>NZ_FXWM01000001.1:505000-6491000 GCF_900177675.1 Bacillus sp. OV166 | reverse complement strand
CCGCCTTCATTTCCTTCGTGGCAAAAATATATATCGGCCCTTGCGCAAGCAAGCGGGCGCCATCTTCAAAGGAATATTCCTCTTTTTCCTCAATCCGCTTCAATAGACCGGTTAATTGAGTAGTAAACATTTTTAACATTAAAACCCTCCTATTCACCCTATTATTATAAGCATTTTTTCGCCACTGCAAAAATAAAAGAAAAATATCAAAATTTCTGCAGGAGAATTTCTCTTTCAGCGAGAAATATAACAAGTGAGAGATAGAGGGATAATAAAAAAGCAATTTAAAAATAAGGAAGAGGTGGAGTTATGAAAGACAAAATTTTAATCGTTGATGATCAGTTTGGCATTCGAATCTTACTAAACGAAGTGTTTCAAAAAGAAGGGTATCAGACCTTTCAGGCTGCCAATGGCATTCAGGCTCTTGAAATTGTAACAAAGCATGACCCCGACCTTGTCCTATTGGATATGAAAATTCCTGGAATGGACGGTATCGAGATTTTAAAAAGAATGAAAGTAATCGATCCGGAAATCCGCGTCATTATCATGACAGCTTATGGCGAGCTGGATATGATTCAAGAAGCGAAGGACCTTGGAGCGATCACTCATTTTGCCAAGCCGTTTGACATTGATGATATTCGTGCAGCCGTTCGAAAACACATCCCTCAAAAGATGAATTAACGTCATTTTTTTATAAAAAACATAAGAACTGTGGGAATAGTTAAATGGACGCGCTTTCATTATGACAGTTTATAAAACTCTGACTTTTTAATGGCATTTCGAACCTTGGTTTGATATGATACATATGAACTTTTTACTGGTTGGTTATCTTTTTCAAGTAATACATAATCCGTAAAATTGAGGGAAAACCTTAATACGGAAGGCCCATTTTTGAAAAAGATAGCGACCTAAACTAAGGAGGAAGAGAAATGCCATTAGTTTCAATGAAAGAAATGCTCATCAAAGCAAAAGCAGAAGGCTATGCGGTTGGGCAATTTAACTTAAATAACCTAGAATTTACACAAGCCATTCTTCAAGCTGCACAAGCTGAAAATTCACCAGTTATCCTTGGGGTATCTGAAGGTGCTGCCCGTTATATGTCTGGCTTCAAAACCGTTGTAAAAATGGTTGAAGGCTTAATGGAAGACTTGAAAGTGACAGTACCAGTGGCCATTCACCTTGACCACGGTTCAAGCTTTGAAAAATGTAAAGAAGCGATTGATGCAGGCTTCACATCTGTTATGATCGATGCTTCTCACCACCCATTTGAAGAAAATATCGAAATTACTTCTAAAGTAGTTGACTATGCTCATTCAAAAGGTGTTTCTGTTGAAGCGGAATTAGGAACTGTTGGCGGCCAAGAAGACGATGTTATCGCTGAAGGCGTCATTTACGCAGATCCAAAAGAATGTGAAGAACTTGTAAAACGCACAGGTATCGACTGCCTTGCACCTGCATTAGGTTCTGTTCACGGTCCTTACAAAGGCGAACCAAACCTTGGTTTTTCTGAAATGGAAGAAATTGGCAAGATTACTGGTCTTCCATTAGTCCTTCACGGCGGAACTGGTATCCCATTAAAGGATATCCAAAAATCTGTTTCACTTGGAACAGCAAAAATCAATGTGAATACAGAAAATCAAATCGCATCTGCAAAAGCTGTTCGTGAAACATTAGCAGTAAAAACAGAAGAATACGATCCACGTAAATATTTAGGACCAGCTCGTGATGCCATCAAAGCAACTGTTATTGGCAAAATTCGCGAATTCGGTTCTTCAGGCAGAGCGTAAGACAATTCTGAAAAACGGGAACAATGTCGTTTTTATATTTGTTCCAAATATGATAAAATGAAAACCGTCCTTACCAAAGGGCGGTTTCAGTTTGTGAAAGAAAACTGAAAATTGAATCAGAAATCATTGCAGCCTCCATTCGTAATCCAGTTCACGTGACAAAAGGCCGCATTAAGAGGCGCTCATATTGCAACCATTCCATACAAAGTATTAATGGGATTATTCCATCATCCATTAACAGATAAGGGCATTGAAGGCTTCCTAACAGACTGGAAAGCTCGTACAGAGGCATAAATTTCCAGTTTTATGAAAAAATTTTTCATTACCATACATGAAAATAGAATTTTGGTGTAAACTAAAGGATAGACAAACTGTCGGATTTTGACTTTTCGTGATGGAAAAATATACCTAGAGCCTCATTCAGTAATAAGCGGATGCGTACCGATTGACTTACAAGGGCTTAGAAGGGAGTCGAAAATGGAAAAACTTAAAATTGCGGGCGGATATCCGTTAAAGGGAACTGTACGGATCAGCGGGGCAAAAAACAGTGCCGTCGCGTTAATTCCTGCAACAATTTTAGCGGAATCACCAGTGACAATTGAGGGATTGCCGGACATTTCAGATGTTGAAATCTTGAAGGACCTCCTTGAAGAAATCGGCGGAAACGTTCAGCTTTCTGATAACGATATGACGGTCGACCCATCTACCATGATTTCCATGCCCCTGCCAAACGGGAAAGTAAAAAAGCTCCGTGCTTCTTATTACTTAATGGGTGCGATGCTCGGCCGATTTAAAAAAGCGGTAATTGGCTTACCTGGCGGCTGCCATTTAGGACCAAGACCGATTGATCAGCATATTAAAGGTTTCGAAGCACTTGGGGCCCAAATCACCAATGAACAAGGGGCGATTTATTTACGGGCGGACGAGCTTCGCGGCGCACGGATTTATCTTGACGTCGTCAGTGTGGGAGCAACGATTAATATCATGTTGGCGGCTGTTCGGGCCAAAGGCCGAACGGTGATTGAGAATGCGGCGAAAGAACCGGAAATCATTGATGTGGCGACGCTGCTAACAAGTATGGGTGCGAAAATTAAAGGCGCAGGAACGGACGTGATCCGTATCGATGGTGTGGAATCACTCCATGGCTGCCGACACACCATTATTCCAGACCGAATTGAAGCTGGCACGTATATGATTTTAGGCGCAGCGGTAGGCGAAGGCGTGTTAATCGATAACGTCATCCCACAGCATTTAGAATCATTAATTGCTAAACTGCGCGAAATGGGTGTTCGTGTCGAATCCGGCGATGATCAAGTGTTTGTTGACGGGTCAACAAAATTAAAGGCTGTCGACATTAAAACGCTTGTTTATCCTGGGTTTCCGACCGATTTACAGCAACCGTTTACAACGCTTCTGACAAAGGCTGCCGGCTCAAGTGTTGTGACAGACACGATTTACGGTGCCCGCTTTAAGCATATCGATGAACTAAGAAGAATGAACGCCAATATCAAGGTGGAAGGGCGCTCAGCCATCATAAATGGCCCGATTCACCTTCAAGGTGCCAAAGTGAAGGCAAGCGACCTCAGGGCAGGAGCCGCACTTGTCATTGCCGGATTGATTGCCGAAGGAATTACTGAAGTAACCGGTCTTGAACATATCGACCGCGGCTATAGTGACCTTGTCGGAAAATTAAACGGACTCGGTGCAACCATTTGGCGGGAAGCGTTGACAAAAGAAGAAGTAGAACAGATGAAGAACACATAGAAAAGCGCGAAGGACACTAGCCGCTGGGCGCTGGAGCTAGACAATAGAAAAGCGGAAGCGCCCGGTTTAGCCGCTGAGCGCTGTAGCCTAGACAGAAAGCAAAGTTCAGGAGATAAACATAAGACATAGGGAGATGGAGACCGATGGAAAGAAGTTTAACGATGGAGCTTGTCCGTGTCACAGAAGCAGCAGCACTAGCTTCAGCCCGTTGGATGGGCCGTGGGAAAAAAGATGAGGCCGATGGTGCAGCTACTTCTGCCATGCGCGATGTGTTTGACACCGTGCCAATGAAGGGTACAGTTGTCATTGGTGAAGGGGAAATGGATGAAGCACCAATGCTTTATATTGGTGAAAAACTTGGGACAGGCTACGGACCACGCGTCGATGTTGCCGTTGACCCGCTCGAAGGGACCAATATTTTAGCATCAGGCGGCTGGAATGCTTTAGCGGTTCTTGCGATTGCTGACCATGGCAACCTTCTTCATGCTCCTGATATGTACATGGAAAAAATCGCGGTTGGGCCCGAAGCAGTCGGACATATTGATATTAATGCGTCTGTTCTGGACAACTTAAAGGCCGTTGCCAAAGCGAAAAATAAAGATATCGAGGATGTCGTGGCGACTGTTTTAAATCGTGAGCGCCATGAGCATATCATTGCTCAGCTTCGTGAAGCAGGGGCAAGAATCAAGTTAATTAATGATGGTGACGTGGCAGGTGCCATTAATACGGCATTCGACAATACCGGTGTGGATATTCTCTTTGGTTCTGGCGGTGCTCCTGAAGGCGTTCTGTCTGCTGTTGCCTTAAAATGTCTTGGCGGCGAAATCATCGGTAAACTATTGCCGCAAAATGATGCGGAGCTTGAGCGCTGCATCAAAATGGGACTTGATGTCAATCGCGTCCTGCGGATGGAGGACCTTGTCAAAGGCGATGACGCCATTTTTGCTGCGACAGGGATTACCGACGGAGAATTGCTGCGCGGTGTTCAATTCAAAGGATCCTACGGTTCGACCCACTCAATCGTTATGCGTGCCAAATCAGGCACCGTCCGCTTTGTCGAAGGTCGTCATAGTTTAAAGAAAAAACCTAATTTAGTGATTAAATAGGCGATGCCGCAAGGAGGGTGCCTGACACCAGTGCGTGTCAGGCACCCTTCATGGCATCACCTCTCCTAAATTAAAAAACTCCTATTACACTCGATTAGGAATTTTCAACGAACTCCTTCAAAGAAAAAATTCCCAATGAATGAAAATAGAAAATTTAGTTGATTAATTTTTTGCATAGAGGGTAAAATAGTAATTGTTTTATGCATTTTTCTGCAATTCTATTCATTTCTTACTACTTCTATTTCAATTCCTCAACTCTCTTAATTATTATCTGATTGAAAGAAATGGCTGTGTTAGAGGTCATTGTTGATTTATAGCCTACGTTGATTGGAGCGGAAGGTGCGAAGACTCCTGCGCGAGGACGGGTCAGAGGAGACCCCACAGGCGCTTTGCGCCTAGGAGGCTTCCCAAACCGCCCGCGCGGCGCTGCGCACCTGGAGCGGAAATCAACGACCAAGTTTAAAGAGCCAAAAAAATAAAAGTGTGGTGCACAAATGGACTTAACAATTTCAAGTTTAGAAAATATGAAGCTGAAGGAGCTTTATGAGCTTGCTCGCGAATATAAAGTAACTTATTACAGCAAATTAACAAAAAAAGAATTAATTTTTGCCATCCTGAAATCTCGTGCGGAACAGCAGGGGTACTTTTTCATGGAAGGCGTCTTGGAAATCATCCAATCAGAAGGATTTGGATTCTTACGACCAATTAACTACTCGCCAAGCTCAGAAGATATCTATATTTCTGCTTCGCAAATCCGCCGCTTCGACCTTCGTAATGGGGATAAAGTTTCCGGTAAGGTACGACCTCCAAAGGAAAATGAGCGTTATTATGGACTATTGCACGTGGAGGCTGTCAACGGGGAAGATCCGGAATCAGCGAAAGAACGGGTGTACTTCCCAGGCCTCACACCATTATATCCAAACAGACAGATGAAATTAGAAACGACTCAAAAACATCTATCGACAAGAATTATGGACGTTGTCGCACCGGTTGGTTTTGGGCAGCGTGGCTTAATCGTCGCTCCGCCAAAAGCGGGTAAAACAATGCTGTTAAAAGAAATTGCAAACAGCATTACAACGAACCATCCGGAAGTGGAATTAATCATGCTGTTAATCGATGAACGTCCGGAAGAAGTGACCGACATCGAGCGTTCGGTTGCCGGTGACGTCGTCAGTTCGACGTTTGACGAAGTACCTGAAAATCATATTAAAGTAGCGGAGCTGGTGCTTGACCGCGCGATGCGTTTAGTCGAGCACAAACGCGATGTTGTGATCCTGATGGATAGTATTACGCGTCTGGCTCGTGCATACAACCTTGTAATTCCTCCAAGCGGAAGGACGCTTTCTGGTGGTATTGATCCAGCAGCCTTCCACCGTCCGAAGCGTTTCTTCGGGGCAGCCCGTAATATCGAAGAGGGCGGCAGTTTGACAATTCTTGCGACGGCTTTGGTCGATACAGGCTCACGGATGGATGACGTGATTTATGAGGAATTTAAAGGGACAGGTAATATGGAACTTCACCTTGACCGTCAGTTGGCTGAACGTCGTATTTTCCCTGCGCTTGATATCCGTCGTTCGGGAACGCGTAAGGAAGAGCTGTTGATTCCGAAGGATCATTTGGATAAATTATGGGCGATCAGAAAATCGATGTCAGATTCACCAGATTTTGCGGAACGATTCTTGAAAAAATTAAGACAAACTAAGTCGAATGAAGAGTTCTTCGCGCAACTAGGGGAAGAGCTGAAATCTAGACGTTCGTAGTCGATGCGGTGAAGCGGTCAAATTAAGCCGGTCCTAGTCAATTAGGTATCGGACAACCCTGGTAGATGGGACATGATGGGTTCCTTTCCGAAAAGAAACCAATAAATCCCAACTTGCCAAACATGGCTTTGCTTGTTATAATGGGTGCAGTGTGTTTTTAGTATTTCAGTACTTGGTTTTTGCAGGTGCTTTATATAACTCTGTTTCGAATGATTCAGGGCGGAAGGAGATGAAAAGAATGAAAGCAGGAATTCATCCAAATTATAAAATGGTACAGGTGACTTGTGCATGCGGAAACACTTTTGAAACTGGTTCAGTGAAGAAAGAAATTCGCGTTGAAACTTGTTCAGAATGTCATCCATTCTATACTGGTCGTCAAAAATTCGCTGAAGCTGGCGGACGTGTTGACCGTTTCAACAAGAAATACGGCATCAAGAGCCAACAGCAACAATAATTGTAAAAAGTACAGGCAAGCAGCAATTTACTTGCCTGTTTTTTATTTAAATAAAATTCAAATAATTGATAGATATTTAAGGATTTGCTTGGAAGGAGACGCCGTTTTATGTATTTAATGAAGCAAAGCGGATGGGTTGAGGTTATCTGTGGCAGTATGTTTTCTGGGAAATCGGAGGAATTGATTCGCCGCGTTAGACGTGCTCAGTTCGCCAAACAAAAGATAGCTGTTTTTAAGCCGAAAATTGATAATCGCTATCACGATCAATCTGTCGTTTCTCATAATGGATCTTCTTTTGACGCGAAGCCAATTACTCATTCGATTGAGATTCTTCACCATGTGGAAGCAGATATGGATATTATCGCCATTGATGAGGTTCAGTTTTTTGATGAGGGGATTCTCAGGGTTGTGCAACAGCTGGCTGATAGCGGTCATCGGGTGGTTTGTGCGGGTCTTGATATGGATTTCCGCGGTGAGCCGTTTGGGCAGATGCCTGCGTTGATGGCGATTGCTGAATCGGTGACGAAGCTGCAGGCGGTCTGTTCTGTTTGTGGTTCGCCTTCAAGCCGGACGCAGCGTCTAATTGATGGACGTCCAGCCTCTTACCATGACCCAGTCATATTAGTGGGTGCCTCCGAAGCGTACGAGCCCCGCTGCCGTCATCATCACGAAGTCCCAAAAACGGCGTCCTATACCGTTCATGCATAGACCAAGAAGTTACAAATGAATGTCAGGGTTGGTTGAGTTTACATAATTAGTGCCTGACACCATTGGAAAAACTGTCTGAGAAGGGGTTCTCAGGTAGTTTTTTTGTTTATTAGGGGGAAATTTGCGGTTTGGCGGAATGTTTGGGTAGTTTGCGGAATAAACTTCGAGTTCGGCGGAATTCTGGGTAGTTTGGCGGAATAACTTTGGAAGTTGGCGGAATTCTACCCAGTTTTGGCGGATTCCCTTGTGGGACCGCCAAATTCCTCCTCCCGGACTTGGAAAGAATTCACTCGACCTGTTGCTGCCGTGACCGGGCATGATAGTAATGGGAGGTGTAAGATGCAAAAATTTATGTTGTTTCTCTCATTAAGTATGTTGTTTTTAGTAAGCGGCTGTAACGGGAATCAGGGTGGGAATCATGGGAATGAAGAAGCTTATGACCTACGGCGTGACCAATCCGCACCCAATTATATGTCCAATCGTGGCAATGACCGCAACACGCCGACGAATATGTCGGATCGGGGCAAGAATAAGCAGCATATGGTCGAAGATGATATCACCAATCAAAATCCGAACTTCCTTGACCTGAAGAGGACAGGAAGCGGCAGCGAAGCTGGTGCGAATAATCAAGGCAACGATATCGAAAAGGCTAAGCAAGTCATCGCGGATTCCAATGAGTTTACGGCCGATTCCATCTGGATCAACGGCGACCGGATGTGGGTATCTGTTTATAAAAAAGGAATGCAGTCTGAGCGGGGAAAAATTAATGCCGAAGCACGACTCCATCGGAAACTAATCCAGGCCTTGCCGCGGTATAAAATTGAAGTACGTGTCAAAGAAGACCGAAGGTAGCATGCTCTGATTATCAGGGCATGTTTTTTCTACGGCTGTAGCTTGAGTTCCTTTTTAAAAAAAGGATTTTAACTTGAAAAATCACCCCGCGAAAAAATTTCCCCTTAATTTGGTTTTGACGGTTGTTTTCACCTATACTATAATTAGAATGTTATGGACAAAAAATTGAGGTGAATAGACCGTGTTTGATCGTCTTCAATCGGTGGAAGATCGTTATGATAAGTTGAATGAACTTTTGAGCGACCCACAAATTATTAATGATTCAAAGAAACTTCGTGAATATTCAAAAGAACAATCTGATATACAAGAAACTGTACTAACTTACCGTGAATATAAAGATGCGCGCGAACAACTTCAGGATGCTAAGGCGATGCTTGATGAGAAGCTGGATGCGGATATGCGTGAAATGGTGAAGGAAGAAGTTAATGAGCTGGAAGCGCAAATCGTTGAGTTGGAAGCTAAGATGAAACTATTGCTGATTCCAAAGGATCCGAATGATGACAAGAACGTTATCTTTGAAATCCGCGGAGCAGCGGGCGGTGACGAAGCGGCCTTGTTTGCTGGGAATTTATATCGCATGTACAGCCGTTATGCGGAAGCGCAGGGCTGGAAGACGGAATTGATTGATGCGAACCCGACTGGTCTTGGCGGTTATAAGGAAATTAGTTTTATGATCAACGGCCAGGGTGCCTATTCGAAGTTGAAGTATGAGAACGGCGCACACCGTGTGCAGCGTGTTCCGGAGACGGAGTCAAGCGGCCGGATTCATACGTCGACGGCGACAGTTGTTTGTTTGCCGGAAGCGGAAGAATTAGAAGTGGAAATTAATGATAAAGATATCCGTTTTGATGCGTTTGCGTCAAGTGGCGCCGGCGGACAGTCCGTTAACACGACGATGTCAGCAGTTCGGTTAACGCATATTCCAACTGGGATTGTGGTTTCGATTCAGGATGAGAAATCGCAGCACAAGAACAAAGATAAGGCGATGAAGGTTTTACGCGCACGGATTTATGATAAGTATCAACAGGAAGCGCAGGCGGAGTATGATTCTGTCCGTAAATCTGCGGTTGGTACGGGTGACCGTTCGGAGCGGATTCGTACGTATAACTTCCCGCAAAACCGGGTGACGGACCACCGTATTGGCTTGACGATTCAAAAGCTTGATCAAATTTTAGAAGGCAAGCTCGATGATGTCATCGATGCGCTGATTATGGATGATCAAGCGCGCAGGCTGGAAAGTGCCTCTAATGAGTAAAAAAGTCTATGAAGCTCTTCAATGGGCTTCTTCTTTTTTAGTTTCAGCGCGTCGTGATGAGAATGCAGGGGAGCTGTTACTTCGCCATTTCACCGGAATGTCGCGGGCGCAGTTGTTTGCGAATGTCCGCGATGACCTAGCTCCGGGCGTGTGGGAAGTCTTTGAAAAAGCGGTTGGTGAACACGTGAAGGGTGTGCCGGTCCAATATATCATCGGCACGGAGGAGTTTTACGGGCGCCCGTTTATCGTCAATGAAGAGGTGCTGATCCCGAGGCCGGAAACGGAAGAACTCGTCTACGGTGCACTTCAACGGATCAAGCAGCTGTTCAGTGGAGAGCAGGTTATCAGGTTAGCGGATATCGGGACCGGGAGCGGCGCCATCGCGATTACGATGAAGCTGGAAGAAGCGGAACTTCGAGTGTCAGGCACTGATATTGCGGAGGCGTCGCTGGCTGTGGCACGGGAGAATGCGGCCCGGCTTGGGGCGGAGGTGGAGTTTGTTCAGGGGGATTTGCTTGGCCCGTTTATGGTGAGCGGGGCTCGGTTTGATGTGATCCTCTCGAATCCACCGTATATTCCGCTCGGTGACATGACGGCGATGTCGGAGGTTGTGACGGAGCATGAGCCGCACCGGGCTTTGTTTGCGGGGACGGATGGCTTGGATTTTTACCGCCGCTTTATGGTTGAGCTACCGCGAGTACTAGAGAAGCGCGCGCTGGTTGGATTTGAAATTGGGGCCGGTCAGGGCGAAGCGGTAGCGGAGCTTTTTCAAAAAGCTTTTGAAAGTGTAAAGGTAGAGATTGTGAATGATTTAAATGGCAAGGACCGGATGGTGTTTGCGGAGATCGGCTTCGGGGCTTAGGTTCCGGTCATGTGGAGAATTTACTATAATGAAAATCATAAAAAAGCTCAGAGTATGATGGCTCTGAGCTTTTTTATAGTTCAATTAGATAGGATGTCATTTCTTTTATTTTGGAGTTATTACGGGAACTGGCAAATTGGTATACGTTACAGAATGCAAATTTCTTTTTGTTTTCTACGATTTGGGTACCGTTAACTGAGCCGTGATATCCGTGGGTGATAATGGTGTTAATCTGCAGTTCGGTTACTTTATTATTTTGGTTTTGTTTGAGGATTTCGATCACTTTTTCTTTTCCTTGGAACGGATGTTGGCCGATGATATTCCAGTGAAAATCGTCGGTGATATTCTCTGATAGAAAAGCGAGGTCGTTGTGTGCAAAAGCGATGCTAAATTCTTTGAGGTATGCTTTTTTGGGTGCGTTGCCGCAATCGTCGGGGCAAATTACTTTTAAGTCCACGTATTCCGATTTTGAATGATCCATTTTTTTACACTCCATTTCCCTTAGATTTATTTTCTACAGAAAGACCTTCTACATATTTTATCATATATTAGATTTTATCCTTTTGAGTGGAAGACATCCAATCGTTTCTTTGGAAAATATTAAAATTTAATAGTTTAAGATTCTGGCATTTTGTCCAAAATGAAGGTATCGAAGGGACGGTGCTAGAATTGAAAAGTAAAGTGATTGTTTGGGGATATCTTATCGTTTTGTCTTTAGGGACGATGTTGAGTTTATATATGCCGAAGACGGAAGCCGCAGCGAAAGAATCGATTGTGATTCCTGGTGAAGCGATTCGGCTCAGGATTCTTGCGAATAGTGATTTTGAAGAGGATCAAGCCATTAAACGGAAAGTCCGCGACGCGGTGAATGCACAGATTACCCTGTGGGTTCAGGATTTAACGTCGATGGAAAAAGCAAGAACGGTCATCAAGTCGAAGCTTCCTGAGATTCAAGCGATTTCGGAACAAGTGGTCCGCGATCAAGGGTCCGATCAATCAGTGAAAGTGGAGTTTGGCAAGGTTCAGTTTCCGACGAAATTATATGGTCAATTTTTATATCCAGCTGGTGAATATCAAGCGATTTTGATTACGTTAGGTTCGGGGGAAGGCGCGAACTGGTGGTGCGTGCTTTACCCGCCATTATGCTTTCTTGATTTTTCAAATGGGGTGGCTGTGAGTGATGGCTTTGAGGGAGAGAAAAAGGCGAAGGCAAAAACAGTGAGACCTGCTACTGCTAAGTCCGAGGAAAAGGTTGAAAAGGCCAAAACGGTGGCAACGGTTGAAAAGGTAAAAGAAGAAGTAAAGGAAGAAGCAAGCTCAGTTGAGGATACGAAAGCGGTTGAGGTTAAGGGAGAAAAAGAGGTTAAGGTCAAGTCTGAAAAAGAGGAAAAAGCCACAACTGTGGACGAAGAAGAAATGAAGAAGCCGGAGAGGTTGATCGAAAAAGATGCGCCGGTGTTCAATGAGATAATGGTTGAGGTTGAAGATGAGCCGGTAAAGTTGGCTAAAAAGGATGCGCCTGTGTATACTGCTGAAGATGAAAAGCCGGTGGAAGTGAAGTTTTTCGTCGTAGAGATGTGGGAGAAGATGTTTAATTAGAACCAGTTCCGGCAATGGGGCTGGTTTTTTGTGTGGAAAAATGCGGCGAGGCTGTGGTCGTTTCTTTAATAAAATTTTACTAGATTCCCGTTTCTAGCGGTTCTATTTGTTCTAGCTCATCCATATTCATAGAGTAGAATCTTAAAAAAAGAGGTGGAAGCGATGCAGGCATTGATTCGCAGAGCAAATAAACAAGACTTGGGCAGTTTACGACAGTTTTTATCCAGAGCCAATCTGGGAACGGATGGATTAACCGAGGATACGATTGACTATTTTTTGCTGCTAGAGAATGAGGATGGCATCTTAAAGGGTTCGCTTGGCATGGAGGCCTTCACGGAGTTCGGGCTCTTGCGCTCCCTCGTTGTTACACCTGGACAAGCTGAAAAGGAAATCTTCGTTCTTTTTGATCAAATGGTGCAATTAGCGAAAGAAAAAGGGATGAAAGGTTTGTTTTTGGCAACAAATAAGAGCGTAGCCTTACCATTTTTCGAAATATTGGGCTTCCAGAGGATTGACCGGGCAGAAATACCCAGCGAATTTTATCAATCTGAACATATTCGACACGTTTTAAATGTGGATAACTCTATATTTTTGAAATTTTCACTATAATTGTGGATATATCCACAAAGTTATCCACTATTTCAAGGAAGTTGTGCACAATTTGTGGATAACACTTGTATTTATGCCCACCTTCTTTTATACTTTCAAACGTATTGAGCTTAAAATATGAGTCTAGGTGACTAAATTCGCCAAATTTCGCTAGAAGACTCATTCGTGATAAAGGTGGATAATTATGAACACAAAGGTTTGGAAAGTGGATAAGTATGTGGATAATCTTGAAAATAATCCACAGGTTGTGGATGCAGCGAATTTTTTACGGGATAACGAAGTGGTTGCCCTGCCAACGGAGACGGTTTATGGTCTTGGAGGGAACGCGGAAAGTGATGTGGCGGTTGGGAAGATTTTTGCGGCCAAAGGAAGGCCGAGTGATAATCCACTAATTATCCACATCGCTGAAAAAAAGCAGCTGAGCACGTTTGTAACTGAGGTTCCCGACAAGGCTGAAGTGTTGATGGATGCGTTTTGGCCGGGACCACTGACGATTATTTTTAAAAAGAAAGAAGGCGTCCTAGCGGAAACGGCCACGGCGGGATTGTCGACGGTTGCAGTGAGGATGCCGGACCACCCTGTCGCACTGGCGTTGTTGAAAAGTTGTGGACTGCCAATTGCTGCCCCGAGCGCCAACAGTTCGGGCAAACCAAGTCCAACGAAAGCCCAACATGTCATGGACGATTTAAACGGGAAAATTGCTGGTGTAATCGACGGCGGCGCAACAGGAATTGGCGTGGAATCAACGGTCATCGATTGCACGGAAGCGATTCCGGTTATCTTAAGACCGGGCGGGGTAACAAAGGAGCAACTTGAGGCCGTGCTCGGTGAAGTACGTGTCGATGCCGCATTAACAGACGAGGCGGCCCGGCCGAAAGCCCCGGGCATGAAATACCAACATTACGCCCCGAATGCACCTCTATTTATGGTGTCAGGCACCACGAAGTTTCTCCAGAGTCTAGTAGAAGAAAAGCGGTTTGAGGGGTTGCGGGTCGGGGTGCTGACTACGGAAGAGCAGGCTGATGTGTATGAAGCGGATGTGGTGCTAGCTTGCGGGAAGCGGGCGGAACTTACGACGGTTGCCGCGGAGCTTTATGATACATTACGAAGATTTAATTTAGAAAAGGTCGATGTCATTTACAGTGAGGTATTTCCGAACGAAGGTGTCGGAAATGCAATCATGAACCGCCTTCAGAAAGCCGCTGGAAATAAACTGATCGCTGAATAAACACTAGGTTCTCCGCGAAGGGGACCTGGTGTTTTTTTTAAATGACGACATTATAAGGTTATAAACTTAGATAACTGTCTAGCTGCAGCGCCCAACGGCTAGTGGACTTCGCTCTTTTCCCTACGATAAGTCAACATCGAATCGCTACGCTCTCCGTGTTTCCTTTATCTCAGTCAAAGCGCTCCAGTCCATACGCCGTTAAACGGGCGCCTCCGCTTTTCTAAGTGTCAGGCACCAAGTATTTGCGGTCGCAAACACCATTATGTAACAAATTTTGGAATTAGAAACGAGGAAGAAGCGGTATAATAGACGTAAGCGGCCAATATTCCAGTTCCCGAACGAGACTTCTAAATTAGTTTGGACGTGCATATGCTAGGGTAGTTAGTCCAAGGAGGCGGGGTCCGAATGTCTGAAATGGTTGGCGAAATAGTAACTCTTATGTTAATGGCGTTTGCGCTAGGGATGGATGCATTTTCAGTTGGACTTGGCATGGGGATGTACAAACTTCGGCTCAAGAAAATTATTAATATTGGCATCACGATCGGTTTGTTCCATGTATGGATGCCGCTGCTTGGCTTAATTGCTGGGAAATTTTTATCAGATAAGTTTGGTACCTTTGCGACCTTTATCGGCGGTTTTCTGCTGATTTTACTCGGTGTGCAAATGGTGTGGTCCACCCTCAAAAAGAGCGATGAAAAGGTTATTTCCCCAGTTGGGTTCGGCTTGCTGCTCTTTGCCTTGAGTGTGAGTCTTGATAGTTTTTCCGTAGGGCTTACCTTAGGCATTTATGGTGCGAAGACGATTATGGTTATTTTGTGTTTTGGAATTATGGCAACCATCCAAACATGGGCGGGACTGCTGCTTGGCCGCAAGATGCAGGGCTGGGTCGGGTCATATAGTGAGGCACTAGGTGGAGCTATTTTACTTGCCTTTGGCTTAAAGCTGCTCGTTCCCTTCTTTTAACGGGCGGATCGGCCAACCATTTCGAATCTCTAACTTAAATATGATAAAATAAATTACATAAGATCTTGTAAGGAGGCAAACACATTGCAGCGCATTTTGTTTGTATGTACAGGAAATACGTGCAGGAGTCCAATGGCAGAAGCAATTTTGAAAAAAAAAGCGGTCGACGCGATCGAAGTGAAGTCGGCAGGCATTTATGCTGCGAACGGCAGCGAGGCATCGACACATGCAAAAAGGGTGTTAGAGGACAATGGGATCGTGCACAATCACCGTTCCAGTTTGTTAACGAGTGTTGAGGTCAAATGGGCCGACCTCATCCTAACGATGACATCCTCACATAAGTTGGCCATTCTGCAGCAATACCCTCATGTGAGTCAAAAGGTATATACCTTAAAGGAATACAGCGGGGAAGGCTTCAATCATGATGTCGTCGACCCGTACGGCGGACCGCTCGCCATATACGAAGAAACATTTCGTGAACTAAATGGATTAATTGATAAAGCGATTGGAAAACTAAAGTAAACGATGCTCTCTTTTCGAAGAGGGCTTTTATTTTTTGATTGAAACTTTATATTTTTGTGGCGGTATGTCAAAATTAATCAGGAAAGCAAAGATCCTTTTCGTGACGGACACTAGTGGCGAGGAGCTGGGGTTTGTCTGTAAAAGATAAATAGAATTGAGGAGGTTTTTAATATGAAAGTGGCATTAGCATCAGACCATGGCGGAGTGAATCTTCGCAAAGAAATCGCGCAATTACTTAACGAACTGGGAATCGAATTTGAAGATTTTGGCTGTGACTGTGAAACATCGGTTGATTATCCAGATTACGCCCTGCCAGTTGCTGAGAAGGTAGCGAGCGGCGAGTTTGACCGCGGGATTCTGATTTGCGGAACGGGAATTGGCATGAGTATTGCTGCTAACAAGGTGAAAGGGATTCGCTGTGCCTTGGTCCATGATACGTTTAGTGCCAAAGCAACGCGGGCTCATAATGATTCAAACATCATAACGATGGGTGAACGCGTCATTGGCCCTGGCCTGGCCAGAGATATAGCTGAAATCTGGCTGACGGGTGAATTTGAAGGCGGCCGTCATGCGAACCGGATAGGAAAAATTGGTGAATACGAGGATAAGCACCTCTAAATTAGCTCGGGCTGGACTGGAAATCTTTTTTAGTGGAGGTCAAGGCGTATGATTCAAACGTGTGAACAAGAACTGGAAGCGATTTTAACGGAATTCAAAGAGCAGGGTGCGTTAAGACAAGGGCAGCTGTTAGTGGTCGGCTGTAGTACGAGTGAGGTGATTGGGGAGAGAATTGGCACCTCTGGTACGGTTGAAGTGGCGGAAATGATTTACTGCTGTTTGAAAAACCTTCAAGCGGAGACGGGGATCACGCTTGCCTTCCAATGCTGTGAGCATTTAAACCGGGCCTTGGTCGTCGAACGTGTGGTTGCCGAGGAAAGGCGGTTCGATGAAGTGTCAGTTGTCCCTGTCCGTAAAGCAGGCGGGGCGATGGCCACTTACGCGTTTGGAGCAATGGAAGACGCGGTTGTAGTGGAGTTTGTGAAAGCGGATGCCGGGATTGACATCGGCAACACACTCATCGGGATGCACTTAAAACATGTCGCCGTTCCAGTCCGCGTGAAGCAAAAAAGCATCGGACAGGCCCATGTAACACTCGCCAAAGTACGCCCGAAACTGATCGGCGGCGCAAGAGCCGTATACGAACGGAATCAGGAAAACTCGAGCTGCTCTTAATAAACTTTGGTGTCAGGCACCATCATTAAAGTTTTTTATTAGCTGGAAAATTTTGATGTATCACATTAAAATACGAATGTTATTGTGATAAAAATTAATTTCGTTCGGAAATCAAAGTTCTGATATATAAAAATATTCCACATTAGGTAAAAAAATAATTAAAAACCGAAAAATGTTTCCCTTTTATTTTGAGGGTGTTTCATGCTAAAATGAATAAGAATTTTCGAAATTATCTATAGTGACTTACATATTAAGGGGGATTTTTGTCATGAAGCATTTGCCACAAGCCGATGAACAGGTTTTTCAAGCGATTCAAAAAGAATTAGGTCGTCAACGTTCAAAAATCGAATTAATTGCCTCAGAAAACTTTGTAAGTGAAGCAGTCATGGAAGCCCAAGGGTCCGTTTTAACAAACAAATATGCAGAAGGCTATCCTGGCCGACGCTATTATGGCGGCTGTGAATATGTTGATATCGTCGAAGATTTAGCCCGCAACCGCGCAAAGGAAATCTTCGGAGCGGAATACGTGAACGTGCAGCCTCACTCAGGTGCACAAGCTAATATGGCGGTTTACTTCACAGTTCTAGAGCAAGGTGACACCGTGCTTGGCATGAATTTATCCCACGGCGGCCACTTAACACACGGCAGCCCAGTTAACTTCAGTGGTGTTCAATATAACTTTGTTGAATATGGTGTGGACCAAGAAACGCACCGCATCAATTATGATGATGTGCGTGCAAAGGCACTCGAGCACAAGCCGAAAATGATTGTAGCTGGTGCTAGTGCGTACCCTCGCGCGATTGACTTTGCAAAGTTCCGTGAGATTGCCGATGAAGTCGGTGCATACCTCATGGTGGATATGGCGCACATCGCTGGACTCGTTGCGACAGGATTGCATCAAAACCCAGTACCGTACGCTGATTTTGTTACCACAACTACGCATAAAACATTACGCGGTCCACGCGGCGGGATGATCCTTTGCAAAGAGGAATTCGGCAAGAAAATTGATAAATCGATCTTCCCTGGAATTCAGGGCGGTCCACTTATGCATGTCATTGCTGCGAAAGCTGTTGCGTTTGGCGAAGCATTACAGGACAGCTTCAAAGAATATGCAGGTCAGATTATCATGAATGCCCAGCGCTTAGCTGAAAGCCTTCAAAAGGAAGGCTTGAAGTTAGTATCAGGCGGAACGGACAACCACCTCTTGTTAGTGGATGTAACGACGCTTGGATTAACTGGCAAGGTTGCTGAAAAGGTCCTTGATGAGGTGGGCATCACGGTTAACAAAAACACGATTCCATTTGATCAACAAAGTCCGTTTGTAACAAGCGGTATCCGCATCGGTACTGCAGCAGTGACAAGCCGTGGTTTTGTTGAAGCGGATATGGACGAGATCGCTTCAATTATCGCGTTTACCTTGAAAAACCATGAAGATGCGGCGAAACTTGAAGAAGCGCAAGGTCGTGTCGAAGCATTAACAAGCAAATTTACTCTTTATCCAGAATATTAATAAGAAAAGCGCAAGCGCCCTGTTCAGTGGCGTATGGCCTGGAGCGCTCCAACTGAGATAAAGGAAACACGAAGAGCCGAAGGTGCATGCGTGCTTGACTTATCGTAGGTTGGAGAGCGAAGGACACTAGCCGCTAGGGCGCTGGAGCTAGACAGTTGTCTAGGTTCAAAAACTTATACTTTCTTATTTTAGCAACAGAGAATCGGCCTATCGTGGGCCGATTTTTTTTGAAAAATCTAACTAGTTGAAAGTGCTGATTTCTATTTGCTCATTGCCTTATTTTTCTGTAAAATGAGACGAAGTGTTTATAATTTAAAATAAGGAGCGATGATTATGGCCAAGGTATTCGTTTTCGACCATCCACTCATTCAACATAAACTAACTTACATACGTGATAAAAACACAGGAACAAAGGAGTTCCGCGAGCTTGTCGATGAAGTCGCGACGCTGATGGCGTTTGAAATTACCAGAGATATGCAGCTTGAGGATATCGATATCGAAACACCTGTCTGCCCAGCGAAATCTAAGGTATTATCCGGAAAGAAAATTGGGATTGTGCCCATTTTGCGTGCAGGAATCGGAATGGTTGATGGCATCTTAAAATTAATCCCAGCTGCGAAAGTGGGCCATATCGGTTTATACCGGGACCCTGAAACATTGCTTCCGGTTGAGTATTATATTAAGCTGCCAAGTGATGTAGAAGAGCGTGATTTCATTGTGGTTGATCCGATGCTCGCAACAGGCGGTTCGGCGATTGAAGCAATTCGCTCCTTGAAGAAGCGCGGCGCGAAACATATCAAATTTATGTGTTTAATTGCGGCACCAGAAGGCGTGGAAGCAGTAAAGTCAGCCCACCCGGACGTGGATATCTATATTGCTGCATTAGATGAGAAATTAAATGACCACGGCTACATCGTCCCAGGCCTTGGTGATGCAGGAGATCGGTTGTTTGGAACGAAATAAGATACCGTTTGAAAAAAAGTCGAGAGTATTCGGCTTTTTTTTTGTTGGTTTTATTAAAAATAAGTCATTGTTTTTTGGAAAAAATAATGAGATTGGGAGCCTTAATTGTTTTTTTGGGGAAATAAAAGTCGGTTTTGGAACTCCAATTATTTTTCTTAAAAAAAGAGAAAATCCATACTGGAACCCAAATTGTTTTCGAAAAATACAAAATCCCTTTTGGAACCCGATATATTTCTCGAAATAAGAGAAAATCCATACTGTGGAACCAATTTATTTTTTAAAAAAAGAGCTCATTTTTGGAAAAAAATGTCTAATAACACAAAACACCTTGAAAATGGCACAAAACTCTAGAAATCGGCACAAAACCGGCCCAAAATAGCACAAAACCACCGAGAAATGGCACAAAACTCCAACGAGAACATTTTTGAACTTGAATAAAGAACATAAAACGATAACAAGAACCGAAATAGACTTAAAAAATAAACGGCAAAAAGACTATATTTCACTAAAAAGATATAATTTGCTTAATTTTTAAGGAGGATATCTAATCTTTTAATAGAAATTACCACTGAATATATATAAAGAGGTGATGTAAATGGTCGTTTTAGAACTGAAGTTACCAATTCAAGCTTACCAAGGTATGGCAATACTCCGCAGGGTATCGAAAAATCATCCAATCATGCCAACCGTCGAACGAGATTTAAGATCGTGGCTGAAGGGATAATACGGAGAGAAGGAATGCAGCTACTATCTTTCGCTTTTGCCAGAAGATCAATATTACATTTTTCATGGCCTGCGGCTAACTGACAAGAAGGCATTCCAAATTGATTTAGTGATCCTTTCAAAGAGGTTTATCTTCATGGCAGAAGTCAAAAATCTATCAAAGAAATTGATTTTTAACAAGGAAACCAATCATGTAACCAAGGAATTTAATAATGAAGAAGAGGGCATTTCGAATCCAATTCTTCAGGTGAAAAGGCAGAAACTGCAATTTGTAAATTGGCTCAGAAAGATGCAAATGCAGGGTTTGCCAATTGAAAAAGTGGTAATCATCAGTAAACCGACGACTAAAGTGGAAACAACCGCTGACAATCAGCAAATTTTCAATGAGTTGATTTATGCCGAGTCACTTCTGGACAAACTGGAAGTGCTTGAAATGAAGTATCAAAAACCCGTGTTTAGCAAAAGAAAAATCAGCCAATTAGTGGACCTCCTTTTAGCCCACCATCAAACTCCTATTCCTAATATTCTCCAAACTTACAAATTCTCAAAAGACGACATTATAACTGGAGTGTTATGTCCTAAGTGTCAAACCGTCAAGATGGATTATTATTCAGCAAATTGGCACTGTCCTAATTGCCTGTTAATCTCAAAAACGGCTCATCTTCCAACTGTAGATGATTATTTTCTCTTGATTGGACCGACGATTACAAGGAAGCAGTTTGCTGAGTTTACACATATTAAATCCACCTTTGTAGCAGGGAAACAACTAAGGGCGCTTAACCTCACGTCTAATGGCTCTAAACGAGGAACAAAATACACACTTCCGAAAAATCAACTCCTGTGCCCGCTCGATGAAAAGGAAATCAACGCATACACGATTCCAACCAAGTAAATAGGAAATCAAAGCATACATAGTTCCAACCAAGTAAATAGGATCTACCCGATTCCCGTTTCCCAAAATAGTCGTGCATACTTTCGCCCTTCTAAGAAAACGATATGGAAAAAGGGGAAATCTATCGATGAAACTTCTACTCGCGTTACTGCTAGCTTTTCAAACTCCGAAAATACTCATCCATCCTTCGATCACCAAAAGCACGCAGGAGACAACCGCCATTATAATCCTGGACAAACCACACACCGACCAGGAAATCCAGCAACTCATGAAACCTTATAAAGGCGTTAAGCTGCGCCGTGTTTTCCACCATGCGCTTGATGGATTCTCGGTCGAAGGCAGTGCAGAAACACTTGCCGAAATCGGCCGCAGCCATAAACAAATCAAAAACGTCTCGCCGGTTATTACCTACCAAGCCGAAACCGAGGAAAGCGTCAAAATTATTGGTGGGGAAGAAGTCCGCAGTTTTTTTGATGAAAAAAATGAACGGCTGACGGGAAAGGGGGTAACGGTCGGGGTCATTGATACGGGCGTCGATTACACCCATCCCGACCTCAAGCGCAATTATGCCGGCGGCCGTGACCTGGTTGACAACGACCGCGATCCGATGGAAACGCTGGCGCTCGGGAAGGCGACGATCCACGGAACCCATGTGGCCGGCATTATTGCAGCCAATGGAAAAATAAAAGGCGTTGCCCCGGAGGCAAAAATTGTTGCGTACCGGGCGCTTGGGCCGGGCGGGGGCGGGACCACCGAGCAGGTGCTCGCGGCGATTGACCAGGCGATTAAGGATAAAGTGGATGTCGTCAATCTCTCGCTTGGGAATGATATCAACGGGCCCGACCTGCCAATCAGCCTCGCGCTCAACCGCGCGGTCGACCGCGGAATTGTCGCCGTGGCGGCATCTGGTAATTCCGGGCCAAATGTTTGGAGTGTTGGCTCACCCGGGACCGCCTCCAAAGCGATATCGGTAGGTGCATCGACCCCAACTTTGGAGACACCCTATCTTTTAATAGAAGGAAGTCGGGATAAATTCCAGATTGAACCGCTCGAAGGCTCAGCCAAGTGGTCGCTCGACCGCTCCGCTGACATTGTCGATGGTGGCATCGGCAGACCAGACGAATTGAAAAATGTCGATGGAAAAATTGCCCTCATCAAAAGAGGGATTTTAACTTTTTCAAAGAAAGCGGAAAATGCGAAGCGGGCAGGGGCAAAAGCGGTGCTCATCTACAACAATATGAGCGGCGGCCGTTTCATGGGAAACCTCGATACGCAAATGTCGATCCCAGTTGGGGCCATCTCGAAGGAAGATGGGGTTATTTTACAAAAAGCCTTAAAAAGTCAAACCACCTCGGCAAGGGTCACGGTCAGCGAGGATTCAGACCGGCTCGCTGACTTTAGCTCGCGGGGCCCGGTGACGGGAACCTGGGAAATCAAACCGGATATTGTTGCGCCCGGGGTAGCGATTAATTCGACGATTCCAGGCGGCTATTTATCGCTCCAAGGGACGAGTATGGCGGCGCCGCACGTCGCTGGGGCCTGTGCATTAATTAAGCAGGCCCATCCGGACTGGACGCCCGAACAAATTAAAGCGTCCCTGATGAACACGGCAAAACCGCTCGCAAAGTCTAATAGCGTTGACCGTACGGCGACCATCCCGAACGGAGCTGGGCGTCGGACCACCGCCAACACTGACCGAACCCTTGGGACACGTAGTGAACCCGCCTACTACCGCACCTTTGAACAGGGGGCAGGCAGAATCCAGGTCGACGAAGCGATCCAAGCCACCACACTCGTCACACCAAGCAGTATCCGGTTTGGGAAATTTACGGAACAGAGTGACGCCCATAAAGCCTTTCTGCATGTCGAAAATACAAGCCAGCAAGACCAGCGTTATTCGTTTGATATCCCGCCGTATGTCGATGGACTGGAATGGAGGCTGCCGCTTTCGTTTACGCTCGAACCTCAGCAGACCAAGGACATAACGGTCGAGTTAACGGTTGACCCGCAGGTGTTTAAAGGGAAAATTCACGACGGGTACCTCCGCTTGCAGGCGGGCGGGGCAACGGTTCGCATTCCGTATCTATATGTACTAGAGGAGCCGGACTATCCACGGGTAATGGGCTTTGATTTTGCCGAAGGAGACAAACCAGGACAGTACCGCTATGAGGTGTATTTACCGGGCGGGGCGGAGGAATTTGGGATTGCCTTGTTTAACCCGGAGGATTATCGTTTTGTCGCATATTTAGATACGATTACCAATGTGAAAAAGGGACTTATTCGCAAGGACATCCCAGACGACCAGCTTCCAGCAGATGGGACCTATTTAATAAAGGTTTTTGCCAAAAAGGCCAGTAAAGAGGATCATATTGAACGGATGATCACGATTGAGAGGAAAGAAGACTAAATAGTAATTTTAAGAAAAGACCTTGTTCACACCAAGACATGGTCTTTTTAACAAAATCATAATAAAGGTTCATAATATTGTACCATTAGTATAATTCTAATTGTTCACAAAATAGACACAAAATGAACAAAATTCCTTCACAATTTACTCTACAATAAGATTGTTGAGTAAATACCAAATTGGAAAATACTACAGGAAATACTTTGTGGCATAATTCACGTAATTTCATTGACATTGACAGGGTGCTATTGTATGCTAACTAAGGGTGTAAATGATAGGGTTTTCATGTAAATAAATCTATCTAAGGATAGTATTTAGGTTATGGATTTTACTATTTGCCCGATTGACATTCTCTCAGAGTGAGGATGTGTTATATGCGTAAAAACAACCGCAACCCATTACAAGCTATGGCTTTAATGTCCGCAATTGTCTCCCAATTAGTAGGTTCCATTCTAATAGGTATTTTCTCAGGCAGATGGCTGGATCAGCATTGGGGTACCGAACCAATATTCTTAATAATCGGACTGCTTATAGGTCTTGGAGCGGGTACCTATTCCATGCTTCTTTCAATCCGTCATTTCTATTCAGGAGATAAATAACTATGCCAGATTTCAGAGTAATGTTCAACAGGCAGCGCAAATGGATTTTTTACTTGTTGTCCATTTATGTTCTAGGCTGGGGTTTCACCTCGTACCAAACCATATTTCTAGGGCTGATTCTTGGGACATGCTTTAGTTATCTAAATCTTTGGATACTAGTTAGAAAGACGGAGAGCTTTGATAAAAAGGTAACAGAGGGCAAAAAACCCAAGTCGTTAGGTTCGCTCTCGAGGATGGCTGTGGCGGGAATTGCTGCGTTAATCGCATTAAGATACCCAGAGCAATTCGATATGATTAGTTTAGTGATAGGATTAATGACATCCTATATTGTCATTATGATAGATTATTTTTACCATGCATTGCATGTACATAAATGAAGCGGAAGCGAGGTGAGTTTACATGCATCATGAGGTTCCAGAGTTTAAATTTATGGGCCTTTGGTTTAACGGCGCAAATATGCTGATGATCACAGTAGCAAGTCTAATTGTTTTCCTAATTGCTGTCCTTTCCACACGAAAGCTGGCAATGAAACCTACAGGGATGCAAAACTTTTTTGAATGGGTAATGGACTTTGTTAAAGGGATCATCAACAGCACGATGGATTGGAAAGATGGCGGGAGATTCCACATCCTTGGGATTACATTAATTATGTATGTTTTTGTATCCAATATGTTAGGTCTTCCATTTGCAATTGTGGTGGATGAAAAGCTATGGTGGAAATCACCAACAGCCGATCCAATCATCACTTTAACACTAGCAGTTATGGTTCTGGCACTATCCCATTATTATGGCGTCAAGCTAAAAGGTGTCAAAGGCTATGCAGAAGGTTTCTTCAGTCCAATGAAATTCTTATTCCCATTGAAGATCATTGAAGAATTTGCCAATACGCTGACTCTTGGTCTGCGTCTATATGGTAACATTTACGCGGGTGAGTTGCTTCTATCACTATTAGCAACAGGCTTAGCACATCAAGGAATAGTTGGTACCATTGCAGCTGTGCCGCTAACATTGGTATGGCAAGGGTTCTCTATTTTCGTTGGTACGATTCAAGCTTATATTTTCACAATGTTAACAATGGTTTACTTGGCTCATAAAGTGAGTCACGACCATTAATAATACACCGTTCATTTTTATGAACAAAATAAAAAATTAATTGATGTTTTATACATTTAAGGAGGAAAAAAGTAATGACAGGATCAATTGGTGTTTTAGCAGCAGCAATCGCAATCGGTTTAGCAGCAGTAGGTGCAGGTATTGGTAACGGTCTTATCGTAGGTCGTACAGTTGAAGGTATCGCTCGTCAACCAGAACATCGTGGTTTGCTTCAAACAACAATGTTTATCGGGGTTGCGTTAGTAGAAGCATTACCGATTATCGGTGTAGTTATCGCGTTCATGGTATTAAACCGATAATAGTAGAAAAATTCCAGATGGCGATGATCAACAAATCCTCGCCATTCATTTATGTGTTTTTGCTATCGTTAAGCAACTCTTGAAAGGAGTGAACCGAGGGTGTTAACAAACAGTTTAGTATTAGCCACTGCTGCTGAAGGCGGCGGCCACATTAATACTGGGGATATTTTCTTCCAGCTTATCGTTTTTCTTGTATTGTTAGCCTTGCTCAAAAAGTTTGCATGGGGTCCATTAATGGGCATTATGAAGACGCGTGAAGAGCATATTGGTAGTGAAATTAGTGCGGCAGAAAACAGCCGTTTAGAAGCAGAAAAGATTTTACAAGAACAAAAAAATCTGTTAAAAGAAGCACGTAATGATGCACAAAACTTAATCGAAAATGCCAAAAAGCAAGGTGAACTTCAACGTGAAGAAATCGTTGCGGCATCTCGTACAGAAGCTGAACGCATCAAAGAAGCAGCAAAGCTTGAAATTGAGCAGCAAAAAGAAAAAGCTATTGCCGCTATTCGCGAACAGGTTGCCTCACTATCTGTATTAATTGCTTCTAAAGTAATTGAAAAAGAATTAACTGCAGCAGATCAGGAGCAGCTCATTAACGAATATATTAAAGAGGCAGGAGAAGAGCGATGAGTAACTCAATGGTAGCAAAACGCTACGCGTTGGCTCTTTTCCAAATTGCGAAAGAAACTCAAGCGCTCGGAGTTATTGAAGAAGAACTTCGTGTAGTGAAGGAAGTTGTACAATACAATCCTGAATTAAAAAATATCTTAAATTCTTCTAAGCTTTCAATTGAAGCGAAAAAAGAAATCATTAAGTCATCTTTCGCAACAGTAAATGTAAATGTATTAAATACCATGTTGATCTTAATCGACCGCCACCGTGAAGACCAAATCGTTGACGTGGCAAATGAATTTTTAGAGCTGGCAAATGATGAGATGGGCATTGCCGAAGCGAAAGTGTACAGCACCCGTGAATTAACGGATGCGGAACGCGAAGCAATCTCGTCTGTATTTGCAGCAAAAGTGGGCAAAAAGTCCCTAAAAATTGAAAATATCGTAGATTCCAATCTGCTTGGCGGTATCCGCCTTCGCATTGGAAATCGTATATATGACGGGTCATTAAGAGGAAAACTCGATCGTTTAGAACGTAAATTGTTAAGCTAGATTCGAAAGATTAGGGGTGAAACTCATGAGCATCAAAGCTGAAGAAATTAGTGCCCTGATAAAAAAGCAAATTGAAAACTATCAGGCGGAAATTCAAGTGACTGATGTCGGTACAGTTATCTCAATCGGTGACGGTATCGCACGTGTTCATGGCCTCGACAATGTCATGGCTGGAGAACTTGTTGAATTTTCAAACGGCGTTATGGGTATGGCACAAAACCTTGAAGCAAATAACGTTGGTATTATCATTCTCGGACCTTTCACTGAAATCAAAGAAGGTGACGAGGTTCGCCGTACAGGACGCATCATGGAGGTTCCAGTTGGTGAGGAACTAATCGGACGCGTTGTTAACTCACTTGGACAACCAGTTGATGGTATGGGTCCAATCAATACAACAAAAACACGCCCAGTAGAAGCAGTTGCTCCAGGCGTTATGGCTCGTAAATCCGTTCATGAGCCATTACAAACAGGTATCAAAGCGATTGACGCTCTAGTGCCAATCGGACGTGGTCAACGTGAGTTAGTCATCGGTGACCGTCAAACAGGTAAAACATCTGTTGCGATTGATACCATTATCAATCAAAAAGGTCAAAACATGGTGTGTATCTATGTTGCGATCGGACAAAAAGAATCAACCGTTCGTAACGCGGTTGAAACGCTTCGTAAATACGGTGCGTTAGAATACTCAATCGTTGTAACTGCATCTGCATCACAACCGGCTCCATTGCTTTACCTAGCTCCATATGCGGGCGTGGCAATGGCTGAAGAGTTTATGTATGCTGGCAAACACGTATTGATCGTATATGATGATCTTTCTAAACAAGCAGCTGCCTACCGTGAGCTTTCCTTGCTGCTTCGTCGTCCTCCAGGTCGGGAAGCCTATCCAGGGGATGTTTTCTACTTGCACAGCCGCTTACTAGAGCGTGCTGCAAAAATTAACGATACACTTGGTGCTGGTTCAATCACTGCGCTTCCGTTCATTGAAACGCAAGCAGGCGACGTTTCAGCTTATATCCCAACAAACGTTATTTCAATTACTGATGGACAAATTTTCTTACAATCTGACTTATTCTTCTCCGGTGTTCGTCCGGCGATCAACGCGGGTCTTTCCGTATCGCGTGTAGGTGGATCTGCACAAATCAAGGCGATGAAAAAGGTATCTGGTACCTTACGTCTTGACCTTGCATCATACCGTGAATTAGAAGCATTTGCTCAGTTTGGATCAGACTTAGATAAAGCAACCCAAGCGAAACTTAATCGTGGTGCACGTACGGTTGAAGTTCTGAAACAAGATCTTCACAAGCCACTTTCAGTTGAAAAGCAAGTTGCAATCCTTTACGCATTAACACGCGGTTTCCTTGATGATATTCCATTAGAGGATGTCCGTCGTTTTGAATCAGAATACCTTAATTGGTTAGACCACAACCGCAAAGAGTTGTTAGACCATATTACAAAAACGAAGGACCTTCCTTCTGATGACGATATGGCTTCTGCAATCAACGCCTTCAAAAAGACGTTTGCAGTTTCCGAATAATAGGGTCTGACATTTAGAACGGTGAGCGCGCGGCACCCGTAAGGCGGGCCGCACGCCCAACCAGACATTCTTTGAAAAAGGGTGGTGAGAACCTATGGCTTCATTACGTGAGATAAAAACTCGTATCAATTCAACTAAAAAGACGAGTCAAATAACCAAAGCAATGGAAATGACCTCTGCTGCAAAGTGGAATCGTGCCGTCGTCAATGCAAAGCAATTTGTACCTTATATGGAAAAAATCCAAGAAGTAACGGCATCGATTGCAATTGGCTCAGGCGGAGTAAATCATCCCATGCTGACCAGTCGACCTGTTAAGAAAACCGGTTATATTGTTATGACTTCTGACAGCGGACTTGCTGGCGGTTTTAACAGCAACGTTCTCCGTCATGTTTATCAAACAATCCAAAGCCGTCATAAATCGAATGATGAATTCGCGATCATTGCAATCGGAAGAATGGCACGTGACTTTTTTGTCAAACGCGGCATGAATGTGGTCCTTGAATCGATTGGGATTCCAGCTCAGCCTAACTTTGCTGACATTCAAGACATTACCCGTGCAACGGTTGGAATGTTTACCGATGGAACTTTCGATGAATTATATGTCTATTACAGCCATTATGTAAGTGCCATTTCACAGGAAGTACAGGAGAAGAAGCTCCTTCCGTTATCGGACTTAGCGACTTCAAACAAACTCATTTCCTATGAATTTGAGCCGTCTGCTGAAGAAATATTAGAAGTTCTCCTGCCTCAATATGCTGAAAGTTTGATCTACGGAGCACTCTTAGACAGCAAAGCGAGTGAGCATGCTGCTCGGATGACGGCAATGAGAAATGCAACTGATAATGCTAAAGAATTAATTAATCACTATACACTAGTTTTCAACCGTGCCCGTCAAGCAGCGATCACCCAGGAAATCACGGAAATCGTTGGCGGTGCGGCAGCGCTTGAATAAAACCTTTATTTTAAAAATGAACCCGATGTAGAGGGTTTGACTAGATTTTGAGCAGGGAATGCTATGTCCGTTCCCACTCATTTTGTTCATTATAGAACAAGACGCGTGACCACAATGAGTTCATTTTCATAAAAATGCTTGTGATGGTTTCTGCGAGAGAGTAAGTAAGGAGGGAAAACGATGAGCAAAGGACGCGTTCTTCAGATTATGGGTCCGGTAGTTGACGTTAAGTTCGAAAGCGGTCATCTGCCTGCGATTTATAATGCGTTGAAAATTTCAAGTAAATCGAGTAATGCATCCGAAGTTGATATCAACATTACCCTTGAAGTAGCTCTTCATTTAGGTGATGATACAGTTCGTACGATCGCGATGTCTACCACAGATGGTTTAACTCGTGGAATAGAAGTTGAAGATACTGGTAAACCGATTTCTGTACCAGTTGGTGATGTAACACTTGGTCGTGTATTTAACGTATTGGGTGAAACGATTGACCTTGCGGCTGAGATTCCAGCAAGTGAGCGCCGTGATTCGATTCACCGCGAAGCACCAACATTTGAAAACCTTTCTACTGAAGTTGAAATTCTTGAAACTGGTATTAAGGTAGTAGACCTTCTTGCACCATATATTAAAGGTGGAAAAATCGGTCTTTTCGGTGGTGCGGGTGTAGGTAAAACCGTATTAATCCAGGAATTGATCAATAACATCGCTCAAGAGCACGGTGGTATTTCGGTATTCGCCGGTGTTGGTGAGCGTACACGTGAAGGTAATGACCTTTACCACGAGATGACTGATTCAGGAGTTATCAAGAAAACTGCGATGGTATTCGGACAAATGAACGAGCCGCCTGGCGCACGTATGCGTGTTGCTCTAACTGGTTTGACTATGTCTGAGTATTTCCGTGATGAGCAAGGACAAGACGTTCTTTTCTTCATGGATAACATTTTCCGTTTCACGCAAGCAGGTTCTGAGGTTTCCGCGCTACTTGGCCGTATGCCATCAGCGGTAGGTTACCAGCCAACTCTTGCTACTGAGATGGGTAAATTACAAGAGCGTATTACTTCTACAAACTTAGGATCAGTTACATCGATCCAAGCGATTTATGTACCGGCCGATGACTATACGGATCCGGCTCCGGCTACAACATTCGCTCACTTAGATGCAACAACAAACCTTGAGCGTAAGCTTTCTGAGATGGGTATTTACCCAGCGGTGGATCCTTTGGCTTCAACATCACGTGCATTGTCACCTGATATTGTTGGTGAGGAGCACTATAATGTAGCTCGCCAAGTACAATCAACATTGCAACGTTATAAAGAGTTACAAGATATTATCGCGATCCTTGGTATGGATGAACTAAGTGATGATGATAAGTTAACGGTACAACGTGCGCGTCGTATTCAAGTATTCTTATCTCAAAACTTCCACGTTGCTGAACAGTTTACTGGCCAGCCAGGTTCTTATGTACCTGTTAAGGAAACGGTTCGTGGTTTCAAAGAGATTCTTGAAGGTAAGTATGACCACCTTCCAGAAGATGCTTTCCGTCTCGTTGGCCGTATTGAGGATGTTATTGAGAGTGCGAAACGCATGGGTGTAGAGGTCTAAACAGAGCCTGGAGGGTAAAAAATGAAGACGATTCGAGTCAGTATTGTTACTCCCGATGGCCCGGTGTTTGATTCAGATGTGGAAATGGTAAGTACCAAGGCAACAAGTGGTGATTTGGGGATTTCCCCAGGCCACATGCCGTTGGTGGCTCCGCTCGAAATTACTTCCGTACGTCTTAAAAAAGACGGAAAAACGGAATTTATCGCGGTCAGCGGTGGAATTTTAGAGGTCCGTCCTGATCAGGTGACTATCTTAGCCCAATCAGCGGAAACTGCGTCTGAAATTGATGTTGAACGTGCCATAAGAGCGAGGGAACGCGCAGAACAGCGTCTGAAAGACCATCAAGCTGATCATACCGATTTCAGACGTGCTGAGCTTGCCTTGCAGCGTGCCATCAATCGCCTCGGCGTATCGGAAAGAAGAATATAGTGTTTTTGAAAAAGAAGTCGAACCCCTTTGGTGGCAATTAGTTTGCCGCTGGAGGGGTTTTTTTGTGGTTTTTTGGGGATGTGTGGTTATGGTTGTGGTGTGGAGGGAGGGGATTTTAGCGTATTCATGATGGGAAGAAAGAATGTTACTTAGCCAGTCTTGCGACTGGCTTTTTGGGTGGTTTGAGGGTTTATAGGGGAGTGGAGAGTATTATTAGGGAAGTGGACAGTAAATGGGTAGAAGTGGATAGTAAATATGAGGTTTTATTAAAAGAGGTATCTGGAAGAGCCTATGAGGTAGGGGTATTTCTTTAATTTTAGTAAATTAGATACCTAGCCAGTCTTGCGACTGTCTTTTTGGGTTGTTTTGTGGGTTTATAGGGGAGTGGACAGTAAACTGGGAGAAGTGGACAGTGAAGGTCTGGTTTTATTGAAAGAGGTATTTGGAAAGGCCTTTGAGGGAGAGTTATTTCTATAATTAGAGTAAATTAGATACCTAGCCAGTCTTGCGACTGACTTTTTGGATAGGTGGCGGTATTTAAGTTGTACTTCGGGTAATTAAATGGGAGGGGTTTTATTAAAAATGGTAATTTTAAAGAGTTGGGGTTGGAATTAGGTGGTCCGCTAGATATAGGGAATAAAAGTTACCTACCCAGTCTCCCGACTGGCTATTAAATCTGGAGCTAATTCCGGAATAAAGCATGAAAAGTTTGGGTGTGAATATGATTGTAGAGGGACATGTTTACATTAATGTGAGGTTGAGTTTTGTTTGGTTTGTTTATTACTTTTTTAGAAAAATATAAGTTGTTTTAAAAAAGAGATATTCGATGTATTTTTAATGACAAAACTCACTGACATTGTTCACATTTTATTGTTAAATAGGGGTTGTTGTCGAATTATTAGGTAGGTTATGGGGTTCTTGCGAACCCTTTATGCACGTCATCTTCCGCTACGCTCCAGATCACGTGTGCTAAAGCATGTCCTTTTAATCCAGTGTGGCGGGTTCGCTCTTGCGTCATCTCTGAAGTAATTCAGGATGTGTTTCTGCGAGATCACACAAACGCTCAGGGGAGGGGACTTCATGTCGACGACTTAGTTCAGGTGTAAATTGTAATTTTACCCGCCGGATGCTAGCGCATCCTGCGCTTCAGCTATCGCTGAAGCTTGCAAAATTCCTGATTGAAAGTCTCTTTTGAGAGCGAGCTCTCAAGAGCCTTTTAATCAGGAATTTCGCGGCGGATTGAATTCCAATTTTTATGAATTTGGTTTGTCGACATGGGTTTGTAACAATGCTATAATGAATTCGGTTACAATATTCATTAGTATGAAAATTTACAACATTGGAGGGGATAGGCATGGAACTTCTAAATGTATATCAGAATAATTATCTGGTCGTCTTTGCGTTCCTATGTCTTGGGGTGCTGCTGCCTGTGGTGGCTTTATATTTAGGTAAGCTTCTGCGTCCGCATAAACCGAGCGAAGCGAAGTATACCACATATGAGAGCGGTATTGAGCCTTTTCACGATTCCCGTGTTCAGTTTAATGTCCGCTATTATATTTTTGCCCTGATGTTTGTTATTTTTGATGTAGAAACCGTGTTTTTATATCCATGGGCGGTGGCCTATGATAAACTGGGGATTTTTGCACTAATCGAGATGTTGATTTTCGTTATTATGTTATTAATTGGCCTTGTGTATGCCTGGAAAAAGAAGGTGCTACGATGGAATTAAAATTAGATGGCATTTCACAACAAGAAATGGCCGAGTTACAGCGAAATGTATTTATGACTACGCTAGAGCAAATTAAAGCTTGGGCTCGAAGCAGTTCGATCTACCCGGTGACATTTGGTCTAGCTTGTTGTGCGATTGAGATGATGGGTGTAGGCGGAGCGAATTATGATTTGGATCGTTCGGGTTCCTTTTTCCGTACGTCACCACGCCAGTCCGATTGTATGATTGTGTCCGGAACGGTGACGAAGAAGATGGCACCAATTTTACGAAGATTGTATGACCAAATGCCTGAACCAAAATGGGTCATTGCGATGGGTTCTTGTGCGACAGCAGGTGGGCCGTATGTAAAGTCTTATTCCGTCGTTAAGGGAGTCGATCAGATCGTTCCTGTCGATGTGTACATACCTGGATGCCCTCCAAACCCAGCCGCTTTAATTTATGGAATCAATAAATTAAAGGAAAAGATTCGCTATGAAGCGAAGACTGGGAAGAAGGTGATCTAACCGATGAGTGGGGATAAAGATCTTGATCAGTTAAAAAAGGAAGCCGTTGAAAAGGCGAAAGCGGCAGCGGCGGCGAAACGGGCGGCGAAGGCTGCAGGGGAAGCCTCACCAACTCCGAAGCAGGAGGAGAAACCGGCGGAACCAGTTAATGCCGAAGCACCAGAGCCTGTACCGACAAATGACGGCGACGATCTAGCGAAGAAAAAGGCAGCGGCGGTAGCGAAAGCGAAGGCAGCAGCAGCGGCAAAGCGAAAAGCGATGGAACTTGCTGGCGGTACAGCCCCAGCCGAGGAATCTGCGCCAGTTGAAACACCAGCACCAGCGGCTGAAACTTCTGCCTCAGAAGACAGTGACGACTTAGCAAAGAAAAAGGCAGCAGCGGTAGCGAAAGCAAAAGCGGCGGCCGCAGCGAAGAAAAAAGCGATGGAACTAGCCGGCGGAGCAGCCCCAGCAGCCGACGCCGACACTGGTGAAGGCGATAACGTCCCAGCAGGAGACGATGCCAAGGCGAAAGCAGTGGCAGCAGCCAAAGCAAAGGCAGCGGCTGCGGCGAAAGCAAAAGCGGCAGGAGCAGGAGCAGGAACCGACTCAGAAGCAGCAGCAGGCGGCGATGACGAAAAAGCTAAAGCGATTGCAGCGGCGAAAGCAAAGGCAAAAGCAAAAGCAGTAGCAGCGGCCAAGGCGAAAGCAGCCGCCGCAGCAGGCGGAAAAACGGATGCCACAGCGGCACCGGCAGCCGAAACAAAGCCATCACCAAACCAGCCATACCTCGATAAGTATGTGAAGGTGATTACCGAACATCTGGGACCGGATGTTTTAGAAGATTCTTATATTAATAAACTATCTAAGGACGTTCCAACCCTTGTGGCGAAGCGTGATACATATTACAAAGTAGCTCAATTTTTAAAATACAATGAGCTCTTAGGGTTCGATTATTTATCAGAGCTTCATGGGACAGACTTTGAAACACATATGGAAGTTTATGTTCACTTATACTCATACAAAAACCGTCAGTCCGTCGCCCTAAAAGTGAGGATTGACCGCAGCGAACCAACAATTGAGTCCTTGCAGCCACTTTGGGCAGGCGCAGAATGGCCTGAATGTGAAGCCTATGATTTACTAGGAATCAAGTTTCCAGGACATCCAGACTTACGGCGCATCTTGCTAGGCGAAGAATGGGTTGGCCATCCACTGCGAAAAGATTACGAGCCGTACGACGTGGAGGTGTAACCAATGATCAGAACAGAAGAAATGATATTAAACGTCGGTCCTCAGCATCCAAGTACGCACGGAGTGTTCCGGCTGGTTGTTAAAATTGATGGGGAAATCATTACCGAAGCGAAACCTGTCATCGGGTACTTACACCGCGGGACCGAAAAATTAGCAGAAGACCTGCAATATACGCAGATTATTCCTTACACCGACCGAATGGACTATTTGTCCTCGATGACCAATAACTATATCCTCTGTCATGCCGTTGAAACGATGATGGGGATTGAAATTCCTGAACGAGCTGATTTCTTACGCGTGATTGCGATGGAATTGAACCGGATTGCCAGCCACCTTGTCGCCTGGGGTACGTATATCCTTGACTTAGGTGCAACAAGTCCGTTCATCTATGCCTTCCGTGACCGCGAAATGATTATCAATATGCTCAACGAATTATCAGGGGCCCGCTTGACCTTCAACTATATGCGCGTTGGCGGTGTGAAGTGGGATGCACCTGAAGGCTGGATTGAAAAAGTAGGCAGCTTTGTACCATACCTGCGCGGCCAGCTGAAAGGCTATCACGATCTTGTGTCCGGAAATGAAATCTTCCTCGACCGGGTCAAAGGCGTCGGTAAGTATACAAAAGAAGAGGCACTCCAATATTCACTGAGCGGACCAAACCTGCGCAGTACTGGCGTGAAATGGGATCTTCGTAAAGATGAGCCTTACTCCGTTTACAACCGTTTTACCTTTGATGTACCAACCTCAGAAGACGGCGATTGCTTAGCTCGCTACCATTTGCGTCTTGCGGAGATTGAAGAATCCTTGAAAATCCTTGAACAAGCCGTGGAACAATTTCCTGGTGAAGGTCCAATTATGGCGAAAGTGCCGAAAATCATTAAGGCACCTAAAGGGGAAGCCTTCGTCCGCATTGAATCACCGCGTGGAGAGATTGGCTGCTATATTTATAGCGACGGCAAAAAAGAGCCGTACCGCTTAAAGTTTAGAAGACCATCCTTCTATAACCTGCAAATTCTCCCGAAACTTTTAAAGGGTGAAAACATTGCAAACATGATTGCTATTTTAGGGGCAGTTGATATTGTCCTTGGGGAGGTTGACGGCTAATGATAGAAGAATTGCTCCAGTCAAGTCCGGGTTGGGCTAACTTTGGAATTTTCTTTTTACTCGGCGCTGTCTTGCTTTTAATCGTATTAGGATTTGTTACCTACGGAATTTTAGCAGAGCGGAAAGTCTTAGGCTACATGCAGCTGCGCCATGGTCCAAACCAGGTCGGCGGTAAATGGGGACTATTACAAACCGTCGCAGACGTCCTCAAGCTGTTATTAAAAGAGGACATCATTCCAAAGGCAGCCGACAAGCCATTATTTATCATTGCACCAGTCATCGCCTTCGCGCCATCCTTTATGGTCTTAGCGACGATGCCATTCACAGACGCCTTTCAGTTTGCTGACATTGGTGTCGGATTACTCTATTATATTGCCGTTAGCGGATTAACCACCTTTGGAATGCTCCTTGGCGGCTGGGCATCAAATAACAAGTACGCCCTCTTAGGAGGTATGCGTGCTTCAGCCCAAATGATTTCTTACGAAATCCCGTTAGTCATGTCCGTCCTAGGCGTCATCCTTTTATCAGGAAGTTTAAACCTAAATGATATCGTCGAAGCACAAAAACATGGCTGGTTCGTACTTTTACAGCCAATCGGCTTCATCGTCTTTTTCATTGCATCAATCGCCGAATTAAACCGGACACCATTTGACCTGCCGGAATCGGAAAACGAACTAGTCGCTGGATATCACGTAGAATATTCCGGATTCCGCTGGGCCTTCTTTATGCTCGCTGAATATGTGTACTTATTCGCAATGTCCGCACTCATTACCGTCGTCTTCCTTGGCGGCTGGCTGGCACCAATCAGCTTCCTGGACTTCATCCCAGGCGCCGTCTGGTTTGCACTTAAATTCAGCGTCGTCGTCTTTGTCTACATCTGGCTGCGGGCAACGCTACCACGTTTCCGCGCCGACAAACTCATGGAATTTGGCTGGAAAGTACTGTTGCCAATCGCACTAGCAAACATATTCTTAACAGCATTAGTTAAATCATTATTCTTTTAAAAAAAAGCTGTGTTAAAGGTCAGTATTGATTTTTATAACCAAGTTGATTGGAGCGCAAATCAACAGCCAAGTTTAACAGCGTAAATAAAGGAAACCATCTTTAAAATGTAAAAGGGGTGAAAAACGTGCTTGGATTAGCAAAAGGCTTGAAATATACCCTAAAAAACTTGACCAAAGAAAAGGTTACGTATGATTATCCAAACAAGCCGCTTCCACTGCCAGACCGGTTCCGCGGTATTCAAAAGTTTTATCCGGAAAAGTGTATTGTTTGTAATCAGTGCATGAACATCTGTCCGACGGATTGTATTAATTTAACGGGTAAAAAGCATCCGGACCCAACGAAAAAAGGGAAAATCATTGATACCTATGATATTAACTTTGAAATTTGCATCCTTTGTGACTTATGTACGGAGGTATGCCCGACCGAAGCGATTATCATGACCAATAACTTCGAGCTCGCTGAATACAGCCGTGACATGTTATTTAAAAACCTAGAATGGTTAGATGAAAACGATGAAAACATACGGCAGGTGAATAAACCATGACCTTTTCCGGCGAATTCCTCGCTTTTATGGGACTCGCACTTGTCGCCATTATCGGCGGTGTGCTTCTTTTAAATCTTACCAAGGTGGTTCATATGGTCGTTTCACTGATCTTCACCTTTGTGGCAATCGCTGGAATTTACGTGCTGCTGTCAGCCGAATTTGTGGCAGCCGTGCAAATCTTAATCTATTCAGGTGCGATTACCATCATCATGCTGTTTGGAATCATGTTAACAAAGCATAATGATGAACATGAACCACAAACAGGAAAATGGAGAAAAATCCTCGTCTTCTTAGGGATTCTCGGCTTTGCATTTGCTGTTTACCTTGGCATTTACAATTTCAATATCGAACAGGTTCCGACCACCTTGCATGAAAACAACACGATGCAAATCGGTAAAGCACTTTACTCAAAATACATCATTCCGTTTGAGTTAACGTCTGTTTTACTATTAGTCGCCCTTGTTGGTTCGATTATCTTAGCGAAAAATGAGAAGAAGGAGGCGGACGACCAATGAGTTCTGTTCCCGCTTCAGCCTTCCTGGCACTTGCACTGATCTTGTTTTGCATCGGTTTATACGGTGCACTTACCAAAAGAAACACCGTGATTGTCCTGATTTCGATTGAATTAATGCTGAACGCGGTCAATATTAATCTCGTAACCTTCAGCAAATATGGAATGGCGCCGTCCATTACGGGCCAAATCTTCGCCCTGTTCGCGATCAGCGTCGCAGCAGCCGAAGCAGCTGTCGGTCTAGCCATATTAATCTCACTCTACCGTGCCAAAAAGACCGTCAACATCGACGAAATTGACACAATGAAAAACTAAAAAAAATTGGGTGTCAGGCACCATGAAAAGACACTTCGTCATTTTGTCCACGGTGGACGGACACTACAACTTTGTGTTGAGTTGTCCACTGTACGCGGACATTTATGCGGATTTGTCCACGAAGGGTGTCAGGCACCAGATAAAAATAACTTTCGACAAAACTCGGGTGGTGACAGCTACCGCCCGTGTCTAAGGGGATAGTGATAATGATGGAGAATGCATGGCTCATACCGCTTTTCCCGCTATTATCGTTTTTGATCCTTCTTCTTTTCGGGAAGCGACTGAAGGAGGCGAGTGCGTATGTGGGGATTCTGCTCACATTGGCTTCGCTTGTCTACTCGATTTTGGTATTATTCGAGCGCTTTTCTGAGCCAACCTATGTTACGAAATTTGACTGGCTCACGATAGGAGATATGCATCTAACAGCGGGCTTTGAAGTGAATCAATTAAATGCATTAATGCTGTTTATCGTATCGCTCGTAAGTTTCTTAGTACATACCTACTCCAAAGGTTATATGCAAGGGGACGAGCGGTTTCCAGTATTCTATGCCTATTTAGGACTCTTTACGTTTGCAATGCTTGGTCTGGTGATTTCACCAAACTTGCTGCAAACCTATATTTTCTGGGAGCTTGTCGGTGTCGGTTCCTTCCTATTAATCGGTTTTTATTTTTACAAGGACGAAGCGAAGGCGGCCGCGAAAAAAGCGTTTATTATGACCCGGATCGGGGACGTAGGCTTATTTATCGGCATGATTCTGCTATTCTGGGAAACCAAAAGCTTTGAATATAGTGAAATTTTCGCTGCCGTTGATGCCGGTGCGGTGTCAGGCACCATGATCACCTTAACTGCCATTCTTATTTTCATCGGGGCGGTTGGTAAGTCGGGTCAGTTCCCGCTTCACACCTGGCTTCCGGATGCGATGGAAGGTCCGACGCCTGTTTCGGCCTTAATCCACGCGGCGACGATGGTAGCGGCCGGGGTTTATTTGGTAGCGGCACTATTTCCACTGTTCGCAGCAAGCAAAACAGCGCTCCTTACGATCGCCGTGATTGGTGCGTTTACCGCGATTTTTGCGGCAAGCATTGGTCTTGTGCAAACCGATATCAAACGCGTCCTCGCGTATTCAACGGTCTCACAGCTTGGCTACATGATGCTTGCCTTAGGGTCTGCCGGTTATGTTGCTGGGGTATTCCACCTGATGACACACGCATTCTTCAAGGCGCTATTATTCTTAGCAGCCGGCTCCGTCATTCATGCGGTACATACTCAGAACATCGAAGAAATGGGCGGACTTTGGAAAAAGCTCAAACTAACCGGACCGCTATTCTTAATCGGAACACTCGCGATCAGCGGTGTCCCAGGGCTTTCCGGATTCTTCTCCAAAGATGAAATTTTAGTTGCGGCCTGGGAAGGCGGACATCCATTCCTCTTCTTACTCGCACTTGCGGCCGCATTTATGACCGCTTTCTATATGTTCCGCTTGTTCTTCATGGTATTTACCGGTGAAGCACGCGGAGAACAAAAGCATGTGCATGAATCACCAGCCAACATGACTTACCCGATGATTCTCCTTGGAGTGCTGGCGATTGTTGCCGGTTATGTCAATACACCTTGGTTTGGAACGTTCCTTGGCGACTGGCTTGTTGATGGCAACGAAGCGCTCGCGCACCATGGCCACGTCGAAGGTCCAAGCTGGATCATGATTGCCGCAACGGTTGTTTCCTTAGCGGGAATTTACCTTGCTTACCTGATGTACAGCAAGCGGTCTGTGGCCCGCAACTGGTTAAGCGGCACAGGGGATACATTACACACGATTTTAACGAACAAATATTACGTCGACGAGTTCTATCAACTGACGATCGTCGCATTCACCAAAGGACTAAGCTATTTCTTACGTTTCATTGATGTCTTCCTTGTCGGCGGAATCGTCAAGGGTGTGGTTGGGATTGTCCAAGGTCTTGGGGCAGCAGGTTCGAAGCTGCAAACCGGACAGGTTCAAACGTACGGCGCGGTCGCCTTTATTGGGCTAGCGGTACTCGTTGTCATCTTTGCATTAACTGGGGGGTACTTACGATGAATTTAACATCTGTTCTTTCAATCCTAGTATTCTCCCCTTTACTAGGTATCATCGTTTTGGCTATCATGCCTAAAACGGCGGAAAAAGCGATTAAAGCGGTTGGCTTCCTAGCCACACTGCCGGCCTTACTGTTGGCCCTAGCGGCCTATCTTCATTATCAATTTGGCAAGGATTTGGCGGACTTTACCGTATCCGTCCCGTGGATTCAGTTCCGCGGCATGACCGGCGTCGAAGAGCCAGTTTTCTCGGTGTACTATGAACTTGCCTTGAGCGGCTTTCAACTCTTGTTGGTCGTCCTCACAGCGGTCGTAGCGACGCTGTCAGCGATTGCGGCGGCAAAGTTTGTGAAAAAGGAATGGAAAGGCTATTTCATGCTCTTCCTTCTGTTAGAAATCGGAATGCTCGGCGTATTTACCGCCGAAAACTTAATTCTGTTCTTCATCTTCTTTGAAATCACTTTAATCCCGACCTTCTTCTTAATCGGAAAATGGGGTTATTTTGAAAAAGAAAAGGCAGCTTACAGCTTCTTAATTTATAACGGCTTAGGGTCAGCCGTACTGCTTATAGTGATAATGATTCTGTTTGCAAAAACAGGGACAACAAACATTGATGCGTTAGTCCAAATAATGGCCGATCAAAATGCGCCGCTGTCTGGCGACTTGAAGCTTGGCTTGTTCATTTCCTTATTGATTGCGTTTGGTGTAAAATTACCGATTTTCCCATTACACAGCTGGATGCTGAAGGTACACGTTCAAGCGCCGCCATCTGTTGTTATGATCCACTCAGGGATTCTCCTGAAAATCGGTGCGTACGGATTAATTCGTTTTGGAATGGGGATTTTTCCCGAGCAATTTAAGACACTTGCGACGCTGATTGCTGTCCTTGGAGTGATTAACCTCCTCTACGGGGCGTTCCTAGCGTTCATTCAAACAGACTTTAAAATGGTTTTGGCTTATTCATCCATTTCTCATATGGGTATTGTGTTAATCGGACTTGCGGCGATGAATGAGGCTGGGGTTCAGGGGGCGATTTTCCAAGTGATTTCGCACGGATTGATTTCCGCGCTGTTGTTCTTCTTGGTGGGCATCCTTTATGAACGCACCGATACATCGCTGATCGAGAATCTGGGCGGAATGGCGAAGGGCATGCCGATTGCAGCCGGCTTCTTGTTGGCTGCAGGGATGGCGTCGCTTGGCTTGCCAGGGATGTCTGGATTTGTCAGTGAGTTTATGGCGTTCCTCGGTCTTTTCAAAGAAATGCCGTGGATTGCCGCAGTCGGTACGATCGGGATTATCATGACGGCGGCTTACTTGCTTCGCGCGGTGTTAGGGATTACGTACGGCAAGTCACATCGTGAATTTACCGGCGTCCTTGATCTGAAAGGCGTGGAATTCGTGCCGGTTGTCATTTTGATGTTGTTAATCGTTTTAATTGGTGTTTTCCCAAGTGTCCTCAGCGCACCGCTACAAACTACACTTGAAACGATCATGCTAGGGATAGGAGGGTGATGAAGGATGAGTCTTGAGACCTTGCAGCAAATGAATTGGAGTGCCATGACGCCAGAGTTCATCATCCTTGGTGTATCTGCACTTCTTACACTTTTAGATTTATTTATGCCGAAAAATATGGATCGAAAAATTCTCGGCTGGATCGGGATTGCGGCCATTTTTGCAGCGATCGTTTCTGTGCTTGGCATGGTCGGCGGACCAGTGACGTCGATTTTGGAGAATTCGTTCCGCTTAGATAGTTTTGCGATGGCCTTTAAATTATTGCTGCTTGCGGGTGCAGGTCTGGTCATGTTCTTGGCCGTCAGCTATGAGCCGAAAGACGGCTTGGAAGAATATCGCGGCGAGTTTTATTACTTGTTCTTATCGGCCTTGCTCGGTGCGATGATTATGACATCCAGCGGCGATCTAATTACCCTGTTTATCGGCTTGGAATTGTTAACTGTTTCTTCTTATATTTTAGCGGGGATCCGCAAGTATCATTTAGAGTCTAACGAATCAGCGATGAAATACGTCATCAATGGCGGAATTTCGACTGCGATTACGTTGTTTGGGATGAGCTATATCTATGGCTTAACAGGCTCCACCAACTTGCTCGACATTGCCGGCCGGTTGTCCACGGTTACGGATAGCCAGCAAGCGTACTTGTTAACCTTGGCATTTTTGATGGTTTTTGTTGGATTAGCCTTTAAATTAGGTGCGGCCCCGTTCCATATGTGGGCACCAGATGTTTACCAAGGGGCGCCAACACCGGTTACCGCTTTTCTAAGTGTGGTTTCGAAGACAGCGGGTTTTGTGATTGTACTCCGCATTTTGTTAACAGTATTTGGTTCTGCCGCATCGGTTGGAAATCCACAAATGCCGATTTTGCTAGAGATGCAGGACTATATCGCCTTTATCGCTGGGGCGACCATGATTATTGGTAACGTGATTGCTTTGAAGCAGTCGAACATAAAACGGATGTTTGCTTACTCAAGTATCGCTCATGCCGGCTATATTTTAGTGGCGTTAACATCTTTAAGCTCGAATATGTTTTATTCGATCTGGTTCTACTTGCTCGCTTATTTGTTCATGAACCTTGGCGCGTTTGCGGTCATCCAGGTGGTTAGCGAAAAAACAGGTTCAACGAAGATTGCTGATTTTGCTGGATTGTATCGCCGCTCGCCGGTGCTTGCAGTCGTGATGGGCTTACTGCTTGTTTCGTTGGCAGGTTTCCCGGGTACAGCTGGTTTCATTGGAAAATTAAACATCTTTATCGGGGCATTTTATGGTACACCGCATTATGTGCTTGCGTCGATTATGATTGCGACGACGGTCGTTTCGTATTTCTACTATTTCGGTGTGATGACGCAAATGTTCTTCCGTCCGGCAAGTGATGACAGCAAGTTCAATCTTCCATTCGGAATTATTGTGGTCTTGATTGTTGCTGTGGTTGGGTCGGTGCTGTTTGGTGTGATGCCGAATATCGCTTTAGATTTTATGCAAAATAACCTTGATATCTTAGCAGACTTTTTCAGCTAGTTGTTAAGGGAGAGTTAGGCTGCTTGGGGGAAGGCGGCCGGTTAATTTAAAGGGGTTTTATATGAATATGAAGAAGAAGAGGTGGGGGAACCTCTTCTTTTTTTGTATCTATTATTTACTTAATATTTGTTACTCAAGGCAGGGTTTCGATTTCTAATCGTATTGAATCGGTTTTCCTCATGATCAGGTGTTGGTTCTACGTCTAAAGGGGGCTCTTCTTCACTGTCGACCATATTATGGGCAGAGTCTTCTCTTTTCTTGACTAGGACTAAGATCTTACCTTCTTCAACGGACTCCCCATAATACCTGGCTTCATCGTCTGGAATTCCAAGTCCGATCAGTGCTCCAGTTAATCCTCCTAAACCTGCACCGGTTAAAGCACCCATTATGCTTGCGGCGATTGGACCTGCTGCGACAATCGGGCCAATTCCCGGTATGGCAAGAGCGCCAAGTCCAGCTAATAATCCTGTTGCGCCACCAAGTGCCCCACCTGTAATCGCACCTGTTGCTGCGGTATCTTCGACTGCAGTGCCTGTTTCTTCGGTAACGTAATCAACGTGATTGTGATCTTTACCGATTACACTGATTTCTGACTTATCGTATCCCCATTTTACAAGATCCTCAATTGCGGCAATAGCCTCTTGTTCGGATTGATACACACCTACAATGTTTTTTTCATGTTTGTTCATTTTACTCCTCCTCTTATTTAAAATTTGGATGTTTTATAAAAAATGAATATAGTAGTATCATCAATAGGCTGCCAATGTGAATGTTTACTATCTTGATAGTTTATCTTTTACTTCGCCAACGCCTTCTTTTACTTTGCCTTTTGCTTTATCCATTTTTCCTTCTGCTACCTTTGAATCATCATCTGTTAAATGACCCCATTGCTCTTTAGCCTCACCTTTTACTTGATCTACATTACCTGACAATTTATCCTTATTCATATTGTTTACCCTCCTAGTATTTGTTCTTATGGATTTTTATTATCTAGTTCATTTTTCTTTTCACCATCGCTAATACCATTATCTTGATCTACTCCATCACCAACACCGTTATCTTCTAATTTTTTCTCTACATTATTCATAGCTTCTTTCATGTTCGCCTTCGCGTCCTTCATCGTTCCGTTTGCTTCCTTCTGTGTATCATTATCTACGGCATCTTTTTGTTGTCCATCACTAATGCCATTATCTTGGTCGACTCCATCTCCACAACCGGCTAATCCGCCGAATGTAAGGGAAGCAGCCATTCCACCAACTAATAATTTTTTCTTCCAATTCCTAGTCATTGCTGATTCCTCCTTCTAATGGAACGGTAAGTATCTTTTAGAAGTGCCAAGAGCTGCGCTATCTGCTGTTAAGCAATGAAATCTCATCCAATAAGTAAACGTGGGAGGTTAATGGTGCCAATATGGTTATTGGATTTGCTATTAAACTCATACCTTTCAGCCCCTTTCGTTTGCATATTGGTTATATTCCCACTGTATAAAATACGAAACCTCATTTTTTTCGAGAGTAGGGTATGGATGATCCATACCAGAATAAAAAATCGTTTTCTTTCTATTAAAGGCCCTTTTTTGAGAGCCTCTGATTCCTATTTGAAAAAATTATTTTTGATGGAGTATGAACCAAATAGTAAAAAAAATAAGGTTTCATTTCTTTTATTAGGGTTATATATCCAATAGAAAACTTACTTACGTAAATAAGTTGGAAACTGAAAAAAATTAGGAAAAGGAGATCGATACGATGGATATGAATCAAATGATGACGGGTTGGTACTCTTATTTTAATCAGCTTCCGAACTTGCTGTTTGCCCTGCTTGTATTATTGGTTGGCTGGCTGATTGCAAAGAGTATCGGTAAAGGTGTCGAGGCAATTTTAAAGAAAACACGCTTTGATGATAAGCTTTTTTCAAACTTTGAAAAGAGAAAATACTCCTCTGAAGTGATTATTGGAAAAATTGTTTATTATATTTTACTAGTGTTTGTGTGGACTATCTTTTTTAATATGCTGAACTTAAGCTTGATTGCCGCACCACTGGTTCAAATGTTATCAATCATTACAGCAGCGATTCCGAACGTTTTAAAGGCTGCTTTAATATTACTACTAGCTTGGGCAGTTGCCTCACTCGTTCGTATGCTCTTTAAAAAGGCCTCAGCAATGTTTCATTTTGAACGTCTTTTAGTCCAATGGAAGATGACAAATAATCCAGCGGATGCTGTAAGTAAGGTAAATAGTATCGCAAAAGCTCTTTTCTACTTTGTTTTCTTACTATTTTTACCAGGTGTCTTAGATGCATTGCAAATGGAAGGTGTTTCTGAACCTTTCGCAAACACCCTATCAACTTTGCTTGCCTTTATACCTAAGTTATTTGCTGCCGCACTGATTGTCTTTGTCGGCTGGCTTATTGCTAAAATTGTCCGTGATATTCTAACAAACTTTTTAAGAAGTATTGGTACAGAGAGAATTGGTCAACGGTTTGGGTTGAGCCCGACAGGTGAGGGTACCACACTTTCAAGTATGATTGGCAATATTGTGTTTATCTTAATCTTAATTCCGACGATTATTACAGCCCTAGAAAAACTCGACCTAAAAGGAATTTCCGACCCGGCCATAACGATGCTTCATCATGTGCTCTCCCTCATTCCAAACATCGCTGTGGCGGTAATCTTAATATTGGTGGGCTTATGGCTTGGAAAATGGGTCGAAAAAATGGTTACTCAAATGCTTTGGCGCTTAAGATTTAATAATTTATTTCACCATATGGGCATTGGCTCATTAAATCCAGAGCAATCCAAGTACAATCTTTCACAAATCGTTGGTATGCTCGCAAAAATAGTGATTGTTTTATTATTTACAGTGGAAGCATTACAAATTGTCCACTTAGAGTTCTTAGTGACTCTTGCAACAGGCGTGATTGCTTATTTACCGATGTTATTCGCTGCACTAGTTATTTTAGGAGTTGGATTATATTTAGGTCATTTAGTAGAACGTATTTTACAAAACATTTTAAAGAACAGCTACTCGCGGACACTTGCAGCTGTTGGGAAATATGCAATCTTTGCAGTTACTGTCTTTATGGCATTAGACCAGCTTGGGGTTGCTCATTCCATCGTAAATGCTGCCTTTATTCTCGTATTAGGTGGAGTAGCATTAGCATTCGGCCTCGCCTTCGGTCTAGGAGGAAAGGAATTTGCCACGAAATATTTAGGTAAGCTAGATAATAAAATAGACAAGAAAATAGTAGAATAAAAGATTTAAGAAAAAGGGACAGGTTGTTACCTGATCGCACGAATAACAATCCGAAACTCAGATGATTTCGGATTGTTATTTTTAATAAAAGAGAGGGAGTGAAACTTCTCTTGATGATAATAAATTTACTTTTAATCACACTATTAATCGCACTTACTGGATTTTTTGTCGCAATTGAATTTGCCATCGTAAAAGTACGCCCATCCAGGATTGATCAATTGATTGCGGAAGGAAAGAAAGGTGCTGTTGCAGCTAAAAAGGTAGTATCCCATCTCGATGAATATCTTTCAACCTGCCAACTGGGAATCACAGTAACGGCACTCGGGTTGGGGTGGTTAGGAGAACCAACGGTAGAAAGGCTGCTGCACCCATTGTTAACGGTACTAAACCTAAATGAATCTGTTACACATATTTTATCCTTTGGGCTTGCCTTTGCTTCAGTTACCTTTTTACATGTAGTAATTGGTGAATTGGCGCCGAAAACAATAGCAATCCAAAAAGCGGAGATTGTAACGCTTTACTTCTCACGGCCAATCATATGGTTTAACAAAATCATGTTTCCGTTTATCTGGCTATTAAATGGTTCTGCCCGTCTGCTGGCTGGTCTATTTGGCTTAAATCCAGCATCCGAACAGGAATCAGCTCACTCCGAAGAAGAGCTGCGGATCCTCTTGTTAGAAAGCTATAAGAGCGGCGAGATTAATCAGAATGAATTACGATATGTAAACAATATTTTTGAATTTGATGAGAGATTGGCAAAAGAAATCATGGTCCCTCGCACGGAAATTAGCAGCCTTACGGTGGACGACACGATTAATGAAGTTATTAAGAGGGTGAAAAGCGAAAATTATACTCGATATCCAGTAACGGACGGTGATATAGATAATATCATCGGTATCATAAACGTTAAAGCGCTCTTAACAGCTAAAATAATGAATAAAGGCAATACGGAAGAGTTGAAGGTAAAATCCTATATCAATCCTGTTATTTACGTGATCGAAACCATTCCCATTCATGACTTATTGGTGAAAATGCAAAAAGAACGTACACATATGGCCATCCTAATGGATGAATACGGTGGGACTTCTGGGTTGGTTACAGTTGAAGATATTATTGAGGAAATCGTCGGAGAAGTTAGAGATGAATTTGATGCGGATGAAGTTGCAGAGATTCAAAAGATCAAGGAGAACCATTATTTAGTAGATGCAAAACTATTAATAGAGGACGTAAATGATTTACTCGGTACAAACTTAGCGACTGCAGGAATAATTACAATTGGCGGCTGGTTTCTATCACAAAACTTTGACTCCCAAAATGGTAGTGAAGTTATAACAGAAGGATATCAGTTCAAAGTCCACACGATCAGTGGTTATCACATTTCGAATTTAGAAGTAAAAAAGATTTAAAACAAAAGAAGGCTTGGAATATCCAAGCTCTTCTAATTATCATTCTAAATCCTGTGAGTCTTAAACAACAAGATGTTCATTTAATGTTTGCTGTAACGTTGCTTTTGTCTCTGTATAACTGTGAAGGTCAATTCCTAAATTAACCATTCTTCTTACAAGTTCAGGGCGTAATCCAGTTATGATTGATTTAGCACCCATCAACGTTACACCAATCAATACTCTTTGAAAATGAGAAATGGTACCTTCGTCCATGTCCGATATTCCCGAAAGGTCAATAATCAATGTCAGAATCCTTAACCTTGATATATCCGTTAAAACTTTTTCTTCAATAATATCCATTCGATAAGAATCAAACGTACCAATCAACGGCAATACAGCTACAGTTGTGCTAACTGGTATGATGGGAACCGAGAGATGTTCAACTAATTTCCTTTGTGAAAGAATTAATTCATCTTTAAAATGTGAATAGCTGATGAAAAAGGTGTTTAGAAATTCATCAATCCCATCATTAACCTTATGTTCCAATTCGAAAAAATCTTCAATATAATTGCCTTTCTCATTTAATTGATCATAAAGTTTTATGAAATGCCATAAGGCACGTCTAATGGCATGTACCCATTCTAGTTTGAACGCCAGAGTTAAAGAAAATCTCGCCCAAGCCACTCCTTCTTCATTAGCAAAAGCAATGAGTTCATCTGCTCTATTTTCCACAACGTAAAGAACTAGCCTTTGAGCATTTTTTAAAAGATCAATATTTCCAGCTTGTAAAATACGCTCAATATTAGAGGCAACATTGACAGCCTCGGATAACAGCTTATTCTGAAATTCTTCTTTGTTTTCGATAATATAAGCCGAAATATTTTTAGTGTCATAAAAGTTATTCAAAGTTTGTTCCTCCTCCTTATGTGATAAAAAATGTTATTTCAAAGCTTCGCAAAAGATTATACCTTTCCAATAGCTGTTAAATTACACCCTGCCAAGTATCAATACCCGCTTTGTGGAACAACGAAACATTTTTTTTTGAAAAAAAAAAGATAAGAACATAAAAAGTTCATCCCTGAGGTCCTCCGGGATGATTTTTTTGTTCTATTAGCTTTTTATGCTGCAAATTATGTCCTTTGTCCTAAAGTGTTTTGTTCAACTAAACTGCCTAGTTAACGAAGTATGATGTTTATTCTTTAAATTTTCTTCCATGATGTTCATATCATCTTTAAAATACTCGGTGATAACCTCTTTTTCTCCAAATAAAAACAGCTGATCTCCTTCATGGATTTCTTCGTTGTAGATGTTTCTTCTAATCTTCAATTCACCTCTTTTAATAAAAATGACAACAAACTCAAGCCGTTCATGTTCTTTTATCACTTGATTTATCGTTTTGAAAGAGAGAGAGGAGTCTTTATAGATATGCAGATTTAGTAGATAATCTTCCTTGTCTGTTAAAAATACGTCCCGGATGGGCAAATCACCAAGCTCAATATTCTGTTTCATTTTTTTATGAAATAATTTCGATAATAATTTCTGGATGCATGCCAGCTTTAATACCCCAAAGACTAGCAGGACACCACCTGCTACAAATAAAATGTGATTCATTCTAAGATCGTCAGAAAGGAAATTGCTAATTGATGAAATAATCACTGCAAGTGAGAAGGCTCCAAACAGGATCAGGAAAGTGGCAAGTTTTCTTCGAATGGGGTGACCTAAAATAAGCTCGGATTCTCCTGTAGTAAAGCCAGTGCCAGTCATTAAAGATATGACCTGAAACCTTGAAATCTCCAATTTGAGCCCTGTTAACCGAAATAAAACCACGTAAATTTCGATAACGGCTGTAATGATGATGAAATAGATGAGTAAAAAAAATAAATTCATTTTACCACCTCAAATGGTCAAAAAATTAGCTGGGGCAGTAACGTGCCCCAACCGATTATCACTGCATTTTCTCATTAAAAAATTGAACCGAATACATAGCCCCTTCGCTGACCATATTATTGTCTTCTAGATCATGTGGGTGCGGGTGTCCTCCTTTTTCAATAGGGAGTGTTTCACTTTTATCAAAAGGAGAAGGTTTAATTTTACGTTTCCAGTCTCTTAAGACACTTTCTGCTTTTACTCTGTTTGGTTTAGAAGATAACCACATCGCTACAGATGCCCCCATTCCAACCACAACCAATGATGTAATAGGCAAAACTCGTTTCATATCAAGACCTCCTTTAGATTTTAACAATCTCTTAAAATAGGACTTCATTTCAACTAAGTTCTATTAATCCTTTCATACCCGTTTCCTTACATTTAAAACCTATTTCTAATGTTTCATTTTTTTAAAATGAGGGGATTTAATTAGGAAAACTTTTATCAAAAGGAGATTCTATGGAGAAAACTATCGGACCGAACAAATGGAAGTGGTATCAATTTGACAAAAACGACAGGGAACGAATAGAACCAATTATTGAAAATGGTAACTGCGGGAGCACCGGATGGCTGGAACAGCTGCAGGAACATAAAACAAACTTCTTACGGATAAAAACACTTGATAATGGAAAGAAGGTTGTGACCGGCTCACTTATTTATCAGCAAAATTTTGAAGAGGAACTAGATTATAAAATCTTTCATTTTTATGTAAGTACGGATCAATTGATTACAGTTGATCTGATGCTGTCTTCCTTTAAACATATCCATACGGAGGACCTACTCAGGCTCATTGATCGAACGGAAAACCCGGTTGATGGCTTTTTAATTTTTTTGGGAGAACTTATGAATGAAATGTTGTTTGAGATCGATCAATTTGAAGATGCGTTAAAAACACTAATCTGGAGTGTCCGGAAACGAAATGAAACGAGTATTCTTGAAAAAATCTATACGCAAAGGCATGAACTATTAGTCTGGAAGAATCTATTAATCCCGATAAAAGAGTTAAAAATGGGGATAGAGGAGATCAATCTAAATGAGGTAAGCACGGGAGATATTTTTAAGACGACGTGTAAACGGATTGACCGGGCGGTTGAATTGCTTAATGAATATGAACATGAACTTGATTCAATCATTAATTTGGAGGAAGTCATCTCCTCCCATCGTGGAAATGAAATTATGAAAACCTTAACGGTCATCACAACGATCTTTACCCCAGTCATGGCGTTTGGGGCATTATGGGGGATGAATTTCAAGCATATGCCGGAACTAGAATGGAAGTTCGGCTATATAATGTCCGTCGTTCTAATTATAGCCTCAACCATCCTACTTTATGGATTTTTGAAATTTAATGGCTGGACCGGTGACCTATTAAGAGGGAAAAAGAAAGGCTCGTTTTTTAAATAATGGGTTATGTTAAAGCTTATTGTTGATTTTGGCACCCTGTTGATTGGAGCGGAAGGCGCGAAGACTCCTGCGGGAGGACGGGGCAGGGGAGACCCCGCAGGAGCGCAGCGACGAGGAGGCTCCCCGGGCCGCCCGCGAACCGCACGCGCCTGGAGCGGAAATCAACAGGCAAGTTTAACAAATTCAAATAATGGAATGATTGCCTTGATAGAAAAGGATTTCTATAGATGATAGATAGGTCAGAAGTAACAAATCTATCAAAAAGAGTTTAGGTTCCTACAAAGGGTGGTACAACATAATTAAGGTTACAAGTTAACCTGAAGTAAAATTTTAAAAATTAAAAGGAGGAAAATCAAATGGCAAAGAATACTAGTGAGACAATCAGTAGGGAAGAAGCAGGCCGTAAAGATGATACTACTTTTAAGAAACCCGAACAAGATGCATATCAGGAATTTGAAAATCCGCAAAGTGACGAATCCAATTCTAGGCAGTTTAATGAAGAAATGAGGCAGCCAGATAGAGAGGGCGATTCTAGGAATTTCAATCAAGAGATAAGACAGCCAGGAAGAGAGGCTGAGTCTAGAAATTACAACGCTCAAGAGATGAGACAGCCTGGTGACGATCTCAATTCCAAGAATTATAGACAAGAACCTTATCAAGAGACTGAGAAAAAGGATAAGAACGCCAATTCTAACAATCAGGAAACAAAATCGAATCTATAAGTCGGCCTAACTTGTAAGGAACTATAAAAATATAATTGAATGATAAGGATATGACGAGTGAATAATCACTCGTCATGTTCGCGTTTTAAATTCGACTTGTGCCAGGCCTCGTTTCTTTCATGTGATTGTCCAAACAAAAGTAACGGCCCCCTATAGAGGACCGTTACGAGGATGTTGCTGCTATTGGAGCGGATCGGGAATCAGATTTTCTTCTTCCAGTTGCTGAGTACCGGTTTTCATATTACTCATTTCCTTGCCGAGTTTCTTCATTTCACCTAAATCCCGTGCCATAGAGCCATTATTGTTTTTTTCTACTGATGGGGGTACGGATAATAGCTTTAATTCTTTCAGCATATCGAGTGCTGCACTACGGACCTGGAGCGGGACGGTATCATTTTCTTCAAAGTCGGCTTCCTCGAAATGAACGAACATACCGCCCTTTTCGGAGGTGGCCGTTTTTACGTACAGTGGGTAGGAAGCTCCTGTCACATCACTCATGATATGCAATCGATACGTGGAGTTCCCTAAATACTCCACTTGTTCAAATCCATAATCCTTAAACTGTTGAAGCATTGTCTCTTTATCCATTGCGTCTCCTCCTATTTGAAAAAATGAGTATACAACGATTCCTTGCTACCTTGTGTATACCCCTTTTTTTTCGTTTGAAACATGAAAGAGAGTAGGATTATGCACCTATGCTATATGATTCATTATTTAGCTAGCAAAAATTGGTATAATGTTACATAACAAGTAATTCTTCGAATAGCGAAGAAACCGTTTAGGTGGGAAAATGAATGGAAAAAGCAAATCAAATAGTAGAATATGTTCAAACGAATCGGGAGCAAATTTTAAAAGAGTGGTCAGAAAAACTAATCCTTATGGATGAACAAAGAGCAGCTAATTTGATATCAGAGAAAGTCTATATCAACATTTGCAATGATTATATAAATTTACTAATTAATGGTTCTACCAATCAACAGAAAAATAGTGAAAGCAAGATCAGTGAATTTACTCAAAAAGTAGTTCAACTCGGCTGGACATTAGGTTTTATTATGGACAGTTTAAGTGAATTTGGAAAAGTTGTTTTCTTTCCCATGGCAGATAAGACTTCAGAAAAGGAACAAGTTGAATTTATTTTGGATTATGACAAATGGATTAGTCCAATCAACGTTGCCGTGTTTAATCAGTTTGCGGAAACTTGGCAAAGAACGGTATCCTTACAAAAAATTGCGCTTCAAGAGCTATCTGCACCGCTTATCCCGATTTTTGATAATATTACGATCATGCCGTTAGTTGGAACCATTGACACAGAAAGAGCAAAGTCGATTATGGAAAATTTATTACAAGGGGTTGTTAAGCATCACGCCCAAGTTGTCTTAATTGATATCACAGGAGTTCCTGTCGTAGACACGATGGTTGCTCACCATATTATTCAGGCATCCGAAGCCGTAAGATTAGTAGGAGCAAAATGTTTAATCGTTGGGATTCGTCCAGAGATTGCACAAACAATCGTTAATTTAGGAATTAATTTAACTCAAGTCATGACAAAAAATAGCTTACAAAAAGGAATTGAGGCTGCCTTGGAAATGACGAATCGAAAGGTCATATCAACGGAGGAATAATAATGGTCGCTAGAATACCTATACTAAAGTTATATAACTGCCTGCTTATTTCTATTCAGTGGGAACTTGATGATCAAACGGCAATACAATTTCAAGAAGATTTGCTTCATAAAATCCATGAAACAGGATCGAATGGTGTCGTCATCGATTTAACGTCTATCGATGTGATTGATTCGTTTATTGCAAAAGTACTAGGCGATGTTATTAGTATGTCCAAACTGATGGGGGCAAAAGTAGTTTTAACTGGCATCCAACCAGCTGTAGCCATTACATTAGTTGAACTAGGAATCCATCTTCAAGAGGTGCTTACAGCACTAGATTTAGAAAAGGGGTTAGAGACACTACAACGGGAGTTGGGGGAGAAAGCATGGAGAACGAATCCTATGTGAAAATTATTACCGAATGGGATATCGTTGCAGCTAGGCAACTAGGCAGAAATGTTGCCAAAGAGCTTGAATTTGGTACAGTTGACCAGGCAAGAATCACGACAGCGATTTCTGAGCTTGCACGTAATATTTATTTATATGCAGGGCAAGGTGAAATACGGATTGAACGCATAAATGGACGTGATAAACGTGGGATAAAGGTGATCGCTGCTGATAATGGACCAGGAATTCAGGATATTAGAAAAGTGATGGAAGATGGATATTCTACATCAGGTGGGTTAGGAGCGGGATTACCGGGGGTTAAGCGCCTAATGGATGAATTTGATATTACCTCTTCACTAGAGGAAGGTACGATTATTAAGACGGTAAAATGGACTCGTTAGGAGGATGCTAGCGTATGGAAATTTTCAAATCAAGGTATCGGCATTTGCTTCGCAGTTATCTGAAAGAATCATCCGAAAAAGCGTTGTACCAAGCACAACTATTTAGTAGAAAATCGATTTTACAACAGATTTCTCCTGAGGAAATTGTCAGTTTACATAGTGAAGCGTTGAAAGAAATTTTTCCGGATATTCAAAAAGAGGTCTTATTGTCCTTTGATTTTCTTTTAGAGGTGATGATGGACTATGGCTTAGCCTATCAGGAACATCAAAGCATGCGGGATCAACAGCTTGAAATTAAATCGGAAATAGAAATTGCGGCAAGCATTCAAGAAAATTTACTAGAAACATCTATTCCTCAAATGGACGATTTAGATATTGGAGCAACAAGTATTCCTGCCAAACAAATGAATGGGGATTTTTATCACTTTATTCAAGAGGGGCAAAATATTCATATAGCCGTTGCAGATGTAATTGGTAAAGGAATACCTGCAGCCATTTGTATGTCGATGATCAAGTATGCAATCGATAGTTTACCAGAGTCTAGGAAAAGTCCTCACTTTGTTTTAGAAAGTATAAATAGAGTCGTAGAAGATAATCTGGATGAAGGTATGTTTATTACCATGTTCTATGGGATGTACGATGCAGTTAACCATTCCTTTACCTATGGAGCAGCAGGGCATGAACAAGGATTCTATTATCATTCCGTTACGAATTCATTTGAGGATCTCGTGACAAAAGGTCTAGTATTAGGCGTGGACCAGAACTTTACATATGAGCAGTATCAAAAACAAGTGGAACCCGGGGATATGATTGTCTTATTATCGGATGGAGTGACGGAAGTAAGAACAGAAGATGGTTTTATCGAACGTTCGGTGATAACTGACTTAATTCAAAAATATAAGCAATTAACCGCCCAAGAAATGGTGGAACAAATTTATCGTGATTTGGAAAAGATGCAGAACTTTAAAATGAATGATGATTTTACGCTAATTATTTTTCGAAGAAATGTTTAATCTTCCATGGGTGTGGGTATGTACATAAAAATAGATTAAATTCCTGAGGTGATAATGAATGGATTTAAAAGTTGATAAACACGAAAATAATAGGAAGACATTCGTTTTTGTTGCAGGAGAAATTGATGCATACACTGCACCAAAGCTACGAGAGGAATTATTACCACTCGCTGAAGAGCAAAACCAATCACTGATCGTCAGTTTAAAAGATGTGTCATATATTGATAGTACGGGCCTAGGTGTATTTATTGGTTTATTCAAACTAATAATGAAAAATGATGGTGAATTAAAGCTCGTGGACTTGTCGGATCGCTTGGAACGGCTCTTTCAAATTACAGGTTTAAGTAATATCATTGATATTTCTACGAACTCAGAGGTGGGGTACAATGAAACAATTAGTTGACTATATTGAAGTGAAAATGCCTGCTAAGCCGGAATATGTAGGGGTAATCCGATTAACGTTATCAGGAATTGCCAGCAGAATGGGATACGCATATGAGGAGATTGAAGATTTAAAGATTGCCGTCAGTGAGGCATGTACGAATGCCGTTCAACATGCTTACAAAGATAATGCCGGCGGAGAAACAATTGTTGGATTTGGAATTTATGAAAATAAACTAGAAATTATGATTGCTGATAATGGAGAGAGTTTTAATTTTGAACAGACAAGGGACAAACTAGGCCCATATTCCGCCTCAACTACAACCGACCAACTGGTAGAGGGAGGGTTGGGTCTATATTTGATGGAAACGCTCATGGATGAAGTCCATGTATTTGATAATTCCGGAGTTACGGTCTTCATGGTGAAGTATTTAAGTGGGGAGCGTGTAAGTCATGACACAACCATTTCGAGCTATGAAGAGAACTAAGGAAGAAATCAACGCCCTAATCAAAGACTTTCAGCTAAATGAGAGTAAGTCAGCTCAAGAAATATTAGTAGACCACTATACTCCGCTAGTCGGAAGCCTTGTGATGAAATATTCAAAAGGCGGCAACTTTCATGAGGATCTCATGCAAATAGGAATAGTCGGGCTATTGGGTGCAATACGAAGATATGATCCGGAACTTGGATCATCCTTTGAAACATTTTTAATACCAACAGTTATTGGAGAAATCAAACGTTACTTAAGGGATAAAACATGGGGAGTCCATGTACCGAGACGGGTAAAGGAATTATGGACGAAAATAAAGACAGTTGTTGATGAACTGACCAATAAACATCAAAGGTCACCAAAGATCCATGAAATTGCCGAGCATTTGGACGTGTCGGAAGAAGAAGTATTAGAAGCGATGGAAATGGGGAAAAGTTATCAAGCTGTATCTGTGGATCGTTCGATTGAAACGGGCTCAGATGGCAGCACGGTTACAATTCTCGACACTATCGGATCGCATGACGATGGTTTCAAAAGAGTCGATCAAAGGCTCTTGCTTGAGAGTGTTCTGCATGTTCTATCAGAACGTGAAATAGAAATTCTCCGTTATACATTTATCGATAATAAGAGTCAGAAAGAAACAGGAGAGTCTTTGGGGATTTCTCAGATGCATGTATCTCGACTTCAAAAAAAGGCGATTCAAAAATTACGACAGGCACTAAACAAAGAGGATGCCAATACAGGAGTAACAAATGCTTGAACTTGAATCAAATCAATATATTCAAACCTTAGTGTATCAGATTCAAAAGGAAGGTAATGTGTGTAACGGCGATAGTTTTTTTATTAAGACAACGGATAATTACTTCATTTGTGCCGTTGCGGACGGTTTGGGAAGCGGGATATACGCACATGCCTCGTCTAACGCGATTCGGGAAGTGGTAGAACAATACCATTATGAAGAGGTCGATGTATTAATCGATTATTGTAATAAAGTCCTTAAGGATAAAAGAGGTGCAACCGTATCTCTTTTTAAGGTAGACTTTTTACTTAAAAAAATTACTTATAGCTCCGTAGGAAACATTCGCTTTGTTCTTTATTCGCCCTCAGGTCAATTTTTCAATCCAGTCCCTGTCTATGGATATTTATCTGGAAAGCCGCAAAAATATGGAATTGAAACGTTTACGTATGAAAAAGATGCGAAGTTTATTATGCATACGGACGGGATTTATATTCCCGCCATTAAACATTTATTATCAAGTATTCGATCGATTGAGGAGATGTCGAATCATTTAAAAATGTATACCAAAACACGGAATGATGACTTAACCTATATTATCGGTCAACTCTTGTAACCTACTATTATAAGCGTAACAAAACACGTATCCAACCGTTTTTGGATACGTGTTTTGTTTTTTTCGTTCACAGTGCCTGTGAGAGAGAAAAAGGGCATCAGCTGTAAAGCTGACACCCTTTTTAAAAGATAAGAAACTTTTTGAACATAGATAACTGTCTAGCTTCAGCGCCTAGGGGCTCGGGGTCATAAGCCAATCCGTCAAGAAGGTTAAAGAGCAACCTTCTCGCCGGCTCGTCTTATGCCTGTCGCCCCTGAGCAAGGAGCTTACGCTTTTCTATTTATTCTGCCAGATAGGCTTCGAGCATCCATCGGTGCTTTTCTAAGGACGTGCGAATCGCAATGAACAGATCAGCCGTAGGTTGATCATCGTTGTCCTCGGCCAAGGTGATTCCCTCTGTAAGCTCGGTGCAGACGGTGTTAAAATCATCAGCCAGTGCTTGGATCATTCCCGCGGCATTTTCGTCGCCTGTGGCTTCCTTGATGGAAGAGACCTGTAATTGCTCCTTTAGTGTCGCCGTTGGTAAATTGCCTAGTGACAGCATTCTTTCAGCGATGGTATCAAGATGGAGTGCCGACTCCTTATACAATTCTTCAAATTTAGGATGCAGGGTGAAGAAATTTTCACCTTTTACATACCAGTGGAAGTGGTGCAGCTTCATATAAAGAACTGAGAAATTAGCGACCTGAGTGTTGAGAGCCTCTGTTACTAAACTATTTTTTTCTTTTACCTTTGCCATCTTCATTACCTCCGTTTAGTGGAATAGTGTTGATATCTATTCCATACCCCGTACTACATCGTTTGAAACCATATAAAAAATTTTTCCAAGAAAGTTTATCGAAAGGCGTAGGTGACTTTTCCCTCAATTGCGGGGGGCGGGCATCTTTTTTTTAGGAGCAGGATTAATCTTCGTATAAATCGGGTATTACCCCATAAGGGTATCTAGATAAAATTATGGGGGAGAACAACGTTATGAAAAAACGGAGAATGGAATTTGTTTTTGTCATTATGATGATTGCTCTAGCATATTTGGTGTTTTTTACAGACGTTCCTTTCCTGCCGAAAATGTTATCAATGGCATTCTACGGCGTGATTATCTTGATTACAGTGTTTTCCTTGATGCTGGAAAATCGGACGGCACAAAACACGCTTTTGTGGATACATATACTAGTGCTTTTACCGGTACTCGGATATATCATCTATGTCTATTCCGGGCAATTATTTTTAAAAGGTTACCTCTTTAAAAGTAAGCGCATCAAAGATCGTGAAGTGTTTGAAACAATTAGTAGGGAAAAACAGAAAGTCGAGTTTTCGCAGCTTAATCATCACCAGCATCATTTCGCTCACTATTTGGATCGGGCGACCTGCACACCAACGAATACCAACACGAAGACAAAAATATTAAAAAATGGCGAGGAAACTTTTCGAGAAATGAAAAGTGCGCTTAAGAAAGCAAACGATTTTATCCATATGGAATACTATATCTTCCGAGATGACCGATTAGGCAGTGAGATCATCGACATCTTAATCAAGAAAGTGCAAGAAGGAGTAGAAGTTCGCCTTATGTACGACGCGATGGGAAGTATCACACTTTCAGGTGCCGCTATTAAAAAAATGAAGGAGGCCGGAATCATGGTCCATCCTTTTTTGCCAATTAAAAGCGGCCTTTATAATCAAAAGTTTAACTTCCGTAATCATCGAAAAATCGTTGTCATTGACGGTAAGGCAGGATTTGTCGGCGGACTGAACATTGGGGTCGAATATCTTGGTGAAGACGAGGAAATCGGATTTTGGTGTGATACACATGTCGTCCTGGAAGGGGAAGCAGTCCAAACATTGCATGCCGTTTTTTTATTAGATTGGAGGTATGTTAGTGGGGAAATGTTGGTTATGGACGAACGCTATATGAAACCCATACCTGCCGCTGGAGATGGTTTAGTTCATGTCGTCGCCACCGGTCCCGAAACCGAACGGATGAGTGATCATTATTATGCGTTGATCTCATGTGCAACAAAATCGATTTGGATTGCATCGCCGTATTTTGTCCCTAATCAAGCAATTCGAACAGCACTAAGGATTGCTGCCAAAAAAGGGATTCAAATACGAATTATGGTGCCTGACACCAATGACGGTTTTCTCACCCAATATGCTTCACGGTCGTATTTACCTGAACTTCTGCGTTCTGGAATTGAAATTTATGCGTACCAAAAAGGGTTCCTCCATAAAAAGGTGATGATTGTTGATGGGGACCTTGCCACAATTGGAACAGCCAATATGGATATGCGCAGTTTTCGTCTCAACTTTGAAGTGAATTTATTTTTAATAGGCACAGATTCCATCCAAGACCTAGTGGCCCATTATGAGGAAGACCTAGAGGATTGCCTGAGAATTCGCCCAGTCGAATTTTACAAAAGAGGATTTACTGAAAAGGCAAAAGAATCATTTGCTCGTCTATTTTCGGGAATTTTATAAAATTTCTAATATAGAAGAAAAAAAAAAGGGGGAAACAAACATGAAACGAAATCATACGATGATGCAATTTTTTGAATGGAATGTAGAGCCAGATGGTACGCATTGGAATCGCCTGAAGGAGTTGGCTCCCGAATTGAAAAGGAAAGGAATCGATTCGGTTTGGATTCCACCGGTAACAAAGGGTCAATCAGGAGAAGACCAAGGATATGGTGTATATGATCTGTATGATCTAGGTGAATTTGATCAAAAAGGGACGGTCCGCACGAAATATGGAACGAAGCAAGAGTTACTGGATGCGATTGCAGCGTGTCAGGAAAGTGGGATGGATGTCTATGTAGATGTGGTCATGAATCATAGAGGGGGAGCGGATGATACAGAGCTATTTCAAGTCATTGAAGTGGAACAGGATGACCGAACAGAAGAAATTTCTAATCCGTTTGAAATAGAGGGGTATACGAAATTCACCTTCCCAAATCGAAAGGACGAGTACTCAACTTTCAACTGGGGATTTGAACATTTTAATGGAATAGATTACGACGCAATGACAGATAAAACCGGGATTTTTCGGATTGTAGGGGAGGGTAAAAAGTGGAATGACCATGTCGATGATGAATTTGGAAATTACGACTATTTAATGTTTGCTAATATTGACTTCAATCATCCAGATGTGCAAGAGGAAATGATCCAGTGGGGGAACTGGCTAGCCGATACTTTACAATGCAATGGTTACCGTTTAGATGCGATTAAACATATTGATTATCATTTTATTAAAAGTTTTGTAGATAATGTAAGGCAGGAGCGAGGAGAAGAGTTTTATGTTCTAGGTGAGTTTTGGGTCCCGGAACTTGAAGCATGCCAAACATTTTTGGAAAATGTTGATTTCAAACTGAATTTATTTGATGTTCCGCTTCATTATAAATTACATGAAGCGTCTAAAGCGGGTGCTGATTTTGATCTGACAACGATTTTCGATGATACATTAGTGAATGTGAATCCAGAACATGCGGTCACTTTTGTGGACAATCATGATACCCAACCAAACGAAGCCCTTGAATCATGGGTGGAGGATTGGTTTAAGCAGAGTGCTTATGCGCTTATCCTGCTTCGCCAAGATGGACACCCATGTATATTTTACGGAGATTATTTTGGCATTGGGGGAGAAGAACCAATCAAAGGAAAACAGACAGCGATGGATCCGCTCCTTTATGCTCGTTACCATAAAGCCTATGGTGAACAAGAGGATTATTTCGATGACCCCCATTTGATTGGATGGGTCCGTCTGGGGCTTGAGGAAATAGAGACTTCAGGCTGCGCCGTCCTCATTTCCAATCAGGACGAGGGCGAAAAAAGAATGTTCGTCGGTGAAGCGCGGGCTGGAGAAGTATGGGTCGACCTAACAGGAACGAGAGACGATCATATAATAATTGAAGAAGATGGATTTGCCACCTTCTTTGTTAACGGTGGCAGTGTCTCGGTTTGGGCTCATTCTGAACAAGCCGAGGAATAGTTGCTATTTTAAAATAAGAATCAAAAAGGAAAGCACCTTATTGTTTTAAGGTGTTTTCCTTTGTCTAAAAAATGCTACATAAAAAGAGACTGCATGATTAGCAGCCTCTTGAGTGAAAGTTATCCAATTATAATTATGCTGTATGTCTCATACTTTTAAAAATGAAGCCAACGATTAATGTGAGAATAATGGCTCCTATGATAGCTGGAATAAGATAAAAACCGCCAACTTCAGGTCCCCAATCTCCTAATAGGAACGATCCGAGAAAAGCACCAATAAATCCGGCGATGATATTTCCAATTACACCTCCAGGTATATCACGTCCAATGACAAGACCACCTAACCACCCGATGATTCCTCCGATAATTAAAGACCAAATAAATCCCATGAAAATTCATCCCTTTCAAATTTTAATGTGAATCTACTAATGTAAGTACCCGTTATTTCAATGGACAAACCTTTTTTTGTAAAAAAATTCTATCCGCTATAGTTTTAGAATTTTGCGTTAAAGGGTATGTACCCATTAAGAAAAGAAAGGGAGGGAAAAACATGTTATCAGAGAAAGATCTGCTTTTTTTAAAAGATAAATTAATCAAAATCAAAAATGAAACAATCGAAATGTTAGAGTCCAACCCGCCATTAACGTTTGAAGACTTTGGGGAGTTAACCAGCTATGACAATCATTTTGCTGATACCGCCACTGAATTAGAGGAAAGAGAAAAACAAATGCTGTTAATTGAAAATGCAAAAAGCCGCCTCGAAGAAGTGAATGAGGCGTTAGAGCGGATCACTAATGGAACCTATGGAGTTTGTGTCGAAACAGGTGAGGATATCCCTTATGACAGACTTGAAGCCCTTCCTTATGCGAAACGAACTGTGGAAGCGCAAGAAAAACTGGAAGACGAGACCATCCCAAGGCGTCAGGGAGATCAGTCATTTTCCACGCCGAAGGAAGATGAAAGAGGAGATAAACGCATTCAAACAGCGGATGAGCTCCAGTACCTGCACGGCAATTCATCGTCTTAACTGACGGGAAAATCGTTAGGGAGAACAGTTAATTTTCATAAAAAAGGTTTCAACTTTTTAAAAAGGGTTATATATCAAATAGAACAACAAGATGCATTTCAACTTACTTACAAAATCAAGATGGTCACACATTAAAAATTGAGGAGGAAGTTAAAATGACACAAGTAAAAATAGTAGAAAATGGACTTCAAGCAAAAAAGGAAATTGAACAATTTTTAAATCAAGGGTTCGAAAAAGATGAGGTCTACTTATTGGCCCACGGCAAAGAACGTTCAGAAGATTTGTCAGATGCACTGGATACCAATGAAATTGGGGTAAACGAGCAAGGCGTCTTTGATTCAATCGCAAATGTTTTTCGCTCACGCGGGGACGAACTACGCTCTAAAATGGAATCCTTAGGATTAACCGATACAGAAGCACAACAATTTGAAAAAGAATTGGACAGGGGACGCGTATTGGTGGTCGCTGCAAAATAAAAGTAACACAGTTTTACTAGGTTAGTATAATGATAGGAAACAAAAAGGAACTTTCCTTTTGTTTCCTATCCCTTATCATATGAAGAAAGGGGTAAGGTGGATGAAATTTTCAAGAGTGAACTTAGGTGATTTTTTTGGAGGAAACATCAGAGCCCGGCGCAAAATTAGAGTAGATCATAGTTGGGATTCAAATTTTGAAAATCCGATCATACACAAGGAAATACAGGGCGAGAAAGTATATGTCCCATTAAATCTAGGCAGGGTTTGGAATCAGGTAAATTAATGGTAAGTGCGTGGTTTATGTATTTTTGTACGGTATTAGAAACCGAGGTCGTATCAAGAGACCAGATAAAGCAATAAAAATTCGCCTTCGAATCGAGTCATTAGGAAGGTGAATTTTTTTTTGAAAATGTGTTTATTTTTTAAAAATGGATACAAAAGGAAACTTTTCTGACCTTCTTTGTGATAGAATAAACATTGTGTGAAAAAAGGAGGTTACCGAGTGATAAATGATTTTGGGCAAATTGCCGTGTTAAGTATCCTGTCTCATTTAATTTTTATAACGATTTCCTGGTGGGCCCTACAAGCAATCCGTTTAGAAAAATTGCTGAAACCCAACCATGTATTTCAGGCGCGCTTACTTTACATATTATTAGCAATTTTCGTCGGATCATCTGTTAGTAACTTTTTCCTTGATTATCTCCAATGGTCTAGACAACTACCTTTGATCATGCAAAATATACAATTGGTAAAAATTTAGGTCTTCGTACATGTTCCAATTTGTTAATAAATTGAGTACAATCGTCTTTATGTGGAAAAATAACTTCAAATGAATTGTCATAAAGTTTGGAACTTGTCTAAAAGTGACGACATTTCCCAAGTATGCTACTCCTCTACATGGTAACAATGGTAATGAGGGGGAGTAGAGATGAAGAGAAATCGTAAGATCCTTTTGAGCGTGATAACAATCATCAGTTTAATCCTGGTTGTTATTGGGAACCAAACTGAAGCAAACGGTGGCGGAATCGGCTCCATTTTTCAAAAAGAAATGGACTTAACGAAAATCGGCTCTATTTTACAAGCCGAAGATATTTTGCTCGATGATTGGACTTTTTATGCAAGAGAGCATTTGGATGGCCTAAAAAGTGAGCAGGAAGTTAAGGAATATGCTAAAGAGCTTCAAACGAAGTTTCCTGATTGGGAATGGTCTGTAAAAAGTACCAGCGAAAAGTGGGAAGTAACGGCAGTATCTCCAACGACTAAACACCGCATAGAAAAGCTTCAAATGATGGCAACCCACACAAAACAACCGGTTAATGCGTATATAGTATATAGTATCAGTGGTAAAGAGTGGAACAAGTCTACCGAGGCCTATTTCACGACCCGTCAATTTAAATCTAGGCTGTCTGACATATTTCGAGGGAAACCAACAATTTTCTCTTGTATGAAAGGTACGGTCGGTGATAAGATGGATACGGCTTTACCCAAGACAGCGAATCATTTGCTGTCCGTATTTAAGGCAAAAGAAATCGAAGCGTTAAAAGAGGAGACATTCATGTCTGTTTCGGCGAACTCGCCGATGTTTAAAGGCTCCATAGAAGATCAAAGAGATAACATGAATTTACAAATTGGCATACGCTCCGAAGGATTGGGCGGTAAGACTACCATCGTAGTTGGCACACCAATCATTACGATTGAATATTAATATAGAGAAAATGGACGCGGAGGGGAATACTCTTGGAAAAGATTATCGTCCGCGGCGGAAAAAGGCTTGATGGAACTGTTAAAGTAGAAGGCGCAAAAAATGCTGTCTTGCCTGTACTCGCTGCAACATTATTAGCAAGTGACGGAAAAAGTGTAATTCGTGATGTACCTACACTCTCCGATGTATACACAATTAATGAAGTTTTACGCAACTTAAACGCTGAAGTGTCGTTTGAAAACAATACAGTCGTAGTAGATGCATCCAGAGTGTTAAAGGATGAGGCGCCGTTCGAATATGTTCGAAAGATGCGCGCGTCTGTGCTTGTCATGGGATCATTACTCGCTCGAAATGGCCGTGCACGTGTGGCCCTGCCGGGTGGCTGTGCTATTGGATCCCGTCCTATCGATCAGCATCTCAAAGGCTTTGAGGCCATGGGAGCGTCAGTTAAGGTAGGAAACGGTTTTATTGAAGCGGAGGTTAATGGCCGCTTAAAAGGTGCAAAGATTTATTTGGATTTCCCAAGTGTTGGGGCTACCGAAAACATTATGATGGCTGCAACTCTTGCGGTTGGTACGACCATTATTGAGAACGTGGCAAAAGAACCAGAAATCGTTGACCTTGCAAACTTCTTGAATAAAATGGGCGCTAAGGTTCGCGGCGCTGGCACTGGGACCCTTCGTATTGAAGGTGTGGACGTGTTATTTGGCGCAGAACACCATATTATTCCTGACCGAATCGAAGCGGGAACCTTTATGGTAGCTGCCGCGATTACAGGCGGAAATGTATTGGTAAAGGGCGCAGTTCCTGAACATTTATCTTCTTTGATTGCAAAAATGGTTGAAATGGGTATCACAATCCGTGAGGAAGAAGATGGTGTTCGTGTCATCGGAACCGATCGTTTGAAGGCTGTCGACATCAAAACGATGCCGCATCCAGGTTTCCCAACCGATATGCAATCACAAATGATGGCGTTATTGCTTCGCGCAAACGGCACCTCGATGATTACAGAAACTGTGTTCGAAAACCGTTTTATGCATGTTGAGGAATTCCGCCGCATGAATGCCGACATCAAAATTGAAGGCCGTTCTGTTATTTTAAATGGTTCTTCCAATTTACAAGGTGCGGAAGTGTCTGCAACAGATCTACGTGCCGCTGCCGCATTAATTTTGACTGGTTTGGTTTCTGAAGGCATGACACGCGTGACCGAGTTGAAACACTTAGACCGCGGCTACGTGGACTTCCACGGCAAGCTAGCAAGCCTGGGAGCCGACATCGAGCGTATTACTGAAGCAGACGAAATATTCACAGAAGTCCAAGACTACGTATCGGACATGAACGCTTAGTTTCTTCTAGTAGGAAGCTTAGCACGGATTTGGTGGGACAGAAATGTCTAGCCTAGGATCAAATCTTAACTATAAAGTTGAACAAACACAAAACAACGGGCCCTGATGTAGAATCAGGGCCTTTTTTATATTTTCCGGGAATCGTGGCGTGGCGCGCATATGGTGCGTGTGGTGTGAGTGTACGTGTAGTGTGGACATTTGTGTTTGGATGGTGCCTGACACCATGGAAAGACATTTGTCCACGAGCGGTGCCTGACACCAGTTTCATTATTTATATAAAAAAACCGTAATAAATGCTTGTCCGCCTCCATATGTATTAATTGAGACGCAACCCGCCTGTGCTGTAGGCGGGGTTGTGAATTTGCAAACTGGAGGCACTATCATGAAAAAAATCAAACCTTTCGTCGTACTAGCAGCAGTCCTCATTGCCTTGACATTAATTATTCCCGCAGTTCTCGTGTTACCGTTCTCGGATGAGCATCGGGCGAGTGGAAAGTTAGGCGAGGATTTAACCAAGACCCCGGCCAAAGAAACCAAAGCGGTGCCCACTTCTTCCGATCCGGCCGTCGAAGTTGCGGTGTTCCGTACCTCAAAATCCCAAATTGAGAATGTACAATTAGAAGATTACCTCGTTGGTGTGGTAGCAGCTGAGATGCCGACAGAGTTTAAGGAAGAAGCCCTGAAGGCCCAGGCACTAACAGCGAGAACATATATCGTGAAAAGGTTATTAAGTAAGGATACGCTCGGCGTCCCTAAAGGTGCGCAGGTAACGGACACCCAAATCCATCAGGTTTACATGAATGATGATGAACTAAGAAGGGAATGGGGAATGGAGTACGACGCGAAAAGGAAGAAGGTTTTAAATGCTGTTCGGGCAACGGCTGGGCAAATTTTGGCCTATGATGGTGAGCCGATTGATGCATTGTTCTTCTCCACTAGTAATGGTTATACGGAAAACTCGGAAGATTATTGGGCAGGCAACATCCCATACTTAAGAAGTGTATCCAGTCCATGGGATAAAAATTCCCCGAAATTTAACAGTCAAAAGGTAATGACGGTTCATCAGTTTGAAGCGCGGCTTGGAGTGAAGCTCGGTTCGGGGTCAACGATTGGAAAAATTGTCGACCGGACAGAGGGGAAACGTGTCGGCAAGGTTGAATTTAATGGAAAGGTTTTGAGCGGGCGCGATATCCGCGATAAACTGAATCTGCGGTCATCTGACTTTGCCTGGAAGCGTAAGGGCGATAATATTGTGATTACCACCAAGGGATTCGGTCATGGCGTCGGAATGAGCCAATACGGGGCTAACGGAATGGCAATGGAAGGGAAGAATTATAAGGAAATTGTGAAGCATTATTATCAGGGAGTCGAGATTACGTCGGCGGATCAAATGCTAGATACGGTTACTGCGAAGAAGTGAATATGTGGGGAGCCAGGCTGGGTTGGGAAGATGCCTGGCTTTTTTTGATGGGATTTTAGGTGGGAGGAGTTGAGGTTGGGTGGGTTCGACAGTAAAAGAGGGAAAGTGGACAGTAAACCTAGGGAAGTGGACAGTAAAGGTTAGAAAGTGGACAGTAAATCCTTGGAACCGGACAGTAAACTGTTCAAAGTGGACAGTAATCGAAAGCTTTTTCTAAAAAGTGTAATTAAATAGGATTTACGAAAAGGAAAATAGCTTTAAAAAGTGTTCCTTCTAAATAAAGGAGCTTGGGTTAGAAGGGAAATTGGAAATTTTTGTGGTTTTGATGTGGTTCGACAGTAATAGTGGGAAAGTGGACAGTAAACCAGTTTTTCGAAAAAAAGGAAGAAATAATTTTCAAAGTAGTGTCGATTTTTGCAGGAATTTGAGGAGGAAGAAAAGAAATATAGAAAAAAAAGGAAAGGAATGATGCGTTTGTTTTGTAAAGAGTGCACGATGTCATTAAGAATCCAGAAACTAGAAGTTCTCCTTCAAGGCGGGAGGCTGCCATACAACCATCCGATTTATCCTGAAGTAGTGGCGGAATATAAAAGTAGGATGGCTGGCTATCGGGGGGAAAAGTCCCTGGTCTTTCACCTAAGCATGCTTCCCGATGAAAAATACTACATTTTCCACGGTATACGACTATTATATCATGGTTACTATTTTCAAATTGATTACTTAATCCTTTGTTCAGCATTTGCCTTAGTTCTTGAAGTGAAAAATATTAGCGGGGAGTTGAAATTTGAAAAAGACTTTAACCAGACTACTTGTAAAAAGAACGGGAATGAGGAAAGAATCAAAAACCCTGTATTACAAGCAAAGCTCCAGGCGAAGAAACTGAAAGGATGGCTAAAAGAGCATAATTGTACGGAAATACCAATTCATTATATTGTTGTAAACAGTAATGAAAAAACCACGATCACATCATCCTCGGGAAACGAACAGATCACTCGGCATATTTGCAATAGTGAGGATTTAATAGACAAAATAGATCAAATTGCAAATTTTAATAAGCAGGAGAAATTAGATAGTAAAGAGATGAAAAGAATAAAACGGCTTCTCCTCGCAAAACACACTCCCGAAAATCCAGATATTCTTAAACAATTCAACCTATCTCCATCAGAACTCCTCCCGGGCGTAAAATGTCCCATCTGTATCTATGTACCTATGAACTTACACCATGGAACATGGTGCTGTCCAAAATGTAAACTGAAATCCAAAACCGCCCATATACCAACAATCAACGATTATTTTCTGCTGGTAAAGCCTTCAATCACGAATGCGGAGCTGCGGGAGCTCCTTCAAATTGATTCGACTAGTATCGCAAGTAAATTCTTAACCTCAATGAAATTACCTTTTACAGGAACATATAGAAACCGGGTCTATCATCAACCACCAAACAATCAAAAATAACCACCGCAAAAGTTGCAATGGCTACACACGCCCCAGTACCTTCCTAAGCCGCGTAAACTTCCCTTTAAACAATGCCCCTCTGATAAAATAAAAACAAACCAAGATCCCTGTGAAGTCTTTTACAAGGTCAAATAGCGATGAAGAGCGATAGGAATAGAATGATTGGTGGATTTCGTCGCTAATGCCGTAGAGGGCAGCGAAGACTGCGCAGGCTATATTCAACGCCGGTGTGAAGGCGTGGCGGCGAGTTAACATCGCTAGCACGAGCAAAACATACAAAATCGCGAACTCTATTAAATGCAACGATTCCTTTATAAAGTGGTCGACTTGGGAATCGGGCAGCTTTACAAAATGATCCGCTGGCAGACTCGACATAATCCAAATGGCCGCCATATAGGCAAACGGGAGCACCCGCCACACCCATTTTATGATTTTCATGAAAATTTCCTCCTATATCGTAAAAACACTTTTAAAATAATTTTTCACCCTTCATGCATAAAAACATAAACACTGTTAAAAAATAAGTTCAAAAAAATTTTTTTCGCTCGTGTATATAATTCTACTTATCTGTTCAGAATGATTGCTGAGGTGATGAAAATGAGAGAGGAAGAAAACAAACGATCTTCTCAAAGTTCCAGCGTAAAACGCTTTTTCAAAAAGCGTTGGGTATTTCCAGCCATCTATATTGCAAGTGCAGCACTCATTCTGACCGCAGTACTATGGTATCAATCGAGCAACAGTGCGACAGACAAATACGATTACAAATCCACTGATATTGCCGGTAAAAAGAACCAAGAACCAGCGATTGAAGTTAGCAAAACACTTGAAAACTTCAAAATGCCAGTGGAAAATGCGGATGCAGCCGTCGTTAAAACGAAATTCTATGATTTCAATGGAAAAACAGAAGACCAGGAAGCGGCATTGGTATTTTATAACAATACCTACCAACCAAACACTGGAATCGACGTTACCATGAAAGATGATGAGTCCTTTAATGTCGTTGCAGCATTAAGCGGTACGGTCACACGAGTTGATGAAGATGCAGTCCTTGGGAATGTCATTGAAGTGGAACACGACAAAGGTATTGTAACACAATATCAATCCGTAAAAGACATAAAGATCAAGGTTGGCGACGAAGTAAAGCAGGGACAAGTTCTTGCCACGGCTGGACAAAGCTTGTTCAATGAAAAAGCTGGAACACATGTACATTTTGAAATTCGTAAAGATGGAATTGCTGTAAATCCCACTAACTATTTTAACAAATCGTTAAGCACGTTACAGGAAGCAGAACTTTCGAATGATAAAGCAAGCGAATCAGTAGAGACTCCACAAATGAAGGAAGAACAACAAAAGATTGAAGACCCAGCAAACTCTTCCGACCAAGAAACAAATGTGGACGAAGAATCATCTACTTCTACAAAAAATACAAATTCATAATATCGTTACAAAGGGGAAGGGGAATTCTTTCCTCTTTTTTTTGTCCTTATTTTCACAATTACCCATTTTATGTATATTAACGGTATAATTAATAATATTGGTGCCTGACACCTGGTTAGTGTCCGCCTACCGAGGACAAATTACTAGAAGTGTCTTTTTGTGGTGCCTGACACCATTCATATTAAGGGAGGGATTTGCTTGAAGAAGTTGGTAGGGACCATGCTGGTGATGCTGCTGTTTGGGGTAGCTTTGGCTGGCTGTAGTAAGGAACCAACGCCACAGGATCGATTTTCTAAGTACATAGCTTTGTGGAATGAGCAGAAGTTTGATCAGATGTATGATTATCTTTCAACGGATGCCAAGAAAAAAATCACTAAAGAAGAATTTACGAACCGCTATCATAAAATCTACAAAGACCTTCAGATTACTGACCTCAAGATTGACTTCAAAAAACCGAAAGAGGATAAGCAGGCAGAAAAAGAGCAAGCCCAATATTCTTTAAACGCCAAAATGAATAGCATTGCTGGGTCTATTCAATTCACCCAGAAGGCTAAGTTGCAAAAAGAAGAAAGAGACGACAAGAGGAATTGGTATGTAGACTGGAATACTGAGTTCATTTTTCCAAAATTGCAGGAAGGCGATAAAATCGGGATTAGTACGGATGCGCCGCAAAGAGGGGAGATTCTTGATCGCAATGACATCGGGCTGGCGGTGAATGGTCAGGTGTACGAGGTTGGGGTGGTTGCGGGGAAGGTGACGGACCAAGTGTTGGAACCGTTAGCCTCTCTGTTAAAAATGAGCCCGGATCAAATCAAGAAGGCGATTACGGCGAGCTGGGTTAAGCCGGAGTTGTTTGTGCCGTTGAAGCGGGTGTCGATGCAGGATGAGGAGCGGATTGCCCAGTTGATTGCGCTCGAGCCGGTTCAAACGAGGAAGGTGGAGGCACGGATTTACCCTTATGATCAGGCTGCGGCGCACTTGATTGGTTATGTTGGGGCGATTACGGCGGATGAGTTGGAAAAGTTGAAGGATAAAGGGTACACGAGCAGTGATATGATTGGAAAAAGAGGGCTCGAGCAAGTGTATGACGAGCAGTTAAAAGGGAAGCCCGGTGTGCAGATTACGATTAAAAAGAAGAATGGTGACGCCGAGGTGCTCGCTGAAAAGCCGGTCGAGGATGGAAAGAATGTCAAGCTGACGATCGATGTGGATGTTCAGGCGGCGATTTTTGATGAACTTGGCAAGGAAGCCGGCACGGGTGCGGCAATAAACCCTATGACGGGTGAAACGCTGGCGCTTGTAAGCACGCCTTCGTTTGACCCGAATCAAGCGATGCTTGGCTTCTCGGCGGCTGAGTGGAAGGCGCTGCAGGATAATAAGCAACAGCCGCTCTCAACGCGGTTTAAACAGGCCTATGCGCCGGGTTCGGTCATGAAGCCGATTACGGCAGCGGTGGCGTTGTCGAGCGGGGCGATCACGCCGGAGCTGGCGGTGCCGATTCTAGGGTCGAAGTGGCAAAAGGATAAATCATGGGGCGGCTATTTTGTGACGCGGGTCCATGGCGGCAGCCCGATTAACCTTGAAAAAGCATTGGTGTTCTCCGATAATATTTATTTTGCTCAGGCAGCGTTGAAAACGGAGAAGGATGCGTTTGCGGATGGGCTGAAGAAATTTGACTTTGAGGAAGATTTGGCGTTTCCGTTTCCGTTGGAAAAATCAACGATTGGTGCGTTGGATCGGGACATCGCGCTGGCGGATTCCGGTTATGGCCAAGGGCAGATTCAGATGAGTATTGTTCATTTGCTGTCGACGTATACGCCCTTTGTGAACAATGGCAGTATGATTAGGCCGATTCTTTTGGCGGATGAGCAGAAGGGTCAGGTGCTGAAAGAGGCGGTGGTTTCGCCTGAACACGCCGGCGTGATTGCGGCGGATTTACGGAAGGTCGTTGCTGACGCTGCTGGGACGGCCCATGCTGCCGATATTAAGGGATATCCGTTGGCTGGTAAAACGGGGACGGCGGAGATGAAACAGAAGCAGGGCGAAACGGGTACTGAAAATGGCTGGTTTATTGGTTACAACACGGAGTCGCCAAGTTTGATGGTGACGATGATGGTCGAGAACGTCCAGGGCAGGGGCGGTTCGCTGGTGCCCGTGAAGAAAGTGAAGGAGGTTTTTGAGTTGGTGCGGTAATTGGAGGGTGGATCGGTTGGTGTCAGGCACCACCATGTGGACTTTTAAATAGATTTGAGATTACACCTAGGCGGCTAGGTGTTTTTCTTTGTTTTGAGTTAATTTTTAGTTGGGGGTGTTTGCGGGAATACCTATTTACTGTCCAACTCCCCGACCATGCTTCAATTTTCAGAGGGACCCACCTGGACAATTCAGCGAGCCATATAAGTAAACCAGGAAGACAATTATTCGCCCTCATTACGGTGTCAGGCACCAAAAAATCAGGGGTTTTTTGTTGGTTTTTACCAATAGAAAGTGGAAATAAGATATTGAAATATGGGATGTCAGCCACGATAATAAATATGATAAATCTATTAATGGAGAAGAATCGGATGATTTTTTATCATAAATTTCTGCAAATCTTTCTATCTACTCTTTTATTATTGACAATGTTCCCAATGAAGAACCACGCGGAAACCGCTACTAGCGGCAGTACGATATCCGGCGTGATTAGTGAAGATCGAGTGTTGACAAAAGACGGCTCGCCCTATTATCAAACGGGTATGATAGAAATTAATTCGGGAGTAACCCTTACGATGGAGCCGGGGGTCGAGTTGATTGGTCAAAATGGGTCATGGATTTCTGTGCGCGGCCAATTGAAGGCGGTTGGGACCGAGCAAGAACGCATCCGTTTGCAGGATGTGTATGTACAAGGCAGTAATTTTGAGGGAAGTTTTGTTCAGATTGAATATGCGGACCATTATCGTCAATCAAGGTACAATGGCGGGTTTCTTGTGACGACGATTGGCAAAAATGCCATCCTTCGCCATAACCAATACAAAAATGGCTCGATTTCTATTTCCTCATCAAAATTGAACTCATCTATTGAATATAACTTTTTTAGTGAAAAGGCGGACTTAAGTGTTGCGAATGGACCAGGGGAAATTTTTGTTAAAAATAATACCTTTATGAATCCAATCGACTCTTATAATGATCTGACTGTAAGAGGTGACTATGGGGACGGCGGGATTCCCAATATCCACATGAACCAAAATAATTTCTTTGGATGGCCACACACCAAAGTGATCGTGCAGGTCTCAGGGTATAATCGACTGCTCTTTGATGCGAATGATAATTATTGGGGTGTAACCGATCCACTTCGAATCGAGCGCGGAATTACGGACGGGAACGATAACAGTAACTTTTTGGGTAAGTTAGACATTGGTACAGTTGCTTATAAACCGTTTGAAAACGGCCACCCAATTGGTACGCTAGAAAAGCCGTTTGTTGAAAAATTAAGTGACCGGGATACATTGGTGAGTGGCATTACTGACCGGGATAGTCAGGTGGAAGTTTACCAGGGAACCGAGAAAATTGGCGAAGGACCATCTGGCACAGATGGGAGCTTCCAGATTCCAATTCCTCCGCAAAAAAGTGGAGTGGAGCTAACGATCAAATCGACGGATAGTTACAACCGGGTAAGTCCAGAGACCGTTGTCACAGTTGGGGATGAAACCCCGCCAGAGGCGCCTGTTGTCGATGCAGTGACCGAGCATTCTCAAGTAATCACCGGTAAAGCCGAGCCGTTTTCGACGGTCGAGGCCAAAGCAACTATTTCCCTTGGAAAAATCGAGGCAGATGAACAGGGCCATTTTTCGATCGCGATTGAAAAACAGACAGCAGGAACGATGATTCAGATCACCGCCACGGATGTAGCCGGGAACATCAGTCCAGCTGCGACAGCCATAGTGGCGGACATAACAGCGCCCGCCGCACCGCAGTTAAATCAAGACTCGATCACAGACCAGACGGATTACATTAGTGGATACGCAGAAAAAGGGGCGCTCATTAGCGTGATGTCAGGACAAACCATCCTCGGTTCATGCTATGTGCCTTCAGATTATTTTTCGATTATTTTTGAGAGGCAACCAGCAGGAACGGAAATCGAAGTTAGGATAGAAGATGCCTCCAAGAATAAAGGGGAATCGATTTACTTTACTGTAAAAGATGTAACCCCTCCATCGCTGAAACTTTCGTTGGACACTCCAAATACAGTGACAACGGAGGAAATAACCGGCGTGGCAGAAGCAGGAGCTCATATTTCGATTTTTAATGAGGACGTCTTGATTGCCGAGGGAGATGCCAACCCAGTTGATGGTCTTTTTAAGATTCCGATTGGCAAGCAAAGATCAGGTACTTACCTGCGCGTGATCGCTACGGATGCTGTGAATAATGTCAGCCCACCTGTATTTGTTACAGTGAAGGACATAACCCCGCCACCTATTAAGATAAATACGGTGACAAATAGAACAACTCAAATCACAGGTGTAACCGAAGCCGGCTCCTCTGTGTCGATTGCCATGGTTGGCCATACTTATTTCGGTTATGCGGATTCTGACGGGAAATTTTCCTTTCAGATTACCCCGCCAACTCCTGGTGCAACTTTTTACGTGACTATAGTGGATGCCGCGACAAATCAAAGTTTACAAAAGTTCGTGGTCGTTAAAGTGCCGCCCAATAGCCCGACGGTGAACCCTGTTACCAATAAAGCGACCACAGTGACGGGTGTAACGGTAAAATCTGCTGTGGTTACGGTAAAAGCAGGAGCATCCTCCTATAAAGGCAATGCCGATGCCAATGGAAAGTTTACGGTGGCAATTCCTGCCCAAAACAGCGGCACGGTCTTAAGCGTAACTGCGACGGATGCAGGGGGAACGAGCTTACCAAAGACACTACAGGTAACGAGAATTGCCCCTAACATCCCAGTGGTCAATGCCGTTAACAACAAATCAGCATGGGTTACGGGCAAGACTGAAAAGTATGCGATTATGACTGTTCAAATTGGTAGTAAGTACTATAATGGGAAAGCTGATAGCGTCGGTAATTTCAAGGTGGGTATCCCGATCCAAAACAGCGGGACATCCCTTAAAATTACAGCAAAGGATGCAGCTGGGAAGATAAGCAATCCAAAATCACTCACGGTCGCACGTGTGGCCCCTAATCTGCCTGTTGTGAATGCTGTCAAGTATACCGCAACCTCAGTTACTGGAAAAACAGAAAAGCTAGCCGTCGTGAAAGTGTGGATTGGTAAGAGGATGTATTGGGCAAAGGCCAATAGTTATGGGAGCTTTAAAGTAAACATCCCGAGGCAAAAACGAGGAACTTCTTTTTCTGTAACGGCAACGGATGCAAAAGGATTAACCAGTGCCGCCCGAACGGTAAAAGTATATTAAACTTTAGGATAGTAAAGTGGGAAAGGGGCTGATGGATGCCCCTTTTTTTCGTTAGGTTACTTCAGTGGTGGGAAGGGAAGGCTTCCACTGATAACGCTCCAGATCAATGACTCCGTTTAGACCGATCTCCACGCCTTCTGCCTCTAACGACAGCCTTTGCTCATTGTAGGACTCGTCATCTTGGAGGGCGATTTGCCCCTTAGCGTTGATGACGCGGTGCCAGGGGAGGCGGTGCTTCTTGCTCATGGAATGGAGGGCGCGGACGACTTGGCGGGCAGCACGGGGGCTTCCAGCGAGCCCTGCGATCTGACCATAAGTCGCAACCTTGCCTTCAGGGATATTTCGAATAATTTCTATCACATTTTCCGTAAAAGGTGTCATCGTGCTCGTCCTTTCAAAACGTACATATCAAAAAGGTATCAAAAATATAATAAATTGAACAATCCTTTTTGTAAAAAATTGCCCCAAATCATATTAAGTACGGGCTTTTGAATCTTATAATTAGCCCTCATTCCAATAATTATCGCCATTTTTGAATAATTTTCTCTCGACAAATTTCTCGGGAAATAAATGCTAAGAACGTGATATTTCCAGCCAAAAACCCTTATATCATGCGATTATGGACGATTCTCCACGATTGTCGAAAATAAGTAAGAAGTCCAATTTTCAAAAAACTATGGAATAACATCTTGTCCCGATTGAGTATTTATAGCATAATCCCGTATCCAAGCTAATAAAATGATTACAAACCTTTACAAAGAGAGTGTTTGAGGTGAAGAGTCGTTTGAAATTAGCGGATATTCAGTCGGGGACATGATTATTCATCGTATAGTCAGAAGGTAAATTACTTTCTGCCGTCTGGTGCCTGACACTCATCAACGGAAGTGTCCTCCATTGGTGGACAAATGTCTTTTAATGGTGCCTGACACCAAAATAGTAACACCAAAATAGTAAAACCAAAATGGTGATACCAAAATGGCACCAAAAATGACACCACCATGACACCAAAATTGATGACACCAAAACAGACACCAGAACGGAAGCAGAATTCGTCGAAGTGATAAGCGGGTCTCATTTCACACTACTCACATCCAATTTAGGGAGGGCGAGAGTGTGCACGATTACATCAAAGAGAGAACTATCAAGATTGGAAAGTATATCGTGGAGACGAGGAAAACGGTTCGCGTGATTGCGAAGGAGTTTGGCGTATCCAAAAGTACAGTCCATAAGGATCTAACTGAGAGACTTCCTGAGATTAATCCAGAGCTGGCAAATGAGGTTAAAGGTATTCTAGATTATCATAAATCGATCCGTCATCTCCGGGGGGGAGAGGCAACGAAAATGAAATATCAAAAAGAAGAAAAGGAAGGCGAAACTGTAAAATAGATCTCAATTTCCGAATCATTCAAGCTGAGAAAACAAAAAATTTCAAGAGCATTCTCTAGAATTCCTTAACTCGACATCCTTCTGCAAAATATACCATCTTTTATTTTCTAAAAGTATGGAAATTTTAATGAGTATGGTACAATATACAATTAGGAAAAGTATGTGGATACCGTTTTAAGGAGGAAAGAAAAGAGAATGTTTGCAAGAGATATTGGGATTGATTTAGGTACGGCTAACGTGTTAATTCACGTCAAGGGCCGTGGAATCGTATTAAATGAGCCGTCCGTAGTGGCAATTGACAAAAATACAAATCGCGTACTTGCTGTTGGTGAAGAAGCCCGCCGCATGGTTGGTCGGACACCTGGGAACATTGTAGCGATCCGCCCATTAAAAGATGGCGTGATCGCTGACTTTGATGTGACAGAAGCAATGTTAAAGCATTTTATTAATAAGTTAAACGTAAAAGGCTTTCTATCGAAGCCGCGCATTCTGATTTGCTGCCCAACGAATATTACAAGCGTTGAGCAAAAGGCAATCAAAGAAGCTGCTGAAAAAAGCGGCGGGAAAAAGATTTACTTAGAAGAAGAACCAAAGGTAGCTGCAATTGGTGCGGGAATGGACATTTTCCAACCGAGCGGAAACATGGTAGTGGACATCGGTGGAGGAACGACGGATGTGGCTGTTCTTTCAATGGGCGATATCGTGACTTCCTCCTCCATCAAAATGGCCGGCGACAAGTTCGACATGGAAATCCTCAACTACATCAAGCGCGAGTACAAACTGTTAATCGGTGAGCGCACAGCTGAAAATATTAAAATCAACATCGGGACAGTTTTCCCAGGATCACGCTCGGAAGAAATGGAAATCCGCGGCCGTGACATGGTTAGCGGCCTGCCGCGTACCATCTCTGTTCGTTCGGAAGAAATCGAAGGCTCCTTGCGTGAATCAGTGGCCGTGATCGTTCAGGCAGCAAAAAGCGTTCTTGAGCGCACACCGCCGGAACTATCGGCTGACATCATTGACCGTGGTGTGATTTTAACGGGTGGCGGAGCATTACTGCACGGCATCGACATGCTGCTAGCGGATGAATTAAAGGTTCCAGTCCTTGTCGCAGAAAATCCAATGGATTGTGTGGCAATTGGAACAGGAATTATGCTAGATAACATCGACAAAATTCCAAATCGGAAGTTTGGATGATTTTCCCTGAAAAATTGTTCTTTGCCTGTGAGTGGAAATTGGATAAACAGTTAATCACTTTGGTCCATTCTAGGTTTGCTGTTGTATGACATCATACCTTGGATACAAAAAGTCTAATGAAGCAGGCAGGACAAGCCTCGATCATTGGGCTTTTTTATTTGGGTTCGGGGGAATAATTTTGCAATAATACACCTTAAAAAACAAAGAAAGCGACAAAAATTGAGCTATTTCTACGTTTATTGACTATTTCCTGTAAAAAGTTGATGAGTATTTTCAATTTATTTTTTATAATAGAGGTAATGAATTGGAAAAATTATTTTTTTAAAATTATAAATTGAATGACTCAGCAACATGAGTTGAACACAATTAATGGTTATAATATGTACTAACTCACTGAATCCGGGGTCAACCATGCCAGATAAAAACAAATGGACGGCTTCAGTTAAAGGGGAATTAAGGAATGTCAGTAAATAATTCAAACCATGAACAATATAGAACGAGAGAAGATTACAAGCACGCTAAAGCCGAAGAGCTGCAAAGGAAAAAGGACGTAGAGAAACAGGCCAGGGATGAGGTGCGGCAAATAAAGGACGCAGAGAAACAGGCCAAGGATGAGGCGCGGCAAATAAAGGACGCGGAGAAACGGGCCAAGGACGAGGCGCGGCAAATAAAGGACGCAGAGAAACAGGCCAAGGACGAAGCACAACAAACGAAGGTCGTAGAGAAACAAGCGCCAACAAAGATTGTTGAGATACTAGTCAAGAACGTAGCAGGTAGACTAAAGGGGTTAAAAAAACCAACCTTGAGTATCGCAAGAAAAACTCAGGATGCGGGTCAACAGGCAAAAACCAAACAGCTGCGTCAGAAAAGCGAGACGCCAGGGGTCAAAGAAACGAAAACCAGCCCAACTCGTGAGGCCCAAAGGTCCAAGGAGTCAAACACCACGAACAGCGCCGGTAAGAATGCGGAGACAGAACCTGTTTCGTACCAACTTATCAGAATACGGCTCATTCCGATTTGGCTGCGGCTCGTTCTATTAGTAGTAATGGCCATCTTCTGTGTGACGGCAGGCGCTGTTGTCGGTTACGGCCTGCTTGGCGGCGGAAAAGTGGCAGAAGTTTTCCAAGAATCCACTTGGACACATATAATTGATTTAGTTCAAAAAGGAAAATAAATGGAGGAAGGGACGTAAATCCCTTCCTTTTTGTATACCTTAAGTAGTAGAATAGGAAATAGACACTTGTTACTAGTAGGAGGTACTAAAAAATGCTCGATATCGAACAAATCAAAGAAATCATTCCACATCGCTACCCATTTTTGTTGGTCGATCGAATTTTAGAAGTGGAAGAAGGAAAAAGCGCCGTTGGGATTAAAAACGTCAGCGCCAATGAAGAATTTTTCAACGGACATTTCCCAGATTATCCAGTGATGCCTGGTGTGTTAATCGTGGAAGCACTGGCACAGGTTGGGGCTGTCGCTATGTTGAAAAAAGAAGAAAACCGCGGCCGCTTAGCCTTTTTTGCAGGAATTGATGGCTGTCGTTTTAAAAAGCAAGTCAAGCCAGGCGACCAGCTTCGTCTTGAAGTGGAAATCGTACGCTTGCGCGGACCAATCGGCAAAGGGAAAGCCGTTGCAACCGTTGACGGCGAAGTTGCCTGCGAAGCGGAAATCACATTTGCGTTAGGCAAGAAAAAAGAATAAACAAATGAAAGCGACCGGAGGATTCTGGTCGCTTTTTCGTATGCTATTATGTGGGCGCGCAAAAACATAGAAGCAGCAATGACCTTCAAAACATTTTTGTAAAAAAATGCTTGCTATCATTTGAAAGACGTCGGGAACCCTAAAAACAGACCAATAAAAGATAGGTCAAATTATGTTTGGAAGGGGTACAATGATTTTGAAAAAAAAGTTATTTCTTTTGCTCTCAGGATCGATCTTATCTGCTGTCGTGTTAACAGGCTGTAATAACGACAATGATGACCAAAATCCACCACCACCGGCTGTAAATAATCCAGCAGACGTGAATAATCGAACAGATTTGAACAACCGAACAGATCTGAATAATCCAAATGGTATTAAATACGATGATGACAACATCGATTTAGACAACAGGAACAACCATTATCCAAACACAGAGGACAAAAATACCGATACCGACAAAGATCCAATTAAGGATAGCAACACCAAAAAAGAAGAAATAATCGAAGATGATATTGACAGGAATGACGCAGACAATAAAGATGAATAAGTAAAAAAAAGGGACTGGCATCTGCCTGTCCCTTTGCTTCTATTTTATTTCGTTTTTTACTTTTAGTTTCGGTTTGCTTTTTATTTTATCCCTAAATTCGGTAAGCAGCGCAGGACCCTCAAGCCCTTTTTGGAGGAGACTTTCGAGCAGTAGTTCGGAGTAATCGCTTTTGTTGCGGCGAATGCTGCCTTCGAACAAAACGCTGATATGCTTTTCGAATTTAGTCAATGAACAAATTTTTGTTTGAAAATAAGCTGGAGCATTTTCCTTCTTGGTAATGACAGCTTCGACAATAATGTCGCGGTCTTGCTCGGAAATTTTTTTGAAATAATCATAGAGGGACAAATCTGTATACGCCTCAAGCAGCCATGTCGAGCGCTCGTCTTCCTTATTAAGAATCAAGCCATCCACCAACGGAACTTCAACTGAAGCATCATCTTCGACCACATCTAAAGAGTACAATTTAAAAGATTTCATCACAACCTCCTGATTTCTTTTTCCTAAATTATAACATAGGTTCGCTTAAAGCAAATGTCGAATAATATTTGTCGAAATTTCAAAGATCCATTTTCCTGCAAAAAAGGCCCTTCATTTTTGACAAAAACCCCCAAGAAAAACCGATTATCCTGCAATGATCAGCCTCGATAACTTCCTTTTCCTTGTTTTACAACCATCAGTCAACGGGCTATGCTAGGACCATCAAACAAAAAGGAGATGAAAAAATGATCAATCAAGTCACATTGGTTGGCAGATTGACGCGGGACCCGGAATTAAAAGAGACAACAGAAGGGACACAAGTGTCTCATATCACTTTAGCAGTGACTCGTCACTATCGCAATCAAAACGGCGAAATTGAAGCAGATTTCGTTCAATGCACACTTTGGCGGAAAGCGGCAGAAAATACATGCAAGTATTGCCGTAAAGGTTCAGTCGTTGGGATCACCGGGAGATTGCAAACCCGGAACTACGATAACAAAGAGGGGAAAAGGGTGTATGTGACCGAGGTAATCGCCGAAACAGTCCGCTTCCTAAGCTCGAAGCCGCATGAAGCAGCGCCTGAGCCAAAAAAGGAGGAAATGACGATTGGGGTCTAACAATGAAATGGCCAGCAACCTCGAGCAATTACTGGAAAGCTTAATTAAGATGGTGGGAAATGCCAACAAAAACGTCGACAGCCTCCAAAGGCGCGTCTGCCAATTAGAATGGGCCATTAAGGAACAACAACATGAAATCAAGGAAAGAGACAACCTCATCAGAGTTTACTCCTCGAATCCACACGATTCTTCACAAAACATTCCTTTTCGTTTTTGAGTGATATTCAAAAAAATACGCCTTGGTTGCATCATGTTCAAGCTGCCAGGCGAATATTTTAAAAAAATATCCCCGCAACCGCCTATTTAAATAGAAAATCAAACACAGCTCCGTGTTTATCTCCATTTTTCCGGCAGGTAATTGCCGGAATTTTTTTGTTGCCTACAGGTATAAAAATAATTAATCAGGATAAACTATAAAAAAAACCCCCCTGTTTTTTTAAAAAAGAAGCCGCTGAACTCGTCAGCGGCTTCTTTGATGTTTATACGTTTGTAAACTGCTTAAGCAGGAAAACCTTTTTCTTAAAACTTATCCTTATGATGCTTACTCACTTTAATCTGGCTGATAAATGAATCAATGTAAAAAGCCTTCCGCTTGGGTGGCATGAGATAAAGCTCTAATAAGGCCATTTTAAAATCAGCTTCTTTCTGAAGAAACTGGTTAATAATGAGCAGATCGTGATCGTCGCTGGTTTCCTTCGCGATGAATCCGGACCCCTCCGTTTTAGGCAGCAGCTGATCGAGCTCCTCCACCAAATATTCCATATCGACCTGGTAAATTTCCGCAAATCGAACAACCGTCTGATATTTGGGAATACTTCTACCCGTTTCGTAGCGACTTACTGTGGACCGATCCATCCTCAACATGTCGGCAAGCGTTTGCTGGGACCAGTTTCGGTTATCGCGCAATTTCCTTAATTTTTCCGATAAAGACATCTAATTCACCGCCATTAAAACAATTCATGGTTTTAACTTAACGGGAAAACAGAACATTAAGTTTGAATGTGTGAATTATTTGTGAAAAAAATGCACGATGTCGACAGAATATGTGCTGGCGGAAAATCGCAATAAAGGAAATTGGAAATTATCGTCGAATAATGATAGTTGGTGTAAATAATTGTAATATTGGGAGGTTCTTATATTTGTGGAAAAAAACTTAATCATATTTATTGGTAAGCAAAACAACAACCAAAAAGTCGAAATCAAAAGTAAACCCAGTTTTTTCGATGCATTACAACTTTCTACCCAGTCGCCCCATACAACAGGAGATATTCCATACCAATCCATCCCGTTTTATAAAAAAGCAATCATTCCCATTCAAATCAATAATTCCAATATTCAAATCAGCTACCACCGTCACCGTCATTCGCTACAAATAGTTAAAGAAGATATCGATCTAACAGAAAAAGAAGTGTTCGAGCTCCTCAATCATTTTGCTATAAAAGAAGATAACAAGGTTTCCTTTTTAGCCGTATTCCCGAATAGTAAAAGAAGACTTAAAGGAGCGAGAAAAGCATCCATTCGCGCGGAGAGCAGGGAGTTGAAGGAAGAAGAGCGATAAATGTGTATTTAATATGAGGTGCGCAAAAACGAACGGAGAAGAGTGGATGCACTGGCAACATAGAAAAGGTTCCGAAGATATATTCGAGACCTTTTCTTGCGTTTGCCCATTAAAATGCCAGGCGCCCAGCCTGGCTCAGGTAACTGCTCACCCAGGTGCCTGACACCAAAAAATTCCAACGCCAAAAATCCCCACCCACAACTGACATTCCACCGCAAAAAGAGGACACTGTTATGACACAGAATTGACACTTTCACGTGTAATATGACAAAAAGTGATGTACTTTTAATATTTCTGTAACATTACTGGTACATTTATCTGGTATAAATAGAGTACTAAGGAGAGGAGAAAGCGTATGCAAACGACAAAAAAGCGTATCATTCTCGTGTTACTTACAATCATGCTATCAGTAACGGGGTCTATGGTTACATATGCACAAACAAGCAGTGAAGCCCTACATAATGCCAAGCAACAGCTGGAGCAGAAACAAAGAATAGTAGAGCAAAAAGCCCAAGAAAAGCAGACTGTTAATCAAGAGATAGAAAAAATTCAACAAGAATTGAACTCTCTTTACAGCGATATTACAAGGAACAAAGAAACAATGGCAAAAACGCAACAAAAAATAGACGCAACAAATCAACTCATTGAAAAAAAGAAACAAGAAATCGTCGTCCTAGAAGATAAAATCCTTGCACGTAAAGGGATTATGAAGCAACGGGCCGTCGCACTTCAACAAAATGATAACGTCAATGTAATGATCAACCTATTCTTCGAGTCTGATAGTATCTCAGAATTTATCCAACGCGCGAGCGCCGTTTCGGCCCTGATGGATGCGGATAAAGATATCTTAGGTGCCCAGAAGGAAGACCTTCAAAAGATTGAAAATGATAAAAAAGAGATTGATAGACAAGAACAAATTTTATTAAAAGACCAAGAGAATCTTGAGAATCAACAAGCTCTACTTGATCAAAACATGCAAAAACGACAACAAACCTTAACCGTTATGCAACAAAAATACAGTCAAATCCTTAAACAAATGGCGCTAGCCGAACAGGAAAAAGCCGGCGTTGAGTCACAAATGAAGGATATTCAAGCGAAAATCAAAAAAGAACAAGATGAGGCCAAAGCACGTACAACTGCAAAAACAACAAAAGCAGCGCCATCATCATCAGCAGAAAACATCACAACAACAGCAGCAGCAACAACAAGTGGTAAGGAGATGTATGTTACCGCAACAGCATACAGCCCGGAAGAGTCCGGTTCCATTACCGCGCTCGGCTACAACATTCGTAAAAATCCGAATATGAAATTGATTGCCGTCGACCCTAGAGTCATTCCACTTGGTAAAAAAGTCTGGGTAGAAGGTTATGGCGTTGCCATCGCAGGTGACACAGGCGGCGCAATTAAGGGCCATAAAATCGACGTATTAGTGCCAAATAGAGCAAAAGCATTACAATGGGGTAGAAAGACCGTGAAAGTTATCGTTTTAAACTAATTCCGGCAATAATCTCAGCCATCAAAAAAGATCTAACAGCTAAATGTTAGGTCTTTTTTTTGAAATAAGATTTATATCGACCTCTGAACAACATAGGCTGGCTAATGGCTAAGCTAGCAGCAGCGGCAATCACATGGTCCAAGGCAGTTTGCTCTTTAATAAATCCGGGGAAATCCAAAAATTTTGATCCATGTCCACATTGCTGATTTTGTTATTATGAAATAAAATATATTCATAATGTCATAAATTAGAAGAGTGAGATAGGGATGGGGAACGATGATTGAATTAAAGCTGCGTTCGATTTTAAAGCAAATTAAAAGTGAAAGTCCGCAAAAAAGACTGGAGGCATTTCAACAGCTTTCTGAATATAAGCATCAAGAAGGACTCGAGGTTCAAATCGATGTATTAATGGATATGATCAAGACCGCTGCGTCAAAATTTCCAGAGCGTGTAGATAATTGGGACAACCCATCATTTTATCTCATTGACTTTGTCTGTGATTTTCCGATGCCGGAAGTGGTGGAGGGACTCCTAAAGCATTTCGACGGTCTGGATGTACAGGCAAAAGAGCGGGCTATTGAAACGTTGCTAACAACTGAAGATGAAGAGATATTCTACGTGCTCGAGGAAAAAATAATCGGGTTAATCCAGACAGAGGATTTCTTTATTCCAGTTAAAGACCTAGAACCGTATCCGATGCTGATCAAGGGAATCCTTGATAAAACACTCGAGCATCTAAATACCAAACACTATAAATTCATGCTGTATGATTTGTTATTATCGCTAAACTCTTCCGGCTTAGAACAAGGCTATAAAAAGGAGGTAATCCTCCAGACCTTGCTCGAAGATTATCAGGCAGAGAAACAAGCTTACTTGAAATATGATCCCGATTTTACTAGCAAATATGTGTACACGGCATGGAAGGATAGCTATTTTGTCCTTCGTTCGAGAATGCGATTGTTTATTAGCTTAATGGAATATTATTATTCAACAGACATGGGCGCCGAGCTAGAGCAGGCGATGTCTTTCCGTGATCCTTTTATTAAAACAGAAGCGCTGATCATATCCATCGCCAAAAACCTTCCATATAATCAAAACACACTAGTAGAGGTTTCAAATCAAATTGAAAGTGCAGAAATGGTTTATTGGGAATTGAAGGAAAGAAATCTGGAACATCTGTATCCAATCACTAAAGAAAAGCAGCCCCATTTGGCGAAATCCAGGCTTTTTTCGACAATTATCAACCTGCCAGAGGAAGAAGAAGGAGTCATCCGCTTTCCTGAAGACATTCAGATCATCGATAAAATCGATACAGAAAACACCTATGGCCAGCCGATCCGCTATTACTTATTGAGTTTCTTGCATATCGGGACCCGATATGCTGGCTGGGCAGGCGGCTATACGCTCGAGGATGGCGACGATACGGCCGAACTATGGGACGGCAGCTACGCTGATTTTGTCGAATTTGATACAGTAAGCATCGAAGAACACAAAGCCGCTTTTTTCAATAAAAGAGCAGAGGAAAAACAAGAACATGAAACCAGTGTCTATTTTGAAAGTTCACCACGGCTCAGCAAAGGCGCCTGGTTCTTTCTCGGCCTCGCGGTTGTTAACTGGATTAGAGAGGCTGTCGGAGGATTTTCAGAAGACTCGATTCCTTACTTGATTGTACTAACCGTTATCGGCGGTGCTGTGTGTCTATATGAACTTACAAGAAATAAGAAAAGAGCCATCCAAGTCGTCGGCCAGCAGCTTGTGATGAAGGACGGATCCAAACAGCATGAGATCGGAATACACGAAATCAAAAAGGTTGAATACAACAAAAAGCATGTTCTCGTCTACGACAAGAAAAACGAACTTGCGTTTAAATTCCCGCTCCGCTGGGTCCGATACGACCTGTTTTACGTTCACATGATGGAGCATACCGACCATCTAAAAGACCGGCCATTTATACAATCATAAAAAGCTTGCCTAAGTCGTATAAAATCTCTATAAAAAAGGAGCGTAAAATGAAAAAAGTTACTCTATTAATTTTATTTTCACTAACGCTCCTTTCATTCTATATCGTTACCAAACAGGTGAACAATCCTTCGGGGTCCAGTGTGAAGAATTATGGGGCAAAAGGTGATGGATTAACCGATGATACAAAATCTTTCCAAAAGGCAATCGATACCGTTGCAAAAAATGGCGGGGGCGATGTGAACATACCTGCTGGAGCCTATATTTTGCAGCCGATTTTTGTAAAATCAAATGTGAATCTAGTGGGCGAGAATCGCGATACGGTTACTCTAAAGCTTTCCAATACCGCAAATGACCAAAAACAAACACGATTAGTTAATGTGAATGAAGTCAAAAATGTCCAAATCAGAAATCTCACCATCGATGGCAATTACGAAAATCACACCGATGGCATCGAACATATGCACACGATCTTTATTTGGGATAGCAACAATATCGTAATCGACAATAACAGGCTCCAAAATGCTGTTGGCGACGGGATTTCTGCCTCCGGATCAACAAAAGCAAGCAACCATGTGACAATTTCCAACAACATCATCCTAAATAACCATCGTTCCAACATTGTGGTCGAGCAAGTAAACCATATTAAGATATTTAATAACATGAGTAAATCATCCGTCGGTCGTCCAGCTCTGCATTTCGAACCTTGGGAAAAAATAAACCTATATGATGCGAAAATTTACCATAACACATTTGAAACGAACGCAAGCGATACCTATACCATCCAAATAGAAGGAACGAAGGGAGCGGGGAATTATTATCATGATATAGAGTTTTATGATAACAAGGTAAAAGGCAGAAATGGAAAGTTCATGATCAAAGAAACAAAGGATGCCAAAATCCACGATAATACATTCTTAGTGCAAGAAATGTATGTATGGTTTAAAAACGCTGGTCTGGGGATTTCTAACAATACGATCGATACTCAGAATGGAATGGTCATCGAGGGACATTTAGGAGCTTCCGTTGGGACAAACATAACCAATAATAACGTAACAACCACTGGTAATGGGATAACCATTAAAACTAGTGCAAAAAATACAGTATTCACAGGAAACACAATTACCGGAACAGGTAAAGGTAAAGCCGTTTATTTATGGGCAAAAGGTCCCGATATTAAAAACACATCATTTGAAAAGAACACCTTCAATACATTCAAACGTGGGATTGAAACAGCCTCCTATAAACGTTTTATCATCGATGGGCTAACTATTAAAGGCAACACATTTGAAAACATAAAAGGGAAATCAGTTAACACAACAAGAGAGTCTAGTCGGAAGGTTACCGTTGGAGAGAACAAATATAATAACGCAGGGGCAATATATGTAGAAAAATAAACCTGTGCATGAGTAAACCATGATAGGTGCCTGACACCGGAAAACACTATTGGCAGTGGACGTAGATCACAAACGGTGCCTGACACCGGAAAACACTATTGGCAGTGGACGTAGATCACAAATGGTGCCTGACACCAAAAACAATATTGTCACAAGACCCATATCACTAATGGTGCCTGACACCAATAAAAACCATCTATTTCAAATGATCATTCAATACATTGTCCTCCAGGACAGAAAACTTATCCCCGTAGACCCTCGTAATATGATTCTCGCCCCATGTACAAAGCGAATTAAGAATCCCCTCCAAGCTCCGACCGTACTCACTTAGCTCATACTCAACCTTCGGCGGAATCTGATTATAAATAATCCGATTAATCACGCCATCCTCCTCCAACTCTCGCAGCTGCTGCGTCAGCATCTTCTGCGTAATATTCGGCATCAACCGCTTCAATTCACTCGTCCGCTTTTTCCCATGCGTCAAATGGCAGAGAATTACACACTTCCATTTCCCCCCAATCACCTCAAGCGTCGCTTCCACCGATATATTGTATTTCTTCTTCTCCATTACACATCTTCCTCCTCATTCATACAGGCACCGAAAAGTACCTACCGCACCAAAAGGTACCTATATCACTTTAAAGTGCGTACTTCCTAATATTCCTCATATAAACCATAATAACATTTGCCGGATGAAAACAATCATACCCTTTTAAATAAACCTACACAAATGAGGAGGAAAAATCATGCCTTTAAATAAACAGCAAAGCACACTCGCACTACTGGCCCTAGCCGTCAGCGCCTTCGCGATCGGAACAACCGAATTTATCAGCGTCGGCCTGCTGCCGCTCATCGCCAAAGATTTGCATATACCCGTCACAACGGCCGGACTAACCGTCTCCCTATACGCCCTTGGGGTCACATTCGGAGCGCCCGTCCTAACATCACTGACATCGCGCATGTCACGCAAAACCTTATTACTATGGATCATGATCGTCTTCATCATCGGTAACAGCATTGCCGCAAGCGCAACAAGCATCAGCGTCCTACTCGTCGCTCGCGTGATTTCCGCACTGTCGCACGGCGTCTTCATGTCGATCGGCTCCACCATCGCCGCCGACCTTGTCCCGGCCAACCGCCGCGCCAGCGCCATATCCATCATGTTCTCCGGCCTCACCGTCGCCACCGTCACCGGCGTGCCATTCGGAACATTCATTGGCCAACAATATGGCTGGAGACTCGCCTTCGTCATCATCATCGTCGTAGGTATCATCGGCTTCATCGCCAACTGGATTCTCATTCCTTCTTTTTTGAAAAAAGGAACCCAGACCAGCGTTCGAGACCAGTTCAAGCTCCTAACCAATGGCCGGCTCTTACTTCTATTCACGATCACGGCACTGGGGTATGGCGGCACATTTGTTGTCTTTACTTATTTGTCACCATTATTACAGGAAATAACCGGCTTTAAAGAAGGCTCAATCGCAATAATTTTACTAGCCTACGGATTAGCGATCGCCATTGGCAACATGGTGGGGGGAAAGCTCTCGAACCGCAATCCGATTGGATCCCTCTTCTATATGTTTATCGTTCAAGCCGTTGTTCTCTTTGTCTTGATGTTCACGGCACAATTCAAAATCGCAGGCCTCATCACGATTATATTTATGGGATTGCTCGCCTTTATGAACGTACCAGGGCTGCAAGTATACGTCGTCATCCTCGCGGAACGCTACGTCCCGAGTGCCGTCGATGTCGCATCCGCCCTCAACATCGCCGCCTTTAACGCCGGAATCGCCATCGGTTCCTACCTAGGCGGCACCATTACCGACACACTAGGCCTCATCCACACCACCTGGATCGGAGCCTTAATGGTCCTCGCAGCGGCTATCCTAACAGGATGGAGCCGAGCGTTGGAGCGGAGAGTCCAACCAGTTTTATTAGAAGAAGCTTGCTAAAGCCATAATAATTAAAAGCACCTAGCAAAAATATTGATTCGCTGAAAAAATCGTGTTTCCGCTGATAAATGACTTAGTTTCGCTGATAAAATTTATTTATCGCTGATAAAAGGAAATTTTCCGCTGATATATCTTAAAATCGGTTGACGGGGTGTAATTTTATCCTAAATTTAAGCGGCTAAGGCATTTAAAAGTAGAAAAAAGCAGTAAAAAGCAGTAATCTTTACGAAAACATCCTAACAGAACATGTAAAACGATCTTGCTAGGTTAAAATAACAACTTTTATATCTCGAGGAGGAACATTAGATGAATTTACAAAGTACAACAACATTAAATAATGGGGTAAAAATGCCTTGGTTCGGACTTGGCGTCTTTAAAGTAGAGGAAGGACCGGAGCTCGTGAACGCGGTGAAAACGGCGATCCAACATGGCTACCGCAGCATTGATACAGCGGCCATCTATGAAAACGAAGAGGGCGTCGGACAAGGAATTAAGGAATCTGGGATCGCCAGAGAAGACCTATTCGTCACCTCAAAGGTTTGGAATGCCGACCTTGGCTACGAATCCACATTAGCGGCCTATCAAACAAGCCTAGATAAACTAGGTTTAGAGTACTTGGACCTCTATCTGATTCATTGGCCTGTGGCGGGCAAATACAAGGAGGCGTGGCGAGCATTAGAGACGCTTTATAAAGAAGGGCGCGTACGTGCGATTGGGGTAAGTAATTTCCAAGTGCATCACCTTGAAGACCTGATGAAAGATGCAGAGGTCAAGCCGATGGTAAACCAAGTCGAATACCATCCGCGCTTAACCCAAAAAGAAGTCCAAGCATTCTGCCGCGAACAGGGAATTCAGATGGAAGCTTGGTCGCCATTAATGCAAGGCCAATTGTTAGACAATGAAGGATTGGCAGCAATCGCCGCAAAATACAAGAAATCAGTCGCCCAAATCATCTTGCGCTGGGATCTGCAAAACGGCGTCGTCACCATCCCAAAATCAACAAAGGAACACCGAATCATCGAAAACTCACAAGTATTCGACTTTGAGCTAACACAAGAAGACATGCTCCAAATCAACAACCTAAACCAAAACCACCGCGTCGGCCCAGACCCCGACAACTTTGACTTTTAAAATTACCTTTGTGTCATCAATGGTGTAACATTTTTGGTGTCATCTTGTTGTCATATTGGTGTCAGGCACCGTCCGTGGACAACTGCGCTATTTGTACGTCTCGAGTGGACAGACCAATCTTGCTATGAGATTGGTCTTTTTTCTATTCTTTCATTTACCGTCCAAGGCAAAAATCAGGTCGTGCATAAATGGAGAGCCGTTTCATATACCGCTCAAAGAAAAAAACCGCTTCGCCGGTAAATGGAGGGAGCTAACAATAATGGTGTCAGGCACCATTCGTGGACATTTGTACTTGTACACGGGACAACCAGCAACAAATTTTTCCAGACTTTTGTTATAATGTTTAGCAAAGTACCAACTTCAAGGTACAGGACGCTGTGAACATGGGGTACACCAACGAGTTTGATGCGGTGTTCTCTAATGCTACACTTCATTGGATTAAAACTCCGAAACAGGCTCTCGAGTCCATTTATAATGCCTTAAAACCTGGGGGCAGATTTGTCGCTGAATTCGGCGGGAAAGGCAACGTCCAGAAGATTACCGCCGCAATCCTTAATCAGTTAAGCGAACAGGGAATCATTTATAAATCAGAGCAGCTCCCTTGGTACTACCCAAGCATTGGCGAATACACATCCATAATGGAACAAGTAGGATTTCGGGTCACCCACGCCCAACATTTTGATCGGCCGACCCCTTTATCTGGAGAGCAAGGCTTAAGAAACTGGATCGAGATGTTTGCAACAAGCATGTTCGAAGGCGTGACAAGCGAAACCAAAGAGTTAATCATCACAAGAGTGGAAGAGAACTTAAGAGAAGTTTTATTCCATGATGGTAAGTGGATCGCGGATTATAAGCGGATTCGTGTGCTGGGGATAAAAGAGTAATCACGGGGACCAAATTGGGTCCTTCTTTTGGTTAATCCTGGTAAATGGTTCTGTACCTCTGTGAACATGGAACCAATATTAAAAAACCAATAATTGGAACCTTTTTGCGGAAAATCCGTATATAGAGATAACTATTTTAAAAGGGGAGGTAAAAATAATGAAAAGACTAATTACCATCATGATTACGTTTTTAGTTTTAACAGGATTGAGTTTTGGCATAACGTATTATACCCATACAAAATTCATTGATTATTCATTCTTTGTTGGATTAGCAGTTACTGTTATGATTTGGTTTTTTACGTCAAAAGGCGGGCACACTTCAAGATATTTAGATATGACAGTTCAAGGCACCACTGGGGTCAAAGTTGATCAACAAAAGTATGAGTTTTCACCAAATGTTGTTTTCCTTACCTCCCTGGCCTATACCATCATTACCCTTGGAGCGATGTTATTTCATTACAGAAGTTATTTCTAAAAGTTCTAAACATTTTTATAGTGCATTAGTCTTTTTGAAATTGGATATTTATGTTAAAATAATAGTGTCAAAGTACGTTCAGGAGGTAACAATGAATGATATCTCTGTCGAAAAATAAATGGATCTGGTTCACTGTCGTCCTCTCTTTTGTGATCGGTTCAAATCTATTAATCTATCGGCTGGAAATCTTAGCGCCACTCCCAACTGGAATCGCTTTAGGATCCCTATTTGATTTCATCCTTACCATACCCTTACTTGTGTACTTCTTTATCCTAAGAAAACGTTACTCGCTAAAATATATACTCCCAGTCATGATCGCGGGCTATGGCGCTGCGGTCCTAATAATTCCACATGGCCTCCTGTCAGCCTACTCCTTCGTAAAATATATCTTATCAGCGGGCGAGGCAGTTTTTTTCCTGCTCGAACTTTACGTCGTCATTAATTTGATTGCAAAAATACCAGCCATCATCAAGAGTTACCGCACAAACGCCAGCGAAATTCCAACCTTCTCATTTCGAATGAAGCAGGCCTGGGATCAGCATTTACCACCATCCCGGGTCCAAGAAATCTTTTTCTCCGACATGACGATGTATTATTACAGCCTATTTTCTAGGCGGAAAAAAACGATGTTACCTGATGAACGGATGTACACCTATCATAAAAAAACTGGCGCCATCACGGTATACGTCATGCTGATCCACGCCCTATTTTTGGAATCCGTAGGTTTTCACTTCCTCCTTCACTCGTGGAGTCCACTAGTAGCCACTATCGCTCTGGTACTTAATGTGTATACGTTATTATTCTTTCTCGCTGAAATCCAAGCGATTAGAAATTGTCCGATTATGATCACCGACCGGCATTTATACCTGCAAATAGGGCTCATCAAACAGTTAATCGTTCCGCTTGCGGAAATTAAAAGCATCCATCATTACGATGGTCCTGAAAGATTAACAAATGACGAATCAAAACAAGTTTTCGACGCGGTCCTTGCTGATTTTTTCAAAGAAAAACCCACATTTGAGGTGGAGTTTCATCATCCAATCGAAGCCAGGTTCATCTACGGGATTAAGAAAAAGGTCACCAAGGCCCATCTCCGCCTCGACGAACCACAAAAATTCTTTCATGCGCTCACTACAAAAATAAATGCTGAGTGATTCTCAAAGACTCAAAAGGAGGAATTGATAAATGATCGCCACACAATACAAGATTACCTTACCAAGTGATTATGATATGAATATAATCAGAGACAGAGTCCGAAATAATGGTCATAAAACAGATGGATTTGAGGATCTCAAATTTAAGCTTTATTTGATCACGGAAAAAGGAATCCATAATAATTTACAAAATAGTTATTGCCCATTATACCTTTGGAACGGCAGCAACGGGCTAAACAAGTTCTTATTTAATGGGTATTATGACAATATAATCAACTCTTTTGGATGGCAGCGAGTAAAGGTTGGAATTCCACTAATTGATACAACGACATCGAAAATCAAAGAGAATAAATATCTTTTCCAAATCACAAGGGACATACCACCACAACAAAGTCTAAATAACTTAAAAGATAAAATAGGAAAAGAAATACCAACGATTGATCATACAGAGTATCTAGTTATTTATAATCCCGAGAAATGGAAGTATGATGTGTTTTACTTTTTAAACGAAGTAAGCATTGTACAAGAAATGAGCGGAGTAATTTATCAAATCCTACATATATCACAAGAAAAAAGCAGCAAGTAAAAAAGCGTTCCTGTATAGAACAGAAACGCTCGACCAGAACATCAGGAGGGGCAGGTTCACTGTCCCTTTTTGGTTTACTTATTATGACTCTTTTGGGCCTTTAATGCGACTTTTTCAAAGCCATTTCCTCGTTCTTCCGCAAATTCCAAATCTGCTTTTGGCAGAGCCGTATTATGTTTCTTAAATTGGTTATTCTTAGTTTTAGCCATTTTTTCACCACCCATGTAGATTTCCCTCGTCAGGATGCAAAAATTTCGGCACCCCACGAATTTAGTTTGCTTTCTTTTTTTGAGGCTATGCTAGTTGAATTTCTTTCTTAACATCAAAAAAATGAAGCCTTCCACATTATGAAGGCTTCGTTGACTTATAAAATGGATTAATGGACCCGGATAATCTCGTAAATATATTCATCGTGGTGAACCCTGGTATGTTTTGATTCTAATCGTTCGAATTCGTGGATTTCATCCATTGGCTCGCCAAGCAACCAGTTTTTGAGTTCAAACAAAAAATCAGTAAGCATCATGAATCCTCCCTGGAATGGGTTATTGGATACCTTATAAACTTATTATACATGTGAATCACTTCACATAAAAGCGGTTACATAATAAGCGAAATAGCAAAATTATACTGAAAAATAAGAGAAGTTTGTCTCAATGTGAGGGGACAAAAAGGAGCGACTAAGCGCGTTACTTTTATTTGAAGATCCAGCTCCTTTTTTGGTGGCTTCTCTTATTGTACTAACGGAGCAGGTTAGTATAATAAGGAGGTGTATGCAGCAAGACTTAATTGGTAAGATAAGTTAAAATTTACTTAGTATAATGTATATAATATTGAATTGATGGAGGGGGGATTTAAGTTGCATAAAAATAAAGAATTACACTCGTTTTTATTGGCTAAGGCAAGAAATCTTACAGAGGAATGGTATAATTCTCTAGATAAAAATGACTCGTCAGGAGTATATGCCTCGGATGACCCTAATATAATCAATACTTTAAAAAAACAAAACTTTGATTTCCATTTACATCTTTGTGAGGCTTTTATTAGAGAGGAAACAGCGTTCCTGGAAGAATTTCAAAAATGGATCCTTAGGATTGCTCAAGATCCACAGCATTTAAACACACCAATCCATTTTATGTTAAGAGAATTTTTCAGAGTGCGGGAACAGTATCTTGATTATATTAAAGATTTTGTTTCTCTACATATGGGTGAGTTTCCCAATGAGGTGATAGATAGCTGGAATCGAATGATTTTAAAAGCATTTGATAAAGTTATGTTAGGTTTTGTCGAAGAACGTCAATACTATTTACATCAAAAACTATCTGCTCAACAGGAACTTATACAGGAGTTAAGTTCTCCGGTTATTACTCTTAACAACGAGGTAGCATTGCTTCCTCTTGTGGGCGATATAGATACAAGACGGGCAAAGTTAATGCTTGAAAATACATTAAACCAGTGTGCAAATCTAGGAGTAAATTTTCTTGTTATTGATTTATCAGGCGTTCCAATGATTGATACAATGGTAGCACATCAAATTTTCCATCTGATAAAAGCATTGAGATTAATAGGGGTGACATCTATCCTTACAGGAGTTAGACCTGAGATAGCACAAACGGCTGTACAGCAAGGACTCGAATTTAATGGTGTTCCCACATATTCTACTCTACGACAAGCTCTGATTTCGATGGCTATCATCAAAAGATAACATTGTTTTTTGTTTGTCGATTAGCTACCACAAAACGGTAGCTTTTTTATTTAAATTAAAAAAGGGGTTGCTGCGACGATACCTATTGTTCTTAAACTAAAGGGGATAAACAGGGTATATAAGTACCCTGCTTTTAGAATCAGTTATTTAATTCGCTTTAAAATTGGGTGGTCTTCTTTTAACTCAAGCAAATCCCATAAGTTCCCGTATAAATCCTTAAATACTGCAACCGTTCCATAAGGTTGCTCTTTTGGCTCTCTTACAAATTCTATTCCCTTTGAGGTCATCTCATTATAATCTCTCCAAAAATCATCGGAGTTTAAAAATAGAAAGACTCTCCCGCCTGCCTGATTACCTACAAATGGTTCTTGTTCAGGTTTAGATGCTTTTGCGAGTAGTACTGTTGTACCAACAGAACCAGGTGGAGCAACCACTACCCACCACTTATTCTCCTCTGGTAAATAAGTGTCTTCAATTAATGTGAAATTAAGTTTATTAGTATAAAAATCTATTGCTTCATCATATTCTCTAACAACTAATGCGATGTGAACAATTGATTGAATCATTTGCTTACCTCTTTTCAGCTCAATATCATGGTTTATTTATTAACATATAGGAAACCATCCTAAGTTTAACCAAATTTTTAATCAGGAGAACAATTTTGTCAACTGAAAATAGATAATAAAGTATCTGTTATTTACTTTGCCATTTGGGGTGCCGTTATTAAATCCTTGCAAACTTGAAATAAAGTGAATGGACCTTGTTTAACTAACGGGTGCAAGAGTTGTAGATCAAGCTGTCATTTTGGCAGCTTTTCTTGTGGCACTAAAGGGGCAGAATAGCTAAATAAAGAAGGAGATATACTAAGTTAAATAATTCCTTTTGGATAAGGGGGGTATTAATATGTCAATGAAAAAACAGTGGTTACTTAATATTGTAATGATATTACTCTCGTGGCTTACAATACCTTTGTTAGGATGGCGGACTATAAAGAGATTTTTACCAGCCTCAATCCTTGCTGTTTGTTCTACTATGTAGTTTGGATGCTCAAATTGGAAAAAAACGCAGATGATGGTCTTTTTATAATAAACCACAGTCCTTTATTCAAAATGAATTTCCTTTTCTCATAGGTCCAATGTTGGCGATGTCTTTATGGACATTAAAATGGGGATACGGAAATTTTAAAAAGTTTATTATGTTAAATGTTATTGGCGAAGCAATTTTTGTATCTCCAATTACAAGGTTATTCACAAAATTAAAACTCTATAAATTAGTTCAATTTAACGAATTTCAATTCTTTCTATATTTCTTTTACAAGGCTTTTTTATTATATGGATTTCAATATCTTTTTGAAAAATACAAGAAAACTAATGACTTTTAAAGTAGCGGGTGCGACTCTTCAAGATGAAGGTTGCCTTTTTTTATTCCACAATAAACATTGAGGAATTTTGCACTTAAACTATCGGGTGCAAGAGTTTAACAATGAGCTGATGGAGCTTTTTCTTTTCAATACCGTTGTATTTTGTTGTATTTAGCTTTTTCCTCCCATTACACAGGAAATTTATAAACTGCAAATCCTAATTTAGGGATATTCTTCCAAAAAAAGAGTTGCCTATAAACAAACGGGGGACTATAAGTGAAACAATAAAAAACGCTCAGAGTGGTAATCTCTGAGCGTTTTTTCATTGTATGTTTTTTGGGTCGACACGATGGTGCCTGACACCATTACCATCACAGGCACCATCATTACACGAAAAACCACGTTACCCCAGATACACCAAGTCTTTCAGCTCATCCGTCGATAACTCGGTGATCCAGTTCTCACTCTGGATAATCTGGTCATTCAAGAATTGCTTCTTCTCTAGCATCGCATCGATTTTCTCCTCGAGGGTACCCGTGCAAATCATCTTGTGCACATGAACGAAGCGCGATTGACCGATCCGGTAGGCACGGTCGGTGGCCTGGTTCTCAACAGCCGGATTCCACCAGCGGTCGTAGTGGATGACGTGATTAGCCGCCGTCAGATTCAGCCCGGTTCCGCCTGCTTTCAATGACAGCAAGAACACAGGAAACTCCTGATTCTGGAATCGCTCAATCATCTCGTCACGCTTCACTTTCGGCACACTTCCGTTCAAGAAAGGCACCTCAATGCCAAACTTCTTCTTCAATGTGCTCCGAATCATTTCGCCCATTTCGATATATTGGGTGAATATTAGACAGCTTTCGCCCTGCTCCAAAACGGCATCAATTAATTCAACAAGTTTCTCAAGCTTATTCGAACGCTCCAGCAGCTCGCGCCCAGCCGATTTTTCTTTCAGATAGAGGGCAGGGTGGTTGCACAACTGCTTCAATCTACTTAACATTTGTAAAATTAACCCCTTGCGCTCAAAGCCTGTCAGTTTTTCAATTTCTGCAAACGTGTCATGGATGAGCTGTTCGTACAACGACGCCTGCTCAGCGGTGAGCGGGCAATATTCCTTTTGCTCCAGCTTGTCAGGGAGGTTAAGGGCAACCTCTTCATCCTTTTTCGTGCGACGCAGCAAGAACGGCCGGATCAACGCTTGCAGCTGCTGAACCTTGTCTTTCTTCTCATCTTTTTCAATCGGAATCACGAACTTTTTCTGGAATTGGCCCAAACTGCCAAGATAGCCATGATTGGTAAAATCAAAGATCGACCACAGCTCCGATAAACGGTTTTCCATCGGTGTTCCTGTCAGCGCGATGTGATGACGGCCGCGCAGCCTGCGAACTGCCTTTGACTGTTTTGTCTGGGCATTCTTAATGTTTTGCGCCTCATCAATCGCAATCGAACTCCAAATCAGCGACTCAAACTCCGCCAAATCGATGTGGCTCAGGCCATACGAAGTCAAAACAATATCGGCATCTTTTGCCTTCTCCGCAAAAGCTTCCTCTTTCAGACGGTTGGACCCGTAATGCAAATACACCTTCATCTCCGGTGCAAAGCGCTCCAGCTCCTTCTGCCAGTTTCCAAGTACAGAAGTCGGGCAAATAATCAACGCAGCCTTGGTTGGAACTTTAACTGCAGACGCATCCTCATCCTTCTTGCGGCGTTTTTTCGCCTCAGTTTGGGTGTCAGGCACCACAGCCAATTCATCCCCGACCACATCTTTCACCTTCAAAAGGTAAGAGATCAGCTGAACGGTTTTACCGAGACCCATGTCATCGGCGAGGCAGGCGCCAAATCCGTACTGGCGCAAGAACCAGAGCCAGCTCATGCCGAGCTGCTGGTAAGGACGGAGCTCACCCTGCAAACCAGAAGGGACGTCCTCGAGCGGAATTTCGTGGACTTCCGCCAGCTGTTTGATCATTTGCTTCCATTGGCGGTTCAACTCAATTTGAATCTTCGCAAATGCCTTTGGATTATCCAGTTCATCCTCGGTCGCATCTGACTCCAACAATTCCTGTTCCAGCAAATCACGGACATGCAGGCCCTCTTTTTCAGCACGTTTCATCATATCTTGTATTTGTCGAATAAACTGCGGGTCAAGCTTCACCCAACGGCCGCGGATGAAGACAAGCCGCCTTTTCTCCTCGACAAGTTTCCCAAACTCATCTTCGGACAAGTCGACACCATTCATCGAAAAGCGCCAGTTAAAATCAAGCATAGCCTGAAGCCCGACGAATGAAGGCCGGTGACTCGAGCCACCCTTCAGCGAAGCTTTCACTTTTAGATTGGCATTTTTCATCGCCTGCCACCAGGAAGGGAGAAGGATTTCGACATCCAACGCCACCAGCGTCTCACTCGCCTCCGTCAAAAACATCCACGCTTCTTCCTCGCTCAGATGCGTTTTGAAATAACCGTCTTCACCCAACCACGGAATCAATCGCACCCAGCGATCCCGCTCGCGGTCAACTTTTTCTAAAAATGGACGCCACTTCGCTGGGATCTTGGTGGTCCCATCCACATCATAAACCTCATCGACGTTTTTCTTTCCTCGTATAAATAGATCCAGACTCCACGCACCTTCGCCATCAACCGGCTCATCTAAGCGCAGCCCAATCGTAAACGGTGTGTCGCTTTCCTTAATTCCGACCCATTCCAGCCAGCTTTCTTCATCAAAATAGCGAGCGAGCTCGCCGCCGGAAATATTTTGCTTCCGGAGCAAATCAAGCTTCGGTCCGAATAACTCCTTCATTGCTGAATTCCGCGTCAAATAGCCATCGAGGGCATCGTTGTACAAAGCTGAGATATAGTTTTTGGTCGTCCCAAGTTCATGGCCTATCAGTTCGTCGACGGCTTGCTCGGGCTCCTCAATCCTTTGTTCCCAAAACGATGGGTCAAACTCATCCTTCACGCGTTCAGGAAGCTTCCAACGGAAATCCCCGTGCTCCCAGACCGAAAAGTCCGGCAGCCAATCCTTCTCGACGATGCCTTCATACAGCGAATGGGCGGCCGCCAGACAAATCTCAGATTGCTCATTCCAATCCCATTCGATATAGCGATTAAACGACTCCTTAGCAAAAAGCGAAACCAGATGCCAGCCGCTCACCACCACACCCTCGACGTCGTTCACCGTCTCTGTCTCAAGGAGCGTACCAAAGAAGCTTTCCTCATGACTGCTGAAAACGAGATTCTTCCATCTAGACGGGCTCATCACATGACCCCGCTCATCCTCCGCAGTAAGAAGAAAGCGACCTTCCCCTAATTTAGTTGTCAGCAATTTCATAAACCTTGTTTTAAGCATCGATCCAAAACTCCTTTATTGGGGGAGAGAACAAAGTCAGATAAAAATTTCTAGAAAATGTCTAATTATACAAAACCCCTTAAAAATGGCACAAAAGCCCCCTGAAATGGTACAAAACCTTATTAAAATGGTACAAAACCTTATTAAAATGGCACAAAACCCATCCAAAATAGCAAAAACAAATTTCCCCTAAAAATAAACAAGCCACAATACCAGTCAACCTAGCTAATTCAAACCAAATGTCCGCTCCGTATGGACAAAATCAATAAAGTGTCCACGAGCGGTGCCTGACACCATAAATAACAATCTAAATTACTCCATAAAAATCCATATCCTCTATTATACCCAAAAAAGTGTGGTTAGAGGAGGGCGAGACTTGAAGTTCTTCCGTAAGTAGTATATTTGTACGTGGTTTGTTGTTAAAAAAGGTAACTTAAAAGTAGTCCCCGGCAGGGATCCATCCCCCTAATAAGTTCTGGTTCTCCATAATCGGAAAGATAATGACCTGAGAAAGGAAACCGCCAGTAGTAACATAAAACGAATAAATTGGCATATAATTGATGGCGAAATCTAGTTTCATCTGGACCCACCAATGGAAGCTTCAGCTTTGATTTTTTATTGTATTAATTAAGGGCATAAAACGAGGAGATCGTATATGGGAAAGAAGAATCTCATGATAACGCTATTAATATTTTTACTTCTGTTGTTAACCTCTTGCAGCCAAGGGGATAAAACGAAAACGAGTGGTGACGCACAACCCGAGCCAGCAACTGAAAATCCAAACGAAAAACCTGCTGAAAAACCGGATGCTAAGCCCGATACCGCCGAAAAACCTGACACCAACCCCGGCGTAAAGCCCGCCGAACCACCCGACCACAATAACAACAATAGCAGCCCTACCAATCCAAGTCCATCCAGTAATCCCTACGAAATAACAAAAGCAAACTACACAGAAAACAACATCAAAATAAATTATCCCCAACTCACGAAATCAAGCGATCAGCAAAAGGAGAAAACCATTAATCAACTTTTAAAAAATGAGGCCATCAAAGTACTAAACTACTACCTGCCCGAGGTTCAAGACCTAACCCTCGAAATCAATTATGAAATCAAATCCAAAAGTCCCAGCCTGCTGAGCATTCAATACACAGGAGTGGGGTACATGAACGGTGCAGCCCATCCCAATAATCATTACTATACAACCAATATCGACATCGAAACGGGAACTATTCTACAATTAAAAGACATGATCAAAATCGATGAAAACTTCGTTGGAAATCTCAAGCAAAACGCTAAATCCATGAAGCCTGAACACCAAGGCATCCTGAACAGCATACACCCAAGCGACCTACTAAACATGCTCACAAACGCTGATTCACTCGACAATATCGGCACCGAAAATCAGTCCGACACATTTAGCTATTTCACCAGCGACTCTCTCGGAATCAGCATTCCCGTCAGCCATGCAGAAGGGGACCATGCAGAATTCGAAATCACCTATCAGGCCATAGCCCAAAACATACACTCGTTATTGTTACTTAGCCTGCTTCAACGGTAACTATCCCAGTTCAAATTTACATTCGAACGAACCTGCACCGCCGCCCCATGGTAAAAATAACAAAAATAAAAGGTGCCACGAGAATTGGCACCTTTTGCTCTATCAAGAAAAAACCATCAACCCTCAATCAACTTACTCCGTTTACACTCCTCATGAAACGCCCGCAACCGCTTCGTCCGCTCCATCAAGGTATCCAAGAAATACTCCCAGTCATCGACCCGTTTCAGCTTCTTATACAGCGTCCGCAGCTTCTTCAAGTGCCGCACCGCCATCCGGTAACTCGCCCGGTTCTTCTGATCAATCTCACGCTGCGCCGTCTGATGCAACATCGCCAGCAGCACCTCAGGCCGCTCCTTCTCCACAAGCTTCAAACGGTCCTTCGGCAACTCATAATAATCCAAGCCCACAAACGCCTGCAGCTCACCCCAGCGATCATACTGCCCGCGCTCAAACAACACATACTCATAATCCCCAAAACTAAAGGGGAGCATCGAAAGCATCGCCCGCTCATACAAATCCACCCGGTCACTCTCCGCACAATAAGGCGCCACCGCCCGCAGTGCATTCCGCACAAACGTCGCACAACTATGATAACCGCCAAGCCACTCCAAATAGCCCTTCACCTTTTGCAAAAACAACTCAATCACCGGGCCAACCCGCTTCCACGCCTTCAGCCCCGACAAATACTCAATCCAATACACCAAATAAGGCGCAATCTCCTCATCGCCAAACGGACCCGTCAACTTCAACGCGGCCTCATCATCGCTAAGCAAGAAATTCAAATGAATCCCAGCGAGCAGCAGCGACGCAGGGCTCTCCCAATCCTCCAGCCCCTTCAACCGCGACTGAATCTTCAACAGCTCTTCCTCACGCCACGCCTTCTTCTTGAAAAAATGAATCCACAACAACCGATACAAGAATATCCGTTCATACGCCAACCCCTGCGTACACGTCAACAGCTCAAACGTATCCTCCCGTAACTTATCGACAAACTCATCAAAATCAAACGGCAGCGACTGCACGCCAATCTTCATCGAGAGCTCTTCCGCATCATCCATCAAATTATGGAACAAATGCAAATAAGCTCGCTTCACCATATCCTCATCATGCCCGAGCTGCTCACTCAGCCGTGCCAGCTTCCGAAACGAAACCACAATCCCGACCAACTCATACAGCAAACGCCACTCCTGCTCAACCGGCGCACTCGCATGAATCCGGCGCTCATAAATCCCAAACAACTCCGGAATCATATACGGACTCGTATACTTCTTCGTCGCCAGCAGCGTATCAAAACTCACCTCAAACGAATGAACCCAACGCCCATAATCCGGCTTCGACACCCCATTCGCCTTAATCAAATCCTTCGCCGTCTGCAGCCCCCAGTCCGAAACCGCCTTCGACTCACGCACCGGCTCCCGCCATTCAGCGACCCAATCCGCCACACTGCCAACCCGAGAATAAGCACTCAAAAACACCGCCATCTGATGCCGGCAAAACCCTTCAGTCGGACACGTGCATTCACTCTGCGACAAAAACTCAAAATTCAACTTCACATAACAAGGCGTCACATCTTGCACCATCGCCGTAATTTGCTTATCCCATATCTGTAACTGCTTCACCAGCCCTTGCCGGTAAATCATCAAACCCTTCTGAACAAGCTTCGCATCCTCCGTCACCGTCGGGTGCAGCAATTCCCGCACCTGATCCCCAAAAAGCTCAATCCGTTCACTTGCAGGCGTCGACTCCAAAGCCACAACCCCCTCCAAAAAATCCATATTCCTCTATTATACCCAAAAACTCACCCAAAGAGGAAGGCAAGCCTCAATCCAAAACACATTTTTGAAAAATGAACCCCAAATCGCCCTCGCCGAATAAGAAACGTTTGCGAAAACTCCATCGCACCGCAATTCATCTCAAAGCAATTATCGTGGTGCCTGACACCAATACTCCTTCCAGCGTCGTGGTGCCTGACACCAAACTTCAGACTGTGGCAGGGTTTTAATAAAAAAAGGTAACTTAATGGTTTTAGGTTTTGAAATTAGGCTGGTCCGCTGCAAAAAGGAAAGACAATAACCTGATCCAGGATGAACGCCTGGATTTTTAGTTTTTTAGTGGTTTTCTAGGAGGTTTGGAGCAGGAAACAGACAAGTGGCCGATAAAATGCTTGAAGTGGCCGATAAAATCGAAAAGTGGCCGATAAATTGAAAAAGTGGCCGATAAGATGTTCAAAGCGGCCGATAAATCCTGAAAGTGGCCGATAAATTTTTCTTAAGGTAAAAAGTTGGCTGTGTTTTTATTAAAAAAGGTAACTTAATGCTTTTATGTCTTGAAATTAGGGTGGTCGAATGGAAAAAGTAGAAAAAAGTTACCTGAGCCAGTCTGGCGCCTGGCTTTTTGGGGAGTTTGAGGTTGAATGGAGGGAGTGGATAGTAAATAGGGGAAATGGACAGTAAGTTGATAGAAGTAGTCAGTAAAAATCAAAGGTGGACAGTAAAGTGAAAGAAGTGGACAGTAAACTATGAAAAGTGGACAGTGAACCATGGAATGAATCCACTGGTTGCCAGTATAAATCCGGAAATCAGCGGAATCTCTGACCAAGTTGGCGGAATCCCATCGCAGTTTGGCTGAATTCCTCCACAAATCGGCGGAATTCCTCCACAAGTAGGCGGAATCCACAATTTGGAGGTTTGCCAGAATAAAATCCAAAAATGCCTGAAACCCCATTCTCATCCCCTAACACAGTAAAATAAACACAAAAAAAAAGCCACTCCTCACAAATTAAGGGGTTGGCTCGATCTTCGTACCTTCATTTTTTGTCAAACTAGAAAAATATTCAAACAAACTGGTAAGATAGCTGTTAAGCTCAAAACCTTCCTCGCTCGCAAACTCTGACAATAACAACCTATTCTCCTTCACCCTCATAACCCCCTCGAATATGGAACTATCATCATTATTGCCAAACTATCACTCTCTTATACCAGTAAACTTGAGTTGGGGTATGCCCATCGCAAAAAAATCTAACTACATCATTAGTTAGATCAGCCCATCTATAAAAACATTTAAAGACCCCTTCAAGATTCGAAGCGGTCTTCGTCCCAGTTATGGTTGTAATGGTCTCTCTGCTATCACCGATATCGATGATACTGAGGAGCGTATGGTGTTTGTGGGTATTGTGGATATTGGGGCTGTTGATACGGTTGATGTACATTTTGATGAGGTATATTTTCTCTTGCTTTGTTGCAGTCCTTGTATGGACCTATATATGTTGAGGGTTTTACAGGTGCAGTTACTTGTTTCCATTGAGTTTCATCAAGACAATAGGTATGCGACATGATGTTTGCAGGAGTAAATTTTAAAATGTCAGATCCTAAAATTACTTCTGGAGTTGGTGCATTAAAAATAGCCAATAGATGAGTGTTATCAACCGCAGCTACTTCATAATGCCACCAACCTTGAGGAACGTTCGCCACTTGTCCAGGAGTAATCGTGTAATTGAGTATCTGTTTTGTAAAGGGGTTCAGGATGGATACTGTAGCAGTACCTGAAATACAATAGACTAGCTCGGCTGCATTTTGGTGATAGTGCGGTTCTACAACATTATTAGTACTTAGGAAAATGTCCAGCAGAGACACATTTTCCAGTGTATTCAACTGTTTAATACCTAATACATTAATATAGTTTTGGTTATCTTTTATGAACAGGGGGCTTTTGTTTACGTCAAAAGTGTATTGAGTTGATGGAGATGTATAATCCATATAGGAAGCCATTAATTTCTTCACCTCTTATTAGGTATCAAAATAAACATATAGGCATGTTATGCACCTACAATAAGTTCGGTGTGATTAAGTATTAAATTTTTATAAAGTCTGAAATCAACGGTAAAAATCTTTTTTCGTTGTTTACTTGTGTTAAGGCAACGGAACATGAAAATAAATGACAAAAAAAGCAGTAAATAAAATAGAAACCAACCAAGCTGGTATCGGCTTAAGGTAATGAAATCTCAACAAAATAACCCATATGAAATTAAAGGCGATTGACCACCAGAAATTCCACCCGTTATGATAGGTGATTTTTCCACCAATAAACATTATTCCTTCGATACAAACAAGAATTGCTACCGATATTAGTAAATACATTATTTGATTCTTCCGATTATTAGGTGAATATGACAAAAATAGTATTACAATACATGGGAAAATGATGAAAGTTTGAACTAATACTGAAAAGGCATGGTTTAATAAAAAATCAGGTTCCAACTTCCATAGAAAATATTTTCCGTTAACAAAGAAGCTATATAATAAATTATTTACAATCAGGTATAAAATAGTGGGATAATATTTTCTCCAATTTTTTAGATCTCCAAATTTCCAGCAGCAAAGTACCAGAGTTAGGCACAAAAAAACACGCAATAGGAACACCCAATTTCAACAGTTTTTATTTTAAAATTTACCAAAAAGCTTAAAATTATTACTATTGTCTCTTCAACTGACAGGTGCAAAAAAATCCCATTCTTTCACTATATTTGAATCTATACCGTAAAAATTTCTTATTTCAAAGTTTGAATCTTTGTACGCTAGGAATAACTACGATATTATGACTCAAAATAAAAAGGATACAAAATAGACGATTCTATTTTGTATCCTTCTTATTAAAAGCCTGCTGTTCTACAGGTATGATCTTAATTAATTTGGAACGGCTTCGCGTTTGCGCTTTTTCTCCATTTGGATTTCATGCGCACGTGCGTGGGCTTTGTGGCGGTCTTCTTCGACTTCTGCAGACATTTTGATACCCATAGGCACCGTGGTGGCTGCAATTTCCTTTATCCCTTTCTGGTCTTTCTCATAAACAAATGACGCTCTTGTTGAAATATCTGCTCCCGGCTCAGTTACGAATGGAACGACACGGTAATCTGCACGCCATTGTTGCGGAGTGACCTGGCAGCGAACGTAACCGCGGTAATTATTAAAGAATTTGATGTGCGGGTTGTCCGCTAAAGATTTGGCTGTGTCTGCACGCCAATCCGATCCGTTTCCTCCTGTAGTAATCGATGTTCCCACAAACTCTGCTCCAAAAATCGGAGCGTCTGGATTGTTGTAATCCGTTGTCAGGTTAGAAGCCCAGCTTGCATGGACATCTCCAGTAATGACGATTAGGTTGTTGATGTTATGTCCAGCAACGAAATCCGTAACGCGCTCTCGTGCGGCCGGATAGCCATCCCATGAATCCATGCTGTATTTCGGAGCCGTGCTGCTTCCGGATTTGCGCTGCGCAAAGAAAATCTGCTGGGCAAGGACGTTCCAATGAGATTTCGAGTTTCCTAGATTGCCAAGCAGCCATTTTTCTTGTTCTGTTCCAAGAAGAGTGCGCTTTGGATCCAAGGATTCCGGTGTATGAGCTTTCGTTCCATCACCATTCGCCTGGTCATCACGGTACTGGCGTGTATCAAGAACATAGAAGTTCGCCAAATCACCATACGTGAAATCCCTGTATAATTGCATGCCTCCGTCGTGCGGCAATGACGACCTGCGAAGCGGCATGTGCTCGTAATAAGCCTGGTAAGCAGCGGCCCGGCGCTTGATAAACTCTTCAACAGACTGGTCTTTTTCTGGAATGACATTTGCGTAGTTGTTTTCCACTTCATGGTCATCCCATGTAACAACCCACGGGAATGCAGCGTGTGCAGCCTTTAGATGTTCATCTGAACGATATTGGGCATGGCGAGTGCGGTAATCTTCGAGCGCGATAATTTCATCGCCTTTGTGGGCACGGACATTGCCTGTGGGAGAAAGATACTCGTTCGTACCGTATTCATATATGTAATCGCCAACGTGGAACACAAGATCGAGATCTTCTTTCGCCATATGCTTGTATGCAGTATAATACCCGTGTTCATACTGCTGGCAGGAAGCGAATGCGAACGTCATGCTTGCTACACTGGCACCTGCGGCAGGAAGGGTTTTTGTTTTTCCAACAGGGCTTAGTTCATTTCCGGTCTTGAAACGGTAATAATAAACCGTATTCGCCTTCAGGCCGCTCACTTCTACATGGACAGAATGGGCGAGGGTAGGCGAAGCATGTTCTGCTCCTCGTTTGATTACGCTGCGGAAGTTTTCATCTGTTGCAAGCTCCCAATTGACGGGAACGATATGAGAGGGCATTCCTCCGCCATTTAACGGATCCGGAGCTAACCTTGTCCATAAAACGACACTGCCAGATTGCGGATCGCCAGAAGCAACACCAAGAGTAAAAGGATATTCGCTGAAATTCGGAGCAGCATCTACTTTAAATCCTCCCATTGATTGAGCAATAGCCAACCCTAGGGACAGCCCCGCAATCTTGCCGGCTCCATGAAGAAAGCTGCGGCGGTCAATATTCTTTTGCAAATTTTGTTCGTTAAAATTCTTTATTAAATGATCCAAAGATCTCTCATTTGTCATGCTTCATATTCCCCTCTCAGATTACATTTCTTTACCACGGCTTTGATTATAAATGGGATTTATTAATTGAATATGAAGATATTGTAAATAGAAAAATAGTCTGGTAGTCGATAGACAGTTAATTTAGAATAGGACTTTCGATTTAAAAAGGGATAAAATCTATATTTTTTCCAATCAACGGCAATTTATATCTATTTTATATAGTCATTTCATACCGTTTTTTTAAATATTATCTTAATAAAAAACTTACAAACGACCATACCGTTCGAAGCTTAGAAAACTTATGACAGAAGCATCCTAATCCATTGGTCCAATAAGAAAAGCCGCCAAAAGGGCAGCTCCGATCTTTACCGCTTGCATCCGGTAGTTAAAAAAGGAATATTTGTCTAAACCGCCCTTTAGTGAAATCCACTTTTATTCCCCTATAAAATAAACGAAGTGCCAACTTCTCTTTAATAGAAATTGGCACTTCGTTTATTCGCTATACGTTATCGTGTCGCTTTTGGAGGTTGGCACACGTCACATTTACGTTGGTCATTATTTTTAAATTTCGTAAATGTTTTTTCAAAGTTGCTGCCACATGCACATTTAAATAGTAACTTTTGAGAAAAACCTTGATATTCCGTCGTTAGCAACTTACTTTCTGAATGGTTCTCAACAAATTCTTTAATTTTACCAATCGTCCATCGTTTATTCATTCTATTACACCTCCATATTTTATCGCTGCCGGAGGCTTTTCTTGGCATCCGTTCAATTCTAAGTAAAAGTAGTAATTATCCTAAGTTACTCATTATACCATGAGCTGGCACTCAATTAAACAGAGGGAAGATATCTTAATAAACTAAACTGCCGTTAGTGGAATTAGAAAAGGAGTTGCAGCCGCAACCCCATCTTCAACTATAATTTCTTGCACCTGGCAGTTAAAAAAGTCATTAAACTAATAATAAGAATAATATCCAGGATAACCATATCCATAATAAGGGGAACTGTAACCATATGGGGATAAATGGTGGCCGCCCATCATTCCACCCGTAAACCCTCCCCAGAAAGGGGCGCCGAAATGTGGTCCCCCATAGTAAAAATGGTGATAAAAAGCATGAGGATGCAAGAATATCCGTCTTTTATCATTTTCATTAAACAAGAGCATTCCAGATTGATTCATTTCCAACCCATTCCTTTTTTCAATGTAGTTGTTTAGCCATGTAACAATGTAAGTCTTCAAACTTCAACAAATATATAACAGTTATGGCAAGAACTCCTCGGTCGGTTCCAATTCTTTCTTTTTTTCCGCCAGAATAATTTGCGTACCTGCGTTTGCTTCTAATACAAGCCCTAAGGATTGTAACCAATCTCCCAAATTGGTGATTTCTTGAGCTTCCAACGTGAGCCTTTCCTCATCCGTTAATACTTGTTTCGTCGTACCAATACTTTCTAAAAATTGGCCCATGGTTTGAATCCATGCTCCCAGTAATATTTGTCTTTCATTGGCATCCGATCGGACTTCCTCATCAATCAACATAATTTTAGATAAATAAAATGCCTCCATGATCTGACCAATAAATTGAATCCAGACGGCAACGGAGACTTGTTTTTCAAGTTGTGAAATCAGTTCCGTCTTGTCAGAATTACTATTTTCCTTGGTTTCTTTTGTATTTTCTGTTTGAGCATTCACTGTATTTCACTCCATTCTATATATACGTATGCAAATATATAGGGGAATGCCTTTGAAAAATTTGCCATTGTGATGTAGTCAGTCTCCATTATTTTCGTATATTTCTGAAAAACTAACGAAAATTGGGACAGAAAATGATGGAAAATGTCGAACAATACAAAGGGGAGGTATATTGTCATGGGCCACATTTAGTGTTAACCTTGATCGTCTACCTTAATAAAAATACAGAATCGTCCATTTTTCTTAAATGAATGACCCTAAACAGGAAATAGGAGAACAAGTTATTATGACGAAAGAATTATTTGTAAATGGTGAATTAACACGAATCAGGAAAGAAACTCACGGTAAAAGCAAGCAACCCAAACCTGTCCCAGAGTTCACTTCAAGGATGGAAAAACGCGAATATGATCAACGCGTCCATTATTTTGATATTCGAAATGTATTAGATGTCAAAGGATTCCTACAAGATATTCGTGCCAATTGGAATACATATGTGTCACAGGTGAATCAATGGATACAAACCAGCCCAGTAAAAAAACTGGTCGTGACGGGCATTTTTACCGTCGTCCTTAGCTTTTTTGCAAGCACATCAAATGCAGCCTTTATTCAGGAATATACATATCAAGTAAAAAACGGTGAAAAAATCGAAGAGATTGCTGCCGCACATGGAGTAACAGCACAAGAAATCATAGAGGCAAATGGACGAACTTCCATTAACGGTAAAAAAATTCTTTTACCAAAAGTACATAACAAAACGGTTACCGCCACCACGCTAAATGTTCGGTCACACCCGACGACTGAAAGCAGTGTCATCGGAAAATATATACAAGGGGATGTAGTGAAGGTCTCCTTCATAGAAAACGGCTGGGCTGGCATTCTGATCAAAGGAAGAGTTTGTTTTGTGAGTGCCAATTATCTTACTACACCAGAAGAAACGACGAAACCAGTGATTACTCAAGCCAAACCCATGTATGTAACGGCCACTTCCTTAAGAGTGAGAGAAGCTGCCTCTACGAGCAGTGCTGTAATAGGTACGTTAATATTAAACGATCTTGTTTCTGTCAAATCATCTATAAATGGTTGGGCTCAGATTAGTTTCAAAGGCAAAGCAGCGTATGTGAGTGAAACCTATTTAACTACTAACCTGCCAGCAACAATAAAGCCAAGTCCATCAGTGTATGTGATTAAGCCCGGTGACAATTTTACAAAAATCAGTAAAGCACTAACGATCTCGGTCTCATCGATTCAAGAACTAAATCCAACCGTAGACTCAGCCAAGTTGAAAATTGGCCAAGAAATCAAAATCCCTGCCACAACAGCAACGGCTACGAATCAAATCAAAGTTACAGCAAATATAGCTGGGGTGGACCCTCAAGGAACGTTTCGGTTTATCACATCTAATGGGATCACGTATGCTGCCAAAGCATCAGGCAGCATGTTAAATGAATTATTTGAACATCAAGGGGAAAAAGTGACCCTAACACTTGAAGGAAAAAGGGGTCAACAAATGAATTTACTATCTTTACAATAAATCGTACCAAAAAAATTAGCCTCAGGTTTGAGGCTTTTTTTCTTGGGATATAGTGCAATATGGAGGAACAAATACTTTCTGGAGGATGAAGCGTGTTACGCGTTCTTCATAATAATGGTTTCAAACGAATTCGCCACTGCTTGACAGCAGTTCGCGATTTCTTCTAGACCTTCATAGATTTGCTTGTATTTAATAATTCGGATAGGGTCAAGCTCAGCGGTAAACAAATGTTTAATGGATGCACGCAGAATATGGTCGCAATTCGACTCAATTTCTTTAATTTTAATTGCGTGTTCTCTTATATGAAGCAATTTCTTAGTGGAAAGCAGTTCAATCGCTGCATCAATTTCCGCGGCACAATTTTTAATCTCATCAACAAATTGAAGCGTATAATAGTCCATTTCAATAATAGAGTACATTTCAAATAGGGCAGCTGTATGGTATAAACCGTCCAAAATATCATCCAAGCTGATGGAAAGAGCCAAAATATCTTCACGTTCAAATGGAGTGATAAAGGCATTATTTAGATCCCTAATCAGGTCATGAACCATGGCATCTCCGTTTGATTCAAATTCTTTCATCGTTTCGGAAAAAATTTTAAGATCACTAACATTTTTTAACTTGTAGTCAGCAAAGTAGTTCGCACTTTCTTTTAAATTTAAAGAAATGTTATTTAAATGATTAAAGAACTTGTCTTTCTTTTTTACTGCCATTCAATAACCTCCACATGGTCCAATTAGTGTATTTTCCTAAAAAATGGTTAAAAAACCTTTATCAAAGCGCTTTTAAAAGCAGTTACTATAATAAATGCAACCATTGGACAAAAGTAACGGCTTACGTCCTATATCTACTCGACAAAAAATGGCCGAATGGTTTTTTTCTTAGGTTTTAAGATTTTAAAGAAATGGGCTATTCGCTATATATGGCGGGTTTCGTAAGAGTGAATGTAGTTGTCCCGTAAAAGACCTAGTGAAAAAGCCCTTCCCATTCTTAACTTCTTAACATAGATTGTAAGGAATAAGTCTAAAGGAGGGCTATAATATGTTTGGTTATGGTGGCTATGGTGGCTGTGGCTACGGCGGTATCGGCTATGGCGGCGGCTTTGCTTTAATTGTTGTATTGTTTATCTTGTTAATCATCGTAGGAGCAGTAATCTGTTTCTAAGAAAAAACAATTATTCTTAACTAAAAAAAGCCCTATAAGGGCTTTTTTGGTTGAAACTATAACTCATGAAGGTGTATGGTCCATGAATTGGTTAGGGGGTTTTGGCTACACTCTAGCTTATCAAAAAGCAGCGTAAAACCCCTCGCTTTAGATATGGGGATATAAGCTGTATTATTGTTCGTTTTTTTAGGATAATGCAAGTAATTTTACTATACATTCTTTGAAATTCTTTGATATAATGGGAATATAAACAGAACATTTGTTCTTATTGAGGATGGGGTGAATGAAATGTATCGATCCTATAAAATACAAATTCAGCCGGAACATGAATTGTTCGACTACTGTGACTCACTCTGTTTTAAAGCGAAAAACTTGTACAATATCACCAACTACTATATTAGACAGGTTTACACAGCTTTAAACAAAGAAACAAGAAATGAAAATCAACTTCAAGTTCTAACAGATATTCAAGACCATTTACCTCAAATGAATAAAATTCGTCTAAAAAGTTTTGAGAGAGCCAAATCTAAGTCTAAAAAAGTCGATAAAAATGGCCATGTTTTGGAGCCAAAACCCAATCTATTTAAAATGCCCCATCCAAAGAAAGCATTCCTTCCCTATAACTTTGTAGAAGCACTGTTTAAAGTGATGAAACAAACCGATTACCTTTCTATGCCCTCCCAGTCCAATCAACAAACCATGAAAAAGGTATATGATGATTGGAAAAGTTTCTTCGAAGCCTCTAAGAAATATAAAACCATGCCTACTAGCTTTTCAGGAAAGCCAAAGATTCCTAAGTATAAACCGAAGAATGGACGTACGACTTCTTATTTAACCAATCAAATTACCAAAATTAAAAGTGGAAATGTGCTTTCATTACCAGGTACTCCTCTTACATTAAAACTGGGGAAAATCGCACATATAGATGGTAAACTACAACAAGTGCGGATTGTCCCGACTTATGGCCGGTATGTAATGGAAGTCGTTTTTAAAAGTGAACAGGAAAAAGAGATCAAACGATCAGAAAAACAATTAGATGAATGGATATTTGAGCCGAAACGAGTAATGGGTATTGATCTGGGCGTAGATAACCTGGCAACCATCATCGATAACACGGGGTTAAAGCCTCTGCTTATCAAGGGCAAATGGTTAAAATCGATCAATCAATATTATAACAAATTAAGAGCGAAAAACATGAGTATCCTTCGAAATGGAAAAGGACCAAAGGAAGGGAAGTTTAACAGCACAAGATTAACTTCATTAGACCGAAAAAGGAACAATCGAGTCATGGATTTTTTACATAAGGCCAGCGCAAAAGTGGTGGAGATTGCGAAAGAAAGAACCATAGATACGATCATCATTGGAAAAAATAAGGGTTGGAAGATGGAGGTTGATATGCAAAAGACTAGTAAACAAACCTTCATACAAATCCCATATACCACTTTCATAGGAATGATTCGATACAAAGCAGAGCGACATGGAATTCAAGTCATTGTTCGAGAAGAAAGCTATACCTCCAAGTCTAGTTTCTTGAATCATGACCCGATTCCAACTTACGGGGAAGAGCACCAAACTAATTTTAGCGGGTATAGAAGCAGTCGAGCTTTTTACAAAATCAAAGGTTCTAAGATTTTGATCCATGCCGATGTGAATGGAGCTTTTAATATTGTCCGTAAACATACCAATGATGTCTTCGAAGGACTGGAGAGAAAACAGTTCCTTCAATCCCCACGAAAAATAATCATCATAAAGAAAAGAAATGCAAAGCTGAAGACCTCGGTCTGATGTAGTAGCGGGACTTGTGGTGGCCCTCGTAAAGACAATGCGGCTTTATAGCCTATTCTTTCGAAACCCCTAGCTTTAGCTATGGGGATACTCATTACTACACCCAATCCAAATATTTATAAAGTCTTACCTCCAAAGAACGTTTGCTTATAAAGAAGACGTTTTTCGTATTTTTAGGCAAATCGCTGATTTTGTCTTCAGAAATGGATTCCCAATTAGATACTTTAGAGTACCAGTTGAGATTTTCCAAAGTAACTTGAAGCGAGCTGCCATTAACTAACTGGGTGCTTTGCTTCAACAAGGAGAAAAGACTTATTTTTTTAAAAGAAGTAGGATAATTAAAAAAAAAGAAGGAAACGGACGTTTATCAAAGAACTTATAGTTTATTAAAAATATTAAGGAGTGTGCTAATATGGAAAAAATACATTTTTTAGTTAGTGAATTTTTCTTTAGTATAACCTTATGTGTTGTGGCTCTGTTTTTTGCTTTAAGATCGGATGTATTTTCTATAACCGTTGTTTTTTTAGGGTTAATTGCTGGGTCACTGATTGATATGAATTTGCGTTCTATTTATAAAAATAAATCAGTAAAAATTAGTGGGTATCTTGAACATAAACAAAGAATAGTAGAAAAAGAAACAAGTATGTAATTTTCTTCTGCTAAGGTAGGGCTGCCTCGGCGGCTCTTTTTCTTTTTTGTACTAAAGAAGCAGGTTTATTCAACAAGTAGACCATCAACACCTCTTGTTGATGGTCTGTTCAAAAAACCTTTAAGCGCTTTGGGGAAATTGTTCTTTCTCTGCTTTTTTTAAAAATAATCTTTTTAAAAACGGTATGGACCATCGATCCAAACCAATTTTTCCCGCATTTAGTCCAGCAACTAGTATAAACATTCCTAGCAAAACCATTTGTGGATTTGTACTGGTTGTTCCAGAGAACATATAAGCAAAGTTCATAGTAAGCCCCATTAGCATAGAAAATGACGTGAAAATACCTAAAATTAATCCGAGACCTACTAAAAATTCACCCCAAGGAACGATTACATTAAAAAGATCAACTGATGGTAATGCTACCTCTTTTAAAAAATTTCCCCACCAAGGTTGAACAGCAGGGTGGTCACCGGACATATTTTTTACTGCTCCATACAAAAAGCCGCTTGCATCAAATTTTCCACTAGAGATTTTCCCCCAACCAGCATTTAACCACTGCCAACCAAGATAGAGTCGAAGTAAAGTAAGCAGCAGTGAGACAAAACGATTTTCCTTTAAAAATTTAATAAACATAATAAAGCCCCCTAAATAATTGATAATTATTATCATTGATAACGATTATCATTATCGTTTAAACTTGTATTTTAGTCAACGAGTGTAAAGTACTAAGTTTTTTGGGGTTAGATAGACCAATATCCCTATTTCCTTCTTCTTCCAACTGAGCAAGTTATTTAAGAACAAATGTATTCTAGAACCATTTAGATAATGGTCAATGATAACTTCTGTTAAGCATCTGGAATAATTGTAAAAGCAATTGTTCGAACCGGAGACTCTGTTTTCTTGCTCGTAGTATTGTAGTATTTAGTCAATAAATCGTTTAATTCGTTTTGAAATTGTATAAAGTGTTCCTCATCAATCTTTAATTCCACTACAGAAAAAGCAGCAAGGTCCTCTTGGCAGTTTTGTTCTCCTAATTTCTTAAGATAATCTTGATATTGAGTCATAAGTAATAATTGATAATAAGAAAAATAGGTTAATTTTTCCTCGTTAGAAGCCTTTTTCCATTCCTCTACGTCAATTCTTGCCTCTTCTTCATTTAAAGCATAATATTTTTCGGAAACAGATTTCACCTTTTTTTCATTAATAACGTGGATGACACCAGAATCCACCATGGTTTGTATATGCCTATATAGACTTGATTGAGGCACATCTTTAATGATTTTTACCATTTCTAAGGGTGTGAGTCCATTTTCTTTATTTCTCATTAATGCTTGGCAAATTTTCATTCTTACTGGATGCATGATAACGTCAATTTTGTTACTCACAATTTCACCTCGTTCAATGTTTAATTTTAATCTCATTATAAATAATGAGAATAGCTATTGCAACACACCTGCAACTAAGTTATCATTATTAAGAATGAGAATGAGATTGAAGGGAATGATGGAAATGAAGATGCAATATGATCTGGGTGACCTAAAGGATATTGATTTTATGGCCTTTCTACCAATAATAATGCCAGTTATTGTAGTAAGTACGATATTAATTTTAATTGCCTTAATGGATTTATACCGACATAGAAAAACAAGAAAAAATGTGCTCCCATGGGTGCTAATTATTCTATTTGCCAATACACTTGGACCAATTCTGTACTTCACCATAGGGAGAAAGGATAGTGAGAGCATATGAAATTAGAAATCAAAAATGTTACGAAAAAATTTAAAGGAAAAATTGCTGTCAATAATTTTTCGATGGAACTGAATTCAGGAGAATGTGTCGGATTAATCGGTCCGAATGGGGCAGGGAAGTCCACATTAATAAAAGTGATTTCAGATATTATCAATTCAGACTCTGGTGAAGTTTTGTTGAATGGGAAAAAAATATCGAAAATGAAAAGGGAAATTGGTTACCTACCACAGTACCCTAACTTTTTTCAATGGATGACAGCGAAAGAAACTCTTACGTTTATGGGTCAACTTTCTGGAATGCTAAAAGAAGAATTATCAAACTGGATACCTGAAATTTTAGCAAAAGTCGGACTAGAAGGTGAAGAAAACTCAAAAGTCGGTACATTTTCTGGTGGAATGAAACAGAGACTTGGTATTGCACAAGCACTATTACATAAGCCTTCACTTATTGTCATGGATGAGCCAGTATCTGCATTAGATCCAATTGGGCGAAGAGAAGTGTTAAACCTGATCGAAGAAATAAAAAAAGATACTACTATTTTATTATCAACCCATATATTAGGCGATGCAGAAGAAATATGTGAACGATTTGTAATCATTAAAAATGGAACAAAAATAGAAGATACAACAATCGCTGAACTGTTGAACCGAAATAACGAAAATAAATTAAATTTAGAAATCATATCGAAGGATCAAAAATGGATTGGCATGATAAAAAAATTACCTTATGTGAAGGAAGTCGAGGTCATAGGGAATAAAGTCCAAATAAAAGTTGAAAACATCCAAAAAAACAAAAATATGCTACTGATGAATGCTCTCTCTCACGACGTGGACATCGTAAAATTTGAAATCAATAATGATACTTTAGAAGAAATATTTTTAAAATTGGTGGTGTGAAATTGAATAATTTTACTGTATTAATAAAAAAAGAATTTGTTCAAATGGTACGTGATTTTAAAGTTATTTGGCTGCCGATTGTCTTTCTCTTTTTAGGGATAACTCAGCCAATAGTTACTTATTACTTGCCATCAATTTTGGAATCGTTAGGAGGAGGGACAGGCATTACAATTGATCCGAGTGTGGCAGCTCAAAAAGGAGGAGAAGTACTAGCCACCACGTTAGGGTCCCAATTTGATCAGCTTGGGATTATGATTATTGTTATCTCAATGATGGGGATTATTCAATCAGATAAATCAAATGGTATGTTGGCCTTTATCTTAACACGACCTGTTACTGTTTTTTCATATATCGGTGGAAAAATTGTATCAAATTATTTGATAATAGCTTTTAGTGTAACTATTGGATACCTTTCTTCTTATCTATACGTAAATTATCTTTTCGAAGATGTTCCATTTTTAGACATGATTGCTGCACTATTATTTTATCTTGTATGGGTTCTTTATATCGTATCTTTTACAACAATGATTAGTACTATTTTTCACAGTCAAGGTATTATCGCGCTAATTTCAATTGTTTACCTTTTGGGTTGTAGAATTATCGTCGGTTTGAATCCAGCAATTGATTATGTAAATCCAGCCAGTATGAGTAAACATGCAATGGAATCTCTAATCACAGGTTCGGTAAATTTTAACGAAATAGTCAATGTACTACTAACAATTGTTTGTATTTTGCTGATACTCTTGGTAACGAATTATTGGATTGCCAATAAAAAATTTAATCCTGAATAAAAACTTAGAGCTGATAAATAGCTCTATTTTTTTTAACGGTTGATTCCATTCTTATAATGAAATAGCTGTTCAATCTTTTTCTGAATAAATATTTCCCTTCCAAAATTATTGTGTGTTTTTTTTGCCGATTTATATACCTTAATTCTTATAATCAAAAATGTCCGACTTGTTGTGGGCATTATACAAGAAAGCACCGCGTAAACGGTGCTTCATTTATGTAGTCATTTACATACTGATTTACAAAATCTTTACGTTGGATTTATGTGGAATTAACATTGTCCAATTATGATTAATCTGTAACAAACAGTAATAAACATTAAAAATTCCACACTAAATGGAGGCACTTTTTATGAATTACACATTCAAGAAGAATTGTTACAAGTCTATTCAAGCTGTGATGTTAGGAGTGAGTGTACTAGGATTAGCTGCTTGTGGAGCTACTAAAGAGGAGGCTGCTCCAGTTGTTAAGGATCCAAGTTCGTTAACCATGAAAGAAATTGAAACAAAGGCAAAAGAAGAGGGAACAATTAATAGTGTCGGTATGCCTGATTCATGGGCTAACTGGGGAGAAACGTGGAATGAAGTGATGAAAAAATATACATTGGAACACAATGATACAGATTTATCCAGTGCCGAAGAGATTGCCAAAATGGAATCTGAAGGAGAGAATGCAACAGCTGATATCGGCGATGTAGGGATTTCCTTTGGGCCAATCGCGGAACAAAAAGAATTAACGATTCCATATAAAACTTCCTATTGGGACGAGGTACCTGACTGGGCAAAAGATGACAACGGGGATTGGGTTGTTGGCTACCAAGGAACAATTGCATTCTTTACTAATAAAGAATTAGTAGATAACCCGCCAAAATCTTGGGATGACATATTAAAAGGAGATTATAAAGTAACAGTTGGAGATGTTCAGCGTGGTACACAGAACCAAATGGCCGTTCTTGCAGCCGCCATCGCTTACGGCGGTGATGAAACAAATCTCCAACCAGGAATTGACTATTTTGCTAAGCTTGCCAAGCAAGGCCGCCTTAGCTTAACTGATGCCAAGCCGGCTAACATCGAAAAAGGTGAAGTGGAAGTTGCCCTTGTTTGGGATTTCAATGCCCTTGGTTACGCTAATCAAATTAAACGTGATCAATTTGAAGTAACCATTCCTAGAGAAGGTTCAGTCGTAAGCGGCTACGCAACTATTATTAACAAATTTGCAAAGCATCCGCATGCAGCGATGGCAACTAGAGAATATATCTTAAGTGATGAAGGACAAATTAACTTAGCTAAAGGGTTTGCCCGTCCAATTCGCGATGTAGAACTTCCGAAAGAAGTAGCTGAAAAAATGGTTCCAGAAGAACAGTACAAAAATGCAAAACCAATTGAAGATTACAAAGCATGGGAAGAAACGGCTAAAAATTTACCGCAGCTTTGGCAAGAAGAGGTGTTAGTCCATGTCAAATAAAGTAATAGCAATTGTTGTTGATGGTATGAGATATGATAAAGCATGTGAGGCTCTTGGATTTATTCAACATCTAGTTGAAACAAATCAGGCGGCACTATACAAAGTAAAGTCGGAACTCCCAAGTCTTTCCCGCCCATTATATGAAGTGTTACTAACGGGTACACCGGCTTCAGTGAACGGAATTACGTCCAATCAAGCCGTTCGCTTATCTACCGAGAAAAGTCTCTTTCATCTTACGAAAGAAAACGGCTTAAGGAACGGAACGGTATCGTATTACTGGGTAAGCGAACTTTATAATCGGGCGCCATTCCATTTTATTGAAGATCGTGAGCAGGAGGATGAGTCTAAGCCGATTCAATATGGAAAATTCTATTGGGACGATGACTATCCAGATAGTCATGTGTTAATGGACGCAGAAGCCTTGCGCAGAAAGTATGACCCGCACTTTTTATATATCCATCCGCTCGGTGTAGATGTAAAAGGGGAAATTTTCGGTTCAGAATCGAAAGAATATCGTGAACAAATCTTAAAAATGGGAAGCTTGTTGGCACAACTTTTGCCAATTTGGATCAAAGAAGGTTACCACATTTTAATTACATCTGATCATGGAATGAGTGAATATGGCAACCATGGCGGCACAACTGATGGTGAGCGTGATGTACCGCTCTTTATCATTAGTCCAAAAGTTGAGCCTGGCGTCTACAGTGAAGTGGTTCCGCAATTAGCTTTTGCACCACTAGTTTGTGAACTTTTAAATATTGAGCCGTCCAATAAAATGATTTCATATCAATTGCCAGGTCTGAAAGGAAAAATTTCCATTTAGAAAAGATACCCTCTTCAACATTAGAATGAAGGTTGACTGGAATTGGTTTAACGAACGTAATGTTAAACCAATTCCCAAATTGTTAGTGAACATAGAGGAGCGAGAAGTCTTGCGAAAAATAAAAAAACAAAAAATTTACTTATTAGCTCTTTTACTGCCATTTGTTATGCTTGTGATTGGATTTGAACTGGGGCCATTAGTGGCAATGATTAAAAATAGTTTTTATGCAGACGATGGAATTCAAGTTACGATTGATCAATATACAACCATATTTAAAAGTAAATTTTACTTACAAGCCATTCAAAATAGCCTTGTCATTTCCTTATTTGCTGCTATAACTTCTGTGATTATAGCTGTCATTGCAGCTTATTCGTTTACAAAGTTCTCACAAAAAATACAAAATCGTTTACTGATGATTGCCAATATGACGTCGAACTTTGAGGGGATTCCTCTTTCATTTTCATATATTATTTTACTTGGAAACAATGGGTTGTTTACATTGCTTTTTTCTAAGATTGGTTGGGATGTATTTGCAGATTTTAATTTATATTCATGGACAGGCCTCATTCTTGTTTATATTTATTTTCAAATTCCGCTTGCTGTTATGCTCATCTACCCGTCTTATCAAGGAATTAAGCAACAATGGAAAGAAGCCTCTTCATTATTAGGAGGGTCAACATTATCATTTTGGTTTCACATTGGGATTCCTGTTCTTTTACCTAGTATTGTAGGTACATTCAGTATTTTGTTTGCGAATGCGATGGGAGCTTACGCTACAGCCTATGCATTGGTCGGCAGCAACTATAATTTATTGTCATTGCAAATTGCCTCTCTAGTTTCTAGTGACGTTGCATTGAAGCCGCAGCTAGGCAGTGCGTTGGGAGTTCTTCTAGCAGCGACCATGATAGGGGCGATGTGGTTCAATGAACGAATGATGCGTCGCATTAGGAGGGATTTACGATGAAATCTTCATTGACTTTTCATAAAGTGATTGTGGGATTACTAGTTATGTATTTATTAATTCCACTTGTAGGAACATTATTATTCTCTATTGCCGGTAAATGGGATCATACCATTTTACCTGAGAGTTATACAATGAAATGGTATATTGAATTGTTTCAAGATGAACGGTTTTATGATGCTTTTCGAAGAACGCTGTTTTTAATTGTCATGTCTGTAGGTCTTAGTGTTGTTATTATGCTTCCGACTATTTTTATCATCACAGTATATTTCAGTAAATGGGAAGGATTGCTTCAAGCAGCAGCTATGCTTCCTTATGGAATTCCTCCCATTGTTGGAGCTGTTGGATTAATCAAGGTATATTCAGATGGACCGATTCAAATTGCCGGAACACCTTGGATTTTAATTGGTGCTTATTTCATAACCATTCTACCGTTTATGTATCAAGGTATTCGTAACAGTCTTCGTACGCTTAATGCTGTACAGCTTGTTGATGCAGCTGAATTACTAGGTGCTACAAAATTCCAGGCGTTTCGCACAGTGGTGTTTCCAAATATTATATCTGGTATTTTAGTGTCTACCCTATTATCAGTCGCTCTTTTATTTAGTGAGTTTGCTTTTGCCAATTTGCTTGTCGGGGGCCGATTTGAAACCATCCAAATTTATCTTGCCGACAAACTAAACAGCAGCGGTCACTTAACAAGTGCAATTGTTATTACTTATTATTCAATGATTTTACTGTTAACGGGGACTGTATTAAAACTTACGTTTAGAAACGAAAAAAATCCTGTCGTGTCAAATAAGAAGCGAATTCTTTCATTTTTTAAAAAACAATACTGTCATAAAAATACTGCTTTAGAAGGTGAAAAATAATGAGCTATGTAACCATCGACAAAGTGACTAAGGGGTATGAAAATCAAGTCGTTTTAAATGACATTTCTATAATATTAAAAAAAGGTGAATTTGCTACACTTCTTGGGCAAAGCGGTTGTGGAAAAAGTACATTATTACGTTCCATTGCGGGGCTTGAAGGCCTTGATGCAGGAACAATCTTAATTGACGGAAAAGATATTACTAATTTATCACCGCGTCAGCGTGAAGTCGGTATGGTATTTCAGTCTTATGCGCTTTTCCCAAATATGAGCGTTTTTGATAATATCGCGTACGGCCTTAAAATGAAGAAGGTAAAAAATGTTAAATCAAGAGTAAAAAAGATGATTGAGATGGTTGATTTAATAGGAAAAGAAGAGTCTTATCCTCATCAATTATCTGGTGGACAACAGCAAAGGGTTGCTCTTGCCCGTGCGCTTGTCATGGAGCCGAAAGTACTGCTTTTGGATGAGCCGTTAAGCGCATTGGATGCTAAAATTAGAAAAAGTTTGCAAAAAGAATTAAAGAGAATACAAAAAGAATTAGATATTACTACTATTTTTGTTACGCATGATCAGGAAGAAGCAATGACAATGTCTGATCGAATTTTTGTCATGAATAAAGGACAAGTTGTACAATCCGGTTCTCCATCAGAAATTTATACCTCTCCAGTCAATACATTTGTTGCAAAATTTATCGGAAATTACAATGTTTGTAATATGGAAGTTTTCCGTAAACTTGTTCGCAGCACAGAATTAAAAGGGAATGAAGTCGCCATTCGTCCTGAAGTTTTACAATTAGTTTCTGTTGGTGAGGATAGCTTGGATTTACAGGAGAACTGGGGCATTAAAGGGTTTATTAAAGATGTTTCCATGACAGGGAATGTTTTAAGATATGAAGTAGAAACAGAGGAGTCCCCTTTCCATGTAGACTATCTTCACCACCGAGGGAAAATGTTGGAGCAAGGAGCACGCGTTCATATTCTTGTACCGAAAAAAGAATGCATTATTTTTTAAATTATTAATGATCACGGGGGAAGAAATATGTCTATTTTGCCAGAAGAAAGAAGGAACGAAATTTTAAAAGAACTTAACAAAACGGGAAAAGTAAAAGTTATAGAATTAGTTGATCAATTTAATGTTTCAGTGGAATCAATTCGACGCGATTTGATGATATTAGAGGAAAAAGGACTTTTAAAGAGAGTTTACGGTGGAGCGATTAAAACAGTCTTTCAATTTGAGGAACCTCCATTCACACAGCGTACAACTGTGAATCAAGAAGCGAAAGTTAAGGTTGGGAAAAAAGCAGTAGAACTCATTTCTAACGGAGATGTGATTGTCATTGATGTAGGGACAACCATGCTTGAATTTGCGCAGTGTATTGAAAATAAAAAAGACATTACGATTTTAACCAATTCTCTTCCTGTGTCGTCTGTGTTGACCGAATCGCTTAATCAAAATAAGTTTACAGGACAAATTCTATTACTAGGTGGTCAAATTGATCCAAAGCAGCAATCTATATGCGGCGGTCTCACTGAACAAATGTTAAATCAATTTAATATTGATAAAGCGTTCATTTCAGCTGGTGGTGTTTCTATTCAAAGTGGGGTTAGTAATTATCATTTACATGAAACATTAGTTTCACGCAAGATGGTCGAGGTATCAAAGCAAGTTGTATTGCTAACAGATTACTCTAAAATAGGTGTCGATACATTTTGTAAAGTTTGTCCTCTAGAAAAAGTGGATGTGATTGTCTGCGAACAACCATTTCCAGAGGAATGGAGAAATCATTCAAAATTAGAGGAAATCAATTGGATTCAAGCATAGTCAATCCATAAAAGGACATATCGAGACGGATGAGGGAGTTCTCTCTCTTTTTTGATTAGATTTTTATTGAAAGCAGGTAAAAAAACTAGAAAGAAAATTTAATAGATAAAATGGGAAAAGGAGATATATAGTATGAGTTTCATTGCGATAGATTTAGACGGAACATTATTAAACGACCAGAATGAAATTAGTGAAGAAAATATAAAGGCGATTCAATATGCCCAAGATAGAGGCTTTGAAGTAGTTATTTCAACAGGACGGGCTTATTTTGACGTTCAAACAATTTGTGAAAAAGCCGGGATTACCCCATTTGTAATCGGGACAAATGGCGCAACCATTCATTCAAAAAGCGGAAAGTGCATTTCTTCTATTACGATAACTAAAGATCGTGTCGAAGCTATTCTCCAATGGTTAGATGAACGGAATTATTATTACGAAGTGTTTACTGATAAAGCCATTTATACTCTTAAAGAGGGAAGAGAACATTTCTATAATGAGATTCAAAGTTTGAAAAGTGCTGATTTGGATACAGATATGAAAGAATTAGTTGAAGTAGCGGAAAGGCAATTTGACCAGTTTGGATATGTTTTAGTTGAAAACTATCATGATATCTTAAAACAGGAGGAAGAGTTTTATAATATTTTAGCATGTTCGTTTGATAAAAAGAAAGTAGAGGAAGCATGGAACCAATTCAAAAAGTTTGATGAGTTGATGGTTGTTTCATCTGCTGATCATAACATTGAAATGACTAGTAAAAGAGCTTCAAAAGGGATGTCACTTGAAAGATTGGTTTTCTCGATGAATGGCTCCTTAGATCAGGCTATGGCAATCGGGGATAGCAACAATGATTTATCCATGTTCCAGAAAGTTGGATACAGTGTAGCGATGGGAAATGCGAAAGATGTCATAAAAGCTGTTTGTACAACGACAACCCTTAAAAATGATGAGAATGGGGTAGCTTATGCGATTTATCGATATATGGAGAACTTCGTGGTTCAAAAATAAGTGTCAATGCCGAAGGAGAGAGCAATCAAATGGCATGGATCTATATCATAATGGCAGGAATTTTGGAAATTGTTTGGGTGATCGGTCTTAAATATTCACACGGATTCACCAAAATTTTCCCTAGTATAGTAACGGTAGTTATTATACTTTTTAGTTTCTTTTTACTTTCAAAAGCTTTACATTCAATTCCCTTGGGAACTGGTTACGCCATTTTTACTGGACTGGGAACGGTGGGAACAGTAGTAACTGGGATGCTTTTTTGGGGAGAGACTATTAATCCACTGAAAGTATTTTTTGTAACTTTAATGATATTGGGGATAATTGGAATAAAAATTAGTCCAGCACAACCTAAACATTAATGAAAAAATATGATTTATACAAGGTTAGGAGATGATTCAATGGCTTGGTTTTTTCTTCTTATAGCCGGATTTGCCGAGATTGGTAGTGTTATAAGCCTGAAACGTGCAGACGGGTTTAAAAAATTGCTCCCCTCTGTAGCGTGTCTTTTTTTTGGGAGTTTAAGCTTTTATTTTCTTTCTTTGTCATTAACTTCTCTTCCAGTGGGGACTGCCTATGCAATATGGACCGGTATCGGCTCTGTTGGAAGTGTTTTAGCAGGAATGATCTTCTTTAAAGAACCTAGAAGTTTAAGAACAATCCTATTGATTATGTGTATTATTACAGGGGCTGCAGGTATTAAAATAACTTCTGGACATTAAGATCAAGGTTTTAAATGGCAATAAGTAGATTATGTAAAGAAGACTTCGGGAATACTTTCCGAAGGTTTCATCTCCAAACAAGTTTTTCACTTTTAAATTTAAAAACTTTTAAAAAAAATGCCCAACTTGATGTGGGCATTTTTATTTAGCTATTTGTTCTTGAGTGGCGTTTTATTTATAACAAATTCGGCTTAGTTTTGAATTTGAATAAACTTTATAAGGATTTAATCTTTTTTAGAAAAGGTGAAATAGCCCACTTAGTTTTCTTACTGACGTCATGTTGTTATTTATCTATGGGTGAATGTCTTAACCTAGGACAATCGTGGAACATAGTATAAATTTGTGGTCCTTATAATCAGGATAAGAAAAAATAAATAACCTTGGTGAGGGGAATGTTTCAAAATGGAAGAACAAAAACAATACCGTAATGATTTGTTGGAATGGTGTAATACCATTTATTCTAATTGGGAAAGTATGAAACCAGAGGTTACCAAGCTCTATGATATGGAGAGTCTAGAGGAATGGGAAGGATCATGCCGTCAATTAAAAGAGAAATTACAGTCAGATTTAAACGTGGACTTCGATGATTATCTGAACGCTAAAAGCCTATATGATCAGTGGGAACAGCTATTCAAAGAAACGCATGCGTATCAAGAAGAGATTAAAGTCGATTCTGATCAACGTTTGGAATGGGAAGAGGAACAACCATTCCATGAAGGATTTATGGAAAGGGCTGCTTCTCAAGAAGAGATTGAAGTCGATTCTAATCAACGTTTGGAATGGGAAGACGAAAAACCATACCATGAAAAATTATTGGAAACGAATGCTTATCAAGAGGAGATTGAAGTCGGTTCCAATCACCGTTTTGAATGGGAAGAGGAACAACCATTCCATGAAGGATTAATGGAAAGGGCTGCTTATCAAGAGGAGATTGAGGTTGATTCAGATAAATATGTGGATTTAGACGAAGAACTACAATACCGTGAAGAATTGTTGGAATGGTGTAATACCATTTATTCTAATTGGGAAAGTATGAAACCAAGGTTTTCAAAACTTTTTGATATAAAAAGTTTAGAGGAATGGGAGTCATCATGCCGCAATTTAAAAGAGAAATTACAGGAAGATATAAAAGCGGATATCGATGATTATCAGACAGCTAAAAGCCTATATGAACAGTGGGAACAGCTATTCAAAGAATCGAATGCAAATAAAGAAGCGATTGGAGTTTAATCTGCTTAAGATTTAGGTATTTCAAGCGAAAACAAGAAGAAAGAGATAACATCGGAGCGGCTGAAATGCTGCTCTTTTTTTGTCATAAAAATTCAAATGTGTACATGTCAGCAACATTTGAGTGATGATAAATGTTTTATACAGCACATATATTTATTTATAGATCAAGGAAAGTGAGGTCTCTATATGGTAATGGTGTGTAAAAACCATGTTAAAAAGGCACTAAAAGGTCTTGACGTCCCACATGTAGAAATAAGCAAATTGTATAAAAGTCCCTGTATATTTTGTAAACAGGAAGCAAATATAAATATTTTCTATTCAGTTCCTATTTCCAATAAAATTAGAAAAATAAGAAATATCCATAAACATGTATGAAAATGATTATTATTATCAATACTACAAATATTAAAGGGATAACCATAAAAAGGCTATCCCAACGAAAATTATACTTCTGGAACAAATGTTTTGCAATCCGTTTCTTCACTACTGGATGCCTGTTTGCCTTTATGACTGACTACATAAATAGCATCTGCATTGCATTTGTTTCCGTTGCCCCAGTAGGAACAGTTATTTACTTCACAAAGTACATCTTGTGCCATTCGTATCACACCTCCTTTTCCTTATCTTTGACGAATGAACTTTGGATGATACGCTTTGACGAAAATAACATCAAAATTTCTAATTAGATAACGCTTTTATATATTTTTATAAAGAAAAAATTTTTTTGAGTGACTGAAAAGTCGCTCTTTTTTTTTGTTCAGATAACGGTTCAGGTTAGTGGAGTAAGGTTACACCATTAAGAAATTAACTTTTCAAGGCGGCTGTTAATAAAGGAATTTTTCTATTTCAATATAGAAAAAATCCAAACACAAAGTCCGATAATATTTGCTATTAAAAAAGAAATAATTAAAACGTTTTTAAATCGATCCATTTTTTCTCCTTATTCTTACAATTTATATTTATACTACTCTATTTTAAACTATTAAATCTGTCATTATAGCATAGATTATGTAATTTTCACTCAATTTTGATTGACAATGATTATCATTTAAGTATAAGATTATAACGAAAATGATAATCATTATCACTTTCTTTATGGAATATCTTAATAGATTCGTAGGAGGTGATAATAATGAGTACATTAATTAATAAAGTGGTCTTGCAATTATTGGTAACTATTATGCGTATTCTTTTTGGTGTAGGATGGCTATTAGCAGGTGTAACGAAGATTAGTGAAAAGCACTGGTTTAGTGAACCCGGTGTTTTTATTGAACATTATTTATTAACTGCAGTAGAAAAACCAAATGTTCCAGAATTTTATAAGTATTTCATTGAACATGTAGCATTAGATCATGTTATGTTCTTCAATGATACAATTCCTATTGTGCAAATTATTTTGGGAATATGTTTGATCGTTGGATTTATGATTATTCCTTCTGTTTTTATTTGTCTTTTTATGCATGTGAATTTTATTCTTTCAGGAAATATGAATTTAATAAGTCTGACCCTTTATACAAGCGCATTTGCAATTTTATTTTTTATACAAAGTAGTTATGTTTTCAGTTTAGACCGATATTTTGGAATAGATCAAAAGCTTTCTTTTAAAAACAAAAAGGTAGAAGAGCCTGCGACACCAAAATGGCTTATTAAGAAAATTTCTTAATTAAAATGAAGATTTTCTTTAGATTAGTTTAAAAAATAGTCGTTTATTAGCTATTAATCAATTTATTTTTTATTTTATTATGATGATAGATAAAATTATTATGTTGAAGGGATATTATTATGAAAAACAAGCCATGGAAAGTGATGTCATCTATCGCACTTGCATCCACTTTAGTACTAATTGCTGGATGTACGAGCGATAAGAAAGTTGCTAAAGAGGAAAAAACATCAGAACAAGAGCAACAAGTAAGTAAGAAAGTGACGAACGCTTCTGTAAGAGTACCTGTGACAGATTATACGTTTGATACAGCAGGGAACATGTTCGCCTATGCAGAATTTGAACTTTCAGGAGAACCCTTAGTAGAGGGACTAGGACTTGATCTGGATGTTCTTGATCCAAAAAAATTAGATTCGCCCACAAAGTTTGATTATACAGCAGGAATTGAATCGTATGAATATTCAGAGGAAGCAATGTATGAAGTTGTAGAAAAATCAGGGTTAGGGCTACATTTAATTAATGGTCCGGTTGTCAAGGAATTAGCTAAAAAGCAGGGGAAAGAATCACAAGAATTATTAGCAGAGCGTTTCTATAAATTAGCTGATGCAGTTGGCTATCCTCGTGAAGAGATTCATAGGAATATGTTTCCAACCTTTATTGAATATGCAAAAGGTGATCCTCATTATATTCAAGAAGTAGATACTTCTAACTATGCTTCAGGGGAAGAAAATACATACGTTCCTCAATATCAAGTTAACTTTAAGTCCCTTCGATGGGATCGTAATAAAATGGATAAAGTATTAAATCCAGCAGCATATGGGGGGGCATTCTTAAAACAAGCTCTATGGGCTGGAGATTTTATGGGTGGGTTTCATACTGTAGACGGTGATGAAGAATTGGAAGGTGAAACACCTACTGATGATCATGATGAAAACGTTGCTATTGGTGTCAGCTCAGCAGATGGTATGCAGGGAGCCATCCTAGTAGAGGAAATTTGGAACAAATTAAATTACGTTCGTAATCACTTATTTTACAAGGCAAATGATCAGAAATTACTTCCTGCGAGTGTTGGAAGTCAGTATGATCCATCAAAAGGCTATGTTTATTTACCTCATACAATCCAAGTAAAAGAAGACGGAAATACAGACGTCCCTAATGCCGAGTCACTAGAAGTAACAGATGCGCGCAGTATTTTAACAGATCAATGGTTAATGCTTTGGCCTTCATCTGAATTCTTCGGCACGACAGATCAGCGTCCAGAAAATAAAAATGTCGCGCCATCATTCCGAGCACTTTTTGACAGTGATCCTTATCCTGCTGCGCCTAAAGTAAATCTTGATAACAATGCAGGAAACGATGTAACTGTAAACGATCCATACTCTGTAAACCGTGACGTACTGCTTCATGTGTTTAAAAACATTGATGCCATGCACTTTAATGAAAAAGAAGGTGCATTTGTAGCTGAAAATAATGGTAAAGAGCAAGGAAATTATGTAGATACGTTTAATGCAGGCTATACAATGGAATCACTTCGTATTTTCCAGCGTGCAATTGATGGTCTTCCAGTTGGATATGCAAATGCAGAAGACGCTGAAGGATTAAATACAGCTGAAGGCAAACGTGCAATTGAATTAATGACAAAACAAGCTGATTTTATCATTGATAAACTGATGACAGATTCAGGCTTAGTTGCAAAAGGCTATACATTCGGTAAAGGTGCAGATAAGGAAACAACATTAAATGCACAACTTGGGGCCGTTCGCGGCTTAACAGCAGCATATCTTGCAACAAAGGATGAAAAATATCGTAATGCTGCTCGTACCGTTTATCAAGCAATGGATGAAATGCTTTGGGATAATAAGGCAAAAGCCTATGAAACTGTGAAAGGCGAAATGAAATATGATGCCTTTACTGCAGGTGGAGTATCTGCTGTCTTACGTGTCGCGATTAATAACTTAAGCAATATGGAAGGTGATGAAAAACAGCCAAAAGCATTAGAAGTGGAAACCATTATTTCACGATATGTTGATTTTTATGAAACTGTCATAGATGGTCCAGATCTTAAACAAGGAATGCAAGCAAGTGAATTCTGGGATACAGGTGATTTTTACATTGATGGTGATAAGTCTGGAAACACAGATGGAGATCAAGTTCCACAAACTCAAGCTGGTCATGGTAAATACGGCATTGCACCTGTTCTTGTACCTGTTGAAGTAAAAAAATAAAGATAAAGAGGGTAGGTAATCGTGAAGAAAATTGCCCTTTTCTGGCTAACGCTCCTATTGATGGGGGCGTTAGTTGGTTGTAAGGAAGGAATACAAGTAGTAAACGAGAAAGAGCCAGGAGTTGTTCGGGACTATGCTGTTAACAGCAACAATATTGTTATGAATAAGGCTGGTAATACCATTTATATAGCCAATATTGATGTAAATACAGTTACCATTGTTGACAGTCAAACAAAAAAGGTGACAGCTGAAATACCAGTCGGAAAATCCCCTGTGCAGCTAATCCTTTCACCAGATGAAAGTTTATTGTATGTTTCCTGTAGGTATGACAATAAAATTGACATCCTATCAATTGAAAAAGAAAAAGTGGTTGATTCTCTTGATGTCGGAATTGAACCATATGGTGTTGTAACAAATCAGGACGGTAAAAAGCTGTATGTTGCAAACTATCGATCTAGTACAATATCAGTAATCGATCTAACGAATAAAAAAGTTGAGTCTGAGATTAAAGTCGGCGATCGACCTAGAACATTAGCGATTACGGCAGAAGGGCAAAAGTTATATGTTCCGCATTATTTAGATGCGAAAATTAGTGTGATTAATACCGAAACTGAAAAAATAAGTAAAGTAATTGCCCTTGCCGATTCACCAGATAATCACGATCGCAAAAAAAGCCAGGGGATTCCAAATACATTAGAACAATTTGTGATTGATCCACATGGAAAAAAAGCTTGGATTCCTCACTTGTTAACAAATGTTGATACACCAGTTCACTTTCAAGAAACGATCTTCCCAGCCATCTCTGTCATTGATTTAACGACTGATGAAGAGTTGGTTGATGAACGGAAAGAATTGTTCGAAGAAATAAATATCACAGATAAAAAGAATGACACAATCATTACTTCAAATCCTTATGATGTCGTCTTTCATCCAAACGGAAACAAAGCATATGTTGTCATGTCTGGAAGTGAAGATCTCGTTGTGTTTGATTTAAAACGTGGTGGCAATGCAACGCAGATTCTAAGAAGAATTGAAGGAAATAATCCAAGAGGTGCCGTGATTTCACCGGATGGCGAAACCGTTTATGTTAACAACGCTATGAGTCATGATCTTGCTGAGATTTCTACAGGTGGAAACAGTCCATACGCTCGTGCAAAAATGAAAGGTGAAAATCTTGAGTTGATATCAAAAGATCCTCTGTCCCCACTAGTAAGAGAAGGGAAAACGATTTTTTATAGTGCCAATAGCGAGGAGTTTGCGACAGGAATTACAGGGAATAATTGGATGAGTTGTATTTCTTGTCATGCTGATGGTGAAACAAATGGACTTACTTTAATGACACCAAAAGGACCAAGAGAAGTTCCAAGCAATGTTTTAACGACAAAAACCGGATTATTTATGTGGGATGGCAGTCGTGATGATTTTACGGATTATATATTGACTGTGCAGGGTGAAATGGGTGGCATGATGGAATTTGATCCGGGAAAACCACTCCCAAATGATGTCGAGCATATGTATGATGCGATGTTTGCCTATCTCGATGATCCTGATTCATTCCCAGTCCCAAAAAGTCCTTATCGTACTAAGGATGGAAGCCTAACCTCTACAGCAGAGGATGGAAGAAAATTGTTTGAAGGGAAAGCAGGATGTATTGCATGTCATGCAGGGGCTCAATTTACAGATAGCGTTAAGGCTATGGATGAAAAAGGTCATTTGACAACTAGCAATACTAATTATTTGCATGATATCGGTACGACTAATCCGTTAGATAAACCATCTAAAGGTAACGCTAGACAAGGTTTTACAAACCCAAGAGATACTCTTCATTTTGATGTTCCAACATTAAGAGGGGTATGGGCAAGTGCACCTTATTTGCATGATGGCAGTGCTAATACGATTGAAGAGGTTATTAAGCGAATTCGATATGAAGGAAAGCCTACGTTTACAGACGGTGAAATTTTAAAAATAGCCGAATATGTACGTTCTATAGAATAGAGGGTAATCAAAAAATAGACAAGGAGCTACCTTTAAATCATGTAAATTTTACAAGAAAGCACCGTGTAAACGGTGCTTCATTACCCTTTTGAAAGGGTAGGAATCATATCTGCCCTGGATAAAATGCCTCGTTGATTTCCCAAGACTCAACGATCTTGCGGGCTACGGTAGGTTCGTATCCCATACCCATAAGGTACGTAATAGCAGCAACCTCTCGTAAGGCATGAGGAAAAGAAGTGTGCTGGGCTTCGTGTAATCCATACTGAACAAGAGGTTCAATGTTTCTTAATACTGTGTGTTTATAATGGTGTGGGCTATACTGCTGCTGTTGACTAATGTGATAAGGATTGTATTGGTAAGGGTTATACAAAATACAGTCAACTCCCTAGATAAATAATTTGTAAAGTCATCATTAGTCTATGTGTGTTGTATCATGGGTGAAACGGATAGTGGAAAATTAAAAGAGAAATGAGTTGGAGTGGTACCCCTATTAAGCTTACGGGTACCTCAGTGAAAGAAGATAAAAAAAGCCGATTCCTTAACCAACAGGAAATCGGCATTTTAATGTGTTGAAACATTCCCTAGGAGCTAGGGCTAGTTGTACCACTATATTTATGTGAATGAGGATGGGCTCCGTTCACTGTCGTTACTCCGTGAAAATTATGATAATGTCCAACTCCACCTGGTAAGGGAATCGCAGGACCTGTAGTGCCTCGGATTTCATGTTTATGGCCATCATTTAACGAAGTCACGGTAAAGTATTTATGAGTATGTTTTACACCAGTAGGGGCAGGTTCCGTTGTCCCTGCATATTTATGGTCATGCCCTCCCATAAATGAGGTCACTCCAGAAAAATGATGTCTATGAATGGGAGTGCCGTTCCAAGACGTAAGATATAATATGTGAGAATGCTCAGAATCCATATTTGAATCACTTGAATGAAGGATAAACCCAGTAACCGGAATTTCCATATCTTTTCCCCCTTTTCTTAATAGCTCTTACAATTTATGAAAAATCTAAATCATTCATGTCCTTTTTTTAAATAAACATAATGAGAAAGAACCCAGAGTAGGCTTCCTTTCCATTTAAATGGACTGGACTAGGGTTTTTATTAAAAAGGGTAACTTATTGGTTTAGGTATTGAGAAAAGGGAAAGACAATAACCAGATCCAGGCTGAACGCCTGGATTTTTAGTTTTTTTAGGAGGTTTGGGACAGGAAAAAGACAAGTGGCTGATAAAATGTTGAAAGTGGCCGATAAAATCGAAAAGCGGCAGATAAAATGAAAAAGTGAGGAATTGTCCAAAGAGGATTTAATTGAGACAGCCAAATCATTTGAATAGCAGACAAAGAGGAGACTTCGAAGTAGAGAGTCTCCTCTTTTTTATTTTCATCTTCAACCATTCAGCAGGATTATAAAAAATCGCACTCGGATTTAATGATCCCTTTCAGTAGATACTATCCAGGAAGTTTTTCTAGTCAAAAATTAAAAAACGGTATATAATCACATTAATATTTGTACCTATAAATATAATAGATAGTAATAAATTTAATAAGTCGGTATAAAAATGGAGGGCTAATAAATGAAGTTTCCACATGATTTTTTATTCGGCGCGGCTTCTGCTTCTTATCAAATAGAAGGAGCGTGGAATGAAGACGGTAAAGGGGTAACCAATTGGGATGTCTTTTCAAAGATTCCGGGGAAAACGTATGAGGGCACCAATGGGGATGTAGCGATCGACCATTATCATCGCTACAAAGAAGATATTCAATTAATGGCCGAGATGGGGCTGGAGTCATACCGGTTTTCGATTTCATGGGCACGTATTTTGCCAACGGGAGACGGTGAAGTCAATGAAAAGGGCCTGGAATTTTATAACAATGTCATCGATGAATGTTTAAAGTATGGGATTGTGCCATTTGTTACGCTGTATCATTGGGATTTGCCGCTGACGCTGGAAGAAGACGGGGGATGGACGAATAAGCGAACAGCGGAAGCCTTCGTCAAGTATGCGGAAATTTGTTTTCGGTCCTTCGGCGACCGCGTCAAACATTGGATTACCTTCAATGAAACGGTGATGTTTACTGGCTTAGGCTATTTAAAAGGGGCGCATCCGCCTGGGATCCAAAACGATGAGAATAAATACTTTCAATCGACACATTACGTGTTTTATGCCCATGCAAAGGCCGTTGAAGTCTATAAGGGGCTGAATCATTACGGCGAGATTGGGATTACCCATGTATTCTTACCCGCTTACAGCGTAGATGATCAAGAGGAGAATGTCCTAGCGGCTCGGCATGCCAATGAATATGAAACGTTTTGGTATTATGACCCGATTTTAAAAGGCGAATATCCGACTTACGTGGTCGAGCAATTACAGGAAAAGGGCTGGATGCCAACCTGGACAGACGAAGAACTAGCTACTTTGAAAAGAAATGCCGGAAAAAATGATTTTATCGGCCTGAATTATTACCAGCCGATTCGCGTCGAAAAAAATCACGAAGCCATTTCATCGATGGAACATTCACGAGAAACATCGACGCTGACTCCAGGCAACCCATCGTTTGATGGCTTTTATCGGACCGTGAAAATGGAGGATAAAACCTATACGAAATGGGGATGGGAAATCTCCCCGCAAGGATTTTTAGACGGTCTTCATATGTTAAAAGAGCGTTATGGTGATATTAAAATGTATGTAACCGAAAACGGACTCGGTGATGAGGATCCGATCATTGAGGGCGAAATCGTCGATGTGCCCCGGATTAAATATATTGAGGCGCATTTAAAAGTGATTAAGCGTGCCATCCAAGAAGGCATAAATTTAAAAGGGTATTACGCCTGGTCTGTCATTGATCTCCTCAGCTGGTTAAACGGCTATAAAAAGCAATACGGATTCATATACGTCGATCACCAGGATCATTTAAACCGAAAGAAAAAGCTGTCGTTTCATTGGTATAAGCAGATCATTGAGACAAGAGGCGAAGAGCTGTAAGTAAAAAAGAAAGCCTCTTGATATGAATCAGGAGGCTTGATGTATAATAAAGTCATTAAATAATGGAACGAAACAATAGGGAGATTATATGGCTGTAAAATATAAAGAAATAGCGGATCAACTAGAACATGACATTCGGGATGGGAAATTCGATCAAACGAAAAAGCTGCCGACAGAAGAAGAGCTGCTAAAAAAATTTGAAGTGAGCCGAAATACGATTCGGAAAGCCATTAATCAGCTCGTCAATCGCGGCCACATCTATCAGGTGCAGGGCAGCGGCATGTTTTTACGGGAAAAATCCGAAACCGATACGATCAATTTAGGCAGTCTTAGAGGCTTAACAAAAGATTTGACTTCAAAGAACATTGAGACGAAAATTCTTGATTTACACGTGCTAGAAGCCGATGAAGAGAAAGCAAAACAATTGCGTTGTGAAGTTGGAACCAAGCTTTATTATATTAAGCGGCTCCGCATCGTAGATAACGAACCCTTCTCGATTGAAATCAGTTATTTTAAAAAAGACATTGTCCCCTACTTAAACGAAGAGATCGCCTCGAGTTCTATTTATAGTTACCTGATCGACGATTTAAAATTAACGATTGGTTTTGCGGACAAAGTCATCAACTGCGAGAAAATCGATGTAGCCAGTGCGGAACTGCTCCAGGTCCATCCGCGCGATCCAGCCTTAATTATTGAAAATACAGTCTGTTTAACGAATGGAACCATCTTTGAATTATCTCAATCCATCTTTCATTATCAAAAAGCAAAAATCTTAAATCGCATCAATTTTAAATAGAAAACGGCTAAGACTCTGAACTGTGACCCATAAAATGGACAGTCTAAAAAAAGACCGAATATTTTAAGCTGCTAATAAGTGACTCCGGTATTGTGCCGGAGTCATTTTATTTAGGCTCCATTGATATCTGTTGGTGTTGTACTCCTCAATATAGGTTCCTATCAATCCCTGTAATTCCTCAAAGCTCTGACATGAAGAATAATCTACTTCATCCTTTAAATGACCAAAGAATGATTCCATTGGGGCGTTATCCCAACAATTTCCCTTACGGGACATAGACTGAGTAAGCTTTAGCTTTTTCACTCTTTTTTGAAATTCTGGATGCGTGTAATGGAATCCCTGGTCTGAGTGAATCATAGCTTCCGGATGAACTAGATCACCAAGTGCTACAGAGAGTTTATCCAATGTACAATAAACAAGATCCATCTTTAATGTTCTGGACAAATGATAAGCAACAATTTCCCTTGTCGAGGAGTCCTTTACACAAGACAAATAAGCCGGTTGCGCTGCTCCATAGTACACATAAGTAATATCCGTTAGCAATACTTTTCCAGGCTCACCTTGGTCAAATTCTCGATTTAATAGGTTAGAGAGAGTCTTATGTTCTTGGGTAGCTTTAGCCATTTTTTTGTAAGGATTAATTTGGCGAACCTTTGCCACTAAATTAAACTTCCTCATAATCCGTCGGATTTTTTTGTGATTCATTTCCACAAAATAGTCATTCTCTAAAATCATTTTGATAGTAAGTGCTCCAGCGAAACCCTTTTTCTTATCAAATATTTCCTTGATTAACTCATAATCATTCCAATCATTCTCTTCTCGATCAGACCGCATGCTTTCAGCCTTTACCCAAGCATAATATCCACTTCTGCTTACCTCTGCCTTCTTACAGAGGAATTTCACCATATGTATAAGCCCAAACTTTCTAATAGTTTGTTCGATAAGCATATACTTCTCTGAAACGGTTACTTTTTCTTCTTCTTCGCCTGCCTTTCTAGTTCGTCTAACTTTTTTAAGAATTCAAGCTCCGCTTCTAGGAATTTAATTCGTGCTTCAGCTTTCTTTAAGTTATCCTCAACTGAAAGAGGCTTTGAAGAGGGTCTACCAGTGCTTGCTTTTCCACGCCTTTCTGTGAAGAAACCATCCTCCCCAAACTGCTCAAATGTTTTCCTCCAGCGTTTTAAACATTCACTAGGTTTATCAGACCCAATCATTTCTAAGTCAAATCCATGTTCAATAAAAATTTGGGCAGGTCCTTTACCATTTGAATTTTCTTTAATTGCTTCTACCTTAAATTCAGGCTTATATGCGATAGAACGATCCGATACGTGTTGTACATTTGGATTCTGTTCTAGTAGTTTCATTTGAATTTCATTAAAAATAATTTTACTCATTATATGTCCTCCGCTCACATCATTGAGTTTGATTATAAACGGGTTTTTGTGAAATGGACACAGAAAAACCCGAATAAGGGACTTTTTATAAAGTGTCCATTATTCGGGTTATAGTTCAACTCCTGTGCTTAACCGTTTTTTTAATACTGTGCACATATGCTTTTCGCAAATAAACATAATGGAAGAAAGAGCCCATACTAGGCTCTTCCTTCCGATCGATCATTTGAAAATGACGATTTCATTCTCAAATGAACATGTTCAGATTGTCCCTAAAACTAAAATGTGGAAAGAACGATAATTAATAGAATGAACAATACAACGATTAAAACAAATGTGCTACCGCCGCCATATCCACCACCGCTATAACCACCGTCGTAGCCGTAACCGCCACCGCAAAATCCCATATCTTTTCACCACCTATTTAGTTTGTGGATGGTTAATTACCATCTCACCATTAGTATATTTTCTACAAGAGAACGTGATTGGACATGCACCGCTTTTTTGGAGAAATCCGCGATCGTACCGTAATTTTTCCTAACCGATAAAAACAAGAAGAAGCGTATGCATTATGACATACGCTTCTTCCAGAGGTGATTCTATGTCTGTGCTTGGCGGCGGAGAGATTCCTGTCTCTCCCTAATAAGCTATGCAAAAAGAAAAAAGAGGACTGGACAAGCGTTTAGAAAGGTAAGAAAAGTTTTTTCGAAAATGAATATTATTTTAATATGGAGAAGACTAAAAAAAACGAAAAAGAAAGAACCCATAATAGGCTCTTCCTTTCATTGTGTTTATTCATAGATCAGTCGATTTTTAGAATATGCGACGTCTTCTGGAAAAAATAGAAAAGATTAAAAAGAAGGGGATAAATCTTCTTCTTCTAAAGCCATCCCGGATAAACACGCCTCGTCTTCGACCATCAAACCCATCCATGAATCCACGGTGAACTCTACCAAAATTATCTCTAATTTCAATAGGTTGACCCCTGAATCTCATCAGTGAATTAGGCAATTTTCTTCCTCCCTTCTCTTGCAGGTTGCTCAGAATACGAGGTATTCTGTTGATTTATGTTTGGAAAAAGGACAGATTATTTCAACCTGTCCTTCGCTCCTTCAAAAAAGTGACTTGTCACTTTTTTAAATTAGTAGCCACTCATGAAAGAAGTTCCTACAATGATAAGCAATACGAAAAGTACAATGACTAAAGCCATTGAGCTTCTATGTGATCCATCACTCATGTATCTCACCCCATTTTGAAAATTACTTTTAAAATCTCAAATGAATGTTCAGTTTGTCCCAAAAAACTTAAGTTACGGCAAGAACAATAATTAATAGAATGAACAATACAACGATTAAAACAAATGTGCTACCGCCGCCATAACCACCGCTATAACCGCCGTCGCCGTAACCACCATCGTAACCACAAAATCCCATATCTTTTCACCACCTATTTAGTTTGAGAATGTTAATTACCATCTCACCATTATTATATTTTTTACAAGAGAACGTGATTGGACATGCTCCGTATTTTTGAAGAAATCCGCAATCGTACAGTAATTTGAATCAACCGGTAAAAAACAAAAAGAAGCGAATGCTGGTGTCATCCGCTCCTTTTCGGAGGTAATAATATGTCTGTTCTTTATGGCGGATGAGAGATTCCTGTCTCTCCCTAATAAGCTATGCAAAAAGAATAAAGAGGACTGGACAAGCGCTGAGAAAGGTATGAAATTTTTAAAAAAATGTAATCAAATTAAAGGAGTTTTATGCAGCTTTTTTATTTTTGGACAATTTGTCCCAAAAAACTAACATGTGGAAAGTACGATAATTAATAGAATGAACAATACAACGATTAATACAAAGGTGCTTCCGCCGCCATAACCACCACCGCTATAGCCACCGTCGTAGCCGTAACTGCCACCGCAAAATCCCATATCTTTTCACCACCTATTTAGTTTGAGGATGTTAATTACCATCTCACCATTATTATATTTTTTACAAGAGAATGTGATTGGACGTGCTCCGTATTTTTGAAGAAATCCGCCATCGTACCGTAATTTTTCTTAAGAAATACAAGAAGAAGCGTATGCATTATGACATACGCTACTTCCAAAGGTGATTCTATGTCTGTTCACGGCGGATGAGAGATTCCTGTCTCTCCCTAATAAGCTATGCAAAAAGAATAAGAAGGACTGGACAAGCGTTGAGAAAGGTTAGAAAAATTTTTTGAAAATGAATATTCTTTTAAAATAGGCTGTGTTAAAGGTCATTGTTGATTTTTAAAGCGAAGCACCCTTCGCTGCAATCAACAGCCAAGTTTAACATAGCATTAAAATAAAGGAGACTAAAAAACAAAACCCATAAAAAGAAAGAGCCCATAATAGGCTCTTCCTTTCATTGTGTTTATTCATAGATCAGTCGATTATTAGAAAATGCGACGTCTTCTGGAGAAAATAGCAAAGATTAAAAAGAAGGGGATAAATCTTCTTCTTCTAAAGCCATCCCGGATAAACACGCCTCTTCTTCGACCATCAAACCCATCCATGAATCCACGGTGAACTCTACCAGAACGATCTCTAATTTCAATAGGTTGACCCCTGAATCTCATCAGTGAATTAGGCAATTTTCTTCCTCCCTTCTCTTGCAGGCTGCTCAGAATACGAGGTATTCTGTTTATTTATGTTTGGAAAAAGGACAGATTATTTCAACCTGTCCTTCGCTCCTTCAAAAAAGTGACCTGTCACTTTTTTAAATTAGTAGCCACTCATGAAAGAAGTTCCTATAATGATAAGCAATACGAAAAGTACAATGACTAAAGCCATTGAGTTTCTATGTGATCCATCACTCATGTATCTCACCCCATTTTAAAATTATTCTTTAAATCTCAAATGAAGAAAAACTAAGTTACCGCAAGGACGATAATTAATAGAATGAACAATACAACGATTAAAACAAATGTGCTGCCACCGCCATAACCACCGCCGTAACCACCATCGTAACCGCCAGATCCATAGCCCATATCTTCTTCACCACCTTTCGTTTTTGAGGGAGTAATTTCCATCCCTACAATTAATATATTTATTTCAAAGAAACATGATTGGACAAGTTCCCGTTTGTTATAAAAATCCGCAAGAGTACAGTAATTTTGATCAACCGGTAAAAAACAAAAAGAAGCGAATGCTGGTGTCATCCGCTCCTTTTAGGAGGTAATAATATGTCTGTTCTTTACGGCGGATGAGAGATTCCTGTCTCTCCCTAATAAGCTATGCAAAAAGAATAAAGAGGACTGGACAAGCGCTGACAAAGGGTTGAAATTTTTAAAAAATAATTAAAATGCCTGCTTTTTTATTTTTTTGTCCAAGTATCCACACTTTGAAACGAAACCAATCATAGCTTATCTAAGAGAGGATAAAAGCGAGGTGGAAGAAGTTAGTGGACGGGGAGAATCATCATCAAAAACAAAAGCCGACGAGAGAAAAGGACCTTATTTCAAGATTCATATTTGGCAATCGTAAATCGAGAGAAACACACAAAGAAAACGAAAATCATGCACAAGAAAGTCCGGAAACAAACGAACAATTATCTACCGATACCAGATCAAATCGTCACGATGATTGGTTTTTTGGACGTAGAAAAAAGGAACCTACAACAGCTCATAAAAACAGGCAGCATCAGACGCAAAACACCCAGAGTAAAATAGAAAACTTTATGAACAATGTGGATTTTGACTTACTTATGGAAACCTATGACACCCTATTAGAGACAACCAAACAATATAAACCATTACTTAAAGAGATCACACCCTTTTTCAGTAAAATAGGAAAAAAATTTAAAAAGTAGCTTTTTAGTGCCATGGCTAAAAACATAGAAAATACCTACATTTGAAGTGTAGGTATTTTCTATGTTTTATTAAAATGAACTCGATCTACGTTTGCTGTACCTCGCGCTCCGTTACAACCTATCTTTGGCTCCAAAACGAATCCCAGACTCAGAAAACATCGACACAGCAATGGAATAGTTCGAGTCTTCCAATCCTTGATAGTGCTAAGGAAATCTCCCGATTTCCTCCAAAACAAAAACCACCCTTTCCTAAAAGGGCGATTAAAAAACTATTTCAGGAACAAGAGCAAAGTATGGTTAACTGCTCGTTTTATATGTGAATTAGGAAAAGTAGCTATATAGCTTAGCACCTTTCGCTGCCAGATGCATCCGGTTGACTTTGTAGGTTGTTATTCATTAAAAATTCATATCCAAGTCACACCATATCATGTATCCTAAAAAGGAAGAAAGTTACAATTCGTTATTGTAGCATTCTTCCCCTGGAGAAATTGATTTTGAAAATCCTATCTTCTGTTATAGACATCATAAATGGGTAATTATCACCTTTGAATTAGTCCACCTACTACTCAAAGTGGTTCCACTGATCATGGTGATAAGACCATCAACTAAAATATAACGCTGCCTAATGAAGTGCAAAAAAAGGAGTAGAGTGTAACTGTGAACAAAGATGAGCGACAAGCGAGGTTAAAGGAACTAGTAAAGGTTCAAAAGCAGAAAGAAATGCTGCAACACGCAAAGTTACAAGAAAAAACTGTAAGACAGGCATTCGAAGAGGCATTTGGGGATGAAATTGAATATGAAATTCTAGATACAAACGAAACTAGATTAATCCTAGAGGACATGGGTGAAACCTTTCCCATTGCTTTTTGGAATAGAATTGACTGGGCCGACAGTTCAGTTAATAGAATGGAAATAAATGAAAAAGACATTAGCCGCATTCCTTTACTTTTAAAAGAAAAAGGCTTTAATTCCTCCAGCCCGATATATGTTTTTTGGGGTTATGATGATTATCCATGTGTAAAAACGAGATTAACAACAGAGTTATTGAACAAATTTGATGAAATTATTTGGCTAGGAAGCGACATGTATTATTATTGCCCTGTCCAAAAATATATAATTGAGTTTTTCCATGATGATTCCATTAATATAGGCTGGAAAACAAATAGAAATGATTAAACTGGGAAGAGGGAAAATAAAGTCCGAACCCGAGAATAGTATATGTGGATAAGAAAAAGACCATCTCAGAAGGATGGTCTGTCGTTAAACGCGTTTTGTTCCAACATATCTTGGATGCCAATATGGGTTGTTTGTACTTGTAATCATGACTCCTTTTGAAGAAGAAGACATGATCATTTTACCATTCCCGATATACATGGCAACATGTGTCGGCCGACTTGCCTTGGTTGGAGCAAAGAACATTAAATCTCCTGGTTGTATATAATTATGGATACGATATCCGTTTCCATAGAACATTTGAGCCGCTGTACGGTTTAGCGTTCTTCCAGCTTTTGCATAGGAATATTTAACAAGTCCTGAACAATCAAAGCCGCTTGGTGACATTCCGCCCCAACGATAAGGTACTCCTAATTTAGACTTTGCAACCGAAACTGCCTTTGAATTATAATACGCTGCTTCCGCTTTATCACCCATGTTAGCAAACAAAGAGCCGCAAGAAACGATAATGACAAATGCTACGATGAATTTCTTTAGCATGATTGTTACCTCCTAGTGTGATTTGATAGCTTTACTATACTAGGAAGGTGTAACAGTGACATCACAGCCAAATTACAATTTTATTACAAAGTTATATTGATATAATTTTATTTCATATGTAAAATTCAAGATTTCTTATTTTGCTGCAGTGGCGAAATTTCCCATTGAAATGGAGAGTCGATTCCAACTATTAATTTGATTGATCAAAATAACGAGATCTACATAGTCTTTTTCACTAAAATGTATACCCACTCGATTATAAAGATCATCAGGTACACGCTTAGTTGGAACTAATGTCACATGTTCAGTTAATTCTAATGCCACTTTTTCAGCATCTGTGTAGAAATCGCATTCTCCCCATGCGCTGACGCAGTATAAACGCTGTTCCGTTTCACCCATTTTTCGAGCGTCAGAGGTATGCATATTAAGACAAAAAGCACAGCCATTAATTTGAGAAGCACGGATTTTAATTAGTTCACGGAGTTTACGGTCTATTCCAGTAGATTTAGTATACTTCTCCATTTCCATCATAATGTTAAGTGCTTCGGGTGCTACTTCAAGATAATTAATGCGTTGTTCCATTTCCATTCCTCCTAAAATATAGTGAACTTTTATATTATCCCAAAACAGGAACATATATTCCTATAATATGCTTCATTCCAAATAAAAACAAGTAAGAAAATTGATAAGCTAAAGAACAAAAGCTTATAAAAATGAGCTTGATCTTCGGTCCCTAATCCTCGTTCATGGTTGCGCCCCATCCTTGACTCCGAGATGAATCCCAGACTCAGAACACCTCGATTTATTCACCCAACGACAAACAAACTTTAGAAAAGGATCTTGATGAAGACTTCAAGGAAATAAAAAAGAAAGCTAAACATTGGTATTGGGTAGCTTCCACTAAAGCAACAGCGAAAACCGCCTTTGCAGTTTTCGCTGTTGCTAAGTTTGTTGTCACGAATACAAGAAATTTCGGAAAAAAAAGACCATCTAGGATGGTCTTTAAACGCGTTTTGTTCCAATATATCTTGGATGCCAATATAGATTGTTTGTGCTTGTAATCATGACTCCTTTTGAAGAAGAAGACATAATCATCTTACCATTACCGATATACATTGCAACATGTGTCGGCCGACTTGCCTTGGTTGGAGCAAAGAACATTAAATCTCTAACTAACAGTGCTCTAATGTCACAGATGTTTTAATTATTTATTCAGGTATAAATAATTTAATTTTTGGAATTTTTGTATTATAATGGTAGTATAAAAAATTCTAAGTGGGTGAATAGTGTGCCGTTGTATCAGATGAAGGAAGTTTGGACACCGTTGAAATTCATTAATATTAAATTCTTTAAAAGTGAAAACAGGCAATTTTTTGTGAAAATTTGGAAAAGTCGCAGAAAGAAAATTAGGTTTCTTTAAGACAGTTGGCATAGCTCCATCTGTTTTTTTATTAGAAGGGGACCGCAATATAACTAAAAGCAGCATTGCCGTATTTAATGGAATGGTTCTAAGATTTAAATCATGCATTCTACAGACAATAGAAGAAAAGGATGAGGACTGGGTCCCGGTTAGTGGATCATTTCAAATAAATAAAGCTAATCCACTTAAACAATATTAGGGAGTAGCTTTCTTTCGCTATATTTACTATATGATTCAACTCGATTGCGACCTTTTTGTTTTGCCAGATATAGTGCCCTATCTGCTTCACGGATTAAATCCTCTGGATTAGAATTAAAATCTGGAATTATTGTAGCAGCGCCAACACTGACTGTAAGGAATTTACTAACATTAGACCCGACATGAGGAATATGTAACTCTTCAATGGTAGAGCGTATTTTTTCTGCCACAATACAAGCATCATTTATAACTGTTTCCGGCAAAATGATTGCAAACTCTTCACCGCCATAGCGAGCAACTGAATCTGTTCGTCGCTTAACGGTCTTCTCTAAAATACTTGCTACTTGTTTTAAGCATTCGTCACCGCCCATATGACCATATGTATCGTTAAACTCCTTAAAAGAATCAATATCCATCAAGATTAGCGATAGTGGTTTACTGGAGCGTAAAGCCTGTCTCCATTCTCGAATCAAATATTCATCAAAATAACGACGATTAGCAATGCCAGTTAATCCATCTCTTTTCGAAAGATCTTCCATCTCTTGATAAGCTTCTAGAAGGTGCTGTTCCGCTGCCTTTTGTTCAGTAATATCAGTTACCATTCCAATAACATAGGAGAATTTATCATTGTTTCCAGGAAATAGAGATGAAGTTACTTTACCCCAAACCAATTGTCCGTCCTTACGATAATAACGCTTTTCTAATTGAAAATGATCGATTTTTCCTTCCAATAATTCATTCAAGAGTCCCAAACTTATAGTAGTATCATCGGCATGACTAATATCACCAAAAGTCATATTTTGTAATTCTTTCTCACTATACCCAAGGATATCTTGTAACTTTGGATTGGCCATAACAGGTCTGCTGTTTTTATCCATGAGAGTAATACCAATAGGCGATTTCTCATATATAACTTGAAACTGTTCATTAATTCTTTGTAATTCCTTACTTTGAACCCTATCTTTTTCCATTAATAATTTCACTTTGTCAAACTGTTTACCACACCACCAAGCGAGTGTTAGCATTATTGGCAACCCTATAAATTCAATAGTATCAACGTATCCATCTCTAGAAAAATAATAGGTTATATACAAACAATTAGTAATTAGAACAAGAATAAACGCAGTTATGCTTCCTTTATATTTCATTTTCATCACTTATCCTGTAATAAACTCTTTTATCTTTTACATTTTTTTATGGATAGGGCAAAAAACGACTTACATTTTAGTAACTTTCTGACGTTTTTCCATAGTATAATGGACTCAATTATTTACTAAGAAAATCTCTAATTTCATCAACGGATATTTCCAGCTCTAGAGCTTGCTTAATAAGCTCCACCCATTCATTATCTAGTTCTTTTTCACATGTTGGTACGATCATAATACAACCTCCTAAAATATGTACAATTTTAGGCAACCCAGCGATCATAGTTTAAAACCTTAGACCTGTAGCTTTGCGTCCCAGTCTTTCGAAAGGTTTGCTTTTAACTAATTAAAGAATTAAAGAATTAAAGCTCATAGTACAATGGTAATATATGTTTTCTAATAAACAAATAAATATAATTCTAAAAAGTTCGACATTAATTGGCAGGAACGTTGATTTAACAATAAAAAAAGCGATGCGCTATCTAAAGCATTGCTTTTATAAATGTCTTTATAGTTGCGGGTACTCCAAATGAGAATGGCTTAATATGAACTGTAGGTATTTTCTATTGAAAACCTACTTAAAAATCAACCCCAAACAACTTAAGTTCCTCCGAATCATGAGGGAGGGTAACCATCCCTTCAAACTTCATTCCGACCTTTTCAAGCAGTCTCGATGACCCATCATTGTCCTCAGAGGTGATCGCCACAATCCGCTTCAGACCGAGTTGTTCCCTTCCATAGACAAGCGTGGCAGAAGCTGCCTCAAAACCATAACCTTTAGTTTGAAACCTTGATAAAAAGGCAAAACCAAGATCGACATCCTCTAAAGTATCTCGTTTAATCAATCCGCAAATCCCAATCGGGGTCCTTCCTTCATCTTTTAGCTCCGTCATATAAAGACCAAAGCCCAGCCGGGAGTACATCTCCATCGGTCCCGTTACAAGGTAGTTCTTAGCATCCTCTAACGTCCGCACCCCTCGATCACCGATGAACCGTATCCAAGAAGGATCATTCAAAAGCTCGAGAATAAACGCGGCATCATCTTGCGTTAACCAGCGAAGGACCAATCGTTCTGTTTCAATCACTTTCAACTAAAATACACCTCATTTTATGGTTATTGATGAAAAAATCTTAACTAAGTCAAACTATATCATGTATCCTGAAAAGGAAGACGCTATATCAACTACCATATCCTAGCACTATCTTAAATGATGAATAATCACAGAGCAAATTAGAGAGGAGAGCACAATGACGACTAATTTTATAAAATTAACTGAACCTACCTCAAATATCGTTGAGGTGTTTAACCGTTGGGAAAACGACCCAGCATTAATTCCGTTGACTCGCCCGAACCAAAACCAATCGGAAATGGAACGTCGTGAAGAAATGTCCCTGGAGGACTTAACAAAACGCCTGGAAGACCATCACATCTATCTTATCTATCTCAATGACGAGTTAATCGGTGAAATGAACTATGTGGTCGATCCAAATTATCTCTACAAAAAAGAGCCTGGGACCGCCTGGATTGGGATCACTCTTGGTGAATCCGAAGGACGAGGCAAAGGGATTGGTTATGATGCGATTCAATATATGGAGGAACAGATTAAGAGGCAGGGGCTGAAACGGATTGAATTAGGCGTATTTGAATTTAACAAACAAGCACAGAAACTTTATCAGAAGCTAGGCTACAAAGAAATTGGCCGGATCGAAAATTTTACCTATTGGCAAGGTAAAATGTGGACTGATATTCGAATGGAGAAGTATCTATGATATTGAAGTAGATGTAGGTAGTTTTTCAACAAATATATTCACATTAAAAATAGCATATGAATTTGCTTTTATATTTAACAATAAATAGCTGACAAAAAACACTTGGGATTTCCAAACGTTTTTGGCAGCTATTTATTCTTTGAAAATCCTATTATTTATGGAATAAATCTAATGGTAAAAAAGCACTATAAAATTAGTCGCTAAAATTTACGTTTTAGGAAGCAAACGATCCTACTTACGTTACTTCAAATGGTGGCTTATTTGAAACATCAAGGAAAATCTACATATGATGACGGAGGAGGGAATACGATGACAAACCGTAATAACAATCGAAATCAGCCCCATACTGGCGGTAATAAAGCAGATACAGAATTTGGAGGCGAGCTGACACAAAGTAAAAAAGCTAGGAAACAAGCCGCAAGAGATAGTAAAAAATAGTTAAGTGGAATGGATAACCATCGTGTCAGGAATGGTTATCCATTTTATTCTTTCTTGATGCTTTTACTTCCTGCGTTTTTGACATCCCCCGGCTAATGGAGAATAGGCATGAATACCGATCCCAATCGAAGCCTCCGCGTGAATCATCGACAGAGAGTCCACATCGGTCAGGGCGGATAGGACGGACAGTTGGGACAGGAAATTTTTAAAAAATGAACTCGATCTTCGTTCCCTATACCTCACGCACGGCTGCGACCGATCCTTGGCTCCGAGATGAATTCCAGACTCAGAAAACCTCGATACCACCATTGAAACGTTCGCGTGTATCAATCCTGGATACTGCTAAGGAAATCTCCCAATTTCCTCCAAAACAAAAACCGCCTTTCGTAAAAAGGCGGTTAAAAAACAGGTCTTATATGTGTGGGTTACAAAAATTGTCAATTAGCTTAGCGCCTTTCGTCACCAGTTGCCTCAGTTGTCTTTGTAGGTTAGCTTGTGGAACAACTTGTGAATCAAGATTATTCGGGCCGTGACAGGCACAACTTACTATTTTTCTTGTGCAATTTCTTTTCGATTTGGAGCAAGAGGCGGTTGTTCGAGCCATTTATTTTGGACCATAATATTAAACCATTTCTTCGTTACCATAAGATTTTTTAGAATGGTCGTCTCATATGCAGCGACAAGGTCTGTTCGCATGGCAGATGCTAAACCTGTTCCGTGATAGTTTTGAGCTGCTTGAAACAAGAAACCGATATGATACAACATTAACCTATCGGAAAAAGGAGAGTCGGTTGAATCCGTTACTTCTGTTTCCCATGACTTCGGAGCAGGTAAATTATCCGTTTGCATAATTTTTGAAAAGGTTTTTATTTGTTGGTCCGCAACTTTTTCGGCTTCCTCTAAAAATTTCCTTACTTCCTTTGTTTGTGCGACCTGACTGAATGCGATGGAAAGAGTTTTTGCCATAATACTCTTTTTAAGATTGAAAGAAATACTGATGATTTCTGTCGCTGATAACGTTCGACCCTTTCCGAAAAATCCATCCATGAAATCGTTGCTGGACACATATTCAGGGTTTTTAGCTGGATAAAATAAAGGGTCTCGCTGAAAATTTCCTTTCTCAAGCAATAACTCAATCGTTAGATGATACATTCTTTTCCCGTCATTATCACACGCGTCGTAAAAATACCGTAAATCCTTTCTTACAGAGACGCCTAATGAAGTGGAATGTCCGAGCAAACCATGTAATGTCATGATATGTAAATAATTGAGGCAAAATATATCCGTGAACAACCGCTGTTTCCCTTTAAAGAGATCCAATTCAGTAAATCCAATCGGAACTGGAAATCCCTCGTTTTCTAAAAAGGTAACCATTTGATTCTTTTGCTTTGCGAAAGTCTCGATTGCATCCTCAAAAATGGCTTTGATTGCCGCGTCCTCAATAATAGTCACCATATATCTATTGATCGTATCCACGGCTGTTCCATTGACATACTCTCCCCATAAAGTCCCTATTTCGGAAGATGTGAGTTTTAGATTATCCTTTTCCATGCTGTCACCTCTTGGATATTATTTACCAATTCAGCAAAAGTATGAACTATTATTGGATTTATACTTACTTTTTTTTTGAAACTTTGGGCATTATTTTTATATATAATATGGAATAAATTTCATGCCCCCAAAACAAAAACCGCCCTACATAAAAAGGCGGTTAAAAAATCTAAAACGTAGCTTTAGGATTTGGCCCATATTGGTTATCATCGGCTTGGCTATCCGAGCAGGTAAAGATAAGTAGGACAATCGCACCAACCAAAGGAACCAAGCTAATTAAAATCCATGCGCCGCTTTTGCCGGCATCGTGCAGCCTGCGAATCGTAACAGCTAGAGATGGTAACAGGACGGCCAATGAATAGAGACCATATAATAATGGGTAGATACCTAAGACGTTATCTATAACGGCTAGGATAATCATGGCAATCATATTGAAGAGAACAAACATCCAATATTCCTTCCGTCTTGCTCTGCCTGAAAAGCCTACATAATTCTTTAAAACTTTTAAATACCATTCCATTAAACGTGTGCCCCCCTAAAAAATAATGATAAAAACTAGAATAATTGACTATCGTTTTATAAGTATGCAATTAACATAAAAACATTCCGATAATAATTTTTAGACTAGTCTTACCACTATTTTTTAGTAGAAACGCTTAAAACTCGCAAAGTGGGCTTGGTAATACGGGCTTTGCATATTGGAAATCATCACACCTGAATCATTGGCGTGGATGAATTGGTTGTTGCCGAGGTAAATTCCTAGATGGGAAATCCCTTTTTTATATGTATTTTCAAAAAAGACAATGTCGCCCGGCTTTGGCGAATTGACATAATAAGTACGGTCATAGAAGCCTGCAGCAGAATAACGTCCAATATCCATCCCTGCTTGCTTGGCAGCATAATAAACAAACCCGCTGCAGTCAAAGCCAGCCGGAGTACTGCCGCCCCAAACATATGGAACACCGATTAGTTTCTTGGCACTCGCGATCATCTTCGCCGCGAAATCTGAGTCAACCGTTAGTTCCGTCTTCGGCCCAGTTGCAGTCGAAGGAACCTTCAGCTTTTGGCCGACATAAAGTCGATCAGAGCTTAGTTTATTGAGCGCCTTTAATTCCTTGACGGTAAGCTGGTAGTCCCCGGCGATTCCCCCAAGCGTATCCCCGCTTTTAACGATATAATCCTTCACTTCCGTCTGTACAACAGGTGGTGGAGTAGCCGGTGTTTTCGGCGGTGTGGTTGTCACTGGCGGCTTCGGTGTTGCAGGTTTCACAGGTGCAGCTGGAGCCTTCTGCGCTGGAACCTTAATCTTTTGGCCTACATAAATCATGTCAGATTTTAGTTTGTTAAGTGACTTCAATTGGCTTACCGTTGTTTTATAATTCCCAGCAATTTTGCCAAGATAGTCACCGCTTTTGACGGTATAAACACTAGTAGCTGCTCTAGTTGTCTGCAACTGTTTTCGGCTTTGTGGTTGTCGTCGTCGGCTTCGGAGCTGGTTTTGCTGCGGTCACTGTCTGTTTAGGAGCTGCCACCGTGAGCTTTTGCCCGACATGAATAATCGTCGTATCAAGTTTGTTCCATAGCTTTAGTTCACCAACGGTCACATGAAAACGGTTGGCAATCTTGATCAAGGCATCACCATTTACAACGGTGTAAGTGGCTGGCTGTGAAGCTTGAGTCGTTTTGCTAGCGACCGTAATCTTGAGCATTTGATTGACCGAGATAAAATCCGATTTCAATCCGTTTGCTGATTTTATATCTTTGACACTCGTATGGTATTCTTGAGCGATTTTCGATAAGCTATCGCCTTTTTGGACCTTGTATGTATCGGCCAGGGCAGTTCCTGCAAAAACAGTCGAAAGCAGGGCAGCTGTCGATAAGGCGCGAACAATGGTTTTCTTCATCTAGCAAATCACCTCTTTTTCTGCACATTTATATTAATTTTACCATAGTTTGCTAGTATTTCGGAGTAAATATTGTAAAACTTTCCTGATTTTATTGTAAAAACTGCATATTTACGGAATTATCAAACTATTAATCTCTCACCATTCGCCTAGACCATTGTATAATCCCTCTATCAGATTCAACCATCTATCAACAAATTTTTACAAGATTCACACATTATTTACAAGATTCGTTGGAAATACATTTACACTTTTCTGATATTCTAGTAGAATTGGGAATTAGAATAAACTAAAGGAGGAAAAGAAAGGTGGATCGTACGGCAGAAACGAATATCTCGAGTGTTGCAAATTTCTCAGAGATCGTGAGAAGGGCATACGAAACGGGCAAAAACGAGAATGGCATCACCCCAGAAAAACTAATCGCAGACTTAGCAGCAGACCTGAAAAACTTGATGGCTGTCTAATCATATATATAAACAAAGGGCTGTCGAAGCAAAATTCGACAGCCCTTTTTAATGGTAGGAAAGGATAAAAATCCTAGTTTCTACTATTATATAGTTGTTAACGTTGATAACGTTTTCAGATTATAAACCGTATTCCATTTTGATTGGATTAGTTTGGCTAGTAAATCTTTTAACCTTAAGGTCATATGAATTAAAAAAAAGCGAATCATTATTCAGATTCGCTCTTACTGTTAGTTAAGAAATTCAGTATGTACTCACTCCACACGTGGTACCCTTGTTCACTTGGGGCACTCATGTCTGGTTGCAGATAGTCTTTCATCGCGGCAGTAGTTGGATCAGGCCAGGCTGTCCAATGGTCGAGATAGGTAAGTTTGTTTTCCTGTGCATACTTTTTTAGCTCGGCTACCTGACGTGGGTAGATTTCAGCTTGATAAAGCGGGAAGGCTGGCTGCAGGATAAATGCTGTTTCCGGTTTGTTCGCCTGGACGTCATCAATAATTTTAGAAGTATTTTGTAAGGTATCTTTGATGAGTACTTCCCCATTATTCTTTTGAATAAACGGCTCAAATATAATTAAATCAGCATTCACTGCTGCAATTTCCGCTTGTTTCTTTTGATAAAGCAATTGAGTGGAAGTTAAGTTAAAGGTTTTGAGCTCTACATTGATATGCCGCTCGCCAAATGCTTTTACTAACTTCTCTTTAATTAACGGAAAAGAACCATCCGTCTCAGAACCAATCGCTGGAGAACCAGCAAAAAGAATCGTAAATGGCTTGTCCTCTTTTAAGGATTGTTTAAATTGATGGACTGCATTGGCAGGCCAATTACTTGTAAGCTTGAGTAATTCTTGTTCTTCAGTGTTTTGATCATCTATGTTGGATGTGGATGATTGATGAACTGGTTTATTTTTTGCTGATGCTTGCCGTTCTTGGTTCCAATGGGATTGACCTAAATAGAGCGTAATAAGGAATCCGACGGCTAATAATGCCGTTAAAAATTTCTGCATAACGATATATACCCCCAAAAATAGATTGCATAACAATTATAGCAGATGGGAATTGAAAATTTGCCCAATTTTGATTTATATCTACAAATTTTACAAAAACACTTTTAAAGGATAGAAGTTGGCTATTATAAGTGTAATAAATTCCAAATAGCAACTTCCTCTTCAAATTTCTGTAAAAAGGGTGTTTAATAGATAGAGTAATAATTAATTAGACAAAAAAAGAAAAAACATGACAATTTATGATATAATTAACAACGTTTTGTATCGAAATTTTAGGAGGCCGAAATGGAAGAGACAATTAGTTTAAAAGAACTGCTCGAAACATTAAAAAAACGATTGCTATTAATCGTGTCGATAACCTTAGTTGCTGCCATCATTAGTGGAGTGGTTAGTTACTTTTTATTAACCCCGATTTACCAAGCTTCTACACAAATTCTTGTGAATCAAAAGAAAAATGAACAATCTGTATACAACTCGAATGAAGTTCAAACAAACCTTCAATTAATCAACACCTATAATGTAATCATTACAAGTCCAGTGATATTAGATAAGGTTTCAAAAGAGCTTGATTTAAATATGACAGCTGCACAATTAAAAGAAAAGATTACCGTGGGCAGTGAAAAGGATTCCCAAGTTGTTAACTTGTCAGTCCAGGACCCTGATGCTGAAGTTGCCACACAAATAGCTAACAAAACGGCGGAAGTGTTTAAAAAAGAGATTGCTAATATCATGAATGTCGACAATGTCAGCATCCTGGCGAAAGCGGATATCACTGAAAATCCTGATCCAATCAAACCAAGACCATTATTAAATGTCGCAATTGCGATCGTTGTTGGTTTAATGGCAGGTGTCGGACTTTCATTCTTACTTGAGTACTTTAATAACACGATTAAAAACGAACAAGATGTTGAAAAAATCTTAGAACTTCCAATCCTAGGTGTTATTGCAACGATTGATGATCAAAAGATGGAAGAAGCGGCAGCACGTTGTGGAACTAGAAAATCAACAGTAAGAGGTGAGACACTTGGCTCTTAAAATGAAAAAACTTACCAGTAAAGATGCATGTCGTAAGCTTGTGACGGCAATCGATCCAATGTCACCGATTTCGGAGCAATACCGGACGATTCGCACAAATATCCAGTATTCCTCGATTGATCAAGAAATAAGAACCATCATGGTTACTTCTTCAGGACCTGCTGAAGGGAAGTCAACGACTGCTGCCAATCTTGCGGTTACATTTGCGCAGTTGGGTAAAAAAGTTTTACTTGTTGATGCCGACCTTCGTAAGCCAACGATTCATCATACTTTTGGTGTAAATAACTTATTTGGTTTTACGACTGTATTAACAAAGCAAAGGGGACTTGAAAAAACGGTGCTTGAAACAGGGGAGCAGGATTTATATATCCTAACGAGTGGACCGATTCCACCCAATCCTGCTGAGTTATTAAGCTCAAAATCAATGGAACAATTTATTGAGGATGCAAAAGCTGAATTCGAATATATTATTTTCGATACCCCACCATTATTAGCGGTAGCCGATCCGCAAATCCTTGCGAATCAGTGTGACGGTTCGATTCTGGTTGTGTATAGTGAGAAAACAGAAATCGAACCTGCGAAAAAGGCAAAAGAATTACTTGCCAATGCAAAGAGCAAATTGCTTGGTGTTGTCTTAAATCATAAAGAGGCAAAAAGTGGAGATTATTACTATTATTATGGTGCGAAGTAACAAATTTCGACAAATTTCTCCTATCGCAAGTGCTATTATTAAAAATGTTGACGGGAAATAACAGTTTATTGGAAAGAATGTGGGACCAATGATTGATTTGCATAGTCATATATTACCTGGAATTGATGACGGGGCAAGGGATTTGTCGGAAAGTATTGAAATGGCCAAGAAGGCTGCCGAACAGGGGATTCATACGATTGTTGCAACACCACATCATTTGAACAACCGTTATGAAAATCCTAAACAGACAATTATTGATAGAGTCAGAGACTTAAATAAGGTTTTACTAGAAGAAAAGATTGATTTAAACGTACTTCCTGGTCAGGAAACACGGATAAACGGGGAAATGGTTGAAGGTTTTGAAACAGGTGAAATCCTACCAATCGATAGCACGCAATATGTATTGGTAGAGTTTTCGTCTAGCCATGTCCCGAGATACACGGAGAAGTTGTTTTATGATTTGCAAACGAAGGGACTAATTCCGGTAATTGTTCATCCGGAACGGAACCAGGAAATCATTGAACGTCCAGAACTTCTATATCAACTTGTGAAAAAGGGAGCATTAACCCAAGTCACGGCTGCAAGTGTTTGTGGGGACTTTGGAAAGAAGATTAAAAGCTTTTCCTTGCAATTAATTGAAGCCAATCTAACTCACTTCATTGCATCGGATGCGCATAATACGAGCAACCGGACGTTTAAAATGAGAGAAGCATTTGACAGTATTCAAGCAAAGTACGGGAATGACATGGTTTATTTTTTCCAGGAGAATGCTGAACTTTTGATTGAAGGAAGTCACGTCTATAAAGAAGTACCTGAACGCATAAAAAAGAAGAAATTCTTTAAAATATTTTAACAAAAATTAGCAGAAGAGAGTTAACAGATCGTCATTTTACAACTTTATCAGGCTTAAATGCCTGATCGGCGAGGCTCCCTGTCCGTTATCGATGGGGGCACTCGATTGTGCTGTGGGTCCATCAGAGGACCTTAGACGCATGTCGTCAAAAGCATGATGTGAGGCCGGGTTAAATGCCCAATTTAAATAAAACAATAAATACCTAATGAAAGATTAAGTGTGAAAGCACTTGCAATTCCATTAGGTATTTATTTTTTGCCCATAGTGCTTTAGTTAGTGAAAGTGTTTTTTAGGTAAGCGAAATATTATTTGGGGGTATACAAGATGAAAAGAGTAAGAAAAGCAATCATTCCAGCTGCAGGGCTAGGGACAAGATTTTTGCCTGCAACAAAAGCAATGCCAAAGGAAATGTTACCAATTGTTGATAAGCCGACTATTCAATACATAGTGGAAGAGGCGGTTGCAGCAGGTATTGAGGATATTATCATTGTAACTGGTAAAGGAAAACGTTCGATAGAAGACCATTTTGATAATGCCATTGAGCTTGAACAGAATTTAATCGAGAAAGAAAAATACGATCTACTTGAAAGAGTTCGGTACGCTACGAATCTAGCGGATATCCATTATATCCGTCAAAAAGAACCGAAAGGACTCGGACATGCGGTCTGGTCTGCGCGAAACTTTATTGGCAATGAGCCGTTTGCCGTTCTATTAGGTGATGATATTGTTCAGAGCGAGACACCTTGCTTACGTCAATTAATTAATCAATATGAAGAAACATTCTCTTCTGTGATTGGTGTTCAGCAAGTGGCTGAGAATGAAACACACCGTTATGGGATTATCGATCCTTCATACCAAGAAGGCCGTCGTTACCAAGTGAGTAACTTCGTTGAAAAACCAAAACCAGGAACAGCTCCTTCGAACTTAGCGATTATGGGCCGTTACGTTTTAACACCAGAGATCTTCATGTTCCTTGACCGTCAGGAAAAAGGTGCAGGTGGAGAGATTCAGTTAACAGATGCAATTCAACGACTAAATGAGATTCAAAGAGTGTTTGCTTATGACTTTGAAGGCAAACGGTATGACGTAGGTGAAAAGTTTGGTTTTGTTAAGACTACGATTGAATTTGCCTTGCAACATGAAGACCTCCATGATGACATGCTTGATTACTTGAAAGATCTAGTTTCTTCATTTGATAAAGAAAAAGTAATGCTATAGAGAGAAGGTAGGGGTGAAGGTTGTCTAATCTGGCGAATCAAGAAGTATCTTATTTTGAAAAAAAGAAGTTACTTGTTAATGACGGAAAATCATACTTATTAACAAAAAGATTAATTGATATTATCGGTTCTTCATTTGGAATTATTCTTTTAGGTTTTCTTTTCATAATTATTGCTATTTTAATTAAAGTGGAAGATCCAAAGGGAGCAATTCTGTTTTCTCAGAAAAGAGTTGGACTAAATGGAAAAGAATTTAAAATGTATAAATTCCGTTCGATGATATCCAATGCGGAGGAAAAGTTACAAGAACTGTTAAAGCATAATGAAGTATCGGGTGCCATGTTTAAAATGAAGGATGACCCAAGGATCACAAAAATTGGGAAGTTTATCAGGAAAACAAGTATTGATGAATTGCCTCAACTATTTAATGTTTTAAAAGGAGATATGAGTTTGGTTGGACCGCGTCCACCCCTTCCTAGAGAAGTTGCAGTATATTCTGAGTATGATAAGCAGCGTTTATTGGTCACACCAGGTTGTACAGGACTCTGGCAGGTAAGTGGGAGAAACAGTATTGGGTTTGAAGAAATGGTGGAATTGGATCTTCGATATATTCGAGAACGTTCCTTCTTTTTTGATATAAAAATCATATTAAAAACGGTCCTAGTATTATTTGGATCTAAAGATGCATTCTAGAAAAGAGGTACGGAAAAGATGATGAATAATGAATCTAAAATATATGTAGCGGGACATCGTGGTCTTGTAGGATCAGCGATTGTAAGAAAGCTTGAAGAAAAAGGGTACACTAATATAGTATATCGTACTAGCAAAGAACTAGACTTAAGAGACAAAAATGCAGTCGACAGCTTTTGTGCTGAAGAAAAACCGGAATTTGTTTTTCTTGCTGCAGCAAAGGTCGGTGGAATTGTTGCCAACAATGAATACCCTGCAGACTTTATTCGTGATAACCTATTGATTCAAACGAATATCATTGATGCGGCATATCGCAATAATGTTGAAAAACTTTTATTCCTTGGCAGTACATGTATTTATCCTAAGTTGGCGCCACAACCTTTAAAAGAAGAGTACCTATTAACCGGTGTGCTTGAGCCGACAAATGAACCATATGCGATTGCGAAAATTGCAGGAATTAAAATGTGTGAATCCTATAATCGTCAATACGGTACACAATACATTTCAGTTATGCCAACTAATTTATATGGTGAAAATGATAACTTCGACTTGCACACTTCTCATGTTCTTCCTGCATTGATTCGTAAGTTTCATGAAGCAAAGAAAAGCAATGCTCCATTTGTAAAAGTATGGGGAACAGGAACACCAAAACGAGAATTCTTATATTCTGATGATCTTGCTGATGCAAGCATCTACCTGATGAATAATTATTCTGGTAATGAAATTGTAAATATTGGTGTAGGCGAAGACCTACCAATTAAAGATTTAGCAGAAAAGATTAAAGAAGTCGTTGGGTTCACTGGTGAGATTCAATTTGATACAACAAAGCCAGACGGAACACCAAGGAAATTAGTGGATGTAACCAAGCTAAATTCTTTGGGATGGAAAGCTACTACTTCATTAGAAGAAGGATTAAAGAAAGCTTACCAATGGTTTTTAGATAATCAACTAACAAAAGTAAACTAACATATATTCGGAGGTCAACATGAAAAAAGCATTAATTACAGGTGTAACTGGACAAGATGGTTCATATTTAGCAGAGCTCTTACTGGAAAAGGGATATGAAGTACACGGCATGATTCGTCGTAGCTCTTCTTATAATCAAGAACGCTTAGAGGACCTTCTTACAGAAGAAGAGGCAAATGCATTATTAAATAATCAAAACTTCCATCTTCATTATGGGGATGTTACCGATGCATTAAACGTAACTCGTATAATCGGTGAAATTAAACCTGACGAAATCTATAATCTAGCCGCCCAGTCACATGTTCGAGTTTCGTTTGATATGCCTGGTTATACATTAGATGTAGATGCAAAAGGGACACTTAATATTCTTGAAGCAGTGCGAATCTTAGGATTAACAGAGAAAACTCGTGTATACCAAGCGTCAACTTCTGAACTATTCGGAAAAGTTCAAGAGGTTCCGCAAAGGGAAACAACTCCTTTCTATCCACGTTCTCCATACGGTGTAGCAAAGATATATGGTTTCTGGATTACCAAGAACTATCGGGAATCTTATAATATGTTCGCTGTAAACGGAATATTATTCAACCATGAATCAGAGCGTCGTGGGGAAACATTTGTAACACGTAAAATTACCCTTGCTGCTGCACGTATTGCCCAAGGTAAACAAAAGAAGTTGATGTTAGGAAACTTAGAATCATTACGTGATTGGGGATATGCTAAAGATTATGTTGAATGTATGTGGTTGATCTTACAGCATGATAACCCAGAAGACTTTGTAATTGCTACAGGTGAGATGCATACAGTAAGAGAATTTGTTGAACTCTCATTTAAACATGTAGGAATAGAAATTGAATGGACTGGGCAAGGTGTTGAAGAAAAAGGTATTAACAAAGCTACTGGTGAAGTTATTGTTGAAGTAGATCCTAAGTTTTTCCGCCCTGCAGAAGTAGAACAGCTTTTAGGAGACCCAACAAAATCAAAAACACTATTAGGTTGGAATCCAACAAGAACTCCATTCGAAGAATTAGTCAGTATCATGGTTAATGCCGACATGAGAAAAGTTGAAAAAGAAGATAAAGTTAAGAAAATGTTTGATTAATATGTAATGGCCGTTTGGTTTGAGGTAGGTAAATTATCTACCTCAATTTATTTTTAATTGATAAGTTCTCAAAAAGGAAAAATTTATAGAGGCTGGTTCAGAATTGCACCTATGCATATATGTGTAGTCTCAACGGATAGAGAGGTACTACATGGTTGAAATGATGAAAACTGAAAAGAAAAAGCTTTTAATATACGCCCACTACTATATTCCGGATGTCGCTTCCACTGGTCAAATTTTAAAAGAATTGGCAGAAGGAATGCTTCATGAATTTGATATAACAGTAATTTGTGTTGTGCCATCTTACACCGGTAAGGTTGCTGCCGAGTATAAAACAAAGATATTTTATAAGGAAGAAATTAACGGTGTAAAGATTATTAGAATATGTGTTCCTGAATTCTCCAAGAGTAACAAAATCAGCAGAATTAAAAATATCCTAGCATATTTCTTTGGAGCTATGATTGCCACCTTTAAGGCAGGGAAGATGGATTTTGTTTATTCAATTTCTCAGCCGCCTATCCTCGGAGGCTTGTTGGGAGTCTGGGGAAAATGGGTGAAACGGGCGAAATATATCTACAATATTCAGGACTTCAATCCTGAGCAGACTATGGCCGTTGGATATAGCCAGAATAAATTTATTCTAAATACGATGATGTGGTTCGATAAATTTAGCTGTAAAATGTCTGATAAGTTAATTGTTGTTGGTCGTGATATGGTTGAAACCCTGAAAGGCAGATTCAAAGATAAGAAAATACCAAATCATGTGTTCATTAATAACTGGATTAATGAAAAGGAAATCTATCCGATAGAGAGTAATAATGAGAAAGTGGTTGCCTTCAAAAAGCAATATGGTTTGGAAGATAAATATATTGTCATGTATTCTGGTAATATCGGTTTGTACTATGATCTAGAAAATTTGATTCGCGTCATGAAAGGTTTTCCTGCAGGAACTAAAACCGCAGATGGAAGAGAAATAACGTTTGCTTTCGTCGGTGCTGGATCTGTTTTAGATAAACTGAAGATGTATACTAAAAATAACCAAATGGAAAATGTCGTGTTTATTCCATATCAGGACAAGGCTGATTTGATTTATAGTTTGAATTCATGTGATTTTCAATTATGCAATTCAGCAGCTGGTATAAAAGGTGTTTCTGTACCGAGTAAATTGTATGGCATTATGGCTACAGGTAAGCCTGTACTTGGTGTTCTGGAGGAAGGAGCAGAAGCAAGACTTCTAATTGAAGAAACTGGATGTGGCTTAATCGGAGATCCTGGTGATTATAAGAAGTTCAAAGAAAATCTTCAGAAGTTTTTTGATATGAGTAGAGAAGAGCACATGACTATGGGTAAGAAAGGTCGAGTATTCTTGGAAAAGAACCTGACAAAGGATGTCTCTGTGGCCAAGTATATCAAAGAGATTAAGAGCTGCTAGGGGAGAATCGAAACTATGAAAGTTGTACAGATTAATACATTTCCATATAAAGCTACAGGTTCGATTATGATGAACCTTCATAGATTTATGTTGAGTAAAGGTATAGATTCATATGTTGTATGGGGGCGTGGTAGAAACCCTGAGAATGATCATGAAATATCCATTGAAGATAAATTGGGAATTAAATGGCATGGATTATATACAAGACTTACAGATAAAACTGGTTTTGCTTCTCAAAGGGCAACAAAAGATTTAGTTAAGAAACTAGAAGAAATCAAACCCGATATTATACACCTTCATAACCTCCACGGTTATTATATTAATTTGGAAATACTATTTTCGTATATAAAAGAAAAAAATATAAAAACAATATGGACTTTGCATGATTGTTGGGCATTTACAGGACATTGTGCCTATTTTGATGCTGTCAGTTGTGATAAGTGGAAAGGAGGTTGCTATAACTGTGAGCAGCTTGAGACATATCCAGCGTCAAAAATTTTAGATAACTCAAAATGGAACTGGAAAAAAAAGAAAGAATTATTTAAAGGGCTTAATATAACAATTGTAACACCAAGCAATTGGCTTGCGGATTTAGTTCAGCAATCTTTTCTATCTGAATATCCAACGAAGGTAATTCATAATGGAATTGATTTAAACATATTTAATCCAACAACGAGTGACTTTAGAAAAAATAGTAATCTTACTGGAAAGTTTATTATTTTAGGAGTTGCGAGTGAGTGGACAGAAAGAAAGGGACTAAGAGATTTTATTCGATTAGATGAAATGCTTAATGATAATTATAAGATTGTTATTGTTGGGTTAACTAAAAAACAGATTAACCAAGTGCCGGATTCGATAATTGCTATTGAAAGAACTAATAATTTGAATGAGTTAGTAGAATTGTATACTACAGCAGATATATTTTTTAACCCAACTTATGAAGACAATTTTCCAACGACAAATCTTGAAGCATTAGCGTGCGGTACTCCTGTTTGTACATATAGAACAGGTGGTAGTCCTGAGAGCGTTGATGAAAATTGTGGAATTGTACTAGAGCAGGGGGAGGTTGAACAGTTCGCTCATTTATTAAATAGAAATGTAAATCCTAAATTCGGGAAAAATTTTGATGTTGAGAATGTAATGAGTAAATTTAAAAAAGAAGATATGCTAGAGAAATATATTTATTTATATGATGGAATTGAATTTTAACCGGTTGGATGATTGCACATGAAAATTGTATATTGGTGTTTACATGGCCCTGTAATGAAGGGCTGGAACTACTAGGATAATTTGATAACTAATACCGTAAAAGTTGTAGGTAATGAAATCACAATCGTAGTGTGGAGACATTTTGAGAAAAATTGCACTTTATGTATCGAAATTCTTTTTGGGTTACTTCCAGAAGAGGAGATATTTTTACTGATTATAAAATGAATCCTAAAACAAGACAAAGTTATTAGTTATAGGTGTAGATTATTGTGAAGTAAAGAAGTCAACGGAATAGAGTAAAATAAAGGTATTGGGAACTAGTTATGGAGTTAAAGACAATGACTTCTTTATAATAACGTTCGTTAAAAAGGTTGCAGCGAAAATTCAGACATAAATGTGGATGGATGCCGTTGGACAGATAAAGAGAAAAAATATAAAAATAATAGAATTTCGTTCAGTTGATAAGGTAAGACAATTTTAGTGGTAATACCGTGTAGTAATAAATGAAACTTCTTTTTTAATATAAATCAAACATCTGTAATAATAATGAAGTTAAAATAAATGATGATTGCCTGTAAAGTAAAGGTACGAATTTTAATATATCTTTGGTATTAAATTAAAGTTATGGGGTAAAGTGTATATGAAAAAAATATCTGTTGTAATGACTACTTTCAATGAAACTGAGAGGGAGCTTAAATTAGCAGTTGAATCCATACTAAACCAAAATTATAAAGAGTTTGAATTTATAATTATATTAGATAATCCTTCCAATAAAGAACATGTTCGAATTATACAGGACTATTGCAAAAAGGATGATAGAATAAGGTTTTATGTGAATGAAAAAAATTTAGGTCTAGCAATGTCATTAAATCGTGGATTGGAACTTGCGAATTGTGAAATTATAGCAAGAATGGATGCAGATGATATTTCTCTCCCGGATAGATTTGAAAAAGAAATTAGTTATCTAATTGATTATCCAGAAGTAAGTGTTGTAGGTACAAATAAAATTTCTATTGATGAAGATAATAATGTTTTATCTTATGGGGGGAAGTTACCAGATAATTTTGAAACCACAAAACTAGCCTTACAATATATTTCGATGGTTGTTCATCCTAGTGTTATGTTTATTAAAAAAGATATCCTTAGTTTAGGTGGATATAGGAACTTTCCTGCTTCCCAAGATTATGATTTGTGGCTAAGAGTTATTTCAAATGGAATGAAGATTGGCTTTGTAGATGAGTATTTAATTAAATACAGATCAAGCACAAAAAATATTTCTGGGAGCAACCCGTTAAAGCAGTGGCTATGCGATAAGTATATTAAAAAAATGCACCAAGAGAGGTTAAAGCACGGAAAGGATTCATTCACAGAAGGAAATCTAATGTTGTTTTTAAGAGAAAATAACTTTAATAATGAAAAAGAAAAGGGTAATTTTAAAAAGGGAAAGGTTGCATTCGATGCTGCAAGAAATCTTTTGAAAAACCATAAATATCTTAATTCTGCTCTGAAGTTAGCTGAATGCTTTTGGGCTCATGAAGAAATGAAATCAGTAATAAATAATGCTATTCGTTATCAAAAATTGGCACGTCAAATTAATGATAAAAATTGAATGGAGATATTTGATTTGGAAGGATAATTCAAATGGTACTGGTATTTATAGTGTTTATACTAATGTTTAGTTTTTTTAATTACTTACACTTTGGGAAATTTGTAAATTATCTTAATTTGTTCTTGGGTTTATGGTGTACCGTAAGTGTATTATCAATGTTTGGCTTTTATGGATTGTATATTCCGCCGTTAAAAACGTATGTATATATTTTAATTGTTTTGACTTTATTCGAAGTTTCATCAATTATCTTTTTTAGATTAAAACAAGGAATACGAGTTGAACAAGCAAATATAATCCTTAGATGGAAAAGATTGAATAGTATTTCGATGATTTGCTTAATTATCCTTGTTCCATTTGCAATCAAAGGGTTTGGAGTAGTAATTACCGAGGGATTTTATCGATTAAGAATTTCAGGTTTTTCGGAAATACTTTATAATACAAATGAAAAATTGCTACTTATGAATATAGTACAGCCAATGGTCTTGGCAATTTCATTATTGTCTTTAATCGAACTTATTGAAAATAAAAAAATTCGATTATCATTAATAATTTCAGTATTTAATTGTATTTTATATATATTAATTTTTGGTGGGCGTTGGGTTCTTCTAGAATTTATGTTGTTAGCGGGAATTGTTTTATATGACAAGTTTGGTGGCAATTTCATCAGGTTGATAAAAAATAATAAGTTAATAACCATAGTTATAGCGATTATTGCAATCATTATTTTAGTAATTACTCAGCAGAGAAGTGTAGCTGGAGGGAAAGGTTTTTTATATAACATTTACATTTACTTTGTTGGTAGTATTCATCTATTTGGAGTTTATATGAATAATCCGAAACAGTACCTTATAACCTCTGACCATCTATTATATGGTAAAGAATTTTTTGGGGGATTTTTGGAACCTATATTCTTATTTTTGAAATTTATGGGCATGAATATTCACTCAGGAATTGAAACAATTAATATAATTTCACAACAATTTGTAAATGTATCACCGGATGCTATTATGAATAATAATTCTACTATGATATATGCGTTTTTGAGAGATTTTGGAATTTTAGGGTTGTTTATTTGTCCATTTGTATTAGCGATTTTTTATATGCATGTTTATAAGCGTAAACTTAAATCGCCAAATATTTATAATCGGAGTGTTTACTATTACAGTGTAAGTATTTTACCGTTTTTACTGTTCGAGTGGATGCCGGCAAGAATGAGTATAATAGTAGTGTTGTTTTTCTTGTATGTTTTAACTAGGAAACCTTTCCAAGTTAGAGTAAAGAAGAAAATATAGTTGAGATGGATGGTTAAAATGCTCAGTACAATTTACAAGGAATATAAGAATAAATTTGAAGATAAGCCAAATTTGGCTTTGGCTTTAATTTATGCAATAGTTTGTTATTTCAGGATGCCACATTTTAGGGTAATTGTTTTAATCAGGGAGATGCAGAAAAGTGGTTGTAAGCTCAGAAAAGAAATGATCTCAAAAAAGCTCTGTATTAAATATGGGATTGAGGTTGGGAGAAACGCAAAAATTGGTCATAGGTTAAATGTTCGACATTTAAATGGGATTGTAATTGGTGATGGCGCTATTATTGGTGACAATGTTACCTTATATCATAATGTAACATTGGGCCAAAGAAAAGGCTTCTATCCTAGGATTAAAGATGGTGTAACTATCTACCCTGGTTCAATTATTTTAGGAGGAGTTTCAGTGGGAAAGAATTCAATAATTTTAGCAAATTCAGTCGTCTTAGAAGATGTTCCTGAAGAGTGTATTGTAGCAGGTAATCCGGCTACTGTAGTTAAAAGTATTGATTACACCATAGGATGAATGGGTAACTATATATGTTGAAAAAGAATATTTTATACAATTTTGTTTATCAGTTTCTAATAATGTTTTTGCCATTTGTTACTGCACCCTATTTGTCTAGGATATTGGGAGCGGAAGGAATAGGGATATATTCCTATAGTTATTCTACAGCATTATACTTTATTTATTTTTCATTGCTTGGATTAAACAATTACGGAAACAGAACAATTGCTGGTACCCAAGGGGGAAGAAGGCAATTATCTAAGACATTTTCAGAATTATTCTGTATGCAGTTAATTACAGCTTTGCTGAGTACTGCATTTTATTTAGTTTATATTTTACTGTTTGCAACTAATAAAGTAGCTGCAATGTGCCAGCTTATTTTTGTAGCTTCTTCAATTTTAGATATAAATTGGTTCTTCTTTGGGATAGAAAAGTTTAAGTTAACAGTCATAAGAAATACTATTGTTAAACTCGGAACAGTGTTATGTATTTTCCTTTTTGTCAAAGTAGAAACCGATGTTAACAAATATATTATTATCATGGCTTTGGGAACGCTTATAAGTAATCTGGTTTTATGGCGTTTTTTACGTCAGTATGTTGATTTTAAAATTGCGCGATATAAAGATATCATTAAGCATATTAGGCCAAATCTAATGATGTTTATACCAGTTATTGCCGTGAGTATTTACAAAGTAATGGACAAAATAATGCTTGGAAATATGGGAAGTATAGCAAGTGTAGGGTATTTTGAAAACGCTGAAAAAATAATAAATGTTCCAGTTGCCTTAATCATTGCAGTTGGAACTGTAATGTTGCCTAGAATTTCTTCGTATGTTGCTGCAGGAAAACGGGATGATGTTAAAAGATATTTTGATGTCTTTATGATGATAGTTTTAGCATTTGCCAATGCTGCAACTTTTGGAATAATATCTATATCAAATGAATTTGTCGATATTTTTTACGGCAAGGATTTTTCACAAACAGCAATAATAATGGAGTATTTAGCTGTAACAATTATATTCTTAGCTGCAGGAAATGTGTTAAGAACTCAATATCTAATTCCAGAAAAAAGGGATTCTGTGTATATAATTTCAGCAATTCTTGGCGCTATTGTTAACTTTGTAATTAACTTGGCTCTTATCCCTCGACTCGATGCAGTAGGTGCAGCAATTGGAACAATTTTTGCTGAATTAGTAGTATGCGGATATCAATTTTTGGCTGCAAAAAAGGAAATTAGATTGCTTAAGTATCTAAAATGGGAATCTATATTTTTAATTGCAGGGCTTCTTATGTATTTCATTATTAATAACATACAGTATGACAAAAATATTTACATTTCTTTATTTATTAAAATAATTATAGGGGGAAGTAGCTATTTTATCATAGTGTACTTTTTAATACTTAGAAAATTCATAAAAACACTAGGGAAATGAAAATAAATAGTGTGAACCTTTAGGAGGTAGTAAAATGAGCAAGCATGCTTATTTGATAATTGCTCATAATCATTTCGATCAATTAGGTAAATTAATTAATATGCTTGATGATTGTAGGAATGACATTTTTTTGCATATTGACAAAAAAATTGAGAACTTTGACTTGAGTAAGATTTCTTCAACATTAAAGTATTCTAAGGTATATATGGTAGAGAGCCCTGTAAAAGTTACATGGGGAGGGTATAGCCAAATAGAAAGTGAACTATTACTTTTGGAGAAAGCTACAGTAACAGATACTTACAAATATTATCACTTGCTTTCAGGATTAGATTTACCACTAAAGTCACAGGACTATATTCATCAATTTTATGATGAGAATACGGGCAAAGAATTCATAAGGTTTGCAAAGAGTAGTAATGAGTATTATGAGAGAGTCAAGTATTATTATTTTTTTAATAGTATAATTGGGAAGCCAGATAAGCTTTGGAAAAAAGCTATTAAATTGCTTGAAGTATTCTCTGTTAAAATTCAAAAATTTTTTGGTATTGATAGACATTTGGATGTTGAATTTAAAAAGGGAACTAATTGGTTCAGTATAACAGATGAGTTAGCCCGATATGTTGTTTCAAAAAGAAACTGGATAAAGAAAACATTCTCCCATACATTTTGTTGTGATGAGGTATTTTTGCAAACGTTAGTGTTTAATTCAAAGTTTATGGAACGTCTATACTGGGGTAAATTCGATAACGATTGTCAAGCGATTATGAGACTTATTGATTGGGATAGAGGACTTCCATATACGTTTCGGGAAAATGATTATGATCAACTAAAAACAACTAATCTACTCTTTGCTAGAAAATTTGATGATACTATAGATGATAAAATAATATTTAAAATTCAAGAATTGGTAAAAAATCAAGAATGAGTGTAAAAATATCTTGGTATATCATGGATTATTAATGGCAACTAATTAAAAATATACAAAGTCAATATTGTTATTTCAGGCTAACTATAAAGTATAGTTTTTTTCATCCGTATTTATGAGTGAACGTATCAAAGATAAGTAGATGGAATTGTTATACAATAAAAGAATGGGAGATTGATTCTTATAGGCCTATTGATCTGGTGTTCTTGCATGAATGAAAGATTCAAAGGCTCATTAATATCAGGAATTAAAGAAAATCATCTTGTTTTGAAATGATAATAACCGTGTTATGTACTTACTAGACAAATTAAATAGTAAAGAAAAAACTTTAAGGTGCTTCCTCTAGAGTTTTTGCCAATTTATTTTGATGTAGAACTTTGAAGTATGTTGGCATTAGAGGATATGGTAATAAATGATTGTACAGTGGAAGCTGGTATAGTTGTATAATGTATATATATTTTTTGTGAAGGTCTTAATAAATTCTCTATAAACGATATAGTGCAAAATATATTTTAAGATTTTAAAAATTAAACTACATTATTTAAAAAGATAAGTAGAGTAGATTAGTCTATATAATGAAGGAAGGCGATCCTATGTTTAAGATAGCAGTTGCAGGAACTGGATATGTCGGCTTAGTTGCAGGTGTATGCTTTGCAGAAGTTGGGCATCAAGTGACCTGTGTTGATATTGATGAAAATAAAGTAACCATAATGAAATCCGGGGTTTCTCCAATCTATGAAGCAGGTTTAGAAGAGTTAATGCAGAAGAATTATGAAGCAGGGAAGATAAAGTATACTACTGATTATAAATCAGCCTACAGGGATGCAGATGCAATTTTTATCGGTGTTGGTACACCAGAACAGCCAGATGGTTCTGCAAATCTTTCCTATATTGCAACTGTTGCAAGGCAAATTGCAGAATCTGTAGAAAAGGACTGCTTAGTTGTAGTAAAATCAACAGTTCCGGTTGGCACCAATGATAAAGTTGAACAATTTATTCAGGATTTTTTAGTCAATGATGTTAATGTGGAAGTAGCATCGAATCCAGAATTCTTAGCACAAGGTTCTGCTGTACATGATACATTACATGCAGAAAGAATTATTATAGGGACAGAAAGTAAATGGGCTGAAAAGATGCTTATGAAGATTTATGAGCCGTTTCATTTGCCTATTGTATCAGTAAATAGAAGATCAGCAGAAATGATAAAGTATGCATCTAATGATTTCCTTGCTCTTAAGATATCATATATGAATGATATTGCAAATCTTTGTGAATTGGTGGGTGCGGACATCCAGGATGTTGCAAGAGGAATGAGTTTTGATGAGCGGATCGGGAGTAAGTTTTTAAATGCTGGTATTGGTTACGGTGGTTCATGCTTTCCTAAGGATACAAAAGCTTTAGAGTATATTGCTAGACAGCAAGGATATGAGCTAAAAACAGTTAAGGCCGCTATTGATGTGAACAAAGAACAAAAGACGAAGTTATATAAAAAAGCTAGTAAAAGACTCATTACCTTTAGTGGTCTAAAGGTAGCAGTTCTAGGTTTGACATTTAAGCCTGGAACAGATGATTTAAGGGAAGCGGCATCTCTTGAGAATGTACCATTATTATTGGAGCAAGGTGCAGATATTTATGCATATGATCCTGTAGGAGCAGAGAACTTTGCTAAGGTCCACCCTGAAGGTAAGAATGGAAAAGGTAGTATAACCTATGTTGGAAATATAGAACATGCATTAGATGGAGCAAATGTCTGCTTTATTTTTACTGAATGGGGAGAGGTAAAAGCAGTATCTCCAGAAATATATAAGAATTTAATGAGAACTCCTTTAGTTTATGATGGAAGGAATATTTATAGTGTTGAACAGATGCAAGGAGCAGGAGTAGAATACCATTCTATAGGTAGAAAACCTGCAAGTAGAGAAGGATTAAAGGAGTCGAAGAACTTTGAATTACAAAACTCTTGAAAATAGTAAAACATACCTTATCACCGGAGCAGCAGGTTTCATCGGCTATTATTTATCTAGGAAACTTTTAGAAAATGGTTTTCGAGTAATTGGTATTGATAATATCAATGATTACTATGATGTAAACCTTAAATATACTCGTTTAGAGCTACTAAATTCCTATGAGCACTTTACCTTTATTAAAGGTGATATTTCAGATAAGGTTATGATAACTAATACGTTTGAAGAATATAAGCCGAATGTTGTTGTAAATCTAGCTGCTCAAGCCGGTGTAAGGTATTCAATAGAGAATCCAGATGTTTATATTCAAAGCAATATTATCGGCTTTTACAACATCCTTGAGGCATGTAGACACAATCCTGTGGATCATCTCCTATATGCATCTTCTAGTTCTGTCTATGGTGCTAACAAAAAGGTACCATTCGAGGAAACTGATATGGTAGACAATCCTGTTTCACTCTATGCTGCCACAAAAAAATCAAATGAATTAATGGCTCACACTTATAGCCATCTATATAAGATTCCTGCAACTGGGCTTCGTTTCTTCACTGTGTATGGTCCAATGGGACGTCCAGATATGGCCTATTTTGGATTCACCCAGAAATATTTTTCAGGTGAGCCAATCAAGATTTTCAATAATGGTGATTTTGATAATGACCTATACCGTGATTTTACTTATATTGATGATATTGTGGAGGGGATTGAGCGTCTGCTTAGTAATCCTCCAGTGGGGGAGGAGAATGTTCCACATAAGGTTTTTAACATTGGAAATAATAGCCCGGAGAAATTGATGACTTTTATTGAAACTTTAGAGAAATGCCTAAGCATTACATTAGACAGAGAAGTTTTATTTGAAAAATCATTTGAACCAATTAAACCGGGTGACGTACCTGCAACGTATGCTTCAACAGAATTGTTAGAAAAGGCCGTTGGGTTTAAACCTAAGACTTCAATAGTAGAGGGTCTACAAAGGTTTACGGATTGGTATTGTGAGTATTATAAGATGAAATAGTCCTTAGAATGGGAGTAGTTATAGGCTACTCCCAATTTACTTTTTATTGCAAAGTCAGGTCCGCAAAAACCTTATTTTTGGAGGCGATACTATGAAACTTGTATTACTTTCCGGTGGATCCGGTAAGCGTCTATGGCCATTATCAAATGATACAAGATCAAAACAATTTTTAAAAGTATTAGAGAGTAATAATGAAGAAAAGCAATCAATGGTTCAGCGTGTGTGGGGTCAACTTGAAACAGTTGGCCTAGCAGATTTATCTGTCATTGCAACTTCTAAAATGCAAAGGGATATGATTCATAGCCAGATAGGAATGGATGTACCACTTATTATTGAGCCTGAACGTCGTGATACATTCCCAGCAATTGCTTTAGCTGCTTCCTACCTATTTTCTATCCAAAATGTCTCTGAAGACGAAGTGGTTGTTGTACTGCCAGTTGATCCATACGTGGATGAAAGCTTTTTTGAGAAGGTAAAAGAATTAGAGAATGTCTTATTAGATTCAAATGCTGATTTGGCTTTAGTTGGCGTTAGACCTACTTATCCTTCATCCAAATACGGCTATATAGTACCAAAAGAAGCTGTAGATGGAGACAGCTATTTTACTGTAAATCATTTTACAGAAAAGCCAAGTGAAGAAAAGGCTCAGACACTTATAGATATGAATGCGCTATGGAACTGTGGAGTATTTGCTTTTAAACTAAAATATATCATTGATATATTAGTAGAAAAGGGTGTACCGCTTCATTATGATAAACTATCACTTCAGTATAAGGATCTCCCTAAGATTAGTTTTGATTATGAAGTAGTTGAACAGGCAAATCATATTGTGGCCCTCCCTTATGATGGTTATTGGAAGGATCTTGGGACATGGAATACCTTAACGGAAGAAATGGCTACATCTCAAATTGGTAAGGGTGTATTAAGTGATGATTCGGTAAATACACATTTAATCAATGAACTGGATATTCCCGTTACTATTATTGGTGTGAAAGATATTGTGGTTGCTGCTAGTCCTGATGGAATTTTAGTCTCAGACAAAGCATTGAGTCCGAAAATAAAGGAACTTATTAGTGGATTTGAACAGCCACCAATGTATGAAGAGCGCATTTGGGGTTGGTCTCGTGTCCTTGATTATGCTAAGTATGATGATGGGAACGAAATGGTCACCAAACGAATTTGTATCCACGCAGAAAAAAATTCAAGCTATCATTACCATAACCTACGTGATGAAGTTTGGACTATTGTTCGTGGTGAAGGTGAATTAGCGTTGGATGATTATATTACTCGTGTTAAAGCAGGGGATATCATCCATCTTCCAGCAGGCAAGAAGCATGGAATTAAAGCACTTACTGAACTAGAATTTGTTGAAGTCCAAACTGGTATCGGTATAAGTGATGAGGACTTTACTCGTTTATTTTTTAAATGGGATGATGTCATTAACCATTTTCAAAAATCGAAGGCAAAAGTTATTTTATAACATTTAGGGAGAGGGCCTTGGTCCTTTCCCTGTTTTTTTATTTTCGAGGTGAATTAAATTGAAAACCATTGCTTACTACATATCTGATTATGGATATGGTCATGCTTCAAGAAGTATTGCGGTGATACGAAAACTTCTAAAAGATCCAAACGTGAAAATTATTGTCTGCCATTCCTTTGCTCTATCTTTTATTAAGGAGTCCCTTCATTCAAATCATCTAAGTTATAGAACCATAAAGACAGATGTGGGCTACTTTTTGGAAAAGGATTCAATTCTCCCCGATAAAGGGAGATTATTTGAGGAATATAAAAACTTCGTTGCTGATTGGGATTTCAAGGTTGAGCAGGAGCGAGAGTTTCTAAAGTTAAATCATATTGACTTAGTTGTTTCAGATATATCTCCTCTCCCATTTGAAGCGGCTCAAAGATTGGGCATTCCGTCTATTGGTGTTTCTAACTTTACTTGGTATACCGCCTACCATGATTTAATTGATGACAGTGAATTAAAACCATATAAAGTTGCCTATCAAAAAATGACTCGTTTCTATTCATTGGCAGGAAGCAATGAAAATTGGAATGTCCCAACAAATCATTATGGATTTTTTTCTAGAGAAGTAGATTTACAAGAGGTTCAAAGAATTAGAAATTTAATTAATCCAAATGCTCATCAGCATGTTATTTTTTTAGGACTTGGAATGAAAATTGACGTTGGTATACTTGAGCAGCTTCCGATTTGGGAAAGCCCTGACTGTTTATTTTTGGTATCCTCAAATGTTAAAGTCAACCGTTCTAATGTCTTTCAAATACCAACTGATTATTTGGAGTCTCAAAATTATATTGCTGCATCAGACCTAGTGATTTCCAAAGCAGGATGGGGAATGATTGGTGAGGCAATGAATGCTATTGTACCTCTATTAATTCTGAATCGAGCATCCATGAAAGAGGATCAGAATACCATCAACTATCTAAATAAATATCATCTTTGCAATACAATGGAATGGGACGAGTTTAAAACTTATCAAGTGGACCCGTCAACCATTAAGGGTGTTAATAAAGAATTGAGAGACAATAGCTCTTCCAACTTTAATGAAGCAGATAGAATTGCAGCAGATATATTGAGAATGATTCAATGATCATAGTCTAACATCCTTGTAGTGAATGATAAAGATACTAAGTAAATGATGGATTCCCCCATGACTTCTAATATTAGGCATGGGGGGGTGTAATTGCTAGACTAAAGTGAACAGTTTACGACGAATAATTTTGAACACTTATTTACTAATATTGTTCCCCACTATATGATAGATTTTTATACTTCTATGATTAGGCGGAGGAGTTGAAAAGGTGGATAAGTTTGAAATATATGTTGAAATTAGAGGAATGCTCAATCAGAAATATAGTATTTCTACTATCGCTAGGAAACTAAATATATCAAGAAATACGGTTTATAAGTATATTCGTAAATCACCAGAGGAAATGGCAGAGTGGACGGCATCAACAATGATTAGAAGTAAGAAGTTAGACATTTATATGGAATTGATCCTTCATTGGTTAAGAGAATTTCCAGATTTAACTGCAGCTCAAGTGCAAGACTGGCTTAAAGAGAAATATCCTGAATTCAAAGTTGGGGAAAGCACAGTAAGAAGCTATGTAAGGTGTCTTCGAGAGGACTATCAAATCCCGAAAGAATCAAGCACTAGGGATTATCAAGCAGTTGTATTTGTCAATATTAATTTGAGCCAGAGTGATCACTTCAAAAATGAGCCACTTCATTCTGAGTTATTTCCATATTTGGAGGGGGATTGGGAGTTTAGGGTATCTTGCCCCTCGGGGCAAGATACCCTAAACTCATCGTGCGCCCAGACTACTGGTCGCTCTCATCCCTTTGTTTCATACTTTGTCTAAATCGATACGATTCTCCATTTAGGAGGAGGATAGGGGCCCTATGGGTTAGTCGGTCTAGTAGGGCTGCGGTCATTTTTTCATCTCCAAATATAGAGGTCCATTCCGTAAATTCTAAATTCGTAGTTATCATGACGCTAGCTCGTTCGTAGCGGCCGGCAAAGAATTGGAACAAGAGCTCAGAACCAATTTTCGTGAATGGCACGTAGCCGAGTTCGTCTATGATGATCAGATCAAATTTGAGCCATCTCTTCTCCAATGCACCTAGCTTGTGTTCTTCATTTGCCAAAAGTAATTCTTCTACTAATTCTGCAGCCGAGATAAACTTAACCTTATAGCCATTTTTAATCATTTCAAGGCCGAGCCCCATTGCCAGATGCGATTTTCCCGTCCCACTGTTTCTTAAAAATATTATGTTCTCCTTCTTCTCGACAAAATCTCCCTTTGATAGAGTCAGAAATCGATTTCGGTTCAGACTTGGCATCAAACTAAAATCATAGCTATCTAGTGTTTTCTGGACTGGAAAAGCAGCTTGTTTAAGCCTTCTTTGTCTTTGGTTTTCTTCTCTAGCCTCTGATTCTGCTTCTAATAAAGCCATTAGAAATTCCTCATAACTCAAGTTACGATCCTCAGCCTCTCTTGCGAGAGAACGGTATTGTGCAGCGATAGTCGGAATCCGTAGTTGTTTAGTAAGGTGGTCTAAAAGTAATTCAGTTGTCATTTCCTAGTGCCTCCTGTTAATTGACCGTACTGTTCTATATTGGATTTATTCACTTTGTAATCTAGAAGATTGACTGGTGTTTTATCCGTAGGAAGAGTACTGATGGGTATGTGCTGGTTTGTAAGCCTTTGTATGATTTCATGGACTTTCTCATATCGGAAAACTTGCGTTGTCTCTGCTTCCAATAAGGCTTTCGTTAAATTATCCATACCAATATTACGATGGAGGAGGAGAAGTCGAATGAACTTCCTATCACCTACAGATCCTTCCTGCTCGCGCATTTTCAAATGGAATCTCTTGAATACATCAGGGATTTCAGTGGATTGGAATGCATGAGCATCCCGGATTGCCCGAGGTTTTTTTAGTAATACTTCCAGGTAATGATCAAGAACTGTAATCATCTGATTACGTTCATAAGAACGAATATGTTCTGCGATCACATGGTTTTGAGCCACAACGATTACACGATCGACAAAAATTTTTGCCCATACAGCTTGACCAGCATAGCTGCAGGGTACAGAATAACGATTTTGTTTCCACTGTAATAAGGGAAGTTTTATTAACTTTGCACGATAGAAGCTTACAAGCTTCAAACCTGATTGTAGGAAGAGGATGAAGATACTCTTTTTCTTTCTCCCACATTTCAAGGACAGTCTCTGATTTATTAGGGACGTGAGTCCTTCCAGCTTCCTTTAAACACCACTCTTGGAGATACTCGTTTAGTTCATTCATAGATTGAACCTCAGGGCGAGGTACCAAAGCATTCCGTCTTACATATCCAACTGTGCCTTCGACACGACCTTTTTCGTTGCCACTTGCTGGATTACAAAATTCAGCTTTAAACACATAATGAGCCTGGAGTCCAATAAAGGCCTCTTGTTCTAGACGATCTCTGCCTTGTAGGATTTTTAGTACCGCAGTTTTTAGATTATCAAGTAGACCTTCTGTTGGAACTCCTCCTAAGAACTCAAACGCATGAACGAAGCCATCCAGGAATGCTTCTTTTTTTGCATGAAGATATGCTCGCACAAACCGCATACGACTTGCGGAAAGTTGAACGCAGAAGAGGTTAATGCGTTGTGTTCGACCCTGTAGAATGATATCCGCCTCTCCCCAGTCGAATTGGAATTGGTGGCCGAGTTGAAAATCAAGTGGTATATACACTTCCTGAATTTGATGCCTGCGTTTGGCTACGATTTTACGAATGTTGGAGGCAGAGCCTTTAAAATCATATTCATCTTGTAACCTATTAAAAATTTTGATAGCTGTGTGCTTTTGTTTTTTCCAGCTTTTCATGTCATCTTCTAGCCATTGATCAATAATGGGAATAACTCGTTTCGTCTCTGGTGAATACTCTTTAGTCCCATATACTTTTTTTCGATGGACTGTTGTTGGAGCTGTATCTTCTTTAAGATATTTACTTACAGTGTTTCTTGAAATCCCAAGGTTTGTCGCAATTTGCCTTTGCGATAAACCTTCAATCTCTTTTAAAAATTTGATATTATGAAATTGAGCCATTTCGATCATCCTTTTCGTCCTCTCATATGAAGTTAGTTTGGTCACTTCCTATCATAAGAGAGGTTAATAGAATTGGAAATCATGTGGCTCATTTTTAATGTGATCAAAATATATAAAAGTGGCTCAAATTTAAATTATCAAAAACAGCAGTCCCAGACCCTCCAATGGGAGAACAAATCCAAGCAGACTTTGGATTTAAAACGGTAAAGAACCAATTTGGTAAACCAGTGAAGTTAGTTTTTATTGTATTTGTCTTAGCCCATTCCAGATACAAATACGTGGAATATCAAAATCGCCCTTTCACGACAAAGGATGTAATTTCAGCTCATAGGAATGCATTTAAGGAATTGGGAGGTGTTTCAAAAGAGATCTTGTATGACCAGGATCGACTAATTGTTGTATCTGAGAACGAGGTGGATATTTTACTGACCGAAGAGTTTCAACAATTTGTAAATGAAATTAAATTTGAAGTTAAACTCTGTAAAAAAGCTGATCCGGAAAGTAAAGGGAAAGTAGAAAATGCGGTTAAGTTTATCAAGAATAACTTCATTAATAATAGAGTCTTTCATAACATTGATTCTTGGAACGAGCAGTCTCAGAAGTGGTTGAAAAGAACAGGCAATGGCAAAATCCATAATGGTACAAAAAGAAGACCCGCCGATGTGTTTCTCCTCGAAAAGCAACACATGAGACAGGTCAACTCTCTAAATCATATTCACAAAACTAGTATAACAAGAAGTGTCCGGAAGGACAATACAATCATGTATCTATCGAACAGATACTCTGTTCCGTTAGGAACATTTCAAAAGTATCCAGAAGTTCTATATTATGTTCCAAAATATGCATTCTAGTTTTCATTTAACCTAAACTACTTCACTTCAATATAGTTTGGACTTTGCGACATTTTTAAACTTATATAATCTTCGTCCCATTTTATATTTTGTTTATTTCCTAATAAAGATACCAATACTCCTTCACCTGGTGAAAGTTTGAAAGGAAAATAATGCTCTTGATCTCTGGTCCAAAAAACCAAAACAATATCGCCCTTATTATTTTTAAATTTCAAGATATAATCATCTGGTTGCCCAATATTGATTCTTTCTTTTAAATGATAACCGTTTAAAACATCGGCGAAGGTTTTAAGGGCATAATAGCTTATTTTGGGTTTATTTTCACTCCACATTATCCCGTAATTATCATGTATATTATTTGGATCATTTCCGCTATTTTTCCATTCATACAAAATACTTATGGGAATATTTTTCCAAGAATTTACTAACAACATTCTTGTCAAGTATTGTGCCTGAACTAACTCTTCTTGATTAATGTTTGATGTATTCTTTAGAGAATATCCCCATTCACCAGATAGTATTGGTATACTTTTTTTAGTATACTTGGATACAAGTGCATTGATAACATCATAATCTTGTGCTACCGTTTCTGGATTTGTCGATCTATAAGGGTGAACAGATATTGCATCAATATAATTTAATATTCCTAATTTAAAGGTGTCCTCCAACCATAATAAAGAACTCCCGGTTACTCCGGAAAGCGCAGGAGCAACTACTTTTCCTGAAGGGTCATACTCTTTAATACCATGAGCCACATGCCGGACCAATAATGTATAATCCTTATAACTTGGTTGTGTTTTCCAATAAGTGGGTAGGTTAGGTTCGTTCCATATCTCCCATATTGCACCTTTATTTTTATACCTTTGTGCAGCAATCCGAACAAATTCAGCAAATGCATGCCTTCCTTCATTGGTTGTAATTGACATATTCTTTTCGTATAAATTATTTGAGTAATCAAGAATAAAATAAGGTCTTATACCGTACTTCGTTAACAAATTTACAAACTGATCATATCCAGAGTCTCCAAAATTATAATAGCCTTTTTCTTTTTCTATATTTGACCAAACTAAATCTATACGAACCCATTTTATTCCCGCTTCTTTCATTAACATCACTTCATATTCTGTTGGTTTTCCAAATACATTAACACCTATTCCGTTCGATATAATTCCTTTTTCATTAAGAGCAGGTGGAAACTCACTAATTTGATTATTGCTAGATTTCCCTTTTTGATTTTGAGAATTTATATGATTAAAGACAGCAACGAGTATTATTATTAAACTAATTAACAAAAGAATAGTATATTTGGTTCTTTTGAATTTCATAACGTGTAATCTTCTCCCACTTTTTGTATTTATATGACATTATAATACACGTCATGTAAAAATTAAATAAAATAGAAACAAACTTTTGCAAAACCACAATCTTTGTGTCGATATTGCGGACCATGGGGACGGTCCCGGCATTGGGTACCAAGAAATCAGGTAGTTCGTGATGAACTCTTCCACAATCATCACATTCTAAACGTCGAATATTATAAACTTTTGATTCCCCAGATCTCTCCCGGGATTTTCTATTTCTAGTTCCAATAACGCTCATGCTTTTACCACAACAAGGAGAAGGGATCCTCCCCGCACCTCTAACCAAAAACGCCCATTTGGTCTGGTAAGACTTATTGGCCGAATAAACGACCTGAGTTAATCCAAGTTATTCCTGTAGAAAAAAGGGAAAGAGAACTTACGATTGCAGCTTCAAGTTTAAGTAGTAGATTGCTATGGGATATGTTTCTGTTCGGGTACGATCCTAAATTTGTGAGCATTGCAGCAACTAGTGATAATTCCTTCTTTAAAAGCATCTGTACAACAGCACATTATTATCTTCTGAACAAAATGCAAGAATGGGATCCAACCTTATTAGAAACAAAGGTCGAAGGGATTACGATGATAAGGGAGATATATGAACTTGGGAATATCGATCTGGCAGAGCATTTTCATCAAGTGTTTAATATCTACGACATCGGTCAAATCACCTACCAGGACGTAGAAAGAGCAGCAGTAGAGGAGCTAAACGAGAACCTATTAATCTTACTAAATCAAAATGTAAACGGCGTAGAACAAGCACTTAAAGAAATCCAAGAAAAAGCAAGGCAACACCAACAGTGGGTCGTGGTTGAATTGATTGATAAAGTATTATAGAAAGCTTTACTACTTCCTGTGAAGAAAGACCGGGTGTAAGGTGGGCCGGGACCATGGGGTCGATTCTTGTGATCGGCACCAAAATTAAAAAAAACCATGAGAACCATCCGAAACCACTGAAAAATGAATCCTAAAAACTGGAAAAAAGATTTAAGATATGCAAAAAAAAAAGAAAATCCCCCTAATTTGGTATAATGGAATTGACTAGAAACCAAACCAAATGGGGGATTTTCTCATGCTTAAAGACAAAGATATGCAATTAAGCATCTATTCATTATTATACGATAAGATTCCGGAAAAGCATACGCTTAAACTGCTTAGAGATAACGTTGAGTTTAGTTTTATTAATAAACTTCTCGAAAAGTCCTACTGCAAATATTATGGAAGACCCGCAAAAGAACCTGAGCTGATGGTAAAGATTTTAGTGCTGCAATACCTATATAATCTATCAGATGTACAGGTTATTGAAAATGCCTCCTTGCATCTTGCATACATGTATTTTCTTGACATCAATCCAGATGAAGGGCTTCCTGATCCTAGTCTATTAGCCAAATTTAGAGTACATAGATTACAAGGAATAACGTTAGATGAGATCATCAAAGAGATTGTAAAACAATGTGTGAATAAAGGAATCATCAAAGACACTGGAATAAGTATCGATACAACACATACTGAAGCCAACACTTTTAAAGCAACGCCTGAAAGAGTAATGAAGCGTTAGCTCAAAAAATTTTTAAGACGTTAAAAGAAGAAACAGGCGAAATGCCTGAATCTATTAACCAAGACATCCCTGAATATAAAGAAATAGAGGACCATAAAGAAGCAAAAGAGACCATGAAATCGTATCTAGAAGATACGATTTTCCAAGTAGAGCAACACGTAGAAATCGAAAGGACACCAAAAACCAAGAAAGTAGTAGAAAATGCTAAAGAAATCCTAAAGGATCCTAAATTTATGGAACAAAAAGGTGTCCGTTCAATTGTAGATCAAGAGGCCCGTGTGGGCCACAAAAGTAAAACACAGAAATTCTTCGGATATAAAATGGAATATGTCATCACGACAGAAGAGCGAATGATAACTGCTGTACGAGTCAATGATGGAGCCTATGTAGATGGAACGCAGTTTAATGAGTTAATTGCATTAACAAAGGAAAGCGGAGTAACCATAAATGAAGTATATGGTGATCGTGCTTACTTTAAAAAACCAATATTAGATAAAATAAAAGAGCTTAAAGCCAATGCGTATATACCTGTTAACCCTATGACTTATAAGATAAATGAGGATAGATTCAGTTACAACAAAGACTCCGACGAATGGTTTTGTGTGCAAGGAAATAAAACTGAAGAAAAAAAATATGCAAAGAAAAAAGACCGAAATGGTTCCTATAAATATTACTTTGAAAAGGAGAAATGTAGAAACTGCCCATTAAGGGAATGTTGTGTAAGTGGCACAGCAGTAAGAAAAATATTGGTGGTAGGTTTAAATACCCCAGAATTCTATGAATATAGCCAAAGTGAAAAGACAGATGAATTTAAAGAGAAATATAAGAAAAGGGCTTGCCAGGAATGGAAGAATGGGGAAATGAAAAACTTCCATGGGCTAGATCGTGCTAGGGGGTACGGTCTAAAAAGCATGGCCACGCAAACAAAATTAACTGCATTAGCGGTGAATCTTAAGAGGATAGCAAATAAGCTATCCTCTTAATTAACCCTTTTATTTCACTTATTTACCATATTATTGAAAAAAACAGCGGTTTTTTGGATAAATTGACTCAGTGGTGGGATAAAATGTCGTAAAAAAAAGTGACTTTTTCAGTGGCTTCGAACCATCCATGTGGATTTCATTTCCAATAATAGAAAAAGATAAAAAATACAGGTATTAGTTTATAATCCCGGAAGGGATTTTTTTTAGTTTATTCTACTTTTTCAAGCAGTACTACCAGTTAGTGAGGATTCTCATTACGACGCTTTTTCGGCCAAATGTGAATATATTAATAGTTAACTATTTTATTGATATTCTTCACCCATTTGCAAACTTCACTTATACTAACTGTATCATTGAACAGAGTAAACTTATCACTGTTGAATACTCTCCAATATTTCATATCGGAGTCATCACCATCGACTTTGATCACATCTGCCTTTGCACCAATAATTGTAATTGAAATATGCCTTTTTGATTTTGCAGACCATTCATCAAGTCTGTTTTCAAAATGCTCTAGAGAATTCCTTACAGCTTTTAAACCGTCAGGTTCATTTGGCAAGTTAATCCACTTTTTGTTGATTGCATCGATTCTTTCGTTTACAAAAGATTTGAGTTCTTTTGGTATTCTACCAGCTTTATCTTTAATTCTATATATAGCTGAGCTATGGCTTATAATTTCTAATACTTTCCTAAGTGGTTCTTGATTGTATGGATTATTTTTAAATTACTCATCTAATTCATTTTTCGCTTGCGCAACGAATCTACTTCGCATATTAATTTCAGATGCATACACTCCTAAAATAAAATCAAGTGTTTCTTCATCTTTCGGAAAAGATAATTTGTTTTCCAATTAAATTCCTCCTTAATTGTTCATAACAAATTATTTCTAAAAAGATTCCGTCTTTTCCTTCTTTTTAGCATGATTCTGAATCACTTAGTGAAAAAACTTTTATTTTTCAAAAATAAAAGTTCCTCCACCTATTTTTGATTCATATTTCGTGTTTTTTATATGCATTGTAGTTCCGGTATAAGCAGTGATTCCATATAAGCTACCATATGACACACAATTTTCTAACCACATTTCTGCATCCCTTTGTTGGGTACCAAAATTACTGTTTGTCATATCCTTAACAGTACTCCTAGAATGGTCTGCAATACACCCTAAACAAAGTGACTTTGTTCCCGGATGAACATCAGCAACATTTGCTCCCATATTATCATGATAGACACCATTTATTCGTATAATTTGTCCTCCGTCATGTATAGTTGATCCATTATTAACATTAATATTATCACGTAAAGAATTATCCCCATTATTATACCCTATAGAATTTACTTCAATGACATTTGGAGAGGTACCGTTTTGCCCGTGATAATTAAAACCGTCTTTAATGGAGTAACTTGCTTCACAGTTTTGAACATATACATTTTTAGCTCCGAGAACACTAAGTGCATTTGCATCTGCTGAGCCTCCATAGGCATATTTCAACACCATGTTTTTCATGTATAGATTAGGTTCTTTAAAACTTGAAGAGTTTGAAAAGTATACATTCCCAGTAGACGACCCATAGATATTAAACCCTTCTAGATATAAGTTAACGTTTTTTGTCTGACTAGTTACATAAATTGGACTCTTTCCCAATAATAAAATAGCAATTGACTTATTGTTAGGCATTGAATTATTCATAGTATGAACATAAACTGTAGACCCGTCGGTAAACCAACTGCCTGGAATAGTATTGCAATCCGCGAGATTATTAACCCGTTGTAATTCTTTAGTTTCATTATTTACATCAATATTTTGGATATCAATTACCTTTTTTACATTCGTTCTAGATGTTTGATAAATATTATTATAGCCAATAGTTTTAGTATAGATATGGTCGTCCCCATAAATAAAATGAACTTTACCAGGATGAACAGCTATAATATTTATACTTTTCTCAATGTTCCGATCCCCCATCATTGCAGACCGTTTGTAAATTCCATCTTTAAGCCATATTGTGTCTCCATCATTAGATAACAAATATGCTTTTAAAAGACTTTGGACTGGCTTACTTTCAGATAATCCATCATATTGGCTACTTCCATTAACAGGATCAACATAAATATTCTTACCTCCAGCATTTTTATACGTAGCAACATCGAAATTTGTTAAAAAACTTTTGCCGTCAGTATAAATATTTATAGGTGCATCTCTCCAAGTCCAAAATGATGGGAAATCCCATCTTGTAATCCCGCCTAATGTTTCTGCCGAAGTAGAAGTTAAGCCTATTGAGTTGTAAATCAAAAAACAAAAAAATAGTAAAATAGCAATTCTTTTCACCATAAATCCCCCTTCTATTTACCTACCAAATGTAACTTTAAGATAAAAGAGGGAAATATGTCAATTTAATTTAGTATAATTATCCTATTATTATAACTGATTAATAAGATCTAAAGTTCCTCCACCTTGCATAGTGTCAAACTCCGTATTGTAAACGTGCATTGTTGTTCCTGATGTGGGATAAATATTGTATCTACTGCCAAAAGATACACAACCATCTAACCACATTTCCGCACCTGATTGTTGTGTGCAAAAGTCAGTAGCAAAAGAACTATCCAAAGTACACGCACTATCAAAAGCCATGCATCCTAAATTTACACTTCGAGTCCCAACTTGAACATCACAAACATTACTTCCCATATTATTAAAATACTTTCCGTTAATTCTTATTCCTACAGCACCTTCATGTGCTGTCGAACCATTGTTTGTATTTTCTGATCCTGCAATCCGATTTAACAAACCGTTACTGAAACCTTGACAATTAACTTCAATGAATTTAGGTTTATCTTTTAAAACACCTGCGTCATTATAGGCAGTGTAGTTGAAACCGTCTTTATCTGAATAAGCTGCTATGCAGTCTTGAAAAAATGCATAGGTTGCACCGCTAATATTTACAGCATCTGCTTTCCCACTGTCTGCTGAGCCATAAAGAAAAATCATGGATTTCGCATAAACAGATATAGGATTATTGGTTTCATCAACAGTAAGGTTCCCTGTAAATCCTCCGTAGATGGTAAAACCCTCTAAATATAAAGAAACGGCTTGAGTATCACTATTTGCCCAAAAATGTTCACCTTTCAATAACGCAAATACCTTATTATTATCAGGCGAGCCGTGCCCGATAGCGTGGACGTAAAGGGTTGTTCCATCCGTATACCAACTCCCCTCTTTCGCATCACAATCAGCAATAGATGTAGCAACTAAATATTCAGTACCAATATCATCAAAACTTATGTCAACAACTTTCGAAACGCTAGACCTAGCAACTTGGTAAACATTTGTTGCACCTGCTGTTTTCGTATAGGTAAGAACATCTCCATAAATAACCTTTACCTTACCTTTGTTTTTCGCTTTAATATTCAAGTTTTTTTGAATGCGCTGATTTTGCCAACTTGCACCTCGATAATACAAACCATCTAACATAATAATGGTGTCATTGTTCGCAGCAATTTGGTACGCTTTTAATAAACTTTGACAAGGTGTAGACTCACTTAAACCATCGTTTGCACTAAGACCTGTAGGACTAACATAAACATTTTTCCCACCTGTGTTTTGAAATGTTGACAAATCAAAATTGGTAAAAAAGTTTAAACCATCTGTAAAAATGGAAATGGATGCAGTTTGCCATGTAAAACCTGATGGTAAGGAATACTTTTTTCTATTTTATGGTGAAACTCGCCTAACATCATTTCGTTTTCTATTCTTTGCTGTAGTTAGATTAGTGTTGGTTGTAGTCAGGTCTGTTTGCTTCGCTTTTTGTGCCAAATGTGTAACATACGACCTTTTTATGTGAGATATTATTATTTAAACAAATGCAAAAAGCCACCAATTATGGCAGCTTGATCTTAAAGGAAACCCTCCGTTAGTGAGATTACTTTTAGAATCTCTCACGGTTGTTTTGTATTACAACCTTACTCATTTCTTCCACCCAATTCACAACTTCTTGCAAATCAATACTGTTGTTCCAAAACATTAATTTTGTACCTTCAAGTTGACGAAAGGTGTCCTGGTTTTGAGTTTGTGGAAGACCATGGGGACGGTTCTCCTGGCTTTATCCTGATTTTTTAAGCAGGGTACAAGCAAAAATTGAATGAAGTATTTTGAAAATTAGTGTATGATAGGTTTGATAGAAATAGTTTACTCCTTTCCTTCCACTAAAGATCCCCTCGTGTGTTTATCCACCAATGGAAATCTATCATCTATCTGTTTCATCCCATTTCAACCTTACTACCCTATCCAATCCTTTATTCAAAGTTTTTCACCACTTGACCCCATGATACAACTACTCTTGAATACTTCACCTTTGTATCCTAGTAACTATTCATAATCTCCATTTTGAGAAATAGAAAATATCCACCAAATATTCGAGGAGGGACTTTAAACATGTCAGTAAAAGTTACAAGCATTGGACTAAAGGGCTTGGAGGGATATCGTGTCCAAGTGGAGGTTCAGGTGAAAGAGGGAATTGAATCCATTGTGATTGTCGGGCTCCCTGATGCGTCGGTAAAAGAATCAAAGGAACGGGTTGCAGCTGCCCTGCATAGTATGGGGAATTCTTTAGTAGATATGAAAGTAACCATTAATCTATCGCCTGCCGAACAAAAGAAAATGGTCCATTATTTGATCTAGCGATTGCTATTGGAGTATTAATAAGTGGGAAGTTTGTAGAGGAGAAAATTCCTAACGATACTGGTTTTATTGGAGCTATATCATTAGACGGAACAATACTTCCGGTGGAAGGAATGATTGCAGCTATCCTAGCAGCGAAAAAACTGAAGTTAAAAAAGCTTTTTCTCCCCTTTGACCCAACCATCCCTAAAATTGAATTGACTGATTTAGAGCTAGTTTACATAGAGACGCTTCAAGATGTCATGGACCATTTAGCGGGCAGGCCGATGCTTCCTCTTCTTCAACCAATTGAACTGCTGGAAGATCACATGGTGGTAGAAAGGGATTTTAACCAGATTATAGGCCATGAAATTGCAAAAAGAGCACTAGAAATTGCTGCAAGTGGTGAACACTATGTTTTGATGGACGGACCACCGGGATGCGGTAAGAGTTTACTAGCTGAAACCTTCCCCTCGATCCTCCTTTCCTTATCCAAAGAAGCTCAGTTGGAGAAAATAAGTCTCTACCAACTAGCTGGTGCTCCCTATCATTCACTGTCCTTACCTTCATATCGTCATCCACATCATTCTGCTTAATCTGTTTCGATTATCGGTGGTGGTACCAATCCGAAACCTGGTGAAGTGTCGTTAGCCCATCGCGGTGTTCTTTTTCTAGATGAATTAGGGGAATTTTCAAAGAAAACATTAGATATGCTTAGGCAGCCCTTAGAAAATGAGAAGGTAACGATCAGTCGTGTCCATTCTACAGTGACGTATCCAGCAAAGTTTATTTTTATCGCTGCCATGAACCCCTGTCCTTGCGGTTATTTTGGTTCCAGTCAGCAATATTGTACCTGTTCTGAAAATCAAATTAAATCGTATCAAAATCGCGTCTCAGGCCCTATCTTAGATAGAATAGATATTCTGCTATCTTTAAAGCCAGTTAATCTGAAGGATCACGATTTCAAAGGAATTGAATCATCAGGTGAAGTACAAAAGCGGGTTATCGCTGCTAGAGAAACACAATATAAACGGTACGGTAAAGAGATTTGTAATGGAAGTGTCCCATTTGAAAAGCTGATTGGTGAATCACCTTTAACAAGCAGACAGCAGCAATTACTACAAAGTATGTCAATCAAGCAAGGACTTAGTAACCGTGTGCAAATTAAGATTATCCGCATAGCAAGAACGATTGCTGACTTAAATGGAGAAAAATCAATATCGGATGAGGCTCTTAGGGAGGCTATACAATTAAGGAAAATAGATAAGCCAAAAGAAATGGCGCCTCGTGAAACAAAGGCAGGGGAGAAGAGTGAATGGAACTATCAGTGAGCAGAGTGTTTGCTTGCTCTTTTAGGGGAATAAAGCAAAAGAATAGGCCGATGCTTTCCTGTGGCGAGTAAGATGCCTCGAAGAGCCAGAGTGAAAAGCGGGAGCGGAATCTACCATATTATGCTAAGAGGTGCCAATAGACAAGAAATCTTCCACGATGATGCGGATTGCTTGAACTTTCTTGATTTATTACATAAATATAAGTTGAAAACTAAGGTGAAGATTTACGGTTGGTGTTTGATGAGTAATCATGTACACCTGCTATTAAGAGAGGGCAATGAAGATATATCGACTACAATGAAAAGAATAGGTGTTAGTTTTGTCATGTACTATAACTGGAAGTACGGAACATCAGGGCATCTTTTTCAGGATAGGTTTAAGAGTGAGAATGTAGAAAATGATCAGTACTTATTAACCCTGGTTAGATACATCCACCAAAATCCACTTAAAGCAAGAATCGTCAAACAGGTGGATGAGTGGAGATGGAGCAGCTGCCGGCAATATTACGGTACTCACGATGAGTTAAGGAAACTGCTGGACCCTGAATTCATTTTGGGAATGTTTTCGGAGGATAACATTCTAGCCAGAGAGAGATTTAAAGAATTTAATGAAAGGGTCAATCAGGACCAATGTCTAGATGACCTCATCAATGAAAGAAGATTAACAGATGAGGAAGCTAGGGTATTGATTAAAAAGCTGCTGAATGGAATTGAAATCGCCCAAGTTAAGAGTTTACCAAAACTAAAAAGAAGTGAAATTCTCAAAAAAACAAAAGGAATCCAAGGCCTGTCACAACGCCAAACAGCAAGAATCTTAGGCGTTTCACGAACCCTTATAACTAAAGCGTGACCAGTAGACAACTCTTGTAGTCAGTACTAACCCCATTAAAAACCATGAGAACCGTCCCTGTGGATACAGTGAACTTTTGAAAGGGAATTATATTCCCCTTTATAAAGTGTTTTTTATGATAAAATAACTTGGTAAATACATATCAATAAAGGGGGGGATTAAAGTGGGAAAGGGATTAGTCGTAGTAGGTGTGGTAGTTGCTGCTTCACTGATTGTTACGCCTATGAACAATCGAGCATTGGCTAAAAGCAATCAAAGTAATACTGGTAACCATTATGGATGGACTGAAGGTAATGGCAATCATTATGGATTAATAAAAAAGGGAAAAATTTCACAAGAGCCAGTAGAACAACCAGTTACATACACAGCGGAAGATATTATCACTAGCAAGAGAACTATTCAGGAAAACCAAACAGTTAATTTTGAAAACTACATAATTAAATTGAATGAAGACGGCTATTCTGTAACCAAAAATGGCTTGGATATTGCCAGTGGTTCAGCTTCAGATTCAACAGTTAAATTATGGTATGATCCGGCTGGAAATTATATTACCCTAAATATTATTAATAATACAGCTGAAAGTCTGACAAGTAGTATTCCACTAATATTAGCTATAACAGAAGATACTTTCACAAGTGGAACCGGTTTACTCTTAGGTGTAGCTGATAATTATTATGGAGATTTATGTTATTTTAAAGGAAACTATGTATATTGGGATAAATCTAAAAATACTGTGACCATAACAAAAGATGGAACTGTTATAGAAGAATATCAATATATATCTATAGAAAATGTAATGATATACAATAGCTGGGATACAGGCAAAATTGGTCTATATATCAATGATAACTTAGTGTATACTTTTTGATTCATATAAGGACGGACAGCAAAATATAGCTGTCTGATTTTGTTATATTGTCCTAGCTTTTCCACGGTAAATAATGAAAGGACAAGAGTAGAATTTAGGCAAACCATTGTTTTTGAAAAAGATATCTGGCAATATATGCTCGGAATTGATAAAAAGTGTCTAACAAGGTTAGCCCAGATGTATTAGTAGATATTGCTAACTCTATTGAATAACCAATACAAGTTAAGACCATGGGGTTCATAGTTAAACAATAAGAGAAGCCCATGGTGACGGTTCATGTGGTCGGAACTAACCTCATATGAACCGAGAACCGTCACTATGTAACACAGCCTGCAATGACCCAATGACCCTCTCCGTTTTGGAAGGTATTAGAATTCTCTGCTTCAGATTTTTATGACCTTTGCAAATTTATGATTACATTAACTTTACGATTTTTATTGTCTGCTACTCTACGGTACATTTGATAAATTACGTACATTTTTTCTGATATACATTCTTTCATATCCTAAATAACTAATTAATCATGATCATCATTGGTGCCTTTCTCCATATCCGCAAGTATCCCTTTTTCTTTAATTAATAGAAAAAGCTCAATAGGTGATATATCAAGCTTTTTAGCAATTCTTACAAATATTTCTACACCCGGATAATACACATCTCTTTCTATGTCACTTAAGGTTTTTGTATGTATGTTACTTCGATAGGCTAATTCCTCTTGACTAAGCTGTTTTGAACGCCTTAATCTGCCTATTAATTTTCCAAACGTCAATTTCTCATTATCTTTCAAGGAAATTTCTCCTTTTTACTACATTAGATAATGAGGAAATTGATTGAACCACGCAGTATACTATCTAAAAGTTGACTATGTGAAAAACTTTTGTTAATATCCAAAATCAAGATATCTGTTTAAGGTGCAGCTTGATCCTGAAAAGAGTGTTATAAAGGGATCGAATTAGGATAACTAGATACTCCTTTTTAACGGAATCCATATAATCTCGTTTTCTATAAATTTAGCAGAAAGTGGGTAGTCTCTACTAGGAAGTAATGATCGTCGAGAGTTTTGAAAATCAATCGATTTCGAGATTTTCTTCAATTTCTTTAATTAATTCATAAGCCTTCATATTAAGAGCATCGGCAATAGAGAAGATGGTGCCTAGACCTGGTTCTTGAATATCTCTTTCTAGGTTGCTCATAAAGGTTCGATCTATCGAGCTGAGGAAACCTAGTTCCTCTTGAGAAAGCTTCCTCGTCTTTCTCAATCTTTTTAGTACACTACCAACAGGAATCTTTTGATTTTTCAAAGAAATTCTCCTTTTTAATCTATTAAATAATGAGATATCCCTTTTTACCATGTATTACAATCTACTAAAGTTTCTTTGGATAAAAATTATTGTATAATAACAATAAACAAAAAATCCCGGTGCCTGTCACGCCTCGGGATTTGTCGAAGATTGATATGTTTATAGGTAGAAATAAAAAAGTAAAAGCACGAATGCTCTTACTTTTTTGCCTAACGAGATAAAGATGGTTGTGGGTTCATGAGCATCAGTATTTCTATGGCTGACATTTCAGGTAACCGATTCAAAAAGTCCTTTAGCTCTTTCTTTGAGTGAAACGTAAATGCCCCAATTTCATGTGTCGGATAGTATTGCTGATCATCTTCCCGTATCAACTGGTACAGTCTCAATAGGTGTTTGTTCTTCAAATTGCTAGATAACGCAGCAACGGCAATGCGGTTGTCGAGCGGGCTAACGATGAGATTTTCGATTTGCTTACCTTTTATTACTTCATTTGGAAAAACAATATTCTCAAAAATAGAAACCAATTAAATCCCACCTTACTCCTTTTAGGTTCATTGTATGCTTTCTTGTTTATCTTTCAATACCAAATCACAAATCGTACCTTTTTGGAAACATTCTAGGTGCAATGGTAGCTCGGACTATCATTTATAGCGATATTGTATGTAACCGTAAAATCCTCCTCAACTTCTATTGTTCACCTATTATTTATGGTCCTGATAAACCTGCCATTCTCAGGATGTTGTTCTATTTCCTTTAACATATCAGAAGCTCTCATATCCAATCCGTGAGCAAGAGCAACGATAGTATCTAGGCTAGGGTTTTTACAATTTCTTTCCAGTAAGCTGATATAGGACGTGTGCCGACTGCAGCGGTCTGCCAACGCTTCTTGGGAAAGCTGCTGCGCATTCCTTAATTTCCTTAATACAATTCCAAAGTGAGCATATGTATAAGTATCCAAAGAGTTACTCCCTTTTTATCAATCGATCGATCCGATTGACTCTTTTATTTTTTGACTATCTGCTAAGTTACTAAAATTGTATTTTCCTGTTTTCTCTTTGGTTATTTGATGTCTTTTTTTGGGTTCGAGGCAAAAAAGGATCGGACCTGGATGATTTCCTCTTTCCATAGATATCTGCATCAATTGATTGGCTTTGTGAATCCTATTGTTAAAGAAAGTTAATTTTGAGTCAACGATAATGGAAAGACCGTTACTTAATTCGACCTCAGTCTTATTTCTCAGGGCTTTTGTTCTCACAATATGTTCGGGATTAAACCAAATACAATCCGCATTATAAGGTGATTTGTTTGGAAACAGGCAAATACCAAGGTAAGGATTAACGATGATAGGACACCATGCCCGTTCGCCAAGAATCAGTTTGGCACTTGCCATTGCTCCCCTTAAATCAAATCCTATGTATGTTAAGGTGTCGTCTAAAAGTTGTAACGGTGTTCGATCGACTAGAAAAGATGATTTTCCTGCCATGACTCGTGCACACTGCTTGCCATAATGGTCATATTCTCCCATCATTAAGATCATTTTCTTTTCAACATAATAGTTTTTTTGCATAATAGTCTTCCTCCTCTTTAAATCCGATTGATTTGTGTAAAGGCTTACCTACTACTATAACTGTTATATACTGCCTGTTGGAAAGGAAGGGTGAGCCCATTATATGTATGGAAAGTCTCTAACTACTTTGGCAGCTTGCGGGTAGCTTTCTCACTTAGCAGGTAATATTGTTTAACTTATTTTCTTTTACGAGATTATTTTGAAAATATGTTAATCCTTGCCCCTCATCTTTATTAAATAGTAATCGGGACTTTATTACCACGGACTATAGTGCGTGGATTCGCCAAAATTCGCCTATTTTTGTGACAATCAGGTGACAGAATTAAAGTGCCTGTCGCGGTCAGGAATGTGACTAGTCCTTAGAGCTGTAAATATAATAGTGAAACCACACTACATTATATCTTCACCAAAACCGCAGAATTTGTTACTAAACTGTTAATGATTCAGATTCAAACCCAGACCAAACACAATTTCCTCATCATTAAAATCAAACTTCTCTTCGAGTGCTTCATGATAAAGTATTAAAAACTTATGATCTAAGATTCCATAAAAATAGCCGAATGGGTTCTTGATGTTGCTGTTGAACTTCAGCTTCCGGATGAGCTGCTTAAAGGATTGGATGGCCACATCTAGGATTAGTTCGGGATCATTTTCCCAATGGTGCTGATAGGCAGTGATTTCCACGATTTTCCAATACTCCTCGATGATCTTTGCTTCAGGAAAGAAGCATTTTACCAGCTGAACAAAAGGCTGTGGAACTCGGTCGCTTACATAGGTATGATCTAATTCGGACGGTTCTTCTTTACGTTCTTTTATCTTTTGATCTTTTTCAGTTTTTAAAAGATTATTAGTTTCTTTAGGGTGGTTCAAGATTTCCTCTTTAGGTAGTTCATTTGAAGGAAAGCGATTAAACGAATACAAGTTACTAGACTGCGAACCATTTTTTCTTTCTGTCTCATAAACCGTTAGAATTCCCAAGTCCTTTGCTTTTTGAATCATCCGTTTAAAGGTAGAGCGTGAGATTCCATGATCGCTGTATTCTTGATGAATCGCTTTTAAAATGGTCCCTATTTTCGCATTGCAAACGCCAGGTAATTTGGCAGAAAAACGAACCAGCCGCTTCAATCCAACTAGTGCTCCTTTTGAAAAATCATGCTTGTGTACCGCTAACCACATCTCGATATGGGTATTCAATTCCTGTAGCGAACTAAATTGTGAAAACTGCTCGAATCCTTCAATATTGCCAGATTTTAAACCAACCATTTCATACACCCTTCCACCGCATTTTAATGCTTTCAATCGCTCAAGTTAACGATTCCAGCACCTCTACGATATCGGGTTTGGCTACGTAAATCGAACGACCAAAATTCACTTTTGGAGCCGTCTTTGTAACGAAACGCATCAAAAAGGGGGTCAAAAGTGATTTTTGAAGCCATTTTTTGCATTTTTAGTTAGTTTTCATATCATTTTGCATTTTTAACCCCGGAAGGGGTGTGGTACCTGATTTTGAAAACCTTCTATATTAATAATGTTAACTAGGTTTACTAGAGGACACTCAGTAAAAGGCCGCATATTTGAATGGGGGCAATCCTAATTCAGATGCCCACCTGGGTTCCCTTTTTCAAAAAGGCATGGTTGGAGGCAGCAATCACATTCTTTTCAAGTATTTGAAGCGATAAGTCTAGTCATGGTGGGTACTGAGGCAAGTTTTAACCAATCGTTTGTGTAGTGGGGAAAAGATGGAGAATTTATCAAATGAAGGAGGCATAAGAAACCTGGTGTATTTTGTGGAAATGCGGGGTATTTCCTGGTGAATATTCTTGCGGTTCTCGACAATCTTCATTCTAGGTTTGCAGGGAGAATTGTTATACACCGGTACTTATAGCTGTTTTAACCAAACGTTTGATTAATATAGCTTATATGGAATTTTGTCGAATTTAACCTATCTGGAATGTAGAAGTAGGTCGAAAGTTGGGAATTAGTTGTTTCAAATAATAGTAGCTTGAATTATACTAATAATATAATTTACATAATTTAGTCGGTGTAACTATTACTTGCAACCGCTATGGAGGACAGATGATGAAAAGAAAGGGTTTTGGTTTATTTTTAGTAGTTTTTTATGTTTTATTTACTAGCTTAGGGGGGATTCATGCTGCTGCAGACACTACTGGTGGGATTAACTATATCAAGGTTGCAAAAGCGAATATCCTAAGTCCAAATCTCCAGACGGTTACTGTTAGTTTGGTAGATAACGCTCTGGTAAAAGATATACAAGTCAATTATCTTAGGCCGGATGGTTATCAATCACAGAAATCCCTGTATATGAATAATGAAGGCGTGTTTGAAGGATATGTAGAACCTTATGTTTCTACCGAAGGAAATTGGACAGCAACTTCATTATTGGTTAATTATCGGGACGGGTCATTTAAGGTGTTGGAAGATAATGATTTTGGCGGAAGCTATGAATTGAATGGAGGCAATTTCAAAGTATTTTTTTCTGATACAAAAAGTCCTGTTTTTAACAAAGTCATCATCGATAAGACCAAAATCGGAACAGGTGGAACGGTTACTGTGACTGTAGGTGCGGAAGATGATCTGAGTGGAATTAAGAATATTTCGCTTGAATATATGCTCCCTAATAATAGTTATATGAGTTTTACTGCCTATAGTATTGGACTCAACCAATACCAATATACTGTTCCTTCCTCCTTAACATCGGGAAGTTACGGGGTTGGGAAGTTTGAACTAGTGTCCCTCACCCTCCAAGATTATAAAAATAACTCCACATCAATCTATGATTACAGCTACAATCGAACGGGAGCATTAGATGGAGGGGATTTTACAACTAGTACGGATACAACTGGTCCAGTTTTGAATAATGTATCCGTGGATAAAACCAAGTTAGAACCGGGTGGAACGGTTACAGTTACGGTAAATGCGGAAGATGATCTGAACGATATTAAGAATATTTCGCTCGAATATCTCCTTCCCAATAATAATTACATAAGTTTTACGGCACAATTGACTGGCAAAAACAAATATCAATATACGGTTCCTTCCTCTTTCACATCGGGTAGTTATGGGGTCGGCAAGTTTGAACTAGCTTCGCTCACCCTCCAGGATACTAAAAATAATTCCACAACGATTTATGATTATAGCTACTATCGTACCGGAGATTTGGATGGAGGAGATTTTATCACCTATACCGATACAACTGGTCCAGTAATCAACAAGTTTTCAGTAAACCAAACAAGAATACTGTCAGGAGGAACGGTTACTGTTACGGTAGATGCAGTGGACGACTTAAGCGGAATTAATAGTGTTTCACTTGAATATTTACAGCCAAATAATAGTTATATTACTTTTACGGCTCAAAGTATCGGAAACAATCAATACCAATATACGATTCCTTCCTCTTTTACATCCGGAAGTAACGGGCTCGGCAAGTTTGAACTGGTATCCCTCAGCCTCGCTGATAATAAAAATAATTACACATCCATCTATGATTATAGCTGGTATCGTACCGGAGACTTAGGTGAAGGGGACTTTACTGTTATTCCAGAGGCAAATGCACCTGAAGTAAAATGGATTTCGGTTGATAAGAAAGAAATTACAAACGGAGACAGTTTACGAGTAGCTGCCGAAGTGGAGGATGCTTCAGGAGTAGCGGAGGTTAAGGTTACTTACTTGAAACCTGATGGAAATAGCTATACTGCGATTTTAAGTCATTCGCATGATAACTTATATGAAGCGGAAATTCCTGGATATGCAACGACTAACGCAATCGGGAATTGGAACACGCAGTTTGTCTGGGTAAATGATATTTATGGGAATTCAACTTATGTATGGAGTAACTTTGCCTATTCGTGGGGTGAAGATCTATCAGGTGCAAATTTCAATGTGAAAGAAAAGGATATTTATCCGCCGAATCCTCCAAGTGTAGATAGTGTTGATGAAAATTCGACGGTGGTCTCTGGTAGTGCCGAAGCAGGATCTACCGTTTCAGCTTCCGTAAATGGAGTGGTCATCGGTTCGGCATCTGCCGATTGGAATGGATATTATCAAATGAGTATTCCTAAACAAGCGGCTAAAACGGAAATTCTGGTTACAGCTACTGATTTAAATGGAAATACAAGTTCAGCTACGAGTGTCGTTGTTAGAGATGTGACACCTCCTACAAAGGCAGATATTTATGCTGTGTATGATTACGACTATTATGCTACGGGTTACGCAGAACCTAGATCAACGGTGTATGTCTATAAAAATGGATATTACGTAGGGGAAGCTACTACAAATGTTTATGGAGCCTTTAGTGTTCCTGTTTATTATCAATCTGCTGGCACTAAGTTGAGTATTTACGTTGCAGATGAGAGCGGAAATACATCTGAGCCAACAGTTGTAACCGTTCTGGATGGAACTGCCCCTGCGAAGCCTGAAGTTTCGACTGTAACAGATCAGTCGAATCGTGTGACTGGTAAGGCGGAGGCTGGATCAGTTGTAAAAGTGACCAAAAATGGAGAATCGATTGGTACTGGGACAACGAACCTAAATGGAGAATTTACCATTGTTATACCTGTTCAGCCAGTCGGGACTGAGCTATCGATTACTGCAACAGATAAAGCAGGCAATGTAAGTGAAGCAATTAATATTGTCGTTAAAGACGCAACCGCTCCGGCAAAACCTGAAGTAAATGCTGTAACGGATAAAGATCCTGCTGTTAGTGGAAAAGCAGAGGCTGGGTCAAAAGTGGAAGTGAAGGTAAATGATTCTGTAGTAGGAACAGGAACAGCGGGAGAAGATGGCAAGTTTACAGTGACCATTCCAACCCAGAAAGCTGGTACAGAATTAGTGATTATCTCAATCGATCAAGCTGGAAATGTAAGCGACACAGTTAAAGTAGTGGTTAAAGATACTACAGCACCGGCAAAACCTGTGGTAAATGTAGTAACGGATCAAGATACTTCAGTTACTGGATCTGCAGAGACTGGGTCAAAAGTAGATGTGAAGATAAATGAAGCTGTAAGTACAGGCGTAACGGGAGAAGATGGGAAATTTACAGTGACCATTCCTGTTCAGAAAGCAGGGACTGAATTAGTCATTATAGCCACAGATGAAGATGGAAATATAAGTGATGCAGCTAAGGTTGTAGTTATAGACGCAACAGCCCCGGCAAAACCTGTCGTCAATGAAGTAACCGATAAAAATACTTCGGTTACTGGAGAAGCAGAGCCAGAATCTAAAATTGAAGCCAAAATAAATGGTTCAGTAGTTGAGTCGGGAACAGTGGGAGAAGACGGCAAGTTTGCTTTGACCATCCCAGCCCAAAAAGCAGGGACAGAATTAGTTATTACCGCAACCGATCAAGCAGGAAATAAAAGTGAAGCAGCTAAAATAGTATTTCAAGACGCAACAGCCCCGGCAAAACCTGCGGTCAATGAAGTAACAGATAAAGATACTAAAGTTACAGGGGAAGCAGAACCAGGATCGAAAGTTGAATTGAGAGTAAAAGGTTCGGTAGTAGAGTCGGGAACAGTGGGAGAAGACGGCAGGTTTATTTTGACTGTTCCAGTTCAAGTAGCCGGAACAGAACTGATAATTATCGCTACAGATAATGCAGGAAACGTAAGTGAGTCAACCGCAGTCGTAGTAAAAGACGTAACTGTACCAGAAAAACCAGTAGTAAACGAGGTAACCGACAAAGAAACTACTGTAACAGGTAAAGCAGAAGCTGGTTCCAAAGTTGAAGTGAAAGTTAATGAATCTGTGATTGGTACTGGAACTGCTGGAGAAGATGGTCAATATAAAGTGAACATTCCCGTACAAAAGGCAGGCACAGAATTAGTCATTATTGCAACGGATAAGGCTGGCAATGTAAGTGAAACAACCACAGTAGTGGTAAGAGATGTAACCGCCCCGGAAAAGCCTGTAGTAAATGAAGTAACCGACAAAGATACTTCTGTTATTGGACAAGCGGAAGCTGGATCAAAAGTAGAAGTGAAGGTAAATGGTTCGGTGATTGGTACTGGAATTACCGGAGAAGATGGTCAATATAAAGTGACCATTTCCGCGCAAAAGGCAGGGACCGAATTAGTCATTATTGATACGGATAAGGTTGGGAATGTAAGTGAAACAACTACAATAGTAGTAAAAGACGTAACAGCCCCAGAAAAGCCTGTAGTAAATAAAGTAACTGATAAGGATACGACAGTTACAGGACAAGCAGAAGCTGGATCAAAAGTAGAAGTGAAAGTAAATGGCTCCGTGATTGGTACAGGAACTGCCGGAGAAGATGGTCAATATAAAGTGACCATTTCCGCGCAAAAGGCGGGAACCGTATTAATCATTGTTGCAACGGATAAAGCTGGCAATGTAAGTGAAACAACCACAGTAGTGGTAAGAGACGTAACAGCGCCAGAAAAGGCTGTAGTAAATGAAGTAACCGACAAAGATACTTCAGTCACCGGTAAAGCGGAGGCTGGATCAAAAGTAGAAGTGAAAGTAAATGAATCGGTGATTGGTACGGGTACAGCCGGAAAAGATGGTCAATATAAAGTGACCATTTCCGCGCAAAAAGCAGGGACTGAATTAGTCATTGTTGCTACGGATAAGGCTGGGAATGTAAGTGAGACAACCACAATAGTGGTAAGAGACGTAACATCCCCAGAAAAGCCTGAAGTTAATGAAGTAACCGACAAGGATGCTACAGTTACAGGCCAAGCGGAGGCTGGATCAAAAGTAGAAGTGAAAGTAAATGAATCGGTGATTGGTACGGGTACAGCCGGAGAAGATGGTCAATATAAAGTGACCATTTCCGCGCAAAAAGCAGGGACTGAATTAGTCATTGTTGCAACGGATAAAGCTGGCAATGTAGGTGAAACAACCACAGTAGTGGTAAGAGACGTAACAGCGCCAGAAAAGGCTGTAGTAAATGAAGTAACCGACAAAGATACTTCAGTCACCGGTCAAGCAGAGGCTGGATCAAAAGTAGAAGTGAAAGTAAATGATTCGGTGATTGGTACGGGTACAGCCGGAGAAGATGGTCAATATAAAGTGACCATATCCTCGCAAAAGGCAGGTACAGAATTAGTCATTGTTGCAACGGATAAGGCTGGGAATGTAAGTGAAACAACCACAATAGTGGTAAGAGACGTAACATCCCCAGAAAAGCCTGAAGTTAATGAAGTAACCGACAAGGATACTACAGTTACAGGACAAGCAGAAGTTGGATCAAAAGTAGAAGTGAAGGTAAATGGTTCGGTGATTGGTACGGGAACGGCCGGAGAAGATGGCCAATATAAAGTCACCATTCCCGTGCAAAAGGCAGTCACCAAATTAGTCATTGTTGCTACAGATAAAACTGGGAATGAAAGCGAAACAACCACAGTAGTGGTAAGAGACGTAACAGCCCCAGAAAAGCCTGCAGTAAATGAAGTAACCGACAAGGATACTACATTGACAGGACAAGCGGAAGCTGGATCAAAAGTCGAAGTGAAGGTAAATGGTTCAGTGATTGGGACAGGAACTGCCGGAGAAGATGCCCAATACAAAGTGACCATTTCCGCGCAAAAAGCAGGCACTGAATTAGTTATAATTGCAACGGATAAGGCTGGCAATGTAAGTGAAACAACCACAGTAGTGGTAAGAGACGTAACCGGGCCAGAAAAGCCTGCGGTAAATGAAGTAACCGACAAAGATACGTCTGTTACTGGCCAAGCAGAAGCTGGATCAAAAGTCGAAGTGAAAGTAAATGGTACAGTGATTGGTACTGAAACTGCGGGAGAAGATGGTCAATATAAAGTGACTATTCCAGCTCAAAATGCAGGCACAGAATTATTCATTGTTGCTACAGATAAAACTGGGAATGAAAGCGAAACAACCACAGTAGTGGTAAGAGACGTAACAGCCCCAGAAAAGCCTGCAGTAAATGAAGTGACCGACAAGGATACTACATTGACAGGACAAGCGGAAGCTGGATCAAAAGTCGAAGTGAAGGTAAATGGTTCAGTGATTGGGACAGGAACTGCCGGAGAAGATGCCCAATACAAAGTGACCATTTCCGCGCAAAAAGCAGGCACTGAATTAGTTATAATTGCAACGGATAAGGCTGGCAATGTAAGTGAAACAACCACAGTAGTGGTAAGAGACGTAACCGGGCCAGAAAAGCCTGCGGTAAATGAAGTAACCGACAAAGATACGTCTGTTACTGGCCAAGCAGAAGCTGGATCAAAAGTCGAAGTGAAAGTAAATGGTACAGTGATTGGTACTGAAACTGCGGGAGAAGATGGTCAATATAAAGTGACTATTCCAGCTCAAAATGCAGGCACAGAATTATTCATTGTTGCTACTGATAAAGCTGGTAATGTAAGTGAAACAACCACAGTAGTGGTAAGAGACATAACCGGGCCAGAAAAGCCTGCGGTAAATGAAGTAACCGACAAAGATACGTCTGTTACTGGCCAAGCAGAAGCTGGATCAAAAGTCGAAGTGAAAGTAAATGGTACAGTGATTGGTACTGAAACTGCCGGAGAAGATGGTAAATATAAAGTTACTATTCCAGCTCAAAATGCAGGCACAGAATTATTCATTGTTGCTACTGATAAAGCTGGTAATGTAAGTGAAACAACCACAGTAGTGGTAAGAGACATAACCGGGCCAGAAAAGCCTGCGATAAATGAAGTAACCGACAAAGATACGTCTGTTACTGGTCAAGCAGAAGCTGGATCAAAAGTCGAAGTGAAAGTAAATGGTACAGTAATCGGTACAGGGACAGCAGGACAAGATGGTAAATATAAAGTGGCCATTCCAGTTCAAAAGGCTGGAACAATATTAGTAATCATCGCAACAGATGCTACTAGAAATGAAAGTGAAGCAGCCACAATAAAGGTTATAGACAAAACAGCTCCATCAGTTTTAACAGTAAATACAGTTTCAGACAAGACAAAGGAAGTAACTGGTAAGACTGAAGCGGGAGCGACTGTTTCGATCTTAATCGGAACAAAGATTTATGCAGCTAAAGCTGACACAAATGGGAACTTCAAAGTGATCATTCCAGCTCAAAAAGCAGGCACAAAGTTAATTGTAACTGCCAAGGATGCAGCGGGTAATGTGAGTGTCGCAAAAAGTATCACAGTTCTTGATAAAACGGCACCGGTTACTCCGACCGTTTCCGCTGTCTCAGACCTAGCAAAAGTGGTAACTGGTAAAGCTGAAGCAGGAGCGATTGTTACGGTAACAATTGGAACGAAAAAGTACATCGCCAAAGCGGATGCTAAGGGTAACTATAAGGTAACGATTCCTGTTCAAAAAGCAGGTATAAAGGTAATTGTGACAGCGAAAGATGCAGCTGGAAATGTAAGTGTAGCTAAGAGTGTGATTGTCATTGACAAAACCGCCCCATTAGCACCGAAAATCAAAACTGCAGTGAAAAGCACAACAAAAGAAGTGACTGGAACTGCCGAAGCATACTCTACCATTACGATTAAAGTAGATAAAATAGTTATTGGTACAGCTAAAACAGATTCCAAAGGGAACTTCAAAGTGAAAATCAAAGCTCAAAAGAAAAACACGGTTTTAACCGTGACAGCAACTGATAAGGCAAAGAATGTTAGTAAGGAAGCGACAGTTAAAGTTAAATAATATTTTAAAAGGAAATCCTCTTCACTTTTTGTGAAGGGGATTTTTACATTGAAAGTTAAAACCCGGATACTTGAATGTTAATTTTGGCAAAAATCCTCGTTTAGTCGCTAACTTTGGTTCCTTTATAATTGAGTTATTTTTGAAGACATCCCTCGACGTTTTTTTCGGGCATTTGCAGAGAGAAAGTCAGGAATGGAGGGAGATGAGGCTGCTTTTAATCAAACGTTTGGGTAGTTTCGAAAAGGCAGAGTTTTAATAGAAATATGGAAGTTTAAGAGAAACACATCTTTTTTTGTAGAAAGGTGGGTTATTTCCTGCGAAATTTATATACGCGTATCGACAATTTTCTTGCCATGCATGCATGGGAAAAGCTTATAAATAAATAGCCGCGCATGTTTTAATCAATCGTTTGAATAGTATAGCCTAAATTGAAATTGGTCGAATTCACCTATCTATCATATAGAAATATGATGTGAATTAGCTGTTTCAGTTAGTATTAGCTTGTGATAAAGAGGAATTATTTTAATAATACAAAAGTATTTATAACTATTTTTATAAGGAGTATCGAATCATTCAAAAAAAAGCACCTTTGTAGAAAGGGCTTTTGGGTGGATTATTAATAAATTAACCTTTCACTCTGGTTCCTTTCTTCTTCTCATCTTTTCGCATGGTCTCAGAACCCTGGGAGCCTGTCAAGGAAAGCACTTGACAGCCCCCCAGAATTCTGAGAATTGGTCTGTAAGATGCGAAGGAGAAAGACTAGCCCTGTGGTCTGTCTCTTAACTGGCTGCTGCATATTGTTTAGGTGTTTTGTAATCTAAGACCCCTTGAATTCGGTGATGGTTATAATAGTTTATATACTCATGAATAATCTGTTTAGCTTCGTCTATAACCCTAACTGTTTTTAGTTCTTTGCGTTCTGCTTTTAGAAAGGAGAAAAAGCTTTCTATACATGCATTATCGAGGGCATTTGCTTTTCTAGACATACTTGGAGTGATTGTATTTTCCCCTTCCCCCATTAACTCTTTCCATCTATTTGACCGGTAGGGCATTCCTTGGTCAGAATGAATAATCATCCCCTTCTTTTTATTTCTATTTTCTAATGCAGAGACAAGCGTATCTTCTACTAGATTGACATCATGGGATCCAGATAATTGATATCCTAAAATATAATTATCATGTAAATCCATTAGGGCAGAGAGATAAAGTTTTGTATTTCCTATCGGAATTTCTGTTACGTCTGTAACCCATTTTTCACTAATTTCAGAAGTGGAGAAATCCCTTTTTTAATAGGTTTTCATAGATATGGCCAGCCGAAGATACTTTATGACTTTGTCCATTGATAGATTTTCTTTTATCTCTACGCGCTTGACTTTTTAACCCCAACTCACTCATTAATCTCCGCATTATTTTCTCACTAACCGGAAGGTTATACTTATCTCTTAATTCGGCATTTATTTTGCGATAACCATAGTTCTTGTGGTGTTGATGGTGAATTATCGTAATATATTCTTTTAACTCTTTATCTCTATTTGTTTCCTTTTTCTTTTTTCCTTTGTTTTTTATATATTTGTAATATCCAGCCCGGGAAACTACAAGTATTTTACAAATTTTTGAGATAGGATATTTTGATTTAAGCTCATCTATTACTTGGAACTTAGCTTTTTTCCCCCCCTTTTTAGAATTTGAAGGTACTTTTTTAATATTTCATTTTCCATTTCTAACTCTTTGATTTTCTCTTTATCATCAATTAAACTGTTTCTCTTTTTACGTTTTAATCCAACTTCACCATAAGTTTCATACTTCTTAATCCATACATAAATATAGTCTGGATCAACAATCTCAAGCAGCTTCGCCACAATTTTCACACTTTCACCAGCTTGAACTCTATTAACAGCATTTAGTTTAAGTTCAAATGAATAAGATTTACTTTTTCTAATAGTAGACAACGAAATCACTCCTTATTTATGACCATTATGGTCATAGATTCCCCGAATTATTCGTGTCTACTCTAATGGGCGCAATCCACTATCACGCACCGAAAGTGGCTGAATAAAATCGTAGCTGAATATTTTAGGGTTGGTTGTGGATTTAAAAAGATAAGATATTGTTATCTCAGAAAAAGTTTCTGTTGTATATGTAGACCGAAGGTGTTATTATGAGGAAGTTGCTTTTAACGGCTGTTTTATTAGTTAAAGGTGATAACAAAAAAGTTAAATTATTATATTGACATAGTAATGGAGATTCGATATAATAATCATTGTCGCTTCTGACATGATAGATTGTTCTTTGAAAACTAAACAAACAAAAACGTCAACAAACAATAATTTAATCGTGTTTCTTCTATTAATATAGAGAACATGAGCCAACGTAACAAAATGAGCTAATCAACTTTCTTGGAGAGTTTGATCCTGGCTCAGGACGAACGCTGGCGGCGTGCCTAATACATGCAAGTCGAGCGGATCAATAGGAGCTTGCTCCTGTTGATTAGCGGCGGACGGGTGAGTAACACGTGGGCAACCTGCCTGTAAGACTGGGATAACACCGGGAAACCGGTGCTAATACCGGATAATCCTTTTCCTCTCATGAGGAAAAGCTGAAAGTCGGTTTCGGCTGACACTTACGGATGGGCCCGCGGCGCATTAGCTAGTTGGTGAGGTAACGGCTCACCAAGGCGACGATGCGTAGCCGACCTGAGAGGGTGATCGGCCACACTGGGACTGAGACACGGCCCAGACTCCTACGGGAGGCAGCAGTAGGGAATCTTCCACAATGGACGAAAGTCTGATGGAGCAACGCCGCGTGAGCGATGAAGGCCTTCGGGTCGTAAAGCTCTGTTGTTAGGGAAGAACAAGTATCGGAGTAACTGCCGGTACCTTGACGGTACCTAACCAGAAAGCCACGGCTAACTACGTGCCAGCAGCCGCGGTAATACGTAGGTGGCAAGCGTTGTCCGGAATTATTGGGCGTAAAGCGCGCGCAGGCGGTCCTTTAAGTCTGATGTGAAAGCCCACGGCTCAACCGTGGAGGGTCATTGGAAACTGGGGGACTTGAGTGCAGAAGAGGAAAGCGGAATTCCACGTGTAGCGGTGAAATGCGTAGAGATGTGGAGGAACACCAGTGGCGAAGGCGGCTTTCTGGTCTGTAACTGACGCTGAGGCGCGAAAGCGTGGGGAGCAAACAGGATTAGATACCCTGGTAGTCCACGCCGTAAACGATGAGTGCTAAGTGTTAGGGGGTTTCCGCCCCTTAGTGCTGCAGCTAACGCATTAAGCACTCCGCCTGGGGAGTACGGCCGCAAGGCTGAAACTCAAAGGAATTGACGGGGGCCCGCACAAGCGGTGGAGCATGTGGTTTAATTCGAAGCAACGCGAAGAACCTTACCAGGTCTTGACATCCTCTGACACTCCTAGAGATAGGATTTTCCCCTTCGGGGGACAGAGTGACAGGTGGTGCATGGTTGTCGTCAGCTCGTGTCGTGAGATGTTGGGTTAAGTCCCGCAACGAGCGCAACCCTTGATCTTAGTTGCCAGCATTTAGTTGGGCACTCTAAGGTGACTGCCGGTGACAAACCGGAGGAAGGTGGGGATGACGTCAAATCATCATGCCCCTTATGACCTGGGCTACACACGTGCTACAATGGATGGTACAAAGGGCTGCAAGACCGCGAGGTTTAGCCAATCCCATAAAACCATTCTCAGTTCGGATTGCAGGCTGCAACTCGCCTGCATGAAGCCGGAATCGCTAGTAATCGCGGATCAGCATGCCGCGGTGAATACGTTCCCGGGCCTTGTACACACCGCCCGTCACACCACGAGAGTTTGTAACACCCGAAGTCGGTGGGGTAACCGCAAGGAGCCAGCCGCCTAAGGTGGGACAGATGATTGGGGTGAAGTCGTAACAAGGTAGCCGTATCGGAAGGTGCGGCTGGATCACCTCCTTTCTAAGGATAAAGCTGGACATATGAGCCAGACAAAACAGTTTGTTTGATTGACGTTTCTTGTTTGTTTAGTTTTGAGAGTGCAATTCTCTCAAGACACGTTCGTTCTTTGAAAACTAGATAATCGTAATGAAGAAGTCAATGTAAGAACCGAGTCAATGGGAAAAATGAAGTTCAATTTTTCCTTGCCATTTTAGTTTTCTCTCTTATGTAAGTAAGAGAATAACCTTTTAGGTTAAGTTAGAAAGGGCGCACGGTGAATGCCTTGGCACTAGGAGCCGATGAAGGACGGGACTAACACCGATATGCTTCGGGGAGCTGTAAGTAAGCTTTGATCCGGAGATTTCCAAATGGGGGAACCCACTGTTCGTAATGGAACAGTATCTTTACCTGAATACATAGGGTATGGAAGGCATACCCGGGGAACTGAAACATCTAAGTACCCGGAGGAAGAGAAAGCAAACGCGATTCCCTGAGTAGCGGCGAGCGAAACGGGACATAGCCCAAACCAAGAGGCTTGCCTCTTGGGGTTGTAGGACACTCAACATGGAGTTACAAAGGAACGGGGTAGATGAAGCGACCTGGAAAGGTCCGTCATAGAAGGTAAAAACCCTGTAGTCGAAACTTCGTTCCCTCCTGAGTGGATCCTGAGTACGGCCGGACACGAGAAATCCGGTCGGAAGCAGGGAGGACCATCTCCCAAGGCTAAATACTCCCTAGTGACCGATAGTGAACCAGTACCGTGAGGGAAAGGTGAAAAGCACCCCGGAAGGGGAGTGAAATAGTTCCTGAAACCGTGTGCCTACAAGTAGTTAGAGCCCGTTAATGGGTGATAGCGTGCCTTTTGTAGAATGAACCGGCGAGTTACGATCCCATGCAAGGTTAAGTTGAAAAGACGGAGCCGCAGCGAAAGCGAGTCTGAATAGGGCGTATGAGTATGTGGTCGTAGACCCGAAACCAGGTGATCTACCCATGTCCAGGGTGAAGTCCAGGTAACACTGGATGGAGGCCCGAACCCACGCACGTTGAAAAGTGCGGGGATGAGGTGTGGGTAGCGGAGAAATTCCAATCGAACTTGGAGATAGCTGGTTCTCTCCGAAATAGCTTTAGGGCTAGCCTCACGTAGTAAGAGTCTTGGAGGTAGAGCACTGTTTGGACTAGGGGCCCTCATCGGGTTACCGAATTCAGACAAACTCCGAATGCCAAAGACTTATCCGTGGGAGTCAGACTGCGAGTGATAAGATCCGTAGTCAAAAGGGAAACAGCCCAGACCACCAGCTAAGGTCCCAAAGTATACGTTAAGTGGAAAAGGATGTGGAGTTGTTTAGACAACCAGGATGTTGGCTTAGAAGCAGCCATCATTTAAAGAGTGCGTAATAGCTCACTGGTCGAATGACTCTGCGCCGAAAATGTACCGGGGCTAAACGTATCACCGAAGCTGTGGATTGACATCTTAGATGTCAGTGGTAGGAGAGCGTTCTAAGGGCGTTGAAGCTAGACCGTAAGGACTGGTGGAGCGCTTAGAAGTGAGAATGCCGGTATGAGTAGCGAAAGATGAGTGAGAATCTCATCCACCGATTGCCTAAGGTTTCCTGAGGAAGGCTCGTCCGCTCAGGGTTAGTCGGGACCTAAGCCGAGGCCGAAAGGCGTAGGCGATGGACAACAGGTTGATATTCCTGTACCACCTCTTTATCGTTTGAGCAATGGGGGGACGCAGGAGGATAGGGTAAGCGCGCTGTTGGATATGCGCGTCTAAGCAGTTAGGTTGAGAAGTAGGCAAATCCGCTTCTCGCGAAGGCTGAGCTGTGATAGCGAAGGAAATTTAGTACCGAAGTTCCTGATTCCACACTGCCAAGAAAAGCCTCTAGCGAGATAAAAGGTGCCCGTACCGCAAACCGACACAGGTAGGCGAGGAGAGAATCCTAAGGTGAGCGAGAGAACTCTCGTTAAGGAACTCGGCAAAATGACCCCGTAACTTCGGGAGAAGGGGTGCTTTTTGAGGTGAATAGCCTCGAAGAGCCGCAGTGAATAGGCCCAGGCGACTGTTTAGCAAAAACACAGGTCTCTGCGAAGCCGCAAGGCGAAGTATAGGGGCTGACGCCTGCCCGGTGCTGGAAGGTTAAGAGGAGGGGTTAGCTCACGCGAAGCTCTGAATCGAAGCCCCAGTAAACGGCGGCCGTAACTATAACGGTCCTAAGGTAGCGAAATTCCTTGTCGGGTAAGTTCCGACCCGCACGAAAGGCGTAACGATCTGGGCACTGTCTCAACGAGAGACTCGGTGAAATTATAGTACCTGTGAAGATGCAGGTTACCCGCGACAGGACGGAAAGACCCCGTGGAGCTTTACTGTAGCCTGATATTGAATTTTGGTACAGCTTGTACAGGATAGGTAGGAGCCTGAGAAGCCGGAGCGCTAGCTTCGGTGGAGGCGTCGGTGGGATACTACCCTGGCTGTATTGAAATTCTAACCCGCACCCCTGATCGGGGTGGGAGACAGTGTCAGGTGGGCAGTTTGACTGGGGCGGTCGCCTCCTAAAGAGTAACGGAGGCGCCCAAAGGTTCCCTCAGAATGGTTGGAAATCATTCGCAGAGTGTAAAGGCACAAGGGAGCTTGACTGCGAGACCTACAAGTCGAGCAGGGACGAAAGTCGGGCTTAGTGATCCGGTGGTTCCGCATGGAAGGGCCATCGCTCAACGGATAAAAGCTACCCCGGGGATAACAGGCTTATCTCCCCCAAGAGTCCACATCGACGGGGAGGTTTGGCACCTCGATGTCGGCTCATCGCATCCTGGGGCTGTAGTCGGTCCCAAGGGTTGGGCTGTTCGCCCATTAAAGCGGTACGCGAGCTGGGTTCAGAACGTCGTGAGACAGTTCGGTCCCTATCCGTCGTGGGCGCAGGAAATTTGAGAGGAGCTGTCCTTAGTACGAGAGGACCGGGATGGACGCACCGCTGGTGTACCAGTTGTTCTGCCAAGGGCATCGCTGGGTAGCTATGTGCGGACGGGATAAGTGCTGAAAGCATCTAAGCATGAAGCCCCCCTCAAGATGAGATTTCCCATAGCGCAAGCTAGTAAGAACCCTGAAAGATGATCAGGTTGATAGGTCAGAGGTGGAAGCGTGGTAACATGTGGAGCTGACTGATACTAATCGTTCGAGGACTTAACCAATTTTTAAGGCACACTCAGTTTTACAAACTTCTTCTGCATTATCTAGTTTTGAGGGAATGATTGATTCCTCTAAAAAAATAGTCTGGCAGCAATGGCGAGAAGGTCACACCCGTTCCCATACCGAACACGGAAGTTAAGCTTCTCAGCGCCGATGGTAGTTGGGACACGCGTCCCTGTGAGAGTAGGACGTTGCCAGGCATATTAAGGACAACCTGAAAAGGTTGTCTTTTTGTTATGCGTTGGAAATTATATTGTGTTCGAGGATTAGCAATTTATGAGAATGTAAGTGATAGGTGGTCGCTCTGGAAGGTTCACAGTGCCCGTGAAGGGGGGAAAATCCATTCAAGTGCAATTTGTTGAGGACAGCTGCTGATGAGAGAATGTAAGACATGGATACTATTTCTAGTAGCAGTCCCCGAAACTTACTATAGGTACCATACCCATGTCTCACAAATACATTCATGATCTTTTCATTTTATTCCTCTTGTATACTTAATGAATACGCTTTATTAAAGGTTTACAACATTTTGGTTTACCAATGCACGTCGCCGTTCGAGTTCTACATCCATCACCGCTCGTTTATCATCAAGTTTATAGAAAAACATCGTAATTCCAATCAGTACACAAATGGCCATTGGGACCCAGATAAAGCTGATTTCAATATAGTTTAAAGCGGTTGCAGTTTGTTTTGCATTTGGAACATAACCGCCCAATTTCAGGATAACTCCTACAAGTGCACTTCCAAGGCCCAAGCTTACTTTTACAAAAAATCCTTGGAAAGCGGCAATCATCCCAGCAATGCTTCGATTGTTTTTGTACTCTGAATAATCAATAACATCTGGCTGAATCGCAAAGGTGGTGCCGAAGATGCCATAAATCCCAAGCCCAGTAATCGCCAAACCGGCAATCAGTAAGACAGGTGAGGTCTTTCCGAAATAAATCACAAAATCTCCAACCATATAAATGACTGTACTTATAAGCAATACATTTTTCTTGGGCATCTTCTTTTGAAGCCAAGGTAAAAGCAGCAGCATTGGCAGACCAGAGAGAATACCGAATAGTCCTACAAACGTCAGCCAATCCGTACGGCCCAAATTATACGTGAAATAGTAGATCACGGTTGTATTTCTAATGACAAAAAGACCAAAATAGAGAAAGTTCAAGATAAAGAAAATAACGGCAGGGCCAGTCAATCCTTTAAAATCCTGTTTAAAAGAAGATTTTCCAGGTTGGACGGTTGGCGGAACCACCTCTTTTGTATTCATAAAGGTAAACACAAATACGATCACCGCCGCGATGCCATAAACGGTCATCGTAATGAAATAACCTTTTTGGTTATCTCCTTGACCGAAGAAATTGACCATCGGCGTCGTAATCGACATAACTAAAGCGGTTCCAATTAACGCACAAATCATTCTAGTCGATACTAACCAGTTTCGCTCATGGTTATCTGAGGTTAACCTTGGTACAATCGTATTTAAAGGGATATTGACCACCGTATAAGCAATATTCAACAAACAATAAGTGATATAAGCCCATAAAATTGTTCCTGACATACTGAAATCAGGAACAATAAAGGTCATGACCGTAAAGACAGCAAACGGAATCGCTCCGATCAGGAAGTAGGGTCTTCCTTGCCCCCACCTAGTACGAGTCCGATCCACCAATAATCCCATACCCGTATCGGCAAAAGCATCAATGACTTTGGTTACTAACATTAAAGTACCAGCTACGGTTGCGGTTATTCCAAAGACATCCGTATAAAAAAACAGCAGGTAAGACGCCATTGTACTAAATACGAGGTTGCAGGCGAAGTCGCCCGCCCCATATCCAATTCTTTTTTTCCATATATTCATTTCTATCACATATCCCTTTTTTAAATTGGTAAAGCATATGCTCAAATCATGTTGTAGACAGTCTTGTCAACGTTTTCATATCAGACTTTAAATTTTGATAGATAGATTTATAAACATGGTAATAGTCATTATATTTCCTATGATTCTCTTTATTTGGCATAATCTTCTCATCGAGAACCTGCCATTTCTTCACATCTTCATAAGAGAGGAGACCCGTACCAATTCCAGCCAGCATGACATCTCCCATATTTGCTTCTACATCATGAATCGGGCAGACAACTGGATAGCCTGTGACATCGGCAAAGATTTGTCTCCACAATTTTGACTTTGTGACACCACCGGCAAGCAAGATATATTCTCCAAGATCTTCTCCGGTCGCTTCGATTGCATCTCGTAAAGAGAACGCAACCGCTTCCAGAAATGCGCGATAAATATGAGCTTTTGTATGTGCCAATGAAAGTCCCACGATGGTACCTTTTGCATCGGAATCCCAAATTGGACTTCTCTCTCCCATAAAGTAAGGAAGGACAATCAAACCTTCGCTTCCAACCGGAATGTTAGCTGCCTGTCCATTTAACACATCATAGGCATTTTTCCCGCCAGCTTTTTCTACTTTCAATTCATATTGACACATCGTTTGACGGAACCATTTCACTATGGCTCCAGCTGTAGCTCCACCTGCAAAATAATAAGAAAGTCTTTTGGCATCATATAAATAGGGCCAAACAATCAAATCTTTTCCTTTCACTGGTTTATCGGAAATGAAGGCTGCACACATCGAAGTTCCAATTGCGGCTGCATAAATACCAGATTCAAATACACCGAGGCCGATATTGGCAGCACCGCAGTCAATACCACTGGCGATCACTGGCATTCCTTCAGAAAGTCCCAACTCAACTGCGGCTTCTTTTGTCAATCCACCCACAATATCGGTTGATTCCACGATTTTTTCTGGCATCATCGAAAGAGGAATTCCCATCGCATCCATCATGCCATTTGACCAGGTTCTGTTATTCATATCAAAAATTCCGCCGATATTTCCAGCAGAAGAATAATCAATGGCAATTTCTCCGGTCAGTTTATAAATGACATAATCATTTGGTGGGAGAAAGAGCTTGGTTTTCTTCCAGTTTTCCGGTTCATGATTTTTCATCCATAACATTTTGGTATAGCCATAATAAGGGTCGGCTCCATTATGGGTAATTTCGAGAAGTTTTTCTTCCCCGATATGATCTATTATCCACTTTGTTTCCGCTTCTGCTCTTCGATCCATCCATATCATGCACGGCCTAACAGGCTCCATTTTTTCGTCCAATGGAATTCCTGAACCTCCATATAGACCGCTAATGGCGATACCACGTATTTTCTCCGCTGGAATTCCAGCCTTTTGTACCGTGTTTTTAATCGAGGTTTTCGCTGCATCAAGCCAAACCTCTGGCCATTGCTCTGCCCATAAAGGCTTTGGGGTCAATACATCGTATTCCTGTAAATCTTGAGCAATCAGATTGCCTTCTGTGTCCATTAGGATGGTTTTGGTACCGGATGTTCCGATATCTGTACCGAGTAGATAGTTCATAGATAGTCCTCCTAAAGAATCTATTAGTCTATTAAATGCAAGTGAAAGCTCCATCGATGACAAAGTCAGATCCCGTCGTAAAGCTGCTAGTGTCTCCTGCTAGATAAACACAGATGGACTGAAGTTCTTCTGGTCGACCCATTCGGTGAAGCGGTGCCATTTCATTCCACTGTTCGATCAACGGCTGTAAGCTTGGAGAATTTAATGTAAGTTCTGTTCCAATATATCCAGGACTGATACAATTTACGCGCACATTTCTTGTTGCCCATTCCACTGCCAGAGATTTTGTCAACTGGATCACTCCTGCTTTAGAAGCATTGTAGGAGCACTGTGGTTGTGGCACATTCACAATATGTCCAGACATAGAAGCAGTATTAATAATAGAACCGCCACCTTGTTTTAACATGACTTTTCCAGCTGCTTGGGCCGTTAGAAATACACCGGTAAGATTAATATCGATGACTTTTTTCCACTGTTTAAAGGTCATTTCCTCTGCTGGTACGTTCATGCAGATTCCTGCATTACAGAAGGCAACATCTAAACGTCCAAATACTTCTAGTATGGTTTCAATCATAGCATCAACATCTGCTGGGTTAGTGACATCTGCCTTGATGGCAATCGACTTGATTCCATTATTTTCTTCAAGTTCCTTCGCTGTCTTTGTGGCTTCCTCGATATCCAAGTCCACAATTGCTACATCTGCTCCTGCTTCAGCGAAAGCAGTTGCAACGCTTTTACCAATACCCCTTGCACCACCTGTTACAAAAATTTTCTTTCCGTCCAGTCTCATTTTTTCAATAATCCCCATTTTTCCCATTCCCTTTTAGTTAATTTATTTTGTAAAATGATTTTATAAAATACATTTACATAATAAAACTATTTTCCCCGATAGTCAATAATTATAAAATTTAAAATTAGCAGACACCTTTGACAAAGCTGTGAATGTATCCGCTCTTATGATATATTTATAAGAGTTAAAGTAAATGTTTTTATAAAATTAGTTTATAAAATGGGGTATTTTCCATGGACAATAGCATCACGTTTAAAGATATAAAAAAAGGCAATTACTCATCGATCTACCATCTCATTTATCAATATGAGAAGCTTTCAAAACAAGAAGTTGCCAATCAGCTTCATTTGAGTTTACCGACGGTCACCCAGAACCTCGTTCGCTTGGAAAAAGAAAAATTGATTGAGAAGAGCGGGCAGTTTGAATCTTCGGTGGGAAGGCGTGCAGCTGCTTATGCCATTTGCCCTCAGGCTAGGATCAGCATTGGGGTAGAGATTCAGAAGGGGACTGTACAGATTCTGGCCATTGATTTGCGTGGGCATGCCTTTCAGCAAGAGAGACTGGCGATGGAGTATTCTAATGAAGATGGTTATTACAAAGAGGTAAGCCAAGCTGTACAGTCATTCATCTCGTCTCTCGATGTGAAAGAAGAGCAGGTTCTTGGGATTGGTTTTGCTGTCCAAGGATTAACGTCGAATGACGGAAAGAAAATCACTTATGGAAAAATATTGATCTCTACAGGATTAGATATTGAGGTTTTTGCACAGTATCTCCCTTATCCCTGTATGTTTTTACATGATGCCAAGTGTGCCGCAACAACAGAGCTGTGGGTAAGAAATGATATTGGAGATGCTGTCTATCTCTCGATTGGGCCGCACCTTGGGGGTGCTATTATCATAGATGGTCAAATTTATATGGGAAAAGAAGGACATAGTGGAACGATAGAACATATGACAATTAATCCTGATGGTCCTTCTTGTTACTGCGGAAACAAAGGATGCATGGAAACGTATAGCTCTGTTAATGCGCTTCTAGAAGAAGATGAATCATTAGATTTTTTCTTCCAACAGGTACGTTCTAGAATCCCTTCTTATGTTGAGAGGTGGAATTACTTTTTAGATAATTTAGCATTTTCAATCAACAATATACATCTTGTCCTTAACAGAGAATTTATTATCGGTGGACATATATCTCCATACTTAAAGGAAGAAGATATTGAAATTCTTCATGAAAAAGTTAATAAAAAAACAGCATTTCCAAGTAATGAACCATTTATTCATATTAGCCGTTCACCTGCTAATGGCGTACCTATAGGTGCTGCCATACCGTTTATTCAATCATTTTTGAATGAGATTTAATAATGTAAATTTTTCATAAACTTGGTGTCCAAAGCTAATTTTGTTTACAGCCTGAATTTTGTCGACAAACAGTTCTATATATACGATGAGAATAATCACGTCTTTGCTGAAACACAGGATTTTGATAACCTTCTATATTTATTCTGTTAACTAGTTTTACTAGAGGACACTCAGTAAAAGGCCACATAATTGAATAGGGAGAAATCCTAATTCAGCTGCCCACTTGGGTTCCCTTTTTTAAAAAGGCATGGTTGGAGACAGCGATCGACAGTCTTTTCAGGTATTTTAAGTGATAAATCCAGTCATGGTGGGTACTGAGGCAAGTTTTAACCAATCGTTTGTGTAGTAGGGAAAAGACGGGCAATTAATAGAATTATGTAAGTTTATTTGAAACCTATCTGATTTTGTGGAAAGTTGAGATATTTCCTGCGGAATTTACTTCCGGTTCTCGACAATTTTCATTCTTGCCTAGCAGGAGAGGCTCTTATAAATCAGTACTTGTAGATTTTTTAACTAAAGGTTTGAGTAGTATAGTTTAAATAGAATTTAATCGAACGGCTGTCGATTAGTGACAAAAGTGGTTTGGACCGTTTCTTTCCCCAATTTCAAGACCATTTTTCAACAATTTATTTATGCCTTGGGGAAGGCTGATTCATATTTATCAAGGAGTGCAGCCATTCTAATCAAACGATTGATTAAAAGGGAAACTTGAGGGAAATGGGCGAAGTTTGTTTCATTTGTATCTATCAGGTGGTATGGTTAAATTAAAATATGTGAACAAAAGGAGGGCCATTGGCCCTCCTTTGTCTATTGCCTAATTTGAATTGTCCCCCCGTCCCTAAATTTGAACTGGAACTTGAATTTCGAATGTAATCTCATTTGGTTTATCTGTGATTGTAATATCGACGTGCATAATTTGCAGCGCATCGCCGGTTATTTGATATCCGGTTTCATCAAGATATTCCAATATCTTACTCAAACTTTCGCTTCGATTCCATAATAATTCCCCGTTATAACGAATACACGCAAATAACCCAGCAGGAACCGTCATTTGACACTGTTTTGGTATTTTTTCTTTATTTTTTGCCACTACAAAAATGATGGATGGTTCTTCAAATCGTTTCGCTCTAAGATCCGCTTCTTGGATGATAATGCCTAGTCTATTACTAGCCAGAATTGGTGTCTTCTCGGTGAGCATATTCTCTAACCTTATAACACCATAACTGAGTTCTAAATTATTATTTATTTTTTCATTTAAGGTAATTAACTTCCTTCTTCCTATTTCGCGGAAAAACACCGATTGAAGTTCTTTTTCTTTCGCTACATGCTCCAAGTATCCAATTTTCCCCCGAATATTTTCCTCCAAGTCATGTAACTCGTTCAGTTTTGACACAAGTTCCGTATGCTTGGTTTTCAGAATATCCAAGGACTTATTAAAATTACGTTCATTAAAATAATCCTTTATTTCATCCGTACTCATCCCAAGTTGCCGCAACTCTTTAATGGTCCCTAAAACTTCATATTGAAAAATAGAATAGTAGCGATACCCCGAATCGGGATCGACATATTGAGGTTTGAATAGGTCAATCCGATCATAGTGGCGTAAAGTCTCCGTTGTTACCCCTCTTAACCTCGCCATTTCACCAATGGCTAATTTTTCCTTTATTTTCAGTGAAATCACCCCCCTAAAAAATATAATACACCTATTGACCTTTGTGTAACAATAAGGTTTACAATAAAAATACGAAATGTTCTAAATAATCTAGGAATTAAATTTATTAACACGGAGGGAGTTGAGTTATGAAACAGAAAGCGCTTGCAAGAACACTTACTTTGTCACAGGTTGTTTTTTTAGGGATTGCATGGAATAACCCCATGGTGTTTTTTAATACCTATGGAATTGCTGCCGTTACCTCAAGAGGTGTTATTACGGCTGCATACATTATTGCTTTTCTAGCAATACTTTTTACAGCTCTCAGCTATGGCAAGATGGCGAAAGCCTACCCGATCTCAGGTTCAGCCTATTCCTTTACGCAAAAATCTATTAATTCTGAGGTTGGGTTCATTGTCGGTTGGACGATTATGCTTGATTATATGTTAACGCCTATGGTTACCTGCTTGATGTCCACTGTCTTTTTAAGTGCTGTATTTCCTGGAATCCCGCATTATGTGTGGGTAATTGTGTTGACTGCAAGCATCGTATCTCCGAGCATACTAGGTGTGGAGATCTCAGCAATAACGAGTAAAATTTTTGTTATTGCTCAAGTCATTTTTGTTTGCCTTTTCTGGATATTAACATTCAAAAGTTTATCGGAAGGAGTAGGGACGGGTAGTCTTTTCTCAATTAAGCCATTGTTTGATGCAGATGTTTCCTTGTCCGTTATCTTGGCAGGTGCTACCATTCTTTGCTTTAGTTTTCTTGGTTTTGACTCACTCACCACTTTATCAGAGGAAACAATCAATCCCGAAAAAACGATCCCAAGAGCGATTATTATCATGCTAGTGTTTATCGGAGTTTTGTATATTGGCTCTTCTTACTTAGCACAATTGGTGCATCCTGGCATTTCATTCAAACATGCTGATTCTGCATCCCTTGAAATTGCAGTGCTTGTCGGAGGAAATTTATTTAAGTCCATTTTTATTACAGCAGTGATTATTGGTAATTTCTCTTCAGGGATCGCTTCAATCACAAGCGCATCGCGAGTGTTATATGCGATGGGACGAGATTCCGTATTACCCAAAAATATATTTGGATACATTCATCCTAAATTTAAAACACCGTCACTTGGCATCATTGTGATTGGCGTAGTTTCTTTACTCGCAATTCCATTAACCCTAGAACAAGTTATTAAGTTTATCAATTTTGGAGCGTTAATTGCCTTTACATCTGTAAATCTGTCTGTTATCGCCCATTATTTTATCAAAAATCATAAGCGTTCTTTTATGGATTGCATTCGGTACCTATTATTACCACTCATTGGGGCAGCGTTTACGACATGGTTATGGTCGCATTTAGAAAGGGATGCGTTGATTCTCGGGGGCATCTGGATGGCATGCGGCTTGATTTATCTTGTCTATATGACGAAAGGGTTCCGCCAACCACTTCCTGAGTTTCATTTTGATAAAGAATTGATTCCACAAAATGTACAAGACATTGATCGAGAGGTTATCCCTCAACAGGTAAGGTAAAAAATAATATATTGGAGGTTTGTAATTATGCTGAAGTTGAAAATGTTTATTAATGGTGAATGGATGGATTCATTAAGTGGAGAAAGGAGTTATGTTGTGAATCCTGCAAACGGTAAAAATATGGCTGAAGCTCCGAAAGGAAGTAGAGAAGAAGCCCAAATGGCGATTAATACTGCACGAACAGCTTTTGACTCCGGAATTTGGTCAGACTTACCGGCATCTGAACGTGCAACCTACTTATTTAAAATAGCGGATAAGATTGAAGAAAAGGCAGACGAGCTTAGCAAACTTGAAACTGAGAATACGGGAAAACCCCTTAAAGAATCAGAGTTTGATATTGCTGATACCGTGAATTGTTTCCGATACTATGCTGGGTTAGTGACAAAGCCAAATGGTCAAACGTATTCTGTTGCCGATCCTGTACAAGCCATGGTTATTCGGGAACCTGTCGGTGTATGCGGACTTATCGCTCCATGGAATTTTCCATTGTTGACGGGAGCTTGGAAAATAGCCCCTGCGCTTGCTGCGGGAAATACGCTTATATTTAAACCAGCTGAAATCACTCCTGTCACCACTTACAAATTATTTGAGATCATGGAAGAAGTGGGGATACCAGCTGGTGTTGTAAATCTAGTTTTAGGAGGTGGTTCAACAGTAGGAAATGAATTAGCGGAAAGCCAAAAGGTGGATTTGATTTCTTTTACAGGTAGTACAGCAACGGGTAGAAGCATCATGAATTCAGCAACAGGAAATATTAAAAACCTTTCACTCGAACTAGGCGGCAAGTCGCCAAATATTGTTTTCGCTGACGCGGATTTTGAGACAGCCATCGATTATGCTTTGAATGGAATTTTTACCAATGCCGGTCAAGTATGTAATGCGGGATCCCGTTTACTGTTAGAAGAGAGCATTCATGATAAATTCATTGCTAGATTGGTAGAAAGAGCAAAAAAGATTCAAGTTGGCCCTGGGGATGATTCGACAACAGAAATGGGTCCGCTTGTAAGTGAAGATCACATGAAGAATATCCTTGAATATATTCAAATTGGCTTAGACGAAGGGGCTACATTAGCTTGCGGTGGCAACCGTATCACAAGCAACGGGCTTGAAAATGGTTATTTCTTTGAGCCAACAATATTTGTTGACACCAAACCTAACATGAGAATTGTTCAGGAAGAAATATTTGGTCCAGTTCTTGTCGTTCAAAAGTTTAAAGATGAGGCGGAAGCAATCCAGCTGGCAAATGATACTTCATACGGGCTTGCAGCAGGTGTTTTTTCACAAGATGGCGCCAAAGCTTTGAGGGTTATTAAAAAAGTAAGAGCCGGAATTACTTATGTTAATGCTTATAACCTCGCCTATAATGAAGCACCGTGGGGAGGTTACAAGCAGAGCGGGATTGGCCGCGGATTAGGAACCTTTGGCTTGGATACGTTTACTGAGGTAAAACAAATCAATATTAATTTAGATGTTAAGCCAACTGAATGGTTTAGCAATTAATTAACAATATAAATTTTAAATTCGAAATATCCAAAAAATAAAGGAGGAATTTATTATGTTATGGGATTTTCATTTTAATCTGCCTACTTCTATAGAGTTTGGGAATGGGAAAGTAAAGAATATTGGGAAAAGGGCTAAAGAATTAGGTGGAAATAAAGCCCTCATTATTACAGATAAAGGACTTGCACAAACAGGAATTTTGGAAAAAATCACACAGTCTTTAGATCAAGAAGGTGTCAATTATATTGTTTATGATGAAATATCACCTAATCCAAAAGATGTAGATTGCGAGAGTGCTTATCAACAGTTTAAAAACGAGAACATCGATCTCTTAATTGGTCTTGGCGGCGGAAGTTCAATGGATACAGCCAAAGCAATTGGGACACTTTTGACACATGGAGGAGAGCTAAGAGAACGTTACGGCGTAAATTTACTAGAACGAGAAATTCCTCCACTAATTTGTATTCCAACAACTTCAGGTACCGGTAGTGAAGTGACAAGAGGTTCTGTCATTACGGATACCGTGACGAAACAGAAGGAGGCGATACTAGATTTGAAAATCGCTCCTAAACTGGCACTTGTCGATCCTGAATTGACGTTAACATTGCCGAAATCGATTACAGCTGCTACAGGAATGGATGCACTTACACATGCAATTGAAGCTTATACCTGCAAAGTTGCTCAACCACTTTCAGATGCTTTGGGATTATATGCCATTGAATTAATAGCCAAATACCTTCCATTAGCAGTAGAAAATGGGCATGATTTAGAGGCTAGGAAAAATATGCTTTTGGGCAGTTTAGTTGCAGGTATCGCCTTTGATAACACGGATCTTGGGGCTGTACATGCGATGGCCGAACCACTTGGAGGACTCTATGATACTCCACATGGAGTGGCGAATTCTATTTTTCTTCCACATGTATTTGAATTTAATATTCCTTCAAATCCAGAAAAGCACGCCTTGGTAGCAATCAAGCTTGGGGCAAATCCTGCAGGAAAAACAGTTGAAGAAACGGCGTACGAAGGTGTTGTGCTGTTAAAAGAGCTGGCAAAAAAAATCGGCATTCCTAGCTTCCGGGATTTAGGCAATGTAAATACCGAAGACTTCCCTTTCCTAGCCGAAGGAGCCTTTAAACATTTGTGTACTCAGGCGAATTCAAGGGATTTGACAAAAGAAGACTATCTGAAATTATTTCAAAAGACTTATGAGGTGAAAACCACAACTTTAATTGAAAATTAATTGTATAAAAAGTATAGAAGTAAAATTTAAGATCCTTGGTTAAGAACTGGCCCACCGGCAGAAAACCTTGCATTAGGAAAAAGCGAGGATGAAAATCTAGAAGGAGGCAGCATGAATGTCTAATCGTGATGAAAAACAGTTTTTAAATTTACCTTTTACAGGCATTTGTACTTTTGGAAAATACCCAATATGTGCGAACCTGAACCAGCTTGACGCAGATGTGGCGGTCATTGGGGTGCCTAATGACATGGGTACACAATGGAAATCAGGAGCAAGAATGGGCCCTAGAGGAATCCGCGAAGGCTCTACATTATATAGTTTCGGTCTGGATGGTGCTTATGATATTGAAAACGATATTATGTACCTTGGGCCTGAATGGAAAGTAGTCGACTGCGGGGATGTAGACATGGTACACGGAGATATTATGCAGTGCCATGAGAATACAGAAGAAGCAATCCGAAAAATTATTTCCAAAGGTGCTATGCCGGTTGTATTAGGCGGCGATCATTCCATCACAGCAGCAGTCGGAAAAGGACTAGAAGACATAGGTCCGTTTCATGTGATTCAAATTGATGCCCATTTAGACTGGGCGGATCATCGCTCGGGAATGCGGTATGGTCACGGAAATTGCATGCGTCGCTTATCTGAGCTGGATTACGTTCAGAAGATATTTCAGTTTGGCATTCGCGGGATTAGCAGCAGCAAAATAGAAGACGTCGAAGCAGCAAGAGCGTATGGCAGCGTGGTCCTATCACCTCGTCAGATGAGAAAGAAGGGACTTAAGGAAGTGCTGGAGCTAATTCCTGCGGGAGAAAAATATTATGTAACGATTGATATTGACGGTATCGATCCGTCAATTGCGCCTGGAACAGGTACACCTTCTCCAGGCGGCCTCCTCTATGATGAGGTAAATGAATTGCTTGAAGGAATTTCCAAAAGAGGAGAAGTCATCGGTTTTGATTTAGTAGAAGTTGCCCCGCCATATGATCCAACGGGCATGACCGGACAAGTAGCAGCCCGTATTGTACTAGACTTACTCAGCTATGTATTAAAGGAAAAAGAGAAAAAGGGGAATAATAAATACGGAAAAGAAAAAGAAGAAATGCTTTCTTAACTGGGATTGGTTCCTACAGGAGGAATAAATGTTAATAAAAAGAGAGGTACGCAAAAAGCGTTCCTCTCCTTGTTTATATAGACTCTAGGCATTCGCCGAGTTAGATTGGGCAAGGAGTTCCGCAAAATCATCTGCATATCTTACTATGTATGCTTGTCCTTTGCACTGTTTCCTAACCTTTATCTCAAACCATAGGTCGAGGACATAATGGAGGTATATACTGGCTAGTATCGAATAATCTCTTCTTTAGTATGCCTTTTTAAGAGTATCATTACATATTTGAAATGGCTTCACGTGTTGTCCATGTAGCACTACTGAAAGCTCGGTAGTTCGTAACAGCAGCATGAAAATCGTTTTCACTAATCGTGGCAGTTGCATCGTAAACAACAGCTGTCTTGAAGCCATTTTCGATTAAATCTCTCATATGCGATTCAACACATACGTTTGATAATACCCCAGCCAAAATTACTTGTTCTTTTCTGCGTTGCCTTAGTTGATAGACCAGATCATTTGTCTGAGGACTGGCCACCTTGTGCGGTGTTGCAATGACGGTTGTTTTGTCCCAGATATACGGAGCTAAAGTTGGAACATAATCGGCTTCCGGAGTTGGAGGACTATATTGATTTAATTTCTGATAAACACGCAAACTAATCAACATCTCTTGTTCGTTCCCTGTAAACTGCCAATCATAGTCATGTGGAAATAAAAAGTGCGGGGAAACAAAGAGCTGATAACCTTTACTACGGGCAGTGCTTAATAGTAGTTCCAGGTTGGCTAAAGTATTATTCTGTTTAATGTTAGCCTTTGTCAAATGATATCCTCTTCCGCCTGGAGACAAAAAGTCATTTTGAGGGTCAGTAATAACTATTGCAGTATTCGCTGGGTTTGGTTTAAACATAGAATTGTTCCCACCTTTTATATGTTTTCACTTATCGATTATATGAACTACATTGATTAAAAATTCCTTAGGAAAATGAAATTTTGAATTTAAGGAGTGACAATAAAGTAGGGATAAACAAATACAACTATTGCATATATGATTTCCTTCCAATAAACATAAAAAAGAGCTGTATTTCACCTCACTTGTTCAACCTGCCCCGTGTGCACTATAAGAAAAAGACTGCCGAAAATGGCAGCCAGATATTCAACTCTTGCACCCGTTACTTTAAGTACACTTATTCACAATCTTATCCAATCATAATATTTATTTAGCAAGAATGACCTCATACTCAATAAAACAAGCAATCTATTTTCGGTTTCGCTGTGTGACCTAAAATCGACTTTCATATTTGGCTTGTATGGGCTTTTTCTGTTTGTTCTAGGGTAATAAAAATAGGGCGCGGCATTAAAATTCGATGTGGGGGCCATTATTGGGCTTTATAGGTCAAATCTCATTTTTGGTCAAATTCGACCATTTTGGTAATCGCTGAAGGTTGGGAAATAACGAATTTAGCCAATTGGTTAAACTCTGTTTTTCTCCTGTTTTCTTAGTTTTTCATACACTCTTATTGTCCAACATTAACCAGTTGGTTTGCGCTTACATTGCTGATATACTAGGAAGTGGCTGCAAAAGCCACCTGAAAAATTACTACATGGTTTGGACAATTGGCGCCGTTGTTTACACCGAATGACTTGAGTGATTGCTTTTACGTTCTTTAAATCAGAAAATTCGATTAAATTTTTACATATTTAAACTTGATAAAAAAGGCTGTTTCACTTTATGATTGTGTTGTTTAACACTATTGGTTCTCTTATTTTGTTTTTTTGTACTTTTCTTCAACTATACTGCCCCGTTAGCTCAATAACAAAAAAGGATCGCCGTAGCAATCCTCGTTCTTTAACTCTTGCACCCTTTACTTCAATAAGAAGAAATTCAATTCCAATTATTTTTCAATATGGTGTGGTTGGAACAAATATGATTGGATATTTTTCTCCTAGCTGTTTCTTCACTTCTTGGAATAATTGCAACCCTTTTTCATTGTGATTTTCCTGTTGTTTTAATCCATTTTCCTTTAATGAATCGGTTTCTAAATCAATCCATTTTCCATATTCCGATACCCATTGCAATAGTTCTTCCCGTAATTTATCTGATAAAGGGAAATCCTCTATTTCAAGATTCCAGCCACATACGTTGCACCAAATAGGGTCAGCCACTAAATCCGCTTCTAGTTTAAATGAATTAGTAAATTCGCATTTACAAACCTCTTTTAACATCAAAAAGTCATCTCCCAAAAATACAATTTCTCAACTGATTTCACCTTTTATTTGTGCAAATCCCTCATATTGATCATACGTCCCAAATGAGGAGGGTAATGGAAGCCAATCCGCATAGATACCAACACCCTTCCGTTCTCTAACAGGACTCGTTGGTCAAGATGTATTTGGCTTTTTAACCTTAGTAATTAAAGCAGTGCCTTGTGCATTGTGAATTCTGCTCTAATTCTTCGATATTGCCAGATTTTCAACCCAGGAAGGGGTGTTAGTTCGTTATTCCTCATTTTTAATAACCTTCTATATTGATTCTGTTAACTGGGTTTACTAGAGAACATTCAGTAACAAGCCGCATATTTGAATGGGGGGAAATCCTAATTCAGCTGCCCACCTGGGTTCCTTTTTAAAAAAGGAACTGTTGGAGACAGCTATCGACATTCTTTTCAGGTATTTGAAGCGATAAGTCCAGTCATGGTAGATACTGAGGGGAGTTTTAACCAATCGTTTGTGTAATAGGGAAAAGACGGGCAATTAATAGAATTATGTAAGTTTAATAGAAACCTATCTGATTTTGTGGAAAATTGGGTTATTTCCTGCGAAATTAACAAACGGTTCTCGACAATCTTCCGCCCCTTAGCCGGGAAAACCCATATAGGTCAGTACTTGCAGCTGTTTCAACCGAACGTTTGATTAGTATAACCCATTTGGTATTTAGTCGAATGGCTGCATATTTGTGTGCAAAACTCCCGATTGTCCCCGAAAGGAACCCACCTGTGGAGTCATTATTTTTTGCGAACGGTTGCATTAACCGGTTGACGGAGGGATGGAGTGGTGCTATTATGTGTCTGTAATAATCACATATAGGATTTAATATCACATATGTGATTTTGAAAGAAGGAGGGAGAGTATGTCGGTAAAATCGGCTGAACGAGTTCTCCAGGTATTTGAATTACTAGCAAATAATCCTGATGGGTTATCGATTAAAGAGATTAGTGAAAAACTTTCATTTCCGCAAAGCAGCACATCGAACCTTATTGGCACTCTTTTAAAACAAGGGTATTTAAGTTTAGACAACATGAAGAAATATAAGCTTGGAGCAAAGTTAGTTCACATTGGCACCATGGCTATGGAGAACTTAGATATTTCTCTTCAAGCAAAGCCATTTCTTGAAAAACTAATGCAAAGTGTCCAGGAAACGGTATTTATGGCAACGCTGTCAGGGGAGGATCTGGTCTATCTTACTAAAATAAACAGTAATCGATCGATTCGAACAACCGCTCAAACGGGATATAGTAAACCGCTTTATTGTACGGGGTTAGGTAAAACCTTTTTAGCGAATATGGCAGATGAGGATAGAAAAAGTATCTTAGATCGGGTTGACTTAGTACCGATCACCGCGAAAACCATCACCAATCGGGAAGAGCTAGAGAAAGAACTGTATCAGTATTCATTAATTGGCTACACCATTGATGATGAAGAAAATGAAGAAGGATTATATTGTGTGGCAGCTCCTATTTTTGGTGCGGATCGAAGGATTCAAGCTGCTATTAGTGTGGCAGGTCCAAAAGAACGAATGCTGGCTCAAAAAGCAGAGGTAGTGGAACGCGTCCTTTGGACATCAAAGAAAATATCTGAAAGTATGGGATGTATTTTATAAGAAACAAGGTGAGTACATGGATGTTATAAGCATTGGGGAAACGATGGTTTTACTAACCCCCAATACGCCTGGAAAAATGCGCTATTCAAATCAATTTACCTCGAAGATAGCTGGTGCAGAAACGAATACACTTATTGGGCTAGCTAAACTTGGCCATAAGGCGGGGTGGATTAGCCGGTTAGGGAGAGACGAATTTGGAGCTCAAATCCTAACTTCCGTTCGCGGAGAAGGTGTAGATATTAGTCGAGTAGCTTTGGACGAGAATGCCCCAACAGGTGTATTTTTTAAAGAAATTATCAATCAAGATCGGGTTAATATTTACTATTATCGAAAAAATTCAGCAGCGAGTCAGCTCGCTCCTACTGATATAGATCAAGAGTATATCGCCCAGGCGAAATACTTATATATATCGGGGATTACGCCGGCTCTTAGTCAATCTTGCAGGGAATCTATCTTTCATGCGATTGAAATTGCGAAGGACAACCGGGTAAAGGTTGTGTTTGACCCAAATATTCGCAGGAAGCTGTGGGAAGATGATGAAGCAAGGGCAACTATCTTAGAAATTGCAGGGAAATCAGACATTGTCTTACCTGGGATTGGTGAATGTGAATTTTTGTTTGGCTCAAGGGATTGTGAAAAAGCAGCTCGTTCCTTACTGGCTTTAGGTGCAGAGACCGTTATCGTCAAGCTTGGCGAAAAAGGGGCTTATTATTCTACAGCAGCTGAAAAAGGATATATTGATAGTTTTACAGTTAAAAACGTAGCCGATCCAGTCGGAGCAGGAGATGGTTTTGCTGCAGGGGTACTTTCTGGATTTCTCGATGGCCTATCTATTGGAGAGGCCGTGAAACGAGGCTGCGCGATCGGTGCTATGGTTGCTACCATAAACGGTGATATAGAAGGACTACCGGACAGGATTGAATTGGAGAAATTTACTCAATCAAATTTAAGGGATGAAGTCAATCGCTAGTTTTTAAGAAGGAAGGGAATGTCTAATGAGTACACTGCAAAAAATCTTAGATCACAAATTAATCGCTATTATTCGCGGAGCAAACCCTGAGGATACATTAAACATTGTTCGATCCTTATATGAAGGGGGGATAAGAGTCGTTGAAATCACGATGAATTCCCCGAAAGCGCTATCTGCAATTGAGATGGTCGCTGATACATTTGGTAAAGAAATGGCCGTTGGCGCAGGAACGGTTTTGGATCCAGAATCTGCTCGAAGCGCCCTTCTTGCAGGTGCTCAATTTATTCTATCTCCGACGTTAAAGGCTGAAACGATTCGGATGACCAAAAGATATGGTGCGGTGAGTATTCCGGCTGCATACACTCCGACTGAAATTTTGGAGGGTTATGAACAAGGCGGCGATATTATTAAAGTTTTTCCGGCAACCACTTTAGGTCCAAAGTTTATCAAGGATATGGGGGGACCACTGCCGCAAATTCCATTATTGCCTACAGGCGGTGTGGGCTTAAATAATATCAAGGACTATCTTGCTGCTGGTGCTGCAGGACTCGGAATTGGTAGTTCTCTTGTGAATACAAAAGAGGAAATAACAGAGGAGTATTTAGTGAGTTTAACGGAAAAAGCAAAGCAATTTACATTAGCAGCCAAAAACTAATACTACTATTAAATGGAGAGTGTTCATTATGAAAATAACAGGTTATGAATTATTCACAGTCCAACCACGCTGGTTATTCTTAAAGATTGAGACAGATGAAGGTATTGTTGGTTGGGGAGAGCCGGTCATCGAAGGTAAAGCGGCAACCGTAAAAGCTGCAGTTGATGAAATGATGACTTATTTAGTAGGTAAAGATCCTTTAAGAATTGAGGATCATTGGAATGTTATGTACCGAGGTGCCTTTTACCGAGGCGGCGCTATTTTAATGAGTGCGATTGCTGGTATTGACCAAGCTCTCTGGGATATCAAAGGGAAATATTTCAATGCACCAGTTTACCAGTTACTGGGAGGAGCATGCCGCGATTCGATCAAGGTGTATTCATGGATTGGCGGAGATCGCCCAAGTGATACAGCACGGGCTGCGAAGGAATGTGTAGAACGAGGGTTTCAAGCGGTTAAAATGAATGGAACCGAAGAATTACAATACATTGATTCCTATGACAAGATTGATAGAGTACTAGAAAACGTGGCCGCTGTTCGTGAGGCTGTTGGAAGAAATATTGGAATTGGTATTGATTTTCATGGACGTGTACATAAACCAATGGCAAAAGTATTGGCTAGAGCCCTTGAAGAATTTAATCCTATGTTTATTGAAGAACCTGTCTTGCCAGAGAATAACGAGGCACTAAAGGAAATTGCTTCGTTAACATCGATTCCGATTGCAACGGGTGAGCGTATGTTCTCAAGATGGGATTTTAAACCGTTATTACAAGGTGGGTACGTTGATATTATCCAGCCTGACTTATCCCATGCAGGCGGTATTACCGAATGTAAAAAGATAATAAGCATGGCTGAGGCATATGATGTTGCCGCTGCTCCGCATTGTCCATTAGGACCCATCGCTTTAGCGGCGTGCTTACAAGTAGATGCCACTGCACATAATGCGTTTATCCAAGAACAAAGCTTGGGAATTCACTATAACCAGGGCAGTGATTTATTAGACTATCTAAAGGATCCAACTGTCTTTGATTATGAAAACGGTTATGTGAAAATTCCACAAGGACCAGGTCTTGGTATTGAAGTGAATGAGGAGTTTGTTCGTAAAATGGCTAAAGAAGGTCATCAATGGCAAAATCCAGTTTGGCGCCATCGTGATGGCAGTGTAGCTGAGTGGTAATCCTTTTTTGAAAGGGTGAAAATGTGCTTGGGCTTACCTTTGAACACAGGGGTAATGCGGCAAAGGTAAGTCCTCTAAGCGCATGTCGAAAGATGTATGGATTGAACGTTAAGAGGATGAAAAAAATTACCTACAAGGGGATGAGAAAAATGAATAATAAAGCGACGAAGGTTCGTTATGGTGTTGTATTTATGTTGTTCATAACGGTTATTGTAAACTATATGGACCGTAGCAATATTTCCATAGCCGCTCCTTTTATAACAAAGGAATTAGGAATAGACTCCGTCACAATGGGCTTAATTTTCTCTGCTTTTGGCTGGACCTATTGTGCCCTGCAAATTCCTGGCGGCTGGGTTTTAGATAAGTTAGGAAACCGAAACACTCACGCTATTGGTATTGCAGGATTTTCTATTATGACTTTATTGCAAGGGTTTGCAAGCGGTTTCTCTGGAATGTTTTTATTACGTGTAGGTTTGGGTGTCTTTGAAGCCCCTGCTTTTCCAACAAACAGTAAGGTAGCGGCTAGCTGGTTTCCAGAAAATGAACGAGCTAGAGCGATTTCCATTTACACTTCTGGTCAATTTATTGGACTAGCCTTTTTAACACCAACCCTTATCTTCCTACAGCAATCCTTTGGCTGGCGGGGATTGTTCATCATTGCCGGTATCGTTGGTCTTGCTTGGTCAGTTCTTTGGTATATTTTCTATCGCGATCCAAATAAAAGTAACAAGGTCAATCAAGCGGAACTTGACTATATCCGCGAAGGAGACGGATTTATTGAAGCGTCAGAAAAGGGAGAAAAGGTTAAAATTGGAGCAAAGGATTTCCGTATAATTTTGAGTAGTAGAAAATTGTGGGGCATTTTTATTGGACAATTTGCAGTGAGCTCCACACTTTGGTTCTTTTTGACATGGTTCCCTACCTATCTAGTGGAATATAGAGGATTAAGTTTTATTAAAACAGGATTTTTATCGTCATTGCCGTTTCTCGCTGCTTTCGTGGGTGTTTTATCAGCCGGTTTTCTTTCTGATTTCCTTGTGAAAAAGGGTGTTTCGAAAGATAAAGCAAGAAAAGCACCAATTATCACTGGTTTATTATTGTCAACCTCAATTATCGGTGCGAATTATGTTGATAGTCCTGGATTAATCGTGATGTTTATGTCTATTGCCTTTTTTGGTAACGGTTTCGCATCCATCACTTGGGTTTTCGTTTCACTTCTAGCTCCAAAACGATTAATTGGAATTGCTGGAGGGGTATTTAACTTCATCGGTGGTACGGCCTCTATCATTATTCCAATTGTTATTGGATTCTTGGTAAAAGGCGGTAACTTTGCCCCTGCACTAACCTTCATTGCGTGTGTAACCCTAACGGGAGCATTGTCTTACATCTTCCTAGTTGGCAAAGTTGAACGTGTAAAAGAACCAATAGATCAATTGGGAAAAGTCGCTTCTTAAATTAGCATACCTGTCACACCCTAGTTTTTTCGGAAATTGCTAAAGATAAAAAACTAACAATTAATAATAATAAAAATAATTAAACATTTTAAATAACAAAGCAAACAAAAAAGGAGAAGAGAAATCATCCTCAGACAATTTCTCTTCTCCTTTTGTTGTGTAGAGTTCTACAACTTGATTATTCAATTGAATTTGTATCGTATCAATTTCCCTCCTGCCTTAGTATTCGTTGAAATACTCTTGGATCTTCTTAGAGTCTTCGGTTTTGGTGAGTGCCAACATCAACAGAATACGAGCTTTTTGAGGGTTAATGTTGCCAGAATTGACGAAGTGGTTGTCTACGTCAATTTGTTCGTGAGTAACCATGCCTACTGGTACACGGGTGTCACGAACAACGACAACACCATTCTTCACAGCATCCTGCAGACCCGGAAGCGTTTTTTCATGGATAGAACCGTTACCAGTACCAGCGTGGATAATTCCCTTCGCACCGGCAGCAACCGTAGCGTCAACTATTACACGGTCATCATTGGCATGTGAATAAACAATATCAACACGATGTAGATTGTCTTCAGTGATCTTGCGAATGTCAAACTCGGACTCAGTGGTGTGCTTTTTAATTGGCAGGTTATAGAAATAGGGATTACCGCCTTGTATAATGCCGAGGGAGCCGAGCTCCGGATTATTGAAAGCATCAACGTCGGTGGTATTAGTTTTAAATGTGTCGCGAGCACTTCCAATCTTGTCATTCAGGGTGATCAGGACGCCCTTGCCGCGAGCTTCTTTGGAACCAGCAAGTGCTACAGCGTTGTACAGGTTCAACGGACCGTCAGCAGAGATTGACGTAGAGGGGCGCATTGAACCAACCACGACGATCGGTTTGTCAGAATGAACAGTCAGGTTGAGAAAGTAAGCCGTTTCCTCCATTGTGTCGGTACCGTGGGTGATGACAACACCGTCACACTTTGGATCATCCAATTCCTTTTGGACTTCCTTCGCCAGTTTGACCATTATGGCATTAGTGTTAGACGTACCAGAATCAATGCGTGATACCTGCTCAGTGGAAAGGTTAGCAATATCTTTTATCGTAGGAATTGCTTCTATTAGTTGATTTGGGGTTAGGACGCCAGCCTGATAGCCGGTTGTTTGGGTAGAAGTAGAACCAGTTCCTGCGATGGTGCCACCCGTTGCCAGAATTTTAATGTTAGGTAATTTTTTCTCAACAGGATTGGTTGTATTAGATGTTGTAATCTGTTTAGCTTCAACAGGATGCGATGCACCAGTGTAACTTGAAGAGATGGTGATAATCCCGGTTGACATTAATGCTAGTGTGGTGAGAGCAACTTTTTTCTTTGTAGTTAGTTTCTTCATTAGAAATTCCTCCATATAACGTGTGATTGGCAAAAATTAAAGTGAAACTTCCATCAGTGGGATCTTACTGCCCGTTAATTCGGGATAAATCTCATTAAGCGCTTTCATATTTGTTCTAAAAAAGGATAATTTTAATTTATAATAAGAACTACTAAAAACTACAAAAACTCACAAAAAAATGAAAATTAAAAAAATGATTGTTTTAATACCAGTTAGTTCTTTGGGTTCTGATGCAAAAACTTGAAGACAATTGCAAGTAAGATTCCACTGTCACGCCCCGAAATTTGTCTAAGATTGATAGGCTTTTAGATTGTGGAAAGTGAAAGATTAAAAACAAAAAACCACCTTGGATCTACTTAATAGTAGAGGCTAGGTGGTTTCTCTTTTTTAGGTACGCTCCCTCATCCGCTCAGGAAGTGTCTGTATCGATTGGACGACCAAATCAAGCTTTGCTTCAATCCGGTAAAGCAAATAGAGCGTCACAACGATGGGGAATCCCACTTGGCTGATGATTGGAATCAACTGCCCCACTTTTCTCCTCTCCTTCCATTATTGATAAAAAGAGGCTGGTTCATCATGAATCCGGCCTCTTTTCCTTATTAAGCAATCACGTAATCCGTCACATTGCGGTCAATCACTCTTGCTCCTTTTGCAGCTATAAACTTCCCACTGCTAGTTGTGAAAACTTCAGATGCAATAATCTGCGCCATCGATAATTTGACGACTTCTTCATCGATTGGCTCTTTGGGGTTATCAACGGAAAGGCTCGCCGTCTTTCCAAACTCCGTGGTAAATTGCAATTCCAATGTTTTTGCCATTTCTTTCACCTCCCATCACTTCGTTTTTTACTAGACTATTAACCTACAATTGCGATGCTATCATTCCGCTCCACTTTGTTTAGCGTGTCATTGCATAGAACTGCAACTGCTAGTGCCGCTTGCGATAATTGATCTGCAGTAGCTGCCTTGGTGACATTGCTAAACGTTTTCGATTTGAGGATGGGATTTCCCTCGTCATCCATGCCCGCTTCAAATACGATACGAAGCTTCGTTACTTCTAATAACGCTAGTGCCATTGTCTCTCACCACCTTTCACCTTATATATAGAAAAAAGTCGGCAAAAAGGACAGGGGAGGGAGAAGAGAATTTTAAATAAATTGAAAAAAGCCCTGGAGGATAGCGTCTCTCAGGGCAATTTAATAGAGTTTTCGAGATTTCGTGGACGATCCGCAAATAAAAGCAGTGAATCCGCAAATAAAAGCCAAATTTGCATAAATAAAGCTAACTTTTAGGCGGAGGAGGGAGCCCGGAGGGGGGGAATTAGTTCAATGAGCAGCTTATCAGCGAATTATTGAAGGATATCAGCGAACTGGACCATTTTATCAGCGGAAATCCCACTTTTATCAGCGAAACTAGCATTTTATCGGCCAATGAATCTTCGAAGCTGCAAAGTAAGAACCCATTATTGAGTTATATTAATCTGAAGTTTGAGAGGATTACTCATGGAGGGCTAGTTTAAATGAATTTTGGTGTAAAATTACACTTCAATAGTTGCGCATTTATGATTTATTAAACGATTTGACCCTTTAATGGGCGAATTTTTGAGTTTTATGAGCGAATCTTCGAGTTTTATGGGCGGATTTTGGGCTTTAATGAGCGAATTTAACCATTTAATGAGCGAATTTAGAAGCAATAGCTTAATAGTAAGAAACTAAATCTCCATGCCTGTCACGCCCCGAACTTGTGGACAGAACTAATCTCATTTGGACCATGAGAACCGTCCCTGTTGTGTGTGATTTAACTTGTTTTCAAGTGAATCCAAATACAAAAAGCGAAGCCTATTTTAAGGCCTCGTTAAAGACGATGGCTAGTGCTAGTCTATATGAATCATGGAATAAACAGATGTTTTAGAAACCTAAAAAAGTGTAAAGAGAAGAGTTAATAACTGAACTACTATCGTGTATGGTCCAATGGTCATCATAGAACCATTCAATCTTAATATTGTTTGTGAAATATCTAAGACCTTTAGCGCTATTAGGTCCAACACTTAGAAAGACCATCATCTGGAGAGCTGGAATTCCTTGCAGCGAAACAAAAAAATTTTATTCGCGGAGCTTGTGGCAATAAATAGAGTAATGGATTATGCGCTTGGATTACTAGAATCCAAGCGCTGTTTGTTCTATTGTTACTGTATATGACCGTCTCCAAAGAACCCTCCTAAAAATGAATTGGAAATAATTGATTTATTCATCTATTTTATGGATAATTATAATTATCAGAATATTATTTTAGTAGAAGGGAGAATTGAAAAAGAGAACACCAGAAAATAACAAACATTTAATAATAAACATTTTTGTATCCGCTTGCAATTTATATACAATTTGAAATTTTCAAAATTTATTATTATAATAGAGTGATATTCTATCATTTATGCTGTTTCATCAGTTTGAATCCGTTTTTAATTATAGAAAAGGGGGGGTCTTGTTGATTCAGATAAAGCAATTATACAAGTCATTTGATTCATTGGAGGTGCTGAAGGGAATCGATTTGTCGGTTCAGCCGAAGGAAGTGGTGGTATTGGTGGGAGCCAGCGGTTCAGGAAAGAGTACATTGCTGCGCTGCATTAACTTCCTTGAAGTTTATGATAAAGGAGAGGTATGGATAAACAACGAACAGATCGATCCGGGGAAAACGGATTTAAATCGCGTACGTGCAGAAGTTGGGATGGTCTTTCAACATTTCAATCTCTTTCCACATAAAACAGTGCTGGAGAATATCATCGAAGCCCCGATGCATGTAAAAAGAGAAAGTAAGGAGGATGCGAAGAAAGCGGCCTATAGTCTTCTGGAGAAGGTGGGATTAGGCGATAAGGCCAATACATATCCGAATTTATTGTCCGGGGGACAGAAGCAGCGGCTTGCCATCGCTCGTGCGCTTGCCATGAAACCCAATGTGATGCTTTTTGATGAGCCAACCTCTGCGCTTGATCCAGAATTGGTAGGGGAAGTTTTGCAGGTCATGAAAGAACTGGCCAATGAAGGGATGACTATGGTAATAGTTACCCACGAGATGGGATTTGCCCGGGAAGTGGCAGATCGTGTTGTCTTTATGGGAGATGGACAGATTCTTGAACAGGGGGCACCTAAGACGTTTTTTGAAAATCCGCAGCATGAAAAAGCAAAGCAATTTCTTAACAGTATTCTATAGCCAATGATAAGGGGGAAGAAATAATGAAAAAGTCAATTATCAGTCTTGTAGCAGCCTGTATGGCTGGAGTTTTGATCATGTCAGGGTGTGGAGCGAAAGAACAAGTTTCTCAGTCGACTTCTGCAGAGAAAAAAGAGTTTCACTATGCCATGAGTGGGCTGTTCAAACCGTTTAATTATAAAGAAAGCAACGAACTGAAGGGATTTGATGTTGAGATCGGCAAGGCACTTGCTAAAAAAATGGGAATGAAGGCCGTTCCGGTAACGAATCCTTGGGAAACGATCATCCAAGGCCTACAAGCCAAAAAATACGATGCCATCCTGGGCAGCATGACGATTACGGATGAGCGAAAAAAGGTGGTTGACTTTTCAAATCCTTACTACAGATCAGGCTCACAGGTTTTCGTATCGGAAAATAATACGGATATCAAATCGCCGGATGATTTGAAAGGGAAGCGTATCGGGGTGGCCAAGGGAACGCCTTATAAGGATCTGGCGTTAAAATACACATCAAAAGAAAACATTGTTGAATATGATACAGATTTAGTGGCTCTTATGGATCTTCCTTCCAAGAGAATTGACGCTGCGATAACCGATCGAATGGTGGGACTGCCGATTATCAAGGCAGGCACCGTTAAAATCAAGGATGTTGGAAAGCCTATGACACATGATGATCAAGCGATTGCCGTCAGGAAAGAGGATAAGGAATTAATGGACAAGCTGAACAAGGCTATGGATGAAATCATAAAAGACGGCACCTATGACAAGATTTCTGATAAATATTTTGGCCGCAACATTTTAGGAACAAACAACTAGGGTGAAAAAGGGTGCCCTCGAGGGGCACCTGATAACAGATCATATGTGGGGTGAATCCATTTGCTAGAAATTCTTCTTTCCAATTATAAGCTTTTTTTTGAAGCAACGTTGCTTACGCTTAAGGTTACCATTATCTCTCTTCTGATTGGCTGTCTTATTGGCTTAATCTTTGCCTTTTTTCGTCTCTCTAATAACAAATTTTTGAACTTTATTGCACATGTCTATATCACCGTGATCCGTGGAACTCCGCTTATTGTTCAGATTGCGGTTCTTTATTTTGGCATCACATCGATTGTGACTCTGTCGCAGTTCTGGGCCGGAGCGATTGGCTTGGCTATTCATTGCGGGGCTTATATTGCCGAGATCTTTCGCGGGGCCATTCAATCTGTTGACCGCGGGCAAATGGAAGCTGCAAGATCACTTGGAATGTCCTATCCGTTGGCAATGAGAAGAATCATTCTGCCCCAAGCGTTTAAATCAGCCATCCCTTCACTCAGTAACCAGTTCATCATTTGTTTAAAGGATTCTTCTCTTGTTGCCTACGTGGGCATGGCGGATTTGTGGGGGGCGGGCCTTAGCGTCGCGGCATCCAGCTTTCAACAATTGAATTCGTATGTGATTGTAGGATTGTATTATTTTGTTCTTGTGTTAATCTTCTCTTTCCTCTCCGGCAAACTAGAAGCAAGAATGAATGTAACAGAGCCAGGAAGGAAGCAGAAGTCAAATTCAATATTTAATCCTTTTAAAAAGCCGGCAGAAGAGATAAACAGAGTGTAATTAGAAATAAGGTTGAAAACGAGGGCTGTCAGGTCCTGAAAAAAAGCGGATTAGACACATGTAAATGTGGGTTCTAATTCGCTTTTTTTGGGTGGGCTGAACCCTCCTCAATTAAAAAGAAGGATAAAATGAAATTTTTTGGTGAAATTACCAGGTGCAAATAATTCGTAGAATACAAATAGAAGTATAGATTCCTTACTGAATCTCATATTATGCGGTGAGATTGAAGAAACGGGCTAGTGCCTCAACCCGCACACCTTGTTACAACAGTACTGTAATATTTTTACAATCTCTGCGATTTGCAAGAAACAATTTATTGGCTAATCCACCAACTGCTGTGCTTCGATATAGAGCGATTGAATGAATTTTTTCATGTTGATTCGGCTTTGATTGGTGCTTCTTTCACTTTTATCTTCAAGCTCCAACATTTTCTTTCGGACTTCCGAGAAATCGAAAAACGTGGATGAATACGCTTCAAATTTTGGATTCGTGTAATCTGTTAATCCTAATGAGGCAATATGGATGAGCACCTGGTGAATAGCTCTGCGAACCCGTTGTTCGGAGGCTTTCATTTCTTTTTGTATTTCCGCCTCGGCAGCCTGTTCTCCAAGCTTTTTTTTGGCATTTTCATAAAATATTTCTTTTAGAGGCGGAAAGATGTAGAGGGATCCGAACTTTTGTTTTTGATCCTGCAGGAATTCTAAAATTTTCATCAAGTCTTCACTGCCGCTTTCTCCGATTATCCCTAAATCCGAAATCAATGAACCGCCTGCTTCGATTATATTTTTTGTATGAGAAGAGCTGGATGGAGGCGACTGATGAACTGTAAATAATGTTAACGATTCTTGTATGCCTCGAATTGATTTTTCCAGAATCACCTTTTCGTTTACCTTTTTTAACACTCCTGCGATTTCAAGGCGGTTTATCGGTTTTGTGATATAGTATTCTGCTCCTAAACTATATGCTTCCCCTATGAGCTCCTTTGCCTCCACTTGCGAAATCATCACGAATTTCCCCTGGAATTCAGAAGAAAGAACACGAATTGTTTCAATGCCATCCCTTTTTGGCATCAGTAAATCAATGAGCACCACTTCTACTTTTTTGAGCGCAAGCAATCCATTGTCCACCAATGATCCGTCTTCAGCTTCACCCACCACTTTTCCTAAATCCTCATCCTCAATCATGTCTGTCAGCATCGCTCTAATAGCTGGATCATCGTCTATAATGAAGTAATTCATATGACCTATCCTTTCTGTATCATCGCCTCAATTGGAATCTCGATAACAAATACGGTTTCTTTATGACTTTCTATTAGCTTAATATGTCCGCCAAGCTTGTCGACGGTTTGTTTCACATACGAAAGTCCAATGCCTGTGGAAGGATTGCCGCAAGCATCATACTTCGTTGTAAACCCATCTTTAAAAATGACTTCTTTCAGCTTCGGCGCAATGCCTGGTCCATTATCACAGACATGAAATTCTACCATCCGGTCTCTTCGAATGACATACAACGATACATGTCCCTCTTGTTCAATGGCTTCCACCGCATTTGAGATCAAGTTATTTATCAATGATAACACCATGTATACATGATATGGCGGATGTTCTTCTTCCACTTGCAGGGAAAACGAAACGTGTTTATTCAATAACTCCGCATACCTTCTATTGGAAACAAACATAATGTTACTAAGCTGCTCAATGCTCATGTAGTCCTCTAGCTTTTCAGAGGACATCAACTTGGATAGTCCAGCATAAATTCGCTGATTATCTTTTTTCATTTCATGCACGAGACCTGCGATTTGCAGTGCGGTTTGGGCATCATGGCCATGATAATCTCCCGATTTCAACCTACGATAAAAATCGTAACATATGCGGGTGATTTCTTCTGCATTTTGCATCGTTTTCTTAAGCTGAACAGATTCCTCATACAAATTCGAAATGAACAGCAGCATTTGCTCGTTTTGTCTGCGCTGCTCTTCCTCTGCCAATTTTGCTTCTCTCAGTTTAAAAATGTTAAAAAAACCAAGTACAAAAAAACTTCGAATAAACGCGATAAAGATAATTTGTTCGATTGAATAAAATGAAATGGTTTGATCCGCTAACGAGGATCGAATCGCCATTTCCGACAAGCTTGCCCAAAATTCAATGACCACGCCTAGTAATCCAATCATAAACGGCTTGTTATGCTGATCATTCAGCTTTGTAAAATGAAACATGAAGGCGTAAACGACGTAATAAAAGAATACTGGAAAATGATGGTATATCGCCTCTTCAACCGGTATATCCCTGATTATGACCGCAAGCAAAAACCGAAACACAAACACACTTGTCCCAGTCAAAATTCCTACAATATTCGGGTGAATGCCCCTGCCTAATAACAAAAACAAGAAAAATGCCGGTGTCCCCAGGCTGACGCGGAATGCATCATTGAACGGATAGAATTTAAACTCTCCAGCGAGCGGTACGGTAATCATCATCAATACGACTGCTAAAATTCGTTCCTTCAATTCGGACACCTCTATAAATTACATTGTACAAACATTACACATTGTACTCAAAACTTTGGAAAATTGAAACAGTTATGAGAAAATTTTTTATTTTTTAATAATTATTTGTAGGTTTTCGTATGATTCGGTAGGTTTTTGTATGTAATCGCTTACACTCATATTAGAAATAAACATGAAGGGGTGTATGGGATGAAAAAACTAAAACTTAGCCTAGCTTGGCAGATTGTAATTGGTCTCATTTTAGGAATCGCGGTTGGAGCTGCCTTTTATGGAAATCCAAATATTGAAGGATTCCTCAAGCCGATTGGAGATATTTTTATTCGCTTAATCAAAATGATTGTGATTCCAATTGTTGTCTCAAGCTTAATTGTCGGTGTTGCCGGGGTTGGGGATATGAAAAAGCTTGGTAAACTCGGTGGTAAAACGATTTTATATTTTGAAGTCATTACGACTATTGCCATTCTAATTGGATTGTTAGCGGCAAATATCTTTCAACCCGGCAGCGGTGTTGACATGTCATCCTTACAGAAGACAGATATCGGCAGTTATGTAGCAACAACCGAAACGACGAAAAGCCACGGTTTTGCTGAAACTTTCGTCAACATCGTTCCTCCGAACATCATTGCAGCAATGACAGAAGGAAACATGTTGGCCATTATTTTCTTCTCTGTTTTATTTGGACTAGGAGTGGCAGCCATAGGTGAAAAAGGAAAACCGGTCTTAAAGTTTTTCGATGGTACAGCTGAAGCAATGTTCTTTGTGACAAACCAAATCATGAAGTTTGCTCCATTTGGTGTATTTGCATTAATTGGTATAACGGTATCAAAATTCGGTGTTCAATCACTGATCCCATTAAGTAAGTTAATGATTCTTGTTTATGCAACGATGATTTTCTTTGTGTTAGTTGTTTTAGGACTTGTCGCAAGATGGGCAGGCATTAACATTATTCATTTTATTAAGTTATTAAAAGATGAACTGATCCTTGCTTATTCAACGGCTAGTTCTGAGACTGTTTTACCTCGTATTATGACTAAAATGGAGAAATTGGGATGCCCAAAAGGAATCACTTCGTTCGTTATCCCAACAGGCTATTCTTTCAACTTAGATGGGTCTACTTTATATCAAGCATTAGCGGCCATGTTTATTGCGCAAATGTATGGCATTGATTTATCGATTGGCGACCAAATCTCTTTATTACTTGTATTGATAGTAACATCTAAAGGAATGGCGGGGGTTCCGGGAGTGTCGTTTGTTGTATTGTTGGCAACGCTCGGTACAGTTGGAATTCCGGTAGAAGGATTAGCGTTTATCGCTGGTATTGACCGTCTTTTAGATATGGCGAGAACAGCGGTTAACGTCGTAGGTAACTCGCTTGCGGCAGTTGTTATTTCTAAATGGGAAGGTCAATTCAATGAACAGAAAGCAAATGATTATATCAAATCACTTGACTCCAGTAAGCAAACAAATGTAGCTTAATCTTTCTTAACATCATAAGAGAGCAAGATATAGAAGAAAAAAGCGTAGGAATTATTACAGCTGTAAATCCGCATATTGGATACGAAGTGGCTGCACGCATCGCACGGGAAGCTATTTTAAAAGGAAAATCCGTACGCGAGCTATGCCTGCAATATGATGTATTAACAGAAGAAGAGCTTGATCTCATATTAAATCCTTATGAGATGACAAACCCTGGGATTGCTGGTGCCGCCCTTTTTGAAAGAGAGTAACAGCTTATTCAAGATGTAAGAACAGAAAAGCAATAAAAAAAGTAGATTCAGTATGATAAGTAAAAAACATGGTGCTTTTGAAATTACCTATCAGTCTGTGGAAAAAGAAGAAAAATTATCTTTTAATTGGGGGATATTTTTATGTGGGTCATCACTCTCTATTCAAATTCAACTATTAGCATGTTTGAATTTGACACAGAAGAAGAAGCAAGAAAAGCTTTCGAAAACATTAAAGGCTGTAAGATTCTTTCCGAGATTGTGTACTTTACAGATTATGATTTTTTAGTTGCTATTTAAGATCTTTATCATGATAACTAAGAATAAAATGGGCTGAAGCCCAAAGTTATGTATTCTTTTGTAATATAGGCTAGCAGTATGGAAACAAAATTAAAAACAGGGAGAGATATTGTATGTCAACTTTACGTGAAGAAGCATTAAAGATGCACAAAGAAAATCGAGGAAAGCTTGGTGTTCACTCAAAAGTCGCAGTACGCAATGCAAACGATTTAAGTCTTGCTTATTCACCAGGCGTTGCAGAACCCTGCCTAGAAATTTATGAGAATGAAAGCAAAGTATATGACTATACTATGAAGGGTAATCTTGTTGCCGTCGTTTCAGACGGAACAGCTGTACTCGGACTTGGAAATATTGGCCCAAAAGCTGCCATGCCTGTTATGGAGGGAAAAGCATTGTTATTCAAAACATTTGCCGATGTCGATGCATTCCCTCTTTGCCTGAATACGACTGATCCTGATAAAATCGTAGAAGTGGTTAAATTGTTAGAGCCTACATTTGGAGGCGTCAACTTGGAGGACATTGCAGCACCGCAATGCTTTGAGATTGAAGAACAATTACGAAAAGCTTGCAACATCCCTATTTTCCATGACGACCAGCATGGAACAGCGATTGTAACAGCAGCCGGGTTGATTAACGCCCTTAAGCTTGTAGATAAGAAGTTGGAAGAAATTTGTGTTGTTGTCAATGGAGCAGGTGCTGCCGGTGTAGCGATTGTGAAGCTTTTACTGCAAATGGGTGTAAAAGATGTGATGTTATGTGACACAAAAGGAATTATCTATAAAGGTCGCCCTGTCGGCATGAATCCTTTTAAAGAAGAAATGGCACTTATCACAAATAGAGAGAAGAAACAAGGAACATTAAAAGATGCGATGGTTGGATCCGATGTCTTTGTAGGTGTATCGGCTGCCGGTGCTAACAATGAAGAAATGATTCAGTCCATGAATCATGATCCAATCATTTTTGCTCTCGCAAATCCAATCCCTGAAATTATGCCCCAAGAAGCAAAAGATACGGGTGCTAAAGTAGTCGGTACAGGTCGGTCCGACTTTCCGAACCAGGTCAACAATGTTCTTGCCTTCCCTGGTATTTTCCGCGGTGCGCTGGACGTATACGCAACAGAAATCAATGAAAAAATGAAGTTAGCAGCAGTTTACGCCATTGCCGAACTCATTCCAGATCAGGAGCTTCATGCAGACTATGTAATTCCAGATCCATTTGATCGCAGAGTTGCTGCTCACGTTGCGGCAGCTGTAGCGCAGGCGGCAATAGACAGTGGAGTGGCCCAAACAACTGTCAACCCAGAAGACATAAAAAAACGCTTACTATCCCTTGTGGAAGAAAAAGAGCTTGTATTAGCCTAAAACTCCCCTTAATGGGGTGAAAAGAACGGAAGCGAATAGTTCACTCCCGTTTCTTCTTTTATTCTATCCACCAATAGAGTGAACCTTACATCACTGGGGGTTCGACTTACAGAATGCTGCACGGTTAGTTTTTCAATGTACAGAATGATGTTCCTGTATTAAAGAAATAAATTTAGGTGCACTGTCACCGCCCGATAAGAAATTGTGGCCTAGTGCCGTATTAGTCGAAATGAAAAAATAGATTTCTTCTTTTTTAGAAATAAGGTTGAAAACGAGGGCTGTCAGCTCCTGAAATAAAGCGGATTAGACACATGTAAATATGTGTTCTAATTCGCTTTTTTTGGGTGGGCTAAATCCCTCTCTTGTAGAAAGGAAGATTAACTGGAGATTTTTAGGGAATTATAGGACCTGAAATGGTGCTGTCACATCAGAATAATCTGTTTGAAATAATTCCAACCTCTTTTTGTTCTATAATATTTATGATTGCAAAGTATAGAATTTTGGATGTCCTTTAGTAAGGAATATTCAATAGAAAGGGGAATGTTTAAATGGATTTTTGCACAAATTGTGGTGAAAAATATATGAATCTAGTAGATTTCTGTACAAACTGTGGTTCGAGGGATGCACAAGATAATAAGAACATGCCCTCAACCTTAAAAACGCGCATGGAAATAAAGAAAAATCGTTCGAAAACGAGATTAACAGTAGGACTCGGATCGATTATAGGTTTGCTGCTCGTCATAAGCTTTACCTTAATGGTTAAAGATTTTTATAAGCCTGGACCTAAATCGAATGTAGCAGCCACCAAAACGATTGATCAATCAAAAGATAAAGCTGTAGAAAATAAAGATCAATCTAGTTATGATCATCATTCAACTGAAGAAAAAAGTCATGAAAGTTCAAATCTTTCCTCTTCAGATCATATTTTGCCTGCTAGTGATAAGAGGGTGTTGAGTGAAGAAGACATTGCTAATCTTACAAAAGGGCAGCTGCGTTTAGCCAGAAATGAAATCTATGCACGTCATGGGTATGGCTTTAAATCACAGGATCTGCAAACATATTTTTCAAGTAAGTCATGGTATCATCGAGACCCTTCCTTTGATGGCTCTTTAAATGAAGTAGAAAAAGAAAATGTAGACTTCATAAAGGTGAGAGAGGACAGTCTTTAGTGAGTTTCTTTTTTTAGGAAGACCCAAGTGATTAATCTTCACTTGGGTCGTGATTTAAGTCGTATTAGTGATTTTCTTCAAAGTCTAACCTTTACCTCAGTACCGTCTTTAGCTTTGACATCTACCAGCACGATCCCTTTATGATTTTTCAGTTCCTTTAAGATTGGCTTTAGCGTTTCTTTGTCTATCAGTGGAATGGTAAAGTCCAGTTTTTTTCTTTCGAAGTGCTCTTTTGTCCATTTGTTTGCATGGTGATGAAGCAATTTTGAAGACAAAATTGATATACCCATGTTTAAAATGGCATATGGAATGGGAATGGTGAGCCGAAAGTCTTTTGCTTTCACTTTTAAATGCAGCATAAGCAACTCACTATTCAATGATGACAGAAACGGTATCTCCGTTTGCCGATTTAACATCAACAATTTGGCCATCCAATTCGTTTTCCATTGCTTCAATAATCAGGTTTATGTCTAGATCCTTTACATATTTTTCTGCTTGAGGAATACTCGCTGCGATGCTGTGTCCAGCCTTTAATACTACCTGGATAAGTTTTATGGGCAAATTGACCGTGACGTTATCATTTTCAGCGGATACCACACGAACTTTTAATGTTTTATCTAAATATTTAGTCGGTTTGTCTACTAGCTTACTTCCTGCTTCTTCTTTCTCTTTTAATACTTGGATAAGTTCTGATCCCTTATCTGCATCAATTTTTCCTTCTTGGACCATTGTTAATACTTTTGCAATTTCCTCTCTCATGGTAAATTCCTCCCTATTCGTCTTTTAAGAGCTTAATGGCTTCTTCAGGAGTGATTTCGCCATTTTCCAACATGGCGACAACCTTTTTCTCGTCTACTTCATTTTTCTTCTTCTGCTCATATCCAAGGGATGAAATGATGTCTGTTAGCTTGCCTCGAACCGTTGGATACGAAATCCCCATTTCCTTTTCAACTTCTTTGATATTCCCTCTACATGTTAAAAATACTTCCACAAAATGAAGCTGATCCTTTGATAATGACGCCAGCTTGGATAATTCAAATTCATTTTCAATCGTCGTGTGACAATGAGAGCAATGCAACTTCGTAATCTTCAATGTTTTGCTGCAGACGGGACAATTTGTAATTACTTGATAGGCCATAATGAATTCCTTTCTTTTATTTGATTATATATCAATAAATTTAAATAGTAAATAAGAAAACTTAATTTTATTAACGAAAACATTAAAATAATTAATTAGTGAATCAATATTATTAATTCGGCGTTTTTTGGGGTATGTGTTAAATAAAATCAAATGGACGAGACTGCGATGTTAATAACAGACTTTTTCAAAAGAAGGCCAAAGTCACACGGATAACTATACTTCAATTTCCTGTCTAATATGGATAGACTATCAATAGGTGATGAAAGATAGGAGAGAATGCCATGCAACTTGAAAAATTTATTGATCGAAGAAAAACACATTCGGTTAAATGGTACATAGAAGATCAAGATATTATTCCATTATGTATTGCCGATATGGATTTTCAAGTTTCAGAAGAAATAGTAAATGCCATAAGTCAAAAAGCAACGCACGGAATATACGGCTATAGTACGTTTTGCGAGCGTTATTATGATGCTGTTCAGTATTGGTGGAAAACACAATACGATTGGGAGTTAAAACGAGAGTGGATTTCTTTTAGCCCGGGAATCATTCCTGGAATTAATTTATTGTTAAATGCATTAACACAACCAGGTGATGCGGTTATCGTTCAAGATCCTGTATATTATCCTTTCTTTTCTACGATTGAAACACAAGGTTGTACCATTTTAAACAATTCACTTGTTTATTCGAATGGTTCATATGAAATGAATTTTGAAGACTTTGAGGAAAAAGCATCACATCCCAACACGAAAGTATTTATTTTGTGTAGCCCTCACAATCCAGTAGGTAGAGTGTGGACTCGGGAAGAATTACAAAAAATTGGAGAAATTTGTGATGAACATGGTGTCTTTGTTATTTCGGATGAAATGCATGGGGATTTAACTTACTCAGGTTATAAACATACACCATTTGCAACGGTTCATCCAAACCATTTAAAGTTTTCTATCACATGTGCTGCACCGAGTAAAACATTTAACATTGCGGGAATGCAAAGCTCTATATTTATTATTCCGAATAAAGATGTTAAAGAAAAGTATGAAGCGCTTTTAACAGGATACGGATTAATGCGGCCAAATGCCTTTGCAGTGGAAGGGACGATTGCTGCCTACTATAGAGGATTACCTTGGCTTCAAGAAGTAAAGAGTTATTTAGAAGGGAATCTTCAATATGTTTGTTCGTTTCTAAAAGAATATATTCCTTCAATTAGAGTAGTGAAACCAGAAGCAACCCATTTGATTTGGCTAGATTGTCGTGAACTAGGAATTCCACACAAAGAATTGCATACGTTCTTCTTAGAAAATGTAAGAGTCCGCCTCGATGAAGGAATGAAGTTCGGTAAAGGTGGATATGGTTTTGAACGTATAAATATTGCATGTTCGCGTGAGGTTCTAACTGAAGCTTTACTTAGAATGAAAAATGCAATAAAAGGAAAAGAAGAGATTTCCTAACGTGTTTTGAACTGACACATAGTTCGGGGACACTAATAAAACACTAGGCTACCGATGAAACGTATGTAAAAGGTCAATGGATGTCTGAATCGTGAAGTGGATTCCGAAGGAAATGCAGACTTATTATTATAAATAAACAAAAAAATACATTGGAGTAACGAAAAAAGCCCAATTCCTCAATTTTAGTGCAAAGGAATTGGGCTTTTTACTATCGGAATTCCCTAAACGTTGTAAATCCGCATTTTCCTGATGCTACCCTGAAGGTCCCCCCTACTTTGAGAAACATGGCTACGTTTCGATATAAATTCGTACCATAGATCAATTATCTGAGATAAAGGGGAAAGAATATTTATGAATTAATGATCTATGAATAGTTAGGATTTATAATGATTGAATTTTGTCTATTTTTGTAATGTTTTGATATTTTTTGTAGAAACTATTTTTATTTTTCTTAATATGATCCATAATACTTTTTGTAGAATTCCAATCTTTTATGGAAAGGGAAAAATTGAAATATTAAAAAAATATAATCTAAAGTGGTCCCAATGAAGGAATGACTGATCTTGCAAGAATAAAAAAGTAACAAGAAGAATTTTTTTTACACAAGTCGGGACATTTTATGTCTACACGGGACAAATTAGGTCCCTATCTATTATGTTGCAATTTATTCAAAATATATTAAAAACTTCAAGGAGGATTTATTATGCCAACAAACGTATTATCCTTAACAGCTTATCCTTTTTATATAAATGGGGAATGGAGAGAAGGTAAGTCTGGTGAAACAATTAAAATCACGTCACCTTATCTTTATGAAGAGATTGGAGAAGTACAGGCGATTACAACTGAAGAGGTAGATGAGGCAATTTATTATGCTCATATAGCCCAAAAAAATTGGGCAGAAACTTCCCTTCAAGAACGAGCAAAGTTTTTGTATAAATGGGCAGAAGAATTAGTGAATATGCAAGATGAAATTGCTGAAATCATTATGAAAGAAGTAGGGAAAAGTTTGAAAGATGCAAAGAATGAAGTCATACGTACTGCGGATTTCATTCGTTACACGGTTGAAGAAGCAATGCATATGCATGGTGAAAGTATGAAGGGTGATAGCTTCCCGGGCGGTTCTAAGTCTAAGATTGCGATTGTTGATCGTGTTCCACTGGGAGTAGTCCTAGCCATCCCTCCATTTAACTATCCGGTCAATTTAGCTGCTGCTAAACTGGCACCTGCACTTATTTCCGGGAATGCTGTCATCTTTAAACCTGCTACACAAGGCGCGATCAGCGGGATTAAAATGATTGAGGCTCTTCACAAAGCAAACTTTCCAAAAGGTCTTGTCAATATCGTGACAGGTCGTGGTTCGGTTATTGGTGATTACTTAGTGGAGCATAAAGGAATTAATATGATTTCCTTTACAGGTGGAACAAATACCGGAACTCGCTTAGCGAAAAAAGCGGGCATGATTCCACTTGTCCTTGAGCTTGGCGGGAAAGATCCTGGTATTGTGCATGAAGATGCTGATTTAAATGAAGCGGCGAAACATATTATCAGCGGTGCATTTTCTTATTCCGGTCAGCGTTGCACAGCGATTAAACGCGTATTAGTTCATGACAGTGTTGCGGACGAACTTGCTTCGATTTTAAAAGAAGAAATTGAAAAACTGGTGGTAGGCTCCCCGGAAGACGGCAGCACGGTTGTCCCGTTAATTGATAACCAGTCTGCTGACTTTGTTCAAGGATTAATTGAGGATGCCATTGAAAAAGGTGCAACTCTTGTAACAGGAAATAAGCGTGAACGCAATTTAATTTACCCTACTCTTCTTGATCATGTGACAGAAGACATGGCCGTAGCTTGGGAGGAACCGTTCGGACCTGTGCTGCCAATAATCCGTGTATCCTCTGATGAAGAAGCGATCAATATTGCGAATGAATCTGAATTTGGTTTACAGGCAAGTGTCTTTACCAAAGATATTAATAAAGCATTTGCGATTGCAAATAAAATTGAAACAGGCTCAGTTCAAATAAACGGACGTACCGAACGCGGCCCGGATCATTTCCCATTTATCGGTGTAAAAGGATCCGGAATGGGTGCGCAAGGTATCCGTAAGAGCCTTGAATCGATGACGCGTGAAAAAGTAACTGTATTAAATCTTGCTGAGTAATATAAATTTGTAAAATTGTAACTTTAATTCCTAATAGAGGGGTCCTTATTGGCCCTTCTTTGTTAATTTCCTTTGGAAGCTTTAAAAGCAATTTGCGTTGCATTGGCCCCAGCAAATCCAGGGGTCCCACCAAATAAAAGGAGTTGGAAGATTTATGAAGAATACTAATAGCCTTACTATAGAGGAATTAGAAAGACGAATTGCTCATTTTGAGGATCGTCTTAAGGATTTTATTATTACCGAGGAACAAATTGAGTTTATCAAAGAATGGTTAAGGGAACTAAAAAACGCTAAAGAGTCAGTAATTGATTATATAGATGAAAATGGTAAGACATCTCAATATTTTGTATAACAAATTTAATCCGTTCCTAAAAAACATTTTAAAGCGGAAACATGCATTATCAATCTTTCTGGCTCGATTTTTTGTAAATCAAAAAGAGGTGAGTAGATTGAAAACAAAACAAGAAATACTTGAAGAGTTGAAAACAGAATTGCTAAGGATTGGTTCAACCAACCAAAGGGATTATGATTTGTTGAAGAAGAAAGGACAAGTTTTTAGTACAACCATTTGTCGCAGGTTAAAGTTAAGCTGGCCTGAAGTCGTTAATCAAACTGGATTAAAGTTTTTTTCTACATAGAAAGAATTCGTAAAAAATAAACTTTGTTTAACGAGATTACTAAAAATCGATGATACGCACACGAAATTGCCATTTTTGTACCTTTTTCATATTTTCCGATATTCAACAATCGGGCGCTTTAATGGAGTAACGAAAAAAAGCCCAATTTCTTAATTATTAATGCTAAGAAATTGGGCTTTTTAATATTGGAATTTCCTTAACGTTGTAAACGCGGTTTCGAATTACATTGATACTCTTGATACTGTCGATAGTTTCATTCGAGCTTCTTTAAACGACCGATATGCTGATCTGGCCGTTGTGGCAAATTTAAAGAAACTTTTGGGTTTAATGAAAAAACTGTAAGCAAGGAATCCTGTTTAGATAATCATTTAAGAGGAAATCCTGTCATTACCATGATAAACTTTGTGAAGACTGCAGTTTTAGAAAAGGAGGTAAATTCCGTATGTCAGCAAAAACAGAAAATAGCAATGAAGCATTTTCCATTAAAACCATCATAGGGCCACTACTAGCTGTCATTGTTGGAATGATAATGGTAATTCTTGATAGTACGGCGATGAATGTTGCTCTTCCTGGAATAGTGGAAGATTTTAAATCTGATTTATCGACCATGCAATGGTCCATTACAGGTTATACGCTTGCATTATCAGCTGTCATTCCTTTAGCTGGTTGGATGACGGACCGATTTGGGGCAAAAAAGATATTTTTAATTACAATCGCCTTGTTTACGCTTGGTTCCGTTCTATGTTCTGTAGCACAAAACCCTGAACAGCTCATCCTCTATCGGGTTATTCAAGGGCTGGGCGGAGGAATGGTTGCCCCAATAGGAATGGCCATGATTTTCCGACTTGCTCCTCCGGATAAAATGGGGGCCGTAATGGGAACACTTGGGGTTCCTATGCTATTAGCACCTGCACTAGGGCCTGTTTTAGCAGGATATCTTGTAGAATACGTTACTTGGCACTGGATTTTCCTTATTAATTTGCCAATCGGTATTATTGCACTATTGGTCGGAATGAAATTTTTGCCGAATGTTGAACGTAAGACAGTTCCATCGCTTGATTTTTTAGGAATTATATTAGCACCGATTGCATTCGCAATGCTCGCCTATGGAGTGAGTGAAGGGGGCAAAAGCTGGACTTCAACGGAAACTCTTACCGGATTAATTGTAGGTGGAGCTGCTCTCATTATTTTCATTTTTGTCGAACTTCGTCAAAAGCAGCCTTTATTAGAGCTGAGAGTTTTTGGATCATCTGACTTTAGAAAAGGGATTGTGATTGCATGGATTTCCCAAATCGCCTTATTTGGGGTTATGATTATTGTCCCGTTATTTTTACAAACAGTTAGAGGTTACGGTGCTTTAGATACTGGTTTAATTCTACTTCCACAAGCTCTAGCATCAGGTGTTATGATGCCAATCGGAGGGCGTTTATTTGATAAAATAGGTGCTCGTCCTTTAGCCATAACAGGCTTGTCTATTATTACTGGAGCGCTATTTATGCTTTCACGAATTTCTATGGATACAACTACCGGATTTATCATTACATGTTTAGTGATGATGGGAGCAGGAATGGGTCTATCCATGATGGCAATTAATACCCATGTTCTTCAAGCCGCTCCAAGACATCTTGTTAATCGTGTCACACCATTAACAACAGCGGCTCAACAAGTAATGGTTTCATTTGCGGTAGCAGGTATGACTGGGTTCCTGACGTCAAGAATCACTGCTCATATGACTGAAACAGCTAACCCAATTGAAGCATCCGTTGATGCCTATGGTGACACATTCCTTCTAGCTGCAGGGATTGCATTAGCTGGGGCACTTTTAGGAACAATCCTTAGTAGACCAAAACAACAGCCGGAACATGCACCAGATGATGAAACAAAAGACGCGAATGCCGTAATGATGGCAGGGCATTAAAAAGAAAGATGGATGACCTTTTCTCAATAGGGGAAAAGGTCATTTTTCATTTATCAAATAGTGGCGTAAAACCTCTTTCTTCAGAAATGGTTTTTTTTCTTTTTACTATCAATTTCTAATCCATAGTAGTATAATAAAAATATAGAACAAATGTTCCGTAAAGGGGTGAATAAAGAAATGGAACCTCATAAAAAGAACATGAAAGAACAGAAGAAAAGAGAATCGAAAGGAGATATTGTCATTCGGAAATTTCCGCTCCGTTTAACCAGCGAGGACAGAAGATTAGTCGATACTCTACGTAAGGAAGCAGCAAATCTGTGGAATGACTGCTTAGATCTCCATTGGTGGCTATATGATGCTTATAAGGTTTGGACAAGTGCGTCTGAAAAAAAGCAATGGTACAATGCCACCACACATAAATTACACTCGCAAACGATTCAATCGATCATCGAGTTACATGAAGAAACATGCAAAAGAACAAGGGAGTTACGGGCAAAAGGTGAGAAACAGTGGAGGTACCCTTGGAAATACAAAAAGTTCTTTTCCGTTAAATATAAAAAAACTGCGATTAAATTGTCCGGTAAAAAGCTCAGGTTTAGCAATGGAAAACAACAATCCCCCTTAGTGATCCCTCAACCGAAGCACATTGATTTCCATACGATAAAAAGTGCCGAAATCGTTTGGCACAAAAATCACTACTGGATGCATATAGCAGTGGAAGTATCAAAACAAAAGCAGGTTCAAGGTAAAAAGGAAGCCGGCTGCGATTTAGGGCTCATCCATGCGGCCGTTTTAAGTAACGGAAAAATCCACCTCATGGTAACAGGAAGAGAACTTCGCTCGTTACAGCGCTACAGAAACAAAAGGTTGAAAAAGTTTCAGAAGCTGATTAGCCAGAAGAGGCCAGGTTCGAATAAAAGGCAAAAACTCATTTTGCGTAAACGCCGTTTTTTAGAAAAACTGGAACGGAGAATGGAGTATCTATTGCATTCTATTTCGAAAATGGTCACAGATTGGTGTGTGGAAAACCAAATTAAAACACTCTATATAGGAACACCGGATGGCGTTCAGAAGAATACGAAAAAGAAAAAGAAAACCCGTAAAGAAATTCGTCAACAATTGTCCAATTGGAGTTTTGGGCAATTAATCGAAACAATAAAATACAAACTAAAACTTCGAGGAGTCAAAGTCCAACTTGTGGAAGAGTCCTATACTTCCGGCACGTGCCCGTCATGTGGAGAATTCCGCAAACAAAGGAATCGAAACTTCAACTGTCATTGTGGCGCGGAAGGACATCGGGATGTAGTAGGTGCCATGAATATTTTGGACAAGTCTGTCAATAAACAGCTAACGAAAAATCGGGAACTACCTAAAATAGAAGATACAAAGTATCGCCGAGTCCTTTTAGCTCCCATTGTCTCGCACAATGAGGCTAAAAGGGCAGTGGCGTAGTGCCTATGATTGGGCTGCGGTATGTGGTTTTTACTACATGTCGTAATGAACTGGAGAAGTAGTAAGACCTGGAAGCCCCGGCCGAAAGGCGGCTTTGATGAAGGTTTAAAAAAGAATCCCCTGGATTTATCCATGGGGCGAAGTCAAGGGGTATAGACCTGATGGAGGTCTAGGTTATGTCGCAATCGCTGGGCTACTTGTGATTGTGTGCTCTTGGGCAATTAGCTGGATTTTCGCCTTCTTCGGTGTGATTGCACGTACGGCTTCAAGCGTACAAGGAATCTCGATGCTAGTGCTGTTCCCACTTACTTTTCTTTCTAATGCTTTTGTTCCAGTTGAGACAATGCCTAATTGGCTTCAGTGGTTCGTGAAGCTCAACCCAGTTTCGCATCTTGTGACAGCTGTCAGAGAGCTTGCCAATTCTGGAACCATTGGTACGGATTTCGGCATCTCCCTCATTGGGGCTGCCATCATTGTAGCGATTTTTGCACCTATCACAGTACGTGCATATATGCGCCGAGCATAGACATGAGGCGATAATCAATAAAGGTAATATAAAAACACTGCAACCCCTTGATAAATAAAGGGAGTTGCAGTGTTTTTTACGTAAATAGAGATCAACAGGATGGTCTGGTTTTTGGAATGTTAGTTTAGTATTGTTACCTTTAATTGTTTTACTCCAAAATTGATCGCATCTTGTTGAGAAGGAATAAAGATATCAATTCGATTTCCTTTAATGGCTCCGCCGGTATCTCCGGCGATTGCATTTCCATAGCCTTCTACATAAACTTTACTGCCAAGCGGAATAACAGATGGGTCAACTGCGATGACCTTTGCATTTGGGTTTGCTTTAAGGTTAATACCAGTAGCGGTAGTACCGGAACATCCCTCACATGAAGCCGTATAGGCTGTAGCCTTCACAGTAATTTCCCTTGAACTTGTATTACTAGTTGCCGCGGCTTCTACCGCTTGTTCACTTTCCTTTGGTGCTTCCGCCGTAGGTTTTGCTGATGCTGTAGGTGCAACAGGCTTCGTTTGTTTTTCTGTTACAACCGTATTAGTCGTATTTAAACCCTCATAGATTAATAGATTTAATCCAGGATGGATAAGATCGGTAGTTAAATTGTTCCATTCTTTAAGTTGCGAAACAGTTACCTGATAATCAAGGGATATATCCCATAGTGTGTCACCTTGTTTAACAGCATAATGTTTTTCCGGTGCAATGGTTAGTACATCACCAGGGTGAATAAGGTCCGTTGTAAGATGATTCAACTTTTGTATATTTTCTAAAGATGTATTATTTGCGCGTGATAGATCCCAAAGGGTATCCCCTTTTTGTACTGTTACTGTTGCAGCTTGTACATTAGCACTTACAGTTACTGAGAGTACAGCAACTGCTATAATTGAAATAATTTTTTTAAGCATTCTTTTACCCTCCATGTTCTTTGGTTGCTAAGTTTTTATCATCGTAACATAGAATTTTCTGACACAAAGAACAGGGAGATGTTAAATCGTTTACATCCGTGGCGTTTATATTACAATAGTATTTCCAATCCCATTTTAATAACTTTCGATATTTTTGCCCCAATACAATCTGCATAACGATAACATTTCTTAATTTTTTCATATTTTTTTCACTGAAAGTACACACCAAGTGGATAAATTAGATAGGGAAGTGGTAATGCCATTTCTACAATAAAGGAGGAATGTGAATGAAAGTTAAATCATCTTTACTGGTACCGGCAATCACACTTGCTTTACTTGGTTCTGCTGCATCTGCAATCAAATCGGACAAGGAAAATACGGATAAAGCAAAACAAGAACAGATCGTATATAAAAAATCCGATAAAAGGGATGAGTTATTGAACAAAGCATTACAATACGCTTCCCCGGCTGTAAAACAAGAATATGAAAACAATGTAAAGACAATGCGCTCATTGAGAGAAAAGCTTGGAAAGAAAGTGGAGTTTGGAAAAAGAGTAAAATTTAACAAAAAGATAGAAGCTTCGCCGGAAGCAAAAGTGATTATCGAGAAAGTAAAAGATGGTAATCTATCGAAACAGGAAGCGAAACAACAGCTTATGAAACTTCATGGCGGAGGAAAAGGTGTTCGTATAAAAATTTCCGGCGCAGACAATGAGCAAGTGAAGGCGATTATGGATAAAGTAAAAGCAGGAACCATCACAAAAGAGCAAGCCATGAAAGAAATGGAAAAACTTCCTGGAGCAAAAGTGATTCAAATTAACAAAGAAGACCTAGCAAAAGTAAAAGAAAAACAGACGGACTGGGAGCAGCAACTGCAAGAAGCAATCAACAAAAAGGATCAAAAAACGATTGATTCGATCATTACCCAGCTCAATGATAAAATGGAGCAAGGTATACAAAAAAGACAACAATTGCTGAATGAAGCAAAATAAGAAATATAAGGATTCCTTGAACTCACTAAAAAAGCAATATTTTATGAACACAAAAGGAGTTTTTAGTGCAAAGTTTTGTTTTTAGGTTTTATATTGTTAGCCAAAGGGGAAAATAGTAAAGATAACTTGGAAAGGGAGGAATGAAAAATGGATATTCCATTCACATCAAAGGAAGTCATTACTCAGATCCAGAAGTTACAGAACCAAGGTAATTCTCTACGTAAAAAAGAGGTAAAACAACTTTATCCTGATTTAATGCGGAGTGCTTTGTATTACTACCCAAGTTGGCAACATGCCATAGAAGAAAGTAAAGTAGGCTAGAATATTAATTTACATCAAGATTAGAATAATATGAACTCTGTTAACAAAAAAGGCTTCGCTCCCCGTGAAGCCTTTTTGTTATGCTTAAAGTTCATTATTAATACCTATTTTTAAATTAGAGGTACCACCATAAAACCAACGCAAATACAATAAATGAAAAATAATAGTTTATTTTTCTAATAATAAGGAAATAATTGGTCATGTTTATATATTCTTTAATTGACGCAATTGATTTGAGTTGGGATTAATAGGAGTGGTACCAATGAGGAAAATAAATAAATTAGCAGACTTATGTTGGGAGGGATTAACTTTAAAACACGTTTCTCACAAAGAGATTGTTATTCCTTATGTACTATTTTTTATTATTACATTAATTTTTGAGCTGTTTTTATCTTTTTTGTTTATCGTATCTTTTTTTCTATTCAGTAAATATGGATATAAACCTAATATTCAATACTATATGAGCGCTGTAATTTTGATTTTAATGTTAATCATTACAGTTCAATTGCTAATTACAACAATGAAGGTAGATAAAACCTATACGAAATGATGATACTTTAGATTGTTCGAAAAATGATTTATAACTAACGTATGGATTTATTCAAACAAATGGTGTCGTTTCGCAAAAAAATGGCTGACCAAATACAATTTTCTCCTTTTGATAACCACCTATATTTATTCTGTAACTAGGTTTACTAGAGGACACTCAGTAAAGGTCACATATATGAATTGGGAGAAATCCTAATTCAGATGTCCACTTGGGTTCCTTTTTCAAAAAGGAATGGTTGGAGACGGCAATCGACAGTCTTTTCAGGTATTTTAAGTGATAAATCCAGTCATGACGGGTACTGTGGAGAGTTTTAACCAATCGTTTGTGTAAAAGGAGAAAAACAAGGTATTTGCCAAAGAATGCAGTATTTAGACGAAAAAGATCATTATTGCTAATCTGGAGGAATAATCTATTAAAATCTAGTCGTTCCCCGACAATTATTTTACCTAAATCAAGAGGGAAAGCTTTAAACAACGGGATTTATTCCATTTTTACACAATCGTTTGATTAACATGCTATGTTGTAAGAACCCGTCGATGATTGTAGAAAGCCATTTTTATTGGCTAGCTTTGTAGAATTTGAGAAGAAAGCAGAGCATTTCCTCGACAAGAAATTCTCTAGAATCGAGGCTAAAGTTCCTTTTTCAAAAGGGTTTGTGGCACTTTCAATCAAACGTTTAATTAGGAAGAATGTAATCGTCATTTGTCGAAGATGGAAGGTTCTGATTGGTGGAAAATGGTAGAATGAAAGATTCAGGTGCCAGTCACCGGGATTCCTATTTTTTAGGACAAATGAGGAAATATGGTAGAAAAAGAAGTATTATTAAGATATGAAACAAAGAGAGAGGATTTTCTTATGAAAAAACTATTAATCTACCTAATTGTATTCGTTGTCTGCTTGGGGATGGTTCCAAGTAATAAAAAGGCAGAAACGATTGCGACAGAACCACAGGTTCAAGTAAAGTTAAGGAATTTTTTAGGTAATCAGTCAAGTATTTCACTAAACATAGAGGGCAGCTACTACTTAAACGGCGATTCCACGAATCTATTAACTAGCGACCGAGGTTATTCAGTGAAGGTAGAGAATGAAACACTTGGATTATATGATGGAAGTATTGAATTAGCCTCCGGGAGTGAATTATCAATCACTCCGGTTAAAAGTAATGATCATGCCGTCATCAATAATCGTGAATACGCCGGCAGTTTTCTTTTTACGGTTGAAGATAAACAATATGTCAGGCCGATTAACACTATTAATTTCGAAGATTATGTAAAGAGTGTTGTCCCGGATGAAATGCCTGCGCTTTGGCCGATGGAGGCCCTAAAGGCACAGGCGGTTTCAGCCCGAACCTATGCGTATTTTCGTTTGAACCAGGTGATCAATGATACTACCACTTTTCAGGTATATGGAGGCGTGACAAGCTTACATCCTAGATCATCTGAGGCAGTTGACGCGACAGAAGGTGAAATCTTAACCTATGGTGGGAATGTCATTGATGCTGTTTTCTCTGCCTCTAACGGTGGAAAAACGGAAAAACTATTTAATGTCTGGTACCCAAAATCCCTTCCGTATTTTAAGGTTCAAACCGACGAGTACGATACGACAAATACCTGGGCAGCTACCTTACATAAACAGCAAATGGATATCACTTCATTGGACCTCAAAAATCCAGACAGCTGGTGGGATTTTTCGAATGAAATAGATGCCATGTACGCAAACAACATTAAAAAATGGATGATGAAAAATCTATCAGGATTGAGTGGTAAACAAATCAAAATTGTTGCCATCCCTAAGGTTTCCTTTTACGAGCCTACCGAAAGTGGTCGATTTTCAAAAAGTAATCTATCGCTCGAATTTTTTGTAAAAGACGTTTTCAATTCAAATGGGGAGCTTGAACTTCAAACCGCAAGTATCAATAACCAGCTTGCAGACGATATGCGTACAATCATCGGCACAAACGACCCTAAGAAGGTCGGTTCAAGAGACTTGAAGAGCAATTTGTTTTCCATGAACGAAACCAACGATGCTTTTGTGTTTTCAGGCTCCGGGAACGGACATGGTGTAGGTTTAAGTCAATATGGTGCTAATCACCGTGCAGCTGCAGGTATCCTGTACAAGGACATTTTATCTTTCTACTATCCCGGTACTGTTTTAAACAGACAATATGCGACCCCACCCATTGTTGATAACATAAAACCAGTCATTTCAGGGGCAACATCGAAGACGATTTATGTGAACACAACGTTTGATCCAAGAGTTGGCGTAACTGCCATGGATAACTCAGATGGAGATGTGACAAGTGCCATAAAAATTAATGGTTTAGTCAACAGTAAGACTGCCGGCGTATACACGTTGACGTATACTGTTACGGACTCGTCAGGGAATGAAACGACTGTTACACGCCAAATCACTGTAAAACTTGCATCACCAGCGAATTTGAAGGCCGTGGCAAGTACTTACAATAGCGTGAACTTATCTTGGTCAGCCGTTAGCGGCGCCTCAGGATATGAGATTTATCGATCAACATCCAGCACGGGGACTTATACAAAAATAGCGTCTACGACGAGTACGTCATATAGCAGCACATCTCTGAATACGGGGACGGCTTATTACTATAAGGTTAGAGCCTATAAAACTGTAACACCATCAGCCTATAGTGGTTATAGTTCGGTCGTTTCTGCCAAACCAGTCCTTGCGACACCATCTTCAGCCAAGGCAGCATCATCGGCTTATAATAGTATCAAAACGAGCTGGACAGCTGTTAGTGGCGCAAGCGGATATGAGGTATATCGGGCAACCTCAAGTACGGGGTCTTATTATTATGCAGGCTCAACCACATCCACAATTTTTAATAATTCAGGGCTTGTTACAAATACACCCTATTACTATAAAATTAGAGCCTACCGCATGGTCGGAAGTACGAAGGTTTATAGTAATTTATCGGCTGTTGTTTTTGCAAAACCTCTACCATCTGTTCCGGCTAACTTCAAAGCAGCTAGAGTAAGTTCGACCAGCTTTAAGCTGACATGGAGTGCTGTAGCAGGCGCCAGTGGTTATGAACTTTACAGAGCTACTTCGAGCTCAGGAGCCTATACTCTCCTAAAAAGTACCACTTCCTTATATTACACGAACAGTGGTTTAACAAGAGGAAGGACTTATTATTATAAATTAAGAGCCTATAGAATGGTTGGCAAAACCAAGGTGTATAGCAGCTGGACCACGATCATAAGTGTGAAGCCTTAATTAGAATCCAGTGCCTCTCACGCCCCGGAATTTGTCTAAGAATGCTAGGGTTTTAGATTGTGGAAACTGAAAGAATAAAAACAAGAAACCACCTTAGATCTACTTGATAGTAGAGGCTAGGTGGTTTCTCTTTTTTATATTCGCTCCCTCATCCGCTCAGGAAGTGTCTGTATCGACTGGACGACCAAATCAAGCTTTGCTTCAATTCGGTAAAGCAAATAAAGCGTCACAACGATGGGGAATCCCACCTGGCTGATGATTGGAATCAACTGCTCCACTTTTCTCTCCTCCTTCCATTGTTTATAAAAAGAGGCTGGTAACGAATCCGGCCTCTCTTCCTTATTAGGCAAGGGTGTAATCCGTCACATTGCGGTCGATTACTCTTGCTCCCTTTGCAGCTACAAACTATCGGAAATAGTATTCTTATTAATGATTTATCCCCATTTGTTAAAAGAGGAAATTCCTTCATTAAAGACCCTATGATGCAAAGAGATTTCCTATTGTCTCTGTTTGTAATATTAACGATAGATTAGGAAAACCTAATTTAAAAAGAGAACGCAGGAGGGCAGCAAAATGGCAGAAATCCCAAAGACAAACAACAAGACTTTTTGCATGAGTGAATACGATGTATTAAAACGAGTAATCCTTTGTCAGCCTCAATATATGACGATCCGCGAAGTAATTAATGAAACGCAAGAGCATTTTAAGAATGAAGGTATCCATATTGAACGCGCGCTTGAGCAGCACAGTAAATTTGTCAAAACGCTAAAGCAGAATGGCATCGAAGTTATTTTATTGCCTTATCATAAAAAATATCCTGAACAGGTCTTTACCCGGGATATTGGTTTTACTCTAGGGCAAACAATCTTTGTTGCTAATATGGCAACAGATGTTCGCGCAGGGGAGGAAAACGTTTTAAAACAATGGCTCGAGGATGAAGAAATCTCTTATTATAATTTAGCCGAGGAACGAATTGAGGGCGGAGATGTTGTGATTGATCGGGAAAGAATTTACGTGGGGCTCAGCAATCGAACGGACCAAAAAGCTGCTGATCAATTACAGCGTCTTTTGAATCAATTCAATGTCATTCCCATCTCTTTTAAAGCAAAATACCTGCATCTGGATTGTATATTTAATGTTGTTTCTCCTGATGTGGCCCTTATTTACCCAAATGCCTTAACGAAAAAAGACATCGAGCTTTTTGCTTCACGCTATGAATTAATTGAGGTTTCGGAAGAAGAACAATTTCAATTAGGTACAAATGTATTGAGTATCGGGAACAAACGGGTATTAAGTCTGCCGGTCAACGAGAAGGTAAACAAGCAGCTTCGTAACCGAGGCTTTCAAGTTATTGAAGTGGATATCACAGAAATCATTAAATCTGGTGGCTCCTTCCGTTATTGTACCCTTCCTATCTTACGAGAAATGTAAAATAATCATATAAAAATGACCATTTAAACAACCCTCAAGCCCGTAAAGGCTGAGGTTGTTTATATAGTCATAAGATACATAATTTAGCTTTTTATAGAGCATTTCTTAGTAATGAGGAATGTTTTTTATTTTTGTATAAAATTAATATTTGGTTATCAATAAAAATATTATAAAAAATAATAAAAGTTTATTGTAAATCAATAAATAACGTGTTAAATTTCAAATAGATAATAAATATGTGAGGTGGTTTTTATGAAACGAGGGTCAACACTATTTTTAAGGATGGCTGTTTTCCTTATTGGAACTCCAGTTCTTGCTTTGTGTATATTTGGGTTGCCTTGGTTAGCTAAGAATTCAGTAAATCTAGATTATGCCCATATCCTATATCCCATTTTAATAGGTATGTATGTATCAGTGATCCCGTTTTTCGTTGCATTGTATCAGGCTCTTAAACTTTTAAGTTATATTGACAAGAATCAAGCTTTCTCTGAATTGTCTGTTAAAGCTCTAAAGAATATTAAAATCTGTGCAATGACAATCAGTGGTTTGTATGTGGTCATTTTGCCATTTGTTTATCTCGTAGCAGATCTAGACGATGCCCCAGGTCTCATCATAATCGGAATGGTCCCTATCTTTGCTTCAATAGTAATCGCAGTATTCGCTGCTGTTCTTCAAAGACTTTTACAAGAAGCGATTGATATAAAATCGGAAAATGACTTAATCGTCTGAGGTGATAACAATGGCAATGATAATCAATATTGATGTGATGCTGGCGAAAAGGAAAATGAGCGTAACAGAACTCTCGGAAAGGGTTGGAATCACGATGGCTAACCTTTCTATATTGAAAAATGGAAAGGCAAAAGCAATTAGGCTTTCAACTTTAGAAGCGATTTGTAAGGCATTAGAATGTCAGCCAGGAGATATTTTAGAATACCGAAGTGATGAAGACATCCAAGATTAATAAGGCATTGTGAACAAAAGGACGAAACGTCCAAATCATCATTAAAGGAGGACATGTATGAGCAACGAACCTATCATCAGCTTGAGTCGTGTGACCAAACGGATTGGCCGGACCACCATCATCGACGATCTTACATTTGACGTACCGCAAGGCGAAATTTTCGGTTTCCTTGGTCCAAATGGGGCCGGTAAAACAACCACAATCCGCATGATCGTCGGACTGATGTCGATCACTAAGGGACAGATACTGATTAAGGGGAAAAATATCAAAACCGAATTCGAGCAAGCGATCCGGCACGTCGGCGCCATAGTGGAAAGTCCAGAAATGTACAAGTATCTGAGCGGGTACCATAACCTCGTTCACTACGCCCGCATGGTGCCGGGGATAACCAAGGAAAGGATTGACGAAGTGGTGTCGCTGGTCAAGCTGGAAAACCGCATCCATGACAAAGTCAAAAAGTACTCGCTCGGCATGCGCCAGCGTCTGGGAGTCGCCCAGGCACTGCTGCATCGGCCGTCCCTGCTGATTCTCGATGAACCGACGAACGGTCTTGACCCGGCGGGGATTCGCGAACTGCGCGATTATTTGCGGCATTTGACCCGTACGGAAGGAATCACGGTTATCGTCTCCAGCCATCTGTTGTCCGAGATGGAGCTCATGTGCGACAGGGTCGCCATCCTCCAGCAGGGAAAGCTAGTCCATGTGATGCCGGTTCAGCATTTTACCCATGGGAACGATCAAGCTCAAACGTATCTAATCCAAGCACAGCCAGTGGAACAGGCATTGGTGACCATGAGGCAGATGGATGGGGTTCAGGAGGTCAAGCTCGCTCAGGAGGGGATCATCGAGGTCACAACCGAGCGGGAACACATCCCGGACATTCTGGCAGGGCTGATGCAGAACCATATTCGTATCTATGGCGTGCAAATGGTTTCCCAGTCTCTAGAAGATCGATTCTTGGAAATAACGGGGGGTGGACAAATTGGTTAATCTAGTACTCAATGAAAATATGAAGATTTACCGACGGGTGCGAACTTGGATTCTGGTCGGACTTATGGCCGCTTTTGTGCTTTTTGTCAACATCATTGAATGGCATTCCGATGGAAAAAAGGCGCAAGGCGAAGGCTGGCGGGCAGAACTGCTGCAGGAGAAGCAGCAATGGAGCGAAATTCTGAAGCAGCCCAAGCTGGATGAAGAGGATCGAATGTTCTATCAGCAGCAGATTGCCGTCAACGACTATCATTTGGAGCAGAATATTCGCTCGACGGACGGCACGATGTGGGATGGTGTGAACGGTTCGGCCAATCTGATGATCGTGATTACCATTTTCACCACCATCATTGCGGGAGACAGTCTGGCGGGCGAATTTTCATCCGGCACCATCAAGCTGCTGCTCATCCGGCCAGCCAGCCGGGTCAAGATCCTCGTCTCCAAGTATATCTCTTTTCTGTTGTTCAGCATGCTGCTGTTACTCACTCTGTTTGTCATATCCGTCGCGGTCAACGGAATCTTATACGGCTTTGGATACATGGATCTACCGTTGATCAGCATGACTGCGGAAGGGCAAATCGTCGAAAGGAATATGGTCCTCAATCTGTGGAAAACGTATATGCTGGGCGGTGTATCCACGGTCATGTACGTAACCATGGCCTTTATGATCTCGTCCGCCTTCCGAAGTAGCGCGATGGCTATCGGGTTTTCCATCGGCGCCTTGTTTGCGGGTAATATTATTCTGGGGGCACTGCAGCGGTTCGATTGGAGCAAGTACCTGTTGTTCGCCAACACCGATCTTACGCAGTACCTGACCGGACATCCTTTCCAAGAGGGAATGACATTGTCCTTTTCCATCAGAGTGCTCGCTGTCTATTTCCTCGTGTTCAATCTGATTTCCTGGCTCCTTTTTACACGTAGAGACGTGGCGGCCTAAACTTGCCAATTTTATAACAATTAAGATTCACCAAGGAAGTGATTCAAATTGATAAAAAATATTAGCCTTATAACTGATAAAATAAAAGATTTTTCATTACAAAATATAGAGTTTATTGTTAGATTCCTTTTGAACTTTCAAAATAGGTCTTTTGAAGACAATTGTGTACTCGACATAGATTTTATTATTAAGGATAAAGAAAAACAATATATTGCCTGGTTTCGCTTCTACAACCCTAAGAGTATCAATTTTGAAAGTGGGGGTATCTATCATCAAATGTCAATCGAAATTTACGATATAAAGGATAGAGGTTGGGGAAATAAGAAATATGAAGTGATAGACTACGAAGATGATACCTTACACTTTTATTGTTCAGACATTGAAATTATTTCTTTAAGAGAACTCAATAAATAATTTAGTCCATTTAGCTACCATGAAAATAATCTGCTGAAATTCTGATGAATCAAATTCATAAAAGGGGATTTACTAATGAATTTAACTATTCAAAATTATTCTCAGAAAAAACCTTTGAAGGTACAAATCATGAGAGCAATAAAACAACTCGTTCGTTTTGGTTGGGAGCAGGCCCTATCATGTTTGTTTCCTGTGATTATTTTTGCCTCTTTGGCTTTTACACAAATCATGCCACTTCCCTACCTGCCACGGTATGACTGGCTGCTCATCATCTGCCTTCTGATGCAGTGGTGGATGGTGCGTTCTGGGCTTGAAACACGGGATGAGCTAAAGGTTATCACATTGTTCCACCTTATTGGACTTGCTCTTGAACTTTTCAAGGTACATATGGGCTCCTGGTCTTATCCAGAGGAAGGATATTTCAAAATTTTAGGAGTGCCTTTGTATAGCGGATTCATGTACGCAAGTGTAGCGAGTTTTCTTTGCCAGGCATGGAGGAGGCTTAAGGTTGAACTGATTAGGTGGCCGCCGTTTTTGGTAGTTGTACCTCTTGCAGCTGCGATTTATTTAAATTTTTTCACCCACCATTATTGGATTGACTTTCGTTGGTTGTTATCTGGCCTTGTTATTATAGTCTTTTGGCAATCATGGGTCACATACGAAGTTGATGGAACTCGTTACCGTATGCCGCTCGCACTTTCCTTTGTACTCATCGGATTTTTTATATGGATAGCCGAAAATATCGCAACGTTTTTTGGAGCGTGGAAATATCCGAATCAAACCGATGCATGGAGTCTCGTTCATCTAGGAAAGGTGAGTTCATGGCTCTTATTAGTGATTGTTAGCTTTCTAATAGTAGCGACGTTAAAGCAGGTTAAGGGGAAAATTCCATAAATTTAGTGCCTGTCACGCCCGAACTTTGTCAAAGATTGATAGGGTTTTAGATTGTGGAAACTGAAAGAATAAAAACAAGAAACCACCTTAGATCTACTTGATAGTAGAGGCTGGGTGGTTTCTCTTTTTTATGCCCGCTCCCTCATCCGCTCAGGAAGTGTCTGTAGCGACTGGACGACCAAATCAAGCTTTGCTTCAATTCGGTATAGCAAATAGAGCGTCACAACGATGGGGAATCCCACCTGGCTGATGATTGGAATCAACTGATCCACTTTTCTCTCCTCCTTCCACTTGTTATAAAAAGAGGCTGGGTTCATAACGAATCCGGCCTCTCTTCCTTATTAGGCAAGGGTGTAATCCGTCACATTGCGGTCGATTACTCTTGCTCCTTTTGCAGCAACAAACTTCCCGCTGCTAGTTGTGAAAACTTCAGATGCAATAATCTGCGCCATCGATAATTTTACGACTTCTTCGTCAATCGGCTCTTTTGGGTTATCAACGGAAAGACTTGCCGTCTTTCCAAACTCCGTGGCAAATTGCAATTCCAATGTTTTTGCCATTTCTTTCACCTCCTATCCCTTCGTTTTTTACTAGACTATTAACCTAGAATCGCGGAGCTGTCATTCTTTTTCACTTTAGACTATTAACCTACAATTGCGATGATATCATTCCGCTCCACTTTGTTTAGCGTGTCATTGCATAGAACTGCAACTGCTAGTGCCGCTTGCGATAATTGATCTGCAGTAGCTGCCTTGGTGACATTGCTAAACGTTTTCGATTTGAGGATGGGATTTCCCTCGTCATCCATGCCCGCTTCAAACACGATGCGAAGCTTCGTTACTTCTAATAACGCTAGTGCCATTGTCTCTCACCACCTTTCACCTTCTATATAGTAAAAAGTCGGCAAAATGGACAGGTAGGGAGGGGGGAATTTTAATTAAATTGAAAAATGCCCTGGAGGATAGCGTCTCTCAGGGCATAATAATAGAGTTTTCAGGATTTCGTAGACGGATCCGCATATAAAAGCAGTGAATCCGCAAATAAAAGCTAAATTTCCGCAAATAGAGCTAACTTTTAGGCGGAGGAGGGAGCCTGAAGGGGGAAAATTAGCCCAATGAGCAGCTTATCAGCGAATTATTGAAGTATATCAGCGAACTGGACCATTTTATCAGTGGAAAACCGACTTTTATCAGCGAAACTAGCATTTTATCAGCCAATGAATCTCCGAAGCTGCAAAGTAAGAACCCATAATTGTGTTGTATTAATCTAAAGTTTGAGAGGATTTCCAATTATTATCCAGCAAATGTCGTAAGTTTGGGAAAATATGTAGTAAGTGTAAGAAAATATGTAATAAGAGTCGGAAAATATGTAGTAAGAGTCAAACAATATATAATAAGAAGCAATAATTACGTAATAAGGATCTGAAGTTTGAGAGGATTACTCATGGGGGGCTCGTTTAGATGATGTTTTGTGTAAAATTACACTTCGATAGTTGCGCATTTATGATTTATTAAACGTCTTGACCCTTCAATGGGCGGATTTTTGAGTTTTATGAGCGAATCTTCGAGTTCTATGAGCGAATTTTAGGCTTTAATGAGCGAATTTAACCATTTTATGGGCGAATTTAGAAGCTATAGCTTACTTAATAGTAGGAAACTAAATTTCCATGCCTGTCACTCCCAGGATTTTGTCGAAGATAGATAGGTTTTAAGAGAAATAGAAATAACAGAATGAAATTGTAACTGAATATTGCAGCTCCCATTAGTGCTGGGAGCTTACTTCACGTGCAATATCTTCTTCGAAGTTATTCAGGATGAACGTTTCTTCTTCTGATTTGCTCATTATTCCATAAGCTTTACCGATCGTGCCGCCTTGGTACGTCCAGAAATAGTTGTGGTCATCATCTACTGCAGAAAAAGTGCCTTTTTTCCATTTATCTAAAATGGCTAGCAAATCATCTTTTTGTTCGAACTCACTGTTCTCCACAATGTCATAAACTTGATTAATTGTATCTGGAATCATTGGAATGGCTCCCCATTTTTCTTTCGCCTTCACTTTTTGATGTGTCATCTTGTGCATCACTTCGATCACCGCATCTTGTGAACTGCTGTCATCAATTCCAATATCATATTGAACTCCGCCAATTTTGGCTGTCTGTTGCTTGTCTACTTCCTTTTTCTCCTTATTGACCGTATCTTGAACAGCTTTCGCTTCTACTTTCTCTTGTTTTTTTCCAGATTCGGCTCCATTGTCGACCGGTTTAAAACCTTCGTATTTTACGCCTATTAAAACAGCCAAAATAATACCAGTTACGATTAATACTATTTTCACTTCATCTCCCCCTGTTTTACTAGATAGCTCTAATTTAACAAAGAATTCAGAATTCATCTAGCATATTTAAATTACATAATCACTTCAAAGAAGACAGATATCGACATTTTTTCTGAATGTGGATTTAATCGTATACCGAATGTATTTTGCTCTTTCTGGATAAACAAGTGGTTTTGAACATGTATTTAAGTAAGAAATTTAATTTTCTAAATAGTATTTACAATTGATCTTTCTCGCATATATAATGTATTTGTATTTGTATACAATAGAAGAAAGGGGTAGAAATAACCTAATGAAGATTATTTCTGAAATTCAAAGACCAGATCCACAAGTTATTAAAGAATTGGAAGCGATTTCTCCAAGTGATTATGGACACAGTCTCAATTTTCAATTAATCAGTACAAGAAAAATTAAGCCCTTATTTCCAATTGACAATACCTTTGCAGGACCTGCAGTCACCGTAAGGATACCTCCCAATGATGGTTTATTAGTCAATAAGGCATTAGATTTTGTGAAACCTGGTGATGTGGTTGTTATTGATATGAACGAAGAGGAACGTTTTGCTTGTTGGGGAGAAATCACAACTAAACTTGCTCTGGAAAAAGGTGCGATTGCTTGTATCATTAACGGACCGGTTACAGATACCAGGATGATTATTGATCTCCAATTTAAGGTTTTTTCTTACGCTGTTTCCCCTTTAACCACCAAAGTTTACAGTCTTGATGGCGATGTAAATGTGCCAGTATCCATTTCCGGTTGTGTTATTAACCCCGGTGATATTATTGTCGGAAGCAACGATGGCTTGTTAGTAGTCCCAAAAGAGGATGCATTAACCTATCTTGAAATTGGTAAAAAGGAACAGGAAGCTGATGAAAAACGCCGCCAAGATTTAGAACAGTTAGGTGCAGAGAATTACCTTCGCCGCTTCGACCCAATATGGGATCAGCTGGTGGAAAAAAGCAAGAACGACTAATGATATGAAAGACTATTAAAATGTTTATCTATTTTTTTGCTGCTTTTCTACATTTATTTTAAAAAAGGAGAGGGTACGGTGGGAAGAATGGAAGCTGAAAAACAAATAGAAATGGTACAGGTAAAGGAAAAGAAAATCGGGTTACGTTGGGGACTTGCCTTTCTATTTTTTGTCATTGGTTTCATCGCTTACATGGACCGATCAAATATTTCTATCGTAGCTGTACCAATGATGGAAGATTTAGGTTTGAATAAAGTTCAATTTGGACTACTCTCTTCACTTTTTTACTTAGGGTATTGTTTTGCGCAAATTCCTGGCGGTATGCTTGCTGAAAGGTTTGGAGCAAGGAAAATCGTGACCATCGCAGTTGCATGGTGGTCCATCTTTACTGCTTTAACCGCTGCAAGTGCCAATTATGTTGTCATGTGTATCATAAGATTTTTATTTGGAGCTGGTGAGGGTCCGATGTATCCGGGGAACGCTGTTTTCAACTCTCACTGGTTTCAAAAGCATGAAAAGGGACGTGCGTCTAGTGCTTTGCTAGCCGGTTCCTTCTTGGGTCCGGTTATTGCACCAGGGATTTCAGTAGCCATTTTGGCAGCGTTTGGTTGGCAAGGGGTCTTTTATGCTTTTGGTCTTTTGGGCATCGTGGTTGCAGTGGCTTGGTATTTCTTCGGACGAGATAAGCCAGAACAGCATCCTTGGATTTCTGAAACAGAAAAAAGGCTCATTATTGAAAACCGTAGTTTTTCCGGTCTTCAAAAAAAATCAGCCCCTTGGAAGCAGTATTTGAAAAACTACCGATTTTGGTTGGTAGGGATTCAATATCTAGTTGTGATCTACATGAACACATTCTTTCTAACATGGCTGCCTACATATTTAATGGAGGCAAGGAACTTTTCTCTAAAAGAAATGGGATTTGCTGCAAGTTTCCCTTGGTTGGCTATCTGTCTCTCCGTTCTAATCGGTGGTGCTGTTTCAGATAAAATCCTACAAAAAACAAACTCACGGATGATCGCTCGTGGGGGGATGGCTATATTCGGTTTTGTCGTTTTCATGGTAGGCTTGTATCTCTCTGCTTACTCTGTTAGTCCTACATCAAATGTTGTTTGGTTGACAATAACACTTGGTGCACTAGGGTTACCTATTGTTGCTTCTTGGGCGATTGCGAACGATTTAGGTCAAGAATTCTCGGGTTCCGTCAGTGGCTGGATGAATACGTGGGGAGCCATTGGAGGGATCACATCTCCGATTATCTGCGGTTGGTTTGCACAAGAAATGGGTTGGAACACGACTCTATTAATCAACATTATCCCTGTCATTATTGCAGCTTTGATATGGTTCTTTATTAAGCCTGATCGTCCTTTAGTTCCAGTGGAAAATAAATAAGAAATGATGAATGAGTGTAAAACTAAAAAAAGGTGAGATCACATGGAAAATTTGATCAATAAGAGAGTTACGACGATTCAGGTTCCTAGTATTAGGAAATTTTCCAATATGGTTGCTGATTATCCTGATGCGATTAATCTTACCCTTGGTCAGCCTGATTTTCGTACCCCCGAACATATAAAAGAGGCTGGTATTTCAGCCATAAGACGGAATCAAACGGCCTATACGCATAATGCGGGGTTACTTGGCCTTAGACAAGCGGCTAGTGACTTTGTGCATCGTAAATACGGTCTATCCTATGACGCCGAAAAGGAAATCATTGTCACCAACGGAGCGACAGAAGCCATTGATACAGCATTTCGCACGATTTTGCGAGAGGGAGACGAAGTCCTTCTCCCAGCTCCTATTTATCCAGGGTACGAACCGCTTATCAGATTGTGTGGGGCAGTTCCCGTATATATTGATGTGACTCAAAATCAGTTCAAGGTCAATGCCGAACTGATTGAAAGTAAAATTACCAAAAAAACTCGCTGCCTTGTCCTTTGCTCTCCATCTAATCCGTTAGGAAGCGTGTTAGATCAAGAAGAGATAATTGAAATTGCACGACTTCTGAGGGAAAAGAATATTTTCGTAGTTTCGGATGAAATATATAGTGAACTGACTTTTGATAAAAAACATTATTCGATTGCCTCTTTTCCAGGAATGAGGGAAAAAACGATCGTTATTAATGGTCTTGCTAAGTCACATTCTATGACTGGGTGGAGAATTGGTTTTACCTTTGCGCCGGCCTATTTATCTGAAGAGATGTTGAAGGTGCATCTTTATAATTCTGTCTGTGCTAGCACGATAAGCCAGCATGCAGCCGTTGAAGCTCTCACACATGGAATCAATGATGCGCATCAAATGGTCGTAGAATATAGGAAAAGAAGAGATTATGTTTGCGAACGATTAACGAACATGGGATTTGATGTTGTGAAACCAGAGGGTGCCTTTTATGTTTTCCCTTCGATAAAAAGTACCAACATGAATTCATTCGATTTTGCGATGAACCTTTTACAAGAAGCAAGAGTGGCGGTGGTGCCTGGCACTGGGTTTTCTGAATATGGAGAAGGTTTCATAAGGATTTCATATGCTGCTTCCATGGAAATGCTCAAAACAGCTTTAGATCGAATCGAACTTTTTATGGATTCCATTAAGAACAAAAGGGCAGTGGGGAAACCTTAATAAGATGGTGACCCCAACTAGAAAGGATCTTTTTACAGTTTCACTCTAATTGTTCAATAAATTTAATGGGAATTTATTTTGCAGATATTTACAATCTTAACATCATGTTATAATCAAACTATATTGTCCTTCTAGTACAATATAGTTTGATTATACGTTTAAGTAATTTCTAAATTGGACTAAAGGTAAAGGAAGATTATTATGCGAAAATTGAAATCTGCTGGTTCGTTATCTGATCAAGCGTATGATGTGATAAAAAATGCCATTATCAATAATGATATAAAACCATTGGAGTATTTAACCGAAGAGCATTTAGCCGAAAAGCTGGGGATCAGCCGAACTCCGATCCGAACCGCCCTAAAAAAGCTAGTCTATGAAGGTCTGGCTGAAATGGAATCATCCAAACAAACAAGAGTTCGAATGATCTCTGTAGAAGAAGCACGAGAGTACCAGGTTTTAAGAGAAACGTTGGAACCTCTAGCAGCTAAACTTGCCTGCTTAAGCATTGACGAAGAGCAATTAGCATTTTTAAAAGATATTTGTAATCAACAGCGTGAAAGTATCGTTGAACAAGATTTTAGCCAATTTATTAATTTGGACACCCAATTTCATAGCTATCTCGCGGAGTTTACCAATAACCATAAATTAAATGAATTTATTAATTCTCTTCGCACCCAGATGCAAAGGTATCTCATTCTAACGAATACGCTACAAGATAGTGCGTCAGAAGCTCTTCAAGAACATCTTCAAATCATTGATGCTCTTGAAAGGAAAGACCCAGAAGAAGCAACTGAATGCATGGCCAATCATGTGAAAAATGTATCCAAAAGATTTGGACTTACACTTTTAAAATAAAAAACCGTATGGGGTTAGGCGCTCTAGTAGGATGACCTGCTGCTGGGGCTTCTTAAACTTATATTTACTCATAAATATTTTTTTAAAAACAATTGTATACAAATACAAGCACAATTTTTATTTAAAAGGGGATGACGTAAGCAAATGATGGTAAAAGAAAGTAAATGGCAAACAAAAAATCAATTATTGGACTCACTCTGTGAACTTGTTGAGATTCCAAGTGTGACACACAGTATCGGCGAAATCAAAGTGGCGGAATATGTTGAAAATAAACTTCGTGAGCTTCCTTACTTTCAAACGAATGAAGAGTATTTAACTCTTCATACAACAGAGGACGACCGTAAATTTGTTACGGCTCTCGTAAAAAAGGGGACGAATGAAAAAAGAACCGTGATTCTTGTCAGTCATTTTGATGTAGTGGGAGTAGAGGATTATGGTGAATGGCAGGAATATGCTTTTCATCCGAAAAAATTAACAGAGTTATTTTATGAAAACAAGAATCAAATGCCTAAAGATGTTCAAAAGGACTTAGAAAATGGAAATTGGTTGTTCGGCAGGGGAACGATGGATATGAAGTGTGGTTTAGCCCTGCATATGTCGCTCATCGAAGAGGCATGTTCTGGATCATTTGATGGGAATTTATTGCTTTTAACGGTTTGTGATGAAGAAGTGAATTCAGTTGGGATGCGTAATGCGGCACCGATCCTATTGGAAATGGCGAAGCAGCATAATCTTGAATACAATGCGTGTTTAAACTCAGAGCCAATGTTTGCCCGCTATCCAGGAGATGAGAATCAATATATTTATTCCGGTTCAATTGGTAAGATTTTACCTGGGTTTCTCTGCTACGGGAAGGAAACACATGTGGGTGAGCCTTTCTCAGGATTAAACGGGAATTTTATGGCCTCGTTACTAACGAATGAGTTAGAGTTGAATACTGAATTTTGTGAAGTGGTTGAAGGTGAGGTCACTCCTCCTCCAACAACTCTAATCCAGAAAGACTTAAAAAAAGAATACAATGTGCAAATACCTCATCGCGCGATTACGATGTTTAATATGTTTATTATGGAACGATCAATGAATGAAGTCGTTGAACACCTAAGGAAAAGTGCTGAAAAAGTTGCCCGAAGGATCGAACAAGGTTACGGAAAAAGAGCAGCCCATTTTTCGAAACTAGAAAATTCTACACCACATGAAGTTTCTGTAAAGGTTTATCATTTTGATGAATTACTCCGTTATGCAATCGAAACCTATGGAAAAGAAAAAGTCGATACTATTCAAACGAATGTAATGAGCAGCAGAGGGCTGAAGGACGATCGCGACCTGACCATTCATCTGGTTGATGAGCTTTCTATCCTTTGTAAAGAGTTATCACCAATGATTGTCCTTTTCTTTGCTCCGCCTTATTACCCGGCGGTAAACTCTCGAAACCACCCGCGTATTAGTCGTGTAGTGGATCATATCATTGGGTATGCCAAAAACCAGTATCATATCGAGCTTAAAAAACAAAATTATTTTGCTGGATTATCGGACTTAAGCTATGTATCTTTAGATAAACCTGCTTCAAGCCTTGGAGACCTCACCGCTAACATGCCTCTTTGGGATAAGGGATATAGTGTTCCTTTAGATGTATTAGAGAGTCTAAATATTCCTGTACTCAACCTAGGCCCTGTTGGAAAGGATGCTCATAAATGGACGGAACGTCTAGATGTTGACAATGCTTTCGGAGCTTTAAGAGATATGCTTTCAATTACAGTGAATCTATTATTAGCTAGGGACAATGATTAAAAAAATATGTGAAGATCCCCTTCATTAAGGGTCAGGCCCCACTACGTTAAGCATGATTGTAGTGGGACCTGACCCTTTTTCAATGGAATGGGACTAACCAAATTAAATAACATGAGAACCGTCCATGTGGCTATCTGTGTTAAAATAAATATAGTGAAGATATGCTTAAACTAACTGGGTAGAAGAATGATTATATGGATGAATGGAGTTTGGAACTGTAAACCCCCTGTTTTTACAAAAAAATAATAAGAAGGTGGAGTAAGTATGAAACGAGTACGGAAGGCGATTATTCCAGCTGCTGGACTTGGAACAAGATTCCTACCTGCAACAAAGGCAATGCCTAAGGAAATGTTGCCGATTATTGATAAACCAACCATTCAATATATTGTCGAAGAAGCAGTGGCTTCAGGGATTGAAGATATTATTATTGTTACTGGTAAGGGGAAACGGGCGATTGAAGACCATTTTGATATTGCACATGAATTAGAGCAAAATCTATTGGAAAAGGGAAAGTTAGATCTACTTGAAAAAGTACGTTATGCTACTAATCTTGCGGATATTCATTATATTCGTCAGAAGGAACCCAAGGGGCTAGGACATGCAGTTTGGTGTGCTCGTAACTTTATAGGGGATGAGCCGTTTGCGGTTCTCTTGGGTGATGATATTGTTCAAAGTGAGACTCCTTGTTTAAAACAGCTTATTAATATATATGAAGAAACGCATTCGTCAGTTATTGGAGTACAGTCTGTTCCAGATGATGAGACACATCGGTATGGGATTGTTGAACCTTTGGATCAGGTGGGTAGAAGGTATCAAATAAATAATTTGGTTGAAAAGCCTAAGGCTGGAACTGCCCCTTCTAATCTAGCCATTTTGGGACGTTATATACTAACTCCAGAGATATTCATGTTTTTGGAACAGCAGGAAACTGGGGCTGGTGGAGAAATTCAGTTGACGGATGCGATCCAGAAGTTGAATCAGATCCAACGGGTGTTTGCATATGATTTTGAAGGTAAGAGGTATGATGTAGGAGAAAAGAGTGGGTTTGTGAAGACAACCATAGAATTTGCACTGCAGGAACCTACTTTACGTAAAGAGATTCTAGCTTTTATGGAAGAAATAATTAAGATGGAATAAAATTTCGTGCCTGTCACTCCCCGTATTATTTCGAAGATTGATAGATTTATAAGTGGCAGGCACTAGACCCTAACCGGGATTTCTCTTTTTAAATAGTAAGGGAGGTGATAAATATGATCATGCGAAATTTGTTATCGCCGGCACTATTAGAGTATAGAGGTCCAGTGGGCCCAGTTTTGGTTGTTGAATTAAAAGGAAAAAAGTATTGTTATCTTAAAAATAGTTTTTGAAGAAATGAAACTTTCTATTGCATAAGTAAATCGAAGGTGCTATTATTAGGAAGTTGCTTTTAACAGCAGTTTTATTAATTAAAAGTGATAACAAAAAAATAAAATTATTATATTGATATTATAATAAAGATATGATATGATAGTTTCACTGTCACTTTTGACAGACAAGATTGTTCTTTGAAAACTAAACAAACAAAATCGTGCAAACAAACAAAAATTATTAGTGAATCTTTCGTAAGAAAGTGAAACTAAGCCAACGTAACAAATGAGCTAATCAACTTTCTTGGAGAGTTTGATCCTGGCTCAGGACGAACGCTGGCGGCGTGCCTAATACATGCAAGTCGAGCGAATCAATAGGAGCTTGCTCCTGTTGGTTAGCGGCGGACGGGTGAGTAACACGTGGGCAACCTGCCTGTAAGGCTGGGATAACACCGGGAAACCGGTGCTAATACCGGATAATCCTTTTCCTCTCATGAGGAAAAGCTGAAAGTCGGTTTCGGCTGACACTTACAGATGGGCCCGCGGCGCATTAGCTAGTTGGTGAGGTAACGGCTCACCAAGGCGACGATGCGTAGCCGACCTGAGAGGGTGATCGGCCACACTGGGACTGAGACACGGCCCAGACTCCTACGGGAGGCAGCAGTAGGGAATCTTCCACAATGGACGAAAGTCTGATGGAGCAACGCCGCGTGAGCGATGAAGGCCTTCGGGTCGTAAAGCTCTGTTGTTAGGGAAGAACAAGTACCGGAGTAACTGCCGGTACCTTGACGGTACCTAACCAGAAAGCCACGGCTAACTACGTGCCAGCAGCCGCGGTAATACGTAGGTGGCAAGCGTTGTCCGGAATTATTGGGCGTAAAGCGCGCGCAGGCGGTCCTTTAAGTCTGATGTGAAAGCCCACGGCTCAACCGTGGAGGGTCATTGGAAACTGGGGGACTTGAGTGCAGAAGAGGAAAGCGGAATTCCACGTGTAGCGGTGAAATGCGTAGAGATGTGGAGGAACACCAGTGGCGAAGGCGGCTTTCTGGTCTGTAACTGACGCTGAGGCGCGAAAGCGTGGGGAGCAAACAGGATTAGATACCCTGGTAGTCCACGCCGTAAACGATGAGTGCTAAGTGTTAGGGGGTTTCCGCCCCTTAGTGCTGCAGCTAACGCATTAAGCACTCCGCCTGGGGAGTACGGCCGCAAGGCTGAAACTCAAAGGAATTGACGGGGGCCCGCACAAGCGGTGGAGCATGTGGTTTAATTCGAAGCAACGCGAAGAACCTTACCAGGTCTTGACATCCTCTGACACTCCTAGAGATAGGACGTTCCCCTTCGGGGGACAGAGTGACAGGTGGTGCATGGTTGTCGTCAGCTCGTGTCGTGAGATGTTGGGTTAAGTCCCGCAACGAGCGCAACCCTTGATCTTAGTTGCCAGCATTCAGTTGGGCACTCTAAGGTGACTGCCGGTGACAAACCGGAGGAAGGTGGGGATGACGTCAAATCATCATGCCCCTTATGACCTGGGCTACACACGTGCTACAATGGATGGTACAAAGGGCTGCAAGACCGCGAGGTTTAGCCAATCCCATAAAACCATTCTCAGTTCGGATTGCAGGCTGCAACTCGCCTGCATGAAGCCGGAATCGCTAGTAATCGCGGATCAGCATGCCGCGGTGAATACGTTCCCGGGCCTTGTACACACCGCCCGTCACACCACGAGAGTTTGTAACACCCGAAGTCGGTGGGGTAACCGTAAGGAGCCAGCCGCCTAAGGTGGGACAGATGATTGGGGTGAAGTCGTAACAAGGTAGCCGTATCGGAAGGTGCGGCTGGATCACCTCCTTTCTAAGGATAAAGCTGGACCTGTGAGCCAGACAAAACAGTTTGTGACACGATCTTTGTTTGTTTAGTTTTGAGAGTACAATTCTCTCAAAGCTTTTTTTAATCGTTCTTTGAAAACTAGATAATCGTAATGAAGAAGTCAATGTAAGAACCGAGTCAATGCCATTTTAGTTTTCTCTCTTATTTAGTTAAGAGAATAACCTTTTAGGTTAAGTTAGAAAGGGCGCACGGTGAATGCCTTGGCACTAGGAGCCGATGAAGGACGGGACTAACACCGATATGCTTCGGGGAGCTGTAAGTAAGCTTTGATCCGGAGATTTCCGAATGGGGGAACCCACTGTTCGTAATGGAACAGTATCTTTACCTGAATACATAGGGTATTGAAGGCATACCCGGGGAACTGAAACATCTAAGTACCCGGAGGAAGAGAAAGCAAACGCGATTCCCTGAGTAGCGGCGAGCGAAACGGGACATAGCCCAAACCAAGAGGCATGCCTCTTGGGGTTGTAGGACACTCAACATGGAGTTACAAAGGAACGGGGTAGATGAAGCGACCTGGAAAGGTCCGTCATAGAAGGTAAAAACCCTGTAGTCGAAACTTCGTTCCCTCCTGAGTGGATCCTGAGTACGGCCGGACACGAGAAATCCGGTCGGAAGCAGGGAGGACCATCTCCCAAGGCTAAATACTCCCTAGTGACCGATAGTGAACCAGTACCGTGAGGGAAAGGTGAAAAGCACCCCGGAAGGGGAGTGAAATAGTTCCTGAAACCGTGTGCCTACAAGTAGTTAGAGCCCGTTAATGGGTGATAGCGTGCCTTTTGTAGAATGAACCGGCGAGTTACGATCCCATGCAAGGTTAAGTTGAAGAGACGGAGCCGCAGCGAAAGCGAGTCTGAATAGGGCGTATGAGTATGTGGTCGTAGACCCGAAACCAGGTGATCTACCCATGTCCAGGGTGAAGTCCAGGTAACACTGGATGGAGGCCCGAACCCACGCACGTTGAAAAGTGCGGGGATGAGGTGTGGGTAGCGGAGAAATTCCAATCGAACTTGGAGATAGCTGGTTCTCTCCGAAATAGCTTTAGGGCTAGCCTCACGTAGTAAGAGTCTTGGAGGTAGAGCACTGTTTGGACTAGGGGCCCTCATCGGGTTACCGAATTCAGACAAACTCCGAATGCCAAAGACTTATCCGTGGGAGTCAGACTGCGAGTGATAAGATCCGTAGTCAAAAGGGAAACAGCCCAGACCACCAGCTAAGGTCCCAAAGTATACGTTAAGTGGAAAAGGATGTGGAGTTGTTTAGACAACCAGGATGTTGGCTTAGAAGCAGCCATCATTTAAAGAGTGCGTAATAGCTCACTGGTCGAATGACTCTGCGCCGAAAATGTACCGGGGCTAAACGTATCACCGAAGCTGTGGATTGACATCTTAGATGTCAGTGGTAGGAGAGCGTTCTAAGGGCGTTGAAGCTAGACCGTAAGGACTGGTGGAGCGCTTAGAAGTGAGAATGCCGGTATGAGTAGCGAAAGATGAGTGAGAATCTCATCCACCGATTGCCTAAGGTTTCCTGAGGAAGGCTCGTCCGCTCAGGGTTAGTCGGGACCTAAGCCGAGGCCGAAAGGCGTAGGCGATGGACAACAGGTTGATATTCCTGTACCACCTCTTTATCGTTTGAGCAATGGGGGGACGCAGGAGGATAGGGTAAGCGCGCTGTTGGATATGCGCGTCTAAGCAGTTAGGTTGAGAAGTAGGCAAATCCGCTTCTCGCGAAGGCTGAGCTGTGATAGCGAAGGAAATTTAGTACCGAAGTTCCTGATTCCACACTGCCAAGAAAAGCCTCTAGCGAGATAAAAGGTGCCCGTACCGCAAACCGACACAGGTAGGCGAGGAGAGAATCCTAAGGTGAGCGAGAGAACTCTCGTTAAGGAACTCGGCAAAATGACCCCGTAACTTCGGGAGAAGGGGTGCTTTTTGAGGTGAATAGCCTCGAAGAGCCGCAGTGAATAGGCCCAGGCGACTGTTTAGCAAAAACACAGGTCTCTGCGAAGCCGCAAGGCGAAGTATAGGGGCTGACGCCTGCCCGGTGCTGGAAGGTTAAGAGGAGGGGTTAGCTCACGCGAAGCTCTGAATCGAAGCCCCAGTAAACGGCGGCCGTAACTATAACGGTCCTAAGGTAGCGAAATTCCTTGTCGGGTAAGTTCCGACCCGCACGAAAGGCGTAACGATCTGGGCACTGTCTCAACGAGAGACTCGGTGAAATTATAGTACCTGTGAAGATGCAGGTTACCCGCGACAGGACGGAAAGACCCCGTGGAGCTTTACTGTAGCCTGATATTGAATTTTGGTACAGCTTGTACAGGATAGGTAGGAGCCTGAGAAGCCGGAGCGCTAGCTTCGGTGGAGGCGTCGGTGGGATACTACCCTGGCTGTATTGAAATTCTAACCCGCACCCCTGATCGGGGTGGGAGACAGTGTCAGGTGGGCAGTTTGACTGGGGCGGTCGCCTCCTAAAGAGTAACGGAGGCGCCCAAAGGTTCCCTCAGAATGGTTGGAAATCATTCGCAGAGTGTAAAGGCACAAGGGAGCTTGACTGCGAGACCTACAAGTCGAGCAGGGACGAAAGTCGGGCTTAGTGATCCGGTGGTTCCGCATGGAAGGGCCATCGCTCAACGGATAAAAGCTACCCCGGGGATAACAGGCTTATCTCCCCCAAGAGTCCACATCGACGGGGAGGTTTGGCACCTCGATGTCGGCTCATCGCATCCTGGGGCTGTAGTCGGTCCCAAGGGTTGGGCTGTTCGCCCATTAAAGCGGTACGCGAGCTGGGTTCAGAACGTCGTGAGACAGTTCGGTCCCTATCCGTCGTGGGCGCAGGAAATTTGAGAGGAGCTGTCCTTAGTACGAGAGGACCGGGATGGACGCACCGCTGGTGTACCAGTTGTTCTGCCAAGGGCATCGCTGGGTAGCTATGTGCGGACGGGATAAGTGCTGAAAGCATCTAAGCATGAAGCCCCCCTCAAGATGAGATTTCCCATAGCGCAAGCTAGTAAGAACCCTGAAAGATGATCAGGTTGATAGGTCAGAGGTGGAAGCGTGGTAACATGTGGAGCTGACTGATACTAATCGTTCGAGGACTTAACCAATTTTTAAGGCATACTCATTTTTACAACTTCTTCTGCATTATCTAGTTTTGAGGGAATGATACCTCAACAAAATAGTCTGGCAATTATGGCGAGAAGGTCACACCCGTTCCCATACCGAACACGGAAGTTAAGCTTCTCAGCGCCGATGGTAGTTGGGACACGCGTCCCTGTGAGAGTAGGACATTGCCAGGCTAACCCTTTAGGGTTATTTTTTTTGTTCAAATTTAATATGGCCCCTTGGTCAAGTGGTTAAGACACCTCCATTTCACGGAGGTAACACGGGTTCGAATCCCGTAGGGGTCACCATATTTACCAAGGTTTTTTAAAAAATAGCAAATCTGATAGTCAGATATTTTATCTGATTTCTTGATAATAAAAAAAGTCGTATACCTATCAAGCAACCTAGTGAGTTTTAGTATGTGACTTACAAATCATTGAAGAGAATTATTACGAACCATTAAAATGCACCCATCTCTCAGAAACAACCAAAAATAAAGGAGGACTGATCAGCCCTCCTTTTGATATTTATACCTATTATCGCTCACATGCAATAAAATCTTTATCCCGGTCACTTTTCTTATTAGCGTCATACAGCGCTTTTGAAACGTATGGCTTGTACTTAGTTTTCCCCCCTTTGTTTTTAACATTAGATGCTCTTGCCACTCCACCTTTGAAATCCTTATTCAAAGCAGTACAGTTTGGGTAAGTTTTAATCTTTACCTGTGCTTCCGCAGAATCAGTCAAACTGAAGGATAGCCCCACAACTAATCCCAAAGAAAGTAAAATAGTAAACAACTTTTTCATATTTTTCATACTCCCTATATTGAAATCTAATTTCCATAATAGGGTATTATTAGGTAAATTGCAATACAAATATGATGTGTTCTGGTACATTTGCACTAATTTTAATAACTTTCTAGATTATTTCCCCAAACTAAGTTCACTAGAGGAAAATAAGCAACTAGTCACAATAATGGATTTGGGCACGGACCCTGGTTCAGTAGCTAAACAAGGTTCCTTTTTAAAAGAGTCATTGTTGAAGACAGACCACGACATTCTTTTTATACTTTTAAAGGGATAAAGTCAGGAAGGAAGGGAGCGTGCTGAGGCCACTATTAATTAAACGTTTGTGTAGTAGGGGAAAGGTGGTAAATAATAATGAAAAGGTGGTAAAAATCGTGGCTATTCCACAAACAATGCCTCAAAAAAACAAGAAGAAGTCAGTCAGCGTTCGCAGCACACCCTAACCGGGACTTCTCTTTTTAAATAGTAATTATTTCTCAATTGCATGATTAAACTTTTCCAATTGTTCCTGTAGGACTAAAATGTAATTCATCATTGCTACTCTCACTATTGAAGGGTAGTAACGACTGTTAAGTTCTTGCTCACATTCCTCTAAATCCATCTTCTTAACTGTAATAATTTTATTCAATTCTTCTGTGCTCATTGAAAATCACCCCTATTTATCGGAAAAAACATTATCAAGTTCTCCACTCTCCTAACCTATCTTTTATATGATCAGGATGGACAAATTTTTCATAGCTTATACAAAAGTTACCTCTGTTAAATTTTTTTCTCATAGATGAGGAAACTTAGACCGGGGCTGCTGAAAAAGTAATTACTTCAATAAAAAAACGTGTGTTTTACTCGAAAATAGTAAGAAAAAAGATACGGATCATCTACATATGGTAGATGATCCGTATCTTTTACACATAAAGAGGACTTATCACTGGTCCTGAACCGTCCCTGTGGAGCTTTCATTTTTATTTTAAGAAAATCCTCCCCCGAGTATAAGGGCCGCACCTAATATTAGGACTAAGAGTAAGGCTAAATAACCTATTATGCTAATAATCGTGATAATCCAACCGATGACCTTTCGATTTGTTTTTATTAGATAAATACCCAAAGCGATCAACCCAAAAATGAATCCGAGAATTCCCCAAAGGATGGGGCTTTTACCATGCTTACGAGAATCAATCACTAAATAAATCGTTAGGATTATATTTAAAACCAATCCAATAAAACCTTCCAAATTAAACTCCCCTTACTATGTTCAAATTGTATTCTTAAAATGAAATTATACCAGAAAATTCGAACGTTAGAGCAAAAGAAATTCCCTTTTATAAGGGAATTTGAAAACTCCCGGTAACAATATAAAAAACCATGCTGCTTTTCCAACATGGTTTCGATCATACAGTTCTAGCATTTCTCCTTTTTATTCTAAAATAGATACAACATATTGCCAAGTTTGTGCAAATAAAGCTAACTTTTAGGAGGATGTGGGTGCCTGGAGGGGGAAAATTAGTACAATGAGTAACTTATCAGCGAACTATTGAAGGATATCAGCGCACTGGGGACCATTTTATCGGCGGAAAACCGACTTTTATCAGCGGAAATGCCACTTTTATCAGCGAAACTAGCATCTTATAAGTCAATGAATCTCCGAAGCTGTGAAATAAGAACCCATAATTGTGTTGTATTAATCTGAGTTAGAGGTAATTTCCATTTATTATCCAGTAAATGTCGTAAGTTTCGGAAAATATGTAGTAAAAGCCTGAAAATATGTAGTAAGGAGCAATAATTACGTAAAAAGGTCTGAAGTTTGAGAGGATTAGTCATGGAGGAGCTCGTTAAAATGATATTTTGTGTAAAATTACACTTTAATAGTGAGCGTTTATGATTTATAAAATGACTTGCCCCTTTAATGGGCGAAGTTTTGAGTTTAAGGAGCGAATCTTCGAGATTTATGGGCGAATTTTGGGCTTCAATGGGCGAATTTAGTGTTTTTATGGGCGAATTTAGAAGTAATAGGATTCGGTGCCTGTCAGAGCGACCGAGTCTAGGCCGTAACATATAGTGGGTGGGATACCCGTCGAGTAAGAGCTAGCCACTGAACTTCGGGCGCAATACACTAACACCACCCGATATTCCGCAAGTTCTGTCAAAAAACAAATAGGCATCAGTAGCGGCCTTCCTATATTTGGTTGAAAGTGAATAAGCCTAAATTCTCCCTATTTTAAAAGGAGAATTTAGGCTTTTAATTTTCTGAGGGGTTTACGGTGGAAATTCCATTTTCCAAGCTGTCCCATTTTGGGATCATGATTACCTTTACTTTATCTTCAAAGGATAGAAGAAACTTATTTATTCTTTCTAATTTTTGTTTTTGTGGCACTGCGGCGACCATCTAAACTAATAGGCACGTCTCCATCAATGGTTATTCTTCGGACCACTCTTTGTGCATGGCCGTAGTCATTCACTGCGTAATGCTGGGTGGCGCGGTTATCCCAAATGACCACATCTCCCGCTCTCCATTTCCATCGTACCGTATTTTCGAGTTGTGTTACATGTCCTTGTAGGATGGAGAATAAATGAGCCGAATCGGTGGAAGAAAGACCGCTAAAATTTTTGACAAAATGACCGAGGAGAAGATGGCGCTCTCCGGTTTCAGGATGTACATGGACAACTGGGTGTTCGGTTTCATATAGGGTAGAAGTAAAGATTTCGTCATGGCGTTTGATCGCTTCATCCGAAACATTATGGTGTTTTGCTGCATAATCATAAGCGTTGGTATGGACTGCCCATAATTGATTCGCCAGATTTTGTAATTCTGTTGGAAGATTTTCATAGGCCGTAGCCGTGTTTGCCCAAACGGTATCACCTCCTGCCTCCGGTATCTCCACTCCACGTAAAATGGAGAATTTTGGGTAAGCTGCTTCAAATGTTACATCTGTATGCCATGAATTGGCTCGGCCGCCATGTTCGGAATGAAGTTCTAATATATAGTTTGTGCCATCTTTTGCTGGTACAGTTGGATGAACAACTGGATTACCAAGTAGTTGTGCAAAGGCTTCTTGTCCTTGATCGTCCAGATGATTTTGATCACGGAAGAAAACAACCTTATACTTTAACAGCGCTTCACGGATAGATTTAACTGTAGTGGAGTCTAGTTCTCCGGAAAGTTTCACACCTGATAATTCTGCTCCAATACGTCCAGCCACTGGTTTTACTACAATTCCTGCTTCATTTTGAACTTCTTTGACATTACTCATTTTTATTTCCTCCTTGTTTTTAGCCGTAAAAGCCAGCTATAATAATGGACCGATAAGACGAAAGAAAGCCAGAGCATAATAGCTCTGGCTTCCAGGTGACTGGTCAGCAATTCAATTGCTTGTAAATTTAATTTATATAATTCATATCGGCTTAATGTGATTTTAATTTTCTGGAAAACATCTGTCAATAACTAATTTTGATTTTTTAGTTTTTTTTAAAAATTAACTTTATTTTAAATTTTTCGTTGACGACTGAAAATTGAATTGGTAATATAAGTGAAAACCAAGTAACCCAATAGGAAATCATGAATTTAATTGACCGGTCAACCGGAGACTTTTCTTTTTAAAGAAATGTCTCCGGTTTTTTTTATCGAGAAAAAGGCATGCCTGTAGAAAGGTGAACGTTTGATCAGACTTTTTTTCTCGTGGCTGGTAATGGATTTTTCGATTGGATCGGTTGGTTTTAATTTTAAGAGAAGGTAGGGGCCCGTTATGAAGATTTGGAGAACCAAGGCACTTTTATTTTTAATTGTATTATCAGTTGTTATATCGGCTGGATGCCAGGAGAAAAAGTCAGGAGCGACAGAAACAAAAGGAAATGGCACGTATGAAACGCTGAAACTCCGGTATGAAGGATCAGTGGGTCAGGTTACTTATCCAGAGTTAGCAGAGGATTTAGGCTATCTAGGTCCGATTAAACTTGAATGGATTGGAAATCAAACGAGCGGGCCTGCCTCTATTCAAAACGCGGCGACCGGTCAAGCAGATTTTGGCGGTGCTTTTAACGGTGCTGTTGCCAAATTGATAGCGAGCGGTGCACCGATAAAGTCGGTCGTTGGTTATTACGGCAGTGATAAAGATACATATACCGGCTATTATGTATTGGATGATAGCCCGATAAAAAGTGCCCAGGATTTAATTGGCAAAAAAGTTGGTATGAATACAATGGGAGCACATGCTGAATTCGTTTTAAAAGAATATTTAAAACAAAATGGATTAACAGATGAGGAAATAAAGAAAGTAACTTTAGTTGTTCTGCCACCGGTCAGTCTAGAGCAGGCAATACGCCAAAATCAAATAGATGTAGCAGTTTTGACTGGGATGTTAGGGGATCTTGCTGTAAAAAGAGGCGGGATCAGAACGCTTTTTAGTGATTATGATTTGTTGGGCTCCTTTACAGCCGGCAGCTATGTCTTTACCGATAAATTTATCAAACAAAATCCGCATACAGTGAAAAAGTTTGTTGAAGCCACAGCGAAAGCCATTGAATGGGCACGTACGACTCCACGGGATCAAGTGATTGCCCGTTTTGAATCCATTATTAAGAAAAGGGGGCGGAAGGAGGAAACAAACCAGCTGCAATATTGGAAGAGTACAGGTATAGCAGAGAAAGGGGGGTATATTCAGGAAAAGGAGTTTAAAGTATGGGTAGACTGGTTGAAGAAAAACGGTGAGTTTACGGATGGTCAAGTGAAACTGAATGATTTATACACGAATGAATTTAATCCTTTTAAAGGTGATGTGGAAAAAAACTAATGAGGTGAGACAATGACGGAAAAAATTCAGTTTGAACATGTCAGCAAGGTCTTTAACGTAAGGGATTCTCATCAAGGAAAGGGAACGCTTAAAGAATTTACAGCCATTAAAAATGTACATTTTTCGGTCAACAGTGGAGAGTTTCTTGCATTAGTAGGCCCATCAGGTTGCGGAAAATCCACTTTGCTTGACCTTTTAGGCGGTCTAACGAAACCTACCTCCGGCCGAATCTTACTGGATGGAAAACCGATTAAGGGTCCGGGTTTAGATCGGGGGATTGTCTTTCAGCAGTATGCATTAATGCCTTGGAAAACAGCAAAAGGAAACATTGAATTTGGCTTAGAATCAAAAGGTGTTCCCAAAAAGGAGCGGGCTGAAATATCCCGTTACTTTTTGTCACTGGTTGGATTATCGGGTTTCGAAGATCGGTATCCGCATGAACTTTCGGGTGGAATGAAGCAGCGTGTGGCTATTGCCCGAAGTTTGGCGTATGACCCAGAAGTACTGTTGATGGATGAACCGTTCGCTGCACTCGATGCGCAAACGCGTGAAACCTTACAAACAGAATTACTTCGAATCTGGGAACATACGAAAAAAACCATTGTTTTCATTACACATGGAATTGATGAAGCGGTGTATTTAGGACAGCGTGTGGCCGTCATGACTTCTCGACCGGGAACCATTAAACAAATTATTGAAAACCCACTTCATTCAAGCAGTCAAGAAGAAGATTTACGTTCAACTCCGGAATTTTCAAGGACACGTCACCAAATTTGGGATTTGCTGCGTGAGGAAGTAAGTAAAGCACAAAAAGTCGAGAAAACGGACCAATCCGCTTAAAAAAGGTGAATTATTTTATAGAAGAGGTGAAAAAAATGCCTGGTTATGGTAAATCGATTACGGCACCGATGCAAACATCACAACGCGTTCGTATATCCTTTCATTGGGGGCAAAAGTTTGTCAAACAATCCATTGCAATTTTGCTTTTACTCATCCTTTGGGAGATTGCTCCCCGAATTGGATTAGTAGATTCAACGTTCTTTCCACCTTTTTCTAAAGTTGCGGAGAGCTGGTGGGGGTTAGTGATTTCGGGTGACATGTATGCCCACTTTCAGGCCAGTATTTTCCGTTCGCTTTTGGGATTGGGGTTAGCGATCCTGATTGCTATTCCTTTAGGCCTTGTCATTGGATGGTATCCGCTAGCAAATGAATTTTTAAACCCCGTGCTGGAACTGTTTCGTAATACAGCTGCCTTAGCGTTATTACCTGTCTTTATTTTGCTGCTGGGGATCGGTGAAACATCGAAAGTTTCGATTGTCTTGTTTGCTTGTACGTTTCCGATTCTTTTAAATACGATTAATGCTGTTCGAAATGTCGATCCATTACTGATTAAATCAGCCAAATCAATGGGGCTGCCTTCCTACAAACTGTTTTATAAGGTGATTTTGCCTGCATCCATTCCGACTATTTTTACCGGAATACGGATGGCTGGATCATCTTCCATTCTGGTGTTAATCGCTGCCGAAATGGTTGGAGCAAAGGAAGGTTTGGGTTATCTCATTAATTACACGCAACAAAACTTTCAAATTCCACAAATGTATGCCGGTATTATTACGATTTCTCTACTCGGTGTGGTTATCAATTATTTTCTAGTCTCCTTAGAGAGGAAATTTTCAAGCTGGAAAACAAATTCAAATGGACAATGAAGATAGGAGGAGGAAACATGACTCAACATAATCGGGAAATGAAATTAGGCGCATTTTTTATGATCCCTGGACATCATGTCGCTGCTTGGAGGCATCCAAAAGCAGAAGCCCATCAAATCATGAGCTTTGATTTTATCAAAAGGCTTGCCCAAACAGCGGAACGTGGTAAGTTTGATATGGTTTTTCTTGCAGATGCCTATGCGGTGAGAGGGAAAAATCAAACGGTATTGGGCCAAACTGTGAATACGTTATTTGAACCCTTTACCCTGTTATCCGCCCTTTCTGCTGTGACAAATCATATCGGATTTGTAGGAACGGTATCAACTACTTTTAATGAGCCATATAATGTTGCCCGCAGGTTCGCCTCTCTTGATCATTTGAGCGGCGGCCGTGCAGGGTGGAATGTTGTCACATCAAGCACTGACGTAGAAGCTCAAAATTTTAATTTAGAACAGCAGCTCCTTCATGAAAAACGGTATGAACGGGCTGAAGAGTTTGTCGATGTGGTCACGAAGCTGTGGGATAGTTGGGAGGATGATGCGTTAATTATTGATAAAGAGTCAGCCCAATTTGCGGATTCATCCAAAATACACTCCATTAATCATAAAGGAGAATGGTTTTCCGTAGCTGGTCCATTAAATATCTCCCGCCCGGTGCAAGGGCATCCTGTTGTGATCCAGGCTGGTTCTTCTGAAGCAGGGAAGGAGCTTGCGGCGCGGACAGCCGAGGTTATATTCACTGCTTGGCAAACGATTGAAGAAGCTAGAAGCTTTTATGCGGATGTAAAAGGAAGAATGGCGAAATACGGTCGCTCACCTGAGGAACTGAAAATTATGCCTGGAGTTTTCCCTGTTATTGGTAGTACAGAGGAAGAAGCGGAAGAAAATAAGGCGCTGCTTGAGGAACTTATACCGGAAGAAGCGGGAATCTCTCTTTTATCTGGCATGATAAGTGTTGATTTATCAGGATATCCGGTGGATGGGCCCCTTCCAGATTTGCCTGAATTGAATCAGATAAACGGGGGGAAAAGTCGTTTCCAATTATTAAAGGATCTTGCAGATCGTGAAGGATTGACGATTCGCAAACTGTATCAACGGATAGCCGGTGCCCGCGGACATCGTGAAATCAAAGGCACACCTGAGCAAATTGCAGATCATATGCAAGAATGGTTTGAAAATGGGGCAGCGGACGGCTTCAATGTCATGCCACCTTATTTACCTGGTGGTCTTGATGATTTCGTTGATCTCGTGATTCCTGTCCTTCAACAACGTGGTTTGTTCCGTAAACAATATACAGGTAATACATTAAGGGAGAATCTGGGATTAAAGCGGCCTGTTAATACTCTTATTGAGTCCCTAAAATAGAAGTCAAATAGAAGTCGGTGCCTGTCGCGCCCCGACTTTTGTCGGAAATTACTAGGTTTTTTAGATGGTGGAACATGAAAGAATAAAGACAAGAAACCACCTTGGAACTACTAGATAGTAGAGGCTAGGTGGTTTCTCTTTTTGAATGGGCTATTTTTCGATAGTCTACTGGAGTATAATTGGTTTCTTTCTTAAAAAGCTTCGTAAAATAGGAGTAATTTTCATATCCTACTTTATCAGAAATTAAATGAACAGGAAGATCTGTATTCATCAGTAAGTCTTTTGCGATGTCGACTCTCTTTTTAATAATATAATTGACCAGTGATATTCCCGTTTCCTTTTTAAATATTCTAGCGATATAATCTGGGCTAAGATAGACCGTTTTAGCTAAGTTCGTTCTCGTGATATTTTCTTGATAATTTTGATCAATATAATCACAAATAGTCTTTACAACTGATTTCTGTGAGTTAGTAAATGCCATATAGTCTAGAGAAACATCTACTAAATAGGAAATATAAATCATTAAATCGTCTATAGATCTTGAAGATTGTTCTAGTAAAAAATCACCAATCTTCCCTTGGAATAACTTATTCGCAAGAATTTCTTTTTTCTTTAAATGAGTATAGATTAACTGAGTAATATCTAGTCTAAAACTACACATCACATTATGATTTAACTCATTTTTATCTAATAAGTTTGTAAGGTATTGGTAGCACTTATTAATGAAACTTAATCTATTGCCAGTTTGGAGATATTGCTCCAATAATTGCACATTGGGTTCAGCATATTTTTTGTCGCTTATTTTGTGAGTTTTTAAACAAAAGGTTTTGTTTCTATAATCGAACATTTCTTCACGGACCACTTTGAGTTTCTTCACTATGGATTGAATGTTGTCTAAAGGACCTGAGATACCTAAATTACATTGTGCATCACAATGTAATTGATTGTTAATAACTGCAATTGTCTGCTGACAAGAAGAAATCAAATCCCTTGAAGATGGTTCAATCGTACAATCTAGTAATCTAAAAATAGCGAGATACTCGTCTTTATTTGTGTTTAGTTGCAGGAAACCATCTAAACAAATAGGGCTGTCTTTGAAGGATTCAATTATTATAGATTTCAACCTTTTTTCAAGAGCATTTTCTTTATCAAATAGTGAAATGATTTCGTTATTCTCAACTAATTTATATGGGAAAAAGTCAAGTATTAGTGGTAAAAAACAATCATCCATAGAATAATCTATATTATGGATTCCCAGTTGTTCTTGTAGTTCTTCGCTAGATAATGAGTGATTGTCTTTTAAATAAGTGTACCAAAAATGGTCTACGAGTTTTTCTTTATTTTGTTGCCAGTAATGTCCAACTTTCATCGCATCTTCATTTATTTGACTTACATTTACTTTTTTTATAGCTTTTTTTATGATTAATTCTAGTTTATCAAATTCAATTGGTTTTAAATAATATTCAAAGCTTTGAAGTTCTATCGCTTTTTGTGCGTAGTTAAAGTCCGCAAAATTCGTTAAAAAGATAGCTTGGACATTAAATCCCTCTGATCGTATCCACGCTAATAATTCAAGACCGCTGCCTTGTGGCATTTCTATATCGCTAATGAGAATATGGATTGTATAGTGATCAAATATTCTCTTTGCTTGACGAATATTGTTAGCGGTGTAAATTTGCTCGATGCCTAAAGAGGCCCAATCCATTTTTTGTTCTAAAGCAGAAACGACAAAGCGATCATCGTCAACAATCAACACATTCATACCGCTCACTCCTCGTACATAAGGTAAGGGATCATTAGCATTATTCTGGCACCGCCATCAGGATCGTTAGAAAATTTTATCGAAAACTCTCCCCCATACAATAGTCGAAGCCTTTGAACTACATTGTTGATCCCGATTTGATTTCCTTTTCTATTGATTAAAGGAATATTGTTCTGAAGCTTATCTAGTATATCAGGAGGGAATCCTGGGCCCGTATCCTTTATCGTGATTTTAATGAATTTATTGTTATTCATATTAACATGATAAATACTTATGAAAATGCTCATTTCTTCATCTAAAGAAACGCAATATTTAACCGTATTTTCAATGAATGTTTGGATGACTAAAGGCGGAATTTTCGCTTGGTCTATATCAGGTTCGATAAATCTTTCAAAAAGAAAAGCGGGTCCATGAACTAATTTTTGAATAGCCAAATAATCATTTATATGCTCTAATTCCTTCTCTAGTTTGACAAAGTCTTGGTTTGTTTGAAATAAATATCTGAAATATTTAGCTGTGGATGATGCCATTTCTATAATTTCGTTATACATTTTCATTTGAGCCATACTATATATGGTCGTTAAACAATTTAGATAAAAATGGGGTTTTATCTGTAATTTCATAAAATCCATTTGTATTTTATTCTTTTCAATTTCTTGCTCATAAATATTTACTTTTAGTTTTTTTATTTCACTGATCAGCCCTCTGAATTGGACATTTGCTTCTTCAAGCTCTTTAATACTACTGGTTTCAAAATCAATGATTTCATTATTGTTATTTATATCAGCAAGATTTTTAGAAAAAGCTTGAACGGGGGATATGACCTTTTTCTTTATATAGAGCAGCATAAGGAACAAAATCAAACTAATAAAAATGGTTGCTGTTATAATAGTTAATTGAGCTAAAATGACTTTTTCAAAAGCACCAAAATGATCAACGGTTACATGTAGGGAAAAGGGGAGTGATGTGTCTTCCTCATCAAAAAACAGGTGACTATTGAAAAGTGTACCGGGTTCCTCTTTTTTCAATAAATGAACCGGATTTGAGTTAGAAAGAAAAACATATTCATCCTGTTCCATAATAATCGAGCCGTTCTTTCCTAATTTGATGTCTTGTAAAGGCGAAAGGATATCATCTACTGAAACCAAACAAATAAATACTCTATTTTGGTATTCGATTAAATGATATAAATAGAATTTATTATTCAGCTTAAGAGATTGCCAGGTTTTTATGTTCTCATAATTATTTAACGTTTTCGTTTCTGACATTAAAGTTTTTTTCATTTTAAGGTAATCAGAATAGTTGATTTTAATGGGAGAACTATTAAAAAAGAGGTTCTCCTTTTTTAATGCTAAGAAGAACTGATATTCTTTTCCGGTAGAGTATTGAAAATCGTTTACTCTCGTTCTGAAATTGCTAAGGCTAGTGGAGAATTCATCTACACCTTGAGCATCTTCGATATCTCCAATTAATGGTTCATTCTTAACAGTCCAAATCATAAAATGATCGATTGCATTAAGCCTTTTTTGTGTGTCCTTTAAATAAAGGTTAAAAGTATTTTCAATGTAATCAATGCTTTGTTGTCTCGTAATAGAGATTGTTATGACACTAACAACGCAATTGATTAGGAAAATACAAATTAAAATGATAATAAGCATTTTCGAATAATAATTAATGGAATAGGATGGATTTTTTCCAAAAGGTAACCGCAACTTTTTTCAACTCCTGTACTATCCTCATTATATATAGTATAAACTTGCAGTTTCTAGCAAAAAAACGTCAAGAAAGCGATTGAATAGCTGTAAAAGGACTGAATAGTGCTATTTCGTTAAATTTACTTAAGAGAATGTCTCCATTTGCACTAAATAGTATTACGAATGGTCGGTTTATTTCTATTTATTGTGAATGCGCTTTCTTATAATAGGTATATCAAATAAAGGAGGGAATCATGTGAAAAGTACACTTGCTTCGCAACGATTTACGAATGCCGCCGTCCTATCGAACGAAAGCAAAACATCTAAATGGATGAGACAGTTTAAGAAAAGCGGCCCTTTATATGTTTTACTATTACCTTCCATTATATTATTAATCTGTTTTACTTACATTCCTATGTACGGATTAGTAATGGCCTTTAAAGATTATTCACCAGCATTAGGGATATGGGGAAGCCCCTGGGTAGGATTCAAGCATTTTATTCAATATTTTCATTCCTATCAATTTGATCTGACGTTAAAAAATACATTGTATATCAGTTTATACAGTATTTTGGTAGGGTTTCCATTACCGATTACGTTAGCCATACTTTGTAATCAAATTCGTATCGGACTGTTTAAAAAGGTATTTCAAGTCACAACCTATTTACCGCATTTCATTTCTACAATGGTTATGTGTGGAATGATCTTGATTTTCTTGTCACCAAGCAATGGATTGATTGCTAATTTGTTAGGATTAATTGGAATCGAAATGCCCAACCTATTATCAAATCCATCATTTTTTAGCAGTATCTATGTATGGAGCGATGTTTGGCAGCATTTAGGCTGGGATAGTATTATTTTCTTAGCAGCTCTATCAGCCATTGATCCTACCTATTATGAAGCTGCTACCATGGATGGTGCGAGCAAAATGCAAAAAATTCGTCATATTGATTTACCCTTACTTTTACCTACCGCAATGATTTTATTGATCTTACGAGCAGGCAGTCTTTTGAGTGTCGGATTTGAAAAAGTCTTTTTATTACAAAATCAATTAAACTTACCTGGAAGTGAAATCATATCTACATATGTTTATAAAATAGGGATACAGAATTTCCAATACAGCTTATCAACTGCCATTGGGTTATTCAATACTGTAGTCAATATCATTATCTTACTATTAGTGAATTATATGTCTAAGAAACTTACGAAAACAAGCTTGCTTTAGAAGGGAGGTAAGGCAATGGAACTATTAATAAACAAAAAGTTTTTTAATAAAACGAGAGCTCAAAAGAGTTGGAAAGATCGAATTTTTGATTTTGCCGTGTATGGATTCGCGGTACTAATGATCTTGATGATTATTTATCCACTTTGGTTTATTATTATCGCCTCATTTAGTAATCCTGCCGATGTTTTAAATGGAAAGGTCTGGTTTTGGCCCGAAGAGTGGAAATTAGATGGGTATATGGAATTATTTAAACAAGATATCGTTTGGAAAGGATATCTAAATACCATCATCTATACCGTTGTCGGAACATTTATTGCATTAGTTGTAAACATTCCAGCAGGTTATGCATTATCAAGGCAAGAGTTGTTTGGAAGAAAGTGGATATCGTTGTTCATTATTATTCCGATGTTCATCGGCGGTGGGTTAGTTCCAACTTATTTAGTCGTGAAAGCTTTTGGATTATTAGATACCTTCTGGGTTATGGTGTTACCGTTTGCCGTGTCATCTTTCAACATTATTATCGCAAGGACATTCTTTAAACAGAGTATTCCTGAGACTCTTTGGGAAGCAGCGCAGATTGATGGCTGCGGGACCTTTAGATATTTTCTCACGATGGTGCTGCCATTATCAAAGGCAATTTTAGCCGTTATCGGTCTTTGGACAGCAGTCGGGATATGGAACTCTTGGTTTAATGCATTAATTTATATTACAAATGAAGATTTGCAACCGCTTCAATTGATACTTCGAAGAATTTTGATATCGAATCAGTCCCTTTTGGGAACTGCCTCAGGAGATTTAGCATCGGAATTAAGGAGATTATCAGAGATGATGAAGTATGCAGCAATTGTCGTCTCCACTGTTCCTATCATGTGTTTGTATCCATTTTTACAAAAGTATTTTAATCAAGGTGTTATGGTTGGTTCAATTAAAGAATAATCTATTGGGGGAAAAAATGATGCTTAAGAGAAAATTAGGAATCGTCATGAATTTAACGTTGGCGGCTAGTTTAATAGTTGGCTGTAGTAATACTTCATCTAGTTCTAAATCTAATGAAGATGGAACGTATAAAATTGCGACCGTTCGTTGGGCCGATTGGGGAGACGACTACTTAAAAGGGTTTGTTGCAGAAACTGAAAAAAAAGCAGGAATTTCAATTGATTGGGATACGTATTTGAATTCTGAATGGCCAGACAAAAAGTCAGTATTATTAGCTGGAGGAGATTTACCGGATGCATTTTGGGGGTCTATTACGCTAACGGATGCAGATATAGCTAAGAACCAGAGCATGTTTATTCCTCTAGAAGATTTGATTGAAAAAAACATGCCGAATTTAAAAGCAGCATTTGAAGCGGACCCTACATTACGTGCTATGGCTACATCTCCTGATGGACACATTTATAGTTTGCCGAAGAAGCTTCCTTTAAGACCAATTGCAGGAAATTCCTTGTACATCAATCAAAAATGGCTGGATAATTTGGGTCTGTCCATACCTGAAACATATGAAGAGTTTTATACCGTTTTAAAAGCATTCAAGGAAAAAGATGCAAATGGAAACGGGGACCCAAATGATGAAATTGCTTATCAAGGTGATGTTCTGGGGTTCATTTTACCATTTGGTTTGCCTAAAGGCAGCTATTCCACTTCTATGACTGTAAAAGATGGAAAGCCAGTCTTTATGCCAACTGAAGAAGCTTTTAAAGAAGGTATTGAATGGATGCATAAAGCGTATGCAGAAGGACTAATTGATAAAGAGTTATTTACACAAGATACCTCAATGGCTGAAGCAAAACGGAAAGATGAAAAAGGTTCCTTGGTGGGAGTATCCTCTGGTTGGACGCCTGACGCCACATTTGGACCAAATGCAAGTGAGTATGTTCAATTACCTGCACTAGAAGGTCCAGATGGACAACGTTATGCCATGACGGATGCACCAATTTATTCTAGAGATGAGTTTATGATTACAACAAAAGCGAAGGATCCTGCTAAATTATTAAAATGGGCAGACCAATTCTACACAGAAGATGCAAGTATTCAAACGTTCTACGGTTCGTTCGGTGTCGGGGTTGAAAAGAATGATGACGGAACATACAAAGTATTAGATGCTCCGAAAGGTGAGTCTGCAGATATTTTTGCTTGGGTTAACTCATTCCGTGATTTTGGTCCTAAATTTATCGGGGAAGGTTTTAACGAAAAAGTAATATTACCAACTAATGGTGGAGATGGATTGAAGCTTGAATTAGATAAACAAATTAATAAGTATGCAAGAGAACAATTTCCAAATGTTTCTTATACAGCAGAAGAGATGAACCAATTAAGTGCATTAAATACGGACCTTACATCTTATGTGAATTCTATGCAATCTAAATGGGTTGTTGAGGGTGGAGCTACTAAAGAGTGGGATTCATATATTTCCCAATTAAAACAAATGGGCTTAGATGAATATGTGAAAATTCAGAAGAAAGCGTTTGATAGATACCAAAAAAATCTTAAATAAAAGGACATTACCAAAAAAACCTCTTTTAAGCTCTTGATCGAAATGACAGCCGGTTCACGTGATTATCGCGCGGCCGGCTGTTGTGTATGCAAAGAAGAGAGTCAACATTGGACGGTCAATAACGGTTTATCTAGAAAGGGGCGGCAAAAAAATGAGTCAATTATTTCAGTTGAATAGTCCATTGATTAAATTCTTATCAAGAGCAGTTGATATTGTCATATTAAACTTTTTATTCATACTCTTTTGTATTCCGATCCTAACCATTGGAACTTCCATTACTGCCTTATATTCTGTAACTATTAAAATGGCAAGGAATGAAGAGAGTTATCTATTTAAGAGCTTTATTCTATCTTTTAAAAAGAATTTTACCCAAAGTACTATTGTTTGGTTCATAATGTTGGCCGCAGGTTTTATCCTTCTAGCAGATTTCTATCTTTTAGGAAATCTTAATGGAGTGCTTAGGATATTTTTCACAAGTGTGTTAATCCTTTTTGGATTTGTTTTTCTTTGCATCCTGCTTTTTATTTTCCCTTATATGGCCAGATTTGAAAATACGATTAAACAGTCCCTATTAAATTCATTATTAATAGGAATTTCCAATTTTCCAAGTCTGCTGTTATTAATCGTTTTGACCTTTGTTCCAGTTACTTTTCTGTTTTCTTCGGTTATAGGGTTCCTATCCGTGTTATATATAGGAACTTTTGGAGGATTTGCGTTATTAGCTTTTATAAATTCCTATATGTTTAGAAAAGTGTTTTCAAAATATGAATGTAGGAATGTAGAGGAAAAAAATCTGTTAAAAGAAGGAGTGAACATATGATTCGCAATAAAGTAGTGACTGTTGGGGTAATTGGTCTTGGTGGGATGTCAAATTTTTATCTTAGGAACATTTCTAAATTAGATTCGATTCAAGTGGGTGCAATTTGTGATATTAATCAAGATATTTTAAACAAAATCGGTGAGGAGGAAGGCATTAGGCAGGATAAACGCTTCAATAATATTGAAGAGATCATTGCCTCTCCTAATGTTGATGCCATAATCTCTGTTGTTCCTAATAACCTACATGCTAAAATCCTGGAGTTATGTATCTTACATCAAAAACCAATCTTAGCTGAAAAACCATTTACATTGAATTTTGAAGAAGCAGAGAATCTGAATCTTTTATATAAGAAAAATCCAATTCCTTGCATGATAGGATTCATTCATCGTTATACCCCATCTTTTCAATACGCAAAAAAATTATTAGAAGAAGATACAATAGGTCAAATACGTCATATTGATGTACGATACCAACAATCGTTTGGAGCGCCTTTATTCAAAGTTCCGTATTTATGGCGGTTTAATAAATCAATTACAGGTACAGGAGCATTGGGCGATTTGGGAGCTCACATGATTGATAGTGCTCGGTTTTTTGTAGGAGAATTCCATTCAGTCTCAGCATTGATGAAAACCTTTGTTGATAGACGGTTAGATCCTATTACTGGGGAAGAGAGACGGGTTGACGTGGATGATTTTACAAGTTTCCAGGCGATTCTTGGAAATAGTGTAGTAGGAAATTTTGTCACCACAAGAAATGCCATTGGATCATCGAATCAGCTTGAAGTTACATTATTCGGGGATTGCGGAACGATCCATGTGAATATTGAGCGTCCAAATGAAATTGATATTTATGTTAAAGGTAAATCGGAAGAGAACCCTGTTTTGAAAACAGTAAGAGTACCAGAGAAATATCATAAGACAATTTTAAGTGACTTTGCTGAATTAATCTTATATAACGAAAGTCATAATATGCCTACTTTTAACGATGGATACAAAAATCAAAAGGTAATTGATCGGATCATCATTTCTGCAGAAAAAGGGCACGTTGTAAATGTTGATTGATTCGATTGGAGCAAAGTGTCGTTTTCTATACAAAACGTAGAAAACTAGAGTACTTATATTGTTAATGAAAATGGAGGAAGAAAAGATGATAAAGGTAACAGTATGGAATGAAAATCGTCATGAACAAAAAAATCCGGTTGTAAGCGAAATTTATCCGAATGGCATTCATGGTGCGATTGCTGGATTTTTAACAGAAGCAGGATTTCAAGCAGGAACGGCTACATTGGATGAGCCAGAGCACGGTTTAACAGTTGACGTATTAAATAACACAGACGTACTCATTTGGTGGGGACATCTTGCACATGGTGAAGTAAGTGATGAAGTCGTTTCGAAAGTACAGCAGCGCGTGTTGGATGGAATGGGACTGATTGTTCTTCATTCTGGTCATTTCTCCAAAATCTTCAAAACATTAATGGGGACAAGCTGTGACTTGAAATGGCGTGAAGCGGATGAGAAAGAACGTCTGTGGGTTGTAGCTCCAAGCCATCCGATCGTCGAAGGAATTGGGGAGTTTATTGAACTTGAAAAAGAAGAAATGTATGGTGAGCATTTTGATATCCCGGCACCAGAGGAGCTTATTTTTACAAGCTGGTTTGAAGGCGGCGAAGTATTTCGAAGCGGCTGCACCTATACAAGGGGCAACGGCAAAGTATTTTATTTCAGACCGGGACATGAAACCTATCCAACGTATTATAACAAAGACATTCAACGTGTGATTGTGAATGCAGTGAAATGGGCTCAGCCTGTAGAGCGTAATCGCCCTGTCTACGGAAATGCGCAGCCATTAGAAAAAATTGCAGTGAAAGTAAACTAATTTAGGGAATCCGTGGGGAAAAGAACAATGGAAACTCTAAAAGTAGGCATAATCGGATGCGGAAGTATTGCTCAGCATCGTCATTTGCCAGAATATGCGTTTAATAAACATGTAGAGCTTGTGGCAGTTTGTGATATTAATAAAGAACGTGCAGCAAAAGTAGCCGAAAAATACGGGGTAAAAGGCTATACAAGCTATGAAGAGTTATTGAAAAGCGGTGAAGTAGAAGCGGTGAGTGTATGTACACCAAACTATTTGCACGCACCAATCTCGATTGCTGCCTTACATGCAGGTGTGCACGTTCTATGCGAAAAGCCAATGGCAACATCAAAAGAAGAAGCAGAGGCGATGATTGAGGCAGCGAAACAAAGCGGCAAAAAGTTAATGATTGCTCACAACCAGCGTTTTGTTCAATCTCATCAAAAAGCACGGCAGTTGATAGAAAGCGGTGAAATCGGAAAAATTTACAGCTTCCGTACTGCGTTTGGTCATGGTGGACCAGAAGGCTGGAGTGTAGAAGGGAAAGAAGGATGGTTCTTCCAAAAAGAAAAGGCGTTTGTTGGCGCGATGGGTGATCTAGGTGTTCATAAAACTGACTTGCTGCGTTATTTGCTTGGGGAAGAAATAACAGAAGTGGGAGCATTTGTGGAAACAAGTGCAAAAGATTTCGCAGATGTAGATGATAATGCAGTGTGTGTACTGAAAACCGAAAGTGGTATTATTGGCACGCTTGCAGCAAGCTGGGCGTATGTGAGTAAAGAAGATAACTCAACCATTATTTATGGTGAGAAAGCGATTCTTCGACTAGAGGATAATCCAACATATTCTTTAGTGGTGCAGTATGCAACAGGTGAAGTTGTGAACTATGAGCTAGGGAAAATACAGTCCAATGCAGAGGGTGGTCAAAATAACTCTCATATTGTGGAGCAGTTTGTGGATGCTATTCTTTATGATAAAGAGCCAGCGGTTACAGGTGAAGAAGGCATGAAATCACTGCAGGTTATTTTAGCCGCGCTTGAGTCACAGGAAACGAAACAAATTGTTTCCTTACAAAAGCAGGGAGTGTTAGTGAAATAATTAAGCTAGGTGTATCAAGAATACATATCCTCTTTAGGGAGGTAATTGAAAAAGTATAAGTGAACTTAATAGTGTTTTTATGCGGATGTATGACTTCTTTTTTGTTTCAAAACTAGGAATTATAGAAAAACAAAGGAGAAAAAGAATTCCTGGCTTACAAAATTTCTGCACTAAACTAGAACTCTTATAAAAGAAGGAGGAAGTTATGTTGAAAAGGTTCTTCAATAAAGTTTCAGTACTTATGATGTTATTGGTTATGGTATTTTCTATTGGGAAACTTCCATTTTCTAATTCTGCTAGCGCTGAGCAGGTGAAGGTACAACAATCAGATTCTACAACTATCCCTGATAATACAATAAGAATTCATTATGAAAGAGCGGATAAAAATTACGATATTTGGGGTCTTTGGTTATGGGGGGATGTTGCGACTCCTTCAGCAGAAGTCGGTGTCTGGCCAACAGGTGCTATTGCTTTTTCTAATACTCAGGTAGACGAATATGGGGCATATGTGGATGTGAAATTAAAAGATAATCCAGCAAGTATAAATTTCATTGTTGTAAATCGTGCAACCGGAGAGAAAGACGGTGATGCGAAGGGTTTCACTCAGTTTGGTGAATATAAAGAGTTGTATATAACAGAAGGAGATGACTTTGTGTACACTTCCCCTGATGGATCGCAAGTGGAAAAGAGTAAAGCTCATTTCCCAGAATGGTCGAAAGATGCAACAATTTATGAAGTGAATGTCAGACAATATACTTCTGAAGGAACTTTTAAGGCATTTGAAGCGCATCTACCCCGATTAAAGAAATTAGGTGTGAAAATATTGTGGTTTATGCCTATTCAACCGATTTCCAAAGAAGGACGGGTTGGAACGTTAGGCTCACCTTACGCTGTCCAAGATTATAAAGCCGTGAATCCAGATTTTGGGACGATAGAAGATTTCAAAAGCTTGGTGAAGAAGGCGCATAGTATGGGATTCAAGGTCATGCTTGACTGGGTAGGTAATCATACAGGAATGGATAATATTTGGACAAAAAATAAAGAATGGTACACACTTGACAATGAGGGAAACATCACTCATCCTGCAGGTACAAATTGGTTGGATGTTGCGGATTTGAATTATAATAATTCGGATATGCGTGCAGCAATGATCGATGCGATGGAATATTGGGTTAAAGAAGCAGACATTGATGGGTATCGTGCCGATTATGCTGGGGGTGTTCCTGTAGATTTTTGGGAGACAGCCCGAAAACAACTCGATAAAATAAAACCAGTGTATATGTTAGCGGAAGATAATACAACCTATAGTTTGTTAGATAAAGCGTTCAATTCTAACTATGGTTGGACACTTCATTATATGATGAGGGATATTGCAGCTGGAAAAAAGGGTGCAAAGAATGTGAAGTCATATATTGATAGTATGGAGCGACTTTATCCAAAAGGTTCTTATTCAATGAATTTTCTTACTAATCATGATATAAATGCCTGGGAGGGCACTACATCCGAATTGTTCGGTGAATCTGAAAAAACGATGGCAGCTTTAACCTTTACTTTACCAGGTATACCGTTAATTTATTCAGGTCAAGAAGCTGGACTTGACAAGAGGTTAGCGTTTTTTGATAGAGATGAAATCTCTTGGAAAGATTTGTCTATGCAAAAGTTCTATCAGGATTTAGTTCGCCTTAAAAAGGAAAATAAGGCACTATGGAATGGAACAGCTGGTGGAGAGATTCGTTTATTAGACACTTCTGACGAACATATACTTGCATTTGAACGGGAAAAAGGTGATTCAAAGGTAATTGTAGTAGTGAATCTATCTGCAGATCATGTTTCTGGGAGTGTGATTATGGATTCAAAGTCTGTGGGCAATTATAAGTTGTTCCCTTCACAGGAAATCTTTAAAATGAAAAATCAACAACCGTTCGATTTGGAACCGTGGGCTTGTCAAATTATAGTTAAATAAGTTGTTAGGTTCTGGTGCAAGAAATTCCCGTGCCTGTCACCACCCGAGTTTTGTCGAAGATTGCCAGGTTTTTAGATTGTGTAAAATGAGAGAATAAAGACAAGAAACCACCTCGGATCTACCTGATAGTAGAGCCTAGGTGGCTTCTCTTTTTTATGTCCGCTCCCGCATCCGCTCCTGTATCGTCTGGACGACTAGATCATGCTTTGCTTCAATTCGGTAAAGTAAATAGAGCGTCACAACGATGGGGAATCCCACCTGGCTGATGATTGGAATCAACTTAGTAAAAAGGACAGGGTAGGGAGAAGAAAATATTAATTAAATTGAAAAATGCCCTGGAGGATAGCTTCTCTCAGGGCATTTTAATAGAGTTTTCGAGATTTAGTAGACGATCCCGCAAATAAAAGCCAAATTTGCGCAAATAAAGCTAACTTATAGGCGGATGTGGGAGCCAGGAGGGGGAAAATTAGCACAATGAGCAGCTTATCAGCGATTGATTGAAGGATATCAGCGAACTGGACCATTTTATCAGCGAAACTAGCATCTTATCAGCGAATGAATCTCCGAAACTACTAAGTTAGAACCTAATAATGTGTGGTATTAATCTGAAGTTTGAGAGAATTCCTAATTATTATCCAGTAAATGTCGTAAGTTTTAGAAAATATGTAGTAAGACTCAGAAAAGGTGTAGTAAGAGTCAAAAAATATGTAATAAGAAGCAATAATTACGTAATAAGGATCTGAAGTTTGAGAGGATAACTCATGGAGAAGCTCGTTAAAATGATATTTTGTGTAAAATTACACTTCGATAGTTGAGCATTTATGATTTATATAACGACTTGTCCCTTTAATGGGCGGATTTTTGAGTTTTATGAGCGAATCTTCGAGTTTGTGGGCGAATTTTGGGCTTTAATGGGCGAATTTAGTGTTTTTATGAGCGAATTTAGGAGTAATAGCTTAATAGTAAGAAACTGAAACTTTTTTTGGTAGATTTCCCACCCTAAATAAAAAACTTAATTGCTAGCTTTCTCTTTTCACCAAGTTTTCACCATTCTCTATTAATATTCATTACATCAGATAACGAAAGGAGATAAAGAGATGAATACAAAAGTGAAAAAGGGTATTTTCTGGGGTGTGATCATTGCCTCTACGGTACTAGTGATTAACGTACTCCACTTTCTACTAGGAGGGAGCAGTGCTTATGCAAGAGGTCCTCATGGACATGGTCCCGGTGAAATGGGAGGCCGTGGCGGATTTGGCGGGGGCCACCAAATGATGAATGGCGCTCACCATGACGGAGGATTCCCTTGGCTCTTCCTAATTATTGGACTAGCTGCTCTAGTACTATTCGTAAGATGGCTTAGAAAGAAGTCGAAAGCTTCCTCTATGCAACAGTTTATTAACACCTCTGTGGTAGGCTCGCATATCCCGGTAACCAACCAGAATGCTAGCGTTTTAGATCAATGGGAAAAAAATTTAGTAACTAAAAAGGAGAATGAATAACATGGGTATTTTTAAAAGATTAAAGACAATTACAATGGCGGAAATTAACGGACTATTAGACGGTATCGAAGATCCGATTGCGATGTTAAATGAGTATTCTAGGGAAATGGAACAGGAAATTGTCAAAGGTCAGAAAGCCCTAGCTAGGCAAATTTTTGTAGAGAAAAAACAAGCGGCACTCATTTCGGAAACGAAAGCATTAGTGGACAAGCGTACTCGTCAGGCTAAACTGGCGATTGAACAAGGGGACGAGGCCATGGCCAAATTGGCGGTGCAAGAAAAGCTCAACCATGACCGCCAGCTACAACTATATGAGGAGCAATACGAGTCGATTAAGGGACAAACCCAAATCCTCATCGGAAAATTGGACGAGTTGAAGGAAACGTACAACCAAATGCAGCAAAAGAAAATCTTGTTAGCTTCACGTGCGAATGTGGCTCAGTCAATGAAGCAAATTCAGAAAGCGACGGTTTCTTTCCATACTGATGATATTGCGAGAGGTGTAGCCCGTGCCGAAGAGCGGATCTTAATGATGGAAGCAGAAGTACAGGCAGGCAATCAATTTGCGACTCCATTAGCTCAGTTTGAGGCAGCAAACAGCAGCTTTGTGAGCGATGAAGAGCTCAATAAGGAAATTGAAAAGTTAAAGTATGAAAAAGTGGCGGTCTTATAATTCAAGTTTGTGAAGCACCACCGTTTTGGTCTGGTGCTTTTCATTCTATCTAGCATAGAGAGGAGGGTTTAGATTGAATATGACAACGCTGATTCTTATTTACCTGGGTGTAGCGTTGGTGGGGAGCGGGCTTCCTTTTATCAGGGTCTATTTAGCCCATTTCCATAACTTGGTCCATCTCGTGATCAGTGCCTGCTTGGAAGGTAGTAAAATCCATCTGAATCGAGATGGTTCAGGCCAGACAACTGGGAATCATACTTCCCCCTTTAAAAAAGCGCTCATTTCGTATGCAGGCTATACGGGGGCTTCGGTGGCAGCAATTGGATTGTTTTATTTAGTTTCGAGAGGTCACTATCATTTGGTTATTTATCTGTATTTAGGGCTTAGTGTTCTTGCCTTATTGTTGTGGATTCGCAACGCATTTGGGGTGATCTGGGGACTTTCCATTGCTGTCTTATTGGCTTCGTTCATCTATTTCCGCTATGAAACGGTTTTACCTGTGAATATTAACTTCGAAATGGTGCTCGTTCATATGAGTATATTCCTAGCCTCGGTTCTATTTGTTCAATCTATTATTGGTGGGGTTCAGGTGTGTAAACAAGCGTTTATGTCGAGAAGCAACCCGAAGAGAAAGGCGGCGCTGGTTCAAACGAAATTAGTTCCAGCCGTTGTTTTGGGGCTAACTCTGGCCGGACAGACGGCTTGTGTCGGCTACTTTTTAGTACAGAATTTTATCAGTTTTCCGTTTAGTTTTTGAAAAATTTGTTAATCAATTGATTACCGTGGTCTTTTTTAACAACTACTGCAGTTAATTATTAAAGAAATAAAGGATAACAAAGAAAAGAAATTGAAGGTATTCACATGCAAATTAATTTTGAGCTGCAAGCTGAATTTAATACATGAAGTCCTATCCGATCATTCGGTTAGGGCTTTTTCAATTTGTTTAACAATTTAAGCAAGGCTTGGTGAAACTTTATGGGCATATTAAACTTCCAAAGAGTATTGGGATTTAATAGGTAGTGGAAATGTCGTTAGATGTTTTAAATTGTCAAAAGGTTGTGTAGAAATTTATCGATCATTATTGGTAAAATGGTAATGGAAAAAAATCCTTATTCGAAGAGATAGTTCAATGGGAGCGGATAAAATGGAAGTAGCTAAATATATTAGAATGAATTTACTAGTCAACAAGTATTCACCTATTAATAAGCCAAAAAGGTCATTATCGAGTATCCTTATGGCAGCTTTAATCATAGCTATTGTAACGTCTATGAGTTTGCCATCTAAGGCTACTGCAAGCACCTTACAAACTAAAGTTGTGACAGCAAATTTGCTAACCTTACGAAACGGTCCCAGCGTGAACTATAAAGCAATTAGTTATCTAAAAAAAGGTACAAAAGTGTCTGTGCGTTCATATAAAGGTACTTGGGCAAATGTGATTGTTAACAAGCACATTGGATATGTTAGCTCCAAATATTTAACTAGTGTATATAAAAGTCAACCAGTACCTAAGCCAGTATCTAAGTCAGTGCCTAAACCAGTACCTAAACCAGTATCAAAACCGGTAGTTTTACCAGCAACGATACCGGTTAACCCCACTGCTTGGAAGGCAACAGACTCAACTGCGTTTTTGGTTAATTCAACAGCAAATATGCAAGGATTAGCATACCACGATGGTTTTTACTACATAGGGTTCGATGTGGGAAACAATCATGGAATGATAAACAAGTATACACAAAAGGGTGTATTAGTAAAAAGCTCTGGCCCTCTACCCATCGGCCATAGTGCTGAATTATCGTTCCGACCAAAAGATAATCATATTTATGCAGCTAATGGCGGCGGAAGTAACCCAGTCATTGTTTATGAAGTAAATATGGATGCAACTAAGCCATACATTGTAAAACAAATCGACCTAAGTAAGCTAGGAAAAGCAGCACTTTTAGGAATCGATAATGATAGCGATATGTTAGTGATTCATTCCGCAAGCAGCAATATAGGAAATCCAACCTTTAGTGTAACTGATTTCAATGGTAAGATCATAAAGCAGTTCTCCGTCTCAAATCAGGGAATTCCTCAAGGAATGGAGATTTATAACAAAAAGATCTATTTCTATACAAACAACAAAATAACCGTTATGGATTATACCGGGAAAATCACAAACATCATCAAACTTCCATATACGGGTGAGAGTGAAGGATTAGCGATCTCCGGTACAAAGGAAAAACCAGTTTTATCTGTAGGTTATAACAACCCTAACAGAATTTACGAATTAAAGTAAAAGAGCTTCCTTTGGGAGCTTTTATTTTTTTCCGTAGCCAATTGAAAGAAAAAATTATTCCTGATTCCCTCATAAATGTAAGACCACTTACGAAATTCTATAAATAGTTGGTTGAAGGGAGAAGATTTCCCTTTATACGTCTTAGTGAAGGAAGTACAACGGCCTAAATATTCTTATCCATTTTAATAACTAATCAATACCTCCATTAAAATCAACTTTGCGTAACTATAAATAGACATGGGAGAGAAGAAGAATGCCAGAAGAGACCTATCAATCTCGTGAGGAACGAAAACAAGCGGAAAACGCAAGACAGAATCAACAAAGAAGTCAGCGAATACCGAAGAAAAAAGGATCATTATTGAAAAAAGTAATCATTGTCTGTCTCGTTCTTGGACTTGTTTCAACAGGAGCAGGAGCTATATCGTTCGCTTCAATGATCAAGGATACGCCTAACTTGGATGATTCTAAGCTGGTGGATCCACTTTCTACAAAATTCTATGATGAGAGCGGAAATTTTATTTATGAGTACGGGAAGGAAAAGCGAACAAAAATTGCGTATGAGCAAGTTCCGAAAGTGCTCGAGCAAGCGTTTATTGCCACGGAAGATTCCCATTTTTATGAGCATCAAGGGATCGATATCAAAAGGACGGCCAAGGCCATTTTTGTTAACTTAACCGGAGATTTCGGATCACAGGGCGGTAGTACCATTACTCAGCAAGTGATAAAGAATTCCTTTTTGACTCCAGAGAAAACATTAAAGCGAAAAGTGCAAGAATGGGACTTGGCGTATCAGTTGGAACAGAAATATTCCAAGCACGATATTTTAATGATGTACTTAAACAAAATTTACCTTGGAAACCGCTCTTACGGAGTAGCTGCTGCCGCCAAGAGTTACTATGGTATTGAAGCAAATGATTTGAAAAAATTGACGCTCGCGCAGGCAGCCATGTTAGCTGGACTGCCGCAGAGTCCGAATAACTATGATCCGACCAAGCCAGAAAACAAAGAAGCAGCCACAAAACGTCGTAGTATTGTCTTACGTTCGATGCTTAGAGATGGTTATATAACAGAGAAACAATTGCAGGAAGCTTCAAAAGTTCCAGTTACTGAGGGACTTGTATTAAAAAGCACGCAACAAAGTATGCCTTACGAAGCGTTTTTAGATGCAGTTGTAAAAGAGGTAAAGGGTAAACTGAAGGATGTAGACATCAGTAAGGATGGATTATCTATCTATACTACCCTAAATCCAAAAGCACAGGATTATGCAGACAAAATGTTGAACACCAATGAAATCATTGCCTATCCAGATGCAGGTTTTCAGGGAGCTTTCGTCTTTTTAGATACCAAAACTGGTGAAGTCAGGGCGATCGGCAGCGGGCGAAACGACTATAAAGCAGAGTTTCTAGGTAACAACTTTGCAGTTGATATCAAACGTCAACCAGGCTCAACATTTAAGCCGATTTTTGATTATGGCCCTGCGATTGAAAATTTGAAATGGTCCACTGCACATCTAATCAATGACCAGAATACCTCCTATTCAACCGGCGAGCCGATTTCCAACTGGGACCATCAATATCACGGAATGCTGACGATACGGAGTGCACTGAAAAAATCTTATAATATTCCTGCTCTTCTCACGATGCGGGAGGTTGGAATGGATCAGGCAAAGAACTTTGCAGAAAAACTCGGCATTACTTTTAAAGATAACCAAGTATATGAATCCTATTCGATTGGAAGCAATACCGTAAGTCCTTTAGCCATGGCAGGGGCCTACAGTGCTTTTGGAAATAACGGCAACTACAATAAACCGCATTTTGTTCAAAAAGTGGTACTTCCGAATGGCAAAGTAGTGAATTTTACGGAGAAATCAAAACGTGTCATGCAGGATTACACAGCGTATATGGTGACGGATATGTTACGCACAGTCGTAAATGATGGGACAGGTACAACAGCGAATGTTCTTAACCTAGATGTTGCAGGGAAGACAGGTACAACCAATTTTAATGCAGAGACTAGAGCTAAATTTGGATACCCGACCAACGCGACAAATGATAGCTGGTTTGCAGGATATACCCCGCAATACACAATGGCGGTCTGGACCGGATACGCACAAAACGGTAATGGTAACTATATGGTCGCAAATACGCAGAAAATTTCGCAGTATATGTTTAAAGCCATGATGCAGTCATTTGGAACAGATTCATCTCGTTTTCAGGAGCCAAACAGTGTCTATCGAGTAAATAATGAACTGTATATTAAAGGGGTCAATTCTGCAGAAGTACCACCAAAACCTATTATCAAAAAAGAAAAACAGGTTAGTGAAGATGGTGGGAATGGGAAAAAGCAAAAAGAAGAAGCGAAACAACAAAAAGAGCAACGGAAAAATCATCAAGGGAAAGGGAAAGAGAAAGGGAAGCATTAATCCCGGAGACAGTCGCGGGAATCCCGGTGCCTGTCACGCGCCGGATTTTGTCGAAGATTGATAGATTCCTAAGTGTCAGGCACCGTCAGTCAGGATTCTAAAGAAGTTCAAAGCATTAGAACAACCCTTATCTACACATGTAGGTAAGGGTTGTTTTGTATTATTAGGTCTAGGTTATTAACCTCTATTAAACAATAAAAAGACTCTAATGGGTACTTCGTACTTTATGAGTCACTAAAATAATCTTCACTCCTCCCAATTAGGAATTTGTTGGCGCAAGAACTATGTATCTATTAATTTCTTGGGTTTCGCAAACAAATGGTCTGGTTTCGCAAACAAAACCTAAAATTGGGCAAATAAACTCTCTCCTATTGAGAATCTGGAGTGGCTGAGGGGGGTGAAAGCGTGGAAATTGGTCAAACTGAGCTCCCTATCTATGAATCATTGAAGAATATCAGCGAACTGGACCATTTTATCAGCGGAAAACACAGATTTATCAGCGAATCTAGCATTTTATCAGCGGGAATCACAGATATATCAGCGAATGTGCACTATATAAACTAAGTCTATTTGGGTTACCAAACTCTCCAAGGTCCCACTAGGTCTGAGGCGCAGGTAAAACGCGGCTTTCTTTGAAGGGACCTATTCGGTGGTCTTCTTATGATATTCAGGTTTTCTCAATTATTATTGAATGGTTTATTCTTTGACTTCATGTGAAACCGGTTTTGGTTGTTGATTTAAATAGATCAGGTATTGTTATCTCAAAAAAGGTTTTTGAGGAAATGAACTCTCTATAAAAAAAGAAAAACTTTCTGTTGCATATGTGAATCGAAGGTGCTATTATAAGGAAGTTGCTTTTAACGGCTGTCAAATTCGTTGAAAGTGAGAACAAAAAAATAAAATATTATATTGACATAGTAATTGAGATTCGATATAATAATAAATGTCGCTTCTGACATGATAAATTGTTCTTTGAAAACTAAACAAACAAAAACGTCAACAAACAATAAAAAAATCGTGTTTCTTCTATTAATATGAAGAACATGAGCCAACGTAACAAAATGAGCTAATCAACTTTCTTGGAGAGTTTGATCCTGGCTCAGGACGAACGCTGGCGGCGTGCCTAATACATGCAAGTCGAGCGAATCAATAGGAGCTTGCTCCTGTTGGTTAGCGGCGGACGGGTGAGTAACACGTGGGCAACCTGCCTGTAAGACTGGGATAACACCGGGAAACCGGTGCTAATACCGGATAATCCTTTTCCTCTCATGAGGAAAAGCTGAAAGTCGGTTTCGGCTGACACTTACAGATGGGCCCGCGGCGCATTAGCTAGTTGGTGAGGTAACGGCTCACCAAGGCGACGATGCGTAGCCGACCTGAGAGGGTGATCGGCCACACTGGGACTGAGACACGGCCCAGACTCCTACGGGAGGCAGCAGTAGGGAATCTTCCACAATGGACGAAAGTCTGATGGAGCAACGCCGCGTGAGCGATGAAGGCCTTCGGGTCGTAAAGCTCTGTTGTTAGGGAAGAACAAGTACCGGAGTAACTGCCGGTACCTTGACGGTACCTAACCAGAAAGCCACGGCTAACTACGTGCCAGCAGCCGCGGTAATACGTAGGTGGCAAGCGTTGTCCGGAATTATTGGGCGTAAAGCGCGCGCAGGCGGTCCTTTAAGTCTGATGTGAAAGCCCACGGCTCAACCGTGGAGGGTCATTGGAAACTGGGGGACTTGAGTGCAGAAGAGGAAAGCGGAATTCCACGTGTAGCGGTGAAATGCGTAGAGATGTGGAGGAACACCAGTGGCGAAGGCGGCTTTCTGGTCTGTAACTGACGCTGAGGCGCGAAAGCGTGGGGAGCAAACAGGATTAGATACCCTGGTAGTCCACGCCGTAAACGATGAGTGCTAAGTGTTAGGGGGTTTCCGCCCCTTAGTGCTGCAGCTAACGCATTAAGCACTCCGCCTGGGGAGTACGGCCGCAAGGCTGAAACTCAAAGGAATTGACGGGGGCCCGCACAAGCGGTGGAGCATGTGGTTTAATTCGAAGCAACGCGAAGAACCTTACCAGGTCTTGACATCCTCTGACACTCCTAGAGATAGGACGTTCCCCTTCGGGGGACAGAGTGACAGGTGGTGCATGGTTGTCGTCAGCTCGTGTCGTGAGATGTTGGGTTAAGTCCCGCAACGAGCGCAACCCTTGATCTTAGTTGCCAGCATTTAGTTGGGCACTCTAAGGTGACTGCCGGTGACAAACCGGAGGAAGGTGGGGATGACGTCAAATCATCATGCCCCTTATGACCTGGGCTACACACGTGCTACAATGGATGGTACAAAGGGCTGCAAGACCGCGAGGTTTAGCCAATCCCATAAAACCATTCTCAGTTCGGATTGCAGGCTGCAACTCGCCTGCATGAAGCCGGAATCGCTAGTAATCGCGGATCAGCATGCCGCGGTGAATACGTTCCCGGGCCTTGTACACACCGCCCGTCACACCACGAGAGTTTGTAACACCCGAAGTCGGTGGGGTAACCGTAAGGAGCCAGCCGCCTAAGGTGGGACAGATGATTGGGGTGAAGTCGTAACAAGGTAGCCGTATCGGAAGGTGCGGCTGGATCACCTCCTTTCTAAGGATAAAGCTGGACATATGAGCCAGACAAAACAGTTTGTTCGATTGACGTTTCTTGTTTGTTTAGTTTTGAGAGTGCAATTCTCTCAAGTCACTTTCGTTCTTTGAAAACTAGATAATCGTAATGAAGAAGTCAATGTAAGAACCGAGTCAATGCCATTTCTTATTAAATAAGAAGAAACAAACCTTTTAGGTTAAGTTAGAAAGGGCGCACGGTGAATGCCTTGGCACTAGGAGCCGATGAAGGACGGGACTAACACCGATATGCTTCGGGGAGCTGTAAGTAAGCTTTGATCCGGAGATTTCCGAATGGGGGAACCCACTGTTCGTAATGGAACAGTATCTTTACCTGAATACATAGGGTATTGAAGGCATACCCGGGGAACTGAAACATCTAAGTACCCGGAGGAAGAGAAAGCAAACGCGATTCCCTGAGTAGCGGCGAGCGAAACGGGACATAGCCCAAACCAAGAGGCTTGCCTCTTGGGGTTGTAGGACACTCAACATGGAGTTACAAAGGAACGGGGTAGATGAAGCGATCTGGAAAGGTCCGTCATAGAAGGTAAAAACCCTGTAGTCGAAACTTCGTTCCCTCCTGAGTGGATCCTGAGTACGGCCGGACACGAGAAATCCGGTCGGAAGCAGGGAGGACCATCTCCCAAGGCTAAATACTCCCTAGTGACCGATAGTGAACCAGTACCGTGAGGGAAAGGTGAAAAGCACCCCGGAAGGGGAGTGAAATAGTTCCTGAAACCGTGTGCCTACAAGTAGTTAGAGCCCGTTAATGGGTGATAGCGTGCCTTTTGTAGAATGAACCGGCGAGTTACGATCCCATGCAAGGTTAAGTTGAAGAGACGGAGCCGCAGCGAAAGCGAGTCTGAATAGGGCGTATGAGTATGTGGTCGTAGACCCGAAACCAGGTGATCTACCCATGTCCAGGGTGAAGTCCAGGTAACACTGGATGGAGGCCCGAACCCACGCACGTTGAAAAGTGCGGGGATGAGGTGTGGGTAGCGGAGAAATTCCAATCGAACTTGGAGATAGCTGGTTCTCTCCGAAATAGCTTTAGGGCTAGCCTCACGTAGTAAGAGTCTTGGAGGTAGAGCACTGTTTGGACTAGGGGCCCTCATCGGGTTACCGAATTCAGACAAACTCCGAATGCCAAAGACTTATCCGTGGGAGTCAGACTGCGAGTGATAAGATCCGTAGTCAAAAGGGAAACAGCCCAGACCACCAGCTAAGGTCCCAAAGTATACGTTAAGTGGAAAAGGATGTGGAGTTGTTTAGACAACCAGGATGTTGGCTTAGAAGCAGCCACCATTTAAAGAGTGCGTAATAGCTCACTGGTCGAATGACTCTGCGCCGAAAATGTACCGGGGCTAAACGTATCACCGAAGCTGTGGATTGACATCTTAGATGTCAGTGGTAGGAGAGCGTTCTAAGGGCGTTGAAGCTAGACCGTAAGGACTGGTGGAGCGCTTAGAAGTGAGAATGCCGGTATGAGTAGCGAAAGATGAGTGAGAATCTCATCCACCGAATGCCTAAGGTTTCCTGAGGAAGGCTCGTCCGCTCAGGGTTAGTCGGGACCTAAGCCGAGGCCGAAAGGCGTAGGCGATGGACAACAGGTTGATATTCCTGTACCACCTCTTTATCGTTTGAGCAATGGGGGGACGCAGGAGGATAGGGTAAGCGCGCTGTTGGATATGCGCGTCTAAGCAGTTAGGCTGAGAAGTAGGCAAATCCGCTTCTCGCATAAGGCTGAGCTGTGATAGCGAGGGAAATTTAGTACCGAAGTTCCTGATTCCACACTGCCAAGAAAAGCCTCTAGCGAGATAAAAGGTGCCCGTACCGCAAACCGACACAGGTAGGCGAGGAGAGAATCCTAAGGTGAGCGAGAGAACTCTCGTTAAGGAACTCGGCAAAATGACCCCGTAACTTCGGGAGAAGGGGTGCTTTTTGAGGTGAATAGCCTCGAAGAGCCGCAGTGAATAGGCCCAGGCGACTGTTTAGCAAAAACACAGGTCTCTGCGAAGCCGCAAGGCGAAGTATAGGGGCTGACGCCTGCCCGGTGCTGGAAGGTTAAGAGGAGGGGTTAGCGCAAGCGAAGCTCTGAATCGAAGCCCCAGTAAACGGCGGCCGTAACTATAACGGTCCTAAGGTAGCGAAATTCCTTGTCGGGTAAGTTCCGACCCGCACGAAAGGCGTAACGATCTGGGCACTGTCTCAACGAGAGACTCGGTGAAATTATAGTACCTGTGAAGATGCAGGTTACCCGCGACAGGACGGAAAGACCCCGTGGAGCTTTACTGTAGCCTGATATTGAATTTTGGTACAGCTTGTACAGGATAGGTAGGAGCCTGAGAAGCCGGAGCGCTAGCTTCGGTGGAGGCGTCGGTGGGATACTACCCTGGCTGTATTGAAATTCTAACCCGCACCCCTGATCGGGGTGGGAGACAGTGTCAGGTGGGCAGTTTGACTGGGGCGGTCGCCTCCTAAAGAGTAACGGAGGCGCCCAAAGGTTCCCTCAGAATGGTTGGAAATCATTCGCAGAGTGTAAAGGCACAAGGGAGCTTGACTGCGAGACCTACAAGTCGAGCAGGGACGAAAGTCGGGCTTAGTGATCCGGTGGTTCCGCATGGAAGGGCCATCGCTCAACGGATAAAAGCTACCCCGGGGATAACAGGCTTATCTCCCCCAAGAGTCCACATCGACGGGGAGGTTTGGCACCTCGATGTCGGCTCATCGCATCCTGGGGCTGTAGTCGGTCCCAAGGGTTGGGCTGTTCGCCCATTAAAGCGGTACGCGAGCTGGGTTCAGAACGTCGTGAGACAGTTCGGTCCCTATCCGTCGTGGGCGCAGGAAATTTGAGAGGAGCTGTCCTTAGTACGAGAGGACCGGGATGGACGCACCGCTGGTGTACCAGTTGTTCTGCCAAGGGCATCGCTGGGTAGCTATGTGCGGACGGGATAAGTGCTGAAAGCATCTAAGCATGAAGCCCCCCTCAAGATGAGATTTCCCATAGCGCAAGCTAGTAAGAACCCTGAAAGATGATCAGGTTGATAGGTCAGAGGTGGAAGCGTGGTAACATGTGGAGCTGACTGATACTAATCGTTCGAGGACTTAACCAATTTTTAAGGCAACTTGTTTTTACAACTTCTTCTGCATTATCTAGTTTTGAGGGAATGATTCCTCTAAAAAAATAGTCTGGCAGCAATGGCGAGAAGGTCACACCCGTTCCCATACCGAACACGGAAGTTAAGCTTCTCAGCGCCGATGGTAGTTGGGACACGCGTCCCTGTGAGAGTAGGACGTTGCCAGGCACATTAAAGACAACCTGAAAAGGTTGTTTTTTTGTTTTCCGCATGTAATTCCAATGCCTGTCACCACCAAATATTAAATGAGATGTGGACAGTAAGTAAATGTTTTACTAAATGAGGTATCTGGAAAGGCCTGAGAAAGAGGGTTATCCCTGTAAATTTGGAAAGAATGTTAGCTGAGCCAGTCTTGTGACTGGCTTTTTAATCGTATTATACCGTCATGCCATTAACAGCAGGCCATGGGAATTATCTGCTAAAAAAGGGGTCAGGTCCTCACTACGTTAAGAATTTTTGTAGTGAGGACCTGACCCCTTTTCAATGGAATAATTTTATATCCACTGGAATATCTAAATGACTTACGCCCATTCTATTGCTACTTGAAGTCTGGACTTTTATTGTTAATAGTAATAGTACACATTCATAAATGACAGCGTTTACTTATCACATAAATCAAAAGTGTAGGAGGGGAAGTCTCATGAAGAAGACAGCCCATATTATATCTCATTCCCATTGGGACAGGGAGTGGTATTTACCCTTTGAGAAACACCGCTATTACTTTATCAAGCTGATGAATAATCTGATCGATGAGTTTGAACAGGAAGGAAATCAATTTCAATCGTTTCATCTGGATGGACAAACGGTTCTGTTAGAGGATTATTTCGCTGTTCACCCAGAAAACCGTGAAAAGGTTAAACAATTGATTGAAGAGAAAAAACTAACGATTGGTCCTTGGTATGTGTTGCAGGATGCCTTTTTAACAAGCTCTGAAGCAAATGTTCGGAACTTGCTGATTGGCATGAATGATGCGAAGTCCTATGGTGGACATGTATCAAAAATTGGCTATTTTCCTGACACATTTGGTATTTACGGGCAGGCGCCCCAGCTTTTAAAACAAGCGGGGATTGAGACCGCTGCCTTTGGAAGAGGTGTCAAACCGACTGGCTTTAATAACACGGTATCAGACACCCCCAACTTTGAATCTCCTTTTTCCGAGATGATTTGGAAATCGCCGGATGGCTCTAGTGTTTTAGGGATCTTATTTGCCAATTGGTATTCAAACGGAAATGAAATCCCGGTGGATGAAGAAGAAGCAAGAGTCTTTTGGAATCAAAAGCTCCAAGATGCCGAAAAATATGCGTCCACGAATCAATTATTGTTTATGAATGGCTGTGATCACCAGCCGCTGCAAAAGTCGATTCCTGAGGCAATCGAAACCGCCTCCGCCCTTTATTCCGATTATACATTTAAGCATTCAAGTTTTGACGAATATACAGACGCTTTAAAAATGGTACTTCCAGAGAAGTTGCAAGTCATTGAAGGGGAATTGCGCAATCAGCGGACAGACGGATGGTCCACTCTCGTTAATACGGCTTCTGCCCGTATTTACTTAAAGCAATGGAATAACCACTGTCAAACTCTTTTGGAAAAAATAGCGGAGCCTTTAGCGGCTTTTGGCTATTTAGCAAACGAAACTTACCCGCGCGAATATATTCGCTTTATGTGGAAATCCCTTTTGAAAAATCACCCACATGACAGTATTTGCGGCTGCAGTGTCGATGAGGTCCACCGTGAAATGGTCACGAGATTTGAAAGAGTTTCACAAATGGGAGAGGTATTTGTACAAGAACGAGCAGCAGAACTTGCTCTTACGGTTGATACATCCAAAACACCGGATGGGGGAATTCCGCTTGTTGTCATGAATACAACGGGATGGAACAAAAACGAAGTAGTGACAAAATTAGTCGATCTTGAAAAAGTGTATTTTTCACAAATGCATTTTGAAGAAATTCCTGCCTATTTGAAGGATAAAGAAATGCCTGGCTACAAGCTGGTTGATGATCAAGGTCAGACCGTCGAATTTCAACTCGTAAGCCCGACTGTCGAATTCGGTTACGATCTGCCAGACGACAAGTTCCGCCAGCCGTTTTTTGCAAAGCGGGCTACTCTATCATTCTATGCAGAGGAGATTCCATCCTTCGGTTACAAGACCTATTATCTTGTTCCGGAAGGTCACTCGTTGGTGCAACAACAGGTAAAAGACCCTGTTAACGACTTGGAAATGGAAAATGAATTTGTGCATTTACTGTTCCATGAAGATGGCACGTATGATGTAACGGATAAAAAAACAGGCAAGGCCTTCTATCGTCTCGGTATATACGAAGACACAGGCGATGTCGGGAACGAATACATGTTCAAGGAAGCGAAGGGTTATTCCGCGATCACGACAAAAGGGATACCAGCGGAATTTACCTTAGTGGAAAGAAGTGCCCTGCGTACAGTCCTTGAGTTTAAGCACACGTTATCGATTCCAGTTTCGGCGGACGAGCGACTTGACATCGAACGTCATAAACTTATTTGGCATAAGGAAAGAGAAGCAGGAAGAGCCAATGAAATGACTGCCATTTCGCTTCGAACCGTTGTGACACTCGAAAAAGGAATGAAAGGACCGGCCTTTAAGCTTTTTATCAATAATCAAGCAACAGACCATCGTCTCCGTGTCCTTTTCCCAACAGGGCTGCAGACGGAAACACATCAAGCTGACAGTATTTTTGAGATTGTTACTCGCCCTAATACGCCGGAAAAGGAATGGGAAAATTCGAGCTTTTGTCATCACCAGCAGCGATTTGTCAGTCTCTCGGATGACAAGATGGGGGTAACAGTGGCAACGGATGGTCTCCATGAATACGAAATCCTGCAAAAGGATGGAACAATCGCAGTAACCGTGCTTCGTTCCGTTGCGGAGCTTGGGGACTGGGGATACTTCCCGACACCTGAAGCCCAATGCTTAGGGTTGCAAACAGCGGAGTGGCAAGTGCTGCTTCATCAAAAAGATGTCATTGCTTCAAAAGCATATGTGGATGCCTATCAATACAAAGTCCCGCTGCTGGTTATTCAGACAAGCATCCATCAAGGCAAATTGCCTGGAACCCATCAGTTCGTAAACTGGGAATCAAATGGACTTGTATGGTCGTCGATGAGAGTAGCGGAAGAGCAAGATGATGTGATTGTTCGCTGGTTTAATCCGGCTGGACAAAAGGAAATGCTAAAAGCTGCCATCCATGACGATGCTCGATCCTATAAAAGTACTATTCTTGAAGAAAAAACAACAGACTCAAAGAGTCTATATGAAGTAGAAGGTCACGAAATTATTACACTTGGTTTTCATCATTAACGATAGGAGCGAAAAAAATGACGTCAGTACTGCCAGAATCGATGCAAAAGCTCATCCATCATGTTAAGGAATTCTTTCCAGGTGATGACCAGCTGCACCGTATGTTTGAACAATGTTTTGTAAATACGTATGAAACAACGATGAAAAAGCAAGAAGATGGAAAAACATTCGTGGTTACCGGAGACATTCCTGCGATGTGGTTAAGAGACTCAGCAGCACAGGTGAGACCTTATTTACTTGCTGCCGAAGAAGATCAAGAGGTAGCTGATTTACTCGAGGGGGTCATTCGCCAGCAATTTGCGTTTATCTTACACGACCCTTATGCGAATGCTTTCAATGAAGCGGCAAATGGCAGGGGACATCAAACGGATCATACCAAGATGACACCACATATTTGGGAGCGGAAATACGAGATTGATTCCCTGTGCTATCCAGTGCAGCTGGCCTACCTGTTTTGGAAGTCTACTGGACGGACATCCCATCTCAATGAAACGTTCCAGCAGGTAATCGAAACGATTATCCACGTATGGCGAACAGAGCAAGATCATGAAAATCAATCCTCCTACCGGTTTGAACGTGCAGATGTTCGCCAGTCAGATACGTTAATCCGCGATGGAAAAGGAGGGCGTGTTGTCCCAACCGGGATGACCTGGAGCGCCTTCCGCCCGAGTGATGATGCCTGCACTTACGGATACCTTGTACCGGCTAATATGTTTGCGGTTGTCATCTTAGGGTACGCGGCTGAAATATGTGAGGAAGTTCTCCACCAGTCTTCCTTAAAAGAGGAATGCTTGAAGCTTCGTGAAGAAATTCAAAAGGGAATTGAGCACTATGCGAAGCTTGACCACCCTGTATATGGTGATATGTATGTGTATGAAACAGACGGGGAAGGGCGGGTCAATTTAATGGATGATGCCAATGTACCGAGCTTACTGGCTGCCCCCTATTTGGGCTACCTTCCATTTGAAGATTCGACCTATGTAAATACACGCCAGTTCCTTTTAAGCAGGGATAATCCTTATTATTACGAAGGAAAATATGCGAATGGAATTGGAAGCCCGCACACACCCGATCATTATATTTGGCATATTGCGCTCGCCATACAGGGCATGACAACGACAAATGAAGCAGAAAAACAGGAAATTTTAGCTTATTTTAAACAGACAGATGGCGGTACCCATTTTATGCATGAAGGCTTTAATGCCGATTGTCCTGAAGAATTTACTAGGGACTGGTTTGCATGGGCGAACACGATGTTTAGTGAATTTGTGTTAAGTCTTACAGGGAAAGCGGTTAAAGGAAGCCCGCTTTATCATCAATTAATGAAAAACAAAAGCAACCAAGCAGTTTAGAAAAGATAAGAGTAGGAATTGGAAAGGGTGATGACGTCATGCAAAAAGGTCATTGGATGGTCGGAATTTGCGAATGGATCTGGAGGGTGGTCTCGGTGAATCTTTGCTGGATTGTCTTTACTGTCCTAGGATTAGGGATTTTTGGCTTTTTCCCGTCGTCTGTTGCCCTTTTTACCATTGTCCGGAAATGGATTAAGAAAGACACGGATACACCTGTATGGAAGACTTTTAAGAACGTTTATTTTAAAGAGTGGAAGCGAAGCAATGGATTGGGTTTTGTTTTTTTCGGGATTGGACTTTTCCTCTTTGTCGATATCCGGATTGCTGAGGGAATGATGTCAGGCGTTTTTTCTAACTTTCTATCGGTGATCTTATATTTTCTAGCGTTTTTGCTCCTATTATCCGTTGGCTATTTCTTTGCTATTTATGTCCATTTCGAGCTTACCAATAAGGAATATTTAAAACAGTCCTTTCTATTTGCGGTGACCAGTTTACCATCCACGCTATGGATTGGAGCCGGATTTTTTGTCATAGGCTATCTCATTAATCAGCTTCCAGGCTTAACCCCTTTTATTTCCGCCGTGGCTCCGGCCTACTGGATGATGAGGGTCTGCCTGAATCGGTTTAACCATTTAGAGAAAAGAGCCGCATTAATCTAACGAAAAAGATTGACCATAAGGTAGTGAAACAGGAGGGGAATGTACGTGAAACTAAATTTAACGGGTGACGTGTCGTCGGTTACAGATGGACTAAAGGCTGTATTGGAGAATTTTGCGATTCAACTTTCACAGGATGGTTATCCCATACATGTGAAAAATCAAAAAGGCCCCATACGGGTCGTGAATAAAAATGGTCATGGTGAAATTACCTTTGAAAAGCCGGTTCACTTTTTTCGGGCATTAGGATTATGGCTTGAACAGGTTAACAAAGTCAGTGAATTTGATTTTACGGAGAATCCGCAGTTTGACATGAGTGGTGTCATGCTTGATGCGTCAAGAAATGCAGTTCCAACGGTTGCTGAAGTAGAAAAGTTCTTGCAGAGAATGGCCGTGATGGGATTAGACACATTGATGCTTTATACAGAGGATACATACGAAGTAAAGGAACATCCTTATTTTGGGTATATGCGGGGAAGATATACGTTTGAGGAGTTAAAAGCATGTGATGACTATGCAGAGAAACTAGGGATTGAGATGATCCCTTGTATTCAATCTTTGGGCCACTTACGAGAAGCACTTAAATGGAATTATGCTTCAACCTTTAAAGACACGGATGATATTTTATTGGTTGATAAGCCGGAGACCTATGAGTTTTTAGAAAATTGTATCAAGGCCGCTTCAGAACCATTTAAGACAAAACGGATTCATATCGGAATGGATGAGACGTTCCAGCTTGGGTTAGGTAAATATTTAGAACAAAATGGCTATGAGAACCATATTGATTTGATGAATAGACATCTTCAAAAGGTTGTTTCCATCACGGAGAAATTAGGGCTTAAGCCAATGATTTGGAGCGATATGTATTATCCTTTGTTTACGGAAAACAGCAAATATAAGGATGAAAACGGCAATATCGAGAAAGAACTGGCTGCTTCTATCCCTGATGTGCAACTCGTTTATTGGAATTACTATAGTAAGGATCAGGCCATCTATGAAAAAGATATTACGAACCATAAATTGCTAGGATCAACTCCAATTTTTGCAGGCGGTGCATGGACTTGGAATGGACTCGCACCGAACTATGGCAAAGCGATTGTGACGACTGAGGCCGCCATTGCTGCTTGTAAAAAGGAAGGGGTGAAAGAAATATTTGTCACGATGTGGGGCGATAATGGCGCAGAAACACCGCTATCTACTTCATTCCCAATCTTACAATTATTCGCAGAACACTCCTATCATAAGGAAGTGACCATTGACCAGGTAGCGGAACGATTTGAATTTTGTGGTGATGGGCACTTTGATGATTTTATCAATCTAAAGCTATTGGATGAAACGCCTGGAGTCATGCAGAATAACATGAATACATCGATGACTTCTAAAGTTTTACTCTACCAAGATAGTTTAATTGGATTATATGATGAAAATGTGCGCGGTCTATCTTTAGGGGAGCATTATGAAAAATTAGTATCTGTATTGGAAAGAGCAAAGGCTCATAATCCAAAATGGGAAGCGCTATTTGACTTTTATGAGCAATTGGCAAGAGTCCTTAGTGAGAAGGCGGAAATTGGCCTTGTGCTAAAAGAAGTTTATGAGAAAAAAGATTACGAGCAAATGAAAGCGATCCTTACTAAATTAGAAATGATCCAATCCAATGTTGACCTTTTACGACAAAAGCATCGTAAAGTTTGGTTTGCAGCCAACAAGCCATTCGGCTGGGAAGTCCTTGATATTCGTTATGGCGGAGTCATTACACGCTTGGATTCGGTAAAATATAGGATTAACGAATGGCTGGAGGGAACAGTTTCTAGTTTAGAAGAGTTAGAGGAAAAAAGATTACGACATGATGGACCATGGGAAATTGTGGACGGGTTAGTCGGTGGTAATGTCTATCATCGTATCGTAACCGCAGGAAACTTTTCACTATAAGCAGTTATTGTACCTTCTATGATGTTTTTAGCTAGAAAAATAGTTCAAATGGCCAAATGGGGTGAAAACGGTGTTTTTAGCAGAAAGAAAATTTGAATCGCGTATTAGGGAACTTGAAAGTTACCGTTATCGTGATTGCGTCTCCATCCATCAATTTTATACACATGAAGATGATGGTACGGTTGGTGCTTATCCACCAGCCGCTTACGATGAAAAGAACGTCATGCAAATTGGCGACTATTGGAAAGGCCGCGACCGTTATATTTGGCTTCATGCCGATGTTGATTGTCATTTGCAAAACACCATCCATCCAGTCGTCGGTCTTTTCTCATTTGGAAAGACTGGCGGGGGCAATAATTCAGGGTTTGAATCCTTACTATTTGTTAATGGCAAACCCTACCAAGGTGTCGATTCCAATCATGAAGAAGTTCTCTTTGATGAACAAGTCGCTAAGGGAGCGATGAGTTTAGATTTTAGGCTCTGGTCTGGACTTGAGGGGGGAGGGCTTCCGATTGAAAATGAATTTAAACTTCAGATGGCAAAAATAGGCTGGCTTGATCAACAAGTCGATAATTTATACTATACCCTTTTGGCGGCTTACGAAGTGTTATTGGAAACGAATGAGGAAGAGTCTGCATCTTTGACTTTGAAAAAGGTTATTGCGGATGCCTTACAGCGAATTAATTGGACGGAACCCGGAAGTACGGAATTCTATGAATCCTGCTATGAAGCTGAAGCCAGCCTTATGGATGCCATCCATTCAATTCAACCATCATCCGATATTACGATTCATACGGTTGGTCATACCCATATTGATGTAGCTTGGCTGTGGAGATTAAAAAATACGCGAGAGAAAGCTGCTCGTTCGTTCTCCACTGTGCTGCATTTAATGAAACAATTCCCTGAATACCTGTTTTTGCAAACCCAGCCACAACTCTATGATTATATAAAAACAGATTATCCGGAAATCTATGACCAAATGAAAGCAAGAATTGCAGAAGGAAAGTGGGAAACCGGCGGCGCGATGTGGCTGGAAGCTGACTGTAATATTCCAAGTGGTGAGTCGCTTGTTCGCCAAATCCTGCATGGAAAAGCCTTTTTCAAAGAGGAGTTTGGTGTCGACTGTCATTATTTATGGCTGCCCGATGTTTTTGGGTACAGTTGGGCCCTTCCGCAAATCTTACAAAAATCAGGGATAAAAACGATGATGACAACGAAGATTAGTTGGAATCAATATAATCGGATGCCCCATGATACCTTTTACTGGAAGGGAATCGATGGATCAGAGATTCTCACCCACTTTATTACGACGCCGGAACCATGGAATGGCCCAGATTCTTGGTTCTATACCTATAACGGCTTTATTACGGCGAAAACGGTTAAAGGGGCTTGGAAAGGCTATCGTGATAAAGAGCTATCAAAGGACCTGCTTCTTTCCTATGGGTATGGTGACGGTGGCGGTGGTGTCACTCGAAATATGCTCGAAATGAGAAGAAGATTGGACAAATTGCCAGGGATGCCGAATGTGAAAACTTCTACGGCAGGAGAATTTTTTGAAAAGCTTCATAAAAATATTGAGGAATCAAACAGTTACATCCATAAATGGGATGGCGAATTGTACCTAGAATATCATCGGGGAACCTATACAAGCCAGGCGTTTATGAAAAAGATGAATCGTAAATTAGAGCTTTTGTATAGGAGGGTGGAATTCTTATCTTCTTGGCTTTCGGAAAATGGTCATTGGCTTGGAAATGATGAGCTGAAAAGTGGTTGGAAAATTATCTTAAGAAATCAATTTCATGATATTATTCCGGGCTCCTCCATTCATGAAGTATATGAGGACGCCAAGGAAGAATACGAGGAAGCTTGGCAAATCGGGAATCAGCTGGAATCTCGTGTGATCCATAACGGAATCGAGCAGGCTGGACATTCTGTTGTTCTATTTAACGCTACCCATCTCAAAGGGTTAAAAAATGTGGTTATTCCTCAATTTGCTGAGTATGAAGCAGGTGAGTGGAGAAACAGTAACGGAGCAGTGTTGAACCATCAAAAACGTGAGAATGGCTGGCTCGTTGAAGTGGATACACTTCCATCGTTTGGAGCAAAAACCTTATATTTTGAACCGATTGAAAATGCTAGAGTAATAAAAGCAAATTTTAGCTATACTGACAGGAAATTGGAAACACCGTTTTATCTCGTTGAGTGGAATGAGTTTGGCCAAATGACGACTATTTATGATAAGGAAGCACAACGTCATGTTCTGGCTGACGATCAAAGGGGGAATATTCTTCAAATTTTTGAAGATAAACCTCTTGCGCATGAGGCATGGGATATTGATATTTTCTATCAAGAGAAAATGGAGGAGATCCATGATTTAGTCAGATTTGGAGTAGTGGAAAATGGTGAACTTACTTTTACTATTCATGCCATCTGGAAGTATCATCATTCTGAAATTTCTCAGCGGATTGTTTTTTATAAAAATGACCGCCGAATCGATTTTGAAACGAATGTAGACTGGCATGAAAAAAGAAAATTGCTTAAAGCTGCCTTTCCTGTCGATGTTCGAACAACGGAGGCCACCTATGATATTCAATTTGGCAATGTCAAGCGCCCTACACATTGGAATACCAGCTGGGATATGGCAAAATTTGAATCGGTCGGCCATCAATGGGCCGATCTATCAGAACCCGATTATGGGGTAAGTTTATTGAATGATTGCAAATATGGCTATGACATCAAAGAAAATACGTTACGATTAACACTATTAAAATCAGCTACTCATCCGGATCCGCAAGCAGATCAGGGGGCGCATTCGTTTGTTTATTCGTTATATCCACATATCGGGGATTGGCGGCAAGCGAAGACAGTGGAAAAAGCCTGGGATTTAAATGATCCTATTTCCGCTGTAGAAGGCAGTTGGACAAAGGAAGCATCCTTCATCGAAACTGATGCTGACCATATTTGGATTGATGCCATCAAGCCAGCCTTTCATGGCGACGGTATCATTATTCGTTTCCATGAGTATGAGGGACGCAGAGGAAAGGTTTCTTTGAATGTTCAGAAAGACTTCCGATCATGGGTGGAGACCAATTTAATGGAAGAACCGATTGGTGAACAATCTGAAGATCCGATTGAGTTGGAAATTAAACCATATGAAATTAAGACCATAAAGCTTTTGTAGTGGAGTACTCGAATGGAGTATGTAGGGGACGTGGGGATAAACCACGTCCCCTTTGTCATTTATATAATTATTCAAAAAGGCCAGTTAGCTTTTCTAATGTCGAGCGGCTTTCGACATTCTTTTCTCCATTTCCCGGGAAAAAATCCTTTTGTTAAAAGGGTTTTTCCCGCAACTAATCAAACGTTTGGTTAGTAAGGAATGATCAGGAAACGTGTCGAAGCATGAGAGTTTCCCTAAGGAAATCCTAATATCGACATGTTTTTTACTTTTTATAGAGGGAAAATATAGCAGCGTCGACAAAGCCTTTTTTAAATAAAAGACTGAAACCCTTTATTTATATAGCCCCGTGGCTAACTAATCAAACGTTTGGTTAGTTTTTTGGAGGATGGTAAATTCAACAATTTTTTTTTCACATTTAAGAGTAAAAGGTTGATACAGAAGGAGATCAGCCGATTTAATTAAACGTTTGATTAGTTTGCAGTGGGTCGAAGGATGTAAATTTTAAAAGGGATAAGCCGGCCACACAAAAAGAACCTGTGGATCCACGAATGGTTTCCTCACAGGTTCGAATCACAAATTATTTATCCTGACTTGTACTGCACTTCACTACGAGTTAATTCCCATTATTAAACTCTTTCTTCAACTCCTGCATCCGCGCCATGGCCTGCACAAGTCGATCTTCATTGGTGACTTGTTTTCTTAATGTTGGATGAAGCTTGTTGTAGGCCACTTTACACTCATTGACCTCGTTTTTATCAGCCAAGGTTAACTCGTTAAGCTCTGGCAAATGGTTAATTTTATGAATGACCTCTGTTACCGACTCATTCAAATAAGCCGTACTGTACTTGAGGGATTCTCTTGTATCCGGGTTCTGAACGGTGTAATAGACCCTGCCGGCGTCAGGCCCAAAGTCCAACTGCTCAAATGTGAGCGTTCCGTCTTTTTCGGCCGTTTTTTCCGCCAAAACTTCTTTTGTGTCCAGAGATCTGTATAATCTAACCGTTTGGCCTTGCTTCACTCGTTCGATTACAACTTTATCCTGGGCACCGAGATTGTTTTCAGCTGATACAAAATGCATCATAATATTCTCTGTTCTTGGCAATGCATCACTCTCAAACATCTGCCATTCATAAATACGGATGGCTCCCCATGGCGATGTTCCACTATTATAGACCTGAAGTTTAAACTCACGTGCTGTAACAGGTTGGTCGAGAATAATATCTGTTACGGCTTTCGTATTACCGGTCATTCTTTTTGCACTGACCCACGCACCTGTCTGATCTTTGTAGAGCAGTTCAAAATCAACGGTGTTCATGTTACTTGCTTCGCCGCCATATTGGGCATGCTCGACTCTCCAGCGGCGGATGGTTTTCGGCTCGCCTAAATCAATCGTCATGTAACCACTTTTTGCATTCGTGGCACACCATTTACTGTTGCCAGCAGCTGTTCCATCCAATGCCTTAGAAGCAGGCTCCGCTTCATTTTCAGCAGAAACACCCGTCACTTTGGCATTAAGGGCAACATTTGCAGATGGGCCATGTTGTTCTATTTCGGTTCCATCCGTGCCCATACCCCAGTCAAATGCAATCTCTGCCGGTTCGCCACGTACGTAATCCTGATTCACTGGCACTACCTCTAGGGTAGTCATATGATCTGGTGAAGCGTTTGCAACAGTTCTGGTAATATTAGAAACATAGAAATGATTATTTGGTGTAGAACCTAAAAGCGTTTTTACTCCATCGGCATTCTTTTGGTAAATCTCGTATTGAAGTACTTTTTCATCTGCTGACCAGCTTAGACGTGCCTCGGCATCAAAAGCAGTTCGCAGCATCTTTTGAGTGACTTCTGCATTTTGCGGTTTTGATTGAATAGAGGCAGCAGTATCATAAACAGATAGTTGACCTACATTCATTTCATAGTTTGCTAAGCTTTCAGAGTTGCTGACTTTAAGGCTTACTGCATAAGCGGTTTTCCCTGCATCCTCTTTCAGGTCAAGGACCGCTGTTTGCCACCCATCGGTGGTTTTTGGCAATGAATAATACTTCATCTGTTCCGGTGAATAATCTTCACTGTAGGCAACACCAAGCGAAACATCGGCACCTGATTGATTCTGATAGACCACACGAATTTTCGTTGTATCCGTGATTTCGAGCTTTGAACTGTAAAGCATCATGTCATTGACAGAAGAAGCGTCGAGCGGACCGCTGAATTTTAGCGAGTTCCCACCGTTATAGGCTTTATCAAAATCATATGAAACTTTGATTCTGCTGCCTTGATTACGGACCCACCAACGCCACGTTGGCATAATATCTTGGATGGAACGGTTATTCCACTCAAGCGGGCTGGCTATTTTTCCGTCAACAAAATATTGTTTCCCGTGTCCACTGTTAAAGTTGGTAGTAAAAGGCATCTTTTGAATGACAGATGAATCTGTGACAAAACGGGCCATCCCTTTCCAGTTTGCTGAATCGTCTGCTCGTGTCGGGTCACCTTGAGGTCCTGTCCAGAAATAGGTTTCTTTTTCATGGAAATCTACAGGATCGGCCGCAAATCCCATGGTTGAGTTTGGTGCATAGAGGGCAATGGAAACCTTTGCCTGTTTTTGTTCATTTAAGAGTGCGTTGGTATTAATTTTGGTATTATAAGAATTCTGTTGTACTTCGAAACCGGCATAAGCATCATAAGGGTCACGGTTATGACTTTTCATTGTAGCAACCGTTGTGTTAATTTGCGGGGTTCCCCAGTTATAGTTTAGGAAAAACTCATCCACCGCATACTTCCCATCTGCTGCTGGTTTGACATACAAATCATTATTGCTGTTAACGGCATTTTGATACGAAACAGAGCCATTATTGGATTGGGAATCATACCAGCCAAAGCGAAGGTTTGAATGCCGCTTCACATAGCGGATCATTTCATTCATTCGTTCCGCTGTTTTTTGACTGACACCATAGGTTTCCTGATTCATAAAATAACCATCAAAGCCATAATATTCGGCTACTTCAATCATTTTATCCGCTACTGGGAAGCTCCCATCCTCCGCCTGCTTCGTGAATGCTTCGACCTCCGCAAGTGCCTCTTTAGAAGCTGGCCCCCATGGAAAACCTACGGTTGCGTAAACTGGAACACCATTCCGATGGGCTGCATCGACGATATCTGGTGAGGGAATGGCGAAAATTCCTTCATCCGTTCCTGCCCAGTAAATATAAGAATCTAGCAATTGCCAGTTATCAAACGCGTAAACATTAAAATCGTTGCTGCCAACAGGGCTTGTCTGGTCATGATTCGAGAGCGTAATTGCTGCCGAGGAAATACCAGCCTCCGGATGTGCTAGCGGGTTAATCTGGTGTCCTTTAAATCGATTTTTATTTAATGGGACGCTTGCGCGGTTCAACGCTGCATCTGGGTCTTTTTTAGGCGACCAGTTTAGGAGTGTCTCGACCCTAAAAGCCGGAGCTAATGGCTGTAAACTCAGTTGATCAGCATAATTCTCATTGACGACATTCGTTCCATCTCCATCCACAGCGGCATAGGCTTCTGGCGTTATCATGGAAATAAGAAGAGAAAACAATAGGACAAAGGAAAAGATACGCTTATTACTATTATTCTTTTTATTTTTCACCGGGATCCTCCTCGTATTAAATAATGATGTTGGGTAACTGAACGATATAAATACGAAAAACTAAATATCCCTCCCCTCTGTTAAACTATCGATATATTTCCCCCCTTATTTCCTTCTAATAGGAAGTTTTCTAATTTTCAGAAACAACACTTTTATACTATCAACTATTATGTAAGCGCTATACTAAATAAACTATAGATTTACTGGATTAATGTTAGTAAACTCTAAACCGTCATTCCAACTACGTTTTCATTGATTCAAAGTGAATGATTCTAGTCAGAAATAAAATTTGATTATTTAGAAAATCTATATATGATTTTTGCAGTTAATCCTAAATAAGTTCACTATAAATAGAATCATGACAGCTATAAAATATAAATATGGAAGTGCTTACATTGAAAGGGAGGAGGAAAAGCATGAAAGGAATGTTGAGTGATATTTATAAAAATCGAATTTGGCTGCTTATGGTTTTACCTGGAACCATTTGGTTATTATTGTTCTCTTACTTACCTATGTTTGGACAAGTTTTAGCCTTTAAGAAATTTAGGATTGATCCAGATGGTTTTTTTGCCAGCGTCATGAATAGTGAATGGGTGGGCTGGGATAACTTTAAATATTTGTTTAGCACGGAAGATGCCTTTATTATTACAAGAAATACCATCCTATACAATCTTGTCTTTATTGTGTTAGGACTTGTCGCAGCGGTTGTAACCGCTATCTTACTCAGTGAGCTTGTTAATCGGAAGTTATCCAAGTTTTATCAAACCGGAATGCTGTTCCCGCATTTTATTTCATGGGTTATCGGCAGCTATTTTGTATTTACCTTCTTGAGTGCAGATCGTGGTCTTTTGAATAATATCCTTGGCTGGTTTCACATAGATGCCATTTCGTGGTATAGCGAGCCAAAATATTGGCCATTTATTCTTGTATTTATGAGCCTATGGAAGGGGATTGGCTATGGCAGTATCGTGTATCTAGCAGCGATCGTCGGCATTGATAAAACTTATTATGAGGCTGCCATGATTGATGGCGCGACAAAATGGCAGCAGGTCAAGCATGTCACCTTACCAATGCTGAAGCCATTAATGATTATTTTAACCATTATGAATATTGGTAGAATATTTAACTCCGATTTTGGATTGTTTTATCAAGTACCAAGAGATTCGGGGGCCTTATATCCGGTTACCAATGTTATTGATACGTTCGTTTACCGGGGGCTTATGACCTTAGGGGATATTGGTATGAGTACGGCAGCAGGTCTTTATCAGTCGGCAGTTGGTTTCGTCTTGGTGATGATAACGAATTACATTGTTAGAAAAGTTGATCAGGAAAGTGCATTATTTTAATGTTAAATTCTTCACGAAGGGAGGAAAGGTCGCCCGGCGGCTAACTATATGCCAAATGAACTTCATAATACCCAATCATCTATAGTCCAATCCCAACCCGCGAAAGAAATTAAGGGGGGGCTGGTGAAAATGAAACGGAAAAAGACCAGAAATCCTCATGAGCTTCACCCGGTCACCAATAGGATTATAAGTGTGCTGTTAGGTATTTTTACTTTGATCTGTGTCTTTCCTTTTCTCTATGTTATTGTGATTTCCTTTACCAGTGAGGAGAGCATTGTGAGAAATGGCTTTCAACTTATACCGGAGGCTTGGAGTACCGATGCTTATCAATACTTATGGAATATGAAGGACCAATTATTCCGTTCTTACGGTGTCACCCTTTTTATTACGATTGTTGGAACGTTTATTAGTGTGTTGATGATTACCTTTTATTCTTATGCGATTTCACGACCCCAATTTAAGTATAAAAGATTTTTCACATTCCTAGCGTTCTTCACGATGCTTTTCAGCGGGGGCTTAGTTCCAAGTTACATTATTACCACTCAATTCTTACATTTGAAGAATTCCATTTGGGCATTAATATTACCACTTGCCATGAATGCCTTTTATATTATCATCATGAGAACATTCTTTATAAAATCTGTTCCGGAATCGATTTTGGAATCTGCACGAATAGATGGGGCAAGCGAATGGAGAACCTTTTTCCAAATCGTTTTTCCGCTTTCTTTACCAGGGATTGCCACAATTGCCTTGTTTAGTACCCTAGGTTATTGGAATGATTGGTTTAATGCCTTGCTTTACATTGATTCGCCCAATTTAGTGCCACTCCAGTCCTTACTTATGAAAATAGAGGCAAACCTAGAATTTATGAGGCAAAATGTTGATATTAGCTTAATGCAGCAAAGCTTATTTAATACCATCCCACAAGATTCAGCCAAAATGGCTATGGTCGTAATCGCCACTTTACCAATAGCAGTCTCTTACCCGTTCTTTCAAAAGTACTTTATTAGCGGACTGACTATCGGCGGTGTTAAAGAATAAAAATAGAAAGAGAAAGAGGAGAGTCAAGATGAAGAAACGGTTAATATTTTTACTAGCATTAGTTTTATCGATTGGAACCATTCTTTCCGCATGCACTAGTAAAGACAGTTCCACTTCAGAAAAAGGCAGTAAAAATGGCGAGCCCTATGAAATTAAATGGTACACCATTGGAACCCCACAAAAAGACACAGATAAAGTATTTGCCGAAGTAAATAAATATCTAGAGAAAAAAATTAATGCCACCGTTAATATGACCCAAATTGACTGGGGTGATTGGCAACAAAAAACGCAGGTTATTATTAATTCAGGCGAACCTTTTGATATTATCTTTACTAATGGTACGGAATACGTCCAAAATGCGCAAAAAGGGGCCTTCCAACCAATTGATGAATTGTTAGATACTGAAGGGAAAGAATTAAAAGCGGCGTTAGATCCTGCCCTATTAGCAGGAGTTAAAATTAACGGAAAGACCTATGGTATTCCTGCTAATAAAGAAGCTGCCAGACAATCTGTTTATACGTTCAATAAACGTCTTGTCGACAAATACAAATTTGATATTACAAAGGTGAAAACCTTAGAAGATCTCGAGCCAATGCTTCAAGTCATTAAAGAGAATGAAGCTTCGATTACTCCAATGGCAACAGTTAAAGCCTATCTTCCATATGACTATGTCTTTAATAATGAAATGCCTTTTGCCTTCCCTCTTAAAGGGGATCGAGACCATGTCGTTAATTTCTTTGAAGACGATTTAACCATGCAAACCTATAAAACGATGCATAAATATTATAAAGCCGGCTATATCAAGGCAGATGCCGCGACAAGCAAAGATACTTGGCCAATGGATGTAGAAAACTGGTTTGTTCGGATGGGTGATTCCCAACCGTATGCGGATTTATTGTGGTCTCGTTCTGCAAAATATGAGGTTGTTTCTGTGCCAGCTGAAGAACCAACCACTTTTAATGATTCTGTATCGGGTTCCCTTCAGGCCATTTCGACTACATCAAAAAATCCTAAAAAAGTCATGGAATTCTTAAATCTACTTAACACAGACCCATACCTTCGTAACCTTGTTGACAAAGGGATTGAAGGCGTTCATTACAAGAAGAATGCAGATGGAACCATTAAAGATCTTCCAGCGCGTATCGATAAATATAACGTTCCAACTTATTCGCTTGGAAATCACTTTATCTTAGATTTATATGAAAATGAACCTAAAGATAAATGGGAAAAATTCAAGGAATTTAATAATGCTGCAAAACCGGCACCAACTCTTGGTTTCCATTTTAACAGTGACCCAGTAAGGTCGGAACTTGCGTCTATTACGAATATCTCTAAGGAATTCTATCCAGCTTTGGCAACAGGTTCTGTTGACCCAGAAAAATACTTGCCAAAATACAATAAAAAGTTGAAAGAAGCTGGAGTTGACAAAGTATTAAAAGAAATTCAAAAGCAATTTGATGAATGGAAGGCAAAGGAAGGGAAATAATCAATAAAATCAAGCTGGTTGAAAAACTCCCAGCTTGATTTTATTTCTCCATTGTTTAAAGATTTTTCGAAATAATAAAACTCGCAAAACAATAGGGTTTGGTCTTCGGGGGTTAAATCTAGTCCAACGTGTTAAAATTGAGTAAACACTATGAATAATTGAGGAAACTGAAATGGAATTGAAAAGAAAAGGAAATTTTAATCAAAAAATATTTAATAGACTATTTTTAACCTCTTCCATAACCATCATTGTGACGGTCATTGTCTTAATTGTGACGATTACGAACTATTATTCAGATATCATTATTCAAAAGGAAGTTAATATTAATACTAGAACGATGGAAAGAGTAGAAGATTACTTTTCCGGTAAGGATGCAGATATTAATAGAGCGATAAGAGATCTCTATGTTAAGGGGGATATGATTGATGATATGTCCTTTGCCCTTAACAATGGCTATGAGAAATATTTGGAATACCGTCTAGATAAATTCTCAGAAGATCAATCGTTTACTCCGAGAAATATTGATACCTATTTTAATGGTTTCTTTAGTCAAGATAGTGATATTAATGCGGTAAGTTTACGTTCGTCGGAAAATCCCGCTATTGAATATTTGATAGTTAATAATAACATACGATGGAATAAAAGCATTATCGGCCCTTCAACCATATCAGGTCCGCTTTTCAACCAGGGCTACCCACATGTAATGGAAGAAAGCCTGCCTAGGAGCCGGAAATTAAGAAATACCATTACCAAAGAGATTGCTATTAACAATCCCGTAACGCTCAAAAAAATAGGTGTCGTGTCTATTTTTTACTCGACAGACCGTTTAGACAAGATTGTAAAAAAACATGAAGGGGCACCAACTTCTATTTTTTTGCTAGATGCGGACGGCAAAATTGTTTATTCCGTGAATAAGGGGGTTCCCCTTGCTATTTTAGATAAGGTCAAACATGAAACGAATGAGACGAAAATTAAGTGGGAACATGATAACTATTATATTAATTCGATTGCCAATATGGGTGATTATACGTTTGTAGGTGTTATTCCTGACAAAGGATGGCAGAAGTTATCGATCGTCAGGGGAACGATGTGGATTGTTATTACCTTTCTCATTTTAATTGCTATTTTAATATCCTATTCATTTATGCGAAATTACTCGAGGAGAATTAATCAAATAGTTTCTATTATTCGTCAAGTGGAAAAGGGAAACTTAGACGCACGGATTCCCGAATCCAAACATGAAGATGAATTATCGAGGATTGCTGTCAATATTAATTCCATGTTAAATGAATTGAATCATAATATTGATCAATTTTATCTGCTAACCATGAAGCAGCAGCAGGCGGAATTGAAAGCCCTTCAAGCACAAATTGATCCACATTTTTTATTCAATACGCTCGAAGCGATACGGATGGTGGCAGTCGTAGAAGGCTCAAAAACCTCTAGTAAAATGATTTTCCATTTGGCCAAACTGTTTCGATATTCGTTAGAATCTAAAGACATGGTGCCTTTTTATACTGAAATTGAATATGTGAATCAATATTTAAAATTGATGCAGCTTAAATATCCGGATAAATTACTCGTTCATTTTGATATTGCAAGTGATGTGGACCAAATACTCATTCAAAAATTAATTCTGCAGCCGATCATCGAAAATTACTTTGTCCATGGTTTTAAAAAGGAACGATCCGATAATGAGTTGTTCATATGTGCCGCTAATCTTGGCGATAAAATCGAAATACGTATACAAGACAATGGTAAAGGAATGACGGAAGAGGAGTTATCCAACATAGTGAATCATATCAATCGTGAGGATGGGGAAGAAATGAAATCAATCGGTCTTAGAAATATCCATCAACGCTTAAAATTGAAATATGGGAACCAGTTTGGTATTACCCTTCAAAGTGACTATAACCAAGGAATGATGGTCACCCTAACCATTCCAGTAGAGGGATCCAGCCATGTATAAGGTCCTGCTTGTTGACGATGAACCGCTTATTACGAAAGGACTTAAGGCGCTCTTAGATTGGGAGGATTACGGATTTGAGATTGTCTACACTGCTGAAAGCGGGGAAGAAGCCCTTGCTTATCTAAAGGAGAATCCGATCGAAATTCTTATAACTGATATTTTAATGGGCGAAATGTCTGGCTTGGAGTTAATTAGAGAAACGAGGAAATTTCAGCCACAGATCAAATGTATTGTCTTAACAGGTTATCAGGAGTTTGAGTATATTAAACAAGGTTTATTACTAGGAATCGAAAACTACTTATTGAAACCTGTAGATGAAGAAGAATTATTGACGACCGTCCAAAATGTAGGCCAGAAATTGAATGCGGTGACAGGGCCGGATTATACACAGGAAACGACAACCATGAAGGATAATACGTTATGGCGCTTTATTAATGGTGAAATTGACAAGCGTGACTGTCTTGAAAGATTGGCGTTATATCATATTACCTTTCAACAACCGTATTATAATGTCTCAATATTAGATTTTGAACATTATCATCATGCTGAGGTTTCTAAGAAGATCAGGAACTTTATTGAAGAGAATGTTTCGGCCACCTGTCTTTATAGTCCAAATCAAGAACTCATTATTATTTTTGAAAGCGCGAGTGAAGAAGCGTTATATACATGGAACCAAACCCTTGTACAGCAGCTGCGTGATGGGCAAAAAGGGACAGGTGTTTTCTATTTATCAATGGGACATCCGGTTCAAACGATCGATAGATTGGAAGAAAGTTTTACCTGTGCAAGAGAAAATAGTTTGCTTCAACTTTATTCAGAGCCCAATGTGCTTATTTCAGATCGGTTGGCGATTGATAAACAAGACGAATTAAAAAAACAGCAAGAATTTAAAGAAAATATCGTAAAACAACTAGTGAATGCAGATGAAGAAACGTTACATATGATTGAACTATTTTTTCAAAATCTTACGAAGAGAACCAAATTTATCTCACCACAGGTTGCTAGCAAATATACCTTTGATTTAATTTCGTATATCCATTATTCCATCCAGACAGATGACCTTTCCTATTATACAGCAGCTGTTGAAAGAATGGTGTATAGCTCGGATATCGATCAAATGAGAACCATTTTGAAGGAGTATTGCCACGCACTGATTCTGTCGATTAGTCATCAAGTGAATATGCGCAGTCCGATTGTGCAAAATGTTCTAAAGTTTATACATGCCCACTACGATCAAGGAATATCATTAAAAACATTGGGCCAACAGTTTCATGTAAACGCTATCTACCTTGGACAATTATTTCAAAAAGAAGTTGGAGTGGTCTTCTCTGAATACCTTAATCGGTATCGATTGGAAAAAGCAAAGGAATTACTAAAAACAACCCACTATCGAGCAGGTGAAATCGGGAAAAAAGTAGGTTATTCGGATACCACTTACTTTTATAAGCAATTCAAGAAAAATGTTGGAACCACACCAAGTGAGTGGAGAAAAATTTAACGATCAACATGGTTCTAAGGAGCCTTTTTAACAATAAAGAATTTATTAAAAAAAGAGTCGGTGATGAACAATGGAAAATTCTATTCAAGGGAATAACCTCAGCTATCGTTTTCCAAAAAACTTTTGGTGGGGAAGTGCTGCATCCGGACCGCAAACAGAAGGTGCCGCAACTATCGATGGGAGAAAATCAAGCATTTGGGATTATTGGTATAGCATCGAGCCGGGATGTTTCCATAATGCTGTAGGACCTGAGCATACTTCTAACTTCTATCATAGGTTTAAAGAAGATATTCAGCTTATGAAAGAAACGGGTCATACTTCCTTCCGCACTTCCATCCAATGGTCACGATTGATTCCAGATGGAGTCGGGGAAGTGAATGAGAAAGCCGTTACCTTTTACAACCAAGTGATTGATGAACTACTGGCAAATGATATTGAACCGTTCATGAATCTATATCATTTTGATATGCCGATGTGCATGCAGGAAAAAGGCGGCTGGGAAAGCCGGGAAGTCATCAAGGCCTATGTAAACTTTGCGAAAATCTGCTTTCAATTGTTCGGGGACCGGGTCAAGTATTGGTTTACTTTTAACGAACCGATTGTTCCTGTAGAGGCCGGTTATTTATATGATTTGCATTACCCTAATGTTGTAGATTTCAAACGTGGTGCACAAGTTGCCCATCATACCATTGTTGCCCATGCCTTAGCAGTCGAGGCTTATAAGAAGTTGAATTTAGACGGCAAGATTGGCATTATCCTCAACTTGACGCCATCCTACCCAAGAAGCCAGGACGCGGACGATGTCAAAGCTGCTCATAATGCGGATTTATTCTTTAACCGCAGCTTTCTTGATCCGGTCACAAAAGGGGAGTACCCGAAGGATTTAGTTGAAATTTTAAGAGATAGAGAGTTACTGCCAACAGTGGAACCGGGAGATTTAGCAGTCATAAAAAACAATCCGATTGATATTTTAGGAGTGAACTATTACCAGCCCCGCCGTGTAAAAGCAAAGGAACAGCCGGTACCTAAGGACGCTCCATTTATGCCGGAACATCTATTTGATCCTTATATCATGCCAAATCGTAAAATCAATCCGCACCGCGGCTGGGAAATTTGTGAGGAAGTTATCTATGACATTATGATCGACATTCGCGATCATTATGGTAATATCCCATTCTTTATTTCAGAGAATGGCATGGGGGTTGAAGGGGAAGCGAAATTCTGTAATGAAGCCGGATATATTGAGGATGATTATCGGATTGAGTTTATTCAAGAACACCTGAAATGGGTTCATAAAGGTCTTCAAGAAGGGGCAAATTGCCTTGGTTATCATCTTTGGACATTTATGGATAACTGGTCATGGACAAATGCCTATAAGAACCGATACGGATTAGTAGAAGTAGATCTAACGAATGATTTTAAACGGACAATAAAAAAATCAGGCAGATGGTATAAACAGCTGTCTGAGAACAACGGTTTCTAATATGGAAGAATGGTAAGAGGTGTGATCCTGTTAAATTAGTATTCTAGTGAACTTGCTTGAAGGAAGTGGACGGAATGGAAAAATATCTTCTTGGTATTGATTTGGGAGGAACAAATTTAAGAATTGCCGTTGTGACCTTGGAGGGACAAATAATAGAAGAGCTTCATGTAACAACGGAAAGCGATAGAGGCCCCCACTATGTCATTAATCAGATGATTCAACTTTGCGAGGGGATTTTGCAGAAAAGAAATATTGAAGCCATCGGAATCGGCTCGCCAGGTCCTTTGGATTTAAGACAAGGACTTATTTTAAGTCCGAATAATTTACCTGGGTGGGATCGTATCCCATTGGTTGAAGTGCTAGAAAAAGCTTTACTGAAAAAAGTTGTCCTTGATAATGATGCCAATGCAGCGGCTCTCGCAGAGGCCATGATTGGGGCTGGTAAAGGAAAAGAGTCTGTTTTTTATATAACCGTTAGTACAGGAATCGGGGGAGGGTTTGTCTATCGGAATCAATTGATTCAGGGTGCCCATTTCTGTGCAGGTGAAGTGGGCAATATGATCATGGATCGAGACGGTCCTCCGCACCCTGCTTTGAATATCGGATCCTTAGAAACATTGGCAAGCGGGACGGCTGTAAAACGACATGGAAAAGAAAAATTAGGGATTACAGGACACGCAGGCGAAGTATTCGCAATGGCGATGCAGGGTGAGAAAGAAGCGGTCGTGATTGTTGAGCAAATGGTTGCATCATTGGCAAAAGGAATTGCCAATGTTGTTCATACCGTTGACCCGCACATCATTGTTTTGGGCGGAGGAGTCATGCAATCAAAAGAATATCTTATGCCGCTCCTTCTTGAAAAAGTAAATGACTATTTATATCCACAGTTGCGTAAAAAGGTACAAATTGAGTGTGCTTCCTTAGGTACAAAGGCGGGTGTCATTGGGGCGGCCCTGCTGACACAACAAACATGGCTTCAATAATTGGGGGGAATTTTCATGAAAACTTACATGGTATTTGATATCGGCGGCACTTATATCAAGTATGCGGTCATGAATGATCAAGCCAAGAAACTAGAAAGCGGGAAGATTCCAACTCCTCAACAAGGAATAGACCGATTCCTGACAAATATCACAGAACTAGTAACGAAATATAAAAGCTTGTTTGATCTTGAAGGGATCGCTTTAAGTTCGCCTGGTGCTGTAGACGTGAATAGAGGCTTTATTGGCGGAGCAAGCGCTATTCCCTATATCCATGGAGTAGGCATGACAGACTTGCTAAAAGAACGGACGGGCCTCGACGTGTCGATTGAAAATGATGCGAACTGTGCAGCCTTGGCAGAAGGTTGGATCGGGGCGGCTAAAGAAACGGATTACTATATTTGCATTGTCATCGGCACAGGAATTGGCGGCAGTATTGTTATCAATCAAACGATTTTGCGTGGAGCTACTCTTCACGGCGGTGAGTTTGGTTTTATGATAATGGGGAACCCGCCCAAGCATCCGCTGCAATCGACCTGGAGCCGGTTGGCATCGACCCGGGCTTTGATAGAAGAAGTGGAAATGAGAAAGTCACTTGCAAAAGGAACGTTGGACGGGGAAGCCGTATTTCGCTTGGCTGAAGAAGGTGATCCTCTAGTCAACGAATGTCTTGATCAATATTACAAAAAGCTGGCGATCGGAATCTATAATTTGAAATATGCTCTCGATCCGAAAAAAATCTTAATCGGCGGAGGAATAAGCAAGCGGTCAGAAGTGATTGACGGCATCAATCAAGAATTGAAGCTGCTGAAGGATGATATCTCTACGCTGGATATTATGGTGGAAGCCTGTCAATTTCATAATGATGCCAACTTAATCGGGGCTTTATTTCACTTTTTAAAATTAAAAGGAAGAGTTGTGACGATTTCCTAGAGGGATGACAATCCATTGGACTTTTAAAGAAGTGAGTCTTGGAATATTTTTTTTAAAAAATTAGTTATTCGAAATTTCGTAATTGCGAAATATTTTTGACGTAAACTTTATATGATGTAAAGGATGAAAATTTTTTCTTTAGGAGGAAGAGATGTTAGTTTTTAAAAAATTAAAATCCTTTTATCTCCCTTATAAAAGAGATTTTATTTGGTCGATGCTTTTCCTGCTGGTCGTCGCGGCTATTACGGTTGTCTATCCAATCATTTTGCAAATGACAATTGATGAGGTGGTGCTTGGTAAGAAATATGATTGGGTACCCTGGATATCCTTTGGATTTATCGCGATCATGGCGGTAAAAGGGCTATCAACGTATATTCAACATTATTTGGCGGATATGTTTGGAATTAAATCTGTGTATCTGCTTCGAAATGCCCTCTATGAAAAACTGCAGCGGCTATCCTTCCGTTATTATGATAATGCGAAGACAGGGGACTTAATGTCACGGTTAACCGCAGATGTAGAAGGGTTTCGCATTTTTGTCTCCTTTGGATTTGTTGAGATTCTTCGTTTTGTCATTCAAGTTGGGGCTAGTTTGTGTGTGATGTTGTATTATTCTGTTTCGCTCACCTTCGTCACCCTGGTGGTGTTACCCTTTATCTGTGTGACTGCTTATAAATTTGACAAAGCTGTACATCCCGCTTTTCGAGGGATTCGCGAATCGTTTGGACAATTAAATACGAAGGTACAAGAAAATATTAGCGGCATTCACACGGTTAAAGCTTTATCAAAAGAAGCGGTGGAAATAGAGCGATTTAATAAGACAAATCAAGTTTATAGAACGAAACAACTTACTACGGCAGCTGTCTGGGCAAAGTACTTCCCGCTCATGGAGCTGATCGGCAATATTTCCGTAGTCGCTTTATTGGGATACGGGGGATTTCAGGTTATTCAGGGTGTACTAAACCCTGGTGAGCTTGTGGCCTTTTACAGTCTCGTTTGGTATATTATGTGGCCCATCATGAACCTTGGTTTTACCATTAATATGTTCTCACAGGCGAAAGCCTCCGGTGAGCGGCTTCTTGAAGTATTAGAAGCGCCTGAAACTATTTATGATGGTAAGGATGTAAAGCCGATCGATCATCTAGAAGGACATGTCGTATTCCAAGATGTTACGTTCCACTATCAAATGGAAGAAACAGCAGCCCTTCAGCATATTACCTTTGATGCGTCTCCGGGTGCAACGATTGGCCTTATCGGTGCGACCGGTTCAGGGAAAACAAGCATTATCCAGCTTTTGTCACGCTTTTATGAGCCAACGGAAGGGACCATTCTCATTGATGGCCGCCCGATTCAGGAATATGAATTGAAAATGCTGCGTTCACAAATTGGGGTTGTCTTACAGGAAACCTTCCTTTTTTCATCGACGATCAAAGCGAATATAGCATACGGAAGACCAGACGCGACGATGGAAGAGATTATCGATGCAGGAAAACGTGCTCAAGCCCATGATTTTATTATGGAATTGCCTAATGGATATGACACCATGCTTGGCGAACGGGGAATGGGTCTCTCAGGGGGACAAAAGCAACGAATTGCAATTGCCCGCGCCATTTGTACCAATCCTACTATTCTCATATTAGATGATTCGACAAGTGCGGTGGATATGGAAACCGAATTTCAAATTCAACAGGCCCTTCAGGAAGTGATGAAGGGGCGGACCACATTTATTATTGCCCATCGGATTTCATCGTTGAAGCATGCAGATGAAATATTAGTCCTTGAAGACGGGAACATCATTGAACGAGGCACGCATGAACAGCTAACCTCCGATAATGGTGCCTATCAAAGAATTTATACCCTTCAATACCAGGATCAAGCAGCGATTATCGAAAAGGCAGTAAGGTAGGTGGAACATGAAAGAAAATCGAAAGAAACAACTGATATTAGAGCGATTTCATTACTCTGAGGATCTAGTGATTGATAAACCGTTTAACTGGAAGCAAATGTTGCGATTGTTACTGTATTTAAAACCCTATGTTAAAAATTTACTGCCGCTTTCGTTTGCCGCTGTTATTATTTCAACGGCGATCCGTTTAATTATCCCGATTTTAATTGGAGTATACACGCTTGATCGGGCTATTATTGAAAAAGATACAACCCTGTTGATGCAGCTTGTGTTTATCATTTCAGGATTATATTTGTTATCGTATTTGAGCAATTCGTTAAGAATTCGCTGGATGAACAGGCTTGGCCAAGATGTAATTTATGATTTACGCAGGCATTTATTTACACATGTACAATCCTTATCACATAGATTTTTTGATCAGCGTTCAGCTGGATCCATTCTAGTAAGGATTATGAATGACATTAATTCCTTACAGGAGTTATTTACAAGTGGGGTCATTAATCTTTTAACCGATTTTCTCCTATTGTTCGCTACTATTTTTATCTTATTATCACTGAATGTAAAGCTCACCATTGCGATTATGATTATTTTGCCGATTATGTTTTTCATTTCAACCAGCTTGCGAAAAAAAATCCGGTTATTGTGGCAAGACGTTCGGCTTAAACAGTCAAAAATAAATTCTCACTTAAATGAGAGTATTCAAGGTATTCGAATTACACAATCCTATACGCAAGAAAAAGAAAATATCCAATTTTTTAAGGGGCTCAACCAAGAAAATTATCAAACATGGAAGCAAGCAGTCCAAAAAAATGCGATGTTTGGCCCGCTTATCGAGATGACGAATGCTGTGGGGACGGCTATTCTTATCTGGTATGGGGCGGTTCTTGTTGCACGAGGCGAGTGTACCATCGGAGAATTTGTTTCGTTTGCCTTTTATTTAGGCATGTTCTGGGAGCCGATATCTCGTCTTGGGCAATTGTATAACCAGCTTCTAATTGGAATGGCTTCTTCTGAGCGTGTCTTTGAGTTTTTAGATGAACGACCTAGTGTGATAGAATCTCCTAATCCTATTAAACTTTCCTCGATTAAAGGCCATATTGATTTTGAAGAGGTGGAGTTTTCTTACGATGGAAAACGTAAAGCGTTAAATGGAGTTTCTCTTACGATTAAAGCAGGTGAGACGACAGCGCTTGTCGGGCATACTGGTTCAGGGAAAACAACCATTGCTAATTTGGTGAGCCGATTTTATGATGCTACAGAAGGTATTGTCAAAATTGATGGCTGTCCTATACAAGATTTATCGATTGCCAGCCTACGTTCGCAAATTAGTGTGGTGCTGCAGGATACGTTTATCTTTTCGGGTACCATTATGGAAAACATTCGCTATGGGAATCCCAACGCCAGCGATGAGGAAGTGATCGCAGCGGCAAAAGCAGTAGGCGCTGATCATTTCATTACTCAAATTTCGAAAGGGTATCAAACAGAAGTGGAAGAACGAGGCAATGTCTTGTCAGTAGGGGAACGTCAGCTTCTCTCCTTTGCAAGAGCACTCCTGGCTGACCCGAAAATTCTCATCCTTGATGAAGCAACAGCGAGCATTGATACAGAGACTGAGGTAAAAATTCAAGAGGCATTAAAAACATTATTAAAAGGTAGAACCGCCATAATGATTGCTCATAGGCTCTCAACCATCAGAGAAGCAGACAAAATTATTGTACTGGACCATGGACATATCCTTGAGCAAGGAAATCACAACACACTAATGGCAGAACAAGGAGTTTACTATGAACTAGTAAAAGCCCAATACAAAATGCTAGGCTAGGTGCCTGTGCGTTGCAATCCCAAAAGTAGACAAAATAAAATAGGATTTAGAGAAAGGAATCAGGAATAATCGCTCTGGTTCCTTTCTTCTTCTCATCATTTCGAAGGGTTGAATTTGGTTATGATTCGAGAGGAAGGGGGTGTTATCTCAAAAAAGCTTTGAGGAAATGAACAGCCGATTAAAAAAAAGAAAAACTTTCTGTTGCATAAGTAAATCGAAGGTGCTATTATAAGGAAGTTGCTTTTGACGGCAGTTTTATTAGTTAAAAGTGATGCGAAAAAAGTTAAATTATTATATTGACATAGTGAAAGAGATTCGATATAATAATAAATGTCGCTTCTGACATGATTGATTGTTCTTTGAAAACTAAACAAACAAAAACGTCAACAAACAATAAAAAAATCGTGTTTCTTCTATTAATATGAAGAACATGAGCCAACGTAACAAAATGAGCTAATCAACTTTCTTGGAGAGTTTGATCCTGGCTCAGGACGAACGCTGGCGGCGTGCCTAATACATGCAAGTCGAGCGAATCAATAGGAGCTTGCTCCTGTTGGTTAGCGGCGGACGGGTGAGTAACACGTGGGCAACCTGCCTGTAAGACTGGGATAACACCGGGAAACCGGTGCTAATACCGGATAATCCTTTTCCTCTCATGAGGAAAAGCTGAAAGTCGGTTTCGGCTGACACTTACAGATGGGCCCGCGGCGCATTAGCTAGTTGGTGAGGTAACGGCTCACCAAGGCGACGATGCGTAGCCGACCTGAGAGGGTGATCGGCCACACTGGGACTGAGACACGGCCCAGACTCCTACGGGAGGCAGCAGTAGGGAATCTTCCACAATGGACGAAAGTCTGATGGAGCAACGCCGCGTGAGCGATGAAGGCCTTCGGGTCGTAAAGCTCTGTTGTTAGGGAAGAACAAGTATCGGAGTAACTGCCGGTACCTTGACGGTACCTAACCAGAAAGCCACGGCTAACTACGTGCCAGCAGCCGCGGTAATACGTAGGTGGCAAGCGTTGTCCGGAATTATTGGGCGTAAAGCGCGCGCAGGCGGTCCTTTAAGTCTGATGTGAAAGCCCACGGCTCAACCGTGGAGGGTCATTGGAAACTGGGGGACTTGAGTGCAGAAGAGGAAAGCGGAATTCCACGTGTAGCGGTGAAATGCGTAGAGATGTGGAGGAACACCAGTGGCGAAGGCGGCTTTCTGGTCTGTAACTGACGCTGAGGCGCGAAAGCGTGGGGAGCAAACAGGATTAGATACCCTGGTAGTCCACGCCGTAAACGATGAGTGCTAAGTGTTAGGGGGTTTCCGCCCCTTAGTGCTGCAGCTAACGCATTAAGCACTCCGCCTGGGGAGTACGGCCGCAAGGCTGAAACTCAAAGGAATTGACGGGGGCCCGCACAAGCGGTGGAGCATGTGGTTTAATTCGAAGCAACGCGAAGAACCTTACCAGGTCTTGACATCCTCTGACACTCCTAGAGATAGGACGTTCCCCTTCGGGGGACAGAGTGACAGGTGGTGCATGGTTGTCGTCAGCTCGTGTCGTGAGATGTTGGGTTAAGTCCCGCAACGAGCGCAACCCTTGATCTTAGTTGCCAGCATTCAGTTGGGCACTCTAAGGTGACTGCCGGTGACAAACCGGAGGAAGGTGGGGATGACGTCAAATCATCATGCCCCTTATGACCTGGGCTACACACGTGCTACAATGGATGGTACAAAGGGCTGCAAGACCGCGAGGTTTAGCCAATCCCATAAAACCATTCTCAGTTCGGATTGCAGGCTGCAACTCGCCTGCATGAAGCCGGAATCGCTAGTAATCGCGGATCAGCATGCCGCGGTGAATACGTTCCCGGGCCTTGTACACACCGCCCGTCACACCACGAGAGTTTGTAACACCCGAAGTCGGTGGGGTAACCGTAAGGAGCCAGCCGCCTAAGGTGGGACAGATGATTGGGGTGAAGTCGTAACAAGGTAGCCGTATCGGAAGGTGCGGCTGGATCACCTCCTTTCTAAGGATAAAGCTGGACATATGAGCCAGACAAAACAGTTTGTTTGATAGACGTTTCTTGTTTGTTTAGTTTTGAGAGTGCAATTCTCTCAAGACACGTTCGTTCTTTGAAAACTAGATAATCGTAATGAAGAAGTCAATGTAAGAACCGAGTCAATGCCATTTTAGTTTTCTCTCTTATATAAGTAAGAGAATAACCTTTTAGGTTAAGTTAGAAAGGGCGCACGGTGAATGCCTTGGCACTAGGAGCCGATGAAGGACGGGACTAACACCGATATGCTTCGGGGAGCTGTAAGTAAGCTTTGATCCGGAGATTTCCGAATGGGGGAACCCACTGTTCGTAATGGAACAGTATCTTTACCTGAATACATAGGGTATGGAAGGCATACCCGGGGAACTGAAACATCTAAGTACCCGGAGGAAGAGAAAGCAAACGCGATTCCCTGAGTAGCGGCGAGCGAAACGGGACATAGCCCAAACCAAGAGGCTTGCCTCTTGGGGTTGTAGGACACTCAACATGGAGTTACAAAGGAACGGGGTAGATGAAGCGATCTGGAAAGGTCCGTCATAGAAGGTAAAAACCCTGTAGTCGAAACTTCGTTCCCTCCTGAGTGGATCCTGAGTACGGCCGGACACGAGAAATCCGGTCGGAAGCAGGGAGGACCATCTCCCAAGGCTAAATACTCCCTAGTGACCGATAGTGAACCAGTACCGTGAGGGAAAGGTGAAAAGCACCCCGGAAGGGGAGTGAAATAGTTCCTGAAACCGTGTGCCTACAAGTAGTTAGAGCCCGTTAATGGGTGATAGCGTGCCTTTTGTAGAATGAACCGGCGAGTTACGATCCCATGCAAGGTTAAGTTGAAGAGACGGAGCCGCAGCGAAAGCGAGTCTGAATAGGGCGTATGAGTATGTGGTCGTAGACCCGAAACCAGGTGATCTACCCATGTCCAGGGTGAAGTCCAGGTAACACTGGATGGAGGCCCGAACCCACGCACGTTGAAAAGTGCGGGGATGAGGTGTGGGTAGCGGAGAAATTCCAATCGAACTTGGAGATAGCTGGTTCTCTCCGAAATAGCTTTAGGGCTAGCCTCACGTAGTAAGAGTCTTGGAGGTAGAGCACTGTTTGGACTAGGGGCCCTCATCGGGTTACCGAATTCAGACAAACTCCGAATGCCAAAGACTTATCCGTGGGAGTCAGACTGCGAGTGATAAGATCCGTAGTCAAAAGGGAAACAGCCCAGACCACCAGCTAAGGTCCCAAAGTATACGTTAAGTGGAAAAGGATGTGGAGTTGTTTAGACAACCAGGATGTTGGCTTAGAAGCAGCCACCATTTAAAGAGTGCGTAATAGCTCACTGGTCGAATGACTCTGCGCCGAAAATGTACCGGGGCTAAACGTATCACCGAAGCTGTGGATTGACATCTTAGATGTCAGTGGTAGGAGAGCGTTCTAAGGGCGTTGAAGCTAGACCGTAAGGACTGGTGGAGCGCTTAGAAGTGAGAATGCCGGTATGAGTAGCGAAAGATGAGTGAGAATCTCATCCACCGAATGCCTAAGGTTTCCTGAGGAAGGCTCGTCCGCTCAGGGTTAGTCGGGACCTAAGCCGAGGCCGAAAGGCGTAGGCGATGGACAACAGGTTGATATTCCTGTACCACCTCTTTATCGTTTGAGCAATGGGGGGACGCAGGAGGATAGGGTAAGCGCGCTGTTGGATATGCGCGTCTAAGCAGTTAGGCTGAGAAGTAGGCAAATCCGCTTCTCGCGAAGGCTGAGCTGTGATAGCGAGGGAAATTTAGTACCGAAGTTCCTGATTCCACACTGCCAAGAAAAGCCTCTAGCGAGATAAAAGGTGCCCGTACCGCAAACCGACACAGGTAGGCGAGGAGAGAATCCTAAGGTGAGCGAGAGAACTCTCGTTAAGGAACTCGGCAAAATGACCCCGTAACTTCGGGAGAAGGGGTGCTTTTTGAGGTGAATAGCCTCGAAGAGCCGCAGTGAATAGGCCCAGGCGACTGTTTAGCAAAAACACAGGTCTCTGCGAAGCCGCAAGGCGAAGTATAGGGGCTGACGCCTGCCCGGTGCTGGAAGGTTAAGAGGAGGGGTTAGCGCAAGCGAAGCTCTGAATCGAAGCCCCAGTAAACGGCGGCCGTAACTATAACGGTCCTAAGGTAGCGAAATTCCTTGTCGGGTAAGTTCCGACCCGCACGAAAGGCGTAACGATCTGGGCACTGTCTCAACGAGAGACTCGGTGAAATTATAGTACCTGTGAAGATGCAGGTTACCCGCGACAGGACGGAAAGACCCCGTGGAGCTTTACTGTAGCCTGATATTGAATTTTGGTACAGCTTGTACAGGATAGGTAGGAGCCTGAGAAGCCGGAGCGCTAGCTTCGGTGGAGGCGTCGGTGGGATACTACCCTGGCTGTATTGAAATTCTAACCCGCACCCCTGATCGGGGTGGGAGACAGTGTCAGGTGGGCAGTTTGACTGGGGCGGTCGCCTCCTAAAGAGTAACGGAGGCGCCCAAAGGTTCCCTCAGAATGGTTGGAAATCATTCGCAGAGTGTAAAGGCACAAGGGAGCTTGACTGCGAGACCTACAAGTCGAGCAGGGACGAAAGTCGGGCTTAGTGATCCGGTGGTTCCGCATGGAAGGGCCATCGCTCAACGGATAAAAGCTACCCCGGGGATAACAGGCTTATCTCCCCCAAGAGTCCACATCGACGGGGAGGTTTGGCACCTCGATGTCGGCTCATCGCATCCTGGGGCTGTAGTCGGTCCCAAGGGTTGGGCTGTTCGCCCATTAAAGCGGTACGCGAGCTGGGTTCAGAACGTCGTGAGACAGTTCGGTCCCTATCCGTCGTGGGCGCAGGAAATTTGAGAGGAGCTGTCCTTAGTACGAGAGGACCGGGATGGACGCACCGCTGGTGTACCAGTTGTTCTGCCAAGGGCATCGCTGGGTAGCTATGTGCGGACGGGATAAGTGCTGAAAGCATCTAAGCATGAAGCCCCCCTCAAGATGAGATTTCCCATAGCGCAAGCTAGTAAGAACCCTGAAAGATGATCAGGTTGATAGGTCAGAGGTGGAAGCGTGGTAACATGTGGAGCTGACTGATACTAATCGTTCGAGGACTTAACCAATTTTTAAGGCAACTTGTTTTTACAACTTCTTCTGCATTATCTAGTTTTGAGGGAATGATTCCTCTAAAAAAATAGTCTGGCAGCAATGGCGAGAAGGTCACACCCGTTCCCATACCGAACACGGAAGTTAAGCTTCTCAGCGCCGATGGTAGTTGGGACACGCGTCCCTGTGAGAGTAGGACGTTGCCAGGCTTACCCTTTGGGGTTATTTTTTTGCCAACATTAAATATGGCCCCTTGGTCAAGCGGTTAAGACACCTCCCTTTCACGGAGGTAACACGGGTTCGAGTCCCGTAGGGGTCACCAAATTTGGAGGATTAGCTCAGCTGGGAGAGCATCTGCCTTACAAGCAGAGGGTCGGCGGTTCGATCCCGTCATCCTCCACCATATTTACCTTTCATACTTTACGCCGGGGTAGCTCAATTGGTAGAGCACGACCGAATAATCTTCCTGAATACACTTCAGCATACAGACCGAGCTGCTGCTTGCATAAGCTTTCTGAGGTCAGGATGACGATAACTAGGACAGCGTGAACAATTTTAATATTTTTCCAAACTATTTGCCGGGGTAGCTCAATTGGTAGAGCAACTGACTTGTAATCAGTAGGTTGGGGGTTCAAGTCCTCTCGCCGGCACCTTGTACGAGCGAGCCATTAGCTCAGTTGGTAGAGCATCTGACTTTTAATCAGAGGGTCGAAGGTTCGAGTCCTTCATGGCTCACCATTTTAAATGAATATGCGGGTGTGGCGGAATTGGCAGACGCACCAGACTTAGGATCTGGCGCCGCAAGGCGTGGGGGTTCGACTCCCTTCACCCGCACCATTTAATTTTCATACGCGGAAGTAGTTCAGTGGTAGAACATCACCTTGCCAAGGTGGGGGTCGCGGGTTCGAATCCCGTCTTCCGCTCCAATTGTTTTAAGCCGGGGTGGCGGAACTGGCAGACGCACAGGACTTAAAATCCTGCGGTAGGTGACTACCGTACCGGTTCGATTCCGGTCCTCGGCACCATTTAAGTTCATTAATTTCATATGCGCCCTTAGCTCAGCTGGATAGAGTGTTTGACTACGAATCAAAAGGTCGGGAGTTCGAATCTCTCAGGGCGCACTTTAACGGGAAGTAGCTCAGCTTGGTAGAGCACTTGGTTTGGGACCAAGGGGTCGCAGGTTCGAATCCTGTCTTCCCGACCATTCTTCACTTATAGCTTTATGGGGCCTTAGCTCAGCTGGGAGAGCGCCTGCTTTGCACGCAGGAGGTCAGCGGTTCGATCCCGCTAGGCTCCACTTATTCGGAGGAATACCCAAGTTTGGCTGAAGGGATCGGTCTTGAAAACCGACAGGCGGGTCATACCGCGCGGGGGTTCGAATCCCTCTTCCTCCTCCATATATTTCATTAATATATAATTTCTATTGTCGCGGGGTGGAGCAGTCTGGTAGCTCGTCGGGCTCATAACCCGAAGGTCGCAGGTTCAAATCCTGTCCCCGCAATATGGTCCGGTAGTTCAGTTGGTTAGAATGCCTGCCTGTCACGCAGGAGGTCGCGGGTTCGAGTCCCGTCCGGACCGCCATTTTTATCCCAGTAGGTTAACTACTGTTATTATAGATTTTTTTTAGAAAAATACATATTCTAGGCTCAGTAACTCAGTGGGTAGAGCAGATTGCTTACATCACTGAAAAACATCTGCGGCAATCTGCGAGAAAGTACGTGAGTTCTTTCGAGCAAAGGACGTACGGAATTATATATTTAGGGAATCATCCTAATTACGGCTCAGTAGCTCAGTCGGTAGAGCAAAGGACTGAAAATCCTTGTGTCGGCGGTTCGATTCCGTCCTGAGCCATCATTAAATATAAGACTCTATTAGTAGTCTTATATATGGAGGGGTAGCGAAGTGGCTAAACGCGGCGGACTGTAAATCCGCTCCCTCAGGGTTCGGCGGTTCGAATCCGTCCCCCTCCACCATTCTAGTTAGGCAGCATAGCCAAGTGGTAAGGCAGAGGTCTGCAAAACCTCCATCCCCGGTTCAAATCCGGGTGCCGCCTCCAAATTTTTAATGCGGGTGTAGTTTAGTGGTAAAACCTCAGCCTTCCAAGCTGATGATGAGAGTTCGATTCTCTTCACCCGCTCCAAAGTGGGCCTATAGCTCAGCTGGTTAGAGCGCACGCCTGATAAGCGTGAGGTCGATGGTTCGAGTCCATTTAGGCCCACCATAATATTATTCCGCAGTAGCTCAGTGGTAGAGACGAGCAAAGGCATCATGAATATGCTGCGAGTTGTACACGCCGAGCCGCTCCTTGCGTTACTTACTGAGGCGTGACATGGTTGTAATATAACAAAGATTAGGGAACATATTTAATTATTCCGCAGTAGCTCAGTGGTAGAGCTATCGGCTGTTAACCGATCGGTCGTAGGTTCGAGTCCTACCTGCGGAGCCATTTTTTTAAACTGAAGGGACCGTTCGCTTGTTCCTTTTTATAAAAACCACCTTTTAAAAAAGAAATTATTTTTTTAAAGGTGGTTTTTCTGCGTCTAAATAGAGATAAAATTCCTGCAGTTGGGAACTAACTACATAATTTTGGAGAGTTTACAACATAATTACGGATACTTACAACATAATTACAGACGCTTACTACATATTTTATAAAACTTACGACATTCGCTGGATGAAAATTAGGAATTCATTTGGGCAGAGGATATTTACTACCTAATTTTGGTGACTTATACCATCGCAGTAATAGTTTTAGGCACGAATCATGGTTCAGCAACTAATCTTAGTTCCTTTTTAAAAGTGTCATGTTGAGGACAGTTCTCGACATTCTTCACAGGAATTTGGAGTACTAAATCTAGTAATGGAGCGGTCTGAGGCTTCTTTTAATCAAGCGTTTGGATAGTATCAAAAAGCCACGATTTTAATAGAATCATGGAGGTTTAGGAGAAACTGATCAGTTTTTGTAGAAAGGTGGGTTATTTCCTGCGGAATGTCCAAACGCATCTCGACAATCTACATGCAGGAGTTGTAAGGGAATTCCTTTTATTTCAGTACTTTCAGCTATTTCAATCAAACGTTTAAATAGTATAGCTTATACGGTATTTAGTCGAAAGAGTGTCGTTTCGTGACGTTATCGGTTTGATTGCTATTATCCCCCCTTTTTTCTTACATTTTTCAACATTAATTATATGGATTGGGAAGGATGCATCGATATATATCAAGGATGTAGGCGATTTTAATCAAACGTTTGATTAGTGAGGAAACTTGGGAGAAAAGGGGGAGATTTGTCAGTTCATAAAGACCCGAGGACGGTTCTTGGAGGTTATGGGAACCATCGCTGAGGACATTGAAACTCCCTGAGGCATTATTTCTGCTGCTTAGCCCTGAAAAGGTGCTTTCTTAATTCAGGTGCCAGTCGCCGAGCGATAAAGATATAAAAACCATGCTGTTTTTTTACCAGCATGGTTTTTAGACTATGGTTCGGAGTTTATTCCTCGAACGCTTCCATCAATTCCCGTAAAGCTTTGATGGCCAGTTTTACACTCTCTTTTTTATTTTTATGAACTCCAGTTCCTAATAATTCATCGTGTTGAGGGAAGGAATTATTCGCTAAGCTTTTGTAGCCCTCTGGAACTGTGAATATTTCTACAGTAATCGTAAATCCCAGGCTTATATAGATTTTTATAATTTCTAGTTCTTCATTTTTAACTTTTGTTACAATTCTCATACGATAATCCTCTCCAGATAGAAAGCAATAAAATTCATAGATTTAGAATGTATATATTTATATTTACTTAAACTAGTATACGCTAAAATCCTACCCTATTTCCAGTGCCTGTTATGCCCCGATATTTGTTGAGATTGCATGTGGCCAGGGTTTTGGTTGTTGATTTAAAAAGATAAGATATTGTAATCTCAAGAAATAGTTTTAAGGAAGTGAACTTTCCTAAAAAAAGAAAAACTTTCTGTTGCATTTGTAAATTGGAGGTGTTATGATAGCTAAGTTGCTTTTAACGGCGGTTTTAATAGTTAAAAGTGGAAACAGAAAAGTTAAATTATTATATTGACATTGTAATAGAGATTCGATATAATAATAAATGTCGCTTCTGACATGATAGATTGTCCTTTGAAAACTAAACAAACAAAAACGTCAACAAACAATAAAAAAAATCGTGTTTCTTCTATTAATATGAAGAACATGAGCCAACGTAACAAAATGAGCTAATCAACTTTCTTGGAGAGTTTGATCCTGGCTCAGGACGAACGCTGGCGGCGTGCCTAATACATGCAAGTCGAGCGAATCAATAGGAGCTTGCTCCTGTTGGTTAGCGGCGGACGGGTGAGTAACACGTGGGCAACCTGCCTGTAAGACTGGGATAACACCGGGAAACCGGTGCTAATACCGGATAATCCTTTTCCTCTCATGAGGAAAAGCTGAAAGTCGGTTTCGGCTGACACTTACAGATGGGCCCGCGGCGCATTAGCTAGTTGGTGAGGTAACGGCTCACCAAGGCGACGATGCGTAGCCGACCTGAGAGGGTGATCGGCCACACTGGGACTGAGACACGGCCCAGACTCCTACGGGAGGCAGCAGTAGGGAATCTTCCACAATGGACGAAAGTCTGATGGAGCAACGCCGCGTGAGCGATGAAGGCCTTCGGGTCGTAAAGCTCTGTTGTTAGGGAAGAACAAGTACCGGAGTAACTGCCGGTACCTTGACGGTACCTAACCAGAAAGCCACGGCTAACTACGTGCCAGCAGCCGCGGTAATACGTAGGTGGCAAGCGTTGTCCGGAATTATTGGGCGTAAAGCGCGCGCAGGCGGTCCTTTAAGTCTGATGTGAAAGCCCACGGCTCAACCGTGGAGGGTCATTGGAAACTGGGGGACTTGAGTGCAGAAGAGGAAAGCGGAATTCCACGTGTAGCGGTGAAATGCGTAGAGATGTGGAGGAACACCAGTGGCGAAGGCGGCTTTCTGGTCTGTAACTGACGCTGAGGCGCGAAAGCGTGGGGAGCAAACAGGATTAGATACCCTGGTAGTCCACGCCGTAAACGATGAGTGCTAAGTGTTAGGGGGTTTCCGCCCCTTAGTGCTGCAGCTAACGCATTAAGCACTCCGCCTGGGGAGTACGGCCGCAAGGCTGAAACTCAAAGGAATTGACGGGGGCCCGCACAAGCGGTGGAGCATGTGGTTTAATTCGAAGCAACGCGAAGAACCTTACCAGGTCTTGACATCCTCTGACACTCCTAGAGATAGGACGTTCCCCTTCGGGGGACAGAGTGACAGGTGGTGCATGGTTGTCGTCAGCTCGTGTCGTGAGATGTTGGGTTAAGTCCCGCAACGAGCGCAACCCTTGATCTTAGTTGCCAGCATTCAGTTGGGCACTCTAAGGTGACTGCCGGTGACAAACCGGAGGAAGGTGGGGATGACGTCAAATCATCATGCCCCTTATGACCTGGGCTACACACGTGCTACAATGGATGGTACAAAGGGCTGCAAGACCGCGAGGTTTAGCCAATCCCATAAAACCATTCTCAGTTCGGATTGCAGGCTGCAACTCGCCTGCATGAAGCCGGAATCGCTAGTAATCGCGGATCAGCATGCCGCGGTGAATACGTTCCCGGGCCTTGTACACACCGCCCGTCACACCACGAGAGTTTGTAACACCCGAAGTCGGTGGGGTAACCGTAAGGAGCCAGCCGCCTAAGGTGGGACAGATGATTGGGGTGAAGTCGTAACAAGGTAGCCGTATCGGAAGGTGCGGCTGGATCACCTCCTTTCTAAGGATAAAGCTGGACATATGAGCCAGACAAAACAGTTTGTTTGATTGACGTTTCTTGTTTGTTTAGTTTTGAGAGTGCAATTCTCTCAAGTCACTTTCGTTCTTTGAAAACTAGATAATCGTAATGAAGAAGTCAATGTAAGAACCGAGTCAATGCCATTTCTTATTAAATAAGAAGAAACAAACCTTTTAGGTTAAGTTAGAAAGGGCGCACGGTGAATGCCTTGGCACTAGGAGCCGATGAAGGACGGGACTAACACCGATATGCTTCGGGGAGCTGTAAGTAAGCTTTGATCCGGAGATTTCCGAATGGGGGAACCCACTGTTCGTAATGGAACAGTATCTTTACCTGAATACATAGGGTATGGAAGGCATACCCGGGGAACTGAAACATCTAAGTACCCGGAGGAAGAGAAAGCAAACGCGATTCCCTGAGTAGCGGCGAGCGAAACGGGACATAGCCCAAACCAAGAGGCTTGCCTCTTGGGGTTGTAGGACACTCAACATGGAGTTACAAAGGAACGGGGTAGATGAAGCGATCTGGAAAGGTCCGTCATAGAAGGTAAAAACCCTGTAGTCGAAACTTCGTTCCCTCCTGAGTGGATCCTGAGTACGGCCGGACACGAGAAATCCGGTCGGAAGCAGGGAGGACCATCTCCCAAGGCTAAATACTCCCTAGTGACCGATAGTGAACCAGTACCGTGAGGGAAAGGTGAAAAGCACCCCGGAAGGGGAGTGAAATAGTTCCTGAAACCGTGTGCCTACAAGTAGTTAGAGCCCGTTAATGGGTGATAGCGTGCCTTTTGTAGAATGAACCGGCGAGTTACGATCCCATGCAAGGTTAAGTTGAAGAGACGGAGCCGCAGCGAAAGCGAGTCTGAATAGGGCGTATGAGTATGTGGTCGTAGACCCGAAACCAGGTGATCTACCCATGTCCAGGGTGAAGTCCAGGTAACACTGGATGGAGGCCCGAACCCACGCACGTTGAAAAGTGCGGGGATGAGGTGTGGGTAGCGGAGAAATTCCAATCGAACTTGGAGATAGCTGGTTCTCTCCGAAATAGCTTTAGGGCTAGCCTCACGTAGTAAGAGTCTTGGAGGTAGAGCACTGTTTGGACTAGGGGCCCTCATCGGGTTACCGAATTCAGACAAACTCCGAATGCCAAAGACTTATCCGTGGGAGTCAGACTGCGAGTGATAAGATCCGTAGTCAAAAGGGAAACAGCCCAGACCACCAGCTAAGGTCCCAAAGTATACGTTAAGTGGAAAAGGATGTGGAGTTGTTTAGACAACCAGGATGTTGGCTTAGAAGCAGCCACCATTTAAAGAGTGCGTAATAGCTCACTGGTCGAATGACTCTGCGCCGAAAATGTACCGGGGCTAAACGTATCACCGAAGCTGTGGATTGACATCTTAGATGTCAGTGGTAGGAGAGCGTTCTAAGGGCGTTGAAGCTAGACCGTAAGGACTGGTGGAGCGCTTAGAAGTGAGAATGCCGGTATGAGTAGCGAAAGATGAGTGAGAATCTCATCCACCGAATGCCTAAGGTTTCCTGAGGAAGGCTCGTCCGCTCAGGGTTAGTCGGGACCTAAGCCGAGGCCGAAAGGCGTAGGCGATGGACAACAGGTTGATATTCCTGTACCACCTCTTTATCGTTTGAGCAATGGGGGGACGCAGGAGGATAGGGTAAGCGCGCTGTTGGATATGCGCGTCTAAGCAGTTAGGCTGAGAAGTAGGCAAATCCGCTTCTCGCGAAGGCTGAGCTGTGATAGCGAGGGAAATTTAGTACCGAAGTTCCTGATTCCACACTGCCAAGAAAAGCCTCTAGCGAGATAAAAGGTGCCCGTACCGCAAACCGACACAGGTAGGCGAGGAGAGAATCCTAAGGTGAGCGAGAGAACTCTCGTTAAGGAACTCGGCAAAATGACCCCGTAACTTCGGGAGAAGGGGTGCTTTTTGAGGTGAATAGCCTCGAAGAGCCGCAGTGAATAGGCCCAGGCGACTGTTTAGCAAAAACACAGGTCTCTGCGAAGCCGCAAGGCGAAGTATAGGGGCTGACGCCTGCCCGGTGCTGGAAGGTTAAGAGGAGGGGTTAGCGCAAGCGAAGCTCTGAATCGAAGCCCCAGTAAACGGCGGCCGTAACTATAACGGTCCTAAGGTAGCGAAATTCCTTGTCGGGTAAGTTCCGACCCGCACGAAAGGCGTAACGATCTGGGCACTGTCTCAACGAGAGACTCGGTGAAATTATAGTACCTGTGAAGATGCAGGTTACCCGCGACAGGACGGAAAGACCCCGTGGAGCTTTACTGTAGCCTGATATTGAATTTTGGTACAGCTTGTACAGGATAGGTAGGAGCCTGAGAAGCCGGAGCGCTAGCTTCGGTGGAGGCGTCGGTGGGATACTACCCTGGCTGTATTGAAATTCTAACCCGCACCCCTGATCGGGGTGGGAGACAGTGTCAGGTGGGCAGTTTGACTGGGGCGGTCGCCTCCTAAAGAGTAACGGAGGCGCCCAAAGGTTCCCTCAGAATGGTTGGAAATCATTCGCAGAGTGTAAAGGCACAAGGGAGCTTGACTGCGAGACCTACAAGTCGAGCAGGGACGAAAGTCGGGCTTAGTGATCCGGTGGTTCCGCATGGAAGGGCCATCGCTCAACGGATAAAAGCTACCCCGGGGATAACAGGCTTATCTCCCCCAAGAGTCCACATCGACGGGGAGGTTTGGCACCTCGATGTCGGCTCATCGCATCCTGGGGCTGTAGTCGGTCCCAAGGGTTGGGCTGTTCGCCCATTAAAGCGGTACGCGAGCTGGGTTCAGAACGTCGTGAGACAGTTCGGTCCCTATCCGTCGTGGGCGCAGGAAATTTGAGAGGAGCTGTCCTTAGTACGAGAGGACCGGGATGGACGCACCGCTGGTGTACCAGTTGTTCTGCCAAGGGCATCGCTGGGTAGCTATGTGCGGACGGGATAAGTGCTGAAAGCATCTAAGCATGAAGCCCCCCTCAAGATGAGATTTCCCATAGCGCAAGCTAGTAAGAACCCTGAAAGATGATCAGGTTGATAGGTCAGAGGTGGAAGCGTGGTAACATGTGGAGCTGACTGATACTAATCGTTCGAGGACTTAACCAAATTTTAAGGCATACTCATTTTTACAACTTCTTCTGTATTATCTAGTTTTGAGGGAATGATTCCTCAATTAAATAGTCTGGCAGCAATGGCGAGAAGGTCACACCCGTTCCCATACCGAACACGGAAGTTAAGCTTCTCAGCGCCGATGGTAGTTGGGACACGCGTCCCTGTGAGAGTAGGACGTTGCCAGGCATATTAAAGACAACCTGAAAAGGTTGTCTTTTTTTGTTTTTCAACGTATATGTATGGTGTTCACTGTAGTTATAAATATAACTGAGCATTAGTCTACTCCATTGTTCTATGTAGATCCTACTTTTTTGATATTATAAAGGCCGCTCTTTGTTTTCGATAAAATACAATTTCCATTATTTATAAAAAGAGGCTGGGTTCATGTCCATCATGAATCCAGCCTCTTTTCCTTATTAAACAATCACGTAATCCGTCACATTGCGATCAATCACTCTTGCTCCTTTTGCAGCTACAAACTTGCCACTGGCCGTTGTGAAAACTTCAGATGCAATAATCTGCGCCATCGATAATTTTACAACTTCTTCATCAATCGGCTCTTTAGGGTTATCGACGGAAAGACTTGCAGTCTTTCCAAACTCCGTGGTAAATTGCAATTCCAATGTTTTTGCCATTTCTTTCACCTCCACACCCTTTATTATTTTGTTAGACTATTAACCTAGAATCGTGGAGCTGTCATTTCTCTCCACTTTGTTTAGCGGGTCATTGCATAGAGCAGCTACTGCTAGTGCCGCTTGCGATAGTTGATCTGCGGTAGCAGCCTTGGTGACATTGCTAAACGTTTTTGCTTTGAGGATGGGATTTCCTTCGTCATCCATGCCCGCTTCAAACACGATGCGAAGCTTCGTAACCTCTAATAATGCTTGTGCCATTGTCTCTCACCACCTTTCACCTTCTATATATAGAAAAGTCGGCAAAAAGGACAGGGTAGGGAGAGGAAAGTTTTAATTGAATGTAAGACGTGTAACGAATGGTTGAAGAGGCCGAACATATTTCAATTTCTATGGACGTGCAAATAAAAGCCGTCAATCCACAAAAAAAGCCGAATTTGCGCAAATAAAGCTAACTTTTAGTCGGATGAGGGAGCATGGAGTGGGATAATTAGCTCCAATTAGCAGCTTCCCAGCGAATTGTTGAAGGATATCAGCGAACTGGACCATTTTATCAGCGGTAAATACACTTTTATCAGCGATAAACCTATTTTTATCAGCGAATCTATTTTTCGCATACAAAACTGGCAATTTTCTCAGATGTAGGTCGGTAAAAGTATAAGTTGCGAAGAGAAATGTGGGCAGTACTTCACTTTGAGTGCCTGACACCACCAAAAAGTTGTAGGCACTATGGAGACGGTTCTTATGATCGGCACAAATCTCATAAAAAGTCATAAGAACCGAATCTCCCCATGTCCCTCCTTATGCTGCTCGCCGTAGGATGGCTTCCTTCTGTCGTGTTTCCGGGAAGGTCGCCACCAAGAAGATGTACACACTGGAGGCAGCGATAAAGAAAATCATCGCCGCAGTGTATCCGGAAGAGCCTAATATAAAGCTCCACACAATCGTCGCGATGGTTTGGCCCGCATACGCGATCGCCCAGAAAAGTCCGAACATAATCGTCAATTTTTGTGGATCATCCCTTTTAATTCATGAGGGAGATTCAAAAAGATTGGGTACTGAATATACATCGCAAATCCTGATATCGAAATGAGTGTGTAGGAAAGAAGCGGAATCTTGTTAGCAAACACAATGGCAAGGGCAAAGGTTCCTACCATGACAATCCCTGAGAACAGAAGGATTGGCTTCCGTGGCACGCCCTTATTTCCGATGCGAATCCCTGCAAATGTTCCGAGAATGCCAAAACCTGAGATTAATAGGTTTGTTACAGAGCCATTTAACAAGGTATATTGATCAAAAATGGCTTTAAAGCTCACGAGCGATAAAACATACAAGGTTAAAAAGGAAGCAAACGCCAGGCCATAGCGCCAGAGAAATCCATCTTTGAGCGCCTCTTTATAGCCATACTTTTCAGCGGTACCACCCATTTCTTTTGTTTCAAAGGTCTCTGCTTTCCAAAGCCAAGCGATAAAAAACAAGATCGTTAAAGAGGCAAAGAACGTTAATGTTAAACGCCAGTTGGAAACCATTTGCTTGGCAAAAACTGTGAATAGGACGGCGACAATAAAGGCACCTGCATTATAGGCCACCGTATTGGCGGCATTAATGCGCAGCTTTATGTTTGAATTTTTAACATAGTGAGCAACGATGGGGTTCATGTAGACAATGACCATCGAGCCCCCAACGGCCATGACCATCCTAGCGACGGTATAGGCCCAATAATTCGGGAGATAAATCGCGACAAGTCCCATCATTAAAAGGCCAATCGCGATACCTGCCGCTTTTCTAGGTCCTAATTTCATGAGCACCATCGCTGCTAAGATGTTGGCAAAGACACGCGCGGTTGTAATCGAATAGTTCACTAATTGAGAAATAATAGGATCCACGGGTCCACCGAAAAACGTTTCGGTTATTTGCGGTGTCAAGGAAGAGCCCGCCACCCAATTCATGGCAAAGGTTACATAAGCCAGCCATAATACTGCCATCATAAAATATCCTTTTTTTGTATGATTCATCGTTTCCATACTCTCATCTGCTTTCATTCGTGTTTTCAACTCTAAACAAATCTAGATGACAGGTTTCATTGTTTCTTTTAATACGGTAACCGAGTGGCTGAATTGTTCCTTTTCCTTTTCATTTAGCTGTATTTCAATCACTTCACGGATTCCTCCGCGGTATATGACCGCCGGAACACCGATAAACACATCCTCCTGTCCATATTGACCATCTAGATAGGAGGAGACCGTTAGGATACAGTTTTCATTGTTTAAAATTGCCTTCGTAATTCGAACGAGGGACATGCCGATTCCATAGTACGTTGCACCTTTTCGTTTGATGATTTGATAAGCCGCATCACGGACATTAACGAAAATTTCTTCTAAACAATCTTTGTATGGTTCGTTTTTCCTTGCTGAAAGTTCTTCAAGCCTTTCAACACCCACAGAGGCACGGCTCCAAACGGGAAGTTCTGTATCCCCGTGTTCGCCAATGATATAGGCATGAACATTTCGTGTGTCCATATTGAAATGCTGACCAAGCGCAAAGCGGAGACGCGCTGAATCTAATACGGTACCGGAACCAATCACCCGTTCCTTTGGCAGCCCAGACTCCTTCCAGGTCACATAGGTTAGAATATCAACAGGGTTTGTTGCAACTAGGAAGATTCCGTCAAATCCACTGGCCATAATGTTTTTTACGATTTGTTTAAATATTTTCGTGTTCTTTTCCACTAATTCTAATCGGGTTTCACCAGGCTTTTGAGCCAATCCCGCAGTAATGACCACTAAGTCTGCACTTTCACAATCTTGATAAGACCCGCTCCATACGTTGATAGGTGACGAAGCAAACGGAATCCCGTGATTCAGGTCCATCGCTTCCCCTTCTGATTTTGCCTCATTGACATCAATGAGAACTAACTCTTCCGCCACTCCTTGATTAATCATTGAATATGCATAACTGCAGCCGACAGCACCTGTTCCAATTAAGACCACTCGATTTACTTTTTTATTTCTGTTCTCCATTATGATCAGCTCCTATATATAAATGTCATCATTAGATAGTAATTAATAAGTTAACGGTGTTAGTATATCACTAGTTTGTGAATAATTTCACAAGAGTTATGACATAAATATGACTCTTTTCATGGAAGCCTTTACATTTTTGAAAAAGCGTGATTAAGTGTGGGGATGGTTATTTTTTGAAAAAAAGCGTGATTAAGTATGGTGACGGTTATTTTTCGAAAAAAGCGTGATTAAGAATGGTGACGGTTATTTTTCGAAAAAAGCGTGATTAAGTATGAGGACGGTTATTTTTCACAAAAATCATAAAGGTGCCTTAGGATAGGAAGGCATTTACGTTTGTTTGGGATCCAGGTTCATCATTCGCATTGTTTTAATTGATTAGCAGACAAAATAAAGATACACTTACCTATATTGTTTTTAGAGCGGGTGCACGGATGAATAATAGACAAAAAGAATTGCTACGAATATTGCTTGTTCATGAAGAAGGAGTATTGCATATTAAGGATTTGTCGGAAGAGCTTGATTGTGCGGAAAAAACGGTCCGGAACGATTTAGATCGATTGGAGGAGTTTCTCCTCGATTATCCAAGTGCCAGCCTCATCCGGAAGCCGGGCCTTGGGATTGCGATTGAAAGTGATGAAAGTGCTCGGTCGCAAATTTTGCGCAGTCTTCTTTCGAGCGAACCTAAGAGTAATGAAGAGCGGCTGTTTGAAATGGCCTATCAGCTGTTAACAAGTGATAAGGCAATCACCTTACAGCATTTTGCCGATCGATACTATGCTCCTAAAGCGGCGATAAAAAAAGATATCGAGACGATTACGAATTGGCTCGAGCGGTTTGAGCTGGAACTCATTTCGAGGCCGCGGGTGGGAAATGTGATTCAAGGATCAGAATTGAAGAAACGTAATGCTTTGGCGCACTTGTCTGAGCTGTTTTTACACGAAAAAAATGTCGTGTTGGATTTATTTTTACCCTATGAGATTTCGACTGTTAGGAATGCCCTTAAGGATATGCAGGGGCGGTTTTCAATTGCTTTTTCAGACGATGCGTTAGAGAGCTTGCTCGTTCATGCACTGATTATGGTGAAACGGACCCGGCAGCGGTCTCCTGTATTTGTCCAAGAGTCCGAAAAGGTGATGGCGTTTGAACGGAAAGAATATCAATTTGCCAGCTGGTTTTTTGATAAATTGGAATCGGCCTTTCGGTTAACCTTTCCGGACGTGGAGCAGGTTTATTTCACTTGGCACCTGATTAGCAGCAAGCGTGTCGGAGAGGAATTCCACCAAGATTTAACAGTGGATGAAGAGGCAACTGCGTTTGTTCTTGCTTTCGTTCGCAAGATGGAAAAGTTGACTTTCATTCATCATGAAGCGGATCCGATTTTAATCGATGGCCTTGCCGTTCATTTGCATTCGGTCATCAATCGCATCAAATATGGTTTTCCGATTAGCAATCCGCTTCTATCGAATATTAAAAAAATGTATCCCTATATGTTCAATATGGTGATGTTAACGCTTGAAGAAATCAAACAAACTTTTCAGATCGAAATCCCTGAGGATGAGGCGGCCTATATTGTCCTTCATTTTCAAGCCTCTGTTGAAAGACTGGAAAAAAAGAGAGATATAAAGAAGAAAGCGTTGATTGTGTGCCATATGGGGATTGGCATGTCGCATTTGTTAGAGGCGAAAATCGAACAGCAGTACCAGAACATTGAGATTGTCGCCTGTATTGGAAAGGCGGAAGTGCCGGATTATTTGAGTACGCATCCAGCGGATTTTATTATCTCAACGGTTCCACTTGAGAAAGTAAACATCGAGCACATCGTGATTTCACCGTTGTTTGGACAAGAGGATAAGAAAAAGTTAAATCAGTTTGTTGAAGTGTTGAAGCAAAAAAGTACCGAACACCATGGCCCCCATGTATTTTCTCCATTCTTGAAGGAAGAGCTCGTGTTTTTTAACGTGGAAAAAGAACACCGCTATGAAGTCGTCGAAATGCTGGCGGACGCTCTTTTTAAAAAAGGCTATGTCAGTAAAGAGTATATCCATAGTGCGGTCAATCGAGAGAGGAAATCAGCTACAGCTATCGGCGGGGGAATTGCCATCCCGCATGGAAACCCATCGATGATTCACCAATCTGCTTTAGCCACGGCGATCATGAAGGAGCGGATGGAGTGGGGGAATGAACGAGTGTCCCTTGTCATCATGCTGGCCATTGCCAAAGAAAATCAAGGAGAGCTTCGCGGGGTAATTGGGAAGATTTCTGCCCTGAGTGAGGCGCCTTTGGTTGTACATGCGCTAACAGCTGCACGGGATTATCAAGAATTTTTACTAGTAATCGACCAATTCGCCTAGCGGGTTGGTTGTTTTTGCAATTCTCCGCTAATTGTTACCGTTAGCTCCGTTTTGTAGGAGGAGGGTTCTACGTGACCGAAGTGGTAATAGAACTAAGATTGGGGTAACGTAGGAGGGTTCTACGTGACCGAAGTGGTAATAGAACTAAGATTGGGGTAACGTAGGAGGGTTCTACGTGATCGAAGTGGTAATTGAACTAAGTTTGGGGTCACGTAGGAGGGTTCTAAGTGACCGAGTTGGTTATAGAACTAAGTTTAGGGTAACGTAGGAGGGTTCTATGTGCCTGAAATGGAGCTACAACTAACATTAAGGTCACGTATGAACGTATTAAACTTTTTTTACCGCAGTCTCCGGTAAAAAGATGAAAAATTAACAGGACAAGATTGGTATATTATAAGTTTAAGAAAGCGATTACTTAGTTATTTTTACAATAGGAGGTAACACGATGGGGAAAATATTAGCTGTTACAGCTTGTCCAGTGGGAATTGCTCATACATATATGGCTGCTGAAAACTTACAAAAAGCGGGCAAAGCGTTGGGCATCGATATAAAAGTGGAAACACAAGGTTCGATTGGCGTCGAAAATGCGTTAACGGATCAAGATATTGCCGAAGCAGATGGCATTATTATTGCAGCGGATAAAGAGGTTAAGAAGGACCGTTTTGCCGGCAAAAAATTAATTGTCACCGGTGTCCAAGATGGCATTCGTAAACCAGAAGAATTGATTAAACAAATTCAAAGTGGTGACGTTCCTGTTTATAAACCTGAATCCGCCCCAGCTGGTGAAGAAAAGAAAAGCAAACAAAAGGAAAACGGCTTTTATAAGCACTTAATGAGTGGGGTTTCCTACATGATTCCCTTTATTGTCGTTGGGGGATTATTGATTGCGATTGCCTTAGCTCTAGGTGGTGAGCAAACGCCAGGTGGAATTAAGATACCAGATGGTTCCTTTTGGAAACAAATTGAAGGTCTTGGCGGTACTGCTTTCATGTTCATGGTACCGATCCTGTCTGGTTTCATTGCGGTAAGTATTGCTGACCGTCCAGGACTCGTACCTGGTATGATCGGCGGTTATATTGCTGCCAATGGTAGTTTTTACGGAAGTGAAGCGGGTGCAGGATTTATCGGCGGGATTATTGCTGGTTTCTTAGCGGGTTATGTTGCCCTTGCTATTAAAAAAATTAAAGTGCCAAAAGCGGTTCAGCCCGTTATGCCGATTATTTTTATCCCAATTCTATCAAGTGTTATTGTCGGTCTATTATTTATCTTCGTCATTGGTCATCCGGTTGCAAGTGTGTTCGAAGCATTAACAACTTGGCTTGCTAGCATGCAAGGCGGAAGCTCGATTGTCTTAGCGATGATTCTCGGTGCGATGATTGCGGTCGATATGGGTGGCCCATTTAACAAAGTTGCTTTTCTTTTCGGTTCGGCCATGATTGCAGAAGGTAACTATGAAATTATGGGACCCATTGCAGTAGCGATTTGTATCCCGCCAATTGGACTTGGACTTGCTACTTTTATCAACAAACGCAAATTTAGTCAGTCAGAAAGAGATGCCGGTAAAGCATCCTTTACGATGGGGTTATTTGGTATTACAGAGGGTGCGATTCCGTTCGCCGCACAAGATCCATTTCGTGTGATTCCAAGTATCGTTGTCGGTTCGATGGTAGGCGCAGTGATCGCTATGCTTTCTAGTGTGGGAGACAGAGTTGCTCACGGTGGTCCGATTGTTGCTATATTAGGTGCTGTTGACAATGTGGTTATGTTCTTCATCGCTGTGATTGTTGGTGTGATTGTAACGGCCCTCATGGTTACGGCATTAAAGAAAAACGTAGATGGTGCTGTGCCGGTTGCAGCGGGTGTTGGTCCTGTGACTAGTGCTGCGGCGCCAGTACGTGAAGAAAAAGTCGAAGCTGTTTCTAAAACCGATATTAGCAAGTTAACAGATATTACAACAATAGAGTTAATTGATACCGATTTAGCTGGCAACACACGTGATGATGTAATCGATGAATTGATTGCAAAGTTTGATACAGCTGGTGTCTTACGTTCAAAACAAGAATATAAACAAGCGATCTTAAATCGTGAGAGTGAAAGTTCGACTGGGCTTGGCATGAATATCGCCATCCCCCATGGTAAATCAAATGCGGTTAAACGCCCAGCTGTTGCCTTTGGTATCAAACGTGACGGTGTAAATTGGAATAGTTTAGATGGCGCCCCGGCAAAATTAATCTTCATGATTGCCGTACCGGAAAAAGCAGCAGGAGATGCCCATCTAAAGATTCTACAAATGCTATCACGAAAATTAATGGATGATGGGTTTAGAGAGCAACTATTAAAGGTTACGTCGAAAGAGGAAGCCTATAAACTTCTTGAGACTATTTAGGGGTCAGTGGGAGGTAAACTGAATCTAACAGTAAAGCAGAGAGCAATGTCTCTCTGCTTTTTTTGTGTCTTTGAGACCATGGGAACGGTTCTCTTGGTCAAGCCGCATTTGAGTTTGCGATATCAATGATGATGAGATCAGAAAGCATCAACAATAGACAGAAAACTTTGTAGAATTTTGTAAGAATATATTGATTTTTATAAATATTTACTCTAATATAATGTTTATTAATTTTATTAAAATAGTTGGAATTAATTTATAGGGGGAATTGTTTTGGAAGTCATCGAGAAAATCAGCAGCTTTGCTGGGAAAACATTTACGTTATGGGTATTGATCTTTGCGGTAATTGCTTATCTTAATCCTGGTAACTTTGTGTGGCTGGGAGGCTATATTGTTCCTCTACTAGGAATTGTTATGTTTGGAATGGGCCTGACACTCGAGCTATCGGATTTTAAAGAAGTATTTAGAAGACCGAAAGAAGTGGCGCTTGGGGTCATCGGTCACTTTATCATTATGCCGTTACTTGCCTTTTTATTGGCGGTCGGACTCCATTTACCTGAAGAAGTTGCTGTAGGTGTCATTTTAGTAGGATGCTGTCCAAGCGGAACTGCTTCCAATGTTATGGTGTTTCTAGCAAGAGGAAATGTAGCTCTAGCCGTTGCAATTGCCTCAGTTTCTACGATTCTTGCACCAATTGTTACACCATTGCTTATTCTTCTGTTTGCGAGCAAATGGGTTGATGTCAGTGTTGCTTCCTTATTCCTTTCGATTGTACAAGTTGTCATTGTTCCATTAGCAGCTGGCTTTATCATTAAAAAGTTCTTTGGCAAACAGGCAAAAGCCGGTGCAAAAGCATTGCCGCTTGTTTCCGTTATTGCGATTGTGTTAATTGTATCTGCTGTCGTAGCAGGCAGCGCGACCAAAATTGCTGAATCGGGTCTACTTATTTTTGGTGTAGTAATCCTTCATAATCTGCTTGGATTCTTCCTGGGCTTTTTCTTTGCCCGTTTATGCGGGATGGACCTTGCAAAACAAAAGGCTGTAGCAATGGAAGTTGGTATGCAGAATTCGGGCTTGGGAGTCGCTATCGCTACCGCTCATTTCTCGCCTTTAGCGGCAGTACCAAGTGCCATTTTCAGCGTCTGGCATAATCTATCTGGTTCCGTTCTCGCTAATATTTTCAGCCGTATGAAAGAAAAAGATCAAAATGATCAAAGTATCAAACAAGCAGTCTGATCCTGAAGACCATTCGCCTAAATTAGTAAAATAGAAGAGATCAACCACCTTTTAAGATTTTAAAAGGTGGTTTTTCTATGTTTAAAGGGGGAAATAGTGCAAATGGTGTCAGGCACCACGAAAAGACATTTGTCCATTTGTGGTGCCTGACACCAATAACTATTTATTCCTCTTATTTTTGGTACTTATCTAACTTAGAGGTTACGGTGCTGGGCTTTCTCTCCTGAGGTTTGGCTTTTAGGGTTGATGCCCAAGCTATTTTTGATTCATATTTCTGGGTATGTTCCTTTTTGACTAGGTTCTGTAACCGATCTTTGTTTTTTTCTAGCGATTCCTCAAGGGCATGCAGGCGCCGTGAAGGAAAAGCGAGTCCTGCCAAAATAGTCGTTACTGTAGGATCTGATTCCGAGAAATAGGTCCCTTCGAATAATTCGATTGGTTCTCCAATCCGTTCAAAAATGGATGGAACATTAATTAGTTTAGCCATTTTTTCCGGGCCTTCGTAGATTAACCCCGCACGGATTACACCGGTTGACTCCACCGGACAGAATACGGAGGTAGCCCAAGATTGTTGTATTTTACTTGTAACATCTGAGGTTGTTTTTGCATCGGTAATTGCGGCAGAAGATATAATCGTTACTCCTCTGGTTCCCAATATATTCATCAGATCAGTTTCATCAAAGTTTCCGTAAAACGAGCTCTTTTTCGTTACTTGCAACACACTTTTAATGGCTTCCATGACTTGCTGATTAGAAGAAAGGTAGATTTGATGTTTACTGGATTGTGGGTTTAACTTTCTCATTTGATCATTATCAACTAGGAACACCGATGAAAGCGAGTTTATCTTGGAAAGCTCTTCAATACACTCTGTAGCATTGATGCGATTACCTGTTAATACATTTCGATCAGGAACAATTGGAATGGCACCTATGTTAACGCCGGACATATGTTCCAATAACAGATCAATCAATAACGGGCTCATCCCTGATCCAGTACCACCATCGGTAGAGAAGGCCACTAATAAAAGTTTAATTTTCTTAAAGGAATTCTTTACAAAGTCGACAATCTCTCGGTAGTTATCGTTAACCGCTTTTAAACCGATGGATCGATCCTGCCCAGCACCATTGTAACCAGGAACAAAATACTTCCTTTCCACTTTTGTGTTCACTATGCCATCGCGTTTGTTCGTATTGATAAGTGCGGTTTGAAACCCCATCGATGAGGCAATTTCCGCTAAATTACCGCCTGCTTGCCCGACTCCTAAAATCCCAACTGATTCCATCAGATCGCCTCCTTCATTACTAAAATGATACTCATGTTTTTCGAAATTAGACTTTTTCATTTAAAAAATGCCTAAAAATAATAGTTAAAAAATGAATGAACCAACTGGGACTTAACAATCGCTACATATTAAAAATGGTGTCAGGCACCATGGAAGGACATTTGTCCATCTGTGGTGCCTGACACCAAGAACCCTTTTTGTATTCAAATCTGGTTCAGCAGCTAAACATGGTTCCTTTTCTAAAGAGTCATTTTTGAAGATTTCCCTCGACATTCTTCGCAGGTACTTAGAGTGAGAAATCTTGTATTGAAGCATGTTGAGGCACCTATTAATCAAACGTTTGTGTAGTCTCGAAAAGGCGGAGTTTTATTAGAATAATGTAAGTTCGAGAGAAACCCATCTGATTTTGTAGAAAGATGGGTTATTTCCTGCGAAATGATTAAACGCATCTCGACAATCTTCATACCTGTTTAGCAGAGGGAATCCATTCCCTTCAGTACTTGCAGCGATTTTAATCAAACGTTTGTGTAGTAGGGAATTTGTGAGAAAGATAGTTAATAATCCTTATTGACGACCGAACTAACGGTAAATTCGCTAGTCCGGTAGTTAATAGGCGGTATTGAAGCCCCAACTCATGGCAAATTTTCTAGAACGGTCTGGTATTGCCGACCGGGTGCACGAATTTTTTGTTCTCGTATTCTACTCCCGTATTAAATTCTTTACTTTTTCTCTGGCACCACTGCGCCAACCTTTCACGGCTGATAAGGATACCTTTTCTAGTTCGGCAATTTCCTTGACCGATAGGCGATCACGGATGGTATACAGGAGCCATTTCTTTTGATTCGGTGTCAGCGTTTCGCAGTAGGATAATAGAATTTCCTCCTGCAATGGGTCATCCGAATAGGGATCTGCTGCCAGGTACCAGAATTGCTCATCAGCGTGAACATATCGTTCTTGATCTTGGTGTAATTTTTTCAATTCCATCAGAAGATAGCCTTTGATATAGGTGTAAGCATAGTTGGTGAAGCTCCCTTTTTGGGGATCGAAGCGTTGGCTGGCTTCCCAAAGGGCGATGAGACTGTGCTGATAGAATTCCTCATGGTGTTTGTAAAGGTGGAGTGAGTGCATGATTTTATGGAGCATGGGCTGGTACTTATCGACTAACTGTTCAAAGCTTTCCAAGGGAAAGTCCTTTCACAAAGCGCGCTTTTCATGTATTCCCGGGTACCTCTACCATAGCGGCAATGCTCGATTGTATCGAACGGGCAATATTCACTTTTGGAAGGGATTTTGGGCTAAGTGAGGCGATTTTTGCTAGCAAATTTTATTTTTGGAGGCGTTTTTTGGAGTTTCAGTCGATTTTGGGGTGAATTGCAGATGCTTACTACCTAACTAAAGGGACTTACTACATAATTTCTTACACTTATTACATAACTATAGGGACTTACTACGTATATGCGTACACCTACTACATAACTATAGGAACTTACTACAAAATTTCGTACACTTACTACATAACTAAAGGAACTTACTACAAAATTTCGTACACTTACTACCTAACTATTGGAATTTACTACATAATTCCGTACAATTATTACATAATGTACGAAACATACGACATTCGCTGGATAATTATTGGAAATTAGTTAAAAAAAGAAAGCTCAGTCCGAACGAACCCTGCCTTCAGGCAACCAAATTACAAAAAGACAAAAAAAATTTCACGCAGATACAAAATGTGACAAAGTTCACACTTTATATCTAGTAGAATAGTAGTAAAATTTAAGATTTGATACTATAATTTATATTTATGATGCAAAACCAAAAGCTACAAGTCGAAAGACGTCGATAGCTTGATTGTTAGGTATGCGGGGGGAATTTTAATGGAAAATGCAGTGAAAGAATCAGTGGAAGAAATTGGAGAACGGCGGGCAAAATCTTTTAAATGGTATACGAACTGGAAGTTTATCACAACGGGTATAATCATTATTATAGCGCTCATTTTTGGGGCAATCAGCTATTATCAGGCAAACCACTTTAATGCAAATATCAAGATTAATGGCGTAAATGTCAATGGACTGACTGCTGATGAGGCACTTAACAAATTAAATACATCTGTTTTAAAAAACGTCGTCTATGTCGGGAAACAACAAATTTTTGATGGACAAGATACGAAGATGGGTTTTACAGATAAGGATCTAGCGGGTGTTAAAAAATTATTAAGCAGCCAGCGAACGTATTTTCCTTCTTCAAAGGCCAAAGAATTTTCATTAATGCCTAGCCAACCCGATCAGTATCGCAGCCAAGAGATGAAGAAACAAGTCGAAGAAAAGCTACTATCAATGAATAAGAGTTTAACAGCGCCTAAAGATGCGAAGGCTAGTTTGGAACAAGGTAAAGTTGTCGTCTCAAAAAGTAATGATGGACAGCAGCTTGATTTCGCCAGTCTATTAAAGGACTACGAAAAGCAGGGATATACGAGTGAAATCCGTTTGAACCCTGTATACATCCAGCCAATCAAAACAGACAGTCCGATTGTAAAAAATGAACAGAAAAGGCTAGAAGAACTCCTACTGCAAACCGTTGATTATAAGGTACAGGATAAAGTTTTTTCGTTAAAAGGCAGCGAATTAATTAAAAATGCCTCTGTGACAAAAGACTTGAAGGTCACGATTGACCCAAGCGATATTAACGAGAAAATTGCTGAAATTAATAGTTCTCAATCCACATTAGATAAAGATTTCACATTTAAGACCCATTCAGGTGCAGTCAAAACCGTAAAAGGAAAAGGCTATGGCTGGGCATTAGATGTGGATAAAGAAACAACACAGATTAAGAAAGCTTTTGAAAAAGGCGAGAAATCAATCGCTGCTACTAATATTATCGGACATGGCTGGAGTGGTGAAGGCTATGGTTATGAAACGACATCAAACAATGGCATCGGTGATACATATGCTGAAGTTTCGATTGCACAACAGCGGATTTGGATTTACAAAAATGGTAAATTAGTCGTCACATCGAATGTTGTGACCGGGAAACACAGCACCGGTCATGATACATCAAAAGGAGTGTGGTATATTCTTTATAAACGCACACCTTCGATACTAACGGGCAGAGAACTCGGAGGAAGTCCGGGTTATTCCGTAAAAGTTAATTACTGGGCTCCTTTTACGAATGATGGACAAGGATTTCACGATGCGGGCTTCCGGTCAAACTGGTCAAGCCAAGCCTATCTTAATGCAGGATCGCATGGTTGCGTCAACACACCGCCAGATGTTATGAAAACCGTATATAATAATCTCAGCACATACGAGCCAGTGGTCATATACTAAACAATCGATAAAATCAGGATATCGCAAATGATTTCCTGATTTTTTATTTGGAGTCTACTTTTTTGAACTTCATCAAGTAAAAGACAAAAAGCGAACTTCCATCCTGACTGCCTATTAAGAAATCCAAATCCAAATATATTTTTCAAAACTGAGGTACTATAGGGATAGGTTCAAAATTCATAAATAAGTGAGGCAGAAAAAAGATGGAGTTAAATAGAGAATGTATGTATTGCATGAAGGATGAAAGACGAGACAATCTTATGATTGAAATATGTGAGTTGGAGGTTTCAACAGTCTTTCTTTTTAAAGAACAGACGTATACTGGGAGATGTAATGTAGTTTATAAAGATCATGTTAAAGAACTATTTCAGCTCAGTCATGATGAATTAGCGGCCTTTATGAACGATGTAAAAAAGGTAGCTGCAGCGGTCGATCAGGCTTTCCAGCCAAACAAGATTAATTATGGAGCGTATGGTGATACATTACATCATCTACATATGCACATTGTGCCTAAGTATGAAGGAAGAGAAAATTGGGGGTCCACTTTCGAGATGAACCCAGGAAAAACATACTTAACAGAAGAAGAATATCATAACATGATCGAGACAATAAAAGGAGCTCTGTAACATCTATTGAAAGTTATTTGTAAAAGTGATTCAGGGTCGGTACCGAGTTAAATTTCCGTGCCGTAAGAGGGGAGAGGTGTGAGTGTAGCACACTTCTCTTTTGTTTGCCTTAAAAGAATGGCTTAAGGTATAACAAAAAAAAGATGGGAACATATTATTCCCCACGTGAAAGATATCCGAAACTACGAAATTATCGTTACCAATCAGCTTATTACATAATAACGGGCACTTATACATAATTATTGAGACTTACAAGGATGTCGGATTGAGGTCCTAATTGACTCCCTATAATAGTGGGCGATTATAACGTTTTTTAGTCCCACCAAAAATACCAAACCGAAGAATTGATAAGAGTTCCTGCTAGGGAATTTACTGTTCCAACCCCTTGCCAGACTATATCACCACAATATCCAAATTGTTCCCAAGCGAGTAATTCTGATTCTTCTTGTGTCTTAGGAGGGTTTTCAACAAATAATTCCCATACATCTGTGGACACTAAAGCGGGAGTAGCTCCATATTTTTCGTACCAGTATTTGAATACTGCAACTTGCTCCTCTGGCATAGGACAATCATTAAACCCGCCCATTGGAACCCAAGCAGCTACTTCCCAAGGTTTATCCGTTGGAATCTTTGCGATAATTATTTTCTTATTTATTACATCTTCAATGGACAGAAAATGGTCCATCTGATCCTCTAAAGAAAACTCACCAGTGATATCATCGTCTTCCTCCATGGGCATGACCTCATCAAGCAGTCTCTTTAATAATTCTTTTACATCAATATCCTTCGCTTTGGCTATGATTGATTCTCGATCATCGTTCAAGTATTCTTTATCCGCATTGGTATCAACGATTTCTAACATCATCTCTGAAGGGATAATGATAAGTGGTGTATATCCTTCTCTTTTTCCCTCTATGAGAGATTGATGATACCTCGTCATAACTCCTTTAACATCGTCCTCTTCAATAATCGAACAGTCACAATCCAATTTAGTAATTATTTCATCAATATAATCAATCTTTTCTTTTTTTTTCTTGAATTTATCGAATATTCCCACGTTCCTCATCTCCTACAGGCTTTGTTATTGGATAAAGATGGTCATATTAATAAATTCAATAAAATATATTTATTTCCTCTTAGAAATTAATCAACTCAAAAAGGTGATACAGAAATTTGTATCATCTCTAATTATTGCTTCTTTAAAACCGCTCTATTTATGATAAGGTCCCCCCGTAACAAGGCTATCCCAAAATTTTTATCCAAGTTAATTTAGCTCCTTAAAATTGGAACGGTATATGAATAAATCAAATACTAGTATCATATGTTTTTTCCGTGTTGCTTAATAGATTTCCGAAGAATTATCCCGTGGTTAGCAAAAGGGGAAGCCGCAAGCAATATCGTTCCTGTCGAAGGAATCAATTTTGAACCATGCAAACTTGTTTTTCCTCTCCGTATCATTCTTTTCTTCTCAAGTAATTGTTTCTCGGGTTACTAGATCTTAGGGGGGATTCACATTGAAAAAAACCTATTTACTTCTCATTGCAATTATCATTTTTCTGGGATTTTTCTTTTTATCCTCCAATACCGATAAAGCGTACGCACATTCCGGAAGCTACGGCTTTGCTAAAATCGCGGCGGAAGGAGATACGGTAAAAATTACCCTCCTGATTGATTCATTATCCATCGCCGAATTCCCGGGTGTGGATGCCAATCATGACGAGATAATCGATCAAGATGAATTGAAAAACGCCTACGACGAGGTGCTTCGTCCCTACATTGAAAAAGGATTGGCAGTAAAAAATAACGGCCGCGTTTTGTCAATGAGCCATGAACTTCAATCCGTCCCCCAACTGTCGATGATTCAAATCGATTTATTTTTTAAGGATTCTTCCAAAATCGGGACAGTGTCAATTCTATATAATTTGTTTTTTGACCGGTCGGAGAACAAACATACGAATGTTGCCACATTTAAAACGTTAGACGGAAAATCGTTCGAATATATATTTTCTAAAGATAAAATGGAGTGGACAGGAACGTTTGGTGAAGCCCCGGGATTTTTTGACACGGCTTTTCAGTTTATACGGCTTGGAATCGAACATATATTAACTGGGTACGACCATATGTTGTTTTTGCTGGCCCTTCTTTTGGTAAAAATGAAGTTTCGAAGTGTGGCGGCCATCGTCACCTCCTTTACTATTGCACACAGCATCACACTCATTCTAGCAGCTTTGGACATCGTGTCCCTGCCTTCCCAGATTGTAGAAGCGACGATCGCCCTCACCATCGTTTACGTAGCGCTGGACAATCTTTGGTCACGGGATTATCAGCATCGCTGGGCGTTAACGTTTGCCTTTGGATTGATACACGGATTTGGTTTTGCCGGAGTACTTCAGGAAATCGGTTTGCCTAAAAATCACGAACTCACTGCGCTGCTTACCTTCAACCTTGGAGTTGAATTGGGTCAATTGCTCATCTTGGTCTGCATCTACCCTCTGATTCGAAAAGTGGAAAATTTCCGCTGGTGGCCAAGAGCAGTACAAACCGGTTCCGTCCTGGTGGGACTTGCCGGATTGTATTGGTTTGTGACGCGTGTTTTTACCTGAAATTTTTCAACTTATAAATTAACTTAAAATTTATGGGAATGTTATCTAAATTTAACAATTCCTCCTTATCCTAAAGTAGTAATCCACTAAAGGATTGGGAGGGGAGAACTGAGTGAGGGCAACTTTGAATTGGGACGCAGTGAAAAAAGCAATTCCTGCTATTGTTCTTACGACCACAATATCTGCGGGTTTTGTTTTGGCCAACGGAAATTCTGAATCTCCAGGCATACCCAAAAACACCGAGAATGATAAGAACCGTTTCATTCAAGTACAATTACTCGGCCTTAACGATTTGCATGGACAATTGGACAGGACCCGTAAATTTAACGGAAGGTATATGGGCAAAGTCGAATATCTAGCAGCCTATTTGAAGCAAAGGAAAGGGGAAAACGAAAACACTCTTTTGGTCCATGCAGGTGACATGGTTGGTGGAAGCGCACCCGTATCTTCGCTTTTGCAAGAGGAACCTACAATTGAAGTGTTGAACAAAATAGGCTTTAATTTGGGAACGTTAGGGAATCACGAATTCGATCGGGGTGTGAAAGAAATGATGCGCCTGATCCACGGTGGGACCAACCCGAAGTCCGGATACTTTGAAGGTGCTCAATTCCCTTATGTATGTGCCAACGTTATTGACGAAAAGACGGGTAAACTGATTCTCCCTCCCTATGAAATTAGAAGGTTTAATGGCATACCGATCGGATTTATTGGAGTTGTATTGAGCGATACCCCCAAGATTGCGAATGCGAGTGTATTAGTGGGAGTAAAGTTCACAGATGAAGTGAAAGCCATTAATAAAGCAGTGGCAGAACTCAAAAAACAAGGCGTTAAAGCTATCGTCGTTCTTGCACACAATGGTGGCAGTCAGTCCGCCCTGACAGATGCCGCTACCGGAGAAGTCATTGATATCGCCAAAAAGGTAGACGATGAAGTAGACGTGATGTTTGGCGGTCATACTCACACGTATCTAAACGCCAAAGTGGACGGAAAGCTGCTTGTTGAAGCTTATTCTTACGGAACAGCTTTCTCCGACGTCGACTTGGAGCTTGATCCGGCAACTAAAGATATTGTGACCAAAAAAGCTGAGATTGTATACGTCTATCAGGACGCCATCAAACCGGACGAGGAAATTAAGCAAATGATGAAAAAGTACGAGGCCAAGGTCGATCCCATCGTAAGTAAAGTCGTTGGAACGACTGCAAATGACATTACTGGCATTAGGAACAAAAACGGTGAATCCGCTTTAGGAAATTTGATTGCCGATTCCCAACGAAAAGCCATGAAGTCTGACTTCGCTTTTATGAATCCTGCTGGAATCCGGGCTGATATTCAAGCTGGGGAGGTCAATTGGGGAGAGCTGTTCACCATTCTACCGTTTAAAAACAATCTAGTTAAAATGACTTTGACCGGCGACCAAATCCGCCAAGTCTTGAATCAGCAATGGCAGCCGAAGGGAATCGTGCGTATGCTGCAAATTTCCGGACTGAAATACACCTGGAGCGGAACTAAAGGTACGAAAAGAAAAGTCCTTGATATCTTCCGTGCTGACGGGACCCCTATTAACCCTGATTCCAAATATACAGTTACGGTTACCAGTTACCTGGCTAATGGCGGTGACGATTTCACCGTTTTCCTTGAAGGGACAGACAAAGTGGCCGGTCCGGTTGACATCGATGTCTTTGAAAATTATGTGAAGCAGCTGAAGCAGCCATTTACTTCTTTGATCGAAGGACGGGTCACGAAAATTAAATAACCCCGTGTTAGGAGACCTGTTCTACTTTTTCAACGGTTGGAAGCAGAAAATGAAATTCCCTGGAAGGGATATATGTTAAACGGCAAAAATATGATTCTATGACAATTGGACCGTTCAGATTTATTCGGAACTGTGTTTTTTATTTGTGATCTCGACGGTTAAACTGGACTAATTTTTTTAGGGAATTTACAAAGTCTTTAGAAACTTTTTGAGAGTTCTTAATCCTTGCCATTTGTTTATTTGCTAAAAAGTATTTCCAATCCCGGTAATCCACTTTTTCTCTTTCAAAATTTTACCATATAAAAATTTTTTATTTGTAACTATAACTTTATTGCATTTTATTTATTTCCATTATTGCATTATCATTGGTTTGAGGAAATGAATAATTACTTCTTTAAATCCTAGAGTGCGGATTTCATCATGCTAAATCATCCTTGAGGTTAAACATAGCTTATGTATATTTAGCCAAATTTTAGACGTCTGCTGGTAGGACAGAAATGATTTATAAAAATAGGAGGAATTTTTATGTGGATTATCACTCGTTATTTAGATTCAAATATTTCCATGTTTGAATTTGAAACAGAAGAAGCAGCAAGAGAGGCTCTCAAATACATGAAGGGCTGTAAAATTCTTTCTGAAGTTGTATACTACAATGATCCTTGTTTCCAGCAGGAAGCAGCTTAAGATATTTGCGTACTAATGAAGAATAGAAGGTTGAAAATGAGGCTAACTCTCCAGTGCCTAACTGAACAGTCAGCCCTCATTCACAATCTAGAATATTAACGAAACACACTTAATAAAGGGCAAGTCGTTAGTTGTCTATTGATCTTCTAACGATTTACCCTTTTTTAATAAACAATTACTTTCATTTGTATCAAAAAGTAACTCGTAAATTGACTCAAAATTGGTGACAGACAGGTAGTACTGATTTTTCCTTCGAATTACTCAATATTAAAAAATACCTTTTCTACATTCCTTTATGATAAGAGCTTTAAAGACCTCATTTATATATGGTAAAGTCATCCTCAGTTTTCAACCTTCTAATTTAACTTCACTTATAATATGGCTCTCTTTTAAAAAAAATGTTCAGAAAAACCTCATTTACTTATGATACGGTTCACATGTCTGATGTTAACTCACATGGGTTGTAATCGACTCACTTTTGTTATCGTTTTCGTTAGAAAACGCATGTCTAACAGGTATGATAGCTAGGGCCGCTGCTGCGATTAAACCAGGGATGGCAAAGGCAATGAAATTTAAGTGAATCGGTAACGAAACAGATAACAGGAATCCGCCTAAAAGTGGTCCGAGCATTCCACCAAGTCTTCCGATGCCAGATGCCATTCCTAATGCTGTCGATCTAATATTTGGAGGATAGTATTGTGACACATAGGCCTGGACTATATTTTGGGCACCGATGGTCGCAGCACCTGCAATAGCTACTAAGAGATAGATCAAAAATGAACTTCCGCCAAATCCGAGCAATGTCAACGCTACTGCCCCTGATGCATACATCGGAATGAGCATTTTTTTGGAGCCGTATTTATCACAAAGTCGTCCAATGATAAGCGTTCCGATAATGGCACCGCCTTGAAGGGTAATGAGGAAGGTTAAGCTGGAATTAAGTCCATATCCTGCTTCAATCATCAACTTAGGAAGCCAAGTATTTAAACCGTAAACCATCAATAAACAGCTGAAAAAGGCGATCCAAAACATAACTGTACTTAATGCTCTTTTTTCTTTAAATAATCCAATAATAGGAACTTTTGTTTCTTGTAATTTTATTTCTACGATTTCATCATGTTTATTAAATTTTGATCCGGGGCTTACCTTAGTAAGTGCAGAGATCAATTTCTCCTTTTTGCCTGTCCGTATCAGGTAGCTTGCTGTTTCAGGTAGTTGCTTATACATAAAAGGCACCAGTAATAGAGGCAGACCTGCAAACCAAAAGATCGATTCCCAGCCGAACTTTGGCATTAAAAAGATTCCTAATAACGGAGCAAGGATTCCCCCAATCGAATAGCCGCATAATACGATGGAAACGATCATACTTCTCATGGTTTTAGGGGCATAATCTGTCAATAATGCGATGACATTTGGCATGATTCCTCCCAGTCCTAATCCTGCTAAAAAGCGAAAGGTTGAGAAAACAGTGGGTGTTTCTGCAAAGCCGCATAAGAAGGTAAAGAAACTAAACAACACTAAGGTAATTGCAATTACGTTTTTTCTTCCAATCCGGTCTGCGAGTGTTCCGAATAGGATGGCACCGAACATCATCCCAAATAATCCATAGGTTCCGATGGCTCCTGCTTCAACAGGGGAAAGGTTCCATTTCTCTATTAAAGTTGGGACGACGGTTCCATAGACGACTAGATCATACCCGTCGAACGATATGATGAAGAAGCTCCATAGTAGTAAGCCTAGATGAAAACGGTTAAATTTACTGTTAGCAATAATCTCTGTCGAATTAATTGTTGCCAAATTTTCTCCCCCTTTTTTCATTTCAAACTTAATGATAGCGCTTACGGTAATACAATTAAGCTCGTAAGCAACATATTCATTATAGATATAGTGAATGCTGTTATCTAATTAGAGATTATAAAGGGCGATTGCTTTATTTTCAATATAAAAATTATAATATTTAAAGTTTTTTGTAAATTTAACATTTTTATAATGGTTAAATACACACAAAAAAAGCGGGGATTATCCCGCTTTGAGTTTAAAGATAAGAGAGTATAAATTTCAACTTTGGGAATTGTCCAGCTTCAGCGCCCTAGCGGCTAGTGTCCTTCGCTCTCCGCCCTACGATAAGTCAAGCACGAATGCGCCCTCGGCTCTTCGTGTTTCCTTTATCTCAGTTGGAGCGCTCCAGGCCATACGCCGCTGAACAGGGCGCTTGCGCTTTTCTTATTCCTCATTTGATAAAAATCCGAAACTACGGGATATTTCTTTGCTGGTTTGGATGAAAAATTGACTTAGTTCTTCTTCTTCATTACTGGGGATTAACTCGGAAAAACCTACGATCGTTACAGCTCCAAGGAATTTCTTTTTAAAATTAAAGACTGGGAACGAAACGGAGGACACGGATGATACCAGCGGCTCCCTTGCAAAAGCAATTTCTTTCTCCTGAATCAATCTGCGTTCTACTTCCAGTTGGCTAACCTTTTCTGGAGGACTTTGTTGCAATTCCCTCGCTTTCCACTCACGAATCGTTTGCTCATCCATGAAGGCCATAAATACTTTCCCGGCTGAGGAATAAATGGGAAGTATGGTCCCGATCTGAGCTCCAATATTATATCCTCGATTGGTGTTAATATCTTTAACGATCATTGGACCATTATGGGTCCAACTGGAATAAAGGACAGTGCTTGCACTCTTTTCGTTCAGCTCTTGTAAGTAAGGGGTGATCCGATCGATAACGTTTTCGTGATCGACTGCTGCCATTCCGTATTCAATTAACTTACTTCCCAGTACATAGGATCCGGTAGCTTTATCACGATAAAGGATTCCTAATTGTGTAAAGGTATTTAAGTATTTATAAAGATTACTTTTTGTAATCTGTGTTAGATCCTGAATATCGGTAAATTTTAATGGCCTTCCTTGTTGGGCCATTATATCTAGGATACCCATTCCGATTTGTAATGATTGAATGGTCGTTCCTTTTTTGGTGACTTCCATTGTGACCCCTCCTTTAAACCCTCGTTATTATTTCCTATATTAGCATAGCCGTGAATCATATCCCACAGTTATTCATGACCAATGATACGTAGTAAAGAAATACATAATTAGGGGAACTTACTACATAATTTTTGGGACTTTAGACTAAAAAAAGAGGTGGAGGTCTTCACATATTTATAAAGTCGATTTATTTAGGAGTATTTTTACATTTCTTTAATCTTATTTACTTAATCCTTACAAAATTTCCATTAATGCTTAAAGATTGCTAGTTAAACTATAAATAGATAGAAAAGGCATTAATGAGGAGGAATATTTACATTATGGAAAATCAAGTATCTAAAGATGGCATGAATCGACGAGATTTCTTAAAAGCGGGAGGAATGAGCACACTTGCAATTACGCTTGGATCAACCGGAGTGTTAACACTCGGTTCAAAAGCATTTGCGGATACTACCAATAATCCAACCAGCGGTTTTGGTGGGTATGGTCCTTTGGTTCAGGATCCGAATGGAATTCTAGATCTTCCAAAAGGATTCCATTATAAGATTATTTCCGAAGAGGGCGGTCAACTGACAAACGGCGGAAAAATCCCTGGAGCCTTTGATGGAATGGCAGCTTTTGAAGGACCTAACAATACAACCATTCTTGTTCGTAATCATGAATTGAGTCCAGGTGCAGCAAATCCAGTGATTGGAACCAAGCCTTATGATTCCGCAGCTGCAGGGGGGACAACAGCACTAGTTGTTAGCCCCAATCGAAACGTCATCAAAGAATATGTAACCTCTTCAGGTACCATTCGAAATTGTGCAGGAGGAGCGACACCTTGGGGTACGTGGCTGACTTGTGAAGAAACACGTTCGGCGACGCACGGATATGTATTCGAAGTGGACCCGCAGCAGCCTGAGAATGAAATGTCCAGAACTCCAATTAAGGAAATGGGACGCTTTTCTCATGAAGCCTGTGCGATTGATCCGGCGACAGGATATGTTTACTTGACTGAGGATGCATCGCCAAGTTATTTCTATCGTTTTATCCCAAATGATACCACCCAACAGCCGGGTGCCCTGCAAAAAGGCGGCAAGCTTTATGCGGCGGCGATTGAAGAGGTAGCTGGCCCTTCAGCAAGCACATTTAAAACAGGACAAACCTTTAAGATTGTCTGGAAGGAACTAGATCCTCATTTATGCCGCGAGGATGCCAAGGCACAAGGCTGTATTGAATTCAAAAAATTAGAGGGAGCGTTCTTCCAAGCGGGTGTGTTTTGGTTCGATGACAGCTCTGCCGGCGAAAAAAATCTTGGACGCATTTACCGCTACATTCCAGGCACCAATACCTTGGAGCTTTTCTATGAGGCAACAGATGCAAAAGAAATGGAATCTCCGGATAACATTGCTATGACTCCATGGGGCGACCTTTGGTTTGTGGAAGATGGAGCAGGTGATGATCGACTTATGGGAATTACACCTGAAGGCAAAATCTATCCTTTTGCTCACAATCGTCTCAATGGATCTGAAATGACAGGGCCTACCTTCTCGCCTGACGGAAACACGCTTTTTGTTAATATTCAAAGCCCAGGCAGAACCTTTGCCATCTGGGGTCCATTTGCCCGCAGTAACTCTGCTCGTGCAAGGGAAATGTCTTACGCTGTTCCTTCGAAAAATTTTGCACCACAGGTTTCTAACAAGGTTGCCCAGTTTGCCGAGAGTCAAGGAATGTCGATTCTAGAAGCCGCAGCATTTGAGCGCCACGGCCTGAAGATTTAACCTTTATATGAATCTATACAAAGATGTAAACCGGCCCCGTTGGTTTACATCTTTTCTTTTTGACTTATGTTGGTTAGTTCGTTGATGGTCTATTTCATAAAAAAAAGTCTTAGCACATGGACTAAGACTTCTTTTTCATTTACGCAGCTAGATTCATTTGTAGTTTTCGCCGATACACGACCTTGGATAATAGAACGCTGCATTCATATAGGAAAATCAGGGGGATGATTACCAATATGTCTGATAGAAAATCCGGCGGGGTGATGAAGATTGCGATTAAAATTAGTACAAAATAGGCGTATTTCCGAATCTTTTGCAATCTATATGGGTTCAGCACCCCGACACTTGTTAGGAACATGATAATCACTGGAAGTTCAAATAAAAATCCAAATGGAAGCGTCATATGAATTAAAAACATAAAGTACTTTTCTGTAGTAAAAAAGGTCATAAACATTTCCTCTGACATGGAGAGGAGGAATTGAAATACCGTTGGAAAAATGACAAAATAACCGAAGCAAATTCCGATAATAAATAGAAGGAATAGTGCTGGAATATAAGCCAGCGTTGCCTTACGTTCCGTTTCTTTCAATGCGGGACGGACAAACAGCCATGTTTGATAGGCGGCCATTGGGATGGTTCCTGCAATGGCCACGACACTTGATAGGATCATGTAGACCCATAAAATGTCGCTCGGTCCTAATATGGCCAGCTGCACTTCTAAGTCCTTCACTAGCCAGTGATAAATGTCCTGTACATAGATAAAGGATACAATGAAGAACAGGATAAAAGTTCCTAGAACGAAAATGAGACGTTTACGTAATTCTTCAAAATGACCAATCAGGGCCATATCGTGGTTTTTCATCTGGTCGGTCCTCCTTATGAAAAAGAAGATGCAAGCCTCCTTACATCTTCCTAAAAAATGATTCGGATTAAATGGCTTTGTCCTCCTTTTTGAGCTGTGCTTTTGCCGGCTCTTCATCGGAAACTAAATCTCTTGTTGATTTTTTGAATTCCTTTAATGTGGAGCCAACCGCGCGGCCTAATTCCGGTAATTTTGAAGGGCCGAAAATGATTAAGGCGATTACAAGAATAAGAATCAAACCAGGAATCCCAATATTTTGTAGCATTTAAAATTTCCTCCTCTTATTTGGCTGTATACGCAAGAATAAAGTACGTAGTGGACTTTCATCTCCACCTATGATTATAGGTTACTACCATCACTATGTTAATTAAGTGAGTGTAAAGAATTGTAAATAAACTATTAATTGTTTTAATTGCCTGTAAATATGTTCGGAGGCTGACAAAAGGGCATGCTTGGAATATGAGGGAATATTAAGGAAATAATAGTTTATATTCAGCTTTTTTAAGGAGTTTTCATTAATGAGTTTCTTTAAGGAGAATACATCTTTATCTAATGAACTTGGAAAAATTTCTGATGATATTGATAAAAATATAATGACTTTACAAGAGTATTTTTGCCATACAGAAGATCTAATGAAAAAAGAACTACGATTTCATAACCAGAAGTGTGTCATTCTTTATCTTGAATCGTTGGTGAAGAAAGAACTTCTCCAATCTTCTATTATAGAGCCTATTATAGAAATGCAAGCGGGTGAAATTGAAAAAACCGTCCATGCCGCAGAAATCAAACAGACTTCGATGATTTCAGAAGCAGGGAAACAATTATTAGATGGGGCCTGTATGATTTTGATAGAAAACAATCCGCAAGCCTATTTGGCTTCAGTTGGAGGAATAGAAGGAAGGTCTCTTCAAGAACCAAATAACGAGCGGAGTATTAAAAGTGCTCATGATGGATTTGTAGAAAGTTTTAGTTCGAATCTGCAACTTTTAAGAAAGAGAATTAAAAGCCCACGGTTAAAGGTGAAATATTTTACGATTGGCAACCTTTCGAATACGAAAGTGGGCATGGTATATCTAGATAAACTTGCGAATAAAGAGCTGATTGACGAAGTGGAGCGGAGATTAACTTCCATTGAATTGGATCAGCTTTATTTAACAGGTGATGTAGAGGAGCTGATTGAAGATCACCCCTTTTCTCCTTTTCCACAAATTTTAGCTACAGAACGACCAGACAGAGCCGTGTCCTATCTAACTGAAGGGAAAATTACCATCATTGTGGATGGAAATCCCCGTGTGTTAGTCGTTCCGATTACTTTTTTTGCCTTTTATCAAGCACCTGATGACTATAATAGCAGATGGCTGATTGGTTCGTTCTTTCGCATAACTCGCCTCTTTAGTTTTATTATCGCGATTAGCCTGCCTGCTATCTACATCGCCATCGTTTCGTTCCATTCAGAGGTCCTTCCGATTGGAATTCTATACTCCATCAGGACTTCATTAGAGTATGTTCCATTCCCTCCCTTTGTGGAGGCGTTAACGATGCAAATCATTTTGGAACTATTAAAAGAAGCTTCGATTCGGCTGCCTTCACCTATCGCTCAAACTATTGGTATTGTTGGGGGATTAGTCATTGGGACAGCGGTCGTAGATGCACATATTGTGTCGAATATGATGATCGTGGTGATCGGAATTACAGCCATTGCCTCCTTTGTCGCACCGATAAATGAAATGGGGACGAGTGCAAGGTTATTAGGATTTCCAACGATGCTGGCGGCATCACTGCTTGGATTTTTTGGGATTGTATTCGTGCTAATGTTGATCTTTATGCACTTAAGTAAATTAGATTCTTTTGGAACGCCATATTTTGCACCCTTAGCACCATTTAAGAAAGAAGATTTAAAGGATTCATTCATCAGGCTTCCTTTTTGGAAATTAACAACTCGTCCGATGGACGCAAGGCCAGCCTATGCAAAACAATTAGGGCGAACAAGGACGTGGAAAAAGAAATGACGAATAACATTACAAAATTTCAGCTATTTTTTATGTTAATTCAAACTCAAATTGGTATCGGTCTTTTATCATTGCCACATGATGTTCAAAAAAGTGCTAATAGTGACGGATGGATCTCTACACTGATTGCTGGGGTGGCTGTTCAAGCTATGCTGGTCATCTATTGGAAATTACTAAGACGGTTTCCTTCGCTCATTTATACAGAAATTACTCAAAAGATCCTGGGAGTTTTTTTAGGGAAATTGCTTAACATTATCATTTATATGAATTTCATCCTTGTCGGAGGTTTAGTAACGATATTATGTATTAAACTTATTAATTCATGGTTATTGCCGCTAACACCTGGATGGATCATCTCGTTACTGATCCTGACCGCTTGTGTTTATTTAGCGATCAGCGATTTAAAAATGATAGCAAGATTCTTTGTCTTGGCTTCTTCCTTATTCCTGTTATTATGGTTTACTTCTATTTTAAGCTGGCCTACTCCGAAAGAGATTCAATACATCCTTCCCTTTGGCAGTTCGGGAATCAAGAGTATTTTCATGGGAAGTAAGGATTCACTTCTTGCGATGCTGGGATTTGAAGGGCTGTTATTTTTCTTCCCCTTCATTATTGAAAATAAAAAAGGAGTATTAAAGACGATATCCATGGCCAATCTCTTTCTCACTCTTTTTTACACCTACTTTATCTTTATCACTCTCATCACTTTTAGTACAGAACAGTTGGCTCAAATGAGAGAACCAATTTTAATTTTACTTAGAGGCATCTCTTATAAAATGGTCGATCGCGTGGACCTCATTTTTCTTTCGATATGGATTGTCCCAATGACCACATCCATCATTAGTTATTTATATTTTGCGAGCAGGAGTATGAATGCAAAAAAGAAACATTATTCAAAGTTCGTGTTATTGAATGGATTCATTCTTTTTTTGATTACCTTGATACCTAACGATGACGCCTTCATTACTCTATTTAACAAATATGTTTCGTATTTAAGTTATGTGGTCGTATTTTTTATCCCCACTTTGTTATTAATCCTTTCGTTCCTATTGAAAAAGCATGAAATGAGTGAGTCCACATGAGAAAAAAATCGCTTATGATTTTAATTATAGTCCCCATCCTATTGACTGGCTGTTGGGACCAGCGACTTCTCGTGAATCGAACACTTTTGAACGGAATTAGTTTCGACCTAACGGAAGAAGGGAAAATTGCTGCATCGGTTCGAGCATTAAACATAAAAAGTATGGGAGGAGGTATATTTGAATTACATGATGAATTAGTAGAAGCTGAAAAACCAACAGTTGTTGGGTTAGGTTTAGATATGGACAGTAAAATTTCGGGTGAGATCGATGCAAGTAAAGCGCATGTTGTAATCATTGGTGAAGAACTAGCGGAAAAAGGGATTCATCAATTCATAGAGTTTTTTTATCGGAATAGAGATTCTTATGTATCGTCCAAAATTGTCATCAGTAAAGGGAAAGCGAAAGAGATTCTCTCTATGGAAAAAGAAAAAAGCCCCATCGCCTTCGTCATCCTTCAAATACTACAGGGTGCTGAAGTGGATACGGTCATACCGAAAAAAACGACCTTTACGGTTTGGAATAATATATTAGATCCGGGTAAAGATATGATATTACCTTATCTTGAAAGAGTAGAGTCTGATAAAGTGCAAGTGGCTGGAGTGGCCTTATTTAACGGTGATCACTATACAGGTACAACATTACCAAAAGAGAAAAGCGGTTTACTCCTGTCTTTAATGAATCAATTTAGTAAGACGAACAGAATGGCATTAATTCTAGGTCCAAAAAGCAACAGACAATCCATTTCTTTTTCAACTAGAGGAGTGAGACGAAACCTAGAAGTCCAGGTCGATAAGGATGATAACATAACGTGCAAAATTGATCTCAAGCTGAATGTTGAAGTCATAAGCTATCCTCAAGATTTTAAAAATCCACTTAATATAAAAAAGATAAATCAAGACCTGTCTGATGAATTGACCAAACAAGCGAAGGAAATCACCAATACATTACTACAGGCCAATTGTGATGCGTTGGGAATTGGCCGGCAAATTTCAAGCTTTCACCCTCAATTATGGAATAAAATCCATTGGGACGAAGAATATAAAAATGTTCAATTTGAACCGAAAGTAAAGGTAAATATCATAAAAACGGGGAATGTTTTTTAGACTTTAACACTTGTGGGCAATCGAATAATTTAATAAAGTTAATGTACAAAAAACTGCAACCCCTTGGTACAAAAAGGGATTGCAGTTTTTTGTACATAAATTGAGATCCTTAATAGATTTAATCCAGGATGATAAGATGGGTAGTTAATTTGTTCCATTCTTTAAGTTGCAAAACAGTTACATGATGATCCATGGATATATCCCATAATGTATCACATTTTTAACAGTATAATGTTTTTCCGGTGCAATGGTTATTAAATAGAGTTCCTGTTATTTATATTTCTTTAAATAGCACGATTCAATCTCTTTCATTCCCTGGCATTCTATTTCATAAAAGAATTGTTTCTAGATTCATTAAAAAGCTGTATTATACAAAGGTATGAATCATATTTGTATGTTACAGCACTATTTTTGGTCATTAAGTTATTAATACACTATTTAGGTATAATGGATAAACAAGACATGGTGTAAGCACTAGCAAAAAATTATGGCAATTTCGCCTAAGAAAGGATAAGGAATCATTATATGTCAAAACGTAATAATCCCATCGTAAAACCACTTATTTTGTCAATCCTTTCTTTCCTTATTATTCTAGTTGTTGGAATTTATGCTTTTGATAAAGACAGGGGCGTGAAACAGTCAACAAAGGTAAACTCTAAACCACCCCAAACCTCAACCGATGGTCCAACAGAATCAGTTGAAGACAAAAATAAGCAACTACATGCCTATAGTAGGGAAATCTTTTCACTTTCAAAAGAAGGAAAGGTGGTCAACATCCCTTTCATTTCAGGTAAGACAAATATTAAGGCAGTACATAATGAATGGGGAAAACCGAACCAAACAACGGAAACGGCAAGTGGAAGATACGAAGAATATGAGGATCGAAATGTCGTCATAGGCTATCTGGGTGAAGTTGTCTCGGATATCAGGTCATATGATCCTGAATTACAAAAAATCCCGCAAAGTGAAATCAAACTGACGTGCGGAAAACCAGATGAGATTAGGTCCTACAAAGATGATACTCATGACCAAGTTATTCTTGTATATCAGGTTACCCCTTTAACAGAGTTAAAGTGGATCTTACCAAAACCAACCGATCAGGAGCCGAATCCAAAAGTGGACCATATTTCAGTCTATACACAAGTAAAAAATCAAGCGAGTCAACCCAACCAACAAAAGAGCATATCGGACATGATATCAGGTATGAGTTTAGATGAGAAAATTGGGCAAATGATCATCGCAGGTATTTCCGGCACAACCATGGATACAAATACAAAAAATTTACTAACGAAATACAAGGTTGGCGGTATTATTTTTTACCAGAACAATTTAGTAAACCCAACGCAAGCAGTTCAGTTTGTGAATCAAATGAAATCTGAAAGTGATCCGAATTTGCCGCTTCTATTAGGAGTGGATCAAGAAGGCGGCCGTGTAACCAGGCTTCCCGGCGGTTTGGTTAATTTTCCAACAAATAAAGAAATTGGTTCCATTAATAATTCTCAGTTTTCCTATAATGTCGGGACGATTTTAGGGAAGGAGTTAAAAGGATTTGGTTTCAATCTTGATTTTGCTCCTGTTCTTGACATCAACAGTAATCCCAAAAACCCGGTTATCGGGGATCGATCATTCGGGAATAATCCGGAAGTTGTTAGTAAGCTTGGTATTCAAACCTTTAAAGGTATACAGTCGCAAAAAATTATCCCAACCATTAAGCATTTTCCGGGTCATGGAGATACGTCTGTTGATTCCCATCTGGAGCTGCCAATTGTCAATAAAAGCCTTGCGCAACTAAAAGAATTCGAATTAATCCCGTTTGAGCAGGCAATCAATAGCGGGGCTGATGTGGTGATGGTTGCCCATATCTTACTGCCCAAACTGGATGCTGCTTTTCCATCTTCCATGTCCAAAAATATTATAACAGGGATCTTGAGAGAACAGCTGGACTATAGCGGTGTTGTCATAACGGATGACATGACCATGGAGGCGATTATTGACCATTATTCGATTGGCAAGGCTTCCGTTGAATCAGTCAAGGCTGGCAGCGATATTATTTTAGTGGGACATGATTATAACAAAATAGTGGAAACCATTTCTTCTTTAAAGACCGCTGTCCAAAAAGGGGAAATTTCTGAACAAAGAATCAATGTTAGTGTCACTAGAATTTTGAAGTTAAAAAAGAAATATGGAATAAATAATGCGAAAGTGAAAAATGTGAATATAGAGGAATTAAACCAATCGATAAATAAACTCCTGGATGAGTATTCAAAATAATTGTTAGTATATCTCAACCAGGTAACTAAAACATTCCTTATTAGAGCATGGACCAGTTTATCTGGTCCTTTTAGCTATAACCGCTTTATATCGTGCCAATGACCACAGGAAAAAGGAGTCAGTGGTAACGATTAATGAATCAACCCACAAATCAGTTAGTTTTTTTATAAAAGCAAAAAATGGCTCTAATAAAGGGCATGGCGAAATTTTCCTCCCTTGTCAGCACCTTTCGTTTGCCAAAAACTCGTATTTAATATATTATGAATTCGAGATAAAAATAAAATACGATTTTTAAGGAGAGTTTAAATAGATGAATATATTAGTAGTGAAAGCAAACAACCGTCCAGCTTCTGAAGCTGTTTCTAGTAAAATGTACGAAACTTTCATGGAGAACTTAGAGGGCGTAAATGTAACAACTTACGATGTTTTTGCAGAAGAGATGCCTTACTTTGGTCAAGATTTATTCAACGCGTTCGGTAAATTACAATCAGGCGAAGAGATGACAGATGTCGAACAACGTATTTTAGCTGCTAAACAAAAAGCAATGGATGCCTTAACTGCCGCAGACGTAGTGGTATTTGCCTTCCCGCTTTGGAATTTAACGATCCCTGCTAAATTACAAACGTTTATCGACTATGTATACGCAGCTGGTTTCGCATTTAAATACAGTGAAACTGGACAATTAATCAGCTTAATGACTGACAAAAAAGCCGTTATCCTAAGTGCTCGCGGAGGCATTTACTCAACGCCTGAAGCTGCACCAATGGAAATGGCTGCAACTTATGTGAAAAATGTTTTTGGAGGAGTATTTGGTATGGAGATCGTTGATGAAGTGGTTATCGAAGGTCATAATGCGATGCCAGATCAAGCTGAAACGATTATTGCTGAAGGTTTAGCAAAAGTGGCAGAGGTAGCTAAGAGTTTTTCCGCTGTGACTGCCTAAGTCTGAGAAATAGATTAGATTATTGTAGCAAAATGCCCTGGCGAGTATACCACTCCCAGGGCATTTTACATAACTCAGATCCAGAAGTTACAGAACCAAGGTAATTCTCTACGTAAAAAAGAGGTAAAACAACTTTATCCTGATTTAATGCGAAGTGCTTTGTATTACTACCCAAGTTGGCAACATGCCATAGAAGAAAATAAAGTAGGTTAGAATATCTAATTCCATCAAGACAATAGATTAACATGAACGAACACGCTGTAAAGGCGTGTTATTTTTTTGATTCCATGTGTACATAAAATTAAAAAGCTCTTTCCATTTTATCGGAAAGAGCCTTTTTGCAGTTAAGGTGCAAAAAAATAAGGATAGTGCCAAGAAATTTGGCAAATTGTTTTCAAAAAAAGTTAGTAAAGATGCCTTAAAGCTGCATGGGATTAACCGGCAATTTAATGAAGCGTCATTACTAGAATTAGTCGGCTTTTACAATCTTTATCGAGATGAATTCGATAAATGGGACTTACTATACGCCAATGAAGCTAATCAATATGTATTTTTGGCAGGTTGGTTTTTTGATGGATACTGTTGATGAAAGTAATATTGAACTAGTAAAAATTAAGGAATTTGCTGCTCCATTTTCTAACATTAGAGGTAGGCAATACAATAATGGAGGATTAGTTATGCAAAAATTTATTAAAAATCCAGGATTAACGGATAGAATTCGAGAGTTTATTATTAGTGATTAAAACAAGCCAAAGAAGAGGGAATTACTTCAATTAAAATCATGTCTCCAGTTTGCTCCGTATCACACTTTTAGAGAAGAAAGAAGCCAAGGAGTTCAAAATGATTGATTGGTTGTATGGCTGTAAAAAACTTTCAGCTAAAATTTGATTGGTTGTATAGGAGGGGCACCATCCTTGTTGGGGATATTGTTGTGCCCGTCATAGAGGAAAGAATTCGGATAGGGTAATTATTGGGACTTACTACATAATTAGGGGAACTTACTACATAATTTTGGTCACTTACTACATAATTTTTGGACATACGAAAAGATTGCGGTCACTTACTACATATTCTACGAAACGTATGACATTCGCTGGGTATCAACTGGAAATTATTTTGGGAATCTAATGGTCTAGGGGGGATTTTTCGGATTAATTGAGGTGAACCGTATCATAAGTAAATGAGGTTTTTTTAAGAAGCCGGAAAAGGCTTCTTTTTATAAGTGTTTTTTCATATAAAAATTGTCCCTTTAATATAGTAATTAATATATACTTGTCGATTTTTTTGGTAGTCCTTGAATGTTGCAGTATGAAGGAGATGAGGAGATTGCCCGAGAGCTCCGATAAGAAATCTGATCTTAATGTCATCTATATCGTTCTGGATGACGTGGGTTATTCAGCATTAGGCTGTTATGGTTCTGAGATCGAAACACCTAATATTAATTCATTAGCAGAAAACGGTCTTAGGTACAATAACTTTAATGTAACCCCTTTGTGTTCACCTACCCGCGCTTGTCTACTAACAGGCCGTAACTGCCACTCGGTGGGAGTGGGAATCATAGCGGATATAGATTGGGGGCCTCAATATCCTAATAAACGAGGAAGAATTTCAAACTCGGCTGCCACCCTGGCTGAAATTTTAAAGTGGAATGGGATGGCTACTTATATGGTTGGAAAGTGGCATCTGGTTCCAGGTCATGAAGCTGCATCGAGCGGGCCATTTGAAAACTGGCCGCTCTCTAAAGGCTTTGAGCGGTATTATGGCTTTTTATTAGCGAATACGGATCAGTATGCGCCAGATTTAGTTTTTGATAATCATCGTGTAGGCAAACCTGATAAATCTAATTACCATTTATCAGAGGACCTGGTTGATAAGTCGCTCGAATTTTTGACGGATCATCTCTCTGTTACACCTGACCGTCCCTTCTTTCTTTACTTAGCCTTCGGGGCCACGCATGAGCCCCATCAGGTACCAAAGGAATTGATCGAAAAGTATGAAGGGGTATACGATAAAGGCTGGGATCAAATCAGGGAAGAGAGATTCAACGTGCAAAAGCAAATGGGAATCATCCCGCCGTACACCGAACTCGTAGAACGTAATCCAGGAATTAAGCCATGGGACGAACTGACAAAGAAAGAAAAATTATTGTTTACCAAATTCCAACAGACGTATGCTGGATTTCTTACTCACACAGATCAGCAAATAGGGAGATTACTCGATTTCTTAAATTCAAAAAACAAGATGGGTGATACCATTATTGTGTTACTTTCTGATAATGGAGGAAGCCAGGAAGGAGGCTGGAACGGTTCTATTAACGATTCTGCCTACTTCAATGGGATTGAGGAAAGTGTAGATCAGATGTTTACTCAAGTAAATGAAATAGGAGGTCCGTTCACAACCCCCAATTATCCTAAAGGTTGGGCGCAGGTTAGTAATACACCTTTTAAATATTATAAGCAGAATACGTTTTATGGAGGGACTCACGTTCCCCTGATCATCCAATGCCCTCAAAGTATTTTAGATCCTGGTTCCATTCGTTCACAATTTTATCATGCGATTGATATTACTCCTACTATACTAGAACTCCTAAACATTGAAGCACCTAAACTATACGAAGGTGTTCCACAAATGCCGCTCCATGGTGTGAGTATGTTGGATACATTTACAGAACCGCTTGCCCCATCAAAGAGAAAAACTCAGTACTTTGAAATGCTCGGACACCGTTCTATTTGGCAGGATGGATGGGTGGCTGTTACCTATCATGAAAGAGGTGTCCCTTTCCAGGAGGATCAATGGGAGTTATACCATGTAAACCAGGATTTTTCCCAAAAGTATAATTTAGCAAATAAGTATCCAGATAAATTAAAGGAGCTTCAAGCAATTTGGTGGGAAGAAGCTAAGAAGTACGGTGTTCTTCCTTTAAATGACAATCCGTTTATAAAAGGTTATTACGGCTTGCAGGAGGGAAGAACAACGTTCACATTCTATCCTGGAATGGCTCATTTGCCATCAACTGCTGCTCCACAACTAACCCTTTCTTCTTATTCCATCACCATTCCCATCTTTCGTTCCAATCCTTCAGAAGAAGGAGTGTTACTTGCTCATGGAAATCATTCAAGCGGCTATACTTTATATATAAAAGATAACTACCTATTCTATGAATATAATTATGTTGGCTCCGTCTATAAGATTCAATCGTCCGTACAAGTACCTACTGGGTCTTCGACTGTAAGATTTGATTTTAAACGAGGTCAAGAAACGAGTGGAACGGGTAAGCTTTCTATCAATGGACTGCAAGTTGGCACACGTTACATGCCTCGTACATTACCATTTCTTATTTCTATTGAGGGAATGGATATAGGCCGGGATCGATTAACTTCTGTGAGCGCTAACTATCCAGTTCCGGAATTTCCGTTTACCGGGCAAATACAGAAAGCGGTTATTGAACTGTATAATGACCCGATGTTTTTTAAAAAGAAAAAAAGAGATCCAATCTCCATTAATATAAATGGTTCGATTTCTTATCTTTAGAGAAAGGAGGTAGACAATTGGGGAGTTTTCACATTCTTGCTAAGCCGACAGGTCCAATCTGTAACCTTGATTGCAAATACTGTTTTTACACAGAAAAGGAAGTGTATTATCCGAAAAATCATTCATTCCGAATGCCTGATGATGTTCTAGAGTCGTATATTAAACAATATATTGACTCACAGGATACACGGGAAATTATCTTTGCCTGGCAAGGAGGGGAGCCAACATTAATTGGCTTAGATTTCTTTCTAAAAGCCGTTGCGCTGCAAAAAAAGTATGCTAACGGGAAGCGAATCACTAATACGATTCAAACAAATGGAACATTATTAAATGATCACTGGTGTGAATTCTTTTCGACCGAACGTTTTCTGGTAGGTATAAGCTTGGATGGACCCGAGCCTATTCATGATAAGTACCGGATTGACCGTGGGGGAAAACCTACGTTTGAATTGGTCATGAAGGGCATATCTCTGTTAAAGAAACATCACGTCGAGTTTAACGTCCTAGCCTGCGTCACGAGACATTCCGCTTATAAAGCTCTGGAAGTATATCATTTTTTTAAGCAGCAAGAAATTAAATATATACAGTTTATCCCTATTGTAGAAAGGGAAGTGAATGAAGGAGCGGCAGAGCTGTCTCTAAGCCATGCGACCCCGCCTTCTTTTTTAGTAGAAGAAGCACAACAAACAGTCACTCCTTGGACGGTAGAACCTGAAATGTATGGAGACTTCCTCATTCAAATATTTAATGAGTGGGTTCTGAAGGACGCAGGTTCCGTTTTTGTCATGAATTTTGAATGGGCGTTAGCTTCTTGGATCGGGATTCCGTCACCAATTTGTATTTTTGCAGAAGAGTGTGGCCGAGCAGTAGCGATGGAACACAATGGGGAACTGTTTTCCTGTGATCATTACGTGTATCCTGAATATCGATTAGGAAATATTACTGACGGCTTATTAAATAGTATAAATCATCCAGCGCAGCTTGCCTTTGGCCGAAAGAAAAGGGACACACTTCCCTCCGTGTGTAGAAGCTGCCAAGTTCGATTTGCTTGTCAGGGGGAATGTCCTAAACATAGATTTCTCCTTTCAGATCAAAATGAACCAGGATTAAATTATTTATGCGCATCCTATAAAAAATATTTTACACATATTACTCCGTACATGAAAATAATGAAGCAACTGCTACAAGATCGATTGCCTGCTTCCTATATTAAAGAAATACTTATGAACCAAGGTGGTTTATAAAAATCTAAAAAAGGGTTTTTATACCTCATTTTGATTAGTCAGGGTGAACCTTATCATAAGTAAGCACAGATTTACTTTTAGTGAAAGTTTTAAAGAACTATTCACTGTTCTTGACACTTCTTTCAACTGGTGAATAGCTTTCATTAAAGGCTGTTTTTTAATGAAGTAAATCTTTTTGTTTTTGGTAACCAAATGGAAATATTTGATTTTATGTAAATAAGTCGAAAATATATAAGGTGAACAAAGCTTTGTATAATTTCGACTTGATGCTAAAATACCAGTTTATCATTCACATCTGTACTTGAACTTAGGCTCTGTCTGAATATAAAAAGCATTTCTTACTTGTGCACTCCAATTTTCAAAGGCTGATCTCCATTCAGCAGTGCTAAAGAATTGATCAACAGTTTGAGTTTCAGAATGCCAAACTATAAAGAGGTTAAGTGGGGCAATTCCGCCTGCCCAAATTCCATTATTTGCGTCAGTATCTTCTTCCCTTACTAATAATAAGGGTAGACCAAATTGAAAAGCCATAGAAGGTTCAACTTGTGAATAAACTGATCCTACCCAGATTGGAGTGGATGGTGGAAGGGGTCCTGCATTGACGTCAACTGTTTGAATTTTAAAACGACGAAGGTTTACAGCCAACATTCCATAGCTTGATGAAACTAACCGACGAATATCAGTTAAAATGGATTCGGGATAACTTTCGCTTAAAGGCAATGTACGCGGAAAAAGCAAAGCATTCTCAATCTCTAAAATTAGACGGTTTAGAAACCGTTGTTGGTTGTCATTTAAATGAGTTGTCGTACTTAAAAATATGGGAATACGATAAGCACGGTCAATACACTCTTGGTGTGCCGATTCTATTTTTGCTATATCTTTACGTAAAGAGCTTTGCTCATTATTACTCACTTTCTCTTCATCCTTGCGTGAAGAGCTATCCTTTTTTTTTCTCACTTTCTCACCTCCTTTTTTATTACTATATGGAAAAGGAATAAGTGAGCTTGGACTTAACACCTAGATTCCATAATATAGGGGCTTAATAGAAAGAATATAAATATTTTTTTCATTTGAATAATTTTACTGAAGCAGGAAATAAGTAATTATCATTAGCTATCCAAAATAAGCTTTTTGAATGAAGGCAATGTTGAGGTAAAATATAACCCACAACAAGATTGTGGGAAAATGCTATATAGATATGAATACTTTGTGTTCAAAATTAACCATGTTATTTTATTTTGTTCGGTGAACCTTATCATAAGTAAATTAGGTTTTTTATCGTATTGAGGTGGCTTATGGCCTGGCTGGGTTGGATAGAAGGGTTCACCATAGCGTTGCAGGGCGTTGACAGTTTGGATAATAGTAGATTTTATTAACGAATTTCGACCCAACATGTTCAAAATTCTGTGTAAGCCCTGCCTCTGGATACCGTCATTTTCCACAACCCGACCTTCATTTTCTATTTTGCATCTACATATATATTTTTAAGTGATTTGTCCATACCTAACAATTTCCCAATGTGAGATGCATTGCCAAATATAAATTTCTGTATAAATAATGGAACATCTGCTAAATTGGTATCCTGCATTTTTAATAGCATAGATAAATGAAAGAAGTTCTGAGGAAATCCCTTCTTATTTATTTTTCCATCTGCAATTAAGCCGTATGTTTCTAGAAAGAGTGGTTTATTTGAATATTAACTTTTGGAGTAGATTTTGAGGCGAAAGCAGGGAAAGTGTTCCAAGTAATATTTATTAAAAAAGCGGAGGATACAAATGGCGAATACCTAGAAGTCGAACAAATTATATAGGAAAATTCAGTTTTGCCGGGCTTTTAGAAAGCAGATGGGTAAAGTGAACAAACGAAAGAGGCTTACTCCTTGTTTTTAGGAGAGTTAGCCTCTTTTTATTTGATAATAAATCCACTTTAGGACGTTACTTGAAGGAAAAATTTAAATTACACTCATCATTAATTTTACATCGATATTCCCTTTTGTTGCTTTAGAGTAAGGACAAACACCATGAGCTTTCTTTACTAATTCCTCAGCCTCTGCGAATGATACCCCTTTTATTGACACGTTTATGACCGCAGCTAATTTGAATTCGCCATCATGATCTTTTCCAAGTGAAACTTCCGCAGTAACTTTAGAGTCGATTCGTTTTCTCTCTTGTCTTGCGACCAAATTTAACGCACTATCGAAGCAAGCTGCATAGCCAGCAGCGAATAATTGTTCAGGATTTGTTGCATTTTCTTTTCCTTGACCGCCTAGTGATTTCGGCATTGATAGTGCTAAATTTAAGGTTCCATCACTACTTGTTACTTTCCCAGCTCTACCACCCTCTGCTGTAGCACTTGCAGTGTACAATGTTTCCATAAAAAATCACTCCAAAATATAGTTTTATAAAATTAAGTTGCGCACAATTTAATTTATAAAACTATATTAGCAATAAAATAATATGCAGTCAACAATTAAATTGTGTAAAATTAATTTGTGGTTTAAATAACTGTTTGATGTATTATAATGGTACTGATGATAGAAGAAAGGACAAAAAAATGGACAACAATAAATTAAAGCTAGAGAACCAAATTTGTTTTAAGATTTATTCAGCAGAACGTGAAATCACTAAATTATACAGAAGTTTATTAGAAGAGTTGGATGTCACATATCCTCAATACTTAGTAATGTTAGTACTATGGGAGGAAAAATCGGTGACTGTTAAAGAGCTTGGGCAAAAGTTATTTTTAGATTCGGGAACATTATCTCCTATGCTGAAACGAATGGAAGGGAATGGTCTCATTGAACGCCGGAGATCATTACAGGATGAAAGAACAGTTATCATTTCATTGACTAAAAAAGGCGAAGACTTGAAGGACAAAGCTCAATGTATTCCGTCTCAATTGCTAGAAAATCTGTCTTTGGACTTGGTGGAATTAAATCATTTAAACCAAACGCTATCAACCATTTTAACCAGAATACAACAGATTAACAGTTGAAAGTAGTAGTTTTGCATGATTGAGGAAGATATGAAATTGACAGTGGTCAAATTAAAAACGGCAGCAACGTATATAAAAAATGTATTTGGCGGCGTATTCGGTATGGAAATCGTTGATGAAGTAATTATCGAAGGTCATAACGCGATGCCAGATCAAGCTGAAACGATTATTGCTGAAGGTTTAGCAAAAGTGGCAGAGGTAGCTAAGAGTTTTTCCGCTGTGACTGCCTAAGTCTGAGAAATAGATTAGATTAGTGTAGCAAAATGCCCTGGCAATTATACCACTCCCAGGGCATTTTACATTACTCAGATCCAGAAGTTACAGAACCAAGGTAATTCTCTACGAAAAAAAGAGGTAAAACAACTTTATCCTGATTTAATGCGGAGTGCTTTGTATTACTACCCAAGTTGGCAACATGCCATAGAAGAAAGAAAAGTAGGTTAGAATATCTAATTTCCATCAAGACAATAGATTACCATGAACTCTGGTAACAAAAAGGTTTCGCTCCCTGTGAAGCCTTTTTGTCATGCTTAAAGTTCCTTTAAAGATTACCTAATTTGCAGTATTTTTACATAAATTCATCATTCGATTGGAATTTTTTACTATCGTTCCATTTCTTCGATTTGTCCCTCATATAGTTGTGGTCTTGGTAATTTTTCATCGTCTTTTTAGACTTCTTTCGATGTTTTACTCCATTAAATTATATTCGTTATACGTACGTCATGTTTATTAAGCTTTTTGAGGCTTACTGTAAAGGTTGTAACATTATTATCTACCATGTAAGAATCTTAATAGATTTTTAACATAAAAGTTACCCATTCTTTCAATGAAAGTCCCAACCTCTATGTTAAGATAATTCAAAGCCAATTTTTCAGGAAGTATTCTTTATTGATATTAAATATAATTGGCGAAACATTAACCATTCTTATATGAATGGTTAATGTATAAAAGGAGGTCTTTTTTTGAAACGAAAATTACAGGCAATGTTTCTTGCCATACCGATGCTTTTCTCTGTTCCTTCTATCAGCTTTGCAGACGTAGCAGAAGGAGATGTCATTGTTACATTAGGAGAAAACCTAACCGAACAGCAAAAAAATGAAATGTTAGCAGAGTTAGAGGTACCGGAAGACGCACAAATTATTACCGTATCCAATAAAGAAGAGCATGATTATTTAGGGGAGTCTATTCCAAAGGCACAAATTGGTTCCATTGCTATTTCATCAGCAAGCATCACAATGGGTGCCAAAGATTCCGGGTTAGAGGTTCAAACGAACAATATTTCATGGGTTACGGATGAAATGTATAAAAATGCCTTGACTACAGCGGGTGTAAAGGATGCAACAATTCAGATTGCCGCTCCGTTTTCTGTTACAGGTACAGCTGCTTTGACAGGAATTATGAAAGCTTATGAAACGACAACTAATGAAGAAATTCCTGAAGAAATCAAAAAAGTAGCGAACGAAGAAATGGTGAAAACAGCAGAGCTCGGTGACTCCATTGGAGCGGACAATGCTGCTGCTCTCATTGGAAAAGTAAAGGATGAAATCGCCAAGAATGAACCGAAAACAGAAGCTGACTTGCGTGCATTAATTGAACAAACTGCCACGGAGCTTGGGATTACTTTAAAAGATGCAGAGTTAGATATGTTAGTAGACTTCTTCAACAAACTGAAGGCTATGGATATTGACTGGAACCAAGTAAAAGAACAATTAAGTGTTACGACAGAAAAAATATCGACATTTTTGCAATCTGAAGAGAGTCAGTCATTTTTACAAAAGCTGCAAGATTTCTTAAATCGCTTACTTGATGAGATTCGCGTCCTCTTTGCTTAATGAACAAAGGTTAATATTGCAAACTATCTAAATAAAACTTTTTGATTTTAAGGAAAAATGAAGGGAGAAAGAAAATGGAGGAAAGTAAAGCGATTGTTGAAAGCTCAAAAAGTGATTTGGAGAAGTCAAAAATAGATGGTATATTCCCCCTTTTGGAAGGATAGGGGTAAGGAGGCGATTTATAAATGGCTACATTCGAAGTTCTGTCCTTGATACTTAGTTTTGGCATGTTTGTAATCGCTGTTTTGAAATTTCAGATCAAGATAAGATTTCTTGGACACGCTGTAAAGGCATGTTGTTTGAGACTATTCCTCGTTAAGGTGTATGTTCATTGGAAGGCTATGGGGCTTCACATACCATACAATGCAGTTGTCCCTTTTCCATATTATCCCTCCTTTATGTCATCAACATATCAAATTAAAGAAGTGGACCCTTAAGGTTTCATTTGATGTCTATGTCTAATATAATAATCACCAGATGATCTTTTTGAATGGAGAATCGTAATTCTAGGTCACGAAAGGAGAAGGATCATGAAGAAAATTATATATCCTCTTATTGCAGGAATCATCGCTATTAGTTTAACAGCTTGTGGTTCAAATGATAAAGGTGCACAATCCGATAATAGTAAAGAGCAAACTAAAACTGCTCAAACCGAGCAACAAGATCAGGAGAAACAGATAAAAGAAATGCAGAAGAAGCTAGATAAGCAAAAAATAGGGGAGAAGAAAACCGTTGCTATCATCAATGATGAAAAGGTTTTAGGTAGTGACTATAATATGGTGTTATCTTCTCTACAGATGCAAATGCAACAAATGGGACAAGATCCTACTTCTGAAGAAGCAGCCAAACAAGTGAAAGAACAAACCATCGATAACTTAGTGGGACAAACGTTGATTCTTCAAGAAGCAGATAAAAAAGGGTATCAAGCATCAGTTGAAGAAGTTGAAAAACAACTAGCTAAAATGAAAGAACCGTATAAAGAGGATAACAAATTTGAAGATGCTATGAAACAAGCAGGTTTGGGTATGACGACCCTAAAAACCAAAATTGCTAAGAATATTCAAATCATGAAGTACATGGAGAATGAAATACCAGTAGAAAAAGTAACGGATGAAGAAATTCAAGCCTATTATGACCAATCAGCCCAGCAAGGAAGTGCTGGTGGTCAAAAACTTCCAAAGCTTGAAGAAGTAAAACCACAAATCAAGCAACAACTTGAACAACAAAAACAACAAGAACAACTCAATAAACAAGTAGAAGTGCTTAAGAGAAATGCTGAAGTTCATATTAAAATCTAATGACTTCAAAACAATGACCCTTTTTTGAACGATAACTCGAATAATGGACCCTCACAAAAGGGTGCTCGTTATTCGAGTTTTTTATGTCGGGGATATCCTGCCTCCTAATCTACTAAAACATACAAATAAAGATAAAAACTTAGAATAATATGAAGAGTTCTTAGGACCTTCTTTGTATAGTGTGAAATCAAGGCAATTTGGATAACGAGGAGGAATGACCATGTTGGAATTTGATGCAAATATAGAACAATTCGCCAGGATTAAAGTCATCGGTGTTGGGGGTGGGGGAAACAACGCCGTGAATCGAATGATCGACGAAGGAGTTGAGGGTGTAGAATTTATTGCCGTTAATACAGATGCACAAGCTCTTAATCAATCAAAAGCAGAGGTCACGATGCAAATCGGTACAGCATTGACAAGAGGTTTAGGAGCAGGGGCAAACCCGGAAATAGGTAAAAGAGCTGTGGAAGAAAGCAAACAGCAGATAAAAGAAGTGTTAGAAGGCGCAGACATGGTTTTCGTTACAGCTGGTATGGGCGGTGGTACAGGCACAGGGGCAGCGCCTGCTATTGCTGAAATTGCCCGCAATCTTGGTGCCCTGACAATTGGGGTGGTAACACGTCCGTTTAAATTTGAAGGCCACAAGCGTGCAACTAACGCAGAAAGTGGAATTAACGAAATGAGGGAAGCAGTAGACACCTTAATTATTATTCCCAACGATCGCTTATTAGAGATTGTAGATAAAAAAACACCCATGATTGAAGCTTTCCGTGAAGCGGATAATGTACTACGCCAGGGTGTTCAAGGGATTTCCGATTTAATTGCTGTGCCAGGTTTAATCAATCTTGATTTTGCTGACGTGAAAACGGTCATGTCCCATAAAGGAACTGCCTTAATGGGAATTGGTATTGCCAACGGTAAAGATCGTGCTGCTGAAGCTGCGAGGAAAGCCTTAAATAGTCCGTTACTCGAAACTTCCATCAATGGAGCTCATGGTGTGATCATGAACATAACTGGCGGCCTCAATTTAAGTCTTTATGAAGTACAGGAGGCAGCCGATATAGTTGCTTCAGCTTCTCACGAGGAATTAAATATGATTTTTGGTTCGGTCATTAACGAAAACTTAAAAGAAGAAATTATCGTAACTGTCATTGCGACTGGATTCACTGAAAAAGAGGTTCCATTATTACAAACGCATTCCAAGCCATCAATGGAAGGAATGTCTAATCCAATTCAAAGGGAACGACGTAAACAACATATACAACGTGATCCGATAAACCGTGGCGAACCGGTTCAAGATTATAACCGACATTCAGAACAGCCAGAAGAATCTCTGGATATTCCAACGTTCTTGCGCAATCGAAAAAAACGATTTTGATAAATTTAAAATATGCTTTTTCCATACAGCCCTAGCGTGGGAAATGTGATAAAGGGGTTGGTGCTATCCCTTATTATCAGAGATTTTAGAAAATAGGTCTTTTAATATCCTCTTTTTCTTAATTTCAATGGGATTACCTTTCATTCAGAAAGCCATTAAAGGTAAGGATTCTAACAATAAAGGCAGTACCGTTTGTTGCACCAATAGGTTTATCCGCAACTCCTTATAGAGGAAATTAACCGATCTGTCAGAAAACTCCTGGATGAGTATTCAAAATAATTGTTAGTATATTTCAGTAGGCAACTAAAACATTCTTAATGGAATGGAAACAATTATTTTTTATGATCGAAACTACATTATATTAGAGCATGGACCAGTTTATCTGGTCCTTTTAGCGACAGACTCAGTTGTAATGTTCCAGTAACTAAGTATGAGTAGAAACAAAAAATCTTCCTGAGCAATGACACAATCAGGAAAATTTTTTGTTTAAATAGCCTTTTAAGAATGTTGCACGCTTCTTTTATTGCCTCTTTGTACGTCGACTTCACTTTTTAAACCTTTCAGTAATGAGAAGCACATGACGATCATGATAATGGCAAAAGGTAGAGCGGCTGCGATGGAAGCTGTTTGCAATACGTTTAAACCGCCAGCTAAAAGCAATACAGTAGCCAAAGCAGATTGAATGATACCCCATGTCATTTAAATTTTATTCGAAGGATTTAATGTTCCACCTTCACTTAGCATCCCCAATACAAAGGTGGCTGTATCGGCAACAGTTATATAATAAATGGCTACGATAGCGAACCCCAAAATGCTTAACACAGAACTTAATGGAAGATAATCAAAGAATGTAAAGATAGACAATGACACGTTTTTTGGTAATATATTTTGCCAGATCATGGTTACCTGTGTTTTGAACAATTTCAAGCGCGGAGCCCCAATATGGACATCCAGAGACATGTTCCGAGTGTAGGAACTACCAACACCCCAACCAATCGATTTTCCACTGCAGAAGAGAAAGTAGATTTCTAAATATAAAAAAGCGTAAAATCCTTATGAGATAAGGATTTTACGCTTTTTTTTACATGATAATGTTGAGTTTAGTCCTATTAGAAAATAAAATGAGTGATTACTTTGATCCAACCGAAAAACGCAATCCATAACGGAACACTAAGTGATGTACCCCAAATTAATCCAATTAATAGATTCCCCTGCTTGTCCATGAAATCCACTCTTATGATCGACATAGATAAACATTTATGGTTTTCGAGTTTTGCTGATAACGCTTTCAATAGTTAAGATCTCAAATAGGCCTTCCCCTACTAAGGGGTGTTAAGTTTTCAGATTGTTTCCTTATATGATACCCAAACACAGTTAGGGAAAAACGTAGAAATGTGCGAAAATTGAAAAAAAATTTCGACAATAAATGTGGTGAAGTGCGAATGGATGTGGGACTGTTGTTGCGCCACTTTATTATCAAATTAAATAGGTTTATAGGGCTATTTTTAATCCTAGTAATCGATGGTATAATATCAAAATAAACACATAGTTCGTACGAAAGGGCACTCCCATTGAAAAATGGTGTCGCAAAACTAGAGGGGCTAAAGTTTTCATAACTATGCTAGCCAGTTACCGAATATGATCGATCACCTTACTACGAATTATAAAACATACTCTAGGAGGTAATACTATGTTTATATTTATTGCAGGCTTATTTGTTGGATCGTTCTCTATGCTTTTGATTATGAGTCTAATGGTTGCAGCGAAAAGAGGAGACCAGTTAATCGAAACACACCAATAAATGAAAGCGTTTTCTAGAACAATCCCGTCTTTTTAGGGGTTGTTTTTTTATTTTTAGGTCAGGCGATCAGGGATTCAATCACATTTTCGTCGCCTAGTAGCTCTACGTGACTGGGCTCAAAATTTTCGCACTTCTTGGGTCACGTAGAACTACCCTACGTGACTGAACTCAAGAAATTCCAACGTTCTGGGGAACGTAGAGCCACTTAACGTAACTAACTTCTTTGCCAAAGTCTATTTTTAAAGGGTCACTTCTCCACTCCAAAGCGAAAAAAAGCCAAATGATGCTTTATCATCATTCGGCTTAATAGAGTTACCATTCTATTTAAAAGTTCTGAGCTACTAGATCTTTGACTTTATCCTGATCAATCACTAATTGGTAGTTATTTGCTTTTAAGATATCATCGTACATTCTTTTTCCTTCACCGGGAATTTGGTGGTATTCCAACTGGGTGTTGGGGTCGAAATCTTTCGCTGCTAGTCCAAGGCTTAGCATATCTTGTGTAGACATATTGGTCGCAATTACAAAGTCCGGAATGGATTTCACTAAAGAAGGCAAGTTGGTGATATTATTTGGACTTAAGGCTTTCTTTGCAATTCCTTTTAGTGCTTCTTCTTGTAACTTTTGACGACCATATTCGCCACTTGCGAGGGAATAGCGCTCGTGTACAACCTCAGCCACCATTTTTCCATCAAAGGAATGGGTTCCTGCACTTATCACTTTATTCTTGTTTTCACCATACCAAGGATGTGTTAATTTCACATCAAATGGTACGCTCATCTCAATGCCATCGACGGCATCCACCATTGCTTGAAAGCCGCCATAATTGGTTTCGACATAGTAATTGATCGGAGTTCCTGTTAATTCAGCGACTGCATTGACTGCTGCTTCTACCCCTTTTGTGGCGCCTTTTGTGGCCTGCATAATATATTGAACACTTGTTAGTTTGGTATAGCCGTACCCATCTAAATGAACGCGGGTATCACGTGGAATGCTAACCGCATCATATTGATGTTTTGTTAAATCAACATGGACCAACATCATTGAATCCGAGTGACCCACATTTTGACCTTTCCGTTCATCGGAACCAATCAATAACAGGTTAAAAACGGGTTCTTTTACCTCGACAGATTCACTTGTTGATGTGGTATCATCCGTTTTTCCTGAACTTACCACAGGCACCGTGGTAAAATGATTTGTCGGCTGTATCTTATAGTATTCATATCCAAGGCCCGCAACGATGAGTAAAATAATCCCCAATATGCTATAGCCGGCAATCTTCCATTTGCGTTTATTCTTCTTTTTCATAATTTCCTCCGATGGATTAGCAAAATCAATTCTATTAATTTTACAGTTTTTGAATCATCTATTCAATCATAATTTATGGGAAATCATTGGCAATCATGTGTCATCGATTCAATCATTCTAAGATTCCCAGTAATCCTAAAAATAAGCTCGATTGCCAACGTAGGAATCGGGCTTTTTATTTTTACCAGCGTTATCTAAAACATCGAACATTTCTGTTCGTATGTAGCGGTGGAATATTTCGTGAACTACAAAATAAGCATATATACATAAAGGAATGACACCCGATAGGCAGCCCAAACCAAAATTCCTTCCATAACGACCCGGAATGGAGGTTACGATGAAAGCTATTATTCTAGCAGGTGGAAGCGGGACACGCTTATATCCGTTAACGATGGTCACCAGTAAACAATTATTACCCATTTACGATAAGCCGATGGTCTATTATCCGCTTTCCACCTTAATGCTTGCAGGGATTCGTGATATTTTGATTATTTCAACTCCAGAGGATACCCCGCGTTTCGAGGCGCTGCTCGGGGATGGATCCCAGTTTGGAATACATCTAGAATATAAAATCCAGTCGAGCCCAGATGGATTAGCCCAGGCTTTTTTAATTGGGGAAGAGTTTATTGGCGATGATTCCGTCGCGATGATTTTAGGAGACAATATTTTCTACGGCAGTGGGATGCGAAAAATTCTCCAACGTGCGGCCCAAAAGGAGAGTGGGGCAACCATTTTTGGTTACCATGTGCAAAATCCAGAGCGTTTTGGTGTAGTGGAATTTAATGAAAATGGAAAAGTATTAAGCGTCGAAGAAAAACCTCAGGTACCAAAATCAAATTATGCGATCACGGGATTGTACTTTTACGACAATCGAATTGTGGATATTGCCAAAAGTGTCAGACCATCGGCACGAGGTGAGTTAGAGATTACCACTGTAATCGATCGATATTTACGGATGGGAGAACTCGAGGTTGAGCTGCTTGGACGAGGTTTTACGTGGATGGATACGGGAACACATCAAAGTTTAGTGGAAGCCACTAATTTTGTAAAAACAATTGAGGATCATCAAGGAATTAAAATCGCGGCACCCGAGGAAATCGCCTATATTAATGGCTGGATTGATATTGATAGATTAATTGAATCAGGTGAGAAATTCTCCAAGACAGGATATGGTCAATATTTATTAAAAGTAGCCAATGGCAGCATCAAGTATTAAAAGAGGTGATAGGTTGAATGTGATTGAGACTTCCCTGCCAGGGGTAATGTTTATCGAGCCAAAACTAATTGGCGATCATCGCGGTTGGTTTATGGAGACTTATAGCGAGGCAAGGCTTCAGGAAGCAGGAATCGATGTGAAGTTTGTTCAAGATAACCAATCATTCTCGGCAGCCAAAGGGACCTTACGGGGATTGCATTATCAATTAAATCCAAAAGCGCAAACCAAGCTCGTTCGCTGTACCAAAGGGTCGATATTTGATGTCGCCGTCGATCTTCGTAAAGGCAGCCACACGTTTGGAAAGTGGTTTGGAATCGAGTTAAATGTGGAAAATAAACGTCAATTATTGATTCCTAAGGGGTTTGCACACGGATTCTTGACGTTGACCGATGATGTAGAAGTTCAATATAAAGTAGACCACTTATACGCACCTGATTGTGACCGGGGCATCAGCTGGAATGATCCAACCATTGGGATTGAATGGCCAGTTGAGATGACTCCGATATTATCAACAAAAGATGAAATGGCTCCATTCCTAACAGATGCGGAAAATAATTTTAACTTTGGAGAATAAACGATGAAAATTCTAGTGACGGGTTTTACAGGACAGCTCGGCTTTGATGTGGTTCATGAAGGCGAAAGGCGCAGTTTCGAAATGATTGGCGTGGGGTCAAAGGAATTGGACATAACGGATGAAGCTTCTGTTTACAAGGTTGTAAAAGAAATCAATCCGGATGCGATTATCCATTGTGCTGCCTATACTGCGGTTGATCAAGCCGAGGCTGATCAAGAAAATTGCTGGAAGGTGAATGTCGATGGGACCAAGTATTTAGCCTGCGCTGCCAAGGAACTAAAGGCAAAATTCATGTTTATCAGTACAGATTATGTATTAGATGGATTGGGTGAAGCACCTTTTGACGAAACGATCGCGCCCAACCCCTTCGGATATTACGGGGTGACCAAATATGAAGCGGAGAAAATTGTCCAAACGACCTTATCCGAATGGTTCATCGTCCGGATATCTTGGGTTTTTGGACTAAACGGGAATAATTTCGTGAAAACAATGCTGCGATTGTCTGAAACTAAAAATGAACTACATGTGGTGGGAGATCAAGTGGGTTCGCCGACGAATAGCTTGGATTTGTCGCGTTTATTAATTGATATGATTCAAACGGATCGATATGGAATCTATCATGCCACGAATGAGGGATTTTGCAGCTGGGCTGAATTTGCTGAAGAAATTTTTCACAAAGCGGGCAAAATAGTAAAAGTCCATTGCATTAAAACCGAGGAATATCCGACCAGGGCAGTTCGTCCCAAGAATTCCCGAATGTCGAAGCAAAAGCTGCTGGACAATGGATTTATTCCATTGCCGTCTTGGCAGGAATCCTTAGAGCAGTACTTAAAAGCGTTAAAGCAAGAGGTGAAGTAATGCAAGGGAAAAAGCTTCTTGTAACAGGTGGAGCCGGATTCATCGGAGGCAACTTTGTTCAATATATGATTAACAAATACCCTCAGTATGATATTTATAATTTAGATGGATTAACCTATGCGGGCGATCTAACCAAGCACCGCGAGATCGAAAAGATGGAAAACTATCATTTTATGAAAGCGGATATTGCTGATCGCGAAGCCATTCTACCGCTTTTTGAAAAAGAAAAGTTTGATTATGTGGTCCATTTTGCCGCAGAAAGCCATGTCGATCGCTCGATTTCGGAACCAGAAATATTTGTTCGGACGAATGTGCTAGGGACGCAAGTGTTACTTGATGCCGCCAAACAAATAGAAGTCACCAAGTTTGTTCATGTATCAACGGATGAGGTATACGGTGAGTTAGAGCTGGATTCATCGACATTGTTTACCGAAGAGACGCCATTACAGCCCAATAGTCCATACAGTGCTAGTAAAGCGTCCTCTGATTTCTTGGTTCGTGCCTATCACGAAACATTTGGACTGCCAGTCAATATTACACGTTGTTCCAATAACTATGGTCCCTTCCATTTTCCGGAGAAATTGATCCCGTTAACGATTTCTCGCGTTGTAAATAATCAGAAGGTACCTGTTTATGGTGATGGAAAGAATATCCGTGATTGGCTGCATGTCCATGATCATTGTGCAGCACTAGACCTTGTTTTGCATGAGGGTGTTACCGGGGAAGTCTATAACATAGGCGGGCACAACGAGCGGACAAATTTAGAAGTGGTTAAAACGATTATTACCACGTTAGGAAAATCGGAAGAGTTCATTGAGTTTGTCCCAGACCGTTTGGGTCATGATAAGCGCTACGCGATTGACCCTACGAAGTTGGAGAAGCTAGGATGGAAACCAACCTACACATTCGAAACGGGAATCGCTCAAACGATTGATTGGTATGTGGATAACAAGTGGTGGTGGGAGCTAATTATTAGTGGGGAATACCAGGATTACTTCAAGAAGCAGTATTCTTTTGATCAACCATAGACCCCGCATTCACAATTGTGGATGCGGGGCTTTTTAGTTTATATGTTTCGACATTTTTCTGCATTATAAGAAGTGTAAAAAAATACATAAGAGATTAGAATCATATAAAGTTTGTTGATTTTACTGACTTTTCCAGTCATTACCGTTGCTAGTGAGTATATTAATTTTTGTTAAGTTGAGAATTTGTCAAATCTTGACCTTTTATTTAGCTTTAATCACTTTCATTTTATTTGTAAAATATAAAAAAGTTAAAAAACATTTTTTAGGTATAACTAAATGAACTTTGATTTATTACAGAAGTGGAATGAACAAAAAGTTAGAATTAAATAAAGGAGATAGAAAAAAATGTACAAGTATACAATCTATGTAACTCATAAAGGTAAAGTCTATCAAACCAACGTAATAGCTAGCAAAGACCAAACAGAAGAAGAAGTTTATCGTATGGCACAAGAACAAGTTCTGAAACAATGGGCAAATTAAATACGGGATCCTGGGATTAAAAGGATTGAATGGAACTTGCACTTGAAGAATAGATTTGGATAGCTTCCTTTACTTGAAATCCAGCTGCCAATGGCGGCCTTATTTCAGCACTTGCACTTATAACTCGTGCTGGTGGTTTACTAGCATTTTTAGTCCGTAAAAAAAGCCTGGCTGCCAATACCAGGCTTTTTGCTTTCTCTTTTACGGTCTTGCGCTTGAAACAGCGGTCCAGCCACTGTACACTTTTACAGTGCCGACCATCTTGTAGGACCTTGCTTTATAATAATAGGTTCTTCCGGTTGTCAACCCAGTATTGGTGAAATACAGGGAGGTCGTAGTTTTGACCAGGCTGTATGTTCCGGTGCTGGAAGTCGCCCTATACACTTCATACCCGCTTGCCCCTGTTACCGCACTCCAGGTTGTTTTGATGCTTGTTGAACTGTATCTTGCTGCCTTGAAATTAGTTGGGACGGACGGGATTGGCTTGGCTGAGACCACTGTGGTATAACCGCTGTAAACTTTGGTTGTCCCGACCATTCGGTACGCCTTGATTTTGTAATAATATAGTTTGTTGGTAGAAAGCCCTGTGTTCGTGAAGCTCGTTGCGGTCGTGGTTTTACCGACTAAGGAATACGTCCCCGTTGAGGAGGTTGCACGGTATACTTCATACCCACTTGCTCCGCTGACAGCCGTCCAGCTGGTTTTGATGCTGGAATATGAAGCGGATGCTGCCTTGAAATTAGTTGGAACGGACGGGATTGGCTTGGCTGAGACCACTGTAGTATAACCGCCGTAAACTTTGGTTGTCCCGACCATTCGGTACGCCCTGATTTTGTAATAATATACTTTGTTGGTAGAAAGCCCTGTGTTCGTGAGGCTCGTTGCGGTCGTAGTATTACCGACTACAGAATACGTCCCCGTTGAGGAGGTTGCACGGTATACTTCATACCCGCTTGCCCCGCTGACGGCAGTCCAGCTGGTTTTGATGCTGGAATAAGAAGCCGATGCTGCCTTCGGAGAAGCTGGGACCGTTAGTACTGGCTTTGCGGAAACAACCGGGCTGAATGCACCGTAAATCTTTTCGCCATTATCAAATTTAAAATAAGTCTGGATTTTATAGTAATACGTTGTGCCAGTATTCAAGCCTGTGTTTGTGTAATAATAGGCAGTAGGATCAGCGATACTGGTAATTTTCGTAAAGGTTCCGTTGCTAGATGTTGACCTGTAAATGTCATAACCATCGACGCCTGTTGCAGGAGTCCATGTCAGCTTTATGCTATTATAGGAGCTCGCTGTCGCTTTCGATGTAACGACAGGCTCAAGATAGGATGGGTCAGTTGTAAACCACTTATAATTGATTGCACCCGTTGACTGGTTCACGCCCGTACTAATCCTGATCACCGGGAGGTCGGCTGACTTTTTGACAAGAATCCCATACCATACTTCGGACGCTGATGCTTCACGGTCTAAATTAACACCGTTTTCATCCAGTCCTGCTAATTGGTCTGTAAACGAGGCGGTTGCAATTGGGGTGATTTTCTCCCCGCCCTTTGTATAGAAATTATAATCGCTCCGAATGAGATCAGCGCGCATTAAGGATTTTTCCGGTCCGGAGATATAGGACATATCAAAACCCATCAATATCCACTGTTCATCCGCTGCCGGATCCTGGTTGGATCCATCTTCAGTTTGGATGATATCGTTGGCCTCTTCACCAAAATACATATCAAATTGCTGTAAACCCACCACTTTAGATGTGTCAGAACTGGATTTCTGCAAAGTGAACTCGTGATAATCCCATGCACTGTACGGTGTCGCTCTGTCCCCTATTGCTGCAAAAGCTTTTTCTGGAAGTAAGGAGACGGCTAATAAAAAGAAAAAGGACAATAAAAAGATGGTAACCTTGCTGTTTCTCATAATTTCCCCCTAGATAGGATATTTTCGGTATAGATCACCTATTTCTCTCTTTTTTTACAGGCGGATCTATCCAATCTTAATTCTACAAGGTTTGAGAAAATCTGACAATATATCATTTTTATTGAAATTTTTGTAGTAGAAACGTTAAATATCTTCTATCCTATTAAAGTAAGAATAACACTATTTTATTTAGATAAAAAAAGATAAAATAAAGTGTATTTTAAATATGACGATAGAGGTGCCAAAGTGAAAGAGATTCTTTTGATTTTGCTGTTGCAACTGATTTATGTACCTATATACACGCTAAGAACAATCTTTTTGGTTAAAAATATAACTGTGTTAGCATCGATATTAGGTATTGCAGAAATGTTAATTTATGTTTTTGGCCTTTCTCTCGTATTTGGTGGAGATCAAAGTTTTGTATCAATGGTTGTTTATGCAGTTGGCTTCGGGTTAGGAATTATACTTGGGACGAAATTGGAACAAAAAATAGCTATTGGTTATATAAACGTAACGGTTAATACACAAGAAAAAAATAGTAATTTGATAGACACATTACGACAAAATGGCTTCGGCGTTACTTTATATACGGGTGAAGGCCGAGACAGTGAACGTTATCGAATGGAAATATTGACAAAGAGAAATAGAGAAAATGAACTAATTGCAACTGTGGAAATGTTTGAACCTAGTGCGTTTATTATTTCATATGAGCCAAGAAGATTTAAAGGCGGTTTCTTATTGGACCGACTTCGATAGATGAATTGAACACAACGAACTGTTGTGTTTTTTATTATTTTAAAAAAACAGATTATAATTTAATACTCGGGCCAAAAATTGAAGAGGGGTGTTCCTGGATGACCAATAGTAGAATGAATCCTAAGGTTGATGAATTTTTAAGTAAAGCTAAAAAGTGGAAGGAAGAATATGGGAAGTTGAGAAATATCGTTCTTGACTGTGAGCTGACCGAAGAATTTAAGTGGATGCATCCTTGTTACACGTTTGAGAAAAAAAACATAGTTTTAATACATGGATTTAAAGAATATTGTGCGCTGCTGTTTCACAAAGGCGCCTTGTTAAAGGATACCCATGGGATTCTAATCCAACAAACGGAGAATGTACAGGCGGCACGCCAGATTCGGTTCACGAATGTTCAAGAAATAGTTGAAATGGAATCCATCTTGAAAGCCTATATTTATGAAGCCATTGAAGTTGAAAAAGCCGGTTTGGAAGTGAATTTTAAAAAGAATACAGAATTTATAATTCCTGAAGAACTTCAAAATAAATTCGATGAAATCCCTGCCTTGAAAACTGCTTTTGAAGCATTGACGCCGGGACGGCAAAGAGCATACATACTTTATTTTTCCCAACCCAAACAATCCAAAACTCGAGAGTCAAGGGTTGAAAAATATATGCAGCAAATTCTCAATGAAAAGGGATTAAATGATTAATATTCGATGAACTAACAGGCTCTTCACAACAACCCAATAATGGGTGGAGCTGATTTCTCATTTAATGACCATTATTTGCTTATCAGTGTAATTAAGGGTGACGGGACACTTTCTCATAATGGTGATCAATATGAACTTGAAAAGGGGACTCATTTTATTATCCCTGTAGGATTTGGTGACTTTGAGGTGGATGGGAATTGTGAATTGATTTTTTTACATATGTAATATGGTGAAATTTAGCTAATACAAACGAAGCGTAAAGATCCTATTTGAGTTTGGATTTTTACGCTTTTTTATTTTTTGCAGAAGAGATAAAGTTATTTAAATATAAAATTGACTTTTTGAAATTTTCAGAATAAACTTTACCTATCGGATAGGTGGACAGTCATAGAGCAGCAAAAAAGATTCTTAGAAGGGTGACCGTCTTATGAAAAGCATTAAAAAAGTTTCCATGCATGAAATGATTGCAGAGGAAATCAAGAGATTTATAAACGAACATCAATTAAAAAGGGGAGATAAACTCCCGTCTGTTGCAGAATTAACAACAAAACTAGGTGTTAGCAGATCGAGTATTCGCGAGGGTTTACGGTACCTTGAGGGTATAAATGTAATTGAGATACAAAACGGTAAAGGGATTTTTGTAAAAAATGGTGATGAATTAAAAATAGAAGCCAAAATCGATGTGGAGCAGGAGAAAAATTACTTATTGCATATTAGCGAGCTGCGAAGAGCTCTTGAAGGAAAAGCAGTAGAGCTAGCCACATTAAGGGCGACAGATGAGGAAATTAAAGAAATGGAAAGACTGATAGCTGAGGTAACCTCCCTAAAAGATGCAGGGATTGATTCTTCTGAAGAAGATTGGGCTTTCCACAAAGCCATTTATAAAGCATCCCATAATCCACTTTTAGAAAGTGTCGCTGAATCGGTCTCAGACACATTTAATAAACTTTGGAGCAAGCCTTTTGGAATCGACCATATTTTTAGTGATACCTTACCATTTCATCTCACCATGCTGGAGGGCATTAAACAGAGGGACCCCGCTTATGCGTTACAAGAGTTTAATAAAATAATAGACGCTGTCGAACATACTGTTAGAAAAATTTAAGAAAGAAGGCATGAGAATGAATAACAATTTGTTTTCAGATGAGCATGTTTGCACACACCTAGGGGACGAGTATGACCGTTTTCATGGTGCTGTTGTTCCCCCAATCTATCAGAATTCACTCTTTGTGTTTAAGAACTTCGATGATCTCACAGAAGCGATGAAAGATGAGCAAAGCAATTATCTATATTGGCGCGGTATGAATCCAACTGTTGAAATAGTTGAGAAAAAAATTGCCGCCCTTGAAAAAGGAGAAAAGTGTAAATTATTTTCCTCAGGGATGGCGGCGATATCATCGGCTATTTTAACGTTTTTACAAGCTGGGGATCATGTTTTAAGTATTAGCAATATTTACGGGCCTACTACTAAATTCTTCACCTATATTGAAAAATTCGGTGTCGCCCATACCAATACTCTTTCCACGGATTTGGATGTCATTGAGTCATTGATTCAACCTAACACCAAGGTGATTTACCTAGAAAGCCCAACCACAATGACCTTTAAGCTTGTTAATTTGAAAGCGGTTTCAACTCTTGCTAAGCAACACGGTATTAAAACAATAATTGATAACACATGGGCCACTCCATTGTTCCAAAATCCGCTAACCTTTGGAATTGATATCGTCGTCCATTCTGTTTCCAAGTATTTAGGAGGGCATAGTGATCTTGTGGGCGGTGCTTTGATAACAAGTAATGAAATCATGGACCATCTATTCTACCACGAATATCAATTACTAGGCGGAGTAATGCCACCTTATGAAGCCTGGTTATTAATGCGCGGACTGCGTACCCTGCCTATTCGTATGAGGGCACATCATGAGAGCGGATTGAAAATAGCTTCATTTTTAGAAGATCATTCTTCTGTAAAAAAGGTCCACTACCCAGGCCTAAAAAGTTCTCCTGACTATGAACTTGGAAAACAACAATTAAAGGGGTATTCCGGTTTGATGAGCTTCGAACTTGCTAATAATTCTTTCGATTCCGTGCGAAAAGTCATTAACAGTTTGAAACAATTTCAAATTGGCGTTTCCTGGGGCGGCTTTGAAAGTTTAGTGATTTCTCCAAACTATGGGAATAACACAGAGCATTTAATCAATAGCGGTATAGATCCAGGTCTGATTCGAATATCCGTAGGGCTAGAAAATAGTGATGAACTGATGGAAGACCTAAGCACAGCATTGCAACAGAAACTAACGGTATAAAAGAAGCTAAATTCTTTTATATATAAACAACCATTTCAGAGGGGGATAAAAATTGATAATTCATCTCAAAAAAGGATTTCTGTTTTTGGTGTCATTAATGGTGTTATTAAGCCTCATTGCAGGCTGCTCCAGCACAAAAGATGTAAGTTCTGAAGAAAAAGATGGAAAAGTCACGTTAAGGATGGTAGAGAGTATCACAAGTCCTGCAAGAACAAAACTATTAAAAGAAATGTTAGCTAAATTTGAAGATGAAAATCCAAACATTAAAGTTGAGTTAATTTCCCCGCCATTAAAGAGTGCAGACGAAAAAATAACACAAATGCTAGTGGCGAAAGAGGATATTGATGTATTAGAGGTTCGCGAACAAACGGTTAAAAATTTCTCCAATAACAAATTCATCGAAGACCTTTCTCCGTATACAAGCAAGTGGGAGAACTGGGATACGTTAACGGAAACCATCAAGCACGGAGCTACAGCTGTTGACAATAAACCTTATTATATTCCGTATGGTGTGTATGAAAAAACGTTGTTCTATAGGAAAGATTGGTTTGAAGCGGCTGGCTTAGAAGTTCCGAAAACTTGGGATGATTTAGTTAAGGCAGCTATTAAACTAACTGATCCTTCTAAAAACCGCTATGGTTATAGCTTTAGAGGCGGTGCGGGTGCGTCTGACTATATCGAATTTATGACATGGTCCTATCTTGGCAAGCAAATTGCTCCGAAGGATTCTTATTTCACGCAAGACGGAAAAGTTATGTTTGATACACCTGAAGCCAAGCAAGTGCTAGATACCTATGTGAAATTGTATAAGCAAGCATCGCCACCTGATTCCATTAGCTGGAGCTATCCTGAAATGGTTCAAGGCTTCACTTCCGGAATGACTGCCATGTTGATTCAGGACCCAGAGGTTATTGTTACAGCGGATGAAAACATGAAAAAAGGGACATGGGCTACGGCTCCAATTCCAAAAGGAACGCCATCTGGTGTAGCTCAACAGCCTGCAGGAACGGCTGGCTGGGGAATCGGTGCTTTTTCTAAGCATAAAGACGAAGCCTGGAAGCTCGTTTCCTTCCTTTCAAGCCCTGAGCAAAACTTAAACTTTGCGAAAAAGAATTCTTTAATTCCGATTCATTTAAGCGCAGGGGATGACCCATACTTCAAGGATGGCTATTTCAGCTCTTATATTGAAATGAATGCAAAGCCAGAAGAGTTCTTAATTGCTGATCGTCCTGTTGAGTATAAAGGATATGCCGAATACAGAGCATTGGCTGAAAAAGACATACAAGCACTGCTTTTAGGGAAGTTAACTAAAGAAGATGCTTTATCCAAATGGACGAATTTTTGGAAAAAAGAAAAAGAAAATAAAAAATAAAGTTGTTTGGGGGCAGTCATGTTCTTCTGCCCTCATTTCTTTTTTACGGAAAGGAGATTATAAAAGTTGAAAACACAAACTGAAATCGTAACTGAACGGGGATTGCCGTCATTTCGTATATCTAAACATGGACTTTTTATTTTCCTTTGCTTACTCCCAGCTTTATTGCTCGTCACCATCTTTATCTATTACCCATTATTCAAAGGGATTGTCATGGCCTTTCAAAGCTATTCGTTATTTGACTTAACGAACATCGAGTTTATCGGTCTTGATAACTTTAAAACCATCATGGCTGAAGCTGGTTTTAGAGAGTCACTGATTAATAGTTTCTATTGGGTCTTTTTCTCATTAATCCCTCAATTTACTATTGGTATTATTGTCGCGTTATTATTAAGGAGAAAATTCCGTGGCAGAGGAGTTTACCAAGCTTTTATTTTTTTTCCATGGGCGATGTCCGGTTTCTTAATCGGCTTGATTTGGCGTTGGATGTTGAATGGCCAAAGCGGAGTGATTAATGACCTTTTAATGAGGTTGGGTTTGATTGATACTGCAATCCCTTTTTTAGCGGATCCGACCTGGGCCATGGTTTCTGTCATTGTTGCTAACGTTTGGTATGGTATTACCTTCTTCGCCATTATGATTTTAGCAGCCTTGCAATCTATCCCAGACGAATTGTATGAAGCTGCCAAGATCGACGGGGCAAACTATTTCCAGCAGCTTTTTAAGATTACCATTCCGTATATCTTACCGACACTTATTGTCACTACCTTATTACGCGTGATTTGGATATTAAACTTTCCTGATTTGATTTATTCACTAACAAATGGTGGGCCTGCGGGTTCGACCCATATTCTCTCGACCTATATGCTGGAGAAACTTATAATGGGACAAAACTACGGACAAGCAGCAGCAGTGGGTGTCATTATGATTTTCCTTCTACTTTTCTTTTCTATTTTTTATTTGTTGGCAACGAAATTTAATAAAGCGGGTGATTTTTAATGGCGAGACACATCAACTGGCGACTGCTGTTTAAGGTTATCTTTTTATCCTTATTCCTTGTCTTTACCGTGTTTCCGCTTTACTGGATTTTCATTACTTCATTAAAACCAGAGAAGGAAATGTTTACTTTTCCGATTCACTATTGGCCAGAAACGATTACGTTTGATAATTATATTAATATTTTTAAAATCTCTAGCTTTAATATCTATATCATGAATAGTTTAATCCTATCGATCGTGGCAGGGATTTTCTCGCTTATTATTGCAACTCTGAGCGGCTATGTACTGGCGCGGTTTGAGTTTAAAGGGAAATCGCAAGTGATCTTTGCTTTTTTCATTACACAAATGATCCCATTATTCATTGGGTTGGCGCCTTTATATTTATTGATGTCCAAGCTTCAGTTGCTAAACCGCCTACCCTCTCTTATGCTAATGTATACGGTGATGATGGTCCCTTTTTGTACCGTTATTATGAAAGGTTTCTTCGAACGGATTCCTTCTAGTCTTGAAGAAGCGGCTATGATTGATGGTTGTTCGAGGATTAACGCTTTATTTAAAGTCATCATTCCTGTGATGCTGCCTGGTATTGCGGCTACCTTTATTTTCGCCTTTGTCCAGTGCTGGAATGAGTTGTTTCTAGCAATTATGTTTATCGACAAAGAAGAAGCGAAAACGATACCTGTCGCCATGAATTCCTTTATCACAAAATATGATATTGATTGGGGTGCCATGTCTGCAGCTACTGTTTTATCTGTTATTCCTACGCTTATTTTGTTCGCATTTGCGCAGAAATACATCGTGGAAGGTATGACACAAGGCTCTGTTAAGGGCTAAAAGAAGGGACTCAATGAAGTCCCTTCTTTTAATTCTTCAAATAAATGGGTTGAGAGCAATATGTCTAAGAAAGTCTAAGACGCTCAATTAATCATCAAATCCTCGCAGTACTCCCGGATTAGTTTCGAGGCTTTCGTCTGGCTGATATCGAGGTCTTTTGCGACTTTCCTGGACGATTTGTGAGTTTGGTAAGCTCTTCTAATTAAGAACCGCTTTGTTTCGTCAATCGCTTTATCGAGTGAAGTGGGGAGAGCGAGCTGGGTGACTTGTTCAACGTTGTCGGTGATCATATCAGGCAAGTCGGCCACCTGGATGATTGAGTCGCTAATGACGACTAGCCGTTCAATCAAATTTTCGAGCTGGCGTACATTTCCCGGCCATGAATAATGGATTAATATATTCAAGCATTCTTCCGAGATGACTTTGTTGTCATGGTACTTTTTATTGAATTGGTGTAAAAAGTTGTACGTGAGCGGAATGATATCTTCTTTGCGCTCACGCAGCGGCGGCAGGTGAATGTCGATCACATTCAGCCGGTAAAATAAATCTTCCCGGAATCTTTTGTCATGGACCATTTCAATTAAGTCCCGGTTTGTTGCGGCGACGATGCGGATATCGACTTTTTTCAATTCGCTGCTGCCGATTGGAATGAACTGTTTATCTTGGATTACTTGTAAAAGCTTTGCCTGCAGAGCGAGCGGCATTTCTCCAATTTCATCAAGAAAAACTGTGCCGCCATTCCCAGCTTCGATTAACCCCGGTTTTCCGGTTTTGTTTGCTCCGGTAAATGCCCCTTTTGAATAGCCGAATAGTTCAGATTCAAGCAGCTCTTCAGGAATGGCCGCGCAGTTAATCGTCAGGAACGGGCCGCTTTTCCGCTTGCTAATCCGGTGGATGTAATGGGCGAGAACGCCTTTTCCTGTTCCTGATTCTCCCTGGATTAAAATCGTGGAATCCGTTGGCGCCACTTTTTCGCAAAAAGCCAGGATTCGATTGATTTTGCTGCTATTAGTAATGAACTGGCCCGCTTCATCTTCCGTTTGAGTGGTTATTGACTCACCACTTATTCCATTTACTTTTCCCATTTTATATGTCTGCAATTCGGTCGATGTGATGACGACGAGTTCGATTTCCCCCTCGTCATTTAAGATGGGAACCGCCGACGTTATCAGTTCAGCGCCGATATACGTCTGTTGCCTCAAGTAGCAAGGCTTTTTACTTTTATACACTTCCGGCACAATGGACGGTTTCCAGTAGCCTTTTTCAAATAATTCGACATTGTATTTGCCGATGACATCACTCGGCTTCAGCCCATAATGGCGCTCACAGACCTGGTTCACATAAAGAATCCGCTTTTCACCGTCGAGGACGAAAATTTCATCGGAGGAATGATCGAGAATTTTTAAAAGAGATTGAAGCGTCAACTCAATATTGCCTGTTGCATCAGGACTTTTCATAGAATGATCCTCTCTTTTCAAAAGGGAATGAGTTAATTTTGACAAAAATGTGACTATATCGAGTCAATTATAACTCAAAATGACAGCGTTTTTAATAAAAATCGAAATTATTTGTGTGTTTGCACTGTTTTGAAAAGTTGGCACACAAATTGCATATATAAGATTGACAGGCTGCAAAGCTAGTATGTCATTAATTGTTGTACTATTTTAAATATTTAATAGAGTCTTTGCCAGCAAGTACTTAAAAATAATATATTTATGAGGGAGAATGAATTATGGCTTATAACACAGTAGGAAATGCAACCAATCGGACATTTGAAAGAACATTGACTTATGACAAATACACAGATCCGAAAGTACTTGAAAAAGAAATGGATCTTGTTTTCTCTAAATCTTGGCAGCTTGTGGGGCATGTTAGTCAGTTAGAAAAAGTAGGTGCTTTCTTTACGACGGAAGTAGCTAACGAACCGATTATCGTGACTCGTGGCCAGGATGAAGTCATCCGCGCCTTTTATAACGTCTGTCCGCACCGTGCGACAAAGCTTGAAAAAAGTGAGTCAGGTAAGAAGAAAATTTTACAATGCGCCTACCATGGCTGGACATTTAAATTAGATGGGCAATTAAACAAAGCACCTAACTTTAAAGGTGAAGATGCAGCTTGTGTACAAGACGCTTGTTTACGTTCAGTCCGCATGGAAATCATGGAATCTTTAATCTTTGTCAACTTGGACGATAACGCGAAGCCGCTTAGCGAATCTTACGGCGATTTCTTCGACCGCTTGAGCAAATATCCGTTTTTAAGTGAGTTAAAAAGAACTAACCAAACATCACGGGTGATTAAAGCGAACTGGAAAGCGTTTATTGACAATTATTTAGAGTGTGACCACTGTCATGTCGCTCATCCAAGCTTCGTTGCAGCCCTTGACATGGATGATTATCAAATTATTACCTGTGAAAATTATTCACTACAAGGCTCCATTGTTAAACCGGATAAAAATTATGGAACAGTCGATTTAAATCAGGCGGAAATGCAAGGCGGATCTTTCTTCTGGCTGTGGCCAAACCTAATGTTGACCATTTATCCGGGACCTGGCAATATGGCGACGATTCAATTGGTGCCGATTGATCATGAAACAACTTTGATTCTTTATACTTATTATTTCCGTGATGAGAATTTGACTCAAGAAGAAAAAGACTTAGTTGCTTTTGCTGAACAAGTTCGCCTGGAAGATGTGGAACTTGTCGAGTTAGAACAAATCGGTTTCCGCTCTCGTGCATTTAACAAAGGAAGATATTCGTCTTCAGAAAAAGCAATTGTACAATTTCATGAAATGGTATTGGAGGCCCTCAATGAGTAATTTAGCGAATGAAGTAAAAGCGAAGAAGCAGTTTCTGATGATCAATGGCGAAAAAGTAGAAACAGCAACATATGCTCCTTTATACTCCCCGTATTCTGGGGAAGAAATCGCTCAAATTGCGATGGCAGATAAACACCTGACGGTACAGGCGATTGCGGCGGCCTACGAGGCACGCGCAAGTATGGCGAAAATGCCGGCGTATCAGCGGGCGGAGATTTTGGAAAAGGTTGTGGCGCTTTTAAAAGAGAAAGCGGCTGAAGCGGCTGAAGTGATTTCTCGTGAATCAGCTAAACCAATTATGTTCGCGAAAGCGGAAGTGGCTAGAACGATTGAAACGTATAAGTTTGCGGCTGAAGAAGCAAAAAGAATTCACGGAGAAACTATTCCTTTTGACGCAGCCGTTGGCGGCGTCGGACGAATTGGTTACACGGTTAGAGAGCCGATTGGGGTGATTGGAGCGATCACACCGTTTAACTTCCCGATGAACCTTGTTGCTCATAAAGTCGGGCCGGCGATTGCGGCTGGCAATACGATTGTCTTGAAGCCAGCATCGCAAACACCGCTGTCTGCCCTCTTTATCGCGGAAATATTTGAAGAAGCGGGTCTCCCAGCGGGAGTATTAAATGTAGTAACTGGTCCCGGTGGCACAGTCGGGGACGCCATTGTCGAAGACGACCGTGTAAGCATGGTCACATTCACAGGTAGTCCGGGCGTCGGCATCGGCATCCGAAGCAAGGCAGGTTTGAAAAAGACGACACTTGAACTCGGTTCAAACGCGGCATTAATTATCGACAAAGATATTGACGTCGATTCCATTATTGACCGCTGCATCATGGGGGCTTTCTCTAACCAAGGGCAAGTATGTATTTCTCTGCAGCGTGTATATGCACATGAAGATGTGTATGAAGAATTTGTTGTGAAGTTCACTGAAGCAGCGAAGAAACTGAAAATCGGCGACCCGCTTGATTCGGACACATATATTTCCGCTTTAATCTCTAAAGGGGAAGCTGAACGTGTCCTAGGCTGGATCGAAGAAACGAAAGGCAGCGATGCAACAATAGCTACGGGCGGCAAACTTCAAGATGGCGTTCTTCAGCCAACAATTATTACAGATGCGGACCATTCGTTAAAAGTTTCTTGTCAGGAAGCATTTGCACCGGTTGTCGTTGTAAACAAAGTGAGTTCAGTTGAAGAAGCGATTGAGCAAGTGAATGATTCCCGCTTCGGATTGCAGGCCGGAATTTACACAAACAATGTAAAAAATGCTTTATACGCTTCACAGGAATTGCATGTGGGCGGCGTAATTATTAATGACGTGCCGACCTACCGTGTCGACCAAATGCCATACGGCGGTGTGAAAGAAAGTGGGACAGGCCGTGAAGGAATAAAATACGCTGTGGAAGAAATGACTGAAATGAAATTGGTCGTTTGGAACCAAGGCTAAAAACGAGGGAGATCATTGTGAAGCAATTTAAAATAGCAGTTATCGCCGGTGACGGCATTGGCCCTGAAGTCATTAATGAAGGGGTCAAAGTATTAAATAAAGTGGCTGAACTTGATGCGGGTTTCCAATTTAATTTCACTTACTTTCCATGGGGATGCGAATTTTACGCGAAAAATGGAAAAATGATGGATGATGATGGAATTGAACAGCTGAAAGAGTTTGACGCGATTTATTTGGGAGCAGTTGGGTTTCCCGGTGTCCCGGACCATATTTCCCTATGGGATTTGTTGTTGAAAATCCGAAAAAGTTTTGATCAGTATGTTAATATTCGGCCTGTGACGCTGTTAAAGGGGGCTCACTTGCCGCTTGTGGATGTGAAACGCGAAGACATCGATATGCTGTTCATTCGTGAAAACAGTGAAGGCGAATATTCAGGCGCAGGTGACTGGCTGTTTAAAGGGCAGGAACACGAAGTCGTTTTGCAAAACGGTGTATTTTCCCGTAAAGGCACAGAGCGAATCATTCGTTACGCGTTTGAAACGGCGAAAAAAGAAGGAAGATCGCTGACGAGCATTTCTAAAGGAAACGCCCTTAATTACTCAATGGTTTTCTGGGACCAGGTATTTGAAGAAGTGAGCGCAGACTATCCTGAAGTCAAAACTGCAACTTATCTCGTCGACGCGGCGGCGATGTTGATGATTAAAGATCCAAAACGCTTTGAAGTCGTTGTGACATCGAACTTGTTCGGCGATATTTTAACGGATTTGGGTGCGGCGATCGCTGGTGGAATAGGGCTCGCTGCTGGAGCGAATATTAACCCGGAAAGAGACTTTCCGTCAATGTTTGAGCCGATTCACGGATCAGCTCCTGATATTGCAGGACAGCAGATTGCCAATCCGCTTGCCGCTATTTGGTCCGCAAGCCAAATGCTCGACTTTTTCGGCTATGAAGCATACGGAAAACTAGTGTTGGATGCGATCGAACAACTTTTGGTGGAAGATGAAGTTTTGACACCTGATATGAATGGAACTTCTACTACATCAGACGTAGGTAACCGTGTAGTAGACCTGATGAAATCTTTAGTTTTTTCTCAAAATGTGAAAAGCTGATAGACTGATAGATTCATCTGCTGTATTAGGTACTACATAAAAGGTCTCAATTCGGCCTTTTATGTAATACTCATTTCATTTTTGTTTTCAAAAATTTAAAGCGTTTTCAAACATGATGCTAAACTCACTTGTTTTTATATTACCAATACTCTACTCTAATAGAATTCGGTGAATTCGAAATAAGCAGAGAGTATAAAGTCTGAAAATTCATACTAAATTTCGTGAGGGGGAATATCTGAGTGAAAGTTTTAATTTGGATCCTAGCAATAATTCCTATTATTGGTGCGTTCACAGTTGTAAACCGTATCGAGCCGTATATATTTGGGTTACCCTTCATTGTTTTTTGGGCGACTGCCTGGCTCGTTTTAACTTCATTATTTTTGTACATTATTAATATTCTGATAGATAGACAGGAGGGAATTAAATGAATAGTGCTATCTTCATTCTCATAGCTACTCTTCTTCTTGCTTTCTATTTAGGTGTCCGTGCCCGCAAAGGACAACAGCTCGAAGAATGGGCCGTAGGCGGCCGTAATTTTGGTTCTATCACCATGTTTGTGTTAATGGCTGGTGAAATTTTTACAACGTATGTGTTTCTGGGAGGAAGCGGCGGATCCTACCGAATGGGAGGACCTATCATTTATATCTTCAACGCCTTCTGTTATATTGTGCCGTTCTGGATTTTGCCTCCTATTTGGCGTTATGCCAAAAAGCATCGAGTGATTACTCAATCTGACTTTTTTGCAAAGAAGTATGATAGTAAACCACTCGGGTTATTAGTAGCCATTGTCGGGGTCGTTTCGATGATTCCTTATATCGTTTTACAGTTAAAAGGACTTAAAATCATTGTATCAGAGACTTCATATGGTGCGATTTCACCGAATTTAGCGGTGTGCATTGGGGTGGTTGCTGTCACCATATTTGTGACATTGTCTGGTATTCACGGTTCAGCCTCAACAGCCATTTTAAAAGACATTCTCCTTCTCGTTGTGATTCTATTTTTAGGTATTTATTTGCCGTATCACTACCACGGCGGAATAAAGCCGATGTTTGAAACATTGGATGCGGCAAAGCCGGAGTTTTTATTAATTCCTAAAGAAGGATACAGCATATCCTGGTATATTTCGACATGTTTAACGATCGGATTAGGGCAATATATGTGGCCTCAATGCTTTGGTGCAAGCTTATCATCAAAAAATGAAAGGACACTGCGCCAGAATGCTGCTATTTTGCCGCTTTACCAAATCATTTTAGTATTCATTTTATTCATTGGCTTCACAGCCCTTTTACAAATTCCAAATTTACAAGGAACAGATACAGATTTAGCTCTCTTTAAAATCGCAAAAGCAACGTTCGATCCGTGGGTGGTCGGAGTCATAGGAGCCGCCGGTATCTTAACCGCACTTGTTCCGTGTTCGATGTTATTACTAACAGCCTCGACGATTTTATCGAAAAATATATATAAGGCGATCAAACCGAATACCACCGATGAGCAAATTGGACGATACACGCGTAGGTTTGTCCCGATTGTGGCACTAATCGCTTTATTTTTCACTTTTTTCGGTGGAAACAGTATTATTGCCTTGCTGATCATGGCTTACAGCTTTGTGCTGCAATTATTCCCTCCACTGCTTTGCAGCTTATGGAAGAAAAACCCTGTAAACAAAACAGGCGCATCTGCAGGAATTATAGCCGGTGTCATCATGGTCGCTTATGTAACCATAACCAGTTCAACTATGGGGACGTTCTTTCCGGAAGCCCCTTCGTTTATAAAAGATCTTGATATCGGTATAGCGGCCCTTGTCGTTAACATTGTTTTCATGTTCGCGGTCAGTGCATTTACTAGAACATCAGTGAAAATAGAGACAGGGATTGAGACAAAAGCTGTATAACTGTTATCGAATAACAGCCTTTATCCTAACGGGTTCACTTTATAGGTGCAAACAAGATGCAAAAGGTTGAACAAGAAGCGTTAAAAGTTTAGTTTAAAAAACCTAATCACTTATCTCCAACTAACCTACAAAGGATGTTCCTTTGTAGGTTTTTTATAAATGCAGGAATTTACAATACCAAAGCAAAATTCAAAGAAAGGACACCAGGCAACCTCTAATGCGGTAGCAGGACCATGTAATCTATGCGACCGTAGCATATAGCGGCTAGGATTCCGAACGAGTAAGGGTTAAAATAATGAGCAAAAAAATAAGAGGGGCTTCGTCCTTTTTTGGATTGTGCCCGCTCTTTTAGCTATAAGATGTTAGTGTAATTTTCCAATAAAGAAGCCTCTTACTTTTAAGATGAAACTCAGCATTGATTGGGCTACCCACTGGGGGCTAAAACGCCCCCATTATGCGCCTGTTCTAAGTTTTGATTTTACAGATTTTGATGGATTAAACAGATACTCTTTTACAGAATTTGTTTGATATTTCGCTTTTGCTGCGAAAAAAGGATTCAAAATAATAATAGATAATAAGTTGGCTGATAATCCCCAAAACCCTTCATAAATACCAAATGAGCTGTTTGTTCCGTATACTGTAAATGTTGTTGCTAATCCCACGAGTAATCCAATAATTGTTGCCTGTTTCGTTTGATTTTTCCAGAATAAGCTGACAACAATCGCTGGGAAAATTTGCACCATTCCTGAAACACCTAAGAGCTGTAAAGATACTAGTGCTGTAGGGAATAACAGTCCAAATAATAATGCAAGACCAATGACAACAAACACCATGGAGCGAGTGACGAGAGTTAATTTAGCGCCTTTTACGTTGGGATTGATTAAATCGCGATAAATGTTGTTTGCAAATAAGTTGGAAGCACCGATGGCCATAATCGAGCATGGGATTAATGATGCTAAGGCAATTGTTGAATAAGCTAAACCTTGTCCAATACCGCCGTATGAAACTTGGATTAGATTTAAAAAGGCAAAACGCGGATCGCTTCCAGCCGGCAACACATGGTAAGCCACAAAACCAAGGAAAATAACTAGGATTAAGACCACATTATATAACGGCAAGAACATGGCATTTTTTCGAACGGCATCCGCACTTTTCGCTGTGAATACTCCTGTTGCTCCATGAGCCCACATAAATAATGCCAAGGCAGAGACAAGTGATGCGGTCATGAACCATGGAATGCCTTTAGGGCCAGATGTAGGAATCGTCAGTAATTGCGGTGATTCCTTCACAAGTGTATCAATCATTGGGCTCCAGCCGCCAAAATGGATAATCGGAAGAGAAATCACAAGGAATAACATAATCGCCCATACGAGAACATCTTTAATGATGGCTGTATAGGTAGGGCCTTTGATTCCGCTAAAGAATGTAAAAAGTGCAACAAGTAGGAATGACGTAATGACGACTACCTTCACATTAATATAACCTGTTCCAGCGACTTGAAGCGTATCTTGAATCCCGGCTAACTGCAAATCAATATACGGGATGAGCATTAATACGCCTACTATAGCAATAATAGAAGAAAGAAGTTTACTGCCAAAACGCTCCCGCGCATAATCGGCCAGTGTGGTTAGCTTAAATTGATTCGCTACTTTCCAGAGTTTAGGAAGGTAAAAGTAAGAAACAAAATAGGCTAAAATACAGTAAGGGATAGCAAAGAATGCAAGACTTCCAGCCGCGTAGGATGTACTTGTTAGTCCTAAAAATGTATATGCTGTATATAAATCAGCGCCTACTAAAAACCAAACCAGCAATCCGCCAAAGCGTCTGCCGCCAACAGACCATTCCTCTACTGAGCTTCGTGAAGATTTATTTCTCCCAGCTATAAATCCAATCAAAACAACGGTCAAGACAATGAATACTGTGATTAACAAAGCTGTTAAATTTCCCTGCATTAGTCAAGACTCCCTTCTGATTTTTGAAGTTGATAAATGCCCAATGTGCATAAAGGTGTTAATACGATCCATAAAAAGAACCAAAATTGAAGGAAGGGTAACCCTAAAATAATCGGGTCAATTCGATTGACGAAAGGTAGTACCGCTAACTGAGAAATAAAAGGGAGTATAATTAATGTAAATTTCATGAATTTTCTGCCCATTTTAAGAACCTCCTGATGATCATAGTAGATTTTTACTATAAATGAATAGTAGTTTTATCCCTATAATAGTATTGTTAAATAATTTTACATGTACGTTATACTAACAATTTTTCCAAGAGATTACAAGTGAATTTTTTAATAATTTGTAAAATTCTAATTAACAAACTATTATTCTTTACTGGGTTTATTTTGGATTAATTATTATTTAATAAAATCATTAGTAAAATATGTGATGCGTTTTATGTTCCGCGGACTTCCTACAAAGAAGGGATAGCCCAGACCCTTGAGTTCATGTCCTCTCGCAGAACGTAAGGAAATGTTTTGATATTCGCTTGAAAAAAGCACCAGGCGGCGGCCCGGTGCTTCTTAGTGTTGATAAAATCAAGGAGACAGTCTCCTGGTTTTCGGTTACTATTTTTTAATCTTCAAGCTGGAAGGTTTGGCTGAAATGGACTTTTCCGTTTTCATCGCGGATTTCCACTCCTGCTTGATTTTTTGCCGGATCTACATGGAACACACCGAAGTTGAAGAAGTTTCCTTCCGCATACAAGCGTTCAGGGCCGAAGGTAGGATCCAATGTACCAGGATTGATTTTTACGGCTCCAATCGGACCGCTGATTAATTCGTGATAATCTGTTTTGCCGTCATGATTTGCATCATATTTGATGACTTCGGCAAAATGGACATCAGTTGTGACGAAATAAACGTTTTTGATTCCTTTTTCGATAATAAAATCAGAGATTTTTTTGAACTCGTTCTCATATCCTGTTAGATCATTAGGGTTTACTTGATTTCCATTTGCCCATCCATCCCTGGCAGTTGCTTTTCCAGTCGGAACGGAGATTGGCACGGAAGTCGCGACAAATTTAACCTTGGCATCTGATTCGAGAAGCTGCTGTTCCAGCCATTTTACTTGTTCTTCGCCGAGCATTGTTTTATCAGGTCCATCTGCCATGGTGTTTGGAGAGCGGTAGCCACGGTTGTTAAGAATGATCATATCCATTGATTTACCCCAAGAATACTTGTGATAAAGCTTGTTCGCTGAACTGCGTTCACTTGAAATGGGCCAATAATCCTTAAACGCACCCAACCCCGCTTGCGTCAACGGCTGGGAAGGACCTGAAAAGTCATTGGTCACTTCATGATCATCCCAGATCGCAAACGTTCCTGTTTTCTGTAAAAGGCTGCGTAATCCAGCATCCGTACGGTTCTCCTTATATTTCGCCCAGAAATCCTGAATGGTTTCAGAAGGAGGGTTAGGAACAGCCGGTGTCTTATTATCAGCATAGATGGTATCTCCGCTGAACAGGAAGAAGTCTGGATTGATGGCAGACATCGCTTTGAAAGATTTATATGGCGGAATCTCTCCCTGGCCGCCCGTATCTCCACCCCAAACGATTGACATTGGCTTTAAGCTGTTTTCTTCTGGTGCCGTTTTGAATGAACCATTTACGGTATACTGGCTTGAAACCGCATGGGCCCGGTAATAATATTTGGTATCAGCCTTTAATCCGTTAACCTCTACATTTACTGTATAATCATGCGCTACATCTGCACGGCTCGTTTTGACGATTGTATCGTGTTTGAAACTGCTGTCAGTTGAAATTTCAAACTGAACTCTTGCCTCTACATTGGTGCGCGCCCATAAAATCGCTGATGAATCCGTTACATCTCCGCTTGCCACTCCATGTGAAATATACGGCTTTTCCAGTAAATCAACAAGCTGGTCCGTATTGTTTGTGAACTCCCCGTCCACACCAAGGGAAAGCAAGGAAACCATATCGTCCTCTGAATTGACTGTCCATGGATGCACTAGAAGCTGATTCTGATGAGCGGCTTCCATTAGTTTCGGTACAACAAGCTCCTTACTAGGACCTACGCCGGCGGCATAGTCAGAGATCCGTTTCATTTCCTGGTATACATCCTTCCCCGTCAGCATACTTCCTGAATACAGTTGAATCAGCTTTACATTAGGGGCAAGCGTTTTTAATTTACGAAGGCTTTCCTCGCTAAATGATTCGAGAAAAAGCTTTTCGTCATCAAGTACATTGGTTTCTTTCAAGATTTCAATTACTTTCTCTTCCATTCCTGGATAAACGTTTGGCGCTTTTGTTTCCATGTAAAGGCCAACTTTTCCATTACCATGTTTTTTTACAAATTTAATGGCTTCCTCGAGTGTCGGCACATGCTGTCCGATGTATTCAGTTTTCGCCATGTTTGGATAAGTTTTATTAAACCACGAACCTGCATCCAGTCGGCTGATCTCTTCAAGAGTAAAATCCTTTACCCGCCAAGGTGCCCGGTCTGGATAAAGTTCCTTTGCATTGGTTGTTCTCGCCAGCGTTTCATCATGCATGGCAATCAACTGGCCATCTTTCGTCATTTGTAAATCGAATTCCACATAATCGGCTTTCATCGTCATTGCCTGCTTATAGGCTGCCAATGTATGTTCCGGACCGTACGCAGATGCCCCGCGATGGGCAATGACTGCAACATCAGAGGTAATTGGACGTAATGTAGATTGTCCATTATCAGTAGCTGCATTTTGAATAGGGTGGGCTAAAACGGCCAAAGGAGCACCTGAAGTAACCGAAAGAGACAGCGTAGCTAATCCAGCAATCAAACTCTTTTTCATTTTCATTTCCAATCATCTCCTATAAGTTTATGTATATCGTATTTAAAAATATAGGAGAATTGTAAAGTCGCTATTGATAGAATGTTAATGTTTGGTAAAACGGACAAAAATAGTACCTTTTTCTTATAATAGACTATTAAAAATAGATCTACTTTGCATGAAAAATTACCTATAATAGCTTAAGATCAGGCAGAAAGCTGAATGGGGATAATATCCATTCAGCTTTCGTTTTACTCTATAATTCTAGTTATGTTTGGTAACAAATGGAATCTAATCGTGCCCGTGAGCACAGAAAAGGGGAGTCAGCGGTAACAAAAAAAGCTAATTGTGCCCGTGAACACAGAAAAAGGGAGTCAGCGGTAACGATTAATAGTTAATACTATATCCCATCTCGAAAAATATAGTTTTTTTACAAAATATGATCTATTTGCAAGGTAAGTTAAATAGACTACCAAATTCTGTTTTTGTTTCCTACCCCCATAAGATATTTTGGTTCGTTCGTATTCTATTAGTATGAACACACAAAAAAACACGAGGGGTTTAACATGATTAAAATAACCAAGGGAGCCCTTGCGATGGTATTAGCAGGATCTGTTACGTTTTCTGTCGCCAACGCTTTGTTAGGTCAACCTATTAAACAATTAACAAAAGAAATAGCTTTACCTATATCGGCGGACCGAAAAAAAGCGGATGTAATCAACCCAGCAGAAAAAAAGGACAAACCTCAAACACCAGCAGCTAATGTGAAGGACCGTCCTGTTTTCAAGGTATCTTTAAAAAATAGGAATACCAATGATACGGCAGTAGCAGCCGTTCAACAAAATAGGGAAAAATCCAGCGATCGAACGACAACCAGCGTTGCTAATCCAAGAGGGACCACAACTACAAAGCCTGTTGCAAAAACGATACCTGTAAAAAGCACAAAAGCACCAACAACAACGAGTAAATCCACGACAACGAGAACTGCTGCAATAAGGACAACCACAAAGCCTGCTGCACCAACGATACCTGCGACAAGCGCCAAAGCACCAACGACAGCGACAACACCCACGACGTCGAAAACTAGTACAACTACGACGAAAACTAATAAGACAACTAGTGCAACCACAACAAAAACCAACCGAGGACAACAAGTTTCTCAAGCAGCTAAAGAAAAGGCAGCGAGTCAAAGCAATAAAAAAGAAAACAACGGAAAGAAAATGTAATTCTTTCAAAAAGGATCATCCAATGCTGGTAACTGATTCCATTGCCTATCGCAAAACGTGAATTCGTAGCTGCAAATGTATATTAAAATGTATATGAATTTGCACCGCATTTTGCGGTGCTTTTTGATTATAAAAATAAATAGCTCAGTCCAATTTTTGAACTGAGCTGCTTCAATATTTTAATTCAAAGCTACTTAAACTAACGCACCCGTTACTTGAATAAGAAAACAGGCTCGACAAAGCAATCCTATCCTCAACTTACACACCCGTTACTTAACAAGCCTTTGTTCTAACTCATCCTTTTGGCGCAAGTGATGACGAAAATGCATACCAACCAAATCATACCATTCCCTTGCATTCAGCCAGCCGGACCCTCCATGCTCGACTTTATAATTTGGGTTTATATTATCCACTTTCGATTCCCATTGGCTCAACCTTAGAATTACTTGATCGATTCTGCTGATAAGATCGTCCTTGCTATATGAATTATTAGGTGGAGCATTTAGTTCATCCGGTAATTTAATTTTAATTGGTGGAAACCCTCCGATCTTATATAAATGCTCACCAAACTCCGTTTTCCCAAGGGGTTGTTCATCATTTAAGGTAGCACATGTTTCCATATTATCTAGATACTCATGGCCAACAAGGATTAAATGGTCATACATTTGCCCAATAGACCAAACCGCTTCTTCAGATATATATCTTAGCTGTGCCAAAGAGTAATTTTGAAGCTCGTTTTTGTAAGTATTAATCAGTTTAAGTTCGCTCAATTTAATTCCTCCTTTGTATTAATTAACTCAAATCTAAAACTTTTACATTTTTTGTATATATAACTAATTATTCAATATTCGATTACAAATATCTTCTTCAACAAACCTGCTCCGTTAGTTCAACAAGATTAAAGCAGTATTGTCAAACGTATCTGTAATAAAATGACAAATTTATGAATCTGGCGAAAAACTCTTTTCAATTTCAGTTTTAATTGATATTATTCCTATTAGAGCAGTAGGAATAGTGGGTGTTTTCAAAAATGTCTTTGTATGAAAAATTACCAAGTGATTTTTTGATTCAATTTTATTATGAAGTGAAGAAAATGATTTCAAAAGGATTAGTTTCTAAAAATATGTACTATGAATTAGGACTAATAATTGCAGCTGCGTCAAGAAGAGGGATACTATTGGATAAGCCAAAAGATTATGAACAACACATTGTCCACGAATTATTAATGGAATTAAGTAACTAGAATTCCGCCGTGATTGAATAAATAGTTAATCGTAAGAGGTCTTCCATTAAACAAACAAAAAAGCCATTGATAAAAATCAGTGGCTCTCTTCAACTAAAGCACCCGTTACTTCAAGAAGGTAAGTCATATTTCAAGTGATTTCTTTTATAATAATTTCTAATGTATCACCGTCAAGTTCTAACGCTAGTTGATTATCCCAATTTAGAAATTCATCACATGTAATTAATAACTTATTCTTAGACCAACCATGAAATTTAATTGTGTCCATTTTAATTGGACTTTTCACTGGTATCGTATCTTTTATTGATGATTCTATTTTTTCAATGCTATAATAATCCGCTATTATGAAATCCCCTGATGGTGTTACTGTTAAACATTGATATTGAGGCTGGGATTCATATTCCGTTAATTCTCCGCTATCACTATCAACTTGAAATAAGTAATCGGAAGTAAGGACAAGAACTGTTTTATACTTCTTTGATACTGCAATATCCGTGGTGAACCTCTAAACTCACCACACCATTCATTAAAATCCTCGTCTTCAAATTTTACCAAAGTCCAATTTGGAGAATTCCATGAACTTGTTATGTCATAAATTCTCTCCTTGTACTGTCCCGAAAAAGGTTGATTTATTATTTCTGCTTTGGTTATCACAAGTCTTGTCCTCCAAAAAAGGGTGGTATCTCATAGATATTCGATATAATAATTCCTTATCCTTCTTCAAGTAACCTGCCAGTTCCTTAATAAGAAAAAGAAATTCCAATGACAACCCATGATCTTCAATTTACGCAGCCCCTCAATACTTGGGGTCTTTTCTAATGAAGAAAGTTAGTTTTAATAATTAGGTACACATTCGGACCTTAATTCATAATACTACGATAAAGGTTTTTTCTTATATACTTAAAGCTTGTGGCAGGTTGGTGGTTAAAATGGGAAGCGAATCTAAAGCAATAGTAGGTTCTGTGCTAGTATCTGTGGGAACAATAACAGCTGCAATTGGTTCTATGCCGTCCAACTATATAAAAAGTAACGTACGTGATGACTTAATTCTATTGGGAAACGTTTTACAGGCTGAAGGAAATGCTATTGATGCGGAGGCAAAAGGGACTGTCCTTAGGTCAGTTGGAAAAGAAATAACAGCAAGTGGGAATCTTACTGTCATTACAGGACTGGTTTTTGACATCAGGAAAGAAGCATCCTATAAATTATTCATTACAGGGAACTGGATACAAGCTTTAGGTTTAGCGGTTAATATTGGAGATGCAATTGATCTCCCTCCCTTCCCAGGCCAATCCGAAAACATTGTAGGAAGCATAACACAATTTATAGGAAACTCATTACAGGCAATAGGATGGTCAGAGGCACTAAAAAGAAAAGATGAAAATGATAATGAAAATAAACAAAAAAAGATAGGCTATTATTATGAGGACTATTATAAAAAAAATAATGGACAATCCGAATCCGAATCATTGGTAGCAACAGGTAGTTGGATCCAAGCAATTGGTTCTGTCATTTCAGTGATTGGAGTAATAAAAGAAGTAACCTAGGACAATTAAGTGGAAAGAAAGTAGGGCTTAAATCACACCTAACTTTTCTTCAGCCAGCTTTATATCCGATTCATCAAAACCAGGTTTTCTTTGTTTCGATTAAATATCTTACGTTTTCCATTTAGATAAAACCCCTTCACCAAAAAATCCTTCATTATTAATTCAATAACAAATTAAACATTTCTTTCTTCAAGTAACTGCTTCGTTAGCGTAACAAGAATAGCGACTGTTCTTATTGAACAATCGCACCCGTTAGTGGAATAAGACCCTTTCCAAAAATGAAATTATGAAAATACTCAACCCATAAGCCGTAATTGACTTCTGTAGATTATTTCACTTATTTTCAATTACAACACATCATCGCTTAATCAATCCCGACAGGTCTACTTCTAATACTTTATCTTCTTTATCGTTGTAAGTAGATAACAATACAGTAATGATTCCCGATTCATTCTTCGTCTCTTTCTTATCGATAACCTCGGCGATGGTATACAATTCATCACCTGGATACACCGGTTTTATAAATTTCATATTATTCATCCCTGTTCCAGCGATGATATCATCACCATAGATACCTTGTTCAATCCAAAGCCTTACTGAAATGCTTAATGTATGTAGTCCGGAAGCGATGATTCCATCAAATCTCCCCTGCTTTGCTTTTTCCTCATCTAAATGCATATATTGAGGATCAAATTCTCCTGCAAATCTCATAATATCCGCTTTTGTCATTTTGAAGGACTTAGTTTCAAACACCTGTCCAACTGTAAACTCATCAAACTTCATAATTACACCTCTTATTTAGAAACTTTTACACTTGTTTATATTAAGGTAGCATCAAATGCACATCAAGTTAAAAAAATACTCAAAATCCTCTAAAATCAATAGAAAAGAATACTTTTTTGGGGATATATATAATTCATCTTTGCAATTGTAAATACCTTATTTAACTATCCTGTTTCGTAAGTTCAATAAGAAAAAAAGATGCTGCTGCAGCAACCCATTCTTGAACTCTTGCACCCGATGTTTAAGTACATTATTTCACAATCTTTGATTTCATTATAAAAAAAGAATCGCCGCAGCGATCCCCTAGTTTCAACTCTTGCCCCCTTTCCGTGAAGTTAGAAAATTTAATTTACCTCTTTATTATTTTCTTATAATTTTTAATGTCCAAGGTAGAACAATCCCAAATAGCAACAAATAAAAAGGGATTGAGTAAACAGGTTTCCAACCTTTTAATTTTAAAAAACCTAATTTCCCTAATATATATTCCACTAGAAAAGATAACATTGAAAAGAAAATTACCCTGATTAACTTTGTAGGAGTGTTATATCGATTTAAAAACAAGATCGCAGTTGCAGCTGGTCCAATTACAAACATAAAAATATCAGGTATACCACCAATAGAGGGATCTCCTGAATCCATTTGATCAAATATAAAAAATAAGATAATGTTAGCCATCCAACCATAAAAACCAATCATTCCAAAAAGTAAAAGCCACTCTCTCCGTGAAATATTTTTAGTTGTAGTAATAGAAAGAGATAGCAGTATTGATCCTATTAGATAAATAAACCACGAACCTTTAGCAAATAGGTCTAATCTTTTTAATACACCATTCCAGTACATAACATCCCTCTTTAAATAAGTTAACTATTTTAAATCCAACTGATAAATACCCTTTCATATTATTTCAATTACTTACTTTTTTATGTACCATTGGAAAAAAAGACCTTCCAAAAATTTTTTTCTTTATTGAACTAACCTGCTTCTATAGTTTAAGTACATTTCTTCACAATCTCACACCAATATTAACATAAATATCCAGTTTTATCTGGAAGTCTTATTAAGTTAAATGATCCATTAACATAAAGAAAGAGCACAATTCTTGCTACAGAATTGCGCCCTTTAATGGAAAAACATAGTTTATGATTTTGATCAAACTTTTGAACTCCACAATACCGAGGGCCGTAATCCAACGGATACAGTTATAGCAATTGCTAGCTAAAGCTACTAAAGGTTTTTCTTTTAGCAGCCTTTTTTAGTTTCCCTGCGGACCACCGGAGCTACCTTAGTTGCTAATAGCTCTATGTTTTTAGCAACTTTTTTAAAAGGTAAACCACCTATGTCAATTTGAGCAAGGAAGCGTTGATGTCCAAACAATTCATGTTGGCGTAGAATTTTTTCAATAATTTCCTGCGGGCTCCCGACAAATAAGCTGTTATTCGGACCAGCCATTTGCTCAAAATCTGTTTGAGAGATTTTCAATTGCCCTCCGTTTTTCATAAAAGACTTGAAATAGTTTGTATAATAAGCGTAGAATTCTTCCTTAGCCTTTTGAGATGTTTTACTAATATAACCATGTGCACCAATTGCCACCTTAAGTTTTTTTGAATTGTGGCCAGCCTTTAACCCTGCATACCGATAGGCCTCGACTAGTGGCTTAAATTGAATAGGGTCTCCTCCAAGCACCGCTAACATCAACCCTTCCCCCAGCCTGCCAGTACGTTCTGCACTTTCTTGTGAACCTCCAACACCTATCCAAATGGGGATTCTCTGTTGAATTGGACGGGGGGCAATATCTACACCCTTAAGCTCCGAGCGGAAATGGCCTTTCCAGGTAATACGCTCATTCTCATTTAATTTTAATAAAAGTTCAATATTCTCGGAGAATAAACGATCATAGTCATCCAGATTATATCCGAACAGTGGAAATGATTCCAAAAACGCCCCCCGCCCTGCTACTATTTCAGAACGACCATTTGAAACAATATCTAATGTTGCGAAATCCTCGAATAAACGGACAGGATCGACTGTGCTCAGAACGGTTGTTGCACTTATCAGCTTAATTTGGCTAGTATTTTGGGCAATAGCCGCTAATATAATGTGGGGAGATGATACAGCAAAATCCAAACGATGGTGCTCACCAATCCCGAACACGTCAAGTCCTGCATCATCCGCCAGTTTTGCTGCCTCTATAATTTCATTTATACGTTGTTTTGCGCTTATTAATTGACCTGTATAAGGATCGCAAAGTAGTTCCCCAAAAGTGTAGATGCCTATTTCTATTCCAGAATTCAAATTTATTTCTTTTCCCATAAGTCTCCTCCTACTAAGGTTATTGGGATACCAGCGAACTAACTCATTCTATATATATATATAAATGACTCCTTTGACCAATACACTTTAAATTATTAAAACAAGCCGAATTATTGAAAAAATAAATTTTGTTAGTGTAAAGATAGAATCAATCATTCAAGCGAAATGGACTAGAGTTTTTAAAAGATTCGGAGAAAAACTTCAGGGACAGCCTTAGGAGACTGTCCCATGTCCATTAGAACAACTACATCTTTTGGTTCGCCTTACGTTTTGCCAATCGACGAGTTTTCATTAGCATTTTTTAAGAACGTATTTACCAGGGAGATACTTTGGTTCTTATCATAACTATGATAGATATTACTGGCCATTTTAATCGGATCACAAAAAAAGAAACGTTCGTATAACGATTGCCTGCTGCCAAATGCATTCATGCTTATGTTCCAAGCCAAACGAAAAAGTCTTCCTCGTTCATTCGCATTTACATTAGTAGCTTGTAAGTAGATTTCGAGGTCATTTTTTATTTCAGACGAAAAGTCAACTTCACTTAGAATCGATACGAGTCCACTGGCTCCAATTTGTTGCAAAATTTCGCAAAACCGAGGGTAAAAGCGGGTATATATTAAAATGGCTGTGCTTAATGGGTTAAAATCAGGAACCATTGTCCCCCATTTGTCCAATTTAGCATTCACTTCTGAGGTAGACAATAGTGCTCTAAGAGTTTCAAGTCCCGAAATCACTTCTGTTATCTTTTCATGAATATGTTGAAATTCCTCAACATTGATCGTATTAACAAGCATATGTGCAACACCGAGAATAAATTCAGTTTTAACAATTCTCCTAGATGTAATTTGGTGTGCAATTAGCGGATAAAAGCTGCTTTCAGCAAAGATTTTATAAGAGGCTTCTGGATGTTGATAACAAGGGTACCGCCAACATTTCGGAAATTTTGTACGCTAACCAAATATCAACATCAAAAAGCCGATTTCCTGAAGATGAACTGCACCCGAATTGTTAGACACACTCTAACAATTCGAGGTGCATTTTTTATGGTGAAATTTTCTCCAGAAGAAAAAATACAATCAGTAAAAGAATATTTAAATGGTAATGACGGTGGGAAAACAATTGCTAATTCTATCGGTGTACATCATAGTGTGCTTCACCAGTGGATTAAACAATATGAGATTTTTGGGGAAGATACAAGGAAAAATCACCAAACAAGACAAAGCGCAGGTAGTCTATGAATTAAGGCATGAATTTCCGGTGAAATCACTTCTACAGCTCGCAGACATTCCGCGAAGCACCTATTATTATTGGGTTAAAAATTTTGGTCGTCCTGATCCAGATGCAGAGCTAAAAAAATTGATTCAAGCAATTTATGACGAACTTAGAAATCGAGGACACAAAACAAACCATAAAAAAGTTCAGCGTATCATGCAAGAACTAGGATTAAAATGTCTTGTCCGTATAAAAAAATATCGCTCTTACAAAGGAAAGGTTGGGAAGATTGCCCCTAATCTTTTAGATCGCAATTTCCAAGCAGAAAAACCAAATGTGAAATGGGTTACAGATATAACGGAGTTTAAACTATTTGGAGAGAAGCTATATTTATCGCCGATGTTGGATTTATTTAACGGGGAAATCATTACATATACCATTGGTTCAAGACCAACCTATTCGCTTGTTTCAACAATGTTAGATCAAGCTTTTGACCGCTTAACGGACGAGGATAAACTCCTTATTCATTCTGATCAAGGCTGGCATTATCAAATGAAACAATACCGTCATGCCCTCTGTAAACGTGGCATTACACAAAGTATGTCACGCAAAGGGAACTGTTACGATAACGCCGTTATGGAAAATTTCTTTGGCATTATGAAATCCGAATTTCTTTATCTAAAAGAATTTGAGAGTGTGGAACACTTTAAGCAAGAACTAGAAAAGTATATAAAATACTATAATCACAAACGAATCAAGGCAAAATTAAAAGGCATGAGCCCAGTTCAATACCGAGTTCATGCCCAACAAGCTGCCTAACGAAATAATGTGTCTAACTTTACGGGGTCACTTCAAAGATAAGGAATCGACTTTTTTATTTGCTTGTTAAATTAAAGCACCCCGTTTGTTGAAGATGGGTCAATCCAATAAGGTTGAAATCTGGAATTCAGTCTTTCTTTTATCTTTATACTGTCGTTAATTTATTTGTTCTTTTAGATTTAATGTTCCAACTTTAGGTTCCAACATAATTTCAGTTAAATAGGTCCTTTTAAGCCAATCATTTACTAATGAAATAAGAGTGCTATCTAATGGTTTATCTAAGTTTTTCATATATATTTTTTTGATTTTAAGAAACGAAAGATCTTCTTCTTGGTTTCGAAGTATATGGTTAAGCCCTTCTAAAATATGATATTCAGATGGTCCTTTTACTAAACTTGCAATTTTTTTCGCATCATCAGGATTTACTTGAAGGTCTTTCGAACCTGTTATCGCAAGGACTGGACATTCAACGAAAGGTAAATCGTCTCCTACATCATACTGATGATGTTCTCTAATCCATTTTGCATTAATTTTTACCATACTTATCCTCATTACCGTTTTTTTGCTTCGATTCACTTTATCCATTGTCTTCTTATTTTGTTTTACAGCTCTTTGGTCTGCTTTCAAAACACGTAATAACCATCCCAAGAACCCTTTTTTCATTTTAATTTCCTCAGAAAATTTCCCCAATTGATAATCAATGGCTTCTGATAGGCTACCAACCGCTCCAGAAAGGAATACAATTCCGTCAACTGGTTCTATTTTGTTTACAGCAGGTGCAAGCAAGCATCCTTCACTGTGTCCCATTATAATAATCTTATTGTTATCTATTTGAGGATGGTTTTTTAAGAAGCGAATTCCTGCGACTGCATCGTTTACTAAATCCCACATTCCGCATTCTAGATAAGACCCTTCGCTTTCTTTTACACCTCTCTTATCGTACCTTAATGAAGCGACTCCTATTTCTGAAAAATACTTTGCAAAGGTATTAAATACGTCGATATTTTTAATACCTTTGACATTAGAATCTCTATCTCCTGGTCCTGAACCGTGTAACATAATAACCGCAGGAAATTTTCCATCTTTTTCTGGCAAAGCTAAAGTGCCTTTTAATATTAAATCACTTTTAAATTCTACTTGTTTTTCTATCAAGTCTTTTTCCCCCTATTAAATATAAAACTCTAGACCTGTATTTACCAATATAAACCAAAATACTAACTGAGTCACTAAAATACTAATAAAAAATTTAATGCAGACTATTTCTTTTGGTAAGGGTAATTTCCCGTTACTTCAATAAAAAAGAAAGCTGCATTAACAGCTCTGTCTATCTTCCCTTAAAGCACCTGATTATTTAATATGAATCCTGGCTTCCTTGCTACAAAGTTATTAACCCTTAAACGTTTATATACCAACAAAAATAAGCCATCTAATTCAAATGCGAATTAGGTGGCTATTTGCATTACTTTTTGTCTGTTTTGTACTCCAAAAGAGAACCCGTTAATATATTAGTGGGCAGCTTGTTTTTTAGATGAAGACGATTCCTTCACAAAGTCATATTTTTTATGACTTTGTGAAGGAATGTACTTAAACTAATCTGCCCGTTAGTTTAAGTATAATGTTTCACAATCCTACTTCTCTAATTTCTGTAATTTTAGTATTGACTAATATATAAATGTGTGTATAATTTAAAACTAATTGCATAAGCCAAATGTTTTCTAGGGTTCCGTAACTTTAATGTTGGTCTGGTCCGAGAGAGAACTCACAGCTATGCTGTGTCACGGAAGGATAAAAGCCTGGGAGAAACTGTTTACAGTCATCTCCCAGGCTTTTTTTGTTTTGGTAAAGAATAAAATTGGAGGTATGTTTAAATGAATGCAAACTGGATTAAAGTATTTGTTGCGGCTCTATTTGAAGTATTTTGGGTTATTGGATTAAAACACGCAGATGACTTTTGGACTTGGGCTGGAACAGTTATATCTATTATTATCAGCTTCTATGTGATGATTATGGCAGGACGACAACTTCCCGTAGGAACTGTATATGCAGTTTTCGTAGGACTAGGTACAGCAGGCACTGTCATTGCTGAAATTATACTGTTTGGAGAACCATTTAAAGTGAGTAAGTCACTTTTGATATTACTGTTACTAGCAGGTGTAATTGGATTGAAATTAGTTACAAAGGATAAGATTCAGGAAGGGGCTGATTCCTAATGGCGTGGTTTTCTTTATTCTTAGCAGGGTTATTTGAAATGTTTGGTGTTGCTATGATAAATAAACTTCATAAGGACCGTAATTTGAAATCCTTGATTCTATTAATTATTGGATTTGGAGCAAGTTTCATCATTCTAGCTTATTCAATGAAAACACTCCCTATGGGAACAGCATATGCAATATGGACAGGGATTGGAGCTTCTGGTGGAGCAATATTAGGAATGCTCTTTTACGGAGAACCAAAAGACTGGAAAAGATTGGTCTTCATAACGATGGTTTTATGTGCAGCAATAGGATTAAAACTTGTATCATAACGGAAAAAAGGATAAGTATTATATATCACCTATCATAATGGAATATGAAAAGCCTATTCTTTAACTCAACTTATTATTAAAGGGGCTTTTCTTATTCAACCTGCCCCGTTACTTTAAGTGCAACTTTACACAATTTATATTTTCATTTTCACATAAATATCCAATAACTCTTCGGTAAATCAACTTACGTTCACTTAAATGTTCTAATAAATTCAATCAAAATGTTGGTTAAATGTTGGGGTACAAAAAAAGTCTTCCCCGAATGGGAAAGACCTGTGCGAAGACTCCATTACATATTTTCCTTAACCTTCACCATCGAGGTTTCCTGTGTTACATTACCTTTGCGTTTTAGTTTACCCCAGCCAACGGTTACTCCCTTTATTGCCGAGAAGATCGATTTTATCACCACATAAGTCATCAGCTGCTTGTACAAGATTCGTTGCAGAAACAATGAGGCTAGTGGTTTGGGACTTTCTTTCTCCAAGCGAAACGCATAGAGAGAAGTACCGAAATCCAGCAAGTAGAAAAGAATAAATCCGATCGCTGCTCTTTCAGGGTGCGGGTTAAACAGGGCTAAAATAAACAAGATATCTGCAATAGGCGATATGGTTTGATAAATATATTGGAAAAGCCACATATTTGGTAGGGCGATAAATCCTAATGAGTTATGTTTTTTATTGAATAAAGCATCCCGATGTTTCCATAAGCATTGTAACGTACCGTAAACCCATCGGTAACGCTGTTTTGCCAGACTTTTAATATCTTCCGGCACTTCTGTAAAGGCATAAGCCTTTTCTTCAAATTCTATCTTTTTCCCTTGACGTAAAAGGGTAAGCGTGATATCGGTATCCTCTGCCAGTGTATCCTCTTGAAAGTATCCTGCATCTTCTACGGCCGTCTTTCTCCATGCACCGATCGCACCTGGTACAACCGTAATGCAATTGAGAGCGGCAAAAGCCCTTCTCTCCAGGTTAAAGCCTGTCACGTATTCGATATGCTGCCAGTTTGTAAGGAGGTTCCCCTTATTGCCGACCTTTACATTACCTGAAACCGCAGCAACATTTTCATTCTTAAAATGGTTAACAAGCAATGAAATCGCATTTTCAGCGATGAGTGTATCAGCATCAAGAGCCACCACGATTTCCCCGTTTGCCTCTTTAAAACCAAGATTAACAGCAGAAGATTTTCCCCCATTGTTTTTTTTAATTAATCTGACGAGCGGATGTTTTGTATATGTTTCTTGAACGACAACAGCGGTATCATCCTTTGATCCGTCATCGATAATCAGTATCTCAAAAGCAGGGTAGTCGCTCGATAAAATAGAATCTACTGTTTTACAAATTACTTTTTCCTCGTTGTAGGCAGCAATTACCACACTGACAAAAGGTGTGAAGTTAGGGTCAATCACGGTCTCTTTATACCTTTTTACTTGCTTCCTTGAAAGGAAAACGAAGATAGCCAGTCGTAAGATTCCTAACAGGATCGCTGAGTAGAACAGGAAGCTTAATCCTAAGTGCCAGCCTTGTATCACCATGAATACAGCCTTGTCATAGACCAAATAAGGGCTGTCCTTAACAGGGGGCATAATCTGACTATCACTTTTTCCAGTTAGATCAGCAATGGTGGTAAATGTATAGCCGCGCTGTTTGAGTTCTTTAATAATCGTAGGCAAGGCTTCTACCGTGTTGGAGCGGTCACCGCCAGCATCGTGCATCAAAATCACATTTCCTTCAGGCAGCTGATCCAATACCCTGTTTACAATTTCATCACTAGAAAGTCTTTGCCAATCGTCTGAGTCAATTAATTCACCGACCATGGTATAACCCATATCCTGTGCTCGCAATATTGGCTCCAGTTCGCTCTTTGTGCTCGGTTCCGCATTGGCCACATATGGCGGACGGAAAAGAGTCATCGAATGACCGGTAATTTCTTGAAATAATCGCTGATTTGCATTTAGCTCCATTCTCGTTTGAAATGGTGTGATCGATGCAACATCCGGATGGGTAAAGGTATGGTTGCCAATTTCGTGACCTTTTTTATACATCTTGTTAACCAGTTCTGGATGCTGCAGCGCGTTCTCTCCAATGATAAAGAAGCTCCCTTTTATATGATTCTTGTCCAAAATGTCCAATATTTGTGGTGTATAGGTTGGATCCGGACCGTCATCAAAGGTAAGGACGACTTCCTTACCTTTCGGCTGGCCATACCGAACGACCTCAGAAGGCTTTGGTAATTTAGTATAGGTCTCGGTTTGAATCAACCCATGTGAATCCAATTGAATCGTTCTTGTTCCTTTTTCTGATGGAGAGGCAATTTTTAAAATCTCTCCAGCACCTGTATAGTGAACAGACTTAGGGCTGACCAAGGTTTGAAGGGCATGGGATGGATCGGTTATTCCCTTTGGTTTATTCAGGAAATTCCAGATCGAAGGATCTTCAGAACCGAGCCGCCAAACCGCTATTCCTCTTGAACCGTGATCTATCACTAGCTTCATTTGATTATAAAATGAAGCTGCATCTAAAAACCAAACAACATGGTTTTTTCCGTTTCTTTTGTAGCGTACATAAGGGTTGCCTATTTGTTTATTCCATTGGATTTGGAGGTTGGTCCCAATTCCTAAATCCATGATATCGCCGAAAGCAACCGTATCTGCGGGCTGATGGGAGTTTTCTTCCCAGTCGTAACCGAAGCTTCCCAAACTCACAATCAATTTTTCAGAAGGAATATGGAGCTGGTTCAAGTTCTCTTTTACCCAATCAGACGGAGCCACAGGTCCAGGTTTACTCATCGAATGGTGCTGATCATAGAGCATGACAATCATGCGATCAACGTTCGTTGCTAAAGAAGTATAGTTAAAACTATTGTTATTCGGCGGAACATCCAATGTGACCATCAGACCATGTGGATGAAACGCCTCATAAACTTTACCGATAAAATGAGTGAAATCCTCTTTGTCCTTTGGCTGGATATCTTCAAAGTCTATATTAATTCCGTCAAAGTCATTTGTTCTCACATATTCCAACATCTTTTTAATAAAAAGATCTTCAGCACCGGGAGTAATAAATAAGCGGTGTAGAGCCTCGCCATCCCATTTATTATTACTAAAATTATTCACTAATGGGAGAATCTTTATATTATGGGCTTTGGCCTCTGCAATAATGGACTTGTCCGTGCTGGTTTTTAGGGTAAGACCAGGTGTCAGCTGCATCCACCCCGGCACTAATGTTGTAATCGAATCGCTATTCTTTTTAAAAGAAGTATGGCTGTTTTTGTCCCAATCGACGTAAAAACCATACACTTCTTGTTTCTTGTTCGATTGCCCGATATTTTTTTGAATAAGAGGGGATGGACTCGTTTTTTGAAACTGAGTGGCAAGCTGTTCTGCACTGAAACTTTTATTAATCGGCTCGATCCCGCTCTTTACTGCGCTTTTATTTAATTGTAGTTCAGGAAATTCAGGGTTCGTATTAAGACTTTCAATAAAAATAGTCGATACTAAAATAATTAAAACCGTAAAGCCTGCACTCATTCGTTTGATAATGGACCAGCGTCTTTTGGCTGGATCAAGAAAAACATGTTCTTGATTTCTCTCCCTCTTTTTCAGCCCTAAATTGTAAAACCAATGGAAAATAAAGTAGCAGACAAGACCAATCAAGCCTCCTAGGACACCTGAAGCCATGGTTTGTGAAAGCTGTATTTTAGACTGCAGGGTAGAAAATAACCAGTAATCCTCCAATAAACGCATATCCAGGAAGGGTAAATGATTCATCTTTGGTATAAAAAGCGGAATCAACGTTCCAAGAAATAAGGCAATGATATTAAGACGCAACAAAAGTGAAAGAACAAGCAATAATGGAATTCTAAAACTATCTAAAGGGAAAAACCCCATGAAAAAACCAAGTGTACTTGCAACCGCTCCTGCATTACCAGTGACAGGTGCAAATAATGATCTAACAATCCACCTAAAAATTCGATTCACATAGACTCCTCCTATAGGCGTAGTGTCAAAAATTCTATTTTAATCGATTGAGTTTATACAATTAAATCTGTAAAAGGTTCACTGAAACGTTAATCGAAAGGAATTATAAATCGTGCGCATCGAAGGGACAGACTTTTCGACAAAAAATGACTAACAGAATAAGCTTAGGTAGTCATTTAAAGATTTTGGGGGTAGGTAGAAAAAGTTCTTTTCAGTTTTTAATGGTAATTTGTAATTTTTTCAGAGTTTGATAGAGGTTGGAGGGGAGAAGTGTTCGCGCACTTCTCCTTTTTAGCTTGGTTGGAAGCTAGTGAAGGCGACTAGTGCACGTAGAGGTTGAAAAATTAGATGAACGGTAACCATAGGAAGCGAATGATGCCCGTGGAGGTTAAAAAAATGAATTCATCGGCGTAATGTCAGGCGGTATTATCTATGAAATAGTAACTGAAATAATACCTGCAATTCGGTCAAACTTTTAAATTTGTTTGTGGATCGTTTGAAAAAGTAAGCCATCAAAGGCTAAAAGAAAAAGGTGCAGTCTCGATAACCGGCGAGAATGCACCTTTTCCCTTTTTTAAGCTATTTTTTCCTCTAGTTTATTCCCCGTCCCTTTTGTTATGATAAGGACTGCCAGTGAGTTTTTAATAATATTAACGGTTGTCGAAGATTGCCTTTGTTCTATACATTTTGTAGAAGGTTGTCTAAACTAACAATAAAAGTTTTTTACTTGAAGAAGGGTATGAGGAGAAAAAATGGGGCATCCAAATAGATTAATTAGAGAGCAATCAATTGAACCATTACCTGAAAATAAAAGGAAATCAGTTTTTCAAGATCTAACGACTCAAAACGTATCTTCTGGATTAATTTCTAGTACTTTAGTCATGACAGGTCCAGCGTTAATCATTCTGCAGGCAGCAGCGGCAGGGCATTTCTCTAATCAGCAAACCATCAATTGGATGTTTGCCGTCTATTTCTTTGGAGGGTTGTTAGGGATCGTAATGCCTCTGTTATTTAGAATTCCCATTACCGGAGCTCACTCGATTTCGGGGGTTGCTTTTTTAGCGACAGTGACAGCACATTTTACTTATCCCCAGCTAATTGGCGGGTATGTGATGTCAGGGCTGCTGATTTTGCTGATTGGGTTGTCAGGACTTTTTACTAAAATTATTAAATGGGTTCCGAAAGAAGTCATTGCAGCCATGCTTGCAGGTCTGGTCACCAACTATGTGGTTCAGCTTGTTCAAGACGTTAAGGCCTTACCCTTAGTGGGTGGGGCAGCCTTGCTTAGTTTCTTTATCAGTACGAAAATCTCAAAACGGATCCCGGCCGTTATGGTCGCAGTGGTTGTCGCTTTTATTACTTTGTTTTTAACCCAAGATCTACATAGCTCATCTAAGGAGATTGCTTTTTTTCTACCATCCATTCAAATGCCGGAATTTACATGGATGGGCATGGTCACATTAGGTCTGCCTCTGGCCATGTTAATCCTAAGTAATGATATGGCACCTGGAATCGGCGCACTAGAAAGCTCGGATTTTGAACCTCCGATCCGAAAAATTGTTTCTTTTAGTGGAGTGTTTTCGATTATTGCCAGTTTTTTCGGGGGGCAAAGTGCGAATATTGCTGGCATGATGACCGCCATCTGTTCTAGTTCGGATGCAGGGGTAAAATCAAAGAGGTATATGGCAGCGGTGGTATCGGGGGTTTTGACATTATTGTTTGGAGTATTCGCTTGGAAAATTGTTCCGTTTATCCAAGCGTTACCCCACGCGTTTGTGTCGATGCTAGCAGGATTTGCGTTAGTCAGCGTCCTTCTTTCTAGTTTGCAGCTGGGTTTCTCCGAAAATAAATATCGCTTAAGTGCCCTATTTGCGTTCCTCATCGCGTTATCCAATGTATCATTTTTCCATATTAGTGCACCGGTATGGGGTCTGGTTGTTGGAGCGATTATTGCAAAGACGGTGGAAGCGTAATGTGCCTGTCACGCCCCGAAATTTGTCGTAGATTAATAGGTTGTTAGAGGGGAGAAGTGTTCGCGCACTTCTCCTTTTTTTTGCCGCAATCTAATTTCACTATCGGAAGATTAGCCGCTGTTCATATTATGGGTATGGGCACATGTTCTAGTTCAGCGGCTAAACATGGTTCCTTTTTAAAAGAGTTATTTATTGAGGAGAGACTAGCTGTTGTGTTTTCGCAAATAAAAGCCTTACTTTCGCAGGATTACATAATTTCGAATTCTTATTACATATTTTACGAAACTTATTACATAATTTTGGATTCTTACTACATATTTTACGAAACCTATTACATAATTTTGGATTCTTACTACATATTTTACGAAACCTATTACATAATTTCGCGCACTTACTACATATTTTACAAGTCTTACGACATTTGCTGGATAATAATTGGAAATGCCTTAGGATTTCAGTGCACCTATAATCCATTTGGTCTATTTTTAAATTTCAGATTTTAATTGATTGACAACATTAACCAGCGAGTGTAGAGTGAAGGTTAAATTAATAGGAAGACCACTAGGGGAGCCTTTTTATGGCTGAGACGAGAGTTATCTTGGACCCTTTGAACCTGATCTAGTTCATACTAGCGTAGGAAAGTGGAGTTCGTGTATGGATAAGATATAATTATTCAGCCGCTCCATTTTTGGGGCGGTTTTTTCGTGCTTGAAATTTCAGTCGCGCCTTCTAGAGTCTTCCCATTAAAACCAATAAGGGGGCAAAATTTTATGAGTTTTTCAGCAGAGTTAAGAAAAGATGCAGATCCTATTTTCGAGGCGATTTTTGAACATCCGTTTGTGCAAGGAATCGCTAATGGGGAGCTAGAGAAGGAACAATTGATTCATTATGTTAAACAGGACTTTGAGTATTTGAATTCGTTTATTCGCATCTATGGAATAGCGGTTTCGAAGTGTGAGAATCGTGAAGATATGGATATGTTTAATACGCAGATTTCTTTTATCTTAAACAGTGAAATCCATCCTCATAATAACTTTTGTCAAGTAGCAGGTGTTCCTTACGAGGTATTACATGGATATCCGTTATCTCCCTCGTCCCTTCATTACACGCGTCATATGCTTACCGTTGCGCACGAAGGTACTTTAGGGGAAATTTTAGCTGTGTTGTTGCCATGTCCGTGGACGTATTGGGAAATTGGGAAAAGATTAATAACGGAGGTTAACCCTGATCGTTCTCATCCCTTTTATGATTGGATCAGTTTTTATGGAAATCGTACCGATTCGATTACCACGAAATTTTGTGCCCGTCTTGATGAGTGGGCAATGACAGCAACAGAGAGAGAAAAGGAAAAGATGAAGGATCATTTCTTAATCAGTTGTCAGCTGGAATATATGTTTTGGGATATGGCCTATAAACTTGAAGAATGGCCTGTGAAAATGGAGGTAGTGAAACGATGACTTGGAAGATGAAGGAAGTTGTCCTTGCTGTGATTCTAGCGGTCGCTTGTGGAGTGATCTATTTAGGCTGGTCGACGCTTTGGATTCCCATTTCCGCTCTTGTCGGGCCGGTGGGCGCAGGTTTTATGTTTGGAATTTGGGTGATTGCTAGTCCAATCGTTGCGTATATTATTCAAAAACCGGGAGCAGCGCTTATTGCAGAGGTTGCAGCGGCGGCAGTAGAGTTATTAACAGGAAGTCATTTTGGTTTATCGGCCCTTTTAGTAGGTGTCTTTCAAGGGATTGGTGCAGAAATCGCATTCGCAATATTCGGATATAAACTCTACAATCTATTTACTTTAATGCTATCTGGAGTTTTTGCAGCGCTAGGCAGCATGATTTATAACTTAATCGCTAACGGTTTTGATTATTACACGAAGGAAGTATTTTTTACAACGTTAGGAATTCATGTCATCAGCGGAATGATTCTCGGTGGATTGTTAGCGAAGGTCATTGTGGACGCACTCGCAAAAACAGGTGTGTTAGAACAATATGAATTGATGAAGGAAAAAAGGAAAAAGGAAAACGTCAATGGACATGTTTCTGGGATGTAAGGATCTTTCGATTCGCTTTTATAATCGCTCTGAAAAAATACTTAGTCAGATTACTTTATCCATCAATAGAGGGGAGAAAGTATTAATACTAGGGCCTAGTGGGAGTGGGAAATCGACGTTGATTTCCGCTCTTGCAGGCATTATCCCGGAGCATTTGGAGGCAGAGGTAAGTGGTGAAGTATTCTGCAGGAAAGATGCCGGTGTGATGTTTCAAGATCCAGATTCGCAATTTTGCATGCTTCATGTCGATGAAGAAATTGCGTTCAGCCTCGAAAATCGATCGATTCCGCGAAACCAAATGGACCAAATGATTTCTGAGTTAATGGATAAAGTAGGGCTGATGGTCGATAAGAAAACACCGATTGAAACTCTTTCAGGTGGGATGAAACAACGATTGGCGTTAGCTTGTCTACTGGCATTAGAACCTGAAGTCATCTTCTTTGATGAACCAACAGCCCAGCTAGACCCAGCTGGCCGGAATGAGATATTTGTTTTATTGAATCAATTAGCCCAAAAGACAAACCATACGATGGTATTTGTCGAACATGTCCTAGACGGCTGCATCGAATGGATGGATCGAGTCATTATCCTAAATGAGAATGGATGTATTATCGGGGATGGTCAGCCAAAAGAAATGCTGCTGCATTTTAAAAATGAAATGAAAGAGGCGGGTATTTGGCGCCCTAAGTTGTTTCCTCACAAATGGGAGGAAGTTGTTCAAAATGACGCGCACCCACTATCTATCAAACTTGCTAATCTGATAAAAAACAAACCGCTCAAGGATGGCGATATTTTACTCCATACCGAAAATGTTGAAATTGGCTATCGGAAGAAGACCATTGTGAGCGACATTGATATAAAAATCCATAAAGGGGAATGGATTTCAATCGTCGGAGAAAATGGAAGTGGGAAAAGTACCTTTTTAAAAAGTCTGATCCGATTGGAGACGATTAAAAAGGGGAAAATTCTCTTTCAAAATACAGGGCTAAAAAAGTGGCCTGAACGAAAATTATATGAAAAAGCAGGCTTTGTTTTTCAAAATCCAGAACTTCAATTCATTACGGATACTGTCTTTGAAGAAGTTGCCTTTGGCGGCCGACAACGAAATTGGCCAGAAGAGGTGGTTCATACCAAAACCAGCCAATTGTTAGAGGAGTTTGGATTGGAATCGCATCAACATGCTCACCCGTTTACACTAAGTTTAGGACAAAAACGGCGGTTAAGTGTGGCGACGATGTTATTGTTGGATCAAGATTTATTATTGCTGGATGAACCAACATTCGGTCAGGATGAAAAAACAGCGAACGAACTGATTCAACGCTTACAGGAGAGGCAGGACCAGGGAACAACGATTGTGATGGTCACCCACGATATGGATTTGGTGGATGGTTATTCTGATCAAGTTATTCTCTTCAACAAGGGAAGAGTAACCTATCAAGGGACCCCCTATGGGTTATTTTCAAATCCGAGTAATTTCCGTGATAGTGCGTTAATTCCACCCCTCCATTACCAGTTGATGCATGCACGAATGGAGGGGGTTTTGGTATGAAGGCTAACGATTCATTCCTAGCAACTCTCAATCCTGCTTGTAAACTGCTTTCTCATTTGATCGTGATGTTTCTTTTAATGGCAATCTCAAATCCAATGGTGACTTTTTTGATCTGGTTACTTGCTGTATTGATCGGTATTTTTTTAGGCGGATGGAGAATGACTTACCTTCTGAAAAGGCTCTTGCCTTATTTAGGTTTTTTTATTCTTGTATTTTGGATGATGGCGGCGTTTGGAGAAGGGGAAGAAACGATTTGGAAATGGGCCTGGTTCCATATTACGCAAGAGAGCATGAATCATGGCTTAACAATCGGCTTGAGGATGTTAGCGTTTGTTACGTATGGATTATTATTCACCTCTACCACAGACATCACCTTGTTCATCATGAGTTTAATTCATCAATGTAAACTTTCACCTAAATGGGCGTATGGGCTATTAGCGGGGTTCCGCTTTATCCCACTATTCCAATCTGAACTAAACCAAATGAAGACTGCTCATAAAGTCAGAGGTTACAAGCAGAAAAATAGCTGGAAAGCTTTTATGAGGTACTCTTTGCCACTGTTCACTCAAGGAATAAGAAAATCAGAACGGATTGCTATCGCAATGGAAGCGCGTGGATTTACGGGCACAAGAGACAGAACGTATTATCAAACACCGAAAATAGTATCGAAAGACTTGGTCTACTTACTTTCTTTGGTAATTGTTGGATTGGGGATTATTATTTTTATTGGATGAATGGGAACGAATAGTTAGAGGGGAGAAGTGTTCGCGCACTTCTCCTTTCTACTTTGGAAGGTTCGTCAGTTGCCGGCATTCCTAAAGGTCTTTTTGATCGACGTTTAGTTCAATTAGATTCCCATCAGGGTCCGCACAGAATATTTGCGCAAAACCGCTCATGCCATTGGGTTTCTCTAACAGCTCAACATCCTTACTTTTCAGCCAATTCAGAGTCTCTGTGTAATCCTTCACTCTTAGTGCAAAATGACCTTCTCTGCTGCTCAGGCACTTATCTTGGCGAATCGTTTGTGATGTAGGAAGAACGATTAAATGGAGCTGTTGTCCCTCAACTTCGTACCAGGCACCAGGAAAATCAAAATTAGGACGTTGTATTTCTTTTAAACATAAGATGCTGCTATAAAAATGCTTGGCACGTTCTAAATTAGTAACCGTTAGACTAACGTGGTGGAGCTCTTTATATTGAATCACCGCAGTCATCCCCCCTAAATAAATTTATTTTCATCATAACACAAATAGATGATTGATACGGCGCGTTAAAAATTGCACCTAGGAATCACTTTTTTAGTTACCAAGTGATTTACAAGTATCCACTTTATTGAAAAAGACCAACTTACTACAACTTTATTGGCACTTACTACAAAATTACGGACACTTACTACATATTTATTGAGACTTACGACGAAATTGTGGTCACTTACTACATACTTTTCCGAAACTCTGCCGGTTTTGGAGATATATCGGCCACTTCCGATTTTCCTCAATCACCCACCCCAATAAAACCTAAAAAAGCCAGGCGGTTAGCCTGACTCAGGTCATTGTCTCAATTCTCACTGCCTGCCTGTCAGCTATTCACTCCAACAAGCTCTTTTTTCCGTTCATCCCCGGAGTGATCAAACTCCTTGATCATCGCTATAAACGGTTCAATGAATTGAGGATCAAATTGTTTTCCAGAGCAGTCGCGCAATTCAGCGATCGCTTCATGGAAGGTTTTTGTTTTTTGATAAGGACGCTCGGTTGTCATTGCGTCAAAGGAATCGATCACACAGAGAATTCGCGCCAGCTTTGGAATCGATTTTCCTGCTAAGCCATATGGGTAGCCGTTCCCATCATAGCGTTCATGGTGGAGTTCAACTAGAGGAATCAAGTCTTCTAATTTCTTATTTGTTGAAATGATCTCTTTTCCATAGGTTACGTGCTTCTTCATCAATTCCCATTCATGAGACTCAAGCTTTCCTTTTTTATTTAAAATCTCCCGCGGGATTTCTATTTTTCCAATGTCATGGACAAGAGCTCCAAGTATCAGCGTTTTGCGTTCATGAACACTTAAGTTAAGCATCCGTGAAAAATCAACCGCATATTGGTAGACCCGTTTACTGTGGCGATAGGTATAGATATCTTTTGAGAGGAAGATCTTTAATTGAAACTCCGATTCCTCCAGCTCTTTTTCAAGTGAAAGCGAGTGATGAACGGAATATTCGGAAAGCCCATTATAGATTTGGACTAGATTTTTCCCTTGGTTCTTCGCCGCATACATCGCTTGATCCGCTTTGTTCAGAAGTTCAGAAATATTGTAGGTCTCTTTTTCACATTCGGCAATCCCAGATGAAAAGGACAAGCAGCCGTAAGGGAGACGTTCCACCCCTTTATAGTAGGTGTCATTTACTTTCTTCCGTAATTCATTCATGAACGAATAAGCTGTTTTACGATTGGTGTTTGGCATGATAATCGAAAATTCTTCGCCGCCATAGCGTGCAACGATAAAATTTGCCGCGTCGGACTCGGTTTTCAAAATGGCACCAAATTCCTGGAGCAGATGATCGCCTTGAATATGCCCGTACAAATCATTAAATTTTTTAAAATCATCGATATCAAGGATGACCACACTTAAAGACTGATCGGTTTCCTTTGCGATCGCTACTTCTTTTTCCAAAATTTCTTTAAAGTAACCGTGGTTATTGAGGCCTGTCAAGGTATCTTTGTTGGCTTTCTCGGAAATCTCTTTATATAAATTAAAATACTGTTTAAATGCTAATGATAATAAAAACGCAATACAGGTGAAAAGAGACAGACCGAATAATTCGTCGGGTTTCATTAAAATGACTAGGACTAATGAAAGTACAAGTGTGATAATATATGTGGCAGCTGTCTCTTCAATAATTTCCTTAAAAAAGTTTACGATGTTTTCAGATGTTGCCAATATGAAATAAATCCCAACTAATAGTAGATTTAGTGCAAAATAGGTGCAAAAAGAAAGTAAATAGGAAAGAATGTTATCGACACTGATCGGTCCAGTGATACCATTTGTATATATAAAAACATAATAGGCACTATTAATCATTAAAGAATAAACAGAGAAGTTAAACACATGTTTCCACCAGGCGATTTTTCGCTGGAATAAAGCAAATACAATGGAATGTATGAATAAAACAAGTAATGATGTATTTAGTCCAAACAAAAAAAGACTTGCTAGATAAATAGAAGAATCCATGGAAAGGGAATTACCCTTTGGAGGAATCAGTACGGTGTAGTAATTAAGCAATAAGATGGCACCGGAAAAAGAAAAAATAACAATCCAATCCATTTGAGAGTACTGTGGGATTTTAATTGAGAAAGTAAAAAACAAAATGCCTAAGACTGAAATTAAGAAAAGATATATATTTGCAGGTGTCTTTATATTACGCATACTCATCACTCTCATAAATAAATTTAGGAGAAGTAACAAAAATTACTTCTCCCTACCATTCTACTCTTATACTAATTTATATCCAGATGTTAAAGCAATAATAATTGAACCAATAATGATTGCATTGAAAAGAATTCCAGTTAATTTAATGCCTTTTTTTTGTTCATTTTTCATCTTTTTTCACCTCCTCTAAAGGAGACGGGTGTGTATTCACTCTTTTTGGCAACTGGATGATGAACCATGAGATGTTGGATGAAAAAGAAGATTCCAATATTCATAACGATATCACCGATACTGATGATTTGCGTTCGTGGATAGGGGTCTGTGATGGGAATAACATCGCCCAAAAATCCAAGATACGTAGAAGACGTTAGCATCGTATGCTATGGCGTATAGGCTTTCTTTAAGGACTTCGATATATTCAGGATCCAAAACGGCAGCTGCTTCCAATGAAACCGGCATTCTTCCGCCGTTGATCACCATGACTAAAAAATTGAGAAATACACCAATTAGAATGAGAGTAAATCCTGGGTTATTGCGGTTCATAAATAAAAATAGCAAACCGAGTACATATACCACAATGTAGATGTATCCGCTTACCTGTCCCAGAAATTTGTAATCGTTTTGGAGCATAAAAACGGCTAGTTCAACAACCAATAGGAGAGGAAAGATCCATCCCCACTTTAACTTTAGCTGTGCTAGAGCTCTTAGGTTCCCTTTTCGAAGAAACCCTACTATAAACGAAATAATGATGCCGTCAAATACCATCGTTGTTACCTACCTATGCTAGAATATATAACTAATAGAAGAAGTTCAAAAATTCCACAAAAAAAAAATATTCCCACAATAATATAATCAAAGATATTCGTCGAATGCAAGGGGATGTTGCTTGGTCTTGTGTCGAATATGTGTATATTCTGATGTCTTGACTCGAATACTCTTATTTCATAGGATTGTCCCACGATATAAACCGACTGGTAGGTGAATAGAATAGCTATTTATTACGTGAGTGCTTAGCTGTTCATTAGTAATCTCCAGAAAAGAGGTGTTTTAAAGACAGTTCTCGACATACTTTTCAGCCATTTAGAGAAATAAATCCAGGAATGGCACGTCCTGAACCCACTTTTAATCAAACGTTTATGCAGTAGGGAAAAGGGGGGGAATTAATAGAATGATGTAAGTTCAAGCGAAATCTGCCTGTTTTTGTGGAAATAATGGTTATTTCCTGCGGAATGATCCAGCGTAAACCGACAATTTCCCGCCTGCATTAGCAGGGGAAATCCTTATAGGCCAATACTTGCAGCTGTTTCAACCAAACGGTTGATTGAAAGGGAAACTTGGGGGAAATGGGTGAGATTTGTCATTTCATTGGATGGATTTGGAGTAAATAATCTACTAGCGGACATCCTAAAACCAGTTTTATAAATATGGAATAATCTAACTGATGATGAGATGGCTATAGTGGGAAAGCATGTATTAAAAGTGGAAAGGGATTTTATCAAGGGGATGGGAGAGTTGTGTATGCTAGATAAAGTAAAAGGTGGTCTTTTTGGAGTGGCGATTGGGGATGCCTTAGGAGCGACAACGGAATTTATGTCCCCAGAAGAAATTAAAAAAGAGTATGGTCGAGTGACGTCGATCATTGGTGGGGGCGTTTGGAAAGTAGAACCGGGGGAAACCACTGATGACATAAAGAGGTTCTATGTGACCGTGAAGGAAGAAAAAAGGAGAGTCCGGTCACATAGAGAGGTTCTAAACAAAATCAGCTAGTGTGATGCTCATTTCATTTTAGTAATATAGTTTTTTGAGCTCTTTCGCCGGTAAAACGAGTTTACGCGGTGAAATAATTTTGTTCTAGCGGGTTTCTCCATTCTTCTATTTTGTGCTATTTTTAAATATATCAAAAAGACATTTAATATAATGCCCATTGGAGGAAGTTTACATGTTAGGTGCCATTGAAGCAGGAGGAACAAAATTTGTTTGTGCAGTAGGGGATGAATCGGGTAAGATTCAGGAGCGTTTTCAAGTTTCTACAACCGTTCCTGAGGAGACCATTCCTTGGGTGATCGAATTTTTTAAAAAATATCCTATCCAAGCCATCGGAATTGGCTCGTTCGGGCCGATTGATGTGAACCGGGAAAGTCCAACTTATGGCATGATTACCACGACACCGAAAACAGCATGGAGGGACTTCCCATTTGTTGACACGTTCAAGGAGGCATTTTCGGTTCCAGTAGGATTCAATACGGATGTAAATGCTGCTGCATTGGGTGAATCTGTTCTGGGTGCTGCAAAAGGTCTGGATAGCTGCCTTTACATCACTGTTGGGACTGGCATTGGAGCAGGTGCGATTGTACAGGGGGAACTCTTGCAGGGGTGGTCACATCCTGAAATGGGTCACATTCTTGTAAGACGGCATCCGAATGATGAATACAAAGGCAAATGCCCATACCACGCTGATTGCCTGGAAGGTTTGGCTGCTGGACCCGCGATTGAAGAACGATGGGGTGCACAAGGAATCCATCTGGTGGAGCGTTCCGAAGTATGGGAAATGGAAGGGTACTATATTGCACAGGCACTTATGCAATATATACTGGTTCTCTCTCCTAAAAAAATTATTATTGGCGGCGGCGTTATGAACCAAAAGCAGGTATTCACGTCTATCTATAAGTTTCTATCGGAATTAATGAACGATTATATCACCTTACCAAAGCTTTCTAACTATATTGTGAGTCCTGGTCTAGGGGATAATGCCGGGATCACGGGGTCCCTTCTGCTTGCCCATCGAGCGTTACTTGAAGCTGGACTTGAAAAATAAACTTAAACCATCCTAATAAAAAGCGTAATAGGCGATGACCTATTACGTTTATTATTTTTTTCATAGATTCCCGGTCTTAACGAAGAATGGCTGGACGCCTTGAAATAAAGAGTGAGTAAATGCTGAAGCCATTTTTCTCCATTCCTTTCAGGCATTTTGAGGGATAGGTTCAGGACTGGAGAGTGGTGACACCACTTTTAATTAAACATTTGTGTAGTAGAGAAAAGGCGGGAAATTAATAGAATGATGGAAATTTAAGAGAAACCCATCAGAATTTGTGGAAAGGTGGGTTATTTCCTGCGGAATGATTTTGCGAATCTCGACAATTTCCCCTCAACCTTGGCAGGGAAAATACCTATAGAACCGTACTTACAGCTGTTTCAACTAAACGTTTGATTAGTATAGCATATATGGAATCACGTCGATTGGCTGTCGTTAGAAACAATAATTGTTCAAAGGCTATTTATCTCCTAATTTTAGGTCATTTTTCAACAATTAATTTATAAATTTGAAGGTATGAATACTTATTTATCAAGGGTTGAAGATACTTTTAATCAAACGATTGTTTGGAAGTAGGTTTCTTTTCAGTTGAAGAAGCATTGGAAATGGTTACTTGGAATAATTTCAGGCAAAGAATCGAGTATTGTTTAAACGAAAAACTTCATCCTTTTTATGTGGAGTGTTGATTTAGTTTTTTTAGTAGTTGTTAAAAGAATGGAACGGACAGGAGTTACAGTTGGTTTTTCTTTGGAGAATATTTCAGTAATCAACCCTAACTCGGAAATATTCACATACGAACAATCAGTCCATGCTAGAACTGATTGTTCATAAAATTATTTTTTGATACTGAAATTATCAGCTAACAACGTCCAGTTCGATGGATATGGATAGCCTAATGCCCAGTAACTAATTCCGCGGAGATTAAATTCCTTAGCCAAGTCGAACTTGGCTTGGGCGCTGCGGGCATCTTCAAACCAAACTTCATGGCCACGGCCTTTTTCATCGACGTAACGGAAAAATGGTGATTGGGTGGTGTCATCATATTGAATCGATGCCCCGTATTTTACCGCACGCGCAATCGCTTCTTGTGTACTAAATGTTTCTGCTTCTTGTCCTTTAACATGTGGAAGGAGCCAATCGCGGGCATAAATTTGGAACCCTAAGAATATTTTTTCTGCCGGCATAACGGTCCGTGCGTATTCCACGACACGTCTCATTTGGTTGATAGGAGAGATCGCCTGTGGCGGCCCTAATCGGTATCCCCATTCATAGGTCATCAGCACGACAAAATCTACAATTCTTCCATGTGCTTCATAATCATGTGCTTCATACAGCAGACCCGCTTGTGTCGCACTTTGCTTGGGTGCAACTGCCGTTGAGACAAAATATCCTCGCGGATGAAGACGGTCCACGGTTAGTTGGAGGAATAGATTGTAATTTTCGCGATCGGCTGGCAACACATTTTCAAAATCAATGTTTACTCCTTTATATCCCTTTTCATCCATAATCCGAAGCATATTTGTCAGTACCTTTTCACGTAATTCTGGACTAGATAAAAGGGTATGAGCCACGTTTGAGCCAGCTGCAGTTGAAGTGAAGTTTGTAATCGACATCATCGGTGTGACATTACTTGTTTTTGCTGCTTGAAGGGTTAACTCATCATGAACTGGAGTGAGATCCCCCTTTTCATTGATTAAGTAAGCAAATGGACTGATATACGTGAGCAACTGGCTAAGCTCCTTAACCGTTTCAGCCGCTGCTTGATCGGGTTGATAGGTATAGGCATTGACTTCGATGATTGGTTTCTTGATTGGTATTCTTAGCCGTGTACCCGAATAAATAAGGTTTGGATTTTGAATCTGATTTTCATCGATAATGGCTTGGACTGTTACCCCGTAACGATTTGCGATTTGCCATAATGTTTCCCCAGATTGGGTCACGTGTATCCGTGGAGGGATAATTAGTTTTGTCCCCGGATATAAAAGAGACGGATTTGTGAGTTGATTTGCCTGGATGATCGAGTTAATTTCCACCCCATATTGTTGTGAAATCGACCACAATGTATCACCGGATCTAATGATGTGTGATGTTCCGGGGACTGGGATTACTAGTGATTGCCCAACTAACAGCTGGTTCGGGTTTTGCAGCCCATTTGATTGAACAATTCCATTCATATTTACTTTGTAACGAGCAGCAATTTGCCAAAGCGTTTCACCGCTCCGGACCACATGGATCACCATCTGCCTCTCCTCCTGTTTCACTTCAATAATGTAACCTATGTGGGTTAGAAGGATTGGGTTAATTGTCTATATAAGTTTATGGGCACAGTTAGATTTTTTCGTAAAAAAGCTAATCATCGAATATTAGTGGGGATAAGTGAAATCAAATTATTCTTATTTTTCTATAGAAGTTATTGTATGATCCTCAAAGAAACGACATATAGTCTGAATGCTTAGTTTTTTGTAATAGTATTGACAGTTTTTCGACATAATTATAGAATTACATTGAAATATATGAATCTATGCTTTTCTAATACGGTTGATCGGGGGATCAACTAAACCAGCTTATTATTACACTTCCCATTCCAAAACATAACATCTTGCGTTCAAAAGTAGGATTGAAAAATTTCGGGAGTAATTTTCGTGATGTAATTGTTTTTTTGCACTAATTTGAAATCGTTTTCAATTTTTTTGACAATAAAATCCCGATGAAACAATACGAGCAGGTGTTATGTGAAGAAACTGAGTGAGGTAATATAAAAGGAGGAATTATTTTGGCAAAAAAGGTTTTAGAGGACTTCTTAACACCCCAACTGAACGAGTTGCGGGAAAACGGCCTCTACAATGTCATTGATACTGTAGGAGGACCAAACGGCCCTATAGTTACCATCAATGGCAAATCATTAATCAATATGTCATCCAATAACTATCTTGGCCTAGCCAATAATGAAAGAATGAAGCAAAAAGCGCATGAAGCAATCGAGGCATATGGGTTGGGGGCCGGTGCGGTCCGTACAATCAATGGTACATTGACAATCCATAATGAATTGGAGAAAACAATTGCCAAGTTCAAGCATACCGAAGCTGCCATTGCTTTCCAATCCGGGTTCAATTGCAACATGGGTGCCATTTCAGCCCTGATGACAAAGAAGGATGCAATTCTCTCAGATGAATTGAACCATGCATCGATTATTGATGGGTGCAGATTGTCAGGAGCGAAAATTATCCGCGTCAAGCACCAGGACATGGACGATTTGCGTCGAGTAGCGAAAGAGACAATTGAAAGCGGTTTATACGAAAAAGTCATGTACATCACAGACGGAGTTTTTTCAATGGACGGTGATGTAGCAAAGCTTCCGGAAATCGTTGAAATTGCTGATGAGTTTGGGTTAATCACGTATGTAGATGATGCTCATGGCTCTGGTGTAATGGGTAACGGTGCTGGTACGGTTAAGCATTTTGGCCTCTCAGACCGAATTGACTTACAGATTGGGACCCTTTCAAAAGCGATTGGCGTCGTAGGCGGATATGTAGCAGGTACAGAGCAGCTGATTGACTGGCTGAAAGTCCGCGCACGTCCTTTCCTGTTTTCAACCTCATTGACTCCGGGAGATGCGGCGGCATGTATCGAAGCTATCAATATCATGACCGAATCGACAGAAAAAGTTGAAAAGCTTTGGGAAAACGGAAGATATCTAAAAGAAGGCTTAAAGAACCTTGGTTTCGAAATTGGCCATTCCGAAACACCAATTACCCCATGCATCATAGGAAAAGAAGATCTGACCCAGTTATTTTCGCGCAGGCTGATGGAAGAAGGCGTTTATGCAAAATCGATCACCTTCCCAACAGTTCCGAGAGGTACAGGCAGGGTTAGGAATATGCCTACTGCTGCGCATACCAAGGAAATGCTCGATGAGGTTCTGGCGGTCTATGGAAAAATAGGCAAAGAATTGTCTATTATATAATCGTTTACAATTTCACAAACTATAACAGAGTTCTTGCTTCAGTTGAATAACTGTAAAATAAACCTCAGGAGGTCTCTAATATGAAAAAAATACTTATTACTGGCTGTCTCGGCCAAATCGGTTCTGAATTGACACACCGTCTCAGAGTAATGTACGGAACAGAAAACGTTGTTGCAACAGATATTCGCCATATCGAAGGCAATCCAGTCATCGAGGGTGGTACATTTGAAATACTTGATGTTATGGATTACGAAGCAATGCTAGGCCTTTGCAAAAAATATGAAGTTGACACCCTCATGCATCTTGCAGCCCTATTGTCGGCAGTAGGAGAAACCAAACCAAAATTCGCATGGGACCTAAATATGGGTGGCCTTATGAACGCCCTTGAAGTTTCCCGTGAGCTAAACCTGAAATTATTTATTCCGAGCTCCATCGCTGCTTTCGGACCAGGAACACCGGCAGATATGACACCGCAGGATACGGTACAAAGGCCTGCCACTATGTATGGTGTTACCAAGGTAGCTGGTGAATTGCTTTGTGACTACTATTTTACTAAATACGGTGTAGACGCACGCGGAGTAAGGTTCCCAGGACTGATTTCGTACAAGACTCTTCCAGGCGGGGGAACAACCGACTACGCAGTAGATATTTACTATGAAGCACTTAAGAACAAGAAATATACATCTTTCATTGGCAAAGGAACCTATATGGACATGATGTATATGCCTGATGCTATCGATGCAATCATTCAATTAATGGATGCTGATCCTTCAAGATTGAAGCACCGCAACGCATTTAACATCACTGCGATGAGCTTTGAGCCGGAACAAATTGCTGCATCAATTAGAAAATTCATTCCTGAATTCGAAATCTCATACAATGTTGACCCTGTACGCCAAGGCATTGCAAATTCATGGCCAAACAGCATTGATGCCTCTGCCGCACGTGAAGAATGGGATTTCAATCCTCAATACGACCTGGATCGTATGACAAAAGATATGCTGGAAAATTTATCAGAGAAATTAGGCATTCCTTTTAGAGAGCTTGCATTAACCTATTAATTATTAGTTTCCTTTCCTAAAACTATTTTATGAAAACTGGGGTAAAGGAAAGCGCTCTCTTCTATAAAAACTATTATAATTCATTTGCGAAAAAAAGACAAATGTATTTTCAGGATGGACTCTTTCATGTATATTAGAAATTTGAAATAAAGAGGGGGAAATTTAAATGGCAAACAAGGAATTGAATAGGGGTTTAAGTTCACGCCATATTCAGATGATTGCGTTGGGCGGAACGATTGGTGTAGGTCTATTTATGGGATCTTCAAGCACGATAGGCTGGACGGGTCCATCCGTAATGCTTGCTTATGCAATTACAGGAATTTTTCTATATTTGATTATGCGTGCCATGGGCGAAATGCTCTATTTGGAACCAAGTACAGGTTCATTCGCAACATTTGGCTATAAGTATATCCATCCAATAGCGGGATATATGACTGCCTGGAGCAACTGGTTCCAGTGGGTAGTTGTCGGCATGGCGGAAGTCATCGCAATCGGCACATATATGCATTATTGGTTTCCAGATCTTCCTGCGTGGATTCCAGGCCTTATCGCAATGGTTATCCTTGGGGCAGCAAACTTTATTTCTGTTAAATCATTTGGTGAGTTCGAATTTTGGTTTGCTTTGATTAAAGTAGTTACGATTGTATTGATGATTGTTGCAGGTTTCGGCCTGATTTTCTTCGGCTTTGGCAACGGAGGAGAATCAATCGGCCTATCAAACCTATGGAAAAATGGCGGCTTCTTTACTGGCGGAGTTAAAGGGTTCCTCTTTGCCCTAGCACTCGTTGTGGGTGCTTATCAAGGTGTTGAGCTTATCGGTATTACAGCTGGTGAAGCGAAAGATCCTCAGAAAACAATAAGGAACGCGATTCAAAGTACAATTTGGCGTATCCTCGTTTTCTATATTGGCGCAATTTTTGTTATTGTCACAGTTTATCCTTGGGATCAATTGACTTCTATCGGAAGCCCGTTCGTAGCAACTTTTGCAAAAATCGGTATTACAGCTGCAGCTGGAATCATTAACTTTGTGGTTATCACTGCTGCATTGTCAGGCTGCAACAGCGGTATCTACAGCGCAGGGCGCATGCTTTATACTCTTGGAGTCAATGGACAAGCTCCAAAAGCGTTTGCGAAGGTTTCAAGTAATGGGGTGCCTTTATTCGGTACAATTGGCGTACTGATCGGCCTTGGCTTTGGAGTTGTTTTAAGTTATATTGCACCGGAAAAACTGTTTGTGTACGTCTATGCTTCAAGTGTTCTTCCTGGGATGGTTCCTTGGTTTGTCATTCTGATCAGCCAAATCAAGTTCAGGAAAGTCCATGCTGCAAAAATGGCCGCCCATCCATTCAAAATGCCTTTTGCGCCTGTCACTAACTATCTGACAATTGGCTATCTGGTAGCGGTCCTTATCGGTATGTGGTTCAATGAGGACACTCGTGTATCGCTGATTGCGGGTATCGTGTTCCTGGCTATTGTGGCAATCAGTTTTTATGCTTTCGGAATAAACAAGCGTGTACCTGCGGATCTTCAAGCAGAGGATCTGAAAGAGAGGAAAGTGATCTAAACTCCTGACTGTTTGATTGTGGGAGAAACGGAAGGGTATAAGGAAGCTATTAATATAAGAAGCAATAAATAGGGACAGTTTTCATAAATTGTCCCTATTTTTCTTGCAGGCTGCATGCTAAGAAAACCAACGGAACATCTATGTAGAGAATCTTAATTATAGAACTCAGGTGAAAACAATGAAGTATCGATCAGCATTTGAAATCATTGGTCCAATTATGATTGGGCCTTCCAGTTCACATACAGCAGGTGCAGTCCGGATTGGCCGCGTTGCCCGAACCCTATTCGAGGGCCAGCCGAAAAAGGCTGTTCTCTCGCTTTACGGCTCATTTGCAAAAACGTATAAAGGACATGGAACTGACTTGGCTCTTGTTGCGGGCTTATTGGATTTTGATACGTTCGACGAGCGGATACCCGACACATTGGAAATAGCGGAACAATTGGGTATGGAGGTCATCTTTCAAGAGGAAGAGGCCATTACAGAACATCCAAACACAGTAAAGATTAATCTTTTTGATGAAGATAAAGAGTTGGAGATTATCGGCATCTCCATTGGCGGAGGAACCATTGAAATAACTGAAATCAATTCGTTCAAACTAAAATTATCGGGTGACCCTGCAATACTGGTCATTCATAATGACCGTTTTGGAGTAATCAGCTCTGTAACATCCATTCTTTCGCAAAATAAAATAAACATCAGTCATATGGAAGTGTCCAGGAAAGATAAAGGCGACATGGCAATCATGGTAATTGAGTCCGATGAAAAGCTAGATGACCAGGTGATCAACGGGGTGCAAAAGCTGGATAACGTTATAAGTGTAATCCGTATGGTTGTATAAATAGGTGTTTTCGGGCACGAACATAAATTAAGAGAAGACAGCAGGGGGAAATCCTATGTTTCGTAATGTAGCTGAACTTGTTTCGCTGGCGGAACAACGACAGGTTAAAATAGCCGAAATTATGATTCGGCAGGAAATAGAAGTGACTGGCCTTTCCCGTGAAGATGTGATTGCCAAAATGGATCAGAACCTGACGGTAATGGAACGGGCTATCGAACGGGGCTTAAATGGAGTAAAATCACGCACTGGACTCACAGGCGGAGATGCAGTATTGCTGCAAAACTATATTCAGAGCGGAAAGTCCCTTACGGGCACATTGCTGTTGGATGCGGTGAGCAAGGCGGTTGCCACGAATGAAGTCAATGCAGCAATGGGCACCATTTGTGCCACGCCAACTGCCGGTTCGGCCGGGGTTGTCCCGGGTACATTATTTGCGGTAAAGGATAAACTCAATCCAACTAGGCAGGAAATGATTGAATTTTTATTTACGGCAGCGGCGTTTGGGTTTGTCGTTGCAAACAATGCGTCCATTTCAGGGGCTGCAGGCGGTTGCCAGGCAGAGGTAGGTTCGGCTTCAGGTATGGCAGCAGCAGCAATCGTTGAAATGGCTGGCGGTACGCCAAAGCAATCAGCAGAAGCGATGGCCATCACCTTGAAAAATATGCTGGGTCTTGTTTGCGACCCGGTTGCCGGCCTCGTTGAAGTGCCTTGCGTGAAACGGAATGCAATGGGTGCATCGAATGCTTTGACAGCAGCCGATATGGCCCTTGCCGGGATAACCAGCAGGATTCCATGTGACGAAGTCATTGGAGCCATGTATGCAATAGGACAGTCAATGCCGGCTTCATTAAGGGAAACAGCCGAAGGCGGACTAGCGGCTACCCCGACCGGACGTAGGCTTGAAGCAGAAATCTTTGGCCAGCCTAAAGTAAAACTGATTGATTATTTAGTATAACTACTTCAAAAAGCTGCCGGTCATACTAGGCAGCTTAATTTTTGGTATCTATGAAGGAGAAACGGAATGCAAAAGGTCCATTGCAGATTCCCTGAAAACTTATAGCAAACTTTAATAAATATTCTGGATAAAAATGCTGCCACAAATAGCAAGTCATAAAAAAGTTCTAACCACGTCACTTTTTTCCTTCCACACTGGTAATGCCTCCCATAAATGACGAAATATTTATAGACATAAAGTTTCAACTCTTGCAGCCACTTATTAAAACAAATGGAATCTTCCGATTATGATCGTCCAAATGATCAAAGTTAAGATTGGCATGGAGATTAGGGTGATTAACCACGCTCTTTCAAATAGGTTATAGCCTTTTTTCTCCGCAAACCATTCAGACAATAGGATCAGGAGATAAAGGGCGATGAACTCTAGCGTAATAGTTAATAACTTATAGAGTACAAAATTGAAGAAGCCATGATTGTCCATGTTTATCCCCCTTCGCTTGTACATGTTTATTCGTTTCCAGGCTAAAGTATTATAAAAACTAAGGCTGTGGTGTCAGGCACCATTTACAAAATGTCCCTACCCTAATTAATAGGAAGCTCGCTACGGTTAAACGATTTGATACTATAAATATATTTTTATACAAAAAAATTGACAAAATCTGAACGGAATTTGTCGCTGAAGAGGTCATTTTCGTAGGAAAAGTTGAAATATGGGCTGAATTTTATCCCCGGGTACCTTGAGATGATGACTTTCCTCAAAAATAAAAATAAAAGATTAGATTTGTAGATTTTTGACTAAACATTCTTAATTACGAACACAACACCCCTTTGTTAAGATAGTAATGTACTTAATAACGAATGGAGCGGTGTTATGAAAATTGGTAAAAAATTCAAGAGTTTAGTATTAGTTGGCGCTTTACTTATGTCCTTACCCGTTAACGCTTTTGCAAAAGGCCCTGCAAACGCCGCAAAAAGTCCTCAAAAACCGGTCATTGATTATGTGGCTTTAGGGGATTCGCTCGCAGTAGGATATACGCCCTTTGGTCCAGGTGATGTAGGATATCCTGACTACATTGCACAAGATTTTGAGAAAGAAAATTACAAAGTTGATTACGATAATTATGCGATCCCTGGCTATACTTCAGCCCAATTGTTGAAAGATGTCCTTTCCAACAAAGAGGTAAGGGCGGGAATTAAAGAAGCTGAGTACATTACCATTGATATTGGGGGAATTGACCTTCTAGGGGCTCTAAAGGCTGACCCAACTGGTAAAGCTGCTCCAGCTGCAATTGCCCGTGCATCTCTGAATTTACAAATCATTTTACAAACGATTGATAATTTAAACCGCAATGCGAAGGTTTATGTCATGGGTTATTACAATACCTTCCCTTATTTGCCTGCGGAACAACAGGCCGGGCTGCTGCCATTGTTGTTTGCGTTTAATAGTAAAATCGACACGCTATCCAAAGCCAATCACGATACGTATGTGCCGACTTACAATGTGATTGCATCAAACTATCCATTGTATCTTCCAAATCCATTTGACATTCATCTAAGTCTAGCAGGCTATCAAGTTGTTGCCGACCAGTTCTGGAGAGAAATTGATCCGACCTTACCATAGAGGAAATAACGACAACCAGAACGTTATTATCACCGATAAAAAGCAAAAAAGTAACCGCTCATCCATCTGGATTGGGCGGTTACTTTTTTTATCCCACAAAGTAAGATATTTGGTGCAAAGGACATATCCCTGTATAATCAAAAGAAATATGAAGCTATTGAATGATCCGATTATAAGCACTAATACTCCCTCATTTGAAAGGAACATGAACCCATGCGATTAGAAGGAAAGAAAGTAATTAGTCTCGTTCATAATGATTTTGAAGATTTAGAGTTATGGTATCCGATTCTTAGACTTCAGGAAGAGGGGGCAGTCGTCCATCTTGCCGGAGAAAAAGCAAAGGAAAAATATATTGGTAAATACGGCGTACCGGCGATCTCTGATTTTGCCTATGGTGAGGTTAGCGCTGAAGACTATGACGCAATCTTAGTTCCAGGAGGATGGGCACCAGATAAAATTCGACGTTTCCCTGAAGTCCTTTCTCTGCTTCAGCAGATGAATGCGGATGAAAAGCCAATCGGACAAATCTGCCACGCAGGCTGGGTACTAGTTTCTGCAAAAATCCTTGATGGAAAAAAAGTAACCAGTACTCCTGGTATCAAAGATGATATGGAAAATGCAGGCGCGATTTGGTATGACGAACCCGTTGTGACGGACGGTCACCTTGTGTCCAGTCGTCGTCCACCGGATCTGCCTGACTATCTACGCGAATTTATTAATGTCTTAGAAAAGAAATAGTCATGGAAGGGAGATAGCGAGCAATAACTCGCTGTCTTTTTTTTGATTCTGTGGCTAGTCATTCTCCGAACATGGGGTAAGACATCCTCCTTTTTTCTGAGGTCATGGAAACGTTTAACACCTAATCGTTACGGTTAATTCTTTTTTTCCGAGGTCACGGTAACGATTAACCTCTAATCGTTACCACTGACTGCTTTTTTCTTTGATTACGGGCAGAATAACTTTGCTAATTGATTTTTCTCGCGGAAAGATTGAATTTTTCTAATGGGATTAGAAGATGATGGTGTTTACACCTCGACCGACCAAACCACAAACCATGAAACCTTTCCATTTATCATTCGTATGTTTTATTGATAAGAATAAGGGTAATTTTGTAGAAAATAAACAAACGAGGGTGACTCAAAATACATGGAAACAAGAGATGAATTATTGAAAGAACTAACTGTTATTGAGAAGTGGGAAAATGGCCAGAGCGATCTGTGGATTTGGGATCGCCTGGGACGGCTGCCATTTAAGATACTCGATAAAATCACTCCGCAATTCATTCACAATAAAGTGGGGAAATTACTAGAAGAGGTCGGTAACTATATTCAGACCGGCGGCAGCTATTTAATTAAAGAAGATAAACTATTTGATAAAATTGAAAAAGAGACAGGTAAGCCGATTAACCAAATAGCTGATATCAAGGAGATCCCTTTAGCTGACATGAATAAGATAAGCGAAGAGTTGACCGGTCAACGAAAGAAGTTTGCGACGATCCAAGGAGCGAGCACCGGAATCGGCGGGATTTTTACTCTTGCGATCGATGTTCCGGCTTTAATGGGCATTTCATTAAAAACGCTGCAGGAAATTGCTATCATCCATGGATATGATCCTAACGAAAAAAGCGAACTAATTTTTATAATTAAATGCCTGCAGTTTTCCTCAGCCGATATTGTCGGCAAACGTGCGATTTTGAATGAGCTTTCCAGCTATTATCAACAAGGGAGCGGGTCAGGTGAAATGATGTCGCAGCTGCAAGGCTGGCGTGAGGTTGTTTATACATACAGAGACCAGTTTGGGTGGAAGAAGCTGTTTCAAATGGTACCTATTGCTGGGATGATTTTTGGTGCATTTACAAACAGGTCAATGATTAATGACCTAGCGGAGACCGGGATTATGCTTTATCGGAAAAGAAGGATTCTTGAGAGATTGGAACAGGAATAGTGTCAATCTAATTTGGTCGTAAGTTTGTTAATAAAAGAAACAGCATTTTTTGAAGGGATTACGTTTCCAATCGTAAAGCTGAAAAAAGCACCGCATAATGCGGTGCTTTGTCATTTACAGATTAAAAAGCCCAGTTACGATTTTGTACAGGGAGAACAAGTTTTTTTCATTTTATAACTTGTTTTTAAGAATAAAGGAGGATTATTTAGAAAATGCTACTTAAATGGGGAAGATTGGTTATCGTTAGGGGGGACTGCCTTGTTCAATCATATGGTAAAAGCTATACCTAATTTATTTACGATTGGAAATTTATTGTGCGGTGTTCTTTCAATCACCTCTAATATGAGTGGCTTTTTGGAAGTAGCCTCCATTTTTATTTTCTTATCGGCAGTTTTAGATCTTCTTGACGGAAGAATAGCAAGAAAATTAAAAGTGAATAGTGAATTTGGCGTAGAATTAGATTCTTTAGCTGATATTGTTAGCTTCGGAGTTGCTCCTGCACTTCTATTTCATTCGATAGCTGCACCATCCATTTTAACTTCATTGGCATTTATCCTTTTCCCAACGATGGGGGCATTGAGATTAGCTAAATTTAGTGTTAAACCAACCATTGGATATTTTAGAGGATTACCTATTCCAGCTGCTGGATTGCCATTGGCTGGTATGGGATTGTTTTTATATAGCAATGCATGGATCACCTTAATCCTCGCTTTCTTAATGGTAAGTCCAATTAGGATTAAAAAAATTTAATATTATTATCTATTGTTTAAAAGCTAGTAACTTTTTCAAAAAAGGAATAGACTTCTTGTTTTTTGAAATGATACGATTGGAAAAATGAAAATTAATACATATAAAGTCATCATGGTTAAGAGAAAATTTCAAACAGACAAAAACCCCATATCTACAAGAGTAGGCAAGAGGGTTTTTGTCTGTTCCATGCCATTCCTAATTCATTAGAGTTACGGTTTTTTCCTCAAAGTATTTATTCATTAGTAAATTAAGTCTGATTGAAAGTGTAATATATTCGGAGCTGCTTGGACCTATTTGATTATATATTTCGCTTAGTTTCGTTTTAAGAGTAACTATTTCCTGTAAAAGTTCCATGTTTTCATTATGAGCAGATTCGATTGCTTCCATCATACACCTCGTAAAATAATATTTTTTTCCAACAATGGTTTGGAAGGCATGATGACTTGATTCCTTATTCTTCGTCTTCTAATGATAATACGATTCCAATCCCATTCTGATAGTAACATAGTGGATTTTTCATGTGAACAGGGAATGAAATAGTAAAAATATTTGAAAAAAGGTAAATAATATTGGTATATCAAGTGTTCTCCAATAGCAATTTGTAACCGCTTGAAAATAAACAAATACTGAATTTAGCTTATTTCGATTCACTGCGAACAAGTTATATTGTAATAACATCAAAATTAAAATAAAAATATTTTAATAATTACAAATAATTAAGATGAGGCATCAAATCTGGTTAAAGCTTTTTATAAAAAAAATATCCGGCAAGATGCCGGATCTACAAAAAATATATTAAAAGGGGGTCATGAAAAAGAAAAAGTTAAATGTTGTCCTCTTCATGTATTTATCGTACTACTTAATCATGAACAAACTATGAATAAACCGTTTAGTTTTTATTAATAAAGTTAAATTCAAAACTATTTATGGGAATTATAGGTTAAATAACATTGGGCTCTGCCCACTAGATCGTTAGATATTGTTTGCAAAGATTGTTACAAATGCGCTTAGTAGAACAGTTCCAATGGCTATGAAACTATAAGTAAGGTTCTTTTTGCGCTTTTTCTTTTTAAGCATTTCTTCTGTGGTGAGCCAGTAGCTTTTTGACATCTATTTTTACTCCTTTGTGCCATTTATAAAATTTACTGTATTCCTGTGTTTTTCTGGGTTTCCAAAATGATATTATACAATAATTTCAAAAAGCTGGAAAGTGGACTATAGCTGGTAAGATTAGGGAAATCCATTGAGGAATAAACATACAAACCTCCTCCTTATATTAATCAACTATTTGAATCGGAAAAAGAAAAAGGTAATTTCTGTCGAAAATTGTGTTTTGAAATTGGTAAGAGATGGTACAATAGAATGATGAATTTGGGAATTATTTAATGTCGATAAGATGTTTTTTGTTTCTTGTTCTTCCTAATCGTAGGTGGCAAAAACCTTGGCATGGCTCAGCAGCTTCATTGGCAGGCATCCCTTTAGTTTTTTACATAAGAATCGGTGGGTAATTCGCCTAATTTATAGGTGAAATAAGCTCCCATATTTTCTTTTAGCATAGTATGCAAAAGAAAGTAGGTGAAAACATGACATTAGGGTCACATGGTATGATGTCATTTCCAGGAATGGGGATGAGCGGTTCACCAGGAATGGGGATGGGCGGTTTCCCTGGAATGGGAATGGGCGGTCAACCAGGCATGGGGATGGGCGGTTTTCCAGGCATGGGAATGGGCGGTCAACCAGGAATGGGGATGGGCGGTTTTCCAGGGATGGGAATGGGCGGTCAACCAGGAATGGGAATGAGTGGTTTCCCTGGAATGGGAATGGGCGGTCAACCAGGAATGGGGATGGGCGGTTTTCCAGGCATGGGGATGAGCGGTCAACCAGGAATGGGGATGGGCGGTTTCCCAGGAATGGGGATGGGCGGTTTTCCAGGCATGGGAATGGGCGGTCAACCAGGCATGGGGATGAGCGGTTCACCAGGAATGGGAATGGGCGGTCAACCAGGAATGGGGATGGGCGGTTTTCCAGGAATGGGAATGAGCGGTTCACCAGGAATGGGAATGGGCGGTCAACCAGGCATGGGGATGGGCGGTTTTCCAGGAATGGGGATGTAGCGGTTTCTCTAGAATGGATATATAGCGATGATTTAACCAAGTTTCCAATACTTTGTTCATCAAATAAGTGCTTTTGCGAAAACAAAGCTGTCAATGTGGCAGCTTTTTTTATCAAAAAGCAGCGTAATACCCCTAGATTTAGCAATGGGGATACTCATGGAAAAATCCAGGCACTAAAAGGAATTAGTCTTGACGTGGAACAAGGTAAAATTGTAACCATACTTGGTGCTAACGGAGCCGGAAAAAAAAGACTACAATGAAGACAATATCTTGGAAGAAGATCAAGTTAGTTAGGATTTTGGGTCAGACCCCAACTTAGCTAAAATTTAAAGTGATAAAGTATGAATGCGAGGCGCAAGAGAGAAGTGCTACCAACACCTCTCTCTTTTTTATTATAATCCCATAGTTTTGGGTCCAGTCACTACCCAAATAATGGTAAGGGAGTAACCTTTTCTATTTATGCTACTAAGGAAATTGGACAAAGGAAGACCTAGTTATTTCAATTCTTTTTAAAGAAAACAAAAAAGGAACGGAGAGATCCATTCCCTTCTTGACTACATTTCAAGTCCTGCTTGGAATTTTTAATTACTTAGAGAATTCTAGTTTAAAATCACCATCATAAGGTTTATGCTCAACTGTTATGGTTATGTCCTTCCCATCTTTATCTTTACCTTTTCGCATATATGTGAATTTATTTTCATTAAGCTCTGTTAGTTCAAGAACGGCACCATACTTCATCCCTAGGGAAACATGTGCTCTTATCTTATTTCCATGTACGACATCGAAATAGCCGTAATCACCGCGGCTTTCACCCGTATTTGCATCAAAAAATTCATATTTATTTGTCTTATTATCATATTTGGCTAGTCCTAAATAATTTGAATTATAACTTGATACATCGTTTCCGTTTTCATCTAATGCCACGGTTCCTTGCCATAAGGTGCTTGATAAAATTTTATCCCCATCAATGTTTGTCACTACTTCTCCTGTAGTCGTTTCCAACTTCTTGTCCGGATCAGTAAAGGAAAGTTTTGTTTCTTTATAAGGAATATGATCAACGAATACCTCTACTTCGTTACCATTAGCATCTTTTCCCATTCTTTTATAGGTAAAGATATCTTTATTTAGTTTTGTTATTTCGACAACAGCTTGGTAACCCATGGATTCTGAAATTAATACTCTAATCTTTCCATCGTTGGTGATAAAGAAAGTTCCTTTATCGCCACGGCTTGCTTTTGTCGTTTTATCAAAAAATTCATATCTCGATGTTTCATCGTCATATTTCGCAAGACCGATAAAGTTTGCGTTCTCTTTTGTTAAGTCATTTTTATCCTTATCATATACTTTTGTACCTTGCCAATTTGTGTTACTAAGTATATTAGCCAATTCCTGTCCTTTGGTTTCCTTATTTTGTTTTTTGCTCTTTTTTGCCGTTTGTTCTTGCTTCTGTTCACTCGTTTTCGCTTGTGTGACTGTGCTGCATCCTGTTATCACTAAAGTTAACCCAAGTAGTATAGATGGTAATATTTTAGCTTTTTTGTTCATTTTATCGTCTCCTCATTTCTTTATTTTGGTGTAATTTACACTAGTGTCTATGATTTCTAGTACTAACATGGTTCTGTGTTTAGAGATGGGAACCTTATACGCTCTGGTTACTTTGCTCCTGCTTTTAGCAAAATATGTTCAATCTCTTTAAATCCTTTCTCGCGTGCATGCTGTATAGGTGTCACATTATTATGATCAGGATTGTGTACATCTGCCCCATGATCTATTAGTAATTGCACTGTTTGCTGCTGTTTTTCGTCACCATTACTCAAAATAATCTCTTCTAGTAAAGCTGTCCAACCGAGATCATTTACATGATTAATATCGATATCAGTACTGGTAAGAAGTTCTTTAATTACATCCACATATCCATGTTCAGAAGCTGGGATTAAAGCAGTTCCTCCAAACCGGTTAGTTATAGATGGGTCGGCACCTGCTTCAATCGTAAGTTTAAGAATATCTATATATCCTTCTGCACCAGCATACAGGAAGGGGGTATTTTCCATGTTATCTTTGATGTTGACATCTGCCCCCGAATCAATTAGGATTTTTGCAATCTCTACATCATTGTTATAAGTCGCAATCATAGTGGCAGTTCGCCCTTGTGAGTCCTGTGAATTAATATCAATACCTTCCTCAATCAATCTTCTTATGGTATCCGTTTCTGTGTTTTCTACAGCTTGAAATAGTTTTTCATTCACATCTATTGCTCCTTTTATCTCTTTTTCCTGTTCATTTGGATCACCATCGTTATCAGAGACACATCCCTGAAGAATGAAAATACATCCAATGAATATTGTTAGCCACCTCCACATGAGAATTTCACCAGCCTTTCGTTAATTATTACTTTAATTATGTTAATACTTAATCTTGAACTCCCTCTAAATAATTTCTTAAAATAAGATAAACTTTTTAATAAAATTTCTTAAGATTGATAAAAAAAACCGTCACCTTTGTGACGGTTCCTCAGATTATTTAATTTAAATATTAAATCGATACCCGGCTCCCCAAACCGTTTCTAAAAATTTTGGATGTGAAGGATCTCTTTCAATTTTCCCGCGAATTTTCCTGATATGAACTGTCACAGTTGAAACATCTGCTGCCGTTTCTAACCCCCATATATTTTCATAAAGCTGTTCTTTGCTTAATACTTGATTCGGGTGCATCACAAGAAACACAAACAAATCGAATTCTTTTGTTGTGAACGGTATTTCTTCACTGTTCATATGAACTTTGCGCGCTGACTTATCAATCGAAATTCCATGTACGAGAATCGTATTTGTTTTAGCTTGATTTCCAGCTAAACGTTTATAACGCTCTAAATGTGCTTTCACCCTAGCTACCAATTCACTTGGACTAAAAGGTTTGGTTATATAATCGTCTGCCCCTAAACCGAGACCCCGAATTTTATCGATCTCGTCTTTTTTAGCGGAAACAAACAAAATAGGAATATTTTTAACAGCGCGTATTTGTTTACATATCTCAAACCCATTTACTCCTGGGAGCATGACGTCCAATATAATTAAATCATATTGATTTTGAAGAGCTAGTTGGAGTCCTGCATCACCAGTATGTTGAATTTCGACATTAAAATGATTAATTTCTAGGTAATCTCTTTGCAGTTCTGAAATACTAACATCGTCTTCAATAAGCAATATCTTTTTCACAATACATCACCTTTCTTCTTTAAGGAAAAGAAGATACTTGTACCTTTTCCTATCATGCTTGTAGCCCACATTTTCCCTCCATGCTCTTGAATTATATGTTTTGTGATCGCAAGTCCTAAGCCACTTCCGCCTGTCTGAGAATTTCTAGATTGTTCTGCCCGGTAAAACCGATCAAAAATGTAAGGTAAAGCAGCAGGCTCTATCCCTTGTCCATTATCTTTTACTTGTACAGTTACGTCATAAATTCCATCAAATAGAGAAATGGTAATGTTCTTTTGGTCCTTATTCATATATTTTACACAATTGCTAATTAGGTTGGCCAATACGCGTTTTAATTTCTCCCTATCTGCTATTACATTTATCGGTTTGTCCATAAGATGAAGGTCAATCCGGATCCCTTGTTGATGTAAATCATGGTGAAGGTCTTCTACGTAGTCTTCCATATATTTATCCAGTTCGACAGTTTCAAAAGTAAAGGGCTCTTTTTTTAAATCTAGCTTTGAAAATAAGAACAATTCATCTATTAGTGAATCCATATATATTGCTTTTTGGTACACAGTTGATAAGTACTTGTCCATTTTCTTTGGAGTATTAGCTACACCGTCTTTTATCCCCTCAACATATCCAATAATTGAAGTAATAGGAGTCTTCAAATCATGCGAAATATTGGACAGAAGTTCTTTTCGATTTTCCTCATACTGAATTTGGAGATTTACGGACTCTTTTAATTTTATTCTCATATCCTCAAAGGTTCTGTTTAACTGTCCGATTTCATCATTAGAAGCAGCTTTGATTTCAAAATTTAGATCTCCTGATTTTATTCTTTCTGCACCTTCCCTAAGAATTGAGATAGGTTTGATGATGCTTCGTGAAACTAGATAGTTCAAAAGTCCAATAATCATTATAAAGAGAACTAGCAATAGACCGAATAAAATTGGAAACAACTCACGAGTCAATTCAGCAAAGGAGCTTACCTTTCTCAATACAAAAATACTTCCTTTACTTTTATCAGAAAAATAGAAGTCAAACTTCACATACGTGAAAAAAAAATCTTCAATTTTAATCGTATCTCGCGTATTAATGTTCGTTTCCTCAAACCCAGGAAGGGACTTAATCAATGCTTTCTTATCAAGAGTGGGGGAAGCGTACTCTATCTTTCTATTCTTTCTTACGACAATTTTGATCTCTTGCTGTTCAATCTTTTTTAGTTCCTCTTGGTATAGAAGTTGTTTAGGATTATTTTTAGCCAATAACTTTAAATCTAGGAACGCACTTTCCTCTACTGGTGTTAAGGGTTTTTGAACATAAGATTTTTTGTAAAAATGCTCGATAGATTTTACATCACCTGTTACCGCAAAAATAAGTAAAAAACCAGCCGCTAATAATAAAGTGATAGAAACAAGGACTACTCCAACGTAGGACAACAGAAACCTCATTTTAATTGACATCATATTCACCCCAGTGTCTATCTCTTGCTCATTCTTTAATAGAAGTTTACCGTTTAATCGGCTTGTTCTTGAATGCGAAATGCTGTTTGCAAATTACCATATCACATAATCCTTAAAACTTTCTAAAATATATATGAAAAATCCTTAAACATCAAACAATAAACGGCTTAAATAGTAACGGATTAGAGTTGGGGTTGCGTGGAGGCGTCAACCAGTGGTCCTTTGTTGATCGATTACGAAATTTTGATTAGAAAAGTGGAATTTCGTAAGTTGAAAAAAGCTTCTAGTATTGATAGTTACGACCAGGAATTGTATAATATTTACAATGATAGCTAATTAGGAAGTGGTCGGATGAAAATAAAGAGCTTTATAGTTACTTTTGGTTCATTTGTATTGATTGTGGGACTGCTTTACCTAGTTGGACATATGTTTATTATTCCTTCGTTAATGTTCCATCACGAATATACAAATAACGCAAATGGTTTCTTTATTACAACTGGTTCGTTGACTCCGCTTGTTATCGGGTTGATTATTAGCTTTTTGGCAGAAAAAATTTATATTTTCAAGTCCCGTCAAAAACTTGGTTAATCATGCCAAGTTTTTTTGTATGTCATTAATATGTTTTTTAGTTAAGTTTGTAGGAACTATTTTTCTAGCTCTAAATGATCAATCGCAGCTTTTTTATATGCTCGGCTTAAGGTATGAGCTTTTTTATAAAGGACATTCTTTTTCCCATCGCTCATTTCTCCAACAAATTTAACGACAACTTTTCCCTTTAACTCCGTCCATAATTGATTAAACTCTTTTATATAGGGTTTAACCGAACCTTCATAAGCATTTACATCAATAGCGTTGTCGCAAGAGGCCTATCATATGGATAATTTACAAGATGGTCATTAGTTAGATAGAGTTGATAAAATTGGAAAAACAAAAGGGGAGAATAAAATGGACATACTACATAAGATTTTGGAACTTGATTTTGCGTACCTTGATACCTTTACAAATCGGATGGATACTTCGTGGGGATCTATTTTTTACAATGAAGACCAACCGGCCTATTATGATGCAAATCATGCCCATATAATTCAGGTTCCGGAAAATCCCGAGGCTGTGATAGAAGAAGTTTTGCACTTCTATACGGATAGAAATTTAGCACCGAGGTTTTACATCTATGATTTTGAGAAACAAGCAAGATTTATTGAAGCGCTGCAAACTTATCAATTTCAGACTGAATCACTGGTTAGTCCAGTGCAGCTTTGGAATCAAGAGATTAACGAACATAAACGTAATGACAAAGTTACAATTGAGAGGGTAACAACAGATAATTTTCATGAAGCATTAGAGATTGAGTGCAGTATTAAGGAACTGGGTGGAAGGGAAGTAAGAGAGAAGTCTTTTCCAGAAGAGTTTAAACACCCTTCATTTACACATTATCTCTTAAGATATGACGGGGTTGCCTGTTCAACCGCATGCTTATTTGAACATGAGGGCCAAGTTCGGCTTGAGAGTGTCGCGACTATTGAAGAATATCGCGGAAAGGGACTCATTGGGGAACTTATCTACTTTTTGCAAGAGGAAGTAAAGAATCAAGGAGTGGAGAATTTCTGGGTTTTTCCGATCAATGAGAGAGTCGAAAAGGTTTACTTGAAATATGGATTCCAAACGATAGCGAAACTAACTACTGGACATGCATTTTTATCTGGAAAGAGTATTAAGGAAATACAGGGAAGCTAATGATTCGAAAGTTTCCCTCTGGATTTACCAGTGCCTTTGGTCACCACTCGAAATTTATCGAAAAGTGATAAGTTTTTAGTGTCAGCGGAAATGAACTTAGGGAAGAACCTTTTAGAAATAAAAATTCGGAGGATATAAAAATGTTAATAGACAAAATCATAGATTTCGAAAATAATTTTGCAGAGATCCAATCTACAGTAATCGAAAAAACTTATGGGAAAATCTTTTATGATAAGAATAATCCTTTATCGTATGATAGTAATCATGCATTCATTTACGAAGATTCTGACTATGAAGTCGCTATTAAAGATATTGTACAATTTTATCAATCAATCGACATAACTCCACGAGTGTATACATTCTCAAGACAAACAAGTGCAGTTGGTCAATATTTAGAGAGTAAAGGATTTAAGAAATCATTAGATGAAATTTGTTTCTTTGTCCAAAAAAACAAAAAAATAATAGATATTCCTCAGGCACTTCAAATTAATAGATTAAACCAAATAGATGAAACAATAAATGAATTACTCAGCTCTGATAAAGAACAAGGTGAGTGGGGTTATAAATCTCTGTTAAAGTCGATAGATAACGAAAATTTTTATTTGTTTGGTGGATACGTTGATGAAGAATTGGTTTGTATAGCTTCCTTGTACAGCAAAAATGATATTTCTAGGGTAAATGATGTATTTACTAAAAAAGATAAAAGAGGAAAGGGTTATAGCAGCCAATTAATTAACTTTATTACTGGTTTTAATGATCAGACACTAAAAACAATAAGTTATTTATATGCTCACAATCCTAATGCAATAAAAGTATATAAAAAAGCTGGATATGAGGAAATAAATGCAATTATTAGAGGTTGTTACTGGTTCGATTAGAAAAAATAATTCTATTTGAAGTTCTACACTGCCATTGGTTTGCTGGAAAACAACTGCTTTTTTGAGAAAATAAAAAGAAGAAGCATGACCTTCTTCTTTTTATATAAATTATGTTAATTTAAGCGAAACACATAAAATTTCTTATTTGTGAATACCTGTAACTTACTTTTTGGCGACGTCCTAGCCTCCAGGTATATCCGGATACTCCATTTTTTCTAACTTCTGTTGGGTAAAACCAAAAATCTCTTCCAAAAGGACCTGGCATTCTTAACCCTATTAATCCCCATTTACCTAAACAATTACACATCCAAGACCTCATTTGTCCAGTTTGTGCAGCTCCAGAAAACGTTGCAGGTAATGCTGGCATTTGTGCTGGTGGTGGTGTGGTCGGAGCATCTTCAGCATCATCTGGTCGATACACTTCATCATCAGTATCTCTTGAAGTATACACTGATTCATAACCAGAATTTTGTAAATGATAATCGGGTTGTTGAGCATAATTACTATATGGAAAGTATTGTGGCGAATTATTCACTTATAAGATCTCTCCTTATCCAATAAATCTAAGTTATTAGTATGCTGTCCTGTCATTATATGAAGCTTATTTACAGCAATAAATATACGGAAAGAAGGAAGAACACCCCCCATTTTAATAACGATTTTCCTCTTTATTCAATTAACCTGTTTCTTTAGCTATAAAAAGAAAAGCTGCCTTAATTTTGCGAATCGAGAGGACCATACAAGTATTTGTATGGTCATCCTGCACTTTGAGAGGTTGCTTTTTGCATAAATCTAATTTTTTGATATGCTGAAAATAGACGGTTAAAAAGAGATATAACAAATTGGAAAGGCTAAAATCAATAAAGTGAGGTTTATGAATGATTTTTACCTATGCTATTACACAAGATAATCAGTTGATAAAAGATGTAAAGTTGGAGGATCTAAGGTCAGATAGGTTCAAATTTTATTGGGTGGATTTTGAGGAACCAACTAATGCGGAAACAAAGTTGTTAAGTGAATTTTTCCACTTTCATCCCTTGGCGATTGAGGATTGTCTGCATTTTATCCAGCGCCCCAATATGAATTATTATGATGGTGTCCTTTTCTTTGTTTTACATTCAGTAAGTAAAACAATAAGGTGCGAGGAGATTGATGTTTTTGTAGGAGAAAACTATGTCGTGTCCTTTCATAAGGAGAAGGATGAGGCAATAGATATGGTTAAGCAAAAATTATGTGCAAGTAAGGAAATGGAAAAGGTTGGACCGTTATTTGTTCTACATAGCATTATTGATGAATTAGTGGATTGCTATTTTCCAATTTTGCATCAAATTGAAGACAAACTAAATGAATATGAAGAGAAGGAAGCCAGCAGCAAAAAAGTCATCGAAGAGGTTTATGAGATTCGCAGAGATCTGATTCGGTTGCGAAAAACGATCATTCCGATGAGAGATTTGTTATACCGGATGATAAACTCGAAGCGGATTCAGGAAACAAAGCAAATTCACCATTATTTTTCCGATATTTATGATCACTTAATGAAGTTAACGGATATGGTTGCGTCTAATCAAGATGTTACTTCTGATATGAGGGAGAATTACATGTCCATTCAATCCAATCGAATGAACTCCATTATGATGACACTTACCGTTATAACAACCATTTTTATGCCACTTACATTTATTGTGGGAGTGTACGGAATGAATTTTGATCATATGCCAGAGTTACATTGGCAATACGGCTATTTCATCACTCTAGGGGTTATGGCGATTATTGTAATTTTAATGATTTTTTGGTTTTACAAAAAGGGCTGGTTATTTAAAAGGTAACAAACAACCAATATTAAGTAATTTCAGAAAGAGTAAGGTGTATGGTTACATATTAATCGTCACTGACGATACTTCATATGATATATTCCCGATTTTTTGAATCAATTCCACCTAAACACGAACATTAAGTAGTTATAATGGATTAATATTCACCTTTTTATTGATTTTCTATTTTATATTTGCTATATTATCATAGTAATCATCTTACATATCATTACTCGTATATACTCGGTAATATGGTCTGAGTGTTTCTACCTGGTTCCCAATGAAAGAACTAGACTACGAGTTAAAGTATTTGGCTGTACGACTTTTTTAGCCGTTGCCCTGTTATCATTTGGCATATTTATCTATTTTTGCTAAATGATCTATACTTTGACTCTTGTAGGTCTAGAAGGTAGAAATCATTCTACATTTTCTAGACCTTTTTTATTGGCCAAATTTTTCGAGTTCAACACACATCAAGAGAAAAGGGAGAGGTTTTTTATGACAAACAAAATCTTAAAGAAATACGCTCCATTAGCAGCTATTGCTCTACTGTTCTTATTGTTGCTTGCATTACGTAATTCAGCTTTTCTAAATGAAACAGAGGTAGAGGGTGCTGGGAGGCCAATACTTATTCAAGGTCCAATGCCAATAGAGGCTGAAAAATTTGCACAAAAGTTAGAAAAAGTTAAAGTGGAAAAATCAGGAGCTTTCGTCTTTTACAAAGGAAAGCTGAACAATTATCCTGTAATCGTTGCTAAAACAGGTAAGGGAATGGAAAATACAGCAGCCGCTACAGCAGTGGCGATTGAAAAATATAACCCGATCGCTATCATCAACCAGGGGACATCTGGCGGACATGATCCGAAACTACATGTATTTGATATTGTTTTAGGAAAAAGTACGACAAATATCGGTTCCTTAAAAACAGAAAGTAAGAATGAAAACGAGGGAATGGATCCCACACAATGGATCCCGATGGACTTAATGGCTTCTGAAGGAAGCGGGTCAGATCCTAATGCTGAAAAAATTCGTTACTACGAGGGCGATAAGGATTTACTTGCAGCTGCTAATGCAGTAAAAGATACCTACACTAAGGGTAAAGTTGTCGAGGGTACGATCGGTTCAGCAGACGTTTGGAATAATGAAGTTGATCGAATTAAATGGTTCCATACGAATTACGGTACATCTGTAGAAGAAATGGAAGGTGCCGCAGCAGCACAAATGGCCAAAGCTTATGATGTACCATTCTTGGGTATTCGAGTACTGTCTAATAACAAAACAAATGGTGATAAATACAACCCGGATACGGCAGCAGCCAATCAAGAATATGTTTATGAAGTAGTTAAGAAATACATTTCTACTATTCAAAGCAAATAATATCGTAAAACTAAACAAACACCCTTGTCCAAGTAGACAAGGGTGTTTGCTTTATGTGAACATTAGCCACTTTAATATCTATTAATCCCTGCGTTTTATAATTCATCTAATCTTCCATTTGTGGTGATACATCATAAATTATACTATTCCAGTAGTATTTATCCAATAATAAAAAAAGATTAGGAATTTCACCTAAAAAAAGACAAAAAAGAGAGAGAATGCCATGGGTGCATTCTCTCTAAATTATTGACGAATTCAAACACATTAGAAATGGTTCTCAAAGGACTTAAGTTGAGGTATACGACTATTGCAATTAAATAAAAAAAGATCCGTAAGGAATAGATAAAATCCTTTGTACGTGTTTTGTAAGTATTGAGAAAAGGTCAAGGTAAGGATTTAGGGGTTTAGAATATTTATCTTCCAATAATATCCTATTATAATCGTTAAGCAGTTTGTCTAGTTCTTGGCTGCAATAGATGGTTTCTTCATTTTGAAGTCCTTTTGTCATTCCTAATTTAATCATTTCGTTTTTTTTCTCTTTAATAGCAGCTTCACATTGTTCTAGTCTCATAGCCCGATTACTCCTTATAAAATTTCAGTAAAGTTAGATTCTAATGGAGTTGAAATGAATTATAGCATTTTATTAACTGATATGGATTAGATTCGATAAAACAAGATAAAAGGAGACAAAAATAGACGAGGCATGTAGATTTTCGACAACATGGCCTGTTGAATTTACTCATATTGTAGTTCCTTAAAGAGTTGAAGGACTTTAAGACTAAAATTTGCAGGAGTGTTCCAACAACTAATAGGTAGATAGTAAGCTCTTCTGGAGATTAAAAAGACCGAATTTCTTCTATATAAGAAAGAAATTTCTGTTATTATTATTTTATACTTAAAAAGGTGAATGGAAGGATGCGTGATCGTTTGATGGACCACTATGATGTGATTATTGTAGGCGCAGGGTCTATGGGCATGGCTGCAGGGTATAATTTATCGAAGCTTGGAAAAAGGACATTATTACTAGATTCTAATGATCCCCCCCATAGCTTGGGCAGCCATCATGGGGATACTAGAATCATTCGCCATGCCTATGGAGAAGGAAGGAAATATGTTCCGCTTGCACTCCGAGCTCAAGCATTATGGCGAGAATTAGAACAAGAATCAGGAATGGATTTGTTTTCACCTACAGGAGTATTGTGTGTCGGTGCAGAGGGCTCTTTATTTATCGAGGAAGTTGTCAAAAGTGCAAGAGAATTTTCTTTACCTCTTGAAGTACTATCAAGTGATGAGATAAATGTTCGGTGGCCAGGCTTCAATTTACCAGAAAGATCGATTGGATGTTTGGAAAAAAATTCAGGAGTGTTATTTAGTGAAGAATGTATTCGAGCCTATCGCCGACTTGGCTTAGCGAATGGGATGACATTGGTGCCATTTACAAAAGTGGAGAAAATTGAAAAGTTTGGTGAAGGTGCCATTGTACAAACAAATAGCGAGCAATATGTTGCTGATTATGTGGTTGTCTGTTCGGGAGCTTGGACAGGAAAAATCCTCGAGGGAACAGGATTAGACATTCCTCTTCAGCCGACACGGAAAACAGTCTCATGGTTTGAATGTGATGATTTTCTTTATGATTCCAGTCGATTTCCAGCTTTCACGATTGATTTATTAGATGAACATTATTATGGCTTTCCAAATATCAATGGAAGTGGGTTAAAAATCGGAAGACATGATGGTGGCGAAAAGGTAGATCCGGATTTTTTCAATCGGGAATACGGTGTCAATTCATCAGATGAGGATGAGGCTCGAAACTTTATTAAAAAGTATCTACCAAAAGCCAATGGTCCCCTGATTAAAGGTAAAACATGTCTTTATACACTTACTCCTGATGAGCATTTTATTATTGACCGTCACCCTATACTTTCAAATGTTATTATAGCGGCTGGTTTTTCAGGACATGGCTTTAAATTTGCTAGCGTCATAGGAGAAATAATAGGTAATCTAGTTACTGAAGGTAAAACAAATTATGATATCTCCCTGTTTTCACTTCATCGATTTTCAAATGAATTTACAAATTAATAAGAGGGGAACCTTAAATGCGGTTTCCCTCCTTTTTATGCACATATAATTACTTTACAATAGCAACATTGTGCTAATAGTTCGAATGATTATCTAGAGCCTTCTTTATTTCAAAACATTATAATTTAGTTAGATAAAGTGTAAACGCTTTAATAAAGATGAAAGGCAATTAAGTTATTTTTTTTAAAAATATTTATCTGAAAAATTAAAAAACAGTGAAAAGGAGTTTTTTATGAGCAATCAAAAATATTTAATGGATGATGCCCCGCTTAATAAATTTCATCTTCGTATTACTGCACTTACTTTCGGTTCTAATTTTTCAGATGGTTTTGCTTTAGGGATTATTGGAATGGCGCTTTCATTATTAGGACCTGAAATGAAACTTGGACCTATATGGGAAGGATTAATCGGAAGCTCGGCTTTAATTGGTCTCTTTTTTGGGAGCCTATTTCTAGGTGGGTTATCTGATCGCATTGGCAGACAAAAAATCTACTTAGCTAACTTTCTGATTATTACGATTGCCTCTGCTTTACAGTTTTTTGTCAATGATCCATGGACGTTATTCATTTTACGCTTATTGATCGGTATTGCATTAGGAGGAGACTACGCTGTTGGATCAACTTTACTAGCTGAGTTTGCCCCTAGAAAGTATAGAGGATTATTGCTTTCTTCTTTAAATGTACTATGGACAGTCGGTTATGTCGTTTCAAATCTAGTAGGTTTCTATTTACAAAAATCAGGACCGGATTCTTGGCGATGGATGCTTGTTAGTGCTGCGATTCCCGCTTTTATTGTGTTAATCTTGCGTCTGGGAACTCCAGAATCGCCACTCTGGTTAATTAAAATGGGGCGTGTGGAAGAGGCTCGTGCCATCGTTAGAAAATATATTGGGCCCAATGCCATCCTGGATGAAACGATTAAAGAAAATTCCAAAACAGCCTTCCGTACGGTCGATCTTTTCAGTAAACATCTTTGGAAACGGACAACCTTTGGATCTTTATTTTATTTATGTCAGGTTGTTCCATATTTCGCCATCTATACCTTTCTGCCTACGATATTAAGTAAAATGGGATTTGAAGAAACGTTTAGTGTTGATATGCAACTGAACATTTTCCTGCTAGTTGGATCGATCGTTGGAGTTTGGTGTACGGAAAAGCTTACGCGAAGAAGCTTCACGATTTCTACCTTTATCATTCTTACCATTTCTTTATTTTTGTTAAGTGTATTGCCTAAGGATGCGCAAACGTTTGCGATCATAATCTTTGCTACCTTTACTTTTGTTATGTCTGCGGCATCAAATCTTACATTAGTGTATCCTGCAGAACTTTTCCCTACAGAAATTCGTGGCACAGGTGTCGGCGTAACTACTGCTGTCAGCCGAATTGGTTCTGCTATTGGAACCTTTCTGTTACCAGTTAGTGTTAGTTCATGGGGGATGGGACCATCGATGATTGCGATGAGTGTTATACTGTTGATTGGAACAATTGTATCGATCGCATGGGCACCAGAAACAAAGTATCTATCGATAAGTGATGTTAATAAACCAGAACTTGAAACGGGGAACTCTCCAATCATAGATTCTTCGCTTTCAAGCAAAAGAAATTTATCATAAGCTTTATTTTGAATAAAGAGGTGTTTTAGATGATCAAGAATGAATACTTACACCCAAAGGATATAAAAGAGGTTATTCTTGGAGATCATGAGCTTTCGCTTCATGAGGTGATCGCTGTTGCTAGATATTCAGCAATAGTTTCATTTACAGAAACGTATTGTAACAGGGTAAAAGCATCACGAGGATTGATAGAAAAGTTTTTACAAGAAGAGCGCGCGATTTATGGAGTGACAACCGGATTTGGCAGTAATGTAACAGAAGTGATTTCGAAGAACGATGCAGAAATACTACAACGAAATATTGTTCGATCTCATGCGGTTTCTGTCGGAGAGCCACTGGAAAGAGAAGTGGTTAGAGCGATTCAGCTAATGATCCTAAACCATTTAGGGCATGGATTTTCAGGAGTTAGTTTAGAGGTTTTAGAACTTATGGCCGGATTATTAAATCATGATATATTACCGATTGTTCCCGGTGATGGTTCAGTGGCCTATCTTTCTCCTGAAGCCCACATCGCTTTAGTATTAATGGGTGAAGGAAAAGCGTGGTATAACGGTGAACTCCTATCAGGTTGTGATGCGTTAGAGAAAGCAGGATTAAAGCCAGTTATATTAGGTTGTAAAGAGGGACTAGCCCTCATAAATGGTACAACTTCCGTTACAGCGTTTGCAGCTCTCGCCTTATACAATGCAATTCAAGCTGTAAAGACCGCAGATATTTCGGGAGCTATGTCGTTTGAGTCGTTAAAAGGAACCATAAAAGCTTTTGATCCTCGCCTCCATTCCGTAAAAAAACATGAGGAACAGGGGAAAACAGCTCGAAATTTAGTGAGAATTCTGAGTGGTAGTGAAATTGTTGATCAGTACAAAGATTATCGATTACAAGATGCTCTAAGTCTACGCTGTATTCCACAAGTCCATGGTGCCGTAAAGAAGGTATTGAAAAATACTTTGGATAACTTAATGAATGAAATGAAGTCGACCTGTGATAATCCAATTATCTGGCCTGAAGGTGATGATGGAATTGCTCTTATGGGAGGAAACTTCGATGGCTCCTTCATTGGAATGGATGCAGATTCCATGTGTATCGCGATGGCTAACTTAGGGAAGATAGCTGAACGTCGGATTGATCGATTAGTGAATTATCATGTAAGTGAACTACCAAACTTCTTAGTTGCAAATCCCGGTTTGAATAATGGCTATATGATTCCCCAATATACGGCTGCCGGATTATTAAATGAAATCAGAGTTCTTTCTCATCCAGCTACCATTGATAATGTCCCTACTTCTGCGAATCAAGAAGATGTGGTGAGTTTTGCTTATTTTGCTGCTAAAAAAGCCTATCAAATTTCAAAGAAACTTCAATACATTTTAGCGATTGAACTGATGCTTGGTACGCAGGCTTTAGATTTCTACGACTCATTGAATCCATCAATCGTCACTGGAAAAGTCCATCAGTTTATACGAGAGAAAGTACCAACTGTCCAAGAGGACCGATTTTTTCATCCTGATATAGAGATTATTTTCCAGCAAATCCAAGAAGGAGAAATCGTAACACTTGTCGAAAAGTTGATTGGAGAAATAGAATAGTAATTGTTAAAGGAGGAAGCCACAGGAAGCTTCTTCTTTTTCTTTAACTTAGAAAGACAGGATGAACGAGGGGAATGATTATGAAGCAAGATCCAATCAGAGCTGCTTTTTCGCATCTTCTACTCTCTGGAACGCTTGTTCATGAAGGGACATTTGCAGAGTTACAACAAAAATTTGGGATTTCTATTCATCCACATTTAGTTATGATTATTTCCATCGATCGTTATCCAGATATAGCAAGCGCAAGCGGGAATTCTTTGGAGTGGAGAAAAAAAGTTGGCCAGCAGCTAGTGGGAAAAATTGAGGAAACCGTACGTATTCCTTTTCTTTGGAATTGGGTTGAAGAGGGAGTTCTAGCTCTTCTTTTAGAATTAGAGGAACAGGATTCAGTAAATGAGTTTAATAGAAAAATGGTTCATATGGCAAAAGAAATCCAACTTGCTACTAATTCTATTGAACTGTCAGTATCCATAGGGATTGGTAGATATTATCAGGATCCATATGCGCTTTACCAATCGTTTTTAGAAGCAAGGAAATCCATGTCAGGCCGCTTTTTTCAAGGGAATCAATTAATCTTTCATTGTGAGATGAAACGAAATAACGAGGAGCCAGTAATCAATCCGTTTAATGAAGAAAAGGCAGAGCTGCTGGCACTTGTTAAAATTGGGGATGTAGAAGGGACCATTCAAAATTTGAAACGCCTCCTAGAAAAATTAGCTGTGGCTAGTCATTTTAATGAGGATATTTTCAAAACAGAAGTAGTGTCCATCGTCTTATTATTGTCTAAACGGGTGATAGATTCAGGTGCAAATGCAATAACCATCCATTCAAATAATACTAATTTTATTCAAAACTTGTATCATATTATTCGTTACGATAAATCTGTCAATCAGGTTTGTGAATATGCGGTTTGGCTTACCGAGCAATCAGTAAACACGCATTTAAATGAAGTAAGTCCTGTAATTCAACAAGCTATCGGTTATATTAAAGAACACCATCAGAAGAGTATTTCGCTGATTGAAATAGCACAATATTGTTGTTTGAGTCGGCATCATTTTAGTCATTTGTTTAAGAAAGAAGTAGGGATTAGTTTGATTGATTATTTAAATCGAATGAGAATTGACATGTCTTTGTCGTATTTAGAAATGACTGATTTACCAATAAGTGAGATTGCTGCCAAAATAGGTTTCCATGATGCCAATTATTTTAGCCGCATGTTTAAAAAATATATGCAGTTTAGTCCTTCAGATTATCGATTAGCAAGAAATTGAATGGAACTATTATTTTTATCGCCAAACAGTATAAAGGCAGAACAGCTTCTCAAAAGCGGTTCTGCCTTTTCTATTTTATATCAACTCAAGGTATAAATTTGAAGTACAGTACTTGAAAATCCTTTTTTAATGGAGCAGACTTATTTCATCGCTTCAACTAATAAGTCCACGATATGGACCGCACGCATGGTAGAGGATAAGCCTTCCCGTTCAATGCCAAGCTGCATCTGTAATAAGCAACCTGGATTTGCGGTGACAATCGTCGTTGCGTGTGTCGCTTTGGCCTCAATCATTTTTGCGTCGAGCATTACCATCGACATCTCTGATTCGACAATATTATAAATCCCGGCTGAACCGCAGCAGCGATCGGCATCCTTCATTTCTTTATATTCTGCCCCTTGGATGGCTTGAAGGAGTCTTCTTGGTGCGGCGGCTGTTTTCATGCCATTTCTTAGATGGCAAGAATCCTGGTAGGTGATCACCTGCGCAGGAAGTTTCAATGGTACCTTTTTATGAAAATCGACGGCTGCTAATATTTCGGAAATATCCTTTATCTTTTCCTTAAATTCTCTGGCGCGGTCTTTCCAAGCAGGTTCATCTTTCAGTAAATGATCATAATCTACTAAGAAGGCGCCGCACCCGCCTGCATTGGTAATGATGAAATCAACTTGAAGATCCTCAAAGGCCCTAATATTTCGTTTGGCTAGGTCTTTTGCTGTTTCTTTTTCACCACTATGACCATGGAGCGCTCCGCAGCATGCTTGATTTTGCGGAATCACGACCTCACAGCCGGCTTTTTGCAGCAGCTTCATGGTGGCATCGTTGGACTTTAGGAACATCGTGTCCATTAAACAGCCGCTGAAAAAAGCAACTCTGTGTACCTTTTCAGCGATTGCAGGCAAATAAGTGGGCCGATTTTTCATCTCTTTCATCGTTGGCACTTCAGGCAATACTTTTTCCATTGCCGTTAATTGGTTTGGTAAAAGTCCTAAAAAGCCGATTTTTCGGGCAATCGTTTGAATGCCGGAGCGCTGATAAAATCCGATTAAACCGACCACCCCGCGCATCCGGTTCTGGTGCGGGAACAGCCCTTGAAACACGGTTTTCCTGACAACCTGCGCTGGCAGAGAGTGCTTTTTGTTTTGATGGATAATGTCCCTTGCCTCTTCGAGTAAATGGCCATAATTCACGCCGGATGGACAGACCGGTTCACAGGCACGGCAGCCAAGACAGAGTTCAAGCGAGCGCTCAAAATCCTCATCCGGCTCAATCAGCCCATCCACAACAGCCTTCATTAGTGCGATCCGGCCTCTTGGAGAATGAGATTCTTTGTAGCCTGATTCAATATAGGTCGGACAGGTTGGCAGACAAAAGCCGCAGCGCATACAGTTGAGCAGTTCATCTTCGTTCATCCGCGCTTTAAATTGTTCTTGAATCGTTTGCTTTTCTTTCACGGTTGTCATCTTGTAATCACCACGCGTTTCTTGCTGTCTTTGGCAAAAACCTTCCCAGGATTCATGATGTTATTTGGGTCAAACGCTAGTTTAATAGATTTCATCGCGGCAATTCCTTCTGCTTTCAATTTCCATTCAAGGTAGGGGGCTTTCATCGCGCCGACGCCATGTTCCCCGGTAATCGTTCCGCCCAAATCAATCGCTTTTTCAAAAATTTCCTCAAAAGCTTTTTCGACCCGTTCCATTTCTTCATGATTTCTTGCATCTGTTGCACAGGTTGGATGGAGGTTTCCATCTCCGGCGTGGCCAAACGTACAAATGGTCAGTTGGTATTTTTCAGTTATCTCATTGATCGCCTGCACCATATTGGCAATTTCTGACCTTGGAACCGTTGCGTCCTCGAGTATCGTCGTCGGTTTTAAGCGAGCAATCGCAGAAAGTGCGGCACGTCGTGCAGTTCTTAGTGCATCAGCTTCTTCCTCAGAAGCGGCGACTTGAATCGAAATCGCTTTTTCGTTCTTACAAATTTCAGCCATTTTGATTAAATCACGCTCGACCACTTCGGGCGGACCGTCCTGCTCGATTAGAAGAACGGCCTTTACATCGGTAGGCAGTCCGATTTGAGCAAATTCCTCGACCACCTTTAAGGTTGGCTGGTCAAGAAACTCCAGTGTCGTGGGAATGATTTTATTAGCAATGATTTTTGAAACAGAGTTTGCGGCAGCGGATAGATCTTGGTAAAGGGCAAGCATCGTTTGTTTCGTCTCCGGCATCGGAATCAATTTGAGTGTGGCCTCGGTAATGACAACGAGCGTGCCTTCAGATCCAACAAACAGCCGGGTTAAGTCATAGCCAGCAACATCCTTTGCCAGCTTTCCACCGGTCCTGATGATGTCGCCATTTGGCATAACGACTTCAAGGGCGATGACATAATCGCGTGTCACCCCGTATTTAAGCCCGCGCAACCCACCGGAGTTTTCATTGATATTTCCGCCAATCGTCGAAATCTTCATCGAGCTTGGATCGGGCGGATAGAACAGCCCTTTTTCTTCTACCTTATTAATCATATCAAGGGTAATGACACCAGGTTGAACGGTGACGGTTAAATTTTCCTCGTCAATTTCGAGGATTTGGTTCATATGCTTAAAAAGCAGGACAATCCCGCCCTCGGTTGGGCATGTCCCAGCACAAAGGTTGGTCCCGGAACCGCGCGGAACAATCGGAACCTTATGTTCATTACATACCTTTAGGATTTGAGAAACTTCTGCTGTATTCCTCGGGCTGATGACCGCATCAGGCATCGACTGGAAGTTCGGTGTGGCATCATATGAGTAAACTAAGCGTTCGACTTGGGAATCATCAAATTTTTCCTTGGTTACAATGGAAATTAGTTTTTCTTTTACTGTATTCGAGAGCATTTGGTTTCCCCGTTTCATTGTTTTGTCTATTTTAATGTTTCTTACAGTATAGGTGATTCTTGTTTGGAAATCAGAATATTATATAAATTGTTGTCCTAAAAAAGTGGTGTCAGGCACCATTATAATTTGAAATTAAATTTCAGTAATATTATATTAAAAATAAAATAAAATTACAAAGGGGAATTAATAGGTGAAATATCGACTATTAGCGACGGACTTAGACGGCACGTTATTAAATGATCAAAAAGAGATTGATGTGGAAACGATTGAGGCAATCCACGAATACCGCAAACGAGGGGGGAAAGTCGTAATTTGCAGCGGGCGTTCCCCGCTTTCAACCCAATGGATTGCACGTACGATTGGCCTTGAGGGTGAGCCGATCATTGCTTACAATGGGTCGATTCTAATCGATGAAAATGGTGAGGTCAGCGAGCAATCAGTTTTTCAATACGAGCCGCTGTTGAGCTTTTGGGAATTATGTGAGGCGGAGGGTATCTATGCCCACTTTTACGAAGGGGATATTCTCCTGGTCCCACAGGTGAATAAATGGAACGAGAACTGGATTGAAAACAACATCCCTACCCTTGAAAAATCAGGGGGAGAACGTCAGCATTGTCAAAGTTTTCGAGAAAAATGTCAGGTGAAAGTGGTTGAGGACTTTTACCGATACGTAAAGGAACAGAAGCCGAACATTACAAAAATTGCTGTCTTTGATGATGGGAACAAGCTGGATGATTTCACCAAACGTCTGAAGGAACAGAGCGTCGATATGGAAATTAGCAGCAGTTTTAACTTTGTTAATTTAGAAATTACCCCCACTGGTGTGACAAAGGCGTCTGCCCTTATGAAACTGACCGAGCAGCTGAAGATTCCACTCTCTCAAACGGCTGCGATTGGTGATAATTACAATGACGCCCTCATGCTCTCGGCTGCTGGCCTTGGAATTGCGATGGGAAATGCGCCCGAAAAGGTGAGACTGTTAGCGGATCAGGTGACTGGTACGAATAATGAAGTTGGTGTTGCTAAGGCGATCCGCCGCTATTTGCTTGAATAATGTCCAAATAAACATTTCAGTACAATAGTGTTTTGAAATAACATTTCATTATTTTAATAAAAATATTGAAATGTTATTTCAAAGATTATATAATAAATGTGCGGGTAACCGTTTTCACCTCAGAAAAGACTTACAGGAGGATAACAATACAATGGCAGAAAATCTTGAATTATTAACGACAGAATCGCGAAATGAACAGTCGATGCAAATAGATACAGCAAGTCCAATCGATATATTACGAATCATGAATGAGCAAGATCAACTGGTCGCACTAGCGGTTAAGGATGTGTTACCAGATGTGGAGGCAGCGGTTCAATTTGTGTTTGAATCCTTTAAAAACGGCGGGCGCCTCATTTATTTAGGTGCAGGCACGAGCGGAAGATTAGGAGTTCTAGATGCAGTCGAATGTCCGCCTACCTTCAGCACGGACACTGAAATGGTCCAAGGGATTATGGCAGGAGGAGAAGGCGCCTTTTTGAAAGCAGTCGAAGGAGCAGAGGATCAGCCTGATCTTGGTGTAGCTGATTTGAAGGAATTGGGCCTGACAAAAGATGATACCGTTATTGGTATTGCGGCCAGCGGGCGGACACCTTATGTGATAGGTGCACTTCGATATGCACGAAGCATTGGAGCGAAAACCGTTGCTCTTTCCTGCAATAAAAATGCAGCGATTAGTAAGGAAGCCGACCAAAGCATCGAAGTGATTGTCGGTCCAGAGGTACTAACTGGTTCGACTCGCTTGAAATCAGGGACCGCCCATAAAATGATTTTGAACATGATTTCAACTTCATCAATGATTCTTTTAGGAAAAGCCTATGAGAATTTAATGGTAGATGTTCATGTCAGCAACCAAAAATTGAAGGAACGAGCGATCGGCATCATCCGTAAAATTACTGGGGTTTCCTATGAACAGGCTTTGGAAACACTAGAGGCATCAAATCTACAAGTTAAAACGGCAATCGTCATGATAAAAACGAATAGAAATAAACAAGAAGCAGAACGATTATTAACAGAAGCGAATGGCTATGTAAAAAAAGCAATCCAAAACGTGGCAGAGTAATTTTAAAAAAGGTGGTCATTGGTGTGGCAGCAGGCGGATTAAAAATGATTCAAAATATGCTGGAACAGCTTCCGGCTTCCGAGCGGAAAATTGCTGAATTTATTCTTGATAATCCTCAAGCGATTTTAAACAGTACAGTTCATGACATCGGATTGCAGGCTAATACAAGTGGTGCTGCTGTGATTCGGCTGTGTAAGTCCTTGGGCTTAAACGGTTTTCAAGATTTAAAAGTACGAATTGCTGGGGATCTAGTGAAACCAGTTGAACAAGGGTACCGTGACATCGAGCCTGGTGAATCTTTTTTCTCTATCGCTCAGAAGACAACAAGTAATAGTATCCAAAGCATCCGCGACTCGGAAGAGATGATCAATTATGACGAATTGGAACGTGCTGTTCACACCTTGTCGACTGCTCAAAATGTTCATTTTTTTGGAATTGGGGCTTCAAATATTATCGCTAGGGACGCACAGCAAAAACTCCTTAGAGTTCATAAAAACGCAACCGCTTTTTCGGATACACATCTTGTTGCTACATTGATTGCCAATGCCAATAAGGATGATCTGGTGTTTGGAATTTCCCACTCAGGAGAGACACCTGAGGTGATTAAAGTTATGGCACTCGCAAAAGAGCGCGGCGTTAAAACAATTAGTTTAACGAAATATGGGCAATCATCGGTCTCTGCTTTGGCAGATATTAAGTTGTTTACCGCCTATTCAGGAGAGGCTCCGTTTCGAAGTGCAGCCACTTCATCACGCCTTGCGCAGTTATATATCATGGATATTTTGTTTTTATCGATGGCAACCGTTCAATATGAGGATACGATTCATTCCATTGATAAAACAAGAGAAGCGATCCGGTTTATTAAAGAAGGGAAATAGTCCTTTCAGGAGGTGATGTGAACACCATTCCATCTCTTATCGTCCTGCATTACTGACTTGGAATAAGAAGTTCACTTTTGAAAAAACAACAGAGAGAAGGGGAATTAGCATGGCTGGAGAGAATAAAATTTTAGCAGAAAAGATTCTTGAACAATTAGGCGGCCCAGCGAATATTGAAAATTATACTCATTGTATGACAAGACTTCGTGTGACACCGAAGGATGATTCGATTGTCAACCAAGCTGCCATTAAGAAAATAGACGGAGTCATGGGAGTTGTAGAAGAAGAAACGCTCCAAATTATCTTAGGCCCAGGAAAAGTAAACAGGGTGACAGAAGAGTTTGGCAGATTGATAGATGCGGCTGGCGGAATCGATTTGAAAGAAAAGGCAGCCAGCAAAAAGGCTGAAATTAACAAAAAGAATGCCACGCCATTTAAGCTATTTTTACGAAAAATCTCAAGTATTTTCATTCCATTAATCCCAGCACTTGTCGCTTCTGGATTGATTACAGGGATCACCAAAGCGATCGTCCAAGCGGGATGGTTAGCAGCAGATTCCCAACTGGCAACCATCTTGTCCGTAATTGGAAGCGGTTTATTTGGTTACCTTGGCATTTTAGTTGGTACCAATGCAGCGAAAGAATTCGGTGGTTCACCCGCACTTGGGGCGATTGCCGGTATTCTAATCATTAACCCAGCTGTTGCAGGAATCAAATTGTTTGAAACCGCCTTACTTCCTGGGCGCGGCGGTTTAATTGGAGTTTTATTTGCCGCCATCTTTATTGCCCTTGTCGAAAAACGAGTTCGTCGTTATGTTCCACAATCGCTTGACCTGTTTATCACGCCAACGGTTGCTTTATTGTTTACTGGTATTGTAACTTATCTTGTTTTTATGCCGCTTGGTGGTTTCGTTTCAGATGCGATTACAAAAGGATTAACTTCGCTGCTTGATGTGGGTGGTGTCGTGGCTGGCTTTGTGCTTGGTGCAACCTTCCTGCCGCTCGTTGTCACTGGTTTACATCAAGGATTAACACCAATTCACTTGGAGTTAATTAATACGCTTGGAAATGACCCGCTTCTGCCAATCTTGGCTATGGGTGGTGCCGCACAAGTCGGCGCTGCGTTTGCGATTTACTTTAAAACGAAGAAAAAACGCTTAAAAAGAGCAATTGGCGGGGGGCTGCCTGCAGGAATTCTTGGAATTGGCGAACCGCTTATTTTCGGTGTGACCTTACCATTAGGCCGTCCATTCTTAACTGCCTGCTTAGGTGCAGGTGTCGGCGGTGCATTCCAGGCTGTCTTCCATGTAGCGACGATTGCTGTAGGGGTTTCTGGTTTACCGCTTGCTTTCCTAGTTGTTTCTGGCCAAGTCCTGCTTTACCTGCTAGGTGTGTTAATTTCTTATGCTGCTGGTTTCTTGTTCACCTATTTATTCGGCTTCAATGATGACATGGCCGGTGAGTTTGATTGATCGGTATTAGTTTCTATTTAAATGACCCTTTAGCAGAAGAGCGGATTGCGCTCGCAGGAAAAATGGGTGTGAGGCGGGCGTTTACTTCGCTTCACATCCCTGAAGAGTCAGGAGATTTAGTGGCCCGCGCGAAATCGTTGCTTAAAGCAGCAAAAGAAGCTGGATTAGAGGTTTATGCGGATGTATCGGCACGAACACCTGCCCATTTAGGCTTAGAAAGCTTATCTGCGTTAAAATCCTTAGGAGTAATCGGTTTGCGTTTGGATGACTTTTTTGAAAATGATACGATTTTGACCCTGGCTAAGGAATTCAAACTTGCTCTCAATGCCAGTATTTTGTTTGAGAAAGATGTGCGTGCTCTCCTTGAGGGCGGCTTAGAGGCTGGTCAGCTGCTGGCTTGGCATAATTTCTATCCAAGGCGTGAAACGGGCTTATCTGAATCGTTCTTTGAATCACAGAATGAACTTTTTAGACGGTATGGTATTCCAGTAAGTGCGTATATTCCAGGAGACGGTGAGAAACGCGGCCCTCTGTTTGAAGGGCTGCCCACCTTGGAAGCGCATCGTGAAGTTGATCCGTATCCGGCGGCGCTGGAGTTGTTCCAGGCGGGTGTCGATGATGTGTATATCGGCGATCCGGAGGTAAGTGAGGAGCTTCTTAAGCGATTAATTGATTTTGACTGTGATCACCGGGTTTCGGTCAGAATCGAAGGATTTGAAACAGGAGAGTTCCGGCTTCGCCCTGATTTTTCCCGTGACGTTATCCGGTTCATGGATACACGAAGTTCTGGATCGGTCGTCTCTGAAAATACGGTCGAACGGCCAATCGGATCGATAACGATTGATAATGACCACTATGGACGATATCGCGGAGAGGTCCAAATCACGCTTCATGACCTACCGTCCGATGAGCGAGTTAATGTGGTTGGAAGGGTAGTGGAGGCGGATTTACCTTTGCTTTCCTTCCTGCAACCGGGTCACATCGTAAAACTAATTCGAGTTTGATTAAAACCAAGGGATTTCCCTAACAGGTTCTGATACCTGTCACAAAACCTTTATTTACTCTAAAAAATGTATGTGAATATGTACAATTAATTGCGCCGCGTTTTGCGGTGCTTTTTGTATATTACAATAAAAAAGCACAGTTCTTTGAACTGAGCTCTTCCTCATATTTATCCTTATTCAACTAAAGCTACCCATATACAGTAAGATTTTTGACTATATTCATCGTAAAATAAACTTATAAATTACTTCGGGTTTTTCGTGAAGATGTGCATCGCCTTTTTTAAAATTTCATTCTCCTCTTCAAGATCCTTAATTTTTTTTCTAAATCTTTTTGTAACTTCAAATCGGGATGTACATTTCCACTTCCAATAATCCAGTTTCTTTCTGATCTCTATAAATCCTAACCCATCTTCCCAATGGTTTAGGAGAAATATCTAATTCCTCAGCCAACTGAGTCGTCTTTCTTCCTTCCTCTACTACCAATCGAGCAGCTTGAGTTTTATACTCCTTATCAAAATGTATTCCCATTCTAAACACGCCCTTTAAATTGGATGATTTTAGCATTATCCCCAATTTATCGTGTCCGTATTTTAGTCTAACACCATAGTGCATTTCTATTGGACAGTTTCCCGGTTTCCCGTGGAGGTATTGTCCCATAGAGGATTGCCCTTGGATTCACCAAACCTGTCCGAATGAGTCTTTAAAGTATGCAAAAATTAGTACAGAAAACATCAAAGTTTACGGAAAGAGACATTTTTTATAAGCCTCTGTAGGTTTTATTAGTTATCATAGCACTTTTGGATGGCTTCCGGAACATCTTGGTTATAAACCAGTTTCCAAGCGTCAAGGAGATTTTCTTTTGTTACTTTTAGAGCAGGGACAGCTACATAGGCTGGTGCTTGTTTGCCAAGCAGCGCATACCCTGCCAAGATTGCTTCGGCGACTCCCTGATGGTATGGCATTTGGGCGCCCAATCCCTTGATAAGTCCATCTTTGGCCATTTCTAAAGCTGCAGTAGCACCTAAATCAATCGTAGTGATGACCAAATTATCTCTTCCTGCGGCACGGGCCGCATCCAATGCTCCTTCAGCCAATACTCCCCATACCACAAAGATTCCATTCAAATCCTGATGTCTGGCAAGCATAGCAGCAGCCAACTTTTCCCCATCCTCTGGACTTTTGAAACCACTGCGAGTAACGATTTGAATGTCAGGATACTTTTCTCTTATCGTTTTTTCAAATGCTTCTAGTCTTTGTTTCGTTACAAAGAAATCAGCATCATGGTAGATCACTCCAATCATGCCTTTGCCGCCTAATTTCTCTGCCATAATATCAGCTGCCTCGATTCCGTTTCCAAAGTTGTCTGCGGAAACGACACTTACATAATCCTTCCCGGGCTGTAAATCCTTTGGAGTATTGTCCATAAATACCAGCTTAACACCTGATTGAGATGCTTTTTGAAAGGCACTTGCTGTTAATACAGGATCTACAGGAAGACTCACGATAATATCAGGCTTTTTGGCTAAAATGGTTTCGATATCAGCCACTTGTTTTTTCCATTTAAATTGAGCATTTGTTACAGCCGCTACCTCAATGCCCATTTTCTTAAAAGTTGCATCCAATCCTGCTATTTGAGCCCTTACCCAATCATTGTCTGTATAGTGCATCGCGATGGCAGCCGTATAATTCTTTTCCTTAAGCTTTTTCAAGTCTTTCAAAGATAACTGAAGTGTTTTGGCCGAAACAGCCTCCTCTCCACGAGGCCCTGTGCTTAAAATTCTATGTTCAGGAATATTTTGATGAATCGTACTATTTAGCGTCTCACTTACAATGGTCAAAAACTCATTTACATGAATGGGTTTTGTCACATAGTTATCAAACCCTTTGTCTAAAGTATATTGAATATCCTGGGGCATCGCATTCGCACTAACCGCAATAACGGCAATATCTTTCGTTTGTTCATTTGTTTTTAATAGGTCGAACACTTTATAGCCGTCGATATCCGGCAGGTTAAGATCAAGCAGGATTAAATCCACTGCTTCTTTCGCGGCCATTTCTAATCCTTCTTTTCCAGTGCGAGCTAATAAAAGAGTATAGGAGGGTTGAGATTTTAGGATGTTCTCTACTAAGTGCAAGTTTGACTGGTTATCTTCAATGTATAGAAAACAGTAATGATTAGTCTTATGGTCATTTTCGACAGGAGATTCAACTTCTTCCCCCCATCTTATAGCAGCCTTTAATTCATAGGGAACCGGCAGGCTAAAGCAAAAATCACTGCCGATTCCTTTATTACTCATTACACTAATATTCCCTCCCATTAGATTGACAAGTTGTTTAACTAAAGACAATCCAATGCCTGTACCTTCTTCTAGTGTCCCTTCAATTCGATAAAATGGAATAAACACTTTTTGATATTCTTCAACTGAAAGTCCGACCCCAGTATCCACAAAATGAATGAATTGATCGTTTCCTTTCAAATAAGAGAAAATAATGACTTTTCCGCCTTCACGGTTATATTTAATCGCATTATCGAGAAGGTTAAGAAGGATTTGCTTAAGGCGAATGGGATCGGCAATAACGAAGACGGTTTGACATTGATCCAAATGGTTATGAATACTGATTCTTTTTTTCTTGGCCAGCGGTTGCACGATATTGATACATTCATTGATAATGGTCAGCAGATCAACTTCTTCAATCGAAACTTTTAATTGGCCTGTCTCTATTCTTGATACATCCAAAATATCATTAATTAAACTTAATAAATGTCTTCCGCCACCTAAAATTTCTTGGACAAAATCACCCTGTTCTTTATTTAAGGTTTCATCCATTTCTAATAGCTGTGCAAAACCAAGGATTCCATTCAATGGTGTACGGAGTTCATGACTCATTTTAGACAGAAAGTCGGATTTGGCCATATTTGCTTTTTCTGCCTCTTCTTTAGCTCGAATCAAATCATTTTCCGTATTTTTCCATTCGGTGATATCAGAAATTGTAACAAGGGCAGCCTGTTCTTCATTATCACAAATTTTAAGAGGTGTTGAATTTACTGAAATCCATTTTATAAAACTATTCCCGTTGTTAATACCCAATATGAAATTATGGAAAGGAATACCGTGCTTAAGTGTTATTATTCCTGGTAACTGGGAATAGGGTAATGGTGATCCGTCTTCTTTAACATATTCTAGTTGCATTAAGCTGGATTTAGTTAAGAACTCTGATTTAATGCCCAGTATTTTTTCTACATTTTCATTTAAGGCAACCATTTTCCCCGACTTTTCAAGAATCATGACACATTCGGACATGGTCCGAAGAACTTCCTTATATAAATTATCCCTATAGTTGACTTCCATTTTTCTCCACCAATCCCTTTCGATTCAAAAAAACTTTGTTAACTAGATTAACTGTCTTATACTGTTAGTAGTTAAAGTTCGTAAACGATTGCAAATTAAATAAATAATAAGGGGCTATTTATCATCATTTTCTCACATATTATCTAGTTAATACGTAGAAAGGTTCCGTAACAATCGATGTGATAATAGTTTTAACCAAACTTCAATTACATGAGGGATGATTTATGAAAGTTTTGATTGCAGAGGATAATGCGGTATCTAGAAAATTGTTAAAGCATCTGATTAAATTTGTTCCGAACTATCAAATTGTCGGAGAAGCAGTAAATGGTGAGGATTTAATCATTAAGGTGTTAATGGAAAAGCCTGACATCGTGTTAGTTGATATTAACATGCCTTTATTGAACGGAATGGAAGCGGTTAAATCGTGTAAAAAAATTCTGCCAACCTTGCAGGTTATTTTTATCACAGGCCATGATGAATACGCGCTGGAAGCCTTTGGAGTAAATGCAATTGATTACATTGTTAAACCGATTGAACGGGACAGGCTTTATTCCGCTTTAGAGCGGGCAGCAACCCTTTCGAAGCAAACCGGCACGGTTCCGCCTCCTGCTCCAGTCAAAAAAGATTTAATGATCAAGCAGTACAATCAATATTCCTTTATTCCGTTAGACGAGATTATTTTTATTGAAAAAGCAGAACGAAAGTCCGTCATTCATACGTTTGATAAAAAAATTGAATTAAATGAGGCGTTAACGAATCTCGAAGAGCTCCTTGATTCGCGATTTGTTGTTTCTCATCGTTCTTTTATTATTAATTTGCAGTATTTAACAGGAATAGAAGTGGCTGGTCAAACGTATATAGCACATTTTAAAAATTACGAAGAAACAGCAAGGGTCTCTAAGCATAAGCTAGTTGAATTGCAAAAATGTAAATCGTTGTAAAAGTAAGGCTCAGTAATGAAAAATTACTGGGTCTTATTTTTTTTAAAAAAATGCATTTTTTGTTCGAATGAATGAAAGGGCTTTCTGGGTGAATGAAATTAACAGTCAAATGGACAAAAAGCTTGTCTGGAGGCGATTAGACGACAAATTTGTAATCGTTTACAATCTGAGTATAGAAACAGTAAAGGAAAAGAGGACAAAGATGGTTGGGATTGTAGATGTAGCAAAAAGGGCTAATGTTTCTACTGCAACAGTATCCCGAGTATTAACCAAGCCTGAAACAGTAAGGGAAACAACGACGGAAAAAGTGTTAAAGGCGATTGAAGCATTGGATTATCAGCCTAATATCTTAGCACGCCAGTTAAGAAGGCTCGAAACGAAAACGATCCTAGTCGTTGTCCCGGACATTACAAATCCCTTTTTTTCAAAGGTGTTAAGGGGTATTGAAGCTGTCGCTGTTGCAAAAGGATATCAGGTTTTACTCGGCGATACAGGCAATGATTTGGAAAGAGAAAAGGGGTATTTAAACATCCTTCAGCAAAAAAAAGCAGATGGAATGGTTTTATTAACCGCCAGAATGGATGCAGCAGCTGTTGAAGAGGTGGCCCGAAGGTTTCCGGTGGTGCTGGCATGTGAGTATATTGAAGGCTCTAGCATCCCAACTGTTTCGATTGATAACATCAGTGGTGCCAGAAAGGCAATGGAATATTTAATCGACTTGGGACACGAAAGAATTGGCTGCATCACTGGACCTCTCGATATCGTGTTGAGCCGAGACCGCCTCAAAGGATTTTATCAGGCGATGGCAAGGAAAAACCTTATCGTTGACCCCGTGTTAGTCCAAGAGGGTGACTTCTCATTTGATAGCGGTTTTAATCTCATGATGAAGTTTTTCGCCCTTGGCCAACTCCCAACGGCGATATTCGCTGCAAACGATGAAATGGCAATGGGCGTGATTAAAGCGATTAAATCTAAGGGTCTTAATGTGCCTGAGGATATTTCGGTTCTAGGTTTTGATAATCTGAAATTTTCCTCCATATTCGAACCGGGTCTTACAACGATTGCACAGCCGGCATTCGAAATCGGCGAGAACGCGATGGAATTACTAATGAAGCTCATCAGCAAAGAGGAAGTCAAACGCGAGCAAATTATCTTAGCTGACCAGTTGGTTGTAAGGGAGTCGGTAAGAAGTATTTAAAAATTTTTAAAAAGACATGTAATCCTTTACATTTTTTGGATTTCAGGAAATTTCTCAAATGTAAACGATTACTAGTCAAAATTCAATAAACTTTAATTTTTGTAAAGGGGGTGGTGCCACACTTATAGATTGTAAGGTGGTACCGACAAATAACGAGCTTCAACTAAATAACTACTATAGTGGGGGTAATCAAATGAAAAAGAGTTTTTCTATTACAGTTTTACTGTTACTTGTTTTAAGTGTTTTTCTTGCAGGGTGTGGCGGAAAAAAATCTACATCTGAACAAGCGAGCACGAAAAAGAATGAAAACTACTCAGAAATAGCTTCAGGACCATTAACGATCAATCCAAAGATTCCTGATTTAGCGGTACAAGATAAAGGGCCGAACGGAGAACAGGCCGTTTCAGCTAAGACATTGCAGCTTACGGAAGATGAGCTAAAGAAGATTAAAGAAGGTAATTATAAAGCGGCGATTGTTATGCACTACTCTGGTACTGACTATATGAATGCCGCAGTTGGTGCGATGAAGGATACATTTAAGAAGATGGGCATCAAGATCGTTGCTGTAACAGATGCACAGTTCAAAGCGGAAAAGCAAGTAAATGATATCGAAACCGTTTTAGCGAAAAAGCCGGACATTATGATCTCTGTTCCAGTTGATGCCGTATCTACCGCACCAGCTTATAAAAAGGCTGTTGCCCAAGGCGTAAAGTTAGTATTCATGGATGGTGCTGCACAAGGTTTAGTTGCAGGTAAAGATTACATCAGTATTGTGTCTGGTGACAACATGGGTAACGGAGCAACCGCAGCAGACATTATGGCTGAAAAACTTGGCGGAAAGGGTAAAGTCGGCATTGTGTATCACGATGTAAACTTCTTTGTAACCAAAAACCGTTCTGATGCTTTTGAAAAAAGAATCAAAGAAAAATATCCAAATATTGAGATTGTCGCAAAAAGTGGGATTACTGGTCCAAATCAGGCAGAAGAAGTAGCATCTGCTATGTTGACAAGACACCATGATATTGATGGTATCTTCGCTCCATGGGATGTACCGGCTGAAGGTGTTATGGCTGCAGCAAGAACGGCTGGCAGGGATGACCTAGTTGTTACAACAGTTGACTTAGGTACAAACGTAGCAATCTCGATTGCACAAGATGGAATTGTTAAAGGTCTTGGAGCACAGCTGCCATATGACCAAGGTGTAGCACAAGCGATCCTTGCCGGCTATGCCCTAATAGGAAAAGAAGCACCAGCGTATGTTGCTTCACCATCAATCAAAGTTACGAAAGAGAATGTATTAGATGAATGGAAGTTAATCTACGGAACAGAGGCTCCTGACACAGTAAAAAATGCGATGAAATAATTTTAAAAAAAGGATAGAGGCTGCTTTTGAAAGCAGCCTCTAACATAAAAAGAAGGTGAACTTGGATGGAACAACCGATTCTCGAAATGAGAGGTATTAATAAAGCTTTTAATGGGATTACCGTTTTAAACGATGTACATTTTTCCGTCAAAAAAGGTGAAGTTCACGCCTTGATGGGGGGAAATGGTGCCGGGAAATCGACGTTAATGAAAATCCTCACAGGCGTATACTCTGCAGACAGCGGCGAGATTTTAATTGAAGGAAAACCGGTAAGCATTAAAAGTTATGATGATGCTCAAAAGAATAATATATCGATGATTTTCCAAGAGTTTAGTTTAATTCCTACCCTTACCGTCGCCCAAAACATCTATCTTACTCGTGAGAAGAAAACATCATTAGGGCTGCTCGATGATAAGGATTGTGAGAAGAAAACAGAAAAATTGCTTGAAGAATTAGGCGTAGATATTAGACCAAATGATGTAGTTCAAAATTTTGGGGTTGGCTATTGGCAGATGACGGAAATTGCCAAAGCACTTTCCCAAGAAGCAAAGATTCTGATTATGGATGAGCCAACCTCGTCCTTAACCAAAAATGAAACGGAAGTACTCTTTAGTTTTATTAACAAATTGAAAGCAAAAGGTTATTCCATCATCTATATTTCTCACCGGATGGATGAAATCTTTGAAATATGTGACCGAATCACGATTATGCGTGATGGCCGATATATCACAACAGAAAAATGCAGTGAAACCGATCTTGATACTGTAATTTCACATATAGTCGGTATGCAATTTGACCAAGCGTTTGAATGGAAAGAACGTTCCTACGCAACGGACGTGCCGCCCATTTTTGAAGTAAGAAACTTAAGTGCCGAACATGTCCAAGATATTAATCTAAAAATTCAGCCGGGTGAAATCGTTGGAATTGCCGGGTTAATGGGAAGCGGCCGGACGGAATTACTTCGAAATCTCTTTGGGATTGACCCAATTAAGAGTGGAGACATCTACATCAGTGGTCAAAAACAATCCATTAAGAATCCTAAGAATGCCATAGAAGCCGGACTTGCATTGATTCCGGAGGACCGCCGGATGCAAGGATTGGTCCTTGAACATAGTGTCAAGGATAATATGATTCTTCCAATTCTTTCGAAGGTGAAAAAAGGAGCTTTTATTGATAGTAAGAAATCCAATGAGATTAGTAATGAATTTGTAAGGAAGTTAAATATTAAAACGGATAATATTTTTAAAAAGGCCGGGTTGTTATCGGGCGGTAATCAGCAAAAAATCGTTCTAGCTAAATGGCTGGCGAACGACCCTACTGTCTTGATGTTGGATGAACCAACGATTGGTGTGGATATTGGTGCAAAAACGGAAATTGTGGAGATTATTAGAGCCATGGCCGAAAACGGCAAGGCAATCCTTGTGGTCTCTTCCGAACTTCCAGAACTGCTTGCATTGAGTGATCGTGTCATCGTTATGCATGATGGGAAAATTAAAAAGGAAATGACCCGCAGGGAGATTAAATCAGAGGAGGAATTACAATATGCAATCCAAGGTTTCTAGTATTCAAAAGCCAGCAACTCCTTCATTGAAAGGATTCGAGTGGCGTAATTATATTGTCTATTTTGCCTTCGTGGGCGTATTAATCTATTTTTCTATCAGCTTAAGTGATGAAGGTTTCTTAACTTCAGGGAACTTATTAAACATTGTTAGACAAACAGCGACGATTTCTTTGATGGCGTTGGCAATGACATTTGTTATTAGTACAGGGGAGATTGACCTTTCTGTTGGTTCCATTGCTGCCCTTTCTTCTCTAGTCGGTGCATTAGCCATCCAAGCGGGTTATGGCATTATTGGTGGACTCATCGGCGGTGTAGGTACTGGACTTGTGGTTGGATTAATCAATGGTTTGCTAGTAACAAAAGTAGCGATTCCTTCCTTCTTAGTAACACTGGGAACGATGGGAGCCATTAAAGGTGCTGCGATGTGGGTTACAGATACTGCTCCAGTTCCGATTGTAGACGCAAATTTCAATTTCATCTTTGGTTCAGGGGACATTGGTCCAATTCCAGTTTTACTTATTTGGACTCTAGTATTTACAGTGATTGCTCATATCTTACTTCGTAAAACATCTTTTGGCCGTCAGGTATTGGCGACAGGTGGTAACGAAAATGCGGCAAGATTCTCTGGCGTAAAGACAATGAAGATCAAGCTAATGGTATTCCTTGCAACTGGTTTAATGGCTGGTTTAGCTGGTCTTCTCTATGCGGGCCGTATGAATGCCGGACGTTTCTCCTTCGGTGAAGGCGATGAGCTTTCTGTTATCGCTGCGGTTATTCTTGGTGGAACAAGCTTGTTTGGCGGTGTAGGAACGATTATCGGAACGATTGTTGGTTCCCTAATGATCGGTACAATCAACAATGGTTTGATTATCATGGGTCTTGATGTCAGCCAGCAAATGATTATCAAAGGAATTATCATTATCTTGGCGGTGGCATTTGGTAAGAAAGCGTTGAAGAGGTAATTTTTAATAAAGGTTTCCGCGGAATAATAGCAAAATTCTGCGGAATTCCCCCGGAAATTGACGGAATTAATGAGAAAACTGGCGGAATTTCCTCGGAAATTGGCGGAATTAATGATAAAATCGGCGAAATTCTTTTCAAAAAAAGCGGAATGACCCTATAAGGTCTATAAATTTGCATCCTTGAACAACACGATCAACTTTTGAACAGGAGGAAGAAAGGTGGAGAAGATTAAAGTTGGTATCATCGGTACTGGTTTTATCGGGCCGACTCACATAGAAGCCATCAGAAGGCTTGGTTTTGTAGAAGTAGCTGGTTTGGCGGAAACCAGTCAAGAAATGGCTGAAAAAAAGGCAGCTGAGCTTGGAATTCCGAAGGCCTTTGGTGATTACCGAGAAATGCTGAAAGACAGCGAAATCCAGGTCGTGCACAATTGCACACCAAATCATCTTCATTTTGCCATTAATAAAGAGATTATTTTAGCTGGAAAGCATGTTGTCTCAGAGAAACCGCTGGCTATGAACAGTGATGAATCAGCAGAATTGTTGGAGTTAGCAGAAAAACAAGGCGTCATCCATGCGGTGAACTTTAATTACAGACAGCATGCGAGTGTACAAAACTTAAAAGCGAAAATCACTGAAGGTGATCTTGGGAAAGTGAACATGGTTCACGGAAGCTACTTGCAGGACTGGTTATTATATGAAACAGACTACAACTGGCGTTTGGCGCCGGAAGTAGGCGGAAAGTCACGCGCAGTAGCTGACATTGGTTCCCATTGGTGTGATACCGTCCAATTTGTAACAGGCAAAAGGATTGTCGAAGTTTTTGCCGATTTAGCAACTGTTGTTCCAGTAAGAAAGAAGCCTACAGGAAACGTAGCTACTTTTGGGGCACAGACTATAGAAGATATGGAATATGAAGATGTTCCAATTAATACAGAAGATTATGCATCCGTTCTTGTTCGTTTTGAAGATGGATCAAGAGGAGTCTTTACTGTATCTCAAGTAAGTGCCGGACGGAAAAATAGATTAAGCTTTGAGATTAATGGAAGTCAAGCTTCAATATTCTGGAACCAGGAAGAACCAGAGAAGCTATGGATCGGGCACCGGGACAAAGCAAATGAAGTTCTATTAGCGGATCCGGCGTTGTTTTCACCTGAGGCAAGGTCTGCTATTCATCATCCTGGAGGGCATAATGAAGGCTGGCCAGATGCTTTGAAAAATATGATGTTGAATTTCTACTCGTTTGTTCGCGATGGCAAAAGCCTGAAAACAGACAAGTCTAATTTTGCGACATTTGCAGACGGGCACCTTTCGATGTGTATCACAGACGCAATCTTGGAAAGTAACGAGCAGCAGAAATGGGTGAAGGTTCAGGCTAGCAAGGAGGTACTTGCGTGAAATTAGGTGTATTTACCCCCTTGTATCAGAACCTGCCTTTTGAAGAAATGTTGGATAAACTGGCAGCCATGGGTGTGGAGGCCGTTGAATTGGGGACAGGGAATTATCCCGGCAATCATCACTGTAATCCGGATGAATTGCTTGAATCTCCCGAAAAAAGAAAATCATTCCTGAGAGCGCTTGAAACTAGGGGAATAACGATCAGCGGCTTAAGCTGCCACGGTAACCCGCTTCATCCAAATGTAAACATTGCTCAAGAGTCACATGACGTTTGGCGAAGAACAGTATTACTTGCAGAACTTTTGGAAGTTCCTGTTATCAATGGCTTCTCCGGCTGTCCGGGTGATCATATAAGTGCAAAAAATCCAAACTGGGTTACATGCTCATGGCCTCCGGAATATTTAGAAGTGCTGAACTGGCAATGGAACGAAGTCGTGATTCCTTATTGGAAAGAGGAAGCAAAATTCGCGAAGTTGCACGGCATTAATCAAATAGCTTTTGAGATGCACCCAGGATTTGTAGTTTATAATCCTGAAACTCTACTAAAGTTAAGGGAGCATGCCGGCGAAAACATTGGTGCAAACTTTGATCCGAGCCACCTTGTTTGGCAAGGAATTGACCCGGTCGAGGCCATCAAAAAGCTTGGCAGGGAAAATGCGATTTTCCATTTCCATGCGAAGGACACTTATTTAGATCAAGCAAATATCAAGATTAATGGTGTTTTAGATACAAAGCATTATAGCCAAATTTTAGACCGCTCTTGGACATTTAGATCAGTCGGATACGGCTCGGACGAAAAAATGTGGAAAGACATAGTAAGTGCCCTTCGAGCGGTCGGATACGATTATGTCATTTCCATCGAACATGAAGATATGCTTGCTTCCACCGACGAGGGACTAAGCAAAGCTATTACTCTCTTAAAAGGGGCCATGTTCAAGGAGAAAATTTCCGAGATGTGGTGGGCATAATTTTTTGGAAGCATGGGTGGAAGCATGGGGACGGTTCTCTTGCTTCCAAAGGGAGGGTTTTCCCTCCCGCAGCTCATTTCAAGGAAATATGATAGGATAATTGTTTTTCAAAATTAATGATGAATGATTGGAGGCAGTACGATGACAACAATGAATGCAGTATTTTTTCCAGGAGATAAAAAGGTAGAGATTCGCCAGATTGAAATTCCAACGCCTGGCCAAGGGGAAGTATTAGTTCAGTTAAAAGCATCAGCGATCTGCAGAAGCGATATGAGCTTATATTATGGAACTTCCGTTTTTGAAGGAACAAAATGCGGATGCACGGTACCAGGGCATGAACCTGCAGGAGTTATCACGGAAGTAGGAGCTGGCGTTTCCAATTACAAAGCGGGTGACAGAGTTGCTGTTTACTTAGCTCTTGGCTGTGGTGAATGTGCACATTGTAAGAGCGGCTACAAAATGTTCTGCAAAGAGTTTAAATGTATCGGCTTTGACTCTCACGGCGGTGACGCAGAGTACATGGTCGTTCCAGCTGAAAACTGTATGAGATTGCCAGATAGCATGAGTTTCGTAACGGCCGCTGTTTCAACCGACGCTGTTGGAACCCTTTATCACGCACAAAAGAGATTAGGAATTTCCGGTAGAGATTATCTCGTTATTTTTGGAATGGGTCCTATGGGCGGTGCGGGTGTGATGATCGCCAAAGGATTAGGCGCAACCGTTATTGCTGTTGATATGCTTGATGAGCGCTTGGAGCTTGCGAAGGAATTGGGTGCGGATTATACCATCAATGGTAAAACAATGAATGTTCAAGAAGAAATTGCTCGTATTACAAAGGGTCTTGGTGCAGATGCTGCGATTGATTGTTCCGGAAGCCCTTACGGTGAGAATGATGCATTAGATTGCGTGAGAGCACATGGACGTGTCGCTTTTATCGGGGAAAGTAAAGAGACAACAATCAAACCAAGTGCGCAATTAATTCGAAAACAGATTTCTGTAATGGGTTCTTGGTACTTCCCAATTCAAGAATTTGATGAAATTGCGGAGTTTATTGTTAGAAAGAATCTGCCTGTGGAAAAATTAGTTACTCACCAATTTAAATTGGAAGAAGCGGAAACAGCTTTCCGTTTGTTTGACGAAAGAAAGACTGAAAAAGCTGTGTTTGTTTGGGAATAATCACATTGAATAACAAAAATTTGCTTTATGACTTAATTTTTGAGGAGGATCAAAAAATGAAACTTTCATTTAATACTTGGGTTTATAATTCTTTTCCATCCATGTTGCCCTTTTATCCATTAGAAGAAGTGATTAGTCGAATTGCTGCATTTGGATATGATGGAATTGAAATAGGTTGTGCGAGTCCGCATGCATGGCCTGATTATCTATCCACACAAAGACGTAAGGAAATTCTTCAGCATTTAAAAAGAAATAATCTTAATGTAGCTGCTATGCTTCCCGCACCTGGAGGAGGACCTGGAGTGAATCCAAGTTCAGCTTTGAAAGAAGAGCGTGAATTTACGATCAATCATTATAAGGAAGTCATTCGTTTAGCGCATGACTGGGAATGCCCAACTGTGATGTGGCTTGCCGGCTGGTTTGGTTTTGGTATGAACAAACAAGAAGCATGGAAGTATAGCCGCGAAGGTTTGCAAGATGTGGCAAAATATGCAAAAGACCTTGGAATCACATTAGTAGTTGAACCTCAAGCTGCTGATTGTAATTTAATTGAATCGGCAGATGATGCCCTGCAGTTGGCAGAAGAATCAGGTGAATCCAATGTGAAAGTGATGTTTGATACGTTCCATGCCCTATATCGTAATGAAGTACCGAGTGATTATGTTTATAAAATGAAAGATAAGTTGCATCATGTTCATATTTCGGATGACGATCGTTTACCGCCTGGACAAGGAACGGTAAATTGGGATTCCGTATTAAAAGCATTAAAGGAAATCGATTACAAGGGCTACCTCTCAATGGAAATTGGATTTGGTACTAGAAAAGCAGATCCTGATTGGTATGCAAAAACATCCATTGATTACTTGACAGAAAAGTTAAAAGGAATTGGATGTAAGTAATAACCTAATTGAAAAAAGCATTATACGGGCGAATGCAGTACGTTTAAATGCCACTGGTTCGCCCAGTTAATCTATTCAAAAGGGCTAATAATAAGAATAAGTGTTTTTCCCCTCTTTTAAGTGAATTTAAAACCAAAATTTAATCGATTATATAATCACCGAGAAAAGCAGTAAAAAATTAATTAACGGAAAATTGTAATCGATTACATTACGTGAGAGGGTGTGATACATAAAAACGATAAAAATACTTCAGTATTTCTATCAACGGATTAAAAGTTACAACCATGAAAAGGGGGCAAGTCATGAAAAAGTTACTAACTGTTTTTACTATGATTCTATTTATCACTAGCGTTGCACTTGTCGGATGCGGCAAGAATAGCACAACTAGCAGCGCAAGCAAAGAGACAGAGAACACAAAAACAGAAGAAACAACCGCAAGTTCAGGCCCAATAACGATTAATCAAGATATACCCGATCAGGAAATTTTAAGTAAAGGTCCTAGTGGAGAAACCGCTGTTTCAGCAAAAACATTGCAGCTTACTGAAGAAGAGGTGCAAAAGATTAAAGAAGGCAAATACAAAGCTGCGATTGTTATGCACTATGCTGGTAATGACTGGGCAACCGCTCAAATCAATGGCTTAAAGGCAACTTTTGCAAAAATGGGGATTAAAGTCGTAGCCGTAACAGATGCTCAGTTCAAGGCTGAAAAACAAGTATCCGATATTGAAACTGTTTTAGCGAAAAAGCCGGATATTATCGTTGGGATCCCGGTAGACCCTGTTTCAACTGCATCTGCTTTTAAGAAAGCGGCAGATGCAGGCGTGAAAGTCGTGTTTATGGACAATAAACCAAAAGGACTGGAAGCCGGCAAGGATTATGTGAGCGTAGTTTCTGCAGACAACTATGGCAATGGCGTTCAAGCAGCCGAGATCATGGCGAAACAGCTTGGTGGAAAAGGAAAAATCGGTGTCATTTATCATGATGCAGATTATTTCGTGACCAAACAGCGTACAGAAGCCTTTGAAAAAACAATAAAAGAAAAATATCCAAAAATTAAAATCGTTGAACGCGGCGGTATCATTGGCCCTAACGATGGAGAAAAAGTAGCATCAGGTATGCTGACCAAAAATCGTGACCTTGATGGAATGTTTGTCGTTTGGGACGTTCCCGCTGAAGGCGCTTTAGCAGCAGCACGAACGGCAGGAAAGAAGGATTTTGTCATTACGACTATTGATTTAGGGACAAACGTTGCTTTAGACATTGCATCAAATGGTTTGATTAAAGGTCTAGGTGCTCAGCTGCCATATGACCAGGGGATTTCAGAAGCGATTTTAGCTGGTTATTCTTTACTTGGTAAGGAAGCACCTGCCTATGTAGCTGTCCCAGCGTTAAATGTAACGAAAGAAAACGTATTAGATGCATGGAAACTTGTTTACCACCAAGAGGCACCAAAGTCCATCCAAGGGGCAGCTAAATAATAAAAACACTATTATTATCTAAATCTATTATTGGGGGTTACTATGAAAAAACTTACTTTACTAATCGTAACGATACTCTTAATTAGCAGTTTGGCTCTTATGGGGTGTGGAAAACAAAGTTCAACTGCTTCAGGTAAGCAAAAAGAAGCATCAGTAAAAGTTACCTATCCTCTTACCATTAACCCTGAAATACCAAGCGATCAGAAAATTTTAAGTACAGGTCCAAATGGAGAAACAGCCACACCTGCAGCAACTTTGCAATTGTCTGAAGAGGACGTAAAGAAAATTAAAGAAGGTAAATTCAAAGCCGCTATTTCCATGCACTATGCAGGAAATGATTTCTCAACTGCCATCATCAATGGTGTAAAAGACACTTTTGAAAAAATGGGCATCAAAGTTGTGGCCGTTACGGATGCCCAATTCAAGCCTGAAAAACAAATTTCAGATATCGAAACCATCATGGCTAAAAAGCCAGATGTTATCGTAGCTCTGCCGGTTGATCCTGTTGCTACTGCTCCCGCTTTTAAAAAGGCTGCGGAAGCCGGTGTAAAACTAGTCTTCATGGATAACGTACCAAAAGGGTTCAAAGCTGGAAAAGATTATGTCAGCGTTGTTTCATCAGATAACTATGGAAACGGTATCTTTGCCGGTGAAATTATGGGTGATGAACTAAAAGGAAAAGGGAAAATCGGTGTTATTTTCCACGATGTTAATTTCTTTGTAAATAACCAGCGTAAAGAAGCATTTGAGAAAACCATTAAAGAAAAATATCCAAATATTAAAATTGTTGCCCATGGTGGAATTATCACTCCTAACGATGCTGAAAAAGTAGCCTCAGGTATGTTAACAAAACACAAGGATTTAGATGGGATTTTTGCGATTTGGGATGTACCAGCGGAAGGAACACTTGCTGCGGCTCGTACAGCAGGGAAAAATGATTTAGTTATTACGACAGTTGATTTAGGAACAAATGTGGCGCTTCAAATTGCTTCTGGAGGAAATGTAAAAGGTCTTGGCGCACAGTTACCATATGAAAATGGAGCTGCGCAAGCTCTTGTTGCCGGATATTCATTACTTGGCAAGCAATTAGATCCATACTATGTTGTTCCATCGATGAAAGTTACAAAAGAAAACGTCTTAAAGGTTTGGAAAATGGCTTATCGTCAAGATGCCCCTGAAGTTATTCAAAAGGCAGCAAAATAGTCATCGCGTAACTAGTCAGAAAAGAGATTACAAACTTCCTAGAAAAGAAGTTAAATAGTGGCCGCTTTTACATGCGGCCCCTCTTTAAAATCCAGAGGAAGTGTACATAGACAAAATAGTGATAAGGAGATGTTCAAATGATTAAGTACTCTTACAACACGCTAGTATATGCAGGAGAAGATATTGAAACTAGTATTGCTAGACTCGCTAAATATGGTTATAACGGTGTGGAATTTGTAGGCGAGCCAGAGCAAATGGATGCAGACCGCATTAAAGGATTATTGGAAAAATATAATATTGAAGCTTCCACTATTTGTGCCATTTATAACGCTGAAAGAGATTTAGTTTCTAGTAAAGAAAATATTAGAAGAAATGCAGTCGAGTATTTAAAAAGCTGCGTTGATTTTGCCAGCAAAATCGGGGCAAAAGGAATCTCTCTCACTCCAACTGCTTGTATGAAAATTTATGGAGAGGCGGATCGAGAAACAGAATTGAAATGGGCTGAGGAAGGAATACGGGAAGCTGGTATTTATGCGGGAGAACATGGGGTTCGCTTAACGGTAGAAGCATGGAATCGTTATGAAAACTATCTAATCAATCGATTGGAGCAATCACTTGAGCTGGTCAATCGTGTAAATCTGCCAAGCGTAGGTGTGATGGGTGATACCTATCATATGAATATTGAAGAAGTCGATATTGCCGACACCATTAGAATGGTTGGAGAGAAATTATATCACCTTCACATCGCTGATAGTAATCGAGCGGCACCAGGACGTGGTCATATCGATTTTGAGCCAATCGCTCAGGCTTTACGTGATATTAATTATAGCGGTTATTTAACGATGGAGCTATTGCCTCCGTTTGCCGATCCTTTTAATGGCACTAGATGTGAAGAGTTTTATGATCAATACACTGAAGAGTCAATTAATTTCCTAAAAAACCTTTTTAAGGAGGAAAAATAAGATGGCACAAGATACAGTAGTAAACAATGAAAATTTAGAAGCTGGGTTTGATCAAAAAGTAATGAAAGCTGCCGTGTTATATGGTAAAGAGGATTTAAGATTAGAAGAAGTACCGGTTCCTGAACTTGGGGATAAGGATGTATTGATAAAAGTAAAATATACCGCAGTATGTGGTACTGATCCGCATATTTATGAAGGTCGTTTTCCAGCAAAACTTCCACTGATCTTAGGTCATGAATTTTCCGGTGAAGTGGCAAAGGTTGGTTCTAAAGTGAGCTTTGTACAGCCAGGTGATCGTGTAACTGCAGATATCAATATTAGCTGTGGTACATGCTATTATTGTCGCCATGGCCAAAAATTGCATTGTGAAAAAATAACTCAATTAGGGGTACACATTAACGGAGCATTTGCCGAATTTGTAAGAGTTCCAGAGAGTAATATTCATAAGTTGCCAGATTCTATGTCTTGGATCCATGGAGCCTATATTGAGCCATTAGCATGTGCAATCAGCGGTCAGGATAAAGTTAATGTCCAATACGGTGAAACAGTCGCGATTATTGGCGGAGGTCCAATGGGTATCGCTCATGCCTTACTTGCAAAATTGAAAGGTGCTAGTAAAGTAATCCTATCCGAACTAAATCCTGCGAGAATTGAATCAGCTAAAAATATTGGTGTTGATTATGTCATCAATGCAGGTGAAGAAGACCCGGTAGAAGCTGTTAAAAGATTAACAGACGGACGCGGTGCTGACGTTGTTATTGAAGCGGTAGGTTCTGCCTATACTTACGCGCAAACGTTTAAATTAGTGAGAAAAGGCGGAAAAATACTGGTTTTTGGAGCAGCCCCTGCAGATGTAACAATTCCTGTAAGTCCATTTGAAATTTACAGCCGTGAATTAACCATTGTTTCCTCCTATGCAGGAACATATGACACCTTCTCTAAAGCGATTGATTTAATCGCAAGCAAGCGTTTTGATCCAACTCCAATCTTCACAAATCATTTTGAATTTGCAGATGTGAAACACGGAATTGAAACGGCAGAGCATAATAAGGATATCCTTAAAACTGTAGTTAAAATCTCAGATTAATATATAGGTAGACAGAGTTCTCTACGGTTTATGTGGGAACTCTGATTTTTTCATAATCTAAGAGGTGAATTCAAATGTTCAAATATAGTGCCACACAATGGATATACGGAAATGAAAGTTTAGAAGATAGCTTAAAAAGGCTGAAGAAATATGGTTATCAAGGTGTCGAACTCGCTGGCGAGCCGTATACCATTGATATTGAGGAAACGAAAGAACTTTTAACAAAGTATGAACTTGAATGCAGTTCTATTTGTGGAATTTTTACCCCTGAAAGGGATCTTTCCTCATCAAACGACGAAATTAGAAAAAAGGCAGTCGAATATGTGAAAAGATCGGTTGATTTAGCGAAGACTTTACATGCATCAACTCTAATTGTCGTTCCTACTTGTGTTGGTAAACTTAGCCCAGAAACGACGCTTGAGGAAGAATGGAATAATGCCATTCAAAGTGTGAAAGAGGCGGGGCTGTATGCAAAGGAACAAGGAATCACCATAGCCATTGAAGCATTAAATCGTTATGAAACCTACTTAGTTAATAACCTCACCTTAGCCTTACGTTTTGTGGAGGAAGTGAATGTAGTAGGTGTAGGGATTATGGCGGATCTGTTCCACATGAGCATAGAAGAACGTGATATGACGGGATCGATAAAGAAAATATCGCGTTATCTTGCACATGTACACATCGCCGATAACACAAGGGAAGCTGCTGGACTAGGACAAACGAATTTTGCACCAGTGATTTCCCTGCTTAAAGAACTTGGTTATAAGGGTTATTTTACGATGGAGTTCCTACCTGCCGTGTCAAATCCTTATGTGGCTTCAGGCCTTCAAGGGGAAGCTAATGTTTTTGATGACTTCACAAAGCAATCTATTAAACATATGAAGGAAATTGTTGAAGCACTATCATAAAAGATATTAAGTATAAAAGGTGGAATTTATAGATGATTATTATTCATGCGTACTTTAAAGTGGAACCACAACAACGTCAAGTATTCCTGGATCAGGCTAACCTAGTAGCGGAACCATCTCAAGCAGAAGAAGGTAATATTAGCTATGAATATTTTGAAAATCCAAAACAGCCTAATACCTTTGTATTTGTGGAAAAGTGGAAGGATCAAGCGGCGATTGGTGTTCACGAAGCGACCGCTCATTTTCAAAACTTCGTTAATATCGTCCCTGGACTATTAAGTGAACCAATCCAAGTACAACTTTTCGATGCAAGCGAAATAAAAGGTGCCTAACTCTTAGTAGCTGTCCTTGCGTTATTAGTAACGAAAGAAAATGTATTAGATACATGGTAATTAAAATCACCAAAAATCTATTCAAGGTGCCGTAAAATAAACAACCAGCTGTAAAAATAAAGAGGCTCGATTTCTAGAGCCTCTTTTACTGTAAAAGCTCCTTATTTATCAAATAAAGCAGTCGGAGTGTACCTTTGGTCAAAAATGGATTACTTAGAATGCTATTTATAATGAAAGGGGACATACAGCGTGGGAAAGTCTTCTGTTTTATTAAATACTCCCCAGTTTATCAATATTAAAGGAATAAATGAAATCAGTCCAAATTGGATTAAAAAACATTCCGATCCTAATTATACAGAGATTGTGTATATTCAACAGGGGTGTGGAGAGTTTATCTTTGAAGAAAAACCTTTTATCGGACAAGAAGGAGACCTTATATTTATTCCCCCTTTTAGTCATATCGAAGGTAAATCTTGTACAGACGATCCTCTCAAAGGGATTTATATCTGTGTTTCGAATCTGCATATTAATGGTAATGATAAAGGTTGTTTAACCCATTCTAATGATCTTCCTATTATTCATTTGCAAGATGAAAAAAAGGAGATTGATAACTACTTAAAAGATATTTTACGGGAATATCGGACGAAACATGCTGGATATCAAGACGTAATCTCTTCAATATTACAAGCGGTTATTATTAAAATTACTCGCCTTATAAAAAATTCTGATTATGATTCCGTTTCTCCAGTCTGTCTTGAAGTAAAAAAATATATAGAAGTAAATTTTCGGCAAGAGCTTACATTAAACGATTTAGCTAATCTAGTTTATGTCAGCCCCTACCATTTAGCTCATGTTTTCAAGGAAGAAATGGGAGTGCCTCCCATACAATACATGATTTATTGCCGTATAGAAGAAGCAAAACGATTACTTAAGCAATCTAATCTATCTGTAAGAGAAATCGCATCTATCATTGGTTATGAGAATCCAAATTATTTTAATCTTCTATTTAAAAAATTAACAGGTAACCCGCCAGGTAAATACAGAAGGATTATTACATCTAGTTCTGATTTTTCCAAAAGTAAAGGGAAAACTAACACTTGATGTAATGGATTACATCTATTTTGAATTTCTTCTGTCTGTAAAACTTATTTCTCGCAGCTAGTCTTTCCATACCAATGGAGAGGCTATTTTTATTTCATGAAAAAATGCAGCTTTTACTTAGAAAGCGTTAACAATAATATGTATCTTTTTTCGCAATTTTATTAATTTTCTATTATTTATATTCCCTGTACTATAGAAATTGTAGTAATAATTATTGTTTCATCGAAAGGGGAAAAGAAAAACATGAGCACAAAGAAAACATTTGACTACAAAGGAGAACCAGTCCAACATGCGAAAGCTATCGTAAACGGAGTTAGGTTACACTACATGATCGCAGGTCAATAAATTCACAACGGACTCGAAACACGACATATGCCAAATTTTCAAAAAATGTTGCAGAAGAGTTGTATGGCTAAATTATGAACAACCTGCAAAATAGGAGAGTTGCAAGTGTAATACGAAGGGTTATGTTCTTTGAAATTTTTAAAAATTTCTGTTATTTTCGCTTGAAGGAATAAAATTTAGGTCTAATGTGTTAAAAATCCATTCCCAGTAAAGGGAAAAGGTGTTTGACAGCGATTAGAAAAAGTGAAAGATATGAATTTTAATAAAAATGTAATCGTTATCATTTATGTAGAAAAAAGCCTCAAACCTACTGACAGTATTGCTTTAAGGGGTTGAATGCAATTCATAGCCTTGCTATTTTCGCTATTATAGGCATGGTCCAGCAATTGAGGGAGGCAAAACATTTGTTATAATTTGTAATCGGTTACAAAAAAGAGAATAAAAGGAGAGTGTCTAGCATGCCAGGTATTAGCTCATATGGTGGAAACGAGAAACAAAAGTTCGAGGCAACAGGATACTTTAGACTTGAACGAGATAAGGAAAGATGGTGGTTGGTAGATCCTGAAGGAAACGTATTTGTGACGATAGGGGTCAACCATGCGGACGAAACAAACTTGAAATATGATCATAATTTTGAGATTTGGAAAAATAAATACGGCTCCAGAGAGAATTGGATAAAAGGATTAACTAAAGATCTTAAAGACTGGGGATTCAATACAATCGGCTGGACAGGGGACTATATTAGTGGAGACTGGGGTGTCGCGCTCGATTGGTTCGGTGATCCGATCAATCTAGGGCATTCAACAAGCTGGTCAGCTGCTGATTATAAGCACGCCGACATGCCTTATTGTCTCCAAATTCGAGTTTCAGAATTTGAGGACTGGAACGGCCAGCCTGTCTATCCAGATGTTTTCTCCCACGAATTTGACATGTACTGCGAATATTTGGCGAGAAGCATTTGTGCTGACCATGCAGAAAGCAAGAACCTTATTGGTTACTTCCTTGTTGATATCCCGGCCTGGATCCGGCATGCAAGCGGAAGGGACTTCGAAACATTGAAAGATTTAAATGAACAAGAAAGAAGCAGCAAATTATTTGAAGTGGCTTCCAAGTATTATGAAACGATTACAAAGCACATCCGGAAGTATGATCCTAATCATCTCATTTTGGGAGACAGATATAACGGAAACAAAGGTATTCCTGAAGAAGTGCTTCTAGCAATGAAGCCTTATGTAGATGTATTATCTGTACAGTATTTCACAAGCCCACATGAGGAAGGCTACCAAAAGATGAAGGAAGATCTTGCTCAGTGGCAAAAAATAACAGATAAGCCGGTTATTATAGCAGATATAGGAAACTGGTGCCAAACATGCATGAATCCAAACAGAGTAAGTGATATTAAGGATCAGAACGGCCGGGCTGCTGATTACATAGCCTCACTAAGTACAGTTCTTAACGAACCATGGTTCCTTGGATGGCATTGGTGCGCGCATCTCGAAAACAAAGCAAGAGGATGGGGAATCAAAGATCCGTATGATGTGCCATATGCTGATTTCATCAACCCTGTAAAAGAATTTAATAAGAGTGTTTATCAAAATATTGAAGAGAAAGTCAAGCTTTAATAGATTAGATGTATTTTAGATTAGCGGATTAAGCGGGGGAATGGCCTTGTACCTACTAAACTTCAGAATTGGTTGTGATGTACAGTTTCGGTGAAAAGTAGTTTAAGGAGGTACAGGCTGTTCCTGCCATTCTATATCGTTTATCTTACTCGAGTATCCAGGTCACTTTTAAGATTTATGTTGTAAACGCATTCAATTATTAACAAAACTTAATTAAGAGGAGAAAGAAAAGATGAGTATGCGACGAGTAAGGATTGCGGTTATTTTCACCCTGATGCTAGTGCTGTCAATCGGCCTTGCCGCTTGCGGGGGACAAAGCAGCGAAAAAGCATCCACTGAACCACAGAAAACAGAATCTAATAACAAGACCGAAAATAAACAGGCAGGTCCCGATCCTGATGCCGAACTGGCTAAATTGGATACAGAAATACTGACAAAGGGGCCAAATGGCGAAGAACCGGCATCATATAAAACGGTTAAATTAACAGAGGAAGACCTTAAGAAAGTAAAAGAAATGAACTTAACCGCTGCTATTTCGATGCAGTATATGGGAAATGACTGGTCAGCTACACAGGTTAAAGCCCTAAAGGCTGAGTTTGAAAAGATGGGAGTGAAGGTTGTCGGCGTTACAGATGCCAACTTCAAGCCTGAAAAGCAGACATCTGATATAGAAACTCTAATGGCTAAAAAACCGGATATCCTAGTTTCAATCCCGGTTGACACTGTAGCGAACGCAGGTGCGTATAAAAAGGCAGCTCAACAGGGTGCAAAAATCGTTTTCATGAATCAGGCTGCAAAGGGATTGAAATCTGGAGAAGATTATGTGACAGTAATTTCACCAGCTGACTATGAAAATGGTGCAAGAGCGGCTCATCTTATTGCTCGTGAACTGGGTGGAAAAGGGAAGATCGGGATTATCTATTACGATGCCAACTTCCCAACAACGGAAATTCGTTACAAGGCTGCAAAGGACGTGTTTGCGAAGTATCCAGGGATTACGATTGCTGAAGAACAAGGGATCATGGGTCCTAACTTTGTAGGGGCTGCCGAAGAAGCTGCGAACGCCTTGCTGCTTAGAGAACCTGACTTAGATGCAATCTGGGGTATTTGGGATGTGCCAGCCGAGGGTATTGTTTCGGCTGTAAGGACCGCTGGAAGAGCTGATGATATGATTGTTACTACGATTGACCTTGGCAAGAACGTAGCAATGGAATTGGCTAAAGGCGGTATAATAAAGGGAATCGGAGCACAAACAGTGTATGATGCGGGTGTAACGGAAGCAAGAGCTGCTGTGTTGGGACTACTCGGGAAGTCTGTTGCGCCATTCATCGTTATGAACGGTATTACTGTAGATAAAAGAAACGTGTTAGAGGCTTGGAAGCAAGTTTACTCCACAGAGCCATCAAAAGAACTCATGGACGCTGCTAGATAAGTAGAAGTGTACTTATAGGCCAGGACGGCATCCTCTAACTTCAAAACTGATTGAGACCTGTTTGCCAGAAAGTACCTAAGAAAAGTTGAATTATTCGGCTTTCTTAGGTATTATTTTATTTTGTGTTTTTTCCTTTATATATAAATTTAAAACATAAAAAATACGCTCATTAGATTAAAAGTATAATAAGATGAACAAGTCTACATCCTTCCAAGTATTTTATTTTTCTGCAATCAGCAGTCCAGACATGTGAAGTGTAGTACACTGGTGGTGATTTGGTGGCAGGGTAGCGGAAAATCTAATATTCTGCCACTATTTTATTCGTTTTAAAATTTTATTAAGTGGAAACTTTAGCCTATTATTTCAAGCCTTCCATAACAAAACTGTTATAATCTTATCCGGTTTACTGCTTTGACAGGGCGGTGTTCATAACATTTCTGGCGGTTTTTTATATTTCTTTTAATAAAATCGGCTAGAAGGAGAATTCGGAGCCAGAACCCATCAAAAGTACCCAGAACCCCTCCAAACATTCTATATTTTTTCCACACTCACACGTCCCGAAAAGAAAGTCGCCCCTCTGCCATTTCCGCTGCAATTTGATCGGGAGTTAGTGAGTTAACCAGCTGATTAGTATCCTTTGTTTTGTCCCACAATATATGTTGTTTTTAATTGAATAAATGAACGCTATTTTCTGTTTCTATCATCATTGGTGGAGTAAAATTTTAACTTAATAGAGAAGACATAAACCATACTGGAGCGCAAAATAAAAATGCTAAAAAAATAATCAAAAGTAAACATCCCATACAAAACGCCTTTCTCTAACAAGGGGCTTTTTCTATTCCAAGTATTATTTGTTTGGAGTAGCTTCATAAGTGTATAAAAACAAGTTTAACTGTGAATAAATGTCCTATATAGAGGTGGGATAAATATGTCCTTTAGGCGTGTATTTGATAAAAAAAAGGAAGCGAAAAAACTAAGCATAAATAAAGAAATTTTAAAGGAAAATGGCAGTAGTTTCCTTCATCGGAATTTAAAAGACAACCTTCAACATATTAGGACGGAGGTTGGAAACAGTCCTGATGTTGTTATCCGTGAATTTGAGATTGGAGGCCTGCAATTACAAGCGGCTGCAGTTTTTATCGACAATTTGGTTGACCAGAAGTTAGTCGATGATTTTGTCATGCGTTCCTTGATGGTTGATATCTCTCAAGGGACTTCCAAAAGCACGGTATCGGATAAAAATGTCTTTGATGTTATTAAGGATAAAGCTTTGACGATCGGAACGGTAAAGGTAATCAAGGATTGGAATGGATTAATGTTATCCATTTTGTCCGGTGATACGATTATCTTAATTGAAGGTTGGGCGGAAGCTATTAGTGGCAGCACGAGAGGCGGGGAATCGAGAGGGGTTGAGGAACCATCTTCACAAGTGGTCATCCGCGGTCCTAAGGATGGTTTTACGGAGTCCATAGGGACCAATGTATCCCTCGTTCGTCGTCGAATTAAAAGTCCTAATCTATGGCTGGAGACCATGAAAATCGGCGATGTTACACAAACAGACGTAGCATTCATGTATATCAAAGGAATCGCTAACGATAAACTAGTGCAAGAGGTAAAACAAAGGCTAAATGATATTGAAATTGATGGCGTATTGGAATCGGGTTATATTGAAGATTTGATTCAGGACCAACCATTTAGCCCATTTCCAACTGTTTACAATACGGAGCGCCCAGATAGTGTTGCTGCAAATTTATTGGAAGGCCGAATCGCCATTTTTGTGGACGGAACACCCTTTGTCCTCATCGCCCCGACTACGTTTTTTATGTTCTTCCAGTCTTCGGAAGATTATTATCAACGTTATGATATAGCATCAGCGGTTCGCTTACTTAGATTTCTGGCGTTTTTTATTGCATTATTTGGGCCTTCCGTTTTTGTCGCGGCCATTACGTTTCATCAGGAAATGATTCCCACTCCTCTATTAATAAGTTTATCTGCGCAACGGGAGGGTGTGCCTTTCCCTGCATTTGTCGAGGCTTTATTAATGGAGGTCAGTTTTGAGATATTGCGCGAGGCCGGTGTTCGTATGCCGCGTGCAATCGGTCAAGCGGTATCCATCGTTGGGGCACTTGTTTTGGGACAGGCGGCAGTGCAAGCGGGTATCGTATCTTCAGCGATGGTGATCGTGGTCGCTATTACGGGGATTGCCAGTTTTTCCACTCCAACTTTCAATATGGCGATTTCCGTGCGTCTGCTCCGATTTTTGCTCACGATTTGCGCGGCGACGTACGGTTTTTATGGGATTGCAATCATCAACATGATTATGATCGCTCACTTGTGCAGCCTGCGTTCTTTTGGGATGCCTTATATGGCTCCTATGGCTCCGTTTATTCCTGCGGATCAGAAGGACACCTTACTGCGTCTTCCCTTTTGGTCACTCATTACTCGTCCTCGATTGGTTAGTCAAAAAAAAATAACACGAATGGAGCCCAATTTGCAGCCTTCACCTCCTAAGCAAAAGAAAGGGAATACAGATGAAAGTTAAATGGATAATTCAAACCTTCTTGCTTTTGTGGATGGTGTCTCTTTTGACAGGCTGCTGGAACAAAAGAGAACTGAACGAGATGGCCATTGTTATGGCAATGGGGATAGACAAAGTCGAAGAAACAGGTGAATATCGGGTAACTTTCCAGGTGGTCAATCCGGGGGCTGTCGCAACAGGAGCAACAGGTGGAGGGTCAGGTGGAAATACTACACCAGTTACAGTCTTTTCTGGAACCGAAAAAACCATATTCAAAGCGGTTCGAAAAACATCGCAAAAAGTGCCGCGGCAGCTTTTTTTTGCACATTTACAGCTGCTGATCATTGGAGAGACAATCGCAAAGGAAGGAATCCAGGATTTATTTGATTTCTTCGAAAGGAATCCAGAAACTCGTATGACTACAAAGGTACTTGTAACGAGAGACGTTAAAGCGGGAACTATGTTGAAAATCCTTACTCCAGTGGAAAAAATTCCGGCAAATGGTATTGCTAAACAAAATGAGTTAGCAGAAAAAATATGGGCAGAAAACGTTAATATCGAAATAATTGATGTGGTAAAAGCGTTGGAAAGCGAGGGAAGAGAGCCGATTATCAGCGGGGTAAAAATTGTCGGAGACCTGGAAGAAGGAAAAAAGAATTCCAATTTGGAACAGACTGACATGGCGGCCTCGGCAGAGATCAAAGGGGTTGCCCTTTTCAAGGAGGGAAAGTTAAGGAGATGGCTGGATGGAGATAAGGTACGCGGTCTCTTATGGATTCAAAATAAAATAGAGAGCAGCAGTATTACTACTGATTGTAAAGATGAAAAAGAGGCCATTAGCATTGAAATTGTTCGAGCAAAAACTGGTGTTACCGCGGAAGTACTAGCCGGGAAACCCATTATCCATATCTATATACGGCAAGAAGGGTATGTAGGTGAGGTGGAATGCTCAATTGATTTGACGAAGAAAGAGGAAATCACGAAACTGGAACAAGAATGGGTAAGGGAAACAAAGAAACAAGTTATGGAGACTGTGAAAGTCGCTCAGAGTGAGAAAAGCGATATCTTTGGCTTCGGTGAAGCCGTGAATCGGGCAAACCCGAAAGAGTGGGAGAAGATGAAGAAAGAATGGGACAAGGCGTTTGCTGAAAGCAGGGTAGATGTCAAGGTGGATGCTTTCATCCGGCTTCCAGGGAAGCGGACCAACCCTTTAGAACTAAAATAGAACTAGTGGTCACAGAGAAGGGTGGATTAGGTAAACATGGGAAAAGAAAGAATCAGCTTAAGACAATTGTTTGCCTTGATAGTGTTGTTTGAAATGGGAACTGCAATTGTTATTCCAATAGGTTTTACGGCACAGCAAAGCGTCTGGCTGTCGATATTGCTTGCTTCGATTGGGGGCATTCTGTTATTTCTCGTTTACGATTATTTTTTTCGTCAATATCCTGATCTGCCGTTAAGCGGGTATGCCCGGAAAATTCTTGGCAAATATATCGGATGGCCCTTGAGCTTTTTATATGTTCCTTTTTTCCTTTATATCGCTGCCAGAGATTTGCGGGAAGCTGGTGATTTATTGGTAACCGCCGCGTATGACCAAACGCCATTATTTGCGGTCGTTGCCTTAATGATTATTTCGATTGTTTATGTCTTACATAAGGGTATAGAAGTGTTGGCCAGAATGGCGGAAATCTACCTGATGATTCTGATTGTTTTAGGTGTTTTAGGCCATGTCCTGGTGCTATTTTCCGGCATCATTGATGTTAATAATCTGCTTCCTGTGCTAGGAAAAGGGTGGAAACCCGTTTTAACGGCAGCATACCCCTATATATTCATGTTTCCATTTGGTGAAATGATTTGTTTTACCACGATTTTTCCCTATCTAAATAAACTCCAAGCGGGAAGGAAGACAGGTGTGAAGGCCTTAATGTTCAGCGCCATCGTATTAAGTATCACGCATGCAATTGAAATCTCTGTTCTAGGGACAAAAATATATAGCCGGACCACTTTTCCTTTGTATTCCACGATGATTTATGTGAACATAGCAGATTTCCTGCAGCGAGTAGACGTGATTGCCATACTCACTCTGATTATCGGTGTTTTTTTCAAGGCATCGATCTATTGTTATGCCGCCGTAATCGCGGCATCGGATTTATTCAAGGTGCAGACAAAGCAAAAGATGGTAGTACCTTTTGGAATTATTATTCTTTTCCTCTCGATGATGATAGCGAGTGATTTGTTAGAACACAATGAAGAAGGGAAACTTGTTGTGAAGTTTCTCTTGCCCCTTTTTTCTGTCGTCATTCCCGTTCTTCTTCTAGTGGTCCATTTGATTCGTAAACGATTGGGCCTTTACCGTTCCAATTCATCTGAGGACCAACAGTAATCAGCTAAAATTTTTTACGCGTTTGTGTTTGTTTCCTTTGTTTAAAGAAAGAAAACATGGATGGAATAAACATTATTGATAGCATGATGAACAAGATAACGTATTCCGGAAGGGTCATAACCCAAAACGGGTTCTTCAAATTTGTTATAGACATAATAAGACTCATTCCCATCATCAAATCCATCATGATTGCAATAGCCGTACTTAAGAAAAAGACCAAGAAAAAAAGAACCAATATTTTCATGCAAGAAGCATCTCCTGTTTATCTCATACATCATACGTTTACCGAATATTTTTCTCTTTTTATAAGAAAGTAATTCAAGAAAGATTAGAATTTCGCGGAAATTATATTTTGTTGATTTACGTAAAATCATTGTATTTCTCTATGTAATCGATTACAATGATGTAAAAGAAACACTGAAAGGGAAAGAAATTCATGGTAAGAATTGCAGATGTTGCAAGAATGGCAAATGTTTCAACAGCCACAGTATCCCGAGTGATAAGTAATGCAGGGACTGTAAAAAAAGAAACAGCTGAAAAGGTCTTGGAAGCAATAAAGAATTTAAATTATCAACCAAATATGCTGGCAAGACAATTGAGAAGATCTGAAACAAAAACTATTCTTGTTGTTGTTCCTGACATAACCAATACTTTTTTTTCTGCGGTTCTGCGCGGAATTGAATCGGTTGCAATAGAAAAAGGATATCAGGTGCTTCTTGGAGATGCTCGAAACGTTGTGGAAAGTGAAGCCAGTTATTTGACTATTTTAGGTCAGAAAAAAGCAGATGGTTTGATTTTATTAACAGCAAGGACAGATCAAAAGATATTAGAGGAATTATCCCAGGATTACCCTGTGGTATTGGCATGTGAATACTATGAGGGCTCCCAGCTGCCTACTGTTTCAATTGATAATGTTAGCAGTGCAAGAAAAGCAACAGAATATTTAATTAGCTTAAATCACAAGAGAATAGGACATATCTGCGGACCCTTGAATGTAGTAGTTGGCCGAGACCGATGTAAGGGATTTCATCAAGCGATGGCAAAACACGGCCTATCCGTTGATCCAAGTTTGGTACAAGAAGGCGAATTTTCTTTTGAAAGTGGATTTAATTTAATGATGAAATTTTTGTCACTTGAGGAACCTCCTACAGCCATTTTTGCCGGAAATGATGAAATGGCAATGGGTGTAGTTAAAGCCGCTAAATCAAAAGGTGTTAGAGTTCCTGAAGATTTATCTGTTGTTGGCTTTGATGATATTAAATTTGCATCTATCTTTGAACCTGCCCTAACAACGATTGCCCAGCCAACGTTCGATATGGGTCAAAAAGCGATGCATTTACTGCTAAGAATAATTAATAATGAAGAATTAGATAATAAATATCAATTTATTCTTCCTGATAAACTGATAGTCCGTGATTCATGTAAAGAACTTACCATAGAAGGGTAGTTCTTTCTTTTTTGTTAGAAGCTAAAAAAATAAAGATTTATATGAAAAGCAAAAGGGAGTAATTCTTGAAAAGGGATTGCTCCCTTTTGCTGGTTTATTACAGTATGGGGAACGATTTTGATGCCTACTTACAAAAAAGAATCAGGGAAGTTAAAAAAAATATTGAATTATATTCTGTAATCGATTACAATAAGGGTGTCGAAAAAAAGAGAAAAAATTCATATTTGCTCAATAACAAATAGAAATTTTTTTTCGACCAAAATGTAATCCATTACATTTTGAGGTTCGATTACTAAATTTTCATTATGAATATTACACTAATTTCAATATCTCTATTCATTCTAATTCATTTCTATTTTGATATTAAGTGTAATCGATTGCATTTATATATTGCGTTCTACTCGTTACCCGGCTCTAAAAAAATTAATATTTGGAGGATGAGTTAAGATGAAAAAAATAAAAGTAGGAATCATAGGTACAGGTTTTATTGGACCTACACACATTGAAGCAATCAGAAGACTTGGATTTGTGGAAGTAGCAGGATTGGCTGAATCTAGTCAAGAAATGGCTGAAAAAAAGGCAGCCGAGCTTGGTATTCCAAAGGCCTACGGCGACTACCGCGAAATGCTGCAGGATCCGGAAATTCAGGTTATTCACAATTGCACACCAAACCATCTTCATTTTGCGATTAATAAAGAGATTATTTTAGCAGGTAAGCATGTTGTATCTGAAAAACCACTGGCGATGAACAGCAAGGAATCAGCAGAATTATTGGCTTTAGCTCAAAAACAGGGTGTCGTACATGGTGTGAACTTTAATTACAGACAGCATGCAAGTGTACAAAACCTAAGAGCGAAGATCGCTAACGGTGACTTTGGGAAAGTGAATTTGGTACACGGAAGCTACTTGCAGGACTGGTTATTGTATGAGACGGATTATAACTGGCGTTTAGCACCGGAAGTGGGCGGAAAATCACGGGCTGTAGCAGATATCGGTTCCCATTGGTGTGATACTGTTCAATTTGTAACAGGTAAAAAGATTGTAGAAGTATTTGCTGATTTAGCAACTGTTGTTCCAGTAAGAAAGAAGCCTAAAGGAAACGTAGCTACTTTTGGCGCACAGACAACTGAAGATATGGAATATGAAGATGTTCCAATCAATACAGAAGACTATGCATCCGTACTCGTTCGTTTCGAGGATGGCTCACGAGGAGTATTTACCGTTTCCCAAGTTAGTGCAGGACGGAAAAACCGACTAAGCTTTGAAATCAATGGCAGCAAAAGCTCTGCTTTCTGGAATCAAGAAGAGCCTGAAAAATTATGGATGGGACACAGGGATAAGCCGAATGAAATCCTGCTTGCCGATCCAGCACTCTTCTCACCGGAAGCAAAATCAGCCATCCATCATCCTGGCGGACATAATGAAGGCTGGCCGGACGCTCTGAAAAATATGATGTTCAATGTTTATACGTTTATTCGTGAAGGCAAAGATCCGCTCCAGGATAAACCGAATTTCGCCACATTTGAAGACGGTCATACTTCAATGGCGATTACGGATGCCATTCTGGAAAGTCATGAACAGCAAAAATGGGTGAAGGTTCGTGCGGATAAGGAGGCTTTAGTATGAAACTAGGTGTGTTTACAGTTCTATATCAAAATCTTCCTTTCGAAGCCATGTTAGATAAATTAGCCCAAATAGGAGTAGAGGCCGTTGAGTTAGGAACCGGTAACTATCCAGGGAATAGTCATTGTAATCCCGATGAATTGTTAGGGAATCCAGATAAAATCAAATCGTTCCGACGGGCGATTGAAAGCAGGGAACTAACAATCAGCGGACTAAGCTGCCATGGCAACCCTCTACATCCTAATGTAAAGGCTGCCAAAGAGGCGCATGATGTATGGAGAAAAACGGTTTTACTGGCTGAACAGTTAGAGGTACCAGTTATCAATGGTTTTGCTGGATGTCCAGGGGATCATCCGGGTGCCAAGTTTCCAAATTGGGTGACCTGCTCTTGGCCTCCAGAATATGCAGAAGTCTTAGAATGGCAATGGAATGATATCGTTATTCCGTACTGGAAAGAAGAAGCGAAATTCGCTGAAATGCATGGGATTCATCAAATTGCTTTCGAAATGCATCCGGGATTTGTTGTCTATAATCCGGAAACACTACTAAAGCTAAGAGAACAAGCAGGAGTGAACATCGGAGCCAACTTCGATCCAAGCCATTTGGTATGGCAAGGAATCGACCCAGTCGAAGCTATTAAAAAATTAGGCAGGGAAAATGCAATCTTCCATTTCCATGCGAAAGATACGTATTTAGACCAGGCAAATATTAAGGTGAATGGTGTTCTTGATACCAAGCATTACAGTAAAGTGTTGGATCGCTCTTGGACATTCCGCTCTGTCGGATATGGCCATAATGAAAAAATGTGGAAGGACATCATCAGTACACTTCGGGCTGTAGGATATGATTACGTTGTTTCCATTGAACATGAGGATATGCTTGCGTCTACCGATGAAGGTTTAATGAAAGCCATCACACTGTTAAAAGGAACGTTGTTTAAAGAGAAAGTATCGGAAATGTGGTGGGCTTAAGTAGGAGTTAATCTTCCTCTTAATCCCCTAACATTATAAAATAGAGGTGTTGAAAATGAAAGCGGTTTTAGGTCAGGAACGTACTCTTGGCGGCCTTCCTATGGGAGTGGTTTGGGGATTTGTTGCAACATTAATTTTTATGGCTGGTGACGGTCTTGAACACGCATGGTTATCTCCGTATCTTATTGAAAAGGGTCTGACCGTTCAACAATCTGCTACACTTTTTGCTGTTTATGGAGCCATATTGGCTATTGCCTCTTACTTTTCAGGTGTACTCACTGAGATGTGGGGACCAAGGAAAGTCATGATTATCGGACTTGTAACTTGGTTACTTGGTCAGGTTCTATTCATTGAATATGGTTTAAAGCTAAATAATTACGCTATTATGCTACCGACTTATGGAATTCGCGGTTTGGGTTATCCGTTATTTTGCTATTCATTCTTAGTGTGGGTTACGTATCGCAGTCCTGATCGCATTTTGGCGACAGCTGTTGGATTGTTTTGGGCTGCTTGGAGCGGCGGGCTCTATGTTGTAGGAAGCTTTTTCCCTGCCTACATGCTTCCGAAGATTGGTTATATTGGGTTGTTGTGGAGTGCTGTGGCATGGGTATTGGTTGGAGGAATTATTGGCTGTATCGTAGTGAAAGACGATATGAGAAAAGAACAAAAAGGAAATCCGAAGGAAAAACTAAAAAGCCTATTGAGTGGATTTACCATTTGTATCGAACAACCGAAAGTGGCAATTGGCGGCGTGGTCCGAATTATCAATTCCACAGGCATCGGTTCACTGCCAATCTTTTTCCCTCTTTATTTGCATTCTGAATATGGATTCACGACTGAACAGTTTTTGCAAATGTGGGGAACGATGTGGTTTGCGAATATCATCTTTAACCTGATCATTCCTTACATTAGTGATAAATGGTTAGGCTGGCGCAAAACGATTCAATGGCTTGGCAGCTTCGGTATGGGTGTCATGTTATTAGTTATGCTTTACACGCCGCAGGTTTTTGGCAGCAGTTTCTTAGCCTTGAATATTGTCGGTATTATAATGGGGATTACTCTTTGTGGTTTCGTCCCACTTTCAGCTCTTGTAGCATCGCTGGCTCCTGAGAATAAAGGGTCTGCGATGGCGATAGTAAGTTTTGGTGCAGGGATGTCCTACTTTATCGCACCGGCAATTGTTGGAGCATTCATCGGACTTATTGGTGTTCATGGTATTATGTGGATTTTCGCAGGCATGTATTTCCTTGGTGCTTATTTAATGAAGTTTATGAAGCTTCCGTCTGAAGAGAAACAGGATGAAAGATTTCTACAAGAGAAACATGCGGGTTAAGCAAGCAGAGTTAAAGACGAAACATAACCAAGGAGGATGAAACGATGATTATTATCCATGCAAATATCAAGGTGAAAGCGCGATTTCGCGAAATATTTCTAGAAGAGGCCAGACTTGTAACGAAACCGTCTCAAGCAGAGTTCGGAAATATCAGTTACCATTACTATGAGGATCCGGAAGAGGCGAATAGCTTTATCTTTGTAGAGAAATGGAAGGATGAACAAGCGATCGGGCAGCATGAGGAGACCCCTCATTTTAAAAGATTCATTAAGGCTGTTGAACCGATAGTCTCTGAACCGATCCATGCAGAATTATTTGAGGCTTCATTAAAAAATTAATTAGTTGGACAAACATAAGGATTAACTCCACCGAGTATCGGTTAGAGTTAATCCTTATTTGATAACTTTAAGCAGCGATTTAAACGAAGATTATACTGTCTTACTACCTAGAAAGGAATGAATAAAACATGAATCTAGAATTTAAAAATAAAACTGTACTTGTGACCGGCGGTAGTAAAGGTATTGGGAAGGCTATTGCGATGGCGTTCGCGGAGGAAGGCGCAAACGTTATTATTTGTGGACGAGGTGAAGAGGCTTTGAAAAAAACATCCGCTGAGATTGAAAAGATGGGTGGAAGTGTGCTTGCTGTTCAAGCGGACTTAACGAAACAAGCCGATGTGGATCATCTTATTTCTACTGCCGTTGACCGTTATAAGACCATTGATATTCTCGTTAACAATGCGGGAATCGCCAGTGGATTTGATGACTTTGAATCATTGGATATAGACCAATGGCAACATTTATTTGATGTCAATCTTTTTGGAGCTGTACGTGTGACAAAAGCTGTGATTCCCTATATGAAAAAAACAGGATTAGGCCGTATTATTAATATTTCATCTGAATCAGGTATTCAACCGGACGCGTTCATGCCTCATTATAATGCTTCCAAAGCTGCACTGATTAATTTTACAAAAAGCCTATCTAAGGCCTATGCTGCAGATGGAATCCTTGTCAATACGGTATCGCCGGCATTTATTATGACACCTATGCTGGAGAACTTGTTAAAAGATAACGCAGAAAAGCAGAATATAAGTTATGATGAAGCAATTCAACAATTTCTAAAGGAAAATCGCCCTCATGTTGAAGTAAAACGTCCAGGGACAGTAGAGGAAGTTGCTTCTGCTGTCGTTTACCTTGCATCAAACAAGGCTTCTTTTATTAATGGTGTAAACCTTCGAGTTGATGGTGGATCAGTTGCCAGCCTCTAAGATAAAAAGGATACTTAGAGCCTAACAAGAAAAGTATGTCGTCTGATTTATTTCGAATTATATAAATGTTTGGTGAACAATCTGTGACAATTGAAAAATAGGGTTGCATTTTTGGGTGTAATCGATTACAATCATTTGTGTAAGGGATACAAAATCTTTTATTCTTGCCAGATGATATTATTTCCTAGAATTAAAGAGAGATTAAATCATTGTGTCCTTTAGAAAGCAGTTGTTTATCTGTAAGTAAAAATGTAATGGATTACATTTTAGTTGTTTGCTAGATATCTTAAAAGATGTACAAAATACTGTTATTTGTGGAAGTGTGGAAAGATATTTTTAATAAAAATGTAATCGATTACTATTTTGGAGGTGAGTTTGCTTCGATTTATCTACTATGAAATATGGCATACTAAATTCCAATATATATGGAGGTAATCACATGAAATTAGGATATCAAACAAATACTTGGGGCGGCGTAGTTGGTCATCCAGCAGGTGTTACTTCTGTTAAGGATCTTTACTACCTTGCCTATGGATCAACAGAAGAAGCATTAAAGGATATTGCGGAAGCTGGCTATGAAGGCTTCGAAATCTTCGATGGAAACTTGATGCAATACAAGGATAAAAAAGATGAGTTTTTAAAATTAATGAATGATCATTCTTTAAATTTGGTCGGCGTATATACAGGCGGGAATTTTATCTTCCCGGATATTTTAGAAGAAGAATTATTGAAAATTGAAAGTGTAGCGGCATTCGCATCAGAAGTAGGGGCTGAGCATCTTGTTGTCGGCGGCGGAGCTGTACGCACAAACGGCATCCTTGAAAGCGATTATTCAGCTCTTGGTAATGCACTTAATAAAGTGGTAGAGATTGCTAAAAAATATAATCTTATTGCAAGTTATCATCCTCATTTGGGAACGAACGTTCAGGCTCCTGAACAGTTAGATAAATTAATGCCATTAACAACAATTAATCTTTGCCCGGATACGGCGCATATTGAAGCCGGCGGTGGAGATCCTGTTGCGGTAATTAGAAAATATGTAGATCGCATTAAATATGTTCACTTTAAAGATTATGCAAATGGAGAGTTTTTACCTCTAGGCGAAGGTCATCAAAAATTTGATGAAATGGTTAAAGCGTTAGAAGAGGCAAACTATGATGGCTGGATTACGGTAGAGTTAGACAGCTACCCAGATCCGAAGCAAGGGGCAAAAATCAGCCGCAGCTATTTAACTCAATTTGAAAAAGTAAATCAAGCATAATAAGTTACATTCATTAGGAATAGCAAAGACTTCATTAAAAACCAAGAAGATAATTATGGGAGGATACTAAAATGAAAAAATTAAACGTAGGTATGATTGGCGGAGGCTTTATGGGTAAAGCGCATTCACTTGCATATGCAGGAATGCCAATGTTTTTCTGGCCGGCACCAGCAATTCCGCATCGCCATACAGTAGTAGATGTAAACGAACAATTGGCTAAAGACGCAGCAGCAAGATTGGGATTTGACAATTATTCTACAGATTGGAGAGCTGTTGTTAACGATCCAGAAATTGATATTATTGATATTGTTACTCCAAATAATACGCATGCTGAAATCGCGATTGCAGCAGCAAAAGCCGGAAAACATATTATCTGTGAAAAACCATTGGCATTAGGTGCTGAACAAGCAAAGGAAATGCTAGAAGCGGTAAAAGCAGCAGGTGTAAAACATGCGGTTGCCTTCAACTACAGAAGAACACCAGCCGTTGCTCTTGCGAAAAAGTATATTGAAGAAGGGAGAATTGGAAAAGTTCTAAGCTTCCGCGGAACGTATTTACAAGACTGGTCTGCTGATCCAAATTCACCATTATCATGGCGCTTCCAAAAGAAAATCGCTGGTTCAGGTGCTCTGGGTGATATCGGAACACATGTGGTTGATTTTGCCCGTTACCTTGTTGGTGAAATTACAGATGTAAATGCAATGACAAAAACATGGATTCCAGAAAGACCAATTCAAACTGGCGGTATTGACAAATTAGGTACAGTGAAAAATGGCGGAAATGATGTACCGAAAGCTGCCGTTGATGTAGATGATGAATTTATTACGATGGTCAAGTTTGATAATGGTGCCATTGGAACGATTGAAGCAACACGTAATGCATGGGGACGCAACAACTTCCTAACCTTTGAAATTCATGGTGAAAAAGGTTCTCTATACTTTAACTATGAGCGCCGTGACGAGCTTCAAGTTTGCTTCGCCGATGATCCAAGCGATGCAAAAGGCTTCAGAACGGTTTATACAGGACCTGCCACTCCATACGGTGAAGGATTATGGCCAATCCCTGCTCTAGGTATAGGTTACGGCGAAACAAAAATCATTGAAACATATGATTTGTTTAAAGCAATCGCTGAAGATACAGAGTTTTCACCAAACTTCAATGATGGATACCAAATAGAACTAATTGCAGATGCGATCCTTGAATCTGCTGAAAAAGAACAATGGGTTAATCTTGAAAAAACAGCAGCAGCTGTCAAATAAAAACGAAAAGAGGCTTCTCAATCGAGGAGCCTCTTTTGTAGAAATGAATAAAGGAATCTTAATAAAACCTAAGTGGATTTTAGGTTCTTTTTAGTTAGCTAAGTAGAAAATCACTATTATAATGCGGAAAAGAGTGAATGGTTATGGAAGAAAAATGGTTAGTAGGTGTCGATATAGGCGGCACCACGATTAAAATGGCATTTATCAGTCTCAGTGGCGATATCCTTTATAGCTGGGAAATCGATACGGACAAAATGGATAGCGGTCGGCACATCCCCACTTCTATTGTAAAATCGATTGATCAAAAGTTAACCGAATTAAATCATACCAAAAATCGGCTAATCGGTATCGGAATCGGAGCGCCGGGTCCTGTTAATGCGGAGGACGGTTCCGTTGAAGTGGCTGTAAACTTGGGCTGGGAGCACTTCCCTTTACAAGCTATTCTTGAGCGGGAAACATCCTTGCCAGTAGTTGTTGACAATGATGCCAATATTGCGGCAATCGGTGAAATGTGGAAGGGCGCCGGCAAAGGAGCTAAAAACTTAATCTGTGTAACATTAGGAACGGGTGTAGGAGGCGGAATTATCGTCAATGGCGAGGTTGTGCATGGTGTAAATGGAGCTGGTGGTGAAATTGGCCATATGACATCAGTTCCTAAAGACGGAGCACCTTGTAATTGCGGGAAATCGGGATGTTTGGAAACGGTAGCGTCCGCAACAGGAATTGACCGCTTGGCAATTGAGGAATTAGCTTCTTCCAATTCTATAAGTCAATTACGAGACTATTATGAGAAGCATCAAACGATAACTGCCAAGCAAGTTTTTGATGCTGCAAACGAAGGGGATGAACTCGCCAAGCGAGTCATTCATCAGGTTGCCTACCATTTAGGATTGGCGCTGGCGAATTTGGCCAATGGCTTAAATCCTGAAAAAATTGTCATTGGAGGCGGCGTTTCAAAAGCAGGTGACACATTGTTGAAACCTTTAAAAGAAGAATTTTTTCCGTTTGCTTTTCCAAGAGTGGCCCAAGGTTTAGAGATTGTTACTGCCACACTAGGCAATGATGCAGGGGTAATTGGAGGAGCATGGTTGGCGAAAGAGAAACTAATTAATTAGTCTAAACTCCAATATGTCCAATGATTAGTCGGAATAAATGGGGGGTGGTTTTATTGAAATCAAAGGAAGAAACCCTTATAGATTTAAAAAGAGAATTACTTCGGATTGGTTCAACTAACCAGAGAGATTATGATTTGTTGAAGAGGAAAGGGCAAGTTTTAAGTACAACCATATGCCGTAGGTTAAAATTAAGTTGGCCTGAGGTTGTGAAAAAACTGGATGGTAAAGCAAATACTTCCCAGATTATTAGTAATGAATTCTATTGATATGGATTAGTTTGGGGCGACGGATGGGTCCCTTTTTTTGCGACATATCGGTGTTATAACTAACACTTTTGCAGCTTCCTGGGCATGAGTACGGTATTAAACCGCTCATGCCTTTTGATTTTGCGTTAATAGGTTTGTGATTGTAATACTTCTTTTTTATTTTTTCCGATAGTACCCAGTTGATCAAGTTTTATTAAGCCTCTTGTTAAACAAACCCATTCCACTTGAATATTAGCCACACTCCTCGACATTTTTTTCCTGTTTTCGGATTCAACAAACCAGTATCTAAAAGGGATGAAGCTGTTTTTAATCAAACGTTTAATTAATGGTGAAAAAGCAAAAAAAAGACGAAAAATGGAGAAAAAGTAGAAATTGCTCATTTTCTAGGAAATAATGGCTTCATTTTATAAAAAATTTAATTGTAAATACCGACAATCTTTTTTACTTGATGTGTTTAGTAACCTCTTATATCAGGGGGTTAAGGATATTTAATCAAACGTATAATTAAGAAAAGCTCTGAGCAAATGTTGCCGAAGTTTGTAAGATTACGTGTCAGTTGAGGAAATTCCTAATGGTTATACTTTTATTTATCCCAATCAACCATCATTATTATTGAAAATTGCTGAATGGATTTCTTACGAAAATCGATGCTGTCCATTCATAAAATTCTCACTATGTGTAAGTGGTGGAGCAGACTCAATAACATTAGAGCTAACTGGGAGCGAAGAAGTCAAAAATTTATTAAGAGAAGAATTCCACTTATCTTAAAAAAGCCCCTCAACCTTTTATTTACGCCAATTTGTATATATAAACGTAATACAATTTGTAGACTTACAGAAAACTCTTTAAGTCTGTTTTTTGTGTGCAAATAGCACTACAAATACAGACAATAATATTACAATAATGCCTATATATGAACAAAAATAGACCATCAAATTTAATTACAATTTGATGGTCTATTTCATTTACATTTTACCGTTCTGCGACAGGTATCATAACCCGTTAGGATTTTCCCTTGGTTTTTTTAGGTTTAAATGTCTGAATTTATCGTGTAGAATTATTTTTATATTAAATACGTTAGGCGTATTTTTGCACGATAATCTCGCTATACTGTGGAATGGTGTTTGAGAAGGAGATTACAATTGATGAACAACAAAAATAAAACAGTTGTCCGTTCGATGGATGTATTAAATCTATTTATAGAGCATTCCGAATTATCATTTCAAGAAATTATTGATCTATCAGGGATTCCAAAAACTTCAGTCTATCGAATGCTCTCGTCGTTAGAGGAAATGGGGTTTGTGGAAAAAGGAAGTGATTCGAAGTACAGACTTGGACTTTTGTTTCTCAAATTTGGCCATCTGGTTTTGGCAAGGATTGATCTACGTCAGATTGCCTACCCATTTATGGTTGAATTACATAATGATATTAAGGAAGCCATTAACTTGATTGTTAGAGAAGGGAACGAAGCAATCTATATCGAGAAAATTGACACAAAACAAAAGGTTCGTCTGTATACTGCGATTGGAAGGAAAAGTCCCCTTTATGCTGGGGCCTGTCCACGTGCGATCTTGTCCTTTTTACCTGATTTAGAAGTGCAAGAATATCTCGAATCCACTGAGCTCAAATCGTTTGCACAAGGGACAATTACGGACAAAGAGCGAATTTATGAGGCGATAAACCAAGCGAGAATCGATGGATATACCATCAGCCATTCTGAATTGGAAAACCATACATCTGCGATTGCCGCCCCGATTTTTAATCATAAAGGTGAAGTGATAGCGGGCATTAGTATAGCGGGCATTGAAGCGAATTATCAAGGTGATAACATTGAGAACTATGCGAAGAAAGTGAAAAAAGTTGCAGAGGAAATATCGATTCGATTAGGCTATACGAAATGAAAAGAACGGGGCGGTCTCTACATCAACACACAGTTTGATGTAGAGACCGCCCCGTTACGTTTCAAGGTATTTCGTGTGAAGTCGCCGCTTAAAATCACGTCAGATCTTTCATTTTCATCTGCACCTGTACTCTCATTCATAAAGTGCCTTAAAGCGAATGCCTAACGCTAATTTACGGTGCTTCTGCTCTTGCATGATTAGTTCTAATTCTGCTTGTTCAAGCGAAGCTTCCTTGAACTCAATGTCACAGTTGGGTTGCATCTGTGCCAAACAAGGCAGATCGACGGAAATGACTTGACCGATTTTGGGATATCCTCCAGTCGTTTGTCGATCTACCATTAAAATAATCGGCTTTCCGTTTGAAGGTACTTGAATGGTCCCGTACGTAACCCCTTCTGATAGAAGCTCAAATTTTTCTGATAAGTTGAGTGATTCGCCTTCCAATCGATAGCCCATCCGATCAGCCTGAGTGGTTAGGGTATAGCGGTTTGAAAAAAACGTTTGTTGACTAGCCTTATCGAAACGCTCGAACTCTGCCCCTCGTATAACCCTAATCGTTTGTGCTTTATTGAATGAAATAAATTCGGTATAGTTGACTGACCATGGAAAATGAGTAGTCATTTGTTCGAGCTGATGAACGAATGCCCGACTGAGTCTATTGAAGGTTCCGCTTTCAAGCACATCCCCTTTTTGCAATGCTCTGCCGTGAAGTCCACCAATAGCGGCACGAAGATAAGTGCTTTTACTTCCCATCACTTCGGGAACATCGATTCCGCCTGCGAATGCAACGTAGGCCCTACAGCCATTAATGGCGGATTTAAATTTTAAAATAGAGCCTTTGCGAATCAGGACCGGCCGCCACATCGGTGCAACATTTCCATCAATCGTAGGCTGCAGGTCACCGCCTGTAATCGCAACTAACTCATCCGTTTCAAATTCGAGAGTTGTCCCAAACAGTGTAATTTCAAGTGCACCTTCCCCTTCGTTATTTCCAACGAGTAAATTTGCCACTCTAAGAGAAATAGGATCCATTGCACCACTTACGAGTACCCCAAATTTTTGTGAACCGAATCTCCCTAAATCTTGGATTGTAGTCAATAATCCAGGATGATGCACTTTAATGCTCATTGTTTCATCTCCCTATAGGCAGCATACTCTTCATGTGTAATTGGTACATATCGGATTCTATCTCCAGACTGTAACATCGTTGGCGGTGAAAGTTCGGGAAGGAACAAATCAAGCGGGGTACGACCGATAATTTGCCATCCTCCTGGTGTTTCCAGCGGGTAGATGCCTGTTTGTTTTCCAGCGATTCCAACAGATCCCGGCGCGATGGCTAGGCGGGGTGAATCCTTACGTGGTGTGGCAATTCTTTCGTCCATTCCCCCCATGAACGGAAACCCTGGCGCAAAGCCAATCATATAGACTAAGTAATCATTTGACGAATGAATTTGAATTACTTTTTCAACAGAAAGTCCATGATACATTGCTACGTACTCTATATCTGGACCAAATTCTCCTCCGTACAAGACTGGGATGGTTACTAGCCGTTGTTCAGGTTTTTCACTCGTTCCTAATTGATCTAGTAACGCCCAAATGAATGTGCTTACTTTTTTATAAGGACTTGTTGCTTCTTTATCTGGGTTGGACAAATAGACGGCAACAGGATTGTAATAAATGGTCAAGCTATTATAAGACGGTACAGATTCAAAGAATCCTGTAAACGGCTTTTTTTCTAATAAGTTGGATAGATTTTTCACTTTTTCATGGATGGCGGGGCTAATTCCATCGCCTAACTGAATGACAAGAGCAGAATCCCCTAAAGGCCTTATGTAAACATTATTTTTTGGATGGGCCATTATAATCAGCTCCTCTATGTTTCGAATTTCGGTAACTAGGTTCTGTTAAACGGATACTACCAATATTATAGTTTATACAAATTTAAATACAAGTCTATAAATATGGAATATTATGATATTTATAATTTTCATATAATTATATTCAATTGAAAATATTTATGCTAGAATTGGTTTAAGTTTCAAAACTATAGTTCCGAATATCGGAACAAAATAAAGATGAAAGCGCTTTTTGCACGGTAGACGAGTGATCGAGATGGAGGGGAGAAACATGTTTCAAGTGGATTTGAATTGTGATTTAGGGGAGAGTTTTGGCCGGTACAAGCTTGGGGAGCAGGAAGAAATTTTGAAATACGTTACATCTGCAAATATAGCTTGCGGTTTTCATAGCGGAGATCCAAGTGTGATGAGAGAAACGGTGAAGATGGCCATTGCCAATGGGGTCAAAATTGGAGCACATCCTAGTTTGCCAGATTTAAACGGATTCGGGCGAAGGGAAATGGCTATAACCCCACAAGAAGGATATGACATGGTCGTCTACCAAATTGGAGCATTGCAAGGGTTTTTAATGACGTTCAATGAAAAAATGCAGCATGTAAAACCCCATGGTGCATTGTACAATATGGCTGCCAAGGATCGAAAACTTGCCGAAGCCATTGCACAAGCGGTTTATGACGTATCCCCGTCATTAATATTATTCGGCCTTGCCGGCAGTGAATTGACAAAAGCCGGAGAGAAGATTGGTCTACGAACGGCACATGAGGTATTTGCAGATCGTACGTATCAAGCGGACGGGTCTTTGACTTCTCGCTCACAAATGGATGCGATGATTACAGATCAAGAACAGTCTGTCGCGCAAATTGTGAAAATGGTGACAGAAGGAAAAGTAGTATCTCAGCAAAAGACAGAAGTTTCGCTACGTGCAGATACCATTTGTATTCACGGAGATGGTGCACATGCACTAGCCTTTGCCAAATATATTAATGAAACGTTAAAAAAGAACCATATTACTGTAACAGCAATCTGCAACTTGGAGGTTTAGCATGGAAAATCCTAAATTTGATTCTACACAAAAAGCTGACAACGTTTCGGGGAAAAAGAAGGTAAGTAGAAGTGTCTTACTCGGTGCCGCCTTTTTAATGGCGACTTCATCGATTGGACCCGGATTTTTGACACAAACCACTGTATTTACACAGCAATTGGCTGCAAGCTTTGCCTTTGTTATTTTAATTTCATTATTATTAGACATCTTTTCACAAATGAACATTTGGAGAATTATTGCCGTTTCCGGTTTGCGTGGACAAGAAATTGCCAACAAAGTGTTCCCTGGACTCGGATTTGTATTGGCCATACTTATCGTCATAGGCGGTTTGGCGTTTAATATCGGAAACGTAGCTGGCGCTGGATTGGGTCTTAATGCCATGCTTGGGTGGGATCCCATTACAGGTGCAGTGATTAGTGCACTGTTAGCGATTTTTATTTTTGTCGTTAAAGAAGCAGGTAAAGCAATGGACAAATTCGCGCAAATCGCAGGGTTAGTTATGATCCTCCTCATGCTGTACGTTGCATTTACGACAGCACCGCCGGTTGGAGAGGCGATTGTGAATACGTTTATGCCGGAAAAGATTAGCATGTTTGCTATCGTTACGCTTGTTGGAGGTACGGTAGGAGGGTATATTACGTTTGCAGGCGGACACCGTCTATTAGACGCGGGTATCAAAGGTGTGGAAGCATTGCCAGCAGTTACAAAAAGCTCTGTTACAGGGATTCTCGTTACGGGTATTATGCGTGTGGCATTATTCTTGGCTGTTCTTGGGGTTGTAACAAAAGGACTTGCGATTGATCCAGCGAATCCGCCTGCTTCGGTGTTCCAACTTGCTGCAGGTGACGTCGGTTATCGTATGTTTGGTGTGATTATGTGGGCTGCGGCGGTCACATCTGTTGTAGGGGCGGCGTATACGTCGGTTTCATTTATCCGCACGTTCCATCCAACCATTGAGAAGTACCAAAATTGGGTCATTATTGCATTTATTGTTATTTCAACAGCGACATTTGCAATTGTTGGAAGACCAGTAACGATCTTGATTATCGTTGGAGCATTGAATGCCCTTATTTTGCCACTAGGTTTAGGTACATTATTAGTTGCCGCATACAAGAAAAGTATCGTTGGTGAGTACAAGCATCCGCTATGGTTGACTATTCCGGGTGGTTTTGTTGTTGTGATCATGGGCTATTTGAGTGTAGTGACATTGATCGAACAATTACCTTTGATTTTTAAGTAATTTTATAAGATTGCCATTTTAGGAGGGGACACTATGGGGAACTATGAAACATTGGAGCCGGAAAAAATAAGGGAGTTGATTCGGAAGCAAGAGATTACAGGACCAACTGCAGGAATGTCAAAAGGGTATACACAAGCAAACTTGGTGGTCTTAAAAAAAGAGCATGCCTTTGACTTTTTGCTGTTTTGTCAACGGAATCCGAAGCCATGTCCTTTATTGGACGTGACGGAGCCTGGCTCATTTGTTCCTGCTCTGATTGCAAAAGGTGCAGATATCCGTAAAGACATCCCGAAATATCGTATATACAGAGATGGTGTTTTTACAGAGGAAGTCGCAGATATTACCGAGTATTGGGAAGACGACATGGTGGGCTTCTTGCTAGGGTGCAGTTTTACATTTGAAACACCACTCCTTGAGAGCGGTATTCCGGTCAGACATATCGAGGAAAACTGTAACGTTCCGATGTACAAAACGAATATTAAGTGTGAAAAAGCAGGCCTGTTTGAGGGGCCGACTGTCGTTAGTATGCGGCCAATGACACCGCAGGATGCCATCCGTGCCGTTCAGATTACGTCTCGTTTTCCGGCAGTACACGGTGCGCCAATCCATATCGGAAATCCAAGCGAAATAGGCATCATGGATATTTCAAGACCTGATTTTGGAGATGCTGTGTCCTTGAAACCAGGGGAGGTTCCTGTATTTTGGGCTTGTGGTGTAACTCCTCAAGCCGTTGCGATGGAAAGTAAGCCTTCCATCATGATTACTCATGCACCAGGATGTATGTTCATTAGTGATATAAAAGATGAAGCATTCAGTGTGCTTTAAAACGTATCTATTGAAATTAGGCTAAACATTTCGTAGTCTTTTAGAAGATACTGCGATAAACAGTGTCTGCAAAGTATTTTAATATAGTGAGGCGATGCATCCGTGCGTCGTCTCTTTGAACTTTACGGTGACGAGTGCGACCTGCTTGTTTGTCGTTGAAAAGGGGATGGAGAATATGTCTACAAAATCAAAGGTTGCGCTGTTTGTGCTCATTTTGATTTGGGGTGCAAGCTGGCCAATTAATAAATTAGCAGTACCCTATTCACCGCCATTGCTTTATGCAGGACTGCGTTCACTTTTAGGCGGAATCTTGTTGACGCTAATTATTTGGAAGACGCGGAAGGCGATCAATTGGAGGGAAAACTGGCAGAAGTACTTTATTGCGGCTTTCTTTAACTCCATCCTTTTTTTCGGGCTTCAAACGTTAGGATTGCTCTATTTACCGGGTGGATTGTTTTCCGTACTTGTCTATTTCCAGCCGATTTTACTTGGCCTTTTCGCTTGGCTGTTCCTTGGAGAATATTTATCGCCAATCCAAATCATGGGGTTATTGCTTGGATTCGTTGGGATCGCAGTCGTTAGTGTCGATGGTTTGACCGTTCATATCTCAGCAATCGGAGTGATACTCGGGTTACTAACAGCGGTAAGTTGGGCGTCAGGTGTTATCTACGTAAAGAAAGTAAGCAAAGAAGTGGATGCATTTTGGATGGTGGCGATTCAATCTGTGATTGGAGGCATTTTCCTCCTAGGTACCGGAACAGTGTTTGAAAGCTGGTCTGCAATCGAATGGAATCGATATTACATAGTAGGGCTCTGCTTTGGTGCGACCATTGGCATCCCATATGCCTACATCCTTTACTACAAGCTTGTTAATGCTGGTGAGGCAAGCAAAGTTGGTTCCTATACGTTTCTCATTCCTATTGTTGCTGTTCTCCTCGGCGTGCTTTTCTTGGGAGAAACGGTGACCTATACACTAATTGTCGGGATGCTATTAGTTGCCACAAGCATTCATTTTGTGAATTTTAAGTATAAACCTATAAACAAAAGGATGAGTAATAAATAAAATCATTGCCTTAATTAAATATTCCTTAATAAGCCCACTTGATTTCGTGGGCTTATTTTAATTAGACTATATTTTCTTTTTCACATAATCATTGCGATACTTAGCAGGTGAAACGTTCATCATCGTAGTAAATACGCGTGTAAAGTAATGCACTGAGCCAAAGCCGGCTACATCAGCTATCTCCTTAATAGGGATGTTTGTCATTTCAAGCAGGCAAGCCGCCTCTTTTACCCTTTCCTTGCGAATATAATTGGAGAAACTTTCACATAGTTCAGTGGAAAAGATCCTTGATAAATGACGACTAGAAATGTGAAGATAGTTGGCGACATCTTCTAGCTTCAATGGTTCTGATAAATTATCACGAATGAAAAGCTTTGCTTGATATAAATGGGTGGGAGAACGATTCGAAAACATTTTTTCTTGATTTCGACTTCTCTGATTTGTTTCGGAAAACATAGTGCTAAAGGACAGGATGAGCGAGTGTGCCATATTAGTAATGAAGTTAAAATCGTTGGCACCGCCGTTTGACGTATAATCTACCAATGCCCTCCATAGTAAGGCCGTTGGGGAATCATCAGCAACACTGGTACAAATTCTATTTGTTTTCGCCAGTAGATTATACATGCTAATGGCATCAACCTTTGATTTTTTATGTAAAATCTCGAAAGCAACAAATACAAGAAAAAGTCCTGTTTCGCTTAAAATTTGGTGATGAATGTTCGGACGGGATAAAAATACTGTACCTTTCTTTAACGGATATTGTACATCTAGGTCTTTATACTGTCCTTCTCCATTTAGTACATAACAAACTTCAAAAAATGAATGCCTATGGACCGGATTGTTAAAATGCTCCGGGTTCACTCCCCAATAATGCACCTTAAAGGAAATTTCTTCTCCAATTGGCCGCATAGCATATTGATTCAACATTCCTTCACTGAGTTTACATGATTGGACGACCAAAAATATCCCTCCGATGTCTTCAAAAGACAAAAAAACAGCCTCTTCTGATAAAGACTGGAATTCATTAATTTCTTAAAATTATAACAATTATACTATTAATCTTAAAGGAGGAAATTATCATGATTACATTAAAGGATGCTGATTTTTACAAAGAAAATGGATACTTGCTTGTTAAAGGGGTTTTTTCTAATGAGGAAGTAGAGCAAATGAAAACGGCGGTTGAACGCATTATTCAACGTGCAGCAAATACTAAACATGATCGAAATCATGCCTGGCAAGGGGAGTACATCCCGCCAAACGAGTTAAAAAAACTTGTTTTAAAAGGGTTTCATGACGTTCATTATCATGACGCATCTTTCTCTAGGGCCGTTATCCATCCCAACATGGTGTCTATATTGCAAAAGCTGATCGGGCCGAATGTGCAATTACATCACTCCAAAATGCTGGTGAAGCCACCTGAAAAGGGAGCAGCTTTTCCAATGCATCAGGATCATCCGTATTTCCCACATGAAAGTCATACCATGCTGGCAGCTAGTGTTCATCTTGATGATGCAGACTTGGAAAACGGATGCCTAAGGGTGATACCAAAATCTCATCAAGAAGGACCACTTTCTCATGTAGGCAGTCATTTCTTAAATCATAAGGAATATCCGATTTCCATAGGGACTCCCTGCCCTGCTGAAGCAGGGGATGTACTGTTTTTTAATTATTTAACGGTACACGGTTCGGATAGTAATCGCAGTAACCGACCGCGCAGAAACGTATTATTCCAGTATCGTGATCCGTTGGATAAACCGACTGCCGATGTTCACGTGAACTGGGGGCAAGGCTTAATGGTCTGTGGAGAAAATTTAACATTCCGTGATTATCATGCTGATTTTGCCTCAAAAGTAGTATTTTGAGTCTCCTACACAAGAAGAGCTTGAATTATAATTGAATGTTTAATTTTTTGAAAAAATATGACTGTAAGCGGAATTTTTGGGGATTCACGGTAAACTTGTCTGATTACCGTGAATCCCCATTATTGTCTTTTATAAAAAGCAAAAACTTTACAGTAAAGTAACTTCAAATCATAAGCCTTTCTTGTAATCGGCGAGAACTTCATCAATTAAGCGGCGGGCGACACCGGCGAACACGGGGTTGCTGCTTTGGTAGTAAGGAAGGGCAGTCAGTCCTACTGACAATGCCCAGCCGCGCCCTCGTGCCCAGGTTGCGTCATCAACTGAATGCGCTGCGTGCAACATTTCCCGGCCTTCGACGGAAAGCAAATTCCACGCGAACATCCAGTCATTTGCAGGATCTCCCACACCAAGGCCCCCGAAGTCAATGACGGCACTGAGTCGCCCTTGTTCGACAAGCAGATTCCCGGCAAGAAGATCTCCATGGATCCAGACGGGCGGTCCGTCCCACACTGGTGTCCGGAGAGCTGCTTCCCACGCTAGGGTTGCTGCTTCGGTATCAATCGTGTTGTGCAGATTTGCCATTGCTTCGCGGACACCTTCGTCTCGCATTGCCAGTGGCAGGCCGCGTCCAAAGTTGTGATGCCCTGGGGGCGGACCGCCTTCGGGATTGATCCGCTGCAGGGCGGTAACGAATTGAGCCAGTTCGGTCGCCGCTTGGTATGGATTGTCAATGTGCCCCATAATCGCATTCTCACCCTTGATCCATCGATACACGGACCAGCGCCATGGATAACCCTCTCCGGGCATTCCAAACGCGAGCGGTGTTGGGATGGTAAGCGGCAGGTGCGGTGCAAGGATCGGCAGCCACCGTTGCTCCTTCTCCACCTGCTGGATGGCCCAATCACCACGGGGTAATCGTACGAACATATCCTCACCGAGTCGATAGATGGCATTTTCCGTCCCGGTGGAATTGAACGGCTCAAGGTGAAGGTTTGCCCATTGCGGAAATTGTCCGGAAATCAACCGTTTCACGAGAGATAGGTTGATTTCTGGTGCACTATTTGAATTGGTCATGAAGGACCTCCTTTTGAAAATGCTATACTATTTTGAAATATCTAAATCAAAATTAGAAGAATTCATAATATCCTTTAATACTTCAGCCGGTTTTTTATCAGTGGTGTCGTGGAGATGTTTCGTATTTGCTGGTGAACTTTCAAGTTGATTTAGCAAAAATAAGGATCGGTCAATTAAAAATTGATCACCCCGTTTATTCAAACGTTCTATTAAAATATTTTCATCAGCTCGCAAAACTACATACTTAATCTTCAGATTCAGATAAGCGAAATGCTTACAGAACCACTCTAATTCATCTTCCACTACTATATCGATAATCACGTTGTAATCATGTTGAATCAATGTTTGCGTTACTGAAAGCATATTTTTCCACATGATTGCTAAATTTTCTTCCCAAGGCGGTGCTGAGTCTTCCTCATACATAGAGAGGAAGTCATCGCCTTTAATAAGGGTACTTTTCTTTACTGTTCTTGCTAGTTCTTTTGCAAGAGTGGATTTACCCACTCCGCAAGGTCCAGAAATAATATAAATGGTTTTCATGTGAATCACTCCGACTGTTTTTTCTGAGCAGTGGACTCTCTTATGATTAATTTGGTAGGTAACAGGATCTCCTGGATCGGTTCATCTTTGTTTTCCATTCTCCAACAAAGCCGTTCGACTGCCTTTTTACCATAATAATATAAATCGATATCCATTGTCGTAATCCCAGGAGTGGCAATTTGTGATAATTGTCCATTGTCAAAACTGCATACAGAGACATCTTCAGGTACCTTGAAGCCTCTTTGCTGTAAAACGGATGTCACTAGAAATCCGTGGCCATCGTTCACGCAAAACCATGCGGAAGGCTGGTCAACAAGGTTATCGATGAATAAATTGATTTCATTTAAATTTTCCTGTGCGTTTGTAAACATGAATACTTCCTTAGGTTGTATCCTATATCTTCTTAAAGCAAGTAAGTATCCTTCTAATCTCTCTTGATAGCTTGGAGAAATATCAACGTCACCGACAAAGGCTATGTCCTGATGTCCAAGTTGAATGAGATGCTCGACAGCCGTAAATGCTCCAAAGCGATTGTTTGTCAGAATCGAATCGGACTGTAAGGAAGGTTCGTGATGATCTATTAAAACCGTAGGGATACCAGTACTAATAATTTTCGCGGTGTAGTCTGTACTAATATGAGATAAGATTATAACTCCATCAATTTCATGATTTGTAAATAAAGAAGGAAGCGTTAAATTATCGATTGAAATGCTATCAATTGGTTCAATAAATAAATTCATCCCACGTGCTCGCAGTTCTTTTTCAATACTTAAGTAAATTTCACCAAAAAAGCTTTTGAGGGAAAAAGCATAATCAGAAGCAATTAGAGCGATGTTTTTTAGTGTCTTTTTTTCAACTTGATTTTGATTCCTACTATTAGAATAGGAATAACCTAGTTCATCCGCAGTATTTTGTACAAGCCTTCGGGTTTCTTCGCTAACTCCCGGCTTTCCAGATAATGCTTGGGAAACGGAGTTTTTCGAGATATTTAACCGATCCGCTATATCCTGCATGGTCACTTTTTTTTCCATTTCTTTGTTCTCCCTTAATGTATATCATAATAATTAATTGTAATTGTTTGTAATTACATTGTAACGTTACAAGTGGAAATTTACAATAGTAGTGTTTATGACAATCATTTTATGTTATTCATTTTCACTTTATAACATGATTAATAGTTGACATTATGAAAATAAGGTGCAATAATTGCATTTGTAAGGTGATTAATAACGTTACTAAATAATTATTTTTTGTTTTGTAATTATATTATTGCATGTTGAGAAATGAGGGGTTTCGGTTAATACCATAATTTTTGACTTGGATTACAAATAGTATACTTTTTTTTGAAAGCTATTGGTAGCGCTGTCAGATGAGGAAATGACGCCATTGGAACCAACGTAATAATTTGTATTGTTTACTAATTGATTAGGGAATTACTACTTTTATAAGAGATTGGATTAGATATTAGTCATTGGAGGAATAGAAGATGAAAATGAAAAAAGTAGCATCAATCTTATTTGCAGCTTCTCTTACTGTTTCTGGTCTTGCTGCCTGCTCTACAGGTAACAAAGAGCAAGAAACAGGAAAAAAAGATGGAGTAACGACGATCGAATTCTGGGCTGCGCCAAACCCAACACAACAAGTGTATTGGAAGGAAGTAGCAGCAGAGTTTACAAAGGAAAATCCTAAAATCAAAGTTAATGTTAGTCCGATGAAGGAAAGCCCAACATCTGAAGCAAGTATTCAATCTGCAATCGCTGGTAAAAGTGCACCGACTATGTCTGAAAATATTAATCGTGGTTTTGCCGCCCAATTATCTGACAGTAAAGCACTTGTTCCATTAGATGAGTTAGATGGCTGGGATGAAGTAAAGAAAAATCGTAATATGGAAAATACGATGAAAAGTTGGGAATTTGCGGACGGCCACCAATACGTATTACCAATTTACTCCAATGCGATGTTATTTGGCTGGAGATTGGACATTTTAAAAGAACTTGGCTATAACGAGCCGCCAAAAACATATAGCGAAATGTTAGATGTGGCGAAGAAATTAAAGCAAAAATATCCAAAGAAATATCTATGGGCAAAAGCAGACCTTGCCGACCCAACAGCTTGGAAAAGATGGTTCGACTTCTTCATGTTGTATGATGCTGCATCAAACGGTAACAAGTTTGTTGAAGGAACGAAATTCACTGCTGATAAAAAAGCTGGCGAACAGGTACTTGGCTTAATGGATGATCTACGTAAAGCAGATGCATTATTAACAAGACAGTCAAAAGATCCGTTTGAAAGTGGTTTAGGAATCTTCGTCGATGTTGGTCCTTGGACTATTCCTTACTGGGCAGAAAAATTCCCGGATATGAAATTCAACGAAACTTATACTTTAGCAGCACCACCTGTACCAGATGGTATGGATACTGCCAATGTTAAAACGTTTGCTGATACAAAAGGTCTAGTTGTTTACGCTTCTGCAACAAAAGAAGAACAAAAAGCAGCGATGGAATTCATTAAGTGGGTATATTCGAACCCTAAAAATGATGCGAAATGGCTTGAAAAGACAAGCTTACCACCTGCTCGTGATGATTTAACATCAAATGATGCGTTTAAAGCGTTCTTTGACAAAAACCCAGCATTACAACCATATGCAGCTGCCGTTCCAAATGGTGTCCCTCCAATGGATAATGCGAAATACAATGATATCCAAACATTAATTGGTCAACATGCTTTTAATCCAGTGGTCAAAGGTGAGAAAGATCCGAAAACTGCCTGGAAGGACATGCAAGAAGCAATTGAGGGGGCTCTTAAATAATGAGCACTAAGCAAGGAAGGATGGGCTGGCTATTTGCCAGTCCTTATCTTATATATGCGGTCGTTTTCTTTCTAATCCCACTGGGGTGGTCACTGTTTTTATCCTTTACCGATTGGAATTTAATTGCACCAACTTTTAGTTTTGTTGGATTGGAAAATTACATGGAGGCCTTTAAGAGCCCGGGTGTCCAAAGTGCATTTTTTGTAAGCTTTAAATTTATGGCTTTATTTGTACCATTAGTTGTTGCATCTTCGATTATCGTGGCCTTAATCGTTCAAGGATTACCTAAATTTAAAGGGCTATTTTTAATTGGTTTTTTCCTGCCTTATTTAGCATCTGGGGTTGTATCATCATTTATCGTTAAAGGGATTTTATCGTACAACAGTCCGGTAAATGAATTCTTGCGAGACTCCCTTGGATTAGATATTAATTGGCTTGGAAGTCCGTTTGCAGCACTCTTTGTGGTTGCAATGATTATCGCTTGGAAATTCACCGGGTACTACGCCCTTATTTTAACGTCAGGTTTTGAGAGCATTAGTAAGGAAGTATACGAAGCGGCGATGATTGATGGGGTAACTCCTTGGCAGCGTTTCTGGAAAATTACTTTCCCGCTCCTTTACCCTGCTTTATTCACCGTATTAATTTTATCAATCGGTGTTACGTTTGGTATTTTCACAGAGGTTTACCAATTAACAGGCGGTGGACCAAATTTTGCAACCAATACATGGCAAATGGAGATTTTTACAAGAGCGTTCTCAAATCTTCAAGCAGGCTATGCTTCAGCGATTGCAATTATCGCTTCGGTAGTAACGTTTGTTTCAATTTTAATCATTCGAAAACTCTTAGAAATGTGGGGGAAACGAAATGGGTGGAGCTAAGAAAAATGGATTATGGTTTCGTTACCTAATTGCCGTTGTTCTCTTACTGATTATGATCTTTCCGTATATTTATATGGTACTAAATTCTTTTGCTGATTGGGACCAAGTAGATAAGAAGCTAATTCCAACAGAGTACAGCTTGAAATCGTATCAATGGCTGCTCGGTGGAGGAGAAGCGGTCATCCCGAGGCCATGGCTTAATGCGTTTATAAACAGTTTTATTGTATCGGGTGCTTCAACCTTTTTAATGATGGTAACTGGGGTAATGGTTGCTTATGCATTAGCGAAAATGCCCTTTAAAGGAAGAGACACAGTTAATAACGTTATTTTATTTCAAATGTTTTTCCCAGCGATTATTTTGTTAATTCCGACGTTCCTTGTGATTCAACGACTCGGAATGTATGACTCTTATTGGGGAATGATTTTGCCGAAAGCGATGAGTTTGTGGGCAGTGTTTATGTATACGAACTTCTTTAAGGCGATTCCAGATACATTTATTGAAGCGGCGAAATTAGATGGTGCGAGTGAATTGCAAATTATGTTTAAAGTCGTACTGCCAATGTCGAAATCGATTACGACTGTTATCTTCTTATTCTTGTTTATGGAAAGATGGACGGAGTTGTTATGGGATATGTTAGTGGCTAAGAGCGATAATATGCTCACGCTGAACGTCCTTTTATCACAAATGTTCGGTCCATACGGCGGCTATCCAGGCCCGATGTACGCAGCATCAGTTCTGTTAACTCTTCCTATTATTATTATCTTCTTACTATTCGCGAAAAAGTTCCAAGAAGGTATGCAGTTTACACTTAAGTAATAGAATTGGAGTTCTTACACAATGGTGAAATGGTGGAAACAATCGACATTTTATGAAATCTACATGCCCAGCTTTAAAGATGGAAATGGTGATGGAATCGGCGACTTTGCTGGAATCACTTCAAAACTCGACTATTTAAAGGAATTAGGGATTGATGGATTGTGGCTCACTCCCTTTTATCCATCACCTAAAGTCGATAATGGCTATGACATTTCTGATTACTATGGAATCGATCCGGATTATGGAACGATGGCGGATTTTGAAACGTTTATACAAGAAGCACATCAACGTGGTATCAAGGTAATTGCAGATTTAGTACTCAATCACACTTCTTCTGATCATCAATGGTTCCAAGAATCAAAGTCATCAAAGGAGCATCCGAAACGTGATTGGTATATTTGGAGAGATATGCCGAATAATTGGGTGTCTTTCTTTGGCGGTCCGGCTTGGGAATACGATGCTGGGACGAATCAATATTATTATCATGCTTTTGCGAAGGAACAGGTCGATCTAAATTGGTCCAATCCTGAAGTGAAACATGCCATGTTTGATGTGATGAAGTTTTGGCTTGAAAAGGGAATCGATGGTTTTCGGCTAGATGTCATCAACTTCTTAAAGGTAAATGATTCGTTTATTGACAATCCATATGATGAGGAACAAATCCATTTATATGATAAGGATCAGGAAGGTATTTTAGCAGTTATTGAGGAAATTGCCGAGTTTGTACATCAGTATCCGGATAAATTTCTCGTTGGTGAGGTTGGTTCCGAGGAACTGGATATTCTTAAGCAATACTCTGGTCTTAACAAATTAGATGTTGTCTTTAATTTTAATATCGGAAGCATGGAAAATTTTGATGTGGATAAGCTCTATCAGCAATTAGTTGGAACTGAGAAAGCTTATGATTCCACTCAAATTCCAACTTTGTTCTTTTCAAGTCATGATATGCCCCGACATATTTCACGATTTGGCGGTGATGAGGACCGGGCCAAACTAATTGCTGCTTTGATGCTTACAGCGAGAGGTGTTCCGTTCATTTATTTCGGCGATGAAATTGGAATGAGAGATTGTATTACAGACGATATATCGAAAATGAAGGATGTTCAAGGGATCATGGGCTATAAACTCGCATTACAAGCAGGTAAGTCAAATGAGGAAGCCCTAGTTGTTGCGAATGAAAAATCACGCGATAAGTCACGTACCCCGATGCAATGGAATTCACAAGCGAATGTTGGCTTTTCAGAGGGTATACCGTGGATTACGGTTCCAGAGGATGCATACAAAGTTACTGTTGAAGACCAGATAAATGATCCGGAATCGATGTTTTCTTTTTATAAAAGTTTGTTGAAACTGCGAAAGGAACATTCATCTCTAAAGTGCGGAGATTATGAATTTTTACGGAATGAAGATGGAATGATCTATTTCGTCAGAACGGATTCATTTGAAAATATATTAATAGTTTTGAATTTCACTAATCAACCAAAAACGCTAGATGTAGCAGCTGATATGAAGTTGTTACTTTCGACAAAACGAACGAGGTTGGATCGTGAAAACGTTATAAGAATTTTAGCGAATGAAGCAATGATCCTAAAGGGGGAAATAGGAAATGGTCTTGTTAAGGAAAGGTAATGCTCAAACTTGTGAACAGCTTTTAGAGGAATATACTTCGAAAACACAACCAACTAATCCTGAAAAAATTGTATTCTCAGGCATTGGTGAAAATGATGTCTATAATATTAGCGCACCGTTTGAAGATGAAGGGGAGCTTGTGATTGCCGGACGAGTGGAGTCACGTGACAGTGAACATTCCAATGTATACTTCTTTGTCGAGAGAAACGGTGAATGGGTTCCAAGAGAAAAGGCACCCGTTCTTGAGTTACAAGATCCTTTCTTTACTCGAATAGCTGGAGAGCTAGTATTGGGGGGCGTTCAAATTTTCCCTCATCCAACCAATGAAGGACAACTTGGCTGGAGAACTGTTTTTTATAAAGGTCAATCGATTGCAAGCTTACAAGAATTTGCAAAAGGTCCAGACGGGATGAAGGACCTTCGATTAGTAGAGCTAAAGGATGGCAGCATAGGGGTATTAACGAGACCTCAGGGTGAAAAAGGCGGAAGAGGAAAAATTGGCTGGACTCGATTTTCTTCATTAGAAGAATTGACGATTGATGTGGTTAACGAAGCACCGTTACTACAAGGGCAGTTCATTGATGAAGAATGGGGCGGAGCGAACGAGCCGCACCTTTTATCAAATGGTCTTGTTGGAGTATTGGGACATGTTGCCTACTTTGATGATGAAGGAAACCGCCATTATTACCCAATGGTGTTTGCGCTTGACCCGGAAACGAGCGTATTCTCCGACATGGAGCTAATCGCAACAAGAAGTCAGTTCCTTCCTGGTCCAACGAAGCGCCCAGACTTAGTGGATGTCGTGTTTAGCGGCGGGTTAGTTCGAAAACAAGATGGTACGGCTGATGTTTATGCTGGAATTAGTGATGCTGAAGCTCAAAAAATTACCATCGTCGATCCGTTTTTACAATACGAGCAATAAATCAGATAAAACTATAGAGGGAGTAAATAATATGAATGTATATAGATATGAAGAGAACCCATTAGTCACTCCAGCAGATGTGAAACCACATCGAGCTGATTTTGAAGTTATTGGTGCATTTAATGCAGGGATTGCCACCTATAACGATGAAATTATTATGCTTCTTCGTGTAGCAGAGCGCCCAATCAGTGAAGACGCTAATATTGTGAAAGCACCTATTTATAATCCAACAACAAACGAACTTGAAATTATAGAGTTCCGTTTAGATGATCCGACTTATGATTTCTCTGATCCACGTGTGATTCGGAAAAGCGGGGATAAACATTCATGGGACTATTTAACATCTATCGCATACTTACGAATTGCAAGAAGCAAAGATGGTGGTCATCATTTCACGATTGATGAGAATCCGTTAGTTTACCCAACTAATGAGTTAGAAACATTTGGGATCGAGGATCCGAGGATTACTAAAATTGAAGATACCTATTACATCTATTTTAGTGCTGTTTCACCTGTAGGTGTGGGAGAATCGATGGTTTCCACAAAGGACTTCGTAACAATTGAACATCATGGAATGATTTTTGCACCGGAAAATAAAGATGTGTTAATTTTCCCTGAAAAAATTAATGGAAAATATTATGCGATCCACCGACCTGTTCCGAAAAGTGTAGGGGAACCAGAAATGTGGATTGCTGAATCAACGAACCTCCTGCATTGGGGTAATCACAAGCATTTACTCGGTTTGCGGGAAGGCATGTGGGATAGCGCACGTATGGGCGGAGGAGCAGTTCCGTTTAAAACGGAAAAAGGCTGGCTGGAGCTTTATCATGGTGCAACTGATGATCACCGCTATTGTATGGGAGCAGTATTACTGGATTTAGAAAATCCAGCGAAGGTCATTGCTCGTTCAAATCAACCGATTCTAGAACCTGAAGCAGATTATGAGGTAGAAGGTTTCTTTGGAAATGTAGTCTTTTCATGTGGAGCTGTCGTTGAAGGTGATGTAGTTAAAATGTTCTACGGCGTTGCTGATACATCAATGGCTTGTGCTGAATTAAGCTTAAAAGAAATCTTAGATTCATTGACCTATCTATAATTTGAAAAAATAAGTGCCAAAATCGCGAGACTGATTTTGGCCTTTTTACTATGTTTTAACCTTATATAAGCTTCGAGTAAAACTGATATATCGTAAGCATTTTTACAATGGCAGGTGACGTAATATGAAAATAAATGATAACTGGAAAATAAAACATTTTGATGTAAGAGCTGCACGTGATCTTGAGGTCGCTGCTCCTGAATATATTGATTACTTCTGGATGACAGCATCAGTACCTGGTGATGTTCATTCAACATTGATTGACCGAAAGTTAATTGAAGATCCTTTTTACGGACACAATGATTTAAAATGTCAGTGGGTGGAGGAAAAGGTGTGGTGGTATCGTAATACTTTTGAGTTCAATGATGAAATTAGTAAAGACCACCGCTATGAGTTGATTTTTGAAGGTTTGGACACATTTGCTACCGTTTATTTAAATGGTGTAGAGCTTGGTTCAACGGAGAATATGTATATCAGTCACAGCTTCGAGGTTGCTCGTGAGCTTAAGCGAGGGAAAAATGTTTTGGCGGTAAAATTTGATCCAGTCCATGTCCACGTGAAAGACAAGGTTCAGTATTATTGGTCAGGATTTAGCAAGAAACGAATCTGGACGAGGAAAGCACAAAGCCATTATGGCTGGGACTGGGGTCCGCGCTTAGTGGCTGCTGGGATTTGGAAGGAAGTTCATTTAGAGAAGAGAACTTTTTCCAAAATAGACTCGATATTTGCTAAAACGAAATCAATTTCTCCTGACAAAGCAATTATTGAGGTCGAAGTGGATATAGCTTCATTTAGAAAAGATAAAGATTGTGTGGTCGATGTTACCCTTTTCGATGGGGCAGAAAGTTACTCAACTAAAGGAAAAGTAGACCGCAAACAAGCAACCGTTGTATTGGAAGTGGAAAATCCAAAGCTTTGGTGGACACATGATATTGGCACGCCTCATCTTTATCAACTAAAGGTTGAACTGCTTGCGGATGGTGTGAAAGTGGATGAAAAACAAGAAGTCTTTGGGATTAGAACCATCGAAGTCCAACGAAAAGACGAAAACGGAAATCATAGCTTTACCTTTGTTTTAAATGGTGAAAAGGTATTTGCGAAAGGCGCCAATTGGATTCCAATCGATAGCTTTATCGGAGCAGTTCCAGATTCCCGTTACAAGCACTTAATCAAGATGTCCAAAGATGCAAATATGAATATGCTTCGCGTCTGGGGCGGCGGCATCTATGAAAAAGATGTTTTTTATGACGAGTGTAATCGGCTTGGCATTTTAGTCTGGCAGGATTTCATGTTTTCCTGTGCGCTGTATCCTGATTACAATAAGAACTTTATGGCGAACGTCAAAGAGGAAATCATTCATGTCGTCAAACGGCTCCGTAATCATCCTTGCTTGGCACTTTGGTGTGGAAACAATGAGAACGATTGGCTCTATGAAGCGTTGTATTCATCAGGTGAAATCACTCATCCTTTTTACGGCGAAAAAATCTATCATGAATTAATGCCGGAATTACTTGAAGAACTCGATCCAACACGTCTATTTTGGCCAAGTTCGCCATTTGGTGGGAATGATCATAATTCAAGAGAACAGGGCGACACGCATAATTGGCAAGTTTGGCACGGGAATATTGAGCCGAGGACGTTTGGTGAGCCACAAACGGTGAATTACAGTGTCGAAGGGCTGTCATTTAAAAATTTTAAAAATGATACCACACTCTTTGCAAGTGAATTTGGCATGCATGCGTCTTCCAATCGCTATACATTAGAACGAAATATCCCGAAGGATCAATTTTACTGGGGAAGCGAAGAAATGGCTTACCGGAATAAAGATATCCATCATCCAAAAGGAATTTTGCTAATGGAAGGATATACAGGAGCTCCCAAGGATTTAGATGAATACATTGCCTATTCGATGTTAACGCAAGCAGAAGGTTTAAAGTTTGGAATCGAACATTACAGGCGCAATAAACCACATACAAGCGGTGCGTTATTTTGGCAGTTAAATGACTGCTGGCCGGGTACAAGCTGGTCAGTAATCGACTATTATTTATTGCCTAAGGCTTCCTATCATTATGCAAGAAAGTTCTATAGTCCGGTTCTGTTAACAATTGATCATGAGCCTGGAAAGGAGCTGAAGGTTTGGGTTGTAAATGACCGGTTAGTAGCTTATCAGGATGAAATAGAACTTGCTATATATCAAATGAATGGCGAAAAGGTTTTCTCAAAAAAATGGACAGTTTCGGTGCCTGCCAATGTTTCGCAGCAAGTGGACGTTGTTTTAGAACAGGATGCACTTAGTGGATTGCAGCCAGAAGAGGCTGCAATCGTGATCCGTTCAAAAAGTAATAAAACCGAGGAAAACTTCTATTATTTCCGCGATCAAAAGGACTTGAGATTTGGAAAGTCGGAACTAACCGTTTCCATTGACCAAGCGAGAAATGAATTGACCATTTCAACCAATCTACTCGCGCGAATGGTAACGATTGAAATGGATATCGAGCAGCTTGTAATCGAGGATAATTTCTTTGATTTACTGCCAAATGAGAGCAGAACGATAAAGGTCGGACAGGCTGAGGGGAAAAGCATTCCTTGGGAGACGTTGAGAGTGAAGGCCATTAATAGTGTGAAAACAGCGGAGGTATTCGAATGAAAGCGGCGGTTTTGAAAGGAACAAAGCAAATAGAGGTAATGGATTGGAACTATCGTTCACCATCACCAAAAGAGGTCATTGTTAAGGTGAAGAGCTGTGGAATTTGCGGAACGGATCAGCATATTTATCATGGTCATCCAGGTTCAGCTGAAGTCCAGCCGCCAATTGTTCTCGGTCATGAATTGGCAGGGGAAGTAGTGGAAGTAGGTGCAGAAGTATCAACCCTCCAAAAAGGGAATCGAGTTTCGATTGATCCGAACATCTATTGCGGTACATGTGAATATTGCCGCAGCAACCGGGCACATTTATGTAACCAACTTCAGGCAGTAGGGGTAACAAGAGATGGTGGTATGGGCGAGTACTGTGTTGTTCCTGATGCTAATTGTTACAAGCTCCCAGACCAGATGACTTTTGAAGAGGCTGCCCTAGTCGAACCTTTAGGCTGTGTTTTACATGGTTTTAGGAAGGTTCAGTTGTCTTCCTTAAGTAAGGTACTCATAATTGGCGGCGGTTTTATAGGACAATTGTTTTTGCAATTGGTGAAACAGCAAAATGTTGATTCTATCATTGTGAGTGAACCTGCGGAGAACAAAAGAGAGCTTCTTTATAAACTGGGTGCTGATGACGTGGTGCATCCAATGAATGCTTCAAAACTAGAAGCAGATGTTGTGATTGAATGTGTGGGCAGAGCGGATAGTATGGAATTGGCGGTTAAATCCGCTGCCAAAGGCGGCCAAGTGTTACTTTTTGGTGTGGCAGCGCCAGAAACTGTTATTTCTGTATCGCCATTTGAAATTTTTTCAAAAGAACTTACCATTAAGGGTTCGTTCGTGAACCCATTTACCCATGAAGAAGCTATTTCACTTATTGCAAAAAAAGTGGTGGATGTCGAGTCGCTGATTTCTCATCGTTTCACTGTGGAAGAGTTGCCAGAAGCAATGGCAAACTTTCCTATTCTTAAAGTATCAAAAGCGATTATTAACCACTAGGTGCAGGAGTTGTCGGCCTTTGAGACCGACTCTCCTGATAAGGAGTACAAAGAATGTTTCAAATTTTTAAGTCTTTTTCTACGGAATTAAAGTTCTATTTACTGATGAATGCCTTATTTTCCTTTGGCGGGGTTTTGTCAGGTGTTTTTCAAAGTGTTTTCTTATGGAAACTGGATAAAACCTTTTCACTGCTAGCTTATTATAGTTTGTATTGGTCGATCGCGATCATCTTTTGTTTTGGACTTTGTGGCTGGCTCGCAAGGAAAACGAGTCCGATGATTACGATGCGTTTAGGATTTGTCTTTTATCTGATTACCTATTTAATTATGCTCATTTTTCATGACACATTAAGTGATCATATCATGTTGTTAGGATTTTCAACTGGATTGGCAATGAGCTTGTATTATGTCGGCATGCATTTGGCCGTATTAGACTTAACAACCAATGATAATCGAGATCAATTTTTATATGTACAAGGAATTCTATTTACCATTGGTGGTGTAATCGGCCCAGTTTTGTCAGGGATCATCATCTCGCAATTAGAAGGGATGCTGGGTTATTATGTCGTTTTTATTGGAACCTGTGTATTCTTTTTTATTTCCTTTTTAACTTCTCTAAAAGTGAAGGGACACCCGATTACAGCAAAAAGTTATTTTTGGGATGTCATCAAGAATCCATCACAGGAATGGAAGAAGATGTATAAGGTAATGTTTGCTGATGGGATTGTATCAGGCGTGTACGGGACCTTTTTGATTACGATGATTACCTTCAAAGTAGCTGGTGGAGAATTAAGTTTAGGAGTTTATAATATGGCTGCTGAGCTTGTTGCCATCGTTACATTCTATCTGCTCGCTAAGTTCTCTAATCCGAAATATCGTCTCGCCATTTATGCGATCGGTTCGGTAAGTATATTTTTGAGTTCTGTTTTGTTATCCGTCCTTCCTGTCCTTATTTCATTGATTATTTTTGGAATCGTCTCGCCATTAGCACAAAATATGATTACCACCTCGATGAGTGCCATGATTTATGAAGCAATTGAGAAGGACCCCGAGTACAAGGAAAAGCGCTTGGACTATATCATTATCCGAGAAATTCCACTCGGTGTTGGAAGAATCATCGGAGTATTTTTGTTTTTAGCGATGAGAAAATACTTTGATTTTGACCTGCTTTTACCTGTCTCGTTTAGTCTTTTTCCGATTATTTATGTCATCATGATTCCATTCCTATATGTTATTTGGAGAAAATCAAAAAAGGGATCTGTGCTTAGTATTAATGAAATGTAGAAATTCTTATTTGGAGGAATTTATGTATGTTGGGTGCAATAGAAGCAGGCGGAACAAAGTTTGTTTGTGCTGTGGGCGATGAAAAGGGTTATATCGTAGACCGTATTCAGATTCCAACCACAGTACCAGCAGAAACGATGCCAAAGGTGATTGAATTTTTCAAGCAATATCCTTTAAAAGCAATTGGTGTGGGTTCGTTCGGTCCAATTGATGTGAATCGGGAAAGTGCTACTTACGGATATATTACATCAACTCCTAAAACACCTTGGAAAGATTATCCTTTTGTGCAAGCATTAAAAGACGCTTTTTCTGTTCCAATTGGATTCAATACCGATGTTAATGCTGCCGCATTGGGCGAGGCAACCTTTGGCGCCGCTAAAGGATTGGACAGCTGCTTGTACATAACAGTTGGTACCGGTATTGGAGCAGGGGCGATTGTGCAAGGGAAGCTTCTTCAAGGACTTTCACACCCTGAAATGGGGCATATTCTTGTGAGACGACATCCAAATGACGAGTTTCAAGGGAAGTGCCCCTATCACCACGATTGCTTAGAAGGTCTAGCGGCTGGTCCTGCCATTGAAGAGCGGTGGGGAGCAAAAGGAGATCAACTTGTTGATCGAATGGAAGTTTGGGACCTAGAAGGCTACTATATTGCCCAAGCCCTGATGCAATATGTATTGATTCTCTCGCCGAAAAAAATCATCCTAGGCGGGGGAGTTATGAATCAAAAACAGGTGTTTACTTCCGTTTATAAGTATTTAAAGGAATTTATTAATGAGTATGTGGCTTTGCCGGATCTTACTGAATATATTGTCGGTCCTGGTTTAGGTGACAATGCGGGTATTACAGGATCGCTCATGCTTGCTCATCAAGCATTTCAAGAGGAAAATTAAAGATACTTTTGGAGGTAATAATAGTGCAACCATTATTTTTAAGACCAGTTTTTAAAGAGCGAATTTGGGGCGGGACCGCCTTACAAACTGAATTTTGGTACGAGATTCCAAATAATCAAACAGGGGAATGCTGGGCAATTTCCGCTCATCCGAATGGACCTTCGATTATTGAGAATGGACCGTATGCTGGAATGTCATTGGACTTGCTATGGGGGAAACATCCCGAGCTTTTTGGAAACCCGAAGGAAGAGGTTTTTCCGCTTTTAACGAAAATATTGGATGCGAACATGGATTTATCCGTTCAGGTCCATCCTGAGGATTCTTATGCGAAGGTTCATGAAAATGGGGATCTTGGTAAAACCGAATGCTGGTATATCCTCGATTGTAAAGAAGGCGCCGACATGATCTTCGGCCATAATGCGAAAACAAAAGAAGAATTCGTCGAGCGAATTAATGATGGGAAATGGAACGAGCTGCTACGCAGAGTCAAAATCAAGCCAGGCGACTTTTTCTACGTTCCAAGCGGAACCATCCATGCTTTATGTGAAGGAACGCTAGTTTTAGAAACGCAGCAAAGCTCGGACACAACCTACCGAGTGTATGATTACGACCGTCGAGATGCGGAAGGGAATTTGCGCGATCTTCATTTAGAAAAGGCGATTGATGTGACAACTGTGCCTCATCAAGATGCTGGGGTTACTCCTAAAGTTGAAGAGCGGGGAAATGTAACCATCACCACGTTTGTGGAGTCTGAGTTTTTCTCCGTTTACAAATGGGATGTTAATGGGCAAGCTGCTTTTTCATTTGATGATCGGTATTTGCTTCTAAGTGTGATCAAGGGTGAGGGGACACTTGTTCACAATGGTGAGACATATACTCTAACAAAAGGAACACATTTCATCATTCCCGTGGGAATACGAGAATTTGAAGTAGACGGGGATTGTGAGTTAATTGTATCTCATCCATAAGTAGTAAATTATGAATTGAAATGGTGAAATGTGAATATTAAAGCGTAAAGGTCTGGGTTTACCTACCGAAATGAGACCCATTTAGAACACCATTTAGGCAACCTTCAATCCAAATTTTTTTGGTGTGAGGTAGCCTATTTTGTCTTGTATTCTGTTTTTTCCTAATTTTGTGTTTGTAATAATGTACAATAGTTGTTATATTTTATATAACAACTATATTACAAGGCGATGATTACGTGAATATTCCCTTATACGAAAAAATATATACGTATATATTAGAAAAGATCCAGGACGGCGACTTAAATAAAGGAAATCGTGTACCATCTGAAAAGGAATTAGCTGAAAAATTTAATGTAAGTCGTATTACGTCAAAGAAAGCTTTAGACATTTTAGCTGAAAAGAAGGTAATTGAACGAATTAGGGGGAAGGGGTCTTTTGTTACGACTGTACCTCCTGTTCCAGATGAACTGAATCATAATTTAAAAGATGTATTTATCCCCACAAGCGAAGAGGACGAAATGCGGTTAGTAGGGCTGGTACTTCCTGATTTTTCTGAATATTTTGGATTGAATTTTGTGAAAACAGTGGAAAAAGTTTGTTCAAAACTAAATATTCACTTATTAATTAAACGAACTTATGGATTAATTGAAGAAGAAGAGAAGACAATCACTTCGATGCTTCAACTTGGAGTGGATGGTTTAATCATGATTCCTGTAAACGGTGAACACTATAACAATGCTCTTTTGAAAATAGTTCTAAATGATTTTCCGTTTGTTTTAGCGGATCGTTTTTTGAAAGGGATACCTGCAAGTTCGGTAAGTACAGACAATACTCTTGCTAGCCAACAACTTACAGATTATTTGATTTCCTTAGGACACGAGAAGATTGCTATTATTTCTCCTCCACCAGAAGGAATCTCTGCGATAGAGGAAAGGATTAACGGGTTTCATATCGCATTTTCACGTCAAGGACTGAAATTAAACCCTGATTATATGCTGACTAATTTAATGAGTAGTCTTCCTTTGAATGTTCATAGCGAACAGTTAAAGCAAATAAAGGAAGAAGATCTTGATAAAATTAAAAGATTCATTTTGCAGCATCCTGAATTAACCGCATTTGTCGTTTGTGAATATGATCTAGTACTACTACTTTCAGTAATTCTAAAGGAATTGGGCAAGAAAATACCAGAGGATTATTCCGTTGTGTGTTTTGATAATCCATATACTAACTTGGAGCCGAAGTTTACTTATATCAAGCAAAATGAGGAAATCATGGCTGAAAAAGCAGTCGATTTATTATTAGCTAAATTAAATGGAGAAAGTGTCCCGCAACATATCTATATTAAATTCGATCTCGTTAAAGGAGCCTCGACTAGTTCAATTCAGTACAAGTAAATAGTAGTACCTATATAAATATAAAGTTAAATGAGCTTGCGTCCTTTTTTCTAAGGCTAGCATGCTTTTTTGATTTGCAAACAGAATTTTTTTGAGTATTCAGTTATTTAATTGACATATGTTATCGAGAAATATAATATATTAAATATATCATTTATTTACCTGATATATTTGTTTAACTTAATTTGATAAGGGGGAACTAAGTTATTATAACGATGTAATTCGTATTTTTTGAAAGCGTTTTATTTATAACTTGAAGGTTTTCATGATGTAGTAGTTTATATCACAAAAGTTTATGCGAATGGTGTATTTGCAGGGGAGCATGTTGGTGGACATACCTCTTTTTTGTTTGATATCACAAACTATTTATCCTGGAAATTTAATGAAACAATTGTGATGCTTTAGCAACTGTTAAATAAACAACATCTTAAATAAAAGAAATGGAGGCTAAAAATTGTTAGAAGCGATTAAAGTAGGAATTATTGGCAGTGGTGGAATTGCAGCTGCCCATGCACGAGCTTATTTACAAATGCCGGAGGTGGAAATCGTCGCGGTTGCTGATGTCATTCCCGGTAAGGCGGAGCAATTCATTCAAAACTTAAATATTCAAAATGCAAAAGCATTTGTCAATCATCAACATCTTTTAGAACTGGATTTAGACGGGGTTAGCATATGTACACCAAATGTCGCACATCACCGTACAAGTATTGACTCACTTTTTGCAGATAAGCACGTCCTTGTGGAGAAGCCAATGGCAGTAACACTTGAACAAGCGGTTGAAATGGTTCAGGCGGCCAAGAAAACAGATAAAATCCTGTCCGTTGGTTTTCAACCGAGATATGATCCCAACATGCAAGCCGTTAAGGAAATTGTTCAATCAGGTCAGTTAGGTGATGTGTATTATGTTCAAACCGGCGGCGGAAGAAGAAGAGGGATGCCGGGCGGTACGTTTATCAACAAAAGCTTGTCAGGGGCAGGGGCAATGGCAGATATCGGCTGCTACTCGCTTGATTTGGCGCTTAACACGCTTGGTTACCCGAAACCACTGACTGTTTCGGCATACACGTCGAAATATTTTGGAACAAATCCGAAATATCATCGAGAAGCAGATAAGTTTGAGGTGGAAGATTTTGGTGTAGCATTAGTTCGTTTGGAAGGTGGGAAAGTTCTTAATTTCAAAATATCATGGGCGATGCATATGGACTCACTCGGTCCAACGATCTTTCTTGGAACAGATGCTGGTTTGAAAATAACACCTTCTGGAAGCGGGCCGTGGAGTGGGGTCTGGGATGGAGGAATCGGTTCCATTACAATGTTCCACGATGTTCTCGGACATCACATTGACAGCACCATTCCAGTAAAAGCACATCAAATTAATATTTTCTATGAAAAGGTACGTGATTTTATTGTTGCAATAAAACAAGGAAATCCTGCTCCGATTCCAGGAGAACAAATTTTAATCAATCAAGCGATTATTGACGGTGTTTTCCGCTCATCTGAATTAGGACGAGAAGTCGATATCGAAATTCCGAAAATATAATAAAGGAGGTTATTCTTTGATGAACGTCGCCTTGTTAAGTAAATGGCATGTACATGCGGATGATTATGCTCGTCAAGCGAAGAACAATGAAAACATAACGATTAAAGTAGTTTGGGATGAAATTGCTGAACGCGGAAATAAGTGGGCCAAAGAACTTGGAGTCCCTTTTGAAAATGATTTAATAAAGGTGTTAGAGGATCCCGAAATAGATGCTGTAATTGTAGATACTCCTACAAATCTTCATAAGGAAATTATTACACTTGCTGCTAAACATAAAAAACATATTTTCACAGAAAAAGTGTTAGCGTTTACAGTTCGGGATTGTGAAGAAATTTTTACTGTTATAAAGGAAAACGAAGTTAAGTTAATGGTCTCTTTACCTCGACTAACGGAAAATTATTATTTGTATGCACAAGATGTACTTGATAAAGGATTGCTTGGAAAACTTACTTCCATTCGTTGTCGACTTGCACATAATGGTGCTGTGCCTTTTGAAGGAAATCCAAATGGATGGCTGCCAAATCACTTTTTTAATAAAGAGGAGTGTGGCGGCGGTGCCTTAATTGACCTCGGCGCACACCCGATTTATTTAACCAATCGTTTAGCGGGATCTGCAAAGGCTGTGACAGCAAGATTACAAAAAACGTTAGGACATGACGTAGATGATAATGCAGTTGTCATTGTTGAATATGAATCAGGTGTTCTTGGGACACTTGAAACTGGTTTTCTATCGAATGGCTCTCCTTTTCAACTTGAGTTATATGGAACAGAGGGGACTTTGCTAATTGAGGATCAAAATATTCGCTTGAAAAGCAAACAATTAGGAGAAGGTTGGAATGTTCCTGATCAATTACCTGAGACATTATCAATGCCGCTTAATCAATGGGTATCTGACATTCTTGTAAATGCTAAACCAACCCTTGATGAAAATGATTTTCTTAACTTAACAATCATAAATCAAGCTGCTAGTTTATCAAATGAACAAGGTCGAAGAATTGAAATAGCTGAATTAACTACTGAGAGTGTAGAAGTTTAATTCGAAATCAACCCCATAAAATTTGAACGGTGATGTTAAACAAAGCCGCTCTTATTCAAAGAAATTTAGGAGGGATATTTTTGAGTATTATTGGCCTGCAATTGTTTTCAGTATGGAAAGATGCCGAAAAGGACTTTTTGGGAACGGTCCAAAAAGTCGCTGACCTTGGATATGGAGCCATTCAATTTGCAGGTTTTTTTCAAACACCTGCTCAAGAAGTGAAACAGTTAATGGACGCAAATGGAATGAAAACCGCTGGTGCGCATGTGGGAATCAATCAACTCTTAGGTGAGGAATTATTAAAAACGATTAACTATCATCACACACTTGATAACAATTTACTTATATGTCCGGCTCTTCCAATAGAAATGAGATTGTCAGAAGATGATTATATGAAGGCGGCTGAAACATTGAATCATATAGCTCTGGCTTTCAGTTTGGTTATCACAACCATGATTTTGAGTTTGAAAGATTTGGAGAAAAAACAGGATTTGATCTACTTTTTGAAAATACTAATCCAGAACACGTAAAAATTGAACTTGATTGCTATTGGGCAGCCTTTGCTAACCAGGATCCTTTTGTCATCATTGAAAAATATAAAGACCGTGTTGTGTCATTGCATATGAAAGATTTGAAGATTGTAAATGGTAATAAGATGGGAACGGAAATTGGCAATGGTCAATTGGATTTTGAAACATTGATTAAAACAGGAACTCAATTTAATATAGAGTGGTTTACAGTTGAGCAAGAAGAGTTTGATCGTGATCCATATGAAAGTCTGGCTATTAATGTAAATAAACTAAATGAAATAATAAATAAGAGGGGAGTGTAAAATGACATCTACTTCAAGTCAATGTATCAGCAATTAAAATGAGTATATAAAATTACGGGCTTTTTTAATGTATAGAACTTTATAACTAGTGAGAATAAGGTAATTTCTTGTATTAATAGGTATAAAGATGTTATATAATGTATTATAAATATAACAAATATACTAAAAAGGTGAAAAAAATAATGAATACTCCATTATACGAAAAAATATATGTCTCGATCATTAATCAGATCCAACAAGGTCTTCTAAAGCAAGGCGATCGAGTTCCATCTGAAAAAGACTTGGCTGAAGAATTTAATGTAAGTAGAATTACGTCAAAAAAGGCGTTAGACATACTTGCGCAAAACAAAATTATTGAGCGGATAAGGGGGAAAGGTTCTTTCGTAGCGGAGCTTCAATCAGAGAAAATGGAAATGTCAACTCATTCCTCTAGGCTAAATTTCACAGATAGTAAATTGGTGGGATTAATAATACCTGACTTTGATGATGCCTTTGGATTAAATATCGTTAAAACAATTGAGGAAAAGTGTTTACAAAATAATTGCAACTTGATTATCAGGCGTACAGGTGGTCAGATCAAGGAAGAAGAGAACGCAATAAAAAATCTTGTAAACAATGGAGTAGACGGTCTCATTATTTTTCCTGTACATGGGGAACACTACAATGTTGAATTGATAAAGTTAGTTTTAACTGATTTCCCTTTAGTTTTAATAGATCGTTACTTAAAAGGTATTCCAGCAAGCTCAGTTTGTACAGATAATCGATCAGCAAGTGAAATGTTAACTAATTATTTGTTTTCTTTAGGTCATAAGGATGTCGCCTTTTTATCCCCTTCTCCAAATGGTACTTCAACGATCGAGGAAAGAGTTCGAGGGTTTAACCAAGCATATTCAAAACAGGGAATCAAATTAAACCCGGACTTCCTATTAACTAATCTTAATTGTAGCCTCCCGCAAAAATTCTATAGTGATAAATCAAGCGATTTAATGAATACCGATTATCAAACTATTAAACGTTTTATTCATGAAAATCATGATATTACGGCCTTTATTGTTTGTGAATATACTTTGGCTCTCTTATTGAATAAGGTAATAAATGATCTAGGTAAAAAAGTTCCTGAAGATTATTCGCTTGTATGTTTTGATTATCCAGAGAATCATTTAGATCAAGCCACCTTTACACATATCCGTCAACACGAGCATGAGATGGGAAGCAAGGCAGTTCAATTATTAATGAAGCGCTTAAAAGGCGAGAAATTCCTAGAGCAAACAATGATAGATTTCACGTTTGTCGAGGGAAAATCGACAAAAGTCAAAAATAAATTAAAAACATGATGAAACATCCCTCTGTATTGGGTTGTTTTTTTTTTTTTTTTTTTTTATTCCGAAAATTCAAAAATCATATTGACATATATAATATATGTTAGTAATCTATTGATATATCATTTAAAGATAACAATCAATAGATGTTATCAATAATGATATATTAGCTCTAATGTTTATTTTTTTTTATCCAACAATGAAAACGCTTTATTTTTGGTACATCGATGAATTTACATAACAGTTAAGGGAAAGGAGTCTTTTTATTAAACAGCATTCTATAAAAAAAGTAGGGGGATTAAGATGAAGCAAAACAATAAAAGGATTGGATTACTAGCATTTGTTTTCGTTTTAACATTATCTATGTTTCTCACTGGATGCTCATCAAAATCGAGTACTTCAGAAAAAGCAAATGGAGATCAAACAACCGTTACGTTTTGGCATCCTATGACAGATGTTACTGGGGAAGCAGTTGATGCTGTCGTAAAGGCCTTTGAGAAAAAGAATCCCGACATCAAAATAAAGGCTGTTTACACTGCAAATCAAGGTGAAGGAAAAAATGAAAAACTACTAACTGCAGTTTCGGGAGGAAATCCACCAGATGTTGCTTACTTTGACCGATTTGAAATTGGCTCTTGGGCAGCACAAGGTTCATTAGAGGATTTGACAGATTTAGCTGAAGGAAGTGGAGTTAAAAAAGAAACATATTATCCGTTTGCATGGGATGAAGCAAGTTACGAAGGAAAATTATACGGAATGCCAACAACAACTGATTCACGTCTTGTTTACTTCAATATAGACCAGTTCAAAGAAGCAGGCTTGGATCCAGAAAATCCACCAAAAACAATTGCAGAATTAGAAGCTGCATCTAAAAAATTAACGATCAAAGATGGGAAAAAATTCAAGAGAATTGGCTTTATTCCTTGGTTTGGTCAGGGTTGGTTTTACGGATGGGGCTGGGCATATGGAGGAGATTTCTATAATCCAGAAACAAAAACAGCGACAGCAAATGATCCAAAGAACATCGAGGCGCTACAATGGATGGCAGATTTTGCAAAGAAGTATAACGTCGAGGACATCGCTGGATTCACTGATTCTCAAGGTGAAGGTGCAATGGATCCTTTCTTAACTGGACAGTTAAGTATGAAAGTAAGTGGACCATGGGAAGTTTCTGCCATTAAAAAATTCAAACCAGATTTGAAATATGGTGTTTTCCCAATGCCAACTCCTACTGGAGAGAATCATACAACATGGTCAGGTGGTTGGTCTACTGTTATGCCTAAGGGTGCGAAAAATAAAGAAGCTGCATGGAAATTTATGGAGTTCTTTAGTGGTGCAGAAGGGCAAAAAATCTTTAGTGGAATTGCTCGAGACTTCTCAGTAATCGATTCTGTAAATGAAGAACTAGGATATAAAAATGATCCGATCTTAAAGGAATTTGTCAATATTTTACCTGTTTCTCATCATAGACCAGTTATGACACAAGGGTCATTGTATTGGAACGAACTAGCAAGTGCTGTTGAAAATGCGACACGAGGAAATGGAACACCGAAAGAATTGTTAGATAAGGTCACTGACAAAGTGAATAAAGAGCTAAAATGACGAAAAAGGGAGGAGGTTTTGTTTTCCTCCTCCCTCTATTTTTATCAAGGCGCTTGCTCTTAAATTATAAGGAAGGGGAGGATTAAAGTGAAAGGTAATGCGCAACTGGTTGAACGAATCAAGTCTCCAAAAACACCGACTGACAATCAATTAAATATTGTTCCCAAAAAGAAAGTATCTAATTGGGGGAAATACAAATACGGACTCTTATTTGCATCTCCATGGATTATCGGATTAATCGTTTTTTATGCAATCCCATTATTCTCTTCCATTTATTTTAGCTTTACAACATACAGTATCCTTCAGCCAGGAGAATTTATCGGATTAAAAAATTATGCGGAATTAATGAACGATACTTTATTCTGGAAATCTGTGTATAACACGGTTTACTTTGCAGTCTACTATGTACCTTTAAGTATCATCTTTGGTGTTGCACTTGCAATGATGTTAAACATGAAAGTGAAAGGTATGGCTGTTTATAGAACGATTTTTTTCTTACCAACACTTGTTCCACATGTGGCACTTGCCGTTTTGTGGATGTGGCTGCTAAATCCTGGGTTCGGTCTTGTAAACGGCTTTCTAAATACAATTGGAATTGATGGACCAGCGTGGCTCGGAAGTGAAACATGGTCCAAACCATCTCTCATTATGATGTCATTATGGGGAATCGGTCAGGCTGTCGTTATTTATCTGGCAGGTCTTGGTGATATCTCTGAAGACTATTATGACGCTGCAGAAGTGGATGGAGCAAATTGGTTTCAAAAAACCATTCATATTACTCTTCCTCTATTAACACCAGTTATCTTTTTTAATCTTGTAATGGGGATTATCGGTGCTTTCCAGCAATTCACTTTACCATATACGTTAACACAAGGACAGGGGACACCTGCAAATTCGTTAACTTTTTATGTTATGTATTTATACGATAATGGTTTTAAATTCTTTAAAATGGGTTATGCCTCTGCAATTGCTTGGATTTTATTTGTGATTATTATGGCATTAACTGCAATCGTATTTATTACATCTAAACGTTGGGTCCATTATCAAGAATAATAAGGAGGTAGAAACAATGGATGGAACAATCAAAAAGAAATTTTCCCGTTATTCAGCACATATCGTCCTAATTGTCGCATCATTTATCTTTATGATTCCATTTATCTGGATGGTATCCACATCATTAAAGCCATTGACACAAGTGTTTACATTTCCACCAGAATGGATTCCAAAGCCAGTTAAGTGGAGCAATTACATCGATGCTATGTCCTACATACCTTTTTTCACTTATTTAAAAAATACAGTGATCATTACAATTTTAAGTACTGTTGGGGCAGTTGTTTCATGCCCGCTTGTTGCTTATAGCTTCGCTAAACTCAAGTGGCCTGGTAGAAATATTCTTTTTATCATTACGATTGGAGTTATGATGATTCCAGGTCAAGTGACAATGATCCCGTTATTTTTATTGTTTGAAAAATTAGGCATGGTTGGAACACCACTTCCATTAGTCATTCCTGCATTTTTCGGTGTTCCTTTTTACATCTTCCTATTAAGACAATTTTTCATGGGATTACCTGATAGTTTAAGAGAAGCTGCAAAGATTGATGGGGCTGGAGAATTTAGAATTTATTGGCAGATTATGCTGCCGCTGGCAAAACCTGCAGTTTTAGCAGTTGGCCTGTTTCAGTTTATGGCAAGCTGGACAGACTTTTTAGGTCCATTACTTTATTTAACAGATTCAATACAGTATACACTTTCACTAGGGTTGCAGCAGTTCCAAAGCCAAAAGGGCTCAGAATGGGGACTCATGATGGCTGTTTCAACAATGATGACCCTTCCTGTTATTATCCTTTTCTTCTTTTTACAAAAAACATTTATTCGAGGTATTACATTTACTGGGATTAAATAGATTTCTAGTAATGAACTAAAATAGTGGGAGGTTTTTAATTTGAATAAAAAAATAGGTATGAGAATATCACCAAAAATTGGTGCAGGCGGAATAGAGTCTGTTGCAAGCTGGGCTTCTAGTATTGGGTTAGACGTAATAGACGTACCATATTATAACCAAGAAGTTAAAATAGCTTTGGATAAGGAAGGACTTGAAGTCGGCTCCATAGATGGTGTGGGTGCGGTTGGTCAAACAAAACTATTAAGTGTGAATGAAAATAGTCGATCAGAGGCCGTGGAGGCTCTTAATAATCAGATGACCGAAGTCTCTCAGCTTGGTGGTAAAGTGATGTTCATGTGTCTTGTTCCAGATGATATTACAATGCCACGACAGAATGCATTTGAGATTTGGAAAGAGACGTTTCCTAGTATTGTAAAGCATGCTGAACAACAGAACATCTATATTGCATTAGAAGGATGGCCTGGACCAGCACCATATTATCCAACGTTAGGCTGTACACCTGAAATGCTTAGAGCCATGTTCAATGTTATTCCTTCTAAACATTTTGGGATTAATTATGATCCATCCCATTTAGTTAGACTAGGTATCGACCATTTAAGAGTTTTGAGTGAATTTGGAGAAAGAATCAATTACTGTCATGGGAAAGATACTGAAATTTTACATGATGAGTTATATGAATGCGGTGTCATCCAGGCTACTTTTGGTTCTAGGTATGATTTTTCAGAAGGTTCATGGCGTTACACAATTCCTGGACAAGGCGATGTAGACTGGGGAAAAGTTGCAGTACGTTTAGAAAAAATTGGATACACTGGTCCAATCAGCATTGAACTAGAAGATCATCGCTATTGGGGTTCTTTAGAGGCAGAACGTCAAGGGATCATAAAAGCAAAAGAACATCTTGAAATTTATTTCAAATAATACAATGGTATAGGAGGAAAAAATATGACTAGAAATGTGAAAGTAGCAATTATTGGTTGTGGTGGTATTGCAAATGGGAAACATTTGCCAAGTTTAGCAAAGTTAAAAAACGTTGAATTGGTTGCATTTTGTGATGTGCTTGTTGAAAGAGCTGAAAAAGCAGCAGCTGAGTACGGAGCCCCCAATGCAAAAGTTTATGAAGATTATCAAGAGTTACTTCTGGATGAGTCGATCGAGGTGGTGCACGTACTAACTCCGAATGATTCCCACGCTGAAATTTCTGTAGCAGCCCTTGATTCAGGCAAACATGTCATGTGTGAAAAACCAATGGCGAAGTCATCAGAGGAAGCACGTCTTATGTTGGAGGCTGCTAAACGTTCTGGTAAAAAACTGACGATTGGGTATAACAATCGTTTCCGTCCGGACAGCCAACATTTACATAAGGTATGTGAACGAGGAGATCTTGGGGAGGTTTATTATGCGAAAGCACATGCCATTCGTCGTCGCGCTGTACCTACTTGGGGAGTTTTTCTTGATGAAGAAAAACAAGGTGGGGGTCCATTAATTGATATTGGTACACATGCACTTGATTTAACATTGTGGATGATGAACAACTATAAGCCGAAATCTGTTATGGGAACAACTTACCATAAATTAAGTCAGAAGAAAGATGCAGCTAATGCTTGGGGACCGTGGGATCCTGAAAAGTTTACAGTTGAAGATTCTGCATTTGGTTTTATCACAATGGAGAATGGTGCAACAATCGTATTAGAATCGAGTTGGGCATTGAACTCTTTAGATGTTGATGAAGCAAAATGTTCACTGAGTGGAACAGAAGGCGGAGCCGATATGAAGGATGGCCTAAGAATTAATGGGGAAAGCTTCGGTAAACTCTATACGACGAATGTTGAACTTGGTGCAGGTGGGGTAGCATTTTACGATGGAAAATCAGAAACAGACGCTGATCTTGAAGCCCGCCTATGGATTGATAATATCATCAATGACACAGAACCTGTCGTAAAACCAGAACAAGCATTTGTCGTTACCCAAATCTTAGAGGCAATCTATGAATCTGCAAAAACTGGGAAAGCTGTTTATTTTGAAGAACAATCTAGTCTTGTTTCTAATAAGTAAACTTCCATTTTTATCAACATGTGGTCAGATTAGGTTAATATCAAATGTCAGGAATCCTTTTATGAGGGAAGGGATATAAATGGAAAGTGTTAAAATTGGTATTATTGGTACAGGTGGTATATCTCATTTACATGTTAAACAGTTGAGAGAATTAGAAAACGCTAGGATTGTAGCGGTTTCTGACCCAAATTCTGGTAATAGAGATACATTGATTAAGAGTTTTAACCTTGAAAATATTGCACAGTTTAATAATCATGATGACATGCTAGAGAACATTACAATGGATGCGGTGCTTATTTGTTCACCACATACCCTTCATTTTAAACATGTGGTAGATGCAATTAACCATAATTGTCATGTTCTGATTGAAAAACCAATGGCTTGTTCGCTAGAAGAGGCAGAACATCTTATAGAATTAGCAAAAAAGGCAAACAGAGTTTTACAAGTATCATACCAAAGACATTTTGAACCAGCTTTTCTATATATCCGTGATGCAATTTCAAGCGGCATAATCGGAAATCTCACATCGGTAACAGCTTCTCTATATCAGGATTGGAAACATTTAACCACTGGTACATGGCGGCAAAATCCTTCGTTATCTGGTGGAGGGATGCTTATGGATTCTGGAAGTCATATAATAGACGTACTTTTATGGACGACAGGATTAAAACCGATCGAAATTGAATCAAAAATGGAGCAGCATCATACTCCAGTAGAACAGGATTCATTTACATCGATTCGTTTTGAAAATAATGTTGTAGCTGGCCTAAATATTGTTGGGAATGCCCCATGCTGGCATGAAACATATGTTTTTTGTGGAGAAAATGGAGCGATTTTTTATGACAACGGTAAGATTGTTCTTCGAATGAATGGTAAAGAACCCGTCATACCTGAGCTTCCTCAGCAAACAACTAATTCGGATAAAAGTTTTATCAATGCGATTCTTGGTCGTCACAATGTAATGGTACCTGGAGATTTCGCGAAAGAAGTGGTAAAACTGACGGAGAGAATTTATCAATCGGCAGGATATCAGTCAATTACATCTATTAAATGATTGAGATTGAATTAAATAAAGCATCTACCTAGTAATATTAATTTAATTAGGTAGGTGCTTTTTAGGTATTTAATGATTACTGGAATAATTCATTCATGTAAATGATCAGGGAGGAAAGAAATGCGGACAGAACAGGAGATGAAAAAATTAATTTTAAAAATAGCGGAAAAAGATGAACGAATTCGTGCTGTGGGAATGAATGGTTCACGAACAAATCCGAATGTTCCAAAAGATATGTTTCAGGATTTTGATATTGTTTATCTCGTAACCGAAATGGATTCCTTTTTACGTAACCACAATTGGATAGAGGTTTTTGGTGAACGAATCATTATGCAAACACCTGAAACTATGTCAATGTTTTCGCCAACATTGGGAAGGCGGTTCTCCTATTTGATGCAGTTTACAGATGGAAATCGTATTGACCTAACGTTAATTCCCTTAAATGAAAAAGACAAGTATTGTATAGAGGATAAGTTAACTATTATTTTAATGGATAAGGATAATTGCCTTCGTGCAATCCCTTCTCCGACCGATGAGGACTATTGGGTAAAACGTCCATCTGCTGAATTCTATGCTGATTGTTGTAATGAATTTTGGTGGGTATCCACATATGTAGCAAAGGGTTTGTGGAGAAAGGAAATTCTTTATGCACAAGAACATCTTAATAATTACGTCAGACCGATGCTAATTAAAATGCTAGAATGGCAGGTAGGTATTCAAACGGACTTTTCAATTAGTATAGGTAAATGCGGGAAGTATTTGGAGAGATTTCTCTCAGAAAAGAGTTGGAAGGAACTTCTTTCTACCTTTTCCGATGGAAGTTATGAAAATGTATGGAGAGCATTATTTACAATGGCTAATTTGTTTCGTAGTACAGCAAAAGATGTTGCAGATAGTTTAAATTATGAATTCCCCTTTGAACAAGATAAATATGTTACGGAGTATCTAAAGCATATTGAAGGCTTATCACCAAATGCCAATGAAATCTATTGATCTATTTCAACTAACAGAGTGCTTGAGTTAATAAAGTAAGGCTGATACGACAGCCTTTTTCTTATTCGACTAAAGGGGCGGTATTATGGAATAACGAAAGGGAAAATTCGAGAGGTGATACCAGATTGTTAGATAAATCAATCCCTTATTTTAATGTGATTATGAAAAGAGGTTCAGGTGCTCCAGTCTCTTGCTTTTCTTTGCCAAAAGGGTACTCATTTGTATGGTTTTCGGAAGGTAAAGAAATGAAATGGGCTGAAATTGAAACCTCAGTTGGTGAGTTTACTAATATAGATGAAGCTATGAAATACTTTCAAGAGAATTATTTACCTTTTTTGGATGAACTGAAAAGACGCTTGCTTTTTGTTCAGAATGAAAGGGGAGAGGAAGTAGGGACTATTACAAGTTGGTGGAATATGACTGGAACCAAACGGGTACCATCAATACATTGGTTTGCTGTGAATGAAGAATACCAAGGTTGTGGACTTGGAAAAGCATTGGTTTCTGAGTCTCTAAAAAAACTAATATTACTTGAAGGGGATAAAGATGTGTTCCTTCATACACAGACTTGGAGTTATAAAGCCATTGGGCTTTACCTGAAGTCAGGTTTTGAAATATTAAGTAGTGGAAGCTTTTCTCACTATAAAAATGAATATTTTTTAGCAATGCCCCATCTAAGAAAGTTTTTAAAGATTTAGCTTTATTTAACAAACTGGCAATTTTTTAGTTAATAATCCTAATTTGACATGTATGACACTAAGAGATATGTCATTTTCATACAGGCCCAGCTTTATACAGCCATGTAGTAGAGTTTACTAGTGGGATAAACCATGAACGATTAACCATGAAACAAACAGTCACTACAGAAGAAGTTAGTTGGCTGTTTTTTTAACTTTTATTCCCATATTTCACACTCGCATTTCAATCGGTTAAACGCATGAAATCATACAAAAGTCATGATTATTAATAGAAAGGTATCTGCAGATTTTACTAATTTCTAGATATTTTAAAGAAATTATATTCAGAATATTGTTTTCTTTTAGAAATGTATATATAATGAAAGCGTAATCAATTATTAAACCGGTTTAACGATTTCGTCGTCTTTTATCAAAGATGTACCTAATTATTTTATAGGTTCCGGTAGGAAAGAACAGTAAATTGTGGTTTTTTACATAAAATAATTAAACCGCTTTAATTAAATAACGATCTAAACAGTAAATATCTAAGAAAGTGTTTAGAGAGATTCTTATATTTCTTCTAGATATTATTATTTTTTTAAGATTTATTAAACCGGTTTAATAATCTCTAGTATGAAGGAGAAAACAATGGTAACTATTGCTGATGTGGCAAAAAAAGCTGGAGTTTCCAAGGGGACTGTTTCCAGTGTGTTTAGTAAAAAAAGGCCAATAAGTGCAGAAGTAACGGAACGGGTATTGAGTGTAGCGAAAGAGCTTAACTACTTCCCCAATCATGCTGCTAGAAGTCTAGCGATGAAGAAAAACATGATTATTGGACTGAAGATGCCAACGATTGATACCGAACTAAGCAGCTTTGATCTGAAAGTGATTAATGGCGTCGTCAAAAAGTGTACAGAATGTGGATATCGAGTTCTTCTGGATCGGGTGTATGAGAATGAAAATTCAGCGATTTTTTCAAGAGATCCTGTAGATGGAATTATTTTATTAAATCCGAAAGATGAAGACCCGAGAATTGTTCACTATAAGAAAATGAATCTGCCTTATGTACTGATTGGCAGACCGAACAAAGAGGATGTCGATACGAAATTTGTAGACAACAACAATATTGAAACTGTCAAAGAGGTTGGGGAGTTTTTAATCGAATATGGCCATCAAGACATTCTCTTTCTCAATGCTTCCTTTGGCATGACGGTAGCGGATGATCGAAGAGAAGGCTTAAAGCGGGCATATGAAAACTTTAGTTTACCTTTTAATGAAGAGAATGTGTTCTATAATGACCAGAATAGATATAAAAATGCTTCAGACTTTGGTTTTTATAGTTTGCTAGAAACTTATAAAGAAAAAAAATACACAGCTATCATCGCTGATACTGACCGTGTTGCGTTAGGTGTGCTCCGTGCAGCAAGGGAACTAGGTATAGAAATACCAAATGACCTTTCATTGGTGGCATTAAGTAACAATGAAACACTAGCATTAGAGACAACCCCGAAACTTACCAGTATCGAATTGTTTCCAGAGAAGCTAGGGGAAGAAGCCGCCGAAATCTTGATCAATGTGTTAAAGGAGCAATTGGCACCGAGGCAAAAAATGATACCTGCAGAACTGGTCATACGAGATTCCTGTAAGAATCTCATCCAATCCGCTAGTAGATTCTAATAGAAACTATTTTCCAAGGGGGTGAGTTACCACTTGTGAATCGTTTGAAAAGCAACTTAGATCAGACAAAATGGATGGGTTTGCGCAATGATATATTATTAGGGGGATTAATATGAAGAAATTTTTATTCGCCATTTTAGCAGTGCTCCTTGTTTTGTCAGGGTGTCAGTCAAAAACGGGAAGTTCCGAGAATAAGTCAAACGAAAAAATTGACGTTAAACCACCAAGCCGAGATTTAGTTAAAGATGGTTTACCAGCTTTTAACGAAAAAGTTGCATCGTTGCCGAAGACAGATTTAGAAATTTGGCTGGCTGCCGATTATGCAAATGAAAAGCCAATACAAGATGCAATTAATGAATTCAAGTCTGTATACCCGAATATCTCTGTTAAAACGGTTGGGATTGAATGGGGCGAGATGACGAATAAAGTAAAGTTGGCCGTTTCCAGTGGCGCTGTACCTGATATGGCACACAATCATGCCTTTGCCTTTGGTGCACAAGGATTAGCCGAGCCTGTAGATGATTTATGGAATGAATGGGGCGAAGAAGATCAGTTCCTGCCTGGCGGGATTGAGGATATCACGTGGAAAGGCACTAAATATGGTGTTCCTATTGACATCAATACCCTCATTTATTTATATAACAAAAAGACTTTTGAGGAAAACGGAATTAAGGCACCGCCAACGACCTTTGATGAATTAACGGAAATCTCTAAGAAACTGACGAATAAAAAGAAAGGCCAATTTGGCTTTGTCACAAATGCAAGCGGATGGTCATTCTTTGGAAACGTTGTCGCAGAAGGTTCGAATATTTTAACCTTTGATGGCGATAAAGCCAAAGCTAACTTAAATGATCCAATCGTTGTGGATACTATGAAAAAGTATACCGATTTAGCGTTAGTTCATAAAGCATCACCAGTACCGCCTCCACAAGAACGTCAATCTGACCATCCTGTTGCGATGTTTGGAACAGGCAGAGCGGCATCGTTTATTTCAGGTCCTTGGGATATTGCCCGCATTCAAAACGAGTTTCCTGATGCTTATAAAAACCTAGCCACTGCGGTGATTCCTGCTTCAGCGAAAGGTTCCGTATTGGGTGGAGGAAGCTTATTTGTTCCAAAGGGTTCCAAAAACAAAGTTGCCTCTTTTGAGTTGATGAAATGGTTTATCTCGGACAAATACTCCATCCGCTTAGCAAAAGAAATGGGACGTCACCCGGTAAAAGCACACCAGTATAACGATGAATTTTTCAAGGATCCATTACTGAAGCCATATATCGAAACTTTGAAATATGCGCAGCCTTATAAACTAGAAGCATATCCAGAAGCCAATGATGCTTGGGGTAAAGCACTTCGCTCCGTATTTGATGGTGCAGATGTCCAAAAGACATTGGATCAAGCACAAGAGGTCACCGAAAGAGCCATTAAGAACGCAAAATAAAACAAGTGAAATGAAAGGGTATGTGGGGATGAATACATACCCTTTCTCTCTAGGGAGTGAAATAGATGAAGTCAGAAACGGTCCCTTCTATGAATGTAGAAATAAGAAAGAAGAAAAGGGAGTTACATAAGTTTAAAGATATTTTAGGGTCTTATTTATTTGTATTACCAGCGCTTAGTCTTCTGTTTGTCTTCTCCATTGTTCCGATCATTTATTTAATCTGGCTCAGCTTTACTGATTATAGTTTGCCTAATCCAGCGGAGTTCATCGGGTTAGATAATTTCTCGAGAATGTTGGAGGATACATTATTTTTAAAAAGTATTTTCAACACGTTAGTCTATACGTTTGGATCAATTGTATTAGGAATCTCAGCTGCATTAGCGATAGCTGTCCTGTTAAACAGACAGCTAAAAGGATTACGTTTCTTTAAGGTGTTTTATTTTTTACCGACGATCACTTCTGAGGTTATTACCGCGATGATCTTTTTGTGGGTATTTGATGATAACTTAGGGATCCTCAATTATTTATTAAAGACATTTGGAATGGAGACACCCCCCGCCTGGTTACTTCAGCCAACTACTGCCATGCTCATTCTAATATTTATTGGAGCCTGGAGAGGTGCGGCCTATAATACGCCAATTTTTCTTGCAGCCCTTCAATCGGTTCCACAATCGTATTATGAGGCCGCAAGATTAGATGGGGCAAATGCGTGGAAACAGTTTTTTCATATTTCCTTACCGTCGATTACTCATATGTTGGTCTATAGTATGGTCATGTCAGTGATTGGCTCTTTTCAGGTAGTTGCTGTGGTTGATATTCTAACAAATGGCGGACCTTTGGATAGTACAATGGTCGTCATTAAACATATCTGGCAGCAATCCTTCGAATTTAACTATGTTGGATACGGGGCAGCATTGTCTTTAGTATTATTCCCGTGCCTATTATTAATCACTTGGCTACAGCTGAAGCTATCTTCTGGAAAGGAATAAACAATATGAAAAAATCTAAATACATGAAGAATACCATTTTATATGGCTTGTTGTTTTTTGTATTAATTATCTTTCTGGGTCCGTATATCTGGATGTTTATGACCGCTGTAAAAACACAGGGAGATGTATTAGTTTGGCCGCCCAAAATCATCCCCTCTGAATTTCATTGGGAGAATTTCTTGAAAATTTGGCAGGAAACGAATCTGCCCCGAGCCTTTTTTAATAGTTTTATCGTGGCATTGATTGCCACTGTTATTAATGTTTTTCTTAGCTCATTAGCTGCCTTCGCGTTTGCGAGATTAACTTTTCCAGGCAGAAATAAGTTGTTTATATTGGTTTTGGCAACGATGATGATTCCTTCAGGCTTAATGGTCGTACCTTTATTTTTTATGATGAAAAATATGCCGTTCTCAGGTCCAAGTGGCTGGCTGGATTCCTATCCAGCGTTAATCCTCCCATTTGCTGTCACTGGCTTTGCGATTTTTTTGCTAAGACAAAACTTTTTAGCTGTTCCGAAGGAGTTAGATGAACAAGCAAAAATCGATGGGTGTAATAAGTTTCAAATCTTTTGGAAAATTATTCTTCCGTTAAATAAGCCGGGCTTAGCGTTAGTGGCTATTTTCAGTTTTCTAAGTCATTGGAATGAGTATTTATGGCCGTTAACAGTCGCGAGATCGCAAGAAATGTATACGATTCAAATTGCATTAAAAGCATTTCAAACACAATATAATATCGATTGGCCCTTAATCATGGCAGGAGCGACTACAGCTGCTCTACCAATGATTATCCTGTATTTTATCCTTCAGCCTCTCTTTGAACAAGGTTTAGGCGGGTTGGGGTCAACTGGTAAAGAGTAGAAAAAAGGTTCTATTTTACAAAGGAATAATATCCATGGAGGAGGTTAAACATGGGGATTGCCCAAGAGTGTTCAAAATCAGAAACCGTATCAAGATTTATCTCACATGATGAAGAAAGTTTATATATCGAGGTTCCAGTCACGGTTCCTGCTGGTACGGAACAAATCAAGGTGAAAATGGAAGTCATTCAAGAAGGAGCAGCTTCTAGCATTATTGATTTAGGGGTGAAGGATACAAAAAGGATTCGCGGCTGGAGCGGTGGTGCGCGGACGGAATTTTTTATTCATCAAGCAAAAGCGACTCCTGGATATTTACACGGTGAATTGGAAGCGGGGGAATGGGCTGTCATCCTAGGAGCATACAAAGTTGCAACGAAGGGTTGTACAGTGATTTTGACGATTGAGTACTCGCCGGAAGAACTCCGCTGGTTAAAGGGTGACCTTCACACTCATAGTGTCCATAGTGATGGAACCTTCACGCTAAGAGAAAAAGCAAACATTGCCGAAAGCGAGGGTCTTGATTTTTTAGGGTTGACCGACCATAACGCTTCTAGTCAAAATGAAGCTTATCCTCGTGATGTCAACACGCTGTTTATCCCTGGGATGGAGCTTACAACAAACAAAGGCCATCTCAACCTTTTTGGTGTACACGATCCGATTCGTGATTTTAGAGTAAATAACATGGAAGAATTACATAGCCGGCTAAAAGAGGCTCGTGAAAATGGTGCCTATATATCCTTAAACCATCCGTATTGCCGAAATACTGGCTGGAGATGGGACTGGGATTTTGACTATGATTGGGTTGAAGTTTGGAACGGACCATGGCGTGAGGAAAACCAAGATGCCGTCGATTGGTGGCAAGAGCAGTTGGTTTTAGGGAAAAGACTCGTTGCCGTTGGAGGCAGTGACGCTCACCGCCCTCATCCGCATGTCGTGCACGGAATGCCGACAACCTGGGTGTATAGCAAGTCGCTAAAGAGTTCCGATATATTAAAATCCATTGAAAAAGGGCATGTTGTCCTTAGCTATTTACCGCAAGGGCCATTTATTAACTTAACATGCGGAAATAGCATGGTGGGTGATGTGTGTGAAGAAAAGAATCAAAATGTAGAGATAAAAGTAGAGGATGTTCAATTTAGTGATGTTGTAAAAGTTATTTCGAATCATGGAATTGAACAAGAAGTGATGGTGGAGGAAGGTCAGGACCAAGTGGAATTATCATGGTCTGTAGGTAACCGCTTATTTTACAGAGTCGAAGTATGGCGTTATTCACCTGAAGTCAAAATGAGACAAATGGCAGCATTAAGTAATCCCATTTATTTTTTGAATGAGTAGTATCTTTATAACCCAATAGATTAATAGCATGGAAATGAGGGATTCATTATGAACTACATAACACTTAAAGGCATAGTTGAAAATAAATCAATTGAAAAAAAGTGCTCCCGCTTAATCATGGGAACGGCTCACTTCTATCAATTTAATGATGAAGAGCGTGCTTTTACTATTATGGATGAGTATGTCAGAGCGGGGGGGAATATGTTTGACTCCGCACATCAATATATTAATAGTGAAGTTGTTTTAGGTGAATGGGCTGAATCAAGAGGAATTCGTAAAGATATTTACATCCTTACGAAAGGAGCACATCCTGATGATGGAGAACCTGGAACGCGTGTGAATCAAGCTGCTATTACCAAAGATATTATGGAGAGCCTAGAAAGGTTACGTACAAACTATATTGATTTTTATGCGCTCCATCGAGATGATCCAAGTGTAGAAGTGGGTCCTATCATCGAAGTATTAAATGAGCAAATTGCAGCAGGCAGAATCCATGCGATAGGAGCCTCGAATTGGTCTCATACACGAATCCAAAAAGCGAACGATTATGCAGCTAAACACGGTTTAATTGGTTTTACTTTTAATAGCCCAAATCTTAGTTTAGCTCAATGCAATAGACCGCGATGGCCTGGATGTGTCTCTGTAAATGAAGAGATTTCAAACTGGCATAAGGGAACGCAATTGCCATTACTATCATGGTCGTCACAAGCAGGTGGTTTCTTTAGTGGTCGATTCACACCTGAAAATAGAGAAAATGAGGAAATGGTTCAAGTCTATTATAGTGAGGAAAACTGGGAGCGTTTCATCCGTGCCGAAAAGCTTGCAGAAGAAAAGGGAGCAAGTGCCATTGAGATCGCACTCGCCTTTGTGCTGAACCAACCCTATCCAACAGCGGCAATTATTGGTCCGGAGAAAGTAGAAGAATTACTGTCCTCCATCAAGGGGTCAGAAATTCACTTAACCGCTAAGGAAATGGACTATCTCAATTTGATTGAAACCAAAATAGGAGGAGCGAAATAGAGTGAAACATAAATTTGCTGCCCAATTATATACATTACGGAATGAAATAAGCAAGGATTTTCCTGGCGTGTTACGTGAGTTAAAGAAAATGGGCTGGAAAGCTGTTCAAATCGATGGACTGCATGATTATTCTGCGGAAGAAATTGCAGAGGTTTTAAAAGAGACTGGCTTAAAAACAGCTGGAATGCATATTAGCCTTGATCGAATGAATGATGAGTTAGAAAGTGTATTAAAAGAAGCTGACTTGTTTGGGACTACCGACTTTTTTTGCCATTACCTTGAAGAAAATAGGCAAAATGTCGATGGTTATCTGAAAGCAAAGCAAGATCTGCTTGAAGTTGCTAAAAAGGTAGCACCTAGAGGTTTTCGGGTTGGTTACCACAACCATGATTTTGAATTTAAAACAAAGATCGATGGGCAATTTGCTCTTGATTACATTTTAGAAGAACAGGAAGGGTTATCACTCTATCCAGAAGTAGATACCTACTGGGTGAAAATGGCTGGAATCGATCCGCTTTCTTATATTAAAAAATTTCCTAATCGGATCCCGATCCTGCATCTTAAGGATATGACTAATGATGAAAGAAAGTATTTTGCAGAAGTTGGAACTGGATCGATTGATTTTGAACCTATTTTATCATGGGGTGAACAAAATGGGGTTGAATTCTATGCGGTAGAACAAGACTTCTGTCCTGGTAATCCATTGGATAGCTTAGAACTTAGCCTAACGAATCTCATAAAAATGTCGGAAAAAGTAAACGCATAGAGTCTTACATAAGGTGGCGAATAGTAACATGAAAGAGATTGAAGTGGTTCATGTCATCTTTAAAACACATCTGGATATCGGCTTTACCGATTTAGCAGAAAATGTGACTGAACAATATATTAAGTCATACATACCCAAGGCCATTGAACTAGCAGACAGCCTTGAGAAAGAAGATTCTTCAGTAGGTTTTGTATGGACGACAGGCTCATGGCTTATTCAGGAGTATTTGAAACAAGCAAATAATGAAGAGAAACGAAAAATGGAAGCTGCGATTCAAAAAGGATCTATCACATGGCATGGACTTCCATTTACAACACATACGGAATTAATAGATGCTGAACTATTTCAATATGGCCTATCGATTGCGAAACGATTAGATTCTCAATATGGAAAAGAGACTTCCACTGCAAAAATGACGGACGTACCTGGTCATACAAAAGCCGTGATTCCTTATTTAGCAAGTAATGGAATTAAATATTTGCATATAGGAGTGAACCCAGCCTCAAAAGTTCCTTCCGTTCCATCGATATTTGTATGGAAGGGGCAAGATTGCTCTGAAATTATCGTAAACTATGCAGATAATTATGGGGATGTTCTTAAACTGGATGGTCTAAATGAGGTAATGGTGTTTGCGCATACCGGTGATAATTGCGGACCACCGTCAATTGATGATATAAAAGCAGAGTTTGCTAGTTTACAGGAAAGGTTTCCAAACGCAATTATCAAAGCATCGACTATGGATGCATTTGCGTTAAAGATTCAGGACATTAAGCACACCCTGCCTGTTGTCTATGAAGAAATTGGCGATTCCTGGATCCATGGTGTGGCAACAGATCCTAAAAAAGTAGCTCAATACCGCGAATTGCTTAGACTCCGAAATGGGTGGGTGTCTCAAGGTAAATTAGAAGTAAATAGTGAAGAGTATACTCAGTTTTCTGATTGGTTGCTTTTAATTCCAGAACATACATGGGGATTAGATGAGAAAAAACATCTCAATGATTATAAAAATTATTCAAAGCAAGATTTTCAAAATGCTAGAGAAAGAAATGAGATTGTCGAAGATTCGGTTCCAGATAAATATAGTTATATAGGTGCATTTGCCATTGATGAGTTTGACCGTTTATCAGAGCAAGTTTTTACCGAATCACGGAAAAATGGAAGCTATCAATTATTCGAAAATTCCTGGAAGGAACAGCGTGGATATATTCAAAAAGCTGTTGCTGCCTTATCTGCTGATCGGCAAGAGGAAGTCTTTGCTGCCTTCGAATCATTAGAGGCACAAAAGCGGGAACCGGGTAGTGAGACATTAGAAACGAACAAGTCTTATTCTCTTGGAGTGTTTACCGTACAATTTGCAGAGGATGGCTCCATGTCTAGTTTAGTTGACGGAAACGGAAAAGAGTGGACGAATAGACAAAAACGGATTGGTGTTTTTGTTTACGAGTCATTTGGAGTAGAAAATTATTATCGATGGTTCGACGAATATGTTGAGAACACTAGTCAAACCTATCGGTGGTCTGATGCGGACCAAGGAAAACCGGGGATAGAGCTCGTCATTCCAAGACCGAAACATGAAATCTATCAACCTTCCATCCTTTCATTAAGTAAAATCGAAACAAAAGCAAGTGATGATGTAATCGTCCATTTAAGCATGCCGAAACATGCAGTAGAATCATTTGGTTCTCCTAAAGAGGTTACGATAGAATATAAGTTTTTAAAACACAATGAACAAATAGATATTGAGCTTCATTGGTTTGACAAAGAAGCAAACCGCTTACCAGAAGCAATGTGGTTTTCGATTGCACTGCAAGTTGATAATCCAAACATTTGGAAACTGGATAAGCTTGGTGAACGAATATCTCCACTAGAAGTTGTGAGAAACGGCAATCGGAACCTTCATTCTGTCGATTCAGGTCTATATTATTATGGGGCAGAAGGAGAAGCTGTAATTGAGACAAAAGACTCTCCGCTAGTCTCACCAGGAGAAAAAAGACTGCTACAGTTTGACAATACTTTTGCTTCTTTAGAAGGTGGATTTCACTTTAACCTCTACAACAATATTTGGGGAACAAACTTCCCGATGTGGTATGAAGAAAACGGGAAAAGTAGATTTACGTTGAAATTGAAATCTAATTTGTAGTTTTTTCATGGTATTCACTAAAAGAGGACTGCAAAGATAATCATTGAGAAATGAGAGCCGCAGCCCTCCTTTTTATTTTAGGGTGATTTACTTTTTCAGTTGTTTATCATGTTAAACTATCAGATTTAACTCCTTCTGAATGAAACAGCGGTTTTAGAAAAAATAGCAGAAGAAGTTGTTTTTTTCGGTGAAGGCCATCATTACTAAAAGGGAGGATTCGGGCTATGACATTAACTGTAGGAATAATCGGAGCTGGACGTATTGGGAAAATACATGTGGATAATTTGAGAGGCATTCCACGCCTTAGAGTAAAAAGTGTATCAGATGTTGCAATCGGACATCTTGAATCATGGGCAAAAGAGAGGCAAATAGAAGTTTTGACAACAAGTTACCTTGACATCCTAAATGATCCGGAAATTAATGCTGTATTTATTTGTTCACCTACCAATACACATGCAAACATTATTAAAGAAGCTGCAGCAGCAGGAAAACATATTTTTTGTGAAAAACCAGTCAGCTTTACTGTGGAAGAAACGGAAGAAGCACTTGCAGCTGTCGAAAAAGCTGGTGTAAAGCTTCAAGTTGGATTTAATCGCCGATTTGATCCCAACTTCCGTAAAATTCGTGAGCTTGTCCAAGATGGTAAAGTTGGCCAGCCACATATTTTACGCATCACATCCCGTGATCCGGAGCCACCAAGTGTTGATTACATAAAGTCGTCAGGCGGATTATTCATGGACATGACGATACACGATTTTGATATGGCCCGCTATATTATGGGCAGTGAGGTTGTGGAGGTATCTGCAACTGGGGCAGTACTTGTAAATCCAGCTATTGGTGAAGCTGGTGATATTGATACCGCTATTATTACGTTAAAGTTTGCCAATGGCGCTCTTGGTGTTATTGAAAACAGCCGCCGTGCTGCCTATGGATATGACCAGCGCTTAGAAGTGTTAGGTGACAAGGGAGCTGCACAAGCGGATAACAATCGTGCGAACACTGTGGAGCTTTCCACTGCAGAAAGTGTATCAAAAGAGAAACCACTGTACTTTTTCCTAGAACGCTACACACAAGCCTACACTAATGAGGTAACCGAGTTTGCTACTGCCATCCTTGAAAATAAACCAGTAAGCTGCAGCATTTTTGATGGCCTGCAGGCAGAGAGGATTGCCAATGCGGCTAAAAAGTCGCTTGCAATTGGAGCGCCAGTTCAGTTGCAACTGGTTGGTCAATCGGCAACTGTCTAGTATTAGGAAACTAAACGGAAGGATGGAAGTTATATGAACCCGCTCAGATTTAATCAAGTCCGACCCCTCGATCTTATTGCAGTGGGCCGGCTCTGCATTGACTTGAATGCCAATGAGACGAACCGTCCGATGGAGGAAACGCGAACGTTTACCAAGTATGTTGGCGGTTCACCTGCAAATATCGCGATTGGTTCAGCTAGGCTTGGCCAGAAGACTGGTTTTATCGGAAAAGTATCGGACGACCAAATGGGCCGTTTCATTACAAATTATTTAGAAAAGAATTCGATTGATACAACAGGAGTGAAGATTGACCGCACAGGAGCCGTAACGGGCCTTGCTTTTACAGAAATCAAAAGCCCAGTAGATTGCAGTATTTTGATGTACCGAGACAATGTAGCGGATTTGAAGCTGCACCCATCTGAAGTGGATGAAGAGTATATTAAACAGTCAAAGGCACTATTAATCTCTGGAACTGCGCTTGCAAAAAGTCCTTCTCGTGAGGCTGTATTTGTTGCATTAGAATATGCTGTGAAACACGGATTAACCGTATTCTTTGACCTTGACTATCGTCCGTATACATGGACGGATGAAGCAGAAACCGCTGTTTATTACAACCTGGCCGCTGAAAAATGTGATGTCATTATGGGGACGCGTGAAGAGTTCGACATGATGGAAAAACTGTTACATATTGAAGAATCAGATGACCAGAATACAGCCTCTCGTTGGTTTTCTTACCGGGCCGAACTTGTTGTGATTAAACATGGTGGTGCTGGGTCGATTGCGTATACGAAAGACGGCGCATCCCACCGAAGCGGTATTTTCCGGACAAACGTTTTGAAAACTTTCGGTGCAGGGGACTCCTACGCATCAGCATTCATATACGGACTCATGAATGGGCAAGACGTATCAGAAGCGATGAAAATGGGAAGCGCCTCAGCATCGATTGTCATTTCACGTCATAGCTGCTCAGATGCGATGCCATCACTGGAAGAACTTCTAAATCATATGGATACAGCAATTTATGAACTTGCTTAAAAGTGAGATTAATAGATTTTTAAATAGAAAGGATGATTCTCAGATGACAGTGACTAGAGTAAAAACTTTAAAAAACTATATTGGCGGAGAATGGGTAGAGTCAACATCAGAAAAAATAGAGGTAGTTTATAATCCCGCAACGGGAGAAGAGCTTTCTATCGTACCACTTTCCACAAAAGAAGAAGTTGATCATGCTGTTCAGGCAGCAAATGAAGCATTTAAAACATGGTCTCAAGTTTCGGTTCCAAAACGTGCACGTATTCTTTTCAAATACCAGCAGCTTCTTGTGGACAACTGGGATGAATTGGCAAAGCTCGTTACAAAGGAAAATGGAAAAAGCTATTCAGAAGCCTATGGTGAAGTCCTTCGCGGTATTGAATGTGTGGAATTTGCTGCAGGTGCACCGACATTAATGATGGGTAAACAGCTTCCTGATATTGCAACCAATATCGAATCCGGTATGTACCGTTATCCGATTGGTGTTGTTGGCGGTATTACGCCGTTTAACTTTCCAATGATGGTTCCTTGCTGGATGTTCCCGCTAGCGATTGCTTGTGGAAATACATTCGTATTAAAGCCATCAGAGCGAACACCGATTCTTGCAGCCCGTCTTGCAGAATTGTTTGAAGAAGCAGGGCTTCCAAAAGGTGTATTGAATATCGTAAATGGTGCACATGATGTGGTAAATGGCCTTCTTGAACATAAGCTTGTTAAAGCGATTTCGTTCGTCGGTTCACAGCCGGTTGCAGAATATGTATACAAAACTGGTACAGCTAACTTAAAACGTGTTCAGGCACTTGCTGGTGCAAAAAATCACTCGATCGTATTAAAAGATGCCAATCTGGATGTAGCAGCAAAAGAAATTACTAGTGCTGCTTTCGGTTCAGCAGGTGAGCGCTGTATGGCGGCTGCTGTTGTGACAGTCGAGGAGTCTATCGCTGATGAGTTGCTTGCGAAACTAAAGATGGCTGCCGATGAGATTGTAATCGGAAATGGACTTGATGAAGGAGTCTTCCTTGGACCGGTTATTCGTGAATCTCACAAAGAACGTACCCTTGGTTATATTGAATCAGGAGTTGAGCAAGGGGCAACACTTGTCCGTGACGGTCGTGAAGACGATGCAGTAAAAGGAGAAGGCTACTTTGTTGGGCCAACTATCTTCGATCACGTGACCCAAGAAATGAAAATCTGGCAGGATGAAGTTTTTGCACCAGTACTATCCATTGTCCGCGTTCAAGATTTGACAGAAGCAGTAGATTTTGCAAATGCATCGCCATTCGCAAATGGAGCCTGCATCTATACAGACAGCGCATCAGCTGTCCGTCAATTCCGTGAAACCATCGATGCAGGTATGCTTGGTGTTAATGTGGGTGTTCCAGCTCCAATGGCGTTCTTCCCGTTCTCAGGCTATAAGGATTCGTTCTACGGGGATCTGCATGCGAATGGAACGGATGGAGTTGAATTCTACACAAGAAAGAAAATGCTTACAGCTCGATATGTAAAATAATTCTAGAAATAAAAGGGAAGTGGTGGGATGGAGACAGTCCATGCTGCATCCCTTTTTTTATAGAATAAAAGAGTTCTAGCCTAGTGGATTTGTGTACTTGGCGGAATTAATGTGAAAGTCCGCGGAATTCAATCAGATTTCAGCGGAATTATGTTGAAAGTCCGCGGGAATCACAACCAAACGCGCGGAAAAGTTCTTAGGTGAGGGAAGCCATATCGTTTTGATGAGAGGGGATTAAATAGTGGGTACGATTCGATTAACAACAGCACAGGCGCTTGTAAAATTTTTAAACGCTCAATATGTAGAGTTCGATGGGAAACAACAACGGTTTATTAAAGGCATTTTTACGATTTTTGGTCATGGAAATGTGCTAGGTTTGGGGCAAGCATTGGAAGAAAATCCTGGGGAGTTAGAAGTCTATCAAGGACGGAATGAACAGGGTATGGCGAATGCTGCGATGGCTTATGCCAAGCAAAAACACCGGAAGCAGATTATGGCTTGTACTTCTTCAGTCGGACCAGGAGCAGCCAACATGGTGACGTCTGCAGCAACGGCAACCGCGAACAATATTCCTGTTCTTTTGCTTCCTGGTGATGTGTTTGCCTCCCGACAACCTGATCCAGTATTGCAGCAAATTGAACAGACTCATAATCTATCTATTTCCACGAATGATGCCTTCCGTGCAGTGAGTAAGTATTGGGATCGTGTCAATCGTCCAGAGCAGCTCATGTCTGCACTCTTGAACGCGATGCGTGTTTTAACCAATCCAGCCGATACTGGTGCGGTTACGATTGCACTGCCACAGGATGTACAGGGAGAAGCATGGGATTATCCAGAACGATTCTTTGATAAGCGAGTTCATCGAATCGAGCGCCGGCAGCCGTCGACTGAAAGTATCCGTGATGCAGTGAAACACATTCAAACGAAGAAGAAGCCTTTTCTAATATTAGGCGGAGGCGTGCGCTATTCTGAAGCCGCTAATAGTTTCTTACAATTTGCTGAAAAATTCCATATTCCCTTTGGAGAAACACAGGCTGGTAAAAGCGGTGTCGAAAGCAATCATCCCCTAAACCTAGGCGGACTTGGTGTTACAGGTAATTCGGCAGCGAATTCCATTGCACAAGAAGCGGATTTAATTATTGCGGTAGGCACTCGCTTTACTGATTTTACAACAGCTTCTAAGCAATTGTTCGGTGATGCTGAAATTCTAACTATTAATATTTCAGAATTCCACGCAGCGAAATTAGATGCGGTGAAGGTGGTCGCTGATGCAAAGGCTGGGCTCGAAATGATTGGCTCTGCACTTGGAGACTACGTTTCCGGATATGAAAATGAAATCGTGGAAGCAAAGCGTGTATGGGAGGAAGAATTAAATCGTCTTTATGGCATTACATATGGAGAAGACTTCATCCCGGAAATCGCAGGTCAATTGGATGAAAAGCTGTCTGAATATAAGGAAGTTCTTCATTCCAAGCTGACCCAGACACGTGTGATTGGCAAGTTGAATGAGCTGCTTGATGACAATGCCGTGATTGTTGGGGCAGCGGGAAGTTTGCCAGGCGACCTGCAGCGGATGTGGGTATCGATAACACGTAACACCTATCATATGGAATACGGCTATTCTTGCATGGGTTATGAGATTGCCGGCGCTTTAGGTGCGAAGCTAGCGGAACCAGACAAGGAAGTGTATGCGATGACTGGGGATGGAAGTTATCTGATGCTACATACTGAACTGGTTACTAGCCTTCAAGAAGGTAAAAAAATTAATGTCATCCTGTTTGATAACTCTGGATTCGGCTGTATTAACAATTTGCAAATGGGAAATGGCATGGGCAGCTTTGGTACAGAATTCCGCAAAAGGAATCAAGTAACAGGAAAATTGGACGGCCCGGTCATGGCAATTGATTATGCCAAGGTAGCAGAAGGCTACGGAGTAAAAACGTATTCTGTTCGGACAATGGAAGAACTTGAAGCAGCTGTGAATGATTCGAAAAAACAAGCGGTCAGTACACTGATTGACATCAAAGTACTTCCTAAAACGATGACAAATGGCTATAACGCTTGGTGGAATATAGGTGTAGCGGAAGTTTCTAAAAAAGAAGGCATCCAAGCCGCCTATGAAAGAAACCAAACAAATCTAAAAAAAGCACGTGCATATTAAGAGGGGGAATGAGGATGTTTGAGGGAAATCAAGTTAAGTTGGCGATTGCGCCAATCGGCTGGACAAACGATGATATGCCAGAGCTTGGCGGTGAAGTGACATTCGAGCAATGTATTAGTGAAATGGCGCTTGCAGGATTTTCCGGCAGCGAGGTCGGCAATAAATACCCGCGAAATCCAGAGGTTTTACAAAAAGCATTGTCAATACGGGGCTTAGAAATCGCGAGTGCTTGGTTTAGCAGCTTTTTAACCTCTAAACCATATGAGGAAACAACAAAGGCATTTATCGAACAACGAGACTTTTTACATGAAATGGGTGCGAAAGTCATTGTCGTTTCTGAACAAGGCAATAGTATTCAAGGTCAAATGGAGACAGCGCTATTTGATCATAAGCCTGTTTTTACCGAAGGAGAATGGAAGCTTATAGTCGAAGGTTTACATCTACTTGGCGACCTCGCAGCTGAAAAAGGGATGAAAATTGTCTATCACCATCACATGGGTACAGGTATCCAAACGACAGAAGAAATTGACCGCTTGATGGCGGAAACGGATCCTAAAAAAGTATCACTTCTATACGATACAGGCCATCTTGTTTTTTCCGGTGAAGATCATTTACACGTACTAAATAAACATATGAGTCGTATTCATCATGTTCATTTAAAAGACGTCCGAATCGATGTGGCCAACAAGGTTCGCAAAGGGAAATGGAGTTTTCTCCAAGCGGTTAAAGAGGGAGTATTTACAGTGCCAGGGGACGGAATCATTGATTTTAAGCCAGTATTTGAAGTCTTGGACACTGCTGGCTATAAAGGATGGTTTGTCGTTGAGGCGGAACAGGACCCTGCAGTGGCAAACCCTTTTGAGTATGCATTGAAAGCACGCCAATATATTCGTGAAACTAGCGGACTATGAAGAGGGGGATAAAGCGTATGTATGAAAAGTTTGGTGAATTAAAACATGGTTTTACCAAGATAACAGATATGGAAAATAAGCACCCTGATATGCTGCAGGATATCGGCATTTACACATTGGCTGAAGGAGAAGCCAATGTGCTATTTGACGGCAGCAAAGAGACCGCCATCCTTCTTCTTGAAGGAGCTGTCCGCTTGGAGTGGAACGGAAATACACAGGAAATCGAGCGGGAAAGTGTTTTTGAAGAAGCTCCATGGTGTCTGCATGTCCCAAAAGAGGCAGAAGTGAAGGTCACTGCGCTTGCGGACAGTGAAGTACTTGTTCAAAAAACGGATAATGAAAAAGTATTTAAAGCCAAGCTGTATACTCCCGAGGAATGTGAAAGCACCATTGCAGGTGAAGGAGTTTGGAATGGAACGGCTGAACGCGTCATCCGGACCATTTTTGACTATAATACTGCACCATATTCCAATCTTGTGATTGGTGAAGTGATTTCCTATCCTGGCCGCTGGTCAAGCTATCCACCGCATCATCATGATCAACCTGAGGTTTATTACTATCGTTTTGATAAGCCACAGGGTTTTGGATGTGCAATGGTTGGGCCGGAAGCTTATCGTGTGGAACATAACAGCTATATCACCATTCCTGGTGAATTGGACCATCCGCAAGCAACAGCACCAGGTTATGCGATGTACTTCTGCTGGATGATTCGCCATCTCAAAAACAATCCATGGACAGACAGAATTATGGAGGAAGAGCATAAATGGCTGCTCGAGCCAGACGCGAAAATCTGGCCTGAGAAATGAGAATGTGACCACCTTTCCTAAAAGAATCTATCTTCTATGAAAGTGATCTAAAAGTCCATTTAAAGCCGACTATTTACAATCTGTAAATAGTCGGCTTATATTTATGCGAAAAAAAGTTGAGAAGGTGGTTTACTTCTTTGTTCTGTTCTCAACAAGCTTTTTACAAGATTGATTTAGGGAAGCTTTATATAGAGGGCTTCTGGAACATTTAGTCAAACACTTGATTAATAGAGGAAATTGTATGTATAGGTCAGAGATTGTATTTTTTTGTTAGTATTGCAGTATATTAGCGAAAACAGAGAATATTTCCTCGACAATAATTTCAATTAAAATACTGACTAGGTTCCTTTTTTAAAGGGGCCTATTCATGGAATTGTCCTTTTGGCCATACTGAAAGCTGGCGACTTTTTCTATGTTCCAAGCGGAACCATCCACGCATTGTGTGAAGGTACACTTGTATTAGAAACCCAGCAAAGCTCAGATACAACCTATCGTGTGTATGATTACGACCGTCGAGATGCGGAAGGGAATTTGCGTGAGCTTCATTTAGAAAACGCGATTGATGTGACAACTGTGCCTCATCAAGATGCTGGGGTTACTCCTAAAGTTGAAGAGCGGGGAAATGTAACCATCACCACGTTTGTGGAGTCTGAGTTTTTCTCCGTTTACAAATGGGATGTTAATGGGCAAGCTGCTTTTTCATTTGATGATCGGTATTTGCTACTCAGCGTCATTAAGGGAGAGGGAACACTTCTTTATAATGGTCAGCAATATGGATTGGAGAAGGGCTCTCATCTGATTATCCCTGTGGGATTTGGCGAATTTAAAGTAGACGGGAATTGTGAATTAATCGTTTCGCATACTTGATAGGTTGAAATTTAATACAAACAAACAAAGTGTAAGGATCCTCTAGATTTTGGGATCGGTTATTCGTCGATTAGTTACCTGGTTCAGTACCCGTTTAATACCATCAAAATTGATAAATCCTTTATCCAGGGTCTAGATAATAAAAATCAAAAGTCGGTTTGTCGGGCAGTGGTTGCGATGGGCAGAAATCTTGGTATGAATGTGGTAGCTGAAGGTGTCGAGGAAATGGAGCAATATCAATATTTATGCAGCATTGGCTGCCATAAAATACAAGGCTACTATCTTAGTAGACCCACTTCAGTCGATATGGTGGAGAAGTTTTTCTAAATGGGAGCAGAATCCTCTTTATTTTAGGCTATGTTAAAGGAAATTGTTGATTTTATAGCTAAGTTGATTGGAGCGGAAGGCGCGAAGACTCCTGCGGGAGGACGGGGCCGAGGAGGCTCCCCGGACCGCCCGCGAACCGCACGCGCCTGGAGCGGAAATCAACATCCAAGTATAACAAAGCCTTATTTTTTAAAAAAACAGGGGATTCTAGAAAGTGAATTTGTTGATGTTATGGCAATGGGAAAATTATTATAATCTCTAAATAAAAGATTGATTGCTACGGTTATCAATCTTTTTATTTACACTAACTTTACAATTGTGTACTTGAATTCAATTATATCTTGTTCTAGTATATAGGCATATAGTTATATATAACTTTGTATTAAATTATAAGAATCCTTTTTAGAAGTCCATGAACGATAAGTAATTTCTTGGATTCAACGGAAAATTAAAACACCATAAATTACATAGACTTTAAATAAGTATATTATTATTTGCTTATATGCAGGGAGGTGTCCAATAGGTTGAAATCAATAGTTGAAATAGAACGAGCCGCCAATGTTTTAAAATTATTAGGGGATAAAACACGCTTGACCATTGTGACTATTTTAAAACATAGAGAATGCTGTGTATGTGAATTTCTTGAAGTGTTTGATATGAGTCAGCCGTCTATTAGTCAGCATCTTCGAAAACTGAAGGATTTAGGGTTAGTTAAAGAGGATCGCAGAGGTCAGTGGATCTATTATTCCTTGAATTCACAAAGTGATTTATATGGACTTATAGAAGAAATTTTAGAGCATGTGCCAGTTCAGACAGAGAAAATCAAACAGATTGAAAAAAGCAATCCTACACTTCGTTGTGGTTGTTAAGCAATTGAATCAACAAGGGGATTAAAACAAAATGAAAAAAAAGTTAATCAGCGAATTTTTAGGAACTTATTTTCTTGTTTTTGCTGGAACGGGTGCAGTAGTAATAGATTCGATTACTAAAAGTTTAACTCATGTAGGTGTAGCCCTTACGTTTGGGCTAGTCGTAATGGCACTAATTTTCACGTTTGGCCACCTATCTGGTGCACACTTTAATCCAGCCGTTACCATTGGATTTTTAATTCATGGGGATATAAAGAAAAGAGAAGCACTTTATTATATTATTATTCAAATCATTGCAGGGATTGCGGCAAGTGCAACGTTGTGTTGTTTATTTGGAAACGTTGCAATGCTCGGTACCACCTTACCAAGAGGATCATGGTCACAATCGTTTATTTTGGAATTTATCCTTACTTTTTTCTTGATGATGGTTATCTTCGGTTCTGCGGTCCATGGTAAAGCGGTAAAATCCTTCGCAGGAATTGCCATTGGTGCAACGGTAGGATTGGAAGCTATGTTCGCAGGTCCAATTAGTGGTGCTTCAATGAATCCAGCAAGATCTATTGGTCCAGCCATCGTATCAGGTACAACACAACATCTATGGGTGTATATTGTCGCTACTATTTTAGGAGCAGGTTGTGCGGCAATTATTTATAAACTACTACACGAAAATTAAGGAGAATACATCATGTCTAAAAAGAAACTTTACTTCTTATGTACAGGTAACTCTTGCCGAAGCCAAATGGCAGAAGGTTGGGCTAAAAAACATTTAGGTGATGAGTGGGAAGTACGCAGTGCAGGGATTGAAGCACACGGATTGAACCCCAATGCTGTAAAAGCGATGAAAGAAACTGGAATCGATATTTCAAATCATACCTCTGATATTATCGATCCTGAGTATTTAAACAATGCTGATTTAGTTGTTACATTATGTGGTGATGCTGCTGATAAGTGTCCAATCACACCACCAAAAGTAAAACGAGTTCATTGGGGATTTGATGACCCAGCTAAAGCTCAAGGGACTGACGAAGAAAAATGGGCATTCTTCCAACGTGTCCGTGATGAAATCGGAGATCGCATTAAGCGTTTTGGTGAAACTGGCGAGTAAGAAAAATCAGCCAAGAGTATCTTGACTCTTGGCCTTCCTTACACTGCTTATATAAGCGATTACTTATATTCAAATTCTTTTCTACATTTAATTTAATTAGGTTCAACGTGGACATGAACATCATAGACATTATGTTCTTTTATTAATTCATTTTCAACCTTGGTTGCAATATCATGGGCCCCGCGAATATCTAAATCGGAATTGACCAGAATCACAATGTCAACAACTACGTTATTCCCGTAATTCCGAGCTTTGATGTCTTTAACCCCTTTTACACCATAACAATCAATGATTGTTTCTTTATATGTTTCTATTTGTTTTTCGTCAAATCCATCGGTCAAATAATGGGAAGCATCTCTAAAAATCTCCCAACCTGTCTTACAGATGAGTAATCCAACAATTATAGCAGTAATTGGATCGAGCCAAGGAAGATTGAACTGGGCACCAACGATACCAATAAATGTACCTACACTGACCCATGCATCTGAAAGGTTATCCTTTGCTGCGGCCATAACAGATTGGCTATTGATCTCCCTTGATAATTTTTTATTATAACGATAAACAAAATACATAACCAAAGCACAAAAGAGTCCTGTCCAGGCCGATAACAAATCTGGAGATTCATTTTTTCCATTAAATATACTAGTAATCGCTTCATATGTTACTTGTATTCCAACAACCATCATAATAAATGAAGCGACCATTGAGGCAACTGTTTCAGATTTCCAGTGCCCATATGGATGGTCATCATCAGCTGGACGTTGTGATAATTTAAGACCAATCAGTACAGCAATTGATGCAATTATATCTGTTGCATTATTTAGACCATCCGCTTTTAGTGCTTCAGAGTTAGCTATTAAACCTACTGCTAATTTTAATGAAGATAAGCATATGTAAGCAATAATGCTTATTATCGCTCCTCGCTCTCCTCTTTTCAGATCCAAATATCCTTGTTCATTCATGCTTCTATCCCCCACTATTTCATCCTTAACTATTATGGAATAAAAGTATCTAGTGGGTCTAGAGAAACCTTTTGTCTTCCTTCAAACTAAGTAATGGCAATGAAAAATAGTTTCACTCGGGCAACTATTCGGAGTATTGTTTTAGGAAGGAAGGGTAGTTTTTTAATTAACCATTAATAATTGAAAAAGATAAAATATTACACTACAATATGTAATGGATGGGAGGCTGCTATATGACAATCAATAATTTTCGTTTTGACCAAGAAGGACTTAATCGTTTTTTCGGTCCGCTTGAGTCTAAAATAATGGACATTCTTTGGGAAGGCAATGAAAAGAGTATAAAGGACGTTCAACAAAAATTAGAAAATGAAAAACCGATAAACTTTAATACGGTTATGACGGTTATGAACCGTCTTGTAGATAAAAACATACTTACCAAAAGATTGGAAGGGAGAACATCTCTCTTTAAACCTGTAAAGAGCAAAGAGGATTTTATTAGCGACCAATCTAAAAAACTAACGGATAACCTTTTGGACGAATTTGGGGGATTAGTTGTAAATCATTTGCTGGATTCATTAAATGAAGTTGATGATCGATTACTTCAGAAACTGGAACAAAAAATTGAACAATTAAAAAAGGGCAGAAAGTAAAATGGCCTGGAAACATAAATCAATTGCCGTTTTAGGTTTAGCCCTTTTCTTTGCGATCATTTTGTTTGTTCAAATAGCTATGTACCTATTAAATATTCTATTTGGCCCATTAGAGCTATTTAATATCTTTAATTTTTGCGTTAGCCTATTTGAGAAAGGCACATTTGCCCATTATGCAATCTTACTAATTGTGAATGCTTATATTTTTTATACCGTTTTCATCATTTGTAAAAAAATCGTTCAGCAAATCTTGCTATTAAGTTCATTTCAAAATAAAATCCAACTACTTATTAATAACGATAAATCCAAACAATTGAATCAAACTTTTAATAGAAATAATGATGATATAGTTGTTATCGATTATAAAGAGCCTTTGGCATTTACATTTGGTTTTTTTAAACCTGTAATTGTCCTTTCTACTACATTAACTGAAATGTTAGATTCAAAGGAATTAGAAGCAGTCATCTACCACGAGACTTCCCATCAAAGGTATTATGATGGAGTTAAGGTTTTTATTTTACAAATCATTTCAGAATCTATATGGTATATCCCTCTTACGAGATGGTCCTATCAGAATTATCGGATTATGATTGAACTAGTTGCAGATGAATATGCTATTAATCGGATGGGATCAGAACTTGGATTAGGAAGTGCTTTATTAAAGCTAATTAAGAAGAAGCAGCTAACAGTTAATTCAAATCTTACTCCAGCAATTGTGCATTTTGCGGATACTACAGTCGATTACAGGCTTCAACAATTGATTAATCCGCAACAATCTATTCCCGTTAAAGTTCAGACACGATCAATCGTTATCTCTTTAAATGTATTTATTTTAATATTATTCCTATTAGTTATTGCCTAACAAGGATTGGAGGTAAAGTCCAATCCTTTATTTATTGATTGGTTAATAGATTAAGTTGTAGAAAATTATTATCTCTTGACCATTTACAACAGTTTACACTACAATAGGTAGTGTTAATTAAGTTATTTCATGTAAAAGGGAGAATATGTTACCTTTTAACACTACGATTTGTAGTGTGGAATTAAAGACATTTAGATTTTGAAAGGAGAAAGTAAATTGAAAAAATCAGAAGTCGGGACACTAATTCTAAGGTTATTTTTAGGGTTATCATTCTTTATTCATGGTGTTTCAAAGTTTCAAAATGGGATTGAAAATACTATAGGTTGGTTTGATAGTTTAGGAATTCCAGGTTTTGTTGGGTACATAGTCGCCATTATTGAATTAGTAGGGGGTCTGTTGTTAACAATTGGATTTGGAATACGATATATCGCAGCTCTCTTTGTATTCATTATGATTGGAGCCATTTGGAAAGTAAAATTGGCAGCAGGTTTCATGGGAAATGGACAAGGTGCGGGGTTTGAATTGGATCTTGCCTTTGCGGTCATGGCAGTATATATATTCCTAAATTCAACTTCTGCTCTTTCTCTTGATTCAAAATTGTTCTCTAAAAAACCACAATAAAGATGTAAATTCATAGAGAGATTAAAAGTTTAAATAGAGGGTGAATAGATGTTTTCAGGAAACAAAAAAACAAAAAAATCGAAAAATCAATCATCTAAATTTATATTCTGGGTGATTGGTTTAATAGCTGTTTGTCTAGTCGGTATAATTTTTTTATCAAATACGGCTAAAAAAGAAGCAATAGACTATGAGGGACAACCATTTTTAGGAGAGAAGTCTGCCCCAGTAAAAATAGTTGAATTTGGTGATTATAAATGTCCTTATTGTAAAAATTTTAATGACACACTTCTCCCGAATATCGAAAAGGATTTTAACGATACAGGAAAAGCTTCGTTTTATTTCATGAATTATTCGTTTATCAATGTGGATTCTACTCGTTCTGCAAAATTTGCAGAAAACGTCTTTAAGGAACTGGGAAATGAAAAGTTTTGGAAGTTCCATGAACTATTATATGAAAAACAGCCTGATGATACTGAAGCAGAGCAAATGGATATATATTCAGATTCTTTTCTTAAGGACACTTTAAGCGAAATTGTCTCTGAAGCAGAGGTGAAAAGAGTGGTTAATGCCTTTAAAAATGACCAATCAAAAGAGGCATGGGAAAAAGATATGAGTGCAGCTAATAAGTTAAGTATTACAAGTACCCCTTCGATTTTTATTAATGGTGTGAAATTTGAAGGGAACACCTATGACGATTTCAAGAAGCGAGTAAACGAAGCAGCAAAGGAAGAGTAATTTCTAGAATAAAAAGTAATACATCAAAAAAGGTGGTACATCGTCTTAATCGATGAGCCACCTCGTAAATTTATTTCTTCTCTTTATCGTGGTCATCATCCATTATGCCCTTTGTTGACTGTTTAAATTCTCTAAGTGTAGATCCTACGGCACGACCGAGCTCTGGGAGTTTTTTCGGCCCAAAAACAATTAAGGCAATCACAAATATCAATAATGCACCACCAATTCCTATATTAGCCATTTCAAATTCCTCCAGATTATTTTACGAAAAAAGCCGTAAAATACATGATTAATATTCCAAGCGTAAATCCAGTAAAATTCATCCATGATACAACTGGTTCATTATTCTTTTTGTGTTCTTCCATCAGCATTTTGGAAATAACGAATATTACCTGTAAAATGGCACCTGCACCAACACCTAAAAATACTGCACCCCAAATTGGTGAAAAAATAAACCCTCCGAACCAAGTTCCCAATATCGCAGGGGCACCTGCAATCGTGCCTAATAACACAAATTGGGTAATCTTTGGCTTACTCTTCAGTAATGGTGCAGCAATCCCAATCCCTTCAGTAATATTATGCAGAGTAAATCCGATTACTAAAAATGTACCCAATGCAGCTTCACCCAGTGCAAATGATGAGCCTATAGCCAATCCTTCACCAAAATTATGAAGACCAATTCCTGTTGCCATCAATAATGAAATTCCCAGTGGAGAATAACCCGTTCGTTTTTGTCTTTGGTTTTGATATTGATCAAATCCAACCAGTAAAAGAAATGAAAGAACTGTACATATAATCACAACCATGTTGCCTTGGAATACTGACGGTGCTTCTGCTCCTATTTCAAATCCATCAAATAACGTACCAAAAAATAAGAATAGCAGGAGGCCAACTGTGAGAGCAAGAATGGCATTAATCCAGCTTTTTTTCAAACGTTTCATAAATGGAAACCATAGTAATCCTAATGTAATGGGAACAATTCCTACATAGAAGCCAATAAATCCGTAGTTCAACAGATTATCCCATGAAAATTCAGGAGTTAAGGTGGCTGCATCAATAACAGCTTCTGTTATTATCCCATTTTCAGATATTAATAGAATTGTATGAGGATCACCTTCTACCCATGGATACTTAATCGTCACCTTTCCATCTTCAAATCGTTTAAGTGTTGAATCAGGAGTTATTGAAAAATTCCATACAGAATCATCCACAATCACTTGAGATATGGTCAATGTCTCTGGGCCAGTATTACTGACATCCAGCTCAAATCCTGAAGGTACAATTTTAATCTGTTCAACATTTAGAACCTCTATTGGAGCAGCAGGATCTCGTTCCACTCCAGCCCCATTTTTAAATACCCACCCCAATACAAGCAGTAACAGAACAAGTGGAATAAGACCTGAAATTAACCACTTTGATTTCATAAACATGATGATCACTCCCTTCTATTCAACCTCAAAGAATCCCATCCAGCCAAGTTCTGCAAACTCACTAACATGAGCGTGAAACATATATTTCCCCTTGTACGGAAAGCGAACTTCAATGATTCCACGTTCCCCTTGGCATTGCATGATGGTATCAGTAAATTGAGTCGGATTGTCGTTTCTACCAGTCGGAATATAGGTAAAATAATTTGCGTGTAAATGGAAGGAGTTTAGTAAGTCAAACTCGGTTAAATTGCTTAAATAGATGCGGACAAGTTCATCCTTCTTGATTTTAATTGGATGATTCATAAAGGCAAAAGCGTACCCATTCACCGTATAAAATTCGTTTGCACCGTCTAAATCTAAATCAAAAGCATTCATGACCATATTTAATTCTAGTGCAGGTTCCCTTGGAGTTTTTGGATCTATAATAAAATTACCGTATAACCCTTTATGAATATGTCGTCGTAGCGGTAGAACATGGCAATGATAAAGTTGTAATCCATATGGATTTGCTTCAAATTCATACGTAAATGATTGACCTGGATCGATAGGATCTAATCCATCCATGTCTGGTGGGTGAATCCCATGAAAATGAATAGAATGTGGATGACTCCCACTGTTTGTAAAATGAAATCGTAGAAGATCGCCTTCGGTACAGCGGAATGTTGGACCTGGAATGGTTCCATTATAAGTCCAGCCTGGAAACTTAATACCATTTGCAATTTCAATTTCCTTGTCAATCGCTACAACTTCATATTCACGTAAAGTCCGACCGTCTGAAAGTTTTGTTGCTTTTCCATAATCAAATTCGGTTAAAAGACGTTTAGCCATCTTATAACCCTCTGTTTTTGAAGAATCATACTTATTGGTGTGATTTGCAGAATGACTATTGTGATTGGAAGCATGATTCTCTGCATGAACTACATCTGAAAAGGGTGCCACTTTATTTAAATAAATACTGCCTGCAATCCCTAGTGCTCCAGTAGTTCCCATTTTTAAAATATCTCGTCTAGAAATTTTATTTTCCGCCATTCTTTGACCTCCTCTTAAAAAGTTTCCTTCGTGCAAATTTATTTGTCCTTGCCAATACTCTATGACAAAGACAAACTTATTGTCAATAACCAAATATAAGTTTTTATTAAAACATTCAAATAATTGTTTGACCATTGGAATACCTTTTTATATACTAATAATCAAATAGATATTTGAATGATGAGGGTAAATTTTTTTGAAACACGATGATATATGTGAAGCCTTTGTCCAATTCTTAAATTTCTCGGTACGGATATAGGATTGGATTTTTATGATGTTCACAAAATTGTTGAAAATCAATACAAATTAATACAAGAAACAAATGTTATGATGAAAAGAATGTATAGAAAAATAGTGGCTATGAAGAAAGGAAATACAAGATGAAAAAATTACTTTTCTTACTAATTAGTATGTTGGTGATGATTCCAACAATCGCAAGTGCACATACAGAATTAACTTCATCCAATCCTGCTGCAAATCAAATAGTTAAAGAGGATCTAAAAGAAATCGTTCTTACATATGAAGGTAAGATTGAATCCTTAAGCACCATGACTTTGGTAAAAGATGGGCAAGAAGGACCCTTAGTAAGTGTTACACCAAAAGAAAATCAATTAATAGGTACATTATCAACACCGATAGAAAATGGCTCCTATACGATTAAATGGAGTATTGCTGGTGAGGACGGTCACCCCATAACAGGTGAAATTCCATTCACTGTACAAAAAGAAGTTAAGGAGGAACCAAAAGCTGAAACAAAACAGCCAGTTACTCCCAAAAAAGAAGAACCTAAAAAAGAGAATACCAAACAGGAAAAAACTAATAGTGAATCGACGGATAAGACATCTAATTTGAACCCAATTATTATTGTAGTGGTACTCGTAATTTTTATCATCGGTCTATTCCTGTTATTTAGAAGGAAGCGTTAAGAATGGGGTTCGTAATTCCTATTACAGAATTCGGAAGTTATTTATTGTATTCCATCCTTGTTGGACATGTGGCGTTACAATTTGTACCAGAAGCCAATAAGCCCAAAATAAATATTCCGAAACCAGTTTTACTGCTTTCTACACTTGGACTGATTATCTTTTCGTTAGGACCCATTATTCAAACCGTTTCCTATTTTCAGGATGGTATAGGTCTTGCACTAGCAACGAAATCTGTTTTGTTAGACTTTCAAGTGGGCAGAGCTTGGATCTTAATAGGTTTAATAGCCACATGTTTATATTTAACGATTTTGCTAAATGGCTCAAAATATATACAATCATTATTATTATTGTTAATGATACTAACTGTTGGGTATTCAAGTCATGTTGCTTCACTGTCATTTTGGGCTGGGTTATTATCTCACAGCATTCATTTTTTATTAGTTACATTATGGACAGGCATACTGATTAATGTTGCCTGGTTCTCAAAAGAGGAGACAAATTGGTCTAAATTTTTAAGGTGGTTTACTCCATTTGCAGTTTTATGTTTAATCATCATTCTTTTAAGTGGTATCTATCTGATGTTATTTTTGGTTGAACCAAAGGACTATGTAAAGGCTTGGGTTTTGCCTTATGGACAAATGCTGCTTTTAAAGCATATTAGTATAATCCCTGTTTTAGTTTTTGCCTTTATAAATGGTGTACTTTCAAGAAAATCATTAAAGATTTCATCCTTCAATCCTAGACCATGGATAAGAGGGGAAAGCGTGATTCTTTTATTCGTTTTTTATTTCACGGCTGTGATGGGAACGTTATCCCCACCACATGAAGTTGAATTTACCGTGAAGTCGGAGGGTGCATCGAAGTGGGTGGAATGGTTATGGGGGAAAAATATCCTTTCAACCTTACAAGTGCATTTAGCACCTTCATTCCAATCGCTATTGTTAGTTATTCTTTCAATGCTATTTTTGTTAATGATTTTGTTCAGTTTTAAACAGAAAAGACCTATATTAGCAGTAGCACTTGGTGTGACTTTTATCATTGTTTTATATATGGGTTTGATGTTCTCTTTGTCCATTTAAATTTTAAAACGTAAAAATCGCTTCAAAAATTGCTGGATAATAACAAAAATCAAATCATAAATTACAAGAATAATTTAATACAGGAATATATAAAAGATGGTAGCCATATTATTGGCTGCTTTTTTGTTGCCTTTAGAAAGTACGTGCTTAAACGTCCAACAAATAACCCAAGATAATATCATTTCTAAATGTTAACCGACTAACTAGGAGATTGTCCCAATCATTTGTTGCTTTTAAGCCTAAAATACAGCTAAATATCATATGTTAGTAAGAAAAATTTTTTAAGCAAAAACGGATTGTATAGGGAGGATCTTTATGATTGAAGAAATAAGGTTAAGCAGTTTGGTAACCTTGCTTATTTTTGGTGCTATGTTTTTGGGTGGATCCTCCATTCGACTTATGATTCATTTCTTAAATAAGAACTCTTTTTACTTACAAATCCTTTGCGGAGGAATGTTAACAGGCATGTTTGCATTTGATTTACTTCCTGAAGTATTCAGCCATTATCAAACCATCGGTATTTTTACGGGCATATCAATCGGTATCTTTATCATGATAACAATGGAAGTTTTCTTACATAATAAATCTTATCTTTATCAAGGTGATCAAGAGACGCTTTATCTTTTATTTATAGCATTAATCATACATAGCATCCCTACGGGGGTCACGTTTGGAATTAGCCTCCAACAGGGTCAACTGATAAACTTTGGACTTTTGGCAGCTTTTATTCTCCACCATATCCCCGAAGGTATGATTCTTATGTCATTAATACCAATTACAAAAATGAAAAATGGATTGTTTACAATTTTTTGCTCAACACTATCGATAGTGATTGGCCTGAATATCTTTATGGGACTAAATATGAGATGGGATTCATTAAAATGGAACACTGTCATGATGGGAATGACAATTGGAACCATGGGTTACGTTACATTTTATGAACTGCTGTGGAAGAAATCGAAAAACCTGCCGAAAGGAAAAGTAGCTTTCGTCGTTCTTTTGGGGATGATTGGTATTCATTATTTCCTAAGATTAATTGGTCTTTGAAAGACTACCTGATGTTTAGGTAAATCTAAAAGGAGTAATTTTTATGCCGCACTCCCAGGGCTCTTTATGTGGTATCGAGATAAAAGAAATGTTATCAAAATTTACAATAAATTTACTGAATATCCATCTCCCTACAACACAACTAAATTACTATTATAACTGTTGAATAATATAAAAGGGGGCAAGTAAACATGAAATCTCGTTTTAAGAAGGCTATTCCTTTAATCGCAACGACTGTTCTCGCAACCACTGCTTTTACAACCCAAACCTTATTTAATCAGGGTGGTAATCAAAAAGCGGAAGCACAAGCATTCTCAAAAGAAGATGTGAAAAAGAAAGACGCTACTTGGCTTGCAGGTGATCACCATATACATAGCGAGTGGAGTGTAGGCTGGGACAATTCTACAAACCCTCCAACGGCAATTCGAGGTGGAGATGCCATTTATCCAACTGTAAAAAATGCGACAAATGCCAGAAAGTACGGACTTGATTGGATGGTCACAACGGATCACGGCGGTCCGAACCATTCTAAAGTGAATTTAGAACAAGCATATCCTGAATTATTGAAATCTCGTCAAGCAGTACCTGAAGTTCTTCAATTCTACGGAATGGAGTTCGATACACCATCTGCCGATCATAGTTCATTAATTATTCCAAATGGGGAGAATGAATCGCAAACACTTTATGACATTGAAAGCAAGTTTAATACTCGTGAACCATATCCGAATGATGGCAGCAGAAATACTGAGTCTAACATGATAGATGCTCTTAACTATATGAAAGGACTAGAAGAACAACCTGTTCTTTTTGCCAACCATCCTTCTCGTTCTGCAAGCGGGGATGCAAAGTGGGGGCAGGATACACCACAGGAATTCCGTAATTGGAATGATACAGCACCGAATGTTTCTGTAGGTATGGAGGGTGCTCCAGGCCATCAAGCGGGTGCGATCAATCCAGATGGGTCTATCGATCCTAGTGGTACTCGTGGTGGATACGGAAATTATCCGACAATGGGCGGATTCGATCAAATGACGGCTAAAGTTGGAGGCTTTTGGGATTCAATGCTAGGTGAAGGAAGACATTGGTGGGTAACTTCTACTTCTGACTCACACGTCAACTGGCGTGATGGAGGCAGCGACTTCTGGCCTGGTGAGTATTCGAAAACTTACGTAAAAGCAGAGAAAAACTACAAAGATATAATGGAAAACCTTCGTAATGGTCATGTATTCGTTACAACTGGTGACCTTATCTCAGAACTAGATGCTAAAGCACAAGCTGTAGGCAAAACTCCAATGCATGCTGAGGCGAAAGGAAATACAGCATCATTTGGTGAAACTCTAACTCTTCCAGGGAAGAAATCTAGCGATGTAACGGTAACGATTCGCCTGAAAGATCCAAATGCTGCGAACTCTCATGGCGATAAGCCAAATGTAAAACGTGTAGACTTAATTATGGGTGTTGTAAAGGGAAAAGTGGAAGACCGTTCAACTGCTGCTAATCCTTCAACAAAAGTCGTGAAACGTTTCACGGAAAGTGACTGGAAACAAGACGGTGAATATATCACCATTTCCTATACATTAAAGGATGTGGATAATGATAGCTATATTCGCTTGCGTGGCACGAATACAGACCAATTAGAACCAGTAGCAGATCCAAAAGGCGAGAACCCATGGACTGATCTTTGGTTCTACTCAAATCCAATTTTCATCAACACTAGTAAATAATTAGGACAAATGGAAACTTGACGAGGGGCATAAAAACTCCTCGTCTTTCCATTATCTTGGTGAGACAACATTGAAAAAACATAGAAATGGACGTGGATATAGTGAAAAAGTTATGGTTCCCTATTTTGCTCATCTTTCTTTCATTAAGTTCTTTCCTTCCTCCCTCGGCATCTGCTCATACCAATAATAGTGAAGGTTTTTCCACCATTGAAGTCAAAGAGAAATCATTGGATTATGAATTGAAGCTCGATTTGGAAGAACTAGGGCATGCACTGAATAAGGAAACGGATCAAAAGCAGTTAATTGACCACAAGGTTGTGCAGCAATATATTAATTCCCATATAAAACTTTATACAGACAGCGAACTGATTGAAGGTAGCGTGGTAAAAACAGATGTAGAGATGATAAAGGAGCGTCCTTTTGCGGTTATTAACTTGGCGTATAAAACCGAGCATAAACCAGAAAAACTAGTAGTCCAATATAATATGTTTTTGGATGATTCTGACCCAAGCCATGCGAACTTTGCCACCATTAAAATGGATGGGAAACAGCAAGAAAAAATTCTTACATTCGAATCAAGAGAATTAGAGATTGGAGAAGTAAGTTTCTTACAGAATGCGAAACAGTTTTTAGTTCTTGGATTAGAACATATTTTCACAGGTTATGATCATATCCTGTTTGTTATTAGTTTGCTTTTTGGGGCAAAAACAATTCGTCACATTTTATCCTTAGTAACAGCCTTTACGATTGCCCATAGTATCACATTAGCATTGGCAACTTTCGATATCATTCATCTACCAAGTAGATTTGTAGAGTCTGCTATCGCATTAAGCATTATTTACGTTGCACTCATTAATATTTTTAATAAGGACTCAAAACACCAGCCATGGCTTGCTTTTGGTTTTGGATTAATCCATGGATTCGGTTTTGCAGGAATCTTAGCGGAAATGAGATTAGACACAAACCATATGGTTACGTCCCTTGTATCCTTTAATTTAGGAATTGAAATAGGTCAATTAATAATCGTTTCCTTAGCATATCCGCTAATTTTGTGGATCAAGAAATTAACCTTAAAACCAATTAAATGGGTCATCCCTGGAACCTCAGTAGCTATATTAGCATTTGGACTAGTATGGTTCATTGAAAGAGCTTTTTAAATGATGGATAGAAAATTATAAAATAATTAATCGCGGCTAACATTTCAATAGTTCTTTGCTTGCCCCTCTGTATAAATCTGGAACTATTTTCATAAGGTTATCTTAAAGGGGGGATCAAAATGTACTATACGAAATCTATAGTAAGCGGAATCATTGCGCTGGTTATTATCGTGGTTGGCTTTTTTTCGAGTACATCCGTTGATTCTGGATATAGAGGAGTTCTGTTACAATTAGGGGCCGTTAAACCGACGATTTTAACGGAAGGATTTCATTTTAAGATTCCGTTTATTCAAACCGTTCAACCCATTGAAGTCCGGGTCCAAAAAGAAGAAAGTTCGCAAACAGCTGCCTCAAAGGATCTGCAAATGGTCACCGCCATGGTGGCCGTAAACTATTCTGCTGATCCAGATGCGGTGAATAAGCTCTATCAAGAAATCGGCTTGGATTATCGTACCCGCATCGTTGACCCAGCAATTGCCGAATCACTAAAGGCAATCACCGCCCAGTACACAGCGGAAGAATTAATTTCCAAACGACCGGAAGTATCCGCAAAAGTGAAAGATATGCTCGCAAGTAAATTAACTAAATATTATATGATTCTTGAAGATATCAATATCAAAGAATTTGCTTTTAGTGAAGAATTCAATAAAGCAATTGAATCGAAACAAACCGCGGAACAAAATGCGTTACGTGCAAAAAGAGATCTCGAAAGAATCAAAATCGAGGCCGAGCAGAAAATTGCTCAAGCTGGTGCAGAGGCTGAAGCCTTACGATTGAAAAAACAAGAGGTAACGGCGGAATTAATCCAATTAAAGCAAATTGAAGTCCAAGAAAAGGCTTTAGAAAAATGGGATGGCCGCTTGCCAAGTGTAACAGGCGGAGCCACTCCATTTGTTGATGTGGAGGGACTTTCAAAAAAATAAGCTGGGATATGTCTCACGCAAACCATGCTGATTATACTTCAACAATATACGGTGATAAAGGAGAGGCAATGGGCCTCTCTTTTTCTATGGTGAATTACCGTTTCCAAAGTGTCCGAGACGAAATCGGAGATAGCGATATGTATTGCAACCATCCTTAAGAGGTTTAGACAGGAATAAAACTTCTAATACTATAGATAACTTTAGTTCCGTTACGGCGTTTGATAGGATTTATAAGGAGAGATGCAAATTTGGAAGCAATTTACCATGCATTTTTGGTTTTTGTGGTAGGATATTTGTTTTTAAGGCTGACTGGAAAAAAAGCTGTAGCTCAAATGCACAGTTTCGATTTATTGTATATTCTTGTCCTAACCAATATCATTAGTACCCCTATAGAGGTTAAAAGTATGGGAATGGCTATTACCTATGCTGGAATCACAGTCATTCTATATAAAATCTTTATACGTTTATCCTTACATAATAAATTAAGATGGATTCTTTATGAAAGTCCAACGGTATTAATTCATAACGGGGATATCGATCGAAAAGGGCTGAAAAAGGTGCGTATGACAATAATTGAGTTATTGTCATATTTAAGAGTACAAGGGTACACTGATACTCAAAACATTGCAATTGCAGTGATGGAGGAAACAGGAAGTATTAGTGTTATCCCCAAGTCGGAATACCGACCAGTTCAACCTAATGATTTAAATTTACATGTAAAGAGAGAATATCTTCCTATCCCACTGATCATGGACGGTCAAATTGTTTACCATAATTTAAAATATCTGCAATTAGACCGTGGTTGGCTAATTGACGAGCTCGAAAAATCGGGTGAAAAAGTAGAGAATGTTCTATTAGCAACTTTTTTAGAAGATGGAAAGTTATTTATAGACAATAATGAAATGAAGGAACATAAAGGCGATCCATATTACTACAAACCAGGGAGAGATAATTAAATTAAGTATAGTTGGCTGGGGATCCTACATATTCTATATGAAATAGAAATTTGTTTGTTCTTATAAAAATCCTAGGGAAAGAGCCCTTCCGATTCTTATTTCTTAACATAAATTGTAGGGAATAAGTCTAAGGAGGGGTATAGAATGTTTGGATATGGTGGATTTGGTGGTTGTTGTGGCTATGGCTACGGTGGTATCGGCTACGGGGGCGGATTTGCCTTAATCGTTGTATTGTTTATCTTGTTAATCATCGTTGGAGCCACAATCTGTTTCTAAGAAAATACGATTAGTCGTAACTTAAAAAAGCCCTACAAGGGCTTTTTTGGTTGAAACTATACTTCATTAATATCGTCCATGGGATTTTGAAGCCGTTATAAAGATTTCAGGAACTTCTGAAAATTCGGTTGACTTATCCTGCAGTTGTTTTATTATATAAATATGAAACAATGTTTTACTTATAAAACAAACAGGAGGGAGAATATGCCTTTTTTACAAGTGGAAGATTTACAGATCCATTATGAAATCGAAGGAGAGGGTGCCCCACTAATTATCTTACATGGAATGGGGAACAACTCTCAATCATGGAAAAAGCAATTAAAGGGATTATCCAATATCGTCTACATAACATTGAAACAGTAGAGCCGCCAGAACTGGCGAAGCTTCGCGTAAAGGAACTCCTTTCACCGCAGCCAGATCTGGAAATAAAGAAAGAGGCAGAAAGAATCTATTCGCAAATCAGACCGATGGGATTCCGCTCTGTCGCCTATTCACTTTTTTCTTTAAATCAAATGGATATTCTATCTTCGATCACTACACCTACCCTTGTTATTTGCGGAGAATTAGATAGAGTAACACCAGTTAGTGAGTCGCAGATTTTTCATGAGACAATAAAGGATTCAACATTTGTTACCATCCCTAGGACTGGTCATTTATGTTATCAAGAAGATCCCAATAACTTTAATGCAATCGTTCTAGACTTTCTGACCTCAGAGATTGCCCTTCTTTGCATAAACTTTGATATGATTGTAGTATATGAAAATTAATAACAATGAGATGGTGAGATGCTTATGGCAAAAGATGAAAAGGAACGATATAATGCCAATGCCTTAGTGCGAGGATTGGAAATTTTAAAGCTATTTAGTGAAGAGCGCCCCACATTATCCTTGGTTGAAATCGCGAAAGAACTGGATGTAAGTCGAACGGTTCCGTTCCGGTTATTGTATACACTTCAAACACTTGGATATCTCTATCAAGATGAACATACGAAGCGCTACAGTTTAACCCCAAAGGTGTTGGAATTAGGCTTTGCCTATTTAAGTACCTTAAAACTCCCTGAAATTGCGCAGCCATATTTAGAAAAATTAAGGGATGAAACTGGGGCATCTTGTCATTTATCGATTTTGGATGGTCAAGAAGTTGTCTATGTTGGCAGTGCGCCAGTCCGAGGAGTCTCGGCAGTTAATGTGAATATTGGCTTGAGACTGCCCGCCCATGCGATCGCTAATGGAAAAGTACAGCTGGCCTATCAACCCCAAGAAAAATTAAACCAAATATTATTTGGCTCTAATTTAAAACCATATACGGAAAGAACGCAAACAGATTACATGGATTTTCAACAAGAATTAGCTACGATTCGGCAAAAGGGATATGCGATTACCAAGGGTGAATTCCATCATGGAATTCAATCGGTTGCTGCTCCCATATTTGAGCGAACGGGTCAAGTGATGGCAGCGATTAATGTGGTCGCCACAGAAGCTACCTTCAATCAAGAATTTATTGAAAAAATTGCCTTACCTAAAGTGCTGGAAGTTTCCGAAATATTATCTGGATTTATGGGCCGCCACTCAAAAATGAACTAGAAAGCTTGCGAATTTTCGCAAGTTTTTTTTGTTGTTTAGTTTTATATATAAAACTAATTTTATTTTGTGAAACAAAATTAATGATTTTTGTTGACGTAATATTCTCAAAACTTTAAAATAAACTTAGCAGGAAACTATGTTTTGTATATAAAACTTATTCCTTGCTGCGAAAAATAAAAAAAGGAGTGATAAGAGTCCGTTTGGGCGTTTGAAGTATTATATATATTTAATAATTAAATCTTCTGGAAGCGCATTCACTCGATTAAAATCAAAAGGGGGCTCTTTAATGCTGAGAACGAATAAACGTTGGATTTATATTGCTATGCCTATTTTCTTTTTTTGGTTTTTTGGACAAATTGATAAATTAGGTATTTCAATTATCCAAACGGATCAAGGTTTCTTAAATGATCTGGGATTAACAGGTGCAGATAAGAATGCAAAAATTGGGATGATTACATTTATCTTTACCATAGCTTATGCCTTATCCAATATATTTTGGGGATTTATCATTGACAAGCTTGGAGCAAGGAAGACAGGTATCTTCGGTCTGATTGTATGGGCTATTACCATGATTATTGGCGGGTTATCTACTTCCTACGAGATGTTTATCTTGAGCCGTGTCATTCTTGGTATTGGTGAGGGGATGATGATTCCGATTTGCGGAAAATTTATCTCAAACTGGTTTAATCAGCGTGAACTTGGGCGGGCACAATCCTCATGGCTGGTAGGAAACTATTTAGGACCTGCTAGTGGAGCGATTATCTTAACGCTTGTTATTGCCACCTTCCATTGGCAAGCCGCCTTTTTCGCTTTAGCAGCATTTAATATTTTAATCGTTCTTCCTATGTTTATCTTCCTTACTCGCGATACACCTGAAGAACATCCACGACTAGATCAAAGGGAATTAGCGTATATTCGACAGTCAGATTCTAAAGTATCAACGAAAAAACAAAGCTTTGTTCAAGACTATCGTTATTGGATTGTCTGGTTCGGTATGTTAGTGTCGTCATTTTTATTTTTCGGTATTAGTATTTGGCTGCCTACTTATTTAGTCGGAGCGAAAGGTTTCACAAGGGAGGCTATGACTGGAATCACCTCTTTATCTTGGCTGTTTGCTTTAGGATTCGTATTAATTTGCGGATTTCTAGCGGATAAAACCAAGCGTCCTGGTTTACTTGCGACGATCCTATTTCTTTTGACGGCATCATTTTTAACTGCGGCCATTCTTTCTCCGCAGCCAGTTATGGCCGGGGTATGCATGGGCTTAGCAATGGGAACACAAGGCGGCGTATTCCATTTAAGTAATTTATTTATGGTTAAATTCTCTACGCCTGAAACAGCCGGACGTGCTGCCGGGTTGATGGGATTTACTAACATTCTTGGCGGGTTTTCAAGCTATATTATGGGTTGGATGGTTGATATTGCCGGTGGGGACTTTGGACCTTCCATTGTGATGTTGATTATCGCAGCTACGCTTGGGTTCATTGCGTATCTATTTACATTGAAAAGGGAAGCAGCAGAGCTAAAGATTGAGAATCTACCTCCTCAACAGGTGATTTTATAATATGTTAGTAGGTTATATTGTTTCTCATATAAAACATAGTTTGATATATTAAATATTTTCAATATTTATAATTGACAATTATAGTATTTGGAATTAATATTAGTTTATAAAGAAAACAACGTTTTATATATAAAACATATTCAAGAAGGAGTGTTGTAAATGTCTGAGGAAAAGTTTTCAGTAGAAGCGTTTGAGAAAAAATATGTGGCGAGGTTAAAGGATCGCTCATTAGATTTTAACGTGTTGAAGTTTCAGGAAGAAGTGGACCCAGCTTATCGTAGAGCACAGATGAGATATATCGGCCGCGGTGCCACTGCTAATAATGATGCAAATGTGATTGCTGCAGAACACTTCACATTAAGCACCATGGTTTTACCAGCAGGGTGTAAAGGACCACTTCATTTACATGATGATGTGGAGGAAGTTTTCTTTATCTTAAAAGGCAGTGTGACTGCACTCATCCAAGAAGAGGGTGAAAGTGAAGTCCATGAAATCGTCTTAAATGAAAGGGATTGTATCAGCTCTCCTCCAGGCGTCTATCGCGGACTGCGCAATGATAGCGATGAAGAGGCATTAATGCTCGTTATGCTGGGTGCTGTTAAGCCGAATTTACCGACTTATCCAAAAGGTAGCGCATTAGAGGAACTTCGTCTTAAGCGGGCTAAAGAGAGAGAAGCAATTATTACCGGAAAATAATTTTTCAATAGGCAGATGTTTCTCAGCAAACATACTCCCTGAAACTTAAGAATTTGTTCGTTGACAGGGATGGTCCTCTTATTTTCATGCGGGATCATCCTTGTTAACTTTAAACGAAAAAATGGAGGTAGCAGGATGTTAGGAATCACACATTTAAGGCATATTAGCTTAATTACCCCCGTTCTCAAGGAACAAGCTGAATTTTATGAGAAAATATGGGGCTTGGATAAGGTTTCTCAAGATGAACAGTCTGTTTACTTTCGCGGGGCCGGCCCAGAAAACCATATATTAAGCTTGCATGCAGGAGAAAAAAGAGGGCTGCACCATATTGCGTTCGGTATGGTGGATAAAAACGCAGTCGACAGAGCGGCAGAAATCCTTGCTTCAAAAGGTGTGAAGATTGTTTCCCCACCTGGTTATTTGGATGAGGAAGGAAAAGGTTATGGGTTGCGTTTTGTCGATCCAGAAAATCGCTGTATCGAATTATCAGCTTGGGTGGAAATCCATACCTCGATTTGGAACAAGAAAAATGTCGATCCAGTCAAACTGAACCATGTCGTCATGAATACGAAAGACCTTGATATGATTACTGATTTTTATACGAATGTACTAGGGTTTAAGGTGACCGACTGGAGTGAGCACCAAATGTCCTTCTTACGCTGTAACAGGAAACACCACTCGATTGCCTTCAATCAGGATGCTCACGCCTCCGTTAATCATATTGCCTACGAAGTGGATACGGTGGATGAAGTGATGCGAGGAATCAGTAATGTCAGAAAAGCAGGCTATCAAGAGATTTGGGGCCCAGGACGCCACGGTCCTGGAAACAATGTTTTTTGTTACTTCCAAGATCCAGGGAAGTTTGTGATGGAGTATACCTGTTATTTGGAAACGATTGAAGATGAGTCAGAATGGAGAGCGCGTGTCTGGAAGCGAGTGCCACATTTAATGGACCAATGGGGAATTGCCGGCCCTCCAAAACCGGAAACACGGGCAGCAATGGGAGGCGAGCCAGACCCAGGCTGGGTAGATGTTAAAGCATTGGTTTGACGAAAAGGGGTGTCAGGATGGATTTAGGATTAAAGGGTAAAGTAGCGGTCATCATGGGAGGAACCTCTGGAGTTGGCTTAAAGACGGCAGAAATGTTTCTTCAGGAAGGTGCCCGCGTCGCGGTTTGCGGCAGAAATAGCGAGCGGAAAGAAAAAGCCTATGATCACCTGCTGAAATTTGGACCAGCCGATTCGATTTTTGCAGCAACCTGTGACGTGACTAATAAGGATGATGTTAACTCGTTTATCATCGGGACAGCCACACACTTTGGCGGGATTGATATCCTTGTGAATGCTGCTGGACAAAGTGTCATGGGTTACTTTTTTGATGTGACGGATGAACAATGGGAGCAGCAAATCCAATTGAAATACTTTGCCATCATTTATGCGGTGAAGGCAGTTCATCCTTATTTGGTTAAGAATGGCGGCGGCCGCATCATAAATATCAATGCTACATTAGCGAAAGAGCCGGAAAGACATATGATTGCGACGGCGGCAACAAGAGCCGGATTATTGAATTTAAGTAAGACTCTATCGCAAGAGCTTGCTTCCGATAATATTTTAGTCAACTCAGTGAGCTTAGGGTTGATTCGTACCGATCAATGGGAGCGAAGAAGATTGAATAATGCCCCAGATATGAACGCAGAAGACTATTATTCTGACTTAGCCAAAAAGCGAAATATCCCTTTAGGGAGAGTTGGCGAAGCAGAAGAAGTGGCGAGTGTGATTTTATTTTTAGCATCAAGCAAAGCAAGTTATGTAGCGGGTTCAACCATTGAAACAGCTGGAGCGCTGGGTAAAGCGCTTTAATTACTGATAAAGGCAGGAATGAATGATGAGCGAACAAAATCAGATGGAATATACCACAGCAGATGCAGTTGTAAAAGAACTTGTCCGTGCTGGAGTGGAAACAGCGTTTGGAATTGTCAGTATACACAATATGCCGATCTATGATGCGATTCTCCGGGAAGGAAGCATTCATTTAGTCTGTTCCCGCGGTGAGAGCGGCGCGGCAAATATGGCAGATGGTTATGCCAGAGCAACGGGTAAATTGGGAGTCGTGATTACGAGTACGGGAACAGGTGCCGGAAATGCGGCAGGTTCGTTAATTGAAGCATGGGCTGCAGGTGTACCAGTTCTTCATCTTACCGGTGAGGTGGCTTCCCCTTACCTAGGAACGGGCAGAGGATATATCCATGAATGTAAAGACCAGTTGTCGATGATGGGAGGGTCTTGTAAAAAAGCAGTTCGCTTAAGAAGACCAGAGCAGGCAGCTGCCGTCGTCCGGCAAGCCATACAAGATGCGTTTGCCTATCCGGCAGGACCAGTAACACTTGAAATCCCCATTGATTTTCAATCAGCCATTATCCCTAATCATCCGATTGAGGATATCAGTTTAATAGCTCCAACCAATCAAACCATTCCATCCATTCCTGAAGAGGCATTAGCCAAAATTAGTCATGCTCGCCGGCCGGTCATTTGGGCAGGAGGAGGAGTGATTACCTCTGGCGCCTCAAATGAGGTTACCGCGTTGGCAGAAACGATTGGGGCGGCCGTGATTACCAGCCAATCTGGAAAAGGAAGCATTCCTGAAAATCATTCACAATGTATCGGTCACTTTGCTGCGAATGAATTAACGAAAAACCTACTGAAAGATTCAGACCTGTTGATCAGTATTGGGGTTCGCTTTAGATGGAATGAAACAGCCAATTGGAAAGTCCCTGTTCCAAAAGAACATATCTCGATTGACGCGGATTGGCAGGCGATTAATCGTAACTATGAAGCGACCTATGGATTAGTAGGCGATGCGAAACAAATTTTACAAGGATTAAATCAGGCATTATCACAGAAATCAATCGTTCCAGATCCTGCCTATCTAGATGAAGTACAGTCCGTTCGGGAAGAATTGCGGACACAGTTACGAGCAACACTGGGTCCTTATGAGCAAATCCTCGATGGGATGCGAAACGTGTTACCAGAAAACACGATTTTAGTCCGGGATGTAACCGTTCAGGCGAATGTGTGGGGAAGCCGCTTATTTGAAATCTATCAACCTAGGACATCGATTCATGCGTCCGGCGGCGGGATTGGCCAAGGGCTGCCAACAGCGATTGGTGCGCAAATGGCTTTTAAGGATCGTCCGGTTGTGCTGATGGCAGGCGATGGCGGATTTATGGTCAATGTCGGTGAAATGGCCACTGCGGCCCAGGAAAAACTACCGTTGATTGTGGTCCTGTTTGATGATGCGGGTTACGGGGTGCTTCGAAATATTCAAAGTGCGGCCTATGGTCGTCAAGTTGCCGTTGATTTAATGAGCCCTGACTTTGTGCTACTAGCGCAATCGATGGGATTTGATGCCTCACGGATCGGTTCAGCCACAGAATTTGTCACTGAACTGGAAAAGGCCGTTGCTGGTAAAAAGCCAACGATGATTGTGGTTGACATGGAAGCGGTCGGACCAATGGCGAAACCCTTTGGAGGTCCTCCAGGTGCAGCAGATGCTTTCAAACCGAAAAAGTTATAGGGAGGAATTAGTGTGATTTCAACACATCCATTTGTTTCAGGAAAATACCTGATTGGCGGGCAGTGGCTTCAAGCGGAAAGAACAGCCAATGTCACCAATCCAGCACATACGAGTGAAGTGGTCGGTGAAGTTGCCTTATGTTCAAAAGCGGATGTAGATCAAGCGGTGGGAACGGCTGCTAAAGTCTATGAAAGCTGGTCGCAAAGTGACATAAAGGATCGGGCAAACCGGATGAGGCTCGCAGCTGATGAGATTAAAGCAATCGTAGAAGAGAATGTCAGTTTGTTAGTTCGCGAGAATGGCAAGGTCCTAGTTGAAGCGAAAAAGGATTTGCTTCGAGTAGTCGATATTATGAAACAAGGGGCAGAAGAATTGCTAGAATGGTGGAAACCTGAAAGTTTGCCTGGAGGTCAAAAGGTGCAAATCCGCAAGCGTCCGCGCGGGGTTGCAGCTATCATCTCTCCCTGGAATTCACCGCTGATTCTTACCTTTAAACGAGTCATTCCCGCTGTGTTGACAGGAAATACGGTGGTCGTTAAGCCAGCAACCAGCTGTCCATTAACGATCATGACGTTCTTGAAAGTGGTAGCTTCCTATTTTCCAGATGGGGTTATCAATGTTGTCACCGGTTCTGGCGGTGTGATTGGTGATGCGCTTTGTTCTGATCCGCGCGTCCGTACGATTGCGTTCGTCGGCAGTACGGAAACAGGCAAAGAAATTATGCGTGCTGCTGCTGGGACAGTAAAGAAACTGTATATGGAGCTGGGCGGGAATGATGCAGCAATTCTTCTTGCTGATGCTAAGTTGGATGACGAAGCAATCAAACGTCTCCGTTTCGGGGTTCTTCGCGCGGCAGGGCAAGTGTGCTCCGCCATCAAAAGGATCTATGTTCACGAATCCAGATATGAGGAAGTCATTGAAAAATTAACGAAGGAATTTAGCCGTATTCGGGTTGGGAATGGGATTCAACCGGATGCTGAAATGGGTCCATTAAATAACAAATCCCAATATGACTATGTAAATGGCCTGATCAATCGAGCAAGTGAATCAGGAGCAAATGTCATTACTGGAGGAATTCAGTTAGATCCGGAATCGTGGGAACAAGGTTATTTTATTATGCCGACGATCATTACTGGTGTGGACCAACAGAGTGAAATCGTTCGTGCCGAACAATTTGGCCCGGTTATTCCGATCTTACCGTTTTCAGATGTAGATGAAGTAGTGCGGCTCGCTAATGACAGTGAATTCGGGTTAAGAGCGTCTGTTTGGACGGAGGATGAATTGCTCGCCGTGAAATTAGCTGATCGATTAGAAGCAGGCGCCGTCTTTTATAATAATCATACGGTTTTCCAGGATCTCCATCTTGATTTTCCTGGCCAAAAAGAAAGCGGCTTGTCCCGTGAAACGAGACATTGCGGACTCGAATATTTTGCTGATTCATACGGTTTTGCCAACTAAGAAGGAGGGCATCAGATGAGAATAGGATTAATTGGCGGAGGAAATATTGGAAAGTTCCTCCTTCAAAGCATCAATATTGAGGGTCTTCTTTCAGGTGGTAAAATTGTAGGTATTTATACACGGAATCAGCAAGCAGCCGGGGAGCTTGCTACTGAGTTTGCAGTAGAGAACTATTCGGATATTCAATCACTTATCCAGTCTAATATTGACCTTGTTGTTGAAGCGGCGACCATTCAAGTAGTGAAAGATTATGCGACGGCGATCTTAGCAAGCGGTAAAGATTTAGTGTTAAGCAGTATTGGCGCCTTAGCCGATGTGGATTTTTTTCAAAATCTAGAAAGAATATGTCAAGAAAGCAGTACAAAAATTTATTTACCATCAGGTGCCATTGGTGGATTAGATGTTCTAAAAGCGGCGAAATCGATCGGCGAACTAGAATCTGTTTCGATTACAACTAGGAAACCGCCACAAGCATTGCCTGGTGCTCCTGCCGATCAAGAAAAAGTGATGTTCGAGGGCTCTGCGGCTGAAGCGATTGAATTGTTCCCGAAAAATATTAATGTATCGATCATCTTGTCTTTGGCGGGCCTCGGACCAGAGCAAACAGGTGTGAAAATTATTTCCGATCCAGCGGTGAGGAAAAATAGTCATTCGATTGAGGCAACAGGGTCTTTCGGAACATTATTACTAAAAGTGGAAAATGATCCGATGCCTAATAATCCCAAAACAAGTTATTTGGCTGCATTAAGTGTGCTGTCCGCATTGAAAAATAAAGATGCGGTCATTAAAATGGGATAAGTGTTAAAATTATATATGGAAGAAAACAGGGGAAACCCGAAGATTTTTGATCTCATTCTCTGGAAAAAGTATAAGAAAAATAGTGTTAGGGGGAATAGTTGATGGTTAAAACAAACATAAATCTAGAAGACATGTCGCAAAATGATGTTGTTGAATACTTAAGTGAATCCGTTCAGCCAGAAATAGGCGCGATTCCTGCCTCTCTATTAGGAGATCCAAAAATCTATGATCTTGAACATAAAAAGGTGTTTTTAAAGACATGGATATTTGTTGGTCATGAATCAGAAATTCCCAATAAAAATGATTTCATGGTTATTCCGTCATTATTACACGAGGCGCTGATGGTGAAATTCGCTGTCTCTATAATATGTGTACCCACCGCGGCATGAAGCTTTGCCGAGCGGATGCAGGAAATAAATCTTTATTTACTTGCCCGTATCATGGGTTTAATTTTAAAAACAATGGGGATTGTGTTGGGGTACCTCTGCAAAAAGATATTTATGGTGAGGAATTTGATAAATCTGGTTTAGGGCTTCATCATGTTAGAATCGAAACCTACAAGGGTCTTATGTTCGGGACGTGGAATGACGAGGCTGAACCATTAGAAGATTTCTTAGGCGATTTTAAATGGTATCTCGATATTTTGGCAGGCCGGGCGGAAATGGAAGTATTGGGGCCGCCGCAACGATTTATTATTCATTCGAACTGGAAAATTGGCGCGGATAACTTTGTGGGTGATTCGTATCATACCATGGTTACGCATGGCTCGATTGTCAAATTGGGAATGGTCCCAAGTGCTACCTATTCCAAAAAGGGTTATCAAATTCATACTGACAAGGGGCATGGCTTAAATCTAGGCACGCCTAATCCTGATTTTGCCTTTCCAGAGGAACTTAAAGAAGAATATAAGTCTAATTTAACAGCAGAGCAGTATGACGTGTTGTCTAATCTAAAAAATATGATTGGCAATATTTTTCCCAATCTATCTTTCTTAATTTCTCATACGAAGGTAAAAGGCCAGTTGATTTCGAATACTTCGGTTCGTCTATGGCGGCCGGTTGGTGTCGATAAAATGGAAGTGATCACTTGGTTTTTAGTGGAGAAAAATGCTTCAGCCGATTGGAAAAGACGTTCTCGTGAGTCGTTTGTTTTAACCTTCAGCCCGTCAGGAATCTTTGAACAAGATGACACAGAGGTATTTACCGATATTACTGCTGCAGCCTCCGGGACGATGCCATTAGTGAAGCAGCTGACCTTTAATTATACGATGGGCTTACATCGAAAGCCTGTGGAAGATTTTATTGGACCGGGTGTCGTTTTTGATGATAAATTCACCGAGGCCAATCAAAGGAACTTTTATCGTTATTGGCTCGATCTCATGACTTCTTAAGGTTTTATTTTTTGAAGAGAGAAAGCGCCTACAAAAAAAGATTGGAGGAGTCATGATGAGTTTAGAGAAGATGCTTGCAACCTTTGAAATGGAGCAATGGTTATACAGGGAAGCGAAGTTTCTCGATGATATTGATTTTGATGGCTGGTTTAGTTTGCTGCACCCAGACATTTCTTATCAAATGCCGGTAAGGGTTAATAAGGAAGGGATTGAACGTCCCGATTATTCCTTCGATATGTTTGCTTTTGATGATGACATTGAATTATTGAAAATTCGCGTGGACCGTTTAAAAACAGATTATGCCTGGGCGGAAATCCCGCCGTCTCGTACACGAAGGTCAGTCAATAATGTTCGCCTTCTTAAGTATGTTCCCAATGAAACAGCGGTTGTTAACAGCTATTTGACGATTTATCGCAGCCGAAGTACCGATATTCATCACGATTTAATTTCAGGTGAACGTCAGGATGAATTCACGTATGTTGACGGGGAATGGAAGCTTTCTAAGCGCGTATTCATTGTAGATCAAACGACTTTAAATACTAGAAATCTGGCTATATTTGTATAGAAGCCAAAGTAGAAAGGAGCACCTTGATGGCTCAGCTAAGTGGGAAATCAATTTATTTGACCGGAGGTGCCTCCGGAATTGGAAGGGCTGTCACCGAGGCATTTGTAAAAGAGGGTGCCGTTGTGACCATCCTTGATCGGTCTGCAGCAGGATTAAATGAGCTCAAACAGCAATATGGTGAACAGGTTCAATGCATTGAAGGCGACGTTTCGATCTATGATGATCATGTACGAGCAGTGCAAAGGGCTGTGGAAACATTTGGAAAGTTAGATGTCTTTGTGGCCAATGCAGGTGTATTCGATGGATTTGCCAAATTTGAAACCGTCACACCGGAAGCCATGTCTGATGCCTATGACCTCCTGTTCAATATTAATGTAAAAGGATATTTTAATGGGGCAAAAGCGGTCACTGCGGAACTTAAAAAAACAGCAGGGAATATGATTTTCACTGTCTCAAGTGCCGGGTTCTATCCGGATGGCGGCGGGGTTTGGTATACAGCAAGCAAGCATGCTCAAATTGGACTAATGCGCCAACTGGCGTTTGAATTAGCACCAGAAATCCGGGTGAACGCGGTGGCGCCTGGTGGAACGTTAACAGCATTACATGTTATTCCACCACTGCAGTCTTTTGTAAAAATGGTCGATAATGAGACGAAAGAGAAAAGCATAAAAAAACGGAACCCGTTACAAATTGCGATGAAGTCTGAAGATCATGTGGGGGCCTATCTACTTCTTGCTTCGGAACAGGCACGTGCTATTACGGGTGAAGTGATTTCAAGCGATGGAGGATTAGCTGTTCGCGGGCTTGGTTGATTTGTATCCGAATTACTAATTGAGGTGAATTTAATTGATCGAATCATTGACGGAAAAAAAGCCGTTAGCTGGAAATAACGTCATTAATCAAATTGCATTTGTTGTTCGTGATATTGAGCAGGCATCGGAAGCATTTTCGAAACTTCTTGGCATCCCGAGACCCAATTGGTTCTTAACAGGAGAACGTGAAGTTTCTAAAGTAGTCTTTCGCGGTCAGCCAAGTGCTTCTCGGAGTAAACTAGTATTTATGAACACGCCGACTGTGCAAATCGAATTGATTGAACCCAACCAAGAACCTGGGACGATGCGTGAATTTTTGGATACTGTTGGGGAAGGAATTCATCATATCGCCTTTGATGTCGATGCTATTCAAGAGAAACTTCCTATTTTTGAGGAGAACGGTTACCCATTGCTTCAGAGCGGGGAATTTACGTCTAGTGATGGAAGATATGTTTATGTGGATACGTTAAAAAGTCATAAGACACTATTGGAACTCCTAGAAAGTGCTGTTCCGAGAGATACGGCCCCTACCACAGATATCTTCACCCCTTTATTAGGAACCAATAAAGTCGAGCAGTTGGCAATTGTCGTAAATGATCTGGATGCCGCTGCCGAAGCGTATTGCAAGTTACTGGGCGTGGAAAAACCTCCAGTGATTCAATCAGGTCCGAGTGAACTTACTCAGGTTATTTTTGAAGGAAAGCCAACTGAAGCTGACTCGAAATATATGTTTATTAATACCCCTTTACTTCAACTTGAATTAATTGAGCCGGGTGATTCACCAAGCACTTGGAAAAAGCACCTCGAAACACAAGGAGAAGGTGTTCATCATATTTCCTTTGTGGTTAATGATATCGAGGAAAAAGTGAAATTGCTGGAGGACCTGGGCTATCCCGTCATCCAAAGAGGTAATTTCTGGAACGGTAAAGGCCGATACGCTTACATGGATACTTCATCTACATACAAAGTAATCATCGAATTACTTGAAAGATTTTGATAAGACAAAATGGTGAGCCCTTGGACTCTCCGTTTTGTCTTATTTATTTGCCCTGTATTTCATTGTGAAAAATTGTACAATAGGAGTTGGGAAAATACTTGGGTTTCGAAAAACATTAAATTTAGGGGTCATAAAATGGATAGAAAAGAACGGACATTAATTAATTATTACTATGAAAAATTATTGGATAATCGCTTGGATGAGAAGGATGTATACGCCTTTTTAATCCTTATTAGCAATAACAGCAATGGCAATAGCTGTCTTCAGGAGCTGGCGGGCTTTGTTGTGAGCCGAGCTACGAAGCCTGGGGTTGTCACGGAGTATCTTTGCGAGACAAGAAATAAGTTTGCTAATCTCGCAAAAATGAATACGGCTCTTAAGATAGAAGAGGTATTTTCATTCAAGGAAATAAAAAATGGCATCAATCAAGTGCTGGTTGATTGCCAATTAAAGGGCTTATCCAATGAACAAGTTAACGATATTATTGTGTGTGTTATCTCGATACTACAGCATGTGAAAATCACTGAAAACGGAAGAGAGATCGGTAGGCTGTTTTTTGCCATCGCTAGTAAACAGGTCATGTTAATGGCTGAAGTGGAAATTGTGCAGAACGGTGGAGGTAAGAAAACAAATGTAGTTTTCCCAGTTCTCACCGCGAAAAACAATTATGCAACGATCAAGAAACAAGATAAATATGATGCCCCATACTTTTTTGAGGAAAAAGTCATTGAAATTACCAATCAGGACGGAAAGTTAGAGATTAACTTTGTAGGGGCAATAGGGTCTGCCCCCCAGTCGACTAAAGGTTAAAACGGTAAATGATCATGTAAAATAAGGAAGTAATGAATGGGTAAGAATATAAAAGTGAAAGGGGAATGAGTATGGAATTAACAATTAACTGGAAAGAAAAAATGGCGTTTGAGGGGGTTACTCCTTCTGGACATGAATTTACGATGGATGCCGCTCCAGAAGTCGGAGGAGAGAATTCGGGCCCAAGACCGACGGAACTGCTGCTACAGGCGGTGGCAGGTTGTACAGGGATCGATATTATTTCGATCCTGAATAAAATGCGCTTAGAGCTATCCGCTTTTCATATGGATGTTAAAGGCGAACGTGCCGAAGATCATCCTAAGCGCTTTACAACGATTAACATTCATTATGCATTAGAAGGAGAATTGCCTGAAGATAAGGTGATTCGGGCGATTCAATTGTCGAAGGACAAATACTGTTCCGTTTCCCATTCCTTGAACTCAGAAATAACAGTCAGCTACTCTATTAATGGGGTAAAGGGTGAAAAAACAATATAACATTGAAAGAAGTAACAACCAACTGGTGTTACTTCTTATTTATATGCTTTGTAGAAAAATCTATTGAGTTTTGGGGAAATGTAGGGAGATTCTACGTGCCCGAAGCCAAGGAATAACAGAGAGTGGGGTAACGTAGAGAGGTTCTACGTGCCCGAAGCCAAGGAATAACAGAGAGTGGGGTCACGTAGAAAGGTTCTACGTGACCGAAGCCAAGGAATAACAGAGAGTGGGGTAACGTAGGGAGGTTCTACGTGACCCAAACCAAGGAATAACAGAGAGTGGGGTAACGTAGAGAGGTTCTACGTGCCCGAAGCCAAGGAATATCAAAGAGTACAGTAACGTAGAGAGGTTCTACGTGCCCGAAACCAAGGAAAATCAAAGAGTACAGTAACGTAGAGAGGTCCTACGTGACCGAAGCCAAGGAAAATCAAAGAGTACAGTCACGTAGAAAGGTCCTACGTGCCCGAAACCAAGGAAAATCAAAGAGTACAGTCACGTAGAAAGGTCCTACGTGCCCGAAGCCAAGGAAAATCAAAGAGTACAGTAACGTAGAGAGGTTCTACGTGCCCGAAGCCAAGGAAAATCAAAGAGTACAGTAACGTAGAGAGGTCCTACGTGCCCGAAGCCAAGGAAAATCAAAGAGTACAGTAACGTAGGGAGATTCTACGTGCCCGAAACCAAGGAATATCAGAGATTACAGTCACGTAACACAAATGGCCTTTCGCCGACTAAATCGTCCTCTTATTACCATCCATAACCTACATCAATTATTCTCTGTCATTAACATATATCGTAATATCGCGGCGAGCCCCGCACCATGCTTGAATTCGCCGTTAATAATTAAGGTCATTACTTCTTCCATGGTTAGCTTATGTAACTCAATTTGTTCACTGTTTTCCAATCGTTGCTCTGTAGCGATGAGGCCTGTTGCTGCAAATAAATAGATTTCCTCGCTTGTTGAACCAGGAGAAGGATAAAAGCTTCCTAAATCCAGCCAATATTCCGCTTTATTTCCTGTTTCCTCCTCAAGTTCTCTTTTCGCGGTTTCTAGTGGAGCATCACTTTCTTTATCAATCATCCCGGCAGGCAGTTCCCATTGCCAACTCTTTATCGCATGTCGATATTGTTTTATACAGATAATCTCTTTATCCGCCGTGATTGGCAGGATACATACGCCCTTTGCAAAATCTAAATAGGAGAAGTTCTTTTCCTCTCCATTTGGGACAATGACCTTTTCTATGATCACCCCAAAGCGATCTACCTGTTCTTTAATGGAACTACTTATCTTCCAAACCATCCGCATTCACCTCTACATTTCATTATCTTTAAACTATTTTACATGGATTGTGGCTGATTGACTAATTATACCTGACGGGGATATTTATCCCATAATTTGCAAACGATAAACGAAGACATACATCTTTAAAGGAGAAGAACATACTATTGAATCAAATACCTCCGTTTCGAAGACAAAGGTCGTATTTATCCCAATTTTCAACAGGACAGCTGCATTTAAAAAACCCATGGATTTCAGCCTTTTGTTCCTTTTCCTATCCAGGGTTTGGGCATATCATGCAGCATCGTTACGCGGCTGGGTATATTCTCATTCTCTGGGAGACATTTATTAATGATCGGGCAAAAGTAAACCTCGGAATTTTATATACCTTATTGGGTGAATTTGAAAAAGCAAAAGACGTATTGGATAATCGGTGGCTGATTCTCTATCTGGCTATTTATATGTTTGGAATTTGGGATAGTTATCGGACAACCGTTGATTTAAACAAGCAGTATATATTAGCTGACCGAGAGGACGCTCAGGTCTTGATCATGCAAATGGGAACATTTGATGTCAATTACTTGGATAAACGAAAACCGTCAATAGCTCTCATCTGGTCAGCCTTATTTCCTGGTTTAGGTCATCTGTATCTCCACCATGTGATTACAGGATTCTTTATATTTGTTTATGCGGTAGCCATATGTTATTTGGGACATATACCTAAAGCGATTAACTACTCAATGGTGGGAGAGTTTACAAAGGCTATAAATGAACTAAATATGCAATGGACCCTTTATTTCCCCTCTATTTATTTTTTCATCATTTACGATTCTTATGTTTTAACGATTGAACACAACAAACTGTTTGAAAAAGAAATGTCCAAATATTTGCGAAAAAAATATCAAAGTAAAGATTTCCTTTACCCTTTGTAGAAAGTGAGTGTTTGTCCATTGTTTGTCATTGTCACTTTCGAGAATAGCATTTTTATTGAGTTAGCTATCACAGCCTTGGAACAAAACGGAATTTCAAATGATAAGATATTAGCGGCCCCGCTCGATAAAAGGTCTGAACCGCGAAAATTATTTGATACGATTCATCGGGCTGACGGTATGAGTCTTTTTGATGCTGCCGCCATGTTAGGAACCTGTTTCATGCTACTTGGGGCCATTTACGGCTATGTATTAAAATGGGGTCCGATTATATGGGGAATTATTGGAGCAGTGAGCGGTTTACTACTAGGATTTTTGATTAAATTGTTACTTGTGAAAAAAAGTAAAGGCGGAGCAAAAAACATTAGATCAGAAATAGTCCTCATGATTCGTTGTGAAGAACAGCAGTGGGAAACCATAGAAAAGATCATCTGGGAAAATAACGCACTCGGGATGACAAGGATAAAGGGGGCATAATACCGGGTGCCTGACCCCCGCTCTGTTATAAGTTTAAAGCGTTAAAGTGAGTAAAGAAGACGAGATGAAAAATCTCGCCTTTTGTTGGTGTCAGGCACCAAGTGTTTCGTTCACTTGCGCCCCGAGCTTTTGGATTTGCACGATAATGGTTGTGATTTCTTGTACGGGTTGAAGTAGTTTGCTGTTATCGAGGGTTGATGGGTTAAGTTTGCCATCGTTGAGATCCTTTAAGTAGAGGTCAATTTGTTGAGTTAAGAGGTTATTTTGTTCAATAATTTCCTGATGGAATCCCTTTACCGTTTCCGGGACATCAAGAGTATTAAAGGATTGTATCTCATTTTTCATCTGTTGGAGTTGTGCCGTGAGTTCATCTGCTTGTGCTTGGTTATCTACAACCTGTTTGATAAGTGGAGGAGTTTCAGCGGCAAAATTGTCTAGGGTTGCTGCGTAGCTTGTGGCTTCCTTTACATAATCAAGCGTGTCAGATGCCGTGTTTAAATAAGAACACCCACTCAGGAGCAGCAATAGACTGGCAGAAAAAACAGTCAACCACCTTTTCATCTAAAAACCTCCGTTTCACCATAAGTATTATTGAAGAAACAGTTTTTTTACGCTCTTCTTATTTATGTATTCAGATACAAAAATAATATTCATTCTAGTGCTTGTAGAACAGGATGCTATTTCTGAAATTCATCATCCATTGACTTTATGTATCTTTGTGTCCAAAAAATGAACTTTTTTCCATGGCAGAATGCAGTATTCGGCATATTCCGAGTGTCACTATAAAATTAAATGTCATAAACATTATGAAGATAGTAAAAAGTGTCGATATTTGATGATGAAAACTATTTTATTGTATTCGCTTACAATTGGTACACTTAGTACAAGTTCAAAATAAGGAGTTTCTGATGATGACTAACGACGATCTATTTACCAAAATCGAACATCTAAGAAAAACAATGATTTCAGTGGGGCTATCCAAAGGTTTTACCTCAAGTGAAACGGTAAGACTAAGTGAAAGGCTTGATAAATTAATCAACTTACAAATGGGTTTACTAGAGAAAATATCTGCTTAATTACTTATTATATTTATCCAATATATTCATAATAATTAAGTTTGAAAGAAAAGGCACTAGATACCATGCAGTATATCATGATAACTCTCTCATAGAGAAAAAGCGTAAAAGTCCTTTGAGGAGGCCTTCTACGCTTTATTTTTAGGCTCAAAAGGAACTGACCTAGTGTCAGTTCCACCTCATTAAATCAGTTTCTTACTCAACTACTAATAGGGATACCCTCCATATGGATATCTGGTTGGATATGGTACAGGTGCCGGGTATGGGGCAGGATAAGGGACTGGGTATGGATAACCTCCGCCAGAGGACGATGCACCGACCGTTAGGCCGCCTAACAATCCTCCGACAAATGGAGCGCCATAGCCACCATAACCATGGTAGCCTCCGTGATACCCTCCATGGTAGCCTCCGTGATAGCCCCCATGGTGTCCATCATGATGCCCAAAGTCGTGATAGCCTCCATGATGTCCATCATGATGCCCAAAGTCGTGATAGCCCCCATGGTGTCCATCGTGATGCCCGCCGTCGTACCCTCCATGGTGACCACCGAAATGTCCTCCCATCATACAAATACATCTCCTTTTTTGTCGATAACAAATCGTCCTTTTGGTTACCCTTGAAAATGGTTACCTTTTGTACTGTATGCATGATAACGTCCAATGAATGGGCGGATGAACACATTTATGAAATCCGCCACTTGATTTGACATGCATCTTCCTCCAGGTTTCTTGCTATAATGGCAGGTATAGAGAGTAAAAATAAGGAAGTGGCTCCTAAACTTATGAAAATTAAAGTCATAATTGCGGATGATAACTCATTTATTCGAGAAGGTCTGAAAATCATTCTATCTACCTACGGGGAATTTGAAGTGCTGGACACCGTCAGTGATGGAAAAGAGGCAGTCGATTACTGTCAAAAGCATGAAGTCGACATTGCCCTGCTCGATGTTCGCATGCCTAATATGAACGGGGTGGAAGCCACGAAGGTGATTACCGAAACAACGAACACCAAGCCAATCATATTAACGACATTTGATGATGATGAATACATCCTCGATGCCATTAAAAATGGGGCCAAGGGCTATCTATTAAAAAACAATGACCCCGAACAAATCCGTGATGCGTTGAAGAGTGTGTTCCACGGAAACAGCATCATTCAGGATGTTATTTTAGAAAAAATAAAGTCGAATCTAAAAGCGGTAAACAAAGAAACAGAAACAAAAATCGATCTCACAGGATTTACCGAGCGGGAACGTGAAATCATGTCCTTGATTGCGAAGGGGTATTCCAATAAAGCGATCTCCAAGGAATTATTTATCTCTGAGGGGACAGTAGCCAATTACATCACGTCTATTTTAGGCAAGACCGAACTTGAGCACCGCACACAAATCGCGATTTACTTTCTGACGGGGAAAGTAGACTAAAATGGAGTTTTGGATCATTTTTACGAAGCTGCTTTTGTTAGTGTATATTGCTTACCTTGCAGTACAAACCAATATCAGCCATATCTCCTGGATTGTCCTCGCCTTTCTCGTGTATTTTTGTGCAAATATTACGCTTTATATAATAAAAAATAACACCATCAAAAGGATACTGCATATGGTGTCCATCGCTATTACAACAGGAGCCTATCTCTTCGTGGATCCCTTGTTTAGTTTGCTCCTGCCTTTATCGATTGTGGAATTGGCCGGTGTTTTTTTTGATAAAAAAATAACGCTACTGATTCTTTCCTTGCTTCCTATCTTGTATATGAATGAATCGTTGAAGCCCCTATACGGTTTAGTGGCGTGTCTTTCTTTTATGATATTTTCGCTCACGACTATCTATAGCGATAGACTGGTAAAAAATGAAGCGCAAATCGATACGATGCGAAAAAAACTCCAGAAGTTAACGAAAAATATCAATGAAAATACCGAATACATACGGCAGTCCGAATACACCTTTAAATTAGAGGAACGCAACCGAATTTCACAGGAGATTCATGATAAAATTGGCCACTCGATGACCGGTGCGCTTTTTCAGATGGAAGCGTCCAAACGATTAATGGAGACCGATCCTCAAAAAGCAACCGAGCTCCTCCAAAATGCGATCAACATTTCGAAAGAGGGGATCGAAAACATCCGCCTGACCCTAAAAAATATGAAGCCTCCCACCGAGCAAGTGGGGATTCACCGCTTGAAGCTACTAATCGATGATTTTAACGCCAAACAACAGATAAAAACCGTCCTCACCCATGAAGGCAATTTAGATATTATCGCGCCGATTCAATGGAAAATCATCCATGAAAATGTCACAGAAGCGCTGACGAACGCGATGAAATATTCACATGCAACACATGTTTCCGTCGATCTAAAGGTTTTAAACAAATTAGTCAGAGTTGAAGTGAAGGATAATGGTGCGGGAACAGCTATGATTAAAAAAGGCCTAGGTATCATCGGAATGGAGGAGCGGACGGCATCTGTCCATGGAAAAATGATTGTCGACAGCAGCGATGGTTTTTCCGTCACTACGCTCCTGCCGCTGGGGTGATGAGAATCTCACGCTCACAATATGAATAATCTCATGTGAAAAGAATGAACGATTGCACTTATGCGCGTTCATTCTTTTTCTATATACTGGAAACAGACAAACGATTTAGGGGTGAGAGGATGAACGTTTTAGAGATTAACAACTTAACGAAAAAATTCGCTGACTTTATCGCAGTTGATAATATGAGTTTATCTGTTGCGGAGGGAGAAATATTTGGTTTTCTGGGCGCCAATGGAGCTGGAAAAAGTACGACGATCAACATGATTGCCGGCCTGCTGCGCAGCAATGATGGAACGATTAGCATACTCGGAAAAAATAGTGCTAAATACAGCCGATTTGCGAAAATGAATATTGGCATGGTGCCGCAGGATTTGGCTATCTATGAGGATATGACGGCCTATGAAAATGTAAAATTCTTTGCTGGACTTTACGGTCTGCGTGGTGCCGAATTAAATGAACGAGTCGAGGAGGCCCTTGATTTCGTCGGCCTACAGGATAAACATAAAAGCTATCCAAAAAGTTTTTCAGGTGGGATGAAGCGCCGCCTAAATATTGCTTGTGCAATAGCCCACCGGCCAAAGCTCATCATTATGGATGAACCAACGGTCGGGATTGACCCACAGTCCCGGAACTATATCCTTACATCAGTAAAACGGCTGAATGAAATGGGCTGCACGATTATTTACACGAGCCACTATATGGAGGAAGTCGAAGAGATCTGTTCCCGGATTGCAATCATTGATCATGGAAAAATCATTGCTGAAGGAACGCAGGAGCAGCTGAAGTCGATCATTACCAATACAAAGGATGTCTGGGTTGAGGTTAAATCAACGGAAAAGGTGAACCTGGAATCGATTAAAGAAATAAACGGGGTCGAAGCTGTTTCAGTCGATGAAAACTTGATTAAAATCAACTCAGATACGGGCGTCAATAACTTAAACAAAATCATCGAGCATTTTATGAACAGCCAGATCGAAATCCGCTCCTTACAAGAAAAAGCACCGAACCTGGAAACAGTATTTTTAACATTAACGGGTAGAAATCTACGTGACCAATAAGGGGGGACTCACTTTGAACATACTCAATATCGCGTGGAAGGGTATTAAAACAGACTTCCGGGACATCCGAACCTTGTTTTTTATGTTAGCTTTCCCAATTGTGTTAATGCTCGTCCTTGGAACAGCACTAACGAACACGTTTACGACCAGTCTGCGCGTCGATGATATCGATGTCTTATATAAAGATACAACGAAGGGTGAGTACTTTCCTCACTTTATCACTGAGGCCGAAAAATCAGGGCTTCATTTTAAAAAAGCAACTGAACATAGCGATGGCGAAAAAGAAGTGAAGCAAGGTAACTATGATGGTTATATAGAAGTAACCGATAAAGGGATTCAGCTCTATGTCAATAATGGGACCAGTATTGAAGGAAATATTCTGCAAGGGATGCTCGCCTCCTTTGTCGATCAATACAATATTACTTCTGAAGTCATGAAGGTGGCTCCGGAAAAGCTGGAAAGTGCCTTCACGCGTGAAAAGCCGGCGGATTTCATTAAGGAAACTTCGCTGCTTCCCGATAAACAGCCGGGATCGATGGATTACTATGCAATTGTCATCACAACGATGATTGTTCTTTACGGTGCGATGTCGTCAAGCTCGTTAATCGTAAGCGAAAGAGTTCGCAAGACAGCGGACCGCCTGATTGCTTCTCCAGTACGAAAAAGTGAAATTTTCATCGGGAAAGTACTCGGGAGTCTCGTTAGTAATAGCATCTGTATCCTGCTCGTCATCCTGTTTAGCAAGCTTATTTTCAAAGCCAACTGGGGCGAACATCTTGGATTGGTATTCCTTGTTCTGCTAACAGAAGTCGTGTTTGCGGTCAGCATGGGGATTGGCGTCAGCTTCCTGTCAAAAACAAGTGCAGGTCCGAGAGTGATCATCATGCTGTTTGTGCAGTTATCGTCCTTTTTTGGCGGAGCTTATTTTAAAATTGACAACCCAGAAGGCATTTTCAAGCTGATTACTGAGCTTTCGCCGCTAACCTGGATGAATACAGCGCTGACAAAGATTATTTATGCGAATGACTTTGCGGCAGCTATTCCAGCGCTAACGATCAATCTTGGCGGGGCGCTCTTATTTTTACTCGTGGCGATCATATCTTTGCAAAGACGGGAGGGGCTATAATGAAGGATATCCTCTGGTTAATTCAGAACACGTTACGTGTGACGTTTCGAAAAAAGAAAAACATTATTATGTATCTATGTATGCCGTTAATCGGGATTTTTATCTCCCTGCTCGTCTATGGCGGCGATCAAAAAACAATCCTTCATGTTGGAATTGTTAATCAGGACCCTAGCGAGATTACTACGGATACAATCCAATTTTTAAAAAGATTAGAGAATGTGGAAATTTCCAAGATTACCACGGCCGATGTTCAAGATCAAATCTCGTCTGGCGATCTAGATAGTGTAATTACCTTTGAAAAAGGATATTCTGACAGTGTCTTGGCTGGGGAGCCTGACCATATCCAACTGACCTCGATCAAGGGTGCAGCAATTACCGCATACGTGAAATCTTATTTACATCAGTATATCGATAATATTGCGACGATCAGTTATGTTGCGGGCGGTAATCAACAGACTTTTGAGCAGATGTATCAGGATTACCAGCAAACAGATTATAAGCTGACCACAAATGCTTTAGAAGATTCTTCAAAAAACAAGTTTATGACCAACCAAACGATTGGCTTCCTGATTATGATCATGCTGATGTCGGCCTGCAATATGTCCGAGATCATCCTTTTGGAAAAAGAAAACCGCACCTATTTTCGGTTATTATCAACACCGATTAATGCCAGGAAGTATATCTTCTCCAATGTCATGGTCAACATGATTGTAATGACGATACAGGTGCTTATCACGTTAACGATTATGAAAAGTATCTTTGATATTGGCATCAATATGTCCTTTTGGTCAGCGGCGTTCGTCATGATGCTATTTTCATTGATTTCCGTAGGGATCTCATTAATGATTGTTTCTTTTTCAAACAGCCGCAGTGCCGCGGGCGCCTTGCAAAATTTAATTATCACTCCGACCGTCATGCTTTCCGGCTGCTTCTGGCCGGTGGAAGTGATGCCGAAATCGTTACAGAAAATTGCTAATTTCCTGCCGCAGCGCTGGACATTGGATACGTTAACGAAGCTTCAGGAAGGAAATGAATTTAGCGGGTTGTATTTAAATTTCATGATTCTATTCGCCTTTGCCGCTGCGTTTTTCTTGATTGCGGTGTATCGATTTAGTAGAAATAATTCTACACAGACTTTTGTGTAGTAGATATGTGGTTCAGACCTCCGCACAGCTAATGTATAAAGCGGAAAAGTGTAAACGTCGGACGAGGGCAAAGCTGCTCTTGTCTTTTTTTGGGGTTGTCGGAATGAGATGCAGGTAAAATAAAAATAGAATAGACTAGTATAGTTGAGTATAGTATAGTTAATCCAACTATTTAGATTGATTTTATGGGAATGGAAATCCATATTATGTTAGAATACTATTTTCAGATGATTGACAAGATTAAAATAGATTGGTAATATCTTAAATATCTTAATTTAATGATGAAACTTATCGAGAGCGACTGAGGGACTAGGCCCTATGACGTCCGGCAACCCCCATTACAGGGAAGGTGCCAATTCCTGCAGAATGACGATCATTCTGAAAGATAAGTCGAAATATCCACTTGTATTTCGATGTCCCTTTCAGTTGAGAGGGGCATTTTTTTATATCCAAAATATTGCATTTTAAAAAAGAGGTAATCGTATGATTGAGATTCAGAATCTTTCGAAAGTTTACAATACGAAAAATGGCACGGTAAAAGGTGTGGATGATGTTTCGTTAACCGTTCAAAGAGGCGGAATTTATGGAATTGTCGGCTATTCAGGTGCAGGAAAAAGTTCGCTCTTGCGCTGTATTAATCTGTTGGAGCGACCAACATCAGGGAGTATTACTGTTGATGGTATTGACCTTACTTCACTAAAGGGGGAGAATCTACGCTTATCACGATTAAAAATAGGGATGATTTTTCAACACTTTTATTTAATCAGTCAAAAAACGGTGTTTGAGAATATCGTGTTTTCGTTGAAAGCGGCCAACTATCCAAAGAACCAAATCAAAGAACGGGTGGAAGAACTGCTTGCAACGGTCGGTCTTGGGGATAAAAGGGATGTTTATCCTTCCCAACTGAGCGGTGGACAAAAACAACGGGTAGGGATTGCACGAGCGCTGGCTAATAATCCGAAGGTACTATTATGTGATGAAGCAACATCAGCCCTGGATCCAACCACGACAAAATCGATCTTAAATTTATTGAAAAAAATTAACAAAGAACTCGATATTACGATAGTTTTAATCACGCATGAGATGAATGTTGTCAAGGAAATTTGTAATCGAATGGCGATTATGCAAGAAGGAAAGGTCATTGAAGAGGGAGCGGTATATGATATATTTGCCAACCCTCAGGCAGAACTGACCAAAGAATTTATCGACAGTGTTGTTTCCTTTGACGTTCCGGAGACCATTTTAAATAATTGTGAAGGACCGATTATCAAGGTCATGTTTAAGGGGAAAGTCGCTGGAGAGGGCGTTATTTCCGATATGCTCCAGCAATGTAACGTAAAAGGGAACTTCCTGCATGGATCGATTGAATATATTCAAGAATTGCCACTAGGCATCTTTATTATGGAATTGAAGGGACAAAAGGAAGACGTGAAAGCAGCACTTCAGTATATCGAAGACCGGGCAGCGCAAGTGGAGGTGTTACGTGATGGGCTTTGATTTTCAGCATCTTTTGGAACTAATTCCTGATATTAATACAGCATTTTTACAAACGATTTATATGATCCTCATCTCATTGGTAATCGCGATAGTCATTGGCTTGCCAGTAGGGATTCTATTATACGTGACCGACAAAGGCTTGTTTTTGCAAAATCGCGTCATCCAACTTTGCATGGGCTTTGTTGTTAATTTAGTCCGCTCCATTCCTTTTATTATTTTATTGGTGGCGTTAATTCCCTTAACCAATTTTCTAGTGGGTACAACAATTGGACCAACTGCTGCGAGTGTTTCGCTTTCTGTAGCTTCGATTCCTTTTTTTGCCCGAATTGTCGAGAATGCATTAAGGGAGATTGATAAAGGGGTCATTGAAGCCGCGATAGCTGCCGGCGCTACGCCGTTAATGATTATTAAAGATGTCCTGCTCCTTGAAGCAAGGTCAGGAATTATCTCAGGTATTACCTTAACACTGATTAGTTTAATTGGATTTTCGGCGATGGCAGGGACCGTTGGCGGCGGTGGAATTGGTGATTTGGCCATTCGGTTTGGTTACTATCGATACGACAATACCATTATGATTGCCACTGTGATTATATTAATTGTTTTAGTTCAGTTTGTTCAGTTTCTTGGCGATTTTCTCGCCAAAGTTTTTGATAAAAGATAAAAAGAGAGAGGGAAATAGTCATGAAAAAATTGTTTTTATCATTTATATTGCTAGTAGTCTTAGGAGCTTTAGCTGCTTGTGGCAGCTCAGGAAACAACGATAAGAAAAGCGCTGATTCAAAGAATATTAAATTGGGGGCTACAGCTGGTCCGTATAGTGATATGTTGAAGAAAGCGATTGTACCAGGATTAGAAGAAAAGGGCTACAAAGTAGAGATTGTTGAATTTAGTGATTATATTCAACCAGACAAAGCGCTAGATAATGGTGATATTCACGCAAACCTCTTCCAAAACTCGATTTACCTTTCAAGTTTTGCGAAGGAAAATAACATGGATTTATCCGCGTTGATTTCTGTCCCAACGGCACCTATGGGCCTTTATTCAAACACTTATAAATCGCTTGCTGAGGTGAAGGATGGGTCAACAGTTACCCTTCCAAATGATCCGACGAATGCCGCTCGGGCCTTGAATACGCTCCATGATGAAGGTTTGATTAAAATTAATGAAAAGGCAGACCCGATTAAAGTGTCTGAGAAGGATATTACTGAAAATAAGAAAAACTTGAAGTTTCAGCCGATTGAAGCAGGTCAGCTGCCTCGTTCTGTCGATAGTGCTGACATAGCCGCTGTACCTGGAAACTTCGCTCTTGCTGCTAAAATGGACTTGCTTAAAGCGCTAGCGCTTGAGAATATGCTCGATCCTTATCGCAATGTTGTAGCGGTGAAAACAGAAAACAAAGATGCTCAATTTGCAAAAGATATAAAAGCGATTGTCGAGTCTGATGAATTTGAAAAAGTGATAGATGAACAATTTAAAGGATTTGGAAAACCGGATTGGATGAAAAAGTAAATCCAGAACAAACCTCGAAGTCTGAATTCTTCGAGGTTTTTTTGTGTGGACATTTCCGTACCAACTCGTTTATTCTCTCAAGTTTCTTCTATAATATTGGAAAATGACGAAAGTTAACATACTCTCACGAAAACTAGGTTCTATATTCGACGCTTTCTATGAAGTTTCTACATAACATTACAAATTTATTACATTCTGTCCAGTTCCATTGTTATTATTCTCTAACAAACTTAAACTATAATTATATGAATTGGAATAATTTTCTCTAAGAAAAGGTGATTATAGTTTGAAACGGAAAACATTAATATTTACGCTATCGGTTGCTCTTTTAACTACGATCGTGCAAGCAACCCCTACTTTTGCAAGTCCACCTGTTACTCAAGGACAAATCAATCAGACAAAAGGACAAATCAACGAGACCGAAGGACAAATTGAAGAGTTAGAAACAAAGATACAACAACTAGACAATCGAATCATTTTAGGAATGGAAAAAAGCAAACAACTAAACGATGATATTAAAGCACAACAAGGTCAAATGGAAGACACAAAGACTGAAATTGAAAGAGCAAGAAAAGACTTAGAAACGAACAAAGACTACTATTCTACAAGACTAAGAACCATGCAGGCACAAGGGAAACAGTCCATTATCACTTACGCAGAATTTATTATTTCGTCTAAAGATTTTTCTCAGTTATTAACTCGATCTACTGCAGTTATGCAAATTCTTGAAAGTAATACAGATATAATGAAGGCTCTAGCTAAAAAAGAAGAAACCTTAAATGCTGCAGAGCAAAAGCTCGAAAATGAATTATCCCAATTAAAAAAGAGTCAGGCTGAATTAGCTTCTGAACAGAAGATGGTTGAAGCTGATAAACTAGAAATGAAAAAGGTATTGGCCGATTCAAAAAGCGCCTTAAAGCAACAACAAACGGAACTAGCTAAACAACAAACTCAAAAAAATGCACAAGATAAAGCACGACTAGAAGCACAAGAAAAGGCACGGCAAGAAGCACAAGAAAAGGCACAGCAACAAGCACAAGAAAAGGCACAGCAACAAGTACAAGAAGAGGCACAGCAACAAGTACAAGAAGAGGCACAGCAACAAGTACAAGAAGAGGCACAGCAACAAGCACAAGAAGAGGTACGGCAACAAGCACCAGAAGAAGTACGACAACAATCACCAGTAAAGCCAAGACAGCAAGCGCCAGAAAAGCCAAGACAACAGGCACCACAGTCTTCGGTAAACAGCCCATCAGTTTCCGTTTCGCCGACAGTTACAGCGACTAACTCTGACAAGGCAAATGAGTTAATAGCAGCCGCTAAACAATATTTGGGCGTTCCATACGTTTGGGGCGGGTCATCTCCAAGCGGGTTTGACTGCTCAGGGTTCACTCAATATGTGTACCGATATGTTGGTATTAGTCTTCCAAGGGTATCCCGTGACCAACAAGATGTTGGAACCAGAATTTCCCCGTACGATGTACAGAAAGGTGATTTAGTATTTAGGGGTAACCCTGCCTATCATGTCGGCATATATATTGGAGGCGGGAAATATATACATGCCCCGCAAACGGGTGATGTTGTTAAAATTGCTACGTATAATCCGGCTAAATTTACAACTGCATCAAGAGTATTGCATTAGATATAAGTTAATAGAAAAAATAGGCTTGGAGGAAAACTCCAAGCCTGTTTGGTATAGATCAACATGTTTCAGCATATAATTTTGCGTCTAAGCACCGAACTCGGTGAGAAATTGAAGGTATGTGACACCGACTGCGAACTATAAGAAATGGAGTGGTTTTAGAATTTTTTTTGCCGATAATCACATATACTAGAAAAAAGGTGATATAACTTTTTTCTAAGAAGGTGATAAACATAACCACAATTCAAGAAATTGCTAATGTCCTTGCCGGTCTTGAGCATAAATTAGCCCCTAACTGGCTAGAAAATGACATGATCAAAAAGACTTTGGCGATTAGTTATGATTATTGGTTAGAAGATACGGGTATCCCGATGGCATTAAAAGACTTTGTGCAACAATATCTCGAACACGCCGAATATCTCGGTGGGATTTTCTCACCAGATTCTGAAATAAACGATCTCAGTTGTTAATCAGCTGGAAAAATAGAAATTGATCACAAAAAAGCAAAAGCAAGTGCTTAACTGTTCTATTTAAAGAAAGACGATTCGGGCTTCCGAGTCGTCTTTTTGCTTAGTTATCCTGCACGATGGGTTGGTCAAGTACATCCGCATTGACCGAAGTGGTTGTACTTTGACCAGTAATAGTTGTGACATGAAACCCTGTATTTATTGAGCCTGAGCCCTGTGTGTTTTTCGAGGCGCCCTTAGGAGAAATAAACAACGAATTGCCAAATTGAACAATCCCGCTTACTGACTGTATCAATCTTCACTGGAACTGGAAATTCTGACATGGATGAACATCCTTTGCATTTTAATAACTTACTATATGCCAACTTAAAGGGAATGGTTCGAAAGCAAAGACTGCAGATATGATGGATTACTTATTGCTGTTCAACAGTTCGTCATAACATTTTTAACAAACTGTGAACTTATCACTATACCTATGTTGTTTAACAGAAAAAGGGAATATAGTGTAATCATAAAGAACAAACAAAAATTGAAAGGCGGAATGAATTATGATTAACAAATTTTTAAGAGAAAATAAAATCGCTGCCGCTATCTTAACTGTCTTACGTTTATACCTTGGCTATTCTTGGTTTACAGCAGGTTTTCATAAATTAACAGGCGGCTTCGATGCGGCTGGATTCTTAAAAGGAGCTATTGCGAACCCAGTAAAAGGTCCAGATGGTGCAGTCGTATTTGGATGGTATGTTGACTTCTTAAAACACTTTGCCTTACCAAACGTGGATGTGTTTAACATCATCGTCCCTTGGGGGGAAACACTAATCGGCTTAGGCTTAATCTTAGGCTGCTTAACAACAACTGCAATGTTCTTTGGTTTAGTAATGAACTTTAGCTTCTTCTTAGCCGGTACAGTATCTCATAACCCTAGAGACATTTTCCTTGGCTTCATCATCTTAACAGCTGGTTATAACGCTGGAAGAATCGGTTTAGACCGTTGGGTGGTTCCTTTCATCACAAAAATGAGCAAAAAAGGTCCAGATCACGAAAAAGCAAAAGTCACAGCTTAAATTAACATCAAAAAGCAGAAGTAAATAAACCCTAGGGGTTCCACTTCTGCTTTTCTATTTTAAGTCCAAACTCATTTAATGCCATCCGTTATGTCGATTTCATTGATTTTTATTTAAGATGCCAACCTTTATTTTTTTTCACTAAAATTTATTTTTGGATTTTGTTCCAAATCACCTTTTGTTCCATATGCTTTAAGATAAGGGGTGATGTAATGACTGAACAATTTGATCTCGAGACGCTAAAGCACATAAGGAACAAACTTGATTATATTTACTATATCGCCAAAAGCAATTACAATGATAACCCTGAATTAATGGACACGATTGAAAATTTAGCTCAAGTGTCTAACATGTTTACGAATATAAAAATTCAAGAGTTAAGCAAACAAGTCGAAATAACAAGCCCTCAAGGATACATTTTATCAAAACTATCAAACTCTTACTCAAGAATGAAAGAGTATGAAAAACAAAAAGAAACGGATTTCCCAACTTGGAAGCTGTGAAAATTGGGAAAATCGTTGGGTAGGCAGAAGGTTTAATTGACCCGCTGAAAGTGTGGGTCGCAGGAAATACGACTAGAGGTACGGCTGCCGTGACGATCCCGAAAGGAAACTCAGGCAAATAAGTTCTTCTAAGGGGCGGCTTCAAGAGGCATATTCATGTCTTTTGAAGCCGCCCTTTTTCGTATGTTCAAGATTTGGTTATCTTAATTTCTAAGAAGGCTAGTGTAGTAATTTGTGATAATTTGGAATAATCCAGCAGATAATAGTTGGGAAAATTTTATAAATACGACAGAATCCAACACACTGTTATAAAAGTACTAGATATAATAGCTTATATTGAGCAGTATAGACTATTTAATAGATAAATGGATAATTGAAAACGGAGAGTATTTTAGGAGGAAGAATATGAATGTTTCAGAAAGTGATGTTTCGGTTATTGATAAGGAATGGTTTGCGCTAATTTTGGAAGCAAAAGAACTTGGATTATCCGTAGAAACGATCAAGAGTTTTCTAAAACAGGATGAGGTAAAAGGGTATTAAATGATAATTTAATGTGATTGATCGCCGAATACATGTATTCAAAAAGGGACTAATCTTAGTCCCTTTTTTCTGTATTATTGTTCTCTTAAATGCTAATTAAAAGTACCTTCTTTTACCGTTTGTGGCAGTGGTTTTTGCTGCTGACTTAAAAAGAAGAAGACACCGAGCAGGACGAGCAGGCCGCCGACAATTTGCCAGCTGACGAGATGTTCATTTAATAATAGGACCGCTAGAATCGTGGCGCCGACGGGTTCGCCTAAAATACTCATCGAGATCGTTGTCGCATTGACGTAGTTTAAAAGCCAGTTATTGATCACGTGACTGACCGTTGGAACGGTGGCGAGTAACAAGAATATGCCCCATTCCTTGGCAGGATATCCAGTTAAGGAAACTCCTGTTGTAAGGTTATAGATGGTAAGAATAATTGAAGCCGAGAAAAATACGCAAAAGCTATAAAGCCAATGTGATACCTTTTTGACGATCGTCTGACCGATTAATAAGTAACCAACCACTGAGATGACACTGAAAAACGACAGCAGGTCCCCCATGATTGCATCGTTGCTTAAACCGAAATCCCCCCAGCCAATCATCATTGCTCCGATAATGGCAATACCCATGGTCATCAATGCGGACAAGGTGGTTCGTTCCTTGAATAGGAGAAAGCCTCCAAGCAAGGAGACTATCGGCTGTAAGGCAAGGATGATGGTCGAGCTTGCGACGGTTGTTAATTTCAAGGACCCGAACCAAAGGACAAAGTGCAAGGCTAAAAAGAAGCCTGAAAAAAATAAAAAGAACCAATCTTTTTTCATGATATTATTAAATTCACTGCGTTTTTTCCAGACGATGGGAACCATTAAGATACTAGCAAACCACATCCGGTACATACTCAAAATCGAGGCCGGTGCGTCTGACCATTTGACAAATATAGCCGAAAATGAGATGGCAATGATTGAAATGGTCAGCGGCAGCCCAATTGATCGTGACCCTATTTCTTGTTGTTTCATCATATCCCCCTATGCCCTGTAACAGGTCTTTTCTATAAAAATAAAACTTTCGCATCCCGAAAGTCGTGGCAAATATTTTTTATTATACCACATGGTGTCAGGCACCAGCGCTGCAAAAATTCACCTTGGCGAGAGAACTAATTAAAAAACGGGAAGGCGAGGTCAAGGGACAGCTTTTGTTCAGTCACCATGTTGGGTTCCTTCTAAAAAAAGAGGTTGTGAAATTGCCTTGATCTGCCATTGACGAATGTTGTGGTGTTCTATATGATATGAAGATGAGAATGCCCGTACTTGCGGGAGAGGTTCATAGCTGATACCCTCTATAAAAAACTATGGATACATGACTTTAGGCCATGTCCATACTGGACGTGGCTTTTTTGTGGGATCCTTTTAGTTTGAGAAATAGAGCTGCTATGGGAAACTCTACTCTAGTGAAGTGTCGGGACAGATTACAAGGGGGTTTTTGTATGTCTGGCAGAAGCCATGAAGAAGGTTTAAAGGATTTAACTTTATTAGGTAATCAAGGGACTACCTATTCATTTGAATATGCTCCAGAGGTATTGGAGGCGGTCGATAATCTTCATCCGGATCGTGATTATTTCGTGAAATTTAATTGCCCGGAGTTCACTAGTTTATGTCCGTTGACGCGCCAGCCGGATTTTGCGACGATGTATATTTCGTATGTACCGGATCAAAAGATTGTTGAGAGTAAGTCATTGAAGTTATATCTTTTCAGTTTCAGGAATCATGGAGATTTCCATGAGGATTGTGTGAATATCATCATGAATGATTTAATTAAGCTGCTTGACCCAAGATACATTGAGGTTTGGGGGAAGTTTACTCCACGCGGCGGGATTTCAATTGACCCATGGTGTAACTATGGGAAGCCGGGAACTAAGTACGAGGAGATGGCAAATTTCCGTTTAATGAACCATGATCTTTATCCGGAGAAAGTGGATAATCGATAGAAAAATGAGGCCGGGATTCCGGCCTTATTTTTTTTGTTTGGGTTACCATACGTAATCGTTATGGTCATCATCCTGATAGTCATAGTCTTCATCATCTGTTCGTCTGTTTTCGAGCCATTCATCGTCGATTATTCCGCTGAACATGGTTTCATTTTGAACCTCTTCACTATTCCATTCATTATCGATCATATTTCCACGAAGATTCGGGTCGTTTGTCATCTTTTTTTCACCTCCTCTACTATCATTGCCAATTTTCTCGTGACTATAATAGTAATGGTAGGGATTAAAAGAAAGAGTGTGATATTGAGGGGCAGATTCGAAAGGATTCTTTCCATTGAAAATTTCTACATTAAGCGAGACCCTATTGGAAAAAATTGAACTAGAAGAACCGATGACTGTTGAAGAATTAGAATCGATCATAACTAGTGCGGAAGGAAAAAAAGTAATAAGTGAAGATAATAAATTGGCGGCATTTTTTGAAAGGAAAAGTAGAGGGCAAAAACAAGAAGCTGCTGCTGCTAAACTCAAAAAAACTCCAATCGCTCAACAGGGTGAGCCTAAGATATCACGCCATCGCATGATCATAGTTGGTGGAGCAGTCTTGGTTGTGCTGATTTTGGCCGTTTATTTTCTATTTTAAAAATAATCCTCAGGGAAACCCGAAACTCTAGAAAAGGGGCAGGACTTGCATGTTATATTTTCTATTAGATTTATTGGATGCGATGTTCACTGGTTCAACCACTGGTTTGGATACGAGAAGAATTGACCGTAATATTGAGCAACTAAAACAACAAGATTGGTTTAAAAAAATATATAATGATGAGAAATATCGCCGTTTGTTTTATGTTAACAGGCATGTGAGAGGTTATTTACAAAGCACGAGGCGTGTTAAAAAGATTATTCGTAATCAAAAGGCTCAAAAAAAGTTAATGGTCTTGCTTAATAAACAAATTCAAAACTCTGGTGCCTGACACCACACGTTGGAGGGGAAATTCTATCCGTGACAAGGCTTAAGGTGAAACGAATCAAGCGTTTAGTTAGGATTCTCAAAGCGCTAGAAAAAAGGAGAAATAAACTAAACTGCTATAAAAATATGAAGCCATTCCATCAAAGATAGGTTTGCCTTGATTGGTGCACCGTAAGTAGACTCCGTGTCCCTGATGCAAAAAGAATACCGATTAGATCGAATCCCATATCAAACATTCTTCCATCACGAGAGAAGTATAATTGCAGGATTTCAGTTAGCAAAGCAAAAGCAATAGCTAGAATTAGAATGTATGCTTTTGAATGGAATTTAGTTTGCAGTAAAAATGTCAGAATGAGAAAGGCAAAGACATGCCCACATTTTTGAATCAGGAAGTCGCGGCTGAGCTCGAGCGGTAAGGGTAATAGCAAATCAGAGAAATTCGGATGACCGACCCACTCAAAGCGGACTTTGCCAGATGTAATTAATTCAGAAAAATCGGCGGTACAGGTCAAAATCAAGATTGCAGCTGCCCATAATAAAATAAATATTCCGCGCATGGTGAGACCTCCCTTTTTATATCATTGTGGTCTCGTTTTTTCGGTAATATACCAAATCGAGGGGGCGGAATTAACTATCTGACAAAGGAAAAGACCTCTTCTAAAAATAAAAGAGGTCTTTCGTTTGGGGAAATCATCCAAGTAAGTCACTGAAATTGGGGAAGACAATCAGGGAAGATGCTGGAGTTGTTGCTTCTCTAGCTATTAATTATCCTGAATGGATCATTTTTTCATAGAGATTTAGAATGGCTTGCCCGTATGTGGTACCTGGAACAGCCCATTTTCCGTTTAAAGCGGTCCATGTGGGAGCAGATCCTCTGTCGACTAGATGAAAGCGGGGATCAACCAATGGATATTGATCTGGTAGTGGCTTCGCTGTCGCATACGCATACAAGTGTTGAAGTTGTGCAAGGACACCTTCTTCTTGATTTTCAAAGCTTGCTCCGCGAGTATCTCCTCCAGTTGCTCCTATCCCTGAGTAGTTGTTTTGTTCATGGTTGACGACTCCGGTAAACCGAAAATAGTCTGTTTCGTGGATGGCTTGTGCAAAGGCGACATCGCCTCTAATGCCGTAATATTTCCCTAACGTTTGGTAAAACTGGCCTAATTCCGGCGCGTTAGGATTGACCTTTTTCACAAATTGATTCATCTGTTCCGGAGTTAGGAAGGTCGGACCGAAAATGGTAAATTGACCGGGGTCGGCGATGATGGGGAGTTCCTTTGCACTGTTGGCTGGAGCCGGACTTGGTTTCGTGTTCGTGCCGCCTTTCAGATCCGTTTCTTTGCTGGTGGTTGTGGCTGGTTTTGCTGTTGTTGTTTTACTGGTGCTTGTGGTTGGTTTTTGGGTAGCTGATTTAGTAGTCGTTGCACTGGCTTTTTCAATAATTATGAAGGCATCCTTATATCCTGCTTTTTCGATTTCTTTGAGACGTTTTTCTGCATTTGCGTTGGTCGTATAGGTTGCAACTTTCACTCGGTACCAGGTTGCTCCAGATATTTTAGTGGTAACAATTGAAGAATTAATGTTTTTCTTTTTCAGTTCAGCTACCCTGTCTTGTGCATTTCCTTTGGATTTATAGGATCCGACATAGACTGTGTAAACTGTTGTTGAACTAGATTGGGGTGTTTTCGGTGTAGTTGTTGTTTTCGGTGTTTCCTTCGTTGCTTTGCGTTTCAGACCAAAGGCCTTTGCAATTCCGTTGACATGGCCTTGAGCTACTTTTTGCTGCCAGGATGAATCTTTCATCAATTGGGCGTCATGTTTATTACTGATAAAGCCGTTTTCCGTTAGGATTGCCGGCATATTTGTTTCTCTAATTACATGGAAATTGGCCTTTTTTTGTCCGCGGTCTTTTAACTGATTCACTTTCATCACTTCGGCATGAATGATATCTTGGACTGTGGCTGCTCTACTTGAGTTAGAGGCGCCATTGTATATAAAATCCTCATATCCTTGGGCTGAACTGTCAGCGGAATTGATGTGAATAGCCAGGAAAAAGTCTGCTTCCCAGGCGTTGGCTTCGCTTGAGCGCTGTGCTAAGCTTTTGGTGGTATCGCTTGTACGACTCATCTTCACTTCAACATTTTCATAATCCTTTAGGATGGTATTTCGTATTTTAAGCGCAATAGCTAGGGTAATATCTTTTTCATCTAGGCCATTCCCTTGGGCTCCGGGATCATCACCGCCATGACCAGGGTCTAAATATAGCTTCATGCTTACTCCTCCATTTCATTTAAAATACGTTCATATATAGGGTATGGGAAAAAGTTTAAATTTGTTCGGGTTTTCTGTCCAGTCGCTCAAGTATGAATTGTTAAATATAAAAAATCATACAAAAGACCTCCCCTGATTTTTCATGTAAGAGAAGGTCTTTTGTATGATATTATTACTTTTAAACGCTTGTCCTTGTGTGGAGGACAAATGTCCACGTATAGTGCCTGACACCAGTAATTGACCCAATATTTATTCCGCAACAAGGAAAGCATCGTTGATTCCGGCTTTTTTTACTTCAGCTAAGCGGTCTTCGGCATTTTCTCGATTGGAAAAGGCTCCAGCTTGAACTCGGTACCATGTTTCGCCGGCTATCTTTGTGGTATCTACGAATGATTCGATGCCTTTTGCCTTTAGTTGGTCTGCTCGCTCGTCCGCATTTTCTTTTGATTTGAATGAACCGGCGATTACTTTGAAGAGCGTTCCGGAATCTGGTGTATCTGGTTTGGGTGGGTCGTTTGGTTTCCGTTTTAAGCCAAAGGCTTTGGCAATTCCGTTGGCGTGACCTTGAGCTACTTTTTGGATCCAAGAAGACTGTTTCATTAATGCGGCGTCGTGGTCGTTACTGATAAATCCATTTTCCGATAGCAGTGCTGGCATGTTTGATTCACGTAACACATGAAAGTTAGCCTTTTTCTGGCCGCGGTCTTTCAGTTGATTCACTTTCATGACTTCGGCATGGATGATGTCTTGATACTGGGCTGTCTTAGAAGTGTCAGATAAGCCGCTGTAAATATAATCTTCATATCCTAGGGCTGAACTAGGTCCGGAATTGATATGAATGGCTAAGAAAAAATCTGCGCCCCATGCATTGGCCTCACTCGATCGCTGACTTAAGCTTTTGGTGGTATCACTGCTCCTGCTCATTCTTACGTCAATGTTTTCATAATCATTTTGTAAAATGGAACGTAGTTTGAGCGCGATAGCTAACGTCACATCTTTTTCATCTAATCCATGACCTTGGGCACCTGGGTCTTGTCCGCCATGACCTGGATCTAAATAAAGCCTCATTTCATCCTCTCCATTTCTAAAAATTGATTATATATCCATGTTATGTCAGTATGGACAAATAGGTTAGGTGCTTGTCACAGTAATTATTGCAAGATGTCACCAACGGTTGATTTTCTTAGTTATCGAAAATGTAATTGTACCAGTCTTTCGGTAAGAAAGAGAGGTCTTAAGTGACCGGAACCTCCATCTCCTATTACGTTCTATATAGAAAAAAGTCGGCAAAAGGGACACGGTCAGAGAAAATAAATATGGGATGATTTATTTAAATAAAGTTGATTAATGCTATACTTGGGGAACGGATTTGGTTTCTGAAAGGAGTTAATCATCTTATGAAGTATTTGAAATCACAAATGCAGCAGCTAATTAAGGATAATAAAGAATTGCATACACGTTTAAAAGAGTTGAAAGTAGAACACGGGCTTGAGAAAAATACTGCCCTAAAGGCATTGTACCATTCAGAAGTGGCAGACGGCGGGAAGTATCAACTGGCGTACCAAGCACTTGATCTTCCTAAAAAATAGGAAACATAAAAAGAGTGTCAGGCACCAATTTGGTGCCTGACACTCTTTTTTGGATGGGAATAAATTACTGAAGATAAATTTGGATAGTTTCACGAATCCAGCTCCAGCGCCTAGGGGCTCGGGGTCATAAGCCAAGCCGTCCTGAAGGTTAAAAAGCAACCTTCACGCCGGCTCGTCTTAGGCCTGTCGCCCCTGAACCAGGCGCTTCCGCTTTTTATTGTTTAATGCTGTAAAAATGCTAATTGGATGAAGAAAAGGACTGCGAACACGTATAGCAATGGATGGATTTCACGCCACTTCCCTTTAACTAACTTTAAAAGCGGGTAGCTGATGAAACCAAGTGCGATCCCTGTTGCGATGCTTGATGTGAGCGGCATGCTCAAGACGGTCAAAAAAGCAGGGAAGGCTTCATCCAACTCGTCCCAGCGGATTTTTGCTATGCTTCCCATCATTAGACTGCCGACAATGATTAATGCCGGTGCGGTAATCGCAGAAATCCCGGAAACCGTACTAACCAGTGGACCAAAGAAAGCGGACAGGATGAACAGGATCGCAACCGTTAGGGAAGTTAGACCAGTTCGTCCTCCTGCTGCTACCCCTGACGACGATTCAATATAGGCTGTTGTTGGGCTCGTCCCAAACATTGCCCCGACTGCTGTACCAATTGAATCGGCAAGTAAGGCTTCGCGGGCCCTTGGCAGCTTGCCGCCTTTCATTAAACCGGCTTGGTTGGCGACACCAATCATCGTACCCGTCGTGTCAAAAATGGTCACTAGAATGAAAGAGAAGACAACAGCATAAAGGCTATGCTGAATTACGCCAGTCAGTGCTGTCACTGGATTAGCAATAATTAGTCCCTCTGGCAGAGTGGGCAGCGACATAAAACCTTTACTGAATTCCAGCTGGCCCGTAAAGAAAGCGATGAGCCCGGTAATCACCATTCCAAAAAATATCGCCCCGTTGACTCGAAGCGCCATTAATACAAGTGTGATCGCCAGTCCTGCTAGCGCTAAAAGGGCGGAAGCTGAATGAAGGTCGCCGAGACCGACAAGGTTTGTTGGATGTGCTGTAATGATTTTTGTAAGACGCAGACCGATAAAGGCAATGAACAAACCAATTCCTGCAGTAATCCCGTGTTTAAGGTTTTCCGGGATGGCGTCAATTAATTTTTCCCTAAGGGGAGTTAACGATAAGATGACAAAGATAACACCAGCAATAAAAACAGCAGCAAAGGCAGTTTGGTAGGTTATCCCCTGATGGCCGCCGACAACAGAATAGGCGAAGTAGGCGTTAAGTCCCATGCCTGGGGCAATGGCGATTGGATAGTTTGCAAAAAGCGCCATCCATAGTGTGGCGACGACTGCGGCTATGATGGTTGCGGTGAACACTTGCCCAAACGGAACCCCTGCATCGGCAAGAATGACTGGATTTACCACGACAATATAGACCATCGTAAAAAAGGTGGTGATCCCTGCAAGCAGTTCTGTTTTTGTATTGGTATGATTTTCTTTTAATTTAAACATAGTTGTTCCTCCAAAATACGAACGTTTTAATAAGACCTAAACTATATTATTCGCTTTTAGATGAAAATTCAAGAGTTTCCTCTTAATTTGTTTCATTTTTGTAACAGATATGATGGTGCCTGACACCAAAATGCACTTCAGAGGACTAAAAAAGAGAACCATCCCGTGCCTTATATGCAAAGCGAACGGGTGGTTCTCTAGTAAAAAAATTTGGTAAGCTCAAATAAATGTCTTTTCCAAGCAAGGGTTGGGAGTGGAACCCATGATTTTACTTTTGTGAACGAACTTTTCTTTGTACATCTCCTGGTCGGCCAGTTCGAGGATTTTTTCAAGCGTTATTTCGGTTCCAGGTTTATAGTGATAAAAACCGTAACAAGCAGAAATTGAATAAGGATTTTGATTGGTAACATTAATAACCTCGAACCCACACTTAATGTTTTTCACCAGCTGCCGGACGTCCTTCATCTGCTTTTGGAAGAAGACAATGATAAATTCATCCCCGCCTAGGCGGAATAAGACATCCACATTCGTAATATGATGGTTAATCGTGTCACAGCAAGTCTTAATTAAGTCATCACCTGTTGAGTGGCCGAAAAGATCATTGGTTATTTTCAAATCGTTAATATCAATATAGCAGATAATGAATTCTTGAGATTCTGCCTCGCCGCTCATATGCTTGCTAAGCAATTCCATCCCACTTCTTCGATTTAACACTCCGGTAAGCATGTCATATGAAGCGTGTTTAAAGAGTTCTTCCTCATTTTTTTTCAGGTCGGTGATGTCAGTGATTCCGATCAGGATACAAGCTTCGTCCAAGTAATCGATCAATTCTAAACTCAACATGACCCATTTCCGGATATCTGGAGTGATTTGTTGCTCCACACAAAAGTTTTTTATACTTTTTTGCTCTTTCAGCCGCTTCAGAATGTCGAGTTTTTCTCCGATGTTTTGAAACAAGAATTTTCCGTCTATTTGAGTCATATCGTTACCCTGGAGCTGGTAGTATTCAATGGCGTGTTTATTCATCAGCAAAATTTCATCATTCTCTAGCTTTTTAAGGATGATCGGGTTCGGATTCAGGTTGAAAAGACGTCTGAAATTTTCCTCATTCCTTTTTAGTTTCATTTTGTTTGAAAAATCATTTTTACGAAATGAATAGAATGATAGGGCAATCATGAAAGAAATGATGACGGTACCGGTTGAATTAATCAACTTTGATAAAAATGAGAAGTGCTCATGTTCGATAAGATATAAACATGTAATGAAAAATATATGTATACTCAAAAACAGGATCAATACGTTTCTAGGCTGTACAGGGAAGAAGACGGCAACTCCTAATAAAATAATGATATAGGAGTATATATTTCCAATAAATAATTGACTATTAATAGAAGAGGCTGCCCCGATTAATAAATAGAAAAGGATATAACTAGTAACAACGAACCCCTTCGAAATATTTTTATAAAAATGATAAATGAATAGAAACATAAGGGAGATGATAAGACCAATGATGTGAATGGCAGAAAGATTGAATTTAAATGTAGGGCTGCTCAGATTATTAAACAGGAAAAAATCAACGATGAAAAAACAAGGATAAGTAGAGATTAACATATAAGAAACGAGCTTAATTCGCTCAAATAATACATCGTAGTTACTGTGAATAAACTCTTGATTCGGAGAAGAATTCTTATTCTTTCTATTAAAAAGATTGATTGAAAAGGACCACAAATAGTTCACCCCTTTTTTTACCATTACCTCGAGTATTTTAGCATAGATTGGAAGGTCTGTCATAAAAAAAGCGGTGTCAGGCACTAACAAAATATGCCTATAAAATATTGGTGTCAGGCACCACTTAAAACATGAAAAAAAGCCCATTGCTTGTATGTGGACGATACAGCAATTGGGCTTTTAAGGATGTGATTTATTGGTTTAGTTTTATTTCTTCTGTTCGTTTTTCTCCGTAGATGCCCTTTGACTCGATAAATCTCTGGATTCTTTTCAGGGCTTCTTGCAGCTGTGGCATGGAGGCTGCGTAGGAGCAGCGAATATAACCTTCTCCACTTTCTCCAAACACATTGCCGGGCACGACTGCGACTTTCTCCTTCATCAGTAGTTCTTCGGCGAATTGTTCGGAACTGAGGCCAGTTGCTTTGATCGAAGGAAAGACATAAAAGGCTCCCCCAGGTGTGTGACAGACCAAGCCGATTTTATTCAAGGTATGCACGACATAGTTCCGTCTCATTCGATAGCTTCGTTTCATCGCTTCTACTTCATGAAAAGTATTCCTTAGTGCTTCAATAGCACCGTATTGGAGCATGGTCGGAGCACACATCGTCGTATATTGAAAAATTTTCAACATGACCTCCACAAATTCCTTAGGGGCAGCGAGCATGCCTAATCTCCAGCCGGTCATCGCAAAGCCTTTTGAAAATCCGTTGATTAAAATCGTCCGCTCGTACATGCCTTCAATCGTTGCGAAGCTTGTATACGTTTCTTCATAGGTTAATTCCGCATAGATCTCGTCGGAAATAACAATTAAATCATGTTTTTCAACAATTGCGGCAATTTCCTTCAGTTCTTCTTTGTTTAGGGTACTGCCCGTTGGATTGTTGGGCGAGCAAAACAAAATGGCTTTCGTTTTTTCTGTAATTGCCCCTTCTAGCTGCTCGGCTGTTAATTTAAAACCATTTGCAGGCGAGGTAGAAATGGCGATTGGTGTCCCGCCGGCAATCGAAACCAAAGGAGCATAAGAAACAAACGCTGGTTCAACAATCAGTACTTCATCACCCTGGTTTAAAATCGCACGAAAGGCAAGATCAATTGCCTGGCTAGCACCAACGGTTACGATGATTTGGTTTGTTGGATCATAATTGACTGCAAATCTTGTTCCGAGATAATTAGAGATCTCCTGCCGCAATTCTAGTAAGCCTGGATTCGCGGTATAGGCGGTATTACCTTGTTCCAGCGATAAAATGGCGGCCTCTCTAATGTTCCAAGGCGTAATGAAGTCTGGTTCGCCAACGCCTAAAGAAATCACGTCTTTCATACCGGCAGCTAAATCGAAGAATTTCCTGATCCCAGATGGCTGTAATTCTCTAGCAGTTTCAGATATATAGTGGGAGTAATCTTTTCTCATGGTGTAATCACCATTCTCCTGTCTTTCTCATCGCCGCCGCCAAAAATCACCCCATCATGTTTGTATTTCTTTAACATGAAATGGGTTGTGGTTGATATGACATTATCAATCGTTGATAGTTTTTCCGATACAAAGGACGCGATTTGATTCATGGTTTGACCTTCAATGGTGATCGATAAATCGTAGGCACCACTCATGAGGTAAAGAGATGTTACCTCTGGAAAACGATAAATTCTTTCGGCGACCTCATCGAATCCAACTCCGCGCTTCGGTGTTACTTTAACATCGATCATCGCAATGATATTTTCCTGCCCCTCGACTTTGCTCCAATCGATTAAGGCCGGGTAACTGACAATTACTTTTTCTTCTTCTAATTTTTTTATGGTGTTTCTTACGGTTTCTTCGCTGCTCATCACCATTAAGGCAATTGTTTCTTCTGAGATTTTGTGATTTTCTTCGATCAGTTTTAATATTTCGAGTTCTTCATTACTTAATTTCATCGGGTGCCTCCAAATTTATATTTCATATTATTGATTTTATAGGAGGAAGCTTTTTAACTCAAATGAAAGTGAAGTGATTATTCATTTTTTTTGACAATTAGCCTGAGCAAATGATCCTTTGGTGAAGGTAACTAGTTATATAGGACTATCTAATAACTGGTATATATTTGCTCGATTTTTCTTAAGAATCTGCTTTAAAAATTATACCGCTTTCCACTTTAACTTGGTGAAATTTGTGGAAGAGTCAGTAATGCTAGGTATTTGCATTAAGAAGATTCAGCTACAATTCGGGTTCCTTTTTGTTAATTTTATGTAAAATTTTGTAGATTCTAGAAATATATAGAATTATGATAAATTTGAATATAAAATAATGGTAGTAAAATATTTACTAATGGAAAGTGAGGGAGAGTCAGGAGCTGTAAGAGTTTTACAGCTTAGTAGTCTGCTCGTGATTTTCAAAGATTAGTAATCTAAATTTGGAGGGAATTTATCTGTGACTAAATTAGTAAACAGGTCGAAAAAGTGGATTAGCTTAGCATTGACTGCTATTTTGCTGTTAGCGATTGTGTTACCGTCTGGTGTAAGCGCGGCTGCAGAGCCTGTATCATTGGCGAAGTGGGATTTCAGTAATGGTAATCTAGTAGCTACCTCAGGAACAGCTGCGAACTTGGACAAAACATTGTCTGTAAACGGGTTGAATAAAGCTGTAGCAAGCATCTTAAACACAAAATATAAGCCAGCAATTGATGCGAAAAAAGCTAAAGCTACTGTAGTTGGTACAGCAGCAGTTGATTTAGTAGGTGGAAATCCTGCACGTACTGGGGAAACAAACCTAGGTAACTTCGTTGCTGACGGTATGCTTGCAAAAGCAAAAACAATCAACCCTAACACTGTTATTGCTTTTCAAAATGGCGGCGGAGTTCGGAAAACTCTTCGTGCAGGAAACATTACATTAGCTGATGTATTTAAAGTATTACCATTCGGAAACACATTAGGAATCATGGACTTAAAAGGTGAAGAAATCAAAGCAGCTCTTGAGTACAGTGTGAAGGATGCACCAGCTGCATTTAGCGGGTTCTTGCAAGTTTCAGGCTTGAAATTCTCTTACGACCCTACTAAACCAGTTGGTGGAAAAGTTCAAACCATTGAAGTAAAAGGTAAAGATGGTACATACACAGCACTAGACCTTACTAAGAACTATTCTGTTGCTACAAACATCATTACTGCTAAAGGCAGCAACGGCGACACAGTGTTTGCTAAAGCTTACGCAGAAGGCCGTGTAAGTGTGCCAGGCTTTGTGGATTGGGAAATGTTCAGAGACTATATTGAAGCGCAGCCAAACAAAACGGTTAATGCTCAAGTTGAAGGACGGATCACAATCGCAAAACCAAAATTCACTTTGAATTTAATGCACACAAATGACACCCATGCAAACCTTGATAATGTGGCGAAAAAAATGACCGCGATTAAGTCGGTCCGTGCCACAAAACCTGCAGCATTATTACTTGATGCTGGAGACGTGTTCTCTGGAACATTGTATTTTAATGAGTATAAAGGATTAGCAGATTTAGAGTTTATGGAACTAGCAGGTTATGATGCAATGACATTTGGTAACCATGAGTTCGATATGGGTACCAAAGTATTATCGAACTTTGTAAAAGAAGCAGATTTCCCGTTTGTAAGTTCAAACGTAAACTTTACAAATGATGCAAATTTACAATCCCGTTTCCATAACGATGTAACAACTGCTAGACCATTGGGCGGCGAAATTTACAACGGCATAATCAAAGTTGTAAATGGTGAAAAAATCGGTATTTTTGGTTTAACAACAGCTGAGACTCCAACTATTTCTAGTCCAGGAGCAGGTGTTACTTTCGAAGATTATATCCAAGAGGCACAAAAATCTGTTTATGCCCTAAAAGCACAAGGCGTTAACAAAATTATTGCTTTAACACACATTGGTTTTGATGACTCACCAATATGGGACAATGACAAAGTATTAGCTGGGGCAGTTGAAGGAATCGACGTCATTGTTGGAGGTCACTCTCATACTAAGCTTGATGCTCCTTTCTTTGATACATCAGGCGTTGAGCCAACAGCTATCGTTTCAGCCAACGAATACAACAAGTACCTCGGAACATTGGATGTAACATTTGATGCGGCAGGTAAAGTAATCGTTCCTGAAACAACTGGCAAACTTCTTGACATTGCTACGTTCGCGGAAGATGCAACTATAGCAAACATCTTAAGTACAAAATATAAGCCAGCAATTGATGCGAAGAAAGCTACTATCGTTGGTACAGCTGCTGTTACATTAGAGGGTGGGAATCCTCTTGCACGTACAATAGAAACTAACCTTGGTAACTTTGTTGCTGACGGTATGCTTGCAAAAGCAAAAACAATCAATCCTAACACGTTGATTGCCCTACAAAATGGTGGCGGAGTTCGGACAACTCTTCCTGCTGGAAACATTACATTAGCAGATGTATTTAAAGTATTACCATTCGGTAACGCTTTAGGAATCATGGACTTAAAAGGTGATGAAATTAAAGCTGCCCTTGAGTACAGTGTGAAGGATGCTCCAGTTGCATTTGGTGGATTCTTACAAGTTTCAGGGTTGAAATTCACTTATGACAGCACAAAACCAGTCGGCCAAAAAGTTCAAACAATTGAAGTAAAAAGTCAAGATGGAAGCTATACTGCTCTAGACCTAACTAAAAACTATTTTGTTGCAACCAACATTTTTACTGCTAAAGGTGGAGACGGATTCTCAATGTTTGCTAAAGCTTACGGAGAGGGACGTGTAAGTGAGCCCGGCTTTGTGGATTGGGAAATGTTTAGAGACTTTATTGAAGCACAGCCAAATAAAATGGTTACTGCCAAAGTTGAAGGACGTATTGTAAACGTAGCTCCACAAGTAGTTCCAGCAGCAACATTCAGCGGAACAGAAGCCAGCCCGAAGATATACACTGGCAATGTTATTATTGATGTAACAGGTGTTACAAAACTTGAATACGCAACAGTAAAAGGCAACCTTATCTTAAGAGGTGGCACTAATGTTGAGTTATCAACTGTAACAGTTGAAGGCGACACAATCTTTGAAGATAATTAATTAGTAAATTCCTCCAGTGCAACTGCTGGAGGAATTTACAACTATTAAAAAAGATCCAAATAATCACCGAACCCATTTAGGAGGTGCAAGGATTTGTCTAGAAAAAATAAGAAGAAATTAAATATTGTACTTGTGGCAATCATGTTTATCAGTATAGTATTACCAAACCTTTCTATTAACTCTGCCACCGCAGCCACTAAGGCCACTGATCTTTTTATCTCTGAATATATTGAAGGCACCAGCTTTAACAAGGCACTTGAGCTCTACAATGGGACAGGCGCTGCTGTTAAATTAAGCGAATATTCACTTGAAAATTATAGTAATGGTGCGACTACAACCACTTTTAAAATGTCTTTATCCTCAGATCCGTCTGCAACACTTGCAAGTGGATCAACATTTGTCATTTCTCGTAGTGATGCGGATGCGGCTATCGTCGCAAAGGCAAACTTATTAGACGCTGGTAAAACCATTATCAACTGGAATGGTGATGACGCGGTTGTTTTAAAACATAACGGGACCATTATTGATGTTATCGGTCAAGTAGGAATTGATCCTGGTACTGCTTGGGGAACAACTGTCAAAACATTGGACCAAACGATCGTCCGCAAAAGTTCCGTTACAGCTGGCGATAGTAACCCAAATGACGCATTTGATCCAGTTACTGAATGGGATAGCTTGGGTGTTAATGTGTTTACAAACCTTGGCAGCCACACCATGGATGGTGAGTCTACTCCAGTAGAAACAAAGGTTGCCAACGTAACAACTTCACCTGCTGCAGGTACAGTGGCAGCTGGAACAAAAGTATCTTTAGCAACAGCGACAGCAGACGCTAAAATTCACTACACAACTGATGGCACTACACCAACAGCAGCAAGCATTGAATACACAGCACCAATAGATATTAGTGCAGACAAGACAATCAAAGCAATTGCTGTAAAAGCTAACTTAGAAAACAGTGATGTCGCAACTTTTGCTTATACAGTTCTACAAGCAAGTACCATTGCTGAAGTTAGAGCAGCTGCGTTACAATCAAACGTTCAAACTAGCGGTGTAGTTACCGCCGTACTAGGCAGAGCAATTTATTTCCAAGATGCTACGGCTGGAATTGTGGCTTATACACCGACTAATAGCACCACGATTCTACCAGGGGATAAAATCACTGTATCTGGTAAATTAACGGAATTTTCTACGTTGCTTGAAATTGAAGCCAATCATGAAAATATTATTGTTACTGGGAAAGAAGCAGTTCCTGCAGCAGAAGTGTTAACTGCGGTTCAGTTACAAGAAAGCAAAGAAGCAAAACTAGTAACAGTAAAAAATGTAACAGTAGGGGCATTTTCTGGTGGAAACTACACAGTAACTGATATGGATGGAACAAGCTTCCAAGTTCGTCCACCAAGTTCAACTATGTTAACTACAGGTACAACTTATGAAGCGATTACCGGAGTTCTTAGTGCATTTAATGGTGTCTATCAAATAATTCCACGGAACGAAGGCGATATTTTACTAGATTCAAGCATCGTACAAGCTGTTATTGCTACTCCAGGTGCTGGATTGGTAAATACAGGAACATTAGTAACCTTAGCAACAGGTACAGCTGGGGCAACGATTCACTATACCCTTGATGGCAGTGAACCAACCACAACTAGCCCAGCGTTTACACAGCCAATTGTTATTAGTAAGGCAACAACGATTAAAGCTGTGGCAGTCAAAGAAGGAATGACAAATAGTGCGGTTGCGACTTTTGATTATATCATTCAAGATGGCCCAATTCATATCTATGATATCCAAGGCAAATCACACAACTCGCTATTAAACGGTAAAACAGTATCGGATGTAGAAGGTGTCGTTACTTATATTGATGGAACAAGCCGCTTCTTCATCCAAGACTTAGTCGGTGACGGCGATAATAGTACATCAGACGGGATCTTGGTATTTAAAACAGCACATGGTGTATCCATTGGTGACCGTGTGAAAGTATCAGGAAAAGTAACCGAATTCTACGGCGAAGGTTTTGCGGAGAAAACAACTACTGACTTAACGATTACAGAAATCGAAGCTGCAACGATTACTAGAATTGGAACAGCTCCAGTACCAGCACCAATCAAACTTGGTGTAGATCGCATTGCTCCAACAGAAATCATTGATAATGACCAATTTGCAGCCTTTGATCCTGAGGAAGATGCAATTGATTTCTGGGAAAGCATTGAAGGTATGTATGCACAAGTAGACGACGGGAAAGTTATTGCGCTACAAAAAGACGGATTAGTTTGGGTTGTTCCTGGAACATATTCAACCAACGTGAATCCTGGCGGTTTACGTATTACAGCAACTGACACGAATCCCGACCGAATTGGGGTTGATGTAAGAGATGGCTCAACAGCCAATAAATCCTACCGTGCAAAAATGGGCGACTATTTTAGGGGAGCAATTAAGGGTGTTGTGAACTACGGTTACAGCAACTATAAATTGATGGCTCAAGAATCAAGTCTTCCAACGTTAACAGAAACACCAATCGTTCGTCCGGCTACAAAAATTACACCAGCAACAGACAAGGTAACAATTGGAACGTATAACGTTGAGAACTTCTCAACCGTTACTCCAGATGCGAAGGTAACAAAAATTGCCGATGCGATTGTCACAAAGATGAAAAATCCTGACATTATCGGCTTAAATGAAGTCCAAGATAACAATGGTGAAACCGATAATGGTTCGGTAGATGGTGCACAAAGTGCGCAAAAAATTATTGACAAGGTCGTCGCTCTCGGTGGACCAACCTATGTTTATACAGAGATCACACCAGTCAATAATCAAGATGGCGGGGCACCAGGCGGGAACATTCGTGTCGCCTTCCTCTACAATCAAGATCGCGTTTCTTTAACTGCAGGAGCACCAAAAGGAACTTCAACACAAGCAGTCGGCTTTGAAAATGGGAAACTGACATTAAACCCGGGACGGATTGATCCAACAAATGCCACGTTTAATGCAAGCCGTAAACCACTGGCAGCTCAATTTGATTTCCAAGGCCAAAGTGTGATCGTGGTAGCCAACCACTTCAACTCTAAGGGTGGCGATTCGCCGTTATTCGGGAAAACTCAGCCGCCAGTATTAAGCAGTGAAATTCAACGTCATAAGATTGCGACGATTGTTAATAACTTCGTTAAAGATGTAAAAGCAAAAGATGCAAACGCAAACGTTGTTTTACTAGGAGATTTTAATGATTTTGAATTCACGAAAACGCTAGAAATAGCAAAAGGGAATGAATTGACTAATATGGTTGACTTTGTTCCTGAAAATGAGCGTTATAATTACTCTTACCAAGGGAATGCACAAGAACTAGACCAAATCTTAGTGTCCAACAATATGGCAGCTAATACAACGGTCGATATCTTGCACATAAACTCTGGCTTCATGGAAGAGCATGGCCGTGCAAGTGACCATGACCCATTGATTATTCAAACGCAATTAAAGGCTGCAGAAGTCTTACCACCAGTGACACCACCAGAATCAACAAAGGTTTACAACTTAAACGGATTCAAAACGAAGAAGTTAACGGTAAACAATGTGGGTGCTGACATTTCTGTAAGTGCAAACTCTATCATTACAGAAGGTATTGTCATAAAAGGTTCTTACGCGAAGCTTTCTGGCGAAGGCTTAAAGACTACTACGGTCATTCTTAGCCCAACCGCACCAGGTGCAGTTATTGATCTTGGCGGCTTAGTGGTAAAAGAAGTAGTCATTGATAATGCGAATATCAGTCAAATTAGAGGCGTCGAGCAGGTTCAAAAATGGACAGTGAAAGACGGCGTCGATACATCTGGCATTAAATTCACAAATGCGAGCGGAGTGGTTCTTCCTTCTCCAATCGCATCACCACCAAAAGTGAATCATGCGCCCGTAGTTTCTAAAGCCTTGCCAAATGTTTCAGTTCAAGTCGGCACACCGGTTTCAGTGAATTTAAGCGGCTATTTTGCTGACCCAGATGGCAATGCTTTAACGTACACATCAACTGCTGGTACAGTTCAAGGATCATCGTTAACAGTTCAAACTCCACTAGAAGGTACTGTCAATGTGACGGTAACCGCAAATGATGGAACAAAAACAGTTAGTGCAACATTTACGATAACGGTAACGGCTGTACCAGCTAATACTGTGGAAGCTTATTACCAAGCAGCTGCTGGAAAAACAGGTGCTGAACTGAAGCTTTCTTTACACAATATCATAAAAACACAAACAAAATTAACGTATGCGCAAGTAACAGAAGCGTTAAAGAAAACCGATGAAGATCCAAACAATCCAAACAACGTCATCCTGCTTTATACGAACCGTACGCAAGCTAAAACTACGTTTGGTTCAGGTGTAAACGACTGGAATCGTGAACATGTTTGGGCAAAATCTCATGGTGATTTTGGAACAAGCGTTGGACCTGGAACGGATATCCACCATTTACGACCAACTGACGCATCTGTAAATAGTACACGCGGACATTTGGATTTTGATAACGGTGGTAACCCTCAAGGTGAATGTGCTGAATGTTTTTATGATAGTGATTCATTTGAGCCGCCTAATCGCGTAAAGGGTGATATTGCTAGAATGCTTATGTACATGGATGTCCGCTACGAAGGTGACGGAGGCGAGCTTAACCTTGAGTTAGCTGACAAAGTGAATACGTACCCAACACCATTCCATGGCAAGAAATCCGTTCTTCTGCAATGGAGCAAAATGGATCCGCCGGATGCGTTTGAAAAGCATCGAAATGATGTCATTGAATCGATTCAAGGCAACCGCAATCCATTCATCGATCACCCAGAATGGGCAGAATCTATCTGGCCAGCAAGCTAATTAATAAACAAGAAAAAGCATCTGCAATCGGAGAGGCTTTTTCTTGTTTATTCGAATAAAGAGTTTAAGGACAATGAAGAGTGCAATAGGTAGTCAAAATAACCAATCTAATGAACATCTCTAACATTTTCACAACTCCTTCTGTGGAATTGATTATTACTATTGATATCATATCGATTGTTTATTAAGTCTGTATTTATTAAATGTAAATTTATTGTCAATTTTGTAAAAGCAGTGAAATAGGTTAACGCTGGTGTATGTCATTATAGGAACAATGGATGGAATGAAATAAAGAAAGGGCGAAATGGACTAATCTATTTTAATATTTCGCTAAATTGTTATGAAAATTGTAAATACTCTGTTAATAAATGTAAAGAATGAGTGATTCTTCTTCTTTTTCTCACAGATTTTTATATCATGAGATTGTACTAAAATTTGAAACAATCAAGGAGGAAGAAAAAATGAAGGATCTAAAAAATTGGGTGTTAGTGTTAATGGCGTCTTTCATGTTGGTAGGAGTTGCCTCAGGTTGTAGCAATACAAAAACAGATGCGGATACAGAGCAAAATCAAGATTCAGGCGATACTGGTTCCCCAGACAGCGGAACTGATCAAGAGTCAGGAAAATAAGGGAAATAATAAAAAAGTAACCAATCATAATTTACAATAAATCATGCTCTAACTGGGAAATTCGTATGTAAAAACGAAATTTCTACTGGATTAATAAGAGTAGCTAACAAGGTGACCTAAACTTTTAGGCACCTTGTTTTTTTCCTTATTTTACATGGGCATATAGACAGATGTCGACTGAGTTAAAACTACTAAACGAGAAAGACAATACTAAAATTTTCCTATTTTTCTTTATATTTCTTTAACTCTACGTAACTTCTAATTTACAAAGCGGGAGTAGGATGGAGCGTGTAAGGACTACATATTAATAAGGAGATGTTTTTATGAAACGCAAAAAGATTCTGGCAGCATCGCTGGCTACTTTGCTTCTAGGTTCAACGTCAGCCTATGCAGGTTACACACAATTTGTCGGTCCTAAGGCAGATGGAACGGCTGTTACCTCTCATGGGTGGCCCGTTACTCCGTCTGGTCAACAAGTGACGCTTGGTGATTTCCCAATGGGTGGTGTATTAAGCCCGGATCACCGCTATCTTATCGTTTCCAATGATGGACAAGGTGAACAATCGCTTCAAGTGGTTGACGTTAGCACCCAGAAGGTCGTACAGACCATCCCATACAAATCTCCTGAATCCCTCTATTTTGGGGTCGCATTTAGCAGCGATGGAAAAACAGTCTATGCCTCAGCAGGAGGGAATAACAAGATCCGTGTCTATGGATTTGAAAATGGAACGTTAACTGAACAATCTCCAATTATGCTTAAAGATAGCAGCAAAACAAACTTTTATCCTGCTGGAATTTCCGTTTCACAGGATGGAACGTCACTCTTTGTTGCGAATAATTTAAATCATTCCGTTTCAAAAATTGACCTTTCCACAAATCAAATCGTAAAAACTATCGCAGTTGGGAAGCATCCGTATGCAGTTGTAATGAGCAATGATGGGAAATCCCTTTATGTCAGCAATTGGGGTGAAAGCAGCATCAGTGTGGTCGATCCAAAAACGCTGACGATCAAAAGCACCATTCCAGTAGGGCTGCATCCGAATGCGATTATTGAAAATGCAGCGAACGGCATGATCTATGTATCCAATTCCGACAGCGATTCCGTTTCAATCATCGACACGAAACAACAAAAAGAAATCAAAGCCATTTCGCTTAGCCCATATAAAAATGCTCCTGCGGGAAGCCAGCCTAATGCTCTAATATTAAGCGAGGATGGCAAAACTTTATACGTTACCAACGGTGGAAATAACGACGTTGCGGTCATTGATCTGCAAAAAGGTGAAGTGAAGGGGTTAATTCCAACCGCCTGGTATCCAAGTGGTATCTATTTACATGATGACAAATTGATGGTTTTGAATGCCAAGGGCCTTGGTGCTGGTTCCAACCGAGAAGGCCAGTACATCGGTAATATGATGAAAGGAACCATGTCTTTTATCGATGTTCCGGATGATAAACAGCTGAAGAAATATACGAAACAAGTAGAAAAGAATAATGAAGTATATAAACCAACAGGATTCAGTGGAAGCGAAAAATTCCCAATCCCGCGCTTTGAAGGACAAGAATCACCGATTAAGCATGTCATTTATGTTATCAAGGAAAATCGTACGTATGACCAAGTATTTGGTGATATGGAAAAAGGAAATGGCGACCCGAGCTTAACCATATTTGGTAAAGATATTACACCGAATATTCATAAGCTGGCCGATCAATTCGTTTTATTAGACAATTTTTATGCGAATGCTGAAATCAGTGCTCAAGGACATAACTGGTCTACCGCTGCACAGTCCAACGACTATGTAGAGAAAAACTGGCTTGCAAACTATTCAGGTCGTAACCGCGGCTATGACTTTGAAGGAGGCAATGAAGCGGCCTATCCAAAAGCGGGATTCTTATGGACGAATGCAAGTCGCTCGGGTGTATCATTCAGAAGCTATGGTGAATTCGTCAATTATGACAAAAATACAGGAAAATATGTAGCAGCTGAAGCTAGCATGGGCAATAATTTTGACCCTGACTACCCTTCCTATAATCTTAAAATTTCGGACCTTACCCGCTTGGAGGCGTGGTCTGAAGAATTTAAGCAATACGAAGATAACGGCAATCTTCCGCAGCTGCAAATCGTTCGCCTGCCTAACGACCATACACTTGGAACAAAACCGGGTGAGTTAACCCCACAAGCCATGGTGGCACAAAACGATTATGCGCTTGGTAAGCTTGTCGATATGGTTAGTAACTCTTCTTATTGGAAGGATACTGCTATTTTTGTTACCGAAGATGATGCACAGAATGGTTGGGATTCAGTGGACGCTCACCGGACTACATCACTTGTTATCAGCCCTTACACACAAACGGGCAATGTAGACAGCACATTATATGATACAACGTCCATGCTTCGTACGATGGAAATGATTTTGGGCATGAAACCTATGACACAGTTTGATGCATCAGCGGTGCCAATGGTCAATTCGTTCACCCAGAAACCTAACTTTTCAACATTTAAGGTTGAAGAACCAACCTATCCACTTGATCGTAAAAATGGAGAAACGGCACCGATGGCTCAAGAATCTAAAAAACTAGATTTCTCAGGAGTTGACCATGCCGATTCGGAAAAATTGAACAAGATTCTATGGAAAGCTGCAAAAGGTGATAAACCTTATCCAGGCGAAAAAAAGAATAATTAAATAATGTAAGGAGGGTGACCCTAAAGCAGGGTGTCAGGCACCATTCATAAAATGCTGTAAATTCGCCACTTTTAATACAGTATTCTGTCAGTGAGACCAGACACTATGAGTCACCCTTTTATTTTTGCAATTATTAAAATTACTATTTTAAAAGGATGGTTTAAATAATGATTCGATTTATTGAAGGATCGATGAAACGGTCCGTATTGATCCTGACATGTGTGGTTCTAATTATCGCCTGGGGTGCCATGTCTGCTGTGCAGATGCAGCGGGATTACTTACCTCCGATCAACAATACTGCCCTAATGGTAACGATTCAAGCCGATCAATATCAATCTGATCAGGTCAAACAAATCCTTACCGCAAAGGTTGAGGAAGCGGTCGGATCTGTTGATAAGCTTGATTATCTGGAAACAAACTCATTTGATGGCGGTTTAATGGCGAGCCTCTATTTTCCAGGCCACACCGATATGGAAAAGGCAGAAACTGAAGTGAGGGCGGTAGTTGATAAAATTAACTTGCCGAACGGTGTGAAAACGCCGTTGATTACACGGGTCAGTACGAACTCTTTTCCGGTCATGCGAGTAAGCTTGACGAGTGCTGCCGGAAAAATTGATGAAAATCAATTACGTACATCTATTCAAGATCAAGTGGCCAATGAAATCAAGCGTGTTCCAGGAGTAAGAGAAGTACGTGTCACCGGGGCAGGGACTTCCGGATACGTGTTGACTTTGAAAGCAAATGCCCTCCAAAAATATGGGTTAACCATAAAAGACGTACAAGATGCTCTTGCTTCCATTCATCCAGAATGGCCGCAGGGAACCATCAAAGAAAAGGGCGGACCTGATGGCCAAATCTCCATGCCAATCCGTGTGACCGATTGGACTCTTAATAGTGATGACTTAAAAAGTGTAAAGATTCCTGTTAGCGGGGGGATCACAGTAAGTTTACAGGAAGTAGCAGACATTGAGAGCAGTATTGTTGACTTACAGACGATTTCTAGAACAGCAGGGCAGCCGAGTGTTCTGCTCGATGTCTTAAAGACACCTTCTTCAAACATTACCGATGTGACTGAACGAATCAACGAAAGGATTAAAGAAATACCAGAAATCAAGTCAGGAACAGTCGATCTTTCTATTCTTTTGGACCAGGGAAAAGACATAAACGCTGCTTTGAAGGGTCTGATTAAAGAAGGGTTATTGGGGATTTTGTTCTCGATCATCTGTGTATTTTTATTTTTCAGGAATGTCCGGTCGACATTGATTATTGCCTTATCCTTGCCAATTTGCCTTCTTGGTGCAACAGCGATCTTAAAAGCGATGGATGTTAGTTTGAATATCTTAACCATTTCTGGATTAATTGTTGCGATGGGCCGAGTCGTAGATGATTCGATCGTTGTCATCGATAATATGTACAGGAAACAAATGGAAAAATACAACGGACAGATATCAGCTCGGAACTTGGCTAGCGGGGTAGTGGAAATGATCCCAGCGATTGTTTCCTCCACTGCAACCACCGTTGCTGTGTTTCTTCCAATTAGTATCATCGGAGGGATGATTAGTTCGGCTTTTTCTGGATTTGCCTGGTCAGTTGTCATCGCCCTAGTGACATCTCTTGCCGTTTCTATTATTGTCGTCCCAGCGTTAGCTCACTTATTATGGAAGAAATCGCCAATAAATAAGTCGGTAGAAATGGAGAAAAGGGCGCAAAACCTTCTTCATTGGGCATTTCTGAGGAGAAAAGTGGTAGTAGGACTTGCTGTGGTGCTTTTTGCCATCACCATAGCAGAAGCCGTATTTCTGCCGGTTAACTTTTTTCCAAGAGGAAATTCAAAGGATATAGCCATCCAGGTCGAGCTCCCTGAAGGTGTGCAGCTATCTGATGTGGATGCGGAAGTAAAAAATATCGAAACCATCTTAAAAAATGATCCTGAGGTAGATACCTACACTTCGACTCTCGGTTCGACATTTACACCGATGTTTGATGATGTCTTTGATGAAGGCGGCGGTTGGATGCAAAAGCAGAATATCGCCAATATTTCAGTTGGAATCAAAGATAAAAGCGACATCGATTCATTTGTAAAAAAAATGCGCCAGCAATTTGGCAGATTATCCACAACTGCCGTCTATACCGTTTCTAATCAAAATATTTCTGGAGATGATTCCCGCTTAAAGGTCATTTTAACCGGGGCTGACCAGCAAAACCTTGCCAAAGCTAGCATTATGGTAAGAAGTAAACTTCAGATGATCCCTGGTTTAAGTATTGAAGGAGCGGCAAATGATGCCGATAAATCAATGAAACATTATCTTTCACTTAAGCAGGAAGAAATTCAACGCTTGGGTATAAATGTCGATGAAGTTCTTAATCGGATTGATCGCTATTTACCTAAAGACGTTAGGATGGATGTTTCCTCCGGTGACCTGACTACCCCAATTGCCCTTCGGTTAGACAATCAGGAAAGTCTAGTTGCAGCTGGTGACCCGGATCCTGAAAAAACGATTCTATCAAAAATTGGCCATGAAATGTTTACTGCCAAGGACGGTTCAAAGGTGTCGTTGGCGGAAATTACAACCTTGGAGACCAGTACCCAAACGGTGATCAGTGAGCGGGAAGGTCGTCCATTTGCTGCCGTGACGGGAAATATTATTACTCGCGACATTGGAAAAGTTACAAAACAAGTAAATGAAACAATGAAAGGTTTGGACCTGCCTTCTGGCATTGACTATTCGCTTGGAGGGATCTCTCAGCAAGTCAAGCAAATGGTGATTGAGATGAGCCTTGCTCTGGCCCTGTCTCTTTTACTTGTCCTGATGATTGTAAGTGCGGTTTTTCGCGGCTGGCATGCACCGGTTTCTGTGACCATGTGCATTCCTTTGGCGTTAATCGGATCGGTATGGAGCATGGCTATCTTCGGAATGGAGTGGAATCTGGCCGCATTGATTGGAATATTGATGCTCGCTGGTATTGTCGTCACCAATGGAATAGTCCTTGTCGATAAAATTGAACGTAACCTTTCAGAAGGGATGGAAACAAAGCAGGCAATTCTGTTAGGAACCTCTACCAGGGTTCGACCTGTGTTAATGACTGCAGGAACTACCATTTTAACCTTGCTTCCCTTAGCCTTTTCAAGTAACGGGAATACGATTATTTCACAAACGCTTGGTGTAGTCGTCGTGGGCGGCATGATTAGCTCGACTCTGATTAGCCTCGTGGTGATCCCGATTATGTACGATTGGCTGAGTGAAAAAGTCAGAAAAATAAAGACTAAGCAGCACACGTTATCAGCTTAAAATACTAGAAAGCAAATATCACCTGCCTAAGAAGGCCGGTGATATTTTTATTATAATGAAAGAAAGGTAGATTTTAAGAAAGAATGAAAACTAGCAATTCAAATTTACAAACAACATGATATCTTTACAAAACTATACAAACCATTAATACTCAGTTAACAAAAAAGGATTAATCTAAAACACGTAAACAACAACATAATTCATAGGGGGATTTAACGAGATGAAAAGTTTGAAAAAATTAAGCCTACTTACATTGCTAGCTGCGTTAATGGTTTTTATGGCTGCTTGTGGAGGCGCAGCTTCTACAGAAAAGACAGAAGGAACTGCGAAGAAAGAAAAAGCAAAGACTGAAGAAACAAAAGAACTTTCTGGCTCATTAAGTATTTCCGGCTCCTCGGCGATGCAGCCTTTAGTGGCAGCGGCAGCTGAAGAATTTATGGCTAAAAATCCTAAAGTTGATATTCAAGTAAATGCGGGTGGATCTGGTACAGGCTTATCACAAGTTGCTGAAGGATCCGTTCAAATTGGTAACTCAGACGTTTTTGCTGAAGAAAAAGAAGGTGTCCCAGCTGATCAGCTTGTTGACCATAAAGTAGCTGTTGTTGGTATGACTGCTGCTGTTAACCCTAAAGTAGGGATTAAAGATATTAAAAAAGCTGATTTAATTAAAGTTTTCACTGGAAAAATCACAAACTGGAAAGAACTTGGCGGTGCTGATCAAAAAATCGTTCTTGTAAACCGTCCGGACTCTTCAGGAACTCGTGCTGTATTCAATAAGTTTGCCCTTGACGGTGCAACACCTGCTGAAGGAATTACCGAAGATTCTTCAAACACAGTTAAAAAGATTATTAATGAAACTGACGGTGCCATTGGTTACCTAGCATTCTCATACTTTACTGACGAATCTGTTACACCTCTTGCCATCGATGGTGTTGAACCAACTGCTGAAAATGTACAATCTGGTGAATTCCCAGTTTGGGCTTATCAACATTCATATACAAAAGGTGAGCCAGATGAGCTTTCTAAGGCATTCCTCGATTATATGATGAGTGATGATGTTCAAAACAATTTATTAAAAGAACAAGGCTACCTCCCTGTAACAGAAATGACAGTCGAACGTGACGAAAAAGGTAATCAAAAAGATATTTAAGAATGGTATTTTTATATTCATTATGTTTAGTAGCTGATAGAGAACAAACATAACCTTTATCTAGGAGGATATTAATGAATAAGAGGAGATTAGGTAAAAGAGGTACTGCTTTCGCTCTAACACTTGCTTTAACCATTCCTGCTCTAACACCTGCAGCAGCCGCAACAAATAGTCAGGTAAAAATTGATTCCGTAAAATTTAACGGCATGCCAACACCTACAACTATAGAGCAAATGGTAAAAACGTATTCAACTGCGACGGTTGATGTAAAATACAGCAATGGAAAAGTAAAAACGTTCCCTCTATCATATAAAAGACTTTTTAAATCAGAAGATAGGATCGCTATCAATAACGGTGAATTAATTCCTGCAGGTACACCGATTGATTATTATGGGGATCCAATCATGGACACTAGTGTTCCTGGATCACCACAACCATTCGTGTCGGATGCACCTGACTCCAACAGTTTACTAAATCCGATTAACGGTAATCTCTACATGGTTACACATTATGAATATCAGACATTAGATGCGGCTGGTAATTCAGCCTATGGAATTGTTCCGGCTTCCATGTCCTTAACCACTTTAGACCAAAATAAGAAGACTGGTGAATTGAAAGCTAAAGAGGTCAAGAAAATTGATTTTTCAGAGGTTAACGGACTTTGGATTCCTTGTAATGGATCGCTTTCACCATGGAATACACATTTAGGATCCGAAGAGTATGAGCCAGACGCACGCAAGTACGAATTTGACGTGAAGTCATCGGCAAGAACTTCCGTTGAAAGCTTTTCACAGCTTTATTTCGGGGATAAATTAAAAGCAAATCCATATTTCTATGGTTACGTTCCAGAAATCCAAGTAAAGAAAAACGGTAAAGTAAAAGTTGAGAAACATTACAGTATCGGTCGTTTCTCACATGAATTAATGAAGATGATGCCTGACAACCGTACAGCCTACTTTGGTGATGACGGCGGAAATACCGGTATGTTCATGTATGTAGCCGATAAAGCGAAAGATTTATCAGCTGGTACATTATACGCGGCTAAATTCGTCCAAACTGGGACTGAAAATGGCGGTTCAGGAAATTTAGAATGGGTTAAGCTAGGACATGCCAATGATAAGGAAATTCAATCGATCATTGACAACGATATTAAATTCAGTGACATTTTTGAAACGTCTGATACTGCTCAACCAGGTTTTAAAGCGATTAAACAATATTCCTATGGCCAAACAGAATATGTAAAACTTAAGCCTGGTATGGAAAAAGCGGCAGCATTTCTTGAATCACGCCGCTATGCAGCGTACCTTGGTGCCACTACTGAATTCAACAAAATGGAAGGTGTCACTTATAACGCCAAAGATAACAAGGTGTATATCGCTATTTCCGACCAAAGCGGCAGCATGGAAAAAGACAGCACAGGAAAAGATCCAGTTGATGATATTCAATTACCTAAAATTAAGTCCGGTGCAACATATCAATTAGATTTAATGAGCGGTCAAAAAGATAACAGCGGCCGCGGCATTCTTAGTAAATATGTAGCTACAACGATGTCAGGTTTACTTGCAGGTGAAGACCTTGCAACGGCTGATGCTTTCGGTAATACAGCGAATGTAGATAAAGTAGCAAGTCCTGATAATTTAAGCTACTCTGAAGAAATGAAAACCTTATTTATTGGTGAAGATAGCAGTAAGCATACGAATAACTATGTATGGGCTTATAATGTCGATACGAAAGAGTTAACACGTATTTTATCGAACCCAGCAGGAGCGGAATCCACTGGATTGTTCGCAGCGGATGATCGGAATGGTTTCTCTTATATTATGAGTAATTTCCAACATCCTGGAGATGAATTAGATGCTAAAGCTATTACTGCCGTTAATAAAGAAGATTTAAAGAAAGCAATGGAAACAGAAATTGGTATTGATAAAACAGGCGGTGTTGGTTATATCTCTGGTCTTCCGTCATTTACGAATATGCCGGATTTCACAGCTCCCGCGGCTCCAACAATTAACCAAGTAACGGATCAATCAACATCTGTAACTGGGAAAGCAGAAGCGAATGCAACGGCTAAGCTTTATGTAAATGGAAAATATCAAAAGAGTTCCACTGTTGATAAAAATAGCAATTATAAATTTGTAATTGCTAAGCAACATGCGGCAACAGAAATAAAGGTTACTGTGACGGATGAAGCCGGGAATGTAAGCACTGCAAAGAGTGTTAAAGTTGTTGATAAGACAGCCCCTGCTAAACCTTCAGTAAATAAAGTAACCTCTAAGACTACTATTATTACAGGAAAAGCTGAAATTGGCTCAATTGTCTATGTTTATAATGGAAAAACATATGTAAGCAACGCAGTTGTAGATGCAAAGGGAAATTACAAAGTCAAAATTAAAGCTCAGAAAAAACGTACTACCTTGACAATTTTTTCTAAAGATAAGGCTGGTAATAAAAGCAATTCTGTCTCCATTAAAGTAAATTAGGAACAATTACTCAAACAAACACTTGTTACCTTATCTAGATTGGCCTAAGAATAATCAACATGAAAAAGCCTTAATTCCGTTATGTACAAGGAATTAAGGCTTTTTTAATTTTTAAATATTGTTCATCTCTAAGCTGGGTGTCAGGCACCATGTGAAATTTTCACATGGTGCCTGACACCCTTCATTTTTTTCTTAAGGATAAGTTAAGGAACCGACAAGATAATAGGCTCATCAAATAAAAACTTCCCTGGTGTCGGAGGGGTAATGCAGCAGGGAGCAAAAGGAGTATATAGGAATGAAAAAGTTGATTTGGATTCTCGTAAGTGTTTTGATGATTGGCTTTGTTGGGTTTCAATACTATAAATCGAAAACAGTCAGCACGGAGACAACGGCTCAAACTCGAACCGCCGTTGTTCAACAAGGCAAACTCGAAGTGAAGATTAGTGGATCTGGCACCGTTGCACCAGTGACTAGTGAAGACATTAAATCGACGGTCGATAATGATGAAATTGATGAAGTGTTAGTTTCTGCAGGGGATACCGTAAGTGAGGGAGATGAGTTGATTACCTTCACAGATGATAGTGACCCGATTACGGCCCCAGCAGATGGTAAGATTACAATCGTCTCCGTTACTGATGGAGAACGGGTTACAAATGGACAGGTTATCGCTCATCTTACTGATTACGAGGATTTACAAACAGTGGTTCAGGTGGATGAACTAGACATTACTAAGATTAAAAAGAAACAAACCGTTAGTATAACTGTGAGTGCCTATCCTGACACCACTTTTACAGGAAAGGTAACGGATATTGCAGCTGAAGGAACCTCTGCAAACGGAACATCCACTTTTGATGTCACCATTCATATCGATCAACCTAAAAACTTAAAGGTTGGGATGAGTACAGAAGCAAGTATCCTCACCGAAAGTAAGGAAAATGCTCTTTACGTTCCAGTGGATGGGGTGTATACAAGCAATAATGAGAAGTATGTTGTTGTGACTTCCACTTCTACCGATGCTAGTTCTGCAAGCAGTACTAGCCAGCAAAAGACCGTGAAAACGGGCATTTCGACTGATGATTATGTAGAACTTACAGAGGGGGTAACGGCAGGCGAAACGATTCAATTACCTGCGCTTGCAACTAGTAGTTCTTCTAACAATCAAAGCGGCAGGATGCAAGGCGGCATGGGCGGAATGGGAGCAATGACTGGCGGTGGAATGCCTCCAAGTGGTGGTGGACAGGGACAAACTAGCACGAGTGGAAAGGGTGGCAATTAATGAGTACCCCAATTATTGAGATAAAAAATATGATGAAGTCCTATAAACTTGGCGGTGAAACCGTCTATGCTCTCAATGATGTTTCACTAGAAATTCAAAAGGGCGAGTTTCTAGCGATTATTGGCCCATCGGGATCGGGAAAATCGACATTAATGAATATGCTCGGCTGCCTTGACCGACCCAATAAGGGTACCTATCACCTAGATGGCAAAGATATTGGAAAAATGGACGATAACAGCTTGGCGACCATCCGTAATGGTAAGATTGGGTTTATTTTTCAAAACTTTAACTTATTAAATAAGCTCACAGCACTCGAAAATGTAGAATTGCCATTGTTATATGCCGGTGTGCCAACGCGTGAAAGGCGCGAGCGCGCTTTAGACGGATTGGATAAGGTGGGCTTGAAGGATCGTGCCGGACATCTTCCGACCCAACTTTCCGGGGGTCAGCAGCAAAGGGTTGCGATTGCGAGAGCGCTTGTTGGGCAGCCGGCGATTCTCCTCGCCGATGAACCAACAGGAGCACTGGATAGTAAAACGAGCAAGGAGATTCTCTTTTTAATGAAGGAATTGAATGAATTAGGACATACGATTATTTTAATCACTCATGATCTAGAGATAGCGAAACAAGCAAGAAGAATGGTTAGTATTCATGATGGCCAGCTCTTTGAGAATGGGGGTGTACTACTTGGGAATCATGCAATCTATTAAGATGGCCCTTCGGAGTATTCGAAGCAATAAACTCCGGGCTGTCTTGACGATGCTCGGCATCATTATTGGGGTCTCGTCTGTCATTGTGCTGGTGTCGATTGCGCAAGGGTCAGCGAAAAACGTCACAAGTCAAATCAATCAATTGGGAACGAACCTTTTGACCGTTAATACCTATAGTACGGACATTGAATTAACCGAGGATAAAATTAATGAGTTAAGTGATATTGATGGAGTCAAAGCTGTTGCACCGGTTGTTTCGGGGCGTGTTTATGTGAAGAAGGAGCGGACCTCCTCACAGATTACCTTAACAGGAACAAACGCCGCTTATTCAACGGTACGTGATGCGAAGGTTAGTCAAGGTCGCTTTATTACCGATCTGGACGTAGAATACCGCCAAAAGATTGTTGTTCTTGGCTCAGATACCGCTGCGACATTTTTTGGCACAGAGAATCCAATTGGCCAATATATCCAGGTGTCAGGCACCTCGTTTAAAGTTGTCGGGGTATTAGCTTCGAAAGGGAGTTCACTCGGGCAGAGCGGGGATAATGTGGTCATCGTCCCATTAAGCACGGGTCAGCGTTTAGTTGGCAGTACGACAATAAGCACCGTTTATTTGCAAGGCAAAAGCGAAGATCAAATGGATTTCGTCATGAATGAGGTTAAATTGTCACTGGCCAGTATGTATCCCGGCAAAAGTGACTATTATGGCGTAACGAATCAGCAGGATGTGATGGACACGATGAGTTCAGTATCCGACACAATGACGATGATGCTTGGAGGAATTGCAAGTATATCCTTGCTTGTCGGCGGGATCGGCATCATGAATATTATGCTTGTGTCCGTGTCAGAACGGACGAAGGAAATTGGAATCAGAAAAGCGATTGGCGCGAAAAGACGTGATGTGCTCCTGCAATTCTTAATTGAGGCGGTCGTCTTAAGCTCAATGGGTGGATTGATTGGAATTTTATTCGGATTAGGATTAGGAAAGGTTGTCTCATCACTGATGAGTTTAAGCATCGCTTACTCCCCAACCGTGATTCTATCATCGTTCCTATTCTCGCTTGTGGTCGGGGTCGTCTTCGGCGTATTCCCTGCCAACAAGGCATCCAAACTGAATCCGATCCAAGCACTTCGCTACCAATAAACTTGATTTTATTAAAAAATTAGTAGGTCAAAGCGGCAATTTACAAGAGAGTATCTATAAAAATATAACAAAATGAGGAGAATTTATATGAAAAATACGAGAAAAGCCCATTTATGGATTGGTTTAATTTGTTCTATCTTTATCCTAATCGAGTCAATTACGGGTTTGTTAATGAACGAGCCGTGGTTAATCGGTCAGACACAAATGGAAGGAAATCGAGGCAATTTCCAGCCGGGTCAATTTAATCAAGGTGTAGGCCCACAAGGTGCAACCACAAACTCAAGCCAAACAACTGGGCAAACTCAATCGCAGAATCCTGCTAGCAATCAAACTCAGACAAACGGCCAAACTCAAGGACAAACAGGAACAAACGCAACTGGTCAATTCCCTGGACGCATGGGCGCTGGCGGCCCTGGGGGAGAAGGCGGAGCGAGTTCGATCACAAGTATCATTAGAGGTCTTCATGAAGGGAAAATCGGCACGACTAATGTGAAATGGCTGGTCGACCTAGTTGCACTAGCGATGATCTTCCTAACCGGTTCAGGCATTTACCTATCCTTAAAAGTCCTCAAAGCCGATAGAAAGAGAAAAAGTCGTAAAAACGATGGCCAAGTAGCTTAACAGTCAGGGTGTCAGGCACCATGTGAAAAATTCACATGGTGCCTGACACTTTTCTACTTTAACGCAAAATATACGTTTTTTCGTCAAAATGCTATAATAAAAAAGGTAATTGAAATTCTAGCTAAGGGGAAATGAATATGATTCTCGTCGTTGGCGGAGCAGGTTACATTGGTAGCCATCTTGTAAAGGAATTAGTAGAAAAAGAAGAGGTTCTCGTTCTCGATAACTTATCGACTGGTCACCGCGCAGCAGTTGATAGCCGGGCCGTTTTTGTCGAAGGTGATCTTGGCAATGAAGAAGATTTACAAATGATCTTCAAAAGTTATCCCATCAAGGCGGTTATGCACTTTGCTGCCTTTAGTTTGGTAGGGGAGTCTGTTGTGGATCCTTTGAAATATTATCAGAATAACGTGGCGTCCACACTTACCTTGTTAAAAGTGATGATGAAAAACAACGTAAAAAACTTTATTTTCTCTTCCACTGCAGCTACCTATGGAATTCCTGATGTGGAGTTGATTGATGAAACAACTCCAACCAGACCGATTAATCCGTATGGACATTCCAAACTGATGATCGAACAAATCCTATCTGATTTCTCAAAATCCTATGGATTGAACTATGTGGTCTTACGTTACTTTAATGCAGCAGGAGCCCACGAATCAGCAGTAATTGGCGAGAGTCATGACCCAGAAACACATTTAATTCCGATTGTCCTTCAACAACTGTTAGGCCAGCGGGAAAAAGTATCTGTCTTCGGATCCGATTATGATACAGCTGATGGTACTTGTATTCGCGATTATATCCACGTGACTGATTTAGCCAGTGCCCATATCCTCGCACTTGAGGCGTTATTAACAGGGAAGAAATCGGCTGAGGTTTATAATCTTGGCAACGGTCTTGGCTACTCTGTTAAGGAAGTCATTGAAACATGTGAAAAAGTTACCGGTGTGGAGGCAAACGTAGAAATGGCTGACCGCCGTGCCGGAGATCCTGCTATGCTTGTCGCTTCCTCTCAAAAAATTCTTAGCGAACTAGGCTGGAAGGCTGAACGGAATCTGGAACAAATTATTGCAGATGCGTGGAATTGGCATCAGAAACAAACATATTAATTGGCAGCTCTGTCTACATAAGTAGGCAGGGCTTTTTTTATTTTAGTTCCTGGCGGAGCGGCAGTTGTTATAGATTAAATGAAGTGAGAATTTAATGTTCTTGAAGTATTTTTTTATCTTGATTTTTGGCCTAATTTGTAGTTTGATGGTTATTATTTACTAGGTTAAGATAAGGATATAAATTTCGTTAAGGGGTTCTTTTTTATGAAGAAAACGTTGAAGGATATTACATATATTTTGCTAGGATCACTTATTTTTGCGGTAGGTGTCAATTATTTTACGATCCCGAATCATCTATCAGAGGGCGGAATTCTAGGGATTACGATTATTGCTCATTACTTATTTGATTGGTCGCCAGGTGTCGTAAATTTTGTATTGAATGCAGTGTTGCTCGTGGTCGGTTATAAATTTTTTGAAAAAAGAACGTTTGTCTATACGCTGATTTCGATTGCAGCGTGCTCGCTATGTTTATTTTTAACCGAGGATATTGGACATCAATTAACTGAGGATACGTTTTTAGCCTCAATCTTTGCTGGTTTGCTTGTCGGAGCTGGGTTGGGATTGATTTTCCGGACGGGAGGGACCTCGGGAGGATCCACAATATTAGCGAGATTGGCGAACCAATTGCTAGGTTGGAGCATTGGGAAAGGCATGCTAATTATTGATATTTTAGTAGTGGTTGGTTCGATTTTCATCATTGGTTTGGAAAAAGCGATGTATACGCTGTTGATTGTGTTCATCGGAGCGAAGGCGATCGATTTCATTGTCGAAGGACTCGATGAAAAGGTAGCAGTGATGATTATTTCCAATTCTCCTGAACAGGTTTTGGCCAATATCACCAGTCGGATGTCGCGTGGATTAACAGTTCTTGACGGACGAGGCGGTTACACGGGTCAGAACAGAGAAGTCCTTTATATCGTCATCAATAAGCAGGAAATCGTCCAACTGAAAAATATTATTAAGGAAGTAGATGAAAACGCCTATGTCACCGTCCATAATGTCCATGAGATGATCGGGCATGGCTATAAGGCTAGTAAGACGAGTGCCTGACACCCATTGTGGGTGTCAGGCACTATTTATATTTTTTCCACACTTACCCGTCCGGAAAAGAAGGTGGCACCGCCGCCCATATCGGCGATTCGGTCCGGGGTGAGGGAGTTTACTAACTGTTTTGTTGCTGTTTGGTTTGTTGAGTCAGCTGAATCTGCCCACAGCCCTTGTGTAACGACTACTCTAGGAAGAACATGATCTCCGACAGCCGCTTTTAGCTGGCATTCTCCTCGATCGTTCCAGACACGGACCGTATCTCCATCTACAATCCCCGCCGTGAAAGCATCCTTATGATTCATATACACCTTTGGTTCTTTTTCCAAGTTGATGTGCTTTGGATTGTTGGAAAAGGTAGAGTTTAAGAAATTATGATTCGGGCCAGGAACAAACTGATACGGATGATCCCCGTCGTTTACTAATGGTACGTAAGTTGGCAATGGGGGATAGCCATCCTCTTGCATCTTCTGTGAAAATAATTCAATTTTTCCACTAGGGGTTGGCAGGTTCCCAGGAAAAATTGCTTTCACCTTCGCTTTCATGAATTGCTGCTCAACTAAAGCTTCGTAACTAATTCCTTCCAAATAAGGATTGCGCGGATTATCAAGGGCCTGGGAAATCATTTCTGCCTCTGTCTCTTGGAAAAGCGGTTCATCAAAGCCCATTTCCTTTGCGAGTAGCCTGAACACATCGACATTGGATTTTGACTCAGCGAATGGTGCAATAACGGGCTGCTGCAGTTGAATGTAATGATGCCAATACGATGTGTAGATGTCCTTGTTTTCAAAGGAGGATGTCGCTGGTAAAACGATATCCGCGTATTTGGCTGTCTCTGTTAAAAATAAATCATGGACCACGGTAAATAAGTCATCCCGCGCTAACCCATTTCGGACTTTAGTAGACTCAGGTGCGACCACGGCAGGATTCGAACCGTACACATAAAGTGATTTCACAGAAGGGTCTAGTGAAAGTAATGCCTCACCGAGTAAGTTCATGTTAATCACGCGGGTATGTTTATTTTTTAATAAATCCGGTCGTTGCAAGTGAGCCGTATTCGGAGCAAGATAGGCTGAATTTCCTTTGATCGCGCCGCCGCCTTTGACAAGCCACTGTCCAGTGAGGGCAGGAAGGCATGCGACCGTCCGGACGAACATCCCGCCATTGTCGTGATGCTGTGGTCCATTGCCGATACGAATAAAGGATGGTGACGTTTCGCCATATATCCGTGCAAGCTTATAAATATCTTCTACTGGTACACCCGTGATAGTAGAAACCGTGATCGGGTCGTACTGGTCGACATGTTCGCGCAGTTCTTCGTATCCAACGGTATATTTTTGTAAAAAGTCTTGGCTGACCAGGTTTTCAGCAAATAAGATGTGCATCATCCCTAAAGCGAGAGCACTGTCGGTTCCAGGCAATATCGGAATAAACCAATCTGCTAATCTACCAGTTTGATTTTTGTGAACATCGATAACGATGATTTTGGCGCCATTTTGTTTGCGGGCTTTTTGAGCTAACGCGACTTGATGCATGTTAGTGCTCGCTGCATTAATACCCCAAAAAAGGAATAGTTTGGAATGGATCGTATCCTCTGGGTCGATGCCGATACTGCCGCCCATCGTATATTTATAGCCTACCGAACCAGCAGCCGAACAGATGGTTTGATCTAACCGCGATGCACCGAGGCGATGGAAGAATCGGCGGTCCATTCCCTCGGCACTAAGCCTGCCCATGTTTCCATAAAAGCTGTAAGGAAGAATGCTTTCCGGTCCATCGGATTCGATCAACTCTTTCCAACTGGAAGTAATCGTCTGGATGGCTTCCTCCCAGCTGATTTGTTCAAATTTACCCTCGCCTTTCGCGCCTATGCGTTTCAACGGGAATTTTAGGCGGTTTTCATCATAAATCCGTTCCGTCATATTCCGAACTTTGTTACAGATATGACCTTTGGTGACCGGGTGCTCGGGATCGCCTTCCACTTTGATAATCTTCCCGTCTTCCTTATGTAAAAGTAATCCGCACTGATCCGGGCAATCCAGCGAACAAACCGCATGAAAAACACCAGCTCGTTCATCCATAAAAGAAGCCATAGCTTAGTCAATCTCCTTTCGTTCTTAACTTGAATTTCTAAGATTGGTACTATCATAACATCAAATTCTTTGTTATGAACACATCTGGCGAGCTATTTTTATAGGTAATCAAGTCTTATAAACAATGTATCGATTTTGAATAAATGGATATAAAAAGACGGTCACGTAGAAGTTCTATGTGACCGCCTTTTTGGATATACGAGAACCCGAGAGGACAATTTATTATTGCCCAAGCTCTTTGATTTGATTAAGGATATTGGTTATATCTTGTACGCTTTGAAATAATTCTGTATTTTCAAGGACAGAAGGATCGAGTAAGCCATTCTTCATATGTTTTAGATACACGTCAATTCCGGCTGCAAGTTTGTTGTTTTGGTCGACAATTTGCTGGTGTAAATCAACAGCTACGTTTGGGGCTTGAAGTTTATTGAATGCATTTATTTCTTGTTTCATATCTTGGAGCATGTTTTGGAAATCTGCTGCACTTTGCTTATCTCCAACGGCAAGTTGAGCAACAGAGGGTGCTTCATTTGCAAATGCCGTCGCCTTGTCTAAGTAATCCTTTGCATCATTTACATACGTGAGCGTATCTTTCGCATCATTTAGCAGTGAACAACCGCTTAGGAGCAATGCTATAAACGCTGATAATACCAATAACTTCTTTTTCATGTAAGAACCTCCGTTTAAAATTTTTGAGGGAGCTTTTGACCGTTTAACTATCATTAAAATAGGGTTGAAAATTTGTCTCGTTTCTAAGGCATAAGCAGTTTCGTAAGCTAATATCAATAAAAATAGCAGGATCTTCGTTTAGAAGTTCCGCTTATTTATGAAGGGAGCACTTTTACCATTCTTTCTAAAAGTGCTTCATACTAAACGGTGTCAGGCACCACAGCTGATATTTTCATTTTACTTTCCAAAAGAAGTACTGGATAGTATGCACCCATCGTCTTCTCGCACGTAGGATATCCATGAGAAAAATCGGGAGGTTCTACAATGTACCCATATACAAATTACTACGATGCCTTATATAGACAAAATAATAAGTTGATAAAAGAACTAGAAAAGGCAATTAATGGTGAGTACAATGCCATAAATTGTTACGAAAAGTTAGCAAATTTGGCATCCAATGAGAAGGAGAAAAGTCGAATCCTTGAAATTCGTCAAGATGAATCAAAGCATTTTCAACAATTTGAACAGATCTATACAAGGCTGACTGGCCGAAAGCTACAACCGAAAATCAGCGAGGAATGTCCGGGGGTTTATTTAAATGGATTGGAATTTGCGTTACAAGATGAGCAAACAACGGTGGATTTTTACATGGAAGTAGCTGATGGAACTTCGGACCGGACTATAAAAGAGGCATTTCGAAGAGCGGCAGCAGATGAGCAAAATCATGCCGTATGGTTTTTATATTATTTTACTAAAAATAAGTAACCTCTTGCTTCATGCCTTTGGTTGGATTTGATTACTATTTCCATGCAAATAGTAGTTTAGCCTTCAAAAAAAGAAACCCTTGTCTCAAAGGCAAGGGTGTCTTTTCAATGATGCATTCTGTGAGGATTAATCTCCACCGCCGCCGCCGTCTCTACCTGAATCTCCGCCACCACCCGAATCCCCGTCACCGTCGGATTTGCGGTCGTCATCAGTTCTGTCTGAATCACTTTCGTAATAATGTACATGATCATTGCTGTAGGAACTTTTCCTTCCATTTCCTAAACTAGGAAAAATAAAAAAAGCAGCGATTATTGCTAAGGTTCCAAAGAACTCCTGCACTCCAAAAATAAGGTAAATCCCATACACAAGAAGCAATGCACCCACCAGCCATTGAATTACTCTCACCGCGAGACATCCCCCCATATTGAAAATAAGAATTATAAATCCATACAAAATAAATATTACAAACTAAGACTTTTTATACATCTTTTTAGAGAATGGTGTCAGGCACCGATCGTGGACATTTGTCCTTCTTGGATAGACAGTCATTAATACCTAGAATTATATAAATGAGGTGAATTTTGGTGAATTGTGCAGGATTTTTGGAGAGGGTGTCGAAAGGTTTTAGTGGTTACTATTTGCTGTTCCTGTTTTATGGGGAATGCTCTCTTCGGATGACCTCATTTTCTACCTCGATTCCCCACCTGTATTCTATCAATTTACTAAATAAGGAGTGATTGCAATGGTTCGCAGTGTCCGACCTTGGTTTGAAGGCGCAAGGTATCATGTTACCACTAGAGGAATTAGGAAAAGTTCGCTATTTTTCGAAGATGAAGATTTTGAGAAGTACCTAGCTATAGTTCAAGAAACAAGAGAAAGTTACCCATTCATCCTTCACACCTACTGCTTGATGACAAATCATACCCACCTACAGCTCGAAACGATAAAAACCCCTTTGAGTATTATCATGAAAAATCTCAACACCAAATTTGCAAAGTATTTTAATAGAAAGTACGATTTCTCCGGTCATGTATTCGATAAGCGCTATGGTGCCGAGCTCCTCAATTCTCCCGAATATGAGATAGACGTGAGTAAATATATTCACTTAAATCCCCACTCAGCAGGAATGGTGGCAAAACCTGAGGATTACCCTTGGAGCAGCTGCCGAGCCTATGTCTTTGGAGAAAGTATCCCTCTGATTGCCCCAAAAACACTACTTTCATATTTTCCCACCCCACCAATACAACACTATGAAAATTATTTAAAGGCATTACCAACCGACAGGTTCTTTTGGGAAGATGGAAAAATTCACATGATTAAGAGGGAGGAAGAGACATGTGGGCTAAAGTAACGAGTATCGGCTTAAAAGGGATGGAAGGATACCGGGTGCATGTCGAGGTTGGCTCTTATGTAGGGAACGATTCGTTTAAAATTGTTGGATTGCCAGATGCGGCTGTAAAAGAATCAAAGGAGCGAATCATTGCTGCGCTTCGAACCTTAGGTTATCACCTGTCAGGTCAGAAAATCATTATTAATCTATCACCAGCGGATCAAAAAAAGTACGGTTCTATGTTTGATTTTCCGATGGCGATTGCTGTACTGCAAAGTTTGCATGAACTGGAGGTAATCGTCCCCGAGGATACTGGTTTTCTGGGATCATTATCGTTGGATGGATCGATTCAGCCTGTCGAAGGAATGCTGCCTGCTGTACTTGCGGCAAAGAGGCTGGGGATTCAAAAGCTTTATATGCCTTTTGATGAGGGTTTGCCGGTATTAGACCTTAAGCCATTGGAAATCATCTATGTTTCTAGTTTACAGGATGCGATTGGACATCTTTCTGGTCAATGGATTCCTCCTTTTAATAAAAAGCAGGATGATGAGCGGTTCACCAACACTGTTTTTTTGGATATGCAGCAAATTATTGGTCATACAGGAGCGAAACATGCTTTAGAGGTAGCTGCGGCTGGAGAACACCATGTCTTACTGACGGGACCACCAGGTTGTGGGAAAAGTATGTTAGCTGAAAGTTTCCCGTCCATTTTACCAGCATTAACAAAAGAGTCGCTACTTGAGGTAATCAGCTTGTATCAATTGAGTCAAAATTCCTTTTCTCATTCCAATATGCCTCCCTATCGAAATCCGCACCACTCAGCTTCAGGTGTTTCTATAATCGGGGGCGGACAATACCCAAAGCCAGGCGAAATATCGTTAGCACATCATGGTGTTTTGTTTCTCGATGAAATTGGCGAGTTTTCGAAAAAAACATTAGATATGCTGCGCCAGCCATTAGAAAATGGGTTGATCATGATTAGCCGAACCCATGCGACCATTACATATCCGGCGTCGTTTATTTTGATAGCGGCAATGAATCCATGCCCATGTGGCTATGAAGGGTCAAATTCACATTATTGCACCTGTTCGAAGAAGCAGATACTCGCCTATCAAAATAGGCTTTCAGGTCCGCTCAGGGATCGGTTTGATATTAATCTCTCCTTAGGACCCATTAATTTTAATGCAGCTGCGATTGAAACGGCAGGAGAGTCCTCAAAAATTGTCCGGGGGAGAGTGGAGGAAGCAAGGAACAGGCAATATGATCGTTATGGAATGGAGGTTTGCAATAGCAGAATCCCTTACGAAATGCTATTAAGGGCAAGCCCATTGACAGACACACAGCAATCTACATTGCAACGACTCGCTATAAAGAAGAGTTGGAGCAACCGCACACAAATCAAAATCATCCGTATCGCCCGCACCATCTCTGACCTGCAATCAAGCCCTGCCATAACAGATCAAAGTATTTGGGAGGCTGTTCAGTTAAATGAAGTGTGAACAGAGGTCAGTTAGTGACATCAGTTGAATTCATCAGTTGGTGTCAGGTACCATCCGTGGACAAAATCGCTAAAATGTCCGTGTGGGGTGGATCATGGACATCTGATGTTATTTTTTCAGTCTTACCTTGATATTGTTCCAATGGGCCAGGAATATGAATACTAAGATACACAATACAATTGCACAACTTATCCAATCATGGTCGATGATTATTAGAAAAGGAGGAATGAACAGGAATGCACCTAATCCTGAAAAAGTGAAGCTCTTTGTAAAAGGATAGAGTACTAGAAATGCTAAGATAATAACGGAAACAAGCAGTGGTTCAAACATAATTATTCCGCCAATAAAAGTTGAGATCCCTTTCCCTCCCTTAAAGTTCAGGGTAATTGGTTTCAGATGGCCAAAAATGGCCATGCCTAAACCAACAAGTTGAACGGGGTCAGAAAATCCAAAATAGCGAGCCAGCAGAATGACGAGGCCACCTTTTAGAGCATCCCCTAGAAATATCAATACAAAGGCCGTTTTTCCATGAAGGCGTCCTGCGTTCCTCGCCCCTACATTTCCACTCCCATGAAGGCGAATATCCTTACGGTAGAGAGCTTTCGTAACCAGAAATCCAAACATGATACTCCCAATCAAATAGGATAAGACTAGAAAAAAGTAAATCATTTGGCTTCACCTCCTAATAGAATAGATGGTTGTCAGGCACCCTGTGAAAAATTCACAGGGTGCCTGACACCCATCAGCATACCCTTATATAAATAATAACAGGCTTAGGGCCATAACGGCCATACCGCCAATTAACCCGTAAATGGATAAATGTGCTTCATCATACCTCATGGCTGCAGGCAATTATTCGTCCAGATAGTTCATCACATCTGCTCTCCCTTAATGAAATGGATTCTTATTTAAAGAAATGGGACGTAGTGTCAACTACATCCCATTTTTCTATAGGTTTTATCGAGGTATATTGGTGTCAGGCACCACATTATTCCTCGTCTTTTTTCTGCTTCTTCTGAGCCTCTTGAAGGGCGAGTAGGATATCTTGAACGTCGATTTTTCCATCGTTATTTAAGTCTGTTAGAGTATTTTCAGGTGCAGTTGGCTGTGGGGCTATTGGCGTTGGGTTTGGAGCTGCCGGTGCCGCAGCAACTGCTTGCTGTTTCGGTCTAAAGGCAAACGTGAACAACAGAAGAATAATAATGAGCAATCCGGCAACACCATCAACGATGTAGAAGATAGTCGCATAATCGGACCAGAGCGTCTTGCTGCTGCCCATCTTTTTCTCGGAGTTCGCGATATATTGTTTAATTTCGGAATGATTCGGATAAATCCGTTGGACTGCCTCAAATTTTTCTAACGCATGCTTATAGTAGCCGCCCCAGTATAGGTTAAGTCCTTCTTGATAAAGCTTATCCGTATCACTCTTCGCATTTTTTGCGCCCGCTTGGTTGACAAATTCTTTAACGGTATTAACAGGAACGGCAAAATTAAAGCCTTGAACTTCTTGGCCGTTGACTGTGTCGCCCCTAAAGGTGAGCAAGCCAATAATTTCCCCTTTTGCGTTGATGACCGGTCCACCGCTATTCCCATGAGTAGCAGCCGCGTTAATTTGGATGACCGGGCTTCCTTGTTCAGTCTTTTTGGAGGTTGCCGAAATTTGGCCTGCATTCATGGAAGAAACTAACGACGAATCTGGCGATAATAAATCAGAATCGGCCGCAGCAGGATAGCCGCTGACCCAAATATTATCTTGGTTCTGGATATTATCAGAATCTCCAAGCGGTAGAGTCGGCAGGTTTTTCCCTTCAATTTTTAGAACGGCGACATCTTTTCCTTCATTAATAGGAGCACCATAGCTTTTAACCTCGCCATCAAGTACATCCCCACTTGGTAAAATTACTTTTAGAACCTTTTCAATTCCAGTGTATTGTGTATACTGGACCATATACTTGTAGGCTGTTTCATAATCTACCTTAAAATAGTCCGCGATGATCGTTACCAGTTGTTCAAACGCAGCATTGGCAATATCCTCGTCTTCCTGTTGAGTCGCTTCAACGACGTGAGCATTGGTAACGATATAGCCGTTAGAGCTAATAATCGCCCCTGAACCTGAGCCGCCCACTACGGATTGATTTTTTAGCTGTTCCAATATGGCGATGACTTCGGGATCATTGGGATTATTAAATTGCCACTGGACAACAGCATAATCAATGATTCGAACGACTGCCGGTTTGGAGTATTCAGCGAGCTTTTGGGCTTGAGCGATTTTCCCAGCGGCTGGTTTGAGATTGATGAGGAAAATGGAAGCCACCATTACTGCGATGAGTAGCAAGGTGATAGGGATGGTAAAAAGGGCCCTTTTTTTCAAAATATAATTCACTCCTAGGTTGGATATTTTAAAAATTTACTCTGCAATATATTCGCCCTTATGAAAAAAGTAATATTGTACATATAAATTTTTAGATAATTACAAGGCGTCATTGATAGTTGAGGAATTTTAATGACAGAACAGGGAGGATTGTTTTTTCATAAATGTATAATCTTTGGTATCATGTTTAGTGAATGTAAATGATATTGGACTGAAGATATAGTTGGAGGCCTCTATGGACAATCAATTGAAGGTAATGACTGTGTTTGGAACGAGACCGGAAGCAATTAAAATGGCTCCCTTGGTAAAAGAATTAGAGAAATATCCTGATAGAATTAAACCGATTGTGACGGTGACAGCGCAGCACCGCGAGATGCTTGACCAAGTGTTGCATATTTTTGAAATTACGCCTGATTATGACTTAAATATAATGAAGGAACGGCAATCTCTTCTGGATGTTACGACGCGTAGCTTAGAGGGGCTCAATCAAGTTCTTGCCGACGTCAAGCCAGATATTGTGCTGGTCCATGGTGATACGACAACAACATTTGTGGCAAGCTTGGCTGCGTTCTATCACTCGATTCCGATTGGTCATGTGGAGGCCGGACTCCGGACTCATAATAAATATTCCCCGTACCCAGAGGAAATGAACCGCCAGTTGACAGGTGTTTTGGCCGATCTCCATTTCTCGCCAACGGTCCAATCGAAGCAAAACCTTTTGGTGGAAAATAAGAGAGAAAAGGCTATTTATATCACTGGAAATACGGCCATCGATGCGCTAAAAACAACGGTGAGAGCGAATTATTCTCATCCGGTTTTAGACAAACTCGGGAATGACCGGTTAATTCTCATGACGGCCCATCGAAGGGAAAACACGGGAGAACCAATGGAAAATATGTTCCGTGCGATTTGCCGTGTGGTCGAAAAGCATGCCGATGTTCAGGTGGTTTATCCGGTCCATATGAATCCAGTGGTTCGTGAAATTGCCAATCGAGTACTGGGAGAAAACGAGAGAATTCATCTGATTGAGCCTTTAGATGTGATCGATTTCCATAACTTTGCCGCAAGGGCCTATCTGATTTTGACCGATTCAGGCGGTGTACAGGAAGAGGCACCATCTTTGGGTGTACCGGTGCTAGTTTTACGTGATACCACCGAGCGCCCCGAAGGAATTGAAGCGGGTACATTAAAACTGGCTGGAACCAATGAGAAAACCATCTTTCAACTTGCAGATGAGCTGCTGTCAGACCAAGCCGCACATGACCAAATGGCGCACGCCTCCAATCCTTACGGAGATGGGTTCGCCTCCGAGCGAATCGTCAAAGCCATCCTTCACCACTTTGAAAATGGAGAACGCCCAACGGATTTTGGCGAATAGATTGGGGGGAAAGATGTGGTGTCAGGCACCAGCCGTGGACACTTTTAGGGTTTTGTCTGTGTAGGGTGGACGGTTAAGTTGATAATAGAACCTCTTGTCTATTTGAGCAGACAAGAGGTATTTGGTTTGAGTGATGATTATTAAGGGGGAAGTGGATAGATGAAGTTAAATAAGATCCATCATATTGCAGTGATTTGCTCGGATTATGAAAAATCTAAGGATTTTTATGTTCGAATCCTTGGGTTGAAGCCTATTAATGAAGTTTACCGAGAGGAAAGAGATTCCTATAAGTTGGATTTGGAAGTGAATGGTCAATATCAGATTGAGTTGTTTTCCTTTCCGGAACCAGCTGTCCGGCCAAGCTATCCTGAAGCAGCTGGTTTGAGACATCTAGCCTTTGAAGTAGATGATATCGAAGATGCGGTCCAATATTTGACAAGGTTTCAAGTGAATGTGGAGGCCGTGCGTGTGGACCCCGTAACAAACAAGAAATTCACCTTCTTCTCGGACCCGGATGGGCTGCCGCTTGAACTATATGAACGATAATATCTTTTTAAAAAGCGGGTTGCCTCTATGGTTTCCTGCTTTTTTAATCTTTAATCTTATATCAACTTTCTAATTCATAATTCTTCAAAACTCAAACTCTACTTTCCTTAGCTAATACACCCATTACTATTTATTGTATACAAATCCAAAACTTTCTATTTCCTAAAAATTTTGTAAAATTTTAGAGAAATATATTACCAATTGTAGTAAAATGTCTATTAAGATATTAATTTTTTTTACATAAATACTACTATTGGGGGTTGTAAAATGAGCGTTTGTTATGTTCATGATGATGCGGAATCAGTTGGTACCTGTGTAGGCTGTGGGAAATTTATTTGTCATAATTGCAACACAGAGCTTAAGGGTAAAAATTATTGTAAAAAATGTGTAAATGAGTTATTTGATGAAAATAAGAGAAAAATGGAAAAGCTTGAAGATGGTAGCAAAAATAATCAACCAATGGTGTTTATGAATGCTGGTGGCGGAGGCGGTTCCTCAAGTTCATCAAGCGCTGCTAGTGGGGGAGTCGGTGGCTTTGCAGCTAGGTATACTAAAAACAAAACTACAGCGGGGATCTTAGGTATTCTACTCGGTGGTATTGGGGCCCATAAGTTTTACCTCGGCCGACCGGGTATGGGGATTCTTTATTTGTTATTCTGCTGGACATATGTTCCTGCAATTATAGGATTTATAGAAGGTATCCTATACCTTGTTGCAAATCCAGAGGATTTTGCTAGAAAGCATGATAAAGGCTATCAAGTTCCTATTAGTTACTAAAATCATTCCCTTCACTTTCAGTGTCTATCCCCACGTGATTACATGGGGATTAATCTAGTAATGTATGGATTGGAACTCAAATACTAATAAAGGGAAGCTCATTGCGGCTTCCCTTTATTAATTAAATTTATGAGTATTTTAATCCTTGAGGTGAATTGAATTTAGTATGTGCCAAACTTGGATTTACACTTGGGATCCCATATTCGTTAGGAGACCATGACCCATAGCCACTATTAATACCAGGGTTTGGTTGGAACTGTCCGTACATGTTCATATTAGGTCCTGATCCTGGGTAACCTGGCGTGCCCACACCAGGATAGCCTAATCCGCCAACTACACCTGGCCCATAAGGGTTGTATCCCTGAACGGGGCCACCGCTGCCGTATCCTCCGAATCCACCGTATCCTCCGAATCCACCGTATCCAGGGAGGCCGCCATAACCGCCGCCAAACCCATATCCTCCCGGATTAGGTCCATTTCCTAGCGCGGCTCCTCCTAAATAACCTAAGCCAAGCCCAAGCAAGCTAGATCCCAATGATCCAAGATTAAAACCTGAATGTCCGCCGCCATGGTGATGTTGCCCACTGTGCTGTTGTCCGCCGCCATGGTGATGTTGCCCGCCACTGTGATGCTGATGCTGTCCGCCATGATATTGTCTACTATAAATTAGCTGGTTCAATCCACTTTGATAATCTATAGGCATATTATAAGGATTATACATAATATTCTCCTCTCTCCTCACTATCGTATCTATCCTATGCGTCGTATTAATAGACTCTTGGGCAGAAGCCTAGATAATTGGGATTCCTCATAAAGGCATCGCACTTGACAAGAATGGAAACCCAAAACGTATTTTCCACTGTGCGTGGACAAATGGTGCAATTGTCCACGAGCGGTGCCTGACACCATAACTGACACCATAACTCACACCATAACTGACACATAACTGACACCATAAAAGAACCATTAAATATGGCACAATCTAAAAATACGTCTCAAGACCTAGATTTCTTTCCGTTTGAGGTCTATGGCAGGCAGGAGTTTTTTCGTGTATTGTTGAAGTAGTAAATGGAAATAATTTTCTTTTTGGTTTATATTTTGAGGAAATTGAAACATTCCATTGCATTCATTCGTAGGAATATAAAGATGTCTTAACTCAGGAGTCGATTTATTATGAACCCGATTTTGTCGTTTCTTCTTCGCTCATTTGTAGCCGTCCCATTAACAGTGGTAACCTGGCTGGTCTGCTTTTTTCCTTTGGGTCAAGCATTTTGGCCGTCAACGGGCATTGCCATTACCGGGGGGATTCTTACCCATTTAATCCTTTCCATCGTTATGAATAGAAGCTTTTTAAAAAAGCATCAGATATCAAGAAAAGAATATCGATACATTCGGAAAAACCTAATGGAAGCCAAACAGAAAATCAATCGCTTAAATAAAAACCTTTTTACCATTCGTGATATTTCGTCCGTAAAACAAAGACTTGACCTCCTTAGAATTACAAAAAAAATACACAAGATGACAACCAAAGAGCCGAAGCGATTTTACCAGGCTGAGCAGTTTTATTTTTCACATTTAGATTCAATCGTTGAGCTTACTGAGAAATATAGCTTCTTATCCTCCCAGCCGAAAAAGAACATGGAAATGGGCCAATCACTTATTGAAACACGTCATACATTAAATGAACTAACCAAGGTATTGGAAGAGGATTTATATAAAGTGATTTCCGATGATATCGATCACTTGAATTTTGAAATTGATGTCGCAAAGCATACCCTTAATAAGCAAAAGGACGCTAAATTCCCGGAAGAAAATAGGTGGCTAAAATGAACGAAAACAACCCAATCCAACCCAATAAAGCTGGTAACTTATTAGATGATATCCTTGCAGACCCGTTTGGGGATAAACTAGAGCTTTCAAAAAATCCGGTCCAGCACACTAGTGAGGCTAGGCCTGTTAAATTAATTGATGTGATACCAGAAGAACATCGCGCAAAGGCGTATCAGATTGCTGAACAAATCGATCCAACAAACCATCAGTCGATGATTCAATATGGTATCCAAGCCCAAGGTAAGTTATTATCTTTCTCGCATACGATGCTAGAGCATGTGCAGAAACAAGATGTGGGTGAAATCGGGCAAATCATCAGTGATTTAATGAAGAGACTTGATGAAGTGAATCCGGATGATTTGAAGGATGGGAAACCATCCTTATTTGCTCGTATGTTTGGAAAAATTTCAGGTTCGATTCAAGAAGTGCTCTCAAAATATCAAAAAACAGGCGCCCAAATTGACCGAATCAGTGTGAAACTCGATCGCAGCAAAAATGTCCTGATGTCGGATATTAAATTGCTTGAACAGTTGTATGAGACGAATAAGGAATACTTCCATGCCCTTAATGTCTATATTGCCGCTGGGGAGATCAAGCTTGAAGAAATGCAGGAAAAGACAATTCCACAGCTGAAAAAAGCAGCCGAAGTAACCAATGACCAAATGAAATTTCAAGAAGTTAACGATATGATCCAATTTGCGGATCGCTTAGATAAGCGTCTCCATGATTTAAAATTAAGCCGGGAAATTACCATTCAAAGTGCTCCGCAGATTCGCTTGATTCAAAACACGAACCAAGCCCTAGTGGAAAAAATCCAATCATCGATTATGACGGCGATTCCGTTATGGAAAAATCAGGTGGCGATTGCGTTGACGTTAATACGACAGCGTCATGCAGTCGAGGCTCAGAAACAGGTTTCGAAAACAACCAATGAACTCCTTTTGAAAAATGCAGAAATGCTAAAAACCAATACAATCGAGACGGCGAAAGAAAATGAGCGCGGCATCGTTGATATTGAAACCTTAAAGAAAACTCAGGAAAGCCTAATCACGACACTTGAAGAAACAATGCGAATCCAAGAGGAAGGCCGCCATAAGCGCCGCCAAGCCGAACAGGAACTAGCTTCGATGGAAAACGATCTTCGACTGAAATTATTAGAAATAAAAGGGAAATAAATACAAAAGGCCTTCACTGCAACTTCGGTTGTAGTGAGGGCCTTTTTGACTCTTACACATGCGCGAACCATTTCGGTGTCAGGCACCAGAAAATCGAGGCACCGAAAACCAGCTAAACGGGCGCTTCTGCTTTTTACGGTGCCTGACACCACATTAAAAGCACCACATAAATTAATTATTTACAACTGTGGCATTATAGTATTCTTCGAGTGTGATGCCGCGGCTCATGATTTCTTTGGCGATTACCTTGCCGACATAGCGCAGGTGCCAGGGTTCGTATTGGTAGCCGGTGATCGAGTCTTTACCTTTCGGGTAGCGGATAATGAAGCCGTACTCTGCTGCATGATCTTGGAGCCAGCTTGCCTCCTTTGTTCCTTCGAAGCAGTCCTCGGCCGCACATGTTCCATCTCCACCGGTCACATCAATAGCCAGGCCAGTTTCATGCTCGCTCGTTCCGGGAACTGCGCTATAAGTTCGGGCTGCTTCGTATCCATCTTTATCAACATAGTAATTAAATAAAGCTGTTTGGGAAGCATAGGACCTGTAGGCAGAAACACCTAACAGATGCACACCCTGTTGTTTTGCGCCTGCGAATAATTTTTCGATCGCCGCACCTGCCTCGGCCCTCATTTGTCGCTTTTCTGCTTTCTGTACGAACGTAAATGGGATGTCAGGGTAAATTAAATCACTTGGCTGATAATTAGCGGGCAGTTTATTGTCCTTATTAACAAGAACAGGGATCACCTTTGGGGAGGAACCAACTGGGACGTTAGCATCCTGTTGCTGACCTCCTGCACCAGTTGAGGAATTGTTATCCAATTTTCCATCGTCTTGCATAAAATGAAATTTTCCAGTGCAGCCGGTCAAAGAGATTGCAAACACCATAAGAGTCAAAAAGACGAAACGTATTTTTAACATAGTTAACTTCCTTTTTTTTAAAATTCACTTCAGTAAACATCATGGACAGGATTAGAGACTTTAAAACGTCATTCTAAATTCTGTCCAAGATGATTTCAAAACGGCTGTGAATCTAAGGATGTTTCATCGATATGTTTGGTAGAATCAATTGGCAGCGATCCAAGGTATAACGACAGAAGGAAGTTAACTATTAAGTGAGTGTAGGTACAAAGACACTTTTATTTTATTATTCAGTTGCATATATTTTTAATAACACATAAATCGTACGAAACGGCAAAGCCATTGAAAAATGGTGACGCAAAACTAAAGGGGCTAAGGTTTAACGACGATGCTTGCCAGTTACCGAACACGAAAACTCCGTCGATTTATGTAAATGACTATTGAGGAGGATTTTTTGTGTTGAAAATGTTCTTAAAGGGAAAATATTATTATCATTTAATCCAGCACAGACACAACGCGCTGTTACAGCAAGATTGCCTGGATGAAGAATTGAGAGCCAAGTTTATGATTAGAGCAAGCTATCATAATAGTAAAGTTGTCGAGTTTGGTTTAAAAATCTAAGCGAAATCATATTAAAAAAAAATGCCTGTATCAGTGTAGTTGGTACAGGCCTTTATGTTTTTATAGACTAAAAGGTATAAAATAAAACAATAGGACAACCATTACATATATTAACCATAGTAAAAGAGGGATGATTTCGAAATGTACAATCTGACAAAATTTAAAATAATAAAACCAGCGAATGAAGTATTTGAAGCCTTCGTAGACCCTTCGAAAATCAAGAATTTCTGGTTCTCATCAAGTTCGAGATGGGAGCAGGGCCAAACAGTCACATTAAGATATGAAGAATACGATGCACAAGTCGATATTGAAGTCATCGAAGTCGAGATAAATAAGAAAATCGTCTTCCGGTGGGGGACAGATGGAGAAGGGAATAGTGTAACAATTTCTCTGGAAGAATTGGATCAAACAAGTACCATTATTGAAGTGATTGAAGAAGGTTTTAGAGAAGATGATGATGAGTTAGTCGCTCAATTGATTGATAATAAAGAAGGCTGGGTGTATATGCTGACCTGTTTAAAGGGGTATTTGGAGTTTGGGATTAATAAATTAAGGGCAGCAATCGTTAAATAACATTACAATCGATAAGAAAGTTAAAGAGCTTGGAACCTTATCCAAGCTCTGTTTTGTGTTTTGGAATTTATCTGAATTCAGCTCCAACGCCCGACGGCTAGTGTACCTCGCTCTCCGCCCGAAATTGTTTGAGATGCTTAGTTTCCAAAAAGCGCCGAGTGCCTGACACCGACGCTTCAATTTGTTAAACTGTCCCTTATATTTTAGTGTGACATTGTTTCACTGCCGTCGTCATTTCCGTCTTTGGTGACTTTCAAGACACCGACTGCGCCCTTTGTTGCGTGATTAAATTGGTGTGTGACAAAAGGATAGCTGCCTTCCTGGGTTACGGTAAATTCGACTACTGCCCCGCCGCTCGCTGGAAGTAAGACTGTTTGCATTCCCTTCATATGGTTAAATGGATTCCCGTCGATATAGACATCATCAAACAGAGTTCCAACGACATGGAAGCTACTGACTTCATTGGGACCAACGTTATTAATGTAAAATCTCACTTTGTCACCGACTTTTGTTAGCAGTGGTTTGTCGACAAGAGCGCCAACCGTACCGTTCGTGTTGACATCACCATCATTTAAAGCCTTAGCTGAAAAAACTACATATTTTGGTTTTCCATTTGTAAAATCGTTCATATCGTTGTATTTGTACCATTCATTTTGAACGATGACAAATTCCCGGTTTACCTTGGAATCGGTTGGATAGCCTTCAGTTGGTTTGACGATAATTGTCCCGTGCATTCCATTGGCAATATGTGCAAGAACAGGCTTTGTTCCACAATGGTACATGAATACGCCTGGATTATTGGCTGGATAGGAAAATGAACCGCTTTCATTTGGTAGCACATTGGCAAAATCTTTAGATGGTGCGGCGTGTACGGCATGAAAGTCCATGCTGTGCGGAATGGATGGATCCATGTTTTTCAATGTAAAATTGATTTTATCGCCTTGGTTCACCACAATAACTAGTCCAGGAGCTTCGCCGTTAAAGGTCCAAGCTTTATACATTTCACCTTTGGAAATTTCAATATCTGTAATTTGTGATGTCATCTCCACATTTACTTCATGCGGACCAATTCGATTCATTTTAATTGGAGTTGGATTTTGATTTATATGCTCATGGGGTCCGATTACTTTAGTTGTCACAGTGGTGTCCGTTTTGGCTTGAACAGTTTTTTCTCTTGATAAATCATCTTTTCCACAAGCACTTAATACCATCACACACGAAACCATAATTGCTCCAAACTTAGCTAACTTACCCATCCCATTTCCTCCATTTATCTCCTGTAATGTAATACTATTTACACTTTTATTTTAGATCGTGTGCAAAATAGTCGAGTGATTGAAATCACAGGAAATAAGTGGATTAGTGAATAATTTGTGAATTACTGAGCAATGTTGTATTTGCACGGTGCCAATGTTAAATAATTTTGAAAATAAATGGCTAATATATAGGATATAAAGGAGGTATTATTTTGAAAAATGAAGAGGAAAAAACTAGTGAAGGATTAAATCAAATTTTTGAGATCATTAATGCAAAAGGGGATACGGGTGAGCTAAAAGAAATTGTCGATCGTTATGACAGTGCAAATCCAGATGAGAACTCGAACAGTTAAATACAAAAGGCCTAGAGATCAGTCTAGGCCTTTTGTAATGAGAAATGTGGATAAAATCCATATAAAATGTGGATAGATATAAGAGGATTGTGGGTAAATCTGTTAGTTTTGTGGATAATACTGTGGGAAATGTGGATAAATTCACTTGTTGGAAAGTCCTTTATGAAAAAGAAAAAGTTACCCACATAATCTGTGTATAAATGGTTGAAATCTGTTGATATCTTCTTATATGGTGTGGATATAGACGTAATTCATGTTGATAACCTTGTTAATATCCTAGAACCAGCCAATTCCTACGTAATACTATTTGGAACTTGAGAAGAAGCTGGACCAAGCCAACCAGCTGATTGCCGAATTGGTGAAACGAGAGGAGCGAGTTCGGATTGCCCGCGACCCCCATGATACGCTAGGTCATACGTTGTCCCTTTTGACGTTAAAAAGTCAGTTGGTTCAGAGGCTGACTGCACTCGACCCGGAACGGGCCCGAATGGAAGCAAAGGAAATGGAAGTCGCATCCCGGGCTGCGTTAAAGCAAGTTCGAGAATTGGTAACCGATATGCGTGCCGCAACGATCGCGGAAGAGCTGGTCCAGGTCCAGCAAATATTGCGGGCAGCAGGGATTACCTATCATTATGATGGCACGGCTAATTTTTCGGAGATATCCCCGTTTACGCAAAATATCGTCGGTATGTGTATACGTGAGGCGGCGACGAATGTCGTCAAGCACAGCAGTGCCACCCATTGTGCCATTTCCATTCAACTTCTTTCTGAAAAAATTGACATAGTCGTCCGTGACGATGGGATGGGCGTTAGTAAGCAGCGAGCGTTTGGAAATGGTTTGCGGGGGATGGAAGAACGGTGCGGCACCGCCTAAACAAAAAAAGTTGTCATCATTTAAAAGACAAGGTGAAAAGCTCTTAAAGATGACAATATTCATTGATTTGTTTGACACACAAGTTATATACATTGGTCTGTTTATACTTTTTGTACCATTCTATTGTTTTTTCTACTGTTATATCAATATCCCACCTAGGATTCCAGTTTAATTCATATTTAACTTTACTAATATCCAGGCTTAATAACTTTGCTTCATGTAAAGTAGAGTTTTTATGTTCTGGTACCCATCTTCCACTTTCCCAATGGATTAGTACTTTATTAACAAGGTCTTCTACTGTAATGATACTGTGTGTTTCAGGTCCAAAGTTCCAGGCAGTTGAAAAGAGAGGGCCATCTTCAATTATTTTTCCTGCAAGCGTGATATAACCTCCCAGTGGTTCAATCACATGCTGCCACGGCCTGATAGATTTTGGAGATCGTATGACAATATCTTGATGCGATTCTAATGCTCTTATACTATCTGGAATGATTCTGTTTAAGGACCAATCACCTCCGCCAATAACATTTCCAGCCCTAACAGAAGCAATCACTTTCCCATGTTTTTCAAAATTTTCTACCGGAAAGTATGAATTCCGATAGGAAGAAATTAATAATTCACAGCATCCTTTACTTGAACTATATGGGTCATGCCCTCCCATGGCATCATTTTCACGGTAGCCCCAAACCCACTCTTTGTTCTCATAGCATTTATCACTAGTAACCATAATTCCTACTTTGGCTGTATCGCTTTTCCGTATTGCTTCTAACACATTCAAGGTCCCCATAACATTTACTTCGTATGTGTAGACTGGATGGTCGTATGAGTATTTCACAATGGACTGTGCAGCTAAATGAAAAACAATTTCAGGATTATATTGGTCGAAGACACTCTTTAATTTTTCATAATCTCTAATGTCACCACGAATATCTATTATCTTTTTATTTAATTTTGATAAAACAAAGAGGTTCTTTTCACCTTCAGGGTCCAGCGAATACCCAATTACATTAGCCCCTAATTCGTTCAGCCAGATTGCAAGCCAAGCTCCTTTGAAGCCAGTATGTCCTGTAATTAGAACAGTTTTATCTTTAAATAGTAGGTCTGCATTTTTTAACATTGTCACCCTCACCTTCTTTTAGTTAATTGTTTAAATAAATAGATCGCGGTTTTGTTTATACCAGTTGGTTGTTCTTATTATTCCTTCTTCTAGCGTTATTAGGGGGTTCCAATTAAGCCGAGTTTTTATTTTGGTTATATCTGGCAGAGGATTTCTTTCGTTAATTCTGTCTGGAATGGTAGCATAAACAGGTTCTTGATTTGCTTGCATATGATAATAAATCAAGGAAACAAAATGTTTTAATCGATAAATTTCTCCACTGCCAATATTATATATTTCATTTTGGTCAGAAGGCTGATGTGCAGCTATGAGCATGCCGTCAATTAGATTTCCAACATAACAGTAATCTCTAAATTGTTCACATGATGTAAGCTTTACTTCTTGGTTTTTAAGTAAGCTCGTGATAATATAACCAAATAATTTATGGGTATCTTCACCTTCTCCAAAAACACCGAATGGTCGTAAAGTAACAATCGGTATCCTGCTTTCCAATGCGAGTTGATGGGAGATGATCGAAGCGGCTGCCTTTGTGCTTCCATAAATGTCTAATGGATTTAAAGCCATTTCCTCATGGATAGCTCCTTTTTTATTACCATATTCTGAGCTGCTTCCTAGATTAATCAATTTATCACAGCCAGCCACTTTTGCTGCTTGTACGATATTTATTGTCCCAAGTACATTTATTTGAAGTGCATCCATGTAGTTTTGTTGCCGAGAATTGACTCCGTACGCAGCAAGGTGGAAAATATAATGAGGAGCAAATTGGACAACTGAATGTAAAACTTCGCCACCATCTTGTATATCGGCTATCAAAACCTTAACATCCCTTAAAATATCCTGGATTCGCCAAGGATTAGATGTTTCACGTACCAGCACAGCCACCTGGGCTTTTTCTTTAAGCAGTCTTCTGATTAAGTGTGAACCAATAAAGCCATATCCTCCAGTTATTAAAACTCTTTTATTTTCAAAAGAAAGTGTATTCATAATGTTCCTTTCTCATCGTGATTTTACATCAATCGGAAGATATCTTGGAAAATTATTAGGGTAGTCTGTTAAAATAAATGAAGTGTGGTATTAAATGGAAAAGGGATTTTTTGATTGATAATCCTCCGGAATTGAGGCGAAAAATGGAGTTAGGTTTTTCAAATTGGTTTTTTTCTTTAATTTCCGGCAAGTCTTCCTTAATTGAAGGATATAAGGAAGATATATGTTTTCGATAATAGAACTATCAAAAGATAATGGTTCAAGCTTCCATAAATCGAAATTTTTTTTATTTATCATCAACATGCTTCCGAAGTGATAGACAATAAGATCAGAATCATCCACGATTACTGTCTTCTTTTTTTTTGATACAGAGGAGTTATTCATCATGACTAAATTCCACGGAGCCGCATTTATCCCTGGGTCATCGCTTACTTTAATATTAGAAAACAAATGAGGAATTGCATCTAAATATTTCTGATCCCCCCATGTTCCATATTTTTTATCATAAATAGAAGAACAACGCTCTATACACTTTTCCCGCCACCAGTTTAGGATTTTCATGCTGTTTTCCTCTTTTTTAAATCCTATTAGCCCAGCTTGATATTGTCCGTGTATCCGTTCAAGCTCTTGTGAACCTCTTTGTTTACACAGAAAAATAGAATATTGGTTCCATTGTTCAAGGATCGGTTTTGGATCTGAAAAGAAATACAGGTCACTATCACAATAGATGATATGATCCACCTCACCATAGTTGCTTAAAATATGCTGGCATAAAGGGGCCTTCATGGTCCAGCAATATTCTTGTAAGGTCCTTTCATTTTTTACTTTAAGAAGCTCTTCATCTTCAATTTCCTCTACCTGAAGAATGGAAATATTAGTGAGATTTAGCTGATTCACTATTTCAAAGCTTACATGGTCCATACAGCAAATCCACATATGAAAATTGTTTATTTTCTTTTTTAAGGAATAGTAAAGGGTTAGTCCTTTAATCAAGAAATCTTTGCTGAGAATTATCGCAAAGTTATAGTATTCATCAGATTGATCCATTACTCTTCTTAGTGGCGTATAGTTATAAAATGTATTTGCTTCTGTATAAGGCTGTTTACTTAAACAATTACTTAACCCATCTGGCTCGACCGCATTGATTTCCTTCATAACAGATTTGATTTCGTCTAAATAAGGAACATAGATTTCATTAATAATAGTGGTCTGAATCTTTAATTTACCAAGAGACCATAAATCAAATTTTTCACTATCATAGATTGTAAGACAGGCAAAGTGGAAGACTACAAGCGGATCATCTTCGATCAAGATACTCTGGTCATTTTTTGTTATCTTATAGTTGTTATTATAAATACTGTTCCAAGGAGCAGCATCAATTCCTAGATGCTCTGAAATTTTGACTTTTTGAAAAAAAAGCGGGAAATTATCAAGATATTTTTGATCACCATATTGTCCGTTTTTTTCTTCATGGCTACACCATTCTAAACATCGACTTTTCCACCATTTCAAGCTTTCCATTCCATATTGATCTTTTTTAAATCCAATTAAGCCTGCCTGGAATCTTCCATACTTTTGTTCTACCCAATCGAGATCCCTTTGGGGACATAGAAAAACAGAATGTTCGCCCCACTCATTTAGTATCGACACAGGGTCAGAGAAAAAATATAAGTCTCCATCACAATAGATCATCTTTTCAATGTCATAGGTAGTTAATAAATATTCCACTAGCGGGGCTTTGATGGTCCAGCAATACTCATTAGGCTTTCGATCCTGTTTGACTTTGCGAAGATTATCATCCTCAATAACTTCAACTTGTAAGAGGTGTACATTTTTTAAGTTAAGTTTCTTCATAAGCATAAATGTAAAGCTATCCATACAACAAATCCAAAGATTGAAAATCTGACAATGCCTTTGTAAAGAATGATGAAGGGCAATTACTTTCAAGCAATACTCTTTCCCTGATATTACACAAAAATTATTGTCTGTTCTTTGGATCTCCGAATCCAATTTCTTTAAGTTAGGGAATAACTTAATCCCACCGTTTCCTAAAATATTGCTGCTTACCATATACATTCTCCCTTTTTTATTAAAATCTTAAAATATCATGTTATATTATGTTAGTTATTGCCCCCTTTGATTTAATGCCCAGATTTTATTTGCTTCTTCTAAATCCTTGGGGGTATCAATAGAAAGCCATAATCCGTTATGCTCATATACGGCAAGTTCTCTATCGATTATCAGTTTTTTTAAAGGCTCATCCTCCAATACACAATTAGGATCTGAAGTTAAATAATCAAAAAACTTCCTATTACAAACAAAAAATCCCCCGTTTATGGTAATATCTAACACAGGCTTTTCAGTAAAATCTACTGCTATTCCATTCTCAATTGCTAAAACTCCATATTGGCTATTCTTTTTAACTCCAGTTAGAGTAACTGCTTTTCCTTTTTCTTTATGGAACTTTACTAATTCTTCCAAATTAATATCGGCTAATCCATCTCCATATGTCAAAAGAAAGGTATCTTCATCTAAATAATTCTCCACCAATTTAATCCTTGCACCTGTCATCGTATCTAGGCCTGTATCAACACAGGTTACCTTCCAAGAATCAGTCTCGTTTAACAAGCGGTATTTATTATCACCAAGATTAAGCTCAAAGTTATGATCTCTCCACGGATAATCCATAAAATACTCCTTAATTTGGTCTCCTTTGTAACCTAGCGGCAATATGAAGTGAGTATGATTATACTGACTAAAAAGCTTCATTATATGCCATATGATTGGCTTACCATTTAATTTTGCCAAAGCTTTTGGGACATCTTCTGTTAGTCCTCTCATTCTTAATCCTTTTCCACCACATAATATTACTACTTTCAAATGATCACCAACTCCGAATTTTTTTTATATAAGTTATAATATGTCCGAGCGTGGGGAAGGGAACTAGGTAAGTTATTCATAATATCACAGGATAGAGATAATAAAATTCCACATAAGAAAAGCGATACATTAAATAATATCGCTTTTTCAGTTGAATACCTTATTTCCTTTTGATTTTACAGCACCAACTTCACACCTAAGCCAATATAGATGAAGCCACAATGCTTCTATTATATAGGCACCTGGATGATAAATGGGGATCAGAACGGTTACTTTACTGTTTATCATTTTGTTTCTCTTTACTTTAAAAAAGGCAACTAGTTTTGATTGGTACGATTTTTCTCATAAAAATTCTTTGTCTCTGTCAAACCACTAAGCAAATCATAGCGAGGTTTCCAGTCCAATAGTTGTCTTGCTTTTCCGTTATTCAACTGGCTGTATTGGATGTCCCCACTCCGCCTTTGAAGGTATAAAGGAGAAACAGGATTATCAACCATGGATGAAATGATTTTGTGGAGCTTATTAATACTTGTTTTTTGATTAAGGCCAACGTTGATAATTTCATTTGTTCCTCTTGTTAGTGAAAGGTAATTGGCAGATGCGACATCTTTGACAAAAACAAAATCTCTTGTTTGTTCCCCATCCCCATAAATAACCGATTGCGCCCCTGATAATGCCTTTTGCATGAAGATAGCAACAACACCGCCTTCGCCTTTTGGAGTTTGACGCGGACCATAAACATTGGCGTAGCGAAGGATTGTAAAGGGAAGTCCGTAAAATTGTGAATAGAGTTGAAGATAAAATTCCGGGGTAAGCTTGGATATTCCATAAAAGGAAATGGGCTGCGTCGTAAACTTCTCTTGAATGCTGGAGTCGTCCGTTTCACCGTACGCAGCACAGGAAGAAGCGTAGATGATTTTCCTAATCTTGAATTTCTGACAGCATTCCAACAATCGAATCGTACCAAGGATATTTGTCTGAGCATCAAAAACGGGGTCTTGAATCGATTTGGCTACGTCGACCTGTGCTGCCTGATGTATGACATATTCCGGTTTTTCTTTTGAAAAAATTCCTTCTAATTGAGGTGAACATACATCCAGTGTATAAAATGTTGCCTTCCTGTTAATAAACTCCTTATTTCCAGTAGTTAAATTATCGATCACTATTACTTGATGGCCATCGTCGATGAGCAAATCAACGATATGTGAACCAATAAATCCGGCTCCGCCAGTAACAAGTATCTTCATTAAATTGCCCCTTCCATTGGATGATAGTGTAGACTATCACGCATTTATAGACATTTAAGACACTTAAGGGCTTGCTAGTAAGCAAGTTTCCATTTATCCTATGCGGGCTAGTCTGAAGAGGGAATAGTCGAATATAACGAAATAGAAAAATCGATTTCTTTCATCCTATTTTAAAAAACATATAGAGAAGAAGTTTAAAAGAAAACCCTATATTGTCCAAGAGGAGATTCCGTTAGCAAGCATTGATGAATGTCCTCTTGATATCCGCGTCATGGTCCAGCGTATACGAGGTTCTCAGGAATGGCATGTTACGGGAAGGGCAGTTAAAGAGGATGAGGACTATTTCATTACTAATGTTGCAAAAGATATTATCACGTTGAATCAAGCGTTTTTGGGAAAAGATCAAGAAAAAGGCTCTAAGTACATAAGGAAAGCGATACATGTTCTGTACCGCTTGTTCAGGTCCATTTTATTTTTGATTTTCTAGTACCAACTTCACACCTAAGCCAATATAGATTGAGCCAACAACCTTCCCTTGCCAGCGCGCAAGCCGGCTGTTCTTGTTTGCGAAAAGTCTTTTACCAATGGTGCTAGTTAGGAAGGCAAGCAAGGTGGTGTACAATATGCTCATTAACACAAAAGTGAGTCCAAGAATCAGTAGTTGAATGACCACAGGGGTCCCATTGTTATGAACGAACTGTGGTAAGAAGGCTAAGAAAAAAAGAGCCGTTTTGGGATTAAGCAATTCTATTAACAAGGCCTGGCGAAACGATGTGGCTGTGTTGTTCTTTTTTTGAGCCGGCTGTTCTTGTTTTTTTGCTTTTTCAAGGAGTGACTTAATCCCTAAAAAGATTAAATAAGCGGCACCAAGATATTTCACGATTTCAAAGGCGAGAGCCGAGGTCATTAGAATGGCTGAAAGTCCGAGCACGGCCGCAATCGTATGGATTAAATCACCGACTGCAATCCCGATGCCGGTGATGATGCCAGATTTCCTCCCGCCTTGAGCGGTTTGAGAAATGGTAAGTAAAACAGCTGGACCTGGAATGAGAAACAATACGATAACTACTATAATATATGACAGCAATTTTCCGCGCACCCTTCTATAAAAAATGTATAACTAATTTTATCATAATATTAAAAAAATTAACCAACTCATAAAACCGCAAAGATGACTAACTTAAAGTTGGGAAAAGTTTTAGTTGTTTTATTTTGTTGTAGGTGTTAAGATATAAAAGTTGCCAGCGAGATGATGAATATTTTATAAAACTTATTGACAACGCGATTGGGTAATGATAAGATATTAAAGTTGTCTTCGAAACTATTAATCTTTCCTTAAAAAATAGTAAATTAGTTGTTGACAATGAATGCGAGAAAATGGTATGATGTAAAAGTTGTTCCAATGAATTGTTCTTTGAAAACTAAACAGACAAAATCGTGCAAACAAACAAAAAAATTAGTTTCAATTAAGAAACTAAGCCAACGTAACAAATGAGCTAATCAACTTTCTTGGAGAGTTTGATCCTGGCTCAGGACGAACGCTGGCGGCGTGCCTAATACATGCAAGTCGAGCGAATCTTTAGGAGCTTGCTCCTGAAGATTAGCGGCGGACGGGTGAGTAACACGTGGGCAACCTGCCTGTAAGACTGGGATAACACCGGGAAACCGGTGCTAATACCGGATAATCCTTTTCCTTTCATGAGGAAAAGCTGAAAGTCGGTTTCGGCTGACACTTACAGATGGGCCCGCGGCGCATTAGCTAGTTGGTGAGGTAACGGCTCACCAAGGCGACGATGCGTAGCCGACCTGAGAGGGTGATCGGCCACACTGGGACTGAGACACGGCCCAGACTCCTACGGGAGGCAGCAGTAGGGAATCTTCCACAATGGACGAAAGTCTGATGGAGCAACGCCGCGTGAGCGATGAAGGCCTTCGGGTCGTAAAGCTCTGTTGTTAGGGAAGAACAAGTACCGGAGTAACTGCCGGTACCTTGACGGTACCTAACCAGAAAGCCACGGCTAACTACGTGCCAGCAGCCGCGGTAATACGTAGGTGGCAAGCGTTGTCCGGAATTATTGGGCGTAAAGCGCGCGCAGGCGGTCCTTTAAGTCTGATGTGAAAGCCCACGGCTCAACCGTGGAGGGTCATTGGAAACTGGGGGACTTGAGTGCAGAAGAGGAAAGCGGAATTCCACGTGTAGCGGTGAAATGCGTAGAGATGTGGAGGAACACCAGTGGCGAAGGCGGCTTTCTGGTCTGTAACTGACGCTGAGGCGCGAAAGCGTGGGGAGCAAACAGGATTAGATACCCTGGTAGTCCACGCCGTAAACGATGAGTGCTAAGTGTTAGGGGGTTTCCGCCCCTTAGTGCTGCAGCTAACGCATTAAGCACTCCGCCTGGGGAGTACGGCCGCAAGGCTGAAACTCAAAGGAATTGACGGGGGCCCGCACAAGCGGTGGAGCATGTGGTTTAATTCGAAGCAACGCGAAGAACCTTACCAGGTCTTGACATCCTCTGACACTCCTAGAGATAGGACGTTCCCCTTCGGGGGACAGAGTGACAGGTGGTGCATGGTTGTCGTCAGCTCGTGTCGTGAGATGTTGGGTTAAGTCCCGCAACGAGCGCAACCCTTGATCTTAGTTGCCAGCATTAAGTTGGGCACTCTAAGGTGACTGCCGGTGACAAACCGGAGGAAGGTGGGGATGACGTCAAATCATCATGCCCCTTATGACCTGGGCTACACACGTGCTACAATGGATGGTACAAAGGGCTGCAAGACCGCGAGGTTTAGCCAATCCCATAAAACCATTCTCAGTTCGGATTGCAGGCTGCAACTCGCCTGCATGAAGCCGGAATCGCTAGTAATCGCGGATCAGCATGCCGCGGTGAATACGTTCCCGGGCCTTGTACACACCGCCCGTCACACCACGAGAGTTTGTAACACCCGAAGTCGGTGGGGTAACCGTAAGGAGCCAGCCGCCTAAGGTGGGACAGATGATTGGGGTGAAGTCGTAACAAGGTAGCCGTATCGGAAGGTGCGGCTGGATCACCTCCTTTCTAAGGATAAAGCTGGACCTGTGAGCCAGACAAAACAGTTTGTGACACGATCTTTGTTTGTTTAGTTTTGAGAGTACAATTCTCTCAAAGCTTTTTTTAATCGTTCTTTGAAAACTAGATAATCGTAATGAAGAAGTCAATGTAAGAACCGAGTCAATAGGAAAAATGAAGTTCAATTTTTCCCTGCCATTTTAGTTTTCTCTCTTATGTAAGTAAGAGAATAACCTTTTAGGTTAAGTTAGAAAGGGCGCACGGTGAATGCCTTGGCACTAGGAGCCGATGAAGGACGGGACTAACACCGATATGCTTCGGGGAGCTGTAAGTAAGCTTTGATCCGGAGATTTCCGAATGGGGGAACCCACTGTTCGTAATGGAACAGTATCTTTACCTGAATACATAGGGTATTGAAGGCATACCCGGGGAACTGAAACATCTAAGTACCCGGAGGAAGAGAAAGCAAACGCGATTCCCTGAGTAGCGGCGAGCGAAACGGGACATAGCCCAAACTAAGAGGCTTGCCTCTTGGGGTTGTAGGACACTCAACATGGAGTTACAAAGGAACGGGGTAGATGAAGCGATCTGGAAAGGTCCGTCATAGAAGGTAAAAACCCTGTAGTCGAAACTTCGTTCCCTCCTGAGTGGATCCTGAGTACGGCCGGACACGAGAAATCCGGTCGGAAGCAGGGAGGACCATCTCCCAAGGCTAAATACTCCCTAGTGACCGATAGTGAACCAGTACCGTGAGGGAAAGGTGAAAAGCACCCCGGAAGGGGAGTGAAATAGTTCCTGAAACCGTGTGCCTACAAGTAGTTAGAGCCCGTTAATGGGTGATAGCGTGCCTTTTGTAGAATGAACCGGCGAGTTACGATCCCATGCAAGGTTAAGTTGAAGAGACGGAGCCGCAGCGAAAGCGAGTCTGAATAGGGCGTATGAGTATGTGGTCGTAGACCCGAAACCAGGTGATCTACCCATGTCCAGGGTGAAGTCCAGGTAACACTGGATGGAGGCCCGAACCCACGCACGTTGAAAAGTGCGGGGATGAGGTGTGGGTAGCGGAGAAATTCCAATCGAACTTGGAGATAGCTGGTTCTCTCCGAAATAGCTTTAGGGCTAGCCTCACGTAGTAAGAGTCTTGGAGGTAGAGCACTGTTTGGACTAGGGGCCCTCATCGGGTTACCGAATTCAGACAAACTCCGAATGCCAAAGACTTATCCGTGGGAGTCAGACTGCGAGTGATAAGATCCGTAGTCAAAAGGGAAACAGCCCAGACCACCAGCTAAGGTCCCAAAGTATACGTTAAGTGGAAAAGGATGTGGAGTTGTTTAGACAACCAGGATGTTGGCTTAGAAGCAGCCACCATTTAAAGAGTGCGTAATAGCTCACTGGTCGAATGACTCTGCGCCGAAAATGTACCGGGGCTAAACGTATCACCGAAGCTGTGGATTGACATCTTAGATGTCAGTGGTAGGAGAGCGTTCTAAGGGCGTTGAAGCTAGACCGTAAGGACTGGTGGAGCGCTTAGAAGTGAGAATGCCGGTATGAGTAGCGAAAGATGAGTGAGAATCTCATCCACCGAATGCCTAAGGTTTCCTGAGGAAGGCTCGTCCGCTCAGGGTTAGTCGGGACCTAAGCCGAGGCCGAAAGGCGTAGGCGATGGACAACAGGTTGATATTCCTGTACCACCTCTTTATCGTTTGAGCAATGGGGGGACGCAGGAGGATAGGGTAAGCGTGCTGTTGGATATGCGCGTCTAAGCAGTTAGGCTGAGAAGTAGGCAAATCCGCTTCTCGCATAAGGCTGAGCTGTGATAGCGAGGGAAATTTAGTACCGAAGTTCCTGATTCCACACTGCCAAGAAAAGCCTCTAGCGAGATAAAAGGTGCCCGTACCGCAAACCGACACAGGTAGGCGAGGAGAGAATCCTAAGGTGAGCGAGAGAACTCTCGTTAAGGAACTCGGCAAAATGACCCCGTAACTTCGGGAGAAGGGGTGCTTTTTGAGGTGAATAGCCTCGAAGAGCCGCAGTGAATAGGCCCAGGCGACTGTTTAGCAAAAACACAGGTCTCTGCGAAGCCGCAAGGCGAAGTATAGGGGCTGACGCCTGCCCGGTGCTGGAAGGTTAAGAGGAGGGGTTAGCGCAAGCGAAGCTCTGAATCGAAGCCCCAGTAAACGGCGGCCGTAACTATAACGGTCCTAAGGTAGCGAAATTCCTTGTCGGGTAAGTTCCGACCCGCACGAAAGGCGTAACGATCTGGGCACTGTCTCAACGAGAGACTCGGTGAAATTATAGTACCTGTGAAGATGCAGGTTACCCGCGACAGGACGGAAAGACCCCGTGGAGCTTTACTGTAGCCTGATATTGAATTTTGATACAGCTTGTACAGGATAGGTAGGAGCCTGAGAAGCCGGAGCGCTAGCTTCGGTGGAGGCGTCGGTGGGATACTACCCTGGCTGTATTGAAATTCTAACCCGCACCCCTGATCGGGGTGGGAGACAGTGTCAGGTGGGCAGTTTGACTGGGGCGGTCGCCTCCTAAAGAGTAACGGAGGCGCCCAAAGGTTCCCTCAGAATGGTTGGAAATCATTCGCAGAGTGTAAAGGCACAAGGGAGCTTGACTGCGAGACCTACAAGTCGAGCAGGGACGAAAGTCGGGCTTAGTGATCCGGTGGTTCCGCATGGAAGGGCCATCGCTCAACGGATAAAAGCTACCCCGGGGATAACAGGCTTATCTCCCCCAAGAGTCCACATCGACGGGGAGGTTTGGCACCTCGATGTCGGCTCATCGCATCCTGGGGCTGTAGTCGGTCCCAAGGGTTGGGCTGTTCGCCCATTAAAGCGGTACGCGAGCTGGGTTCAGAACGTCGTGAGACAGTTCGGTCCCTATCCGTCGTGGGCGCAGGAAATTTGAGAGGAGCTGTCCTTAGTACGAGAGGACCGGGATGGACGCACCGCTGGTGTACCAGTTGTTCTGCCAAGGGCATCGCTGGGTAGCTATGTGCGGACGGGATAAGTGCTGAAAGCATCTAAGCATGAAGCCCCCCTCAAGATGAGATTTCCCATAGCGCAAGCTAGTAAGAACCCTGAAAGATGATCAGGTTGATAGGTCAGAGGTGGAAGCGTGGTAACATGTGGAGCTGACTGATACTAATCGTTCGAGGACTTAACCAATTTTTAAAGGCAGCTTGTTTTTACAAACTTCTTCTGCATTATCTAGTTTTGAGGGAATGATACCTCTAAAAAAATAGTCTGGCAGCAATGGCGAGAAGGTCACACCCGTTCCCATACCGAACACGGAAGTTAAGCTTCTCAGCGCCGATGGTAGTTGGGACACGCGTCCCTGTGAGAGTAGGACGTTGCCAGGCACGAAAAGGACAACTTGAAAAAGGTTGTCTTTTTTGTCTTCTTTTAAGAATTTACACTAAAATAAACACAACAAAGCCTTAATTAAAAAGCCTCGAAATTTACCCATCTCTTCTATTTGAAAAATCTAAACCACTTATAACCTAATATCTTAAAAATAACCCCTCACCAGTAGTTTCCATCGACAAAAATTTATATTTTTCCCTAAAAATTACTTTTCTTTGTTACAATAAAAGATGGGATTCTAGACTTATTGACAAAATCACTTACATCTTTTATAGGAAAGGGACAAATAGAATGAACCGATTTTTATTACCTCTTTTAATGTTTTTACCGACTTTTTTACTATTAATCTATTATTTAAGTGGAGGGGCCACCAAGCTTGGTGCAAATGAGTTTCTTGTACTAGCCGTTTTAATTGTTCTTGGCACGATTGCCAATTTCTCAATAAGAAGTAATAACACTATCTTTACATTTTTAAATAAGCAGGATGAAGATCTATCGAAAAATCCAGAAAATAATCAGCTTGCTGCAACGATATGGCGAGCATTTAATGATAAAAAAGAAAGAACAAAGACACAGCTCAATATTCCTTCGTTTATTGAGGTGTTTATGTCTGAGTATCATATTGATAATAAAACAAGTATTGTCAAACGAATGAAACTGATTCATACGTTTTCATCGATTTCGATACTCGTTGGGGTCCTCGGTACCTTTACAGGCCTCGTGATCACGCTAGCAGCACTTAACCCAAGTGATATTGATAAATCAATTTTAAAGGTGTTAGGCGGCGTCCATACTGCCTTTTTCACTAGTATCGGTGGAATTCTGTTTTCCATCGCGATCAATCTCCATTCAAAGGTAAGAAACTCGGAACAATTACTATTGCAAGTTATGTTGAAAGTTGAAAACTTTATTCACCAAAGGGATCAAAAGACGTCCGACTATTATGTGGTCGAGGCCATTGGTGGAGTTAAAGAAGCCGTTCACAATATGGGAAATGCCTTCCTGGAGGTCGCCCACTTTTCGAAGGAATTTAAAACAGCTACTGATAATTTAAAACAATTTAATAATAATTTTAAGCAAAACACGATGGCAGTAAGTGGTTTATTTAAAGACATGATGGCAATTACTGAATTGTTTAATCAAAAGACAGCGTTAATTCATGATGATTTTGAGAGAATGTTTACTTATTTTAACAATCAGCATAATCTTAATAACGAAATTAAGATGACGTTTGAAAATACAGCCCATGACATTAAGTCGTTTGTCGCGAACCAAAACAATGTGATTGATGGTTTTATGAAAAACAATTATAACTTACACAATTCATATAAATCATTAGTGGATAGTTCACAACAGGAGATCCAACAAGCCTACAAAGAAATGACCAACTTTTTCGAAGGTACAACGTCTCAAATTTCTCAAATTGTCTCTCAAAATGAATCACAAGTGGATATGCATAAGCAACTGACTGAATCGATTTATAAACAAATTAAAAAAGAGCAGGCTGGTCTATTGAAGCAGCTGAAAGAGACGAATTCAGAAAACGGAGAAGTCAAAGACTTATTTAAAGATGCCGTGACGAGTATGGGGAATTATACAAGCATTCAAGAGTCATCGAATCAATCTTTAGAAACGAGTCTAAACGCCCTAAGCAATAATCTTAAAAATACCAATGATCTCATCGGTAAACTGGACCAAAGCTTTTCACAAGGGGCTAAGGAGACACCTGAAGCTTTAAACTCCCTTGAGTCCACTTTGAATGATTTAATGAAGAGTCTAGAAACCTTTTCAGAAAAAATGAACGAAAAACAATATGCAGTTAATCTATCAAAATAGGAAAAGGGTCTGAGCAATGAAGGAAAAATATAAACGACTAATCAATGACGGTTCCGGAGAATCGGATTTCTGGCCCACGTTTACAGATTTGTTATCAACCATCCTTTTAGTTGTCCTAATTATCTTTGTCGCGATCATCATTAGTATAAATAAAGAAAGCAAAGCCATGCAGGCAAAAGCGATGGAAAGCCAGACGGAAATCAAAAAACAAGCAAAGCAAATTGCTGAAAAAGAAAAGCAGATTGAGGCGTTATCCTACATTCAAAAGGATATCGTCAAAGATTTAGACAAGGAATTTAAAAAGCAGCATATGGAAATTTCGATCGATAAAGATACGGGTGCAATTAAATTTAAGGATGACTTGTTATTTGAAAAGGGCAAGGATGTTATTAAGCCAGAATTTAAAAAACAGCTGGATAAGTTTATCCCCATTTATTTTAAGACACTTTACGGAAAGTATAACGACAGTATTGCTGAAGTCGTGGTCGAAGGGCATACCGATGATAAAGGCGACTATATGTATAATCTCGATCTATCCCAGCGCAGGGCCTTCAGTGTCGTGAAATACATTTTAAGTGATGAATTCGGAGATTTTCCATATAAAAATCAGGTAACAAAAAATATTACCGCCAACGGGCGGTCTGAGAGCCAGCTGAAGATCGTTAATGGCAAGGTGGACCGTGCCCAGTCAAGGCGGGTTGAGTTCAAATTTAGGCTGAAAAATAGCTACGAGGGAAGCGAAACCCAAACTGGGAAGTAGGTTCCTACGAGTATAAGTATGTCCAGGGAGCTGTGAAAATGGCTGACATTAACCAATTCAGGATCATTAAAGAACTATACACTGGTGAGCAATTAACCGTTTATCAAGTGGAAGATCCAAAGAACGGAGTACCAGGAATCCTACGCTTGATCCATCAGTTGCCGCTTCGTGATCAGTGGAATCAGTTGTATCGTGAGTATGAAGCGAAGATTATCTATTATAAGCACCTTCCTGCAGTGAAGGTGCTAGATGTATGGGACCGTAAGCCCTTTGTTGTGATGGAAGGAAACGAAGGGGACTTTTTAGAAAAAGAGCAGATGCTTACCGGGAAACAAATTGATCAGTTCGTCGATGCTGTCGTATATTTGCACAAACATGAAATTCTTCATGGTAAGATCAATCGATTTAATATCTGGATAAAAGAGAATGGCGAGATTATCTTATATGGTGCAGGCGAGAGAGCCGTTTTTCAACCAGATAGAAAAATAACCATTCAGGATGACCTCAAACAAGTGCTATCCATATTAAAAAATCATTCATCCCTTGCTGAATCGCATTTTGAAGGGATATGCTTTGATCACATCGAGGAACTGCAAGGGTGGATTCTAAGGAAATTAGCGATACCCAAGCCGGGATTAGTGAATCTAGGTGAATCCTCTACGACCGTTTTCGGACTACCTAATAAAGAAGTGATCGAGAGGGAGGAACCAAAGCGAATTGTACCTGAAATTTCTCCCGCCCCTCCAAAAGAAAAGCGGAAATCCGGCGCATTGTTTATAGGCGTTGTAGCTGTTTTACTTATAATCGTCATCTTTTCCATTAACTTTTTAAAGGGTGGAGCGGAAAAAACCTCGATTCAAGCGAGCGAAGGTAAGCAAGAAACAGCAGTGGAAAAGGACAAGCCAAAGGAGAAAGCAGCGGAGAAAAAAGATCAGGTCGATTTAAGTCAATTCACGCAAGTAGTTCCTAGCTGGGAGCCAATCAAACATGCTTCCATCAAACTAGCTGGTCATGAATATACATTAGTTGCCGCTGCCCAGAAACAAGACGATTCATCAGGAAAGGTGAAAGTTTTTGTTTTATCTCAAGGCAAGAAGGTAGGGGAATCGCCTGAGTATAAAGGCAGCAATTCTCCAGAACCAACATCATATATAGATTCTTTCCTAACCGTCACATCAGAAAATGGACAAAAGGGTCTGCTAGTTTTTGGATTACCTGGTGGATTAGGAATATCAGAAGTTATTGCATTAGAGGTCCAAGCAAGTGGCAGTGCGAAACAGGTATGGAGTGACTATGGTACTGAGGTTAAGCAGAGCAAAGATGTTATCAGCGTGACAGGGACAGAATTGTCCAATCTTTCTTTGAAAAATAATAAGTTTACCTTGGAGAAAAAATGAGAAGTAACTCCAATGAGTCTATTGGCGACAAAAATCAGATAAAAACAGAGAAAAGTGTGTCCAATGAGGGCTATTGGCGACAAAAATCATATTTAAACAGTAAAAAGTGTCTCCAATGTCTAGTTCCCCAAAATCAACAATATAGGTTTCCTCAAAAAAAGAGCATCCCACCGCAGGAATGCTCTTTTTTGCACTATTCTTGGCTGTCACTTATTTGGTCTGTAAATGGGAATTCGTAAGCTACTTCACTTTCACCTTGTGTTAGCGTTAGTTTTTTAGTAGCTAATTTTACATCTGTAATACCCTCCGAGTTGTAATTAAGCGGGAGAGGTTCCAAGGTTCCATTCTTCATGTCAGATTTAATAGAGTATACCCACAGATAAGACTCTACTGTTTCACTATTGTTAGCGACTAATACGACTTCATACGTTTTATCATTCGGATCAAAATCATATTCCGTCCCAACAAGCGAGAATCCGTCTTTTAGCTGCCCATTTTCAAAGGGGCTGGCTTCCGTTTCAGTTTTCAGATCCAAGTGGAAATTACCATCTTGTCGATCGGTCAGGGTTACCCCTTGGGCTTGTCCAACAATTTTTTCAAATTGCTTTCCTTCAAGAGGCAGACTAAAGTTCTCACCGTCTACTTTTTCCTCAGATAACTTTTTAAATTGGTCTAAAGATACTACATTCTCTGCTTTCTTGACATTCTTTTTCACAGCAGGTGTCGATGCAACCTTTTTTGTGGAATGTTTACTGGAATAGTAGTCCACTCCAAACCAAGCTGCACCGCCTGCTCCGCCAAGAACGACTACAGCAATTAACAGTTTTACCCCATACTTTTTAAAGAATTTGACAAGAGGACTTGCTGTTTCTGTTTCAACTTCCTTCAAAAAGTTCTTAAAGCTGCTCTTTCGGATTAATTTCAATTCTTTATTGTATTTTTTATTCCGCCAAATTGATTTTGGATCGGAAACTAAATAGCTTCGTAATGCACTTCGATAAGGTACGTCAATTCCAACTAAATTTGAATGATCCTTAATAAAAGCCATCATCGTTTTATCATCGCTGTATTGGATTAAGTGTTTAAATAGCATCCCATAATCTACGTCACCATGTTCTGACCCAAGGGCAATATTTAGAACTGGAATGTGCTCAGTGGTAACCTTGACTCGTAAGAGCTGCTGCAAAATCTCCCGCACCAGTTCACGGCCCGATCTTGATAACGATTTAAGCTGATTAGGACTAGCATGAGATGGCTTGCTGAGCACCTGGTATAGGGCATCAGTCATTAGATAATTATCTTTTGCCTTGCCATCCTTCATATCTCTCGGGTTTATCGGTTGGTTGAAAATTTTACCGAATGTCATGATATCCTGAGTTGTCAGTTCTTTTGGACGAATATGATCTAACATCGCCCATACTGAACTCCTAAACATCTTTTGTTTAAAATTGAGAAAATCCTTGTCTGCCATATCCACCTTAAAGTCCTTGATGGCAAGAACCGCGGTGAAAGCATTACTTTCCTGTTTTAACGAGGCTTCAATTTTCGTAATCACTACCGATTTAAACTTTTCGATAGATAAAAGGTATGGTGAGCCAAGCATTGATTTGAGCTCCCGAAGAATCTCTTCGACTCGAATGATCCGATTGAACCGTTCATCCAGATAAAGCTCAAGGAGACTGTCATAGTTGGGATGCTCATTAATAAACATCAAAATCGCTTTATAAGAGCGATTGTCCTGTTCAACCAATTTCCAGAGCTTATGGAAAAGTTGAGCATTTTGATAATAGTTGAGTGTTTCTAGTATGAACGAGAGAGCCTCATCGCTTCGTACCATTTGATTGATGGACACTACAGCGTGAATGTAATCTAGAGCTGTTGTAGGATCGCCTGCATATTTTTCCATCGCTAGGATTTGTAAAAATAGCTCAACCAAAGGCTGTTTCTCATCACTATTCATCTGTAGAAACTTCTGCAAACTATTTAAAAAGCCTAGTTTATTTTCTTTATATAAGGCGTCATCGTGACTATTAAGTGTTTGATAAAGGGAGGTCAACTGATAGTAGCTCGCTACCTCTAGCTTCTGCTCCTCAGGTAAGCCTGATAATGCCGTTTCTGCGAACGCAAAGAAATCGTCCATTCGCTTCGATTGGGTAAAATGGTCGAGTGCAAAGTCCAGATACTCATGCTTCTGACCAGTAATATCAAGGCCAGAAATCCTATCATTTGCAAAATCAAAAATGAATTGCTTTTCAATCGAACGATCATTCATGTTTAATGTACCTGGCTCATAAAACATCACATGGATATAGTTTTTACTCTCTGGTTCACTTGAAAAGGTCATTGCGCCTAATTTGCGGCGGTGTGTATAGGGCAAATAAAGATAAATTAACTCCAACAGTTGAAGTGCAGCCTTCGAATATTCCTGCAAAGGTACATTTAATGAGATAAACACCTTTTTCTTCCCAGCAATGGACGACATGACTGCAAATAATAGTTGTTTAAACTGATCTTCGCGAATTCCTAAATTCCCCAAAAGAGTATCTTTTCCGGCAAGAACATCCATATCATCATATCCGGTTTCTTCCAATGCCGGAAGAACATGGCCTTGATCCATTTTATAGGAAGTCTGAAAGTCATTTATTTGAAATAGCTTTTCAGGATGTTTAATCCATTCTTCCTTTCGGCTTGGAGGGAGTACATAGTTATGCATGAAATAAGCGCTGCGCTGACCCGTAAAATCAGCAGGCACAAATACAGATTGACCAATGACCATGTCACCGGTTTCCGGCTGAAACAGTGTGACAGTTTCCGGGTAGAGGGAACTGTCCTTTTCTCCACGTGATGTTAAAGCCTTTGGTGATTGATAAATGCAAAAGGGATGTAGATATTTTTTCACAAATGACTTGTCCAAGCCTTCGGAAATAGCAATGGTATCATATCCGTCCGTTGAGAGGAAAATTCCGCCCCGTTCCCTGGTATACATTTGTTGTTGAATTAACTTTCCGGTCACTGCACATGTCTCCCTTCTATATAGCCCAGCTTATACAGGAGCCAAATAAACGGTTCATCCACACGAATCGGACTAATTATTCCACTAACTTGTCGATCGACTGGATTGCTTCCGAGGGCAGACACGGCAAAATAGGAAGCCTCGTTAAAAAAAACATCAATGGAACCGACGAACGGAGTATCTACCTTTGATAGAAACCTTCTAATCTCTCCATTGATATTCTCGTATTCATCCAGGTTAAGGTATCCACTATGTGTAACATTGTGGAACACATTGCTATTAGAACGAATATATTCACCCTCGTCGGAACTTAGGGTATACAATAAATCACTTTTTGTCAGCACGACTGCAGTCGGAATATTCGTTTTGTTGTTTTCCTGTTGAGAAATGAAATCCTCAAATAATGCGACAACAACTTCGCGGGGTTCACGAGCAAGTCCAACTATCTCCCCCGGATTTTCACCCATTTGATGAAGCATTTTCTGACGGATTGCTCGAATTTGCATTGGGTCGACTAAGAATAAAATTCCCGCTGAATTTTTGATATGGGGAGCATGAAGTTGAAGATATTCTTGTTCAGTCATACCCTCACCAGCTACATCAAAAAATACGAGTGTCAGTGGTGCTTTGTTTTCATCTTTAAACACAAATTGGAAAATAAACGGTTCTTGGCGCTTTGTCGTAGCGGTAGCATCAAGCAAATTTCCATTTTCAAATAAAGGAATTTCATAGTCATCCCTGAATCTTCTGCTAATCGCGTTATTAAGCGGAATACATGCCGCATTAAAATTATTAGCTGTTACATGTTGCAAGGTATGAATGAGAGACGTAATATAAACAGATTTCCCGACGGAAGTGGCACCGACAATAGAAAGAATATTACTTGGATATTTACCTGCTGTAACGGGAAGTTCGTTATGGCACCCTGGGCAAAGTCGCTTTCTCGTCACAACCGCGTATTTATCAGAAACACCCATAAGCACACCGTTGGAGTAAATCTTATTATCATCTGGAATCGTCGAAGGATAAACAATTGCCTCAATTTCATCAATTTCGGCAAGCCCAAATTTCTTCCGATAATCGTTCAATTTATCATCTTCCTGAAGGTTGAAGGCCTCATCATCATCACGATAGTGTGCAGCACGGAAGACGACATCTTCATGATGAAATTTTGAGAAGCAGTAGGGACAGACAATATCGTAAAATTGCGGTCTTGGAGCTTCCGGCTGTGTTGTTCCAAACATTCTTTTTAGTAGTCCAAACATGTAATGTCTCTCCTTATTCTGGAATCAGTTCAAAAATTTCAGCTGATTTCCTACCATTACTAAAAAAGATTCTAATAAATTCATCCTTACCGATTTCCTTTTCAAGCAGCTCCGTTTTTCCGGGTGGGAAATCACGAATAAATGGGAAGACGGTTCCATCTTCAATGGACATGGGAGGACTGCCCGTTTTTTTAACATAGACTAACAGATCTTTATCAAGCACGATTTCTGACATGATGGACATGCGAACTCTTTTTTTCGGCTGAAGGAATTTATTTTTATAGGTAATTGAAAAATAAATCTTTGCCTTCGATCCCGTTATAAAAATGAGATTATTATCGTTTTCCTGACTAAAAACAGCCAGCTTTCTGTCACGTTTTTTGCAGGGGAAGATGCGATAGGCGTAGCGGCCAATCGCATCCAGTCTGCCAACATATCCATGATTGGCTTTATATTCCTCGCGGGTATAGAGTTTCAAATCCTGCTCATTGATTTCGCTGATTGGTTTTACATTGTCTGAGGACGCTTTATAAATATAGACAAAGTCGATATCTTTAGACCAGAACCAAGTTAAGTGAACCTCTGAATCTCTTATTGTCTTTCGTAAATCCTTTATTTCATAGTCAGGGGAAGCAAGGGTTTCCCAGTTCACCAGAAATCACCCACCATCTTTTCTAATTGATACGGAGAGGTCCAAGCCGCTCCTGAACGCTGTCCATCAAAATCCCTTTTTAAAATGATCCCTTTTTGATGAATTTCTTTTTACGGAAAAATCGGACCCACTGGTGTTACGCTGCGCACTGCCCGAAAACTTTTCACGAATCGGAATAATCAGCGTTCCAAGACCAGTTAACGCAGTTAAGAGAATATCGGCAGCGAGGCGGTAAGAAAATCCTGACTGCAGGCTATCTTGCAAACCAAGTTCGAGTACCAATCCTGCTAATAGTCCAGCAAACACCCCAGTAATAGCATAGCTTTTCGCTAAATAACGATTGTCGAAAATTATTCCAAGCGCGAGACCAAACAATCCGCCGATTAACGTGATTAAGACCACTCGGAGAATGGCGAGATAGGTGCTGTCTTGAAACAATCCGTGTCTTTGGGTCACAAGCAAACGGTCCTGGTTTTCTAAGTAAATTTTTTCAAATACGTTCGTTAATTCATTGGCATTTTTTACATCATAGAAGGAACCACCGGTCCGCGAAGCAATTAATTTAAGTAATTGGGCTCCTCCTTTATCAATCTTGCTCATCCCAATCGTATTTATGACAATGTCCTTATTCTGGTATGGCTCTACCACTGTATCAAGGTCAAGTTCGCTATAACCATCTGAGAACAGAATGACCATTGGTTTTCGTCCATTTTTTTTGTGGTCATCAATCTCTTGAATAGCTGTGTCCAAGGCGTTGCCAATATCGGTGCTTCCTGTAGCTTGTAAACGATTGATTTGCTCAATCGCATCGGTGCGTTCTTGTTTATCACTGACCTTAAACATCGATTTTGTAATATTAGCATCTTCGTTAAAAGAAATAACGGAGGCACGGTGGGTCGGCTTCATATTGGATATGAGCTTTCCGGCAGCCTTCAAGCTTTCGTGTCCAGGATCCGTTTCATTCATGCTGTCTGAGATATCCATGACCATCACGATATCGTCTGGCGGTTTGATATTTGAGAAATTAAGAGAATCTAAGAATTGAAATAAAAGGCCGGCAGCAAATAGCATGACAAGCGTGGCAGGTACCAGCATCTTCCAAGAAAGGCCCGAATATTCCAAGCGCCAACTGCGTCCATTAATAATGGGACTAATTAACTCAGCACCTAAGCAGAAGAGACCTGCGATCAGGGCTAACTGGCCAAAATAGGCGCCCATTAATAGGATATTAGGCCATACACCATAATAGGACTCGATTAACCATTCACCAAGGATAGCACCTAGAAGCCCGGCAATGATACTAAAAACAAAAAACAGGATACTAAATTTTCGAACAGGCATGTTCAAATCTCCTTACTAAAAGAGTTCGTTTTCAATGATTAAAGGTAATTCCTTGAAATTTGATTACCGTCTAGCTCCAACGCCCAACGGCTAGTGGACTTCGCCCTTCTCCCTACGATAAGTCAAGCACGAATGCGCTATTGCTCTCCGTGTTTCCTTTATCTCAGTCGAAGTGCTCCAGTCCATACGCCGCTAAGCGGGTGTTTCCGCTTTGGAGTGGAATTCGTATCCTTTTTCTGTGTAGGCCTTGTAGTATTTTTCCCCTCTTTGGTAGTACATTAAGTCACTCAGCCTAAAGCCGCCCATCAGGGTAAGCTTTTCGATTCCGCTGCTATTCTTCTCATGGGCACAGCCCACCTTAAAATGGCGTGTTTCTTGTTCCTTTTCCAAAGCGAACTTCATGAATTTGCTGTGAAAGTCACCAAAGAAGTATTTTTCTTCATAGCGGTGTTCCTGTTTGTAGTTAAAAACTTCAATATGAATCGAGGAATTTTCGCTTAAGCGCGTGTTTAATTGCTTGAACAAATCCTCTTTGGTTAGGACGTCTTGATTATCATAGTGCGTCATAACATTCGCCCGTTCTAACAGTTCATCTTCAAAGCTGCGCTGAAATTCCTCTTGGGTCAATACCTCACGATTACAGACAAACAGCAATCTTTCAATCAGGTCGGTCGCTCCGTTTTCAAGGAATGATAGCAGGTTTCCAAAAAAGCGCTCTTCAGAAAAGAAATGAGGACCGCGTTTTTCCTTTAGCTTTGCTGTTACGCTGCTAATCATTTGTCCATAATACTGCGCGATATTTTTATCTAAATACTCATCCGAATCATACAGACTCTCCGCAGCTGCTTGTTTCAATAATGATTCCACCTGATCGACAATCTCTATTTTCGCGCGCAGATACTGGTGGTTTTCCTGTAACACTACATGATATTGCTTTAAGATGGCTTGCTTTACCTCAAGTTTGATCATTTGATACTTTAAGCCGTAAGCTTCTTCAAAAAAATACTGTAAAAAGCTAGTTAGGTTTTTCTTGTCTGAAAATGGGAGATAGCTTTTTTTAAAATCACAGCTATCCACGATTCGATGATAGAGCTGCTCGAGCCGTGCTTCAGCTTCCGCTCGTTCATTTTTGGCTTCACGAATCATTTTATGAATTTCATCCAGTATGCTAATATTTGAGCCTGTGGAATCAGAGGTCCATAAATAAGCGCAATATAACCCGTATTTTTCATTATTAATCACGTTTTCATGGAGGCATCGCTCAATATGTGCTTTCAAGTTCATGGTTTGTAAATGCTCACTGACTGGCTCTTTAAAGTTAGTATGGAAAAATCGTTCCGTACCACCTTCATACAGATGCTCTTCTGCCTCCTTGACAGACAATCTTTTTACCGTTTGATAGGAATTGGACACTCCCATCATGTCATTCATATCCACGAGCTTTTCATCCGAAGGAATGATGTCATGATAATATTTCTGGAAAGAAGCCTCGGTCAACTCAAATAAGCCGAGTACATTTTCGCGTTTCTCGGAGCTGGATGCTTTTAATGATGTCAGCAGTTCATGGAAAAAATGGCTGGCCGCATGAAGCGCAATCGCTTTATTGGGGCGGTTCACCTTGGAAAAGCCAGCTGAGGCGAATACTGGTTCCTCAGAGTTTCCTCTGAAACTACGTTTAAAGTCCTGATGATTATAGCTGTCCATCTTTTCATGATAATCGGTAATCATTTTTCGGTTTTTTAAGAGATTTAGATTGCTAATAATTTCGTAGTTTTGCTTCCCGGCATCACTTGAAATTAAGCCATCTTCATTTTTATCACTTAACAAATACACCATGTCAAAGAGTGGAGAAGGAGGGTGAACGACTGGAAGCCGCAGATCTTCTTCTAACTGAAGTTCTTTTTCAAAGGTGTATTTATCGTGTTGAAACTGATTTAACTCATTAAAAAAACTAATCCCCAGTGAAGTGGAGAGAGCAAAATTTTCGCCATCCTGCTTTTCCTTTATTAATCCATATAAATCTACTTCCACTTGTCGAAAAGACTCTTGTAAAATACTTTTTAACAGCAAAGTAAATTCTTGAATCAGGATATTTGCAGGGTCGTCGACGGCCGTCACCACACATAAGTTTAGTTTAACTAGTGAGGAATAGACCTTTCCGTACTCAGCAATTTTGGAAGAAAGTTTACGGAAGGTTTTATTTAGTTCAATCAGCAAATTCTCATCCCGATAAAAGGACTCGTAAATGCTTCTACGAATGGTTTTGGGATCAAAATGATGATCTGGAAGTTGAATGGATAACACGTTATCGTGGCTGATTGTATTGGTTTGAAAGGCATGGAAATATAACACACCCGTGCTGTTATGCCATTTTTCTTCATTAATAGTCATGATGGATGTCATGGCTTCCTTGACAGAGTCGCCTAGAAATAAAAAGACAATGGGATGGTTCACACTGCGCTGTTCATTTTCCTCTAATGTCATTTTTTCCAGCTGGTTTGAAAAGGTGTTTGCGTATTTTTGTAAGAGTTCTTTCAAAGCTGTTTCCCCCTAAGAGAAGAAAGTAGTAGTTTTCTACTTTGAGAATTGTCCAGCTCCAGCGCCCTAGCGACTAGAGTGCTTCCCTCACCTCGCTTCGATAAGTCAAGCACGAATGCGCTAACGCTCTTCGTGTTTCCTTTATCTTGGCCGGCTCAGTCCAGCCCTTACGTCGCTGACCAGGGCACTTTCGCTTTTCTAGATTAGAGGCGGCCACATGCAAAAGCTGCAAATGGCCTAAGTAAAAGTATCTGTTATTATTTTCTTATGATTTCAATTGACGAAGCATGTCATTAACCTTAAGCATCATTTCTTTATAGAAACTGTATATTTCTTCACCATTGACTAAATCCTGGTAATCGTAATCAAGGGCTTCTTTTTCCCTTGAATAGGTTGCAGCCATTTCCTCTAAAGCAGTAACAAGTTCGGTCGTGTTCTCTTGGTTAATCATGTCATTGCTGCGACGATCTGATTTCTTTTGCAGTTGATCCATTTTCTTTTGGCTCAATGCTTTAAAGGCATGATAAAGTTCATAATCAACAAACTTCGTTGTCTTCATTAAATTCACAAATGGTTCCCATGCATCTTCTTCAATCTCTTTATCGTACACGTATAAGGCGCCGCGTTTCCGAATCGTTTTTGTATAAACGGCTTGAATGAATTGAGTTAAAGAAACCTCTTTTTCCTCTTGTGAGGCAATATATTGCTCAATCTCAGAGATTTTCTCTTTAATTAAGTGGTACTTTCTAACTTCTAGTTTTACTTTTTCGATGAGTTTAGGTGTACGGATGAGATTTTCTTTTGCCAATTCCAAGTTGGTGCTGTCAAAGATATCACTCACACCGCTGGACTCCATGCCGCCGTTAAACATGTCTTTAAGCTGTCGAAGGATTTGCTTCAGGCTGCCAAGGGTTGCTTTGTTTAACTGTTTTGAATCTATTTCGTACTGAGCAAATAAGTCTGAAATGTTCATCTCTTTTGTAAAATGGCATTCGTAGCGAGCACTAGTGCTGTGATCGGAATTTTTCTCCGTAATGACTTTAAATTCCATCGCTTGTTCAAACATCGAACGGATGCTGGCATTGTATTGCTGTACGCGCTTGTTGCGGTACGTATCTCCCCATGATTCTTCAGGAATCGGTGAAGGGAGGTAGGCCCAGTTTTCTTTATCTGTTTGGACAAGGTGGCGGCCAACGCCTTCTCTTTCTAAAATCGTTTTTTCATAGGACTCCTCATAAATGGAGAGTGGGGAGTACGAGAACAATGGAATACCATTTTTTGTGTTTAACCAGAAGATCCGATTCTTCAGTTCACTCTCTTTAATGGTGAAATGAGATTCACTAATCGAATGCTTTTGGTATTCCTTAACTCCTTTTAAAATATTAGGAGCCTTTACTGGGACGGATACAAATCCCCATTCTGGGAAATGAAGGGCACCACGACCGTTATCTAAATGGAACACTGGTGTTGCATCACCATCAAGTCGGGCAGCAATTTTGTCTTGGATGATTCGATCAATTGGCATATCTTCGCCGTGTTTAAGCCTTAAAAAGTCTTCCATTGATTTCGTAATCAACTCGCCAAACTGGTCGCTTAGGAATTCTGAAACGGTACCTACGATATCGATATCTGATTCATTGACCCAATAGGATGACTTTTCGAGAAGCATTTCTGACCATTGCTGGACAAGTTGTTCTCCATCCTTTGAATTGAACATACTCTCAATTTCACGGGCCACATCCGGTACACTGACTAAATGCCAGTAATAGGTGACATTATCTTGTTGTTTGACTTCCTCACCATTCACAAGAATATTAGCGTTCTGTTCAAATATCCCTCTAAGTGCATCGAGGATTTCTTTATAGACCACATAAATCTTGTTGTTTTGACTATTGATTAGCTGATATAGATCTTCATAGAATTCAATCATTTCTTCCATTCGTTCTTTTTCTGCGCGAAGATCATACTCATTCAACTTGGACTCGATATAGGCATTCTTTTTCTTTTCCTTAGATATAAATGCACTTCTGGCATCTTCAAGTTTATTGTAGGTATACTCCTCAGCCGATTGAATGGCTTTAGGCATACGTTCTAGACGTTCGCGTAAGCTTTCTACATAGGTTTGCAGGGTCGTTAATAAGCAAAACCCGTCCTTCTGGTAGATTAAACGTGATGCGTAGATAGGGCCTTTTTTGGAATGTAAAAACATTTTCTCAATTTGCCGGCGGAATTCTTCCATGATTTCGCCTGGATGCTGCTTTTTGCATTTACGATACTGATCTTTTGCTTTTAAAAGAAACTCTCTGTCTAATTCATCATTGATATTGGTTACCGATGTTTTGATGACATTGTTGTAGGAGAAACGGTCACTATTCTCATAGCCTGAAAGCGGTTCTGGTACACGTTCATTAAAGCGTTGGTGAACGGAATCAGGGTCAATCCGCAGTTTTTCAGCAAATTGCTCCACATCTGATTGCTCAGGACCTGCTTCAAACATATTATCCATTTTTTCAAACAGCTTGTAGGCGATGTAGGTTGTCATTTCTTCCAGTGGAATTTCTGCCATGGAAGCGCCAATAATGTTGTATTGATAGTTAGCTGGATACGGCTTATGCATGCCGGCAATATTGGATCTGATATTGCTGATATAGTCATGGATGGCAAATTCCTCGCCGGATCCTTTATCTTCACTAGCCATAAAGTTTGTAATATTTTCAGCTGTTACATTCATGCAGTAATCGTAGGCATTCTCAAGCCATTTACCCTCAGTATTCGTACCTGATATTAAATGGCAGAGATTAAACGGCGGCACTTGTGAGTTCACGGTTAATAAATTGCCGTACTTCTGAATAAACCGTTCATTTCTTTCATCACAGTTCATCCAGTAGTCGAGTTCTTTTAAGGCAGCATAGCCGTTTTTCTGGATGTATTCAGCCGTATGGTGGTTGATTCCTTTTTTAGATAAATTCACATCAGGTGTGAAAAGGTAGCCAAGGATGCTCAAACGGTCGACACCTTTTGCCCCAAATTTTTTATCCATGATACCTCTAATAATGTAGGCAATATCCAGGTAACAGCCACTGCCAGTCCCACCAGAAAGACCGGTAAGTAGGAAGACGTATAATCGTTTTCCAGACCCTTCAAGTACGGCATCCATTTTGTTTTGGATGATCGTTACTACCTGATTGATTTTTGTAAACATGAGCAGTCTGCCCGCTTGGCGTACGCCTGAAGCCCCGCTGATTCCATCCGTTATTGACAATTCGGGTGATAACCAGTCTTTGATATAAGGTTCAATCGTGCTGCGATTTGAAAGAACGCTGCCGATTTCTGGGTTGGAAAGCAGGACGAATTCTTTATGAGGGTCAAGGCCAATCCCATTATATTTTTTATTACGATCATGCTCATTCGTTTCAAATGCTAAAAACTCAATGTTACTTGGTTTATCTTTCTTCTTTTTCGATAAGGGATCTTCTGGAAGTTTAAAACGGCGATTTACTTGGTATTTGAGTCTTAATAGGGCATCAATTCCTGTACCGCCAAGCCCAATGACAAGCATCGGATTGTCAATCGTATCAACGCGGATCTTCTCTGATATAATCCCGCCGCCATGGGCGACTTCCAACTGTGATATATGCTCTTTAACACTTGCCTTCATGCAACTATTCCTCCCTAGCTGTGAACTACTAATATATAAAGACGAAAAATAATTTGAATAGGATTCAGTTATCGGTGCCTGACACCGTAGACTTGGCCAAGGCGTGTCCAGCTACAGCGCCCAGCGGCTAGTGGACTTCGCTCTCCGCCCTACGATAAGTCAAGCACGAATGCGCTAACGCTCTCCGTGTTTCCTTTATCTCAGTTGGAGCGCTCCAGTCCATACGCCGCTAAACGGGCGCTTCCGCTTTTCTTGTTAGCTTATATATTCAATATAAATGGACTTATTTACCTTCTTTAACACAATGCGCAGACGGTCATTTCGTTTGATCTGCTGACCTTTCTTGGCATCGATTGCCCGGCCGCTTTTTTCAATCGTACAGTCCGAGTTGTTGATCAGCAGGAGCAAATCACCGGCATGCGGCTTGAAGATAATTTGATTGGTTTCAGCGAATTCAGGATGCAATCCCAGCAGCTGATGCAGCTGAAACTTCCCTTTAAAACCTTTTAATGGCTTGTATTGCGGATTTGAGCGTTCACCAGTATCCTCGTCTTTTACTTCCACAACGATTTGACCACTAAAACCTTGCTTTTTCCTTAACTTGTTGTAAGCAAATAGGGCAAGAAGAATGAGCCCAATCACCCCAACAAGAACATAAAGCCATGGAAACGGCGTGTCCTCTTTTGGTTGAGTGGTTTTAGCTGCTACAGGTGTCTTGGCTGTGTTTTGCACCGTTATTTTTTGCGGCTGTGTTTCACGGAAAAAGCTATTATCTTCCGCTTTTACCACTACTTCATAACTGCTTGAGTTTCCTAACTTAAATTGACCCGAAAAGCCTTGGTCATCCGCTGTTAAGCTTACTTCCTCGGTTTTCCCTTGATCGAGATCTTTCACATATAGAGTCGATTTCATTGATTGATAAATGCTTTTATCAGCGATAGGTGTACCATTATCTTCAAAAAAGGAATGGATCTTAACTGTTTCGCCCGCCTTGTAACTTTGCTTAGCAAGCTTATCTAGCTTCAACTGTAAATCATAATTGAAAACAAGGTTGATATCGATTTTGTCCTTTGCTACCCCTTTAACCTTCAGTGTCCAATCTCCCTGAACTGGTTTCAACAGTTTGACCATAGAATAGGTCTTCGATTTTGAAAGTAGGACTTGGTCTGAAGGGATGGCGAGCTCTTTACCGGAAGGATCAACGAGCTTAACCTCGACCGGATGGTTTGACATTAATGAGATGTTGGCTTCTAATACATTTTCATTGGGAACATTTATTTTGATATCTTGAAAATCACCATTACCTACTATTTGATTAATCGGAACGATTTTTAATTTTAAATGGTTGGCGAAAATTTCACTAAGGATGCCTGGCAATTTATCGGCAGAACTTGCTTCGAAGAATTCCCCATTCGTGCTCTTGGCTATATTTGTGAGAACCTGTTTATTTAGCTTGCCATTAGCGTTTAAGCCAATCGTATAGATTGGATATCCTTTAGCTTTAGCGGCGGCGACTGCTTGGTCTAGGTCTTTTTCCGCTTGTTTTTCGGTTTTGGACTTCTTTGGGTCTAGTTCGTTATTCCCGTCGGCAAGCAGAACGATCAGTGGATAATAACCTTGCTCGTGACTACTATCTAATACGTTGACGGCTTCCTTAACCCCAGTTGATAAATCGGTGTACATATATTTTTGAACGGAGTCGATGAACGACTTTAGGTCCTTCTTATCCTGTTCGGACTTGATTTTGACAAGCGCTTTTTCACGCATGACTTCGTCAGCGTAAGCGATGGCACCAATTTTATCGCCATTAAAGGAGGCCATATCAATGAACATCTTCATCGCTTCGTTACTGATATTCTTCGGGTCACTGCTCTTCATGGAATTACTGACATCAACGACAAGCATTCCCTCTATTCGAGAAGTGGAATTTAACGGACTTGCAGCGTGTACATTATATAAGGAAATATTCCAGAATAGACACGCAACTACGATTAAACTACTGATACATTTTCTTAACATCTGTGTGCAACCCCCACTGCATTTTTCCTATTTCGGGTAATAATTACAATTTTTGCATTGTACAACTATTTTACCACTTTCCTATTATATACCGAAACAATTATTCCCTAGATATATTATAATTCTACTATTATAATATAAGATAATGTATTTATTGGAAACTATCTGGGATTATTTGTGGATAATTGGTTTTCATATAAAATGATCTCAGGAAGGAGAAGTAAAATGTACGGTGTGGTATTCACTAGTCTTCTAGTTTTAATCCTTTGTTGGAAAACCTATAAATTAATGAAAAATAAGCGAAATAGCGGTGATTTTGAAGGTATTGATGATGAATTAGTCATCATGCTAAATGAAGGTGATTCGATTGGCTAAACAGGCCGTCCAGCTCTCCAAGAAAAAAAGAACAAAATATCGATTTCAAAAGCTAAAGATGTGTAAAAAATGCAACCGTTATTCTGTTTTAGGGGATGAAAAATGCCAGAATTGCGGTTCAGATTTTATCGGAATTGAAACGCTCGTGAAGTCGATTTTTAAAAACCGTTTATTTACGGAAGCGATATGGATCTTAATGTTTGTTTGTGTAGGTATTTTGGCTGCTCCAACGGTAAAAATGTTATATTACTCGTTAATTGCCGGGGTAGTGTTTGTAATTGGATATGTCATTCTTACCTCCATCTTCATGAAAAGTGAGTATTTCATGCAACTGAAAAAACTACTTCGAATCGACCTTAGAAAAATTGCCGCAGGTATTCAATATGACAGTGAACTTGCCAAAGAGGATGTTCATGCTGAGAGACTAGCCCCAGCATATGAAAAGCTCCGTGATATTGGCGATTTTATAGCGAGTGATCAGGTAAAAATCCGCCGTATCATGGTCTTGAATGAAATCGTTCTAAGGAGTGATATGGAGCTTGAACTAGAACCCCTTATTCCTTCATCCTATGATTCGAATTTTGTAAAATATGCACTTGAGGTGTTAAAAATTAATCGGACGCTTTTTACGAAAAAGTGTATTGCCTACTTTATTAAGTATCGTGAGGCCATTGTCAGCGATTTTGGAATGGATTCACTTATTTCTGTGGCCGGCTCAGCGTTACGAATGAAATTGTACATCCTAGAATTTTCAGAGTTCATCGAGGAATTCCTTGAATATTTCCCAAAGGACCGGTTCTTGCGACTGTGCAGTATCATCTATTCCAACCCGGAAGTTGATTGGGGCAGTCTAGAGGAAAAAACCAAGCGTGTAGTTATGGTGAGGTATCATTACGATCCTGATTTCAAGCAGTTCGTATCGTAGAAAGGATCTTACTCAATATGTTTAAATTTACCGTTTATCGAAAAGTGAATATGTCTAGGAATTTTTTCTTGTTAATGCTGGTTATCTTGCTCGGGCTGGTTAGCACAAAAATCGTTTTGGCACATGAAAAAATTGACACCTACAATGAAGCAGTAAAATTATTTAAGTCAGGTGAATTAGTCGCTGCAGAGGAAAAGTTCCATGCTGCAAAGCTAAATGTTTCTGTCACTGACCATAACAAAGACATCAATTTCATGCTATCCATTCTGTCACCGATTCGTGAAGTCATGGAAGATCTAGATGAAAAAGCGGCTGATTATAATGAAGGAAATGACCTCGACAACCTCATTAAAATATACGATCGTTGGAAGGAAAGCGAGAAAAAGTGGGTGTCAGGCACCAATGTTCAAAAGGATATGTACGGGGAAATGGTGGCGTTGACGAAGCTAGATACGGATATGAAGGGTTATTTTTCCACGATTAAAAAGGAAAATCTTGATAAATTAATGAATGAAACGGCTAATGACATTTCTGAAGAGGAGGAGATTTTTACAGTCCTCAATAAGATTCCAGCAGAATATTACGGCAGTCGTTTGTCAGCTAAGACAGAAGCGATCCAATCTTCATTCAAAAACTATTACGCGGCAAAGATAAATAAAATGGTTGAAACTGGCACTGTCTCATCGATTATTGACGAGGGGAGCAGGCAGTTTAGTGCACTAAGAATATTGTCGTTGGATTCTAGCTGGCTTGAGCAAACCCTTGATTCGAACTTGTTAAGGATTGTAAAGGCTGCGATCGATAAAAAGGATTATGGCGCATTTGCCGAAGCAGCAAATTCAATCAAAAAGTTAGAAGCGAATATGAATGGTGCCGATGTATTTGCTTATATTGAAAAAACAACATCTGATCTATTCGTTAAAGCGGAGAATCTCACAGAGGCTAATAAATACGAGGATGCAATTAGTATCTTTGAAGCATTAAAACCACTAAAGGACACGACTGAATCTATTGCGAGTGCCAATCTTGCTTGGGATAAATATGAACCCATTCGCGTTTTAAAACGTCTGTATCCAGGAAAAGAGTTTCCGAACGTTATAAATGCAAAAAACAAATGGGGCGCAGACAGCGTCGTTGCAGCAATCTCCAAGGACGGCGGCATATATTTTGGAAAGCTTACCGGAGAGGAAGCAATGGTTGTAACCGAGGGGTCGATCGAAGGGGCAGCGTCCATTAATAAGTTGGCTTTTAATAGTAACTTCAGCACTTCTAACAATCCAGTCCTTTATATTGAGGCAAAGTCAACCGAACGGAAGCATCATTATATAGCCTATGAAGTCAGCGGCGGTTCGATGGGTAAGATTCTCGATGTGGAAGCGGATAAGCTAACTTTCGAATCAGAGCAAGTATTGGTTGTAGATAATCCTGTTGGACAGGGTGAAGGGGAGCTCGCTTACTTTGAACCCGATGGTAGCGGGGAATATCAGTTTTCTAGTATAAAGGTAGACTATGTTGATATACAAGTCACAGATATAGCCAACTATTATGGGGAGAAGGTTCGCTTCACTGCTTTCGCAGATACAGTCCAAAATGGAGGGGCCTTGGTAACCTTATCGGAAACCTATAACAATAGCACGGGACTATGGGAGAAAACGTATTTGTTATTAAAGGGAGATTCCGATTTCACAATCTATGAGAATTATACCGTTATTGGTACCTTCAATAGTTATGAGGATATTACCGACGAAAACGGCGAATCGGTTCGCGTCCCCGTTTTTCATGTGGAAAAAGTTGAATAAATGAAAGAGGACCAAACAAGGGCTTTTGCTGATGTTTGGTCCTTTTAAAAAAAATGAGCCAGTCCCTAAAGAGACCGGCTTTTGACTATCGATTATTCTTTACTCGAGATTGTAATGAATTTATTGAAGATGCCAATCGATGTGACTTTTCCCAGGCCTACTTTGGAAAAATCGGTTTTGTAGATGGAGAAAATAAAATAATCCTTTTGCGTTGTTCCTGCATCAAAAATGGATTTCCCAGCTACAGATAATAATCCCTTTTCTATCAGACTCGATGATTTATCCATTGTTTTGTGATTGGCCCAGTCGATATAGGCAGAGCGCTCAGGATTTGTGGCTGATAGAATAAAAATCACAGCGATTAAAACAAGGATCGAAAAAAGACGTCTCATAGTAACAATCTCCTATCTCGTAATTATTAATTGTAAATTTTTATATAAATGAGTGTAAATTGGAAATAGCTTTTTGTAAATTTTAAAAGGAAAAGCTTGATTGGTTTTTGAGACTCTATCAAACTCTTTATTTTTATTAAATATATGTTTCGACCGTTTGGAATAGAAGACTATCGGTAAATTATTTATGGTAATAAAAAGGAATCATTATTTTCGTGATATTTACCTACCAATATGTTAAATTATTACTAATATATTTTTTTTGAAAAAGAGGGGATCATTTCGTGACGAGAAAATGGAAGTGGACGATTGCTTGTTTCTTTTTCCTGCTTTTTTTTAATGCGTTCGGGATCATTGCAGTAAAGATATTAGGCAGGTAAGGGGAAACGGATTTCTCCGCCAAATTTTTCAGGTAGGGGATGATGAGAATGATAACGAATTTAACAAAACCGATTTCAAAAAAGCTGCTATTTTCAATGATCATTGTAACCATCGGGGCAGAGGTTCTTCTTTATCTTACTCGTTACAGTTCTATGGCCAGTACCTTATATGATGCCGTCATGGTGTCCTCCTTTTTTATCGGTTGGAAGATTTACCGGAGACTGGGGAGTCAGCAGGGTCATCAGAAAAGTCCGCGCCAGATCATGCTTCAATTCACGGGTGCTTTTCTCATTTTCTTCTTTGGGAGTACGATTGTTAATGTGTACTCTAGTATCACATTTGAGGATTTTAATAAGGATTATGATCAATATGTTCAAGACTATACGGAGTCGCAAGCCTTTGATGTGGAAGATGGAGTGGATGCTGGCCTTCCGGATGATCCAAACTGGTCCATTTTTGAAAAGGTAGATACAATTGGATATGATTTATATAACGACACACTAGCTGGCCTGGAAGAGGTTTGGCGGCTGGCTTATATAATTCTACTGCTTGTGGTATGTAAAAAGTTGTTTCCGCGGCGTTGGGAGAGTGGCTCAAGAGATGTTTTTCTAATGGCGGCGCTGTTTATCACCTCTATTCTTTTCGGCATAGACCATACGCTCGATACGGAGCAGCCATGGGCAATCCGAATTGGGGCGATTGTAACCTTCGCAAATATGGGCTTGATGTTTGGAATTATCCTATTATGGACCCGGAACCTTTGGCTAACCGTTATTGTCCATGCTTTATACGATATCACAGCAACTCTTTCATGGTACTATATCGATTATGCGGTCGAATATTTCACCCTTGGTGTTTTAATTATTCACTTGAGTCTCTTTATTTTAGAAAAAATACACCAAAAACGATTAATGAGCCAGTTGGCGATGGTTCAGGAAGGTCAAATCGCAGAATTGACGCAAAGCGTAGAATAAAAGGAAAGAGGTTGCCGGGTGAGCCCGCAACCTCTTTTTGTCATTTTTCAACATCATAAGATTTTGATTTTATCCAGTACTGGATGGTTCCATTTTCTCTTAGTATGTACTTAATCTTTTCTTTCTCAAAACCTTTGGTAAGACTTTCTGCAGCTATTTCCTGCTTCACACTGAGTTCGATTAAATATTTATTTAATTGTTGTTCTGAATGTTTTGGGTCCTCAAGGTTCGTCATCATGTCTAGACGGTGTTCGATGACAGAAATTAAATCTTGTTGGTGTTCATGAAAGCTAGTTGAGGTCTTTAAGTTTGTTACTTTAGATATAAGATCTATTTGCTTTGCTTTCCCTTGCTCTATATTGTCAATCTTTTCATTGAGGAAGTCATTAAGTATTTTTTCACTTTGTTCATTATAGTCATTCACTGTCGTCAAATAGGAGACTAGTTGTGTCTGTTCTTGAGTCCAATAGCCTTTTATTAATAGAGAACAGGCTACAATCAACACGAGAATTGAGATGATCATAAACATCCACTTTTTAAGAGAATGGCTTTTACGGGGAATAACAGTTTTCTCGTTGTGATGGACAAGGGCGTTAATCTGCAGCTCTTCAAGCTCCTGCTTCACTTTTTGTTGGGCGGTAGTCAGCATCTTGCGGCCCTCCAATGATCCTAGATTGATTTGAAACTATTAATATCCTACTACAAAAAGCGACAATAAATCCATATTTTCTCCAATTTTTCTACATAAAGTAAACAATGCCTGTCAACCCCAAAATAATTGGTGGTATTTCCCGAGAAATGACGTTATTTGTGTTATTGGTGTCGTTGTGGTGTCAGTCGCCATGATTCAATGGATCTTCTTATTTTTTTATGGTGAATTTTGTATTTTGATGATGTGAGAAGTTTGTAAAAAATTGCCGAAATATATATCTAGTTAATCTTTCCTATTAAAACATTAATTATGGTATCGTAGTAATTAATGGTAATTATAAGGGGGATGTACTTGTGTTTAAACGTTTTCTGATTGGATTTATTATTTTATGCTTGGGATTTTCAGTTTTTCCCAACGCCCAAGAGGCTGAGGCTAGTACAACTAAGAAACAACTAATTATTATTAACAAAAAGGTTAATAAACTCGCATTTTACGAGAATGGTAAATTAATAAAAACATACAGGGTGGCAACAGGAAGAACTTCAAGACTCACCCCGGAAGGAACTTTTTACATAAGAGAAAAAATTGTAAACAGACCTTACTATAAAAAACATATTGCTGGCGGCGATCCGCGTAATCCATTAGGAAACCGCTGGATGGGTTTAAGTAAAAAAGAGAATGGCGGATATCCGTACGCAATACATGGTAATAATAATGAAAGTTCGATTGGAAAATATGTCTCTGGTGGATGTATCCGGATGCATAATAAAGAGGTAAGAGAATTGTTCAGTAAGGTAAAGACAAGGACGAAAGTAATGATTGTTTCCTCGAAAAAAAGCTTTAATCAGTTAGCCGCACCATATTACAAAAATATTGACATCAAAGCTCCTGCCGTTCCAACGGTTTATACTGTTTCAGACAAAACAATTGAAATATCTGGTAAAACAGAAATAGGAGCAACAGTCACTGTTGCGATTGGGTCAAAAAGGTATACAGCAAAACCTGCGGATTCCAAAGGAACATTTAAGGTCAAGATTCCGAAACAAAAGGCTGGTCTAAAATTATCTTTTACTGCTAAAGATAAATCTGGAAATATAAGCAAAGCTAAAACGGTAGTTGTGCTGGACAGAACAGCGCCAGTGGTTAGCGGAGTAAGTAATAACCGAGTTTACAACAAGGATGTTACGATCTCCTTTAAAGAAGGAAAAGCGACAATTGATAAAAAGTCAGTGAAAACAAAAACCGTTGTGAAAGCAGAAGGAAAACACACAGTCGTGTTAACTGATGCGGCTGGCAACAAAACAATTGTTGTTTTTACGATTGATAGAACGGCGCCAGTAGTGAGTGGAGTAAGTAATAACGCATTCTACAACAAGGATATTACCATCTCCTTTAAAGAAGGAACAGCGTGGTTAGATGGAAATCGAGTGAAAACAGGAAAGGCTGTTACTTCAGAAGGAACACACAGAGTTACGATAGCTGATGCTGTTGGCAATAAGAGAACAGTTGTGTTTACAATTGATAAAACAGCACCAGTGGTTAGCGGAGTAAGTAATAACGAAAGCTACAGCCAAGATGTAAAGATCTCTTTTAATGAAGGAACAGCAACATTGGATGGAGTAGCAACGAAAACAGGAACAGTTGTTAGTGCTGAGGGAACACATACATTAGTGGTAACTGATGCGGCCGGCAACAAGACAACTATAGTGTTTATTATTGAAATAGCAGAACCAATGACAGAACCAATATTGCCTTAAGTTTTAACATTTAAATTAAAATAAGCAAAGTCCCAAGTGAATAAACTCACTTGGGACTTTGCTTATTTTAATATTTGTACTTTCACTGTTTTCCTACCCCATTGAATCGCACTTTTATGAGAAGGAACGAAAATATCAATTTTTTTCCCTTTAATGGCACCGCCAGTGTCGCCGGCAACTGCATAACCATAACCTTCAACATAGACCTTTGTTCCGAGCTTAATTACTTTCGGGTCTACAGAGATTACCTTTTGGTTTGGATTTTTCTTTAGATTTAATCCGATAGCTGTGATGCCAGAGCATCGTTTACAATTCGCTGTATAGGCAGTTGCACTAACTGTTAAAGTCTTAACTACCTTTAACTTCGGTGCTTTACTTGCACTAGTGCTGGCTTTCTTAACAACCGGTTTACTAGCTGGTACATTAGTAATCTTTAATATTTGATTCGGGTGAATAGTATTTGATTTAAGTTTATTCCATTGTTTTAATGTGTTCACGGAGATTTTATATGTTTTTGCAATACGATAAAGCGAATCGCCACTCTTAACTTTATATGTATTGGATGCTGCTGATGCGCCGTTGCTACTTCCGAATAATAATATACCTGCCAAACTACACATGACTAGGAATTTCTTCATAACTGAAAACCCCTTCCTTCTGTTATATAAAAGTTACCACAATAATATTACACAAATATTTCAATAGCTTACTAGTTTCATGACAAAACCGTGATAATAAGGTGTCAGGCACCACCCGTGGACAAAACTCCTAATTTGTCCGCGGGTGACGGACGATGAAGGCAAGGAGGTTCATTTTAATATAATTTGTGCCTTTGTGTTTCGATTCGGGTGAATTATTAAATAGCAAAAAAAAACCTCTGCCAATTATTATCTCGGCAGAGGTTTTTTGCTATTTTATATCTAGTTGTGTTTTCAGTTCACTTTGAATCCGTTGTTTTTCTTCTTGCGGAACGATGAAGTAATAGATTCCGTTAATTTTCGTCCCGCCGCCTTTTATTGTCATTTGCTGAACGTTACCAGCCGCACTACGGTAATTCTTTTGAATATCCATCATTTGATCAAATGTAAGATTTGTTCTCACATTATTGCCAAGAGCTGTAAAAATACTTTGATATTTAGTAAGCGATGACAGGCTCGCACCTTCTCTTAAAACTCCTTGAATGATTTCACGCTGACGTAATTGGCGTCCAAAATCACCACGAGGATCTTCATGTCTCATCCGAGTATAGGCTAATGCCTTTTTGCCATTCAAAGTTACCTGTCCCTTTGGAAAATGGTAACCGTCTTGAGAAAAGTCTAAATCATTGTTTACCGTTATGCCGCCAACTGCATCGACAATATCCTCAAAGCCTTCCATGTTTATTTTTACAAAATAATCAATGGGAATGTCTAAGAAATTTTCAACCGTGTTCATCGCCATTTCTTCGTTGCCGAATGCATAAGCATGGTTGATTTTATCCTCGGTGCCTTTACCAACTATTTCTGTTCGGGTATCACGTGGAATACTTAACATCTTTACAGAATTTAGTTTTGGATTCACTGACAAAACAATCATGGTGTCAGAACGACCTTTATCGCCTTTACGCTGGTCCACACCCAAGAGCAATACGGAGAAAGGCTCCTTTTCTTGTAATGATACTTCTTCGGTACGTTTGTCGGATTTTCGATCGACAGGGTGATGCATCGTTTCGACAGCAGTTGTTAATGAGCTATATACTGAATAGGCGTAAACACCGATTCCAATTATTAGTAGTAAAAAAACAATTCCAGTTACGCGGAGCCATGTTTTCTTTTTCTTTTTATTCTTTTCAGCTCTCATCTAGTTTTCCTCCAAAACGATATTTTGAACCATAGTATAGAATAGCAGATATTATCGAAATTTAATACATTTATTTGAAGAACTTACATATTTTTAACTGGATAATATGGAAAAACTTTTTTCACGTATTGTTGTTAACGAAATAGTGTAATCCATCAAAATAGAGTAGCTAAACAAAAATTCCCCAGGGACAATATACTAGAAAAAAAGTTTATTTAAGAAGAGCCTATCTAAAATCAAGAAAATATAGATTTTTAGTTTTGCTCTTTTTTTGGATAGAAATCAACGAGATTCTACTCAAAACCTATATTAATATATTGCTAATTTTGGTAAAATTTAAGAAAGTTGAAATCTGGAAAAGGATGGGGAAAGAGTTGAAGGCAGGACATTTTTTAAAGGGAATTTTTATTGCATTTATTTTGTTTTCCGTAATCATGCCGAGCAAACATGCGAGTGCAGCAGAATTAACGGCGCATCAGGATTTTTCAAATAAGTTATCTGTTGAACTAACTAATTACATAAAAAAATCTGGCGGGACCGTTACGCATTGCCTTCATTATGTTAAAGGAACGAGTGGGCCAGGGGAATTTTATCAAGTATATGAAAAGCGTTGGTGGTCAGTATGCTTATCCGAATGGAAGAAATTTAACCGCTGCCAATGATTTAACGATTTATGCGAAAAGACTTTATCAATTTTCTGAGAAGAGTCCGCTTGGCAAAGAACTCATTGGTTATTTGAAACTGACAGTCTATAATACTACTATACCACGTGGGATTAAGGGAGTTGCCGTCGCACACAAGGTGGGGATGATCCCGAATGAAAAAATCTATAATGATGCGGCCATCGTTTATGACAAAACTCCCTTTGTTTTAGCGATTATGACAAAAGGTATTTCCTATGAGAAATCACAGATGGTAATTGCTGATCTGGCAGCCATTGTGAATAAAAATCATCAAGCTAAGGAGTCAGCCAAGTATTTTAAGAGTAAAGCAGATGTGACAATCTATCAAAGTATGTCAAAAACAGCTGCAATTGGAACCTTGACGAAATACCAAATCCTTCATATTGTTTCGAATCAAGGCACGTGGTATGGGATCAAATTTGGTAAAGGAACCGGTTATATCGAAAAGAAATCGGTGATTGCGCTGATCAAGCAAGCACAAAGCGGCTGGGTCACGAATCAGCCGAAAACCGGTATGATTAAAATGAGAGAAAAGGCACCTATTGTCGACAAATCCACTGCAGGTAAGGTAATTGGCTATATTAATAAATATCAAGAATACTATTTTTTCAAAAAGGAAAAAGACTACTATGTTATTGATATAGGCGGAAGAGTTGGTTATGTAGCTAGTAAATATATTACGGCTCTAAGTGTTGTCAAGTAAGTTTACCGTTTTAATTAAATCATCTAAGAAAATGTCATGTTAGAATAGGAGAAAATAATAATGAATAAAAAATTATATCTTTCTTTTTTAATTCTTGTACTTATCTTCCCTTCTTTAGGCGGTAATGTACATGCAGATACAGTTAAAAAATCAACAAAGATAGAAGTATTTTACCCAAATAGCAATGTAAACACTTCAAAAAAAATTAGATATATTTTTAATATCAATAGTGGTGGATACATTGTAAATGCTGTAAGACTCGATGAAAAGACTCAAAAGGTTACTAATCAGTATGTGTATTATCCAAATACAGTTTATGGAAAACATGCAAATAATATTAGGTATATCTTCAACATTGATGCCTATGGGAAATTAACTAAGGCTGTTTTAAGAGAAAAAGGAACACAACGAATTCTGTCTCGATATGAATATTACCCTGGAACCGTTTATGGAGCCCATGCAAAAAATATTAAGTATATCTTTACCATAAATACTATGGGGTATGTGACACAGGCTACTCAAAGAGAAAAAGGAACACAACGTATTCTTTCTTGGTATCAATATAACGCAAAAACGGTTTACGGGAACCACGCAACAAAGGTTAGTAGTCTAAAATTGAATGTACCCTTGATCAATCAAAGGCCAGAGCTGCCAACCGGTTGTGAAATTACGGCAGTAACAATGATGCTCCAGTATAAAGGCGTCCGTGTCGATAAAGTCACATTAGCGAAAAAAATGCCAAGGCATTCAAGTAATCCAAACCTTGGTTATGTTGGGAATCCATTTACAAAATCAGGATGGACTATTTACCCTCCTGCCTTAATGGGACTAGTAAAGAATTATGCTGGAAGTGCCAAAAACCTAACGGGTGCTAGTAATGGAACGATAGAAAAACAATTAGTAAATAACAAACCGGTTGTGGTTTTGGTTTCACGAATGCATGGTTTTTCAGTGCATGCATTGGTGCTAACAGGATTTGATCAATCTAATTATTACTATAATGATTGCTGGACAGGGGAAAAGAATGCCAAAATCAGCAAAGCGGAGTTTAATAGATTATGGGGCAACCAAAGTAAGAGAGCCATATCTTATTAATTAGCTCTTTTAGACTTGGATGTTGATTTCCGCTCCAGTCGCGCAGAGCTGCGAGGGTACTAACCGCCTCCCCGGCGCTATTCTCGTCCTTGCCAGGAATTTATTGTATTAAATACGTGAATAAAAAAGATAAGGCTGCCTTTTGGCGGTCTTTTTTGCGTTATAACACTGACCATCAAGATTAATACTTGATTAATACGGGAATAATACATGTATCGCGAAGTTAGGTTCTAATTTTGTTACATCTATTATAGATTCATACTACGAGTAGAAATAATACCTTTAACTATACTGACTACCGAGTTGGAGGAATGGATTTGTTAAAAGTTACAGTGGCTATACCCGTTTATAACGCGGCAAAACATTTGAATGTGACACTGGATTCTTTGATGCACCAAACGATGGATGCGTCAGAATTTGAGGTCATTTGTGTGAATGATTGCTCTACAGATAATAGCAAGGAAGTTATTGAAAACTTTAGTAAGTTAATGAGTAACATTGTTCTCATTGATCGGATTGATAATTCAGGAGGCCCAATGATTCCACGAAACGATGCGATAGATGCAGCTCGTGGTGAATATATCCTTTTCTTAGACAATGACGACTTCTTAGGGGAGGAGGCACTCGAACGACTTTATATTGAAGCAAAAAAAAATCAGTCCGATGTCATTTATGGCAAATATGTTGGTATCAATGGGCGTAAAGTACCTGGGTCTATGTTTAAAAAAGGGAACCGTCCGAAGGCTGATATTATCAAAGATAATTTAGTTAACTCTTTAGCACCTCACAAGATGTTTAAGCTCTCTTTTCTGAGACAAAATGATTTTAGATTCCATCCAAAGGCTGTAGTGGGTGAAGATCAGCTTTTTGTCATGCAATGCTATGTGACAGCTAAGGTTATTACCGTACTCGCGGATTATCATTATTACTTCGTTGTATCGCGTGGAAAAGAAAATCTGAGTGTAAAATATTTCCCTGCAAAGCAATTCTTTTTTTCCTTTAATCGTCTCATGGAATTTTTACATGAATGTAACCATGATGACTCATATAAAACAACGTTAAAGATTGCCTTCTTAAACCGATTTCTACATGCCAGCCGTTTACGTGGGCATCTATTAACATCTCGGTTAACACACGAACAAAAAATAGACTGGTTAAGTGAAACGAAAAGATTTATTGACAACCATGTGGATGACAGCTTACTTACTTCTCTAGAACCTCGGTTCCATTACTTTATGGAAGTGGCAAAAGAAAATGACATTCATAAACTGTCATCGGTCAAAATGTAGAAACCTATCCTAGAGATGTGATGAATACGAAAAATATAGAGGTGACCACCATGAGGAAAGTGAAAACAAAACGGGCAAATATAATCACTTATACTAGGCCTTCCATTAAATCTATACCAGCCAATCACTATGAAATATCTGGGCAGGAGCACATTGTTTATCCATGTATAAAAGGGTGGTTTGAGATTAGGCGAGTCGATAAAGATAATCTAAAGTCCGTAGAATTTATAAGGAGAGAAGATATCCGGTACAGTTTGGAAACTAAAATCATCATCCTAAAGGAAAAAGCCAGACGTCTAAAACAGATTAAACTTCTCACTATAAAATACCTTAAAAGAGCACTGTCTTTAGGGGGTCAGAGTATCCACAGAGTTAAAAACATCCTTTTTACGAAAGAAGTATCAAAATAAGGGGAAAACATAGACAGGCTCCCACGGTAAAAACGTGAGAGCCTGGTCGGTTTTAAGGGAAGTATTGAGAATTTCAATCTTGTTCGATGGTTAAAATTAATCCTTTCCACAGTCCTAATTCATGTGGTATATTCTATTTATATATTAAATATTATAAAAATTCTAAAATTTAAAACTATTTTTATTACCTCAAATACATTCTTTATGACTTAATGGTAAATTTTTTTATTAATATTAGGGATGTGGATAGAATGTCTGGGAGCGAAATAGTACTCATTGTTACCTCGTATTTAATTATTGGATGCATACTTATGGCTCTATTCAAGGATAGTAAATGGATATTTAAAGCAACATTTATTTTATTGTGGTTCCCTATTGGCATTTTATTAATGCTTTTTACACAGCTTAGTTTATTTCTAGAAAAGAATTAATAAGAAAGAGTATTTATCACCATTCTTCTGGTTGAAAAAGATGTACGACTGGGTCTAATGGTAATAAGGTGTCATCATCATCCATATCGTCATCAGTTTCAACATCCATATTCCATTCTGGTTTATGATACTCAACACAATCCTCGCAAAATCCATTGATTAGATGGTATGAAACATCTTCCACTCCGCAATCAGTACATCGTGCCATAATTACACCTTCTAATTCAGTTTACTTGTAATATATTTTGTCCTATAAATTCTTTATTCATACTTTAGTACTAATCATTTTTTTTAGTTTGTGAATTCTCCATTGCCCGTAGCATCCAGTCATCAGCCCTTTTTCTTATCCAGTAAAGATCTTCATTTGCTTCTAACAATTTATCCTTAAGCAGCTGGTTATTTTGTATCTTTTCATCAATAATGGATATCAAACATAGTCCCATTTCTCTTACCTTTTCGACGGAAGTATCCTGATCAACAGTTTCAAAAAACTGCTTAATTTTTAGAATGTCAAACATTTGACTACACATATCTTCCACCTCATTTTTAGGAATATGCTATAACTTATTCGAATCTTTTTATTAAATAACTATAGGTTTTAAAAGAAGTGAAAATAAAAAGGGATTACCGTTAATCGGTAATCCCTTTTGAAGTATAAATGTTGTTATTCAGTCCAGTAAATCAAAAATCGTTTTTAGTTTAGTGACCCTTTTTTATCCAATCTGTATAATTAATTATTTTCAAGTCAGTATCAGCTGGGATATGATAAAACCTTTTAAAGGTTTCATATTGGTACCCAGGGATATAAGGAGTGCTAATCCACAAAAATTGCGGATAGGGTAATCTGGTTAATTCGATCACTTTTGCATTTTTATCGACTTGCTGGTGAATATAATGAATTCTTTCGCGATGGACGGTGTTATTCATCGTAAATACATAAACGTAGCAGGTAGCAATTAAGATAGAAATCATAACAAATAATTTATTTAGCTTTTGTAAATGGACGTAATTATTAGTTGTAATATACACACTCATTTCAATGACAAACATTGCAAAAAATGTATAAGAAGCAATAAAGCATCTTGGTCCAAAAGGAGTTACGAAAATTAGTGGTCCAGCTAATACAATTGCGGATAATAGATAAAAAAGCAATTTATTAATTAAGGATTTATTTTTAATAAATAGAATAACGGTTAATAAGATACTTGCATAAAAGATAAGCGAGAAAACAGCTTCAAAACCATTCGGATAAATTTCGAAAAAACTGATATGAAAAGTATCTAATACAAGTGGTTTATAAAAGGGATATAACGTAAAAACAAAAAGTAAAATATTTTGCATGATTTTCTTGAAAATCCCAAGCTTTTCCTTGTACTTAACTATTAGAATAATGCAGAGTAATGAAATAAAAAGATTTAAAATAATATTATTTGAAAAAAGGAAGGGGTACATCTGCTCTGAATATACGTCAGAAATCTTTTGAAAAAATCCCACATCCGTTGATTTTGTGTCAATCGACCTGTATTGATCTTTCCCACTCATTATTTTTGAATAGGCCCCGTTACTAAACATAATTGCTGCACCAATAATGACAGAAATTAAATATGAAATATGTAAATAGTAAAACTTCCTGAATTTAATAAATGAAAAAATAATCACATATAAAGCCATTATTACAACGTAAATAGTTACATGCTCCACAATAAGTTGCGTAGCAATACCTAAAGGAATGACAGCTAGGGTCATCCACATTTTATATTTAGGGGGTTCTGCTTCAAAGATATTTTTTATAATCGCAAGGTAAATTAACACCAAGACAATTGATGTAATATAATTTGAAAAGCCAGCTACCCATGCATATGTCTGACTAATCATATTAACTGGGACAGAAAGAAATAATAATAAACTTAAAATATAATTTAATGCTGGATTTTCTTTTGAACGATATGCTGTAAGGATAACTAACAATGTCGAAAATAAAGCCATTAGAAATATTCTTTTCAAATAAACGCGTGTTAAAAATATCTCAATGATGTTCCCTAAATATCGACCATTATAATCTTTAAACCAATTTTTAAGGCGATCCATCCCATCTGATGTTGCCCAAGTCCAATCATCATGGGTTAAAGGCGTATTATATGCTAGATAAAAATATAAGATAAATATTGCTACAAAAAACAGACTCAGGAAACCACGATGTTTACTACCTTCAAGGCCCATTAATTACCGCACACTCCAATCATGTATGAGAGATTCAATATTATTAAACTTAGGTATTTACTTCTCTTTTTTTAAAGATAAACCATTTACTAAAAACATAATTGGCGATTAACACTACTACATTTGCCCATATTTTCGCCCATGTTCCATTGATCCCCATTCCACTTACCATTACTATCATCACTATTAAATCCATAAAAAACGATAAAAGTCGGAAACCAAAGAAAGAACCCATTTCCATTAAACGGTCTCTTAATGCTGGTGTATGACTTTCAAAAACATAACGTTTGTTTGTTATATAGGCAAATACCACTGCTGCAATCCAAGCGAATGTTGTGGCTACTCGGTAATCAAAATGTAATGGAACGGAGGAAATCCAATACACCACAATATTAACCAAAGTAGTAAAGCCGCCCATTATTAAATACATGATAATGCGATATAGATCTTTATTCATATTATCCCTTTACACTTTCTTATTATTATATTCTTCAACAAAATACAATGGACGATTCTTTGTCTCATTGAAAATACGCCCTAGATACTCTCCGATAATCCCTAAGGATATCAGCTGAATACCACCTAAAAATAGGATAACGACCATGAGAGAAGGGTATCCACTAACATCAGGACCTGAAATAATCGTTTTAATTATGATGAAAATTAAATATATAAACGTACATATCGAAATGATGAACCCCATTATCGTAGACAATCGTAAGGGGAAAGTAGTAAATGAAGTGATTCCCTCTAAAGCTAAATCCACTAGACCCGAATAATTCCACTTAGTCTCTCCTGCAGCACGAGGGGCTGCTTCATATGTAATTTCTTTCTTTTTATATCCTATCCAACTATACATTCCTTTTGTGTACCGTTGGGATTCTCTAAATTCTTTTAATGCATCCACACAACGACGGTCCAATAAACGGAAATCTCCAACATCCTGTAAAATAGGTATACGAGTTGTTTTTTGGAGCAACTCATAATACTTTTTTGAAGTGAATTTTTTTAGCCATGGTTCACCTTCTCGTTTCGTCCGTTTTGCATAGATGTCCTCGTATCCCTCTTCCCAATACTTAATCATTTCTTCAATTAATTCAGGTGGATGCTGTAAGTCTGCATCAATGATGACAACTGCATCCCCTTTAGCGTAATCAAAACCTGCGATCATCGCAGTTTCTTTACCATAATTACGTGATAAATCAACAAAAGAAATCCTAGGATCTGCTTCTCGAAGTGATTTAATCATCTTTAGAGTGTTATCTTTACTTCCGTCATTTATGAATAAGATTTCAAATTGATATTTCGATAAACTTTCCATAAGACCATAGATTCTGTCATATAACTGTGTAATTACTTCTTCTTCGTTATAGGCAGGTACTATTAGTGTTATTAACTTCATCTAATTAACCCTCCAATGCTGTTAAACAATATAATATTCTATAACAGTGAATTTATAATATCGATTACTATAATAGCGGTAATTTAAACTTGTTTGATAAACAATAACAATTTTTTGAAAAATAAATCTGTTGGATAATTAATTATTATTCAAATTATTGGATAAAAAATAAGTGGTAAATATCCCCTTTATGAATCCACTTTTTGGATGTTTCATAGGGATTTACTGCTAATTTCATATTTTATATTCACTTTTCTATTAATATCATAGATAATAACCTATATCTAGACAAAATTTTTATTTAGGGGGGCTAAAAAATCAAATTTCGACAAAAGAATACAACTTTCATCCTATTTCTGCTTGTGTTAATTGGACTATTTTCTACAACAGTCGATTCTACTAAAGCAGATGGAGGTCCTTGGAAAGCTACCTTCTACAGTAAAATCAATTTTTCAGGCCAAGTCATTTCTAAATCCTATACTAATTTAAATTTAAATTGGGGAGCTAAATCTCCTGATACTAAAATCCCGACAGATAATTTTTCTGCTGTCTTTGAAAGACAAGTAACTGTGTCGACACCAGGAAAATATAAGTTGATAGGTAAAGCTGATGATGGAATTCGGATTTATGTAGACGGGAAGAAAAGGATAGATTTCTGGAGTGACGGTGTACATTCTATTAATAACGAAATCTATTTAACCGCAGGCACTCACACACTAAGGGCTCAATATTATGAAAAAAAATGGAGCGCTGCTATAGCAGTCGATTTGGTGAAAATTTCTGAGACTATTGGATCGGATACATGGTCAGCAGAATTTTATCCTTCGGCTGATTTTTCTGGGAATCCAGTAAAGAAAGCCTATCAAAACTTAAACTTGTATTGGGCGGGCGGATCACCCACTTCAAGCATACCATCTGACCATTTTACTGCTGTTTTTAAAAAACAAGTAAAGGTAGCTAAATCTGGCAATTACAGATTAGCAGGCAAGGCAGATGATGGAGTGCGTGTCTACGTCGATGGTACCAAAAAAGTTGATAAGTGGAAGTCGGGAATTAATCCATTTAGTCAAGATGTTTATCTAACAGCTGGTAACCATACTATATTAATAGAATATCTTGAAGACAAATATAGTTCTTCTTTTGCATTTAACATTGAAGAAGTAGTGGATACAATCCCACCAGAAGAAGTCGATACAATCCCAGTTGATAAATGGAGTGCCAGATTTTATCCGTCCAGGGATTTTACAGGGACACCTATAAAGAAAGAATATAATGAATTACAATTTTCTTGGGGTGGCGGTTCACCAGATTCCAAGATCCCAACGGATAATTTCTCAGGTATTTTTGAAAGAAATTATGTTATTGATGAAACAGGGGATTATAAAATCGTAGGAACAGCCGACGATGGAGCAAGAGTTTATGTTGACGGAGTCCGTTATGTGGATAAATGGACAGATGGCGTGAATATCATCGATGCTCCTATTACGTTAAAGCCTGGTACCCATACCGTTAAAGTTGAGTATTTTGATTCAAAATATAGTGCTAAATTAAATTTGAAGCTTGAACCGACTAATCATGAGAATGAACCGATTGATCCTACAAGATGGAAAGCAACTTACTATCCCTCAAAGGATTTTACAGGTACCCCGCTAATAAAAGTTTATGATGAATTACAATTTTCTTGGGGAAATGGCTCGCCAGATCCTATGCTCCCAACTGATGGTTTCTCTGGAACCTTTGAAAAACAATATGTTGTGACGAAACCTGGAAAATATAGATTCATAGGAAAAGCAGATGATGGTGTACGAGTTTATGTAGACGGAGTACTCAATGTCGATAAATGGAAAGATGGCGTGAATATCATCGATGATCCAGTAACTCTAACGACGGGTACCCATACCATTAAGGTTGAGTATTATGATTCTAAATATAGTGCCACGATGAAATTAGATCTCATTGAGGATTTTTGGGAAGCGAAATTCTATCCAAGCAATAATTTGACAGGGACTCCTGTTCAAAAAACGTTTGATGATCTGGATTTTTATTGGAGTGGATCTCCTATAACCAATATCCCAGCAGATAATTTTTCTGCTGTTTTTGAAAAAAAGGTATATATCGCAAAATCAAGTAATTATAAACTTTCAGGTAAAGCTGATGATGGCATACGTATTTATGTTGATGGTTTACGTAAAATGGATAGCTGGAAGGACGGGGTTAATAATTATAGTTCTTCCCCCCAACAATTGCCGGAAGGGATTCACACCATTAAGGTTGAGTATTATGACAGTAAGTATAGTGCCTCATTAGTAGTGAACTTAAGTGAGGTTATTAAGAAAACCACTACTCAATATACCAATTATGATATTTCATTAGGAGAACTTCTTAATAAACAAATTGGTGTATCACAATCTGATAAAAAATATGATGCTTATGTAAGAAGTGATTTATTAAAAGTCAATGCCTCGACTCCGAATGTGGGTGTCGTCAACACAGAAAATACAAATGTTAGAGGTATACCAGTTAATGGCTGGATCCTTGGGAAGTTAGATAAAGATGAAAAAGTGACAATCTACTCCAAAACAAAGCAAAGCGATGGATATTATTGGTATAAGATTAAGTATAATGAAACATGGGTTAATCCAAGTCCAACGGATATTAGCTACTATATTAACCCTACCAATTTTGGAATTGGCACTTCAAGTTATTATCAATTTCTTATGCTTTCCGAAATGGCTGGAGCAGATGCGTACGAAGTGAATCAAAAAATATTGACCAATAAAGGAATTCTTACAGGAAAAGGACAAGTTTTTGTTAACGCAGGTGCACTGTATAACATCAATGAAATTTACTTGATTTCCCACGCGCTGCTTGAAACAGGCAATGGCAGTTCTCCGTTAGCAAAAGGGGTTAAGGTCAAGAAAAAGCTGGATAGTAATGGGAATCCTGTCATTGATCCTGCTACAGGAGAAGAAGAGATTACCGAATTAGCAAGTGATGCAGCCTCCTATGATGCGATCGTTTATAATATGTATGGGGTTGGTGCTTTTGATAAGTGTCCGCTTCATTGTGGAGCAAGAAAGGCGTTTAAAGAGGGCTGGACTACACCCGATAAAGCGATAGTGGGTGGGGCAGAATTTGTTGCCTTGAATTATATTGATAAAGGGCAGGACACGATCTATAAAATGAAATGGAATCCTGCAGCTCCAGGTACAAACCAATATGCAACTGACATTGGCTGGGCTGTGAAACAAACACCTAACATTTTTAATCTTTATAGTTTACTAGATAGCTATACTTTAGTCTTTGATGTCCCTAAATATTAAGTCCTAGAAAATGAAGTGGAAGATTTCTTCCCTTCTTTTTTTTGCAATAAAGACACGGAACTAGAATCTTACCTCGCTTGAAAATGTATTTGAAAGAGTGTATAGTTTTAATTGAGTTTTTGTCAAGAAATTTGTCGTTTTTTGTTAATTAGGATGAAGAATGGTACGGTTAATTATGTATCATTTTAATAATAAAGTTTCTTTAAATTAAGCATGTTAAGTATGATAAGGAGTGTGGACAATGATTTTTGCAGAAATTCTTGCCGGAGGAAAAGGAACAAGAATGGGTAATATTAATATGCCCAAGCAGTTTTTAACTTTAAATAGTAAACCTATCATTATACATACAATTGAAAAGTTTATCCTGAATGATCGTTTTGAGAAGATTCTAGTCGTTACACCGAAAGAATGGGTTAATCATGCTAAAGATATTATTAATAAATATATTGGAAAAGACGCAAGGATTGTTGTGCTTGAAGGTGGAAAAGATCGCAATGAATCCATCATGAGCGGCATCCGCTATATCGAAAAAAACTTTGGGATTAACGATGATGATGTGATTATTACCCATGATTCTGTAAGACCATTTCTAACTCATCGAATTATTGAAGAGAATATTGAAGCGGCCATTAAGTTTGGGGCTGTTGATACAGTGATCGAGGCGATTGATACGATTATCCAATCTGAGGATGGAGAATTTATCTCAAACATCCCTGTAAGGGATACTATGTACCAGGGACAAACGCCACAAAGCTTTAATATCAAGAAATTGGTTACTTATTATAACGCACTAACCGAGGAACAAAAAATGATTCTTACGGATGCATGTAAAATTTGCGCGCTTGCAGGTGAAAAGGTTAAGATTGTCAAGGGTGAATTATTTAATATAAAGGTAACAACCCCATATGATTTGAAGGTAGCTAATGCAATCCTACAAGAGAGGGTTTCACGATGATTAATCAAGTGTATCGCTTAGTGTCGCCACGACAGTTTGAAGTGACTTATAAAGATCGTTCCATTCAGTCCGATAAAATTGTGGTGCGTCCCACTCATCTCTCCATATGTGCGGCTGACCAAAGGTATTACACCGGCACACGTGGAAAAGAAGCAATGGCAAAGAAACTGCCAATGGCGCTGATTCATGAGGGGATTGGTAAAGTGGTTTATGATCCAAATAATGAATTTGCACCTGGTACCCGGGTCGTTATGGTACCAAATACCCCAACTGAAAATGATGAAGTCATTGCAGAAAATTACTTGCGATCGAGTAAATTTCGTTCAAGTGGTTACGACGGATTTATGCAGGACTATGTTTTTCTTCACAGGGATCGGATTGTTCCATTACCAGAAGAAATTGATCCATCGGTTGCGGCTTTTATGGAATTAATCACCATCAGTATGCATGCCTTGGTGCGCTTTGAGGCAAAAGCCCATGCTCGAAAAAATACGTTCGGGGTATGGGGAGATGGGAATTTAGGTTATATAACCACGCTGATTTTAAAGAAACGCTATCCTGATAGCAAGGTGTATATTTTTGGGAAAACAAAATATAAAATGGATCATTTTTCGTTTGTTGATGAAGCGTATCAAATTGATGAAATTCCGGATGATTTACGGATTGATCATGGATTTGAATGTGTTGGCGGGAATGGCAGCCAATCTGCGATTAATCAAATGATTGATTATATTAATCCAGAGGGATCTATTTGTATACTCGGTGTCTCTGAATATCCTGTTGAAATAAACACTAGAATGATTCTAGAAAAAGGTCTTACGATGATTGGCAGCAGTCGAAGTGGACGAACTGATTTTGTCAACACTGTAAATTTCATGGTTGAGCACCCGGAAGTAGTCGAGTATTTTGGCATGCTGATTGGAGAAGTTCACCAAATAAAGAACATCCAAGATATTATTGATGCATTTGAAAAAGACCTGACAAACTCATGGGGAAAAACCATACTCGAATGGAAAATATAAAATAAAAAAGGCAGGCATGGCGATGTATTTACTGAGAATTTTTCCAACAATTATGGTGAAGGGATTCATTCAGATGATCTTTTACCTGTCATGCCTTCTTTTTAAAGTAAATAATGAAAAGGTCACCTTTGCTTCCTATCGGGCTACGGAGATTCAGGGGAATCTCTATTATATTTATAAGGAATTACACGGAAGATATCCCAATTGGACGTGTAATTTTCTTTTTAAAAAGTATAGCAGTTCATTACTAGGCAAATTCCACTATGTCCTACATATGGTTAAAGCGAGTTATCATTTAGCTACATCCCGATATTTTATCATCGATGACTATTATTTCCCCGTTTATGTGATAAAACCTCGACAGGGAACGGATATTATTCAGCTTTGGCATGCAGCAGGTGCATTCAAGAAATTTGGTTTAAGCACCGTAGATAAAGAATTTGGTCCAAGTTCAGATTATTTAAAACATGTTAAGGTTCATTCAAATTATTCTAAAGTATTTGTGAGTTCCTCGGAAGTCATTCCTTTTTATGCTGAAGCCTTCGATATGCCATCCTCAAGGATATTCCCATTAGGTGTACCGAGAACTGATTATTTTTTTAATAAACGTGAGCAGTTAAGATTGATGGGAGAATTACAGAGTGAATTTCCTGAGATTCAGGGGAGAAAGATTATCTTATATGCTCCTACCTTTAGAGGGAAAAGTCATTATCAAGAATCATTTCACTGTCCTATCGATTTTTCAGCTATGAGGGAAACTCTCGGAGATGAATATGTACTACTGATTCATTTACATCCATATATGCGTTCGGAGATCACTATTAAGAAAGAAGATAAAGGTTTTGTCTTTCATGTAAAGGAAAAATTCAACATCGAACAATTACTAGTTCTAGCGGATATTCTTTTAACAGATTATTCATCGGTTATTTTTGATTATAGTTTATTAGTCAGGCCAATTGCTTTTATTGCTGATGACCTTGAAGAGTATATAAGGGAACGAGATTTTTATTTTCCTTTCCTGTCATTTATTCCAGGGCCGTTCTTTCATCAAACTCAAGATCTGATTGAATGGATCCAACAAGATGATTTTGATCTGAAAAAAATTGAACAATTTAGAAATCGTTTTTTTACATACTTTGATGGAAAAACAAGTAAAAGAATCGTAGATAATTTAATTAAAAAAAGCTGATGGTATAAATTTTCCAGTAGGAGATTAATAATGTTAAAAAATAAGATGGAAAACCAAGCGGAAAGTAAAGGAAACAGCTCTCAATATAGTCTTGTTTACCGTTTTTTCCGTAAAGTTATTTTTCGTTTGCTTTACCTATTTTTTTGCCTATTTCCGTTAAATAAAAAAAAAATATTATTTGCATCAGATAGCCGAACCGATTTAAGTGGTAACTTTGAATTTGTTTATCAGGCATTAAAACGAAAAAATGTAAATTACCAATACCATTTTTTTTTAAAAGAGAGTACGCGGGCTTATAAAACCTATTGGGAAATGGTTCGTTTAGCTTTTCATCTGGCAACGGCAAAATTTATTTTGTTGGATGATTTTTATCCGATGGTCTATCCATTAAAAATACGGAAAGGTGCCGATCTTATTCAGTTATGGCATGCAGTCGGTGCGTTTAAAACCTTTGGGTACAGCCGTGTAGGTCTTCCAGGTGGTCCAGACGCTCATTCTTTGAATCACCGCAATTATACGAAGGTAATCGTCAGTTCGAAGAATGTGGCAAAGCATTATGCTGAAGGTTTTGGGATTAGTGAAAATCGGGTCTTTGCAACTGGGATACCAAGAACGGATGTCTTTTTTGATCAAGCTTACCAAGTGAAGGTTAAAGAAGAATTATACAGAAAGTATCCCATTTTATCTGAAAAAAAAGTCATAATGTTTGCACCGACCTTTCGAGGGTCCGGCCAGCAGTCTGCCTATTATCCGAAGGATTATCTTCATTTAGAAAAACTTTATCATGCCTTACATGATGAGTATGTTTTTCTATTTAAAATGCATCCATTTGTAAAAGACTATTGGAAAATCCCTGAAGAATATAAAGATTTTTTCTACGACATTTCACATTATCGGGAAATTAATGATTTATTATTTATCTCAGATCTATTAATAACCGATTACTCCTCTGTTTGCTTTGAGTTTGCATTATTAAATAAACCGATGATTTTCTATTCTCCAGATGTAGAGGAATATATAGCAACACGAGATTTTTATTATAAATATGATTCATTTATCCCTGGCCCATTAGCAAGGACATTAGATGAATTAATTGAAACCATTCAAAATAAAGACTTCAAAATGGAAAAAATCGAGACATTTGTTGATTACTTTTTTGATCATACGGATGGAAAATCAAGCGATCGTGTTGTAGACCAACTCATCGTAGATGCAGATTCTAAATAGAGTGGAATTTTATCCCTATTCTTTTATTTCAATCATAAAAGAGGAAAATGATGTTAATAATAGTTAAAAAAGATGAGCGTTTCAAAAGATGGTGCTTTGTTTTTTTTACAACAGAGGAGATATTATATGAGTAAACTTCAATATATCATTCATCCTGAATTAGAAGATGTGAAGGTAAGTATAATTACCCCAGTTTTTAATGTGGAAGAATATATTACGGAGACATTGGAGTCTCTTGTCAACCAGACGTTAGATCACATTGAAATTATCATGGTTGATGATGGGTCAAGTGACCGAAGTCCAGAAATCATTGAGGAATTTGCAAATAAATACGGAAATATTGTCTTTATTAAACAAGAAAATTCAGGACCAGGGGTAGCGCGGAATAATGGTTTAGAAGTAGCAAGAGGTGAATTTATTAGTTTTGTTGATTCAGATGACCTCTTACCACTAGATGCCTTAGAAACCATGTATAATAGTGGGTTAAAAGAAAAGGCAGATATCGTTTTAGGAACTTCTTTAAGCTTCAATAGTACAGAAACATGGTTTATCGCTAGTCACGTGAATAACGGTGTATACGTTCCAGGTGAAAAGAGCCTCGTCGCCAATCCAGGGTTACTATTCTCACTGGGACCGTGCAATAAGCTTTACCATTCTAAAATCGTTAAAGGAATACGGTTTCCTGCAGATATTCATGTAACCGAGGATCAGCCATTTGTGATTGAAGCCTATATGAAGGCAAATAAAATATATACTGTTGATAAAATCATTTATAAATATCGCTCTAGGGAAGCGGAGGAGAATTTATCCTTATCACAAACTGTGCGCGTGAATTCAGTAAAGGTTTTAACCGATATTTTTAAAAGTTTACGTATTTCTGATCAATTATGGGATAAATATATTTCAAATCAACATACCCGATTTGCTTTAAAGAAAAGTTATTATACCAGAATTATTTCAGCAGACATTTGGCCTGCTATTCGAAGTGCGCTTGTAAGCAAGGACCAAAAAACTCAAGTAGAATCATTTACCATGGTTTTGGAGTGGGTGAAAACTTTAGATTATCATTTATTTAATCAGATTCCGTCATTACATAGAGTTATGACCTATGAAATTGCAGATCGGTATAAACTGGTTAGTCCAGCTGCAAAAAAACTGTATCTACAATGGTTAAAGGTTTGTTTCTCAAAACTGGATCCAGGTTCATTACATGCATTAGAGACTTCGAAAAAACAAAAAGTGTTCATGGCGGTTAAGAAAGCATGGAAAAGAAATAATCTTTCCCCGATATTTTTATATCTAGTAAAAGTTAAATTTAAAAAAATAAAAACCAAGGTGAAAACGGCCCTTGTCCGGCGGGTGGCTTTTCCATTTTTTAGCACGCTGCCTGTACAAAAGAAAATTACGATGGCGACCAACAAATTTCCGAGATTAACGGATTCATTTGAGCATATTTATGATGAATTAATTAATCAGCGCCCAGATTACAAAATTAGAGGTCATTTCAAGAAAAAGCGAAATTTCAGGGATTTCTGTAGACTATATTATGATATCGCGACTTCCCGTTATTTAATCTTAGATGATTATTATCGTCCATTATATAAGCTTCGTGTGCGCAAGCAAACGGAAGTGATTCAAACATGGCATGCAGCTGGTGCTTTTAAGAAATTTGGCCATAGTGCCGTAGGGTATCGTGAAAGTAATTCCACCCAATTTGAACGAAGTGCTCATCAAATTTATACAAAAGCAGTAGTTACAAGTAAAGAAATTATTCCTCACTATGCTGAGGCATTTGAAGTGCCGGAAGAAAATATTTACCCATTAGGATTGCCGCGAACAGATGTCTTTTTTGATAAGGAATTAATGGAATTCGTTCACCAGCGATATCTGGGAACCTATCCACAGCTTAAAAATAAAAAAGTGATTACCTATGCTCCCACGTTTAGAGGTGGTCCAGGTAAGCGGGCGAATTTTAATATTAAATTGGATTTAGTAAAAATGGCTGAAGAACTTTCAGATGAATATGTACTGATATTAAAGCTTCATCCATCTGTTACCAAAAAAGTTCAAATACCAGAGAAAGCAGCAGACTTTGTTATAAATATGAGTTCGAATGAAATAAATAATGTATTAATGAATACGGATATTTTAATTAGTGATTATTCATCTTTAGTTTTTGAATTCTCTTTATTGGAACGACCAATGATTTTCTTTGCATATGACCTTGATGAGTATCTCGAAGATCGTGGTTTTTACTATGAATACTCTGACTTTGTTCCAGGGCCAATTGTAAAAACTACTGACGAGGTTATCAAAACGGTGAAAGAAAACCAGTTTGATTTTAAAAAGATTGAAAGCTTTAAACATCGATTCTTCGATGATCTTGACGGAGAATCTGCAAAAAGATTTGTGGATATACTAATAAAACCATGATAGTAAATATCATGGTTTTATTTTTAAATAGACCGAACGTGAATCCTTTCACTAGTGTTTGAAATAAAAACTAGTGGGATATATAATGGGAAATGGATTGTTTTTCTGCAAGAGTTTTCAGGTGGTGAATAAACGCTGCAATGAAAACTCGGTGAGGAGTTGAAAAGAATGAAAAAGGTATTAACGTACGGGACTTTTGATTTGCTCCATGTTGGTCATATCAATATATTAAGAAAAGCTAAGGAATTAGGAGATTTTCTAATCGTTGGTCTATCGACAGATGAATTTAATATCGAAAAGAATAAAAAAGCCTACTATAGTTATCAGGACCGACAATTAATTCTGAAGTCGATTCGCTATGTTGACCACGTCATTCCGGAATCCTGCTGGGAACAAAAGATCCAGGACGTAATTGACCATGATATTGATGTCTTTGTAATGGGTGATGATTGGAAAGGTCATTTTGATTTTCTAAAAAGGTATTGTGAAGTGGTTTATTTGCCAAGAACTACCGGTATCTCAACCTCCAAAATTAAATCCGATTTAAATTATGTGAAAAATGATTAGAGAAATTGTCATATCCATTTATTTGGTTATATTTAAGTGTTTTTTTATAATTTGTAAGGCATTCCCATTAAAAAATAAGGTCACCTTTCTGGTTTCCTTTGGGGATAATGCCAAATATGTGTACGAGGAAATCCTTCACCAGAATATCCAACAAGAAATTGTCTTTTTATGTAAGGGTTCTTCACTTTCACTTTTTAAGAAATATCCTGCTCTTCCTGTCATTCCATTTGAAACATCATTTATCGATCTTTTGCGTTCCATCTATCACCTCGCTACTTCCAAAAAAATTATTATTGATAACTATTTTGGGGTTTTGGCTTCAACTAATTTTAAAACGGGTGTGGAATGTATCCAGCTTTGGCACGCAGCAGGTGCGATTAAAAAGTTTGGACTGGCGGATGAGTCCAATGTCAATCGTAGTAAAAGGGCTCATAAGCGATTTCTACGAGTTTACAAAAAATTTCATAAGGTTGTTGTTGGGTCAGACAAAATGGCTGATATTTTTAAACAGGTATTTGCCCTAAAGGATCAAAACATTCTTCGAACAGGAATACCGAGAACTGACTTTTTTTTTGATGAGAACAAACATAAGGCAATTATTTCTAAATTATTAGATGAGAATCCTGAATTAACATCCAAAAAGGTGATCTTGTATGCCCCAACATACAGGGAGCATCAATTAGATCAATTTGAATTAAAATTGGATTTAGAAAAAATGTATCAGGAGCTCAGTGATGAATATGTTTTGTTGCTCCGTTTTCATCCTGCGATAAAAAGTTCATTAGAAAACAATGAATTATATTCTAATTTTGTTTATGATTATTCATCCTCACGTTATGATGCTAATGAATTGTTACTTATCACTGACTTGCTGATTACAGATTATTCTTCCATACCATATGAGTTTTCATTATTAAATAAACCCATGATCTTTTTTACTTATGATATTGAACAATACAAAGTGGAAAGAGGATTGTGGGAGGATTTTGAAGAGACCGTTCCAGGTCCGATCACGAAACATACGGATGAAATCATTACGATTATTAAAGATAACTTATTTGATTATCAGAAGGTTACCAGTTTTTCTGACATTTGGAATAAATATTCAAACGGGATATCCAGCCAGAAGCTCGTAGATTACATTTTTAAAGAATCACAAAGCGACTCGTATCAAAGGGATAAGAACTCAAACTAACTACATATGTCTAATTGCGTTAGAATTTATCCTTTTTTTATGGTAAAATGTTATGGTCTTTGAGGGGGAATGATTCATTTTATGAAAAGGTCTTATCTTATATCCCCAATTAAATCGTTTAGGAAGGATCAACACGATGTCAATGTTTAAGGTCATAAGGGAACAGATTAGCAGTTTTTATCTCATCAGAAGATTATCCCTTTTTGAATTAAAAAGTGCAAATAACAGTCATTATTTAGGGATATTATGGGAATTAATCAATCCCATGATTCAAATAGGTATCTATTATTTTGTATTCGGATATGGTATCCGTGGTGGACGTGCAGTAGAGGGGATTCCGTATTTCTATTGGATGCTGGCGGGTATTTTAGTTTGGTTCTTTGTTAACCCAGCAATCTTGGACGCATCAAAGTCGATCTATACGAGGATCGCCTTAATCGCAAAAATGAGCTTTCCGATGAGTGTAATTCCAACCTATGTCATTATATCGAAATTTTATCAGCATCTCATGTTAGTTGGAGTCATTGTGGTTATCTTTCAATTTACAGGCTATCCTATATCGATATATTATTTGTCGTTACCCTATTATATGTTTGCCACCATTATTCTACTGGTAGCTATTTCATTAATTACCTCTACCTTAGCGACGATTGTACGGGATGTACAAATGATTGTCCAAGCTATTGTCAGAATGCTGCTTTATCTGACACCATTATTATGGACGCCTGAAAGACTTCCACATATCGTTCAAAGCGTAATGAAGTTTAATCCATTATACTATATTGCTGAAGGTTATCGCGCTGCTCTGTTAGGGCATAGCTGGTATTTAATTGAACACATTAAATATACCGCCTACTTTTGGGGACTAGTTTTCGTGTTGTTATTTATAGGCTCTGCACTGCACTTGAAATTTCGAAACCGATTTGTAGACTACTTGTAAAGTGGAAGTGGAAAAAATGACTAAAACAGTTATTATTGATAATGTATCAAAGAAATACAAATTGTATAATAGAACATCTGATAAGCTTCTTGACATCATTTTGCCCAATGGCTATGGTGATGATTTCTATGCGTTGCAAAATATAAGTTTCACCGCTGAACAAGGCGATGTGATTGGTTTAATAGGTGTAAATGGCTCCGGAAAATCGACTCTATCCAACATTATTGCAGGCGTAGTTCCACCTACAAATGGAAAGGTCGAAACGATTGGACAAACATCTTTAATTGCGATTGCCTCTGGGTTAAACAATAATTTAACGGGTCGAGAAAATATTGAACTGAAATGTTTAATGCTCGGTTTTAGTAAAAAAGAAATCCGGGAGCTCGAACCTGAAATTATTGATTTCTCCGAACTAGGAAGGTTTATTGATCAGCCTGTAAAAACCTATTCAAGTGGTATGAAATCAAAGCTTGGTTTTGCCATCTCCGTGACTGTGGATCCAGATATATTAATTATCGACGAGGCGCTCTCCGTTGGGGACCAAGCATTTGCAGAAAAATCCAAGAAAAAAATGTACAGCTTTAAAGAGAAAGGGAAAACCATCTTTTTTGTAAGCCATGCGATTGGCCAAATTAAAGATTTTTGCCAAAAAGCTTTATGGTTAGAATTTGGTCAAATCAAAGCATATGGGACGACTGCAGAAGTGGTTCCGCAATATGAAGCGTTTCTCAAAGAATTTAAGGCCATGTCTAAAGAGGAACAGCGAAAGTTTAGAGAAACAGCCTTAGAAAAGCAGAGCAGATTAGTTTTAAATACAGCTAGATAATAAAAAGAGGCTCAAAAATAATTGGCTAGATCCATTTTTTTGAGCCTTTTTTTATAAATATGAAAAAATACAAAAGGATAAAAACCATGCAGAACAACACCGTCGATATATTAGGTATTGATTTTATCAATAAACAATTTAATGAAGTAGCTAACATTCTAAATGAAATGATAAAAAGTAATCGCAAAGCTTTCATTGTCACAGCCAACCCGGAAATTGTCATGTACGCTCATGAACATCCCGACTATAAAAAAATCATTCAATCGGCCGACATGGTGGTTCCTGATGGTTATGGGATTATTCTGGCTTCAAAAATATTAAATACCCCGATTAAGGAGAGGGTCGCAGGTTATGATTTAATGATCCGTCTACTGGAACTTGGGAACGAGAATAAGTTGAAAATTTATCTATTGGGCGGGCGCGAAGAGACCAATCAAAAAGCTGTGGCTAAGATCAACAGTCAATTTCCACATGTTCAAATAGTGGGCAGTCATCATGGCTTTTTTGATTGGGAAAACAATCCGATCACTGCTGAGATTAAAGCCTCAAGCCCCGATTTGATTTTCGTGGCGTTAGGGTTCCCTAAACAAGAACAATGGATTGAAAGAAATCTGGCTCAATTTCCCAAAGGAGTATGTATGGGGGTTGGAGGCAGCATCGATGTTCTCGCGGGAGAGGTCCAGCGTGCTCCTCGTTTCTGGCAAAAAATGAACCTCGAATGGTTTTATCGCTTGATTTCGCAGCCGTCGAGGTGGAGGAGAATGTTAGCCATCCCCCGGTTTTTACTGGAAATCTTCCAATTAAAGTTCACCAAATAAGCGATTATTATAAAATAAATGTAACTTTTTGGAGTAACCAATCGTCTTACATGGTGTTGGATCGTTACTTATAAATCCTAGTAATGCTAGCTAAATAAGAGGGAATTTTCCGACAATTCAACAAAATATACCAAAATAAAAAATGTGTGCTATAATATGTTCGTTGTGTACTTAGAAATATGTGCCTGTTTCTAAAATTTATTAATGGGGCATTATATTCATAGGGAGGGTCTTCATGTTATATCTGACCTTAATATTATGTTTTTTATGCTCCGTATTAATCACTCCAATCGTAAAAAAATTGGCTTTTAAATTAGGAGCAACGGACAGTCCTAATAAGCGTAAGGTACATGTTAAGATTATGCCTCGTTTAGGCGGCCTAGCGATTTATATTAGTTTTCTCTTCGGTCTTTTAATCCTGCATCCAAGCAGTCCCTACCATGCAGCTATTGTTGCTGGTGGTTTAATCATACTAGTTACCGGTATTTTAGATGATATCTTTGAATTATCGGCCAAAATAAAATTTATCTTACAAATTGTTTCTGCCCTGATCGTTGTGATGTGGGGCGGGGTGGAAGTTGAATTTATTAACTTACCGTTTAATGGGACCTTAGAATTTGGTATCTTTAGTATTCCAATTACAGTCATCTGGATTGTTGGCGTTACCAATGCAATCAATTTAATCGATGGACTTGATGGTTTGGCAGCTGGTGTTTCCTCGATCGCCTTTATCACTATTTCCGGGATGGCGATTGTGATGGGAAATGGTTATGTAGTTGCCATGGGGACAATCCTGCTTGCGAGTACGTTAGGCTTTCTACTATATAATTTTCACCCGGCAAAAATTTTTATGGGAGATTCTGGGGCGCTCTTCCTTGGCTACATGATCTCAGTCCTAGCCTTACTCGGTTTTAAAAATGTTGCCTTGATTTCGTTTATTGTTCCAATCATTATTTTAGGTGTTCCGATTTCAGATACTTTTTTTGCTATCATCCGTCGTATTTACAATAAGAAATCATTATCCGCACCAGATAAGTCCCATTTACATCATTGTTTACTAGAATTAGGTTTTACGCATCGAGAAACGGTTCTGTTAATTTATGCTATGAGCGCCATGTTTGGCCTCGCAGCCTTTATTTTTACGATTACAACCGTATGGGGCTCGATCTTAATCATTACCATTATCGTGCTGGCCATTGAATTATTTGTTGAAACGATTGGTTTAATTAATAAGAATTACCGACCGCTTCTCCGAATCATGGGGATATTGAACAAAAATAGATAATAAAAGGGTAAATCACAACACAGGAAGGCGTTGTGATTTACCCTTTTATTGTTTTCTTTTATTTGATATTTATGTGAAAAAGACCCCCAACAATTAGGTTATTGCCAAAAAATAATATAAAATAATATTTGAGAATAATTTGGATTGGACACATTCTTGTTCTAATCGAAAGGGAAAAAAATATGGAAATTATCAATGAAACAAATCAAATAGAGGACTTAAAAGAGAATAACATAATAGGGAACCCTAAACTAACAAATTCAAAAATAATATTTAGGGGAAAGGGAAACGTTCTATATTGTGATAATGACGATGTTCATTTAGTAAATAGTACTATACAATTTAGTGGAAATGAGTCAATTATTTTTCTTTGTAAAAACAGGCATAATTATTTATTCAATGCAACTGTTTACAATAATTGTGTATTATTTTTTGGGAAAGATAATTATTTTAACAGCAGATTAAATATAATTATTTCAGAACAAAAAAATATAATTGTTGGAGAAGATTGTTTAATTTCTTTTGACTGTTGGTTTAGAACAGCTGACCCTCATCTAATTTATGATTCTAACACAAAAAAAAGAATCAACCCAAGTAGAAGCATTTATATTGGCGATCATGTTTGGATTGGTCAACATGCTTTTATTTTAAAAGGGACACAAATTGGTTCAGGAAGCATTATAGGAGGTATGTCGGTAGTTAGCGGAAAGAAAATTGGATCTAATTGTTCATATGCAGGTAATCCAGCAAGAAAAATTAGTGAATCGATTTTTTATTCAAGTGACAGTGTACATTCGTATAGAGAAGAAGAAACACGAAGTCATGAGGTTTTTGAGAGTGATGAATATATTTATTCTTATAATCAGACTGAATTGTTCCCATTTTCTTCTATTGAAAAATCATTAACTGAATTAAAGTTGGTTTCAGAAAAACTTGATTTTATAAAATTGAATTTGCAAATGAATCGAAATAAAAACCGATTTTTTATTGAAAAATCTATGGATAAACAGAGTTTTATCAAAAGGATTAAAAATATGTTTTAAGCATTAAAAGTTTTATAGGAAATTAATGTCGGGATTTGGAGAAAATGCGTCGTAAGCTTATCTAACGAACGGGTGTTAATGTTGAATAACACGATATAAAAAACGCTCAGAGATATTTATGCTCTGAGCGTTTTTCTGGACTAATACTTGTGTTAATAAACTTGTTATTTCGTGTCCATTTCTATTGCGATTTCAGTCATTGGTTGCAATTTTGTTCTTCAAAACTGAACCTGTTAACCTGATCCGGGTTGCTTCTTATTCAACTTTCGTTGCACTTGCTGTATTTGTTCTGTTGAGGTGTGTCTTAAGTGTTGATTTTGTTTCCTCTAAGGCCGTTTCATCAAGTTGATAATAGTAAACACGATCAATATATGAATCAGACCCTTTTAGTGATAGTGATTCAACATCGATTCCACTACCAGCTTGGATATAGCTAATAAACGATTTCATTTGGTCAAACGTTAAGTCTGTTGACATATTCTTTCCAACAGCTTCCATCACATCTGTGTAATTAGAAATAGACTTTATGGATGATCCTTTTGAGAGGATGGCTTTAAAGATCTGCTGCTGGCGCTGTCCTCTTTGAATATCACTATCCATTTTCCTTGTCCGTGCAAACGCAAGTGCTTGTTCACCATCTAATTCTTGTACGCCTTTTTTCAAGGTTATTGCTTTCGCATGGTCCTGGGAATCTTGTTCAGAAAATGTGAATGGAACGTCTACTTTCACACCATCTAGCGCATTAATAACGTCAATAAAGGCGTTAAAATTCATTTTAACATAATAATCGACTGGTACATCAAGCAATTCTTCGACTGTTTCAAGCGTAAGTTTCACGCCGCCATAAGCATGGGCATGAGTAATTTTTGTATAAATATCCTTCTCAGGGATGTGAACATATGAATCACGCGGGATACTCAATAGCTTAATAGATTTTTCTTTCTTATTAAAAGTAGCCAGCATCAAGGCATCTGAACGAGATCTGCCATTCGATTTTCTCTTTTCACTATCATCAACACCAATAAATAGTATCGATGTATTTTCAAGTTTTACATTGGCCTTCGCTTTAGTATCACGTTCAATTGGCTTGTAGGATTTATTCATCACTGATTCAGCCTTATTATACAAAAATCCGCCGTAAGCTGTTGCACCTATTATTAATAAAAGAATGGGCATTACGATCCAAAGCAAGAATCGTTTTCGTCTTAGTCTTTTCTTTACCTTGCCCTTGTTATTATTTTTATACACCTGTCTATTGATAGACATAGATTGCCTCCTAGTAGTTTAAATAGAAAAATGTCAATTTTTGTTGAAAATCTACTCTATTTTATAATATTTATTGAGATTGGTAAAATGAAATTTTCTTTACAATAGTATTACTATTCTCAATAGGCAGGGAGGAAAGAAATTTCCTAGTTATCTGACTCAAGATAGGTAACATCTCCAGCAGTAATATCGGCTTGTCCATTTGTCATTTCAATCATCCATTCTGTGAAAGCCGGTTGGTTCTCTTCTTCGACAAATACTTCAATTTCGACATTCTCCTGGTACTGGATATTTTTAAGGATATAGATGGACGATCGCAATTCATTTTCAATCTTGCCAAGCCAAGAATAATCAATTTTAACATGGCAGACCCGCATTAGCCTTCTTTCGACAATCCCAACCGAATCCAGGCCTTCCGACGCGGCTTTACCATAGGCACGAATTAAACCGCCTGCGCCTAATTTAATCCCGCCAAAAAAGCGGGTAACGACCACCACTGTATCCTTGAGCTTTCTTTTTTTCAAAACTTCTAGGATTGGAACGCCGGCTGTACCACTTGGTTCGCCGTCATCATTGGCTTTCTGAATTTGATCGTGCTCGCCAATAAGATAGGCTGAACAGTTATGCGTGGCATCCCAATATTTTTTCTTCAATGTTTGAATGAATTCTTGGGCTTCCGCTTCGGATTCAGTTCTTTTGATGTGGGCAATAAATCTTGATTTTTGAATAATAATTTCATGTTCACCAGTTTGTTTTACTGTATGGTAACGAGGCAACATATTGCGCACTCCTTCCTTAATTTCATCAGGGTGTAATATAACTTTAATATGGCAGTAAAGTTTCCGTGTTATAATAAAAAAGATAAAAGTAGTGAAAACCTATTTTTATAGACAAAAAGAGATACAACCATTATACTACTTTTTTACTGAAATTAAGGATACAACTTAAGTTCATATTCGCATATTGATAAAATTAAAGGTAAAATATGTTAAAAGGTAGTTTGATGAATTTTTGAAATCCAAAGATAATAAAATATCATTCACTGAAATTAGATTATTGTTAGCTTAGCGTACAGGCGCTTATTGCTTTCTTATCGGAGGAATGTGTATGAAACTTAAGCAGATTAATATGAAATCGATTGATGAAATTCGTGAAGAAATGATTGAAACTGTTACTTGCAGCAAAACCGACATCTTCCAGATAGGCGAGCAATGCCGTCAAGATTACGAAAATATGATCAATGAATTAGACAATATCAAGCAAATGATGAGCAATCTCATAAATGAAGGCGAGAAGCTCGAGAAGCAAGTCCTCGAGGCGCGGAGTATGCTGTCAGAAGTCAGTATGAATTTTAAAAATTACTCTGAAGAAGAGGTCCGAGATGCCTACGAAAAGGCTCATCAACTGCAAATGGATCTTTCGATTAATTGGCAGTACAAAAAGCAGCTTTTGGATAAACGGGCAGATCTCGAAAATCGTCTGGTTGGATTAGAGGAAACGATTGATCGTGCCGACCAGCTTATTTCGCAAATTTCCGTCGTGATGAATTACTTGACGAGTGATTTAAAACAGGTTGGTAAAGTCCTAGAACATGCGAAGGCCAAACAAGATTTTGGCTTAAAGATAATTGAAGCACAGGAAGAGGAACGCAAGCGGCTTTCAAGGGAGATTCACGATGGTCCCGCCCAAATGCTTGCCAATGTCATCATGCGCTCCGACTTAATCGAACGTGTTTATAGGGAAAAGGGCGCGGATGAGGCTTTTTCTGAGGTCAATAGTTTTAAAAAAATGGTCCGATCGGCACTTTATGAGGTCCGGCGAATTATTTATGACCTTCGTCCGATGGCATTGGATGATTTAGGTCTTGTCCCTACCCTCAGAAAATACTTACAAACTATCGAAGAATATCATAACCACTCAAAAATCGAGTTTGTGAATATAGGCCTAGAACGCCGGCTTCCTACTAAGTATGAAGTCGCACTCTTCCGGATGATCCAAGAATCGGTGCAAAATGCACTGAAGCATGCAAATGCCTGTGAAATCAAAGTCCGATTAGAAATAACCAATGCCTCAGTTACCGTCTTGATCAAGGACAATGGGGGCGGTTTTGATATCACGCAAAAGAAACCTGAGTCATTTGGCATGATAGGGATGCGCGAGCGTGTCGACCTGCTTGAAGGCGAAATTACCTTTGATTCAAAAATAGGCAAGGGAACCGCAGTACTCATTCGAGTTCCACTAATTAACTAAAGAACTAATGAACTAATGAACCTACCGCCAATGGAGAAAAATTTCGAAATTAGAAGGATTAGGGGGCGTAACAATTGATTACAAAAATTGTCATTATAGACGATCACCAACTATTTAGAGAAGGCGTTAAGAGAATACTAGAGTTTGAAAAATCGTTCCAAGTTGTTGCTGAAGGCGATGATGGCTGTGAAGCACTAAGATTAGTAGAAGAATTCCAACCCGACGTTGTCATCATGGATATTAACATGCCGCAAAAGAACGGAATCGAAGCAACTCGTGAGTTGGTTGAAAAATATCCGAAAACGAAGATTATTATCTTATCCATACATGATGATGAAAACTATGTGACCCATGCTTTACAGACGGGTGCACAAGGATATCTATTAAAAGAAATGGATGCCGATGCCCTGATTGAAGCAGTGCGTGTTGTGGCGGATGGCGGTTCCTATCTACATCCAAAGGTCACCCATAATTTGGTGAACGAATATCGCAAACTTGCTGCGGGTGTGGCCCGTGGCGGCGGAGGCTATATGCCAACAATGGAAATTCGCCGTCCATTGCATTTATTGACACGACGTGAGTGCGAAGTACTCCAAATGCTTGCCGATGGAAAAAGCAACCGTGGTATCGGCGAAGCTTTATTCATCAGTGAAAAAACAGTCAAAAACCATGTGTCAAACATTTTACAAAAAATGAATGTCAACGACCGTACCCAAGCAGTGGTTGTTGCGATTAAAAATGGCTGGGTAGAAGTAAAGTAAGATTTTAATAGAATAGTAAAGGGCATACTTCACGGTATGCTCTTTTTGTTTTTTGCGATGTAATGCAATTTAGCTCTATTTCATATAAAATAGTAAAATCAATATAGTGGTTATATAGATAAGGATGGTATTTTTTTATGAAGACAGCCGTTGTCACGGATAGTACTGCGTATATCCCAAAGGATGTACGAGATAAATGGAATATACATATGATCCCGTTACATGTCATCTTCGGTAACGAGGTTTACCAGGAAGAAATTGATATATCTTGGAGTCAGTTTTACGATGAAATGAAGACAAAAGCGCTGCAGACTACCTCTCAGCCGCCAATTGGCCAATTTGTCGAGCTATTTGAAAACCTTTCAAAGGATTATGATGCCGTCATCTGTGTTCACCTATCAAGTGGGATCAGCGGCACTTTCCAAGGGGCTAACGCTGCGAGTACCATGGTCGAAGGCTTTGCCGTTTACCCATTTGATTCAGAAATCAGCTGCATGGTTCAAGGCTTTTACGCGATCGAGGCAGCAAAGCTGGCATCCCGAGGCGAGGACGCTGCTTCCATTATGGACCGCTTAGAAGAATTGAAAAAAACGGCTCGTGCCTATTTCATGGTAGACGATTTACAGCACCTACAGCGAGGCGGCCGCCTTTCAAGTGCACAGGCCTTTATCGGGAGCCTCCTCCAGGTCAAACCACTGCTTCATTTTGACAACAAGGTGATTGTTCCGTTTGAAAAGATCCGCACCCGGAAAAAAGCAATGAATCGAATGGTCGATTTGCTAAGTGAGGATGTGTCAGGTGGCAGCGAATATCAAGCCGTCATTATTCATGCCAATCGCGAAGAAGACGCCAAGGAGTGGCGCGATGAACTGGCTGCCAGGTATCCAAACGTTGAATTCTCGATAGGCTACTTCGGTGCAGTGATCGGTACCCACCTCGGCGAAGGATCCATGGGCCTAGGCTGGATGAAAAAATTAGAAAAGTAAGCGAGTTACCATTCCGTCCTTTCGGCCGGAATGGTTTTTAATTTTAAGGGGTTGGTGGGAAATTAGGGGTTTGGCGGAATCATCAGGGGAATCGGTGGAAAAGGTTGTGAATCCCCTAGCAACTATATAAAGACACCAGACCGTCACATATCCACAAAAAATATAAGAATCTTCGACAAATAAGCAGGAATATCTTCTTTTTAGCAGAAATTTTTTAAAAAAGAAAAAGGGGTGACCAATCTAGAATTGAGAAACTTTCTACATCTCCCAACCCGTGATACCACTCAAAAAGCTGTGCATAGATTAATCCTGCAAACAACAGGTAAAACAAAAGATCGTCTCTATTATCTGAATCCAGAGGAGGTGTTCCCATGCGTTTTGTCATAAAAAACAACGTCTTAATTCCAAGCAACACAGCCGTAGACTCACTCCCAATCACACACATCGCCATCATCCCGCAGCCGCAGCTAAATCCAAACTTCCAATACAATCCTGATCTTCAGCAGCTTCTCATAGGCAAACAACACCTCCTAGAAGATTTCCCAATTCCTTTCGAAGAAGTGCAAGCACATTACGAAAATGGCTATGTCACCTACCGTAAAGGAATCGAGTACAACGGAAAAAAGCCCATATGCTCCCGGTGCGGAAATAAGGACCCACAGCATTTTGCATCTTACCCATGCTCACGATGTGGCGAAACCTGTCTCTATTGCCGCCATTGCATCATGATGGGAAGAATTAGCGAATGCACGCCGCTCATTGGCTGGAATGGCCCGGTGCCTGACACCCATCTCCCTGCAAAAATTAAACATTGGCAAGGGACACTCTCACAAGGACAGCAAGAAGCATCAGAGCATGTAATTGTGGCGATTCAACAAAATCAGGAGCATTTAGTTTGGGCCGTTTGCGGGGCAGGGAAAACTGAGGTCCTATTCGCTGGAATTGAAGCCGCACTTGCTGCTAAAAAAAGAATCTGCATTGCCACACCGCGAACGGATGTCGTCTTAGAGCTCACTCCTAGACTAAAAGCCGCCTTCCCGGAAATAAAAGTTGCTTCTCTTTACGGCGGAAGCGAGGACCGTCATCTCTATGCTCCGCTTACGATTGCGACCACCCACCAGCTGCTCCGCTTCTACCATGCCTTTGATGCGATCATTTTAGACGAAGTCGATGCCTTTCCCTATACTGTAGAGGAATCCCTCCAGCACGCCGCCATCCAGGCGCGAAATCGGTCATCGGCCATGATTTACCTGACAGCCACGCCCAATGCAAAATGGCAAAGGGAATGCCGCACAGGAAATCGAGCCTATACTACCATCCCCGCTCGTTTCCATCACCATCCGCTCCCGGTCCCCGACTTTGTATGGTGTGGCAATTGGCAAAAGCAGTTGCAGAAAAATAAATTGCCACCGAATGTCCTCCGCTGGATTTCGACCCGGATTCAAGCAAATAAACAAGCCTTAGTCTTCTTTCCGCATATCCCTTTGATGGAAAAAGCCCTCCCCATCCTGCGCCAATTTGATTCAACTATAGAAGCTGTCCATGCAGAAGACCCTGATCGTAAAGAAAAAGTGCAAAAAATGCGATCCAAAGGAATTACTTTGCTGTTAACGACAACTATTCTTGAGCGAGGAGTAACTTTTCCCAACATTGATGTAGCCGTAGTTGGGGCCGAAGACACTATTTTTTCAGAAAGTGCCCTCGTCCAAATTGCTGGAAGAGCGGGGAGGAGTAAGGATCATCCTGATGGGGTGGTGACCTATTTTCATTATGGAAAAACGGAAGAGATGTTAAAGGCAAGAAAGCAGATCGTCTCGATGAACCGGGAAGGTTTTAAAAGGGGCTTGCTCGATATTTAATATAGAGAGGAGCTATAAAAATGAATATATTCCTCCAAAACCATTGTTTAAACTGCCACGAAGTAATCCTGCCAAGCATCGGCTGGAGAGCCATTTTCTCAGTTGATAAAGAACAGCTTATTTGCCCAGTCTGTGAAGGGAAGTTAGAAAAAATTGAAGGCGAGCAATGCCGAATCTGCAGCAGGCCATTTGGCAACATAGAGATGAAATTTCGTAGAGGTGATTTGTGCCATGATTGTTTCCGATGGGAGGAAGATCCCGAATGGCAGGGATACCTTGAGAAAAACCATTCCCTGTTCCTCTACAATGATTTTTTAAAAGAAGTGATCGCAAAGTTTAAATTTCGCGGTGATTATGTACTGGCGAGAATCTTTTCGGAATTGCTCAGGCAGAAGTTGACCGAGATCGCTCCCGACCTATTTATACCTATTCCCTTAAGTGAAGAGCGGCTATATGAGCGGGGGTTTAACCAGGCAGCCGCCATCCTAGCAGAAGCAGGCTATCACCCCGAAAATGTGCTCAGCCGAATCCATTCAGAAAAGCAATCCAAAAAATCTAGGTCCGAGCGGATTCATCTCTCACAAGTCTTTCAGGTCAACCCTAATGTTGACTTTGCAGGAAAAAAGGTCATCCTGATTGATGATATCTATACAACTGGCTCAACACTACGGCATGCAGCAAAACTTTTAAAAATAGCCGGTGCTACGAGCATTCAATCGCTGACACTTGCTCGTTAGCTTACATGCGCTTCTCCCAATCGGTGCGCTACCAGGCATGGAGTTAAGGCGGGGACCCCAGTCAAGGGACCCGCCCGCCCCTAAAACATTAAAACCCCATCTTTTACGCCTTTTGTGCATTTTCAATGTCATGACCAAGCAACAGACCCAAATCATAAGCAGGATGGTAGCCATGCTTGTGCATATATTTAAAAATATGCTCATGGCCGTGAATAGCAACGAGCAGCTGATCTGTAAATGTCTTTCGTAAAGCAGGTGTCGCCGTTTCCGTAATCGCCACGGAAAGATTCCTCACCAAAGCTTTTGAAAGGCCCAGAATATCACCGGCAAAAAATCCTGCATCCTCTCGCACATCTTCCTCATCCCTCGCTTGATGGCCCGCAGCAGATGGATAAAACTTAAGTAAAGCTCTCAGGTTCCCTTCAAGATCATGAATACACTTTTTATAAAGTTCCTTTAACTCAGTGTCAGTTATTTTCTTCATCGACATTTTCAGTTTCATTTGCCCCACGGATTGAAAAGCAACCATTTCGTGCAATTCCAACGTCTCATGCCAGGCCAGTAATTTTCTATCCTCTTGCTCCATTCTCGAAATACTCCATTTCGCTAAAACATCCATTTAACCTATTCTTTGAGCAATTCGCTGGAAAGTTGTCCCACTAAAGATTACAATAAATTTGAACAAACATTCATTTTAGTAAATATTACCTATCTGTGTCAAAGGCGTACAAAACATTGTCACTAAATTCCCTTTGATTTTGTCAATAAATCGACAAAATTTTTGTTCTGATTTAGCAGGATAATCATAGGGTAAAATAGAAATGTTATTACATAGCCTTAACTAAAGGAGGAATCCACAAATGAAATATAACGTTCGTGGTGAAAACATTGAGGTAACTCCAGCAATTAGAGAGTATGTTGAAAAGAAAATCGCTAAATTGGAACGCTATTTTACTGAAGCACCTGATGCAAAGGTAAATGTGAATCTAAGATTCAATCAAGATAAAACTTCTAAAGTAGAGGTGACCATCCCACTACCGCAACTAGTCCTTCGTGCTGAAGAAACAAATGTTGACATGTATGCTGGGATTGACTTGATTACTGACAAATTAGAGCGCCAAATTCGTAAACACAAAACAAAGGTTAACCGTAAATTCCGTGAAAAAGGCGACTTTCCTGTTACATTTGCAACTACTGAAAACACAGAAGTTCATGAATTAGACGAAGACGAATTAGAACTAGTTCGTACAAAACGCTTCGACCTAAAACCAATGGACAGTGAAGAAGCCATCCTGCAAATGAACATGCTAGGTCATAGCTTCTATGTATTCACAAATGCAGACACACATCGTACCAATGTTGTTTATAAGCGAAGAGACGGCCGCTACGGTTTAATCGAAGCACAATAAGTAAATAAGTGAAAAGCGAACGCTGCTCCTTAACGGGGCAGCGTTTTTTTGAGCTCGGATAGGGACTACGTTCCCGAAAAGAGTAAGGAACAGAGGATTGGGTCACGTAAAAGGTGTCTACGTTCCCGAAAAGAGTAAAGAACAGAGGATTGGGTCACGTAGAAGGTGTCTACGTTCCCGAAAAGAGTAAAGAACAGAGAAACGGGTAACGTAGAGAGGGTCTACGTTCCTGAAAAGAGTAAAGAATAGATAAATAGGTCACATAGAAGAGAAATCACACAAAATCAAGCTACCTTCTCTATATAAACATATAAAAAAGATATCCCCTTGTGGATATCTACAAAAACCAGGCACATATCTACAAAACTATGCATTATTTCTACGAATTTTCAGAAGATATCAACAAATCCCCATCACTTATCAACATATCCACATAATCCATCCCCAAAACAACAAAAATGAGCCAGCGATTACGATCGCTGGCCCTCACTAATTTATAACTTCGAAATTTGAGCCATCAAAGCTATTACAAATTAACGTTATTTCCCTGCCCCGCAGCAGTTCTTATATTTCTTGCCGCTTCCACAAATACATGGATCATTACGGCCCACATCAATTTGCTTCACTTTCGGCTTTTGCTTAACCGGTTCGCCGTCTTCTTTTGGATGAACCGCTTGGCCTTTTGCTACTTCTTGGCGCTCAAGGTTGTTGCGGATCTCCGCTTTCATGATATACATCGCTGCTTCGTCTTCGATCGAATGGATCATCGTCTCGAACATTGCAAAGCCTTCATGCTGATATTCACGAAGCGGATCGATTTGTCCGTATGCACGTAAATGGATTCCTTGACGGAGTTGGTCCATCGCATCAATGTGATCTATCCACTTGGAGTCAACCGCACGCAGCGTAACCACCTTTTCGAATTCGCGCATTTGTTCAGGGAAGAGAAGTTCTTCTTTCTCCTCGTAACGTTCCTTCACTTTTGCAAAAATCGTATCGCGGATTTCCTCTGGGTCTTTCCCCTTAAGGTCATCGGCCGCGATGTCACCTTCATGTAGTAGAGTAGCATTTACATAATCGACAATGGCCTGAAGATTCCATTCTTCTTCATCCTCATGACGAGATGCATGGGCATCTACATTCCGCTCAATGGAGTTCACAATCATCTTCTGAACAATGTCACGAAGGTTTTCAGATTCTAATACTTCATCACGCTGGGTGTAAATGATCTCACGCTGTTGGCGAAGAACATCATCATATTGCAAGAGCTGTTTACGGGCATCAAAGTTGTTACCCTCGACGCGTTTTTGCGCAGATTCCACAGCTCTAGATACCATTTTACTTTGGATAGGCTGAGAATCATCCATGCCAAGGCGTTCCATCATGGATTTCATATTATCAGAACCGAAACGGCGCATCAGTTCATCTTCCATCGATAAGTAGAACTGAGTAATACCAGGGTCCCCTTGACGTCCAGAACGTCCGCGAAGCTGGTTATCGATCCGTCGGCTTTCATGACGTTCCGTCCCAATGACAGCAAGCCCGCCTAGCTCAATTACCCCTTCGCCCAGCTTAATATCCGTACCACGACCGGCCATGTTGGTCGCAATTGTTACTGCGCCTCGATGACCTGCTTCAGCAATGATTTCAGCTTCACGCTCATGGTTTTTCGCGTTCAAGACATTGTGGCGAATTCCCTTTTTCAATAAAAGCTCGGAAATAAGCTCAGAAGTTTCGATAGCTACTGTACCAACGAGGACAGGCTGACCCTGTTTATTGCGCTCAGCAATATCTTCTACTACTGCTCTAAATTTACCACCAATTGAAGAGTAAATTAAATCAGGTCTGTCATCACGGGCAATTGGTCTGTTAGTAGGGATGACGATAACATTCATATTATAAATGTTACGGAATTCTTCCTCTTCCGTCTTCGCGGTACCTGTCATACCGGCCAATTTTTCATACATCCGGAAGTAGTTTTGAAACGTAATCGTTGCCATCGTCATGCTTTCGTTTTGGACTTCGAGACCTTCTTTTGCCTCAATAGCCTGGTGTAAGCCTTCGCTATAACGGCGGCCTTTCATCAATCGACCGGTGAACTGGTCAACGATGACAATTTCGCCATCTTGAACGACATAGTCCACATCAAGGTGCATGCTGGCATTCGCTTTTAAAGCCTGGTTAATATGATGGTTTAAGGTAACGTGCGCCATGTCAAAGAGGTTTTCAATCCCAAAGGCTTTCTCGGCCTTGCTAATCCCTTCTTCCGTCAGCATAACGCCCTTTGTCTTTTCATCATACGTATAATCTGTATCCCTTTTAAGCATACGGACAAAGGCATTGGCTTGAATATAAAGGACAGCGGACTTTGCAGCTGAACCTGAAATAATTAATGGGGTACGGGCTTCGTCAATTAAGATCGAGTCAACTTCGTCAATCACTCCATAAAAAAGCGGGCGTTGTACTTTTTGTTCCTTATATAGGACCATGTTATCACGCAAATAATCGAAACCAAATTCATTATTTGTTCCATATGTAATATCCGCGGCATAGGCTGCCTGTTTTTCATCCTTATCCATACTATTTAAATTTAAGCCGACCGTTAAGCCTAAAAATTGATACAATTCACCCATTTCATCGGCGTCACGGCTTGCTAAGTATTCATTGACCGTAACCACATGAACACCTTTACCAGAAAGAGCATTCAAATAAACGGGCATGGTCGCGGTTAACGTTTTACCTTCACCAGTCTTCATCTCGGAAATGTTCCCTTCGTGGAGAGAAATACCCCCCATTAACTGAACATGATACGGATATAAACCAAGTACACGGCGGGCGCCTTCACGGACAACGGCAAACGCTTCAACGAGCAAATCATCGAGTGTTTCCCCGTTTTGATAGCGGGCCTTGAACTCCTCTGTTTTTTCCCGCAGCTGGTCATCTGTCAGTCTTTCTGTTTCCGTCGCCAATGCGTCAATTTTCGTTGCAAGCTTGTCTAACCGCTTCAGCTCACGCTTGTTCAGATCAAATACTTTATTTAAAATCCCCATCATATGATGAACGCTCCTTTATATCGAGACTAATACACTCTTTTTTAAAAAATCCTAGTCAAAAATATTCGATAATTTCCCTTTTAATCTTACCACTTCCTCAATACAGTGACAACAATGTAAGAGGGAAGCAAGATTCGTACAATCTACTATAATTAATCAACTAATGTCAAACTTCTAAGCTGGCCTTTTGTTATGTTCGATTTATCGTCAAATATGACAGACTAATGGCAACTGTTGAGAATACATTTCAACCAGATAGGCTATCTTTAAATGCTTAAGTATTTTTGTATAAACGACATAAAAATTGCATAAAAACACATCGTTGTACAGATTAAACAATACGTATGTAGTGTTAATGTAACCCTTTGATAACAACGTTCAAATGGTGTTATTGGTATAAATTTACCGCTTGATTTCATTGAATAATTATTCACAAATTGTACATTGGAATATACTCTTACAATGTTAGATACTACCTTTAGAGCGGTTAATATGGAAAATATATAGAGAAAGAATCCAAAATGGGAAGGGTGAGTTAAGTGGCCATTTGGGGGAAAAAAAATAAAGATAAAGATCCCGAAAGTAGAGAAGATAGAAAAAAAGCTGGCCTGATTCGCGGATTATGGCGAAAGTTTCGAGGGATTGACTGGAAGAATCCAGTGAACAGGTGGAAATTACTGTTTGTTTCCCTTGTGGGCTGTATCGTTGTTTTTGGTGGAGGATACGGGGTCCTTACCATGACAAACTCGCCGACATTCTGTGCGAGCTGTCACGAAATGGCACCAGAATATTCAACGTTTACTGCCAGTGCCCACAATCAGATATCTTGTGTACAGTGTCATATCAAGCCAGGTTTCACCAACATGATTACCCACAAAATGAAATCGGTAAAAGAAGTTTATTACCATGTAACAGGTGTACCTGAACAAATTGTTCAAACCGAAGAAGAAGCTGTTTCAAACGAAAACTGTTTACAATGTCACTCGAAAAATCGTCTTGTAACAGCCTCTGGTGACTTAAAAGTTAACCATAAAGGCCATATCGAAAAAGATATCCCTTGTATTACCTGTCACGCTGGTGTTGTTCACGCTAAGATGGCAACTCGCGGCATCAACGTGGAAGAAGTTCGCGGCGAATGGACAAAGGAATCTGCCGAAAAATTGATGGAAAAGAAATATCTAAGACCTAACATGGGAACATGTATTGACTGTCATGACAAAGTAAATAATGGCGAAAAGCCTTGGAAAGATGCTGCTTATAATGTTCCAGTGAATCCGGAAGAAGTTGAGAAAAAACTCGAAGAAAAAGATAAAGAAGCAACGAAAGAGAGAGCAACAGAGTCAACAACAGAAGGCGAAAATACTAAAGAAGTAGCTGCAGCACACGATAAAAAGACTCAAGATATCATTCTACAAGCAATTGGTAAGCAAAAGACAGATGTTAAGATTTCAATGGAATGTGCAACATGTCACAAGCAAACTGACATTCCTAAAACACATAAAAATGTTGATTGGGGCAATAATCACGGCATCACTGCTGTTCAACAGCTAGATAAGTGTGTGAATTGTCACCAAGATTCAAAATGGGCAAGGGAAATACCGAAAGAAGACATCGTCTCAATACTTAAAATGGGCAATCAAAAAGTTAAGTACACACCAAACGTGACACTTGCAAAAGAACAAGCACGTACTAATAAATTCTGTAGTGCCTGTCATTCTGATCGTCCAGAAAGTCATGGCGATAGCGATCATTGGTTGACTTCCCATGCATCCAAAGCAAAAACAAATGATATGAAAGCAGAATGTTTCGTCTGCCATGATCGTGAAAAACCAAAAGCTGAAACAACCGAAGCCAAAGCACCTACAGATGTTTATTGCCAATACTGTCACAGAACTGGCTTTAAAGATGATAAGAAATAAGAGGAAAATGTTCAAGAGGAGGGAAAACAATGGATGAAGAATACAAAGATCAGACCTCCCCTCCACGGACTCGCTACAAAGTATATAAATATTTAACAGTAGCACTGCTATTTATTGTCGTCTTTTTCTCATTGGGACTAATAGGAGTAGAAACTACCTCAAGTTCGAGTTTCTGCTCCTCATGCCACGAGATGAAGCCGGAGTTTTATACGTGGAAGGCGTCCACACATAGCGAAGTGGAATGCGTTAAGTGTCATATAGGCTCAGGTACCGAAGAATATGCTAAAGCGAAGGCAAACGGACTTATGCAGTTGTATAAGAAAGCAACACAAACTTATACAGCTCCTATTCGAATGCCAAAGGAAATACCTGATAGTGCGTGTGAGTCCTGTCATGATGTTTCAAAACGTGAAGTTACTGCATCTGGGGACATTATCATCCCCCATGATAAACATAAAAACAAAGATATTGAATGTATTCAATGTCATAACGGTATTGCTCATGGCAAAATTGCCGACCGAAAAATGACTTTTCAAAACGATTACGAAAAATGGGATAGTAAAACTGGCACATCAGCAATGGGGGATTTTAAATTCACCCGTCCAGATATGGACACATGTATTGATTGTCATAAGGCTCGGAAAGTAACAACCGAATGTTCAGCGTGTCATACAACGGGGATGGTTCCAAAAAGCCATAAAAAAGCGGATTTTAAAACCAAAACACATGGTAAGCAAGCTGCAGAGAATTTAAAGAAGTGTAACCAGTGTCATAGTGACATGTCAAAAGAACCTTTAGTTGGTTATGATGATCTATCAGTAATAGAGAGTTTCCTTAATAATGATCAAGTCCAGGCAAAACAAAAGAACCATTACAACTACGCAAAAGAGAATACTTTTTGCGCGGACTGCCATAACAAACGCCCGACAAGCCATGACAGTAATTTCTACAACAATCACGGTGCAATTGCAAACAAAAATCAAGCTTCATGTCAAGCCTGTCATGAGGTGAAAAAGTCGAGCGCATCTAGTAGAAATCAAGTAACTTGCTCTTCTTGTCATCCAAGCAAACATAGTCAAAAGACAAGTTGGAAGGAAACTCATCCGATTTCGTTAGAAGGAGTTACGAAGCCTTCAGCGAAATGCTACACCTGCCATGCTAAAGTGAGTTGTGAAAAGTGTCATAAGTAAGTATGTAATATTTTATAAATACCTTTGATTTGGAGCTATATAGGGTTCTTCACATTTCGAACAAGTCTATCAGAGGTTATTCAGAAAATACAAATGAAATTCGAGGTGGATATTAATGGAAGCTAGAGAGCTGCCGATCAATCCAGAACCGGAAAAGAATGAAAGAACGAACTTGAAGAAGGAGAAGAAAAAGTATTTTACTAAATTACAAGCTATACTGCTTCTTATCGCTACTTTACTAGTAAGTGTAGGTGGAGGCTATTATATAAGCGATAAATTTTTATGGTCTAACGCAGGTAAAGAAAGGATCGAGGAGCAACTCGATTATTATAAAGGATTAGTAGATGCAGAACCGAATAATCCTGAGCACCGAGTAAATTTAGGTTACACCTATTTTGTAAAAGGTGATAACAGTAATGCAATTAAGCAGATGAAAGTGGCGACAGACCTCGATAGTAAATACTTTGGTGCCTATTTCAACCTTGGTCTTGTCTATATTGATGAAGAAAGATACAACGATGCTTTAAAGCAGGCACAAAAAGCGGTTGAGTTGGGACCTCGTAATTTTAAAGCTCATTTATTGTCGGGGATGGTATATCGTGATTTGAAAATGTATGACGAGGCTACAAAATCTCTAAAAGAAGCCCTTAAGTTAATGCCAACAAACACAGATATCATTACCGAAATTGGCCGAGTGGAAGAAGATCAAGGAAACAAAAAAGAAGCAGAGAAATTCTTCAAAGAGGCTTTAAACTATGACCCGCTATATAAACCTGCATCTGAAGGCTTGGAGAGAATCGCTGCAAAGGACAAAGACAACAAATAGAAGGAGCTGACCACCATTGAAAAAAAGAACTGTTTATATATTGATGAGTAGCATTGTCGCACTTTCCGTTGCCTTTTTTGCAGCCATCTATTTCTTAAATTTAGAATCGACAATAAAACCGATTGTTGCAAAAGTGGATCCAAGCGGACCGCCAGTGTATACGAATTCATTATACGGGGAGTTTAACAAACCTCTTAACAAACCAATGGATGTAACAAAAATTGGGGAATTCGTTTATGTAAGTGATACAAATAACAAACAAGTTCAAGTATTCGACCAATCTGGCACTTCCGTTTTTAAATTTGGAAAAGAAGGTACAAAAGAAGGTGAATTTAAATTCCCATATGGAATAGCTGGAGATAAGGATGGCAACATTTATGTGGCTGACTTGTACAATGGCAACATTTCTATTTTTGATTCAAAAGGCAAGTTCCTAAAATACTTTAACAATAAAGAAAAAGCCATTCAATCACCTGGCGGACTACGCATTTTCGATGAGAAGCTCTACGTTACCGATATTAAAGCAAACAAATTGTTTGTATTTAATCTAGATGGTAAGAAATTAATGGAAATTGGCGGCCCTGGTGCTGACGAAGGAAAATTCATCGCACCGAACGCTGTAACAGTAGATAACGATAATAAGATATATGTTACAGATTCAGGGAATAATAGAGTAGAAGTTTTCAATAAAGACGGTAAATTCATCAAAATTATTAATGGTTCAAAAGATGGGAAAGGCGATCCAACTCTTCTTAATCCTAGAGGAGTAGGGGTCGATTCAAAAGGTAATGTTTATGTGGTAAACAATCTCTCACATAATATTTATGCTTTTGATAAAGATGGAAATCAAGTATTTGAATTAGGTGGAATGGGAACTGATAATGACAAACTTTATCTTCCAAATGGTCTGTTTATCGATGATAGAGATACTTTGTTCGTGACAGACACAATTAATCAGAGAGTATCAGTTTTCTATTAATCGCCTTGTAATTTAAGGAGGTGATTCTGAAAAGCTCGCTGCTTTAACAAGTTACCTTAAATTAGAGAAAAAAGAGAGATTTACTTGGGAGGTTTTAAAAATGAGTAAGATAAGATTGGGTTTATCAACCGTGTTCATGCTTATATTATTAGGCTTGTTCAGCGCGGTTACCTTTGCAGAGGATGGAGTACCTCCAACCCCAAGTAACCCGGCACCTGGAGTTCATGTAGGTGATGTGGATAACGCAGGTAATCAAAGTACACACAGAACACATGGTAACTTCCAAAATAACACCAACTCTTGTGCAAACTGCCATAGTACGCATAATGGGGAAAACGAAAAGCTGTTAATGAAGGAAGGCGAATACGATCTTTGTATGTCCTGTCATGACGGAACAATGGGCTTTTATGATGTGACAAAATCAAGCGGAGCAGGAACTTTTGATGATTCACACTTAAGTTCTTCTATGCATAACGTTGATTCATCTATCCAAATCGGAAGTGCTCCAGGTAAATTTGCTAGTAAAACAGGTGATACTAAAGAATTAGAATGTTCTAGCTGTCATAATCCACACGGTTCTGCTAATGATAGATTATTAAATGAAACTGTTGCTGGTAAAGCATATGCTACATCTTTAGTTAATGGTGTACAAACACCTGCTCCAGCTGGTACAAAAACAATCGCTCTTGATTTACAAGAAGATCCTGCTTATGCAGCCATTAACGCCCTTACAGGTACTGGCGGATTAAAAATTACCAAATCAAACGGTCCTAAAGGATTAGCTAGTTACAATGGTGTTAACGATAAAATCTACTATTCTCAATTCTGTGGCGCTTGTCACGACGATTACTTTGCAAAGAGAAATGAAGGTTCTAACTCTAATCCATACCCTGGTAAACCCAGTACAGGATCACCTAACACTTCAACACACACGCATGATACCTACACACATACAACTAATAGCTATAAACAAGGAAGAAGTTGTGCTGCTTGTCACTATGCACACGGTACCGATGCTACAGTTATGATGGATGCATTAGGAAATAAAGTTGCTGATTATACGAAGGCTGTTGCAGACGGAGGAAAAGGCTGGTCTCAAGAAAAAGCTGAAGCATACATGAAAGATGTAAGTGTTAAAGGTTCTTCTTTAAAGAAATTTACAAATAACGCTGTATGTTTTGCTTGCCACGGACCTAGCATTGCAAAAGGTCAAATAGATTCAAAATACTTAGATGGATCAGGCGAAATGTATGGCAAACAATATATTAAATAGGAATTAAGCGGAATTAAAGAACAAGCTTAGAATAAGGTAGCGATAAATAGATTGCTGCCTTATTTTAAGTAGTGAATAACATAGTTTTTAATAAAAATAGAATGAAAGCAGGAAATAACCAATTTCCTCCCGACTGGTGTGTTTTCTGATGATATAAGATCTTTTTTGGAACTAGAGTCATTTATATTAAATGCTCCTTTAAGGGGGTGGTGGATAAATAAATAGGATAAGTTCTACCTCATAAAAAAGAGAAAAAGAGAGAAAAACAGAAAGATTTATGGGAGGTTTATTAGAAATGAGTAAGTTAAAAATTAGTTTGTCTGCATTGCTTATGCTTGTTTTAGTGAGCATGTTCGGCGCTTTTGCCTCTGCAGAAACATTCACACCTACTTCTACAAACCCAGCACCTGGTATTCATTCAGCAGACGTTGATAACCTTGGTAACAAAAGCACACACAGGACACATGGTAATTTCCAAAACAATACGAACGCTTGTGCAAACTGCCACAGTACGCACAACGGGGAAGATGATATGTTGTTAATGAAGAGTGGCGAATATGAACTCTGTATGTCATGCCATGATGGAACAATGGGTTTCTATAACGTCAAAGAAGGTAGCGGCGCTGGAACTTTTAATGAATCACACGAAAGTGCTTCTATGCACAATGTAGATTCAGGATTAGCAATTGGTGAAGCTCCTGGAGCAGTGGTTAATACATCTACAGAAGTATTAGAATGCTCTAGCTGTCATAACCCCCACGGTTCTGCCAATGACCGCTTATTAAATGAAACAGTATTGGGTAAAGCATATTCTTATAATGTTTCTGGGAAGATGGGTACATCACATGGACCAAGCTTTTCTAAAACAACTGCAATTCCTGTGGGACAACAGGCAATTAATCTTGTTTTAAAAGAAGACCCTGCGTATGCTGCAATCAACTCACAAACAGGTGTAGGATTTAAAGTATATAAATCAATGGGTCCTGATGGAGCACGAGACAGAATGAACTATAGTAACTTCTGTTCCGTGTGTCACGACGATTACTTAGCGTCAAGAACCGCTGGTAAAACATCTAAAACAGGATATACACATACAACCAACAGCCATAAGGGTGGTAGAAACTGTGCTTCATGTCACTATGCACACGGTACAGATATCACTACATTGCAAGACTCTTCAGGAAGAACTATAGCAGACTTGCAAAAGACACCAGAAAATGGCGGCTTAGGATTTACTGAGAGAAAAGCAAAAGATTACATGAAGAATATAAGTGCAAAGTCTGCACTTAAGAAATTCACTAACATGTCTGTATGTTTCTCTTGTCACGCAGGAGAAGGCGAAAGCTTAGGTGGTCCAAATGCAACAGGCAAAAATACTGCTGGTGCACCTGATACCCCACTTTATATGTATACTGCTCCAGATGGTTCACAACCTGGATGGGATGGTACAACTAATTGGAGAACATCAACCTACGATCCTGCGTTTGCAGAGGAGCTTCAACACGTTATTAAGCAATATGATGCAAAATATGGTAATTAAGAACTAGTTTTGATGACAAGGGTACAAAATCACTTTTGTTCCCTTGTTTTAAACCTTGTATTGAAATTAAAAATAATATATTAAACTTCTTAATGATTTAATTAAATTGAATAAGAACAGAAAACGACCAGTCATACCTCCAAATGGTTTGTTTTTTGATAAATATAAACATTTTTATCTAACCGCTACTGTTCACAAAAAAATAGATATGAAGATTATCGTTCCTTTAAGGGGGTGGTGAATAAAAGAAAGAATAGATCGTTTTCAAGCACATAGAAAAAGGAAAAAGAGAGAGAAAAAACAAACAGAAAGATCTATGGGAGGTTTATTAGAAATGAGGAAGTTAAAAATCAGCTTGTCTGCACTATTAATGCTTCTTTTGGTAAGCATGTTTGGCGCTATTGCCTCTGCAGAAACATTTACACCAACTTCTACAAACCCGGCACCAACTATTCATGTTGGGGATATTGACAACTCTGGAAATCAAAATACACACAAAACACATGGTAACTTCCAAAACAACACTAACTCTTGTGCTAACTGCCACAGCACGCATAATGGGGAAGACGATATGTTGTTAATGAAGAGCGGTGAAAAAGAACTTTGTATGTCATGCCATGATGGTACAATGGGCTTCTATAATGTTACAAAAGCTAGTGAAGCAGGTGTAATCGACTCTCACGAGCTAAGTGCTTCCATGCATGATGTCGATTCAAATTTAGTAGTAGGATCAGCTCCTGGAGCATTAAACAATAAATCTACAGCTACTTTTGAATGCTCAAGCTGTCATAATCCACACGGATCTGCAAATGATCGTTTATTAAATGAAACTGTAGCTGGGAAGCAATATGGTAACAACTATAATGTTACTATCGTTGGATATACTGAAACGATTACAAAATTGAATCAAGTTCCAGTGGGACAAAAAGCAATTAAGCTGAATTTAGTAGAAGATCCTGCATATGCAGACATCAACAATAGCACTACTCTTTCTGGATTAAAAATCTACAAATCTAATGGTATCTATAATAAACCAGCTGATGGATTAACCCAAGCACAAGTTTATGATTACAAATTGAATTACTCTGAATTCTGTGCAAGTTGCCATGACGACTACTTAAAAAATAGAGAAAATGGTCCAAGAGCCGATCGTGTACACTATACACATACAACAAACAGTACTAAGCAAGGTAGAAGCTGTACTGCATGTCACTTTGCTCACGGTACTGATATTACCACATTAAGAGACACTGCCGGTAAAACAATTGCAGATTTAGAAAAACCAATTGTTGACGGCGGAAAAGGCTGGACTGACGCTCAAGCTAAGGCTTACATGAAAGAAGTAAGTAAAAAAGGTTCATCTTTAAAGAGATTCACTAACATGGCTGTATGTTGGGCTTGTCACCAATCTACACACCAAATTGCCAATACACCTGGAACCACAAATTATCCAAATACTACTGATTATAAAAACTACTTAGTTCCTGGTGGAGATTACTCAGGTAAATCACTGATTAAGTAATAATAAAAAAGCTAACAAGTAGCCTCACTATTTGTTAGCTTGAACTAATTTTCATATTAAACAAGGTGACAATATCACTATTGTTACCTTGTTTTTATTATTGCACCCGTGCTTATTAATTGTCAAAAATATTTAACTTAAAGCCGATAATTAATGTTAATTCAGTTGATATAATAGATTATAGTTTAGTACCTAAATTCGTGAAAAGTAAAGGATGAATAGCATGAAAAGGAAGAACTACAACCGAAAGCTAATCTCATACTTTGTTATTTGGAGCGTTGTTCTTAGTTCCCTCCTTTTTAGTTCTCCTGATAACATTGTGGTATCAGCATCGGCTGTTCCAGAAATTCAGATGCTAACTCCGGATGCAGGGGCGGTGTTAAATGCTCCAGTGGTTGAATTTACAGGAAGCATTTCTGATGATCTAACTACTCCTGATAAACTCTCAGTAAAGGTTTTTGAACAGCTAGAGTCCTCTCAGCAGCCTATTGATATTACAGATGAAGGAAAGCTTACACTAACACCTAAGGAAAACGGTGCAGATTTCTCTTATTCAAGGGATTTTAGTGAAGGAGTTCATACGATAACATTTGTTGTCACTGATGAGGAGGGAGTAAGCGCTAAGGAAGAACGATCCTTTACTGTTAAGTTGGATGGTACTGTCATGACTGAAGATATTCCTGAAACAGCTGATAATGGGGCCGGAAATCCAGTAACTTCTACTGAAGAAAAGGGTACGATTCAAGAAACCACCCCAACATCCACCGAAGTAACTGTTTCATCGCAGCCAGCCAATGATGAGGTAAGGACAAGGCCATATATGGCCAAGATGTATCTTATTCCAAAAGATGCTGCCGATAAGTATGAGCCTGAAAAGGCTGTACCTAGCAGTTTTCTTCCAGTGGAGGATATGACTCGAGTACCCTTGAATTATGTGATATTAGTAGATGTAAGGAGTACTGAGATATTAACTAAATCACAACCATTGTTAACGTCTTTTGGGGACATAAAAGGATCCGAAGACTTAATAACAACAACTGTATTAACCGAAAATCTCAAATCCTATGTTTATACATTTACACCTGATCAAAACTTTAAACCTAGCACAAGCTATTATGTATATCTGAACCCGAAATTCTCAAGTGAAACAGGGAATGTCATTATTCCAAGATTCCTAAAATTCACTACAGTTAGTGATTATAAAAATACTGCATATCAGGTGAACCGAGTAGACGATGAAACGATCGATAACGACAATATCCATGGTCCGTTTTCGGTTGTTACAAGTGCTTGCTCCTTCTGCCATAGCACGCATAACGGAACAGATGAATTCCTTGGAAAGGGTTCTAATGAAAATGAATTGTGTATGGCATGTCACGATGGAACGGGTTCACCAAAGATCGAGGACAATGCTGCGCATAGTAAACATTATAAGGATTCCAGTGTTTCCTGTTCTAGCTGTCATGATCCACATAACCCAGGGACGAAAGAAAATCCCAACAGTATGCACCCTAGTCTGGGAACTGATCCTTTCTTTAATTACAAAAAGGCAAGTACAGCTGCCGGGGTTGAAAGCGACTACTCATTATGTTTTAACTGTCACACAGCAGGAAAGGCTAAAGATATTAAAAAGTATTACGCTGACGGAACCCTTAAAAGCCAATCAGGGCATAATATTCAAGCTCAAACTGAAAGCGGCATTTCGTTAAATGGACAGCTTCCGTGTGCCGAGTGTCACGAAACACACGGAGCAAGTAATATTAAGATGCTAAGACCAGAGTTAGGAAATATTAAGTTGGGGCAAAAACCTGAGAGCGATCAACTTGATGATAATTGGTTTAATAAAACTACTGTAGAGTGGGATGCTGACGCACAACGTAAATTCTGTCTATCCTGCCATAATGGCCAAACAGATCTTTATGGTAAAAAAGGTAATGCGATCTACGATAAAGAAACGGGCGATCCTGTTAATTCAGAAAATGATGGTCATGACAGGGAAAGTATAAAAACATGCTCAGAATGTCATAGCGATAGCAAATCCTTTATGGATACTGCACATGCACCTAAAAGAATTACACCATAAAAAACGAGCGGGGGCCTCTCCGCTCGTTTTTTCTATTTTACTTAACGCTTTTCAACCACTCTTTTAACCCATCAATCTTCTTCCATAAATGCAAATGCATATCTGCATAAACAATTGCTTCATTTTCATCACCAAACCCGTAATAGTCAGGTGGATAGGCGGGCAGGCGTTTTTTGCCTGATAAATAGCTAATCACATACTTATTATCTTTTTTTGCTTCCTTCAGCAGTTTCGCGGCCTTCGCAGTAAAGCCTCTTTCTTGGATCTCAAGCAACAACTTATTGTATGAAGTTTGGGCTGACTCCTCTTCATATTGGTAGAGCAAGTCACTAGCTTTCTTAGTGTCTCCCGCATCTAGGTAGGCTACAAACAACGAGTAACGAACGCCTTGGTTATCCATTGGATTGAGTTCTAGCAATTCTTCATATTGGAGGATGGCCTCGTTTATTTTTCCGATCAGAGACAAGGCCTCTGCGTAATGTAGTTTCGCACGCATGAAGGGTCTTGTTTCAATTAACCCCCAGAAGTACCCTTTGTTCTCCTTGAAAAACGCTTTACCAAGTTCTCGTTCGCCCGCCTGGATGCCTCTTTCATAGAGCAAGATGGCTTCTTCAAGACTTTTTGTTTTTTCAGCAAGGATGACATAGGCATCCGAACAATTAGGGTTCAGCGTTATTGCTTCTTCTGCCAGCTTATAACGCTGCTGGCCGTCCGATTGATAGGCGTCGTAAATTAAATTTCTAGCCCGCTCTTCATCCCGCTTTGAAACTTTACGAACTGGGCTTTTAGTTTTTTTAGATGAAGTATCGACAAGTGTCAGTGTTTGAACAGATGAATCCCGAATCGCTTCTGCTTTCCTTGATTCTTCAGCCGCGGGCGCGCTTTTTCTTGGGAAATCAATAACAGGTGCCTTTTCAAAAGGCGGCAGTAGCGGCGCTTCATCTACCCCATAGACCATTCCAATCAACTCGGCAATTTCCGGATGTAATACCGTTTCCAACTCTGTGAATATGGAGGAAACAGATCCAGTAGAAACACTATACAGCTTGGCGAGCTCCTTTTGCGTATACGTTTTTTCCAACGGTGCAATCGTTGACACTAGGTAATGGAGGGCGGCAACATACAGATTCGGATTTTGGATTCGCTTTTGCCTTTTCTGGCAAAAACTCAGCCAGAGAATAACCCCCGTGTCGACTATGGATGCTGGTACATCAAGAGATTCCAACTGTTGCTTAAAGATTTCGGCGACTTCTTTATAGATTGGTGCCGGCCAATCCATTTCATCGATTTCCAAAAAACTGCCGACCATCGGAAGTTCGCTCAAAACCTCCAGGAAAAAGTCAGTCAAGTATTCCTGGGGTGAGTCGTAATCTGCTTCGATACTGCTATCCTCAATGTATGAAAAAGCATCTTCAGGTTTTAGGTCTGGTAAATCAAAGGGAGATGGAAAGAAGACATAATTTTGGTCATAGGGAACCAAGATTCCTACGAAGAAGGAACCTTCTTCAACCGTGATAGGCACATTCGCAATGATTGCTTCAAATTCTTCAGAGGTAAAGCCGTCCTCCACCGTTACTCTATTATTCTCAACGGCAAGGACTTTTCCAGCAATCGTTCGAGCTTCCGTCCATGTTTGTAAAATCTTTCTTAATTTAGGCCGTTTAATTTTCCCAATCTCAGCCGCAATAAACTTCTCGATAATGGTTTCCCCATCATCTAATCCCTCAAAAAGAGTAAACCAAATGGCATGAATCAACTCATAAAATTCTCGTTCCTGTTCATTATCGATTTCAATCATTTCTTCAAGGACTTCGAAATCCTCTTGTATTTCTGGCCCGAAGTGATAGTAAACATAATGGAGGATATGCTTTTGCAGGACGTCGATTTCACTATCAATCATATCGGTAATCGATACGGCTTCATTAGCCCCGCAGCACTTTTTATACTTTTTCCCACTTCCGCATGGACAAGGACCATTCCGGTTTATTTTCTCCAACTCATTCCGCTCCTTTGATTACCCTATTTATTTATCCAGCGCACTAATTGCATGATGTAGTATGTTCATTCATATTAAAAGGTGAATTATGTATAAAATAGCTGAAATAAAGTGGATTTCATCCACTTTCCACTTAATTTAATAGTAACATTTTTGACAGTCAGAAATATAAAAATACTAATGAAATTTGATTGAAATGATATTTTATGTCTTGGATGATCCAAATAAAGATTTTTCGATCATTCCTTAACAACAGGTTTGTGCTTTTTTAAGACCAAACTTTGAATTTTATACGGTTATCACGCTATAATGGTTAAGGAACTGACAATTGATTTTCGGTATAAAATACAATACAGGTCATATTTTTAATTTTTATAGAGGTGAAGAAAATGGAATTAGCAGAAATTCGTAATGAACTTGAAAGAACAGCTAAGAAATTAGCGGACTTTAGGGGGTCTCTTTGACCTTGAAAATAAGGAAGCGAGAATTGCTGAGCTAGATGATGAGATGCTGCATCCTGACTTTTGGAATGATCAGCAAGCAGCTCAGACCGTCATTAGTGAAGCAAACGGTTTGAAGGACCAGGTCCATGAATTTTACAAGCTTAATGAGAGCTTTGAAAATTTGGAATTAACTTATGAGCTTGTCAAAGAAGAAAATGATGAAGAATTGCGGACCGAGTTGGAAGATGAGCTCGGGCAGCTTACAGGGCGCTTGAGTCAATTTGAACTGCAGCTTCTCTTGAGTGAGGAGTATGATAAAAATAATGCGATTTTGGAGCTTCACCCAGGTGCTGGCGGAACAGAATCACAGGACTGGGGCTCGATGCTCTTGCGGATGTATACCCGTTGGGCTGAGAAAAAGGGCTTTAAGGTCGAGACACTCGATTACTTGCCTGGGGATGAAGCTGGGATTAAGAGTGTTACGCTTGCGATCAAAGGTCATAATGCCTATGGCTACCTGAAGGCGGAAAAAGGGGTTCACCGTCTGGTAAGGATTTCCCCATTTGATTCCTCAGGCCGTCGCCATACTTCGTTCGTTTCCTGTGAAGTGATGCCTGAGTTAAATGATGACATTCAAATAGAAGTTCGGACAGAAGATTTAAAAATTGATACGTATCGTGCGACTGGAGCGGGTGGACAGCATATCAACACCACGGATTCCGCCGTCCGGATTACCCACGTGCCAACGAATGTTGTCGTCACCTGCCAATCAGAGCGCTCGCAGATTAAAAACCGTGATGCGGCAATGAAAATGCTGAAATCTAAGTTATATCAATTGGAAATTGAGCGACAAGAACAAGAGCTTCTGGAAATTCGTGGCGAACAGAAGGAGATCGGCTGGGGAAGTCAAATCCGTTCTTACGTCTTCCATCCGTATTCGATGGTGAAAGACCACCGGACCAGTGCCGAGAGCGGAAATGTTCAAGCTGTGATGGACGGGGATTTGGATCAGTTTATTGATGCGTATCTAAGGTCAAGGATTTCGTAACACGGGAATTTTTTAAACAAGTATTTGAAATAAATGTATCAAGCCTTTGCTGACCCATTCGGCAAAGGCTTATTTTTTGGGATATTTGCCGATCATGGTGGGGTTGTGTGATCGTTACTTTGTGGTTTAAGTGGATTTACCTAAAATTTTGAATCTACACTTCTGCAGAAAGCATTTTAAACATTTTATCATGATGTTCCAATTTGTTATCGATGTGTCTGAAATAACTCCTAAATTCCGTGGCATTATTTTTAACCGTATCCTCGAGTGAGTGAATACTTGCTTCTACTTTATCTAACCGTTGTTTCACACCAATGAATTCATTATCCATAGCATCAAAACGCTGATCCATAGCATTAAAACGTTGATCCATAGCATCAAAACGTTGATCCATAGCATTAAATCGCTGATCCATGGTGTCTAACCTAAGTTCAATTTTATCGAAACGTTCATCCATAGCATCAAGTCTAAGTTCAATTTTATCGAACCGGTCATCCATGGCATCAAATCGCTTATCAATTACGGTAAAGCGTTGATCAATTTTATCAAACTGTTGATTCATTTGTTCCATCATTTGTCGTAACAACTGCTCCATCGGGTACCCCTCCTTTTCAACATATTATAACATTTATTGATAATGTTTTAGCAAAACAAATGACAGCGTATTCAATCATAAATTCCTTATCAAAACCCCGTTATTAGCAAATACTAATAAAAATTTTAACCCTTTAACACGTCAACTTAATGCCATTTACACCAAAATTTGCCCGTGCTATACTCACTCTCGGTTGATAGAAATTATAACTGAAGAATCAATTTTTTGAGGAGAATAGATTTATGAATATTTTAAGTAATCTTACACTAACCTATCCAAAAATGAGAATGGCGATAGATTATCTATTTGTTCTGATTGGGGCGGCGATTATTGGTCTGGCATTTAACGTTTTTCTACTACCGAACCAAGTGGCTTCTGGTGGAGTTAGCGGCATCAGTACGATTCTAAAAACGGTCTTGGGCTGGGAACCAGCCTATGTACAGTGGGCATTTAATATACCCTTGTTCATTGCTGGTATCGTGTTTTTAGGGAAGCAATTTGGCGTCAAAACGCTAGTGGGAACGATTTTTTTACCGTTCATTGTTTTTTTTACCAAAAATTTAGAGCCATGGACAAATGATGCTCTACTCGGGGCTTTGTTTGGGGGAATTGGCGTAGGGCTCGGTTTGGGGATTGTTTTTAGGGGAAAGGCATCCACCGGCGGGACCGACCTCGCCGCGCAGATTATTAATAAATATACAGGTTTTACACTGGGCCGTTGTGTCGTCCTAATCGATGGATTAATCGTGCTCACTGCTGCCATCGTGTTTGATATCGAAAAGGGATTGTATGCATTGATAGCCCTTTATGTGACTAGCAAAACGATTGACCTTGTTCAGGTTGGCTTTGGAAGATCAAAAATGGCAATGATCATTACAAGTAAACAAGAAGAAGTTCGTGCAGGAATTTTGAATAAAATTGACCGTGGTGTGACAAAACTATCAGCATATGGTGGATTTACGGACCATGAACGGCCAGTTCTGATGTGTGTTGTCGACCAAACGGAGTTCACAAAATTGAAACAATTGGTCAAAGCCCTTGATCCATCTGCGTTTGTGGTCGTTATGGATGCCGCAGAAGTGTTGGGAGAGGGTTTCAAACGGGCATAGGATTGGTATAATAGTGCATTGATGGTAATATTTTCAGAAGGGGGTACAGGTAATGAAGAAAAAGCTACTTACATTGTTAATGGGAACAGCATTAGTTATGGGACTTGCAGCCTGCGGAGGCGGCAATAACGACAAGGGAACGGACAAGGGAACGGACAAGGGAACGGACACTGTTACCAGTGATGCCGGAGCAAAGATTTTCGATCAAAAATGTTCTGGCTGTCATGGGGGCGATCTTACGGGTGGTATGGGACCAAACTTAACAAAGGTTGGCTCAAAGTACTCTAAGGACGAAATTTTAGGTATATTAAAAAATGGTAAAGGTCAAATGCCGGCAAACGTAGTTACCGGCGATGACGCGAACCAAGTTGCTGAATGGCTAGCAGCTAAAAAATAAAGGTTACAAAAACGTTCTATTTGAAAAGATAGAGCGTTTTTTTTTGCCCATAACGCAAACTTTGTCGGGTTTTGTAATTCTTTGAAAAGAAACTGTAATATTTTTACCGCTTTTTTTAGCAATTTATGATGTTATAATAGGATTATGCGAAATTATGCACATATTTTTTGTTATCCTAGTCCATTTTGCAAATAAATAAAGATTATTGTCGAATCACAATTCGAGAAGTCTTTAAATAAAGGTGATAAAAATGATAGAACTACAAGATGTATATAAAAAGTACCCGAATGGGGTTTCTGCCATAAATGGGATAGACGTCCGGATAAACCAGGGCGAATTTGTCTATGTTGTCGGACCAAGTGGTGCTGGAAAATCGACATTCATTAAAATGATGTATCGTGAGGAAGTTCCTACTTCAGGGACCATCACAATGAATGGTGTCAACCTCGCAAAATTAAAGATGAAAAAGGTACCCATTTTCCGTCGGAATCTTGGCGTTGTCTTTCAGGATTTCAAGCTGTTACCACGGTTAACAGTCTATGAAAATGTAGCTTTTGCCTTAGAGGTTATTGAAGCGCAGCCGAAAGTCATAAAAAAAAGAGTGATGGAAGTTCTCGATCTTGTAAATTTAAAGCATAAGATAAAAATGCTGCCAACTGAGCTTTCTGGTGGTGAGCAACAGCGTGTTTCTATTGCCCGCTCTATTGTCAATTCACCGAAAGTGGTCATTGCGGATGAGCCTACTGGAAACCTTGACCCGGAAACATCATGGGAAATCATGAAAATTTTTGAAGAAATTAATGCACGAGGAACCACGATTGTTATGGCAACACATAACCGCGAGATTGTTAATACATTGCAGCATCGTGTTATTGCCATTGAGGGTGGAAAAATAGTACGTGATGATGAAAGAGGTGAATACGGTTATGAAAATTAGAACAATTGGCCGTCACGCTCGAGATAGTTTTAAAAATATAAGCAGAAATGGCTGGATGACTTTTGCATCCGTTAGTGCTGTTACCGTTACCTTGATTTTAGTTGGTGTCTTTTTCGTTATTATGATGAATCTTAACAGAGTAGCACAAACCATTGAAGATGATGTGCAAATTCGCGTTCACATCGATGTTGCTGCAACCCCAAAAGATCAGCAAACCTTAAAAAGTGAGATTGAAAGAATGCCTGAAGTGAAAAGTGTAACATTCTCCTCTAAAAAGAATGAACTAGATAATTTAGTAAGCAGTCTTGGTGAGGAAGGCAAGTCCTTTAAACTTTTTGAACAAGATAATCCCTTAAACGATGTATTTATCGTAAAAACGAAAAAACCAACAGATACGATGGAAGTTGCGAATCAAATCAAACAATCCAATTTTGTTGCCAAGGTAAAGTATGGCCAGGGCAAGGTTGAAAAGTTATTTAAGTTTATTAAAGCGAGCCGCAACGTCGGGGTTGTTTTAATCATCGGCTTATTCTTTACAGCCATTTTCTTAATCTCTAATACAATTAAAATTACGATTATTGCAAGACGGAGAGAAATTAAGATTATGAGATTAGTAGGAGCAACGAATACGTTTATTCGCTGGCCGTTCTTTTTGGAAGGATTATGGCTTGGTTTTCTTGGGTCCATTCTGCCCATTATCCTGATTGCGATTGCCTACTATCGTGCCTATGATTACATTGGCCCTAAGCTTGAGGGGACTTTTATCAAAATCTTGCCGTTTGATCCGTTTGTCTATCAGGTTTCTGGCATTTTGATTTTAATGGGCGCATTAATCGGCGTTTGGGGCAGTTTGATGTCCGTAAGAAAATTCTTAAAGGTTTAACTAGATAAGTGAGAGCACCCATTTAGTGCATTTGATTAGATCAGGAAGGGCAGTCTTCATGTCCTTCCTTATTTATTATGAACGATCAGATTACTAGAATAAACGCATGAGAACCATCTAAAGTTTCGTACACAACAATATTCGTTCACACAAAGATAAAGAACGATTTAACCTGTACATAGAGAGAATGGGAGGAAAAATCGGAAATGAAGAAATCAGTAATTACTATTGCCGTTGCAACGACGGTCGGGCTGGGAACAATTTTTGGCGGAGTAACAGTTAAAACAGAGGCCGAATCGATTTCCGGATTGAAAGGTGAACAAACTAAAATTCAGGACCAACGTTCCAATATAAAAGCAGATATAAATTCAGCAAACGATAAGATTAAAACATTACAAAGTCAGCAGGCAGATGTTAAGAGTGAAAAGAAACGTCTTGACTTTGCGATTGATGATACAACTGACAAAATAAATGATAAAACTGAGAAGATCAAAAATACGAAAGCCGAAGTGGCTAAGCTCCAAGCTGAAACAAAAATCATCAAGGAGCGAATTCAAAAGCGAAATGTGCTTTTGAAGGAACGGGCGCGCAGCTACCAAGAGAATGGTGGAATGGTTAGTTATTTGGATGTGTTAATGGGATCCACCAGCTTTAATGATTTCATTGACCGTGCCAACGCAGTAGCAACCATCGTACAGGCGGACCAGGATATTTTAGAACAGCATGAGGCGGACAAAAAGGAACTTCTCGAGAAACAAACGAGAGTAGAAACGAACCTTGCTAGCCTCCAGAAGATGCTTGTAGACTTAAAAAATATGAACCAGCAATTAAGTGCACAAAAGAAAGAAAAAGAAAAACTATTAGCTAGCCTGAAAGATCAGGAAGAAGAAGCTCATGAGGGTATGCTGGATATGCAGGAGAGAGAGCAAATCCTTGCGGCTCAAGAGGCAGCCATTAAAAGGTCAATCCAAAATGAGCGAGAGCGTCAGGCAAGAGAAGCGGCTCAAGCTAAAAGTAATCAATCTAAGGGTGGAAGCAGTGATTCTTCGTCTGCACCAAGTGGAAGCAGTGCATCATCATCTGCACCAAAGGTTTCAAGTGGCAGCTTCACAAGACCAGCACCTGGGGTAATTACTTCGGGCTTTGGGGGTCGCGGTGGATCATTCCACTATGGTTTTGACATCGCAAAACCGGGCGATAATGTACCAATAGTCGCTGCTGCAGATGGGGAAGTATATGTTTCACATTACTCAACAACTTATGGCAACGTAGTTTATATTTTGCATAACATAAATGGTCAAACGTATACCACCGTTTACGCACATATGAGAAGAAGTTTGGTGGGAGCAGGTGCAACCGTGAAAAAAGGACAACAAATCGGTGTTATGGGTAACACTGGTGATTCCAGAGGTCAGCACTTACACTTTGAACTATACAAAGGGCGTTGGCAATATCATGCGGCAATCAATCCATCGGGCATTGTGCCACTATAATAATGGAATGGGAGAAGTTCTTACTTCTTCCATTTTTTTATTTGAAAGGAAATTATAAAATTATTTATTATGGATTACTTGAAATAGTTCTCTGAATCCAGCTCCAGCGCCCAGCTGCTAGTGGACTTCGCTCTCCGCCCTACGATAAGTCAAGCACGAATGCGCTAACGCTCTCCGTGTTTCCTTTATCTCAGTTGGAGCGCTCCAGTCCATACGCAGCTAAACGGGCGCTTGCGCTTTTTTTTCTGTAATCATAACTCGTCCACTCCTAACATATAAGTTAATAATCGGGCAGGAATTTGGAGCCTTGTTATAAAAATAGATAGGACATGCATTTTTAACTCGAGGAGGATTGAAATGAATCGTAGATGGATTGCCCTGTTGATGACGGGTTCGCTTCTGACAGGAGCGGGGGGCACATATGCAGGAATGCAGTTATTAGATCATAACATCGGGAACAAGAAGCTTGAGTTAGCGCATTCACCAAAAGATAATCAAATAATTTCCGAAGAAAATACAGCTGATCTTGAAAAAGTAGAGCAGGCCTATGACCTTATTTTAAGCAGGTATGTTGAAAAAGTGGATCAGGATAAATTAGTAGAGGGCGCGATCCAAGGGATGCTTTCTGTCTTAAAGGATCCGTATTCCGTCTATATGGACAAGGAAACAGCCCAACAATTCACACAAACTTTGGAATCCTCATTCGAAGGGATTGGAGCCGAAGTTGGAATGGTTGATGGGAAAATAGTGATCGTCTCACCATTTAAAAATTCCCCGGCTGAAAAAGCAGGCATCAAGCCGAATGATCAAATATTAAAGGTGAATGGAAAAAGTGTGGAAGGACTTGACTTGAATAAAGCAACGCTAAAAATCCGCGGTAAAAAAGGCACAACGGTTCAATTAATGATTGCGAGAAAAGGGTTAAAAGATCCACTAGCCATTGATGTCACACGTGATGAAATTCCACTTGAGACCGTACATGCTTCCATTAAGAAGCAGGATGGCAAAAAGATTGGCTATATTGAATTAACCTCCTTCTCTGAGGATACGGCCGCTGATTTTGAAAAGGAATTATCGGCCCTCGAAAACGATGATATTAAAGGGTTAATTATTGATGTACGTGGAAACCCTGGTGGCCTTCTGGATAGTGTCGGTGAGATTTTAAAAGAATTTGTACCAAAGGATAAGCCGTACGTCCAAATCCAACAGCGGGACGGTAAGAAAAAACGTTACTTCTCGACGCTATCGAAGAAAAAGGAGTATCCAGTGCTTGTGCTTGTCAACAAAGGCAGTGCCTCCGCATCGGAAATTCTCGCAGGTTCACTGCAAGAGGCGGTAGGTTACCAGCTCATCGGGGAAACAACGTTTGGAAAAGGCACTGTTCAACAAGCTGTCCCAATGGGGGATGGCAGCAATATCAAGTTAACGTTATTTAAATGGCTGACCCCAGATGGAAATTGGATCCATAAAAAAGGAATCCAGCCAGATGTGGCCGTTAAGCAACCGGCCATATTCGCCACCCATCCCATTCAAGTAGAAAAACCACTGGAAGAAGATATGAACAATGAGCAGGTTAAGAATGCTCAAGAAGTGTTGGCTGGTTTAGGATTTGCCCCTGGTCGGACGGATGGATACTTCAGCAAGGAAACGACCATAGCCGTAAAAGGCTTCCAACTCCATGTTAACATGAATCCGACAGGAAAAATCGGCCCCAAAACAGCTGCTAAACTTGAAGAAGCTTCGATTGTTGAAATGAAAAAAGAGAAAAACGATCTCCAGCTGCAAACGGCATTGAGATTAATTACCAAATAGGAAAGCAGGGGCTTTAGCCTCTGTTTTTCTTTTTGGGTAGTAACTGTTACAACATTTTTGCCGTTTTCTAAAAACTAGCAATATGTTTTATGGTTCTAATTTGGTAAAATAATCTTTAAGAGATTTTTTTATGATAAATTACTAGAATTAATAGAGGCAGGTGGCAGGAAATGGTGGAAACATGGCTTGTGGAACTTCTAAAAGGGACAGGCAAGTTATTTCTTCATCCTGTTTTATACTATCTTGTTTTCCTAACAGGGATTTTAGGCGTTACAAGAGTGAAGCGTGAGCGAAAAAACTTTCATATTCGGGCACATGATGCCTATTTTGAACTCCGCCAGTTATTTCCGCAGGGAGTACTGATCGGACTGGTTCTTTCTATTATTATTGTCGCAGCTGGCATCGCCGTTCCATTTGCAACAATTCTACTGATTGCTGTCTTTACGTTTTTGTGGTCACTGACTACAAATGTTCGATGGATATCGCCTGCATATACAATTGGGGCTGCCTTTTTCGCGATTATATTGATTGCAGAAAATAATTGGTCAATCCCGCTCTTTACGAAGTCCTTTCTATCACTGGGTGACAAGGTTTATCCTTCTGTTGTCGTTGTGCTAGGACTGATGTTAATTGCAGAAGGAATCCTAATTTTTAAAAATGGCGGAAAAGGGACCTCACCTAAACTTGCCAAAAGCAAACGCGGTCAAAACGTAGGATTGCATGAAGGAAAGCGCCTCTGGATGCTTCCATTGTTCTTACTTATACCAGGTAATGCACTGCAACTTCCATTCGATTGGTGGCCAGTCTTTCATCTGGGATCACAAGAGTACTCACTAATGCTGGTGCCATTTGCGATTGGCTTTCATCAGAAAGTCAAAGGGATGCTGCCCAAAGTTGCTATTCAGCTTCATGGACGCCGGGTAATCGTCCTTGGGGTTTTCGTTACATTACTTTCTGTCGCTGGCTATTGGTTACCGCTCAGTTCGATCGTGGTAGCGGCTCTGGCTGTCCTTGGCCGTGAATTGATTACATTAATGACAATGATGAAGGATGATAATCTCCCTTTTTATTTTTCAAAAAAAAATCAAGGCTTGATGATTATTGGTGTCATTCCCGAGTCACCTGCAAGTAAAATGGGTCTGCAGGTTGGTGAAATCATCTCAAAAGCAAATGGAGTGCTGGTTCGTGATGAAAAGGTGTTCTACGAAGCCCTGCAAAAAAACCGTGCGCACTGTAAGCTAGAGGTTCTCGATACCAATGGAGAGATTCGCTTACTCCAACGTGCCCTTTACGAAGGTGACCACCACGAACTGGGCATCCTCTTTGTTCAGGACGAGCGCAAGTATGATGAGAAAATAGGATAACGATGGTGCCTGACACCAAATTCAAAAAACCACTTAGCCAAAAATTGCTAAGTGGTTTTTTACGTTCTTTATTGGGTAATCTAATTGCATAAAAAACAAATAAGATTATTTCATTGACAATATGTATTTTATATTATAAAATTACTTTGAATTAGAGATATATTAATTGATAATAATCCAATTCGAGATTACTCTGTAATATTGAGTAGGATAATATCCTGCCTATAAGTGTTTTGTTTATTCATGAACACTACGTAACTCTTTAGATAAAAAATTTTTATAGGTGGTGTTGAAGTTGGGTTTTTTAGGTAGACTATTTGGTGATTCAACAACAAAGGAGGAAAAAACAATGACAAAATTAAACATTGGTATTATTTTAGGTAGCACACGTCAAGGACGAGTAAGCCCACAAGTAGGGGAATGGGTGAAAGGGATTGCCGACAAACGCGGCGATGCAAACTATGAAATCGTTGATATCGCGGACTTCAATTTACCATTCTTAGGTACAACTGACGGTTCAGAACCTGGGATCGCTGAATGGAATGGAAAACTTGCTAACTTAGATGGTTTTGTATTCATTGTTCAAGAATATAACCACAGCATCACTGGTGCATTAAAAAATGCCCTTGATTTTGCACGTGAAGCATGGAATGACAAAGCTGCTGGAATCGTAAGTTATGGTTCAACAGGCGGAGCTCGTGCAGCTGAACATTTACGTGGAATTCTAGGCGAATTGAAAGTGGCGGATGTTCGTACACACCCAACCTTGTCATTATTTACAGACTTTGAAAACGGCAGTGTATTCAAGCCAGCTGAATTACACCTTACAAATGTAAATAATATGCTGGACGAAGTGAATAGTTGGAGCGGAGCATTAAAAACAATTCGAAAATAACAAAGAGGGGGGATGATGAATCATCCCCCTTTGTTGTATTTTGAAAACAGTTGAATAGGGAAGAACCTGGCATCAAGGATGCCAGGTTGCGTTAATAAGGAAATTGGGTTGAATAATTGCTAAATTGTTGATATGCCTGGTCAAGCTTTTGCTGGTCTTCGGCTTCAAGTTTGTACCAGCCATTTTGGAACATCAGGGTATACAGCTCGCGGCAGCTTTGGTGCGTCTCGTTTAAAATTTGTAGGATATCAGCATGAAGTTGTTCATGACTTGCTTCACGAACGGCAATGTTCAAGCTATCCGTTAAATATTTACAAGTACTGAGCCCATCATTCAAGTAGTCACGGTCATTCATATTAGGTCCTTTAACTTTTGGCAATTGTCCGGTTTGCGGATTAGCGATTTGATTATTGTTTTGCGCTTGTTGGTTTTGCACGGTTGTACCTCCTCATGATGGTGTTTAGTTGACTTGTGAAGGACTTGGTATGTTCGCCATTGCTTGATTATTGTTCACTTGCAGGTGAGGAAGCAATCGATTAAAATGATTCTGGTGCATCCTTCCGGCCTTATCAAGCGCCTGCTTGAAGGTTGGATTTTCGGCGTTTTGTGCTAGGGAATGGAACTTTTTAAACGCCAGAAGCTCCCACGATAACGCATCTTTTATATACATTAGGTCTTTCGTTGTAATCGCTCGCGGCGGATTCGGAATAGGTATTTGTGTCTGTGTTTGATCCATGATAGTCTCCTTTAATTAGATTTATACTTCATTGTTTAGAATGAACAAACGGCTCATCCGTTATTCTGAAACCTTCTAGGGAGATACTTTTTTACATAAAAAAAACCAAAGGATGTGCGTCCTTTGGCTGTCAACTGATTATCAAAAAGCAACGTAAAACCCCTAGCTTTAGATATGGGGATATAAGCTGTATTTTTGTTTGTTTTTTTAGGATAATGCAAGTAATTTTACTATACATTCTTTGAAATTCTTTGGTATAATGAGAATATATATAGAACACTTGTTCTTTTTGAAGAGGGGGTGAATGATATGTATCGATCCTATAAAATTCAAATTCATCCGGAACATGTATTGTTCGACTACTGTGACTCACTCTGTTTTAAAGCGAAAAACTTGTACAATATCACCAACTACTATGTTAGACAGGTTTACACAGCTTTAAAAAATGAAACAAGAAATGAAAATCAACTTCAAGTTCTAACAGATATTCAAGTCCATTTACCTCAAATGAATAAAATTCGTCTAAAAAGTTTTGAGAGAGCCAAATCTAAGCCTCAAAAAGTCGATAATAATGGTCATGTTTTCGAGCCAAAACCAAAGCTATTTGAAATGCCTCATCCAGAGAAAGCGTTCCTTCCCTATACCTTTGTAGAAGCACTGTTTAAAGTGATGAAACAAATCGATTACCTTTCTATGCCCTCACAGTCCAATCAACAAACAATAAAAAAGGTATATGATGATTGGAAAAGTTTCTTCGAAGCCTCCAAGAAATATAAAATTAATCCTACTAACTTTTCCGGAAAGCCAAAGATTCCAAAATACAAACCGAAAAATGGACGCACGACCTGTTATTTAACCAATCAAATTACCAAAATTAAAAATGGAAATATGCTTTCATTACCAGGAACTCCTCTTACATTAAAACTGGGAAAAATCGCACATATAGATGGTAAACTACAACAAGTGCGGATTGTCCCGACTTATGGCCGGTATGTAATGGAAGTCGTTTTTAAAAGTGAACAGGAAAAGGAGATCAAACGATCAGAAAAACAATTAAATGAATGGCTTTTTGAGCCGAAGCGAGTAATGGGTATTGATTTGGGCGTAGATAACCTGGCAACTATCATCGATAACACGGGGCTAAAGCCTCTGCTTATCAAGGGCAAATGGTTAAAATCGATCAATCAATATTATAACAAATTAAGAGCGAAATACATGAGTATCCTTCGAAATGGAAAAGGACCAAAGGAAGGGAAGTTTAACAGCACAACATTAACTTCATTAGACCGAAAAAGGAACAATCGAGTCATGGATTTTTTACATAAGGCCAGCGCAAAAGTGGTGGAGATTGCGAAAGAAAGAACCATAGATACGATCATCATTGGAAAAAATAAGGGTTGCAAGATGGAGGTTGATATGCAAAAAACTAGTAAACAAACCTTCATACAAATCCCATATACCACTTTCATAGGAATGATTCGATACAAAGCAGAGCGACATGGAATACAAGTCATTGTTCGAGAAGAAAGCTATACCTCCAAGTCTAGTTTCTTGAACCATGACCCGATTCCAACATATGAGGAAGAGCACCAAACTAATTTTAGCGGGTATAGAAGCAGTCGAGCTTTTTACAAAATCAAAGGTTCTAAGATTTTGATCCATGCCGATGTGAATGGAGCTTTTAATATTGTCCGTAAACATACCAAGGATATCTTCGAAGGACTGGAGAGAAAACAGTTCCTCCAATCCCCACGAAAAATAATCATCATAAAGAAAAGAAATGCAAAGCTGAGAGCCTCGGTCTGATGTAGTAGCGGGACTTGTGGTAACCCTCGTAAAGACAATGCGGCTTTAAAGCCTATTCTTTCGAAACCCCTAGCTTTAGCTATGGGGATACTCATAAGGATCGATATTTTTTCAATGAAAAGATATTCAAAACAATGAAAATAGCGGCAAAGATTACTAAGGCAAGAAGGTCCCCGCTTATATCACTCAAACTAAACCCTTTATACATCACACCTTTTAATGCGTCACCTGCGTAGTACATTGGCATTACCTTTGCAACTGCCTGTAACCAATCGGCCATCCCTTCAAGCGGAAAAATTCCTGCAAAAAATATTTGTGGTATAACTGCAATCGGGATAAACTGAATCATTTGGAATTCTGAGGCTGCGAAGGTCGATAACAGGATTCCAAGCGAGAGTGCCACCAAAGCTAAGACTAAATTAATGAGGAGCACATTCCATATCGACCCGACAAGGACGATATCTAACACATTGATAGCATAGAATACAACAATAATTGTTTGAATCACCGCGAATAGTCCATAGCCAACCAAGTAGGCGGTAACGATTTCCCATCTCCGAATTGGAGTAGACATCAGCCGTTCCAATGTGCCCGTTGTCCGCTCGCGTAATAATCCAATTCCTGAAATAATAAAGACGAAAAAGAAGACAAAGAAACCAACTAAGATCGGACTTAACACATCAAAAAAGACGGTATCTGAATCACCATAAACGTAGGTTATATCGATACTTTTCGGTGTCATCGCTGGCGCCTTTCCGGAGCTTTGCATCATAATCTGTGCTTGGAACTGTGCCGAGATTACTTGGTTTACCTTCATTTGCAGCGCTTTCGCTTTTGTAGGATCGTCATTCCGAAGTATCAGCTTTATTTTTCCATTCTCCTGCTGCAGCAGTCCGTCAAGGTCGTCATCTAGAATGGTATGGTTTGTTACTGACTTGTATTCTTTAACGTTAATGTCTGCCTTTTTAAAGGCTGTTATTAACCCACTATCAACGCCCGTGACACCTAATTTTGGATCGACGGTGTTGCCATTGAATAAAAAGTACATCAGGGTCAGTATCAGTAGTGGTGCCACAAATAACAAGGCTAAGGTGCGTTTGTCCCGAAACATCTGCTGACAAATTCTTTTAATTAGCGCAAGTACTCTCATGATTGTTTCACCCCTGCCTTCAAAAATACCTCATCAAAATCGTCTGTCCCGTAGAACGCCTTTAATTCTGCGGGCGTTCCACTCGTTAAAATGCGGCCGTCGCGGACCATAGCAACATAATCGCATTTCACCGCTTCATCCATAACATGAGTGGTGACAATGATTGTTTTTTGCTCTTCATTTTTCAAACGTAAGAATTCTTTCCAAATAGACAACTTTAATTCGGGATCAATGCCGACAGTTGGTTCATCTAAGATTAATATTTTAGGGTCCTGAATTAAGGCAATCGCTAGGGATAAGCGCCGTTTCATCCCCCCAGAATAAGCAGCTACCCGTTTCTTTAGGTCATCTGTCAGGTTTACTAAGTTAGAAACATAAGTGATTCGCTTTTTCTGTGCTTCTTTATTTAACCCGAATAGCGCAGCGAAAAACTTCAGATTTTCTTCACCTGTTAATTCTCCATACAAGGCGTCGGCTTGGGCCATATAACCAATTTCCTGAAGTAAAGCAAGATTTGGCATTTTCTTATCTAATACATGAATCGATCCGGTATCCGCCTTATCCATGCCAACAATCATTTTAACAAGGGTCGTTTTCCCGGCCCCTGAAGGTCCAATCAACCCAAATAATTGCCCTTTCTCAATGGATAAGTTGACGTCATTTAAAACGGTTTTTTTTCCAAAGCTTTTGCTGACTTCTTCTACTTTTATGGTTGAATACATCAATCATTCCCCCTAGGATTGTTGACGCGGTTATGATTTTATTTTACAACTCAGTGAGAGATAAGCAATGAACAAAAAACAACAATGTGTTGATTATAGTTCACTAGTTAACAAAGTGTTCATTTACTTTTGAAAAAAGTGCTGCCATGAAAAATGTTATCCTAATTTTTTATCAACCCGGTAACATGCCTAGGTCCTAACAATGTGATCCGCGATAAGATCATCGCCATTTCCCGTGGCGGTTTATCCATCCCGCTTTCTAGCCAGTGCTGAATCACACCGAGGTGGGCAGAGCTGACATAGGAAAATAGATATTCAACTGGGACAAGCATTTCTTCCCCTTTTATCTTTGACGTAACATGTTGGAAAAAGGTCTTTTTAATGATATCTCGCAATTTTCCTTGAAAGGATGCGTCACCTTTGGGACCCAAAATCACTTTCATAAAACTTGAATTCTCATGGAAAAATTCAAATAGGTTAATGATGAAGGGAAATGGATCATTTTCACTATTAAAGTTCAAGAAATCATTTGGATTTATCTCAAGGGTCATTTTTTCAATTTCATTTAATATCTCAGCTTCGCTCTGCTCCAATAAATCATATTTATCACGATAGTGGAGATAGAAGGTACCCCGATTAATATCCGCTTTTTTCGTTAAATCACGAACCGTAATTCCTTCAAAGCCTTTTTCCTCCATTAGCTCTGTTAGAGCATCACGAATTAACCGCTTCGTCCGTAAGATCCGCCTATCTGTTGATTTTTCCGACATGTTAAATCCCTCCCTTTGTATAACTGTATATTGTTTAACGAATTATAATATACATCGTGAATAATAATCAACAATGTGTCTAATTAAATTCATCGGTAAACAGTGGGGACATTCATGAAATGATTTGGCGTAAAAAGTGCCAAATAGAACGGATATATGGAAACGAGAACAATTAAAAATGGTAACAAAAAGGGGTTTGGCGGAATCCCGAGGAGATTCGGCGGAATAAGTTCGGAGTTTGGAGGAAAAACTCACAGTTTGGCGGAAATCAATCCGATAGTTGGCGGAATCCCGGCCCAAGTAGGCGGAATCCTCAGTCCGAGAGTCTGCCTTAAAACGAAAAGCTGATTGTAATTAAGTAGGAATTTTTTTGTATATTTGGATGCATGGCTGTTAAACCTAAAGTGGGAAATTCTTATCCATGAAAGGTGGTTTAGCCATGATCATTAACTTGTTGAATGGTATTGAGTTTCAAAATCCGGATTTTTTTAATCTTGAAGGAGCAGCAACAATCGTTTTTTATTTTACAGTCTACTCATGGTTAGGCTGGCTGCTCGAAAACAGTTATAACTTCTTCACGAAACGGGAGTTTTTTAAGCCGAATTTTCTTTTTGGGCCATTTAAACCGATGTACGGCTTTACCCCTGTGCTCTTGGTTTATCTAATTTCACCAGAAACCAATTGGTTAGTCGTTATTCTCCTTTGCTTCATGATTCCAACCTTAGTGGAATATGTGACCGGAGCATTGCTGCAGAAACTTTTTAACCAAAAATGGTGGGATTATTCCGATTCACCCATGCAGCTTCATGGCCATATTTGTTTGCCTTTCTCGGCCTGCTGGAGTATCCTCTCCCTTCTTTGCATAAAATGGATCCATCCTGCGGTAGCAACAATGTACGGAGCAATTGAACCATATTGGGCCTGGGTCTGGTCTGCAGTAGGATTATACTTCCTTGCCGATCTTGTATTAGCCATCCGGAAACATTCATTGCAGGACCTTATTACCGATGAGCCAACCAATCCAATCCAATAGGGTGCCTGACACCCCAATACCATAAAAAACTCCTTCAACTAAAAAGAAGGAGTTTTTGGCTTGTATAGGTCAATCATAATACATGGCCATGGATGATGAATTTGGGCAAAGATTTGATGTTTTAATAGAATCGACGAATGATTGTGGCAAGTTTGATCTGAATAAAAGATTAAAATTCAATGAAAAAAAGAAAACTAAGCAGAAATCATGCTAAATTGAAGTAGATCATTCCTAGAAAAATAAGATGGGTTTAATAAAACACTTAGATTTGCGACCTATGTTAAGGCAATAAAAAGGAGGGCTGACGATGAAACAGCGGATTTTGGTTGTAGAAGATGAAAAACAAATCGCCAAGATATTAAAGATCGAACTGGAGTATGAGGGATACGAAGTAAATGTTGCTTATGATGGGAAATCGGGATTGCAGGCAGCCCTACATGAAAAATTGGATTTAATTTTATTGGATGTTATGCTGCCTGAAATGAATGGCATTGAGGTTTTAAGAAAAATACGAAAAGAGAATAACCTTATCCCTGTTATTTTATTAACAGCCCGTAATATGACCATGGACAAGGTAGCAGGACTCGATCAAGGGGCGAATGATTATATCACCAAGCCCTTTGAAATTGAGGAATTATTAGCAAGAATTCGCTCTTGTCTCCGGCAAAGTACCATTGCAGTAACGGCTTCACAATCGAATGACTCCTTATTAGAAATAAGGGATTTAACTGTTAATCTGGATACAAGAGAGGTCACCAGGGGAGAGACTTCCATCACGTTAACTCCCAAGGAATTCGACTTACTCGTTTATTTGCTATCCAATAAAAATCGAATTGTCACGAGGGAGAGCATCCTCCTTCATGTTTGGGGCTATGAATATGAAGGGGAAACCAATGTCATTGATGTGTTTATCAGACATTTACGAAAGAAAATTGAAGAAGGTTTTTCTGACCCAACGATTATTCAGACGGTAAGGGGCATTGGTTATACCGTAAGGGAGAATTAACAATGAAGATTACCACAAAAATCAATCTTATTACTACGGCTTGGATTTTATGTATGTTACTTGCTGTGAATGCGGTTGTCTTTTTTTCATTTATGAAGATTACTGTCAATATGGAAGATGGTGAACTACTTCAAAAGGCTGATTATTTGATAAACGAAATCAACAAGGAAGATTCTCTAGCGGTTATTAAAGAAAAATTAACCCCATACCTAACGAACCAGTCTTTTATAAGGATCGTTCAGCCAGATTCGAAAATAGTTAATCAAGTAACGAATGATCCGAAATTAGCTGCTAAAATAAAACCGCAATTCACTACTGAAAAAGGGACGCAAAGGCGGACCATTAGACTTAATCATCAGGAAGAACAAATTGCCATTGTCAGGGTGCCAATCCAATCAAATGGTCATGTAGTAGGAACACTAGAGTTTGGGGAGAAATTAGTAGGATTGGAAACAGGAAAAGACTTATTACTCTCCATTCTTGCCTTTTGTACCATTTTAGGTGCGGTATTATCACTGCTCGGTGGTAGATGGTTGTCCAATCTGATTATGAAACCTATCTCCAATATGATTAACACCATGGAGGATATTGAAAAAAGTGGGATCCCGAAAAAGATTATCATCCAACATGAGACAAAGGATGAATTGCAAAAATTGGCCGTTACGTTTAATCGGATGATTGGCAGATTAGAGGCAAATCTCGAAAAACAGCGGCAATTTATTTCTGATGCTTCACATGAATTAAAAACCCCGCTTACTGTGATCAAAAGTTATGCAGACCTACTGCTTAGACGGGGGTTAAAAAATGAAGAGGTTGCCCATGATGCGATTGAATCGATTCATTCAGAAGCAACAAGAATTCAAAAAATGACAGAAAGGTTTCTGGATTTAGCCGATACAGAATCAGGTAATCTTTTAGAACCAAAAGTAATCAATTTAGTTTCCTTGTGCGAAGATATCTTCAAGCAGCTTAAAAGTGCCTATAAAAGGGAAATTAACCTCCATTACCATGAACCAGCCATTAAGGTTATCGCGGATGAAGTCAAGCTAAAGCAGGCAATGATAATCTTAATCGATAACGCAATTAAATATAGTACAGATAAAATAGATGTGTACTTACAGGATAAAGAACAATTGACGATTATTACCGTAAAAGATTACGGAATTGGGATCCCAGAGTGTGAAATAGAGAATGTCTTTGAACGGTTTTACCGGGTGGACAAGGCACGAAGCAGGGAGACAGGCGGGACAGGGTTAGGCTTGTCGATTGCCAAAAATATTATGAAACAGCATCAAGGAGAAATTATCGTAAAAAGTACGGAGGGAGTGGGAACAGAGGTAGAGTTGTTCTTACCCAAACGGAAAGTTGGAAAGGAAATGTTTTTCGAGTGATTAAAATATTGATAGTAAGTGTTATTCTTTTATTCATTTTTTTTCTTATCTATGCCATATTGCCCACCATCCTCATTCGTAGGAGCGGGCGGGGAATCATCAAAACAATCCATGCACCGGCTATTGCATTAACGTTTGATGATGGTCCCAATCCTGAATACACACCACAATTACTTGACCTTTTGAAAAAGTACGGTGTAAAGGCATCCTTTTTTGTGGTCGGCAGTAAAGTGAAAGCCTATCCTGCCATTATTAAACGGATGAGTCAGGAGGGACATACGATTGGAATTCATCATTATGACCATATTTCAAGTTGGATTCTTTCCCCCCTTCGCTTAAAAAAACAACTGCAAATGACAGAACAGGCAATCAAAGAATGCACCAATGAAAAAGTAACCTTTTACCGGCCGCCATGGGGGAGCTTTAATAGTGCCAGCCTATATTTGAGCAAGCGATATAAAGTGATTATGTGGTCGCATATCTTCGGTGATTGGAAGGTAGCGAAGGGTAAAAACGGCCTGCTTGAAGAGTTGCTCCAAACGACAGAAGCAGGCTCTGTATTGTTGCTTCATGATTGTGGGGAAACCTTGGGTGCCGATAGGCTAGCGCCCCGTTATATGCTAAAGTGCTTAGAAATCTATTTACAGGAAAAGGTAAATAGGGGCACGAAATTTATCACATTAAAAGAAGTGAACTTTTAGAGGCTGCTATGAATGTAGAGACAATTATTAATTATATTAATATATATGGTTACCTAGTCATTTTTCTCTTTTTATTCTTTGGTATTGTGGGTATTCCTGCTCCTGAAGAATCGCTGCTATTTTTAATCGGCGTGCTGAGTTATCATCATAAGCTCTCAATAGGGCTAGCCATATTAAGTTCCATTCTCGGAGCGTTTATAGGAATGCAAACAGCCTATTCGATTGGAAAATATGCAGGATCCCCTTTTATAAAAAAATTCGGAAAGTATGTCGGGATTAGCGATGACCGTTGGGAAAAAGTAAGTCGTATATATACCAAAAATGTACGTAAAACAATCGTTATCGGTTTTTATCTGCCAGGTATTAGGCAGATAAGTCCGTATTTTGCTGGGATTACAAACATTCCATTTCGGAGGTTTTTCCTTTTTTCCCTGCTAGGCACTCTTCTCTGGACCATCCCTTTTATTGTGGGAGGCTATTATGCAGGAAAGGTATTTCATATTAATCCAGACTATATTCCATATTTAGGAATGGTATTTTTCATTCTTTTTCTGCTATTTGTCATACGTAAGTATATAAAAAGGAAAAAAACAGCATCAGCTGAATAGGAGAAAATAATACAAAACCTGAAAAGGCATCTTTTCAGGTTTTTGTTTTTAGACCCAGCTAAAAAAAGGCTAAAGTTAAGATTAAAAATCCATTAAAAAACGAGTTTTTCAAGAAATGAGTGATACATTGAAAGGGTAATTTAGAATTCATCATTTTCAAAGTTCGATTTCTAGTAGAACAGGAGATGGAATAAGTGAAGAAGATTTTGTTTTTACCACTCTTACAAATGCAATCGGGACATCATCAAGTCGCTGAGGCATTAATGGATCTGTTAAAAAATCATACAGATGATCTTACATTTAAAAAAATCGACTTGTTAAGTTATACAAATAAATCGTTAGAAAAAGTGATAACAAGTGGCTATCTCAATTGGATTCGCTATGCGCCAGAAACTTATAATCTTGCCTATAAAAGCTTTTTTTACGTATCACCAACTAAAAAACATTCCTTTAAATGGTATCAACCGCTCTTTTTGAAGAAAATGGAGCAATTGTTAGCGGAGGAAAAACCAGATTTACTTGTTTGTACACATGGGTTCCCTTCTTATCTTCTTAGTAAGTTAAAAATGAAGGGAAAATGCGACATACCGATTATTAACGTTTACACAGATTTCTTTATTAATAGTGTTTGGGGAAGAGAGGGGATTGATCTCCATTTTCTCCCTAGCCAAGAGATCAAACGAAAACTCGGCAGAAAATATCAAGCCACGAACCAACAGATGATGGTCACTGGTATTCCTGTTCATGAAGGAATTACAAAAACCCTTCATCGGAAACAGGATAATGAGCGTCCCAAAATCTTATTATCTGGAGGAAATAGCGGTTTGGGCGGGATTTTGAAACTAGCGGAAGAGTTAAAGCTCTCCTCGAACTTAGACTTCTTAGTATTGTGTGGTAATAACAAGAAGCTTTATGATGAAATTCATTCGTGGGATTTAGATCATATCAAACCATTAACCTATCTTTCTTCAAGATCAGAAATGAATTTACTTTATGAAGAAGTGGATGCGATTATCTCAAAACCGGGTGGAGTCACTATAAGTGAAGCGATCCGAAAAAGACTTCCAATCTTTGTTCATTCTGCACTTCCAGGGCAGGAGAAAATAAATCTCCAATATTTAAAACGGAAAGAGCTAGTATTTGAGCTCGACCAGAGCACTCCATTGGAAAAACAGCTGCTTAGTGTTTTAACGAACCAGAAAAAAATGAAAGGCTGGGAGGATGCTATTGATGCTTACCAGCAGGAAATTGAGTTAGAGAAGCCGGAAAAAATCGTGGAGTTGATAGAAACACTCCTTGACCAAAAGACGAGCAGCAGGCAGTCGGGATTGGTTAGATTTTCTTCTCCTTTGAGAATTTAAGATGGTTGAAACACATGAATCTGGAGGTTAGTTAAGATGTCTCACATAGACTATGGTATCTTTCAAATAATCAATCACCTTGCAATAAGTGAGCGATTTTTAAACCCATTAATGATATTTTTAGCAGAAAAAGCAGAGTATTTATTTTTTGCGGGAATCATTTTTTATTGGTTTTATCATAAATCACAAAACCGAAAAATGGTTATTGAAGCAATCCTGGCCGCGTGCGTGGCGCTAAGTATAAATGGAGAAATAGGTCACTTTTTTTACCGGAATCGTCCTTTTGTCACCCATCATGTAAACTGGTTAATCCCTCATGTGAAAAATGCCTCGTTTCCAAGTGACCACGCGACTGCCGCATTCGTAATCGCGACGGCCATTTGGATTTGGAAAAAACGTGACGGCTGGATGTGGTTGGTCTTAGCAGCAGGCATTGCTCTGTCCCGTGTTTGGACAGGAGTCCATTATCCGTTAGATGTGGTAGCAGGAATGCTCATAGGGACAAGTGTAGCTTTTGCCATCCATTTCTTACTAGTTCGATTCGAGGAAATAAACAAAGTAATCCTTTGGTTAATTGAGTACTATGAGAAAATTGAGAGTAATCTTTTAAAAAAGACCAATCTAGTCAGAAAAAGATAGGCAACTAAACGGACGGGAGGGAGTGATAAATGTTTCTCTCCTATTGCCTGTCTACCTTTCCAGGGAATTCAGGTGGGATTCTTTTTTGTAATAATTCACACATTTTGACATAAAATCTAAAGTTAGTTTCATTGGCTGTAAGGGTTATTTTCTGAAGTCTAAGTGTCCTGAGTGGAAGGAGGATTTCATGTTTTATGCGATGTGGTTGGAAGGTCAATCGTTGTGGAATACCCCATTACTAGCTTGCCTCATTTGTATAGCGGTTGTATATGTAGTCTTAGTACTTTCTTTTACAAAAATAAAGCTTCATCAAAAAAAACCCCTGCTTTTTTTCCTCAGTTTAATCATTATGTACGGAACTTTTGGCAGTCCATTTGAAATCATAAGTCACTTGTCGTATAGTTTGCACATGCTGCAAATGAGCATTTTATACTTTATCATCCCACCTCTATTTTTACTAGGAATTCCAGATGCATTTCTACAGCAAATTCGTCATCTCTCCCTCTTTGTAAGAGTAAGCAAGTTTTTCTTACCGCCAATTGCTGCGCTTTATGCTTTTGGAGCAATGTTCTTGATGTACCATTTTCCAGTTGTTTTAACGACTCTCTCTCAAAATTCGTTTGTCCATAATGGGTACCTATTTGTGCTGTTTGTCCTATCTTTTAGGATGTGGGGGCCAATAGCAACTCCTGACTCGAAGAAGTATGGTTCAAAGGAGAAGAATAAACGTTATCTATTTTTGAGCGGGCTTGTATTAATGCCTGCCTGTTTGCTTTTCATATTAACTGCCTTTATTGGTGGAATGAATAATCCTCTTCTTACACAACTAACCGCAAACCTTTGTATCTCACCTTCCCAATTAAGTTCTCTCAATATACTGCCATCACCATTTAATACAAGACTTGATCAATTGTTTGCGGGAATCCTAATGTTGGGAATGCATAAATTTGGATTAACCTTGACCGTTCGTCTTGGTAAAAAAATGAATAGTGGGAATGTGGTGGGGATTGTTGACTGACCACCACTTCTCACTATTTTTTCTGTGTGCGGATACTTTCCAGTGCAGTTAAATATATTCCGCCATAATTTTGGGAATGGTATGTAAGAAGTGTGCTTAATTAATTAAATTAGCCAAAAGTTAGGTGGGATTTTTATTTACAAAAAACAAGAGCGAAAGCTCATTTGGCTGGCTTTTATTGTTGCATCCATAATGGGACTGTCAATCATTGGACGGCTTTTTTCAGGATAAGAAAGGGGGGAGTTAAATGGGTAATGAGGAAGCAGTATTTTTTAGTCGTGTCCTAACAGAATTGACCTTGTCTTTTCACATCATTTACGCAACCATTGGTGTTGGGATTCCACTAATGATTATGATTGCTCAATGGGTTGGGATAAAGAAACAGGATGAACACTATATTTTATTAGCTCGAAGGTGGACAAGGGGATTTGTGATTACCGTGGCAGTTGGCGTTGTGACCGGAACCGCGATAGGGTTACAACTCTCACTCCTATGGCCCAATTTTATGCAGTTAGCGGGAAATGTGATTGCCCTGCCGTTATTTATGGAGACATTTGCGTTTTTCTTTGAAGCGATTTTTTTAGGTATTTACATATATACTTGGGATCGGTTTAAGGACCAGAAAAAACATCTGCTCCTGCTGATTCCAGTTGCGTTGGGAGCCTCTTTTTCAGCCGTTTTTATTACCATTGTCAATGCATTTATGAATGCGCCCCAGGGCTTTGATGTCGTTAATGGCCAATTAGTGAATGTCAGTCCAATTGTAGCCATGTTTAATCCGGCGATGCCGACAAAGGTAGCCCATGTGGTTGTCACCGCCTATATGACGTCAGCGTTTGTCCTGGCTGCGATTGGTGCCTTTCGTTTACTTAAAGGGTCAAACCATGCGTATCATAAAAAAGCTTTGTTTTTAACAATGAAACTTGGATTCGTCTTTTCCGTAGCAACCGCTCTTTTAGGAGATTTCTCCGGAAAGTATTTGGCCGAATATCAACCAGAAAAATTAGCTGCTGCTGAGTGGCACTTTGAAACAGGGAAAGGTGTACCGCTTGTCTTATACGGTGTCCTTGATAATGGCGAAGTAAAATATGCACTGAAAATTCCCTTTGCACTCAGCATTCTGGCTCATGAAGTTCCTAATGCAAAAGTGATAGGACTTGATCAGTTTCCGAAGGATGAAGTGCCGCCCCTGTATATCCACTATTTATTCGATACGATGGTGACGATTGGGATGTGGATGACCGTTTTGTCCTTGGTATATGTAATAGGTACCTGGCGCCACTGGCGTTTCGTTTTATCCAAATGGTTTCGTTGGCTGCTTGTGCTCGGCGGCCCTCTCTCCATTCTTGCGATTGAGGCGGGGTGGTGGTTGGACGAGGTCGGCCGTCAGCCATGGGTTCTGCGTGGAATTTTACGAACTAAAGATGCAGCGACGACAAGCGGTCAAGTGGATATCATGTTGGTTTTATTTGCGGGGCTTTATCTTGTCCTCGGGGTTGGCAGTGCAGTTGTACTCTGGCGAATGTTCCGGAAGAACACAGTGGAACAGGAATTGGCCGATAGAGCCTCCGAGAAAGCGGGTGATGTGCTATGACACTGGAAATCGTCGGAATAAGCGCATTGGGGGTGTTTCTCTTTGGATATATTATCATTGCGTCCATTGATTTTGGGGCAGGATTTTTTAACGCGTTTAGTACATTAACCGGGAAACAGCATATTTTGACGAAGATTATTCAACGCTATTTATCGCCAGTTTGGGAAGTCACCAATGTCTTTTTAGTATTTTTCTTCGTCGGGATGGTTGGTTTTTTTCCAAAAACGGCTTATTACTTCGGCACAACTTTACTTGTGCCGGCAAGCATTGCGATTATTTTGCTAGCGATTCGGGGAGCTTATTATGCCTTTACAACCTACGGAGGACTCAAACATAAGCGCTATACCATCTTGTATGGGTTGACGGGATTATTTATTCCAGCATCGCTGTCGAGTGTCTTGACGATTTCAGAAGGCGGCTTTGTGTCAATGGAAAGTTCTGCGCCTGTGCTTGATTATTGGGCTTTGTTTACCAGTCCTTTATCGTGGAGTATTGTGGTCCTTAGTCTGACTGCCGTATTATATATCTCCGCTGTTTTCTTGACATGGTATGCCCATCATGCAAAGGATGAAGCTGCAACGAACCTTCTACGTAAATATGCGCTTAGTTGGGCAGGACCTGCCATTATCACAGCTGCGGGTATTATCATAGAAATGAGGACGCACAATCCGGAACATTATCAGCGCTTACTCGACCTTTGGTGGTTGTTCGGATTGTCCGTCGTTTTCTTTGTTGGAACCGTTTATTTGATCTGGAAGCGGCGTTCTTACGGTCTTGCTTTCTGGTTATTAGTCGGGCAATTTGCGGTTGCCTTTTTGGCCTATGGTGCTTCCCATTATCCCTATTTGTTGTATCCCTATCTCACCTTATATGATAGTTTTACAAATCAATCGATGGCGATTGCCCTGATTGTTGCCTTCATTGCAGGGTTAGGATTACTCCTGCCATCGCTGTATCTACTGCTAAAATTGTTTCTGTTTAACAAGGAATATGTACAAGGGAATCGAAATGATGAACATGCTTAGGGGGGATGAACGTGGATGATTTCTTACTCTTTTATGCCCCGTTTCTTGTGATGATTGTGACGATTGTAGTGGCGTTCTGGATTGCTCCGAAAGATGATTCTGTGGATAAATAACAACTGACTGCAAAATCGGTATGGAGTGTTCATAAGGACAATACTAAGGATGAAAAAGTAAAAACTGTCCTCATGGAGTGTTCATGAGGACAAAACTCAGCATGGAAAAGTGAAGATTGTCCTCATGAAGCTTCGATGAACTCCGAAACCCGCATTTATTATCCAATCATACTCTTATAAGCTACGCTTCAAGAAAGCCTTCGTTCGTTCATTCTTAGGGTTTGTAAACAACTCGGCGGGCGAACCAGATTCCACAATCTCCCCATTGTCCATAAAAATAACCCGGTTTGCTACTTCCTTGGCGAAGCCCATCTCATGTGTCACAACAATCATCGTCATGTGTTCTTCGGCCAGATCCTTCATCACTTGTAATACCTCACCAGTTAATTCGGGGTCCAATGCAGAAGTAGGCTCATCAAAAAGCAGAATTTCTGGGTTTAACATGAGCGCTCTGGCAATGGCGACTCGTTGTTTTTGCCCGCCTGAGAGATTGGCTGGATAGGCTGATGCCCGGTCAGTAAGCCCGATTTTCTCGAGTAGTTCATTACTTCGTTGCTGAATTTTAGCGGGCGCTTCCTTCTTCAGCATTTTTGGAGCAAGTTCCAAATTTTCTTTCACCGTAAGATGCGGAAAGAGGTTAAAATGCTGAAAGACCATCCCCATTTTTGCATTGATCTCTTTTATCTCCAGGGGTTTTGCATAGACGCCGTCCTTTACTAAATGCTTACCGGAGACACAAATCGTGCCACCGTCTATTTTTTCAAGATGGACCAAACTGCGGAGCATCGTACTTTTCCCGGAACCAGAGGGACCAATGACGGCTACCACATCATTTTTATTTACATCAAAGCTAATCTGTTTTAGGACATCCAAATTCCCATACGATTTTTTGAGGTTAGCTATTTCCATGATAGGCATAGTTACCACTCCTTCTTATTCAAATTTGAACCGTTTTTCGAGCCATTTAAACACCATCGTTAAGAGGAGCGTCATGATCAAGTAAATAATACCGGCGACGAAGAAAGGAACGATGGTAAAGTCGCGGTTTACAGCTGTCTGCGCAAAATGTAACAATTCCGGTACGGCAACCGCATAGAGCAGTGCGGTATCTTTGACCAATGTCACGGATTCGTTCGCGACAGCGGGAAGGGCGATCCGGAACATCTGCGGAAGGATGACCTTTGTTAACGTCTGCCATTTATTCAGGCCGAGCACTTGCGATGCCTCAAATTGACCTTTATCAATCGCAAGAAGCCCGCCGCGAAAGATTTCGGCGAAATAGGCAGCATAGTTCAAGATAAAACCTAAACAGGCAGCGACAAAGCGGTCCAAAACTAAGTATTCTCCAACTACTGGTATCATCGGCAGCCCGAAACAGATAAATAACAGCTGAAGCAAGAGCGGTGTACCGCGCATCACGTAAATATATCCTTGTGCAAGCAGGGACACAGGCTTAAAACGGCTGCCGACAGCCAGAGTTAATATAAACCCAAGTGGAATCGAAACCACAATCGCAATGACAAACAAGAGGACTGTCATCTGGGCGCCTTCGAGCATTGGTTTAAGTATGGAAATCAGATAATCAAAAGACATATAAGTTCCTCCAAAAGCAAAACAGGGTTCCCAATGGAAATCCTGTTCGCCTTATATTCGGTATTAGTTTAATACTTTATTTTCGCCAAACCACTTTTCAGAGATACCTGCTGCTGTGCCATCCTCATTCATCTCATCGAGTGCTTTTTGCAGCTTTTCAAGTAATGCTTCATTCCCTTTTTTAACACCAATTCCGTATTCTTCGGGAGCAAGTGATTCTTGAAGTACTTTAAAAGACTCTTTTTCCTTTTTCATATAATAATCGATAACAACTTCATCAATTACTACTGCATCCAAACGACCGCTTTTTAAGTCAGTTAAGGCCTGGACATTATCTGCAAATTCGGTAACCGTCTTAATTTTAGTTTTAATAGGTGCGGCATCCAAAGCATCAGCTGCAGAAGATAGTGTTTGCAGTCCAACAACCTTCCCGTTTAAATCATCTAATTTAGTAAGCTTTGAATCAGCCAATGTAACAACCACTTGTGCATTTTTTAAATATGGCTTCGTGAAAAGAACTTTCTTTTTACGTTCATCCGTAATAGTGTATCCGTTCCAAATTAGGTCAATCCGTCCACTGCTTAATTCCGCTTCTTTTGTGCTCCAATCAATTGGTTGAAACTTGACCTTTTTCCCCATCTTTTTAGCAGCAGCATTCGCGTAGTCAATGTCAAAACCAACAATTTTATTGTTCTCATCGCGAAAACCCATCGGGGCAAATTTATCATCAATCCCAATCACGAGCGTGTTGTCCTTTGCTCCTGATGATTTAGACGAACATCCTGTAAGGATCGAGAATAGTGCTGCTATTACTAGAATCATAGGTATTAACCGTTTCATAATAGAACTACCACCTTAGCAATTTATTTTAATTCCCTTTAGTACGTTAACGAATTATCACACTGCCATATTATAACGCTATAATATTATTTAATACAATAGCATTATAAATAATATGAAAATTGAAATTCCTTTTAATTGAGGAAATTCCTTGAATAGACTAAAAAACATTCAAATAATCATTTGACCATTTTTTTGAACCAACATATACTAATAATCAAATAGACATTTGAATAATGGGCGGTGAAAAAATGAAGCACGATGATGTATGTGAAGTAACCTGCGTGGATGAAGACAAAGTAAAACGTTTAAAAGGTTCTATTTCACAGCAAGATACTCTGTCTGTATCACAAATATTCAAAGCCTTATCTGATGATACTAGAATTAAAATTGCCTTTGCCTTAAGTGAAGAAGATGAATTATGTGTATGTGACGTGGCAAACATTGTAGGAAGTTCAACGGCTACTGCTTCCCACCATTTACGACTTCTTCGAAATTTAGGATTAGCGAAATATCGAAAAGAGGGCAAATTAGTTTTCTATTCATTGGATGATGATCATGTAAAACAATTGATTAAGACTGCATTTGAACATCAACAGGAGGTGAAATCTCATGAGTAACGCTTTAGAACAAACCAATGAAAAAACCGTTTACCGTGTACAGGGATTCACCTGAGCGGGCTGTGCGACAAAGTTCGAAAAGAACGTACAACACCTGGATGGTGTTGCTAATGCAAGTGTAAATTTCGGTGCTTCTAAACTTACAGTTTATGGTGAAACGACTATAGAGGAAATAGAGAAAGCAGGGGCCTTTGAAAAGATAAAAGTCATACCTGAAAAACAAAAATTTGAAGAGAAAAAAGAGCCGTTTTTGAAAAAACATTCATCTGTTATCGCCTCATTGGTTTTCTTGATCATTGGCTGGATGTCAGGACAAATGTATGGTGAAGAGAGTACCTCATCGATTTTAGCGTTTGGGGCTTCTATTTTAGTAGGCGGTCATCGCCTGTTTACGACAGGATTGAAGAACTTATTCCAATTAGAGTTTGATATGAGAACCTTGATGACGATCGCCGTTATTGGAGCAGCAATTATCGGTGAGTGGGGAGAGGGAGCAACGGTTGTCATCCTGTTTGCCATTAGTGAGGTTCTAGAATCCTATTCAATGGATAAAGCCAGACAATCGATACGTTCCTTAATGGATATTTCTCCAAAAGAGGCCTTAATACGAAGAGGTAATCAAGAATTTACAGTAGAAGTGGACGATATTCGGATTGGGGATATTTTAATTGTAAAACCAGGACAAAAAATTGCCATGGATGGAAAAGTAGTTAAAGGATTATCCGCTGTGAATCAAGCTGCGATTACAGGTGAATCTGTTCCAGTTTCGAAAACCATAGATGATGAAGTGTTCGCAGGAACACTAAATGAAGAAGGAATGCTTGAAGTAAAAGTTACTAAACATGTGGACGATACGACTATTGCAAAAATTATTCACCTTGTAGAGGAAGCTCAAGCAGAAAGGGCTCCATCTCAAGCATTTGTCGATCGCTTTGCTAAGTATTATACACCTGTAATCATGTTCATATCGTTGTTAGTGGCCGTACTTCCACCACTTTTATTTGATGGGGACTGGAGCAAATGGGTTTATCAGGGTCTTGCTGTATTAGTGGTTGGTTGTCCTTGTGCTCTTGTCATTTCCACTCCAGTGTCCATAGTTACTGCGATCGGTAATGCTGCACGAAACGGTGTTCTGATCAAAGGTGGGATTCATTTAGAGGAAATGGGAGCCATTAAAGCCATTGCCTTTGACAAAACGGGTACCTTAACAGAAGGAATACCTGTTGTAACGGATTATCTACCTCAACCAAATGCAAATTCGAATGAACTTCTTTCCATTATCGCAGCTTTAGAAAAGGGTTCTCAGCATCCCTTGGCTTCAGCAATCATGAAGAAAGCAGAGTCGGAAAACTTACCTTATCAAGATTTAGTGATTGAAGACTTTACTTCCATTACAGGTAAAGGCATCAAAGGTAGGGTCAGCGGTAAAATGTATTATGTGGGAAGCCCTAATTTATTCGATGAAATCCTATCAAATAAAATTCCATCGAATCTAAAAGCAACCATTTCTGACTTGCAAAATAAAGGTAAAACAGTGATGGTTGCAGGTACTTCAACTGAAATATTGGGACTACTCGCAGTTGCAGACGAAGTGAGAGGGAACAGTAAATCAGTGATACAGAAACTTCACTCATTAGGTATTCAAAAAACCATCATGTTAACGGGTGATAACAAAGGGACTGCCAATGCGATAGGAAAGCAGGTAGGGGTTTCTGATATACATGCGGATCTTTTACCTCAAGATAAATTAACACTTATTAAAGAACTCAGAACCAAATTTGACCGTGTGGCAATGGTCGGAGACGGTGTAAATGATGCACCAGCTTTAGCTGCATCGACAGTCGGAATAGCGATGGGTGGGGCTGGAACGGATACAGCTATAGAAACAGCTGATATAGCTTTAATGGCAGATGATTTAGGGAAACTACCATTTACGTTTATACTAAGCAGGAAAGCATTATTTATCATCAAGCAAAATATCACTTTCTCATTAGGAATTAAACTTTTAGCATTATTATTAGTGATTCCAGGTTGGTTAACCCTGTGGATTGCGATATTCGCAGACATGGGAGCAACTCTTATTGTGACTCTAAATGGTTTACGACTTCTCCGAGTAAAAGACAAATAAAATTGGGCTTCCTCAAGTGGGAAGCCTCTTAATGGAAGGGTACAACAAGCAATTAGCATGCTTGTCATAATAAAATTTAAGTAGGAGAGATCGGAATGGGACATAATCATAGCCATGGTCATAACCATGGTCACAGTCACGGTCATGGACATAGCCATAGTCATGCACCAGCCAACTATGGCTTTGCATTTGGATTTGGGATTATTTTAAATACCATTTTTATTATTGTTGAAATTATATACGGTATCCTAGGGGATTCTTTAGCACTGCTTGCGGATGCAGGACATAACATAAGTGACGTTCTAGGTTTAATTATTGCTTGGATTGCCGTTTGGTTAGGAAAAAAAGCACCTACTAAAAAGCGGACTTATGGATATAAAAGAAGTTCCATCTTAGCTGCGCTATTCAATGCTGTTTTTTTATTAGTAGCAATTGGTGCTATTGCCTGGGAGGCTATCCAACGATTTTCTTCTCCAGAACCAGTTGCTGGAAAAACGGTTATCATCGTAGCAATCATTGGTATTGTGATTAACACTATTACAGCTTTACTTTTTATGTCTGGAAGAAAAAACGATTTAAATATCCGTGGGGCTTTCATGCACATGGCTGCAGATGCATTAGTTTCACTTGGTGTAGTGATCGCAGGGTTTATAATTCTTTGGTCAGGATGGCAATGGCTTGACCCTCTAGTAAGTCTTTTAATTTCCATTGTCATTCTATTTGGAACTTGGGGATTATTAAAAGAATCCATTAACTTATCACTTGATGCCGTACCAGAAGGCATTGATATTAGTAAAATTAAGGATTACTTAAGTGGTTTACCAACGATTTTGGAAATTCATGACCTGCATGTTTGGGGAATGAGTACGACAGAGGCTGCCCTAACCGTTCATATAATTCGATCTGAAATAGATGATAATGATGAGCTGCTTCAAAAATTAACAAAGGAATTGCATGACCAATTCGGCATTGAACATGCCACTATTCAAATTGAAAAAGGAACTTATAGTTGTTCCTTGCAACCTGAAGGTACAATATAACGACTAAGCCAAAACAGCTGTGAAAATCCATTCGGTTCTTTTATGTTAGGATTTAGTTTTTCACTAGCATTCTGTCCGACTATGTTTCTACTATTCTTTGTTACATTAACTTATTGGTCTTTATAACCCTGATACAAAACAAAAAACAACGAATGAGAATCGTTGTTTTTTTGTTTTGTAAGTATTATTAAATAAAGAAGTTTATTACTATTTAGGATTGTTGCATCATTCCCAAATTTACATATGGCATCCCTTATTTTCTAATAGGACGGAAACTTTACGCAAGGGGATAGATTATTATATGATATTTTGATTGTTTTCAATTGGTTATTTTTTCATTATTGGGTAAAATAACTTGATGATGTTAGAGAGAATTTTCACCCTGGAGGAATCAAATGAAAAAAAGCAGCAATCCACTGGACAAGCGTTTCAAGATCGCTCACAGAGAAGCCCTAATTGGAATTATTCTTGTTTTGATTAATTTTATCTGGTGGTACGGTTTTGCGTATGGGCTTGGTTCGGCCAAAGTAGAACAATATTCGTACATATATGGTTTGCCAGCATGGTTTTTTTACAGCTGTATTCTTGGCTTTATTGTTATGGTTACACTCGTTATTTTTGCCGTAAGAGTTTTATTCAAGGATGTTCCCTTTGAAGTGGAAGAGGGGGAAATCAAGTGAACTGGGCCGTCATTACACCATTACTTATTTTCTTATTGATTATCTTCGCTGTTGGGATGTGGTCAAACAAATTTGTTATTAAATCCAATTCTTTCTTGGAGGAGTACTTTTTAGGGGAACGTCAAATGGGCGGATTCATCCTGGCAATGACGATGGTTGCGACGTATGGAAGTGCCAGCAGCTTTATCGGAGGGCCCGGGGTTGCTTATACGCAAGGATTAGGCTGGGTCCTGCTTGCTATGGCCCAGTTAGCAACCGGTTATTTTACATTAATGGTATTGGGGAAGAAATTTGCGATTATATCCCGTCAGTACAAGGCAATCACCTTAATTGACTTTCTAAAAGAGCGCTATAAAAGTAAAGCGGTTGTGTTATTCTCAGCCGCAAGTATTATCATCTTTCTGTTTTCATCGATGACCGCCCAATGGATTGGCGGAGCACGTTTGGTAGAAAGTTTAACAGGTTTGCCATATACGACTGCTTTATTAATCTTTGCTTTTTCAGTCCTCGTCTTTGTTATTGTAGGCGGCTTTCGTGCGGTTGCGATCACAGACACCATCCAAGGTGTAGTCATGTTTGGGGGAACGTTAATCCTTCTCATTGCAACGATTAAAGCAGGCGGTGGAATTCCGAAGATCATATCAGATTTAGCAGCGGAAAATCCTAATTTAATCAGTCCCTATGGTGCAGAACGTAGTTTAACGCCATCCTTTGTCTCTTCCTTTTGGATTTTAGTAGGAATTGGCGTCGTCGGCTTGCCGCAAATTGCTGTCCGAGCGATGTCTTATAAAAATTCAAAGGCCATGCATAGTGCGATTATTATTGGAACTATTGTCGTCGGTTTTATCATGCTGGGTATGCATCTCATTGGCGTGTTCGCAAGACCGGTTCTGCCAGGTGTGAAAATCGGCGATACTGTTATGCCTTTGTTATCGATGAAAGTACTGCCGCCCTATGCTGCGGGCATCGTTCTCGCTGCACCGATGGCAGCCATCATGTCGACGGTGGACGCTCTATTAATTTTGGTTAGCTCTGCTATTGTAAAAGATGTCTATTTAAATTACATTAAGCCGGATGCAGGGAACGACCTTGTGAAAAAGGTTAGTTTCAGCGTGACGGCGATTATTGGAATTGTAGTCATTCTGTTCTCGTTAAGTCCACCTGATTTAATCGTTTGGTTGAATCTGTTTTCTTTTGGGGGACTCGAGTCGGTCTTTATTTGGCCGGTTATTTTAGGATTATATTGGAGTAAGGGCAATAAATACGGAGCAATCACTTCGATGGTTTTAGGGATGGGGTCTTATATTTTATTAGATCAATTTTATCCAAATGCATTTGGGTTTCATACGGTGGTCCTCCCTATTCTGCTTTCTCTCCTGGGATTCGTGGTAACTAGTTTATTTACACAGCAAAACGAAGGTATGATCAATGTTAGAATGGAAAAATAAGCTAAGACGCTTCGAAAGGCAGTTCATGTATCATTTTTGTTGCAATTATGTGCAATAATTTCTAGAATGAATTAACAGAGATTAATGTATGAATGAGGTGTACTCATTGGAAACCGTTATTCGATATTTTTCAGCACTTATTCTTCCAGGGCTGCTGGTCTTGCTTTTTACAAGGGTTACTTACAACCGGGTCATCGGGCTAATTTTAACCGTTGCCCTGATTGCTACTTCTGTATATAAAGGATATACCAATACATTTATGCTCATCGTAGTGGATGCCTTTTCGTTAACAGCAGGGTTTTGGATGGCTGAAAAAATGAAGCAGAGGGTCATTAATAAGAGTTAATATATTCGAAGTTTTAGTGAGTCTGTCAGGAAAATGGCAGGCTTTTTGTGTTGAAATTTAAAAAAACGAATATTCGTTCGCATATTATTGGTTTGTTTTTAGGGGAATGTGGTAAAATGTTAATATGAATTTTAGTGGATACACTTGAAAGCAACCATCCCGGTCCATGAACAAGGTACATATGCTGAAAAGTGATTGATATTTCGGGAGGGGGAATATTTGTGAAAGACCAATTTGAATTAGTTTCAAAGTACTCGCCACAAGGGGATCAGCCCGAGGCAATCAGACAATTAGTCGAAGGTATTCGAAACAATAAACGCCAGCAGACGCTGCTTGGCGCTACAGGTACGGGTAAAACATTTACGATTTCCAACGTGATTAAAGAAGTAAATAAACCTACCCTTGTCATCGCCCACAACAAAACACTAGCTGGACAGCTCTACAGTGAGTTTAAAGAATTTTTCCCAAACAACGCAGTCGAGTATTTTGTCAGTTATTATGATTACTTTCAGCCAGAGGCTTACGTCCCACAGACCGATACCTTCATTGAAAAAGATGCTAGTATCAACGATGAAATTGATAAACTGCGGCACTCAGCGACATCTTCCCTATTCGAACGGAAAGATGTGATTGTGATTGCGTCTGTTTCCTGTATTTATGGATTAGGTTCTCCTGAAGAATATAGTGAAATGGTGTTATCGCTCAGAACGGGAATGGAAGTGGAACGCAATCAACTATTGCGCCGATTAGTCGATATCCAATACGACCGAAACGATATCGATTTCAAGCGCGGAACTTTCCGTGTCCGTGGCGATGTTGTTGAGATTTTCCCTGTTTCTCGTGATGAGCACTGCATGCGTGTCGAGTTTTTTGGTGATGAAATTGATCGGATTCGAGAGGTCGATGCATTAACCGGAGAAATCATTGGGGAACGAGAACATGTAGCGATTTTTCCAGCATCCCACTTCGTTACAAGGGAAGAAAAGCTGAAAATTGCGATTGAAAATATTGAAAAAGAACTGGAAGGTCGTCTGGAAGAACTGCGAGATGATAATAAATTGCTCGAAGCACAGCGACTTGAACAGCGGACCCGCTATGACCTGGAAATGATGCGTGAAATGGGTTTTTGCTCTGGGATTGAAAATTACTCGCGCCATTTAACCTTAAGGGATGCGGGCTCGACACCTTATACACTGCTTGATTATTTTCCAAAGGACTTTTTGATGGTGATTGATGAGTCGCATGTTACCTTACCGCAAGTGAGAGGGATGTTTAACGGGGATAAAGCGCGGAAACAAGTGCTTGTTGATCATGGCTTCCGTCTGCCATCGGCGCTTGATAACCGGCCGTTAATGTTTGATGAGTTTGAAAAGCATATCGAGAATATCATTTTTGTTTCGGCTACACCTGGACCATACGAGCTTGAGCATACGCCGGAAATGGTTTCGCAGATTATCCGCCCGACAGGACTTTTGGATCCAACACTTGAGGTCCGTCCAATTGAGGGGCAAATCGATGACTTGATTGGTGAAATTCACGAACGGGTTAGGAAAAATGAACGTGTCCTGGTTACCACTTTGACGAAAAAAATGTCCGAGGACCTAACCGATTATCTAAAGGAAATCGGTATCAAAGTTCAATATTTACATTCGGAGGTTAAGACACTCGAACGAATTGAAATTATCCGAGAACTGCGTCTCGGCAAATATGACGTTCTCATCGGAATTAACCTGCTCCGAGAAGGACTGGATATACCAGAGGTTTCGCTCATCGCGATTCTGGATGCCGACAAGGAAGGATTCCTTCGTTCCGAACGGTCGTTAATCCAAACGATTGGCCGTGCCGCCCGGAATGCCCATGGACACGTCATAATGTATGCAGACAAAATCACAAACTCGATGGAATTAGCAATAAGTGAAACGAAACGCCGTCGTGCCATCCAGGAAGAATATAATCGCAAGCATGGAATCACGCCAATGACGATTCAGAAAGATATTCGCGATGTCATCCGTGCCACCCATGCAGCAGAAGATCAGGAAGATTACAAACCAGCGGCATCATTTAGTAAAATGTCGAAGAAAGAAAAAGAAAAACTAATTGCCACGATGGAAAAAGAAATGAAGGTCGAAGCCAAGGCGCTAAATTTTGAACGCGCAGCTGAGCTTCGTGATTTAATATTGGAACTTAAGGCGGAAGGATGACGTTACAATGGCAATGGAAAAACTGATTGTGAAAGGCGCCAGAGCCCACAATTTGAAAAATATAGATGTCACCATTCCGAGAGATAAGCTTGTTGTACTGACGGGACTTTCCGGCTCAGGAAAGTCCTCGCTTGCCTTTGATACGATTTATGCAGAAGGACAAAGGCGCTATGTCGAATCCCTGTCTGCCTATGCGCGGCAATTCCTTGGACAGTTGGATAAACCGGATGTGGATGCGATTGAGGGTCTCTCTCCGGCCATCTCCATCGATCAAAAAACAACAAGCCGGAACCCTCGTTCAACGGTCGGTACGGTGACAGAAATCTATGATTATTTACGGTTATTATTTGCGAGGGTCGGACACCCAACCTGTCCAATTCATGGAATTGAAATTTCCTCGCAAACGATTGAGCAAATGGTCGACCGTATTTTAGAATACCCGGAACGGACCAAAATGCAAATCCTTGCCCCTGTTATTTCAGGCCGTAAAGGATCACATGTGAAGGTGTTCGAGGATATCAAGAAACAAGGATTTGTCCGTGTCCGTGTGGATGGGGAAATGATTGACCTTGGTGATGACATCGAACTTGAAAAAAACAAAAAGCATTCGATTGAGGTTATTATCGACCGGATCGTTGTCAAGGAAGGGGTATCGGCAAGGATTGCCGATTCACTCGAGACAGCGCTGAAACTGGGCGAAGGTAAGGTTATTGTTGACGTTATCGGACAAGAAGAACTGTTATTTAGTGAAAATCATGCCTGTCCGCACTGTGGTTTTTCAATTGGAGAACTAGAACCTCGGATGTTTTCCTTCAACAGTCCGTTTGGCGCCTGCTCAGAATGTGATGGGCTTGGCTCTAAGCTTGAAGTCGATCTCGATCTGGTTATTCCTAATCGTGATTTGACACTAAAAGAGCATGCGATTGCCCCGTGGGAGCCAACAAGTTCTCAATATTATCCGCAGTTGCTTGAGGCCGTATGCAATCATTTCGGTGTGGATATGAATACCCCTGTTAAGGAAATCCCTGAACACTTGTTGGAAAAAGTCCTCTATGGGGGTGGGCGTGAAAAGATTTATTTCCGCTATGAAAATGATTTTGGCCAGATTCGTGAGGGCAATATTGAATTTGAAGGTGTCATCCGAAATGTTGAGCGCCGATACAAAGAGACAAGCTCAGATTACATCCGTGAGCAAATGGAAAAATACATGGGCGAGCAGGCATGTCCAACTTGTAAAGGATATCGTTTAAAAAAGGAAACCTTGGCTGTCCTAATTAATGGACGTCATATTGCCCATGTTACCGACCTTTCGATTGAAGAAGCGAATCAATTTTTTGCAGAATTGAAGCTATCAGAAAAAGAAATGCAAATTGCCAAATTGATTTTCCGTGAAATTAGTGAACGGCTAGGTTTCTTAATTAATGTCGGTCTCGATTATTTAACACTGAGCCGGACAGCTGGTACGCTTTCAGGCGGGGAAGCCCAGCGGATTCGCTTGGCTACACAAATCGGTTCGCGTTTAACGGGTGTCCTATATATCTTGGATGAACCGTCAATCGGACTGCATCAGCGGGATAATGACCGCTTAATCGGAGCATTGCAAAACATGCGGGATATCGGCAACACCTTGATTGTCGTCGAGCATGATGAGGACACCATGCTTGCTGCCGATTATTTGATTGATATCGGCCCAGGTGCCGGGGTGCATGGCGGTGAAATCATATCGGCTGGTACACCTGCTGAGGTGATGGCTGACCCGAATTCACTGACAGGTCAATATCTATCAGGGAAGAAGTTTATTCCACTGCCACTCGAGCGCCGCAAACCGGATGGACGTTTTATTGAAATCAAGGGTGCTTCTGAAAATAACTTAAAAAATGTCAATGTGAAGCTTCCGCTTGGTATGTTTATTGCAGTAACAGGTGTATCGGGTTCGGGGAAAAGTACCCTTATCAATGAGATTCTCCATAAATCACTTTCACAAAAGCTGCACCGTGCAAAAACAAAACCTGGTGAACATAAAAGCATTAAAGGAATTGAGTATCTAGAAAAAGTCATCGATATCGATCAGTCGCCAATCGGCCGAACACCCCGTTCGAATCCTGCCACCTATACCGGGGTTTTCGATGACGTCCGTGATGTGTTTTCGAACACAAATGAAGCGAAAGTCCGTGGTTATAAAAAGGGCCGCTTCAGCTTTAATGTGAAGGGCGGACGCTGCGAAGCGTGCCGCGGTGATGGGATTATCAAAATTGAAATGCACTTTTTACCCGATGTGTATGTACCTTGCGAAGTCTGCCACGGCAAGCGATATAATCGTGAAACCTTAGAAGTAAAGTACAAAGGAAAAAACATTTCAGATATCCTCGATATGACCGTGGAAGCTGGAGTTGAATTTTTTGAAAATATTCCAAAAATCAGCCGCAAGCTGCAAACCATTTATGATGTTGGCCTCGGATACATTAAATTAGGGCAGCCGGCGACAACTTTATCTGGAGGAGAAGCGCAGCGCGTCAAGCTCGCTTCTGAACTGCACCGTCGCTCGCAAGGGAAATCCTTTTACATTTTAGATGAGCCGACAACAGGTCTTCATGTCGATGACATTTCACGTTTGCTCGTTGTGCTGCAGCGCTTGGTTGATAATGGCGATACTGTGTTAGTGATCGAGCACAATCTCGATGTCATTAAGGCAGCCGATTACCTTGTCGATCTTGGACCTGAGGGCGGCGAAAAGGGCGGAACGATTGTGGCAACCGGAACACCTGAAAAGATAGCCGAAGTTCCTGAATCATATACGGGCAAGTACTTAAAACCAATTCTTGAACGTGACCGGTTACGAATGAAACAGGAAATTGAAGATAAGAGTACCATAAAAGCATAGGTAGTATAGAAGAGCCGAAATTCGGAGGGGATGCCTTCTTAATTCGGTTCTTTTTTATAAACTTATTTAGAAGCTGGAGCCGTAAATGTGGGTTTGGCTTAATCATCGCTGGAATCGGCGGAATAAGTTTGAGAGTTCGCGGAATAAATAGTGAGGTGGGCGGAATAAATTCAAAGTTTGGCAGAAATCCGGATCAAGTTGGCGGATTCCAAACCAAAAAGCTGCCTAATTCAAACGCCAACCAAGAAGGCACCCACTTTTTCTAAAAATATACGAAACTTTCTCCTCTCCCATTTCGTAAATAAACGATAAAGGAGTTGGGCTCAAAAATGGAAACGAGAAAGGTTCTTTCAAGCTTGTGCTATTTTAGTATTTTTTTCGCTGGGTTTATTTTTCCGCTGATCGTGTTTATCGCGACGGGAGATGAAGTCACAAAAAGACATGCCAAAAAGTCACTACTATCTCATTTAATTCCACTTATTCCAACACCATTTATTGTTTTCGGTATCTACTATGATTTCGCCACTATTCAAGACAGAGTGCCTGCTTTTACCATTATAAGTATGGTTGTCCTTTTGATTATCTGGCTTGTTGTCGTCATATGGAACATTATCAAAGGCGTAAAGGTCTTAGTTTCTGAATAAGTATAAAGTGAGACAAATTTATGATTCTGGGGTGGAAAAGATGAAAGAAGAAAAAAAGCGGATCTTAAAAATGGTTGAAGAAGGCAAGTTGACCGTTGATGAAGCAGTAACATTGCTTGATGAACTCGAACAGGCCCAGCAGACGATGGAGCAGAAGCAAGAGCAAATAGTGAATGAACTCTCGACAGCTGTGAATTTTGAAGAAACGAAAAAGGAAGACCCCTTACAGGCGAAATACCAATCGACAAAGGAGAAGATTTTTGATTTTGTCGATTCAGCATTAAAAAAAATCAAAGATTTTGATTTTGATTTGAACTTTGGCCAATCCATTGAAATCTCTCATATTTTCCACCAAGGTGATGTCGACCTGACAAATATGGACATTGATGTAGCTAACGGGTCCATAAAGATTGCTGCATGGGACCAGCCGGATGTACGAATTGAGTGCCAGGTGAAGGTATTTAGGGTTGAAAACTCAGACCAAGCGAGGCAGAACTTTTTAAGAGATGTCGTTTTTTCTGTTGAGAATCAGAGATTACGTTTTATGACACAGCAAAAGTGGATGAAAGTTGAATCCGTTATTTATGTGCCAAAATCTGAGTATGAGCGCGTGCGCATTAGGATGTTTAATGGCACAATATTAGGGGAAGAAATGAATGTAGCTGACCTAAGGGTGAAAACCGCAAATGGGAAAATAAACCTTGAACGGATAAAAGGAAAAAAAGCAGAGGTTGAAACAGCGAACGGAAAAATCAAGATTATCAACAGTCAAATTGATGATCTTGAAGCAGAGACCATTCACGGGGGAATCAAACTTGATGGTGATTTCAAAAAAGTTGAAACGCAATCCTTTAATGGAAACATCAGCTATAATGTAAACGGAAATCGCGCAGAAGTAATACAAGTAAAAGCGACCACTGGCGGGATCGACCTATTCGTTCCTGAAGGGTTGCCAGTAAATGGAGAGCTAAAGACCAATCTTGGCGGTTTTAATTTGCACCTAGTCGGTGTGCAGGTACTGGAGGAGAAAAGCGAGATGATTCAGAAATTGCTCCGCTTCCAATCTATTAATCATCCTGATAAAATGGTGAAAATCTATGCTGACACAAAAACTGGTTCCATCGCGATTCATAAATCACAAGATGTATAACTAGGAGAGCCGAAAATGAGATGGCTGATTGGATGTTTAATTAATGCGGTTTTATTTATGGCACTTGCGGGTTATTTTCACGAAAGCTTTCAATTAACTGGATTTAGCGCCGCACTTCAGGCAAGCATTTTATTGTCTATATTAAATGTTTTGGTGCGCCCGCTCCTGGTTTTATTTACTTTGCCAGTAACAGTTTTAACCTTAGGGTTGTTTCTATTTGTCATCAATGCCATTACGCTTGAACTGACGGATTATTTGATGGGTGAAGCCTTTGAGATTTCTAGTTTTGGCATGGCATTCTTTTTCGCTCTACTTATGTCACTTGTAAACTTGATTATTCAAAAAACGCTTCTGCAACCATCAAGAAAATCGAAGGATTAATGGGAAGGGTGTTCACCTAATTAATAGGTGTGCACTCTTTTTTTTGAAAAAAATATCCAAATCAATTTTTTAGACAGGAAAGTATGGTTATTCATTAAAAAATGCTAAAATGAATGGAAATGGAATTTTTAGAATAAAACTTAATCCGTTTAAGGAGGATGTTTCCATGCCGAAAGTTCGTACCAAAGATATAGTAGAGAAATTTAATCTTGAATTGGTCAGCGGTGAAGAAGGAATTAACCGCCCGATTACTATGAGTGACATCTCCCGTCCAGGAATTGAAATTGCTGGATATTTTGAATTTTATCCCGCGGAACGTATTCAACTCTTAGGAAAAACAGAACTATCATTTTTTGAAATGCTTTCCGAAAACGAACGGATTTCAAGAATGGAACGTTTATGTACCGATATCACTCCAGCGATTATTGTCACCCGAGATATTGAGGTACCCAAAGAGCTGATTGAAGCATCAGAGCGTGAATCAGTTCCTGTTCTACGTGTGGGCATGAAAACGACCCGTTTCTCCAGCCGCCTAACCAATTACTTAGAGAGCAAGCTGGCGCCAACGACGGCTGTCCATGGTGTCTTAGTGGATGTTTATGGGATTGGTGTGTTAATTACAGGAAAAAGCGGTGTTGGTAAAAGTGAAACCGCATTAGAATTAGTCAAGCGCGGTCATCGTCTCATCGCGGACGATTGCGTGGAAATTCGTCAGGAAGACCAGGATACCTTAGTTGGAACGTCTCCGGATTTAATCGAGCATTTACTAGAAATCCGCGGTTTAGGGATTATCAATGTGATGACTCTGTTCGGTGCAGGTGCAGTCCGCAGTAATAAACGCATCACGCTCGTTATGAATTTAGAAATTTGGGACTCCAAAAAACAATATGACCGTCTTGGTTTGGATGAAGAGACAATGAAAATTATCGACACGGATGTACCTAAGTTAACCATCCCCGTTCGTCCGGGACGAAATCTCGCGGTTATTATTGAAGTAGCGGCCATGAATTTCCGTCTGAAACGAATGGGCGTGAATGCTGCGCAACAATTTACCGAGCGCTTGTCTGATGTCATTGAAGACGGTGACCATGAAGAGATTTAAAGGGGAAGAGGAGATAGACAGATGAACGAAACAATTCAACCGCTAAATCCGATTGCCTTTACACTTGGGCCTATATCGGTGCATTGGTATGGGATTATTATTGGATCAGGTCTGGCACTTGCCTTGTACCTTGCCATAAGGGAAGGTAATCGAAGGGGACTTGATAAAGACACGTTTGCAGATTTAATGCTATGGGCCATTCCGATTGCGATTATTTCGGCCCGAATTTATTACGTTATTTTTGAATGGGATTATTATGTCAAACATCCGGCGGATATCCCGCAAATTTGGAATGGAGGCATCGCCATTCACGGTGCATTAATTGGCTCCGTCCTGACCGCCTATGTGTTTTCCAAAAAACGCGGCCTTTCTTTCTGGAAGATTGCTGACATTGCCGCACCAAGTATTATTCTCGGACAGGCAATTGGCCGCTGGGGTAATTTCATGAACCAGGAAGCCCATGGCGGAGAAGTAACAAGAACCTTCCTAGAAAACTTACACTTGCCTACATTTATTATTGATCAAATGTATATTAACGGAACCTACTATCATCCAACGTTCCTTTATGAATCTCTCTGGGACTTTGCAGGCTTTTTCCTATTAATTTTCTTACGTCGAGTCAATTTCCGGCGCGGGGAACTGTTCCTAACCTATGTGATTTGGTATTCGATCGGCCGCTTTTTTATCGAAGGTTTACGGACCGATAGTTTAATGCTTGGAAGTCTTCGGATGGCGCAAACGATTTCGATTGCATTAGTGATTGGTGCACTAGCCATTCTCATTTATCGTCGAACAAAGCAAATTTCGGGGAGACGTTATTTAGATCAAGAGAATCTCTAACAGGAATTCTTAAAGGAGAGTATGGGGGAAATGCTATTTAATTCATTGAAAAAGGGGTTGCTGGTTGGCTTTAAGACAACATGGACATTGGGAAAAGTTATCTTTCCTGTGACCCTGATCGTGGCCGTACTGCAGTATACACCCGTACTGCCATGGATCATTAAAGTGATTTCCCCGCTTATGAAGCTGATCGGCTTGTCAGGGGATGCGGCCATTCCGCTTGTACTTGGGAATTTTCTCAACCTTTATGCGGCGATTGGAGCAATTTTAACGCTTGATTTTTCGGTAAAAGAAGTGTTTATTTTAGCAGTAATGCTGTCATTTTCACATAATTTATTTATTGAATCAGGCGTTGCCATGAAAGCCGGTGTAAAGCTGTGGATTGTTCTCGTCACAAGACCAGGTCTTGCCTTGCTTTCCGCAGCAGTGATTAATCTTGTCTGGCATGGCGGCGGAGAAACTGCTAAATATGGATTTATTGAGCAGAGTGCTGAACCTGCAGTGGGAGTCGGCGGAATTCTCCTTGAAGCCATTCAAAAAGCAGGGCTGGGTATATTGCAGTTGGCCATGATCGTCATTCCGCTTATGATCGTGATTCAAATCTTAAAAGACTTACAATGGTTAAATAAGTTTTCAAAAACGATGGCTCCGGTTACCAAAACCTTGGGCATGCAGGAGAACACTTCGACCACGATGGCAGCCGGCCTATTGTTCGGCTTAGCCTATGGTGCGGGTGTGATGATTCAGGCAGTTAAAGAAGATGGAGTCAGCAAAAAGGATATTACCTTGGCGTTTATTTTTCTAATGGCCTGCCATGCGGTTGTTGAGGATACGTTAATCTTTATTCCGCTTGGTATTCCGGTATTGCCGTTGTTTCTCATCCGGATCGGGGTTGCAATTGTGTTAACCTTAATTGTCGGTACGATTTGGAAACGCTCGGGGCTTGTGAAAAGAAAGGAAGCAACCTATGACTAACAAAATTACCACGATTCTATTTGATTTAGACGGAACATTAATTGACACGAATGAATTAATTATTACGACCTACCTGCATACACTGGAAAAATACTACCCAAGCAAGTACCAGCGTGAGGATGTGCTGCCATTTCTCGGACCTACGCTGCACGAGGCGTTTGGCAGTATCGACCCTGATCAGGTCGAGGAAATGATTTTAGAATACCGCACCTTTAACATTGCTAATCATGATAGGCTAGTGAAGGAATTTATCGGTGTCTCGGAAACGGTTCGATCCTTAAAAGAAAAAGGGTATAAGCTCGGAGTTGTAACGACGAAACGTCATGATGTGACATTGAAGGGTCTGCGTCTGATGAACCTTGAATCATTTTTTGAGGTAATTGTTGCTTACGAACATGTCAGCAAGACCAAGCCTGATCCAGAACCGATAGTTAAAGCATTAGAACAGCTGGATTCTTCGCCTGAAGAGACGATGATGGTCGGCGATAATTACCACGATATTTTAGCAGGCAAAAATGCTGGGACTGTAACGGCTGGCTGTGCGTGGTCGATTAAAGGTAGAGAGTATATTGCAAAGTACGAACCAGATTATATTCTAGAGAACATGGCCGACTTATTAACCATTCTCGGGGAGTGAAATGAGTGAGAAATACGACCCGCTATCCCGTTGAAGGGGCAAATTCCTTATGGCACGTCTACAAGACTGTGCCTTTTTGGAAGGTTGTCAGAAATTTTATTGTGATCCAACTGGCACGCTATACGCCATTCTTGGGGATGAAGAATTGGCTCTATCGTGTTTTTCTGGGCCTTAAAGTGGGTGAGCAGACCTCCTTTGCCTTAATGGTTATGCTGGATGTCATGTTCCCAGAAAAAATCAGCGTCGGCCGCAATACCGTCATCGGCTATAACACGACCATTCTTGCGCATGAGTATTTAATTAAAGAATACCGGCTGGGTCCGGTAGTTATTGGCAGTGAAGTGATGATCGGTGCAAATTCGACAATACTTCCAGGCGTGACGATTGGTGATGGGGCGATTGTCTCGGCGGGAACTTTAGTTCATAAGGATGTTCCTCCTGGATGTTTTGTTGGTGGAAATCCGATGCGACTTATTTACACGAAAGAAGAACTAGAAAAGCGTTGGGCAGAAGACCCGATTTATAGAAAGTAGATGAACCTGGTCAATTTTGACTAGGTTTTTTTTTGATATTTTTAAAATACTTCAAAAAAACAGTATTTAAGGCACATTTTTGTTCTTGATGCAGAACTTTATAATAGTAGTGCATCTATACGAAAAGATTCAGTCCCGTTTCATAGAATAGGTATCGGCAATTTTTTAATAGTTTACATTTCTATTAAAAATTTGCCGTTTTTTGTCGGGATCTTTAGAAAAGGAGAGGATGACCTTTACATAATCTCGTGGCCTGTGTTCTTAGTAGAAAGAATAATCCAAAGGGATAGGTGAATAAGCGTATGAAGAAAAAGAAAGATATTAGTAAATTAAGCAAATTGGCTGCCACAGCTTTGATACTTAGTACTATTGTCTCGCCCGCAATTCCTTATAATGTAAAGGCTGCTTCCGGAAACACAGCCACTCTACGAATCTTAGAAACTACTGACCTACATTCTAACGTTTTACCATATGATTATTTCAAAGATGCACCAGTAACGAATTATGGATTAGCTAAAACAGCGACATTAATTCAACAAGCTAGAACTGAAGTTGACAACTCTATGCTATTCGATGCGGGTGATACGATTCAAGGAAATCCACTTGCAAGTTATGTAGCAAAAGTAAATAAACTTGGCCCAAATGATACCCATCCTATTTACAAGGCAATGAACTATTTAAAATATGATGCGGGTATTGTGGGTAACCATGAATTTAATTATGGTTTAGATTACTTAAAAGATGTTCAGGAAGAAGTACAATTTCCGATTGTAAACGCAAATATCTATGAAGATGATCATGATTCCAACCCTGATAATGATGTAAACTATTTTACTCCATACCAAATTATTGATAAAACGATTAAGGATAGCGCTGGTAATGTATCAACCATTAAGGTTGGGGTCATCGGTTTCGCTCCACCGCAAATCATGCAGTGGGATAAAGATAACCTAACAGGTCATGTCATTACAAAAGATATTGTTGCCCAAGCTAATAAATTTATCCCGCAAATGAAGGCGGATGGAGCAGATGTAATTGTTGCCATAGCACACTCTGGCTGTGATATCGCTGCGGAAGGCCAAGAAGCAGCAGAGAATGCCGTGTACGATTTAACAAAAGTACCTGGCATTGATGCCATGCTGTTCGGACACGCTCACGTAAACTTCCCTGGCGATGCATCATTTAACGGCAAGACTGGAATCGATAACACAAATGGAACAATTAATGGTGTTCAAGCTGTTGAAGCCGGCTTCTGGGGCAATAACCTTGGTGTGCTTGACTTAGCGCTTGTTCAGGATCCAAATGGCAAGTGGACTGTTGATAAGGCTAATTCTAAATCGGTTAACCGTGCCGTTACGGCTGATACTGCTTCAGACGCGACAATTGTTAGGGATACACAAGCTATTCATGACCAAACACTTGCGTATGTACGTGGAAAAATCGGTACGACGGAGATTCCAATGCACAGCTTCTTCACACGTGTAATGGATGATGCTTCCACACAAATTGTTAACAATGCGCAAATGGATTACGTGAAAAAAGCGATTGCGAATACAGAATATAAGGATTATCCAGTCTTATCTGCGGCAGCGCCGTTTAAGGGCGGCCGCGGCGGTGTAGCTGACTACACAAACATTGCAAAAGGCGATGTAACTATCAAAAGTGCAGCTGATTTGTACTTATTCGATAACACCTTAAAAGCGGTTGAAGTAACAGGTGATCAAGTAAAAAGATGGCTTGAAGAATCAGCTAAACAATTCAATACAATTGATCCTAATAAAGCAGGAAATCAAGATTTACTTGATTACGATTTCCGTCCATACAATTATGATGTCATTGACGGTGTTAAGTATCAAATTGATGTAACCAAGCCAAAAGGAGAGCGCGTTGTTAATTTAACAATGATGGATGGGACACCTGTTCAGATGGACCAAAAATTCATCGTTGCGACGAATAACTACCGTGCGGGTGGAAGCGGCGGTCTAGCTGAATTGAAGAATGCTAAAGTGGTAGTTGATTCTCCATTCGAAAACCGTCAAATTTTAATGGACTATATTTCGACTAAAGGTACAATTAACCCTGTTGCAGACAACAACTGGAAGATCGCACCGGTTGGCGGTATTGCCAAAGTAGTATTCCACTCTGCTCCGGATGCTACGGCATACCTTGGGCAACAACCGGAGGTAAAAGACCTCGGAGCATCAACAACTAAAGCAGGATACGAGTTATTTGAATTAGACCAAAACGTTCATGTTCAATTATTAGGAATCAATGACTTCCACGGTCAATTGGACTATTCCACTAAGGTTTCTGGCCGTGATGTCGGCGGAATTGAATACTTAGCTGCTTACCTAAAACAAAGAGAAGCAACTAACCCCGCTAATACCTTAATGGTACAAGCTGGAGACTTAGTAGGGGCAAGCCGTCCAGTTTCTGCGCTATTACAAGATGAGCCAACCATCCGTTTTATGAACGAAATCGGGATGGACATTGGTACCATCGGTAACCATGAATTTGATGAAGGCGTAACAGAAATGAAGCGTTTAATCAATGGTGGTGCCCATCCAAAAACGGTTGAAAAGTATGGTGAATTTGAAGGAGCCGACTTCCAATATGTTGTTGCCAACGTGGAGGATGAAAAAACAGGCGAATTAATTTTACCTCCATATGCAATCAAAGAAGTGGATGGGGTAAAGATTGGCTTCATCGGTGTCGTTACAACAGAAACACCAAGTATCGTTACGGCAAGCGGTGTCGCAGGCGTTAAATTCACAGATGAAGTTGAAGCAGTCAATAAATATGCGGCTGAGTTAAAAGGCAAAGGTGTAGAATCTATCGTGGTTCTTGCCCATGATCCTGGAACTTCAGCAACAAATGGGGACAATCCAACAGGTAAAGTTGTCGATATGGCCAAAGCAATTGATGATGAAGTTGACGTTATCTATGGTGCCCACGACCATAAGTATTTGAATTCAACAGTTGATGGTAAATTGTTAGTTCAATCCTATTCTTATGGTACAGCTTTTTCTGATGTTGATTTGACCATTGACCCAGTCACACAAGACATTGTCGAGAAACATGCTGAGGTTGCATCCACCTTCAGAGATGCCATTACTCCTGATGCACAAATCAAAGCAGAACTTAATGAATACCAGGCAGATATTGCCCCAATCACAGGCCAAGTAGTTGGGGAAGCGGCTGCTCCGATTTCTCGGACTGCAAATGCAGACGGAGAAACGGCACTTGGTAACCTGATTGCTGATGGAATGAAAGCAGCTACAAACACCGATTTTGCCTTTATGAACGTTGGCGGTATCCGTGATGAAATTAAAAAGGCGGGTCCAATCACTTGGGGCGATCTATTCGCCATCCAGCCATTCGGAAATGATATCGTGACAATGAACCTTACTGGTGAGCAAGTAAGAACATTATTAAATCAACAGTTTGCAGCAGACAGAAACCGTATCATGCAAATTTCAGGCTTAAAGTATACTTGGACCAATAATTTACCGCTTGGGCAAAAGGTGCTCGATATTTACCTGCCAAATGGTTCGAAAATTGATCCAAATAAAGTTTATTCTGTTACGGTTAATAACTTCATGGCTGACGGCGGCGATGGCTTTGTTGTTCTGAAACAAGGAACAGAGCGCGTTACTAGGATGACTGATATAGACGCGTTTATTGATTACGTAAAATCCTTTACCGGATCAATTTCAGCAAAAATTGAAGGTAGAATTATGATTGATAATGTGGCACCTAACGCGCCGCAGGTTGGACAAATCATTGCCCCTGCTAAGAACGTTACAGGAAAAGCAGAGGCTGGTTCAACGGTTAAAGTTTTTGAAGGAGAAACAATGCTAGGCAGTGCGGTAGCTGATAAAAACGGAGTATTCACTATTTCATTTAAATCAGCACAAACACAGGGGAAAGTCCTAACCTTCACAGCAACGGATGCAGCTGTGAATACAAGCAACGCTACTTCCGTTACTCTTGTTAAAAGCAATTCAAAGTTTTGGTAAAAAACTAGCGTAGTAATCTGAAGCGCCTCTGAAACTTGTCAGAGGCGCTTCTTTATTATGGTCGAAAAATAAATAGGATGAAATATTGAAGTCTGGTTTTCGCAACCAGGCTTTTTTTGTAGTAAACTTACTATTAAATTACTCTTTCGCGGAATAAATCAGGAAATTGGCGGAATTCATGGTCTTGTTGGCGGAAATCCACTAAAGTTTGGCGGAATCCTATCCAAGTTTGGCGGAAATCCCTCAAACTTTGGCGGGAATCTCTTCCGAGTCAAATCAAATTCCAAAGCTATAGCAATAATTTTCTGAGTTTTGGCGGAATTCAATCAGAGTTTGGCGGAAAACTATCTAGATTTGGTCCATTCCTTCAAAATTTCATTGACGAATAGTTTCACTAAGGGTAAACTAAAAATACTTTAATTCATTATCACATTAGCAGACTAAAGCATTTAGAAAATATGCAATATGCAATATAAAAACAAAGTAATCTAACGATAAAGGATGAGCAGGATGAGTCGCTTGTTTATGTTTGAAAAGCCTTTAGGCATGAGAGACACGCTGCCGGAGTTATATGAAAAGAAACATCGTGTTCGGACCTTAATGGAGGATACGATCAAACTTTGGGGCTGCCAATTTATTGAAACACCTACACTGGAATACTATGAAACCGTTGGAACCGCATCAGCCATTCAGGATGCCCAGCTTTTTAGATTGCTTGACAAAGAGGGTCATACGCTCGTTTTGAGGCCTGACATGACAGCACCAATTGCCAGAGTAGCAGCATCGAAACTATTGCAGGATGACATGCCGCTTCGGTTAGCATACTCTGCGAACGTTTTCCGGGCGCAGCAACGTGAGGGCGGCCGCCCTGCTGAGTTTGAGCAAATCGGTGTAGAATGCTTGAATGACGAAACGGTTTCTTGTGATGGAGAGGTCATATCATTACTTATTTCTTCATTGAAAAAAGCAGGATTATCGGAGTTCCAAGTATCTATCGGCCATATTGGCTTTGCCCAGGAATTATTTTTACAAATCCTCGGCACAGATGAGCGGGCCGATTCGTTAAGAAGATTTCTCTATGAAAAAAATTATGTCGGCTACCGCGAGCATGTGAACTCCCTATCGCTATCATCGATTGATAAGCAAAGACTTCTGCAGTTCCTTGATCTTAGGGGCGGGGTAGAAATAATTGGAACAGCACTCGACCTAATAGAAAATGAAAAAGGCAAGCAAGCTATTTTACAACTAAAGGAATTATGGGATTGTATAAATGATTATGGTGTACAGGATCAAGTCAAATTTGATTTAACCATCGTCAGCCATATGAGCTACTATTCTGGTATTTTATTTGAAGTTTACGCAGGGAATGTTGGCTTTCCAATTGGGAATGGCGGTCGATATAGCTTAATGGAGAAATTTGGAAAAAAAGCAAGTGCAACCGGGTTTGGGGTTCACCTTGATCGGCTTTTAGAGGCACTCGGAAGCTATGATATCGAAAACACAGTGACCTGCATCTTTTTCAGCCAGGAGCAACGAAGAGAAGCCTTTCAATTAGCCGAAAAAATGCATCAACAAGGTAAGAGGACAGTGCTTCAGGATATCAATGGTGTCAAAAATCTGGATGCCTATACAAAGAAATTTGCGGATACTACCTACTTATTAGGAGGGCGTGCCGATGAATAATATACTAACGATTGCGATGCCGAAGGGGCGGATTTTTGAAGAAGCGGCCGAACTGCTTAGGAAAGCTGGTTATCAGCTTCCGCCGGAATTCGATGATTCACGAAAATTAATTATAGAGGTTGAAAATGAGGGTCTAAGGTTTATCTTAGCGAAACCGACAGATGTTCCTACCTATGTCGAGCATGGCGTTGCTGATATTGGTATTGCTGGCAAGGATGTATTGCTTGAGGAAGAGCGCGATGTTTACGAACTCCTCGATTTACGTATCAGCGCCTGCTATTTGGCAGTAGCGGGTCTTCCCGATACGAAAATGAATGATGTTGCACCGAGAGTGGCCACTAAATATCCGAATGTGGCCGAGGCTTATTTTCGTGAGCAGGGGGAGCAGGTCGAGATTATTAAATTAAATGGTTCGATCGAACTGGCCCCAATCATTGGTTTATCAGATCGAATCGTCGATATTGTGTCGACTGGACGGACGATGAGGGAAAACGGTCTCGTCGAGTACGAGAGAATTGTCGATGTAACATCGCGGCTGATCGTCAATCCTGTCAGCTATCGGATCAAAGACAATCAGATCGACGATTTAGTGACACGACTTAGTGAAGTAGTTTCAGTGGGGGATTATTAACATGAAAATACTAAAAGTGAGTGAACTGATTTCGATTAAACGTTCGATTGAAGCTGGTACCTCAGAACAGCAGGATGTTGTCAAAAAAATTATTGCGGAGGTTCGCACTCGCGGTGACGAAGCGTTAAGAGAGTATACCGAAAAGTTCGACCGTGTGAACTTATCTTCTTTTTCCGTAACAGATAAAGAAATCGAGGCAGCCTATCAGCGGATCGATCAGCATTTTATCTCGATCGTCCAGGAAGCAGCGGAAAATATTCGAGCATTTCATGAAAAGCAGCTCCGGCCATCATGGATGACCACCGAAGAAAATGGAACCGTTCTTGGTCAAAAAATAACGCCGCTTGATTCGGTTGGCGTGTATGTGCCAGGTGGAACGGCTGCCTATCCATCATCCGTCCTAATGAATGTGATTCCGGCAAAAGTCGCTGGTGTGAAACGGATTGTGATGGTGTCACCTCCAGACGACCAAGGTCAATTGCCAGCAGCGGTACTTGTGGCTGCAAAGGAAGCAGGCGTCGAAGAAATCTATAAGGTTGGCGGGGCTCAGGCGATTGCGGCACTCGCCTATGGAACAGAATCGATTCGCTCCGTCGATAAAATTACCGGTCCGGGAAATATCTTTGTGGCGCTGGCAAAACGAGAGGTTTTCGGGGATGTGGACATCGACATGATCGCCGGTCCAAGTGAGATTGCCATTTTGGCAGATGAAACGGCAAGAGCGGACGAATTGGCGGCTGACCTGCTATCACAAGCGGAGCACGACCCGCGGGCCTGCAGTGTTCTCGTGACTCCATCGATAACTCTAGCTGAAGCAGTTGCTTTGGAAGTCGAAAAGCAGCTGGAACTTCTACCGCGAAAAGACATCGCCGCCCGCTCGATTGCCGACTATGGTGCGATTTACGTAACATCAGATATGGACGAAGCGGTCGAAACCGTAAACCAGTTAGCACCGGAACACTTAGAAGTCATCACAGAAAATGCGATTGAGTTGCTTGGGAAAATTCGTCACGCAGGAGCAATCTTTATTGGTCGTTACAGCTCTGAACCCGTGGGAGACTATTTTGCAGGTCCCAACCATGTCCTGCCGACAAACGGAACCGCTCGCTTTTCCAGTCCACTGAATGTGGACGATTTTCAAAAGAAATCGAGCGTGATTATCTACAGTGAAAAGGCTTTAACCGAGAATGGCGCAAAAATTGCCGAGTTTGCCCGGATGGAAGGGCTCGAGGCCCATGCCAGAGCAGTGGAAATTCGTTTAAAAAATGACGGAAAGTTATAGCTTTCATAAAATAAGGAGGTCCCGTTCGTGGAAAGAATCGCAAGTGTTGAACGAAATACAAATGAAACGCAAATACAATTGAAATTAGAAGTAGATGGTGACGGACAGTCCAATCTTGAAACGGGTGTCCCATTCATGACGCATATGCTTGATTTATTCACAAAGCACGGGCAATTCAACCTTACCGTGGATGCCAAAGGTGATACCGAAGTGGATGACCACCATACAACAGAAGATATTGGCATTTGTTTAGGGCAGGCGCTTCGTGAAGCACTAGGGGACAAGCGCGGCATTAAGCGCTACGGGAATGCCTTTGTACCGATGGATGAAGCTTTGGCACAGGTAGTCGTCGATCTCAGTAATCGTCCGCATCTCGAAATGCGTGCCGAGTTTCCAGGACAAAAAGTTGGCACCTTTGACACCGAGCTTGTTCATGAATTTTTATGGAAGCTGGCATTAGAGGCTCGGATGAATCTTCATGTTATCGTACATTACGGACAAAATACACACCATATGATCGAAGCCGTCTTTAAAGCACTCGGACGTGCCCTAGACGAAGCAACGACCATCGACCCGCGCATCAAAGGCGTGCCATCGACAAAAGGGATGTTATAAAAACCTTGGTGTCAGGCACCATGTGGATGACAAAATTGGTTGGTGTCAGGCACCATGAAAAGGCACCAGGAAAGGGATGTTTTCGATGATTGGCATTGTTGATTATGGGATGGGGAATTTGTTTAGCGTGAGTAAAGCACTTGAGCGACTGGGCGCTGATTATTTCATTTCCGCCAATAAGAAGGAATTGCTTCAAGCTGATGGATTGATTCTTCCTGGGGTTGGTTCCTTTCGTGATGCGATGGAACGCTTGCCAGTGGAGACGATCAAGGAATTTGTGGCAACGGGGAAACCGCTCCTCGGTATCTGCCTTGGGATGCAGCTGTTGTTTGAGCAAAGTGAGGAAAATGGCCCAACGAAAGGTTTAGGATTGTTACCAGGAAGTGTTCGCCGTTTTCCAGGCAGAACACCAGAGGGAGCGACTTACAAGGTTCCTCACATGGGTTGGAACCGGCTTGAATTTGTTAACAACTCACCTCTTTTGAAAAATGTAGAAGAGGATTATGTGTATTTCGTCCATTCCTATTATGTGGATGCAAAAAACAGCGATGTTTTACTGGCAAAGGCGGATTACCACGAACAAGTTTCGGCGGTTGTTGGCAGAGACAATGTGATGGGGATGCAATTTCATCCTGAAAAAAGCAGCAAGCTTGGGATGTCCCTTCTTGATAACTTTTTACAAATGGTGGAGGAAAGGAAGGCAGTCCGATGAGTTTAACAATATATCCGGCAATTGATATGCGTGGCGGCAATTGCGTCCGTCTCCTCCAAGGGGACTATGATCAAGAAACGATTTACGGGAACTCACCGTTTGATATGGCCAAGAGTTTTGCCGCTGACGGCGCAGATTGGATCCACATGGTGGACCTTGACGGGGCAAAGGATGGCAAGCGGGTCAATGACCGGTTTGTGATTGAAGCGGCCAACAAACTTGATGTAAAAATTCAAATTGGCGGCGGGATTCGTTCGGAAGAGGACATCGTTCACTACCTTGAAAATGGGGTGGATCGTGTCATCATTGGAAGCATTGCTGTATCGAATCCGGAGTTTGCAATTGAGATGATTAAGAAATACGGTGGAAAAATTGCGGTTGGCATTGATGCGAAAAATGGCTATGTCGCCACACACGGATGGCTGGATACCTCAGAACTAAAGGCGGTCGATCTTGGCAAGCGCTTTGCAGAAGCAGGTGCTGAGACGTTTATTTTTACCGATATTGCCACTGATGGGACACTTGCAGGTCCTAATATTGCTGCAGTTTGTGAAATGGCAAAAGTGACTGGAAAAAATGTTATTGCCTCTGGCGGAGTAAGCAGTCTTGCAGATTTAAAGGCGATAGCAAAAAACGGGATAAGCGGTGCAATTGTAGGTAAGGCGCTATACGAAAATCGTTTTACCCTGAAGGAAGCATTGGAACTGGCAGTAGTATAACACAGGAGTTTACATAGTATTCCCTGCAAAAAGAGGCATTGGAAGGTGAGAGTATATGACATTAACAAAACGAATCATTCCCTGCCTTGATGTAAAGGACGGTCGAGTGGTAAAAGGCATTCAATTTGTCCAGCTGCGGGACGCGGGGGACCCGGTTGAATTGGCACGATTTTACGATGAGCAAGGTGCAGACGAGCTCGTTTTCCTAGATATCTCAGCATCAGTTGAAGGCAGAAAAACGATGGTGGAAGTAGTCAAGGCTGTCGCTTCCGAGCTGGCGATTCCGTTTACGGTTGGCGGGGGAATCAATGCCTTGGAAGATATGAAGAGAATTCTTCGAGCCGGGGCAGATAAAGTGTCACTGAACACAGCTGCCGTCTTGAATCCGGAGGTCATTAAGGAAGGCGCCAGTTACTTCGGTTCGCAATGTATCGTCGTTGCGATTGATGCAAAATTTGATGAAGAAATCGGGACTTGGCGTGTGTTTACGCACGGCGGCCGGACTCCTACAGACAAACTAGTGGTTGAGTGGGCAAAGGAAGCAGCCGAGCTTGGAGCAGGTGAAATTCTATTAACCAGTATGGACAGTGACGGCGAGAAAAATGGATTTGATCTAGAACTAACGAAAGCAGTTAGTGAAGCCGTTCCGATTCCGGTCATCGCTTCGGGAGGAGCAGGGAATTCGGAACACTTCGAAGAAGCATTTTTAGCAGGAAAGGCAGATGCTGCCCTTGCTGCATCTATCTTTCACTATAAAGAGACATCAGTTCATGAAGTAAAAAGCTATTTACGGGAAAAAGGAGTGACGGTTCGATGAATGTACGGTTTGATGAAAAAGGGTTAGTGCCGGCCATTATCCAGGATGCTGGAACGAAAGAAGTATTAACGCTCGCATATATGAACGAGGAATCACTCGCGAAAACAATTGAAACGGGAGAAACCTGGTTTTTCAGCCGTTCTCGTCAAGAATTATGGCATAAAGGAGCGACAAGCGGTAATACGCAAACGGTTGTCAGCATTAACTATGACTGTGATCAAGATGCATTATTAGTGCTTGTCTATCCCAAAGGTCCTGCCTGCCATACGGGTGCGGTGAGTTGTTTTTCTGAACGGGGCTTTAAGGGGACTTCGAGCTTGGCCGACTATCAGATCCTACAATCGCTTGAAAAAGTGATCGTTGAACGTGAACGTGAGCGTCCAGAAGGGGCATACACAACCTATCTTTTTGAAAAAGGCGTCGATAAGATTTTGAAGAAAGTCGGCGAAGAAGCGGCTGAAGTGATTATCGCTGCTAAAAACCGTGACCCCGAGGAGCTAAGGTGGGAAGCGGCTGATTTGCTTTATCACTTGCAGGTATTGCTGGTGGAACAAGGCCTCCCATTCAAAGATATTTTGAGAACATTAGAGGAAAGACACAAGGACCGGTCGTAAAAAGACCGGTTTTTTGCGTTGATTTATAGATAAAGTTAAATTTTTGTATATATCTTAGTCAAAAACCTCAATCCCTTCTCGAACAACTCCATGATGTGGTATACTACCTTAGTTATGTTAAAAATGTGGAGGACTTCATGGGTAAAGACGCGAAAGCAAGAATGCATATGGGAAAATTACTTTCATTTGTTCCTACGGGGGAATATTATTTCACGAAGGGTTTAAAGGCATTCCATCGACGTGATTTTATAAAAGCAAAAAAATATCTTGGGCGAGCGATGCAGCTTGAGCCGGGTGAACCGATGATTATATGCCAGTTGGCGATCGTGTCAACAGAACTTGGCGAGTTTGAAAATTCCAACCGGCTCTTGCACCTCATCCTTGAAGAACTAGATCAAGAAATGGTGGAATGCCATTACTTTTTGGCGAATAATTATGCCCATTTGGGATTTTTTAAAGATGCTTATCACCACGCCAAGCTGTATTTACAGCTAGATCCGGATGGTGATTTTAGCGAAGATACAGAGGATTTGCTTGATGTACTAACATTTGAGTCAGAGGATCTTGAGGATGAACTCTATCCGCAGGATGACCTGATAGTCAAACAAGAACAAGCTCGTGACCTGCTGGAGTCAGGTTACTTTCCAAAAGCAATTGAGCTGTTAAATGATGTGGTCAAAGATTATCCAGAGTACTGGTCGGCTTACAATAACTTGGCACTCGCTTATTTCTATCTAGGCAAAACAGAAAAGGCGGAATCCATCTTAGACGATGTATTGGAGCGAAATCCGGGAAATCTCCATGCTCTTTGTAACAGACTTGTATTTGCTCATTATCAGGGCCAATCAAAGAATGTGGCTGGGTTGAGTGCAACATTGAAGAAAATTCAACCGCTTCTTAGTGAACAGCAATTTAAGCTGGGTGCCTCGTTTGCTTTGGTTGGTGAATATGAACTTGCCTATTTATGGCTGAAAAAATTATATAAACATGGCTTTGATGGCGATGGCCCGTATTATTATTGGCTTTCTTATTCGGCCTATTTCACAGGCCATGAAAATTTTGCAAAAAGCATTTGGAAAAAGGTGCTGGACCTTAATCCTGACAAAGAAGGCTCTGAACCATGGAATAAAGAAAACGCATCAGCTAATGGTTTTGAGGACCTTTCCGGATCTATTTTTCAAAAGCTTGAAAGTGACTATGTAGAAGAGCGCTTATTTGCCCTTTTCCTAACGACCGTTTCAAGCAAAAAAGAGGAAATTATCACCTCTAAACGGCTTTTTAAAAACCAAAAATTTACGGCCTTGGAAAAGGATTATATCTCGTTAATCAGATCCGGAAAACCATCCAAAACTTCGGATGCACAAGAAATTGCCGAGCTTTTTTATGAAACCCATCAACCAATTGGCACCATTGAGGCTGGTTTATACCTCATGTGGTTTTCCGTGTATGTCGAGGTTTCCAAAGCTAAGCTTCGTTTGAAAAATAAACGTGCCTGGGCTGGCGCAGTTGAGTATATGTGGCACAAGCTGCGCAGTGAAAAGGTATCCCAGCAGGAAGTTGCTGAGCGCTATGGGATTTCCTCAGCAACGATTGGCAAATATGTAAAAATAGTGAACAACTATTTGAATTAAGCATATTGGTGGACGATAAAACGATTGTTATATACGATTAAGTAAGGGAACAATATACTTAATCGTATTTTTTTATATTACTGTCTAGCTGCAGCGCCTAGGGGCTCGAGGTCATAAGCCAATCCGACGGGAAGGTAAAGAACAACCTTCCCGCCGGCTCGTCTTATGCTTGTCGCCCCTGACCAAGGCGCTTCCGCTTTTCTATTAAGGAGTGACAAAATATGTCTGAAGAAAAAATTTATGACGTCATTATTGCTGGGGCTGGCCCTGCGGGGATGACAGCGGCTGTTTATACATCTCGTGCAAACCTTTCGACACTAATGATTGAGCGCGGGATGCCGGGCGGCCAAATGGCCAATACCGAGGACGTTGAAAATTATCCTGGCTTTGAAAGTATTTTAGGTCCGGATTTATCAACAAAGATGTTCGAGCATGCTAAAAAGTTTGGCGCTGAATACGCTTATGGCGATATTAAGGAAATCATTGATCACGGTGACTATAAAATCGTCGTTGCTGGGTCAAAACAATATAAAGCTTACGCGGTTATCATTACAACGGGTGCAGAGTATAAGAAAATTGGTGTTCCAGGTGAAAAAGAACTGGGCGGCCGCGGTGTATCGTATTGTGCTGTATGTGATGGGGCCTTCTTTAAAGGAAAAGAGCTTTATGTGATTGGCGGCGGGGACTCTGCCGTTGAAGAAGGGGTTTATTTAACCCGTTTCGCTTCCAAAGTAACTATCGTTCATCGCCGTGCTGAGCTTCGTGCTCAAAAAATTCTTCAAGACCGAGCTTTTGCCAATGAGAAAGTGGATTTTATTTGGAATCACACGATTAAGTCGATTAATGACAAAGATGGCAAAGTTGGAAGTGTGACATTGGTTTCCACAGAAAATGGCGAAGAGCAAGTATTACCGGCTGACGGAGTCTTTATTTATATCGGCATGGTGCCATTATCCAAACCATTTACTAGCCTAGGAATTACCAATGAAAATGGTTATATCGAAACAAATGACCGCATGGAAACGAAGGTACCGGGAATTTATGCAGCTGGTGATATTCGGGAAAAAACGTTACGCCAGATTGTGACTGCAACGGGAGATGGCAGTATTGCCGCACAAAGTGCCCAGCATTTTGTTGAGGAGCTTAAAGAAGAATTAAAACAAAAAAGCAGAAGCTAAAAAATCTTCCGTTATTTTTTACAAAACCGTAACTCTGTTTTAATTCTCTTGTAACAGTAGTGAAATATTGTTAGGGTATGATAAAAGCAGTAATTGACCCCCTTTAAAAATATATACCTTTCATGCACAGGCCCGTAGCCTGTGCTATTTTTTTAGTCTGATCTGCGCGTAAGTATATTTATAAAAAGTATGTTAGCAATAGTGACAAACTATAATAATAATAATAGAAATATCAAATTTGTATTCATTGTGACTGTATCCTAAAAATAGTATAATAAAAGGAATGAATTTAAAGTTATAGAGGGTTCTTTGGTATTTCGAGTAAACTTTGAAAGGTCCTTTTTCAAAAGGGACAAGCGAATGCTTTTTCGAAGACTGCTAAAAACATGTATGCTTTATTAAGAGGGTGAGTGTTGTGCAGCGTGTCACCAATTGTGTATTGATAAGAGACGAAAAAATATTGCTGCTGCAAAAACCACGCCGCGGCTGGTGGGTTGCTCCTGGTGGGAAAATGGAGCCGGGCGAATCGGTTCGAGACTCTTGCATCAGGGAATATCGTGAAGAAACGGGAATCTATTTGAAAAATCCACAGCTAAAAGGGATTTTTACAATGATTATGAAGGAAAACGACCAGCTTCTTTCCGAGTGGATGATGTTTACGTTTGTAGCAACTGATGCGGACGGCATCGATTTAGACGAATCTGAGGAAGGTAAGCTTGAATGGCAAATGATTGATCAATTGAAAAATTTGCCAATGGCTGCTGGCGATTATCATATTCTTGATTATATGATTCATGGAAAAGGAATTATTTACGGTACTTTTACTTATACAAAAGACTTTCAACTAATCAGTTATCGATTAGATCCAAGCTAACTAATAGGGGGAATTAATAATGAGTACCGGTGCTGCAAGTGACATTCAAATGGTGATTATTACAGGAATGTCTGGTGCAGGAAAAACTGTAGCCATTCAAAGTTTTGAAGATTTAGGTTTCTTTTGTGTCGATAATTTGCCTCCAACATTGCTTCCAAAATTCCTCGAACTTATGAAGGAATCCGGGAATAAGATGAATAAAGTTGCCCTTGTTATGGACCTGCGAGGAAGAGAATTCTTTGATCATCTCTTTAAAGCATTGGATGAACTGGCAGAAACTTCATGGGTGGCCCCGCAGATCTTATTTTTAGATGCGGATGATTCAACATTAGTGCGCAGATATAAAGAGACGAGGCGGTCGCATCCGTTAGCACCGACAGGTCTGCCACTTGAAGGAATTACACTTGAGCGTGAACTTCTTGAAGAACTTAAAGGCAGGGCCCAATTAATTTACAATACTTCCCAGATGAAACCACGGGAACTTCGTGAGAAAATATTAACGGAATTTACGGCGAATAAACAATCACTCTTTACTGTCAATGTCATGTCATTTGGCTTTAAGTATGGAATTCCTATTGATGCGGACCTTGTGTTTGATGTGCGTTTCTTACCAAATCCTCATTATATCGAGCATATGAGACCTAAAACGGGGCTTGATGAGGATGTTTCCAGTTATGTATTAAAGTGGAATGAAACGCATAAGTTTTTGGAAAAAGTAACCGACCTGCTTTCTTTTATGCTGCCTCATTATAAAAGAGAAGGAAAAGCGCAGTTAGTGATTGCGATTGGCTGTACAGGCGGACAGCACCGTTCAGTGACGCTTGCTGAACATCTAGGTAAATTTTTCCAACAAGACTATAAGACATGTATATCCCATCGTGACATTGAGAGGAGAAAGGAAAAAACAACATGAGCATTTACGGACAGCCTCGAATTGTCGTCATTGGCGGGGGAACAGGATTGCCAGTTTTATTGCGTGGATTAAAACAGTTTCCTGTGGATATTACCGCCATTGTGACAGTCGCGGATGACGGCGGCAGTTCAGGACGCTTGCGTGAAGACTTGCATATTCCACCTCCTGGAGATATTCGCAATGTGTTAGCATCCTTATCAGATGTCGAACCGCTCGTTGAAGAAATGTTTCAACATCGGTTTAAAACATCGAATGAGCTTTCCGGACACTCGCTTGGAAATTTAATCTTGGCGGCAATGACCTCAATCACGGGTAATTTTGTTCACGCGATTCAGGAAATGAGTAAGATCTTAAATGTTCATGGTAAAGTCCTGCCTGCAGCAAATCAGAGTGTCGTCCTTCATGCTGAAATGGAAGACGGAACGATTGTCTCAGGGGAATCAAAAATTCCATACTCGGGTAAGAGAATTAAAAAAGTGTTTATGACGCCGGAAAATATTCGTCCCTTACCAGAGACCATTCAAGCCATCCGTCAGGCTGATTTAATCATCATTGGGCCAGGGAGCCTATATACAAGTATTCTGCCAAACCTCCTAGTTCCAAGAATCGGGGAGGAGTTGTGCCGGTCACACGCTAAAAAGGTGTATATTTGTAATTTGATGACCCAGGCTGGGGAAACCCATGGCTTTACTGCGAGTGATCATGTAAAGGCCTTATATGATCATATGAGCTGTGCTTTTATTAATACGATTCTTGTAAATAATGAAGAGATACCACAGGATATTCAGCTACGATATAATGAAGAACTGGCTGACCCTGTTCTATATGATCTGCCGCGCCTTTTTGAATTAGGACTAGAAGTCGTTCATGCAGACATCGCTTATCAGGAAAATGGTGCGCTAAGACATGATCCGAAAAAGGTTGCAAAAATTTTATATAATTTGCTTTTAATTGAAACCAAAAAGCGTTATGAAACGTAAATATAGTACTTACTAAAAACGCTTTGTTTTTTTTAGGGGGGTGAAGGGATGTCTTTCGCTTCGGAAACGAAAAAAGAATTAACTAACTTGGAAGTGAAAACATGCTGCATTCAAGCGGAACTATCCGCTTTAATCCGGATGAATGGTTCCCTTTCATTCTCAAATCGTAAGTTAGTTGTTGATATTCAAACCGAAAATGCTGCGATTGCCAGAAGAATCTACACATTATTAAAAAAGAGTTACGATGTCCAAGTAGAATTGCTTGTTCGGAAAAAGATGCGTCTGAAAAAGAACAACGTCTATATTGTCCGATTATCTCATCAGGCTAAAGAAATTCTCGAGGATACAAAAATTATTGGTGAGGGTTTTACCATCATCCATGATATTTCACCAGAACTTGTAAAAAAGAAATGTTGTAAGCGTTCTTATCTACGCGGTGCATTTCTAGCTGGCGGTTCCGTCAATAACCCGGAAACATCTTCGTATCATTTGGAAATTTTTTCGCTCTATAAAGAACATAATGACTCTTTATGCGAATTGATGAATACATTTGGACTAAATAGCAAAACTCTCGAGCGCAAAAAAGGGTATATCACCTATTTAAAAGAAGCGGAAAAGATTACCGAGTTTTTAAATGTTGCAGGTGCCCATAACGCCCTTCTCCGCTTCGAAGACGTAAGGATTGTTCGAGATATGCGGAATTCAGTCAATCGCCTTGTAAACTGTGAGACCGCCAACCTTAATAAAACGATCGGTGCTTCGATTCGGCAGGTAGAGAATATCCGCTATATTAATGCAACGGTCGGGCTGCAAATTTTACCAGAAAAGTTGAGAGAAATTGCCGAACTCCGTTTGAATTATACCGATGTGACCCTTAAGGAATTGGGGGAAATGGTTTCCGGTGGTGCGATCAGTAAATCAGGGATTAATCATCGCTTGAGAAAAATTGATGCGATTGCTGAGAAATTGCGCGCAGGGGATATGGTTACTCGAGGGTAGATAATCCTTTAGTACAATAACAAGATAACATGTGAAAAACATAACATGTATCGAGTAAAGACTAACCTGAAGATAATAATTATGTACAAAGCTCCAAGAAAAATAGAGTAAAAAACCTAGAGGAGGAATTGTGTAATGTTAGTGAAACAAGTGGAAGTAAAATTAAAAACGGGTCTTCAAGCACGACCTGCGGCTCTTTTTGTTCAGGAAGCTAACCGATTTTCTGCGGATATTTTCCTAGAGAAGGATGGCAAGAAAGTAAATGCAAAGAGCATAATGGGCTTAATGAGCTTGGCTGTTGGTTCAGGTGTCATGATTGATATTGTAGCAGATGGCGATGATGAAGCATCTGCTATTGAAGCGTTAGCTGATTTTATCCAAAAAGAACATTGATCTGAAAGAGGACCGGAGCCAATTGGAACCGGTCTTTTTTGTTTTTAATAAAAAAAACAACCGGCTGGATGCCGATTGTTTCTTTGTACTTATTTGTTTTTATTTTTCTCATCTTCGATTAAATTACGAGTGATGATATGGTCGATCAGACCGTATTCTTTTGCACGTTCTGCTGTCATGAAGTTGTCGCGGTCTGTATCTTTGCTGATTACTTCAAGCGACTGTCCAGTCCGTTCTGCTAAAATTCCATTTAATTTTTCGCGAAGGAAAAGGATACGCTTTGCAGCAATTTCGATTTCAGTTGCTTGTCCTTGTGCACCGCCTAGTGGCTGGTGAATCATGACTTCAGCATTTGGAAGCGCATAACGCTTGCCTTTTTCACCTGCTGCTAGCAAGAATGCACCCATGGATGCAGCCATACCGATACAAATAGTTTGTACCTTTGGTTTGATGAATTGCATTGTATCAAAAATAGCCATACCTGCGGTGATGCTGCCGCCTGGGCTGTTGATATATAAAGAAATATCTTTTTCAGGGTTATCCGCTTCAAGGAATAATAATTGTGCTACAATGCTGTTCGCCACATGGTCATCGATCGCACTACCAAGCATAATAATCCGGTCTTTTAACAGACGGGAATAAATGTCATAAGCACGCTCGCCCCGGTTTGTTTGTTCAATAACTGTAGGGATCAAATTCATTTTTCTTCCTCCTTTGATTGTAAAGATAAAAATAATATGTATAGTTATCATACACTGATGGTCAATAAAGGTCAAACAATACCTCTTTAAAAATGTTCGACAACTTTCCCTAATCCAGCATAACCATTTCTGACTATTTTAAACCAATTCTTTGCTTGCAATGTGAATGAACCTGGCATATAATATGTAAGTCGCAACAATTTAGCGCTCGTGGTGCAACGGATAGCACGTAAGCCTCCGAAGCTTAAAATGTGAGTTCGATTCTCGCCGAGCGCATCATGAAAGCCTCCTGTTTTTTTAAACAGGGGGTTTTTTATTTTGAAAAAAGGTTCTGATTTTCCAATAAAAGGTTAAATGCACAAAACACTTCCAAAATGGCACAAAACCTTTCAAAAATGACACATAAAACGGAAAATCGGCACAAAACCACCGGAAATCGACACAAAACCAAAACTTCATCCCAAAACCACTTCGCTTTATGCCTCAAAAAGGGTTACTTCCATCCTTGAATATCATTTTTCATTCCCGAAATTCCCTCTATCGTGTAAAATAGAAAACAGGGGGGATACGAATGAACTTGAAGGCCGGTTTATGGCAGCAGCAAACATTAAAATTGGCGATGACACAGGAGCTATCACAGGCCATTGCATTGTTGCAGTACTCTGCCCATGAGTTAACTGCTTTTTTAGAAGATAAGGCACTTGAAAATCCCCTATTGCAGGTTGAAAATGGCAATATCAAGCCAATGAATCCGCTCATTGACCGTAATCGTCGCAAACACCAAAAAGCGGAAAAGGACTGGATTGATCAAATAGCTGACAAACCATTTTCGCTTGAAGATTATTTACTGTCTCAATTAAAAATAACGAACTTATCGGTGGAACAATTAAGTGTGATACGCCATCTTATCCAAAATTTAGATGAAAACGGTTACTTTATGGGAGACCTTAGTGAAATCGCCAAAAACCTAAGGGTAATGGAAGATTCAGTTGAAGAATGCTTGGCCATTATCCAAACACTGGAGCCAGCAGGCATCGGGGCAAGAAACCTTCAAGAGTGCCTATTGATGCAAATATATTATCTAAATCCAGATAACGAACTCGCGCAAAACATAATCGGCGATCATTTCATTCCATTCGCCGAAAAGAAGTGGAAGAAAATTGCTAAAGAACTGAAGGTAACCCTTAAGGATATACAAGATGTTTACGATCAAATTCAAACATTGAATCCTAAGCCTGGGGCCATTTTAGGAAAAGAAGCAACCACGTATATTATCCCAGATGCAATCGTTGAGCAATCAAGCGAGGGACTAACCGTACGGATGTCTGATGAATCGCTGCCAAGGATTAGCCTCAATGAGCAGTATTATCATAAATTCAAAGACCAAGACCAACAGGTAAGCCGCTTTCTACAGGATAAACTCCAAGATTACCAGTGGATCCAAAAAAGCATTGAACAGCGTAAAGAGACGCTGACAAGGGTTGTAGCAAAAATCATTGAAAAACAGGCTTCATTTTTCCAAAAAGGGTCACAATACTTAGTGCCGATGACGATGAAGGAAGTTGCTGGAGAACTTGATATCCATGAATCCACCGTCAGCAGAGCAGTCCGGGAAAAGTATGTGCAAACACCGATTGGGACGTTCGCTTTGAAAACATTTTTTACAAGTACCATACAAACCGTTTCAGATGATGAAAATACATCTTCCACACAGGTAAAGAAGAAAATTGCGACTTTAATAGAAAAAGAGAATAAACAAAAACCGCTATCTGATCAAGAAATTGTCGAACATTTAAAAATAGAGGAAGGTATGGTGGTTTCAAGAAGGACGATCGCGAAGTACCGGGATCAATTGGGAATTCCCTCCTCTTCGAAAAGAAAAAGGTTTGAATGAAAGGAACAAAAACGATGGAGCAAACAACAATCACATTATATACAAGGAAAAGCTGCCCGCTATGTGACAAGGCAAAGTCTACTCTTCTAGAGCTAAACAAAGACTGGGAGTTTGCCTTAGAAGAAATTGATATTGAATCCAGTGATGAATTAATCGAACAATACGGTTTAATGATTCCAGTTGTTTATATTGACGGAGTAGAAGCAGGATTCGGTGTAATTAACAAATTTGACATAAGTAACCGTTTGCATGAAAAAAAAACCAATTTTAATAGTTGAAATAGATTTTCACTCCTGTTACAATAAAAAACGTAGCAGGGGTGATTTTTTTTGAATGTAGTGGGACATAATTTGTCTATGGTGGACATTTTGAGACCAACTACATATAATAAAGGAGCATGAGATTCATGCAGTCATTAATCGATATCCAAAAAAGATTATTACCCGACCTCCTGCAGGTCCTACAGAAGAGATATTCTATCCTAAGGTACATTGGTTTTATGCAGCCGGTAGGAAGACGGAGTTTAGCAGTCAGTCTCGGGTATACCGAAAGAGTCCTTCGTGGTGAAGTTGATTTCCTAAGGGAGCAAGATTTAATTTACACGAATAATGTGGGAATGAGTTTAACACCTGAAGGGAAAAATTTGCTTGAAGACTTGGAAGGCTTTATGCGTGAGTTAAAGGGTATTGATGTGATGGAGTTGGAATTGAAGCACAAGCTGGGCATTAAAAAGGTCATCATTGTACCTGGCAATAGTGATGAATCGCCGATGGTAAAAGGTGAGCTTGGCAAGGCAAGTGCTATTTGCATGAAAAAGCTTCTCAGCGGAAAAAATATCATTGCTGTAACTGGCGGTTCAACGATGGCTGCTGTCGCAGAAAGACTATCACCAGAGCTTACCCAAAAGGAATTACTGTTTGTACCAGCAAGAGGCGGAGTAGGCGAGGATGTTCAAAATCAGGCAAATACGATTTGTTCGATTATGTCCAGAAACACCCAATCCAAACATCGAGTGTTCTATGTTCCTGATCAGGTCAGTACAGATATCTACGAATCGCTTATCAGAGAACCTGACATCCATGAAGTATTAAAACTAATTAAATCAGCTAGCATGGTTCTTCATGGAATTGGAGATGCTATCACAATGGCTGAACGGCGAAAAACCAACCCTGAGATTCTAAGTATGCTTGAAAGCAGCAAGGCTGTGGGTGAAGCTTTTGGTTATTATTTTAATGAACAAGGCGAAATTGTTCACAAGGTATTAACGATTGGCCTGCAGTTAGAAGATCTAGTTGGCATTCCAAATGTCATCGCGGTTGCAGGCGGGACTTCCAAGGCTAAGGCCATCAAGGCATACTTAAAACAAGCACCAGCATCGACGATTTTAATCACAGATGAAGGTGCAGCGAGAAAGTTATTAAAAGGGTAAATCCTTTTTAAAAATAAAAAACATCCTTACCCAATTAAAGGAGGAAATTTATCATGTCAGTAAAAGTTGGTATTAATGGATTTGGACGTATCGGTCGTAACGTATTTCGTGCGGCTTTAGGAAATAGCAATGTGGAAATCGTTGCAATTAATGACTTAACTGATGCAAATATGCTTGCACATCTTCTAAAATATGACACTGTTCACGGGACTCTACAAGAAGATGTTACTGTTGATGGCGAATACCTAGTAGTTGGCGGGCACAAAGTGAAAGTTCTTGCAGAACGCGATCCTGCACAATTAGGCTGGGGCGATCTTGGCGTGGACGTAGTTGTTGAATCAACTGGCCGTTTCACAAAACGTGAAGATGCTGCGAAACATCTTGAAGCAGGCGCTAAAAAAGTAATTATCTCTGCACCAGCATCTAACGAAGATATCACAATCGTTATGGGTGTTAATGAAGACAAATATGATGCAAATAACCACCATGTTATTTCAAACGCTTCTTGTACTACAAACTGTCTTGCTCCGTTTGCAAAAGTATTAAATGATACTTTTGGAATCAAACGCGGTATGATGACAACTATTCACTCATACACAAATGACCAACAGATTCTTGACTTGCCGCACAAAGACTACCGTCGTGCACGTGCAGCAGCTGAAAACATGATTCCAACTTCAACTGGTGCTGCAAAAGCAGTTGCTCTTGTTTTACCAGAACTTAAGGGTAAATTAAACGGTATGGCTATTCGCGTTCCAACACCGAACGTTTCTGTCGTTGACTTAGTAGCAGAATTAGACAGAGAAGTAACAGCTGATGAAGTTAACTCTGCATTAAAAGCAGCTGCTGAAGGCCCATTAAAAGGTATTCTAGCATACAGCGAACTTCCATTAGTTTCAACTGATTACAACGGAGCTAAAGTTTCTTCGACAATCGATGCATTATCAACAATGGTTCTTGAAGGCAACATGGTAAAAGTATTATCTTGGTACGATAACGAAGTTGGTTACTCTAACCGCGTTGTTGACCTTGTTGACTACCTTGCACAAAAAGGACTTTAATATATTGGAACGGACGATGATTGGTTTTCAATCATAAGAAGTTGATCATTACAAAGGTTTTCCAAAGGGGAGCGGGGAGTATATGCCCCCCTCCCCTTTTTTTACTGATTTTAGATAATTCATTTTCTTCATACCAAACTTTCGGAGGTCCTTTATGAATAAGAAAACTCTCAAAGATGTCGATGTAAAAGGTAAACGCGTATTTTGCCGAGTGGATTTTAACGTTCCTATGCAGGATGGTGAAATTACGGACGACACGCGGATTCGTGCGGCATTGCCAACGATTCAATACTTAGTGGAACAAGGTGCGAAAGTGATTTTAGCCAGCCACTTCGGCCGTCCAAAAGGAAAAGTAGTCGAAGAAATGCGCTTAACTCCAGCCGGTGTCAGACTATCTGAACTGCTTGGTAAAGACGTAAAGAAGGCAGATGAAGCCTATGGTGATTCTGTAAACGCGTTGATTGAAACAATGACGGAAGGCGATGTCTTACTGCTTGAAAATGTCCGTTTCTATCCTGGCGAGGAAAAGAATGATCCTGAGTTGGCGAAATCATTTGCCGAGTTAGCTGATGTTTATGTAAACGATGCATTTGGTGCAGCACACCGTGCCCATGCTTCAACTGAAGGTATTGCTCATATTCTGCCAGCTGTTTCAGGTCTTTTGATGGAAAAAGAACTCGATGTACTTGGTAAAGCACTTTCTAATCCTGAACGCCCATTTACAGCGATTATCGGTGGAGCCAAAGTAAAGGATAAGATTGGTGTTATTGAAAATCTTTTAGAATTAGTCGATAACTTAATTATTGGCGGCGGTCTTGCTTATACATTTGTCAAGGCACAGGGCCATGAAGTGGGTAAATCACTGCTTGAAGCAGACAAAATTGATCTTGCAAAATCGTTTATTGAAAAAGCTAAGGCAAAAGGTGTTAATTTCTATATGCCTGTAGATGCCATCGTTGCAGATGATTTCTCAGCAGACGCTAATTCCAAAGTAGTTGCAATTGAGGAAATTCCTGCTGATTGGGAAGCACTTGACATTGGACCGAAAACAGCCGAGATTTATCGTGACGTCATTCAAAAATCAAAACTAGTCATTTGGAATGGACCAATGGGTGTATTTGAAATTGATAAATTTGCTAACGGCACAAAAGCCGTTGCCGAAGCACTTGCTGAAGCAGAAGGTACATATTCAGTTATTGGCGGCGGAGACTCAGCAGCAGCTGTTGAAAAATTCAATTTAGCAGACAAAATGAGCCACATCTCCACAGGAGGCGGTGCATCCCTTGAATTCATGGAAGGTAAAGCACTGCCAGGAGTCGTAGCTTTAAACGATAAATAATTTTTCTAGAAAGAAAGTATAAGTTTTTGAACGAAGAATACTATCTAGCTCCAGCACCCAGCGTCTAGTGGACTTCGCTCTTCTCCCTACGATAAGTCAAGCACGAATGCGCTATCGCTCTCCGTGTTTCCTTTATCTCAGTCGAAGCGCTCCAGTCCATACGCCGCTAAACGGGCGCTTGCGCTTTAATTATGAAAGGATGTGCCAGTATGCGTAAACCAATCATTGCAGGTAACTGGAAAATGAACAAAACACTTTCTGAAGCAAAAAGCTTTGCAGAGGAAGTAAAAGGACTTGTACCTGCTCCAGAAAAAATGGAATCCGTTATTTGTGCGCCTGCTTTATTTTTACAAAGTCTTGTCGAAGTCACACAAGGCAGCAATGTGAAAATTGGAGCTCAAAACATGCACTTTGAAGAAAGCGGAGCATTTACAGGCGAAATCAGCCCGAAAGCACTTGCTGACCTTGAAGTTCAATATGTTATTATCGGACACTCAGAACGCCGGGAAATGTTCAATGAAACAGATGAATCTGTAAACAAGAAAGCTCTTGCAGCCTTTAAATATAATTTAACTCCGATCGTATGCTGTGGTGAAACACTAGAACAGCGTGAAAAAGGTGAAACGAACCAATTAGTTGGAGACCAAGTTGCGAAAGCATTAACTGGTTTAACAGATGATCAAGTGAAACAAACGGTTATTGCCTACGAACCGATTTGGGCGATTGGAACTGGTAAATCTTCCACTTCAGTCGATGCAAATGAAGTTTGTGCCCATATCCGTCAAGTAGTTGCACAACAATTCTCACAAGACGTTGCCGATGCGGTAAGAATTCAATATGGCGGCAGTGTCAAACCAGAAAATATTAAAGAATACATGGCACAACCAGATATTGATGGTGCATTAGTAGGCGGAGCCAGCCTTGAAGCACAATCCTTCTTACAATTACTGGAGGCAGGCAGCTATGAGTAAATCTCCAGTTGCTCTCATCATCCTTGATGGTTTTGGATGCAGGGGCGAAACAAAAGGGAATGCTGTCGCACAATCGAAAAAACCTAATTTTGATCGGTTTTGGAGCGAGTATCCACATTCTCATTTAACAGCTTCAGGTGAGGCAGTCGGTCTTCCAAAAGGTCAAATGGGTAACTCAGAGGTTGGTCACTTGAACATTGGTGCCGGTCGAATTGTTTACCAAAGCTTAACACGAGTGAATATTGCCATTCGTGAAGGTGAATTTGAAAAAAATGAAACCTTTACAGATGCAATGGAGCACGTGAAGAAAAATGGAACAGCCCTTCATTTATTCGGATTATTGTCAGACGGCGGTGTTCACAGCCATATTCAACATATGTTCGCTCTGCTGAAACTAGCAAAAGAAGAAGGCGTCGAAAAGGTATACGTGCATGCATTCCTTGATGGCCGCGATGTCGGTCAGAAAACAGCAGCTAAATTTATTCAACAGACACTTGATAAAATGAAGGAATACGGTGTGGGTGAATTTGCTACGATTTCAGGGAGATACTACTCTATGGACCGTGATAAGCGCTGGGAGCGTGTCGAGAAATCCTACCGTTCCATGGTCTACGGTGATGGCCCTGCCTATACGAATCCATTAGAAGTGGTTGAGGATTCTTATTCTCATGGAATTTTTGACGAATTCGTCATCCCATCTGTCATCACAAAAGAAGATGGCCAGCCGGTTGCAACGATTAAGACCAATGATGCTGTTATTTTCTATAACTTCCGTCCGGACCGGGCAATTCAGATATCAAATACATTTACAAATGAAGACTTCCGCTCCTTTGACCGTGGGCCGAAGCATCCGAAAGATTTATTCTTCGTGTGCTTAACCCACTTCAGTGAATCAGTGGATGGCTATGTCGCCTTTAAACCGACGAACTTAGACAACACCATTGGTGAAGTCTTATCGCAAAATAATATGAAGCAATTAAGAATTGCCGAAACCGAGAAATACCCGCATGTCACGTTCTTTATGAGCGGCGGACGTGAAGAAAAGTTCCCTGGTGAAGAGCGGATCTTAATCAACTCTCCGAAGGTGGCAACCTATGATCTTCAACCTGAAATGAGTGCTTACGAAGTGACTGACGCACTCCTAAAAGAAATTCAGGCGGACAAGTTTGATGCTATTTTACTTAATTTCGCGAATCCAGACATGGTGGGGCATTCAGGCATGCTTGAGCCAACGATTAAAGCGATTGAAACCGTCGATGAATGTTTAGGAAAAATCGTTGATTTAATTCTTGAAAAAGGCGGATCTGTGATTATCACCGCTGACCATGGGAATGCTGATGAAGTGATCACACCTGAAGGCGAGCCAATGACAGCACATACGACAAATCCAGTGCCGGTAATTGTGACGAAACAAGGAATTCAATTGCGTGATGGCGGTATCCTTGGGGATTTGGCGCCAACTATGTTAGACTTATTAGGTCTTGAAAAGCCAGCCGAAATGACTGGGACATCATTAATAAAGTAAACGAAAAAACAATTTTATTTTTAAGGAGAGATTTTTAAATGCCATTTATTGCAGATGTATACGCTCGTGAAGTATTAGATTCCCGTGGTAACCCTACTGTTGAGGTTGAAGTATTTACTGAATCAGGTGCGTTTGGACGCGCGATGGTTCCAAGTGGAGCTTCTACTGGTGAATATGAAGCCGTCGAACTACGTGACGGAGACAAAGAACGTTACCTTGGTAAAGGTGTACTAAAGGCAGTGGACAACGTAAACGAAATTATCGCTCCACATCTTGTTGGCGAAGAATTCAGCGTTCTTGACCAAGTTTCTGTTGACCAAGCTTTAATCGAACTTGATGGAACAGAAAATAAAGGTAAACTAGGTGCCAACGCAATCCTAGGTGTATCCATGGCGGTTGCTCATGCAGCAGCTAATTACTTAGATATTCCTTTATATCAATACCTTGGCGGATTCAATTCTAAGCAGCTTCCAGTGCCAATGATGAACATCGTTAACGGCGGAGAGCATGCTGATAACAACGTAGATATTCAAGAATTCATGATTATGCCTGTTGGTGCTCCAAACTTTAAAGAAGCGCTTCGTATGGGTGCAGAAATTTTCCATACGTTAAAGTCTGTTCTTAAAGGCAAAGGCCTTAACACTGCTGTTGGTGACGAAGGCGGTTTTGCTCCAAACCTAGGATCAAACGAAGAAGCTCTTCAAACCATTGTTGAAGCAATCGAAAAAGCTGGCTACAAGCCAGGTGAAGAAGTTATGCTTGCTATGGATGCAGCATCTTCTGAGTTTTACAACAAGGAAGATGGAAAATACCATCTTGCTGGCGAAGGTGTTGTGAAGACTTCTGCAGAAATGGTTGATTGGTACGAAGAACTTTCATCTAAATACCCAATCGTTTCAATCGAAGACGGTTTAGATGAAAATGACTGGGAAGGTCACAAGCTATTAACTGAACGCCTTGGTAAAAAAGTTCAATTAGTAGGTGATGATTTATTTGTTACCAATACACGTAAACTTGCAGAAGGTATTGAAAAAGGAATCGGTAACTCCATCCTGATCAAAGTTAACCAAATTGGTACCCTTACTGAAACATTTGATGCGATTGAAATGGCAAAACGCGCTGGATACACAGCTGTTATCTCCCACCGTTCTGGTGAAACAGAAGACAACACCATTGCTGACATCGCTGTTGCTACAAATGCTGGTCAAATCAAGACTGGTGCGCCATCTCGTACTGACCGTGTCGCAAAATACAACCAATTGCTTCGCATTGAAGACCAATTAGGTGAAACAGCTCAATACTTAGGGAAGAAAACATTCTATAACCTAAGCAAATAATTTTTCACGATATCAAAGGCGCACATTTTCGGATGTGTGCCTTTTTAATCATTCCATAAGACACAATAACGACTATTGTTTTAAGAGAGGAAATATGATAGATTTAATATACTGTGAATTGTACGTCTAACAGGAGGTGGCCTTTATGCATACATTAGTTGTAATCTTATTAGTAATTGTAAGTATCGGACTTATTGGTGTTGTTATACTTCAATCAGGTAAAAGCGCTGGATTATCAGGTGCCATTTCAGGTGGTGCTGAATCACTATTCGGCAAGCAAAAAGCAAGAGGACTTGACTTGATTCTACATCGTATTACGATTGTATTAGCAGTATTATTTATCCTGCTTTCTATCGCAGTAACTTACTTTAAAATCTAATTAATTACACTCAAACCTGGCCTCAAGCGCCAGGTTTTTTGTTTGTTTCATAAAAACATAAGCTTTTTTCTGGAATGTTCACCATTGCTTTGTTAAAACTAAACCAAATGAATTGAAATTAAGGGAGTTTTTATCATGAAGGTTGCTACACCTAAGCCATTTACTTTCAAAGGAGGAAAAAGAGCTATACTCCTCTTACATGGCTTTACCGGAAATTCAGCGGATGTTCGCATGCTAGGACGTTTTTTAGAAAAAAAAGGCTACACTTGTCATGCACCACACTACAAAGGTCATGGAGTTCCACCCGAAGAGCTTGTTCACACAGGACCAACGGATTGGTGGCAGGATGTGATAAATGGATATGAGTTTTTAAAAAATCAAGGTCACTCAGAAATAGCCGTGGCGGGATTATCACTTGGTGGCGTATTTTCCTTGAAATTGGGTTACACTGTACCTATAAAAGCCATTATACCGATGTGCGCACCGATGCATATAAAAAGTGAAGAGGTCATGTACGAAGGAATTCTCGATTATGCCCGTGAATTTAAAAAACGTGAAGGAAAAACAGACGAGCAAATCGAAATGGAAATGAATGAGTTTAAGAAAACACCAATGAAAACGTTAAATGCCCTACAGGCACTAATCGCAGATGTACGTGAAAATGTGGATATGATTTATGCGCCAACGTTTGTCGTTCAGGCACGTCATGACAAAATGATAAACACAGAAAGTGCCAACATTATTTACAATGGAATCGAATCAGTTGTGAAGGAACTGAAATGGTATGAAGAATCCGGTCATGTGATCACGCTCGACAAAGAACGGGAACAATTACATGAGGATGTCTATACCTTTTTAGAAAAGCTCGACTGGCGCGATTAACAAAGCACCCACAAAGGAGGATTAGTTTGGAAGATAATATACAAAAGCATATTGATAAGGTTTTACAATATATGAAGGATGAAGCATACAAACCATTAACCGTGCAGGAACTTGAAACAGCCTTTGGCATCCAGGATTCTAGTGATTTTAAGGAGTTTGTGAAAGCACTCGTGCAAATGGAGGAAAAGGGCTTAGTTGTCAGGACGCGAAGCAACCGTTACGGACTTCCGGAGAAAATGAACTTAATCCGCGGAAAGCTCATCGGTCATGCGAAAGGATTTGCCTTTGTCGCACCAGATGAGCCAGGAATGGATGATATTTTTATCCCGCCAAATGAAACGAACACGGCCATGCATGGTGATATCGTTTTAGCGCGTGTTTCCACTGAAAGCGCAGGGCAGCGCCGGGAAGGAAGTATTATCCGCATCATTGAACGCGGTGTGCAGCAAATTGTCGGAACGTATGTAGAAAGCAAAAGCTTTGGCTTTGTGATTCCGGATGATAAAAAATTTGCGAGTGATATTTTTATTCCCAAGGCAGCGTCCAAAGGGGCAGTCGAGGGACATAAAGTTGTTGTTAAGCTGGTTACGTATCCAGAAGGGCGAAAAAGTGCAGAGGGCGAAGTCATTACCATTCTCGGACATAAAAACGACCCGGGCGTGGATATCCTATCAGTCATACATAAGCACGGCTTACCAATGGCCTTCCCAGACGAGGTGTTAAAACAAGCCAACGAGGTGCCTGACACCATTGATGAAAGTGAATTGGCCAATCGCCGCGATCTTCGAAATGAAACGATTGTCACGATTGACGGGGCCGATGCTAAAGACCTTGATGATGCGGTAACTGTGACAAGGCTTGAGAACGGCAACTATAAGCTTGGCGTCCATATCGCAGACGTCAGCTATTATGTAAAAGAAGGCACTCCAATTGACTTGGAAGCGGAAGAACGGGGTACGAGTGTGTATTTAGTCGACCGAGTTATCCCGATGATTCCCCATCGTTTATCGAATGGAATCTGTTCCTTAAATCCGAAGGTAGACCGGTTGGTACTATCCTGCGAAATGGAAATTACCTCAGAGGGCGCCGTTGTTTCGCATGAGATTTTTCAAAGTGTGATTAAAACAACGGAGCGAATGACCTATCATGCTGTAAATATGATTCTTGCTGAACATGATGAAGAAACGCGAGCTAGATACGTACCGCTTGTACCCATGTTCGAAATGATGGAAGAGTTGGCTGCTATCTTACGAAACAAACGGATGAAGCGGGGAGCGATCGACTTTGATTTTAAGGAATCAAAGGTTCTGGTCGATGAGGAAGGAAAACCAACCGATGTCGTGCTTCGTGAGCGCTCGGTGGCTGAACGATTAATTGAAGAGTTTATGCTTGCCGCCAATGAAACCGTGGCAGAGCACTTTCACTGGATGGAAGTTCCGTTTATTTACCGTATTCACGAGGATCCGAAGGAGGATAAACTGCGTAGATTTTTCGAGTTTATCACCAATTTCGGCTACATTGTAAAAGGGACAGCAAATGATGTCCACCCTAAGGCGCTTCAAGAGATTATTGAAGAGGTTCAAGGAAAGCCTGAGGAAATGGTTGTTTCGAAGGTTATGCTTCGTTCGATGCAGCAGGCCAAATATGATCCAGAAAGTCTTGGACATTTTGGTTTATCAACAGAGTTCTATACCCATTTCACTTCGCCGATTCGCCGATATCCGGATACAATTGTTCATCGTTTAATCCGGACCTACTTAATCGAAGGAAAGCTTGATTCAACCACTCAGGAAAAATGGAATGCTCGCTTACCTGAAATTGCGGATCATTCTTCAAAAATGGAGCGACGCTCTGTGGATGCCGAGCGAGAAACGGACGATTTGAAGAAAGCAGAGTACATGGAGGACAAGATTGGCGAGGAGTATGACGGCATTATCAGCTCTGTCACCAATTTTGGAATGTTTGTGGAGCTGCCAAATACGATTGAAGGCCTCGTCCATGTCAGCTATATGACGGATGATTACTATCGTTACGATGAGCGCCACCTTGCAATGATTGGCGAACGAACCGGAAATGTGTTCCGGATTGGCGATGAAATTACCATTCGAGTAGTAAAAGTCAATAAAGAAGAACGGGCGATTGATTTTGAAATTGTGGGCATGAAGGGTACACCGCGTCGCGAACGATCGGAAACGCCAAAGGTTTTCAGTACGGGCAGCGATACTAAGAAGCCGCGGAGGAATAAACAGCAAGGCGGCGGCGGTCGTGGTCAAGGCGGCAATTCCAATGCCAAGTCTGAAGGCGGCAGCAGTCAAGGTAATAAAGCGAAGAAGAAACGTAAATTTTATGATAATGTGCCAAAAAACAAAAGTACGAAGCGTAAAAATAAATGATAGCGTTGAGGGAGCCTTCCAAGTGGGGCTCTCTTTCAATTGTAGTAGCTACTATATTCTGCTAAAATAAATTTTAAGACGAGGTGAGAAAAATGCCAAAAGGTGAAGGAAAAGTGGTTGCCCAAAACAAAAAGGCTTACCATGACTATTTTATTGAAGAAACCTACGAAGCTGGAATTGTCTTGCAGGGAACAGAAATCAAATCGATTCGGGCCGGAAAAGTAAATCTAAAGGATTCCTATGCACGGATCCAGAATGGAGAAGCCATTCTATTCGGGATGCACGTCAGCCCCTATGAGCAAGGAAATCGTTTTAACCATGACCCATTAAGAACACGGACACTGCTATTACATAAACGTGAAATTAGTAAGTTAATTGGTGAAACAAAGGAAGCAGGTTATTCGCTTGTTCCATTAAAACTCTATTTGAAAAATGGTTTTTGCAAAGTGTTAATTGGGCTCGCAAAAGGTAAGAAGAATTATGATAAGCGTGAATCCTTAAAGCAAAAAGAAGCCAAGCGTGAAATCGAACGGGCCTTCCGTGATCGTCAGAAGATGTAATCTGAATCGTCGGTTGCTTAATTGGAAAATATTTTACAGATACTTACAATTGAAAAATTCCTACAGTGTGTTATAATAAGTTTGTCGCCAAGAGAGCGACAGTAACATTTGCTCAAAGAACATTGTTGAGCTTCCTAACGTCTACAGCTTTAATCTTTAACTAGATTGCAGCTCCTTTTATCATGGGGACGCTACGGATTCGACAGGGGTAGTTTGAGCTTAGGTCGCGAGTCGAGGGGATCGGCCTCGTTAAAACGTCAAAGCCATAACTGGCAAAACTAACAACAACCTCGCTTTCGCAGCTTAATACTGCATAGCGGTTCCTCCCTCCATTGCCCATGTGGTAGGGTAAGGGACTCACTCTAAGTGGGCTACGCCGGATTCCACCGCCTGAGGATGAAGGAAGAGAACAACCAGGCTAGCTGACCGGACGCCGGTCGATAGGCAGAAGAATCAGCGAAACACCAATATATTGACTACACTCGTAGAAGCTTAAGTGGCGATATCTTTGGACGTGGGTTCGATTAGTAATTAGTCGCCTTATGTGGTAACACATAAGTGAAAATTCGGCTTTATCGGTGAAACCTAAGTCACTTCCATGTGATAGGGCAATGCCGAGCGGTATGTGGAGTAATCCAACAGCCGTGTATCGACTTATAGGCTGCCATGTATATGGTAGTACTAGGATGCGAAATTCATACCTTGAAGAGGTAAATTTATATTTCGCATAAGACGCCGGAGGACCTGTTTGAAGACAGGTTCAAGATATAGTCAGTGCCATGTCGAAAGCATGGAAGAGCACGTCCCACCGTCTCCACTACATAGTGGAAAGAAAGGCCAGCAGAGATGCTGGTCTTTTTTATATTCTAAAAAAGTTGTCTTCAAATGCAATCTTCTTTGTTAATAATAAAGAATTATATTTTCCATTTCGGGGAGTAACCTTTTCATAATTTTCGAGTATCCATAGAGCACGCTTTCTTTTTTTATCCACCCGAAGATAGGGTGATATTTTTTTTAAAAGAGTAACAACTGAATCTTTTTTCTTTATAGTTAGAGTATAAGAATCCTTATGCCGTTCAGGGTTATAGTTTTTTTTACTATTAATAGTTCCATCGGTTAAAGAACGAATATACACTAAAAGTTCCTTATCTGTTGAAGCATCTGTAATACAAGGCCGTCGATTTTCATTTTCATGCATTCTAGTTAATGTAATAGACCCTTCTCCATCAATAATCCCAGCAATATAGGCGGCTTCCCATGATTCCATCTACACTCCTCCTAAGGTTCGTTCTAAATCACAATAACGAAACGTATGTTCTGTAATTATTTTACTATCTAAATAAGCGCTTTTCAAATTTTAAATAAACAAGCTATCCTAGAAAATAGGATAGCTTGCAATTACTTCACTCATTAATAAAAAAGCTTTTAATGATTCATATTTGCATTCATGTTCATATTGTTAGTTTGCGGCATTCCTTGTGCAGGAGCGAAAGCATTAAGCAATTGATTCATATCCTGCTCGGCAAGCTGAGGTACTTGATAGTAATGATGTTTATTTTGATAAATTGAGATTTCATAGGCCATTTCAATGCAATTCGGAACAGAGGCAGCTAGCACACGACGGACAACTGGATTCGTAACTTCTAAAGCTGCCATAGTCTTCATGGATGCACCTGATTTTACACATCCAAGCATCATGCTGGAAATACATTCATCAGTAAGCTCAGAAATGGATTGTAACGGCTTTTTCGGCTGGGCTGGTTTTAGCCCATAAACAAAGTCATTTCCTTGGTTCATTTTATAGCTTTGGGTTCGTTTTGAAGGATCTTGTCCCGATTTGAAACATTCTAAAGTAATGTTATATTCATCCTGCATAAATTGATATTGGCGATCCAGAATATCAAGTAATTCTGGGTCTTTTACATGTTGGCGTAACATCATGTATTGGTCTAATGTCCCTATTGCTCCTGATAGTACCTCATGGACATCGAACACTTCATGGCCGCCGTGATTTAATTGTTGAGGTATATTCCCTGTATGCATGTTTTGGTGCATTTGTCCCTGTTGGTTTTGCATCATTTTTTATCTCCTCCTTAAGGTATTGGTATAACCATATTATTATGTTTCATAGAAGAAGGGTTATTCTCGTAAATACACTTATTTAGCGGTCACATGATTGTTACAAAACGCAAACTAATTAAAGCTAAATAGGTATTAAAAGCCCACGCTAGGGTCAATAATGACAGTAGTTGAGGAACTAGGGGTGCTTAATATGAAAGAGGAATTAAAGATTTTTTATCAAATTTTTACGACAACCAAAGATGCGATTGAAAAATTTATGAATATGTTGGATCCGGTCATTCAGAACGCTACCGATGACCATGAACGACTATATTATCATCATATTTTTGAAGAAGAGGAGCAGCGGCTTTCCCGATTAGTAGAGCTGATTCCGCTGATCAGTAAATTTGAAAAGGAAAAAGACGAGAAAGATTTTGCGCCGACCAATAATGAATTTAATCGGCTCTTGCAAGAGTTGAACCTCGAAAAATTCGGGTTACATAATTTTGTAGAACATCTCGATTTAGCCCTGTTTCGCTTTACCGATGAGGAACGCAGCACGATGCTGAACCAATTACGGGAAGTCTCCTACAGGGATTATCAGCAAGTAAAGGCGATGTTACTGGAGATTAATAAACGTTTCGATAATGACTACATAGACCCGCATGCCCATCATGATCACGATCATGACCACTTAGACCGGTCTGGTACAACATCGGCTGCTGCCCCAGTCGTGTCTTCAGCTAAATATAAAAAGGGGTTTACTGTTGGGAGCTTAATTTAGGCAGTACTTACATAAGTAAATAGACTCAAACTCATACGATTTATGATGTTTGGCGGAATAAGTTTAGAACTTGGCGGAATCTCGAACAATTTTGGCGGAATCCCAGCTCAAATCGGCGGAATAAACTCCGAAATCGGCGGAATCCCGCTAGGTTCCAAGTGCCAAAGCTGCGAATGACGGAATCCTTTTTAAAGTTTGGCGGAATCTCCGCTCAAATCGGCGGAATAAATCCCAGTCTCAGCGGAATCCACACCAACAGAACCAACCTAAAAATAAATACAAAAAGAAGAGAGGATCGAAACATGAACAAATCGCAATTATTTCCGGATTCACCGATAACAGACCAAGAATTCGCCCAATTAGACAAAACGGTCATCGAAACAGCACGCAGACAGTTGATAGGCCGTCGTTTTATCGAACTTTATGGCCCGCTCGGACGAGGTATGCAAAGCATCTCAAATGACATCTTTATCGAAAACCAAGAAGCGAAAATGGACTTCCAGGGATCTTTTGATACCACATTCGAAACAAGTAAACGTGTAAACCATACGATTCCTTTACTCTACAAAGATTTCATCCTATATTGGCGCGATATAGAACAAACCAAGGTACTCGATATTCCAATAGATTTCTCACCAGCTGCAAATGCTGCCCGAGACGTCGCTAATCTGGAAGACCAGATGATTTTTCACGGAGCAAAAGAATTTGATATCCCTGGAATAATGAATGTCCAAGGACGGCTGACGCACTTGATTGGGGAATGGTATGAATCAGGAACTGCATTTCAGGATATTGTCGATGCAAGGAATAAACTGCTCGAAATGAACCATCATGGACCGTTTGCACTTGTCCTAGCACCAGAGCTTTATTCGCTCATACATCGTGTCCATAAAGATACCAATGTCTTAGAAATTGAACATATTCGTGAGCTTGTGACAGATGGCGTGTTCCAATCACCAGTTTTAAAAGGGAAAACAGGAGTGATTCTTAATACAGGGCGAAATAACTTGGATCTTGCCGTATCAGAGGATTTTGATACAGCCTACATGGGCCAAGAAGGGATGAATCATCCATTCCGTGTATATGAAACTGTAGTATTAAGAATCAAGCGACCTGGGGCAATTTGCACATTAGAGTCAATAGGGGATTAACGCGTGAACAAACGAGTTTTTACGGTTGGCTCACTCATTCCGGGTTCATTGGCGCCTGTTCTGAACCCACCCGCAAGTACCCTTTTTGAAAAAGAAGAACCAAAACAGCAATCCGATGCGATTAGGGAAGAACCTCACTCTGAAAAAATAATCGTGCTCCAAGGCGAGAATAAATTCGAAATAACACCTGCTAATGGGAAGTTGCTTGATGTCGCTCTAAACCAAAGGAAGCCCATCAAGTACAAATGCCGTAAAGGAACCTGCGGACAATGTATCGTACAGATCCTGCAAGGTCCAGGATTATCGAAGCCAAATGAACAAGAGCAAATTAAGCTAGGGAACGAATTAAACAATGGCTATCGATTGGCTTGCCAAACGGACATCCTATAAATAGCAAAACGCGGTCCAGCACAAGGCGGACCGCGTTTTTATTAAGCAAATAATTGAACTAATTTATCTTCCACAGGGAATGGAAGCGAAACATTATGGTTTTTCAATTCTTTTACACTAATATCACGCACAAGTTTCAGCGCTTCTTTTTTAAATGAACTCGTAACGAAACCTTCATTCACTTCACATAACTTTTGTAAATATTTCAATGTATCGTGCAACAGATATTGTTTAATATAAGTATTATTGAGCTGACAAATTAATTTGTGCTGCAAGCCTTTAATAACAGCAATTTGATCGACATGTACGATGACATTTGCGCCATCTTGGTCGATGAAACCAACAGAAACATAATGACCTTTTGAGATATCAACATTAGTAAACACAGGGTTTAAATAGGTTTCACCAGATGATAACCGAATCGAATCAGCCTCAGCCGCACCGCCGATTTTACGTTGATTTGAAATAACCGTGTGAATATCCTTCAACCCATATAGCATGTTAAACATGTTGTATCCCCCTCCAATATAATCTCTATAAGGTAATATTATAGATAATGAGAATCATTGTCAATGGGTGTCAGGCACCAAATTGTGGAGGTTGTTTGAACAAAAAAATGAGTGAACGTTCTTCTAAATGATGACAGATTGCCCTTCCAAAGAAATGCAAAACCTCTTGTAACAACATCACCATTCCTTAAACAAAGACCCAATTCTCCTTGAAGAATTGGGCTTTTTGTCTTTTCCGAACTTAAGTACTTATTGCCTTGACCTAATATAAGGTAATATTCCGTCATAAATGCAGTGGCGAGTGAGAGAGCAGTAAGTGAAAATCAACATATACAGCTTAAGACTACCCATCTTCATTCCTGAGGTTAGCAAAAATAAAATAGTAACAGTTAAAATGCATGTATTTAGCTTGTTTTATGCCGATATGCACCTTTTATTAATATTGTAATATTTTCATAGTTTGGTAACACTTTGGTTAAAATTTCGTCTATAATGGAGAAAGAAAAATAATAAACATCAAAGAGGGATTGATCGATGGGGAATCTTAAAAGCGGTTGGTCGAAGGGGACTTTAATTGCTGTCATTGCCGTTGTTTTTTTGTTTACAGGGATATTTGTTAGTAATTATTTTCAAGCAAAAGCTGCAGGCGATGAATCTAAAAATCATCAAAAAAATAAAGATACTAATCTACCTGTGAAAAAAAATGTGTCAGCGGAGATGATTGTACGGAACACAAACGATTTAAAATTGGAAAAAGAATTAATAAGAAAGCAACAAGACAAAGCCGTGATATGGAGTAATCAGCAAGAACGAGAGACTAGTAAGGTGCCAAACAATCATACTACAAATAAAGCTGTGGCACACCCCACCACAAAAGATAAAACTACTTCTCAACCACCGACAAAGGAATCCATTGCAGCTCCGTCTAAACCAAAAAATACACAACCAAGAAATAGTGGTAAGAAAATTGTCTATTTAACATTTGATGATGGTCCAGCAGCTTTTTCCGATAAGATTATTGCGCTTCTTGAAAAGTATCAATTTAAAGCAACATTCTTTATGATTGACGGGAATATAAAGAGATATCCTGAAGCGGTTAAATTAATGACCAAGACAGGTGAAACGGTTGGACTACATAGTGTATCTCACAGTCAAAAGAAATTTTATAAATCTAAAGAATCGGTGCTTAGTGAATTAACCCAAAACCGTAACACCTTAAAGGAAGTGTCAGGTGTCGATTCTTTTATTATGAGAACGCCCTATGGCAGCGTACCAAACATGACAGACGAGTATAAAAAGGCCGTCAAGGAAAATGGGTATTTAATGTGGGACTGGAATATTGATAGTAAGGATTGGTACTATAAGGATAAACGCTATGTCAACAGCGTTATCGACCAAATAAACCAGAAGAAAGACCATAATGGACCGCTAGTTATCCTTTTACATGAGCGAAAGGAAACTCTTGCTTATTTGCCGTTACTTCTAGACTATTTAAAGAAACAAGGCTTTGAAGGTAAACCAATTGAAAATACTACTACTCCAATCCAATTTTGAGATAAGACAAATATCTGCAGATTTGGTAAACTAACCGTATATTAAAAATTCTTTCATGTGATTTATAGTGAATATAATGGGGATCGATAATGGCCTATGATGAATAAACTATTGCAGAGCACCGGTTTCAAGAGAATATCAATTTTTGTCTTAATTGCCATTGCTATTTATGCAATGAAGTCAATGATTAATCTAATCTTACTTACGTTCATACTTACTTTTTTAATGGATCGGTTAGTCCAATTCATTGAAAGGAAAATTCCGCTTAACCGAAAGTTAATTGTTGTGATATCTTATGCGAGTATTGTCGGTTTGCTTTCTTATGGATTGGTCATGTATCTTCCAATGATTGCAGGCGAAATTACCGCATTAATCAAGCAATTAACCGCCTTTTATACAACTAAGCATGATAATATTGTACTGAATTATATAATGAGTCGAATGGAAGAAATAAAAATCTCAAGCTATTTAGAGCAAGGCTTTACCTTTGTATTTAAATATTTTACTGATATTAGTAAAATTGGTTTGCAAATTTTATTGGCTCTGTTAATGAGTTTGTTCTTCCTGTTGGAAAAGCCGCGTTTGATTGCCTTTACAAAGAAATTTAGAACCAGTAAAGTTTCACCCATTTATAGTGAAATTGAATTTTTTGGACGAAAATTTGTTGGAACGTTTGGTAAAGTGATTGAAGCCCAACTAATCATTGCTGTTGTGAACTGTATTTTGACAACCATCTCCTTATGGATCCTGGATTTCCCACAGCTTGGCGGGTTATCCATCTTGATTTTTATTTTGGGTCTTATTCCTGTTGCAGGTGTGATTATTTCATTAATTCCGCTTGCAATTATTGCCTATAGTATTGGCGGTTTGATCAAAGTCCTTTATGTCGGCATTGCCATTATGATTATTCATGGTATTGAGGCGTATATTCTCAATCCAAATTTAATGAGTTCAAAAACAAACCTTCCAGTTTTCTATACATTCATTGTCTTGATATTCTCCGAGCACTTTTTTGGTGTTTGGGGATTGATTGTCGGAATTCCCGTCTTTGTGTTCCTTTTGGATGTACTAGAAGTGACTGAGAATAAGAAGGCATAAAAAAAGCCCATTTTTGGGCTTTTTTGTTTATACTAAGTGTATTAACTGTTAGGAGGAGACTTTATGAGCGAATGCAAGCTAGACCATACCCATGAAGATGTAAAAAGTAAATACGTATCTCTTGCTGCTTTTTTGCCTGAAGATATGAAGCCATTATTTAATCAATTCTTTGAAAAAGAGCATACACAGGACCTTTTAAACGAGGTATTCCATTTGCTAAAAAAATACGATTTAGCTCCAGAAGATGAACAAGCTCACAGGAACAACCGCTTATATATGGTCCTTAAGAACGTATAATTAATAAGGGTGCCCCAATAATTGGGGTCCCTTATATTAACAAATACATGTTTTTCTTTTGACGCCAATTTTATCGCGGAGTTCGATTTTTTTTATATAATCAGTTGCTAATGGCACTTTACAAGCTGTTTGGCCGACATTCACATGAACCTTGCCGATTTTTTCAGCTACCTTGATTGCCTCTTCATGTAGAGCAGTTAAATAGGCACCGGTACTTATGACAAATCCATTCATTACATAGCGGACCCGGTTTTTTTCTTCATGAATAGTTGTTTCCACCTGATGGAGTAGGTTGCGAATTTCCTCGATGTCGAGCTTTTCGTCAGGAGTGATCGACAAATAATTGGCATACGTATTCCATCCGCAGACGGCAACCATTTCTTTTTCGGATTTTATCCATTCTCTTGCCAACTCAAGGGCAAAGTTACTTTCCGCCGCCACTCCGGCCACCGTATATTCTGCAAGCATATACCAATTTGCTTGATTAACCCACTCTTGAAGTGTCTCCTTTTTCCATCAATTTTGGATTCACAGAAAGTCCCGCTAAATACATGGCATCATGATTGCCGGTGTTATATAACGCTAGCGCTAATTCTTGATCCTTTTTCACATACTTCACTAGCTTTTTTAAATCGCCGACCTTTACCCCAAAGAAAGTTCCCTGTACGCCGTGATTGATAAAGGTTTTCTTTGTTTGTTCCGACCCCAGTTCAGCAAGTTTCCACATGATTTCATCTAATGTCATTCTCTATCCTTCAAATATACTCATCATTTCTCTTATTTTATCATCTTTTTGGAAGAGTTTCCTTTTGTTGTCATTGTTAATCAAAGTTATTTATAATGAAATGAGTTGTTTTTGAAAATATTAAGAAAAGCAAAGTTTAACAAAGAAAAGAGGATATGATGGGCGAACTACTGCATTTATTAAAACGTGGTAATAAATCTGCCATGCTGGCGGCAATAATTAATACGATCATTTCAATTATAAAAGGTGTTGCTTTTATGTTTACAGGCAATGTGGCGATGTTCGCTGAAACGATGCACAGCCTCGGTGATGCTGCGAACCAGTTCTTTGTGTTTATCGGCTCCGCCTTAAGTAAGAAGGCACCGACTGAAAAATATCCAAATGGGTTCGGGCGCTTAGTGAATCTTGTTCTTTTGGGTGCTGTGTTAATTGTCGGAATTATGGCATTTGAAACCATAAAAGAAGGCTACCACCATGTTGTACATCCTACAGAGTCGGGCGGTTTTATCATTAATTTAGTAGTTTTAGCCGTTGCGACGCTTCTTGAAACGTTTGTTTTATTTAAAGCAATGAAAGAGATTTTACATGAAATTGAGATTGAAGCAATTGGGTTTCAAATTTTTACTAAAAGCTTTGCCAATATGGGTAGAGCTAAACCTGCGACAAAGCTCGTTTTCATGGAAGACCTTGTTGCAACCTTGGGCGGCTTGTTAGCGATTATTGCAGTCGTCATTTCTCACTTCACTTCATTCCATCAAATAGAGGGTTTGGCCTCGATGCTTATTGGTGGGATGATGCTCTTTGTTGTTGGAAGAGTCTTTTTGGATAATGCGGCAGGAGTCCTTGGTCAAGCAGATGAAGAGATGGAGAATAAAATCGGCACTCTTGTTATGGAGGACCCTGATGTCAAAGATGTTCAAGGGATAACTGTTATTAAAGAGGGAGAGGACCTGCATGTGGAGTTAGAAATCGAGGTCGATCCAAAATTAACGGTGGCCGCGGCTGATAATATTAAAGACCGTTTACACGAAAAGATTATGGCAGAAAAAGGTGTCGTCGATGTCACCATTGAGATTGATGAAGAAGATGGCGTAATGAGTTGGAAGGCGCGCAGTGAATCAGTTGTAGATTAGTACATTTTAGATATTTTGGTGTATTCCTCTAAAGGGTTTGATCTAATGGTCGATCGTGGCTGGGCCCCGCTGCTTCCTAATGCACCAAGTCGAAGGGATCTACAGAAATTAAAAGGTTCGCGAATTTCGCGAACCTTTTCTATGCTTTTTTTTCTATTGTCTAGCCCCAGCGCTTCCGCTGTTCTTATTCCCAAGGCTTATGTATAGTCAGTACACTTGCCAGCTCTTTACTGCTTTTTCTGTGTTCTTTCCGCTTTTCGGCTCTTTCTTTTCCTGTTTCAAATAGTTTTTTCTCTTCTTCGGTTTCAGGGATGATTCCTGGAACCTTTGTCGGTTTTCCATTGTCATCCAATGCAACAAACGTTAAAAAGGCAGTTACGGCAATTTTTCTATCCCCGGACATCAGGTTCTCCGCAATTACTTTGACGAAAATCTCCATGGAAGAAGATCCTGTTGACGAGACAAACGTTTCAATACAAACTGAATCCTTCGGTGTAATTGGACTAAGGAAGTCGACCGAATCAATTGAAGCAGTGACACATTCCGCTCTGGAATGCCTTACTGCCGAAATAGAGGCAATCATATCAATATCACTGATTAACTTTCCGCCGAACAAGGTATTATGGTTATTTACATCATTAGGAAAAATCCGACTCGTTCTCACGACTCGAGATTCATTACACGTTTTTGCTTCCATCCAATCCCTCCAAGAACTATTTATTATAATTTACCCCAATCACTAACTTTCTTGTAGTTTTTAGTGAATTAGAGATATTTATGGTACATTATTTAATATATCAATTGTGAGTCAGGAGGAACAATAAATGAGTTTGCAAGCACAGATCATGAAGGAGTTAAACATAAGTCCGACCATTCAACCGCAAGAAGAAATTCGGAAACGAATTGATTTTTTGAAAAATTACATAATCAAAACAAAGGCAAAGGGCTATGTTTTAGGGATTAGCGGCGGTCAAGACTCTACTCTTGCAGGCCGCCTCGCTCAACTGGCAGTTGAGGAGTTGCGCAACGAAGGACTGGATGCCTTGTTTATCGCTGTTCGTCTCCCTTACGGTGTCCAGCAAGATGAGGAAGATGCTAAGCGTTCATTAGCCTTTATCCGTGCAGATCGTGAGACAGTCTTTAATATCAAAACAGCCGTTGATGATGTACAAAAGGAATATGATACAAGTTATCAAGGGGCACCTTTAAGTGATTATCAAAAAGGAAATGTAAAAGCTAGGATGAGGATGATTGCTCAATATGCAATCGGGGGCATGGAGGGACTGCTTGTTATTGGAACTGACCATGCAGCAGAAGCAGTCACGGGTTTCTATACGAAGTATGGCGATGGCGGGGCTGACATCCTTCCGCTCAGCGGCTTAACCAAGCGGCAGGGGAAAGCCTTGTTAAAAGAGCTCGGTGCGGATGAACGTTTATATTTAAAAATACCTACCGCAGACTTACTGGACCAAAAGCCTGGACAGGCCGACGAAACAGAGTTAGGGATTACATATGATGAACTCGATGATTATCTGGAAGGAAAACCAGTTTCAAAAGAAGTCGCAGAGAAAATTGAACAGCGTTATCTTATGACAGAACATAAACGCCAACTACCAACCACCATGTTTGACGAGTGGTGGAAATAAAAATAGCTACCTATCATAAGAAACATATCTGATAGGTTTTTATTTTATAAAAAAGGGTAAAATAATTTTAATTTCGTTCACATCTTTTCCTTTGACAGAAGCGAATCTGTGTAATATGATTAAATCCGATAAAAACAATCAGAATTAGGGGGTTTCACCAGTGAAAAAACTTACTATTATTTTTGCACTCTTATTAAGCTTTATGTTTGTACTAGCAGCATGCGGCAAGGATAATGCCGATAAAGATAATAAAAAAACTGATAACAAAACTGCTGAAAAAGCAGATAATGATTTATTGAAAAAGGTAAAAGATGAAGGAACACTTTTAATTGGAACAGAAGGTACATATCCTCCATTCACTTTCCATGATACTAGTGGCAATCTAACTGGATTTGATGTGGATCTTGCGACTGAGGTGGCTAAACGTATCGGGGTTAAACCTGAATTTAAAGAAACCCAGTGGGATGCGATGTTTGCTGGATTAGATGCGAAGCGTTTTGATATAATTGCTAACGAAGTTGGGATTCGTCCAGACCGTCAGGAAAAGTATGATTTCTCAGACCCATATATTACTTCAGCAGGTGTCCTGATTGCTCATAAAGATAATGATAAGGTTAAAGCATTTGAAGATATTAAAGGATTAAATGCAGCTCAATCGATGACAAGTAACTACGCAGATATGGCAAAGAAATATGGTGCTAAGATTGTTGGAGTGGATGGTTTCCAGCAAGCAGTTGAGCTCCTTGCTCAAAAACGTGTGGATGTGACCATTAACGATAAGCTTTCATTTTTAGACTATAAAAAGCAAAAGCCAGATGCGCCAATCAAGGTTGTTGCAACCGCAAATGATGCTTCTTCAAGCGGCTTTATGTTTAGAAAGAAAAGTGACACACTTGTTGACGAAGTGAATAAAGCGCTAAAAGATATCGTCGACGATGGTACTTACAAAAAAATCTCTGAGAAATGGTTTGGTGAAGATGTACTTAAATAGTATTTTTGCTGACCCAGAAAGAACGGCAAGATTAATCGATATTGCAAAAACTTCCCTCCAGCCACTGCTGGAGGGTGCTATTATGAATACCATTCCATTAACAATCATTTCGTTTATCATTGGGATTATTCTGGCGGTGTTAACGGCTCTTGCCCGAATTTCTCAGGTTAAATTCTTTCAAGGGATTGCCAGATTTTATGTTTCGGCGATTCGCGGAACACCATTGCTTGTTCAGTTATTCATTATTTTTTATGGACTTCCGAATATCGGAGTTACCTTAGATCCATTTATATCCGCGGTGATTGGTTTTTCTCTAAGTGTTGGGGCCTATGCTTCAGAAATCATTCGAGCAGCGATTATCTCCATTCCTAAGGGCCAGTGGGAAGCCGGTTATTCGATTGGAATGACCTATACCCAGGCGTTAAAAAGAATCATTCTTCCGCAGGCAGCAAGAGTATCCATACCGCCATTATCGAATTCATTTATTAGTCTTGTAAAAGACACTTCTCTTGCGTCAGTTGTTCTTGTAACAGAGATGTTTCGCCGGGCCCAAGAAATTGCTTCAACAACCTATGAATTTCTATTGGTATACGTAGAGGCAGCGCTTCTTTATTGGGTCATTTGCTTTTTCCTTTCGATCTTGCAAGGATACTTGGAAAAGAGAATGGACCGGTACACGTCTTAATGAGGGAGTTTTACGATGATTTCAATTAAAGGATTATATAAGCAATTTGGTCAGTTAGAGGTGTTAAAAGGGATTGACCTCGTCGTTGAAAAAGGAAAAGTGGTCGTTGTCATCGGTCCATCGGGATCCGGTAAGACAACGATGCTCCGCTGTTTGAATGTGTTGGAAACTCCGACAAAAGGTGTCATTTCCATCGAAGGTCAAAGTTTAGATTTTTCTAAAGCTGTACCTAAAAAACAAATTGCCTCGTTTCGGCGCCTAACCGGAATGGTTTTTCAAAGTTATAATCTCTTTCCTCACAAAACAGCTCTTCAGAATGTCATGGAGGGACCAATCATTGTAAAAGGAGAGGGGAAAGAAGCTGCAAGGAAAAAAGCACAAGCATTACTTGAGAAAGTGGGCCTTGGTGATAAAATTGATTACTTTCCCGCCCAGCTCTCCGGTGGTCAGCAGCAGCGTGTCGGCATTGCCCGGGCACTAGCAATGGAACCAGAGGTAATGCTCTTTGATGAGCCGACGTCCGCACTTGATCCTGAACTGGTTGGTGAAGTATTGAAGGTCATGAAGGACCTTGCTAGGGAGGGAATGACGATGATCGTTGTTACCCATGAAATGCGCTTTGCCCGCGAAGCGGCCGATGAAGTCATTTTCATGGACCAAGGTGTGATTGTCGAGAGGAACAAGCCAGAAGAAATTTTCACCAATCCAAAAGAAGAACGAACAAGGAAGTTCTTGAATATGATTCAATAAGGTGTTGTAGCCATGTGCTATGGCACTTTTTTATTTTTAAGTGAAAATGTTCATAGATTCTTCTTAATAGCACTGCAGGATTTCGACAAACATTACCGAATTATTGAATAAATCAGGTAAATTTTAATAAAAAAGTGAAACTTTTCCATAATTTAACCGTATTTAAGGTAGATACATAGAAAGGATGATGCTTATGGATGAGGAGTGGTGGTTACGTAGCAAAAAATGAAAAAATGCCTTTTATATGAATGATAAGGATTGATGCGCATGGAACCATTTAGCATTCCTTTAGAAACGATTTATTTATATGGGTTAATCATTTCCGGGGTATTAACCTTAATTTATGTCTTGTTTGCCGATGTCTTTCATTTTCATGGGTTTGGAGACGGACTCGATTTTCTTAACCCAGTCTTGATTTTCGCTTTCGTAACCATCCTATCGGCAAGCGGTTATTTATTTGAGCGACTTTCTTCATTACATTATTTACTCATTTTAGGCATCTCGGCTGCTGCATCCTTGATTGTGGTGACGTTATTAAATGTCTTTGTTCTTGTCCCGCTGTCGGGTGCGGAGGAGTCACTAATCTATAAAGAATCAGATTTGCGTGGCCGGACTGGGACAGTAATTACCACCATCCCTGTTGACGGGTATGGGGAAGTGATGATTGACAGTACGAGCGGCAGAATTGCCAAGCCAGCATCAAGCTTTGATGGGGACACGATCCCAAGCGGTACGAATGTCCTTGTGGTCCAAGTAGAAAATGGTGTCCTGCAAGTAACGGTTCATCATCAATTAGAGAGTTTTTTATAGGGAGGTTTTAGGATATGGAATTTAACATTATCTGGGTTATTATTGGGATTGTTGCACTTATTTTTCTAGCTTTAATTGGCGTTTTTATTACCAAGTACAGAACTGCAGGGCCGGATGAGGCCTTGATTGTGACAGGAAGCTTCCTTGGCAACGGAAATGTCCATGTGGACGAATCCGGAAACAAAATCAAAATTATCCGCGGCGGCGGTACGTTTATTTTACCAGTCTTCCAACAGGCAAAACCACTCAGCTTGCTATCTAGTAAACTAGAAGTAACGACTCCAGAGGTCTATACTGAGCAAGGTGTTCCGGTCATGGCCGATGGGGTAGCGATTATTAAAATCGGCGGTTCGATTAGTGAAATTGCGACGGCTGCCGAGCAGTATCTTGGAAAGCCAAGGGAAGATCGCGAAAGTGAAGCCAGGGAAGTTCTTGAAGGCCATCTACGCTCGATCCTTGGCTCAATGACCGTAGAAGAAATCTATAAAAATCGCGATAAATTTTCACAAGAGGTTCAAAGAGTTGCCTCACAAGATCTGGCTAAAATGGGCTTAGTGATTGTCTCGTTTACGATTAAGGATGTTCGCGATAAAAATGGATATCTTGATTCCCTTGGGAAACCGCGTATCGCTCAAGTTAAACGAGATGCCGATATTGCCACAGCTGAAGCGGATAAAGAAACACGTATTAAAAAAGCAGAGGCTTCTAAGGAAGCAAAGCGGAATGAGTTAGAGCGGGCCACAGAAATTGCTGAGGCGGAAAAAATCAATCTTTTGAAAATTGCCGAGTACCGCCGTGAACAAGATGTCGCCAAAGCACGTGCTGACCAAGCCTACGACCTTGAAAGTGCACGTTCGAAACAAGAAGTAATGGAACAAGAAATGCAAATCAAGATTATCGAAAGACAGAAACAAATTGAATTGGAAGAAAAAGAAATTCAACGTCGCGAACGTCAATACGATTCGGAAGTGAAGAAAAAGGCGGACGCCGACCGTTATTCTGTGGAACAATCGGCTGCCGCAAATAAGGCAAAAGAAATGGCAGAAGCAGAAGCAAATAAATATCGAATCGAAGCAATGGCTAAAGCCGAAGCAGAGCGGATTCGATTGGATGGTCTCGCCAAAGCGGAAGCGCAAAAGGCACAGGGTTCGACGGAAGCAGAAATTATTCGCTTAAAAGGTTTAGCAGAAGCCGAAGCCAAGGAAAAAATTGCCGAAGCATTCGAGCAATTCGGCCAAGCGGCAATCCTAGACATGATTATCAAAATGCTCCCAGAATATGCGAAGCAAATCGCTGCCCCCTTATCCAATATTGATAAAATTACAGTTGTCGATACGGGCGGCTCTGGAGCGAATGGCGGTGCTAATAAAATCACCAGTTATGCAACTAATTTAATGGCTAGTCTTCAAGAATCATTAAAAGCATCAAGCGGGATTGATGTTAAGGAATTAATTGAAAACTACTCTGGCAAGTCGAATGTAAGAAAAAGCATTGAGGAATTGACAGATGAAGTGAAGAAAAAAGCAGAATAAGAAAAAAAATCCTTATCGATGGCGATAAGGATTTTTTATAATATGATTTCAAAGGTCGTTCCTAGATTGTGGCTGCTTGAAACTTCAATGGTTCCGCCGTGGGCCTCCACTAATTGTTTGACAATTGAGAGTCCGAGCCCGGTACCGCCGAGAGCACGCGTTCGTGATTTATCGACACGATAAAATCGCTCGAATATTCGCGGTAAATCTTCTTCGGGGATACCCTTCCCTTCATCCTGAACAATCATGTGAATCGCTCCGTCGATTCTTTTAACGACGACGTCTATTTTAGTTTTCGGCTCGGAATATTTCCGTGCATTATCAAGCAGATTGAGGATCACTTGTTCAAAGCGCATCGGGTCAATTTTTGCATAAAGATGATCCGTGCATTCGAGAACGATTTCGATCTGGTACTTCAAGAAAGCCGGTGAAACTTTTTCAATGATTGTTTGAAAATAAGATAATAGATGAACCTCTTCTTTTTCTATTGAAAAAGTATTTTCATCCATTTTTGCGAGATTAAATAATTCCTTCACTAGTTTCGATAGCTTGCCAGTCTCTTCAAAAATAATTCCTAAATATTTATCTCTGTCCTCATTGTTCGTTCCTTGTCGGCGGGCAATGTCTGCATAGCCCTTAATATAAGTCAGTGGAGTACGGAGTTCGTGCGAGATGCTTGCGAGGAACTCATTCCGTTCATTTTTTAGAATTTCTAAATCACTTGCTAACACCTTAATGGATTCCCCGAGCTCTCCGATTTCGTCTTTACCAACGTTTGGCAGGGAGACGGAGAAATCACCCTTGCTGATCCGTTTTGTTACTTCACTCATTTGAATAAGCGGGTGAGTGACAAACCTGGTCAAAAAGATAATGATAATAATCATAAACAAGAGGGAAAGCAGGCCAGCAATCAGGAAATGCTGGTTAAGTCCGGAAATTAAATCTTTGATTTTTTTTGTATTTTGAAACATATAGACATAACCGTTGATTTTATTATCAACAATTACTGGGCTAATGGAAGCGATATAAGCTTCGTTTTTCCAGTCGTCTTCTAAAATCAAACCCTCGTGTGGCACACTTTTTGGCTTAATATTCATGATTTTTTTCATTTCATCTGCAACCTTATTGGACGACATATAAATCGTTCCATCTGGTTTTGTCAGAATCACCTGTGTATCGGTCTGTGCCTCCATTATGGCAATGTGCCGAATGGTTTCATCATGAAATGAAGCCTCGAGGATCTCACGGTGATTATTCCCTCGTGTCTGGAGAGAAGATAACTCTTCATGCACCCGGGAATGAATGATATTATTATGCAAAAAAAACATCGAAATGCCTTCTAGTATAAAGATTGCAATAAAAAATAGAACGCCTATTTTAACTGATATTTTATTCATATGTCCAAGCACCTCACTCCCTAAGCATACTATAGAGTTTGCTGTACTAGCGCCTTATTTTGTAGCAAATTTATTAAAAAAAATGGACGCCCCACCGATTGGGACGTCCGAACTATATAAAAAAGAGAGGTTAAATTTGGGATGAGTAAGATGGGTTTGAACCAACTACTGCATCAATGAGGTGATAACAAAAACTTGGGAGTCCTTTTAGTTATTCCCTCATTCCTAACTACACTCACATCTTACCGAGAAAGATTGAAGATGTTATGAAGAACTTGTGGTGAATTTGTGAAGTTACAAACATCACAGACTTGAAATGATATAGTTATTATGTGGGGAGTGGTAAAAATGAAGATATTATTAGTAGATGATGAACGTAGAATCATAGAGGTTCTTGAAGCCTATTTAGTAAGAGAAGGCTATGAAATTCATAGTGCCGATAATGGAATAGATGCCTTGAAAAAAGTAAAAACACTAAACCCTGATTTAATCATATTAGACTTAATGCTGCCCGATATATCTGGTGAAGAAGTTTGCCGGCTGGTCCGAAAAGAATCGGACGTGCCAATCCTGATGCTGACCGCCAAATCGGCTGAAGATGACCGCATCAACGGAATCGTGATGGGGGCGGATGATTATTTAACCAAACCGTTTAGCCCGCGGGAAGTCGTTGTTCGCGTGCAAGCTATTTTAAGGCGTGTGAAAAAGTCGGAGAAAGTAGAACGACTTGAATTCAATGGAAAAAGTCTTGTCATTGACTTAATAAAAAAGGAAGTAACCGTAAACGGAGACTATATTACCCTAACACCGATTGAATATAAGCTGTTAACCAATATGGCGGTGAATTCGGGCCGGGTTTACAGCCGGATGGATTTGCTTGAAAAGATTCAGGATGAAGGTATGTATTATGAGGGCTATGAACGCAGTGTGGATACCCATATCAAAAATCTTCGTAAAAAAATTGAGATGGATTCACGGCAGCCAGATTTTATCGTGACGGTATTCGGGATGGGTTACAAATTTGGAGGCGTATTAGATGCTGCAAACGCTCCGGTCTAAAATTCTCTTTTATTTAATACTCATCTCCATGATCGCCATCATCATTGTGAGCTTTTTTATCCAGTATGGATTTGAAGAGAGTTTCAGCAGCTATTTAGATCACAATCGGGAAAAAAAGATTGATCGGATTATCACGGAAATTGAAAAGGATTATAAAAAAAATGGTCATTTCACCAGTGACCCCGTGTTTGGGCTCTTGCACGAACATGCGATGACCGAGCAGCTTTACTTCCAATTGTATGATCGGCTGGGGCAATTGCAAATGGATTCCTCGAACATCCGTGGCATGTTGAATAGCTTCGGGTTAGCTGAACCTGCTCCAAATGGTGAAGAATGGCATTCCAAAACCTATACACTAAGGGTAGATGATAATATCATTGGGAAACTTGTCGCCATCTATCCGAAAGGTTTAATCGATGATGAGTATACATTTATCCAAACGATTCAATTGTACATTTATGCAGCCGTTTGTTTGACGATCGTGCTGGCGATTATCTTTAGTATGCTTTTTTCAAAAAAACTCACTTCAGGATTACAGAAACTATCGTTTGCGGCAAATGAGCTGCAGAATCATAATCTTGATATTCGGATTCCATTATCGGGCTTGCCTACCGAGGTAAAGGACATTGCGATTTCGTTTAATAATCTTGCGGTGTCGTTGGCAAAGGAAGAAAACTTAAGAAAGCATTTTACGGGTGATTTGGCTCATGAGCTTCGCACACCGCTTGCCACATTGAGAAGTCAAATTGAAGCATTTCAGGATGGCATTTGGGAGCCGACTCCACAACGGTTGCAGACAACCCATGAAGAGCTAATGCGGTTGGTTAGGCTAGTCAATGAACTAGAAAAGCTTCTTGCTGCTGAAAATCCGCAGATTCGACTGGAAAAAATGGAATTGGATGCAGGAAGTGTGCTGGCAGCGTTATTTGAGATGTTTCTGCCGTTGTTTACAGAGAAGGGTGTCCATCTCCATATTGAAGAACCTGTTCAGGACGAAATGTTTGAAGCAGACAGGGATCGCTTGATGCAAATCCTATCAATCATTCTCAATAATGCCCTAAAGTATACGCCAGAAGGAAAAAACGTCACCATTTCTGTCCAAACGGATATGTCTGGCTATGTCGGCTTCAAGATTCAAGATGAGGGATCAGGAATGGCTGAGGAAGATATTCCGCATATATTCGAACGCTTCTATCGCGGGGACAAATCACGAGACCGCAAAACCGGAGGAGTTGGAATTGGCCTCTCGATTGTAAAAGCCTTAATGGATGCGCATAGAGGCGTCATAAAAGTAAAAAGCAAGTTAAATAAGGGAACAAGCGTTACTTTGTGGTTCCCGCAGGAAGACTAACCCTAAATAATAAAACAGAAGGCCTCTGTAATACGCAGCGGCCTTCTGTTTTTTAATCCAAGTGAAGAAAAAAACAGCTCCAAACCGGAACTGTCAATTAACGTGCAAGAAGGTAAAACTTTTTCCACTCATTTAGGAAGGATACAGTGGAGGAATTCGGATGTTCTAGGACGCGTGGGGTTAGTCCTACTTGTTTCACTTCACCATTTACAATGATTGCAAGCTGTTTCGTGAGATAATTGACCTCCATCAGATCATGGCTGACAAAGACAGCCGTTGTTTTGGCATTTTCAATAATTTGTTTGAAATCTTCCATTAACCTTATTTTTGTTGGGAAATCTAAGGCGGAAAAAGGTTCATCTAAAAACAGAATCTCTGGTTCAACAATCATCGCCCGCGCTAAGTTTACCCGTTGTGCCTCGCCGCCGGATAAATAAAGCGCATTTTTTTTCGCCAAATGACTGATCCCAAATAACTCCATCCAGTGCCCCACTTTTTCCTTGATTACCGATTTGGAGACTTTTCGTAAGGTTAGACCTATCGCAATGTTATGAAAAACAGTTCCATCTAACAGTAAGGACTGCTGAAGAGCAATAGAGAATTTCCTTCTCAGCTCAAGCGGTGCATTTCCATTAGGAATGGCCTGTCCTCGGTAAAGGATTTCACCACTATTTTGTTGCTCAAGAAACGCCAGCACCTTTAGCAGCGTACTTTTCCCCGCACCATTTGGTCCCATGATACCGAGAAATTCCCCAGTCTGAATCTGAAATTCAGGAATATCAAGAATGATTCTATTATGGGCTTTATAGGTAAAGTTCTGCAGCTCAATTAAGGGGTTCATGATATTCGCCTCCTTTGCTGTAAAAATGTTAACGCTGCCGTAATCAACAGGGCAACCGATAATAGTATGAACGATAGCGCTAAGGCAATATCAAAGTTCCCCTTTGAAACTTCCATCACAATCGTCGTCGTTAAAATGCGCGTGTCGCCTTGGATATTCCCGCCGACCATCATCGCAGCGCCAACCTCAGCGATGACCCGGCCAAAGCCAGCCATGATTGCCGCCAATATAGCAATTTTTAATTGTTTAATGAGAATCCATAAGGTCTGTAGTTTCGTTGCTCCAAGTGCTTTAATTTGCAGAAGCATTTTTTCACTAATTTGCTGAAATGCTGTGCAGGTTAGACTGGTGACAATCGGCAAACTCACTAATATTTGTGCCAGCACAATCGCTGTTGGTGAATAAAGCAGGGTGAGGTCCCCCAGCGGTCCCGAGCGCCATAAAAGCATCGTAATCCAAAGTCCGGCAACAACAGGAGGCAGCCCCAAACCAATATTGATGAATAATAATAGAAGTTTGCGGCCTTTAAATCTAGTTAATCCAAGAAAAATGCCAAGCGGCAATCCTATCAAGGTACTAATCAGGATGGAAATTAGACAAACTTTAAGAGTGAGCCAGGTAATCGCAAATACTTCCTGATCACCAGAAAGGAGCATCTCTATCGCTTTTTTTAGTCCATCAATGAGTAGTTCCATTTAAAGTGCCTCCAGGATTTTCTATAGCTTTATAAACAGAAGGCCTCTTAAAAAAGGGCCTTCATCTACTATTCTGTATACTTAATAAATAATGATTGACCGTATTCTTTCTTACCGAAATCTTCAATCACATCTTGTGTTTTCGCATCTACCATAAATTCTACAAATTTTTTAGCATCTTTGCTATTAATTTTGTCATGTTTTTCAGGATTTACTTGCATCACGTGGTAAATGTTCATTAAATCTTTGCCGCCTTCAACGACGATTTGAAGGGTATCCAAATTTTTCTCTTGTGCCAGCCATGTAGCGCGGTCAGTTAAGACGTAGCCTTTTTTCTCTGCGGCCACTTGTAGGGTTTGCCCCATGCCTTGTCCAGTTGAAACGTACCATTCCCCAGCTGGCTTAATGCTTGCCGCCGTCCAGATACCAAGTTCTTTTTTATGTGTGCCAGAATCGTCACCTCGTGAAACGAAAGTAGCTTTCGAATCAGACAATTTTTTGAAAGCTGCGTTAATGTCGTCACCGCTGACACCTGCTGGATTTTCCTTTGGTCCTACGAGGATAAAGTCATTATACATTACGCGTTTGTAGTTTATGGCATCGCCGGCATCAACAACTGCCTTTTCAGCTGCTGGAGCATGAACAAGAAGGACATCTGCTTCCCCTTTTGTTCCCATTTCTAATGCCTGCCCTGTACCAACTGCAATGGTTTTTACTTTTACATTGTTTTCTTTTTCAAACATTGGGATCAGGACATCTAGTAAGCCGCTGTCCTGTGTGCTTGTTGTTGTTGCAAGGATCATTTCAGTTGGTGCTGCTTTAGGTTCAGTCTTTTTTACTTTTTCTGCTGAATCTTTTGTGTCAGAATTTCCGCACGCGGCTAAAATTACTAGCAGCAGCGCCAATAAGAATCCAAGATAACGATTTTTTAACATGTTTTTGTTTCCTCCGTTTGACTAGTTTGATAGGTGATTTTTCCTAATTCTGATATATCATATCCTTCCAAATCCGTTAAACTGTCTTTGAAACTAGCAGATTGTAAATACTGAATTAGGTCTGTTAAACTTTGTTTATTTTCAGAGGTAAAGCGGATTACAAGGTCAAAATGTTCTTTCGCTACAGGGAGGAAGTCCAATCCTAAATGGCTTGCCGCCGACTGAATTCCGAAGGTGACATCAGCCATGCCCCTGCTAATGTGCGAGGCAGCAGATAAATGATTCCACTCCTCCTTGCTATACCCGCTAATTTTACTAGGATCGATTCCATAGCTGGAAAGCTTTGAGTCAAGTAAAAATCGTGTTCCTGCCCCTTTCTGGCGATTAACAAATTGAACATCATTTCTCGTCAGGTCAGGAAAATCATGAATATTTTTCGGATTACCTTTTGCGACAATAAAGCCTTGGTGTCTTGCCGCTAATCTAAGCACTAAAATTGATTCGTATACAAAAAGTTGATGAATGAATGGCAGATTATATTCTTGTGAGTTTGGATCGAGTAAATGAATAGCAGCAATATCACATTGGCCCCGGTATAGCATCATTAACCCTTCAAGACTGCCTATGTATGAGGGCTGGATTTGCAAGTATAATGCTGTAGCTGCTTGTTTCGCGAAATGTTCGACCAGAAAGTCGTGACTGCCTGATAATCGAATGGATTGGGACGGATTACATGGAGTCTCTGTTGGTTCAGATAGACTTTTTTTGGCGGGAGCCTTTGTGTTCTCTTTAAATCTTTCCAGCTCAGCTTGTTCAATTCTCATTTTGTTCCCAATCTTAAATGCCTGCAGATGACCTCTTTTAATTAACTCATAAACCGTATGCTTTGAGATTTGAAAGATTTGGGCCACTTCATCGGGTGTATAAGCCTTCTCACCCATATGTCACCCTCCTTTTTCCAGTTTTTATTTTATAAAAAGAATAGCATAATAAAAGTGACTTTTGTTAAGTTTTGTTAAGTTTTGTTAAGTTTCGTTAAGTTTCGTTTAGGATTGTCATGAGTTGTTCAAAAAACAATCAAGTTTTCACAAGATTTTCACAAACTTCACTCATTGTTCAATCGAGAGCATAGACAAATATTGTACTATAAGTAGAGAATATTAAATTTGCGAAAAAGGGGACGGATCTAAATGTCTAAGCTTCTATATATAACAGCAAATCCAAAAAATGATAGTAAACTTTCAAAAGGAATGCAAATTGGGGAAGTATTTTTAGAAGAGTTCAAAAAGGAACAGCCTGATGTGGAAATTGAGCATATGCACTTATATAGTATGGATATCCCTGAGATTGATATGGATTTACTTTATGCACGTGCAAAACTATCATTTATGGGCTATACAAAAGATCAGCTTAGCGAAGGAGAGCGGACGAAACTAGAAAAAATGCATGCGCTGGCAGACCGTTTTATTGATGCGGATTACTATGTGTTTGTTACACCGATATGGAACCTTGGTGCACCCGCAATTTTAAAATCCTTCATGGATTGCATATTTATTGCGGGGAAAACATTTACTTACTCTGAACACGGTGCAGAGGGACTTCTTACCGGAAGAAAGGCAATTCACATTCAAACACGCGGAGGCATTTATTCCATCGGCCGAATGGTTGATTTTGAAATGGGTGACCGTTATTTGAGTAAAGCCCTGAATTCCTTGGCTTTGAATTATTGGAAACGGTATTTGCCGAGGGAATGAATCATAATCCAAAGATGATTCCTGAAATTATGGCAAAAGCGAAGGAACAAGCAGCAAAAGCAGCTAAAGAAATGGCGAAATTGCCTGTTTCATTATAAAAAAGAGCGATTCGAGTGCTGTCGAGTCGCTTTTTCGTTGTTTTTTTATAAATATCGCATTAGTTCTCATCCTATTTGCGGAAAACCCATTTTTGTTTGCGAAACTATTTTTCTGAACCTTAACTCACTAAAATTTACCTGTAAATTGGAAAACTAACACAAGTACTCCTAATGCCCAAACATAAATTGCAAATGGTTTTAAGGAATGATTTTTCAAATAGCCAATCATCCACTTAACGGCAACATAACCGAAGACAGCAGAAGCGACAATACCAACGAGCAATGCCGACAAGGAGATTTCTTCACCTTGACCGCTGAGTAAATCCTTCGTTTGCAGGACAATCGCGCCAGCAATGGCTGGTGTGGACAATAAGAAGGAAAAATAGGCGGCTGTTTCACGATCTAATTTTCGCCAAAGAGCGGCAACGATCGTCATTCCTGATCGTGAAATCGCAGGCATAATCGCAACGGCCTGAAAGGTACCGATAATGAGGGCATCTTTATAGCTAATCTCATCCATTTTCTTGTAGCCATTTTTTGCTGAATCAGCGATCCACAGGAAGATCCCCGTAATTAAAAACTCCCAGCCAATCGTAACCCCAGTTTTCGAAATTTCATCAATATAATCTTTAAACGCAAGTCCAAAGATTACCGCTGGGATGGTACCAACAATCAACAAAAAGGTTAACTTACTAAACGGGTTTTTGATAATTTTAATAAATTCATCCTTATAAAAAACAAAAACAGCCAGCAATGTGCCGACATGAAGCATCGTATCGAGCAAGAGTCCGGCTTCCTGTAAGCCGAATAAATTTCTTCCTAAATAAAGATGGCCAGTACTGCTGATCGGCAAGAATTCGGTTAAACCTTGGATAATCCCCAGAATTAGTGCTTCTAATTTTGTTAACATAGTTACCCTCACATTCTAAAGAAATGTTAAGCCTGTACATTTAAAAGATATGCTAAAATTACCTATTTAATGAAATCCTATTCTATTTTAGGATTCCGTTTCCAATTAGGCAATGAAAATATCTAATGTCTAAACAAAATAAGTGCAATTGGATGGCATCCTCCCATAAAATAGAAATATACTCGTTCGAGAGGAGAAACGCATTTGGAAAATTCACATCTTCATTTTAATACGTCGATCGGTGTTATGAAGCCCGAAAATATTCGAAACAAAGACCAGGCCTGTCCATTTTGCGAAAGAGATCAACTAACGAACCTCATCGCTGTGGACGAACCGATTATTCTTTTGAAAAATAAATATCCTGTTTTAGAAAATACCTATCAAACGGTGCTAATTGAAACGGATGATTGTCATGGTGAATTATCGACCTACCCAAAAGAGCATTTACATAAATTGATGAGATTTGGAATCAAGCATTGGTTAGCTATGGAGGAAACTGGCCGCTATCAATCTGTGATCTTCTTCAAAAACCATGGACCTTTGTCAGGAGGTACGCTCTCCCATCCTCATATGCAAATCATTGGCTTGGATGATATTGATTATAAAGAGAAGGTAACCCATGAAATGTTTGAAGGGATTGTAATTGATGAAACAGCGGAAGCCCGGTTTACGCTGTCGACAAAGCCCCGTGTTGGATTTTATGAATTCAATATTGAAATGGATGATTCGAGTTACCAGGAAAAGTTTTCGGATTACCTGCAAACGGCTGTTCATTATATTTTGAACCATTTTCCATTCAAAGCAACGAGCTATAACTTGTTTTTTCATCATATTGAAAATAAAATCTATGCAAAGGTTGTTTCGCGCTTTGTGACCACCCCGCTTTTTATTGGATACGGCATTCCACAGGTTCCAAGTAATCTGGAATGGATGGCTATGGAATTGCAGCGGATCTACTTTAATAAATAAGAAGAAAAAACTATGGGCGCTTCCGCTTTCTAATTTATGTAAATTAAACCATTCACAGTTTAGAAGTTGTGATTTGCTGATAATAAAAATATAATGAAGGAATGCAGCATTTCATAGTAAGGTGGAACTGATATGACTTCAAATAACGACAAAACTTCAAAACTTGATTACAATCTTGTTTTTATATTGATATTACTGTTTTTAGCGAGCTGTTTAGCAATTTTTAGTGCGCAGGCGAGCGGACAATACAAGGAGAATTTTTTAATCAAGCAAATTGTTTGGTACGCGGTTGGTGGAGGGATTATCACTGGGGTTATGACCCTCGATTCAGATCAACTCCGAAAGCTAACCTGGTATGCTTATGGGTTTGGAATACTTATGCTTGGATTTTTAATTGTTGCCCCGGAAAGCATCGCACCAGTTATCAATGGGGCGAAAAACTGGTTTAAGGTTCCTGGCATTGGTACCCTCCAACCATCTGAGTTTGTTAAAATCTTCATTATATTGGCTCTTGCGCGCGTGATTGAAGATCATCACCTCAAAACTCAAATAAAAACCATGCAAACGGATTTTTGGCTTTTAGTTAAGCTTGGCATTGTAACCATGGTCCCTTTAGCACTTATTATCAAGCAGGACTTAGGGACATCGCTTGTATTCTTAGCGATATTATTAGGAATGGTCTTTATTTCGGGGATTTCGTGGAAGCTGCTCACACCATTGTTTGCAGTAGGTATGGCGTTAATTGGAACGATTTTTTACTTTGTATTATGGCATCCAGAAGTTTTGGAAAAGTACCTTGGGGTGGGCCAATATCAGCTTCGTCGGATTTATTCTTGGCTAGATCCTTATAGTTACCAAGGATCGGACGCCTATCAGTTGACAAAATCATTACTTGCGATCGGATCAGGTCAAACGGGCGGTAAAGGATTGGGAAACCGTGAAGTTTATTTGCCTGAAAGTCAAACGGATTTTATTTTTAGTGTCGTTGGCGAGGAATATGGCTTTATTGGGGCAAGTGTGTTAATTAGTTTGTTTTTCTTGTTGGTTTATCATATTACCAAGGTAGGAATGGAAACAAAAAATAATTTTTATACGTATATTTGCGTAGGGGTCATCAGCATGATCACCTTCCACGTCTTCCAAAATATTGGGATGACGATTGGCGTTCTACCGATTACAGGGATTCCTCTACCGTTTATCAGTTATGGCGGCAGCGCCTTAATGGGGAACATGTTCGGGCTCGGCTTAATTTTTTCGATTCGCTACCATTATAAAAAGTACATGTTTTCGACAACAGCTTAATATAGAAAAAAGAGCGAAGTGGGTTCGCTCTTTTTTTGTGCTTGAAATTGGTGTTTGGCGGAATAAATCGGAGAGTCGGCGGAATTGTGGTTTAGTTTGGCGGAATAAATTGAGAAGTTCGCGGAAACCCGGATAAGTTTGGCGGAATAACCAGAATAGTTAGCGGAATCCCGCCAGGATAAGAGAACTATACCGCATTTTATGGGGTGTCTATTCTGGCTTGGCGGAATAAATCAGAGAGTCGGCGGAATTGCGGTTTAGTTTGGCGGAATAAATTGAGAAGTTCGCGGAAATCCGGATAAGTTTGGCGGAATAACCAGAAAAGTTAGCGGAATCCCGCCAGGATAAGAGAACTATACCGCATTTTATGGGGTGTCTATTCTGGCTTGGCGGAATAAATCGGGGAGTCGGCGGAATTGCGGTTTAGTTTGGCGGAATCCCCGTTCAAACCAGCAGAAAAAATATTCAAAGTAAACAAAAAGAGCGAGGCCATGGCAAGTCTCGCTCTTTTCATATATATAATGGGAGGTTTTTTTATAAAAATTGCTTATTTCTTTAGTAAGATTTTCTCAAGGTCATCGAGCATAATATTTGCAGCCAGAACACCGCCCGCAGTATTCCAAGTTGCGTCACTTACCTCATGAACATTTCCACTCTTCACAGCATTTAAATTTTTCCAAAGTGGATCGTTTGTCCATTCTTTTGCAGTATCTAAGGCTGCTTTATCACCTGGTGGCGCATAGGTGAAGTAGAAAAGCAGGTCTCCATCCATTTTAGGAATGACTTCTTTGCCTACCTCTACAGCGAGTAAACCAAGCTTATTATCCGGAGTGAAAAGTGCTTCCTGCTGGGCAGCACGTTTGAAGCCTAATTTATCAAAAATAACACCAGAAAAAGAATCAGTGTAATAAATACGAGATTTACCAGCCATAAAACGAACAACAGAAACCTGTTGATTTACTTTATCGCCGAGTTTTCCTTTTAAATCTGCTACATGTTGATCAAAATCACCTAAGACTTTGTTCCCTTTTTCTTCAAGGTTCAAAGCTTTTGCATATAATTTAAAGTTTTCTTGCCAATCGCCTCTAAGTGTTTCGGAAAAAACTGTAGGAGCAATTGCACTTAGTTGGTCATACACTTTTTCTTGACGCAGCTTGTTTCCAATAATCAAATCAGGTTTTAACGAGGCAATTTTCTCCACGTTTACTTCACCCTCAACTCCAACAACCTCTACGCCATCCATATCCTTTTTAATATGATCATACCATGGATCTCCAAGCCAAGATTGTACAGCCCCTACAGGTTTTACACCTAAGGCCAGAAGAGCTTCTGTTCCTTCATTTGTGAGAATAACGACTTTTTTAGGCGTACCTTTAATTGTGGTTGATCCCATCGCATGCTCAACCGTATAAGATTTTTCTGTATTAGTTTTTGCTTCATTTTTCTTTTCACCAGTTTTTGCCTCATTACCGCCGCCGCAAGCAGCTAATAAGAAAATGGTCATAACTGAAAAAAGAGTAAGTATTGTCTTGATTGCCTTCATTGTTTATGTATCCTCCTTAGCTAATTGTTAATGATAATCATTTTCAATGACAACTTAATCATAAATTGAGTAGTACCGATATGTCAACGGTTTAATTGAAAATGATTATCAAAAGTATTTACATTTTTGTGAACAGAACACGATATAATTGAAAATGATTTTCAAAGTCATTGACAATGATTATCAATTGGAGATAGACTTAATCTTAATTAAAACTATTAAGAAGTTAGAAAGGTTACCATGATATGCTCTTAAAAAGTACCTCATTAAAATGGATTGGTTTACTAATTGCCATCTTGGTGATGGTGTTATTCATGTGTGCCAGTGTCATTTATGGTTATACAGATACCAGCTGGCATACAGCAGTTGATGCATTTACAAATAATAACGGATCCAATGAACATATCATTATTCAAACCGTCAGGCTGCCTAGAGCGTTAATCGCCTCAGCCGTCGGGGCTAGCCTGGCAATTGCCGGTGTCCTCATGCAAACCTTAACAAAGAATCCGCTTGCATCACCTGGAATATTTGGGATTAATGCCGGTGGAGGATTTGCAGTTGTCGTAGCGATGACTGTGTTTTCTGTAAATAGTTTAAATGCGTTTAGCGTTCTTGCTTTCTTAGGAGCTGCCGTTGCCGCGATAAGTGTTTACGCCATTGGTTCATTTGGCCGTGAAGGTTTAACGCCAATGAAACTAACATTAGCAGGGGCTGCGATGTCAGCGATGTTTTCCTCCTTTACTCAAGGATTACTAGTATTGGATGAGGTCATGCTTGATCAGGTATTGTTTTGGCTTGCAGGCTCTGTTCAGGGGCGAAAATTAGAGACGCTGGTATCAGTTTTACCTTATATTGGTATAGGCTGGATTGGTGCCGTGTTAATTGCTGGAAAAATGAATATCCTGTCCATGGGGGAAGATGTTGCCAAGGGGCTTGGTTTAAACACAGGACTTATCAAAATCGCCATAGGCATAATTGTTATTTTACTAGCGGGCGGTTCTGTAGCTGTCGCAGGTCCAATTGGTTTTGTGGGAATTGTGGTCCCACACATTACTAGATCGATTGTTGGGATTGATCATCGTTGGGTCATCCCATTTTCAGGCGTATTAGGAGCGATCCTATTAATCGCGGCAGATATCGCCGCAAGATACATTTTCATGCCGTCTGAGGTACCTGTTGGTGTCATGACAGCCATCATTGGAACTCCATTCTTCATTTACATCGCAAGAAGGGGGTTCAATGGACGATGAGTAAATATAAAAATTTCCGCCTTTTTAATGGCAAAATGTCCTTTTTAGTTGATCGAAAAGCATCATTAACTTTTTCCATCCTTCTCGTCGTTGCATTCTTTGTTTTTGTGGTTAGCACGGGAAGCGGTGAAATGAAGATTAATCCTTTTACAGTTATAAAAGTGTTATTCGGCGGCGGACCTGAGATGGAAAAGCTTATTATTACATCTTTTCGCCTCCCAAGAATTATTGTCGCCTTAATGGTTGGTATTTCACTAGCGATTGCAGGCGGTATTTTACAAGGAATGATCCGAAATCCGCTAGCTTCCCCAGATGTTTTAGGGATTACAGGTGGAGCAGCGGCTGCCGTTGTAAGTTTTTTAGCGATTTTTAGTGATAAAAATCATTCATTAACGGTAAGTATCGCCTGGCTGCCATTAGCAGCTTTTATAGGTGCAACAGTAATAGGATTTTTAGTGTATTTTCTTGCTTGGAAAAATGGTGTTTCACCGATCAGGCTTGTGTTGATTGGAATTGGGATCTCAACGCTAATGCAAGCGATCACTACTTTAACCATGGTAATGGGCCCGATTTATCAGGCGAGCCAAGCTAATATATGGATTACCGGAACCGTGTACGGTTCCAATTGGAGTAATGTTGCCATCCTTGTCCCGTGGACGGTTGTCTTCGTGATAATTGCTTTGGCAGTGGCACGGACGATTAATATCCAAGAGCTCGGTGATGAGGTTGCAACTGGATTAGGCGGCAAGGTTCAAAAACAACGGTTTTTCTTATTAATGATCAGCACCGCCTTGATTGGAGGATCGGTTGCTTTTGCCGGGGGGATTGGCTTTGTCGGCTTAATGGCACCGCATATGGCGAGAAGGTTAGTGGGTTCATCGTTTGGAGCATTGCTTCCAGCGAGCGCTTTGATTGGCGGGATTCTTGTCATGATCGCTGATTTAATTGGCAGAACGATGTTTTCACCGTTAGAAGTCCCAGCCGGTGTGTTTACCGCAGGCATCGGAGCACCGTATTTTATTTACTTACTTTTTAAAACACGAAATGCCTAGAAAAGCGGAAGCCCCCGTTTAGCGAAGTACACTTGTCGCTGGGCGCTGGAGCTAGACAATAAGCAAACCAAAAAGTCGAAAAGGAGCTGTCAGATGATGAATGCGATTGAAACGAAGAACTTATCACTATCCTATGGGGAGACTCTCATTATTGATGAATTAGACTTGAAGATTCCAAAGGGTGAAATTACCGTGTTTATTGGCGGGAATGGCTGCGGAAAATCAACTCTGCTTCGTTCAATCGCTCGTCTCTTGAAGCCAAAGTCTGGCGCTGTCTTGCTTGAAGGGAAAGCGATTGCCAAGCTGTCGACGAAGGACATTGCGAAAAAGATGGCAATTTTACCACAATCGCCTGCAGCACCTGAAGGGCTAACCGTCCTTCAGCTCGTCAAGCAAGGCCGCTATCCACACCAAACATGGTTAAAACAATGGTCAGAGGAAGATGAGAAAAAGGTCAATGACGCCCTCAAGGCAACTCGATTAGAAGACCTAAAAGAAAGAACGGTTGATTCGCTTTCTGGAGGGCAGAGACAGCGTGCCTGGATTGCGATGACACTGGCTCAGGATACTGATGTCATTCTATTAGATGAACCGACTACCTACCTGGATATGACCCACCAAATCGAAATCCTTGATTTGCTGTTTGAACTAAATGAAAAGAAGAAGCGGACCGTTGTCATGGTACTTCACGATCTCAATCTGGCCTGCCGCTATGCCCATAATGTCGTGGCTATCAAGGATCAGAAGGTATATGACCAAGGAAAACCGGAATATGTCATTAATTGCAGCCTCGTCAAAAATGTTTTTGGCATGGACTGTGAGGTAACAATAGACCCGCTATTTGGGACACCGCTCTGCATTCCTTATGGAAAGGGAAGATGTATCCTCGAAAAGGCGGTAGCAATGAATGGTTAAATTATTGGTGGAAAATCAATTGGAAAAATACAGATTCAAGGCAAACTTAGATCATTCATTCAATGTTGCCGATCTCTTAGATGAATCGTACCTCAAGGATTTTTTGAAAAATTTAACCGATGCCATTGAGGCTCCATCTGAAAAAGTAGCTGCTTCCATTTTTATTAAACGGTATGCCTTTTTAGTAGTGGTGTCGCTTTATGCGATGACTGCTTTGAATAAAAAGCTAAATGTATCGTTGGATAATATAAAAATGGAGTCGGCTGTTCGAGGGAAAGATTGGCTTCCGGCGATTTCATTTAACGATGTTACAGTTAAGGACTGGGATGGCAACGACCGTTCTGAATGGCGAGCCAGCGTTTTGAAAGATCTTTTTGCGAAGAACATTTTTCCACTGATCTCACAACTGGAAAAAACAATCGGAATTTCGAAGTTGATCCTGTGGGAAAATATCGCTGTCTACTTATTTTGGCTCTATGAAACCGAACTAAAAGATTATGATCAAGTTGGAGAGGATTTTCGCTACTTAATTTTAGAAGCCGAAGGGCCGTTGTTTGGTCGCTACAACTTAAATCCACTGCAAAAGTACTTTGCTAAAAAGACATATTTGGAAGAACGGGATGAAGAAGTAAGAGTAAGAAAGACCTGTTGTTTTACATATCAACTGCCGGCAGGCAAACGCTGCAAAACTTGCCCATGTACCCAAATTACTAAAGACAGAAGGTGTCATGATGGAGAAAGCATTTGTGAAGCAGTTCGAAGCTTTGCTTGAAAAATATAGTGAACTTTTGGTTGGAGAATCCACTGATGAAACGAAGGAGAAGGTGAAGGTATGGGCATTGTATTCCCATATCGCCAAGTCAATGCCTGCTCTGGCTAAGCACTGGAATGGGCTCTACCCGGATGCGAAGGAAGAAATGATACAGATTATTAATGAAATAAAAGTCATGAATGAACAACATCGCTCATCTTCTCAAAATTAAAATTCATACAAAAACCGGAGGCGGTGATGCCTCCGGTTTTTACAATTATTGAATAGTCCCGCCACTTGGTAACTGATTCGTGTATCCTTGAAACTGTTGGTAGGACTGCTGCAGCTTTTGCTGATCAGCAGCTTCAAATGAATACCAGCCCTTTTTAAACATGAGGTCATAAAGGTTGCGCTGGCATTGTTGAGTTTCTGTAAAAACCTGCATAATGTCCTGATACAATCCTTCGTGGCTTGCTTCATGCAGGGCAATACTGTAAGCACTTGTCATATACTTTTCCGTTGTTAGTAAATCATTGATGAAATCGCGTTCGTTCATTTGCGGCGTTTTTGGTACCTGAGTCTCAGGGTTTTTAATCTTTTGTTGTTGGTTTTGATTCATTGAAAAGTATCCTCCTTTTTAATTGTCTAGCTACAGCTCCCAGCGGCTAGTGTACTTCGCTCTCTTCCCTACGATAAGTCAACATCGAATCGCTTACGCTCTTCGTGTTTCCTTTATCTCAGTCAGAGCGCTCCAGTCCATACGCCGCTAAACGGTCGCTTCCGCTTTTCTTTATTGCATATTATTGAGTGGCTGCTGTTGGTTGGCGTGCTGGCCTAGGTGACCTAGCAGTTGTTGGTAGTGGCGCTGGTGCATTTGTCCCACTTTTTCTGCTTCCGCTTTTAATTCAGGGTCCTGACACTGCCCGGCAAAAAAGTGTGCTTTTTTAGCAGAGAGCAAGTTCCAAGACATCATATCTGTTAAATAAAGGGCATCTTTTGTTGATACAACTCCGGGAGGTTCTGGCATCCTCGTTTGTTGATTTTGCATGTTCATGTTAGGCATATTCATATTTTGTTGCTGCATATTAACCCTCCTAATTCGTGTAATCTTTACGACTTTATGGTCTCTCAAACAGGAATTTTTATACAAAAAGAGAAACAGGCTGACGTGCTCAGCCTGTTTTCTTCATCCTCGTTTAAATTGATTGTTTTGGCTGTTTTTTTTGTCAACGTGAGCCTCTTCGCCGCCTGGCCCGCCATTGCCCTTCACACTTGCAGCACTAACGCCTGCTTTGGAAGGTTCCTTCTTCATTTTCGCCATTGTTATCACCTCGGATATTAGGGTGCCCTTTTATAGCCAATTATTTAAAAATTTATTTTAAAAAAAATTATAAAATTCCACGTTTATGGATTGCACAAATTTTCAAAATATTCTATAGTAAGTAATAATAAGACTCATTCATATGTGAATTTTTTTTGGCAAAAAAATGAATGAGTATTCATTCAAAGTTTGAAGGGGGAGACAATGTTGAACCAATTAATTAAAAAAGCAGCTGTCCTAGGGTCCGGAGTCATGGGGTCAGGAATTGCTGCCCACCTAGCGAATATCGGTATTCCTACACTATTATTGGATATTGTGCCATGTGAAGTAACGAAAGAAGAAGAAGCAAAAGGACTGACTTTAGCGGATAAACAAGTACGTAACCGCATCAGTACCGCGTCCATTCAAAAATTATTGAAGCAAAAACCTGCCCCACTCGCGGTGAAAAAGAATTTGGCCCTGATTGAAGCAGGTAACCTTGAGGATGATTTAGTCAAACTGAAAGATGTGGACTGGGTCATTGAGGTGGTTGTTGAAAACCTCAACGTCAAGAAACAGGTATTTGAAAAAGTCGAACAATACCGCAAACCTGGCAGCATTATCAGTTCCAATACCTCTGGAATTTCTGTAGAAGCGATGGTCGAAGGCCGTTCCGAAGATTTCCAAAAGCATTTCCTTGGCACGCACTTCTTTAACCCGCCGCGTTACCTGAAATTGCTTGAAGTCATTCCTACTCAATATACGGCTCCAGAAGTACTTTCATTCATGAAAACTTTTGGTGAGGATGTCTTAGGAAAAGGTGTGGTTGTCGCCAAGGATACACCCAACTTTATCGCTAACCGGATCGGGACTTACGGACTGCTCGTAACTGTTCAGGAAATGTTGAAGGCGGGGTTAAGTGTCGGCGAAGTAGACTCCATCACCGGGCCACTCATTGGCCGGGCAAAGAGTGCAACCTTCCGAACACTAGACGTCGTTGGATTGGACACCTTCTATCATGTGGCTAATAACGTCTATGAAAAAGTCGAAGGCAAAGAAAAGGAAGTTTTCGAAATCCCTCCCTTTATAAAGGGAATGGTTGAAAAAGGCTGGCTTGGAAGCAAATCGGGTCAAGGCTTCTTTTTGAAAAAGGGGAAAGAAATTCTTGAATTGGATCCAAGCTCGTTGGAGTATGGTCCACGTAAAAAACTATCGACACCTGCGGTTGAACTTAGCAAGCAGGAAAAAGGCACAGCGAATAAATTGAAAGCGCTTGTATATGCCAATGATCGGGCCGGACAATTCTTATGGAATACAATGGCACAGTCGCTTGTATACTCCGCTCAGCTATTAGGCGAGATTGCTGACGATATCGTTTCCATCGACCGTGCAATGAAATGGGGCTTTGGCTGGGAAACAGGGCCATTCGAAACATGGGATGCGATTGGTGTAGAAAAATCCGTTCAAAAAATGAAGGAAGCCGGTCTTGAAGTTCCAGCCTGGGTAACGGAAATGTTAGAAAAAGGACATTCATCTTTCTATTTAGAAGAAAATGGCGAGTTGTTCTTCTATGATAACGGCCAATATCGATTGGTTGAACTTAATCCAAAGGCACTCGACCTGAAAAAGATTAAGAAACAAAAAGGTGTTATTAAAAAGAATAGCGGGGCAAGTCTGATTGATATCGGTGATGGCGTAGCTCTATTAGAGTTCCATTCACCTAACAATGCCATTGGTCTTGATATTGTTCAAATGATTAACTATGCCGTGGAAGAAGTTGAGAAGAACTATAAGGGGCTAGTCATCGGCAACCAAGGAAAGAACTTCTGTGTCGGAGCGAACCTAGCGATGATGCTCATGGAAGTGCAGGATGACAATATTTATGAGTTGGATATGATTGTCCGTAACCTTCATAGTGCCTTGCTGAAAGTGAAATACAGTCCTAAGCCAGTCGTCGCTGCCCCGTTTGGAATGACACTTGGCGGCGGTGCTGAGGTGTGCCTGCCGGCTGCGCACATTCAAGCTTCAGCCGAAACGTATATGGGTCTTGTTGAAGTCGGTGTCGGCTTACTTCCAGGCGGCGGCGGAAACAAAGAGCTTTATATGAAGCACTTAGAAAACCTTCCAAATGGTGTACCTTTTGACCTGCAGAATGTCGCTAATAAAGTGTTTGAAACGATTGCCACTGCAAAAGTTTCCACATCCGCTGAAGAAGCACGTGAAAATAATTTCTTGGATTCTTCTGATGGAATCAGCTTTAATAACGATCATCTGCTTTATGATGCGAAGCAAGCCGTGTTAGCCTTACACGAACAAGGCTATAAGCCAAAAGTACGCAGAAAGGTGCCGGTCGTTGGTGAAACTGGCTATGCGACCCTGTTACTTGGTGCCGAAGCGATGCGTTTATCTGGGTATATTTCAGAGCATGATCTGAAAATTGCCAAGAAGATTGCCTATGTGATTGCTGGCGGAAAAGTACCATTCGGGACAGAAGTAGATGAGCAATATTTATTGGATCTTGAAAGAGAAGCTTTCTTAAGCCTTATTTCGGAACCAAAATCACAGCAGCGCATGCAGCATATGCTTGTGAAGGGTAAACCATTAAGAAACTAATTTTTTAAATAAGGGGTAAGACCCCTCTTACAAAAGGTTTCGTTTAGATCGTTTTGAACGAGGAGATAGACCTCAATATAAAAGATTTGTATTTTTCTAATTTGAAAGAAAGTGAGGGAACTTACATGAGAGAAGCGGTAATCGTTGCTGGAGCAAGGACCCCGGTAGGTAAAGCGAAGAAAGGGACGCTTGCCCATGTTCGCCCTGATGATTTGGGCGCATTGGTGGTAAAGGAAACATTAAGGCGTGCTGGAAATTATGAAGGAAATATTGATGATTTAATCATTGGCTGTGCGATGCCTGAAGCCGAACAAGGCAACAATATGGCTCGCAATATTGGGGCATTAGCAGGTCTTCCATATACCGTTCCTGCGATCACAATCAATCGTTTCTGTTCTTCAGGATTGCAGGCAATTGCTTATGCCGCACAGGGAATCATGCTTGGCCATACCGATACAGCTATCGCGGGCGGAGCAGAATCGATGAGCATGATCCCAATGATGGGGCATGTTGTCCGTCCAAATATCAAACTAGCTGAAACGGCTCCGCAATATTATATGGGAATGGGTCACACGGCCGAGCAAGTGGCGATGAGATATGGAATTTCCCGTGATGATCAAGATGCTTTCGCGGTAAGAAGCCATCAGCGTGCCGCAAAAGCAATTGCCGAAGGGAAATTCGTCGATGAAATTGTTCCTGTCGATGTAACAATCCGGACGGTGGGTAATGACAATAAGCTTGTTGAAAAAACAATTCAATTTTCGCAGGATGAAGGCGTTCGCCCAGATACAAATTTGCAGACATTAGGTAAACTCCGCCCGGCCTTTTCAGTGTCAGGCACCGTTACGGCTGGTAATGCCTCACAAACAAGTGACGGGGCGGCGGCATTGCTTGTCATGGACCGTGAAAAGGCAGAGGCACTTGGCCTGAAGCCATTGGCAAAATTCAGATCCTTTGCTGTTGGCGGTGTTCCACCTGAAATTATGGGTGTGGGACCGGTTGTTGCGATTCCAAAGGCTGTCAAACTTGCGGGCCTAGAGTTATCGGATATTAACTTATTTGAATTGAATGAAGCCTTTGCTTCACAATCCCTACAAGTTATTCGTGAACTAGGTCTAAACGATGAAATCGTCAACGTAAATGGCGGCGCCATAGCCCTAGGGCATCCGCTTGGATGTACGGGAGCAAAATTAACGCTCTCACTAATTCACGAATTAAAACGCCGCAACGAACAATTTGGTGTTGTAACGATGTGTATCGGCGGTGGAATGGGTGCAGCGGGCGTATTTGAATTACTTTAATTCATTTGGGGCTGTCCCAAGCATTCTTGAACATATACCTTTTACAAGGTGGCGGCTAGTTGCCCCCATTAATCAAAGATTAGGAGGAATAAATAATGGCAAACCAAACAGAAAAAATCATTAAAGGCGGAAGCTTTTTAATTGAAGATATTTCTTACGAGCAACTATTTACACCGGAGGATTTTACTGAAGAGCATTTGATGATTGCGAAAACAGCAGAAGATTTTGTTGAAAAAGAAGTAGTTCCTCAGCTTGAACATTTAGAAAACCATGAGTTTGACCGGACGGTGATGCTCCTTAAAAAAGCCGGTGAACTGGGTCTGTTAGCCGTTGACGTACCGGAGGAATATGAAGGCTTAGCCCTAGATAAGATTACCTCATCGCTACTTACCGAAAAAATGGCTGGAGGCGGTGGTTTCTCTCTTTCTCACGGGGCTCACGTGGGAATTGGTTCCCTGCCAATCGTGTTGTTCGGGAATGAGGACCAAAAACGCAGATATTTACCTGCCCTTGCATCAGGTGAAAAACTTGCCGCCTATGCCTTAACTGAACCAGGTTCTGGTTCTGATGCCCTTGGTGCCAGAACAACGGCTAAATTAAATGCTGCAGGTACTCATTATATTCTAAACGGGGAAAAGCAATGGATTACCAATGCCGGTTTTGCTGATGTATTTGTTGTATATGCAAAAATTGATGGCGAGCAATTCACTGCATTCATTGTTGACCGGGATTTCGCTGGTGTTTCAACTGGTGCAGAGGAGAAGAAAATGGGAATTAAGAGTTCCTCCACTCGGACGCTTATTTTAGAAGATGTTCCCGTTCCTGTCGAAAATTTATTAGGTGAAATTGGTAAAGGGCATGTGATTGCCTTTAACATCTTAAATATCGGGCGTTATAAGCTTGCAGTTGGCAGTGTGGGTGGTTCCAAGAAGGCCTTTGAATTAACTGTTAAATATGCAAATGGGCGTCAACAATTTAAAACACCAATTTCACAATTCAATTTAACAAAAGAAAAATTCGGAACCCTTGCCTCTAAGATTTACGCGGCAGAAAGCTCTGTTTACCGTACCATAGGTCTGTACGAAGAAAACCAAGGCAAACTTTCAACTGAAGAAGAAAAGGATATTAAATTAGTGGCAAATTCAATTGCTGAATATGCGATTGAGTGTTCATTGAATAAATTCTTTGCAAGTGAAGTATTAGCCTATGTAACAGATGAAGGTGTACAAATTCATGGTGGATACGGATTTATGCAGGAGTATCCAATTGAAAGAGCGTATCGTGATGCACGTATTCAGCGTATTTTTGAAGGAACAAATGAAATTAACCGCCTTCTAGTGCCAGGCACCTTATTGAAAAAAGCGTTCAAGGGTGAGCTTCCATTATTTCAAAAGGCAGTGGCCCTTCAAGAGGAATTAATGATGTTAACACCAGAAGAACCTGGTGATGAGCCACTTGCACAGGAAAAATATCTTGTAAGAAATGCAAAAAAGATTGCCCTTTTAGCAGCTGGTTTAGCTACGCAAAAATATGGCAAAGCACTTGAAAAAGAGCAGGAAGTTTTAGCAAATATCGCGGATCTTGTTTCTAACGTGTATGCAATGGAATCCGTTGTGTTACGTACTGAAAAAGCAATTGCAAAAACTGGTTTAGATAAGAACAAGCAGAAACTTCTTTATACGCAAATTTACTGCCAAGAAGCCTTCAATGAGCTTGAGGCGATTGCCAAAGAAACATTAGTGGCTGTTGAACAAGGCGATACCCTGCGTATGATGTTGTCCTCGCTTCGTAAATTTACACGTCATACTCCAATTAATGTCATTGCGAAAAAACGTGAAGCTGCGGATGTCATTATTAAAGCCGAACGCTATCTAGTTTAATTAAATCAGGCTCCCTTTCTATTAGGAAGGGGGCTTAAATTTTTATATTAGAAAAGGAAGGAATTTTGAAAAATTAGTCGAATTTTTTTAAGTAGAACATATTTTTTGCATTAGGATTTTGAAAAACGTTATGATAATATTCAATTGACTCTAACAAGTCATTGATATTTAATAGGAAAAGGCGGTGAACTTGATGTCTCTGACGTTTTACTGGTATCCGAAATGCGGCACTTGTCGAAACGCGAAGAAATGGCTGGATGCCCATCAGCTTTCCTATGAAGAAGTACATATTGTTGAACATCCTCCAAGTCGTGAGGAATTGCAGGAATTTTATCAAAAAAGCGGACTGGAATTAAAGAAATTCTTTAACACAAGCGGTATGAAATATCGTGAATTAGGGATAAAGGATAAAATGAAGTCTGCAACAGATGAAGAACTGCTAGAATTACTGGCTTCCGATGGCATGTTAATTAAACGGCCGATTTTAACAGATGGTGAACGTGTCACCGTGGGCTTTAAAGAAGAAGAGTATGAAAAAATGTGGCAGTAAGCCTGCTCTTCCTTCATTACTAATGGGAATCGATTTATTTCGATGATAGATTTAAAAAAAAACAATGGAGGTTTTTTAAGATGAGTACACCAAAAGAATTACGGTATTCAGAAGAACATGAATGGGTAAAGGTTGAAGGGGAAAAAGTGCGTGTGGGGATTACTGCTTTTGCACAACATGAATTAGGAGATATCGTTTTCGTTGAACTTCCAGAAGTTGGCGATGAGTTATCTGCGGACGAACCATTTGGAAGTGTTGAATCTGTAAAAACTGTTTCTGAGCTTTACGCTCCAGTTAGTGGTAAAGTCGTTGAAGTAAATGAAGATTTAAGTGATAGCCCTGAGTTTGTCAACGAATCTCCTTATGAAAAAGCATGGATGATTGTCATTGAATTATCAGACAGCAGTGAACTAGATAAGCTCATGACGGCTGAACAATATGAAGAAATGACTAAAGAAGGCTAATTAATCACGAAAAAGCACCTTGTCAAGGTGCTTTTTCTCTTAATTTCCCACTTTTTCTTCTACTATTTTAGGGAACCTTATAATAAATATATTGAAGAGGGTGGGAGTATGACGTTAAAGCAGCAAAGAGTCGATGTTACCGATCGAGTGATTGGCAAAATGAATAATGGGGAAATGGAACTGTTTCTTGATAATACACCGATTGGAAAAATGAAGCTTTCAGATCACATGCAAGTAGAATTAGAGCATCATTTTGAAGTGGATCAACAAAAAATCTATCAACATGTCACAACAACAGAAAACCCAAATGCAAAATATACAGATTGTGATGATGGAGGATGGTGTTAACTAGGTAAATTTCACGTGAATTCTGAGGCAAATCCCTATTTTTAAAATGACAATAATGATAAAGTTAACATAGGCAGAAGAATACACACGTAATCAATATTTTAGAATATGTTAACATAAACAACTTCTAATACAGGTGATGGATGATGAATGATTCGTATGTTGACAAAGTTCTTATTGTCGAAGGAAAATCAGATAAAAATAAGGTCAAAAGAATTGTTAAGGAACCAGTAGAAATTATTTGTACCAATGGCACGATCAGTATCACAAAATTAGATGAACTAATTGAATTTCTTGAGGATAAGGATGTCTATATTCTTGTGGATGCCGACTCCTCAGGTGAAAAGCTTCGCAAACAGTTAAAACGAGAATTTCCACAAGCGGAACATTTGTATATTGACCGGATGTATCGTGAGGTGGCAACTGCGCCAGTGCACCATTTGGCAACCGTTCTAATAGGGGCGAATATCGATGTTCATACTGAATTTTTAGAAATGGGTTAAAAGATATATGAACGAATGGAATCGAACAGATTTATCTGCCTTTCTTGAAAAAAAGGCGACCGGGTTAGTCTATTTTTATACACCCATGTGCGGTACCTGTCAGGTAGCTTCAAAAATGCTGCAGGTCATTGAGCAACTAGTAGAGTTAGATATGGGAAAAATGAATTTAAATTTCTACCCAGACCTTGCTAGGGATTTTGCAATTGAAAGTGTCCCTTGCCTATTATTTGTTCAAGCCGGCAAGATAAAAGAAACCCTCTACGCTTTTCAATCAGTTCCATTTTTGCTTGAAAAAATAAAACAACATTTATCCTAAGCAGATGCGCAAAGTGCATCTGCTTTTAATTTCTTTTAACCCATAAACGATCACTGTGAAGAGTGCAGAGTGCCCATCGAGGTGAAAAAAGATCAGCAACGGTCACTGTGAAGAGTGCAGAGTACCCATCGAGGTGAAAAAAGATCAGCAACGGTCACTGTGAAGAGTGCAGAATGCCCATCGAGGTGAAAAAAGATCAGCAACGGTCACTGTGAAAAGTGCAGAGTGCCCGTCGAGGTGAAAAAAGATTAGCTAGGGTCACTGTGAAGAGTGCAGAGTGCCCGTCGAGGTGAAAAAAGATCAGCAACGGTCACTGTGAAGCGTGTCACTTGTGTTAAAAATGTCTTTGGTCATGTAAACTAATGAAACCAAATTCCTTCTTACCCTCAACACTATAATTTTGTTTTAAAATCCTTCTAATTGTTTTTTTAGACTCAACCACCTTACCCCATTCATGAACTAGATTTGTAGTGATTTTTATTTTAGGAAAAAGCAGCTTAATTTCCTCCACAACACGTAAAACGGCATGATCAATCACTTCGTGACAACCGCAATCCTCACACACAAGTTTATTATTTACAACAGTAGTCTTCAATGAGAGGCAGACCCGACAAATGTTACCTTTTTTTAATTTGCCATAGTCATATGGAGGTAACCTATCATAAGGTAATTCAATTTGATGCATCGAAACCAGTTGGTCAGCTAGCTTTTTGTGCATCCCATTTAATGTTGACGGTCTCCTATTTAAATTGTGCATAAAGCGAGGGAGCTGATTTGGGTAGATAATGGGTTCATTAAGTGGAGCTTTATAACAGGTGAAATGGGGGTTGATAAAAACTACATAAGCCTCAATAGGGATTCGATACCCAAGGCTTTCTAACAGCTGGCGGAGTAGGGATTCGCTTCGTTGTAGTTGGTGCAGGGGATTTTTGTATTCCTTTTTGGGTAGAGCATAGAATCGGTCACCTTCAAAATAAAAGTCACCTTCATAATTTTTTACTTCAAAAAGATAGAGCGGGTCTTGAGTAATCATCACTGTATCAAGTTGGAATTTACCATTACTAGTTTCCAGTAACAGGTCGTTTAGAATATAACTTGGACACTGAAGCTTCTCTGTCAATGAGTCAAACATAACTTCACCTTCAAATCCTTTCACAAGGTTACGAAAGCGAATTTTATCCTTTTCAGCTAATTTCATTCGCGAGTTTAGAAATCTTAAAATTTTAATTTCATCTGCTTCAATACGGTCTTTAAAACTCATAATCCACATCCCTTCGATTTCGAATCTAACTTCATTTTACAAAATGCTGCCGACAACCTTGATGTTATGTATGAATAAATTTCAACACTTTTCAAAAAAATCTCTCCAACCGACATATTTCTCAGGAAATCTCCGTAAATCCCCTCCAAAAGGTTGATAATTGTCGACCACTTTAAAGAGGATTTCATGCTCCGCTCCTGTATATTTAATATAAGAGAGCAGACCGGAGTGTGGTGGATTATGATAGAGATGCTGAAAAACTTTCAATTAGCAATCAAACAGCAAAGGCATGTTCTGCCGTTACTAGAACATATCGATTTGCGAGTGAATTTGGTTTGTGAACAAAATACTTTTCAGATTATCATAAAGAATGGAGAAATTTTCATACTTCATGATAGTGAAGAGACACGAACAATATCCGAAATCCGCGGTGACCTTAAGGCAATGAAACAACTACTTGAAGGGAAGGAACGGTTAAGGGCCCTTGAACAGAACGGCCAATTAAGTATTTCCGCTCCAATTCGTACCACATTATTGCTAGAATCCATCTTCTATTTGACAAAGGCACAGGAAAATTTTTCAAAAATTACAAATTTCTAATCAGAGCTATTGACTCGGAATTGAACTTACTGTAAAGTTTTAGGTGAATAATCAAATAATAAAGACAATTCAATAAACATTCTTATCGAGAGTGGCGGAGGGACTGACCCTATGAAGCCCGGCAACCGGTTTATAACACAATCACACGGTGCTAAATCCAGCAGAGCGGTGATGCTCTGAGAGATGAGGAGAGAGACCCCCTCTTCTTTGAAGCGGGGGTTTTGTTTGTTGAATTGCAAAAAAGGAGGAAGTAGTATGGGTGAAAATCAAAAGAAGTATCGTTTTGAAACATTGAGTGTTCATGGTGGATTGTCTCCGGATCCGGTAACGGGGGCTCGTGCCGTTCCGATTTATCAAAACAACGCCTATCAATTTAAGAATACAGAGCATGCGGCAAACCTATTTAGCTTAGCGGAACCTGGTTACATATACACACGCATTCACAACCCTACTACTACTGTTTTTGAAGAAAGAGTAGCATTATTGGAAGGCGGCGTTGGTGCCCTAGCAGTTGCTAGCGGTATGGCAGCGATTACCCTCGCCATTTTAAATATTGCTGAAGCTGGCGATGAAATCGTATCGGCATCAAATCTCTATGGCGGAACATATAATCTTTTTGCAGTGACTCTTCCAAAATACGGGATTAAAGTGAAATTTGTTGATCCTGAAAATCCGGAAAACTTCCGTGCGGCCATTACCGACAAAACAAAGGCTGTTTTCGCTGAAACGATTGGTAACCCAAGCCTTCGTGTACTTGATATTGAAAAAGTTGCCAATATTGCCCATGCCGCAGGTGTTCCATTAATTATTGATAACACCTTTGCCACTCCATACCTGTGCCGGCCAATTGAATATGGTGCCGATATTGTGGTTCATTCTGCCACCAAATGGCTCTTAGGAAATGGAACAACTACAGGTGGAGTTATAGTCGATGGTGGGAAGTTCGATTGGAATTCGCCGCGATTCCCTGGTTTTACAACGCCAGATGCCAGCTACCATGACCTGGTTTATGCCGAAGCCTTAGGTGCTATCGCCTTTATTATCAAAGCCCGTGTCCAATTGCTGCGTGACTTAGGACCGGCATTAAGTCCGCAAAATTCCTTCCAGTTTATCCTTGGTCTTGAAACACTGCATGTTCGCATGAAGGAGCATGTGGCTAATACAAAAGAAGTGGTGGAATATTTATCCAATCACCCTGCTGTGGAATGGGTATCTTATCCAGGACACCCATCACACCCAGATTATGAATTAGCCAAAAAGTACTTGCCAAAAGGTGCAGGTTCCATGGTTGTTTTCGGGATTAAAGGCGGTAAAGAAGCAGGAGCCAAATTAATCGATTCGATTACTCTATGGGCGCATGTTGCAAACGTTGGCGATGCAAAAAGTTTAATTATTCACCCAGCAAGCACCACCCATCAGCAATTAGATGCTGATGGCCTGAAAGCTGCAGGTGTAACAGAGGATTTGATTCGCCTTTCAATCGGTATCGAGAATGTTGAGGATTTAATCGAAGATCTCGAATCAGCTATTTTGGCTGCTACTGGTGTAATCTCATTCAAGGTAAATGCATAAAAGTTACCAAAACTTATTTTTCCGAATATGAAGTTATTTTCATTGACACCCCTTTTTATCCATGATACGATAACTTTCGTAATATAATTACTTAAACAAATTAACGTTTTAATTGAATATAGGATACTTGATGCTCTTATCAAGAGAGGTGGAGGGATGTGCCCGATGAAGCCCGGCAACCGTCAATATTTATTATTGAAATGGTGCCAATTCACACAAAGCGATTGCTTTGGGAGATGGGAGAAAGGATTATTTTTAATGATGCCTTTCTGCCTGCGCAGAAAGGCTTTTATTTTGTTAAAACAGAATCTTTTTGTTGAAAAAGTCAAACCCTATATTATTAAGCGGTATATTACAATACAAATCTTTCAGAATGTTAAGTAAATTGGATAGAAGCAGGTGATTCAATGATATCAATTAAAAATGTCCAGAAGATATTCCCTTCTAAACAAGGTCAGCTAAGAGCCGTCGATGATGTCAACCTGGAAATACAAGAGGGAGAAATATTCGGAGTGATTGGATACAGTGGTGCTGGTAAAAGTACCTTAATCCGAATGTTAAATGGATTAGAGCTGCCATCAGACGGAACTGTAACGGTAGCTGGCCGCGTTATTTCGAAAATCAAAGGCAGTGAGCTTCGAAAAGCACGCCAGGAAATCAGCATGATCTTCCAGCATTTTAACTTGCTATGGTCTAGGACGGTAAGTGAAAATATTGCGTTTCCACTTGAAATTGCAGGTGTAAATGGTTCACAAAGGAAAAAAAGAGTGGACGAACTAATTAAACTAGTAGGCCTTGAAGGAAGAGAAAATGCCTACCCATCCCAATTAAGCGGTGGGCAAAAGCAACGGGTAGGGATTGCCAGGGCACTCGCTAACAATCCAAAAGTGCTGCTTTGTGATGAAGCAACCTCGGCCCTTGACCCACAAACCACAGATTCCATTTTGGAGTTGTTAGTCGATATTAATAAACGACTAGGGTTAACCATTGTCCTCATTACACATGAAATGCATGTCATTCGTAAAATTTGTCACCGGGTTGCCGTCATGGAAAACGGTAGGGTTGTAGAGATTGGTCCGGTTTTAGATGTATTTAAAAATCCAGAACAGCCAATTACAAAGCGTTTTGTGCAGCAGGTGACGGAACCGGAAGAAACGAAGGAAACGATTGAACATTTACTTGAACGCTATCCGCATGGAAAAGTGGTTCAACTTTCATTTGTAGGGGAAACAACAGAACAACCATTAATCACAAACATCATCCGAGACTTTGATGTTATCGTAAATATTCTACAGGGGAAAATTTCCCACACGCAAACTGGATCATACGGAACATTATTTATCCACTTGGATGGGCAATCTAGTGAAATACAGAAAGCCATCGATTATATTCACTCACAGCAAGTAGGCGTGGAGGTGATCAGTAATGGCTAACCTTATGGAAATGGTAAATTGGGAACAATTATTAGAAGCAACACGTGAAACGATTTATATGACTTCCATTTCAGTGTTTGCAACCTTTATTTTAGGATTATTTCTTGGTCTGTTGTTGTTTTTAACAGATAAAGGTAATATCTGGGCTAATCGAGCTGTTAATGTTATTATTGCTGGATTTGTTAATATTTTCAGATCAATCCCCTTTATTATCTTAATTGTTTTATTAATTCCTTTTACAAAATTATTGCTTGGGACTATGCTCGGTGCGAATGCGGCACTACCAGCCCTAATTATTGGAGCAGCTCCTTTTTATGCACGAATGGTAGAAATAGCCCTTAGGGAAATCGATAAAGGTGTTATTGAGGCATCGCAATCGATGGGAGCAACACATGTTCATATCATTTTTAAAGTATTAATACCGGAATCTTTGCCGGCATTAATTTCAGGGATTACAGTCACAGCCATTTCTCTAGTCAGCTTTACAGCAATGGCCGGAGTCATTGGGGCTGGCGGACTTGGACATTTTGCTTACCTTGAAGGTTTTCAGCGTAATCGACCGATTGTCACCTTAGTTGCAACGATTGCGATATTAATTTTAGTTTTTATTATCCAATTTATTGGAGATTATTTTACAAAGAAAACAGATAAACGATAACAGGAGGGGTTAATTAATGAAAAAGGTATTTAGTTTGATTGTAATTTCGCTATTAGCATTTGCCTTAACAGCGTGCGCTGGTGCTAAAAACGATACAGGGGAAAAAGAAGGAAATGATGGTAACAAGAAATTAGTCGTTGGTGCATCTGCTGTACCGCATGCAGAAGTGCTAGAAGCGGCAAAACCTTTATTAAAGAAAAAAGGCATTGATCTAGAAGTAAAAGTTTTTCAAGATTATATCCTACCAAACGTAGCGTTAAGGGATAAAGAACTCGACGCTAATTATTTTCAAACACCAGGGTATTTAGACCTGCAAATGAAAGAAAATAAGGATTTTGATTTTGTGAGTGTTGGGGAAATTCATAAGGAACCAATCGGAATTTATTCTAAAAAATATAAAAGTTTAAAAGACCTTCCAAAAGGTGCAAAAATTATTATGAGTGATTCACTAAGTGACCATGGACGTATTTTACCTATTTTTGAAAAAGAAGGTTTAATTAAGCTTAAAAAAGGCGTTGGCGCGAATGCGAGAGTAGAGGATATTGTCGAAAATCCAAAGAATCTTGATTTCTCAACTTTAATTGAAGCAAAATTATTAGCATCTTCTTTCGAAAGCGGTGAAGGTGATGCGGTTGTCATTAATACGAACTACGCATTAGAAGGCGGTATTGACATCGGAAAATATGGAATTGCATTTGAAGGCAGTGATGTTGTTCCGGCAAACCTTGTTGTCGTTCGTTCTGAGGACAAAGACAAAGAAACTATCAAAACACTTGTCGAAGTCCTTCATTCTAAAGAAATCCAAGACTTCATTCTTGAAAAATACAAAGGTGCCGTTGTACCAGTTTCTGAATAAGGTTATAAATTAGGAAGAAAGTCAGTGTAGAAACACTGGCTTTTTCTCTGTAGTTGTGTCTAAAGATGGCATACATTTAAACAATGACGATGGGTAAAAATAGAGAGAACAATAGACCTGAATTCGCTTGGAAATGCTAAAAAAATGAGGTATGATTTTAATCGAGTGTCATTTCCATTAATAATAATATACTGAATTATCATTCAAAACACTCTAAATCCTCTTTTCATTCTCATTTGGTACAAGCTTAATGAAAATAGATGGACTGTTTTTACTGTTTAAGAGTTGCTAATACATTTCATTTGTTATAAGATTGGAATGAGAATAAAATGAGAATAGAGTTATAGAATAACTCAATCTACAAGAAACAACACTTTCTTTTCGGAGGTATAGATATGGCTGGATCAACTTTAACGATCAAAGATTTACATGTAGCAATTGATGGGAAAGAAATTTTAAAAGGTGTGAACCTTGAAATAAAGGGTGGAGAAATCCACGCAATCATGGGTCCAAACGGTACGGGTAAATCCACTTTATCTTCTGCAATTATGGGTCATCCAAAATATGAAGTGACAAGCGGAACAATCACTTTAGATGGACAAAATGTCCTGGATATGGAAGTAGATGAGCGTGCACGAGCTGGTCTATTCCTTGCAATGCAATACCCTAGTGAAATTAACGGCGTTACCAATGCCGATTTTTTACGTTCAGCACTTAATAGCCGTCTTGGTGAAGGGAATGAAATTTCATTAATGAAATTCATCCGCAAAATGGATAAGCAAATGGAATACCTTGAAATGGACCTTGATATGGCACAACGCTATTTAAACGAAGGCTTCTCCGGCGGTGAGAAAAAACGTAACGAAATCCTGCAATTAATGATGTTAGAACCGAAAATTGCAATCTTAGATGAAATTGACTCCGGACTAGATATCGATGCCTTGAAGGTAGTATCAAAGGGAATCAATCAAATGCGCGGCGAAGATTTTGGCTGCTTAGTTATTACACATTATCAACGACTTTTAAACTATATCACTCCAGACCATGTGCATGTGATGATGCAAGGCCGTGTTGTAAAATCCGGTGGAGCAGAATTGGCACAACGCTTAGAAGCTGAAGGATATGACTGGATCAAACAAGAGCTAGGAATTGAAGATGAAACAGTTGGGCAAGAAGCGTAAGAGAGGGTTAGGAGGATTACAATGACAACTGAAACCAAATTACCATTTGACAAGGACAATGTTCGCTCCTTTTCAAAAGAAACGAGCGAGCCTGCTTGGTTTGAAGAACTACGTCTAAAAGCATTAGCTGAGTTCGAACAACTGCCAATGCCAAGACCAGACAAAACAAAGATTGATAAGTGGAACTTCACCCAATTCTCACAACATACTGTAAAAAGTGCTCCCTATACTTCACTTGCTGAATTGCCAGAAGAAGTAAAAGCACTGATTGATGTGGATGCAGAGAATAATAATTTATATATTCAACGAAATCAAACTCCAGCCTTTTTATCTTTATCTGAAGAGCTAAAGAGTCAAGGCGTTATTTTTACAGATATTTTTACAGCTGCTAAAGAACATGGTGACTTATTGAAAAAGTATTATATGACACAAGCCATCAATGCCGATGAACATCGCTTAACCGCTCTAAATGCTGCACTAGTTAATGGCGGAGTTTTCTTATATATTCCAAAAAATGTAGAAGTCTCTGAACCAATCCATGCCATTTATGTGCATGATAATGATCAGGCGAACTTGTTTAATCATGTCATTGTCGTCGCTGAGGACAATAGCAAAGTAACCTATGTTGAAAACTACATTTCGACGATGGAAGTATCAACTACTGTTGCAAATATCTTGACGGAAGTCATTGTAAATACAAACGCGAAAGTTCAGTTTGGCGCAGTTGATACGCTTGCAAAAGGAATTACAACCTATGTAAATCGTCGTGGTGTTGTCGGAAGAGATGCACGAATTGAATGGGCATTAGGTTTAATGAATGAAGGAAATACAATTTCAGATAACACAACTAATTTGATCGGTGATGGCTCCTACGGTGATACAAAAACAGTCGTTGTTGGGCGTGGCGAGCAAACGCAAAACTTTACCACAAAGGTTGTACACTTTGGAAGAAATAGTGAAGGTTATATCTTAAAGCATGGTGTCATGAAGGACAGTGCTACCTCCATTTTTAATGGTATCGGAAAAATAGAACATGGTGCTTCTAAATCAAATGCGGAACAAGAATCACGCGTACTTATGCTAAGTGAAAAAGCACGCGGTGATGCTAACCCAATTCTTCTGATTGATGAAGATGATGTAACGGCAGGCCACGCTGCTTCTGTCGGACGTGTTGACCCTGTTCAGCTTTACTACTTGATGAGCCGCGGAATTCGTAAAGAAGAAGCAGAGCGCTTAGTTATTCATGGTTTCCTTGCACCGGTTGTGAATCAACTTCCAATTGAAGGAGTAAAGAAACAGTTAACTGAGGTAATTGAAAGGAAAGTACGCTAATGAATATCCAGGATATTCGTGCACAATTTCCAATCTTAGATCAAGAGGTCAATGGGAAGCCATTGGTATACTTGGATAGTTCTGCAACATCTCAAAAGCCGCTCCAAGTAATCGAGGCAATTGAAAAATATTATCGTGAAATCAATTCCAATGTCCATCGTGGTGTGCATACACTAGGAACAAGAGCAACAGATGCTTACGAAGGTGCAAGGGAAAAGGTTCGTAAGTTCATCAATGCCAAGTCCATTCAAGAAGTAATTTTTACCCGTGGAACGACAACGTCTTTGAATATTGTGGCTGCAAGCTATGCGGCAGCGAATTTAAAAGCAGGCGATGAAATCGTTATAACATATATGGAGCACCATAGTAATATCATTCCGTGGCAGCAAGTGGCCAGACGGACTGGAGCACAGTTGAAATACATTCCACTTCAAGAAGATGGAACGATTTTACTCGATGATGCACGTGCGACGATTACAGCAAATACCAAGGTTGTATCTGTCATGCAAGTATCAAACGTACTTGGCGTCATCAATCCGGTCAAAGAAATTGCTCAAATTGCACACGAGAATGGGGCCATCATGGTTGTAGACGGAGCGCAAAGTGCTCCGCATATGAGAATTGATGTTCAAGATTTAGATTGTGATTTTCTAGCTTTTTCAGGACATAAAATGTGCGGTCCGACCGGTATTGGTGTTCTTTATGGAAAAAAACATCTACTCGAAAACATGGAGCCAATCGAATTCGGCGGCGAAATGATTGATTTCGTGCAATTGTACGAATCAACTTGGAAAGAGCTGCCTTGGAAGTTTGAAGGCGGTACTCCAATCATTGCAGGCGCCATTGGTCTTGGGGCTGCTATCGACTTTTTAAATGAAGTAGGATTAGACCAAATTGCCGAACATGAACATAAACTTGCAGCATATGCTTTGGAAAAAATGTCTGCTGTAGACGGAATGACTATTTACGGTCCACTTGATGCAGCGAAGCGGGCAGGGCTAATCACTTTTAATCTAAGTGATGTTCATCCACATGATGTAGCAACGGTACTTGATGCAGAAGGTATTGCTGTTCGTGCCGGACATCATTGCGCTCAGCCGCTAATGAGATGGCTTAAAGCCTCCGCGACTGCACGTGCAAGTTTCTACTTGTATAATACGGAAGATGATATAGATAAACTTGTTGAAGGACTTGTTAAAACAAAGGAGTATTTCAGCGATGTCTTCTAATAATTTAGATACACTTTACCGTCAAGTGATTATGGATCATTATAAAAATCCCCGTAATCGCGGTGTTTTAGAGGATGGCAGCCATACTATTAATATGAATAACCCTACCTGTGGTGACCGTATTCAATTAACACTAAAAGTGGAGAATGGAATTGTGGTCGACGCAAAGCAAGAAGGGGAAGGCTGTTCGATTTCAATGTCATCTGCTTCGATGATGACGCAAGCGATTAAGGGGAAAAAAATCGAAGAAGCTTTAAAATTAGCAAAGATCTTTTCTGATATGATGCAGGGGATCGAATACGACGATGACGATCTTGATTTAGGTGATATTGAAGCACTTCAGGGTGTTTGTAAGTTTCCAGCCCGCATCAAATGTGCCACATTAGCGTGGAAGGCCATGGAAAAAGGTTTGAAAGAAGAGGAACAAGCATAAAATTAAGAAAACGCGGGTGGAGAGGGCAATGTCCAGCTCCAGCGCCTAACTAAGGCGCTTCCGCTTTTCTAAGAATGGAGGAACACGACGATGGCGAAAAAAATGCCGGAAATCGGTGATTATAAATATGGATTTGCCGATAAAGACGTTTCCATATTCCGATCAAAACGTGGTTTAACATCTGATATAGTAAAAGAAATATCTAAATTGAAGAATGAGCCACAATGGATGTTAGACTTCCGTTTGAAGTCGCTTGAGCATTTTTACAAAATGCCTATGCCACAATGGGGCGGGGATATGGCTTCTTTAAATTTCGATGAAATTACTTATTATGTAAAACCATCCGAAAAATCAGAGAAGTCATGGGATGAAGTGCCAGAAGAAATCAAGGCAACTTTTGATAAGCTCGGAATTCCAGAAGCTGAACAAAAGTACCTTGCTGGGGTATCCGCTCAGTACGAATCTGAAGTCGTTTACCACAACATGAAGGTAGAACTAGAAGACTTAGGGATCGTCTTTAAGGATACAGATTCTGCTTTAAGGGAAAATGAAGATATTTTCCGCGAACACTTTGGAAAAACAATTCCGCCAACCGATAACAAGTTTTCTGCACTTAATTCTGCTGTATGGTCAGGCGGCTCGTTTATCTATGTGCCACCTGGTGTGAAAGTAGATACGCCATTACAGGCTTACTTCCGTATTAACTCTGAAAACATGGGTCAATTTGAACGGACATTAATCGTTGTTGATGAAGGCGCACACGTGCATTACGTTGAGGGTTGTACAGCACCAGTCTATACAACAAACTCCCTGCACAGTGCCGTTGTTGAGATTGTTATTAAAAAAGATGCTTACTGCCGTTATACAACCATCCAAAACTGGGCTAATAACGTATTTAACCTTGTAACAAAGCGTGCGGTTTGTGATGCCAATGCGACAATGGAATGGATTGATGGTAACATCGGTTCAAAATTAACGATGAAGTATCCTGCCGTTATTTTAAAAGGCGAAGGCGCTCGTGGTATGACGCTTTCGATTGCAATTGCCGGTAAAGGTCAGCACCAGGATGCAGGGGCGAAAATGATTCATTTAGCTCCAAATACATCGTCCACCATCGTTTCTAAATCAATTTCTAAGCATGGCGGTAAGGTAACCTACCGCGGCCAAGTTCACTTTGGTCGTAAGGCAGATGGGGCACGTTCTAATATCGAATGTGATACATTAATAATGGATAACAAGTCGACATCAGATACAATCCCATACAATGAAATCTTAAACGATAACATCTCGCTCGAGCATGAAGCAAAGGTTTCTAAAGTTTCTGAAGAGCAGCTCTTCTACTTGATGAGCCGTGGTATTTCTCAACAGGAAGCTACAGAAATGATCGTTATGGGCTTTATCGAGCCATTTACAAAAGAATTACCAATGGAATACGCCGTTGAAATGAACCGTCTCATTAAGTTCGAAATGGAAGGATCCATCGGTTAATATTTTTTATAAAATTTACCCGCTTTGCCGCAATGGCAGGCGGGTTTTTGCGTATGGATTTGCTGAAGTCGCCATTAACTTGCGGATAAGATGCGCCAACTTGTGGATAAGCGTGTCCAACTTGCGGATAAGATGCGCCAACTTGCGGATAAGCGTGTCCAACTGGCGAATAGCCCCACTTTACAGGCGACTGCCCCATTTGCCATGAAATTGTTGTTTGCACCTAAATATCTTCCACCCTTTTTCTCATATCGAAAAATGGTTATGCTATTATTAATAGTTGGAGGTGAGTTTTTTGATCTACATCGGTGTAACCGGCTGGGGCGACCATGATAGCTTATATCCAGGCCAAATTTCGTCAAGGGACAAGCTAAAGGCATATGCAGGCCACTTTCCAATCGTAGAAGTAGATTCAGCCTTTTATGCGATTCAGCCTAAAAGGAATGCGGAGAAGTGGGTCAATGAAACACCGGCTGGCTTCCAATTTATTGTAAAAACCTACCAGGGAATGACCGGACATATGCGAGGGAAAATTCCGTTTGAAAATAAACAGGCGATGTTCAGAGCTTTCAAAGAGTCGCTTGAACCATACATAGAAACAAATAAACTAGCGATGGTCCTCTTTCAATTTCCACTATGGTTTACATGTACTCGCGAAAATGTCGAATACTTAAGATGGTGCAAGCATGAGATGGGTGACCACCCTTGCGCGTTAGAATTTAGACATCAGTCGTGGTTCGCTCCCCAGTATCGTCAAAAAACACTTGATTTTATGATAAAAGAAAAATGGATCCATAGTATTTGTGATGAACCACAATCTGGAGTTGGTTCCATCCCAACTGTATTAGAGACGACAACCCCCGATAAGGTTCTTGTAAGGTTTCACGGTCGTAATGTCCATGGCTGGCAAAAACGAATCGGAGAGGATTGGCGTGAGGTCCGTTATCTTTACCGCTATAACCAAAAGGAGCTAGAAGTTTGGGCAGATTCCATTCAAAAATTAGCCCAGGAATCAAGAAATGTTTATCTCCTTTTTAACAACAACTCTGGCGGAGATGCGGCAGACAATGCCAAGGAAATGGTCAACCTTTTACAAATTGAATATAAGGGACTTGCTCCACGCCAGCTAGATTTATTATAAAAGGGATACAAAACAGCGAGAGGTTAGGAGAAAGAAAACATGGAATGGATTATACTAGTAGTGATTGGACTTATTGCGAGTTCGTTAGGCTCGCTAATAGGATTAGGCGGCGGAATTATTATTGTTCCCTCGTTGCTTTATTTATCAACCCTATCAGCCTTTGGACATATAACACCTCAGGTTGCGGTAGGGACATCACTGTTTACGATGATTTTTACAGGTCTATCATCTACATTAGCTTATATGAAACACAAAACAGTTGATTATAAAAGCGGCCTGATTTTTCTAATCGGAAGTGGTCCAGGGAGTATTCTGGGCGCATGGGTAACTGAAGGCTTACATATGAAGACGTTCAATATCTTTTTCGGACTATTTATTATTTTTATTTCGATTATTTTATTACTGAAGGACAGATTAAAGCCCATTCCTTATCGGAAAGATCGGGGATTTATCCGCACTTTTATTGATAATGCAGGTAAAACCTTTGAATACGGATATAACCCAATAATAGGAGTCCTGATTGCTTTTGTAGTTGGCTTTTTATCGGGAGTTTTTGGTGTTGGCGGCGGATCCTTAATGGTTCCGACCATGATTTTGGTGTTTTTCTTTCCACCACATGTGGCAACGGCCACGTCGATGTTTATGATTTTACCAACATCCTTGCTGAGCTCGATTACACATATTACTTTAGGAAATGTGGACTGGCTTTATGCTTTAGCATTGGTTCCTGGGGCTTGGATTGGAGCTAAGGTGGGTGTCTTTTTAAACACAAAGCTTAAGAGTAAAACAATTGTATTAATGTTACGAACCATTCTTGTCATTGTTGGAATTAGGTTAATTTATCAAGGGATTTTTGGGCAGGTCTAGGATGGAAACTATACATATTTATCATACAAACGATGTCCACAGTCACTTAGAAAATTGGCCCCGAATTAAGCAGTTCCTAGCAATAAAACATGATAGGCATCACCAAAAAGATGAGGATGTACTTCTATTTGATATCGGTGATTTTATAGATCGCTGGCACCCTTTCACAGAAGCGACAAGAGGGAAAGGGAATATTGATCTGTTAAATGAGAGTCACTATACCGCGGTAACGATCGGAAACAATGAAGGGGTTAACCTCCCATATGACAACTTAAATGAGCTCTATGAAAACGCTCAGTTTGATGTTCTGTTAGCGAACCTTTATCAACAAGATGGAAGCTTTCCTAGCTGGGTAAAGCCATATAAGATTTATCATTCGAAAAAGGGCACAAGGGTGGGTGTCATCGGTTTAACGGCACCGTTTGCCCATCTATATGGTTTACTGGGCTGGACGGTGACAGAGCCCATTGAAGAGCTGAAAATATGGATTGGAAAAGTAAAAGCAGAATCAGACGTAATCATTTTACTTTCCCATCTCGGTCTTAATGTGGACGAATCCATAGCAGCTGAATTTCCTGATATTGATGTCATATTAGGTTCACATACCCATCACTTCCTGGAAAAAGGAAAGCTAGTGAAGGAGACTCTCCTTGGGGCGGCAGGTAAGTATGGATATTTTGTTGGCCACGTTACTCTCAAAGTGGATGAACAAAAAGAGATTACCGCTAAGAAGGCCATTTTATATGACAGTAAAGATCTGCCGAAAGCTAAAAATGAGCAGGAGCAAATCGATGCATATTTTACAAGAGGAAAAGCCGATTTAAATCAAAAAGTAACCACCTTAGCTAAGCCTCTAATTAATGATCTTTTTCATGAAACGGAGTTTTCATTTATGCTTTGCAGGGCATTAAGAGAATGGTGTAACACTGATTGTGCCATGATTAACGCAGGGCTATTGTTAGGGCCTTTATCGGGTGATGTTACGGTTTACGATTTGCTGAAGATTTGTCCACATCCAATAAATCCGTGTGTGGTAGAACTAACTGGAAAAGAATTAGAAGAGGTTTATTGGCAGACAAAAGATGAAGGCTTAATCCATAAGCATATCAAAGGACTTGGATTCAGAGGAACTCTTTTAGGGATATTTGTCTTTGACCGAATTAGTTTTCATGGAGACGTCATGTTTATTAATGGGACGGAAGTCGATTATGAAAGAAATTATTCGTTAGCCCTGCCTGATATGTTTACGTTTGGCCACTTTTTCAAAGACATTCTTCCGCAAAAAGAAAAGAAGTATTTCTTGCCAGAATTCCTAAGGGATTTATTAAAAAGGAAGTTACAAATACAGTCATAGAATGGCTACACGCTTTTTCATAACCTGTCATAAAGTGATAGAGAGGAAAGGAGTGTGGACCATTTGATTGATCTTTCACCAATTGAAATAAACGGCCATACCTTTTTGGCAGTTTCGGTTTTACTTCCAAAAACAACCTTGCTTGCTGTATCAAGCGATAAGGGATATATCATGTGCGGTGCCTTGGATGTGGGTTTATTAAATGATAAATTAAAGGACCGCAAGATTATTGCCGGCCGTGCTGTGGGAGTAAGAACCATTGAACAGCTCCTAAATGCACCGTTAGAGTCGGTAACATGGGAGGCAGAGGCGTTAGGTATTCACCAAGGAATGATTGGGAAGGAAGCCTTGTTAAAAATGATTTAAAAAGCTTGCTCCATGCGGGCTTTTTTTTATATTTGGCACTATTAAAATTGGCTGTTGGTTTCTGCTCCAGGAGCGTGCGGTTCGCGGGCGGTCCAGGGAGCCTCCTCGGCGCTAAGCGCCTCTGGGGTCTCCCCTGCCCGTCTCCCGCAGGAGTCTTCGCGCCTTCCGCTCCAATCAACATGGTGTAAAAATGGCTACTTCTGCTTTTTTGTAGGGCTAGTTCCCCCTTTCAAAGCATACATATAGCTTGAAGGGGTGATTTTTTTGGCGAAGTTTCGCAGACGGCTTCCGAGGAAGGGACCGTTGCCTTTCCGTTATGTCATGCTATTGACGTTTGTCTTTTTTCTATTTTCAACTGCCACCGGCTTATGGCTCGTGAATAAGGGGATTGAGCCGACATTAATGAGAATTGCTACTTCCGAAACCCGAAATATTGCTTCCCTTGTTATTAATAAGGCGATTACAAAACGGACAACAGACACAGGTGAAGACAATGACGTAATTGTGATCTTACCAAGTGAAAATGGCAAGGCCTCCAACGTTAAACTCAATACAGTTTATATAAACCGGGTCTTAGCGGAAACAACCGCTCAAATTCAAAAAAACCTGAAGGCAGCTAAAAAAGGTGATCTTGCCTCGTTAGAGCAGTTAACTGATGTTGAAATTGAAACGCATAATTCGGAAAAGGAAGACGGAATTATTTGGTATGTCCCTCTAGGGCAAGCAACAAATATCTCCTTATTAGGAAATTTTGGTCCGAAGATCCCCGTAAAGTTTCATGCCATTGGCGAAGTGGAACCAGATGTTAAAATTGAGACAAAAGATATGGGAATCAATAATACTTGGGTCGATGTTTCTATTCATATCGAAGTGTCTGTCCAGATTATTACCCCGTTTGCTACTAAAATAACAAAGCTTACCCAAAGTATTCCGGTTGACGGATCACTCATACAAGGAGATGTCCCGCAATTCTACAATAGTGGCGGCGGAGTAACTCCATCAATACAGCTTCCAGATAAACAGTCGGACTCCAAAAAATCGGGGAACTAAAAATAGGACTATCCACCATGGACAGTCCTATTTTTTTCGAGCTTTCATCCGCTCTATCCGCTTCCACTTAGCTAAATGAGGATAGGGATCAAAAGACCATTCAGTTACACCATTGTCTTTGTACATCCCGTAATGTAAATGTGGAGGGAATTTTCCTGAGGTTCCTGGAGGGCCGTACCCAGAGCTCCCTACACCGCCAATAATCATTCCTGGCTCAACAATTTGGCCGACCTTTAAATCCTTAGCAAAACCGCTGAGATGGGCAAAATAATGATAGGTATTATTAATATCACGAATGCCGATTCTCCATCCTCCAAACTTATTCCAGCCCTTCATTTCAATAATGCCATAGTTTGTCGCACGAACCGGAACACCGTAGCCAGCAAAAATATCTGTACCTTCATGACTCCTTCGTCCACCCCACCCGCGGGCAGATCCCCAGGTGCTCCGGTAGCTGTGATTGCTGCGGATCGGTACTGGGAATACTTGTGCATCTAGATCAATCCGACCAAAATGTCGATATATTTTTGCTTTTCCAGCAATGATACTAACGGTTTTATCACGATGATAGTAATTCCATAAGCCGATTTTTATATTATCATGATCAATTCCGTATGAAAGTAGATAATTTGCAAAGGTATAAAGGACGTCCTCATCATTTTTAAGACTCGCTTTTCCATCCCCATCCCCATCCACACCTTTTCCATCAAAAAACTGGATGATTGCGGGGTTTTTTTCCAAAGGATTTGGATTGGTTAATCCAGCCCATTCTTCTGGACGAAAATAGATGCCGATTACGCTATCTGGTTTAGGTAAGTCTCTGCGGACCTGGCGGATGCTTCTTTCATATTGATCAATAGCCGCTAAGTAATACCAAGGAATTTGGGTAACCGTTTCAACCTTCTTATAAAGCTTCATTCTTTCTTGATATGGATCAGTTTCGTTTGTTTTTGCTTGAGCCTCCCTGACCGTGAATGAAGTGGTAAAGAATAAAAGAAAGGTTCCGATGATTAGAACAGCCCGCACAAGAATCCTCCTTCCGAGTAATGTACAAGGTTAGTTTATGTTTTCTAAACCATTTCATTATGGTTAATAAATGGTAAACGAGATTTTAGCTGAATCAAGATGGTTTGCACTAGATAATTTAAACCGATTTGCTTGTCGATATTATTTCAGTATGTTAAAGTGACAACATATAGAAACATATATATCGTTTCAAGGGGTGTGCTGAACGTGAGTAAGAAAGAAGAAATTCTAAGAAAACCGGAATGGTTAAAAATAAAATTAAATACAAACGAGTCCTATACGGGCTTGAAAAAAATGATGCGTGAAAAGAATCTGCACACAGTTTGTGAAGAAGCACGCTGTCCTAATATTCATGAATGCTGGGCAGAAAGACGTACGGCTACCTTCATGATTCTTGGGGATACTTGTACTCGTGCCTGCCGCTTTTGTGCTGTTAAAACGGGTTTACCTACAGAGCTTGATTGGCAAGAACCAGAAAGAGTGGCAGACTCTGTTCAATTGATGAACTTAAAACATGTGGTTGTAACAGCGGTAGCCCGTGATGATCTCAGGGATGGCGGGGCAGCCATTTTTGCGGAAACGGTTCGTGCGATTCGCCGGAAAAATCCATTTACAAGTATTGAAGTTCTGCCTTCCGATATGGGCGGAAAAGAAGAAAATTTACGTGTATTAATGGATGCTAAACCTGATATCTTAAACCATAACATTGAGACGGTTAGACGGATGACACCTAGAGTTAGAGCCCGGGCTAAATATGACCGTTCCCTTGAGTTTCTTCGTCGGGCAAAAGAAATGCAGCCTAATATTCCAACAAAATCCAGCTTAATGGTTGGCTTAGGGGAAACGAAGGAAGAAATAATCGAAGTTATGGATGATTTAAGAGCAAATCAAATCGATATTATGACGATTGGCCAATATTTACAGCCGACAAAAGGTCATTTGAAGGTTGAGAAATATTATAGCCCTGATGAATTTAAAGAATTACAACAAATTGCAATTAGTAAAGGCTTTAGCCATTGTGAAGCAGGCCCGCTTGTCCGCTCATCCTATCATGCAGATGAGCAAGTTAATGCTGCAGCAAAACACAAGCAAATCCTTGGTGAACAAGAAGCACAACAAGCTTAAAACCAAAGAGTTCAGTCAAAGTGACTGAACTCTTTAATTTATTTGGGAATATGACTGTCTATCTCCAGCAGCCAATTCGTCCTGAAAGTTAAAAAGCAACCTTCATGCCAGCTCGTCTTATGCCTGTCGCCCCTGTGCAAGGCGCCTCCGCTTTTCTATTTGTCGTCAGGAGTTAGTCCATTCTCGTCCTCACTTGCGTTCATTCGCTGCCCTTGTGGGGATTTTTTCATTTGCTTAATTAGCCCATTAACCAAATTCCGGGCGTTCCGGCTTGTGGAGTCAAGGTTTGCGAGATTTTCTACATCCCTCATTAGTACTTTATGGTCTGTAACAAAGACATGGTAATATCTTGGAACGACAGACATCGCCGTTTTCTTGACTTGGTCTGCCGTCAAATTGCGATCTTTTGAATCTGTATCATATGCAATTAATACTTCTTGGTCTGTGACAAGTGTAGCGACATCATTTACATTGGGGATTTCAGTACTGTATTTACTGATGATGTTTGCCACCTGTTCACGGTCTAAGGCTGTATAGTGGTCATTAGCCGTATTATCATTCATCAGCGGACTCTTTTGGTGACGGACAAAGCCATAATTGTTACTAACGTTACGGACACCGCGGCTAGCCCCTTCATTGTATAGCTCATGTCTTTTATTGTTAACATTAATGGTATTGCCGCTTTCCTCATACACATCACGGTTGGCCATATCCTTAGAGCATCCTGTAACAGCTGTCATTGTACATAATCCCAAGATTATGACTAATTTTTTCAATTTCAACACCTCCTTTTATTAGAATAGCCATTTAGAGGATTTTTTTTCTTAGTAATTGATGGGGAATCGGTTATAATGGTTATTAGGAATTAGCTGGCAAAAGAGGTGAAATATCATGATTATAATGAACAACACTGTTTATGAAATGGTTCAAGAACATAGAAACGGCTTTAATGAGGAAGCCCTTAAAGCAAGGTTTAGTGATATTTTAACAAGGTATGATTATGTTGTTGGCGATTGGGGTTATGGTCAACTTCGGTTAAAGGGCTTTTTCGACGACCAAAACCAAAAAGCCACCTTTGATACAAAAATTAGTACACTAAGTGAATACCTGTATGAATACTGCAATTTTGGCTGTGCATATTTTGTCTTGAAAAAAGTAAAGAAATAAAAGAAGGGTCAGCTAAACTGGCCCTTCTTTTACGTTGTCTCCATATAGGGTGGCTGTTCATCTTTCTCAGGGTCATCATGTGTTGGATGTGCTCCGTCCATCTGCCGTGGAAGATCTTGATGCAGTGTTTTATTTTCGTAATTAAAGGCGCTGTATGGCCGTTGTCCATCTGTCCAAGGTGTGCTTTTGTTTTGAACCGGTTCGTTTTCACGGATTGGAGAACCATAAGGACCTTCCGGATATTCTTCTGCGGTAAGAAAGTTTCTTCGTGCTTCAACATTAGATAGTTCCGTATATTTTTCATCATCGTTTTTTGTCATGTTTGCGCCCCCTTTTACTACTATTATTTTCAAAGGGAGTGTAATTCATGACTACACATTAAATTAATTCCATTAAAAAGGACCTTAATTCCTCTGCATCTTCATCATTTAACTGAAAAGCGTACTCTAGATAGCCTTCCTCTTGCAAATCGTCTAAGCCGATGATAGCAAAACGGCTCCCTTGCATATCAAGAACCAGATGTTTCCCGAAATGGCGGTCACTTTGAACAATCGCTAAATCAAAGCGTTGATTTTCACCAACAAAGCTGACAAATCTTGTTTTTGTATCTTCTGTATCATCGTATAAGAAAAAGCGTTCTTTCATCTAACCGTCTCCTTAATAAAAAATACGTATTTTCGACATCTTCTATATAGTAACAAATAAAGTGAATGTAGGGGAGTAAAGAATTTTCCTAAATTTTCACAAGTTTTTAGGAATCGAAAAACACGAACGATGTCAAATTATGTTACAATTAATCTGAATTCTCAAAAGTTGACACCTGAGAGGAATGATTGAATGTTCCGTCGTTATATGAAAAAGGTCAAAAATGTAATGCAATGGGGAAAGATTTTATTACCTCTTTCGTCCATACGTTTTTATCCTCCTCCATTTATTCTACGAAGCCCTGCGTTTAATGGGGTTTAGTATTGCCATGGAAGATACTGGTGCTGGGTATTCTAGTTTGAGTATTATTAGTGAAATCATGCCGGATATAACTAAAATAGATCGTTCCGTTATTCAAAATATTGATAAAAATTCGCTGAAAGAATCGATGTTGCAGGGCTTAATGCTAATCGCACGAGAAGCGGGATCCCTAGTGGTCGCAGAAGGCATCGAAAACGAAGAGGAAGCATCCGTGCTGAAGAGAAATAATGCTGAGTTAGCGCAAGGATTCTTTTATGCACGTACAGCAGCGCTTGTAAAAATGTAGCATATAGAAAAATGGAGGTAGAAATAAGATGTATTTTGTTGACAGAGAAAAAATTGAGGAAATCTTAAAATATTTAGAAACACAAATACAACTCTTCTTAAGTCAAAAGGAGTGGTCCACACCGCTTGAAAAGGCAGCACTAGAGCGTTTAAACCAGATGATGATTGAGTCGGTTTTGGATGTCGGAAATTCGATGATTGATGGGTTTATTATGCGGGACCCAGGCAGTTACGATGACATCATTGATATTTTAATGGATGAAAAGGTGATTTTAGCTGAAACGGGGAAATCTTTAAAAATACTGATTCAGTATCGAAAAATACTTGTCCAAGCTTATACGGATGTTAATCACCGGGAACTTCAAGAGGTCTTTTCAAAACACTTACATGAACTGGTTAATTTTGCAGCTAATGTCCGTAATTATCTTACCAATGAATTAGGTCCAGTTTCGGCGTTTAAGAACTAATAATTAGACCGTTTTTCGCGGTCTTTTTGTTTTATATGGTCATAATAGATTTTAGGAGTGATGAATCTTGAAAAAGTATCAAGGCTATTTAATTGATTTAGATGGAACTATGTACAAAGGGACAGAGCGAATTGAAGCAGCTTCCGATTTTGTGAAAAAACTTCGCGATCAACAAATACCGTATTTATTTGTGACGAACAACTCATCAAGAACACCTGCACAGGTGGCTGAGAAGTTGACCCAGTTTGATATTCCCGCGGAAGAGAAGCAGGTCTTTACAACCAGCCAAGCGACGGCTAATTATATCTATGAACGAAAAAATGATGCTTCTGTTTATGTGATTGGGGAAGAAGGCATTCAGACAGCCATAGAAGAGAAGGGATTAAACTTTGGAGGAGAAGATTCCGATTTTGTGGTAGTGGGAATTGATCGGGAGATTAGTTATGAAAAATTGGCTGTGGCTTGTTTGGCCGTTCGAAATGGAGCAACATTCATTTCGACAAATGGCGATATTGCCATACCTACAGAAAGAGGCTTGCTTCCAGGAAATGGTTCACTTACATCAGTTATTACGGTTTCCACACAAACACAGCCAATTTTTATCGGCAAACCTGAAGCAATCATAATGGACCAGGCCTTAAAGGTACTAGGAACACCAAAAGAAAAGACATTGATGGTTGGAGATTACTATGATACGGATATCTTAGCAGGTATGAATGCAGGCATGGATACCTTATTAGTTCATACGGGTGTAACGACAAAAGAAATGCTTTCCGGCTATGACCGAAAGCCAACCTATACCGTTGATTCATTAGATCAATGGGAGATGTGAAAAAGGATGGGGCAACCCATCCTTTTCTAACCTATTTTTTCTCTTTTTCCTCGCGTGCCGCCCGGTGTGCGAGTCTGCTTGATGCGGCCGCTGCAATCGCACCAACAATATCATCTAAAAAGGTATGGCACTCTCCCGTTGATTTATCATTTAAATGCGCTAAAATCCCTGGCTTTAACTTATCGATGTAACCGTAATTAGTAAAACCGATTGAACCGTATACATTTACAATGGAAAAGGCTAGAATTTCATCCACACCATAGAGGCTTTCATCTGTTCCAATGATGGATTGAAGAGGCTCTTCAAGCATTCCTTTTTCAGCAAGTATATCCAGCTGTATTCCTGTTAAAATTGCGTTCTGTACCTCACGTTTTGAAAGAACGCGTTCCACGTTCGCTAAACAATCTTCCATTTTCAAATTTTCGTGATACTTTTCCTGTAAAAAGAAAACTAAATCAGCGATGTCCTGTACTTCAACGCCTCTTTCTTTCAGCCATCTGCGTGCAGTTACTTCGGTTAGATTTACGTTTTTGTCATCTGCCATTCCTCTGATCACCTTTTCTATGGATTTTCACTAAATATATACTTTATTATTCTAACTTATGCAAATTCACCTTAAAAAAGAGCATGGATAAAGCCTTATATTCTCCATCATTTTTCTTCGTTATTCAGAAACAAGTTTTTTAAGCTAAATACATATACATGAGGTAAGAAGAGGGAAAGAAATGAGGTGGGACCTTAATGCTTCAGAAAATGCTGGAAAATCAATATGGCATTACGGTGGATGAATATGTAAAATTAGATACTTACGATGCGTTAAGAGGAAATGGCTGGCTCTACTTAATCTCCAAACCAACTGGCAAGGAAGAAGAGGATCTTGCCGAGCTTGAAAAAATATCGCAGCATTTAAGAAATTATGGCGATCAAAATGTCCCCGTCTTTTTGCAATCGAAAGAAGGTCATCTAATTACGACATGGGAACAAAATAAATATTGTGTCTTGGCCAATCGACAAACAGAAGCGCAGGGAAAAATAAAATTGGGGAGGAAATTGGCTAGATTCCATGAGCGTGGGAGAAGGGTTACCTTTCAAATAGAGAGGTCCAGCAGGATTGGCCAATGGAAGTCATTATGGGAAAAGCGGCTTGAGCAAATGGAAAAGGTTTGGAATGGGTTGCTTTTTCAAACACCTGAAGACGAGTTTCAACGAATGTTTATTGATTCCTTCCCCTATTATCTAGGGTTAACGGAGAATGCTATTCAATATTTAGTGGATACCGAAATCGATGATGAACCTTTGGAAACAGATAACGGCACTGTTTGTCATGAACGTTTTACCCAAAAAACATGGGGGCCACTCAATAATTATATGATTAAAAATCCATTCGATTGGGTCTTTGACCATCGCAGCCGTGACCTAGCTGAATGGACAAGAGAAAGATACCTTCACAATTTCCAAACCTATGATGTGGAATTAAAACGATTTTTTGAAGAGTACCAAAGTATTTCTCCATTGTCGCCTTTTACCTGGCGATTATTATATTCGCGTTTAATTTTTCCACTTCATTACTTTGAATGCATCGAGAGTTATTATATAACCACATCGGAACAGGATAAAAAGGTATTGGAGGAGAAGTTAACTAGAATTTTACGGCAGTCTGGCGAATATGAACGGTTTTTGGCTGGTTTTTATCAACTAACGGATGCGCCCATTAAGTCTTTAAAACTCCCGCTATTGGAATGGCTTTATTAATAATTAATTACAAGTATCACGAAAAAAGCGATTGCCTCGGAAGGCAATCGCTTCAGACTGTCGACAAATCCGAAAAACTTGGGTTTGCCGGCAGTCTTTTTTATGTCTTTGTTAAATTGTTTGTTGATTTGCGCTCCAGGCGCTTCGCTTTCCGCGGGCGTAGCGGGGAGCCTCCTCGGCGCTTAAGCGCCTGCGGGGTCTCCCCTGCTCCGTACTCCCGCAGGAGTCTTCGCGCCTTCCGCTCCAATCAACAAGTTTTAAAATCAATAATGACCTTTAAATCAGTCCTTTGTATAATTAAGATACAGACATATAGATGAGGTGGATGAAATGCTAACTAAAAATACACAGATGAATCGTGATCAAATAGAAATGATAGCTTTAGAACAAGTTGTACCCGCGAACCACTTGGTTCGTAAGATAGAAGCTGCTATTGATTTTTCATTTATCTATTCACTTGTTCAAGATATGTACTCATCTGAACGGGGACGTCCGAGTATTGACCCTGTGGTATTGATAAAGATGGCTTTCATTCAATATACCTTCGGTATTCGCTCTATGCGTCAAACCATTGCAGAAATCGAAACGAATATGGCATATCGTTGGTTTCTCGGCTTTGGTTTTTATGATAAGGTACCTCACTTTTCAACGTTTGGTAAAAACTACGAGCGACGCTTTAAGGATACTGATTTATTTGAACAGATATTCTATCGTATTTTAAAGGAAGCCTCAGAAAAGAAATTGATTAGTAGCGAGCACGTATTTATTGATTCTACACATGTTAAAGCTAGTGCAAATAAGCGTAAATTTGAAAAGAAAGTAGTTCGAAAGGAATCGAAGGTTTATGAAACACGTCTACAAGAAGAGATTAATAAAGACCGGGATGATCACGGAAAAAAGCCATTTCCTCCAGATAAATTTGAAAAAGAAGAATTAAAGGAAATTAAAGAAAGTACCACTGACCCAGAAAGTGGTTATTACGTAAAGGATGAGCGAACGAAACAGTTCGCATATTCATTTCATGCGGCTTCGGATCGAAATGGTTTTGTTTTGGGTGCAATTGTAACCCCGGGGAATATCCATGATAGCGTCATTTTCGAGCCACTACTTGAGAAGGTCATTGAAAAACACGGGAAACCTGAAGCTGTTGCTGCTGATGCTGGATACAAAACACCTGCTATTGCTCAATTCGTAATTGAAAATGATATGACTCCTGCATTACCATATACACGACCTCGTACGAAGGACGGTTATATGAAAAAACATGAGTATATTTATGATGAATACTACGATTGTTATATCTGTCCGCAAGGACAAATACTGAAATATGCAACGACGACGAAGAATGGAAAGCGTCAATACTTCTCTAATCCGTTTGAGTGCCAAAATTGTCCTTTACTTTCAGAATGCACGCAGAGTAAAGAACATAAAAAATTGATTGAGCGACATGTTTGGGAACATTACATAGAAGAAGCCGATCATCTTCGTCACACACAAGAAAATAAAAGCATTTACGCAAGACGTAAAGAAACGATTGAACGGGTCTTTGCGGATGCTAAGGAAAAGCATGGTATGCGTTGGACAACCTTAAGAGGCTTAAAAAAATTGTCCATGCAAGCGATGCTTACTTTTGCTGCCATGAACTTGAAAAAGATGGCCAGCTGGACGTGGAAAGGTCCAGAATTGGCGTAATAATAGTCAAAGGTAGGTCTAAATTTTGCTCTTATGAGCAAAAATCCAATAAAAAGGCATCCGAATGGGCTCATTCGAATGCCTTTTGTCTACAATCTGAAGCGATTGCCTCGGAAGGCAATCGCTTTTTTAATTAAGGCTTATTATTTAAAATACTTGCTCTACTTCAACAATACCAGGAACTTCTTCTAAAAGAGCTCTTTCAATACCAGCCTTAAGTGTGATTGTTGAACTTGGGCAGCTTCCACATGCACCTAACAGGCGAAGTTTTACAATGCCTTCTTCCACATCTACTAATTCACAATCTCCGCCATCGCGAAGAAGAAATGGACGTAATTTATCTAATACTTCTTGAACTTGCTCAATAATTTCTTGTTCTGCCAAATGAATCGACTCCCTTCCTATAATTTATATTATAATGTCATCGGCGTTAAAAATCCATTATCAGAAATTAGGAAAACACACATTTAAAGACATTTACTTTGTTTGTATAGTATAAATAAGATAGTCAATCTTAAAGAAAAAGGCAGGAATCATATGATGAATAGTAACGAAGTAGAAATTGTTGTTTATGGTGCGGAACAATTATGCCCAAGTTGTGTAAATTTACCTTCTTCCAAAGAAACGTTTGAATGGCTGGAGGCAGCTATTGCTAGGAAATTTCCGGATCAACCTTTTAAAATGACCTACGTTGATATTTACCAGCCCACTGGGGAGATTGAACAACTCGATTTTGCCAAAAAAGTGGTCGAAGAGGATATGTTTTACCCGGTAGTTGTCATTAAAGAAAAAGTCGTTGGCGAAGGGAACCCGCGCCTAAAAACTATTTTTTCAGAACTAGAGAAATATGGGTATAAAGCAATTTAATGAGAAGAAGCATTCCATAACATTGGAATGCTTCTTCTTGTTATAGGATCATAATTTATTTCTTTGAACCTGTATTACTGTCTAGCTCCAGCGCCCAGCGGTTAGTGTACTTCGCGCTCCTCCCTACGATAAGTCAACATCGGTTCGCTTACGCTCACCGTGTTTCCTTTATCTCAGTCGAAGCGCTCCAGTCCATACACCGCAAAACGGACGCGTCCGCTTTTCTTAGCCATTATGATATTTGTACATCCAGAGTATACCGGTTTTTAGAATACGGGCGACGCGTCCTGTAATGGCGCGATCTGCCATCATTCCAAAACCATGCTTTTTACCCAAGGAGCCAAGGATACCCTTTAATTTAATTTGTGGGAAGGAAGCAGGAGGTTCTTCACCTTTCCAACGTCTCTTTAAGACTTCAACAATTTGTTCAGCCTGTCCCTCTGCTAATTGAGCACTTGGTGCATGGGGGAGACTTGCACAATCCCCGAGTATAAAAACATGTTCATCATTGGGTAAATGATGAATTGGGGTAAGGACTAGTCTGCCCATTCCGTCTTTTTCCCCGTCCATATCGCGGACGATTTTATTGGCTTGAATCCCTGCCGTCCAGACAATCACATCGCAATGAATAGGCTGATCGTGATTGTATAATACATTTTCTTCTACCTTGGTAATATTGGAACCGTTGATAATTTCAACATTGTTTTTCACAAACCAATTTTCAACATATTTGCTTAAACGTTCTGGGAAAGAGGAAAGAATATGTTTTCCCCGATCAAATAATTTGATGTTTAGATCTTCACGGCTTTCACTTAATTCACTTGCTAACTCAACACCGCTAAGACCGGCTCCCACAATACCCACAACCGAGCCAGGTCCCAAATTGTTTAAGACGGAGTAAGTAAGGCGGGACTTTTCGATACTCTGTATACTGTAAGTGTACTGATCTGCGCCGGGAACATCATGGTACTTGTCCTCACAGCCAAGACCGATAATTAAATCATCGTAGGCGACGGGTTCTGCATCTTTCATTACGATTCTTCTGCTCATTGTATCAACGGCGATTACTTCACCATATTTAACTTCTAATCGAGGGTGTTCCGGAAAAGCAACACGGACTTCTTTGTCTGAAATCGTTCCTGCGGCTAATGCGTAGTACTCCGTTTTTAAGCAATGGTAGGGTACACGGTCCACAAGAGTAATCGTTACGTCCTCTGGTAAATGGTTGGGAAGAAGTTCGTTTAAAACTTTCATCCCACCGTATCCACCACCTAAAATTACAAGGTTTTTCATTATTATTTCCCCTTTGATTATCCGGTTTTTATATTAATAAATTGGCTGAGTGCAATATAAAAAAGTAGTATAATTCTTTCGTTTCTTTACCAAATACGAGTATATCTAAAATGTGTCGAAATAACAACATTATTCATGATTTTCTTGACATCAGCAGGGTAAACATGGTAATTGACGAAGTAAATGAAATAGAGTAGGATAAGTAGTTGTGGAGAGGTGAAGGCAATGATTCAACCCATCATTGAATTTTGTATTAGCAATCTTGCTAATGGTGCACAAAAAGCACTTGAAAAATTAGAAAAAGATCCTAACTTGGATATTATTGAATATGGATGTCTTGGATATTGTGGAAAATGTGCAACTACATTATATGCTCTTGTAAATGGCGAAGTGGTAACGGGAAAAACAGCCGATGAGTTGGTAGATAACATTTATCAATATCTAGAAGAAAATCCAATGTTTTAAGAAAAGCGGAAGCGCTAAGCTCTACATTATGAATAAAATAAGGGAGCAATGCCGCTCCCTTATTTTTTATTATTCCATATATTAGTTAATAGGATTCAATTAGTTGAGTAGTTAACAATCTGTGTATATAATTTAATAAAAGCCTCATTTAGGGAGGGATATACAATGAGTAATGAAGTGGTTATTTTAACGGAAGCAGCGTCACTCCATATTAAAGAAATGATGAAGCATAACGAAGAAGAAGGTGCACTGTTACGAGTCAGCGTAAAAGGCGGTGGCTGCAGCGGTTTATCTTATGGTATGGGCTTTGAGCATACGGTAAACGAAGAGGATCTCACCTTTGAACAATTCGGGATTCAAGTGCTGGTCGATAAAGAGAGTGCTGCTATTTTACAAGGAACGAAGATTGATTTTAAAGAATCCATGATGGGCGGCGGCTTTACGATTGACAATCCGAATGCCATTGCATCATGCGGCTGTGGTTCTTCGTTTAGAACGGCTACGGCAACAGGTACACCAGAAGAATGCTAATATATATATAAGAAAAGCGTCCGCAAAGGGACGCTTTTTTCTATTTATTGAACATTGATGAACTGTGTAAAGGCTGGATTTTTGCTTTTGGGTCAATGAAGGCTTTTGCATTATTTACGGCAGTTGGTGCTTCACCAAAGCCACAAGCAATTAATTTCACTTTTCCGTCATAGGTGCAAATATCGCCCGCAGCATAAATGCCAGGTATGTTGGTTTCCATTTTCGAATTTACGACAATGGAATTCTTTTCGATTTCTAGACCCCATTCCTTAATTGGTCCAAGGGATGAGACAAAACCATAGTTACAAATAACAGCATCCACATCGAGTGTTACTTTCTCTTCACCATTAACCGTTTCAAGAACTACCTGCTTAATTCCACTTTCATCGCCAATAAGTTCGGCAGGAACATAAGGTGTCTTCACATCTACTTTTGAGTTATACAAGTTTTCGACACTATGTTCATGAGCACGGAATTTATCCCTGCGGTGAACAATAGATACTTTCTTAGCAATAGGCTCAAGCATTAGTGCCCAGTCAACGGCAGAATCTCCGCCACCAAAAACAACAACTTTTTGGCCTGCAAACTGATTTAGATCCTCAATAAAGTAGTAGAGATTTTTCCGTTCATACTGGGCAGCACTTTCTAGCTCTAAACGACGCGGTTGGAAAGCACCATTTCCAGCGGTAATAATAATCGTTTTTGAATAATGGACTTCCTTATTTGTTGTTAATTTGAACGTACCATCTTCTTGTTTTTCTAACTTTTCAACAGATTGCTCAAGTGCAACGGTAGGTTCGAATTTGCGCATCTGTTCTTTTAAGTTATTTATCAATTCTTGTGCACGGATTTTTGGAAAACCTGCCACATCATATATATATTTTTCCGGGTAAAGCGCTGATAATTGACCGCCTAGCTGTGGTAAGCTCTCAATTATTTTCACGGATGCTTGTCTCATTCCTCCGTAAAAGGCGGTAAATAAACCGGTAGGGCCGCCACCGATGATTGTAATATCATAAACTTTTTGATTCTCTTGCACTCCGTATCCCCCCAACTTGTAGTTAGAAACTCCACTCACTATAATATCATAAAATAAAAAATTCTCACATTATTATAGAGGTAATATTCGCAACAGAAACAATAGTTAAAAAAAGGACTAAAAGATAAGAGGAGATGCAATTCCTTATCTTTTAAAATTAATTAATTTATAAAAATTGCTTGATAATCCTGTGAAAGTAGCATAAGATGTATTGAGGATAGATTGTTAAATTTTTGTGACACAAAAAGCACATTTTTATGACAATCATGGAAAAAAATATTTACTTTCTTAGCGTAATAAATCTCTGCGAAAATCGATATCCAGACCAAGCAGTTCGTTTTTTTTAGACTCATACGTGAATTATATCACATACATTTTGCTATTATTCAAAATAAAAATGGTTAAAGCAGTGGAAGCTAAGAAAAAGAGAGTTTATTCAAAAAAAATAAAAGGTGGAAGTGATCACTTTGAGAAAGCCTAAAATTGTTATTCTCGGTGCTGGTTATGGTGGACTAATGACAACAGTTCGCTTACAAAAATTAATCGGCGTTAATGAAGCGGATATTGTATTAGTGAATAAAAATGACTACCATTATGAAACCACATGGCTCCATGAAGCTTCTGCAGGTACGTTACATCATGATCGTGTACGTTATGATATCCGTGATGTGATTGATCGCAGTAAAGTGGATTTTGTTCAAGATACAGTAGTAGAAATAAACAAAGAAGAAAAAAAGGTTATTTTAGAAAAAGGTGAAGTCAACTATGACTACCTTGTTATTGCCCTTGGCGGTGAGCCAGAAACGTTTGGTATTAAAGGATTAAAAGAATTTGCATTTGGAATCTCTAATGTAAATTCTTCACGTCAATTGCGCGAACATATTGAATACCAATTTGCCACCTACAATATGGAAGAAGTGAAGAACGACAATCGTTTGTCTATTGTTGTTGGTGGTGCTGGATTTACAGGAATTGAGTTTTTAGGTGAATTAACAAACAGAATACCGGAATTGTGCCATGAATATGATGTGGATTTCCATAAGGTAAAAATTATTTGTGTTGAAGCTGCACCAACCGTACTCCCTGGTTTTGACCCAGAATTAGTGAATTACGCCGTTTCACAATTGGAACGAAAAGGTGTCGAATTCTTAATTGGAACTGCGATTAAGGAATGCACGGAAGAAGGAATTTTTGTAGCAAAAGGTGATGAGGAACCGCGTGAGATTAAGGCTGGTACCGTCGTTTGGGCTGCTGGAATTCGTGGGAACTCGATTGTTGAAAAATCAGGTTTCGAAGCCATGCGAGGCAGGGTAAAAGTTCAGCCGGACCTTCGTGTTCCTGGCTTTGAGGATGTCTTCATGATTGGTGACAGCTCCCTCATGATTAATGAGGAGATTAATCGTCCTTATCCTCCGACCGCTCAAATTGCTATGCAGCAAGGCGAAGTTTGTGCCCGTAATATAGCGGCCCTAGTTCGCAATAAAGCTGAGTTAGAAACTTTTACGTTTGACAATAAAGGGACTGTTTGCTCCCTTGGTGAAGATGATGCGATCGGTGTTGTTTTTGGCAAAAAAATAACTGGTGCCAAGGCATCCTTCATGAAAAAAGTAGTCGATAATCGCTCTTTATACATGATTGGCGGCGCAGGTCTTGTATTGAAAAAAGGGAAGTTTAATGTATTTTAAAAAAATTTAGTTCGAAAGGGACAGAGAAATCTGTCCCTTTTTGATATGATTGAACAAATGAATTCTTTGTTAGGGGGAGTTTGGGTGAGCAATCGTGAAAAACGCGGGAAGGTTTGGTTGGCTGTTGCTGGGGTGGTAAAGTCTAAAGATGGACAATGGCTTGTCGTGAAGAAAAGATATGGCGGTTTAAAAGGACAATGGTCATTGCCAGCAGGCTTTGTTGAGATGGGGGAAACTGCGGATGAAGCAGTCATTCGGGAAGTCAAGGAAGAAACCGGTATTCACTGTCAGGTCAAGGGGTTCATGGGATTGAGAACCGGTGTTATTAAAGGTGAAATCAGTGATAATTTACTCCATTTCCTGCTTGAACCGCTAGAAGAGGGTGAGGTGATCCACCAGGAAAACGAACTCTTTGAAGCGAGATTTATGTCTCCAGAAGAACTGCTGCTCGAGAAAGACGCATCGATTATTCTCCAATACCTGATAAAAAATGATGTTTCCTTTTTGAAACCAAGTATTAGTGACCTGAATCCTGGGGATCAATTCGGGTATACAGCCTATAAATTATTTTTATAATTTTTAGAAAATTTAAGGAACACTTAGTAAATGAAAGAATACTTAATGTGTATCCGTTTTCTTGGGGTAATTCGCTCAAATTCTGACCTTTCCATTTTAGCTAATCCTTGATATATTATCAGAAAATTAAGTTAATTTTTTAAGGAGATGATGGACAATGACAGTTAAGAGTTTGGATTCAAAAACCTGTGATTATTGCTCTGGAAAAGGCTATTTTCAACTAGTACTAGGCGGATCAGAAACCTGTACGTGCTGCAATGGAACAGGCAAGAAAAAAGAATAAGGCTTTTTACCTTTTCTGTACCGGTTGGAAAACGAGCCATAACCGCTTCTTCGAAACTTTCGAGGGGCTTTTTTTTCGTAAGGAAAGTATTGCCTTACAAAAATAATTCGTTTATATTGACTCCCTTTTCGACATTAAGTACACTAAATGTTGATGTATAAGGGGGAATCTCGGATGCAAATGAGCATTGTGGTCTTAATCATTTCGATTTTATTATTCTTTGTTTTATTTTTTGGAATTGGATTTATCTTAAATATGCTTCTAAGAATGTCATGGGTTATGGCAGTAGTTTATCCGATTGTGGCAATTTTTATTGTAGATAAAGTAAGATTTAGTGAATATTTTACAAATAGTAAAATGGCCTTTAACGATTTGGGCCAAAGGTTTACTTCGCTAGCAACTGCAGATATTCTTATCTTAATAAGTGGACTTGCTGGTGCAGTCGCAGCTGGTTTTACAATCAAGCTTTTACGAAAAAATGGATACCAAATGTTTTAAGACTTTTAATAAATGAATACCAGATGATTTAAGACTTTTACCTCTAGGTAAGGGTCTTTTTGGGGAACAAGGATTTAAGGAATAGAAAAATCAGTTCTAAAAATTTTCCTCCGCCTTTTTTGAATAATTTCCTCTAGCTTGGGAATGAATATTTTGGGAGGAGTGAAAATTTTTATGAATAAAATGAAAAATTGGACTAGGCGTTTTGCGATGGTTTGTCTTTTCTTGATGGCAATATTAGCGACCTTCCAATCTATTTCCGGAGTAAATGCCGAGTTTCTCATTAAGCAATTTGCATCGGTTATCTCAACCACTGAAACCGTTGCTGGAACCTCACGTTCCTTAGAAGACGAAATTGATTGGTCAAAATATCCTAAGCTAACTGTTACAGCCACTGGTTATACTGCGGGAGTAGAATCAACAGGAAAGAGTAAAGGTCATCCTGAATACGGGATTACCTACTCAGGAGTAAAAGTTAAACGTGATTTATTTTCAACGATCGCAGCAGATTTATCTGTTTTTCCGATTGGAACGATTCTCTTTATCCCTGGATACGGGTATGGAGTTGTAGCTGATAAAGGCGGGGCTATTAAAGGGAATGAACTAGACCTTTATTATGAAACGGTAGAGGATGTTTATAATAAATGGGGGAAAAAGAAGTTAGATATTTATGTCGTCGAAAAAGGTAATGGGAAACTGACAGAGCAAACACTTAAATCATTAAATGAAGATAAATCGATGCAAGTTTTTCGCGGGCAGTACATTAGCTCAGAGAAACGATAGAAGCAGGCTGCTGGCCTGTTTTTTATTTTAATATAATTTCAAGATAATTAGTTAGTCGAAATAAACGTTTATTCGTTATAATAAAAATACAATATTATGGAGGTGAAGTAGTTTGTTTGATGTTAAAAAGGAAATAGACCTCTCTACTGAGCACGAGGGTTTAATCATTGGTCTTTTTGATAAACCAGAAAAATTTTCAGGATTATTGACAAGTCTTGATCAGCGGTTCGAAGGCCAGCTTACAAACCTAGTAAAATCGGGTGATTTATCGGCCAAGTTAAAAAGTATCAGTAAAGTACATAGCTTTGGAAAAATCGGTGCAAAACGAATTTGGTTTGTTGGTCTAGGGAAAGAAAAGGATTTAACCTTCGATAAACTAAAAGAAGCGTTTGGCAGGCTTTTTAAGGAAATCCAAAAGAGTAAACTTGAGGAAACCGCTGTTTATTTAGATTCCTTTACAGCAGTGGAAGTAAATGGTTTAGATGCCTCACATGCGCTGAGTGAAGCACTTTCTCTTTCCACTTACCAATTTGAAGGCTACAAACAAAAATCGAACATGCCTGAGAAAAAACTCGAGCATGTGACGATTTATTGTGATACTTATGAGGAAGATGAAGTCGAAGCATCACTAATTGTAGGGTTTGCGTTTGGAGAAGCAACGAATTCGGCGAGAACACTTGTTAACCTCCCTGGCAATATGTTGACAGCAACAGATATGGCTAATTATGCCAAAGACCTTGCTGGAAGGTATGATTTCGAAGTGGAAATCTTAGATAAAGCAGAGATCGAAAAGCTCGGTATGGGAGCCTTCCTTGCAGTTAACCAAGGGTCCACAGAGCCGCCAAAAATGATAGTCCTGAAATATCAAGGAAAAGACGAATGGACAGATGTCATCGGCCTCGTCGGAAAAGGGATTACCTTTGATACAGGCGGTTACTCTATTAAAACAAAAGCTGGAATTGTTGGGATGAAAACGGACATGGGCGGAGCAGCTGCAGTGCTAGGGGCAATGGAAATCATCGGTGAGACCCAGCCAGAGCAAAACGTGGTCGCGGTCATTCCATCCACAGATAATATGATTAACGGTCATGCCTTTAAACCTGATGACGTCATTACCTCGATGAGCGGTAAAACCATTGAGGTTTTAAATACAGATGCAGAAGGACGCCTTGTGTTAGCTGATGCGGTTACCTATGCCAAGCAACATGGCGCAGATTACCTGGTAGATGTGGCCACTTTAACCGGTGGGGTGATAACAGCTCTTGGCCTCCATACTACTGGAGCAATGACTAACCATGAGCAATTATTAGAACAGGTAATAGAAGCTTCGGTGGAAGCGGGTGAGCAGATGTGGCAGCTGCCATTATTTGAAACGGAGATCGAGCGGGTAAGAAACAGTAAAGTCGCCGATTTAAATAATTCCCCAGGCAGTGAAGGCCATGCGCTTGTTGCTGGGGCGTTTATCGGTGAATTTGCCGAAGGAACACCGTGGGTACACTTAGATATCGCAGGGACGGCAACCTCTTCCAAGGCATATGATTTAGGTCCAGCCGGGGCAACAGGAGTCATGACCCGGACACTTGCCTTATTTGTAGAACGGTTTGAACCAATCGAAAAATAACGAAGCCTCCGGAGTGTCTCCGGGGTTTTTTTTAGGCTAATTTTAGCCCACTCCTTCCTCCTCCTTTTCGCATATGAAATAGAGTAGGCAGTATAGAGCAAAAGGAGGTATGGTTATATGTACCCTTATCGAAGTCCCTACCCAGTACAAGATCAAAGGTTTATAGGTTTTGGATTACCATTGGCAATAGGTGGGCTTAGCTTTTTAGGAGGTTTAATAGGAGGCGGACTAGGTGCCTCATTTGCAGCACGTCCATTTTACGGAGGAGTCGGTTACCCTGGATATGGGTATCCTGCTTTTGGAGCTCCTGGTTTCGGAGCCCCTGGTTTCGGAGCCCCTGGTTTCGGAGCCCCTGGTTTCGGAGCCCCTGGTTTCGGAGCCCCTGGTTTCGGAGCCCCTGGTTTCGGAGCCCCTGGTTTCGGAGCTCCTGGTTTCGGAGCCCCGTATTACTATTAATGAAAGTGAAACAGCTCTAGTAGGGGCTGTTTTTTCTATAAAAGAATTAATTGCCAAAGAGGAAATTTAAGAAAAAAGCAGAATAGAATAATAAAGGTTAATATAGGTGAATACATATAAAAACTTGCATGGAGGGAATAAAATGATAAAAAACACTTTAATTGAAGCATTAGGGATAGAAATTACTCATTTAGAAGAAGGAAAGGTCATTGCAACAATGCCTGTTGATGAACGAACCCGACAGCCATTCGGATTACTCCATGGGGGTGCATCTGTTGCGTTAGCCGAAACGGTTGCAAGTGTCGGGGCTTATGAATTGGTAAATAAAGAGACCGAAGGAGTAGCTGGTTTAGAAATTAACGCTAATCATGTTCGTCCTAAAACAGAGGGTGTCGTTACAGCAGTCGGAACTGTACTTCATCAAGGGAAATCAACTCAGGTATGGGATATTAAAATTACCGACGAGCAAGACCGACTTGTTTGTGTGTCTAGGTGTACGATGGCGGTCATTAAGTTAAAAAGATAAAAAACATGTATGCTAGGTTTCTAAATAAGGATGGAGTCATTCCCATTCTTTTTTATATTGATGAAAAATTTAAAAAATTAACTTTAATTTCATGTTATAATGTAAGAAATAAAAAAATAGAAAAAAAGCACAATTTTTTGTACAGGTTTCTTTATATAATGTATTAAGAAGAAACGTAAAGGTGGTGAAATTGATGAGAGCAAGGCGGCAATATTTGTTTATCGATTTTGAGTTTACAATGCCTGAACGAAATGTACGAATGAAAGACTTTTATGCAGAAATTATCGAGGTTGGAATAGTTGCGGTCGTTGATGACCAAGTGACGGAACAGTTTTCTTCCTTTGTGACTCCACTTAAATTCCCAAAACTTACGGAACGCTGTAAATCCTTTTTACATATTTCCCAGCAGCAAGTAGACAAGGGTTTATCTATTTTTGAACTTGTAAAAAAATTAGAGGAGTTCAATAAGCATAATTATGAAACAACCATTGTTACGTGGGGAAATATGGATATGAAGGTCCTTCGGCATAATTGCTTAAAGGCAGGGGTTGCTTTTCCGCTCAAGGCTGCTGAATTAGATCTTTCCATGGAATATAAACGCTTTTTTGGTGACCAAAATCAAACGGGCCTCTGGAAAGCTGTACAGGAATATGGGAAAGAAGGGACAGGCAGGCATCACCGAGCACTTGATGATGCGTTGACTACCTTTAATATATTCAAGCTCGTTGAAAAGGATAAACGTTATTTAGAAAAACCAGAACCAACGACAATTGGTGATCGGATTGATTTCTCAAAGTTATTAAGTGAATTCGCATAAAAGGCCAAATCATTCAAACTGATTTGGCCTTTAGCATTTTTATAATTTATAATCTTTTTCTAGCGATTCTAATGCCTTTAAGCTCATCTCAGCCCATTCTGAAGTTGTCTCTACTAGTTCCTTTTTCATAATGGCTACGGCCTCTTTTAAGGACTCCATATAGTCTGGAACTTCATTTTCGAAGATCTTAACCATTTTGTATGGAATATTCGCTTGCTCACGATAGCTGAGCGCTTTTCTCTCATGAAAAATGAGTACATCAGTATCTTTCGGATTATGTAAATCTCCTTGCATCGGATGTTTAAGTACTGCGAGGATTCTTACTAAATAATGCTGTGGGCGTACTTCTGTTATTTCTCCGATATATTTTCCTGTTTTATAAATGGCTGTTACGATTTCACCGATTTGAAATTCTGACACAACAAACACCCCTTTCGCTTTTCCTCTTTCATTTTAATATGAAACATAGTAAATTAAAAACATTGTGAGGAAATTATTTCGGTTAAAGTGAAAAAAATGGAGGAATGATATAGTGAGAAAGAATTTGCAAATCTTGTTTACATTATTGACAATTGTTTTAGTATTGGCCGCATGTGGGACAAGCACAAAGAAAGAGGAATCCACACCGAAAACGACGACACCAAAAACGGAACAGAAGGAAGGGGACCAACAAGTGACAAATGAAGGCTTTCCTCAACTTTCAACCGAGGTTTCCGATGATGAAAAGCTCGTTGAAATGGAAACGTCGATGGGAACCATTAAAATCAAATTATTCCCTGAGTATGCACCAAAAGCGGTTGAAAACTTTGTAAAACATAGTGAAGAAGGTTATTATGATGGACTAATTTTTCACAGGGTCATAAAGGATTTCATGATTCAGGGCGGGGATCCGAACGGGAACGGAACAGGCGGAGAAAGCATTTATGGGAAGCCTTTTGAAGATGAGTTTTCAAAGAATCTTTATAATCTCCGCGGTGCCTTATCCATGGCTAATTCGGGCAGCAACACAAATGGGAGTCAGTTTTTTATTGTGCAAAGCTCTTCACTTGATCCAGCAATGAAAGAACAAATGGAAAAGGCTGGTTATCCAAAAGAAATTATTGAAGCTTATAATAAAAACGGCGGTACACCATGGCTGGACAATCGTCATACGGTTTTTGGCCAGGTGATTGATGGCATGGATATCGTTGATAAAATTGCCAACACCTCAGTTGCTGCCCAAGATAAACCCAAAAAAGATGTTATTATTAAAGAGATTAAGGTTTTACAATAAAGAAATTGTTATCGGATTGAAAAGTGGATTGAAACGTTTTTTGTTGCTATAATTAATTTTTAGAGCAGTTCCTTGATAGAAAGGAAGAAGAAAATGTTTCAACCATTGGTACTTTCCTTATTTTTATACTTTCCAGAAGATAAATCAGAGTATATTCCTGCTGCCATTACATTTGTGATTTTTTTAATTGGAGCCTTTCTTACGATGCGAATAATTATTTCAGTTTCGAAACGGGAGGCCCAAAAAGCAAAAGAATTAGAAGAACAATTAAAAAATCAACATCCGCCACAAAGGAACAGTTAACAAATAGCTGTTCCTTTTTCCTTTATCCGTCCATTGGATAAAGGAGGGGCAGATTGTCCATACTAAGGGCAAATTGGCTAGTGTGGGGGTATACATATGAAGAAAAGCTGGTTGATCATTCCACTGCTCATTCTTACAGGTTGTACTGAAAAGGAAATTAGAAAGATTGATGTGGAAATGTATAATGCGGTGGGAGATTCGCTTGGTAAAGTTAAGGTAGCTGAGCAAGCTAGTGGTGTGAAATTATCAGTGGATTTAAAGGGCCTTCCAGCTGGGGAACATGCGATTCATATTCATGACAGTGGGAACTGTGTGGCTCCAGATTTTAAATCTGCAGGGGACCATTTTAACCCTGAAAATAAGGAACATGGGCTACTCCATCCTAAAGGTGCCCATGCAGGGGATCTGCCTAATTTAATCGTCGAGGATGATGGGTCAGTTAAGGCAGACTTAATGGCACCCAATGTCACCTTAAAAGATGGAAAAACTTCATTGTTTACAAAAGAAGGAACCACGATTGTGGTTGATGAAGGAAAAGATGATGGCATGACACCACCTGCAGGAGACTCTGGTAAACGGATTGCTTGCGGTGAAATTACTAAAAATAAAAAAGCAGGTCAAAAGAATGCTCAGGATGAGAAACAATAAAATTTTAATGGCTATCACCGAAATGTGATAGTCTTTTTTTTCATCATGAAGGTTTTTATTTTATGAAATTTTCTTCTATATAGGTAGTAATCTAAACTTATCCTAAAAGTGGACATACACTAGCATGGAGACAGTTTAGGAGGCGAAAATAATGGAAAAAAGGCAATACTTTGGAGGATTTCCGGGACAACCTGGTTACCAACAAATGGGCTACCCACAAATGGGAGGATATCAACAATCAGGCTATCCACAAATGGGAGGATACCAACAACATGGCTATCCACAAATGGGGGGATACCAACAACCGGGCTACCCGCAAATGGGAGGATACCAACAACCGGGCTATCCACATATGATGGGTGGACAACATCATGGATTCCCACATCAAGGTTTCCCGCAAATGATGGGAGGACAACAAACAGGATTCCCTCAAGGCATGGGCGGTTCCCCTCAAATGATGGGAGGACAACAAACAGGATTCCCTCAAGGCATGGGAGGGTTCCCGCAAATGATGGGCGGACAACAAACAGGATCCCCTCAAGGCATGGGCGGATTACCGCAACTGATGGGCGGACAACAGCATACTGGGTTCTCTCAAGGCATGGGCGGCTCCCAGCAAAGTGGACAAAAACCACCAACTAAACCCACGCAGCGTAAAGAAAAGAAATAACAAGTAAGAAATAGTATGGTTAGAAAAAACTGTTCCTTCATAACCGAGGGGACAGTTTTTTTATAACTTGATTTATTTTCCCTTTTTCATGACAATGTGTTTATAAATAAATGTTAAATACATAGGAGTGCACAACAAAAATGGAGAATAAATTGTATTACCAGGACGCATATATAAAAGCCTTTACAGCGTTGGTGTTAAAACAAGAGCAAGACTCAACTGGAAATTGGTACGTGGTTTTGAATCAGACCGCTTTTTATCCAACTGGTGGCGGACAGCCACACGACTTAGGAACCCTTGCTGATCAAAACGTAATAAATGTTGAAGAAATCGATGGGGAAATTCGTCATTATCTTGTGGGGCCATTACAAGGGATAGGGCAGGAAGTATCTGGTATCATTGCTTGGGAAAGACGCCATGATCATATGCAGCAGCACGCTGGACAGCATATTTTATCTGCGGCCTTTGACCAGTTATTCGAGTTCAAGACCGTCGGCTTCCATTTGGGTGCGGAATTGCTCACGATTGATTTAGAGACAGAAAATCTGACCCAGCACCAAGTTCAAAAAGCAGAAGAACTTGCGAATCAGATCATCCTTGAAAACAGGCCGATCGAGATTAAATGGGTGTCTGAGGAAGAGTTGTCTCAATTTACACTACGAAAAGAAACCAAGCTCAAAGAGGATATTCGTCTTGTTATTATTCCAGACTTTGATTATAACGGCTGCGGTGGCACGCATCCAAAGGCAACTGGTGAGGTTAGCGCAATAAAAGTATTGGATTGGGAAAGACAAAAGAAAAAAGTTCGAGTCCAATTTGTTTGTGGAAACCGAGTGCTTAAGCAGCTTGGTCAAAAACAAAAGGTGCTGCTAGAATTAACAAAGATTCTTAATGCACCAGAAAAAGAAATGGAACAAGCTGCCCTTCGTCTCCTTGAAAATAATAAAACGTTAGAAAAAGCCCTGGAACAAACTCAGGAAAACCTTCTCCATTATGAGGCGCAAGACTTACTTGGAAAAAGTAATCCGAATGAGCAGAAACTCATAAGTGAAGTATTTCAAAACAGATCGCTTCAAGATCTGCAAAAGCTTGCCCGAATCATCACTGCGGAAGATGAAACAGCAATCGTTTACTTTGTTTCACAAACTGAAAATCGACTGCAGCTAGTTTGTGCGCGGGGGGCATCTGGAACGGAAAGTATGAAGAAAGTAATCGCCAAGGGGCTTCCCCTTATAAACGGAAAGGGCGGTGGAAATGATTCCTTTGCCCAGGGTGGTGGTGAAGCCTTGATGTCAGGGGAGCAAATGCTGCAGCATATATTGGAAACAGCACAATAGTCCCACATCGCACAATAGGCCTCCATTCCAAGGAGGCCCAATGCAATCAAGGCTATTACACCTCCCTATTTAAAAAGTATACAGGGTTGACCCCAGGGCAATATAAAAGTGCCTATTTAACCAAAGGTAAGGATGGACTTGAAGTAAATTATTAGTCTGAAAGGGTGAAGTTAGTGGGGTTTTTAGATGGATTGATGGGTAACGCATCAGAGGTAAATGCCGCCGATGTACAGCGGGAATTTGGAAAAGTGCTTTCACCGAATGAGCGTATTGATAAAGCGTACAAGTTAATTCGTGACATGTTTATTTTTACCAATAAACGTTTGATTTTAGTGGATAAACAGGGGCTAACGGGTAAAAAGGTTGAATACCATTCCATTCCCTATAAAAGCATTACACATTTCAGCATTGAAACTGCGGGTAACTTTGATTTAGATGCGGAACTGAAAATATGGATTTCTGGAAATGCCCTGCCTTTGCAAAAACAATTTAACAAGAACTTGAACATCTACGAGCTTCAAAGTGTTCTAGCTGAGTATGTTCTTAAGTAAGTGAAACGGTGTATTATGGTATACTATTTAAAAGCAAAAATTAGGAGTAAAAGCATATGAGAAAAGAGCTTCAAATAAATTTGCAATATGTTGACGTATTAAATGAGTGGGACCCATTTCAATTGTCTAACGGAGGATATGAAACAGAAATCGCTGATACGATCCAAGCAATTCATGAACTTGATGCCTCGGATGAGTTGGCCAAAAAAATACAAAGCATTTATGAATTTTCATTTGAAAAGGTAATCCCAATGGAAAAATGTCTGAAAGTAGCAAAAGAATTACTAGCTATTAAAGCAACTGATTCTTGTTCCATTTAGCAATTTAGGAAAAAAAAAGGGACATACCATTATTGGATGTCCACTTCAAAAAAGGGGGGAATACTAGAAAGCCTTATGATATAAAGGTTTTCCAGTATTCCCTTTTTTTATACAGTCTTGAAAAGAAAAAACGGATTATTTTACCATAAGGATCATTGCATCAAAAAAATGGTTGAATATGTTATTGTTTTAATAACTCTGCAGCTGGGAGATCTAAAACAGTAGATAACTTTAACAGTGTCTGCGTACTTGGAGTTTGTTCGCCAGATTCGTATTTCTCAATTGTGTGTGATCCAACTCTGATTTTTTGTGCCAGCTCCTCTTGAGACATGTTGAGCATTTCGCGGGCATTTTTAATGGTTTGGCCGATTGTATTCATTTGGTTCACCTCTCCTTTAAAAATAGATTTCCTCACTATTAGTGTATCACGTTTGGTATATCTTTCTCCTGCACAACTTGAACATTATGTTAAGATTTTTGAATGAGCCCTTTTATATTTAATATTTTAATCTTTTTTGATTAAAGGCATTCTTTGTGATATAATATTATAATGCATATATAATGGATAAAATAATTAATCACTTAGGAGTGTTTTCATGTCAGAAAAGATCGAAACTGGAAGTATATTAGCAGGTAAAGTTACAGGAATTCAACCATATGGTGCGTTTGTTGCGCTTGATGATAATACCCAAGGCCTTGTGCATATTTCTGAAATTACACATGGTTACGTGAAAGATATTAATGACCACCTTAAAGTAGGCGATGAAATTAAGGTTAAAGTATTATCTGTAGATGAAGGTGCAGGCAAGATTGGTCTGTCCATCCGTGCTACTGAAGAGGCACCTGTTCAACAACAGGCTGCTCCAAAAGCAAAGAAGCCTCGTAAACGCCAAGCAGCTGCGATTATTCCAGAAGTGGAAGGTCAACAAGGCTTTAACACATTAAAAGATAAGCTTCAAGAATGGATTGACCAGTCTCAACGTGAAGATTTAATTAAAAAATAAATTTTAAAAAAAGCCTAGTCCAAATGCTATGATTTTAGCAGTGGACTAGGCCTTTTTTTTTATGCGCGCAAATTATACAAAAATATAGCCTTTTTCATAAATAAAAGTTTTGATGAAGTGTTCATTCTTTTTTCAAGCTCGGCTACAATAGAACTATATATACATATCCCAGCTTTGAAATGGAGGAAATTTCATTATGACAACAAACGTTAATTCGAATGAATTAATCGCAAAAACGGAGAAATACGGTGCGAATAACTATCATCCATTGCCAATTGTCATCACTCGTGCAGAGGGTGTTTGGGTAGAAGATCCTGAAGGCAATAAATATATGGACATGCTTAGTGCTTATTCTGCGGTAAACCAAGGGCATCGTCACCCACGAATTATTCAAGCGTTAAAGGATCAAGCAGATAAGGTTACGTTAACTTCGCGTGCTTTTCATAATGACCAGCTGGGCCCATGGTATGAAAAAGTTTGTCAATTAACGAATAAAGAAATGGTGCTGCCAATGAACACAGGGGCGGAAGCAGTCGAAACGGCTGTGAAAACGGCGCGACGTTGGAGCTATGATGTTAAAGGTGTGGCAGAGAACCAAGCAGAAATTATTGCATGTATTGGAAACTTTCACGGCAGGACCATGACGGCAGTCTCCTTATCATCTGATGATGAATATAAACGCGGATTTGGACCAATGCTGCCAGGAATCAAACTTATTCCTTATGGTGATTTGGAGGCATTAAAAGCTGCGATTACGCCGAATACTGCAGCGTTTTTAATTGAACCCATTCAAGGTGAAGCTGGGATTGTCATTCCGCCGGAAGGCTTTATGAAGGCGGCCTTTGATTTATGTAAGGAAAATAAAATTCTGTTTATTGCTGACGAAATTCAAGCAGGTTTGGCCCGAACAGGTAAAATGTTCGCATGCGAGTGGGAAGGGATCGAGCCTGACATGTATATCCTCGGTAAAGCACTTGGCGGCGGCGTATTCCCCATTTCGTGTGTTGTTGCTAATAAAGATATTTTGGGTGTTTTTAATCCAGGATCGCACGGTTCTACCTTTGGTGGAAATCCGATGGCATGTGCGGTTTCGATTGCTGCACTTGATGTGCTAATGGATGAAAGACTTGCTGAAAAATCCCTTGAACTTGGTGATTATTTTCTCAGTAAATTAAAAGAAATTAATAATCCGTTAATCAAAGATGTTCGAGGCCGCGGCTTATTTATTGGTGTTGAACTAACGGCACCGGCCCGCAAATATTGTGAACAATTAAAGGACCAAGGTCTACTGTGTAAGGAGACACATGACACGGTGATTCGTTTTGCGCCGCCGCTGGTTATCAGTAAAGAAGAATTGAATTGGGCGATAGAGAGGATTAACAACGTTCTAGGATAATGGACTACTAACTAGGGGTGCCAAAATGGGGATTTATGATGTAACGAGTAGTGAAGATGAAAAGGATATAGAGAAATTGAACCTACTCACATCAACACAGATTGTTATTCATGATGCATTAAAAAAAATAGGCTATAACCAAGAAATGTACGAATTATTAAAAGAACCGTTAAGAATGTCCGATGTCAGAATTCCTGTTCGGATGGATGATGGTTCTACAAAAATTTTTAGCGGGTTTAGGGCACAGCATAATGATGCGGTTGGACCGACTATGGGTGGTGTCCGCTTTCATCCTCAAGTGACTGCTAATGAAGTAAAGGCATTATCGATGTGGATGAGTTTAAAATGCGGAATTGCTGACTTGCCTTTTGGCGGGGGAAAAGGAGCGATTCTTTGTAACCCCCGAACGATGTCATTCGGTGAGCTTGAGCGATTAAGCAGAGGTTATGTGCGTGCGATCAGTCAAATTGTCGGACCTACAAAGGATATTCCGGCACCCGATATATATACAAATTCTCAGATTATGGCTTGGATGATGGATGAATACAGCCGTCTTCGCCAATTTGGCTCTTCCGGTTTTATTACAGGCAAGCCACTTGTACTTGGAGGTTCTGAAGGGCGGGAAAAGGCTGGGGCAAAGGGAGTAACCATTTGTATTGAAGAAGCGGCCAAAAAACGCGGAATGAAGGTAAAGGGAGCCCGAGTGATTGTCCAAGGATTTGGGAATGCTGGCAGCTATATCGCTAAATTTATGCATGATGCGGGAGCAATAGTGGTTGGAATATCCGATGTGTATGGTGCCCTCTATAACCCTGATGGTCTAAATATTAATTATCTCTTGGACCGCCGAGACAGCTTTGGTACGGTGACTTCGCTTTTTGAGGGGACAATCACCAACAAAGAATTACTAGAGCAGGAATGTGATGTGTTGGTCCCTGCAGCGATTTCAAATCAGATTACAGCTGAAAATGCCTCTAACATCAAAGCAGGAATTGTCGTAGAAGCTGCTAATGGACCGACGACGCTGGAGGCGACGAATATTCTTACAGACCGTGGGATTCTGCTCGTTCCAGATGTTTTGGCCGGTGCAGGGGGTGTCACAGTCTCCTATTTTGAATGGGTTCAAAATAAGCAGGGGTTATATTGGAGTGAAGATGAGGTGGAAGTTAAATTACGTTCCAAGCTTATCAAATCGTTTCATGATATTTATCATCTTTCGCAAACTAGCAACGTCAATATGCGATTAGCCGCATATATGGTTGGTGTAAGAAAAATGGCGGAGGCCTCCCTGTTTAGAGGATGGGTATAAAAAAAATCCTTGCATTATTCAATATGCAAGGATTTTTTTTGTCTAGATCTTAGCTAGTTTTTTTTGCAAATTGAACCATAATAACTAATAATGAAAAAGGTAAAGGATGGTGTTTTATTTTGGAAAATTTTATATTTTCGAATCCAACCAAATTAATTTTTGGAAAAGGTGAGTTGGAACAATTAAAAACAGAAGTACCTCGTTATGGTAAAAAGGTTTTGCTGATCTATGGCGGCGGCAGTATCAAACGAAGTGGCTTGTATGAAAATGTTATTAGCCTATTATCTGAAATCGGTGCTGAGGTTTTTGAACTCCCGGGAGTGGAACCGAATCCACGGATAACTACCGCACGAAAAGGGGTAGAAATTTGTAAACAAGAAGGGATTGAATTCTTGTTGGCAGTTGGGGGCGGCAGTGTCATTGATTGTACAAAGCTAATTGCAGCGGGAGCGAAGTATGATGGGGATGCCTGGGATATAGTCATTAAAAAGGCGTTTGCAGTAGATGCACTGCCTTTTGGAACCGTCTTGACACTTGCGGCAACAGGCTCAGAAATGAATCCAGGTTCCGTCATTACTAATTGGGAAACAAATGAAAAATATGGCTGGGGAAGTCCAGTAACTTACCCTGAATTCTCAATATTAGACCCAGTTAATACGTTTACGGTTCCTAGAAATCAAACGATTTATGGAATGGTCGATATGATGTCACATGTCCTTGAACACTATTTTCACTTAGAAGAAAATACAGACTTTCAAGATCGCATGTGTGAATCACTACTTATTACTGTAATGGAAACCGCGCCAAAATTGCTCTCAGACCTAGAAAATTATCAACACCGGGCAACGATCCTTTATTGCGGTACAATGGCACTCAATGGCATCTTGAATATGGGATATCGCGGCGATTGGGCTACTCACAATCTTGAACACGCTGTATCAGCAGTCTATGATATCCCACATGGCGGCGGTCTTGCCATCCTATTCCCGCACTGGATGCGCCATAATTTAGCGGTGAAGCCGGAACGTTTTAAGCAGCTTGCTGTTCGGGTGTTTGGGGTTAATCCTGAAGGCAGGAGTGCCGAAGAGGCAGGGCTTGAAGGCATTCAAAAGTTACGTGAATTCTGGAATAGTATCGAAGCACCTTCACGGTTAGCCGATTATGACATTGACGATTCGAAGCTTGAGTTAATGGCGGACAGAGCGATGGAAAACGGAGAATTTGGAAACTTTACTAGGTTAAACCGTGAGGATGTAACAGCCATTTATCGTGCATCACTATAATATATCGATTGTGAAGAAATTTGTCGAAATTGGGTGCGCTTACACGAAGTGACCTTCCTTGATAATCATCTCATCATTCGATAAAGTGGTTAGTGAAAAATAAATTTCTGGAGGATCATGCATGACACACGTTCGTTTTGATTACTCAAAAGCATTAAGCTTTTTCGGAGAACATGAACTTACATATTTACGAGATGCTGTAAAAGTTGCTCATCATTCTCTACATGAGCAAACAGGCGCAGGAAGTGACTTTTTAGGGTGGATTGAACTCCCAACCAACTATGATAAGGAAGAGTTTTCACGCATACAAAAATCAGCTGAAAAAATCAAAGCTGATTCTGATGTACTTCTTGTCATTGGAATCGGTGGTTCATACCTTGGAGCAAGAGCTGCGATCGAAATGCTCCAGCATAGTTTTTACAATGCATTGTCAAAAGAAAAACGAAAGACACCTCAAGTAATATTTGTTGGTAATAATATCAGTTCTACTTACATGAGAGATCTAATCGACGTCCTCGATGGAAAGGACTTCTCTATTAATGTTATTTCCAAATCGGGCACCACAACCGAACCAGCAATTGCTTTCCGGATTTTCCGTAAGATTCTTGAAGAAAAATATGGTCAAGATGAGGCACGCAAACGAATCTATGCGACAACGGACAAAGCAAGAGGTGCTCTAAAAACTTTAGCAACAGAAGAGGGTTACGAGACATTTGTAATCGCCGATGATATTGGCGGCCGTTATTCTGTCCTAACAGCAGTAGGACTGCTTCCGATAGCAGTAAGCGGGGCAAACCTTGAAAAAATAATGGAGGGCGCCGCGCAAGCACAAACCGACTATGCTCATTCTGAACTCGAAGATAATGCCGCCTACCAATACGCTGTCGTTAGAAATGTGCTGTATAATAAAGGCAAGACGATTGAAATGCTGATTAATTATGAGCCAGGACTACAGTATTTTTCAGAGTGGTGGAAGCAGTTATTTGGAGAAAGTGAAGGGAAAGACCAAAAAGGTATTTATCCATCTTCAGCAAATTTTTCAACGGATCTTCACTCGCTTGGACAATATGTTCAAGAAGGTCGTCGTGATTTATTTGAAACCATTATTAAGGTAGACAAGCCGCGCCACGAGTTGAAAATTGAAGCTGTCGAGAATGACTTAGATGGGCTGAATTACCTCGCTGGTCAAACGGTTGACTTTGTTAATAATAAGGCATTTCAAGGGACCATGCTTGCCCACACAGATGGCGGCGTGCCGAACTTAATTGTTAACATTCCAGCAATGGATGAGTATACATTAGGCTACCTTGTTTATTTCTTTGAAAAGGCCTGCGCGATGAGCGGCTACTTACTGGGTGTAAATCCTTTCGATCAGCCAGGGGTAGAAGCCTATAAAGTAAATATGTTTGCCCTTCTAGGAAAACCGGGATATGAAGAGAAAAAGGCAGAATTGGAAAAACGATTATAATAAACCAGAAAGAGAACTGATAGTAAATAAATCAGTTCTCTTTTTTTTATTGAAATTTACCTGATTTGGAGAAACTATTTGTATCGATAATTAGGGGGTAAATTTTTATGATTGAGGTACCATCAAAGGTGGAAGGTAAGCAGTTTGATTTGTATAAGCTTGAAAAAAAGTTAAAACCAATCGGCTATACGATTGGCGGGAACTGGGATTATGATCATGGTGCATTTGATTATAAAATTAATGGTGGTGAAGAAGAAGGCTATCAGTTCTTGCGCTTGCCCTTTCAAGCGGTCGACGGGCAGCTTGATGCTAATAATTGTACAGTTAAGCTAGGGAGACCGTTTCTATTGTCGCACCTATTTGAGGCGGAACTGGATGACGAAGCAGGAACAGGCACCTTTTCTGGAACCATCAATCAGTTTCAGGAGCCTGTCGATAAGGATGCTAGCTTTCCTCAAGCATATATCGATGAGGGGAAAGCATTGGTACAGGAATTGGAAATGCTGCTCCTAGCTGATTAGGCTATTTAAAAATTAACAGTTGATCATTTTCTTCGATTGGCAAGGAGTGGGATGGATTCAGCAAGGTTTCATCCCCTCTTTGAATCCCAATCAGAAGGAAGCCCTTTTTTAAAAGGATATGGCAAACATCGCTGAAGGGCTTTCCAATCTCCTGCTCCTCGGCTCGATAGGAAGACAATCGACTTTCCTGTAACTCATGAACAATGTTTGATAAGAGTCCATTCCCATTTGAGTGCAGGCTGTTAACCATAAAAACACTTGTCAGTTTATTGGATTGTATGACTTCGTCGGCACCAGCTCTATAGGCGTTGACCACTTGCTCTGCCGTTAATATTTCAACGATACATTTTACTTGAGCACATATCCCTTTTATCGTTAGTAAGGTTAGAATACTGTTCATATCTGCTTGGAGTTCATCGTTTCCTCTGTCAGCAGTAATCAGCACCTTCTCCGCTCGATTGATATCACTTTTGATGATCGTTTCATCGACATGGCCTTTCCCTTGGATAAAGTGGACAAACCGTGATTTCACTGGGTTTGATTCAAGTGTTTCATCTATTAAAACAATCATTTGTGCGTATTTCGTGTTGGTAAGCTTACTTATTAACTCTTTCGACCGTTCATTCCAACCGATAATGATGATATGGCCCTCGCCTTTAAAAGGAATTCTCCCTTCGGAAAAGGCATCTTGTTTCGTAACGGCAGCGGCTGCCAATGTTCCAAAATAGGAGGAAACGAATCCAACACCTAACAGTATTAAAATTAACGCTGTTAGTCTTCCTAAGAAGGAATGTGGTACATAATCGCCATACCCGACTGTTGATGCAGTAATAATGGCCCACCAAATGCCATCAAAAATGGTGGGAAACGTATCAGGCTCTAAAAAATGAATGGATATTCCAAATGAGAGAAACACTAGCAACGCAATTAATAGAATTCGAACGAGGAGCGGTAAACGCAAGAAACTGATATATACTCTGTTCGGCACGAATGTCACCTCTTTTCTCGTGATCTAGCTCCATCACTTAGATTTGTTGCTGAAACAGTTATTCCTATTATTGACGAAAAAGAATCGATCTAATAGGACTACTTGATAATTTTAAAAATAGGTCAATGTTCACAAAAGATACGAATATTTTTCTCTAATCTACTTGTATTTAATGCTTAAAACTTATAAATTATGGTTATTAACATTAATATAGTTACAACATAGAAAGAGGGTTGAGTTACATGGGGATTGGTTTGAATACGCTACTATCAAAAATTGAAAAAACAAGGTCAGAAATGGTTGAATTAGCGCATCTTTACGGTTATTCTAATCCAAATGTAGTACAATGCAGCCAGAAACTCGATTCTCTATTAAATGTCTATTATAATTTTCGAGAACATTAATTCATGTCCACAATATAAAACCTTCCGGTAAACCCGGAAGGTTTATTTTTGTTAAATGGGAATAATATTTTCCCAATAGGCAAACGTTAAAACGGAATTGTCCTTTTTAAGTTTTGACCTACGAGGTGAAGAAGAGTGCTTATTGAAACCAAAAAAGAGCAAAGATTCATCATCATTGCTCTCCTTGTTATAGCGGCCTATCTTTCTCCACTTTTTATTCTCCAGGAAAATGCACATATACGTGTTCATGATAATCTTGATTCGAACCTGGCATGGTATAAGGTTTTAGCGAGAAGTGGAGAAATGTTTGGTCCTGTTGATGCGACGATACCCCAAATCATCAATGGAAAATTATCTAGAAATGCCTTTGGGACCGAATACAGTATCATTGTCTGGCTTTACGCACTTTTCCCAACAATGATCGCCTATGGTTTAAGCCAAGCTCTAACAAGAATCGTAGCTTTTTTTGGCATGTATTGGCTCTTAAAAAAACACTTTTTACCTGGGGAGAAGTGGCTGTTTTTACAAATTGGAACCGCTCTTGCCTTTGCCTTGACGCCTTTTTGGCCGTCTGGGATGCTGAGTACATTGGGAATGCCGCTTGCACTATGGGCACTTCTTAACATTCGTAACGGTGAGGGAGCATGGACGGATTATTTGGTGCTCACCCTCTTACCATTTTATGCAAGCATTGTTTTAGGATTTTTCTTTTTTTTAACGGCCATGGGGTTCTTTTGGTTAACTGATTGTTTAAGAGGGAAGGGATGGAATCTTCGCTTTTTGGCAGCCATTATTTATATGACAGTTATTTTTATGTTAGTTGAATATCGGCTTATTTTTTCATTTCTATTAATTGATGAACCGAATAGTCGAGATGAGTATTTGAATGCAATCTTGCCTTTTTGGAGATCGGTTAGGCTTACCATAAAAAATTATCTGCTCGGACACACCCATGTGATGACGGTTCATACGCTTTTTATCTTACCTGCAATCTTTACTGCCATTTGGATTGTCTTTAGGAAAAAGCTTTGGAAGCAGGAGAGACTATTTGTTTTCTTATTCTTCTTAAATATTTTGTTATCGGTTTGGTATGCTTTTTGGTTTTATGAAGGATGGCTGCCTCTAATCAAGCGATTCCATTTTTTGTGTACTTTTAATTTCGCCCGTTATCACTTTTTACGGCCGATGGTGATTTATGCATGCTTTGCACTTGCATTAAAAGTCCTTTCGCTTCAAGGAAAGAGCTGGGCTAGAACAGCTAAGTGGTATGTCGTCTTGCAACTTCTCTTTTTGGGACTATTTAATGATGAAATCATTTATCGGGAAAAGCCTACTGTCAAAGCATTTTTTGCTGAGGAAATGTTCCATGAAATAGAGGAATATATCGCACTTCCAAAGGAAGAATATCGTGTTGCCAGTATAGGAATACACCCAGCCATCTCTCAATATAACGGGTTTTACACACTGGATACCTATAATAATTTTTATCCATTAACCTATAAACATCAGTTTAGGAAAATAATTGAAAGGGAATTGGATAAAAATAAAAAGGTTCGCACCTATTTTGATAAATGGGGAGGCCGTTGTTACATCTTTACCGCACAGCTTGGAAAACATTATATGATCAAAAAAGATTCTAAACGACATTTGAAACATTTAGAACTGAATACGGGTGTCTTTAAAAAAATGGGAGGCCGATTTATTTTTTCGGCGCTGCCTATCGATAACGCGAAGGAAAATCAATTATTGCTAATGAAAGTATTCGAATCGAAAACATCAGCATGGAAAATTTATCTATACAAGACTTTGTAGACAGCGGGGGTTTAAAACAGATGATGGAACCAGTTCTTACAATTGTTGTGCCTTGCTATAACGAGGAGGAGGTTTTACCTTTGACCATTGCTGAGCTTCAGCAATTGGTGAAAGAGCTGATTAACGATAAGCTTGTTTCTAAACAAAGCAAAATCTTGTTTGTTGATGATGGAAGTCAGGATCGAACATGGGAATTGATTTATAAAGAGGGATTAAGAAATGAATTTGTACGGGGCTTAAAATTATCCAGAAATGTAGGTCACCAAAATGCATTACTTGCTGGTTTATTTACAGCAAAGGATCTTTCTGATTGCGTTGTATCCATTGATGCAGATTTACAGGATGATATAAATGTAATCCGTGAGTTTGTCCTGAAATTTCATGAAGGGTGTGAAATTGTTTACGGTGTTCGAAAAGGGCGGGACACGGATACTCTCTTCAAACGAAGTACTGCCCAAGGATTTTATAAGGTCATGGAAAAGATGGGAGTTGACCTCGTTTATAATCATGCCGATTTCCGATTAATGAGTAAAAGAGCGGTGCAAGAATTAGAACGATTTAGCGAAGTCAATTTATTTTTACGAGGGATTGTTCCTCTTCTCGGCTTTCGCACGGATGTAGTTTATTATGACAGGCTAGAGAGACAAGCGGGTGAAACAAAGTATCCTTTAAAAAAGATGCTCGCCTTTGCTTTTGACGGAATTACCTCCTTCTCTGTTTCACCGATTCGCTTTGTGTTAATCCTCGGATTGGTTTCTTTTTTCTTGAGTCTATTCTTTGGAGTCTATTTTTTAACGCTAAAGTTTTTTGGGAATACCGAGACGGGCTGGACGTCACTGATTACTTCGATTTGGCTTATTGGCGGCTTGCAGTTAATTGCGATGGGATTAATAGGCGAGTATGTTGGGAAAATCTATAAAGAATCAAAACAGCGTCCAAAGTATATTGTTGATATCGATTCATTTAATCTGGCAAAACCAAGGCACCATTTGCTTAATCCAACAGTAGAGGATGAGTTTTATAATCTTGACCTTAGACAAATATCTGAAACCAACAACTAACTCACTTGTTCGATTTCTCCTTGTAGGCATTGTAAATACAATTATTGGTTTGACTTTTATGTTCTTTCTTCTTAACGTTGTGGGCTCTTCCTACTGGACATCCACGTTTGCAGGAAATGCGATCGGGGCATGTGTAAGCTTTTTATTAAATCGGACTTTTACGTTTAAAAGTAATGTTTCCTTCTATAGAGGTCTGCCCAGGTTTTTCGCGCTTCTTTTTATTTGTTATTTTTCCGCCTATTTCTGTAGTGAGAAATTGGTCGAGCTGGGAAGTCAATTTGTTCTTCTTAGCACGTCTATTAAGGAAGGTGTTTCCGTTCTATTAGGCAGTACTTTGTATACAATAGCCAATTATCTTGGACAAAAGTATTTTGTCTTCAAAAATCTAAAAACAGCGTGATAGTTTTCCTGAAGTATTAGTAAGCTCATTTTATTTTTTTGTCGTACAAACCTATTTCTCTGAATAAAAATGGATAGACAAGCTTCTACTCATTTATTAGGGGAGAGATATGGATGAATGTATTTTTGAGCTACATACTTTTAGGATTGTCACTAGCGGCTCCTATTGGACCGATTAATGCCGCGCAAATAGACAGAGGCATAAGAAACGGTTTTATGAACTCGTGGCTTATTGGAGTAGGGGCAGTTGTCGCAGATGGCATATATATGTTTGTTGTTTACATAGGAGTTGTCCAATTTCTTGAGACTGCATTTATGCAAACCTTTCTCTGGTTTTTTGGTTGTTTTGTACTGATGTATACAGGCATAGAAACCTTTATGAATGCAGGCAAGATAAATTTAGAGCATTCCCGAGGGAAGGAACCGCTGATCAAATCTTTTTTTTCTGGGTTCTTAATGTCGATATCCAATCCGTTAACCATTCTTTTTTGGTTAGGTATTTATGGGTCTGTACTTGCCAAAACTGCTGCGACCTATAATACTGGTCAATTAGTGATTTATAGCAGTGCAATTTTTATTGGACTCTTAATCTGGGATATTGCGATGGCCAGTGTCGCTAGCAGCTTCAGACAATTTTTAACAGCCCATTTACTTGTAGTCATTTCCTGCCTATCTGGTCTTTCATTGATTGGCTTTGGGATTTATTTTGGCATGCAAGCTTTTAATATTTTACTTGGATAACAAAAAAATCCAACGAAAAAACTTGCTGGATTTTTTATGCGGTTGGCCAAGGGTTCAGTACTTTTTTCTTAGACTTTTTCCATTTGAACGACATGATTAAGGTAATTGCTCCAATAATCACAAGAAAGGCTAAACTAATAAAAAAGCCGGGCCTGCTTGTTTTGTGAAAAAGTGTTCCACTGACAGCAATTAAAATAAATAGAGCACCAATTGAATACATTATTTTTTCCTTCAGCTTTAACTCTAAGATTTTTCTTGAGGATGCAAGGATAAAGAGCCAATTATAAAGTAGCATCAATGCTGCTCCTGTTGTCACCCACTCATAAATTTGATCTGGCAGTACCAGCGCGGATACAATCGAAGCAGTAATTCCAAGCATTGTAACTAGCAGGGCAGGGAGGGGAACCTTTAATTTTCCCTGTGTTGAAAAACTTGCAGGTGCATCGCCTTCTTCTCCAAGGGTAACAAGAACGCTTGTAACGCCATAAAGAGATGCTGTCATTGTCGAAAACCCTGCTATAATTAATGCAGCATTAAATAAATGCGGAACAAAAGTTAGATGGTAAGCATCTAAGGCAACCACAAATGTACTTTCCTTTGTATTAAATTGATTCCATGAAACGATAATGACCGCTAGGCCGATCGAAATAACATAAATAACCATCAGCGTAAACAACATCACTTTTCCTGCTTTTGGAGCCTCTTTTGGATCTTTTAAATTTGTCGCCATTAAACCTAAGATTTCTATTCCCCCGAAGGCATAGAAAGCAAATATTACAGCTGACCACAATCCTTTAAAGCCATGTGGAATGATTTCGCTTCTACTATTCGGGTACTGAATCGGGCGATCTCCATTAATGACCCCAAAAATTGCTAGCAAAGCTATAACGATAAACATAAGTATTGCTGAGATTTTTAAGATGGCAAGAATATTTTCGAGCTTGTTTAAAACTTTTACCCCGATTAATATAACGGCTAATCCTAGAACAGCATAGATTGTGGCGAAAATCCATAAAGGTATTTTTGGAAGCCAAAAACGAGAAAAAATGGAGAGGGCCGTCATTTGGCTTCCCATAATTAGCACCTCTGAGGACCAGTAAACCCAGCCGCTGCTAAATCCTGCCCATCTTCCATAGGCTTTCTTCGCATACGACCTGAAGCCGCCTTGTAGTGGCTCTTTGGAGGTCATCTTTGACAAAGCATCATAGACAAAATAAGTACCAAGTGCAGCAATGAAAAAGGCAACTAAAATAGAGGGGCCAGTCATCTTAATTGCTAAACCAGAGCCAAGGAAAAAACCTGTCCCAATTGTACAACCCACTCCAAATAAAGAAAGCTGCCACCATTTCATATCGTTTTTTTCGCCCGCACCGGCTTTAGATTTACTCATTGAAATTCTCCTTTTAACTAAATATCACGTCCGGTTGCTCCTGGCGATTTGTCGGTATTATCTTGATTATTATATTCTGGATCATTAAGGCCGGGCTTTTGCGTTTTGTTACCGCCTAAATATACTGCTTGATGTTCCTTTTGTTCTTGTCTGAATTTATCAAAGTTTTCATTAACCACATAATCTCCTCATTTCTCCTATTTGATATTTCTTAAGATACTCGCCTGTTCATTTCTTATTCAGTTAATAATCGATGTATTAGTTAGGTTTTTGATGGAATTAAATTTTCATTACATAATCAACCCCGAAAAAAATGAAAATAAAGGAGAACGAAAAAAATAAAAACAATAAATGGTGAAATAGATCAAGTAATAAATAATTGCGCTTTTCATTGAAAGGGGTTTATCACATGTTATCGACACAGCAGCTAGCTGAGTTACGGTTACAGTTGTTACAGGAAAAGAGTGAAGTGGAAGGGCATTTAGAACAAAATGATCATTTTGGTTTAGAAAGAGGTCATTTTCATGAGTCAATGGGGGAGTTATCCAGCATTGATAACCATCCAGCCGATGAAGGAACCGAATTATATGAACGGGAGAAAGATATTGCTTTAAATGAACATTATCAATTTGAACTAAGAAATATAAATCATGCATTAGATGCGATGGAAAATGGAACCTATGGAAACTGTGAGGTATGCGGAAAGGAAATACCGTTAGAACGTTTAGAGGCCTTGCCCAATACAACCTATTGTATCGAGCACAGCCCTGATCAGGTTACCTCACACAAACGACCTGTTGAAGAAGGCGTTTTGATGCCGCCATTTGGTAAGTTTGATATGGATGAAAAGGACGAAAATGTTGCATATGATGCCGAAGATTCTTGGCAGACGGTTGCAGCATGGGGCACATCCGAAACTCCATCCGATTTAGCCTTCCCACAGGATAGTTATAGTGATATCTATTCTGAAGCAGACGAAAATATTGGCTATGTTGAGGACTATGAAAATTTTGTGGGAAATGACATGTATGGAAATGAAATCAAGGTTTATCCAAACCCTCAGCATGAAAAATACGAAGATGCCCTTGATGAGGAAGGGATCATGACAAGCTTTGGGGATTTACCTGCATTTGAACACGACCCTTACGTTGATCATGATGATAAATGATGGATAAAAAAAAGAAAACAGCTTTCAAGTGAGAGCTGTTTTCTCTAATTTTATTGTTTATCATAGCCTTTTTGTGGAATGGGGATATCCTTTCCATTTACATCATCAATCACAGCACCAATTTCACCTTCAGTATACGTGTCACTAGCTTGCTCATGTGTAGTGGCAAGCCCGGCAGAAAGGTCATCCGATTCTTGATAATAACTTGGATGATAGAAACTACCTGCCAATTCTTTGTTTGGATTAGCTTTCTGATTCTTATTGTCCATCTTAATTCCTCCCTTTTCGTGTTTGATACAAGGGTATTTTTTTCTTTTTTTGACAGGATTACTCCCAATAAAAAATAAATCTCAAATGGAGGTTACATTATGAACGAAAAAAATGAATTCCCATCTCGGGAAGAGTTAGACGAAGCTTTTCATTTTCTGCATGACCAAATCAATAAAATTTCTGTTGTTGAAGAGATCGAAATGGTAAAAGAGGAAAATCAAGGTGAAGAAGGATTATGATTTTGCATATGCCCAACATAGATTAAAGCAGGCAAGACTTTTTCTCTAGACCCATCTAGGTTACGTTTGCTATGATTTCTAGAGGTAATTTTAAAGGTGGTTTACTTATGGAGATGAGAGAAACTCTGGCTAAAAAAGTAGCCTGGATCAGTGTAATCAGTAACATTATTCTTACATTAGGAAAAATAGTCATTGGTTGGTATGGACATAGTGACGCGGTCTTTGCAGATGGAATCCACTCTGCCGCAGATGTATTTGCATCTGTCATTGTGCTGTTAGTGATTAAAATTGCTAATAAGCCTGCCGATAATGAACATCCTTATGGACATGGGAAGGCAGAAGTCATTGTTTCAGGCATTATTGGTATATTGCTTTTTCTCGTCTCCATTTATGTGGTTTACGAAGGCATCAGCGGTTTCTTTCATGAAGTGGAATCACCTAGCTTACTAGCGATGTGGGTTGCCCTATTTTCATATGTAACCAAGATTATTTTATACCGCAGTTCATTAAAGGTTGCGAAACAGAATAAGAGTAAAGCCATTGAGGCAATTGCATTTGACCATAAAGCAGATATTGTCGCATCAATTGCTGCTGCAATAGGGGTTCTCCTTTCCATCGCAGGGAACCGATTCGATATTCAGTTTTTACTATACGGGGATAAGGCAGCTAGTATTTTTGTCGCTTACTTAATTTTTAAAATAGCGAAGGAAATGTTAACAGAGGCATTTGACATCTTACTCGAACGTAATATTAATACAGAGACACTTCAGGAATACATCGCTGTTGTTAACGAGTTCCAAGAGGTAAAACGAATTGACCGAATTAGAGCAAGGGAACTGGGTCATTATGTATTGGTGGATTTACGTATAGCAATCGATCACTATAAAACGATCAAGCAAGGGCATGACCTCGCAAAATTAATTAAACAAAAATTGATGGATAAATTTGACAACATTCAGGAAGTTTTAATTCATTTAAATCCCTATTTTGAGGAAGATGAATAATTCCAAAAAAACTCCTTTGTACTTTCGATGATTTGGGTTTATGATAGGAAAGGATATATAAAAGGTTAGAGGGAGTTGATATTTTTGAGTTATTCCGTAGACCCGGACCCAAGTAGGCGAGGGGAAGTCAATGTTATCTTTGAATGGATTGAATTGAATATCAAGAATATCAACTCTAGAAAAGGTTGTTGGCTTCCTCAAACAAAATGAGTGAGGAGGTTTTGCCATGCTGGAAATTTTTAAAAGCACGGAGACAAAAGTTTTAGAACAAGTAGATGTCATCTCAAAAGGCTGCTGGGTCAATATGTATGCCCCAACACAAGAAGAAATTAATAAGGTATCCATGGATGCTCAAGTGGATGTTGATATCATCAAAGACGCCCTGGATGATGAAGAACGCCCGAGGATTGAACGTGATGATGGCCGGGTCTATATCATTGTCGATTTTCCCTACATTGTTCATGATGAAGATGGTTTTGCTGGTTATGAAACCATTCCAATCGGCATTATTCTTACGGACGAATGTATCATTACCGTTTCCTTAAAAGATACACCGATTTTAGAAGAATTTCGGAAAAACAGAGTGAAAGAGTTTTTTACGTTTAAAAAGACACGCTTTGCATTGCAAATTCTATTTGTCATCTCTTCTTATTATCTTCGGTACTTAAAGCAAATTAACAAGAAGACAAATGAAATTGAACGCGTTGTTCATCAATCGTTAAAAAATAAAGAGCTATTCGCCTTTCTGGCTTTAGAGAAAAGTTTGGTTTATTTTACGACCTCGTTAAAGTCAAATAAGGTTGTCCTCGATAAAATTTTACGCTTTAACTATTTAAAAATGTATGAAGAAGACAAGGACTTATTAGAAGATGTTATTATTGAAAAAACACAGGCGATTGAAATGGCCGAAACCTATCGCTCGATCTTAACAGGTATGATGAACGCCTTTGCATCGATTATTTCGAATAACTTAAACATTGTAATGAAATTCTTAACTTCCATTACAATTATTTTATCCTTCCCAACGATGGTAGCGAGCTTTTATGGGATGAACGTTGATATCCCTTTCCAGCATGCTACTCATTCCTATGCAATACCACTAGTAATCTCTGCTTTTTTAACAAGTTTAACAGCCTTCGTTTTTTGGAAAAAGAAATATTTTTAGATTTACCAGTCCTTCGGAGGGCTGGTTTTTTTGTATATTGTAAAAATTTTCCCAAGTATTAAGTGGTACTAAAATTTTATTTTTCTAATAATCTGAAAAGTATCTGTATGAAATACTCATATTGTTGTAAAATAGTGAAAAAAGGAAAGGCGCGCTGGGTGGCATTATGGAATTTGGAGCCCTGATTAAATTCTATCGAACGCAAAGAGGAATGACACAAGCTGAGCTTTCCAAAGGGATTTGCTCTGTCCCGCATTTAAGTAAAATTGAGAACAATTCAAAAGAAGCAAACGAAGAAACAATTTCCCTGTTACTCAAGCGGCTAAACATAAGCCTAGAAGAGATGGAGGAAAAAGAAGAAGAAATAAAGATCTTACTAAGAAGGCTAGACGGTAAGATTAATTTTTATCTAAGGGATGAAATAGAAGAAAATTATCAGAAACTAGTGACAATAGAACACCTCATCCCATTCTCCAAATATATGTATATCTACGAGCTATATAAATTTAGATATCTTATATTTAAGGGACTTGTTGAAGATGCAGAGCATCAAAGAGCTCTTTTATATAAGCAAAAGAAAAATTTTTCCCAACATGAAGATTATTTATTTCGATACTATCATGCGATATTCTTAATGTGGAAGGGTCAATATCAAAATGCGGATGATATCCTCGAAGTTTTACATACAGAAAATAATAATGAAGCATCAAGTGGGGAATTTCTCTATCATCGATCACTTGTAAAAAGCTCACTTGAGCAATCAGGACATGCTATTCATTTTGGTAAGATGGCCCTGCAAATATTCATGAATCAGCATAACTTCATCCGAATTCTCCACACACTTATGCTGCTCGGGATTAATTATACCCACTCCAATATATATGAGGAAGCCCAGGAGTGTTTTCAGCACTTAATCCGTAACGCAGAATTATTTAAGAAAGATAAATTACTTCCCCAGAGCTATCATAATATGGGCCATTTGCAATTTAAAATGAAGAATGCAAAGGAAGCTCTGTACTATTATCAAAAAAGTTTGGCTTTGCAGCCAAACAAAAATCAGCACTATCTAGTCACATTACATGCGATTGGGGAGCTGTACCATTCACTTAACTCCATCGAAAAAGCAAAAGATTGCTTCCAAGAAGTTAACTTATTGTCAAAAGAGCTGGGGGTTAAAAAATATAGACTCTTGGCGGAATTTTATCTCCTCCACATGACCTCGCCAGCAAAAGCGTTTAAATATTTGGAATCTAAGGTAATTCCCTATTTTGAAGAGGAAAATGAACATAGTGATGACCTAACCTGTTTTTATAAAATGCTTGCAGATTATTACAATCAAAAGGGTCTGGTTGTTGATGCAGTTACTTATTTAAATAAAATAACTTAAATCGGAGGAGGCATTTATATGAAAAAGTTTGTTGTCATAATGTTTTCAATCTCACTGATTGCTCTTTTTACTTCAACTAAGGATGTGAAAGTGTCAACGTCAAGCAGTGACGTGGCCTATTCAACTGAAGGACCGGCATATCATCCCATTCAACCGCCAATTGGCTGATCGTTATCAAAAATCCCTGAACTGATCAGGGGTTTTTTTTTGAGGATTCGAATGTTAATTAAAATTAAGGCAGACAATACTAGGAAAATATTATTATGAAAGAGGTGATAAAAATGAAAAAAGAAAAATCTCCGAGTGAGAAAAATGAGGGGAAATCAGTCGACGAACTTTACGGACTGGAACCGAAAATGAGTTTACAGTCAGTTAATTTCGCTCCAAGTGAGAATACACTCTTAAATGAACATTTTGAAGGGGAAGAGAAACAGTGTGATTAATGATGTCACCTTTTTATCTATTTTTAGCTGATTAGGAATGAAACGTGCTTGAATTAGGGCATGCTATTGACATGTGTTTTTTATTACGGAAAAGAATGAAGGAGGAAAACATGAAATCATTTGTTGTCGGATTCCATCAAGAAGATAATGTAGATAGCATGCAGATCCAAAAACTTAGTCAGGAAGAATTTACGAAAGCCACGGAAGGCGGAACAAGGCATTTATTTGAGCTCGACACAAACATTGGTCTATTTGTGTTTTTTGATGCTGAAGATGAGGACGGGGACCTCTCTTATATGGTATTGCATTATGAGGAAGACAATGAAGACCCAGTTGGTTGCTATTCCTTCCAATTGAAGGACTTTTACGAATTTATGGCTCTATTCTTAAATGACATGGAGTTTAATGAGGAACCAGACGATGAGGACGAGGAAGAATATGGCCCGATTCATCATTTAGCCCATCTTCTCTTCCATGTAGTCGAAGAAGGCAAGGATCTCGAGGTATAACGAGGGGGCATTTTCTGAAAAAAATGCTCGCTTTCCTCAATATTATGGTAGAGGACACCTAATTTAGGTGTCCTTTATTGGGTTTGATCGATATTTTCCTTTATTGGGTTAATTCAAGTGTTGCATTTTTGATTTATGGGCGAATTTCTGCGTTCAATGGGCGAATCTACAGAATTAATGAGCGAATTTAGGAGTTTAATGGGCGAATTTCGCAACTTTATGAGCAAATCATTTTTACCCTGTTAATAAATTTGAAATTAAAACTCACTCTGGGAAGCTCTTTGGAGCATAGGACCAGGATCTGTACTTTCCAAGGCATTGCAGATTACAAGATAGCAGTATTCTTTTTGCTCCATCCCGTGATTTTATATGAGCAAATTCCCGAAACTGCCTATTTGTTATCGTCGGACCAAACAGCAGAAAATAATCGTTCAGTGCGTTAATATGTGCATCCTTTGAAAAAGTATCGCAGGCAGGACAGTACCATTTTTGGTTCTTACGGACAAGGGAATGATTAGAGTGGGTAGGACAGTGGACACCCGTTAACAGGTCACATTTCTGAATACCATATTTATTCAATACATAGCTTGTTGGAATGGTATTCTTTTTCACGAGGAGACGGCAAAGCTTACGGAGGTCTTTAGCGGACAGTTGCGGTTTCGGATATTGTTTCTCTAAAAGGGTAATTTTGTTTAAGAAGACGTCGGCCTTACATACTCGAGGTTTAACTTTGTGGGCATTTTTTCCTGTAACAGCATATGTAGTATAGCTATTACTAATCACCACTAAATATTCAACTGGAACTGCAGGGAAATGATGTTCAGCAAGAAGTTTCTGTAAGTATTTTTGATGTCTTTCTCCCTGAGCAATCGGATAACCGTATCCTTTTTCAATACCATTGTTGATTTGAATAAACTGTTCATTTTCAGTATCAAATATTAACTTTCCGGCCATGTTTTTTACATCGATTGCAAGGGAAAATTCAGGTGCTAGAAGAAGGGTATCGATTTGGCAGTTGTAGTTACCATCAGGTAGGTTTAAATCGTGGAGGATCATATATTTCTGCTGTGGAAGGTCACGATAATAGTAATCGAGCGATTTCTCACCAAGGTAGCCGGCCTGCCTCCTTCCTAGCTCTTCTAAAATTTGTTGGTACTTTTGGTGACTGTATGGGAGTCGCCGCAGTAAAGCTTCTAATATAAGCATAATTAAAGGTTTTGTCCGTTCTTTTATTAGCAAAATTAACACCCCTCTCAGTTTATGAATGAATTCTAGTAGAAGTATAGAAATTCCTGCCGAATTTTATCGATTTTTGTAAAATATTTATCCGAATATATTTCAATGAGTGATTTTCGGAGTTCAATGAGCGAATCCCGGTATTTAATGAGCGAATTTCTAGTATTAATGGGCGAATCCCGGTATTCAATGGGCGTATCTCTTTTTTGCACATAACAATCCTTAAATTTGAAAAAGCATCTCGATAACGATACCATTATCATAATTTACAAAGGGAGGGTACAAAGGATGAGTGAAATTTTCCAAAGGGGTATTGACCGTGTTTGGACGGTACAGCATCACCAGAATAGTCCGATACATACAGCGGGAATGGTTTTGGATCCAAATCAAATGAAAGAGTCAGATCCATTTCTATTTCTAGCAGAAGATTTTTTTAAAAAAGGTACCTTTGATTTCCACCCGCATCGTGGGATTGAAACAGTGACTTATGTGATTGAGGGAAAACTTGAGCATCAGGATAATAAAGCGGGACGGGGGGAGCTTGAGCCTGGTGATGTCCAGTGGATGACAGCCGGAAAAGGTGTGATCCATATCGAAGACCCGGCTGAAGGAGAGACCGTTCATTCCTTGCAGCTATGGGTGAACCTGCCGCGTGAGCACAAAATGGCAGAACCGCGTTATCAAAATCTCCGTGCCAAAGACATGCCAGTGCGCGAAGAGGATGGGGTATTAATCAGAATCTTTTCCGGTTCATCAGGCGGCATTCAATCGACAACGAAAAATTATGTTCCGGTGACAATGGTTGAAATCAACTTACAACCAGGAGCAACCACTACCCAGGATCTTCCGGGAGACTACAAGGGCTTCATGTATGTTTTAGAAGGAAAAGGTCAGTTTGGAAAAAGTAAGACAGAGGCCGAAAAAGGCCATGTGCTTCTGCTAGGAATAGGCGATGCGGGGCAAACCAGTGAAGTTACTATTACCGCCAGGGAATCTCTTCGCGTGTTGTTATATGCAGGAAAACCACTGAATGAGCCAATCGTTGCGAGGGGACCTTTTGTCATGAACACCGAAGAAGAAATCCGCCAGGCCTATCGCGATTATATGGACGGGAAGTTTGCAGAATAAGATAACAAAAATAAGCACTTGGGATAAAATCGCCCAAGTGCTTAACTATTATCCTTTTACCTGTTTCTTACTGACTTCTACCCGGGCATTGCCCATGAAAAAGATGGTAATCGCCGCAATCGCAATGGGAATCAATGTTAGCAAAAAGGTATGTGTGATTGAATCCGACATCGCGTGAACAATTTTATCTAAAATAAAATTAGGAATTTTTGAGCGTTCACTCGCTTGGAAAATTTGGCGTGGATCGCCCATTTTAAAATCTCCTGCACCCTGCATGCCTTTAAACGCATCCTTCAATTTATCCGTAAACAAATTGTTTTGCAGGCTTCCAAAGATCGTTACCCCAAGTGTCATTCCAAATGACCTTAAAAATGAGTTTGTTGAGTTGGCTGTTCCGCGGTATTGAGGCTCCAAATTGTGCATGGAAGCAGTTGGTAATAAAGAAAAGGAAAAACCAACCCCGAAGCCAACCAAAATCATATAAATCGTCAGCAAGGAACGAGCGGTATCAACAGTCAAGGTGCCTAGGAAATACATGCCAAGAACGTATGAAATAATCGAAACAATCATCAAATTGCGATAGGAGGTTTTCGTCAAGAAAATACCGCCCACCGAACTCCCTGCAACAGACCCGAGCATCATTGGTGTTAAAATCAATCCAGCATTCTTAGCCGACCCACCATAAACCGCTTGAACGAAGATCGGTATAAACACGGTTAAAATAATAAACGTACCGCCGTATAAAAAGGACAAAATTTGCGAGGTGGCAAATAAGCGCCTTTTGAAGAGCCAAAGCGGTAAAATCGGTTCAGCAGCCTTTATTTCAGCAATGAAAAAGGCCACAAAAAAGACGAAAAAGCTTGCAAACAAAGCGATGATTGGAGTAGAATCCCAAGCATATTCTTTCCCGCCTAGCTCAAGGGCAAACATTAAGCTCACCACCGAAATGACCAGTGTTATCGCCCCAAGCCAATCAACCCTTTGCTTGGAATGCTGTAATGATTCATGATAATAACGAACAATTAAGTAAATCGATACAATTCCAATTGGCACATTCACATAGAAAACCCAGTGCCAACTAATATAATCAGTTATGTATGCCCCAAGTAACGGCCCTAAGACGCTGGATGCTCCGAAAACTGCCCCCAACAAACCGGTCATTTTCCCGCGGTTTTCAGGTGGGAAAATATCAAAAACAATCGTAAAAGCAATCGGCATCAGGGCTCCGCCGCCGATCCCCTGAATGGCACGGAAAATACTTAATTGAACGATGCTCTGGGCAATACCGCATAATGCCGAGCCAATCAGAAAGACGATAAGTCCAAAAATAAAAAAGCGTTTCCGTCCGTACATATCGGAAAGCTTACCGAAAATAGGCATTCCTGCCATTACCGCTACCATATAGGCAGAGGTGACCCAAATAAATTTATCAAATCCGCCGAGGTCTGCTACAATCGTAGCCATCGCCGTAGCTACGATCGTATTGTCCATAGCTGCCATTAAAATTGCTAACAGTAAACCAGCAACGACTGGTTTAAGATTCGTATCTTTTTTAATCATAAAATTTCCCCTTACTCTAGAAAATGATAAGTAATGAAACTGCTCCTTGTAAGTATTTTGAAATATTTAGGTAAGATTACCAATGCTAGTTATAATCAAGTTAAACCAATTTTAAAAGGATGGGTTTAGACTGTCAATTTTTATGTGAAAACCATCTTGTACTCACAATGAAGAAAAGGGACTCAGCTGCTGAGTCCCTCTCTTTTATTTAAACTTAACGTTGGAAAAACTCGACTTTTTCACCATCGGGTCCTTGCACAAAGAAATTACGATATCCATTCGGAAGTGTCACGATCTCATCACTAATGAAAACAACGTTGACGCCTTTTAAACGGTTGAATTCCTCTTCTATATTGTCCACTAAAAAGGCGATGTGATTAACTTTCCCTTCAGTTGGAAGGTCGGGATTTCCACCATACACTAATTCTAATTCTGTTTCGTCGGACCCATTGAACCCAAGGAAGGCTAAATTTATCGAACCGTTTGCAATCGTAAATTGGTCTTTTAACTCCAACCCAACCACTTTTTGATAAAAAAGAAGTGAGGCATTAAGGTCATTTACCATTACGCCGACATGGTCCATTTTCTTTACTGCCATCTGGCTTCCCCCTTTATGTACCCTTTTTTAAGCTTTTAAAACATCATGGTCAACATAACGTTCCCCGTTTATTTCACTAATAACATTAATCGCCACCTTGGCACCGTCGCCAGCAGTAATAATGGTATGCATACTCACACCGGCAACAGTTCCTGCTGCCCAAATGCCGTCAATATTTGTTTTTCCAGCAGCATCCACGTCAAAAATAGTCTTGATTCTTGGCTCTGTACCTGGCTTTGTTTGTAATCCCGCTGTTTCAGCTAGATCAACAGACATACCAGTGGCAAGGATAACATGTTTAGCCTCATATTCCCCTTGATCGCTTTCAACTATAAAACCGCTTTCAGTTTTACTGATATTTGAAACCGTAGCTTGGACAATTTCTGCACCGAATTTGCTGGCTTGTTTCTTACCAGTTTCAACTAGGTCAGGTCCAGTAATTTCTGCAACACCATAATGGTTCTCAATCCAAGCACGCTTGGTCACACTTTTATCATTATCAATAACCAATGTTTTCTTACCAGCTTTGGCTGTAAATAGGGCTGCACTTGCTCCTGTAGGCCCAGCACCAACAATTAGAACGTCAATCATATCAATAACCTCCATTTTTTTTAAAAATTAAAGCTAGATTAAGCTTAGCGTAATTAGAAACTTATGTAAAATGAACTGCCCGTCAATATTATTATATATTTGAATTCCTCTAATTAAAAAATTACCGCAGTATAAGGAGAAAATAAGAAATTGAAAGGGATATTATTTACTATTATTATACTATCGTGTAAAATTATTGTTTGTAATACATATAAGATTAGTAGGAATTCAAATTAATAGTATTAGCGTAGGGGGAAGACAAATTGGTTCGTAAAAATGTTAATATTCTTGTAGCCATCTTATTAAGTATCTTTCTAGTTCTTGCCGGCTGTTCTTCAAAATCGTTAGATAAGTCAAGTTCTAAAAATGAAGCTACCAACAAACCGGATACCTTTATATATGGAATTGACGGAGATCCTGGGAACGCCGTTAACGTAATCACTACCGGTGACCGTTATGGTTTAATGGAAATTAAAACCCTTTATTCTCCATTATATATGTATAACGGTAAAGATAATATTAAGTACTTCTTGGCGGAAAGCATGACACCATCAGATGATTTCTTAACGTATACAGCAAAATTAAGAAAAGACGTAAAGTGGCATGATGGTCAGCCATTTACTGCCGATGATGTTGTATTCACTTATGAGCAAATGTTAAAAGAGGAAAATGGTGGTTGGGCAAGAAGCCAGCTATTATTTAATAATCAACCAGTTAAAGTTGAAAAAGTAGATGATTATACAGTTAAATTCACGTTACCAACAGTTAGCATGGGTGCAGTGGAAGCATTGGGTAACATTTTCATCATGCCGAAACATGTTTACGAAGGGGAAACAAACATTGCGAATAGCTCAAAAAATGCTACTCCAGTGGGGACTGGTCCTTACAAATTAAAAGAATATAAAGCTGGGGAAAGTGTTACTTTTGAAAAGAATGATGATTATTTCTTAGGTGCACCAAAGATTGCAAAGGTTGTTTACCGTATTATTATGGATCCAAATACAGCTACAATGGCTCTCCAAAAAGGAGAAATTAACGCTTTAGCCATTCAGCCTTCAGATTCAGGCAAGTTTAAGGATTCAAATGTAACCATTAAACCGTACGATGAAGGACGAATTGGTTACTTAGCATTTAACTTAAGCTCAAAAGCAGTACAGAAAAAAGAGGTAAGGCAGGCAATTGCTTTCGGATTAAATCGTGATGAAATCAATACAGCAAGTTATGTATCTACCGATTATTCTATGCCTGCCTATTCTTTCTTACCAAAGAAAGCAACCTATTTTACTGACAATGTAGAAAAACATAAATTTGATACAAAAAAAGCGAAAGACTTACTTTCAAAAGCAGGAGCTTCTAATCTAAAATTAAAACTTGCTTTTATTGCTAATAATCCAATCCAGCAGAAGCAAGCCGCTGTCATCCAACAAAACTTAAAAGCTGCAGGCGTTTCCGTTGAGTTGGTAGGAATGGATGCTACTGCGTTAAGCAAGAAGCTTCAAAGCGTTCAAACTGATTTTGATATGTATCTTAGCGGCTACATTATGGGAATTGATCCAGACACCTTTAATTCCTTATTTGTAAAGAATGGTGAAGCAAACTACATGCATTACAGCAATACCAAAGTAGATGAGTTATTTAATCAAGGTCGTGTAGAGAAAGACGATGTGAAGCGTAAAGTTATTTATGAAGAAATTCAAAAACTTATTATCGAAGATGCTGCCTTCTATCCTCTAACAGAAAACAAACGAATCCTTGCAATTGATTCTAGAATCAAAGGCATCGAAGAAGCTGGATTAGTACCAGTTTACACGTTTGAGGATATGTCGAAGCTATCCTATTAAATAAATAGCTCATTAAGAAGATATAGATAAAGATAAACAGTCCGCTGTTTATCTTTATTTTTTAGTACCAAAAGTAATTGAATGGAAGAGAAATTGTGTGCTAGTATTCGTTTCCGATTAGACTCAAAGTCAATATGAGAAACGTAAGGAGTGGGGTTATTTTTGTTAAAGTATATTATTAAACGGATTTTACAGGCGATCCCTTTGCTATTCATTATTTCAATCATTTGCTTTACCCTTATCCAATTGGCTCCATATGATGCGGTGGATGCAATGACGACACCGAACATGACAAATAAAACCGTTGAACTGATAAAAGCCAGATATGGATTAGACAAGCCTGCCTATTTGCAATACTTTTATTGGGTTAAAGGGATTATAAGCGGTGAATGGGGATATTCCATTGTCACGCATGAAAGTATAACAAATGATCTTTCAGCTAGAATACCAAATACTATTCTCCTAGTTCTTCCCGCTTACATCCTTGCCTTGTTTTTTTCCATTCTTCTTGGATTAATTGCCGGTGCTAAGAAGGGGAAATTAGCGGATAAAGTCATTGATGGTTTAAGTTCATTTGGGATTGCCATTCCTAGCTTTTGGATGGCGATGATTCTTGTGTTCATTTTTGGCCACCGTCTGAATATCTTCCCAATCCTTGGGATGCACACCATTGGAAATGAAGAATCTTTTTCCGATCTTTTAAGTCATATGATCCTACCTTGTACGGTTTTAATGCTTTCATTCATGCCAGAGCTTGTTCGCTATGTCCGTTCATCTACAATTGGCCAGCTTTCCGAAGATTATGTTATGGTTCAACAGGCATATGGGTCCAATTCAACTTCTATTTTATTTAGGAATGTACTTAGGAACGTCCTACTTCCTATCATTACTATTGTGGGAATGAGCCTTCCAATGTTAGTAACTGGAGCAGTCGTAACGGAGACAGTTTTCGGCTGGCCGGGAATTGGAACGTATTTTGTAAAAGCAATTCAAGGGTTTGATTATCCAGTTGTCATGGCCATCATGCTGCTATCAGCAAGCCTTGTCATCATTGGGAATTTGGTTTCAGACATTTTATATAGCATTGTCGACCCAAGAATTAAGGGAATGGGGGAATAGAAGTTGGCCGGTAAGAAAAATAGAAGAATGCAACAGTTTAAAAAAGGACTTAAACGCAATAAAACGGCGGCTATTGCCCTAATTTTCCTTACTCTTATCTTATTTATATCTATCTTCGCCTTTTTGTCTCCGTATCCACCTGATAAGGTCGATGTTACAAGTGTGCTTGAAGGACCAAGTGCGAAGCATTGGTTTGGAACCGACGAGCTTGGTAGAGATTATCTAACAAGAGCCTTATATGGTGGGCGAATTTCCCTCACAGTTGGGATTTTAGCCATGCTTATTTCTACTTGTATTGGAGTATTAATTGGGACAATAAGCGGCTATTTTGGTGGCCGTGTTGATAACTTTTTAATGAGAACCGTTGATGTGATTTCTTCCATTCCATGGATGATTCTTGTGACAGTTGTAAGTATTTATCTTACACCAGGTTTAAAAGCTATTATTCTTGTTATTGGTCTTTTTACATGGATGAGCACGGCTAGGTTAGTTCGTGCTGAAACCCTTTCGATAAAAGAAAGAGAATATGTTTTATATGCTAAATCATCAGGACAATCATTGAAAAAAGTAATTTTGAAGCATATTATTCCAGCCGTTTTTCCTACTATCATCGTGGCATCTACCGTAAGTATTGCCAATGCAATATTAATGGAATCAGCCTTAAGCTTTCTTGGGCTCGGGATTCAACAGCCATTATCTTCATGGGGAAGCATGCTTCAAAATGCACAAGGAAATTTAGGCAATGCACCATATATGGCAATACTACCTGGACTTCTCATTGTACTAACCGTTTATTCTTTTAATAGACTAGGTGATATTCTTCGGGTAGTAGTCGAGCCAAAGACGAGTGGGAAATAATTAGGAGGCATAGCTGTAATGAGCAATAACGTAAAGGATAAAAATAGTTTACTAGATGTTAAAAACCTCCGTACAAGCTTTTACAATGGCAACTCGAAAACGGAGGTAGTCCGTGGCATAGACTTTACTGTTCAAAAGGGCGAAATATTAGGGATTGTCGGTGAATCAGGGAGCGGAAAAAGTATCTTGGTTAAATCGATTCTAGGCATTATTCCGAGTAATGCAAAAGTCGATGCAGGAGAAATCATTCTAGATGGGAAGAATTTCGAAAGCCTATCTAAAAAAGAAAAAAGGGCCATAAGGGGTCGCGATATCGCGATGATTTTTCAAGATCCAATGACAGCTCTTAATCCATTAAAAAAAGCAGGAGATCATCTTGTTGAATTACTAATAAGAGTTAGAGGTATGAACAGGAGAGAAGCTAGGCTCGAGGCTGTTGAACTGCTGAGAATGGTAGGAATTCCTTCTCCTGAAACAAGAGTTAATCAATACCCCCATGAATTTTCAGGTGGAATGAGACAAAGGGTATTAATTGCTATGGCTTTAGCTTGCAATCCGAAGCTATTAATTGCTGATGAACCAACGACAGCTCTGGATGTAACGATCCAGGCTCAAATTCTAGAATTGTTAAAAAAGCTGCAGCAAGAAAACGATATGTCGGTAGTGTTTATTACACATGATCTTGGAGTCGTAGCGACTATTTGCAGCCGCATTTTGGTTATGTATGCAGGTATGGTGATGGAAGAGGGGCTTGTGCATGAAATCTTTTATTCACCCAAACATCCGTATACTAAAGCGTTATTGAACTCCATTCCAAGGGTGGACGGAGAAAAAACGAGATTAAAGTCTATAAAAGGTGCCGCCCCGTCGCTTCAGAGTATGAAGCGCGGTTGTCCATTTGCTGAACGTTGCGAGTATGCGATGGATAAATGTTTCATCGAGGTACCGGAATACAAAAACTTCTCAGCAACACAGAAAAGTATGTGCTTCTTAACAGGGGAAGGAGATCATCTAGATGACTGAGACAAAGCAAATACTCATTGAAGTAAAAAATCTAAAGAAATACTTCCCATTAAAAAATTCTATGTTCAGCAAAAATAAACAAGTTGTAAAGGCTGTCGATGATGTCTCGTTTCATATTTATAAAGGGGAAACGTTTGGTCTTGTTGGAGAATCGGGGTGTGGTAAATCCACATTGGGCAGAACCCTTAATCGTTTGTACGACCCCACTGCGGGAGAAATTCTTTTTGATGGTAAAGATATTGCCAACTTAAAGAACAAAGAACTTCAACCGTATCGAAAAAGAATGCAAATGATTTTTCAGGACCCGTATTCATCACTAAACCCCTATATGAATGTGGAAGAAATCATTGATGAACCGTTAGAGATTCATACCGCATTATCGAAAAATGAAAGAAGAGAAGTCGTTATCGATATGCTTGAAAAAGTAGGCATGAAAAAGGATGACTTAGAAAAATTTCCGCATGAATTTAGCGGTGGTCAGCGTCAAAGAATTGGTATTGCTCGTGCGTTAGCGATCAATCCTGATTTCATTCTTTGCGATGAAGCCATATCTGCACTGGATGTTTCCATTCAAGCACAAGTAATAAATATGTTAGAAGATTTACAGAGTGAGATGAAGCTGACTTATTTGTTTGTGGCACATGATTTATCAATGGTTCGCCACATCTCAGACCGGGTCGGTGTGATGTATCTTGGCAAATTGGTCGAGATATCAAAGAGTGATGAGCTATACAAGAAACCGTTGCATCCATATACGCAAGCATTATTATCTGCAATTCCAATACCGGATCCAATCAAAGCACAGAATAGCAAGCGAGAAATTATTACAGGGGAGCTACCAAGCCCAATTGAGATGGAAACTGGCTGTCGCTTCCGATCGCGCTGTCCATTTGCTAAACCAATCTGTGCAGAAGTAGATCCGCTTCTAAAAGAAGTTGATGGTGAGCATCTAGTTGCCTGCCATTTATATTAAAAAGAGGGTGATGGATAAAATGGAAAAGGTAAAGTTAGCGTTAAATTATGCACTAATGCTTGAAATGATGAAAGCAAAAGGATTTAATAATCCAACTATCGTTGCCCTTTTAAATGAAGGAAATGAAGAATTACTTGAGAGTATCGGTGAAGGTATTCCTTCATGGAAATCAATGGTTGACTATTATCACGGAAATAAACAGAAATGCCATCAGGCCATCAAATCTGGGTATGAATTTTCTTTTTTGACGAAAGGCGCACTTAAATCCTTGTTAGCCATTAAGTTTGGAATGAAGGAAGGCGAAGATTTCGTTGATAATGGAGAGTTTCTAGATACTGTTAAAATGCCTGCCGATAATCTTCAGACACTCCGAAACATGATAGCGAAAAACTGGACAGTCGTCTTGCAAGAAGAAGACAAGGGCCAAGACATGTATCAGCTTAAAATTGAGTTAACGTATAAACCGAATTTCAAGTTAAATTAACTGACTAGATAAAAAGAACCATCATTTCCGTCCTGGGATTGATGGTTCTTGTGTTTAAATTGATATAAATGGTCCTTTTTCGTTTTAGTTCTTCTCGTCCTCATGTCTGTAAAAACAAATGGGCTACGCTTTTTTTCTGGATTGATTCTGCTTTCACGAGTCAGCTTTTCGCGCAATTTCTTGGCTTTAGATTTTGCCATAACAATCACTCCTCTAATAATAATTTGAATACCATTATATAACAAATACTGACTATTAGAGAAGAGGTGATTGCTGATTCTTTTTATTGTTTTAGACTTTTTAGTTCTGGCACGGATGCTTGTTTCCGCGTATGAAGAAAGTAATAAAGAACAATACCCAAAAGAATATAGAATGAACATAAGAAGTAGAGCGAACTATAATCCATTTTTGCGGCCGCTAAGCCTAAAAGAAACGAGCCTAATGCAATACCAATATCATAGATTGATAGGAAAGTAGCTGTAGCTAACCCTCGTTTTCTAGGCGCAGCATCTTGAATGGCGATGGTCTGGAAGGTTGGAAAAAGTGTCCCCCAGCCTAAACCAATCATTCCTGCTGAAAGGAGAAAGCTGACCGCGCTGCCGCTTTGACTTAAAATAAACATCCCAATGGCAAACAATACGATGGATGGATAGACAATCACATTGGGACCATGCTGGTCTAACCATTTTCCAGTAAAAGGTCTTGAAATCAATAAAACAATCGCATAGACGACAAAGAAAAGACTAGAAATCTCGGTAAGGTGTATTTCAGTGGCAAATACAGATACGAAAGAAAGAAGCGCTGAATAAACGATGGCAAGAAAGCAGCCGACAATTGCGATAGGAATGGCGGAAACCTCGAAAAAGCTTCGAAATGAAAACGCAGAATGGACGACCATGTGGTCTGCTTGCCCCATTTCTTTAACCTTTACGCTTAAACCTGTAATCAGGGCCCCAATCGCGACAATGACACTAACGATAAACAGGGTTTTTGCTCCCCATTGTTGAATGGCCGTTAAGCCGATAAATGGCCCTAGCACCATCGCCATATTCGTCGACATAATAAAATAGCCCATGCCTTCACCACGGCGTGAATTCGGGATGAGATCTGCCACGATTGCCCCTGCAGCGGTTGTTGCCATGCCAAAACCAATTCCGTGTAATAACCGAATGAAAAGAAAACCAATGATTGTTTTTGGAAAAAAGTATAACAGGGAGGCGCCTGAGAAAATTATCAGTGCGGTAAGCAGCACCTTTTTGTGACCAGCTTTTTCAAGCCATTGACCAGCCAGCGGACGGGAGATAATCGCAGAAAATAAAAAGACCGTTGTCATTAACCCCGCTTCTGATGCATTGCTATGGAACTCCTGTATCGCATAAATAGGAAGTGTGACGAGTAAAACATAAAAGGTTAAAAATAGAAAGAAGTTACTTAAAGAAATACTTATAAAACTTTTCGTCCATAATTTAGGTTTATTCATATGATCCGCTCCTTTTATAAAAGCTGTTGCAACCAGCTTTTTTGCAAATTTAAAAGCTCTTCCTGTGATGTCTCTGGGAAATGCTTCAATATTGACTGATTCGTTTCAAAGACTCTTCTTTCCCATTCGGGGAACATCTTTAACGCCACATCTGTTAATTGAATCAGTTTCTCACGTTTGTCTTTACCGGGGACCTGACGTACGTATCCTTGTTTAACAAGCCGTTGAATGGTACGGGTCATTGGAGGTGCCTCAACAAATAAGTAATCACAAAGTTCTTTTTGGCTTAAAGAGCCTTTGGTTTTTAAAACAAAAATGACAGACCATTGTGACCCGTATAACCCTAATGGTTTTAATGCTTCATTAAGTGTATTGGTAAGATGGCGTGATAGCTGATGCAGCGTATGGAATAATTCATGGCTATTCATTTATGTAGGTCACCTCAAAAATTACTAATTAGTTACCTAGGTAACTATAGTAGATTTGTTGGAAAATGTCAAGAAAGGTTCACAGATTTAAGGTTGTAAATCCGGTTCGCGGAATAAAATACAAAGTAGGCGGAATTATGTTTTGGTTTGGCGGAATTCAATCTCCTTTTGGCGGAATAACGACAAGAGGTGATCACGGTAAAAGAAAAATTCCGCGGAATGACGAACTTATTCCGCGGAATCTCATAAAAAATCTTTATCTTAACACATTAAAATACCTAGCTTCCGGATGAGCGAATACGATTGCTGAAACCGAAGCTTCTGGCTCCATCATACAGCCCTCTGTTAACTGAATGCCAATTTCCTCCGGTTGAATCAACTTAAACAGTTTTTTCTGATCCTCTAATTCAGGACAAGCAGGGTAGCCGAACGAAAAACGCTGACCTGGATATTTGGCCGCAAATCGGTCTTGCATGCTGAAATCAAGCGGATCCGGGAAGCCCCAACGGTCACGCATTTGACGGTGAATTAATTCAGCGAAGCCTTCCGCCGTTTCAAGTGCCAATGATTGAAGTGCATGGCACTCCAAAAAGCGTCCTTCCGCTTTAAATTGTTCTGCCTTTTCACGAATTCCTCTACCAGCCGTGACGGTGAAGAAGCCGACATAGTCCTTTTCACCGCTATCAACTGACTTTAGAAAATCAGCTAAGCAAAGACCTGGTGCTGATTCCTGACGTGGGAAGTCGAAGGTTTCCAAAATTTGATCCTGATTTTCAGGATGATAAATAATGACCTTATTCCCATCGGATTGTGCTGGGAAAAATTGATAAACAGCGGCAGGCGTAATCCAATTGTTTGCACTAGCATTTGCTAGTAATTGATCCACGACTTCTTTTACCTTAACAGCCTTTTCATCCTTCTCAGCTAGTAACTTCGCAATTTTCCCTTTTACACCGAGATGGTGGCCAATCAACATTTGCAAATTGATATAGGGCTCGATATGTGAAAGTGAATACGATCTAAGGATGTGCCTCTTTGTGTCCATTGGTGTAAAGACGGGAACCTGGGTCGATACAGCCGGTTTCGGTTTTACAGCAACAGATACAGTCGAGGGGCGCTCAAACTCCCTAGGAATAGCTAAAGAGGCTAATTTTTCATTTTTCGCAAGCATTAATTTTTGAACTTCCTCTTCCGAATTCAATTGATTCGCAAGGGCTAAACCATTCATTGCATCCTTTGCATAAAGGACAAGGCCGTCATATTCTTTGGCAATCTTCGTATCTGTGAATTTCCGAGAAAGAGCTGCACCGCCAACGAGGATAGGTACGGCAATACCGGAATCCTTCATATCCTGAGCTGTTAACACCATTTGCTGGGCAGATTTGACCAGCAAACCCGATAAACCAACCATGTCTGGTTTTTCTCTAAGAATGGCTTGAACCAAGTCAGTTGGATTCACCTTAATCCCAAGGTCGATTACTTCATAGCCATTATTGCTGAGAATAATATCGACGAGGTTTTTACCGATATCATGAACATCGCCTTTTACGGTAGCTAAAATGATTTTCCCTTTTGTAGCAGAAACATCGCCTTTTTCCATATGAGGTTCTAAATGCGAAACGGCTGCTTTCATTACTTCAGCACTCTGGAGCACCTCAGCAACGATGAGCTGGTTGTCGTTAAAGAGGCGGCCAACCTCTTTCATCCCATCCATTAATGGTCCATTAATAATATCAAGCGGGGCAGGATACGTTTCAAGCGCTAGATCTAGATCCGGCAGCAAGCCTTCTTTTGTACCTTCAACCACATAATAGGCGAGTCTCTCTTCTAAGGTCATATTTGGAACGGTTGTTTTCGGTTCTTTCTTTTTGCCACGGTAAAATTCAGTGAATGTAGCGAGCGACTCATCTGTTGTATCAAACAAGAGGGCCTCCGCTAATTGAACTTCTTCTTTTGAAATAGATGCAAACCGTTCTAGTTTTTCTGTATTAACAATAGCATAATCAAGTCCAGCCTGGGTGCAGTGGTAAAGGAAGACAGAGTTTAGAATTTCTCTACCGACAGGAGGGAGCCCGAAGGAGACATTACTAATTCCAAGAATCGTTTGTACTTCTGGGAACTGCTCCTTAATTAACCGGATGCCTTCAACCGTTGCCTTGGCGGAACCAATATATTGTTCATCACCCGTACCAACTGGAAAAACAAGCGGATCAAAAATGAGATCCTGTGGCTTCAGGTGATATTTGTTCACTAATATATCATAAGAGCGTTTAGCAATGGCTAGCTTTTGCTGTGCAGTTACTCCCATGCCTTCCTCATCAATGGTTCCAACGACGATCGCAGCACCATAGCGATGGATTAATGGGACAACTGCTTCAAATCGTTCCTCACCATCTTCAAGGTTAATGGAATTGATAATCGCTTTTCCTTGTGAATATTTAAGGGCTCTTTCGATGACCTTTTCGTCGGTTGAATCGATCACTAGGGGAGCTTTTACTTTCTTAACAACTTCTTTAATAAAGTTTTCCATATCAACGATTTCTTCACGGTCAGGGTCGGCTAGGCAAAGATCAATGACATGCGCGCCGCCTTTGACTTGGGCTCGAGCAATCTCTGATGCTTCCTCAAATTTCCCCTCGGTAATTAACCGTTTGAATTTTCGTGAGCCAATTACATTGGTCCGTTCGCCGACCATGATGGGTCTTAACGTTGGATCGTCATAGATGAATGGTTCAATCCCGGAAACCATATGAACTGAGGTTTGTTTAAATTCTCTTGGTTGGTAGGCTTTCATCGCATCGGCAATCGCCTTAATATGGTCTGGAGTCGTCCCACAACAGCCACCGACAATATTAAGCCAGCCATGTGCGGCAAAATCAGACAGCTTTTTGGCTAAAGTCTCTGGTGTTTCATGATAATGACCTTCTTCATCAGGCAAACCTGCATTTGGATAACAGCTGACTGCTGTCGATGCTAGATTTGCTAATGAGCGGACATGATCCTGCATAAATTCTGGCCCAGTTGCACAGTTAAGTCCCACAGCAACGGGATTCATATGTTCAACGGAAATAAAAAACGATTCAATTGACTGCCCTGCGAGCGTTGTACCCATTGGCTCGATCGTCCCTGAAATAAACAGCGGCAGCGTTTTGCCGGTTTTTTCAAACGCCCTTTCGATACCAACATAGCCCGCTTTTACATTCAACATATCCTGACTCGTTTCAAGAAGCAGTAAATCGACACCGCCATCAATTAGGCCGATGGCTTGTTCCTCGTATGCGGCTGCAAGTGCATCAAAAGTAGTTCCACCTGTTACACTTAAGGTTTTTGTTGTTGGGCCCATTGAGCCTGCCACATAACGCGGCCACTCATCAGTTGAAACTTTGTAAGCTTCTTTCACAGCAAGAAAGGCAGCTATTTTATTAATTTCATAGGCTTTAAAACCAAGTTCATATTCATCGAGAACCAGGCTTGCCGCCCCAAATGTATTGGTTTCAATGATATCTGCTCCAGCCTCTAAGTATTCACGATGAATATTAGCAATGACGGATGGAGCGGTTAAATTCAAGTGCTCGTTACAGCCTTCATACTGCTCGCCGCCAAAATCTTCCGCTGTAAGATTTGCTTCCTGGATCATGGTACCCATTGCCCCGTCCATCACGAGGATTCGTTTTTTGAGTTGTTCAGTAAATGGTGTTTTCGGCATAGGTGCTCCTCCTCAATTCACTAGCACGCTGACGGGTATATAACGCCAATTCAGCAGTTAATTCATAACGTAAAAATGGTGTAATCAAATAAATACCGTTAAATAAATCTAAGGCTGCATCGATTAGTGACTTAGTAATGGCAATTCCTTCTCGGGCAGCTTGAAGCGGTTGATCATTTAGTTGGGCCATCCGCTGGCGGATTGAATCGGCAATCTTAATACCAGGTACCTCATTATGGAGGAACTCAGCGTTCTTGCTGCTAATTAGTGGCATTAAGCCAATATAGATTGGTGCATCAAGATGCTTTGTATGTTCATAAACTTCGAGTAATTTTTCCTCAGAAAAAACCGGTTGGGAGATAAAGTAATCTGCCCCATAATGAACTTTTTTCTCAAGTCTCTTCACTGCTTTCTCCAGTGAGCGGACATTGGGATTAAAGGCTGCCGCAATGCTAAAGTCTGTCTTTTGCCCCAGATCTTTCCCTGAAAAAGACAATCCTTCATTCAACTGCTTAATCATTTGAATAAGTTCAAAGGAGGACACATCGTAAACAGATGATGCACCTGGAAAATCTCCTACTCTTGCAGGATCACCAGTAATAGCAAGAACATCATTCATCCCAAGCGTATGCAGACCCATTAAATGCGATTGCAATCCGATAATATTGCGGTCACGGCACGCAATATGAATGAGCGGACGCATTCCTAAGTCCTGTTTCACTAAATAGCCCAGCGATTCGTTGGAAATTCGGACCGTTGCAAGTGAATTATCAGCTAGGGTAATCGAATCGATGCCCGCTTCTTTTAAGGCTTTAGCTCCTTGGAAAAACTTTGTTGTATCTAGTTTTCTAGGAGGATCTAATTCAACTATAACCGATGGTCTCTCTTTCACAATATCCTGTAGGGGAGTGTATTCCCTTTTAGAAGAATGAGATTCAACGATTATCTTCTTTGGTTTTAATTTTACTATTTTTTCAGTGACTGGAACACTGTTTTTTAGTTCAGAAGCATATGCTCTAATATGGTCAGGAGTGGTTCCGCAGCATCCGCCAAGTAACCGTACACCTTGGTTACGGAAAGCTTTTGCTGAATTTCGGAAATAATCGGCATCTCCTTCATAATGAAACTTTCCGTCAGTATAGGCAGGGAGACTGGCATTTGGGTAGGCAGATAGAAAAGCATGTGCTGGTAATTCAATCTGTTCTAACGCTAATAGCATATGATGGGGGCCAAGACGGCAATTTAGCCCGACCACATCGGCTCCCAGGCCTTCAAGTCTTTTTAAGGCGTCATTGACAGGAGTTCGATCCTGCATAAGCCCGGGCTCTTGATGGGAGACCTGCGCAATAATCGGCAGCTTTGTTTCCTTTCTAGCAATCGTTAGAACGGTTTCAAGCTCTTCAAAATCGTAAAAGGTTTCAAGCAATAAGCCATCCACTCCTTCAAGAAGGAGGCAATATAATTGTTCCCGGAAGCTTCGCTTTAATTCTTCTATAGAAATGGAATCCGGCTTAATTCCTCGATTTCCACCAATAGTTCCAAGGACGTACGTATCGTTTTGGGCAGCTGCCTTTTTGGCAATAGAGACGGCTGCACTGTTAATTTCCTTTACAGAATCCTCCAAACCATACCTCTGCAGCTTTAAATAGTTTGCCGCATAAGTATTAGTCTGAATCACGTCAGCACCTGCATCAATATAGGCTTTATGGATAGTTTGGATGTGTCCGGGCTGGGAAAGATTTAGTTCCTCCAAACAACTGTCCTTACCAAAGGAATACAATAGAGTACCCATTGCTCCATCAGCAATTAAGATTTGATTTTTTAATTTATCTAAAAAACTCATGATGATTCTCCTTGATGTAATACCAATTGTGTTTTGCGAACTTGCTCTAGTGCTTGTGAAAAATCCTTCATTAAATCATCGGGATTTTCAAGTCCGACCGATAAGCGAACCAGACTATTTGTAATCCCGCGCTTCTCCCGCTCTTCTTGAGGCATGGCTGCATGGGACATTTTTGCTGGATAGGAAAGAATCGATTCTACCGCTCCGAGACTGACAGCAAATACAGGAATTTTTACATTGGCAAGAAAGGTGCGAAGTGCATCTTCATTAGCTAATTCAAACGATAAGACCGCTCCTGGACCAGCTGCTTGCGTTTTCTGAATTTGATATTGTGGGTGACTTTCCAACCCTGGGTAATGAACCTTTTCAACAAGCGGATGAGCATCTAAAAATTCCGCTAGTTTAATAGCCGATTTTTGTGATTGTTCCAGTCGGACGTGTAGCGTTTTGATCCCTCTTAAAACGAGCCATGCATCTTGAACACCTAAAATCGCCCCAAACCCATTTTGCAAGAAACCTAATCTTTTCGCCAAGTTTTCGTCTTTGACGACAGCAAGTCCGGCAACGACATCACTATGACCCGATAAAAATTTCGTCGCGCTATGGAGCACGACATCGGCACCTAACTCCAATGGCCGTTGGTGGGAGGGGGTAAGGAAGGTGTTATCGACAAATGTTAACGCGCCCGTCTCCTTAGCTAAATTGCTAATTGCCTTAATGTCAGTCACTTTCATTAATGGATTCGATGGTGTTTCCACATAGAACGCTTTTGTATTTGCCTGAATGGCTTGTTTTACTTCATATAAATTCGTCATATCGACGAAGGTATGTTCAATTCCGAGCCGCGTGAGGACCTCTGTGACCATCCGAAATGTACCGCCGTAGACATCTTCCGTAATGACAATATGATCACCTGCAGATAACAGGAGAAATGCCGTCGAAATGGCGGCCATACCAGATGAGAAGGCAAAGCCTTTTAACCCGCCTTCAAGTTCAGCAATGACATCTTCAAGTGCTTCCCTTGTCGGATTTAAACTGCGGCCATAATCGTACTTGCCAAACTGATCGAAATCAGATTGGTGAAAAGTGGATGCATGCTGTATGGGTACACTAACCGCTCCTGTTGTAGGATCAATTTTGTGCTTATTATGAAGGAGCCTGGTTTCAAATGTGTATTCTTCGTGTGCCATTATGCAATCACTCCTTCTTGAACATGGGCAAAAGCTTTTTCCAAATCTTCAATTATGTCTTGTGAATCCTCAAGTCCAACGGAGAAACGCAATAAACGATTGCAGACGCCGGATTGAATTCGGATTTCTTCAGGAATATCCGCATGGGTTTGCGTTGCCGGATAAGTGATAAAGCTTTCCGTTCCACCTAAACTTTCCGCAAAGCTGATTAGATTTAAGCCTTGTAAAAATGGATTAACCCAAGCTTCATCCTTGATTCTAAAGGAAACCATTCCACCGCGTCCTGGGTAGAGGACATCTGTGACAGCATCATGCTGGGATAGAAATTCGACAATATTCTTTGCATTTTTTTCATGTCGTTCCATTCGTAGTGACAAAGTTTTCATACCACGCATTAATAACCAGGAATCGAATGGGCTCAGCACTGCTCCAGCACCATTATGATGGAATGCCAATGCTTCACAAAGCTCTTTTCCTTTAGCGACAATAAGTCCGGCTAGAACATCATTATGGCCACCTAAGTATTTCGTCGCACTATGGATGACAATATCAGCACCAAGTGTTATCGGCTGTTGTAACAGTGGCGTATAGAAAGTGTTGTCCACAATTAGCAATAGTCCATGTTCCTTGGCAATTTTTGAAACAGCGGCAATATCGGATTCCTGCATAAGTGGATTGGTTGGTGTCTCAAGGAAGATGGCCTTTGTTTGCGGCGTAATTTTCTTTTCAATCTCTTCCGGACAACAGGTATTAACATATTGACTTTTCAAGCCCCATTTTTGATAGCCTTTTTCTAATAAACGGTAGGTACCGCCGTATAAATCCTCACTTACCAGCCATTCATCACCGGATTGGAATAAAGAAAGAATCGTTAAGATTGCTGCCATACCAGAGCTGCAGGCAAATCCTTGATCACCGCACTCTAAATCAGCAATTGTTTTTTCTAGGAGCTGACGCGTTGGGTTTCCTGTGCGGGTATAGTCGAACCCAGTGGATTGCCCGATACCTTCATGACGAAAGGCTGTTGAAAAGTATACAGGTGGGTTAACGGTTCCAGTTGTTGTCTCACTGCGGTTTCCTATTTGGGCAAGTTTCGTTTCAATTTTGTACATGATGACCACTCCTTGTGTAGTAAATATAATAAATAAAAAAAGCCTTCTTTTTATAAGAAGAAGGCTTTTGTAAGTACGACCAAAAAGTCATTCTTCTTATCTTGCAAATTAACGAATAATTTGCAGGACTTAGCACCTTTTCAATGAGTGTAGCCATTGATGGTTGCTGAGGTGTCTTCGGGCCATTCCCTCAACCTCTCTTGATAAGAAAATTAATATTTAGATTATTTATAAAATTTACTACAACTTAGCGGTGGTGTCAATTTATTTTATTAAAAATGAGTTAATGGTTAAGTATTGTTCGTAATAAAGCACTTACCAAAAGTATTAAGTGATTATTATCGTTCTTTACAGAGAACTAATTGTTTACTATAATGATATTTAAGAGAGGAGTGAAATTTATTTTAGGAGGCACATTATGTTAGGAAATATAATTCAAAAATTAAGGAAAGAAAAAAACCTTACCTTATCTCAATTAGCTGAGAAAACATCTATCTCAAAATCTTACTTAAGTCAAATCGAAAGGAATATCCAGAGTAACCCTTCAATTGAAATTTTGGGGAAAATAGCCAAAGTACTAGATGTAGACATACAAACACTTTTAAGCCAAGATACCGCAAAATCTGATACAAATGATAATGGTAAAGGGAATGTAAAAAATTGGAACATTTTTATAAATATTGCACTAGAATCTGGATTGATAAATGAGAAAGACTTAATTGAGTTAAGAAAAGCCCTACAAAAAGGCAAAAAATAGTTATAACAATTAGACAAAATATATAGAGGTGAAAATATGAGGGTCCTTGTAACTGGTGGTTATGGCTTTATAGGTTCCTTTGTTGCTGAAAGATTTTTTAAGGAAGGTGATGAAGTCTACATTATTGATAACCTTTCTACAGGAAATAAGGATAATGTGAAGTTCAATCATAAATTTTATCAATTAAACGTAGAAGACCAAATGTGTGAGGGGGTATTCCAATCTAATCGATTTGATGTAGTTATTCATCTGGCAGCACAAGTAAATGTCGGAACATCAATGGTGAACCCATACCTAGATTCTCAATCAAACATCCTAGGATTGACAAATATACTTCAATTATCACACAAATATGGAGTGAAAAAAGTAGTATTTGCTTCTTCAGCAGCCGTTTATGGTCTTAATGATGATATTTCATTGAAAGAAGATGCTTTATGTGATCCTCTATCACTATACGGAATCAATAAATGGGTAGGGGAACTATATTGCAAAAAGTGGACTGTAATGTTTGGTGTTGATACACTTTGTTACCGCTTTTCAAATGTCTTTGGTCCTAAGCAAGGAACAGTCGGTGAAGGTGGAGTCATTTCCATTTTTATTAACAATGTTTTAGAACAAGAGCCCCTGCAGGTTTTTGGGGACGGAGAGCAAACTAGGGACTTTATATATGTAGAAGATGTTGCCTATGCCATTTATCGCGGCGTCGAATATGATCTCAAAGGGGTTTATAATTTATCAACTAATACAGAGACAAGTGTGAACGATTTTATTTATACTCTCGGAAATTTGGAAGATATAAAAGAAGTAATCTATAAAGAGCCAAAGCAAGGTGATATCAAATTTTCTAGGTTGGAAAATACAAAGATTAAACAGGACCTGGATTGGGAACCACTTCATAATTTTCAGGCTGGGTTAGAAAAAACTTATGATTGGTTTAAAAATAATCGGAGTAAAAAAGGACAACAACAGTCGGTTAAAATCAAAATGAATTACGAAAATCAGAACATTCATACAACATCTTGAAAATTTAGTTATTGTTGCACAAGCCAATTTTGTAAGATGTTATTGGAAAATGTTGTTCACGAGCATAATTACCTATTTATGGGATGATATTGTTGATTTGTTCATTATAATGAACTATAATTGATTATATAAAGAATAACTTAAGGGATTGTAAGGAGAGAATTATGATTAGAAGGAGTACAACTATATATATTTCAGCCATTTTTCTTATTGTTGGCCTTCTTTTTTTATTTAAAAATGAGCATCAAGTCGCTACAAGGACTGGCACTGGCCAAAACGAATATGTGAATGTGGATGAATTTGGAGCTATCGGTGATGATTTGAAAGACGATTCACGATCCATTCAAGAAGCAATAAATTACAGCCATGAAACAAAAATTGGAAAAGTAAAGTTACTTGGAAATAAGAGTTATATTCTAAAGAAAGGATTAGTTTTAAAAGAGGGTGTTGAATTGGAATTTGGTCAAAATACTAGGTTAAGAATAGAAGGGAACTTTCAAGCAATTAATGTGAAAAAAAATGCGTCAATATCAAATGGAGTTCTTGAAATAATAGATGCTAACTTTGATTCAGATGTTATTTACTTAGACGGTATTCATAAATTTTGGTCATGGGATAGAACTCAAATCAAAAATGTTACACTCTTAAACACCAGCGGCTCACATAGGGGTACAGGTCTTCATCTTTATGCAGGTGGCCCAGGTCAATTCATTTGTTTTGTTAATTTTACTGATATTAGAATTGCAGGATTTCATACCGGTGTTAAATTGGAAGCTGAAAAACCGAAAGATAGTAATAAATATAGCTTTATTAACGGCAATCGATTTATTAATCTAACCTTGGATGACTGTATAAGCTGTATTGATATTAATAGCTCGATGAGTGTTCCAAATGAAAGTTCTGGTAATGATTTTAGTGGACTTCAAATTCAAGTCTCTAAATATACTAAAGAAGTAATAACAGTAAGTGGCTCTGATAATAAATTTGAAGGTTTAATATGGGACGCTCATATAGTAAAGGGCAATAATCCAATAATAGAATTTTCAAAAGAGTCTATGAGAAATAGTTTATACACGAATATAGGGTCAAACTATATTAAAGATAAAGGAGTACATAATTATTATTCTACTCCAGAAGAAGACGCGCTGAATTCAAAGTAGAATCCAACACTTTTTTGTTAAGTTGCACCTTTGTGTTCGTTATAAAGAGTAATTAGAGGGATGAATGTATTGCTAACGATGGAGCGAGATGTTTCAGTTCTCTCATGATTGATTCATATGGTAAAAACTGAGTAATAAATATATTAGTTTTTGGAGGTCACCATGGACGAAAGAATAGATCTAAAAAAGTTCCTTCGCATTATTAGAAAGAGAATAGTAACCATCATTCTTACAGTAATATGTGTATCTCTTTTGACTGTTGGTTTATCCCTATTTTTATTAAAGCCAACCTATGAAGCTACTGAAAATATCCTAATTGGCAAACTTACAAAGGAAGAAGGTAATTATAGTGATACACAAGAACTTAGTATGCTGCTTGCTTCAACAATTGATTTCATAAAGAGTCCAATCGTGCTAAATTCTGTTAAAAAAGAGCTTAATATAAATGATGACGAATTAGAGAAAAAGATAGTTGTACAAAATAATAGAAATTCACAAATTATCAATGTAGTAGTAAGGGATCATGATTTGGAAAGTACTAAGAAGCTTGCACATACCATAGCTAAAACATCGGTCAATAAAATGTATGAGCTGTTTAATGTTAAGGATATAAAGCTATTAAGTGATACAGATGGAGATCCATCGATTAAGATCGTTGGAAGTTTGTCTTTAAACGTCGCAATTGGTGCAATGATTGGAATTTTCCTTGGTGTTGGCCTTGCAATGTTTAGAGAGTATTGGGACGATTCGATTAAAGATGTAAAAGAGATTGAAGGTATTGTAGGTTTACCAGTATTAGGACAAATAAATTTAAAAAATAGCAAAAGAAAATTTATGAATAAAAACAAAAGGAAGCAACAGTCAGCCGTCTTAAATGATAATAAGAGGGGGCAAATCAGTGTATAAGAAAAGGGATGAAACAAAAAAAATAATGCAAAGGCTTCAGCTTAATGAAGATTTAATCAGTACTGAACAAATTCGAATGATTCGTACGAATATAGATCAAGTATCTATTAGTGATTCGGTATTATTAATGGTAACATCGCCACGTAATGAGGAACAAAAATCTATTATCTCTTCTAAATTAGCAATTGCTTTTGTTGAGCAAGGTAAAAAGGTACTACTTGTTGATGCCAATTTACGGAAACCTTCATTAAACAGTTTGTTTCAGATAAAAAATGAGAATGGATTAACAAATGTGATTTTGGATGAAGAAAACATCCAACTTTATATCAAAGAAACGTTTGTCCCAGGACTATTCGTTTTACCAACTGGTCCTATTCCTTTAAATCCATCAGAAATATGGATAGCAAGTAAAGTAAAGGAATTTGTTAGAAACTGTGTGTCGGAGTTTGATGTGGTAATCATTGATGCCCCACCTTTTTTAATAGCATCAGATTCTCATATTCTAGCAAATCAATGTGATGGTGTTATTTTAGTGCTAACAGAAAATAAAACGAAGAAAGAAGATGTACTTCTAACAAAAGATTACTTGGATAGAAAAAACAATAGAATTGTAGGAGTTATTTATCAAACAGGATAATTACTAGGGGGAAAACTTCTTTAATCAGGTGTTTGTTAATATAAGGTGGCTATTTTTATGGAGAAATTAAAGAAAAATTCTATTGCAAAAAATATTACTCATCTGTTTTATAGTACAGCACTATCTAGTGTATTAAATGCTACGGCACTAATCATTTTAGCCAATTATTTAAAGTCGTATGATTATGGGATGTTTAGTGTTGTGTTAGCATTTGCAATGATTATGGGATATTTTACAGATGCTGGACTAAGTACCATTGTCTTAAGAGAAGGATCTAAAAAGGATATGGATCTATCCATCCTAATCTCTTCATATGTGAAAATGAGAATGGTTTTACTTGTAGCAACATTTATCTGTGGATTTGTCGTAATTCATATTTCAAACTCAGGGAATAAAGAGTTAATACAAACAGCGTATTATTTAATTATTCCGATGGTTTTAGGAATTGCCCTACAAAGTATCGGTACAACGTTTTTTCAAATGATTGAGAAAATGCAGTATAACGGGATGATACGAATTATTTCTTCTGTTTGTTTAGTTCTGACCCTAACAGTAGGGATTCACTTTAGCCTTAAGCCATTGATTATTACCACTTTATATGGTCTGTCTTATTTTGCCGGAGGTGTGTTTGGGGTCTATCTAGTAAGTAGAAATGTTAACATTCGATTGAAAGGTAAATTCCATAAAGGACTTTTACAAAATCTAGGGTCATTTACTTTAGGTGGATTGCTTTTTGTAATGCTTCCGCATTTAGGACCCCTAGTGCTTGAAAAGACCATAACTCTAGAAGAAGTTGCATTATTTGCAGTAGCTTATCGAATTCCCCAGGCATTACAGCAAATTCCATTTATTATTGCGGGAGCTTATTACCCAGTACTATTCAGAGCCTTTAATAATAATCTATTAGACGATCATTTAAGATACAACATAACGCTTATCAAGATCATGACATTAGTAGGAATGGCGATGACAATTCCTTTTTACTATATGTCAAATGTTGTAATAGATTTACTGTTTGGTGATAAGTGGATTCATGCATCATTTCCACTGAAAATTTTATCCTTAATGCTTACCTTACAGGCAATTAATATTGCATTAGCAGATGGTTTAACGACAAAGGGATTACAGTCTCTTCGTACCATTGTTCAATCGATTGCAGTAATTTCAGGAGTCTTTCTTTATTTGTTTTTAAGCAGGTTATTTGGTGTAACTGGAGCAGCATTCGCAGGTGTAATGATTGAAGGAATTGCCCTATTAGGATTTTGGATTTACAATCCCAATCGTTGGATTATTGCCAAAAAGGCAATATATCCATACTTATCATTTTTTATCATTTGTTTAGGTGGTATTGAATTTTTTCTAGATTCCCATCCATTTTTAGCTGTTGTTTTTAACTTCCTTCTATTAACCTTAGTACTTTTTATAGATAAAGAATTTAAGAATATAATTTATGAGTTTATTAAAGTACGTGGAATAGGTTATAAATGGAAGACCAAGAAATCCCAGGGGGTATAAGATGGACGATAATATAGCTCCAAGTTCTCAAAAATATAGCTTCACAATCTTCTTTCTCTTTTTACTGGTAACTCTTGCAAATTACTATATTTATGTTGGGTTTGCCATAAAACCGTATTTGGTCTTCTCTATTTTATATTTATTCATCCATATCGGCTCATTTTACTTCTATAGGCTTCACTTGTTTGAAGTAGCGATGTTGTTATTTTATTTGATGTATAGCTTTACTGGAGCATTTTCATTATATCCAGCCTCCAGTATTAGAATTTTCATAGGGATAGTTCTATATATTTCTTGTTATTTTATTATTAAATCCATTATTGCAAGATCAAAAAATTTGGTGGTCGAAAGGGCGATTTCAGATGTAGGACTTTTTTTTAATTTAGCTAGCCTAGTCCTCTATTTTATCGGATTAAAAAGTGTGGGCTTTATTTTCGAGGGCGACAGAATATATGAATTCGGAGTCATGTTAGATCGGGATTACCCCCGATTAATCGGGTTGGTACAGGATCCTAACTTTTTTGTTCTGTATAATACTTTATTTTTTTGTTATTACTTATGCAATTCTAATTCTTTAAAAAACAAAATTGGTTTAACCCTTTGTATTATTACGAATTTATTGACTTTTTCAAGAGGCGGGCTTTTAATAATGGCTTTTATCTTCTTTATTTATATTTTGAATGATAATCCATTAAAACGATTAAAATTGCTAGTTGGTATCGTAGCTGCTTTATCGGTTAGTTTGTATATTGCAATCGTTCATTTGAAATTCGATATATATGGGATTTTAGAATCGAGAATTGAAGACATGTCCTCGGATGGTGGAAGCGGGAGGTTAGAATTGTGGGGAAGGGCCTGGGATTTTTTTGCTTCACACAAATATGTTGGAATTGGAGCATTTAACTTTCCTGCTTACAATTCATTTCAATTTGGAGATACACTTCAAGTTCATAATACATTTTTAGAGATATTATCAGAATCCGGTTTATTAGGAATTTCCTGCTTTTGCTTATTTATCATTTTAGTGTTTGTTCAATTAATACAAAGTAGAACACATAAAAATAAACCCTATCTATTCTTTACATTTATCGGGTTTATACTTCAAATGGGTTTCCTTTCGGTGATTATTAACGATATATTTTTTTTGTATTTAGCGATATTATCTACCTATTTGCATAATGAGAAGCAGGTATTACGAACTGAAGCGAAGAAGACAGACCCTCTCCCTGTCTTAACTTCCCATAAACAAAGAATAAAGTTGAATTAAAGTTTTAAAGGAGGTGATGCAAAGCATGAACATTTTAGTCATTACGGATAAGCTGATTTTTGGCGGAGCAGAAATGTATTTTTGTAAATTGGAGAATCAATTACAGGACCCTAACATAAATTTTCACTTTGCTGCCGGTTCAGGAGAGCTGTACGAGAAAATCAAACATAAAAATAACTTTAGTGAAATAAGTAGAACTAAGCATGTGCTTAACATAAAAAAGCTGAAAGAGATATTGATTGATAAACAAATAGACCTAATTCACGCGAATAGTTTGAGGATGGTTCTGTATTGTATATTTATTAAAAAGTTGACTAAAAAAAACTTCAAGATTGTTTATACCAAGCATAATGTAACTGTTCTTGAGGAGAAAAGTCGATTTTTGTTCTCATATTTATTAAATAAATATGTAGAAAGAATCATCACAGTAAGTGACTTTGAAAAATTTAACCTTGTGAAGGCCGGAATAAAGCCTAACAAAATTACAACAGTTTACAATGGCGTTGATTTAAAACAGTTTGTTTTCCATGGAAAAGAAAAAGGGGAATTTTTCAATGTTGGTATATTAGCAAGATTATCAGAAGAAAAAAATCATGAGCTATTTATTAATATTGCAAACAAGCTTCGAGACATTCCGAATCTCATGTTTTATATTGCAGGAGATGGTCCAGAATACCAAAAATTAAACAACTTAATTCGCTCACAAAATCTTTCTCATAAGGTAAAGATGGTGGGTATCGTTCATAATCCTGAGGAATTTATTAAAAGTATGAATCTCTTACTTTTAACGTCCTATAGAGAAGTATTTCCAATGGTTATTTTAGAAGCTATGGCAGTTGGTACCCCTATCATATCCATTAATCGAGGTGGAATTAAGGAAGCTATTATTGAAAATAAAACGGGTTTTCTCATAAATAATCATTCAGTAGATGACTTCTGTAAGAAAATTTTATTTATAGAATCTGAAGAACAGGTTCTGAATCAATGTATTGTAAATGCCCGTAGGAAAGTAGAAGAGGATTTTTCTCTAGATCAAATGGTTAGTAATACTTTACAGGAGTACTGGAAATGTAACTAATCTAAATTAAAAAAAGTCAATTATCTATAATATTCAATAAACTTCCTAGGAAGGAGAAATGAAATGAATGAAGACTATAGAGGGACTTATGTAAAATTTATTCTGGCTTTCGTTGATATCACGTTAGTATCTGTAGGATTTTTCATGACGAATTGGTTCTCGAATTTATTTTCAATCCCTAGTAAGGGGGTGAACATCGATTACTTTTGGTTAATTGTACTTTCGGTTTCCTCAATTATTGTTTTTTATCTTTATGGACTATACGCAGATTGGCGCAGAAAAAGTATTCAGCATTTAGTATATTCAATTATATTATCGATGGTTGTCTTCTCAGGTTTCATCTCAATGGTATCACTATGGACACATTATCTATCCTTCCAGCAAAGCTTTATTTTTGAAGCATTCCTTATTCAAACGATTCTATTAATCTGTACGCGGGTATGTATTTGGTATTTAAACAAAAAAATATTCGGTAAAAAGAAAGTCTATATTATCGGTGAAGATTCAAAAACAGGATTGTATTTAGCTGACAAATTCTTAAATCATAATAAAGGGTGGTTCGAAATATCGGGATTTATTCCCTTAGCAAAAAAAGGTTTTATCCATGACTACGTAAAAAAGGGAGATCTTTTCCTACTAAGCCCCACTATTAGCAGGGAGGATAAAGAGGAAATTGTGGGCTTATGTATCAATTACGGAAAAGAAATATTGGTGGTACCACAATTATTTGAATTGTCGATACTGGGTGCCGGTACACAGCAAATAGATGATATGCTCGTCATTTCGATAAAATCTCCAATTTTAAGCGTAAGTCAAAAAATTTTTAAACGGATGTTTGATGTGATTGTATCGTCAATTGTTATAGTAATCGCTAGCCCTTTTTTATTAATTTTATTTTTATTAATCCCACTCACCTCTAAAGGACCTGCTCTTTATAAACAGGAACGTATAGGACTAAATGGAAATCCATATTGGATTTATAAGTTTAGAAGTATGATTCAAGATGCAGAAAAGAGAACGGGACCAGTATTAGCCACAGATAGAGATCCCAGAATTACTTTAATTGGAAGGTTCATAAGGGCTGTTCGTTTGGATGAGCTTCCACAATTATTAAATGTACTAAAGGGGGAAATGAGCTTAGTAGGACCAAGACCAGAACGAGAATATTTCATTAATCAATTTAAACAAAAACTCCCTGAATATACTTATCGATTAACCGTGAAGCCAGGAATAACAGGTTTAGCACAAGTGTTAGGAAACTACACCACTCCTGTAGATGATAAATTACGTTTTGACTTACTATATGTTCGCAATTATTCGTTTTGGTTGGATTTGAAAATCCTATTGCAAACGATCAGAGTTGTTCTTCAACGTGAGCAAGCTCAAGGGGTAAAAGAGGATAATATTCTCAACCAGAAATTACTAAAAAATCTTGAACAAAACAAGGTAATTAATCATTAGAAAGTCTTACTTTTTGAGGTCTGAAGAGTCGTTTCAAAGTATACAAAGTGGAGAGAGTGGGGTAAAAAAATGGAATACTCAACAGAAGCGGCTGTTTCAATTATCACTCCAACTTATAACGCTTCAAAATTTATTACTGAAACCATTCATTCAGTTAAAGCGCAAACCTTTACAAACTGGGAAATGATTATTGTAGATGATTGCTCGTTAGATAACACGGTTGATATTGTAAAGCAAGAAATGGTTCATGATTCTAGAATCAAGTTATTTGAACTTAAAGAAAATAGCGGACCTGCCAATGCACGAAATAGAGCAATTGCTGCTGCAAAGGGAAACTATCTTGCCTTTCTAGATAGTGATGACCTTTGGCTACCTCAAAAATTAGAGCGGCAGGTAGTGTTTATGGAAAAAAATGATCTTGCTTTTTCTTATACTGATTACAGGATTATGAATGAAAACGGTGATAAAACTGATGTCGTATTTCGGGCTCTCCCTAAGCTAGAGTATAAAAGTCTATTGAAAAATACTATGATCGGAACTTTAACTGTTTTGTTGGATAAAAGAAAAGTAGGGATAGTACAAATGCCATTATATAGGGATTGTTCTGAAGATTTTGGGCTTTGGCTTTCCATTCTCTCAAAAGGAATCCACGCTTATGGATTGAATGAGGAGTTGGCAATTTATAGAAAATGTGTACATTCACTCTCAAGTAACAAACTAAAATCCGCTCAGAAAACATGGAATACGTATAGAAAGGTTCAGAAGATCAATTTCGCTACCGCTTTATGGTATTTTGTAAATTATTCATTACACGCTTTTAAGAAACATTCTAAAACATCATAGTAATGTTTTTATCCCAGGATAAGCAATTCTTTACACAAATTGTTCGTTTTTAAGAACATAATAATACTATTATATTGAATGGGACTGGGGGGTAATAATGAAAAGATTGTTTGATATTTTTGTGGGTTTACTTCTATTGTGTCTCTTCAGCCCAATTATGCTTGGTGTTGCAATTGTCGTTAGAGTGAAATTAGGTTCCCCGATTCTTTTTAAACAAAAGCGAGTTGGATATCATGAGCAGATTTTTACTTTATTTAAGTTTAGAACAATGACAAATGAAAAGGATGAAACTGGAAATGACTTACCGGATTCGATTCGATTAACAAAAGTCGGGCTTATGATAAGACGCTTAAGTCTGGATGAGTTACCACAATTACTAAATGTGGTGAAGGGTGACATGAGCTTGGTTGGGCCTCGTCCACTTTTAGTTCGATACTTGCCTTACTATTCTCTAGAAGAAAGAAAACGGCATTCTGTAAGGCCGGGAATTACAGGGTATGCACAAGTGGAGGGCAGGAACCAGTTAGATTGGAACAGCAGATTGGGATTAGATGTTAAATACGTAGAAAACATGTCTTTCGGCTTGGACTTGAGGATTATTTTCAAGACAATCAGTAAAACTTTAAAACGTGACGGGATTGCTAATGTACCTGATCAACAAATGTTAGATTTTGATGTGGAACGACGGATGAAAGCTTAGTCTTCAAGAGGTGGAATAAAACTAATGAATATACGGATTGAACCTTTACAAATTAAAGATGCTCATCTTATTCCCAAGCTGATTAAGTCCGGAATGAATAAGGACATTTTTCCACTCACTATTTTTAGTTCAGAAGGTTATGTGGCATATATAAAAAACTTGCTAGCGGTTCCCGAGAAAAATCGTCGTGTGAAACTTTTTGGGGCATTTGTTGATGACCGTTTAGCCGGCTATACAGAATGGCGTATTTTTGAAGAGGATCTTTTTTTAAATAATATTTATGTTTTCCCAGAATATCAAAGATCTGGCATTGGAAAATCGCTTTTAGTAAAACACGGATACCATCTATTGGATGAATATGGGAAATATAAGATGTCCTTAGATGTTTTTAATCATAACGAGGAAGCTATCAGTTGGTATGAAAAAATCGGCTTTGTTAGAAATGATTCTACATACTGGTATGTTGGGGGACAGCTTGCTTCAGCACGTTCTCACTCCACTTACGAATGTTATATAGAGAATTATCCTAATGCTGAAGCCCAGCATGATGCATATGATTTTTCTATGTTTACATGTTCAACTAGAGAGGGAGTTTATCAAATTGGTAAAATTAAAAATCAATTCTATCGATTAACAGATTCTAATGCCTTGAATGATCATGATCTACTAAGCTGCCTCTTACAGCTTGACCCAAAACGGAAAATACTTTTATTGACCGGTGAAGTATTCTACAACCACTCCGAGTTCACATTGGCGTGTAAAAGCAACAGGATGAATATAGAGATTAGCTAGGTAAATATGATAAAAACGACATCTATTTTCGATTGGTTATCGTGAAAATGGGTCGAATTGAACTCTTTTAAAAGGAATTAATGGGGGGACTTAAGGTGGTTTATAAAACATTTGATTTAAGTGAAAAAGAGTTTTGGCACAAATTTTTAGAAAAGACAGAAAGTAAAGATGTATATTTTACACCGGAATATCTAGAAATTTATGAGAGAAATGGGGAGGGGAAAGCGCATCTCTTTATATATGAAAACGGAGAGAATTTTGTCTATTACCCGTTTTTATTAAGAGGGCTTAATGACTTATCCTATTCAGATGACGTCAGAAGAAAATATGGGGATTTATATGATATAACAACTCCATACGGTTATGGAGGCCCAATTACTAATACGAAGGACAAATCCATAAAAAAACAATTATATAGCCAATTTGAGGATTCATTTAGTTCCTTTTGTTTTCAAAAGAATATTATTTCCGAGTTTGTTAGATTTCATCCATTAATTCGGAATGACTTGGATTATAAGGATATTGAGGCTACATTAAACCGTCATACTATTTACGTTGATTTATCTTTGGAGTTAGAAGAAATATGGGCTAATTATGATAAGAAAAACAGAAATAGACTACGGAAGGCGAAAGCCAATGAATATTTTACGATGGTGCATCGCTCTCCAAGCGAATTAGAAAACTTTTTGGAACTATATTATAAAACAATGGATAAGAAAAATGCATATGAGTATTACTATTTTCAGAGAGAGTTTTTTGAGAATAATGCTGAACTTTTACGGGACCATTTGGAACTAATCGAAGTCATGATGGACGATAAAGTCGTAATGTCTTGCTTTTTTATGCACTATGGTGATTTCATCCATTATCACTTATTAGGTTCGGATGAAGAATACCTAAAGTACTCACCTAATAATTCTTTAATTCATTATGTAGTTGAATGGGCAAAGCTTAAAGGAAAGAAAGTATTACATTTAGGTGGAGGATACGCTGGAGATAACGATACATTATATCGTTTTAAAAAGCGTTTTAATAAATATGGGGATTTGCCTTTTTACATTGGAAAAAAAATCCGTAATGAGGACATTTATCAAGAACTTGTTAATAGCCTGCCTATGGCTGAAAGTTATTTTCCTTTGTACAGACATCCGGATTTGGCTATACAAAATCTTCTTAGTAAACAATAACCTTAGCTTTTATATAGTCTAATAGAAATTACTTCATTTAGGAGTGGATGTGAGTTTATGGTGAGTAATAACAAGAGGATCTATCTTTCGTCACCACATATGACCGGCAATGAGCAAAAATACATTGATTTTTCCTTTAAAACAAATTGGATTGCTCCTTTAGGTCCTAATGTTGACAGGTTTGAACAGGATATATCTCAATATGTTGGAGCCAAAGGTGCTTTAGCAGTAAGTTCGGGTACGGCAGCCATCCATCTGGCGTTAAGAATACTTGATGTGAAAACTGGTGATAAAGTTTTTTGTTCCACACTTACCTTCGTGGCGAGTGCAAATCCAATTCTTTATCAACAAGCTGAACCTGTATTTATTGATTCAGAATTTGATACATGGAATATGTCGCCTAAAGCTTTGAAAAAAGCATTCTTAGATGCGGAAGAAGAAGGAAGCCTGCCCAAAGCAGTAATAGTCGTCCATCTCTATGGGCAGAATGCGAAAATGGATGAAATAGTAGAAATTTGTAATTTTTATCAGGTTCCTATTATTGAAGATGCTGCCGAATCACTTGGTGCTATCTACAAAGGGAGAAAAAGTGGAACGGTTGGGAAATTTGGTGTGTATTCCTTCAACGGAAACAAAATTATTACTACCTCGGGTGGGGGAATGTTGGTTTCAAATGACCAAGAGGCACTTGTAAAAGGGAAGTTTCTCTCTACGCAAGCAAGAGACAACAGACCATATTATCAGCACAGTGAGTTGGGCTACAATTATCGGATGAGTAATATCTTGGCGGGAATCGGAATTGCTCAACTAGCGGCTATTGAGGAAAGAGTGGAACAAAAACAAGCTATTTTTCACAGATATGTTCGTGAATTAAGTCATTTTAAGGAGTTTGTTTTTATGCCGGAATATCAAGGGACACGTCATAATCGCTGGCTAACCACTCTATTTATAGATTCAGAACAACCATTGTTTTCTCCACTTGAGTTAATTCAGGCACTAGAAAAAGAAAATATTGAAGCGAGACCAATTTGGAAACCAATGCATTTACAACCATTATTAAGTCAATTTAAATACTATCCTCATTCCAACCACTTGAGCGTCTCTGACCGTTTATTTGAAAGAGGAATTTGTTTACCTTCAGGGACAAACATGACGGAAGAAGAGCAAACAAGGGTTATTCAAACAATTGAATCTTTTATCACTCATCATAGGAGGAAAAATTATATTTCCATCCAGCTCCCGAGTTAGTAGGAAAAAATCCCTTTGAAAAAAAGGTTTTTTCTAGTAATTTAGAGAATTTCTATTTTACGTTTGTTCGTTAATAAGAACATATAATTCTTTGTGAAATTGCAGAAATCTAACTTTTGCACCTCTGTTTATATTCATCGAAAAAGTTAGCTGAATATAAACCTTTTGAAAAGAATCGGAAAGGAATGTCTAATCATGAGTTTTCATAAACGGTTGGTTTCTTTATTGGTTGTTGATTCCTTAATAGTGTTCACATCCGTTTATATATGTAGTTTTCTTTTGTTTTCAGGATGTGTAGTCCCCACTATGCCATTGGCTCTTGTATCAACAACCTTACTTTTAAGTCATCATATATTCGCTTATAAATATAAGTTGTATAAAAGTGCTTGGGAGTATGCAAGTGTTGATGAGATGGTAACCGTTCTAAAAGCCGTAACCTTTTCAGTGATCACTGCAGCTATTATTCAATATATTATTGGTCAGCAAGTTTATTTTCGAATATTAACAACGACATGGATGATGCATTTGTTTTTAATTGGCGGGTCTCGGTTTTCTTGGCGGATTTATAAAGATAAGCACTTGGAAGGAAACAATAAAGTTAAGAAGAGAACGCTGATTATTGGAGCTGGATCTGCTGGCATGTTTGTAGCAAGACAATTAAAGCAAAGTAACGGTGAACTAATTCCTGTCGCATTTATTGATGACGATAAACAAAAGCAACACCTTGAAATTTTAGGAATACCAGTACATGGAAGCTTAAACAAACTTGATGATGCGGTCAAAGATCTAATGATTGAAAATATCGTTATTGCAATTCCGTCCCTTAATAAAAAGGAGTTGCACGATATTTATGTGGAATGCACCAAAACCAAGATTAATACACAAATGATGCCAATGTTTGAAGATTTAGTTACTGGTAAGGTCTCTGTTAATGAAATACGCAATGTAGAACCTGGTGATCTTTTGGGCAGGGAGCCGGTTGAATTAGATACACAATCGATTGCAAAATATATTACTAACAGCGTTGTGCTTGTAACCGGTGCTGGTGGATCGATTGGCTCCGAAATTTGCCGTCAAGTCTCTCAGTTTTCACCCTCAAAACTTATCCTGCTTGGCCATGGAGAGAATAGTATATATACAATTGAGATGGAGTTGAAATCCTCTTTAAGTAATAAAATTGAAATTGTTACTGAAATTGCAGATATTACTGACCGTGATAAAATTTTCGCTATTATGAATGAATATAAGCCAAGGGTGGTATTCCATGCAGCAGCACATAAACATGTTCCATTAATGGAAAGAAATCCAGAAGAAGCCATTAAGAATAATGTGATTGGTACAAAAAATGTAGCAGAAGCAGCAGGGGAAAATGGTGTTGAGACTTTTGTCATGATATCTACTGATAAGGCAGTAAACCCAACAAGTGTGATGGGGGCTACCAAGAGAATAGCTGAGATGATTGTTCAAGAGTTGGATCGAAAAAGCAATACGAGATTTGTTGCAGTTCGATTTGGTAATGTGTTGGGAAGCAGGGGGAGTGTTATTCCCTTGTTTAAGGATCAAATCTTGAAAGGCGGTCCTGTAACAGTAACCGACCCTCAAATGACAAGATATTTTATGACCATTCCTGAAGCATCTAGACTCGTTTTACAGGCTGGAGCACTAGCACAAGGTGGGGAGATTTTTGTGCTTGATATGGGAGAGCCAGTTAAAATCGTTGATTTAGCTAAAAATTTAATTCGCTTATCCGGCTATTTAGAAGATGAGATAGAAATTACTTATTCTGGAATAAGACCAGGGGAGAAACTATTTGAAGAAATTCTAAACAAAAATGAAGTACAGGACTATCAGGTACATCCAAAAATCTTTGTTGGTAAATCAGTGACTTTAGATGTTACGAAAATTTCAAATCTACTTGAGAATTATTACTATCTAGATAGAAGGTCACTAAAGGAAATACTGTTGTTTATAACCAATCAATCTAAAGAAACTATGAAAGTAGTTGTCTAAAAAAGTTATGCTAACCAGATGTCGGATGGAGAGTGGAAGGATGTTAACAAATAATAGAGAAATTCTTTTAGTCGCTCCCTTTACAATACTTCCAGGGGAAAAAGGATTTAATAGATTTACTTATATTGCAGAAAAATTAAGCAGCAAGGGTCATAAGGTCACTTTACTTACGAGTAATTTTAAGCACAGTGATAAAAACTTTCGAGATAAAACTAAATTAGAAAAAATCAATAGGAGTCTTACGTATAAAATTGTCATGATAGATGAACTAGGGTACAAAAAGAATATTGGTATTGATCGAATTCAAAGCCATAGACATTTCTCGAAACAACTTGCGCTTTTTTTAAAAAACATTAAGCAAAAACCCGATGTGATTTATTGTGCCTATCCAATGATGGATGCTGCTTTTATTGTTGGTAGGTATGCTAAGCAGTATCAGATACCTTTTGTGATGGATATTCAGGACGTATGGCCAGAAGCAATCAAGAATGCTATCCCTCTACCAGAGGTATTGGTTGATGTCATATTATATCCGCTTACAGTCTATGCCAATAAAATTTATAGTTTAGCAGATTATGTTGTAGGTGTTTCAAAGAGTTATGTACAGCGAGTAAATAAAGTCAATATAAATGCCAGAAGTTATTTACCTATATATATCGGAACAGACCTAGGCGTTTTTGATTCCTATAAGGAAAAGCAAGTAAAGGAAGATCCTAATGAATTTTGGATTACCTATATCGGAACTATCAGCTATAGTTATGACCTGGAGACAGTGATTCGTGCAGTTTCAATTCTAAAAAATAAAGGGATACCCAATATTGTCTTTAAAGTATTCGGGTCCGGACCATTACAACCAAAATTTGAAAAGCTGGCCAATCAGCTGGGGGCACCTGTGAATTTTATGGGTCACTTAAAATATGAGGAAATGATTCCTTATTTAGTAAGTTCAGATATTGCAGCGAATGCAATCAGTAAAGGTGCTCAACAAAGTATTACGAACAAAATTGGAGATTTTTTATCAGCAGGTTTACCAGTATTAAATAGCAGCCTAAATAAGGAATTTATGGACATGGTGACGGTCGAAAATATTGGCTATAACTACAATCCAGGGGATCCTGTCAAATTAGCCGCCCTAATTGAACAGCTTTATAATAATAAAGGTTTACGTGCGGCATATGGGGAAAATGCAAGGAGATTAGCAGAAGAAAAATTTGATAGAAGACATTCCTATGGAGAAATTTATAATCTTATTGAACACGCAACTGTTTAAAGATGAAACTTTATGCTAAAGAACTCCTTATGCGATGAAAGGGTAGATAAAAAAAATTTTTACAGGAGATAAAAATGTCCCGGTCAAAGATTATGTCTCCACAAAATAGAGGCAAAGGTACGCTGTCTACTATCAACAAAAAACCAAGTTTTCCAAATACACTTTATTTTTTAGTGATACTTGTATTTATTCTTTTCTTATTTTTCGCAGGAAGATTTTTAGTGATTAACGAAGAGCCAAAAAAAGTTGATGTGATTGTTGTATTGAGTGGAGGAGAAGGGCGTCTCGAAAAAGGAATTGAGCTTTATAAGTTAGGGTATGCAAGAAAATTAATTGTATCAAATGGATTGGCAGACAATCTATGGGGAAAGGCTGTTTCACTTCTACCAAGGAATTCTTTAGTATTAGAGGATAAGGCAGATAGCACATATGAAAGCGCAGTTTATGTACAGAAAATAATGAAAAAGTATAATTACCGTTCTGCAATCTTAGTCTCATCTGATTTCCATATGAGGAGGGTAAAATATAATTTCAATAAAGTTTATAAGAGTAGCAATAATGAGCTAATCTATGTTTCTAGTGATACTTCCTATGATCCAAAGGTATGGTGGATGAATAAGCACAACATTGGTATCACAATTAGTGAATATGTCAAAATAATTGGTAATACCTTTGGGGTTCATGGAAATGCCGCTAAAAGGAAATTATACCAATATGTAGAAGTGTTCTTTTATGAATAATGAAAGTGCTATTAAATATTTTTTCCTTGAAAGGGAGAGGGCATTTTGCAGAAAAAATTGATAAATGAAATTTTCTTAATGAGAAGTATATCTTGTTTAAGTATATTACTTCTTCATTCACTTGCAAGAGCATATGCTGATGAAAGTAATACAGTCAATTTAATAAGAGTTTTATTAACTTTTGGTACGCCCACCTTTATTTTTATTTCAGAATTCATTTTATCACGTTCCTACCCAAATGAACTACCTTCAAACTTTTGGGCTAAAAGGCTAAAGTATGTAATGGTTCCCTATGTATTGTTTGGGACATTTTTTGCCGTATTAAAAGCCTTTGAACAATCCTTAAGTACAGGAACTAGTTTGTTGATTTCTTTTGGACAATTTTTCTGGCGACATCTTTTATTAGGGGATTTCCATGGCTATTTTATCTTGGTTATCTTTCAATTTTACTTACTTCATTATTTTTTCAATAAACATTTGCAAAAATGGAAACCGTCAGTAGTTATGGGGAGCGCATTTTTGATCAATATGGTCTATTTAGGTTTTTTCAACTTTGTTAAACCGTATCCAACAGAAATTGGGGTATACATATGGGAAAAATTCTATTGGATTCCCTTTTTAGGCTGGGTGTTTTATTTTTCACTTGCTTATTACTGCGGTAAACACTTTTCCTTATTTATCAACCTTTTGAATAAATATTCAAAGTGGGTTATTGTCAGTCCATTCATATTAGGATCCATTTGTTTATTTTTATATGGGACAAAAATTATACCGATTATTTCATCCAAAAGAGTAGATATGGTTTTTTTTACGACAAGTATGATATTTTTGATATATTATATTGCTACAAAAATCCCCAAAGTACCTAAATTCTTCGTTTGGATTAGCCAGTATTCGTTCGGCATCTATTTAATACATCCTGTCTTTTTAGCTGTTATGTACGTAGTTTTCAAGCGTTTGTCTTTTGAAATTCATCCATCACTGCTAACAGGATTATATTTCTTTGCTAGTTTATTATTGTCAATTGCATCCACATTTGTCTTGAATAAAATTCCATTTGGATACTATTTTGCTGGGAGAATATCTATAGGAATGAATGATAAGAAGATTAGTGACAGAGCAGTTCCTAATATCAAAACAAAACATGGATAAGTCATATCCACCTTAAGTAATAAAAACAGCCCCAAATTATGTTTATTCATAATTTAGGGCTGTTTTTATTACTTTATATAATTTCTTTATCATGTGCGATTTAACCATGCTTATTTTTTTAAAATCAATATAATAATTTGAAACCTATAATAGTATTAAAGGAGGAATTTTATTTGGCAGAAAATCCAAACGTTTATGTAGAGGATTTTTCAGGTACTACGACGCAGGCGAAGATTCAGGCAGCAATTGATTTTGCTTCCCAAAATGCTAGGAAAACAGTCATTGCTGCAGATAAAGATTATTATATAACGGGAACTGTAATCATTAAACAAGGTGTTAAGCTACAAGGGAGTTATGGGACTAGATTTGTAATTGGTGCCAACGTTCGAGGATTTGAACTACAAAAGGATGCTTCATTTTGGGATGCTAGTATCATGGTAGATTATAATGGGTACACCAAAGAAGTTATTTATTTGGATGGTAAATATAACTATTACAATACGTGGAATAATACTTCACTTAATAATCTTCTTCTCTTGAATTGGACAAGCACAGTATCAGGCACTGGAATCCGGTTGTACTCAGGTGGAAGTGGGCATGAGATTTCATTTGTAAACTTTACTGATATAAAAATTGTATCTTTTGAGAAAGGTATTTATTTGAAAGCAGTTAAACCTGCTAGTGGATTTGCGTATGTAAATGCTAATCGTTTTGATAAAATTTCATTGGAAGATTGTATTGAAAATATTATTTTAGAAGGCAGTGAAACTATTCCGAATGAATGTAGTGGTAACACTTTCACAAATTTACAGATTCAACCTTCAAACAATACCAAACTTATCATGACTATCCAAGGACAATATAACAAAGTAGATGGTATGTGTTGGGATTTACAAATGATACAACATTCTAACCCCGTGTTTATATTTAAACCTGAGAGTAACTATAATGAATTGGAAATGAGATCTATTCCTGCAAATCGCATTTTGAATAGTGGGAAAACAAAAAATAGGTTCGATACTTTTTAAGAAAGATCATCACTCCATGTTGTGATTTAACATTAGAACAATCTGTAAATGATGCTTGTTTAATATTAAAGGGGACAGGTAATTTTCCCCTGTCCCTTTAATGGTTTATTAAGGCAGTATCTGGATTTGAACCAGAGGTTACAGACCTTGCAGGGTCTGTGCCTTACCACTTGGCTATACTACCAACGTACTAATTACTTCTTCCTATAATTAGTATTATAATAGTAATAATCTAGATTGTAAGTAAATTTCGTTCGTCAAAATATATAAGGGTTCGACAACCTTTTTTCTTACGCTTCTCATTTAAGTTAATCTGATAAATCTATGATTTATATAGGAAAATCTGTAAATTTTTTTGGCAATCAATGGTACCAAGCAAAACATTACTTACTTCTACCTGATGAAGCGTCTTAAGCTGGTTAACAACCCATCCTTCTTCCACTCTAATTTGTTGCAGCGCAGTGAAATCAATCTTTCCCTCTTTTATGATCGTCCTAGGAAGATCAAAGGGCTCAATTTTCTTTTGATAATTTGCAGGTGTCAGTGCTTCATATTTTGGGTCCAAAAAAATCGAGATTTTCCCATCGGGCTCCCAAAAAGCCAAAGCCACTTTTTTTATATCCGCAACTTTTTCTTTTCTTAACTCAGCTAATAAATGATCAATGGAAATTCTAGCTTTCTTTAGTCCCTTGTAATTGATTTCGCCCTCTTTTATCAGTGGAAATGGGGCGGGGTTTAGGAATTTTTCAATGCGACTCGATTTTAAGCTGATGAACAATCCTCCTGTATACAAAACCACCAATACAACGGTCGTAATCATCGAACCTTTCATGCCAAGTTTTTCATCTGATAATGGATGAGCAATGATGTTTCCTAGCACTAAGGCGATAACAAAATCCAATAATCTTAATTGGGAAATTGCACGTTGCCCCATGATTTTCGCGACAATAAGCAAAAAGAAAAATCCGATAACTGCTCTTAATATCCACTCAATTGAACTAAGGGTTTCTTGACTATGAAAGAAACTCATAAAGACACATCCTTTATCTTAAGAACATCCTCCTTAGTATTGTCACGGATTGTAAATTTTTTTCGCCCTAGTTCTCCAATTTATAATAAAATAAGCCAGGATAGCGCATCGCTTTCCCGGCTTTGATTTTAAACATGTAAGAATTTGATACAAACTGGGTATGGCACAACAATATCAGACTCAATAAGAGTTAATTTTCCCGATTCCTCGTCCCTCGCAAACAAAACAAGATTACTGGACTCCTGATTGGATGCAACGATGAATTTCTCCGTTGGGTCGAACATAAAATCCCTCGGCCAATCTCCTTCAGTAGATGTGAGCTCAACAAAGCTAAGCTCTCCAGTTTCTACATCAACACGAAACACAGCAATGCTGTTGTGGCCTCGATTGCCCACATATACAAAATTTCCGTCCGATGAAATATGAATCGCACTGCCTTGATTATTTTCAGAAAAATCAGCGGGAAGTGTGGAAATATATTGTTTTTCTGTAAAATGGCCATTCTCCGGGTGATAGGTTAAGACAATGACCTCTGAACTAAATTCGGTCATGAGATAAGCAAATTTCCCATTCGGATGAAAAACCAAATGCCTTGGTCCGCTTCCAGCTTTTAAAGGAAGCAGATTCGCTTTGGTAAGTGTGCCGTCACTGTTGATCGCATAGGTGATAAGTGCATCAATCCCCAATTCAACAACGGCCAGATAATTCTCATCAGGGGTGACTCCGGCATAATGGGTATGAGGTTTTTCCTGTCTTGGATCTGGGCCTGAACCTTCATGTTTAATGATTGAGGCAGCCGGTTGAACCGAACCATCCTCCTCGTTAATTAAGTAGGATTCTACGGATCCTTTATGGTAATTTGCACTGAATGCATAACGATTTTTGCTGTCCACACTTACATGACAGGGCGATGAGCCTGGAAGCATCTGACGATTTTGCTCCGTTAATGTGCCATCACCCTCTATTGAAAAAGAAACGACACCACCTTCTTCCCCTTTTTTTGCAACGGAATATAGATAGCGATTGTCCTTACTGATCGTTAGGTATGTAGGATTTTCTAACTGTGCCGCCTCGTTAATATCTGCTATTCTTCCCTCGGTAGTATCAAGTGTGAAGGAATAGATTCCTTTACTGTCTCCCTTCGTGTATGTTCCAATATAACCGATATATTTTTGGTTGTTTGTCATTTGATCTCTCCTTAAAAAATGTAGTCTGTTTATTCTATCAAAATTTCCAATGATTACTCAAACAATGCAATCCTTGGATGAATGCTGTGAATAGAAATAATTAAAGGAAACAGCCGTAAATTAATAGCTTTCCATAAAAAAATGATTATGATAAATTTGAAAGGGGAAAATTCCAATAGACATATGAACTACGGAGGGAATTATATTGCAGCCATTATTTTTAAAACCCGTTTTTAAAGAACGAATTTGGGGTGGCACCGCCTTACAAAAAGAATTTGGTTACTCGATACCAAACGATAAAACAGGGGAATGCTGGGCAATTTCTGCACATCCAAACGGTCCATCGATGATTGAAAATGGACCATTTGCTGGAAAAACTCTGGACGTACTTTGGAAAGAACAACCTGAACTTTTTGGACATCCAACGGAAGAGGTTTTCCCTCTATTAACAAAAATATTGGATGCGAACATGGATTTATCCGTTCAAGTTCATCCAGATGATACCTATGCAAAAATCCATGAAAACGGTGAACTTGGGAAAACAGAATGCTGGTATATCATTGATTGTAAAGAGGATGCGGACATGATTTTTGGCCATAACGCCAAGACAAAAGAAGAATTGATCCAGCAAACGAAGGAAGGGCGATGGGAAGATCTGCTTCGCAGAGTAAAAATCAAACCAGGCGATTTTTTCTATGTCCCTAGTGGAACCATCCATGCTTTGTGTGAAGGAACCCTGGTATTAGAAACACAACAAAGCTCGGATACTACATACCGCGTCTATGATTATGACCGCAGAGATGCCGAAGGAAATTTACGTGATCTTCACTTGGAAAAAGCAATTGATGTGACTACTGTTCCACATCAAGGCAACGTTACTGTTCCTAAAATTAAAAAAAAGGAAAATGCAACAATTACCACCTATGTTGAATCTGATTTCTTCTCCGTATATAAATGGGATGTAAACGGAACATCAACCTTTGATTTGAAGGATCATTACGTGCTTTTGAGTGTGATAAAGGGCGAAGGCACACTTGTTCATCAAGGGGAATCCTATCAATTGGACAAGGGCACCCACCTTATCATCCCGGTTGGGTTTGGGGAATTCGAGATAGCTGGAGATTGCCAATTAATTGTCTCACATGCTTAAAAAAAGACAGAAGGAGCATTAAGTTTGAAGCTCCTTCTGTCTTTTTTTTGTTTAGTACAGATGGTTTTAAAATATTTTTGACAATCCTCTTTCAGAAAGTTAAGTTGGTCATATAAAACAAGTTTTAAATTTATTGAAAAGGAAAGAAAATGAATGCTGAAATTTATGAAGGCACTAAATGCTTTTTGGATGTACATACATCAAAATCTTTTTCGTAAAATAGCAAGTAATATCCGCTATAAACTTATGCTCCTAATGCTTTCTGTCATGATTTTACCATTACTAATTCTGATCATTTTTTCAATAAATGTTTCACAAAGTAATTTTGAAAAGGAAGTAGTAAATTCAAATGAGGCGAGAATCAATTTAGCAGGTAAATATTTGGATGAAAAGTTAACAGAAAGTGACAATATTTTGTTTGCAAGTTTAATAGATGAAAAATTAATACCAAGTATTAGTCAGATTAATGATGAAAATATTCCTTTAAATTTTAGTACGCTGGCTTATATCCAGGATAAGTTATTTTCTATTTACTATGGGAATAAACATGTGAATGCTGTTTCGATATATGCCAAAGAAAGCCAGACAGTCTACTCCTTAAAAGAGGCAGATTTTAAAGTATCCAAGATTAATCAACTAAACGGGACTGCTTGGAGTAATTTAGGGGTTCGTCCGAATTATAGTTTTGAAAGCAAACTGCCGAATCAAGGTTTTTCCCTTACAAGAAGTATCATAAGATTTGAGAATCGAAAAATTGTTGGTGGAATATCTTTGGAAATGAATTGGAATGTAATCGATAGCGTTATTGAGATGCTAGAATCAGAACCGGAAAGTTCTGTTTTTGTGATAGACCGTCAGGGGCATATTCTTTACAATCCTAATCTAAGTAAAAAAACTTCCGTTGATTTTCAAAAAATCATCAAACAAATGAATGAAAGTAACAAAAATATATCCTATCTAAAAATGAACAAAGGATATGTATTTTTTAAGAAGGCGTTCAACAATAAAGTAGCTATTGTAAAAGTTGTTCCTGAAAGCATGCTTTTGAATGGCGTCACGAAAACGCTTATCGTTGGAATAATTATTAGTGCTCTTTCGATCCTGCTTACGGTTATTTTATCGATTGTTATATCAGTAAGAACGACAAAGCCGATCATTAAGTTAGTACATGCTATGAATGAAGTAGGAGAAAACAACCTAAATGTTAGTATTGAAACAGAGCGTATAGATGAAATTGGATTGCTCGAAAAACGATTTTCATCGATGGTTTACCGAATCAATGAATTAATTAATAAAGAGTACAAAAGTGAGATAGAAACACGAAACGCACAATTTATGGCATTGCAGGCACAGATCAATCCTCACTTTTTATACAACACGCTTCAGCTGGTAGGCGGAATGGCAGTGACGCATAAAGCCGAGGAGATTTATTCTGTTATAAGTGCATTGAGTGATATGTTTCGCTATATAACAGGAAAGCAAGGAAACATGGTTTTAATTGACCGTGAGATAGAACATATTAAAAATTATTTATATATTCAGAACATGCGTTTTGAGGGGAAGGTACAGACTGATTTATATATTGAAGAAGGTACAGAGGGTTACACGATTCCAATGTTAACGATTCAGCCAATTGTAGAGAATGTTTTTAATCATGGATTTGAACAAAAAAAGGGATTATGGAAGCTATCGATTGATGTTCAAAAAGTTTTTGACGATATTGAAATTACCATTACGGATAATGGTGTTGGAATTCCTGTGGAAAAATTAGTTGACCTTATCGAGCAAATGAAAGGAATTCCTTATTCTTTAAATACAAAAGGAAGTATAGGTATTAAAAACGTTGCTGCAAGGATACGATTGTATTTCGGTGAGGATTACGGTCTTGATATTTCAAGTACCGTCGGAAATGGGACAATAGTGGTAATTAGGATTCCCGCTAAGATAACTATGGAGGGTAATTAATGATTAAAATATTAATTGTTGACGATGAAAAATGGACAAGAGAAACGATTAAGCAATTTGGAAAATGGGACCAATATGGTATTGAAATAATTGGAGAAGCTGGGGATGGACAAGAGGGATTAAGATTAATTGAACAGAGGTCTCCTGATATTGTCATCACGGATATGAAGATGCCTGGAGTTGACGGTATGGAGCTGCTTCAAATCATGGCAGACCGTTTCCCACAGGTTCAACTTATAGTGGCAAGTGGGTATGACGATTTTAATTTTATGCGTCAGGCAATCCGTTCGAGGGTGAATGAATATTTACTGAAACCAATCAATGCAGAAGAATTAAATCTAGCGCTAGAAAAGTGTATCAACGAAATTAAAAGTTCTTCACAGACACAATTTTATAAGCCGATCTCTTTTTCTAGCAAAGATATCTCCGCCTTAATTATGGAATACAAAAAAACAATTACCCCATTTTTGCAAGAATTAAATATTGACGGCTTTGAAAATGTCATTCACCGTTATTTTAATGAATTTAAAAAAGTGACTGGGGTTGACAGCAATGTAATTGCAAAGATTGAGCATGAATTTATTCTTACTTTAGAAGAACTAATGATAAAAAATAATTTTAATGTTCACGAGGTTTTTGAAAATAATGGGGAGCTAAATAGTGAATTTGACCTTTCCCTTGATAGAGTTATGAAGAAGCAACAGGATTTAGGAAAACGCTATATCGAGTATATGATTGATATAAATAAGCGGAAGAGCAAGTTAAACTTGGAGGAAATTAAAGAATATATAGAACGGAACTTTGCAGATATCGATATATCTTTAGAGGTCTTAGCTAACAAGTTTTTTGTAAGTAAAGAATACTTGAGTAAAACATTTAAAAATGTTTATGGATGTAATATCACCGAATTTATCGTCAGCCGTCGTATGGAATATGCAAAAAAATTACTACAAGGTAAGGAGTTTCAAATCAAGAGTATTGCCCAGATGGTTGGTTATGAAGATATCTCTTACTTCTATCGGGTCTTCAAGAAATATTTCAAAACTTCACCAGGTGAAATGAGACAAGGTTAAAAAAGTCCAAATGTAAGCGCTAATATTTTCAATATTTAAATTCTAGAGGGGCGATTAATATAAAAGTATGCTTTAAATATTATTCAGGGGGGTCACAAAAAATGAAGAAAGCGTTATCATCTTTGCTAATCTTTATTCTAGCTATCGGTTTGTTAGCAGGTTGTAATTCTAAGGAAACAGCTTCTGACGAAAGTGGATCAAAGGCCGAAAAAAATGTTGAACTGAAAGTATTTATTGGACAACCACGTTTTAAGCAGCAGTATCAAACATACTTGGATCAATTTGTAGCCAAAGAGAAAAAGGAAAAAGGTATTAATGTAGAAATCAAATTGGAATTACCAAGTGTAAATCAGGCAGCACAATTATTAAAAACAAGGATGGCATCTGGAGATAGCCCTGACGTGTTTGCTCTGCATGCAATCAATGATATACCTATTTACGATAAAGCAGGTTATCTTGAGGATTTATCAAATGAACCTTTCGTAGCCAAAGTGTTTGATACGGTCAAACCAGCGATAACAAGTAATGGTAAGGTTGTAGCGGTTCCTTTGGAGACACTTCAATGGGGATATCTTTACAACAAGAAAATCTTTAAAGACTTAAATATAAAATTACCACAAACATATTCGGAAATGGAACAAGTTGTTAAAACGCTTAAGCAAAAAAATGTAACTCCATTTTTGTTAACTTATAAAGATGCGTATATTCCTCAATTATTTTTACCGCTAGCAGTAGGTGCAGCTCAAGCGAAGGACAATCCTGACTTTATTAAGGAAATGAATGAAGGAAAAGGCTCTTTCTCCGCGTTAAAAGATATGTTTAAAATTATGGATTTATCTAACGCTAATGGCACAAAACGTGCCTTTGAGAACGGACAAGATCAAGGAGCTGCAGACTTCGCTAACGGTAAAGCTGCGATGTGGATCCAAGGTCCATGGATGGCAGATTCGATTTTAAAAACAAACAAGGACTTTGAATTTGGCGTTGCTCCACTTCCAGTCAATGATGATTCAGCAACGACACAAATAAACCTTTCTACATCAACATCTCTTGCAGTATCAAAAATGAGCAAACATAAAGATGTCGCAAAGGATTTAATCAATTATATTTTGGATGATAAAGATTCTAGTGAATTTTATAAAAGCCTTGGGTTTAATGCTGTCTCTAGCAAACATACCTTTGAACCATTTCCTTGGTTAAAGGATTCAACTGAATATGTATCTCAAGGAAAGGCTTACCAAGATCCTCCGATCCCGATTGCTGTAAAAGACGAGTCACAGAAATTACTACAAAGTTATTTTGCAGGGGATGCATCTCAGAAGGATGTCATCAAAGGCTTGGACCGTGCTTGGGACCAATTCAACCAAAATAATAAGTAAATTTTAAATTCAGTGAATGATAAAGGCAGCTTACAGCTGTCTTTATCATTATCCAAAACAACAATGTCAGTGAGGTGTTAGGTAATGTCGCAGTTAAATAAGCAAAGTGTTGAAATGGTTATTGAACAAGTACAACCTAAAGTAAGCTCTAAAAGTGGTTTAAATCTAAAAAAACATAAAGGTTCCATTAGTTTAATCTTATTTGTTCTACCTGCATTTGTATTTTATTCTGTATTCTTGTTGATTCCAATGATTGGAGCGGGATTCTATAGTTTTACAGATTGGACTGCTCTATCTCAAACCTATAACTTTGTTGGAATAAGCAATTATATTGAAGCTTTTAAAGATGACCCTGCATTTCGCCATTCTTTTTTCTTCACTTTAAAATATACAGCGTTCATGTTTGTTTTTCAGAACGTGATTGCGTTGCTTCTTGCCTTATTCATTGAAACTAGAGTTAGAACAAAAGCTTTTTTTCGAACCATCTTTTTTATGCCTAATATGTTGAGTTTGATTATTAGTGCATTCATGTTTTCATTTATTTTTACCAACGTCCTACCGGAATTATCCAAAAAGGCTGTTTTATCATTTCTTGATCAGGCATGGATTGGTGATGCCAACGTTTCCTTCTACTCCATTCTTATCGTGTCCTTATGGCATGGGATTGGCTATATGATGGTTATCTATATGGCTGCACTTCAAGGAGTTCCGCAACACCTAAAAGAGGCTGCTATGATTGATGGTGCAAATCCAATTCAAAGACTTTTCCACGTGACGATTCCGATGATCATGCATGCAATAACGATTTGCGCTTTCTTAACATTAAATGGTGCATTTAAAGTTTTTGATGTAGTTTATGCACTTACTGCAGGCGGGCCTGGAAGATCGACACAGGTTATGGCGCTGAATATTTATGAAGAAGCCTTTTCCAATAATTTTCGATATGGCTATGCGAATGCTAAAGCAATGATTCTCTTCTTGATTGTGTTGGTCATCACGCTGATTCAAGTGAAAGTATTGAAAAAGAAAGAGGTGGAAGCATAATGCAAAAGAAACTGGTTCCTATTGGTACAACTTTAGTTTTGGCAATTTTTGCGGCGATTTCATTTTTTCCAATATACATGGCTGTCATCAATTCATTTAAATCACAAGGGGAGATTTTTACATCTGTTATGAAGCTCCCTACAAAATTACATTTTGAAAATTATACAGGAATATTCGAAGAGTTAGATTTATTCAATAGTGCTTGGAATACCATAATTGTGACCGTTATCGGACTGGCAGGAATTGTTATTTGCGGTTCACTAGCTGGATATAAACTAGCAAGAACAAAGGGTAAGTTGAGCAATTTCTTGTTTACCTTATTCCTAGCATCAATGCTTGTTCCATTTCACTCCATAATGATCACGCTAACAAAAGTAGCAAAGGGGTTGTCCGTACAGGGATCAACATTCGGATTGGGCCTTATTTATATTGGCCTCGGGGTTAACATGGCGATATTTCTATATCATGGATTTGTTAAAACGATTCCGAAAGAACTTGAGGAAGCTGCAAGAATTGATGGTTGCAATGACTTCCAAATATTCACAAAAATTATATTTCCTCTTTTAAAACCTATTACTGCAACCATCCTTATTTTAGATGTTCTATGGTTATGGAACGATTTCTTATTGCCAATGATTATGCTTACCGATGTAAATAATTATACATTAATGTTATCGGTAAACATGTTATTCGGTCAATATAACAGTGATTGGCCAAAAATTCTATCCGGGCTTATTATCACGGCCCTTCCTGTCATTGTCTTTTACGCCATATTCCAAAAATACATTCTTAAGGGAATAGCAGATGGAGCTATTAAATAATTAATAAAGCAAATGATTAATAGATTAACTGGAAGGGGTTTACCTAATGCAACAATTGTTATACGGAGTAGCATATTACGATGAATATATGCCCTACGATCGTTTAGATAAAGATATTCAGATGATGAAGGATGCTGGAATCAATGTTGTTCGGATTGCCGAATCGACCTGGAGTACCCATGAACCACAAAACGGGGTTTTCGATTTTACATCAGTGGATCGGGTTCTTGATGCGATGCACAATGCTGGAATCAAAGTTATTGTGGGAACACCAACCTATGCTGTTCCCACCTGGATGGTCAAGGAACATCCAGATGTGTTAGCAGTAACCCAAAATGGACCTGGCCGATATGGCGCTCGCCAGATTATGGATATTACCAATCCTAGCTATCTTTTTTATTCAGAAAGAATCATCCGAAAGTTGATTGGTCATGTAAAAGATCATCCTGCGGTAATTGGTTACCAAACAGATAATGAAACGAAGCATTATAATACAGCAGGACCGAATGTCCAACTATTATTCGTAAAATATATGAAGGAAAAATTCAAGACAATTGATAGTCTAAATGAGAAATTTGGTCTCGATTATTGGAGCAACCGGATAAACAGCTGGGAGGACTTTCCCTCCGTTGTCGGAACTATTAATGGCAGCCTTGGATCGGAGTTTTCTAAGTTTCAACGAAAGCTAGTCACTGATTTCCTAAGTTGGCAAGTATCCATTGTCAATGAATATAAGCGTTCCAGTCAGTTTGTCACACAAAATTTTGACTTTGAATGGAGAGGATACTCCTACGGAATCCAACCGAATGTAGATCACTTTGAAGCTTCAAGAGCCTTCGATGTAACCGGAGTGGATATTTATCATCCTTCACAAGACGATCTAACAGGAATTGAAATTTCCTTTGGGGGCGATGTTGCTAGATCCACAAAGGGAAAGAATTATCTAGTAATAGAAACAGAGGCTCAAGCTTTTACTAACTGGACTCCATACCCTGGTCAACTTAGATTGCAGGCATTTAGTCATCTTGCTTCTGGGGCAAATATGGTAGCTTACTGGCATTGGCATTCCATCCATAACTCTTTTGAAACATATTGGAAAGGTTTATTAAGTCATGATTTTGAACCCAATCCTGTATACAATGAAGCGAAAACAATTGGAAAGGATTTCGAAAGACTTTCTCCACATCTAGTTAACTTAAAGAAAAAAAATAAAGTTGCGATTCTAGTTAGCAATGAGTCGTTAACCGCCTTAAATTGGTTTAAATTTAATCAATCAACCTCTAAGAACTACAATGACATTGTTCGACTGATGTATGATGAGTTATACAAAATGAATATTGGCTGCGATTTTGTGAATCCAACTAGTGATAATCTTGGGGACTATTCAATGTTAGTGGTACCCGCATTGTATACTGCTTCCAATAATCTATTAGAACGATTAAACGAATTTGTTAAAAACGGCGGACATATTGTTTATACCTTTAAGAGTGGTTTTACGGATGAAAATGTTAAGGTAAGAACTTCACATCAACCAGGCATCATAAATGAAGCTTGTGGTATTTATTACAATATGTTTGTTGAGCCGAAAAATGTTTCACTAAGAAATGATCCTTTTCAGGTAGGCGAAGAAAATAATTTTGTGGAAACATGGATGGAGCTAATTACACCAACAACCGCAGAAGTTCTTGCTTATTATGACCACCCACAATGGGGTAAATATGCAGCCATCACTGAAAATCAATACGGTATGGGTAGTGCAACCTACATTGGTTGTATACCAAGTGCAGCCATAATGAAAAAGGTGCTAGAACAGTCTGTTAAAAAGGCAAGCTTATGGGGAGTTGACCAAGATTTAGCCTTTTCATTAATCATTAAATCTGGAATCAATCAAAATGGCAAGATGCTTCATTATTACTTTAATTATTCTGATGAAACGAAAGTCTTTAAGTATCCCCATAACGAAGGTTTGGAACTGTTGACAGAAAGAGCAGTGAATATAGGTCAAACAATGGATTTAGAACCTTGGGGAGTTATCATTATCGAGGAAGACCAAGTGGCGGAAGAAAGGAAACTACTAAAATGAATAACAAGCAAATTCATTGGTTTTCAACAACAAAGCTAGGTGGTTGGAAAGAGACGACGGTTTTTCAAACCGAATCAGGTTCACTCAATTTGACCTTGACGGATCAGATTGGCCGGACTATAGACGGATTTGGCGGCTGCTTTAATGAACTGGGGTTAACAGCTCTCCAACACCTGACAGAAGAAGACAGAAATAAAGTGTATGATGCATTGTTTGATCCAAATGGTGAATGTAAGTTCGAAATCTGCAGGCTTCCAATTGGGGCAAGTGACTACGCACTAGAATGGTATAGTCACAACGAAGTAGATAATGATTATCATATGGAGCATTTTAGCATCGAAAGGGATCAAAAGTATTTGATCCCATTTATAAAAGAAGCATTGAAACGTAATCCTAACATGAAATTGTTCGCATCCCCATGGAGCCCTCCAACATGGATGAAGTTCCCTAAAGCATACAACTATGGAAAACTGCGTTGGGAAAAGGAAGTTTTGGAGGCGTATGCTTTATACTTTGTAAAGTTTGTGGAGGCCTATAAACAAGAGGGTATTAAGATTGACCAAGTCCATGTCCAAAATGAAGTGGTTGCTGATCAGAAATTCCCTTCATGTGTTTGGACCGGCGAACAGCTTCGTGAATTCATTTCTGATTATTTAGGTCCGGCCTTTGAAAGGCATGGACTAGATACGGAAATATGGCTAGGAACCATTAATGGAATTGTCAATGAATTATTTCAAAAGTCAGCATCTGATTATGATCAACTGGCTAATACGGTCCTAAGTGACCCTGAGGCTTATAAATACATTAAAGGTGTCGGCTATCAATGGGCAGGAAAGTATGCCATACAACAAACGGTACAAAGCTATCCAGAACTACGTTACATGCAGACAGAAAATGAATGTGGAGATGGAAAAAACACGTGGGAATATGCTCAATACGTCTATAATTTGTTTCGACATTACTTCGTGAATGGTGCAAACTCTTATGTTTATTGGAACATGGTCTTGGAACCGTTTGGCCGAAGCACTTGGGGATGGGAACAAAATTCTATGATTACCGTAGATCCTGAAACAAAGGAATTCAATTGTAATCCAGAGTTTTATGTGATGAAGCATTTCTCTCATTTTATTAAATCTGGTGCGGTTAGGATTGAAACAAAAGGTCCATGGACTGGAAATGCAGTTGCATTTAGAAATCCGGATGGCTCAAGAATAGTTGTTATTTCAAATCCGTTTGAAAATCAACGTGAACTTTGTATCGGAGAAGGAATTGAAAAATATAATGTTACATTAGAGCCTTCTTCATTTAATACATTCGTATTTTAAGTAAGAAAACACCCAATTATGATTTCAGAAATTGATCATAATAGGGTGTTTTTTTTCATTTTATATTCTCTTCAAAATTTAATAACTTTTTTCAAGAAATAATGAATTAATTACAAAATAGCATTGAAAAAAATCAGATAGGTGGTAAAATTTAATTAAAGTTATACGTACAAGTAAGGGGCTTTCGGATAACTTGTAAGGATTAATGATAAGGCTTTCGAGTTTTTTTAAACTTGTATGCATAAAAATGAAAAATAGAATTATATTTTTATAGAATTAATTAAATAGAAACTAGTTTTGTAAACGTATTCTAAAGGACAGGTGAATTTAATGGCTAAGTATACGATAGGAGTAGATTATGGAACGCAATCAGGAAGAGCTGTGCTTGTTGAGGTTGGGAGCGGTAAAGAAGTAGCCACTGCTGTAAAAGAATATACTCATGGGGTAATGGATGAGTTTTTACCTGATGGGATCACGAAGTTAGAACATGACTGGGCTTTGCAGCATCCGAACGATTATCTTGAAGTATTACAGGTTACTATTCCAGAAGTATTAAAGAAAGCGGAAATTTCTGCTGATGATGTAATCGGCTTAGGGATTGACTTTACTGCTTGTACGGTCCTCCCAATTGATAAATATGGAACACCATTGTGTTTCAATGAGGAATTTAGGAACCACCCTCATAGCTATGTAAAGCTTTGGAAACACCATGCAGCACAAGATGAAGCAAATCGCTTAAATGAAATTGCTGAAGCGCGCGGAGAAAAGTTTTTACAGCGTTATGGCGGAAAGATTTCTTCTGAATGGATGTTGCCAAAAGTATGGCAGATTTTAAATGAAGCACCTGAAATTTATGAAGCAGCTGACCAAATATTAGAGGCGACAGATTGGGTTATTTCTGAGTTGACAGGAGAAATAAATCGAAACAGTTGTACGGCTGGATACAAAGCTATCTGGCATAAACAAGAGGGATACCCATCCAATGAATTTTTCAAGGCGCTTGATCCACGTTTGGAAAATGTGGTCGAAGAAAAACTATCTACTAAGATTGTCCCAATTGGGTCTAAAGCAGGGGAAATTACTATAAAAGCGGCAAAGTTAACAGGTTTGAATCCAGGTACAGCAGTAGCTGTCGCTAATGTTGATGCTCACGTTGCCGTCCCAGCAGTAGGTATAACTGAGCCAGGGAAATTGTTAATGATTATGGGAACCTCAACTTGTCATATTTTGCTAGGTGAAGAAGAAAAGATTGTTCCAGGTATGTGTGGTGTGGTTGAGGATGGTGTAATCCCTGGATTTATGGGGTATGAAGCAGGTCAATCATGTGTTGGCGACCATTTCGAATGGTTTACTGAAAACTGTGTCCCTGCAAGCTACCATGAAGAAGCAGAAGAAAAAGGGGTAAACATCCATCACCTATTAACGGAAAAAGCAAATCAATTACAAGTTGGTGAAAGCGGCCTCCTCGCGTTAGATTGGTGGAACGGTAATCGCTCTACTCTTGTTGACGCTGATCTTACAGGTGTTCTCCTAGGTGCGACTCTTTTAACAAAGCCAGAGGAAATCTATCGTACATTAATTGAAGCAACAGCCTATGGTACACGAATGATTGTTGAAACTTTCCGCAAAAATGGAGTTCCTGTAAATGAGGTTTATGCTGCTGGAGGAATTGCTGAGAAAAATGCGATGATGATGCAAATTTATTCGGATGTATTAAATATGGATATTAAGATTTCTGCTTCTTCACAAACACCTGCTCTTGGATCAGCGATGTTTGGTGCAGTTGCAGCAGGAAAAGACCGCGGCGGTTACGACAGCATTACAGATGCTGCCAAAGATATGGGCAGTGTAAAAGATTACATCTACCAGCCAATTAAAGCTAATGCAAAAGTGTATGATCAACTTTTCAACGAATATGCCCGCCTTTATGATTATTTTGGCAGAGGCGAAAACAATGTCATGAAAACCTTGAAAAAGATTAAAAAAGAAAGCTCCTTGGAAAAAAGGGAGGAAACTGTATGTTAGAACGATTAAAAAAAGAGGTTTTAGCAGCTAACTTGCAGCTGCCAGAACATGGGTTGGTAACTTTTACTTGGGGTAATGTAAGTGGGATTGATCGTGAGCAAGGTCTTGTTGTTATTAAGCCAAGTGGTGTTCCTTACGAAGAGTTGAAAATAGATGATCTCGTTGTTTTAGATTTAAATGGAAGAATCATAGAGGGAACATTAAGACCTTCTTCTGATACTCCAACACATCTTGCACTGTATCGGGCTTTTAGTCAAATTGGTGGAATTGTTCATACTCATTCACCATGGGCAACAAGCTGGGCTCAGGCAGGGCAAGCAATTCCTGCGCTTGGAACGACGCATGCTGATTACTTTTATGGGGCAATTCCTTGTACACGTACCTTGACCCAAGAGGAAATTGAACGGGGATACGAACTTGAAACAGGTAATGTAATTATTGAAACCTTTGAAAAAGAAGGACTTGATCCCTTATCAATGCCTGGAGTTTTATTATCAGGCCATGCTCCTTTTAGCTGGGGGAAAAATGCAAACGAGGCTGTTCACAATGCGGTTGTTTTAGAGGAAGTAGCAAAAATGGCGTTAAACACGTTCCAGATTAACCCACAAATGAAACCTATTGACCAATTTCTGCTAGATAAGCATTATCTTCGCAAGCATGGGGTGAATGCCTATTACGGCCAAAAGTAGGTAGTAGACAGGAACAATATTATGGGTCTTTCCGAGGTAACTTGTACGGATGACTAATAATAAAATACTCATAATTAATCTGAGATAAAAATATAATTCATTTACTCTAGGAGGAATTACCTTGTTAACTACAAATGCTTATGAATTTTGGTTTGTAACAGGAAGTCAATTATTATACGGAGAAGATGTACTGCGACAAGTAGAAGAGAATTCAAAAACTATCGTAAATGGTTTGGACGATGATTCTGCTGTACCCTATAAATTAGTTTTTAAATCTGTAGTAAAGGATTCTGATTCGATCCGCAAACTGATCCTAGAGGCCAATGCAGATGAAAATTGTGCAGGAATTATAACATGGATGCATACATTCTCACCATCAAAAATGTGGATTGCAGGTCTGTCTGCCCTTCAAAAGCCTTATCTACATTTAGCTACTCAATTTAACCGTGATATCCCATGGAATTCTATCGATATGGATTTCATGAATTTAAATCAAGCCGCACACGGCGACCGTGAGCATGGATTCATCGCCAGTCGCCTAAAAGTAAAGCGTAAGGTTGTTGTAGGTCATTGGGAAAACCAAGATGTTAAAGAACGTGTTGGCAGCTGGATGAGAACAGCAGCTGCTTTTGAGGAAAGCAAAAATTTAAAGGTTGCGAGATTTGGTGATAACATGCGCCAAGTAGCCGTAACGGAGGGTGACAAAGTAGAAGCGCAAATCAAATTTGGCTGGACAGTTAATGGTTACGGAGTGGGTGACTTAGTTCAACGCATGAATGATGTAACGGAACAAGAAATTGATCAGTTAATGGCTGAATATGAAGAGCAATATGATATTACTCCTGAAGGACTTACTGATGGTCCAGTTAGAGATTCTATCCGCTATCAAGCAAGAATTGAACTTGGTATGAAAGCATTCCTAACTGAGGGAGGCTATACTGCATTTACTACCACTTTTGAAGATTTACACGGAATAAACCAGCTTCCTGGTCTTGCCGCTCAGCGTTTAATGGAACAAGGCTATGGTTTTGCTGGTGAAGGTGACTGGAAAACAGCAGCGCTTGTAAGATTGATGAAAATCATTGCAGGGAATGAAGGAACGTCCTTCATGGAGGATTATACATATCATTTTGAGCCAGGAAATGAAATGGTGCTTGGTGCCCATATGCTTGAAGTTTGCCCAACTATTTCAGCTACTCGGCCTAAGATTGAGGTTCATCCGCTTGGAATCGGCGGTAAGGAAGATCCTGCTCGAATCGTATTTGATGGAAGAGGCGGCGCGGCCTTAAATGCCTCCATTGTTGACCTTGGACATCGTTTCCGTCTCCTAGTAAATGAAGTGGATGCAGTGCAGCCAGAGAAAGATATGCCTAATCTCCCTGTTGCAAGAGTATTATGGACAACTCAGCCATCGTTAAGTCAAGCAGTTGAAAATTGGATCCAAGCTGGCGGAGCCCACCATACTGGCTTCTCATATAAAGTAACAACGGAACAACTAAGAGACTTTGCAGAACTAGCTGGAATCGAAATGGTTGTTATTAATAATGACACGGATACACATGCATTCAATAACGAATTACGCTGGAATGACGTTATTTATCGTTAATTAAAAAAAGACAGAAGGAGCATTAAGATTGAAGCTCCTCCTGTCGTTTTATTATTTTAAATAGTGCCAATGCTTTCTTATTGGTGTATAAGTTTTAATACTTAGTTTATTGGATACACAAGCAAAGATTGAGATGCTATAACAAATCCAATCTTAAGTAAGTAAATTAAATATTGGAATGTACATCTTGACCCAGTTTGGTTTTGGCGCTGGCAGGATGGCTTTCAAGAAGTGAAGGCGACATTTCGTTCGTCACGAGCCTAGACAGCTTGAAAAATGGAGTATTTTTTTAGATATTCCATTTTTAATTTTAAAGAATATTACACGATAATTTGGATTGAAAGTTCTACACCTACAATCGGCCTATTATTCTTTTGTCCATACATATAAGAGAAGTAACGATAATAATATGTATTTATGTTTAATGCAGATTGGGAAGGAGGAAGTAGATCATGCGAAGCATACGTTGGTTGTGGGGGTATATAAGGAGCTTTAGGATCAGATTATTTAGCGGCCTTTTTCTGGCCTTACTGGTTTCAGTATTAAATATGCTGAATCCATATTTTGCAGGAAAAATCGTCGATAAGGTTATCTATGGTCATCAAGATGGTTTGTTATGGCCCGTTTTGGGGACCATGATTGGGATAACTGTGATCAAAACGGTTATACGATATAATTATCAATTAATCTTCGAACGGGTTTCACAAAGTGTTATTTTTAAAATTAGAGATCAGTTGTATGATCGGCTTCACCAATTAGATTTTAGTTTTTTCGATCGCACAAAAACAGGAGATATTATGGCTCGAATGACCGGGGATCTGGAAGCTGTTAGGCATTTTACCTCCTGGGTTATTTATATGATCTTTGAAAATTTGACCATTTTAATTTTTGCTATTGGGTTTATGTTCTATATCCATCCCCCGTTAGCTTTAGCTATGCTTGTGGTGACACCACTTATTGGTTATTTTGCTGCTCGTTTATCCTTTACTGTCAAACCCACATTTTCTGCAATCAGAGGACAATTTGCAAGGTTAAATTCAGTCGTGCAGGAAAACATTAGCGGAAATCGAGTTGTAAAGGCTTTTGCGAAGGAAGACTACGAAATTAAGAAGTTTTCAGGAGAAAATGAGGCATTCAAGGAGAAGAATCTTGCCTCCGCAAGAGTTTGGGAAAAGTATTTGCCAGTGCTCGATTCATTAGCAGGAGTATTAACAGTTGTGATGATCTTAGTTGGAGGCAGTATGGTAATTAATCGTTCTCTTTCATTGGGTGAATTAGTCACGTTTAATTCCTTAATTTGGGCATTAAATAATCCGATGCGTATGGCTGGATGGTTAATCAATGATGTTCAAAGGTTTATTGCTTCAGCTGAAAAAGTAGAAGATTTGTTAAATACAAGACCTGAGATAACCAATGAAGTAAAAAGCTTCAATGTGAAACACTTCAAGGGGGTAGTGGATTTTAATAATGTTTCCTTTAGCTATGGTGACGAACCTGTTTTGAAGGATATCTGCTTTAGAGTCCTGCCGGGACAAACGGTGGGCATTATCGGACCAACTGGTGCAGGTAAATCAACATTAGTAAATCTTCTCAGCAGATTTTATGATGTGACCAGCGGGGGGATAAGGTTGGATGGACTCAATGTAAAGGATTGGGATATTCATAAATTGAGAGATAGTATGGCAATGGTTATGCAGGATATTTTTCTTTTTTCGGATACCATTGAAGGGAATATTGCGTATGGGAATCCAGAGGCCTCTTTTGAAGTAGTTCAATCTGCGGCCAAAATGGCAGAAGCCCATGATTTTATATCCAAATTGCCGGATGGTTACGATACCATTATAGGGGAGCGAGGAGTAGGTCTTTCAGGCGGTCAAAGGCAAAGGATTGCATTAGCGCGGGCGATTCTAAAAAATCCATCCATCCTCATCCTAGATGATACAACATCAGCTGTTGATATGGAAACGGAGCTGAGAATCCAACGAACATTAAAGTCGATGTTAAATGAGAAAACCTGTTTTATTATTGCCCATCGGATTTCTTCTGTAAAAGAGGCAGATTTAATTCTGGTCATGGAAAATGGCACGATCATTGAAAGAGGAAAGCATAAAGAGCTGCTTGCGAAAAAAGGGTATTACTATAAAGTGTTTAGAAACCAAAATGGGAATTTTGATGGTCAGCACGATGGTGAGGATGTGATCTATCTCAATGGCGCGCAATAAATTTGATGTCGATGAAGAGTTGGAATCACCATTCAGTTTTATTCATCTTAAGCGGATGTTGGTTTATTTAAAACCCTACAGAAAAAAAATACTTTTTACTGTTTTTATCATGTTAATTGCCAGTGGCGCAAATTTAATCGGGCCCTATTTGATTAAAAAAGCTATTGATGAGGAAATTCCTGGCAAAGATGTTGGAGGTTTATGGGTTCTTGCCGGAATTTACTTAATCGCCCTCGTTATTACCGGGATTTGTATGAAATATAAGATTAGAATGATGTCTCAGATTGGGCAGAGTGTCATTCTCCAAATTAGAAAAGACTTGTTTACACATTTGCAAAAACTATCATTCTCATTTTATGACAGCAGGCCGCATGGGAAGATTTTAGTGAGAGTGGTCAACTATGTAAACTCCTTAAGTGATTTATTATCGAATGGCTTAATTAATTTGATTACGGACCTTTTCAGCCTTTTCGTTATTCTAGGTTTTATGTTAGCCATTGACGTAAAGTTAACTCTTATGGCTATGCTTGGTTTTCCAATTCTTGCTGCGGTCATCCTGCTTATTAAAAATGCCCAGCGGAAAGCATGGCAAAATTTAAGTAACAAGCAATCCAATATGAATGCATATATTCATGAAAGTATCAACGGCATCAAAGTGACCCAAGCATTTACGAGGGAAGAAGAAAATAAACGCATTTTTAGTGGAGTATCTGAAAGCTATCGAAGCTCGTGGATGAAGGCGGTACGAATTCAATTCTTGCTTTGGCCTTCGATTGAAAATATATCGGTCCTCACGACATCTTTAATATATGTTGTCGGTATATCTCTTATTGGTAATGGTGTAACAGTTGGGGCTTTAGTTGCTTTTGTTGGGTATATAGGGATGTTTTGGGCACCAATTGCAAATATCGGGAATTTTTACAATGCAATCATTAATGCGACCGCATATTTGGAAAGAATTTTTGAAATGATGGATGAACAACCGACAGTAAAAAATCGTCCCAATGCTGGAGAACTTCCATTAATCAAAGGAAAAGTGGAGTTTCAAGATGTTATTTTTGGATATGATGAAGGGGGAGACATCCTTAATAACATTAATTTCAGCGTAAATCCTGGTGAAACCATTGCTCTTGTCGGTGCAACAGGATCGGGAAAGACAACGATCGTCAGTTTGCTTAGCCGTTTTTATGATGTGAGCAGAGGGCGAATTGAAATCGACGGTGTTGATATTAACACAGTTACCATCCCATCCCTTAGGAAGCAAATGGGTGTCATGCTTCAAGACCCGTTTATTTTTTCTGGTACGATAATGGATAATATCCGTTATGGACGGCTTGATGCTACGGACGAAGAAGTGATTGAAGCGGCAAAAGCGGTGCAGGCTCATCCGTTTATTAGCGGGTTGTCAGATGGATATCAAACAGAGGTCAACGAAAGAGGTACAAGACTTTCGACTGGGCAGAGACAGCTGATCTCCTTTGCCCGTGCACTTTTAGCCAATCCGAAAATACTAATCCTCGATGAGGCTACCTCATCGATTGACACGGAAACCGAGCTTGCATTACAAAAGGGACTTGAGACTTTACTGGCGGGCAGAACATCCTTTATTATTGCTCATCGTCTTTCTACTATTCAAAATGCAACCCGTATTCTTGTTATTGATAAAGGTAGAATCATAGAGGATGGATCCCATAAAGAATTAATGAGTCGCAAGAGTTACTATTGGGAACTGCATCAATCACAGCATAAATCTTTAGAAGTGGGATAAATAGTCAGATAAAGAGAACTGTATTCAAGATTGTACAGTTCTCTTTATTAGATGTATTGTGTGTTTCTAAAATCTATTGCCGCTATTTGGGAACTTAACTTTTTCAAATTACATAAAAGAATCCTTTTATTTGCATTATTCAATAGGATAAGTGATATTTATACTATCTAGAATTAAAAGTTCTATTCTTACCTTAATATATAAAGGAGACTATCATGGCAAAAAACAAAAACAATAAGAAAAATCAAGCAAAATCATCGTCAACTACATTCACCTTTTGGGTAGTCGGATTGGTAGCGGTTTTCATTTTGGCTTTCATTTTCTTAGGAAATCATTCAAAAAAACAAGAAGAAACAAAAGGGACTGAAATTGATTATAGCAATCAGCCATTCCTTGGAGAGAAATCAGCATCCGTCTCGATTATAGAATTTGGCGATTATAAATGCCCTAATTGTAAAAATTTTGACAAGAATGTGGTACCAATTATCCAAAAGGAATTGGTTGATACCGGCAAGGCAAAATTTTATTTCATGAATGATTCGTTCATCAATGTGGACTCTACCCGTTCAGCTAAGTTTGCTGAATCAGTTTTTCAAGAGCTCGGTAATGAAACGTTTTGGAAATTCCATGACCTATTATTCGAAAAGCAGCCGGAAGATACCAAATATGAAAAAGTGGATCTTTTTACTGAAGACTTCCTAGTTGATACATTGAAGGAAGTAGCTAGCGATCGTGACGTCGATAAGGTTGTGAAAAACTTCCAGGACAAGAAGTCTGATAAGGCTTGGGATAAGGATATGGATTACGCTGAAAAACTAGGTGTTACTGGAACCCCAACTATTTTTGTTAATGGAGAAAAGTTCGAGGGACAAACCATTGATGACTTAAAAGAAATGGTAGCGAAAGCCGCAAAAGGTGAATAGAATGAATAAATCCTTACTTCTCTCCTGGATTGCAGCCATCATTGCTACACTTGGCAGTTTATATTTTAGTGAGGTTATGCATTTCATTCCTTGTACACTTTGCTGGTACCAAAGGATCTTTATGTACCCGCTGGCAATCATCTTAGGGGTTGCCGTCTACCGGAATGATAAAGGAATATTTAGATATGCGCTGCCATTGTCAATTATCGGGATGCTGATCGCAGGATACCATACGTTATTACAAAAAATCCCCTATTTACAACAGTTTGAAATGTGTACAAGCGGAGTGCCTTGCTCAAAGGATTATATTAACTGGCTTGGCTTTATTACCATTCCGTTATTAGCATTGATTGCTTTTACGATTATTACTGTAAGCTTAATTATTTTAGCTCGCAGCAAAAAGTAGATCCTTACTTCCATAAAAAAGAGCGGTGAAACCAATGGTTTCCCGCTCTTTCTGCTTTAGAGCCTCTAAAGTGTCTACTAAATTAGAACATAAAAGATGCTCCAACAATGATTAATAAAATAAACAACACAACAATTAACGCGAAGCTGTTACTTCCGCCATGTCCCATAGAAATCACCTCCCTCAGTTGTTTAATAACAATGTATGCATTAAGCATTGCTAGTGAAACGGACAAACGTTGACTATTAGAAAAAGGAATGAAATTCATACTTCAAGAGGTCATAAAATCGACATATGTATAATCTGTGAAGGGTATTGTCGGTATGAATAGTATGATTTATCCGACAGAGGAGAGGTGAGTGATGATGATGAATCATGGAAAGATTTTTGGAACGACGAGTATGGGAGAAAGAGGACAATTAGTAATCCCATCGGAAGCAAGAGAGGAATTAGGGATTAAGTCTGGAGATTAGTTTGTTGTTTTTGGTGATGCACGAAAGGGAACAGTAATTTTAGTGAAATCAGAGATTATGAACAAGTTTGCTAATTTCTTTTTTAACAAGTCGAAAAGGTTCGAGAAAATTGCCAAAGAAATTTTTGAAAAAACAGAGACAGACATCGAAGACGATGGGGAAAAAGAATAAGTTGTAAGTTTGGAAGAAAACCACGCAGGCTTGTCCCGTGGAGTGGTCAATTAAAGGTGAGGACAAGGATGCGTGAGATGATACGCTTACTATTCAACAAGAGGTTTCGAAAAACGTTTTTTATGTTTATGGGCTTTTTTATTGCAGTTTTGAAAGTAGGTAAGTTCAAAAGATTTGTGTCCAATAAAGGGCTGGCACTAAGCGTATATCTTAGAGTCAGGCCTATTTTTACATACACTTGTAATAAAATTAATATTTTCCTTTATATTATTATAGTATAATTAATTACAGTTATTTGCATTCATGGAAAATAACATCATATATCTGAAGAGGTGTAAGGCAATGGCAAAAATTTTAGTAGCAGGTGAGATTCCCCAAAAGGGGTTAGAACTATTATCGAAGGATCACTTAGTTGAAGTATTTACAGGAGAGAAATTGATTACTGAAGCAGAATTAAAAGAGCGCATCAAAGATAAGGATGCCCTTCTAAGTTTATTATCTACCACTGTAACGAAGGAAGTAATTGACCAAGCACCCCATTTAAAAATTATTGCGAACTATGGAGCCGGATATAATAATATTGATTTTGATTATGCAGCTTCCAAAGGAATACCAACCACCAATACACCAATAGCATCGACAGCTGCTACCGCTGACCTAACGTTTTCCCTTTTATTAGCATCAGCAAGAAGAGTGGTTGAAGGAGATGAAGTATGCCGTACTGTTGGCTTCAATGGATGGGCACCTCTTTATTTTCGCGGTCGTGAAGTATCTGGAAAAACAATCGGGATTGTCGGATTTGGTCAAATTGGTCAAGCTGTTGCGAAAAGAGCCGCTGCTTTTGACATGAAGGTTCTATATACGAGTCCAAGTCGAAAAAGTCCTCAAGTTGAGATTGCACTAAACGCGACATATGTATCTTTTGATGAATTAGTTGCTGAATCTGATTTCATTACCATAAATTGTTCCTATAATCCAACCATGAAACACATGTTTAGCACAAGTCAATTTGAAATGATGAAATCAACAGCTTATTTAATTAACTGTGCACGAGGACCAATCGTCGATGAAGCCGCACTTATAAAAGCGTTAGAAGAGAAACAGATTGAAGGAGCAGGGATTGACGTCTTTGAATTTGAACCTGAAATTAGTGAGGGATTGAAAAATCTGAAAAACGTTGTATTAACTCCACACATCGGTAATGCTACCTTTGAAGCACGAGATGCCATGGCGAATATGGCAGCGGGAAACATTGTTAAGGTATTAAACGGCGAAGCACCTTCTTATGTTATTAATGGAGTTGTTAAAGAAACAATTCTAGTCTAATTATATCAGGTAAAAAAAGACGGCAACTGCCGTCTTTTTTTGAACGATTAACTATATTGCGGTCGAAGTTTCGTGCGTTTATTGACGTGCTGCTCGGCACTTAAAGCCGCAATCGCCCCATCAGCTGCTGAAATAACTGCCTGTTTAATTGGTGTTCTTCTTGCGTCACCGCCCGCAAAGACGCCGTCAATATTGGTGCGCAGGTACTCATCTACGATCACATAGCCTTCTTCATCGCGCATAACTGCACCTTTTAAGAAGTCCGTTCCTGGCATCATCCCGCCGAGGTACAAGAATATTCCATCGACATCCCATACCTGTTCCTCCTTTTTATCAGTAAGGACGACAATTTTCTCAACACTATCAGTCCCAATAATTTCTCTTACACGGTGACGTTTATAAATTTCAACTTTTGAGTTATTTTCTAATTGAGAAAGATCCACGTCCCCTTTTAGTTCAGTTGGAATTAACAATTTCACTGTTTTACAATACTTGGCCAATGTTTCGGCCTCGTGGATCGCTTCATCATTATCACCAACAACCGCGACAACTCGGTCTTGATAAAAGGCGGCATCGCAGGTTGAACAATAGCTTACACCCCGTCCAGTAAATTCCTCTTCGCCTTTAATCTTGCCAGAAGGAGCTTTTGCGCCAACGCCAATGAAGACACTTTTAGCTTTGATCGTTCCTTCAGCTAATTCAATTTTTTTGATTTCATCTGAAAAATCAACCGATAGAACAGTGGAACGAACAAAGTCCGCGCCAAAATTCTTTGCTTGTGCCTGCATTCTTGTTAACAGTTCAAGCCCTGTAACTTCTTCGCGCACACCTGGGTAGTTCGCAATTTTATGAGTAATTGCTAGGGTGCCTGCTTTTGGAGCTTTATCAATGACAAGTGTTTTTAATTTCCCACGTGCAGCATAAACAGCAGCAGAAGCACCTGCGGGTCCGCCGCCGATGGTGACAAAATCATATACGTCTTCAAGAATTTTTTCATTAACTGGTTGGAAAATAGTATCTGCACTTTCTTCGCTGGTTTCTGGTTTTGAATTGCTTACCGCGGAAGCAGAGTCTTCGGATAATCCAAGCAGCTTATTGAATTTTTTCTCTTGAAAGCCAAGGACCAGCTTTCCATTAATGAGTGTTGCAGGAGTTCCATAAATTTTACGTTCCTTTAGTTGATCAAAATATTCCTTATGTATGGAAGCATTTCGCTCTTCATATGCAAAGCCTTGATCTTTTAGGAATGTTTTTACTTTTTCACAATATGGGCAGCCTGTGCTGCTATAAACGATAATTTCAGGTGATGACATTTAGGAAACCTCCAATTTGTAAGTATCTTTAGTTTAATAATAGTAGAATTGTTAAATAAAAGTCAATACTTTTTGATAATTATTATAAATAACAAAACAGTCCAACAAATTGTTGGACTGTTTGCTTCTCATATGAAAATTAAATGGATCTGCCTAAGAATGCAGTTAGCATCCATACATGCTTCTCAAGGCCCGAATGAATCGCAAGCAGCATGTCTCCTGTTGTTTCATCGTTCTTCTCATCCGCAAAGCTCATGCCTTCTTTAAGTTCGCCAATGATAATAGAGAAGTCATTGATGACTGATTCAACCATTTCATCAGCAGTTTCATTACCTGTTGCTTCCTTAATAGATGAAATTTCTAAGTACTCTTTCAACGTAGCTGCCGGTTTTCCACCGATTGCTAGCAATCGTTCGGCTAATTCGTCAACATGCAGGCCAGCTTCATTATAAAACTCTTCAAATTTGACATGTAATGTGAAAAATTGTCCACCTTTTACATACCAATGATAGTTATGTAACTTCGTATACAAGACAGACCAGTTTGCAATTTGTTTGTTAAGTATGCTGACTAACTGATTTTCCATATAAAATAGCCTCCTTTTATTAACCTCTCTTATATTATTACCAAAGTTAGGTGTGAAATCCTGTATGAATTCAAGGGATATAATGTCAATTTGGTGAATAACCGATGTTAAATCGGACATTATGCCTTTTATGAATGTTACATGCCTGAAACAGATTGTAATAATAAATCCTATCATATCCATCAAGTCCATTTAGTGGAAAATATTAAAAAGTAGAAGATTATTCCATTTGGTAGAGAAATACCTTCATGGTGGGCGCTGTCTTAGCCAAAAATGCCTTACCACTTTTTGGTTAATGAATTGGAATGTTACACCTGTTAGCCTTAATAGTAGAGAAGCGCACACAAAAATTGGAGGTATTAATATGAATAAACTTAAAAAGCTAATAATTGCTACCGGCCTAATCTTATCAATGTCAGCCTTTACGTTAAATGGAACAACAGAAGCGGCAACAACCACGCATAAAGTACAATCGGGTGAAACCTATTGGAAAATTGCAGCGAAGTACGGTGTACCTGTTAATAGTCTATTAAAAGCAAACAATAAAACTGGCAGTCTTTTATATGCAGGAACAAATCTAGTAATCCCGAACTCTGCTATTACAGCAGCAGAAAAAGACTTGATTGCTAGACTAGTCCGTGCTGAGGCAGTAGGTGAGCCGTATGCTGGTAAAGTAGCAGTAGCAACGGTTATTCTTAACCGTGTAGCCAGCCCTGATTTCCCGAACACCGTTAATGGAGTAGTATATCAGAAGTCTAATGGCTATTATGCATTCACGCCTGTCAAAAATGGTACGATTAACCAAGCGGCTGATGCTGCTTCGAAAAGAGCTGTAAATGAAGCACTTGCTTTCAGAGGGCAAGGAAAAGGATCATTATTCTTCTATAATCCAAAAACAGCAGTAAGTAAGTGGGTCTTTTCACGTGAAGTAACGGTTACGATCGGAAACCATCGTTTCGCGAAGTAATTATTAAAACTAGCTTTCCCAAAAAATAATTGTTTACACAAAAGCAGTGGATTCCTAAAAATGGAACCCACTGCTTTTTGCTTTTATAAGGAATTATTGTTGGTTGAACAAAGAATTAATGAATCTTTATTAATTTTAAGTGCTACGAGGCTGGCAAATTCATGAATGATGGTAGCAGCAAGCAAGGAAGTAATTTGAGTTGGATCATAGGGAGGCAACACCTCTACTAAGTCAAAACCGATAAAATTAAAATCAGTTAATGAGCGGATAATTTGCAATGTTTCAAAGCTATTTAAACCACCGACTTCTAGTGTACCCGTTCCAGGAGCACATGATGGATCAACAAAATCGATATCAAAGCTAAGGAAACAAGGGGTGTCACCAATTTTTTCTTTTATTTCAGCTATTACATTCCCTATGCCCCGTTCCTTTAGCTCGGGGGTTGTAATAACATGATATCCCAGATCTGTGCTTGCATCGATATCTCCTGGATGATTAAGGGTTCCTCGAATTCCTACCTGAAAAACTTTATCTGGAATGAGGAGATTCTCTTCATATGCACGGATGAATGGGGAACCATGCCAATATTTTTCTTCATAATACGTATCCCATGTATCTGTATGGGAATCAAGATGGATTAAGGCTACAGGACCATGTATTTTTGCAGCAGCACGAAGATTGGCTAATGTAACGGAATGATCCCCTCCAAGCCCAATTGGGATTATCCCCTTTTCCATTAAGTCCATCATTGCCTTTTCAATTATCTCATAGCTTCGATGGATATTATGGGGAATGACGGAAACATCACCAATATCAATCGCATTGCAAGCATCAAAAGGATAGACCTTGTGAATCGGATGATAAGGAAATAAGGTCATTGAAGCTTGACGGATGGCTTGAGGTGCGAACCGAGCCCCAACACGGAATGAGGCCGCTGTATCAAACGGCACACCAACGATTGCCAATTTCACATTTTCTCTTTGTGAAGGTAATCGCATAAAGGTCCCGGTGGTACAAAATTCTGGTTTGACATCTGGTGATAATGGATATTGCATCTAAAATTCCCCCACATATTTATTTATATAATTAGTTTTGCAAGTTTTGTGCCAATAAAGAATAAAGCGGATCGGCTTAATGTATGTGACAGATTCTACTTAATTTGGAATAATGTATGCGCAAATGAATAATTTTGAGGATTTAAAAAAATTATAAATTTAACTTCAAATACCTTCCTTTAAGGATTGCACAAGTAATAAGGTGAAATTTTACAAGAATATAGCTTGGCACAAAAATTGCGAGATTACATTCTGAATTTCCAAAATCTAAGGAGGAGTAAAAATCTATAGAAATCAAAGGATTATCCGGTAATGAAAACGTTTTAATTAAAGAGGGGGTATGATATTTGGAAAATGGCGTAAAGCTGAAAAGATCGTTAAAGCTGTGGCAGGTCGTTATCATGGGACTAGCATATATGACACCTATGGTGGTTTTTGACACATTTGGAATTGTTTCTGGAATAACGAAAGGTCATGTACCAACAGCATATATTATTGCATTGATTGGGATGTTATTCACTGCAGCGAGTTATGGGAAGCTTGTAAAGGTTTTCCCTCAAGCAGGCTCAGCCTACACTTATACCCAAAAAGCAATAAACAAGCATTTAGGTTTTCTAGTTGGCTGGTCTTCTCTACTTGATTATTTGTTTTTGCCGATGGTTAAAGCTTTATTAACAAAACTGTACCTGAATGCTTTGTTTCCAGCAGTTCCAGATTTTATTTGGGTATTAGTGTTTGTTGGAATTGTTACCTTCCTAAACCTACGTAGCGTAAATATCCTAGCAAATTTCAATACATTATTTGTTTTAATTCAAATTCTCATCATGATTGTCTTTATAATACTAGTTGTTAAAGGATTAAACGCAGGTGAGGGAACAGGTACTGTTTTTAGTTTACAACCGTTCTTTGTTGAAGGTATGAACATGCCGGTTCTCATTACTGGTGCAACGATTCTCTGCTTTTCGTTCCTTGGTTTTGATGCTGTTACGACGCTAGCTGAAGAAACGCCTAATCCGGAAAAGACAATTCCAAAAGCGATTATGCTTACAGCTTTATGGGGCGGGGTTATTTTTATTACCACATCGTTTTTTATTCAATCCTTTTTTCCAGACATATCTAGGTTCAAAGAACCTGACGCTGCACTTCCAGAAATTGCACTATATGTTGGTGGAAAGCTGTTTCAATCGATTTTCCTGTGTACAACCTTTGTCAATACACTAGCTTCCGGGCTTGCTTCACATGCTAGTGTTTCACGACTCTTGTATGTTATGGGGCGTGACAAGGTATTCCCAGAAAAATGGTTTGGATACGTTCATCCAAAATGGCGAACACCTGCATTTAATGTGTTATTTGTTGGAGTAATCTCCTTGTCGGCCTGGTTCTTTGACCTAGTTACAGCAACTTCTTTAATTAATTTCGGTGCTTTAATGGCCTTTACGTTTGTTAATCTTTCTGTAATTAATCACTTTGCTGTTCGTCAAAAAATGCACAGGACACCTAAAGGTTTTTTTGATTACGTTATAATGCCTTTAATTGGTGCGGGGGCGGTTGGGATACTTTGGATTAATCTTGAGGTTAGCTCCTTGATTATGGGAGTTATTTGGTTTGCTGTTGGATTTACTTACTTAATTTTTCTAACGAAAGCATTCAGAATAGCACCACCGCAATTTAAAGCTGAGGAAGCATAATCGAATTATTTTTTAAGGAAGCAGTGGATTCTACGAGAAGAATCCACTGCTTTTTTTTGTCGATTCCGTCAATTTTATGCAAATCTGAGGAGGTTATGCATTTTTTCATAAAAATAATAGTTTCATTTGATAGATTGCAAATTTGATTAAAAGTCGTAGTGCCAATTTTTTGGTCCCGAAAAGTAAAAGTATATTTTAATAAGGAAGAAATTTAATTGGCATGAAAATTGCAATAATTTAAAATAGTAAGATTTTTAAGTACAATGGAAGGAGGAGCTGATCTACGATTAGTAAGTTGTTTTTTTTTAGATTAAGTACTTCATCAATGCTAGAACAAAATGTAAATGCTTACAATTGATTTTTATTAAACGAATATCCGGATATATAAGGAGAGATGGTTAAATTGGAGAATACTACTCTTAAACGCTCACTTGGACTATGGGCAATCGTAATGCTCGGATTGGGTTATATGACACCAACGATTGTGTTTGATACATTTGGAATTGTCTCGGAAGAAACCAATGGTGTTGTCCCACTTGCGTACATTGCGGCATTGGTTGTTATGGTGTTTACCGCTATTAGTTACGGAAAGATGGTACGGGTATTTCCGAGTGCCGGTTCGGCCTATACGTATACAAGGGAGACCATGAGCCCGCATCTTGGTTTCATAGTCGGCTGGGCAGCGTTACTTGATTATATATTGCTTCCAATGGTGAATGCATTGATAATTCGTATTTACATGGTATCTGTATTTCCTAGTGTTCCAGCATGGATTTGGGTTGTCGTTTATGTTGCTATCGTCACTGCCATTAATGCATGGAGTATGGGGAAAACATCCAGTTTAAATTCACTGCTGGTTATTTTTGAAGTGGTCTTAATTGCCGCATTTATTGTCCTTGCCTTTGTCCAGCTTTCCAAAGGAATGGGACAAGGAACAATTTTCACAACAGCTCCGCTTTTCCATTCCGATATTCACCTCGGAGCAATTTTGACAGGGGCAACAGTGGTTTGTTTCTCTTTTATTGGATTTGATGCAGTAACCATGTATGCAGAGGAAGCCATTGACCAAAAAACGATGCCGAGAGCGATTATGTTGACGGTCTTTATTGGTGGCGCCATCTTTTTCGTTTGTAGTTATTTTGCCCAATCTTTATTTCCAGATGTTTCAGGATTCAAAGTAACCGATGACACGTTACCAGAAATTGGTTTGTTTGTGGGTGGGACAATCTTCAAACTGATTTTCCTTTCAGGTGCTTTTGCTGCAACAGTTGCTTCCGGACTAGCCTCACATGCAAGTGTATCAAGGCTGCTATACGTTATGGGACGGAATGGGGTCTTGCCAAAAAAGACGTTCGGTTATGTCCATCCAAAATTCAGGACACCGGTTTTTAACGTCATCTTAGTTGGGGTGGTATCCTTGCTGGCCATAGCCCCGAGTTTAGAGTTAATTTCTTCCTTTATTAACTTTGGTGCATTAATTGCTTTCACATTTGTTAACTTATCCGTCATTGCTCATTTCGTCTTCCGTCTAAAGAGATATAAAACGCTAAAAGATATTTTCTCATATCTAGTCATGCCAATCCTCGGGGCTGGATTAACGGGAATCTTGTGGGCTAACTTACAATTCGATGCACTCATCGGCGGGGTTGTTTGGATTGTTATTGGCATGATTTATATGATTTTCCAAACAAGATTCTTTAAAATCAAAATTGCTGATTTAAATATTGATGACGCGGAAAGGGCTTCTTCCCTTTAAGCAGGAAATTACCTGAGCCAGGCTTATATGCCTGGCTTTTTGACTTTTTTGGAAGGTGGTTGAAAAGGGAGGGTGAGTGGAAATTAATTAGTATGCAAAATTGAATAATTCAATCATATTTTCATAGATCTTATCTACTTTTTCATAAATGTATATATTAAAACCCAGAATAACCGTTTATTAATTAGTTGGCATGAAACTTGCTTTATCCTTTTGTAACAATAAAAAATGAGGTGTTAGAATGGCAGTCGAATCTCTAGACATGAAGAATACGAAAAAAAGAGAACAGGATAATTCCCTTCTCGAGTTTCAAGATACTTTAAAGGAAGCTGTTAATATCCTGAACTACCCACCCCAAGTATTCGAATTTCTAAAGAAGCCGATGAGATTTTTAGAAGTGAGTATTCCTGTGCGAATGGATAATGGGCAAACAGAAATATTCCAGGGGTACCGGGCTCAGCATAATGATGCCTCTGGTCCGACGAAAGGCGGAATTCGATTTCATCCAGACGTCACTCCTGATGAAGTTAAGGCGTTGGCCGGCTGGATGAGCTTAAAGTGCGGTATTACTGACCTTCCCTATGGCGGTGCAAAAGGCGGGATCATCTGTGATCCTCGTAAAATGAGTTTAGATGAATTGGAAAAATTGAGCCGAGGTTATGTAAGAGCGGTTAGTCAGCTGGTCGGTCCAACAAAGGATATTCTTGCACCTGATATGTATACGAACTCGCAAATCATGGCGTGGATGCTGGATGAATACGACCATATCCGTGAATTCGACTCCCCTGGATTTATCACAGGAAAGCCAATTGCACTTGGGGGATCCAAGGGTAGGGAAACCGCGACATCAAAAGGTGTTTTATATACGCTGCAAATGGTATGTGAATTAAGGAAAATGCAGTTAAAAGATACCCGTGTCATCATACAAGGCTTTGGAAATGTCGGCAGTTACCTTGCCCAGTATTTATATGAGATTGGTGCAAAAGTAATTGGTATCGGAGACATGCTCGGCGGCTTATATGATGAAAAGGGATTAGATATTCCCTATCTTCTGGAAAATAGAGATTCCTTTGGCATTATTTCTAATCGCTTTAATAGCTCGATCTCAAACCAGGAGTTATTAGAAAAAGAATGTGATATTCTCATTCCAGCAGCAATCTCAGGGGTTATCAATAAGTATAATGCCAGTAAACTTAACTGCAATATTATCATTGAAGCTGCCAATGGACCTACCACAAAAGATGCGCTAAAAATACTAGATGAACGGGAGATCCTTGTTGTTCCCGATATTCTTGCCAATTCTGGCGGCGTCATTGTCTCTTATTTTGAATGGTGTCAAAATAATCAAGGCTATTACTGGACCGAGGAAATCGTAGATGAGCGTCTAAAGGAGAAAATGACAGAAAGCTTTTTAAAGGTTTATCACACCTCCAAAATGTATGGTGTAAATATGAAAATTGCAGCTTATATAGAAGGAATTCAAAAGCTAGCAGAGGCTTCAAGGCTTAGAGGATGGTTGAAATATTAAAAACATAACTGAAATAAGAGGAGGGTGTGTTGAATGACACTAGATATACTATCCGAACAAAAGGAACAGCAGCTATTACATTATTTTTGTTTAATTTCAAAAAACCATCGCTACGATTTGACGATTGGCTATTCAGAGCAATTTTTTGGTAAAGCGATGGTTACTTCGATTCAGTCAGGGAAAATGGTATTACTTTGTCAAGAAGACACCTATTCAGACGATCATTGGGCTGAAAGACTGGGAATCCAAGGTGAGGATATTTCGGAGTTTCAAGAATTCTTTAGTCTAGTATTACAGACACGGCCTTTTCTGGAGCAGTATTAAACGAATAAAGAGGGTGATGTTCATGTACTATGGTGTAGTTCTTAGCACGTGTTATGGGAATGTGGAAAAGATTTCAATTAAGAGCGAGTCAAGAATTTATGAGTGGGAAAACTTATTTATGATTAAATCAGAATCAGGTACATTAGAAACGGTTCAGACTAGTTTGAGTGGAAAAGTCGAATCACTTGAAGTGCAGGAAGGGGATTATGTTATTCCAGGGATGGTCCTCGCTTATATAAAGGAAGATTTGTTTGTTACCGGTAGCGATTAATTACTAGAAAAAAGAAGATGGGGCCAACATCTTCTTTTTTTGTGCCATATTTAATTTAAAATATTTTGAAATAAGTGGTAGTATAAGGTAGATAAGGTGTTAAGAGGGAGGTATACTATGTTTTTTGTTGCAAAAGAAAAAATGAAAGCGATTACTACAGTGGACGTTGAAGAAAGTGAAGAAGTTTTTCGATCTACCTTAAATAACCTTAAGGAACCCATTCTATTTTTAAAAAGACAAAATCACATATTTGCCTATGTAATGCTTGATAACCACAAAAAAGAGAATGCTTCGATCGAAACTTTGATTGAGCAATCGAAATCAATAGAAAGCATATGCCATCTTAGCGACCAGATTTCCTTGCCTGTATTGTTCCAAATTATTGGTGAACCATTTGCCATCATTAGAGGGGAGGACGGTAAGCCAGCAGGTTTTATTCAAAGAGAAGATGTACTTGCCGAGCTTTTTAAACAGGAAAATAAAAGTGTCGATTTACTTAAAGTTATTCTGACCTCGATTCCCATGGGGATTTTTGTATTAGACAAAGAAAAACGAATTATTAATTATAATGAAGCCGGTTTAAAAATGATTAGGAGCACAGCAGAAAAGGTTTTAAATCTCCCAGCTGAAAAAATTTTTAGCAGTTCTCATTTGGATAAGGTATTTGCAACAGGAAAGACACTTCTTAATCATCTAGTAATCAAGAATGAAATCGGGATTCTCGTCGATTATAGTCCGATTTTAAACTATGATAATGAAGTCGATGGCATCATCATTGTTGCCCAGGATTTGCCCATGGTCGAAGAAATGGCAATGGAAATTGAATATATTAAGGACTTAAATAAGGACCTGCATGCGATTTTGTCTAGTATATATGATGAAATCCTCGTGGTGAATAACAAAGGGGAACTAATCAGGTTCAGTGAAAACATCATTCGAGATTTCTGGAAAGTAGATTTAAAAGAACTCATTGGCAAGAATATTCTCGAACTTGAGGATCAAGGGCTGTTTACACCTTCGGTCACAAGACTTGTTTTAGAAAAAGGAAAGAAGGTCTCTGTTGTTCAAGAGACCAAATCCGGAAGAAAAATTCTTGCAGTAGGAAATCCGGTCTATAATGAAAAGAATGAACTCGACCGGATTATTATTGCATCACGCGATATTACCGAAACAACACGACTAAAAAGTGAACTGCAGGAAATTAGAAAGATATCCGAACAATATAAGAAGGAATTAGATGATTTTAAAAGTAAGGACCGCTTTTTGAAAAAGCTCATTTATTGTAGTCCGAAAATGGAGAAGATTATCAATCAAGCGAAGAAAATTGCTGATTTTTCCTCGACCGTCCTCCTTCACGGAGAATCTGGAGTTGGTAAAGAAGTAATTGCTCAAGCAATCCATCAATTAGGCAGGCGCTCGACTATGCCGTTTCTTAAATTAAATTGCGGGGCTATCCCGGAAAATTTACTCGAAAGTGAACTATTCGGTTATGCCAAAGGGTCTTTTACCGGAGCTGATAAGAATGGAAAAGAAGGCTACTTTAAACAGGCTGATGGCGGAATTTTGTTTTTAGACGAAATTGGTGAAATGCCTATTCATTTGCAGGTGAAGCTATTACGTGTATTGCAGGAGCAGGAAGTTATTCCGATTGGAAGTACCACGCCAATTAGGATTAATGTGCAGATTATCGCAGCTACCAATAAAAAATTAGAAAAAATGGTTGATGACGGTAATTTCCGCGAAGATTTATATTATCGCTTAAATGTCATTCCAATTCACATTCCCCCATTAAGAGAACGGACGGAGGATATTTCTCTGCTCGCCTTTCATTTCTTGCAGCAATTAAATGAGAAATACGAGCGGAATTATCATCTCACACCTGATGCTATTAATGTACTAGAGTTTTATTCATGGCCGGGTAACGTCAGGGAACTTCAAAACATTATTGAAAGATTAGTAGTTACTGCCGACCATCCGGCAATTGATGCTGAGTTCGTCAGCCAATTTTTATCGTTAGGTTATGAACATAAAAAGATGAAGCCCGTTATTTCGAGGGTCATTCCCTTACAGGAGGCCATCGATCATGTGGAAGAACAGTTGATTGTGATGGCGATGAACCAATACAAAACAACAACTAAAGCAGCAAAGGCTTTAGGAATCAGCCAATCATCTGTTAGTAGAAAATATCAAAAAATATTAATCGAGAAAAATCTTAAAATCGAAAACTTATCTTCCCTTTAATGAAAAGCTGTTTTAGATCTCAAGGATCTGAGGCAGTTTTTTTTAATTGTCCAGCTCATACGCCGCTAAACGGGCGCTTCCGCTTTTCTATTATGCACAGAATAATAGGGTTATGCAAAATTGAATAGAATTTATTCGTATATTTTGAGAGAAACCTATTTTGCTACCTTTAAAGCATTGGCACGCTTCTTGCAATAAAGTTAGTGAGGGTGAATAAAGGAGGAATTTAAATGGTCGATGTAAAAAACCGAGTTGTAAACCTGAAGATGTTTATTGATGGTGAGTGGAAGGATGCCGAAAATCAAGAAACACGCCCAGTAATTAATCCTGCAACTGGTGAGGTTATTTCATATGCACCTGAAGGAACGACTGCTGATGCTCGTACTGCAATTTATGCAGCACGGAGAGCGTTTGAAGAAGGTGTTTGGTCCGGGATTTCTGCTCAGGAACGGGCCTCCTATTTATTAAAAATTGCTGACAAAATTGATGAATATGCCGATGAATTAACCCAGTTGGAAACAATGGATAACGGGAAACCATTAAGAGAAGCAGGCTTTGATGTCGGGGATGCAGCCGCCTGTTTCCGCTATTATGCCGGCCTGATTACAAAACCTGATGGACAGACCTACCATGTCTCAGGTCCTATGCAGGCTATGGTTGTCCGCGAGCCGGTGGGGGTTTGTGGCTTAATTGTTCCGTGGAACTATCCGCTGTTAATGAGTGTTTGGAAAATTGCCCCTGCCTTAGCCGCGGGAAATACAATTGTCTTTAAGCCGTCCGAAGTGACACCAGTTACTCCGAAAAAGCTATTTGAAATTTTTGAAGAAGTGGGTTTGCCAAAAGGAGTAGCTAATATGGTAATGGGTGCTGGAGCGGTTGTTGGAAATGAAATCGCCTCCCACCCTGAGGTTGATATGATTTCGTTTACCGGCGGTACGAAAACGGGCAAGCAAATTATGAAAACAGCAGCCGATACGATGAAAAAAGTTTCATTAGAATTAGGCGGTAAATCGCCCAATATCATTTTTGCTGATGCTTATTTTGAAACGGCAGTCGATTATGCCTTATTTGGTATCTTTGCAGGGTCTGGTCAAGTCTGTTCAGCTGGTTCAAGGATCCTTGTCGAAGAAAGCATCTATGATCAATTCGTCCAACGTTTTGTCGAACGAGCTAAGCAAATTCAAGTAGGACCAGGAAATACAGCTGGAACAGAGATGGGTCCGCTTGTCAGTCAGGAACACTTAGAAAAAGTTCTTTCATATATTGAAATAGGAAAACAGGAAGGTGCGACAGTTGCTTGCGGAGGAAAGCGGATTGTTGGCAACGGGTTAGAAAAAGGTTATTTTGTTGAACCCACCGTTTTTGTCGATGTGAACCAAGAAATGAGAATTGTCCAAGAGGAAATCTTCGGTCCTGTTGTTGTGATTCAGAAGTTCAAGGACGAAGCGGAAGCTATAAAACTTGCAAATGGTACGGTATATGGGTTAGCCGGTGGTGTGTTTACCAATAATGGTGCAAAGGGCTTGCGGGTCATTAAAAAGCTGCGTGCAGGGATTACTTGGGTAAATTCCTACCATCCTACTTATAACGAAGCGCCATGGGGAGGCTATAAGCAAAGTGGGATTGGGCGCAGCCTTGGAACGTTTGGGCTTGAAGAATTTCAAGAAATAAAACAGATTAATATCAATTTACAGGTTGAGCCGGTTGGCTGGTTTTCTAAATAATTCACTAGTAGGAGGAATATAAATTATGAGTATCGATTTAGAACGAGAATTAAAAAGTGAGCAAAATAAAAATGTAAGTGAATATATTAATAAGGTTCTATGTTTAATAGAAAAAGAGGAAATTAACGAAGCGGAAGCAGCTTGGATTACGAAAGAAACCGTTGACGGCTTCCGTGAGCACGTCAACCCAGGCTTCCTAGAATACCGCAAAACAGTTACTGAAGGCGGCCAATTTGCGGCAGTGGAATGGTCTGATAATGGATCATGCTTTAAGGATGTCAATGGTAAGGTATACATTGATTGTCTTGGCGGCTTTGGCATCTATAATGTCGGTCATCGAAATCCTAAGGTGGTTAAGGCGGTAACTGACCAATTAAAACGTCAGGCGCTTCATAGTCAGGATTTGCTGGACCCGCTTCGTGCGATGTTAGCAAAAATCTTAGCTGATATCACTCCAGGCGATTTAAAGTATGCCTTTTTTACAAACAGCGGGACAGAAAGTGTGGAAGCAGCATTAAAGCTTGCGAAAATGTACAGTGAGCGGACAACATTTATTTCTACTACTCGTGCATTCCACGGGAAAAGTTTAGGCTCATTGTCAGGAACGGCGAAAGGGATGTTCCGTAAACCATTCTTACCGTTAATACCAGGCTTCCGTCATGTGCCTTTTGGTGATATTGACATGATGAGAAAAACGTTTGAGGTCTGCGCTGCCGTTGGTGAAGATGTGGCTGCTGTTCTTTTAGAGCCGATTCAAGGCGAAGGAGGAATTATCCTTCCACCGGAAAACTATTTAAAACAAGTTCGTGAGCTTTGTGATCAATATGGATCCTTGCTTATTTTTGACGAAGTGCAAACGGGAATGGGACGGACTGGAAAGATGTTTGCGGCTGAATTGTATGAAGTTGTTCCGGATATTATCTGTTTGGCAAAAGCATTTGGCGGCGGAGTGATGCCAGCTGGTGCTGTTGTAGCTACAGAAAATGTCTTTAATAGCTGGTTTGATAATCCGTTTATGCATACAACAACCTTTGGTGGCAATCCGTTAGCCTGTGCGGCAGCGATTGCGACAATTGGCGTATTAATTGAAGAGAAACTACCAGAAAGAGCTGCGGAAGTTGGAGCCTATTTCCTTGAAGAACTGAAAAAAGCAGCAAAAGGCCATGAAGATAATGTTCAAGAGATCCGTGGTCAAGGCTTAATGATTGGCATTGAATTCCATCAAGATGAAATCGGCTACGACGTCTCAAAAGGAATGTTTGATAGAGGGGTTCTTGTAGCAGGGACCTTGATTAACTCGAAAACCATCCGCATCGAGCCGGCTCTGACAATTAGTTATGATGAAGTCGATAAAGTGGTCAGCACCTTCAAAGAAGTTTTAGTACAAATAAATGCATAAAGATTTTTTATAATAAGGGGGAGCAAGGTAGTGGAAAAGAAATATGTCAAGCTCCAAACAGAGATACCTGGGCCGAAATCGAAGGAAATATTGGAGCAGAGAAATAAATATGTCCCGAAAGGAATCAGTAATAACTGCCAGGCCTTTGTTAAAAAAGCACAAGGAGCCCTGGTAGAAGATGTGGACGGTAATTGTTATATTGATTTTGCCGGCGCCATTGGGACGATAAACGTTGGGCATTCCCATCCTAGAGTGGTTAGAGCACTTCAGGAACAAGCAAGTCAATTTATCCACACTGGCTTTAATGTGATGATGTACGAATCGTATATTACTTTAGCCGAACGGCTTTGCATACTTGCCCCTGGTGAATTTGACAAACAGGCTGCCTTTTTTAACAGTGGAGCGGAAGCTGTTGAAAACGCTGTAAAGATTGCAAGGAAATATACAAAGCGTCAAGGAATCATTTCGTTTACTAGGGGGTTCCATGGTCGCACGTTAATGACAATGACGATGACGAGTAAAGTGAAGCCTTATAAGTTTGGCTTTGGACCATTTGCTCCAGAAGTTTACAAGGCGCCATATCCCTATGTGTACCGCCGTCCCGAAGGAACGAATGAGCAGCAATATAGCGCTATGATTATCGAGCAATTTGAACAGTTTTTATTGGCAGAAGTCGCTCCTGAAACGATTGCTGCTGTCGTGATGGAACCTGTCCAAGGGGAAGGCGGTTTTATCGTGCCAGACACCGCCTTTGTTAAACGGGTGAGAGAAATCTGCACACAGTATGGCATCTTGTTTATTGCCGATGAAATCCAAACAGGGTTCGCACGGACAGGAAAATATTTTGCGATTGATCATTTCGAAGTGGTTCCTGATTTAATTACCATTTCGAAATCAATGGGGGCCGGTGTTCCGATTAGCGGCGTGATTGGCAGGGCAGAAATTATGAGTACTCCAGAAGTTGGAGAAATCGGCGGAACATACGCAGGCAGTCCGCTCGGATGCAGGGCTGCACTGACAGTTTTGGATATTATTGAAAGTGAGCAACTTAATGACCGGGCTCGAAAAATTGGGGACCGAGTAATAGAAAAGATGCAGCTTCTTGCTGATCGGTTCGAAGGTATTGGGGATGTGCGCGGACTCGGTGCGATGTGTGCGATGGAAATTGTGCAGGACAGACAATCGAAAACTCCTGATAAAGACGCGACTGGGAAAATTGTTAAAGCTGCAGGCGAACGTGGTTTGATGTTACTTAGCGCGGGGCTTTACAGCAATGTGATTCGCCTTCTTATGCCCATAACAATCACAGATGACCAACTTGAAGAAGGATTGCAAATTCTTGAGGAAGCTATGGAAGCAGTTTATCATAATGATCCTGCCTTATCAGTTGGAGGGGAATGAAAAATGGATAAAGTTAAGCAAAATTATCAAATCTATCCGATGTATCTTAATGGAGAATGGGTTGGCAATGATTATGAGGTTTTAACTGATATTATCAATCCGGCAACAAAGGAAGTTATCGGTGCTGTGCCAACAGGAGGTGCTTATGAAGCAGAAAAAGCTGTTGATGCTGCCCATAAAGCCTTCAAAATCTGGTCAAAGAAAACAGCGGATGAGCGTTACCAACTATTGATGAAATGGTTTTATTTAATAGAAGAGAACAAGCAAGAAATTGCTCGGATTATGACAATTGAGCAAGGGAAACCACTGAAAGAAGCTCTTGGAGAGGTTCAATATGCCAATGGCTTCATCTCTTGGTATGCGGAAGAGGGAAAACGAGTATACGGTGAAACGATTCCAGCTTCCCACCCTAATAAAAGAATACTAGTTAGAAAAGAACCAGTCGGTGTAATTGCAGCGATTACCCCTTGGAACTTCCCAGCGGCAATGATTACGAGAAAAGTAGCACCAGCCCTTGCAGCAGGCTGTACCGCTGTTGTAAAGCCGGCAAACCAAACACCGCTTACAGCATTAAAAATGGCTGAGCTTGCCCATGAAGCAGGTATCCCTGCCGGTGTATTAAACGTGATAACTGGGAGGTCCTCAGAAATTGGCGAAGTATGGCTGAAGGACCCACGCGTGACGAAAATTACCTTTACAGGATCGACAGAGGTTGGAAAAACATTGATGCGCGGGGCGGCGGAAACTGTCAAAAAGGTATCACTTGAGCTTGGCGGGAATGCTCCATTTATCGTTATGGATGATGCTAATTTAGCGAAAGCCGCTGAAGGCCTTGTCCAATCGAAATTTCGCAATGCAGGTCAGACTTGTATTTGTACTAACCGAGTATTTGTGCAAGAAGAGATAGCAGACAAATTTATTAAGCTATTTCAAACAGAATTAGAAAAGCTTAAGGTCGGCAACGGATTGGAAGAGGGAACTGATATTGGCCCATTAATTGATCTAGCCGCTTATAATAAAGTAGAAGGCTTGGTCAAGGAGGCAGTTAGTAAGGGAGGAAAAGTCACTTATACCGGACTCAAACCTGCAGTGGACAACGGCTATTTCTATGCCCCAACTATACTGACCAATATTAACGATGATATGGAATGTATGAAAGATGAGATCTTTGGCCCACTGGCTCCCATTTCAACTTTTAAAACGGAAGAGGAAGTCATTGAACGGGCAAATAATTCCTGTTACGGATTAGCTGCCTATGTGTATACAGAAAATTTAAGCCGTTCATTTAGAATCACGGAACAGCTGGAGTACGGAATCATTGGTCTGAATGATGCGCTGCCTTCCGTCGTTCAAGCGCCATTCGGCGGCTTTAAAGAGAGCGGCCTTGGACGTGAAGGTGGTCATTATGGGATTGAAGAGTTTTTAGAAGTAAAATATATTTCGATTGGTTTGGATTGAAATTAGCCTTTTTTGAAAAGAGGAGAACCACGACTAAAAGCTATAATCATGCAAGGAAGTATGCGCTCGGGTATCGCGAGGACAAACCATTGAGTAGAATGCTACCAGCTTGGCCGTTTGAAGAAAGTTTTAATTTAAGCTAAATCTATTTTAATAGGAACAAGCCGTGCAATCGGAATCCCGGGACACGGCTTGTTTTTTAATGGTTTTTTATAACCGATAAAATAGTATCAATCGATGCATGATCAGCAGGCTCTGTATCGATGTGTTTTCAAATTACATTTCCCATTTCATCATAAATCCACGTACCGCCCTGGATATAGATATCATGGGTTTTCATCGCCTTTTAGACCATCTTTTTCTGGGCTTCGTCTTCTATTATCAGTTTTATTAAACAATTTACTTCAAATTGATTGTCCTACTGTGTTACGATAGCGTATAAAAGCAAACTGGGAAATGAGGGTGAGGTAAGTGATTAACACAATTTTGTTTGACGTAGATGGGGTACTTTTAAGCGAGGAGCATTATTTTGATGCTTCCGCTTTAACCGTTTGGGAGATGTTGATTAGCTGTAATTACTTGGGACTTGAACCAGATCAGTTTATAACGGATTATAGTGAAGATGAAATCAAGGAAATAAGAGAGTTAGTATTTGAAAACGATAAAGTTCTCAAGTTTATGAAATCACGCGGCTTAAACGCCAACTGGGACATGATCTATCTATCATACTGCCACCAACTTATCCACCTGTTGTCACAAATTAAGGATACTGAATTTGAGAAAATCACTAAATGGTGTCAGGCACCAATCACCAGAGAAACATTATTAGAGATTGGCAGGGTGTTGAGTAATTATCGTGTAAAGATGAATTTCAGTTTGTTTGTGGAAGAGTTTTCACGCTCAGAAGCAACGAAGCAGGAATTGTTTAGTTATTTGAATGAGTTGGCGAAGGAGAAGCTTGGGGTCGAAACTTCTATTTTTAAAAAGGGAGAACTTTGGTCTGTTTGTGAGCATGTATCCCAAGAATGGTATGTGGGGGATGAACATGTTCTTGCCTCTACGGGAAGACCCTCGGTTCAAAAGGGGAAAAAGGGCTTTCTGTCAAATGAAACCACATTAGCTCCGAGGCAGGAAATTGATGAGTTATTTCAATTCTTAAATTCATCAGGTTTCACGATTGGAATCGGGACAGGCAGACCTGAATTAGAAACAATTCAGCCGTTCCAGCATTTAGATTGGTTAAAGCATTTTGAAGTGAATCGGATCGTCACCGCTGATGAAGTGCTAATGGCGGAAAAAGAGCTACCCGAAAGGAAGTCGCTGTCGAAGCCGCATCCATTTACATATATCATGGGACTTCTCGGAAAAGAAGCATCGATTCAGGATTGTTTAAATACGCGTTTGCCGCTTGAAAATGCGGAGACCGTTCTAGTGGTTGGCGACTCATTGGCGGATTTGTTAGCGGCTAAACAACTGGGCTGCCCGTTTGCTGCGGTGTTAACTGGTCTGTCAGGAAAAGATGCGAGAAGTGATTTTGAAAAGCATGAAGCAGAATATATTCTTGATACGGTGCTCGATTTGAAAGGGATATTATAGGTGCAAAAAAGAGGGATTGCTTGATCGCAATCCCTCTTCCCCTGTCTAGATACTTTCTACTTTTTCTATTTCCATACTTCCCGGTTCAAAAGAATCCACATTTGATAACTCCAAGACTTGTGCTTCCTCTAGTCCATCAATTAATTTTAAGGCGTGAATGACATTAGCATTTAATGTCTTATCCAGGGTTAAAACCATGATAGCTTCGCCGCCGACCTCTGTTCGACCAACCTGCATTGTTCCAATATTGATTTGGTGATCACCCAATAGAGAACCGACCTTACCAACCATCCCTGGTACGTCACGATGCTTAATATATAACAGGTATTTCTCTGGTTTGACATCAATCCGGTATTGATTGATTTTTAGAATTCTAGCTCCATAGCCGTTTAAGACCGTAGCACCAATTTTGGCCGTCTCAAAATTATTGGTAACACTCAGTTCCATATAATTTGCAAAACCTTTATTCGAAGCGTTTTTTACAACATTATAAGAAACTCCTTGTTCCTTCAACAGGTGAAGAGCATTAATTAAATTGACAGAATCACTTAAATGATAAGAAAGGACACCTTTAAGCATCGTACGAGTTAACAATTCTGTATCTTCACCGATTAATTCGCCATAATAATTAATTTCAATTTTAGTAGGTGCCTGTTTGTTTAATAATTGAATGACAAGCTGCCCCATTTGATCCCCAAGCAGTAAGTATGGCTGCAGTTTCGCCTGTGTTTCCCCTGACATTTGCGGCATATTAACCGCGTTTTGAATGGATTGAGATTCGAAAATCTCAATGATTTCTGCACTTACCTCTTGGGCCACTTTTTCTTGAGCTTCAACCGTGGAAGCCCCAAGATGCGGTGTTACAATAATATTTGGATTTTGCAGTAATTCTGAGTCGGCAACAGGCTCTTTTTCAAAAACATCAAGGGCTGCTCCAGCCACATGCCCTGTCTGAATGGCTCTAACTAGTGCCTTTTCGTCGATTACACCGCCGCGCGCACAATTGACAAAACGGACCCCTTTTTTTGTTTTTCGCAAATAGTCATCATTAATAAGTCCTCTTGTGTCATTGGTTAGAGGTGTATGAATCGTAATAAAATCGGATTCTTGAGCAATTAAATCGAGACTGGCTTTCGTCATGCCCAGTTTCTTTGCGCGCTCTTCAGTTAGATAGGGATCAAACCCTAAAATGTTCATCCCAAAGCTTTTTGCTCGTTTCGCCACTTCAGTTCCAATTTTACCCATGCCAATTACACCAAGTGTTTTCTTATATAATTCCACCCCTTTAAAGGAGTTACGGTCCCATTCGCCGGAGGTCGTTTTCTGATGGGCTTGGGGAATTTTTCTTGCTAATGATAACATCATTGCCAAGGTATGCTCGGTTGCTGCAATTGTATTAGCACCAGGTGCATTGATGACAATAATCCCTTTTCTAGTTGCCGCATTCACATCTATGTTATCGACACCGACACCTGCTCTAGCGATCACACGGAGACGGCCAGCTGCTTTGAGCAGTTCTTCACTTACTTTCGTTTGGCTCCGGATAATAAGAGCATCGTATTTGCCAATGATGGTTTTTAATTCGTCTGTCGGAAGTGTTGGCTGTCGGTCCACCGTAAAATTAGGATGATCTAATAAGCTTTTCAACCCCGTATTGCTAATACCATCGGTAACAAGGACTTTAAACATTTTTGAATCCTCCTTTAATTTCTAATAAAAAACGTCCCTCATAACAGACAGAATTGTCTTGTTATGAGGGACGTGAATAAACGCGTGGTGCCACCCTCTTTTGCTGCAAAATAAAAGCAGCCTCAACAAGTTAACGGTTTCAACCGGGCACCGCCTACTAAAACTTTCGGCGGCCAGTTCAGAAGGGCTGGGCATCTTAAGAAAATTGCACTGGTTCGCAGCAAGCACCAGCTCTCTGAAGCATTTTCTTAATACCGTCTTCGTCATCACTTTTCATTTATGGAAGATATCTAAAAGATTGAAATTTCAAAAAATAACTGAATATAGTGATTATTCTACAACTATACCTTCAATCTTGTAAAGGGATAAAAAAGAAAAAATATTTCAAATTTTTGTGAAAAATTTTGCTCAATATAAAGTAATCCCTTTATAATACGGTAGTAAGCGGTTAAACTATAATTGCTAGAAACAAACCTATTGTAAAAAAATAAAGAGAATCATATAATGTCTACAACAGACAAACAATTGTATTCCTTGAGTGGACAAAAAAGTGGGAGGGTAAAACATGAAAGCAATCTCGATTGGGTTATTGGGTTTAGGCACTGTAGGTTGTGGGGTAGTAAAAATTATTGAAAAAAATCAAGATAAATTAATCCACCAGGTGGGCTGCCCGGTTGTAATAAAAAAGATACTTGTCCAAGATGTACATAAAATTAGACCAGTTGAAATAGATGCTAAGGTTTTAACATCAAACACGGAAGAAATCCTTTTTGATGAGGAAATTGATGTTGTAATCGAGGTAATGGGCGGAGTACAAGATACAAAAGATTATTTAATCACTGCTCTTCGTCAAGGTAAGCATGTTGTTACTGCGAATAAGGATCTAATGGCCTTGCATGGTTCGGAACTGTTAACCGTAGCTTCTGAACACGGCTGTGATTTGTTTTATGAAGCAAGTGTTGCCGGAGGGATCCCAATTCTGCGAGGATTAGTCGATGGACTTGCCTCTGACCGAATTAAACAGCTGATGGGAATTGTAAATGGAACAACCAATTATATACTAACCAAAATGAGCGACGAAGGCCGTTCCTATGAAGAGGTCCTCAAGGAAGCACAGGAGCTTGGGTTTGCCGAAGCAGATCCTACCTCGGATGTAGAAGGACTAGATGCCGCCCGTAAAATGACAATCTTAGCGACATTAGGCTTTTCGATGCATATTGATTTGGAAGATGTACAGGTGTCCGGTATTTCGAAGGTAACCGATGAAGATTTGCGCTATGGAAAACAATTAGGATATACGATGAAACTAATTGGCTATGCCCATCGTGAAGGGGAAAAAGTCGAGGTAAGTGTGGCCCCTACGTTCTTATCAAATAATCATCCACTTGCTTCGGTACAAAATGAATATAATGCCGTTTACGTTTATGGTGAATCGGTTGGTGAAACTATGTTTTATGGACCAGGTGCTGGAAGCTTGCCAACTGCAACTGCAATTGTTTCGGACTTAGTCGCGGTAATCAAAAATCTAAGGCTTGGGGTAAATGGACGGAGTGCTGTGACACCTCAATATCCAAAGCAATTGAAAGATAATGGGGAGAAATACTCTAAATATTTCTTAAGGATTCATGTGCAAGATGAGGTTGGTGTTTTCGCTGATATAACCACCATCTTTGCAAAATATGGAGTCAGCTTTGAAAAGATCTTACAGCTGCCTGTTAAGAAAAATGAAACCTCAGAAATTGTTTTAGTAACACATCGAGCATCATTAACTAATTATGATCAAATTTTACAAGAATTAAATGATCTCAAGGCAGTTAAGGAAATAAAAAGTGCGTATCGGGTAGTGAGGAAATCGTTATAAGCTGGCCAGGATTATTTGAAGAATATATACGAGTAAGCCAATCCCATTCCCAAATGATGAAAAGGCAGTGACTGAACATATTCGAGGAGTTGTCTATAGTGACATTAAATGATCGTTTTACCATCAAAGTACCTGCAAGTACAGCAAATCTAGGTCCAGGCTTTGATTCAATGGGACTAGCTGTTGATTTGTATTTGACGTTAGAGGTGGAGGAGAGCCAAAAGTGGGATATTCGGTCTGCTTGTGATGAATTGAAATCCCTCTCAACGGATGAGACCCATTTTATCTGTCAGATTGCTATTAAAACGGCATCTAACTATGGCATCGAATTACAGCCTTGCAAAATAAAAGTCGAAAGTGATATTCCGCTAGCACGTGGGCTTGGTTCAAGTGCTGCAGCGATAGTTGCGGGGATTGAACTAGCGGATACGGTAGGAAAGCTAGGTCTAACCCAGCAAGAAAAGCTGCTAATCGCAACAGAGATTGAGGGTCATCCAGATAATGTGGGTGCTTCTCTTTTCGGTGGACTGGTCATCGGCTCATATAAACAAAACGAAGTAGATATACTAAGCTTTTCTAATATTACTTTTGAGATGGTAGCAGTTATTCCAGATGAGATCCTCTTAACAAAGGACTCACGCGGGGTGCTTCCAGCAGCTTTTTCCCGTGAAGAAGCCATTCAAGCTTCTTCTACTGCTAATCTTTTGGTAGCGGCCCTATTAACTCAAAACTGGGAGATGGCAGGGAAAATGATGGAGCAGGACCTTTTTCACCAACCGTACCGAAAACCATTGATTAACTTCTATCAAGAAATAGTAGATATCGCTAAATCAAATGGTGCATTCGGAGTGGCACTAAGCGGTGCAGGACCAACTGTTCTTTGTTTTACGGAGAAGGGAAAAGGAAACCAGCTCGCACAAGGAATCCAAAGTGCATTTTCAACTATGTCAGCGAAGATACTAAATATAGATTATAGAGGAAGCAGGGTTAATATGGTGGAGAGATTTATTAAATAATCTCTCCACTTTTATTTTGATCTTTTCGAAGGTATTGCTCAAACTCCTCTGTGTTTAACGGTTTGCTGAATAAATAGCCCTGCATTTGAATGCAATTTTTCGATAGTAAAAAATCTCTTTGATACTCTTTTTCGACGCCCTCTGCGATTACATTGAGATGGAGACTTCGAGCAAGGTTAATAATCGCCTCTGGGATCTCTGAATTTGCATAATCTTCATGGATATCTTGAATGAATGATTTATCAATTTTCAAGGTATCGATTGGTAAATTTCTCAAATAGCTTAAGGAAGAATATCCTGTTCCAAAATCATCAATCGAAATAGCAATGCCCATGCTTTTAAGCAATTTAAGTGATTGAATAATTTCCGTTGAATTATTCAAGAGAATGCTTTCGGTAATTTCTATTTCAAAATTATTAGAACCCAATTGACTTTCCTTCAGAATCTCTGTGACATGTTTTACCATGCTAAAAGGTTCATGAAATTGATGGGCCGAGAAATTAACTGAAACTGAAATCGGGTTTGGACGGTTACGATTCCACTTGCACACCTGATGACAAGCTTCCTTCATAACAAATTCCCATAAAGGATGGATTAAGCCAATATCTTCAGCAATCGGAATAAACAGTTCGGGTGAGACAAATCCGAGTTCATCATCATTCCATCTTAATAGTGCCTCAGCTCCATAAATTTTACCGGAATCAACAGTAACCTTCGGTTGATAATAAACTTCTACCTTGCCATTTTCAATGGCCTTCCGTAACTTAGCTTCAAGTTTTGGTCTTTCAATGTTCGACTCTATTAAATTCTCGGTATAAACGATGACTTTGTTACCCCCTTGCTTTTTCGCAGAGTACATTGCAATGTCAGCATAAACAACGAGCGCTTCCATATTTTTTGTATGCTCTGGAAATAAGCTAATACCGCAGCTTGCACTGAGATAAATTTCGTTGCCATCTAATAGATAGGTTTTTTTAAGAGTATTGACAACTTTTTCTGCTGTAGCTTTTGTTGCTGAGAGGTCAAGATTCATTAGCAAAATAATAAATTCATCACCGCCTTGTCTAGTAATGATACTATTGTCACTAGGTAAACACGCAGTAATCCGCTCGGCAACGATTTTCAGTATTTCATCCCCTTTGTTATGTCCAAAGGAGTCATTCACCTGTTTAAAACGATCCATATCAATGAATAAAACCGAAACCGTTTCACCGGTTTCTTTTGCGTGTTCGATAGTAGGTTTTAATTTTTCTGAAAAATATCTTCTGTTTGACAAACCAGTTAATGGATCATGATATGCCTGGTATTCAATTAATTCTTTGCTCTTATTCAAATCATTCACATAGTTCTGCAAATCATTTGATAAGGCATTCACATTTTCCGTAAGCAGGCCTAATTCATCTTTTCGTTTTAAGTGTAATTTATTATTAAAGTTACCTTGTGCAATTTCATTCACTTGCTCAACGATATAACCTATTGGCTGTGTAATGGAACGGGAAAAAATCAAACTGATAATAAATACGATAATCATAATAAAGAAGGAAAGTAAAATATGAACAAAAAGTTCATGAGTGAGTTCTTTCTCAATGAGCCCATAATTATAAACAAGGCCGATGACAAATGGTTCAGAGGGTGTGGAGAAAACCGGTACAAAGGTTTTCATTATATCTTTACCATTAAGATCATCCCTGTAGGATTGCACTTGTTTTGAATTTATCGCCTGTTTAATAAATTTTGCATCAACTTGATAGTTTTTATATCTATATGATCCGTACCATACTGGTTTGGCAGAAATACGAATATAACTATTACCGTTTAAAGTGACAACTTCTTTCTTTTTACCGAAGTTCTTTGGATTGAACACTGTCAATTCTAAGATGCCTCGTTCATTTGTAAAACCTTTTATTACTTCCCCAGGTCCAAATCGTCGTTCATACTCTAATACTTCATTGTCACGAAAATAAGGATTGATAATATAGTTGGTCGTGCCATCAAAATAATAGCCCCATTTATCCGTATGCTTGGGATTGGAAGAAGCAATCTCAATCGGCCCAGACCAAAAGTAAGGCAATGTTAAACCTTTTCCAACAGAAACAGGCGTTAACGCAAACAATTGGTGAAATGCATCATACCAATATCCCCATCCCTTGGTAGACATATTAATTTCCTTATGGTCTGATGACCGAACACCAATAATATCATCTGCAGTTTTCGCTAACAGGGTTATATGCGATACCCTTACTTCTTGGGCAAGTTTCTTTAGTTGCTCATTTGTAATATCTTGATAGTTAGGTGGCAGTGCATGTTTTATCGCTAACGATGCTGTCCTTAATTCTCTGGCAAGAATATCTTCAACATACAATGTGCCTTCTCTTATATTCTCAACTTGGAATGACACTTCTTGAGTGATCATTTCAATTTCTCTTTCATTAGTTTCGAGCAGCTGGTTTTTTGAACGAATATAATGAAAGGCATTATTGGTTAATAAAATCAAAAAAACTAACAAGCAAAAAATCAATGGCATCTTTTTTTTGATGGACAATGACGCAACACTCCAATTAAACTGTGACCCACCCATTTTTATAGGGGAGGAGTCACAGCTGTTTTGTTATAACTTCACTACCAAACAGGATTTTAACCTTTCAAACCTTCCAACCATTCTTTATAACATTCATCACAAAGTGATTCATTTCTTTCCTGGTTTGAGGATACAAATGAGACATAGTGCAACTGTCTTTCTTCAATCTCAGTGGTACAATAAAAACATTTTTCAGGCATAGAAATCCTCCTCTAGTTATACTTATTTCTATAGTTTTTTCCATTATTTATTTTTATTACATAGAAAAAATCCCCACTTATGTTTAAATTAACAATTGATTGTGTTTTCCTTCCTACTCGTACACTTATTACTCCCAATATGGTAAAATAGTGTAAATATTGCGAAAGTGGAAAGGGGGCCGATAATTTGAATCTGCCGATCATTCAAACAAAGCTGCGCATTCCAGTTGTAAAAGATGACTTTATCAGAAGGGCTAAGCTCACTCAGAAAATGAAGAAAATCCCTGTATACCCTTTGACTCTTATTCATTCTGGGGCTGGTTTTGGGAAAAGTACGGCACTTGCTTTATTTATGAGGGATGAAAAAATTCCAGGCTGCTGGTACTCCATTTCATCGATCGATGATGATATCCTTCCTTTTCTCACCTATATCATCCATTCCATTCGTGGAATTACTCCTGACTTTGGAACCGAACTAGTTACATACATCGAATCAATGGATCGTTATATTCGCGATGAGGAATTAGGTGTTTTGTGTTCCCTGTTTATTAATGAAATCTTATTGATAAATGAAGAGATTACTTTAATCCTCGATGACTTCCATCAAATTGAACATTCCTATGCCATCAATAGCTGGATTGAAAAATTACTTGAACACATTCCTGCCAATTTTCATTTAGTTATTTCAAGCCGGAGCTGTCCAGGATGGAAGCATCTGACGAAAATGAAGGTCTGTGGGCAATTATTAGAGATTACAAGAGATGACCTCGTCCTTACGATTGAAGAGATGGACCTGTTATTAACAGATCTTTACGGATTAGAAGTTGAATCCCAACACCTCCAAACCATCTATCAAATGACAGAAGGCTGGGTTATAGCTTTGTGCATGATTGCCACTCAGATTCCACTAAAGAATGATATATCTGAGCTTTTTGAACACTCTTCGCATTCCCTTCAAGACTTTTTTCAGTATTTAGTAATGGAAGTCTTTTCAAAGCAGCCCCTAATTATCCAGCAGTTTCTTGAACAAACTTCAATCTTTGAGGAGATGGAGGAAGAAATATGTGATGAGGTAATTGGGATTCATGGAGCCTCCAGTATGCTTGAACAGCTAAAAGACCGAAATTTATTTATCCAAAAGATTGGATTAACCCACTTCCGTTATCATGCCTTATTTAAAGAGTTTCTCGAAAATGTTTTTCAAAAAAATAACCCGGGAAACTATGCTAGCCTCCACGAAAAATGTGCTCGTTTTTATGAGAAAAGGAACCTGTGGGAGGCAGCACTCCATCATTATAAAAAAATCAATCACTATCAAGCGATTGCTTCCATCTTACAAATACATGGCTTAAAAATGCTTGAAAGCGGAAAATTGGAAAGCTTATTTGATCAGTTAACGATGATTCCTGATTCGGATATGGATGTTTATTACCATCTTTGGTATTTAGAAGCAGAAGTCCATCGCTATCGTTCCCACTATACAGAGGCAGAGGATTGTTATAATCGGACCTATTCTATGGCAGAAAAAAGGCAAGATTATCTTGCAATGAGTAAGGCATTAGAAGGGAAAGCCCAAATTTATCTAGATACAATTCAGCCACAGCAAGCTGAAAGGATTTTATATGAGGCCATTACCTACCGAGAAAAAAGCAACGGTTCGGTTGAGGAAAAGGGTAAACTTTATCAATTGCTATCGGAGAATCTGCTAAACTCGGGTAAATCATCAGAGGCAGAAAAATGGATCAAAAAGACACAGGAATCGAAGTCTTCAAGTCCGGACGGAAATTTACAAGCAAGATTGTATTTAAGAACCGGGCGTTTTGATGAGGCGAAGAAATTGCTTTATCTGTTTCAAGAGGAAAAGAACGGGGCTAAGGTTACGTCCCTGCCGCAAGCACACCGTGAAACCAATTTATTACTATCATTAATTGAAGCGTTTACGGGCGAGGGATTAAAGGCAAAAGAACTTGCTCAAGCGGGAATTCAGCAAGGAATAAGCCTAAAGGCCCCATTTGTTGAGGCTTGTGGCTGGATTCGCATGGGTCATTCCGTACAGATTCTAAATAAATATGAATTAAACTTAGCTGAAAACTGCTACCAGACTGCTTTAGAAATTATGGATCAATTGAATGTCGACAGAGGGAAAGCGGAACCACTAATGGGTCTCTGTATTTTATATGGAACGAGTGGAGAACTCCAACGGGCCTTAGATGCAGGCGAAAAAGCTCTTCAAGAGACAGAGAAAGTCCATGATGTCTGGCTTTCTGCTTTAATTACTCTTTGCATGGGGATCGCCTGTATTTATAACCAACGGCTGCCTAAGGCCCATCTATTTTTAGAAAAAGCCAATTCTTTATTCGAGCAATGTGAAGATTCATTTGGGCTAATGTTAAGCAATTTCTGGTTTTCCTATATTTTTTATTTACAGAAAGAAACAGATTTATTTATGAAAACGATGACTGAATTCTTACGTTCCGTCCAAGTTCACGATTTTGAATTCTTTTTTCAGAAGAGATCTGTATTTAGTCCAAAGGATTTGCAAGTGTTTGTACCTTTGTTAATTGAATGCAGGAAAGTGGAAATTCAAAAACCATATGTCGAGAAAATCCTTCGGGAAATGGGAGTGGCAATGTTTGATGCACATCCTGGTTATACAATTCGGGTTCAAACTCTTGGTCAGTTCAAACTATGGCTCGGTGAGAAGGAAGTTAGGGAGAAGGATTGGCAAAGAGAAAAAGCCAAGGAGTTGTTTCAGTTATTAATTACAGTAAGTGAATCGATTGCCAAGGATGAAATCATTCAGATCCTTTGGCCCTATCAAGATAAAAAAAGTGCGGACCGTGATTTTAAAGTGGCCTTAAATAGTCTGCAAAATGTGCTGGAACCATTACGGAAGGCGAGAGCTGCACCATTTTTTATAATAAGGGAAGGCCTGTTCTATGGGCTAAATCCGACTGCTGTGATTGAATTAGATACGACTCAATTTCAAACATGGATTCTAGAAGGATTACAAGAATCTGATCCTGATAAAGTCATTAACTTTTTAGAAAAGGGCTTGCAACTTTATCAAGGAGAATACTTACCTGACCGCCGTTATGATGATTGGTGTATTAACAAAAGAGAGAGCATGCTCGTTTATTTTTTACGAGGGGCCGAGAAAATGGCCCAGTTAATGGTTCGCAAGGAAAATTACGAGTCGGCTATATTCTGGTGTGAAAAAATCCTTGAACGCGACCGAACATGGGAAGAAGCGTATCGTTTGCTCATGTATTGTTATTACCGGAAAAATAACCGTCCTCAAGCGATGAAATGGTATCAAAAATGTACAGAAGTATTAGAGGAAGAACTAGGAGTAACTCCGTTAGAACCGACCAAGCATATGTATCAGATGATCATTGAATCAGAAAAAGTCATACATCCAATGAAGCAGCCTTAATAAGAGGCTGCTTCTATTTTTGTAACTAGTTTGTAACTTTCATCTCATATCATAAAATCAAAGCTTTGTCATTTTGATATTAAACATTTTAAGGGGGAAAAAGAGTGAAGGGTAAAAGAGGGAAATGGGCAATTTTAGGTTTACTTATTTTTGTGATGATGTTTGCCAGTGCATGCAGCTCAGATCAATCATCATCAGACTCGAAAGACAATGGTGGTTCGGAAAATAAAGATCCAATCAAAATTGGCGTGCTTGCCTCCAAAACTGGGGCTTTAGAAGCCTACGGAAAACAAACCTTAAGAGGCTTTGAGCTAGGCCTTGATTATGCAACCGAAGGTAAATTGGAGGTTGCTGGAAGAAAAATCGAATTCATTGTGGAAGATACAGAAACGAAGCCGGAAGTAGCCGTGCAAAAAGCAACAAAGCTGTTAGAGGAAGATAAGGTAGATTTCCTTGTTGGATCCTCCAGTTCTGCGGATACCTTGGCCGTCTTACCGCTCGCAGAAGAATATCAAAAGATCATGGTGGTTGAACCTGCAGCAGCTGATAGCATTACGGGTTCAGAGTTTAATAAGTATATGTTCCATTCAGCACGTAACTCTTCTCAAGATGCCGTAGCAGGTGCTGCCGCGATTGCAAAAAAAGGAGTGAAAATAGCAACACTTGCTCCGGATTATTCGTTTGGTCGTGATGGCGTTGCTGCCTTTAAAGAAGCGGCCCAAAAACTGGGCGCTGAAATCGTAAAGGAAGAATATGCAGATCCAGCAGCGACAGATTTTACTTCTAATATTCAAAAAATCGTTGACGCAAAACCTGATTACTTATTTGTGGTATGGGCCGGAGCAAACTCCCCTTGGAAACAGTTGTCCGATATGAAGGTTCAAGAAAAAGGAATCAAAATTTCGACTGGGGCCCCGGATATTGCTGCATTATCAACAATGGAGCCGTTGATTGGGATGGAAGGTTTTACTGTTTATTATCATGACCTGCCGAAAAATAAAATTAACGACTGGCTCGTAGCGGAACATAAGAAGAGATTTAACAACGAAGTTCCTGATTTATTTACCCCAGGGGGGATGAGTGCTGCTATTTCGATTGTAGAGGCATTGAAGAAAACGGAAGGTTCTGCAGATGCTGATAAATTAATCGAAACGATGGAAGGTATGAGCTTTGAAACACCGAAAGGAAAGATGACTTACCGACCAGAGGATCATCAGGCACTGCAAACCTTGTATGCAATTAAGCTAGAGAAGAAGGATGGTGTTCCATACCCGGTCCCAGTACTGATCAGGGAGCTATCTCCTGAAGAAACTGCACCGCCAATTCGGAATAAATAAGTTAAATTCATCTCAACTGATAAAAAATGACGAGGGTTTGACCGACATAAATTGCTGGTCACCCTCTTCCTTATTTTACGCTAAGAACTTAGGTGGTGAAACGAATGTCTACACTTATTGAAACCGATGATTTATCAATTACGTTTGGCGGTCATACTGCAGTTGATTCCGTCAGTATTTCTGTTCCCGAAAAACACTTCAAATCAATTATTGGACCAAATGGGGCCGGGAAAACAACCTTTTTCAACCTGTTAAGCGGACAATTAACTCCTACTAAAGGAAAAATATATTATCGCGGCAAAGATATTACGAGATTTTCATCTACGAATCGAACCAGGGTGGGAATCGGCCGTTCTTTTCAAATCACTAATGTCTTTCCAAATCTAACAGTCTTAGAAAATGTCAGGTTAGCCGTTCAATCGCAAGCGGGAATTCGTTACCAAATGTTGTTCCACTATAAAAAGTACCGGGTATTTGAAGAAAAGGCTCTTGAGTGGCTGAAATTGGTCCTATTAGATGAAAAAAAGAATTCACTAGCAAGTAACCTCGCGCATGGGGAAAAGCGGAAGCTTGAGATTGCGATGCTGCTGGCTCTTGAAACTGAAGTACTTTTATTAGATGAGCCAACAGCGGGGATGTCGCTTGAAGAAGTTCCAGCGATATTAGAAGTTATTAAGAAAATAAAAGAACAGGCGAACCGGACGATTGTCCTGATTGAACACAAAATGGATCTGATTTTGGATCTATCGGATTCAGTGATGGTGTTATTTAATGGAAGACTGCTAGCAGACGGAACTCCGGAAGAAATCATGAAAAATGAAACCGTTCAGTCTGCCTATTTAGGAGGTCATTTTGATGAACGACCTGTTGAAGCTTGATAAAGTAGAGACGCATATTGGTCAATATCATATTCTACAAGGTGTTTCCTTTGAGGTGAAAAAAGGCGAAGTAACGGTCCTGCTTGGAAGAAATGGGGCAGGAAAAACGACGACATTACGGACCATTATGGGACTAAATCCAGCTTCGAAGGGAAGTATTGCTTTTAAAGGAGAATCAATACAAACACTTCCCACCTATACCATTGCTAAAAAGGGTATCGGCTATGTCCCCGAAGATCAAGGGATTTTTGCAGGTTTAACCGTAGAGGAAAATATGCGCGTGGCGATTCAGAAAGAAAATGAAGAAACGGCTAAAAGGATGGATTCGATTTTAGAGTTGTTTCCAGACTTGAAAAAGTTTTGGAAAAAACCAGGCGGCCTTTTAAGCGGCGGGCAAAAACAAATGCTTTCGATTGCCAGAGCCTATGTAAATGAAAACGAGCTCTTATTAATTGACGAGCCAAGTAAAGGCTTGGCCCCTATCGTGGTTGAGAAGGTGATGGAATCTATTTTACAAATGAAAGATCAAACCACCATTGTGTTAGTGGAACAAAATTTCATGATGGCAAGCACGATTGGTGATTGCTTTTACATTATCGATGATGGAAGAACTGTAAGTCAGGGAACAATGAAGCAATTAAAAGAAGATGAAGAAATGAAACGAAAATATTTAGGGATTGCGTAAGGAAGGGGGAATATCTTTGTGGAATTACTCATGAATTTAACCTTAAATGGCTTGGCAACAGGGATGCTGATTTTTTTATTAGCCGCCGGTTTAACCCTCATTTTCGGTTTGATGGACGTGCTGAATTTTGCTCATGGCGGGTTATTTGCCTGGGGAGCTTATAGTGGACTTTGGATTTACTCGAAAACAGGCAGCTTTATGATTGGAATTATTGGCGCCATCCTAACAGGATTCTTGTTAGGGATTATTACCGAAAAGTGGATCATTAAACCGGTGTATGGAAATCATGTCCAGCAAATATTAATTACTCTTGGTTTAATGCTGGTTTTATCCGAAATGCTGAAAGTCATTTGGGGTCCTAATCAAATAACCGCATCGCCCCCCGATTATTTAAAAGGAAGCTGGGAGCTTGGCGGCGTCATTATTATTAAGTATCGAGTCTTTATCATTTTTGTGGGATTTCTCATTTTTACCGGTGTTCAATTTTTACTCAAAAAGACCAAAATTGGTCTAGTGGTCCGAGCTGGCGTCATGAATAAAGAAATGGTTCAGGCGCTTGGAATCAACATTCAAAGGGTATTTATGTTTGTGTTTATGATTGGGGCCGGAATGGCTGCTCTAGGTGGTGTCCTCCTTGGACCATATTCGGGAGTAATCCATGCGGGTATGGGAATGGAGTTTGCCATTTTAGCGTTCATTGTTGTCGTCATTGGTGGGATGGGTAATTTTAAGGGCTCCGTTTTAGCCGCCATCTTAGTAGGGCTTTCCGGTTCTTTTATGGCCTATTATGTCCCGGACCTCTCACTGGCAGTTAATATGCTCCTAATGGCAATTGTTCTTATTATTCGGCCGCAGGGTTTATTTGGAACGAAGGGGTGAAAATACATTGAGGTTTATTCAAGGGAATAGAATGACAGCGATCTTTTTAGTCGTTGCCGCTTTTCTGCTGCTATTACCTTTTGTTTATGAATCTAGAAACCTATTGATTCTGTTAACACAAGTGTTTGTGTTTTCAATTTTTGCGATGAGCTATGACCTCTTATTGGGCTTTACGGGAATCGTCTCCTTTGGGCATGCCATGTTTTTTGGAATTGGAGCTTATTCAATGGGTATTTTTATGAAACGATTTGAACCAACGCTTATTTTCTTCTTACTGGCAGTCTTAACAACAATTGTGCTTACAGCTGTGGTCAGCTTCATTGTTGGGTTGCTTACACTACGTTTGAAAAGCCATTTTTACGCTATGCTAACACTATCTTTATCTGGCCTTTTCCTCGTTCTAGCGGAAAAGTGGCGGACCTTGACCTATGGAAATGATGGGTTCACTTTTCGGGTCCCAGAATTGTTTATAGACCGAACTAATTTTTATCTCCTCAGTCTTATTGTTATGGTTGCCGTTTTTCTCATCCTGAAGCGATTTACCAATTCACCGTTGGGACGCGTGTTGCAGGCAATTAGGGAAAATGAGCAGAGAACGGAATCATTAGGGTATCATGTTCTTCATTATAAAATTGCCGCAAGTGTTGTATCTGGAGTACTGGCGGGTGTTGCAGGGATTTTATATGCGATTTCGCTCCGATTTGTGAATACAAGTGTGTTCTCAATGGATATCACCTTAGATGCCTTATTAATGACGATCATTGGCGGGGTTGGAACATTAATTGGGGCTATTATCGGGGCAGGATTAATTGAATTTGCTCATGATTGGCTGACAGAATTAGCGAAAGAGCATTGGATTTTTGAGCGTTGGATAATCTTCTTCGGGATAATTTATATCTTGGTGGTTATGTTTTTCCCACGTGGAATTGTTGGTACGTTAAGTACGCTTTCATGGAAAAGAAAAAAACAACGATCCGCAAAAAAAGAGGGGAAACTGGCGGGATAGAGGGAGGAAGGAATGGAGTTAAATCAAATTGCTTCTTTTGTTGTTCGGTTTCAGTTGGCCGCTTTTGAGAAGGAAACAGGCGAGAAACAATGGAGAATAAAAGTTACCCATGTTCAAGAGGACAGAGAAACATTATTTGAATCGATTGAAGAAGCGCTGATTTTTATGAAGGCAATGGCGGAAAAAGCATAGAGAGGTAGGTGATTAGGTTTGCAAATCGGGATCCTGAGCACGGGCATTTATTTGCCTGAAGAATTTTTGACTGGAAAAGAGATTGCAGAAATGGCCGATATCCCTGTTTCAGTTGTTGAAGAAAAAATGGGCATAAAGAAAAAGTATATCCCAGGACCAGAAGACCATACGTGTGAAATGGGGATCGTCGCTGCAAAACAAGCTATTGCTAAAGCTGGAATCGATCCAATGGAGATTGACCTGGTTATTTATATTGGTGAGGAACATAAGGAATACCCTCTGTGGACCGCTGGTATTAAACTTCAAGAAGCAGTTGGAGCTTTGAATGCATGGGCATTTGATGTTGCCTTGAGATGCGGGACAACTGTCATGGCATTAAAAGTAGCAAAATCTATGATGATTGCTGATCCAGGTATTCAAACGGTTCTTCTTGCAGGTGGGTATCGGAATGTGGATTTCATTGATTACGACAATCCAAGGACCCGTTTCATGTTTAATCTCGGTGCTGGGGGTGGAGCGATCCTGTTAAAAAAAGGGCATAACGAAAACCTATTAATGGAAACAGATATAATCACTGATGGTTCTTTTTCAGACGACGTCGTCGTTGTTTCCGGAGGGACCAAGAACCCCATTACAAAAGAGGCTATTGCTCAGCGGCTTAATAAGCTCGATGTTCTTGATCCAGAAGGTATGAAGGAGCGCCTCGAACAGAAATCAATGAATAATTTTCTAAAGGTTATTCGTGAATCTTTAAGGAAAAGTGGGTTTAGTGAGAAGGATATTTCTTATCTTGGTATCCTTCACATGAAAAAGTCCGCACATGAATATGTTTTAAAAGAACTGGGTTTGTCCGAAGAACAGTCTATTTATTTAGAAGATTATGGTCATATCGGGCAAATTGATCAGATATTGTCCTTGGAGTTGGCCTTATCAGATGGAAAAGTTAAAGAAGGCGATGTTGTCGTTTTAGTTAGTGCTGGAATTGGCTATGCGTGGGGAGCAACTACAATTAAATGGGGGAAGGTTGATCTGGATGGTTAATGTGACACTTAAGGAAGTTAAACTTGCTAATGATGAAACTCTTACCTATCGGGAGAGGGATGGAGGAGAAATAAAAGTTTTGTTAATCCACGGAAATATGACTTCTTCGAAGCACTGGGATTTGGTGCTTGAGAATTTGGATGCCAAATATAAACTATATGCGGTTGACTTACGAGGATTTGGCGGTTCAACCTATAACAATCTAGTGATGTCTATAAAAGATTTTTCAGATGATGTAAAGCTGTTTGTTGATGAAATAGGCTTAAAGGATTTTGCGGTTGTTGGTTGGTCAACCGGTGGTGCGGTTGCCATGCAGTTTGTGGCGGATTACCCTGGGTACGCAAACAAACTTATTTTATTAGCATCTGAATCCACCCGTGGCTATCCATTTGACGGGAAATTAAATGAAAATGATGAGCCGCGGAGATTTGCGTTACATGAAGAGATCAAAAGGGATGTTACGAAAACAATACCTGTCCAAACCGCTTATGACACGAATAACACTGAATTATTGAAGCTCATTTGGAACGCTGTTATCTATACTCACAATCAGCCTGCACCTGAACTTTATGATGCGTATGTTCAAGATATGAGAACCCAGCGGAACTTAGCTGAGGTGCATCATTCCAATAACACGTTTAATATCAGCCACCATCATAATGGACTTGTTGAAGGAAATGGGAAAGTGGATGATATTACGGTACCAGTACTGGTGCTAAGCGGAGATCGTGATTTTGTGGTAACTGGAGACATGACGAAGGAATTACTGGAGGACCTAGGGGAAAAAGCTAGGTTTATTGAGTTAAAGAATTGTGGTCACTCCCCATTGATGGATGATCTTCCACAGCTAGTAAACGCAATTACACAATTTATAGATAGTGATGTTTAAGAAAAATGTGTCGATAACCATTCATATTCGATAATAGAGTCTGATTATGTAACTCCCTTGTAACCGGAAATAAGTAAGATAGTTGCATCTAGTAGTGAAGGAGCGATTATTCGGTGAGGTGGGAACTGGATTGGCTTAATAATAGAGCAAGATTATCTCCGGAAAAGGATGCAATTATAGATGAAAAAACAAACCAAGCTTGGACGTTTAAAGAAGTAAATGAACGTGCAAAGTCTGTAGCAAGCTGGCTCCTGTCCCAAGGTGTTAGAAAGGGCGATCGGGTTGCCCTTTTATCACCTAATGATATTAGCTATTTTGATTTATTATTTGCCTGTGGAAAAATGGGAGCCATCTTGGTTCCTCTGAATTGGCGATTATCTCAGCATGAGATCAGCGAAATATTGCAGGATTGTACACCCGTGTTAATTGGAATCCATCAGCAATTTGAGACGATCTACGAACAATTAACCAACGTTTGCCCGAATTCCTTTTTAATTAGAGCAGAAAATTATCTTGAAATTTCTTCGTATCCAATTAGAGATAGTTTTACAGAAGATATCATTGAAACCGACCCGTTGGCGATGATTTATACAGGGGGAACAACCGGTAAACCTAAGGGTGTAGTGTTAAGTCATCAGTCAATCTTATGGAATGGAATGAACACAATAATAAGTTGGAGCTTAACAGCTGAGGATGTTACGGTAAATTATTTACCGATGTTTCATACGGGTGGAATAAATGCGCTTAGTATCCCTGTCCTTATGATTGGTGGAACTGTTGTTATAGGCGATCAATTTACCGGACAAAAGGCAGTGGAATCCATCAATCGTCATCGCTGTACGATTATTCTCTTGGTGCCTACCATGTATCATTTACTCATTCAAACCGATGACTTTCAAGGCAGCGATTTTCCGACAATGAAAATCTTTTTATCAGGTGCCGCGCCCTGTCCTTTACAAATATATGAGGCTTTTCAAAAAAAGGGGTTAGCCTTTAAAGAGGGGTATGGGCTAACGGAAGCAGGGCCGAATAATTTTTATATTAGCCCGGAAGATGCCCGTATAAAACGTGGGTCTGTCGGTAAACCGATGCTGTTTAATTCGATAAAATTAGTAAAGCCAGATGGTCGAGAAGCAAAAAACAATGAGGTTGGTGAACTATTAATTAAAGGGAAACATGCCTTTTCGTTTTATTGGAATAATGAACAAGCAACATCGGAAACGTTGATGGAGGGCTGGATTCATACAGGGGATTTAGCCAAAAGGGATGAAGAAGGCTTCTATTATATTGTCGGCCGGAAGAAAGATATGATTATCACAGGCGGAGAGAATGTATATCCGCTTGAAATAGAGCAATGGCTCGCGGAACTCCCAGACATAGATGAGGTCGCAGTCCTCGGATTGCCGGATAAAAAATGGGGCGAAATTGTAACCGCCTTTATTGTGTTAAAAGACTCTTCAACTGTAGGAGAGGAAGAATTGAGACCTTATTGCGAGCATAAATTAGGTCGATACAAAATTCCAAAGCGATTCATTTTCTTAGAAGAACTGCCAAAAACCCATGTGGGAAAAATAGATAAAAAGAAATTAAAGGAAATGAGCACGATCATTTAAAGGGAGAACAAACCGTTCTCCCTTTTTTCGTGGTGTTAGATACGAGGGGGAAGATTGTATTAAAATGATCCTCAAACCATAAACACAACAAAGTGGGTTGAGAACTTTCTTAGTCCAATTTATGTGGGTCCCCGTTAACCAAATCCAAGGCACCTTCAATAAATAATTTTGATAGGAGTGATTGCGTTTTATTAATGTTGTAAACAAGATAAAAATATCTTTCGTCATCAAAGCCATTTATATCATGCATCTTAAGCATATTTTTAGAGGAATATTCGCTTGCTGCAATTTCAGATATAATCGAAATGCCAATATCTTGTAGGACAAATTGCATTAAACTCTGACCGCTTTCTGTATAAGCAATGATATTTAATTTGTCCTTATGAATCTTCATTTTCTTAAGGAAACGTTCCAAAAGAGCATTCGTTCCTGAGCTAGAATTACGCATCACAAATGGATAATCTAAAACCTCCTCGATATTGACAGGTCCCACAATCTCGTTTTGGTTCGATGTAATTAAGACTAGCTTTTCTTTTAATAAAGGAATATAGTGAAGTTTGTCGTTTTCGTATTTATCACCCAATATCCCAACATCAACAGATCCATTTAAAACCTTTTCGGCCACAATTTTTGAGGAAGATTGATTGATATGAAACGTCGCTTCAGGATACTGTACTCTAAATTGCTTGACCATTCGCGGAACCATAAATTGCCCAGGAACAGAGCTCGCTGCGATCCTTATCATTCCACGGAGGTCTGTCATCCCCTCTTTTAGGTCAAGCAATGCTTGGTCCTTAATGAGCAAAAGCTTGAGTGCCCACTGATATAAGCGTTCCCCTTGAGGTGTAAGAATACTTTCTCTTCCGACACGATCAAAAAGATTCATATTTAACATCTTTTCTAATGCTTGGATGTGAGAGCTAACGGTTGATTGACTTAAAAAAATATCATCTGCTGCTTTTGAAAAGCTTTTGTGTTCAACCACTTTTGTAAAAACATACAACTGATGCAAATCCAAATGTATTTCCTCCTTGAAATATTTATATTATCGATTAATTGTGATTGATAAAACAGATAAAATTAATTTATATAATGGCTTAGAATGGAAGAAACGTCAATAAAAAGAAGGAGTGATGTCTCACTCCTTCTTTTTATCAATATTGAACAATTTCTTTACGAGAAAGACATAAATCTAAGATCCATGGCCATTCCCCGTGTCCTGACTTCGTATTAATATGACCAGCATTTGGTATGGTAACGGAAGGTAGCCCGAGATTTAAATAGTTTTTTGAATCGTCCAAACTGCAATAGGGATCATTGGATGAATGGACAAATAATGTTTCCGCAGATGTTCGCATTAAATGGTTTCCATCCAGCGGTACCGGATAGAAGGATTTCGCTTCAGTGAGAATATGTGATGGAGATGGCGGTGCAACGAGTATAACTTGTTTGGCAATTTGTTTGTTTAGAGTAGAGGCATAATGAAGCAAAAGCAAACATCCTAGACTGTGTGTGATAATCGTTAAGTTATTTTCCTCAGGAATCGTCTTTATCGTAGTGGACAGTTCCTCCAACCAGACTTTCTTATTAGGTAAATCAAAGTTAGAGAAAGTTGGGTAACAAACATGATGATTCCTTTGTGTTAATTCTTGAGCCAGCCATGTTTGCCAATGATCAGGTCCGCTCCCGCCTAGGCCATGCATGATGAGAAAACTGTTTTGGTTCATATTATATTCTCCACCTCCAAAGTTTACTATTCCGATGAAATAAGTTGGTATTATATTGTGATACAAAAATTATAGTTGTTTTAAAAGAAAAAGGCAACTGATGTCTGAACATTTATATATTTTTTTGAATAACGGCAGGAAAAGTATATTTGCAATTGGAATGATAAACAATCAAAATAAATGGATAGGTTAAAAATGAAAGTAGGGGTTTTTTTGTCAGATTTTTTAAAATTGGGTATTTCAGAAACATTAGTGAATAAATTACGCGGCCACGGTATAGCAAAACCGACACCGATTCAAGAACAAGCGATTCCATTTGTGATGAATGGTAACGATATAATTGCACAGGCGCAAACGGGAACAGGGAAGACGTTTGCTTTTATTCTACCAATCCTTGAAAAAATTAATTATGAAGCAGAACAGGTTCAAGCGCTTATCGTGACTCCAACTAGAGAATTAGCACTGCAAATTACAGATGAATTTGAAAAATTGATAGCAGGCATTAATGGTTTAGATGTCCTGGCAGTCTATGGCGGGCAGGATGTCGATAAACAGTTAAAAAAATTAAAGAGGGGAATGCAAATTGTTGTTGGGACTCCTGGCCGACTTTTAGATCATATTAGAAGAGAAACCATCCGTTTATCGGAAATATCTTTCCTAGTTTTAGACGAAGCAGACCAAATGCTCCATATAGGCTTTCTTAATGAAGTGGAGGATATTATCAGAGAAACTCCAGCAAGCAGGCAAACGATGCTGTTTTCAGCAACGATGCCGCCTGAAATTCGCAAACTAGCAAAAAAGCATATGCGTGATCCTGAATATATTCAAGTAGAAAAAACACAAGGTCCGGCTGAAAATGTTAAGCAGATTGCGATTCATACAACGGATCGTGCTAAACAAGCCACGCTTATTCAATTAGTGGAAACTTATCGTCCCTATTTAGCGGTAGTTTTTTGTCGGACGAAACGAAGAGTAAGTAAACTTTTTGATGTCCTGAAAGCAAACGGCTTTTCTTGCGATGAATTGCATGGTGATTTGTCTCAAGCGAAGAGAGAACGAGTGATGAAGCGTTTTAGGGATGCCGAAGTGCAATTGTTAATTGCTACAGATGTGGCTGCGAGAGGACTAGATGTTGAAGGCGTCACGCATGTATTTAATTATGATATCCCTGAAGATGCTGACAGTTATGTTCATCGAATTGGCCGAACAGGCAGAGCTGGAATGACAGGTCTTGCAATTACCTTTTATTCTTCGGCGGACAGGTCTATGCTTGAAACGATTGAACAAGAGTTAAACATCATCATTCCAAAACAAAATATGAGTAATAGCGAAGAGAAATCCGAAACAGAAGACGTTAAAAAAGAACGTAATACAGTTCATAAAGATAAACGTGGAATGAGTAAAGCAATAACAAGCACATCACGAAATCGAAACGATACAGGTAGAAGGGAAAATAGGTCTGGAGGAAGAAGCAACTCTGAAAGAAGGTCCCAAACCGTTACGTCAGGAAGAAACAGTACGAAAACAGGTTCAGGAAGAAAAGGACCAAGATAATATACATTTTTAAAACAAATGGGACTGAAAATGATTCAGTCCCATTCGTTTATTTAACTACCAATTCTAATGCCAGTATTCGATTTAACCAGTACTTCCTCATATCTTTTTACATCGGCTTTTTGGCTTGAGAAAATAGTTCCAAGATAGCCCGCAATAAATCCGAGTGGAATAGAAACAATTCCTGGAGTTGTATACGGGAACCAAGGCTCACCTACAAAAATAGCTTTTCCAACTTCAGGGCTGAAAACATTCGGGCTGACTAGCACCAAGCCGATTGCTGAAATAAGCCCAACCACCATAGCCCAAACAGCACCGGTTGTATTAAAGCGTTTCCAGTAAATTGTATACAGAATAACAGGTAAATTTGCACTCGCTGCGACGGCAAAGGCAAGTGAAACTAAGAAGGCGACATTAAGAGTTTGTGCACCTAAGGCAAGTATAATAGATATGACAGAAACTCCAACTGCTGCCCAGCGTGCCATACCCACTTGCTGCTTTTCTGTTGCTTTTCCCTTTTTAAGGATAACGTTATAGAAATCATGGGCAAACGCTGAGGCAGCTGTCAGAACAAGGCCAGCAACAACAGCTAGAATAGTTGCAAAAGCGACTGCTGAAATAAAAGCAAATAACATATTTCCACCAAGAGCTTGGGCTAAAAGCGGAGCAGCCATATTCCCTGCCGGATTAGCTGCAACAATTGTACTGTTACCTACAAAAGCTGCCGCACCGAAGCCAAGAAAAATGGTCATAACGTAAAAAATCCCAATGATCCATGTGGCATATACAACTGAGGAACGAGCTGTTTTTGCATCCTTTACCGTAAAGAACCGAACAAGAATATGGGGCAGACCTGCTGTTCCTAGGACTAATCCCATGTTTAAGGAAATCGTATCAAGACCAATTTTGTATTTTACGCCAGGATTTAGGAAAGTGTCCTTTAATGGTGTTGCAGTTTTCATTTGCGCAAACATATCGGTAATACTCCAGTTAAATTTGGCAAAAACAATAATAGAAATGACTAAGGTACCACCCATTAATAGAACGGCTTTAATGATTTGGACCCAGCTTGTTGCATGCATTCCTCCAAAAATAACATATACAGTCATTAGTACGCCAACAATTAAAACGGATGTGGTATATTCTAAGCCTAATAATAATTTGATAAGTGCACCTGCACCAACTAGCTGAGCAATCATGTAAAAAATCGAAATGGTTACCGTGTTCATGGCGGCAAAACCACGCACTTTTTTTGCATCAAATCTTGCAGCAATCATATCTGCAAAGGTATATTTTCCGAGGTTTCTTAGAGGTTCAGCGACCAAATAAAGTACAACAAGATAGGCAACTAGGAAACCAATGCTATAAAAGAAGCCATCAAATCCCGTTAAGGCGACTGCCCCAGCAATTCCAAGGAAGGATGCAGCGGACATATAATCCCCAGCGATGGCAAGTCCATTTTGCCAGCCAGTAAGACCTCCGCCAGCCGTGTAGAACTCACTTGCATTTTTCGTCCGTTTTGAAGCGTAGTATGTAATCACTAACGTGACAAAAACGATACATAGAAACATAGTAAATGCAGCTGTATTCATTAGTTAGTCCCCCTTTCTTGGATTACTTTATTAGCTAATTCATCAAATCTTGCTGCTTTTTTCGAGTAAAGCATACATAAAACCCATGTCATGACAAATTGGAAAAAAGCAAAGACCCATGCCCATGTTATACTTCCGATAAACTTATGATTTAACACTGTCGAATAGGAAGTTAATACAGGCAATGCAAAATAAAAACAAAAAAAGAATATGGTGATTGGCACGATGAATTTTTTCTTTTCGGAGAGTAATTTTTGAAATGATGATGATTGAACAATTGCAGTGTAATCGCTTTCGGAATTAACCTTAGTTTTTTTTGCCTCCAATGGAGGTTCCCCCTCTCATTTAAAAACCCTTTGTTCAAATCTGAGGTCAAATAAAAGATAATGCTGATTGGTCAATTGTTGAGGAAAAATAGATTGTGGCGGAATTATACTGGAAGAAATTAATTTTTTTACAATTCACTCCTTTAAATACAGATTTTTCTAAATTTTTAAATTACATTTTCGATTTTATTATATTGAGAAGAGAATTTGCAATAGGAAATTTTAAAAAAAGGTAAAAATACCCATGGGATATTTATTAGGAGAAATAATGGAGAGGGTTGGATGTTATTGTGTAAATCAGAGAAATAAAAAAACCCTTGCAGCGCAAAGGTTTTCGAAATATGGAGAATAGGGGGCTCGAACCCCTGACCTCTTGCATGCCATGCAAGCGCTCTCCCAGCTGAGCTAATCCCCCAGTTTATTGGTACAAGAAAAATTATATCTGTATTGCTATTATCTTGCAAGAGAAAATTTTGGATTTACATAAATTTTTTTTCTAGCCAATACTTTCGATTTCAACTTTCTGAACACCTTCTAAATTCGATACAGAGGAATACACATCGGTTGTCTTTTCACGGTAATCCACTGCAACTAAGATTTGAACAAGATGGTCCCCGTTGTCTAAATCTTTAATCTTAAGTCTACGAACAATATAATTTTTTTCTAATAAGAAAGAAATCGCTTTATCAATTTGATTTTGATCTCTAATAAACAAGTGCAACATGACTTCTTTTTCCCGTAATTGTTTCGGACCAATGATCTTCATTAAAAATGGAACAAATTCCACACTAATTATAAGTAGCGCAACACCAACAAATGCCTCTATGAAAAAACCAGCACCGACAGCTATGCCAATTCCTGCGGCTCCCCATATCATGGCAGCAGTAGTTAATCCTGAAATACTATCATTGCCCCGTCTTAGGATAACCCCCGCACCTAAGAAACCAATTCCTGAAACAATCTGTGCTGCTAAGCGAAGAGGGTCCATTGTAATTTTAACATTATCCGAATTGGGAAACATATACGCCGATTCAATCGATACAATTGTCAGCAAACAACTCACAACCGAGATAACCAGACTTGTCTTAAGTCCAACTGGTTTCCTTTTTAATTCTCGTTCTAGGCCGATAATAAGGCCAAAAATAGCAGAAACACCTAACTTAATTAATATATGGATATCGATACTACTCATCTCAGGTTCACGTCCAATTACACAGTCTGTTGACTGAAGTTTTGTTTGTTGTGGTGGTAGAAAATATAGAGCATTGGAAAAATTAAAGGTTTTCCTATGTTGATTCTACACATAATCGAGTATCTAATGGAAGAACAAGTGGGAACTTATATTTTTATGATTACGGAAATTGTTTACTATTTATCAATAACTGTCTATTTATTATATGATAAGAAGGATCAAAAAAGGCTATAACAATTAGTTTTACATTTCCCTGTTTTTTATATGGTCCTTACTTTAGTAATAAGAATGAGCTTTTCAAAAAAACTTTTAAAATTATATTGCAAACATTAATTTATCATGTTATATTAAATCTCGTCCTCATCGAGAGAGTTAACAAACGGAAAAAGTATTTGAAAAAGTTGTTGACATTAAGATGTTGGGTGTGTTAAATTAATAAAGTCGCTTACGAGCGATAGAGAAAATTGATCTTTGAAAACTAAACAAACAAAATCGTGCAAACAAACAAAATTTTTAGTTTCAATTACGAAACTAAGCCAACGTAACAAATGAGCTAATCAACTTTCTTGGAGAGTTTGATCCTGGCTCAGGACGAACGCTGGCGGCGTGCCTAATACATGCAAGTCGAGCGAATCAATAGGAGCTTGCTCCTGTTGGTTAGCGGCGGACGGGTGAGTAACACGTGGGCAACCTGCCTGTAAGACTGGGATAACACCGGGAAACCGGTGCTAATACCGGATAATCCTTTTCCTCTCATGAGGAAAAGCTGAAAGTCGGTTTCGGCTGACACTTACAGATGGGCCCGCGGCGCATTAGCTAGTTGGTGAGGTAACGGCTCACCAAGGCGACGATGCGTAGCCGACCTGAGAGGGTGATCGGCCACACTGGGACTGAGACACGGCCCAGACTCCTACGGGAGGCAGCAGTAGGGAATCTTCCACAATGGACGAAAGTCTGATGGAGCAACGCCGCGTGAGCGATGAAGGCCTTCGGGTCGTAAAGCTCTGTTGTTAGGGAAGAACAAGTACCGGAGTAACTGCCGGTACCTTGACGGTACCTAACCAGAAAGCCACGGCTAACTACGTGCCAGCAGCCGCGGTAATACGTAGGTGGCAAGCGTTGTCCGGAATTATTGGGCGTAAAGCGCGCGCAGGCGGTCCTTTAAGTCTGATGTGAAAGCCCACGGCTCAACCGTGGAGGGTCATTGGAAACTGGGGGACTTGAGTGCAGAAGAGGAAAGCGGAATTCCACGTGTAGCGGTGAAATGCGTAGAGATGTGGAGGAACACCAGTGGCGAAGGCGGCTTTCTGGTCTATAACTGACGCTGAGGCGCGAAAGCGTGGGGAGCAAACAGGATTAGATACCCTGGTAGTCCACGCCGTAAACGATGAGTGCTAAGTGTTAGGGGGTTTCCGCCCCTTAGTGCTGCAGCTAACGCATTAAGCACTCCGCCTGGGGAGTACGGCCGCAAGGCTGAAACTCAAAGGAATTGACGGGGGCCCGCACAAGCGGTGGAGCATGTGGTTTAATTCGAAGCAACGCGAAGAACCTTACCAGGTCTTGACATCCTCTGACACTCCTAGAGATAGGATTTTCCCCTTCGGGGGACAGAGTGACAGGTGGTGCATGGTTGTCGTCAGCTCGTGTCGTGAGATGTTGGGTTAAGTCCCGCAACGAGCGCAACCCTTGATCTTAGTTGCCACCATTTAGTTGGGCACTCTAAGGTGACTGCCGGTGACAAACCGGAGGAAGGTGGGGATGACGTCAAATCATCATGCCCCTTATGACCTGGGCTACACACGTGCTACAATGGATGGTACAAAGGGCTGCAAGACCGCGAGGTTTAGCCAATCCCATAAAACCATTCTCAGTTCGGATTGCAGGCTGCAACTCGCCTGCATGAAGCCGGAATCGCTAGTAATCGCGGATCAGCATGCCGCGGTGAATACGTTCCCGGGCCTTGTACACACCGCCCGTCACACCACGAGAGTTTGTAACACCCGAAGTCGGTGGGGTAACCGCAAGGAGCCAGCCGCCTAAGGTGGGACAGATGATTGGGGTGAAGTCGTAACAAGGTAGCCGTATCGGAAGGTGCGGCTGGATCACCTCCTTTCTAAGGATAAAGCTGGACCTGTGAGCCAGACAAAACAGTTTGTGACACGATCTTTGTTTGTTTAGTTTTGAGAGTACAATTCTCTCAAAGCTTTTTTTAATCGTTCTTTGAAAACTAGATAATCGTAATGAAGAAGTCAATGTAAGAACCGAGTCAAAGCCATTTTAGTTTTCTCTCTTATGTAAGTAAGAGAATAACCTTTTAGGTTAAGTTAGAAAGGGCGCACGGTGAATGCCTTGGCACTAGGAGCCGATGAAGGACGGGACTAACACCGATATGCTTCGGGGAGCTGTAAGTAAGCTTTGATCCGGAGATTTCCGAATGGGGGAACCCACTGTTCGTAATGGAACAGTATCTTTACCTGAATACATAGGGTATGGAAGGCATACCCGGGGAACTGAAACATCTAAGTACCCGGAGGAAGAGAAAGCAAACGCGATTCCCTGAGTAGCGGCGAGCGAAACGGGACATAGCCCAAACCAAGAGGCTTGCCTCTTGGGGTTGTAGGACACTCAACATGGAGTTACAAAGGAACGGGGTAGATGAAGCGACCTGGAAAGGTCCGTCATAGAAGGTAAAAACCCTGTAGTCGAAACTTCGTTCCCTCCTGAGTGGATCCTGAGTACGGCCGGACACGAGAAATCCGGTCGGAAGCAGGGAGGACCATCTCCCAAGGCTAAATACTCCCTAGTGACCGATAGTGAACCAGTACCGTGAGGGAAAGGTGAAAAGCACCCCGGAAGGGGAGTGAAATAGTTCCTGAAACCGTGTGCCTACAAGTAGTTAGAGCCCGTTAATGGGTGATAGCGTGCCTTTTGTAGAATGAACCGGCGAGTTACGATCCCATGCAAGGTTAAGTTGAAAAGACGGAGCCGTAGCGAAAGCGAGTCTGAATAGGGCGTATGAGTATGTGGTCGTAGACCCGAAACCAGGTGATCTACCCATGTCCAGGGTGAAGTCCAGGTAACACTGGATGGAGGCCCGAACCCACGCACGTTGAAAAGTGCGGGGATGAGGTGTGGGTAGCGGAGAAATTCCAATCGAACTTGGAGATAGCTGGTTCTCTCCGAAATAGCTTTAGGGCTAGCCTCACGTAGTAAGAGTCTTGGAGGTAGAGCACTGTTTGGACTAGGGGCCCTCATCGGGTTACCGAATTCAGACAAACTCCGAATGCCAAAGACTTATCCGTGGGAGTCAGACTGCGAGTGATAAGATCCGTAGTCAAAAGGGAAACAGCCCAGACCACCAGCTAAGGTCCCAAAGTATACGTTAAGTGGAAAAGGATGTGGAGTTGTTTAGACAACCAGGATGTTGGCTTAGAAGCAGCCACCATTTAAAGAGTGCGTAATAGCTCACTGGTCGAATGACTCTGCGCCGAAAATGTACCGGGGCTAAACGTATCACCGAAGCTGTGGATTGACATCTTAGATGTCAGTGGTAGGAGAGCGTTCTAAGGGCGTTGAAGCTAGACCGTAAGGACTGGTGGAGCGCTTAGAAGTGAGAATGCCGGTATGAGTAGCGAAAGATGAGTGAGAATCTCATCCACCGAATGCCTAAGGTTTCCTGAGGAAGGCTCGTCCGCTCAGGGTTAGTCGGGACCTAAGCCGAGGCCGAAAGGCGTAGGCGATGGACAACAGGTTGATATTCCTGTACCACCTCTTTATCGTTTGAGCAATGGGGGGACGCAGGAGGATAGGGTAAGCGCGCTGTTGGATATGCGCGTCTAAGCAGTTAGGCTGAGAAGTAGGCAAATCCGCTTCTCACATAAGGCTGAGCTGTGATAGCGAGGGAAATTTAGTACCGAAGTTCCTGATTCCACACTGCCAAGAAAAGCCTCTAGCGAGATAAAAGGTGCCCGTACCGCAAACCGACACAGGTAGGCGAGGAGAGAATCCTAAGGTGAGCGAGAGAACTCTCGTTAAGGAACTCGGCAAAATGACCCCGTAACTTCGGGAGAAGGGGTGCTTTTTGAGGTGAATAGCCTCGAAGAGCCGCAGTGAATAGGCCCAGGCGACTGTTTAGCAAAAACACAGGTCTCTGCGAAGCCGCAAGGCGAAGTATAGGGGCTGACGCCTGCCCGGTGCTGGAAGGTTAAGAGGAGGGGTTAGCTCACGCGAAGCTCTGAATCGAAGCCCCAGTAAACGGCGGCCGTAACTATAACGGTCCTAAGGTAGCGAAATTCCTTGTCGGGTAAGTTCCGACCCGCACGAAAGGCGTAACGATCTGGGCACTGTCTCAACGAGAGACTCGGTGAAATTATAGTACCTGTGAAGATGCAGGTTACCCGCGACAGGACGGAAAGACCCCGTGGAGCTTTACTGTAGCCTGATATTGAATTTTGGTACAGCTTGTACAGGATAGGTAGGAGCCTGAGATACGTGAGCGCTAGCTTGCGTGGAGGCGTCGGTGGGATACTACCCTGGCTGTATTGAAATTCTAACCCGCACCCCTGATCGGGGTGGGAGACAGTGTCAGGTGGGCAGTTTGACTGGGGCGGTCGCCTCCTAAAGAGTAACGGAGGCGCCCAAAGGTTCCCTCAGAATGGTTGGAAATCATTCGCAGAGTGTAAAGGCACAAGGGAGCTTGACTGCGAGACCTACAAGTCGAGCAGGGACGAAAGTCGGGCTTAGTGATCCGGTGGTTCCGCATGGAAGGGCCATCGCTCAACGGATAAAAGCTACCCCGGGGATAACAGGCTTATCTCCCCCAAGAGTCCACATCGACGGGGAGGTTTGGCACCTCGATGTCGGCTCATCGCATCCTGGGGCTGTAGTCGGTCCCAAGGGTTGGGCTGTTCGCCCATTAAAGCGGTACGCGAGCTGGGTTCAGAACGTCGTGAGACAGTTCGGTCCCTATCCGTCGTGGGCGCAGGAAATTTGAGAGGAGCTGTCCTTAGTACGAGAGGACCGGGATGGACGCACCGCTGGTGTACCAGTTGTTCTGCCAAGGGCATCGCTGGGTAGCTATGTGCGGACGGGATAAGTGCTGAAAGCATCTAAGCATGAAGCCCCCCTCAAGATGAGATTTCCCATAGCGCAAGCTAGTAAGAACCCTGAAAGATGATCAGGTTGATAGGTCAGAGGTGGAAGCGTGGTAACATGTGGAGCTGACTGATACTAATCGTTCGAGGACTTAACCAATTTTTAAAGGCAGCTCGTTTTTACAAACTTCTTCTGCATTATCTAGTTTTGAGGGAATGAAAAAAAAAAAAATTCCTCTTGAAAAATATGAAAAAGACATTATAATAAAATAGTGTCGAATAAATGGTCTGGCAATAATGGCGAGAAGGTCACACCCGTTCCCATACCGAACACGGAAGTTAAGCTTCTCAGCGCCGATGGTAGTTGGGACACGCGTCCCTGTGAGAGTAGGACGTTGCCAGGCTGTAAATATGGAGGATTAGCTCAGCTGGGAGAGCATCTGCCTTACAAGCAGAGGGTCGGCGGTTCGAGCCCGTCATCCTCCACCATATTTACCTATAAATAATATTAAATACTATTTGCCGGGGTAGCTCAATTGGTAGAGCAACTGACTTGTAATCAGTAGGTTGGGGGTTCAAGTCCTCTCGCCGGCACCATACTTCTTGCTTCATTGGTTTATATTAGCCGAAGCAATAGAGAATCATCTTACGATGAGCCATTAGCTCAGTTGGTAGAGCATCTGACTTTTAATCAGAGGGTCGAAGGTTCGAGTCCTTCATGGCTCACCATTTAAATGAATATGCGGGTGTGGCGGAATTGGCAGACGCACCAGACTTAGGATCTGGCGCCGCAAGGCGTGGGGGTTCGACTCCCTTCACCCGCACCATTTAATTTCCATATGCGGAAGTAGTTCAGTGGTAGAACATCACCTTGCCAAGGTGGGGGTCGCGGGTTCGAATCCCGTCTTCCGCTCCAATTATTTTAAGCCGGGGTGGCGGAACTGGCAGACGCACAGGACTTAAAATCCTGCGGTAGGTGACTACCGTACCGGTTCGATTCCGGTCCTCGGCACCATTTAGGTTAATTAAATTTATATGCGCCCTTAGCTCAGCTGGATAGAGTGTTTGACTACGAATCAAAAGGTCGGGAGTTCGAATCTCTCAGGGCGCACTTTAACGGGAAGTAGCTCAGCTTGGTAGAGCACTTGGTTTGGGACCAAGGGGTCGCAGGTTCGAATCCTGTCTTCCCGACCATTCTTCTTACTTCTTATGGGGCCTTAGCTCAGCTGGGAGAGCGCCTGCTTTGCACGCAGGAGGTCAGCGGTTCGATCCCGCTAGGCTCCACCTTAATTAAATAGTATATTTGGCGGTGTAGCTCAGCTGGCTAGAGCGTACGGTTCATACCCGTAAGGTCGGGGGTTCGATCCCCTCCGCCGCTACCAAATTTTGAGGACCTTTAGCTCAGCTGGTTAGAGCAGACGGCTCATAACCGTCCGGTCGTAGGTTCGAGTCCTACAAGGTCCACCATTAGTTTCATAATGTACACGGAGGAATACCCAAGTTTGGCTGAAGGGATCGGTCTTGAAAACCGACAGGCGGGTCATACCGCGCGGGGGTTCGAATCCCTCTTCCTCCTCCATAATTTTAATAATTTTTATTGTCGCGGGGTGGAGCAGTCTGGTAGCTCGTCGGGCTCATAACCCGAAGGTCGCAGGTTCAAATCCTGTCCCCGCAATTGGTCTGGTAGTTCAGTTGGTTAGAATGCCTGCCTGTCACGCAGGAGGTCGCGGGTTCGAGTCCCGTCCAGACCGCCATTTTCATTTGGCAAAGTAATATAGCTCAGTAGCTCAGTCGGTAGAGCAGATTGCTCACATCACTGCAAAAGCTTCTATGGCAATCTGCGAGAAAGAACGAAAGTTCTTTTGAGCAAAGGACTTACAGTAATATAAGATTAGGGTACCATCCTTATTTTTGGCTCAGTAGCTCAGTCGGTAGAGCAAAGGACTGAAAATCCTTGTGTCGGCGGTTCGATTCCGTCCTGAGCCACCATTTTAATTAAATAGAATTTTTATTGTGGCGATTGTGGCGAAGTGGTTAACGCACCTGATTGTGGTTCAGGCATTCGTGGGTTCGATTCCCATCAGTCGCCCCATAATAAATATATTATATGCGGGTGTAGTTTAGTGGTAAAACCTCAGCCTTCCAAGCTGATGATGAGAGTTCGATTCTCTTCACCCGCTCCAATTTATGGGCCTATAGCTCAGCTGGTTAGAGCGCACGCCTGATAAGCGTGAGGTCGATGGTTCGAGTCCATTTAGGCCCACCATATATCTTTTCACAGCAGCAACTTTAATTGTTCCGCAGTAGCTCAGTGGTAGAGCTATCGGCTGTTAACCGATCGGTCGTAGGTTCGAGTCCTACCTGCGGAGCCAAACGGGGAAGTACTCAAGTGGCTGAAGAGGCGCCCCTGCTAAGGGTGTAGGTCGGGTGACCGGCGCGAGGGTTCAAATCCCTCCTTCTCCGCCATATATTAAGGCCCCTTGGTCAAGCGGTTAAGACACCTCCCTTTCACGGAGGTAACACGGGTTCGAGTCCCGTAGGGGTCATACAAAAAAACTGATAACAACATGTTATCAGTTTTTTTGTTGATCTATTAAAGAAAGCTATAGAATACGTTTATGATTTCAAAGAGCTATAGGATACAATTTAAAGACTTTTTATCGAACTAATGATGCCAATAAGTCCCTTTGGCTCGATTTTACAGAAACTCTCCGCTTTTTCCATGAGATGTCTAAACCTATAAATCCGCTTGAATGTCCAAATTCTTAGAACCATAAGAGGACGCCTTTTATACAAAGAAAGTTATATTGATATAACTTTTAGTATCCTCCTCTCCTTAGTGAAAGCCCTGATAACGCTTACATCCGCGACAATTCCCCCTATTTTTGATCTATCATTAAAATAACATTTTTTGAATGAAAATCATAAAAAAACTAAAAAAAATTTATATATTTTTGGCGATTACTGATAGAAAAATTGGTGTATAGTGTCGAAGTTTGTCGCACCATAGGTTTTTATGGCATATCGCCTCAATTATTGTCAGAAAAGATAAAAAAGTTTTATGAGGAATATTGATTAATAGCCATTATAATTGGTCTTTGAAATACTTATTTTCATTGGGAATGAGGAGAGCCATGACAGTGAATACGTTTTTTCCGACTGACTATCAGTTACATTTATTTCACGAGGGAAATTTTTTCCAAAGTCATCAGCTTTTTGGCGCTCATATCTTTAAGAATTCCGATAAGGTTTATACACGATTTTGCGTATGGGCCCCTAATGCAATGCAGGTTAATCTTGCGGGGGATTTTAATAACTGGAATGGTGAAGGGTATGAATTGCAAAAGGTTAATGATGAGGGAGTTTGGATTCTGATTGTTAATAGGGATCTAACAGGGAAGCTTTATAAGTATGAAATTATCACACATTCAGGTGAGAGGCTGCTAAAATCAGATCCATTTGCTTTTTATTCTGAAATAAGACCGAATACAGCTTCTATTGTTTATTCGTTAGACCATTATGAGTGGCAAGACAATCATTGGATGAATCGAAGAGGAAAAAAGAACCTTCTATCTGAGCCAGTGGTAATTTACGAAGTGCATTTGGGTTCATGGAAAAAGAAGGAAGACGGCGAATATCTAAGTTATAAAGAATTGGCATTGGAACTTATTCCATATGTAATTGAGCACGGATTTACACATATAGAGTTATTACCTCTAGTCGAACACCCTCTCGATGCCTCATGGGGTTATCAAGGAACAGGGTACTTTTCTGTTACATCCAGGTATGGGACACCAGATGAATTTAGAGAATTTGTTGATCTGATTCATCAACATGGTATTGGGGTTATTCTTGATTGGGTGCCTGGTCATTTTTGCAAGGACGCTCATGGCCTTTACCGTTTTGATGGGACTCACATTTATTCCTATAGCACAGCTAGCGACAGAGAGAATGCTGTTTGGGGAACTGCCAACTTTGACCTTGGAAAAGGAGAGGTACAAAGTTTTCTAATCTCAAATGCCCAGTTTTGGATTGACTATTTCCATATTGATGGTTTCCGAATGGACGCAGTAGCTAATATCATTTACTGGCCGAATGGCTCAAATGAGATGCGTGAAAACCCATTTGGAATTAACTTTTTGAAAAAATTAAACCAACATGTTCATGAGTATGAACCATACTTTTTAATGATTGGTGAAGATTCAACAGAATTTCCTAATGTCACAACACCAGTTACATACGGTGGGCTTGGCTTTGATTATAAATGGAATATGGGCTGGATGAATGACATGCTTGAATATATGGAAACTCCACCTTACTCGCGCTCACATGTTCATTCTAATGTAACGTTTTCATTTTTATATGCCTTTTTAGAAAACTTTATGCTGCCATTTTCTCACGATGAAGTGGTACATGGAAAAAAATCACTGCTCGATAAGATGCCAGGCGATTATTGGGAGAAATTTGCACAACTTAGACTCTTGCTAGGGTATATGTTTGCTCATCCTGGAAAAAAACTTTTATTTATGGGTTTTGAACTGGGCCAGTTTTCTGAATGGAAAGATAAAGAACAGCTCGATTGGAACTTAATGGACTATGAGATGCATCAAAAATTAAATGCCTACGTAAAGTTTTTAACTAAATTCTATAAACGTTCAAAGGCACTTTATGAACTCGATCATTTACAGGACGGATTCGAATGGATAGATGCCAATAATAGCCACCAATCTGTTTTCTCTTTTATGAGAAAAGGGAAAAAGTCTGAAGAAACATTAGTGGTTATTTGCAATTTTACTGGTGTCAATTACCCAATGTATAAAATTGGTGTTCCTAAATCCGGTGAGTATCGAGAAATTTTCAATAGTGATCATATAGAATACGGTGGAGCTGGATTGGTTAATAAAAAGACTATCATAGCAGAAGAAGAACCATTCCATGGCCAGCCATTTTCATTAAATCTAGCAATTCCCCCATTTGGATTTCAAATCATCAGACCAGTTAAAAAGAGGAAGGAGCGAAAAGGAAATGGCAAAGAAGAAGTGCGTAGCCATGTTATTAGCAGGAGGGAAAGGAAGTAGGCTTAATTCGCTGACAAAGGATCTTGCGAAACCAGCTGTTCCTTTTGGAGGTAAATATCGAATTATTGATTTTGCATTGAGCAATTGCGCCAATTCTGGCATCGATACGGTTGGGGTATTAACACAATACCAACCATTGTTATTAAATTCCTATATTGGGATTGGAAGCGCATGGGATCTTGACCGAAAGGATGGCGGGGTAACTGTATTACCACCGTATGCTGAATCTTCCGAAGTAAAATGGTACACAGGCACTGCAAGTGCGATTTATCAAAACCTTAATTACCTTAAACAATACCAGCCTGAATATGTGCTAATCCTATCAGGTGACCATATTTACAAAATGAACTATGAGAGTATGCTTGAATATCATATTGAAAAAAGGGCAGACGTAACTATTTCTTTAATTGAAGTTCCTTGGAATGAAGCCAGTCGTTTTGGGATCATGGATACAGACGAAGAACTAAGAATTGTCGATTTTGACGAAAAACCGGCGAATCCAAAAAATAATCTTGCTTCGATGGGCATTTATATTTTTAACTGGAATATACTTAAAGAATATTTAGAAATGGATGACCGTGTTCCTGAATCGAGTCATGATTTTGGTAAAGATGTGATTCCGATGCTTTTAGAGGAAAATAAAAAATTGTTTGCTTATCCATTTAAAGGCTATTGGAAAGACGTGGGTACGGTCCAAAGCCTCTGGGAAGCTAATATGGATCTACTAAGAGAAGAATGTGACTTAGATTTGTTTGATCACGGATGGAGGATTTATTCAGTTAACCCGAATCAGCCGCCACAATATATTTCTCCGAGTGCGGTGGTTAAAGAGTCACTTATTAATGAGGGATGTACAATAGAAGGGGAAGTAGAGAAATCAGTTCTTTTTCAAGGGGTTACTGTTGGAAAGGGATCAACTATTTTAGAGTCGGTCATAATGCCGGATGCGATCATTGGTAATAATTGTTTGATTGAAAGGGCCATAGTACCTTCTGAAGTGAATGTTCCTGACGGGACAGTTATCCGCTCGTTCGATGAAGAGATTATTCTAGTTACTAATGAAATGTTAAGCGGGTTATACCCTGCTTTTTAATATAATACAGGAGGGACTTGGATTGAAAAAAAAGCTACTAGGAGTCATTGATGCCACAACATACCATGAAGATTTGGAAGATTTATTAACACATCGCTCACTTGCTGCCCTGCCTTTTGCAGGAAGATATCGTATTATTGATTTTGTGCTATCGAATATGGTGAATTCAGGTATTCGAAGTGTGGCAATATTTCCAAAAATGCAGTACCGTTCACTGATGGATCATCTAGGTTCAGGGAAAAACTGGGATTTGGATCGAAAACGGGATGGCCTTTTCTTTTTCCCATCTCCAATAGTTGATTACGATGGAAATACAATTGGTTCTTTTGAGAATTTTGCAGCAAATTTAGACTTCTTTTATCGCAGCACGCAAGAGTATTCGATTATTTCCAATTGCTATACGGTTTTTAATATGAACTTTAGACCAATCTTAGATTGGCATATCAATTCAAGATGTGACATTACCGAAATCCATCAAAAGGATGGAGCTTCGATGGAGATGTACTTAATCAAAACATCCCTACTTATTAAGCTGATTGAAACGCGTAATGAAACAGGGTATACCTGTATGAAGGATGTTGTAAATGATATTGAAAATATTTACTCGATTTGTAACTATGAATATGACGGTTATTCCGTGATGATAGATTCGATCGAAAACTATTTTTCTACTAGTATGAATTTGCTACAGTCGGATGTCTGGAAAAAACTTTTTATTAAAGAACAGCCGATTTTCACAAAGGTAAAGGATGAGCCGCCAACGAAATATAATAAAGGGTCTGTTGTAAAAAATGCAATGATTGCCAATGGATGTTTAATTAGCGGTTCAGTAGAAAATAGTATTATATCCCGAGGTGTAAAGATTGGAAAAGGTGCAGTTATTAAGAACTGTATCATTATGCAAAAGTGCCAGATCGAAGATAATTGTTATCTGGATTCCGTTATTTTAGATAAAGATGTGAAAGTTGAAGCAGGAACTAAATTAACTGGAACAGCGGGGTCACCATTTGTGGTTCGTAAAGGGACAAAACAAGGAGCGTTGATGAACTCGTGAAAGTACTATTTGCCGTTTCGGAATGTGGACCATTTGCAAAATCGGGTGGACTTGCCGATGTTGCTGGTTCCCTTCCAAAAGAATTAAAGAGTTTGGGAACTGATGTCAGAGTTATTCTACCTAAATACGGAACAATTTCAGAAGAATTTAAGAGTGAGATGAAAAAGGTTAAAGAATTTACTGTTTCTGTTGGCTGGAGAAATCAGTATTGCGGAATTGAGGAGCTCACACACCAGGGAGTTACATTTTATTTCGTAGATAATGAATACTATTTTAAACGAGAAAATTTATATGGATATTTTGATGATGGGGAAAGATTTGCTTATTTTAATAGGGCTGTCTTAGACACACTTGCCCAGCTAAACTTTTTTCCAGATGTGTTACATTGCCATGACTGGCACACGGCGATGATTCCTTTTCTGTTACGAACTGAATATTATAAAAGAAAAGGTTACGGCTTAATGCGTACTGTTTTTACGATTCATAATCTTCAATTCCAAGGGATCTTTCCAAAAGAGGTGTTGGGAGACTTGTTAGGAATGGATTACAATTCCTTTCACACTGGTCACTTAGAGTTTTTCGGAAATATCAATTATATGAAGGGTGCTCTTGTATCTGCAGACAAAATTACGACAGTTAGCCCAACCTATAAAGAAGAAATTCAAACACCTGTATTTGGTGAAAAGTTAGACGGTCTCTTAAGAGAAAGAAATGATGACTTAATTGGGATTTTAAATGGGATTGATGAAGATTTCTATAATCCTGTTTCCGATCCATTAATATATCAAACATATACGGCTGATAATCATCAAAAAAAATCAATCAACAAAAGTGAGATTCAAAAACATTTTGGATTACCACAATCTGAGCTTACACCTTTATTAGTCATGATTACAAGACTGACAAGGCAAAAAGGACTTGATTTAGTTAAATATGTCCTTCGTGAAATTTTGCAGGAGGATCTGCAGGTCATTATCCTTGGAACAGGTGATTATGAATACGAAGAACATTTAAGACAGGCCGCACGTATTTATCCTGAAAAATTAAGGGTTCATACCGGTTTTAATGAAGGGCTTGCCCATAAACTTTATGCCGCTGCAGATTTATTTTTGATGCCATCCCAATTCGAACCATGCGGGCTTGGACAGTTGATTGCAATGAAATATGGTGCGATCCCGATCGTTAGGGAAACTGGCGGCTTAAATGATACAATAAAACCTTGGAACGAATTTACTGGAAAAGGAAATGGATTTTCTTTTTCAAATTTTAATGCCCATGATATGCTCTATACAATTAAAAGAGCACTAGGCGTTTATCACGATTCAAAATCGTGGAAATCGATTGTAAAACAAGCAATGGAAATGGATTATAGCTGGGCACAGTCAGCATATAGCTATAACCAGTTATATGCAGAGATCGTTGCAAGGAGTGAAACACATGTTTTCTAATACGGTCGAGTTTAAGGAAACTTTTCTAAAAAGGATTGAGATGGTATGTGGGAAGAGTTTCCCTGAAAGCTCAGCCAGGGATCACTATCAAACCCTTGGAACAATGATTAGCGAATTTGTAAGTAATGATTGGATTACTACAAACGAGCTCCATTTGGCGGCAAAGGGGAAGCAGGTTTATTACCTCTCTATTGAATATCTTTTGGGGAAATTACTAAGACAAAATCTAATTAACCTTGGTGTGGAAGAGACGGTGCAAGCAGGCCTAGAGGAATTAGGAATCGATCTAGGTGAATTAGAGGAATATGAGGCAGATGCAGGCTTAGGAAACGGCGGCTTAGGAAGATTAGCTGCCTGTTTTCTAGACTCACTTGCATCACTTAATCTGCCGGGTCATGGTCATGGCATTCGTTACAAACATGGCTTATTTGAACAAAAAATTGTTGATGGCTATCAAGTAGAATTGCCGGAACAATGGCTAAGGAACGGAAATGTTTGGGAAATCCGTAAAACCGATAGTTCCATCAAAATCCCATTTTGGGGTAAGGTGGAAACAAAGATGGAAAATGGCCGACTTGTGTTTCATCATCTACATGCTGAAACGGTCACCGCAGTACCTCACGACATGCCGGTCATCGGCTATCAGTCAAAAACCATCAATACACTAAGACTTTGGAATGCAGAGCCTTCCCAATTTCCCTTACACGAGGATATTTTAAAATATAAACGCGAAACGGAAATGATTTCTGAGTTTTTATATCCTGATGATACCCATGATGAAGGAAAGGTATTAAGATTGAAACAGCAATACTTTTTGGTATCTGCTAGTATACAATCTATTTTAAAGACCTATCGGAAACAACACAGCAGCTTAAAACAACTCCATGAACATATCTGTATTCACATTAATGATACACACCCTGTCCTGGCCATTCCCGAGTTAATGAGAATCCTAATTGATGACGAAGGATTTGATTGGGAACAGGCATGGCACATTACAAAACATACTATTTCTTACACCAATCATACCACCTTGTCAGAAGCGTTAGAGAAATGGCCAATACATATTTTTCAACCGTTGCTTCCAAGAATATTTATGATTGTAGAAGAAATCAATGAACGATTTTGCCATGAACTTTGGGAGCAAACACCAGGTGATTGGGAGCGGATTAAGGGACTAGCCATCCTTGCCGATGATTATGTAAAAATGGCTCATTTGGCTATCGTCGGAAGCTTTAGTGTGAATGGTGTGGCGAAACTGCATACTGAAATATTAAAGAAACGCGAGATGAATCAATTTTATCAATTGTTTCCTGATAAATTTAACAATAAAACGAACGGAATTGCCTACCGCCGCTGGCTGTTAAAAGCGAACCCAAAACTATCTTCATTGATTACAGATACGATTGGGTCTGCATGGACATATAAAGCTACGGAGCTTTCCCAATTACTTAATTATCAAAACGACACTTCGTTTTTAGAGCAATTGTTAAAAATAAAGAAAGAAAACAAACAAACACTTGCCAAGATTATTTTCGATAAGACGGGAACTGCCGTTGATACTGGTTCAATCTTTGATGTACAAGTGAAGCGGCTCCATGCTTATAAGCGGCAGCTTTTAAATGTCTTACATATTATGCATCTCTATAATCGGATCAAAGAAGATTCAAGCTTCAAGGTTGTTCCAAGGGTGTTTATTTTTGGAGCGAAAGCATCTCCAGGATATTATTATGCGAAGAAAATCATTAAGTTAATAAATACAGTTGCTGAAAAAGTTAACAATGACCCATTTATCAATGACAAAATTAAAGTGATTTTTCTTGAAAATTATCGTGTTTCTCTTGCGGAGAAGATCTTTCCTGCAGCAGATGTCAGTGAACAAATCTCCACGGCTAGTAAGGAAGCTTCTGGAACAGGTAATATGAAGTTTATGATCAATGGGGCATTGACGGTGGGGACCTTGGATGGGGCCAATATAGAAATTCGTGAATTAGTCGGTAATTCCAATATATTCACGTTTGGACTAACTGCAGATGAAGTTCTTCACTACTATCAACATGGCGGATATCAATCCGATGAATATTACCATCACGATTATCGAATTCGTCAAGCCGTTGACCAGCTTGTAAATGGCTTTTTCCCTGGTGTTTATAATGAATTTGAACCAATATTCGATTCACTCCTTCAGGAAAATGATCAATATTTTGTTTTAAAGGATTTTGCTTCCTATGCAGAAACACAAGGTTCCATTGGAGAAGCGTTTATTGACCGATTACGTTGGCAGCAAATGAGTCTAAATAATATCGCCCAGGCTGGTTATTTTTCAAGCGATCGTACGATTCAGGAATACGCAGACGATATATGGGGAATAAAGCCTCTACAATAAGAAAAGCGCAAGCGCCCTGTTCAGCGGCGTATGGCCTGGAGCGCTCCAACTGAGATAAAGGAAACACGAAGAGCCGAAGGTGATTCGATGTTGACTTATCGTAGGGCGGAGAGCGAAGGACACTAGCCGCTAAGGCGCTGGAGCTGGACAATTTTCAAAGTCGAAATTTATATTTTCTTATCTTATAAAAAAAACTTCTGCCAGTCTATTGAACTGTGACCCATAAAATGGACAGTCTAAAAAAAGACCGAATATTTTAAGCTGCTAATAAGTGACTCCGGTATTGTGCCGGAGTCATTTTATTTAGGCTCCATTGATATCTGTTGGTGTTGTACTCCTCAATATAGGTTCCTATCAATCCCTGTAATTCCTCAAAGCTCTGACATGAAGAATAATCTACTTCATCCTTTAAATGACCAAAGAATGATTCCATTGGGGCGTTATCCCAGCAATTTCCCTTACGGGACATAGACTGAGTAAGCTTTAGCTTTTTCACTCTTTTTTGAAATTCTGGATGCGTGTAATGGAATCCCTGGTCTGAGTGAATCATAGCTTCCGGATGAACTAGATCACCAAGTGCTACAGAGAGTTTATCCAATGTACAATAAACAAGATCCATCTTTAATGTTCTGGACAAATGATAAGCAACAATTTCCCTTGTCGAGGAGTCCTTTACACAAGACAAATAAGCCGGTTGCGCTGCTCCATAGTACACATAAGTAATATCCGTTAGCAATACTTTTCCAGGCTCACCTTGGTCAAATTCTCGATTTAATAGGTTAGAGAGAGTCTTATGTTCTTGGGTAGCTTTAGCCATTTTTTTGTAAGGATTAATTTGGCGAACCTTTGCCACTAAATTAAACTTCCTCATAATCCGTCGGATTTTTTTGTGATTCATTTCCACAAAATAGTCATTCTCTAAAATCATTTTGATAGTAAGTGCTCCAGCGAAACCCTTTTTCTTATCAAATATTTCCTTGATTAACTCATAATCATTCCAATCATTCTCTTCTCGATCAGACCGCATGCTTTCAGCCTTTACCCAAGCATAATATCCACTTCTGCTTACCTCTGCCTTCTTACAGAGGAATTTCACCATATGTATAAGCCCAAACTTTCTAATAGTTTGTTCGATAAGCATATACTTCTCTGAAACGGTTACTTTTTCTTCTTCTTCGCCTGCCTTTCTAGTTCGTCTAACTTTTTTAAGAATTCAAGCTCCGCTTCTAGGAATTTAATTCGTGCTTCAGCTTTCTTTAAGTTATCCTCAACTGAAAGAGGCTTTGAAGAGGGTCTACCAGTGCTTGCTTTTCCACGCCTTTCTGTGAAGAAACCATCCTCCCCAAACTGCTCAAATGTTTTCCTCCAGCGTTTTAAACATTCACTAGGTTTATCAGACCCAATCATTTCTAAGTCAAATCCATGTTCAATAAAAATTTGGGCAGGTCCTTTACCATTTGAATTTTCTTTAATTGCTTCTACCTTAAATTCAGGCTTATATGCGATAGAACGATCCGATACGTGTTGTACATTTGGATTCTGTTCTAGTAGTTTCATTTGAATTTCATTAAAAATAATTTTACTCATTATATGTCCTCCGCTCACATCATTGAGTTTGATTATAAACGGGTTTTTGTGAAATGGACACAGAAAAACCCGAATAAGGGACTTTTTATAAAGTGTCCATTATTCGGGTTATAGTTCATATGGCAGAAGTTTTTTTTATAAGTAATGCCCAGCGAAAATTCCGATTGCTAATAAAAACCCAAATATCGTATTGGTTTGGGCTGTTGCTTTCATCGCTGGTGCCATTTGAATCGGCAGGGTATTTTCAATAAATCCTTTGGTTGCTTTAACAGCCTTTGGGGCGCTAAGAATTACAAGTGCTGTCCAAATTGGTAAAACACCAATAATGATGAGTCCCAAAACCCAAAGAAATGAAAAAGTGAACATCCCTGTTAATAAGTAAATAGCACCTTTCTTACCTAATAGAATAGCAACTGTTTTACGGCCGTTTTCTTTGTCGCCATCCAAATCACGGATGTTATTCGATAACATAATCATACCAACCAATATCATACTTGGAACTGAAACGAGAATACTTGTGCTGCTGACTGTTCCCGTTTGAATAAAGAAGGCGATTAAAATAATCAGCATCCCCATAAAGAAACCTGAAAGAATTTCACCAAATGGTGTATAGGCGATCGGGAAAGGACCTCCAGTATAAAAATATCCCACAGCCATACAAATTAGACCTACAACAGCTAACCACCAGCTGCTATTTGCGCAAATATAGATCCCTAATAATAGGGCAATTCCATAAAAGCCAAACGCAAGATTTAGGACTGTTTTGGGTTTGATTCCGTCACGAACAATCGTACCGCCAATCCCAACGGATTGGGCAGTATCCAGACCGCGTTTGAAATCGAAATATTCATTAAACATATTGGTTGCAGCTTGAATCAATAAACTCGCTAAAAGCATGGCAAAAAATAGACCAAAATGAATTTTCCCATACTTAAGGGCTAATGCCGTACCAAGCAGAACTGGTACGAATGCAGCGGTTAATGTATGTGGGCGGGTCATTTGCCACCAAATTTGAAAGCCGCGGTTTGATTCAACTACAGGATTCGAGCTTTGCTGTATATTTGGTTGCATAGTATCTCTCCCTTTTTAGTTTTTTTCTCTCTATTTAAAGGTTTAGAATCGATTATTTGATGGGCTTTGCCCAAAACTAAGTGTATGAAATTCAAGGAATAGTGTCAATTAATTTTTCTTATCAAATTTGGAAGATTATACCTGTTTGATTATTATTGGATGGTTGGTGGGAAAATGAAACTAATTAAATGAGAATACTTATTTTAACAGTAAGATGAAAACTTAAGATATAATACGGAATGATGAAGGTTTGCTAGTGACAAGTATTACTGACTTCTTTACAATGAGAGTAGTATGTTAAAATTTGCATTAATATGAATGGATAACAGTCATTTCGGCTGTTTTGGAGGGATTTGTTTGGTTACCATTCAAGAATTGGAAATAATGGAACGAGGTCTTTTGGCGGTTAATAGGGCAAAAGAACTTGGCCGGCCCATTTTAATTAGTGAAGTTCATAAAATGGACACGATTAACCCACTATCATTTTTTAATATAGGAAAAGAACATTATCGCGGGGAACGATTTTTCTGGAAGGACCCAACGGACGAAACGGTGCTAATTGGGCTTGGGATTTCGAAACAAATTCAGACGGATCAGGCTTCTGACCGCTTTTTTCATGTTGAAAAGGAATGGGAAAAATTTTTAGAGGACTGCCTCATTTTTAATCCATATACAGAAGTTGGTATAGGACCTGTCATGTTCGGGGGCTTCTCTTTTGACCCCTACAAGGATAAAACAGACCTATGGTCCAAGTACGCTGATTCATTGTTCCACATACCCAAATTTTTATTGAGTATCATTCGCGGTCAAACGTATTTAACCACGAATACAGTTTGTACTCCACATGAGGATCCTTATTTATTTAAGAAAGTGAGCAAAGAGAGAAATCAGCTATTAAATTCGCTCCATCAGAATGAACGGATGAGTACAGCGTCACTTCTAGAAACGCGAGAGATTGAACCAGAGGAGTGGAAAAAAGCTGTTGACGGAGTTGTGAAGGAATTAACAGAAGGCCCGCTTAAGAAGGTCGTTCTCGCCCGAGAATTGCGGCTTGTATTTGACGATCAGGTAGAGGCAGAGGATGTATTGAATAATTTATATATGCAGCAGCATGAAAGCTTTATTTTCGCATTTGAATCGAATGGTGATTGTTTTATTGGGGCATCTCCAGAAAGACTAGTGAAAAAACATGGCAATGAGGTTTATTCTACCTGCCTTGCCGGTTCTATTTCACGGGGGAAAACCGAACAAGAAGATTTGAAATTAGGTCAAATGTTATTAAATGATCAAAAAAATCTGATTGAGCATGGTTTCGTTGTTGAAATGATTAAAGCAGCACTTGAAGAATCATGTGAAGAAATTATCCTGCCTGACAAGCCGCAGTTGATGAAGATACGGGATATTCAGCACCTATATACACCTGTTATCGGAAAATGCCATAAGGATGCTTCCTTGTTGTTATTAGTCGAACGACTTCACCCAACACCAGCACTCGGCGGACTGCCTAAGGATGAAGCAGTTGTAAAGATTAGACAAGTAGAGGAACTGGACCGTGGATTCTATGCTGCTCCTTTAGGGTGGGTGGACTACAGAAAAAATGGCGAATTTGCTGTTTCGATTCGATCTGGACTGATCCAGGGGGATGAAGTATCGTTGTTTGCAGGTTGTGGAGTAGTAGCAGATTCTGACTCAGAAAGTGAATATTTGGAGACGAGCTTGAAATTTAAACCAATGCTCAGAGCCCTTGGAGGAAATTAATATGAATCATCAAGAATCATTAACAGCCTATATAGCCGCCGTAGTTGCTGAACTTATTTTTTCGGGAGTTACGGATGTAGTTGTTAGCCCTGGTTCAAGGTCAACTCCAATGGCGATGATCATGGCAGAACATCCTGACTTGAAAGTCCATATCCATGTAGATGAACGGTCAGCGGCTTTCTTTGCGTTGGGAATTGCAAAGTCGTTAAATAAGCCAGTTGCCATACTTTGTACTTCAGGTACAGCCGCAGCAAACTATTTTCCTGCGATTGTTGAAGCGCGTTATGCTCGGGTACCATTGATTGTACTTACAGCGGATCGACCACATGAACTGAGAGAGGTTGGTGCCCCACAGGCAATCGACCAAATCCATTTATATGGGAAGCATGTGAAATGGTTCTCCGAAATGGCATTGCCTGAAAAAAGTGATGAAATCATCCGCTATGCCAGGACCGTTTGTGCCCGGGCAGTTGCGATTGCCACTAGTGCCCATTCTGGTCCTGTACATTTGAATTTTCCTTTCAGAGAGCCGCTAATTCCAAAGATGGATGATGAGCTCTTCCAGCTTAATGAACGACCAAATGGGTATATAAAAGTTCAAAACGGGGACTTAACCCTTTCAGATGAACATTTTCAGGAAATAGCTGAAAGGCTTAATAAGACAAATAAAGGTGTTATTATTTGTGGAAACATGGGAGATGCTGAATTTCCTAACACGGTTACGCAATTAGCTGAGAAATTAAATTTTCCAATCATTGCAGACCCCTTATCACAATTAAGAAGTGGGCAACATAGCCTTAAAAATATCATTGAAACTTATGATACCTTCCTAAGGAATGAAGATGCAAAAACCTTCCTTAAACCAGAAGTTGTTATTCGATTTGGTGCGATGCCAATATCAAAAGCATTAACGATCTTCTTAAAAGAAAATGGAGATGCTGAACAATTTGTGATTGATGGCGGCGGAGGCTGGCGTGATCCTTCATCCTTGTCAACCAGTATGATCTTTTGTGATGAATCGGTATTCTGCAAGAAGCTATTGTCATATACGAATGAGAACCCCTCATCCCAATTTTTAACGAAATGGAAAAAGGTAAACGGGTTAACCAAAGAAAATATGAATGCTCTAAGAGATATAACAGAATTAAGTGAAGGCAAACTATTTTATCAATTAGCCGATATGGTACCAGAGGGTGCTACCCTTTTTGTTGGCAATAGTATGCCAATTCGCGACTTGGATAGTTTTTTTATTAACAATAATAAAGCCATCAAAGTAATGGCGAACAGGGGAGCCAATGGGATCGATGGTACTGTTTCGACCGCTTTAGGTGCAGCTTTATACTCAAAATCCTTATACCTTGTCCTTGGCGATTTAACTTTTTTCCACGACTTAAATGGTCTGATTGCAGCAAAGTTGTACAATATTGATATTAATATTCTTCTGGTTAACAATAATGGAGGCGGAATTTTTTCCTTCCTTCCTCAATCGGAGCATCCTAAGAATTTTGAACTGCTGTTTGGAACCCCACTAGATCTAGAATTTGAGCATTCGGTTAAGATGTTTAAGGGTGAATTTACGAAGATTGAAGATTGGGACCATTTAGGGTCAGAAATGATGAAGGCTACGAATCAAACGGGGTTAAAAGTATATGAACTTAGAACAAACAGAGACGTTAACCGTGACGAACACCGCGGATTTTGGAACTTTGTTTCCCGGGAAATATCGAACTTTGTCAAAGGTGAACATTAAATGAAGATTGTTAGCGACGGGATTCAATATCATGTCGAAGTGTACGGGGAAGGATCTATCCCGCTTGTTCTTTTACATGGATTTACCGGGGACAGCTCGACATGGACTCCTTTCTATGATGCTTGGGAGAAGCAAATGAAACTAATTAATCCTGACATCATTGGACATGGAAAAACGGAATCACCCGATGTACTTAGTCGATATCAAATAGAGTCAGTTGCGAAGGATCTAAAAACGATCCTTGAACATTTAGATGTTAAGCAAGTAGATCTACTTGGTTACTCAATGGGTGGAAGACTTGCCCTTACTTTTGCCCTGCTTTTTCCTGAGCGGGTCCGTAAATTAATACTTGAAAGTGCCTCACCAGGTCTGGCAACAGAAAATGAAAGTCAACTTCGCCGTATGAAAGATGCGGAACTTGCTAAATTTATTAAAGAACAGGGGATAAGCTCGTTTGTAGATTATTGGGAAGGGATCCCCCTTTTTCAAACGATGAAACGATTGCCTTCAGCACAAAAGCAGGTCATAAGAGAACAACGTTTAAACAATTCGCCTACTGGGCTCGCGAACAGCCTGCTTGGGATGGGAACCGGATCTCAGCCTAACTGGTGGGGGAAATTAAACGAACTAACTTGCGAGGTCATGCTGTTAACGGGTGAAGAAGATAAAAAGTTTTGTGATATTGCGGATAAAATGATGAAAGAGCTAAAAAATACCTCTTGGGTGGTTATTGAAGGTAGTGGGCATGCAATTCATGTGGAAGAACCAGAAAAGTTTGGTACAATAGTAAGTGACTTTTTGTCAAAAGAATAAATAAGGGAGGATTTCATTTTGACAGTAGAATGGATTGCAGGACGCAAATATGAGGAAATTCTATATGAAACATACAATGGTATTGCGAAAATCACCATTAATCGTCCACATGTACATAATGCATTTACACCGAGAACTGTTTCGGAATTAATTGATGCTTTTGCCTTCGCACGAGATGATTCTAGCGTAGGAGTTATTATTTTAACTGGAGCAGGAGATAAGGCATTTTGTTCAGGTGGTGACCAAAAAGTTCGTGGCCATGGGGGATATGTTGGAGAGGATCAAATTCCTCGTCTAAATGTTCTTGACCTTCAGCGCCTTATTCGTGTTATTCCAAAACCTGTTATCGCAATGGTAAAAGGATATGCCATCGGTGGTGGTCATGTGCTGCACATTGTGTGTGACTTAACGATTGCAGCGGATAATGCTATTTTCGGACAAACTGGACCGAATGTTGGAAGCTTTGATGCTGGATACGGCTCAGGCTACCTAGCTAGAATTGTTGGACATAAAAAAGCTCGGGAAATCTGGTTCCTATGTCGTCAATACAATGCCCAAGAGGCACTTGATATGGGCTTGGTGAATACGGTTGTTCCGCTTGAAAGAGTAGAGGAAGAAACGATTCAATGGTGTAGTGAAATACTTGAGAAAAGTCCAACTGCCCTTCGTTTCTTGAAAGCAGCCATGAATGCTGATACAGACGGATTAGCTGGTCTTCAACAATTTGCTGGCGACGCAACCCTGCTTTACTATACAACCGATGAAGCCAAAGAAGGCCGTGATTCATTTAAAGAAAAGCGTAAGCCTGATTTTGGTAAATTCCCTCGTTTTCCTTGATAGTTTTTACCAGCAGCTTGATGGTTTCCATCAGGCTGTTTTTAATAGAAAATCTGGGAGAAAGCAAGGCAGATTAGGAAAGGTGACAATTATGCAAAGCGAAATGATGCCTAATTTTTTGAAGAAAAGAGCGTTTCTAACCCCTGAACGAACAGCGGTGTATTTTCAGGAACAAACCATAACCTTTGGCGAACTCTACCAACGTTCTTATCAAGTTGCAGGACAGCTACAAGGGTTAGGAATGCGAAAAAGCCAATATGTTGGTGTTTTATTAAAAAGCAACCTAGATACAGTTGTCATATTATTTGCCCTTCAACTATTAGGGGTTCGGGCTGTAATTTTGAACAACCGCCTTTCTCCGTCGGAACTAGTATGGCAGCTAATTGATGCAAAGGCCGTCTCTTTAATAATTGAAGATACTTTTTCTGAAACAAAAACGTTCATAAATAGTCAAATTCCATCAATTTGTTCGCTGACAAAGGCAGAGATATTTTTCGGCAGTCAAAACGCGCCCATTATTCAGGAAGAAATCAGCTTATCAGAAATTTGTACGATAATGTATACGTCCGGAACCACTGGAAATCCCAAGGGGGTAATCCAAACCTATGGAAATCACTGGTGGAGTTCCGTTGGTTCAGCCTTAAATTTAGGATTTATTGAAGGGGATTCCTGGCTTTGTAACGTTCCGCTTTTTCATATTAGCGGCTTTTCAATTTTAATGCGCAGTGTCATATATGGAATGCCGATCGTTCTCCACGAGCACTTTGATGTTGAAGAAACCATTCATGATATTCATGATAAAAAAGTGACCATCATGTCAGTTGTTGGTACTTCCCTGCGACGAATAGTTGATGATCTTCGAGAGAGGCGCCTGCCTAATCATTTTCGGTGTATGCTTCTGGGAGGAGGACCTGCACCATTACCATTACTCCAAGCGTGTATAGAAAAAGAAATTCCTGTCTTCCAAACCTATGGAATGACCGAATCCTCCTCGCAAATCGTGACACTTTCTCCAGAATATAGTCTGACGAAGCTAGGCTCGGCAGGAAAGCCATTGTTCACCTCGCAGCTTCAAATAGTTGCAGAAGATGGTGGTCTGGCTCCCTCAGGTATGCCAGGTGAAATTGTCATAAAAGGACCCAATGTTACCCCAGGGTATCTATTCCTTCCTGAAGTAACAGAAGAAAAGTTTATTAATGGCTGGTTCCACACGGGAGATGTGGGCTACTTAGATGAAGAAGGCTTCTTATATGTACTCGATCGGCGTTCTGACTTAATTATTTCAGGGGGAGAGAATATTTACCCTGCAGAAATTGAGGCAGTTTTGTTAGCCCATCCGGATGTTTCAGAGGCTGGTGTGACAAGTTTAGAGGATGCTGAGTGGGGACAAGTGCCGATTGCTTATATTGTAAAAAGAGAAGGAACAAATCCTTCGGTTGGAGCACTTGAGCAATTTTGTAAAGAGCGTTTAGCCAAATATAAAGTCCCTAAAGCATTTTATTTTACTAAGGAACTGCCTAGAAACGCATCTAAAAAAATACTCCGCCGAGAGCTCCGGGAGTGGGTGAAAGAGGAGACCCGGTAATGAAGATAGCAGCAGTAGAGTTAAATGTCATTCAAATGCCATTAAATGACCCGTTTCTGACCCATTTAGGAGCCGTGAAGAACCGTGAGGGAATAATCATTAAGATAACCAATTCCGATGGTGTATCAGGGTTTGGAGAGGGCGTTGCCTTTTCTACTCCGTGGTACACAGAAGAAACGGTTAAAACAAGTTTACATATGTTAACTGATTTTTTGATTCCACTCCTTCAAAAAACACCCATAAACCATCCTGAGGAGGTCTCTCAGCTGTTTAGCTCGGTAAGAAGGAACAATATGGCTAAGGCTGCCTTAGAAACAGCTGTATGGGATTTATTTGCGAAGAGTCATTCGCTGCCACTATCAAAACTCCTTGGGGGAACACGGTCTTTGATTGTGTCAGGGGTTGTAGTGGCCACAGATTCCACTAAAAATGCACTCCAGCAAATTGAGCAATATCTTGAGGACGGTTATCAAAGAATTAAAGTTAAAATAAATCCACAGCAGGATTATGCTTTTCTTTCTGAAATTCGCCGTTTTTATCCTGAACTGCCTATCATGGCAGATGCGAATTCTGCCTATACGATTAAGGATATCGAACGAATAAAAGCACTTGATGACTTTAACTTGCTGATGATCGAGCAGCCGCTGGGCTATGATGATATTCTTGAACATGCCTTGCTTCAAAAAGAAATTAAAACACCTATATGTTTGGACGAAAGCATTGTCAGCTATGATGATGCTCGAAAAGCCATCGAGTTCGGAAGTTGTCAGGTAATTAATATTAAAGTGGGCAGGGTAGGGGGCTTGTATGAAGCGAAACGAATTCATGACTATTGCTTCGAAAAGGGCTTACCGGTTTGGTGTGGGGGTATGATCGAGTTTGGGGTTTCTCGCGCCCATAATATTGCACTCGCCTCATTACCAGGATTTTCGATCCCAGGAGATATCTCTGCTTCTAATCGCTTTTGGGAGGAAGATATTATAACTCCTGAAGTAACCGTTGAAAACGGATTTGTCAAAGTCCCATCCAGTCCTGGGATTGGATTTGAAATAAACGAAAAAAGATTACAGGAAACCTTGCTAATGAAAGAAACATTTGTTTTATAAAAATGTTTTTATAAAGCTTATAGTTAATTTTGGAACAATGTTGATTGGAGCAGAAGGCGCGAAGACTCCTGCGGGAGGACGGGGCAGGGGAGACCCCGCAGGCGCTTAGCGCCGAGGAGGCTCCCCGGACCGCCCGCGGAAAGCACGCGCCTGGAGTGGAAATCAACATCCAATTTTAATAGAGAATTAAAAAAATGAACCAGGTTAAAAGCGGCCTGGTTCATTTCATCTTCAAATTTAGTTATTTAAGGCTATTTCTAATGATTCAAGATTTTTATTCATTAAAGAAAAATAGGTTTCCTTGTTTTTGATGTTGTCGTTAGACAAAACAGCAAGATTATGAATGTGTAATGCTTTTGCCCCAATTTCTTTTTGAACAATTTTTCCAAGTTTTGATTGGACATTTTGTTCGAAAAGCATATAGTGTAAACCATCATGTTCAGCTACAGAAATAATTTTTTCTAATTCCTTTTGGGTCGGCTCATTAGCAGTCGAAAGACCTGATATGCTGATTTGTTCAATTCCATAACGTTTTTCCCAATAACTGAACGCCGCATGTGTAACGATAATCTTTTTATGCTTCGCATGTGTAAGTGTCTGCTTATATTTAGTATTTAGTTCATCTAACTTTTGGGCAAGTTGTTTAAAATTCTCATTGAATAGTTTTTTGTGCTGCGGCATTTGTTTAATTAAAGAATCACGGATGACAGCAGCCATTTCCTTAGAATAAATGGGGTCAAGCCATACATGTGGGTTGACATCCGAATTGCTATGGTCATGTTCTTCTTCATGTGAATCGTCGCTTTTTGGGAGTTTTAGTTCCTCAGCCGTTGGGATTAATGTTACATGTTCATTTTTCAATGTTCCTTTTGCTTTTTCCACAAATCCTTCAAGTCCAAGTCCAATGTAGAAAAATAGGTCGGAATCGGCTAAATTCATCATATCCTTTTGGGATGGTTCAAATGTGTGTTCATCTGCCCCAGGTGGATAGATCGTTTTTACATTTACATATTTTCCACCAATTTGTTGAGTAAAATATTGAAGTGGGAATACTGTTGTATAAATAGTTAACTGGTCCTTCTTTTTTTGTTCATGGTCTTTACCATTTGAACACGCGGACAACAGAAGACTTATTGGTAACAGAAAAGAAAGGAAAAGGATGATTTTTTTCATAAAGACTCCTTCAATATATTATTAAATCGGATTAATTACGATTTATTATCGAAATTTTTTTTGAATTCTGAATGATTATGAATGCATAATACGGAACGATTCCGATTTCCATTAGTATCTTACAAAAAAATTTCCTCAAAAGCAAGTATAATATTTGGTTTCATCATTAAAAATTAGGTATGCTAAGAAAGAAACAAAAGAAAGGATGGTTATCATGAGTAACCCTACATTATTGAATGAGCTGTTAGACTATAATAAAAAATTTGTGGAAAACCACGAATATGAAAAGTATGAAACAACTAAATTCCCTAATAAACGCATGGTGATTCTTACATGTATGGATACCAGACTATTGGAATTATTGCCGAAAGCATTGAATTTGGGAAATGGTGATGCAAAGCTCATAAAAGACGCTGGCGGCCTAGTGTCACACCCTTTTGGAAGTGTGATGAGAAGTATACTGGTTGCTGTTTATCAATTGAAGGCTCAAGAGGTTTTAGTCATTGCCCATTATGATTGCGGCATGAGCGGTCTTAAAGCTGAACCAGTGATTGAGAGTATGATGGAGCGTGGAATATCAGAAGAAACGATAGACACTCTTACATATTCTGGAATCGATATTAAAAAATGGCTTCATGGATTTGATAATGTGACCGAGAGTGTTGAGCACAGTGTAGATATCATAAAAAATCATCCATTAATGCCAAAGGGTGTTCCTGTTCATGGATTGGTTATCGACCCAAAGACAGGAAAGCTTGATTTAATTGTTGATGGCAATAAGAATTAAAGCTTCTCTTTTTCAGGAACAGGATCCAAGCCACCAGGATGAAAGGGATGACATTTTGATATCCTTTTGATAGTGAGCCAGCCGCCTTTTAAAGCACCAAACCGCCCAATCGCTTCCATACCATAATGGGAACAAGTAGGATAAAAACGGCAGGTCGGCGGTTTTATAGGTGAGATAATAATTTGATAAAAACGTATAATCGCTAGGAAGACTTTTTTTAACATGTCAATCTCTCCTTAACTACAATTAACTACAAGATACCATAAATAAATAATATCGTCTAAATTGTTAATTGTATGTAAGTGGATGAAAAAACTCGGAATTTATTGTATGATAAATGGTAGATAAAAAAAGGAGTGATATCGATGCCTTCAGTTGAAAGCTTTGATTTAGATCATAACGCTGTTAAAGCCCCTTATGTGAGACATTGCGGGGTCCACAAAGTTGGAAGTGACGGTGTTGTTAATAAATTTGATATTCGCTTTTGCCAGCCCAATAAACAGGCGATGAAACCTGATGTCATTCATACACTAGAGCACTTGCTTGCCTTTAATCTTCGTGAGCACTCCGAGAAGTATGATCACTTTGATATTATCGATATTTCACCAATGGGCTGCCAAACCGGCTATTACCTTGTTGTCAGCGGCGAGCCGACTGTGGAGGAAATCATTGATCTTCTTGAGGATACGATGAAGGCTGCAGTTGAAATCGTCGAAATTCCTGCTGCAAATGAACGACAATGCGGCCAAGCAAAACTGCATGATTTGGAAGGCGCTAAACGTTTAATGCGTTTCTGGCTTGAACAAAACAAGGAAGACCTTAAACAGGTATTTGCTTAATTAGAAAAGCAGAAGCTAGACAAATAATAAAAATTCCTATTCTACTTGAATAGGAATTTTTTTAAGCTTTATTTTGGTCCTGATTATGTTCTTGGTCCTTCTCTTGGTCAAGATATGGATTATTTTCTATTGGGTCCACAGTATGTTTATATGTGTAGGCTTTAGAAGTGGTGCCCACGGCTAGAAGCAGGACAACGATAACAATAATAATACAAATAACAGCTACTACATACATTCGTGTAAATGCCTCCTTTTTTCTTAATTGTAGCATGAATGGATGCTTTTTTGAGAAAAGAAAAAGGGAAGCCCGCTGTTTGAGCTTCCTTCCTTATGTTTTTATGTACAATCAATGAATATTTCGAGGATGGTAAGTATTTGTGCGATGTTGTCCGTACTCTTCTTGGGCAAATTTACCTTTCAAACTTTCAATTAAATAAATACCCATTAAATTGTATAATTCCTGCTTATCCATTTCTTGGATTAAAGCAAGTAGATCCTCATGTGACATCTCTTCTAAAAAGGCAAATGCCAGCATGTCGATATCCTCTTCATCACCGGTTAGCTTGTTTCGGTACATTTCGTACAACTCATCAACTAATTTCATTTCGATACACCTCCTAGTTATTCTTTTCCCTTATAAACATAAAATAATTCTAACTTAACCGTTTGTAAATTAACAGAAAAATCTGTTTCTTTGATTGTATGTTTATTATAGCGTATTCATTTATAAAAAATGAATCGAAATTTGACAAAGAATAAATTTTTTCTATTTGCAAATTACTAATGAGTAAAAGGGGATGACATAATGGATCAGCAAAAGAAGACCTATTATATTGATGTTGGAAGCGGTGAAATATCTCAAAGTGCAACAAGTTCAACCTGGAGCTATAAAATACAGGCAGATAATGAAGAAATAACCCAGCTGCGCGAGCTTTTTGACCAAAACTATTCCACCGAGTGGAAAAACTTCTTTAGAGCCCATGTGCCATATGTTGAGTATCATTATGACCGTGAAAACGATGCATATGACAGTACGATTCAGCAAGTTTATGGGATGTTGCATAAGCTTGGTGACGCGGAAGCAAAAAATCATATTGAAAGTATGAATATACTACCAAAATAAAATTTTCACCCTGTAAGAAAAATCCTAACTTTAGGATTTTTCTTTTTTTTATTATAATTAAGTATAAAATAGTTGAGGCGGAAATTAAATGATGCGTTTTTTAGATGAAAATGGGAATCCTGTAGAATTGTCTTTTTTACCAAATGCTTTCGAAGAGGCAGCAAAGCATGTGTTAGTCATTTGCCAGTATGGGGAAGAGTGGCTATTGACGAACCATAAAAAAAGAGGACTTGAATTTCCCGGTGGAAAAATGGAATCAGGGGAAACTCTTGAAGAGGCAGCCCAACGAGAAACCTATGAGGAGACAGGCGCAATCCTAGGTGAGCTAAAATTTATTGCTGAGTATAAATTTACCGACCCGATGAGGTCTTATGTGAAGGCTGTCTTTTGGGGAAAGGTCGCTAGGGTTGAAGAAACGACAAGTTACCACGAAACCAATGGTCCTGTTGTTGTTAAAGGAGATATATTGCATCAGCGATTTGGGGATGATTACAGCTTTATTATGAAAGACCAAGTCGTCGAGCAATGTGTTAAACTCATTCAAAAGGTACAAAACGAAAGGCTTTGTTAAAGCTAAATGGAGTTTTAAACACTCTGTTGATTGGAGCGGAATGCGCGAGACTCCTGCGGGAGTACTGGGCAGGGGAGACCCCACAGCCGCTTAGCGCCGAGGAGGCTCCCCGGAACGCCCGCGAACCGCACGCGCATGGAGCGGAAATCAACAGACAAATTAACACAGCCAAACAAAAAAGAATAGCAGAAAGTATATGACAATCCACTATTCTTTGATAATTTTTTTCTCTAATAATTCAACAAGCTGGTACATAATGGTAGCAAATATTGCGATAACCAAAAGAGATAAGAAAACAAGTGTAAAATTAAATACTTGGAAGCCATAAATGATCATGTATCCAAGTCCTCTAGAGGATACAAGGAATTCACCTACGATCACACCGACCCAAGACAGACCGACATTTACCTTAAGAGTAGAAATAATCGTTGGAAAACTAGCGGGTAGGATCGCTTCTTTGAAGCATTGCCAACGAGTTGCTCCGAAAGTTTGGAGTACTTTAAGATAATTCGGATCCACCTCTTTAAATGAGGTATATACCACAATGGTAGTAATGATAATTGAGATAATTGCGCCCATGGCAATAATCGATGAATACCCAGGACCTAGCGCCACAATCAAAATGGGCCCTAATGCGACTTTCGGCATGGCATTTAAAATAACAAGATAAGGATCAAGCACCCTTGAAATTATTGGCGACCACCAGAGGATAGCAGCTAATATCGTACCCAGTAAGGTGCCTAGAATAAATCCTAGGACGGTTTCCGTTAAGGTTACGCCAATATTGCTAACTAAAGTTCCATCCTGAATTTTTTCCAGGAGTAAGTTCCATATCTTTGAGGGAGAACTGAAAAGAAGCGGGTCAATCCACTGCTTTTGACTAAACAATTCCCAACTAGAGAAAAAGACGATAAAAATGATCGCCTGATAAAATCCGACCCATCTTTTTTCAACCTGCAGTGATTGAATATAATTTTTATGGAGGAGTTCCAGCTTATTCTTTTTCTGGGTCAAGAGACTCCAACTCCTTCCATATGGTTTGAAAGATACTTGAAAATGCCTCATGATTTCTTGCTTCAAAGGGGGATATATTTCTTAGTTCCTCCGGCATTGTAAATGTTTTATAGATTCTTCCAGGGCTTGGTGAAAGCAGAAAAACGCGATCGCTCATGGCAATAGCCTCACCAATATCGTGAGTAACGAGAATAGCTGTTTTTCCAAAATCATCTAATGTTTGTGATACTAAATCCTCCAATTTAAGCTTGGTTTGATAATCAAGAGCGGAAAAAGGCTCATCAAGCATAAGCAGTTTTGGTTCTGTGGCAAGCGTCCGGACGAGAGCCACCCGCTGCCTCATACCCCCAGATAATTGCCTAGGAAGCTGTTTTTCCACCCCGGTTAATCCGATTTGGCTTAACAGGCCAAGGGCAGCCAATCTCGTTTTTTGATTCAACTGCTTTGATAACTTCAAACCAATCAGGATATTCTCTTCAATCGTTTTCCAAGGGAACAAATAATCTTGTTGGAGCATATAACCGATTTGGTTTTTCGCGGTAGTTACCGGCTTTTTTTCTAACAAGACAGTACCTTGCGTTGGTTTAAGCAAACTAGAAATAATGGAAAGCAGAGTCGTCTTACCACAGCCGCTGGGGCCGAGGAGGGAGACAAACTCGCCCTCCTCCACTGTTAATGAAATATCGGAGAGGGCCGTGGTGGCAGAGGCTTTAGTGAAATAGGTGTGATGAATATTTTGAACGGTCAAAAAGCTCATAAGGACGGCCTCCCTTTCCTTTATTCTTTTATTATCTTGTCAGCTATCTCTGTATTTACAAGTGTTTGATGATCTACTTCTTTTGGCAGTACTCCTGCTTCGTTCATGATGTTTTGTAGATTGTTCCACTCCTCTTGGTCTAAGATAGGATCTGTTGCAAAAGATCCTTGATTTTTATAACGCTCAATAACAGTGGTCATAATTTCTAAATCTGTATCTGGGAAAAACGGTTCCACCGCTTTGGCAATTTCCTCAGCACTGTGCGACGCTACCCATTGTTGAGCTTTGTAAATTGCTCGTGTGAACTTTTCAACAGTTCCCTTATTTTCTTTCATATAGCTTTCCTTGGACATAAACGTAGTATATGGTACGTGGCCAGACTCTTTACCGAAGGAAGCAACAATATGACCTTTTCCTTCTTTTTCAAAAATACTTGCCGTTGGCTCAAATAATTGCACAAATTCGCCCGTTCCAGAAGCAAATGCATTGGCGATATTGGCGAAATCAATATTCTGGATTAAGTTCAAATCCTTTTGTGGATCAATCCCATGCTTCTTTAAAACAAATTCACCAACCATCTGTGGCATGCCGCCTTTACGTTGGCCTAAGAAGGTTTTTCCTTTTAGGAGATCCCATGAAAAATTATCAATCTTTTCTCTAGCAACGAGGAAAGTACCATCAGTCTGGGTTAATTGTGCAAAATTGATGACTGGGTCGTTTGCTCCTTGGGCATAAACGTAAATCGATGTTTCTGAACCAACTAGGGCAACGTCGGCCCCCCCAGAAATCAGAGTAGTCATGGTTTTGTCTCCGCCGGGTGTTGTTGTTAGCGTGACGTCTAAACCTTCAGCTTTGAAAAAGCCTTTGGCTAGGGCAACATACTGCGGGGCATAGAAAATCGACCGGGTAACTTCAGCGATTCGAACTTTCTCAAGTTTCTTTGTTTCATTTTTTGTGGAGCTATTACAAGCGACAAGTGAAAACATAAGTATAGTGATGAGCAGAAAGGAGAAACTGAACTTTAACGATTTTTTCATGAAGCGAGCCTCCTTATTTATCATAAAAAATCTGGGCTAATTGCCTAAGATATCGTATGAAGAGGAGAAAAATGTGTGAATGCCTAGAGAGAATAAATTTTATAAAAAAAGGGAAGTTTTGCTGATGAGCCAATACAATGATGGAAAGATTGTTGATATCACGCGCTTTCCTTCTCCAAATCCCAATATTGAATTAAAAGTAATCACTTACCTTTCCAATGGATTACGGGTGAAAGGAATGCTTGCGGAACCGATTGGGGAAGGTGAGTATGATGGATTCCTTTATTTACGCGGCGGCATTAAAAATGTTGGTAAAGTTCGACCAGCAAGGATTGCCCAGTTCGCAGCGGAGGGCTTTGTTGTTTTTGCGCCTTATTATCGTGGAAATCAAGGTGGGGAAGGCAATGAGGATTTTGCCGGGGACGACAGGGAAGACGCCTTTTCCGCCTTTTTGCTGTTAAAATCTATGCCCAGATTACGTGAAATACATATATTTGGGTTCTCGCGGGGTGGTGTAATGGCGCTTTTGACAGGAATTGAGTTCCCTGAGACCGCGTCTGTTGTCAGCTGGGGCGGGGTCAGTGATATGTCCCTCACCTATTTGGAACGTAAAGATTTACGGAGAATGATGAAGAGAGTCATTGGCGGAACTCCTCAGAAATTTCCGGAACGGTATCAAGACAGGACCCCTCTTTATCAAATAGAAAAGATGACAGCCCCTGTCCTGATTATCCATGGTGTTAAAGACGGAAATGTTTCGGTGGAGCATGCGTATCGTCTTGAAAGAAGGCTGAGGTTAGTAGAAAAACCAGTCGATGCATGGTATTTTAACGAATTTACACATTACTTCCCACCAGCAGTAAATAGAAAAGTCGTGAATGATTTAACGAAGTGGATGAAAAGTCATCGCAAAAGATGATAATATATAGATATTACAAGTAGAGGAGCGGATGTTTATGGGTATGCCTCTTGAGTTAAATACGATGATAGTAACTAAAGGTAGAGAGAAACGAGTGGAAGAAAACGTCTTTTTGCTAGAAAAAGAAGGGTACAGACTTTATCCAATTGAGATTCCGATTGATGTAAGAAAAACAATCGATAGTGATTCAAGTGGTACCGCATTGATAAAAAAAGTTGAGTTGCAAAAGAACAGCACGACCATAACCTATCAATTAATTTCATTAAATTCGACTAACTGATAATGTAAGAAAGCCCATATCGAATCGATATGGGCTTTCTTACATTATGCTATTGGACCGCCTTTTTCTTCAATATCACGTGAAACATTAGTGAATTTTTTAAAGTTTTCGCGAAACTTTGCGGCTAATTCTATTGCTTTCTTTTCATATGCTTGCGAATCCGACCAAGTTTTAATCGGCTGTAGGACTTCGTCTGGTACACCTGCAATATGGAGCGGGATATTTAATCCAAAGATCTCTTCCTTGACAGTCTCTACATGGTTTAATTCTCCCTCAAGAGCGGCTTCAACCATAGCGCGCGTGTAGGAAAGTTTCATTCGATTACCGACCCCATATTCGCCGCCGGTCCAGCCAGTATTGACTAGAAAAACATTGGCATTGTGCTCAAGTATTTTTTCACCGAGCATTTTTGCGTAACGAGTCGCAGGCAGCGGCAGGAATGGAGCACCAAAGCAAGTGGAGAAGGTAGCTTGTGGTGAAGTTATTCCACGCTCTGTTCCGGCTAGTTTTGAGGTGTAGCCACTTAAAAAGTGATACATTGCTTGTTCCCTTGTTAATTTTGAAATTGGAGGCAATACTCCGAATGCATCAGCGGTTAAAAAGACAATCGTATTTGGGTGGCCAGCGATACTTGGTTGAACAATATTATCAATTGCGTCAATCGGATAAGCGGCACGTGTATTTTCGGTCAACGTTCCATCATCATAATCAGGGATTCTTGATTCCTGGTTCAATGTTACGTTTTCTAGGACAGTTCCAAAGCGGATGGCATCAAAAATTTGCGGCTCCTTTTCACGAGAAAGATTGATACATTTTGCGTAGCAGCCCCCCTCGATATTAAAGACACCATTGGAGGACCAACCGTGCTCATCATCCCCAATTAATCGACGATTGGAATCGGCTGATAAGGTTGTTTTGCCAGTTCCAGACAAGCCAAAGAATAAAGCAACATCGCCTTCAATCCCAACATTTGCAGAACAATGCATCGAAAAAATATTGTTTTCAGGCAGTAAATAATTCATTACAGAAAAAATCGACTTTTTCATTTCACCTGCGTATTCTGTACCACCTATTAAAACAATTCTTTTTTCAAAAGAAATCATAATAAACGCTTCCGAGTTGGTGCCATCGATAGCCGGATCTGCCTTGAAATTAGGTGCAGAAATAACGGTAAATCCAGCATCATGGGCAAGTAGTTCATCATCCGACGGGCGAATAAATAACTGGTGTACAAATAAATTTTGCCAAGCTAATTCATTTACCACTTTGATGGATAAACGTGATTTTTTATCAGCACCCGCAAATCCTTTAAAAACAAAGATCTCATTTTTCTGTTGTAAATAATTTATGACCTTTTGATAAAGCTTTGTAAAAACCGGTTCTGAAATTGGTTGATTGGTCGTGCCCCATTCAATTTTGTCTTTAGTTGAATCTTCTAAAACAATGAATTTATCCTCTGGAGACCGGCCAGTATATTTTCCAGTAACGACACTAATTGCTCCCGTAGAAGTTAGTGCTCCTTCATGTCGGGTTAAGACTTTCTCAACTAATTGAGGAACAGATAATTGCACATGAACATGACTTTCATTTAACAATTGATTTAATTCATTAGGAGTATCAACAGAATTCATTTAATGAGACCTTCCTTTATTTTAGTTTTTATGTTGTTAATAATATAAAAAGTATAACACATTAGTCGAATTGATGTATCCTATTTAACTAAATTTATATATTATAAAACTTTAATTGAAGATATAAAAAATATTTATAAATAGAGACTAACTTACTTCGTATTATTCCCATTTTGTTGTGAAAAACATTTCTTAAAAAATTCATTGACATTGTTGGGAAGTGTGATATTATTCTAATTTGAACGGATACTCTCTTATCCTGAGCTGGTGGAGGGACAGGCCCAATGAAACCCAGCAACCTGCAGTATGAAAAGATTGACCACTTAAAAGGTCCTTTTCAGGATGCGAAGGTGCTAATCTGACGCAAGGCTTTGACCTTGAACGATAAGAGCGAAAGGCCCGGAACAACCTTTCCTCTCTGGTAAGGTTTTTTGTTTTGTATAAGTCCTTTATGAAAAGAGTCTCTAATAAAAATCCTTTGTTTATTACATACTAAGGGAATGAGTACCGTATCAAATTCTCGAAGTTTAAGGAAGTATTCCTGTAACCTTCCTAAAACCTCGATTATCTCATATTATAGGAGGAATTCAGATGTCAACAAAACGTCGTTTGTTCACTTCTGAATCAGTTACTGAGGGTCATCCTGATAAGATCTGTGACCAAATTTCTGATTCCATTTTAGATGCTATTTTAGCAAGGGATGCTAATGCCCGTGTTGCGGCTGAAACTTCAGTAACAACAGGACTAGTTCTAGTAGCAGGAGAAATCACCACATCTACCTACGTGGATATTCCAAAAATTGTTCGTGAAACGATTAAAAACATCGGCTACAATCGCGCGAAATTCGGTTTTGACTCAGAAACCTGTGCTGTTTTAACATCTATTGATGAACAGTCTCCAGATATCGCGATGGGTGTTGACCAAGCTTTGGAAGCGCGTGAAGGTCAAATGTCCGATGAACAAATCGAAGCAATTGGTGCAGGGGACCAAGGTTTAATGTTTGGTTTTGCTTGTAATGAAACAAAAGAGCTTATGCCTCTTCCCATTTCACTAGCGCACAAACTTGCTCGCCGTTTAACAGAAGTACGTAAAGATAAGGTTCTTGATTACTTACGTCCAGACGGAAAAACACAAGTAACGGTTGAATATGATGAGAACGATAAACCAGTACGCATTGATACGATTGTTATTTCCACTCAACACAATCCTGAAGTTGAGTTAGAGCAAATTCAACGTAACTTGAAGGAATATGTTATTAATCCGGTAGTTCCAAAAGAATTAATCGATGAAAAGACAAAATACTTTATTAATCCAACCGGCCGTTTCGTTATTGGCGGACCACAAGGAGATGCTGGCTTAACAGGCCGGAAAATCATCGTAGATACGTATGGTGGATATGCTCGCCATGGCGGTGGTGCCTTCTCTGGTAAGGATCCTACAAAAGTGGACCGATCAGCTGCCTACGCAGCACGTTATGTTGCTAAAAACATCGTTGCTGCTGGCCTTGCTGATAAGGTAGAAGTTCAACTTGCTTACGCTATTGGTGTAGCAAGACCTGTTTCGATTGCTGTTGATACGTTTGGTACAGGTAAAGTAAGCGAAGATGTGTTAGTTGACCTTGTAAGTGAAAACTTTGACCTTCGCCCTGCAGGTATCATTAACATGTTGGATCTTCGTCGTCCAATTTACCAACAAACAGCAGCTTACGGTCACTTTGGCCGTACTGATGTGGATCTTCCTTGGGAGCGCACAGATAAAGTAGAAACATTACGCCAACAAGCAAATCAATAAAACGTTATGGGGGTTACATTCTACATGTAGCTCCCGTTTTTATTTCTCCGTCTATTTACCTGTATAGTAATTCAATTAGTGAATAAAATGTAATGTTTAAGCAGGTCAAAAGAAGTGAAAAATGATGATATTAAATTTGCCTATTGTTCACAGTGCAATTTTTATATAAAAAGTGGTAGTATTAGAGAGTATGTTTTTCTGTCTAGCTCCAGCGCAAGGCGTTTGCGATTTGGAGCAATACGTCCTTTTAAAGGATATTTAGAATGAGGTGAAGTACATAATGTGTGGTTTTATCGGTTGTGTACACGACAAAACACAAAACTATAGTGATGAGCAAAAACAACAATTTAAAAATATGAACGATATTATAACTCATCGCGGGCCGGATGATGATGGTTTTTATTATGATGATCATATCCAATTTGGTTTCCGCCGTTTAAGTATCATTGATATTGAGAGTGGTCATCAACCGCTTACGTATGAAAATGAACGCTACTGGATTATCTTTAATGGTGAAGTTTATAACTATGTTGAACTGCGCGAGGAACTATTGAGTGAAGGATTAACCTTTTCAACAAGCTCCGATACCGAGGTTATTATTGCACTCTACAGCCATTTGAAGGAAAAAGCCGTCGAAAAACTACGCGGAATGTTCTCCTTTGTCATATGGGATAAACAAGAACAAACTCTTTATGGCGCGCGTGATCCGTTCGGGATTAAACCGTTTTTTTACTTTGAAGATGGTGAAAGAACATTTTTTGCCTCTGAGAAAAAAAGTATTCTATTGGGTCTCGAAAATGATGTTCTTAATTATGATTCCTTGCAGCATTATTTGACCTACCAATTTGTTCCTGAACCAACCACCATGTCTGTTGGTATTAAGAAATTAGAGCCAGGTCATTTTTTTACCAAAAAGATTGGCTCACCAATGGAAATCAAAAGATATTGGAAAGCACACTTTAAACCAATTCACAAATCAGAACCTGATTTTATCAAGGAAATTAAAGATGTCCTGTTCGATTCTGTAAAAATGCACATGCGCAGTGATGTTCCAGTAGGCTCATTCCTTTCTGGCGGGATTGATTCTTCGATTATTGCATCGATTGCAAAAGAATATCACCCTGCGATTAAAACCTTTTCGGTAGGTTTTGAGCATAATGGATTCAGTGAAATTGATGTCGCAAAAGAGACAGCAGAGAAGCTTGGTGTCGAAAATATCAGCTATGTGATTTCACCGCAGGAATATATGAATGAAATTCCAAAAATCATGTGGCATATGGATGATCCGCTGGCAGACCCTGCTTGTGTCCCGCTTTATTTTGTTGCCCGTGAAGCGAGAAAACACGTAACCGTTGTTCTTTCAGGTGAAGGTGCGGATGAATTATTTGGCGGCTACAATATTTATCACGAGCCGCAATCCTTAGAGGTGTTTAATAAAATTCCGAAAGTAGGAAAAGTGCTTTTAAAAGGGATCGCGGGTATGATGCCTGAGGGAATGAGAGGAAAAAGCTTTATCGAACGCGGTGTAACTCCAATGGAAGAACGTTACATTGGTAATGCGAAGATGTTTATGGAAGAAGAAAAGCGCGAACTACTAAATGTCTATCGCGAAGGATTAGATTATACTGATATTACGAAGTCGCTTTACGCCGAATCTCGTGGTTATGATCCTGTTGACCGGATGCAGTATATTGATATCCATACATGGATGCGCGGCGATATTTTGCTGAAGGCCGATAAAATGACGATGGCTCATTCCTTAGAACTTCGTGTGCCATTCCTTGATAAAGCGGTCTTCGAAGTGGCATCAAAAATTCCGACCAGCCTGAAAACAGTGCATGGAACGACGAAGTATATCTTACGTAAAGCAGCCGAAGGTGTCGTACCTGCCCATGTACTTGATCGGAAGAAACTTGGGTTCCCTGTACCAATCCGTCATTGGTTAAAGAATGAAATGAACGAATGGGCGAAGAAGATCATCCGCGAAAGCAACACGGATCATTTAATCAATAAATCATATGTGCTTCAATTGCTTGAAGACCATTGCCAGGGTAAAGCCGATAACAGCAGGAAGATTTGGACTGTGCTGATGTTCATGGTATGGCATCAAGTATATGTTGAAGATGTCTATTCCTTTCAACGTGATTATGCACTAGAAAAGGCCCTGCAAACATCGAAAAATTAATCGTAAAAGCACCCAAAATTTCTTGGGTGCTTTTGCTTTTTTTATTTTTGAAGTGACTTATAATATTGTCCCTTTTCTGCATATTCTTTAGAGATTCTTACCATATCTTTTATGTCTTCTGGTGTTAATTCTCTAATAACTTTTGCCGGTCTGCCAAATGCTAAGGTATTAGGGGGAATTTTTTTCCCTTGCGGAACCAGACTGCCGGCTCCAATAAAAGCACCCTCGCCGATTTCAGCATTATCAAGAATGATGGAACCCATTCCTATTAACGCTTTTTTTCGAATGATACAACTGTGTAGAATAACCTGATGGCCAATCGTTACTTCATCTTCTAAAATTAGCGGGTTATTGGGGCTTTGGTGTAAGATAGAATTATCTTGTATATTTACTTTCTTACCAATAATGGTTGGGGCTACGTCCCCTCTGATAACGGTGTTAAACCAAACACTTGATTCATCGCCAATTTCAACATCACCGGTAATCGTCACATAGTCGGCAATATAAGCAGTATCAGCTATGAGGGGGTACTTCCCTTTAAATGGATAAATCATTATTCTCGCTCCTTTTGTATGATGATTCTATTTTATCGAAAGTATGAAGTGATTCACAAAAAATTTGTCTTTTTTATTAAAAAAGGACTAAAGATAGTTTGAAATTTTTCCAACAATAGTTAATAACTAATTCCAGGGGGGAAAACTATGTGGAAGTGGGAAGCAGAAGGAGAAGCGAAGGCTGTAATCGTGATCGTCCATGGCGCTATGGAACATCATCGCCGTTATGGCTGGCTGATTGAAATGTGGCGTTCGGCTGGATTCCATATCATTATGGCAGATCTTCCGGGGCAAGGGATGACAACAAGAGCAAACCGCGGCCATATTAATTCCTTCGATGAATATATTTTCGAGGTGAAAGATTGGATACAGGCTGCTTACCGTTATGATTTACCAGTTTTTTTACTTGGTCACAGTATGGGTGGCTTGATCTCAATCCGTCTCTTACAGGAAGAAAGACTGAATGTCGCTGGAGTCATTCTTTCTTCCCCGTGTTTGGGGTTAATTCATACTCCTTCCAAATTTTTAGATATTTTATCGCATGGTCTGAATTTGGTTTTCCCTTCACTTCGAATGAATTCCGGATTGACGGTTCAAATGGCGACAAGAAACGAAGAAGTAAGGGAAGCCGATTCAAATGATACTCTCTATATTACCAAGGTATCGATCAGATGGTATCGGGAACTGGTAGGGGCGATAAAAGAGGCATTTCAAGACCTTGAAAAAATACAGGATATTCCCATGCTTGTCATGCAAGGTGGAGATGACAAAATTGTAAATAAAGGCACCGTAAAAGAATGGTTCAATCATGTTCCATTATCTGAAAAAAGATTTAAGGAATGGCCGAAATGTTACCATGAAATCTTTAATGAACCAGAGCGGGAAGAGGTATTTGAGTATGCAAAGGATTTTGTTTTAAGTCAATTAAAAGCAATAGGTTATATTGTTTAGAAAGGTTGTCGGTTTCAATGATGCCAATCACCCTTATGTCTAGGGTCTATCGCAAAATACTTCCAGCAGTACACAAAGAATTGGCTTATTGGAAAAGCCGTGCTGAAAACATTCCGAATGCGGAGCTAAGAACCCAAGCTCTTGCAAGCATTGAGCATAAAACATTCCATTGTGAAGGTGGAGCCATCCTAGCACTAACTGCTAAAGAGGACTATAAAAAAGCCATAAAATTTATCGTTGCCTATCAAACCATCAGTGATTATCTAGATAATCTTTGTGACAGAAGTACCTCTCTTGATCCTGAGGATTTTGCAACACTCCATGAATCGATGTCAGATGCATTTGTTCTACAGGCTGGCAAAAAAAACTATTACCGGCTCCGCGCGGATCAGGATGATGATAATTATTTGAATGATTTATCGGAAACCTGTCGTTCTGTCCTTAGGGAAGTAAATAATTATGATGGAATCAAAGATTATTTGCTTGAGCTTTGCCAATACTATTGTGATTTACAAATTCACAAGCATGTAACTCAAGAGGAGAGGGTCCCTCGTCTTGAAAAATGGTTTCAAAACAACAAATACCAGCTGCCTGAAATGGAATGGTATGAATTCTCGGCATGTTCCGGTTCTACCTTAGGAATTTTTTGCCTCATATCCTATGCGCTTCGTGATGATTTTCAGCTGAGTGATGCAGAAAATATCAGGAAGGGGTACTTTCCATATATTCAGGGCCTACATATTCTATTGGATTATTTTATTGATCAAGAGGAGGACATCGCGGGAGGGGACTTGAATTTTTGTTCCTATTATCAAAGTGAGGAAAAACTTTTTCAGCGGTTGAAGCATTTTGTGGTTGAAGCTGACCGACACACGGAATACCTTCCGCATAAGAACTTCCATCGCCTGATTAATCGCGGTCTGTTAGGAATTTATTTATCAGATGCCAAGGTCCGCAAACAGAAAAATGTTCGTAAACTGGCAAAAGGCATTATCAAGTCGGGCGGCTGGATTAGCTATTTCTTTTATTTCAATGGTCTTGCCTACCGTTCTATGCAAAAATCAGTACCAGCATTTGTCACAAGGTTAATCACAAAATAAACCAGGCGCGAGCCTGGTTTGTTATATTTTTTCAATCGCAATAATAAATGCTGGATGATTTTGTTGATTAATAAATTGGTATTGGAGCACATGTGCCGTTTTCTGGTCCATTTGCTGGCAATAGGCAAGCAAAGAATCCCGCTCCTCGGCACCGCCTTTGTGACCATGATAAATAACAAGCACGATGATTCCTTCAGGTGCCATGATCTCCAATAGTTGTTGAATGGCAGCAATCGTTGTTTCAGGACGGGTTACAATTGCTTTATCACTGCCAGGAAGATAACCTAAGTTAAAAATCGCACCTGAAATCTTACCGTGATAGTTGGTTGGAATCAATTTGAAGAGATATTCATGTCCGGAATGAAATATTGTAGCTCGCCCTGACAGGCATTTCTGTTTCAGACGTGCCTTGCTAGCAACAATGGCTTCATTCTGAATATCAAATCCAAATACTTGCCCTGATTCACCAACAAGCTCTGCTAAGAAAACAGTATCATAGCCATTTCCTACTGTCGCATCAATAACGACATCACCAGGTTTAACAGCTTTAATGAGTAAACTTTTCGCAAACGGAAGAATCTTATCTATGTTCATTGTTACTACACCAAGTTCCCCTGATAAAATTTACCCTGCCAACTGTTCCTTTCTTTCAGTTTAGCATCAATCGCATTTAAGACTTCCCACTTGTTTACACTCCACATGGGTCCAACCATTAAGTCAATTGGTCCGTCTCCTGTGATTCGGTGAACAATCATTTCTGGTGGTAAAATTTCTAATTGGTCACATACTAAGTTTACATAGTCTTCTTGGGATAGAAACTCAAGCATTCCTTTTTCATATTGCTTGACCATGGGCGTTCCTTTTAACAAATGAAGCAAATGAATCTTTATTCCTTGCACATCTAACTTGGCAACTTCATGCGCTGTTTCCATCATCATGTCATATGATTCAAGCGGCAGGCCATTAATGATGTGGGAACAGATGCGAATGCCATGTTTCCTAAGCTTAGTAACGCCGTCTTTATAGCACTGAAAGTCATGGGCACGATTGATAAGTGAGGCTGTCCGTTCGTGCACTGTTTGAAGCCCTAATTCAACCCATAAATAGGTGCGTTCGTTTAATTCCGCTAAATACTCGACCACATCATCGGGCAGACAATCAGGACGAGTGGCGATTGATAAACCCACTACGCCTTCCTGATTTAGAACTGATTCGTATTTTTCGCGGAGAACATCTACAGGTGCATGGGTATTTGTAAATGCCTGAAAGTAGGCCATATATTTGCCATCTTTCCATTTCGTGTGCATTTTTTCTTTTATTTCATTAAATTGTGTTTCCAAGGTCTCCACGCGATTACCAGCAAAATCACCTGATCCGGACGCACTACAAAATGTGCAGCCCCCGTGTGCCACCGTGCCGTCACGGTTCGGGCAGTCAAATCCCCCGTCAAGTGCAACCTTAAACACTTTATGACCAAATTGCCCACGAAGGTGGTAATTCCATGTATGGTAACGTTTATCATCAGAAGCATATGGAAAAGGTTTAGTCTGAATCAATCAGAAAACCTCCTTTATTAAAAGTAGTCTCTGTTATAGAGCATTGTTGATTTTGCTAACAGTTGATTGGAGCGGAAAGCGAGTGCCTGAAGCGGAAATCAACAAACTAGTTTAACAAAGCCAAAAAGTAAAAGAGCATAACATCAATTTTATCATGATATGACAAGCTTATCCAAATGTAATTATTAACGGACATGATTGGTAAAATTTATCCAACTGTTTGTGTTATAGGAAAAAGAATGAAGAACACAATAAGAAATGAAGCATTATGCTTCTAGACATGCATGGGAATGAGTTATTACAGAAGGGGGTTCTAAAGATGGCTACTCGCGACTCAATGGACAACTTAATGCAGCAGGTTGAGGATGCAATTCGCTATGCCGAGGAACAGTACAAACAAAGCAGCCTTCAAGAGCATTATAATGATGATGATTACACAAAGGCACTGCAACAGCTTGAAGATACTTATCTGGACATTGCAAAAATGGCCCAAAGTGCTAATTCGCAGCAAAGGGACCAACTCCATAGAATGAGACTCCAGCTTCAGCAGCTTCAGAACACAATGATTCTAGAGGGGGAAAACCTTTGAAAAAACGTTCCAAGCAACAAAACCCTGAACAGAAAACACGGAATGGAATTAATAATCAAGATCTGGAACTCGGACAAGATTTCGATCTTGTAAAACAAGCAAAGAAAAACTATGAAAAAACAGGCGGGCAGCCGGTGAAATCCAAATTTCACCAAGAAAAGGACCAGTCCTCCTAAAAATACAGAAGGAACCCTCATTTTTTTTCATTGAGGGCTCCTTTTTTTTTTCGCGAAAAATATTCCGGAAATTTACTAAAAAGTGTTAAAAATCACTTGAGATACTAATTTTTCAACAAAAGCACCTTGAAAATAGAAGGAAAACCTCGTTCATAATTTGGTAACAAGTGTTGTTTTATTTGTGATGTGCGTCACAGTTTGACCATTCATATCATGGTTTAAATAAGGTATGGATTAACAAAATTCATCTCAAAATCTCCACTTTTTGTTAGATAACACGGAATAAGCATGGTTCGGCCTAACATACTTTTTTGGATTTTATGTGAACGAATTCACATTTTTTTACCTTGTAGGGAAAGGAAGTAATTAAATGAATAAATACATAATGATTATCAGTATAATCCTTGCCATACTATTTCCCGCTAAGAGCTTTGCTGAAAATAAAAGCATTTTAAGTGTGGAGGAATTATCGATTCAAGTAATGCCGGAATTGGCTTATCATCCAAACGATAAACAGAAGGATCATGTACCACTATTAATCGGGTATCAAGGATCGATGGTAAATAATTCGGACCAACCGCAGACAGGAAAAATTGAAATACCGCTGCCAATGAAAGAGAAGGACTTTCGGATTGGCTATGTGGCAGATTACTCAAGTGATTTAAGCAAGGCATATGAAATCGAATACATAATTGACCATGAAAAAGAAATCATTTCCTGGACAACAAGCGAAGAAATCGGACCTAAAGAGCGATATAAATTTGTTATTGAGTTTTATTCAGATAGCTTAAATGTAAAAAAAGATAGGAAATCTCTCAAGTACAAATTTAAAAGTTTTGCTGACATCGACTTGGTCAATGTGACCATTACACCGCCTAGTAAAGCGGAAAAAGTGAAGCTCTCACCTGCTCCTTCAGAAAAACAGAATCATGGTGGAGAGGAAAATACATACTCTTATCTTTATCAAAATGTTAAAGAAGGGGAAGAAAAAAACTTTACCATTACATATGTACGCAGTGAATCCAAGCCAACCTCTGAGCTTATAAATTCACAAACCAAAGAGATAAAGGACAAAAAATCAAATAGTCTTGCGATCGGAGCCTTTAGTGGGGTCAGCATCCTTTCAGCAGGCGCACTAACATTTTTGTTTAGGAAGAGGAAAAGAAATTAATAGGCATTTGTGAAAAAGAAAAATCCATTTGGGATTAAGGTACAGAAAAGTACTTTAACTATATAAAAAGAGAGAGAAGAATTTTCTATGGGAGGTGAAGTAAATGTTTAAAAAACTGCTGAAAATGGACAAAAAGTTTTTAATTGTGTTGGCACTTCTAATTGGTGTGTTTTTATCTTTTTCAACGGTAAAAACAATGGCTTACCTGGATTCACCAGGTTTTTGTCAAAACTGTCATACGATGAAATCGGTTCATAAGTCATTCATGGATTCTACGCATTCGGATTTACAGTGTAATGACTGCCATCTTCCACATAAAAGTGAAGCGGGTAAGTTATTCTTTAAAGGTCGTGCAGGTATGACACATATTTATTTCAACACACTTGGAACAAAGAAGATACCAGATGTGATTGAGGCAACGGATCGAACAGAAAATATCATGAACGATAACTGTATTTCCTGCCACAAGAGTACGCTAGACAATGTATCACATGATGCAAAGGAAAAGTGTATTTCCTGTCACAAAACAGTACCACACGGGAAAGGCTTTAAAGATGCCAGTTATAATAAGCCACCTGTTTCAGGCGAGTTATTAGAAAATAAGGGAGGATTTTAGAAATGGGATGGTTTCGAAATGGGGCATATCTTCTCCTGCTAGCTTTAGTACTGATTATTACTGGATGCAGCAATGATTCCAGTGAGAAAACAGCTTCTGCTGCAGGTAAAAAGACAACAGGCCTCTCAGCCGATGAAATAAGTAATGAAGCATTTAAGGACTTATTTCCGCTCCAATATAACAGTTACAAGAAAAATGAAAAAATGGAAGATACAACTTATGGCGGTTCTGAAAAACGGAGTAAGTATGATGCTGACAAGGAGCCCTTGTTACCAATCCTCTTCAATGGATATGGGTTTGCGACCGAGTATAACGAAGAGCGGGGACATACATACGCATTAGAAGATATTCGTAACGTGAAACGGATCACAGATAAATCAGTGGGTTCTTGTTATACATGTAAATCTACGGCCGTTCCAAAAATGATTGAAGAAATGGGCGACAGTTACTGGGGCGCTAATTTTAATAAAGATATTTGGCCAAAAGGGGAAAAGATGGGTCACTCTCCAATCGGCTGCTCCGATTGTCATGATCCAAAAACAATGGATTTGCGTGTGACTCGTCCAAGCTTTTATAAAGCGTTAGAAGCAAAGGGAGTAGATGTTTCAAACCCTTCAAAAAATGATATGCGGAGCTATGTTTGCGGGCAGTGCCATGTGGAATATTATTTTGCTGCGGATAATAGTGAAGTAACGTTCCCATGGACCAAAGGATTTAAACCAGAAGAAATGTATGAGTATTACAGCACGATTGCCAAAGAGAAAGGTTTTGAAAAAGACTGGATTAGTAATATTTCTGGAACTCCAATGTTAAAGTCGCAGCATCCAGAATATGAAACCCATTCATCAGGAACACATGGTAAGGCCAATGTTTCTTGTGCAGATTGCCATATGCCATATGAGCGTGTCGATGGAAAAAGAAAGATCACGTCACACTGGTGGACTTCTCCACTTAAAACGATGCAAACTTCATGCGGCCAGTGTCACGGTGACCGTGATTTAGATAAATTGAAAGATCGCGTACTTGAAATTCAAGAAGCTAATGTAAGTGCATTACACGAAGCACAAGATATTTCAACAACCTCACACTATTATGTAAATAAAATGATTACCTCTGGTGTAAGTGAAGAAAAAATCAAGCAAGCTCAAGAATTTGTTCGAAAGGGACAATGGTTCTGGGATATCATTGCAGCTGAAAACTCCGCAGGCTTCCATAATCCACAAGGATCGATGGATTCACTGAGAGAATCAGTAGTCCAATCAAACAAGGCAGTCCGTCTTGCCACAGAAGAGCTTGTGAAAAAAGGCGTTAATATGGAAGAACTCGACAAGGAAATTGAAAAAGTGAAAAAAGCGGTTCTCGACGAAAAAGTTAATGAGAAGAAAAAGGACGCAGCGGTCAATAGCTATTTCCCTGCCCAAGCGCCGGTTGTACCAGCAGTACCGAAAAAATAATCCTATCTGTACATTCCTTAGAGGGTTTGGGGTTCAGATGATATATTTAGAAAAACACTGTTTCTTTTTTTGAGACAGTGTTTTTTGTTGTGTATGTGGTACTAGGATTGTTGCGGGAGAATTATAGGGTTTGGCGGAATAAACGGGGATTTGGCGGAATAAATGGCAAGGTTGGCGGAATCGAAACGTAGTTTGGCGGAATAAGTTCGAAAGTTGGCGGAATCCCAGCGCAATTCGGCGGAATCCCAAAGAAGTGAGCTGATCCTAAAACATAGAGAGTCCTGGTCGATAATATTCATAAAAAAGGTAACTTAAAAAGGGTTTGGCGGAATAAACGTGGATTTGGCGGTATAAATGGCAAGGTTGGCGGAATCGAAACGTAGTTTAGCGGAATAATTTCGAAAGTTGGCGGAATCCCGTCCCAGTTTGGCGGAATCGCCTCTAGAATCCTCAGAATTATTTAAAAGTTTCACGAATTTCCTATTTAAATACGCCAGATCATCGCCCGCCAATACTGGAAAAGAAAAAGAATTGCACCCCGCTTGAAAAAGGAATAGAATAAATCTTTGGAAATTGAAAAGTGAAATGTGAAGGGGCGTTTTTTTATGCCACGTGCCTTATGGCTCTTAATAATTGGAATGATCGTTAATGTAACAGGCTCTTCATTTTTATGGCCGTTAAATACAATCTATATTCACGACCATTTGGGGAAGTCATTATCCGTAGCTGGAATTGTTTTAATGTTAAATTCCGCAGCTAGTGTGATCGGAAACCTTTATGGCGGAAGCCTATTCGATAAAATTGGCGGCTACAAATCTATTATTTTAGGAATTAGTATTACGCTTGCAGCTCTTGTTGGCTTAACATTCTGGCACGGCTGGCTAGCATATATTGTCTTCCAAATCATTATTGGATTTGGTACGGGAATTATTTTTCCATCGATGTATGCCATGGCAGGGTCTGTTTGGAAAGAAGGCGGGCGTAAAGCCTTTAACGCCATTTATGTTGCCCAAAACCTTGGAGTAGCCTTGGGTGCATCTCTTGGAGGGATTGTTGCAGCTCATTCCTTTCAACTAATCTTCCTGGCAAATACAGTCATGTACGTCCTCTTTTTACTTATAGCGGTATTTGGCTATAAGGGAATCTTAGTGGATTCAGGAAAACAAGGAACGATCGATATAAATGTTCCAACCGTTACGAATAGAAAAAATCTGTATGCCTTATTGATACTGTGCACAGGTTATTTGCTGTGCTGGGTGGCCTATGTACAATGGCCAACGACGATTGCGTCGTATACACAAGAAATCCATATCTCTTTAACGCAATATAGCTTATTATGGTCGATAAACGGAGCCCTCATTGTCGTTGGCCAACCGCTATTAAATGGTGTGTTGAAATATTTTACCGCCTCACTAAAGCTGCAGATGATTATTGGAATTGGTATTTTTATTGTTTCATTTTTAGTCGCAGGGAAGGCCACGATGTTCTCAGGTTTTCTTGTTGGGATGATTATCCTAACAATTGGTGAGATGTTCATTTGGCCGGCAGTGCCAACAGTTGCTTTCGACTTAGCTCCAAAGGGCCGTGAAGGTTTCTATCAAGGTATCGTCAACAGTACAGCAACAGGTGGAAGAATGGTAGGGCCCATAATGGGTGGAATGATCGTCGACATGTATAACATGTCAGCACTATTCATAGTTTTAATTGTGTTATTCCTAATCGCAATCATAACAACATTACTATATGATCGAAGTTTAAAAACGAAAATGGTGTCAGGCACCATCCATGGACAAATATAGGATTTGTCCATGTGGAGAGTACAGTGGGGGTTCATATGCTCTCACTTTTTTTTGTTTAAAAGGTGGATATTTTGTCTATCATGAATCTAGGCGATTGTTTGGGTTGCATACTTACTGAAAATTTAATACAATAACCGTAATACTTTATATTAATATTGAAAAGACAGTGATCAGGAGTAGTAATGGTTCATACCCGCAAATAGAGAGTTGACGGCTGGTGGAAGTCAACCGGGTACATCATGAACTCGCCTTTGAGTTGCAAGCGTGAAGGAATAGTAAGGCTTGCCGTTTTCCGCGTTAAGGATGAATGAAGCGAGTGCAGTCAGCACTAATGTGGGTGGTACCGCGGGAAGATACATACAATCCTCTCGTCCCTTTTTGGGATGAGGGGTTTTTTATTTTTTTTTAGGAGGAAGAGCATTATGAGTTTCGACCATAATCAAATCGAACAAAAGTGGCAAAAGAAATGGGAAGAAGAAAAAACATTTAAAACAAGCGAAGAATTTGATAAAAGAAAATTTTACGCTTTAGATATGTTTCCATATCCGTCAGGGGCAGGTCTACACGTTGGACACCCTGAAGGCTACACAGCAACCGACATTCTTTCCCGCTTAAAGCGGATGCAGGGATACAATGTTCTTCATCCAATGGGCTGGGATGCGTTCGGCCTACCAGCGGAACAATACGCATTGGATACGGGTAACGATCCAGCGGAATTTACAGAACAGAATATCAATACGTTCCGCCGGCAAATTAAATCATTAGGATTCTCGTATGATTGGGATCGTGAAGTCAATACGACTGACCCTGAATACTACAAATGGACCCAATGGATTTTCCTGAAATTATTTGAAAAAGGCCTAGCTTATATTGATGAAGTAGCGGTAAACTGGTGCCCTGCACTTGGAACGGTACTAGCAAATGAAGAGGTCATTGATGGCAAAAGTGAACGCGGCGGGCACCCTGTTGAACGTCGTCCGATGAAGCAGTGGATGTTAAGAATCACCGCTTACGGTGACCGTTTACTAGAAGACCTTGAAGAACTTGATTGGCCTGAAAGCTTGAAGGAAATGCAGCGCAACTGGATCGGCCGTTCAGAAGGTGCGGAAGTTACCTTCTCAATCGAAGGACATGAGGAGACATTCACTGTCTTCACTACTCGCCCTGATACTTTATTTGGTGCTACGTATGCCGTGCTTGCACCTGAACATTCCTTTGTTGAAAAAATAACAACAGCTGAACAGCGTGCTGCGGTTGATGCCTATTTAGACAAAGTTAAGACGAAAAGCGATTTGGAACGTACGGATCTTGCCAAAGAGAAAACAGGAGTATTTACTGGCGCCTATGCCATCAATCCTGCCAATGGGGAGAAGATGCCAATTTGGATTGCTGATTATGTGTTAGTAAGCTATGGAACTGGTGCGATTATGGCAGTTCCTGCACATGATGAGCGTGACTATGAATTCGCAAAAGAATTTAACCTTCCTATTAAAGCAGTTGTCGCAGGTGGAGATATTGACAAAGAAGCCTACACAGGCGACGGTGAACATATTAACTCTGAATTTTTAAATGGCTTGGATAAAACGGAAGGCATTCGAAAAATGATTGCTTGGTTAGAAGAAAAAGGAATAGGAACGAAGAAAGTAACCTTCCGCCTAAGAGATTGGCTGTTCAGCCGTCAACGTTATTGGGGTGAACCGATTCCGATTATCCATTGGGAAGATGGCACAATGACAGCAGTTCCGGAAGACCAGCTTCCACTGATGTTACCAAAAACAACTGAAATTCGTCCTTCAGGGACAGGAGAATCACCACTTGCAGTTATTTCTGATTTCGTGAATGTTGTGGATCCGGAAACAGGTAAAAAGGGACGCCGCGAAACGAACACAATGCCGCAATGGGCAGGCAGCTGCTGGTATTATTTACGTTATATTGATCCGAAAAATGATCAAGCACTTGCTTCACAGGAAAAGTTAAATCATTGGCTTCCAGTTGATATCTACATTGGCGGTGCCGAACATGCCGTATTACATTTACTTTATGCACGTTTCTGGCACAAATTCTTATATGATATCGGTGTGGTTCCTACCAAAGAACCATTCCAAAAGCTATTTAACCAAGGAATGATTTTAGGCGAAGGAAATGAAAAAATGAGTAAATCAAAAGGGAATGTAGTAAACCCTGATGATATCGTTGGCAGCCACGGTGCTGATACCCTTCGCCTGTATGAAATGTTCATGGGACCGCTTGATGCATCGATTGCTTGGTCGACAAATGGGTTGGATGGTTCCCGCCGCTTCTTAGATCGTATCTGGCGCTTATTGGTTGAGGAAAACGGTGAACTAAATCCAAAGATTCAAGCAACTGATGAAGCCTCAACACTGGAAAAAGTGTATCATCAAACCGTGAAAAAAGTGACGGAGGATTATGAAGGCTTAAGATTTAATACGGCTATTTCACAAATGATGGTATTCATTAATGATGCCTATAAAGCAACGGTACTGCCAAAAGAGTACATTGAAGGATTCGTTAAAATGCTTGCCCCTATTTGCCCGCATATCGCTGAAGAGCTATGGGAAAAGTTAGGTCACAGTGGAACGATAGCTTACCAAACATGGCCTGCATTTGATGAGGCGAAACTAGTCGATGATGAAGTTGAAATTGTCATCCAAGTTAATGGTAAAGTAAAAACAAAGCTTATGGTTCCAACTGATGCAAGCAAAGAGTCACTAGAAGGAATCGCTATGGAAGATGCCCACATAAAGGAACAAATTGAAGGAAAAACAATTCGCAAGGTGATAACTGTTCCGGGAAAACTTGTTAATATTGTTGCAAATTAAAAGAACGGCCCCTCTCCGGGGCTGTTTTTCCTAAAGGGGATGGACTTGATGGAAGAAATTCAAACGATTACACCAGAAGAATTACAAAAAAAGCTTGAGGCAGGGGAAAAACTTGAGCTTGTGGATGTAAGGGAAGATGAAGAAGTAGTATTCGGGATGGTACCAGGGGCCAAGCATATTCGCATGGGGGACATTCCGGCTAATCTTGACTATTTTGATAAGGATAAAGAATATATCTTTATCTGCCGCTCAAGTGCCCGCAGTGGGAATGTCTGCTATTATCTGCAGGACCAAGGCTTTAAGGTCCGCAATATGGTTGGCGGCATGCTCGCATGGACAGGAGAAACGGAATACACAGAATAACCGATTCCACCATGGAATCGGTTTTTTTATGAAAATAAGCGCTTTTCTTTGTTAGTGAGTAATCCCCACCTTAGGTCTATCTCTCATCAACATACCTCCTAAAAGGATAGGCGGCAGGATATTGACTCCCGCAAGCACAGCCGCTTGAATATCTGTACCAATCAATAAACCGTGTATCGTAACAAATATATATAGGATCGGATTCAATGCGTGTAATTTCCGCCATTTTTGATAGCCGATTTTTTTTCGTGCTTTGGATGTAACGATGGTCATAATTAAGAAATAAAGGGAAAGTGCCCCCAGCGCCATTGGCCAGGGCTTATAGTCCGTATTAAACGGTATGAGTACTTCTAACCATTGTAACGAGATATATGAATCGATTAGTAAAAATCCTACGTGGCCAAGGACAAGATAAAGGGTCCAATTAGACAGTGATTCATGCAAAAATAGGGAAGCAGTGACCTTTTGCTTTCGCTTTTTCTGAACTTGAGAGTATAGTCCTATGATGACAGACAAGTAAAGTAAAAGGTAAGCTACCAAACCTGTAGCACGGATCATATACCATTCAAACATTTCCAAGTTACTCTCCTCCTCTCCAAATATCTCCGTCTTTAGTAATTAACACAGCCTGGACACCTTTTCTATTTATCCACTCTTGACCAGCCTGTTTACCAAGTAAAAGAACGGTTTTTGCCCAAACGTCAGCTTCCAAAGCAGTTGGGGCTGTCACTGTTGCCGATACAATCTTCCTTTTACTAGGGTTTCCTGTTCGAGTATCAATCAAATGATGCGTCCACTCCCCATTCATCCGCCATGTTCTTTTCATGGTTGTGGACGTCGCAAGCGCACCATTTTGAACCTGAATCGAAGAAATCATCGTTGTTTCGGCAAATGGACTCTCGATCCCGATATTTAATGGTCGTGGCAACGTGCCGAAAATGCGGATATCACCACCCACGTTGATAAAGCCATAGCCCAACCTATCTAAAAGCAGTGCGGCACGATCAATTACCCAGCCCTTGGCCATTCCCCCAAGATCGATTTTTGATAATAGGGTTACGGACCGTTTACTTTCGTTTAGCATAAAAGGTTGCGAACATATCACAGCCATTGATGAAGGGGGAGTTACTGCTAACTCTTTCCCCTTTATCATTTCAATCGATTTTGAATAGCCGTGGTTTTCAAGCGTCGATAGAACGCTAGGATTAAAAATACCTTCCGTTTCTTCAAAAAATCGAAGAGCGTCTGATAGTATTGAAAACATCTCACTGCTAACGATGACTTCTTTTTCAACTTGTTGATTTAATCGTGACAGTTCACTATCAGAACGAAAACGGCTGCACGTATCCTCAATCAATTCAAATAGCTTGTAGATAGGCATTAAATCGTCAGCAAACAACTCTTGACTAATAGAGATTTGAACATTTGTACTCATTGAAGGAAACCGGTAGGTAAACATCAGGTTCCACCTGTAGTCGTGTCAAAGCCGCTTTGTTGTCCCATTCCAGGTCCGCCGCCATTTGAGAATTGATCCTGTTGATTACTGTTTCCATTGAATTGATCATTATTATTCGAGTACTGATCACTAGAATCAAAATTATTGTTAGAATCATCATTTTGATTGTATTGTGATGAGTTACCGCCATCAAAGGATTGATCAAAACCGCTACCATGGTCAGTACGTTGTTGTGTATTAAAGCCATCCTGTGATTGCTGATTAGAATTGTTATTTGAGGATTGCCCTTGAGTAAGTGCCACTTGGTTGCTCGCTTGATCGCCATTTGATAGACCAAGAAATGATACCATTCCAGCTACTAATGCTAAACTCCCAAAACTAACGCCCCAAGAGATTTTTTGTTTTTTATCCATTTTTAATGCTCCTTTCTATAGGTGAAACTGTATTTCTAAAAAGGAGTTTACAAGTTGAATCTTAAAATAACCTTAATTTTTCAGTCTGCTTATTTTTAAAATTCAGATAAGTTGTTAATAATGGTAGTAAAAAAGAGAGGGAGAGAGAAAAGTGATACAGGTTAAATTGTTTGATCGGGAGCATGAGAAGGATTTAGAAAAGGAAATGAATCGTTTTTTGAAAGGGCTGGATGAAACAAGCTTGCTGGATATTAAATATAATGTGGCAGCAATGCCGGAGGAAGAAGAAGAGGAGCAGATTTATTGTTTTTCCGCGATGATTATTTACAAGGCCTGACAAATAGTCAGACCTTTTTGTTTTTTGCAGACAGGGCTGCATTGGTACCAGCTAATCTTCCAGTTACAAGGGCAGAGGTAATATTATACCCTCCTGTATAACCATGAACATCAAGGATTTCACCGCAAAAATATAAACCGTTCATTAATTTTGAGCCCATCGTTTGTGGCTCGATTTCTTTAACAGACACTCCACCGCCAGTGACAAAAGCTTTTTCAAGAGGCAAGGTGCCATTTACTTTTATCAGGAATTGCTTGCAGCTCTTTGAAAAACTACGAATTTTTTCATTGGAAATCGTGCCACCTTGCTCGGATGGGTCAATCCCATTATGTTCTAATAGAAATAGAAGATATCGTTCAGGGACTAGCCCTTTTAGCGTATTTTTAATGCTTTTCTTAGGCTCACTTTTTACAAGCGCTAGAATTTCTTGAAAAACTACTTCCTCTTTTTTGTCTGGTAAGGCATCAAGGCTCATGGTTACTTCTTTTAAATTCCACTTTTTCATAGCTTTGACTACGAACTGACTGCAGCGCAGCACGGCAGGTCCGCTGATTCCAAAATGGGTAAAAATCATATCCATGCGGTGCGAGATAATCGGCTTACCTTTCGGATTCAAAACACTTAAGTCAATGTCTCTTAGTGATAAACCTTGTAGGGCTTTATTTTTAATAAATGGTTCGCTAGAGGTGATAGGGACTTCAGTTGGAAACAGATCCGTAATCGTATGACCTGCTTTCTTCGCCCAGGCATACCCATCACCAGTTGAACCGGTATGTGGAACTGATTTTCCCCCAACGGCAATCACGATCGATTTAGCTGATAATTTTTGACCATCTTTCAACAAGACGGCAGAAACGGTTCCATTTTCATAGAAAAGGTCCTCTACAGGGCTATTTTTGAAAATCCTGACACGAAGCTTTTCTAACTGATTTAATAAGGCGTCAACAACAGATTGAGCCTTATTGGAAACGGGGAACATCCGCCCGTGATCCTCTTCCTTTAATTCGATACCTAATTTTTCAAAGAACTTAATAATATCTTCATTACTAAAGATTGAAAAGGCACTATATAAAAACTTACCGTTCCCCGGTAGATGCTTGATGATTTCCTCAATTGGCAGGCGATTCGTCACGTTACAGCGACCACCTCCGGAAATAGCTAACTTTCTGCCGAGCTTGTCTCCTTTATCAATTAAAAGTACTTTTGCGCCTTTTTCACCAGCTGCAATGGCCGCCATTAACCCAGAAGGTCCGCCGCCGATGACGATTACATCATAATCCATATTTCCACCAACTTTACTTTAATCCGTCACTCCATTATAAACATTTATCATCAAAATAAAACGAATGTGTCCTTTTTTTCGTAAATTTAACTTGGAAGTTAGTAGCGTCTGAGAGAAAGAAGTTGTAAACTACTAATAGTGTGCAAAAAAAGTCGAATTATTTGTGAAGAAGCGCACGTATTTCTTCGGGTAGGAAGGGATTCTATGCAGTCAAAGCTTTTAAGAGGAACATTTATTTTAACGTTTGGAACAATACTATCTAAGGTTATCGGATTAATTTATGTTATTCCGTTTTATCAAATTGTCGGGAAACACGGGACGCAGCTTTATTCATTTTCATATGTCCCATATACCATTTTTATCAGTATTGCAACGGCGGGTGTACCGTTGGCTGTTTCAAAATTCATTGCAAAATATAATGCACTTGAAGAGTATGCTGTTGGCCGAAAGCTGTTTAAATCGGGACTAGTGGTAATGTTGTTGACTGGGGTTGTGGCATTCTTAGTGATGTATTCCGCTGCACCTATGTTAGCTGAATTAAGTCATCCTGGTAAAGGACAACTGGCCAATGTTACGACGGTTATTCGGGCTGTTAGTTTTGCATTGATCGTTGTGCCAATTATGAGCTTAATCAGAGGTTACTTTCAGGGACATCAATCAATGGGACCTTCGGCTGTTTCACAGGTTGTCGAACAAATCGTACGAATTATTTTTACACTTGCAGGAGCCTATGTTGTTTTGAAATTTTTACATGGCACTATTGTTTCGGCAGTTAGCGTTGCCACCTTTGCAGCATTTGTCGGTGCTATCGGAGGATTAGTTGTTTTATTTTGGTATTGGTATAAAAGAAAACCCTATTTGGACGAACTACTTGAACATGATAAAGGGACCAGCCATATTTCTCTAAAGGAAATCTATAAAGAAATACTATTATACGCAGCGCCCTTCGTTTTTGTCGGAATTGCCAATCCGTTATTTCAATTTATCGATCAAATTACCTTCAACCGGGCGATGTCCGCAATGGGCAATGCAAGGCAGATGGCTGATGCGGCCTTTGGTATATTAAATTTCGAGTCACATAAAATTGTCATCATTCCTGTATCACTTGCAACGGCCTTTTCCTTAACACTCATACCGAGTATTACAAAGGCATTTGTAGAGAATGATCAGAAAAACATGGACCGGCAATTAAACCAAACCTTTCAAGTTTTGCTCTATTTAACATTACCGGCTGCTATCGGGCTTTCGTTATTGGCCGAACCGGTTTACACAGCTTTTTATGAGCATGATAATCTTGGGACACAAGTATTAGGCGCCTATGCACCTGTTGCGATTCTTTTTTCCCTCTATTCTGTCACAGCAGCCATATTGCAGGGAATTAACGAACAGCGCTTTACCATCTTAAGCTTGCTTGTGGGTTTATTAATAAAATTTGCTCTAAACATTCCATTAATTAAAATGTTTGAAACAAGAGGGGCCGTTCTCGCCACAGCGCTTGGTTATACGGCAGCGATTGTCATTAATTTAATTGTGATTAAGACATTCTCCGGCTATCGTTTCCGGCTGGTATGGCGGAGGAGTTTATTGATTATCATCTTCGCAGGATTGATGTGGGCAGGAACAGAAATTGTTTATAAATTACTATTACTATTCCTTTCTCCTGCATCAAAGGGTCAATCCGTCCTGCTTATCGTGATAAGTGCCGGAATGGGCGCCGTCATCTATTTTTACTTAGGCCTGAAATCAGGACTAGTGAACCGTTTATTTGGTGACAGGGTCGATCGAATCAAGCAAAAACTAAGGTTAAGATTTTAAAAATCTTCTTAAAAAGGAGATGGGACAGTTGAGAATTGATAAAATGCTAGCTAATCTTGGCTATGGCAGCCGGAAAGAAGTGAAGCAGCTTTTAAAAAGTAGTGCGGTCAAGGTTGATGATGTGGTAGTCAAGGATGCAAAACAGCATGTGGATACGTCCAAACAAACCGTGACTTTAAATGGTGAGGTTATTGAATACAAAGAATTTATTTATTTGATGATGAATAAGCCGCAAGGGGTATTATCAGCGACAGAAGATAGCACTACCGAAACGGTTATCGATTTATTAGAGCTCGAGGACCAGGTCTATGAACCGTTTCCTGTTGGCAGATTGGATAAGGACACAGAAGGTTTACTGCTGATCACCAATGACGGTCATTTGGCACACAGATTACTTTCACCGAAAAAGCATGTTCCGAAAACGTATTTTGCTGTCATTGATGGTGAAGTAACGGAAAATGATGTCGTGGCCTTTGCTAATGGAGTAACCTTGGATGATGGCTACGAAACAAAGCCAGGTGAGTTGAAAATAATAAAATCCGGTATCCGTTCTGACATTGAGCTAACCATTACGGAAGGTAAATTTCATCAAGTGAAAAGAATGTTTGAAGCTGTTGGTAAAAGAGTGGTTTATCTTCAGCGGATTACAATGGGTCCCTTGCCGTTGGATGAGACACTGGAGTTAGGTGAATACCGGGAACTGACAGACGAAGAAGTAGAATTATTGCGAGGATATCAAGTGAAATAATCTTAAAATGTAAAAAGCAGCTAAAAAAATAGCTGCTTTTTCCTTTTAATAAATATTTCACTATGAAATAACGTTATTAAAGCGTAAATATATGGAATTTTCTTGCCTTTAATAAGTTCAATCAGCGAATTTATGAATCCAATCAGCGAATTTCCTTGTTGAATCAGCGAATCCATATTCTGATATATGGTTGATTATTGATAGGCCTTCACATCTAACATTGTTTCTAAATCGACAATTTCAACATTTCTTTTTTGCAATTCTTCTATAAGGAGTGGTAAGGCTTTTTTGGTCTCACTCTTATCGGAATCGGAGTGCATTAAGATAATGTCACCGTTTCGAAGATTATCGATCACATTGCGAATGATATTTTTTGAATCCATTTGGGACCAATCCAGGGTATCAATCGACCAGAGGACAATGGAATAGCCCTCTTGTTTTGCAACCCCTGCCACCTGTACATTTGTATCTCCATATGGTGTACGAAGGATAGCCGGCTCCTTGCCAATAACTGATTTAATTGCTTTCCCAGCTTGATCAATTTCGAGTCTAGTAGCGTTTTTGCCTAATTTGGTTAATTCTACATGATTAAAGCTATGACTTAAGACTAAGTTTCCATTTTTAAAGGCATCCTTTACAACATCAGGATGCTTATTAACCTTACTGCCAATAAAAAAGAAGTTTCCTTTTACATGGTGGTTTGCCAAAATCTCAATGATAGCCGGTGTGATTACATCATCAGGTCCATCATCAAACGTTAGGGCCACCTGTTTTTTATCAGGGCCATTAATATAAACACTCTTTTGGTTTTTAGCAAAGAGGACGATATCTTTCCGCCATTTTTGCATCGAAGCCCAAGCTGATTCTGATAACTGATTGGAGCTTCCTTTTATATCAAGGATGTATTCGCTATTTGATGCTGTGATGGTAGATCTTTTTGGGTTAAAAACAGAAATATGATCTATCACATTACTACTTTTCGGAAAAATCAACTTAAGCTGAATTTCCTGCTTCAATTCATAAACATAAATATTTTCATTATTATTGTCTCGTATTTCCTTAGGCTGCCCGAATGATCTGACCACCATCTTGTCTGTAATTTCTTTGAGGTCCGCATCATAGGAACGAACGTCGAAAATTTCTCCTGCCTTGTTATAGCCTAAAACGATGTTTTTATTGTCATAGGTGGCATAGGTGCCAGAACCTGCCTGATCAACCTTGTCGGGTTCACCCCATTCAGAGTTAACTTGTTGGATTGTGCGATCAAGCGCATTAAATGGACAATCCTTCACCATTCCTTTTTGAGCCAAATCCTTAATATTATCAAGCTTTTTTAAATAGGATTGGTTTATTTCCTTAGGCTGTAGGCCATTTTGCTTTTGCTGTACATTATTACTTGGATGCAGCTGTTCCGAATCACAAGCAGTTAATAGGGTAGACAAAGAGAAAATGACCGTCAAGATAGGTGTTAACAACTTCATTAGGGGTTTCACCTCCCATAATTTATTTGATCTATACTTGATTTAATAATAGCAAAGACATTCAATTTTGGGAAAATTCAACTCATTCGCATGAAAAAAAAGACAAGCAATCAGCTTGTCCTAGATTTAACGTTTATTTTCAATTAAGCCTGTAGGAAAGATTGTAACATCCAGTTATGTTTATTGAGTTTGCCGATTAGGCCTAAAAACATATCACTGGTTACCTCGTCATTGTTTTGTTCAGCAACTTCCATCCCAGCTTTTAATTCATCAATGATTAAGGAAAAGTCATGGACGATTGTCTGAACCATTTCTTCAGCAGTTAATGTTTCAATGGTTTCTTCAATGGTTGCAAGTTGAAGATATTCTTTAAGGGTAGAAATGGGACTGCCGCCAATGGTTAATAATTGCTCAGCAAACTCATCAATTGTCGCTGCTGCTTCCTCATATAATTCTTCGAATTTGGCATGTAAGGTAAAGAAGTGAGGACCTTTCACATACCAGTGAAAACGATGTAATTTAGTATATAGTATATTCCAGTTTGCAATTTGTTGGTTGATTACTTGTTCAACGGTCATTTTAGCATTCCTCCTAATTTCTTATCTGAATTAATTATATCATATATTATTTAAAAGTAAATATTAAATAATAATAATTATAATTAAGGAAGGCGGAACATTTTATAAAAAATTAGTAACTAGGTAGAACTCTGGGTATCTTAATAATATTTACTTGCAAAGGATACCTTAATTTTAAGGGGGAACTGTCATGAGACTTACACACGAGCAGGCTATTGAGTTACACGGCTTTAATAACTTGACGAAATCGTTAAGCTTTAATATGTATGATATTTGTTTTACAAAAACGAGGGAAGAACGTGAAGCCTATCTGAAGTATATAGATGAACAATACAGTGCAGACAGGCTGCAAAAAATTTTAACCCATGTATCAGATATAATTGGTGCCCATGTGTTAAATGTGGCGAGTCAGGACTTTGAACCGGCCGGAGCAAGCGTGACTCTATTGGTATCTGAGGGTCCAGTTGCGAATGCGCCGTCTGAATCCTTTGAGGAATCTCCGGGACCGCTGCCGGAATCTGTGGTGATTCAGTTAGATAAGAGTCATATCACGGTTCATACATATCCGGAATTCCACCCTGATGAAGGAATAAGCACATTTCGGGCAGATATTGATGTTTCAACATGCGGGGAAATTTCGCCCCTTAAGGCCCTTCATTATTTAATCCGATCATTTGAAACAGATGTGATGACAATTGATTACCGGGTCCGCGGTTTTACAAGGGATAAGACAGGGCATAAGCTCTTTATTGACCATGAAATAAATTCAATTCAGAATTACATCCCTGATGATGTTGGCGAATTATTCGATATGATTGACGTTAATGTCTATCAGGAACATATTTTTCACACAAAATGCAAGCTGCGTGAATTCGACTTAAATAACTATTTGTTTGGATATACAAAAGATAAGCTTTCCCCTGATGAACATATTGAGATTACGGAGCGATTAAAGATTGAAATGGATGAAATCTTTTATGGGAAAAATATTATCCAATAGTAAATGAAGCCGAAGGAAAAGCCATTAAGGGATATACGTTACTGGAACAGAGTCATAATTATGAATAGGGTCACGTAGAAGGTGTCTACGTGCCCGAAACAGAGGTCTAACCAAGGATAGGGTAACGTAGGAAGTGTCTACGTGCCCGAAACAGGAGTCTAACCAAGGATAGGGTAACGTAGGAAGTGTCTACGTGCCCGAAACAGGGATCGAAGCAAGAATAGGGTCACGTAGAAGGTGTCAACGTGCTCGAAACAGGAGTCTAACCAAGGATAGGGTAACGTAGGAGGTATCAACGTGACTGGAACGAATGGTGATTGAGAAACCAGTCTTTCAAAGTCAAATTTTAATCATCTAACAGATGATGCAGCATTCTATTTTTATCATCAAAAAATTGTTTCATAATCCGATAATGATTCGTTTCCTCAAGTGTATTTTCAATAATTCCTTCTTCCGTAAATTCAAAGATTTTTGCATCAGGATAAGCCATGATGATTGGCGAATGGGTAGCAATAATAAATTGGGAGTTATCTTTCACCAAATCATGAATCCTTGTCAGCATCGACATCTGCCGCAGTGGGGAGAGGGCTGCTTCTGGTTCATCTAAAATGTATATCCCATTACCGCCAAACCGATGAAGAAACGTGGCAAAGAAGGCCTCACCATGCGACTGTTCATGCAGGGAAACACCTCCGAATGATTCAATGACCCTTCTCCCGCCGCCTCCTTTATCCAGTTCCTCAATATTAGAAGCAACATTATAAAAACTTTCAGCGCGCAGAAAAAATCCATCCTTAGGTTTTTCGATACCCTTTATTACTTTGAGATAGTCTGCAAGAGGAGAATGTGAATCATAGGTTGAAAAATTAAAATTAAAGGACCCTCCCTCTGGATTAAAACCAACTGCTACAGCAATCGCTTCAAGCAGGGTGGATTTACCCATGCCGTTTTCTCCAATCAGGAAAGTAACATTCGGATGAAAAGCTAGTTCGTCTAAGCCTCGCAAACTGGGCAGGTTAAAGGGATATTTATTAAAAGAAGGAATTTCATCTCTTTCCAGAATAATTCTTCGTAAATATTGAGTATTTATCATTTTTATTACCCCGATTTTTATTTTAATAGAGAAAGTTAGCAGACTGATTAATATTAAAAGTAGCATATTTTTACTGCTTATCCTATATATTGATTTTTAATAATTATGGGATGAAAGTATATTGAATGAAAATTACGGTGACTTTACTTAATGTGAAGTCACCGTTTTTCTTTAAAAAAAGAAATGCTTGACGTGCAACCAAATGGTGTTATATAGTCTTAATGTGAAACCAAATGGTTTCATAATGAAGTAATAATCGCAGCACAATTCGAGGAGGCAATTAAAATGGGAAATGAGTCACAGGCAACATTAGAAGATATAAAGTATACAGTCGTTTACAATGCTCCAATTGCTAAAGTATGGGATGCAGTAGCTACAGCAGAAGGTCTGGGTGCGTGGTTCATGCCTAATGACCTTCAACCAGTTGAAGGACATGAATTTCACTTAAATGCAGCGCAATTTGGCATGTCGCCATGTAAGGTAACACATGTCGATCCACCTAAAAAACTTTCATTTAATTGGGGAAAAGATTGGACACTAACATTTGAATTAAAGGAACTGGATGATAAAACAGAGTTAACTCTTATCCATGGTGGCTGGGACGCTAACAAAGTTACAGAATTCGGTGCTCCGCATACTCCGATCCGCGATAACATGAATCAGGGCTGGGCAGGTCTTGTGAAAAAATTGCAAGCATATGTTGAGGCATAAATGGCGGCTTCATCGGCAAAGCATGATGTTTTTCAAGCCATCGCTGATCCAACAAGGCGAAAGCTGTTAAAACTTCTTAGCAAGGAAGAGATGCCTGTCACGGCGATAAGTGAACACTTTCCGATAAGCCGAACCGCTGTGTCCAAGCATTTACGTGTATTAGCAGATGCCGGCCTAGTTAAGGAACGGAAAGCCGGCAGGGAAACAAGGTACAAGCTGGAGCCAGAGCCATTATATGAATTAAAAGATTGGCTCCAATATTTTGAGTTATTTTGGGAAAATAAGCTCTCAGCACTTCGGCTATTTGTTGAGTCGGATGTGAAGGAAATCAAACATCTCCATCCGGCAACTGAAAAGCCAGAAGACGAAAAAGATTAAAAAAGTGATACCCATGTAAATATTGGGTATCACTTCAGACTGTCGACAAATCCGAAAAACTTGGGTTTGCCGGCAGTCTTTTTTATGTCTTTGTTAAATTGTTTGTTGATTTGCGCTCCAGGCGCTTCGCTTTCCGCGGGCGTAGCGGGGAGCCTCCTCGGCGCTTAAGCGCCTGCGGGGTCTCCCCTGCTCCGTACTCCCGCAGGAGTCTTCGCGCCTTCCGCTCCAATCAACAAGTTTTAAAATCAATAATGACCTTTAAATCAGTCCTTTGTATAATTAAGATACAGACATATAGATGAGGTGGATGAAATGCTAACTAAAAATACACAGATGAATCGTGATCAAATAGAAATGATAGCTTTAGAACAAGTTGTACCCGCGAACCACTTGGTTCGTAAGATAGAAGCTGCTATTGATTTTTCATTTATCTATTCACTTGTTCAAGATATGTACTCATCTGAACGGGGACGTCCGAGTATTGACCCTGTGGTATTGATAAAGATGGCTTTCATTCAATATACCTTCGGTATTCGCTCTATGCGTCAAACCATTGCAGAAATCGAAACGAATATGGCATATCGTTGGTTTCTCGGCTTTGGTTTTTATGATAAGGTACCTCACTTTTCAACGTTTGGTAAAAACTACGAGCGACGCTTTAAGGATACTGATTTATTTGAACAGATATTCTATCGTATTTTAAAGGAAGCCTCAGAAAAGAAATTGATTAGTAGCGAGCACGTATTTATTGATTCTACACATGTTAAAGCTAGTGCAAATAAGCGTAAATTTGAAAAGAAAGTAGTTCGAAAGGAATCGAAGGTTTATGAAACACGTCTACAAGAAGAGATTAATAAAGACCGGGATGATCACGGAAAAAAGCCATTTCCTCCAGATAAATTTGAAAAAGAAGAATTAAAGGAAATTAAAGAAAGTACCACTGACCCAGAAAGTGGTTATTACGTAAAGGATGAGCGAACGAAACAGTTCGCATATTCATTTCATGCGGCTTCGGATCGAAATGGTTTTGTTTTGGGTGCAATTGTAACCCCGGGGAATATCCATGATAGCGTCATTTTCGAGCCACTACTTGAGAAGGTCATTGAAAAACACGGGAAACCTGAAGCTGTTGCTGCTGATGCTGGATACAAAACACCTGCTATTGCTCAATTCGTAATTGAAAATGATATGACTCCTGCATTACCATATACACGACCTCGTACGAAGGACGGTTATATGAAAAAACATGAGTATATTTATGATGAATACTACGATTGTTATATCTGTCCGCAAGGACAAATACTGAAATATGCAACGACGACGAAGAATGGAAAGCGTCAATACTTCTCTAATCCGTTTGAGTGCCAAAATTGTCCTTTACTTTCAGAATGCACGCAGAGTAAAGAACATAAAAAATTGATTGAGCGACATGTTTGGGAACATTACATAGAAGAAGCCGATCATCTTCGTCACACACAAGAAAATAAAAGCATTTACGCAAGACGTAAAGAAACGATTGAACGGGTCTTTGCGGATGCTAAGGAAAAGCATGGTATGCGTTGGACAACCTTAAGAGGCTTAAAAAAATTGTCCATGCAAGCGATGCTTACTTTTGCTGCCATGAACTTGAAAAAGATGGCCAGCTGGACGTGGAAAGGTCCAGAATTGGCGTAATAATAGTCAAAGGTAGGTCTAAATTTTGCTCTTATGAGCAAAAATCCAATAAAAAGGCATCCGAATGGGCTCATTCGAATGCCTTTTGTCTACAATCTGAAGTGATACCCATGTAAATATTGGGTATCACTTTTTTAGTTTTTAATGAGAGGTCTCCACGGCAGTCTTGGAATGTTGCAGATGACTTGTCACCCATCCAATTCCCCCCGATATTACTAGGTAGAAAAGTAAGATTAGTATTTGCTGTTGTAGTTGGGCCCAATCCCCTAGGGAGATAACATCTTGGAAGCTCCGTAATGAATGGGCCATTGGTAAAGCATTACCGATCTTGCTTAGGATAGGATTACTCAATTCACCCGGGAATGTTCCACCACATGTAGCTAATTGTAAAACCAATAGTGTGACAGCCATAAATTTCCCTGCAACACCAAACAATGTCACTAACATAAGGATGACCGTCATGAAGGTTAAGGAGACAATGACACTGGATACAATAAACAAGGGAACACTTACCACATGTACTTTGAATCCGAAAAGGACTACCAAATCAACAAATAACACTTGTATTAATGCGATTGAGTACTTAAGTCCGAGTTTATTAATAAAATGCTCTGTTCCATTAACCTTAAGATCTTGTCTGCGCCCTAATGGAAGGATGTTAGCTGCCATTATTCCACCTACATAAAATGCTAAAGATAGAAAATAGGGGGTAATTCCAGTCCCATAATTCGGAACCTCGGATAAATCCGATTCTACTAATTTGACTGGTTCTGAGAACATCGAGGTTAATTGGTTATTATTATGGATACTAGACGTTTGCATAGCAGCATCATTTAATTTTGTGGCTAACTCGTCTGAACCAACGCTCAATTGATCCAAACCATCTACTAACTGATTGGTGCCGTTATCTAAGTTACTTCCACCGTTTGCTAAATCAACTATTCCATTATTTAAAGAGGAAAAACCATTTTTCCATTGAACGAAACCATTGGAAAATTGTACGGTTCCCTCAGATAATTTGTTTGCCCCGGTGGCAGCATCATCCATTTTATCGCCAAGCTTTGTCATACCATCTTGGACTTTTGTTTGTCCTTGAACTAATTTGTTTGCCCCTTGAGCAAGTTGGACTTGACCACTTCTCAATGAATCAGCTGCTTTTGATAGGCCGGTTGACATGGCAGCAATTTGTTGGAAGGTAGGATCATTTTTCATATCAGGGTGATTTTGTAAAAATAGTTCTACTGCTTTCGATAATTCATCTGTCGTGTTTTTCACCCCTGCTTGACCTTGAGATAACCTTTCACTATTCAAAGCCAAAGATTGCATGCCTTCCGTTAATTGTTCCATCCCAACTTCTACACTTGCATGACCTTCAGAAAGCTTTTCCATGCCATTAGAAAGTGCTAGTGAGCCCTCTTTTAAACCGGCAAGCCCATGAGTCAATTTTTGTTGACCGTTTGAAAGCCGCTGACTCCCATCCTCTAACTTTTTTGCACCATCATTTAAGCGGTCGACACCATCTGACAGCTGGATCATTCCATTCTTAGCATCGATTGTTCCTTGATTAATTTTTGACGCACCATCGCCGGCATCACGTAAGCCGTCTGCTAATTCAACAAACTTTGAAAATACGCCATCTGCGTAGGATTTCGTGATGCTAGCTGCTATTTTTGTCTTCATTTCTTCCGTTGCGGTCGTACTAATTTGTGAGGCAACAAAGTTTTTTCCTGGATTTATTTCAAAATTTAGTTTTGCCTGCTCGGGATGTTCATCCATTAATGTACTAACTTTTTGTGAAAAATCTTTTGGAATCGTCAGAACCATATAATATTTCCCGTCTTTCAAACCTTGGTTTGCGGTCTTTGCAGAGAGGAAATAGAATTTGAGATCCTTGTTTTCTTTTAAGTTTTTGACAAATTCCTGACCAGCCTCAATCGACTTGTTATCCATTATCGATCCATGATCTAGATTGACGACAGCGACAGGAAGTTGATCTAACCGTCCATAGGGATTCCAGTAACCAGCAAGAAAGAAACCAGAATAAATTAACGGAACGATTAATAGGAACACTAAGGCGATCCTTCCGTGCTTATGATGCCACATCATCTTTAAATCCCTAAATACTAAGTGAATTCCTTTCATAATGACCCCTTTACATTTAAGTTTTTTACATAACCACAATGATAAATACTTTTACGTATATTGTATAATATATAATTAGTTATCATTTAGTAGCTTTCAAGCTATTGATAAGGGGGCATAATTGATGGAGTTTTTACAATTACAGTATTTTCAAACAGTTGCCAGACTTGAGCATATGACCAAAGCCGCAGAAGAACTTCAAATTGCCCAACCCTCTTTAAGTAAAACCATAGCACGATTAGAGGAAGATTTGGGTGTTCCATTATTTGATCGGAAAAATCGACAGCTCCGGTTAAACGACTACGGAAAACTGTTTTTAGATCGAGTGAATCGGATATTTTTAGAATTAAATGAAGGGAAAAGAGAAATTGCTGAAAGAGCTCATCAAAAGCAAACGCAAATTACTTTAGCGGTCAGTATTCCAAGGGTCCTTCCTGAGTTATTGAGTTCTTTTTTAAAGCTTTTTCCCGAAATTAAATTTCAACAAGTCCTAGAGTCAACCTCCTCAATGAAAAGCCGGCTGGAAAAGGCGGAGATTGATTTTGGTATTTCATCCGTGCCTATTGAGGGGACGGATATCGTCTGGGAACCGCTAATGACTGAAGAAATCTACTTAATTGTTCCCCCAGAACATCGTTTATCGAGGAGAGAAGAAATATTTCTTAATGAAGTAAAGGACGAGCCTATTATCGGTATGAATACTGGTTTCGGATTTAGAAACTTAACAGATGAATTTTGTCGTAAGGCAGGATTTGTTCCAAACATTGCTTTTGAAGGAGATGAGCCGGGGGTGATAGGGGATTTAGTTAAACAAGGTTTAGGGATTGCTTTTATTCCAGAAATTTCGTGGCTCCATCATACGAATCCCTTTCCAAACAAACTGAGAATCATTGAACCAAAATGCCAAAGGACCATTGGGTTAGGCTGGTCAAAGAGGCGTTATTTATCTGAGGCGGGACAAGAATTTCGTCAGTATGTGATCAAGTACTTTTCAAAGCCTTCTCTTTGAAATAGCAAAAAAGGCCAACAAGTAAATTGAGGGCCTTTTCTGTATCTATTAAGCGGTAATTTCATTCAAACCATTTTTTCTAACAAGAAATGAGAGGATGATTAACAAGCCAATCGTTACCAAGCTAACGGTTGTACCAATTAGATTATTTGGATTAAACACAAATCCAATAAAGATAATACTTAAAGATACAATGGCGAAGATGGTCGTATATGGAAACCATTTTACGTTAAATACCGGTTGACTTTTGTAAAGTGGTCTTAGTTTTAACTGTGCTGCACAAATACTAATCCAGAGTAGCATGACTGTAAACCCTGGAATGGTCATGAGATAGCCGATTACCTGACTAGGTGTTAGATAGGCTAGGTAAACACCTGCTAGTATACATATACTTGTAAGCATTATTCCTGTTATTGGAATTCCCTTTGCAGAGAGTTTTGCTAACCCCCTAGGTGCAACGCCACTTTGTGCCATGGAAAACAGCGTTCTGGATGTCGCATAAATACCTGAATTTGCAGCGGACAGCACGGCTGTCAGCAGGACAAAATTCATAATATGTGCTGCTCCAGGCAACCCTGTTGTACTGAAGACCTGAACGAAGGGACTGTCTGCGCCCGTAACCTTATCCCAAGGCATGAGTCCACAAATGATTAGTATTGGTAATATATAAAAAATAATAACACGCCAAACTGCCCCTTTAATAATCTTTGGTAATACTCGTTCAGCATCCTTTGTCTCGGTTACAGCGATCCCAATTAACTCCGCACCACCATACGAAAACATGACCACTAAAAAGGCGCTGAAAGTTCCACCTATTCCGTTCGGGAAAAATCCGCCGTGTGCTGTGTAGTTAGCGAGCGGATCCTGGATCGAGCTTGGAATAATTCCTAATAGGAGTGAAAAGCCTAAAATGATAAACGCTATCAGCGCTATGATTTTAATTCCAGCAAACCAAAATTCAAGTTCCCCATAATTTTTTACTTGAGTAAAATTAATTCCTACGATTATAACTGCGCAAAGGAAACTTAACACCCATAATGGTATTGTAGGAAACCAAAATTGTAGGAAACTTCCCGCTGCTAATAATTCAACAACCGTAACAAGAATCCAGTTGATCCAGTAAAGCCATCCCACGATATACGAAACTTGGAATCCAAATGCTTTGTTTACTAAATGCTGTACATTTAAATTTGGAAAAGCAAGCGCCATTTCCCCTAAGGCAGCCATTATGATAAATAGTAAAAGGCCGCCAATTAAATAGGCAATTACAACACTCGGTCCTGCAATCGCCAAGGTGTCGGAACTCCCTTTAAAAATCCCCGTACCAATCATACCAGCTAAGGCTATAAACTGGACATGCCTCGGTAATAATCCTTTTTGTAAGTTCTGATGATTATTTTTCATGTTATTCCTACCCACTTATCTTTTTTGCTTAGACGCTTTTAAGCGCTAAAGTATTTTTTGATATTAATATACTACCATACTATTGAAAACTGTCAATTAGTGTTGAAGATTTTAGATCAACCCATATTACTGTTTCCACACAAATATAGTGGCTCAGCTCCTTCCCAGCGTGTTCTTGCTATGGGGTTAAAATATTATCCATAAGAATTTTTTTTGGTTGAAGGAAACATTGTTTGAAATGGCGAATATAATTAATTAAGGCAGGAGATGATTAATATGTTCGTAACCCCTCGATTGCAACGGAGGATTTTCATTTATTCCTATGTTTTTAGAAAACTAGGGATCCTAAGTGAACAGGAATATCAAAAAATCACGAACCAAGTACATGAGCACCATTGATTTTAGACAAACAAAAAGCACGCGAGATGGGCTCGCGTGCTTTTTTATGAAATTATGCTAATTTATTTTTTTATTAAGAAGACATTTTTACTCTCTTTTGTGTTGTCGTCCATTTTCCGCGGCTTGGGCTAATTACCAAGTCATTATAGGCTAAGACATTTAAATCTCGTTGTATGGTGCGAGGAGTGATACCAAATTCCTCTACAAGTTCTTGCGTAGAAACAGTGCCGTTATTGCGGATAAACATGTAGATACATTTGATGCGGTTTAACATCCGGTTAGTTGAAGGTTTCAAAGAACCACTCCCTATCCTTTTTTCAAACCCATGGCAATACCCTGCTACCGACAGCCTATTTGAAGATTCCTCTTCAAGAATATGTAGTTTTCTTTTCCGCGCAGACATCTCCTTTTCGTGGATGATTACTGTGGATACTTAGATGTCTTACATCTAACTTTATTGTACCCACAAAATCAGAAAATTTCCACCAATATACTTAAATTTACAAAATAAACATCTAAAATTTACAAAAATTGTTCGGATTTTCGCCCTCCCTTACCATACTCTTACTATAGGTTATGGGCGATAATGTATGGATTATGACTAATTATTTGAATTTTTAGTTAAATTGGTTGATTTATTTTTTGCATAATAAAAAAACAACGTTTATTGAAGCAAAATTGATAAAATATTTACAATAATGATATTGTTATGGTGGAAGTGAATTCATCAACGATAGGGGGATTTACATCTGACGAAGATTGATTGGATGAGTGAAGTTGAAAAAAGAAAACAGTCCCTGATTACGGACACACAGGATTTACTTTGAATTGGCCATGAATGAATAATAAATAAAAAGGGGATATAGGAGAATGAAATTTGCAATCTTGAATGGGGAAATTATTGAGCGTTCAGAAGCAAAGGTTGATGTGGAAGATCGCGGCTATCAATTTGGTGATGGTGTATACGAAGTTATCCGTGTCTACAACGGAAAAATGTTCACAGGAACGGAACACATGAATCGTTTTGTGAAAAGCTTGGGTAGTATTGGGATTGAACTCCCGTATACTATGGAGCATTTAATGAATTTGCTAGAAGAGCTTGTTGCAAAAAATAATCTTCAGTTAGGGACCATTTATATGCAAATTACGAGAGGAGTCGCCCCCCGTAATCATGCGTTTCCGGCGGAAAATATACCTCCCAGCCTTGTAGCTTATACAAAGGAAGCGCTCAGACCTTTGGAAAGTTTGAGGGATGGAGTAAAAACAATCGTAACAGAAGATATTCGTTGGCTGCGTTGTGACATAAAAAGTTTGAATTTGCTAGGCAATCTATTAGCGAAACAAAAAGCGGCTGTTGAAGGTTGCTTTGAGGCGATCCAACATCGCAGCAGCAATGTTACCGAAGGAAGTTCGTCGAATATTTATATTGTCAAAAATGGTGTTGTTATCACGCATCCGTCGGATAACTTAATTTTAAAAGGGATTACAAAGGATGTAATATTGCAGATTTGTACTAGCAATAATATTGTGGTGGAAGAACGAATATTTACACTTGATGAATTGGCCTCTGCTGATGAAGTGTTCCTATCAAGTACTACTTCAGAGGTAATGCCGATTATTGAAGTGGATGGGAAAGAAGTTGCTGAGGGTATACCAGGCCCTGTTACACGAAGGCTGCAAGAAGCATTTGAGCAAGAAATTGAAAAACAATGCGGGGCACTTAAAGATAAAACCCTTAATTAATTAAAAAAGACGTGAACACAAGTAAAGTGTCCACGTCTTTTTTAATTAATATTGAAACAGATCACTGGATAAATATCGTTCCCCCGTATCACAAGCAATACAAACGACCACATCATCTGGAGTTAATCGTTTGGCAACTTCTAATGCGGCGAAGCAAGCACCGCCAGAGGATGGTCCGACTAGAATTCCTTCTTCGACAGCCAACCGACGTGCGATATCATAGGCATCTTCATCATTAATTTGATGAATTTCATCATAGACATCTTGATTAAGAATAACTGGGATAAAACCTGGGCTTGTCCCAACTAGCTTGTGTTTACCTGGTTTTCCGCCGGATAAAACAGGTGAGCCTTTCGGTTCGACAACATGGACGGTTAAATTTTCATAATGCTCTTTTAATGTTTCCCCTGTGCCAGTGATGGTTCCTCCAGTTCCAGCTGTTGCGACAAAAGCTGCCAGCGGTTTACCGATTTCCTTCATCGCTTTGATAATTTCAACAGCAGTAGTGAATCGGTGCGCATCTGAATTTGCGGGATTTTCAAATTGCATGGGGACAAAACTATTTGGAATCTCACTTGCTAATTCAAGTGCTTTTTGGATAGCTCCGGGCATTTTTTCAGCCCCAGGTGTAAGGACAACCTCAGCCCCGTATGCCCTTAGGATGCTGATTCGTTCTTGTGTCATCGTATCGGGCATCACGATAATCGATTTATAGCCGCGAGCAGCAGCATTCATGGCAAGGCCAATCCCTGTATTTCCACTGGTCGGCTCAATAATCGTTGAACCTGCTATTAATTTTCCAGCCTTTTCTGCTTCGATAATCATATTAAAAGCTGCCCGGTCTTTAACGCTCTTGCTGGGATTAAAGTACTCCAGTTTTAAATAAACCGAGGCCCCGTCCTTTGGTGCTAAGCGATTTAGTTTCACTAATGGTGTATCTCCGATTAATTCAGCGATATTGTTGACTACTTTCATAGGGACCTTCCTTTCAATACCTTGAAGTAAGTTCTTAATTTATAGTTTCCTATCTAATAATAAATAAATTTATGCTCTATGTAAAAAATATCGGGTAATTGTCTGTTTGCTAATAGATACATTTAGGACAAAATAGACTAAAATTAACTAAAGAAAGGAAGATAACAATGGAACATCGATCCCATTTTTTCTTTGCCGTAAGAATACCAGAACAAACAAAGTTTACGATGCAAGAACATATGGAAAAAATAAAGGAACGAATACCATTTAGCCGCTGGGTTCATTATCAAGATTTGCATATAACCCTAGCATTTCTAGGCAGTGCTCCACCTGATAAACTTACACTTGCAGAAAATAATGTTAAGGATGCCCTTAAAGATGAGGCATTCAACCTGAAAATCAACAAACTTGGATTTTTCGGAAGTGCTGATTCTCCTCGTGTTTTTTGGGCCGATACCGAGGAAAGCAAACATTTACAAACCATCAGAAAAAAGGTGTTTTCTGCTTGTGAGAATGCAGGGTTTCAACTTGAAACCAGACCCTTTCGACCTCATATAACACTTGCTAGAAAGTGGGGCGGAGTCCATCCTTTCCAAAAGGAAATGCTTGATTTATGGGAAGAACTTCAGCCTAACCCTCTTTCATTTGAAGCAAGTGAAGTAGTATTATATCGGACAAACCTTAACAAAAAAATACCCAAGTATGAAGCCCTAAAAATATATCCTTTAAATTACACAAAAACATAAACTTAAAATAAAGGTTGGTAATATGAAACAAATTTACTTTATTATTAATCCAAAAGCTGGAAATGGCCACTGCTTTAAGATTTGGGAACGGGTGGAACAGCAACTCAAAGGTGAACAGGTGTCCTACCTTGCATTCTTTACCGAATATCCAGGCCATGCCGATATCCTTGCCAGCCAAATTGCGTTAAAGAACCCTGAGCAAAAGATGATCATCGCTGTTGGCGGAGATGGAACGATGCATGAAGTGGTAAATGGAGCAGTGAAGGATAATAATATTACACTGGGATTTATCCCTGGTGGGTCTGGAAATGATTTTTCCAGAGGATTTCAAATTCCTGTCGACCCCGTGGAAGCAATAGCAGTGATTCTCCGCCTCGCGAAACATAAGGGTCTGCCTATTGATATTGGGAAAATTACCATGGATGATTCGAATCAGCACTATTTTATTAACAATATGGGTGCTGGCTTTGATGCAATCATTTCTTATGAAGTTAATCACTCCCGGATGAAGGCTTTACTCAATAAACTTTCGTTGGGCAGGTTGGTTTATGTTTATTTTCTATTAAAAAAATTATTTACTTATAAAACCTCAACAATTGATTTATCAATTGACGGAGAAAAGCATATATTTGAACAAACATGGTTTGTAACGGTTTCCAATCAACCATATTATGGCGGTGGAATGAAAATTGCCCCTGTGGCCGAGCCTGATGATGGAATTTTTGATATAACCGTTGTTCAACGATTATCAAGGTGGAAGCTGTTACTCGTTTTTATCAGTGTGTTTTGGGGGAAGCACATCCATTTTAAAGAAGTGAAAACTTATAAAGGAAAGGATGTTTCTATCCAATCCCCTTCAGCCCTTTTTGTTCACGCAGATGGGGAGCATATTGGATTTACTCCTTTGAATATACATCTTCAAGCAAGAGCTTTGGAAGTGTTGTCGAGAATAAAACGTCCGGAAGAAGTGGAGTTGAAAGAGAGGGACTCGAATGATTGCTACTGACCGAAATTTCTTTGCCTATCTAGATGAGATGAAGATCATTACGATTCTTCTACCACTTTCCTATCATCACGGTTTGTCATCCTCTTTCTTGATTTCTAGTGATTTTCAAGAACATCCCTTGAAAATCATCGAGAAAAGACAAATAGATAATAATATGAAATATATTTGTGAATTTTCAAAAGATTATTCCTTTGAAAAACAATATGTGATTATTGATGAACATGGCGGGAAAACAGACCTGCATATTGGTGCAGTGATTCGAACGGACGCCTTTGACGAGAAATTCTATTATGACGGTAATGACCTTGGTGTTACCTTTCATGCTGGCCAAACCTGTTTTAAGCTATGGGCCCCAACCGCCACACAAGTTAAATTAAAGTTACGTCCTGCTAATAGCAGTTTTTCAGAAATTGTAAAAATGAAACGAGAGGATCGCGGCATATGGTCTGTTACTGTCAACCGTGAATTAGAATACTATCAATATAGTTTCCTCATCCTAGTTAATCAAGAATGGCGAGAGGCTACAGATCCTTATGCTAAGGCTGTGTCGGTCAATGGCGAGTTTGGAGTGATTGTGAGGCTTGAGAAAACACATAGGCCGCGTCCTAACTTACCCGCTATTGAAAATGCCGTAGATGCAATCATTTATGAAACACATATCAGAGACTTAACGATTCACCCTAAAAGTGGTGTAAAGAATAAAGGACTTTATCTAGGTGCGGGCGAGCTAAATACAAAAGGGATAGACGATGAACCTACAGGATTATCTTATATAAAAGACCTTGGTATTACCCATATAGAATTCCTCCCCTTCCATGATTTTGCTGGCGTCGATGAACTGCAACCAAATAATGAATATAATTGGGGATATAATCCTCTCCATTTCAATGCTCCCGAAGGAAGCTATTCAACGAATCCTGCCGATCCATATTCAAGAATCATGGAGTTAAAACAGTTAATTGATCAAGTTCATAGTCTTGGACTACGAGTGATTATGGATGTGGTTTATAATCATGTTTACATCCGTGAGAATTCCTCCTTTGAAAAGGTGGTCCCGGGTTATTATTTCCGTCATAACGAAATTGGACTCCCCTCCAATGGTACTGGGGTTGGGAATGACATTGCATCAGAACGAAAAATGGTCAGAAAATATATTGTTGATTCGATTCGTTATTGGCTGGAGGAATATCATATCGATGGTTTTCGCTTTGATTTGATGGGGATATTGGATGTAGAGACCATGAACGAGGTAAGGAAAGTGTGCGACAGCCTGTCAAAAGGAACAATCATCATCGGTGAAGGCTGGAGTCTCAACACACCTCTTCCAGTTGAGCAGAAAGCAACAATAGCAAATCAGGCAAAAATGCCACAAATAGCTCAATTCAATGATAAATATCGTGATTGTATAAAAGGTAGTTCATTTAACTTGTTTGATAAAGGCTTTGTCTTAGGAAATGAGCACTATGTTGAGGCCGCTAATGAGGTTATAACGGGCAGTATCGGTTTTACGAAACAGGGGTTGGCCCTTTTTAATGAACCTTTTCAATCTGTGAACTATGTGGAGTGCCATGATAATCATACAATGTGGGATAAACTTATTGCCTGTCTCCCCGATGCAGAGGATTCGTTACGAATGAAATATCATCGTCTCGCAACGAGTATTGTCTTATTATCACAAGGAATTCCATTTCTCCACGGCGGCCAAGAGTTTTTTCGAACAAAAAAGGGCGATGGAAATAGTTATCGTTCTCCTGATCCAATCAATCAACTGGATTGGGATAGAAAGATTATATATAAAGAAAACGTAAAATATATTAAAGGACTTATTCAAATCCGTAAATCTCTTTCTTTTTTCCGAATGAGAACTTCTGCTGAAATCCGTGCAAATATACGCCAATTACCATTAGCAGCACCGATGTTGGGGTATTTGTTTAATAGGGAAAATGATGTAATCTTATTAATTAATCCTTCGTTAAAGAAGCAAGCGATTTCGATACCAGAAGGGGACTGGGCTGTTTTAGCTGACCATGAACAAGCTGAAATTTCCTCCAAAAAGATTTTGCAAGGTGGCGAAGTTTTGATAGAGCCAGTTTCCATAAATGTTTTGCTGAAAAAATAGTTTCTTCAGATTTACTTGACGAAAAAAGGTAATCCGAGATAAAATTTATTAAGATGGCTATTGTGTGCAATGGTTTCAATAGCTTTTTTTTATTTCTTAAAAATAAAAAGCTGTTAATGAAACTGTGGTAATATAGGACCTTCCGGCAGCGCAGGTTTTACCTCTTAGAAATAAGGGGAATGAGCCCATTAGAACGGCATAAATTGAAGGTGAGCAATTTTGGATCATATACTAGGACAAGAATGGGAAATTACCCCTGCTGGAGGCAAAACAGGTGAAGCCTTTTATGCGAAACATAAAGACCAAAGGCTTTTTTTAAAGCGGAATTCTTCTCCGTTCCTTGCTGTACTCTCAGCAGAAGGCATCGTCCCAAAGCTTGTTTGGACAAAACGGTTGGAAAGTGGAGACGTCATAACTGCACAGCAGTGGCTTCCCGGCAGAGAGTTAAAGCCGTCTGAAATGAACCAAGAACTCGTGGCGAGACTGCTTAAGAAAATTCATTGCTCCGAGCCAATGCTAGGAATGTTAAGTCGATTAGAGAGCTCTCCAATGCATCCTGAACCGTTATTGCAAAGAGTTGCAAACGAGTTAGATGAAGAGGTACTCCTAATGCCTGAATCGCAAAAAGCAATGAACTTTTTAAAAAAAGAAGCTTTAAATGTTTATTGCGATGAAAAGGTGGTTTGTCATGGTGATGTCAACCATAACAACTGGCTGCTTGCAGAAGACAACCAGTTGTACTTGATTGATTGGGACGGGGCAATGATTGCCGATCCCGCCATTGACTTAGGGCTGCTCCTTTATTGGTATATTCCAGAAGAAAATTGGCAGGATTGGCTTAAGCTTTACGGAAAAAAGCTGACAGACAACCTAAGACTGCGCATGAAATGGTATGTGACCATTCAAACGCTTTCTTCTATCCAATGGTATAAAAATAAAAATCGCTTGGAAGAAATGAACATATGGATAAAGTTCTTAGATGGAATTCTCTAGTTAAGAAAACTGACCAATATCGCTAACCCAATTGGATAAATTTTCTTGGTTTGATAAGATGTGTTGATCTAAATCTGCTGTGCCAACCCCATGTTGGCTGTACTGATATACTTCCTGTAAGATATTTTTAACATTTTGATCAACCTGTGTATTAACCATTAGGGATTTCACTAAGCGTTCCAGTTGTTCACATTCTGAAACGGACCCGCAGCAATCTGTTTGATGATTGTTTAATATATCTTTTAATAATGTAACTTGGTCACCATGACTTAATGGCATGAATGTACACCCTCTCAAGTGTTATTTAAAAAAAAGAACTCACACTGTTAGGTTGTGAATTCTTTTTTTGTTTATGCATCATCTTATTTCCATATAGTTAAACTTGTAAGGACAAATGGTGCATGATATGTAGTAAACAATATTATTTTTAGGAGTGTCATAAATGAGAGTCAGACATAAACCTTGGGCAAAGGAAAAAATAGAGCAGCATCCCCAATATATAGTTGCCAATCCAGAACAATATAAAGGAAAATGGCATGAAGTATTTGAAAACGATCATCCACTTCATATTGAAGTGGGCACAGGAAAAGGTCAATTTATTACGGAAATGGCGAAAGCAAATCCGGGGATTAATTATATTGGGATTGAAATATACGACAGTGTCATCATTACAGCTTTGGACCGCTTAATTGAAGCCGATTTACCGAACCTCAGGCTTCTTAACGTAGATGCAAATGATTTAGCAAAATACTTTACAAAGAATGATGTGGACCAAGTCTATTTAAACTTTTCTGACCCATGGCCAAAATATCGTCATAGAAAAAGAAGATTAACATATAAGGATTTCTTGAAGCTTTATGAGGATATTATGGTTAATGGTGGAGAAATCCATTTCAAAACCGACAACCAAGGGTTATTTGAAAATTCTTTAATGAGCTTTTCGGAGTACGGTTTATTATTAAAGTACATTAGTCTAGATCTTCATAAAAGTGATTATGAAGGTAACATCATGACAGAGTATGAAGAGAAATTTTCAGAAAAAGGAAGTCGCATTTATCGTTGTGAAGTAAAGTATCAAAACTAAATTTTAGGGACAGTTCAATTTTGAACTGTCCTTTTTCGTTTCTCTAAATAGTTAGTCAATGTTAATATATAGAAAAAGGCACAAAGGGGGATGGAAAGTTGGAAACATTAAAAATAGGCGGCGTAACATTAACTTGGTTATCTGGAGGGGTAACCAATTTAGATGGTGGTGCCATGTTTGGGGTTGTTCCAAAAGGGTTATGGTCCAAGAAATATCCACCCAATGAGAAAAATCAAATTGAATTGCCAACAGATCCCATGTTACTTCAAATGGATGGAAAGAATTTCTTAGTAGAAACCGGTATCGGAAAAGGAAAGTTAACGGAAAAGCAATTAAGAAATTTTGGAGTCACCAAGGAATCGGAGCTTGATGAATCATTAATAAAATTAGGGTTAAAAGCAGAGGAGATCGATTACATCCTGATGACCCATATGCACTTTGACCATGCAGGCGGCCTAACCAAGTTTGAAAATGAACAATATGTTTCTGCATTTCCCAATGCACAAATTATTACCTCACAAGTAGAATGGGACGAAATGCGTAACCCCAACATTCGTTCGAAAAATACATACTGGACAGAAAACTGGGAAGCCATTGAATCACAGGTGGTTCCTTTCAAGGAAAACTGGAATTTAGGGGCGATTACAATGGTCCATACGGGCGGGCATAGTGATGGACATTCCATCCTTATCGTAGAGGACGAGGGAGAAATGTTAATTCATATGGCAGATCTGATGGCAACACATGCCCACCAACCAGTATTATGGGTAATGGCCTATGATGATTACCCTATGACCTCAATAACGGCAAAGGAAAAATGGTTGCCATACGGCTTTAAAAAAAATGCATGGTACAGCTTTTATCATGATGCCTATTACCGGGCAGTGAAATGGGACGCTGAAGGAACGCAAATAGTGGAGAGCTTAAAAAGGGAAAGATAAAGAAAAATAGCCGTATCCCTTTTAAGGAACGGCTATTTTGACTAAGAAACACTAGATAAATTACGCACGTCTAAAAGTGTTCCTGTTTGGGCATCAGCAATGAATTCAAATTGTTCGTTTGTGCCATTGTTGTTTTTAGAAATACCACCTTTGTAAACACGATAATTGATTTGCTGCTTTTCATACGGCTCTGCTTCCATATGTATCCATGACCCGCTAATCGGCCCATTCTGATTAAATTGTTTTTTGACTTGTTCTAATACTTTTTCAGGTGAAACATTGGTCTTACAGTTAATCATTTCTTTAGCAGCAAATCCACCGATAATACCAACTGCTGCACCGAGGAAAAACGACTTCCAATTCATAACAGGACCTCCAAAAAAATAAATTTGGAAAAGATTACTATCAAGAATTCTCTTCTTTAGTATATCGTATTTGCCATGTGGAACATAATATGACAAATATTAAATTCAATTGTTGGAAAGAGAAATCGAAGTTCTGTAATATAAAAATATCTACATAAACTACCAAAGAAATCCAAAGGAGCCTCAAAAAAAATGAATGAACAAACCTTAAAGCTTTTTCAAACGTTAACAGAGCTTCCAGGTGCCTCTGGAAATGAACACTTAGTAAGAAAATTCATGAGAGAACAACTGTCACAATACTCAGATGAAATTGTTCAAGACAATCTTGGCAGCATCTTTGGTGTGAAAAGAGGTACGGAGACTGGTCCAACCGTAATGGTAGCCGGTCATATGGATGAAGTGGGCTTCATGGTGACTGCAATAACGGATAATGGAATGCTTCGTTTTCAGCCGCTTGGCGGATGGTGGAGTCAGGTTATTCTTGCCCAGCGGGTTCAAGTAATGACAAATAATGGTCCTGTGATTGGTGTCGTTGGTTCCATTCCACCACATCTATTAGACGATGCAAGACGCAACAAACCAATGGAAATTAAAAACATGCTGATTGATATCGGCGCAGATGACCGTGAAGATGCAAAACGAATTGGGATTAAGCCAGGTCAGGCGATTTTGCCTATTTGTCCATTTACTCCAATGGCTAATCCGAAAAAAATATTAGCTAAAGCATGGGATAATCGCTACGGCTGTGGTTTAGCGATTGAATTGCTTCAAGAACTTAAAGATGAAACCTTGCCAAATACTCTCTATTCAGGTGCAACGGTGCAAGAAGAAGTAGGCTTACGTGGTGCCCAAACTGCCGCCAATATGATTAAACCTGACCTCTTTTTTGCACTGGATGCAAGTCCTGCCAACGATATGACAGGAGATAAACAAGAGTTTGGCCAATTAGGCAAAGGGGCCTTGCTCCGGATCCTTGACCGGTCAATGGTTACTCATCGCGGGATGAGAGAGTTTGTACTAGATACAGCGGAAACACATAATATCCGTTACCAATATTTTGTTTCACAGGGTGGAACAGATGCAGGTCGTGTCCATCAATCGAATGAGGGCGTTCCAAGTGCTGTCGTTGGTATTTGTTCTCGGTATATTCATACGCATGCCTCCATTGTTCATGTTGATGATTATGCAGCGGCTAAAGAGTTAATTGTTAAACTAGTCAAGGCTTGTGACCAAACAACGGTCGATTCCATTAAAGCCAACAGCTAATTTTAATGGGGGGCATTTTACATTATGCCTCCTTTTACTATGTCTAAAGGAGTTACTATAATGAAAATTATCATTGGATCAAAGAACCCTGCTAAAATTACTGCAGTAAAAAACTGCTTTTCTCATGAAGATGAGTTTGTTTCCTTAGATATCCCATCGGGTGTCAGCGAGCAGCCTTTTTCCGACGAAGAAACGATAAGAGGAGCCATTAATCGAGCAGCAACTGCCTTAAAGCAGGGAAATGGAGATATTGGGATTGGACTTGAGGGAGGCGTCCAGGAAACGAGTTACGGTTTGCTTATTTGTAACTGGGGGGCTCTTGTATCAATTGGGAGGGAGCCGATTATTGCAGGTGGAGCAAGACTCCCTCTGCCTGAAGAAATAGCCATTCGATTAAGGGCAGGTGAAGAACTCGGACCGGTTATGGAAGATTATGCGAAAAAGGAAAATGTAAGGAAACAAGAAGGAGCAGTCGGGATTTTTACAAATGGAATGGTGAATCGTTCTGAAATGTTTACTCATGTTATGAACCTTTTAGTGGGACAATATCAAAGGAGCAAATAATTGGACTGAAATGCAGCAGGGCTGATATGATTTGTGAAGATGTTAGGAAAAAGGTCATATATTCAAATGGAGGCGTTGAATTTGAAGAATTTAGAATCAGTAGAGCAATTTGAACAGCTGCGCGATCATGGGAAAACGATCTTCATGTTTTCTGCAGGCTGGTGCCCCGATTGTCGCGTGATCGAGCCGGTTCTACCAGAAGTAGAATCCAAATTTAATGAGTATACATTCGTTCATGTAGACCGTGATCAGTTTATTGAAATATGTCAGCAATTAGACGTCTTTGGGATCCCGAGCTTTATTGCCTTTGAAAATGGGAAAGAGCTGGGTCGATTCGTAAGTAAGGACCGAAAAACGCAAGAAGAAATTGAAGGTTTTATTTCGGGTTTGAAATAAAAAAGTCCGAAACCCTCCATCACCTTTTGAGATGGAGGGTTTTTATTGTAAAATAAGCAGTGTAGCTCCTAAAATGGAGGGATTAAAAGGTGAAAATGGATAGCAGAAAAATGAAAAGTGAATTAGAACAGCGCTTGGCAAGAAAAAATCGTTTAATAACTTATGACCGTGAGAAAGACCAACTTCGATTTGAAAGTAAAGAGACCGGTAAAGGTATAACAGTAGCATTACCTGGGATTATTGCCAAATGGCATAGTGAAAAGGAAAAAGCCATTGATGAAGTCGTTTATTATATCGAAGAAGGCCTCCGTGCCATGGAAGACGACATTCAATTAACCAATCATGAGAAAAAAATCTTTCCCGTTATCCGCTCCACTTCTTTCCCATCAGAAGCAGAAGAGGGTGTGCCATTCTTAATTGACGACCACACAGCGGAAACAAAAATTTATTATGCGTATGATCAAGGCAGTACGTATCGGCTAATTGACTCACGTATCATGGCTAAAGAGGGCTGGAAAGCTAAAAGGATTAAGGAAATTGCCTTATTTAATGTAAGATCCCTGTCGACTCCTTTAAAAGAAGACCAAGTGGCTGGCAATAGTTTTTACTTCCTCAATACCAATGATGGATACGATGCAAGCAGGATCTTAAATAAGGGATTCATAAATGAAATGGAGAAGCAATTTACTGGTACGATGGTACTTGCTGTTCCACATCAGGATGTATTAATTATCGCTGATATTCGTAATGACAGAGGCTATGATGTGCTAGCGCAAATGGCAATGAGCTTTTTCGCAAACGGTCATGTACCAATCACTGCCCTTTCATTTTTATATGAAAATGGTGAATTAGAACCTATTTTTATTTTAGGGAAAAATAAATAATCAAAATAGAAAAAGGATCACATCAAGAAAGGTGATCTTTTTTCATTGCACGATATTTAGTCTGCATGTATTTTGACTCATTTCAAAGAATTATGTCGAAAAAATATGAAAAACTGATAAAATAGAGTGATAGTGAAAGTTGAAAGTAGAAAGAGTGATAGTTTTGAGCTGGTTCCAAAACTTTTTTCAAAGATTAAAAAAAGAGGAAGATGATGAAGAATTTGACAGTTACATTTTACATAAACATGAAGGTCCGCCGTTACTAAACAAATATGAAAATCTAAAGGATTTGGATACAAAAATATCCTATCAATACCCAAAGGGAAGCAATCGTTCTTCTTATACACCCATTCCTAAGAAAACTCAGAAAGTGAAGGAAGAAACATTGCGTCAAAAACGAACAGAGCGGCTTCCGGAAAAAGTCAAAATGACGGAAAAGTCTGTGGTTCAAACAGTCAAAAAGGAAGTCCCTAAAAGCAAACAAGAGCCGCTGCCTAAAAAGAAGGGTCCCTTCCAACCAACAGAAATTCCTTCGCCTGTTTTTGGATTTAATCAGCGGCCTAAGAATACGGATATCATAGTCGAGCATGAATTAAGCCATTTCTTAAACGATGTTGTTGAAAATCGGTTTGATAGTTTAGTTGTTTCAAAAGAAACGATGACCGAAACGGAGAAAACTGTACCATTTGTTAACGATGAGGAACAGCTAGAGGTGGAAACAACTTGGTTAGAAATTAATCAAGAAGAACAAGTGGGCCTTATCGAAGAAAAGCCATCATCTGAACTGCTGGAACACACGATCGAAGAGATTGTTCCAATTCCAATGCCAGAAATTCAGATAGAATTGGTTGAAGTTGAAGAGGAAGTAACACAAGAAGAAGAAGCGACAGAGGAAGTAACACAGGAAGTAACACAGGAAGAAGATTCAATAGAGGAAGTAAAAGATTTAATTGCAGTTTCAACAGAATCCATCGAGGAAGCGGAAGTAGTTGAGGCTTTACCTGAACCGCCCGCACCGAAGCGATCTAATTTGCCATTTAATGTGATGATGTTAAAACAAGATAAACAGAAATGGGAAGAGCGAAAACGAAAAAGAGCGCTCGAACAGCCGTCTGAGGTCCCAACTGAGAATAAGCAGGCAGAGAAGGTTAGTCAAGTAATTGACCTGTTCCCAATCAAGGAAAAAGAGAGTCTGCCACCTACCGATGATGACTATTATGCATTCCCAACAGATAGTTTACTAAACCCTCCTGTTACTGTGGTGAATGATACCAAATGGTTACTAGAGCAAGAGGAGATTTTAAACGAAACCTTACAAAACTTTAATGTAGGTGCAAGTGTTGTTAATGTGACACAAGGTCCTTCCGTCACCCGCTTTGAGGTCCAACCAGAGCCAGGTGTGAAAGTAAATAAAATAACTAACTTAAGTGATGATATCAAGTTAAGTCTTGCCGCAAGAGATATTCGGATTGAAGCTCCTATTCCCGGAAAACATACCATTGGGATCGAAGTTCCAAACCAAAAGTCGCGACCTGTATTCATTAACGAAATTATTCAAAGCAGCATCTTTAAAGAATCTACGTCACCATTAACAGCGGTACTTGGCCTTGATATTGCCGGAAAACCGATTGTAACTGACTTAAAGAAGATGCCCCACGGCTTGATTGCAGGAGCGACCGGGTCAGGAAAGAGCGTTTGTATTAACACGATTTTAGTTAGCTTGCTATTTAAGGCTAGCCCAGAAGATTTAAAGCTATTGCTGATTGATCCAAAAATGGTGGAACTTGCTCCATACAACCGTATTCCACATCTTGTTAGTCCAGTTATAACGGATGTAAAGGCGGCAACAGCTGCATTAAAATGGGCTGTAGAGGAAATGGAAAGACGTTACGAATTATTCGCCCATACTGGCGTTCGTGACATTAACCGCTTTAATGAATTGGCTATAAAACATAAACAGTATTCAGATAAACTTCCATTCATTGTTATTGTCATTGATGAGTTAGCCGATTTAATGATGATGTCCCCAGCAGATGTGGAAGAAGCAATTTGCAGGATTGCTCAAAAGGCTAGAGCCTGTGGTATTCATCTCATCGTGGCAACACAAAGACCTTCGGTGGATGTGATAACTGGATTAATTAAAGCTAATATTCCGACACGAGTCGCCTTCTCCGTTTCTTCTCAGGTCGACTCGCGGACGATTATAGATATTAGCGGTGCAGAAAAGTTGCTAGGACGCGGCGATATGTTATTTTTAGAAAACGGCTCCTCTAAACCCGTTCGTCTTCAAGGAACGTTTGTATCGGATGAAGAGATTGATCTAGTGGTGGGTCATGTGAGGGAGCAGCGGGAGCCAGAGTACTTGTTCGAGCAAGAAGAACTATTAAAAAAAGCACAAGTAACCGAAAATGAAGATGAACTTTTTTATGAAGCCTGCGAATTTATTATTGACCAAGGCGGTGCTTCCACTTCAAGCCTGCAAAGGCGGTTTAAAATAGGATACAACCGAGCGGCAAGGTTAATGGATATGCTTGAGACCCATGGGTATATTACCAGCGCAAATGGAAGCAAGGCACGTGAAGTTTTAATTACCTTAGCCGATTTAGAGTCAATCCAAGATGCTAGTGCAAATAATTAATCTATAGTATTCTTTAATGACAGGAACAAATAATATATAGTGGACTGACTAGTGCGGCCGTAAAGATTTTAGATCCGCAAATAGTTTTTCAGGATGAATAATGTTATAATTATTAAATATGTTTTTACAAGTAAATGTTTTTTTAGGGTGCAATCGCACTCAGTTTTTCTTATTAGCAAATACAGACAGATGTCATATACTGTTATACAGATAGACGTTGTTGGAGGTTCTTCTATGACTATTTACCATTTTGTAGGTATAAAGGGGTCTGGAATGAGTGCACTCGCACAAGTTCTACATGATATGAAATTTAAAGTGCAAGGCTCCGATGTCGAAAAGCGCTTTTTTACACAACTGGCCCTTGAACAATCAGGGATAACGATCCTTCCCTTTCAAAAGGAGAATATCAAGCCAGGAATGACGATTATTGCAGGAAATGCTTTTCCAGATACCCATGAGGAAATTAAAGAGGCCATGAAGCTAGGTCTCCCTATTGTGCGATACCATCGGTTTTTGGGCGACTTTATGCAGAACTTTACTAGTGTTGCGGTCACCGGTGCGCACGGTAAGACGTCTACAACAGGTTTACTCGCCCATGTGATTGAAGGGGCTAAACCTACCTCGTTTTTAATTGGTGACGGAACAGGTAAAGGTAAAGAGGGCTCGGAATACTTTGTATTTGAAGCCTGTGAATACAGAAGGCACTTCTTGTCTTATTTTCCTGACTATGCGATTATGACAAATATCGATTTTGATCATCCCGATTACTTTGCGAATATTGATGATGTCTTTTCGGCATTTCAAGAGATGGCTATTCAGGTGAAAAAAGGAATCTTCGCTTATGGCGATGATGAACAGCTTCAAAAAATCCAAGCAAAGGTCCCTGTCTTGTTTTATGGTTTTGGCGAGGAGAATGACTATCAAGCCAAAAATATTGTGAAAACAACTAGTGGAACGAGCTTTGATGTATTTATTCGCAATACATTCTATGATACATTTTCCATCCCAACCTTTGGTGATCATAGTGTGTTAAACGCACTTGCCGTTATTGGATTGTGCCATTATGAAGAAACAAATGTAGAGATAGTCAAGGACCAATTAACTACCTTCCAAGGTGTAAAAAGAAGATTTTCCGAAAAAAGAATTGGGACACAGATTTTAATTGATGATTACGCCCATCACCCAACTGAAATTAAAGCAACTATCGATGCAGCTAAGCAAAAATATCCGGATCGGAAAATTGTGGCGGTCTTCCAGCCACATACTTTTTCACGCACTCAAGCGTTCTTAGAAGACTTTGCGAAAAGTTTACGTGAAGCGGACAAAGCCTATTTGTGTGAGATCTTCGGCTCTGCTCGTGAAAATCATGGGAAACTATCAATAAAGGATCTCCAGGACCGAATTGAAGGTTCTGAAATAATTACCGAAGAAAATACATCCGTACTAAATGAATACGAAAACAGCGTAATTATTTTCATGGGCGCTGGAGACATTCAAAAATTCCAAGAATCATACGAAAAACAACGTATAAAATAATGCTGTGATAAAGGTTATTTTTGATTTTATAGCCAAGTTGATTGGAGCGGAAGGCGCGAAGACTCCTGCGGGAGGACGGGGCCGAGGAGGCTCCCCGGACCGCCCGCGAACCGCACGCGCCTGGAGCGGAAATCAACAGCCAAGTTTAAAAAAGCCTAAATAAAAAGAAGGATGCCAGCGATTGTTGGCATCCTTCCTTTTATTTAAGGTTTTCAGGATTTAACACTTCTAATTCAGGAATAACGAACAGACCATCTTTGCGGATTAATACCTCATCAAAATACATCTCCCCACCGCCATACTCAGGACGTTGGATATTAACCATATCCCAGTGGATATTTGAATGGTTTCCATTAAAGGCATCATCATAGCATTGTCCAGGAGTAAAATGAAAGCTGCCAGCAATCTTTTCATCAAACAAGATATCTTGCATTGGATTGAGGATAAAAGGATTTACCCCAATAGCAAATTCCCCAATATAGCGGGCCCCTTCATCCGTATCAAAAATTTTATTGATCCGGCTAGAATCGTTAGACTCAGCTTCTACAATTTTCCCATCTTTAAAAGTCAGCTTCACATTTTCAAATGTAAAACCTTGATACGGAGATGGAGTGTTATAAGTGATAACCCCATTAACGGAGTCCTTAACAGGCGCAGTATAAACTTCACCATCAGGAATGTTTAACCGTCCTGCACATTTAATGGCTGGAATATCCTTAATGGAAAAGCTTAGATCCGTTCCTGGACCAGTAATTCGTACTTTGTCAGTACGATCCATAAGCTCTTTAAGACTATCCATTGCTTTATCCATTTTTCCATAATCAAGGTTACAAACATCAAAGTAAAAGTTTTCAAATGCTTCCGTACTCATCTTTGCTAATTGGGCCATGGACGAAGTTGGATATCTTAGAACAACCCATTTTGTCTTAGGAACACGGATGTCACGATGGACCTTTTTACCAATGGTATTTCCATGGACTTTCATTTTATCATCAGGAACATCTGATTGTTCACTGATGTTATCACCCGAACGAAGACCTATGTATGCATCCATTTTGCTCATCACATTTGCTTCAAATTCTGCCATCATGTTAAATTGCTCTTCCTGGGCACCTAATAAAAGAGAGCGATCCACTTGATGGTCCTTTAAGAGCACAAAAGGGTATCCCCCTGCTAGATAGGCTTCCTTCACGAGGGCAGTCACAAGTTCACGCTGAAGTCCAAAGTTTTCAATTAAAACTTTTTCTCCCTTTTGAAGCTGTACCGAGTAATTAATTAGATTTTTTGCCAGTTTCTCAATACGTGGATCTTTCATATTTTTACGCCTCCAACAGAATTAAGTAAGTACACACATATTGTAACCGAATAAAGGCGGAAAGTTGAAAAATAAAATTCTACTCCCAATCCGAGATGAAATTTTTATTAGAAGCGGCAGGAAATGAAGACAATTATATGGAAGTAGTATAAGATAATTAGCGAGGTTTATATCTATACTTGATGGGTAATACATATTGATAGGATTAAGGCGGAGGTGCACGATGCAAATTATTTTATACTTAAGCGTAGCCTTGATAGCGATTGCGTTTTTTGTACTTGTCATATTTTTATCGACAACACTTAAATCATTTCAGGTTACACTTACAAACGTTTCGAAGACATTATCTGGATTAGAAAAACAATTGGAGGGTGTTACAGCAGAAACCACGATTCTTTTACAAAAAACAAACGCTCTAGCTGACGATATTAAGCAGAAATCCGATAGTTTAAATAGTGTGGTTGGAGCCGTAAAAGACGTAGGTACAACCGTCACTAAATTCAATGGGACTTTACAAAACATTACTCAATCTGTAGATAAACAAGTAGAGGAAAGTAAAGAAAAAGTCTCGCAAATTGTTCAATGGAGTCATATCATTCTTGAATTAAAGGATAAGTGGCAAGCTAGGAAGCAACAAAAAAACAGGGTAAGCTTAGACGAGGGCAAGAAGGTTAGATCCCATTAGAATATAGAGGAGGAAATTAAATGCCTAATAAAGAATATGATTCAAGGGATACGAATCAAACTCGGATTGAGGAGTCTTCCAATAGCTTTTTGCTGGGAGCAATTATCGGAGGAGTGGTTGGTGCAGCTGCGGCACTGCTTTTGGCTCCCAAGTCCGGAAAAGATCTCCGCAATAAGTTTAATAACCAAGCTGGAACGATCCTCGATAAAACAGCTGCCATGCGTGAAAATGTAATGACAAAAAGCAATGAATTAGCGTCCAAAGGATCCAGCCTTTCCCAAGGAATTGTCCTACAATCCCAAGAACTATTGAACAAGGTAAAAGGAAAAATAACGAACCAAGACGAGTTGAAAGAAGAAGGAGAATTAAACTATATTCCTCTTCAAACTTCAAAAGAAAAGATAGAATCGAAGAGGTCAATCGAAATTGGACCCCTTGATAGCTCAGAAATAAGAAAAAAGCTGGAAGAAGCCGAAAAGGCCTTTGATGAGGAAGAAAATAAGGTTAAACTATAAAAATTAGTCGCAAGCTAAATCTGTTTATTTGTTATAAAAACGGTGGAGTGATAAAATTACTTCACCGTTTATTTATTTTCTGGAGGTATGTACCCATGTTAGAGAAAATTGATTCAATTGAACAATTTGATGAAGTATTAAAAAAGGAGAGTACGTTTTTTCTCTTAAAGCATAGCCTAACGTGTCCGATTAGCCATGCTGCATATAAGGAATATGAAAAATTTGCAAATGAAAATCAAGCTGTACCCACTTATTTCTTAGCTGTTCAGGATTCTCGTCCGTTGTCCAATGAAGTAGCAGAAAAATTTCAAATCAAACATGAATCGCCACAAACCATCTTGTTTTCAAACGGAGAGCCTTTATGGAATACTTCACACTGGAAAATAACAAGTCGTTCTTTGACAGGTGCTTTTGGTGAAAATCAAGCATAATATATCACAAACGCTTTAGTGCTTAAAAGCGTTTAATCATTAAAGAAAAAACAAGTGACAAACAAATATTTATCCGCTATAATAAGTCCTAATTATTAAATTGTTATAATATTTAAATTCTTAAACTTGAACCGATATTATAATGACAGATGAAAAAAAGGCATTCAGAGCTTTATTTTATAGAGTTCTGATTAGCAAAGGAAGGACGGGGACGAAGGATGGGCAAAAAAATTGAATTAGAACAATTGAGGTCGCGTGTCGATGAACTAAACTTAGAATTGTTGAGGTTAATTAATGAAAGAGCACAGCTCGTTCAGGATATAGGGCGGGTTAAAGAAAACCAAGGGGTATACCGTTACGATCCAGTCCGTGAAAGAAAAATGCTTGATATTATCAAAGAGCATAATGATGGGCCTTTTGAAGATTCGACCATTGATCATATTTTTAAAGAGATTTTTAAAGCTGGTCTTGACCTGCAACAGGATGACCATAGTAAAGCCTTACTTGTCTCAAGAAAAAAGCAGCCTGAAGACACGATTGTTACCTTAAAGGGTGAAAATATTGGCGATGGCAAACCACACTTCGTTTTTGGTCCATGTGCAGTCGAGTCATATGAGCAAGTGGCAACTGTAGCAAAAGCAATGAAAGAAAAAGGATTAAACCTATTACGTGGCGGAGCTTACAAACCTAGAACATCTCCTTACGATTTCCAAGGGCTAGGTGTTGAGGGATTAAAAATCTTGAAACGTGTTGCAACGGAATTTGATATGGCTGTTATTAGTGAAATTGTTAACCCTGCTGATCTTGAAATGGCTTGTGACTATATCGATGTCATTCAAATTGGGGCACGCAATATGCAGAACTTTGAACTGTTAAAAGCAGCAGGTTCCGTCAAAAAACCAGTTCTGTTAAAAAGAGGGATTGCGGCTACAATCGAAGAATTTATCAATGCTGCCGAGTACATTATGGCACAAGGGAATGGGCAAATCATCCTTTGTGAGCGTGGCATAAGGACTTACGAACGTGCTACAAGAAACACTCTAGATATTTCAGCAGTACCTATTTTAAAGCAAGAAACACATTTACCTGTATTAGTTGATGTAACGCATTCTACAGGTAGAAGAGATTTACTATTGCCATGTGCTAAGGCTGCGATTGCAATTGGTGCAGATGGTGTAATGGCTGAGGTTCATCCAGATCCAGCAGTGGCACTTTCGGATCAAAAGCAGCAAATGGATCTTAATCAATTTGATAAATTCTTCAATGAACTGCTTGCATCCAATTATGTTCGACTCTAATTTCAAGTAGATAGTTTTATGAAAAACCTTCTGCAACTCCTTTGCAGGAGGTTTTTTTGATAATATTTAGCTATTTAGCAAAAAATGTTGACAAATGCAATTGCGGCTTTAATCTTCTTGTCGTATCATTAAATACATATTAAAGATTGTTTACGTTCTCACAAACAAAAACAAAAACTAAATGTTTAAGTTTATACAAGCTGATGTAAAATAAAGAAAACGATGTTCGTTTTAGGAGAGTGTGTTAAGTGAATATTACTATTTATGATGTAGCAAGAGAAGCCAATGTTTCAATGGCAACCGTTTCCCGTGTGGTTAACGGAAATCCGAATGTAAAGCCAGTGACCCGCAAAAAGGTGTTAGAAGTTATTGACAGATTAGGCTACCGTCCAAATGCTGTCGCTAGAGGATTGGCAAGCAAAAAAACTACTACAGTTGGAGTTATTATTCCAGATATTTCAAATATCTTTTTTGCCGAATTAGCCCGTGGGATTGAAGATATTGCAACGATGTATAAGTACAATATCATTTTAAGTAATTCCGACCAAAACAAAGATAAAGAATTACATTTGCTTAATACGATGCTCGGTAAACAAGTGGATGGATTAGTCTTCATGGGTGGTAATATTACAGCCGAACATGTCGAGGAATTTGAAAAATCACCGGTACCGATTGTGTTGGCAGGATCGATTGAAGAATCAAACAAGATTCCATCTGTAAATATTGATTATGAAGAAGCGGTATATGACTCAATCAAGGAATTTATAGAAAAAGGTCATAAGAATATTGCCTTTGTAGTTGGACCACTTCATGAACCTAAAAATACGTTTAAGAAGTTGAGAGGGTATCAAAGGGCATTACAAGATTCCGGTATTCCTTATAATGAAGAACTTGTGGTTGAAGGAGATTATACGTACGATTCTGGGATTGAAGCGATAGAAAAATTACTTGAAGTGGCAGACCGACCTACAGCCATCTTAGTGGGTTCTGATGAGATGGCACTAGGCGTTGTCCATGGTGCAGAGGACAAAGGCTATAAGATCCCTGAAGATTTTGAGGTAATCACATCTGACAATACAAGGCTATCACTAATGGTGCGCCCGCAGCTAACAACCATTGTTCAGCCATTATATGATATTGGCGCGGTTGCAATGCGGCTCTTAACCAAATTAATGAACAAAGAACAGGTGTCAGATCAAATTGTGGTTCTCCCACATCGGATTGAACACCGACAATCAACAAAATAAAATAATGGGGTGGCCACATGTTGGCCACCCCACTTTTTTATACGGATTCGCTCTTTTGCTGACTTCGAATCGGATAAAGTGACTTTTCGAGGGTTAATAAATTCTTTTCGGTAATTTCTGCTTTTCTAGGGATGGGAGTATATAGGTTTTCTGGATCGTCCCATTCCGTTGGTAACGATACAGGAGATTCCTTCTGCCAGGAAGCTAACCACTCCTTAGGTAAACTGCCATAACAGTTTGAGTTTTCTGTCATTTCCAGCCAAATAAAGGACCATGCTCTTGGAACTACCCTCCAGATATCATAACCGCCGCCGCCGACAGCAATCCACTTCCCGTTACAATACTGATGGGCAATTTCATGTGCAAGCCTTGGTATCTCTCGATAGATTTTCATTGTTGAAGAAAGGTGTGTTAAAGGGTCCAAATAATGGGAGTCTGCACCATTTTGGGTTAGAATCACATCCGGTTTAAAAAACTCAGCCACTTCTCTAAACGCATGTGTGTAGGCCTGCAGCCACGATTCATCTTCGGTAAAGGCATCAACGGGGATGTTAAAGGAATAGCCATAGCCTAACCCTTGACCGCGCTCATTTACATTGCCTGTACCTGGAAATAAATATCTTCCTGTCTCATGGATCGACAGGGTACATACATTTGGATCATCATAAAAGGACCATTGAACCCCATCTCCATGATGTGCATCGGTGTCCACATATAAGACACGAGCATTATATTTTTCCTGAAGATATTTGATGGCGACCGAGCTATCATTATAAACACAAAATCCAGATGCTTTTCCTCTGAATCCGTGATGCAATCCTCCGCCAAGATGAAGAGCGTGAAGTGCCTTTCCAGTCATAACCTGATCGACGGCCGTTAATGTCCCCCCAACAAGTGAGGCGCTTGCTTCATGCATGTTAGGGAATATAGGAGTGTCTTCCGTCCCAAGACCATAGTTTTCTGCTATATCTTGTGACAATTGGCCATTTCCCGCCTTTTTCACTGCTTCTATGTAACTTAGGTCGTGTATTAAAGCTAACTCTTCCATGGATGCCATTCTGGGCGGGATGACATCGTCTGGATTAAGAGCATTAATCTTCTCTAATAGGTCTACTGTTAACTTAAGCCGGAATTGGTCAAAAGGATGCTGATTGCTAAATTTATATTTCAGCAGCTCGTCTGAAAAAATAAAGGAACACTTATCGCTCATATTGAAATCCCCGGAAGGTTTGGCCATAATACATGAAAGCCAGCCTGTTTAAGTTCTTGAATTAATATAGTGGGATTCATAGTTTGCAATCTTATCACAAGGATTTTATATTGCTCATCTGTTTTATCAGGGTAAACTAATACACTCAATATATTTGCTTTCCGGTTCTTAATAACAGCAGTGATTTCACTGAGTTTACCCGCAAGATTAGGGATCTTAATTTCAATTTGTGATCCTGGCTGATGGGCCCCTGTTAATTCAACCAATGTCCGCAGCAAATCTGTTTCGGTCAAAATTCCAACCAATTCCCGGTTATTTATGATCGGCAGACAACTGATTTTATGCTCATAGAAGAGACCTGCCACTTCCTCGACGAAATCAAGAGGATGGCCTGTAATGACATTCCGTTCCATAATCGCCTCAAGTGGCTTTTTCATATCCTCTGGATGCTCATTGGCATGAAAAATAGATGGAGTTGCCTCATGTATTTTCGAAACAGTGACAAGACCAACTAAATGTTTCTCATCATTAATTATAGGAATATGGCGGATTTTTCTTGACTCCATTAATTGGATTGCATCCGCAATGGTATCTGTTGGTAGAAGTACTGCAACATCTATTTTCATGATTTGTTCTACAATCATAAGAAAATCCTCCTTACCCAAATATCAGTAAAATGATTAATACATAAACCGGTTCATAAATCTGAGACGGTCAAATTTTTGGATGGTTTCCATATCGATTCTTTTTCCCATCCTAGCCATGAGACAATTAGCAGGGTGTGAACAAATTTCAGGATCATCGGTTGCATACCACTCAAGGCCGCCCGCATTCATCATTTTTTCCATGATCTTCCGATACTCCCACACATTTAGTTTGGTACCCTTTAAATCCCAGTGCCAATAGTACTCTGTTGTTATGGTAAGATAATCTTCCATCGCATCATCCATCATGGAGACAATTAATAGGCTTTTCCCGACTGCACATCCCCTAAATTGAGGAATCACCTCGATGGCACCTAATTCGATTAAATTATCCATTTTGCCTTCTGACCATCGTTCAAGCGGGTCAGGATATAGGAAAGTAACATATCCGACTATGGTGTTTCTGTCCCTTGCAATAATAATTCTACCTTCTGGAAGCTCTGCAATACCAATTAAAGCCTGATGCTGCTGTGCAGGAGGGCGGAAGGCAGTGAGGTCTTCGTGAAATTCATAGCCAGCAAGTTTATCTGAAGTAATAGGCCCTTCAACAATTATAGACCCGTGAGGTGTTTTTAATTGTTTGGCATTGTATGTCTTTTTGTGTTCCATACGGTCACCTACCCTGGAAAAATCTTTCTAATTATAATTCTATTATACATAAAATCTATTACAGAAAAGTGACTTCACAAAATTTTCTGTCTTATAGTAAAAAAATATTGACATTTTATGTATAAATATAAAAGAATAATAATATAGTACTTTTTTAAAAATTGTGAATAGTTATTATTTGTACTATAATAATTTTAAATAAAGTCAAAGGGGGAGATTGAATGAAAGTGGAAGCGTTGCCAGTTGTGCAAGGGGATCATAATCTAGGTAATTATCAAGAAATGTACAAGCATTTCGACTGGAAGGAAACAGAAAAGGAATTTACATGGAGTGAAACGGGGCTTGTCAATATGGCGTATGAGGCCATTGACCGTCACGCGAAAACCTTCCGGAAAAATAAAGTTGCACTATACTATCGTGATGGTTCAAGAAATGAGAAGTACACCTTTAAAGAAATGAAAGATCTATCAAACAAAGCGGGCAATGTGTTAAAAACTTACGGGGATGTAGAAAAAGGTGACCGTGTATTTATTTTTATGCCGCGCTCTCCAGAACTTTACTTTACCGTTTTGGGTGCAATCAAGCTTGGAGCTATTGTTGGTCCTTTATTTGAAGCATTCATGGAAGGGGCTGTCAGGGACCGTCTGCAAGACAGTGAAGCGAAAGTTTTAGTCACGACACCTGAATTGTTGGACCGGGTGCCTGTTCAAGACCTGCCTGCACTGAAGCATATTTTCCTTATCGGTAATAATGTTGATGAACAAGGCCGATATATTGACTTTTTGAAAAAATTTGAAGCCGCAAGCAAGGATCTTCGAATTGAATGGGTTGACAGAACGGACGGCTTGATCCTGCACTACACATCAGGCTCAACAGGAAAACCAAAAGGTGTATTGCATGTACATAATGCCATGCTTCAGCATTACCAAACAGCTAAATGGGTGCTCGATCTAAAAGAGGATGATGTTTATTGGTGTACTGCTGACCCAGGCTGGGTAACCGGTACTTCTTACGGTATCTTTGGGCCATGGTTAACAGGGTCTTCGAATGTGATTGTCGGAGGTCGATTTAGTCCAGAATCCTGGTATCAAATGATTGAGGACTTTGGTGTAACCGTTTGGTACAGTGCTCCTACGGCATTCCGAATGTTAATGGGTGCAGGTGATGAATTGGTTAAGAAATTTGACCTAAGCAGTCTACGCCATGTTCTAAGCGTCGGGGAACCATTAAACCCTGAAGTTGTTAAATGGGGGGCAAAGGTATTCAATAAGCGAATTCATGATAACTGGTGGATGACAGAAACTGGTGCGCAATTGATTAGTAACTATCCTTGTATGGAAATTAAACCCGGTTCAATGGGGAAACCGATTCCAGGTGTAGAAGCAGCGATTGTTGACAATCAAGGGAATGAACTTCCGCCGTATCGGATGGGGAACCTCGCGATTAAAAAAGGCTGGCCTTCCATGATGAATACAATTTGGAATAATCCAGAGAAATATGAATCATACTTTATGCCAGGCGATTGGTACGTTTCAGGCGATTCTGCTTACATGGATGAAGAGGGCTATTTCTGGTTCCAGGGCCGTGTCGATGACGTTATTATGACCTCAGGGGAGCGCGTAGGACCGTTTGAAGTAGAAAGCAAGCTAGTCGAGCATCCTGCCGTCGCTGAAGCCGGTGTCATCGGTAAACCAGACCCAGTTCGTGGTGAAATCATTAAAGCCTTCATTGCACTCAGAGACGGCTATGCTCCAACGGACGAACTAAAAGAAGAAATCAGGCAATTTGTGAAAAGAGGTCTTGCCGCTCATGCAGCACCAAGGGAAATTGATTTCCGTGATAAGCTGCCGAAAACAAGAAGCGGGAAAATCATGAGACGTGTGTTAAAGGCATGGGAACTAAACCTGCCAACAGGTGACCTTTCTACAATGGAAGATTAAAGACCGGATTTCCATTATGGGAAAAGAAAATGACTTGAGCCAGGCTAGATGCCTGGCTTTTTAGTGTTCTAAAAACAGAAAAAACCGCACCAACTATCGGTGCGGTTTTAAATATTTACGGTGTTTTTGTTGGCTCAGTCGGTTTAGTTGGAACATTAGGGCCATTCGGTACACCAGGTTTAGCAGGGCCATTCGGTACACCAGGTTTAGCAGGGCCATTCGGTACACCAGGTTTAGCAGGGTCTTTCGGTACTGCAGGTTTAGTTGGATCTACAGGTGGTGGTGTTACTATTACTCCAGCCTCAACCAGATTCGAGGGGGCAGACTCTCTACCAGCAATATCGACCGCCGTTACATAATAGGTACCAGTGCCAGCTTGAAATGATCGATTTGAGCCATTGATCACACTGCCTACTTTTGCTGAAACTAATCCACCTTGATAGACGCGGTAACCGACAACATCATTATCACCAGATGCTGACCATGTTAATGTATTTCCTTCTACTTTTAAGACGACACTGTCAGGGTTCTTCCCGTTATCGTACATTTTTGCACTTGATACGAGAATTTTCCCCCAGCGCTCCTTCTGTGGAATTAGTTGTCTATAATTATGGAAGTTACTTCCAACAATGCGTTTGATAAAATCAGGATTTAAAATGAGACCAAATTGGGCAAACTCTTTTGGTGTAGAATCCAAGGCCAAATATTTTTTGTCGCCAACCATAACAAATTTTCCTTCAATTAAGCTATCATCAACTCTTGTTGGTACATTATTGACATTAAAGTAATCTGTTTCGATTAATCCTGCTTTTGAACATGCCTCGGAAGGAAGCATTCCGGAAACTGCACAATAAGAACGTTGTACGATTCCTTTTGGCATTTTAAATGACGTCTTTGGAGCAATTAGATCAGGTTTAATTTTATAGGCAGCGTTCATTAACTGAGCCCATAAGTTATTGGTCCGTGAACTATAAGACATACCGGATGTCTGGAGCGATTTTGGTGTATCATACCCTCTCCACAGACCAAAGGTGACATTAGGGTTTGAAGCAACGAACCAAGAGTCAATATATTGATTTCCTGTCCCCGTTTTCCCAGCCCAGTCCGCACTGAAATTTAGTTTGCTTCTAACTCCTGCTGCCGTTCCCATCTTTACCACGTCACGCATCATATCAATCGTTAAATAGGCTGTTTGCGGCTTAAAGACATTAACAGGCTTCACTTCGTGCTGATAGATAACCTTGCCGTTTTTATCGACAATTTTATCAATCATATAGGCATCAATAAATTTTCCATCATTAGCAAAGGTACTAAATGCGTTCGTATTTTCTTCGATGGTTACCCCATTTGTCATCGATCCAATCGAAGTAGCTAGATTGGTATAATCATCTTTTCTTAAAGAAGTAAATCCCATTTTTTCAAGATACTTGGCGGGACGTTGATCAACGATACTCTTGTAAAGCTTAACCGCTGGTACGTTATAGGATTTCGCCAATGCATATCTTGCTGAAACCAGTCCACTGTACCGATAGTCATAGTTTTGCGGCCAAGGATCACTTCTGCCGGGAGCAAGACTTAACGCTACATTTGGCAGCGGTGTTCCCGGAGCTGCTTTTCCTAACTCAATCGCTGGTGCATAGACAAGAAGTGGTTTCATGGTAGAACCGTTTTGTCTGATGGCACTGGTTGCGTGATTAAGCTGTTGATCGTCATAATTCCTTCCAGCGACAAAACTGATAATTTTTCCAGTCTTGTTTTCGATCAGTTCCGCCCCAACCTCCGCAGGTTCCATAACTGTTTTTATTTCTCCTGTTTCAGGATCCTTTTTTTCTTGAGGCTTATCGGGTCCGTAATATTGATAATTATCCTTAACCTTTTGCATCGCATCGTATATGTTTTTGTCTATCGTCGAATGAATCTTGTATCCATTTTGACGCAAAGCATTTCGAGCTAATATTTGATATTTATAAGCAAGATTGTCATCGTTTTTTAACTCTTCCTCTGAAATCCCATCATTTTTTGCTAAGACAGTAGTCAGGACTTCAATCGAACGCTTTTCAATTTCGACTGTTAACCATGGGTATTTTTCCAGTGGGTTTGCGACCGGTTTGATAAAATCCTTTTTAATATCGTAGGCAGAGGCTTGCGCATATTCATGCTCGTTAATATAGCCACCGTCAAACATTCTCTTTAGGACGGTTTTCATCCGTGTGAGACCTGGTTCGAGATATTGCGGTTCTTTTATCGTCCCTTCCCGTGTAAAAGGGGTATATCCAAACGGGCTTTGAGGCAACCCTGCAATGAAAGCGGCTTGCGGAAGTGTTAAATCACTCGCCTTTTTACCAAAGATCCCTTTTGCCGCTGCTTGGACACCAGCAATGTTTCGTCCAGACGAATTTCTTCCTAAGGTAGACACATTAAGATAAGCTTCAAGAATTTCTTTTTTATCAAAAAATTTCTCTAAACGAAGAGCAAGTAAGATTTCATTGGCTTTCCTTTGAAACGAGACCTCATTTGTTAAGATTTGATTTTTTATTAATTGCTGTGTTAAGGTACTACCGCCGGATTGAACTGCAGAATTTGTCACTTCCTGAAAAACGGCCCGAAATACAGCTTTTGGGACAACACCTTTATGCTTGTAAAAGTATTCGTCTTCAGTTGCAACTACCGCATTGACTAAATCATTTGATACATCGTCCAATTTTACTTCTTCCCGTTCCAAGTCGGTGTGAAGTTTACCAAGATAAACATTATCCGAAAAATATAACTCAGAAGTTTCCGTATAGTTATAAATATCTTTTTTCATGCTGTCATACGATCGAACAGGTTCATCTTTTACAAGTGAAGCAAAATAACCAGCACCAACACCTGTGGCAAATGATCCGCCAAGAATGACGACTGTTAATACAAGGAGTAACAGATTCCAAACTACTTGATATGTGATTCGTGCACGTTTAACCGTTTTTCTATGGGTAAATATGTTCAGTAAGGATTTTGCTTTTTCTATCCATGCTTGTAATTTTTCAACCATCTATAGTATCACCTCATCTAAAATCAAGTACATTATAGCATACCAAAGGTTTAAAAACTGACAAACTTCTACATTTATCTGAAATTTCCAGTTGGGTTTGACAAGGAGCTTTATATATGGTAAAAAAAGCTATACATTAATTTTATAAAAAGCTGTGAAGGGAACCAACTGTAGTTCTTCTATCCCTGTTTTTAGAGAGTCAGCGGTGGTGCGAGCTGATACATATAGAAGAGTGAATTACTCCCCTGAGCTTTCTCTGTGAAACCTGATTTTTAGTAGCGGAGAACGGCCTAAACCGTTAATTTTTTGAGTTGGAGGAATTTTCCTCAAGCTGGGTGGTACCGCGTAAATTTACGTCCCTGCATTTTTGCAGGGGCGTTTTTATTTTTTTACCAAATGGGAGGGAATAGGATGGATTTATTACAGGATTTGGCATGGAGAGGAATTATCTATCAGCAGACGGATGCAGAAGGTTTAAAGGATACATTAGGCAAGGAGCAAATTTCTTTATATTGCGGTGTTGACCCAACCGCAGATAGTATGCATATCGGCCATTTGCTGCCATTTTTAACTCTTAGAAGATTTCAGCAGCATGGACATCGTCCGATTGTGTTAGTCGGAGGAGCGACAGGCTTGATTGGAGATCCAAGTGGTAAAAGTGAAGAACGAAAGCTGTTAACATTAGAAACAGTGCAGGATAATGTAGCAGGTATCAAAAAGCAACTTGAATCTATTTTCGAATTTGAAGGTGAAAACGGGGCGATCATGGTTAATAACTATGATTGGGCAGGCTCAATGGATGTCGTTACCTTCTTGCGTGATATCGGCAAGCATATCGGTGTCAATTACATGCTGGCGAAGGATACCATTGCATCAAGGCTTGAGACGGGTATTTCGTTTACAGAATTCACTTATACTATTTTACAAGCGATGGATTTCCTTCATTTATATGAGCATCACAACTGTAAATTACAAATTGGCGGAAGTGACCAGTGGGGGAACATAACTTCAGGATTGGAATTAATCCGCAAAGTTCAGCCAGAAAGCTCGAAGGCATATGGGTTAACCATTCCGCTTGTGACAAAAGCAGATGGTACAAAGTTTGGAAAAACGGAAAGCGGTGCCGTTTGGTTAGATCCTGAAAAAACTACCCCATACGAGTTCTACCAGTTCTGGATTAATACGGCTGATGCAGATGTGGTGAAATACTTAAAGATTTTCACATTCCTTTCGCACGAGGAAATTGAACAATTAGAAAAAGCTGTTCAGGAAGAGCCGCATCTTCGTAAGGCACAAAAGGTATTAGCTGAAGAACTGACTCGTTTGATTCACGGTGAAGATTCCTTGCAACAGGCCATCAAAATTTCCCAGGCGTTATTTAGCGGGGATGTAAGAAGTCTTTCAGGTGCGGAAATCGAGCAGGGCTTTAAAGATGTACCAGCTTATACTTCACAAAATGAGGAGAATTTGGTCGATCTTTTGGTTGCGGCGAAAATTTCCCCATCCAAGCGTCAAGCACGTGAAGACATCTCAAATGGTGCAGTTACTGTTAATGGTGAAAAAATTACGGACAACGCTTATATCTTAGCTGAATCCGATCGAATTGAAGGAAAGTTTACGATTATTAGAAGAGGTAAAAAGAAGTATACATTAATTAAATACTAATAAAAGAAGGGCTTTGGAAATCAAAGCCCTTTTTTTGCTATAAGGATATCCGTGTAACAACGGGTTAATTTATTTCGTCTAATATAAAAGGAACGAATATGGGGGTGAATGTATTGAAAATTTTATTACACGCCGTATTTATTATTCTCATCGCACTTGTTACATTTTTCGGACTTGGTCCTGTTTTATATGCAGACGGGGTATTACAAGAAAGATTATCGACTGCGGCTATCGTAGTTGTCATCTATATAATACTTGCCTTTTTATATCGGAAATCTATCAAATGGGTCAATCGAGGATAGAAAAAGCTCTCATACCAATGGGTATGAGGGCTATAACCTTATTAACGTGACTCATGTCCTCGTGACTTAGGTTCTTCGGATTCAGCTTTTTAATTTTTACTCCTATAACTAACATTATTAATGTAGAACATGGGAATGCGAACGAGTTCCTCATTAGCGACCAAATGAACAAAATCATCTTTTACCTCACAAAGTACCCCCTTAACCATTTCAGAACCCCCACGATTAATTTTTACCCAATGATATTTCAATGATTTAAGTAGGTCTTTGAATTTCTCAGCATTTTTAAAATTCTCAGGAATTTCAGCGTCGAATTCCCACTTCCCTTTCATATTTTCTGTAAAACTTTTAATGTGTTGAGTTTTGTAATAAACAACTCCATCTTCTTCTGTAAGAACGACGATATAATCGTCTCTTTCAGCCAATAACTTCCCAATTTTGGATTCCGATCCGTCTCGATTAACCTTGATTACTGTATCTTTAAAATATTTCATTAGGTTTTCACTCATATAAAAAATCTCCCCTTTAAGTTATTTAATTACATTTCATCATATGTATAACGGGAGGAACTTGTCCTAAGCAAATGGCCTGTCTTTAAATTGTTTGTCTTTTTCATTCTCTGTGGTGCAGCATGATTTTGTGCTGCAAGTCTCTTTATGTCTTATTAGTCAAAAAGAAGAAATAAAAAAAGAAGCGTTAGACGCTTCAATTAGAGGAAAGTGTGAAAATTGACACTCGCACTAAATATTATTAAAACTAAAACGGCTTGGGCAAAAACAAAATTTCATGAAGAAGTAACTTATTTAATGAGTGGATACTATCAAGCGTTTTTGTTGACAGTGTCCCTTCATTTTCAACTACTTGCGAACGACTATGAGTGAGAAACTTTAAAAATTTAATCTTCGTAAAATCTTTCTCAATGAGAATAATGAGAATAAAAGAGCTGACATATCAAGTTCATTTTCAATAGATGTTTTTTGCGAAGTTCCCTGAGGGCTATTATTGGTGTTATTGTTGTTATTTTCACTCTCAACGTTTGATTCTTGACGTAATATTTGGGAAGTTCCCTGAGGGCTACAATAGGTGTTATTGTTGTTATTTTCACTCTCAACGTTTGATTCTTGACGTAATATTTGGGAAATTCCCTGAGGGATACTATTGGTGTTATTGTTGTTATTTTCACTCTCAACGTTTGATTCTTGATGTAATATTTGGGAAGTTCCCTGATTGCTATTATTGGTGTTATTGTTGTTATTTTCACTCTCATCGTTTGAACCTTGATGTAATAATTGGGAAGTTCCCTGAGGGATACTATTGGTGTTATTGTTGTTATTTTCACTCTCAACGTTTGATTCTTGACGTAATATTTGGGAAGTTCCCTGAGCGCTACTATTGGTGTTATTGTTGTTATTTTCATTCTCATCGTTTGATTTTTGACTTAATTTTTCCGAAGTTCCCTGAGAGCTATTATTGGTGTTATTGTTGTTATTTTCACTCTCAACGTTTGATTCTTGACGTAATATTTGCGAAGTTCCCTGAAGACTATTATTGGTGTTATTGTTGTTATTTTCACTCTCAACGTTTGATTCTTGACGTAATATTTGCGAAGTTCCCTGAGGGCTATTATTGGTGTTATTGTTGTTATTTTCACTCTCAACGTTTGATTCTTGACGTAATATTTGGGAAGTTCCCTGAGGGCTACAATAGGTGTTATTGTTGTTATTTTCACTCTCAACGTTTGATTCTTGACATAATATTTGCGAAGTTACCTGAGGGCTACAATAGGTATTATTGTTGTTATTTTTACTCTTATCGTTTGATTTTTGACGTAATTTTTGTGAAGTTCTCTTAGGGCTGCTATTGGTGTTATTATTGTTATTTTTACTCTTATCGTTTGATTTTTGACGTGACTCATGTTTTTCCGATTTAGCCTTTTCAATTTTTACTCCATAACTAACATTTTTAATGTGGGACATGGCAATGCGAATGATTTCCCCATTATTGACCAAATGAACTAAATCATTTTTTACCTCACAGAGTACCCCCTCTACCGTCTCAGTACTGCCACGATTGATATTTACCCAACGATATACCAATGATTTAAGCAGGTCTTTGAAATTTTTAGCTTTTTTAAATTCGAAATCCTTCGGAACATCAACGTCGAATTTAAACTGCTCTTTCAGATTATCTGTAAAACTTTTAATATGTTGAGTTTTGTGGTAGACGAGCCCATCATCTTCCGTGAGAAGGCAGAGATAATCTTCACTTGCATCCATTAACATCCCAATTCTGGATTCTGGTCCGCCTCGATCAACCTTGATTATTCTATCTTGAAAATATTTCGTGAGGTTTTTGCCCATATAAAATATTCTCCCCTTTAAGTTATTAACTACACTGCATCGTATGTATAATGGGAGGAAGTTGTCCTAAGCAAATAGCCTGTCTTTTAATTGTTTGTCCTTTTCATTTTTTAACTAATAGGTGCTAAAGTTGAAGATCAGAGCTGTCATTTTGGCGGCTTCTTGTTGTGCTAACGGGGCAGGATAGTGAAATAAGGGTTCTATCATAAGGAGGTTTGTGGGGGATAATTCTGCGTTCAGGAATTATGGGTTTTCATCCAGCACCATCGGTTAATGAGAATAAATTCAAACAAATATGTTACTCTCTGTTCGGGTCAAAAGCATAGTAAAAATAAAAAAACCCTAGAAGTTGAGTAATATCAACATTTCTAGGGTTTTTATTATTGCTGGCTACGACACGTTATTATTAACGTGAGTAGAACTCGACGATAAGAGTTTCGTTGATTTCAGCAGGTAATTCAGAACGCTCTGGTAAGCGAGTGAAAGTACCTTCTAATTTGTCCGCATCAAATGTTAAGAAATCAGGAACGAAGTTATTAACTTCGACAGCTTCTTTCACAACATCAAGATTGCGAGATTTTTCGCGTAGGCTGATTGTTTGACCAGCTTTTAAGCGGTATGATGGGATATCTACACGAGCGCCATCAACTAAGATGTGGCCATGGTTTACTAATTGACGAGCTGCACGACGAGTGCGAGCAAGACCTAAACGGTAAACAACGTTGTCAAGACGTGATTCAAGAAGAATCATGAAGTTTTCACCGTGTACGCCGCTTAATTTGCCAGCTCTATCAAAAAGATTACGGAATTGACGCTCAGTTACGCCATACATATGACGAAGCTTTTGCTTCTCTTGTAATTGTAATCCGTATTCAGAAAGCTTTTTGCGTTGGTTTGGACCATGTTGTCCAGGAGCGTACGGACGCTTTTCTAATTCTTTACCTGTGCCGCTTAGAGAGATTCCAAGACGACGGGAAATTTTCCAGCTAGAGCCAGTATAACGAGCCATGAATGACTCCTCCTTAGTGTTTTTATTTTGGTAAAATAAAAACCGTTATGAGACGCTTTAAAGCCATTTTATTTTCATGCACCTTCGCCCTAGCAGCTAAGGGTTACAAGATACACCATCATTTAAAGGCAATCTACCTTTAAGAGGAATAAAATGAGACGAATAAAGTTTTCACATAGGCTGCAATATTTTACACAAGGACTATTATATAATTTTTATTCCTGTAAAGTCAAGAATATTTTTGGGGGATGATGATACAGGAGAAAATTATCGGAAAGATTATTTTAATAAAGTTAATAAATTATACAAATTAATGTCGCCAAAGTGTCTGAAAATTAACTATAATTAGGGTACTATGTATATATCTGGAATTAGATCGGGTGAAACCTATATGGAAATTCTCGAATGTGATTTACACATGCAAGTTAATAGATATAAACAATTACTACAAATTACAGAAAAACTTCATTCGTTCCTTGATGTTAATCTCATCTTGGGAGAATTATGCGTAGCCCTTAAGGAAGTGTTCCCTGACTATTCATTTTCCTTATTGCTTTCACAGGATACTCAAAGCCACAGTGACCTTCCGATTATTGAACTTGAATATGATAGTGAAAATATTGCTGCTATCAATGCATATGCAACCGGGGAGATTCAATTTGAATATTCCTCCCCTAATAAACATGCAATTATTTATGCCCCATTAAAAGGGAAGCAGGTAACCTATGGAGTCTTGCAGATAATTGCAGCGGATACGACTGAATTTATTGCATATGAGGTGGAGTTTCTTACATTATTGGCAGGTTCTGCGGGATGTTCTATGGAGAATGCCCACCTCTATCAGCAGTCAAAGAGGGAAATCTCAAACCTACAATTAATCAACGAAACTTCCCATTGTTTAAATTCTAACCTGCGCATGGTTGATACGATGACATATATGTCTGAACAAATCATCACTTCCATTGATGCACAAGAAGTTGGCTTTTTTTTATTCTCAAATGAACAAGCAAATGTAAAAATACTCCCAGGTTCCACTTCATACTTTTACACTAAACAGGCCCGACTCTACATTGATTATATAAAGGAAAAGATCGAAAAGGAAAAAAATCCTTTATTTATAGGAGATATCAATCTCCAAAACATAAAGAGTATGACAAGCTTTCATTCGATTCTTGCGATTCCGATGATTCAGAGCGAGAAATTAAAAGGTTTCTCCATTGTGATGCATCAAAAGCCTTATTTCTTTTCCTTTGACACATTTAAGCTCCTGCAGTCACTAGTTCATCATTCATCGCTAGCGCTTACCAATTCAATGCTCAGAGAAGAGTTAGAGCATATGGTAATTACAGACCACCTTACCAAGCTCCATTCCCGTAAATTTTTGGATGAAAAAATCCAGTGGTCAATGAAAGAGATTGAAGAAGGTACCTTTATTCTCCTCGATATTGATAATTTTAAAGAATTAAATGATACATACGGCCATCAGGTTGGAGATAAAGTTCTTGTTCAGGTTGCAAACCTTATTAAACGAAATATTCGCGGGCAAGATATAGGCGCCCGCTGGGGTGGGGAAGAACTGGCCCTTTATCTTCCTGGTGTCCCTTTAGACAGAGGGGCAGCCATCGCTGAAAGATTAGTTAAAAAGGTATCCGAATGCTCCGACCCGCATATTACAGTGTCTTGTGGTGTTTCTTATTGGAATAAGGAACGGCTCGATGCTTATCATTTCTTATTTAAACGAGCTGATGAAGCGTTGTATATTGCTAAAGGAACTGGGAAGAACAAAGTGGTCATTCAAGGAAACAATATAATGGTTAGTTAGGGCATTGATTTCTGAATGCCCTAACTATATTCCCCCAACCTACATAATATATTATAAATATGAAAACGTTTTCAAACAGGAGGAATCCAAAATGGGGAAAAAGAAATCACGGTTTGAAACGGAAGTTATTCATTCAGGCTACTGGCCAAACGAACATCAAGACAGTTTAGTTCCCCCGTTATATCAAACATCTACCTTTACATTTACCAGTGCGGAACAAGGGGAAAGAAGGTTTGCAGGGCAAGAAGAGGGATTTATTTATTCACGCTTGGGAAATCCGACGGTGAAAATACTGGAAGAACGGATGGCAGTCCTTGAACAAGGTGAGGCAGGCTTAGCTTTTTCGTCAGGAATGGCGGCCGTGAGTGCAGTGCTAGTAGCCTTAACAAAAACTGGTGACCATATCCTATGTTCACAAGGAGTATACGGATGTACCTTCGGATTGTTGGAACTATTAAAAGGGAAATATGGGATTGAACACGACTTTTCTTTAATGGAATCGGCAGAAGCATTAGATCAAGAAATCCTCCCTAATACGGCTTGTATCTATATTGAAACGCCAATAAACCCTACAATGAAGCTGGTAGATTTGGAATTGGTGGCGAGGGTGGCAAATAAAAAAGGGATTCCCGTTGTTGTGGATAACACATTTTGTTCCCCATATATACAAACCCCTCTTACCCTCGGATGCAATGTTGTCATTCATAGTGCAACAAAATATATCTGTGGACATGGCGATGTTATAGCGGGTCTTGTCATTGGGGAGAAGGAGTTTATTAGGCAGGTGTCACGGACGACCCAAAAAGATATTGGCGGGATTATCTCTCCTTTTGATGCATGGCTGTTGTTAAGGGGGATTAAAACACTGCCAGTGCGCATGGACCGCCATTGTGAAAATGCCCAGAGGTTATTTGAATTTATGAAAAGTCATCCGAAAATTAAATCAGTGTATTTCCCTGGGGATCCAGAACACCAAGATTATTCGATCGCGAAAAAACAAATGAAACAATCAGGCGGGCTCATATCATTCACGATAAAGGGATCCAAGGTATCGGCACAACAGTTTATGAATCAATTACAATTAATAAAAATTGCGGTAAGTCTGGGAGACGCCGAAACATTAATTCAGCATCCTGCAACGATGACCCATGCCGTGGTTCCAGAGGAAGAACGAAAAAAAATGGGAATTGAAGATAACTTGCTGCGTCTATCTGTTGGGCTCGAAGCATGGGAGGACATTCAAGAAGACCTGGATCAGGCACTGGAAAGGATCTAAAGAGAAAAAGCACAGAGAGAATTTCTCTGTGCTATTTTCTATATATGTTCAACTAAAATTTCAACAAATTCTTCCAACATTTTTTGATCAAGTGCATCAAAACGATTTTTTTCAGGTGAATCAATATCCAGAACTCCAATTAGCTGCTCATTTTTAATGAGAGGGATAACTATCTCGGATTGGGAGGCTGCATCACAAGCAATGTGGCCGGGAAACTGATGAACATCTGCCACAAGAACGGTTTCTTTTTTCAAAGCAGATGTCCCGCATACACCTTTACCCAAAGGAATTCGTACACAAGCAGGAAGACCTTGGAATGGTCCTAATACTAGTTGTTGATTCGTATCCATTAAATAAAATCCGACCCAATTAATTCGGTCAAGAAATTGGTTCAAAAGGGCACTGGCATTGCTGAGATTCGCAATCTGATTGTTCTCATCGTGAATAAGAGCATGCAGTTGTTTTTTAACAAGATTATAATTTTCCTCGCGGCTTGCAGTATACATTTCGAAGTTAAACATGGTATTTCCCCTTTGTTTCAACAATTTTATTTATTATTTTATCAAATTTACAAGAAAATGAGCAGACTTTGTCGATTTTTTCATAAAGGAATCTGTGTTATAACAAAGAATTATAATGTAAGGGGATTTTTGGGTATACCAGAAGGGGGACAAATTATGAAGAAAAATGCTAAAGAAGCGATTGTTAAGGCCGCTATAACATTGTTTAAGTCCAATGGATACTCTGGAACATCAATCCGGGATATCGCCCGACTGGCAAAAGTAAATACGGCAACGATTGCCTACCATTTCGAAAATAAACCAGGTCTGCTAGAATATTGCTTTACGCATTTTTTTGAACAGTATATTAGTAAAATGGAAGAAGCCTACGCATCGATAGACAAGGGAGCAAAGGAGTGTTTAAAGCGAATTGTCACAGATTTACTTCATTATCAATGTGAAAATAGTAAATTAGCCAGTCTTGTCTATCGGGAAATGTCCATGGATTCGCAAGTGGTTCGCGAAATCATGTCAACCTATTTACTTAAGGAAAAATACTATTTTCAATTAGTATTTGAGCGTGGTTTTGAATGGAATGAATTCCGCCCTCACTCGATTCCTTATTTAATTATTCAACTTAAAGGATTATTGATGATGCCATTTATGAATACACATTATATGAGGGAAGTCTTGTATGTCTTTCCAAATGAACCATTTTTTGAGCAGAAATATTTAAAGGATATTAATTTGTGGATTGATAAAACACTATGCTCGGATGTACCAATGAAAATGAGTGCAGTCATAAAATAGCGGCAATCGCTATTTTTTTTTAGTTAATAGGAAAGTATAAATTCAACTGCGCCTCATGAACCGTCCTATCAGACTCTGCAATTGGTGAGTTTTCATTTATTTTACAAAAAAATTGAAAATAATAGTCAAAAAATGTCGTTAACATGGTATCATAATAGCATTGAATCGAACATTAAGAGATTTTTTTATAATAGATGCATGAAAACTGGAATTTGAAAGAATGTTTTGGGAAATAGGGGGCTTACTTGTGAAATATTTCATTGGATTTTTTATCCTTTTACTAGCCTTATTTGTAATTGGGTATTTAATAAAGAAAAAGTACTTTAAGGAAATGGATCGATTGGAAGCATGGAAAATCGATTTAATGAATCGTCCAGTACTGGATGAAATGTCAAAAGTGAAGCTGCTTAATATGACAGGGCAAACTGAAGAACTATTCGAACGCTGGCGAAATCAATGGGACGATGTGGTAACGGTACAGCTGCCTGATTTAGAAGAATTGCTTTTTGATGCCGAAGAGTACATAGATAAGTACCGATTCAGTAAAGCGAAAGGTGTCCAGCAAGCTATTGGAGCAAAGTTACAAGAAACTGAGGATCAAATAAAAAGTATATTAGAAGAGTTACATGAATTGGTTGGCAGCGAGGAAAAGAACCGAGTTGAAATTGAAGAGCTTAAAGAGCAGTATCGGGAATCAAAAAAAATGCTGCTTGCCCATCGTCACAGCTTTGGCAGTTCAGAAAAGTGCTTAGAGGAACAACTCAACGGCGTTTCACTAAAATTTCAGGAATTTGATGAGAAAACTGAACATGGTAATTATCTTGAAGCCCGTGAAGTAGTTTTAATGATTCATAGTCAGCTTGGAATGATTAAAAAAGATATGGACTTGATTCCACAGCTGTTAATTGAATGTCAATCACTTCTGCCAAATCAGCTTTCAGATATTCTTGACGGATACCGTGAAATGTCTGATCAAGAATACTATTTAGAACATATTAATTTGGAAAATGAAATCAAACGCTTAGAAGAGAAACTGGCTGAGAATCTAGAACTTATAGAAGCAACGAAGATTGATGAGGCAGTAGAATGTATAAAAGAAATAAAGGAAAGAATTGATGTCCTTTTCGATTTATTGGAAAAAGAAGTACACGCCAAGCATTTTGTCATAAAAAATGAAAAAATAGCAAGTGAACTTCTTATTTCTGCCCAAGAGGAAAATAGTCATCTTTCAAATGAAGTCATTCATGTTCAAGAAATCTACCAGTTATCTGAAGGTGACTTTGAAACGCAGCGACAGCTGGAAAAAGAACTTTCCACTGTTTATAAACATTTTGAGATTCTGATTGAAAAAGTAAAGTTAAACGAAACAGCACAATCAGTGGTTAGTGAAGAGTTAGCTCAAGTAAAAGAACAGTTGGATATCATCCGAGAAGGGCAGCAAGATTTCGCTTTAAAACTTCAAGCCCTTAGGAAAGATGAATTTGAAGCAAGAGAAAAGCTTAAAGAACTTACCAAGAAAGTTGGAGAGACGGTTCGTCTCGTATCTAAGAGTAATGTTCCTGGCTTACCAGAAGATTATAAGTATTTATTTGAGGATACAAATGAAAGTATTCAAAATGTGAGATACCAGCTTGATGAAAAGCCACTTAACATTTCTGCTCTCAATCAATATTTAGAAATTGCTGTATTAACGGTGGAGAAACTTACCAATTCAACGATAGAACTGCTAGAAAATGTGATGTTAGCGGAAAAAGCCATTCAATATGGAAATCGTTATAAAAGCCAATATCCAAATGTAGCCAAAGGATTATTGGAAGCAGAAATGGCATTCAGACACTATGAATATCAAGTGGCTTTAGAACAAGCGGCTGCAACACTTGATGTTATTGACCCAGATGCATTGAAAAAAATAAAAGCCACATTTGCAACAGAATAATAAGAAAAGCGGAAGTACACTAGCCGCTGGGCGTTGGAGCTAGACAGATCGCTGACTTCAAAAAATTATACTCTTTTAACACATACAAAAAACCGATCAGTGCACTTTTAAGCTGAATCGGTTTTTTGTTATTCTTTTTTTTGTCTTTATGATAAGATTTATTTTTGTAAGAGTTCGGAGGAGAAAAAATGATTTATTTTGATAATAGTGCAACGACAAAACCGTTTAAAGACGTTATAGATTCGTTTGTTACGGTGTCTAGTGAATATTATGGGAACCCTTCCTCACTACACAGTATGGGGGGACAGGCAGAGAAGCTGCTATCCCAGGCGCGGGATCAAGTAAGCAAGCTCTTAACAGTAAAGCCATCTGAAATTTATTTTACTTCCGGGGGCACGGAAGGAAATAATATAGCGATAAAGGGATCTGCTTTATTACATAAAAATAAGGGTCGGCACCTGATTACATCAAGTGTTGAACATCCATCAGTTAGAGCCGCAATGGAACAGCTTGAACAGGAGGGTTTTGAGATAACTTACTTGCCTGTTGACAGGTTTGGAAGAATTAATGTTTCGGATCTTGAAAAAGCGATAAGAAAAGATACCATTTTAATATCCATTATGCAGGTGAATAATGAAGTGGGGACGGTTCAGCCAATTAAAGAAATTGGAGACCTATTAAAAAAACATCCAATGATTTTATTTCATGTTGATGCAGTCCAAGGAATAGGAAAGATTCCCCTTTCTTTCTATAAAAACAGAGTGGATCTTTGTTCGATATCCGGTCATAAATTTCATGGCTTAAAAGGCACCGGTGCCCTTTTTATCCGTGAGGGTGTGAGACTTGCTCCATTATTTTCTGGCGGCAATCAGGAACGGAAGATTCGAAGCGGTACAGAAAATGTGGCAGGCGCCGTTGCAATGGCAAAGGCACTTAGGATGACATTAATGAAAGGCGAAGCAGAGATGGAACGAATGAAGAATATCCACAGCCTGCTCAGGAAGGGGTTAGCAGAAATAGAAGGTGTTCAAATTCATACACCTACTGAAAATGCAGCACCCCATATTTTAAATTTCTCATTAAAGGAAATAAAATCAGAAGTATTCATTCATTCACTTGAGCGGAAAGGTATCTTTGTATCCACCACAAGTGCATGTTCCTCAAAAAAGAAATCACCAAGTAAAACGCTTCTCGCAATGGGCGTTCATGAAACGCAAGCTGAAAGTGCCATCCGGATTAGTCTCTCATTTGAGAATACCAGAGAAGAGGCAATGACAGCTCTAGTTGCTTTTAAAGAATCCGCAAACCAATTACGAAAGGTTATGAAATAGATGGAATATGATCGTATACTCATTCGCTACGGTGAAATATCGACAAAAGGAAGAAATCGCAATCAATTTGTAGAAAAATTAAGAAAAAGTGTTAGACTTGCTCTTGCTCCCTTCCCAAAAATTAAAGTAGAAGCAAGCCGTGATCGGATGTATGTCTTATTAAATAGTGAAAGCAGCGAAGCAATTATTGGAAAATTAAAGAATATATTTGGAATCCAATCCTTTAGTCCGGCCATCAAGCTGGAAAGAGATATTGAGGTATTAAAACAGACTTCACTTGATATGATGCGCTCCCTATACAAGAAGGGTCAAACCTTCAAAATTACTCCGAAAAGATCTGATAAAACATTTGAGTTGGATACGGACGGAATTAACCACACCCTTGGCGGCCATTTGTTGCAGCATATTTCTGGACTCAAAGTGGATGTGAAAAATCCGGATATTAATTTACGGATTGAAGTCAGAAAAGAAGCGATTTACCTATCATGCGAAACCATACAGGGGGCAGGTGGACTACCGATTGGATCAAGTGGAAAAGCCATGCTCATGCTTTCTGGTGGAATTGACAGCCCTGTTGCCGGCTATATGGCAATGAAGAGGGGACTAGAAATCGAAGCGGTTCATTTTTTCAGCCCCCCATTTACAAGTGAACGATCAAAGGAAAAGGTCATTGACCTTTCAAAAAAACTGGCTGAAATATATGGATCGATGACCTTGCACATCGTCCCGTTTACTGATATTCAGCAAACAATTCGCGAACAAGTACCTGAAAATTATTCGATGACATCTACGAGAAGGATGATGCTTCGAATCACGGATGAGATTAGGAAAAAACATGAAGGTCTTGCTATAATTACCGGTGAAAGCCTCGGGCAGGTTGCGAGCCAGACGCTTGAGAGTATGTACGCAATCAATGATGTAACAAATACGCCTCTTTTGCGTCCATTGATTACGATGGATAAAACGGATATCATTAAAATCGCACAGGAAATTGATACACTTGAAATTTCGAATCGGCCGTTTGAGGATTGCTGTACCATCTTTGTCCCAGCTTCTCCAAAAACAAAGCCAAAAAGGGAAAAGGTTCAGCATTATGAAAGCTTCTTTGATTTCGAACCACTCATTCATGAAGCGGTGCAAGAGACAGAGACACTTGTAATTAAACCTGATGACAAGCAGCACTCAGAATTTAGTGAATTATTTTAAAAAGGTAAAATTCGAATATTTTGTGAACAATTACCAATTGTAATATAGAATGAAGCTTTTAAGTTCTACACATTCTATACTCACAAGGAGGTGATATCACATGGCAAACAACAACAACTCAAATCAATTATTGGTTCCTGGTGTTGAACAAGCTCTAAGCCAAATGAAATATGAAATTGCTTCTGAATTTGGTGTAAATCTTGGAGCTGACACTACTTCACGTGCCAACGGATCTGTTGGTGGTGAAATCACAAAGCGTCTAGTAGCAATGGCTGAATCTCAATTAGGCGGCGGATTCTCTCGTTAATAAAAAATTAATACGATGGCTACAGAGAGCGAGGGGCTTCCCTTCGCTCTCTTTTTTATGCTCAAGATAGTGAAAAATATTTTTAATTGAATAACAATTTAAAATTTTTAAATAATTTTGTATAATTAATTTTGTGGGATAAATACGAAAAAGTTAAGGGGGAGAAGTATGAAGCGGGAAGATTTAATTGCACCAGAAAAGTATAATCTTGTTTCTGAAATGGAGCGTTTTGCCAAAGAACCGAACAGAGTCGCATTGAAGTGGGAGAATGAGACTGGAGAGACAAAACAAGTTACATATCAGCAATTAATGAAGAAGGTTAACCAAGCTGGGAATGTTTTCGCCAAGAATGGTTTAAACAGGGGCGATGTGGTCCTTGTAATCGTGCCCCGTCTGATTGAAGCATATGTTGTTTATTTAGCCGCATTAAAAGCTGGAATGGTTGTCATTCCAAGCTCTGAAATGTTAAAGGAAAAAGACTTGAAGTATCGTATTACACACGGTGATGTTAAGGGGATCATTAGTTATTATCCATTCGTTGACCAATTTGAAAATATAACGGCACCACAAGCTTTGGTTAAATTTACCATCGGGGGGCCTGAAGAAGGCTGGATTCATTTGGACGAAGAGATGAAAGATGCATCAGAAGAATTGGTGCTCGCAGATATGTTTAGAGACGATATGGCATTTTTGTCCTATACCTCCGGCACAACGGGGAATCCTAAAGGGGTTGTTCATACGCACGGCTGGGCCTATGCTCATTTAAAAACAGCTGCGCCAAAGTGGCTTTGTATTGAAGATGGTGATACGGTTTGGGCAACTGCAGGTCCAGGCTGGCAAAAATGGATTTGGAGTCCCTTCCTATCGGTACTTGGCTCGGGAGGAACAGGATTAGTCTACAACGGAAAATTTGATCCGAAAAAATATTTGAGCCTCCTTCAAAAATATGATGTCAATGTCCTTTGTTGTACACCTACCGAATATCGATTAATGGCGAAGGTAGATAATTTAGCTGATTATCAATTGCCAAATCTTCATAGTGCGGTTTCAGCCGGTGAACCTTTAAATAGAGAGGTTATTAATACGTTTAGAAAGCATTTTAATATTGATGTCCGTGACGGTTATGGACAAACTGAAAATACCTTGCTAGTAGGGGTTACAAAAGGGATGGAATTGAAGTCTGGATCTATGGGCAAGCCGACACCTGGAAATAGAGTTGAAATCATTAACGAAGAAGGCCAGGTTTGTGCTGTCGGAGAAGTGGGCGATATTGCTGTCCATGTAGAAACTCCAGCTCTTTTCAAAAATTATTATAAAGATCCAGAAAGGACAGCAATGCAGTTCCTAGGTGACTATTATGTAACAGGCGATAAAGCCAAAATGGATCAAGATGGCTACTTCTGGTTTGAAGGCCGCAGTGATGATATTATCATTAGCTCAGGCTATACAATTGGACCATTTGAAGTGGAGGATGCGCTCGTTAAACATCCATTTGTTAAGGAATGCGCCGTCGTGGCAAGCCCTGATGAAATTCGTGGCTTTATTGTCAAAGCATTTGTGGTCTTACAAGAGGATATTGATTCAACGGACCCAGAATTAACAAAGAACTTGCAGGAGCATGTCAAAATACTTACAGCTCCATATAAGTACCCTAGAAAAATAGAATATTTGAGTGAACTTCCAAAAACAACCTCAGGGAAAATCCGTCGAATTGAACTCCGCAAAAAGGAACTCGAGGCGGCTAAACAAGTTTAGTTTAATATTTCAAGGAAGCAGGCGGAATTCCGTCTGCTTTTTATTGGAAGCAAAAAATTCCCCCTTTCACAATGTTTCGAGTTATAATAGAAATTATTTCGAAACTAGAAAGAATAGGGGCTCGAAAACAGATGAAAAAGACTGAAACGCAAAAAGGAGTCATTTATGCCGGCTTTTCTTACTTGCTGTGGGGATTATTGCCGATTTATTGGAAACTTTTAGACAATGTTAATGCCAAGGAAATTTTAGCGAGCCGTGTTTTATGGTCGTTTATTTTTATGATCATCATTCTCTTCCTAACCAAAAAATTAGGGCTATTTCTTCAAACCATTAAAGGGTTCACTAAGAATAAAAAACAAATGTATGCCCTGACGCTTGCCTCCTTATTGATAAGTGTGAATTGGTTCATATATATTTGGGCGGTTAATAGTGGTCATATGATTGAAGCTAGCCTTGGATATTATATCAATCCATTAATTAGTATTTTATTAGGTATGATTGTTCTTAAGGAAAAATTAACTATTTATCAATACGTCTCTTTCATTTTAGCTGCAATAGGGGTATTGATTATTTCCATTTCGCATGGTCAGTTTCCGTGGATTGCCATTTCTTTGGCCCTATCCTTTGGATTGTATGGTTTAGCGAAAAAGTTAATAAACGTTGATTTTGCAGTCGGATTAACATTAGAAACACTTGTTGTTACACCTGTTGCCGCCATCTATATTGGTTACTTATTTATGAATGGATCCAATTCCTTTATAACATCAGGAATCCAAACCGATCTGCTTTTAATCGGTGCTGGAGTTGCAACAGCAGTGCCGCTTCTTTATTTTGCAAAAGGAGCACAAAAAATTCCCCTATCTTTATTAGGATTTCTCCAATATATTGCACCTACATTAACCTTATTATTAGGGGTATTTATCTATCATGAACATTTTTCAAAAATACAACTTCTGTCCTTTATGTTCATCTGGTCCGCGTTAACAATTTATTCCCTTTCAAAAACAAAACTATTGTCTCCACAATGGTTACATTTGCGAAAAGAAAAGAGCACGAGCATATAATGAAAAAACCTTATCGCTGACATAGGATAAGGTTTTTTTAGCTTTATAAAAAAGTCCGTTTCACTTTTTCCCAGAAGGAGTTGTCTTTTAGTTTGAGTGTTTTTAACTTTCTATCACTTATTCTTATGCTGATTTTCTCAACGTGTCGAATGCTTAATGCTTCATTATCCATCCCCATGGTTGGATGATCATTGCCTTCGGATATTACTTTGAGTGTAAGTGTCCTTTCATTTCCAACAATAAAGGAGGAACCTAATGTCCGGTAACTGTTTGTATTTAGGGATGCTACTTCACTAACCTGCATGCAGGGTAGAAGGGGGTCAACAATCGACCCGTTCACCGATTTGTTATAAGCAGTACTTCCAGTTGGTGTGGCAACAATTAGTCCATCCCCGCGGAAAGTTTCTAAATGGAGCTGGTTAATAAAGACATCTACCACTAGTGTCTTTATGATTGAAGAGCGGATGCTGAATTCGTTTAAGCAAGGAAAAGTACCTTGCCCATCAACAGAAACCTCAATTAGCGGATACCGACGGACTTTTATATTTTCATTTGTAATAATAACTTCAATCATTTTTGAAATATCATTAATTCGGAAATCACAATACATATTCAAACTATCATTGGTTGAAATCCCCATATAAAGGCAATCATCACGGAAGCCTGTTTTCCTAACAGCTTGTAGAAATGTGCCGTCATCACCTACACTGGCAATAATATTAGCGTTTCGGTAATCGCTGACAATCGTAAAACCATACCGGTTTGCAACTTCCACTAGAGGCGCTACCTTTGAAAGCATGTCAGCATCCCGTTTGTGATAAAAGTAAATATTACGTCTGTTTGCCATTTTATGTACCCCCTGTAAAAAGATAGATAATTGTAACATGATTATCCAACCCATAAATAATCTTTGGTAAAATAATGTTAGTCTGAAATTAGTTTAGCATTTTATAGAAACAATATAAAAGCAGGACATAAATTTTAGACAAAAGAAAAAGGGGGACTTACATTTCTATGAATGGAAAACGGTGGGCCGCTTTAGGGATTGCGGCAGCGTTATTTTTTGTTTCTGTGGTAATTAATTTTTTATCTGCTACTGCTTTTAAAGGAATACAAACTGATTTTACCGACTTTATGGCATCAGCTGAGCAGCCTTTTACGGAAGAGGTTGTCAAAGAAGGCAACCAATTAAAGAAAATAGTGATTCTCGATGTAAATGGTGTCATTCAGGACACAGGGGAATCAGCTTCTTTGCTTGGAAGTTCAGGCTATAATCATCAGGATTTTATGAAAAAGTTAAACTACATAAACGAAGATGATTCTGTAAAAGGGATAATAGTAAAGGTCAACTCACCGGGCGGCGGCGTGGTTGAAAGTGCAGAGATTCACGATAAGCTAGTTGAAATTCAAAGAAACAGTAAAAAACCAGTCTATATATCAATGGGTTCAATGGCAGCGTCAGGAGGATATTATATTTCAACTGCTGCAAAAAAGATTTATGCAAGTCCTGAGACGATGACGGGCAGCCTAGGGGTTATTATGGAAGGCGTCAATTATGAAGGTCTTGCTGATAAGTATGGGGTTGATTTTGTCACCATAAAAAGCGGCAAGCATAAGGACATAATGAGCCCAACAAGAAAAATGACAGATGAAGAACGGCAAATATTACAGTCGATGATTAATAATTCCTATGAAGGATTTGTTAAAGTGATTTCTGAAGGGCGTAACTTGCCAGTCGCCCAGGTGAAAAAAATTGCTGACGGCCGTGTTTACGATGGACGACAAGCAAAGAATTTACACCTAATTGATGGATTTGGCTACTTAGACGATGTAGTGAAGCTTATGAAAAAACAAGAAAAGCTCAAAGGTGCGCAGGTGGTCCGTTATTCAGATTCTCTTGGTTTGGGTTCCTTATTTACTATGCAGGCAAAGAAATTAATGGGTGAAAACGTTGAAATGGCTGGATTAATGCAAATACTTTCGAAGCCGAATTCTCCACGTCTCATGTATCTGTATGCAGAATAGGGGGTCTAATTAATGGAAATAAATGAATATCAAGAAACCACGACTGACGGAAAGGAAAATTATACAGTTCGTTATGCGGGCTTCTGGATGCGCTTTTGGGCGTATCTGCTTGATTTAGTGGTCGTAGGAAGCATTGTACGGCTGCTAATTAAACCTATATTTCGATTATTGGATATTCCTTTATCAGAAACCAATATGTTTGCGCCAGTATCCATTTCATCGGCGGTCATCTTTTATTTATATTTCGTCTTGATGACAAAATATTTTAATCAAACCCTTGGGAAAATGGTGTTTGGATTGAAGGTAGTCGATTTAAAAAATAATCAATTGACTTGGGGAACCATTCTCTTTCGTGAATGGATTGGCCGATTTATATCGGCAACGATTATCTTCGGATATATCATTGTCGCTTTTTTACCAAAAAAACAGGGCTTGCATGATCTCTTCACTGACACGACAGTTATCCATGTGGAACGGTGAAAATAAACCTATCAACAATTGTTGGTAGGTTTATTTTTTTGTATAAAAGCAAATACTACCCGCTGAAAGGTTGTGATTGAAATTGTTTTGGGTGCTCCTGGTTTTGTCCATTCTATTGCTCTTATTCATTCTCATTCTTTTTACTAAATTAACGATCCTTATTAATTATTATCATCATAATGACAACGACGAGCTAAAGATAAAATTAAAGATATGGTTCGGGTTAATAAAATATACAATTAATGTTCCGTTAATAAAAGTGGATGATAATTCTCCTAGCATAGTTGTAGAAAGTAATACTAAAATGGGCGATTCCGCAGGAGAATCAACTAAAAAAGGCTCGAATCAAATCACAACTGAAGATGTGGAGACTAATTTATCAAATGCCAAAAAATTACTTAATCATGTGTTCGGATTACATCGTATTGTCAGGAAATTTTTTCGGAAGGTCACAATGAAAGGCTTAGAATGGAATACGCTGATTGGTCTAGGAGATGCGGCGCACACAGGGACAATTACCGGAGCAATATGGGCCTTTAAGGGGAGCATCATAGGGCTTCTCAGTCAGTATTTCAAACTTAAAGAAATGCCCAAAATAACGGTTACCCCACACTTTCAAGCAGCCGTAATTCAAACAAGATTTACATGTATTATTCAGTTTCGTATCGGGTATGCTATTCTAGCAGGATTAAAACTGTTTAGATTCTGGAAGGGCGGACTTCCGCACTTTAAAAAGAAAACTAATTTTGCAAATGATAAAACAAAATCCGTTTGAAAAAGGAGGAAACAGCCATGTCTGACCACCCAATTCAAGGTTTGATGACAACTGCAATGGAAAGTTTGAAAGAAATGATTGACGTTAATACGATTATAGGGGACCCAGTTGAGACCCCAGACGGCAGTGTTATTTTGACAGTATCGAAAGTAGGCTTTGGATTTGCTGCAGGTGGTAGTGAATTTAAGCTCGAAGGATCTCAAAGTCAAGGTCAAGGACAAGGACAAGGAAAAGAACAAGGTCAAGGACAAAGTAAAGGTTCATCCCATCCATTTGGGGGAGGGAGCGGGGGCGGTGTTTCTATTACCCCAATTGCTTTTTTAATTGTCAACTCTCATGGAGTTAAAATGCTTCACCTAGATGAAAGCACCCATTTGTATGAGAAAATACTTGAACTTGCTCCATCAGCGATTGATAAAATTCAGCAAATGTTCTCAAAAAAGGACCAAGGCCAACAGCAAAATAGTTCGCAAGGGTCTAAAAACGAGCATAAACCAAAAGAAGAGCTTGAATTATAGTTGGAAAGGTTAATCTTCCAGAGGATTAGGAAGGTTAACTTTTTTCATGTAGCTAAACAGACGCTTATGATTTTCGATTAAGTCTAAATAATTGCAAAATAGATTTTGAAAAGATATATTTACACTGTACATATTTGAAGTGAAGTGGTTTACAACAATCGCTTGAACTTGGATACGACAAAGGAGGATGTATTATGGCAAATGTAACATTTAAAGGAAACCCAATTACTCTATTAGGCAATGAAGTAAAGGTAGGGGACAAAGCGCCTAACTTCACAGTCCTAGCGAATGACTTATCAGCAGTAACATTAGAGAATACAAAGGGTCAAGTGCGTTTAATTACTTCCGTCCCATCTTTGGATACGGGTGTGTGTGATGCAGAAACACGCCGGTTTAATGAAGAAGCAAACAGCTTAGGCAACGTGAAAATTTTAACTGTAAGCATGGACTTACCATTTGCACAAAAGCGCTGGTGTGCTGCAAGCGGAATAGAAAATGTTCAAACGTTATCTGATCACCGTGACCTATCATTTGGAGAAGCATATGGGGTTGCTATCCAAGAATTAAGACTACTGGCTCGTGCTGTATTTGTTGTTGATTCAAATGATACAGTGACATATGTTGAGTATGTTAGTGAAGCAACAAACCACCCTAACTACGAAGCAGCAATTGAAGCTGCAAAGGCTGCAAAATAGTAAAGCAGAAGGCCTCGGTATTGAGAGGCCTTTTTGTTTGGTTAAAACTTGTATAAAATAGCTATACTCGATTAAAATGGATAAGGAATTTAAAGAGGGAGGGGAAAAGATGAACGTTTCTCCAGTAGAACAACTTTTTACGCTATTTAATGAAACAGCACTTCTTTTACAGGAAGAACTTAATTGTACATATTTAGAGGCACTTGCAGAAACTGGCGAGAATTTATTTCATGGCTCTATCCTTCAGGCTGAGGTCAGCGAACTAACAGAAAAAAGGATTAAGAAACAATATGAACAGATCAATTTAAACAAATTTTCAAACGAGGAACTTCGAAAGGCATATCAGCTTGTCATTTTAAAAGGGATGAAAGAAAGTGTTCAGCCTAACCATCAAATGACACCTGATACAGTGGGGATACTTGTCGGTTATTTAGTAAATAGATTTATGAAACAGTCAACATTCCGCTTGCTTGACCCAGCTGTAGGAACCGGTAATTTGTTAACAACTGTATTAAATCACCTGCAAAAAAAAGTAGATTCTGTCGGTGTGGAGATTGATGACCTGTTAATTAAGCTTGCCTATGTTAATGCAAATTTACAAGAGCACCCTATTCAACTCTTCAATCAAGACAGCCTTGAGCCACTGCTTATCGACCCCGTAGATGCGGTCATCGGTGATTTACCTGTTGGATATTATCCGAATGATGTCAGAGCAGCGGAGTATCAAGTTAAGGCAGATGAGGGACATACCTATTCCCATCATTTATTCATTGAGCAAAGTGTCATGTATACAGCACCTGGTGGGTATTTATTCTTTATTATTCCTAATGGTTTATTTGAAAGTGAACAAGCCTCTCAACTAAGTGAATTCTTTAAAGAGCATGTCATTGTGCAAGGATTGTTACAATTACCTACGAGCATGTTTAATAATAAAAACACAGCTAAGAGTATCATCATCCTTCAAAAAAAGGGTTTAGGCGTGCTACCGCCAAAGCAGGCATTACTTGTCGATTTGCCTAGCCTTTCGAATGCAGTAGAAATGGATAAAATAATATCTAAAATGGAAAAATGGTTCCAAGAGAACAAAGGATGAACAGGGTTTAAACCTTGCTCATCCTTTGTTTCTGAGTGTTATAAATCTTATAAAATTACCGAAATATGTGAATATATTAACATTCGTAATGTAAACGCTGCCATGTGAATTATACCTTGAAATATAATATACACAATGATTAAATGAGTAAGGAAATAATCAAGAGCGGTTTGAGCAAAATAATGTTGAACTAACAAAAATAACTCCAAACCAGTGTTGTTATATAAAAGGAGCGGTAACAAAAATGGCAAAAATTATTGCAATTAATGCAGGAAGCTCTTCCTTGAAGTTTCAATTGTTTGAAATGCCAAGCGAAGATGTTATTACAAAAGGATTAATTGAAAGAATCGGTTTGAAGGATTCGATTTTTAATATTACAGTAAATGGAGAAAAAGTCCAAGAAATCAGTGATATTCCTGATCATGAAGTCGCGGTTAAAATGCTTTTGGATAAACTAACCACCTTAGGGATTATCAAATCACTTGATGAGATTGTCGGAATGGGACACCGAGTAGTCCATGGTGGTGAAACATTTAATGACTCAGTGCTTATCACAGATGAAGTATTAAAGAAAATTGATGAATTATCAGAACTTGCACCTTTGCATAACCCAGCAAATCTTACAGGAATTAAAGCTTTCATGAGTGTGCTCCCAAATGTTCCTGCAGTAGCTGTTTTTGATACGGCTTTCCACCAAACGATGCCAGATAGTTCTTACCTGTATAGCCTGCCAATGGAGTATTACGAAAAGTATGGCATTCGTAAGTATGGCTTTCATGGAACATCACATAAATATGTTTCACAACGTGCTGCAGAGTTACTAGGTCGACCCGTTGAACAACTTCGCCTTATTTCGTGTCATTTAGGGAATGGAGCAAGTATTGCTGCGATTGAAAGTGGTATGTCGATTGATACATCTATGGGCTTCACACCACTTGCAGGGGTAACGATGGGAACTCGCTCAGGTAATATTGACCCTGCACTCATTCCTTATATTATGGAAAAAACAAATAAAACAGCGGATGAAGTACTTGATGTTTTGAATAAAAAGAGTGGTATGCTCGCTATGTCAGGCTTCTCTAGTGATTTAAGGGATATTGAAATCGAAGCTAAAAAGGGTAATGACCGCGCTCAACTTGCTCTAGATGTATTTGCAAACCGTATCCATAAATACATCGGTTCCTATGCTTCAAGAATGAATGGTGTAGATGCAATTATTTTCACAGCTGGTATCGGTGAAAATAGTGATACGATTAGGGAGAAGATCTTAAGAGGCCTTGAATTTATGGGTGTTTATTGGGACCCTGCTTTGAACAAAGTGAGAGGCGAAGAAACATTCATAAACTATCCACACTCACCAGTTAAAGTATTAATTATACCGACTAATGAAGAAGTAATGATTGCTAGAGACGTCGTTCGATTAGCAAATACTCATTAATAAACAGAAGGCAAAAGCTAATTTAATGGCTTTTGCCTTTTGCCTTTTTATCCTTTTATTTCATTGTGATATACTGGAAATAGAAAGCCTTGCTGTGGAGGGGAATCGATCATGCCATTAACAGACCGTGAAGCAAAGGTCTTGAATGAAATACAGAATTGGGAAAGAAATTTACGTGATTTTGAGCCCAATGATTTCCAATTAACTTATGAAAAATATCTGCAACAATCATTCTTATTATTACCTGAAAAGGTTCAACGGCAATTCTTTACTGTTATTGATAGTTGGCTGTTTCATTTACATAATATGATACAAGGCTCGCAGCTTCAGATGGATGCAAAGGAGAGAATTCTTTCTGCGGGTAGGATATTCCATAAAGACTTAGATAAAGTAGAAGACTTACGCCAATTAAAAATTGAGCAATTACAATACATTGCAGAGCAGCAAATTGCGAGGCATCGTCTTTACTCTTTTGCTCAAGGTGGTTTAGCTGGGACTGGTGGTCCACTTCTTCTAAGCACAGACATACCAGCAATAGCCGTTATTAATTTAAGGGCTGTTCAATTAATTGCAATGACCTATGGGATTGAGGTTAATACCCCGTTTGAAATGATGACCTCTCTGAAGGTGTTTCATACGGCAACATTGCCGCCAAGGCTTCAACTAGAGGGATGGACCTCGTTGATGGATGAATTGGAGAATCGGGATGACTATTATTTTTATAAAGGAAATGAAGAAATTATAGATATTACATGGATTGAACAGCCAGTGCAGCAACTATTGAAAGCGTTGGTTATTACATTGTTTCGAAAAAAGATGATACAAGGTATCCCGCTTGTCAGTATGGCGATTGGTGCTGGCTCTAATTATCAGTTAACGAGAAAGGTAACTGATTTAGCCCATAAATATTACCAACTTCGCTACCTAAAAGAAAAAGAGGAGTTTGTTGGATGAGTACTCAAGAACATAAAAAGGAATCCCCAAGGACGGTTAATTGTAAAGTAATCACAGTTAGTGATACCAGAAATAGCGAAACAGACAAAAGTGGTAAACTGATGATGGACCTGCTTGAACAAGCTGGTCACAAAATTATAGATTACGTAATTGTAAAAGATGAGGCCGCACCAATTCATGATGAAATAGTAAAGGGCTGTTCAAAAGAAGTAATTGATGTCATTTTAACAAATGGCGGCACAGGGATTGCTAAGCGAGACGTAACGATAGAAACCGTACAAAATCTACTAGATAAAGAAATTGTTGGATTTGGAGAATTGTTCAGGATGTTGAGCTATCAAGACGATATTGGCAGCGCTGCAATTCTTTCAAGGGCCATTGCGGGTGTGATAAAAAATAAAGCCGTATTCTCCACTCCAGGCTCAACTGGTGCAGTGAAACTAGCGATGAATAAATTAATTTTACCTGAACTTGGCCATGTAGTGAGAGAAATACAAAAAGACCTTTAATAGAGAAAACTCCCTTTTTCGATGGAGAAAGGGAGTTTTTTATTGATGGACTTTTGTTGAAAGAACTTCGTTTGCTCGGTACCATAGCCATAAATCATTAATAATCGAAGCTAGTTCCGCAATTTCGGTGTTCAGTTGACAGGAGCGAGGGAAATTACTTTCATTCGAAAGAAGTGCTTGTTTCTGATTAATTTGGATTTCTAGTTCTCCAATCCGGTCCGGGATAGAGCCGCGAACTTGTTCCCAATATAAGAGAATCTCTTCCTGTGTTTCTATGCTGTAATCAGCCAATTCCATTGTTAAATCGGGGAGCTCGATACCAAGACGATCATCAAATGAAAAATATTCTTTCATATAGTTGCCTCCAATCTGTTTATTAGTATTTTATTATACTATACATATATAAACCATTCTCTACAAACCTATTTTTAAGGTAAATTTAGTGTATAAAAAAGCACGAAGCATCATTGCTGCGTGCTTTTGAAAACTTCATATTTATTCGGAATCTTTGTCTGTGCGTACGACGAGAACGTCACAAGCTGCATATCGGGTGATATGTTCAGAAACACTGCCGATAAAGAACCTTTCCACTACATTTAATCCAGTAGCACCGCAGAGAATTAAATCAACATTGTGTTTCTTAGCCAGATCTCTAGGAATTCTTATTTTAGGAGAGCCGTAGTCTATTTCATATTGCACTTTTGTTAATCCTGCATCCTCCGCTTGTTTTAGATAATTTTCAAGCATATCTTTTGCAAGCTTTTCTGCCCGATCACCAATAACTGTATCGTAAGCCTCAATTAATGTAAACGTCCTAGTGTCAATAACATGGACTAATAATAGGGTGGCATCATTTCTTTTGGCAATTTCAATTCCCTTTTTAAAAGCCCAATCTGCTTCTTTTGACCCATCAATAGCGACTAAAATATTCTGATATTGAAGTCCCATGATTTATCATCTCCTTACTTAAATTATACATTATTTAACAAGGAATAACTGTTGCAATTTTTCGAACAATATAAAGGTAGTTTACAAAGGAAAGGAGATTGTCGGATGGTAAACCATGACCAGAATAAAAAGTATTTGTTTGAGTTTGACGAAAAGGGTACGATTGAAGTAAGCCAACAAATTATGAATTCGTATAATAGTGGTTTTATTGGCGAAGGAACAGCACTTGCTGAAAGTAATGATTTTGCTGGTACTGAGAGTTAAATGGTGTAGTAATGTGGGACTGTCCTAAATAAGGGACAGTTTTTTTTATTGAATTAGAAGGCACTTGTGCCTCTTGTTCTTGGACAAATGTCTTGGAATTTTTGTAAATACGGGCAAATACCCAAGAATATGTTTTTGTATATGCATATTCTTTAGTGTGTCATTTAATTAGAATGAGGAGGAGAATTATGAGTACAGAAATGTATGGAATGCCTAATAACATTGATTTGCACTATGATGTGAATCCTGCAGATGAAAGGATTCATGGTGGATTCGGTCACGGAGGTTTCGGACACTTTGGTGGATTTGGCCGTCCAGGATTTGGATTTGGTGGATTCGGCCGTCCAGGATTTGGATTTGGTGGATTTGGTCGTCCAGGATTTGGATTTGGTGGTTTCGGTCGTCCAGGATTTGGATTTGGTGGATTCGGCAGACCATTTGGATTTGGCTTTGGCAGACCATTTGGATTTGGATTCGGGTTCCCATTCTTAACTGGGTTAGCTGCAGGTGCCTTATTATCTCCAGGCTACGGATATGGTTACGGATATCCTTACTATCCGCCATACCCATACCCATACCCTTATTATCCTTATTATTAATGAATCATAAAAACATAGGCTTTGCCATAATCGGCAAAGCTTTTGCTATATTTTTTTGTGGAAATCAAATGACTATTTGTTATCATCAACTAGGATGAAAAAGGTTATAATAAAATTGGCATGGTCTATTTTTCTATGAATAATAATACTTGGAGGGAAACACATGCGGATCGGAGTACCTACGGAAATCAAAAATAATGAAAACCGTGTAGCCATGACACCTGCTGGAGTGGTCAATTTGGTGAAATTTGGTCATGAGGTTTTTATTGAAAAAGGAGCAGGGCTAGGCTCAGGTTTTTTAAATGAGGATTATGAAACTGCTGGTGCGAAATTAGTAGATACAGCAGAAGAAGCATGGTCCATGGAAATGGTGATGAAGGTTAAAGAACCGCTTCCTAGCGAATATAAATACTTCCGAGAAGGCTTAATATTATTTACATACTTACATCTTGCACCTGAACCAGAATTAACCAAAGCATTGATTGATAAAAAAGTAGTGGGTATAGCCTATGAAACGGTTCAGTTACCTAATAGAAGTTTACCATTATTAACACCGATGAGTGAGGTCGCTGGAAGAATGGCTGCTCAAATTGGTGCTCAATTCCTTGAGAAGGTTCATGGAGGGATGGGTATTCTTCTATCCGGAGTCCCAGGAGTCCAAAGAGGAACAGTAACTATTATTGGCGGCGGTGTGGCTGGAACGAATGCGGCTAAAATGGCGATTGGTTTAGGCGCAAAAGTGACCATTATTGATTTAAATCCAGATCGACTTCGTCAATTAGATGATATTTTTGGATCCGATGTGACAACCTTAATGTCCAATCCTTATAATATTGCCGAAGCTGTAAGGGAGTCGGATTTGGTCATTGGTGCTGTTCTTATTCCAGGGGCGAAAGCACCGAAACTTGTAACGGAAGCGATGATTCAATCCATGAAACCTGGCAGTGTCGTTGTCGATATTGCAATCGACCAAGGTGGAATTTTTGAAACAACTGATCGGATTACTACTCATGATAATCCAACTTATGTGAAGCATGATGTTGTCCATTATGCTGTTGCCAATATGCCTGGTGCAGTACCAAGAACATCAACCATTGCGCTAACAAACGTAACCGTACCATATGCGGTTCAAATTGCCAACAAGGGGTACAAACAAGCATGTCTCAGCAATGAAGCATTATTGAAGGGTATCAACACACTAGGCGGGTATGTGACTTATGAAGCAGTCGCAGACGCACACGGGCTTGGATTTTTAGATACCAAAACATTGTTGGAAAAATAATGATTAACTAGCAAGGAGGAGGGACGGATATGTCCCTCCTCCTTTTTATAAAGGGTGATTCTACGTGCCCGAAAAGAGCCAGTACCAGAGAAAAGGGTAACGTAGAGAGGTTCTACGTGACTGAAAAGAGCCAGGAACTTTGAAATTGGGCACATTTGGCGTAAAAAGTCTAAAATTATTAACAAAGCATTTAATAAAAATAAAACCAGCTCCTAAAAAGGAACTGGTTTTATAAAACTAAATATGTAGCCGCATTTGCCGTATTAATATAAGAAAGTTTTAAACCACCACTCCTCAAAGTGGGTGTTCTCAGAAACTTTTCTGCATGTCCTCCAGGTCTTATAGACAGAGGCTTGTCATTCGAGCTCCAATGGTTAAACTCCCTTTTACAGCTTAAAGGTTAAAACTTTATTATGACTACGAACAACGCAGCTTGTATTTATATAATATATCAACTCTTCACAGATTTCAATGTAAAAAAAGTCCAAAAGAAATTATTTAATGATCTGTAACTCTTTTGGGAATTTTGTTAGGACCTTTGCCCCGTCTGCGGTAATAAACAAATCGTCTTCAATGCGAACACCAGCCACATTTGGTACATAGATACCTGGTTCAATCGTGTATACCATACCTTCTTCAATAATAAGGTCATTTGTCTCGGTTAGAGATGGGTATTCATGCACGCTTATCCCGAGGCCATGCCCAAGGCGGTGTGGAAAATACTCTCCGAATCCGGCTTCAGCAATGATTCGACGGGCAGTTAAGTCCACTTCGGCTGCACGAACCCCTGGTTTGCTTGCTTCAATGGCAGCAAGCTGGGCTTTTAATACGGTGTCATAGATTTCCTTTTGCTTGTCATTAATGTCCCCATAAGCAACCGTTCTAGTGATATCAGAACAATACCTGTCAACGACCACTCCCAAATCAAATAAAACAAGATCGCCTTTTTGAATTTTTGTTTCTCCAGGGTTTCCATGAGGGGAAGCTGCATTTGCCCCAGTAAGCACCATTGTCGAAAACGACATTTCGGTCACACCCTTTTGTTTTAGGGCGTATTCTAAGGCATTAAGTATTTCCAACTCCGTTTTGCCTTCCTTGATTTCACTAGCACCGAATTCAACTGCGTAATCGGCAAGGGCACAGGCCTCTTCAATAATTTTTAATTCCTTGGCATCTTTAATCATGCGAAGTATTTGTAACTTTTCTTCTGCAGAAACAAATGATGCCTGCGGGAATAACTTTGAGAGTTGTTCATAACGTTCCACATTCATATGCTCTTTTTCAATAGCTGCTTTTGCCACATGGTTTATTCTTTTATTGATGGAATTTAGAATCATTTCCCATGGATTGTCAATGTCGCTATAGCCGAGAATTTCATAGTCCCAGCCAGAACGTTTGGCATCATGGACTTCCATTCCAGGGCAGACAAGGAATGGCTCGTGCGTCTGAAAAACAGCCAGTGCAAGCAAGCGTTCATGTGGATTGGTGTAATATCCGCTTAAATAAAATACATTCTCTGATGAGGTTAGGAAGCTAACTTCAATATCGTTTTCTCTCATCCATGTTTGAAGCTTAGTTAATCGCTGATTCATTTTACTCCCCCTATGTAATTCATGTCCTATGATGAGATTATCAATTAAAACTTGAAATGTAAACTAACTGACCACCTTTTACTTCTCCTTGCTTAAAATCAATATATTAGGATTAAACTAGAGATATGGAAGGAATTACAGTTATTGTATGGAAGTATATACTATATGAAAACCGAGAGGAGCAAGTCTAATGAAAATTTCGTATCATGGACATTCAGTTGTACAAATTCAAACAAACGGGAAAACCATCTTAATTGACCCCTTCATAAATGGTAATCAATTGACGGACTTGAAAGTGGAGGAACTAAGACCAGATGTCATTATTTTATCGCATGGTCACAATGACCATGTCGGGGATACGGTCGAGCTGGCAAAGAAAAATAACTCCCTTGTCGTTGCTAACCACGAAATATCTACCTACTTAAGCTGGCAGGGAGTTAATACCCATGGCATGCACATTGGTGGTGCCCATCAATTTGAGTTTGGCAAAGTTAAACTAACTCAGGCCTTTCATGGATCAAGCTTTACAACAGAAAATAATGAACTCATCTATTGCGGCATGCCTGCTGGAATCTTATTTATGAATGAAGGAAAGACGATTTATCATGCTGGTGATACGGGGTTATTTTCAGATATGAAGTTGATTGGTGAGCGCCATCCGATTGAAGTAGCCTTCCTGCCCATAGGTGATAATTTTACAATGGGGCCTGAAGATGCAGCATACGCAGCCATGCTGTTAAAAGCTAAAACAGTTGTGCCGATCCACTACAATACCTTCCCGCCAATCAAACAAGACCCGTTCAAGTTTATTGAGTTGCTGGAAGATAAAAATGGTAAAGTACTCCAACCAGGCGAAGCCATCGAAATTTAATTGATCTTGGGTGATTTACATACTTTTTTCCCTCCACTATGCATAAATATGGAACAAGCAGTCTTTTAGGGGGAGGAAATAAAATTGAAAAAGAACAGATATTTACTTTGCCTGTTACTCTGTGGCATCTTGCTTTATTATGGAGCACCAAGATTATCGATTTATGCTGATGGGGCTCAAGGGATATTTTCATTAGCCTGGCTCTCATTTGCCTTAATCGTTATCGCTGGAAATCTTACTGGCCTTCTTTATAGCCCCAAAAAGCAAGGACATAAACTTCAATCGGAGCGACGATCTAGGAAGAAATCTAGGTTCTATCATTGAGAATTAAGAGTAATGTGAGAATCCACATTGAATCAAGGCTTTCAACACTCTATAATAAAAATTATATGTAATCCGGGTTATTCTAAATAGAATAATTGGAATTTGACTATAAAGGGTGAAGGTCTTGGCCACTAAGCATGAACAAATATTACAATATATTGATCGTCTCCCTATTGGAGAAAAGATATCTGTCAGACAAATTGCCAAGGCGATGTCTGTCAGTGAAGGTACAGCCTACCGTGCGATTAAAGAAGCGGAAAACAAAGGATATGTAAGTACCATCGAACGAGTTGGAACGATTAGAATAGAACGGAAAAAGAAAGAGAATATTGAAAAACTTACTTTTGCTGAGGTAGTAAATATTGTTGATGGTCAGGTATTGGGCGGAAGAACGGGCTTGCATAAAACCCTAAATAAATTTGTTATTGGTGCCATGAAATTAGAAGCCATGATGCGCTATACTGAGGCTGGTAACCTATTAATAGTCGGGAACCGGACTCAGGCGCATGAACTTGCTTTAAAAGCTGGAGCCGCTGTGCTCATAACCGGTGGATTTGATGCTGACGATCATATCAAAAAGCTAGCAGATAAACTAGAAATACCGGTCATTTCAACGAGCTATGATACGTTTACGGTCGCAACCATGATTAACCGGGCGATTTATGACCAATTAATCAAAAAAGAAATTATTTTAGTCGAAGATATTTTAACCCCTCTTGCTGATACTTTTTATCTAAAAACGTCGGATAGGGTGTCAAAATGGCATGAATTTAATCAAGAAACTGCACACAGCCGCTACCCAGTTGTTGACCAAAACATGAAGATTCAAGGGATGGTGACAAGTAAGGACATTTTAGGTCAGGATTTAGAAGCATCCATCGATAAAATTATGACCAAGCACCCCATGTCGGTAAATGGGAAGACAAGTGTGGCTTCAACTGCACATACCATGGTCTGGGAAGGAATTGAAGTACTTCCTGTTACAGATGACTCAAACCGTTTGGAAGGTATTATTAGCAGGCAGGATGTTTTAAAAGCATTACAAATGAACCAGCGGCAGCCACAGGTCGGGGAAACTCTCGACGATATCGTTACAAATCAAATGGTATTAATGCAGGGAAAAGCAAAAGGAGAAGAGGTTTACTCTTGCGAAGTAACCCCACAAATGACCAACCAACTTGGAACAATCTCTTACGGTGTGTTTACAACGATTGTCTCTGATGCAGCAAACCGGGTATTACGGAGCTATAAAAAAGGCGATCTTGTCGTTGAAAATATGACTATATACTTTATTAAACCTGTTCAAATGGAGAGTGTATTAGAAATTTATCCGAAAGTACTTGAAGTTGGACGTAAATTTGGAAAAGTGGATGTAGAAGTTTTCAATGAAGGAATATTAGTTGGAAAAGCAATGATGATGTGTCAATTGCTTGATAGGAACTAGAAAAGCGGAAGCGCCTGTTTAGCGAAGTACACTAGCCGCTGGGCGCTGGAGCTGGACAATTATCAAAGTTATATACTTTAAAAAAGCCGCTTCACCAATGGAGAAGCGGCTTCTATATTTATTTTTGCAGTTCAAAATTTTTTGCTTCCTCGATTGCGAATGGAAGGTAATGTTTATATTTTTTGAAACCGATCCAGCTAAATAGTGCTCCATAAACAATAAATACTGCGGCAACTATATACATAACCGTTGTTTCGGAAATAAATAGCATGTGATTAACTCCAAATAAAAAGACAAAAAGCCCTAAGGCAATATTTGATTTAGCAGCAAGCCATTTCTTTTCTACTAAACGGTTGCTTCTGAAGTATTTTGTTTTATAAAATAGATAGAAAGCAAATAGTATAGCAATTAATACAACCAGTACAAACATATTATTTCCTCCAAGTATAGAAAATCTTCTATTATTGTAACTGTAAAAACAAAAAAATACCACATTTGGTTTATTAGTTGGTAAAGGAGCATTGCACATGATTGAGCAGATTTTAGCAGAGATTGAACAATTTGAAACCATCATTATTCATCGTCACGTCCGTCCAGATCCTGATGCCTACGGTTCACAAGGTGGATTGGCAGCGATTCTTCAAGAATCCTACCCGAATAAAAAGATTTATGCCGTTGGTCTAGAGGAACCAACCCTTCATTACATGCGCAGGCTTGATGTGATTGAAGATGAAGTATATAAGGGTGCATTAGTGATCGTTTGTGATACCGCAAATGCTGAAAGGATTTGTGACAAGCGTTATTCTCTGGGTGAAAAGTTAATAAAAATTGATCATCATCCAAATGAGGACCCGTATGGTGATTTATTATGGGTGGATACAAGCGCTAGCTCGTGCAGCGAAATGATTTATGAATTTTATTTAAACGGAAAAGACAAAGGGCTAAAAATGAATGATGCAGCAGCGAGATTGTTATACGCTGGAATTGTCGGTGATACTGGAAGATTTCTTTTTCCGAGTACGACGGAAAAAACACTGGGGTATGCTGGGGAATTAATTCATTACAATTTTTCACGGACTGAGCTATTTGACAAGATGTATGAATTGGATACCAATATCATTAAATTAAACGGTTTTATACTCCAAAATTTTGAGTTACAGAATAACGGTGTTGCCTCCGTTAAGCTAACAAAAGAACTATTACAAGAATACAATGCAAAACCCGCAGAGGCATCCCTCTTAGTTGGAACATTAGGAAATGTAAAAGGAATAAAGGCGTGGGTTTTCTTCATCGAGGAAGCCGAACAGATAAGGGTACGTCTGCGTTCAAAGGGTCCTGTCATCAATGGAGTCGCAAGGAAGTTCAAAGGCGGGGGGCATCCACTTGCATCAGGAGCATCCATCTATTCTTGGAACGAAGTGGACGATGTATTGAAAGCACTTGACGAAGTATGTGAAAATTATTCTTTTAAAAAATAGGATGAGTTAAAGTCATTGTTGATTTTATAGCCAAGTTGATTGGAGCGGAAGGCGCGAAGACTCCCCGGACCCGCCCGCGAACCGCAAAACCCTGGAGCGGAAATCAACAGCTAAGTTTAACTGAGCCAACAAATAGAAAAATCGGCCCTCGTGAGAGTGAGGGTCGATTTTTTATTATTCAAACTGAATCTCTAATTGGATCGATAGGTTTGTATAAAAAACCATTTCTTTAACCTTTAGTTTATACCTTTTATCATTGATTTTAATTGGTTTATTTTCAATAATTTTTTTCAAAAGGTCCTTACTTTTGTAGACTGTTTCGATATCTTTTGCAATCATCATGCTAATATCATCTCTAACCGAGTCTTCTGTCTCCAATACACTTAAAGAATCAAGTTTATATTTTTCCCAGTTTGTAATTCTAATGTTGATTTTCTGGACTGTAAGCTGTTCAATATTTCGCTTATTAATTTCTTTATATTCTTCCTGCCAAATTTTTTTCTCTCCGTTTAAGTCAATAATTTCCTTCGCTTGTGTCCGAATTAATTCGGTGTTCTTTTCCTGCCAAACCCCATAAATATATAAAAAAATACACCAGCTAATCACACCACCTACGGCCATTCCTCCAAAAAAACGCTGCCAGGAAGGTCTTCGATATAATGGCGGGATTCTCATGATGAGATATGCTCCTGGGTTAACCAATTAATCAGGAGGGCACCAGTCTGGGCCCCGCCTAAGGCAGAGAGTATTAATAAAAATTGTTTGAAAAGATCCTTTGTATTCGCATCAAACAAACCTCTTTCAAACGTATAAACCGCGTCAAATGTCCCGCCAATCGCAGAAACAATCGCCCAAATTCGAAGCGCTGATGATAAGCGGTAAACGGTCGTTAGCGGTGGCTGTCCGGTTAGAAATGAGGCTATACCACCAATAAGCGAACCACCAAGCACCACACCTAAGGCAATAAAGTAGCTTTCTATAAAAGCAGGAAAAAAACCAATTTCTTTCATCTCGTCAACCGCCCTTATCCATAATCAATCCCAATACTCATTTATATGGACAAACAATTACAAATATGTTTTTAAAAATAGGCAGAGTTAAAGGTCATTGTTGATTTTATAGCCAGTTGATTGGAGCGAAGCACCTAGAGCGGAAATCAACAGCCAAGTTTAATAACGCCTAAAAATAAGAACATATTTTCCTTTTTTCAAATTAAGTTCTATAATAAAGGGAGAGATTATGGAATTAAGGGTGTGACAATATGTCTTTTATTCACCTACATGTATATAGTGCATATAGTTTATTAACAAGTACGGCATCTGTCCCGGATTTAATTGAAAATGCACAAAAAAAAGGCTTTTCTGCGATCGCCTTAACCGACAGAAACGTCATGTACGGAACGATTGAATTTTATAAGTTGTGTAAGAAAAATAATCTTAAACCCATCATCGGGTTAACAGTGGATGTAGAAAGTGAAAACAACAATAACGAGTCCTATCCATTGGTCTTACTCGCAGAAAATGATCATGGATATAAAAATCTATTAAAGATATCTAGTACGGTTCAAACAAAAAGTGATCATGGGATTCCGCTCAGATGGTTGAAACATTATTCGGAAGGGCTTATAGCTATCACACCTGGACTAGAAGGAGAAATTGAGCAGTCCATCTTAAATGGTGAAGAAGAAATTGCCAGAAATATAATAAGAAAACTAGATACCATCTTCGGCAGAAACTGCTTTTTTCTAGGGATTCAAAATCATCAACTCGAACAAGAAATAACAATCAGAAATCAGTTTAACTTGATTTCAAAAGAAATGAATGTCCCGCTGGTAGCGACAAATCAGGTCTATTATTTAGAAAAAGAAGATATGTTTGCCCAAGAGTGTTTGTTAGCCATAAAAAATGGCGATAAATTGCAGGACGATCACAGAGAAAAGTTGGAAAACGATCAGTTCTATTTAAAAACTGCTAGTGAAATGGTGGATCGCTTTTCTGATGTACCGGATGCATTAGAAAATACACACAGGATTGCAAACAGATGCGACTTTAACATTGAACTGAATAAGACCTATCTGCCAACATTCCCAACGGAGAATGGAATTCCAGCTGAGGAGTACCTTGAAGTGTTGTGCAATCAGGGATTAAGCGAACGTTTTTCTGCCCCATCTCAGGAATATTATGATCGTTTGTCCTATGAACTATCGGTCATTAAGCGAATGGAATTTAGCAACTACTTTTTAATTGTTTGGGATTTTATGAGATATGCCCGCGCGCAGGGAATTCTAACAGGTCCAGGAAGGGGCTCGGCAGCAGGTTCGCTTGTTGCTTATGTTTTATACATAACTGATGTTGACCCATTAAAGCATAATCTATTATTTGAACGATTTCTAAATCCTGAGCGGATTTCGATGCCTGATATTGATATTGATTTTCCAGATCATCGGCGCGATGAGGTGATTAATTACGTTGCGGCGAAATACGGTGAACTACATGTCGCGCAAATCGTAACTTTTGGAACCCTCGCAGCAAAAGCTGCATTAAGGGATGTCGGTAAGGTTTTCGGGTTAAATTCAAAGGAACTGGAACATTTATCAAGGACGATTCCGTCGCGATTAGGAATAAACCTGCAAGGAGCCTATAAAGAATCGGAACCACTTAGAAAATTTATTAAGGAAAGCCCGATGAATCAACGGCTTTTTGAAACGGCTTTAAAACTAGAAGGTCTACCGCGCCACACTTCCACCCATGCAGCTGGTGTGGTCATAAGTGAGAAACAGCTAATTGATTTAATCCCCATTCAACGCGGGTCTAACCATGTATATTTAACGCAATTTTCAATGGAACATCTCGAAGAAATCGGGCTCTTGAAAATGGACTTTCTAGGCTTACGGAACCTTACATTAATCGATTCAATTTTATCTTCTATCTATCGGAAAACTGGTAAGAAAATAAACATCAACTCGATTCCATTAGAGGACACTGTGACCTTCAACCTGTTAGCGGGCGGAGAAACGACAGGTATATTTCAGCTGGAATCTGAAGGGATGCGCAAAGTTCTAACCCGCTTAAAACCTTCCCGATTTGAAGATATTGTGGCAGTCAATGCCTTGTACCGTCCAGGACCAATGGAAAATATCCCACTCTTTATTGATCGAAAACACCGCGTAAAGAAAGTCGAATATCCACACCCTGATTTGCAGCCTATCCTTGAGAATACATATGGCGTCATTGTTTACCAAGAGCAAATTATGCAAATTGCTTCGAAAATGGCTGGTTTTTCACTTGGTGAAGCCGACCTTTTAAGAAGAGCGGTCGGAAAAAAGAAAAAGGATATTCTTGATAAAGAGCGGAGTCATTTTGTCCAGGGAGCGCTAAGAAAAGGGTATGATCAAACACTAGCCAACGACATTTACGATTTAATTGTTCGTTTTGCTAATTATGGCTTTAACCGAAGTCACGCTGTTGCCTATAGTATGATTGCTTACCAGTTAGCTTTTTTAAAAGCAAATTACCCGGTTTATTTTATGGCCGGCCTGCTTACATCGGCAATCGGAAATGATACGAAAATAGCACAATACATCATGGAAACAAAACAAAAGGAAATCAAGATCCTGCCTCCATCCATCAATAATAGTGGTTACTCCTTTCAAGTTGAACATGAAGGAATACGTTACAGCTTAGCAGCCATTAAAAGCGTAGGGGCTGCCGCCTTAAAAGAGATCTTTCAGGCAAGGAAAAAGAAAAGATTTGTAGACTTATTTGATTTTTGTATTCGGGTTTCCTCAAAAGCCATCAATCGAAAAACGCTTGAGTTCCTGGTCCATTCTGGCTGCTTTGATGAATTTGGTGAGGATCGTGCCGTTCTGCTCGCCAGTTTAGATGTAGCGATGGAGCATGCACAAATATTTAAGCCGTCTGAAAATAATCAATTTGATTTATTTGAAGAAGAATTCATACCAAAGCCTAACTATATGCAAGTCGATCCCATTAGTCTGGAGAATAAGCTGACATTTGAAAAAGAAGCACTTGGCTTTTATCTTTCGGACCATCCGGTCTCTATTTATGAAGAGCAACTCAAACATGCAGGGGCACATGCTCTGTTTGGGATCAAAAATCAAACCCAAAGGATTTCATCAGGCGTTTATATCACCTCTATGAAATCCATTCGTACCAGGAAAGGCGATTCAATGGCCTTTTTAACGGTAAGTGATGCAAGCGGCGAAATGGAAGCAGTGGCATTCCCGAATGTTTACAAAAAATATTCGCATCTATTAGGGCATGGGAAATTTTTATTGATTGAAGGGAAAATAGAGGAACGTGAAGGGAAGCAGCAATTTATCATTCAACAAGTTTCAAACTTAGAGGAGTGGTTACAAACTAAAACGGTTATACAGTCAGTTTTATATTTGAAAATAGTTGAGGATAAACAGGATGAATCTTCCCTCCAGCAATTAAATCAGCTGCTAAAAGAAAATCAAGGAACTGCAGCAGTGATCTTACACTATGAAAAAAACCGGAAAACAATTAGACTGGGGTCAGAAAATAATATCAATCCTACCCCCGAATTACTGCAATTATTAAGAAATGTGCTAGGTCCAAAAAATGTTGTCCTGAAGGAATAATTCTTTACAACTTTCGAAGATATGTTATAGTGATAATGAGACAAGTGTGGTCTGACCACCACAAAATCGAACTACATATAGCGGGATGTTAAATAATCTTTTGTAAAAATTTGAGGGGTGAACTATCTTGACATTACGGGAAGAAGCATTACATATGCATCGAATTAATAAGGGAAAGTTAGAGTCGAAATCAAAAGTTTTAGTCCGAAATGCACATGATTTAAGTTTAGCTTATTCACCAGGTGTTGCAGAGCCATGCAAAGATATTTATGAGAAACCAGAATTGGTTTACGAATATACCATGAAAGGGAACATGGTTGCAGTTGTATCTGATGGCACCGCTGTTCTTGGACTTGGTAATATTGGACCTGAGGCAGCTCTCCCTGTTATGGAAGGTAAAGCAGTACTATTTAAAAGCTTTGCTGGTGTTGATGCTTTTCCCATCTGTTTGAACACAACTGATGTTGACAAAATTGTTGAAACTGTAAAATTACTTGAACCTACTTTTGGAGGCGTAAATCTTGAAGATATTGCTGCTCCAAATTGTTTCGTAATTGAGGAAAGATTAAAAAAGGAAGCAAATATTCCAATCTTTCATGATGATCAGCATGGGACAGCAATTGTTACGGTTGCAGGTCTTGTCAACGCACTTAAGCTTATCGGCAAAAAAATGACAGAAATTAAAGTGGTCGCAAACGGTGCTGGTGCAGCGGGGATTGCCATTATTAAATTGTTATATAGTTACGGTGTTAGGGACATAATTATGTGTGATACAAAAGGCGCCATCTACGAAGGGCGTCCACAGGGTATGAATGCAGTTAAAGCTGAAGTAGCGAAATATACAAACCGAGATAACCTTACAGGCAGCCTTGCAGATGTAATTAAAGGTGCGGATGTTTTTATCGGAGTTTCGGTTGCAGGTGCACTTACAAAAGAAATGGTAGCATCAATGAATCCAGATTCTATTATTTTTGCTATGGCCAATCCTGACCCTGAAATTATGCCTGATGTGGCAAAAGCAGCAGGAGCAAAAGTGGTCGGAACAGGCCGTTCAGATTTTCCAAACCAAGTTAACAATGTTCTTGCATTCCCGGGAATTTTCCGTGGGGCACTCGATGTTCGTGCCACCCATATAAATGAAAAAATGAAAGTCGCGGCAGTAGAAGCTATTGCCAATCTAATCAGTCCAGATGAGCTGAATTCCGACTATGTCATTCCCGGACCTTTTGATCCGAGAGTTGCTCCAGATGTTGCAGCAGCAGTCGCAAAAGCAGCAATGGAAACCGGGGTTGCCCGCATTAAGGTTGATCCTGAAGAAATAAAGGAAAAAACAAAGAGGCTCGCTATTATTGGCAAAAGTGAGTGATACGTTAGTGGGAAACAAGACTAAGGTATATTTAGAGATTGTTAAGCAGTTACGAGAAATGATAACAATCGATGGATTACAATCCGGAGATAAGATCCCATCTGAACGAGAATTGTCGGAGCGCCTGAATTTCGGGCGCTCTTCCGTTAGAGAGGCACTTAGGGCATTAGAATTGCTTGGGTTAATTGAAACACGGAGGGGCGAAGGGACGTTTATTCGCGACTTTCGGGGCAATCATCTTGTCCAGCTTCTTAGTACATTTATTTTACAGGATGAAAAAGCGAAACGTGATGTTTTTGAGACAAAGTGTTATATTGAGATGGACTGTCTAAGATTAGCCTTGCAAAAAATAGATAACAAAAATATAGTGAATTTGAAAGAATGGGCAAATCAAGATAACAGCGTAAATGATGATGAGTTTTTTTATCAAATTATTGAAATTGCTGATAACCACCTTTTCTCTAGAATTTGGTCTATTTTAAAAGAGTATTACCATTCGCTTGATTCAAAAAAAATTGTCAATCCTCGTCAAGACTATCTATTACTAATTGAGGCCCTGTCTGAAAAGAAGGAAGCCAAAACACTATCTGCTTATTACAATCTACGTAATTTGTCTGTTTTTAACGACAAATACTAACAGATTTTTAACTCATTTTAATTTATAGTGTAGGTTAACCAAGCCCTAAGATAGGGTATTTTTATTTCAATGGTGGTCTGACCACTATGGATGTATGAAGTTTAGCATGAATAGAAAAACTTCTTAATAGTAATAATTGGAGAAACTTGCCAGAGTTATCGTAACACAAGGGAGGTTTAATTTTTGGCGCTAAAAGATCTTTTTTCAAAAAATCATACAAAAAAGAAGAAATATGCTCAAATACCGACGGAAACTGCAAAAAATGATGTTCCTGAAGGAATTATGTCAAAGTGTCCTTCATGTAAGAAGATTATGTATACAAAAGAATTAATGAAAAATTTAAAAATATGTTTGCATTGCGGTCATCATTTTCCAATGAACTCAAAAGAACGGATTGACACTTTCATTGATGAAGGAAGTTTCATGGAAATGAATGATAATATGATTTCAAAAAATCCATTAAACTTTCCTGACTACCTTGAAAAGCTTGAAAAAGACCGACAAAAGAGTAAATTGAACGAGGCTGTTGTCACTGGAATAGGAACAGTTAACGGTCATAAAATTGTTCTCGCCATTATGGATGCCACGTTCCGAATGGGAAGCATGGGATCGGTTGTTGGCGAAAAAATTACACTAGCAATTGAAAAAGCGGATGAGTTAAATGTTCCGTTTATTATTTTTACCGCATCAGGTGGAGCGAGAATGCAAGAGGGTGCCTTAAGTTTAATGCAAATGGCAAAAACAAGTGTTGCCTTAAAAAGGTTTAGTAATAATGGTGGATTAATCATTTCGATAATGACGCACCCGACAACTGGTGGTGTATCTGCGAGCTTCGCATCATTGGGAGATTTCAACCTTGCTGAACCAGGCGCGCTCATCGCATTTGCCGGACGGAGAGTTATTGAACAATCCATCCGCGAAGAATTGCCTGAGGATTTTCAAACGTCAGAGTTTCTGTTAAAACACGGTCAGTTGGATGCAATCATCGTTCGAAATGACCTAGTTGAGAAAGTCACAAACATTCTAGAAATCCATCAACCTGGAGGTGTGCTCAGATGGTAGGAGAATTAGAATTTGAACGCCCGGTCATCGAGTTGAGAAAGAAAATCACTGATTTAAAAGAGTTCACCAAAACCGCGGATGTTGACTTAAGTTCAGAAATTAGCAAATTAGAGACTAGGCTTGAAAAGCTTGAGCAGAGTATCTATGAAAACATTAAGCCTTGGGATCGGGTACAAATTGCTCGTCTTCCAAACAGGCCGACAACGCTAGATTATATTCCCTATCTGTTTGAGAATTTCTTTGAATGTCATGGCGACCGAACCTTTGCTGATGATGAGGCAATAGTGGGCGGAATTGCTAAATATAAAGGATTACCTGTAACAGTGATTGGCCACCAGCGCGGAAGAGACACGAAAGAGAATATTCGCAGAAACTTTGGAATGCCACATCCAGAAGGCTACAGAAAAGCACTTCGATTAATGAAACAAGCAGATAAATTTAATCGACCGATTATTTGTTTCATTGATACAAAGGGTGCCTATCCTGGAAAGGCAGCAGAAGAACGCGGGCAAAGTGAAGCAATTGCTCGCAATTTGTTCGAAATGGCTGGTCTTAGGGTTCCAGTGGTGTGTATAGTGATTGGTGAAGGCGGGAGTGGCGGCGCTCTTGCACTTGGAGTTGGTAATCGTATCTATATGCTGGAGAATTCAACCTACTCGGTTATTTCACCGGAGGGTGCTGCGGCAATATTATGGAAAGATGCAGCTCTGGCTAAAAATGCAGCCGAAACAATGAAAATAACCGCACCGGACTTAAAAGTACTAGGCGTCATTGATGGGATCATTCCCGAAATTAAGGGCGGTGCCCAAAGAGATGCAATCAAGCAAGCAGAAGAAATTGATAATGTACTTAAGACGGCGTTGCAGCAGCTGCTAAAGCTTTCAGAAGATGAATTAATTGCTGATCGTTACAACCGTTTCAGGACTATCGGTGAATTTGCAATTGTCAATGATTACATCGGGGTTAATTAATATAACGTGCTCATAACGATGGGCACTTTTTTTTATTCTCTGAATCCAGCTCCAGCGCCCAACTGCTAGTGGACTTCGCTCTCAGCCCTACGATAAGTCAAGCACGAATGCGCTAACCCTCTCCGTGTTGTCTAGCTCCAGCGCCTGGGGGCTCGGGGTCATAAGCCAATCCGTCCTGAAGGTTAAAAAGCAACCTTCAAGCCGGCTCGTCTTATGCCTGTCGCCCCTGGACAAGGCGCTTCCGCTTTTCAATTTTCATTTATCTCAGTTGGAGCGCTCCAGTCCATACGCAACTAAACGGGCGCTTCCGCTTTTTTAAAATTCACAAAATGTTCACCAGAAATCCATAAAAAGTTTGTTGATGACGCTTACAAGAGTGAATAAAGCGTTTCCAGTTAATAGATTATTCTGCCTATTATAATTACTAATACCATAAGGTTGTTATAGTTATTTCTTCATGTTATTTTATAAATATTCGAGGGTTTTATGTAAATAATAAAAGAAGTAATTTTTATAGGATCGTAGCTTTATTTTCTATTTCAAATGAGGATATACATATTTTTTTAAATTAAAAATTGAGGTGGTAACCATGAAAAAAATAGGAGTACTTACAAGTGGTGGAGATTCCCCAGGGATGAATCCAGCAATTCGTGCTGTGGTTCGGAAAGCAATTTATCACAATCTTGAGGTTTATGGTATCTATGGTGGTTATACGGGATTAATTTCTGGAAATATTAAAAAGCTTGAACTTGGTTCTGTTGGAGATATTATTCAGCGCGGCGGGACAATGCTCCAATCGGCACGCTGCCCAGAATTTAAAACAAAAGAAGGACAGCAAAAAGGGATCGAGCAGCTAAAAGCACATGGAATTGAAGGCCTAGTGGTTATCGGTGGAGATGGTTCTTACCGTGGGGCAAAAGCGTTAACAGAACATGGCTATCCGTGTGTTGGGGTTCCGGGTACGATTGATAATGATATTCCTGGGACAGAACTTACGATTGGGTTTGACACAGCATTAAATACAGTTATCGATTCATTAGATAAAATTCGTGACACTGCGACTTCTCATGAAAGAACTTTTATTATTGAAGTAATGGGGCGAAACGCTGGGGACATTGCTCTTTGGGCAGGACTTGCTGGCGGTGCAGAAACGATTTTAATACCTGAAGAAGGCTATGACATGAATGATATCGTTGAAAAACTTCGAAAAGGGCAGGAACGCGGTAAAAAGCATAGTATTATTGTTGTTGCTGAAGGTGTGTGCAGTGGTGTTGAGCTTGGGCAGCAAGTTCAGGAGGCAACAAACTTTGATACGAGAGTTTCTGTCTTAGGTCATATTCAACGCGGTGGCTCACCAACTGCAGCTGACAGAGTTCTTGCAAGCAGATTAGGAGCAAGAGCAGTTGAGCTTCTTATTGAAGGGAAAGGCGGCCGAGCAGTAGGGATTGAAAAGAATCAGCTTGTAGATTATGACATCATTGAAGCACTTGGCCGACAACATACTTTAGATCGTGATCTTTACAAACTTTCTATGGAATTATCGATTTAAGGATTTATGAATTTAAGAAATGGCAAAATTGCTTTTCTAATACGGGAGGAAAAATAAGAATGTTACGAAAAACAAAAATCGTTTGTACGATTGGTCCAGCTAGTGAAAGCGTTGAAAAATTAACACAATTAATCAATTCGGGTATGAACGTAGCTCGATTAAATTTTTCACATGGAGATTTTGCAGAACATGGTGCACGAATCCAAAATATTCGCGAAGCATCCAGACAAACTGGCAAAATCGTTGCCATCCTATTAGATACAAAAGGTCCTGAAATTCGGACAAACAACATGGAAAACGGTGCACTTGAGCTAACGGCTGGAGAAAATATTATCGTTTCCATGACCGAAGTAGAAGGAACTCTTCAAAAGTTTTCAGTTACATATCCAGGGCTAATTGAAGATGTCCATGTAGGCTCAAAGATTCTTTTAGATGATGGCTTAATTGGCTTAGAAGTAACGAATGTGGATAAATCGGCGAATGAAATCCATACCAAAATTTTAAATAGCGGTACATTGAAAAATAAAAAAGGCGTTAACGTTCCAGGTGTATCAGTGAACCTGCCTGGAATTACAGAAAAAGATACTCAAGATATTCTTTTCGGAATTGAACAAGGTGTTGATTTTATTGCTGCCTCTTTCGTTCGACGTGCAAAGGATGTTTTAGAAATCCGTCAGTTATTAGAAGGAAATAATGCTACACATATCCACATTATTCCTAAGATTGAAAACCAGGAAGGCGTCGATAACATTGACGAAATCTTAGAAATTTCTGATGGCTTAATGGTTGCTCGTGGAGATCTTGGCGTAGAAATCCCTGCTGAAGAGGTTCCACTTGTCCAAAAGATGTTAATTAAGAAATGTAATGCGCAGGGCAAACCAGTTATTACTGCGACTCAAATGCTTGATTCCATGCAGAGAAATCCTAGACCAACTCGTGCAGAAGCTAGTGATGTAGCGAATGCGATATTTGATGGAACTGACGCAATCATGCTTTCTGGTGAAACTGCTGCAGGACAATATCCTGTGGAAGCAGTCCAAACGATGCACAATATTGCTTCCAGAGCAGAATCAGCTTTAGATCATAAAGAAATACTTTCAAGCCGCAGTAAAGATGCAGAACATAATCTTACAGATGCGATTGGACAATCTGTCGCACATACTGCTTTAAATCTTGATGTAAAATCGATTATTACCCCAACTGAAAGCGGTCATACTGCTAGAATGATTTCTAAATATCGTCCGAAAGCAGCGATTGTTGCGGTAACTTCCGTTGAACATGTATGCCGGCGTCTATCCCTTGTTTGGGGTGTTTACACGCAGTTTGGAAGGGTTGCAACCACAACAGACGAAATGCTGGATATTGCCGTTGAAGAAAGCTTAAATAGTGGTATCGTTAAGCGTGGTGATTTAGTTGTTATTACTGCTGGTGTGCCAGTAGGTGAAGCCGGTACAACAAACCTAATGAAAATCCATGTTGTCGGCGATATTATTACAAAAGCACAAGGAATTGGCCGTAGAACAGCCTTTGGTAAAGTGGTAGTTGCCCATGATGCGAAAGAAGCTTTAGAAAAAGTAAAGCAAGGTTCGATTCTTGTGACAATTGGTACGGATCGCGATATGGTGCCAGCACTTGAAAAATGTGCGGCTGTTATTACCCAAGAGGGCGGATTAACAAGCCATGCAGCAGTGGTTGGACTAAACCTTAGCATCCCAGTGGTTGTTGGGGTAGATAATGCCTTAGAATTGTTTAAAGATGGCCAAGAAATAACCGTAGATGCTACTAGTGGAGTTATCTACAACGGACATGCTAGTGTCTTATAAGAGCAGATAAGGGAAAAAGAAGGGGAAACCCCTTCTTTTTTTTAATAACCACAAAATCATCCCCATTGGTAATATAATAAGAATAAGCATTTGAAAGGGGACCATCTATGCGTTATTTATTTTTGTTGATCATTGTAATTCCTGCTATGGATATTGGTGTTTTACTTTTTTCAGGTAAAGCTATCGGTGTTTGGCCAACCATTGCTCTAATTTTATTAACAGGAATCATTGGGGCTTATTTAGCCAAAAGAGAGGGACTCCAGACAATCAGAAGGGTGCAGGAACAACTAAGCTCCGGTCAGATTCCAGGCGAAGCTCTTTTAGATGGAATTTGCATCTTAATTGGCGGAACACTTTTACTAACGCCAGGATTTATCACTGATGTTACCGGGTTCCTATTTCTTTTCCCTCCAACAAGAAAGCCGATAAAATTTCTAATCATCAAAGCGTGGCGAAGACGGATTAATAAAGGAAATATTAAAATCATAAAATAAGAAAAGTCAGCATCCAATTTGGGGCTGACTTTTCTTATTAAGAAGTCTCAAACCTCTTTTCCTTTTATAAAAACCCATAAATCATGAAAAACATTAGCACGATACAAGGTGCTAATAATGACAAGGGTGACGGGGCCAACAATTAATCCTAAAAGACCAATCAATTTAAAACCGACAAATAACGCAATCAGTGTGGCTAATGGATCAAGTCCAATATTAGAAGAAAGGATTTTGGGCTCCATGACTTGCCGTTGAACGATGACAACAATATAAAGAACCCCTAAGCCAATGGCAAGACCCGTATTGCCTCCAATCGCCACATAAATAATCCATGGGACAAAAACAGCACCCGTACCCAGGTAAGGAATAACATCCACTATTCCGGTTATTAAAGCGATAGTTATCGCGTAATCAACACGAAGAATAAGTAGGCCAATTAGAATAATAACCGTGGTAATCGATATCAGTGTTAACTGGGCTTTTATAAAACCAAACAGCGCCTTTTTTAAATCAACAAAAACAGACCGGCTGCTTGTTATTGCTTTCTCAGGTAAGAGTCTGCCGCCCAATGTCGATAAACGGTACCAATCTTTACTAATAAAAAAAGTAGCCAATAAGGAAAAGATTAAAACGGTAGCTGCATTTGGAAGCCAAGCGATGATATTTGGGATAATCCCAAATAGATTCTGAATAAAATTGCCAACGGTTGAGCCAATTCTCGTCCCAACATTCTGTATATTACCAATAATCGTATCCTGCTGCCCTGATTCAAGTTTATTAAACACACTTGTTAATTGATCATATATCGGAAGAATTTGAGCAGTAAAATATTTCTCTATATATTCAATTAACGTATCTAGATGATCTGGGACTACCGTTGACAAATAAGTAGCACCAGAGACAATCTCGGCAATTAGCAGTGTAATTAAACCTGCAAATAAGGCAAAAATAATAATAAGTGCAATAAAAACAGCTAATACACGAGGCATTCTAGCCTTTTTTTCAAAAATATCTACAAGTGGATTAATCATAAACGCAATAATTAGTCCAATTAAAAATGGATAGGTCACTTTTGACAGAAAATAAAAAGAGTAAAGCGCCAAAACAATAACACCTATTACAATTAAGAATCGTATTGTCCGGTATAAGTACTTAAGATTCAAAGACAAACCTCCTTTAACCTTTTATATGTATGTTTGGTAGTTCTAGTTTAACATTTTATGAAATAAACTGCATAACTTTTCCAGATAAATATAATAGGCTTAAAAATATTACGAACATTTTATTTTAAGAATTCGCAAGGAGATAGAACAGAAACTTATTGCAATCATTAATTTCATGCTTATGCAGGTATTATGTTACGATAATTTGAATAGGAGGTGGTGAGAACATGCTAAATGAGTCATTTTTATTTTTACTGTTATTGCTCGTCATTGGTTTTATTGCGAAAAACAGTTCCTTACTGGTTGCCATTGCAGTGCTCATTACCTTAAAGGTTGTAGGATTGGATACAAAGGCATTCTCATTTATACAGTCCAAAGGTATTAATTGGGGTGTCACAATTATTACAATTGCGGTATTAGTCCCGATTGCAAGTGGAGAAATTGGTTTTAAAGACTTAACAGGAGCATTTAAATCATCATATGCTTGGATTGCCCTGATCTCGGGCATGATTGTCGCTATGCTGGCAAAAGGAGGGGTTAAGTTACTAGCAGATGATCCGCAGATTACAACTGCATTAGTTCTTGGCACGATATTATCTGTGTCTATTTTTAAAGGGGTCGCAGTTGGACCTTTAATTGGAGCTGGGATTGCCTATACAGCAATGAAAATTTTTAATTTTTTCACCTAGATATTTTGTAAAATAATATTTTTTTGTACTTTTCGGTTCCTTTTCGTTCACAAAAGTCTGATAATTGTTTATAATAGGCTTGTAAGCGTATCCTTTTTTATATAAACCACATATATATATGCTGATTTGATTGTTAATCAATTTATTTCTCTAAATGAAATAGGTATTTTTTTGTTTGCTTTTTACCTGAGCAATCGCTCAGTCAATTTAAAGGATGAAATAAGGGGAGTAATTTTTACTTAAAAGTATGGGGAAATTTATAATGTGAAGGAGAGATTTACTATGACAGTAACACGCGGTCTAGAAGGGGTAGTGGCAACAACATCCTCAATCAGTTCAATTATTGATGACACGCTAACCTATGTTGGCTATGACATTGATGATTTAGCTGTGAATGCAAGTTTCGAAGAGGTAATTTATTTATTATGGCACTTAAAGCTTCCAAATTCAGAGCAGTTAGCAGAATTGAAAAAACAACTTTCTGAGAATGCAGCACTTCCACAGGAAGTAATTGAACACTTTAAGCTATTTCCAATTCAAGAAGTACATCCAATGGCAGCACTTCGTACAGCGGTTTCTCTTTTAGGCATTTATGATGATGAAGCTGATTTAATGGATTCAGACTCAAATTATAAAAAAGCGATTCGTCTTCAGGCAAAAATGCCTGCTATTGTAGCAACTTTTGCGCGTATTAGAAAAGGTCTTGAACCAATCGCTCCTAAACAGGATTTAAGCTTTGCAGCGAATTTCTTATACATGTTAACTGGCAAGGAACCAGCACCAATTGCTGAAGAAGCAATAAATAAAGCGCTCGTATTACATGCAGACCATGAATTGAATGCATCTACATTCACAGCACGTGTTTGTGTAGCTACGTTATCAGATGTTTATTCTGGAGTAACTGCCGCAATCGGAGCTCTAAAGGGACCACTTCACGGTGGGGCAAATGAAGCTGTAATGAAAATGCTAAAAGAAATTGGCACCCTTGAAAATGTAGATCCATACATCCGTGGTAAACTTGAGAAGAAAGAAAAAATCATGGGCTTTGGCCACCGTGTATATCGACAAGGTGACCCACGTGCCAAGCACCTAAGAGCAATGTCTAAAAAGTTAACTGAACTAACGGGCGAACCTCACTGGTATGATATGTCTGAAAAAATTGAAAGCATTGTCACAGGTGAAAAGAATTTGCCACCTAACGTGGATTTCTATTCAGCCTCTGTTTATCACAGTTTAGGGATTGATCATGATTTAATGACACCAATCTTTGCTGTCAGCAGGGTATCAGGATGGCTTGCACATATTCTTGAACAATATGAGAACAACCGGTTAATCCGACCGCGTGCTGATTATATTGGTCCTGGAAAGCAAAAATATGTTGCAATCGACCAACGAGGTTAATATTTTACTTTTGTTAGAATAATTGGTCTAATAGATATGTATGAAAAGGTTAGAGACTCACCTCTCTAACCTTTGATAAGACAAAGGGTGTAAGTTTTTTAGTTTTTCTTTTACATAATAGGAGGGAGTATCAACTATGTCAGGCGAAAAAATCACGGTTACAAACGGAGTATTAAATGTACCAAATAATCCAATCATCCCATTTATTGAAGGTGACGGTATCGGTCCAGATATTTGGGCAGCCTCCGAGCGAGTTTTAAATGCAGCAGTTGAAAAAGCCTATAAAGGCGAGCGTAAATTGATTTGGAAAGAAGTTTTAGCGGGAGAAAAGGCATTTAACCAAACAGGTGAATGGCTTCCAAGTGAAACGCTTGACGTGATCAGAGAGTATTTAATTGCCATTAAAGGTCCATTAACAACTCCTGTTGGCGGAGGAATTCGTTCATTAAATGTGGCTCTTAGACAAGAATTAGATTTGTTTGTCTGCTTACGTCCAGTTAGATGGTTCGAAGGTGTTCCTTCCCCAGTTAAGCGCCCACAAGATACGGATATGGTTATTTTCCGTGAAAACACTGAAGATATTTATGCGGGTATTGAATATGAAAAAGGTACTGAAGCAGTTAAAAAGGTTATTGACTTCCTACAAAACGAAATGGGTGTTAAGAAAATCAGATTCCCTGAAACTTCAGGGATCGGTATTAAACCAGTTTCGGAAGAAGGAACAAGCCGTCTAGTACGTGCAGCGATCAATTATGCTATTAAAGAGGGCCGTAAATCCGTTACACTCGTGCATAAAGGAAACATCATGAAATTCACTGAAGGCGCGTTTAAAAACTGGGGTTATGAGCTTGCTGAGAAGGAATTCGGCGATAAAGTATTTACATGGTTACAGTATGACCGCATTAAAGCGGAACAGGGTTCTGAAGCTGCTAATAAGGCTCAAACTGATGCAGAAGCTTCAGGCAAAATCATCGTAAAAGATGCTATTGCAGATATCTTCTTACAGCAAATCCTTACACGTCCACGTGAGTTTGATGTGGTTGCAACAATGAACTTGAACGGAGATTTCATTTCTGATGCACTTGCAGCGCAAGTAGGTGGTATTGGTATTGCACCAGGCGCTAACATCAACTATGAAACAGGACATGCCATTTTTGAAGCAACACACGGTACTGCACCTAAGTATGCGGGTCTTGATAAAGTAAACCCTTCTTCTGTCATTTTATCAGGTGTGTTATTACTTGAGCACTTAGGCTGGAATGAAGCGGCTACAATGGTTATTAAATCTGTTGAAAAAACAATTGCTTCTAAAGTTGTAACTTATGATTTTGCTCGTTTAATGGACGGAGCAACTGAAGTAAAAACTTCTGAATTCGGTGACGAGCTAATTAAGAACATGGAATAAGAAGGGAAAGTGAAGAGCAGATGCGGGCTGTAAATAAAAATAGCCCCTTCTGCCTTTTCTAGATTCAAGTGAAACATTAAAAAGTTCAAAGGGGAGAATTAAAATGTCATTAAAACGTAAAAAGGTATCTGTTATCGGCGGCGGATTTACAGGAGCAACCACTGCATTTTTACTGGCACAAAAGGAACTTGGCGATGTAGTTCTAGTTGATATCCCACAAATGGAAAACCCAACAAAAGGTAAAGCGTTAGATATGCTTGAAGCGAGTCCAGTACAAGGCTTTGATTCTAATATTACAGGTACTTCAAATTATGAAGATACTCGTGATTCTGATATTGTGGTTATCACTGCTGGTATTGCCCGCAAACCTGGAATGAGCCGCGATGATTTAGTCCAGACAAACCAAAAGGTAATGAGAAGTGTTACACAGGAGATTGTAAAGTATTCTCCAAACTGTACGATTCTTGTTCTAACCAACCCAGTAGATGCAATGACATATACTGTATTTAAAGAATCAGGATTCCCTAAAAACCGTGTAATTGGTCAATCTGGAGTTCTAGATAGTGCTCGTTTCCGCACATTTGTTGCTCAAGAATTAAATCTTTCCGTTAAAGACATTACGGGATTTGTATTGGGTGGACACGGAGATGACATGGTTCCGCTTGTACGCTACTCCTATGCTGGTGGTATTCCATTAGAAACTTTAATTCCTAAAGATCGTCTAGAAGCAATTGTAGAACGCACAAGAAAAGGCGGCGGTGAAATTGTAAACCTTCTAGGTAATGGAAGTGCTTATTATGCGCCTGCAGCTTCTTTAGTAGAAATGTGTGAAGCAATCCTTAAAGATCAACGTCGAGTGATTCCTTCCATTGCTTATCTTGAAGGCGAATTTGGTTACGATGGCATTTACCTCGGAGTACCAACGATCCTTGGTGCAAATGGTATTGAAAAAGTAATTGAGCTTGAGTTAACTGCTGACGAAAAAGCTGCATTAGATAAATCAGCAGAATCCGTTCGCAATGTAATGCAAGTGTTAGCATAAAAAATTAAAATTGAGAAATTCGGGGCTGCAAGGGTTTCCCCGAATTTCTTTGCATACAAATGAAATCGCTTACAACGGAGGTGGAGTTATATGCTTTTAGGTAAGAAAAGAAAGTTAGGCAGAAGGATTGAAGAAATTACTGTCGGTGAAAAATTGTCTATGACTGAAAAGATAGAAGACAAGGATATCCTCCTTTATTTAGGTTTAACAGACGATGTAAACCCTCTCTATATTCAACATGATTATGCTTCACAGACGCCTTTTGAAAAACCAATCGTTCCTAGTATTATGCTTACAGGAATGATAACCTCTGCCATCTCAAAATATTTACCCGGACCAGGGAGCCATATCTTAAGCCAAGATATTGAGTTTCCTAAGCCCGTATATCATTATGGAACCGTCGAGTTTTTGTTTGAAGTGATCGAGGTTGTAAGAGATGAACATACCATTGTGATCAGTGTCATAGGAATGAATGAAAAAAATGAGACTGTCATACTGGGAAGGGTTAAAGTTTGTCCTCCACATCGTTTGGAGGAAATACATGGTAGGGCGCTGGATAATTTTTAATAAAGATGTAAAAAAGGAATGTGTAGACGTTCCTTTTTGCGTTAAAAAGAAAATGTACGGTTCATAAAGCCTAAAAAGGTTGAGGGGCCCACGTGTTGGTCGATAAGACCGGTTCATAAAGCCTAAAAAGGTTGAGGCGCCCACGTGTTGGTCGATAAAACCGGTTCATAAAGCCTAAAAAGGTTGAGGCGCCCACGTGTTAGTCGATAAGACCGGTTCATAAAGCCTAAAAAGGTTGAGGCGCCCACGTGTTGGTCGATAAGACCGGTTCATAAAGTCTAAAAGAGTTGAGGCCCCCACGTGTAGGTCGATAAGAACAGTTCATTCAGGAAATGGCTTAATAAGATTGTCAAATCATATATAATAGGTATATTTTTTCTTCCCATTAGAACGATAATTTTTCATTAAAAATTTTTTTATGGTTTTTTTAGACCCCACAACTCCACACCATTCGAAAACCAAATTAGTAGTAATTTTTTTATCCGGAAATAATAGCTTTATTTCTTCCACATTGCGCAGTACGGCTGATTCAAAACCCTCTTCACATCCACAATCATCACATACAACTTTCCTTGCCCCTGTGGGAACAGTTATCTTAAATGAATTACACGTAATACATGTCATCCCTTTTCGCATTTGAGTATACTTATATGGTGGTAGCCTCCTATAGGGTGATTCAATTTGATGAAGGGAAACAAGCTTGTCAGCCAGCTTTTTATGCCGGCTAGTTAGTTTGGAGAGGGCTGCATATCTAATTTTTTCATGAATCGATTTAGTTGTGAATGATAAACAAGGGGGTCGTTTAGGGGCGCTTGATATAATGTAAACTCGGGGTTAATAAACACAACGGTTCCCTCAATGGGGATATTATATCCTAGATTTTGCAGTAACTGGCGTAGCATGAATTTGGTGCGTTTCAATTGGTCTAGTGGATTTTTATAATCTTTACCGGAAATCCTCTCAAGCCTGTCAGGTTTGAAAATGAAGTAGCCTTCATAATTTTTTATCTCACAAGGGTAAATCGTTTCTTGAAAAATAATAGTGGTATCAATTTGGAATTTAGAATTGTTAACCTCAAGCAGCAGATCGTTTAATATAAAGCACTCACATTGAAGCTTCTCTGTTAATAAATCGAACTCAACTTCACCTTCAAAGCCTTTTTCCTTGTTTTTATAATGTAGCTGCTCTTCAGTTGTTAAATTCATTCGTTTATTCAAAATTCTTAGGATCAATAATTCACCTGTTTCAACACGTGGTTTGTAAGCCATATTTCACTCCCTTTCATAGTTAATTTTATAAAAAATTATGGCGAAATTTGACACCAAAAGTGGATATTTTGTTAATAATTTTAAAAAATTCAAACTCATTTCGATGCCCCTGTCCACATTCCTTTTATGTTAAAGTTTTGTAAAACTAGATTATATGTAATTTTTATTATTATAATGGAGGTAACTTATTTTAGTGGGGGATATTATGAAAAATAAAATACTTGTTGTCGATGATGAACAGTCAATTGTAACTTTGCTTAAATATAATTTGGAGCAGGCCGGGTATGAAGTGATCACTGCAATGGATGGTGAAGAGGGGAAACATCTTGCAGAGACACAAGGCCCTGATATCATTGTATTAGACCTCATGTTACCGAAGTTGGATGGAATGGAAGTATGTAAGCAGCTTCGTCAAAAGAGTATAATGACCCCAATTTTAATGTTAACTGCAAAAGATGATGAGCTCGATAAAATATTAGGTTTAGAGCTTGGTGCAGATGATTATATGGTAAAGCCTTTTAGTCCTAGAGAAGTGATCGCCCGCGTGAAAGCAATTCTTAGGAGGACACAAGTCCAAGCGGAGGCAATTGACGTAAGTGAAAAAGAGACGGGGCAACTAGTGATCGCTAATTTAAGAATCGATCCCGAAAAGTATGAGGCTTATTTTAACGACCAACTTTTGGAGTTAACCTTAAAGGAATTTGAATTACTTCTTTATCTCGCGCAAAATAAAGGCCGCGTCTTGACGCGTGATCAATTACTTAGTGCTGTTTGGAATTATGACTTTGCTGGCGATACTAGAATTGTGGATGTACATATATCACATTTAAGAGAGAAAGTTGAAGTGGATACGAAAAAGCCGGCCTATATTAAAACGTTACGGGGCTTGGGCTATAAATTGGAGGAGCCGAAAGGAGAATGACCAAATACCGAAAAGGGCTGCTAATTACACTAATCTTATTAATTATGGCGGTTTTAGTTGGATTAGGAATATTACTTGGCCAATTGTTTAAAAGCTATTACTTAGAGTCTCTAAATGAACATTTTAAAGTTGAAATCTTATGGGTCCTTTCCATCTGTCTAGGGATTGCAATAATAATAATTATTTTTCTATCCATTAGAATTACCTCAAAGTATACAAAACCAATTGAAGCTGCCACAAATGTAGCGATTGAACTGGCAAACGGAAACTACCGGGCACGAACAAAAGTAGATCGACTGGATGAAACCGGCATGCTTGGGTCATCGATCAATATGCTGGCCGAAAACCTCCAAGAACTTGTTAAAGCACAAGAAATGCAACAGGACCGGTTAAGTGCTTTAATTGAAAATATGGGAGCAGGATTAGTCTTAATAGATAGTCGCGGGTACATTAATCTCATTAATAAAGGGTTTATTGATATTTTTCAGGTGAATCCAACTGATTATTTAAATAAACTCTACTATGAAGTGATTGAATATGAAGAAATTTGTCATTTAGTAGCAGAGGTTTTTCGGACTGAAAAGAAGGTAAGTGAACAATTACTTGTGCCTTTTTTGATCGAACGAAGGTATTTTGTTGTGTATGGTGTCCCGATAATTGGAACAAATAATGTTTGGAAAGGTGTACTGATTGTTTTACATGATATAACCGAAATAAAAAAACTCGAGCAAATGCGGAAGGATTTTGTCGCCAATGTTTCGCATGAATTAAAAACCCCTGTAACTTCTATTAAAGGATTTACTGAAACATTGCTGGACGGTGCCATGAACAATAAAGAAACATTAGAAGCGTTTCTTTCGATCATTTTAAAAGAGAGTGATCGCCTGCAAACACTTATACAAGACCTGTTAGAGCTTTCAAAAATAGAGCAGCAAGGCTTCAGACTAAACATTCAAGAAATAGATTTACATATGTTATTAAAAGAAGTAATCACGATTCTTACAGGAAAAGCAGAAGCAAAGAATATCAAGCTTGAACTTTACTGCAAGCAAAATCAAGTGTTAATCAATGGCGATTCGGACCGTTTAAAACAAGTATTTATCAATTTAATCGGCAACGCAATTAACTATACCCCGCCAGAAGGGGACGTAAAAATTATCCTTCTCGAACATGGTGAGAACGTACGGGTCCATGTGAAAGACTCAGGGGTAGGAATTAGTAAAGAAGAGATTCCACGTATTTTTGAACGATTTTACCGAGTGGACCGTGCCAGAAGTCGTAACTCGGGTGGGACAGGCCTTGGATTAGCAATCGTAAAACACTTAATAGAAGCGCATCATGGTAACATAAGTGTCAGAAGTAATTTGGGTGAAGGAAGCGACTTTATTATTGAACTACATAAATATTCGATATGATTTTTGGAAGGTGGATATAAATGGAAAAAAGGAAACTTGTCCTGATTGACGGTAATAGTATTGCTTACCGAGCATTTTTTGCATTACCCCTGCTTAATAACGATAAAGGAATCCACACGAATGCGGTATATGGCTTTACGATGATGTTGATGAAAATTCTTGAAGATGAAAAGCCAACACATATACTTGTCGCATTTGATGCTGGAAAAACTACTTTTCGCCATAAAACCTTTAGTGAGTATAAAGGTGGAAGGCAAAAAACCCCACCTGAACTATCCGAACAATTTCCGTTTATCCGTGATCTTCTTGATGCTTATGGGATTTCCAGGTATGAGCTCGAAAATTATGAGGCCGATGATATCATTGGTACCCTTTCATTAACTGCAGAAAAGGATGGGTACGAAGTAAGAGTCATTTCAGGAGACAAAGATTTAACCCAACTCTCTTCCGCCACTACAACCGTCGGAATTACTCGAAAGGGTATTACGGATATTGAAGAATATACTCCTGAACATGTAGCCGAAAAATATGGACTTACACCAGAACAAATCATTGATATGAAAGGGTTAATGGGTGACCCTTCCGATAATATACCTGGTGTTCCTGGGGTAGGTGAAAAGACAGCGATCAAATTGTTGAAGGAGTTTTCAACCCTCGAAAATTTATTAAACTCAGTTGAACAAGTAACTGGGAACAAGCTGAAAGAGAAGCTTGAAGAATTTAAGAACCAAGCATTAATGAGTAAAGAACTTGCTACGATTGAAAGACAAGCACCTGTCGAAGTGGATTTAGAAAACGTCGCATACGAGGGCTTTACGCGCGAAAAATTAGTAGCCTTATTTAAAGAATTAGGCTTTCATTCATTATTGGGCAAGCTTGGAGAAGGTCCAGACACTATTGAAGAGCAGGAACTTGAAGATATTGATTTTCAAATTCCAACTGAAATAACAGAAGAACTGTTTGCAGACACTAATTATTTTTATGTTGAAATGCTGGATGATAATTATCATTATGCAGAGATTATCGGTTTCTCTCTTGTCAATGAAATAGGACATTTCTATTTGCCAACTGACCTGGCATTACAGTCAGAAGCTTTTAAAAAATGGGCGGAAGATGAGAGTAAAAAGAAAACAGTTTATGATGCCAAACGATCCGAAGTTTCATTAAGAAGGCATGATATTCATTTAAAAGGGGTCGATTTTGATATTCTAATGGCTTCCTATATCATAAATCCTTCAGATAACATTGAAGACCTCGCAGCGATAACGAAAAGATTTGATTTACATAATATCCAATCGGATGAATCGTTTTATGGGAAAGGTGCGAAACGAAAAGTCCCTGAAGTGTCAAAGCTCGGAGAACATCTTGTTCGGAAAAGTCTTGCAATGTCTGATATAAAAGAAAAACTAGAAGATGAATTAAGAAAAAATGAACAGTATGAATTATTTACCGAGCTCGAAATGCCTTTATCCCTGATTTTGGCTGATATGGAATCGTGCGGGATCAAGGTGGAACAGGAACGCCTTCAGACAATGGGTAAGGAGCTAAATGATAGACTCGTCGAGATTGAAGAGAAAATTTGTGAATTAGCAGGCGAAAAGTTTAATATCAACTCACCGAAACAACTTGGCGTAATTTTATTTGAAAAATTAAACCTTCCTTCGTTTAAGAAAACGAAAACAGGTCATTCAACTTCAGCAGATGTATTGGAAAAATTAGCAGAAGATCATGAAATCATCGAGCATATTCTTCTATACAGACAATTAGGTAAGCTTCAATCCACCTATATAGAAGGATTACTGAAGGTTATTAATCCTAAAACGGGAAAAGTCCATACCAGGTATCAACAAACTTTAACTGCGACTGGCAGATTAAGTTCAATTGATCCTAATTTGCAAAATATACCGATTCGCCTTGAAGAGGGACGTAAAATCCGCCAAGCCTTTGTTCCATCAGAGGAAGGCTGGATCATTTTTGCAGCCGACTATTCACAGATCGAACTGCGTGTCCTTGCTGATATTGCTGGTGATGAAAAGCTGATTCAGGCCTTCAAAGAGGACATGGATATTCATACAAAAACAGCAATGGAAGTTTTTCATGTCAATAAGGATGAGGTAACCTCCAATATGAGGCGTCAGGCCAAGGCTGTTAACTTTGGAATTGTTTATGGAATCAGTGATTATGGTCTGTCCCAATCCTTAGGAATTACAAGGAAAGAAGCTGGACAATTCATTAATCGTTATCTGGATACCTATCCAGGTGTCAAAGAATACATGGATGATATTATTCACTCGGCAAAACAAAAGGGCTATGTCTCCACTTTGATGCAGCGAAGAAGATACCTTCCTGAAATAACAGCTCGTAATTTTAACATAAGAAGCTTTGCAGAAAGGACAGCCATGAATACTCCAATTCAGGGCAGTGCCGCAGATATCATAAAAAAAGCAATGATTGATATGGACGATGCTTTAAAGGACAAGGGCTTAAAGACGCGCCTCTTACTTCAAGTCCACGATGAATTGATATTTGAAGCACCTGAGGACGAATTGGAAATTTTAAAGAAGTTAGTCCCAGACGTGATGGAAAATGCCCTCGAATTGAAGGTGCCGTTGAAAGTGGACTATGCCTATGGACCAACTTGGTTTGACGCCAAATAAAAGGGGGACCCCTCAGCAATGCCGGAGCTTCCAGAAGTAGAAACCGTAAGGAAAACGTTAAAAAAATTAGTTGTCAATAAAACCATCAAAGATATCTCCGTCTTTTGGCCAAAAATCATTAAAAGCCCACTTGAAGTGGAACAATTTGTCGATGCTTTAGTAGGGGAGACCATTGTTGATGTAGGCAGAAGAGGGAAATTTTTAATCATTTATACGGATCATTTCGCGTTAGTATCGCATTTGAGAATGGAAGGAAAGTACGGGCTTTATCCTAAGGAAGAACCCTTTGATAAACATACACATGTACTCTTTCACTTTACAGATGGAACAGAATTAAGGTATAGGGACGTTCGGAAATTTGGAACGATGCACTTATACAAAAAAGGGGACGAATTCTTAACGGAACCGCTCATAGGGCTTGGCCCTGAACCTTTTTCAGAGGAATTTACGGTAGAGTACTTGACTAAGAAGGTTGAAAAAACGAATCGAAAAATTAAAACAGCACTATTGGACCAAAAACTTTTTGTGGGGCTCGGTAATATCTATGTGGATGAGGCTCTTTTTCGGGCAGGTATACATCCAGAACGTATTGCTAACACATTAAATAAAAATGAACTTGCCGTTCTTCACCGTGAAATTGTTGCGACCTTAAGCGAAGCCGTCAAAAAGGGCGGAAGTACGATCCGCTCATATGTTAACTCCCAAGGGGAAATAGGTATGTTTCAGCTTGAATTATACGCATATGGTCGTAAAGGGGAAGAGTGTAAACGATGTGGAACACCTTTAGAAAAAACGACCGTAGGGGGCAGAGGGACCCATTACTGCCCGCAGTGCCAAAAGATTTAAGTGGGATACAAAAGTAGAAAAAGTGAGAATTGAAAATATTAACCTTTGATAGGCTCCTGCCATATACTATCGTAATGATTTTGGAGGAAGGAGCCCTAGACATCATGGTTCAGTTGTTCTCACTTCTCATACTTGCTTTTGCTCTCAGCCTTGATAGCTTTAGCGTGGGTTTTACCTATGGACTAAGGAAAATGGTCATGCCGATCCGATCAGTGATTATTATTGCAAGTTGCTCGGCTATTTCTTTAATGATTGCCGTGTCAATTGGGCATGGACTTGAAAAAGTTCTATCTCCAAGGATTACGTCAAGCCTAGGGGGAATCATTCTAATTGCTCTTGGTGCATGGGTTTTGTTTCAATTTTTCAAACCAGAAAAAGAAAAAGACGTACTAGAACATGAAAAAACAATCGTAAATTTTGAAATTAAATCCCTAGGATTAGCCATCAACATCTTGAAAAAGCCGATGTCCGCTGACTTTGACCAATCGGGTACGATTACGGGGATCGAAGCTTTAATGTTAGGCTTTGCCTTGTCTCTGGATGCCTTTGGAGCCGGGATTGGTGCAGCGATGCTTGGTTTCTCTCCCTTTTATTTAGCATTTACTGTCGCGATTATGAGCTCGTTATTTGTTCTATTAGGGATAAAAAGCGGAACTTTTTTTCATAAGTTTGATTGGATCCAAAAGTTCACGTTTTTGCCAGGGATTTTATTAATCATAATTGGAATATGGAAGTTATGAATCTAGAAAGGAAAAGACCATGTCATTAGTTATCGGTTTAACTGGCGGAATCGCCAGTGGAAAAAGCACAGTCTCAAACTTTTTCAAAGAAATGGATATCACTGTTGTCGATGCAGATATAGAATCACGCCTAGCGGTAATGAAAGGTGAATCCGCTTATTTTAGGATTATTGAAGAGTTTGGCCGTGATATTTTATTGGAAGATGGTGAAATTGACAGGCAAAAGCTTGGCGCAATTATTTTCCATCACGCTGAAAAACGGCAAACTTTAAACGAAATCGTCCACCCTGAGGTTAGAAAAAGAATGAGGGACCAAGTCGAACAGGCAATAAAAAACAGTGAAGAAGTGGCTGTTCTTGATATTCCTTTATTATTTGAAAGTAAACTTACGTATATGGTGGATAAAACGTTACTTGTTTATGTTGACGATGAAACACAATTAAAAAGATTAATCGAGAGAAATAATCTATCAGTTGAGGATGCCGAAGCAAGGATTCGTTCTCAGATGCCCCTTTCTGAAAAAATAAGGCTCGCGGATGCTGTAATTGATAATAATGGTTCGATCGCAGATACAAAAAAACAACTTCTTGAAATTTTAGTCCAGTTTGGCATCGATATAAATAATAATCTTAAGTAATGGGAGAGAAGGGCAACCTTCTCTTTTTTTCTGTTTCTAAGTTGCCTAAATTGTAAAACATTTTAAAAATCCGCAATTTATTCATCACAATTAAACCTAAATATGTTATACTAATTACAACAATACAAGTATTAAGTATGACATTAATACAAAAAAGGGGATGTAAAATGAAGACGAGAGTTGCAATAAACGGTTTTGGGAGAATTGGCAGGATGGTTTTTAGAAAAGCGATCCTTGAAAATAAGCTTGAGGTTGTTGCCATAAATGCAAGCTATCCAGCGGAAACATTAGCACATTTACTTAAATATGATACAAATCATGGACCATTTCAGGGAGAAGTTATCCCTTTAGATGATGAGTTAATCGTCAATGGCAAAAGAATTAAACTATTAAGCAGTCGTAATCCAGAGGAGCTTCCCTGGAGAGAGTTTGGCATTGATATTGTTATAGAGGCGACAGGAAAGTTTAATGCTCGTGAAGCGGCGGCACTGCACTTAGAAGCAGGAGCCAGGAAAGTGATCTTAACTGCACCAGGGAAAAATGAGGATGTAACAATTGTAATGGGTGTTAATGAAGAAATGCTTGATATCAAGCATCATGACATTATCTCTAATGCATCATGTACCACCAACTGCCTTGCACCTGTTGCAAAGGTGTTAGATGAAAAGTTTGGCATTGAATGCGGATTAATGACAACGATTCATGCCTATACAAATGATCAAAAAAATATCGATAACCCTCACAAAGATTTACGAAGGGCTCGTGCATGTGGACAATCTATCATTCCAACAACAACAGGAGCGGCCAAGGCAATTTCACTTGTGTTACCACACTTAAAAGGTAAATTACATGGGATGTCACTTCGTGTGCCAACACCAAACGTTTCACTTGTTGACTTAGTAGTTGATCTTAAGCAAGATGTGACCCTAGATGATGTCAATAACGCATTTATTGAAGCGGCAAATGGCCCATTAAAAGGCATTTTGGATTTGACGATGGAACCATTAGTATCCGTTGACTTTAATACCAATGAACATTCTGCCATCATTGATGGTCTTTCCACAATGGTGATGGGAACAAGAAAAGTAAAGGTTTTAGCATGGTATGATAATGAGTGGGGGTATTCTTCACGTGTCGTGGATCTCACCATGTATGTTGCAGAGGAAATAGCAAAATCATCACAAATAAAGGTCGGATAAAATGCTGTCGATAGACAGCATTTCAGACTGTCGACAAATCCGAAAAACTTGGGTTTGCCGGCAGTCTTTTTTATGTCTTTGTTAAATTGTTTGTTGATTTGCGCTCCAGGCGCTTCGCTTTCCGCGGGCGTAGCGGGGAGCCTCCTCGGCGCTTAAGCGCCTGCGGGGTCTCCCCTGCTCCGTACTCCCGCAGGAGTCTTCGCGCCTTCCGCTCCAATCAACAAGTTTTAAAATCAATAATGACCTTTAAATCAGTCCTTTGTATAATTAAGATACAGACATATAGATGAGGTGGATGAAATGCTAACTAAAAATACACAGATGAATCGTGATCAAATAGAAATGATAGCTTTAGAACAAGTTGTACCCGCGAACCACTTGGTTCGTAAGATAGAAGCTGCTATTGATTTTTCATTTATCTATTCACTTGTTCAAGATATGTACTCATCTGAACGGGGACGTCCGAGTATTGACCCTGTGGTATTGATAAAGATGGCTTTCATTCAATATACCTTCGGTATTCGCTCTATGCGTCAAACCATTGCAGAAATCGAAACGAATATGGCATATCGTTGGTTTCTCGGCTTTGGTTTTTATGATAAGGTACCTCACTTTTCAACGTTTGGTAAAAACTACGAGCGACGCTTTAAGGATACTGATTTATTTGAACAGATATTCTATCGTATTTTAAAGGAAGCCTCAGAAAAGAAATTGATTAGTAGCGAGCACGTATTTATTGATTCTACACATGTTAAAGCTAGTGCAAATAAGCGTAAATTTGAAAAGAAAGTAGTTCGAAAGGAATCGAAGGCTTATGAAACACGTCTACAAGAAGAGATTAATAAAGACCGGGATGATCACGGAAAAAAGCCATTTCCTCCAGATAAATTTGAAAAAGAAGAATTAAAGGAAATTAAAGAAAGTACCACTGACCCAGAAAGTGGTTATTACGTAAAGGATGAGCGAACGAAACAGTTCGCATATTCATTTCATGCGGCTTCGGATCGAAATGGTTTTGTTTTGGGTGCAATTGTAACCCCGGGGAATATCCATGATAGCGTCATTTTCGAGCCACTACTTGAGAAGGTCATTGAAAAACACGGGAAACCTGAAGCTGTTGCTGCTGATGCTGGATACAAAACACCTGCTATTGCTCAATTCGTAATTGAAAATGATATGACTCCTGCATTACCATATACACGACCTCGTACGAAGGACGGTTATATGAAAAAACATGAGTATATTTATGATGAATACTACGATTGTTATATCTGTCCGCAAGGACAAATACTGAAATATGCAACGACGACGAAGAATGGAAAGCGTCAATACTTCTCTAATCCGTTTGAGTGCCAAAATTGTCCTTTACTTTCAGAATGCACGCAGAGTAAAGAACATAAAAAATTGATTGAGCGACATGTTTGGGAACATTACATAGAAGAAGCCGATCATCTTCGTCACACACAAGAAAATAAAAGCATTTACGCAAGACGTAAAGAAACGATTGAACGGGTCTTTGCGGATGCTAAGGAAAAGCATGGTATGCGTTGGACAACCTTAAGAGGCTTAAAAAAATTGTCCATGCAAGCGATGCTTACTTTTGCTGCCATGAACTTGAAAAAGATGGCCAGCTGGACGTGGAAAGGTCCAGAATTGGCGTAATAATAGTCAAAGGTAGGTCTAAATTTTGCTCTTATGAGCAAAAATCCAATAAAAAGGCATCCGAATGGGCTCATTCGAATGCCTTTTGTCTACAATCTGAAATGCTGTCGATAGACAGCATTTTTTTTGCCTTGCTTGAGTCATCTGGGTGTTTTTTGCATAAAATAGCTTTGATTTCGTGTGTTTTTATCGAATGAAAAATGGAACATGCCCATTAACCTTGTTACAAAATAAACATATAAAGTTTTTTAAATTGATAGGTTGCAAAAAAAATATAAACAAAGTATACTAGTCATCGTGAACTTCTTGAAATCAGGTAGCTATTAATTACTTAAAGGGTTAGGACCTCTCTGGACTAACTTTCCCCCGTGGTAGTTACTCGGATACCGTCAATAACAGGATTTCAAGAAAGAACATAAAAGGTTAAAGGGGGAAAAATGAATATGGAAACAATGGGACGTCACGTAATCTCTGAGCTTTGGGGATGCGACTTTGAAAAATTAAATGATATGAATTTTATTGAAACAACTTTTGTTGAAGCAGCTCTTAGATCAGGTGCGGAAATCCGTGAAGTAGCATTTCATAAATTTGCCCCACAAGGTGTAAGTGGTGTGGTTATTATCTCTGAATCACATCTTACCATTCACAGCTTCCCTGAACATGGATATGCCAGCATAGATGTATACACTTGCGGCGATTTGAATCCTAATGTTGCGGCCGATTATATTGCTGAGGCATTAAATGCACAAACACGTGAAAATATTGAAATTCCGCGTGGCATGGGTCCTGTTCATGTAAAACAGGCAAAAGTTTTATAGTCACTATAAAAACAATTAACTTAGAGGTGTATTTATACATACACCTCTTTTTATATTTTCTAGACTAATGTTGTACAATAAGAACAAAGCTACATCATGGGAGGAATAGTATGGCTATGTTAGGTAACCTATTTGTTCGTTTTAAAAAGCAAATTGAGACTTCAGATCAGATTAAGGATGATTCCTTAAAAACGCATTATTATAAGGCGATGTTTAATCAATTATTTGCATCTGTTGAAAAGTTATTCCATGAAGATGCTGATTGCCGGGTCACTACGGTTTCTAAAGAACATGGAGAAATTGCTGTTGAAATCAGTAAACCAATCCCCTGCTTTCTAATTGTTACAATTGTGGGAGTAAAGCCAATGGAAACAGCAGTAGACTTTAATATTTCATCTGAAAAATTTTCCTTACTCGGCACCTATCCCGATTTAAAAAAGCGGATTAATTATTATTACGAGCGGATTAATCAATTACATACCTTTATAGGAATAAAAAACTCCTAGTACTACTACTTGTATAAAGATAGTCTTTTTTATAAGATGAAAGTAAGCGTTTTTGTTCGGGAGTAAAGTGTAGATTTGGAGTTGATTACAATGAAATGCCCATCTTGTCAAAATTATGGTACACGCGTCCTCGACTCTCGCCCAGTTGATGAAGGTCGAGCAACACGGAGGAGACGCGAATGTGAAGAATGTGGGTATCGTTTTACTACGTTTGAGAAGATTGAAGAGATACCGCTGATTGTAGTCAAGAAAGAAGGTACCCGAGAAGAGTTTAGCCGTGATAAAATATTACGTGGCTTGATTAAGGCATGTGAGAAGCGGCCGGTGGCCTTAAAGGAATTAGAAGATATAACGCATGGTGTTGAAAAGGATCTGAGGAGTCAGGGTATTTCTGAAATAAAAAGTGACGCAATCGGTGAAATGGTCATGGACAGGCTGGCACATGTGGACGAAGTCGCCTATGTACGGTTTGCATCTGTTTACCGTCAGTTTAAAGATATTAATGTTTTTATTGATGAATTAAAAGAATTAATCAAAAAAGAAAAATCTTAAGAGCTAAAGAGTTTTTGGCTCTTTTTGATTTTATAACAAGAAAGGTTGGAGTGATATGGCGCAGCATTGGCAGGAAATTCTCCCTATCGACCGTTATATAGTTGCGGCTGATGGGCTGCTGCATGAGTATGACCGTAAAGTGCTGACGTTTTTATATCAGCCATTGATTGGGTCAACTTGCTTTAGTTTATATATGACGCTCTGGGCGGAGTTAGAGGAAAATCGGCTCTGGTCTGAGTCTTCCACTCATCATTTATTGATGAATCTCTTAGAGATGAACTTAAAGGATATTTACGAAGCCAGATTGAAGCTTGAAGGCATTGGTTTATTAAAGACGCGTGTCAAAACAGATGAAGGGGGACGGTCCTTCATCTATGAACTGCATCCACCTTTAAGTCCTGAGCAATTCTTTTTAGATGGGATGTTAAATATTTATCTTTATCGAAAAATTGGAAAAAACCATTTCTCTCGTCTGAAGCGCTTTTTTAGTGATCAACAAAAGCCAAGGGAAGAAGAGTATGTAGATGTTACAAGAGCCTTTCAGGACGTGTTTGCATCAGGGGCCCCTGGCAGTATGCAATATATTCAAGCCCTTTCCGAAGAATTACAAGAGGAAGAAAATCAACAGTTTATTGGTCGGAATGAGCCGAGTCCGATCCAAATTGGTGTGGACACGTTTGATTTTGATTTGTTAACAGCAGGGCTGAATGAATCACTTGTTCCCAAAAAATCGCTAACACCAAAAGTAAAAAGTGTAATTAGTAATCTTGCATTTCTGTATCAAATTGATGCAATCGAAATGAAAAATTTCATCTTGGGTGCTATTAACGAGCATGAAGAAATTGATATTGAGGACTTGAGAAAGGGGGCTCGTGATTGGTATCAATTTGTCAATTACGATCAACTTCCGAGTCTTATTAACCGAACACAACCAATCGTTCATCAAACTCAAATAACCGAACCTAAAACACAGGAAGAAAAATTAATTCGCTCTTATGAGACGACCCCGCCACTCATCGTTTTTAAAGAAATCTCAGGCGGTGTTGAACCTTCGAATGCCAATTTGAAAACCTTAGAAGAGATCATGATTAAATATAAACTTCCCCCAGGTGTGGTAAATGTCCTAATTGAAGTGGTTATGAGAAAAACGGACATGAAATTTACAAAGGGTTTTGTCGAGTCAATCGCTAGTCATTGGGCAAGGAAACAAGTGAAAACGGTGAAAGAAGCGATGGAGCTCGCGAAGAATGAGGAACATAAGGTAACAGAAAGCAAAAAAACTACAAGGTCGTCTAATAAAAAACCAATTCGGACAGAGTTAATTCCTGACTGGTTTGATGAAAGTACGAAAGATGCAGACAAAGATCCCGCGCAAGGAAACAACAGTGAAGTTGAAGCGAAAAAGCGTGCGATTGAAGAAAAGTTAAAAGCGTTTCGCAAATAGGGGGTGACCAAAATTGGAAAAAATCAATCGAACATTGAAAAGATTAGCTTCTAATGAAAGCTTTCAAAAACGATATGAACAACAACGCAGGCAAGTTCTTGAAAATCCGGATATTCAAGCTTTTTTAGCAGAACATCAAAATGAGATTGATCAATCCATGATTGATAAAAGCATGAGTAAACTGTACGAGTATACGAACCAAAGCAAGGAATGCCACAAATGTGAAAGTCTGGATAACTGCATCAATTTCATGAAGGGATATCACCCAGAATTGGTATTATCTCGAAACTCTATTGATGTTGTTTATAAACGCTGTCCTCGAAAAATCATGGCAGATGAAAAAAAGAAAAATGAAAAACTAATCAAAAGTCTATATGTGCCAAGAGACATACTTGAGGCCACCTTTGAAGACTTTGAAGGAGACTCAGGCAGGCTGGATGCCGGAGATAAGGCTGCAACCTTTTTAATGAATTATGAGGCAGGTAAAAAACCAAAGGGCCTCTTTCTTTACGGGAAATTCGGTGTCGGGAAGTCCTATCTATTAGGGGCAATCGCCAATGAATTGGCAAAAAAACAGATTTCTTCGATGATTGTCTATGTCCCTGAACTATTAAGGGAAATGAAAAGTTCGATTGCGGATTCGACTTTGAATGAGAAAATTGAAGCGTTAAAAAGAGAACCGATTCTAATGCTTGATGATATTGGTGCGGAAGCTGTCTCGAGTTGGACAAGGGATGAAGTTTTAGGGCCAATTTTACAGTTCCGTATGCTTGAAAGTCTGCCGACATTTTTTACCTCAAACTTTAATTTTGGGGAGCTGGAGCATCATCTAACCTACAGCCAGCGGGGCGAAGAAGAGAAAATGAAAGCCCGACGAATCATGGAGAGAATCCGCTCCCTGAGTGTGCCAGTGATGGTCGATGGTCCAAATAGACGGGAATAAAACGTGTTTTCCGGATTGCTGAAACAGGTCAGCAGTCTTTTTTTTTGTATTTTTTTCTGTAAATAACAAAAGCAACTGTTAGCTAACTTCTATTTTAGCCAAGTCCCCCATATATATTAACAAAGATTGGCTTAAAGGGGGGATTTGGTTGGCGGAAATCATCTTCCAAAGCAAGCTGGATGCTCAAAAGTTTTATTACCACTTGCTGGAGTACTTACCAAATAATTATGATAAAGAAACTATTCTTCTAATAGAAGATCAACATATAGTAAAATTTTTAGGTAGCTTCTTATCCATTGAAATTTCTACTATGGTTAAAAATGCATTTTACGAATTTATTACGAACATAAAACGTGACGATTGGTTCAGGGAAATTTTAAAAAACCGTTATTTTTATGAGGATCTAGAAGTACAACAACAGATAATGGAAATTATCTATTCTATTCTTGAAGGTCAAAGAGAAGACCTGATTGTCTTTTTGAAGGATTCAAATGAAGAGCCTAATATTAAAGCAGCCATCGAGTATATCTTTCAGGATGATATTTCTTTTTCGTTTGACTCCTTTCATAAATTTCGTTTGCGGCCATACCTCCAGTTACTTGAAGGTTATGTTGAGATTGCTATTGATGAATATAAAATGGAGCAGGAGTATCAAATGTTTGTGCAAATGCTCAGGGACTTTTTACTGAACAGGGAACCAAAAATGGATGTTCTTCATTTATTGTTTGACGAGGAAATTACTTTTTATAACGACCAGTTTGTAGAGATGAAAAGAGCTGAATTAATTAGATTGATTGACCGGAAGTTACTTGTTAATCATCCTGTTTATGTCGATTCTGCTTCCATTGCACCACTTTTATCGCTTGCACCTACAACTATTTTTCTGTATACAAAAGACCCAGAAGAACCCTTAGTTCGAACAATCAAAAACATCTTTGAAGAAAGAGTAACTGTGAAATCGTTTGCGTCCCTCCGTGAAGTTAAGAAATGGGCGGCAGATAATAATTCTTCTGAACACCATGCTTGAGATACAGGAATTTTTGTAATAATTTGTTTTTGTAGGTTGATGTCCCTTGATTTTTAGGGAATTAGTCATTATAATAACGTACATAGAATATTCATAGCAAAAGTAATGATAAGGATAACAGTATTTTTTACGGTTTCTAGAGAGGGAGGACAGGGCTGAAAGCCTCCTAACACGAAAATAATACTTACCACCTTTAAACTTCAGCAGTGAACACTTCATGTTTCCGTGAAGTCAGTAATTGTTGACGGCCACAGCCGTTAACTGACCAAAGTCATTTTCAATGTGTATCATTCGAAAATGAAAAATTGGGTGGAACCACGTGTTTATCAAAACTCGTCCCTATTCCAGGGACGGGTTTTTTTATTTTTCAACAAAACTAGGAAAAATGTCTAGCTGCAGCGCCTAGGGGCACTATGGTCTACAGCCAATCCGTCGAGAAGGTTAAAGAACAACCTTCCCGCCGGCTCGTCATATGCTTGGCTACAGAAAGCTACCGCTTTCTGTACGCATTAAGGGAGACTAAGTCGCTGGCGGCACTTCGCATGCCAGTGACAAATCTCCCTATATCGCCCCTGACCAAGGCGCTTCAGCTTTTCTAATTACAAAGGAGGAATTACCATGTCAGACGTTGTTAAGATTTCGTTTCCAGATGGGGCAGTAAAGGAGTTCCCACGTGGAACAACAACGGAAGATATCGCTGCTTCCATCAGCCCCGGCCTAAAGAAAAAAGCGATTGCCGGTAAATGGAACGGTCAACTTTATGATCTTCGCCGTCCAATTAATGAAGACGGTTCAATAGAAATCGTCGTCCCTGATTCCGTAGACGCATTAGAGATTTTACGGCACAGTACAGCACACTTAATGGCACAGGCTGTTAAAAGGCTTTATCCTGGTGTGAATTTAGGAGTAGGTCCTGTTATTGAGGGTGGTTTTTATTATGATATGGACCTTGAGGAATCATTAACTCCAGAAGATCTGCCAAGGATTGAAAAGGAAATGGCGAAAATCGTCAATGAAAATATTGAAGTTGTTCGCAAGGAAGTAAGTCGTGCGGATGCTGTTCAGCTATTTAAAGAAGCGGGTGACCCTTACAAGCTGGAACTAATCGAGGCGATTCCTGATGAGGAAACAGTGACACTCTATGAGCAAGGTGACTTTTTTGACCTTTGCCGTGGTGTCCATGTTCCATCGACAGGAAAAATCAAAGAATTTAAATTGTTAAGCATTGCGGGTGCCTATTGGCGCGGTGACAGCAAAAATAAAATGTTACAGCGTATTTACGGAACTGCCTTCTTTAAGAAAGAGGATCTAGCTGAGCATCTTCGTTTGCTTGAAGAAGCGAAAGAACGTGACCACCGTAAAATTGGTAAAGAGTTAAACCTTTTCACTAGTAACCAATTGGTAGGACAGGGATTACCGTTATGGCTTCCGAAAGGCGCAACAATTCGTCGTGTGGTTGAACGATACATTGTTGATAAAGAACAACGTCTGGGTTATGACCATGTGTACACTCCGGTCATGGGCAGTGTTGATTTATATAAGACTTCAGGTCACTGGGATCATTACCAGGAAGATATGTTCCCGATCATGGAAATGGACAATGAACAATTGGTTCTTCGTCCAATGAACTGTCCACATCATATGATGGTGTACAAGAACAGCATTCACAGCTATCGTGAACTTCCAATCCGAATTGCCGAACTTGGAACAATGCATCGCTATGAAATGTCTGGTGCCCTTTCAGGACTACAGCGGGTTCGTGGAATGACTTTAAATGATGCACATATTTTTGTTCGTCCTGACCAAATTAAAGATGAATTCAAACGGGTTGTTAACCTAATCTTAGCGGTCTATAAAGACTTTGATATTAATGACTATTCCTTCCGTTTATCATACCGTGACCCGCAAGATACTGAAAAGTATTTTGACGATGACGCGATGTGGGAAAAAGCACAATCGATGCTGAAGGATGCCATGGATGATCTTGGTCTTAACTACTATGAGGCAGAAGGAGAAGCTGCATTCTACGGTCCTAAGCTTGACGTTCAAGTTAAGACAGCTCTAGGGAAAGAAGAAACACTTTCCACTGTTCAATTAGACTTCTTATTACCGGAACGTTTTGATTTAACATATGTTGGCGAGGACGGCAAGCAGCATCGTCCAGTCGTTATCCACCGTGGAGTTGTGTCAACAATGGAACGATTTGTTGCCTTCTTAATTGAAGAATACAAAGGCGCTTTCCCTACTTGGCTGGCTCCAGTACAGGTACAGGTTATTCCAGTATCTCCTGGTGCGCATTATGATTATGCTAAGCAAGTTCAGGAGCAACTTCAAAATGAAGGCTTACGTGTCGAATTGGATGGCCGTGATGAAAAAATCGGCTATAAAATTCGCGAAGCTCAAATGCAAAAAATACCATATATGCTGGTTGTTGGTGATAAAGAAGTCGAGGACCAAGCTGTCAATGTCCGTAAATATGGTGAACAAAACTCAGAAACAAAGCCATTTTCAGAGTTTTTAGCAGCAATCGTTGCTGAAGTGAAAAGAGGATAATTTTTATTCGGAAGAGGGAGCAATCTCTCTTTCTTTTTTTAAAATAAAAAAATATATTGAATAATTTTCAGTTTCTTGCTAAAATAAATTTCGTTGTCAAAGGAAATAGTTTGTTTGACATTACGTCTTTGCTTATGTTATATTAACTAAGGTGAAAAATTGAATACTTGTTTTTGGGAAAAGAAGAAGCACCCGCTTCTCACCTGATTGACGCAATTGGCAGTTGGCAGGTTTTACGTGAACTTTTTGGTTTTATTACTTATGTTCTGTAAAGTGTGGGTGCATTCATCCGCACTTTTTTGTTTGTTCACTTAATAGCACTGCTAAAAAGCTTTACTACCTGTTGATTCAATAGGGTGTCAGACGTTTAGGTTGAAAAGGGTTCCTTATGATTTTCTTGACCAAAACGTTGTATTCGTGATAAAACCTTGGAGGTGGCTAATTATTAGCAAAGACATGTTGTTAAATGAGGGCATTCGCGCTCGCGAAATCCGCCTAATTGATCAAAATGGCGAACAGTTAGGGATTAAAACCAAAACTGAAGCCTTAGAGATTGCCGGAAGAGTGAATCTTGATTTGGTACTAGTAGCACCAAATGCAAAGCCTCCAGTCGGCAGAATTATGGACTATGGCAAGTTTAAATTCGAGCAGCAAAAGAAAGAAAAAGAAGCTCGGAAGAATCAAAAAATCATTACTACTAAAGAAGTTCGTCTCAGCCCAACGATTGATGAGCATGACTTTAATACAAAGTTACGTAATGCGATTAAGTTCTTGGAAAAAGGCGACAAGGTAAAAGCTTCAATCCGTTTCAAGGGCCGGGCGATTACCCATAAAGAAATTGGTCAACGTGTGTTAGACCGTTTTTCAGAAGCGTGCAAGGAAGTTGCAACGATCGAATCCCATCCTAAAATGGATGGCCGGAGCATGTTCCTGGTTTTAGCACCTAAAATCGACAAGTAATAAGGAGGATATCCCAAATGCCAAAAATGAAAACTCACCGTGGCGCTGCAAAGCGTTTCAAGAAAACTGGTTCAGGTCAACTTAAACGTGACCACGCTTATACAAGCCACTTATTTGCTAACAAATCTACTAAAGCAAAGCGTAAGCTTCGCAAAGCATCCCTTGTTTCTAAAGGTGATTTCAAACGCATTCGTCAAATGTTAACTTACATGAAGTAAAAATTTAGTGATCGATTTATATATTGGAGGGAAATTACATGCCACGTGTAAAAGGCGGTACAGTTACGCGCAAGCGTCGTAAAAAAGTTCTTAAATTAGCAAAAGGTTATTACGGTTCAAAACATACATTATACAAAGTTGCTAACCAACAGGTTATGAAATCATTAATGTATGCTTTCCGCGATCGTCGTCAGAAAAAACGCGACTTCCGCAAATTATGGATTACTCGTATCAATGCAGCAGCTCGTATCAACGGTCTTTCTTACAGCCGTTTAATGCATGGCTTAAAGCTTGCTGGTATCGAAGTAAACCGCAAGATGCTTGCTGAATTAGCAGTAAGCGATGCAAACGCATTTGCTGAATTAGCAAACGTTGCAAAACAAAACATTAACAAGTAATTAGAAAAGCTAAAAGCGCCCTTAGGCGCTGGAGCTAGACATATGTAAAGGCCATTCTCTTTGATGAGGATGGCTTTTTCTATAAGGGGGTATTGGATATGAAAATATGGTTATTGGCCTATCTAATCATGAATATCGCAGGACTCGTGATTATGTGGGAGGATAAGAAGCGGGCAAAAAAACATGAGTACCGAATCCGAGAAAGGACCTTGTGGCTGGTGGCAGTATTTGGAGGCGCTGTCGGTACGACGGCAGGGATGCAACTTTACCGCCATAAAACGAAGCATCCATCGTTTAAAATTGGTTTTCCTGTCCTGGCAGTAATCGAACTCGTTCTTCTCATAAAGTTTCTGCTATAAAAAGAGCATGAAAAACGGCTAATCCTGCAAAAATTCCTTCACCGGACTTTTCCAATGGATTTCAGCATTCGGATAACACTCAAGGATTTTTTTATCCATATAAAAAAAGTCATCCTTAACTAGCCCTTTTAGCGAGCCTGCATTTTCAGGCCAGATGATGATCGAGACGACGTCAAAGGTGTTGTCAGCAGGACCCATGTATTTCTCACCAGCAAACATAGCACCTTTATAGGTAAGTAAGAAATTCTTTCGGACATCCTGATCATCAATTAATAAAAACCGTTTATGTTTACGGGCAGCTTCTAGTTTTCGTTTCGATGTAAAAAGGGATTTTAACACATAGCTAAATAAGAAGAATAGGAAAAACAACAATACGAAGCGCAGCAACCATATCATGGCTAAGCCTCCTGTATCTTTTTCCTAATTATACGAAACAGCCCGAAAAAAGTTTCAATCATTTCTCAGTTTGATATAATTTTTCCATAAGGAGTGATGGAAGTATGCAACTAGAAAAACTGTTTCACATGCAAAAAGCATTAGATACTCATATTGAAGAAAAACACAACTTGCAGGACGAAGATTTATTTGATAGAAAGGTACTGGCCTTACTCGTTGAAATTGGTGAGTTGGCAAATGAAACACGCAGCTTTAAGTTTTGGAGTGTTAAGCCGTCTTCATTGAAAGAAGTCATTTTAGAGGAATTTGTTGATGGGGTTCATTTTATTTTATCGCTCGGGATTGAATGTGGATTTGATGCGGTGAAAATTGATTTGAATGTTCAGGAGTCATCTGTGAATGTGACAGAACAATTTTTAAGTGTCTTTGACAGGATTAGTATTTTTCAAAAAAGCAAAGGTTTGGATGATTACATAAAGTTATTTAAATCTTACTTGCAATTAGCTTTGCTGCTTGGATTTACGAATCAAGATATTGAAAGAGCATATTTCCAAAAAAACGAAGTAAATTATCTAAGACAGCAGAATAACTATTAGCAGAAAAATTGCGGATTTATTGTTATTTTCTGTATAATGAAAGTCGAACAAACATTAAAGGGGGCTAATAAATGGTAAAACTAGATGAAACCTTGACGATGTTAAAAGAGTTAACCGATGCCAAGGGGATTCCCGGCAATGAGCGTGAAGTTCGTGAGGTCATGGAAAAATACATAGCTCCATTCGCTGATGAAATCACAACCGATGGACTTGGCAGTTTGATTGCACAAAAGGTAGGTAAAGAGGGCGGCCCGAAAATCATGGTGGCTGGTCACTTGGATGAAGTTGGGTTTATGATTACTCAAATCGATGACAAAGGTTTCCTTCGTTTTCAAACGGTTGGCGGCTGGTGGGGGCAGGTCATGCTTGCACAACGCGTAACGATTGTTACGCGAAAAGGAGATGTAACCGGAATTATCGGTTCTAAGCCTCCACATATTTTATCAGCGGAAGCTCGCAAAAAACCGGTTGAAATTAAAGACATGTTTATTGATATTGGTGCATCTAGCCGCGAGGAAGCCACTGAATGGGGCGTTCGTCCAGGGGATATGGTTGTACCATATTTTGAATTTACAGTGATGAACAATGAAAAAATGCTATTAGCCAAGGCTTGGGATAATCGGATTGGCTGTGCAATTGCCATTGATGTCCTGAAACAATTAAAGGGTGTAGATCATCCGAACGTTGTTTATGGGGTAGGTAATGTTCAAGAAGAGGTAGGTTTGCGTGGTGCCAAGACAGCCACTGCAAAAATCAAACCGGATATCGGCTTTGCTGTTGATGTCGGTATTGCTGGGGATACACCTGGGATTTCGGAACGAGAAGCAATGAGTAAGATGGGGAAGGGACCACAAGTTGTTATCTATGATGCCTCACTTGTAGCCCATAAAGGTTTACGCGATTTAGTGACCGATACAGCCGATGAATTGAACATCCCCTATCAATTCGAGTCCATTCCTGGCGGTGGTACGGATGCAGGGTCGATCCACTTGACACATCATGGAGTGCCGGCACTTCCGATTACGATTGCGACGCGCTATATTCATTCTCATGCAGCTATGCTCCATCGTGATGATTACGAAAACGCTGTGAAGTTGATTGTCGAAGTTATTAAGCGCTTAGACCGAGAGACTGTTGATAAAATTACGTTTGAATAAGAATGTTTGAAATCCCCGGTAGAACTTTGCCGGGGATTTTTCTGTTCTATTAACTTTTTAAAGGTGTTTTAGGATTCGCTCATTGAATGCCCGAATTCGCTCATAGAACCTCGAAATTCGCTCATTAAATGTCAAAATCCGCTCATTAAACTCAAAAATTCGCTCATTGAATGTCAGAAATCGCTGATAGACTTAATTTTTCTAATTAAAAATGCACAGTCTCACTGTTTGGCTTGGTTTTTCATTTACTATTGCATCTAATTTTGCTAAATATTTTATTTTAACAGAAAAAAAGCTGTCAATCTGCCCGATTGACAACTCTAACCCGTAAAATTTTTTACTTTAACCCACTCTCAAGGGTTGTAAGCATTTCTTTTTTCTCATCTTCGGATGAATTTTTCCAAATGATTTCAAATAAAACACCAAGACCTGGGAGCATTTTTTCTTCCCCATTTTGAATGGCATCAACAATGGTATCTTCTAATTGATCTTGTGTATTTCCCGAAACATTGTGAACAATGGCATTACGTAAATTTAAATTCATGTATATGCACTCCTTTTTATCCTGTATTTCTTAAATAGTTTTTCTACTTTTGGTTTTATTATGTATTTTTGTTAGGCTATAATTAAAAAATCATCGTTATTGTAAAAGGAGAGCGGGTTTTGAAATATATTGAATCGATAAATAACCCTAAAGTAAAACAGTGGAAAAAGCTTTTAACCAAAAAAGAACGGGATAAGTCAGGAACCTTTTTAGTTGAAGGTTTTCATTTAGTGGAGGAAGCGCTAAAACAAGGAGAGCAAATTGTAGAAATCATCGTTTCTGAAAAAGTGGATTTACCTTCCCGCTTCGATACTGGTTCGACACCAGTAATACAAGTCACCGAAGAGATATCGAATGCATTAACAGATACAGAGGCACCACAAGGAGTTTATGGGGTTTGCCGAATAGCAAATGCTGAAGTGCTAGATGCCAAAACCTTTCTATTTATCGATGCCGTTCAGGACCCAGGAAATCTCGGAACAATGATTCGCACAGCAGATGCAGCAGGGATCGACGCCGTTGTGGTAGGACGGGGAAGTGTGGATATTTACAACTCAAAGGTCCTTAGGTCGGCACAAGGAAGCCATTTTCACATTCCGATAATAACAGGCGACCTTCATGAATGGATGGACAAACTTCAGGAAAAAAATATTCCTGTATACGGTACAGCACTTGAAGGGGCATCTGCATATACTGAGATTTCCACAGGAGATTCTTTTGCTTTGATTGTCGGAAACGAAGGGAATGGCGTCGGGAAAGACATACTCTCAAGCACCACAGCCAATCTGTATATCCCGATTTACGGCAAAAGTGAATCGTTAAATGTTGCTGTAGCAACAGGGATTCTGCTTTATTATTTGAAAAAATAGGCGGAAACTAGTTTGACCTTTACAGGGAAATTATTATATAATAATGAACAATATTGAATATTAAAGAACGATGACGGAGAAAAGTACCTTATTTAGTGACCATTTAGGGAGAAAGTGCCGCGACTGAAAGCACTTTTATGGAAAGGATAAGCGAAGTTCACCTCCTGAGTTGGCATCGGGACCACAATAAATAGCAATAGCTTGAGAGTAGATTACTGTCCAGCTACAGCGCCCAGCCCCTCGAGGTCATAAGCCAATCACTACGGAAGGCAAAATGCACGCCTTCCGAAGCGCTTGTCATATGCTTGTCGGGGCTGACCAGGGCGCTTCCGCTTTTCGTGTAAAGATGCACCGGCAGATGCCGTTATCCAAATGAAGCGAACACAATGTTTTTTTACATAACGTGTTTACAAGGGTGGTACCGCGAACTATAAACCTCGTCCCTTTCCAGGGATGGGGTTTTTTTGTTTTTTCATTGGTGCCTGACACCGATTAACCGATTAATATTAAGGAGGAATTGACATGCAAGAACGTTTAAAGGAATTGCAGGAAGAGGCTATTCAAAAAATTGAACAGTCGGTAAGCTTAAAAGAATTAAATGACATTCGTGTTGCCTACCTAGGAAAAAAGGGGCCGATTACGGAAGTACTACGCGGAATGGGAAAGCTTTCTGCTGAGGAACGCCCAGTTATGGGAGCATTAGCGAACGAAGTCCGTGAAGCGATTGCGGTTAAAATTGAAGCTAAACAAACGGGGTTAGAAGAGGCGGCTGTTTTAGAAAAATTAGCTTCTGAAAGCATCGATGTTACCCTCCCGGGACGACCAGTTAAGGTTGGAAACCACCATCCACTGACAAGAATCATCGAAGAAATTGAAGATTTATTCATTGGCATGGGGTATCAGGTAGCGGAAGGTCCTGAAGTAGAGCAGGATTATTATAACTTCGAAGCGCTTAATTTACCGAAGGGGCACCCGGCACGCGACATGCAGGACTCTTTCTATATTACAGAAGATATCCTGCTTCGTACCCATACCTCACCAGTTCAAGCGCGGACGATGGAAAAGCACCATGGTAAGGGCCCAATCAAAATTATCTGCCCAGGAAAGGTGTACCGTCGTGATAATGATGATGCGACACACTCCCATCAATTTATGCAAATCGAAGGCCTTGTGGTCGGTGAGAACATCCGCATGAGTGACCTGAAAGGAACATTAGAAGTTTTTGCGAAAAGAATGTTCGGCGAAGATCGTGAAATCCGCCTGCGTCCAAGCTTTTTCCCATTCACTGAACCTTCAGTAGAAATGGATATTTCTTGTAAAATCTGCGGCGGTCATGGCTGCAGCGTTTGTAAGCGAACAGGCTGGATCGAAATTCTCGGTGCCGGTATGGTCCATCCTAACGTTCTTGAAATGGCTGGATATGACTCTAAAAAATACACTGGCTTTGCTTTCGGTATGGGACCAGAGCGGATTGCGATGTTAAAGTACGGTGTGGATGATATCAGACACTTCTATACAAATGATGTTCGTTTCTTAAAACAATTTTCAAAACACGAGTGAAACTGAATGCTTCAACCCGATGAAGCTGGATAATAAAAGGAGGATGACGACATGTTCGTTTCATATAAATGGCTCCAGGATTATATTGATTTAACTGGAGTAACTGCAGCTGAATTAGCTGAAAAAATTACAAAAAGCGGTATTGAGGTCGAAGGAGTAGAAATCCTTAACGACGGCATCCAAGGCGTAGTCGTTGGTCATGTCCTTGAACGCGAGCAGCACCCAAATGCTGATAAGTTAAGTAAGTGTCTTGTTGATGTCGGCGGGGAACAACCGGTCCAAATTATTTGCGGTGCTCCGAATGTGGCCCAAGGTCAAAAGGTTGCAGTGGCCACAGTTGGCGCAGTTCTTCCAGGTAATTTTAAAATTAAACGGGCGAAACTACGCGGCGAAGAATCGAACGGAATGATTTGTTCGCTTACTGAGTTAGGGATGGAAGGAAAGGTTGTACCGAAAGAATATTCTGAGGGAATCTTTGTTTTTCCAGCGGATGCTGAAGTGGGCGTTGATGCACTTACGATGTTAAATCGAGACGATGAGATCCTTGAGCTGAGCTTGACTCCAAACCGTGCGGATTGCTTAAGCATGCTAGGAGTTGCCTATGAAGTGGCCGCGATCCTTGGGAGAGAGGTTAAACTTCCGGAAACGAACCTTCAGTCTGCAACTGAAAAAGCATCTGATTATGTAAAAGTTGTAGTAGAGGCAAAAGAAGATAACCCATTATATGTGGCAAAAATCATTAAAAATGTAAAAATTGGTCCATCACCGCTATGGATGCAAACGCGCTTAATGTCAGCTGGGATTCGTCCACACAATAATGTGGTTGATATTACTAACTATATTCTTCTTGAATACGGTCAGCCGCTTCATGCGTTTGATTATGACCGCTTAGGTTCCAAAGAAATCCTTGTCCGCCGTGCAGCAGATGGGGAGAAATTTGTCACGCTCGATGATGCAGAACGCACACTTACAGCTGATCATTTAGTCATTACAAATGGAACTGAACCTGTTGCCCTTGCAGGAGTTATGGGGGGAGCCAATTCAGAAGTAACTTCAGACACAACGACTGTTTTACTTGAATCAGCTTACTTTAACGGGGCTACAATCAGAAAAGCTTCGAAAGATCATGGTTTAAGAAGTGAAGCGAGCGCTCGATTTGAGAAAGGTGTCGACCCGAATCGTGTTCGTGCTGCTGGAGAGCGTGCCGCCTATCTAATGGCAAAATACGCGGGCGGTGAAGTATTAGCAGGTGCTGCTGAAGCTGACACAATGACGGTTGAGCCGGCAGTTGTTTCGATAACTTTAGAAAAAATTAATCGTGTTCTTGGCACAGACCTTGTGATGAAGGACGTGAAGGAAATTTTTGATCGTCTTCAATTCGGTGTAAGTATCGAAGAAGATACCATCACCGTAACGGCTCCAACACGCCGCGGCGATATTAAAATAGAAGAAGATTTACTGGAAGAAGTAGCTCGCCTTTTTGGGTATGATAATATTCCAAAAACTCTGCCGATTGGATCAACTACACCAGGTGGTTTGTCTGAGTATCAGAAAAAACGCCGTGTGGTTCGTCAATATCTTGAGGGTGCCGGCTTGTACCAAGCTGTAACGTATTCCCTAACTAGCGAGGAGAAAGCAGCACAATTTGCGCTTGAAAAGCGGGATACGATTCGTCTTTCGATGCCAATGAGTGAAGAGCGCAGCATTCTTCGTTTGAGCATCATGCCACAGCTTTTGGAAGTATTAAAATATAACAGTGCTCGCCAAAACGATAGTTTGGGTGTATATGAAACAGGTGCTGTGTTCTTAGCAAATGGCACAGACACGCTTCCAACAGAAAAAGAACATTTAGCAGCAGCGGTTACTGGGCTTTGGTCCAGCCATTCTTGGCAAGGGGAGAAGAAGGCTGTTGACTTCTTCGTTGTTAAAGGCGTTTTAGAAGGGCTGTTTGCTAAACTTGGTCTACTTGAACAGGTTCAATTTGTTCAAGCACAGATAGATGGTATGCACCCTGGACGTACAGCGGAAATTCACCTAAATGGTGAGAAAATCGGCTTTATCGGCCAAGTCCACCCAACGGTTCAAAAAGACCTGGATTTGAAAGATACCTATGTATTTGAACTTTCACTAAAAGCAGTACTTGAAGCAGAGACTCCGGCATTACAATACGAAGCCATCCCGCGCTTCCCGTCAATAACAAGAGACATTGCCCTTGTGGTAAACAAAGAAACGGTGTCAGGCACCCTAAAGGAAATTATTTTAACAACTGGTGCACCGCTTCTGAAGGAAGTAAATGTGTTTGATTTATATGAGGGAGACAAGATGGAAGAGGGCATGAAATCGATCGCGTTCTCTTTGAAATATGTTGATCCAGTGCGTACGTTGACTGATGAAGAGGTAACAAAGGTTCATGAGAAAGTGCTTATTGCCTTGAAAGAAAAGGCAGGAGCTGTTTTAAGAGGCTAAATCAATAGAAGCCAGCCCGAATGTGTAGATTTTCGGGCTGGCTTTTTTTGTATGTCTGAGGCGGTAATTTCGTTTCGCTGATAAAATAGCATTTATCGCTGATATATGGTGCGTTATCGCTGATATATTGGCTAACTTCGCTGATAAATTAATCATTAGCGCTGATAAAATAAATAGACAAATATTATTAACAAATTTCGCTAAAATTCGGCAGGGATTTCATTCTTTGATCAGAATTATTTTAGTAAAATGAAAGGGGTGTTAAGTTTGATCATAAAAGCAAGGACAATTCCATTAGTAATTCTAATTTTAGAGGCATTATGCCGGCGTCTCCCTTTGAATTACCCAAAGTATCAACAAATTTTAGAGGAGCTTGGGAGGAGGCATGCCGGATACAAAGGTGAGGTGAGTCTTGATTATTATTTACGTCTCCTTTCCATTGATAAATACCTGATCCTCCACGATTTAAATCTTCCTGATGGTGACTACAACTGCCAAATTGATACCCTTCTCCTCACACCAGAATTCGCCCTAATTATTGAAGTGAAAAATATGACTGGTAAATTAATATTTGATACAGATAATGAGCAGTTTACCCAAATAAACAATGACAAGGAAAAAGGTTACCCTGATCCGATTGCACAATCAGAAAGGCATAAAGATTATATAGAAAAACTGATGGCAGAGCATAAATTTCCTAAAGTTCCAGTTGATTATCTAGTAGTTATCAGCAATGGATATGCTTCATATGTCATCAACGGGAAAAACACTCATAAAGTGAAGCCGCGAATATGTAAGTCAGATGCTTTCATAAATAAAATTCAGTTTTTTGAAAAACAATATACTAATCCTCTCCTTCATTCGAAAGATCTCCGAAAACTGAGCCGTCTCCTCATAAAAATGAATAAGGTACCGACAAGCTATATTTTGAATAGGTATGGAATTAAAAAAGCGGATTTATTAACCGGTGTCTGCTGCTCTGACTGCAATTATGTTCCACTTATTCGAGTGAAAAAGAAATGGTACTGCTCTTCATGCGATAAATTTTCAAAAGATGCTCATATTAATGCCCTGAGAGATTACTTTCTCCTCTTTGAATCGAAAATTACAAATCAGCAGTTTCGGGAGTTTGCGCAAATAAAATCACATGATACAGCAAAAAGATTACTGCTTTCTGTAAATCTGAATTTTTCGGGAACAAAAAAGGGACGCATTTACTTTCCGAAGACTTTACCATGGTAAACTTCCATTTCGCTGATAAAAATTATTAATCGCTGATATATCGGATTTATCGCTGATAAAACTCTATTTTGCGCTGATATAATTAAAAATTCCTATTATGGTAGTAAATTTGTGCTTTTTAAAAGGAGTAAATATCATCTTTTTAAGAAAAAATCGCTAAAAATCACAAAAAGAGGTTGCACCAAATGGCAACCTCTTTCAAATTCCGCATTATATTATATTTTCTCATAAATGGAGTCATAGTTTTTCGCTAAGACCATGTCCAAATCGGTTAATCCTCCCGCATTCCATGAGGTTAGTCTTAGTGTCACTAATTTATAATCGATTGCAATAAATGGGTGATGATTTTTTTCTTCTGAGAGTTGGGCAATGACATTCACGAACGCCACGCCTTGTAAAAACTCACGGAAGCGGTACTTTTTCACGATGAATTTCCCGTCCAGTTTCCAGCCTGATAATCCCGCAACAGCGGTAGTAATCTCCGCTTCACTTAGTCGATTTGCCACCACTATCCCTCCAAACACCGTTTCTATTATATCGATTTGCCACCCTAAAACCCTCCAAAAACCGTTTCTATATATTTATTCTATTCGTAGCTACACCAAAAAACATGTCAATTTCGTTTTTTATTAACAAGTGCCATCGCTTTGTCGGAATTAGCGAAGTGGAGCTTAACAAAAGAGGGGAGGATGTCCCGGCCTTTGCTCATTATCAGCTTTGCTGCTGCTACATCCACCTGTGCCCCGGCACCTTTTGGAATCTTAAAGCCGGCCGCCTCGCTAAGTTTATCGATATATTGGATAAAGGCATAGCGGGCGAGAATACTTGCAGCAGCGACAGCCAAATGAATCCCTTCAGCCTTCGTACTAAAATAAACATTCTCTTTGGCAATCGCTTTTTGGCTTTTTAAATGCTGAAAATAGGTACTGCCTTGAACAAATTGGTCGATGAGAATCGCTTCAGGTTTCTCGGGTGAAATTTTGTCTAGCACATTTAAGATCGCTTGATTATGTAAAATCGCCTTCATTTTCCCTTGCGACATGCCTGACTGCTGGACTTGATTATATTTCTCATTTTTTAACGTCATCAAACTAAATGGGATAATATCTTTAATGACCTTTGCAATCGCAATAATTTTTTCATCGTTTAAATCCTTCGAGTCGCGCACACCTAATTCTTTTAATAAAGGGATATTTTCCTTTTTCACGTAGGCTGCCACCACTGTAATCGGCCCGAAGAAGTCTCCTGTACCGACTTCATCGGAACCAATAGCGGACATTTGACCGATGCCGGTTGGAAGGTCACCCTTCGCAACAGATTTCGAATGGGAAGAGCTCGGCTTTTTCGAGGACGCGCTTGTACTGCCCCATCGACCTGCCTCTTTTTCACTATCATTTCCCTGAAATAAAACTTTACCTGATTTATAAGCTGTGATCATGCAGGCAGACGTTTTCGCAGCAAACACACTTCCAGGGATGTTTTTATCTAATAAATTTTTCCCGTAAAAGTTTCTCATTTCCATTATCTTATTCATTTCTAAATTCAATACAACATTACCCATACTACAAACACCACATTTCTAAATAATATAAAATATGCTTTAACTTTTCCACAGATAACGGTTCATGTTATGATATAGAGTAGGATTCTCTGAATGGAGGCAGGACGTTGTCAAATAATCAAAAAAATAGAACAACCGTAGATATACACGGTCAAGCTTACGTTATTATGGGCACGGAAAGTCCAAGCCACATCAGGCATGTGGCTTCATTAGTTGACAATAAAATGCGCGAAATCAGTTCTAAGAATCCAAATTTAGACGCAAGTAAACTCGCCGTTTTAACAGCCGTAAATGCAGTCAATGATTATCTCAAAATGAAAGACCAATTAGATCGGCTTCAATCAGAACTACTAAAAGAAAAGGACTAAAAAATATGTTGGATTTAGCAATTATCATCTTTTTAATTATTGGATTCTTTGTAGGCCTAAAAAGAGGCTTAATTCTGCAGCTTGTTCATTTAATAGGTTTTATTATTGCATATGTAGTAGCAAATTCATACTACGAACAGTTAGCACCCAAGTTAACATTATGGATTCCTTATCCAAACTTTGGAAATATTGCTACATTAAAACTTCTAACTGATAGCAGTAATATGGAGGCAGCTTTTTACCGAGCGATCGCCTTTGTTATTATCTTTTTTGCTGTAAAGGTGTTACTGCAAATTATTGGTTCAATGCTAGACTTTATTGCCCATTTGCCAGTACTTAGGCAGTTAAATGTTTGGGCAGGAGGCCTTTTTGGTTTCATTGAAGTATATTTAGTTATTTTTATTTTATTATATATTTCAGCCCTGGTACCAATTGAATTTTTACAAAATGCTTTGGATCATTCGATTATGGCAAAAGCAATTGTGAATCACACTCCTATCCTTTCACAGCAAATTAAGAGTATGTGGATTGAATATACAGCTGCTTTAACTTCTCTGTAGCAGAGAAGTTTTTCTATTCATGCCTTAAAGTAGGATAAAATGAAAATGCTAAATAGTAGGTAGGTGGATAATTAAATGGAAGTTAATAAAAGAGAAATCATTCGTTTGCTAGAAACGATAGCGGTCTATATGGAGTTAAAGGGGGAAAACCCTTTCAAGGTTTCAGCCTTTCGGAAAGCGGCTAACGCATTGGAAACCGACGAACGCGACGTAACAGAGATTGAAGACTTTACCGCCATATCTGGAATCGGTAAAGGCACGGCTGCTGTCATTGATGAATACATAAAGGATGGTACTTCTTCGGTATTAAAGGAGTTGAAGGAGGAAGTCCCAACAGGATTAATCCCGTTATTGCAGCTTCCGGGGCTTGGCGGAAAGAAAATTGCTAAACTATACAAAGAATTAAAGGTCGTTGATGTTTCCAGTTTAAAAGAAGCCTGTGAAGCAGGGCAAGTACAAGCGCTTGCTGGTTTTGGTAAAAAAACAGAAGAAAAAATCCTAAGTGCGATTGCCAATGTCGGCTCAAGACCGGATCGATTGCCGTTAGCATATATGCTTCCGATTGCGGAGCAAATTGAAGCAACCTTAACCGAATTACCAGATATTCATCGGTTTTCACGTGCCGGAAGTTTGCGCCGGATGAGAGAGACGATCAAAGACCTTGATTTTATTATCGCCACTAATGAACCAGAACGAGTGCGCGGGCATCTATTGGAATTGCCAAATATTAAAGAAGTGATTGGTGCGGGCGATACCAAGATTTCGGTAGTTTTTGGATATGATTATGATATTTCCGTTGATTTCCGTCTGGTTAAACCGGAAGAATTTACAACCACCTTGCACCATTTTACCGGATCAAAAGAACATAATGTCCGGATGCGACAATTGGCGAAAGAACGCGGTGAAAAAATCAGTGAGTATGGCGTGGAAAACGTGGAGACGGGAGAAATTCGTACGTTCTCATCTGAAGAAGAATTTTTCAAACATTTTGATCTTCCGTTCATTCCTCCGGAAATTAGAGAGGACGGTAGGGAAGTAGAAACTTTCTCTGCTACTGAGGAATTAATTGAGCTCGAAGATATTAAGGGTGATCTTCATATGCATTCCACCTGGAGTGACGGTGCCCATTCAATCGAACAAATGGCTGAGGCTTGCCGGGCTAGAGGTTATCAATATATGGCGATTACTGACCATTCACAGTATTTAAAGGTGGCTAATGGTCTAACTCGTGAAAGACTTTTAAAACAAAGAGAAGAAATTAAAAAATTAAATGAAAAGTACGACGATTTTCTTATTCTAGCCGGTGTGGAGATGGATATTCTTCCTGATGGAACGCTCGACTATGACGATGAATTCCTAGCTGAAATGGATTTCGTTATTGCCTCCATACATTCTGCTTTTACCCAATCAAAGGAAAAAATTATGGAGCGGCTTAAAAACGCGTTGACAAATGCTCATGTGGATTTAATTGCCCATCCAACCGGCAGAAAAATTGGCCGCCGCGAAGGGTACGATGTCGATATAGATATACTTATCCAACTCGCCAAAGAAACCAATACGGCGCTTGAATTAAACGCCAATCCCAACCGTCTTGACCTTGCAGCTGAATATTTACGAAGAGCACAGGATGCAGGGGTGAAAATTCTCATCAATACCGATGCACATAAAATGGATACATTAAAGCATATGGAAATCGGTGTATCTGCAGCTAAAAAAGGCTGGATCAAAAAATCATCCGTAATAAATGCACTTGATAAAAATGACCTACTAGAATTTTTGCATAATCGAGGATAAGGAGGTTATCTCCATGCAAGAAAAAGCTTTAAAGGTATTAGAATTTACTAAAGTAAAAGAGCAGCTTTTAGAACATGCTGCTTCGTCACTTGGTAGAAAAAAAATAAAGGACTTAGTCCCCTCCACTGATTTTGATGAAGTGGTCAAACTTCAAGCAGAAACAGATGAGGCGTCAACCGTGTTTCGTGTAAAAGGAAATGTTCCACTCTCAGGTGTCCATGATATTCTTGCACACATCAAGCGTTCCGTAATTGGCGGTGTGTTAAGTCCGCATGAACTGGTCCAAATTGCTAGCACCATCCATGCCAGCCGGCAAATGAAACGATTTATTGAGGATTTCGCTGACGAAAGAACAGAAATCCCGATTTTGTCTGAACAAGCAGAGCGGATTATTCCACTTACAAACCTCGAGCAATCGATCAAACAAGCGATTGATGAAAGCGGTGAGGTGTTAGACAGCGCAAGTGACCTGCTTCGTTCATTAAGGCATCAACTCAGGTCCAATGAGTCACGGGTGCGGGAAAAACTTGAAAGTATGATTCGGTCATCAAATGCCAGCAAAATGCTTTCCGACACCATAGTCACTATTCGTAATGACCGCTTTGTTATTCCTGTTAAACAGGAGTATCGCGGTCACTACGGCGGAATTATTCATGACCAAAGTGCATCCGGACAAACACTTTTTATTGAACCCCAAGTCATTGTCCAGTTAAATAATCAACTGCAGGATATTCGTGTCAAGGAACAGCTTGAAATCGATCGAATTCTAACAGCACTATCTGCTGAAGCAGCCGAGCATGAGACCGAACTCAAAGTGATCGTGGAAGTCTTGGCTAATTTAGACTTTATTTTTGCAAAGGCAAGATATGGGAAACGAATAAAAGCATCGATGCCGATTATGAATAATGAGGGGAGAATTGTTTTATATAAGGCAAGGCACCCGCTCATTCCGATCGATGAAGTGGTTGCTAACGATATTATGCTTGGGAAAGACTTCACAACTATTGTGATTACTGGCCCGAATACGGGTGGTAAAACTGTCACGTTAAAAACACTTGGTTTGTGTACTTTAATGGCTCAGGCGGGATTGCAGGTTCCTGCCTATGACGGTTCAGAGCTTGCCGTCTTTGATGCTGTGTACGCTGATATTGGAGATGAACAGTCGATTGAACAAAGCTTAAGTACATTTTCCTCCCATATGGTTAATATCGTCGAAATCTTAAATAGAGTGGATTTTAATAGCCTTGTGTTATTTGACGAGCTAGGTGCGGGAACGGATCCACAGGAAGGCGCGGCCTTGGCTATTTCGATTTTAGATGAGGTCCACAAACGGGGCGCAAGGGTGATTGCTACGACCCACTATCCGGAGTTAAAGGCATATGGTTATAATCGTGAGGGTGTGTTGAATGCCAGTGTCGAGTTTAATGTTGAGACATTAAGCCCAACATATAAACTACTGCTGGGAGTCCCAGGCCGGAGTAATGCCTTTGAAATCTCGAAACGGCTGGGCTTAAATGAACGGGTCATTCTGGCTGCACGTTCCCATGTGAGTGAAGATACGAACCAAATCGATAAGATGATTGCATCCTTGGAAGATAGTAAACGGCTGGCAGAAAAAGAGCAGGAGGAAGCCCGCGATTATTTAAAATCTGCTGAAAAGCTTCATCAAGACCTGCAAAACCAACTGATGGAGTTTTACGAGAAAAAAGACTCTATGCTCGAAAAGGCAGCAGAAAAAGCTGGGGAAATCGTGGAAGAGGCGAAAAGTGAGGCCGACAAGGTAATCCGCGACCTGCGTAAAATGAGAACAGAAAAGCACGCAGAAATTAAGGAGCATGAATTAATTGATGCAAAGCGGCGTCTAGAAGGAGCAGCACCGGAAGTACCAAAATCAGCCAAGCTCGCAAATAAGAAAGTGAAAAAGCATACCTATATGCCTGGTGACGAGGTGAAAGTGCTTACCTTTGGTCAAAAAGGCACGCTGGTTGACAGAGTTTCTTCAAATGAATGGCAGGTTCAAATCGGAATTCTCAAAATGAAAGTAAAAGAAAAAGACATCGAATATATGAGTACCCCGAAACAAGTAGAAACCAAGCCGATGGCGATTGTAAAAGGTCGGGATTCATTTGTTAAACTGGAGTTAGATCTACGCGGGGAAAGGTATGAAGATGCTCTCCTTAAGGTGGAAAAATATATTGATGATGCTCTGCTATCCAGTTATCCGCGTGTTTCGATTATCCACGGGAAAGGGACTGGTGCATTAAGACAGGGAGTTCAGGAATACTTAAGAAACCATCGTCAAGTTAAAAAAATTCGGTTTGGGGAAGCCGGCGAAGGCGGATCAGGCGTAACCATCGTTGAGTTTAAATAATGTCCGGGGAGTTTTGGCAATGGACCAGTTTTGGGAGAATGAATATATCCAAATAGCTGCTTATTATAGCGTCGTGATATTATGCTTGGTTGTCTTTTTAGCTATTTTTGAAATGGTAACCAAATATAAAAATTGGGAAGAAATCAAAAAAGGTAATGTGGCTGTGGCGATGGCAACCGGAGGGAAAATTTTGGGCGTTGCCAATATCTTTCGCTATACGATTGAGCAGAATAATTCGCTGCTTTCAATGGTTGGTTGGGGGATCTATGGCTTTATACTATTAGTAGTCGGTTATTTTATCTTTGAATTTTTAACGCCAAAATTCAAAATTGACGAAGAAATCCAAAAGGATAACCGCGCAGTTGGTTTTATTTCGATGGTTATTTCAATTGGCTTATCGATTGTAATCGGTGCAGGAATTACATAAGGGGAGAATAAAAAAGTGGAGACCTTAGCTAAAGTACTTCTTGGATTATGCGGCCTGTTTTTGCTAATCGGCTTGATCTATATGTTATTTTTTGCGTAACTCAAAATCATCGCTGAGACATATCAGCGGTGATTTTTTTATTCTTACACCGCTAAACGGAAGCCTCCGCTTTTCTTACAACTTCATTGTTAATTGTATAATACTGTACTATAATAAAAGAGAAGTGTGAATTTTTATAATTATCCATATAGAAAAGGGGGATATTATGTATGAATCAAAACCGTGGCTGGCCCTGTACCCAAAAGAAATTCCCGCCACACTGGAATACACCTCAGAGCCAGTACAGCAATACTTAGTGAATTCTGCTCGAAAATTTCCAGAAAAAGTGGCCATTCATTTTATGGGAAAAGAAATTACCTACATGAAGCTTTATGAAGAAGTAATGAATTTTGCTGGCTATCTGCAGGGTAACCTAGGCATTTCCAAAGGGGACCGGGTTGCTATTATGCTTCCAAACACTCCTCAGGCTGTAATTAGTTATTTTGCGATATTAATGGCAGGCGGAATTGTTGTTCAAACCAACCCATTATATACGGAACGTGAACTTGAATACCAGATGAAAGATTCTGGCGCAAAGGCCATCATCACACTCGACATCCTCTACCCACGCGTATCTAAAGTGATGCCGCAAACAGAATTACAGCATGTAATTGTAACCGCTATCAAGAACTACTTACCATTCCCTAAAAATCTAATTTATCCCTACATCCAGAAAAAACAATATGGAATTGTCGTTAATGTTCAACACAAAGGAAGCACGCATTTACTTTCGGAAATATTAAAAATGAAGCCTCAAAAAGTGAGGAATTATGATTTCAACACTGAGGAAGATGTAGCACTCCTTCAATATACAGGAGGGACGACAGGATTTCCAAAAGGAGTTATGTTAACACATAAAAATTTAATTGCCAATACAAAGATGTGCCAGGCATGGCTTTACAAATCCAAGCCAGGTGAGGAATCAGTTCTCGGGATCATCCCGTTTTTCCACGTCTATGGAATGACAACGGTTCTTATTTTATCAGTGATGCAGGCAAATAAAATGATATTATTACCTAAATTCGATGTAGAGACCACATTAAAAACCATTCAAAAACAGCGCCCGACTCTGTTTCCAGGTGCACCGACGATTTATATTGGAATATTGAATTACCCTGATCTAAAAAAATATGATTTATCATCAATTCATTCTTGTATAAGTGGTTCAGCTGCGTTGCCAATTGAAGTACAAGAGCAGTTTGAGGCCGTAACAGGAGGGAAACTAGTTGAAGGTTATGGTTTAACGGAAGCATCTCCTGTAACACATGCGAACTTTTTATGGGATGTACCAAGGATGAAGGGAAGTATTGGTGTGCCTTGGCCTGATACTGAGGTAAAGATCGTATCGATCGAAACCGGTGAACCCGTCCCAGTAAAGGAAATAGGCGAATTTGCCATAAAAGGTCCGCAAATCATGAAAGGCTATTGGAATCGTCCAGAAGATACTAAGGAAGTCTTGCATGATGGTTGGCTGTATACAGGTGACCTTGGTTATATAGATGAACAAGGATACTTTTATGTGGTGGACCGCAAAAAGGACATGATTATTGCAGGAGGTTACAATATATATCCTAGAGAGATAGAGGAAGTATTATATGAACATCCAGATGTTCTTGAAGCAGTGGTAGCAGGTATTCCTGACCAGTACCGAGGAGAAACGGTAAAAGCATATATTGTCTTAAAAGAAGGTTCATCGGTTACCGCAGATGAAATGAACCAATTTTCAAGAAAATATCTTGCTGCATATAAAGCCCCGAGATTATATGAATTTAGAAAAGAATTGCCTAAAACAGCTGTAGGGAAAATATTAAGAAGGATGCTTGTGGAAGAAGAGAAACAAAAAATAGAAGAAGAAACCCAAAAACACGCATAATTGATTCCTCTTTTTTTTGACAGTTTAAGCCTGTCCCTATGTTGGGAATATTAAAAAGGTATATAGTATATCTTGACAGATATACGAATAATAACTATTATGAAAATATGAATGAATATTCATTCATATTTTCTTTTATTTAGTTAAGATCAACAGTATAAACTTTAACATAATTTTCTTCAAAGGAGGGATATAGTTGAAAAAAAATAAACCAAAATACATGCAGATTATTGATGCTGCGGTGATTGTGATCGCAGAAAATGGCTATCACCAAGCCCAGGTTTCAAAAATTGCCAAACAGGCAAGAGTGGCTGATGGAACCATTTATCTTTATTTTAAAAACAAGGAAGACATCCTTATCTCTCTCTTTGAAGAAAAAATGGGAAGTTTTATTGAAAAAATAGATACAATGATAGCAGGAAAAGGGACGGCGGCAGAGAAATTATTAATGATGATAGAAGCTCACTTTAGTATGCTTTCTGACGACCATCACATGGCGATCGTAACACAGCTGGAGTTACGGCAATCCAATAAGGAATTGCGACTCCGAATTAATGATGTTCTAAAAGGTTACCTAAAGGTAATCGATAAGATTGTTATTGAAGGTAAAGAAACAGGAGAGTTTTCAATCGACCTCGATATTCGTCTCGCCCGGCAAATGATATTCGGTACAATCGATGAAACCGTTACATCGTGGGTGATGAATGAGGAAAAGTATGATTTGCTTGCACTGGCGTCTCCAGTCCATCGCCTCTTGATCAATGGCTGCGGAAGCCGGTAGAATTATAAAAATAGGGGGAGTTAGTTTGGAATACTTAAAATGGTCTTATCAAGACAGTATTGCCACGATCACGATTGCGCGTCCACCGGCAAATGCCCTTTCTTCAGGTCTGTTAAGGGAATTGTCGACAGTGCTAGATGAAATCGAACCAAACCGTGAAATTAGAGTCCTTGTCATTCACGGGGAAGGGCGGTTCTTCTCGGCTGGGGCTGATATTAAAGAATTTACAACGGTTTCTTCATCTGAAGGTTTTTCAAATCTTGGTAAGTTTGGACAGGATTTATTTGACCGGATGGAAAAATTTCCAAAACCGATTATTGCGGCAATCCATGGTGCGGCGCTTGGCGGTGGTCTTGAACTTGCCATGGCTTGTCACATTCGCCTTGTCAGTGAAACCGCAAAACTCGGCCTTCCGGAACTGCAACTCGGCTTAATTCCCGGATTTGCCGGTACACAACGTCTGCCGAAATATGTAGGTGTGGCAAGAGCTGCTGAAATGCTGTTCACATCTGAGCCCATTACAGGTGTTGAGGCCGTACAATATGGCTTAGCGAATCATGCCTATGTAGAGGCGGAAGTATTAGAGCAGGCGTATAAGCTCGCTGGAAAAATCGCTAAGAAAAGTCCAGGCTCTATTAAAGCTGCCATCGAATTATTAAATTATGCAAAAACAGAAGAGTTCTATGAAGGTTCGAAAAGAGAATCTGAGTTATTTGGTCAAGTTTTTGTCTCTAGCGATGGTAAAGAAGGCATTCAAGCTTTTATTGAAAAAAGGGAACCACAATTTAAAGGTGAATAAACTTATCTTTGTAGTATAATTGTAAAGGAAGCCCTTTTTTCTAGAAAATTTTCTTAATCTTTCAAACTGAGCGAATGCTCGAAATCTTATTAGGAGGGAAACCATGAATATCTATGTATTACTGAAAAGAACCTTTGATACTGAAGAAAAAATTACGATTAGCGGCGGGAAAATCAATGAGGACGGTGCTGAATTTATTATCAATCCTTATGACGAATATGCGATTGAAGAAGCCATCCAAGTTCGCGATGCTAAGGGCGGAGAAGTAACTGTCATTACTGTTGGAACGGAAGAGTCTGAAAAGCAATTACGTACAGCACTTGCGATGGGCGCTGACAAAGCGGTCCTTATTAATACAGAAGATGATGTGGAGAATGGGGATCAATTTACCACAGCAAAAATCCTTGCTGAATATTTAAAGGATAAAGATGCTGATTTAATCATTGGCGGAAATGTGGCGATTGATGGTGGCACAGGTCAGGTCGGACCACGTGTCGCGGAACTACTTAACATCCCTTACGTAACAACAATCACAAAGTTAGAAATCGACGGTACAAATGTAACCGTTACCAGAGATGTTGAAGGCGATTCCGAAGTTATTGAAACGAGCCTTCCTCTATTAGTAACTGCACAACAAGGTCTAAATGAGCCGCGCTATCCTTCATTACCTGGGATCATGAAGGCAAAGAAGAAGCCGCTTGAGGAATTAGAATTAGACGACCTTGATCTGGAAGAAGACGATGTGGAAGCAAAAACAAAAACAATCGAAATTTATTTGCCGCCTAAAAAAGAAGCTGGCAGAGTTTTAGCCGGTGATTTGAATGATCAAGTAAAAGAACTTGTTCATCTTCTTCATACCGAAGCAAAAGTAATTTAATCGATTTTTAACAAATATGTTTTCAGGAGGTATATGGAATGTCAAGAAAAGTTTTAGTATTAGGAGAAGTGCGTGACGGTTCATTACGTAATGTATCTTTCGAAGCGATTGCAGCAGCAAAAACGGTTGCTGAGGGCGGAGAAGTGGTTGGTATTTTAGTAGGTACTTCTGTAAGCGCTTTAGGTGTGGAGTTGATCCACAACGGAGCCGACCGCGTAGTAGTTGTTGAAGATGAAAAATTAAATCTATATACTTCAGATGGATACGCTCAGGCGCTTTTAGCAGTGCTTGACCAAGAAAAACCAGAAGGGTTAGTGTTAGGTCATACCTCACTTGGCAAAGACCTATCTCCAAGAATTGCTGGAAAATTAGCATCAGGTTTAATATCAGATGCGACTGCTGTTGAGGTTGCAGGTGGAAATGTCGTGTTCACAAGACCCATCTATTCTGGGAAAGCATTTGAAAAGAAAATTGTAACGGATGGCTTAATTTTTGCAACGGTCCGTCCAAATAATATTGCGCCATTGGAAAAAGATGAAAGCAGAAGCGGCGAGGTTTCTACCCTTTCTGTAGACATCAAAGACTTACGTGCCATTATTAAAGAAGTCGTTAGAAAAGCAAGCGAAGGTGTAGATCTAAGTGAAGCAAAAGTGGTTATCTCAGGAGGACGCGGTGTTAAGAGTGCGGATGGTTTTGAACCGCTTAAAGAACTTGCGAATGTCCTTGGCGGAGCGGTAGGCGCTTCACGTGGTGCCTGTGATGCCGACTATTGCGATTACTCTTTACAAATTGGTCAAACTGGCAAGGTAGTCACACCAGACCTTTACATTGCCTGCGGTATTTCTGGAGCAATTCAGCACTTAGCCGGCATGTCTAACTCAAAAGTAATTGTGGCCATTAACAAAGATCCAGAGGCTAATATCTTCAAAGTAGCTGATTACGGAATCGTAGGCGACTTGTTTGAAGTGGTTCCATTACTAACTGAAGAGTTTAAAAAATTAAAGGTACACTCATAATAAGAAAAGCGGAAGCGCCTTGTCCAGGGGCGACAGGCATAAGACGAGCCGGCGAGAAGGTTGCACTTTAACCTTCTTGACGGATTGGCTTATGACCCCGAGCCCCTAGGCGCTGTAGCTAGACAATATTAAGGCGAGCGGAAGTGGTTCCGCTCGCTTTTTTTAGGGATAATTTGAAGTGAATCAGGGGAAAATGATCGATGAAGCAATTTATTAGCTTGATTTTCCAAACGATGTTATACTTTCGGTAAGTAATTCAGTAATCATTAGGAGGGCAATATAAATGGCAATTTCACACTTAACAGATCAAAACTTTTCTGCTGAAACAGGTTCAGGCCTTGTTCTCGTAGATTTTTGGGCACCATGGTGCGGACCTTGTAAAATGATAGCTCCAGTTCTTGAAGAACTTGACTTAGAAATGGGCGAAAAAGTTAAAATCACTAAACTTGATGTGGATGATAACCCGCAAACTGCAGCAAATTTCGGTGTTATGAGCATTCCAACATTATTAGTAATGAAAAATGGCGAAGTGGTAGACAAAGTAGTCGGCTTCCAACCAAAAGATGCATTAGCAAGTGTTTTAGAAAAACACGTGTAAGTATAGAAAGACAAAACCTTAGTCGGAGCCAATCCAGCTAAGGTTTTTCTTTTTTGCAAATGACTACCACTTTCATTTATGAGCCTTTTCCTTTAAAATTTTAACAGACACTATATATATAGACGAGAGTGGAGTGGCCGGAATGAATGAAATAATCAAGCAAAAACTGACGCTGTTGCCGGATCAACCGGGCTGCTACTTAATGAAAGACCGTCAGGGTACGATTATTTATGTGGGGAAGGCAAAAGTATTAAAGAATCGTGTACGTTCTTATTTCACTGGGTCACACGATGGAAAGACGCTTAGACTAGTCAATGAGATTGAGGACTTTGAATATATTGTAACCTCTTCAAATATTGAAGCACTTCTACTTGAACTCAACCTAATTAAAAAATACGATCCGAAATACAATATCATGCTGAAGGATGATAAAACCTATCCATTCATTAAGCTGACAGCTGAAAAGCATCCGAAACTCATCATTACAAGAAAAGTAAAAAAGGACAAAGGTAAATACTTTGGTCCGTACCCAAATGCGACGGCTGCCAATGAAACCAAAAAGCTTCTTGACCGAATATATCCGCTGCGAAAATGCTCAACCCTGCCTGACCGGGTCTGCTTGTACTACCATTTAGGGCAGTGCCTGGCACCATGTGTCAATGAAATTCAGGAACAACAGTATAAACAAATGACGGATGAAATTACCCGCTTTTTGAATGGTGGTTATAAGGAAATAAAAAAAGAGCTTCAGGAAAAAATGTCAGCTGCTGCTGAAGAGTTAGACTTCGAGCGAGCGAAAGAGTTCCGTGATAAAATCATCCATATCGAAACGATCATGGAAAAACAGAAAATTACCATGAACGATTTTACGGATCGTGATGTATTTGGTTATGCAGTCGATAAAGGCTGGATGTGTGTGCAAGTCTTTTTTGTCCGCCAAGGGAAACTAATTGAGCGGGACGTCTCCATGTTCCCCTTCTATAATGAACCAGAGGAAGAAATACTAACTTTCCTCGGACAATTTTATTCGAAAGCTAATCACTTCAAGCCGAAGGAAATTCTGATTCAAGATGAAGTCGATTTGAGTCTTGCGGAACAACTACTTGAAGTAAAAGTGCTCCAGCCACAACGGGGGCAGAAAAAGGATATTGTCCAATTGGCGATCAAAAATGCAAAAATAGCCTTAAATGAAAAGTTTTCCTTGATCGAGAAGGATGAAGACCGCACCATTAAGGCTGTCGAGAACTTGGGTGAATTACTGGGAATTTATACGCCGCACCGGATTGAAGCATTCGATAACTCCAACATCCAAGGGACAGACCCAGTATCAGCCATGGTCGTTTTCATTGATGGAAAGGCAAATCATCGGGAATACAGGAAATATAAGATTAAAACCGTTCAAGGACCTGATGATTATGAATCCATGCGAGAAGTGACAAGAAGAAGGTATTCACGCGCCTTAAAAGAAGAACTTCCCCTCCCAGATTTAATCATCATCGATGGTGGTAAAGGCCATGTTGAAGCCGTAAGAGATGTTTTGGAAAATGAGTTAGGATTGGATATTCCACTATCGGGACTCGTCAAAGATGATAAACACAAAACTTCCCAATTGCTGTACGGCAATCCTTTGGGAATTGTTCCATTAGGCCGAAACAGCCAGGAGTTTTATTTACTGCAAAGAATTCAAGATGAGGTCCATCGCTTTGCCATTACGTTTCATCGTCAGCTTCGTGGAAAAAGTGCCTTTCAATCCTTGCTCGACGATATTCCTGGAATCGGTGAGAAAAGGAAAAAGCTATTGCTAAAACAATTTGGCTCTGTGAAAAAAATGAAAGAGGCTAGTATGGAGGAATTTACAAATATCGGAATCCCTATGAACGTAGCCGAAGAATTAATTAAAAAACTTCAATCCTAGTGATTGTAAGAAAAAATAGAACATGCTATAATAAGTGAAAATTTAATTTACTATCACTTTTACGTATTAAAGTGAAGGTAGAGGTGCGAGCTTCAAGAGTAATGGTTCTGAGAAGGATGAGCTTCTAAGACGGATCATGAAAGGGAATGTTCGCCGAAGTAAAGAAAATCTCATTTCTTTCTTTGCTGGTCCTGTATTGAATAAATGCCGGATTGTCAGGACGAATGTCTTGGAGAGCTATCTTACATTGTAGGTGCGAGAATATTTTTTCGTGTTCTAAAGCAATGAGAGGCCCTTCTCATTGCTTTTTTATTTGGAAAAATTTACACGTGTTTACTAGAAAGAAGGAGAAAACAATCATGGGGATTATTGTACAAAAATTCGGGGGAACCTCCGTTGCTAATGTAGAAAGAATACTAAATGTAGCATCCTGTGTAAAAGAAGAGACAGACCGTGGCAACAATGTAGTCGTTGTTGTTTCTGCGATGGGAAAATCAACGGATACACTTGTCGGATTAGCAAAAGAAATTTCCGCACAGCCAAATAAGCGGGAAATGGACATGCTGTTATCAACAGGAGAACAGGTAACCATTGCGTTATTGTCAATGGCCTTAAATCAGCAAGGGCTTGATGCCGTTTCTTTTACAGGCTGGCAGGCAGGAATCATCACAGAACCTGTCCATGGAAATGCCCGCATTTCGAATATTAAAACGTCTGCAATTGAAAAGGAGCTCGCAACGGGTAAGGTTGTTATTGTGGCAGGATTCCAAGGAATCACGGAAGAAGGCGCAATTACGACGCTCGGTCGTGGTGGTTCTGATACGACAGCTGTGGCATTAGCGGCAGCCTTAAAGGCAGATAAATGCGATATTTATACCGATGTTACTGGGGTTTACACCACGGATCCAAGATATATCAAGAATGCTCGTAAATTATTATCTGTATCGTACGATGAAATGCTAGAGTTAGCTAATTTAGGTGCTGGCGTGCTCCATCCAAGAGCAGTAGAATTTGCTAAAAACTATCAGGTTCGGCTTGAGGTTCGCTCGAGCATGGAGAGAGTAGAAGGAACAGTTATTGAGGAGGAAGCAGCAATGGAACAAAACTTAGTAGTCCGCGGTGTCGCATTTGAAGACGAAATAACAAAAGTAACAGTATTAGGATTGGCGAATTCATTAACAAGTCTATCTACCATCTTTTCAACACTAGCGGAAAATCACCTGAATGTTGACATTATTATTCAAAGTACTACAGAGGGCGATACGGCTAATTTGTCTTTCTCTATCCATACTAATGATTTATTAGAAACATTAAAGGTATTAGAAGACAATAAAGCAGTGCTTGCTTATGAGCAGATTGATGCGGAAAATAAATTAGCGAAGGTGTCAATTGTTGGCTCAGGAATGATTTCTAATCCTGGCGTAGCAGCAAAAATGTTTGAGGTACTCGCTGCAAACAACATCCAAATTAAAATGGTCAGCACATCCGAAATCAAAGTATCAGCAGTAGTAGAAGAAAAAAATATGTTAAAAGCAGTAGAAGCCTTACACGAAGCCTTCGAACTGGCAAACAAATAAAAAAAGGGTGTCAGGCACCGAAGCGGTGCCTGACACCCCATTCCCACGTTTAGTTCTTTTCCCATTTAACAGTGAAAAGGACTTTATTTGATTTCTTTACAGGATGTTCAAAGGTTTCTGCATTGGCTTCTTTTTGTAGTTCAATTTGTTGGGCAAGGAAGCCGGCTTCGAGTTGGAAAAAGTGCTCAGCTTTTGATTTCACACGCGGGACAATAACTGGACTCATTAGTTCAAATTGGATCTCAGTTTTATTTTCTTTTATTATTTCAAGTTGGCCCCAAGAGGCTTTGGCGAAAAACTCCATAATCTGAGCAATATCAGTTAGTGGAAATTTACGTGCGAGGCTTTTTCCGGCCCAATATAAAATTTCAGGTGTATCTTTTCCTAAAATCTCAGGTAAAAGAATTTCTCTGATTAATTCATACCCGAAAAGAGATATGGATTTTGGTTCATCGGTATCTATAGTCTCAACAACAACTGTACTATCGTTCACAAGCTTCCCCTCTTTCTATCATTCTATTATATACGCTTTTTGTTAGGTGTCAGTACAGTTTTTCTAGATAAAACGAATCAATTTACATTAGTTTTTTTGTTATTTTGCAATATCTTGCCTTTTTTTCTATGATAATTATAATTCCCGATATGGTAAAAATAACAACCGTTATATCCTGGTAATTAATTGTAATTATCTATTTATTTTTAATATTAATCCAAATTATTATTGAGATTAACAAATCTATTATAATTTCAATATATTTTAAAAATTTTAATATCTATGATAGAATTGTGTATCCGTTTTCTTGACGCTCTAAGATGATGGGAGTAAAATGGACATGTCACATTATTGTCACACTGATGCTAGGTTTCATATAAGGGGATTTAAATGCTAGAAACTGAACATCATTTTTTTTAAACATTATAGGAGGGTAAATTTATGGCAGGTAATCGAGAGTTTGTTTATCGGAGATTGCATTCGTTGCTTGGGGTTATTCCAATTGGGATCTTTGTCATCCAGCATCTGATTGTGAACCACTATGCGACAGTTGGGGTAGAATCCTTCAACAAAGCTGCGAATTTTATGGGAAATCTTCCTTTTCGCTATGTGTTAGAAACTGTAATTATTTATTTACCAATTTTATTCCATGCAATCTACGGGCTGTATATTGCTTTTACAGCCAAAAACAATGCAAGCCAATATGGATTCTTTAGAAATTGGATGTTTATGCTTCAACGTGTGTCTGGTGTGATTACACTTATTTTTATCACATGGCATGTATGGGAAACACGGGTAGCAGCGGCGTTTGGAAATGAAGTTAACTTTCAAATGATGCAAGATATTCTTTCATCACCGTTCATGTTTGCGTTTTATGTCATTGGGATTATTTCAGCAATTTTCCACTTTGCAAACGGATTGTGGTCATTCTTTGTTAGCTGGGGCATCACAGTATCTCCACGTTCTCAAGTTATTTCTACATACGTGACAATCGTTATTTTCTTAGCTCTTTCCTATGTTGGAGTAACGACTTTATTAGCTTTTGTATAACAAATTAATGATTGATCGGAATAATATTGGATTTTGGATTAAGGGAGTGAGTCACGAATGAGTAAAGGTAAGGTAATTATTGTCGGCGGCGGTTTAGCTGGCTTAATGGCAACGATTAAGGTTGCAGAAACAGGAACACCTGTAGAGTTGTTTTCTCTTGTTCCAGTTAAACGCTCTCACTCGGTTTGTGCCCAGGGTGGTATTAATGGAGCAGTAAATACCAAAGGTGAAGGCGATTCGACATGGATTCACTTTGATGACACCGTATATGGCGGAGACTTCTTGGCTAACCAGCCGCCAGTAAAGGCGATGTGTGATGCAGCACCAGGTATTATTCACTTAATGGACCGTATGGGCGTTATGTTTAACCGTACACCAGAAGGATTATTAGACTTCCGCCGTTTCGGGGGAACACAATATCACCGGACAGCATTTGCAGGCGCTACGACTGGTCAACAGTTGCTTTATGCTTTAGACGAACAAGTTCGCCGCGAAGAAGTAGCTGGTTTGGTAACGAAATACGAAGGCTGGGAATTCCTGGGTTCTGTCGTTGATGACGATGGTGTGTGCCGTGGAATTGTGGCTCAAAATTTAAAAACAATGGAAATTAAGTCATTCTCAGGGGATGCAGTCATCATGGCAACCGGCGGCCCTGGTATTATCTTTGGAAAATCTACAAACTCAGTTATTAATACAGGTTCAGCAGCATCGATTGTGTATCAGCAAGGTGCTTATTACGCTAACGGTGAAATGATCCAAATCCATCCAACAGCCATTCCAGGTGACGATAAGCTTCGCCTAATGAGTGAATCGGCTCGTGGTGAAGGTGGCCGTATCTGGACATATAAAGATGGGAAACCATGGTATTTCTTAGAGGAGAAATATCCAGCTTACGGAAACCTGGTACCACGTGATATCGCCACTCGCGAAATTTTTGATGTTTGTGTTAATCAAAAGCTCGGTGTCAATGGCGAAAACATGGTATACCTCGATCTTTCTCATAAGGATCCACATGAATTAGATATTAAACTTGGCGGGATTATTGAAATTTATGAAAAATTCATGGGTGATGATCCTCGTAAAGTTCCAATGAAAATCTTCCCTGCTGTTCACTATTCAATGGGTGGACTTTGGGTTGATTATGACCAAATGACAAGCATCCCTGGTCTATTTGCAGCGGGTGAATGTGATTATTCTCAGCATGGTGCGAACCGTTTAGGTGCCAATTCCTTGCTTTCAGCCATTTATGGCGGAATGGTTGTAGGACCAAACGTAGTTAAATATATCAAAGGCTTGGAGAAGAGTTCCGATGCAGTTTCTTCTAGCGTATTTGACCGACATGTTAAAGAACAAGAAGATAAGTGGAATTCAATTATGTCCCTAAATGGAAATGAAAATGCTTATGTTCTTCATAAAGAGCTTGGGGAATGGATGACTGATAATGTAACGGTTGTTCGTCATAACGACAGGCTATTAAAGACAGATGAGAAAATTCAGGAACTTCTAGAACGTTACCAAAACATCAATATTAATGATACATCCAAATGGAGCAACCAAGGGGCAGCATTTACTCGCCAACTACAAAACATGCTGCAATTGGCTCGTGTTATTACGATTGGTGCATACAACCGGAATGAGAGCCGCGGTGCTCATTATAAGCCTGACTTCCCTACACGTAATGATGAGGAATTCTTAAAAACGACAATGGCGAAATTTGTTGACAGTTCAACAGCACCAGCTTTCCATTATGACGATGTTGATGTCTCATTGATCAAGCCACGGGAACGCAATTACGCAAAAAGTTAAGGGGGAGTAGGAAGAATGTCAGAAGCTAAAAAGGTTAAATTTATTATTTCACGTCAAGATAACGAAAATACTGCTCCTTACGAGGAGGAATTTGAGGTTCCTTATCGTCCGAATATGAATGTCATCTCGGCGTTAATGGAAATTCGTAAAAACCCTGTAAACACAAAAGGACAAGATTCGACCCCAGTTACTTGGGATATGAACTGTCTTGAAGAAGTTTGCGGTGCATGTTCAATGGTCATCAACGGCAAGCCTCGTCAATCCTGTTCAGCACTTGTCGACCAATTGGAGCAGCCGATTCGATTAGCTCCGATGAAAACTTTCCCAGTGGTACGTGACTTACAGGTTGACCGGAGCAGAATGTTTGATGCCTTAAAGAAAGTGAAAGCATGGATCCCAATCGATGGTACCTATGATTTGGGCCCAGGACCACGTATGCCTGAGACAAAGCGTCAATGGGCTTATGAGCTTTCAAAATGTATGACATGTGGTGTTTGCCTTGAGGCATGCCCGAACGTAAACAGCAAATCAAACTTTATTGGAGCACAGCCGCTTTCTCAAGTTCGTCTTTTCAATGCCCATCCAACTGGTGCAATGAATAAGGCAGAAAGACTTGAAGCGATTATGGGCGACGGCGGACTTGCAAACTGTGGTAACTCACAGAATTGTGTTCAATCTTGTCCGAAAGGTATTCCGTTGACTACCTCGATTGCTGCATTAAACCGTGATACAACCATTCAAGCCTTCAGAAGCTTCTTTGGAAGTGACAACGCATAGAATTGCGGAAGACTTTTCGTTTAATTTAAATGTAATTGAAAAAACCTTCTTTTCTATCATCGAAAAGAAGGTTTTTTTGTCGTATAGGGGCAATAATTGCAATGGTTCTTTCGGTAGTGATTTGTTATACTCTTATTAATAACGTTAGTTCGTTGAAAAAGGAAGGTACATACAGGTGAAATCTAAATTTCCGCTGTTAATTATTCTTACAGGATTAATTTTAGTAGGTATTGGGCTTTGGCAATTTATAGATGTGAAAACGCAAACACATGCTTCACTCAAGCAGGCTAAGGAACTAATTGCAGACCAGCCTGAGGATGCCCCTAAAAAGAGGGATGTAAACAGCAAGCCGCCAGAAATGGGGGAGACAGTCGGTCTTTTAGCCATTCCAAAAATCAAAGCAGAGTTAGCAATCATCGAAGGAACCGACCCCGATGATCTCGAAAAAGGTGTCGGCCATTATAAAGGCGCCTATTACCCTGGTGATCAAGGACAAATTGTTCTTTCTGGACATCGAGACACCGTGTTTCGTAAATTAGGGGAACTTGAGATTGGCGATTCACTGAAGATGGAAATGCCGTATGGATCCTATACTTATGAAATAATTGATACCAAAATTGTTAAGTCTGATGATACGAGCATTATTACGCTCCAACATAATAAAGAGGAACTAATCTTAACAACCTGTTACCCGTTTAGTTATATAGGAAATGCCCCAAAACGATACATTATTTATGCAAAGCCCAAAAACTCCTAATCGCTAGGAGTTTTTTTTTATAAAAACGAATCATCTGTTTGTAAATATAGTCACTACATTAGAACTGTTCACATAAGATATGTTGACTAAATATATACCCACCCCGTGTTCATACTGGCGAAGGCAAGGAGGGTTACAGTACTTGAAGGAGAATGTTTATAATCACAAGCCGTTACTCACCAAACGAGAAAGAGAAGTATTCGAGTTATTAGTACAAGACAAAACAACGAAAGAAATCGCTGGTGAATTATTTATAAGCGAAAAAACGGTTCGGAATCACATTTCAAATGCCATGCAAAAGCTTGGTGTAAAGGGGCGTTCTCAAGCAGTTGTAGAGCTCCTTCGAATGGGAGAGCTAGAACTTTAATTATGACCGGCATCCTCTTGGGGAGGCCGGTTTAATTTTGAATAGATAGCCATAAAAAAGGTAAGCAAACGAAATGCTTACCCTTTTGTCTGCAATGCAGATCAGCGATACTTGAAAAATACTTTTATGCTTACTTGAAAGCAGGCATTCTAAACCAAAATTTTAGCCGAGAAGTAGTATGACAAAATAAGAATGCTGCTCTAATCCCCATAATAATCAAGGTTGAGAATAAGCTAAAGAGAATATTCAAAGTATATCCCTCCACATTGAAGATTCGTGTTAAAAAGTAACACTAAGATTATTGTTAATCTAGGAAATAATTTTATTCGGATTGTGTGTGATAACAAATCACGAATTCGGTGCGAAATTGTCAATGAAAAGTAAATTTGTTACAAAAATTGCGAATAAATTTTCATAAATAAATTGATAATCTATTTATAGACATTTAAAATAAACCTAGGATAAAAGAAATAATGCTTTTATCTCATAAAAGGATGTTTTTCTTGGAATACAAACAAGTGCAAACAGAACTGGCGGGTTATATTGGGAGAACACTCCGTGAAAACTTCGGGAAAGGTCCCGAATCTGTTTATGTTTCCTATAATCACACGATACTGACTGTTTATTTACGTAACTTTATTTCGCCTTCTGAAACTGTTTTGTTAGGGCAGCAACAAGAAGCAATGATCCAAACAACAAGAGATTTGTTGATGCAAAAATTAATCCCTGAGTTTAAAGCCTATATTAAAATTCTGACAAGTATAGAAGTTAATGAGTTTTATTATGATTGGGGTTTACACAATAAAAGTGGATTATTTGTTTGTATAGGCTCTACCTCGACTGAAATCGAAATTAACAATGAAAAAACCTATAATTATCATGGTCAAGAATCTCTTCACCAAGAAATTAATAGAATAAGCCTTCAAGCGGAAAAAACGCCTGAAGAGGTCGTTTCCTATTTATTAAATGAAAGAACGCTGGTTGTTATTCGAAATGGAATTCTTGTGCCAATTGAGAAGGAGTTAATTCGTTTAGGGAACTTTGAGATATTAAGGATTGCGAAACGGAATCTAGAGAAGCGATTATTACATAGTAGCAGTAATTTTGAATCGATTCTACAAACGAAAGTGAATGATGTATTTGTGGATTGGGATTTTTATCGCGATAAAAGTGTAATCGTACTAATATTATCACCAACTGCATAAAGGCGGAAGTGAACTAGACAATTTCAATTGAGCTAGACATAAGCCAAGATGGGATGACTCCTATCTTGGCTTTTATTTTATGGTGGAAGGAATAGATAAATAGAGATGGGCAGTTCAATAAAAGCAGCTAATAATGGATCAATTAAAACGAATATAGAAGAGGAATTAGAAAAACGTGAAGAATCCTATCGGGATTTAGTTGACAATTCACCTGACGCCGTAATCATTGCCTATGAAGATGACATTCTTTTTATAAATGAAACGGGTGCAAAGTTATTTGGAGCATCAAACAAAGAAGAAATTCAACAAAAGAAAATAGTCGATCTCATTCATCCTGATTATCATGTGCGTATTAAAGAACGGGTGGAAATAGTTACGCGTGGGGATGCAACAGACTTTTTTGAATATAAATTGATCAGGTTAGATGGCACTGTGTTTGAGGCGGAGGTAAAAGGAATTCCCACGATATTTCAAAATAAACCAGCAAGGCATGTTATTATCAGGGATATAACTGATCGAAAAAAAACACTAGAACTATTACTAAATGCTGAGAAATTAAATGTAGCTGGCCAACTGGCAGCAGGGATTGCCCATGAAGTACGAAATCCACTCACTGCGATTAAAGGGTTTCTTCAATTAATAGAAACAAAGCTAAATGACCATAAATCTTACTTTGATATTATCCAATCGGAAATTGATAGAATAGAACTCATTCTCAGTGAGTTATTGATACTCGCAAAACCACAAGATCTAAAGTTTGAGCCTGTGCTTTTACAAACATTGATTGAAGATGTGAAAACGCTGATTGATACCCAGGCAATTATGAATAATGTGCAGATTGAATTTGTTAATGATTGTGGAAAATTAATCATCAACGGCGATAAAAATCAATTAAAACAAGTGCTTATAAATTTTTTAAAAAATGCGATTGAAGCGATGCCGAATGGCGGAGTGATTACTATTGAGCTGAAGAAGCACGGTTTTAATCAAGTAAAAATGCTAATTAAAGATACAGGAAGTGGAATGCCGCAACATGTATTAAAACGAGTCGGGGAACCATTTTTTACAACAAAAGAGAGCGGCACTGGATTAGGAATTATGAATTCCAAACAAATTGTTGAAAATCACCATGGGACCGTTCATTTTTGGAGCGATGAAAAAGGAACGCTAATCGAAGTGATACTGCCGATTAATGGAGATAAGATTGAAAGGACAAAACAGGGGGGGGAGGGGTTTTTCGAAAAAGTGGTAAATAAAATAGGCAGGAGTTTTAATAAAGACTAAAATAGGAGGGCTGAGAACAACCTTCCTATTTTTGTTGAGTATTCTATTATTCCGGTGACTTGGTATAACTATATTCTAATTCATCTGTTTTTTCGTTGTAATTGACCTGTAAATCATGTCCATTAAAAAACCACAAGTCCCTTTCTTCAACATAAAACCACATGCCCTCTGATTCGAATTTAGTTATCATATCGATTGGCTCGTTATCTACTGTGAAACCGAGCGAGAAACCTTCTTGCACAGGACTGTTTCCATAGACCTTTGGATAAAACTTCACCTTATCTCCTGTTTTTAACTCTACTTCGTCTTTAAACCACTTTAGTGCTGTCTTGCTGATTACAATTTCCATTCTTTTCTCACCTTTGGTTGATTATTCTAATATCTATTTTATTATACTCCAAAGAGTCTCAAACTAATATTTCTAATAGTTTCAACTTGAATTTTTAGCGAAAAAAGTAGAAAATAAGGTAAGTATTTAGATATTTAATTTTTGAACAATATGTTTAAATAGATATGGTCTTGAGGAGAAGAGAAGCTTTATATAGGAGTGTTATGAGATGAAACACGAAAATTCACAAGAAGCAAATGGTGACATTGTTGCCAATATTGAGAAGGATTTACGCTACATCTCTGGGATCATCAAGCAAAAAGGAAGAGAAATGCTAAGTAATTATACGATTACTCCACCGCAATTCATTGCATTGCAGTGGCTCTTTGAAGATGGTGATATGACAATCGGGGAGCTCTCTAATAAGATGTATTTGGCATGCAGTACGACGACAGATCTTGTTGATCGAATGGAGAAAAATTTACTTGTAGAGCGGGTAAAAAATCCAAACGATCGTCGTGTTGTCAGAATTCATCTACTTGAAGAGGGCAAGCGAATCATTGATGAAGTGATTAAAAAGCGTAAAGTTTATTTAGAAGAAGTGTTGGTCAATTTCTCATCTGAAGAAATTCAACTTCTTCAAAAAAGCTTAACGAAATTGCATCAGGAAATGCGTTAAAAGAGGCGATAAGTTTGAAACAAGCAATTGGTGTTATTGATTCCGGCGTTGGCGGATTAACTGTTGCCAAAGAGGTAATCAGACAGCTTCCAAATGAGAAAATCATCTATTTGGGGGATACCGCACGTTGCCCATATGGTCCGAGAACAACAAAGGAAGTAAAGAGGTTCACTTGGGAAATGACCTCTTTTTTATTAGAAAAGAAGATTAAGATGCTCGTTATTGCCTGTAATACGGCAACAGCTGCGGCACTAGACGAGATTCGTAAGGAATTGTCCATCCCGGTCTTAGGGGTAATTAATCCTGGAGCACGGGCGGCAATCAAAAAGACAAAAAACTACCGTGTCGGAATTATCGGCACAGAGGGTACAGTAAAAAGTGGTGCTTATGAAAGAGCCTTGAAATCATTAAATAGCCGGCTTTTTGTCAAAGCACATGCTTGTCCAAAATTTGTCCCTCTTGTAGAGAGTGATGAATTTGGTGGGCCGATTGCGGAAAGAATTGTCGACGATGCCTTAAGGCCGATGCAGAATCAGAACCTGGATACCCTTATTTTAGGCTGCACCCATTACCCGTTGCTTGAGCCCGTCATAAAAAATGTCATGGGTGAGTCTGTAAGCGTAATTAGCTCTGGTGATGAAACCGCTCGGGAAATAAGTGCAATCCTCCAATATAATGGGTTACTTGATTCGTGTGAAGAAGAACCAGAGCATGAATTTTACACAACCGGTTCAAGGCGGATATTTTCAAAAATCGCCTCACAATGGCTGGGGAATCCAATTAACAATGTGCAAAAGATCAAGCTATAAGTCGAGCCTTCTTTAAATAGAGGCTCGTTTTTTTTTTTTGCTGAATAAACGATGGTGTCCTCCACTGGTGGACATTTGTGCGCGAGTGGTGCCTGACACCATTTTTACCATTTTTACCATTTTTACCATTTATTTTATTTTTTAAAATATTGTTCTATTTTTCTTGTGTAAGTCGGTCTAATTTCTCTCTAGGCTCGTATACATGTTAGTACAAACTGTCTTAGGGGGAAATAGTTATGTCTAAAAATAAAGCAAAGATCCTTATGTCGACTGTGCTTACTTCAACAGTTCTACTGTCAGGTTGTGGATTATTAGGGTCGGAAACACAAAAGAAAATTGATCCACCAAAGAGTACGACGATTGCAGAAAAAACAACCAGTAAGGAACCGACGGCTAAAGAAACGGCTAAGCAAGAAAACACAGTCAAAACGGAGCTTTATCTGGTTGATAAAGATGGCTATGTTGTACCGCAAACATTGGACCTACCGAAAACAACATCAGTTGCTAAACAGGCCCTTGAATATTTAGTGGCGAATGGACCTGTTACAGATCAACTACCAAATGATTTTCGAGCAGTCCTCCCAGAGGATACGGATCTGTCTGTGAATATTGATAAAGATGGCGTCGCCACGGTTAATTTTTCAAAAGAGTTTAAGAATTACCAAGCTGAAGATGAGATGAAGATCCTCCAATCGGTCACTTGGACGCTGACTCAGTTTGATAATGTTAAAACCGTTAAGCTAAAAATGAACGGTCATGATTTAACGGAAATGCCTGTTAATGGAACACCAATAAGTGAAAACCTCTCAAGAGCCACCGGTATCAACTATGATACAGCGGATGTAACTGATATCACCAATACCAAACCAGTAACTGTCTATTTTATTGGTGGTGAAGAAGGTTCCTACTATTATGTACCTGTGACGCGCCGGGTTAGCAACACTGAGAAAGATCCCTATGTAGCTGTCGTCAATGAATTAATAAAAGGACCTAGTGAGAAATCACCACTGGTATCTGAATTTATGTCAGATGTTAAACTCCTAGAGGCGCCAAAGTACGAGGACGGACAAGTAACCTTGAACTTTGATGAGAATATTTTTGGCAGCTTTGAAGAAAAGGAAATATCACAAAATTTACTAGATGCACTCGTGCTTTCCTTAACGGAACAAGAGGGTGTTGAAAAAGTAGCTGTTCAAGTAAATGGCAAGGCAGACATCAAAAATGACAGTGGCAAAAAATTAACTGAACCAGTAACTCGACCAGAAAAAGTCAATACAGGTAGTTTTTAAAAAAAAATATTTGTTATACTATATAGTGACCAAGAAAGAGGTTGGCTTTAAGCCCGCCTCTTCTTTATTTGGTATAAGTAAAATTCATGTACCAATTTAAAAATGCTTTTCAAAGTTGAAGGAGGTAGTATTTGTGCGTTTTGATGGAAGAGAGCCGCTCCAACTAAGGCCCATACATATTGAACCAAATTATTTAATGCACCCTGAAGGTTCTGTCCTAATTTCTGTTGGTAATACGAAAGTAATTTGTGCTGCAAGTATTGAAGAGAGAGTTCCTCATTTTATGAGAGGGGAAGGCAAAGGCTGGATTACTGCCGAGTATTCGATGCTGCCAAGGGCGACAGAAACAAGAAATATTCGCGAATCATCAAAAGGGAAGGTCTCTGGCCGGACAATGGAAATTCAACGATTAATCGGGCGTGCCCTTAGAGCAGTTGTCGATTTAGGGGCGTTAGGTGAAAAAACCGTTTGGATCGATTGTGACGTGATCCAAGCGGATGGCGGGACACGCACAGCCTCGATCACCGGTGCATTTGTGGCGATGACCCTCGCTTTAAATTCTTTAGCAGAGAAAAAGTCGTTTGCAAGGTTTCCAATTACGAATTATTTAGCGGCAACAAGTGTGGGGATTTTACAAAATAACCAAACTGTTCTTGACTTAAATTATGCCGAAGATTCTAATGCACAGGTCGATATGAATGTGGTCATGACTGGAACTGGCGAATTTGTTGAACTGCAGGGAACGGGCGAGGAATCAACATTCTCCTACGAGCAGCTTCAAGGTCTGCTTAGTGCTGCTCAAACTGGGCTTACGGACCTATTTGAACGACAAAAAGAGGTTCTAGGTGAAGAGATTACCCGAAAAATAGAATCACGAAGACAAAAATAAGGGGCGATTGTGAGTGAAAGAAGTTATTATTGCGACGAAAAATCCTGGAAAGGCGAGGGAATTTGAGCATATCTTTGCATCAAGAGGGATCGAAGTCCGAACCTTGCTTGATTTTCCTGAAATCCCGGACGTAGACGAAACGGGCTCAACCTTTGAAGAAAATGCGATCTTGAAGGCGGAAGCTGTCTCCCAAGCACTTGGTAAAATGGTGATTGGCGACGATTCTGGCTTAATGGTGGACGCGCTTGAAGGAAGACCAGGAATCTATTCAGCACGCTATGCTGGGGAACAAAAAAATGACCAGAACAATACAGATAAAGTCATGTCAGAATTAAAAGGACTTCCTCAGGAAAAGCGTTCCGCACGATTTTACTGTGCTTTAGCTGTCGCAGTTCCAGGTCAAGAAACCATAACGGTGTCAGGCACCTGTGAAGGTCGTATTCTTGAAGAACAAAGAGGTACCAATGGATTTGGCTATGATCCTGTTTTTTATGTGCTTGAGAAAGGTCTAGCCATGGCCGAATTATCATCAGATGAAAAAAATAAAATCAGCCATCGTGCGAATGCGTTGAAGAAGCTCGATGTGGTCTTGGATTCTATTTTAGAAAGAGCGGAGAAGTAATGAGCAAGGTTTTAGTGGTTAGTGATAGCCATGGGTTGACGAAAGAACTCAATGTTTTAAGAGAAAGGCATTCTGAAGATGTTGATTTAATGATTCATTGTGGCGATTCGGAATTGATGCCTGATGATCAAGCGATATCTGGTTATATAACGGTAAGGGGAAATTGTGATTTCGGCAGCGGATATCCTTTAGAGACAATAGTCGAGGCGGCGGGGAAGAAATTCTTCGTTACTCATGGGCATCTTTATTCAGTAAAATCTTCTTTGATGAATATTAAATATAAAGCACAGGAAGTAAACGCCGATATCGTCTGTTTTGGCCACTCGCATGTCCTTGGTGCGGAAGTGATAGATGGTACCTTATTTTTAAATCCAGGTAGCATTCGTTTGCCAAGGGAACGCTTAGAAAAAACCTATGTTATTCTTGATTTGCAGGATGAGAAAGTTAAGATGTCAGTGTTTGAAGCGGATGGACGGGAAATTCCAGAGCTTGCCCGTGAATTTGCCCTTCGATAAATGAGAGGGAGATTTCCTCTCCCTTTTATTTTTTTAAAAAAATAATAGAAAGTCTGTTGACTTTTTGTTATTACGGTAATATAATAAATCTTGTCTTAAACAACTTATATGTCCCAGTAGCTCAGCTGGATAGAGCAACGCCCTTCTAAGGCGTGGGTCGGGAGTTCGAATCTCTCCTGGGACGCTATACTACATAGTAGAAAAAAACTCACTTTTATAAGTGAGTTTTTTTCTGTTTATTAGTTGTTAAAACAAAATTTATAGTTCTATATGACCGTAAAGTGTTGCAGCTATGTTTACGGTCACTTAAAGGAGCTCTATGTGACCGTAAAGGTGATGGGACTTAGATTCCGGTCACATAAAGGGGCTCTATGTAACCGTAAGGGTGATGAGACCAAGTTTAAGGTCACGTATATTCAAATTCAACGAATAGAAATCAGTCACCATTGCTGGTGAGTTTTTTTTGCCCTCTATTTATGCTAAACTATTTTCCAAGACTATCATAAGGACGGATTTTATGAAAAAACGGGAACCTGTGAAAAGAATAGATAATGTGATCTTTTTTCCCGGACTTGAAAAAAGATTAACTGACAAAGGTCTGGAAAACCTTGAAAAGAAAAAATTCAACGAAGCGATAAACCTTTTGGAAGAAGCCAGAGAACATGATCCTGACAATGACGAAATCTTGATTGGTTTGGTTCTGGCTTATTTTGAAGCATCTTCTTTTCAAAAAGCAAAAGCACTTGCCAAAGAAATGCTTCATAAAGGAATTGGGGACTATTTGCAAATGGTCGATCTCTATTTGACGGTCCTGATCCAGCTTCATGAATACCAGGAAATTGTAGCAACAATTGAAGTCTTATTAGAAGAAAAAGAGATTCCGCCTGAAAAATATGACCACTTTTTAACCATCCTGCAATTCAGCCGGAGAATGGCAGAAAACCGTCAACCAGACCCAGATCCAGACACAGAATCAAATACATATGACATCACCCCTGAGAAAACAAACGTTTATGAACTAAACCTTTTTTCGATTGATAATCTAAACGAACAAATGCTCCTCGTTTCGAGCTTAGCTGAGAAAAACATTCGCCCCTACCTCCCTGAGATTGCCGAATATTTAGCAGCAGAAGCAGGTCATCCATTCCTTAAAACAATCCTGTTATCTCTTTTAAAAGAACAGGAAATTGATAGAGAATTATCTGTCGTGAAATTTGAGATGGAGAAAAAAGTTATTCCAACACATCTTCCAGAAGTTAGGGAAGAACCAAGATTGAAAGAGGTAAAGGCCTTATTAGAGGCTCGATTGGAAAGTGAAAATCCCGTTCTTTTTGAAAACAGCTTCAGAATGGCAGAGCGAAATTTTTTTATAAGCTATCCTCTCGAATTGCAGCCGAAAAGCACTGCTGCTTGGGCTGCAGCTTTTCACCACTTGGCCGAATATTACCTTGGCATGGACACAGAGCTACATTACTTGTCCGGAGAATATGAAGTTCAAGTGGAGGAAATAGAAGAAGCTATCGCGATGATTGAGGTAATTGAGAAAATTTCTTATCCTAATATATAGGCTTCGCTGTTGAAAGAAAACAAACCTATGTTATAATGTAGTGGTTGCATTGTGTAAAAAACACATTTAAAAGAAGGATAATAGCTTGATGGACAAGTTATTTCCAAACTCAAATTCGTTACGAATGATATGAGAATAGATTGTTGGAGGGAAAATGTATGTCAACAAAATGGGAAAAATTAGAAGGTAACCGTGGCGTTCTTACGGTTGAAGTAAGTGCGGAAAAAGTAAATGAAGGACTAACTGCGGCTTTTAACAAAGTTGTTAAGCAAGTAAATGTTCCAGGCTTCCGTAAAGGAAAAATGCCTCGTCAAATGTTTGAAAAGCGTTTTGGTGTAGAATCACTTTATCAAGATGCATTAGATATTCTTCTTCCAGAAGCATACGGAAGTGCAATTGACGAAACAGGCATCGAGCCAATCGACCGTCCAGATATCGACATCGAGCAAATGGAAAAAGGCAAAGAACTTATCTTCAAAGCTACTGTTCAAGTAAAGCCTGAAGTAACATTAGGCGAATACAAAGGCTTAGAAGTAGAAGCACTCGATACAAACGTTACTGACGAAGACGTTGCTAACGAACTAAAAACTCTTCAAGAGCGTCAAGCTGAGCTTGTAGTTAAAGAAGAAGGCACAATTGAAAATGGTGATACTGTAGTTCTAGATTTCGAAGGATTCGTTGATGGCGAAGCGTTCGAAGGTGGAAAAGCTGAAAACCATTCACTTGAAATTGGTTCAGGATCTTTCATCCCTGGCTTTGAAGAGCAATTAGTAGGTTTAGCTACTGGCGAATCTAAAGACGTGGAAGTAACATTCCCTGAAGAATATCATGCAGCTGAGCTTGCTGGTAAACCTGCAGTATTCAAAGTAACGATTCATGAGATTAAAGGTAAAGAACTTCCTGCATTAGATGACGAGTTTGCTAAAGATGTGGATGATGAAGTTGAAACATTAGACGCACTTAAAGAGAAAATCAAAACTCGTTTAGAAAACAGCAAAAAGCACGAAGCTGAGCATCATTTACGTGATACAGTTGTTGAAAAAGCTGCTGCAAATGCAGAAGTGGAAATTCCAGATGTAATGGTCAACAGCGAAGTAAATCGTATGCTTCAAGAATTCGAACAACGCTTACAAATGCAAGGTATGAACCTTGAACTTTACTTCCAATTCTCAGGTCAAGACGAAAATGCTTTACGTGAGCAAATGAAAGAAGAAGCTGTAATTCGCGTTCGTACGAACTTAACATTAGAAGCGATTGCTAAGGCTGAAAACCTTGAAGTAACTGACGAAGAAGTTGATGCAGAACTTGAGAATATGGCTGGAATGTACAACATGACCGTTGATAGCATTAAACAAGCATTAGGCGGACTTGAAGGTATCAAATCAGACCTTAAACTTAAAAAAGCAGTTGACTTTATTGTTGAAAACAAGAAGTAATGTTTAAAATATTGCAAGGCACGATTTGAATCGTGCCTTGTTTTATACATTTTTCAATTACATATTATAATAAGAAGTGGGAACATTTTTAACAATGGGCAGGAAAACAAGTTAGACATAGCGAATAAACAATAAATAATTTCCAGACAGGTTTGAGATTTATTTTCCTCATATTGGTTAAGATTAATGAGTACATAAGTTTTTAAAATGAATCACACTTTACAAAATGAGAGTTCTGAAAAACATATTTACCCTAAGCTTTTTATTTCCAGTCCATTGGCTTTATGTGTTACAATGCTTCATACATACTATTCAATTATTAGAAAAAGACTCGAATTTTGGTTGTGTGATTCGCAAGAACCACTAGGATTTTAACACGTTTTAAGGGGTGAAAGGATTGTTTAAATTTAATGATGAAAAAGGACAATTAAAGTGTTCCTTCTGTGGTAAAACGCAGGACCAAGTTCGTAAACTGGTTGCCGGGCCAGGAGTTTACATATGTGACGAATGTATTGAACTTTGCACCGAAATCGTTGAGGAAGAACTTGGAACAGAAGAAGAAGTAGAATTTAAAGATGTACCAAAGCCAAAAGAAATTTGTGAAATTCTTGATGAATATGTTATTGGTCAAGATCAAGCAAAGAAGTCTCTTTCTGTTGCAGTTTACAATCACTATAAGCGCATCAATTCTAATAGCAAAATAGATGATGTTGAGCTTGCAAAGAGTAATATTTGTATGATTGGACCAACAGGAAGCGGTAAAACTTTACTAGCCCAAACACTGGCACGTATTCTGAATGTACCTTTTGCGATTGCGGATGCAACTTCCCTTACCGAAGCTGGATATGTTGGGGAAGATGTTGAAAACATTTTATTAAAATTAATTCAATCTGCTGATTATGATGTTGAAAAAGCAGAAAAAGGAATTATTTATATTGATGAAATTGATAAGATCGCACGTAAATCCGAAAATCCTTCGATTACAAGGGATGTTTCTGGTGAAGGTGTTCAACAAGCATTATTAAAAATTCTTGAAGGTACGGTTGCAAGTGTTCCACCACAAGGGGGAAGAAAACACCCGCATCAAGAATTTATCCAAATCGATACAACGAATATTCTATTTATCTGCGGCGGAGCATTTGACGGGATTGAACCGATTATTAAGCGTCGTTTAGGCCAAAAAGTAATTGGTTTTGGTTCAGATATTAAGCAGCAGGAAGTGGGACAGAAAGAACTTCTTTCAAAAGTATTACCTGAAGACTTATTACGTTTTGGATTAATTCCTGAATTTATTGGGCGTCTTCCTGTAATCGCAAGTCTTGAGCAATTAGACGAAGCAGCATTAATTGAAATTTTAACTAAGCCAAAAAATGCGCTTGTTAAACAATATCAAAAAATGCTTGAAATCGACGAGGTTGAACTTCAATTTGAAGAAGGCGCATTGACTGAAATTGCCAAAAAGGCAATTGAACGCAAAACCGGCGCCCGTGGTTTACGTTCGATTATTGAAGGAATTATGCTCGATGTTATGTTTGACCTTCCTTCACGTGATGACATTACAAAGTGTGTCATTACTAAAGAAACGGTCATTAACAATAGTGTTCCAAAACTTCTTTTGGAAGATGGAACTGTTGTTGCTGAAGAAAAATCTGCATAAAATTATCGAAGACTCGGCTTAGGCCGGGTCTTTTCTAGTTATATCGTCTCTCCGAACAGTTTCTTACAATTTGTGGTTTATTCCACCCGCCTGCAGGAAATACTTATTAATATATATTTAGTAATAAGTTGAAATGCAGGAGGGAAATGTATGAGTTGGACGGGGATTGCCTTATTTATACAGCTATTTTTCGGAATCATCATTGGGCTGTATTTTTGGAATTTGCTGAGGAATCAGCGGACACAAAAAGTATCCATTGATCGGGAATCCCGGAAGGAAATGGAGCAGCTTCGCAAAATGAGATCCATTTCACTTACAGAACCATTAGCTGAAAAAGTTCGGCCTACAAGCTTTCAAGACATTGTCGGCCAAGAAGATGGAATCAAATCATTAAAAGCAGCACTATGTGGACCAAACCCGCAGCATGTGATCATTTATGGACCGCCAGGAATTGGAAAAACAGCAGCTGCACGCCTCGTATTAGAAGAAGCGAAAAAAAATCGTAAATCACCATTTAAACCTGAATCTGTGTTTATCGAACTAGACGCAACAACGGCACGATTTGATGAAAGAGGTATAGCCGACCCCTTAATTGGTTCCGTTCATGACCCAATCTATCAAGGTGCTGGAGCCATGGGACAAGCAGGAATTCCACAGCCGAAGCAAGGGGCAGTTACCAACGCCCATGGCGGTGTCTTGTTTATCGATGAAATCGGAGAATTACATCCGATTCAAATGAATAAGCTGTTAAAAGTATTAGAGGATCGCAAGGTCTTCCTGGAAAGTGCGTATTACCACGAAGAAAATAACCAAATCCCAACGCATATCCATGATATTTTTAAAAATGGACTTCCAGCTGATTTTCGTTTAATCGGCGCGACAACAAGAACGCCGAGTGAAATCCCGCCTGCGATTCGATCGCGCTGTATGGAGGTATTCTTTAGGGACTTAAATCAGGAAGAAATTGTGGAAATTGCCAATAATGCCGCGAAAAAAGTTAACCTTCAAATAAGCGAACTTGGTGTGAATACCATCGCAAACTATGCAAGAAATGGCCGTGAAACGGTGAATTTGATTCAAATCGCGGCAGGATTAGCGATTACGGAAGACCGTAATTTTATCAAGGATGAAGATATTGAGTGGGTCATTCATGCTAGTCAAATGTCACCAAGAATGGAAAGAAGGATTAATGATATTTCTCATGTCGGACTTATCAATGGACTGGCAGTCTATGGTCCGAATTCAGGTGCATTACTAGAAATAGAAGTGACTGTGATCCCAGCAAAAGATAAAGGATCGATCAATATTACTGGAATCGTAGATGAAGAAAGTATTGGCGGACAAGGGAAATCGATTCGTCGGAAGAGTATGGCTCGCGGTTCGATTGAAAACGTTATTACTGTTTTACGATCAATGGGTGTACCAGCAAATGACTATGATATCCATGTGAATTTCCCAGGTGGTGTTCCCATTGATGGACCATCCGCCGGAATCGCAATGGCGACGGGGATTTATTCCGCTATTTATAAAATTCCAATCGATAACACCGTGGCAATGACAGGAGAAATAAGCATTCATGGAAATGTAAAGCCGATTGGCGGTGTCTATCCAAAGGTGAAGGCTGCGAAAAAAGCAGGAGTAAAAACGGTGATCATCCCAGAAGAAAACATGCAGACAATCCTTAAAGAAATTGACGGGATCAATATTATTCCCGTTACCCATCTACACGAAGTATTTGAGATTGCCCTAGTAAATGACTATCAGAAAATGGATGCAATCCCTGCATCGATTGAACTATCAAAAAAAGAAAGTATCTAACGAAAAACTTCGGTTTGTGGTTCAATAGGCAAACCGAAGTTTTTTATTGCATATTATTTCATGTGAGAATTCTAACAGGAACAGAGAAAGAATTCTTTATGTTTGGGGAAAATAAAGTCATGCTGAAAATGAGGTTTCATACACCTTCTCTAAAAATAGACACTTAAAAATAAATAGGATAGAATTGTACAAAGACCATTCTGATTTTACAGTAAAAAAATGATTTGCATGTGGAGGTGCAGTATTTTGACGAAAAGGAACGAATTGATCGTCCCCCTCCTGCCGCTTCGAGGATTGCTCGTCTATCCGACTATGGTCCTTCATTTAGATGTAGGACGTGAACGATCAGTACAAGCACTTGAAAAAGCAATGGTAGATGACCATTTAATATTCTTAACCACTCAAAAGGAAGTTTCGATTGATGACCCTTCTGAGGAGGATTTATACACGATTGGAACGTTAACGAAAGTTAAACAAATGCTTAAACTGCCAAACGGTACGATAAGAGTATTGGTTGAAGGATTAAATCGCGGGGAAATCGTTTCATTTCATGATGAAGAAGACCACTATGCTGTAACGATTATTACCCACGAAGACTCGGATACGAAAGATGTCGAAGACCAAGCCTTAATGAGAACGATGCTTGATTATTTCGAGCAATACATAAAATTATCGAAAAAAATCTCTGCAGAAACTTATGCTTCCGTTGCAGATATTGAAGAACCTGGCAGAATGGCGGATATCATCTCCTCCCATTTACCAATCAAGCTGAAGGAAAAGCAAGAAATCCTTGAAACGACAGATATTAAAGAACGAGTAAACAAAGTAATTGACACCATTCATAACGAAAAAGAAGTCCTGAATTTAGAAAAAAAGATTGGTCAGCGTGTCAAGCGTTCCATGGAAAGGACGCAAAAGGAGTATTATTTGCGTGAGCAAATGAAGGCGATCCAAAAGGAATTAGGCGATAAGGAAGGCAAAACTGGCGAAATTGCCGAACTGACCAAAAAAGTGGAGCAAGCAGGTATGCCCGAACATGTCCTTAAAGCCGCACAAAAGGAACTTGAACGTTATGAAAAGGTGCCGGCCAGTTCAGCAGAAAGTGCCGTTATTCGCAACTATATCGACTGGCTTATTTCCATCCCATGGTCGAATAAAACAGAGGATGACATTGATATTCTCCGGGCTGAAAAGATTTTAAATCAGGACCATTACGGACTTGAAAAAGTGAAGGAACGCGTCCTCGAATATTTAGCTGTTCAGAAGCTGACGAATTCGTTAAAAGGGCCAATCCTTTGTCTTGCAGGACCTCCTGGGGTTGGGAAAACAAGCCTTGCACGTTCGATTGCGACATCGCTCAATCGAAATTTTGTCCGCGTTTCACTTGGCGGCGTGCGCGATGAATCAGAAGTTCGTGGACATCGCAGAACCTATGTTGGGGCAATGCCAGGGCGAATCATCCAAGGAATGAAAAAAGCGGGTACAATTAACCCGGTCTTTTTACTCGATGAAATCGATAAAATGTCAAGTGATTTCCGTGGCGATCCATCAAGCGCCATGCTTGAAGTACTCGATCCTGAACAAAATAGTAACTTTAGCGACCATTATATAGAAGAAACCTATGATCTTTCCAAGGTTATGTTTATTGCGACTGCCAATAACCTATCAACGATTCCTGGTCCGCTTTTGGACCGAATGGAAATTATCACGATTGCGGGCTACACGGAGCTTGAAAAAGTCCATATTTGCCGGGATCATTTACTTCCAAAGCAGATTAAAGAAAATGGTCTTTCCAAAGGTATTCTTAAGGTCCGCGATGATGCGATTCTAAAAGTTGTTCGTTACTACACACGTGAAGCAGGGGTTCGAAGTTTAGAGCGTCAGATGGCAACACTTTGCCGGAAAACGGCAAAAATCATTGTTTCCGGTGAAAAGAAGCGTGTGATCATTACCGAAAAGAATATTGAAGAGTTTTTAGGAAAAACAAGATTCCACTATGGGATGGCCGAGGCCGAAGATCAGGTCGGAGTGGCAACTGGGTTAGCCTATACAACGGTGGGTGGAGACACTCTTCAGATTGAAGTTTCCTTAGCACCAGGTAAAGGGAAACTTGTGTTAACCGGAAAGCTTGGCGACGTAATGAAGGAATCAGCACAAGCGGCGTTTAGCTATATCCGATCCAAAGCCAAGGAACTAGGGATTGATGAGGATTTCCATGAAAAATATGATATCCACATTCACGTTCCAGAAGGTGCTGTTCCTAAGGATGGACCATCGGCCGGTATTACCATGGCAACGGCACTTGTATCAGCCTTGTCGGGCAGAGCCATTCGCCGAGAAGTAGGAATGACCGGAGAGATTACTTTAAGAGGCAGAGTTCTTCCAATTGGCGGCTTAAAAGAAAAAACACTTAGTGCCCATCGAGCGGGCTTAACAAAAATTATTCTTCCAAAGGATAATGAAAAAGATATTGATGATATTCCTGAAAGCGTTAGGAATGAACTGGATTTTGTCCTCGTTTCCCATGTGGACGAAGTCTTGAAGCATGCCCTGTTGGAAGGTGAAGTGAAATGAAGGTAGTCAGCTCAGAGATTGTCATCAGTGCAGTAAAGCCAGAACAATACCCGGAAACAGATTTACCTGAATTTGCGCTTGCAGGTCGTTCCAATGTCGGTAAGTCTTCTTTTATCAATAAAATGCTGAACCGAAAAGGTTTGGCGAGAATATCCTCCAAGCCAGGAAAAACACAAACGCTTAATTTCTATTTAATTAACGAAATGCTGCATTTTGTCGATGTTCCTGGTTATGGATACGCAAAGGTTTCAAAAACTGAACGGGCCGCATGGGGAAGAATGATTGAAACGTATTTTACATCGCGGGAGCAATTAAAAGCGGCGGTTCAAATCGTTGATCTTAGACATCCACCCTCAAAGGATGATGTCATGATGTATGATTTCTTAAAGCATCACGAAATTCCCTGTGTCATCATTGCTACCAAGGCAGATAAAATCCCTAAAGGGAAATGGCAAAAGCATTTAAAAATAGTAAGAGAAACCTTAGACCTTGATAAAAATGACCAAATGGTTCTTTTCTCATCGGAAACTGGTTTAGGAAAAGACGAGGCATGGTCTGTTCTACAGAGTTTCATGTAAAAAATAAACGCCTGGGCATAAGCGCCAGGCGTTATTTTTTCTTCTTTAGGAGAAAATAAAAACCAACCACAATAAGTAGAGCGGGCCAAAATTTCCACACAAAACTCATTCCGTTTTGAAGTAAATCGAAATAGGCAGTAATTTTATCATAAAATAAGAGAAGGATAGCTAAAATAAGAAAGAGAAATGCTTGGAATAATCCAGAATTCGTCTTTTGAAATCGTAGAAAAAATCCGATTGAAATGATTAAAATTAACATACCAATATTGTTGCTAGGCCAAAAGGACACCTTACCGACAAGATGGAAGTGAAGTCCAAATCCAGCCATAATGACCCCAGGAAGAATTGCCTCAAACTCTTTAGCAGAATACCCTTGACCTAAAAAGGCAATTCCAACAATCATAAGTAAGGTCGGCCATGTGAAAAATTGTTGGAAAATAGTGATCCCTGATTGCTGCAATAAGAAGTAAGCTCCAAAGCCTATAAGAATGATCCCAGGAAAAATTCGTTGATTCTTCATTAAAAACACCGCTTCCAGTAAGGTTCACTTGAATATCGTCCATTTTTTTGGTACTGTACATAAGAAAGTATTTTAATTAAATATTTATGGGTATTAAGAAAGTCTAAAGGAAACTTTGCTAATATGGCCCTATCGGGAAGATCTTTACTCGACTTTACTTAAATATATTACCATATAGTTTCGTTTTCTGTTCACATTTTTCGAGCAAAAGTCGAAATTGCTCATGATATAATCATACTAGTTAAGTTGCAATATCTATTGGGGGTGTCCTTACAAATGCATACATTAGTGATCGGTATTAACTATAAAACTGCCCCTGTGGAAATTCGTGAGCGGTTGTCATTTAATGAAGCCGATCTTGCGGAGGCCATAAAAAAATTAAATACAAAAAAAAGCATCCTAGAAAATATTATCTTGTCTACATGTAATCGTACGGAAATTTATGCGGTTGTGGATCAATTACATACAGGCCGCTATTATATTAAAGAATTTCTGTCAGAATGGTTCGGGATAGAACAAAAAGAATTTTCTCCGTTTTTATTTGTGTATGAAGACGATGGCGCAGTGGATCATTTATTTAACGTTACCTGTGGACTTAATTCCATGGTTTTAGGAGAAACACAAATCCTTGGCCAGGTTCGTACGAGCTTTATGCTAGCGCAGGAAGTTGGAACTACGGGGACCGTATTTAACCACTTATTTAAACAAGCAATTACCGTTGCCAAACGCGCACATTCAGAAACGGATATTGGTGCTAATGCTGTATCTGTCAGCTATGCAGCAGTGGAATTGGCGAAGAAGATTTTTGGTTCACTTGCCAATAAACATGTGTTAATTTTTGGCGCAGGAAAAATGGGTGAATTAGCTGCCCAAAACCTGAACGGTAATGGTGTGAAGAAAGTTACAGTTATAAATCGGACCTATGAAAAAGCACAAGACTTAGCTAATCGTTTCAGCGGCAAAGCAAGAACCATAGCTGAATTAGAGAAATCATTGGCGGAAGCTGATATTCTGATCAGTTCAACCGGTGCAAAAGACTTTGTTATTTCAAAAGAAATGATGGTCAAGGTCGAGAAAAAACGCAAGGGTAAGCCGTTATTTATGGTGGACATTGCTGTACCACGCGACTTGGATCCTAGAATATCTGAACTTGAAAATGTCTTTTTATACGATATCGACGATTTAGAGGGGATTGTTGAGGCTAACCTGCAAGAACGTAAGAAGGCGGCTGAAAAAATCATGCTCATGATTGAAAAAGAAATCGTAGAGTTCAAGCAATGGCTAGGAATGCTAGGGGTTATCCCGGTTATCTCGGCGCTTAGAGAAAAAGCACATGTAATCCAATCGGAAACCATGGTTAGTTTGGAGAGAAAGCTGCCAAATTTATCAGAGCGTGATCTAAAAGTGTTAAATAAACATACAAAAAGTATCATCAACCAGCTCTTAAAAGACCCTATATTACAAGCGAAAGAATTGGCTGCGCGACCAGATGCAAATCAAGCAATGGATCTTTTCATGAAGATCTTTAATATTGAAGAGCTTGTTGAGGAACAACATTCGAAAGCAGCCGAAACCAATCAAATACCGGTTACAATACCGCAGGCTTCCTTTCAGTCATAAGGGGTACGTTCTATGTTTAATGTCTTTATGACAAGGCTTCATGAATTAACCGTTGTTCTATATGCCTTCAGTGTGTTGTTATATTTTTTCGATTTTCTACATCATAACCGGAAGGCAAACCGTATTGCTTTCTGGTTACTTGCATTTGTATGGGTTTTGCAAACCGTCTTTCTCGGAATCTATATGTATAAAACAGGCAGATTCCCTGTGTTAACTATTTTCGAGGGACTCTATTTTTATGCCTGGATATTAGTCACATTGTCAATTGGTATAAATCATTTATTACGAGTCGATTTTATCGTCTTTTTCACGAATATACTTGGCTTTACGGTCATGGCGATTCATACATTTGCCCCGATGCAATATAGTTCGCATATCATGGCGAAGCAGCTTGTTTCTGAACTGCTTTTGATTCATATTACGATGGCGATCCTCTCATATGGGGCCTTTTCATTATCATTCGTTTTTTCTGCATTATATCTGCTTCAATATGATTTATTAAAAAGGAAAAAATGGGGAACCAGACTCATACGACTGGCTGACTTAGATAAGCTTGAAAAATCATCCTACATATTGGCCGTAATCGGTGTTCCGATGCTTCTGCTCAGTCTCATATTAGGATTGCAGTGGGCCTTTCTTAAGGTACCCGGAATGCCATGGTATGATATGAAAATCATCGGCTCATTTCTGTTATTAACCGTCTATAGTATTCTTTTATATCTTCGTATTGTGAAAAATCTATCGGGAAGAAAATTAGCGATTTGGAATACAGCTGCCTTTTTAATTGTTTTAATTAACTTTTTCTTATTTGGTCAATTATCATCTTTTCATTTATGGTATGCGTAGCGCATAACCTCAGGAGGTCGCAATCATGAGAAAAATAATTGTAGGTTCTAGACGAAGCAAATTGGCATTAACACAAACCAATTGGGTGATGGACCAGCTAAAAAAGTTGGACCCTCGCTTTGATTTTGAAGTAAAAGAAATCGTCACAAAAGGGGATCAAATCCTTGACGTTACCCTTTCGAAAGTTGGCGGCAAAGGACTTTTTGTAAAAGAAATTGAGCAAGCAATGCTTGATAAAGAGATTGATATGGCCGTTCATAGTATGAAAGACATGCCAGCTGTCTTACCAGAAGGACTTACAATTGGCTGCATTCCTTTTCGTGAGGACCACCGTGATGCGCTCATTTCAAGAGGTCATGTAAAATTAAAAGATTTAAAACCAGGTGCTATTATCGGGACAAGCAGTCTTCGCCGTAGTGCACAGCTATTAGCAGCCCGTCCAGATTTAGAGATTAAATGGATCCGAGGGAATGTGGATACAAGATTAGCAAAATTAGAAACAGAAGAATACGATGCGATTATTTTAGCCGCAGCTGGCCTTTACCGTCTTGGCTGGGCTTCTGACGTAGTCACCGAATTCCTCGATGCCGATCTATGCATTCCTGCTGTCGGTCAAGGGGCATTGTCAATCGAATGCCGTGAAGATGATAAAGAACTTCTCGAACTCTTTGAAAAATTCACTTGCAAGAAAACGGAAAGAGCAGTTCGTGCAGAGCGTGCCTTCCTTCAAAAAATGGAAGGCGGGTGTCAGGTACCAATTGCTGGCTTCGCCTATGTAGCTGAAAATGATGAAATTGTCCTAAATGTTTTAGTTGCTTCACCAGAAGGACATGAAATCATTAAAGAAGAAGTTAGAGGACAAAATCCAGAAGAGCTTGGTGTTCAGGCAGCTGACTTATTAACTCAAAAAGGCGGGAAAGACCTAATTGATAAGGTAAAGCGGGAGCTCGAAGGTCAATGATCGAATCGTTACCTTTGCTTGATAAAACTGTTCTTATTCCAAGAGGAGAAAATCAAGCAAAATCCTTTTCACAACTTGTAGAAAGGTATGGAGGGATTCCAATCGAAATCCCTCTTATTGCCTTTCGTCCGATAGAAAAAAATCAGCGCCTTCACGAAGCTTTGCTGGTTCTTGATACATATGACTGGATTATTTTTACGAGTAACATAACCGTTGAAACCTTCTTTTCTTTTTTAAAAAAGGAAGGGGTTAGCAAAGCGTTTCCGAAAATCGCTGTTATTGGCAAAAAGACAGCAGAGGTTTTGATGGAAAGAGGGCTATCTCCAGAGTTCGTCCCGTCAGCTTATGTTGCGGAAACGTTTGTTGCGGAATTTATCCCATTGATTGATAGGGATTCACGGGTGCTCGTTCCAAAAGGAAACCTTGCCCGAGAATATATCGCCAGATCCTTAACAGGGGCCGGTGCCGTGGTCGATGAGGTTGTGATCTACGAAACCTATATGCCTGATGAAAGCCGCCTGAGGCTGGCTAATATGCTAGCAGATAACCAACTGGATATCCTCACGTTTACGAGCCCTTCAACGGTTGACCATCTAATGGATGTCGTGAAGGAGTATCGATTGGATGAGCAGCTGAAAAATTGCATCATTGGCTGTATCGGTCCGGTTACCGAGAAGAAATTACGTGCTTATGGATTAATGGTCCATGCCTCACCAAAAGAGTACACCGTAAAAGAAATGATTAACAGTACGATTGCCTATTTAGATATGGAGGAATAATAAATGGAACTTCAATTTAAACGTCATCGCCGCTTACGCTCAAGTGCGAGCATGCGCTCACTTGTTAGAGAAAATCACTTAAAAGCGGAGGACTTTATTTATCCGTTATTTATTTATGAAGGTGAGAATATTCGCAATGAGGTCTCATCCATGCCTGGTGTATACCAAGTATCGATGGATTATTTAGAAGCAGAAATGGAAGATATCGTTGCCCATGGCATTAAATCCGTTCTCCTATTTGGTATTCCAAAAACGAAAGATGCATGTGGTGAGCAAGCATTTCATGACCATGGGATTGTCCAGGTTGCGACCCGTTTTATCAAAGAAAAATTCCCAGAAATCATTGTCGTTGCTGATACATGTCTTTGTGAGTATACAAGCCATGGGCACTGCGGAGTAGTTGAAGGGGAGAAGGTTCTAAACGATGAATCACTTGAATTGCTTGTAAAAACTGCCGTGGCTCAAGCGAAAGCAGGTGCAGACATTATTGCGCCATCTAACATGATGGACGGCTTTGTTGCAGCGATCCGTGCGGGACTGGACGAAGCTGGCTTTACAGAGATTCCGATCATGTCTTATGCGGTAAAATATGCATCAGCATTCTACGGACCTTTCCGTGAAGCTGCTGAAGGCGCGCCGCAATTTGGCGATCGCAAGACCTATCAAATGGACCCTGCTAACCGGATGGAAGCCTTTAGAGAAGCAGAATCCGATGTGGAGGAAGGTGCCGACTTCTTAATCGTGAAGCCAGGTATGCCATACCTTGACATTGTTCGTGATATGAAAAATACCTTTAATTTACCGATTGTTATTTACAACGTAAGCGGAGAATATGCAATGGTTAAAGCCGCTGCCCAAAACGGCTGGATTGATGAGAAAAACACGGTTCTTGAAATGTTAATGGGTATGAAACGTGCAGGAGCTGACCTTATTATTACTTATGCTGCCAAAGATGCAGTTCGCTGGTTAAAAGAAGACCAATAATTTGAAAAGAGGGAACAGAATGCGTTCTTATACGAAGTCGATTGAAGCATTTAAAGAAGCCCAAACAATCATGCCTGGCGGAGTGAATAGCCCGGTTCGTGCTTTTAAATCCGTGAATATGGACCCGATTTTTATGGAAAGAGGAAAGGGTTCTAAAATTTATGATATAGATGGCAATGAATACATTGACTACGTTCTTTCATGGGGGCCGCTCATCCTCGGCCATACGAATGACCGTGTGGTAGAAGGCTTAAAAAAGGTTGCTGAACTTGGGACAAGTTTCGGTGCACCTACTTTAATGGAAAATAAACTAGCTAATCTTGTCATTGAACGGGTACCATCGATCGAAGTCATTCGGATGGTATCTTCAGGAACAGAAGCAACGATGAGTGCCCTTCGTTTAGCAAGAGGCTATACGGGCCGTAACAAGATTTTGAAATTTGAAGGCTGTTACCATGGTCATGGGGACTCCCTTTTGATTAAGGCGGGCTCAGGCGTGGCCACACTCGGTTTACCTGACAGCCCTGGAGTTCCAGAAGGCGTAGCGAAAAATACGATCACAGTGCCTTACAATGACCTTGAGAGCGTGAATTTTGCGTTCGAACAATTTGGCGACGATATCGCGTGTATTATCGTTGAACCCGTGGCCGGTAATATGGGACTAGTACCACCACTGCCAGGATTCTTAGAAGGTCTGCGTGAAGTTACTTCAGCTAACGGCGCATTGCTTATTTTTGATGAAGTAATGACTGGCTTCCGTGTAGGCTACAATTGTGCACAAGGCTATTTCAATATCACTCCTGATATTACATGTCTTGGTAAAGTAATCGGCGGCGGTCTTCCTGTTGGTGCTTACGGCGGTAAAGCGGAAATCATGCAGCAAATTGCTCCAAGCGGTCCAATTTATCAAGCAGGTACCCTGTCTGGTAACCCACTGGCAATGACCGCCGGCTATGAAACGTTAAGCCAATTAACACCATCTCATTATGAAGAGTTTATTCGTAAGGGCGACTTACTGGAAAAAGGCTTTAAGGCTGCAGCTGAAAAATATGATATTCCAATAACATTTAACCGTGCAGGTTCGATGATTGGTTTCTTCTTTACCAATGAAGCTGTCATTAATTATGAGGTAGCAAGATCATCCAATTTGGAATTCTTCGCAGCGTATTATCGCGAAATGGCACTTCAAGGAATCTTCTTGCCGCCTTCACAATTTGAAGGGTTGTTCTTATCTACGGAGCATTCCGATGAGGATATTGAAAAGACAATCCGTGCAGCGGAGATTGCATTCTCGAAGCTTAAATAAGATGGTTCCCGGCACCCACTTTTATGGTGGGTGTTTTTTTGTGTGGTTAGAAACTTAATAAGTTGAGCCAGTCCGGGGACTGGCTTTTATAGCATTCGAGGATAGTTCAAAAATGGGGTTTTGCGGAATAAGTCTGAGTTTGGCGGAATAAATGTAAGGGTTCGCGGAATTAGTCCGAGTTTAGCGGAATAAATATGAAATTCGGCGGAAATCCCACGCAACTTGGCGGAATCCACCCTATCCATACTCACCATCTCCAACCCCCAAACCCCAACCCCAACCCCAACCCCCAATCAGCTCCCACCCCTCATAAAAACTCCAATCCACCCCCAATTACCAAATATTACGATTCTTTTCCAGACGAAACTCTCTTTTTTATCATAAATAAAAGCCTTGGTTCATAGAGTGTAAGTGACATAGTGATTTTGAGTGAAGGAAACGAAAGGAGGAGTCGCTTTGTCTCAGGAGAATCAATCGTGCCTACGATTTTCTTTGGAGGAGTCATTGTGGTTTAGAAAAGGACAGGAAGTCGAAGAGCTTGTTTCCATTTCTCTAGACCCAGACATTACCATCCAAGAAAACGATCAGTACGTAACCATAAGAGGTTCGCTAGAACTCACAGGCGAATATAAAAGTTACGAACCTACCAATGAAAACGAAGATGAAGATGTAACATCGCAAAAGTTTGTGGAGAGGGTCGATGCACAAGAGGGAGGAACCTGTGAGTTTTCACATCGATTCCCTGTCGATATCACGATCCCCAATAATCGAATTCAAAGTATCTATGATATCGATGTCCTCGTCGAATCATTTGATTATTCGATCCCTGAGCGCAGCTGCCTCAAGCTAGCAGCTGAACTGACCATTAGCGGCTTATACGGAACTGAGCAAAAACAGAAGCAACAGCAACAACCGCAGGAAGAATTAGTTGAACTTGAGCTTATCCCTCGCTCTGAAATTGAGTTCTTTGAGGAAGATGCCGAGGATATTGAAGTCGAACTTTCATCAGTTCAGAGCAGTTACCAAGATAACTTCTTGTTTGAAGCTGAGGCAAGAAAACCACAAGAAGAAGAAGACGAGAGTGTGGAAATTTTATCGAAGTTTCCGACCTTCAATTATCAACCACAGGAAGACGATGAGGAAGAAGCTAACCAACCATCCTTGGATTTCGTAGAGGCAAGGAGTGAAGCCAGCCAATCAGCCTGGGAATTCGAAGAAACAAGAAGTGAATCCAGCCAACCTTCATGGAATTTCCAAGAAGCAAGAAGTGAAGCTAGCCAGCCAGCTGAGGCCATCCAGCCAGAAGTGGTTGAAGTAAACCCAGCGCCATCTCCAACTGTCCAGTTTGAAGAAGAAGTTCATCCAGCAGAGGAAAGCTCTTCCGCACATGAAGAAGCACCACCAAAGAATATTAAAAAGAAAAAACCGGCAAAAAAGAAAAGCATGACATTAACTGAATTTTTTGCTCGGAAGGATGAAAGTTCGGCCCAGGCGAAAGTAAAAGTTTGTATCGTTCAAAAGGGGGATACCGTTAACAGCGTGGCAGATCGATACGATGTTTCGGTACAAAACCTCATGCGCATCAACAATCTTGAACTCAGCCAAGATATATTTGAAGGTCAAGTATTATATATTCCCGGCAGCCTCACAAAAAAATAATTTTTAAAAGATGAGCGGGTTCCTTTGACCTGCTCACCTTCTTTTCATACACAGTCAAACTGCTCCAGTCCATACGCCGCTAAACGGGCGCTTCCGCTTTTAAAATGAAAGTGAGTTGAGTACTCTTGAGTAACCCGAATCTACTAAACACATTTGCTCCCATCTTAAGAAATTACCTTGTTGAGCCTCATTTTGTAGAGGATTTCGGCAGTGTTCAGAAGATTTATTCAAACAAAGGAACGTTTGCCTTAAAAAAAATAGACCCTGCAACGGGGACCGACTTCATTCGCCATGTTCATCTCCTATACCAAAAAGGGTATAATCGCATCGTTCCCATTTACCCTACGATGGACGGCAGGTATGCGGTCTTACACGAGAACAATCTTTATTACTTAATGCCGTGGATGTCGAATGAACAAAAGGAAGACCGGCAGCAAAAAGATCAACAACTTTTTCGTGAACTCGCTCGTCTTCATACCCTGTCCGCCAAAGAAATTACCTTGAACAAAGAAGAGCGGACCGAGCATTATGAAAAGACGATTCAACAGCATGAAAAACAACAGGCATTCCTTGATGGCTTCATCGACGAATGTGAAAAAAAGACATACATGTCGCCGTTTGAATTGTTATATTGCCTTTATTACAATGAAATCAGCCAGGCGCTCCGATTTTCGAAAACGAAATTTGAAGAATGGTATGAAAAAACGAAGGACGATGAAAAGGCCCGCATGGTTATAACTCACGGAAAATTGTCACCCGAGCATTTCTTGTATGATGATAAAGGGTATGGCTTTTTTATTAATTTTGAGAATGCGCACTACGGCTCACCGATTCACGATCTCCTTCCCTATTTATCACGTGCCTTAAATACCAACCCGAAGCGCAGCGACACAGCCATTGACTGGGTATACCACTACTTTAAATACTTTCCATTTAAAGCAGATGAAAAGCTATTATTCTACAGCTATTTAGCGCTTCCGATTCCAATCATCCAAGTGGCAGAAAGCTACTATCGAAAGTCGCGTCCAAAGAATGAATTAAAATATGTCCGTCAGCTGCAGCACCGCTACTGGCATTTGAAAAATTCCGAATATGTCGTCATGAGAATGACCGAAATGGATGCGCAGGCAGCCGCCGCCGCAGCAGCAAAAGAAGGAGCCCAGCCGCAGTAATCATCTGCAAAATGGGCTCCTTAAACGATTTCAAAATATAGTGACACGGCAATGGCAACAAAAACCGTTAATAATAAGATATCAAAAAACGTTGGAATGATGAGTGTTCGAATAAATTGGAAGATCACAAACGGAATAATTAACTGTGCGCAAACTCTCCGACAGGTTCTAAACCAGGGTAGGTATTTAAATTTTTGGAAATTTCTTTTCACCGACAACCCCCCCTTTACAAATCTGGCATATATTTTCTTTATGTATATTCCACAAGTGCGGAGAACTCTCCAAAAAAACGGCATATAGTATAAAAAATAAAAAAAGTGGTTATCATTATTGACGTCAAACCCTTTTTTTCGGTAGTATAACTATATAATTTAATTACATAAGCAAAGACAGGGAAGAGTACGATACAAACCTGCTTCAAGAGAGGGAAATCATTAGCTGGAAGATTTCCTAAGCAGCATATCGGAAGGTCACCCACGAGCTTCTTCTGCGAACGGATCTAAACATCCTATTAGTTGAAGACGGACTAAATCCGTTATCTACATAAGTGCCAATCCGTTTTTTGGATTGGAAAAAAGGTGGTACCGCGAAGCAAACTCCATTCGTCCTTTTATGACGAATGGGGTTTTTTATGTGGAAAAGGGGCGGAGCGGCGCAAAAACGAATCAGGATATCCAAACTTTGTGGAAAAATACATTTTACACACGAATTAAGTGAACACTGGCTCTGCTCACACTGCCTTTGTTTTGTTGGTTGGTGTGCTGCTCATCTGGTATCACTTTTCACGATTGGTTTATTTTAAGGAGGAATTTTACAATGGAAACAAAGGAACTAACAATGCCTACCAAATACGACCCACAAACGATTGAAAAAGGGCGTTATGAATGGTGGTTAAAAGGTAAATTTTTCGAAGCAAAAAACGATGAGGGCAAAGAGCCGTACACAGTTGTTATCCCGCCGCCGAACGTTACCGGGAAACTTCATTTAGGTCATGCCTGGGATACGACGCTTCAAGACATCGTGACCCGGATGAAGCGGATGCAAGGATTTGACGTTCTCTGGTTACCTGGAATGGACCATGCTGGGATTGCTACCCAAGCTAAAGTAGAAGAAAAACTTCGCAATGAAGGCAAAAGCCGCTACGATCTAGGAAGAGAAAAGTTCGTCGAGGAAACATGGAAGTGGAAGGAAGAGTATGCTTCTCATATCCGCCAGCAGTGGTCGAAACTGGGCTTAGGCCTTGATTACAGCCGCGAGCGTTTCACGCTGGATGCAGGCTTATCTGATGCCGTTAAAGAGGTTTTTGTTACCCTTTATAAAAAAGGTCTCATTTACCGCGGGGAATATATTATTAACTGGGATCCGTCCACAAAAACAGCTCTATCCGATATCGAAGTCATTTATAAAGATGTTCAAGGTGCTTTTTATCATATGAGTTATCCGCTTGCCGATGGTTCTGGACAGATTGAAGTGGCTACGACCCGTCCAGAAACGATGCTGGGTGATACCGCGGTTGCCGTTCATCCAGAAGACGACCGCTACAAGCACTTGATTGGTAAAACCGTCATTCTGCCAATCGTTGGCCGTGAAATTCCAATCGTTGGTGACGACTATGTGGATATGGAATTCGGATCTGGTGCAGTAAAAATTACGCCAGCCCATGACCCGAACGATTTTGAAGTGGGTAATCGTCATAATCTAGAGCGAGTTCTGGTAATGAACGAAGACGGCTCGATGAATGATAGAGCTGGCAAGTATAAAGGACTAGACCGTTTTGAATGCCGTAAGCAAATCGTTAAGGACTTGCAGGAACAAGGCGTTCTTTTCAAAATTGAAGAGCATCCGCATTCCGTAGGTCATTCGGAACGAAGCGGTGCCGTTGTTGAACCGTATCTTTCCACCCAGTGGTTTGTTAAAATGCAGCCGCTCGCAGATGAAGCAATTGCCCTACAAAGCAAAGAAGAAAAAGTAAACTTTGTTCCAGACCGGTTTGAAAAAACTTACCTCCGCTGGATGGAGAACATCCGCGACTGGTGTATTTCGAGACAGCTTTGGTGGGGGCACCGAATCCCAGCTTGGTATCACAAACAAACAGGTGAAGTATATGTTGGTACAGAAGCACCGGCAGACGCTGAGAACTGGGAGCAGGATAAAGACGTACTCGATACATGGTTCAGTTCCGCGCTATGGCCTTTTTCAACCATGGGTTGGCCTGACACAGAAGCATCTGATTTCAAGCGTTACTTCCCAACCGACGTGTTAGTAACAGGCTATGATATTATCTTCTTCTGGGTATCGAGAATGATTTTCCAAAGCATTGAGTTTACAGGCGAGCGTCCATTTAAAGATGTTCTCATCCACGGTCTCGTTCGTGACGAACAGGGACGGAAAATGAGTAAGTCGCTTGGTAACGGCGTCGATCCAATGGATGTCATCGAAAAATACGGTGCCGATGCACTACGATACTTCCTGTCAACTGGAAGTTCACCAGGTCAAGATTTACGTTTTAGCTTTGAAAAAGTAGAGTCAACTTGGAACTTTGCCAATAAAATTTGGAATGCCTCCCGTTTCGCGTTAATGAATATGGACGGTATGACCTACGAAGAGATTGATTTTAGCGGAGAAAAATCGGTTGCAGACAAGTGGATTTTAACACGATTAAATGAAACGATTGAACATGTAACAAGACTTTCAGATCGTTATGAATTTGGTGAAGTGGGCCGTGCGCTTTACAACTTTATCTGGGATGACTTCTGTGATTGGTATATTGAAATGGCGAAATTGCCGCTATATGGTGAAGATGAAGCAGCCAAGAAAACAACTCGTTCGATTCTGGCACATGTTTTAGATCAAACGATGCGTTTATTGCATCCATTCATGCCATTTATCACCGAGGAAATTTGGCAGAACCTTCCTCACCAAGGAGAATCAATTACAACAGCAGCATGGCCTGAAGTAAATCCAGCTCATTCTGATGACCAAGCAGCGCAAGAAATGAAACTGCTCGTCGAGATGATTCGCGCGGTTCGGAATATTCGTGCTGAAGTAAATACTCCAATGAGTAAGAAAATCAAAATGCTTGTCAAAGCAAAGGATGAAACGGTTCTCAAAGCAATCGAGAATAACCGCGGCTATATTGAACGCTTCTGTAATCCAGAAGAATTACAAATGGGCGTTGACCTTGAAACGCCTGAAAAAGCAATGACAGCCGTGATTACTGGATTAGAAATCATCCTGCCGCTTGAAGGTTTGATTAACATCGATGAAGAAATTGCTCGTCTCGAAAAAGAATTTGACCGCTTAAATAAAGAAGTGGAAAGAGTTCAGAAGAAATTAAGCAATGAAGGCTTCATGAAAAAGGCACCTGAAAGTGTTGTAGCCGAAGAACGTGCCAAGGAAGATGATTATCGCGAAAAAAGAGCGATTGTCGAAGCACGAATTAAAGAATTAAGAGGGTAATAATTAGTTTGGCGAGGCGAATTCTCTGAGGATTCGTCTCGCCTTATTACTTACCCTAAAAAAAACAATCATAATCAACATGATTGATGCAAATATGCCAGAGATTACAATTTATCAGCGGTTTTCAGGAATATATCAGCGAAAACGTCTAATATATCAGCGGAAATTGGATTTTATCAGCGGAAATTCCACTTTTATCAGCGAATCAAAAAATAGATTGCACTTTAAAAGTAAATATTAAACAAACATTAAAATATAGATGGGGTGTCACGAATGTTTGCTACATATAAAGAAGCCCTAGAATGGATTCATGCGCGGTTAAGACTGGGAATCAAGCCAGGGTTAAAGCGGATGGAATGGATGATGGAGAAGCTTGGCAATCCAGAAACAAAAATGAAGACGGTTCATATTGGCGGTACAAATGGCAAAGGCTCCACCGTTACTTTTCTCCGTTCGATTCTTGAAGCAGGAGGGTATTCAGTTGGTACCTTTACCTCGCCCTATATTGAACAGTTCAATGAGCGGATCAGTGTGAATGGAAAAGCCATATCAGACGCGGAGCTGCTCCAACTAGCAAATATCATTCGCCCATTGGCGGACGAATTAGAAGAAACAGAGCTTGGCGGGCCGACGGAGTTTGAAGTCATCACCGCGATGGCGTTTCATTATTTCGCAACTATGAACAAGGTTGACGTTGTCATTTTTGAAGTCGGTTTAGGCGGTCGATTTGATTCAACAAATATTATCCAGCCATTAGCCTCGATCATTACCAATATCGGTCTTGATCACACAAACATCCTTGGAAACACCTATGAGGAAATTGCGTTTGAAAAAGCAGGGATAATTAAAGAGAACACCGCCATTTTTACGGCTGTCAAACATCCTGGGGCGATTAAGGTAATTGAGGACCAAGCAGATAAGAAAAAAGCACCTCTTTACCGCTTAAATCAGGAATTTTCGATTAGTGCTCATAAATCCCTATCTAATGGTGAAGTGTTTGATGTCATCACTCAACTTCAAACCATCGCCCAATTAGAAATCAGGATGATCGGTCAGCATCAAACGGAAAATGCCGCACTTGCTGTCATGGCCGCCCAATTTTTAAATCAAAAAGGTTCATTCCTAATTTCAGAGCAAGCTATTCGTACGGGCTTAAAAAAGGCTTACTGGCCAGGGAGATTTGAAATTCTTTCTGAAAGTCCACTTGTGATTATTGATGGGGCCCATAATGAGGAGGGAATAACTGCTCTAACACACGAATTAAGTACTAGATATCAAAATCGCAGTATTCAGATTGTGTTTGCCGCGCTATCGGATAAAAAGCTTGATCAAATGATTGCCAAGCTGGACCAAACGGCTTCCCAAATTGCCTTTGTCAGCTTCGATTTTCCACGTGCAGCTAAAGCGGAAGAATTACTCAAAATCAGCCAATCACCAAACAAATTGGCAGTCGATGACTGGGGTCCTTTTCTTATAGAAGAGATCCAAAATATAGATAACAACAGCATGTTAGTCATAACGGGTTCACTCTACTTTATTTCTGAGGTAAAACCATTTTTGGCTAACTGTTTGAAAAATAAGATAATTTCTTTATGACAAGTTATTTTTATAATGGTAAAATAATTATATCCATATAAGTAGAAAGGAGGATAAGCATGGCAGTAAAACCTTACATCAAGAATTCTATTTTTCTTGCCTGGATTTTGTTGGTCACTGCAGGAACCTGGTTCACCTATAAGGCTTATCCTCCCAATATTCGTGATTTGGCCCAATAAAAAGTATTTAATTAGGGAGAATGATAGTTAAATGGAAATGTCCTGTTTTCCTTATATAATTCTATTCATATATGGTTGTGCCTTAGGCTCATTCTTTAATGTAGTTGGCCTTCGATTACCATTAAAGCAATCAATTATCAAACCAAGATCTGCTTGTCCAACTTGTGGACATCAGTTAAAAGCATATGAACTCATCCCTATGGTTTCATATATGATTCAAGGAGGAAAATGCCGCGGCTGCAAGTCGCGGATTTCTCCTATCTACCCATTTTTTGAACTACTCACTGGAATACTCTTTATGACAGCACCATTAGTTATCGGTTGGTCTGGAGAATTAGTAGTTGCACTAACGCTAATCTCAATGTTTATGCTTATCATTGTTTCAGATATTCATTATATGCTCATCCCTGATAAAATTCTGATCTGGTTTGCAGGGATTTTTTTATTGGAGCGGATATTTTGGCCGCTAAACCCATGGTGGGACAGCCTCCTTGGTGCTGTGTCTGGTTTCATTCTCCTTTTACTCATTGCTGTAGTTAGCAAAGGTGGGATGGGTGGGGGGGACGTTAAACTCTATGCCTTACTTGGATTGGTATTAGGGTTTAAACTAGTACTTTTGTCCTTCTTTCTTTCAACATTGTTCGGTGCAGTAATAGGCGGCTTAGCCCTCTTATTTAAAATTGTCAAAAGGCGACAGCCCATTCCATTTGGACCATTTATTGGTGCTGGAACATTAACAGCGTATTATTGGGGATCGGATTTAATTAATTTGTATATACATTTCCTTAATCAGGGATTTTAACTAAGGGGTTTTTTATATGGCTTTTTCCCTGTTTACATCTAAAAACCGAATAATAAATCTCGTTTTGAATGATCATTCGATTCGTCTGCTTGAATTAAAGCAGGCGATTCCAGCTGTTGCTCAAAGATGGTGCGAACGTTTCCTCCCGCCTGGAATCATTAGTGATGGGAAAATTATCGATGTCGACTCTTTGGCAAACATTCTGGAAGAGTGTATCGGTGAATGGAAGATTCAAAGACGTCAAGTTCGTTTTCTTGTCCCAGATCCACTGGTCATTATCCGGAAAGTTTCCGTTCCCGCTGAAATTCAGGAGGATGAAATTCAGGGCTACCTCTATTTAGAGCTTGGTTCTAGTATCCATTTACCGTTTGAAGAACCAGTCTTTGATTTTTATTCATTAAAAAGTGATGGAAAAACAAGGGATTTACTTTTATTTGTAGCACCTGAGCAGCAAGTGATGGAGTACTCGGGCTTATTGTCTAAGCTCAAACTTGATCCAATTGCAGCAGATATTTCCCCGCTTGCACTGTACCTCAACAAACTACCACCAATCAGGCTGATACAAATCAAGCGGCAAATAATCAAGCCACAGCTAATCAGGACACGACGACACAACAAACCGCTTCAGCCCAAATCGCTGGCTTGAAGAAGCTGACAGTTTCTTTGAGTGTTGAATCACCAAGCTATGAAGATTTAGAGAAGTTTATTGATACATAGAATCTTTAAATCGCATTGTCGTGGTTGAATCAATTAGTTATTCAGGCGGGCAAGAGATCACCAGTTTAGACCAAGAAGATGTGCCATTATCTTACAGTCTGACAATTTCTGCATTCTACATGCCGAGTTTAACAGACCTAGCCGCAGAGCTTCCAAAAATCGATGCACCAGCACCAGCTGGTAAAGACAATCCACTAAGTCAGTTCTCAGCCACTACAGGGACGCAGCCATAATTAACACCATCGCAAACTAGTAAATAATTTGGCGAAAGTCTACGATAACAAGACGACAAAAGTCTTGTTATTTTTTTTTGCCATTATGTTAGGATGGAACAAATTACCCTGGTAGAGAGAGGAGTACGGTTTAGTGGACAAGCCTAATAAAGGCAATACAATTACGATCAAATTAAATGGAGAAAACCCGCCCCAACTGGATGTTCCTCCAAAAGAAGTCGAAGCCAGCATCGACCCCATTCCTAAAGTGATAAAAATAAATTCGAATCTCTCAGAATCGGATAACTTCATGGAGACAGCGGCAGCACAAGAGTCTGTCGACGAAAGTTTTGATTGGATTATTCCCGAATCCTCCGAAAATGACATAGAGGAGTTTAAAAAAGTACCAAGTCAAAGTGGCAGAAAATCTGCCCTTCCCAAAATAACAACCTTTTCATCAAGTTCATCTAATACCAAAAAGAAAAATGGCCGGCCGTTAGGAACCATTTTAATTTCTGCCGTCTTCGCCATCCTTATCGGAACAACGATCGGGGTTGTGATGCTAAAGTTAGTGATAACTACACCAACTAACAAGACTGTTGTAACCGAACCTACAGTAGTCACTGAAAAGCCTGCTAACACCGAAAGCAAAACTACGGAGGGCAAGACCTCGTCAGCAGCTATATCCCAAGTAACTGCTTACGTCATTCAGGGCGGAGTTTTTTCATCGGAAGCTGGTGCCAAGGAGACATCTTCAAGTTTAGACTCGAAAGGCATACCATCCCAATCCGTTGAAATGGATGGCAAGTACTATTTGTTTCTAGGTGTTGCGGATTCCATTGAAGCCGCTAAAGCTCTTGGGGGTCAATATAAAGAAAATGGAATTGAAGAAGTGTTTGCCAAGCCGCTGTTATTAGATGAAAAGAAGTTTACTGACGTCACTACAAAAGAAAAGACCTTTTTAAAAGCTGTACCGACTATTTATCAAACGCTATCTCTTACATCTTCGAGTGCACTCCTGACCAAGTCGCTTTCTGAGGATTCCAGCAAAGCCCTCTTAGAGATTGAAGAACAATTAAAGAGTAGTGTTAAAAACAAAAAATTAAAAGATCTAAAAGCAGAGTTGGTTAGTGCGAACGAGAAACTAAAAGCATTTCAAGAATCAAAATCCGAAAAGAATCTTAGTGATGCCCAACAGCACTTGCTAAACTTCATGTCGTTATATTTTTCCAAGTAATCAATATCTGACAAAGCTCGATATTTTCCGGGAAATAAGGCCTATCGAATCTGGATAGGCTTTTTTAATATGTCATAAAAAGAATTATTCCACATAATTTTACAAAATCCATCAAAATTTTTTTCGTATAAAAATTGTTTGCTACTACAATTTCTGATACGATTGAATTGTATCTCCCTAATACGTACCAAAAGGTAAGGTGATCGAATGCAGAACCTCATTTTAGCCTCTTCTTCTCCACGGCGAAAAGAACTTCTAGAAACTCTCCGTTTAACATTCGCGATTTCAAGTAGTGAAGTTGATGAAAGTTTTGACCCAGCTCTCTCTCCTAAAGAAGTAGTGATGGAGTTAGCCGACCGAAAGGCCCAGGCGGTTTTTAAAGAAAACCAGAACGCCTTTGTGATTGGCTCGGACACAATTGTTGTGGCGGATAATCAAATTTTAGGAAAGCCTGCAGATGAAGCAGAAGCATTTACGATGTTAAAAAGCTTGTCAGGAAAGCAGCATGATGTCTTTACTGGAGTTTCGATTGTGTCTCCAACAGGTACAACAACGTTTTATGAAAGAACAGAAGTTTGGTTTTGGGAGTTAACTGACGACTCAATACGGGCGTATGTAAAAAGTGGTGAACCGCTTGATAAAGCAGGTGCATATGGCATTCAGCAGCTCGGAAGTATGCTTGTCAAAAAAATAAATGGAGACTATTTTGCGGTTGTCGGTCTGCCTGTTTCAAGAACAATAAGAGAATTGAAGAAGGCTGGCTACCAGTTGCCGTATTAAACTTTTTTAGTTCATTAACTCCCTTAAAAAAGGGAGGAAAAAAAGTGTCCACCAATACATTAATGATCCGTGATTTCCCTCAAGATGAAAGGCCTAGAGAACGCTTTATTCAGCATGGACCACAAAGCTTATCTAATCATGAATTGATTGCCATCTTACTTCGAACCGGAACAAAGGACGAATCGGTTCTGCAACTATCGAATCGACTGCTGACCCATTTTGAAGGGTTACGACTGTTAAAAGCAGCTACGTTAGAAGAAATGACTGAGATAAAAGGGATTGGTTCGGCGAAGGCGATTCAAATCCTTGCTGCTGTCGAAATTGGCAGAAGGATTACCAACCTCGACTATAAGGATCGATATGTTATCCGCTCGCCGGAAGATGGTGCAAAGTACCTGATGAATGATATGCGCTTTTTATCACAAGAGCATTTTGTTTGTATGTATTTAAACACTAAGAATCAAGTAATCCATAAACAAACGATTTTTATTGGCAGCTTAAACGCCTCGATTGTTCATCCAAGGGAGGTGTTCCGCGAGGCGTTAAAGCGGTCAGCTGCTTCTGTAATTGCGGCGCATAATCATCCTAGTGGCGACCCGGCGCCAAGCCGCGAGGACATAGAGGTGACCAAGCGATTAGTCGAATGCGGAAAAATAATTGGCATCGATTTACTCGATCATTTAATCATCGGGGAGAATAAGTTTGTGAGTCTCAAGGAAAAAGGGTATTTATAACTATGATTTTGTTTGACGTTAAGTTATAATATTGGTTATGATTTTTTAGGACTACTTAAGACCTAACTAGATAAATATTGAGAAAAAAGACATGATATTAAAGTGATTACCAACTTATTGGAGTTTTTGTATTACGTATCAGAAAGGGAGCTACAAAATTATGTTTGGAATAAGAGCTAGAGATCTTGGGATTGACTTGGGGACTGCAAATACCCTTGTATATGTAAAAGGAAAAGGTATTGTCTTACGCGAGCCATCCGTTGTGGCGATGCAGACAGATACGAAGAATATTGTCGCAGTTGGTAACGATGCGAAAAATATGATTGGACGGACGCCGGGGAATATCGTCGCTATAAGACCGATGAAGGATGGAGTCATCGCTGATTTTGAAACCACAGCGGCAATGATGAAGTACCATATTCGTCAAGCACAGAAAGGGAAGAACGTATTTACGGGTAATCCATACGTCATGGTATGTGTGCCTTCTGGGATTACAGCGGTCGAGGAAAGAGCGGTAATCGATGCCACTAGACAAGCAGGGGCAAAGGATGCCTATACCATTGAAGAGCCATTTGCTGCGGCGATTGGCGCCAATTTGCCTGTTTGGGAACCTACTGGCAGCATGGTCGTCGATATTGGCGGGGGAACGACAGAAGTAGCAATCATTTCACTAGGTGGAATTGTTACAAGTATTTCGATCCGTGTTGCTGGCGATGAAATGGACGACTCGATTATTTCTTATATTCGAAAAAATTATAACTTGATGATCGGGGACCGGACCTCTGAAGCGATTAAAATGGAAATTGGCTCAGCAGGGGATCCTGAAGGTGTCGACAATATGGAGATTCGCGGCCGGGATTTATTAACGGGTCTGCCAAAGACCATTGAAATTTCCGCAAAAGAAATTGCGGGAGCATTACGCGATACGGTTTCTGCGATTGTGGAAGCGGTCAAGAATACGTTAGAAAAAACACCTCCGGAACTCGCTGCCGATATTATGGATCGCGGGATTGTCCTAACAGGTGGGGGAGCACTGCTCCGCAATTTAGATAAAGTGATTAGTGAAGAAACGAAAATGCCTGTTCTGATTGCCGAGAACCCACTCGATTGCGTAGCGATTGGAACAGGAAAAGCTCTCGATCATATTCATTTATTTAAAAACAAAACGAGAGATTCACGCTAAGAATAGCGGAAACGCCAGTTAGCCGCTGGAGCAAGACAACTATCAAAGCTTAAAAACTAAACTTTTTATCTAGGAAAATAGAGGTGTATAATCATGCCACAGTTCTTTCTGAATAAACGTCTGATTATTTTGCTTGTCAGCATCATTGTTCTCGTGGCATTGATTGGGTTTTCTTTAAGGGAGAGAAGTAAACTATCCTGGCCGGAGCAATTTGTCAAAGATACAACCGGCTGGGTTCAATCCCTGGTTTCAAAGCCTACCCATTTTGTTGCAGGCTTTTTTGAAAATCTCCAGGATTTGCAAAATACATACGATGAGAATAAAGAATTAAAATCGCGGATCGAAAATCTTGTCAATCTTGAAGCACAAGTCCAAGAGTTGAAAAATGACAATGAAGAATTGCGTGACATTCTCGGTGAAAAAAAGACCCTGAGAGACTTCAAACCATTACCAGCTACCGTCATTGGCAGAAACCCTGATCGTTGGCATGAAATGATTATTATCGACAAAGGTAAATTAAACGGCATCGAAAAAAATATGGCTGTTGTTACGGCAACCGGTCTCATTGGAAAAGTAAAAAATGTGACACAATTCAGTTCAACTGTACAACTTTTAAGTGCAATGGATCCTAAGAATCGAATTTCTGCTGTCGTACAAGGGAAAAAAGATGTTTATGGATTTGTACAGGGTTTTGATGACAAACAAAAATTACTATTAATTAAGGCGATTCCATCTGGCTCAAAAATTGAAAAAGGCCAAACCGTGATTACTTCCGGTTTAGGCGGTGTTTTTCCAAAAGGGCTGATGATTGGAAAAGTGGTTGATGTTAAGCCCGATCAGTATGGCTTAAATCAAACGGCCTTAGTGAAACCCGGCGCGAACTTTTACGATATTGAAAATGTGATTGTCATAAAAAGATTAATGACTCAGCCAGTTAAAAGTGATTTATCTGATGGGAAGGTGGGGGAGTTTTGAGAAAATTCCTTCTTCCTCTTTTATTTCTGTTTCTTTTTATCGTAGAAAGTCTTTTTGTCGAGTTTTTACCGGCAAAGATTTTTGGTTTTGAGCGAATATTTGTCCCTCACTTTCTGTTTACAGCCATTTTGTTTTTAACGATTTTTGTCGGAAAAAAACACGGAATTATTTATGCGGCCTTTTTTGGGCTTTTATTTGATATTGTTTATGTCGAAATTATCGGTATTTACTTTTTTCTATATCCATTTATCTCCTATCTCATTTATAAATTATTGCAGGTTTTTCAATCAAATATTATCACTGCTTTTCTTGCTGCCCTTCTCGGTATCTCGTTATTAGAGATGGGTGTTTATGAAATGAATTATTTAATCCATGTAACAGACCTTAATTTTATCGGCTTTATTAACTTGCGTTTTTACCCTACCCTTTTATTAAATGCAGCTATTACTCTAATTATCGCCTATCCTTTAAAGTGGCTATTTGAAAAACATTCGGAAGCATTAAGGGATGAATGATTTTTTTATAAAAAGAGGAGAATGGACGCATCGTGTCGAATTTTTATTAAGATAGTATGTACTTTTGATTCGGAATAAGCATGAGGGCTTGCAAATCCCATTGAAACAACGAATTTTGCTTGTTTCGAAATTGCTTTCTTATTATGAGGTGAATATTTCTCCATGAAAAAACGGCAAAATGTTACAATAAAAGGAACGAAGGAAGGTCTCGTCCTTCATCTTGATGATACCTGTTCCTACGAAGAACTAAAAAGGGAACTCGATCATAAGCTCTCAGCTAACTCCAGTACACAGGATGAGCGACAATTAACCTCTGTCAAGGTGGCAATCGGCAACCGCTATATAACGGAATCGCAGCGGGAGGAACTAAAAAACTTAATTCTCAAAAAGAAGAATTTTGTGGTTGAAGAGATTGAATCAAACGTAATCACGAAAGAAGAAGCTGAGCGTCTAATCGCCGAAACAGAGGTCATGACGGTTTCTAGAATCATTCGTTCAGGACAAGTCCTCGAAGTACCAGGAGACCTGCTATTAATTGGTGATGTCAATCCAGGTGGAACGGTGATGGCCGGCGGTAACATTTTTATCATGGGGACATTAAAAGGTATGGCCCACGCCGGCTGCTATGGCAATGAGCAAGCAGTCATTGCTGCGTCAAATATGAAACCATCCCAGCTTAGAATTAGTGATTGTTTAAATAGAGCACCAGACAGCGTCCAAAGCAATGAAAAACGGGAAATGGAATGTGCTTATATAGATGATGAACGTCAAATCATTATTGATAGATTGCAAGTTTTAATCCAATTAAGACCTAATTTAACGAGATTAGAAGGGGGACATTAAAGTGGGAGAAGCAATAGTAATTACATCCGGTAAGGGTGGAGTAGGAAAAACAACAACTTCTGCTAATATCGGCACATCATTAGCCCTTCAAGGAAAAAAAGTATGTTTAGTAGATACAGACATCGGTCTTCGGAACTTGGACGTTGTAATGGGACTGGAAAACAGAATCATTTATGATCTGGTCGATGTCGTTGAAAAAAGATGTAAAATCCATCAAGCCCTTGTGAAGGACAAACGATTTGACGGGTTATTATACTTACTGCCAGCGGCGCAAACGGTGGATAAATCCGCTGTGAAGCCAGAACAGATGAAAGATTTGATTTTAGAATTAAAGCAAGACTACGATTATATCATTATTGATTGTCCTGCCGGAATTGAGCAGGGTTTTCATAACGCCATTGCTGGAGCAGATAAAGCGATTGTTGTTACAACGCCAGAGGCATCTGCTGTACGCGATGCAGACCGAATCATTGGTCTGCTCGAAAAACAACCGGATATGGAGTCGCCCAAATTAGTGATCAACCGAATTCGAAATCATATGGTGAAGACTGGTGATATGCTTGAGATTGACGAAGTTACCCAGCATCTTTCCATCGAGCTCATCGGAATTGTAGCAGATGATGACGAGGTTATTAAAGCTTCTAACCACGGTGAACCGATTGCTCTGAATCCGAATAACAAAGCATCGATTGCTTATCGAAATATTGCCAGACGGATTCTCGGTGAATCCATCCCGCTTCAGTCACTCGAAGACGCAGACAAAGGTGTCTTTAAAAAAATTAAAAAATTCTTCGGAGTTCGTTAATACAAAAAGCGGAAGCGCCTACTTTTCTCAAACAGCCTGCCCACTAACTTGTGGACAGGCTGCTTTTATTTTTCAGACATACTCTTCCCTTTTCCCTCATAGACTTGTACAAATTAGTGGGAAAAGGGGTGATGGGGATGGCGCGGTCTACACCGGAAGAAATAAGGCGACGAATCGCAAAGCGAAAAAATGATACTGGAGCAACATCTGTAAAAAGTCCCGACCGCCAAATTGATTGGCCTAGTGACGATGAAAAATATGGATTCAATCAGTTTACTTCATCAGGAAGCAGTAATGGCGATGATGGGCATCCATTGTTTAAGAAGGAAGTATTTTTTTTCAAAATATTGTCCTCTGTCCTCCTGTTTTTAGTGATAGCGATACTATTTAGGAACCATTCCGCTACTTTTGAGCCAGCTAGAGACGTGGTCATGAAAACAATGGACAAGGATTTTAAATTTGCGACCGTTTCAAACTGGTACGAAAGCAAGTTTGGGAAACCACTGGCACTACTGCCATTTTCTGAAAAAGATCAAACTGGGAAAAAAGAGGTGGCTGAAAAGGAATTTTCCGTACCAGCAATGGGGAAAATCCTTGAAAACTTTGAAAAAAATGGCCAAGGTATCATGATTGAAACAGGAAAAGGGGCGTCCGTCCAAACCATTAATGATGGCATCGTTACCTTCGCAGGGGTGAAAGAAGGATTGGGGAAAACGGTCATTATTCAGCATTCCGATGCGACCGAAACATGGTACGGTAACTTGGACCAAATCAAGGTTAACTTATATGAATATATCGATAAAAGAAAAGTAGTTGGTACGGTCTCAGTGTCGGCAGGAGAAGATAAAACCAAAGGAAAATATTACTTTGCCATAAAAAAAGGCGATGATTTCATCGACCCAATTCAGGTGATACGCTTTGAATAGAGCCATGAATTTATTCCGACTTATCTCTATCCATCCCTTGTTGTGGATTGTGATTGGACTTTCAATTGTGACCGCTCATTTCCTTGAGGTTTGCTTGTTGCTTGGGATCATTTTTATTCATGAAATGGGGCATGCTGCTGCAGCTTCTTTTTTTTCATGGAGAATCCGGAAAATTACCCTGCTCCCGTTTGGCGGGGTTGCCGAAATGGATGAACATGGCAATCGGCCGTTAAGAGAAGAGACGATAGTCGTCCTTGCAGGGCCGCTGCAGCATGTGTGGATGGTCGCCCTAGCCTATGGGTTGGTTACCGTCAACTTAATGCCTGAAGACCTTTTTCAGCTATTCTTAAGCTATAATCTCATGATTTTTGTTTTTAACTTTTTTCCGGTTTGGCCGCTGGATGGCGGGAAACTGGTATTCTTACTTTTCTCATTAAAAAGTTCCTTCCCGATCGCCCATCGCCTAACGCTCATCCTTTCGTTGGTCAGCCTATCCATCTTTTCACTGGTGATAGTGATCGCTGCCCCGACACATATCAATGTCTGGGTCATCATTGCCTTCCTTTATTTCTCGCTTTACCATGAATGGAAGCAGCGGCGCTATATTTTCATGAGATTCTTGCTGGAGCGTTATTATGGGAAAAAATCCAGTCTTCGGACCTTGAAACCAATTGAGGCCAATGAACAGGAGCTACTTATTCACGTCTTAGAAAAATTTCAACGTGGCTGTAAACATCCAATCATCGTCGAAGCAGACGGCAAAGAAAAAGGGATGTTAGATGAAAATGAACTATTGCACGCCTATTTTACCGAAAAACGTCTAACCGATAAAATCAGCGACCTCCTCTTTTCTTATTAAACACTATGTTGATTGGAGCGGAAGGCGCGAGACTCCTGCGGGAGGACGGGGCAGGGGAGACCCCGCAGGCGCGTAGAGCGCCGAGGAGGCTCCCCGGACCGCCCGCGGAAAGCGAAGCGCCTGGAGCGGAAATCAACAGACAAGTTTAACAAGCCTATTAAAAAAGTATATAATAAAAAGAAAAAAGTGAGGTCGCTTGATTGGAAACACTAATTATTAATTACAATTCACGCGAAAAGCGATTTGCTTATCTGAAAGATAACCGCGTTGAAAATATCGTTTTTGACCGACCAGAGCATCGATCACTGGTCGGTAATATTTATTTTGGGACTGTGACAAAAGTATTGCCGGGGATGAATGCATTATTCATTGATATTGGAGAAGAGAAAAATGCGTATTTACACCGTGATGTACTTCCTTCCTATCTCTTATCTGCCGAAAAACAAAAGTCTGTCACCTCGTTTGCCCACCAAGGTGAAAAAATGTTGGTTCAGGTCGATAAGGATGCAACGGGGACGAAAGGTGCTCGCGTAACGGGAATTATTGAAATACAAGGGCCCAATCTCATCTACATGCCAAAAGGCCGCTATGTGGCGGTTTCTAAAAAAATCGCTGACGAAGGTCAAAAAGCAAAACTTCACCGGAGCGGCAGTCGTTTGAAAACAGAGGAAGAGGGGATCATTTTCCGTACCTCATCGATAACGAGTACAGAAGATGAAATCCTTTCAGAACTAATGAACCTGCGCGAGAACTATCAAGAACTGTTGCAAAAAGTGGCCACGATGAAAAAACCAGGGATCATTTTTCAAAAAGATACCTTTATCGAAATGATTATGGACCAAGTAGCTAGAATGAAAAGCGGGGAAGTAATCGTTGATGATTTAGCGCTAAAAAAGCTAGCCGAGGAAAAAAATGATCAGGTCAAACCTATTTACTACAATGGAAAAGAGAATATTTTTTCTGTACATAAAGTGGAACATGAAATTGATAAAGCCCTCAAGCATATTGTCTGGCTTGATAATGGTGCTTACCTTATTTTTGACGAAACCGAAGCGTTAACGATTATTGATGTGAATACCGGGAAATTTTCCGGAAAGACCAATTATCAAGACACGGTATTAAAAACCAACCAGTTAGCCGCAAAAGAAGTGGTAAGGCAACTACGTCTGCGCGATATTGGCGGAATTGTTCTCATTGATTTCATTGACATGACACGCGCTGAGGACAAGGAAACGATTCTCAAGCTGATTGAAACGGAATTAACTAAGGATCAAAAAAGAACAAAAATGATTGGCTTTACACCGCTAGGTATTCTACAACTGACGAGGAAAAAGACCAAGGTCACACTTTCTGAGGCACTTGAGGTGAAATGCCCTGTTTGTGATGGAACGGGCCGAATCCTTAGTCCTGAAACGGTTGGCTTTAGGCTTGAACGGGAGCTGCTAGAGCACCGAAATTCTGAATTTGAGGCTGTCTTGGTGGAAACAACTCAAGCGGTGAAAGAGGTGCTGTTAGGACTGAATGAAGCCCACCGGCAAGCATTAGAGGAGCTAATGCATATCAAACTATATTTTTCAGTTCAGCCTTCTGCCCGCCATTATTATCTTTTGAAGCAGTTCGGCAATGTGAGTGAGATCTCAGAAAAAGTATTTGATTCCTAATCAAGTTCCTAAATATCTATTGACACTTTTGCCTATATTATGTTAGGATTTTAATGTTATGTTTGTAGCACCCGTGCTACAACCGCACAGAACAGGTAGTAAGCCTTTAGTATTTTGCTATAAGCGCCTGTGTATGGCGAGTCTGAGTTTATAAGGAGGTGCAGTTCATGTACGCAATTATCGAAACTGGCGGTAAACAATTGAAAGTTGAAGAAGGCCAAGCTATCTACATCGAAAAATTAGATGTTGAAGCTGGTGAAACAGTTACTTTTGACAAGGTTCTTTTCGTTGGCGGTGAAAGTGTAAAAGTAGGAAGCCCTGTTGTTGCAGGCGCTACAGTTACAGCTAAAGTTGAAAAACAAGGCCGTCAAAAGAAAATCATTGTTTTCAAGTACAAGGCGAAGAAAAACAACCGTAAGAAGCAAGGTCATCGTCAACCTTACACTAAAGTAATCATCGAAAAAATCAACGCGTAAGGTGTTGAATCATAGATGATTCAAATTACGATTAATCGTACAGAGTCCGGATTTATTCAATCATTCGAAATAAGTGGTCATGCATTTTTCGCCAATCGAGGCAAGGATATCGTCTGTGCAGGCGTATCTGCAGTATCCATTGGAGCAATCAACGCTGTGCACGCCCTAACAGGTGTCACGCCCGAGATTGAGCATGAGGACGGCTTTCTCCGCTGTGTTGTACCGGAACATCTTTCGGAAGACATTTATGAGAAAGTACAACTTCTTCTAGAAGGTATGACTGTTTCATTGCGTACGATTGAAGAAGAATACGGAAAGCACATAAAGATTACCTTCAAAAAGTAGGAGGTGGAATAAATGTTATTAAAATTAGATCTTCAGTTGTTTGCATCTAAAAAAGGTGTAGGTTCTACAAGGAACGGTCGTGACTCACACGCTAAGCGTCTTGGTGCTAAGCGTGCAGACGGACAATTTGTATCTGGTGGTTCAATCCTATACCGTCAACGCGGTACAAAGATTTACCCAGGTGAAAACGTTGGCCGTGGAGGAGACGATACTCTTTTTGCAAAAGTTGACGGCGTTGTGAAATTTGAACGTTTCGGACGTGATCGCAAAAAAGTGAGCGTTTATCCAGTAGCTCAAGAAGCTTAAGGTAACTAGCGAAAACTCTAACCTGTTTGGTTAGAGTTTTCTTTTTGCTAACGAATTTTTCCTTCCATATATTCTTCAGGAAAACGACTTCGTAGATGCTTCTTTTTGCCTCTAATGATCTTTCATCACATAAAATTGCTTACTCAGGGTTATTTTTTTGATATACTATCAGCAAAATAGTGTTGTGACACTTAATGTGGGAGTGTACGTATGGAGAAAGAATGGGATATAGTTGAGGTGCTCCGGCATTCTCGACATGATTGGTTAAATAGGCTTCAGCTTATTAAGGGGAACTTGGATTTAAATCGAATCGACCGGGCAAAAGCGGTCATTGATGAAATTATCATTGAAGCACAGCATGAATCACGGCTAACGAATTTAAAAATGCCTTTATTTGCCTCACTGCTATTAAAAGCTAATTGGGAGAATCCTTCCTTTAAGCTTGAATATGAGGTCCTTCAAGATTCGGAATCCTTTCAAATTAATGAAGAACAGATCACAAAGTGGACTTGCCTTTTTTTTGAGTGTTTAAATGAGGCAATTGAAGCATTCCAAGAAAATCATTTATCAATATCAATTGATCCGCAATCAGAGGGAGTTCGTTTCTTTTTTGATTTTAGCGGAATAATAATAAAAAGTGAATTAATTGAAGCATTCCTTGCAGACCCCAAAATTCTACTGGATGTAGTGGTCAAGGAACTCTCAGAAAGCGAACTCGCAGTAGAAGTTTTTATCCCTATTCAAAAAAGATAGGCTAAAGCTGAGATATTTTTCGTGACAGAAGGTAATTCGATATGCAGACTGGAGGAATAAGATGTTTGTTGATCAAACGAAGATTTATGTAAAAGCCGGAGATGGCGGAAATGGTATGGTTGCGTTTCGTAAGGAAAAATATATACCAAAAGGCGGTCCAGCTGGCGGAGATGGCGGTAAAGGTGCCAATGTTGTGTTTGAAGTAAATGAGGGCTTGCGGACTTTAATGGATTTCCGTTATCAGCGTCACTTTAAAGCACCACGCGGCGAGCATGGCATGTCCAAAAACCAGCACGGTGCCGGTGCAAAGGATATGATTGTTAAGGTACCGCCTGGAACAGTGGTCATTGATGAAAAAACGAAGGAAGTCCTTGCTGATTTAGTCGAGAATGGACAGCAGGCAATTATTGCAAGAGGGGGCCGTGGCGGACGTGGAAATTCACGATTTGCAACCCCGGCCAATCCAGCACCAGAGCTATCTGAAAATGGAGAACCAGGCCAAGAACGTGAAGTCATTCTTGAATTGAAGCTGCTTGCTGATGTCGGATTAGTTGGATTCCCAAGTGTTGGTAAATCGACGCTATTATCGGTTGTATCATCGGCAAGACCGAAAATCGCCGAGTACCATTTTACCACAATTGTTCCGAATCTTGGTATGGTAGAAACGGAAGACGGCAGAAGCTTTGTTATGGCAGACCTTCCAGGTTTGATTGAAGGGGCAAGTGAAGGGGTTGGCCTCGGCCATCAATTCTTACGTCATATAGAACGGACAAGGGTTATTGTCCATGTGATTGATATGGCTGCAATGGAAGGCAGAGACCCTTATGAGGACTACCTTACAATCAACAAGGAATTAAAAGAGTATAACCTGCGCTTGACAGAACGGCCACAAGTTATCGTTGCTAATAAAATGGATATGCCTGAAGCAGAGGAAAACTTGAAAAAGTTTAAGGAGCAGCTGGAAGAGGATTTTCCAATCTTCCCTATTTCAGCCGTAACAAGAAAAGGACTACGTGAGCTATTGTTTGCTGTAGCTGATAAGATCGAGGAAACACCAGAATTTCCACTTGAACATGAAGAAGAGGAAACAACGGGTGTCCATCGTGTTCTTTATAAGCACGAAGCAGAGCCGGAAGCATTTAGAATTACGAGAGAACCTGATGGGTCATTTGTTGTCTCTGGTGAAAAAACAGATAAGCTCTTTAAGATGACAGACTTCTCAAGAGAAGAATCCGTCCGCCGTTTTGCACGTCAACTTCGTGGTCTTGGTGTTGATGAAGCGTTAAGGGAAAGAGGAGCAAAAGACGGGGATATTGTGAAATTAATGGAGTTTGAATTCGAGTTTATTGAGTAGAAGGAAAGGCCCTGAAGAGATCAAGGTAGGGTGATAAAAATGGAAAACGCTGATAAAAAATTTTACTTAGTGCGTGAAGATGTGTTGCCAGAAGCGATGAAAAAAACGCTTGATGTCAAGGAAATGCTTGAGAGAGGTAAGGCGGAATCAATTGCAGATGCAGTTCATAAAGCGGATTTAAGCAGAAGTGCCTTTTATAAATATAGAGATACTGTTTTTCCTTTTTCGTCTATTAAAAAGGAGAAGATTATCTCGCTTTTCTTTCACCTAGAAGATCGTTCAGGCACGCTATCAAAATTGCTCAGTGTTGTGGCCAATTCAGGCTGCAATATTGTTACCCTTCACCAAACGATTCCGTTGCAAAGCAGGGCGAATGTGACACTCTCATTAAACACTTCAAACATTACGATGGAAATAGATGAGTTACTTAAAGAACTAAGGAAACTCGAATTTGTAGAGAAGGTAGAAGTGCTGGGAACAGGTGTGTAGGAGAAAAACTACAACCGGCTCTCAGCTTTCTTTTTAAAAAAATAAGGGGAGTGGGGAAATAGTGAAGGTTGGATATTTAGGACCAAAGGCTACATTCACAGAGTTAGCAGTGAAAAAGGTTTTTCAAGGATTTGAACTTGTGCCCTATCAGACGATTCCTGCAAGTGTCGATGCCATCGTAGATAAAGAAGTGGATCTTGCTGTCGTTCCAATTGAGAACGCTTTGGAAGGCTCTGTAAATATTACACTTGATTATTTAACACATGTTGTTCAGATCCCGATTATTGGTGAAATTACGTTACCCATTAAGCAGCATTTGATGGTTCATCCTGATAATATGGACAATTGGCGTGATGTGAGTAAGGTATACAGCCACTCCCATGCGATTGCCCAGTGCCATAAATTTTTACATAATCAATTAAAAGGAGTGCCGTTTGAGAGTGTGTCTTCCACTGCAGCAGCGGCGCAAATGGTAATGGAACAGCCTGACTTAAAAGCGGCCGCGATTGCGAATGAATTAGCGGCGAAAGAATATGGGTTGGCGATAGTCCAAAGAAACATCCATGATTTTGACCATAATCACACGCGGTTTGTGGTCCTAACAAAAGAGAATTTTGATTTCCAGGCCATGAGTGGTTCATCCCATTACAAAACGACACTGATGGTTACATTGCCTGAGGACGACCAAGCGGGAGCCCTTCATCAAGTGTTATCAGCGTTCGCCTGGAGAAAGTTAAACTTATCAAAAATTGAATCTCGGCCGATGAAAACTGGAATTGGCAATTATTTTTTCATTATTGATATCGAAATGGAATTTGATGAGGTATTGATACCTGGAGCAATGGCTGAGTTAGAGGCATTAGGCTGTAGTGTTAAATTATTAGGAAGCTATCCATCCGTTATGGTGAAATTGGATTAATAACTAAAGGACCCGAGAATTTCGGGTCCTTTTATTGTGCGTGCCCAGCAAGCCGTTAATTGCTAATTGGTGAAAGTCCAATCTGAGTAAGTACCAAGGCGCTCAGTAGCTGACAGGCAACTGGTGAAGAAATTCTAAGGTTGAAGCCCTGTGACAAAGTAACTCTCTAGCAGAGTGCGAGCAAACTAACAGGTTGTAACATAAAGTGAATCCTGCCGTCTCGTCAAAGGAACCCACTCTTGGTGGCTAAAGAGAAGTCGAGCCTTGATAATATGGGCGAAGACCATGGAAGGTGTGAAGAACTTGGAACAGCAGCACCGAAGAATCTCTCGGGGTAAGGGGAACGACATGTTAGGAAAGTAAATAACGGAACTGGGGATACCCTCCTCGTCACTTTCTTACAAAAGTAAAGCAGAAACCTATAAGTGTACACGAAATGGTGGAGGATGAGAGGGAGTCGGAGGGGGTCATAGTACCAATGATGGCAATGACAACATAACATTGTCTAGGGAAGGACGGCAAAAGCCAGTACCCTACTTCGTTCATATGTTGGAAGGAGGTAAGAGTGAGTGAATGCCAAGAAAATGGCTAACTACACCAATAATGCAAAAGCTCAAGAACTCTGGAAGACGTTATATCTTTGTGCCAAGGAAAACACTGGTCGCAAATTTCATGCATTATATGACAAAATCTATCGTCCTGACATTCTATGGGAAGCGTGGCAACGTGTGAAACGAAAGAAAGGCAGTGGAGGCGTAGATGGACAGTCGATTGTAAATATCGTCGAGGAATATGGAGAGAAGAAATTCTTGAACGAACTCTACCTAGAGTTGAAAGAGAATAGATATCATCCCAATCCAGTCCTAAGAACCTACATACCAAAGGATGACGGAAAGAAGCGTCCATTAGGTATTCCCACCATTAAAGATCGAGTTGCGCAAATGGCAACCAAGATGGTTATTGAACCTATTTTTGAAGCAGACTTTCATGAATGCTCATTTGGTTATCGTCCTAAACGTAATGCCCATCAAGCCATGGCAAAGATACGAAAAGCGAGTAAGAAATGTTTTTGGGTAGTCGACGTCGATATCCAAGGATATTTTGATAACATCAACCAAGAGAAATTGATAAAGTTGGTCGAGCAACGTATTAGTGACCGAAGAGTCATAAAGCTAATTCGTAAGTGGCTGAAGGCAGGCATTATGGAGGAAGGTAAAATAAGAAATCCGATTAATGGAACACCGCAAGGTGGTGTTATCTCCCCACTATAACAAGAAAAGAAATAGGCATAAGAAACATGGGAATTTAACAGACGTAAGGAATGAGATTGGTCATATATTGGTGAAATTGGCTAGTTAGTCTCTGTAACGCCAAAGAAAGAAGAACGTCGGAAAGCCGTATGAGGGAAAACTTCACGTACGGTTTGATGAGGAGGAACTGAAAGTAAAAGAGATAGCCGAAAGGCTATCCCTCTGAAATCAGTTTCTTACTCTACTCTGTCTATCAAGGCTCTATTCAATCATAAAACCTTCTGCCTTAAGGGCTGCTTCGGCTTTATCTAAGACTTGGGTGCTTGAGGCTGAAATGGTATGAAGGTGGATTCCTTCCGTTAACTCAGATAATAAGGAGGCTTTGGTTTTTTGCATGTTTTCCAAGAATTGTTTAACTTCTTGGCGATTTGAAACCATAATCGATGCGGTCAAATCTCCGTAAACCGTGTGTTCAATTTTTACATCCTTCACTAACACACCATGGTCAACTAGCAGATTTAGCTCCCTTTCTGTGTCTTCCGGTAAATGTCTGCATGCGATTGTTCTTTCAAAGGAATAAGTGCTGGAGTTTTGCTTTAAATAAATATACCCTTGGCTGGTTGCAATAATGGGTTCATTTTTAGCCTTAAGAAGAGTGATATCCCCAACGATCACCTGTCTGCTTACATTGGTTCGATTGGCAAGTTCACTTCCTGTCAGCGGGACAGGGCTATCTTTTAACTGTTGTAGAATTAAAGACCTCCTTTCCTCTCCCAATATTTTTTTTTGCTCGACCATATAATTCCTCCTATTTCTATTGCTGTTTACCTATTTTAGCACAGTTTAAATTTTTTATATAACGGAAACGGCCTTGAATGCATTCACGATTTTAACCATACTTTCCCCAAGTTGAATAACATCCTCCAAGCTAGTGGAATGGCCAAAAGAGATGCGGATAAACTCTTTAGCTTCTTCAGTCGTTAATCCTAGTGCCTGCGTGACTTTGGCCGGGGACTGCATGCCAATCTGACAGGCGCTGCCGGTTGAAATCGCAAACCCTAATCGATTGCATTCCAGCATCATCCATTGGCCCTCAATTCCGGAAATCCGAAGCCCGATAATACTAGCGAGCTGCGAACCTTGGTCACCTTGATAAATCTTCACTTGTTCCTTAATGGGCTCAAGCGAATCCATAAAAGCTTTCCGCAACAATCGATATTTATTATGATCCGCTTGCAAGTTTCCGGTTATTTTCTGTGCGGCGACTGTCATCGCGGCAATTGCAGGGACATTGACCGTGCCTGGGCGGAATCCTTTTTCATGAGAGGTCCCTGGAAAAAACGACTGCCATTTAATACGGGGATGAACATAGACGCCCCCAATCCCTTTGGGTCCATATATTTTATGCCCGGAAAAAGAAAAACTGCTGACATGCGGAGCAATTGATTTTAGATCCATTTTTCCAAAAGATTGAACAAAATCGCTGTGCAGATGAATATGGTGGGCCTGGCAAATTTTAGCGATTTCAGCGATTGGCTGGATCGTCCCAATCTCAGAATTAACATGCTGCAGGGTGATTAGTATGGTTTCTGGTGTAATCGACTTTTCAAGTTGTTCAAGATTGATCAAACCATTTGAATGTAACGGAAGCAATGTGATGTCATAGCCAGTTTCCTTTAGTCTGTTAAGGGCACCATGAACGGATGAATGTTCCGCCACACCTGCGATAATATGGTTTCCTTTCTTTTTTTGGGAGGATAACAAGGCTTCTATTGCTAAAAAATTCCCCTCAGATCCACCACTAGTGAAGAATATCCCATTTTTATCAACCCCAACTAGACTAGCCAGTTCTTCGCGGCAATTTTCAAGTAAGGCAGCTGATTGCCCTCCGATATCATGGAGGCTGCTGGAATTGCCAAAGTATTCAGTGGCAACTTTCAAATACACTTCGGCTGCTTCAGGGTCTAATGGAGTTGTTGCTGCAAAATCAAAATATTTCATCATACATCTCCAATACTCGAATTTTTTTTGGTTGTGGTAAAGGTCATTGTTGATTTTAAAGTCCACGTTGATCGAAGCGCCCTACGCTGCAATCAACAGCCAAGTTTAACACCGTGCATTTCTACTTTTCTATAAAAATACTTGTTTTTAGTTTAAATCTATGTAAATATATATGTCAAGACACCTGTTAGGTCAGGAGGATTATTTGATGACAAATAACGATGTATTAATTATTGGAAGTGGAATAGCCGCTTTACAGCTGGCTGTACAATTAAATAATGAATTGAATGTGAGAATTCTCACAAAGGGAAAATTACGAACGGCAAATTCGTATCTGGCCCAAGGTGGGATTGCGGCAGCGTTGGGTGCAAATGACCACCCTTCTAAACATATTGTCGATACGCTGGAAGCGGGAAGATTTCACAACAATCAAGAGGCTGTTCAGCAAGTCATTAATGCCGCACCGGATCTGATCAAGAACATTGCTCGCCAAGGGGATATATTTGATAAAGATCCAACGGGGGAATTGTTTCTTGGGATGGAAGGGGCTCACAGCGAAAAGAGAATTGTGCATGGCGGTGGCGATGCCACTGGCAAAAACGTCATGGAGTTTCTGATCAGTCAGCTCAAGCTTAAGAAAAATATCACGGTCGAAGAGAATGTCTTCGCCTATGAATTACTGCTAAATTCCGAACAGAAACGTTGTGTAGGTGTTAAAGCCAAAATATCAACAGGTGCGATTCAAAGGTTTTACGGCAATCATGTCATTATCGCGACAGGCGGCTGCGGACAACTATATACCTACACTTCCAACGCTAAAACAGTCAGCGGCGATGGAATTGCGATGGCTTATTTAGCCGGTGCTGATCTCGTTGATATGGAATTTATTCAATTTCACCCTACGCTTTTATCTATAAACGGTGAAACAAAGGGGTTAATTTCTGAAGCCGTTAGGGGAGAAGGGGCGACCCTTGTTACCGAGGATGGTACTCCTATTATGGAGGGTGTCCACCCCTTAAAAGATCTTGGCCCGAGGCATGTGGTCTCGCAACGGATCTATGAATTTATAAAAAAAGGCAAACAAATTTATTTGGATATAAGCAAAATTAAAGAATTTAGTAAAAGATTTCCTTCGATTACTTCTATTTGTGAGGACAATGGAATCCGTATCACGGATGGGAAAATCCCTGTCGCACCCGGAAGTCATTTTTTAATGGGAGGAATTAAAACCGATTTAATTGGACGATCTTCGATTGATGGGCTTTATGCGATCGGGGAAGCCTCCTGCACGGGATTGCACGGTGCGAATCGTTTAGCTAGTAATTCCTTATTAGAGGGATTATTTCAAGGGGAACAGTTGTCGATATGGATCAATGAAGCGGGTAAAGAATCACAAGTTTTCGTGCAGGATTATTTTTATTATCCAACGAAGGAAGAAAAAATGAATTTGCCATCCATTGAAAAGATTAAAGCATTAATGATGGAACGGGTTGGAATTGTCCGAAATAAAGCAAATCTGAAAAAGCAGCAAGCGTGGGTATCCCAATATAAGGCCGAAAAAATCCATTTAGATACTTGTTCAGCACAAGACATGACCAAGGTTTTTATGCTGATCATCGCCAATCTAATCACAGAATCTGCATTGAAGCGGACAGAGAGTCGGGGCGGTCACTTCAGAAGTGATTATCCGAAAGAAGAAAATCACAGTTGGTTAAGGAAATCAATTATTCATAACTATAATCAGGGAATGGAGAAGTCCAATGAACACATTGAAACTGCGCTCGCAACTTGAGAAATTTTTTATGGAAGATATCGGGGAACAGGATATTACGACCGATCTAATCTTTGGTGATGATACAAATGGGGAAATTGTTTTTCTTTCAAAAGATGATGGTGTTTTTTGTGGAGAAGAAATTATCAAAACCGGATTTCAGCTGTTAAATAACGAAATTTCAACCCAAGTGTTTGTGAAGGATGGTCAAGCAATCAAATACGGCGATAAGTTAGCACATGTTTCTGGAAAAATAGCTGATTTATTAAAAGGGGAAAGAGTCATCCTTAATCTTATTCAACGGATGAGCGGGATTGCTACCTTAACTCGTCAAACAGTTACCACCCTTGATAGTGGACATACAAAAATTTGTGATACACGGAAAACTACGCCGGGACTCCGAATGCTTGAAAAATACGCTGTTCGCACTGGGGGCGGTTTTAATCACCGTTTTGGATTATACGATGGGGTCATGATTAAAGACAACCACATTTCGTTTGCCGGCTCGATTAACAAGGCGGTAGAAGCGATTCGCAAAAATGCCGGTCATATGGTGAAGGTTGAAGTGGAAACGGAGTCGGAAGCACAAGTGATTGAAGCCGTAAATGCAGGGGCGGATGTCATCATGTTTGATAATCGGACCCCTGACGAAATTAAGGAATTGATAAAATTAGTCCCAGCTAACATCATTACCGAAGCCTCAGGCGGAATCCAATTAGCCAATATTGCTGATTTTCGGGATACAGGTGTAGATTATATCTCACTTGGATACTTAACTCATTCATATAAAGCACTCGACATCAGTGTAAAAGTACTTTGGAATAAGGGAGATGAGTAAAATGAATATTTTGGCTACATTACAAAAAAATATCATGATTCCTGAAAAATACAAGCAAATGACGAGAGAAGAACTCGAAAACCGTGTGATTGAGGTAAAGAAACAGCTCGGTTCACGTCTGTTTATTCCAGGTCATCATTATCAAAAAGACGAAGTGGTTCAGTTTGCTGATGCGACAGGTGATTCCCTGCAACTTGCACAATTATCAGCTGAAAATACAGAAGCTGAATTTATTGTTTTCTGTGGTGTACATTTCATGGCAGAAACAGCAGATATATTAACAAGTGAAAAGCAAAAGGTGATCTTGCCTGATATGCGCGCAGGTTGTTCGATGGCTGATATGGCGGATATCCAGCAAACAGAAAGAGCATGGGAATCGCTTCAGGAAATATTCGGAGACACGATTCTTCCATTAACATATGTCAATTCAACCGCAGCAATTAAATCATTTGTTGGTGCACATGGCGGGGCTACGGTCACTTCCTCCAATGCAGAGACGATGGTTAAGTGGGCATTTGAAATGAAAGAACGGATTTTATTTTTACCAGATCAGCATTTAGGCAGAAATACTGCCGCTGATTTAGGCGTAGGTTTAGACGAAATGGCGATTTGGAATCCAATTAATCATGTCCTGGAATACGAAGGTGATTTTTCAAAAATTAAAGTAATCCTTTGGAAAGGGCATTGCTCGGTTCATGAGAATTTCACTGTCCAAAATGTTAGCGATACACGCAGTCAATATCCTGATATGAAAATTATCGTTCATCCGGAATGCCGCCGTGAGGTAGTGGAGTTAGCGGATATGGCCGGATCAACAAGTTATATTATCAAAGCGATTGAAAGTGCTGAGCCCGGAACAGCTTGGGCGATTGGAACGGAGATGAATCTTGTCAATCGCTTAATAAAAAATCACCCTGATAAAAAGATCATCTCGTTAAATCCGCATATGTGTCCGTGTCTAACCATGAACCGAATTGATCTGCCGCATTTAGTTTGGAGCCTAGATACACTAGAAGAGACAAATAATATTATTAAAGTAAGTCCTGAGATTGCTGAAAATGCAAAATTAGCGCTTGAACGGATGTTAAAAAATTCATAATAAATGTTAAAAAAGATGCAATTTACCTGATTGCATCTTTTTTATATTTTAGGGGGGGATTCATATTCTTTTGAAAAATAGCATAAGTTTTTGTGAAGAAGGATAGCACTTTGCCCATTATCACATAGACTATATGGACTTATGCCATAGGAGGGGAAATCAGAGTGAAGATCCATATCGTACAGAAAGGGGATACTCTTTGGAAGATTGCCAAGAAGTACGGCGTGAATTTTGAAGAGCTGAAAAAGATGAATTCACAGCTCAGCAACCCTGATATGATTATGCCCGGTATGAAATTAAAGGTCCCAACTTCAGGTGGAACGATAAAAAAGGAAGCACCGATGGGAACAAAACCAGGTACAACAATCAACTTAGGAGTTAAGAAAGAAAAGCCGCTTGCTGAGCAACCGTTAGTCAAAGAGAAACCCGTAAAAGAAGCACCGATTAAGGCAGCACCAATCAAGGAAGCTCCAATCAAGGAGGCACCGATAAAAGCAGCACCAATTAAAGAAGCACCAATTATTAAAGAAGTACCAAAAGTACCTTATACTCCAAAAATGCCTCTACAAATAGTCCCAGAAATAGATATCAACAATTATTACATGATGAACATGCAAAATATGACTGTTCAACAGCCGCCTAAACCTGCCAATATACTTCCTGAGATAAAAGAGGTACCAAAAAAAGAAGTGCCAATCAAAGAAGTACCAAAAAAAGAAATGCCAATCAAAGAAGTACCAATCAAAGAAGTACCAATAAAAGAGACTCCAATAAAAGAGAATATTGTTTATGCTCCACCACCAGTCATGGAAGCACCTGTAGAAGTGGCACCGCAACAAGATTATTGTGTACCAGTTACGCCAGTCATGCCTGGCCCAGGATTCTGTCCACCATTTGGAGCTGGTTTCCCGATGGAAATGAACCCATTCATGCCTTACCCGCAAATGCAAGGTGGGGGTATGCCGATGCCAATGCCTTACTCGCAAATGCAAGATGGTGGTATGTCGATGCCAATGCCTTATCAACAAATGCAAGATGGTGGTATGTCGATGCCAATGCAGCCAAGTGGATATCCTGGTAATGCTCCGTCAGTTGCAGGTGCATCGTTTGTAGCGCCGCCGTTCCATGATGAATCATCATCCTTTATGCCGCAGCTGCCTGTTATGAACCCAGCGTATAACCCGAGCGCAGTAATGGGTGCGCAATCACCACAGCAGCCAATGGGTTACCCTTCAATGGCCCCAGCAGGATATGGTCAAATGCCACAAGGTTTTGGCCAACAAATGCCAGCAGGTTTTGGCCAACAAATGCCAGGAGGATATGGTCAAACGCCAGCGGGCTATGACCATCAAATGCCAGGAGGATATGGTCAAATGCCAGCGGGCCATGACCATCAAATGCCAGGAGGATATGGTCAAATGCCAGCGGGCCATGACCATCAAATGCCAGGAGGATATGGTCAAATGCCAGCAGGATATGGCCAACAAATGCCAGGAGGATATGGTCAAATGCCAGCGGGATATGGCCAGCAAACGCCAGGGGGATATGGTCAAATGCCAGCGGGCTTTGGTCAGCAAATGCCAGCAGGATACGGTCAAATGCCAGCAAGGTATGACCAACAAGTGCCAAGAGGATATGGTCAAATGCCAGCGGGCTATGACCAGCAAATGCCAGGAGGATATGGCCAAATGCCAACAGGTTATCCAATGGAAAGCCCTTCAGGATTCGAGACACCACAAAACCCAACTGACTTTGCTCGACCTCCGGTAATGCATGGAGACCCGTTCGGAAATCCAGCAATGGCTAATCCGTATGGAATGGGCGCACCATATGGCCAAATGCCATACGGATACCCGCAGATGGGTGATCCAATGAGTGCACCTGCAGGCTTTGGAACACCAGAAATGGCGGGACCAGGTCCATTCATGCAGCAGCCAAATCCAACGCAGGGGTTACCAGTAGGAACCGGAGCGCTGGGGGATTGCGGCTGTGGAGCTTCACCAGCTGGAATGCCTGGACCAGAAGCCACACCGCAGCCGGCAGCCATGCCACCGAACTTTGTACCGCCTACGCCGCCAATCTATAGCGCACCATATACAGGACCTGTTAATGCTGCACAGCCTCCTTATATGAATCCATATGGTATGGGTCCGGTTGGAACAAGTCCTTACGGTATGCCGGGTTACCAAGATGAGAGCCTTTAATACAGCAAATAATAAAAAGGGAGACGATGATTATTTTGATCGTCTCCTCTCTTATTTTCAATCACAGTTCTATGATAGAATCCTTCAGATGATTCCGATTCGAAAATCCGTTATTTTTTTAAGAACAGATAAAAATGATTATGTCATAAAAGGGTATCATACCAACAGTAGACTTAGACTCCAAGAAGCCTTTACAGCAACATTGAAAAAAGAAGGGTTTAAAAAGACATATTTGTTTTTAACATCCCCAGTGAGAGACCAGCTTTTTTTTGAGGGAACTTACTTCGGATGCATGGAGTACATTCCGCCGAATAAAAACGTATTTTCTTTTCATACTCATAAAAATCGCCAAGAAGGAATGGAGTTATTAGAGCAATTTCACCAAACCACAGCTTCGTTTGAATCACGCTATCGAACCTTACTGCCAAAAGGGCACCTTATTGAAAAATGGACTGAAAGGTTAAATGTTTTCTCCAATAATCTTCCCTATCTTGGGTATTTTATCAATGAACCCTTCATCTCGGAAATGTTGTCTTGGGCAAACTGGTCACTTGAAGGTATGGAAAATAATCGTGTTTTTTTTCAAAAAGAACCAACCGTCATATTGCATGGGGATGTAGCCAATCATAACTTTTTAAGGGATACAGAGGGGCAGTTACATCTCATTGATTTCGATTTAATTAGTATCGGACCCGCATCATTTGATTATTTACAATATGCAAACCGGATTTTGCCTTTTATCGATTGGTCATTTGAAAGACTGTCGAGCCTTAAACAAATTAAGAAATACTTACACGAAGAGGCTTTTATATTTGCCTTAGCCTATCCCGCTGATATTTTTCGGGAATGGAATCGAATGATCCGTGAAAAATCGTACACAGATCATACAAAATATAAACAGGTAATGGACTTAACCATTAGTCAGTTTTATGCAAGAAAAAAGTTTATTGACCACTTAAAGGAGTTATTGGACTGAGCAGCTTTGGAATTTTCCGTCTGAATGAAATCCCCCCGAAAATAACACCCTATTAATGAGCATGTTAAGCTCATGCTCAGGATGTTAATGGAGGGGGTTTTTCGCTTGAACAAGAAGCAGTGGATGATTCCTCTTTCAGCCGCATTGATGTTGGGGCTGGCTGGATGTGCAAATGATAATAATCGTGCGGGTGTTAACAAGAACTCGTTAAGGCCGGTTGGATATTATTCCAATGAAAACCACCCAACTTCAGATAACGATTTATTTAGAGATGATGACGGGGCAATAACGGAAATGATGGACCATTCTCTTGGGGATGAGGATCAAGTTACAAATGAAAACAGAAGAAGGCAGCTTCAATTAAGAGACGAAAATGGAAATCCAAAGAATCCATCATCACCTTTAGCTTCCAAAGACCGTAATTTTTTCCAACGCGATAATCGTTTTAGTACAAGCGATATGAACTATCACGGTCATCTGAATGTAAAAAATGGAAATGCCGGGGTTGTTACGGACCCTGACTTCCAGGATAATTTTACTAATAAAGTCAGAAACAAAGTAGAAGCGATTCCAAATGTACAGACCGTAAGATCCGTCGCTTATGGAAATACTGTCATTGTTTCAGTGGTGTTAAATGATCAAGATAAAGCCTCTGCTACAAAAAGTGCAATTAAAAGAGCTGTGAGGCCCTATGCAAACGGAAGAACGGTAAAGGTCATAACCGATGAAGGAACCCTTGGCCGCGACCGCAATTTCAACAAAGATAGTCAGCGCGAAAAGGGCGGAAGGTAATTCCTTCCGCGGTAGAGGGCAAAGCTTACGAGCTTTGCCCTTTTAATATTGAATGAAGGATAAAAAGGCAAAATAAGGCTAAACTAGTACTGGATAGATTGTTCAATTTTTAACAATAAGAGGTGAGTAGCATGAGGTTTAAGTGGATGGCATGGTATCGGTATAGTCTCGCCGGATTCGCTGTTCTTCTCTTCATGTTTATTTTTAATGCCAAAGGAATGACCATTATCGCCGCTGCTTCACAAAATGATACCCAGAAAAAGACTGAACCTTTACACATGACCGTTATTTTGGAAAAGGTCTATTTAGATGGAGAAATAAGTCAAGAAGTAGTCCACGAGACTTGCTGGTCTGCCGAGAATTTCTGGGCAAAATATGACCAATGGCAGCTGACTGATATCGATGAATCGACAATGGTATTTCGGAAACAGGTCAATGACATATCACCATTGCTTAAAGCAAATGGATTTTTTGGGATAACAGAAGATAATGTATTGAGCATTTTTAATGGAAGACCGGACCAATTGAGAATTATTCAATCATTTTTTCAAATAGATATTAAGAAGTTGGAAAGTACGAAGCAAGAAGAACTTCTTCAAGGCATACCAATCAAAACAAAAGATCGATATGTTGAAGTTTTAGAGACATTTAAGCCTTATTCTTTAAAAAAAGAATAGTAATATCACCGAATCAGACTGATGCCGCCACTTCAGCCTGGTTTTTTTTTGAATTCTCCTTGTTCGAGTCGTAATTTTGTGAATCTTAATGATTTATTAGCGGAAAATAGAGTTTAATGGGCGAATTCCGCAGTCCAATGGGCGAATTTTGAGGTATTATGAGCGAATTTCGTCGTTCAATGAGCGAATCCCGAATTCCGAATAGTTTGATGTTTCGTCTACCAGCCTATTTTCTACAACTAACCTAAAATTGTATGATAGAATGAAATACAGTGAAAAACTAGGGGAGAGAATGTAGTGTACGAATTTATAAAAGGGACCGTCGATTTTGTCGGACCAGAATATATAGTTGTCGAGAACAGCGGCATTGGCTATCAAATATCTACACCCAATCCGTTTATTTATGCTAGTAAAATGGAAACAATGGTAACCGTCTATACCTACCACTACGTTCGTGAGGATGTAATGGCCCTGTACGGTTTCGAAACAAGAGAAGAGAAAAAGCTTTTTACAAAATTACTAAATGTATCAGGAATCGGTCCAAAAGGGGCGTTGGCCATCCTTGCTTCCGGTGAAGTACAACAGGTGGTTACCGCCGTTGAAAACGAAGATGAAAGCTTCCTAGTCAAATTCCCGGGGGTTGGCAAAAAAACAGCCCGGCAAATGATATTGGACCTAAAAGGAAAATTGCAGGATATCGTTCCCGACTATTTCCCCAATTTATTTAATACCGACCAACTTCACTTACATACACAAGCAAACAACTCGAACTTGGAAGAAGCAATTCTTGCTCTGAAAGCATTGGGGTATTCCGAAAAAGAAATCAAAAAGATTTCACCTGAGTTAAGAAAGGAACAAATGTCAACGGACCAATACATTAAGAAAGCCCTTCAGCGGCTTTTAAAATAGGTGATGATTCATGGATGACCGAATTATTTCGAGTGAAGTCAATGAGAGTGAAATCAGCATAGAACAAAGCCTTAGGCCGCAAACCTTAAGACAATACATCGGACAGGATCAAGTAAAGGAAAATCTTGATATTTATATTAAGGCAGCAAAAATGCGTAAGGAAACGTTAGACCATGTGCTCCTTTATGGTCCGCCCGGATTAGGGAAAACAACACTCGCTGTCATTATCGCCAATGAAATGGGCGTGAACATCCGCACCACTTCAGGACCTGCGATTGAAAGGCCTGGTGATTTAGCTGCGATTCTTACCGCACTCGAACCTGGGGACGTTTTATTTATTGATGAAATTCATCGCCTGCAAAGGACGATTGAAGAGGTACTTTACCCAGCGATGGAAGATTTTTGTCTTGATATTGTCATTGGTAAAGGCCCAAGTGCGAGATCAGTCCGCCTCGACCTCCCACCCTTTACGCTTGTTGGAGCGACAACGAGGGCAGGCTCTCTATCAGCTCCTTTAAGAGACCGGTTTGGAGTTTTAAGCCGACTCGAGTATTATAAGGAAGATCAATTAAAAAATATTGTTCTGCGAACAGCGGAAGTGTTCGGTACCGAAATCGATGACCTCTCAGCATCAGAAATAGCCAGGAGATCAAGAGGGACGCCGAGAATTGCGAATCGTCTTCTTCGCCGGGTTAGAGATTTTGCCCAAGTAAGAGGGAATGGGACGATTGAGCTGGCCCTAGCACGAGAAGCACTCGAACTCCTCCAAGTAGATCGACTTGGTTTAGACCATATCGACCATAAACTGCTGAAGGGAATTATCGAGAGATTCCGCGGCGGCCCTGTCGGCCTTGATACGATTGCCGCATCGATTGGGGAAGAAGCCGAAACGATTGAAGATGTGTATGAACCTTATTTATTACAAATTGGCTTTTTGCAAAGAACTCCACGGGGCAGGGTGGTAACCCCATTGGTCTATCACCATTTTGGGATGGATTCGCCTGCCACTGATTGATTATTAAATAAAGATTAGGGTGTCATAATATGAAGGTAGATTTGTTTGATTTTCATTTGCCTGAGGAATTAATTGCACAGGTTCCGCTTCATAATCGGACGGATAGCAGATTAATGGTCCTAGATAAGGAATCAGGCGAAATAAAGCATGAAGTTTTTAAAAATGTTATCGACTATTTGCGTGAAGGAGATTGCCTTGTTTTAAATGATACCAAGGTACTTCCTGCACGTCTTTTTGGCGTCAAAAAAGATACAGGTGCAAAAATCGAAGTCTTACTCTTGAAGCAGCTGGAAGGCGATCAATGGGAGACACTTATCAAACCTGCAAAAAGAGTAAAAGAAGGAACGGAAATAGATTTCGGTGATGGCCTTCTTACGGCCGTTTGCACAGGGACCTCGGACCATGGCGGGAGAATATTAGATTTTAAATATGAGGGTATTTTTTATGAGGTCCTTGACCAATTAGGTGAAATGCCGCTTCCTCCCTACATAAAAGAGCAGCTCGAGGACCGGGATAGGTATCAGACCGTGTTTGCCCGTGAACCTGGTTCAGCCGCGGCACCAACCGCAGGGCTTCATTTTACAGACAGCTTATTAGAAGAGATTAAAGAAAAAGGTGTTCATATCGCCTTTATTACCCTTCATGTAGGGCTCGGAACCTTCCGTCCTGTAAGTGTAGATGATGTATTGGAACACGATATGCACTCCGAATTTTATATCGTCACAGAGGGGACAGCACGTCTGCTTAACGAGGTACGCAGCAATGGGGGCAGAATTATTACCGTTGGAACTACCTCAACACGAACCCTTGAAACAATTGCCTCCGCTAATGATGGACGTTTTATCGAGGGCAGCGGCTGGACCAATATTTTTATTTACCCAGGGTACGAATTTAAAGCAATCGATGGCATGATTACGAACTTTCATTTGCCAAAATCAACCCTGATTATGCTCGTCAGTGCGTTAGCAGGCAGAGAACATGTTTTACATGCTTATCAAACTGCCGTTATAGAGCGGTATCGTTTTTTTAGCTTTGGCGATGCAATGTTCATCATCTAAGAGGTACAAGGAAGGAGAAAAAAATTTGACTGCGATTCGTTATGAATTAATCAAGACATGTAAACAAACAGGGGCCAGGCTTGGCAGAGTCCATACCCCGCACGGTTCGTTTGATACCCCTGCATTTATGCCGGTAGGAACGCTGGCAACTGTGAAAACAATGTCTCCTGAAGATTTAAAAGAAATGGGAGCGGGGATCATTTTAAGTAATACCTATCACCTGTGGCTAAGGCCGGGACATGAAATCATCAGAGAAGCAGGCGGACTACATAAATTTATGAACTGGGACCGAGCCATCCTTACAGATTCGGGCGGATTCCAGGTTTTTAGTTTAAGTGAATTCCGTAAAATCGAAGAAGAGGGAGTCCATTTCCGTAACCATATGAGTGGTGAAAAATTATTTTTATCACCAGAAAAGGCGATGGAAATTCAAAATGCCCTTGGTTCTGATATTATGATGGCCTTTGATGAATGCCCACCATACCCGGCAACATATGAGTATATGCAGAAGTCTGTCGAAAGAACATCACGATGGGCGGAGCGCTGTTTAAATGCACATGGCCGCCCCAATGACCAAGGCTTATTTGGGATCGTCCAAGGGGGAGAATATGAGGAGCTTCGCAAGCAGAGTGCGAAAGATCTTGTTTCGTTAGACTTCCCTGGCTATGCGGTTGGTGGTTTGTCAGTGGGTGAGCCAAAGGACATTATGAATCGCATGCTTGAACACACGACACCACTTTTACCTACAAATAAACCAAGGTATTTAATGGGTGTAGGATCACCTGATTCATTAATTGATGGCTCAATCCGCGGAATTGATATGTTCGACTGCGTGCTGCCTACACGAATTGCCAGAAATGGTACATTGATGACAAGCACTGGCCGCCTTGTTGTAAAAAATGCACAATTTACAAGAGATTTTGGCCCGCTGGATGAAAATTGCGATTGCTATACCTGCCGAAATTATAGCCGTGCATACATTCGTCACTTAATTAAATGTGACGAAACATTTGGAATTCGTTTAACGTCTTACCATAATCTCTATTTTCTGTTAAGATTAATGGAGAAAGTCAGACAAGCCATCATGGAAGACCGGCTTGGTGATTTTAGAGAAGAATTTTTTGAGCAGTATGGTTTTAACAAACCGAATGCGAAAAATTTCTAATAGATGATTTTTGAAAGGAGGGAAACAAGATGTCAGGAGGAATTGGTACCATAGTTCCATTAATATTAATGTTTGTGTTATTTTATTTCCTATTAATTCGCCCGCAGCAAAAGCGCCAGAAAGCGGTACAGAGAATGCAAAGTGATTTAAAAAAGGGTGATAAAGTAGTCACGATTGGTGGATTACATGGTTTTATAGATTCAATTGATGAGAATAAAGCCGTAATTAAATGTGGTGACGGAAGCCGTCTTACATTTGACCGTAATGCCATTCGCGAAGTCACTGCGGATGCAAGTGAAGGAAGCGTCAATCTAACGAAATAGGAACAAACGAAAAGGAAGCCGTCCTGTATGGCTTCCTTTTTTAATTGTCTAGCTCCAGCGCTTCCGCTTTTCGATGCTAAGCGGATCTCCGTGAATTGTTGGTAGAAATGTTTACCCCTAAAATTCCACCCATCATCGCAATTAAGGTATAGCAAGTATGATAAATTACTTGTTCGGCGTTAAATAGGCGATCATATCCTAAGTATTGGAATAAAAAAACAACGATCGAGTAGATAAGCCCAGTTAGTCCGCCAATAAGCCAACCCTTTTCTTTTCTTTTCCCGCCAGATAGAAAACCGCCTCCGAATAGCCCGATGAATGATAATGCCGTGATGACATATTGTAGTGATACTTCACGTGCAGACGTAAACTTGAGAATAAAAGCAAAAATAATGCTGCATATCACGGCAAAAACAAGAATAAAAATTAATCCGTACAAAATGGAAACACGAAAGCTTTTCGGTTCTATTTTAACTCTCCCCCTTCAGTTGCCTTCAGGCTGGCAAATTATCCTTAAAAATCAGTACTGCCAGACCCTAGATACATGTTTCTTTCCTAGTACAAGCGTATTCGTAAAAGGAGAAAAGTAGAATATATTTTCTTTAATTTTCTGCTATGAAGAGTGGGCTGGTATTTTATTCCGCTAATTTTTTATCCATTTCGGCAAACAATATCGTTGAACGTAAAAAAAGGGGCGACGGTTGTGGAGGATTATTTAACGATTGTATTTCGAACGCTTTTATTATATGCAGTTATCCTAGTCATTTTTCGAGTCATGGGGAAAAGGGAAATTGGGGAATTAAGCATTTTAGATCTAGTTGTTTTTATTATGATTGGTGAGATGGCAGTTGTGGCCATCGAAAGAGTTCATACACCTTTGTTCCATACGTTGGTTCCAATGGTGTTGCTCATGCTGATTCAAATTACCTTAGCGATTTTTTCGTTGAAAAGTAAAAAATTTCGTAATCTGATTGATGGGCAGCCAAGCATTATTATTAATAGGGGGAAAATAGATGAGAACGCAATGCGGAAGCAGCGGTACAATTTTGATGATTTAATGACCCAGCTTCGAGAAAAGAACATTCGCAGTATTGCTGACGTGGAATTTGCGATATTAGAATCCTCTGGAAGTTTGTCCGTCATTGAAAAATTAAAGAATAATAATAATGAACCTGAGCTAGGCGATATAACCATCCCTTTAATCCTAGATGGAAACATTGAAGAAGAAAATTTGAAAAGAATTAACAAAACAAATCTCTGGCTTCGGCAGGAATTGAAAAAACAGGGCTATCGCGATGTGAAGAAGATTTCTTTTTGCAGTTATGAAAATGGGAAATTCTTTATTGATCTACAAGATGAATGAACAAAAGACACGCTAAGAATGCGTGTCTTATTTGTAAAGAAAGTAATTAGGCAAACAAGTTTCGAAGCCAGGGAATACGTTTTAGCTCTTCCTTTTTAATAAGCCCTAACAAAATAATCATGACCAAATAGGAAATGGACATGGCCATTAACGAAAATATAACTTTAATGGTTAACGGTTCAGTTAGGAAGGTGTTCTCAAATAACCAATAGCCTAACCAGCCTGTAACTCCCATGACTAGAAATCCCTTCAGATAATCGCGAACGTAAAATGAGAAGGAAATCTTTTTTAACACCGTTGCAAAATGAAGAACAGTGACTAATACAAAGCCAACGATAATTCCTAATGCCACCCCGTTAATTCCAAATGAGGCTTGCGAAGCCAGTAAAAAAATCACAGCTGTCTTAACGATGGCACCAATAAGACTATTAATCATCGCTGCTCGTGCAAGATTCAATGCTTGTAACACAGCTTGTAACGGTCCTTGATAGTAATAGAATAAAAAGAAGGGAGCCATCAATCTAATAAAATAAGAGCCCTTCGCTGAGCCATACATGAGTTCCATCAATGGGTTAGCCAGCACATATAGAACGACAACGGCCAGTCCACCCGATAAAAAGGCAAAGCGTAATGCTTGCTGTAATCGGTATTCAATCAATTTTTTGTTGTTCTGCGTATTGGCTTCGCTAATCGCTGGCACAAGTGATGTTGCTAAAGAAAAGGTGATGAAAGACGGTAACATTAACAGGGGCATCGCAAAACCAGTTAAGGCACCATATTGTTTGGTAGCTTCTACAGTGATGACACCAGCAAGGGCTAAGCTATGGACGACAACTATTGGTTCAAAGAACCATGCCACAGATCCAATCATTCTGCTCCCCATTGTCGGTAAAGCGATATCCATGAGTTCTTTGAAGGTTTGTTTCCCGCTGTGGACAAATTGAAAGAAATTTTTCCTAAGCTTAAAACGTTTTTTTAATTTAAAGGCAGTCATTAAGTAGATGAGTGAGACAAGTTCGCCGATTACTGAGGAAACCATTGCTGCTGCGGCGGCATATTCAATTCCATAAGGAAGGAACGCTTTTGTCATCACAGCAATCAAAGAAATTCTCACAAATTGTTCTAAAATTTGTGAGATTGCCGAGGGACGCATGTTTTGTCTGCCTTGAAAGTAGCCCCGAAGCACAGAGGAAATCGCAATTACTGGAACCACAGGAGCTATTGCAATTAAAGGATAAAAGGTTCTTGGGTCAGTAAACAATGTTTTTGATAGAATGGGTGCAAGTAAGATTAGCGCTGGCGTAAATATAAGTGATAAAGAAATAGTCGTCGCTAAGGATACAACAAGAATTTTTTTAATTTCTGCAAAATTTCCTTTTGCTTCTGCCTCCGCGACATTTTTTGAAATAGCAACAGGGAGCCCTAACTGTGTAAGCGTCACTACAAGGATGAATGTAGGAAACGCCATCATGTATAAGCCAACACCTTCTTCCCCAATACTCCTTGCTATTACAATCCGATTAATAAAACCAAGGACTCTTGTAACAAGACCTGCGATTAATAGGATAAAAGTCCCCTTTAAAAACTTCGACATGCGGATTCCCACCTTCTCAAATAAGAAGAATTCATATACAATTATCTATATGCCTAATGGTGGACAAAGCATGACAAGTAGTAAAAGCTTTTTGAAAAGTTCAATTCAGGTGGGAGAGCTCCCAAGGAGGCAGTCATAATGGATAATAGTCACAGATTCGAACATTTTCGCACCCAGGTCCAACCAGCAGTAGCAAGTAAACTCACGGAGTTTCAATTGCTAGGGATTGATTCTGTAACGGAGAAGGAACTTTGGGATTTTTTAATTAAGAAAAAGTGGAAAAAGGTAAAGGAAGAAATGAAACTGTACGAAATTATCCAAGAAATCCTGTCTGTTAAGGCGAGCGATTATCTCAGCTTCACGACGATTGAGGCATATAAAACGACCGAATTCTCATTTGATAATGAAGATGAATTGAAAGAGCTTTTAAAATGAAAATGCCTTATGAATTCATATTATTGTAAATTGACAGCCAATCTAACTTCTTTCATAATGAAGGAAGTGACTTTTTGGTAATTTATATAAGGATTATACGGAACAGTGCTAATGCACATGCACTAAGGAGGAACAATACATAATGGTAAAGCGCAGTAGAATTGTTGCTTTTTTTCTTGTCGTTCTAATTATAGGAAGCACAATGGGAGCAACAACAAAGAACATCTTAAACAATATGAAGCTAGGACTAGACCTTCAAGGTGGATTTGAAGTTTTGTACGATGTTAAGGAAGCGAAAAAAGGTCAAAAAATTGACAAAGAGGTTTTGGCTAGCACCGCTGAGGCACTCGACAAGCGGATCAATGTCCTTGGGGTAAGTGAACCTAGTATTCAAATTGAAGGAAAGAACCGGATTCGTGTGCAGCTTGCTGGGGTAACAGACCAGAATAAAGCTCGCGAAATCTTATCTACTCAAGCAAATCTAACCTTCCGTGATGCTAATGACCGTCTGATGATGGATGGTTCTGACCTAAAACAAGGCGGAGCTAAGCAAACTTTTGATGAAAATGGTGCACCAAGCGTTTCTTTAACATTAAAAAGTGCCGATAAATTCCGCAAGGTGTCCGAAGAAATTATGAAAATGGCACCAAACAATGTTCTTGTTATTTGGCTGGATTTTGAAGAAGGAAAAGACTCATTTAAAGAGGAAGTAACAAAAGAGAACCCTAAATTTTTATCAGCCCCAACAGTAAAGCAAATATTTAATCAAAATACAGTTTCGATTGTTGGCAGTTTTACTGCAAAAGAATCTCAAACCTTGGCTTCGCTTTTAAATGCAGGCTCCTTACCGGTTAAGTTAAAAGAGGTGTACTCAACTTCCGTCGGAGCTAAGTTCGGGGAACAAGCATTACATGATACGGTCTTAGCTGGGATCATTGGTGTTGTAATCATATATCTTTTCATGCTTTTCTATTACCGTTTTCCAGGTTTCATTGCTACTGTTACGTTATCAATTTATATATTTCTCGTCTTATTAATTTTTGATTGGATGAATGGGGTTCTGACCTTGCCGGGAATTGCCGCGATTATTCTCGGAATCGGTATGGCCGTCGACGCCAACATTATTACTTATGAACGGATTAGAGAAGAACTAAAGGTAGGTAGAAGCATTAAATCAGCGTTCCAAGCTGGTGAGCAGCATGCCTTTACAGCTATTCTTGACGCCAACTTAACAACAATCTTAACAGCTTGTGTTTTATTCTTTTACGGGACAAGCTCAGTAAAAGGGTTTGCGACAATGTTAATAGTGAGTGTCCTGATGAGCTTCCTCACGAATGTATACGGTGCAAGGTTATTGCTAGGGCTATGGGTCCAAAGCGGTTTATTAAATAATAAACCTGGTTGGTTTTCAGTACGCAAGTCCCAAATTAAATCTATTAACGATAATGTAGATACAATCGATCTTCCGACTCGATTTGATAAAATTGATTTTGTTAAACTTAGGAATAAAGTATTCATCCTATCCGGAGTTCTCCTTGTTGCCGGTGTAATCATTCTCGCTATTTTCCGTATGAATTTAGGAATTGATTTTTCAAGCGGAACACGTGTAGAGGTTCAATCAAGAACACCTTTAACCACTACCCAGGTGGAAAGTGCTTTTAACAAACTTCATTTAACTCCAGATGATGTCGTCATTTCTGGTGATAAAAAGCAAATTGGTGCCGTCCGAATGATTGGGGTACTGTCAAAAGATGAAATTTCAACTTTAAAAGCAGATTTTAAAAAGCAATTTGGCTATGAGCCGAATGTTAGCACCGTTTCTCCGACGATTGGAAAAGAACTAGCGAAAAATGCCTTTTTTGCAGTCTTGATTGCATCAATTGGTATCATTCTCTACGTTTCGATTCGGTTTGAAGCATATATGGCTATCGCCGCGATTGCTGCCATCCTTCATGATGCATTTTTCATGATTGCTATTTTTAGTATTACAAGACTTGAAGTAGATTTAAACTTTATCGCCGCAATTTTGACCATTATTGGTTACTCAAACCATGATACGATTGTTACTTTCGATAGGGTCCGCGAGAATATGCAAAAGAAAAAACGGCTTAAAACGGTTCAGGATATTGCTGAAGTGGTAAATGTTAGTATTCGCCAAACTTTAACACGGTCGTTTAACACCGTTTTAACAGTCCTCATTACGACAGTATGCTTAATGATTTTTGGAAGCCCAGCAATTCGCAATTTCTCTATCGCTTTATTCGTTGGATTAATTATTGGGGTATATTCCTCCGTCTTTGTCGCAGGTTCTTTATGGTATGTATTGAAATGTAAAGAGTTGAAGAAGAAGGGCGTTATTAAAACGGTAAAAGAGAAAAGAAAGTATTCTGATCAACCACAAGTATAAATTTAGTTGAAAACCGCAGATATCCTGCGGTTTTTCTTTTGTCTAGCTCCGGCGCCCAGCGACTAGTGAACTTCGCTCTCTTCCCTACGATAAGTCAACATCGAATCGCTTACGCTCTTCGTGTTTCCTTTATCTCAGTCAGAGCGCTCCAGTCCATACGTCGCTAACCGGGCGCCTCCGCTTTTCTTTTATTGAATCCTGTATTCCACTCCTGTATAATAAGAAGGTCTGAGGGGTGAACATACACATGTTAAGTTCGAAAACGAGATGGATTGTTCGGAAATCCGATGAACAACTGATCAATAAGCTAGAAACTGAATTGAAAATAACGCCTCTTGTCGCTTCACTGCTTGTCAACCGTGGCTTTAATACCGTTGAGTCTGCACGGTATTTTTTATTTGGAAAGGAAGAATTCCACGATCCCTTTCTCTTAACAGGGATGGATATTGCAGTTACGAGAATTCGTGAAGCCATCGAAAACCAAGAGCCGATCCTCATTTTCGGCGATTATGACGCTGATGGAGTAAGCAGCACATCAGTTTTAATGATCACGCTTCGTGACCTTGGTGCAAATGTTCAATTTTACATCCCTAATCGTTTCACTGAAGGATATGGCCCGAATGAGGCCGCATTCCGGAGTGCAGCGGAAAATGGAATAAATTTAATTATTACTGTGGATACTGGAATATCAGCTACCTATGAGGCATCCGTTGCAAAAGAGCTAGGCATGGATCTCATCATTACCGATCACCATGAGCCTGGGCCGGTATTACCTGAGGCACTTGCGATCATTCATCCCAAACTTCCTGATAGTACCTATCCGTTTCGAGAACTGGCAGGAGTGGGTGTAGCCTTTAAACTTGCCCATGCCCTTTATGGAGAGGTTCCAGAGCATTTGTTAGAAATAGCTGTGATTGGGACGATTGCTGATTTAGTCTCGTTAAAAGATGAGAATCGCCTGATCGCCAAAAAAGGACTTGAAAAACTAAAAACAACGAATAATATTGGCCTTAGAGCCATTTTAAAGCTGGCAGGGGTCGATCCCATGTCGATAAATGAAGAAACAATTGGCTTTACCCTCGCGCCAAGGATTAATGCCGTGGGGCGTTTAGAAGATGCTGACTTAGCTGTTCAGCTGATCTTAACCAATGATCCATTTGAAGCAGAAAGCCTTGCATCAGAAATGGATGCTCTCAATAAGTCAAGACAGTCGATTGTTAATTCGATTACGACTGAGGCGATGGAAGAGGTTGAAAAGAATTTCCCGATCGAGTCTAATAAAGTTCTAGTCATCGGTAAGGAAGGTTGGAATGCCGGAGTCATCGGAATTGTTGCCTCAAGACTCGTTGAAAAGTATTACCGGCCAACGATTGTACTGAATTTTGACCCGGATAAGGGAGTGGCAAAGGGTTCGGCCCGCAGTATTGCAGGTTTTGACCTATTTAAAAATTTATCAACCTGCCGTGATATTTTGCCGCACTTTGGAGGTCACCCCATGGCAGCAGGGATGACCTTAAACCTAGAGAATGTTGCGGAACTCCGCACAAGGTTAAATTTACTGGCAGATGCTCAACTGACTCATGAAGATTTAATTCCAGTAACATATCTCGATGAGGAAATTAAACTTCAACATGTAAATCTATCTTCATTAGATGAAATGAGTCTACTTGCTCCTTTTGGAATGGACAACCCCAAACCCAAGGTTTTAATCAACAATGTCGATATTACAAATATCAGAAAAATTGGCAGTGAGCAAAACCACTTAAAGGTATTAGTGAATGAAAGTGGTGCTAATCTGGATGGGGTAGGCTTTGGTTTAGGACCCTTAGTGGATCATATCTCACCTGCATCAAAAATTTCGTTAATTGGAGAATTATCTGTTAATGAATGGAACAATATGCGTAAACCACAAATTTTCATCCACGATATTGCCGTGGAGTCATGGCAATTATTTGACTATCGCGGACAAAAGCGGATCAACAGCCTTTCAAATGCTGTCCCTGCTGATAACAGGAAGTTTATTATTTTTAATCAAGAACACCTTGAAAAAATAAACCCTAATTTGATCGATGAGACCATTTTTATTAAAGATGTGGAAGATGCAAAATCGTTCGATGGGAACAAGGCAAATATTGTTCTAGTTGACTTTCCTTCATCAAAAGAAATCCTAAAGGTTTTATTTAAAGGGAAACAGCCAGCTAGGATTTATGCATATTTTTATAAAGAATCCAGTGATTTCTTTAGTACTGTCCCGACCCGTGACCATTTTAAATGGTTTTATGCTTTTCTTTTAAAAAAGGGTCCGATTGATCTTAAGCGACATGGGGGTGACCTCGCGAAGCATCGCGGTTGGTCGCAGGAAACGATAAACTTTATGTCAAAGGTGTTTTCTGACCTGGATTTTGTTACAATAAACAATGGATTTATAACTTTAAACACCGGAGCGCAAAAGCGTGACCTAACTGACTCTCGAACCTACAAAATAAAACAAGCACAATATGAACTTGAAAGGGAACTATTGTTTTCATCCTTTCAGGATTTAAAAGCCTGGTTCGATCAAGTTTTTCAAGAGTCGGTTGAAACTGAGGAGGCAATTGAAGAATGGACTTAAAAGAATTTATTACAATCGTACCTGACTGGCCAAAAGAAGGAATTAAATTTAAAGATATCACCCCTTTAATGAATGATGGTGAGGCCTATAAATATGCAACAGACCAAATCGTTGCTTATGCAAAAGAAAGACAAATTGATCTGATTGTCGGACCTGAAGCCCGAGGATTTATTATTGGCTGTCCGGTTGCATATGCCTTAGGCATAGGCTTTGCCCCAGTCCGTAAAGAAGGTAAACTTCCACGGGAAACGATTAAAGTTGGTTACGGGCTTGAATATGGTAAAGATGTTCTAACCATCCATAAAGATGCCATCCAACCAGGCCAACGTGTCCTAATCACGGATGATTTGTTGGCTACAGGCGGTACAATCGATGCGACGATTCAATTAGTGGAGCAACTTGGCGGTGTGGTTGCAGGGATTGCTTTCTTAGTTGAGTTAAGTTATTTAGAAGGTAGAAAAAAACTTGATGGTTATGATGTTTTAACATTGATGCATTATTAAACCATTAAAGAGGGCACTCGGGACGAGTGCTCTCTTTATATAATTTAAAGCGGAAGTGCCCATTTAGCATACTTTTTCCTGAATAGTGTGGAAAAAGACTCTCAATCTCTTTACATCTTGGCTTTTTTTTTCGATAATAATAACAATCATTCCTATTTAGAACAAATTTTTAGAGAATGACATTTATATAAATAAAATGAGACGAAAATAAAGGTGATTTCATGGCGAATGATCTAGTGTTAACAGCCGACCAAGTCATCGACAAGACTCGGAATTATTTAAATGATGAACATGTTAAATTTTTGGAAAAAGCATACGAATTTGCAAAACATGCTCATCGTGAACAATATCGAAAATCGGGGGAACCGTACATTATTCATCCGATCCAGGTTGCTGGTATTCTAGCTGACTTGGAGATGGATCCTGCCACGGTTGCAGCTGGTTTTCTTCATGACGTCGTTGAAGATACGAGTATATCTTTAAAAGATATTGAGTCTTCTTTTAATGACGAAGTGGCCATGCTTGTCGACGGCGTAACCAAATTAGGGAAAATTAAATATAAATCTCACGAGGAACAGCAGGCAGAGAACCACAGAAAAATGTTTGTGGCAATGGCCCAGGATATCCGGGTCATCCTTATTAAGCTTGCCGACCGTTTGCATAATATGCGGACACTTAAACATCTTCCTATAGAAAAGCAGCGTCGGATTTCAAATGAAACACTTGAAATTTTTGCACCTTTGGCACATCGTCTTGGTATTTCTAAGATTAAATGGGAACTGGAAGATACAGCCTTAAGGTATTTAAATCCGCAGCAATATTATCGAATTGTTAACTTAATGAAAAAGAAGCGCGCTGAACGTGAGCAATATTTAGTGGATGTCATTGAAGAAGTAAAGAATCGAATGGGTGAAGTGTCCATTAAAGCAGAGCTTTCTGGCCGTCCGAAGCATATTTATAGCATTTATCGGAAAATGGCCTTGCAAAACAAGCAGTTCAGTGAAATTTATGATTTGCTAGCTGTTCGAATCGTCGTAAACAGTATTAAAGATTGCTATGCTGTTTTAGGGATTATTCACACTTGCTGGAAACCAATGCCCGGCCGTTTCAAGGATTATATCGCGATGCCGAAGCCTAATATGTATCAATCCTTGCATACTACCGTAATCGGCCCAAAAGGAGATCCGCTTGAGGTTCAAATTAGAACGTATGAGATGCATCGGATTGCTGAATTCGGGGTGGCAGCACACTGGGCTTATAAAGAGGGCAAAGAAGCACTTAACGAGAGCACTTCTTTTGAACAGAAATTAACCTGGTTCAGAGAAATACTCGAGTTCCAAAATGATACCGCCAATGCGGAAGAGTTTATGGAGTCATTGAAAATTGACTTATTTTCGGATATGGTTTTTGTGTTTACACCAAAAGGTGATGTCATTGAGTTGCCGTCTGGTTCTGTTCCTATTGATTTTGCTTATCGAATTCACTCCGAAATTGGCAATAAGACGATAGGCGCAAAAGTGAATGGCAAAATGGTGACGCTGGACTACCGGCTTAAGACTGGTGATATCATCGAAATCCTTACATCGAAACATTCATACGGTCCAAGTCAGGATTGGTTGAAGCTGGCGCAAACATCGCAAGCGAAAAACAAGATTCGGGCCTTCTTTAAGAAGCAGCGCCGTGATGAAAATGTCGATAAGGGCAAAGAGATGGTTGAAAAAGAAATCCGTAATATGGAGTTCGATATTAAAGAAATATTCACCGCTGACAATCTGAAAAAGGTTGCTGAAAAGTTTAATTTCTCCAGTGAAGAAGATATGTATGCAGCAGTTGGTTATAATGGTGTAACGGCTTTACAGGTCGCCAACCGATTAACCGAGAAATGGCGCAAAAAGAGGGATCAGGAGCAGAGTTCGAATATTACCAATGCCATAACGGACCTAAAAACCTTCCCATCTTCCAAAAAACGTGAATCCGGTGTCCGAGTTTCCGGGATTGATAATTTACTGATTCGGTTATCAAGATGCTGCAATCCGGTTCCTGGCGATGAAATTGTTGGTTTTATTACCAAGGGGCGCGGAGTCTCTGTTCATCGTTCGGACTGTACGAACATTGATTCTAATGATGCTCAGTCAAGGTTAATCCCGGTAGAATGGGAATCGTCCTTAAATGATCGAAAAGAATATAATGTTGATATTGAAATTAACGGTTATGACCGAAGAGGGATTCTCAATGAAGTACTACAAGCTGTAAGTGAAACAAAAACAAATATTTCTGCCGTTTCAGGCAAATCGGATCGGAATAAAATGGCGACGATTAGCATGTCGATTGCCATACACAATGTGAACCATTTACAAAAGGTGGTTGAACGAATTAAACAGATCCCCGATATTTATTCCGTCCGTCGAATGATGAATTAAGGAGTTTCCAAAAATGCGTGTAGTTGTTCAACGAAGTAAAGGTGCCAGCGTAACTGTTGGCGGGGAAGTAACTGGTCAAATAACAAAGGGGTTTGTCTTACTTGTCGGTATCACCCATGCTGACAAAGAAGAGGATGCCATCTACCTAGCCGATAAAATTGCCAACCTCCGTATTTTTGAGGATGCCGATGAAAAGATGAATCTATCTTTATTAGATGTTGGCGGTGAAATTCTTTCTGTTTCGCAATTTACTCTTTACGGTGATTGCCGAAAGGGGAGGAGACCAAACTTCATGGAAGCGGCCCGGCCAGACCAAGCTGTTCAACTTTATGAGTTACTTAACAGCTTGCTGAGGGAAAAAGGGATTCGTGTTGAAACCGGCATATTCGGTGCGATGATGGATGTTGAACTCATCAATGACGGTCCCGTGACGTTGATACTCGAAAGTAAATCATAAAAAAGGCTTGGCACTTTTAAAGTGTACCCGTTGTAAAGGACATTTTTAAAAAAAGACCTAGGCAGTTTGAACTAACCTATTCAAATGAGACATTGAAAAAGCATCAATTACGCTACCTGTTCCCTCAACTCAATAGGGGATAGGTAGTTTTAATTTTGCCTGAAGTAGTGTTTGAATATTCACCACTTAATTTCATTTGAATAACAGTCATTTTAACTTCTTCTGAGTAAGTATTTTTTTCCCCAAAAGAAAACACCTCCTGAGTTTCGTATTATTTAAATACGATTCAAGGGGTGCTTTTTCCTCTGTCTTATTTAACTAGGTCTCTCCGGTTTTTGCCCGGTTTTTCTTATTACTTCCATAGTAAAAAGCAACCGGACGAATCGATTGATTTACCCGGTTAATAAAAGCTTTATTTATCCTGTTTAACAAAATAATGACTCTTTCTGTAAACCATCGCTTCCATTGTTGCGATTAGTTCATTTTCACTTTGGACATCGATTTTGTACCAAGCGAGTTTGTGATTTTTCTTTATTTCTTTTGCATTTGCAGTTAAAGTCCTGCCACGTTTACCAGCTGATATAAAGTTAACATTAGTTGTGACACCCACAGCTGTTTTGCCATATGAGTTGCTCGCTGCGGCAAATACGTAATCTGCAAGTGAAAAGATAATGGCACCGTGAACTGTTCCATGTGCATTAAGCATCCGGTCGTCAGGGATTAATTCCGCTTCCGCTGTTCCAGGTCCGAGATTTGTCAGCTTCATGCCAAGAAAAGCTGCAAATGGTTCGTCTTTTAGAACTTGCTTAATTTCATCATAATGTAAATCGTGAATTGCCTGATCATCTAATTGAATTGTCATGGAATTCTCCTTTCCTTAATGATCTTTGGCTGAGCTAATGCCATACCCAGTGTTTGATTTAAACAATACTTCTGCGAATTTATTTTTGTCTTCTTTTGCTTTAGACAACATTGTACCTATATAGGCACCTATAAAGCCAAGAGGCACGGTGAAAATGGTCGGGCTGCTCATTGTGAAAATAGGGTCTCCTGTGAAAATACCCATTCCAGGTTGGGGATTCCATACATTCGGACTAAGCAAAACTAAAACTAGAGAGCTGATTAACCCAAACATCATGCCGGTGATCGCTCCGATTGCATTAAATCGTTTCCAGTAAATTGTGCAAAGAATAACCGGCAAGTTGGCGCTTGCTGCAATACCTAATGCAAGTACAGAAAGAAAAGCAACATTCAGCGACTGTGCGAACAAGGCTAGCACGATTGAAATAGCTGCAACACTAATTGCCGAGATACGTGCTACAAGAACTTGCTGATTTTCAGTCATTTTTCCGTCTTTAATAATTTCTCCATAAATGTCATGTGCAAAGGCGGATGCTGACGTTAAAACAAGGCCGGATACTACCGCTAAAATAGTGGCAAATGCGACAGCTGAGACGAATGCAAACAAGAATTCACCGCCTACGGTTAATGCGAGAAGCGGCGCGGCCATGTTTCCAGCAGGGTTAGCCTCAACAATGCGGTCAAAACCGACGAATGAAGCAGCACCGAACCCTAGGAAAATCGTCATAATAAAAAATACGCCAATAAACCATGTTGAATATACAACAGATTTTCGTGCCGTCGCCGCATCTTTTACAGTAAAGAAGCGGACAAGTAAATGAGGAAGTCCTGCTGCGCCGAGGACAAGTGACATATTAAATGAAATCATATCAAGTCCATTCGTGTATTTATTACCTGGATTTAAAAAGTCATTACCAAGGGGTGTTGCTGTCTTAACATGGTGGAACATTTCTGAGATGTTAAAGTTATATCGGGAAAATACAATAAACGTCAAAACGGAAGAACCGCCCAGCAAAAGCGCGGCTTTTGTTATTTGTACCCAGCTTGTCGCCCGCATCCCACCGAAAATAACATAAATTGTCATTAATACACCAACGAGAAGAACTGAAAGACCGTAATCGATTCCGAGAAGAAGTTTAATCAATCCACCCGCACCAACAAGTTGAGCAATCATATAAAAAATAGAAATGACAAGAGTGTTCGCTGCAGCGATCCCACGTACCTTTTTGGACTTAAAACGAGCAGAAATCATATCGGCTAACGTGTATTTTCCAAGATTACGAAGCGGCTCCGAAACAAGGTATAATAAGACAAGGAACGCGACAAGATTGCCAATGCTCATATAAAATCCATCGAAACCAATCAGAGCGATAGCCCCAGTAATACCGAGAAAAGAAGCGGCAGACATAAAGTCACCAGCTACAGCCAATCCATTTTGCCATGCAGTCAACCCGCCGCCAGCTGTATAAAAATCGCTCGCGTTTTTCGTTTTTTTAGAAGAATAATAGGTTATTGTAAGCGTTAACAATATAATACCTAAAAAAAGTATAAGAGATAATGTACTCATCAGCCAAGCTCCTTCTGGTATTTAGTTAAAATGTTTTGGGCCATTTTGTCATACTTCTCTGATTTCTTAAGGTAGACAATTCCACCGATCCAAACCACAACGAATTGAAGAAGTGCATAAACCCATGCCCATGTTAGACCGAGAAAAGCTTCTCCTTTTAATACATTTGTATAAGCAGCTAACACAGGTAAAACAAAATAAAACGTAAGGAAGAAAGTGGTGACCGGGATAATAAATGCTTTTTTCTTTTGAAGTAAACCCTTAAAATCTTCGGTTTCAACCAATTGATAATAGGGCTTCTTTTCGACATGTTCTTCGGTTAAGTAGCTTTTTTTTACTGGTGATTCCATAATAACTCCTCCTTGAATAAAACGATTTTAAAACGGTAGTGATAAAAAGTGATATATGTCACTTTCGTTTTAAACCTATCATAATTAGAATATTAAGTAAATTAAAATATTTAATAAAATTTTATATTTTCTATTAAAATTCAAAGTTAACACTATTGACAACGTGGAAATGTCGTATTAATCTGAAAATGTATATTACTAGATTTTTTATTTTCGTTTTAATTCTGTTATGTAATTTCAGGAACAATGAAAAGCAAATGAGGGGGACTGACACAATGTACAATCCAGAAATTGAAACTGCTACCCGTGTTGAAATGGAAAGCTTGCAGCTGGCACGTCTTCAAAAAACGGTTAGTAATGTATTTGAGAATGTACCATTTTACAAAGAGAAATTTGATGAACTGGGTATTACGCCAGAAGATATTCAACAGTTAAGCGATGTGACAAAGCTTCCATTTACCAAAAAACGGAACTTTCGTGAGCAATACCCATTCGGTCTATTTGCAGTTCCCATGGATGAGGTTGTCCGCGTTCATGGATCGTCTGGAACGAGTGGAAAGCCGACAATTGTAGGATATACAAAAAATGATATTGAAAACTGGTCCGTAATGGTTGCGCGTGCAATTGTCACTGCAGGTGGCCGGAAATCTGATATTTTTCATAACGCCTATGGCTATGGATTGTTTACAGGTGGACTTGGTCTTCATTACGGAGCAGAAAAGCTAGGCGCTGCAACATTACCAATTTCAGGGGGAAACACAGATCGGCAAATTACACTTATTAATGATTTGAAACCGAGGGGTATTTGCGGAACGCCATCTTATATTCTAAATATGGCTGAAAAGATGGAAGAAATGGGGATGGACCCTGCTGATAATGGAATCGAATATGGTATTTTTGGCGCTGAGCCTTGGTCAGAAGAAATGAGAGCGACACTTGAAAAGAAATTAAATTTGAAAGCGGTTGATATTTACGGCTTAAGTGAAGTAATGGGACCAGGTGTTGCGATAGAATGTCATGAAGCACAGGATGGACTTCATATCGCAGATGATCACTTCCTGGTTGAAGTGATTAATCCAGATACGCTCGAACCGTTAGCAGATGGAGAAGTTGGAGAACTTGTTTTTACTAGCTTAACGAAGGAAGCGCTGCCAATTATTCGTTATCGAACAGGGGATCTTTCCTCTATTACTCGAGAAAAATGTAAATGCGGACGTACGACAACAAGAATGTCCAGGGTAAAAGGTAGAACAGATGACATGATCATTGTCAGAGGTGTAAACGTTTTCCCTTCTGAAATTGAACGGGCATTGTTGCAAGTGAAGGGACTCGTTCCTCATTATCAGATTCACCTTGTAAAGAAAGGTGCAATGGACAGTGTTGAATTACATGTTGAAATTGAAAGTGATTTCTATACTGGAATTGATGGAGACTTAACACATGCCGATGTTCAGAAATTGAAGAAGACGGTCCAGCACCATATGAAAAACACATGTCTAGTGACGATGGATATCGTTGTCAACATTCCAAAAGGCATCCCGCGTTCTGAAGGAAAGGCCATTCGTATTGTTGATAAGCGAAAAAGTGCTATGATCAGCGTATAATGAATCTGTCATTATCCCAGCAGGGAATGATGCATGCAGTTCCTTCATTTTCGTCAAGAAGAACAAATGCCATTCCCTTCCGATTGTAATCAAAATTTTCTGGTGCCCGTGCACCGCATCCACAATTTAGCTAATAAAGTAGGGTCGTCACTGTTTAAAGTATCGTTGAAATAAAGGAGAGTATTGCCCATACTTTTTATTTTGAAATAATGACGCAATATTCTTGCTTTATATATAACAATAAAATATAATTACGTTAAATAAACGTTATATTGTTTTTAAGAAAAGGGGGATTTGAAATGAGCGTTCTTTTAAATGAAATAACAGAACAGGAAAAGCTGGAGCAATTTATAGCTAGGATCGAAGCTGGAGATAAAATTGAAGCAGATGATTGGATGCCAGATGAATATCGGAATACATTAATCAAATTAATTTCCATGCATGGTATGAGCGAAATAATGGGAGCACTTCCTGAAAAGGAATGGGTACCGAAAGCTCCTACTTTGCATAGAAAACTTGGGATTATGGCGAAGGTACAAGACGAAATGGGACACGGACAATTATTGCTTCGTGTGGCGGAAGATTTATTGAAACCATATGGAAAAAAGCGGGACGATCTGATGCAGGATCTTTTTACTGGGAAATTAAAGTTCCATAATGTTTTCCATATGGAAGCTAAATCATGGGGAGATGCAGGGCTGATTGGCTGGTTAGTTGACGGAGCGGCCATTATCACCCAAACGGATATGCTTGGTGCTTCTTACGGTCCATATGCCCGTGCCTTACACAGAATTTGTGCAGAAGAGGTTTTCCACGCTCAACACGGAGAAGCCATTATTATGGCTTTAGCTGAAGGGACAGAAGAACAGAGACAAATGGTGCAAGATGCACTTAATTATTGGTGGGAATCTTTGCTGCTTTTCTTCGGACCGCCAAGCAAGAATGAAATGGGTGCTTCAAAACAAGATGTTACCTTAAAGTATAGAATCAGAACGGGCACGAATGAAGGACTTCGTCAATCTTTCTTTAGCAAGTATATTAAGCGGATTCATTCACTTGGTTTTACTATTCCGGATGAAACGCTGCGATTTGATGAAGAAACAGGAAAATGGATTTATAAACAGCCTGACTGGAATAAATTGAAGAAGATTGCTAGAAATGAAGGACCTCGTTCACAAGAGCGCTTGAATCTTAGGAGAATTTCATACAAAAATAACCAATGGGTACGTGAAGCATTGTCTCCAAAGACTGTCTAAGGGAGGGGAAGGAACATGGAAACTAGGCAAGAATCATATTTTGAAGAGTTTGAAGTATTTAGCCGCAAGACCCCAACTGCACCAGTACAATATCATTTTAGCTTGCTCGCACCAAATGAGGATATTGCGATCCTGATGGCACAGGAAAACTTTATGCGACGTGAAGCAGTGGATGATATCTGGGTTGTGAAACGTCAGAATATACGTAAAATGACTTCGGAAGAAAAGAAAACGCTTCAACGTTTAGATAATAAAGAATACCGCACAACAAAAGGGTATGGCTATTTAAAGAAAAAATGGCGGAAATATGAACAAGAAATGCTTGATGAGAAGGAAATTTTGTCTTGGGCAGGAGGCGTAAAAAATGGCAAATAATTCATCAGTAGAGAATACGGCAATTAAAGAGTTGCTATTTCAATTAGCAGACGATGATTTTATCCATTCCTATCGTGGATCTGAATGGCTGGGTCTCGCTCCTCACATTGAGGAAGACGTAGCAACTTCCTCCATCACCCAAGATACAATGGGTCATGCGACCATATTCTATCAATTGCTAGAAGAACTCGGTGAAGGGAATGCAAATCAGCTGGCCCATGATCGTCCAGCTAATGCAAGGCGCAATGCGATTATCTTGGAACTCGTGAATGGACCTGGCTATTATATGAAAGAACCGGATTATGATTGGGCTTTTGCGGTAGTACGAAATTATTTTTATACCCAAGCCAAAATGATTAAGATTCAATCATTACATTCAAGTTCGTATGAGCCGCTGGCTGAAGTTGCCGCAAAAGTGCAAATGGAACTTTACTATCATCTAATGCATTGGAAAACATGGTTCGTTCAACTTTTAGGTTCAGGCCATGAAGAAGCTGTTTCCCGAATGAAAGCAGCTATTGAAATAACGTTGCAAGATTTCCAAGGTGTGTTCTCTCTGGGAGAACATCGAAATAAAATCATGCAACAAGGTTTAATTGAAAGCGAAGTGGTTTTACTGAATAAGTGGAATCAGGCTGTTGCACCTATATTGGAAAGTGTTGGGCTCCAAGGACCCCTTGAAATAGGAATGGCTCAAGGAGATGGACGAAATGGGAAGCACACAGAGGATTTAGAGAAGGCACTCGAAACTTTAAGTGAAGTATACGCTAGTAATAAAGCAGCTTCCTGGTAATACAAAAGGAAAAGGGGGAGGGGTACGATGCCTACCGTGTTATTAACATCAGAAGAAATATATAAACTACTGGAAAACGTAAAAGATCCCGAAATTAATACAGTCAGCATTCTAGATTTAGGAATGGTGGAAAATGTGGAGATATCAGGATCAGATGTTTCAGTAAAAATACTGCCTACCTTTCTAGGTTGCCCAGCTCTTCCTATCATTCAAAAAAATGTTGAAACGGCTGTTAAACAGCTGCCAAGCGTAGAAGGAGTGAGCGTAGAATTCCTACATTTCCCATCCTGGACATCTGACCGGATTACGGAAAAGGGGAAAGCGGGACTAAAGGTATTCGGAATCTCCCCTCCCCCTCGACAAATGAAAGAGGATGGATCGTGGCATATAGATTGTCCGTATTGTGAATCGACGTATGTCACGATGGAAAACATATTCGGACCAACAGCGTGTCGCAGCATTTTATATTGTAAATCATGTAAAAATCCATTTGAAGCAATGAAACCAATGATTAAATTTATGTAAAATATGGAGGGAATAAAATGGTAAAGTTAATTGCTCTATATAAGCAGCCGGAAAATAAAGAAGAATTTGATGAACATTATTTTAATGTTCACGGTCCGCTCACAGATAAAATCCCAGGTCTTCAAAAAATGGTCGTTACGAAAATCGTCGGAACACCAATGGGGAAAGACTCTGAATATCACATTCTATGCGAAATGTATTATAAAAATCATGAAGCGCTTCAACAAGGTATGCGTTCCCCTGAAGGAAAAGCATCAGGAAAAGACTTGATGGGCTTTGCTGGGAAACTCGTAACCATGATGATTGGTGAGGAAGTTTAAGGATGGGACTGTTTCAATATATTGAAACTTCTGTCGAGAATGAAATTGGTTTTATTACCTTAAATAGGCCTAAACAATTGAATGCGCTTAACCGGACGATGGTCGGTGAAATTGTTTCTGCAGCAGAAGAATTCGACCGTGATACCCAAGTGAAAGTAATCCTATTATCCGGTCATGGAAAAGCATTTTCTGCTGGGGCGGATATTGATGAGATGGCCAATGATAATCCAATTACGTTGGAATTGTTAAATCAATTCGCTGATTGGGACCGGTTAAGTCTCGTTAAAAAGCCTATCATTGGTGCAGTCAAAAGCTTTGTATTCGGCGGTGGCTTTGAACTTGCCCTATCATGTGACTTACTTATAGCTGCAGGAGATACACTGTTTTCCTTCCCAGAGGTAACACTTGGAGTTATGCCTGGAGCAGGAGGGACACAAAGACTGACGAAGCTAGTAGGTAAAACAAAGGCACTTGAATGGATCTTGACCGCCGAAAGAATCAATGCAGATACAGCCTTAAAATATGGCATTATTAATAAAATTGTCGCACCTGAATTATTGATGGAGGAAGCAATAGCTTTCGCAAGAAAGATTGCGGTACAGCCATCTTTAGCGGTCAGAATGATCAAAGATTCTGTTAATAAGGCAGTGGATTACTCCTTATATGAAGGAATGCAATATGAAAGAAAAAATTTCTACTTGCTCTTTGCTTCAGAAGATCAAAGGGAAGGCATGGAAGCGTTTGTAGAAAAAAGAAAGCCTAATTTTACAGGCAGATAAGGAGTTATGCTATGTACGAAACAATTACTTATCGGATTGAAAACGGGGTAGCTTGGCTCAGTCTAAACCGACCAGATAAACTGAATGCTTTTACATCACAAATGAATAAAGAAATCCAAAGGGCAATTAAACAATCGTCAAACTCTCATGAAGTGCGTGCGATTGTCATTAACGGAGAAGGAAGGGCCTTTTGTTCCGGCCAAGACCTAGCAGATGTGGATGACAGCATGAATTTAGGGCAAATGCTCCGTAACAATTACGGTCCGATGATGAAGGAAATCGCCAGATGTGAAAAACCAATTATTGCAGCAGTAAACGGTGTGGCTGCAGGGGCGGGCTTCAGTCTGGCATTAGCCTGCGATTTCCGTCTTGTCTCTGAGAAAGCAAGCTTTTTAAATGCCTTTGTCAATATTGGGTTAATTCCTGATTCGGGTAATCTGTATTACCTTTCACGAATTGTGGGTCATGCAAAAGCATTAGAGCTATCTGTTTTGGGAGAAAAGGTACCTGCTACTGAGGCAGAAAAAATGGGTCTTGCTACAAAAGTAATCGGTGTAGAGGACTGGAACGAGCAAGTGACAGCCTTTGCAGAAAATATTGCCAGTAGACCAACGAAAGCAATCGGCTTAATCAAAAGGTATTTAGAAGCCTCCTACCATCATTCTTTTGAAGAATATTTGAAAGAAGAAGCGGAAGGACAACGAATTGCCGGCTTAACGAAAGATTATGTTGAAGGGGTAACGGCATTTACTGAGAAACGCAAAGCTCAATTTATAGGTGAGTAACATAAAAAAGGGAGTGGGATGAAATGGTAAAAGTACAGGAAGCAGCAATTTTTGAAAAAGTAGAAATGAAGCGTGATTATTACCATCTAGTTATTAATGGTGAAAGAGTGGAAAGTTCTAATGGAGCCACTATTGATGCTTACAATCCTGCCACTGGTGAAATCCTTGCCAAGGTTGCAAAAGCTACACAAGAAGATGCAGAAAGAGCGGTACAAGCAGCTCTTGCAGTATTCGAAAACGGTAAGTGGAAGAGATCTCCTATTAATAAACGCTCTCGTATTTTAAATAAAATTGCGGCGATTATGCGTTCCCGTTTTAATGAATTAGTTGAATTAGAAGTATTAAATAGCGGTAAATCGATTTCGGCCGCACAAGGTCAAGTTATGCAAGCTGTTGAAGTTTTCGAATTTTATGCAGGTGCCATTGTAGGACATAGCGGCTCCGTAAATAATATGGCAGGTCAATTCCATAACTATACAGAGAAAGAACCTGTAGGTGTATGCGCACAAATTATTCCTTGGAACTACCCTTTGATGATGGCGGCGTGGAAAATTGCACCTGCAATCGCGGTTGGATGTTCTGTCATTGTGAAACCGGCTTCGTTAACTCCGATAACTGCCATTGTTTTAGGTGAAATTTGTATTGAAGCAGGAGTTCCCGCAGGAGTAGTTAATGTTATTCCTGGTTCTGGTTCTGACGTTGGAAATTATCTAGTTGAACATCCGAATGTAAGTAAAGTAGCTTTCACAGGTTCTACACCAATTGGCAGAGATATCATGGGCAAGGCTTCACAAACATTAAAGCGTGTAACATTGGAGCTTGGCGGGAAATCTCCTAATATCGTGTTCGAGGATGCTGATATTGAAGCGGCTATAGATGGGTCACTATTCGGTATTTTCTATAATACAGGACAATCTTGTGAGGCGAGATCTCGCTTATACGTACACGAGGATATTTATGATGAATTTGTTACTAGATTCGTAGAAAAAACGAAAAAGCTTAAATTGGGAAATCCATTAGATAAAGAAACACATGTTGGGTCCGTTATCGATCAAGGTCAATTAGATGTTGTTGATAGCTATGTTCAATCAGCTATTGCAGATGGAGCTGAAATCTTAGTAGGTGGAAAGCCGGCTGTAGTTGAAGGATTCGAAGGCGGTTATTGGTATGAGCCGACGGTCATTGGTAATGTAAATCACAATATGAAAGTAGTGAAAGAAGAAATCTTTGGACCAGTTGTTGTAATCATGAAGTTCAAAGATGAAAAAGAGGCAATTAGACTAGCAAATGACACAGAGTTTGGTCTTGGTTCTGCTCTTTGGACGAAAGATGGTGCCCGTGCAACTCGTGTCGGTAACCAAATCCAAGCAGGGATTGTCATGGTAAACTGCCCATTCTCAGCTTTTCCAGGAACACCTTTCGGCGGTTATAAACAATCAGGGTTCGGAAGGGAGCTTTGTATTGAGACATTAGATCTTTATACTGAAACAAAAAGTTTTATTTCCTATTATGGAAGCCGCCCATTAAATCCTTTCGGCATTTAATAAGGTGAAACTTCTATCAGGGGCCTGCCGTTGATGGATATTAAACCGAGATACAAAATAGTGAATAAAGGCTGGCTGAAACATATTTCAGAAACATCATTCGGGTATAGCTGGATGCTAATCTGATTCTATCGCAGCCAGCCTCTATTATGTGGAAGGAGAAAGTTAGATGATTACAAACATAGTAGTCGTAGGCTCTGGAGTAATGGGCAGAGGGATCGCCTATGTAGGAGCGACCGGAGGATTTGACATAACATTAGTAGATGTGAATTCATCTGCATTAGACAGCGCGAAAAAAGAGATTGATATTATTTTTGAAAAAGGTGTACGTTACGGAAAAATCACTTCTGAAGAAGCGGATGCAGGAAAAAGTCGATTATTATATTCTTCCAATTTAAAAGAAGCTGCTATTAAAGCTGATTTAATTATAGAGGCCGTTCCAGAGCGTGCAGAAGTTAAAAAAGCTGTTTTTGAAACAATAGAAGAACATGCACAGGATCACTGCTATTTTGCTACTAATACTTCCACTATGAGCCCGACAGAAATTGGTTCTTATGGAAAGCGTCCTGAAAAAACGATTGCGATGCATTTCTTCAATCCTGTACAGAAAATGCCGCTAGTCGAAATTGTACGCGGCCTCGAAACGAGTGATGAAACAGCAGCAGTCATAAAACAGGTCGCTGAGAAGATGGGGAAAGAGACAGTGGTCATTAACGAATTTCCTGGTTTTGTAACAAGCCGGATTAGCTGCCTGGTTGGGAATGAAGCATTCTATATGCTTCAAGAAGGGTTAGGAACACCTGAAGAAATTGATAAAGCAATCAAGCTAGGATTGAATTATCCGATGGGCCCATTTGAGCTGGGGGATTTAGTAGGACTAGATGCCCGTTTAAATAATTTAAAATATTTACATGAAAAACTTGGTGAAAAATACCGTCCAGCGCCACTTCTTGAACAGTATGTAAAAGCGGGAAGGCTGGGCCGCAAGTCTGGTAAAGGTGTGTACGACTATACAAAAATTGAAGAGCTGGTGGGAAAATGAGGGACGTTGTCATTGTTGATGCGGTAAGAACACCTATCGGGAAGTATAAAGGAGCATTAAAAAGTGTACGTCCAGATGATCTCGGAGCAATTGTCATTAAAGCGCTGATAGAGCGGAATCCAGGGCTGCCGCCGGAACAAATTGAAGATGTCATCTTCGGAAATGCGAATCAGGCAGGAGAGGATAACCGAGATGTAGCGAGAATGTCCGCACTTTTAGCTGGTCTTCCAGTGAACGTTGGTGGAACTACTATTAATCGTTTGTGCGGATCAGGACTTGATGCGGTTATGTATGCTGCACGATCTATAGCTGTAGGGGAAGGCGATATTTACATCGCAGGGGGAACGGAAAGTATGACAAGAGCACCATATGTCATGGCAAAACCTGAGAGTGACTTCCCTCGGGGATCGATGGAGCTTCAAGATACAACGATTGGATGGCGATTTACGAATAAAAAGCTAGAAGAGATGTATGGAGCAGATTCCATGCCTCAGACAGCTGAAAATGTGGCGCAACGCTGCTCAATTTCACGGGAAGATCAGGATCAGTTTGCACTTCAAAGCCAGCAGCGGGCAAAAAAAGCAATGGAATCCAATCGTTTTGCGGAAGAAATTGTACCCGTTCGTTTTCATGATCGGAAAGGAAACGAGGTTGTCTTCGATCAAGACGAGCATCCACGTCCAGATACAACGATTGAAAAACTTGCTAAACTGCGTCCGATTTTTGAAGGTGGCACAGTAACAGCTGGTAATGCATCTGGAGTAAATGACGGTGCATCCGCTTTGTTATTAATGAGTGCGGATAAAGCAAAAGAACTTGGTTTGAAGTCACTTGCAAAATATGTGGTTGGAGCGGTTGCCGGTCTTGAGCCTGCGGTTATGGGCCTTGGTCCAATTTATGCAACGAAAAAAGCGCTTGATCGGGCAAACTTATCGGTAAACGATATCGGTCTTGTAGAACTAAATGAAGCTTTTGCCTCACAGTCGCTGGAATGCATACGCCAGCTTGAGTTTGATCAGGAAAAGGTCAATGTAAACGGCGGTGCTATTGCGTTTGGACATCCACTTGGTGCAAGCGGAGCCCGTATTTTGACGACGCTTTTATATGAAATGAAAAAACAAAATGTTCAATATGGACTGGCGACAATGTGTGTAGGAGTCGGTCAGGGGATAGCGGCGATTATTGAAAATATAGACTAGGATCTAAAATGGGCTGTCTCGAATTTGTGGGATGGCCTCTATTTTAAAAAAGGCTGTGTTAAAGCTCAATGTTGATTTTGCAAACTATGTTGATTGGAGCGGAAGGCACGAGACTCCTGCGGGAAAAGAAGGTCTTGGGAGACCCCACAGGCGCAAAAGCGCCGAGGAGACACCCGGACCGCCCGCGGAAAGTGAGGTGCCTGTATCGGAAATCAATAGGCAAATTTAGCACAGCCTTAAAAAAGAGAGGGAACGGCCATGGGAAACGTATTATATGAAGTGAAAGGTCATATCGGATATGTAACAGTAAACCGACCGGACGTATTGAATTGTTTTAACTATGATACACTTCGTGAACTGCAGGAGGCTGTTGATTCCATTCATGTAAATCCTGAGGTACGCGTTGTTATTTTTACAGGAGCCGGCCAAAAAGCATTCAGTGCCGGTGCTGATTTGAAAGAAAGAAAAACCTTAAATGAGTCAGAGGTAAGAAGAAATGTGAAAGCGATTCGTGATTTGTTTAATAGTATTGCCAGCTTGCCGCAGCCGACAATCGCAGCGGTTAATGGTTACGCGCTGGGCGGAGGATTTGAGTGGCTACTGTCGTGTGACTTTGCGATTGCGGCACAAGGTGTATCCATGGGGTTGACCGAAACGAGCTGGGCAATCATTCCTGGTGCAGGCGGAACACAGCGCCTTCCACGACTGATTGGTGAAATGAAGGGCAAAGAATTAATTTTAACGGCGAAAAAAATCTCAGCTGAGGAGGCGCTCGACCTTGGTATTGTATTAAAAGTGGTGCCGCATGATGTGCTTTCTGAAGAGTGTAAACAATTTGCGGCAAACATGATGAAAAATGGGCCTGTCGCATTAAAACAGGCGAAATATGCGATTACTCAGGGAATGAACGCAGATTTACAGACGGGGCTTGCAATTGAAGCGAAAGCGTATGAACTGACGATTCCAACAGAAGACCGAATCGAGGCGCTCGATGCATTTAGTGAGCGGAGAATACCTCAATTTTCAGGGAGATGATATTGACGTTTGTGATATAATAGAAAAAAACGTCTCGTTCAAAATTTGTAAGGGGCAGGGAAAAAGAAAGAGTGAAGAGTTTATGGGTGCAAACACACAATCGATGATTTTCACCATTTATGGAGATTATTTACGTCACTATGGAAATAAAATTTGGATTGGCAGCTTGGTTCGTTTATTGAAAGAGTTTGGGCATAATGAACAGGGCGTTCGTGTCGCTGTTTCCCGAATGGTGAAGCAAGGGTGGATTCAGTCAGAAAAGCAGGGAAACAAAAGTTTTTACTTTTTGACTGAACGAGGTGTATCCCGGATGGATGAGGCCGCCAACCGAATTTTTAAGCTGAACCCGCATGAATGGGACGGAAAATGGCGTATTTTAATGTATTCGATTCCGGAAGAAAAACGACAGATTCGTGATGAGCTTCGACAGGAACTATTGTGGAGTGGATTTGGCAGTTTCTCTAATGCCTGCTGGATTTCACCGAATAACCTTGAAAAAGAAGTGAATCTTTTAATCGAAAAGTATGATATTAGTGAATACGTTGATTTCTTCGTCTCGGACTATAAAGGGCCAAAAGATAGTCAATCCCTTGTGGAAAAAAGCTGGCCGCTTGAGGAAATCGAGAATAAGTATGAGGAGTTTATCTCAAAGTACAGTAAGCAATTCATTGTACATCAAAGTGTGCTAAGCAATGGAGAAATGTCCGACTCAGAGTGCTTTGTGGAGAGAACAAATCTTGTTCATGAATACAGAAAATTTCTGTTCATTGATCCAGGTCTGCCAAAGGAACTTTTACCGCCAATGTGGAGTGGTAATCATGCGGCACTGCTGTTTAGTCAGTATTATCAACTTTTAGCGGAATCAGCTAGCAGTTTTTTTGAAAATGTCTTTGAAGCGGATAATGATTTGCGCAGAAAGGATCATTCCTATGACGCGAAAAATCATCCGTTAATTATTCATTCAAAAAAATAAAAGCTGCCCCAAAAGTCTTTAATGGAAGACTTTCGAGGCAGCTTTTTTTGTTTTGTAGGAAATTATAAAAAAATTTTAATGTGGATAATTAGAATGGTTATCTGAATCCAGCTCCAGCTCCAGCGCCCAGCGACTAGTGTACTTCGCCCTCCGCCATACGATATGTCAACATCGAATCTTGCGCAGCTCCGTGTTGTCTAGCTTAGCGCCAAGGGGCTCGGGTCATAAGCCAATCCTTCAAGAAGGTTAAAGAACAACCTTCTCGCCGGCTCGTCTTATGCCTGTTGCCCCTGAGCAAGGCGCTTCCGCTTTCCTTTTTCATTGATCTCAGTTGGAGTGCTCCAGTCCATACGTCGCTTAACGGGCGCTTGCGCCTTTTGTTCTTAAAATCTTAAATTATCTATTTAAGGATCTCTTTAAATTCCCGTCCTTTTTGTACATATGAATCAGTAGAGAGGCGAATAAGTTCTAGGTCTTTATCGGTTAATTCCCTGACGACTTTTCCCGGTGATCCAACGACAAGTGAGCGTGGCGGTATCTTTTTGCCCGCGGCAATCAGTGTATTCGCACCAATAATGCATTCTTCGCCGATTTCTACGTTGTCTAATATGGTAGAGCCCATACCGATAATTGAACGTTTACCCACTTTGCAGCCGTGCAGAATAACGTTGTGCCCGACTGTAACCTCGTCTTCAATGATAACAGGACATCCTTCGAATAAATGAATGGTAGAGTTATCTTGAATACTGCACCTTGCGCCAATAATAATCGAATCCTCATCCCCTCGTAACACAGCATTAAACCAGATGGAAGATTCTTCTTTAATCGTAATATCGCCAATTAAGTGAGCACCAGGTGCCACGAAAACTGTTTTATGAATGGAAGGGGTTATGCCATTGAATGGGATGATCATTTCTTTCGCTCCTTTTAAAAAATCAGAATTGTTTTTCTATTGATTATAGTATAACATGAAATTAATAGGGGGTTGAAAAAATGAAATATATTTGCGAACTTTTTTCTATTCAATATCCAATCATTCAGGGGGGAATGGGGAATATAAGCAATGCTCAGCTTACGGCTGCTGTATCTGAAGCTGGAGGTCTTGGTACGATAGGATGTGGAACGATGACCCTTGAGCAGGTCGAAGCCATTATTCTTGAAACCAAAGATAAAACGAATAACAGTTTTGCATTGAATATACCAATTAATGTTAGTCCTTATACAAAAGAAATGATTCAACTTGTGTTTAAGCATGAAATACCAATTGTTTCATTATCGGCTGGCAATCCTGCTCCTTTTATTCCACTCCTGCATGAAAAAGGCATAAAAGTAATTGCGGTTGTCGCGTCGGTCAAACAAGCTCAAAAGGCAGAGGCTGCAGGGGCAGATGTATTGGTGGCAGAAGGGTTTGAAGCAGCCGGTATTAATTCAAGTATGGAATTAACCACATTTACGCTCATTCCACAAATAAGCCGCCATGTCACAATCCCGGTCGTGGCAGCGGGTGGAATTGGAAATGGTCAAGGTCTGGCAGCGGCTTTGATGCTCGGAGCAGCTGGCGTACAGTTAGGTACTCGCTTGATAGCAACGAAAGAAGCACCATTTCATTCAACCTATAAACAAAGGCTTCTTGATGCAGGGGATAACGAAACCGTTATTTTAGGCCGGTCAGTCGGACAAGTAAGACGCGTTTTAAAAGCACCATATGCTGATAGCATTATCGAATCGGAACGAAGTGGAGTGGCTTCAGAACAATACCTCGAAATGACATCAGAGGACCATCACATTGCTGGTGCGATCCAGGGAGATGCTGAGAATGGTTTCATGAATAGCGGGCAGGTGGCCGGACTCATTGAACATATTCCAACCGTGAAAGAACTGCTCGACGGCATGATGAATGATGCTAAAAAACAAATGGAAGATCGATTAAGCAGCTTTACTGTGATGTTATAATTACATAATAATTGTTTTACGAACCTGGATAATGGAGTCTATAGGCGATCCAAATTATGGGTGGAGCAGTCTCGGTAGCCCACAACAAAACAAGCACACGTTATTGTCGTGTGCTTGTTTGTATTTCTTATACTATTTTTTGCAGTTTAAAGTAACGAATAGCAAAGGGTGCCTTACATTGATTTGGAATTAAAAGTGTCATTAATCATCCGCATCTTCATCATAGTCTTTGTCGTCTTTCTTATCTTTTCGCTCCTTGGAGTACCTATAATTTTGGCGTTTGCTAGATCGAGGAATTTGTATAAACCTTCCAAGGCCCTTATTCATTCTCTTTAAAATATCTGGCTAATCCATTAAACAAACCAGAAGCGGCATTTTCTTGGAATCCACTGGATTTTATCGTCATTTCTTCTTCCGGGTTACTTAAATAGCCAAGTTCTATTAAAACGGCTTTTTGACTATTCTCACGGATCACATGGAAATCGCCAAAACGCACTCCACGGTTTTTCAATTTTGTTTGTCCAATAGTTGATGTGAAAATGGATTCAGCCAGGGCTTTTTGATAGGAATGATAATAAAAGCCAGTCATTCCACGAACACTGCGATCTAAATTACTATCGTAATGAAGGCTGATAAAAGCATCCGCCTTGTAATTACGTGCCATATTCACTCGAGCAGCGAGTTGTAAGTATGAATCATTTTTCCTCGTTACGTAGACATTGGCTCCTGCGGCTTTTAATTTATTAGATAAAAGCTGGGATGTCCTAAGTGTAAGCTCTTTTTCAAATGTTCCGCTGCCTCCAGTAGCCCCTTTATCCACTCCGCCATGTCCTGGGTCCAGAACAATGGTTTTATTTTTAAGATATAATTCGGCTCCTGGCTTTTCAATCTGTTGTTTCGAACCGTTAATGGAAACAAGCCAGCCAGCAACATACCCTGTTTTTCCGTTCTTCAGCTTAATCTCATACCAGTCATTAATTACCCTTTTAACGGGATAATTACTGCCCTTATTTGCACGCTCGAGGACACCTGATTGCACATTTGGTTCTTTTCGGATATTTGTCCCGTTATGTATTATCGTAATGATACTTTCCTTCACAGCTTGTCCAGATTGGGATTTCACTGTTTTTTTATCAAGATACCATCCGGTAACCCATCCGAAACTACCAGTCTTGTATTCTATTTTTGCCCAGTTATTCTTCTCTTCTACTATCTTATAACTTAAACCATTGGTTACAGTCCCAATGAGGTTTGAATTTAATGAGGCCGCTGAGCGAACACTAAGACTATTCGCTGTTACGGTTCCGGTGACGGCACTGGTAGTCATTTCGTTTTGAGTCGTGCCATTTTGAGCAATTGATGTTTGACTGTCAATAAACTCAGAACTGACCCATCCCCTTAAATTAGAAAAGCCAACCTCTAACCAATTATTTTGTTTAGAATAAATGGTTACGCTTGTCCCACCTGTTAATTTCCCAATAACGGGACTCGATGTGGAGGGTTCACGTCTTATGTTTAATGTATCACCATTGACGATACCTGTATTATTTTTCGTAGCAGTACTTTCTGGTTTACTTTCTTGTTGGAAATCGTTATCTTTTGTGACTAGCCAATTAACTAACCAGCCAGTTTTTCCAAATGATAATTGAATTTGAATCCAATCACCTTGCTCCTTTACAATCTGATACTTCTCGCCCCGATTGGCTATTTTTACAAGGGGATAACTCAAGCCTGGGCCGCCGCGGACATTGACTAAATCGGTGGAAATAGTAACGGAACCTGTCGCTGCTACACTTTTCCCTTGAGGCAGGAAGGCTCCAAAAATAAGAATTATAGATAATAGCAATAAACTATACTTCTTGACTATAACCCCCTCCTTTTCTATTAATTCAATTTTAACGTATTAAAAGCTGAAAATCATTCCTAAATTGCTAATATTGTCCAATAAATTGAGAAATACTTATTGATTATGCAAGTTTTTCACGAATGGTGGAAATAATATCAGTATTGAAGAAAGGGCAGAGGTGATTAAGAATGAGAGCGAGTGAAAAAGGAATGAACATCCAGTCAATGGATGGACGACTTTTCGGAGTTGATTTTCATGATTTTATTCAAAAGGAACAGCATACTACCTCGTTTGAACTGGCATCAGAATTTGGATTAACGATCGGTGATGTCAGAAAGTTAAAAAAACATTTAGAAAGATCATAAAACACTATTGACATTACCATCGATGCTCCGTAATATTAGTAAAATAAAATGACATATTGCGACATAACCAATGATGGAGCATAGTAATTAAGCACAGTCATGAAAAGAGAGGAAATGCCCTAGGCTGAAAGCATTTCTACATGGAACTTAATGAAGGAACACTCCGTAGGCTTCTCTCTGAAAAAGGATCAACTTTAGTAGGAGAAGAACGTAGCAGGCGTTAACTGTTAAAGAGGAAGTGCATGAAATCTATGCCTTCAACTAGGGTGGCACCGCGGGATTATTATAACTCTCGTCCCTTGTATTCGTACAAGGGATGGGAGTTTTTTGTTGTTTAAAAGAAAAGCGGAATCGTCCGTTTAGCGAGGTCCAATAGCCGCTGGACGCTCTTTTAGAAAAGCTAACGCTTTTCTTTCGTGCGAGGTATCGCTTTCGAAGCTTTCTATAATGGAGCTAGACACTATACTTACAGAACTGATTAAATGAGGAGGTTTTCCACTATGTCAATAAGCATTCCACGGGGAACGCAAGACATTTTACCCGGAGAGGTTGAAAAGTGGCAGCTGATTGAAGCAAAAGCGAGAGAACTTTGTGAGAAATATCAATACAAGGAGATTCGCACCCCAATTTTTGAACATACCGATCTTTTTTCAAGAGGCGTTGGCGATAGCACCGATATTGTTCAAAAGGAAATGTACACATTTGAAGACAGGGGCAAAAGGAGTCTCACACTTAGACCAGAAGGAACTGCTGCGGTAGTTCGCTCCTATGTCGAGAAAAAAATGTTTGGGCTGCCTAATCAGCCTGTAAAGCTTTATTATATGGGGCCAATGTTCAGATATGAACGCCCACAAGCAGGACGGTTTCGCCAGTTTGTTCAGTTTGGAATTGAAGCCTTAGGCAGTAATGACCCTGCTATCGATGCAGAAGTCATTTCGCTCGCGATGAACTTGTATAAAGAAATGGGCTTAAAAAAGCTGAAGCTGATTATTAATAGTTTGGGTGATAAGGAAAGTCGGAACGCCCACCGCGATGCGTTAGTCAATCACTTTAAACCAAGAATTGGCGAGTTTTGTCAGGATTGTCAAAATCGTCTTGAAAAAAATCCGCTCCGTATTCTGGATTGTAAAGTGGACCGTGAGCATGAATTAATGAAAACAGCGCCATCGATTCTTGAGTTTCTGAATGATTTTTCAAAGAATTATTTCGAAAAATTACAGCGCTATTTAACCCAGCTTGATATTCCCTTTGAAGTGGATGCCAACTTAGTGCGCGGGTTGGATTATTATAACCACACCGCATTCGAAATTATGAGTAATGCGGAAGGCTTTGGGGCAATTACCACGCTTTGTGGAGGCGGTCGTTATAACGGGCTAGCTGAAGAAATTGGCGGTCCTGAAACGCCTGGAATAGGATTTGCCTTAAGTATCGAACGTTTTATTGCTGCTCTTAATGCAGAAGGAATCGAGTTGGAGATTAACGAAAGCATTGATTGCTATCTGGCTGCACTAGGGGAAGAAGCAAAGGATTACACGGTCGGACTGTTGCAGCAGCTGCGCAGGGCGGGCTTTTCAGCAGAAAGAGATTATTTAAATCGAAAAATTAAAGCTCAATTTAAAGCAGCCGATCGTCTAAAAGCAAAATATGTGGCGGTTCTTGGCGATGAGGAGCTTAAAAATAATAAAATTAATGTGAAAAATATGGCGACTGGTGAGCAAGTAGAAATCGATTTAGCAACTTTTATTAAACAATTCCAAGAGTTGCAGGAATAAGGGAGGATATTTTATGTTTGGCAGATCATATTTTTGTGGGGAAGTACCTGAATCAGCAGTTGGTGAAAAAGTAACCTTGAAAGGCTGGGTCCAAAAAAGACGCGACCTTGGCGGATTAATTTTTATCGACCTTCGCGACCGTTCAGGTGTTGTTCAAGTAGTTTTTAATCCAGATTTATCTAAAGAAGCGTTGCAAATTGCTGAAAAGATCCGTAACGAATTTGTTTTAGATATTGTGGGAACTGTGGTAGCCCGCGATGAGGCAACCTTCAATGAGAATTTGAAAACAGGTAAAATTGAAGTACAAGCGGAAAAAGTAACGATCATTAATGAAGCGAAAACACCGCCATTCATGATTTCTGACAAAACCGATGCTTCAGAGGACGTTCGGTTAAAATACCGTTACCTAGATTTCCGCCGTCCAGTGATTTTTGAAACCTTAAAAATGCGTCACCAAGTAACAAAGCAAATCAGGGATTTCCTAGACGGCGAAGGCTTTTTAGATATTGAGACACCCATTTTGACAAAAAGTACACCTGAGGGTGCACGTGATTATTTAGTGCCAAGCCGTGTTCATCCGGGTGAATTCTATGCGTTACCACAATCACCACAACTTTTTAAACAGTTACTTATGGTAGGTGGAATTGAACGCTATTATCAAATTGCGCGCTGTTTCCGCGATGAGGACTTACGTGCTGACCGTCAGCCTGAATTCACACAAATCGATATCGAAACCAGCTTTTTAAGCCAAGAAGATATCATGGGTATGATGGAAAAAATGATGACGAAGTTAATGAAAGAAGTAAAAGGAGTAGACGTACCTGCTGCCTTCCCACGCATGACTTACGACGAAGCAATGAGCCGGTTTGGATCGGATAAACCTGATACTCGTTTTGGACTAGAGCTTGTCGATCTTTCAGAAATCGTCAAGGACTCAGGCTTTAAAGTATTTGCTTCGGCAGTGGCAAATGGCGGGCAAGTTAAAGCGATCAATGTAAAAAGTGCAGCTGAGAAATACTCACGTAAAGACATTGATGCCTTAACAGACTTCGTTGCTGTGTATGGCGCAAAGGGGCCTGCTTGGCTTAAAGTGGACGCAGAAGGACTTAAGGGTCCGATTGCAAAATTCTTCTCAGAGGAAGACGCAAAAGCACTTACGAGTACGCTTGAAGCTTCAGCAGGGGATTTGCTTCTGTTTGTTGCTGATAAGAAGAAGGTTGTCGCCGATGCTTTAGGTGCACTTCGACAAAAGCTAGCTAGAGATTTAGATTTAATTGATCCAAGTTTGTTCAATTTCTTATGGGTAACAGACTGGCCGCTTCTTGAGTATGATGAAGAGGATGGTCGTTATTACGCTGCCCATCATCCGTTTACGATGCCGTTTAGGGAAGATCTAGAGTATTTAGATTCAGATCCATCTAAAGTACGTGCCCAGGCTTATGACATTGTCTTAAATGGTTATGAACTAGGCGGAGGGTCACTCCGGATTTTTGAACGTGATATCCAAGAAAAGATGTTCAGCGTACTTGGGTTTACACCTGAAGAAGCAAAGGAACAATTTGGTTTCTTGTTAAATGCGTTTGAATATGGAACCCCTCCACACGGTGGTATCGCGCTCGGTCTTGATAGATTAGTCATGCTGCTTGCTGGCAGTACGAATTTAAGGGACACGATTGCTTTTCCAAAAACCGCAAGTGCAAGCTGCTTGTTAACGAACGCACCTGGTGAAGTTTCTGAGGCGCAATTAAAGGAATTAAATTTGTCACTAAATGTAAAAAAATAGCAGGAAATCGCTTTCATGAATCCTTGAATACCGATTTTTAATATGTTATTATAAAAGCATCAAAGAAGAGTCCTGAAATGTACGTTGCGTTGCCTGAAGTTTTGACCGAACATTATTTATACGGGAGTCTAGAGTTTCCTGATTGCGTAAATGCCTCACCCTTATACGGGTAAGGGGACTTACAATTTCGGGAACAGGACACCCACCTGCTGAGTGCGGGATCAAAACTAAGGAATTAAGAGTGACGGCATAATTGGGACTCTTTTCTATTTGCTTAAAATCAACCTCCTGAACGTTGCGGGAGGTTTTATTTTGCTTTCCAACTTTATTATTCCTATCAAGATACTTGTTTTTAATGGAGTGTATGATATATTTTTAATCGGGAAAAAGAAACTTAACGAATTTAATAAATTGGAGTGAACATAATGCTGCATCAATTTTCACGTAATGAACTTGCCATCGGCAAAGAAGGCCTTGATATTATGAAAAATAGCACGGTTGCTGTTTTAGGTATCGGCGGGGTAGGTTCATTTGCTGCTGAAGCTCTGGCTCGTTCTGGCGTTGGCCGGTTAATTTTAATAGATAAAGACGATGTTGATATTACCAACATCAACCGACAGCTGATTGCTTTGCTTTCCACTGTTGGTCGACCTAAAGTAGAGATTATGGAAGAGCGGATCAAAGATATCAATCCAGATTGTGAAGTCATTTCATTAAAAATGTTTTATACAGAAGAGACGTATGAACAGATTTTTAGCCATAATTTGGATTTTGTCGTCGATGCTTCTGACACGATTATCTATAAGATTCATTTAATGAAGGAATGCTTGAAGAGAAATATCCCAATTATTTCAAGTATGGGAGCAGCCAATAAAATGGACCCAACCCGTTTTAAGATTGCTGATATTTCGAAAACTCATACGGATCCAATCGCAAAAGTCATCCGCACGAAGCTGCGCAAGGAAAGAATCCATAAAGGGATTCCGGTTGTTTTTTCCGATGAAAGTCCGATAGTTATTCGTGAGGATATTAAAAAAGAAGTCGGCAATGAAAATGCACCTATCCGCAAAGCACAGATGCCTCCAGCATCCAATGCCTTTGTTCCATCTGCGGCAGGTCTGATCATGGCAAGCTATGTGGTAAGACAATTATTGAGCAGCATAAAAATCCAACGAGTATCTGATGAGAAATAAGAATGGTAGTGGGGCCCTAAACTTTTATTCGTTTAGGGTTATTTTTTTACATAGTAAGGTTCTAGGCTTACTTAAACTTGGAATAAAGGGATGGGAGGGTAACGTAGGAGGGTTCTACGTTATCGGAACTGTGAAAAGAAGGATGGGAGGGTAACGTAGGAGGGTTCTACGTGACCGAAACAGTTCAAAGAAGGATGGGAGGGTAACGTAGGAGGGGTCTACGTGACCGAAACCGTTCAAAGAAGGATGGGAGGGTAACGTAGGAAGGCTCTACGTGCCCAGAACCGTTCAAAAAATGATGAGAGGGTAACGTAGGAGGGGTCTACGTGACCTGAACCGTTCAAAGAAGGATGAAAGGGTAACGTTGGGGGGTTCTACGTGACCGGAACCGTGAAAAGAAGGGATGGAAGGGTAACGTAGGAAGGGTCTACGTGGCCGAAACCGTTAATAGAATGATGGGATGGCAACATCTTATGTTTTATGTGACTGTGAATATGAAGAGCAAAAGAAAATGGTCACTTTGGATAATCCACTAAGTGACCAAACTTATTAATAAAAGAAGGAAAGGGTATTTATGATAAATGTTTTTCTCAATTTAAGATACAATCCACGATTCATTCAAAATAGAACCATCGACCATACCCTATTGCTTTATAATTTTCCATTAGTACCCTTCTAATCATCTTTTTAGACTTTACTACCTGACACCATTCATAAACCAAAACAGTGGTAATTTTTATATCTGGGAAAAGGAACTTTAGTTCCACGACACTACGTAGTACTGCTGATTCAACCGGTTCCAAATACCCACATTTTTTACACACAACAATAATATTATCCTCACCAGAAATCATCAATGAGTCGCACCTTTTACAAGCCATACCTTTCTTAAGTTTTCGACATTCATAAGTAGGTAATCGGGTTGGATAGGGTGACTCGTTCGAATGTAAAGATATTAATCGGTCCGCTAACCTTTTGTGTCTGTCATTTAGTTTTGACGGTGTCCCATCAAACTTTTTCATAAAACAATCAATCTGAGTTGGATAAATAATCGGCTGGTTAAGAGGCGCTTGATATAAGGTAAACTCGGGGTTGATAAAAATGACGGTTGGTTCAACGGGTATATTATAGCCAAGATTTTGAAGCAACTGGAGGAGTAATAATTTACTGCGTCTTATCTGGTCTAATGGATTAGTTATATCGGGCCCGGATATTTTATGGAACCCTTCAGTGTCGTAATAATAATCTCCGGAGAAGTTTTTTACCTCAAATGGATAAATCCTATCTTGAGCTATGATTAAAGTATCAATTTGAAACACAGTGTCGTTAACCTCAAGGCACAAGTCGTTTATTACTAACATATCACCTTGAAGCTTTTCGGTTAACAGATCAAACATCAATTCACCTTGGTAGCTTTTTTCAAGCTTAAAAAAGTACTTCTTTTCTGTTGGTGATAAATTACTTCGTATGTTTAAAGATCTCATAATTTTTAATTCCTTCGACTCACAACGAGACTTTAATGCCATAGTCCACTTCCTCTCATTTTAATAGAACATAATCTTATTTTACAAAAAAGAGGGTAGGTTTAGGGGAAAGTATAAGAATATTTTGTTAAAATTTGCCGAAATCATTTTTGGTGATAACCTTATTATGAGGTAAATACTTCTGCAATAAGATAAACTATGTGAGGATACATTGAGAGGAGTGAGAGGTTGGAAAAAATCGTTGAGTTAAAAAATGTTACAAAAGTAATTAAAGGAAGAACCATAATAGATAATATTAGCTTTCAAGTAAACAAAGGCGAGGTATTTGGTTTCTTAGGTCCAAATGGAGCTGGGAAAACTACAACTATTCGAATGATAGTTGGTTTAATGAGTATGACATCAGGGGATATCAGTGTTGGCGGTTCAAGTATTAAAAGTGATTTTGAAGACGCGGTGCGTCATATTGGTGCGATTGTTGAAAATCCGGAAATGTATAAATTTCTAACTGGCTATCAAAACCTGGTCCACTATGCAAGAATGTCAAAAGGAATTTCCAAGGAGAAGATTGCCGAAACAGTAGAACTCGTGGGATTAACTGACCGCATAAATGACAAGGTAAAAACCTACTCCCTGGGTATGAGACAAAGATTAGGGTTAGCACAGTGTCTATTGCATGATCCACAGGTGTTAATCCTTGATGAACCAACCAACGGTTTAGACCCTGCTGGAATAAGGGAAATTCGTGACTATGTCCGTCTCCTGGCACGTGAAAAAAACCTAGCCGTGATCGTTTCAAGTCATTTGCTTTCAGAAATGGAAATGATGTGTGACCGGATTGGGATTATTCAAAATGGGCGCTTGATCGATGTGCAGCTTGTCCATGAACTAGTCCACGGTGAAACTGAAATGACCTATGAAATGGAAGTAGTCCCTAGCGAAAAGGCGTTGGCACTTTTGGAGACCCACTATCCCAATGTTCGAGCTAACCGTTCAAGGAATGGTATAACTGTGGAACTTCCAAAAGAAGAAATTCCGAATCTAGTGAAAACATTTGTTTCAGAGGATATTCAAGTTTTTGCGATCAAAGAAGTAGCGAAGACGTTAGAAGATCGCTTCCTTGAACTGACAACCGAAAAGGGGGCGCCAAGTCGTGGTTAATTTAATTAAAAATGAATGGATGAAAATTTTTAGACGCCCTGGAACGTATGTGATGATTGCCATCCTGATAGTTATCATATCTATTTTTGGTATTTTTCATAAATACCAGGAACAGGATTTCAACCTCGATAAAAACTGGGAACAAACATTACAGCAGGAAAATGATGCACTAAAGAAGCAGATGAAGCAAAGCAATTCGAAGCTGGAGAAGCAGTTTTATAAGGAAGAAATTGCTATTAATGACTACCGAATAAAGCATCATATCCCCTTTAATGAAAAATATAATGTCTGGTCGTTTGTAAAAGATGCGTCACAACTCATAATCCTGGCAGGATTATTTACAATAATTATTTCGGCGGGGATTGTTGCGAGTGAATTCAATTGGGGAACCATCAAACTGTTATTAATCCGGCCGATAAATCGCAGCAAAATCTTAGCATCCAAATATCTTACCGTTTTATTGTTTGCATTGCTGATGTTGGCCATCCTGTTTGCTTTCTCTACTTTACTTGGTGCCATCCTGTTTGGAACGCCAGACCATCCTGTTCCGTATTTGAATTATGCCAATGGGCAGGTAACGGAGCAAAATATTATTGTTTATCTAATGATTTATTATGGGTTTAGATCGATTGACACGATAATGCTTGCGACGATGGCGTTTATGATTTCATCAGTTTTCCGGAACAGTTCTCTAGCAATTGGCTTATCATTATTTTTGTTATTCACAGGGGCTCAATTTACAGTATTGCTTTCGATAAAGTTTAGCTGGGCCAAATACATCTTGTTTGCCAACACCGATCTAATGCAATATGTGGACGGTACACCCATGATGGAAGGAATGTCAATGTCATTCTCAGTCATCATGCTCCTCATCTACTTTATAGCATTCCAATTATTAGCCTTTCTTGTCTTCAAAAAACGAGATGTGGCTGCCTAGAGAAAGAAAAGGGTGTCAGGCACCATGTGAATTTTTCACATGGTGCCTGACACCCTTATTATTATTTCTTCCTTGATAGTTTCTCATAGACAATTGCAAGTGCCTGCTCGAATTTTCCGGTTTTCTTTGGTTGGTAGTATTGTTTGTGTTTTAATTTGTTGGGTAAATATTGTTGCGGTACCCAACCGTTTTCATAGTCATGTGGGTATTTGTAGTCAATTCCTCTGCCAAGCTCTTTTGCCCCTTTATAATGGGCATCCTTTAGATGGTCAGGTACTTCGCCGACGATGCCTTTTTGAATATCTTCGAGTGCGGCCTGAATGGCTAAGACAGCCGAGTTAGATTTTGGTGATAAGCATAGTTCAATCACGGCATTTGCTAGTGGGATCCTTGCCTCTGGAAAACCAATTCTTTCGGCGGTTTCAATCGCCGCTAACGTGCGCGCGCCTGCTTGCGGGTTGGCTAGTCCGATATCTTCATAGGCGATGACAATCAATCGGCGACTGATACTCGGCAGGTCACCGGCTTCAATTAATCGGCCCAGATAATGAAGAGCAGCATTGACGTCGCTGCCCCGAATCGACTTTTGAAAGGCTGACAAGACATCATAGTGGCCATCCCCGTCTTTATCGGCAACAAGGCTTTTCTTTTGCAAACATTCTTCAGCGGTTACGACATCGATATGGATGATATCAGATTCATCCTTATCTGTTGAAAGGATTGCTAATTCTAGTGCGTTCAAAGAACTCCTTACATCACCATTCGAACCTTGTGCAAAATGCATTAACGCGGCATCCTCAATTTCAACCTTTAATTTACCAAAACCGCGTTCATCATCCTCCAGGGCGCGAATTAAGGCCAGCTTCACTTCATCCGGAGCTAGCGGCTTTAACTCAAAAATCTGACAGCGGCTCCGGATCGCAGGATTAATGGCATGGTAGGGATTACTTGTCGTAGCACCGATTAATACAATCATTCCATTTTCTAAATAAGGTAATAAAAAGTCTTGCTTTGCTTTATCTAAACGATGGACTTCGTCGAGGAGCAGAATAACTTTTCCTGACATTTTTGCTTCAGCAGCAACAATTTCCATATCTTTTTTATTATTCGTCACCGCGTTCAGTGTTCGAAAAGCGTACTTTGTGCTGCCGGCAATTGCACTGGCAATCGAAGTTTTGCCAATACCAGGAGGTCCATACAAGATCATCGAGGTCAGCTGTTTGGCCTTCACCATTCTTGAAATTATTTTTCCTGAACCTACCAGATGCTCCTGTCCGACAACTTCTTCAATCGTTCTAGGACGCATCCGAAAGGCTAAAGGCTTTTGCTGCATGTTACATCTCTCCAAAAAAAGGTTTTTCTAATTGTCATTTAGATTATGTTTAGCTTTACATTATCATTTTTCCTTGAAAAAGCATATTAAAGAAGAATATGATATAATTCTAATGCCTATCAAATTACTAAGGATTTTTATTTTTAATATAGATATGAATAGAGGTGCGGTATGAAAATCTCAACAAAGGGTCGCTATGGTCTGACGATCATGATTGAACTTGCTAAAAAACATGGTGAGGGCCCGACATCATTAAAAACGATTGCGCAAGCAAATGATCTATCTGAACATTATTTGGAACAATTAATTGCCCCATTGCGTAATGCAGGTTTAGTAAAAAGCATTAGGGGGGCATACGGTGGTTATATCTTAACAGACATTCCATCTAAAATTACGGCTGGTGATGTCATTCGTGTCCTAGAAGGACCGATCACACCAGTTGAAGGTATTGAAGATGAAGAACCAGCCAAACGGGAGCTGTGGATTCGGATTCGGGATGCTATTAAGGATGTTTTGGAAAACACTACGTTAGAAGATTTAGCAAATCATAGTAATGATGAAGAGCCGGATGGTTATATGTTTTATATTTAGGGTAAAAAGTAACATTGGAGAATTATTTTGATAGAAGGTGTTAATGTGGAACGAATCTATCTCGACCATGCTGCCACATCTCCCATGCATCCAAGGGTTATTGAAAAAATGCTCGAGGTGATGAAATCAACTTTCGGAAATCCCTCAAGCATCCATTCTTTTGGCAGGGAAGCACGGCACCAGATTGATTTAGCGCGCGCGGTGCTAGCGGACAGCATAGGTGCAAAGGAAAACGAGATTATTTTTACAAGTGGAGGAACCGAAGCAGATAATATGGCGTTATTTGGGGTTGCGGAAACCTATCAGAAAAATGGCAGGCATATTATTACCTCCGTAGCGGAACATCATGCGGTTCTTCATGCTTGCAAAAAGTTAGAAAAAATGGACTTTGAAGTCACGTATTTACCTGTGGATGAAACAGGGCGAATATCAATGACTGAACTTCGTGCTGCCTTAAGGGAAGATACTATTTTGGTGTCGATAATGTACGGTAATAATGAAGTTGGCACACTCCAACCAATTACCGAGATTGGACAGTTATTAAAAGATCATCAAGCGAAATTCCATACCGATGCCGTTCAGGCTTACGGTGTCGAAAACATTGATGTCAATGAAAGCCAGATTGATTTGTTATCTGTCTCTGCCCATAAGATTAACGGGCCAAAAGGAACAGGATTTCTTTATGCCAGGTCCAATGTGAAACTGTCTCCTCGTTCCTTCGGCGGTGAGCAAGAAAGAAAAAGACGTGCTGGGACGGAAAATATTGCGGCGATTGTTGGATTTCATGAAGCTATGTTGATTGCACATGAAGAACGTACAGCCAAGCGTAATAGATTCTTTGATTTGAAAAAGACCTTGATGGAAAGGCTCCGTCAGCTAGATGTAGAATTTGACAGAAACGGATCGCTTGAATATTCATTGCCACATGTATTAAACTTAAGCTTTCCTGGGACAAGTGTGGAAGCGATGCTAGTTAATCTCGATTTAGCGGGAATTGCTGTTTCGAGCGGTTCGGCATGCACTGCGGGCTCAATAGAACCTTCCCACGTACTTGTTGCCATGTTTGGGAAACAATCAGAACGATTAACTAATTCGATTCGTTTCAGCTTTGGCTTTAATACGACAACCGAGGAAGTAATCAAGGCGGCTGAGGAAACAGCTAAAGTTGTTACTCGTCTGAAAAAATAAATCTTCGACGACTTTGCAGCATTAGAGAGGTGAAAATCAATGGAAAGAAAAGATCCAAAAAACACAAGGGTTGTTGTTGGAATGTCAGGGGGAGTAGATTCTTCTGTAGCAGCACTTTTGTTGAAGCAGCAAGGCTACGATGTCATCGGCATTTTTATGAAAAACTGGGATGACACGGATGATACCGGTTTTTGTACGGCAACCGAAGATTATGAGGATGTCATTCGCGTTTGCAATCAAATCGGGATCCCCTATTATGCGGTAAATTTTGAAAAACAATATTGGGACAAGGTATTTACCTATTTCCTTGAAGAATATAAAGCAGGCAGGACACCTAATCCGGATGTAATGTGTAACAAGGAAATTAAATTTAAAGCCTTTTTAGAGCATGCAATGAAATTAGGTGCGGACTATCTGGCTACTGGTCATTATGCACAAGTTGAATATCGTGATGGAGAATATAAGATGCTCCGCGGTCTTGACGACAATAAGGACCAAACTTATTTCTTGAACCAGTTGACGCAGGAACAGCTTAGTAAAGTTATGTTCCCGATAGGTAATCTTGAAAAACCAAAAGTTCGTGAAATTGCCAAAGAAGCGAATCTTGCCACTGCTACAAAGAAAGATAGCACAGGGATTTGTTTCATCGGGGAACGAAATTTTAAAGATTTCCTAGGTCAATATCTGCCGGCTCAGCCAGGAAACATGGAGACGTTCGATGGTGAGGTCAAAGGCAAGCACGAGGGGTTAATGTATCATACGATCGGTCAAAGACATGGCTTAGGAATTGGTGGAGCGGGTGAACCGTGGTTTGCCATCGGTAAGGACTTAGAAAGAAATGTTCTTTATGTGGGCCAAGGTTTTCATCATGAAAAACTTTATTCAGATTCCATTACTGCTGTCGGCGTAAGCTGGGTATCGGACCGAGAAAAGAATGCTGAATTTACATGCACGGCAAAATTCCGCTATCGTCAGGAAGACCATAAAGTAACCGTGCGTCTTTTAGAAGATGCTCAAGTTGAGGTCGTTTTTGATGAACCGATTCGTGCCATCACTCCAGGCCAAGCCGTTGTTTTTTACAATGGAGATGAATGTCTAGGCGGAGGGACAATTGACCACGTCTTTAAAAATCGTGAACGATTAACATATGTTGGCTAATAAAGACCCTGATTCCTTTTCTAGGAGTCAGGCTTTTTTTTAATAAAATATGATATACTTTCACTTAGGATTGGAGCTGAAATAAATGGATAAAAACCAATTAGGTGTGCAATACATGCAGGATGGCAACCTGGAAGAGGCGGCAAAGGCCTTTAATGAAGCCATTCAAGAAAACCCAAACGACCCAGTTGCCTATATTAATTTCGGAAATGTACTTTCCGCTGTTGGGGACGACGAAAAGGCACTGAATTTTTATCGAAAAGCAATTGAAATAGATGAAAACGCTGCGGCGGCTTATTATAGTATTGGAACCTTGTTATTTAGTAACGACCTCTTCAACGAAGCCAAGAATATGTTTGAGACAGCTATGAAAAAAGGTCTGCAATCAAGTGACAATTACTTCATGTTAGGGTTGACACTTGTTCAGTTGGACCAAGGGAAATTTGCGCTTCCGTATTTACAAAGAAGCGTCGAGTTAAATGAAAATGATGCGGAAGCACGTTTTCAATATGGGTTATGTCTTGCACAGCTTGAGTTAATTTCTGAAGCGGTGATTCAATTTGAAAAATGTATCGAACTAGATTCGGAACATTCCGATGCCTATTATAATTTAGGTGTCACCTACGCTTTTCAAGAAAATCCTGCGAAGGCAGTTGAAATGTTTAATAAAGCACTTGATATTCAACCCGACCATTTACTTGCTGGTCACGCGAAAAGGTTAATCGAGGGTAACCAGTAATTTTTCTTATTTTTTCAGAAAGGAGGGAGCCGAATGGAAAAGCAAGATACACTTGATTTATTTACTGAACAAGGAAAATTCGTAAAAGGGAGACCGATTGTGACCATTTTTCACAATGAACAAAACCTTTACACCGTGCTAAGGATTCGCGTCGATGAAACAAATCATCCTTATGAGGACAAAGAAGCAGTGGTCACCGGTTATTTTCCGAAAATTCATGAACAAGAAACCTATATCTTTTTCGGAGAATTTAAGGATCATCCAAAGTTTGGGATGCAATTTCATACCAATCATTTTCGCAAGGACATGCCCCAAACGAAACAAGGGGTTATCAACTATTTATCTGGAGAAATGTTCAAAGGGATCGGAAAAAAGACCGCTGAAAACATTGTAGAAACCTTAGGAGAAGACGCCATATCCAAAATTCTTAATCAGCCGTCATTGCTAGACTCCATCCCAAAACTCCCTCCTGAAAAAGCAAAATTACTTTACGATACGTTGATGGAGCATCAAGGACTCGAGCAAGTAATGGTTGCTTTAAATCAATATGGATTTGGACCGCAGATTTCGATGCGGATTTATCAAGCCTATAAAGATGAAACACTTGACATTATGCAGAAGAATCCATATCAACTGGTTGAGGATATTGAAGGAATCGGTTTTGGCCGGGCCGATGAGCTTGGCTACCAGCTGGGTATTTCCGGGAACCATCCTGACCGGATCAAAGCAGCCTGTCTCTACATCCTAGAAAATGAAAGTATGCAAACAGGGCATGTATACATAAATGCTGAAGACTTATTGGAGCAAGTAAAAGCATTATTAGAAGATAACAAGCGTGATCAAATCGACTACATAGATATATCCAATGAGGTCATTAAGCTGCAAGAAGAGGGTAAATTAATTGGGGAAGAGAAACGCGTTTACTTGCCTTCTTTATATTTTGCAGAAAAAGGGCTTGTGACGAATATCCACCGGATCCTTGAACAAACCGAATATAAAGATCAATTTCCCGAATCTGAGTTTCTGCTATCGTTAGGAAGTTTAGAGGAACGGCTTGGGGTCCAATATGCACCGACGCAGCGAGAAGCCATCCAAACGGCGTTAATGTCGCCGATGTTGATTTTAACAGGTGGACCTGGAACAGGGAAAACGACTGTTATTAAAGGGATTGTTGAGCTTTATGCCGAATTGCATGGCTGTACCTTAGAGCCTAAGGATTACCATAAAAAGGGGGAGCCATTCCCATTTTTGCTTGCAGCACCGACTGGTAGAGCGGCAAAAAGAATGAGTGAATCGACTGGACTTCCAGCGGTAACCATTCATCGTCTCCTCGGATTTAATGGGCAGGAAGGATTTGACCGTGATGATGCGAGCCCGCTTGAAGGGAAAATTATCATTGTCGATGAAACGTCGATGCTTGATATTTGGCTTGCTAATCAACTGTTTAAGGCACTCCCTGAAAATATTCAAGTCATTCTAGTCGGGGATGAGGATCAATTGCCCTCCGTAGGACCAGGCCAGGTTTTAAAGGATATGCTGGAATCAGAACGGATTCCCACGGTCCGCCTAACCGATATTTATCGCCAGGCAGAAGGTTCGTCAATAATCGAACTTGCCCATGAAATTAAAAAGGGTTATTTACCTGCCGATATTACGGTGAAGCAAGCAGACCGTTCATTTATCAAATGTTCAACAGCGCAGGTATCTCAGGTTGTTGAAAAAGTTGCTCTAAATGCCAAGAATAAAGGATATTCGGCAAAGGATATTCAAGTATTAGCCCCCATGTATAGAGGGCCTGCTGGAATCGACCGTTTAAATGTATTGCTGCAAGAGATATTTAATCCGAACCCTGACGGCAAGAGGAAGGAAATTGCTTTTGGTGAGGTAAAGTATCGGATCGGTGATAAGGTTCTACAGCTTGTAAACCAACCTGAAAGTAATGTTTTTAACGGGGATATTGGGGAAATCATCTCGATAATTTATGCGAAGGAAAATACCGAAAAGCAGGATATGATTTATATTTCCTTTGAAGGGAATGAAGTCGAGTATACAAAGCAGGACTTAAATCAAATCACGCATGCATATTGCTGTTCTGTTCATAAATCGCAGGGCAGTGAATTCCCGATTGTCATCTTACCGGTGACAAGAAGTTATTATCGGATGTTACGTAGAAATTTGATCTACACAGCGATTACCAGAAGTAAACAATCCTTGATCCTTTGCGGGGAAGTAGATGCGCTTAAAATGGGCGTAGAAAGAGCGGATGAACTCTCTAGACAAACAACCTTATGCCAAAAGCTCCAAGAATCGATTACAGCTAGACCAAATGCTGGAGAAAATCATGAATCAATCGTTCCCAAAGCAGCAGAAGGTGAAAATTCTACCGATGGCTTGTCCTACGAGGATCTATTCATACAGGAAGATCCAATGATTGGCATGGAAAACGTTTCACCTTATGATTTTATGTTGAATGACTAACACTATAAATGTTCACAGGAGGTGGGACACTCTTTGCGGACATTTTCGTTACTGAAAGGACAGCCTGTTTTTAATACAAAAAGCGGCCAGAAAATTGGTGAGGTTTGTGATTTATGTATCTCAAGTAACGGTAAGGTAAAGGGCTTATTGATTAAAAAAGGCGTTTTTTTCAAACAAACCTTTTTTCTGGACATCGAGAAGGTGGCTTCCTTCGGATTAGATGGAATAATGATTGATGACGACGGCCATTTGGTAAAACTGAAAGATGACCCAGAATATACACTTACTCATCAGCATTCTCTAGATGGAATGATGATGCTATCTAAGAGCGGGGAATCGCTTGGATTGTTAAAAGATGTATATTTTCAGGAAGAATTGGGCACAATCATAGGGTACGAAATCACGGATGGCTTCTTTTCGGATCTTACGGAAGGCAAACAAGTCATTCAATCCGGGAAGCCCTTAGCTATCGGAAAGGATGCCATTATCGTAGATGTAAATAATACGTGAGGTGTCTTTCCATGTTTAAGTGTCCCAATTGTCAAAGTAAGGATATCGGTAAAATTGGTATCAACCAATATTATTGCTGGAGTTGCTTTATTGAACTTACAGTAAACAAAGGCCTAATCAGTACCCATCAAGTCGAAGAAGACGGGTCACTTAGTTCCTTAGATGATTTGTTTGAAGAAGAAGAGCGTCGTTACACCCTTTAAGATAAAAAAGCGAAACGCTTGTGTTAGACCGTTATCAAAGTTAACCATGTAAACTTATTTAACGTCTATTAAAGAGGTGAAACGTATGAATAAAATGATGACGACGACGATGATTGCTATTGGTGCTGGGATGGCTGCCTATACTGTGGCCTCAAGAAACAATATGATGTCTGCCCGAAATATGAAAAGAATGACAAAGAAAGTAAGACGCGCGATATTTTAGAACTGAATCCCCCCTCAAATTCGAGGGGGATTTTTGCGTTTCGGTTCATACCTGTTAACATGCGCTACCGCTTTTCTGATGCATAATTCCACCAAGTGTCTCTAAAACTAACATGAATGGGAGGCTTAAAACGTGGAGATTCAAATGAAATGGTATTACCGCATCGGGTTTTTACTCCTTTTATTAATTGCCATCTATGTGTTTCTAAAAATCCGCTTTGTTTGGATGCCTGTCTTTAAGGTAGCTATAATTATTATCCTCCCCTTTGTAATCGGAGGATTTATCACCTATTTGCTGCATCCAATTGTCGAAAAATTACACCAAAAAGGCTTGCATCGAGGGCTCGCTATTTTTCTTATTTATATTTTATTTTTTGGTGGTCTGGGCATTTGCATATATAAGGGAATTCCGGCGATGATCGACCAAATAAAAGACCTCTCTGAGAGCGCGCCAGTTTTAGCAGAGCAATACAGAGGTTGGGTTGATAAACTTCAATCGCATACAAGAGAATGGCCCGACGGCTTGCAAACTAGAATTGATGATGGGATTGATGCGTTTGAAGAAAAGCTTGACTCCTTGTTGTCAGTTATTGTAAATATTTTAATTAGTTTTTTTAATTCTGCTTTAATTATGATGATCATTCCATTCATTGCCTTTTATATGCTAAAGGATTTTCAATTGATTAAACGATCCCTATGGTATATTACCCCTAAACAGTGGAGGAAGAAGGGGACACTTTTCCTAAAAGACGTTGATGAATCGCTGGGCAGCTACATAAGAGGTCAACTCCTGGTATGTGTGATCATTGGCAGTGTCTCAGCCCTTTTGTTTTGGATATTTCATCTAAAATACTCTTTAATTTTGGGCTTGATTGTTGGAGTGACCAATGTCATTCCCTATTTTGGACCCATCATCGGAGCTGTCCCAGCAGTCATCATCGCTGCCACATCGTCCGTAAAATTAGTTGTGATTACAATGGTGATTGTTTTTGGGCTTCAATTTCTAGAAGGAAACATCCTTTCTCCATTGATTGTAGGTAAAAGTCTTCATATGCACCCCTTAATAATCATGATGGCGTTAACCGCTGGGGGGGAAGTCGGTGGAATACTTGGACTTATCTTGGCTGTTCCTGTTTTAGTGGTAATAAAAGTGGCTATTATTCACGCGAAAAATCATTTTATTCGTAGGAAAGCAAAAGAACCTTCCACATAAGCGGGTGATAGATTGACAAACTTTTTTCGGGTAGCTATAATTCGTGATATAGAATGATTATTTGTATGAAAATGTTGAAGGATTGAGTATGTTGTAGACCATCTGTAACGCATTTGCGTAGAAGAGAGGAGCTTCCCTGGCTGAAAGAAGCTCTAGATGAAGGACGACAGAAAGCTAATCTGGAGTGCAGCTAACCACTGCCGTATTCCTGCGTTAAGGGATTATTGAGAGATGGATACGTGTTTTGTATCCGTAATCAGGGTGGTACCGCGAGACAAGCTCTCGTCCCTGTTTTTGGGATGAGGGCTTTTTTGTGTGCTTTTTTATTAAAAAGGGAGGTCTAATAATGAAAAATTTAACAGGTTCACAAATTCGTTCGATGTTTTTAGAGTTTTTTAGTAAAGAAAAAGGTCATACTATTGAACCGAGTGCATCACTTGTGCCGCATGATGATCCATCACTATTATGGATTAACAGTGGGGTTGCAACTTTAAAGAAGTATTTTGATGGACGTGTCGTTCCTGAAAATCCTAGAATTACAAATGCGCAGAAATCTATCAGAACCAATGACATTGAAAATGTCGGAAAAACAGCCCGCCACCATACATTCTTTGAAATGCTCGGTAACTTTTCAATCGGTGAATATTTTAAAGTAGAAGCTATTGAATGGGCATGGGAATTCTTAACGTCTGAAAATTGGATTGGCTGGGATCCAGAACTTCTCTCGGTTACGATCCATCCTGAAGATCACGAAGCCTTTGAAATCTGGCATAACACCATCGGTCTGCCGGAGGAGCGCATTATTCGCCTCGAAGGAAACTTCTGGGATATTGGTGAAGGCCCAAGCGGTCCGAATACAGAAATTTTCTATGACCGAGGTCCAGAGTATGGAAATGATCCTACTGATCCTGAACTCTACCCAGGTGGTGAAAATGACCGTTATCTTGAGGTCTGGAACCTAGTATTTTCTCAATTTAATCATAACCCGGATGGTACCTATACACCGCTGCCAAAGAAAAATATTGATACTGGAATGGGATTAGAACGAATGGCTTCCGTTGTTCAAAACGTCCCTACCAATTTTGATACAGATTTATTTATCCCTATTATTCGTGCAACAGAAGAGATTTCCGGCGAAAAATACGGACAGAACAAAGAGACCGATGTTGCCTTCAAAGTAATTGCAGACCATATTCGTACGGTTGCCTTTGCAGTCGGCGATGGGGCATTGCCTTCAAATGAAGGTCGTGGCTATGTACTGCGCCGCTTACTTCGCAGGGCTGTTCGGTATGCTAAACAAATTAATATTAATCGTCCATTTATGTTTGAACTCGTTCCTGTCGTAGGCGAAATCATGGATGATTTCTATCCAGAAGTGAAAGACAAGACCGATTTTATTCAAAAAGTCATCAAAAGTGAGGAAGAACGCTTCCATGAAACACTTCATGAAGGCTTAGCGATTTTAGCAACTGTGATTAAGAAGGAAAAAGAGACAGGCAGTGAAACCATCACTGGTGCGGATATTTTCCGACTTTATGACACATATGGGTTCCCGGTTGAATTAACAGAGGAATATGCTGAAGAAGAGGGCATGAAGGTTGATCATGAAGGCTTTGAAGTAGAAATGGAGCAACAGCGTGAGCGTGCCCGAGCAGCAAGACAAGATGTCGACTCTATGCAGGTCCAAGGCGGTGTCCTTAGAGATGTTAAGGTCGAAAGTAAGTTTGTCGGCTATGACGAACTTAAAACGAATTCTATTGTGGCAGCAATCATTAAAAATGGTGAACTTGTCGACAAAGCATCGAGCGGTGAGGAAGTTCAGCTAATTCTAGATGTGACACCGTTTTATGCAGAGAGTGGCGGACAAATTGCTGACCGTGGTTTGATAACAGGTGTAGATTCTTGTATAACGGTTAAGGATGTTCAAAAAGCACCAAATGGTCAAAACCTTCACCAAATAGTTGTGAAATCAGGAACATTAACAACGAACGACAAGGTGACAGCTGAAGTTGATGCTGAAAACCGCGTGAAAATTATTAAAAACCATACAGCGACCCATTTGTTACACCAAGCCTTAAAAGACGTTCTAGGCGAACATGTGAACCAAGCTGGTTCCCTTGTAGAACCAGATCGTCTTCGCTTTGACTTTTCGCATTTTGGTCAAATTAAACCAGAAGAACTTGAACAAGTCGAGAAAATCGTCAATGAAAAAATCTGGAGAAACATCGAGCTGGACATCAGCCTAAAGCCAATTGCTGAAGCAAAAGAAATGGGGGCAATGGCTCTTTTTGGAGAAAAATATGGTGATATTGTCCGTGTAGTAAGGGTTGGCGATTATAGCCTAGAGCTTTGCGGCGGCTGCCATGTTCCAAATACATCTGTGATTGGGTTGTTTAAAATTATTTCTGAAGGCGGAATTGGTGCTGGAACGAGAAGGATTGAAGCGGTAACCGGTGAATCAGCTTACAAATCATTAAATGAGCAAGTGAGCTTGTTAAAGGATGCAGCTGAGAAACTAAAAACCAATCCGAAAGAAATTGTTAATAGAATTGATAGTTTAATGCTAGAAATCAAACAACTTCACAGAGAAAACGAATCTCTTTCAACAAAACTTGGGAATATTGAAGCCGGAAATCTCGTATCAAAGGCGAAAGAAATTGATGGGGTAACAGTGTTAGCTGCAAATGTTCAAGGTGCTGATATGAATAACTTAAGAAATATGGCTGATGATTTGAAGCAAAAACTGGGCTCGGTCGTAATTGTTTTGGGTAGTGCCCATGAAGGAAAGGTTAACTTAATTGCAGCAGTTACCAAGGATTTAATTGAAAAAGGTTATCATGCTGGAAAGTTGATCAAAGAAGTTGCTTCTCGCTGCGGCGGCGGCGGCGGCGGTCGTCCTGACATGGCTCAAGCAGGTGGTAAGGATCCGGAAAAACTGGATGCTGCACTTCAATTCGTTGATGAATGGGTAAAATCCATTTGATAATAGGACAAAGTAGTGTAAAATGTAGGTAACTAAGCTAAAAAGCGGAAGTGCCCAGGCGCTTCCGCTAGACAATACAATTCTCTCCTCAAATAAAAAGCGAGGTGTATGCAATGAGCTCATTTGACAAAACGATGCGATTTAATTTTCCTGAAGAACCGTTTGAGCATGATATAAATGACGTTCTTCTTCAAGTTTATGAAGCTTTGCAGGAAAAAGGCTACAATCCGATCAACCAAATTGTTGGTTATCTTTTATCAGGAGATCCTGCCTATATTCCGCGTCATCGCGATGCCCGCAATATTATTCGCAAGCTTGAACGAGATGAAATTATTGAAGAATTAGTGAAATCCTATCTAAAACAACAGCGAGAGGGTTAATGCATGCGCGTATTGGGTTTAGATGTAGGCACTAAGACAGTCGGTGTCGCTTTAAGCGATGAATTTGGCTGGACTGCCCAGGGCCTTACAACTCTCAAAATCAATGAAGAAAAAAATGTGTTTGGTTTTGAGGAAATTGGTCAATTAATAAAAGAGTATCAAGTAGATACGGTTGTCATCGGTCTGCCTAAGAACATGAACGGGACGATTGGACCGCGCGCAGAAGCGAGTATGCAATATGCAAGAGAAATTGAAAGTAAATTTGCAGTGCCAACTGTCCTTTGGGATGAGCGTCTAACAACAATGGCAGCTGAGCGCGTATTACTTGAAGCCGATGTAAGTCGGAAAAAACGTAAGAAAGTAATTGATAAGATGGCTGCAGTGATGATCCTGCAAGGCTATCTGGATAGTAAAAATTAATGAGGTGAAGAAATGGCACATGATCACGAACACGAACATGATGAAGAACAATTTATTACACTAGTAGACGAAAATGGTAACGAACAATTACATGAAGTGCTTTTTACTTTTGATTCTGATGAGTTCGAAAAATCTTATGTATTCTTTTATCCTGTAGGATCTTTTGATGATGATGAAGAAGATGTTGATATTCATGTTTACGCTTATATTCCTACGGAAGATGGCGGATATGGTCCGTTATTGCAAATTGAAACGGACGAGGAATGGGACATGGTTGAAGAAGTGTTCAATACCTTCAATGAGGACCAAGAAGCGGAAGAAGAATAGAATATTGATAAACCGGCTGGTTTAATAGCCGGTTTTTTTTTGTCTTTATTGTATTAAAAACTGACAAATTTATTGTTAAATTGACATTTTTCTTACTATGTGCTGAAATAATTAAGATGTCTATTTTTTTAATGTTACACATTAGTAGTTTACAAAACCTAGATCTGCGTCGGTATAAAGGGAAGGGGGAGTCAAATGACAACAGACAAAAAAGATGTTATCCGTAAAAAAATGCTTGAACATCAAAACGAAGCAAAAGTTGTCAGAAAAATTGTTTTGATTATTTCAATTTTATTGCTATTATTAATAGTCTTAATTAGTGGTGGAGGATATTTGTACATAGAATCAGCACTTAATCCTGTTGACGCAGGTAGTAAGAAACTGAAAACAGTGGATATTCCGATTGGCTCATCAGTCACAGGTATCGGCGAAAAGTTAGAATCAAGTGGGATCATAAAAAGTGCAAAAGTATTTAAATATTATGTAAAGCTAAAGAATGAAGGCGGGTTTATGGCAGGGGAGTATCAACTAAGTCCTTCCATGGATGTCCCCGAAATTGTTAGCCGTCTAAAAACCGGTAAGGTACTGGCTAAGGCCAGTTTCAAAATTACCATTCCTGAAGGAAAACAACTGAAAGAAATTGCGGCCATGATGGCAAAAGCAACCAAACAGAAGGAAGATGTTGTTTTTAATAAATTAAATGACAAAGAATTTATTAAAACGCTAATGGCTAAATATCCGGATATATTAACCGAGGAAATCTTAAATTCTTCAGTAAAATATCCACTGGAAGGTTATTTATTCCCGGCGACCTATCCGTTCTACAAAAATAATCCCTCTGTTGAAGAAATGGTCACTGCTATGCTTGATAAAACCCGGACGATTGTATCTGCCTATTCAGAGCAAAGTAAGAAAAAAAAGCTATCTGTTCATCAACTATTAACCATGGCCTCATTAGTTGAAGAGGAAGCGACCGAAAAAGCGGACCGTAAAACGATTGCGAGTGTTTTTTATAATCGGATCGAAAAGGGTATGATGCTCCAAACCGATCCGACCGTTCTCTATGCTCAAGGGAAACACAAGGAAAGGGTGTTATATGAAGATCTTGAAGTGGATTCACCATATAACACATACCAAAATACGGGTCTGCCTCCAGGTCCAATTGCCAATGCCGGAAAATCTTCGATTGAAGCATCACTTGAGCCTGAGAAGACTGACTATTATTATTTCTTGGCAACGGCAGATGGTGATGTTATTTTTACAAAAACTCTGGAAGAGCATAATAAGGAAAAAGCAAAGCATATTACAAGTAAAAATTAATTGCATTACGGAGGAAATGTTATCATTCCTCCGTTTTTCTATTGAAATATTATACTGATCTATGTTAAAATAGTTCAAGTGTTTTAATAAATGATCCATAGCGTAACTCACAGTAAGGTAACCTGGCCATAGCTGCCTGGAACGCATTATGTCGGAATTCTACCCGTTAATGCTGAAGATTACTGTGAACGCTATTTTTTCATGTCTAAATAGTTTTATCTATAGAAATAATAAAAGTATTTGACTTAGAGAATTGCTAGCCCAAGCGCAATTCTTATTAGGGATAGAGGTGAGGGCAGCTTGTTAAATGAGAAGCTGCATTCTTATATTGAAGGTCTTATTTCTGAACGAAATCTATTGTTTACAGAAATGGAAAACTATGCGAATGTTCATAATGTTCCTATTATGGAACTGTCAGGTATAGAAACGATGCTGCAATTATTACGAATTCACGATTCAAAGAAAATACTTGAGGTGGGAACAGCGATAGGTTATTCTGCTTTACGAATGGCAGAGGCGCTCCCAAATGCCCAAATTGTTACAATCGAGCGCGATGTGGACCGTATACACTTGGCTGAACAGTTTATCAGTCGCTCGGAACATAGTCATCAAATCACTTTAATCAAGGGTGATGCACTTGAGGTTGAGGATGCCGTAAGTGGACATGCCTCTTTTGACGCGATTTTTATTGATGCAGCGAAGGGTCAATATAAAAAGTTTTTTGAAATTTATTCTAAATATCTAACGGATAATGGTCTAATTATTACCGATAATGTTTTGTTTAAAGGCCTGGTTGCAGAACCTGTAATTGAAACAAAAAGAATACGGAATCTCGTCAAAAAGATTGATGAATTTAATCACTGGTTAATGAATCATCCGGATTTTGATTCTGTTATATTGCCCGTCGGGGACGGGGTTGCGATAAGCAAAAGGAGAGGTGATAGGATATGAAAAAATCAGAATTACTGGTAACTCCTTTGACTGTCAATGATATCTTGCCATTATGTGAAGCTGGTGCAGAAGCATTTGTGGTCGGTGAACAACGGTATGGCTTACGACTTGCAGGGGAATTTAACCGAGAAGATGTCCAAAAGGCGATCCAACTAGCCCACTCAAAAGGGAAAAAAGTATATGTGGCCATGAATGCGATTTTTCATAATGAAAAAATTGAAGAGCTTGGCGAATATATTCAATTTGTGTCAGTGGCAAAGGCTGATGCGATCATTTTTGGTGATCCTGCTGTTTTAATGACGGCAAGAGAAGTTGCCCCAGATATGAAACTGCACTGGAGTACCGAAACAACAGGAACAAACTGGTACACTTGCAATTATTGGGGTAGAAAAGGTGCGAAACGGGCAGTGTTAGCTCGAGAAATTAATATGGATGCGATCGTTGAAATGAAAGAAAATGCGGAAGTGGAAATCGAAGTGCAGGTTCACGGTATGAGCTGTATGTTCCAATCCAAACGTTCGCTTCTAGGAAATTATTATGAGTACCAAGGAAAAGTAATGGAAATTGAAAATCGAAATATGCAAGAAAACATGTTCTTACATGATAAGGAACGAGAAAATAAATATCCAATCTTTGAAGACGAAAACGGTACACATATTATGAGTCCAAATGATATTTGTATCATTGATGAACTTCAAGAGATGCTTGAAGCGGGTGTCGACTCGTTTAAAATCGACGGAATCCTAAAAAGCTCTGAATATATTCTTGCAGTAACTAAGGCTTACCGTGAAGCAATTGATTTGTTTAGCGAAGACCCGGACGCTTATGAAGATAAAAAGGACGAGTTGTTAGCGGCAATTGAAGAAATTCAGCCGGCCAATCGTTCATTAGATACAGGATTTTATTTCAAAGAGACGGTTTATTAAAAGAAGAAAAGCAGAAGTCCCTGCTCAGGGGCGCTGTAGCTAGACATTAATTAATTGGAGGGGTTCAGCTGTGAATACAGTTAAAGATAAGATTTCTGAAATTATCGACGGAAAACGTGTCATTATTAAGAAGCCGGAACTCCTTGCTCCAGCAGGTAATCTTGAAAAATTAAAAATTGCTGTACATTATGGTGCAGATGCCGTATTTATCGGCGGCCAAGAATATGGACTTCGTTCAAATGCCGATAACTTTACCTTCGAAGAAATGAAGGAAGGCGTGGAGTTTGCAAGAGAATACGGAGCAAGAATTTACGTGACCACCAACATTTTCGCTCATAATGAAAATTTGGACGGTTTAGATGAATATATCCTTGGGTTGAAGGAAACTGGGATTGCGGGAATAATTGTCGCTGACCCGTTAATTATTGAAACTTGCCGCCGTCTTGCTCCGGAAATTGAAATCCATATAAGCACACAGCAATCACTCTCCAACTGGAAAGCTGCCCAGTTTTGGAAAGAGGCAGGGGCAGAACGTGTTGTCTTGGCACGTGAAGTAAGTGCAGAAGAAATTAGAGAAATGAAAGAAAAGGTCGATGTTGAGATTGAAACCTTTATTCATGGGGCGATGTGTATTGCCTATTCCGGACGTTGTACTTTGAGCAACCATATGACTGCAAGGGATTCGAACCGCGGTGGCTGCTGTCAATCATGCCGCTGGGATTATGACCTTTTCAAGTTAGAAGGCAGCAACCAGGAAGTTGCCCTTTATGAAGAAGGTGACGCTCCGTTTGCAATGAGCCCGAAGGATCTTAATCTAATTCAAGCCATTCCACAAATGATCGAACTAGGTATCGATAGTTTGAAAATCGAAGGCCGAATGAAATCGATTCATTATATCGCAACCGTTGTCAGTGTTTATCGGAAAGTGATCGATGCCTATTGCGCGGATCCTGAGAATTTTGTCATTCAGAAAGACTGGCTATTGGAACTCGACAAATGTGCAAACCGGGAAACGGCTCCTGCATTTTTTGAAGGTGTGCCAGGGTATAAAGAGCAAATGTTTGGTAATCATAGCAAGAAGACAAATTTTGAATTTGTAGGCCTTGTTCTGGATTATGACGAAGAAACTAAAATGGTTACACTTCAACAACGTAATCATTTTAAACCAGGGGAAGAAGTTGAGTTTTTCGGACCTGAGATACAAAACTTTACCCATGTCATTGATAAAATCTGGGATGAAAAAGGTATTGAATTGGACGCAGCAAGACATCCACTTCAAATTGTACAATTTAAAGTGGACAAACCGGTCTACCCTAACAACATGATGCGAAAGGAGAACTAGCATGATGCGCAAACCCGTTGTTATTGGTGTAACCGGCGGCTCCGGCTCCGGAAAAACCAGTGTAACAAAAGCAATTTATGAAAGTTTGAAAGATCATTCCATTTTGGTGCTAGAACAGGATTATTATTATAAGGACCAGAGTGATTTACCATTTGAAGCACGTTTGAAGACAAATTACGATCATCCACTTGCCTTTGATAACGACTTACTGATCGAACATATCGAAAAGCTTTTACGCTATGAGACGATTCAAAAACCGGTTTATGATTATTCAATTCACACCCGTTCTGACAAAGTGATTCCAGTTCAACCCCAAGATGTTATTATTTTAGAGGGAATCTTAGTACTTGAGGACGAGCGACTCCGGAATTTAATGGACATCAAGTTGTACGTTGATACAGATGCTGATTTAAGAATAATCCGCCGTTTGACTCGTGATATTAGAGATCGCGGGCGGACGTTTGATTCTGTCATTGACCAATACTTAAATGTTGTTCGTCCGATGCATAACCAATTTATTGAGCCTACGAAGAGATATGCAGATATTATTATCCCTGAAGGCGGCCATAACCATGTGGCGATTGATTTAATGGTCACAAAAATTCAAACAATTCTTGAACAAAAGTCAATTTTATGAAACAATAACAAAAGAAAAGTCTAAATAGAAAAATTCAGACTGGAAAAATTATTTTTGTTGCGCGCCCTTTTATTTAAGGACGCGCTACTATCTATTATGCCGATTGGCATAATATTACATATTTTACATACACAATTCTTAATGAATAGAAGGAGTGAGGGTTTTGGCAACAGAGAAAGTATTTCCAATGACACAAGCAGGTAAAGAAAAACTTGTCCAAGAACTTGAATACTTAAAATCAGTGAAACGTAAAGAAGTGGTTGAAAGAATTAAAATCGCAAGAAGTTTCGGGGATTTATCTGAAAACTCTGAGTATGATTCTGCGAAAGAAGAACAGGCTTTTGTTGAAGGGCGTATAACAACTTTAGAAAATATGGTTCGCAATGCGAAGATTATTGCAGAAGCCACTATGGCGAGTGACTCTGTAACATTAGGAAGTTCCGTTACATTTGTTGAGCTCCCAGATGGGGATGAAGAAACGTATTCCATTGTTGGAAGCGCTGAAGCTGATCCATTTGAAGGGAAGATATCAAACGATTCACCAATCGCTAAAAGCCTTTTAGGTAAAAAAGTAGGCGACCAAGTATCGGTTCAAACTCCCGGCGGTGAAATGAGCGTCCGTATCGTCAGCATTAAATAATCGAAATTATAACTATTCTTTTGAATATTGTTTGAAATAAGAAAACCTCGTCAAAACTTTTGACGAGGTGTTTTTTATGTGGCGAAGACGAGCCATTGGGTGGCTTATTATTTCTATTACAGGTTTGTTGTTGCTTTTAGTACGTTTAATGCACATTCAGTTAATTGAGACAGAGACCTTTTCTAAACATAACGTAAATTTACTTGAAGAAAGTGTCAAACAAAGAACTCAAGAACTGGTAATTGATAATGGCAGAGGTAACTTTCTTGACCGAAATGGTGCAATGCTCACGCATAAAAAGGTGGCAGTTCTCGTCCTTTTTCCCTTTTTGAAAAAAATGGATTGGGAGACCGACAAGGTTTCAAGTATTTCTGGAATACCAGTAACTGTCCTTAAAATGGCTGTTGAAGGGGCGAAAAAGCCTTTTGCCTATGGGGACCCTGAACCATATGAACTTACTAGTTCACAAATGGAAAGAATCAATAGCTTAAAAATACCTGGTGTATTTGCGATAGAAAAAAAGTTTGAACGTGCCCAAGTACCAGCGGAACAGTTGCTTGGGATGACAGGTGAAAATTCTAAAGAGTTAAAGAAGCGATATCCGAGAAAGGAATTGTCGGAGAAAACCTTAATTGGCGTGTCTGGGCTGGAGGAAAGTTTTGATGAATTCCTGCTCCCTGAAGGTAAATCAAAGCTGGTTTATCATGTAGACGGCGGTGGTGCACCGCTTTTTGGAATTAATGTAAGATATGTAGATCCGGCAAATCCGTTTTATCCTGTCAATATTCGGACAACCCTGGATAGGACACTTCAGCAAAAAGCGGAGAATTTAGTTGACCACTATCAGATAAAAAAAGGGGGCTTGGTTCTCCTTAATATTCAGGATAATAGCGTGTTGTCACTTGTTTCGCGGCCAACGATTAATAAAAATGACCCTTACAATGGTGCTGGAATGACAAATATGATGTTGAAACAACAGATAATGGGCTCAGTTTTCAAAACGGTTGTAGCGGCTGCTGCCATAGACCATAATCTTGATGACCCGAAGCGTCAATTTGATTGCAGTAAGAAAATCAATGGTAAACCAGAGTTAATATACAATTATGGAATGTTGGATTTCACGAATAGCTTTGCAAGGAGTTGTAATCGTACCTTTGGAGAGCTAGCTAGTGAATTACAAAAAATAAATCCCAACCTTTTAGAAGATTATGCAGAAAAGTTGTCGCTTACCGGTTCGGTTGGCTGGCAGGGGGATATCTATCATACGAATGATTTTAAACAGCTCGCTGATGAGGATAAAGGAAGAGTGTTTCTTTCTGAGGACGCTAGGAAGGACGCTAATTTCGCCGCGATGTCCGGAATTGGACAACATGAAGTACGGGCTACCCCTTTAGCCGTCGCTAATATGATGGCGACGATCGCAAGGGGTGGTGAAAAAGAGATGGTTAGGGTCGTATCAAAAATTGAATACAAAAACGGTACGACGATGGTTAATTTTCCGGAGCAAAGCTTCCAGGGAGATACCATTTCTCCCTATACCGCGATGAAGTTGCAAAAGTTATTGCGGGAAGTTGTCTTGAACCCGAATGGCACAGGAAGATGGTTTAAGGACTTGCCTTATGAGGTAGCAGGAAAATCAGGCACAGCTGAAACAGGAAAATATGAAGCAGGCAGGCAGTTGCATAATAAATGGTTCGCTGGTTACTTTCCTTACGAGAATCCCAAATATGTACTTGTGGCAGTGAATTTGGATGTACTAGATACAGAGGGCGGGGTAAATTTGTTGTTTGCTGATATGGTTAAAATGCTGTATGAAAAAGATAAAGGGATGCAATAGGTAATGTTTTTTCCTTCAAGTTCTCATAAAATCATGTTAGAATATTGAGAGTCTATAAATGTCTGGCTCCTGTACCAAGGGAGCTTCCGTATTTTATTTTAGGAGGGAATTAATTTGACTAATGATTTGAATTCTAATTCGCGTTCAGGTTACCGTTCGAAAAGAAAAAAGACCAATATCGTCTTAAATAGTTTAATTATCGTTGTGCTCTTACTAATTATTTTTGTCGCATATAATATCTTTGCTACTGGAAATGACAATGCATCACCAAAAAAGGAAAGTACAAAAACAGAGCAAAAAGATAATAAAGATGAACAAAAAGAGTCTGAAACTGTCACTACAAATGACGATGACAGTGTAACTGATCCTGCTGCCGAAGAAGAACTAAGTGAAGATGCTGCGACAACAGAGGATTCTTCCACATCGGAGGATACTACGACACCGGAAGGTGCAGCTGAATCACAGGCTGTGGTGACAGAGGGAGACGGCAATTCGAATGTGGTGAAAGCAACTGAAAATCCTGCTTGGCAACCTGTTGGTACATCGCAAACAGGCGAGCATACTCCAGTTTATGACCAGTCTTCGGCTGACTGGCAAGAAATGTTGAATGCCATTTCTTATGCAACTGGTTTAGACAAAGGTAATATGACCGTTTATTGGCTGGGAAGAGATAGATCTACAACAAATGGCTCGTTTGGCACCGTCGCTTCAAAGGATAAACAGCAAAAGTTTAATGTATATCTCCAATGGGTTGATGGTCAAGGTTGGAAACCTACCAAGGTAGAAGAACTGGCTGAATTAAATCAGTAATCGATATTGAAAAAGCCTCTCGAAATCTCGAGAGGTTTTTTGCGGTATTTTAGACATTTCGAGGCATTCTCACAACGAAAATATTGACGAATTTGTAAAATATGATAAGTTGGGAACAGGTTTTTCACGAACCCATAGTATACTCATAGGATTGATGTATTCAATTAGGAGTGAATATGTAATAAGGTGCAGCACATTGTAGCATGCTTTTATTAAAAGCGGTAGAATAGTGTTTGCGGATACAATGTATGGTTCCGAGGAAGATTATAAGCAGTAAATCTGATAATAATTATGAATACAAGAAAGAGGTCACAGTATGAAAATCGCAATCATTGGAGCAATGGAAGAAGAAGTAACTTTACTTAGAGATAATATCGACAATCAAACACAGGAAACTATAGCAGGCTGTGAATTTACCTTTGGAAAAATGCATGGAGTGGATGTCATTCTGCTTCGTTCTGGAATTGGTAAGGTCAACGCTGCCATGTCATCTACTATACTGCTTGAGAAATATAAGCCTAATTGCATCATCAATACAGGGTCTGCTGGTGGCTTTAATCCTGCACTAAATGTAGGAGATGCCGTTATTTCAACGGAGGTTCGCCATCATGATGTAGATGTAACTGCTTTTGGTTATGAATATGGCCAGGTTCCGCAGTTGCCAGCAGCCTTTTTAGCGGACGAAAAATTAATTACAGTCGCAGAAGCAGCAGCATCAGAACTTGAAAACTTCCAAATTGTTAAAGGCCTAATTGTCACTGGAGATTCCTTTATGGAGGACCCTGTCCGTGTCGATTTTGTCCGGTCAAAATTTCATGACCTGCAAGCCGTGGAAATGGAAGCAGCGGCAATCGCACAAGTAGCTCATCGATTTGGAGTACCTTTTGTCATTATTCGCTCACTTTCTGATATTGCTGGAAAAGAATCTGAAGTTTCTTTTGACCAATTTATCGATAAAGCGGCAACTAATTCTGCGACATTAGTTATGAAGATGGTGGCAGCTTTACGATAGTTAGTAGAGGTGGAAAAATGAAGGTTTACAAAAATGTACATGAACTAATTGGGCATACACCTATTGTCGAGATAACACAATTTCCTTTGTCTGAGGGAGTTCGAATTTTTGCAAAACTAGAATTTATGAACCCTGGAGGCAGTGTAAAAGACCGCCTTGGGATCGAACTGTTAAACGAAGCTTTTTCAAGTGGGAAATTGCAGGCGGGCGGAACAGTTATTGAGCCAACGGCAGGGAATACCGGGATTGGCCTAGCGCTTGCGGCTATAAACAAAGGAATTCAAGTAATATTATGTGTTCCTGAAAAGTTTAGTATCGAAAAGCAAGAGCTGATGAAAGCACTAGGGGCCAAAATCGTTCACACGCCAACAGAAATGGGGATGAAGGGCGCGATTGCAAAGGCTGAGGAGCTTCTAAAAGAAATTCCAGGGTCCTATTGCCCGCAGCAATTTGCCAACCCTGCTAACCCCGCTACGTATTATAAAACGCTTGGCCCTGAACTCTGGGATCAAATGGACGGTCAAATTGATATATTTGTTGCTGGCGCAGGTACAGGCGGAACATTTATGGGGACTGCTCGGTATTTAAAGGACCATAAAAAAGCAGTTAAAACGGTTATCGTTGAACCGGAAGGATCGATCCTAAATGGCGGGGAATCTGGTCCGCATCGGACCGAAGGCATCGGAATGGAGTTCTTGCCAGGGTATATGGACCCGGACTACTTTGATGCAATCCATACAGTTCCGGATGTGACAGCCTTCAACCATGTAAAGGAATTAGTTGTAAAGGAAGGACTTCTAGTCGGCAGTTCTTCTGGTGCCGCTTTTTATGCTGCACTTAAAGAGGCAGAAAAGGCAATGCCTGGTACAAATATTGTGGTTATTTTTCCAGACGGCAGTGAGCGTTACTTAAGTAAGAAGATTTTTGAAGGAGGAATTTAAAATGAAAAGAAAAACGCAATTAATTCATGGAGGAATTAGTAACGATCCAGCTACTGGTGCAGTTACCTTTCCCATTTATCAAGTGAGTACATTTAAGCAAGAAGGTGTCGGCGGGCATAAAGGCTTCGAATATTCACGAACAGGAAATCCGACCAGACATGCGCTTGAGGAATTGATCAAAGAACTTGAAGGAGGCAAGGCTGGATTTGCCTTTGGCTCTGGAATGGCAGCTATGACAGCTGTGATGATGCTGTTTAACAGTGGGGATCATGTGATATTAACTGATGATGTTTACGGCGGCTCGTTTCGGGTAATGACGAAAGTATTGAATCGATTGGGAATTGACTCTACCTTTGTGGATACAAGTAAATCTGAAACGATATTAAGCGCGATTCGACCAAATACAAGAGCCATTCATTTAGAAACACCTACAAACCCGCTTCTAAAGATTACTGATATTGAAGCAGTCGCAAAGCTTGCAAAAGAACATAATCTTTTAACTATTGTTGATAACACATTTTCGACGCCATATTGGCAAAACCCTATCGAACTTGGGGCGGATATTGTCTTGCATAGTGCCACAAAATACCTTGGCGGGCACAGTGATGTTGTCGCAGGTTTAGCTGTGGTAAATAGTGAAAAGCTTGCTGAGGAGCTCCATTTTGTGCAAAATTCTACCGGTGGGATCTTGGGTCCGCAAGATTCATGGCTGTTAATTCGCGGAATTAGAACACTCGGAATTCGCTTGGAAGAGATGGAAGCAAATACGAAAGCAATTGTGGAATTTTTACAAGGGCACACAAATGTAAAAAAAGTTTACTACCCAGGAATTGAAACCCATCCCAATCATCAGATCGCTAAAAAACAAACAAGAGGGTTTGGCGGTATGGTTTCGTTTGATGTCGGGAGTGCCGAAAATGCAGACAAATTACTTAGTAAAGTGAAATATTTTACCTTGGCAGAAAGCCTTGGAGCAGTTGAAAGCTTAATCTCAGTACCAGCAAGGATGACCCATGCGTCAATTCCAGCAGAGCGCCGAGCTGAACTAGGGATTACCGATGGCCTAGTAAGAATCTCAGTAGGCCTAGAAGACGTAGAAGACCTTATTGAAGACCTAGAGAATGCATTAAAATGATTGAGTGTCAGGCACCATGTGAAAAATTCACATGGTGCCTGACACCTTTTTGGGCTTTTGAATTAATTTAAAAAATTTTCCATAAAAAGGTTTACAAAGGATTTGTGTGTGGATATAATTACCGTAGTAAGTAAAAAATTCCAAAAAGGAGGTCGAAGAAAATGATGTTTACATTAACTGGAGCGATGGCGTTAAACGGAATGGTATCAGCAACTGGAATGATCGCAACAATTGAATATGAATATCAAACATTCGACCAGTCTGGAATGGATTGCTTAATTTTAAATTAAGTTACTATACATATCCATGCCGCAGGGAGAATGACGTCTTGCGGTATTTTTGTGCCTAAAAAACCAGAGCCGCAGGATACTCTTCTGCGGCCTTTTTGTGCCCTTTTTACGAGCATTTTGGATATGTACAGCATAAATTGAATTTGTTGCGATTTCACTACAAATGATTACTTAAAGGAGGTGGTTAATCATGACCCTAAATATATTCTTTTTTTCAATTACTTTTAAAAAACTTGAAGTGAGTCTTGAAGAGGCAGTAAACCAGGAAATGGTTGAAAAGCTTTATGAACAAAACAAGGATAGGCAAATTTCCATGTATCGCTATATGTAAGTGGAAATAATTAATGAATGAAATAAGGAAGTGAACAGAAATGACGCTAAATATAATCTTCTTTTCAATTACGATTAAGAAACGAAAAGTAAGCACGGAAGAAGCTATTCATCAAGAAATGGTTGAGAAGCTCTACGAACAAAACAAAGACCGTCAAGCAACTATGTACCGTGGTATGTAATTAGAAAAAAATTTGCTGATTAGAAAGGTGGTTTTAAATATGTTGTTTTTACTAATGCAAGGTCGTGGCGCTAGTCTCTGGGTTTCGAAGGATACCACCTAGCTAGTCATAAAATTTAGGAGGTAACAATCATGCCGCTGCATATCTTATTATTGTCGCTATTCTTTATACCAAAGAAAAAAGGGTCATAATGATATCATATTGAAATCGAATTGCTAATAGCCGTAAGTGTTTATTAACAAAATCTCCACATTTCCTTAAGCTAGTTACTGTGAAAATATGATAAATTCATATTAGAAAGAACAGGATCTATCTAAGGGGTGGAGAGTATGTTCATGGTTGTGATGGCTATCGTCATTACTGCGGCAATCGGCTGTGTTATTTCAGCTGAAATTAGTGTGGAATAATTAAGAAGCATCGACCAAAATAATCGGTCGATGCTTTATTTTTTCATCTTATTTATCTTCCGTCAAAGCCAAGAATTCATTAATATCATCAAGACAAATATGGACTGCCTTCTCCCAAAAGTCCGGTTGCGTCAAATCTACTTGTAAATGTTTCTGCGCTAGGTCCTCGACCGACATTGAGGCTGTATCCTTTAACAAGGCAATGTACTTATCTTCATAGCCCCTGCCTTCCTCAAGAGCCTGAGCATAGATACCAAGTGAAAAAAGATAACCAAATGTATATGGGAAGTTATAGAATGGAACACCGGTTATAAAGAAGTGGAGCTTCGAAGCCCAGAATAACGGATGATATTCTTCCAAAGCATTGCTATATGCCTCTTTTTGTGCGGCAAGCATCAATTCATTCAACCGTTCTACTGCAACAGGACCTTGCTTTCTTTCTTCATAAAAACGCGTTTCAAACAAGAAACGGGCATGTATATTCATTAATAGTGCAACCGTTCTTTGGATTTTATCATCTAATAAAACGAGCTTTTCTTCTTCGTCCTTCGCATTCTTCACTGCCGCGTCAGCTACAATCATTTCGGCAAAGGTTGAGGCGGTTTCAGCAACGTTCATCGCATAATTTCGATTGAGATGATGAACACCCTTCATTGCGAATGTATGGAATCCGTGTCCCAGTTCATGTGCAAGGGTTGAGACGTTAGATGGAGTGCCTGAATAAGTCATGAAAATACGAGATTGATTACTTTCAGGGAAGAAAGTACAAAAGCCGCCAGGTGCTTTTCCAGGGCGATCTTCTCCTTCGATCCATTGTTCTTTAAACGCCTTCTGAGCAAATGAAGCCATTTTCTCACCAAAGATAGCAAAGTTCTGTTCGATAAATTCAGCACCTTCTTGATAAGAAACCTTTGAGGCTGTTTTTCCATATGGAGCATCTAAATCATACCAACTTAATTTTTCAAGTCCTAACAGCGTAGCTTTACGCTCTAGGTATTTAACCAGCATTTGTTTATTTTCCGAAATAACTGTCCACATTGTTTCCAGCGTTCTCTTTTCCATACGGTTAATACTAAGCGGTTCCTTCAAAACATCCTCCCAGCCACGCTTTTTGTAGACATTTAAACGGAAACCAGAAAGATGATTAAGTGTTTTAGCCAAGATGTCTGCTTGATCTCCCCAAGCTTTTTCCCAATTTTCAAAAATAGCTGTTCGAATTTCCCTGTCTGGGCTGGAAAATTTGTTGAAAGCCTGCCCGACAGAGAGTAGTTTCTCTTTGCCATTTTCGTTAAATGAGATTTTAATTTTTCCAACGATTAAATCATACAGTTGACCCCAGCTATGGTAACCGTCCACACCAAGGGCGCTGATAATAGCTTCTTCTTCTTTAGATAGCTTATCTTTTGCACGATCTCGTCGTTCATTTAATATGTAAGAGAGCACTTTGAGTTTTTCATCTGCTAACAACTGTACCCAAACGTCATCGTTGATTGTTGTTAATAAGCTATCAAATCTACCAAGAGCAGTTTGGAAAGCAGCGCTTAAACTGGTCACTCTTGCTTCCAGGTTATATGCTTTCTTGTCTTCGGTATTTTGTGCCTGCAAACATCCAACAAAGGCACCAGCTTGACGAAGCTTTTTGGCGGCATGCTCAAAGTCTTCAAGTAACTCTTGTAGGAATTTTGAATCCTCGGTTGTATTGAGTGGAGTCCAACTGCTAGCTTTTGCTTGGAAAAGATCAATTAACTCTGAAGTAAGGGTTAAGTGGTCTGCAAATTCTTTGGAATCACTGCCGCCTTTAAAAATTATTTCCAGGTCCCACACATCCGAATATGGAGTGGCTGTCATTCAATATACCTCCTTTATTTATGTACTTTCATTATTATATAGTTATTTTTCTAAAAATTCTATACATTACGCTTCCCGAAGGATGGAATGCAAAAGGGAATAAAAAAGAAATTCACCTAATCTTCAAATTTGTTTTTCAACCGTATGTAGTATAATTTAATCCAAGATTTAATATGCGGGAGAGGAAACTAGTGAAAAAAATACTGCTCGTTGATGATGAAACAAGAATGTTAGATTTACTTTCTCTTTATTTAACTCCCAAAGGGTATAAATGCATTAAAATGTCTTCCGCTCTCAAGGCAATTTGTTACTTGGAAAAGGAGAAAGCAGATATAATCTTGTTAGATGTTATGATGCCCGATTTGGACGGGTGGGAAGCATGTAAGGAGATTCGAAAAAACTGGGACATCCCGATCATTATGCTAACCGCTCGCAGTGAAAAAAATGATATTGTTAAAGGCCTAAAAATGGGTGCTGATGATTATATTTCTAAACCCTTCGACGAAGAGGAGTTAACTGCCCGTATCGACGCTGTCTTAAGAAGACAAACAGGTCATCCAACATTCATTGACTTTAATGGTCTTTCATTAAACGAGGATTCTTTTGATGTTTCATACAAGAATCAGCATATACCTGTCACACCAAAGGAATTTTCTTTATTAGCGCTTTTACTAAGGAATCATAACAAAGTGTTTACCAGGGAACATCTATTGAGGACGATATGGGGCTATGCGGCTCCAACAGAAGACCGGACAATTGATTCCCATGTTCGGAATTTACGGGATAAATTACGGAAAACGGGATTTCCTGTTGACGATTATTTGACAACCGTATGGGGACTGGGGTATAAGTGGATGGATAAGGATTCATAAATGAATACCTCATAGTTTAATATGGAGGGAAAAAAGTGAAGATTACAATGAAAGTCTATCTTGCTATTTTGACAGGAATCATGCTGATTTTGGCCTCAGGCTGCACAAATAAAAGCCAAGAACAGAAACCAGAACAGGAAAAGATAGCAAAAGTAAACTTTGATATTATCCAGGCGAAATCATTAAAAGTAGGTCAAATTCTGGGTATTGGCTATCCAGGAAATGATTTTGCTTTGTACGTAGCTACAGATGACGGTCTAAAAATGTATAATGGTTCTGAATGGTATGAAACAACAACGAACCAACATGATTACTTTGGCTTTCAAGCTATAAGTGCTGGTTTTATCGCAAGCGGTCAACCTCAAAAAGGTTCGGGTCTTAAGGACCCTCTCGGTGTAATTCAGAGTGTTGATAAAGGACAAACCCTCAAGAAAATATCCTTTTATGATCAGTCGCTCTTCCATTTCGTAGGTGCGAGTTTTTCAGGAAAAGGTCTTTATGTAATTAACGAAGAACCTAATGGAAAACTGGGTCAAGGCGTGAATTATTCTCTGGATAATGGAGCGACGTGGAAAAAAAGTGCATTAAAGGATTTTAACTCTGATTCATTTGGGATGATCGCGGTTCATCCGAAAAATGGCAATATCATCGCGATGTCGACAAGGTCTGGTATTTTTTATTCGACCGACAATGGGAACACCATGAAGCAAATTACAGATCCATTTATGGTTACGACACTTACATTTAGTGGAGACTCAATTTTATTTTCAAGTGTGGAAAATGAAAAAGTACTATTAAAAACAATCAATCCTGCAACTGGAGAACAAAAGAATATCGCTTTCCCATTCCTTGATTATGATAATCCAATTACTTACTTATCGATTAATCCAAGAGATCCGAACCAAATCGCCTTCACTACTTATAAGAATGATGTATATGAATCTATTGATGGTGGAATGAAGTGGAATAATCCTTTACAAAATGGAAAAACAGAGCTGAAATAATTAGCTCTGTTTTTTTTAGGTTACAAGTAAAAAATATAAAATTTGGAACAAAGATAACTGTCTAGCTCCAGCGCCGCTAAACGGACGCTTCCGCTTTTCTATTTTTTCTTCTTCTCTTTTTCGGCTCGATAGAATTCATGGAACATTTTCATTAAGGCACGTTTTTCAATCCTTGAAACATAACTTCGTGATATTCCTAATTCTTTGGCAATCTCCCGTTGTGTTTTTTCTTTTTGTAGGTCAAGACCAAATCGCCCGATGATTACTTCCTTTTCTCGGTCATCCAGCACTTCAATATATTTTTTCACTTTCTCCAGCTCCATGTTCAGCTGAATCGTATCAATCACATCTTCTGATTCTGATTTAAGCACATCGATTAATGATATTTCGTTTCCTTCCTTATCTTGACCGATTGGATCATGCAAGGAAACATCTTTTTTTGTTTTCTTAAGAGCTCGTAAATGCATTAAAATTTCATTCTCAATACAACGTGCGGCATAGGTGGCGAGCTTTGTTCCTTTCCCCTCGGAGTAACTCTCAATCGCTTTAATTAACCCAATGGTTCCGATTGATATTAAATCTTCCGAATCCTCCCCAGTGTTTTCAAATTTTTTTACTATATGCGCGACCAATCTTAGGTTGTGTTCAATTAACATATTGCGCGCATGGGAATCTCCCTCTGCCATCAATCGAAGATATTTTCTTTCTTCTGCGGCAGATAGGGGTTGAGGAAAGGCATTATTTTTTACATAGGAAACAAGAAATAAGAATTCCTTCATTAAATATCCGAGAGCTGTTAAGATTCCAGACATCCACATCTACCCCCGTCTTTTTTGGCTTATTCGCCTATTATTAATTCCTATGAAGGAAAAGGGAAATTGTGTCTGTCCAAAAACTTTTTTATTTAAGTAGGAATTTTATTATAAAAGGCTCTGTATACTTGGCTGTTGATTTCCACTCCAGGCGCTTCGCTTTCCGCGGGCGGTCCGGGGAGCCTCCTCGGCGCTAAGCGCCTGCGGGGTCTCCCCGGACCCGTCCTCCCGCAGGAGTCTCGCGCCTTCCGCTCCAATCAACATGTGCCAAAATCAATAATAACCTTTAACACAACCTATAAAAAAAGCATCAACCAAGGACGGGTTGATGCTTTCTTGCTATTTCTATACTTTTTTCAGTTTAAATGGACTGACCATTAGGAATGATAGAATGATGATGATAAATAAGAATGTTTGGGAAGGGATATAGGGAATGGCTAAAAAGCTTAAGGTTGCCAAGCATCCTGCTGCTGTAATTGGTAGACCAGTAAAATAGCCATTGCTTTCCGTTATATTGAAGCGTGCTAATCTGAAGGCGCCACAACCGATGTAGAAAACGGTAAAAAATGAACCCGGTCCGCCAAATTCATGTAAAATTCCTTGATATAGTAATAGTGCAGGTGCCACGCCAAATGATATAATATCACTCATGGAATCCAATTGTTTTCCTAACTCAGATTCAATATTAAATTTTCGTGCAATCATGCCGTCAAAACGATCGGCCAATGCGGCAATAAAAATTAACAGCAGGCTTAATCTTAAATTCCCATGAAGCCCGAATACAATGGCAAAACCGCCCAATGATAAGTTTGTTAAAGTGATAACATTAGCTGTTTGTGATTTGAGTTTTTTTATTGTTTGATCTAGTACGTCTAATAAAAACATGCTCCACACCACTCCTTTCTTACAAGCCGGAAGGTAAATTAATTTCTTTCATTCATTCTATATTATTTAAGTTTAAGCTTTTTATGTCTTTTCGTAAAGAGTATTTTTACACTATTTGGGGGTAGTTAGATGTTCCAAGGCTTTTATCGTCTATTGATTGAGTTAACAAATGGAAGGTGGACATCAGGAATCTTAAGAAGGTTTGCTCGTTCACATGTCAGTCGTTTCGTGGTACCATCCTTTGCAAAGATTTATCATTTAAATCAAGAAGAAATGGAGAAGGGCTTGTCAGAATATCCTACTCTTCATGATTTATTCGTCAGGACATTGAAAAAGGATGCAAGAGAAATTGATAAAGGTGAGTATTCAGTTGTCAGTCCGGTGGATGCGGTTATCGAAGATGTGGGTCCGATTAAAGAGACGAGTGATATTCATGTCAAAGGAAAGACGTATTCCATTGAAGAAATGCTGGGAAATCCACAACTATTAGCCAAGTATTTAAATGGTACATACATGATCCTTTATTTAAGCCCAAGTCATTATCATCGTATTCACAGCCCTGTCAATGGAATCGTCACCAAACAATGGACGCTTGGTTCAAAATCATATCCAGTCAATAAGCTGGGGCTAAAATATGGGGTTAGAACACTCGCCAAGAATTATCGAGTTATAACTGAAGTGAAAACGGATTATGGGCATGTTGCAATCGTAAAGGTTGGGGCTATGTTTGTTAATTCAATTGAAACCACACACAAGGGATCAGAATTAGTGAAGGGCGGCGAAATGGCTTATTTTAGTTTTGGTTCGACCGTAGTCCTATTATTCGAAAAAGATATTTTTCAAATGGATTCAAACGTTCAGACCCCTAAGGACATTAAGGTTGGAGAAAAACTTGGGGTTTTGAGAAATCAGTAACAAAAAACAGCCTCAGAGACTTGGTCTTGAGGCTAGACAAAAAGAAAAGCTCTTATAGAGCTATTGCTAATTTTATGATGAAATTTTTATTTTATGGTATAAGGAGCGTCTGAGCATTTCTGACTCAATAAGTCCAATAAAATCAGGGCTTAAGTTCAATTCTCTTGCTTTAAAATATGACTCAATTAATAATTCATCTGACAGTTTCCGCACGGCAGAATCCACCTCCGATTTGAAAATAAATTGTTCTATTATATGAACCATAAGCATAAAATGGTATGTTCAATTGGTGTACCCTAAATCTACCAAATTTATTCCTATAGAACAATCGTTCTAACTATCCACAGCTTCTGGTGGATAACTTGTGATTACTTTGTTTATAAAATGATGAAATGTGTATGATTCAATGGGTATAATGTTAATAACTTTATCCACAAAGGTGTGAAATGAAGATTTTTGTCGAAAAATATTTTTTGATCTTTTTAATTTCATCCTATTTTAGAAAGATTTAGGCGCTCTTATAAAAAGCTATAATATTTTAAAATCATGTATTATCAGTTTTTGATGAATAATAAGACTATAAACAAATTACATTTAATCTTTGAAACGAAGGTTAAAATTGGTTATGATTGTACAAGAAAAAAATATTGAACGATTATATTTAGAATTCAATGAGGTGTAAGCTTAGTGCTAAAACAATTTTTACCGAATGAACATGTTAAAAGCATTCTTGATATATCCCCTGAACAGTTGAATGCAAAAGGGATTAAGGGGATCATTACTGATTTGGATAATACGTTAGTGGAATGGGATCGCCCCTACGCCACTCCTCAATTAATCAAATGGTTTGATGAAATTAGAAAACATAATATCCTCGTGACAATTGTTTCTAATAATAATGAAGAACGTGTCAAAGCCTTTTCTGATCCTTTAAAAATCCCCTTTATTTTTAGGGCTAGGAAGCCGTTTGCCATTGCCTTTCACAAGGCCATTTCACAAATGGGAATTAGAAAAGAAGAGGCAGTGGTAATTGGAGATCAGTTACTGACAGATGTACTTGGCGGGAACCGGGGTGGTTTTCATACGATCCTGGTTGTCCCTGTTGCTCAGACTGACGGATTTTTTACAAAATTTAACCGCTTTGCCGAGAGAAGAATTTTAAATTGGTTTCGAAAAAAAGGTATGCTTCAATGGGAGGATTAATGTGTGAGTGAACATCAACATATTTGTATGGGTTGTGGAGTAAAGGTCCAAACAGAAAACCCAGAGGAACTAGGATACGCCCCAACATCGGCCTTGGAAAAAGAAATGATTATTTGCCAGCGATGTTTTCGTCTTAAGCACTATAATGAGGTTCAGGATGTTAGCTTAACCGACGATGATTTTTTAAAAATATTAAATGAAATGGGAAAGTCAGATGCCTTAATCGTGATGATTGTTGACATTTTTGATTTTAATGGCAGCTGGCTTCCAGGTTTACACCGTTTTGTAGGAAGCAATAAAGTGCTTCTTGTTGGAAACAAGGTGGATTTATTGCCTAAATCTGTGAAGCATAGTAAGCTAATTCACTGGATGAAGCATGAAGCCAAAGAACTAGGGTTAAAGCCGGAAGATGTATTCCTTGTAAGTGCTGCGAAAGGCTTATTTGTTAAGGAAACGGCGGCGGCCATTGATGAACACCGAAATGGTAAAGACGTCTATGTGGTTGGGTGTACTAATGTTGGAAAATCTACGTTTATCAATCGAATCATTAAAGAAGTAACAGGAGAATCCGATGTTATTACCACCTCCCATTTTCCGGGAACGACGTTGGATATTATCAAAATTCCACTTGATGATGAAAAATCATTAATTGATTCGCCAGGTATTATCAACCATCATCAAATGGCGCATTTTGTTGATAAGAGGGATTTAAAAATTATCACCCCCAAAAAAGAAATCAAGCCAAAAGTGTTTCAATTGAATGAAGGACAAACCTTATTCTTTGGCGGCTTGGCCCGCTTTGATTATATTAGTGGCGGCCGAAGATCCTTTGTTTGTTATGTTTCCAATGAATTGAATATTCACAGGACCAAAATCGAGAATGCGGACGAACTCTATGAAAAGCATGTGGGGGAAATGCTGACACCGCCTCGTATGGAACAATTAGAATCTTTTCCTGAGCTTGTGAAACAGGAATTTATTGTGAAAGAAGCAAAAACGGATATCGTTTTCTCAGGACTTGGTTGGATTACCGTAAATGAGGCGGGTGCAAAAGTAGCTGCCTATGTACCAAAAGGTGTCCAAGCATTAATTCGAAAATCCTTAATATAAATAGATATTTTTAAGGTCAGGTTTTCACGTGCTGACATGGGTGGGGGGAATTCAGATGAAGAAATTATTTGCTGTTTTGGGGAATCCAATTGGACATAGTATGTCTCCGGTTATGATCAATGATTTATTTTCATTTTATAACATTGATGCAGCCTATCTTCCATTTCAAGTTAAGGAAGTGGATTTACATGATGCTGTCAAGGGATTAAAAGCGCTGGGTGTCAGTGGATTTAATGTAACTGTACCGCATAAAAGTAAAATCATTCCCTTTCTGGATGGCATAGATGAATTGGCCGCGAACATCGGGGCTGTGAATACCGTTGTAAATGAAAACGGTCAACTAATTGGCTATAACACAGATGGCCCTGGTTTTCTAAAAGGCTTAAATGCTTTTCTGCCTAAAATAACAGACCAAAAGGTTCTGATTATTGGAGCAGGCGGGGCTGCGAGAGCCATCTATTTAACTTTGGCAAAGGAAAACCCGCTCGTCTTGAACATTGCCAATCGCACGATAGAGAAAGCCTGGGAACTAATCAAAGAATGTCCTTATTCAGTTTTTTCTAGTGCTTGTTCGTTTGAAGAGGCAAGTGAATCATTAGGGGAATATGATTTAGTTATTCAAACGACACTGATTGGCATGTCCCCAAAAATTAATGAGCAGCCATTCCCACTAAATAAAATAAGGAATCAAACCGTCTTTTGTGATATCATATACAATCCGCTTGAAACGCAATTTTTACAAGAAGCGCGTCTTAATGGAGCAAGCATCCAAAACGGGATAGATATGTTTGTATATCAGGGCGCACTTGCTTTTGAAAAATGGACGGGAATTTTCCCTGATGTGGAAAGAATGAGAGATAATGTTTTAAAACAATTAGGAGGAAGAACATGTTAACAGGAAAGCAAAAAAGTTTTTTACGTTCAAAGGCGCACCACCTAGATCCGATATTTCAAGTAGGTAAAGGTGGAGTAAACGAAAATATGATTAAACAAGTAGCAGATGCACTTGAAGCAAGAGAGCTATTTAAAGTAAGCATTTTGCAAAATTGTGAAGAAGATAAAGCGGCCGTTGCTGAGCAGTTAGCTGAAGGTACGGGTGCAGAAATTGTTCAACTTATCGGAAATACCATTGTCCTTTATAAAGAGTCTGTGGAAAAGAAAACAATTAAACTTCCATAATTGAATGTATAAGGAGACGATCGCATGTTGAAGGTGGGAATATTGGGAGGAACCTTTGATCCTCCGCATTATGGACATCTTTTAATTGCAAATGAGGTTCTTTCCACTCTTCAGCTTGATGAAATTTGGTTTATGCCAAACCAAGAGCCTCCCCATAAGAGAAAATCAGAATCGATTAAAAATGAAGATCGCCTGCAAATGCTGGAATTAGCAATCGGTGGAAATGCTGCTTTTCGAGTGGAAACGATTGAACTTCATAGGCAAGGTCCTTCTTATACGGTCGATACCATGAAGATGATTAATGACCAGTACCCTGACCATCAGTTTTTCTTTATTATTGGGGCGGATATGATTGAATACCTGCCGAAATGGCATAAAATAGACGAACTTATTAAACTTGTCCAATTTGTTGGAGTTGAAAGACCGGCATATAGCAGTCAAACAGAATACCCTGTCCTTTATGTAGATGTTCCTGCACTGGATGTGTCATCTAGTATGATTAGGGATAGGGTGAAGAACGGAAAGACAGTTCGTTATCTACTGCCTGATCCGGTCGTTCAATTTATCGAGGAGAAGCATTTATATGGAACGTGAAGAGGCGTTAAAGCTTGTAAAGGAACAATTAACCGATCATCGCTATCAGCATACTTTGGGAGTAATGGAGACAGCGATAGCACTTGCAAAGCGATATGGAGGCAATGAACAAAAAGCCGAATTAGCTGCGATTTTTCATGATTATGCAAAATTTCGTCCAAAAGATGAAATGAAGGAAATCATTACTGGTCAAGGATTTCCACAGGATTTGCTCGAATTTAATTCGGAATTGTGGCATGCACCTGCAGGGGCCTACTTGGTGGAAAAAGAAGCGGGCATCAGCGACCGTGAAGTATTGGAAGCAATCCGTTATCATACATCGGGAAGACCAGGAATGACTTTACTGGATAAAATTATTTATTTAGCCGATTACATTGAACCAGGCCGTCATTTTCCAGGCGTGGAAGAGGTACGAGATATGGCTAAAGAAAATTTAGATAAAGCACTAATTAAGGCCATTCAAAATACGATCATGTTTTTATTAAAAAAGAATCAAACAATATACCCTGATACATTCTATACGTACAATGATCTAATCAAAAAACTGGAGGATTGATTAATGGATAATCAAGAACTACTAAAAATTGCTGTTAAAGCAGCGGATGACAAACGTGCTGAAGACATTTTAGCCCTAAATATGAAGGGGATTTCTTTAATTGCTGATTACTTTATCATTTGTCACGGAAACTCAGACAAACAAGTACAGGCGATTGCAAAGGAAATGAAAGAAAAAGCCCAAGAACATGGATATGACGTAAAAAGAATTGAGGGTTATGATGAAGCAAGATGGGTGTTGATTGATCTTGGCGATGTTGTTGCCCACGTATTCCATCGTGACGAAAGAAGCTATTACAAATTGGAACGTCTATGGGGCGATGCGCCGTTGGAAGACATCCACAGTGCGCTAAATTTATGAGCTATCAGCAATTTGCCTATCTCTATGATGAACTGATGAAGGACGCACCATATGATGAGTGGGTCCAGTTTGTCAAAGATAAATGCGTGAACTATAACGTTACTGGCACTCGCTTGCTTGACCTAGCATGTGGGACAGGTGAACTCTCCGTCCGATTAGCTCAAGACGGATTTCAAGTAACGGGAGTCGATTTATCTGAGGATATGCTAGCTGTGGCACAGGCGAAGGCCGAGGATGAAGGGGTTAGAATTCCGTTTTTTCAGCAGAATATGGCTGACTTGGAGGGCCAGGGGGAATTTGATGTCATCGGTATTTTTTGTGATTCGTTAAATTATCTTCAGTGCGAGCAAGAGGTAATGGATACTTTTTCAAACGCCTTCCAGCATTTGAGCGATGAAGGCATATTCGTTTTTGATGTTCATTCGATTTATAAAATTTCTCATTTATTCATTAATCAAACCTTTGCTTCCAGTGAGGATCATGTCTCATTTATCTGGAATAGCTTCCCTGGAGAAAGTTCGAATAGTGTGGAACATGAGTTAAGCTTTTTTGTTTTGGATGAACGGACAGGAAAGTATGACCGATTTGATGAGATTCATTTTCAACGAACATATCCAGTCCAGCAATATTCAGACTGGTTAGTCGAGACTGGTTTTGAATTGTTGGAGGTTTGTGCTGATTTTAAAGATGCTAAGCCCTCAACACAATCAGAGCGAATCTTTTTTGTAGCAAAAAAAATAGAGAAAGCCATCTAAAAAATAAGATGGCTCAGATTGTCGAGAAAGGGTATTTTTCTCGGCATTTTTTTATTTTGTCTGAATCTAAATACCTATTTTTTATTAATTTATTGTCTCTGATAAAAGGCCTGTTGATTTCCGCTCCGGGCACTCGCTTTCCGCGGGGAGGTCCTGGAGCCTCCTCGGCGCTTTGGCGCCTGCGGGGTCTCCAGTGACCTCTCTATCCCGCAGGAGTCGAGTGCCCTCCGCTCCAATCAACAGGGAGGCAAATCGACCTAAAGCATTACAACATACTTTTCTTTTTCCTTTCTAAATTTATAAAGCATTTTTCCCGATTTAGATAAGCGATTTAACCTAACCTTTTCCTTGCCAGAACATTGATTTCACCACTTATTCTTATTATTTTTTATATGAGTTGAAGGTCTTTATTGAATACTACACCGTTGATTGGAGTGGAAGGCGCGAAGACTCCTGCGGGAGTACGGGGCAGGGGAGACCCCGCAGGAGCGAAGCGACGAGGAGGCTCCCCGGCACGCCCGCGGAAAGCGAAGCACCTGGAGCGCAAATCAACAGATAAGTTGAAAATCCTATATATTAATAATATTATAGCAAATTAACGCGGTGTATTATTAAAGAAAGTGGTTAAAATAAAAGGCTATCGAAAGTTTTTCGACAGCCTGAGTCATCTAAAAAATAAGATGGCTTTTTTTTATGAGAAAAGAAGGAATTTGTCAGTAAATGGCGAAATTAATAGTTAGAGAATTGCACCTCTACTTTATCTAGATCCTCTTTAAATTTTGCCTGCGTAGCCTGAAATAGGTGCTCAAATACGTCTCCGAGCTCGTTATCCAGTACTTTTATACCTTCACCGGTTATCCCGCCCTTTACACATACCTTTTCCTGCAGTGATGAAAGCGTATAATGCCCTTGCTTTAATAATTCACCCAGTCCCACAATCATTTCACTTGCCATAATTGTTGCGGCATCTTCGTCAATTTCTGTCTCTTTTACTGCCGCTTGGATGAAACTTTGGAGAAGATAGCTGAAGAAAGCTGGCCCGCAGCTAACGATATCAGAGGCAGGCCTCGTTATTTTTTCATCAATATGAAACGGCACCCCAATCTTCGTAATTAATTTCTCCACTTTCGTTTTCCAACGGTCACTGCAATTTTCCCCATAGGTAATCAATGACACCCCAGATAATGCGCGATTCGTAATACTTGGGATTACTCTAACGGCTGAACAGGAAACCTTCTTTTCAATTTGGCTTGTACTGATAGGGCTCGTTATAGAAATGAGACATTTTTCTGGGCTTAAATGTGGTTTAATTTCATCTAGAACTTGAAATACATCTAATGGTTTTACACAAATAAATACCAAGTCGGACTCCGCGGCAACTTCTCTTGGATTCGCTCCAACCCTTAGTTCCCTATATTTATCTTTAAGCACCATAGCTTTTGATTTTGTCCTGTTTGTAATCATGATAGAGGAAGGGGAAATGGCTTTTCCGTCAATCAAGGCCTCCACCAATATTCTCCCCATATTACCGGTACCGATAATGCCTATTTTCATTGTTCCGACCCTCCTTCGCATGCAAGTTTCTTTTATAACCATATGAAATCTGTAAGTGAAATATACCTTTAGAAAGGAAGGATTCAAGTGAAAGACTGGTTGATTGAACACAAGATCATTGTTGTAGTTGTTGCGATTATTGCACTCGGTGGATTTTATTTTTTTTATGTCAATGATGCCCCTGAGCCTATCCCCACTAATTCCCAAAGTATCGAAGAGAAATTTCAAGGGGAAGAGAAGGAAACAGAAAAGACGAAACCCGCAAATCTCCCAGAATTACCAGAGAAAATAATGGTAGATGTCAAGGGCCAAATCAAACTTCCAGGAGTATACCAAGCAAATACAAGTGAGAGAGTAATTGATGTTATCAGTCGAGCGGGTGGTTTAACGGACAAGGCAGACCAAGGTCAGGTGAATTTTGCCGAACATGTCCAAGATGAAATGATCATTTACATCCCAGCAAAGGGTGAGGCAGGACTTTCTTCTGCACCCTTGGGAGGCAGCCAAATTTCTTCAGGCGGCAATCAAAAGGAATCAAAAATTAATATAAATAAGGCGGATGAAACTGAATTGCAAAATCTCCCTGGCATCGGTCCTGCCAAAGCGGCTGCCATTATTGAATATAGGAATACAAACGGCCCTTTCAAAGCTATTGAAGACTTGAAAAATATAAGCGGTATCGGGGACAAAACATTCGAAAAATTTAAAGATTTACTTGCTATATAGTAAATCTCTAATTGACCTATAGGGACAATCACTATTAAACTTAAGTGAATGAACATAAAAGGGAGTGGGAGAAGTGGAACGAATCTCATGGGATCAATATTTTATGGCACAAAGCCATTTGCTCGCACTAAGAAGCACATGTACTAGGCTGACAGTGGGAGCTACAATTGTAAGGGATAAACGAATTATTGCTGGTGGCTATAATGGTTCAATAGCTGGTGGAGACCATTGTATTGATGAAGGTTGCTTCGTGATTGACAATCACTGTGTAAGAACCATACACGCTGAAATGAATGCGCTGCTTCAATGTGCGAAATTTGGTGTTCCGACTGCAGAAGCTGAAATTTATGTCACCCATTTCCCCTGCTTACAATGCTGTAAAGCAATTATCCAAGCGGGTATTAAAACCGTTTATTACGCGGAGGATTATAAAAATCACCCGTATGCAATTGAACTTTTTCAGCAGGCAAATGTTACCATTGAGAAGGTAGAGCTGCATGAGTCAGTGATTGATTTACGGAAGGTTAGTCAATAATTCTACGGATTGATGCCGGTTATTTCCGGCTCTTCCGTATTTTGTAATGAAAATACCTAAATGGAGAAGTCAAATGAATGGAAAATATATTTATTTTGCAATTGCAGCTTTATTAGGTGTGTTATGTGTTCAATTAATATTTCTTCCCTTTTTCTTATTTCAAACCCTGTATCTTTATCATCTATATAAATACAAACGATTTATGAAATTTCAACTTGGGCTTGTAGCTGTGTGTTTTTTGACCTTCTGTTTTATCGGTCAACACGCAGTCTCAACCAATAAAACAGTGATCCCCTCATCCACTACTACCTTTTATCTTCAATATACCGAAGACCCAAAAATTGATGGTGACTTATTACAAGTGCAGGCTGCTGATGCACGGTACAAGGAAAAACTCCTCATCCGCTACAAAATCCAATCAGAACAAGAAAAATATCTATTAAAGACGAAAACCTTTTATCATTGTTTATGCAGGGTGTCAGGCACTCTGGAAAAACCGGCGATTGCCAAAAACCCTAATGCTTTTAATTACCGCAAGTATTTATCTAGGAAGAACATTTATTGGATTATCGAGATCCAAGAAAACCCATTGCAAACTTGCTCTCCGATAAATCCTTCTCCAGTGGAATTGATAAAACAACTACGATATTCTGGTATTAATTATCTTGAGTCACATTTTCCGATAGAAATCGCTTCACTTTCCGCCGCCTTACTATTTGGTGACAGAAATTTGTTTGACCCGGAAGTTTTAACTGCGTACCAAAAAACCGGTATTGTTCATTTGCTCGCCATTTCTGGACTCCATGTTTCGTTATTAATTGCGATGGTTTTTTATATCGGCATTCGATTCGGACTAACGAGACAGTTTATGATCAATTTTCTTCTCATCATCCTGCCGATTTATGTCATTCTGACAGGCGGTTCACCATCTGTTATTCGCTCAGCGATGATGATTTTCCTCGTGTTACTTACTGTAAAGTTAAAAGCTCGCTTAAGGCTTTTTCCCCTGGATGCTATTAGCTTGGCATTTATTTCCTATTTATTTTTTTACCCAATGGTGATTTTTGATGCTGGCTTTCAACTCTCATTCTCAGTGAGTCTGGTGATCATTTTGTCTGCTCCATATATTCTGCAAGGCTATGAAAAGACGATAACGCGTATGCTTGTGACTTCGTTAGTTGCTCAATTAGCTGCACTCCCGTTCTTACTGTATCATTACTTTGAGGTTTCAATGATAGGTATCATCGCCAATATGGTCTATATTCCGCTTTTTTCATTTGTATACCTCCCAGGATTGTACCTATTGTTTATCATCCAGTTTATGTTCGGAAAAACTCCGCTTATACTTATTAGCATTTTCAGAACAATCATTAGCCTCTCCAATTATCTTATAGAATATCTTGCTGATTTTACCTTCTTCCGCTTTATCCCTGGAAGACCAAATTGGTTTTTACTCATTGTGTATATTTTTATCCTGCTTTTGATTTTTTTTATTTGGGAAACTAAAGCGTATCTGAAAAGGACGGTCCATCTATTCTTATTGATTGTTGTGCTGATTATTTTTCAACAAGGCTGGAACTGGTTAAATCCATATGGTGAAGTGACCATGATTGATGTTGGCCAAGGGGATAGTATTTTGATTCACCTTGCACATGATAAAGGAACCTATCTCATTGATACAGGCGGGACAATGAATTACACAGAAGAAAAGTGGAGGGAACGAGCCAGAGCCTTTGAGGTAGGAAGGGATGTAGTTGTTCCCTTTTTAAAAGGACAAGGTATTACCAAGATTGACAAACTAATCTTAACTCATGGGGATATGGACCATATTGGGGGGGCATTCTCGATTATAAAAGAGCTTGAAGTAAAACAAATCCTAATGCCTTCTGTAGTGGAGCCATCAATTACTGAACTTGCCATTTTGGAGGAGGCGAAAAAGAAAAACATTACTGTCATAAAAGTGTCAGAAGGAGACAAGTGGATTAGCGGGGAAAATGAATTTGATATCCTTTCACCTAAAAAGAATTTTGCTGGTGAAAGAAACAGCGGCTCCATTGCCTTTATTGCTCAATTAGGGGGAGTTAATTGGTTTTTTGGTGGAGATCTTGATCAAGAAGGGGAAGAGAAAATCATAAAAAAATATCCTAATTTAAAGGTTGATGTTTTAAAAGCTGGTCATCATGGGAGTAAAACATCAAGTGCAGAATCTTTTATTAATCAAATTAGCCCAAGAATAGCATTAATTTCGGTCGGTGAAAAAAATCGTTTTGGTCACCCACATTCAGAGGTGCTTAACCGGTTAAGAAAAACAAATACAGTTATTTTTCGAACAGATCAGCAAGGAGCAATAACCTATAAATTTTATCAAGGAAAAGGAACCATTTCTCCCTATTTACCATAGGATAAAGCATCTCAAGAAAAATTAAAAAAGACTGCACGAATGCAGTCTCCTAAATTACCCATATGTAGCCATTCATTATGAACCGATTACTTTAATGACTGTAGCAACAATAAACATTATGGCAAAAAAACCAAAGGAAACCCCAAATCCTACCCCAGAATCAATCGCGTCGTTTCGTTTACTTTGCACATCTTTTTCAAATTCATTCACAGTCTACCCCTCCTATTTCACATATAGTATAAGTCATTCTCAAGAAAAAATCCAGCGTACATCAAATTGCTTTCCTTAACTGACAAGAGTTGTCAAAATAGTGAGACTGATAAAAGGCTACACTAAACTTACACAAGGAACTCCGCCAGACAATAGAATATCCTAGGGCTTCTATTGCAGGCGTTCATTATAGATTGGGAATTAGCACTTATTGATAAGTGCTAATTCCCTTTAAATGCTTGTCAAATTGTCCAAGCTTCTTTACCATATATATGAGTGGGAGAAGGGGAGCGCTGACAAATGGTAGTGGATATTTGGAGAAAAATTAAACAAAAGGAAATTGCTCCTATTTATTTATTATTTGGAACAGAGACATTCTTAATAAATGAAACAAAGCAATTATTACTTAACCATATTTTAAACGAAGAAGAAAAGGATTTTAATTTTGCGAGCTATGATTTAGAGGAAACGCCAATTGAGGTTGCAATCGAAGATGCGGAAACTTTTCCTTTTTTAGGAGAAAAGAAAATTATCTTTTTACATAATCCTGCTTTTTTAACGGCTGAAAAATCAAAAGAAAAGATTGATCATAATTTTTCTAGGTTCGAAATGTATTTAAAAGAGCCGGCACCCTACTCAGTATTAGTTATTTCGGCACCATATGAAAAATTGGATGAACGGAAAAAAATAACGAAAGAATTAAAAAGAAATGCTGAAATAGTCGAAGCCAAAAAGTTAAATGAACATGATTTACGGAACTGGGTAAAGAGCAGGGCGAAAAGAAGTGGGATTGAATTTGAACCTGATGCTATTGAACAATTGCTCGCTTTGGTTGGAACAAATATGTTTATGATTACCAGTGAAGTGGACAAATTAGCATTATATGCGGCAGATGAAAAAAGAATTGATGTCAGCCTAGTGGAAAAATTAGTTGCTCGTTCACTAGAGCAAAATATTTTTACGCTCATTGAAAAAGTGGTTCAGCGAAAACTCGATGAGGCCTTAAGAATTTATTATGATTTGTTAAAACAAAATGAAGAGCCGATTAAGATTCTGGCATTGTTGGCAGGACAATTTAGGTTAATTTACCAAGTGAAGGAGCTCTCGAGAAGAGGATATGGACAGCAGCAAATAGCAGGTTTCTTGAAAACACACCCATTCCGAGTCAAACTTGCTCTCGGTCAAGCTCCTAAATTTACAGATGAAGAATTGGCTAATATAATTGACCTCCTTGCTGAAGCGGACTTCCAAATGAAAACAGGAGGCATGAATAAATCTTTATTGATTGAGATGTTTCTATTTCATTTAAAGAAATAAAAAAACGATTCCTGTTAAAGGGAATCGTTTTTTTACGCTCAATTATAGAGCGTTAGTTTTTTTCATTAGACGGGATTTTTTACGAGCAGCAGCATTTTTGTGGATAAGACCTTTTGCAGCAGCCTTGTCTAATTTACTAGCAGCAGTTGCAAATACTTCTTTAGCAGCAGCACCGTCGTTAGTAGAAATAGCAGCTTCTACTTTCTTAACAGCAGTACGCATTGCAGATTTCGCAGTTGTATTTTGAGCATTACGAGCTTCGCTTGTTTTTACACGCTTAATAGCAGATTTAATATTAGGCATTACTTTCACCTCCTACAAAGAATCGAGACACTATATGAACTCGACTTAACATTCATAAAAAATAATTCAGAACATGAAATATTTTATCAAATGGAAGCCTATAATGCAATACTTGTTTCTACGAAGAAGAATATCATTTGCATGATTTATGCCGGAAAGGGCAAAAATAGGGAATAGTTTCTAGATTTTAGGAAAATTTTGATGGGAGTGAATAATAATGGGTGAGTCGATTGACTTAAGTCAGTACTCCGTTCGAACGGATTTGGCAATTGAAGCAAGGGAAATGGTCCTTACACAGCAGAAAGGAACTGTCGGGCAAGAGAAAGATCTTTCACAAATTGAAGGCGTGATTATTAAGGAAAAAGATGTTGATGACATAAAGATTTCATTAGTTGAAGTGACCAAACAGGGTGAACAACAGCTGGGCAAAAAGGCTGGTAGATATTTAACGGTAGAAGTACAAGGGATTCGCCAGCAAAATACAGAGGTACAGCAAAAGGTGGAAGAAATTTTCGCTAGAGAGTTTGCTTACTTTTTGGAGGGAACTGGGATTAAAAAGACGGATTCGTGTCTTGTTGTTGGGCTCGGAAATTGGAATGTAACCCCAGACGCACTTGGACCCATGGTATGTGAAAACTTGTTGGTTACGCGTCACCTTTTTCAGCTTCAGCCGGAAAATGTCGAAGAAGGCTATCGATCCGTAAGTGCATTATCACCTGGTGTTATGGGTTTAACCGGGATTGAGACAAGTGATATCATATTTGGAGTTGTTGAAAAAACAAAACCTGATTTTGTGATTGCCATTGATGCACTAGCATCACGATCGATTGAAAGAGTTAATTCGACAATCCAAATCTCTGATACAGGCATTCATCCTGGTTCCGGTGTCGGTAATAAAAGAAAAGAACTGAGTAAGGAAACTTTGGGTATTCCTGTCATTGCGATTGGAGTTCCGACCGTTGTCGATGCCGTCTCCATTACAAGTGATACGATTGATTTTATTCTCAAGCATTTTGGGAAAGAACTTCGTGAAGGAAATCGGCCTTCCAGGGCACTTGCACCAGCAGGAATGAGTTTCGGAGAAAAGCGAAAATTGACCGAAGAGGATTTACCTGAGGAACAGCACCGTAAGACGTTTCTTGGGATGATTGGTACACTAGAGGATGATGAAAAAAGAAAATTAATTTATGAGGTGTTATCTCCTATCGGACATAATTTAATGGTCACTCCAAAGGAAGTAGACGTTTTTATTGAAGATATGGCAAATTTGATTGCGAACGGATTGAATTCCTCGCTTCATAGTGCAGTGGACCAAGAGAATGCTGGGTATTATACAAAATAGCAGAATTTTTAGAGGTACTTTCGAAATCTATGTTTTACAGGAAGTGCCTCGAAAATATAACTAGTGGTTCTATCGATTCTAGTATCTTCATAATATTTACTAGAATCCGATTTGCGAGGTGGAACCATGAAAGCTAGAAATTCAGGAACGTTTGTTATGGTACAAGGATCAAGTTTACTTAAAGCCGCTGGATTACTGTTAATATTTATGATAATGATTTTCTCAATTAGTGGATTATTAACCTCGTTAAAACCACAATATCGGCCTATGTCATCTTCAGTAAATCAGGCTGCAACAAATGTGAATGGAGAATTGCTTTATCAATTAATGGGCTGGGAAAACCATCATTTTTTATCAGTTGGACAAGACTGGACGGCAACTCCTAAATTAACCAACTTAGTATTTAAGCTATCAAGTAATATTAATTTAAATGATCCCCGAAGCCTGCTTGGCAGAGAGCTTCCTGGATTCTTTCAATTTGATGGGAAAATTGTTGTTGCTGGCGAGGGAACTAACTATACCAATATGCCAATAGAATCCGCCCCACCGATTGAGATTATGAAAGCCGAGCGGGAGGCATCACTGCAGAATTTAGATAGTATCGAAACGCCTGCAGGTGAAAAGCCGCCTGCTGATCCTAGTAAAACAACAGGCAAGCGTAAGGTTATGTATGTTTACTTTACACATAATCGGGAATCGTATATCCCATATCTAAAAGGAGTCAACGATCCTGATACTGCATATCATTCAAAGATTAACGTAACCAAAATCGGCGATCAACTAAAAACGAGCTTAGAAGATCGAGGAATCGGTACTTTTATTGATAAAACTGATATTCAGGGGAACTTAAATAAAAAACATTTAAGTTATGCTAAATCGTACCAAGAATCCCGTCCGGTTGTTCAAGCAGCAATGGCATCAAACCGAGATATAAATTATATTATTGATATTCATCGGGATTCACAACGAAAACCACAAACAACCGTAAGTATAAATGGTAAATCATATGCCAGACTTGCATTTATTATCGGTGGTAAAAACCCAAATTATGAAAAGAATGCAAAACTAGCAAAGGAGCTACACGATCTCCTACAAAAGAAGTATAAAGGTTTAAGCAGGGGAGTTATGATTAAAAACGCTGCTGGCTCTAACAGTATCTACAATCAAAACCTGTCTGAAAATGCACTTTTGATTGAATTTGGCGGAGTGGATAATACGTTTGAAGAATTAAATCGGTCGGCTGACGCGCTTGCCGATGTATTTAGTGAATTTTACTGGCAGGCTGAAAAAGTTAACCAGGATGTTGAGCAATCAACCAATAAACAATAGATGTAAGGGAGCATTTTTTATGAAGATGTTCATGTTAAAAAGCTTATGCTTAAGCGCTCTCATGTTAATCTCTGTTTTAGTAGGAATGCAATTAGCTAATGATGGTATTCATAAAATGAAAGGCTATGATGATCCCAATTTTCAAAATGCTGTCAGTTTAAATGAAACGGACAGTGACCTAAGAGCTACCTTTCTGGGGAATGATATCTCAAGCCATGATCTTGAGGCAAAGAAGAAGAAACTCGAAGAAATAAGTGCTTATAATTTTTTCTCTTCGATGGGAAAGAAGATGTCTGAAGGGATATCAGGTGCCTCCGAAAAAATAGTTGATCTCATAGCTGATTAAAACGTGTAAGTGGCACCTTTTGGGTGCCGCTATTTTATTTCAGGAAATAATCTTATTAGAGTTTCCATTGAATCTTCTTAATCCTATTGTTATAATTCAAAATAGTGTATATGTGCGAGTATAGTAGGAGTGAAATACCGTGAACAATGATGAAAGACTTAAACGACAATCAAAAATTAGAAATTTCTCGATTATTGCCCATATCGATCATGGGAAATCAACATTGGCTGACCGAATTTTGGAAAAAACCAATGCCTTAACCTCTCGGGAAATGAAAGACCAGCTTTTAGATTCAATGGACCTTGAAAGAGAACGCGGGATTACCATTAAGTTAAATGCCGTCCAGTTAAAATACAAAGCAAAAGATGGAGAAGAATATATTTTCCATTTAATTGATACACCGGGACATGTCGATTTTACGTATGAGGTATCAAGGAGCCTTGCAGCCTGTGAAGGGGCTGTTTTAGTCGTTGACGCTGCACAAGGAATTGAAGCACAGACACTAGCGAACGTTTACCTTGCCCTTGATAACGACCTTGAAATATTACCAGTCATCAATAAAATCGACTTACCTAGTGCTGACCCCGAACGGGTCCGCGGTGAAATTGAGGAAGTCATCGGCTTAGATGCTTCAGAAGCTGTATTAGCTTCAGCTAAAGCAGGTATCGGGATCGAAGAAATCCTTGAACAGGTTGTGCAAAAAGTTCCTGCACCAACAGGAGATCCGGAAGCACCATTAAAAGCGCTGATTTTCGATTCCCTCTATGATGCCTATCGTGGTGTTGTTGCCTACATCCGTGTTGTCGAAGGAACTGTTAAAGTTGGCGACAAAGTAAGAATGATGGCTACTGGGAAAGAATTTGAAGTGAATGAGGTAGGTGTATTTACACCAAAAGCGACGTTGCTTGATGAGTTAACCGTCGGAGATGTTGGCTTTTTATCTGCATCGATTAAAAATGTCGGTGACACTCGCGTCGGTGATACGATTACAAATGCGAAAAATGGGGCAACAGAAGCCCTTCCTGGTTACCGCAAACTCAACCCAATGGTTTATTGCGGGTTATATCCAATTGATACAGCGAAATTTAATGACCTGCGTGAAGCGCTTGAAAAGCTGCAGTTAAATGATTCATCACTTCAATTTGAACCTGAAACATCGCAAGCACTTGGATTCGGTTTCCGTTGTGGATTTTTAGGACTTCTTCATATGGAAATCATTCAAGAACGGATTGAGCGTGAATTCAAAATCGACTTAATTACGACTGCACCAAGTGTTATCTATCACGTTCACATGACAGATGGTTCTGAAATAAAGGTGGATAATCCATCGGATTTACCAGATCCGCAAAAAATAGACCGTGTGGAAGAGCCGTATGTAAAAGCAACAATGATGGCTCCGAATGATTATGTAGGAACTATTATGGAACTGTGCCAACTTAAACGCGGGATTTTTGTTACAATGGAATATCTGGCTGAAAATAGGGTGAGTATCATCTATGAGATGCCATTAGCGGAAATTGTTTACGATTTCTTTGATCAATTAAAATCAAGCACAAGAGGATATGCATCCTTTGATTACGAATTAATTGGTTATAAGCCTTCGAGTCTGGTTAAAATGGACATATTGTTAAATGCTGAAAAAGTCGATGCACTCAGCTTTATTGTCCATAAAGATTTTGCGTATGAACGCGGAAAAATCATTGTCGAAAAGCTGAAAGAACTTATTCCAAGACAACAGTTTGAGGTTCCTATTCAAGCTGCAGTTGGTCAAAAAATTGTTGCTCGTTCCACAATTAAAGCCATGCGTAAAAACGTATTAGCAAAATGTTATGGTGGAGATATCTCTCGTAAACGTAAATTGTTAGAGAAGCAAAAAGAAGGTAAGAAGCGGATGAAACAGGTTGGATCCGTTGAAGTACCACAAGAAGCATTCATGGCAGTCTTAAAAATGGATGATAACAACACAAAAAAATAAACTAGCGGGAGGTTAGGACAAGCCATTTTTTCGGGCGAATTCTAGCCTCTTTTTGTTACAAGTACAGAGGAAGTGAAAGAAATGATTAAATCTGCTTATCTCCATATCCCCTTTTGCGAACATATTTGCCATTATTGTGATTTTAATAAAGTATTTCTAAAGGGACAGCCGGTAGATGACTATTTAAATGCTCTTGATCAAGAAATGAAAATGACGGTTAACCATTTTCCCACAAGTGATCTGCAAACGATATTTGTCGGTGGAGGTACGCCGACATCGTTAAATGAGCAGCAACTGGATCGTTTTTGCGAGAGTATTAACAAGAATTTATCCAAGAGCAAGCAGTTGGAATTTACCTTTGAAGCGAACCCAGGTGATTTAACAAAGGAAAAATTACAAATATTAAAAGATGCAGGTGTAAATCGCCTTAGTCTTGGTGTGCAAACCTTTAATGAGGAATTACTAAAAAAAATCGGTCGCGTTCATAAAGCGAAAGATGTTTATCAAACCATTGATAACGCAAAATCTTTAGGCTTTGACAATATCAGCATCGATCTGATCTTCAGTTTACCGTCACAAACGATAATTGATTTTAAAGAGTCGTTAACAGAAGCTTTTTCCCTTGATATCTCACATTACTCAGCCTATTCCTTAATCATTGAACCGAAAACGGTCTTTTATAACTTACTGAAAAAAGGAAAGCTGCCAACTCCTGGTGAGGATGTGGAAGCAGCCATGTATGAATTACTAATGGAAGAAATGGAAAAGCATGGCTTTAACCAATATGAAATTAGTAATTTCTCCAAACCTGGTTTTGAAAGCAGGCATAACTTAGCCTATTGGAACAACGAATCCTATTATGGGTTTGGAGCGGGGGCACATAGTTATTTAAATGGGATAAGACGTTCAAATACAGGTCCGTTAAAAAGATATATGGACCAAATTAATAATGGTATACTCCCTGTTATTGAGGAACATCAGACCACAAAAGTAGAACAAATGGAAGAAGAAATGTTCTTAGGTTTACGCAAAACAGCCGGGGTATCGGTCCGTCACTTTATTGAAAAGTTTTCTGTTGATCCACTTCAGTTATTCGAAAAAGAGATTGCGGAATTAACTGCTAAACAGTGGTTAGAAGTGGGGAAAGATCATATATTTTTAACAAAAAAGGGCCGGTTGTTAGGAAATGAAGTTTTTCAGGCATTTTTAAGATAACGCATTGGATTTTATTAACAGTCATACTTCGGCTCGTCTATGTTTCTTTTTGATTGACACGATCCCCCCTTTTTTGATAATTTATTAGTATAATTAGCACTCGGTAACTAGGAGTGCTAACAGAGGTGATGAATGTTGTTAACAGATCGTCAATTGTTAATTCTTCAGGTTATTGTTGATGACTTTATTCGATCTGCCCAACCAGTCGGCTCAAGAAGCTTGTCGAAAAAAGAGGAAATCTCTTTTAGTTCGGCAACTATTCGCAATGAAATGTCCGACCTTGAAGAGTTGGGATATATTGAAAAGACACATACCTCTTCAGGGCGTGTCCCATCGGAAAAAGGTTATCGGTATTATGTTGATCATCTCCTGTCTCCACAGGTGTTAAATCAGCATGATGTATCAATTATTCAGTCGATTTTTGCTGAGAAAATTTTCGAGTTCGAAAAAATTATTCAGAGGTCAGCAAAAATATTATCGGAACTAACCAATTACACATCGATTGTCCTTGGTCCTGCAGTAAGTATTAATAAGTTGAAAAGAATTCAAATCATCCCATTAAATAAAGAAACCGCGGTGGCTATTTTTGTAACAGATACGGGACATGTTGAAAACAGGACCTTTTCTTTACCGCCCTCCGTGGATGCAAGTGATTTAGAAAAAACAGTAAATATCTTGAATGATCGTTTAGCGGGAGTTCCTCTTGAAGACTTAAATGATAAAATTTATAAGGAAGTTGCCATGCTCTTAAGGCAGCATATCCATAATTATGATCTAATGCTGTATACGATCGCTGATTCATTAAAAATGCCTAGTAATGAAAAACTTTTCTTTGGTGGAAAAACAAATATGTTAAGCCAGCCGGAGTTTCATGATGTAGCAAAACTCCGCAGCCTGCTAACCATGATTGACCAAGAAGAGTGGATCTATAACTTAATCAGAAATGATTCAGCGGGTATTCACGTCAAAATTGGCAGAGAAAATAATAATAGTGTCATGGATAATTGCAGCTTAATCACAGCTACCTATTCAGCAGGGGCTGAAAATTTAGGAACGATTGCCATCCTTGGTCCTACAAGAATGGAATATTCTCGAGTCATTAGCTTATTACAATTTTTTAGTAAGGATTTAACGGCTGTTTTAACAAAGTTGTATCAAAATAAATAGCACTGGAAATATTGAGTAAGGGTGAAAAACCGTTTATTTCATCCCCTTTCTTGTGAATATGAATTATAAAATAAATGAGTGCAAATGCTTTAAGGGAGGTGAGTAAGTTGACAAATGAGAATAATAACACGATAAATGAAGAAGTTGAGATTGAAAATACTGATAATGTTGAACTTACCGATGAAAAAACGGTTGAGACTGTTTTTGAAGAGGATGGCACTACAGAAAAAGTTGATGTCCTTCCAGTTGATGAAAAGGAACAAGAAATTCAATTGCTGAAGGCAAAATTAGATGAAGCAGATAATCGATATCTACGACTACAAGCAGATTTTGATAATTTCCGGAGGCGTACTAGATTAGATCTAGAAGCGAGCCAAAAATATAGAGCACAAAAATTAATTACAGATTTACTGCCTGCAATAGACAACTTTGAAAGAGCAATGAAAGTTGAAGCAGATAATGAACAAACAAAGACACTTCTGCAAGGGATGGACATGGTTTACCGTAGTTTGCTGGATGCCTTGAAAATTGAAGGTGTTGAACCTATTGAATCGGTAGGTAAAGAGTTTGATCCGCATCAGCATCAAGCTGTAATGCAGGGTGAGGACGAGAACTATGGCTCTAACATTGTGACGGATGAATTTCAAAAAGGTTATTTGTTAAAGGATCGTGTCATTCGCCCAGCAATGGTGAAAGTAAATCAATAAAACTACATATTTTTTTTAGGAGGAAAAGGAAATGAGTAAAATTATCGGTATTGACCTTGGTACAACCAACTCTTGTGTTGCTGTCCTTGAAGGTGGCGAACCTAAGGTTATTCCAAATCCAGAAGGCAATCGCACGGCTCCTTCAGTTATTGCTTTTAAAAATGGGGAACGCCAAGTTGGGGAAGTAGCAAAGCGCCAAGCAATTACAAACCCAAATACAATTATGTCGATTAAACGCCATATGGGCACAAATTATAAAGTGGAGATTGAAGGCAAGGAGTACACACCACAAGAACTGTCTGCCATTATTCTTCAATATTTAAAATCTTATGCAGAAGATTATCTAGGCGAACCAGTTACAAAGGCCGTCATTACAGTTCCTGCGTACTTTAATGATGCTGAACGCCAGGCAACAAAGGATGCTGGGAAAATTGCTGGTCTTGAAGTAGAGCGTATTATCAACGAGCCAACTGCAGCAGCTCTTGCCTATGGATTAGACAAAACGGATCAAGATCAAACAATCCTTGTTTATGACCTTGGCGGTGGAACATTTGACGTTTCAATCCTTGAATTAGGCGACGGTGTATTCCAAGTTAAGTCAACTGCCGGTGATAATCGACTTGGAGGGGACGACTTTGACCAAGTCGTTATTGATTACCTCGTTGATCAATTCAAGAAAGAAAATGGGATTGACCTAGCTCAAGATAAAATGGCGTTACAGCGCCTAAAAGATGCAGCTGAAAAAGCAAAAAAAGATCTATCTGGTGTGACTTCTACTCAAATTTCACTACCATTTATTACTGCTGGTCCAGCTGGTCCGCTTCACCTAGAAGTAACGATGACTAGAGCAAAATTTGACGAATTATCTGCGCATCTTGTAGAGCGGACAATGGGTCCAACGCGTCAAGCATTAAGCGATGCTGGATTAACTCCTTCAGAAATTGATAAAGTGATCCTGGTTGGTGGTTCAACACGTATTCCGGCTGTTCAAGAAGCAATTAAACAAGCAACTGGACAAGAACCTCATCGTGGTGTTAACCCAGATGAAGTTGTAGCAATGGGTGCTGCTATTCAAGGCGGTGTAATTACTGGTGATGTAAAAGACGTTGTATTGCTTGACGTTACACCACTATCTCTTGGTATTGAAACAATGGGCGGCGTTTTTACGAAGTTAATTGATCGTAATACAACAATCCCTACATCTAAATCGCAGGTTTTCTCAACTGCTGCTGATAACCAAACAGCTGTTGACATCCATGTTCTACAAGGGGAACGTCCAATGGCGGCCAATAACAAGACTCTAGGACGATTCCAATTATCAGATATTCCACCAGCACCACGTGGGATTCCACAAATTGAAGTAAACTTTGATATTGATAAGAATGGTATTGTAAATGTTCGTGCGAAAGATCTTGGTACAAATAAAGAACAACAAATTACCATCAAGTCTTCAACAGGACTATCAGACGAAGAAATCCAAAAAATGGTCCGTGAAGCAGAAGAAAACGCAGATGCAGATAAGCTTCGCAAAGAAGAAGTGGAACTTCGTAATGAAGCAGACCAACTTGTCTTTACAACAGAAAAAACCTTAAAAGATCTTGAAGGTAAGGTAGATGCAGGTGAAGTTGCGAAAGCAAATGAAGCGAAGGATGCATTAAAAGAAGCGATTGAGAAAAACGATCTTACTGAAATCCGTGCGAAAAAGGATGCATTACAAGAAATCGTTCAAGCTTTGACAGTTAAGCTTTATGAGCAAGCAGCAGCTGCGCAACAAGCACAACAGGGTGGCCCTGAGGCTGGAAATACTGCCGGTAAAGATGATGTTGTCGATGCAGAATTTGAAGAAGTAAAAGAGGACAAATAAGAGTTTTATACAGCTTAGAAAAAAGTCAAAGTCAGAACTATGGGCTTTGGCTTTTTTATTGCAATACTATTGGTATAAATGATAGAATAATCTTTATGTGACAGATTCGGGAGTGGGTAATCATGAGTAAACGGGATTACTATGAAGTACTTGGGATTAGTAAAAGTGCTTCAAAGGATGAAATAAAAAAGGCCTATCGAAAGCTTTCAAAAAAATATCATCCAGATATTAATAAAGAAGCAGATGCGGCGGATAAATTCAAGGAAATAACTGAAGCTTATGAAATATTAAGCGATGATCAGAAAAAGGCACATTATGATCAATTTGGTCATACGGATCCGAACCAAAGCTTTGGCGGCGGTGGAGATTTCGGCGGAGGCTTTGGCGGGTTTGAAGATATCTTTAATACCTTTTTTGGCGGCGGTGGAGGCGGAAGAAGACGTGATCCGAACGCACCAAGACAAGGTGCTGACCTTCAGTATACGATGACCGTAACTTTTGAAGAAGCGGCCTTTGGAAAAGAAACAGATATTGAAATTCCACGTGAAGAAACCTGTGGTACATGCAGTGGATCTGGGGCAAAGCCTGGAACCAAACCAGAAACTTGCCAGCACTGTCATGGAACCGGGCAGTTAAATGTGGAGCAAAACACCCCTTTCGGCAGAATTGTAAATCGTCGTACATGTAATCACTGTAATGGTACCGGGAAAGAAATTAAACATAAGTGCTCAACATGCGGTGGTAAAGGAAAAGTACAAAAGCGCAAGAAAATTCATGTTAAAATCCCTGCAGGTATTGATGATGGACAGCAGCTTCGCATGTCAGGTCAAGGAGAAGCAGGAATTAACGGTGGGCCAGCTGGAGATCTTTATGTTGTTTTCCATGTGAGCCAGCATGAGTTTTTTGAAAGAGATGGCGATGATATATATTGTGAAATGCCGATCACTTTTGTTCAAGCATCCTTGGGTGATGAGATTGAAGTACCTACATTGCACGGGAAAGTAAAGTTGAAAATTCCTGCTGGGACGCAAACAGGGAAAAAATTCCGATTAAAAGGAAAAGGTGTTCCTAACGTCCGCGGATACGGTGTTGGAGATCAATATATTCTAGTTCGAATCATTACTCCAACAAAACTATCAGATAAACAAAAGCAACTTTTAAAAGAATTTGCAGAGCTTAGTGGCTCTTCTCCCATTGGTGAACACGAAGAAAGTTTTTTCTCAAAAGTAAAACGAGCCTTTAAAAGCGAGTAAGGATTGGAGTTGGTAGATGTGAAATGGTCCGAAATCAGTATTCACACAACAAATGAGGCGATTGAACCTATTTCTCATATTTTGCATGAAGCTGGGGCGAGCGGTGTAGTCATTGAAGATCCATTTGAACTGACGAAAGAAAGAGAAGATCAATTTGGTGAAATCTATCAACTCAATCCCGATGATTATCCAGATGAAGGCGTAATATTAAAGGCATATCTTCCGGTTAACAGCTTTTTAGGCGAAACGGTGGATGCGATTAAAGAATCAATTAATAATTTAATTATTCACAATATCGATATCGGTAAAAATAAAGTAACCATAAGTGAAGTAAATGAAGAAGAATGGGCAACAGCATGGAAAAAATATTATCATCCTGTGAAAATTTCTGAAAAGTTTACAATTGTTCCGACTTGGGAGATTTATACCCCGGTCAGCAGTGATGAATTAATTATTGAATTAGATCCAGGAATGGCATTTGGAACAGGTACACATCCGACAACTGTCTTGTGTATTCAAGCACTTGAAAGAACGGTTCGTCCTGGTGACCGGGTTATTGATGTGGGAACAGGTTCGGGCGTATTAAGTATTGCAGCAGCAATGCTTGGTGCCGAAGATGTCCGTGCCTTTGACCTTGATGAGGTAGCGGTAACAACTGCGAGAGTGAACATTAAACTCAATAAAGTGAGTGATCGTGCAACAACAGCACAAAATAATCTGCTCGATGGCGTGGAAGAAAATTCTGCTGATGTAGTGGTTGCTAATATACTAGCTGAAGTAATTCTCCGATTTACTGAGGATGCTGCCAAGGTTGTCAAACCTGGCGGATCTTTTATTACCTCGGGAATTATCAATCAGAAAAAAGATCAGGTTAAAGATTCATTAGTAGCGGCTGGTTTTGAAATTATCGAAACGATTTTGATGGAAGATTGGGTTGCAATCATTGCCAAAAGGTTATAATGGTTGAAAAAAGGGGTGATACTTACCCCTTTTTTTCGTGCTATACTTTTAAATCAAGATTTTCTTTAGTAAAATAAATTGTAAATGTTTAGAGAGGGTGCAGGAAGTGTGCAACGATACTTTGTTAAACAACGAGCAAATGGTGAGCGTTTTTTGATTGATGAAGAGGACCGCCATCATATCGTCAAGGTTATGCGCATGCAAGTCGGTGATCAGATTATTTGTGTTGACCCAGCGGGGAAGCAAGCTGTATGTGCCCTTGCAGAAATTACCGATACAAGTGTTGTTGCAGACGTTGTACAATGGAAGGATGAGGTCTCAGAGCTTCCGATTTCAATTACGATTGCTAGCGGACTACCCAAGGGGGACAAGCTGGAATGGATCATTCAAAAAGGAACAGAACTGGGTGCACATCAGTTTCTCCCATTCTCAGCGGCTCGTTCAGTTGTAAAATGGGACGAAAAAAAAGCAGCGAAAAAAATAGATAGATGGCAAAAAATAGCAAAAGAAGCTGCTGAGCAATCCCACCGTGCCTTTTTACCGGAAGTTAGTAGTGCGATTAGCTTTAAAGAATTGCTTTCAAAAAGCAAAGAATTTGAATATAAATTGGTTGCTTTTGAAGAAGAGAGTAGAAATGGCGAAACATCCGTTTTTGCGTCTAGCCTCAATAAAATGAGCAAAGGTGATTCTCTTCTTTTGGTTTTTGGACCAGAAGGCGGCTTATCTGATGCAGAAGTACAGCAATTAAAGAATAACGATTTTGCAGTTTGTGGGTTAGGCCCAAGAATACTACGAACGGAAACCGCTCCATTATATGCATTAGCGGCTATTTCTTATCATTTTGAATTAATGAGGTGAAAATAATGGCAACAGTTGCGTTTCATACATTAGGATGCAAAGTTAATCACTATGAAACTGAAGCTATTTGGCAATTATTTAAACAAGAAGGCTATGAACGAGTTGATTTTGAATCAATTTCGGACGTTTATATTATTAATACATGTACCGTCACAAATACCGGCGACAAAAAAAGCCGACAGGTCATTCGTCGCGCAGTCAGGAAAAACCCGGATGCGGTAATTTGTGTAACAGGTTGTTATGCGCAAACATCACCTGCAGAAATTATGGCTATTCCTGGTGTGGATGTTGTGGTCGGAACACAGGACCGTAATAAAATGCTGGAATATATTGAGCAATATAAGCTTGAGCGCCAGCCGATTAATGGTGTAGGCAATATCATGAAAAGTCGTATCTATGAAGAACTTGATGTCCCGTCCTTTACCGACCGGACACGTGCCTCTTTAAAAATCCAAGAAGGTTGTAACAATTTCTGTACCTTCTGTATTATTCCTTGGGCACGCGGCTTAATGAGATCTCGTGATCCCAAGGAAGTTATCCGTCAAGCCCAACAACTAGTTGATGCTGGTTACCAAGAGATTGTTCTGACAGGTATTCACACTGGCGGTTATGGAGAAGACATAAAGGATTACAATCTGGCACAATTACTTCGTGACTTGGAGGCAGTTATAGGGCTAAAACGATTACGTATTTCATCCATTGAAGCGAGTCAGATTACGGATGAAGTGATTGAAGTAATTAAACATTCAACTATTGTTGTCAGTCATTTGCATATTCCGTTGCAATCTGGTTCCAATTCAGTTCTAAAAAGAATGCGACGCAAATATACGATGGAGTTCTTTGGAGAAAGATTGGATCGGCTTAAGGAAGTTCTTCCGAGATTAGCAGTAACCTCCGATGTAATTGTAGGTTTCCCAGGTGAAACAGAAGAAGAGTTTATGGAAACATTTAATTTTATTAATGACCATAAATTTTCTGAACTTCACGTATTCCCGTACTCTAAACGTACAGGAACACCAGCAGCTCGGATGGAAGATCAAGTCGATGAAGAGGTAAAAAATGAACGAGTTCACCGCTTAATTTCCCTTTCAGATCAGCTGGCAAAGGAATATGCCTCACAATTTGAGGATGAAGTGGTAGAAGTGATCCCTGAAGAGGTATCTAAGGATGAAGCTAATTCTGGTTTCCTAATCGGATATACTGATAATTACATGAAAGTTGTTTTCTCAGGGACAGAAGATTTGATTGGTAAAATTGTTAAAGTAAAGATTTCCAAGGCAGGCTACCCATACAACCAGGGACAATTTGTGAAAGTTATTGAGGATTCCGTCTCAAAAACAGAATTGTTAATAGAAGAAGAAGCTGCCATATAAGGACCATTTAGGTCCTTTTTTTTTGTGGTATTTAGGTTAAACTATTTTCAGCTGCAAATTTCATTTTAATCTACTGTGGAGCGATTTATTAATTCGAATGGACATCGAAGGGAGCATGATAATGGCTACTACAAATATTGCTGCAATGATTGACCACACCCTACTGAAGCCGGAAGCAACGAGACAGCAAATTGAATCTTTATGCCAAGAGGCGAAGAAATATAAATTTGCTTCGGTGTGTGTAAATCCTACATGGGTAAGCACAGCTAAAGAACTGCTACAAGGCAGTGGTGTGATGGTTTGTACCGTAATTGGATTTCCGTTAGGAGCGGCTACTTCTGAAACTAAAGCGTTTGAAACAAAAAACGCTATAGAAAATGGTGCGGAAGAAGTGGATATGGTCATAAATATAGGAGCATTAAAGGATCATAACGATGAGTTGGTGGAAAAAGATATTCGGGCGGTGGTTGAGGCTGCAAAGGGCAAAGCACATACAAAAGTTATTATAGAAACAAGTTTGTTAACAAAAGAAGAAAAGATTCGCGCCTGTGAACTTTCCGTTAAAGCAGGAGCAGATTTTGTGAAAACTTCCACAGGATTTTCAACTGGAGGAGCGACAGCGGAAGATATCGCCTTAATGAGGAAAACTGTCGGTCCAGATTTGGGTGTTAAAGCCTCAGGTGGAGTTAGAAATACGGAAGATGTCCAAAAAATGATTGAGGCCGGAGCGACAAGGATTGGGGCCAGTTCGAGTATCGCCATTGTAAAGGGACAAACTGCTACTTCAGATTATTAGGATGATATAAATTCCAATAATATCCAGTAAATCCAGTATAAGACGGCTAAAAAGCCGTCTTATTTTCATGTACTTGGATTTTTAGGTGTTTTATCATGTAAAAATAAAATCATTTTCCCAAACTTCGTTGCAAATGGTAAGACCAATAAAGAAGTGGCAACATTAAAGATGACACTTATATGGGCTAATTGGACATTTTTTGTATCTGCAAGAAGTGGGGCATTGTCAGTAAGAGTTGGGATGAGCGGGATAAAAAGCAGTACCCCAAATACATTAAGCCAAACGTGCGCAAATGCAGCTAATCTCGATTCCTTTCCCCCGCCAATCGAAGCAATAAGGGCGGTAATACATGTCCCAATATTCGCCCCGAGTACAATGGCAATACCTGCATCAAGCTGCAAGAGCCCAGCTGTTAGGAAGCTCATTGCAATTCCAGTCATTGCCGTACTCGATTGAATAATAGCTGTCATTATGGTGCCGGTTAACAGGCTTAAAAGAATCTGATCATTAATGGAAAGGATAAAATTATTGATCATATTCATCGATGTTAACGGGACAGCCAGCATTTCGAAGCCTTTCATTGCTGCAAAAACAGAGGATATTCCAAATAGTAGCATCCCGATACTTCTCGCTTTTTTATTTCTAAATAATATAAGAAGTGCTCCACAAATAGCGAGTGGAACAAGGACTTTATCTATATTAAACGTAATTAATTCTGTTTTAAAGGTAGTTCCAATATTTGTTCCTAGAATAATCCCAATCGACTGAGGGAACGTCATGATCCTTGCTGAAATTAATCCAATTGTAATCACCATTACGGCAGTACTGCTTTGTAATAGTGCCGTAATAAATGTCCCTGTTAGCATCCCTTTTAAGGGAGTACTAGTCAGTTTAATCAGCCAGCCCTTTAATTTATTTGCTGATAAATTAAACAGCGCAAATCTAATAATAGTCATTCCAAAGACAAATAATAAAATGCAAAGAACAAATAATAATATGTATAACATTGTATGGCCCCCCTCGCTTCATTGTATGGTGGGAGAAGGAGGGACATGCCACTTTTTAAGGGAAATTAAGACAAGTCTATATTTAATTGAATAAAAAATAAAAAGCATGTACTATCACTGTGAATTTCAGTTGACCTTGTATCAAGGTTATATTATAATTGCAAGGTACATGGATTGAATGTTAGTGTGTTGTGTTTCGGAGGGAGGGAAAGAGAATGTCTAAAACCGTCGTTCGTAAAAACGAATCGCTTGAAGATGCTCTTCGTCGCTTCAAACGTACAGTATCAAAAACTGGTACTTTGCAAGAGGCAAGAAAGCGCGAATTCTATGAAAAGCCAAGTGTAAAACGCAAGAAAAAGTCTGAAGCAGCTAGAAAACGTAAGTTTTAAGAGAGGGTGCAATACATGAGTCTTCTCGAGCGTTTGAATAATGATATGAAACAAGCGATGAGAAACAAGGAAAAAGACAAACTCTCAGTAATTCGGATGGTGAAAGCTTCATTGCAAAATGAAGCTATCAAGCTCGGCACAAAAGAGCTTGCAGAAGATGTAGAGTTAACAGTCCTTTCTCGCGAAGTAAAACAACGCAAAGACTCCCTCCATGAATTTGGTAAAGCTGGTCGTGATGACCTAGTTGATAAGTTGCGTACAGAGTTGGCTATCGTTGAATTGTATATGCCAAAACAGCTTTCTGAAGAGGAACTGGTGGAAATTGTTAAAGAAACAATTTCTGAAGTCGGCGCAAAATCAAAAGCAGAAATGGGAAAAGTGATGTCTGCGATTATGCCTAAAGTAAAGGGTAAAGCAGATGGGGCACTTGTAAATAAACTTGTACAACAACACCTTTCATAGTATTCTGACATGAAGACTGTAGGCTATTGGCCTGCGGTCTTTTATTTTTGGCTATGTTAAAGCTCATTGTTGATTTTGGCACATGTTGATTGGAGCAGAAGGCGCGAAGACTCCTGCGGGAGGACGGGGCAGGGGAGACACCACAGGCGCTTTGCGCCGAGGAGGGTCCCCGGACCGCCCGCGAACCGCACGCTCCTGGAGCGGAAATTAACAGCCAAGTTTAACAAAGCATCATTTTTAATAATGAAACTTAATTGATTTTCATACGTATTATTAATTGTCGAAGCTAAAGAAAGAAAGGGGGCCTTCGAATGATTGAATTTCTTACTGACCCGATTGTTGTAACCGTTCTATTATCGATTGCGGGAATCGGTATTGTATTAGAGCTTTTTTCATCAAAGTTTGGTGTGGCAGGATTTATTGGTGTGTTTGCGCTCATTTTATTCTTTTATGGGCATTTTCAAGCAGGACTTGCAGGCTATGGTACTTTACTATTATTTGTGGCAGGATTACTGCTGATTTTCTTGGAGTTCTTTTTACCTGGAGCTATTTCTGGCACACTTGGTGTTGCCGCTTTAATTTTAAGTCTTTTTTTAGCAGGAGCGGACACCATCCAAATCGGGGTTTCCATCTTAATTGCGATTTTCTTATCTGTCCTAGTTTTCTTTATGATGATTAAAATTTTTGATAAAAAGCTTGTTTTATTTAATAAAATGGTTCTTTTTGATTCAGCTAGAAAAGAAGATGGATATGTTTCTAATATTAATCGTACCGATCTGTTGGGAATGGAAGGGATTGCCTTGACCATTTTACGCCCAGCAGGAACCGTTATTATTAACAACGAAAGAATTGATGCGGTAACCGAAGGAGGCTTTATCGAGCAGAATGCTATCGTTAAAGTCATAAAGGTTGAAGGAGCACGTATTGTTGTAAGAGAATTAGAATAAAAGAAGGGGGTTAAAAAATGATTGTAGGTAGTGGAACGATTTTTATCATTGCAGTTGTCGTTGTCGCTTTAATCTTATTTGGGATCTTATTATCCTTTGTACCAGTCATGCTCTGGATCTCTGCGCTTGCGGCAGGAGTCCGTATTAGTATCTTTACGTTAGTTGGGATGAGGCTTAGAAGGGTAACGCCAAGCAGAGTGGTTAATCCACTCATAAAAGCCCATAAAGCTGGTTTAAACGTTACCACCAATCAACTGGAAAGTCATTATCTTGCCGGCGGGAATGTTGACAGAGTAGTCAATGCTCTAATTGCTGCACATCGGGCAAATATTGAATTATCGTTTGAACGCTGCGCTGCCATTGACCTAGCTGGGCGTGATGTTTTAGAAGCGGTACAAATGAGTGTTAATCCGAAAGTAATTGAAACTCCATTTATTGCCGGGGTCGCTATGAATGGTATCGAAGTAAAGGCCAAAGCGAGAATTACCGTTCGAGCTAACATTGAGCGTCTTGTCGGTGGTGCTGGGGAAGAAACCGTGGTTGCTCGTGTCGGTGAAGGGGTTGTTTCCACGATCGGTTCATCGGATAGTCATAGCAAGGTGCTCGAGAATCCAGATTTAATCTCGCAAACGGTTCTTTCGAAGGGACTAGATGCCGGAACAGCTTTTGAAATCCTATCGATTGATATTGCTGATGTGGATATCGGTAAAAACATTGGAGCTGAACTACAAACCGAACAAGCTGAAGCGGATAAGAAAATTGCCCAAGCGAAAGCTGAAGAGCGCAGGGCAATGGCTGTGGCGTTAGAACAAGAAATGAAAGCTAAGGTCCAGGAAATGAGGGCAAAGGTCGTGGAAGCGGAGGCGGAGGTTCCTCTTGCAATGGCTCAAGCGCTCAAATCAGGAAATATTGGTGTAATGGATTATATGAACTTTAAAAATATTTCAGCAGATACTGAAATGAGAGGTTCAATTGGTAAGATAACGGGAGACAAAAAAGACGGACAATAAAGCCCGCTTTGGGATAATAAAGGGGTGGTGATTTTTGGAAACCTTAATATTTTTGATTGTCATGGGTATTGTCTCTGTCATTTTCCGTAAGGCAAAAGGTAAGACAGGTCAATCTCGCAATAGGACTTTTTCAAGGGATACTTTTGAAGAAATTCGGACACTAGTTAAAAAGCAACTCAATTATGATGAAATTCCAACAACCAGCACTTTAAAATCAAAGAATATACAATCGGAAATTCCACTGGAAAATCTCGAAAAGCTCGAAAATAAATACCAGCAGTTGAAACAAGAGTCTGAGGTTAAACGAATTGGAATGTCAATAGCCCAGCCAAAGGTCGAGAAGATAGAAGTTAAATCCGGGCAAGGGGAAGGAAGCATCATTTCTCTTTATCCAGATGAAAAAACGCTCATTAATGGTATGGTTTGGTCAGAAATTCTTGGTGAGCCGCGTTCCAAAAAGCCCTTTTTCCCAAGAAAAGGTTAGTTGTAAATCAACATAGCTAAATAGAAAAAGGTGTGCTAGAACCTCCTTTCATTTCATAAATATGAGATGAAAGGGGGTTCTTTTTTTATGGCGAAAAAATGGGGCCAACGGGTCCGTAACTGGATGGCTGAAAAAATGGATCTTCCTCAAGATGTCATGATGGATTTACCCCGCATTACGATGGTTGGGCAAATTCATGTATATATTGAGAACCATCGTGGCTTGCTTGTGTTTACTGATAAAGAACTCCGTTTGCTATTAAAGCAAGGGCAGTTATTAATAAAAGGTAAATCCTTTGTTATTAAAACGATTTTACCTGAAGAAATTCTGCTTGAAGGGAAAATTGAACAGGTCATTTATATAAATGATAATCCGGGAGGAACAAAATGAATAACCAGTGGGTCGAATTTTTATATGGCAGGGTTACTGTTAAAGTATCAGGAAAGGGTATTGAACGCTTTTTAAATGTACTTACCAGGAATGGACTTCATATTTGGCATGTCAAACGTCATGGAACAGAGACTATTACTTTTAAGATGAGACTTAGAGATGCCAAGAACATCAGACATTATGCAAGGAAAAGTGAATGCTCCATTTCCTTCCTGCGAAGGAGCGGAGTGCCTTTTTTAATTAAGCGAGTGCTTAAAAATAGTGGCTTTTTAGCGGGGGCAGGAATTTTCTTGCTTATCTTAATGGTTTTATCCAATGTTATTTGGGGGATTGAAATAAAAGGGGCAAAACCAGCGACAGAGTATCAGATTCGTAAAGAATTGGACAAGATGGGTGTTAAGATTGGAAAGTTGCAATTATTTGTAGATAATGTGGAAGGTATTCAAAGGAAACTGACTAATAATGTTGGGGATCTAACATGGGTTGGAGTGGAATTAAAAGGGACAACCTTCCACCTTCAAGTTGTCGAGAAAAATGAGCCAAAAAAGCCAGAGCATTTATCACCGAGGAACCTTATCGCAAAAAAGAAAGCGATAATCGTAAATATGTATATTGAAAATGGCCAAAAAATGGTAGAAATTAATGATCATGTGGAGCCGGGGCAATTACTCGTTTCAGGTGAATTTGGACAAGAAGGTACTTCGGAATTGGTTGCGGCCAAAGGTGAGGTTTGGGGTGAAACGTGGTATAAAAGTCATGTGGAGCTCCCGTTAGTAACCAACTTTAAAGTATATAATGGCAAAGAAAAGGAAAAACATTTTATTTTACTGGGGGATTTCGAACTTCCTGTTTGGGGCTTTGGTAAGCCTGAATTCTTGAAATATGAAACCGAAATGAATGTTCATAAAATTCATTTCTTAAAGTGGGAATTGCCAATTTCTTATCTCAACAAAACCCTTCGCGAGCGGGAAGAAATTCAGCGTACCTATTCAAATACAGAGGCCCAACAAATTGCAATTGAGCTGGCAAAAAAACAAATAAAAGGTCGGTTAGATGAAGATGCTATGATAAAAGATGAAAAAATTTTACACAAAGCAATTAAAAATGGTAAAGTTATACTGGATATTCATTTTAAGGTAATAGAAAATATTGCAGTCGGACAACCGATTTCCAAGGAGACTAGTGAATGACAGAAAAGTTAACTTCCATAAATGTACAACTTGAAAATCCTGCAGAAGCAATTAGTTTGCTAGGGAATTCTGATACCAATTTAAAAATTATTGAACAAGAGCTTGATGTTACAATCATTACTCGGGGGGAAGCTGTCAGTTTATCCGGTGATGAGGAAAAGGTAAATCTGGCCGGACAAATACTAAATAAATTAATGATTGTGATTCGAAAGGGAATTAATATTAGTCAAAGAGACGTCCTATACGCGGTCCAAATGGCGAACGCTGGGACACTTGAATATTTTGTGAATTTATATGAAGAAGAAATTGGCAAGAATGTTAAAGGTAAAACGATTCGGATCAAGACGCTTGGACAAAGAGAATATGTAACAGCAATTAAAAAAACAGATCTTGTATTTGGGATTGGCCCTGCCGGAACAGGGAAAACATATCTTGCTGTTGTCATGGCCGTGGGAGCACTCAAAAATGGGCAAGTGAATAAAATACTTTTAACAAGGCCTGCTGTTGAGGCGGGCGAGAGTCTTGGGTTTCTTCCAGGTGATTTAAAAGAAAAGGTAGACCCATATCTGCGACCACTATATGATGCTCTCCATGATGTGCTTGGGGCTGAACATACGCAAAGGTTAATTGAACGAGGAACCATTGAAATTGCTCCGCTCGCCTATATGAGAGGTCGAACATTAGATGATGCTTTTGTTATACTTGATGAGGCCCAAAACACAACCCATGCACAAATGAAAATGTTTTTGACAAGACTTGGCTTTGGGTCAAAAATGGTCATTACGGGTGATCAAACACAGATCGATTTGCCAAAAGGTGCAAAATCAGGATTAATTGGAGCCGAAGGAATTTTAAAAAATGTAAAGGGCATTTCCTTTGTCTTTTTAGAAACAACTGACGTGGTTCGTCATCCGCTTGTTGGCAGAATTATTGAGGCATACGAGAACAAAGCGAATCAAGAGGGGTAAACTATTTGTGGTTTACCTCTTTTTTGTATGGAAAAGTGAACTTCAAACTAATCATCTTCTAAAGAAGATGAAACTTCTTCGAAAAACTGTTATCATTTTACATAAAGCAGGAACAGTGAAAATATGACAATTTTTGAGAAATGATTTTTTTAATATAAAATCATTTTCATGGGCCGTGGTTGGAGGGATTTAGTTGGGTAAACTACAGCAATACTTCATACGGATACGCAAACTGCTAGATATCACTTTTTTTCTAGTTCTCTTTTTTATCATGTTAGGTACCGTATTATTTGCAGCGATGTATAGTAATGTAAAACCTGAAAAGTTGGATTTAAGCTTGTTTTCAGTAGCAGAAAAAACCATCCGTTCCCCTGGAACAGTGGAGGATAAGAAAAGTACTGAAAATAAGCGTAGGGATGCTCTTGACCAAGTACAGGATGTGTATGCCTTAAAAAAAGAGTATACGCAAAATCGGGTCGATTTAATTAGCTCCATTTTTCAAGCGGTTACAGAAGTGAATGATGAAATAAATGCAGAAATCAAGAAGTTTGAAGAACTGGCCCCAGAAGAAAAACCAGCAAAAACGGAACCTAGTGATTCTGAAAAAGTGATCAGGTTAAAGGCAAAATTAACATCGAATGTAGCAAAGGGACTTTCAGACCAGGTTTTTACGGCCTTAGTCCAAGCTAGTAATGATGAATTATCGATCGCGAAGGATTTAACTGTTACTGCGATTAACAATGTTATGGCCCAACGGATTTCTGCTGATGAAGTAGAGAATGCCAAAAAAAGAGTGGAGGAAGAATTAAAATATACAACTTTAAATGATAATTTAAGAAATGGTGTCATTGAACTCGGCAGGTATGCTGTTATTCAAAATGAATTTTATGATCCCAATGCAACAGAAGAGCTGCGACAGCAAGCGGTAGAAAGTGTGGAGCCAGCCAAAATTCTTCAGGGGCAAATTATTGTTGAAGAAGGAGAATTAATCAACCAGGATATTTATAGGCAGTTAAAATTAGTCGGCCTTCTTGATAATGAGAGATCCTTTAAGCCTTTTATTGGATTAATGGTATTGATAACCATTATTCTGTCTTCAATCTATTTTTATTTTTACCAAATAAAATCAATTCCAGAAAAGAGACAGACAGACTTGTTGTTGTATGGGATTGTTTTCATACTTTCAATCTTTATAATGAAAATAATCAGCATGCTGCAAATTTTTAATTTTGCCGGAATTGGCTATCTTTTCCCTGCAGCTTTAGGGGGAATGTTAATTAAGATCTTGATTGATGAAAAGCTTGCCATTCTTATGTCGATTATTATGGCGGTATGCGGAAGTATTTTATTTAACGAGGGAATTACAGGGACACTAAATTTTTCAGAGGGGATTTACATCCTATTCAGTGCCTTAGCAGGAATTTTGTTTCTTAGTAACCAAAACCAGCGTTCAAAAATCTTGCAGGCTGGTTCGTTTGCGGCAATGGTAAATATTTTGTCTATTTTAGCGTTAATGTTTCTTCCAAATGGACAATTTTCTGGTATGGAGTATGGATATTATTTAACCACTGCTCTTGTTTCAGGTATAGGTTCTGCTGTGTTAACGATTGGATTACTGCCTTTTTTTGAGGCGAGTTTTGGAATTCTGTCGACGATGAGGCTGATTGAACTATCCAATCCAAATCATCCACTATTAAGAAAAATATTAATGGAAGCACCAGGTACATATCATCATAGTGTGATGGTTGCTAATCTAGCGGAATCTGCATGTGAAGCAATCGGTGCAAATGGACTTTTAGCAAGAGTGGGCAGCTATTACCATGATATTGGAAAAACACGACGTCCGAATTTTTATATCGAGAATCAGATGCATCTAGAAAATCCTCATGATCGTCTGCCGCCAGATAAAAGTGCAAACATTATTATTGCCCATGTAACAGATGGCTCTAATATATTAAAGAAGTACCATATGCCAAAAGAAATTATCGATATCGCTGAACAGCATCACGGGACAACCTTGCTAAAATTCTTTTATCATAAGGCAACCCAAGGTGAACCTGAAGTAAAGGAAGAGGATTATCGCTATCCTGGTCCAAAGGCAAAAACAAAAGAGTCTGCTGTGGTTGGTATTGCAGATAGTGTCGAGGCGGCAGTCCGCTCATTATCCCAGCCTACGCCTGAATTAATAGAATCACTGGTTAAAAAAATCGTTGCTGATCGTCTCCAAGATGGACAATTAAATGAATGTGATATCACAATGAGAGAAATTGAAACCGTATCTGAAGCTTTATGTGAGACCTTAAAGGGGATTTTTCACTCCAGAATTGAATATCCAGAAATGATAAAGAAGGTGAAGCAAGCATGACATTACTAATAGATTGTATCGACGAAACGGAAAAACTGACAGAAGAACAAATGCTTGAAATCGAAAGGATCCTTACCTTTGCGGCTAGAAAACAGGATGTTGAAGAGCATAGCGAAGTTTCAGTAACATTTGTTTCAAATGATAGAATACAGGAGATCAACAGGGAATACCGTGATAAAGACAAGCCTACGGATGTTATTTCGTTTGCAATGGAAGAGCTTGGGGAAGGTGAGGTAGAGCTGGTAGGGGTTGATATGCCTCGTGTCTTGGGGGATATTATTATCTCTATACCAAAAGCAATCGAGCAAGCAGAAGAATATGGACATTCTTTTATACGTGAGCTTGGTTTTCTAGCTGTACATGGTTTCCTTCATCTTCTTGGTTATGATCATATGACCGATGAAGAGGAAAAAGAAATGTTCACATTGCAAAAGGAAATATTAGACGAGTATGGACTCAAACGATAAACGACCACAGCAGTCATGGTTGGGTACATTTTCAAATGCAATTGCCGGGATTTTAGTGGCCCTGAAGTCTGAGAAAAATATGCGGTTCCATTTCTTTTGCTCCATTCTTGTGTTACTCGTCTCTTATTATTTTTCCATTACAAAGACTGAATGGATATTCGTCCTTTTTGCTATTGCGGGAATGTTTGCATTAGAATTAGCCAATACCGCAATCGAACGAGTTGTCGATCTAGTTACAAAAGAGTATCATCCATTAGCAAAACAAGCGAAGGATTTGGCAGCAGGAGCGGTGTTAGTTTATGCCGTCCTATCGGTTGTAATTGGCCTATTAATATTTTTACCCTATCTACAAAGGCTTTAAAAAATTAAGCTAAATTAGAGTTTATTTACCATCATTTGAAATGAGATACTGGATTAGGTAAAATAACTTATCAGCAAAATTATTAAGACTTGCTGATTTATGAGAAAATTCTAATTTTTATAAATTTTTTACTTCAACCTAATGATTTTCAATCAATTTTGAGGTAAAATAAAGAAACAGCAGATTCCTGCTGGAAGGGAAGAACACTAGTGAACATCGATCAACTAATTAAAGAAACAAAAAAAGCAAGTTCCTTCATACAGGAGGATCTTTATGCTGAATAATGACAACGGAAGAAAAGGATACAAGTCAGGATTTATTTCGATTATTGGCCGGCCGAATGTAGGTAAATCCACGTTTCTTAATCGCGTGATTGGCCAAAAAATTGCCATAATGAGTGATAAAGCACAAACAACTCGTAATAAAATCCAAGGTGTGTTAACAGTAAATGATGCCCAGATGATTTTTATAGATACACCAGGTATCCATAAACCCAAGCACAAATTAGGCGATTTTATGATGAAGGTTGCTGTAAATACGCTAAAAGAAGTTGATTTGATTTTATTTATGGTAAATGCTGAAGAAGGATTTGGACGTGGTGAAGAATTTATTCTTGAAAAATTTCAAACAGTAAATACGCCAATCTTTCTTGTAATTAATAAAATTGATCAAGTCCATCCTGATAAATTATTGCCGATTATTGAATCATATAAAGAAAAATACCCATTTAAAGAAATTGTCCCAATATCAGCGCTTGAAGGAAACAATGTGGAGCAATTGTTAGGACAGATTAAGTCCTTCTTGCCGGAGGGACCACAATACTATCCAGCAGACCAGGTCACAGATCACCCAGAACGGTTTATAATTACTGAGTTAATAAGGGAAAAAGCTCTCCACTTAACACGAGAGGAAATTCCCCACTCTTTAGCTGTGGTTCTTGACAAAATGGAGCGGAGAGAGGGTAAAGAAATTATTGATGTCATGGCAACCGTAATTGTCGAACGTGATTCACAAAAAGGAATTATTATTGGTAAGCAAGGCAGCATGTTAAAAGAAATAGGCAAGCGTGCACGAGTTGATATTGAAAATCTTTTAGGGTCAAAAGTTTATTTAGAGCTATGGGTAAAAGTTCAAAAAGATTGGCGCAATAAGATGTCCCAGCTTCGAGATTATGGCTTCAATGAGGATGAATATTGATTAATAATGGCCGACCAAGGCGCTTCCGCTTTTCTAATAACCCTAACTAAAATATTACCGATTATTTCAAATTATGCATGGACAACATTAACAAATATTTCGTCTTATGATTTTTGCGCTGGCAGGCTATGATAATTGTAAGGTTTGGGACCGAATGAAAGCTAGTCTAAATATGAAAGGTGGGGTTTTCGATGATGGATTTTACGTGGAAAGTATTCCTCCAAACAGGTAATATTGACACATATCTTCTCATTAAAGAACTTGAGAAGGAAAACCAAGAAATACCCGGAAATCTGAATGATGAGCTAGCACAAATCGATTTTCCCGTTTCATAAGTTTGCCTTCGTGCTACTTTAGAAGGTGACAATAATGCTTCAGAAGTGTGAAGGCATCGTTATTAGAACAACAGATTATAGTGAAACAAATAAAATAGTAACAATATATACAAGGGAATGGGGAAAGATTGGAGTCATGGCTCGTGGTGCAAAAAAGCCAAACAGCCGCCTTTCCTCTATTACACAACTTTTTACACATGGTTATTTTCTAATTACTAGAGGATCTGGTTTAGGAAGCATGCAGCAGGGTGAAACTGCTACATCATTAAGATCGATTGGTGAAGACATTTTTTTAACTGCCTATGCTAGTTATATTGTCGAGTTAACCGATAAATGCACGGAAGAAAAAAAACCAAACCCTTTTCATTTTGAATTGCTCTATCAAACATTAAATTATTTGAATGAGGGCTATGACCCAGATATTCTCATGAATATCTATGAGATGAAAATGTTAAATGTGTTGGGATTAAACCCAATCTTAAATCAATGTTCCGTTTGCGGCAGTACAGACGGACATTTTTCTTTTTCCATTCGTGAAGGTGGGCTTATTTGTCATCGTTGTCTGGATAAAGATCCGTACCATTTCAAATTAACGCCGAGTACGATTAAATTATTAAGGCTATTTTATTATTTTGATCTGTCTAGGTTAGGAAATATTTCTGTTAAAGAAGATACAAAGGCTGAACTTAAGAATGTTATTACTTCTTACTATGAAGAGTATTCCGGACTTCGTCTCAAAACAAAGAAGTTTCTTAATTCCATGGATAAATTCAGAAATCTCTTATAAGCACCCTGTTGACAATGTTTGGAGTTTTCGTTATTATTTTCATTAATAAAATATTTGCATTGACGGAAAAAAGTACTTAGTCATCTCTATAAAAGCGAACCTAGGGTGGTGGAAGCTAGGGTATAGGGCACTAAGGAAGGCGTTCCTGAGCAATCTTTGTGTTTATTAACACGATTAAAGAGGCTGTTTTTTGCAGCAAATAGGGTGGAACCGCGGGTAACTCTCGTCCCTATGCTTAACAAGCATAGGGACGAGAGTTTTTTTGTTTGAATCAAATTTATTAAAAGGAGCAATTTCAATGAATGTAACAATGGAACAAATCGTCTCACATGCAAAGCACAGAGGATTTATTTTTCCAGGTTCAGAGATTTACGGAGGACTTGCAAATACGTGGGATTACGGCCCGCTAGGCGTTGAATTTAAAAACAATATTAAACAGGCATGGTGGAAAAAGTTTGTTCAAGAGTCGCCTTATAATGTAGGCTTAGATGCAAGTATTCTGATGAATCCTCGTACTTGGGAAGCATCAGGGCATATTGGGAACTTTAATGACCCAATGATTGATTGTAAAAATTGTAAAGCACGCCATCGCGCGGATAAATTAATTGAAAATGCACTAGATGAAAAAGGCATTGAAATGATTGTCGACGGCTTACCATTTGAAAAAATGGAAGAACTGGTTAAAGAACACAATATCGCATGCCCGGACTGTGGCAGTCATGATTTTACTGGTATCCGTCAGTTCAACTTAATGTTTAAAACCTTCCAAGGGGTAACTGAATCAAGTACGAATGAAATTTTCCTTCGCCCTGAAACGGCCCAAGGTATTTTTGTTAACTTTAAAAATGTTCAGCGTACGATGAGAAAGAAAATGCCGTTTGGAATTGCTCAAATAGGAAAAAGTTTCCGAAATGAAATTACTCCGGGGAATTTTACATTCAGGACTAGAGAGTTTGAACAAATGGAACTTGAATTTTTCTGTAAGCCTGGTGAAGAACTAAAATGGTTTGATTATTGGAAACAATTTGCTGAAGACTGGTTAATGTCTTTAGGTCTTACCAAAGAAAATTTAAGGCTTCGCGACCACTCTGAAGATGAATTATCCCATTATAGTAATGCGACTACTGATTTTGAATTTAAGTTCCCGTTTGGCTGGGGTGAACTTTGGGGTGTCGCTTCAAGAACAGATTATGACTTGAAGCAGCATATGGAGTATTCCGGTGAAGATTTCCATTATCTTGATCCTGAAACAAATGAAAAGTATGTCCCATTCTGTATTGAACCTTCCTTAGGAGCGGATCGGGTTACGTTAGCCTTCTTAATTGATGCCTATGATGAAGAACAGCTTGAAGATGGTACATCAAGAACGGTCATGCATTTCCACCCTGCCCTAGCCCCATTTAAGGCGGCAGTCCTTCCATTATCGAAGAAACTGTCTGAAGAAGCACGAGAAGTATTTGCTGCTTTAGCTAAGCACTTTTCAGTGGATTATGACGAATCAGGTTCCATTGGGAAACGCTATCGTCGTCATGATGAAATTGGTACACCTTTTTGTATCACTTATGATTTTGACTCTAAAGAAGACAATATGGTTACTGTTCGAGACCGTGATACAATGGAACAAAAACGGATTCCAGTAAGTGATCTTGTTAGCTTTTTGCAAGAAAAGATGACGTTTTAATGGAAAACTCGCCAATTGGCGAGTTTTCTTAATACATTCCTTAGTATATAATATTCCTAATAAAGTATGACTATGTGAAGGTTGTGGGTAACCCTTCATAATGTAATACAAAGGTGGTGTGTACAATCGAACTGACCAAACGGCAAGAACATATTTTACAAATTGTAAAAGAAAATGGGCCGATTACCGGAGAGCATATTGCCGATCAATTAAGTTTGACAAGAGCAACATTGAGGCCGGATCTGGCAATTTTGACAATGGCTGGCTTTTTAGATGCAAGACCGCGTGTGGGTTATTTTTATACGGGTAAATCTGGGACACAGCTGTTAACTGAAAATTTACAAAAAATATATGTGAAAGATTATCAATCCATCCCTATTGTGGTGAATGAAAATATTTCTGTATATGATGCGATCTGTACCATGTTCCTTGAAGATGTGGGAACATTATTTGTAGTGGATCAAAATACCATCCTTGTTGGGGTATTGTCCAGAAAAGATTTGCTTAGAGCAAGTATAGGTAAACAAGAGCTTTCCACCATTCCTGTCAATATTATTATGACTAGAATGCCGAATATAACTATGTGTGAACGGGACGATTTATTAATCGATATCGCCAAAAAATTAATTGAAAAACAAATTGATGCCCTGCCAGTGGTTCGAAAATCAGAAAATGGATATGAGGTTATCGGCAGATTAACGAAAACAAACATTACAAAAGCGTTTGTTGGACTGGGTGATGAGTAAGTCACAAGTTAACTTGTAGAGGGGTTGTGTAGGGAGAATGGGTGTACCAATTATTTATGTTGTATCTGATTCAGTAGGGGAAACGGCTGAATTAGTTACCAAAGCAGCAATAAGCCAGTTTAATGGCTCAGGAATGAATTTAAAAAGGTTTCCCTATGTAGAGGACCAGGAACATATTGATGAAGTTCTTTCACTTGTTAAACTGGATAAAGCAATGATTGCATTTACGCTTGTCAAACCTGAAATGCGTACATATATCAAGGAAAGAGCGGAAAAGGAAGGGATTCTGGCAGTCGATTTAATTGGTCCAATAATGGACAAGATTCAAGCTTTTAGTGGGAAGACACCTTTATGTGAACCGGGCCTTGTTCGAAAACTTGATGAGGATTATTTTAAAAAAGTAGAAGCAATTGAATTTGCTGTAAAATATGATGATGGCCGTGACCCAAGAGGAATCCTAAAAGCAGATATTGTCCTAATTGGCGTTTCAAGAACTTCAAAGACACCACTTTCCCAGTACTTAGCCCATAAACGTTTAAAGGTTGCTAATGTCCCGCTGGTACCTGAAGTGGATCCGCCAGAAGAACTATATAGGGTTCCGATCGAAAAATGCTTCGGTTTAAAAATAAGTCCTGAAAAGTTAAACAATATCAGACGAGAACGATTAATTTCCTTAGGATTAAATGATAAGGCAAGTTATGCCAATATTGAACGGATTAAAGCGGAGTTAATCTTTTTTGAAAAAGTAGTGGAGAAAATAAATTGTCCCGTTATTGATGTAACCAATAAAGCGGTTGAAGAAACAGCAAATGTTATCCTAAATTATATTCATAAAGGGAGACCTTAACACATAATCATTTGATTATGTGTTTTCTTCTGATAGAAAGTGGAATAATAATGATAAAAAGTTATGGTAAAATGATAATAAATGTACTATAATAAAAAATTGTGATAAAAATATATCTTTTTAGGTTTAGACTTGCTTGTGAACGAATAAACTATTTATTGTTAGATGTCAAGGGGACCCCCTAAAAAGAATTCGACATAAATCCTTTTACAAAAGTTATTTGTTAAAGAAGGAATATGCGGATAGATGTAGAATTAATACTAATGTAGAAGGCAATCCGACTATTTATGTCGATGCAGATTCATGCCCACTGGGCAGAGATTGTCGAAATAGGATCCAAGTTTAGCGTCCGTGTTCTTTTTGTTGCTTCCTCCGTCTCCATATGAATGAAGAAAAATCTACATAGGAAGACTGGAAATATGTTGACGCTGGGAAGGGAGAGGCCCTAATTCCTTCCAAACTGAAGATCGTTCAAAATTTATGACAAAATTAATAAAAATTTTGTCGAAATTTGCAGGAATTTAAAGATTGCCTGCCGAATACCTGATAGTACAAATGGAGTTGTTTTCATGGCAGAGCGTATTGCCGAAGAAAAGATTAATCAAATTCGTCAGGCTGTTGATATTGTCGAAGTAATCAGCGATTATGTTCAACTGAAAAAACAGGGGCGAAATTACTTCGGATTATGTCCATTCCATGGAGAAAGTACCCCATCATTTTCAGTATCAATTGATAAACAAATTTTCCATTGTTTTGGCTGTGGCGCTGGCGGTAATGTTTTTTCTTTTTTAATGGAACTTGAAGGGATTTCATTTCAGGAAGCTGCCATTAAACTAGCTTCGAAGGTAAATATCGACCTTGAAATTAATTTATCTGGGGGACAAGGCGAGAAAAAGGTTTCTCAAGAGCACCAAGCTTTTTTAGGGGCTCATGAGCTGTTACAGAAATTTTACCATCACTTGCTTGTAAATACAAAAGAAGGCGGGCAGGCTTTAGAGTATCTGCTGAGCAGGGGATTTACTCGCGAATCGATTGATAAGTTTCAAATTGGGTATTCCCTAAATTCATGGGATTTTGTTTATAAATTTCTATCTAAAAGAGATTTCCCACCTGAATGGATGGAGAAAGCCGGATTAATTATCAAACGTGAAAGGGATGGGACTTATTTCGATCGATTTAGGGATCGAATAATGTTTCCGATTTTTGACCGAAATGGTAATACGATTGCTTTTTCAGGCAGATCACTCGGGGCCGAAGAGCCCAAATATCTAAATAGTCCTGAAACGCCAATCTTTAATAAAAGTAAAATTTTATATAATTATCATAATGCGAAGCCAAGTTTAAAAAAATTGCAATATGCTGTTTTATTTGAGGGATTTGCCGATGTAATTTCCGCAGATCGCTCGGGTGTGGAAAATGGCATTGCCACAATGGGGACATCCTTGACAGATGAACATATAGCCCTTTTAAGGCAAAGTGTCCAATCCGTAACCATCTGTTACGATTCAGATAAGGCAGGAATTGAAGCTGCTTTTCGAGCGGGGAACCATCTTAACAATGCTGGCTTTCAAATAAAGGTAGCGATGATGCCAGACGGCATGGACCCCGATGAATACATTAAAAAGAACGGTCCTGAGAAATTCCGAAATGAGGTTATCGCGGCCGGCTTAACATGGATGGCGTTTAAATTTCTTTACTTTCGCAGAGGTAAAATCTTCAGCTAGAAGGAGATAGGCTTGCATATATCGAAGTGATAATTAAAGAAATCAGCAATTTGAATAAAGCAGTTGAAAGAGATCATTATTTGCGGCAACTTGCAGCAGAATTTTCACTCTCATTAGATGCATTGAAACAGCAGCAAAAGCAAATTTTCTTCGCTGATAAAAGAAAAACTACCGGAAAAAACCAACCTGTTGATAAACCTATTTTAATTCCTAAGAAAGTAAGTGAACTCAAGCCAGCGCATTACACAGCAGAAAGGCGATTAATCGCACACATGCTAAAAGATCGAGATGTTGCTTATAAAGTTCAGGATTTATTACAAGAAAATACGTTTAATATTGATGAACATCAGGCAATAATAACCTATCTGCTAGGATTTTATGAGGATCATTTCCAACCTGATTCAAGTGCATTTTTATCCTATATTCAAGATGATAATCTTAGAAGAATGGTTGCTAATATTGAAATGATGTCCATAAATGACGAATTAAGCAATCAAGAATTAACTGATTATATCAAACAGGTGTTGAATTATCAAAAATTGTTAAAGATAAAAGAAAAAGAAGTGGAACAAAAAGAAGCAGAGCGACAAAGTGATCTTGGTAAAGCTGCTGCAATTGCAATGGAAATTATTCAATTGCGTAAATCTCTATAGATTCCATTTTACTGTCTTTGATTCTGGAAGGAGGGGGACATATGGCTGCTGAAAAATCAGCCCGTTCAAAAGAAGTTGAGAATGAATTCACTTTTGAACAAGTGAAAGACCAGTTAACGGCACTGGGTAAAAAAACCGGCGTCCTTGCCTATGATGATATTGCTGAGAAATTGGCTAATTTTGAACTAGATTCACACCAAATGGACGAATTTTACGAGTTCCTCGGTGATCAAGGTATTGAATTAGTTGGTGAAAGTGACGAGGAAGATCCAAATCCTAAGCAATTAGCTAAAGGTGATGATGATGAATTTGATCTAAATGATCTTAGCGTCCCTCCAGGGGTTAAGATTAATGATCCAGTTCGTATGTACTTAAAAGAAATCGGCCGTGTTGATTTGCTTTCTGCTGAAGAGGAAATTAAGCTGGCTAACCGAATTGAAGCAGGCGACGAAGAAGCTAAACGACGTCTAGCTGAAGCCAACCTCCGTCTTGTAGTAAGTATTGCAAAGCGCTACGTCGGTCGTGGAATGCTCTTTCTTGATCTTATTCAGGAAGGTAATATGGGTCTAATCAAAGCTGTTGAGAAGTTTGATTATCGAAAAGGCTTCAAATTTAGTACCTATGCAACTTGGTGGATTCGTCAAGCCATCACACGTGCGATTGCAGACCAAGCAAGGACCATACGGATTCCTGTGCATATGGTTGAAACCATTAATAAATTAATTCGTGTTCAGCGTCAATTACTTCAGGATCTTGGCCGTGAACCAACACCTGAAGAAATTGGTGAAGATATGGATCTAACACCTGATAAGGTTAGGGAAATTTTGAAAATTGCCCAAGAGCCTGTATCACTGGAAACACCTATTGGTGAAGAAGATGATTCCCACCTCGGTGATTTTATTGAAGACCAGGATGCAACCTCACCTTCAGAGCATGCTGCCTATGAATTATTAAAAGAGCAACTTGAAGATGTCTTAGATACTTTAACAGACCGGGAAGAAAATGTCCTTCGCCTGCGTTTTGGACTGGATGATGGACGTACTCGTACACTCGAAGAGGTAGGAAAGGTCTTCGGTGTTACTCGTGAGCGTATCCGTCAAATTGAAGCAAAGGCATTGCGGAAATTACGCCATCCTAGTCGCAGCAAACGATTAAAAGATTTCTTAGAATAAAATATTCTAATGAATAGTCTACTTCATAACTGAAGTAGGCTTTTTTCTTGTGCATCAATTAATGAATACACAAGTGGAAACACTTAAGTAAATGTAAGCACTTTCTCTATTTGAATCCATTTTACTGAATTGTCTCTCATTTTGCAAATAGACTTAAGAAAATTCATGGCCCGCTATTTATTCTTTTATTTTAGGAGATGGGTTTGAAATTATCAAATACAACCGAACTGTGTTAGAAGATGTCAAAGTACCTTTTGAGGACCTTTTAGGGAAGCTTGGAGAGGCCTTAAACAGTTTTTATTTATGGTTAGATGGCCCGGACGTATAGGGATTGGTGCAATAGCCGTAGGGATTGTTCAGGGAGCCTATGATTAATAAAATAAAATAGTAAATTTAAAAACAGGCTAAACTAGATATTTTCACTAATTTGGCTTGTTTTCTTTTTTTTATTAAGATTATAGTGATAAAATAAGTTTAGGGCTTTTCCTTCTGTTCATTTTCAAGTAAAATAGTAGTTGTTTGTAGACTTTATTCAATATTTAACAGACGTTCGTACATAAGGGAGGTTATATCATGAAGCGAAATCCGGTTATTCCTTACGTTCTCATCATGGCATTTGGAATTGTGTTAATTCTAATTTTGTCTTTCAAAGGCCTTGGTGATATGAAAGAAGTTGCTAAGGAAAATGGTGAAGGCAATGAGAAAACAGAGGTTGCCGCATCAAAGCCAGAAGACATTTACAAGCAATCTTGTATTGGCTGTCATGGCGACCAGTATCAAGGGGTAGTAGGACCTACATTAAAAGGTGTGGGCAGCAAGTATTCTAAGGAAGAACTTATGACTTTTGTTACAAAAGGTAAGGGTACAGGCATGCCAGCAGGTCTTGTTAAACCAGAACAGGCTGCAGCAATGGCAGATTGGTTAGCAAACATTAAATAACTAGAAAAGGTCCTTTGCATCTGTAAAGGACTTTTTTTATACTATATAAATTACATATAAAAAGTGGTGGTATGTTTGAATACAGATAAATTGTCAGCAAGATTGGCTGCGGTTTCTAACTATGTTCCAAAAGGAGCGAGGCTCGCAGATATTGGCTCAGACCATGCTTATTTACCTTGTTTCTTAGCAAAAAATGAGGGATTACCATTTGCCATTGCTGGTGAGGTTGCTAAGGGTCCCTTCCAGTTGGCTGAGAGGAATGTATTAGCAGAAGGGTTAGCGGGGGTTATTTCCGTGCGATTAGGTGATGGTCTGGAAGTTATTCAACTTGGTGAAGTGGATTGTATTACAATTGCTGGAATGGGCGGTGCCTTAATTGCAAACATTCTAGAAAATGGTAAAGATAAACTGACTTCCGTCAAGCGTCTGGTGTTACAACCAAATATTAGCGCGATTTCGATCAGGAAATGGTTTATTGAAAATAACTGGGAACTAATTGACGAAGAAATACTTGAGGAAGATGGGAAAATATACGAGATTTTAATAGGTGAAAAGGGCGATCCTAATAAGCCTTATAAAAAAAATCTTGATATGGGGCTTTTAGTGGGTCCATTCCTTCTACAAAAACAGGATAAAACCTTTAAGAAAAAATGGACAGCAGAAATAAACAATTGGCAGCGTATTTATGAAGCACTTGAGGGTGCAAGCCAATCTCCTGAAACGAATGAAAAAAAACAAGAGATGATCGCCAAAATTAAGCTGGTAGAGGAGGCTTTAAAGAATGAAAATTCCTAATGGTCACGAAGTCATTCAACTATTTGAACAGTTTTCCCCGAAAGGTTTGGCGATGGAAGGGGATAAGATTGGCTTACAAATAGGACGCTTAAATAAAAAAGTTGAACGAATAATGATTGCCCTTGATGTCCTGGAAAATGTAATCGATGAGGCAATTGAAAAAAATGTTCAGCTCATTTTTGCCCACCATCCGATTATTTATCGACCTCTTAAGAATTTGCTAACTGACACGGTTCAAGGGAAAATGATCGAAAAAATATTGAAACACGATATTGCTGTTTACGCAGCCCATACGAACCTTGATGTCGCAAAAGGCGGGGTAAATGACCTGCTTGCAAATGCTTTAGAAATAGAAGATGCAGAGGTACTCGTGCCGACTTTTGATACAAAGCTAAAGAAATTAGTTGTTTTTGTCCCAGCAAGCCATGCAGAAGTTATTAGAAAAGTCCTTGGAAATGCAGGCGCAGGATTTATTGGAAACTACAGCCATTGTTCATTTTCCGCAAATGGGACAGGAAGATTTGTGCCTGGTGAAAATACCAATCCATTTGTTGGTGAGGCAGGCAGGTTAGAAGAAGTGGAGGAAGTAAGAATCGAGACCATTGTTCCTGAACCACATCTAAAGAAAACGATTACTGCTATGTTAAAAGCACATCCATATGAAGAGGTGGCCTATGATGTCTACCCGCTTGAGAACAAAGGTGAAGTACTCGGTCTTGGCCGAATCGGAAAAGTCCATGAAATGACATTAGGAGAATTTGCGGAAAAAGTGAAATTAGCACTTGAAGTTTCAACTGTCCGTGTGGTTGGCGATTTAAGCACTAAAATTAAAAAGGTTGCTGTTTTAGGCGGGGATGGAAATAAATACTTCATGAATGCCAAGTTTCAAGGGGCAGATGTGTATGTTACAGGGGATATTTATTATCACACTGCCCATGATGCAGCAATGCAGGGCTTGAATATGATTGATCCAGGCCATAATGTGGAAAAAGTGATGAAAAAAGGCCTGACTGCAACATTACAAAAGATGTGTCAAGAAACGGGTTATACCGTGGAGATTTTTCCTTCTGAAGTAAATACAGATCCATTCCAATTTGTATAAAAGCAAAGAACCGGTCCGCAGACTCGGTTCTTTTTATTCACTATTTTACTCTTCAGTTTTTTTAACCTTTGGTAATATTCTGCTTAATTGGACCTTTTTTCGACGTTCCCATGTGGCTTCATTATTTGGGTTAAATTGTTCAAGGAATGTGATTACTTCCTTTGTTATCGGTGTTGGAGTAGAGGCTCCGGATGTTACCGCGACATTTTTGGCATCCTTAATCCACTCAATTTCTAACTCAGTTATATCAGCAATGCGATACGCCTTTGTTCCAGCAATTTCCTCAGAGACCTGTGCAAGGCGATTGGAATTATTACTTTTTGGATCACCTACTACAATCGTCACATCAGCTTCTGTTGCTTGTTCTGCAACTGCTTCTTGGCGAATTTGCGTTGCATGGCAAATTTCATTATAGACTTCTACATTTGGATATTTTTCCTGAACTTTTTTCATCGTATCAGCCACATCCCATTGACTCATCGTTGTTTGATTTGTGACAAGTAACTTTTCACAGTCAATCGTTAATGCATTTACATCATTTGGAGTTTCAACCAGGTGGACCATGCCAGGGGCCACACCAACTGCACCCTCCGGTTCTGGATGGCCTTTTTTTCCGATATAAATTACTTGGTAGCCTTCTTTTGTTTTTTCTTCAATCAAATCATGGGTTCTCGTTACATCAGGACATGTCGCATCTATCGTTACTAGCCCTTTCTGTTTTGCGAGTTCTCTAACTTCTGGAGATATTCCATGAGCAGTAAAGATAACCGTACCTGTTTCTACTTTATCGAGAATATCTTTACGGTTTTTTCCATCTAGGGTAATAATCCCCTCTTCTTCGAAAGCATCTGTAACATGTTTATTATGAACAATCATCCCTAAAATGTAGATTGGGCGTGGTAATGTTTTATCTAAAGCAGCGTTTCTTGCAATAACCATGGCATCGACGACACCATAGCAGTAACCTCGTGGTGAAATTTTGATAATTTGCATATAAAAAGTCCTCCTAAAAAAGACATTGTTTAATAGTTTTACGTGTTTATTATATAAAACTAATAGAAATAATACAAAGATACAATTTTCCTTAGCAGTTTTAGGAAGAAAAAAAGAATGCTGTCTCCAGCATTCTGCATTTAAATATACATTTTCGGAACAGAACTTCCTTTTTGATTTGGACTTTTCTTTGAAGGCATTTGCTGTTGCTTATTTTTGCGTTGCCCTTTTTTATTGGAAGTACTTTTTACAGGTTCTTCATGATTGGATGATTCATCGACGGCGGCACCAGTTGATTGGTTATTTTCTACTGTTGCATCATCCGTAGTTTTTGAAGCATTTTTGAATCCTTTATAAATTTTCCACATTGCAGGAAGATTTTTTATCATTGGGCTATATTGTTGGATCATCGGCCCAATCGACTGGGCTGTCTTTAGCACCTGCTGCGTATTGTTCAACATGCTAGTTAGTCCGCCGGGGTTACTCAAAGATTGGAGCAGTCCTCCGCCTCCTGATGCTGCTTTTCCTGCTCCTTGCATTCCCATAAAGCCGCCAGCTTGGCTTCTTCCTCCGAGAATTTTCGAAAGTAATCCCCCGCCGCCTTTGTTCATAGGATTAGGTCTTCTCATCATTTGCCCCATCATCATGGGGTTATTTCCTCCTCCAAACGGATTGGAAGGGGCACCCATCATTGGATTCCTACCGCTAAAAGGGTTAAAACCAGGGTTCATCATCTGATTACGTGGTCCAAAAGGTCCTGGTCCCATTCCCCCCTGCATAGGCATTCTTGGTCTTGGTTGCATCTCGTTGCCTCCTTTCAATTGCCTCATGCTTTAAATTATGCATTTACCCTAATTTGGTTTAGGTATTATACACAGGACAAAGACTAAATTTAGTTGTTTAAAAGTCAGTAATAAGTAGAAAATGATATTAAAACGAAAGATAACTGGAGTTTTGATGAAATATTGACTATAATTGCATGATGGAATAGAAAGTGTTGCACTTGCTTAAGTAAAAAAAACTACTCCAAAATCATGAGATTTTAATTATAAGGAGCAAATATATGAAAGAAAATCGTTTTGATCGTTTTACGTTTCAACCATTTATTATAGAAGCCGTTAAGGAGTTCGGTTTTACTGAGCCGACTGAAATTCAGGAACGGATGATTCCTGTCGTTTTAAAGGGAGAGAGTGCTATTGGTCAGTCACAAACAGGGACGGGAAAAACTCTTGCCTATGTTCTTCCAATCCTCGAAAAAATTGACCCGTCACGACAGGAAGTTCAAGCTGTCATTACTGCACCTACAAGAGAGCTTGCCTCTCAAATTTATCACCAAATATTAAAAATAACGACACATTGCAGCCCAGAGCAATCCATTATGACAAGATGCTATATTGGGGGGACGGATAAGCAGCGGTCGATTGAAAAATTAAAGGTTCAGCCACATATAGTTGTTGGAACTCCGGGTAGAATCAAGGACCTGATGAGTGAAAAAGCTTTATTTGTTCATACTGCGGCAATGCTGGTCGTGGATGAAGCTGATATGATGTTAGATATGGGATTTATTGAAGATTTGGATCGAGTAGCGGCTAAAATGCCAGAAAACTTGCAAATGCTCGTTTTTTCAGCAACGATCCCTGAAAAATTAAAACCCTTTCTTAAAAAATATATGGAAAATCCAAAAACTGTTCAGATAGAACCGAAAAGAAGAGCAGCAGAAAATTTAGAGCATTATCTTTTGCCATCAAGACACCGGAGTAAAAAGCAGCTTGTTCATGATGCCCTTCTTGCCTACAATCCTTATCTAGCGATTGTATTTACGAATACAAAAAAAATGGCTGAAGAAGTGGCGTACTTTTTAAATGAAAAAGGTTTAAAAGTTGGCCGAGTTCATGGTGATCTAAATCCTCGGGAACGGAAACAAATGATGAAGCAAATTCAGGATTTGGATTATCAATATATTGTCGCAACAGATCTTGCTTCTAGAGGAATTGATATAGAAGGGGTCAGCCATATCATCAACTATGAACTCCCGTCAGACTTAGATTTTTATATCCATAGAGTCGGGAGAACAGCGCGTGCCGGAAATTCGGGCATTGCCCTCACAATTTATGAGTCATCGGATGAAGATGCGTTAAACCGGTTAGAAAAAATGGGGATTCAATTTAAGAATGTCGATCTTAAAAATAACGAATTTGTTACCGTCGATGAACGTAATAAAAGGAAGACGCGTGTAAGGCAAGAGGATAAGGCCGATCAAAAAGCTAAATCGTTGGTTAAGAAGCCAAATAAAGTAAAACCGGGTTATAAAAAGAAAATGCAATGGGAAATGGATAAAATTAAAAAGCGTGAACGAAGGATTGAGCAAAGAAAAAAATAATCAAACCAGGGAGAAAAAGGTATGCTTAAATTAGGATCACATGTTTCGATGAGTGGGAAAGATATGCTGCTTGCCGCAAGTGAAGAAGCAATTTCCTATGGTGCAAACACGTTTATGGTCTATACCGGGGCACCGCAAAATACAAGAAGAAAAAAAATCGAAGATCTCAATATTGAAGCAGGGCGGAGGCATATGGAACAGAACGGTATCTCCGAAATTGTCGTTCATGCTCCTTATATTATCAATATTGGAAATACAACCAATCCAGATACTTTTGAATTGGGTGTTAGATTTCTTCGAACAGAAATTGAAAGAACAGAGGCAATTGGAGCAAAGCAAATCGTCCTGCATCCTGGAGCACATGTAAGTGCTGGTACCGAGGCTGGTATTAAAAAAATTATCGAAGGATTAAATGAAGTACTGACTGGCAAAGAGCAAGTACAAATTGCCTTGGAAACGATGGCTGGAAAAGGCTCCGAGTGTGGAAAATCCTTCGAAGAAATAGCGATGATAATGGATGGAGTAAACTATAGTGATAAGTTATCCGTTTGTTTTGATACCTGCCATACGCATGATGCAGGCTATAATATTGTTGAGGATTTTGATGGTGTATTAAATGAGTTTGACAAAATAGTTGGCTTGAACAAATTGAAAGTACTGCATATTAATGATAGTAAAAATGCGGTCGGAATGCGAAAGGATAGACACGAAAATATTGGGTTTGGCCATATCGGCTTTAAGGCCCTAAATTATATTGTCCACCATCCACAGCTTACCGATGTTCCAAAGATTTTAGAAACTCCATATGTGGGTGAGGATAAGAATAATAAAAAAGCCCCATATAAATTTGAGATTCATATGCTCCGGGAACAAAAGTTCAATGAGAACCTGCTTGACCTTATCATGCAATCATAAAAAAGAGCTGTGCAAAGTGCACAGCTTTTACTTTTTAGTTAACTGTATAAATAATTTATTTACTTCTCGGGCCGTTGCTGGACCCGCTGTTTTGGCAATTTCTTTCACTAATTGAGTCCGCTGTGAATCATCAAATATATTCACATTTTTCCCTCTTAAGTATTCGGCAATTTTCACTGCCTGCTGCCTAGTCACTGATATTTTAAATTGATCCGCATATTTTACCAGTTCTTCAGCTGTGATCGTGTTAATTTTATGATTAATGATGCTCTGAAAAATTGTCACCCTCACCACTCCTCACCTTAATGTATGAAGAAGTTCCGGGAGTGTGATTAGAGATTTTTGTGAATCAAATGGACGAATGCCGGAGTGGCAGACTTTACATTCAAGAATACCTATTGTATACTACTTTAGGTTAAATCGGAATGATTCTTATAATTAAAGGTGATGCGCTGACTATGCAATCAATTATAGAAATAAAAAAACTTTCTTATCGTTATGAAAAAGATGTTGTGCTAGAGGACATTAACATTACTATTCCAAGTGGTTCTTTTTTAGCGATTGTCGGTCCTAATGGATCTGGAAAATCCACATTATTGAAGTTGATTTTAGGGTTATTAAAGCCGCAAAAAGGGGACATCTTTTTATTCGGTAAGGAAATTAATAAGTTTAAAGATTGGCAAAAAATTGGCTATGTTTCTCAAAAGGCTAATTCCTTCAACACTGGTTTTCCTGCTACTGTATTTGAAGTTGTCGAGAGTGGTTTAACCAAAAAGCTTGGGATGTTTAGGTTTTTTAAAAAAGAACATGCGCAAAAAGTAATCGAAGCCTTGGAGGCAGTCGGTATGGAAGGGTTTAGCAACAGAAATATTGGTGAGCTCTCTGGAGGTCAGCAACAAAGAGTTTTTATTGCACGAGCCCTCGTTAGTGAACCAAGCCTCCTCATTCTGGATGAACCTACGGTAGGCGTTGATGCCGAGAATGTTAATAATTTTTATCAAATGCTGGGTGATTTAAATAAAAGTCATGATATTACCCTTTTATTGGTTACTCATGATATTGGGACGATTTCGGAAAAAGTCTCACATGTTGCGTGCTTGAATAAACATTTGCATTTTCATGGGGAAACAATGGAATTTGAACAGCTCCGGGCTGATGGTATTTCTAAAATTTATGGCCATGATGTTCACATGCTAGACCATCATCATGAGCACGGAGGCGTTGTAAAATGATTCAAGGAATTTTTCACTATGAATTTTTACAAAATGCTTTTTTAACAGGGCTTATGATCGGAATTATTGCCCCGTTACTAGGAGTATTTGTTGTAGTAAGAAGACTATCGTTAATTGCGGATGCACTCAGTCATGTTACTCTGGCAGGCATAGCAGCGAGCCTGCTTCTTGAAAGAAATGTTGCGATGATGGCAGGAGTAAATCCACTATACTTAGGAATGGTTTTTTCTGTTGGGGGATCACTATTCATCGAAAAACTTAGGGGCGTCTATAAGCACTACCAAGAACTTGCGATTCCAATTATTCTCTCTAGTGGTATTGGCTTAGGGGTGATATTTATTTCGCTTGCCAATGGTTTTAATACTGATTTGTTTAGTTATTTATTTGGCAGTGTTTCGGCAGTTAGCAGAACCGATTTATGGGTCGTATTTATTATCGGTATCTTGGTAATTTTAGTGATTATTTTATTGTATAAAGAGCTTTTTTTATTATCCTTTGATGAAGAACACGCGAAAGCCTCAGGGATAGCGGCCAAAAGTATTCACTTTATTTTTATTGTGATGGTGGCCTTGGTAATTGCAGCTTCTATGAGAATTGTCGGAATTTTGTTGGTTTCATCTTTAATGACGTTACCTGTAGCAGCCAGTATAAGGCTAGCCAAAGGATTTAAGCAAACTATTTTTTTATCTGTCCTTTTTGGTGAAGTGTCAGTACTTGGCGGCTTGTTTACTGCGTATTACTTAGATTTAGCTCCCGGTGGAACAATCGTTATGATTGCTGTCCTTATCTTAATTTTTTCTATTTTTTATAAAAAATTCTTAATTCGTAAGGGGGTGCCGTCAGGTGAACGTTAATGAGGCAATCCAATACTTAAAAGAAAAAGGATTTAAACAAACTGGTAAAAGAGAAGATATGCTTCAATTGTTTGCTGACAGTGATAAATATTTAACGGCTAAGGACGTCTTGGATCAGCTTAAAGATGATTATCCAGGTCTGAGCTTTGATACTATCTATCGTAATCTTTCCTTGTTTGTGAATATGGGGATTCTTGAGATGACAGAATTATCAGGAGAGAAACATTTCCGTTTTACATGTTCAAGACATCACCATCATCATCATTTTATCTGTATGACCTGCGGAAAAACGAAAGAAATTGAAACTTGCCCAATGAACGACTTAAGTGAAAATTTAAAAGGATACGATATTTCAGGTCATAAATTTGAGATTTACGGTCTTTGTCCTGAATGTCATTAAAAAACAGCTTGTTTGCATACAAGCTGTTTTTTGTATCTAAAATTAAATGCTGGAACTAACCATTTCCCTGTGGACCTGCTGCTTTTCCCAGTTTTCTACCCAAATATAAGCTTCTTTCCAGTTATTAACCCGGATGACACCCTTTGGAAGAGGATCTTGATTATATGGTGTATCAAATAATATGACAGGAATCTGACACTCTTCATGGATCATTACAGCATTATCGTGTTTATCCTCAAAAAAGATATCAACCGAATGCTTTTTCACTGTGGCTACTTTGTCATGTGATCCAATTAATTCAATGTGGTCAAAGGTTAAGCCTTTATCAAGGAACCATTGGATGGTTACATCGAGTAAATGGGAGCCACGTGCACTAATGAAAAACAATTCATGCTCTTTTTCCCATTTATTTAAGACTTTTCCCGCTCCTTCAGCGAGAGGAGAGCCTTTATAAATCATGGGTTCATTTTCAGAAAACCATGTGGCGAACTCTTTTTCTGAAACATTTACGAATGGAGTTAATTCATATTGATTAACGTCCTCATACATAATATTCATGTCAAATGCTTTATTAATAAAAGGGATGATGGATTTGGGGCATGTAACCGTTCCATCAATATCGATTCCAAACCTTTTTCTCATTTTTGCTCTCACCTTCATATAGCTTTTAGGATTCTCCTTTTAGTTTACCAAAATTGAGTGGTCAACGGGGGAAAAGAAACAAAAAACTAATTTAGGCAAACATTAACATACTAAAAAGCAGATAGAGGCGAACAATAATTAATGCTCCTATTACTGAAAGTGAGGGATTAGGATGGCAGATGAAAGAGACACGAAAGTGCAGGAAGCTCTTCAAAGTGCAAATATTGGCCAAGATATTCCCAATTCTCCTACATCATATCGGGAGGAAACAGCATCAGAAATTGCCGCACCTATTAGGGCTCACTACACATTGAAAAAAGATGACAATAATCCTACGATTGGTGCTTCTGTTCCGATACGATCTTCAGAATATAGGGAAGAAACAGCAGCGGAAATAGCTGCTCCTGTTCCACTTATTCGAAGAAAGGAACAGACGGGGCAAAAGGAAAATGCTGCAGGTGGTACAGGTCTAGGAACGCTTGCTTTGGTGCTTTCGATTTTATCACTGTTTGTATTACCTATTCTTTTTGGAGCTGCAGGTATTGTGTTAGGTTTTGTTGCCAGAAGGAGAGGGGCCACAGGGCTAGGCGCCTGGGCCATTGGTATCGGTGCAATATCAATTGTTATTGGTATCTTTATTCTTCCGTTCTTTTAACACAACCTGCATAGGAGCAAAAAGAAACCCGGTGAAAATACCGGGTTTCTTGATGTTAATTCGTAATTTTATCTTCCTCTGCTTTTTTCTGAAAATATTCTTCGGCAATCTGGTCAATTTCTTTTTTCAATTCTTCAACTAATTGCGCTTCAGGAACCTTGCGGACGATCTCACCCTTCCTGAATAATAACCCTTCACCTCGAGCACCGGCAATGCCAATATCGGCTTCACGGGCCTCTCCAGGTCCGTTAACGGCACAGCCTAAAACAGCTACTTTGATCGGAGCTTTAATTTTTTCAATGTATTCTTCGACTTCATTTGCAATACTAATGAGGTCAATTTCAATCCGGCCGCATGTCGGGCAAGAGATCAATGTGGCCGCGTTAGAAGAGAGACCGAACACCTTTAAAAGTTCTCTAGCAACTTTTACTTCCTGAACTGGGTCTGCACTTAAGGAAACACGTAGTGTGTTACCGATTCCCATGTGTAAAATAGTGCCTAAACCTGCCGCACTTTTTATGCTGCCTGCAAAAAGGGTTCCAGACTCAGTAATCCCAAGATGAAGGGGATAATCGAATGCTCTCGATGCCTTTTCATAAGCTTCAATGGCAAGATTTACATCAGAGGCCTTCATGGAAACAATAATGTCATGGAAATCTAAATCCTCAAGAATTTTAATATGGTGTAGCGCGCTTTCGACCATACCATCTGCTGTTGGATATCCGTATTTCTCTAAAATTCTCTTTTCGAGTGAGCCAGCATTTACCCCGATTCGGATGGGAATGCCTTTTTCCTTCGCGGCTTTTACGACAGCCTCGACTTTTTCCCGTTTTCCGATATTACCGGGATTGATTCTGATTTTATCTGCTCCGCCTTCAATTGCTTTAAGAGCCAATTTATAATCGAAATGAATATCGACAACAAGTGGAATGTTGATTCTTTTTTTGATTTCAGGAATGGCATTCGCAGCCCGTTCATCCGGACAAGCCACCCGAACAATCTGACAGCCAGCTTCTTCAAGACGCTTTATTTCAGCAACGGTTGCTTCAACATCATGTGTTTTTGTTGTGGTCATACTTTGTATAAATAATTCGTTACTCCCGCCAATCGTTAAGTTACCAACTTTAATTGGTCGGGTTTTTGTGCGGTGTAATATTTCACTCACGTGTAATTCGCTCCTTCAAAATGGGATTCGAATAAGGTATATAAAAACAATCCGACTCTATTTTATCAGCCTTTCACTATTTTTGACAAGAATAAGCACTATCCTCTTTATTTTGAGTAATCAGGGAAATGATATGTAGACCCGATTTGAATTTTTTCTGGAGTCTCCCCAGGATTTAATTTTCGAAAGTCCTCGATTAAGTCGGAAATCGATACCGGAAGTGATTTATCCAGTTGATGTTCCACGATAGATAGCACTGTTTCACCTGGTTCAACTTGTGCTTCGAAAGAAGGGATGTCTGTTTCTGTTTTCAACTCCTTATTTTGTGTTTCGATTTTAGCATCCACCTGCTGTGTGAATTGGGAAGGCAGGGTGCCAACAGTTAAATCAATATAAATTACATATATGATTAAAACGGCTAATAAGAAACCAAATAACTTTTTCATCGGACAAGCCTCCAAATAGACAGTTTGTACATTGGTATGCTTGTCCAATTGGAAAAAGAACGAGTTAATAAAAAAACGCCCGCTATGGGCGCCTCTTAGTTCACTTTTTTTGGTTTTGGAATTTCATTAATGGCCAGGTATAAAACGATGATCACAACAAACCAATTAATCAAGAAGCTGTTAGGAACGGTTGTTTTAATTGCCGCCATAATGGTAAAAAACAATGTTGGTAATGTTTCGCTGTATGCAGCCATTCGCCACAACTGCCGGTAATTTAGTTTCCTACCTAAAAGGTTCTTTAATAATAAACCAATTAGAGCTAAAACCGTTACCTCGATAAAACTGCCAGCACATGCAAACAAGTAGATAAACACAGAAACCACAGGGATTATTATCCATTTTATTCCGCCAATTGTGTTAATAAAATCCACAATGTCTCCCTTTGCAATGTTTAGCCCTTCTAACATGGAATAGGGATATGTATCAAATCGGCCGCCTGCAGCTAAAACAAATTGATCTTTTAACATGGCAAAAGAATTTCCCTCATCTTGGATATCATCTGCAGAAATAGCTCCAGTTGGGTCTAAAATAATAGAAAAATCATCCTTATTTAATGTAATGGGCACTTTAGTATCGGCTGTTAGATGCCCGTCTTGAATTGAAAAATCAGGTAATTCGTCAGTAATAATGGTTCTTGCCGTATCGACACCCGTGGTAAGTGCGGTACTTAAGTAAATTACTGACGGCAGAATCGAAATTAATGTTAAGAAGAAAACAAATAATATTGTTTTTCCTATCCCTTGGAATCGAAATAAGGCAATATCTTTAGGAGAGTAGATACTTTTATACAATTGCTTGAAAATATTCATAATGACCACCTTTATACATTAAATCACAAATGATTGCTTCAGCATCTATTGTATCTTTAGTAAAGGTTATATACAAGAATGACAGCAACTCAATTTTATATTTTGAAACCTATTCCAAGTTTTAATCGTATGAAGGAAAGTGTAAACTGTATAAAATATCTAGAAAAAGTTTTATGAGGGATGGATAAAATGGAATTGGTCTATTGGAGCATCATCATTTTGTTATTTATTGTTGCATTTGTTGGTCTGGTGTATCCGATTGTTCCAAGTGTGTTATTTATATTGGCAGGCTTTTTACTATATGGAGTCTTTTTTAATTTTCAACCCTTTCGATGGTACTTTTGGTTGATTCAAGGTTTGTTTATTGTACTTTTATTTGTTGCCGACTATATTGCTAATATGATTGGAATTAAAAAATATGGAGGTTCCAAGGCCGGAATCTGGGGAAGTACGATAGGGATTATCGTTGGACCATTTGTTATCCCTTTTTTAGGAATCCTTATTGGTCCATTTATCGGGGCAATAGGCGCTGAATTAATCTTCAACAAAAGAAATTTCACTGATAGTATTAAAATTGGTTTTGGCTCGGTCATTGGATTTATAAGCAGTGTTATAACAAAAACAATCATACAAATCCTTATGATTGTTTATTTTTTCATTTTAGTCTTGTAAAGAAGCCACCTTTCTGGGTGGCTCAGATTGTCGAGAAAGGGTCGTTTTCTCGGTAATTTTTTATTTTGTCTGAATCTAAAATCCCGATTTTTATTAATTGATTGTCCCTGCTAAAGGGCCTGTTGATTTCCGCTCCGGGCACTCGCTTTCCGCGGGGAGGTCCTGGAGCCTCCTCGGCGCTTTGGCGCCTGCGGGGTCTCCAGTGACCTCTCTATCCCGCAGGAGTCGAGTGCCCTCCACTCCAATCACCAGGGAGGCAAATTAACTTAAAGCATTGCAATATACTTTTTTTCTAGTCCTACTAAATCTTCTGGAACAAGTTCATAAATTGACACAAATTCATATTCACTTTGGCTCAACTCTTTTGGCATAAACATTGATTTCACTAATTCTTATTATTTTTTATATGAGTTGAAGTTCTTTATTGAATACTACACCGTTGATTGGAGCGGAAGGCGCGAAGACTCCTGCGGGAGTACGGGGCAGGGGAGACCCCGCAGAAGCGAAGCGACGAGGAGGCTCCCCGGCACGCCCGCGGAAAGCGAAGCGCCTGGAGCGCAAATCAACAGACAAGGTGAAAATCCTATTTATTAATATTATTTTAACAAATTAACGCGGTGGATAATTTAAGGAAGAGAATAAAAAAAGGCTATCGAAAGTTTTTCGACAGCCTGAGCCACTTATATGGGTGGATTTGTTTGGTTAATTTAATCCGCAAATTTCAAAGGAACAATTTTGACAGTCAACTTCTTCTTTTAAATAGTTGAGTTTTTTTATAGTAAACTTTTGATTATCGTAGGTAATGATCTCTTTCTCGCGAAGATCTTTTAAGGCTCGTTGAATTACTTCACGCGTCCCATAGGTTAAATTAGCTAATTCCTGATGTGTTAAGGGCAGATCAATAAGAATTCCATCTTCTGTCTTAATTCCATAAGTATTAGATAAGCGGATGAGGATAGAATATAAACCGCCTTTTTTACCATTCATAATTAGGTCTTGGCATTTCATTTGTGCCTTTAAATAACCTGTACTTAGCCATGCAACAAGAGCGCTCATTGCTTCTGGATCATTTTTAATAAATTCTTCAAATTGCTCCTTCTTGATAAAGATCATTTCACAATCTGTCATCGTTTTTGCGTAAAATTGATAATGAGGAGATGGTTTGAAAAGTTGATACTCTACAATTAATTCCTGGTCATTTAAGATTTTTAAGATAAAATCCTTGCCGCGTAAATGAACTCTTCCAAGTGAAATACTTCCTTTAAGCAATAAGAAAACATACTGGGCAGGGTCCTTCTCTTGAAAAAGAACGGAACCGGCTTTAATCTTTTGAATTGGTTCTTTTTTTTCGTAAAAGTAAACTAGTAAATTATATATAGAATTACTACTTTTCTGCATAGAAAATCACTCCTTGGCACCCTTCTCTTTGATTAAAATAAATTATTAACAAGGTGTCAATAGAGCCTTTACATGAATTGGTAGTGACAAAAGTCGGATATGACAAAAATCGTTGACAGATTGCCCTTCGGTTGAAAGGTGACAATTTTTCGAATCATTGTTAGGAACGGTAGTGGATTACGTTTTAGTAAAATTTAGAATAAAATCCTTCATTACGGGTATGGTATTTATGTTAAGAGCCTAAGCATTATATTTGAAACTGAGTACTGACTTTGGTATCTTAAAAAGGGAAGCTTTAGAAATATTCAAAATTCTAAGGCTGAAAAAATTACCATATACATAGGAGGAATAATCATGGCATTTGAATTACCACAATTACCGTATGCAGAAAACGCACTTGAACCACATATTGACAAAGAAACAATGAACATTCACCACACTAGACATCACAACACATATGTAACCAATCTAAATAACGCTTTAGCTGGTAATGAAGAATTACTTTCTAAATCAGTTGAAGAAGTTATTGCTAATTTGGATGCGGTTCCAGAAGCTGCACGTACAGCAGTTCGTAACAATGGCGGCGGTCATGCTAACCATTCATTATTCTGGCAAATCCTTTCTCCAAATGGCGGCGGTGCACCTACTGGTGAATTAGCTGACGCAATCAGCAGCAAATTTGGCAGTTTCGAAAGCTTCAAAGAAGAGTTTGCTAAAGCTGCAACTACTCGTTTCGGATCTGGTTGGGCATGGCTATCTGTGTCTGGCGGAGAATTAGAAGTTTCAAGTACACCTAACCAAGACTCTCCATTAATGGAAGGTAAAACGCCAATTCTTGGTCTTGATGTATGGGAGCATGCTTACTATTTGAAATATCAAAACAAACGCCCAGATTATATTTCCTCTTTCTGGAATGTAGTAAATTGGGATGAAGTTTCAAAACGTTACAGCCAAGCAAAATAATAGCAATGGTAAGAAGGCAGCTTAAGCTGTCTTCTTTTTTTTGGATTTGAATAAGTGAATAAGAAAAACTTGCTTGTTAAAGACTACCCATAAGATAAAGGGGAGTTTTTTATGGCAAAAAAATTTAAGATTCTAGGTGATGTTAAACTAACAAAAGATTTATCACTTTTGCTGATTATTGGTGGGTTATATTCATTAAGTATTGCTTTATCCAATACTTTTGTAAATATTTATCTATGGAAACAAACGGGTAAGTATTCAGATATCGCCCTTTTTAATTTATCGATTGTTGTTTTACAACTGCTCACGTTCATTTTGGCTGGCAGATGGGCCAAGAAAATTGACAGGGTGATCGTGCTTAGAATCGGTGTGATTTTTTTAGCGTTATTTTATGTAATGGTTTTAATAGCTGGCACAAAGGCTTCTACTTATTTACTTTTATTAGGGAGTCTGTTAGGAGTAGGTTATGGGTTTTATTGGCTTGCCTATAATGTGTTAACATTTGAAATCACCGAACCAGATACGAGAGATTTTTTTAATGGTTTTTTAGGGATATTATCGTCTGCGGGTGGAATGATTGGACCAATCGCTGCTGGAATCATCATAACTAGATTTGACAAATTCACAGGATATACCATTGTTTTTGGGATGTCGCTAGCTTTATTTGCACTTGCGGTTTTTATGAGTTTTTCATTGAAACCACGACCATCGGCAGGAAGCTATTGTTTTATACAGATTCTTAATGAAAGAAAACAAAATGAAAATTGGCGACTGATAACAAACGCTAACTTTTTCCAGGGACTGAGGGAAGGGACCTTTGCATTTGTGATATCAGTGCTTGTTTATATTTCGACGGGAAGTGAACTGTCTTTAGGAACATTTGGTCTCCTTAATTCAGGAATATCATTTATAGCGTATTATCTTGCGTCAAGGTTAATTAAACAAAAGTTTCGAAAAAAAGCGATTCTTATTGGTGGACTTATCCTATATGCGTCTGTCCTGTTAATTGTATGGGACGTGAATTTTGTCAAATTGTTAATCTATGGTGGGATGATTGCAATTGCCTATCCGCTTTTGCTCGTCCCATATATGTCCACTACATATGATGTGATTGGAACGGGTTGGAAAGCGGCAGAAATGAGGATTGAGTACATTGTAGTTCGGGAAATATTCTTAAATTTGGGAAGGATTGTTTCTATATTATCCTTTTTAGCTGCTATCACTTGGTTTAATGCAGAAATCAGTATACCAATCCTACTACTTGCTTTGGGTGCTGGACACACATGCATCTATCTTTTTATTAAAAGAGTACATTTACCAGCACCGTAATGCGATGAGTATTTTATTTACTCACCGCATTTTTCATTTTTCACTGAGGCTTTTATGCTGAAAATGGTAAGGGTTTTTCATAGATAAAAGCGGAATTATCCTTTAAAATAGAGAAAGTGACTTTAAGCCGTGAAAAAAGGAAGTGTTTATATACCTTGAATAATAAAAAGAAAAAAAAGAAGGAACATGTGCCCTTTCGTTTAAACATGTTATTCTTTGTCGTGTTTTTGCTATTTTCTATCCTTATCCTTAGACTTGGTGAATTGCAAATCGTATTTGGTGATGATTTTAAACGTGAAATTGAACGTACGGAAGATATTACTGTTAATAACCCTGTACCAAGGGGGAAAATGTTCGACCGCAATGGTAAAATCATTGTTGATAATACACCCTTGAACGCGATTACTTACACAAAATATCAACAAACCACCCAAAAGGAAATGTTGGAAAGCGCGGCAAAATTAGCAAAAATCATTAACAAAGATACATCGAAAGTTCCTGTTCGTGATAAAAAGGATTATTGGATTTTAAAACATCCCAAAGAAGCAAAAGCAAAAGTTACGAAAAAAGAATGGGCTTTATATGAACAAAAAAAATTGGATGATAAGCAAATTTATAAGCTTCAGATTGATCGAATAACTGAGGATGAAGTAAACAGTATTATTGGTGAAGATCTTGAAACACTTGCTGTCTATAGGGACTTTAATAGTGGTTATGCCCTGACGCCTCAAATTGTTAAAAATAAAAATGTTACACCTAAAGAATTTGCGATTGTTAGTGAAAACTTAGAAAACTTACCTGGTGTTGATACAACAACTGATTGGGAACGAAAGTATGTTTTCGGTGATACATTAAAATCCATATTAGGAGATGTAACTTCCTCCGAAGCAGGGATTCCCAAGGAGCAATTAGAAAAGTATATGGCCCGTGACTACAGCCGTAATGACCGAGTTGGAAAAAGTTATCTCGAATTAAAATATGAAGATGTATTGCATGGTCAAAAGGCAAAAGTGAAAAATGTAACGGACAAGTCCGGTAAAATACTCTCAACTGAAGTAGTTTCGGAAGGAAAAAGGGGTAAAGATCTTGTTTTAACCATTGATATGGATCTTCAGAAGAAGGTAGAAGATATCATTGAAGAAGAAATGTGGAGTGCAAAGCAAAAACCAAATACCTCCCTTCTAGATCGAGCCTTCGTCGTTCTAATGGATCCACATACCGGTGAAGTCCTATCACTGGCTGGAAAACAAATTGGTAAAGATAAAAAAGGAAAAACAGTCATGAAGGACTTTGCAGGAGGAAATATTACCACTTCTTATAACGTTGGGTCAGCAGTTAAAGGGGCGACGATATTAACTGGATATAAAACTGGGGCAATACAACCAGGCTCTACACAACTAGATGAACCATTGAGAATAGCAAGCTCACCTGTCATGTCTTCATGGAGGACATTTGGCAGGATAAATGATTTAAGGGCACTACAGGTCTCCTCCAACGTATATATGTGGAAAACTGTTATTGCTATGGCTGGTGGCCAGTATAGACAAAATCAACCGTTGCCATTAGATTATTCTGCCTTTGATACTATGCGGCAGTCATTTAGTCAGTTTGGTTTAGGTACGCGTACAGGGATTGACTTACCTAATGAAATGAGCGGCTTTCCAGGTCCTGAAAGGACTCCTGGTTTACTTCTTTTCCTTTCGATTGGTCAATATGATACATATACACCAATCCAACTCGCACAGTACGTCTCCACAATCGCAAATGGTGGGAATCGGATCCAGCCGCATCTGGTTAAGGAAATTCGCGAACCAGAAATGGAAAATAATGAATTGGGTCCAATTGTCGAGGAAATTCAGCCGAAAGTATTAAATCGTTTAGATATGAAGCAATCTTGGATTAAGCGGGTTCAAGAAGGTTTTCGGATGGTCATGCAGGTGGGTGACGGTACAGCTGTAAGTTACTTTAAGAGCGCAGATTATCACCCTGCAGGAAAAACGGGAACAGCACAGGCGTTTTATGACGGCGCTGATAAGTCAAAGCGTGGGGCTGAAGTAATGAACCTAAGTCTCGTAAGTTTTGCACCGTCTAATAATCCAGAAGTGGCAATGGCTGTTGTCGTACCGTGGGCATATCAAGGGAATAGCGGTCCAAGTATCAATAATTTAATCGGCCGAAGAGTCTTGGATGCGTACTTTGACTTAAAGAAAGAACGTCAAAATACAGAAAAAAATGCAACCTCTGATCAACAGGAAGTAAATAACGAATAAACCCAAAACATTAGTCAAGCTGATCATTAATATTACTGAAACACCTGTCTCAGATTGAGGCAGGTGTTTTTTATACTTTTAAGTTCTACTTTGCATTAATCTAACGCACTAAGGACAATTTATATATAGAAAATATTATCGATTTACACAAACTCAACATATCTTTACAAAACCTTTACATTCAATTAAAACTCGGTTAACAGTTTAGTTTTATTCTTAGACATGTAAGACAGAACAAATAACAAACAAACCAAAATTCACAGGGGGAATTAAACAAATGAAAAGCTTTAAGAAATTTGGCCTATTACTTACTCTAGCAGCATTAATGGTATTCGTTGCTGCTTGTGGGGGAGCCTCTACTGATAAAAAAGATGAAACTGCTAATAAAGATAATAAAACTACAGAACTTTCTGGCTCATTAACTGTTTCTGGTTCCTCTGCTATGCAACCATTAGTTGCCGCTGCTGCTGAAGAGTTTATGGCTGAAAATCCAAATGTTGATGTTCAAGTAAACGCTGGTGGATCTGGTACGGGCTTATCACAAGTTGCTGAAGGATCTGTGCAGATTGGTAACTCAGACGTATTCGCTGAAGAAAAAGAAGGCATTCCAGCTGATCAGCTTGTTGACCATAAAGTAGCTGTTGTAGGTATGACAGCAGCAGTTAACCCTAAAGTTGGTATTAAAGATATTAAAAAGGAAGATTTAATTAAAGTTTTCACTGGAAAAATCACAAACTGGAAAGAACTTGGCGGAAAAGACCAGAAGATCGTTCTTGTAAACCGTCCGGACTCTTCAGGAACACGTGCGGTATTCAATAAGTTCGCCCTTGATGGTGCCACACCTGCTGAAGGGATTACGGAAGATTCTTCAAACACCGTTAAAAAGATTATCAATGAAACTGATGGTGCAGTGGGTTACCTTGCATTCTCATACTTCACTGACGAATCTGTAACTCCACTTGCAATCGATGGAGTAGAACCAAATGAAGAAAATGTGCAATCTGGTAAATTTCCAGTTTGGGCATACCAACACTCTTATACAAAAGGTGAAGCAACAGATCTTGCTAAAGCGTTCCTTGACTATTTAATGTCTGACGATATCCAAAACACACTATTAAAAGAACAAGGATATCTACCAGTAACAAAAATGAAAGTTGAGCGCGATGCAAAAGGAAATCAAAAAAACCTATAAAAACAGGTTGAATAATGAAAGGGTAAATGCAAGTAAGCATTTACCCTATTATGACGTATTTTAGGGGTGTTTGGTGCATTATGGAAAAGTTAGTTCCTGCAAAAGACAGATTGTTAAGTTCTAAGAAAAATTGGCTCGATGGGGAATTGCGCGGGAAAATTCTCGTTATCTTGTGTGCTGTCATCATGATCTCAGCAACCATTTCGATAACTATTTTCCTTGGTTCAAAGGGTTTACAATCTTTTATAAAAAATGGTGTAAGTCTTATTGAGTTCATAACCAGTACCCACTGGAATCCTACAAATCAAGCGAAACCCGAATATGGGGCTTTACCGTTTATTTTTGGTTCCTTTGCGGTAACCTTTCTTGCAGCAATTGTGGCAGCACCATTAGGTATTGGCGGAGCGATTTTTATGACCGAAATTGCACCCTCATGGGGAAGGAAAATATTACAGCCAGTGATAGAGCTTTTGGTCGGAATTCCATCTGTAGTTTATGGCTTCATCGGGCTTACAGTGTTAGTACCATTTATCAGGGAACATGTGGGCGGACTTGGTTTTAGCTTGCTCTCAGGTACCATTGTATTATCCATCATGATTTTGCCGACAGTAACTACAATTGCAACCGATGCGATGAGTTCACTGCCTAAAAATCTTCGTGAAGGTTCGTATGCTTTAGGTGCTACTCGCTGGCAAACTATAAGAAAAGTTTTAATACCTGCTGCATTACCTACCCTCCTGACTGCTATCGTTCTTGGGATGGCAAGAGCATTTGGAGAAGCTCTTGCGGTACAAATGGTCATCGGTAATGTAAGAGACTTACCAACAAGCTTATTAGACGCATCAGCAACCTTAACGACAATTATTACTCTTAACATGGGCCATACAACATACGGCAGTGTAGAAAATAATACTCTTTGGTCAATGGGCTTAATTTTATTAATCATGTCGTTTGCGTTTATTCTCCTCATTCGCTACCTTTCGTCAAGGAGGAAAATGTGATGAACAGTAAAACTGCAGATCGGATTGCCACAGGAGTATTTATAGCCATTGCAATCATAATCATTTCTATATTAGTTGGTTTATTTTCTTATATTTTGATTAATGGATTTAAACATATTTCGCTTGACTTTTTAACCTCTCCGTCAAGCAATGTACGTGCAGGCGGGGGAATTCGTGACCAATTGTTCAATTCATTTTATATATTATTTATTACGATGATAATTGCCCTTCCGTTAGGAATTGGCGGTGGAATATATATGGCTGAGTATGCTAAGCCGGGGAAAATTACAGACATGGTCCGTTCTTGTATAGAAGTTCTAGCCTCTTTACCATCCATAGTCATTGGGATGTTTGGTTTATTAATGTTCGTTAATTTAACAGGCTGGGGCTACACCATTTTAGGAGGAGCCTTAGCCTTAACGGTTTTTAACCTGCCTGTAATTGTAAGGGTGAGTGAAGATGCGATCCGTGCCGTCCCAAGTGATTTGAAAGAGGCTAGTCTTGCCTTAGGGATTACCAAATGGCATACGATAAAAACCATTTTATTACCAAGTGCTTTTCCGACGATATTAACTGGTGCGATTCTTGCCGCAGGTCGTGTATTTGGTGAAGCCGCTGCATTATTATTTACAGCCGGTCTTTCAACACCAAGACTCGATTACGCAAACTGGAATCCATTTTCCCCTCAATCACCGTTAAATATATTTCGTCCAGCAGAAACGCTTGCGGTTCATATTTGGTCTGTAAATACACAAGGGTTAATTCCAGATGTGGAAGAGGTTTCTAATGGTTCAGCTGCTGTTTTAGTAATATCGGTATTAATATTTAACTTATTAGCTAGGTGGATAGGAAGCATGATTCATAAAAAGGTAACAGCATCAAAATAAGGGGCGGGGAGATAGGATGGTTACAGCATTTAAAGAAGAATCGACCGATAATCAAGCTGTTCAGTCTAACAGCCAGTTGCAAAAGGAACATATCTTAAAGGTAAATAATTTAGAAATATTCTATGGAGAAAAACGAGCTGTAAATGGGATTTCACTTGATATTGAAAAAAATTCCGTTACAGCACTCATAGGCCCATCAGGCTGTGGTAAATCCACTTTTTTAAGAAGTATTAATCGAATGAATGACCTCATCCCTGGAGCAAGGGCGGAGGGAGAAATCATATATGAAGATCTCAATATTCTGTCGGAACAAATAAATGTCGTTGCTCTCCGTAAGGAAATCGGCATGGTTTTTCAAAAGCCCAACCCATTTCCAAAATCAATTTATGAGAATATTACACACGCCCTTAAATTTGCTGGAATCAAAAAGAAAAGCAAACTTGATGAAATGGTGGAAGTGAGTCTGAAAAAAGCAGCATTATGGGAGGAAGTAAAGGACAGGCTTCATAAATCGGCTTTGTCACTTTCTGGCGGGCAGCAGCAACGTCTTTGTATTGCAAGGACGATTGCGATGAAACCGACTGTCATGCTCCTTGATGAACCATCCTCGGCACTAGACCCGATATCCAATGCTAAGGTTGAGGATTTAATTGTTGATTTAAAAAAAGAGTATTCAATTATTATTGTCACCCATAATATGCAGCAGGCATCACGTATTTCTGATAAAACAGCCTTCTTCTTGAGCGGTGATATAATTGAATATGATCATACGGAAAAAATCTTTACCAATCCATCTGTTAAAAAGACAGAGGAATATATCTCTGGAAGGTTTGGATAAGGGGGAACAGTTGTGGCAATATCAACATTAACCAGACAAGTATTTGATATTAAAGACCTAAATTTATGGTATGGTGAACATCATGCGTTAAAAAACATCAACTTTCCAATTGACAAAAAAGAGGTTACCGCAATCATTGGTCCTTCTGGCTGTGGGAAGTCCACATTTATTAAAACTCTTAACTTAATGATAAATATGGTCCCGAATGTAAAAATGACGGGCGAAATTAATCTAAATGGGCAAAATATATTAGACAAGAAAATGGATCTCGTCGAACTCCGCAAACATGTTGGAATGGTTTTTCAGAAGGGAAATCCTTTTCCGCAATCTATCTTTGATAATGTTGCCTATGGTCCGAGAGTCCATGGTATCACTAAAAAGAAGCATCTCGATGAGATTGTCATTAAATCACTGATGGATGTAGCATTATGGGAGGAAGTAAAGGACCGTTTAAATGCTCCTGCTTTAGGACTTTCAGGGGGGCAACAGCAAAGGCTGTGTATAGCAAGAGCGCTAGCAACGAAACCGGAAGTATTGCTAATGGACGAACCTACTTCAGCCTTAGACCCAATTTCTACGTTGAAGATCGAGGAAATGATCTTAGAATTAAAAGAAAAATATACAATTGTTATTGTTACCCATAACATGCAGCAGGCATCAAGGGTTTCAGATAAAACAGCTTTCTTTTTAATGGGTGAATTAATCGAACTAGATTCAACTTCGACAATTTTTTCTAATCCAAATGACTCAAGAACTGAAGGATATATTACAGGAAGATTCGGATGATGAGGTGTCTACTATGAGTACGAGGACAAATTTTGATAATAATTTAAAAGAATTAAAAGATCTTCTATTAAAAATGGCTGAAAAATCGGAGCACGCTATCCAAGAATCGATGATTGCCCTAATAAATCAGGACATGGAAAAGGCGAAACAGGTAATTGATGGTGATAATGAAATCGATGAGTTAGAATATGAAATTAATGATAAAGCATTATTATTAATAGCAAGACAATCACCCGTAGCCACCGATCTTAGGAAAATAAATGTAGCATTAAAGGTTTCATCTGAGGTTGAACGTTTTGCAGATATAGCAGTAAATATAGCAAAATCGACCATCCATATTGGCAAGGAAGAGCATTTTAAAGAAATAATAGATATACCAAAAATGATGGAGATGGCCTTAGAGATGGTTTCTGATTCCATAAAAGCCTATTATTCAGAAGATGTTACGTTGGCAAAAAAGTGCGCGGATAAAGATGATGAAGTGGACAAAATGTTTGGAAGCTTAATTCAAGAGTTATTGGGCTATATCCCACAAAATCCAAACTCAACAAACCAAATTATTCAATTAGCGTTTGTATGTAGATATATTGAAAGAATCGCAGATCATTCAACCAATATTGCAGAGCATGTCATTTACCTTGTGACAGGTAACCGCGTGAATTTAAATGACTAATGATAAATAGTGTTTATTAAAGATGAGGATTTTTATGCCTTATCTTTTTTTATTTTAGGCTCAGTTAATCAGAGATGTTGATTTACGCTCCAGGCGCGTGCGGTTCGCGGGCGGTCAGGGGAGCCTCCTCGGCGCTAAGCGCGCCTGCGGGGTCTCCCCTGCCCCGTCCTCTCGCTGGAGTCTTCGCGCCTTCCGCCCCAATCAACTTGGCTGTAATATCAACAATGTCCTTTATCACAGCCTTATTTTTACAAGGTGAACGGATTGGCATTTAATATTAAAGTCTTTCAAGAAACGACAATTTGCGTTTATTGTGCGCGGTTGAATCTGGTGGTACGATTAAATTATCATGTATTAAGCATAATTTGGAATTTGGTGCATATATTGATTGTTTGCAGAAATGGAGGAAGACATGATTAATGAGATTAGTAACCTAAAAGGAGATGGAAGAAATATAACTAACAATCCATCTACAGATTTTATTCCAATTAAAGGTGAGTTGGCCACAAAGCTTGTTACCCCCCGCAAATTGCTTCTCTTCTGGGAAGTTTCCGAAATACCCAAAAAAATGATTGAACTATTTTTTAATCTTAGTTTTGAGAGTCTTATCCCTGTTGTTCGGATCTATGATGTAACAGATTTGGTTTTTACCGGAAAAAATGCTCACCATTTTTTTGAAATCGCGGTTCCTTATCAGAAAGGACATTGGTTCATCAAAGGATTGGTTGCAAATCGCAGCTATGTAGCAGAATTAGGGATTACTATTTCCAACCAGAAATTTTTCCCCCTATATCGTTCTAATTCCATTCAAACTCCGATGATGGAAATACCGAATGGAACTGAAATGAATCATGATCTAATCCAGCTTAAGCAACATGAAGAGCAGTCGCCAAAGTGGATTGATCATGTTAGTACGTATAGTTATTACGTGGACTCAAAAAACATGGAGAATATTAATGGATAATATATTCTCCCAACTCGATGGTTCGCATAAAACCCCATCCAATTATCGGACTTTAAAAATACTGATGCTTTGCTGGGAATATCCTCCTAATATTGTTGGGGGTCTTTCAAGACATGTATTTGGATTATCCGTTCATTTGGCAGAAAAAGGACATGAAGTTCATGTTTTAACTGCAATAAATGGTAATCTTCCTTCATTTGAAAATATGGACGGCGTAAATGTTCATCGAGTCAAACCAATAAACCAATACGATGATAATTTTCTTTCGTGGATAGGTGGACTTAATTTAGCTATGGCTTTCAAGGCAGAACAATTAGCGGAGGAAATCCATTTTGATATCATACATGCCCATGATTGGCTTGTTGGTTCAGCCTCGATTGTATTAAAAGAAACACTGAAAATTCCACTACTAGCAACCATTCATGCGACAGAGTATGGAAGGAACAACGGTATTCATACTGAAATGCAACAGTTTATTCATAAAAAGGAACAGCAATTAATTTGCGAATCCGATCAAATTATTGTTTGCAGCGATTACATGAAAGATGTTCTCAACTCCATCTTTAAGGCGAAAAATGATAAGATAGCCATTATTCCAAATGGTATTGAACCTGTCTTGAATGAACTTGATACAGAGGAAATATTTCCGGAACTTAAGGATCAGAAATACATTTTTTCAATTGGTAGAATCGTAAAAGAAAAAGGATTTGAAACCATTATAGAGGCAGCATCGATCGCAAAAGAGAGGGAAATAGACTGCTTTTTTGTGATAGCAGGAAAAGGACCGATGCTTGAAACGTATCGAAGACAAATTAACGTGCGGAATTTAGAAAGCCATATTACATTTGTTGGATATGTTACTGATGAGCAAAGGAATTCACTCATTGCTGGAAGTGAACTAGCAGTCATTCCTAGTTTATATGAACCTTTCGGAATAGTGGTACTTGAAACGATGATCTTAGGTAAACCAACGATTGTATCCAATACAGGTGGGATGAAGGGTATTGTGAAGCATCTACATACAGGATTACTAATGACCCCTGGGGATGCAGAGAGCATGCTCGAACAAATCGACTTTCTAATAAATCATCCACTTAAAGCTGAAGAAATTGGTAAAAAAGGAAGACAAATTGTAACAATCCTGTATGGATGGAAACGTATTGCATCCGAAACAAGCAGGGTAATGGAAGATACTGTATTGAACAAACGCGTTCATACTGATGCACAAAAAGAAACACCAAATAATTTAAAAAAGGTGTAAAACGATGACTCTAACTGAACAACAAAAATATAAACAGACTCCTGTCCACCAACTGCCGCCGGATACGCTGCAATTTATTCCTGGTTTATGGGCAAACGGAAAGTATGTTTGGCTCCATGATTGTACAGAAAAGGTCTTTCAAGAGGAAGAAATAATTATTAAAGTGAAACAGGAGCAACGCCACTCCAAAGTTCGTTTTTCAAGTGTGTATGTCAGTAATCACAGCGAGCAAACGAAAGAGATTAAGATCTTGGCTTTGCATTATTTTCCCAATGTTATTCAAGACAACCTAGCTTTTGTATCTCCAACAGATTATAGGATTTTTCACCTCGCCAATAACAATATTTATTTAGTTAATGGAGACATCAATGGAGTGGGTATGAAAGAATATACAGCCATGCCGCAGTGGAAGGTTTTTACAGATCAAATTTGGAGTTCACTTCAAAAGGGGAACTTGAATTATCTTCCCATGGCAAAAGGTCCAGCGGCCAGTATTTTTGCAATGAAAATGACGATAGAGTCGCATGGAATTGCTAAAATGAACACATGGACCATGATGGGTTCCAACAAAAGTGAATTGATTTCAAGGGAGGAAGCACTTTTAAAGAAAATTAACTGAAATGAATGAAAGTTTATTAACAAAAAAACATACTAGCATTTCCTTTTAAAAAATGATATTATGGAAAAGTCGTATGAAAGAAATGCTTAATTGTTTGGAGGGAAATAAACATGCGTGTGAATATTACATTGGCTTGCACTGAGTGTGGAGATCGTAACTATATTTCAACAAAAAATAAACGTAATAATCCAGATCGTCTTGAGCTTAAGAAATATTGCCCAAGAGAAAAACGTTCAACAGCACATCGCGAAACAAAATAAACAGTAGGGGCTTCCTGCTGTTTTTTTTGTTGTCTAAAAGTTAGGAGCTTACTAAAATGAATAATAAAAACTCTATTCGTAAGCAAATGAGAGAGACACTTTCAAAGCTTACAAAACCTCAATACGAAGATTATTCGTATAAAATTGCTTGTATACTTTATGAGGATGAAGCTTGGAAACAAGCAAAAGTTATTGGATTAACGGTTTCAAAACAACCAGAAGTGGATACATATCAATTGATTCGCAAAGCCTGGGAATCAGGAAAACAAGTTGTTGTGCCAAAATGTGATCCAAATGAAAGACGACTAGCCTTTAGAACTTTAAATGAATTTTCTCAGCTGGAATCAGTATTTTATGGTCTATTTGAGCCGATTGAGGAAGTAACCAAGGAAGTTGACGCAGATAGCATTGACCTATTGATTGTTCCAGGTTTAGCCTATACAAAAGAAGGGTACCGTTTGGGTTTTGGCGGAGGCTATTATGATCGTTATTTACAAAATTACCACGGTATGACGATTTCACTTGCCTTTACTGATCAATTGGTCCCACAGTTTCTTGTTGAGGAGCATGATATACCGGTCTCCCAAATTATTACAAACCATGGAGTTATCAAAATAAAATGATCATTGCGATTTTGATTTTCGTTGGAATTCTATTGACAGGTGCGGCAGGTTATAAATCCAAATCCTTGACTAGATCAGGGACCTTTGCTGCCATTTTAGTTGGACTTGCAGTGTATTTAGGCTTCGGTGAAAATGGTCTTTTCCTGCTTGGGGTATTTTTTGCCTCTTCAAGTTTTTGGTCAAAATATAAAAGTAGTGATAAGAGCATAATAGAAGAAAAGCTTGCAAAAGGGGCTACAAGAGATTGGCGTCAGGTCGCGGCGAACGGAGGAGCGGCCGGGCTTTTCAGTATCATTCAGTATTTCAACAATGATATGATCTGGTTAGTTGGCTTTATAGTATGTCTGGCTAGTGCAAATTCTGATACCTGGGCCTCGGAAATCGGTAGTTTAAGCAAAAAAGAACCGTTATACATACGTTCCTTTAAACGAGTTGAAAAGGGGACATCAGGAGCAATCAGTTTATTGGGTAGCTTGGCTTCCCTTGCAGGTTCCTTCCTAATTTCAATCATAGGATTTTGGCTTTTTGATTTAAGTTATTTCTTAACAGCTCTTGTTTTCCTTTTTGGTTTTTTCGGAAATGTTATTGATACGTTGATTGGTGCATTTTACCAACAGGTATATGTTTGTGTGAAATGCGGGATAGAGACTGAAAAAAAGAGGCATTGTGATTTGCCGACAAATAGAATAAAAGGGTCTATCTTTGTAGATAATGATATGGTGAATTTCCTTTCAGGTTTTGTTGCTGCTATGTCAGCGATAGGAGTCATTTATTTGAATAACTAATTTTTTTTTTTGGGGGTTACGAAGAGCAGGAAAAATTCGTTAATTCTGTGAATGTATTAAAGCAAACAATGGAACCGGTCTTTAAGAACTATTAATCAAAAGGATTGAATTTTTATACTATGAATTCAGTCCTTTTTTTATGGATAAAATGATGGTCATAATCGCAAAATATTAGTAGGAGGGATGAGAATGTCTCGTATGTTAACATCCATATTGATGATTGGTTCTATTGGTTATTTTGGGTTCCGATATAGATACCGTCTTATCAATGTGCTACTAGGATCTAGTTGGATGCGCAGGCTTGCAGTAGGCTCAGTTATGAGCTTCCCAGGTGTAAAACAAAAAATGATGCAATCGGTTTTTGGAAGACCATCTGAATGGTGAAAACCACAGATGGTTTTTTTTTATGGAGAAGACGGATCTCAATAAAAATAAAAGCTTGATTGATTATTGTTACTCGAGAATCGTTTATAATGAAAGATATAAGAAAAAGAATTATCGCAGCTTGATGTGGCCGTATATTTTTACATAGGAAGCAGGGGGGAAATGAATAATAGAGAACGTTACATATTTTGGAAATTAGCGTATTCATTTATTTCAGATCATGGTTACCGTATTATTCAATTATTTGATAATCAAAAAGAATTATGGCTAGAAAAAATAGAAAATAAAAAAGCACCGATCATTCGTATGCTGCTCCATAATTTGGATTGGAGTAATGCTATGCAGCGTGATATTGAGTTTACTGCAGCAAATGGAGAGAGAGTCCGCAAGCAAATTGGTCGACATGAGTTAAATGTGGTCAATATTTATGTTAGTCAATTCCCGCCAGTTGATGAATATGAATTTCGTCTCGTGAAACCTTTTGTCCATTCTGAAGGAAATAAAACGATAGTAAGCTCGACTCTTTTTGCACAAGGGGTATACGAAGCAGGTTTTCATCGTATTTCAGAGAGGCTTGGGGCTGAACTTCATTTTTCAATCAATGATGATTACTTAGAAGAGGATGTTGAGTCCGTTAAGAAAGCGGCATTGGATTATGCGATTAAGAAAGTTAAGACGGAAAGAGCTATTCTGTTGAATGGCAAACCAATATTTACGTATGTTTTCATTGCCATTCAGGTTGCTGTTTTTTTCTGGCTTCAGCTTCATGGTGGAAGCACCAATACTTCTACCTTGATTAAATACGGGGCCAAGGTCAACCAATTAATCGTTGAAGGAGAATGGTGGAGATTTATTACACCCGTTTTTCTTCATATTGGTTTTATCCATCTGGCAATGAACACCCTTGCATTGTACTTTCTCGGAACTGAAGTGGAAAGAATTTTTGGCAATCTTCGTTTTCTTTGGATTTACTTGTTTGCTGGAGTTACAGGCTTTATTGCCAGTTTCATCTTCAGTGCTAACTTATCAGCAGGGGCAAGCGGTGCTATTTTCGGCTGTTTTGGTGCATTACTTTATTTTGGAGTTATTTATCCGAAGTTATTTTTCCGAACAATGGGATTGAATTTGCTTGTCGTTCTTGGAATCAACCTTATGGTTGGGTTTTCTGCATCGGGAATTGATAATGCAGGTCATCTAGGCGGGTTGGCAGGGGGATTCATAGCAGCAGGAACTGTCCACTTTCCCAAGAAGAACAAACTATGGCTGCAAATGTTGTTTTTTATTGCGTCTGTCGCACTGCTATATGGTTCTTTATCATATGGTTTTAGCTCTTTAGGAAAATCACATGATGAAAATTCTAATTTGTTGATGGCCCAGGAATATATAAAGCAAAACAACTACAATAAGGCCTACAACGTTTTAAAGGAATCGGAAGAAAATGCCGTCAATCTATCAGAGAAAACCTACTTTCTTCTATCCTTCGTAGAAATTAAGAAGGAAATGCTTCCTGAAGCCAAAACACATCTACAAAAAGCAATAAAACTAGACCCTAGTTTTGATGAGGCTTTCTTTAATTTAGCTCTCATTAATCTTGAGCAAAAAGATCTGGAAGAGGCTAAAGGAAATATAAAACAGGCAATTAAGCTTAAACCGAATCAACAAGAGTATTCTGAATTACTACACGAAATAAATCGCCAGCTTCAATCCTCTGACGGAGGAGAATAGAATACCAAATTATATTTCTGAAAAAAATATTGCTTGTGCTAATATGTTTCTCTCAATTAAAATACAAGGAGATATAAATGAAAACTATTTATGATATTCAGCAATTTTTAAAGCGCTTTGGAACCATTATTTATATTGGTGAAAGAGTCGCGGACCTTGAATTAATGGAAATGGAGCTAAAGGAACTATATCAATCACAGCTGATTGAGCCAATGGAGTTCCAAACAGCTCTGTTAATTTTGAGGCATGAGATACAATTTCAAAAAGAAAAAGTCAAAAAAGATAGGTGATTCTATTGTCAAGAAAATGGATTGTTGGTGTTGACCTTGGTGGGACAACTACTAAATTAGCCTTCGTAACAACTGAAGGTGAAATCGTTCACAAATGGGAAATCCCAACGGATAACTCAAATGAAGGACAAAACATTACAGGTAATATTGCTAAGGCAATTGATGAAAAACTTGCTGAACATGATCAATTAAAAAGTAATTTACTAGGAATTGGTATGGGGGCACCTGGACCAGTTAACTATGAAAAGGGAATCGTTTTAAATGTTGTAAATTTAGGCTGGCCAGATAACTATCCCCTAAAGGACCGTCTTGAAGCAGCGACCTCACTACCAGCTGCGATTGAAAATGACGCAAACTCTGCGGCATTGGGTGAGATGTGGATGGGAGCGGGCGCTGGAGCGAAGGACCTTGTTTGTGTCACACTCGGAACTGGTGTCGGTGGCGGCGTAATTGTTGGCGGCAAAGTTGTTCAAGGCATTAATGGTGCTGCGGGAGAAATAGGTCATATTACAGCCATCCCATCGGGTGGTGCACCATGCAATTGCGGGAAGACCGGCTGTTTAGAAACGGTCGCGTCTGCCACAGGCATTGTTCGATTAGCTAAGGTTGAACTAGCTAAGGGGTTAAAAGGTGAATTATCTGAAAAGCTTGCTGAGAATAGCAGCATTACAGCAAAAGATGTCTTTGATGCAGCCCGTAATAGTGATGAATTGGCCAAATCAATTTTGGATGAGGTTTCCTTTCATTTAGGATTCGTATTAGCTAGTATTGCCAACACCCTAAATCCGGAAAAAATTGTTCTTGGCGGCGGTGTTTCAAAAGCAGGCGATATATTAGTAGATCCAGTAAAAAATAATTTTGAGAAGTTTGCTTTTTCACCCGTAAGGGATTCCACAAAACTTGCTTTGGCTACATTAGGAAATGATGCAGGTGTCCTTGGTGCAGCATGGCTAATAAAGAATAAATTAAATCAATAAACTCCAAAGGGAAAATCCGCAGTCATGCGGCTTTTTTTCTATTTAGTATTATTTGCTAAAAAGTTGAAACATTTTTGTCAAAAAAACGTACTAACCTATGATAGCGAAAATGAGAGGAGGAAATATTGATAAATTGAGCCGGCAAAAAAGAAATTATCCTATTTTTCTAATCCTCCGTTTAATTTTTTTAATTCTCATTTTAACTGCATGTGCTCAAAAAGAGCAGTTGAAACAAAAAGTTACCGCTAAAAATGAAAAGCCTAAATCACCTGCTACTGCTCTAGGAAACGAATGGAAATTACCTATTTCCATCCCTGAAGGTGAATTTTATAAATTCGTCGGCTGGCTTTCTGGAACCAAAGTCCTCTACATTACAAATCTAGAACAAACTTCAAGTGTCTATCAGTACAATCTTTTAACAGGTAAAAGTGAACTAATTTATAAAAGTGAATATCCCATAGTCAACGTCCAAATTAGCCCTTCAAAAAAGAGAATGTTAATTCATACCTCGCCGTCATCATACGAAGGAGTAGTTACAATTATAGATATAAAAGGGAAGGAACAATTGAAAAAATCTTTTGCTTCCTATGAATTATCTTTTGAGTGGAATCCTTATAAGGAATCAGAGATTCTGGTCACGAAATTTAATGAGGATTGGAGCTTTCAAATATTATTACTTGATCTAAATAAGTCAAACACTACCGAACTTACCTTGCCCCAACCTTTTATAAAATGGAAGGGTGAGAATGAGGTTGCCTTCATTAATTGGGATGAAAATAATCCTTCCTTATTTGCACCACTTATTGATAGAAGTTTAGAAAATGGGATGGAAAAGACACTGTTTTCTTCAGTGATCGATTTTTCCGAATTTCGCGATTTGCTCGTGACTGTCTCTGTTAATGAACAAGATCAATCGATGGCCAACTATTCATTTTTTGACAAAGAAATGAAAAAGCTATTCACGTTTTCTATTCCACAACTTACAAATTATTCAGATTGGTTAGTTCCTTCCTATGACTATAATGAGCAGAAGGGACAATTTTTTACCTTTAGTCCTGTCACAAGTGGTGAAGCGGATTCCTATACAGAGGGCTTCCAACTCCTAGCTTTTAATCCTAAGAACGGAAGTAGCAGCTTAATCATGGATGGGTTAGAAAATGAGCCCATTCATTTATCTCCTACTGGTGATGCACTCTTGTATGGGAATCAGTTTGAAAAAATTATTGATATTAAGGCCAAGAAAATATATGAGTTGATAAAAGAATGACAATACGGTTGTCATTTTTTTATTTAATCTCCCAATATGATAAAATCACGTTGTGATGAAAATATAGGAGAGGAAGGTAATATTGCATGGCCATTGTAGATGTAGCAGTCATTCCAATTGGTACGGAAACACCAAGTGTCAGTAAATATGTGGCAAGTGTTCAAAAAGTTTTGAGGAAATATCAAGAAGAAGGGAAGATTCGTTTCCAATTAACACCGATGAATACCATAATTGAAGGTGAATTACCTATCCTTTTTGAAGTAATTCAAGAAATGCATGAGGTACCCTTCTCTGAAGGAATTCAGCGGGTCGCTACAACGATTCGTATTGATGACCGAAGGGATGTTAAGCGTAGTATGGAATATAAAGTAGAGCGGGTAACCACACTGTTAAACGAGGGATAGAAAAAAGACTGCCTGATGGCAGTCTTTTTAAGATTATTAGTGATGTCCTGTTGGAAAACCAGAATGAACAATGGTCATAACTGTAAACCAACCAAAAGTCACAAATGACGCTACACCCCAAAATGCACCTAAGAAATTTTTATTCTTTAGTGATGAAAATCCACCGAAAGCTGCAAGGATGGTTACGATAGCAAAAATAATTACTAAACCCATGGTAAATCCCCCTTTTTCATCATTAGCAGGCAATGCCTCAAACATTCCAAAGAAAATTATGTACCTATATTATATACATTCGACTCTTATTTTATATTTTTTTCTTTCATTTGTCGAGTGCAAATAAGAGATCATTGAATTAGTATTCTTTCTCTCAACTGTTTACTTAGTGTAAAATAATGATATCGCAATTTCAATTGGAGGTACTAAAGAATGAAATGGCAACAAATCCCATTAGGGGCACTTCAAACTAACTGTTATATTGTAGAAAATTCAGATCGTTCGTGTTTAATTATTGACCCAGGCAGTGAAGGGAAAAAACTCATTCATTTGTTGAACAATAGGAAATTAAAACCTCTCGCAATTTTTCTAACCCATGCGCACTTCGATCATATTGGGGGTGTTGATGAAGTAAGGGATTTTTATAAAATTCCAGTTTATCTTCACAAACAAGAGGAAAAATGGCTAAGTGACTCTTCATTAAATGGTTCGCAATTTTTTATGATTCAGGATTCAATAACAGTAAAGCCAGCTGATTTTATTTTAAAAAATGAAGGAGAAATGAAAATAGGTGGTTTTGAGTTTGACATTTTTCATACACCAGGACATTCACCTGGAAGTGTCTCATTTTACTTCAAAAAGGATGGGTTTGTTCTTTCAGGTGATGCCCTGTTTCAAGGCAGCATTGGCCGTACAGACCTACCAGGAGGAAACGAGGCACAGCTATTAAAAAGCATTCATGATAAGCTGCTTGTTTTGCCTGAGGAAACGTATGTCTTATCAGGCCACGGCGCTGTAACAACCATTGCTGATGAAATGGATAGTAATCCGTTCTTGAATGGATTTTAGAGGATAGAGAGAAGACAAAAATAGAAAAACCCTTCTCCAATTTGAGAAGGGTTTTTCTGGGGGATATTCTATTCTAATATGGGAGGGGATAAAAGTTAAGCTACTATCCTTACAATATTATAAAGTTTACACTGTGTCAATAGTGTTTATTTAAAAAGGAGCATATATGAATATATTTTTAAAGAGTTTAATTTCAAATTCACCCAATGAGTTAATTACCTATGCGGATTTCATGGGGGCAGCTTTATATCATCCTGAATTCGGTTACTATATGAAAGATAAACAGAAAATTGGCCGACAAGGAGATTTCATAACAACAAGCAATATATCTGATATATACGGAAGAATGATGGCAAAATGGTTTTCTCACGTATGTGAAAGGACACAATTAGCACCAGTATTTTGTGAAATTGGAGCTGGGAATGGACGTTTTGCTAAGGCATTTTTACAGGAATGGCATGAAACGATTAAAACCCCATTAAAATATATAATTGTAGAAAGCAGTCCCTATCATCAGAAACTGCAAAGGCAATTGCTAACTAATTTTTCGGTTATCCAAGTGGAAAGTATCAGCAATGTTGAGGCTTTTGAGGGAGTGGTTTATTCCAATGAACTATTCGATGCCCTGCCAGTTCGTGTAATCGAGAAAGTCGATGGGCAGCTTTTTGAGGTTATGATAGGGATTCGATGGAACGAACTGTATGAGCAAAAAGTATTGTTAACGGATTCAGATATCCTGTTTTTTTTACAGGAAAGCAAGCTTAAACTAAAGGAAAAACAGCGGTTAGAGATCCCGTTAGCAATGGAAAAGATGGTGCGGGAAATTGCTCAGTCCCTCATAAAAGGAATGGTTGTGACAGCTGATTATGGCTATACACTTGAGGAGTGGATGGACCCAAGGAGGGCAAAGGGGAGTTTAAGAGGGTATTATCAGCATCAGATGTTTGATGATGTCTTACAGCACCCAGGTGAAATGGATATTACCACGCATATTCATTTTGATTATCTCATTCAAAAGGGTGAGCAGGTAGAATTAGAATTAATTACCAAACTCAGACAGGACGAATTTTTATTAAAGTCCGGAATTCTAAAAGAATTAGCGAACCATTATGACCCCAATCCATTTTCAGAAGTCAGCAAACGGAATCGAGCGATTCGTAGTTTGATTATGCCATCCGGGATAAGCACCTATTTTCATGTGGTTATCCAGCAAAAAGGGTTTAAGTTAAATGAAAATGACGTTTTCGTAGAATAAAGAAAAAACGCCGGAGTATTCCGACGTTTTTTCTAAATGTTTCTCAATGACCTGCACCAGGCACCATCATGAACGTAGTCCAATAAGTGAAACCTGCGAAGAAAACAGTTAAATATGCTCCGAATACCCACAAATACATGCGCTCGGATAATTTAAGATAGCTAAGCAGAACGAAAAAACCTGTTTGGGCTAAGAATAGCATTGCCGTTTTATCCATATCACCTAGATAAAACATAACTGTAAAAATGCCCGTCCAGAAACCACAAACTCTGAACATGCGATCCATATGTATCCCCCTCCTTTTTCCCTACGATACCATCATTACAATATTATAAGGAAAAGGAGGCATAATGTAAATAATGGTTTCGAATTAGTTTGTTACCAGCGCTTGATATGAACAAGTTTCGCAGCCAGAAATAATATTATCTTTTTCAATCAACTCAACGGATTCAAATAGTGCTCCAAACATTCCCTTTAGAAATTCATGGTGCATACTGCAAACTGTTTCCGAATGTTCTTCTGCCACTTCTTTAAATGGACAATTGAAAATTTGGAAATAGATTTTTGTTTTTTCACCGTTTGCTTCAAATTCTGGATAAAAACCTGCAAGCGTTGCAGCGCTTTTTAATATTGTTAGCTTTTGCTCAAATTCTAATTCCTCACCAAATGCTGTTTTTGCCTTTTCTTGTTCAATCACTTCTGTACCAAAACGTTTTCCGGTTAGATAAAGGGCTTGCTTTCCTGCTTCTCCAAGCGAAATCATTGTTTGGAGTGCGACTTTGGATAAAAGCATGTAGTCGCGAAACGGGAAATGCAGCTGGATTACATCGTCAGATAAACGATATAATCTACTTGGTCTGCCACCTTTACCTGTTTTCTTGGTTTCAGATGCTAACATATTTACATCTTCAAGCTTTGATAAATGCAATCTTGCTACATTCGGATGAATATTAAAATTTTCCGCCACCTCTTGAACGGTTACTTCTTGATGACGTTTTGTAATGTATTGATAAATATAGTACCGTGTTGGATCTGACAAAACGTTTGTTATTTTTAATGTTTGTTCCATCACTGTTCACCTCGGACCCCCATAATTTATTCCATTATAATACAGCCATTGTAACATGGGAATGAGGTTAACAATGTTAACACTATATGTTTAGAAATTGTTCACAATTTGCGACTTTATATTGTAACAATATAATAAAAATATAGCCTAAATTCATTAATAATCTCTTGTCAATAGCAGAAATATAGTTATTTTGGAAAAATAACGAAGCAGACCCAGCATCCGCTCGTTACAATTTTCGTCTTTTTTTGACTTCAAAATAAACGATGTAGGGTAGAATTCCGAACCAGCGATACCAAAAAGAAGCTTTTGTTTCTTTTCGAGCGGTACGAATTCGTTTTCGTTCATCCTTCGGTTGGTCTGCGTATTTCACGATGGTTTGGGTCATATATTTCACATAGTCGTTTGTTTTCATGGACACACCTGCCTTTAATTTTCATAAACAAGTATGTCCATATTTCTTCATTTTAATTCGACCCATTTACTTAATCTTTTTGTCCTTGTATCAAAATATCCCCGTCCAATGAATGTTTTGTCAACAGCAAGGAGGTGAAGAGTAAAATTGACTTTTTGGACATACCCAGTAGGAGTTTCAGCTTTGTAATCCATGGTGCCGTTAACAAAACTAATTGTTCCTTTAACAGGTAAGATCCCACTCTTTTGAAATATTACTTCAACTTTTTTTACCGACGATAGAAAATAGTACTCCTCTTGGAGGATGATAGCCGTTTCATGTGCCATTTTTCTTTCGGATAACAATTGTTCAATACGTACCGAGAAAAATAATAAAAAAATGATGATCAGGCACAAGGTAAGTGGGTAAGTGAAGCCTTTTTCATTATTTTTCATGGGACTGTCCCCGAATTTACTATTGGAAAAGCTGTTACTGAGTATTCTTTTCCCCATAGATCCGTTACGATGGTTTTGACTGCATTGTTTATAATGGTGAACGAATATTGTGAAACATTTTGAAGGATTATTTCATGACCAGTTGAATTCACACGTCTCCTAAGATTAGTACCGTACTTTTCATATTGAATGGTTTCAGTATCCTTCGTTAGAATTAACCTTCCGGAAATCACTTCGGCACTAGTGGACTGCCTTATTTCTTTTTTGATTTGGCTCGAAAAAACTTCCCATTCCATTGCCTGTAACGATGCCTCCGTGTCCTTATTAGTCAGGATAATTTGAAAAACAGGTGTCATAAAGAAAATAATCGTCGTAAAAATTGAAAAAGCAATTAGTACCTCGATGAGCGTAAATGCTTTTTCATTCAAGGGGCCCACAAATTTCGGTTTCAGGCTGTAATGAATTTTTTTCAATTCTTACACACACCTCCTTTTGGTCAGCTGCTCCGGTGTCTTTCCATGTGATTTGGTATTCAACTCCATTCAAAATGGAAGTGTAATTTGAAAATGTTTTATTACTGAATAATTTGATCTGTAGTTCCTCATACATCAGCTGCCTCGCTTTGCTCTCCCATTCTAATTGTCGTGATTGTTCTCTTAGTTCGATCAATAAAGGCAGTAAAAATAAACTAAGCATTAACCAGGCAGATAAAGAAAGTAGCAGTTCAAGCAAAAAAAATCCTCTAGTACTCCTTAACATAGAACCGACCCTCTCCAATTAAAAAGGTAATAACATATGTTTTATTTTTTGTTTGGATAAAAAAGTTTCCAAACTGGTTTACGTTTCCGTCGCTTAGGAATTTCAAATATAAGGGGAGAGAACCTTCTTTGAGATAAATATTTGTACTGTAATTTCGATTGACGATCGGCGTTGGTTCCGGCCACAAATACAGAAAATACCTATATTGATCTGGAACAAAAACAATGGATACTTCATCATGATGGGAGATAGCATATTGTTGAGCATAATATAGGTCGGCTTTTAATTGGATTAAAAAGGCCTCATCCTCCATTACTGAGTGCTGTGGTTTTAAGGAGAAAACTGTAATTGAGGAGATAATCATGAAGATGGAGAGAACTAACAAGGACTCAATTAAAGTGAAGCCTTTTTGATGCGTATTCATTATGGAGTGGTTACTGATGCAACAGCTGTTACAGTACCTTCAGAGTCTATTTCAACTGTCTTTCCGTTTGGACAACCTTTAGCGTCCTCCTTTATATATCCTTCTGCTTTTAGTTCCGCGATAGTTGGTACTTTATTCTTATCCATTTCATAAGCCTGAACTTGTGCCTGGACCATTTTAACATAGGCATCACAGCCTTTATTGTTGATGTTAGAATTATGTTTGGCAACGTTTGGAATTGTGATAATTAACAAGACCGAAATTACGAGCATGACGATCATCATTTCAATTAAAGTAAAGCCTTTTTCATTTTTCATCATTTTTAATAACCTCCATTTTTTTAAATGCCGTCCAGTAGATGAAACATGGGTAAAAGAATCGCTAAATACATCGAAACCACCATGAATCCAATAAAAATGTAAAGAATTGGCTGGATGGTTGTTAACCGTTTTTCTATCATTTCCTCCATGTTAGTGACACAATGCTTACTGAAAAATAATAACTCCTGCTCCAATTTTCCATTTTCTTGGCCGTGTTTTACAATCATCGGAAATTCTTTTTCGAAAAACGACAGAGACGCTAAAATTGTCTCCAACTTTTCTCCTGTAATTAGCTTAGTTTTAATCGTTTTAGCTAAGTGACAGTAAAAAGGATGCCTGAGATTCTGTTCAAATAGTTGTAAGGCTTCGGAAACTGATAATCCACCGGATAAGAGAAAGCTAAGTTGAATGGAAAAGTAGTGGGTAAACAGCAATTTGAGGATCCTGCCAACAAAAGGTATTCGAACAAGTTGTGACCTTTGTTTTAGGACGGAGAGTTTTCTAAAAAAGAGAAGATAATAAGAGGCTCCCATAATTAGGATCAGAAGCAGGGTACCGATAACAGTTGGGAAGTATTGATCAAAAGCATAAATGACATTTGTGAAAAAATTTGCTTCCAGACCAAGCGATGAAAAAAGGGTGGTGAACCTTGGCAGCAATGTATTTTCTATAAAAATAAATAGAAATCCTGTAATAACTAAAAGCACCATTGGATACTGAAGCAACTTGAGCAACTTGTGTACGTCTTTATCTTTTAATAGGGCAAGATCACTTCCTTCTAACAGAGCATCAGCAAAGCTGCCATGCTGCTCCGCAAAATAGACATAACCGACTAAGTCTTTGTTGAAACCAAGATTATTTAATGCATCATGAAACGGTAAACCCTTTTTCAACTCTTCTAAACAACCATTTAAATCCTCCTTTCGTTTTGACGGTAATTGTAATGCTATGGATTCAATTGCTAAAGCAATTGGATACCCCCTTGCTAATAGTTCACCGGTTCTTCTCAGGAAATTAGCTTGTTCATTCACTGACCATTTAGACCGTTTCATCGTCATATACCAATCGTTCATATTCAGATTCTTGGATATATCCAAGGGCAATGCCCTTATTAATTACATCTTTTATCATTCGGTAACGAATTTCTATTTTTTCTCCTTGAGCAGCTTTCATTACTGCGTGTAAATTTCGTCCGGATAAAAGTTCAAATACACTGGCGCGTTTCCATCTGCCATAGGAATAACAAATAGGTGAACACTCTCCTTCACAAAAAGGGCAGGTAAGTTCAACCAACCTTTGGGCTGTTATGGCAATAAGTGTCTGCTCGACCTCTAACCAATTCACTCCAAACTCACGCAGGCGATAAACCGCTCCCTTCGCATCACGGGTATGCATCGTGGAAAGCACTAGATGGCCTGTTAATGCTGCCCTTACCGCAATCTTTGCCGTCTCAGCATCTCTAATTTCACCGACCATTATAATGTCAGGATCATGTCGAAGAATTGCCTTTAATCCGGCTGCATAGGTGACGCCTGCTTTTTCATTGACTTGGATCTGCAGGACTGAGTCATAGTTTTTTTCAATGGGATCTTCGAGTGTAATGACATTACGATGAAATAAGTGGGCGGTTTCATTTAAAAGGGAATAGAGAGTAGTCGTTTTTCCGCTGCCCGTTGGCCCGGTAAAAATTATTAATCCATGAGCGTGTTTGAGAAGGGCAAGTAATTTTCGGGTCATTGCTGGGAAGAGTGAAAGTTGGTGAAAAGGAATTTGTTCTTGCTGTGGTAATAGCCGGATGACAAGGCTCTCTCTATTATTAGAAGGGAGTGTGGAAAGCCTGAGCCCCATTAAATTTCCGTCAACTTCACAAAAAATGGATCCACTTTGTGGTCGTCTTCTTTCTCCGATATCCATATTGGCTGTGAATTTAAAATGTGAGATTAATCTGTCGCATTCATCTTTTGGAAGGGATAGTCGAGGAATTAACTTGTTGGTTAAACGGATTTGGACGAGTGTGTCCCTCTTCCTTGGGATAATGTGAATATCTGTTGCTTGGTTTCGTGCAGCATCTGTAATGATTCGATTTGCTAAAATTTCTATCTCGCTAACAATAAGTACCACCGCCTTTTCATTTTTCTATGGGATAATATTCGACATGATTCCTCCTTATCCTTCTTTATTTTCAAAAATATTTTTAAGGGTGTCAGGCACCATGTGAAATTTTCACATGGTGCCTGACACCCTGTCCCTTATATTGCTTTTTCAGTTAGATAAAAGAGGCCGCCATTGATGAAGGATATGGAGATTTTTGGTTCGTACTGTTCCTTTAGAGCCATTTTTTCGGTTTCAAAGTTTTCATTTTCATCTTCAACATCCTCGTAAAAATGATTCAAGAGGCGTAAATCTTTATCCCAACGTTCTCGCGCATCTATTGCCCAAGAGTGGTCATCCTTCTCAATTATGGATGTAAGATAGGTTTCAACTCTCAACATCCCGCTTTGAGGTTTCACTAAAGGTGACAAAGTAAAGGAGTAATCAGGTATTTTTGGTGTTAACGGTATTTCAAGCAGTCTGTCATGGAAATCTTCAACCATTTTTCCGTTGATGAGTTGTAAGCCGATTGATTTGAAAATATCCCGCTTACGGTCACATTGAAAGGAGATCTTAACATTCATACATAGCCATGGTAGTAAAGGAGTTTGCTTGTTTTGATTCCGATGATTTTCATAAAGTCGGATATAGCTGGCTAAATTTTTCGTCGAAGTAAAAATTTGATGAAGCCGAGGTGAACCAAAATGAATGATTTCCCCCTTTATATTTTCAGGAGCGGCATCTTGGTTCGTAATAAATGTTAACTTCATCGGGTTTGGAATTCCACCCGTTTTTTCTAAATAGTGCCAGTAAAAAGGCCGATTCATTAATTCCTTATCAAGTTCAACTGTTAACTGAACAGTTAAATAACCTTGGCTATTCTCCACAATTGCACAGTCATTAGCCTGAAAATAGTTCAATAAAAAGTTATGAATTTCCTGCTGCTGCATGGGAATCTCCCTTCTTCATGTCCTGAGCAAATTCAATCATTGATGATAAATTTTCCATTTTAATTCGCATTTCGCCTTCGGATGAGGATTGTCCAAAAATATCGATTAAATGGTCTTCTATATTGCCAAATTCCAACTTAGTTAATATATCGTCAAGTTCACCAATTACTTTTTCAAATAAATGTATTTTCTCATAAAGAAGCTTCAAAATATGTTCTTCGACAGTATTTTTTATCGCAAAATTATAAATCATGACATCCTTTTCCTGGCCCAGACGATGGATACGACCAATTCGTTGTTCGAGCCTCATTGGATTCCATGGCAAATCAAAGTTAATTATATGATTACAAAATTGAAGGTTAATTCCTTCACCGCCCGCTTCAGTTGCTATAAGGACTTGAGCATGCTTTTGGAATAATTCTCTCATCCAGTCCTTTTTTCCACGCTTAAAGCCGCCCCGAAAAGGGACAGATGAAATTCCATGCTGTTTTAAATACCATTGGAGGTACATTTGTGTTGCTCGGTATTCTGTAAAAATAATCACTTTATCATTTACTTTTTGAATTAATTCTAATGCTTTTTCCGCTTTTGAATTCTTCTGGACAGCTTCGACTTTTTTTATTAAATACTGAATTTGTTCTTCAAAAGCTGGGGTTGGATTTTCCTTTTTTTGGAGCATGTTTTTTAATGTATAAAAAACTGCTTCTCTACTGCTGCATGCCTCACGCTGTAATGTCATTACGGAGAATGAACTTGTCTGTGCCCAATTCCCCTCATTTTTTAATTCAGTAATTGACTCATAAAGATCTTTCTCCTCTTGAGTGCATTCAATTGGAATGGTTTCCACATGCCTTTTCGTCCACTCAATGCCTGTATCTGCCCGCCGGTTCCGAATCATAACCTTGTTTACTAATTCTTTTAAATGCTCATCATCATTTAATGAACGTGCATCTCGTTTGTATTTTTCAAAGAATGTCGTTTCGCTGCCTAAATGTCCTGGTTTTAATAATGAAACCAGATTAAAAATTTCCTCGATACGGTTCTGAATGGGTGTTGCCGTCAATAGTAAACAAAATTTCTTTTTCAGATTTTGGACAAATTCGTAGTTTTTTGTTTTGTTATTTTTAAGTTTATGGGCTTCATCAATGATAATAAGGTCATAGTCCTGCTTAAAAATTATGTCTCGATGAGGATTTCGTTTAGCCGTATCAATTGACGAAACGACAACATCGCACTGTTCCCACACATAGCTTTTCCTTTGTGAAATGGCTGGAATGAAAAATTTGCTATTCAACTCCATCGACCATTGAGTAACTAACGATGCAGGGACAAGAATTAATACCTTTTTCACCAATCCGCGAATCATATATTCTTTTAGAATCAGCCCGGCCTCAATCGTTTTTCCGAGTCCTACTTCATCGGCAAGGATGGCTTTCCCATTCATGTTTTCAATTACTTGTTTAGCTGTTTCAAGCTGGTGAGGAAGTGGGGTTAGATTGGGTAAATGACTTGGTGCCAATAAACCTTTGAAATCTGGAATGACGAGATGTTTTTCAACTCCAATTGCTAGTTTAAAAAGTTCCCAATTCCCCCATGGACCATCGTTTTCAATTCTATGTAAAAAATCATCCTTCCAAGAGGAATCAAATTCAATTTCGATCGACATGGTTCCAGCTCCTTTTTATTCAATTTCCAGCTATATGCTTTTCTAATAAAGTTATTGCTCAATGTATTATTTTAATGGTAGGATAATAATAGCTTTGAATGTTTTAAATATTTTAATAAGGTAATTTATTTTATAAGTATAATTAGTATGACCAATTTGGATAATATTATAATGCGAATGATAACAAGGGGAGAGACTACTTATGTAGCGCCGAAGGAGCAAGCAGAAATGTGAATCTCTCAGGCAAAAGAACTCTTGTAGGACGCAGCTCTGGAGAGCGCTGCTAGCTTTAAGCAGCCACCAAAGGGGAAAGCCTTTTTAGGTAAACTTTCAGGTGCAAGGACAGAGACCTTCTTACGTTTCATAGGAGGTTTCTGTCCTTTTTTACATTATCCATTGAATAATTTGCGCCAAAGATTGAAGGAGGATTAAGAATGTCTGAATTAAAACGAACTCCACTTTTTGATGTGTATAAAGAATGGGGAGGAAAAACCATTGATTTTGGAGGTTGGGCACTGCCGGTCCAATTCTCTAGCATTAAAGAAGAGCATGAAGCTGTTCGCTCTTGTGCAGGATTATTTGATGTTTCCCATATGGGTGAAGTAGAAGTAAAAGGCACTAATAGCTTAGCATTTTTACAAAAAATGATGACTAATGACATTTCAAAAGTAAAAAATGGAGGTGCCCAGTACACAGCCATGTGTTATGAAAATGGCGGTACTGTTGATGACCTGCTTGTATATAAGATTGAAGACAATCATTACCTTTTAGTAGTAAACGCATCAAATATTGAAAAAGATTACAAATGGCTTGAAGACCATTTAACTGGTGATGTCTCTTTAGAAAACTTATCGGAAAAAACAGCACAGCTGGCTATCCAGGGACCACTTGCGGAAAAAGTATTGCAAAAGCTTGCGGGAGATAATGATTTAAGCCAAATTGGCTTTTTCAAATTCCAACAAGATGTAATCCTAAATGGAAAAAAGGCACTTGTATCAAGAACTGGTTATACTGGTGAAGATGGCTTTGAAGTGTATTGCGATGCAGAAGATGTTGTGGACCTTTGGAGAGACATTTTAACTGCAGGTAAAGAAGATGGAGTAATCCCATGTGGATTAGGGTCACGCGACACACTTCGCTTTGAAGCAGTTTTAGCGCTTTATGGTCAAGAACTATCTCCAGAAATTTCACCACTTGAAGCTGGAATTGGCTTCGCTGTGAAATTAAACAAAGAAGATGACTTTATCGGGAAACAAGCGTTAATCCAACAAAAAGAAAAGGGCTTAACAAGAAAATTGGTTGGAATCGAAATGATTGATCGTGGGATTCCACGTCATGGCTACCCTGTATATAAAGGTGATCAGTTAATTGGTGAGGTTACAACTGGAACGCAATCACCCACGTTAAAGAGGAATATTGGTCTTGCCCTAATCAATGCAGAATTTGCGGGTATTGAATCCGAAGTTGAAGTTGAAATTCGCGGCAAACGTTTAAAAGCTACTGTAGTTCCAACACCTTTTTATAAAAAAGAAAAGAAATAACAGAAGGGAGTTAGGTTTATGAAACATCGCTATTTACCTATGACTGAACAAGATAAGAAAACTATGCTTGAGGCAATTGGTGTTTCCTCTATTGATGAACTGTTTAGCGATATCCCTGAGAAAGTAAGATTTAAGGGTGAGTACAATATAAAAGCGGCAAAGTCTGAAACAGACTTAATGAAAGAGCTTTTTAAGATGGCTAGTCGGAACGCTGACCTGAAAAGAAACGTATCTTTTATAGGTGCAGGTGTTTATGACCATTACATGCCTGTAATTGTCGACCATGTTATTTCTAGATCAGAATTTTATACAGCTTATACACCTTATCAACCAGAAATTTCACAAGGTGAACTTCAAGCTATCTTTGAATTCCAAACCATGATTTGTGAGTTAACTGGAATGGATGTTGCCAACTCATCGATGTATGATGGCGGAACTGCTCTTGCTGAAGCAGCAATGCTTAGTGCAGGCCATACCAAACGAAAAACGATAGTCGTATCCAGTGCTGTACATCCAGAATCACGTGATGTTCTAAAAACTTATGCAAAGGGTCAGTATCTCAATGTGATTGAAGTACCAGTCAAAGATGGTGTAACAGATCTTGAAGCATTAAAAGGACTCGTTAATGAAGATGTTGCAGCCGTTATCGTCCAATATCCAAACTTCTTTGGGCGAGTCGAGCCGTTAAAAGAGCTTGAGGAAATCATTCATGCAAATAAGTCCATGTTTGTTGTTTCAAGTAACCCACTGTCCCTTGGGGTATTAACACCTCCAGGTAACTTTGGTGCTGACATCGTTATTGGTGATGCGCAGCCGTTTGGGATCCCAACTGCCTTTGGCGGACCGCACTGCGGATATTTTGCAGTCACTACTAAGTTAATGCGGAAAGTTCCAGGCCGTCTTGTTGGACAGACAACGGATGACCAAGGGCGCCGTGGTTTTGTCTTAACACTACAAGCGCGTGAACAGCATATCCGTCGTGATAAAGCGACATCAAATATTTGTTCCAATCAGGCATTAAATGCACTCGCTGCATCTGTAGCGATGACCGCTCTTGGTAAAAAAGGTGTCAGGGAAATGGCTGCGGCCAACTTGCAAAAAGCTCATTATGCGAAAAATACTTTCAAGGAAGCCGGCTTTGAAGTTGTTTATGATGGCCATTCCTTCAATGAATTCGTTGTGAAATTAACTAAGCCTGTAAAAGAAATCAACCAAAACCTTTTACAAAAAGGAATAATTGGGGGCTATGATTTAGGGCGTGATTATTCAGAACTGGCTAACCATATGCTGATTGCTGTAACAGAACAAAGATCGAAGGAAGAAATTGATACTCTAGTGAAAGAATTGGGGGATTTCCATGCATAATCAAGACCAGGCACTCATTTTTGAACTTAGCACACCAGGCCGCATCGGCTACAGCCTGCCGGAAATGGATGTACCGGAACTAGATCTCAGCGGTCTCCTTCCTGATGGTTACCTTCGTACAGAAGAGCCTGAACTTCCTGAAGTTTCGGAGCTTGATATTATGCGCCACTACACTGCCCTTTCGAGGAGAAATCATGGCGTCGATTCAGGATTCTATCCACTAGGCTCGTGTACGATGAAATATAATCCGAAAATCAACGAAAATGTAGCGCGTTTTAACGGATTTGCACATGTCCATCCGCTACAAGATGAAAGCTCTGTTCAAGGTGCTCTTGAACTTTTATACGATTTGCAGGAGCATTTAATCGAAATAACAGGTATGGACGAAGTGACCTTGCAACCTGCCGCAGGGGCTCATGGGGAATGGACTGGATTAATGATGATCCGTGCTTATCATGAGGCTAACGGTGATATGAACCGTACAAAAGTAATCGTCCCTGATTCTGCTCATGGTACGAACCCAGCTTCTGCTACGATTGCTGGTCTAGAAACAATTACCGTTAAATCAAATGAACATGGTCTTGTCGACCTTGAAGATTTAAGAAGGGTTGTTGGGGAAGATACTGCTGCATTAATGTTAACCAACCCGAATACGCTTGGACTATTTGAAGAAAACATTCTTGAATTGGCTGAAATTGTCCATGAAGCGGGTGGTAAGCTTTATTATGATGGAGCAAACTTAAACGCCGTTCTTTCAAAAGCAAGACCTGGGGATATGGGATTTGATGTTGTTCACTTAAATCTTCATAAAACATTCACTGGCCCACATGGAGGCGGTGGTCCTGGTTCCGGGCCTGTCGGGGTGAAGGCAGACCTTATCCCGTTCTTACCGAAGCCGATTATCACAAAGCAAGGCGAAGAATATGTCCTTGATTATGACCGCCCGCAATCAATTGGCCGTGTGAAGCCATATTACGGAAACTTCGGGATCAATGTTCGTGCCTACACATACATTCGCTCGATGGGACCAGATGGCTTAAAAGCGGTAACAGAGTACGCTGTATTAAATGCGAACTACATGATGAGAAGGCTTGCTGAATATTATGATCTACCATTTGATAGACATTGTAAGCATGAGTTTGTACTCAGTGGAAGACGTCAGAAAAAATTAGGCGTTCGTACATTGGATATTGCGAAACGTCTGCTTGATTTTGGTTACCACCCACCAACCATTTACTTCCCATTAAATGTGGAAGAGTGTATTATGATCGAACCAACTGAGACCGAATCAAAAGAGACACTAGATTCGTTCATCGATATTATGATCCAAATCGCTAAAGAAGTGGAAGAAAATCCAGAAATCGTTCAAGAAGCACCACATACAACAGTGGTCGGCCGGATGGACGAAACAAAAGCAGCCCGTAAACCAGTTTTGAAATACCAAGAAGCTTAATAAATGGAAAGGTCAGATTCGAAAAATAATCTGACCTTTTATCTTGTGTAGCAGTTTTTGAAATTAAAAAAGGCTCCGAATCCGGAACCTTTAATGAGTTCTTATTTCTTAGCTTTTACTTTACCTGACCATTTTTTGAACCCGCCTTGTAGCTGAGTAAGGTCTCGATAGCCTTTTCGGTGTAAGAATTGGGCTGCACGTCCACTCCGCATTCCACTCTGGCAATACAAATATACTGGCATATCAGAACGGATTTCTTTCATGCGCATTTTCATTTGCGACATTGGGATATTACGTGCTCCTAAAATATGGCCGCCTTCGAATTCGTTTGCTTCACGAACATCTATTAGTTGTGCCTTTCTGTACCCCGCACGGAACTCTTCTTCTGTTACCGTTTTAACAATTCTTTTCTGATAGAAAAAGGTAAAAACGGAATAAATGATAACTGCTACAATGATGATTAATAATGGATAAAGTGAACTCAATTTTTTTTTGCTCCTTTCAAGCTTTCCTGCACTAGTATTTATTATATAAGTCAATCCGATAAAGATAAAGATGAATGCAAAAAAATCTTTTGATATTGCCTAAATAATTATAGCAGAAACATCTTATTTTGAATCTATATCAGATTTTGGTAGACTTAAACAAGAGATAATTATAAAAAAATGAGGTTTTAGAATGAAAAAAGAAGTTTGGCGTTTTATTGATACTGGAAATAGTTTACCATCTTTTAATATGGCTTTAGATGAAGCGTTACTTGATTGGCATAGTGAAGGGAAATTTCCTCCAGTTATTCGATTCTATGGCTGGGATCCGGCAACGCTATCAGTAGGTTATTTTCAAAAAGTAGAGAAAGAAATTGATATGGAAGCAGTCAATGCACACCAATTAGGTTTCGTAAGAAGACCTACAGGAGGACGCGGCGTTCTGCACGAGCATGAACTTACCTATAGTGTCATCGTTTCTGAAGAACATCCAGAAATGCCTAATTCTGTTACAGAGGCATACCGTGTAATTTCTGAAGGAATTTTAAAGGGTTTTCACCATTTAGGACTTGAGGCATATTTTGCTGTCCCAAAAACAGCAGAAGAACGGGATGCTTTGAAAAACCCTCGCTCTGCTGTATGCTTTGATGCTCCAAGCTGGTATGAGCTTGTGGTGGAAGGCAGGAAGGTTGCCGGCAGTGCACAAACGAGACAAAAGGGAGTAATTCTACAGCACGGCTCCATTCTGTTAGATTTGGATGAAGAAAAGCTATTTAGTTTATTTAAATATCCAAGTGAGAGAGTTAAGGAACGAATGAGAAAAGCATTTAAGGATAAAGCGGTTGCTATCAACAACATTAGTCCAAGAAGAATTTCACTTGAGGAAGCAAAGGAAGCTTTTTATAAAGGCTTTGCTGAGGGTCTAAATATTGAGCTTGAACCTTATCAATTAACCGAGGAAGAACTAGCTTATGTTGAAAAGATTGCAAAAGATCGCTATGAAAGTGATGAATGGAATTTTAAAAGATAATTTGAAACGGCGAATTCGCCGTCTTTTTTTGTTGCCTTAACGATTAATGTAAAGAAGCAACCTGCGAAATTTGTTGAATTTTCCTGTTTTATGACGAAAATCTATTAAAAGCTATTGATTACTTTTAAATCTATTATTTTTTAAGTTTGACAAAATAATTATAGTTTGCTTAACATACAATATATAGTGTTGTCGAAAATATTTTCGGTACTATATATTGATATTTAGTTGATTTATTCAGGTGGGCTATGATAACCTAAAAATACAAACCAACTAGATATAGCGTAAACCTGCTAGATTTAGCACAATAGGTGGATTTTTTTTAAGAAGGAGTTGTTCTAATGTCTGTAGTTTTTAGACAAACAATGAATATTGATTTTGAAAGGTTGAATGAGGATATTCAATTATTCCCCCAGGTGCATCCAGTTACCCCAGATATGAAAATAACTCACAAGGGTGTTTCTCGTTTGGTCATGTTGGACCGCTATACCTTTAAAGATACTGCAAAAATAACTCTTACAAACGGCGACTTTGTTGTTTTAACTATTAAAGAAGATCCGAAATTTCCAGCTCGTGGTCTTGGTTACATTATGGAAATAGACTGGGAAAAGAAAAAGGCGAAAGTTTTAGTCGAAGAGGAATTCAGGGGAGTACTCGATGATCCTGAAGAAGCTAGTACTGGTGTGATAGTCAGATCCTTAGATGTAATTGAGAAGCCTTTGGAGCTCTTCTATGAGCAAATTGCGAAACGTAATGCTACTGGTCTTGCTTCTGTAGAAAAGACGGAAGAGAAGCGAAGAGAATGGACTGAAAGATTTTATCAAGAGCTTGTTAACATGAACTTCATTCCAGCAGGTCGCGTTCTTTACGGAGCTGGGGCAGATACTGATGTAACATACTTTAATTGCTATGTGATGCCGTTTGTTCCTGACTCTCGTGAAGGTATCTCTGATCATCGTAAACAGGTAATGGAGATTATGAGCCGAGGCGGCGGTGTTGGAACAAATGGCTCGACGCTGAGACCGAGAAACACACTGGCTAGAGGCGTCAATGGTAAATCATCTGGATCGGTTTCATGGCTGGATGATATTGCGAAATTGACTCATTTGGTTGAGCAAGGCGGATCAAGACGTGGAGCTCAGATGATCATGTTGTCCGACTGGCATCCAGACATTATTGAATTTATTATTTCTAAGATGCAAAATCCTAGAATTTTACGATTCTTGATTGAAAATACAAATGATGAAACGATTAAAAAACTTGCTAAAGACAAGCTAAAGTTTACCCCTCTAACTTTAAGGGAAACTGCAATGTACCAAGGAATTGTAAATTATAAAAACATTCCTGGGTTCGGTGGATTTGATGAAAACATTATCGCAGATGCAGAAGAGAAATTATTAACTGGCGGTAATTATACTGTCCACAATTCAGAGTTCCTTACAGGTGCGAACATCTCTGTCTGTTTAACAAAGGAATTTATGGAAGCTGTAGAAACCGATAGTGACTATGAACTCCGCTTCCCGTATGTTGAACAATATGATCAAGAGCAAATGGAGATTTACAACCAAGAATGGCATAAAGTTGGTGACGTTCGCGAGTGGGAAAAACAAGGGCATAAAGTACGAGTGTACAAAAAGTTCAAAGCAAAAGAACTTTGGAACCTAATCAATATTTGCGCGACCTACTCAGCTGAACCGGGAATATTTTTTATCGATAACGCAAACGACATGACCAATGCAAAAGCATATGGACAACAAGTTGTTGCAACAAATCCATGTGGAGAGCAGCCTCTCGCACCATTTTCCGTCTGTAATCTTGCAGCTGTCAATCTCGCTGAGATGGCTGATAAGGACACAAAAACTGTTGATTTTGAAAAGCTTAAGAAAACAGTAGTTGTGGGTGTACGGATGCAGGATAATGTCATTAACGCAACTCCATACTTCCTGGAAGAAAATAAAAAACAGGCTCTTGGTGAAAGACGTGTGGGGCTTGGAGTCATGGGCTTACATGACATGCTGATTTATTGTGAAACGAAGTATGGATCACCAGAAGGAAACGAACTCGTTGATCAAGTATTTGAAATAATTGCAACTACTGCATACAGAACTTCAATTGAATTGGCAAAAGAAAAGGGAAGTTTTCCATTCTTAACTGGTGAAACAACAGCAGATACCAATCGATTACGACAAGCCTTCATTGATACAGGATTTATGAAAAAAATGCCCGAAGATGTCCGCCAATCTATTTTAGAAAGTGGAATTAGAAATTCGCATTTACTAACTGTGGCACCAACTGGATCCACAGGGACCATGGTTGGAGTTTCCACCGGACTTGAGCCTTATTTCTCATTCTCTTATTTCCGTAGTGGACGCCTCGGTAAATTTATCGAAGTTAAAGCGGATATTGTGAAAGAATACTTGGACCAGCACCCAGAAGCAGATGAAAACAATCTTCCGCACTGGTTTGTTACATCGATGGAGCTTTCCACTGAAGCCCATGCGGATGTTCAATGTGTCATCCAGCGTTGGATAGATAGTTCTATCAGTAAAACTGTCAACGCACCAAAAGGTTATAGCGTAGAGCAGGTCGAAAAAGTTTATCAGCGTTTGTACCGCGGCGGGGCAAAAGGTGGAACCGTTTATGTTGATGGTTCACGCGATTCTCAGGTACTAACACTAAAAGCTGAAGAAAACACGAATGAACAATTATCAATTTTTAATGAAAAACCGAAGCAGCATGTTGTCCTTGTTGATACAATCAGTGAACTCCGTTCAACAAGTGTAACGATCGGCTCTGAAGTCGGTAACACTTGCCCAGTCTGCCGGACTGGAAAAGTAAAAGAAATGGGTGGCTGCAATACCTGTGCAAACTGCGGCGCTCAATTAAAATGTGGTTTATAATACGTATTTTTTAGAGGGGGAGAAAATCCCCCTTTTTTTGTGTTATCAAGGTCAATATCCGTCCCTGAAAGTTACATTATACTGCATCATATTTTGCTAATCGAAGTAGAACGAAGTCGAAATTTGTAATATAACTGTAACCTACCTGTTACGTCCATGTTACTCTTTTTTTGTATATTATGAGTAACGAAGCACACAGGGAGATTAAACAATATGTTGAAAAAAATCATTGCAATCATGGCTATGACAATTATTCTAAGTTCATTGTTTACCACTATGGGTGATAAAGCGGAAGCGGCCTATTACCATACAAAAGCAATCTCAGTAGCAAAAGCAAATCTTGGTGTTCCATATAGATGGGGTGGATTAACACCTAATGGTTTCGACTGCTCTGGTTTGGTTAAGTATTCTTACGGTAAGGCTGGAAAAGTATTGCCACGGACGGCAGCTGATATGTACTACAAGCAAGGATATCGTGTTAGTTCTTTACAAACAGGAGACTTGATGTTCTTTGCACCGAATAAGGCAAGCAGACCTACTCACGTTGCGATTTACATTGGTGGCGGAAAAATGATTCAGGCTGCATCTTCAAAAGGAGTTTCAATCGCTTATACAAGCAACAGTTACTGGAAACCAAGATACATAGGAGCAAAGCGATTTTAATGAAAAGTTTAGCGTTTTCAATATTGTTATTGACCAAGAACATCGTTTAATGACGATGTTCTTTTTTATATATAATAAATTTTCTACTTGTCCTTGGTACTATTTATTAAAATAACCGCTTAAAGATGTAAAAACGAGTACATCTTTGGGAGTGGCTGCCATGTATATAGACGGCGTTTTTTCTGGAGGAGGAATAAAAGGGTTTGCACTTATTGGAGCCTGCGAAGAAATAGAAAGTAAAGGTTTGCGATTTGTCAGAGTGGCGGGAACGAGTGCAGGATCGATCGTTGCAGCATTAATTGCCGCTGGCTACACAAGTAAAGAAATCTTCCAATTGGTCGACGAGTTGGATCTCTCAAAAATAATGGATGCCCGCAAATCAATTATCCCTTTCCCTTTTGCAAAATGGCTGTATGTCTATTGGAAGCTAGGACTTTATAAAGGCAATGAACTTGAAAAATGGATTTGTAAGAAACTTGAAGCCAAAGGGTTAAGAACATTCGCTGATTTGCCCCCGAAGGCACTTCGAGTAATTGCATCAGACCTATCAAATGGGCAAATGATTGTTTTACCTGATGACTTACAAAGATACGGCATTTCACCTGGTTCATTTCCAATCGCAAAAGCGATTAGAATCAGCTGCAGTATCCCATATTTCTTTGAACCTGTTAAAATGCGTACAATGGATGGAATGAACATTTTAGTTGATGGCGGGGTCCTAAGCAATTTTCCTATGTGGCTTTTTGATAAGGAAAATGCACAAAAGGTAAGACCTGTCCTTGGTATTAAATTAAGTCCAAGTGAATATGAAACTGAAAAACATAAAATAAAAAATGCGATTCAACTATTTGGAGCCCTATTTGAGACGATGAAGGATGCACACGATTCTAGGTACATTTCTAAAAAACATGTAAAGAACATTATCTTTATACCGACCGAGGGTGTGTTATCAACAGAATTCCATTTAACAGAGGAGAAGAAACATGAGTTGTTCGATCTAGGAAAAGAGAGAGCAAAACAATTTTTGAAGACTTGGGGATATTAATACGGATTACACTAGGATAAAAAGAAAATCGAGCGCCTATAGAGACGCTCGATTTTTCTTTTTACCCTTTTTGCCGTCGATAACAGTTAAGTGAGCAGGAGATTTCTTTTTGTTCTTGTTGCTCTTCTTTAATGATGCTAGCGTCCCAAGAGAGGAGGTTTTTACAGTTGAGTCTCCACCCTTTTGCTGTAATCGTTTTTTTGATTTTTTGGCGGCTTTAAGAAATGCACGCTGCTCTTTTTTCTGAGGGTTTGATTTGGAAAACTTCCGTACTAGGAAATAAACGGCTAGAACAATCAATGCGATGACAGCTATTCTCTGAATGAAACCGGCCGGATTAGCTGTAAATGAACCAACAAGGCCAAGTAAAGCAAGAATGATAAGTCCCCCAACAACAACATTAACAAATGTCCGATTTTTCAAGAAAGCCACCTCCCTAAGAGCATCTTAAGCATTTTTTAATTCTTTTAAACACGATAAAACAAGAATTTAGACAATTTCTTCGCTTTTGACCGAGTACTCAGATTCCTTTTCTCTTCTTAATAATTCGTTAAAAGAAAGTATTGCCACTTCGACTTGATCATTTTGTGGTTCCTTCGTTGTTATTAGTTGCAGCCAAAGACCAGGATAACCTAGATACTTTAAAACTGGAATATCTCTAAGTTTATTAGTTAATTGAAGGATTTCAAAAGCAATACCCAAAACCACAGGAATTAAGAGGAGCCGGTCGACCACCCGTAACCAAAGCGGAGTTGAAGGTACCAGCATATAGACAAAAACACCAACAAAGACTGTAAACAGGATGAAACTACTGCCACAGCGGTAATGCAGACGGGAATGAGCCTGCACATTTTCAACGGTTAACTCAACCCCAGATTCAAAGGTATTGATTACTTTATGTTCGGCGCCATGATATTGAAACACCCTTTTTATCAATGGAGTAAGTGAAACAAAATAAATATAGGAAATTAATAAAATTAGTTTAAAAAAACCCTCCACTAACACTTGAGCAAAATGCGATGGAAAAATTGGTTTTGTCAAAACTGCAAGGAACACAGGGATCAGCGTAAAAGCAAATTTGCCAAATAAAAATGAAATAACACCAATTGCAGCAACACCAAGGTACATAGTCAATTTAGAGACTTCTTTTTCTTTTATAATTTCATCTTCTTTTGGATCCACATCAAATCTTTCCGTCGAGAAGTTTAAATGTTTCGATCCATTTGCACTCGACTCAATAATTGCGATTATCCCTCGCAGAAATGGGATTTTCTTTAGGATTGTAAAATAAGGATTTGCTTTACGAGGCAAATGAAAATATTCAACAGATTGATCCTTCCTGCGTACCGCAGTAACATAATGATGTTTTCCGCCAAACATAACACCTTCGACAACCGCTTGGCCGCCATAAACGGGTTTTTGAGAATTGGACATATACTTTACACCAACCTAATCTATAGTTGCACAACAGCTGAAAGATAAAATCTGTATGTACTTAATTCTATTCTACTAGAAAAACAAAAAAACCTCTAGGAATGACATAATATTTCCAATTAAAAAGTTTTTTTATATGAAAGGGATTGAATACCAAAGGACATAATAAGAAATGGAATTTATTATGGCCTTTTGTTGTCCCAATTAAAGGACAGCATATCAAGCATATATAACAGCAAAAAGGGCACTTCCCGAATAAACAGAAAGTAAACGGAGGTTGTTACAATGGCGATTGAGAAGAAACTAGGAAATTATCCTAAGCCCATGTCCTTTTCGGTAATGGTATTTTGGACGGGTTTATTTGGAGGTCTGTTTTGGGGATTGATGGGCTTCATAGCGTCCTACTTAAGTTTTACTGAAATTCGTCCCAATGTCATTCTAGAGCCATGGGCACTAGGGCATTGGAAATACGAATGGCTGGGGACCGTCATATCCATTATTTTAATTGGAATATGTTCCGTGGTAGCAGCATTTATTTACTATGCAGTGTTGAGAAAATTCACAGGGTTTTGGTTTGGACTTGGCTATGGAATTATATTGTTTTTGGTGGTGTTCTTTATTCTAAATCCACTCTTTCCAGGTATTGAACCATTTTTTGATTTAAAAAGAGATACGATCATTACATCCATTTGTATTTATATCGTATATGGAATCTTTATTGGATATTCCATAAATTATGAGTATCAAAATAATAACGAGCAAGAGAAAGAGGAGTCCTCCTAAGTTACGATTAGTCGGATGAAGTAGGTTGTGATAAAATATTTTTGTCCTCATATGGATTTGAAAAGGAGAGTGGAGAGCAATGGAAAAAATAGAAAAACTAAGATCTAATTTTTCAACACTTGGAATTGATGGAATTTTGATCACTAGCCCATATAATCGTCGCTATATTTCAAACTTTACTGGCTCTGCTGGTGTAGTTTTAATTAGTGCGGAAAAAACTTTGTTTCTTACGGATTTCCGCTATATTGAACAAGCGACTAAACAATGCCAAGGTTTCGAAATTATAAAAATAACCGGAACGATTCCTGAAGAAGTTGCACAACAAGTGAAGAACCTTGGAATTCAAAAGCTGGGATTTGAAGAGGATTTTCTAACATACTCCTCCTTTAAATTATATGATAATGAAGTTGACGCTGAACTTGTTCCGCTTTCTGGTGTAATCGAAAAGTTACGCTTGATAAAGACTGATGCAGAGATTAAGATATTAAAGGTAGCAGCTGATATTGCTGATGCTGCATTTAAACATATTTTAGACTTCATTGGTCCTGGAAAAACTGAGTTAGAAGTATCTAATGAGTTAGAGTTCTTTATGAGGAGAGCTGGTGCCACTTCCTCTTCATTTGATACAATCGTTGCTTCTGGTCATCGCTCAGCACTTCCACATGGTGTTGCTAGCGATAAGGTAATTGAAGCAGGGGACATTGTAACAATGGACTACGGCTGTTACTACAATGGATATGTTTCTGATATTACGCGGACTATTGCGATTGGAGAGCCAGACGCAAAGCTTAAAGAAATTTATGAAGTTGTACTTGAAGCCCAATTACTTGGAATGGCTGGATTCAAACCAGGTTTGACAGGGAAGCAAGCAGATGCAATAACACGAGACTACATAACAGAAAAAGGTTATGGTGAATACTTTGGTCATTCAACCGGGCACGGTATCGGACTTGAGATCCATGAAGGCCCTGGTCTATCGATGAAGTCTGATGTAATATTAGAACCTGGAATGGTAGTAACATGTGAGCCGGGTATCTATATCCCAGGTCTAGGCGGCGTTCGGATTGAAGATGATACATTGATTACAAAGGACCATAACGAAGCACTCACACATTCTACAAAAGAACTAATTATACTGTAATGATTTTTTAGGAGGATCTTAATATGATATCTGTAAATGATTTTAAAACAGGATTAACAATTGAAGTGGATGGCGGCTTATGGCGTGTCCTTGATTTTCAACACGTAAAGCCAGGTAAAGGAGCAGCCTTTGTTCGTTCCAAGCTTCGTAACCTTCGTAATGGAGCAATTCAAGAAAAAACATTCCGTGCAGGTGAGAAAGTAGAGAAAGCTCAAATCGATAACCGTAAAATGCAATATCTTTATGCAAGCGGTGATAATCATGTATTTATGGATATGGAATCTTACGAGCAGGTAGAACTTCCTGCTTCAAGCATAGAGTATGAATTAAAGTTTTTGAAAGAAAATATGGAAGTACAAATTATGATGTTTAATTATGAAACTCTTGGAGTTGAATTACCAAACAATGTAATTTTAGAGGTTGCTGAAACAGAACCGGGTATTAAGGGGGATACGTCTTCTGGCGGTACCAAGTCAGCTACCCTTGAAACAGGTCTTTCTGTTCAGGTTCCTTTCTTCATCAATCAAGGGGATAAGTTAATTATCAATACGACTGATGGATCATACGTGTCACGTGCATAATCAGATCAAAGCCTTAGTCCGAAAATTGTCGGATTAAGGCTTTTTTTTAACAATTTCTCCATAGTTTCTCCTAAGTTTCTGCACACTTTTTCAATATAGTTGGTGTGTAGAAAAAATAAAGGAGAAGATAAACATGAATATGACACATTATATGGGATTACTAGCAGACAATCAGCCTTGGAATTTATTAATATTTATGGCCGTTCCAGTAATTTGTGCTGAGATCCTTGCGATTTCGGAAATTGCCATATTATTTACAAGAAAATTAGACAGTGCCTTAAAAAAATTGAATAAAGTAACCGGCATATTTGCAGGCTTTTATTTTACTGGCATATTCATATATTTAATGAAAGTTGCTTATATCCCATTAACGGTAAACAGGGAGTGGAAAGGCTGGATTGATGTTGTAGCCGTTACATTCTATTTACTTGGAATTATCCCATTTCTTGGCATGGCCCTACTTGATTTAGGTCTTATTTATAGAAATAAAACAGAAGAAGAAAAGCTGAAAATTCATGCGATCTTTGTTAGTATTTTTCTAGTGGTTGCACACATTGCAATGATATTTGGAATGATTGATCCTGCGCTAGGAACAGGTGGCCATTCAGGACATGATATGAGTAATATGTAATTTGAACCACTGGAAGTCTATTTAAGATATTTCAGTGGTCTTTGCTTTTTTTACGACTTTACTTTAACTTTCGTAAAAACTTCACTAAATAGTAAGAATTAATTACTAATTGGCTAATTTCTTTTTGCTAAACTGAAGTAGTACAAAAAATAATAGGGAAGGGGTGCAACAGATCATGAAACGAATTACATCTCTCTTGTTCCTTGGGATTTTGTTTGCCATTGTGGCTGCTGGCTGCAGTTCCAAACTTAGTGATGAAAGCTGGAAACTTGATAAAAAACATGTGCCATTACCAGATTTTGTTCTGAATACATCTGAAAAAATTAATGAAACTTATGTTATGGCTGCAACTTATCCTGAAGTCGTAGCATCTGTTCCTTGCTATTGTGGATGTGTTGTCGAAGGACATAAGAGCAATCTAGATTGCTTTGTCAAACAAGTTGGTGAAGACAATGCAGTAACAGAATGGGATTCTCACGGAATATCTTGCGACACCTGCATTGATATTGCTCGAGATGCTGTTGAAATGCATCTTAGTGGAAAAAATACGAATAAAATATATCAATTAATCACAGAAAAATATAAAGATTTTGGGGAGCCAACCCCAACACCTGAACCTAAGTAAAGGGAAACCCATGAAGAAAATACTAATCGGATTTTACATTTTGATTATTATTGGAATTATTGTCTGTTTAAGTAATAGCCAAATTTTTGATAGCAAGAAATCAGAAGCAATTGCTGCTGGTGAAAAGATATATAACAAAAATTGTATATTTTGTCACGGCGAAAAAGGAAAAGGAGAAGGCTCAAAAACGGGGACGGCTTTAAATAGCCAGAATTTTTTAAGCTCCGTATCCGATAAAGACCTGTATAATTATGTGAAATATGGAAGAGAAGACACAGTCATGCCTGCTTACGGTCCTCGAATGTCAGATAAGGATTTAAAAAATCTTGTTGCTTTTATAAGAGACTGGCAGACAGAAGAAATCGAGTTTGATGTGCCAAAAACGATTTCAGGTAATCCTGAAAATGGAAAAGCGCAATATAATTTATATTGTTTAAATTGTCATGGTAAAGCAGGGACAGGTAAGGATAAAATGGGAACCGCTCTCGCTAATCGACAATACCTGAAATATACAACTGATAAGCAAATATGGATTGATGCAGCCTACGGTCGTGAAGAAACTAGGATGGGACCTTCATTAAAGGGGCATGAAGGCGCACGCCAGCTCAAGAAAAAGGATATTACCGATATTGTTACCTATATCCGATCTTTGGAGAAAAAATAAACTAAATACAGCATAAAAGACCTGAATCCATTACAAGAGGATACAGGTTTTTTTTGCCCATTTTTAATTTGTGAACATTTTGTGGTGGTTTTTTGTCGAAACCGCAACGATTTTTATCCTTTAACAAAATGTTCAAGAGTGAATCAACAAATAAGGGTTGATAAAGATTATATTTATTTCAAAGAGGACTATAGTGAAAAATAGTACTTTCTAGTGATAAGTTTTTTAAGTCAGGAGGATTAAGATGCTTAAAAATAAGTTGTTGGCATTATTCGTAATCGCATCATTTTTAACGAATTTCATCATCCCGAAGGCTAGTGCTGAAACAGCCTTTCAGGCAGAAAAATTTCCTTTTAAGGAAATGCAGATTCAGGTAATGCCAGAGTTTGATTATCCCGAAGGTTGGTCACGAGATATTCCATCTTTACTAGTGGGCCAGTACGGAACAATTACCAATAAAAGTGGTCAAGATTATGATGGGAAGATTGAGATTCCCGTTCCAGCAATGGAAAAAGGCTTTGAAGCCTTCTTGGTAGCAGAATTCCCAGAAAAAAATAAGCCTGAAGTACAGCGTCCCTATGATGTCGATAAAGAAAATGGGATCATTACTTGGAAACCAGCTAAAGCAATTAAGAATAACGAAACCTACGAATTTGTCATTGAGTACTATACAAAGTCAATTAACTTGAAGGACAACAAGATCTTTACATATGAACTTAAAAATAAAGCTGATATCGAGCTTTTAGATGTTATCTTTTATGCTCCAATGGATGCAAAGGAAATAAAAATTGAGCCAAAGGCAGCAAACAATTCGAAAAATGAATATGGAGAAGAGCTTTATTACTACCAATACAAAAATGTAAAGGCAGATGCTGGCTTGAAATACTCTTTCTCATATAAGAAAGATGGTACTGAATCAACAATGGAGGCGATTAACAAAAAGCAGCCACCAAATGATGAAAACCATAGTGGTGTAACTGCAACAGACCAAGTTGTGAAAAACGGAGGAACCACTAATTCATCAAAACGTCCAATTATCGGGCTGGGTGGTGCATCGATTATCGGTATTGCAATCATCATTGCCGGACTCTTTGTTTTCATTGGCTTAAAAGGAAATAAACAATCAGCATCTAAGATAGCCAGTCATAATAAAAAACAACCGAAGAAGACTTCTCCAACGGTTAAAAAAGACAACAAAACAGCGAATTCTGAAGAAAAGAAGGAACTGCGCAAAAAACTTTTAACTGGAAAGATAGACCAAGAAATGTACGAAGAAGAAATGAAGAAATTAATCTAATGAGGTGAGAAGAATGAAAAAAAATACGATTATTATGCTTGGTGGGTTTATTATTGCAGGAGCTATTGTATTCCTTCTGATGGCAGCAACTCCTGGTTCAAGTGGTGTTGAGTTAACGATGAAAGAGCTCTTGGCTACTCAAGATCAACATAAAGATGATTTTGTAACTGTAGAAGGATTACTTATTGAAGATTCAATTAAATGGAATCCAGACAAAATTGAGTTGAAGTTTGATGTTAAAGATAACGACGGAAATGTTATGCATGTTATACATAATGGTACCAAACCAGATAACTTTGCAGAAGGTGTCATTACTATTCTCCAAGGGGCACCGACCAAAAAGAATACATTTGTGGCAGAGACAGTTAAAACAAGATGTCCTTCTAAGTATGAAGGAAAAGATATCAAAAATTATAATCCAGAGACACATAAAGATAAATTAAATAAAACACCGAATGAAAAATAACAGGCTAACTTAAGAAGGTGACGAAATGTATTTATTTTCCAATGCTACGATTTATATAGGCTTAGCCATCGCAATTTATTCACTCCTCATTATCACGTTGGGGATCAGCACGAAAAATCAAAAGTTTATTAACAGTGGTAAAGGTGGATTGATTGCATTATTAGTATGTTCATCAGTTGCAATGCTTTCATTGTTCTACCTATTAGCAACCTCTCAATTTCAATATGAATATGTTCATGATTACACAAGCAGTGAACTGCCGATTATCTATAAACTTACCGCACTATGGGCGGGTAATGCAGGCTCGTTGTTATTGTGGACATTCTTCTTAACTCTTTATACTTGTATGATTGCTTTCTCACGGAAGTTAAAAGGAAACCCGATGATTCCATACATTTCGGCCATCTTACTTGCAAATGCGGTTTTCTTCTTCTTTATTTTAGGTTTTGTAGCTAAACCTTTCCTTCTATTAAATGAGATTCCAATAGAAGGAAAAGGATTAAATCCAATGCTTCAAAATCCAGGAATGATCATTCATCCTGTCACACTTTACCTTGGCTATGTAGGTCTTGCCATTCCATTTGCCTTTGCGATGGCGGCATTAATTTTGAAAAATGTCGATGATTTCTGGATTAAAATGACTAGACGTTGGACAATTATTGCCTGGTTATTTTTAAGCCTTGGAAATATCTTTGGCGGTCAATGGGCATATGTTGAACTTGGCTGGGGCGGTTACTGGGCATGGGATCCAGTTGAAAATGCTTCCTTTATGCCATGGTTAACAGCAACAGCCTTCTTACATTCCGTTATGATTCAAGAACGGAAAAACATGTTAAAAATTTGGAATATCAGCTTAATCATTGTCTCCTATGCACTTACCCTATTTGGTACATTCTTAGTGCGAAGCGGCGTACTGACCTCTGTTCATGCCTTTGCAAATTCAAACCTGGGATTATACTTCTTAATCTTCATGGGTGTGGCAGTCATCGGGGCACTATATGTGTTAATGAGCCGTTACAACCTGCTGAAACGCAGTGCAGGGGAATTTAATTCCTTTGTTTCCAAAGAGAGCAGCTTCTTAGTAAATAATTTATTACTAGTCGGAGCAGCCTTTGCCGTATTTTGGGGAACGATTTTCCCATTAGTATCAGAAGCAGTACGTGGTACAAAAGTAACGGTTGGTCTACCATTTTTTAATAAAGTGGAAGCACCAATTCTATTATCAATGATGTTTGTCATGGCAGTTTGTCCAATGCTTGCTTGGCAAAAATCTACCGTGAAAAATCTTAAGAAAAACTTCATGATTCCTGCTATCCTCGCTGTTCTTGGCATGATTTTGATGGTAGTGTTAGGAATTCAAAAAGCATGGGCAGTCATTGGTTATGGAGTAATCATTCTATTATTAATTACCCACTTCTTAGAGTTTTATAGAGGTGTAAAAGCTAGAAGAAAGATGACTAAAGAAACACCATTTGTGGCGCTGTACCGCTTGATGATTCGAAATCGCCGCAGGTATGGTGGATACATCGTTCACCTTGGTATTGCCTTCATCACGATGGGGATTATTGGTTCACAGAATTATGATTTACAAACAATGAAAACAGTCGATTTAGGGCAGTCAATTGAATTAATGGATTATCGTATCAACTACGACCGGCTTGATCAGAAGAAAGAAGGCATTAATGATATCGTCTATGCCGATGTAACCGTTTTTAGAAATGGTAAAAAGCTAGGCACGTATCAGCCAGAAAAGGTATTTTACGGAAACTGGGAACAGCCTTCTTCCGAAGTGGCGATTATATCTTCGCTTAAGGAAGACTTATACATCGTGTTAAGTGCCTGGGAAGATGATGGAAAAGCCACATTTGTTGTAAAAATTAATCCAATGATGAACTGGCTATGGATTGGTTCATTCATGATTGTTATTGGCGCTCTGTTCGCCGTTTGGAACGGAAAATATGGAAATGTCACTCCGAGATACACAGGAGTACGCAGAGAGGTGTCTTAATATGAAAAACAAAATTTATATTGGCCTTCTCATAATAGCGTTCATCTTTCAAGGATCATTCCTTCGCGTTGAAGCAGCAAAACAGATTGACTATAAATCAGCTGAATTCAAAGCCGTTGCTCAGCAATTCGCTTGCACATGTGGCTGTGGTCAGGATCATTATGAATGTGATCCGAATACGTGCAATCTTACCACAGAATTTAAAGCAGACCTGGTTGACATGATGAACAAGGGGTGGGATAAGGATAAAATTCGTGCCTATTATGTCAATATCTATGGTGAAGAAATATTGACTTCACCTGAAAAAAGCGGTTTTAGTTTAACAGCTTGGGTTCTCCCGTTTGTAGTATTGGCCGCAGCGGGAATATCATTGTATTTCGTTATTCGTAAATGGGTTAAGAAAAAAGGCACAGATGAACCTGTTGCTGAGTACCAGAACACCGAGGATGAAGTAGAAGAAGAAATACTATCTTCCATGATTGATGAAGAACGCAAAAAGTATCTTTAGGATGTGAACAAAATGCAAGATATCACAGTCATCTCGATGATTTTTACCACCATATTTGCGCTAGCTTGTCTGTTTCTAATACTATCACCGTTATTTAAGTGGGATGCTTATTTACATGTTAGTTCAACGGGTCAGGATATCGGCGCCTCGAAAGAAGCACTATTAACAACACTTAATGAAATAGAATTTGAGTACAAGATGGATAAAATCTCACACGCTGATTATAAAGTTTTAAAAAAGCAATATGAAACAGAAGTTGCCAGCATTATGAAGGAAGAAGAACAGTTGATGGATACAAACATCGATAAAGATTTAATGGATGAAGTTGAAAAAGAAATTGAAGCTCAAATGAAAACTTATAAGAATAAAAAGGGGGAAGGAAAGTGATCAAAAAAATCACGGTTTTCTTCCTCGGACTGATGCTATTCATTCCATTTCATGGATTAGCAGCTTCTGATTCAAAGGTTTCGATTGATATGCATTATATCGTTGTCAGCCCGGCAGAAGATGGCTCAACGAATATGATGAATATGGTTAATTATACTAATACCTCAGCTGAAGAATATAAAGGTGACGGTAAAAGTGAAGCGGTCTTAAATGTAACCCTTCCCGAAGGCGCAGAGGATCTCAACTTTTTAGACAATAAAATTGCCTTTAAAGAGGTTGACAAAGGATTCATTACAACCACGCCAATTCCAGAAAATCAAACGATGGTGTTGCCTTACAGTTATCGGATAGCAAAGGGAAAAGCAATTAATTTAAAAGCTGACTACAACGTACAAATGATGCAAATTCTCGTTCCAGAAGGAAGAGGGAGTATTGAAGTTAAGGGTGCGGTTGCAACTAGTCAAGGCAGTTTCAAATTCGATGACGAAAATTATTTTGGATACAGTATCGAAGGGATTAAAGCTAACCAATCGTTTACACTTGTTTATAAGCCAGATATACAGCCTGCAGCGAATGAGACAAAAAAGTCGGAAACAACTAATAAAAGTAATAGTTCGGTTACACACACGGCGCCTGCTTTCCATAATCCAGGTCATCTAAGAATATGGGCACAGTCCCCTCTACACCGCTTTGATCCACATGTCTTTTTAATTATTATAGGAGCTATTGTCATTGCTGGAATCTCCTATTATATCTATTTCAGAAGGAAAGCAAAGCTGGAAGAGGAAAGACTTGGAGCAGATAAAGAAGAGAAGACATTTAAACTTTTAATGGCAAAGCAAAAAGCCATAATGGATAAGATCATTGAATTGGAAGAATCCTTCGGAGATGGAAAGCTTTCAGAGGATGAATATCATGCAAAGCTAGAAGCTTATAAACAGCATCTTGTCCAAGTAAAATTAAACTTACGTAATTTTGTAGAGTAGTTGCTGGGATGGGAGAGACTGCAAATGATAGAAATAAAAAAGCTAACAAAACAAGCGGATAATAAGCTCATCCTTCGTGGTGTAGACCTCTCAATCAAAAAAGGAGAAACGGTTGCCATCCTTGGACCAAATGGTGCCGGAAAAAGTACGCTTCTAAAAGTACTCGCAACCTTAATCAAACCTACATCTGGGTCTGTATTGGTTAATAATATGGATTTGAAAAAAAATCATATCGAAATAAAAAAAATAATGGGTTATTTACCCCATTCCAGTTTGCTTTATGATCATTACACTCCGGTGGAAAATATTGTGTTCTTTGGGAATGTCTATGGTGTTAAAAATGTTGAACAACGAGCGATTGCACTTGTCAAAGAAGTAGGTTTGTCATTCTTTTTAAATGAACCGGTAAAGAATTTCTCCCGTGGAATGATTCAACGGATTGCGATTGCACGAGCGATTGTTCATGAACCGGAAATTCTCCTTTTGGACGAACCGCACACAGGATTAGACCAAGGAGCGATTACCATACTTAATAACGTTATTCTTTCCATGAAAGCAAAAGGCACCACTACCTTAATGGTTACGCATGATTTCAAACAAGCAGCTGAAATCTGTGACAGAATTATCATTGTAAAAAATGGCAAGATTGTCGATGATTTTAGGATTGAAAATCAAAACTTAGGTTTTGTTTCTAAAAAATATGAGCAATTAGTGGAGGGAGTATCATGAACCTTTTTCGAACAGCCCTCTTATTAGCAAAAAAGGATTTATATTCCGAATTAAAAACAAAACAAATTATGGTGACCCAAATTATTTTCGCTGGTCTGGTGATTGTTGTTTTCAGCTTCGCCTTTGACCCTGCCAATAATACAACAAAAGCAGTTATACCAGGAGTCATTTGGGTCATTATCGTCTTTGCTGGAATTTTAGGTCTTAACAGATCATTTATATCCGAGCAGAGAAATGATACGATGCAAGGATTATTGGTTGCACCAATGGAGGCAGCGAGCATTTATTTAGGAAAGTTCTTAGCCAATTTTGCGATGATGTTGATCGTAGAACTGGTTTCCATCCCGTTTTTATTTTTGTTATTTGATTTCAAATTTTTTGGGAGCATTCCTTATTTTATCTTAGTTATATTCTTAGGCAGTTTTGGATTTATCGCCATTGGAACATTCTTGGCGGCATTGGCAGCCAATTCCAAAAGCAGTGAGATGCTGCTTCCACTATTGCTGTTTCCAATTACAACGCCAATCCTAATCGGTGTTGTTCAAGCCACGCGAATCATCTTAACGAATATGGATAAATTTTCAAGTGCAGTCGCTTGGATTCAGTTGGTCACTGCGTACGATGTTATCTTCTTTGTTGTTTGTTTCTTATTAATTGATTATGTGCTGGAGGTTTGAGTGATGAGTATGAATCTCGAACGAGAGAAAGCGGTACTTACTGGATCTCAATTAACTGTTAAGAAGAGCCCAGAACTATCAAAGATTTTGTTTGGTGCTACAGTTATTTCCATGTTGGTCGCCCTTTATTTTATCTTTATCTTTTCTGCTGAAGAAGTAACGATGGGAGCAGCCCAAAAAATCTTTTACTTTCATGTTAGCTCAGCATGGCTGGCGTTCATGGCATTTTTTGTGACATTTGTCTTCAGTATTTTATTCTTAGTCAAGCGGAAAAGAATATTTGACACCTATGCTTATATTTCTGCAGAAATTGGTGTGGTCTTTACGATCATTGTCTTAACAACTGGCCCAATTTGGGCAAAATCATCATGGAATACTTGGTGGGTTTGGGAGCCGCGGTTAATTACAACGTTAATTCTTTTCTTTATCTATATAGCCTACATTATGATTCGTCAAATGGATGGAGTATGGGATAAAAAAGCCAGACTTGCTGCTGTATTTGGAATCATCGGGTTTGCTGATGTTCCAATCGTATTTTTCGCGATTCGCTGGTGGCAAACAAAGTTTCACCCAATCGTGTTTGGTGAGGGACCTTCCCAAAAAGGTGGAGGTATTGAGAGTTCTATGCTAGTGGCGTTGTTTGTTTCACTTGCAGCATTTACCATTCTATATTCATACCTTCTTCATAAAGGTGTTTCTTTTGAAAATATGAAAATTAAAGTAGAGCGCTATAAAGAAAAATTAAGAGAAGAATTGGAAAAATAGGAGGAATTTTCATGGGTTTTGAATTTATGTATGGTGCCTATTCTGTTGCATGGGTTGTTATTTTTGGATATATGTTAATACTCGGTAAAAGACACTCAAAGCTTAAGCAGGAAATTGAATTCTTAAAACAACTAGAAAAATAACTAGTAGTAATAATTAGGCCTGTGAAGCATAAACAGGCCTTTTGCATAGAACCTTACTGGTGTCAGGAGGAGATACGATGAACAAGCGGGTCATCAAATTACTCATATTGATTCTTATTGTTAGTATGTTTGGTTTCTTTGGTTATAGTTTAGTTACAAAAGGTGAACATACAGATGTTGGTGATCAGGCATATAATTTTTCGTTGCCAAATTTGGATGGAAGTACAACCAAGCTCTCCGATTTTAAGGGGGAAGTGGTTATTCTGAACTATTTTGCCAGTTGGTGTGCTCCATGTAAGGAGGAGTTACCAGAGCTAGAATCCTTCCAAAAAGAATATGGTGATCAATATCATTTTCTTATGATTAATCGTGGCGAGACAATGGATAAGATTAATAAAGTAACGGAGAAAAATAAAGCCGAAATGAACTATTTATTTGATTATAATGCAAAGGTTTCTAAAATGTATAATGTGACAGGGCAGCCTGAAACCTTTGTGATTGATAAACAAGGAATAATAAGAGAACATTTTAACGGTCCAGTTACAGAAATGCAATTATATAATTGGGCGAAGAAATATGATAAATAAACTCACAAAAAAGGATTGAACCTGATCAAAAGGTTCAATCCTTTTTTTTCTAAAATGGTTTAAAGTGAAATTCTGCGATCACATCAGCCTTGACTGTTATTTGTCCTGGTTCAATTTGTGTGGAGGCAGCTCCTTTCACGAAAGCTCCAGGCTGGTTAAAAACAGGCTGGACCGTTCTGCCTCCTTCGATAATTAACCTCGGTGTTGGGATTAACGATACATTTAAGGTCCCTGCAATGGTTTTAGCCTTTTCAATTGCATTATTTACTGCCATATCTAAGACCTGTTTATAAAAAGACTCTTTGTTTTTCACTGTAAATTGGACGTTAGAAACATAGTTCGCACCGTTTTGAACAGCGGTATCCACGACCTTGCCAACGATTGATAAGTCCTCTATTTTTACCTGCAGGATATGGGTTATTTTATAACCACGAAATATTTGTTTCCCATGGTCATAATCGTAATCTGATTCAATTCGATAATCGAAGGTTTGTATATTATTTTTGGTAATTCCCAGTGAAATAAGAGAGTCGATTACCTTTGTTACTTCAAGAGAATTCTGCTGCTGGGCGGTTATTACCTGCTTGCTTTCCGTTATTATTCCTAGGTTTACCGAAGCGGAGTCAGGTTGGATTGCCATTTCTCCTTCACCAGACACTTTTATTAAATAGTCCTTGGGAGGTAATCCATTTCGATTTAACGGATGGTAATTGTACACTTCCCTCTCCCCCTTTATGTTTATTCTTTCTTTAAAATACGACTGACCTCCAAAAATGTTCCGATATTAAAATTTATCCCTTTCTACTTATCTTATTTTCGTTCTAGCATTCATCTAAGAAAATAGAAAAGAAATGACAGTTTTGAAAGTCATAATGTGACCAAGCAGGCATACATTTTAAATAATGAGAAAGGCAAATATGAGGAGGTTGCACACGTGGAAACAATCCTAAACTTTTTACCAAAAAATATAGCCGACCTAATCAGCAAAATCCCTCCTAACCAAAAAGAAGAACTGGAAGAAATCCGCATACGAATTAACCGACCGATTGAAATGACAATGAAAGGCGCACCCAGGTTTTTACCGTATATTGTCCAGCCTGATGATGCGTTTCACCTAATGAATAAAATAAGTCATTTCTCCATCTATACCCTCGAAGAGGAACTTAAGCAAGGATTTATAACTGTTTCCGGGGGCCATCGGATTGGGCTGGCTGGTAAGGTGATTCTTGAGGGTGGAAAGGTCAAGGCGATCAGGGACATTTCCTCTTTTAATATTCGGATAGCTAGGGAAAAGGTAGGGATAGCTGAACCAATTATCCCATATATCTATCAAGGAAATTGGATGCATACGATGGTGATTGGTCCGCCCCAAACTGGAAAAACAACATTACTGCGTGATATTGCAAGAATTGCATCCTCAGGTTACTTAGCAAGGGGCATACAGGCAAATAAGGTAGGGATTGTAGATGAACGAAGTGAAATTGCTGGATGTGTTAATGGGATACCGCAATTGACCTTTGGTGACCGTTTGGATGTGCTAGATGCCTGTCCGAAAGCTGAAGGAATGATGATGATGATTCGCTCGATGAGTCCAGATATTCTGGTTGTTGATGAAATAGGCCGGAAAGAAGACGCTGAAGCCATCCAAGAGGCTGTTCATGCGGGAATAAAGTTAATGATGACCACTCATGGGACGAGCATTGAAGAAGTTAGAAATAGACCATCTTTACGGACGATTCTTGATCAAAAAATTTTTCAACGTTTTGTTGTCCTTAGCAGGGCATCAGGACCAGGAACTATTACTCATATTTTAGATGGAAATGGTAAAGAAATGAATCAAAAAGTGAGAGTGACATAAATGATTAAGCTTATAGGCGCTGTATTCATAATTGTCGCAACAACATGGATCGGATTTGAGATTTCCAGACGTTTTAGTGAACGACCAAGGCAGCTCAGGGCATTAAGGACTGCACTACAATCACTTGAAGCAGAAATAATGTACGGTCATACGCCATTACATGAAGCAGCCAGAAGGTTAGCAGAACAGCTTTCAAAGCCGCTTTCAATCTTTTTTGAGTCCTTTTCCAAGAAATTAACGGACACCGAAACAACGGTAAGAGACGCTTGGGAAACGAGTTTAAGAGAAATATGGAATTCTACAGCATTAAAGCAGGGAGAATTTGAAATTATGAAGCAATTTGGGGAGACCCTGGGTCGACATGATCGTATGTCCCAGCAAAAACATATCATGCTGACACTAACACATCTTGAAAGAGAAGAGGCGGATGCAATTCAAGCCCAAGCAACATACGAAAAAATGATCAAGAGTCTCGGATTCTTATCAGGATTATTACTGATTATTTTATTATTTTAGGGGGAAATGCAATGGGGTTAGAAGTGGATATTATTTTTAAAATTGCTGGTGTGGGAATAGTTGTTGCCTTTTTGCATACCGTTCTTGACCAGGTGGGGAAAAAAGAATACGCACAGTGGGTAACGTTGTTTGGGTTTATCTATATATTATTTCAGGTAGCATCCATTGTGGATGATCTCTTCCAAAAAATTAAATCTGTATTTTTATATCAATAGAAGGGGGGTCCCTAAGATTGAAATCATAAAAATAGTTGGCATAGCTCTTGTAGCAACCTTTCTAGCTTTAATTGTGAAAGAACAAAAGCCGAATTTTGCATTCCTCTTAGTTGTCTTTGTAGGCTGTGTCATTTTCCTTTTTTTGGTGGGTAAAATTTATGAAATCATTCATATGCTTGAGAAACTGGCAGTGAATGCAAAAGTGAATATGGTTTATATCGAAACGATTTTAAAAATCATTGGAATTGCTTATATTGCAGAATTTGCCGCCCAGATTACAAAGGATGCTGGTCAGGGAGCACTCTCTTCTAAAATTGAATTAGCTGGAAAAATTATTATCCTTGCTATGGCGATTCCAATTCTAACTGTTTTGATTGAAACGATAATCAAACTTATTCCTAGTTGATGACAAACCTGAAAAAGAGGTGTAGATAGAATTGAAGCAGCGATTGCAGTTTATTCCTATTATAGTTCTTGTATTCTTTTTTTTATCCTTTACAGGTGTACAAGCTGCCGAAGAGACTAAAGACCCAAACCCTCTTTCACCGCAGGAGTTAGTTGATGCCCAGCTTAAATCCCTTGATATTACAGAACTCAAACAATTTTGGGAGGACATTACCTATAAATACGGGGGATTCCTTCCCGAAAGCCAGAAGGGGAGCTTGTATGACTTTGTTAGCGGCGAGAAGAAATTCTCTTTTAAACAATGGGGGCTGGGAATAGTAAAGTTTGCCTTTCAAGAGTTTGTTTCTAACGGGAAATTACTGGGGTCATTGATCATGCTAACCATCTTTAGTATGTTCCTTCAATCGATGCAGAATGCCTTCGAGAAAAGCGCGATTAGCAAGGTTGCATATTCAATCGTTTATATGGTCTTAGTCATAATTGCCCTGAATAGTTTCCATGTCGCCATCAGTTATACAAATGAAGCAATCGGATCGATGATCTCCTTTGTGCTAGCACTTGTTCCACTGTTACTCGCATTAATTGCAGCCTCTGGAGGTCTTATATCAGCAGCTTTCTTTCATCCGGTGATCTTGTTTTTAATGAATATAAGCGGTTTATTCATGCAGTATATTATCCTGCCTCTTCTGTTTCTAGCCACCTTGTTGAGTATTGTAAGCACGATGTCAGAACAGTATAAAGTGTCACAATTAGCTGCCCTGCTAAGAAACTGGAGCATTGGGTTAATGGGACTGTTCTTGACGGTGTTTCTAGGTGTTATATCAGTACAGGGAGCATCAGCAGCTGTAACAGATGGTGTTACGATTAGGACAGCGAAATTTGTAACCGGGAACTTTATACCTGTTATCGGCCGGATGTTTACAGATGCTACAGATACGGTGGTTAGTGCATCTGTCCTATTAAAAAATACAGTAGGCATTGCTGGTGTTGGTATCCTGCTTATCATTGTAGCCTTCCCAGCTATTAAAATCTTAATGATTGCCTTTATCTATAAATTCGCTGCCGCTATCTTGCAGCCATTAGGCGGCGGGCCAATCATTACCTGCTTAGATATTATTAGCAAGAGTGTCATTTATGTCTTTGCAGCTTTAGGAATCGTTTCACTGATGTTCTTTTTATGTATAACAGTTATAGTTGCGGCAGGAAACCTGACGATGATGATGAGATAGGGGGGATTCATATGGAATTTTTAATAGAGTGGGTAACGAATATTATTCTCTTTATCTTGTTAGCCACGGTAATTGATATGCTCCTCCCCAATTCAAGTATGCAAAAGTACACAAAAATGGTTACAGGACTCCTTTTAATTGCCATTATTCTTACCCCAATCTTTAAATTGATTTCCAAGGATTTTGAATCAGCAATGGGTTCGATCCCTTCATATCAAGCTTCTGGAGAAAAAAATATGAAAAATTCAATAGATTTAAAGAAAAAAGAAATACAAGCCCAACAACATGCATATATTTTAGAAGAAATGGCTGTCCAACTGAAAAAGGACGTGAAAGAGGAGTTGATGGAACAATACGGATTGGAGATAGCAAAAATTGATCTAGCTACAAATGAAGAAAGCGACCAAGCATTCCCAGACAACCTCCAAAAGGTTATGGTTCTTCTGAAGCAACCAGAAAATGAAGTGAAGACAGTCGAAGCGATCAAACAAGTCGAAATTAACACAGAAACACCTCTTCCATCTAAAAGCTCAACAGAAGAAGCTGAAAAAATTGCCGCTTTTCTTTCGCAAAAATGGAATGTGACCGAAAAAACAGTTGAAGTTTCGATTGAAGGGGGGATTAATAACCAAAATGAATAACAACCAGGGACCATTTTCATGGCTTAAAAAGGTGCTCAAAATAGAAGGTAAATCTGACAAGAAACCAGGGAAATACCAGTATATGCTTGTTGTTCTATGTATCGGTGCAGCGTTTATGCTTGTTGGCAATATTGTATTTAAAACAAATTCGAACTCAGCTGATACACCAGTTGCGACGAGTGAAAAAGTAGATTCGGAAGATGTACCGGCATTTGGTCTAAATAAGGGCTCAAGCAATAAGGCATTGGATAAATATGAAGAAAAATATGAAAATCAGCTTAAGAAAGCCCTTCAGGAAATGCTAGGGGTTAAAGATGTTACAGTTGTTGTCAATATTGATTCCAGTGATAAGAAAGTGCTTGAAAAAAATAGGGTTTCCAAATCACAAACGACTGAAGAAACAGATCGAGAAGGTGGGGAACGGAAAGTTGAGGAAGCCTCAATTGATGAACAACTAGTGATTATCCGTGAGGGTGAAAAAGAGGTTCCGATTGTAGTAGAAACGAAAAAACCTGAAATTCGCGGTGTCCTAGTGGTTGCGAAAGGCGCAGAGAATATACAAGTGAAAAAGTGGATTGTAGACGCAGTTACACGCGCTTTAGGTGTACCAAGTCACCGAGTTGCAGTCATGCCTAAAAAATAAAAGGGGTGTTTTCCTATGCTATTGAAAAAACAAACAGTTTGGTTATTAACGATGTTAAGTTTAGTAGTTGTATTATCTGTTTATTACATTACCTCTCCGGAACAGAAGAGTAATGATCTAGCTGCTGTTTCGCAAAAAGCGAAAGATCAAAATCAGGGTAAAACAAAAACGGAAGCTAAGGATGATAAAACAATTGTATCAACTGTTGCAGGTGATGAAGCGTTTGAAGAATTACGTATGAAGCTCGATGACCTAAGGAGCAAACAGCAAGAGGATTTAACGACGGAGCTGGCCTCCACAGATATTCCTGCGGTTGAGCGAAGTAAAGTAAAAGATCAAATGGACCAATTGAATCAAACGGCCAAAAAAGAAGAAATTCTTGAAACGTTAATTAAAACAATGGGCTATGAAGATGCATTAGTAAGAGCAGATGGTGAAAAAGTAAGAGTCACAGTTAAATCTAAGAAGAAACCTTCAGCAACTGAGGCCAATAAAATCATCTTACAGGTGAAAAAAGAAATTGGAGAAACCAATTATGTTGCAGTAGAATTCCAACCAACAAAATAAATGAAAACAAAAAAGGAAAGTCAACGACTTTCCTTTTTTGTTTTAATACCATGAAATAGGTTAAAATAATATGTTGAATGACAGCCAACTGTAAAAGTTCCCTTTTGTTAATAAAAATATTATGATAAGAGAGGAAGTATATGAGAGGGGAATTTCGATGGAGATAATTTCCATCATTGAACTTTCACTAGGTATTATCGTATAGTTATAGTAGTTAGTCATAATTTTGTAGTACGAGGGGTGTAACTCAATGTTAAAAGTACAAGAAATTCGCGAATTGATTAAATTAGTGGACCAATCAAGTATTGATGAATTTGTATATGAAAACGAAGGTTCAAAAATTAAAATGAAAAAAAATGGTGCAGTTACATATGTTTCACAAGTAAGTCCGGCTCCACAAGAAACTCAATTTGTATTACCAGCACAACCAGTCTTATCTACAGCAGCACCTTCCGTTCCTGTTCAGGAAGTAAACCAGGAAGTTCAAAAAGAAGAGACTGTTAAGCAAGCTGATACATCCAATCTTCATAAAATTGTTTCTCCAATGGTAGGGACTTTTTATGCTTCACCGACTCCAGACACTGACGCATATGTTAAACTGGGTTCTAATGTAACAACAGATTCGATTGTATGTATTGTGGAAGCTATGAAATTATTTAATGAAATTGAAGCTGAAATTAACGGCGAAATTGTTGAAATACTTGCTAAAAATGGACAATTAGTAGAATACGGACAGCCTTTATTTTTAGTAAAGCCTGAATAAGGAGCGATAACAGGATGATTAAAAAACTGTTAATTGCAAACAGAGGAGAAATTGCAGTTAGAATTATTCGAGCGTGCAGGGAAATGGGAATTGAATCTGTTGCCGTTTACTCGGAAGCGGATCGTGAAGCATTACATGTACAGCTCGCAGATGAAGCCTATTGCATTGGCCCTACTTCATCAAAAGACAGTTATTTAAATGTAACAAATCTAATTAGTGTGGCTAAGCTTACAGCTTGTGATGCCATTCACCCAGGGTATGGCTTTTTAGCCGAAAACGCAGATTTCGCAGAGCTTTGCCGCGAATGCAATATAACATTTGTGGGTCCAAGCCCAGAGGCCATTACAAGAATGGGTACTAAGGATATCGCAAGGGAGACTATGCGTGAAGCCGGGGTCCCAATTGTCCCAGGTTCAACTGGGATTATAAATGATATCGATGAGGCACTTGAACTTGTTAAAAAAATCCAATATCCAGTTATCATAAAAGCAACTGCTGGTGGAGGCGGCAAAGGGATTCGCGTTGCCAAGAACGAGCAGGAATTAATTAAAGGCATTAATATTACACAGCAGGAAGCCATGACAGCCTTTGGAAATCCTGGTGTTTACATTGAAAAATATATTGAGGATTTCCGTCATGTTGAAATTCAGGTCCTTGCTGACTCCTTTGGTAACACAATTCATTTAGGAGAAAGAGATTGCACAATCCAGCGAAGGCTGCAAAAGCTTCTTGAAGAATCACCATCACCAGCATTAGATGGGGAAATCCGAGAAGAAATGGGAAATGCAGCCGTAAAAGCTGCAAAAGCAGTTGATTATTCAGGTGCGGGAACGGTAGAATTTATATATGACTACCGCAATCGAAAGTTTTATTTTATGGAAATGAACACCAGAATTCAGGTGGAGCATCCTGTTACAGAAATGGTCACTGGAATCGATTTAATTAAAGAACAAATCCGGGTGGCTTCTGGAGAAAAGTTAAAGTTAAAACAACAGGATGTCACTTTTACAGGTTGGGCAATCGAATGTCGGATTAATGCCGAAAACCCAGAAAAGAATTTTCTTCCATCTGCAGGGAAAATCAACATGTACCTTCCACCTGGCGGGTTTGGCATACGTATTGATTCAGCAGCTTATCCAGGGTATACGATTCCGCCTTATTACGATTCTATGATTGCGAAGGTTATCGCATATGGGAACAGCAGGGAAGAGGCCATTTCAAGAATGAAACGTGCATTGAGTGAATTCGTTGTTGAAGGTATCCATACAACGATTCCGTTCCATTTAAAACTGCTAGATCATGAAAAGTTCGTCGAAGGCGGATTTAATACCAAATTCTTGGAATTGCATGATGTGATGAAGTCTGTTTAATATCTGGAGGTGTTATTAATGAGTGAGTTTAGTGTCTTGGAAATGGAACAAGGCAATAACGGACATGGGAAAATTGAAATTGCTCCTGAAGTGATTGAGGTTATTGCAGGCATTGCTGCTTCTGAGGTGGAAGGTGTAGCCTCGATGCGTGGTAATTTTGCAACAGGTGTGGTTGAGCGTTTAGGGAAGAAGAACCATGGTAAGGGCGTAAAAGTCGAATTAACAGAGTCAGGAATAAAAGTAGATGTCTATTGTATGATGAAGTTTGGAGTATCCATTCCTTCCGTTGCAGGAAAAGTGCAGGATAATATTCGTCAAGCATTGTTGAATATGACTGCCTTAGATGCTGAAGAAGTAAATATTCATGTGGTTGGGATACAATTTGAAAACCATAAGAATGAACCAGAGAGCATTGACACAGAGATCTAAAACTTGGAAACCAAAGGAGAAAATTCCTTTGGTTTTTCTTTATTTGCAAATAAGTCCTAAATAAAAGTGCTTACATATTGGAAAAATAACAACCTTAGAGTGCGAATCATTTTTAGTTATGCTATTATCGTTTATGTGCAACCTATTCGAATACTTATTTACTATTTATGTATGAAAAATAGACAAAAATTAATTAATATCTCTAAAGGAGTTAATTGTATAATGAAAAGAAGAACAGCAAGGGAAAAGGCATTACAGGCACTTTTTCAAATCGACATAAGCAACACTGAGCCATCAGCAGCGATTGAGCATGTATTGGAAGGAGAGGCGGGTGACGAGTACCTTTCTAAACTTGTTCTAGGGGTAGTCGAACAAAAAACCTTAATTGACAATTTAATCAGTGAAAATCTTGAAAAATGGTCCATAGAACGATTGGCAACGGTCGATCGAAATTTATTAAGAATAGCTACATACGAAATGAAGTTTTTCCGAAATGAAGTTCCGGAAAATGTTATTTTAGATGAAGCCATCGAAATAGCAAAAATATACGGTGATGACCAATCAAGTAAGTTTATTAATGGTGTTCTATCAAAGGTGAAACAAAAACTTCTTAACGATTAATTGATTGAACGCACTTAAGAACAAAAGGAGAAGTGAAAATGACGGCTACTATTATTGATGGAAAAGAAATTGCGGCAAAAAAAAGAATCGAAATCGCAGAAGAGGTTAGCAGAATAAAAAAACTTGGGGTAACTCCTGGATTAGCAGTTATTCTTGTTGGAAATAACCATGCTTCTCGGACATATGTAACAAATAAAGAAAAAGCCTGCCAAGAACTTGGGATGAACTCTGTTTTAATTGAAATGCCAGAGGGAGTTTCCGAAGAGGAATTACTTTCAAGAATTGAAGAATTAAATCAGGACGATCATATTCATGGCATTTTGGTTCAGCTGCCAATCCCCAAACACATTGACGAAAAAAAAGTAATTGAATCGATCTCCCCTAATAAGGATGTCGATGGGTTTCATCCGATTAATATCGGCAGGATGATGACAGGGCAGAATGCCTTCTTACCATGTACGCCGTACGGAATTATGGTGTTACTTGAAGAAACAGGTATCTCAATAGCAGGGAAGCATGTTGTCGTGGTTGGGAGAAGTAATATTGTCGGAAAGCCGGTCGGTCAATTATTTTTAAATCAACATGCAACTGTAACCTATTGTCATTCTAAAACTAAGGACCTAAAGTTCCATACAAACCAAGCGGATATCCTTATTGCTGCTGTTGGAATTCCGAATTTTATTACTGCGGAGCATGTAAAAGACGGTGCTGTCGTCATTGATGTTGGAATTAACCGTAATGAAGCCGGAAAGCTTTGCGGTGATGTAGCTTTTGCTGAGGTAAGCGAAAAAGCTGGATATATCACGCCTGTTCCAAAGGGAGTAGGACCGATGACCATTACCATGCTTATGTATAATACCTTAAAATCAGCTGCAGAAAGCCTAGACCGCAATTAAGTAGGAAATTGTCCTTATCTTTTATAAATATATAGAAGATAAGGACAGTTTTTCGCTAATCGAAGAGTTTTCATTTGACTATTGGTCGAATAAAAAGGAGTTACCTATGCAGGAACAAAGATATTTATCTGTGAATGCTTTAACCAAATACATAAAAAGAAAATTTGATGCGGATCCACATTTACGGGATGTTCACGTTAGAGGTGAAATTTCAAATTTCAAACAGCATTCGAGCGGTCATATGTATTTTACCTTAAAGGATGAAAAAGCCCGCATTCTTGCGGTTATGTTTTCGAGTCAGTCAAGGACAATGAAATTCACACCAGAAAATGGCATGAAAGTAATTGTTAGAGGTGAAATATCTGTTTATGAACCAAGTGGTCAATATCAAATATATATAAAAGAAATGCGGCCAGATGGTATAGGAGAATTGTTTTTAGCCTATGAACAGCTTAAACAAAGACTAGAATTAGAAGGATTATTTGCGATAGAAAATAAAAAGGCGATTCCTTTGTATCCCAAAACCGTTGGGGTGATTACCTCACCCACTGGAGCGGCGTTAAGGGATGTTATTACGACCATTAAAAGACGGTATCCCATCGCTAATATTCTTGTTTTTCCTGCCCTTGTACAGGGGGATCAAGCGGCTCCCTCTATTGCTAAGGCTATTGCTAAAGCAAATAGCATGAATGAAATTGATGTGCTAATCGTTGGACGCGGCGGGGGATCAATTGAGGAATTGTGGGCTTTTAATGAGGAACTCGTTGCCCGAGCGATATTTTCTTCAGACATCCCGATCATATCAGCCGTCGGACATGAAACCGACTTTACCATTGCTGATTTTGTAGCGGATTTACGCGCTCCGACCCCAACTGGTGCTGCAGAACTTGCCGTCCCACATATGGATGAGTTATTGGACAGGGTTTTACAGCGGCAAACTCGCCTTCTTCGGACGATGAAGGGTAAATTCCAGTTTGAAAAAGAACGATTAGCTCGTGTTCAGAAATCCTATGCCTTTCGCTATCCCCATCGATTATATGAACAAAAGCTGGAGCAGGTTGATAAACTAACGGAAATGCTGGTCCGCGGGACATCCAGGTTGTCCTTAATAAAAAAAGGGCAGCACGAAATTCTTTATAAACGCTTGCAGAGGAATCATCCGATTGAGGCATTACGAGAAGCACAAAAACGTTTAGACCTAACCAATAAAGAGATGAAACGTGCCATGCAGCAAGTACTTTCAAAAAAGCAAACAGAATTTGAAAGGATCCTTTCGACCTTAGGTGCGTTAAGCCCCTTGAAAATCATGGAACGTGGATATAGTTTAGCTTATTCGGAAGAAAACAGACTGATTAAAAGCATTAATCAAGTTAACATGAATGAGCGAGTTCAGATTCAATTAACGGATGGCAGTCTTTTCTGTAGAGTTGAGAATAGGAAGGAGAGCGAAAAACGTGACGAATGAAAAGAAAATTTCCTTTGAAGAGGCAATGACTAAATTGGAACGAATTGTGGATAAGCTTGAAGAAGGAGATGTACCGTTAGAAGAAGCGATCATCTTCTATAAAGAAGGTATGGAGCTGTCCAAACTTTGCCATGATAAATTAAAAAGTGTCGAAGAACAATTAACACAAATTATTACGGAGGACGGTCGGACGGAGAGTTTTACGATTGATGAGGAGGAATAAGACTTGGGAACCGGGTTACTAGATGTATTTGCACGAGAATATAAACTTCAGCTTGATTCGGAGCTTCGGACTCTGGTTAATAAGCTTGACGCCCCTCCTATTATTAAAGAATCAATGATCTATTCACTTGAAGCAGGAGGTAAACGAATTCGCCCCCTTTTATTATTCGCTACTCTAGAAGCATTTGGGGTAGACCCCAAAAATGGGCTTCTTGCTGCTTCGGCCATTGAGATGGTTCATACATATTCCCTAATCCACGACGATTTGCCAAGCATGGATAATGATGACCTTAGAAGAGGAAAACCCACAAATCATAAAGTTTTTGGTGATGCTATTGCGATTTTAGCAGGAGATGCTTTATTAACATATAGCTTTGAGGTAATCGGGAATATTCCATCTGAATTCGCTTCAGCAGATACAAAACTAAAATTAGTGATTGAGTTGGCAAAGGCTTCTGGAACGGAAGGAATGGTTGGCGGTCAAGTTGCAGATATGGAAGGAGAAGGGAAATCCTTAACTCTCGAAGAACTTGAGTATATACACATTCATAAAACGGGTAAGCTGCTCGGATTTAGCGTACTGGGAGGAGCAATAATGGCGGGTGCAAATCAGGAACAATTAAAAAATCTTTCCTCTTTCGCCCATCATCTAGGTCTCGCTTTTCAAATCCAAGATGATATTCTTGATTTGGTGGGGAATCAGCAATTGATTGGGAAACCTGTTGGTAGTGATACCTCCAATCATAAAAGTACGTATCCGCAGTTGTTATCGTTAGAAGGGGCAATTGCAGCCTTAAATAAACAAATAAACCTGTCGAAGCAATTTCTGGGTATGACAGGCTTGAATACGACCCTTTTGATGGAAATAACGGAATTAGTTGCTTCAAGAGACCATTAGAAAACGGTATTTGAGGCATTGAAATAAGTGTGTTATAATTGTTTTCATTGTAGAAATCGTTGTCAATGCCGTTATCACTCGCGTGTTAGCGGCTATTTTTTAATCAAAACTTAATTATTTAAATGTGTAATATAACACAATGGTAAAAAGAAGAATGCATAAAAGTATGAAAGTGAGTGGTCCAAACATGGATCTGTTATCAATAAAAGACCCAGCCTTTTTAAAAGGCATGTCGAAAATCGAATTAGAGGCTTTAAGTCAAGAAATTCGCACATTTTTGATTGAAAAGCTGTCTGTAACTGGAGGCCATATTGGACCGAATTTAGGTGTAGTCGAATTAACCATAGCCTTACATAAATGTTTTAACAGTCCTACAGATAAGATTATCTGGGATGTGGGACATCAATCTTATGTTCATAAAATATTAACGGGCAGAGCAAGTGAGTTTGATACTTTACGGCAATATAAAGGCTTATGCGGCTTCCCTAAACGGATTGAAAGCGAGCATGATGTTTGGGAAACAGGTCACAGTTCCACATCTCTTTCTGCGGCTATGGGAATGGCAATTGCTAGAGATTTAAAAAAGGAAAATTCATTTGTTATTCCAGTTATAGGCGACGGGGCTTTAACAGGTGGAATGGCGTTAGAAGCCTTAAATCATATTGGTCATGAGAAAAAAGATATGATTGTCATTTTAAATGATAATGAAATGTCAATCGCTCCTAATGTTGGTGCACTTCATAATATTCTTGGTCAATTGCGGACGGCTGGAAAGTATCAATGGGTGAAAGATGAGCTTGAAGTACTGTTGAAAAAAGTACCTGCAGTGGGCGGGAAATTAGCGGCAACCGCTGAAAGAGTGAAAGACAGCCTTAAATATTTATTTGTTTCCGGTATGTTTTTTGAAGAACTAGGATTTACCTATCTCGGCCCAATTGATGGTCATAATTTTGAAGCATTATTTGAGAACTTCAGCTATGCTAAAAAGACAGAAGGTCCGATTCTTCTTCATGTCATCACTAAAAAGGGAAAAGGCTATCAGCCGGCAGAAAGTGATAAAACAGGTACATGGCATGGAACTGGACCATATAAAATGGACACAGGTGCATTCGTAAAGCCGGTAAAAACACCGCCCCCTGCATGGAGCAGCCTTGTCAGTGAATCGGTTCGAAAGCTTGCCAGGACGGATGAAAGGATTGTGGCGATTACACCAGCTATGCCTGTTGGTTCTAAACTCGAAGGCTTTGCGAGTGAGTTCCCTGAGCGAATGTATGATGTAGGGATTGCAGAGCAGCATGCAGCGACAGTCGCTGCGGGATTAGCTACACAAAATATGAAGCCTTTTCTGGCGATCTACTCCACCTTTTTACAACGGGCTTATGATCAGGTGGTTCATGATATTTGCCGTCAAAACTTAAATGTCTTTATTGGAATCGACCGTGCTGGATTGGTGGGTGCGGATGGTGAAACCCATCAAGGAGTTTTTGATATTGCTTTTTTAAGGCATATCCCTAATATGGTGTTAATGATGCCAAAGGATGAAAATGAAGGTCAGCATATGGTTTACACCGCACTGAATTATAATGACGGTCCCATTGCCATGAGATTCCCGCGTGGGAATGGACTTGGTGTCCCATTGGATAAGGATTTTCAAGCCATTCCAATTGGGACGTGGGAGGTTCTTAAAGAGGGTGATGATGCGGCTATCCTAACCTTTGGAACCACCATTCCAATGGCCTTAGAAGCAGCTGAGGTGCTTGAAAAGAAGGGGATCTCCGTCAAAGTTGTTAATGCCCGGTTTATCAAGCCTTTGGATGAAAAAATGCTAACTCATCTACTTGTGAAAAATATGCCGATTCTTACCATTGAGGAAGCAGTTTTACAAGGGGGGTTTGGGAGTGCAGTTCTGGAGTACGCACAAACCCAAGGATTTTATCACGCGCACATCGACAGAATCGGAATCCCGGACCAATTTATTGAACATGGAGATGTTGACTCACTTCTTAAAGAAATTGGTTTAACGACGGAAGAAGTAATCAAACGGGTTTCTATACTAGCTAGAAAAAAACAACAAAGGGCTTAAAATATGAAAAATAAAGAACGGTTAGACGTTTTACTTGTAGAAAGAGGTTTAATTGAAACCAGAGAAAAAGCAAAACGAACGATTATGGCAGGGCTAGTTTATTCAAACGAAGAGCGGTTGGATAAACCAGGAGAAAAGGTGAAAACGGATATTCCACTTAGTATCAAAGGGAAGATCCTTCCGTATGTAAGCCGTGGTGGATTAAAGCTTGAAAAGGCTTTGAAGGTATTTGATGTGAGTGTTACAAACAAAGTATTGCTCGACATTGGATCTTCAACTGGCGGCTTTACCGATTGTGCATTACAGAACGGTGCAAAAATGTCCTATGCTTTGGATGTAGGCTATAATCAGCTTGCTTGGAAACTTAGACAGGATGAACGTGTCATAGTAATGGAGAGGACAAATTTCCGCTATGTTACACCTGCCGATTTAAATGGAGAGATGCCAAATTTCGCCACAATCGATGTATCGTTTATCTCCTTAACGTTGATATTACCTGTCTTAAAAACACTCTTAGTCCCTGGAAGTGACGTCATAGCACTAGTAAAACCGCAATTTGAGGCTGGACGTGAACAGGTTGGTAAAAAGGGGATCGTTCGTGATGAAAAAGTACATTTACAAGTAATTGATAAAATCATTAATTTTGCCTTTCAGCAAGGATACACAATAAAAAACTTATCCTTTTCACCAATCACTGGCGGGGATGGGAACATTGAGTACCTGCTCCATCTAAAATGGGAAGGGGAACGGGAAATTGGAGTTAATCAATTACTTGTCACCCCTATTGAAATTGTAAAGGAATCACACGTGGAATTTAAAACAAAACAAAATTCAGAAGGGTAGGCTGATGCTTATCCTTTTCTTCTTTTGGAATGAAAATTCCCCCTTTTTACACAAGAAAAAATGTACAAGCTTGTAAAAATCGGCTAACATGTGTATAAGAGCGTGTTAGTACATATTACTTAGATGTTTTAACTATTATGGGGTGAAACAATGAACAAGGGCCAACGCCATATTAAAATAAGAGAAATCATTGCTACTAATGATATCGAGACACAGGACGAGTTAGTGGATGAACTAAAGAGTGCTGGCTATAATGTAACACAAGCAACCGTTTCTAGGGATATTAAAGAATTACATCTTGTAAAGGTTCCATTAAGCGATGGACGTTATAAGTACAGCTTACCTGCTGACCAAAGATTTAATCCATTACAAAAGCTGAAAAGATCATTAATAGATGCGTTTGTACGGATTGATGCGGCAGGTCATTTGCTAGTCATGAAGTGCCTGCCAGGTAATGCCATGGCAATTGGCGCACTAATCGATAATCTCGATTGGGATGAAATATTAGGGACCATCTGTGGGGATGATACAATGTTAATCATTTGTCGAACTCCGGAAGATACTGAAGTTATTACAAACCGGTTCCTAGATATGCTTTAATTGGGGGAATGTTCCTTGTTAGCAGAATTATCAATTAAAAATTTCGCTATTATCGAAGCCTTATCTGTAACATTTACAAAGGGATTAACGGTTTTAACGGGTGAAACGGGTGCAGGTAAATCAATCATTATTGATGCTATTCATTTATTAGTTGGTGGCAGAGGGTCTGCAGAATTTGTTCGTCATGGAGAGGAAAAGGCGGAAATCGAAGGACTTTTTCAGATTGATGATAACAAACATCCGGTAATTGCTAAAGCTTTAGAATTCGGGATTGACATTGACGAAGGAACGGTTATCTTACGACGAGATATTGCCCAAACCGGTAAAAGTGTTTGCCGTGTGAATGGAAAGCTTGTGACAATTTCCATTCTCAGGGAAATCGGAGGAACACTCGTTGATATCCATGGTCAGCATGAGCATCAAGAGTTAATGGATGACTCAAGACACCTAACACTGCTAGATCAATTTGGAGCAGATGATATAGTACCTTCGCAAGGTGAATATCAGCAAGTATTTCGTCGTTATGAGCAAACCTTCCAAAAGTTAAAAGCATTAAGTGAAAATGATCAACAAACCGCCCATCGGTTAGATTTAATACAGTTTCAATTGGATGAAATTCAAAAGGCAAATTTAAAGCTCAATGAAGATGAAGATCTTTTTGAGGAAAAAAGAAAACTAACTAATTTCGAAAGAGTATTTGGAGCCATTCAGTCCAGCCATACAGCCTTGCAGGGAGAACAAAAAGGGCTGGATTGGATTAGTATGGTTATGGGACACCTAGAAGACGCTGCGGCACTTGATACGGCGTATAAAGACATCTACGAATCTGTCTCGAATAGCTACTACCAATTAGAAGATGCGGCGCGTGCTTTAAGAAATGAATTAGATATATTAGAGTTCGACCCGCACCGGTTACATGAAATCGAAGACCGGTTGAATGAAATTAATCAGCTCAAACGAAAATACGGAAAAACAATTCATGAAATATTAGAGTATGCTGCAAATATTGAAGAAGAAATTGAAACATTGCAAAATAAAGAAACACATATAAGCGAATTAGAAAAAGAATTAACTTCTGTAAAAAAAGACTTAATCCTTGAAGCGAAGCAGTTAACTGAAATTCGTCTTAAATGGGCTGATAAACTAACAAGGTTAATACATAAAGAATTAAAAGAATTGTATATGGCGAAAACTGTTTTTGAAATTCGTTTTGAATCAAATACCATTCAATTTACAAAAAACGGTGTAGACCATGTCGAATTTTTTATCTCAACTAACCCCGGAGAACCATTGAAGCCCTTATCAAAGGTTGCTTCTGGAGGGGAATTATCTAGAATTATGTTGGCATTAAAAAGTATTTTTTCCAAGCATCAAGGAGTAACATCTATTATTTTCGATGAGGTAGATACTGGTGTGAGCGGCAGGGTTGCCCAATCGATTGCGGAGAAAATCTATAAGGTGGCTGCCGAATCACAGGTTTTGTGTATTTCTCATCTGCCTCAAGTGGCAGCCATGGCTGATACTCATTTGTTTATTTCAAAGATCATAAAAGGGGGGAGAACGAAAACTTCTGTGACCCCGTTAGAGATTGATGAAAAAATTAATGAAATTGGCCGGATGATATCTGGAACAGAAATAACCGATCTCACTAAAAAACATGCAGAAGAATTATTACATTTAGCTGCAGAAAACAAAAAAAGTGGAAGTGCTTTGACAAGTCACTAAACTGAAACATTTGCCGTAAAAAGGCTAAAATTTCTATATTTTTAATAAAAATTGTAATGCTATCCATTTCGGGTAGCTTTTTTATGTAGAACCAAGTTATAAATGATTGTCAAGGAGGCAAAATTAAAGATGTAGCCATTTCAATGTAATGAAAAGAAGCGAGGAGAGTGAAGAATTTGAAGTTAGAAATAATTAGAAAGATTATTGGTGGAATTCTCCTTGTTTCATTAATTAGCCTTATTTTTTTTCAGCCTATACAGCAATACCTTGCGATACCTAAGATGATTACAGTTTTTGAAGGACAAGACTATAATTTTCAAAAGGCTGCCCCGGTATCAGCCGCTTTGGTTTCTCACAATTCAAATATTACACTTGATCAAGGAAAACATACGGTTTCAATGAAGGCAACTGAAAATGGAAAAAATGAAATGCTGTTAGAGTTTGCAGGGATTCCTATAAAAAAGGTTGACGTACGCGTCTTAAAGGATTTTAGAGTCATTCCAGGCGGCCAGTCAATCGGCGTAAAATTAAACACAGTCGGCGTTTTGGTTGTGGGCCACCATTTAATCAATACTATATCTGGAAAAAAATCTCCAGGTGAAATTGCAGGTATAAAAATTGGGGATATCATTACTGAAATTAACGGTAATAAAATTGAAAAAATGTCAGATGTAGCACCATTTGTACAAACCGCTGGACAAGAAGGAAAACCCCTCGATATGGTTATTAGTCGGGAAAGTGGAAAATTTACTACACAATTAACCCCATTAAAAGACAAAGGGGAAAATATTTATAAGCTTGGTTTATATATTAGAGATTCCGCTGCTGGAATTGGAACAATGACCTTTGTTCATCCACAATCTAAGAAATATGGTGCCCTTGGGCATGTAATATCAGACATGGATACAAAACAGCCAATTGTTGTTGAAGATGGACAAATTGTCCGGTCTACCGTAACTTCCATTGAAAAGGGAAGTAACGGAGACCCTGGTGAAAAACTTGCCCGCTTTTCTTCGGACCGAGAAATCGTTGGTAATATCCAAAAGAACAGCCCATTTGGTATTTTTGGTGAAATGGTAAAAGAATTAAAAAATGGTGTTATGGATAAACCACTTCCTATCGCATTATCACATCAAGTAAAAGAAGGACCTGCAAAGATATTAACGGTCGTTAATGATGACCAAGTAGAAGAATTTGATATCGAAATTGTCAGCACAATCCCGCAAAAGTTTCCAGCAACCAAAGGCATGGTAATAAAAGTAACGGACCCTAAGCTCCTTAAAAAAACAGGAGGTATTGTTCAAGGGATGAGCGGCAGCCCAATTATTCAAGATGGAAAACTAATTGGAGCAGTTACACATGTTTTTGTTAATGATCCAACCTCAGGATACGGGGTACACATTGAATGGATGTTAAATGAAGCTGGAATTAACATATATGAAATGCCAAAAAATAAAGCAAGTTAGGACATTGGAGCAAAATAGGAAAATCCCCCTATTTTGCTTTTTACATAAACATTTTTCGACAAAAAACATCCATATTTTAGAAATAACGCGTTTTACGTCGAAAAGGTGAGAAAAACAAAGATAAGATAAGATTTTATCACTATTTTAAGAAATATTAAAAAAATGAGAGGAATTTTTGTTGCATTGTCGAATTTCTAATTTAGAATAGAATTAGGAGAATACAACTGATTAGAAATGTTAGATGAAATAGATTTTATGATTTAAACCCGAGGAGGAACTAGAAGTGAAGAAAATTAAAGTTTGTGTCGTTGATGACAATAGGGAGCTAGTTGGATTATTAGAGGACTTTATTTCGTCCCAAGATGATATGGAAGTTGCAGGAATTGCTCATAATGGACAAGAGTGTCTAGAAATGTTATCGACAACCGACCCTGACGTTCTAGTTTTGGATATTATTATGCCGCATCTTGATGGTTTGGCTGTACTTGAGCGCCTCCGTGACCTTAAAAAAGGTGTACTTCCCAACGTCATTATGCTCACTGCCTTTGGTCAGGAAGATGTGACAAAAAAAGCAGTTGAACTTGGTGCTTCCTACTTTATTTTGAAACCATTTGATATGGAGAATTTAGGAAGCCATATTCGACAAGTTAGCGGAAATAACAATTCATTTACACGAAAATCAACATCAACAACTTATCGTTCTCAAACTGAGCAAAAACCTAAAAATTTGGATGCTAGTATTACAAGTATCATTCATGAAATTGGTGTCCCAGCACATATTAAAGGATATCTGTACTTACGTGAGGCCATTTCAATGGTATATAACGATATCGAACTTTTAGGGTCTATTACGAAAGTGTTGTATCCAGATATCGCCAAAAAATATAACACAACAGCGAGCCGTGTGGAAAGAGCGATCCGTCATGCTATTGAAGTGGCTTGGAGCCGGGGAAACATTGATTCCATTTCCTCGCTATTCGGATACACTGTCAGCATGTCTAAGGCAAAACCGACCAATTCTGAATTTATTGCCATGGTTGCGGATAAATTGAGGCTTGAACACAAGGCATCTTGAAATAATAATTAATTGTAAGCCTTCATCGAAAGAAATGAAGGCTATTTTTTTTCCGTAGGTTCTTTAAAAGTGGCTGTTGAATTCCGCTCTCAGGCGCCCCAATCAACATAGTGGAACTTAATTTTCCTTCTCTTTCTCCAATTCCATCAGTTTTTGGATGAGAATATGTTGGGGCATATGCATAATCTGTTCTATCGGCACATTTAACTTTTGGGAAAGCTTAATTGCTGTTTCTGTTGATAACTGTAATGGTTTCATTTGAAATTCCTCCAATTTGAAAGTTGGGAAGTGAAAATATGACTCAGATTTTTGCGCACCGTGGCTATTCGGCTTCTTTTGCAGAAAATACATTAGGAGCCTTTCGTGAAGCAGAAAAAGCAGGTGCAGACGGGTTAGAATTAGATGTTCAGTTAACAAAAGACGGCGAATTAGTTGTTATTCATGATGAAAAAGTCGACCGAACAACGAACGGGAATGGATTTGTAAAAGATTTCTTATATAAAGATCTTCGGAAATTGAATGCCAATCTAAAAAGCAAAAAAGAACCCATACCTGCATTAGCTGAAGTTCTTGAGTGGCTTACTTCCAATAGATTATTATGTAATATTGAATTAAAGAATGCGCTATTTCCCTATAAGGGAATGGAAGAAAAAGTAATTCAACTTGTTCGAAAATTTAATTTAATGGATCGGATTATTATTTCCTCTTTTAATCACTATAGTATTGTTTATAGTTACAGCCTAGCACCTGAAATTGAAATAGCCCCTCTTTTTCTTGAAGGCATCTACATGCCATGGATTTATTCCCAAGCGATCCGAGCAAAGGGGATCCATCCAAAATACTCAGTCATGTCTGATGATGTTATCATAAATACAATAAATAACGGGATTGCCGTACGGCCATATACTGTTAATAAAGAGATGGATATGCATCGCCTTTTTAATATTAATTGCACGGCGTTTATTACAGATGATCCAGTAAAAGCGTTAAAAATACGAAAACAATATGAAAAGAGACCGTAGTGGCCTCTTTTTATTTTGTATTTTTAAATCTTTTTTGAACCTTGCTTCTTTTTCGGTCTCGATGAAAGATAAAGCCTGCCACAAAACCTAGACCGCCGACAAAAAAGATAAGCCCAGCTAGAAATTGAATCAATAAATTAGGGAATGGGGCTTGTAAAATCCCGAATAACATATCACGCATTAATTTAATACCAACAGCGGCCAAAATTCCAGGAATCAATACTATGATGAGGGCAATTATTCGCTTCATAAATAAATCCTTCCAGTTTCAAAATTTACTGTAATATCATGTCATATTTAGATTATATCTCATCAAAATATTATTATATAGATAAAATTTGTCAAGGATTGTGATTGGTTATAAAATAGATATGAAAAAAGTTGCATATTTTTCTTAAGATGATATGAAAAAATTTTCTTAAAGGGGTAGAAAAAATGCAAAATGTCATGATTGTTGGTGCTGGAAAAGGTGGTACGGCAATCTTAAAAATTTTAAAAGAATCTGAAGTATTAAAAGTCAGTGTGGTAATTGATCGGAACATGGATGCACCGGGGGTTTTATTCGCTCAAGAAGAAGGGATAAAAACAGGGGAAGACTGGCGCCCATTTTTAGCAGAACCTATTGATATTATCATTGAAGTAACAGGAAATGATACTGTTTTCCATGAACTTAGAAAATCTAAAAGTCAAAATACCATTCTGATTCCAGGAACCGTTGCATTTCTGGTTGCAAAAATTATGCAAGAAAAAGAGGAGCTAATTGAAAAGCACAAAAATGAATCCTACCAGCAGGAACTAATCTTTAATGCTGCAAATGATGGAATGATCGTTATTGATAAGTATGGAAAGATCATTTTATTCAACAAACGGGCACAAGAAATCATGGGTGTAAAGAGTGAACAGGCAATTGGGAAATTTGTTGTTGATGTTATTCCAACAACAAGGCTGCCTCAAATTTTAGAAACAAGAAGAATTGAAGCAAACCAAGAAATGGTTCTGAGTAATGATAGAAAAATCATTACGACCCGTATTCCAATTATCGAGGAAAATGGGACTTTAATAGGTGCATTTGCTGTTTTTAAAGATATTACTGAGGTTGTTAATCTTGCTGAGGAACTTACGGACTTAAAGGAAATTCAAACCATGCTGCAAGCCATTATCCATTCTAGTGATGATGCAATATCTGTTGTGGATGAAAATGGCAGAGGCATTCTTATTAATCCAGCATACTCCCGTATTACTGGATTGTCCCATGATCAGATTATTGGTCAACCAGCTACAGCAGATATTTCTGAAGGGGAGAGTATGCACATGAAGGTGTTGCAAACCAGAAGAGCTGTACGCGGCGTTCCGATGAGAGTGGGGCCAAACAAACGAGAAGTAATCGTAAATGTGGCCCCGATTATCGTAAAAGGGAAATTAAAAGGCAGTGTTGGCGTTATTCATGATATGTCCGAAATAAAATCACTGAATAGAGAATTGAACCGCGCACGACAACTGATCCGCAAGCTTGAAGCGAAATATACCTTTGAGGATATAATTGCTCAATCTGATGAAATGATGCTCGCGATTGAACAAGCTAAACTAGGAGCGAAAACACCTGCAACCGTTCTCCTTAGGGGTGAATCAGGAACCGGGAAAGAATTGTTTGCCCATGCTATACATAATGCAAGCGACCGTAAATATAACAAATTTATTCGGGTCAATTGCGCAGCAATTTCGGAAACATTGTTAGAAAGTGAACTATTCGGCTATGAGGAAGGTGCTTTTTCTGGTGCAATGAGAGGAGGAAAAAGAGGCTTTTTCGAAGAAGCTAATAATGGGAGTATTTTTCTCGATGAAATTGGTGAACTTCCAGTGAATACGCAAGCAAAATTACTGAGAGTACTTCAAGAAAAAGAAATTATCCGAGTCGGTGGGACAAAGCCAATTTCCATTAATGTAAGAATTATTGCGGCAACTAATGTCAATTTAGAAAAGGGTATTGCTAAAGGCTCCTTTCGGGAAGACTTATATTATCGTTTAAATCGAATGCCAATCCATATCCCTCCATTAAGGAAGCGAAAAGAGGAAATTCCTCTTTTAAATGAGCGGCTTATTCAAAAAATAAGCCAGGATTATGGACGAAACGTTGAAGGAATCACACCGGCAGCGTTACACCAGTTAATGGACTATGACTGGCCAGGAAATGTTCGAGAATTAGAAAATATCCTTGGCAGAGCGATTATTTTTATGAATTATTATGAGCTCCTTATTGATGTTCATCATCTACCAGAGCTAAAAAATAAAAAAAGCACAAATGAACCTTCTTTAAGCTACAGTAATGATTCCTTTGTGATAGACCGTTCCTTATCAGATATGATGGATGAATATGAGACGAAAATTATTAAGCAGACACTTCTTCGCTTAAATGGAAATAAGACATTGACAGCGAAAACGCTGGGATTGTCTGTGAGGAATTTGTATTATAAGCTTGAAAAATACAACCTTGAAAAGAATAGCATGCAATAAATTTCATATTATGAAAAATGTTGCACACTTTAGAATGGAAAATAAAGCGTTTTCATAGTGGATTGGTTTGGCACGGAAATTGCATATTACATAATGGGAGTTGCAGTAAGAGGAGAAAGGGTTGATGACAACTTGTTGCTGGATTCACTAATTAACAAAGCAGCCCAAGTAAGTTCAAACACTGTTGCAGTTGCTGCTGCAGAAGATTTAGAAGTCATTGAAGCGGTTATAGCTGCATTAGACCGAAATATCGCCAATTTTATTCTATTTGGTGATGAAGAAAAAATAAATTCTATTATTGAATTAAAAAAACAGAAAACCATTAGCAATAATTATCTAAAAGTTATCAATGCCGATTCTAATGCTGCTGCTGCAGAATTAGCTGTGAAAGCAGTTTTTAACAAAGAAGCAAATGTCTTGATGAAAGGTAACATCCCAACCAATATTTTCTTAAAAGCTGTCTTGAATAAGGAATATGGACTTAGGACTGGGAATGTTTTATCACATATTGCTGCATTTGAGGTTCCTGGCTTCAATCGTTTTACGATTGTAACAGACGCTGCAATGAATATTGCTCCAGATTTAGAACAGAAAGCACAAATTATTAAAAACGCAGTTTCCCTTGCGAGGTCGATTGGAATAGAAATACCTAAAGTGGCCCCTATTGCTGCCGTGGAAGTAGTTAATCCGGCAATGCAGGCTACATTAGATGCAGCATTATTAACTGTGATGAATAAACGAGGACAAATATCTGATTGTATTGTAGATGGCCCGTTAGGTTTAGATAATGCCGTATCAACACTGGCTGCAGAACACAAAGGAATTCATAGTGAAGTGGCAGGAAATGCAGATATTTTATTAGTTCCAACTATCGAAGTAGGCAATGTATTATATAAATCATTAATATATTTCGCAAATGCAAAAGTCGGTGCGGTGATAGCCGGGGCAAAGGCACCAATTGTGTTAACGTCCAGAGCTGATTCTGCTGAAAGTAAGCTTTATTCTCTTGCACTGGCATTATGCTGTGCAACAACAAATAGATAGTCAATAATCGAGGAGGAATTTTACATGGAAATTTTCAAGTACTTAGAACAATACGATTATGAGCAAGTAGTATTCTGCCAGGATAAACAATCAGGATTAAAAGCAATTATTGCTATTCATGATACAACTTTAGGACCTGCTTTGGGTGGAACACGTATGTGGACATATGCATCTGAAGAAGCAGCAATAGAAGATGCACTACGCCTAGCAAAAGGAATGACTTATAAGAATGCTGCGGCAGGTTTAAATCTTGGTGGTGGTAAAACGGTTATCATCGGTGATCCTCGAAAAGATAAGAATGAAGAGATGTTCCGTGCATTCGGCCGTTACATCCAAGGCTTAAATGGCAGATATATTACAGCAGAAGATGTAGGCACAACAGTAGCTGACATGGATTTAATTCACGAAGAGACAGATTATGTGACGGGGATCTCTCCAGCATTTGGCTCATCAGGCAATCCTTCCCCTGTAACAGCATTCGGTGTTTATCGCGGAATGAAAGCAGCGGCGAAAGAGGCATTTGGATCTGATTCGCTTGAAGGAAAAGTAGTTGCCATTCAAGGTGTTGGAAATGTAGCCTATACACTTTGTGAATATTTGCATGAAGAAGGGGCTCAGCTCATTGTAACGGATATTAATAAAGAGGCTGTTAACCGTGCGGTAGAAGCATTTGGTGCACTTGCGGTAGACCCTGATGAAATTTATGGTGTAGAATGTGATATTTATGCGCCATGTGCTCTAGGAGCAACAATTAATGATGAAACGATTCCACAGCTAAAGGCAAAAGTTATTGCAGGTTCGGCAAACAATCAATTAAAAGATACCCGTCACGGTGATATCATCCATGAAATGGGAATTGTTTATGCTCCCGATTATGTTATTAATGCTGGCGGCGTAATCAATGTTGCTGATGAACTCTATGGTTACAACCAAGAACGGGCAATGAAAAAGGTTGAACAGCTCTATGCAACGATTGAAAAAGTAATCGCAATTTCAAAACGTGATGGTATTCCAACATACGTAGCAGCTAATCGGATGGCAGAAGAAAGAATTGCAAGGATTCGTAATTCAAGAAGCCAATTCCTGCAAAATGGCCACCATATCTTAAGTCATAGAATATCAAGATAAACAAGAAAAGCGGAAGCGCCCGTTTAGCGAAGTACACTAGCCGCGTGGCGCTGGAGCTAGACAGTTATCTAAATTCAAAGAGTTAAAATTTGGATTTACAAAAATAAATCCGCAGAGCGCTGAATGGGAATTCAGCGTCTTTGCCTTTCATAGGGCACTTATTGTTATATTAAATTACCATACGACTTCAATCATAAGAAATACAAATTGGAGGTCAAATACGTTGCAAGATAATGAATATCGGATTCTCGTCATCAACCCAGGCTCGACATCCACGAAAATTGGGGTTTTCGATAATGATATTTCCATTTTTGAAAAAACAATTCGTCATGATTCAGAGGATATAAACTCTTTTGCAAATATAATTGATCAATATGAATTTAGAAAATCGATAATTTTGGAAATACTGGATAATGAAGGGATAAATATTTCCAAACTGTCTGCAGTATGTGGCCGTGGAGGTTTGCTTAGACCCATTGAAGGTGGAACCTATGCCGTTAACGATGTGATGTTAGCGGATCTTCGGTCTGGTTATGCCGGACAGCATGCATCAAATCTTGGCGGAATCACTGCCTACGAAATCGCTTCTGGACTAAATATTCCCTCCTTCATCGTTGATCCTGTTGTTGTTGATGAGCTTGAACCACTAGCGAGAATTTCTGGATTTTCCTTAATTGAACGGAAAAGTATCTTTCATGCCTTGAATCAAAAAGCAGTCGCAAGAAGGGTAGCAAAGGAATTAGGGGAAAAATACAGTGACTTGAATTTAATTGTTACCCATATGGGTGGTGGGATTACCGTTGGTGTCCATAAACATGGTAAGGTAATTGATGTAAATAATGGTCTTCATGGGGATGGACCTTTTAGCCCTGAACGTGCTGGAACCGTTCCAGTTGGGGATTTAGTAGCACTTTGTTACTCGGGGCAATATTACCGTGAAGAAATAATGAAGATGCTTGTGGGCCAAGGTGGCCTTGTTGGCTACCTAGGAACTAATGATGCGGTAAAGGTAGAACAAAGAATAGCAGCTGGTGATGATGAGGCAAAGCTTGTATATGATGCAATGGCCTATCAAGTAGCAAAGGAAATTGGGGCTGCTAGTACTGTATTATCAGGAAAAGTAGATGCAATTATATTGACTGGAGGCCTTGCCTACGGAAAAGGATTTGTGAAATCTATCACCGATCGAATTAATTGGATTGCTGATGTTATTGTTCAGCCAGGGGAAAACGAACTTCAAGCCTTAGCTGAAGGAGCACTTCGAGTCTTACGAGGTGAAGAAGAGGAAAAAGTTTATCCAGGTAAATTTAAAACAGCTAAAATTTAAGGTACATGGGGAGGAAAGAAAATGGCACAAGAATATGATTTGGTCGTTCTTGGCGGGGGAACTGGTGGCTATGTAGCTGCCATTAGGGCCTCTCAGCTTGGATTGAAAACAGCTATTGTAGAAAAAGGAAAACTTGGCGGGACATGTTTACATAAAGGATGTATTCCAAGTAAAGCGCTCCTTAGAAGTGCGGAAGTTTATGCAACAACCAAACATAGTAAAGATTTTGGAGTTATCACAAGTGATGTAACGGTTGATTTTAGTTTAGTACAGGATCGGAAAAATAAAATAATTGATCAACTTCACAAAGGCGTTCAGCATTTAATGAAGCAGGGCAAAATCGATGTCTATGAGGGATTAGGCAGAATCTTGGGGCCATCCATCTTTTCACCGATGCCGGGTACAATTTCTGTTGAAATGAATAACGGGAAAGAAAATGAAATGCTGCTACCGAAAAATGTAATTGTTGCAACAGGTTCTAGACCGAGGACACTTCCAGGGCTTGAAATTGATGGAGAATATATAATGTCGTCTGATGAAGCATTGCAGTTAGAAACACTTCCAAGTTCCATCATTATTGTTGGTGGGGGTGTAATTGGAATTGAATGGGCGTCTATGTTATCTGATTTTGGTGTGACAGTAACGGTTATTGAGTATGCTGACCGCATTATTCCGACAGAAGACAAGGAAATCTCAAAAGAAATGCAGCGCTTAATGAAGAAAAAGGGAATTAAACTTGTTACAAGTGCAAAAGTGCTCCCAGAAACGTTGGTTAAGGATAATGGCGTGGCGATTTCTGCAGAAGTTAAAGGTGCTTTGAAAGAGTTTAAAGCAGAAAAAATTCTAGTTTCGGTTGGACGTCAAGCAAATACAGAAGGAATTGGGCTTGATAATACAGAAATACAAGTGGAGAAGGGTTTTATTTTAACAAATGAATTTTTTCAAACAAAAGAATCGCATATTTATGCGATTGGTGATGTGATTGGTGGATTACAACTGGCCCATGTTGCTTCACATGAAGGGATTGTAGCTGTTGAACATATCGCTGGGAAAGATCCTACTCCATTTGACTATAATTTAGTCTCTAGATGTATTTATAGTAATCCAGAAGTTTCAAGCGTCGGGATAACAGAAGATCAAGCAATAGAAAAAGGTCATAAAGTGAAAATTGGTAAGTTTTCTTTTCGTGCGATTGGGAAGGCACTTGTTTTTGGAGAATCTGATGGATTTGTAAAAATTGTTGCTGATGAGGAGTCCAATGATATTCTTGGGGTGCATATGATTGGTCCACATGTAACGGATATGATTACCGAGGCAGGGCTTGCGATGGTATTAGATGCGACACCTTGGGAAATTGCACATACAATTCATCCACACCCAACTTTGTCAGAGGCAATTGGTGAAGCTGCACTCGCAGTTGATGGGAAAGCAATCCATTCTTAAAAGAATTAATAAAAAACATTGTAAAGGTTTTTAGTGTCTAGCTGCAGCGCCTAGCCCCTCGAGGTCGCTTCGATCCTGTCGATGAATTCAAAAGAACGACTTCATCGGCAGGCTCTCCAGCGCTTGTCGGGGCTGATCAAGGCGCTTCCGCATTTCTATGAACAATTGGGAGGTAAGAACTAAATGACAGAAAAGCGTCATGATGCTTTAGGTTTAAGCGACGGAAAAGTATTGGAAATGTATGAAACTATGCTTTTAGCCCGCCGAATTGATGAACGGATGTGGTTATTGAACCGCGCTGGTAAAATACCATTTGTTATTTCTTGTCAAGGTCAAGAAGCAGCACAGGTGGGAGCGGCATTTGCACTAGATCGTGAAAAAGATTATGTTCTTCCATATTATCGTGATATGGGGGTAGTATTGGCTTTTGGTATGACTCCAAGGGAACTGATGCTATCCGGTTTTGCAAAAGCAGAAGACCCTAATTCTGGTAGTCGTCAAATGCCTGGCCATTTTGGCCAAAAGAAAAATCGGATTGTCACAGGTTCTTCGCCAGTTACAACTCAGGTACCACATGCAGTTGGAATTGCCCTTGCCGGGAAGATGGAAAGAAAAGACCTGGTTACGTTTGTAACATTTGGAGAGGGTTCCTCTAACCAAGGGGATTTCCATGAGGGGGCAAACTTTGCAGGTGTACATAAACTTCCAGTTATCTTCATGTGTGAAAATAACAAGTACGCGATCTCTGTCCCAATCGAAAAACAATTAGCGTGTGAAAAGGTTTCAGATCGTGCGATTGGATATGGTATGCCTGGCTTTACTGTTAATGGGAACGACCCATTAGAAGTTTATAAAGTCGTAAAGGAAGCAGCGGAGCGTGGCCGTCGTGGGGAAGGCCCTTCATTGATTGAAACCATATCGTATCGTCTAACTCCACACTCTTCTGATGATGACGACCGTTCCTACCGTGCTCCAGATGAGGTTGCAAAAGCCAAAACACAAGACCCAATTATAACTTTTGGGGCCTATTTAAAGGAAACTGGTGTCATGAATGATGAGTTGGAGAAGGAAATCAATGACCGCGTGATGAAGCAAGTGAATGAAGCGACTGACTATGCAGAAAATGCTCCGTATTCTGCACCGGAAGAAGCACTGAAATATGTTTATGCGGACTTGTAAGGGGGATGAAACATGGCGATAATTTCATATATTGATTCAATCACAATGGCAATGCGAGAAGAAATGGAACGAGATCCAAGGGTTTTTGTTCTTGGTGAAGATGTTGGCTTAAAAGGCGGTGTGTTTAAGGCGACGCAAGGATTGTATGAACAATTTGGGGAAGAGCGTGTCATTGATACACCTCTTGCCGAATCAGCAATTGCTGGGGTAGGAATCGGTGCAGCGATGTATGGCATGCGGCCGATTGCTGAAATGCAATTTGCCGACTTTATTATGCCGGCAGTTAATCAAATTATCTCGGAAGCTGCAAAAATCCGCTATCGCTCTAATAATGACTGGAGCTGTCCGATGGTTATTCGTGCACCATATGGCGGTGGTGTTCATGGTGCACTTTATCATTCCCAGTCAGTTGAAGCTATTTTTGCTAATCAGCCTGGATTGAAAATTGTGATGCCCTCCACACCTTACGATGCGAAGGGACTATTAAAAGCTGCCGTCCGTGACAATGATCCGGTATTATTCTTCGAACATAAACGGGCCTATCGATTAATCAAAGGTGAGGTCCCGACTGATGATTACACTCTTCCAATCGGAAAAGCGGATGTAAAGCGCCAGGGAGAAGATATTACTGTTATTACTTATGGTCTATGTGTTCATTTTGCCCTTCAAGCTGCTGAAAAATTAGCGAAGGATGGAATCTCAACACATATTCTTGATTTGAGGACTGTGTATCCACTTGATAAAGAAGCAATCATTGAAGCTGCATCGAAAACGGGTAAGGTCCTTCTTGTTACAGAAGACACAAAAGAAGGCAGCATTATTAGTGAAGTCTCTGCGATCATAGCTGAAAATTGCTTATTTGAATTAGATGCACCAATTATGCGCTTAGCTGGACCAGATGTACCGGCAATGCCGTATTCTCCAACAATGGAAAAATTCTTTATGGTAAATCCGGATAAAGTCGAAAAAGCCATGCGCGAATTAGCTGAGTATTAAACGAAAAGCGGAGGCACTTGTTCAGCCCCGACAGCTGCTTCCGGGCCTGACAGTGAAGTCGTTTTTTGACTTCATTGGCTGGACCGAAGCGACTCGAGGGGCTAGGCGCCGGAGCTGGACAATAGGAGGGTGTAAAAAGTGGTAATTGAACAAATTAAAATGCCTCAGTTAGGGGAAAGTGTAACCGAAGGCACGATTAGTAAATGGCTCGTATCCGTTGGCGATAAAGTAAATAAATACGACCCCCTAGCAGAGGTTATGACAGATAAGGTAAATGCAGAAGTTCCATCCTCCTTTACAGGTGTGGTTAAGGAGTTAATCGCTGAAGAAGGTGAAACCTTAGCAGTTGGTGAAATGATTTGCACGATTGAAATGGAAGGTGGAACTCCCCAGGAAACTGTGGCTTTGGTAACAAGCGATGCCGCTGCACAAAGCGTTGCAGTAAATGCAGAACCAGTGGATCAAGGAAACAAGGCCCGTTATTCACCTGCAGTTCTAAAAATTTCTCAAGAACATGGGATCGATTTAACAAAGGTGTCAGGCACCGGTGCTGGTGGGCGAATTACCAGAAAAGATCTATTAAAATTAATTGAATCAGGAAATATTCCAGTTGCAGAACAAAATGTTGAAATTAACAAAGAGCCAGCAGTTGTGGAAGCATCAACACAAGCAGCAACTCAGTCAGTTTCTACGCCTACAGCATCTGCACAAGCTGTCAATATTCCGGTTGCAGTTGGTGATATTGAAATCCCTGTGACAGGCATCCGCAAAGCGATTGCCGCTAATATGCTGCGCAGTAAACACGAAGCACCGCATGCCTGGACAATGATTGAAGTGGATGCAACTAATTTGGTGGAGTACCGCAACTCCCTCAAAGATGAATTTAAGAAAAAAGAAGGATTCAATTTAACTTTCTTCGCTTTCTTTGTCAAAGCCGTTGCGCAAGCTCTGAAAGAATTCCCGCAAATCAATTCAATGTGGGCGGGAGATAAAATCATCCAAAAGAAAGATATCAATATTTCGATAGCAGTAGCAACGGACGATGCTCTCTATGTTCCTGTCATTAAACAGGCAGATGAAAAGACAGTTAAGGGGATTGCACGTGAAATCTCTGAACTTGCTGTCAAAGTGAGAACTGGAAAGCTAAGATCAGAAGATATGCAAGGCGGAGCCTTCACCGTAAACAACACAGGTTCATTCGGCTCTGTTCAATCAATGGGTATCATCAATTATCCACAAGCAGCCATTTTGCAAGTGGAGTCCATCGTCAAGCGTCCAGTTGTCATGAATAATGGAATGATTGCTGTCCGTGATATGGTGAATTTATGTATGTCACTTGATCATAGAGTGTTGGACGGACTTGTTTGCGGCCGATTCCTACAACGCGTAAAAGAAATACTTGAAAATACATCAAAATCAACAACTTCGATTTACTAAACAAAACAACCGCTTCCATGCTTGGCAGCGGTTATTTTGTTTTTAATTGCTTGAATTGTGTTTGTACCATAAAATAGTACTTAGTAGAATTAATTGAATTTTATTTCAATTATGTATAATGGGAGGGGGATGAAAAGTTTGGAAAAAATAAAGAATCAGTCTTTTCCTTCAGGATCCACACATGAATGGAAAACTAAAGCAGAGCAATCTTTAAAAGGAAAAACGGTTGAATCCTTACAAACTACTACATATGAAAACATTATTTTGAAACCGCTTTATACCCATCAAGATGAGCGACCAGTACCTGATTTTCCAGGAGGTTCAGATTTTAGAAGAGGGACCTATCCGTTAGGTTACTTGACAAATGACTGGGTGGTCGCCCAACAACTCTCCTATCAAACCGCAGAAGAGTTGGAGCAGAAACTCAGACAATCATTTAATAAAGGCCAAACGGCTATTTCATTTAAAGTCTCAAAAGCTTTACTAGAAGTCGAAACAAACCTAGCAAAATTATTAGGAGAATCCTATTTCCAATATCCATTTTCAATTAACGCAAAAAGTTTACAAATTGCTTTTCTTTCGAAATTAGAAAGAATGGCGGAACAAGAAGGGGCTATCGACAAACTCCGAGGATATATTGGAGCTGATCCCGTCGCCATTTTCGCTGAAGAGGGATGTATTTCTGAGGAATTTTTCAATGATTGGGTTAAAAACATTGTCCACTCAAATGAAAAATTACCTAATGTGCGTACAATTCTAATAGATACTGCTCCATATCATAATGGTGGGGCGAGCGCTGTTCAAGAACTAGGGATTGCAATGGCTGAAGGGATATTTTACCTTGAAAACCTTCAGAATGCAGGCATGGAACTGGATGAAATCTTTGCAAAAATGATCTTCCAATTTTCGATTGGCAGCAATTTTTTTATGGAAATTGCAAAACTTCGTGCCGCTCGAGTCCTTTGGAATCGAATAAGTAATGTTTACGGATCTACTGATGATATGGGCAGGTTGCATATAGCTGCTGAAACTTCTTCTTTCACAAAAACAGTTAATGACCCGAATGTAAACCTTCTGCGTGCTGGAAATGAAGCCTTTGCGGCCGTGGTTGGGGGCATTCAATACTTGCATGTGCGACCCTTCGATGATCTCACAGGTGCCACTTCGTTTTCGGAAAGAATTGCTAGAAATGCGCAACTTCTTTTGAAGGAAGAAGCACATCTAACAAAAGTGATTGATCCTGCTGGAGGTTCTTGGTATGTAGAAGAACTAACCAATGACTTAGCTGAAAAAGCTTGGGGATTTTTTCAACAAATTGAAGCAAATGGTGGTATTCTAGAAACTTTAAAAACAAATTGGCTGCAGCAGGAGATTGCTGTTGTCTATGAAAAAAAGAATCAAGATGTTCAAACAAGAAAGAAAAGCATTGTTGGAACAAATGTCTACGCTAATCTGGATGAAATTGTTACGCATAAAAAAACTCAAACGAGAAATTCATATTTTACTAATATGGAAAACTCTTTAATAAAAATAGAGGCCATTCCGGATCTGAGATTGGCAGAACCATTTGAAGAATTGCGAAAAAAGGCAAAGGATCTCGAAGAAAAATTAGGCTCAAAGCCGACTGTAGGGATGATTTGTCTTGGTGGATTAAAGCAGCATAAAGCAAGACTTGATTTTATGAAGGGCTTTCTTGCAGCAGGCGGTTTGAAAGCAGCCGAAAGTAAGCCGATATTATCTTTAGAGGAAGCTAGACAATTTATTTTAGAAACGCCTGCCAAGTATTATTGCTTATGCGGTACGAATGAACAATATGAAATAATCGGTTATGGAATCCTGCCTTCTCTAAAAACGGAATTCCCTGAGTTGATTTTTTACTTAGCAGGCCTTCCAGAAAAAGAAGAACTGGACCGATGGAAGGATGCTGGTATTAAGCAGTTTATCCATATGAAAAGCAATTGCTACGAAACGCTTTCGTCAATCCTTAACGACCTGGAGGTGAGCAAGATTGAAGAAACAAAAGCCTGATTTTCAAAATATTTCTTTATTTGACAATCAAAGTTTTATGACCAAAGAAGAGTGGCAGCAAAAAGTACACAAAGAGATAAATACCTCCATTGATGATCTACTGTTCGAGACAAATGAACAAATCAGTTTAAAACCACTCTATACAAAAGAAGATCGTGAAGATCTTGAGCATATAGACAATCTGCCGGGACTCCCTCCTTATACAAGAGGGCCTTATCCAACGATGTATGTTAATCGGCCGTGGACAGTGAGACAATATGCAGGCTTTTCAACTGCAGAGGAAAGCAATGCCTTTTACCGCAGAAATTTAGCGATGGGGCAAAAGGGATTATCGGTTGCCTTTGATTTAGCCACCCACCGCGGCTATGACTCTGATCATCCACGTGTTGTCGGAGATGTCGGTAAAGCAGGGGTGGCCATTGATTCTATCCTTGATATGAAGACGTTATTTGAGGGGATACCTTTAGACCAAATGTCCGTTTCAATGACCATGAACGGGGCCGTTCTGCCCATTCTTGCTTTTTTCATCGTGACGGCTGAAGAACAAGGTGTAAGTCAAGAGAAGCTGGCGGGAACCATCCAAAATGACATTTTAAAGGAATATATGGTTCGTAATACTTATATTTACCCTCCGGAAATGTCAATGAAAATAATAGCTGATATTTTTGAATATACGTCAAAATACATGCCAAAGTTTAATAGTATTAGTATTTCGGGCTATCATATGCAGGAGGCTGGTGCACCAGCTGATTTAGAACTAGCTTATACACTAGCGGATGGTCTGGAATATGTACGCACGGGACTCAAGGCAGGAATTGAAATAGATTCATTTGCACCAAGATTATCCTTTTTTTGGGCAATTGGGATGAATTATTTCATGGAAGTAGCTAAAATGCGTGCCGCTCGATTGATTTGGGCAAAAATGATGAAATCTTTTCATCCTAAAAATGAAAAATCATTAGCGTTACGCACCCATTCGCAAACATCTGGCTGGAGTTTGACAGAGCAAGATCCTTTTAATAATGTTACACGCACATTAATTGAAGCACATGCTGCGGCAATGGGGCATACCCAATCCCTGCATACAAACGCCTTGGATGAAGCGATTGCACTGCCAACTGACTTTTCTGCTCGGATTGCTCGTAACACGCAATTGTTTTTGCAAGAAGAAACGGGGATTACAAATGTTATTGATCCGTGGGCAGGCTCCTATTACGTTGAAAAATTGACAGATGAATTGGTTAATAGAGCATGGACACATATTGAGGAGATTGAAGGTCTAGGTGGCATGGCTAAAGCCATTGAGACTGGGCTTCCAAAAATGAGAATTGAAGAGGCAGCCGCTAGAAGGCAAGCACAAATTGATTCTGGAAAAGAAGTCATCATTGGTGTCAACCGTTATCGCCTTGAGAAAGAAGAAGCAATTGATATTTTAGATATCGATAATACAGCGGTTCGGTTGAAACAAATTGAAAAATTAAATGTATTAAAAGCTAATCGTGATGACATAAAAGTGGAAGAAACGTTAACCGCCTTAACGAAAGCAGCGGAAACAGGTAAGTACAACCTCTTGGAGCTTGCTGTCAAGGCGGCAAGAGAGAGGGCAACTCTTGGGGAGATTTCCGATGCCATCGAAAAAGTAGCAAATCGACATAAAGCGGTCATCCATGCAATTAGCGGAGTATATAGTAAAGCTTTTAGTAATGAGGAACAAATTTTGATAGTAAAAGAAATGTCCGACGAATTCCTGAAGAATGAAGGTAGAAGACCAAGAATTCTGATTGCAAAAATGGGTCAGGACGGACATGACCGCGGGGCAAAGGTCATCGCCACTGCATTTGCTGATTTGGGATTTGATGTTGATATTGGTCCATTATTCCAAACACCAGAAGAAACGGCCTTGCAGGCAATTGAGAACGATGTCCATGTCATTGGTATGAGCTCGCTTGCTGCTGGGCACAAGACGCTATTGCCACAATTAGTAGCTGAACTGAAAAAACTAGGACGTGAAGATATCTTAGTGGTTATTGGTGGTGTTATTCCAGCACAAGATTACCAATTTTTATACGATAACGGAGCAGTGGCTATCTTTGGACCTGGGACAGTGATTCCGATAGCAGCGCAAAAAGTAATCAAAGCAATTTATCTTCAACTCGGTTATGAGGAAGTGGCAGACTAATGGCTGCAGATCAAAAACCTGAATGGAGCGATCCAAGAAAGCCCGAACTTTGCTCAAGTGTGGTAAGAAAGGGGGAGGAACTTGAAGGTCAAGCAACTTCTTTGCAAAAAAGTATTCGATTTAAAAAACGTAACTCTTCAGAACTAGAAGTTGAAGAATTATTTGACGGGGTACTAAAAGGAAACAGAGGCTTGCTTGCTCGTGCTATTACTCTTGTAGAAAGTAATGCAGAGCATCATTTCCAAAAATCACAAGAGTTACTGCAAAGATTGCTGCCTTTCAGCGGAAACTCGATAAGGGTTGGAATTACTGGGGTGCCTGGTGCTGGGAAAAGTACTTTTATCGAAGAGTTTGGAATGTATCTCTGCAGTTTGGGTCTAAAGGTGGCTGTATTAGCAATTGATCCAACCTCGAGTATCTCGGGTGGTAGTATTTTGGGAGATAAAACGCGTATGGAACAGTTAGCAAGGAATCCACGGGCGTTTATCCGTCCGTCACCATCGGCAGGAAAACTCGGTGGTGTTCATCGAAAAACAAGAGAATCGATGTTGCTTTGTGAGGCAGCGGGGTTTAATGTGATATTAATAGAAACGGTCGGCGTCGGACAAAGTGAATTTATCATCAGGGATATGGTCGACTTTTTTATGCTGCTGGTGCTGACTGGGGCGGGTGATGAACTGCAAGGCATGAAGAAAGGGATTCTGGAGCTTGCTGATGCGATAATTGTCCATAAAGCAGACGGGGATAATAAACAAAAGGCTGAATTGACAAGGAAAGATTATAATCGAATCCTTCACTTTCTGCAGCCAGCGACAAAAGGTTGGATTTCAAAAGCCCATACCTGTTCATCTTTGACTCAAGAAGGTATTGATAAGATATGGGAAGTTATTCAAGCTTTTGAATCGAGAGGAAAGTTCACTGGAGTCTTGGAAGATAGAAGGAATGCCCAATCAAGAGAATGGCTACATGCAATGATTACGGATCAGTTGCACTATCATTTTTATCATCATCCTGAGATTATGAACCAGCTGCCAAAATTAGAGAATGAAGTAATTGCAGGTGGAAAGACAGTCGCCTCTGCTGTGGAAAGTCTTTTTAAGACTTTTTTTCAAAAAAAAGAATAAGCTACCACAAGTATTGATATTTGATAATCAAACATTTTTACTGTTAATATGTAGATATAGTCTTAAATCTAAGGAGTGAATTTAATGAGCATGGATTTTAATTTTTTTATGAATGATGTTGTTAACCAGGCACGTCAAGAAATCGTGTCTGCCGGATATAAAGAGTTGAAAACACCTGCAGATGTTGAGGAAGCACTGGAGCAAAAAGGGACCACTTTAGTAATGATTAATTCTGTATGTGGTTGTGCGGGTGGAGTTGCACGTCCTGCAGCAGCACATGCCTTACATTTTGATAAGCGCCCGGATCACCTTGTCACTGTTTTTGCTGGACAGGATAAAGAAGCAACCGAAAAAGCAAGAAGTTATTTCACTGGCTATCCACCATCCTCCCCATCATTTGCCCTCTTAAAGGACGGCAAGATTATTACAATGGTTGAAAGACATCAAATCGAGGGTTTTGATCCAGCAACAGTCGTGTCAAAACTTCAAAAAGAATTTGATGAATATTGCGAAGAAGTTTAATATAAAAGCCGAATGAAGGAAGGGCCAAATCATCAATCGATTTGGCCTTTTGTTCTTGTCAAAATGATATTTTTAATGTATATTTATTAATTATTTTGTAATTTTAATCATACTAAAGGGGAGATTCTAGCATGAAGGATTTATTAAAAAATTATTTAGAAATCATTAAACATAGATTATGGGAGATAAGTGATTCTTTGTATCATCATCCTGAATTAGGGGATCAAGAATTTGAATCTAGCAAACAGTTAATAGAATTCCTTGAGGAACATAAATTTGTAGTTGAAAAAGGAACTGTTGGCCGAGCTACTGCCTTTAAAGCGGTATACGACTCTAAGAAGGAGGGACCAACGATTGCCTATTTATCGGAATATGATGCACTGCCTGAGGTTGGACATGGGTGCGGTCATAATCTGATTGGAACGATGAGTGCCGGGGCTGGAGCTCTCTTAAGTAAAGTGGCAGATGAAATTGGCGGACGTGTAGTTGTATTAGGAACACCTGCTGAAGAAACAAACGGTGCAAAAGTTCCAATGGCTGAACAAGGTATTTTTGATGATATTGATGCAGCTATGATTTTACACCCGGCTGATGAATCTTATGAGAGTGGTGATTCCTTAGCGATGGATGCGATTCAATTTGACTTCCGTGGCAGAACAAGTCATGCAGCAGCTTCTCCAGAGATGGGAATTAATGCACTGGATGCTGTTATACAATTATTTAATGGCATCAATGCACTTCGTCAACATGTGACTTCTGATGTGAGAATCCATGGGATTATTAAAGAAGGAGGAGTAGCAGCCAATATTGTCCCAGATAAAGCAGTAGCTCAGTTTTATGTTCGAGCTAAGGATCGAACCTATTTAAACGAGGTTGTTCAAAAGGTAATTAATATAGCAAAAGGTGCATCTTTAATGACAGGTGCAGAGGTTCATATTGAAAACTACGAATTGAGCTATGATAATATGGTTACCAATCAAGTATTATCTAAATTATTTACAGACAATCTCTTATCTACAGGTGTGAAGCAAGTTAAGAAAGCGAAAGATTCATATGGTTCCATTGATATGGGAAATGTAAGTCATGTTGTTCCTGCGATACATCCTTATATTGGTCTTGATTCGCCTGGACTAATCGCACATACAAGGGAATTTGCCGACTTAACCATCACTGACAATTCCCATCAGATTCTTTCTAAAGGGGCATTGGCCCTTGCCTTAACAGGATTTGACTTATTAACTAATAAAGATGAATTGGAAAAAATGAAAAATGAATTTAGGCAAACAGTAGTAGGCAATCATTAACATAATCTCAAAAAGGCATCTCTTCTCAAGGGGGTGCTTTTTATTTGCTTTTAATATTATTTTAATATATTAAAACGCAGAATTTTTTGAATATTTTTATATTAAAATAATATCTTTTCAAAACAAAATCTATGTGTTAATATTCGTTTTGTTGAATAAAAATTCAAATTAGCATAAGCAGATATTATTAAATATAGGAGGAGACATCATGAAAAAAACATTTTTATTTTTTACCATGATCTTAACATTAGTGGTGTTGGCTGCTTGCGGCCAAAGTAATAAGGACGGAGCAAATGGAGAAAAAACAGGAGATAACAAAGTTTTAACAATGGCTACATCAGCAGATTTTGCACCATTTGAATCAAGAGATCCATCAGGTAAGGTCGAGGGATTTGATATTGACTTAGCCAATGCTATTGCAAAAGAATTAGGTTATAAACTAGATATTAAAGACATGAAGTTTGATGGTTTAGTCGGGGCATTACAGGCTAAACGTGTGGACATGGTACTTGCTGGTATGTCAGCAACAGAAAAACGCAAACAAAATGTTGATTTTTCAACAGCTTATAACCATTCAGGTGAAATGTTTATCACACTTAAAGATTCTAAAATTAAAACTATCGATGATCTTAAAGGAAAGACGGTTGGAGTACAGTTAGGAACCATTCAAGAAGAGGGTGCCAAAACACTTCAAAAAAAGGTAGATTTTACGATTAAGCCGTTAGACAATGCAACAACTTTAATTCAAGAACTATTATCAAATCGTATCCAGGTTGCTTATATGGATAAATCAGTTGCAACAGGATATGTAAAGGAACAAGGTTTAGCTGGATTTGATGATCCAACAACAAGTTCTCCTGGAATGGCAGTTGCATTTCCAAAAGGCAGTGACTTAACTGATGATGTAAATAAGGTCCTAAAAGACATGGAGGAGAACGGAAAACTCCAAGAATTAAAGGACAAGTGGTTAAAAGACCAGCAATAAGCATAAAATGAATGGCAACTAGACTAATGACTCAAAGAAAATTATAAAGTGAGGTGTAAGGCATGAATTTGGACTTTAGCCAAATTGTGCCTTATATTCCTTTTATTTTAGAGGGAATATGGGTTACATTAAAATTTGTTATTATCTCAATTATTTTAGGTTTTATCCTCGGCACAATTTTAGCTTTGTTTAAAATTTCACGAAACAAAGCATTAAATTGGTTTGGTGATGCATATACATCTATTTTTCGTGGGACACCATTAATTTTACAATTAATGCTAATCTATTTTGCGATCCCGCAATTAACGGGGTATGACATCTCACCATTTTTATCATCAATCTTAGCTTTTGGCTTAAATTCATCCGCCTATGTTTCGGAAATTATCAGAGCCGGAATTCAAGCGGTTGATAAAGGTCAAACCGAAGCAGCACAAGCACTAGGTGTTCCTTATCGTCTCATGATGAAGGACCTAATCTTACCTCAAGCACTAAAAAATATCTTACCTGCATTGATGAATGAGTTTATTACCTTAACAAAAGAATCAGCAATCGTTTCTACGATTGGTTATCTAGATTTGATGCGTCGTGCGCAAGTTGTCGGAGCGGATACTTATCGTAATTTTGAACCATTAATCTTTGTTGGATTTATCTATTGGATCTTAGTAATGGTGCTGACTTTGGCAGGGAAACGGTTTGAACGGAGGCTGAAGTACAGTGATTAAAGTAGAAAACCTCTATAAACAATTTGGCAATAACGAAGTGTTAAAAAATATCTCAACCAATATTGATAGTGGGGAAGTAGTTTCGATTATTGGACCATCAGGATCTGGTAAATCCACTTTTTTACGCTGTTTAAATTTATTAGAGACACCAACGCAAGGGAAAGTTTGGATTAATAATCAAGAGATTACTGATAGCAAAACAAATATAATGAAAGTTCGTGAACAAATCGGTATGGTTTTTCAACACTTTTATTTATTTCCACATCTGTCGGTTTTGGAAAACTTAACCTATGCTCCGATGAAAGTAAAAGGGGAATCGCGAGAACTTGCTGAAAAAAAAGCGCGCGAATTGTTAGCTCGTGTGGGGCTTACCGAAAAAGAAAAAGCCTATCCGAATAATTTATCAGGTGGACAGAAGCAGCGTGTTGCCATAGCGCGTGCCCTTGCCATGGAACCGAAGTTAATGTTATTTGATGAGCCTACTTCAGCGCTTGACCCAGAAATGGTCAAGGAAGTACTCAATGTTATGAAGGACCTTGCTCATTCAGGAATGACTATGGCCATCGTAACACATGAAATGGGATTTGCTCGTGAGGTTTCCGACCGGATTATTTTCCTTGATGAAGGGGTATTACTAGAAGAAGGCTCTCCTAATGAATTTTTTAATAACCCTCGGACAAGCAGAGCAAAGGACTTTTTAGAGAAAGTATTGTAGTAGAATCAATCTTTATTATCAGGATTTCTTGCAAAAAATGCTTTAATAGGGATATGCTAAAGATGGTCTAATCGATCATCTTTTTATTTTTTCTATTTTGGGGAGATTACTATGAAATTTCGCATTGGCTACCGAACAATTAAAACAGCTGTTGGTACTGCTATTTCGATTTTAATTGCGCAGCAGCTTGGGCTGGATAATTTTGCTTCCGCTGGAATATTAACCATTTTATGTATTCAGGTGACGAAGCGGAGATCGCTCCGAACAGCAGGAGATCGATTTTTAGCCTGTGTATTAGCGATGCCGTTTTCGGCTATATTTTTTGAGGGAATCTCCTATCACCCAATTGTTATTGGGATCATGTTATTTTTCTTTATACCGACGATTGTGATGCTGAAAGCGCCGGATGGTATTGTGACAAGCAGTGTCATTATTTTACATATTTATATGGCGGAGAAAATCTCCCTGGCAATTTTTTTAAATGAACTTGGAGTGATCACGATTGGAATTGGCGTGGCACTACTGATTAATCTTTATATGCCGAGCGTTGATAAAAAATTAAAGGACTATCAAAGCGAAATTGAGGAGAATTTTAAAATCATTTTCTGTGAAATGGTATGTTATTTACGGACGGGAGATAGTAATTGGGATGGAAAAGAGATTACGGTTAGTGCTCGTTTACTAGATGAAGCGATAACGCTAGCTCTTCAGGATGTTGAAAACCATTTTTTACGAGATGACAATTTATATTTTCATTATTTTAAAATGCGAGGGAAGCAATTTGAAATTATCGAACGTATCTTACCGATTGTCACCTCCATTACGCGTACAGTAAAGCAAGGGCATATGGTAGCTGAGTTTCTGGAAGAACTTTCTGAGAATGTTCATCCTGGAAATACAGCTCATATTTATATTGAAAAATTAAGAGAAATGAAAAAGGAATTTGAGGAAATGGAGCTCCCAAAGACAAGAGAAGAATTTGAAACGAGAGCAGCCTTACTTCAACTAGTAAATGAAATGAATGACTATCTGATTATAAAAAGTTCGTTTAAAGGAATAAAAACTTCTTCAAAAGTGTATGAACAGAAAAAGATTGAAGCAAACTAGGAAAAAAAAGGCAGGTGGCTGCTTTGATAAAAATCTTATCGCCAATCCTGATTGCTTTTTTCATTTCACCATTTTGGCCGTTGGGGCCAAACCCTATGCCAGGCGATCCATTTGTTATTGTTAACAAAAGCAACAATGAAATGGCGTTTATTGATGAAAATAAAGTCCAAACAGTTGTAAGTGTCGGGACGGGTAAAACCCAAGAATTAACTCCGGAAGGTCTTTTCACTATCACGGTAAAGGCAAAAGAGCCTTATTTTCGAAAAGGGAATATTTCTGGAGGGGATCCTAAGAATCCACTAGGGGCCAGATGGATTGGCTTTGATGCGAAAGGAACAGATGGCAGAACCTATGGCATTCATGGGACAAATCAGCCTGCATCCATTGGGAAATACGTCTCTCAAGGCTGTATTCGCACACAGAATGAGGTCGTTACGTCTCTTTTTCCGTTAATTCCACTTGGAACAAAGGTATTAGTTATCTCTTCAAAAAAATCATTTGAGGCACTTGCCAAAGATAATGGGGCAATACAATAGGGAAAGGGACTGTTCAATTAGAACAGTCCCTCAGACTGTCGACAAATCCGAAAAACTTGGGTTTGCCGGCAGTCTTTTTTATGTCTTTGTTAAATTGTTTGTTGATTTGCGCTCCAGGCGCTTCGCTTTCCGCGGGCGTAGCGGGGAGCCTCCTCGGCGCTTAAGCGCCTGCGGGGTCTCCCCTGCTCCGTACTCCCGCAGGAGTCTTCGCGCCTTCCGCTCCAATCAACAAGTTTTAAAATCAATAATGACCTTTAAATCAGTCCTTTGTATAATTAAGATACAGACATATAGATGAGGTGGATGAAATGCTAACTAAAAATACACAGATGAATCGTGATCAAATAGAAATGATAGCTTTAGAACAAGTTGTACCCGCGAACCACTTGGTTCGTAAGATAGAAGCTGCTATTGATTTTTCATTTATCTATTCACTTGTTCAAGATATGTACTCATCTGAACGGGGACGTCCGAGTATTGACCCTGTGGTATTGATAAAGATGGCTTTCATTCAATATACCTTCGGTATTCGCTCTATGCGTCAAACCATTGCAGAAATCGAAACGAATATGGCATATCGTTGGTTTCTCGGCTTTGGTTTTTATGATAAGGTACCTCACTTTTCAACGTTTGGTAAAAACTACGAGCGACGCTTTAAGGATACTGATTTATTTGAACAGATATTCTATCGTATTTTAAAGGAAGCCTCAGAAAAGAAATTGATTAGTAGCGAGCACGTATTTATTGATTCTACACATGTTAAAGCTAGTGCAAATAAGCGTAAATTTGAAAAGAAAGTAGTTCGAAAGGAATCGAAGGTTTATGAAACACGTCTACAAGAAGAGATTAATAAAGACCGGGATGATCACGGAAAAAAGCCATTTCCTCCAGATAAATTTGAAAAAGAAGAATTAAAGGAAATTAAAGAAAGTACCACTGACCCAGAAAGTGGTTATTACGTAAAGGATGAGCGAACGAAACAGTTCGCATATTCATTTCATGCGGCTTCGGATCGAAATGGTTTTGTTTTGGGTGCAATTGTAACCCCGGGGAATATCCATGATAGCGTCATTTTCGAGCCACTACTTGAGAAGGTCATTGAAAAACACGGGAAACCTGAAGCTGTTGCTGCTGATGCTGGATACAAAACACCTGCTATTGCTCAATTCGTAATTGAAAATGATATGACTCCTGCATTACCATATACACGACCTCGTACGAAGGACGGTTATATGAAAAAACATGAGTATATTTATGATGAATACTACGATTGTTATATCTGTCCGCAAGGACAAATACTGAAATATGCAACGACGACGAAGAATGGAAAGCGTCAATACTTCTCTAATCCGTTTGAGTGCCAAAATTGTCCTTTACTTTCAGAATGCACGCAGAGTAAAGAACATAAAAAATTGATTGAGCGACATGTTTGGGAACATTACATAGAAGAAGCCGATCATCTTCGTCACACACAAGAAAATAAAAGCATTTACGCAAGACGTAAAGAAACGATTGAACGGGTCTTTGCGGATGCTAAGGAAAAGCATGGTATGCGTTGGACAACCTTAAGAGGCTTAAAAAAATTGTCCATGCAAGCGATGCTTACTTTTGCTGCCATGAACTTGAAAAAGATGGCCAGCTGGACGTGGAAAGGTCCAGAATTGGCGTAATAATAGTCAAAGGTAGGTCTAAATTTTGCTCTTATGAGCAAAAATCCAATAAAAAGGCATCCGAATGGGCTCATTCGAATGCCTTTTGTCTACAATCTGAGGGACTGTTCAATTAGAACAGTCCCTTCCTTTTGTATATTTATGATAGAAATGTACCAATTCCGATTAGGAGAGTTGAGGCAAGCATAGCGAATAACATTAAATAAACAATGATTTTTCTCGTTTTCTTACTTTTCATTATGGGTACCTCCTTAACATTTTGGTGCTTTATATCTATTGTACAAGGAAAATCAAAAATGAACAACGGAACAACTAAGTAATTTAGGAAGGATTTATGAACTTTTTCACGAATAAGATAATTGTCGAATTAAATTTAATTTTTAGAACAGAGGGATAATAATGATTAAGAAGGTCGACCATATTGGAATTGCCGTAAGATCACTTGAACATTCGCTTCCTTTCTATACTGATGTATTGAATCTACCATTGCTTGGAATTGAAGAGGTTGAAACTCAACTAGTAAGAGTGGCCTTTTTAGAGGCAGGAGGTACAAAACTCGAACTGCTTGAGCCTACGTCGGAAGAAAGTACCATTGCTAAATTTATCGAAAAACGCGGTGAGGGCATCCACCATGTTGCACTTGGTGTTGTATCGATTAAAGAAAGAATTAGCGAAATGAAAGAAAAAGGGATTCGAATGATAGATGATCAGCCAAGACCTGGTGCTGGAGGAGCAAACATTGCTTTTATGCATCCAAAATCAACATCTGGGGTTTTATTTGAACTCTGTGAGAAGAAGGGGATGAAGGGGTAAATGATAGACATCTTTGAAAAAATAAATGAGTTGTATGATAAACGTCGCGAGGTTGAACTCGGTGGCGGTGACGAGCGAATTGAGAAGCAGCATGAAAAAGGAAAATTGACGGCGAGAGAAAGAATCGATCTTTTGGTAGACAAAGGGACGTTTTTTGAATTAAATCCCTTTATTGAACACCGTACCAATGATTTTGGTCTCGATGAACAAAAGGGCCCAGGGGACGGGGTAGTGACTGGTTACGGGAAAGTAAATGGCCGGCCCATTTATCTTTTTTCGCAAGATTTTACAGTTTTTGGCGGTGCATTGGGTGAAATGCATGCCAAGAAGATTGCGAATGTGATGGATTTAGCAGCGAAAAATGGGGCACCTTTTATCGGTTTAAATGACTCTGGCGGAGCGCGTATTCAAGAAGGTGTCGTATCGTTAGATGGATACGGGCATATTTTTTACCGAAATGCCATTTATTCCGGTGTGATTCCGCAAATCTCAGTAATCTTAGGCCCGTGTGCAGGTGGTGCCGTCTATTCACCAGCAATTACTGATTTTGTGTTTATGGTCGAAAAAACGAGTCAAATGTTTATTACGGGTCCTAAGGTCATCGAAACAGTGACAGGGGAGAAAATATCAGCTGAAGAACTTGGCGGTGCAAATGTACATAGCTCCATTAGCGGGAATGCCCATTTTCATTCCGATTCGGAAGTAGAGGTGTTACAGAACGTCCGCAGGCTTTTGAGTTACCTACCACAGAATAATGAAGAGAAACCTCCAAGATCTGAGGTGCAGGAGGAAGAAGACTACCGTCCTGACTTACTGGAGGTTATTCCTTTCGATGCCGTTCGTCCATACGATGTCCGAAAAGTCATTGAGCAAGTTGTTGACGAGGACTCGTTCATGGAAATTCATAAGGACTTTGCTAGAAATATTGTCGTTGGCTTTGCACGTATCAAAGGTGAATCAGTAGGGCTTGTCTGTAATCAGCCTAGGGTCATGGCTGGCGGCTTAGATATTGATTCCTCTGATAAGGCGGCTCGGTTTATCCGGACCTGTGATTCTTTTAATATCCCTATCATAACGTTTGAAGATGTTACAGGCTTCTTCCCGGGAGTTAAACAGGAACACGGGGGAATCATTCGCCATGGAGCTAAAATATTATTTGCCTATTCCGAGGCGACAGTTCCTAAATTGACGGTTATTTTAAGAAAAGCATATGGCGGTGCCTATGTGGCGTTAAATAGTAAGTCTATTGGTGCTGACTTGGTATTTGCTTGGCCCAATGCAGAAATCGCTGTTATGGGTCCACAAGGGGCTGCCAATATCATTTTTGCCAAGGAAATTAATAATAGCGAAGATCCTGAACAGACCAGGCAGCAAAAAATCGATGAATACCGTGAAAAGTTTGCCAATCCTTATGTGGCGGCGAGCAGAGGCATGGTCGATGATGTCATCGACCCAAGAGAAACAAGATTGAAAATAGTGCAGGGATTAGAAATGCTTAGAAATAAAAAAGAGTCAAGACCTTACAAAAAACATGGGAATATTCCACTATAGTATAATTTGAAGTTGACGTCCTGCTCTTTCATTTGATGATATGAATAAGAAAGAGGTATACTGATATAAGAAAAGCGGAAGCGCCTTGTCCAGGGGCGACAAGCATAAGACGAGCCGGCGAGAAGGTTGCACTTTAACCTTCTTGACGGCTTGGCTTATGACCTCGAGCCCCTAGGGCGCTGGAGCTGGACAATTAGTGATTACATAACATGGAGGGTCAATATAATGGTTAATCAGGAACGTCTGTTGAATGAATTTTTAGAACTTGTGCAAATTGACTCAGAAACAAAATTCGAGACTGAAATTGCAAAGGTATTAAAACAAAAATTTACTGAGTTAGGTCTCGAGGTTTTTGAAGATGATACCACTGCTGTAACAGGCCATGGTGCAGGGAATCTAGTTTGCACGCTTGCGGCAACTAAAGAAGGTGTTGACCCGATTTATTTTACCTGTCATATGGATACTGTTACACCTGCTAAAGGTGTGAAACCATCGATTAAAGATGGTTATGTGGTTACAGATGGCACCACGATCTTAGGGGCAGATGATAAAACAGGTATTTCTGTCATGCTTGAAACCATTCGTCAATTAAAAGAACAAAATCTACCTCATGGTTTGATTCAATTTGTCATCACTGTCGGAGAAGAATCAGGTCTTGTAGGTGCAAAAGCACTTGATTCTTCATTGATGAAAGCAAAATTTGGCTACGCACTGGATAGTGATGGCTTAGTTGGTAACGTAGTTGTAGCTGCTCCCACACAAGCAAAGGTAAAAACAGTTATTTACGGTAAAACAGCTCATGCCGGTGTGGCTCCTGAAAAAGGAGTTTCCGCGATTACAATTGCCGCAAAATCGATTGCGAAGATGCCATTAGGAAGAATTGATCACGAAACCACAGCAAACATTGGCAGGTTTGAAGGCGGTCAGGCAACTAACATCGTTTGTGACCGTGTTGATATTTTAGCGGAGGCACGTTCGCTTATACCTGAAAAAATGCAGGCCCAAGTAAGCAAAATGAAGGATGCATTTGAAACAGTTGCAGCACAAATGGGCGGCAGAGCTGAGGTAGATGTGGAAATCATGTATCCAGGCTTTAAATTTGGCGAAGGCGATCATGTCGTAGAAGTGGCTCGCAAGGCCGCGGCAAAAATTGGGCGCAGCTGTGAACTACAGCATAGCGGCGGCGGCAGTGATGCCAACGTTTTTGCTGGGTTTAATATTCCAACGGTCAATCTTGCTGTCGGCTATGAAGAAATCCATACCACAAACGAACGCATGCCGGTTGAAGAATTGTATAAGCTTGCAGAAATGACTCTTGCGATTATCGATGAAGTGGCAAATCAATAATGTAGTTGTCAGGAGAACCTAACTGAGGGTTCTCCTTTTTGATATAATTAGGGAAGAAAAAGTAATAAGGAAGTGCCAGCATGAAGGAAATGTATCCGAAAAACGGAAAGGTCATTTTACATGTTGATATGAATAGCTTTTATGCGTCGGTTGAAATGGCCTACGATCCCAATCTGAAGGGTAAACCGCTCGCAATTGCTGGAAATGTCGAGGAGCGCAGAGGGATCATTGTCACCTGCAATTACGATGCAAGAAAATTTGGTGTGAAAACGACGATGCCGCTTTGGGAAGCGAGAAAACTTTGTCCGCAGTTAATCGTCATGAAACCTAATTTTGAGCGTTATCGGGCCGTTTCCATTGGTATGTTTGAAATTCTCAGGCACTATACAGAGTTTGTAGAGCCCGTCTCGATTGACGAGGGATATTTAGATATAACGGAAAGCTTTGAATACGGCAGCCCGATAGAAATTGCCGAAAGCATTCAGAAAAGGATTCTGGAACAACTAGATATACCTTGCAGCATAGGTATAGCTCCTAATAAATTTTTAGCAAAAACGGCTTCAGATATGAAAAAGCCAATGGGGATTACGATTCTTCGTAAGCGTGATATACCAAACGTTCTTTGGCCTTTGAACACGAACGAAATGCATGGTGTCGGGAAGAAGACAGCGGAAAAGTTGCAGACAATTGGGATTCACACCATTGGTGAATTAGCAAAAGGCAATGAGATTCAACTTAAAACGCTTCTAGGCATTAATGGCCTTCGATTAAAAGAAAGAGCCAATGGGATTGATCATCGCCCTGTTGATCCGGAATCGATTGAAGAATTTAAGAGTATCGGCAATTCAACGACACTGCCTAAGGATGTTAGTAATCAGCATGAACTTTTTCGTGTGTTAACATCATTAGCGGAAACGGTCTCTATCAGGCTGAAGAGAAAGAATGTCCTTGCCGGAACTCTTGGAATTACAATTCGCTATAAGGATCGAAAGACAATTACCAGAAGTAAAAAGCTACCCAACCCCATCAGTCATAAAGATGACATTTCTTCTTTTGCGCAGCAGATTTTTCTAAAAGCTTGGAATGGAGATGCTATTCGATTGTTAGGGATCACAGGCAATGATTTAGTGGATCATGATCATGCCTATAAACAGTTAGATTTATTTTCCTATGAAAAGGATGCGAAAAAAGAGCCGTTACTTAATACCTTATCTAGTCTTCGTGAAAAGTACGGGAAAAGTATCATTGAAAATGCAGGGTCGCACCAAATGGATGGTTCTCACAATATAGGGACTGAAACGAGCTTTAATAAAGATTTTCTGCGGACCTTTCCTAATAAAATTAATGATCTAGACTAAAAAGCACCACTTTGCTGTTATAACAAAGTGGTGCTTTTGATTATTCACTTACAAATATCAACGTCTAGATCTGTTACAGGCCACCAGAAGTAGCCGTCTTTTTCTAAGAGCTCATCCGCCTCTTTGGGACCCATTGTTCCTGACTGATAATTGGGGAAGTAATCAGCTTTCGTATTTTCCCAAACCGCTGAAATTTTATCAACAAAGCTCCAGGAATAGGCGACTTCATCCCAATGCGTGAAATTTGTAGCATCCCCTCGCATACAATCCAAAAGAAGTTTTTCATAGCCTTCAGGAGTGTTCATCGCATGGATACCAGTATTGGCGAAGCTAAGTTTTACTTCTTGCGCATCCAAATGTCCGCCCGCTTTCTTGGCGTTTAGGTGAAGGGTAATTCCCTCCTCTGGTTGAATATGAATCACAAGGAGGTTCGGATTTAAAATTTTGTCAGTTTGGTAATATAAATTCATTGGAATATCTTTAAATTGAACGACAATTTTTGTTGATTTTGTCGACATTCTTTTCCCGGTACGGATGTAAAAAGGAACACCAGCCCAGCGGAAATTATCGATCATAATTTTCCCTGCGACAAAGGTTTCTGTATTCGATTCTTTGTCCACCATCGGTTCATCACGATAGGCAGGAACCTGGACATCCTCAACCGTGCCCTCACCGTATTGTCCACGAACAAAATAATTATTTACTTGTTCCCCCTCAACGGTTCGAAGGGCTCGAAATACACGAACCTTTTCGGAACGGATTTCATCGGTTGTAAGGTTAATTGGTGGTTCCATTGCAAGCAAGGCTACCATTTGCATCATATGGTTTTGAAGCATATCTCTAAGGGCCCCGCTTGTTTCATAATAACGGCCGCGCTCTTCGACACCGAGTACTTCACTTGAGGTGATTTGAATATTCGAGATATAGCGGTTATTCCAAAGCGGTTCAAAAATAGCATTGGCGAAACGTATTACTTCGATGTTCCGGACCATTTCTTTGCCTAAATAGTGGTCGATACGATAAACTTCTTTTTCCTTAAACGCACTTCTAATTTGTTTATTAAGTTCGATTGCAGATGCTAAGTCATGTCCGAATGGCTTCTCAATCACAAGTCGTTTGTAGCCTTTTACGTCCGTCAGTTTATCTGATTTTAAATGCAAGGCGATGGTTCCGAAAAATTCTGGAGCCATAGCGAGATAAAAAATGCGATTCCCTTCTAATTGATAATTTCCATCAATCTCATCTGCTAAATTTTTTAATATTGCATATGAATTGGAATCAGCGACATCATGTGATTGATAGTAAAAATGGGAGATAAATTCATCAATCTTGTCTTTGTTTCCTAATGCAGATAATACGGAGTCTTTAACGGAATGTTGAAACTCATCGTTAGAAAGGGACCTTCTGGCCACCCCAATAACCGCAAATTTATTTAATTTGCCTTTCTCAAATAACCGGTAAAGGGAAGGAAACAACTTCCGTTTTGCTAAATCACCAGTCGCACCAAAAATCATAATTAATGAAGTCACGTTTCCAGTTTGCGTCAAAGTAAAAACCTCTTTTCTATTTATGTAAATTATAAAATCAACAAATATCACATTTCTTGATTTTATAGCATTCCGGTAGACTTCGCAAAAATAAAACATTCAAGTCTCGATTATTTTTCACATAATGGTCCGTGCTATTCACTTATTAATAAAAGGTCCCCTAGGGAGAAATTGATTTCTTTTTGTGCTATATTAACAATATTGGATAAAAGGAACGGATTGAGAGGAGCTATTATTAGTGGACATATTTTTCCTAGGAACAGGGGCGGGGATGCCGGCAAAACTCCGCAATGTGACGTCAATTGCACTGAAATTGTTAGAAGAGCGGGGGGCCGTTTGGTTATTTGATGCCGGTGAGGCGACCCAGCATCAAATTTTACATACATCGTTAAAACCTCGTAGAATTGAAAAAATCTTTATTACTCACCTTCATGGTGATCATATCTATGGTCTGCCTGGATTATTATCAAGCCGCTCTTTTCAAGGCGGAGAATCCGAGGTATCGGTTTATGGACCAAAAGGGATTAAGGACTATATTCATGTCAGCCTTTCATTAAGCCAGACCTATTTGAAATACCCGCTAACTGTTATTGAAATTGACGAGGGGATTCTTTTTGAAGATGAGCAGTTTACAGTGGAAGCCCTCAGGTTAGATCATGGCATCCCTTCATATGGGTATCGAATTGTCGAAAAGAATCGGCCTGGAACATTACTTGCTGATAAGCTAAAGGAAGCGGGAGTACAGCCAGGACCCATTTTTAGAAAAATTAAAAATGGTGAAACAGTTACCCTTGAAGACGGCAGGACAATTGATCCGAGTAAGTTTCTAGGTCCTGAACAGAAGGGGAGAATTGTCACGATTCTAGGGGACACACGGTACTGCGAAAATGCGATTTCATTGGCTGAAAATGCAGATATTTTGGTGCATGAAGCGACTTTTTCAGCGGATGAAGAAAAACTTGCCCACGACTATTTTCATTCAACCACACATCAGGCAGCAGAAGCTGCTAAGAGGGCCGGTTGCAAGCAACTGTGTCTAACCCATATAAGCTCCCGTTATGATCGAAATGCTTGGCGGGAATTGGTGGATGAGGCAAAGGAAGTTTTTCCGAATACAGATATAGCTGAGGATTTTAAAGAAATTAATATTCCTCTTCGAAATTAAATAGGGATATTCACTAATTTTTTTGATTCGCAAATAAAACCGGGTTTTTCGCAAATAAAATAGGACTTTGCGCAAATAAAATAGATGTATTCGCAAATAAAATAAATACCCTGCTGATGATAAACATAAGAAGAGGATGTCCATTTTAGTAGACACCCTCTTTTTGATTTATAACCAGCCGCGCTCGTATTGTTTGGGGCCCTCAATTGGAACCCCTAATTCTTTTGCTGCTGTCCGGGCCCAATATGGGTCGCGAAGTAATTCACGAGCTAGGAAGACTAAATCAGCTCTGTCATTTTGTAAAATTTCCTCGGCCTGGATTCCGGAAGTGATTAATCCTACCGCACCTGTTGAGATATCGGCGCCAGTCTTGATGGTCTCTGAGAATTTCACTTGATATCCAGGATAAACGTGAATATGGGCGGGTACAACGGCACCTGAGCTAACATCAATTAAATCAACACCTTGTTCTTTCATCCAATGGGCGAACGTGATGTAATCTTCAGCGGTTAATCCTTCTGCGTGGTAATCATGTGCAGATACTCTCACAAATAATGGGCCTTCCCAAACGGTTTTCACTGCATCAATCACTTCTCGGAGGATTCGGTAGCGGTTTTCAGCCGAACCGCCGTATCCATCGGTCCTTTTATTGGCAAGTGGTGAAAGGAATTCATTGATAAGATACCCATGAGCACCATGGATTTCAATCACATCGAAACCTGCTTTTGCTGCACGCTCCGCGCCTTTTTTAAATGCTACTACTGTTTCTTCAATATCCGTTTTGGACATTTCCTTTGGTGTTTTCATGTTTTCATTAAAAGCAAGTGCAGAAGGGGCAAGAATTTCACCTTCTAATACGGCTTTTCTGCCGGCATGAGCGAGTTGAATCCCAGTCTTGGCACCATGCTCCTTCATAAGACCAACAAGCTCAGAAAAGCCCTCTATATGCTCATCGCTCCAGATTCCTAAATCTCTAGGGGATATCCTGCCTTGAGGTGTTACTGATGTTGCTTCAACTATAATTAGACCAACCTGACCGACCGCCCTGCTTGTGTAGTGGGTCCGATGCCAGTTTTGAACATGGCCATCTTCATGACTGGAATACATGCACATCGGTGACATCACTATTCGATTTTTAAGTGTAACACCCTTTATTGTATAGGGTGAAAATAGTTTTACTGCCATTTCAGAAGCCTCCTGAATTCAATCTAAATTATCCTTTTCTAGTATAGCAAAAGGATCTTTTTAATGAAAAAATCAAGCTTCTAATCTTTTTCTCGCAGTTCACTTAACCGATAGGTGGTCCCCCTCCATACAATTCCTCCGCGCTTAAAGGTTAAGAGGCTCGCCCGAATAATCGAATAAATAAACAGTAAGGCAGTGATTGGAAAGACCAAAAACATCATAGGGGAGAATAAGGTTAATTTTTTTATGACAACCACATAAAGAATTCCGCAAAGAACAATATTTCCGAAGCTTAATAGGGCAACAGTTGTATTCCCTGAAAAAATCATCACAAAGGGCAGAACGTTGGTGATAAAAACCCCGAGGATCGCAAAGATCACCATGCTGATACGATAGTGCAATCCGGCAAATGTATTTTTCTCTAGTCCAACTAATGCTTCTTTTAAACTTCCATACCATTCCACTTCGATTAGATGAAGTGCAGTCACAATTCTTTGGCGGTAGCCTGCTTTTTTCATTTTCATCCCAAGTTGCAGGTCATCATCCGGCCGCATTTTTATCTTCTCATGTGTTCCAAACGATTCATAAGATTTTTTTAAAACAAGAATAAACGCACCAATCCCTGTTCCGATTTTTGATTTTGGGTTATTTGCCAACCAAGGACGTTTAAAATAAGAAAAACCAAACAGGAAAAAGGCAACAAATGATTTTAACCAAAATCGGTTAGCACTTAAGTTTGGTGCAGCGGTCAGATGGTCAAGCTTGTGTCTTTCAAAATAGTGGAGCGCTTTTGCGAAGGCTTGCTTTTCAAATTTTACGTCAGCATCGGTAAACAATAGCCATTTCCCTGAAGCTTGAAGTGCGCCCGTGTACAAGGCGTTATTCTTCCCAAGCCAGCCCTCAGGCAATTGATTAACATGGAGGACTTTTAGGCGCGGGTCTATTTTTGTTAATTCTTCCATGATGGTTCCAGTCATGTCAGTTGACCGATCATTGACAAGTATCCATTCCACATTTTTGTAGGTTTGCTCCAGCTGACTCAGGATACTTGCTTCGATTTGTTTTTCCTCATTACGGGCGGCAACTACTACAGATAATAGCGGCCCAAGCTCCATGCCTTCTTCTTTTTCCAGCGGATCTATTTTTCGTAAACCAATTAGTCCGTCTAAAAGAAAAATAGTCCAGACTAGCATACCTAAAGAAAATAAGATCGTTAGCATCCACGACACTTCCCTAGCCTTTTTTTACTAGTGTAATGTAAACAAGGCAAAAGTCCAATTTAGGAAGGTTGGTCTGCAGTCTGAAGCCTAGAACTTAATTCTTCCCCCATTTTTTTGGATTGCGCAGTTGCTGCTTTAATGCATGAAATAAATGCTTGCTGGACCCCGTGTTCTTCAAGAACTCTAATGCCAGCTTCTGTTGTTCCGCCTGGGCTTGTTACTTCCATACGCAGTTGAGTAGATGATTTGCTTGATTTTTTCACCATCTCTGCTGCCCCAAGTAATGTTTGGACAATTAGTTCACTGGCCATTTCTTTGTCTAGTCCTACTTCCACTGCACTTTTTTCCATGGCTTCGATAAGATAATAAATATAGGCTGGCCCACTTCCTGATAGCCCCGTAACGGCATCTAACTGCTCTTCTTCTACAAAAGAAGCCAAGCCAACTGTTCCAAACAAGTTCTTGGTTGTTTCTAACTGCTGCTCGGTAACACGTTGATTCACGGCAACAGCGGTGGCCGATTTTCCAACAGCAGCCGAAGTGTTTGGCATCGACCGTACAATCGCAAGTGGTAATTTTGCCAATGTTTCAATTGTCATCATGGAAACACCAGCTAAGACTGAGACGACGAGCATTTGTCCCGTTAAGTGTTCACGAATGGATTGGACGGCTGTCGCGACATCCTTTGGTTTCATTGCTAACATCACAATGTCCGCTTGATCAAACAGTTCATTCAAATTATAAGTCGTTCGAATACCATAACGAGTTTCTAAATTAGTTAATCTTTCTTGATTAGAATTGTTTGTAATCCAGATATTTTTTTTATTAATTAGCCCATTTTCAAGAATTCCTGAAATGAATGCTTCAGCCATCGATCCTGCACCAATAATTGCTATTTTTTCCATTAATATTCCTCCATTTCGATTCTTAAAAAAACAAAAAGACCCCTCATCCGTAAAGGACGAAAGGTCTAGCTTCCGTGGTACCACCTTCATTTACCCTTGCTTAAATTGCAAGAAGGGTTCACTCGACTCCGATAACGCCGGATATGCGTTAGGTTTTCCTAAGTGCTCCTAAGGTAGGTTCAATGATTAAGAGGGCGGTGAAGTCTTTCAGCCGTCGAACTTCACTCTCTTTCGCCATTTCTCATTTACTGGCCTTATTCATCGCTTTAACGAATCAAATTTTACTAGATTATGCAAGATAAACAACCCATCTGTCAATAGATAAATTTATTGAATTTTTTATTTTTTCTAAAAAATTATGCAGAAATAATGACAATTGGTTAAAAAGTCGCTACACTTTAGTATATATAATAAATGTCACATAATGTTCATATCTATATCGTTGAGTTCTTTATTCGACAATAATGTTAAGGGGATTTAGTAATGACAAAATGGAAAGACGGAATAGCCAAAATTACGATGCCGACTCCTTTTGCGGTCGGAGATGTCAATGTCTATTTGATTAAAGGCGAGCGATTAACGCTTGTAGATGCGGGCGTAAAAACGGAACAGTCCTGGATGTCACTGAAGGAGCAAATGGGGGATTTAGGCTTAAGTCCTGCTGATATTGAGCAGGTGATTCTAACACATCATCACCCCGATCATGTTGGGATGCTTGATTTTTTTCCGGATTCGTTAGAAGTATATGGTCATTATTTGAATGAACGATGGATTCACCAAACAGAAGCTTTTTTTCAAGAACAAGAGGAATTCTTCCGTGTGCATTTTCTAGAATTCGGGTTGCCCGAGGAATATTTTTCGTTACTTTCTAAGTTAAGAAAAACATTGAAATATTCATGTAACCGGTCACTAACTGGACATCTTGTTGAGGGAATGAGACCTCGTGGGCTAAGTGAGTGGCAGGTCATTGAAACACCGGGTCATGCTCAAAGTCAAATTGCGCTTTTCCGGGAAAAGGATGGAATTTTGATTGGCGGAGATTTAATCTTAGCGCACATTTCACCAAATCCATTGCTCGAGCCGCCAGCCCCTGGTGAAACAGAAAGGCCGAAACCGCAGTTGCAACATAATGACTCCATGAAGAAGCTGCTATTGTATCCGGTTCAATGTGTCTACACTGGTCACGGCGAGGAAGTCTACCAGTTAGCAGAGTTGATTGAAAAACGTTTGATACGCCAACACGAGCGGGCAATGACGGTTCATAGCTGGTTAAAAGAAGAGCAGCTCACCGTTTTTGAAATCTGTAAACGCCTGTTTCCGTCTGTTTATCAGCGCGAACTGATGCTGACAATTTCGGAAACCGTCGCACAACTTGACTATTTATCATCTATCGGGGAGATTATTAGTAAGAATACTAAGCCCGTGTTTTATCAAGCTAAGCAATAAGCATTGGGTCAACTCAGATGAGGTGTAGAAATGGTTAGGGAACATTTAAAAGGTAAAAATATCGTGATTACGGGTGCCTCCGGAGGAATCGGAGCGGAAATCGCCAAGCTTTGTGCGGCAAGCGGTGCCAATCTTGTTCTGCTTGCACGAAGCATTGGCAAGCTCGAGCAGCTGCAAACGGTACTACAGCAAAAGTATCAAGTAAAAGTGGATGTTTTCAAGCTGGATGTCTCGGATACAGCTCAGGTGCAGGAGGTTTTTCAACGGATTTTCGATAGAATCGGAGAGATTGATATCCTTGTCAATAATGCCGGCTTTGGAATTTTCCGGGAAGCCCATTTGGCAACAATAGATGAAATCAAGGGAATGTTTGAGGTCAATGTCGTCGGGCTTATGGCCTGCACAAGCATGGTGTTGCCGAAAATGCGGGAACGGCGTTTTGGTCATATTATCAATATTGCTTCACAGGCTGGTAAGATTGCCACGCCCAAATCGAGTGTCTATTCAGCCACTAAGCATGCCGTGCTTGGATACACAAACTCACTGCGAATGGAGCTTTCCGATTATAATGTACAAGTGACTTCGGTGAACCCTGGTCCAATTGCCACTGATTTTTTTAATATAGCCGATGAACAAGGCACGTATGTTAAAAATGTGCAGAGATTTATGCTCAAGCCCGAGTACGTCGCTCAGAAGATCGTTGACAGCATGCTGACGAAAACAAGGGAGATTAATTTGCCGCGCTGGATGAATATGGGAAGTGTTGTGTACGTCCTCTTCCCGCGGCTGTTTGAGCTCCTTGGCAAGCGTGCATTTAATCAGAAATAGTTTATAAGTTAATTAGGCCTCTTTTTTAGAGGCTTTTTGTTTTGCTGTCATCCTGTTAAAAACTCATAAACTGTATCATTTACAACCTCATATTTAAGTTTATTGAAGAAGAACTACGTTGGACGGCCTCTCTATTTAACGGTTGAATGGAAATTTTTGCCGATTTATTTCAAAGGTAATCATAACCATACTCTTTGTCTTGGCACTGATATCACGAAAAGAAAATTTTTCAGAATAGTATTGAACATATTGGTTTCTCCAACAATTAATCAAGAAAGTTTGGTCCATCACGACCGCACTGTGAATTTTTCACTAGTGCGGTTTTTTTGTATCACTCTGCTAAATACTCATATACCGTATCATTCACAATCTCGTATAAATCTGCAGTTGGTTCCTCTGCTTTCGTTTGAAGGATTTGATTGCTTAGCTTCTCCAAATCGTTGTCTCCAATAGGCATTGTCCCCGTCTCATAATACTGTTTAAAACAATTTTTGATCATCTTAGCCACCAATTTTTTATCCATAAACATGCACCTCACTATCCATTATACTATGTTTTCCTCGACTTCCATAAAAGAACGGTGTCAAAAAATTTCCATTGAACACGAACACATATTCGCTTATGATAATGAATATAATAAAAAGGAACGAATGTTCGATATTCTGATTGTGAGGGAATGCCATGGTGGATTACAGCGCACTGCCGCAAAATAAAATTTTATGTGTGGACATGAAGAGCTTTTATGCCAGCTGTTCAGCTGTTATGTGGGGCCTTGACCCTATGGAGTGTTATTTAGCGGTGGTTGGTCAAAAAGAGCGGCAGGGAAGTATCGTCCTTGCTGCTTCGCCGCGTATGAAAAAAGAATTTGGCATCAAAACGGGTTCCCGGATGTTTGAGATTCCACAAGACCCCAGGATTCAAATTGTTGAGCCAAAAATGGCAACGTATTTGCGGATTGCTACCGAAATTTCTCGTGTCTTTAACCGCTATGTTCCAAAAGAAGCGATTCATGTCTATAGCGTCGATGAAAGCTTTATTAAAGTCGATGGTGCCATTCATTTGTGGGGGGATGCTCACACGATTGCCAAAAAAATAAGGGATGATATTGAGCGGGAGTTTCAACTGCCGTGTGCCGTTGGAATTGGCCCTAACATGTTACTGGCAAAGCTATGTCTTGATCTTGATGCCAAGAAAAGCGGAGTGGCCGAGTGGACATATGAAGATGTTCAGACAAAGCTCTGGAATGTGTCACCGCTCAGGGAAATGTGGGGGATCGGCAGACGTGTCGAAAAAACATTAAATGGGATGGGTATTTTTACTGTCGGTCAGCTAGCCCGTTATGATTTAGAAAAGCTGGAAAAGAAATTTGGTATCATGGGAAACCAGCTTTATCATCATGCCTGGGGAGTTGACCTTTCTGATTTGGGTGCACCGCTTATCCAAGGACAAATCAGCTTTGGAAAAAGTCAAATTCTGTTAAGGGACTATAAAGAGGAAGCGGAAATTAAGACGGTCATTTTAGAAATGTGTGAGGAAGTAGCAAGGCGGGCAAGGACGCATCGAAAAGCAGGGAGAACGATAAGTCTCGGAGTCGGCTACAGCCAGGATGAATTTGGCGGCGGTTTTCATCGCTCTAGAAGCATTGGCCAGCCAACGAATGTGACGATGGAACTTTACCGTGTGTGTCTGGAATTATTTCATGAGCATTACACCGGGAAGACGGTACGACAGATTTCGATTGCCATCAGTAATATTGTTGATGACCGTGAGCTGCAGCTTGATCTTTTCGACATGGGTGCATATAAGAGGCGAGAGCTCGGCTATGTGGTGGATACGGTTCGCAGACGCTTTGGTTCAGGTTCCTTGTTGCGCGCGGTTTCATATACGGCTGCTGGAACGGCTAAGCATCGGGCTACACTTGTTGGTGGACATAAAAGATAAATGCGGAAGTGCCCGTTTAGCGGCGTTAAAACTAGACCGTAGTCAAATAATTAAGGCTGAATACTGAGAAAGAAGGAGAGGCGGATGATTCGCGACCGTGGAAGGATCAAATGGACGTCGATGATGCTTCCTGAGCATGTGAAATTGCTCAGGGATTGGGTGAAAGAAGATCGGTACGAACAGAAACGAGAAATGGATGAACAGCATCTGGAGCTCATGAACGGGATCTTGTCCGAAGCGATTGAATATGATCAGTACGTGACGATCACCCATTACCGGAATCGGAACTATGAAATCGTGATTGGCAAAATCCATTACTGGGATGAACTGACGCAAAGGCTTCATGTGATAGATCGCTTTGATGAGGTGCACCGGATTCCGATGGATGCTATTGCTGACATTCGGATGACGGAGATCTAAATCTATGAGCAAAGATGAATCAACCTCTCGTAACATGTGGTACAATCACCATATGCTAAATGAGAGGGGCAATAAACTTGGAGATAACTATTACTGCAGAGGCAGCTAACAAAATAAATGAGCGAATTGACGGTCGAGAAGGCTACTTAAAGCTAAAATACGATACAGACGGCTGTGGCTGTGCCGTAAACGGGGTAGTGGCTTTGTGGTTTATACCAGAATTAGATAATGATGATATAGCTATTGAAACAAATGACCGGACGGTTTATGCAGAAAAATCAAAAATGGTCTTTTTCGATGAGCAAATGAAAATTGACTTTTCTAAAGCGTGCAATTGCTTTCAACTAAAGAGTCCGCAACAAATCCTAAATGGCCGTATGAGCCTTATAATTAAAGAAAAAACAGACTGATCCATGATGGATAGTCTGTTTTTAGCTTGGCAATGGATGATCAACATATTTTTGTAAAAATTCATCAATCACCCGTTCGTAATCAGCACGGTTTTCATTAAAGGACTGGGCATGTCGGCCGTTAGCCGCTAAAAAAAGCATTTTAGGACCCTTTTTATGCTCAAATAAATCCTTTGTCATGGTAGGAAGGATAAAATCATCCTTTTGGCTGTGAATGAACAAAATCGGATGTTTGATATTTTCAATGACCGAAATTGGTGAAACATTTCGGATCGAATATTTGTCCCGAAGGCGTAAAAGGGCATCCCCAAGCGGTAGCAAAAGACCAGGGATGAGCTTGAAATCCTTTTTAATCAAATAAGCCAACTGCTCCTTAAAATCAGAAAATGGGCAATCGGCAATATAAAAATCTGCCCCATCCTCAAGGAGTCCAGCATATAACAGCATGGTAGCTGCGCCCATCGATTCGCCGTGAATTCCCAGTTCAAGTTGAGGTCCTTTTTCTTTTTTGAGCCAATCGACGACTGTCTTCAAATCAAATTTTTCATAATGACCAAAACTAGTTGTTTTGCCACCAGATTCCCCGTGACGACGATGGTCATAAATTAACGTATTAAACCCACGCTCTAAGAACATATTTGCATATTTAATGGAATTAATTTTCGTTTCGGTCACACCATGAGAAATAATGATATAGCGGTTGGTCTGGTGCGGTTCTACGAGCTGGGCTTTAATCGTGTATCCAAAAGGCGAAGAAATATCAACCTCCCGTTTTGGGAGAGAATCAAATTCATCGGGATTATACCGGCCAGCTTCTTTTTCACGCCTTAAAATTAATTCCTCATCCTTCTTTTTCATATACATGAGACGGTTTGTAAAATACAAACCAAGAGATAACCAGAAAAACAACAAGACAAACAAAGTTCGAAATGCCTTCCTCACCATTGGCACCTCCTGCAAGAATTAATATAACATATGTAAAACAAGTACCAAGCGCCCATAAATTAACCATTTTAATTTTAACACAAAGAAAACCGCTGACACCAATGAGCGGTTTCCGAGTTTACAGAATGATTTACTGCTCTGCGTTTTGTCTTTTGGTAGGATGAATGGCTTTTTCGATTTCTTCAGCGGCAATCACCCGCTTGCCTCCACCTGCTGTGTCTGCATAGTTTTTTCCCTTTTGGCTGGACCCTTTATCACGTTTTTGGCTCAAAATAATCAGCCTCCCTTCAAGCTAGTCTCAATTAATAAGATGCATTAGTAGAAGATTGATTATTCATGAAAAATTTAATTTAGACAGTTTGGCATGAAGACGGTAATAATAAATTGTTTTTTTGTCAGTAGGTACGAATAACCTCTCATTTTGCAGCCCATCAAGTGGGCCAACCTCGATAATTGAAACCTTTTTAGGTAAATTTAGGATTCATTTTCCCCCTCTGATAATCATACTTTCATTGTAGTGGGGTTAATTTTAAAAAAGCAAGAATAATAGAAATTTTGACAAAATAAGAGGATTTTCTGTGATTTTGAGAGAAATAGTAAAGGGAAAATGGGGATAAGGGGAGAAAACAGGATGAAAAAAATATGTACATCCTTCCAGGATGCAGTTGCCGGTATTCATGATGGGGCTACATTAATGGTTGGTGGGTTTGGTTTGTGCGGCATACCGGAAAACCTGATACTTGCATTGGCAGAAAAAGGCGTAAAGGATTTAACAGTTATTTCAAATAACTGCGGGATTGATGAGTGGGGTTTAGGACTTCTTTTAAATAATAAACAAATCAAGAAAATGATTGGCTCCTATGTCGGGGAGAATAAAGAGTTTGAGAGACAGGTATTAACAGGCGAACTCGAAGTAGAATTGACGCCTCAAGGCACATTGGCTGAAAAAATCAGGGCAGGTGGGGCTGGGATCCCAGCATTTTTTACACCTGCTGGGGTAGGAACACCGATTGCAGAGGGGAAAGAAACAAAGATTTTTAACGGGAGAGAATACCTTTTGGAAGAGGCACTAACTGCCGACTTTAGTCTTGTTAGGGCATGGAAGGGCGACAAAATGGGAAATCTCGTTTATCACAAAACAGCGCGAAACTTCAATCCGATGATTGCAGCTGCTGGAAAAGTAACGATTGCTGAAGTGGAAACACTTTATGAAATTGGCGAATTAGATGCTAATTTTATTCATACCCCTAGTATCTATGTACAAACAATTATCGAAGGAACACAGGAAAAACGGATTGAGAGATTGACAGTGAGAAAATAGTGTTGGGAGAAGGGAGAGAGCGCAATGGTGAATGAAATTGTCTCCGTTAGAGAGAGAATTGCGATAAGGGCTGAGAAGGAAATAGAAGACGGATTTTATGTAAATCTAGGCATAGGTATGCCAACTCTAGTTGCTAATTTTATGTCAGCAAATAAACAGGTTGTCTTGCAGTCTGAAAATGGTCTTCTTGGCATCGGACCCTATCCAGGTGCGGATGAGGTGGACCCAGATTTAATCAATGCCGGTAAAGAGACCGTTACGGCAATTAGTGGTGCAGCCTATTTCGATAGCGCCGAATCGTTTGCGATGATTCGCGGCGGGCATGTCAACTTAGCGATACTCGGTGGAATGGAAGTATCTGAAACAGGTGACTTAGCTAACTGGATGATCCCTGGAAAGATGATAAAAGGAATGGGTGGTGCGATGGACCTTGTCCACGGAGCACAAAAAATAATTGTTATCATGGAGCATGTAAATAAAAAGGGTGAATCAAAAATATTGAAACAATGTACGCTTCCCTTAACAGGTAAAGGGGTAGTTAATCGAATTATTACCGAGCGTGCGGTCATGGATGTAACGGATTCTGGGCTAAGGCTCGTGGAAGTTGCTAAAGGGTATACGATTGAGGATGTTGTCAATTCTACTGAAGCCACATTGTATGTGGACGAAAACGTGGTACTTGAAGCTTATTAAAATAACAAGTAAGAGCAGGCTGATTATGATTAAGCATAGCCTGCTTTTTTATATAGGCGATGCTTGGTGACATGGTATAATATAAATGAAATTTTGATGATGGAGGCGTTTTGAATGAAAAAGCAATCTAAACAAAAAAATCAATCGAAACCCAAAAAAGATGATTCAGCGGTAACGCTTGGCGATATGATCAACCCAAATTTATTCAAGCAACTAAAAGAACAACAAGAACAGCTTAGAGCAGCAGAAGAAAAAAGAAAAGAAGACGAAGAGGTAAGAAAGAGAGAAGAAAGACGATTAAAAGAAAAAAACAAATCATTTGCAGAACTATTAAATGAGAGCGGCATGAACTGGAAGGAGTTTAAATAAAAACAATATAAAAAGGAGGGCGTACGAACGCTCTCCTTTTAACGATGTTCTTTATAAATGCCAGCCTTCGTTAACTCTCTAATTACTGAAACTTCTTCCTCAGAAAGCGGCTGACTTCTGACCGCTTTCGCATTACTCCTAATTTGTTCAGGACTACTAGCCCCGGCAACAACAGAGGCTACAACAGGATGGGCCAGATTATACTGTAGGGCTATCTCTGTAAAAGAGCGTGTGGCTGCTACCTTTTCCTTTAACAACGGCAAGACGTCATTCAACTCGGTTAAGCTGTAGTCTTGATACCCCTTCTCAGTTACCTTCTCAAGCATTTTATCACTTAAAAGACCTTTTGCGAGCGGTCCGCGGGTCACAACGCTAAGCCCATGTTCCTCTAGCAGTGGCAAGGCTTCTTCCTCAGGGCGGCGGTCTAAAATACTGTATTGCATCATTACTGATACGATACTGGCCTTTTTAACATATTCCCTTATAACATTTGGTCGAATTGATGAAATGCCATAGTAGCGAATATAACCTTCAGCTTTTAATTCTTCAAACGCTTCAATAGTTTCATCAATTGGATCATTGATTGTCCCGCCGTGTAGCTGATAAAGATCGATATAGTCGGTACCCAGTCGGTTAAGACTTTGTTTGACTTCTTCCTTTATATAGGACTTCGAAGGGTCCCATGACCATCCCTTCTGATCTTGACTCCAGCGATTCCCAACCTTTGTTGCAATAATGACGTTTTCACGGACTTCCTTCAATGCTGTCCCAACTATTTTTTCATTTTCACCAAAATCATATAAATCGGCCGTATCGAAATAATTAATCCCCTCCTCAAGTGAGGCCTCAATAATTTTCCTTGCGGTTTTCTCCTCGGTTCCAATCGACATACAACCAAGCCCCAGTTCTGACACATATAAATCTGAATTTCCTAGTCTTCTCTTTTTCAAAAACTCACCCCGTCCTTTTCTACAATTTTATTAAAGAAAAGGACAGACTACAATCGAAAGACTTTATTTTTGATTCACCTTTTCAATCCATTCGGAAACGGTGAAATAATCTTTATTGTATTCTTTTAGTTTCTGAAGTATTTCCCATCCTTTTCCAACAAGAATGATTCCTTTATCATGAACGTACACCTTCATTCCATCCCCCTCCAAATAAAGTATGGTAAAATGTATGAGCAGATTAAAGGAATAGAACAGGAGTGACCCATATGAGCAATCTCGAAGAAAAAACACTTCATAGTGAAGAAATTTTCTCAGGAAAAGTAATCAGTCTTCATTTACAGGATGTACAGCTTCCGAACGGGAAACAATCGAAACGGGAGATCATTAAACATCCCGGGGCTGTCGCTATTTTAGCCATTACCGACAACAAGAAAGTAGTAATGGTTGAACAATACCGGAAAGCACTGGAACGAACCATTGTTGAAATTCCCGCCGGAAAGCTGGAAAAAGGGGAAGAGCCTGAGCTTTGTGCTCGCCGTGAACTGGAGGAAGAGACAGGCTATGAGTGCGAGAGCCTTGAATGGCTTACTTCTTTTTACACCTCGCCGGGATTTGCCGATGAAATCGTTCATGTCTATGTTGCGACAGGACTAAGCAAAAAAGAAAATGCAGCAGCACTTGATGAGGACGAGTTTGTTAATCTAGAGGAATTAACTCTGGAAGAAGCAGCTCAATATGTAAAAGAACAAAAAATATATGATGCTAAAACGATTTTTGCTGTTCAATACTTACAATTGCAAGAGGCGTTGAAAAATAAATGAATCGCTACTATGTAGATTTACATATACACATTGGACGTACCTGGACAGGGAAGCCGGTAAAAATCACCGGTGCCAAGTCTCTAACGTTTACGAATATCATTGAGCATGCACGACACGAAAAGGGACTTAATATGGTTGGGATCATCGATAGCCATTCGCCTGAAGTCATCCTTGAAATGGAAAGTCTTATCCAAAGTGGAGATGTAGTGGAACATCCGGACGGTGGGTTAGTGTTTGGTGATTTAACTGTTATTCCCGGTTCTGAATTGGAGATTTATGACGAACAATCTAACGGCCCAATCCACTTGCTTATGTTTTTTCCGAATCTTTCCGTGATGAGGGAGTTCTCATCCTGGCTGTCAGGTCACTTAAAAAATATTCAACTGAGCTCACAACGGATCTATGCAACGGGTCTTGTTTTGCAAAAAAAGGTAAAAGAATTAGGTGGAATCTTCATTCCTGCTCATGTTTTCACGCCTTTTAAAAGTTTATACGGGAAAGGTGTGAATCATTCACTTACTGAGGTATTGGACCCGGAATTGATTGACGCAATTGAGCTTGGATTAAGTTCTGATACGACTATGGCGGATCAAATAAAGGAATTACATGACTATACATTTGTTACGAATTCTGATGCCCATTCGCTTGCAAAAATAGCCCGTGAATACCAAGTCATTGCGATGAAGGAACCAACATTTTTAGAGTTGCAGAAAGCATTAAAGAAGGAAGATGGACGTAAAATTATAGCAAATTATGGTCTTGATCCATTGCTCGGTAAATACCATAAAACAGTTTGTGCAGAATGCCATCATCCTGCTGCTGATGAGGATCAAATATGTACGCAATGTGGAAATAAGAAAATTATTAAAGGTGTAGCTGACAGAATACTTGAACTGAAAACGGCTGAACAAGGTCCAGAAGACCGTCCGCCCTATATCCATCAAGTCCCGCTGGAGTTTATCCCTGGCTTAGGACCTCGCTTACTTGAGAAGCTGGTTGATCATTTTGGGAGTGAAATGGCGATTTTGCATGATGTACCATATGAAGGAATGAAAGAGGTTGTCCCGGAAAGAATCGCCGACCTTATCCTAAAAGCAAGAGCGGGTAAAGTAAATCTAGCAGCCGGCGGCGGTGGGAAATACGGAAAAATTTCAGACTAAAAAAAGATGAACCCCGGTAGCATTGATATGCTCCCCAATAGGTAGACAGATTAAAAAATAAAAAATCTGGCTACTTATTGGGGAGTATTTATTATGTCTAAAAGGTCCTATTCTGTAGAAGAAAAATTCGAGATATTGAAAGTGTTGGTGGATAATCAATATTCGATAAACGAAGTCGCATCAATTTATAAAGTACACCACTCCTCTATTTTGGAATGGAAACATAAATTTGATAAGTATGGGACGGACGGTCTAAAGGAGTCTTCCACTTGGAAAAGGTATTCTAAGGAACTAAAACTATCCGCCATAAGGGATTACCTTTCTGGTAAATATTCTTTACGAGAGATTACAAGAAGGTATGAAATATCGGATTTATCGGTCCTCAGGAAATGGATTAACAAGTATAATAGTCATAGTGAATTAAAGGATACGTCACACGGAAGGACGAGCTCTATGACTAAAGGAAGAAAAACCACTTTAGATGAACGGAAACAAATTGTTTATTATTGCTTGGAGAACGGTAAAGATTATCAAAAAGCAGCCGAGACCTATCAAGTTTCTTATCAACAAGTATATCAGTGGGTTAAAAAGCATGAAGATGGTGGAGACGAAGCGCTTAGGGATAAGCGAGGAAAGAATAAAGTAGAAGCAGAGCTTTCTCCAGAAGAGAAGGTTAAACTCGAGATGCGAAAGCTGGAAAAAGAAAATGAACGTTTACGTGCAGAGAACGAATTCTTAAAAAAGTTAGAGGAGATCGAAAGGAGGCGAAGATAAGTCAAATTCGATTTGAAGATAAGTATATCGCAATTCAAGAGCTACATCAGGAAGAAAATCTCGCTATTGTCTTACTCTGTGAGGTTGCAGGAATTGCACGATCTGCTTATTATAAGTGGCTAAATCGCACACCTTCTGTTCGTGAGATTCGAAATGAAGAAATTATAAAGGAAATGAAGTCTCTTCATGAGAAAGTTGATGGAATCTATGGATACCGTCAAATGACTTTAAATATGAATCGAAAATTCGAGGAGGACCTCAATCATAAGCGAATTTATAGACTAATGAAGATATCTGGCCTTGAAAGCGTCATTCGGAAAAAGAAGAAACGTTATAAGCCCTCAACTCCCCAACACGTTGCAGAAAATGTGCTCAATCGTGAGTTCACAGCGGAAAAACCGAATGAAAAATGGGTTACGGATGTCACCGAATTTAAATATGGCCAATCAAAAAAGGCTTATTTAAGTGCGATTCGTGATCTATATGATGGGTCGATTGTTAGCTATGTTTTAGGACATTCAAATAATAATAACCTTGTCTTTAAGACACTAGACCAAGCAATAACCCATTTAGATGGAGACAAACCACTTATTCATAGTGATCGAGGGTATCAATACACCTCTCATGGATTTAAACGAAAGTTAGATGCCGAAGAGATGACGCATAGTATGTCGCGGGTGGGTAGATGTATTGATAACGGGCCAATGGAATCTTTTTGGGGAACACTTAAATGTGAAAAGTATTATTTACATAAGTATGAGACATTCGAAGAACTTTCTATTGCGATAGACGATTACATTAAATTTTATAATTATGAAAGATATCAAAAACGACTAAACGGCCTTAGCCCTATGGAATATAGAGCTAAAGCCGCTTAGTGCATTTTTATTATTTCCACTGTCTACTTGACGGGGGGCAGTTCACATAAAGCTATCGGGTTTTATTATGTAATCTATTAAAATGTGGGAATAGATATACTAGACTGGCATACAATGTATTAACTGAACTGAGAATAGTAGGAGGATACGCAAATGAAAAAACGATTGTACCAGTCCGATGCCGCTAGTTATTTCCGTGAGCATTCCTCAATTTTTTTGTTTATTGTTGTCTTATTTTTAATGGGAGTAATCTTTGGGGCAATTGTTGTAAACAGTATGAGCATTACTCAGAAGGAAGATTTATTCTACTATTTATCACAATTTTTTGGCCAAGTCTCGAGCGGAAAAGAAGCAGAAGACAATGATTTATTCCTGCAAAGCCTTTTCCATAATAGTAAGTTTATTGGGCTTATGTGGATACTAGGAATTTCAATCATCGGTCTTCCAGTGATTCTTATTCTGTTATTTATTAAAGGAATGGTAGTTGGGTTTACCGTGGGTTTTCTTGTCAGTCAAATGGGCTGGCAGGGCTTTATGCTCGCATTTGTTTCGATTTTGCCTCAGAATCTGATTATTATTCCCGTATTTATAATGATGGCAGCATTATCAGTGATTTTCTCACTTCGAATGATCAAAAAGCAGTTTATGAAAAAATATGCCCAGCCAATCCTTCCTTTTTTTAAAAGTTATATTTTAACCTTGATAGTAGCGGTAATATTTATAACTGCAGCATCTGGGATAGAGGCCTATCTTTCGCCTTGGTTAATGAAAACCATCATTAGTTCAACCGTTTTAAAATAATTATTATATAATACTTAATATAGATTATTGTTTATTGCAGTTTATAATAATTTTATTTTGATTCTCAATTGTCATCTGTTATAATGAGAATTAACAGTGGCGAGGGAGGGACTTCAGGATGGAAACTAGAATTGAAAGAATTAAGAAACAGTTGCATTCAGCAAGCTATAAACTAACACCTCAGCGTGAGGCAACCGTTCGAGTTTTATTGGAAAATGAAGAGGATCATTTAAGTGCGGAAGATGTATACCTCCTCGTGAAAGAAAAATCGCCTGAAATTGGTTTAGCAACTGTTTATCGGACGTTGGAATTATTAACGGAATTAAAAATTGTTGATAAAATAAATTTTGGGGATGGGGTTTCTCGCTATGACCTTCGCCAGGAAGGTGCAGCCCATTTTCATCATCATCTTGTTTGTATTGAATGTGGTGCCGTTGATGAAATTCAAGAGGATTTACTTGAAGATGTAGAAGCAGTTGTGGAACGCAAATGGAATTTTAAAATAAAAGATCATCGCCTCACTTTTCATGGGATCTGTTACCGATGCCAGGATAAAGATAAAGAGGACGAAAAAGCGGATTAACCAAAGAAAGCTCCTTGTAAAAAGGGCTTTTTTCTTTTTGGCTGTGTTAAAGCTAAATGTAGATTTTACACACTCTGTTGATTGGAGCGGAATGCGCGAGACTCCTGCGGGAGTACGGGGCAGGGGAGACCCCACAGGCGCGTAGCGCCGAGGAGGCTCCCCGGAACGCCCGCGGAAAGCGAAGAGCATGGAGCGGAAATCAACAGACAAGTTTAACAGATTAAAAAAGAATTTCCCCTATATTACCAATGACTAGGTATAAAATTTATCTATTTTGGCATACATTTTACTAAATGATTGGAAATTGGGGGAAGCGGGATGATCTTATTTTTAAAAGCAGCATTAAAAACCTTAAAGGTCTTTATCATATTCACAGGGTGCACGATTCTTTTCTATTATGGTATTATGTTGGTGAATGAAGAATATCAAAATTATCATCGCTATGATGAACCGGAAGGAGCTGCGCTAAAAGTTTCGAACGCAGTGTATGAGGAGGATTCTTCCTTGTTAGATCGGCTGATGTTGTTTTATTTAAATGGGGAGTAAATGCGATGGACGAGCAAATAAAGGATTTTATGGATTATTTAACCGTTGAAAAAGGTTCAGCCAAAAACACAATTATGGCGTATGAGAGAGATTTAAAAAACTATCTTCATTATTTGATAAATGTCGAATCCGTCCATTCTTTAAATGATGTACAACGTGTACATATTGTCCACTTTTTAAGATTTCTAAAAGAACAGGGGAAATCCTCGAAAACATTGGCACGGCACATCGCCTCTGTCCGTGCATTTCATCAATTTTTATTAAGGGCCAAGGCAACAGATCAAGACCCATCTGTTCAAATAGAAACACCCAGACATGAAAGATCACTGCCCAATGTATTGAGTTTACAAGAAGTAGAAATCCTGCTGGACGCACCTAATACACAAGATCATTTTGGAATAAGGGACAAGGCTATGCTTGAACTGCTATATGCTACAGGTATCCGTGTTAGTGAACTAATAGGTCTTGAGATTGATAATATTCAGTTAACGATGGGGTTTGTTCGTTGTACCGGGAATAAAGAACGAATTATTCCCATTGGACGTGCTGCAGCTGATGCCATAAAACATTACCTGGAAGATGGGAGACATCGGTTTACATCCGCAAAGCAACAAGATCATGCTTTGTTTTTAAACCATCAAGGAAAGCAGCTAACACGCCAAGGGTTTTGGAAAATATTGAAAAAGCTCGCTAGAGAAGCCGGAATAGATAAAGAACTAACACCACATACCCTTCGCCATTCTTTTGCAACGCATTTGTTAGAAAATGGTGCTGATTTACGAGCAGTCCAAGAAATGTTAGGTCATGCAGATATCTCTACCACACAAATATATACACATGTTTCAAAAACAAAGTTAAAAGACGTATATAGTAAATTTCATCCTCGAGCTTAATAGAATGAGAGTTCTATAAAAATCATATAATTGTCAAAAAGCTGCCTGAAATTCGGTGGCTTTTTCCTTGTAATTTCTAAAACATTTAGTACAATAGAGATGTCAGACTTCTGACGAATAGATTTAGATTAGTTTATAATACTAAACAAAAGAGGGTAACCTATTCTTGTGTAATGTTAATATTTGCAAACGTTTTCTACGGAAAAAGGAGGAAGAATTGAATGGCTGCAAATACATATAAACGTATTTTTATTATCGTAATGGATTCGGTAGGTATCGGTGAAGCACCAGATGCTGAAAAATTTGGTGACAAGGGCGCAGATACTTTTGGTCATATTGCGGAAAGAATGAATGGTCTGAACATGCCAAATATGGGCAAGTTAGGCTTAAGTAATATCCGTGAAGTTAAAGGAATTGAAAAAGCAGAAAAACCGTTAGCGTATTATACAAAAATGATGGAGGCCTCTAACGGAAAAGATACCATGACAGGTCACTGGGAAATAATGGGTTTGAATATTCAAACCCCTTTCCGTGTATTCCCAGAGGGTTTTCCAGATGAGCTCCTCTCTGAATTAGAAAAACGAACAGGCAGAAAAATTATCGGCAATAAGCCTGCAAGTGGCACTGAGATCCTCGTGGAGTTGGGCGAAGAGCATATGAAGACCGGTGCATTGATTGTCTATACTTCTGCAGATTCTGTCCTTCAGATAGCTGCCCATGAAGAAATCATTCCCATTGAAGAGCAATATAAAATCTGCAAAATCGCTCGTGAATTGACTCTTGACGAGAAGTACATGGTTGGCCGTGTCATTGCTAGACCTTTCTTGGGAGAACCAGGAAATTTTAAACGTACTTCTAACCGTCACGACTATGCATTAAAACCATTTGATCGTACAGTTATGAGTGAATTAAAAGATGCTGGCTTCGATGTCATTGCGATCGGAAAAATTTCCGATATTTATGATGGAGAAGGTGTAACTCAATCACTTAGAACAGTTTCTAATATGGATGGAATGGATAAGTTAGTGGAAACATTGGATATGGATTTTACAGGTATTAGTTTTATAAATCTAGTTGACTTTGATGCCTTATACGGCCACCGCCGTGACCCAGAAGGCTATGGTAAAGCACTGGAAGAATATGATGCACGCCTGCCAGAAGTGTTTGCAAAAATGAAAGACGACGACCTATTAATGATTACTGCAGACCATGGAAATGACCCAGTTGCACCAGGTACGGACCATACACGTGAATACGTACCTTTACTTGTTTATTCAAAAGGCATGAACGGAGGGAAGGAACTCCCGATCAGAGAGACCTTTGCGGACCTTGGGGCAACTGTTGCTGAAAACTTCAATGTGAAACTACCTAACTTCGGAAAAAGTTTTTTAAATGAATTAAATTCAAAAGGGGTATAAAAATGAATGCTGAAAAAATTCAAAATGCTGCAGGATTTTTAAAACAAAAATATGAGAGTACGCCCAGAATTGGTCTTATTTTAGGATCTGGTCTTGGTGTCCTAGCGGATGAAATTGAGAACCATGTAAAAATTCCATATAATCAGATACCTGACTTCCCAATTTCTACAGTTGAAGGTCACGCTGGACAATTAGTGTTTGGTCTATTAAGTGGAGTAGAGGTTGTTGCCATGCAAGGAAGGTTCCATTTCTATGAAGGATATAGTATGGAAAAAGTAACTTTTCCCGTTCGCGTCATGAAGGAACTCGGGGTTGAGATGTTAATCGTAACCAATGCAGCGGGCGGAGTAAATGAAACCTTCTCTGCAGGTGATTTAATGATTATATCCGATCACATTAATAATATGGGCACAAATCCATTAATAGGACCGAATGATGCCAAGTTTGGTGTCCGTTTCCCTGATATGTCAGAGGCATATACGAAAGAATTACGTGCTGTGGCAAGGGAAATTGCCGACCGCTTAAATATCAAGGTGAAAGAGGGCGTCTATTTCGGAAATCCTGGGCCTGTTTATGAAACGCCTGCTGAAATTCGAATGGTGCGCACTTTGGGCGGAGATGCAGTCGGAATGTCGACTGTACCAGAAGTAATCGTTGCCCGTCACAGTGGTATGAAGGTTCTTGGAATTTCTTGTATTTCGAATATGGCGGCAGGAATTCTTGATCAACCACTTACCCATGATGAAGTTATTGAAACAACGGAAAGAGTGAAAGCTGATTTTCTTCAATATATAAAAGAAATTGTAAAAACGATCGCTTAATAAGAAAGCGGAAGCGCCCGGTTAGCGGCGTGATATAAATTCGTTATAAGAAAATTTCGTAAAGTGGTGATTATAATGAGAATGGTTGACTTAATAGAGAAGAAAAGAGATGGGCAGGAACTATCAACAGAAGAAATAAATTTTATTATTAAAGGATATACCGATGGGTCGATTCCAGATTACCAAGTTAGCGCCTTAACGATGGCTATTTTTTTCAAAGGGATGACGGAACAGGAAAGAGCCGATTTGACCATGGCCATGGTTGAATCAGGCGATCAAATTGATTTATCACAAATTGAGGGAATTAAAGTTGATAAACATTCTACTGGCGGTGTAGGCGACACAACCACCCTAGTTCTTGGACCTCTGGTTGCTGCACTTGGTGTACCTGTGGCAAAAATGTCGGGACGAGGCTTAGGCCATACCGGAGGAACAATTGATAAATTAGAAGCAGTAAAAGGCTTCCATGTTGAAATTGAAAATGAAGAATTTATCGACCTTGTTAATAAAAATAAGATTGCTGTTATTGGTCAAAGTGGAAATTTAACTCCTGCAGATAAAAAACTTTATGCTTTACGTGATGTGACAGCAACTGTTGATAGCATTCCACTAATCGCAAGTTCTATCATGAGTAAAAAGATAGCAGCGGGTGCAGATGCTATAGTTCTTGATGTCAAAACCGGCGCGGGTGCATTTATGAAGACACTTGATGATTCTCGGGAATTGGCAAGAGCAATGGTACGAATTGGGAACAATGTTGGCAGAAGAACAATGGCTGTTATTTCTGACATGAGTCAACCACTTGGTTTTGCGATTGGTAACGCGCTTGAAGTCAAAGAAGCGATTGATACTTTAAAGGGTGAAGGTCCTGAAGACTTAACAGAGCTTTGTTTAACCCTAGGCAGCCACATGGTTTACTTAGCTGAAAAGGCTAGCTCATTAGCAGAAGCACGCACCCTGCTTGAAGGTGTCATAAAGGACGGAACAGCACTTGAAAAATTAAAAGTATTTTTAAGCTCACAAGGTGGGGATGCATCAATTGTTGATGACCCTTCAAAAATGCCTCAAGCAAAGTATACCTTTGAACTTGAAGCCAAAGAAGATGGCTATGTATCCGAAATTGTTGCAGATGAGGTTGGTACAGCGGCGATGATCCTTGGAGCTGGACGAGCAACGAAGGAATCTGTTATTGATTTAGCAGTGGGCCTTGTCTTAAGAAAGAAAATCGGTGACCAAGTCAAAAAAGGCGAATCATTAGTAACGATTTACAGCAACTTCGAAAATGTAGAAGAAGTAAAAACAAAGCTTTATCATAATATTAAAATTTCAGCAACAAAAATAAACGCACCAATCCTTGTCCATGAAGAAATAACAGAATAAAAGAGGTTAAAGGGTGTCAGGCACCATGTGAAAAATTCACATGGTGCCTGACACCCTATTTTTATTTTCTCTATGAGGAAATAATTGTATAAAGTTATTAATTTTGGAAAAAATGGATGCTATAAAGAATGGAGGGTTATGCGAATGAAACGATTTGTCTCTGCGATAGTGACATTTTTTTTACTTACAAGTTTAATGAGTACATCTGCTTTTGCAGCTGAAGAAAAAAAGAATGCTGAAGAAAAGAAGAATGCTGATATCGTCAACAATGTAAAATCCGCTATTTTAATTGAACGTGATACCGGTAAAGTGCTTTATGAGAAAAACAGTAATGAAGAGCTTCCACCTGCAAGTATGACCAAAATTATGACGATGCTTTTAATTATGGAGTCAATCGATCAAGGAAAACTTACTTGGAATGAAAAAGTCAGAGCAAGTGAGTATGCTGCCTCGATGGGCGGTTCGCAAATTTTTCTTGAAGCTGGCGAAGAAATGACCACCAAGGAAATGTTAAGAGGAATTGCAATTGGTTCTGGAAATGATGCTTCTGTTGCTATGGCTGAGAGAATTGCAGGGTCAGAAGAAGCATTTGTTGACATGATGAATGATAAGGCCAAAGAACTTGGCTTAAAACATACTTACTTTAAAAATACGACGGGACTCCCGGTCAGTGGTCATTTCAGCACTGCAAGTGATATGGCTATTATGGCGAAAGAACTATTAAAATATGAAGACATTACGAAATTCACTGGGATGTATGAAGCATATCTTCGTGAAGATACAGACAAAAAATTCTGGCTTGTTAATACCAATAAATTGGTGCGCTTTTATCCTGGTGTGGACGGACTCAAAACCGGCTTTACTGCAGAAGCGAAGTACTGCTTAACAGCAACAGCACAAAAGAACGGCATGCGCGTAATTGCAGTTGTGTTTGGTGCGCCTACATCAAAGGAAAGAAATGCCCAAGTAACAAAAATGCTTAACTATGCCTTCAACCAATATCAAACACGCCCTATGTATAAACGTAACCAGACAATTGCCCAAGTGAGAATAAGCAAAGGACAGGAAAAGTCTGTGGAGGCTGTAACAAGTGAGCCAATTTCCTTGCTGACTAAAAAGGGCGAAAAAACAGGGGATGTAAAGCGTAAGGTGATTATCACTAAAAATCTTAATGCCCCAATTCATAAAGGTGATAAAGTAGGGACCATAAAGTTGATTAAGGATGGAGAAGTGTTTTTAGAAAGTCCTTTATTAGCAAATAAAAATGTAAAAGAAGCTGGATGGTGGACCCTATATAAACGTTCCTTCGGTATGTTTACAAAGGCAGGTAAATAACCGGCAATTCCGGTTTTCGGTGTCGAATTAACTAGATATGTCACTTCTTTTAGCGAAAAACGACTAGTTTTGTATTTGGAGAAGGATATTTACACCCGTAAAGAGAATTGACTCACTATACCAGATTAAGGAGGACGTGGATAGTGAGTCTTAATATTAATATGGAAACAAAACATGACGTTCTATGTATTCGTTTAAGCGGTGAATTAGATCACCACACCGCGGATGAACTTCGCGAAAAAGCGATTGCAGTTATTGAAAAAAATGATATTCGTCATATTGTCTTAAATCTGGAACATCTTTCATTTATGGACAGTTCAGGCTTAGGCGTTATATTAGGCAGATACAAACAAATTAAACAGGTGCACGGTGAAATGGTGGTTTGTGCAATTTCCCCTGCAATACAAAGATTATTCGATATGTCTGGTTTATTCAAAATCATAAAAATGGAACCGACAGAAGAATTTGCATTGCAAAGATTGGGGGTGGCCTGAGTGAAGAATGAAATGAATCTTCAATTCAGTGCATTAAGTCAAAATGAGTCCTTTGCCCGTGTAACTGTTGCAGCTTTTATAGCACAACTAGATCCTAATATGGATGAGTTGACAGAAATCAAAACAGTCGTGTCAGAAGCCGTGACCAATGCAATTATACATGGTTATGAAAATGACCCAAATGGAATTGTTTATATTCAAGTAATCATTGAAGATAGTTTAATTGATCTGACAATAAAAGATGTTGGAATGGGAATTGTAGATGTGGAAGAAGCTCGTCAGCCATTATTTACAACAAAGCCGGACTTAGAACGTTCCGGTATGGGTTTTACTATCATGGAGAATTTCATGGATGAGGTAGAGGTTCATTCACAGCCAGGTCGAGGAACCGAGGTTAGATTACGAAAGCATTTACAAAACCGCAAAATGCTTTGCAATTAAGGAGACTTGCCAATGGATGTGGAGGTTAAGAACAATAAAGGTCAAACATATTTAAAGGACCATGAAGTAAAAGAGCTCATCAAAAAGAGCCAAGACGGAGACCAAGTATCAAGGGATTTAATCGTTGAAAAGAATATGCGTCTGGTCTGGTCTGTTGTCCAACGGTTTCTTAATCGGGGCTATGACCCTGATGACCTATTCCAGATTGGTTGTATCGGATTATTAAAATCAGTTGATAAATTTGACCTTTCATATGATGTAAAGTTTTCGACATATGCAGTTCCAATGATTATTGGTGAAATCCAGCGATTTATCCGTGACGATGGAACCGTTAAGGTTAGCCGCTCACTGAAAGAAATGGGAAACAAAATCAGAAAAGCGAAGGATGATTTATCGAAAACGCTTGGAAGAATTCCGACCGTTAACGAGATATCAGCCCATCTTGAGCTGACACCGGAGGATGTAATTCTTGCTCAAGAAGCAAGCAGGACACCTTCTTCCATTCATGAAACCGTTTATGAAAATGACGGGGACCCGATTACATTACTTGACCAAATTGATGACGGTAATGATGGAAAATGGTTTGATAAAATTGCCTTAAAGGAAGCTATCCGTGAATTGGATGAACGTGAAAGACTTATTGTCTATTTAAGATATTATAAGGACCAAACACAATCTGAAGTCGCCCTTAGGCTCGGGATTTCTCAGGTACAAGTATCGCGACTTGAAAAAAAAATATTGCAGCAAATGAAAGGCCGTATGGATCTCTGATTCATACGGTTTTTCATTTGTTGAATAACTTTGGGAATTTTTGGATTTCATGAAAAAAATGCTTATTACTCATACTATTTATACGAGGAAATCATTGTGTGGGAAGTGAATGTTTTGGAAGAAACAATATACATCCGCATGCGGAATCGTGTCCAAACACCGCCTGAAGAAAAAGTATTGTTAAAGGATATTGCCCAAGTCATTGCCCCGGATGAAGTTCTTTCACATTTACAAACTATGATGATCCATCAATTAACAGATGCGGACCAGAATATAGTCATCATAGATGTCATGAAAGTAATCCACATATTAAAAAGAGAATTTGGAGAAATGGAAGTTCAAACCATTGGTCCTGCGCAGACCATCATTGAAGTTACGTATAAGAAAAAGAGAGTTTTCATTCCCTATTTTCTTTTAATATGGTTTCTCTTATTTTTTGGTTCTGCCATGGCGATCATGAATTTTCATGATGATGTAAGTATGAAGAGTGTCCAAGAAAAATTATATACCATTATTACTGGAAAAAAAGAAACAAAACCATTACTGTTTCAAATCCCCTATTCTATTGGTTTAGGCTTAGGAATGATACTATTTTTTAACCATGTTTTTAAGAAACGTATTAATGAAGAACCCAGTCCTCTAGAAGTAGAAATGTTTAATTACCAAATGGATTTAGATAATTACGTAATTATCCATGAAAATAAAGAAAGTATAAAAAAAATCAATGATGATTAGTATTTTAGCGATTATCTTTTTAGGTGTAGCAAGCGGACTGGCGGTAGGTTCTGGTTTTGTAGCTTTTCTTACGGTGCTCGGAGTTATCCCGAGACTAACACAACTTAGTAAAACAATGAAAATGATTCAACATTATGAATGGGCAGTATTCTTAGGAGCACTCACGGGGGTAGGAGCGAGCCTAAGGGACCCCGTTTTAAACATTCCTTCCTTCCCATTAATTTTTCTAGGATTGACCGGTGGGACTTTTTATGGAATGTTGGCTGCCGCTCTTACAGAGGTATTAAATGTCTTCCCCATTCTCGCCAAAAGAATCCGATTAGATGGAGAAATTACCATATTAATTATGGCCATCGTATTAGGGAAGATTTTTGGATCTATCTTCCAATGGGTTTATTTTGTTCATCATTAAAACTTTTGAAAACAGTCTAGCACTGGTGCTTAGCAGGCGCTTACGCTTTTCTGATGAAAGGACATCACAGAATGAGCATTCGGAGGCGTGTTATTTTAATAACTGATGGTGACGAATATGCAAAAAGGGCTGTAGAGCATGTTGCTAGAGAAATTGGCGGCAGGTGTATATCCAGTTCCCAAGGAAATCCGTCAACATTAACTGGACTTGAAATAGTCAAGTTAATAAAAAAGACTCCTCACGATCCTGTATTAGTGATGTTTGATGATAGTGGTATAGTTGGAGAAGGCGCAGGTGAAAATGCATTGAAATTTGTTGCTCAACATAAAGAAATTGAAGTTCTGGGCATCATTGCTGTCGCAGCAAAATCAAGACATGAAGAATGGGCTAGGGTGGACGTAAGCATCGATCGTGATGGGAATTTAACACCATATGGGGTAGATAAATTTGGTATACCAGAGCTTGAAATCGGGAGAATAAATGGTGACACTGTTTACTGCCTCGATGAATTGAAGGTACCTATCATCGTAGGCGTTGGGGATATTGGCAAAATGGCAAGACGTGACTCCTACAAGCAGGGTTCCCCGATAACGAAAAAAGCAGTGGAGCTTATACTTGAAAGGAGTGGCTTTCATGTCAAGAAGTAACGAACAAAAATGGCCAATCCCGGAATCGGTAAATGAAATAGAAAATTATATGAAACAACGGGTGGGCCTTGGGGTAAGCTTTGATTTTGGAGTAAGGAAATTAAAAGTCCTCAAAAAAGACGTCCATATTTACTATGTTAATGGGTTATGTGATACCAGTTACATTATTCAATTGATTAAAGAATTAGTAGAAATCAATTATCATGAAAAATTATCGACAGACCTCTTTAAGATTGTTGAAAATAGACTAGTTAATCAATCTGTTGAACAGATTAACCAGCTGGATATCATTGTCGACAAGGTTTTATCTGGATTGATTGTTGTTGTAATGGAAGGGGAAAATACTGCTTTTGCCATTGATGTTAGAAGCTATCCAGGCAGGCAGCCTCAAGAGCCCGATACAGAAAAGGTAGTTAGAGGATCACGTGATGGTTTTGTTGAAAATATTATTTTAAATACAGCTTTAACAAGACGAAGAATTCGAGATGAACGACTGCGCTTCGAAATGCTAAAGGTGGGCGAACGGTCCAAGTCAGATGTGGCTTTAGGTTACTTAGAAGATGTTGCAGATCCAGATATGATAAATATTATTCGTAAAGAAATAAAAGCAATTGAAACAGATGGAATTCCAATGGCTGATAAAACAATCGAAGAATTTATCTTGAAACAGGGTTGGAATCCATTTCCACTGGTAAGATATACGGAGCGTGCTGATATTGCAGCTACACATATTCTTGAAGGGCATGTTGTTATTTATGTCGACACTTCACCTAGTGTTATTATTGCTCCTACTACATTTTTCCATCACGTGCAGCATGCAGAGGAATTCCGTGAATCACCAGCAATGGGAACATTTGTGCGTTGGACGCGTTTTTTAGGGATATTGACATCTATTTTACTACTTCCATTATGGTTGTTGTTTGTATTGGAACCTTCATTATTACCTGAAAAGCTGTCGTTTATTGGACCGAATGAACAGACCAATATTCCCATTATCGTTCAAATATTTTTAGCGGATTTTGGGATTGAATTTTTACGGCTAGCAGCAATTCATACACCAACACCACTTTCTACAGCAATGGGTTTAATCGCATCAATATTGATTGGGCAAATTGCTATTAGTGTAGGTCTATTTGTTCCAGAGGTAATCTTGTACGTCGCCGTTTCGGGGATTGGCACTTTTACAACTCCTAGTTATGAATTAAGTGTAGCAAACAAAATTGGTCGATTAACACTGTTGATTCTTGTGTCATTCTTCCATTTGCCTGGATTTATCATTGGGGCTACGGTATTCTTTCTCTTCCTTGTTAAAATACGTGCCCTTAATACACCTTATTTATGGCCATTCCTACCTTTTGAGCCGAAAGGATTTTTGCAGATAATTGTCCGTAGAGCAATACCAGGCTCCATTCTCAGACCTAGTATTGTACATCCTAGAAACCGATACAGGCAGCAGCCTAAAGCGAACGAGAAATAATTGCACTTTTCTAGCAGTTATGCTAAAGTATTTTTAATTAAATAAAGGGATAAAGTGTGAAAATAGGCAGTATCTTTTGCAGATTCTGTCTATTTATTATTATCTTTTATGATTGTCCGCATAAACTATAGTGAGTGATTGAGAGAGAGGGAAGGGAATGTATTTTTACGGGACAACAGGGGTAAATAAAAATGGAAATTTAGAAATTGGCGGAGTTGATTCTGTTGAGTTGACTAAAGAATTTGGAACTCCCCTTTACGTATATGACGTCGCATTAATGCGCGAGAGGGCACGGTCCTTTAAGCGGGCATTTGAAGAACAAAATATTAAGGCACAAGTGGCCTATGCCAGTAAAGCTTTTTCAACCATTGCCATGATTCAGCTCGCCGAGGAAGAGGGGTTGTCACTCGACGTAGTATCCGGGGGTGAATTGTATACTGCGTTGGCTGCAGGATTCCCAGTCGAGAGAATTCATTTTCATGGAAATAATAAAAGTAGAGAAGAATTAGAAATGGCATTGGATCAGGAAATCGGCTGTATTGTTGTGGATAATTTTTCGGAACTTGCGCTATTAAAAGCAATTTCAATCGAAAAAAATGCACATGTAAATATCCTGCTAAGGGTAACTCCGGGAATCGAAGCCCATACACATGATTACATTTTAACTGGGCAGGAAGATTCGAAGTTTGGGTTCGATCTTCAAAATGGACAAGCGGAAGACGCATTAAAAATGGCGCTTGAAATTGAAAACTTTGAGGTACTTGGACTCCATTGCCATATTGGATCACAAATTTTTGAAACAACTGGCTTTTTATTAGCTGCAAAAAAGATTGTCGAAAAAATGGAAGCATGGAAAAAGGAACTTTCCTTTGAAGCAAAGGTTTTAAATTTGGGCGGGGGCTTCGGGATCCGCTATACAAAAGAAGATGAACCATTACAACCATTCCAATATGTGAGTGAAATTATACGGGAAGTAAAAAAGTTAACGGAGAACTACTCTTTAAAAATGCCGGAAATTTGGATAGAGCCAGGTCGTTCACTTGTTGGCGATGCAGGAATTACTCTTTATAAAGTGGGTTCGTCCAAAGAAGTACCTGGTGTTAGAAAGTATTTAGCGGTTGATGGCGGAATGAGTGACAATATTCGACCTGCACTCTATCAGGCGAAATATGAAGCTGTTCTTGCAAATAAGCCATTAACGAAAGCGAATAAAACTGTTTCAATCGCTGGGAAATGCTGTGAATCTGGAGATATGTTGATTTGGGATTTGCCGCTTCCAGAAACTGGAGAAGAGGATATTCTCGCAGTTTTTTGCACGGGTGCCTACGGCTATTCAATGTCAAATAACTATAATCGAATCCCGCGTCCGGCTGTCGTTTTTGTAGAAAATGGAACAGTAACACTTGTAGTAAAAAGAGAGACCTACGAAGACTTACTACGCCATGATTTGCCGCTGAAATAGAAAAAGCTGCCACTTCGTTTGAAGTGGCAGCTTTTTCTGATTCAGTTAGGAGAATATGGATTTAATGGCATCAATGAGCCAAATAAAAAATTGTTTAATTTTTTCTAAGAAACCTTGTCCTTCTTCTGATTGAAGAAATTTAGAAATACGATCTTTAGCTTTATTAAGTTGGTCGCTAACTTGGTTCCAATCAATGTTTAAATCTTTGAGCTTATTAAAAAAGTCCATTAATCGTTTCATTTCTTCATCAGTAAGTTTAACATTTAATTCATTTGCAGCTTGTTCAATAATATTTTGTAATTCTTCATCATTTTTTGGTTTATTCTTAGCAATTTCTTCTTTCACTTTCGCAATTAATGCAGCAGCGTTCTTATCACCAATGGATTCTCCTAGTTTAGCGGTTTCGACCATTTCCTGGTTTGCTGCTTGTTTTACTTCTTCAGGAATCGTTTCATCAGCAGATATTTCATAGGCTTTTATGATACCTGTAAGCGCGGCCGTTCCAGAAACCGTAATCGGGGATGTTATATAAATTTTTGCATCCTTAACACCCGCAGTGATAAGGGCATTGACATACATCTCGTCCGTAACCCAGTTAATATTTTTGGTTTCAACGGTAATCCCAGACCCCTTAGCTTGAATGGTTATAGCAGATGATGATATGGCCTTTGTGCCGATGTATGATTTTGATACGTATTTCCCTAAATATTGATGTTCCTCCTGATTCGATACAGTTACTATTTGTACATCATTTGGAGCACCCATTTCCGTTAATAGTTTATTCTTTTGCTCTTTTGTTAAATTTTCACCTAATGTAACAATCATGTCCCCTTCAGCTATATCAGCAAAAGTGGGGACTGGATTGATAAGTAGCAAACTTAACAATAAGTAAATAAGAATTTTCTTCATAGTTTCCTCCTCGTAACTCTAAAAGGTAGTAAAGAATTGTTGAGACTCTTTTATTAATTAATATAACCGAATCCAATAATAATAACGTAAATATCTACACGGAAGTTTCATAGATAGTTAATCTTAACAAAAAAAATACAAAATTTGTAAGCGGATATAAGCAGAATAGATTATTTTTGTAATTTAGTGTAGAATGGAAGTCATGTACAACATCTTCAAAACTTATTTTGGAGGAAGCTTTTCATGAAGAGAACTAACTGGGTGTTATTTAGTATTCTTATTGGCTTGTCCGTTCTATGGGGAATTATTTATTGGATTTTTATTGGACCCAGACACTAAGAATAATTTTATTGATGATTGACCATTTATTATGTATCATGGTGATTAATGAAACATAATAACTGCGACTACATATAATGAATAATGTTTAATATTGATTTTCTTGGTAAAAATATACTATTGTTAAACCAAATATTTTATCGGTTTATTTAATATAATGAGGGATCTAAATGTTAATTCGTTATAAAAGAACTTTCGAAAAAATTGCAATGGGTTTATTATCCTTTATGCCCAGCGAAAAAGACTTAAAAAAGCTCCAACAAACCATGAAGGAATATGAAACAGAAGAGCATTTGCAGCTTTTTCTTTGGAAAGAAGAAGATATAATAGGGCTTTTGGGTGTCTTGAATCACGATGATACCAATTCTATAGAAATCCTTCATATCTCCGTGAATCCTTCGCATCGTTTTCAGGGAATCGGTAAAAAAATGGTTAAAGCACTGAATGAAATGTATGCAGAAAAAGAAATTACTGCAAATGAAAATACAGCAGCTTTTATCGAAAAATGTGATTTTTGCTAGATTACATTCAAAAAAGCAGCGAATAATAAATTTATTCGCTGCTTTTCCGCGTCTTTAATGACCGAGTTCTTTCTTCTATTATACTGGATCTGTCACGTAATTTATGACGGTGGACAAGGGAGTTATTTGTAAGATCACTTTCATTTCCCCAAATAAACCCCTTTTGATCACATGCCTTTTTGGCAAATTCTAATAAGGCGGGGTCACAAATGGGTAAGGAAATGCTTCTGTATGATTCTCCTTTTTGTAATGCAGAAATCTGTCTATTTAACAAGTGGTAAAAATCCACTTTATTTAATCCGAGTTTTGTCAATGAATCCGATTGTAATTTAAGTATCATTATTGCTTTTCTTAATGTTCGTTCAGCACCGCTAAAATTACTTCGACGATGATGATAAGCAGATACTGACAATAAAATAAAACCGACCCAGACGGAATCCTTGTTTCTCGGATCGGTCTTTTTCCAGTAATCTTCAAGTAGTTCATGGCACTCGAAATAATCACGATCGCCATGAAAATGGGCTAAAAAATGTATATACTCGCTCGGGTACAAGCAATTCTCCCCCTTACAAAATGTTTAGTATAGTTTATCACAGTTAAATGGTTCCTTTATAATATTAGAATTTTACTTTTCAAAAAAAAAGCCCGTCAATATTGACGGGCAAGTAGTTCTAATTAATATTGGTAGCCGGAGCGAACAGTAATATGTGTAATCCTGAACAATTCCTAATGTTTAATTAATAGACCCAGGAAGCACCAACGATAATTAACAAGATAAATAGAACTACAATTAACGCAAATCCGGATCCGAATCCGTCTGACATATTCATTACCTCCTAAAAAATGTTTTGTTCTTTTCCTTGTCATCATATGTAGGATATTTGTCCATTGTTATGGGCAATCATCATGTTTTGATAATATTCCCTCGCCATGTTGATTTTTCTATTGGATAACCTTATTTAATCCTCTATACTATTAATATTCGAAGTGAATGATCAACGAACTTATTTTAAAGAATTTTGGTGAGTTATAATGCCATACCAGGTGAAAATCGATGCATTTGAAGGACCATTAGATTTGCTGCTCCATTTAATTAATGGTTTAGAAATTGATATATATGATATTCCGGTTGCCGAAATAACCGAGCAATACTTAATGTATATTAAGACAATGAATGAGCTCAAGCTCGATGTTGCAAGCGAGTTTTTAGTTATGGCTGCGACGTTGCTCGTAATTAAGAGTAAAATGCTTTTACCAAAGCATGAGGAAGTTCTCGATGTAGAGGATCCTGACTTGTTATTCGAAGAAGATCCAAGAGACGAACTTGTTGAGCGTTTAATAGAGTATCGAAAATATAAAGAAGCAGCCCATGACTTAAAATCCATGGAAGTGGAACGAGGGCTAATGTATACAAAGCCGCCAAGTGATCTTTCTGAGTTTGCGAAAGAGAAACAGCCGGAAAAAGAGGAGTTAAATGTTTCTCTGTATGATATGCTGGCTGCACTTCAAAAATTAATGCGACGAAAGAAACTTCAGCGTCCAATGGCAACGAAGATTACTCGTCAGGAAATATCTATTGAAACCAGAATGACAGAAATTATGGTGGAACTTAAGCAGCTTAAAGGACAAAAAAACTTTAATGAATTATTTCCCTATCCGGCTAAGGACCATATCGTCGTAACCTTTTTGGCCGTCTTGGAACTTATTAAAAGAAAAGAGATTGACGCCCAGCAACAAGAGAACTTTGGAGATATTTATGTTAAAGCCGTAAAGGAAGGGGCAGAAATGATTGGAAATCATTAACTGGAACAGTATCCTAGAAAGCCTGTTGTTTGCTGCAGGGGATGAAGGGCTTTCACTGAAACAGCTAGCAGAGGTTCTAGAAGTGAATGAACTTAAGGCAAGTGAAATCATTGAGGATCTGAAAAAAGAATATGAGCGGGACAACAAAAGGGGAATTATGATGGTCCAGCTTGCTGGTACCTATCAACTTGCAACAAAGAAAGAAAATGCAACTTATCTAAAGAAACTTGTTGATTCCCCCCATACTTCCACATTGTCACAGGCAGCGCTAGAAACATTGGCCATCATTGCCTATAAACAGCCAATCACTCGAGCTGAAATTGAGGAAATTCGCGGTGTGAAAACAGAAAGACCTTTGCATACACTAATGGCAAAAGCGTTAATAAAAGAAGTTGGCCGTGCAGAGGGTACTGGAAGAGCCTACTTATATGGAACAACGAAAGAGTTTCTGGACTACTTTGGTCTGAAAAGTATTGAAGAACTACCCCAGCTTCCCGAAAAGGCAGAAGATGAATTTATTCAGGAAGAGGCAGATCTATTTTTTGAAAAATTTCAGGAGACGATTAATTCTTAATTTTCCAATACTTACTTAATTTTATGATAAAATAAACGTAGGTTAATTATTCAATTCTTTCACGACATGTTAAAAAGATATTTACATGTGATATTGTCATTGGCCAAGGAGTGGGATTAATTTGTTAATTAAAGAGTGTAAAGGCTTTGAATTAGAAAAGGAACAATCAAATACTTCTGAGGACTATTTTAACAGAAGCATCGTTACTTTTTCTGAAGATGGTGAGGAAAAAACGCTGCACGTTTTATATGTTAGGTATTTCGATGAATTCTTCCATGAATTCACTCCGTACAAGCAAGACCCGATTATGGTTCAGGATAACAATGAGGTTTCGTTTAAAGACATCGTAGCACTTGTATGTCTCTTGAAAAATCCAGGCCTGCGCAGCCGAAAACGACTTTATATTAATTCAAAGCAGGAATTTGCTTCTTATTTTCAAGATATCAATTATAATAAATTACCTGAAATTTTTCTTTCTCTTAACCAAAAGAAAGAATATGAGCTTCGTTCTCCGCTAGAGTTCATTATGCAGCCAAAATAAGCAATGTTTACGAAGTAAAAATAATTTAGGGGGTTAACAATGGGCAATACATTGGTAAAAACACAATTAAATGATGTAAAGAATTTTTTAGGGAAGTCAATTTTAACATTAGAGGATTTTTTAAATGAAGCAACGCTTTCGCAATTAGACTTGGAAAATGAAGAAGATCGTAATTATAATAAATTAATCTTTGCAAATTTACGGAAATTAATTGTTTATAGTGAAGAAGGTTTAGATGCGTGCTCCGTAATTTTGCAAGGCAGTCCTTTTCAAAAAGCAGCAGCAGAAAAAACTCTTTATAAAATTTATCATCAGTGTATTGAAGAGTTTTTCTCACCGAAGAATGATGCCTGGTTCGAAGACAGCAGGTCAGCTTACACGGGAAGAAACTCTATCAAGTTTTATCGAAACATTTCTGACAGTATTGTACAGTTGGTCAAAAGTTTAGAAGGTGATTTTCAAAGGATTAGGGAAGAACTAGAGTATTATGAAACAGATTATCGAACAAAAATGATCCAATCAAAATAAGATTATCATTGAAAGGGCGGTCCTATTATTAGGGCGGCCTTTTATCATGTTCTTTTCTTGCTCTCACCCTCATACCATCTAGGTAGGCTACTTATAAAGCATCCTATTGTCAGGAAGAAGGGATAGAATGGATCGTTTTAGTCGTTATGTAAACGAACTGTTTGAGTGGAATGAGCAAATGAAACAGTTTCTTCAATCAGAAAAGGAGGGAGGAAATTCTGATTTATGGGAACATCTTGATAATTTCACTGAATTAATCGAAAACACAGGCAGACAATTATCAAATGAAGAGCTACTCAGCCTTCAAGCAAAGGCTGAGCATATCCATGAGCAAATGGAAGATTATTTTAAAAGAAAACAAGAAGGCGGAGTCATTTGGGTGGCAGAAAAAGTTGTACCCGCTGGGGGCCATACACTCCCTGACCTTCCCTACCCCTATAATGCACTAGAACCATATATTTCAGAGGAAATCATGAAGCTTCATCATGATAAGCATCACAGAGCATATGTTGATGGATTAAATAAAGCAGAAATTAATCTTAAAAAAGCAAGGGAAACTAACGATTTTTCATTAATTAAACATTGGTCACGAGAGCTTGCCTTTCATGGGTCTGGACATTATCTTCATACAATTTTTTGGAAAAACATGAGCCCCAATGGCGGGGATCATCCAAAAGGATTGTTAAAAGGTGAAATTGAGAAATACTTTGGAAGTTTTGCGGCGTTTAAAAAGCAATTTTCTGAAGCGGCTAAGCAAGTAGAAGGAGTAGGCTGGGCCATATTAGTTTGGTCTCCACGAGCAAGGCATTTAGAGATACTGCAATCTGAACGACATATGCTATTGACCCAGTGGGATACCATTCCACTCTTAGTATTAGATGTTTGGGAGCATGCTTATTATCTTCAGTATAAAAACAAAAGGCCGGATTATGTCGACAATTGGTGGAACTTAGTAAATTGGCATGATGTAGAAATGCGGTTTGAAAAAGCAGCGGACATCAAATGGACAGCATTTTAACTTGGCTGTTGATTTCCGCTCCAGGCGCGTGCGGTTCGCGGGCGGTCCCGGGGAGCCTCCTCCGCGCTAAGCGCCTGTGGGGTCTCCCCTGCCCCGTCCTCCCGCAGGAGTCTTCGCGCCTTCCGCTACAATCAACGTAGGCTTTAAATCAATAATGACCTTTAACATGGTCAAAAAGAAAAGCAGACGAAATTGTCGTCTGCTTTTCTTTTTCTTCAGCAAATTGTCATAACAAGCCTCGTCCTGCATAAACTTGTACAAGAAAAATGAAATGCAGAAGTGCCTTCTTTGGCACTGAAGCGAGATAACTTTACAAGGGGACGAGGTTAATCTAATGAGAATGATTTGGAAGCTAGTTATGTTTTCCCTCATAGTCTCAATATTCATTGCTAACATTCCTCAAAAGGTGGATGCTTCAGTTTCCGTAAGTGCAGCAAGTGCGGTTTTGATAGAGCAGAAATCAGGTCGTATCCTTTATGAGAAAGATGCCAACACAAAAAGAAGAATCGCAAGTATAACGAAGATAATGACTGCGAAACTAGCAATCGAATCGGGGAAAATGAATCAATATGTAAAAGTTAGCGAACAAGCGACTCGTGCAGAAGGATCGTCAGTCTATTTAAAGCCAGGCGAAAAAATTAAGCTTAAGGACCTAGTATATGGGTTGATGCTAAGGTCCGGAAATGACACGGCTGTAGCAATCGCCGAGTACGTTGGGGGAAGTGTAGAGGGATTTTCCTATTTAATGAATCTAAAGGCAAAGGAAATCGGGATGTTAAATACCCATTTTGCCAATCCACATGGACTTGATGACCGTGAAGACCATTACTCAACAGCCTATGACATGGCCGTGTTAATGCGCTATGCCATGCAGGATAAAACCTTTAAGAAAATCTCTGGTACAAAGGTATATAGAGCACCAAACCCCACAGAAGATTGGGACCGTGTCTGGAAAAATAAAAACCGCTTGCTAACAAAGTATAAATATACAACCGGTGGGAAAACAGGTTATACCAAACGAGCCAAAAGGACATTGGTAACAACTGCAACAAAAGGAGATATGAGCCTAATTGCAGTAACCTTGAACGGACCAGACGATTGGAATGATCATATTTCCATGTATGAGATTGGATTTAAAGGGTTTGATATGGCTGAAGTATTACCTGAGGGTAAAATTGAGGATGTAAAAAATAAGTATTATAAGAATCATTTATACGTAAAGAAATCAATTGTTTATCCTGTAAAGAGCGAGGAAATGGACTTATTTTCTATTAAATATAAGTTGAATAAGCCTGCCAAAAAATTTGATAATGACAAGAAGAATGAAGAAATTGTTGGAAAGGCAGCAGTTTACTTAGATGGAAGAGTTGTTCAAGAAACTCCGATTTACTATCAGAAGGTGCCCGAGCAGAAAAAAAGGTTGTTGGATTTTGTAAAGGAAATTTTTCTTATCTTTATTGGTGTAAAGTCCAATGGTTAATTATATCTGGGTGTTTATGACTGTTGTTGGGTTTATTTTCGCGCTATTCAATGGGACAATGGCTGAAGTGAATAAAGCAATATTTGATGGTGCGAAAGAAGCGGTGACCCTTTGTATTGGACTTATCAGCGTTCTCGTCTTTTGGCTTGGAATGATGCGGATTGCGGAGGAGTCCGGCCTTTTAGAACGCCTATCTAAACTGTTTCGACCGCTTGTCAGACGATTATTTCCTGAAGTACCTGTAAGCCATCCAGCAATGGGCTATATTTTATCAAATATGATTTCAAATATGTTCGGATTGGGAAATGCAGCTACTCCTCTTGGTATTAAAGCGATGGAAGAACTAAAAAAGTTAAATGGGGGAAAGGATTCAGCGAGCAGATCCATGGTTACCTTTTTAGCAATTAATACTGCAAGTATTACCATTATTCCAACAACTGTCATTGCGATTAGAATGAATTATCATTCTGCATCTCCTACTGAGATAGTCGTTCCAACGATTATAGCAACCATTATCTCTGCGATAGGTGCAATCTTAATTGACCGTTATTTCTATTATCGCAGAAGCAGAAAAGGATGAAAAAACATGGAGATGATATCGGTTATTTCGTTAACATTTATCCCCTTACTAATTGGGTTTATTCTATTATATGGTACCTTCAAACGCGTCCCAACCTATGAAAGTTTTGTTGAAGGTGGAAAAGAAGGAATTAAGATTGCCTTTTCAATTATTCCCTTCCTTGTTGGTATGCTTGTGGCCATTTCAATTTTTCGCGCGTCCGGTGCATTAGACGCTTTAATGAATTGGATTCGACCGATGATGAAATCAATTGGAGTACCCGCGGAAATAGTGCCTTTATTGATTATCAGGCCTATTTCTGGAAATGCTGCACTGGGAATGACAAGTGATTTAATTGGCGTTTATGGGCCAGACTCATTTATTGGCCGACTGGCTTCTGTTTTGCAAGGGAGTACAGACACAACCTTTTATGTTTTAACCGTCTATTTCGGAGCAGTTGGAATAAAAAAAATGGGGGATGCCCTAAAAGTAGGTCTACTTGCCGACGTAGTCGGAATTATCGCTGCAATTGTAGTAGTTTCGATGTTTTTTGGAACAAAATAATATAAAATGAATGAGCATGTTCAATTTGAACATGCTACAGACTGTCGACAAATCCGAAAAACTTGGGTTTGCCGGCAGTCTTTTTTATGTCTTTGTTAAATTGTTTGTTGATTTGCGCTCCAGGCGCTTCGCTTTCCGCGGGCGTAGCGGGGAGCCTCCTCGGCGCTTAAGCGCCTGCGGGGTCTCCCCTGCTCCGTACTCCCGCAGGAGTCTTCGCGCCTTCCGCTCCAATCAACAAGTTTTAAAATCAATAATGACCTTTAAATCAGTCCTTTGTATAATTAAGATACAGACATATAGATGAGGTGGATGAAATGCTAACTAAAAATACACAGATGAATCGTGATCAAATAGAAATGATAGCTTTAGAACAAGTTGTACCCGCGAACCACTTGGTTCGTAAGATAGAAGCTGCTATTGATTTTTCATTTATCTATTCACTTGTTCAAGATATGTACTCATCTGAACGGGGACGTCCGAGTATTGACCCTGTGGTATTGATAAAGATGGCTTTCATTCAATATACCTTCGGTATTCGCTCTATGCGTCAAACCATTGCAGAAATCGAAACGAATATGGCATATCGTTGGTTTCTCGGCTTTGGTTTTTATGATAAGGTACCTCACTTTTCAACGTTTGGTAAAAACTACGAGCGACGCTTTAAGGATACTGATTTATTTGAACAGATATTCTATCGTATTTTAAAGGAAGCCTCAGAAAAGAAATTGATTAGTAGCGAGCACGTATTTATTGATTCTACACATGTTAAAGCTAGTGCAAATAAGCGTAAATTTGAAAAGAAAGTAGTTCGAAAGGAATCGAAGGCTTATGAAACACGTCTACAAGAAGAGATTAATAAAGACCGGGATGATCACGGAAAAAAGCCATTTCCTCCAGATAAATTTGAAAAAGAAGAATTAAAGGAAATTAAAGAAAGTACCACTGACCCAGAAAGTGGTTATTACGTAAAGGATGAGCGAACGAAACAGTTCGCATATTCATTTCATGCGGCTTCGGATCGAAATGGTTTTGTTTTGGGTGCAATTGTAACCCCGGGGAATATCCATGATAGCGTCATTTTCGAGCCACTACTTGAGAAGGTCATTGAAAAACACGGGAAACCTGAAGCTGTTGCTGCTGATGCTGGATACAAAACACCTGCTATTGCTCAATTCGTAATTGAAAATGATATGACTCCTGCATTACCATATACACGACCTCGTACGAAGGACGGTTATATGAAAAAACATGAGTATATTTATGATGAATACTACGATTGTTATATCTGTCCGCAAGGACAAATACTGAAATATGCAACGACGACGAAGAATGGAAAGCGTCAATACTTCTCTAATCCGTTTGAGTGCCAAAATTGTCCTTTACTTTCAGAATGCACGCAGAGTAAAGAACATAAAAAATTGATTGAGCGACATGTTTGGGAACATTACATAGAAGAAGCCGATCATCTTCGTCACACACAAGAAAATAAAAGCATTTACGCAAGACGTAAAGAAACGATTGAACGGGTCTTTGCGGATGCTAAGGAAAAGCATGGTATGCGTTGGACAACCTTAAGAGGCTTAAAAAAATTGTCCATGCAAGCGATGCTTACTTTTGCTGCCATGAACTTGAAAAAGATGGCCAGCTGGACGTGGAAAGGTCCAGAATTGGCGTAATAATAGTCAAAGGTAGGTCTAAATTTTGCTCTTATGAGCAAAAATCCAATAAAAAGGCATCCGAATGGGCTCATTCGAATGCCTTTTGTCTACAATCTGGAGCATGTTCAATTTGAACATGCTATTTTAATATTTTTCTGTAATAATACCCGTGACTTTGAAAAGTGAAGAAATTATGTCATAATTCATTAGGATAGGTTTCTGTGTTCGTTACCCTAGTAATAAGGAAATTACTATTTCTGAAAAGGAAACCAATGGCTCTATGGAGCCATCTTATTTTTTATACAGATAAATTCGAGGTGGAATGAATGGAAAGATTGCAAAAAGTAATTGCTCGAGCGGGCATTGCTTCAAGAAGGAAATCTGAGGACTTAATTAAAGAAGGGCGTGTAAAGGTTAACGGAAAGGTTGTTACAGAGCTTGGTCTGAAGGTATCTTCATCTGATAAGGTAGAGGTAAATGAAATACAGATTGAGAAAGAAGAACCTGTTTATTTCCTTTTATATAAACCAAGAGGAGTTATTTCAAGTGTGAACGACGAGAAGGGCAGAAAGGTAGTGACGGATTTCTTTCCGCATTTAAAAGAAAGGATTTATCCCGTTGGACGCCTTGATTATGATACATCAGGATTATTAGTGTTAACGAATGATGGAGAATTTGCTAATTTACTCATGCATCCGAAAAGTGAAATAGACAAAGTTTATGTTGCAAAAATAAAAGGCATTCCCTCAAAGGAAAATCTAAGGAAGCTTGAAAAAGGAATCCGTCTAGAAGATGGAAAAACAGCTCCAGCTAGAGTGAAATTGCTCTCAGCAGATAATAAAAAACAATCGGCCATTGTTGAAATAACCATCCATGAAGGTAGAAATCGTCAAGTTAGAAGGATGTTTGAAGCAATTGGTCATGATGTATTGAAATTAAAGCGTGAACGATATGCCTTCTTAACACTAAATGGTTTAAAAACGGGCGATGCAAGAGAGCTAACCCCACATGAAGTAAAGCAGCTAAGGGCACTAGGGTTAGGCTCAACCAAAAAAAATTCATAAAACCGTCACAAATGCTATTCTTCATTTACACTGTATTTGTGTTGTAAAATGCTATAATTAGACAAACTGTGTCATGTGATTTACTGGAGGGGAATTAATTGAAAAAGCGGCGATTAGTTGTAAGAACTATCATACTACTTTTACTAGGGGCTGCCGTTGTTTATACGCTATATGCTAATTTTACAAAAGATAATAAACAAAAAGTGGCGGTTGATAGCTTAGCTCCTGATTTTGCATTAGTTGATATGCAAGGAAATAAACATCAGCTTTCCGATTATCGCGGCCAAGGGGTTTTCTTAAATTTCTGGGGAACATGGTGCCCGCCTTGTAAAAAGGAAATGCCGTATATTAATAATCAGTATCATCAGTATAAGGACAAAGGGGTACAAGTTTTAACAGTAGATATTCAAGAATCTAAACTTGCAGTTAATCAATTTGCTGACCGACTTAAGCTGGATTTTCCGATTATGATTGATACAGATAAGGATGTAATGAATACTTATGGTATTGATCCGCTGCCAGCTACATTTTTGATTGATAAGAATGGCAAGGTCGTTAAATATTATACGGGTGAGTTAACAGAAGAGAAAATTAGGGAATTTATGGAGAAAATAAAACCTTAGGTTGTTGGGAGTTTTTTCAATGAAAGATGTTAAATGTGAATGCGGGCATGTAAATCCACATGGAACTGTTTTATGTGAGGCATGCGGAAAAGTGCTGGATGAGAAAATAAACCCTGCAGAACTTCTCGATATGCGCTATGAAGGAAGTGCAAGACGTTCACAAACATATAATAAAACATTTATTGATAAAATATGGAACTTTTTTTCATCAGTGAAGGTTGGCGTTTGGCTGATTATTATTACCTTAATTGCTTCATCACTTGGTACGATTTTGCCGCAGGAAATGTATATAGACTTGCCTGCAGATGTTTATTACGAGCAGGAATATGGTTGGGTTGGTAAATTATATTACCAATTAGGTTTTAATAATTTATATGGTTCCTGGTGGTATTTATTATTAATTGCGATGATCGGTATATCCTTGGTCATTTGTAGTCTCGATCGGGTAGTGCCATTATATAAGGCCCTTAAGGCCCAAAGGGTTACAAGACACGAAGGTTTTTTAAAACGTCAGCGCATTTTTGGTGTGAACGAAAGTACAGATGAAAATGATCTTACGATAATTAAGAAGCATTTAATGGCAAGACGTTACCATGTCCGCGAAGAAAATGGAGATATCTTAGCTGAAAAAGGGCGTTTTTCTCGCTGGGGTCCGTATGTAAACCATGTTGGATTAATTATTTTCTTACTCGGCGGGATGCTGCGCTTTATTCCTGGAATGTATGTTAATGAGAACCTTTGGGTCAGGGAGGGAGAAACAGCTCTTGTTCCTGAGACAGAAGGACAGTTCTATCTCCAAAATAACAAATTCATTTTAGAACACTATGATAAAAATAAAGACAAAACATTTGAAAAGGCTATTAATATGGCTGGAGATGTTGTGAAAAATTATCAATCGAATGTTGTTCTTTATAAGCGTGTTGGAAATAATCTACCTGGCGAGAAACCAAAGCTCAAGAAAGTAACCGAATATAAGGTAAGAGTAAATCTCCCTCTCACCTTTGAAGGTTATTCTGTCTTCCAAGCTTCATTCCGAAATGAACTCAATACGATGTCATTTTCATTAACAAATAAAAATACGAAAAAAGCCATTAACGATCTTAAAATTGATCTTACAGATCCGAAGATGAAGTATGATCTTGGTAATGGGTATTCTGTTGAAATTCTAAACTACTTTCCAGATTTCGAATTTGCGGAAAATGGGGAGCCAACAACAAAATCACGAGTTCCAAACAACCCTGCCTTTGTCTTCCGGATGGTATCCCCTGAAAAGCCAAAAGGGGAAACAAGTTTCGTTGCCATCAAGCAAACCATCGAGCCATTTGGGGCTAATCAATATAAAATGGCATTTAAAGGAATCGAAACAAAGAATGTTTCAGGATTTATTGTTCGGAAGGATTCAACATTATGGGCAATTATATTAGGTGGAATCATATTTATGATTGGCGTCATGCAAGGAGCCTATTGGAATCACCGTCGAATTTGGATTCAAAACAAAAATGGACAAATTTGGATTGCAGCGCATACAAACAAAAATTGGTATGGACTAAAAAAAGAAATGGAAACAGTTTTGACAGATACGAAACTTGAAATGCCAGACGATCAAGTTCAAAGGGAAGATACTGATAAACCTAAGGATAAGGAGAGTGTCTAGTTGGCAACGATTAGTAGTAATTTATTATTTATTTCTTTTATACTATATTTAGTTGCAACCCTGTTTTTCGGAGGGTCTATTAAATCCAAGAAGCAAGCGAATGAAAAGGAAGGAACCAACATATGGGGAAAGATTGCTGTACTGTTAACAATTGTTGGTTTTGTTTCGCAACTGGGTTACTTTATCACTAGATGGATTGCTGCGGGTCACGCTCCAGTTAGTAACATGTTTGAGTTCACGACATTCTTCGGAATGGCGCTTGTAGGTGCATTTATTGTCATTTATTTTATTTATCGAACAACCTTACTAGGATTATTTACAATGCCTGTCGCCCTATTGGTTATCGCTTATGCAAGTATGTTTCCAAAGGATATTACGCCATTAATACCCGCATTACAAAGTTATTGGCTGCATATTCACGTAACTACTGCGGCGATTGGGGAAGCTATTCTATCGATTAGCTTTGCGGCAGGGCTTATTTATCTCGTAAAGGCAATTGATCAAACAAAATCCAACAAACAAACCTTTTGGCTTGAAATGGTCATGTTTTCATTAGTTGCCGTACTTGGTTTCGTTGCCGTATCTTCACTATTTTCAGGGTTGGGTTACCATGAGAAATTTAATTGGGTTGATAAACATGATAACCAGGCTATTGTTGAATATACGATGCCTGCCATTTCCGGTCCGCATGAAGGAGACTTACTAACAAAAGATGGATTTAAGCCTTTGTTCGAGGTACCAGCTTTTATTAATGCCAAAAAATTAAATACAGTCATTTGGTCATTAATGGCGGGACTCGTTATTTATGGCTTAATTAGATTAATATTACGAAAACGAATTGCTGCAGCACTAAAACCGCTAGTTAAAAACATTAAACTAGACTTTGTTGACGAAATTAGCTATCGCTCTGTATTAATCGGTTTCCCAGTATTTACTCTGGGTGCACTCATTTTTGCAATGATATGGGCACAAATGGCTTGGTCACGATTTTGGGGATGGGACCCAAAAGAAGTTTGGGCTTTAATAACATTTCTATTCTATGCAGCATTTTTACATCTTCGCCTTTCAAAAGGGTGGCATGGCGAAAAATCTGCATGGTTAGCAGTACTTGGTTTTGTGATTATTATGTTTAACCTTGTTGCAGTCAATCTCGTTATTGCTGGCTTACATTCCTATGCGGGTTGAGCATTCACAATAGGTAAAATTTTATAGCCTTCACTTTCAAAAAGTGAAGGCTTTTTATTAAATTTTCAAGTGTAGCTATCGTTGTCAAATTATTGACACTTTTTATAGGAGAATTAGCACGAAAATATGGCATAAAACAATAGCGTTTTGTAAAATAAACTCCATGGGGGGATTAATAATGGAAAAAGACGTGAAAATTTTAGTTGTAGATGATGAGGAAAGAATTCGCCGTTTATTAAAAATGTACTTAGAGCGTGAAGACTATACAATTGATGAAGCAGAAGATGGAACCGAGGCGTTAGCAAAAGCGTTTGCTAATGACTATGATGTCATTCTTCTTGACCTAATGATGCCAGGGAAAGACGGAATTGAAGTTTGTCGTGAATTAAGAGAAAAGAAGGCAACACCGGTAATCATGCTTACTGCTAAAGGGGAAGAAATTAATCGAGTCCAAGGCTTTGAAGTGGGCACTGATGACTATATAGTCAAACCATTTAGTCCGAGAGAAGTTGTCCTGCGTGTCAAAGCCTTGTTAAGAAGGTCTTCACAAACAAGTTACCTGCAAACGGAAACGACAACGAAAGACGTCATTGTATTCCCACACTTAACCATTGATAATGACGCACATAGGGTAGCAGCAGATGGTAAAGAAGTAAGTTTAACGCCAAAAGAATATGAATTGCTCTATTTCTTAGCGAAGGCACCAGATAAGGTTTTTGACCGTGAACAGTTACTAAAAGAAGTTTGGCATTATGAATTTTTCGGGGATCTACGTACAGTTGATACGCACGTAAAGCGTCTTCGTGAAAAATTAAACAAGGTATCTGAACAAGCTGCAAGAATGATTGTTACAGTTTGGGGCGTAGGCTATAAATTTGAGGTTATTAATGAATGACATTATTAAGAAGTGTTGTAGGAAAGCTATGGTTAACGATCCTTTTATTAGTATCTTTTGTGCTATTCATCTTAACAATCATGCTTCTCGAATTTTTCCAAAACTACAATACTCTTGAGATGAAAAAGGATTTGACCAATACAGCTGAGAAAATTGCAAATGTTTTAGAAAAACATCCTAATGAAAAATTACCACTTGGATTAGAGATATCCTGGGAAATTATTGATAATGTCAACAATGTAGTAATTGTTAAAAATGAGAGTGAAATCTATTACTCTCCAAACACGAATCTTTCAAATAGGTTATCCTATACTGATATTAAAAATGACCCGACATTATCACAAGTATTAAAAAAAGATAGGACTGTTGAAAAGATTTCCACCCTTTCCTTTAATGAAGAAAAAAAGGAAGCTAAGTATTCAATTATTGGTGTACCTTTGCATTTGCCCGGGGAAGAAAAAAGTGCCGTTTTTATTTATCAATCATTAGAAGTAATGCAAGAAACAACCCATGAAACAACTAAATTTATTTTACTTGTTGCGGGTGTAGCTATTATCCTTACAACTATTTTTGCCTTCTTTTTGTCCACAAGAATTGCAGCTCCGTTAAGAAAGATGAGAGAAGCAGCCTTTGAAGTGGCCAGAGGGAAATTCGATACAAAAGTACCCATCCTTACACATGATGAAATTGGGGAACTAGCAACTGCATTTAATCAAATGGGAAGACAATTAAAATTCAATATGAGTGCACTTAGCCAAGAAAAAGAGCAATTATCGAGTATCCTAAGCAGTATGGCAGATGGTGTTATTACCTTTAATCGGGATGGGGCGATTCTAATCACCAATCCTCCAGCAGACCGCTTTCTTCAATATTGGTATTATGAAATGGGTGGAATTAGTACGGATTCCGAAGCCATACCACCAGAGATAATGGATCTATTTCAGCAAGCAGTCGATACTGAAGCAGAACAAATGGGTGAAATTTCATTCCAAGGCAGACATTGGGTCATTCTAGTTAGTCCATTATATAGTAACCGTTTTATTCGCGGTGCAGTAGCCGTTCTGCGGGATATGACCGAGGAAAGACAGTTAGATAAAATGAGACAAGACTTTATTGCAAACGTTTCTCATGAGCTTAGAACGCCAATATCGATGTTGCAGGGCTATAGTGAGGCAATCGTTGATGATATTGCTGAATCCCAAGAAGAGAAAAAGGAAATGGCAAAAGTCATTTATGATGAATCCTTGCGTATGGGCCGGCTTGTCAATGAATTGCTAGATTTAGCCCGAATGGAAGCAGGACATCTTCAATTAACAATGGAGGAAACTAATATCTCTTCTTTTATCAATCGAATTATCCACAAGTTCCAGGGATTAGCTAAAGAAAATGGAATTCAATTATTTGCAGAGATAGATAATGAAATCACCTCCATTTCCTTTGATCCTGATCGAATCGAACAGGTTCTCACAAATTTAATTGATAATGCCATTAGACATACACCTAAAGGCGGTTCTGTTAAATTAAGTGTGACTTCAGAAGATAAGGGCGTAAGGATTAGAGTTAAAGATTCTGGGGCGGGTATTCCTGACGAAGATTTACCTTTTGTGTTTGAACGGTTTTATAAGGCTGATAAAGCTCGAACGAGAGGAAGAGCAGGAACAGGACTTGGACTAGCCATAGCTAAAAATATTATGGATGCACATCGTGGTCATATTTCTGTTCAGAGTAAACTCGGTCAAGGAACGACATTTTCCTTTTTAGTGCCTCGAAAATAGTAAAATGAACAAGTATTTTGCCGATTGTTCTTGATTCACGAGGAACACTTAAAAGCGAAAGCGACCGTTTAGCGCACGACAGGATTGGAACCGCTCCGCATGAGATAAAGGAAACACGAAGAGTGCTAGCGATTCGATGTTGACTTATCGCAAGGAGGAGAGGGCCAATCCACTAGTCGCTGGTCGCTGCAGCTAGATAAACTTAAAAGCGAAAGCGACCGAGCTCATCCATTTACAGGATGAGTTTTTTGTATCAAATTTTTGGGAAATGGATTCCAATTTATACCTTCCTTTTTGTCACAAAAAAGTCTATATTTATAAGGTGAAACTTTTTATACATATAAATCGACTAATATTATGAACGGGGAGGGGAATTGATGGACTCCGTTTTCGATGAACTTTACCAAAAATATCATCATGACGTTTTTCAATTTCTATTTTATATGGTCAGGAACAAAGAACATGCCGAGGATCTTGTCCAAGAAGTCTATATAAGAGTCTTTAAATCTTATCGCCGTTTTGAAGGGAAAAGCAGTGAGAAAACCTGGTTGTTTTCGATTGCAAGAAATGTAGCCATTGACTTCTTCCGAAAACAAAAGGGATGGAAAGAGCGTTTACTCGAAAAATTTGATTGGTCCACCAATCAGCTGAAAGATGGATATCCTATACCAGAAGAAATCACGGTACAAAAGGAAGAAATCAGGTGGGTTTACAACTGTCTAGACTATTGCACAATGGATCAAAGAGCTGTTATTATTCTGCGATATATTCAAGATTTATCGATTGCTGAAACAGCCCAAGCATTAGGATGGACAGAAAGCAAGGTGAAAACGACACAGCACCGTTCGTTAAAGGTATTGAAGAAACATATGGAAATGTCTTATCAGAAGGAGGTAGCGGCTAGTGAAAAAGTCAGAGTGGAGCGATAAGCAGCTCGAAGAACTATTAAGGCAAATGCCCAAAATACAAGATGATCGCAATCCTCGTGACATTTATCAGAATCTTTCTATAAAAAAGACAAAAATAAAACAATGGCTCCTGCCTGGCCTCGCTACTGCATGTGCATTGCTCATTTTCTTCATCTTAGTTCCTAAATTAATGGTCGGAACCCAATACTCAGAGGATAAAGCAAGTCAAAAAAATGCTTCATCTGGGCAGGAAATGCAAACAGCGGATGAAGATTCCTCCATTGCTTTGAAAAAAGAAGATGACAATTTAAAAGCAAAGACCTTTTCTGCAGCTGAGAATAATGAACTTTTGAAAACAGCAGTCTATGATGATGATGTAGACAATGGAAGGGTCTTAACTTATTGGATTCCAGATCCACAAGCGCAAATACTTGTTCCAGTTTCCACTATAGTAAATGATTCAAATGACAAATCATGGCTAACTATATTTAATGAAAACATGGTGAGTTTAAAGGAAGAAGAATGGGGTTTAAGCGAATTTTATCCACTTAATGCTACGCTTAGGCTTGATAATAAAAATAAAGCTGTTTTGGTTGATGTGCCGTCAACCCATCAGTACGGCCAAGGATCAACAACAGAAACAAATTTTATGAATGTATTACAAAAAGATATTTCTTCTAACAGTCATATAAAAAAAATCCAATTTTCAACAAATGGTGAGCCTGGAATAGAACTAGGGAATCTTGGCAGGAAAGAGCAAATTGAAGTTGTCCAAAAGAAGAATCATGCCTTCTTCTTTTATTTTTCTAAAGATAGTGAAATCCCCTACTTAGTTCCATCAGTAAAGACGTATACTGATATTAATAGGGCTTTGGAGGCAATGAAGAATGATCAGCCCTTATTAGGGTTAAAAAGTTCACTTTTTCCAGCTCTGCCGATTAAGGATGCATCCATTAAAGAAAAAACTTTATTTGTTACAATAGATGAAAATTCGAGTCTACGAGAAGACCAAGTTACGATTAACGCTTATGAGTCCTTGTTATTAACAGCTAAAGAATTTGGTTTAGAAAAAGTCATTATAAAAAATCCGCCTATAAAAAAAATCGGAACATTTAACCTATTAAAGGAAAACAAAGTCCCACGTGCTCCGAACCTACGGACGCTTCAATAATTAATTCTCAATCAACCCCAAGTGGTTGATTTTTTTTATCATGAATAAAATAACTATAATCTCCAAATTATAACAAGTATGTCTAATCGCTCCTCCACAAAGGAACATGTTCTAAAGGTGAAACAACTAACATATTGTGTGGAGGAGGAAAAGAACTAAGGAGGTTGAATGAAGAAAATGCGAGACTACATAAAAAGGGTTCTTATTGCCCTAATTATGGCGCTATGTGTCAGTTTGTTATTTTTTGGTGGAATACATTCCGAAGCAAGTATGAAGGATGAGAAAGAGATAAAGGATGGGTGGATATGGCCTGCAGACGGTATTATTTCTGATACATATGGAACGAGAATGGGTAAACATAAGGGAATTGATATTGCTGGAAAATTGAACACCCCTGTTCTTGCCGTCGATGATGGTCAAGTAGTTAAATCCTATTATTCGAATACATATGGAAATGTAGTATTTATAAAACATCCAAGTCATTTTGTTACTGTCTATGCCCATTTAAACAAGCGAACTGTATTAGAAGGTCAAAGTATTAAGCAGGGAACCGTTATAGGGAAAATGGGGAGAACAGGACAAGCTACTGGGACCCATCTTCATTTTGAAACCCACCAGCATGAGTGGAGATATGATAAGAAATATGCATTGGATCCAGAAAAGTTCTTAGGAAAAGCGGACACAGGCGAGAATGTACAGGGTGGAATAGCTGGAATCAATGATGATGTATTAGAAGCAAGCTCCCATGTAAAACTTGAAAAGGAAGACAAAACAGAGAAAGGACAAAAGCAATATATCGTCAAACAAGGCGACACATTGTACTCCATTTCGAAGAAAAGAAATATGACGGTAACACGTATTAAACAACTTAACCATCTGTCCTCGGATCTTATCAAACCTAAGCAAGTATTAAATGTAAATTGAGATAATAATCCACCCGTAGACCCACGTGTCTGCGGGTTTTGTTGTAGAAGTTACAAATGCGTTAAAACGTAAACCTTTTACTTAACAAAAAATGCAGGAAGCAGTATAATTATATTTGTAATTAAATATCGATCTATCTTCGGGGCAGGGTGAAATTCCCGATCGGCGGTATTTGAGTGAAACTCATAAGCCCGCGAGCCGTTTTGGCAGGATTTGGTGTGATTCCAAAGCCGACAGTATAGTCTGGATGGGAGAAGATGGAGGTTCTGCAGACGTTCAAAAAATTTATGTTTAATGAACGTTTATTAAGCGTGCCTTTGTAAACTCCCTCAAGTATATTTTCTTGAGGGAGTTTTTATTTACTTAGGACTCGACTGTTTGCTGAACCTCTCTTCCTAAACGCGATGGATCAAAAAAGGAGAGAGGAAGATGAAGAAGATGAAGAAACAGAGGAAAATGAACGTAAGGGCATATGTGTCAATTGGAATGTTGAGTAGTATTGCATTTCTGTTAATGCTAATACAATTTCCATTGCCTTTATTCCCAAATTTCTTGTTTGTCGATTTCAGCGACATCCCAGCATTAATTGCCACATTGATTTTTGGACCAATTGCAGGAATATTAGTTGAGTTTTTTAAAAATGTCCTTAATTATATTCAGACAGGAAGTTTTACAGGAATACCTGTTGGCCATATAGCCAATTTTGCTGCTGGCATTGTGTTTATCCTGCCAACATATTTCGTATATAATAGACTCAAAACTAGAAAAGGTATGACATTAGCGTTAATTGCCGGGACAGCTATAATGGCGGTAATGATGAGTATATTAAATTACTTCTTCATTTTACCGGCTTACACTGCTCTTATGGGATTCCCTGATATGCGTAATTTGGTAGTCCCTGCTATCTTGCCTTTTAACTTAATAAAAGGTGTTATGATGTCATCCATCTTTATGCTTCTGTTCATTCGGATGCAGGCATGGATTAATAAGAACACAACAATTAAAAGCGTCTAATAAATAAAAACAGCAGGATGGACTTATTCCTCCTGTTGTTTTTTTGTAAAAAATTAAAACCTCTCACCTTAAAAAGGAGAGAGGCAGTAGCTTAACAATTGTTTTACCTAAATATTATTCAAATTTAGTTGGATTGCCATCAAAAGCTTCGTCAGCTACCTTAATGGAATCAGTAGGACAGCCTTCAAAAGCATCCATCATATCATCGATTAATACATCTGGAATTTCAACAATTCCTTCATTATCATCAAGAGTTACAAATGCAATGCCTTCATCATCATAATCATAAATATCTGGTGCTGCTGCGCCGCAAGCCCCACATGCAATGCAAGTTTCCTTATCCACAATTGTGTACTTTGCCATGAAAAAAAACCTCCCAGTAATATAAACAAAATTATTCTTACACATTTTCCATTATCAAATTGAAAACGGATAACTCATATCTATTGTAAAACTGTATCGATAACTTTTCAATAGAAAAATACCCATATTCCTGTAGTTTATATGGTTGAATTTCTAATTCTTACACATTTTTGGACAACAATCCACTTAATTTCATGGTAGAATAAAGAAGAAAAATGGATATTTTGTCGATAATGTATGAAAAATGGTGGGGGACTCATATAATGCAAATTGAATCCATTATTCTATATAGTGTCAAACAATTAAACAGGGAACGGACGATTTACTCCGTCTATCACCTGTTGAATGGAAAAAAATCATCACAAACTATCCAAGACGCCCACCTATTTTCATTAAAAAATTTTTTTGGGATTTATGAGCAATTAACAAGGGACTCCTTTGATGAAATATATCAATCAATGGTAGAAAAAAATTGGTTATTAAATAAAGGGGAACAACGATTCGATGTAACGACCTCTGGAATGACACTTCTAGAAAACAAACCATTGCCCAAATATATAAATGGCTGGACCTTTCATCAAATAACCTCTCTATTTTGGGAAAGATTGTCCCTACTAATTCAGGTAGTATCCAATCTTGCTTTTGGGGAATCAAGATATATACCCATTCAAAAAAACAAAGACGTCCATATCTGGTTAAAATCTACTCTAAAGGTTATCACCGTACCTAGGATGGAGATAGGGACTACTGTCTATTCAGAGTTAAATGAATGTTTTAATACAGTGAAAGACATGGACCCATCACTTTTAGTGTTTCGGTTAACTGGTTTTCAGCAGATTGGATTAACCCCTCTACAAGTAGCAAAAAAGCTGAATTTGGATTTTCACGATTATCAGATTGGGTTTACTAATGCCCTTCATTACTTGATTCAAAAAATAATGGAAGACGGTAATCAGTTTAAAATCTTACCTTATCTTATCCATGATCTAATGCAAGATGATGAATTAACCCTTTCCTCAAGGAAAACACAGTCATTATTATTACAAGGATATAGCCTTGATATGATTGCAAATCTCAGACACTTAAAATTAAGTACAATAGAAGATCATCTTGTTGAATTAGCCTTAAATGTAAAGGATTTTTCCATTGATACCTACGTCGATAGTGAGTTACAAAATAAGATTTTGGAAGTTTCGCGGCAAAAAGTAACCAAACAGCTAAAAGTGATACGAGAAGAAGTAGATACTGCTACTTATTTTCAAATTAGGTTAGTATTAGCGAAATATGGTGATAGATAATGGAATTAGAAAAGGTTTTAAAAAAACATTTTGGTTATCAAACGTTTAAGACTGGACAAAAAGAGGTAATCACCTCGATTCTTGCTGGGCAGCATACACTGGCCATGCTCCCAACTGGAACTGGAAAATCCCTGTGTTACCAACTTCCTGGGATTATTTTAGAGGGGCAAATTTTAATTATTTCTCCTCTTCTATCATTAATGCAGGATCAAGTGGAACAATTTAAAAGATTTGGTGAAAAGAGAGTCATTGCTTTAAACTCTTTTCTTTCGGGAGAGGAAAGAAATAGGGCCCTACATCATTTAAGTCAATATAAATTTATCTTCATATCACCTGAAATGTTGAGAGTTCCCTATATCCTTCGTAAACTTCAAGAGCTTACGATTGCATTGTTTGTTGTAGATGAAGCCCATTGTATTTCCCAATGGGGCTTTGATTTTCGCCCGGATTATTCAAAACTAGGTGAGATTCGAAAGAAATTCGGTAATCCACTAACGCTTGCACTGACAGCGACAGCTACAATAAAGGTACGACAGGACATTGTTGCTTCACTTGATTTAGAGGAAATAGTAAAAATAGAATCGACCATAGACCGACCCAATATCGGCTTTTATGTAAAAGAACTATTTGATTACCGCGATAAACAAGCCAGTGTCCTCGAGTTTGTTGCCAAATTGAAAAAACCGGGAATTATTTATTTTTCAAGTAAAAAAGCTGCCGAACAGATGGCGAACTTACTAACAGAAAAAGGAATCTGTCTGTCTATGGCCTATCATGGCGGATTGGATCAAAATACAAGAATACTGATTCAACAACAGTTTATCTATGGGCAATTAGATGTAATATGTGCTACGAGTGCTTTTGGCATGGGTATTAATAAAGAAAATATCCGTTTTATTATTCACTATCACATGCCAATGCAAATAGAATCTTTTCTACAGGAAATCGGAAGGGCAGGTCGTGATGGCGAACCGAGTATTGCCATCCTTTTATATTCGCCAGGGGATGAACAGCTTCCAATCCAGCTTGCAGAGAATGAATTGCCATCTGAACAGCAAATAGACTGGTTGTTTAAAAAGGTAGAACATGACCATCTTCTGAAGGATGGAAAGATCAATCTAAATACGAAACTAATGGAGCTTGGCGGTTTTACCGATATTCAATGGAGGATTGTTGAGGACTTTGTAAATAATTCATTTCTAGAAATGACTAGCCTTGAAAAATTACAATGCACTATTAATGATTTTGTTAAGGAAAGATTATCCATTAAGAAAAATAATATTTATTGCATGAAAAAATGGATTGAAACCAATTTTTGCAGACGTGAATATATTTTACATTATTTTGATGAAATATTGTCTAACAAGCTAAATCCATGCTGCGACATTTGCGGGCTTCAAATAAATGATTATCAAACTAATAATTCTAATCATTTTCCTTCAGTAAAAACAAATGAAAAAAACTGGAACGACTATCTTGCTAAAATTCTAATCAATTGTGAGTTGAGGGAATGAAAAAAAAGTATTTTGAATTAATTAATGGATTAACGGATAAAGATTTGCTTTTTCACCTTTACATGACACAGGGAATTCTCTGTGCGATCTCATTGATATTAGGATTTATATTTTTTGACCATTTCTCCTATTTGGATAATATTTCTTTGAATGACTTTCATATTATATCAATCGGTCTCCCTGCCGGTATTACAGTGGTTATGGCCGATATTCTTTTTATGAAATCGCTGCCTTCGTCCTTTTATGATGATGGCGGTTTGAATGAAAGAATATTTAAAAATAGAAATTTGTTTCACATCTTTATCATTGCCCTTTTAGTAGCTTTTAGTGAAGAATTATTGTTTAGAGGGATCATTCAAACAAAAGTAGGCCTCATTTTAGCAAGTATTATTTTTGCAATCATCCACTATCGATACCTTTTTAATTGGTTTTTGTTTGTAAATATTGTTGTATTAAGCTTTTTTATTGGTTTAATATTTCAGTGGACAGACAATTTAGCAGTCACAATTGTTATGCATTTTGTCATTGATTTTTTATTAGGAGTCTATATAAAATTTAAACAACCAATCAGAGAAGATGAATAGGGAGGAGTAGCTCCATGAATAATGAAGAACCATTCAGGGACCAAGCGGAAAGATTAAAACAGCGAATAGAAAAAATTAATGAAAAAGTCGAAGACATGGAAGTTTTGCCTCCACGGGAGCAGATACATCGTCCAAAGAAGAAAAAAACAAAATGGAAGCTAAAATATCCACTTATTCGTCTATTAGTTTTGTTCTTTATCCTCCTGCCTATAATCATATTTAGTGTAATCTCTTACCGTGACGGTGCTAAAAAAATAAATGGGGTTGAAAAATCATCAGAAGAAACAGTAGGGTATGAAACGATTAATTTGGAAAATTCTAAAGATGACGAGGAAACCCAAGAAAATCCCGATGAAACGAAGGAAGCAATTTCTGAAGCTAACGATTCTGAAGAACCTAGCGTAGAATCTAACGCCGGAGTAGAACAGACTGAAACGGCTGTGGATACATCTGTTCAACCCGAGAGTACAAATGAAAACAAAACGGATTCTCAGGTATCAGATATTAATGGTGAAAAAGAAAAAGAGTCAGAAACTAGCGTAGTATCGACAGAACCAGAAGCTAGTAAAATCATTTCTCATACGGTTAAACCAAATGAAAACCTTTATAGGATAGCAATGACGTATTATCAATCCCCAAAGGGAATGGATATTATTATGGAGGCAAACCATCTAACGAGTAACCAACTAAATGCAGGGCAGGTTTTGAAAATACCAATAAACAATTAACCGATCCAAAAGTGATCGGTTTTTTTTTAATAGAAAAACATAATAGAAGGGACAAGTTCATATGTATATACAGAGAAATGGAGTGTGATAAAAATGGATTCTCCAATCCAATTACTTGAAAATACTGATCAGGCAACCAAGCAGGCTCTTGAAAATGTAAGAAAACGAAAAGAAAAATTTGACCGTTTTAAAAAGCGGCATATTCTTTCAATTTGGGCCACAATTATTTTAGCAGCTAGTTTCTTAACCTATTTGTATATCACAGTTGCCAGTATTTATTCCTATTCCTTTGCTGCGATGTTTTCGGCGTTTGTAAATGACTCCAATAATTTGACATTGTTGGTTTTTTGTGTCGGAATGTACGGTACAATGAATTTACTGAAAGCAAAAAAAGACAAAGCAGAAAAGGAATATCATGAATTAAGATGTGAAATTGTCGATCGCAGTAAGGATTATTGGAAAAAAGAAGAAGAATGGAAATCACGTCACATTGTTTTTGAAATGATGAAAACTAAATATGACATAAACCTATATCATGAAAAAAAATAAGAAGCAGAACTAAACTGCTTCTTATTTTTATCGAGATAACTAAGTATAAGATTTTGAACTTAGATTACTGTCTAGCTCCAGCGCCCAGCGTCTAGTGGACTTCGCTCTTCTCCCTACGATAAGTCAACATCGGATCGCTAGCGCTCTCCGTGTTTCCTTTATCTCAGTCGAAGCGCTCCAGTCCATACGCCGCTAAACGGGCGCTTCCGCTTTTCTTATTAGAATATAGTCTTTTTACCACGTTCGTCTTTTAATATTTCCACAGCTTCCCGGAAGCGTTGCGAATGGATGATTTCCCGTTCACGTAAGAAGCGCAGACTATCATTGATATCAGGATCATCACTTATGTTAATCAACCACTGGTAGGTAGCCCTTGCCTTTTCTTCTGCTGCAATATCTTCATATAAATCTGCAATTGGATCACCCTTAGCGGTTATATAAGTAGCTGTAAATGGGACTCCTGCGGCATTATGGTAGTATAATGCACTATCATGGTCAGCATAATGTGCTCCCAATCCTGCTGCTTTCATTTGCTCAGGCGTGGCGTCTTTCGTTAATTTGTAGACCATTGTAGCAATCATTTCGAGGTGGGCGAACTCTTCTGTACCGATATCTGTTAGAAGACCAATTACCTTATCTGGAATTGTGTATCGTTGGTTTAAGTATCGGAGTGCAGCAGCAAGTTCGCCGTCGGCACCCCCATATTGCTCAATTAAATATTTTGCTAATGTTGGATTACAAGTACTGACTCGAACTGGGTACTGTAATTTTTTCTCATAAACCCACATTGAGCTCTTCCCTCCCTTTAATTAAACTTGCCACGGCCATGGGGTATCTTTCCAGTTCCATGGATATCCGGAGTAGCTATTTCCAAATTGAAGCAATGGACCAAATTGGCTTTCAAATGCCTTTTTGATACGTTTACGTTCTTTTGCGTAATGATTGAATTGATTGATTGCCTCTAGGTCATCAGGATGGGTATCTAAATATAATGTGAGTTCTACTAAAACAAAGTCAACCGTTTGAAGCTGCTCCATTATTTGATAATATTCGGCAGGGACCTGTGTCATGTTGGCAGGCCCCCTTTTGCTTTCTCGAACGAATTGTACCAAGGATCATAGAAGTCCTTCCAAAGCGTGCCAGCTCTCAGTGCTTCTTGCGGCGAAAATTGTGGAAGATTAGGTGGTTGAAAGCCCATATATAAATGTGGCGGAGTTGAGTAAGTTTTTTCAAGTATTGGCTTGCAAGGGTCAAACGGACTCGCATAAGGATGATAGGATTTAAAGTGTGTATTCATTTTAGCCCTCCCTTTATTCAACATCATTTAATAATATGAATTTTTCGTTTTTCTATGACATTTATCTTATTAAAATATAGAGGGGTTTATCTAAGGATTGTCGAAGTATAATAGATAATACAGATAATCAATTTTGAGGTGATGGGAATTGTTTGTTAAAAATATTATGATTCCAAAGCATGAATGTTTTACTGCACAGGAAAATACGACACTGAAAGAGGCCTTGGAAAGATTAGAAAAACATCAAATTGATGGACTACCGGTTTTAAATGGAGATAAGTATGTAGGGGTTGCGACGAGATATTGTATTTATGAAAGTTTCTTTCATTCTGATAAACAAAAGGATGAGTACTTAACCTCAACTTTTGTAAAAGATATTGCTACACATCAAGATAAGTTTTTAGAGGGTAGAGAACTATTCGAGAAAACTCTTCTTGATTTAAAGGATTTTCCTTTATTGTCTGTTGTTGATGAAAACAAAAATTTCCTTGGAGTGGTTACTCGTTCGGATGTAATCAGTTCATTTGAGAGTGCATTTGGTGTAAATCGCCCAGGAGTAAGGATTGCCTTTACATCAGTTGAAACTGAAGGTCGGATTGCTCGTCTGTCTGAAATTGCCCATTAATTCCATGAACATATTATTTCTCTTGTTACTTTTGATGAAACTGATAAACTTGTCCGAAGAATTGTAATGAAGATTGAAAAGAAGAACAATATTGACAAATTCACAAAGAGGCTGGAAGAACATGGGTTCAGAATTTTAAGTATCGAAGAGGACCAATAACTGAATTAGGTAATATTTTCAATCCTTCTCATACATTGTATGGGAGGGATTTTTATGTATAAAAAAGTATTGACGGATTTGGTTATTTTTCTAAGTGGATATCTGCTCATTAAATGGATTACGATTCCTCATCCATTTGTCCTTTCTGAGTTCTTTATAGGGCTTGTAATAAATCCATTAAAATTTTTTGTAGCTTCAGTGGTTTTTTTTATTGGATTTCTCGTTACCGGAAAAGTTATTCGTGAGCTGTTACATAGGACAAGAAAAATAGGGCAGAAACGAGAAAAATTAGATATGAATCTTTTCTTGGAATATCTCTTCCTTTTTATTATTTTTTTCCTTCTTTTTAATATGGGATGGGAGCAAACCCTTGTCTTTTTTAGTTTAAGTCTTTTTTATGGTATGATTTCCATTGAACTTTAAGTTAAGAAATGGGGAAAAGGAAATATGGTTATTAGTTTAGTTGTCCTGTTCATCGGTGGTGGATGTCTTCTTATATATATGTTACGTGAAGCATTTTTAAATAAAGTAATAGAACATGAATTATCTTTTTCAGACTTTCCTAAATCTCTAGGCAGTGTTTCGATCTTTTTTATTTCGGATATTCATAGGAGAAAGATATCTGATAAAATTATTAACCCTGTTAAGGGGAAGGCAGATATAGTTGTAATCGGCGGAGATTTAACAGAAAAAGGGGTTCCTTTTGAGAAAGTTAAAGCAAACTTGTTGAAACTAAAGCAAATTGGTCCTGTCTACTTTGTATGGGGAAACAATGATTATGAAGTAGATTATCATAAATTAGATGCCATCCTCCTGGAGTTAGGTATTAAAGTATTAGATAACACCGCTGTGACTTTTGAATCAGCCCAAGGTGAAAAATTTTGTTTACTTGGTGTAGATGATTTAAAGCAAGACCGAGATCGTCTGGATTTAGCCTTACTAGATGCAGAAGAGAAAAGTTTTAAAATTCTAGCAAGCCATTATCCTGATATTACAAATAAGATTCTTTCTGAACATGAAATTCGCTTAGTGTTATGTGGTCATACACACGGGGGGCAAATTCATATTTTAGGATATAGTCCACATGAAAGAGGGAAAATAAAAAAATTAGATAATACCATTCTTCTTATTAGTAATGGTTATGGTACCACGACCATCCCTTTAAGGTTGGGGGCACCTGCTGAATGTCACTTGATTACACTTAAGTGGAATTCTGATATGGAAGGAAAAATATAGACAATTCACCAACAGGACCCCAGGGCATACACTGAAAACAAGAGTTATGTCACGGCAGGGGGCAAAATCATGCGCTTAGAACGCTTAACGGCCAATAAAATAAAAATTTTTCTAACCTCTGATGATTTATTTGACAGGGGACTCTCCAAAGAAGATATTTGGAAAGACTCAATAAAATGGAATCAGCTTTTTCATGATATGGTGGAAGAGGCAAGTGAGGAATTTGACGTTGATATTCAAGGTTCTGTGGCGGTAGAGGTGTTCTCCCTCCAGGCTCAGGGGATGATATTGATCATTACCGTTGATGAAGCAATTGAAGATGAGGAAATTCTATACGATGGATTTATTGAAATGCAAGTAAGGATGGAAGGTTTTGAGGACCTATTGTATGAGTTTGATGATTTTGAGGATATAATTGGTCTTTCAAAAAGACTGTCCACTGTCAATATTTTTGGTGGAAGCCTATATGCAATGCATAACCGCTATTATTTATTAATGAATAATTTAGAAACTGAAAATAATATTAAGGCTGCTTGTGTTTTATCTGAATTTGGTAATGCTTCTATTCTAAGTCCGTACGTTTTAGCTGAGTATGGGAAACGAATAATCGAAAATAATGCGGTGGAAACTATTCTTCAATATTTCAAGTAATTTAGCTACTTTTTAAGAAAGTAAGTTAGAGAAGGGCAACCACCGCCCTTCCAATCATTAAAAGTTATTAAGATATAATTTGTAGCCATTGCAATTTTAGAAATCCTTTAAAAATGCAGTTGGCAACGTTTACATAATGGTTCAGGTAGTTGTTTTTTTCACTTGCATAAATCAATTAAAGGTGTATACTTGTGTCTGAAAGCTGACAACATTCGTAGCATTTTTTTAGGGAGGATTACAAATGGTAGCCGATAAAGATAATGAAAAGACTAATCAAGAGGAAAAGCATGATGTGTTGAAATCGACACAAACCGTTATACATAAAGCCCTTGAAAAGTTAGGTTATCCTGAAGAGGTATACGAGCTCTTAAAAGAGCCATTACGTTTAATGACAGTTAAAATTCCAATTAGAATGGATGACGGTTCCATAAAAATATTTACTGGTTACCGTGCCCAGCATAATGATGCTGTGGGGCCAACAAAGGGTGGGATTCGTTTCCATCCAGGTGTGACAGAAACGGAAGTGAAAGCCCTTTCAATCTGGATGAGCTTAAAATGTGGGATTGTCGATCTTCCGTATGGCGGTGGTAAAGGCGGTATTGTCTGCGACCCTCGTGATATGTCCTTTAGAGAGCTTGAAAGATTAAGCCGGGGATACGTAAGAGCAATCAGTCAAATTGTTGGACCAACTAAAGACATTCCAGCTCCTGATGTGTTTACCAATTCGCAAATCATGGCTTGGATGATGGATGAATATAGCCGAATTGATGAATTTAATTCACCAGGTTTTATTACGGGTAAACCGCTTGTTCTTGGTGGGTCACATGGACGTGAGTCTGCAACGGCAAAAGGAGTAACAATCTGTATCCAAGAGGCTGCTAAAAAGAAGGGTATTCAAATTGAGGGTGCAAGGGTTGTTATTCAAGGTTTTGGTAATGCTGGAAGCTTTTTATCTAAATTCATGCACGATGCAGGTGCAAAAGTAATTGGAATTTCTGATGCATACGGAGCTTTGCATGATCCAAATGGTTTGGATATTGATTATCTATTAGATAGACGAGATAGCTTTGGAACGGTTACAAAATTATTTAATAACACTATTACAAATAAGGAATTGCTAGAACTTGAATGCGATATTCTTGTTCCTGCTGCAATAGAAAATCAAATTACTGAAGAAAACGCTCATAATATTCGTGCAAGTATCGTGGTAGAGGCGGCAAATGGTCCAACTACACTAGAGGCGACAGAGATTTTAACAGAACGAGGAGTTCTCCTTGTCCCGGATGTATTAGCATCTGCCGGTGGTGTAACCGTTTCTTATTTCGAATGGGTTCAAAATAACCAAGGTTACTATTGGTCTGAGGAAGAAGTAGAAGAAAAACTGGAAAAGGTAATGATAAAATCCTTTAACAATATTTATGACACTGCCCAAACACGCCGTGTCGATATGCGACTTGCTGCATATATGGTTGGAGTTAGAAAAATGGCAGAGGCAAGCCGTTTTAGAGGCTGGATTTAAAACTTAACCATTGAAACATAGTGAAAAAACTCCTATCATAGACGATAGGAGTTTTTTTGTTATCCTGAATGATTGTTTTAAGGGGTGTACTTATTATGCAAATAGAAGATATCATTATTGTTGGCGGTGGCCCATGTGGTTTAGCAGCGGCGATCGCAGTTCAGGATATAGGGAAAAAACCACTTATTATTGAAAAAGGAAATGTGGTGAATTCAATTTATCACTACCCTACACATCAAACATTTTTTAGTACAGCAGAAAAATTAGAAATTGGCGAAGTACCCTTTATTACAGAACATTATAAGCCTAAAAGGAATCAGGCGCTTGTTTATTATCGAGAAGTTGCCAAACGGAAACAGTTACGAATAAATGCGTTTGAAAAAGTTACTCGTGTATCAAAACAAGGTGAGCTGTTTCATGTTTATACCAATAAAAATACTTATTGTGCCCGCTATGTAATCATAGCAACCGGTTATTATGATCATCCCAATTATATGGAGGTACCTGGTGAAAATTTATCCAAGGTATTTCACTATTTTAAAGAAGCCCATCCATTTTATGATAAAGATGTTTGTGTGATTGGTGGGAAAAATTCTAGTGTTGACGCTGCAATAGAACTTGTGAAGGCTGGAGCAAGAGTGACAGTTTTATATCGTGGTGAAAAATACTCTCCAAGTATAAAGCCATGGATTCTTCCTGAATTTGAAGCGTTGGTCCGGGCGGGAACCATTTTGATGGAATTTAACGCTACCCTAAAAGAAATAACGGAAAATCAAGTTGTATATATAAAAGACCATAACGAAAATGTGATAAGCAATGATTTTGTATTTGCAATGACAGGCTACCATCCAGATCATCAATTTTTACGGAACATGGGTGTTAAAATAGATGGGGAATCAGGGCGACCCTTCTTTAATGCAGATACAATGGAGACAAATATTGAGGGAATATATATAGCAGGTGTAATTGCGGCAGGAAATAACGCAAATGAAATATTCATTGAAAATGGCAGGTTCCACGGTGGGGAAATTGCTTGCTCAATCCTAGAAAAAGATGCAAAAAGGGTGACATAATGATGAAAAAAGTTGTCTTATTAACAACAGGTGGAACAATAGCAAGCAAGCCAAATAAAGATTCAGGAAAATTAGCCTCAGGTGCGTTAACTGGTGAAGAGCTCGCTAGTATGTGTAATTTACCAAAGGACATTGAAGTCGTTATTGAATCTGTTTTTCAAAAAGCTAGTATTCATATCACATTTGATGATTTAATTTTATTAAAAAACAAAATTGAGGACTATTTTAAGGATGAAGATGTTTCAGGCGTGGTTGTCACACATGGAACGGATACAATGGAAGAAACATCCTATTTTCTTGATTTAACAATTAAAGACCCAAGAACTGTTGTCGTTACAGGTTCCCAGCGCTCGCCAGAGGATTTAGGCAGCGATGTATATATAAATTTGCGTCATGCCATTTATTGTGCTTGTTCTCATGATTTAAGGGATGCTGGCACCGTGGTCGTTTTTAATGAACGAATATTTGCTGCAAGATATGTAAAAAAAGAACATGCATCCAATATCCAGGGTTTCAATGCATTTGGATTTGGCTATCTTGGCATTATTGATAACGATCAAGTTCATGTTTTTCAAAAACCAATCAAAAGAGAGTATTTTGAAATAGAATCATCTATTCCTCAAGTCGAAATCATTAAATGCTATATTGGAGCTGATGGGAAATTTATTAAGGCAGCTCGAGAGGCGGGGATTGCTGGGATTGTCCTAGAAGGAGTGGGACGTGGTCAGGTTGCCCCTAAAATGATGGCAGAAATTGAAAAAGCTATTGGAGCGGGAATTAAACTGGTTGTCACTACTAGCGCAGAAGAGGGTTCAGTATACACAACCTATGATTATGAAGGAAGTGCCTTTGATCTTTTTAATAAGGGAGTTATTCTAGGGAGTGACAACGACTCCAAAAAAGCAAGAATTAAATTGGCTGTAGCCCTTGCTAGCAATTTGAAGGAAATTAAATTTTAAGCTAACCAAATGTCAAACGGTTGAAGTCGGCTTAATAAATGGAATGAATCTTTCATTTTCTTTATAGAGAATACATGATACGATTAAGAAAATGGATTGGAAAAGAGGTTCATCATGCTGGGAATATTATCCGCCGGAATTGCCCCCGGACTGGCCTTACTTAGTTATTTTTATTTAAAAGATGAATATGACTCAGAGCCAATATCCTTCGTTCTAAGGACATTTATGTACGGAGCCCTTCTTGTGTTTCCAATCATGTTTATCCAGCATGTACTTGAAACAGAACATATAATTAAATCTGATCTTTTCAATGCATTTCTTAGCTCAGGTCTATTTGAAGAGTTTTTCAAATGGTTTATCCTCTTTTATGTTGTCTATCAGCATGTAGAGTTTGATGAACCCTTTGATGGAATTGTCTATGGAGTAGCTGTTTCACTTGGTTTTGCTACAATAGAAAATGTCTTCTATTTAATAGCTAATGGAATCGAACATGCGGTAACACGTGCATTATTACCTGTTTCAAGTCACGCTCTATTTGGTGTAATTATGGGCTTTTATATTGGGAAAGCAAAGTTTACAGAAGGGAATAAAGCTAAATGGGTTATATTTTCCCTTCTCTTACCATTTCTTCTCCACGGTGCATACGATTTTATCTTAATTTCCCAAGAAAATTGGCTCTTTATTATTTTTCCTTTTATGATTTTTCTTTGGTGGTTTGGACTAAGGAAAGTGAAAAAAGCTAAAATATTAAGTGCCAATCATATGAAAAAACAATATGCTGTCCAAAAAAACCTTCACTTGTAAGGGTTTTTTTATTTATTCTCATTAAGATGGAATAAAAACACCATTTAAACAAAAAATAGGTTTACTGATAAAAGATTTACAATGGGGGTTAATATTCCATGATAAAGAAAAAAAACCTGCTAAAATTCTCCATATTAATTTTTCTTATGTTTGGGACATCTTCATTTATTGAAAGCAAGGAGGTCAGAGCTTTCTCTAATCAGATTATCCAAAAAGGTGCGGTCGGTGATGATGTCATTGAACTGCAATCCAGGCTCCAGTATCTTGGATTTTTCAATGGGAAGATTGATGGGGTATTCGGATGGAGTACGTATTGGGCGTTAAGAAATTTTCAATATGAATTTGGGCTGCCAATTGATGGATTGGCGGGGTGGCCAACAAAATTAAAACTAGCCAAAGCAAGCAAATACAATGAACAGTTTGTAAAAAAGCAAATAAACTCAGGTAACAAATTTACACATTACGGTGGGGTAGATGAAAGTAAACAAAGTGTCCCTAATCCAGCAAACAAAGCACCAGCAAAACAAACACCCCAAAAAACAGCTCCACCAAAAAATACAGCTCCACCAAAAAATACAGGTCAAAAAAACACTTTACCAAATAAAGGGACACCCAAAAAGCCAACAGCTGCTAACATACCAAATGGTTATTCACAAAATGATATCCAATTGATGGCTAATGCCGTTTATGGAGAATCAAGGGGCGAACCTTATACAGGTCAAGTTGCTGTTGCAGCTGTTATTCTCAATAGGGTAAATAGTTCAACATTTCCTAATACAGTTTCAGGAGTAATTTTTGAGCCTGGTGCTTTCACGGCCGTTGCTGATGGGCAAATTTGGCTAACACCAAATGAAAATGCTAAGAAGGCCGTAGTAGATGCAATCAATGGTTGGGATCCAACTGGAGAGGCATTATACTATTTTAACCCAGATACTGCTACTAGCGGCTGGATATGGGGACGACCTCAAATAAAACGAATCGGGAAACATATTTTTTGCAAGTAGAGAGGTGAATAGAATTGATTAGAGGAATATTAATAGGTGTTCTCGCTGTAGGTGTCGCAGGAACAGCCTATTGGGGCTACCAAGAACATCAGGAAAAAAATGCAATATTATTAAATGCAGAAAATACTTATCAACGAGCATTCCATGATCTTTCCTATCAAGTGGATTTATTACACGATAAGATTGGAACAACCCTTGCAATGAATTCAAGGCAATCCTTGTCTCCATCGTTAATTGAGGTATGGAGGATTACTTCAGAAGCACATAGTGATGTAGGACAACTGCCGTTAACATTACTACCTTTTAACAAGACGGAGGAATTCTTGGCTAAAATTGGAAACTTCAGCTATCGAACCGCTGTTAGAGATTTAGACAAGGAACCATTGTCAAAGGATGAATACAACACTTTAAAGGTACTTTATAAGCAATCTGGTGATATTCAGGATGACCTTCGAAATGTACAGCATATGGTACTAAAAAATAACCTTCGCTGGATGGATGTTGAACTTGCCCTGGCTTCTGGCAAGGAATCTACGGATAATACGATAATTGACGGCTTTAAATCTGTAGAAAAGACAGTGACAGGATATGAAGAATCGGACTTGGGCCCAACTTTTGTAAATATGCAAAAAAAGGATGAAAATTTTCAAAAAATCAAAGGAAAAACGATTTCCAAGCAAGAAGCAATTAAGATCGCCAAAAAGTACATGAAAATTGATGGGAATTCCGAAGTGAAAGTTACTGAAAATGGAAAAGGTTCCAATTATGGTTTTTATAGTGTTTCCATAAAAAATAAGAAAACCGGTGATGAAGGCAGTATGGACATTACCAAAAAAGCGGGACATCCCATTTGGTTTATTAACCATCGAGATGTAAAAAAACAAGTTCTCAGTTTAAATGATGCTGATAATAAGGCGGCAACTTTTCTAAAAGAAACAGGTTTTAAAGATTTAGAGATATTTGAAAGCACACAATATGACAATATCGGTGTTTTCAATTTTGTTTCAAAAATAAATGGTATTAGAATTTACCCTGAATCGATTAAAGTTAAAGTTGCTTTGGACAATGGCGATATTATTGGTGTATCCGCTGAGGAGTATTTAAAATCTTTTCAGACAAGGAAAATAGAAAAACCTGCTATTTCTTTAGAACAAGCTCGTGCAAAGGTGAATCCTAACTTTAAAGTAATGGAAGACCGGCAGGCCATTATTATAAATGACCTTAACGAAGAAGTGCTTTGTTATGAATTCCTTGGGACAATCGATGATGACACCTATCGTATTTTTATTAATGCAAAAAGCGGTGTAGAAGAAGATGTTGAAAAATTGAAGAATGCTGAGGAGGTATATGAAGACGTGATATAAGGAAAAGCAATTGCTTTTCCTTATATTTTTTTCAAATAACTCCAATAATAAATATATATTGATTTGTGGAGTGGATGTTATGAAAAAGGTAGAAAGAGTTTTAATTAAAGTTGTCATCATACAGTTTATTTTTCTATTTTTTGCACAGTTATTTTTTCACCAGTTGGATGTCTTTCCTCAAGTAAAACAATTAACAAAATACGAAGGGGTAAATGAAAATACATATACTGATATTCTTGAAACCTTCCAGGGAAAATGAGAAAGCAGGCCTGCCTGCTTTCTTTGGATTGAACATAATTATAATTGTCATTAAATTTCATTTTTATAGTCGTAAAAAAAAGAGGCATTGATATATCTTGTGGTAAAATAAATAGTAGACAACATCTGAGATAATCATGATGGCAAATAGGAGGATTTATGGAAAAAAAAATATCAATCGCAATAGACGGCCCTGCTGCAGCCGGTAAGAGTACAGTTGCAAAAATTGTAGCAGAAAAACTTTCTTATATTTATATCGATACTGGTGCTATGTACCGGGCATTAACATATAAGGCAATAGTTAATCAGCTAAATTTAGAAAATGAAGATTCATTATTAGAGACATTATTATCTACGGATATTAAATTGCTGCCTTCTGAGAGTGGGCAATTAGTATATCTAGACGATCGAGATGTGACAGATGAAATTCGTTTTGCTGAAGTAACTAATTCGACTTCATATGTTGCTAAACATCAGAAGGTCCGTGAAGAAATGGTCAGAAGACAACAAGCTTTTGCCTCTGAAGGCGGAGTTGTAATGGATGGTAGGGACATCGGGACACATGTATTGCCAGGTGCAGAGGTAAAAGTATTCTTACTTGCTAGTGTCGAGGAAAGAGCTGAGAGGCGTCATATTGAAAATGTCCAAAAAGGATTTCCATCCGACTTAGAAAAGTTGAAAGAAGAAATTGCTCGTAGAGATAAAATCGACTCAGAGAGAGAAATAGCACCACTGAAAAAAGCTGATGATGCAATTGAAATTGATACAACCTCTTTGACAATTCCTGATGTTGTTGAAAAAATAATGACGTTGGTGCACGAAAGGATTGGATAAGTGTGACGTTTTATGCGTTTGCAAGGTCAGTTGTATATGGAGTTTTTAAGCCATGGTACAGGATTGAAGCCATCGGACGTGAACATTTCCCGAAAGAGGGCGGGGTTCTTCTTTGTTCTAATCATATCCATAATTTCGATCCTATGGTTGTAGGAATCATGGCACCACGACCTATTCACTATATGGCAAAAGAAGAGATTTTTTCCGTTCCTGTATTAGGTAATATTGTTAGGAAATGCAATGCATTTCCGGTTAAAAGGGGATTTAACGATCGTGAAGCACTTAGAACAGGTTTAAAGCTTTTAAAGGATGGTCATGTTTTCGGCCTTTTTCCAGAGGGAACAAGGAGTAAGACTGGGGAAATAGGAAAAGGACTTTCCGGAGCAGGATTTTTTGCTCTAAGATCAACAGCAGCGGTTGTACCTTGTGCTATTATTGGACCGTATAGAAGTTTCCGAAAATTAAAGGTCGTCTATGGACAACCCATTGACCTGGAAGAAATGAGAAAAGAGAAAGCTTCAGCAGAACAAGTTACTGAATTAATTATGTCAAAGATTGAAAAACTTAAAAAAGAACATCAATAGGTTCTGCTTGACAAAAAAGACTATTTGTAAGAAGTTAATGGAAAGAGTTTTTTTTTGAAAATTCACTGCTTTTAGGTTTGTTTTATATATGTTGTATGCTGCGTGGCATCCACCAGTTCATATATAGAATTTTTAGGAGTAAATGGATTAAGGAGGAATACATATGTCGGAAGAATTAAATCAAGTAGAAGTGAGAAACTTTGAAATCGGGGATAAAGTGACAGGACAAGTTACTAAAGTAGAAGAAAAGCAGGTGCTCGTTAATATCCAAGGCAGCAAAATTGATGGAATCATCCCAATCAGTGAACTTTCAAGCCTGCATATTGAAAAAGCATCAGATGCAGTCGCAGATGGTGATGAATTAGAATTAGAAGTTTTAAAAGTAGAGGAAGAAGCGATCATCCTTTCCAAAAGGAAAGTAGATGCAGAAAAAGCATGGGAGAGTTTAGAAAAACAATTCCAAAGTGGAGAAGTTTTTGAAGCTGAGGTTAAAGACGTCGTAAAAGGCGGCCTTGTTGTTGATCTCGGAGTTCGTGGTTTTGTACCAGCATCCCTCGTCGAAGCTCATTTTGTAGAAGATTTCAGCGATTATAAAGGCCGTATCCTAACCTTTAAAATTGTAGAACTTGATAAGGAAAAGAATCGCTTAATTCTTTCTCATCGAGCTGTTGTAGAACAAGAAAAAGGTAAACAAAAACAAAATCGCCTAACTGCAGTTCAAGTTGGCCAAATTATTGATGGTACAGTCCAAAGAATCACTGATTTTGGGGCATTCGTAGATATTGGCGGCATTGACGGTCTTGTTCATATTTCCCAATTATCTTATGAGCACATCGATAAGCCTTCTGATGTGGTTCATGAAGGGCAACAAGTACAGGTTAAGGTATTGAGTGTTGATCGTGATAATGAAAGGATTTCTTTATCGATTAAAGAAACACTTCCTGGACCTTGGTCAAATATTTCCGAGAAAGCACCAAAAGGAACCGTCTTAAAAGGAAAAGTGAAAAGATTGGTTTCTTATGGAGCTTTTGTCGAAGTATTTCCAGGTGTTGAAGGGCTGGTTCATATCTCTCAAATTGCCCATAAACACATCGGTACACCACATGAAGTATTGAAAGAGGGACAGGAAGTAGACGTCAAAGTTCTTGAGGCAAATGAGTCAGATCAACGTTTATCCTTAAGCATTAAAGAACTTCTTGAAAAAGAGTATGAGGAAAACCATGACTATGAACTTCCTGAAGAGTCAAAAGGCTTTCAGCTTGGAGAAGTTATTGGAGATAAATTAAAGAATCTAGGAAAATAATGGTGATTTAAGTGTCTAGATCTGAACGAAAATGGGACCACATTCGTTATGCCCTTGATAATAGGAAACATCATGCTTCAGCTTTCAATGATATAAAATTTATTCACCAGGGATTACCGAATATCGGTGTGTTCGATGTTGGATTAGACCATGAATTTGGCGGACTTTATTTAAGTTCGCCAATTTTTATCAATGCCATGACCGGTGGTGGTGGTGAAAAAACTTATCGTATCAATAAAGAGCTGGCAATAGTAGCTAAAAATACCGGTTTAACAATGGCCGTTGGGTCACAAATGGCTGCATTAAAAGATAAAACTCAAAAATACACCTATGAAATTGTCCGTAAAGAGAATCCCAAAGGTGTTATTATTGCAAATTTAGGAAGTGAAGCCTCACCAGACGACGCGAAAGCTGCTATCGAGATGGTTGAAGCAAATGCACTGCAAATACACTTAAATGTAATTCAAGAATTAACTATGCCAGAGGGAGATCGGGATTTTTCTGGTGCACTTAAAAGAATTGAATCCATTGTTAAAGAGCTAACAGTCCCTGTTATTGTGAAAGAAGTTGGTTTCGGTATGGCAAAGGAAACTGTTCATTCACTTTCGTCAATTGGCGTTAAAGTGGTTGATGTGGGCGGCTCTGGGGGAACAAATTTTGCTGAAATTGAAAATAAGCGCAGGGAAAAATCTCTGTCTTTTTTTAATCAATGGGGAATCCCGACGGGTGTATCTATTCTTGAAGCAACGTCAGTTTCTAATCATCTATCCATCATTGGCTCGGGGGGATTTATGTCAGCGCATGATATTGCAAAAGGAATAGCGATAGGAGCAGATGCGGTTGGCATGGCAGGTTATTTCTTGAAAATTCTTGTTAAAGATGGGATAGAATCTTTACAGAAAGAAATCGAAACCCTTCATGAGGAATTAAAAATGATTATGACTGCTTTAGGTACAAAGACTGTTTCAGATTTAAAAAATGCACCACTAATAATATCTGGCGAAACCTATCATTGGTTAAATCAAAGAGGCATAGATACAAAACAATATGCAAAGCGTTCCATTAATTAAAAGCTCCCGCAACCGCGGGAGCTTTTTGTAGTTATTTTCTACAGTTATTTTTTTCCGTCGTTTAATCCCCGTGCCTCTTCCGGGCTTGATAGCTTAGTAGCACTTGGGTAGTGCAAAGCCTGATCACGATCTGACTCCACTCTTCTGCTTTCGCGTAACTTTTTTTCTTGTCGGTCTTTTCCCATTCCTACACACCTCCTCTTAATAAGATGATTCACACAGGAAATATTATTCAAGGAAGTATGAAACTACATAAAGATTACCAATAATGAAAATAATAGGAGGTGTATGAGTTGGAAGGGTTAATCTTTTATTGGAGCTGTTGGGCCTTTTGGATTTACTTAACATTTATTTTAGAAAAACAAAACCCATTTCGAGTTAAACTTGCTGCTATCGTTTTAATTGCACTAATATTATCTAATATTCAATTTATGGTCGGTGAATTTGAAATACAAGCAAGTGGATTATTTATTTTAGGTATCTGTTATTTATTCATAAGCCAGGAAAAACGAGGAGGAATAATTTACTTTTTTATTTGTTCATTCATAATAACAATCGCATATGTAACCTTCCATTTATTTGAGATATTTGATCCAATTTGGATCGTTTTTAAGAAGGAATGGATGATGGGTATAGCATTGTGGTATTTAGCCATACTATTGCAAAAAACTTTAAAAGGGAGATTGATCATAATTTTTGCAGGTGGTATGCAGGGAGAGATTTTATATGCCTATATATTAAATAAATTCCAATTTCCCTATTTGATTGGGGAATTTGCCTATTTAGATGTTTGTTCGTTAACGGCACTTTTGCTTGCAGGATGGAGTACATTGGAAAACGCAGGAACAATATTGCAAAATCATTTTCATTTCTTTGAAAAAGGAAAGCAAAAATCCTCGTAATTTAGAATCTTGTCAAGCTTCCCCATTGCGGGAAAGGAGTATCATTGATAATATAATATAGTTAGGCCCTTCTAGATGACAGAAGGGTTTCTTTACTTAATAAGAACTATAGGGAATTATCCCGCCTTATCGGGAAGTAAGACCCCCACTGAAGGAAGTTTCACTCTATGCTAACATACTAAATTGTATTTGATTATAGAAAAGAAAGGATGGCGATTGTAATTGGTTAAACCTGTTATTGCCATAGTAGGACGGCCCAACGTAGGAAAATCAACTATTTTTAATCGAATTGTCGGTGAACGTATTTCCATTGTTGAGGACATTCCAGGAGTTACAAGAGATCGTATTTATAGTTCAGGTGAGTGGTTAACACATGACTTTAACGTTATTGATACTGGAGGTATAGATATTGGTGACGAACCTTTTTTAGAGCAAATCCGCCAGCAAGCGGAAGTGGCGATTGATGAGGCTGATGTTATTATCTTCTTAACAAATGGACGAGAAGGGGTAACAGCAGCTGATGAAGAAGTGGCAAAAATATTATATAAGTCTAAAAAACCGGTTGTATTAGCTGTAAATAAAATAGATAATCCTGAAATGCGTGAAGATATCTATGATTTTTATTCATTAGGGTTTGGTGAGCCGATTCCAATTTCAGGGGCACATGGACTAGGGTTAGGTGACTTATTGGATGAGGCAGCAAGACATTTTCCAAAAAACAAGCCTATTGAATATGGTGAAGATGTAGTCAAATTTTCCTTAATTGGGCGGCCAAATGTAGGGAAATCCTCATTGGTAAATGCTATATTAGGCGAAGAACGTGTAATCGTAAGTGATATTGCTGGTACAACTCGTGATGCAGTCGATTCTCCATATACATTTAATGGGGGAAAATATGTCATAATTGATACAGCAGGAATTAGGAAAAAAGGGAAGGTATATGAGAGTACAGAAAAATATAGTGTCCTCCGTGCACTAAGGGCAATTGAACGTTCTGACGTTGTTCTTGTTGTCATTAACGCCGAAGAAGGAATCATTGAACAGGACAAAAAGATAGCTGGGTATGCACATGAAGCCGGCAGGGCTATCGTTATTGTTGTAAATAAGTGGGACGCTATTGAAAAAGATGAGAAGACCATGAAGGAACTTGAGCACAAGATCAGGGAACATTTCTTATTTCTTAGTTATGCTCCAATTGTATTTTTATCCGCAAAAACAAAAAAACGAATTCATACACTTCTACCAATGATCAACACTGCTAGTGAAAACCACTCGATGAGGGTTGAAACAAGTGTGCTTAATGATGTCATCATGGATGCAGTAGCAATGAATCCAACCCCAACAGACAATGGCAGACGCTTAAAATTATATTATACAACCCAAGTGGCTGTTAAACCGCCGACCTTTGTTGTGTTTGTAAACGAACCTGAATTATTGCACTTTTCCTATGAACGCTTCCTAGAGAACAGAATTAGAGATGCTTTTGGATTTGAAGGAACTCCTATCAAAATTTTTGCAAGAGAAAGAAAATAAAAGATAAGGTGGGTGTGATTTAAATTGAATGCTACTAAAACTGCAATAGCTGTTATCGGAGCAGGAAGCTGGGGAACCGCATTGGCAATGGTTCTTGCAGACAATGGACATGAAGTCCGTCTTTGGAGCCATAACGAGGTTCAGGTGAAAGAAATTAATGAAGAGCACACAAATAAGAAATATTTGCCTGAGATCGTTCTTTCAGAATTAATTGTGGGGTATGCTTCATTAAGTGATACATTAGCGGGAGTGGATACAATTATATTAGCTGTTCCCACGAAAGCAATACGTGAGGTAATTGGAAAAATTCGTGCCGTCCAAGCTGGTCCGATTTTGATCGCACACGTAAGTAAAGGAATCGAACCTGATTCATTAATGCGTATATCAGAAATAATAAGAGAAGAAATGCCCAAAGAATTGCTAAAAGATGTAGTTGTTCTGTCTGGTCCTAGTCATGCTGAAGAAGTAAGCCTTCGTCACCCAACAACGGTAACCGTTACTTCAGAAAATATGGCTGCTGCAGAAAAAGTACAGGATTTATTCATCAACAACAATTTTCGAGTGTATACGAATTCAGATATCATCGGTGTTGAAATAGGTGGTGCATTAAAAAATATTATTGCACTTGCAGCGGGTATTACAGATGGGCTTGGCTATGGTGATAATGCAAAAGCAGCCTTAATGACACGAGGATTAGCTGAAATTGCTCGTCTAGGTACCAAAATGGGAGCCAATCCATTAACTTTTTCAGGCCTAGCTGGAATAGGTGATTTAATTGTTACATGTACAAGCGTCCATTCAAGGAACTGGAGAGCGGGAAACCTCTTAGGTAAAGGGAAAACCCTTAATGAAGTTTTGGATAACATGGGGATGGTTGTAGAGGGTGTGAGAACCACCAAAGCGGCTTATCAGTTAGCGAAAAAGTATGATGTAAACATGCCAATTACCTTTGCGCTATATGATGTCTTATTTAACGGGAAGAACGCAATAGACGCTGTAGATGTATTAATGGCACGTGGAAAGACCCACGAAATGGAAGATTTGGTTAATGTTTTAGATGAAAGGAAAATTGAAGACTAAAAAATGTCTCAAATGGAATTAAATAGGGGCGGGCAGTGTTACTGGTCATGAATATTTTTATTAATAAATAGGCGTTCTAAAGAGGCGCTTTGTGTCTAGATTGCATACAATGCATCGAAGCAACCTGGTAGTTTGACGCTGGAGTATGGGTTATTTAGTCTTTAAAGCTGAAGTAAAGAATTCGCCCCTCTTTACTTCAGTTTTTTTTTGGAGAGGAAGAGAACATGAAAGTTTTTAGTTTAAAATTTTTCTAGAAAAGTTATAGCTTGTGATATAATTAATTTTCGAAAAAGGGGGAGTTTAGTGTGTCACCAGCAATGTTTAAAATGTGGGTGTCGATTGCTGGAATGGGGTTTATGTTCCTTGCGATTATGACAATTTATTTCAGCAGATATAAGTTAAAAGGAGTATTTCGAATTATTACAGCAATTATCGCTTACTTATTAATGATTGTTTCTGGACTAACGCTTCTTATTGTTTTCTTAACATAATCGGGGTTAAATACATAAATAAAGTGGTGATCAAATGAAATGGAATGTGCTCGGTTGTTTTCTAGCTTTAACCGCTTTTTTACTGGCAGGATGCATGTATCCTCAAGAGGAATTAGCGAAGAATCAAACTCCTTATCAAGATCAAATCCAAGCTGTTCAAACCGCTGTGGATGCCTTTAGAGAGGAAAATAGCGGAATCCTTCCAATAAAAACAAAAGAAGCAGAAACGCCGATTTATCAGAAGTATCCAATTGAATTTAAAAAAATCACTCCAAAATATATCGCGGAGCCACCAGGAAATGCTTATGAAAATGGGGGGGTCTTCCAATATGTACTTGTAGATGTGGAGACCAAGCCGACTGTAAAATTATTTGATTTAAGAATAACAGATGTGATACGAGATATTAAATTACGAATTAAAACAAAAGGGTATCCACCATATAAAAAGCAAATTGCTAAAAATGTTTTTTCCCTTGATTTTAAACAGCTAGGATATAAAAAAGATCCTTTCATTGTCAGTCCGTTTTCTAATCAAAATTTATCTTTTGTCATAACTGGGAGTGCAGAAGTATATGTAGATTATCGTCCGGATTTATACCAAGCAATGAAAAAAACGGACGAGAAGGTAAAATCAGGGGAGGATATTCGCTCAATTTTAGTGAATGATTCAATGTTTGTGCCTGCCTATTCCTTGCCGTATACATGGGATTCTAAGACGAAAGAACCAGTATTTTTAGAAGAATAATGTGCTTATTCTTATATTTAGTCATAACCCTTTTCCTATGAAATATATTGTAGGAGAAGGGTTTTTTTTGCTAATGCCAAAGAAAAACATATATTGAAACCCTCCATTATATCAAATGTTCAGACACTACAGATACAAGAGAACCTAGTGAATTTTTAATAAGGGGGTAAAAAAGTTTTCGAAAAGTGTCATAACACTATAGGACAACATCATAAACATATACTGTCCAAAAATACCTAAAATGGATGTTTAATCCCACTTTACTCTATGATCGGGAGGGGATCACTTGGAAAAGGTTGATATTTTTAAAGATATTGCCGAAAGAACAGGCGGTGATATTTATTTAGGGGTAGTAGGAGCAGTACGGACTGGAAAATCTACATTTATTAAAAAATTTATGGAGCTGGTCGTGTTACCGAATATAAACAGTGAAGCTGAGAGGTCACGGGCACTGGATGAACTGCCTCAAAGCGCTGCAGGAAAAACAATTATGACAACTGAACCGAAATTCGTGCCTAATCAAGCAGCAACTGTCCATGTTGATGATGGATTAAATGTCAATATTAGGCTAGTTGATTGTGTTGGTTATACAGTGCCAGGTGCTAAAGGCTATGAGGATGAAAATGGACCAAGAATGATTACTACCCCATGGTATGAGGAACCAATTCCTTTCCATGAAGCTGCTGAAATTGGCACTAGGAAAGTCATTCAGGAGCATTCCACTATTGGTGTGGTTGTTACAACGGATGGGACAATAGGTGAGATTCCAAGAAGTAACTATATTGAGGCAGAAGAAAGAGTTATTAACGAACTGAAGGAAGTTGGCAAACCGTTCATCATGGTTGTTAACAGTGCGCAGCCCTACCATCCAAGCACTGAAACGCTAAGATCGAGTTTAGCAGAAAAATATGATATCCCGGTAATTGCCATGAGTGTTGAAAGTATGCGCGACAGCGATGTTCTGAATGTCCTTCGTGAAGCACTTTACGAGTTCCCTGTACTTGAAGTCAATGTGAATTTGCCAAGCTGGGTTATGGTTCTAAGAGAAAACCATTGGCTTCGTGAAAGCTATCAAGATGCTGTCAAGGAAACTGTAAAAGATATCAAGAGATTAAGAGATGTTGATCGAGTTGTCCAACATTTTAGTGAGTTTGAATTTATTGAAAGAGCTGGATTAGCAGGAATTGAAATGGGCTCAGGGATTGCTGAAATTGATTTAATTGCCCCAGATGAATTGTATGATGATATATTAAAAGAAATCGTTGGGGTAGAAATCCGCGGGAAAGATCATCTGCTCGAATTAATGCAGGATTTTGCCCATGCCAAAGCAGAGTATGATCACATTGCTGATGCCTTAAAAATGGTGAAACAAACGGGTTACGGAATTGCCTCACCAACACTTTCTGATATGAGTCTTGAAGAGCCGGAAATTATTCGTCAAGGTGCCCGGTTTGGCGTAAGGCTTCGTGCAGTAGCACCATCGATTCATATGATCAAAGTGGATGTAGAATCTGAATTCGCCCCAATTATTGGTACGGAAAAACAAAGTGAGGAGCTTGTAAGATACTTAATGCAGGATTTCGAAGATGACCCGTTATCCATTTGGAATTCAGACATCTTTGGCCGCAGCTTAAGCTCCATTGTTCGTGAGGGGATCCAAGCAAAGCTGAGCTTAATGCCAGAAAATGCAAGATATAAACTTAAAGAAACGTTAGAGAGAATTATCAACGAAGGCTCAGGCGGCTTAATTGCCATTATTCTATAGACTCTGACTCCTAATCGGGGTCTTTTTTTTGTGGAAATGAGAGTGAAGTATTTTTGGTTTCATGGACATTAGTGAGAAAAATCTACCAAAATGGGCAAAATATGTAGAATTTTGTTGAACAAAAGAAAAGATTACCATTATTTAATGAAATCTTCTTGATATGCTGAATTGATTATGATAATCTTTAAACTGAATTACGTTATAGTGTTTGAACCCTTATTTCATAAGGGTTTTCCTTTAAAAAATAGATTTGAGTTACCAATTTAGTTATTTATGGTTACTTTGGTAATAAAACCGAGCTATGACGTATAGAAATCAGAAAAATTGTTTAGAAATGTAGATAAGTAATCTTATTTACGAATCTTGATAATTTCTTTGGGAGGAGGTGAATGGCATGAACAAGACAGAACTTATTAATGCAGTTGCTGAAGCAAGCGAGCTTTCAAAAAAGGACGCTACTAAAGCAGTTGATGCTGTTTTTGATGCGATTTTAGATGCTTTAAAAAATGGTGATAAAGTACAATTAATCGGTTTTGGAAACTTTGAAGTACGTGAGCGTGCAGCTCGTAAAGGTCGTAACCCTCAAACAGGTGAGGAAATCGAAATCGCTGCTAGCAAAGTTCCAGCTTTTAAACCAGGTAAAGCGCTTAAAGACGCAGTAAAATAATTACATAAATTTATTGCTAGAGGCGAATGCTTAAGTAAAAAGGTCATGGTAAAGTCCATGGCCTTTTTTCTACTTTTTTGCTTGAACTAAAAAGATTGTGCTAATATGTATTTGTCATATATACTTGACTGAACAATAGGGGGAATTTTAATATGTCACAAGTGAATCGTGCCCAAATTGAAGAAGCGGTACGTTTAATATTAGAAGCAATCGGTGAAGACCCAAACCGTGAAGGACTGCTTGATACACCTAAACGGGTAGCAAAAATGTATGAAGAAGTTTTTAGTGGATTAAATGAGGATCCGAAGAAGCATTTTGAAACCATCTTTAGTGAAGATCACGAAGAATTGGTATTGGTTAAAGATATCCCTTTTTATTCTATGTGTGAACACCATCTCGTTCCTTTCTTTGGTAAAGCACATGTAGCCTACATCCCAAAAAATGGTCGTGTTACTGGATTGAGTAAATTGGCAAGAGCTGTAGAAGCCGTAGCAAAAAGACCTCAACTCCAAGAACGGATTACTTCCACGATTGCTGAAAGCATGATGGAAAAATTAGAACCGCACGGAGTGATGGTGGTTGTCGAAGCAGAGCATATGTGTATGACCATGCGCGGTGTAAAAAAGCCAGGGTCTAAAACAGTAACCACTGCAGTCCGCGGTGTTCTAGCTGACGATGCGATTGCTCGGGCTGAAGTGCTATCTTTAATAAAATATTAGGCTAATTTTCCTAAAGTATTTGAGGTGATCATATGGAAAAACGCTATCCACAAAATAGTGAGTATGTAGTTATTAAAGCGATTGATGATGGTGTTAGTGTTATCGGCTTAACAAGGGGCACAGATACAAAATTTCATCATTCTGAGAAGCTGGATAAAGGAGAAGTGCTTATTGCTCAATTTACTGAGCATACTTCTGCTATTAAAATCAGGGGAAATGCGAAAATTCTTACTCATCTGGGTGAAGTAGAAAGTGAATTGAAAAAATAAATAATCAGTTCGAATCACATTGTTTTCATCTTATTTCATATGAGCGTAAATGATTATTTTGTGAATTTCTGCCTAAAGAAAACCTTTTATGATATAATGGTGTCTGCCTTGTTTTTAGAGAATGGTTAGGCTTTTCTTTATTAAACGGCATGAATTTTACTATGCAAATAGGAAATAAGAATACATAAAGACATTACTTCGGGGAAGCAAGGGTGATTAAATTGCTGGACATTCGACAAAAATTCACAAATATTAGAGAGCAGGTCGAAAAAAGAGTTTGTGACACATACTTGCTTAATTATATTGAAATTCCGATTATTGACGAAGATAAACTGCTTCTTCTAGTCTCAATAATGGATCGCCTCGAATTGTCATACAGTGATATGCAGAACTACGCCTTGTCAACAATGTTAATTCAAATTGCCCTTGATACCCATGAACATATTACAGATGCATCTGTAGAGGAAAAAAATCGTCAATTAACCGTTCTAGCAGGCGATTATTTTAGTGGCTTATATTATAAGCTTCTAGCAGATTCGGAAGATATAATGATGATCAAGGCACTTTCTAGAGGAATTAAAGAAGTCAATGAAAATAAAATTTCTGTATATCAAAATGAAATTTTAGACATAGAAGAGCTAATGACAAGTATTGGGATGATTGAAAGTTCCTTACTTACCCATCTTTCCGAATATTTTAAAGTGGATTTATGGAATGATTTTCTAGAAAACCTGCTTTTATTTAAACGTTTACTTCATGAAAAACGTCAATTTTTACAAACAGGAAGTTCCGTATTGTTCGAAGCCCTAAAAACAATTGTTTTCCCAATCAATAATAATAAGGCGAAAGAGTTGTCTAGGGAACAGCAAAATCACTTATTTCTGTGTTGCGACCATCATCTTGAAAGGTCAAAAGAAGTTATTGAAAAGGGATTAGAACAGTTGCCATACTTAAATGAATTACTTGAGAAAAGGATTTTATCAATCTTAAGCCAATACCAGCCAAATGCAAAAACTTTTGTGGAAGAAGGGTAATAAAAACATGCAGGAATCGAAAGAACAGCGAGTTCACAATGTGTTTGAAAAGATATCTGATAACTACGATAAAATGAATTCTGTTATCAGTTTTCAACAGCACATCAAGTGGCGGAAAGACACGATGAAAAAAATGAATGTGCAGCCTGGTTCAAAAGCTCTCGATGTTTGCTGTGGTACTGCTGATTGGACAATAGCCTTAGCAGAAGCGGTTGGTCCTACAGGTGGAGTTACTGGATTGGATTTTAGCCAAAACATGCTCAATGTGGGTATTGATAAGGTTAAAGAACTCGGGTTAAAACAGGTCAAGTTAGTACATGGGAATGCAATGGAACTCCCTTTTCCAGATAATAGTTTTGATTATGTAACGATTGGCTTTGGTTTAAGGAATGTCCCTGATTACCTGCAAGTTTTAAAAGAAATGCACCGAGTAGTAAAGCCAGGTGGAATCGCTGTCTGTCTAGAGACATCACAACCTACACTAATTGGCTATAAACAGCTCTATTATTTTTATTTTCGCTTTATTATGCCGATGTTTGGTAAATTGCTTGCAAAAAGCTATCGAGAGTATGCATGGCTTCACGAGTCAGCACGTGATTTTCCAGGGATGAGGGAGCTTGCTAAAATGTTTGAGCAAGCCGGCTTCAAAGATGTGAAATACAAACCATATAGCGGCGGTGCTGCAGCTGTACATATTGGTAAAAAAAATTAATTTATTGAACTCGAAGACAGGATGAAAAGCTGGTGAATTTAAATGAAATTAAAAATGATGTATTCATTTTTAAATTCGGATATTAACTTGATTGAAAAAAAGTTAGAAGAGACTATAAAGGCAGATTCCCTTCTGCTTAGACAGGCTTCTATGCATACATTACAAGCCGGCGGGAAAAGAATTCGTCCTGTTTTTGTTTTGCTTGCAGGAAAATTTGGTAAATATGATATCCATGTGATGAAGAATGTTGCTGTTGCGCTTGAATTAATTCATATGGCATCGCTTGTCCATGATGATGTGATCGATGATGCTGATCTTCGCCGTGGCCAGCCTACCGTGAAATCCAAATGGGATAACAAAATTGCCATGTATACAGGTGACTTTGTTTTTGCTCTTGCGATCGAATTGATGACTAATATCGAAAATCCCGAAGCCCATAAAATTTTAGCCAATACGATTGTTGAAGTGTCAGTAGGTGAAATTCAACAAATTAAAGATAAATATCGCTTTAATCAAAATCTGCGAGATTATCTCCGCAGAATTAAGAGGAAAACTGCCCTGTTAATTGCAGTTAGCTGCCAATTAGGAGCTATAGCTGCAGAGGTTGAAGAATCCATCCATAAAAAACTTTATCGGTTCGGGTATTACGTCGGAATGTCTTACCAAATAATTGATGATATTTTAGACTTTACCTCAACTGAGAAGGAACTTGGGAAGCCTGCTGGCGGAGACCTAGTACAGGGGAATGTTACTGCCCCAGCTCTTTACGCAATGGAAAATGATGAAATCCGTAATGAAATAGAAAAGGTCAATGAGGAAATGGATGCTCATGAAATAACAAAGATTATTTCGTTAATTAAGCAATCAGGAGCAATCGAAAAATCATTCGCACTAAGCGATCTTTACTTACAAAAAGCTTTAGCAGAACTAGAGGGGATACCTGCGAATAAAGCCAAAAAAACCCTAAATGATATTGCAAAGGTTATTGGGAAACGAAAATTCTAAACACCTTGTTAAATTTTCGAAAAAATGATAATATTTTTCATGGATTGTATCTTAAATACAATCAATATACATAATAATTAATTTTTAGGAGTGGAATTCATGGAAAAAACATTTTTAATGGTAAAGCCCGATGGTGTACAGCGTAACCTAATTGGAGAAATCGTCGCACGTTTTGAAAGAAAGGGCTTTCAATTGGTTGGAGCAAAGTTAATGAGCATTCCCAATGAACTAGCTGAAGAACATTATGGTGAGCACAAGGAGCGTCCTTTCTTCGGTGAATTAGTAGATTTCATCACTTCTGGTCCTGTTTTTGCAATGGTCTGGCAAGGTGAAAATGTCATCGCTACTGCCCGTCAAATGATGGGTGCTACCAATCCAAAAGATGCTGCAACAGGTACTATTCGCGGTGATTTTGGTTTAACTGTTGGTAAAAATGTTATTCATGGCTCAGATTCACTTGCGAGTGCAGAGCGTGAAATTGGTTTATTTTTTAAAGATTCTGGTGTTGTAGAATACAATAAACTAGTTAACGAATGGATATATTAATTAAATAAGAAGAGGCACTTGTATAGCAATTTACAAGTGCCTTTTTTGTTTAGAAAAATAAATTTTGAATAAATTTATTCTCTTTTATCTGAATAGTTATACTATGTTTATTGGGCGCTATATGGTATATTGATAAAAAAATTCTTTAATGAGTTGAAGGGGGAAAGAGTATGGGGATGAGATACTTAACAGCAGGAGAATCCCATGGGCCGCAATTAACAACAATTTTAGAAGGCCTCCCTGCTGGAATGCCATTATTATTAGAAGATATAAATGAGGAATTATCCAGACGCCAAAAAGGATATGGCCGTGGAAGAAGAATGCAAATTGAAAAGGATACAGCCCAAATCGTTTCGGGAGTCCGTCACGGCTACACTCTTGGCTCTCCAATAGCATTAGTAGTTCAAAACAATGACTGGAAGCATTGGACGAAGATTATGGGAGCGGAGCCCCTAGATGAAGGCCAGGAGGATGAAGTTAAACGTAAAGTAACTCGTGCCCGTCCTGGTCATGCGGATTTAAATGGTGCGATTAAATATGGACATAGGGATATGAGAAATGTCCTTGAACGCTCTTCTGCCCGTGAGACAACTGTTAGAGTCGCTGCAGGTGCTGTTGCCAAGAAACTTTTATCATTGGTAGGAGTTGAACTAGTTTCACATGTCGTTGAAATCGGTGGAATAAAAGCTAATGCTGATCATTCTCTTACTTTTGATGCATTAAAGGACAAGACAGAAAATTCTCCTGTACGATGTGCTGACCCTAATGTGGAAAAGGATATGATGGCTGCTATTGATGAAGCGAAGAAAAATGGTGATTCGATCGGCGGAGTCGTGGAAGTGATTGCGAAAGGTATGCCAGCTGGAGTTGGGAGTTACGTGCACTATGATCGTAAATTGGATGGAAAATTAGCTGCTGCCATTATGAGTATAAATGCGTTTAAGGGTGTAGAAATTGGCATTGGTTTTGAGGCCGCTAGCAAACCGGGAAGCGAAGTCCATGATGAGATAGCTTGGGATCAAGAAAAAGGTTATTACCGCAAGACCAACAGACTGGGTGGCTTTGAAGGTGGAATGACGACTGGCATGCCAATTGTTGTCAGAGGTGTGATGAAACCAATCCCCACATTATATAAACCACTGATGAGCGTAGATATTGATACTAAGGAGCCATTTGCTGCGAGTGTTGAACGCTCAGACAGTTGTGCTGTACCTGCTGCTGCAGTTGTTGCAGAGAATGTTGTTGCATGGGAACTTGCAAACGCCCTGATTGAACAATTTTACAGCGACCGCTTTGATGCTTTTGCTACTGAAATAAAAAGGCAGAGAGAATATGCGAGGGAGTTTTAATGGAAATCATTCAAATCCAAACAGCGTCAAAAAACTATAATGTATTTGTGGGGGAAGGTGTAAGTCAGGAGCTTGGCCCTTTTTTAGAGAATCATTTTGAGGGTCTAACCAGAATATTAATTATTACAGATGAAACAGTTGCTAAGCTGCATCTAGAAAAATTATTGTTTGAGCTTAAATCGTTTGATCCCGTAATTTTTACTGCCCCTAGTGGCGAAAAGGCAAAAACCTTTGAAGTTTATTATTCTGCGCTTTCAACTGCTCTTGAAAACCGACTTGACCGCAAATCTGTTATTCTTTCATTTGGCGGCGGTGCAGTAGGAGATTTGTCAGGATTTGTTGCCGCCTCTTTTATGAGAGGTATACCTTTTATTCAAGTCCCAACTACCATATTAGCTCATGATAGTGCTGTTGGCGGAAAGGTAGCGATCAATCATCCACTCGGGAAAAATATGATAGGAGCCTTTCATCAGCCAGAAGCCGTCTTTTATGATTTAGAATTTTTAAAAACACTTCCTGCTCATGAAATTCGTTCGGGATTTGCAGAGGTTATTAAACATGCACTTATTGATGATTCCGATTTTTTTAATTGGCTGAAAGAAAATGTGGAAGACCTTCAAACCTTACCAATGGAGTTGTTATCGGAATCCCTAATCAAAGGGATAAAGGTAAAAGGTAAAATAGTCAGTCAGGATGAAAAAGAAACTGGAATTCGGGCTTACTTGAATTTAGGTCATACGTTAGGTCATGCTATTGAATCAGAAATGGGTTATGGGAATTTTACTCATGGGGAAGCAGTAATGGTAGGGATGATTTTTGCATTAAAGGTAAGTAAAAAATTACTAGGGCTTTCATTCGATTTAGAAGAATTCACCAACTGGATTGAAGGACTTGGGTATGCATCGAAAATACCTGAAAATCTATCTCATGAAAATTTAATTAATAAAATGAAGCAGGATAAAAAATCTGTTAGGCATTCGATTCGTTTTGTATTACTCGAACAATTGGGTCAGCCAGTCCTAAAGGAAATATCAGAAACAGTTTTATTTGAAGAGTTAAAAAGTTCTTAAAGGGGGTCTTGTCTTGATAAGAGGGATGAGGGGAGCAATCACAGTTAATCTGAACACAGAGGAAGCAATTATTACTGCCACAGAAGAACTGCTGGAGAAGATAATTGAGGAAAACCATATCCAACCTGAATTAGTTGCATCTGTTTTCATTTCAACAACAGAGGATATTAATGCAGTATTCCCGGCAAAGGCATTGCGTAAATTTGAGGGGTGGACTTACGTACCTGTCATGTGTATGCAAGAAATGCCTGTTCCAGATTCCTTGAAAATGTGTGTTAGAATCATGATGCATGTAAATACAACACAATCTCAAGAAGAAATTAACCATGTATACTTAAAAGGGGCTAAAGTCCTTAGACCCGACCTAAGCAATAGTTTAGCGTAATGGGAGGTTCTTTTTGGAAGATAGAATAAGTCTACAAGAATGGAGTGTATAAATATGAGATGGAAAGAGCAGTTATTAACACTGACTCCCTATCAACCAGGAAAATCAATAGAGGCAGTAAAGAAGCAATATAAACTCGACCAAATTGTAAAGCTAGCATCAAATGAAAATCCTTTTGGATGTTCAGAACAGGTGTTGACCGCTCTTCAATCGAATCAAACAAGTTTAGCGATTTACCCTGATGGGTACGCTACAAATTTAAGAGAGACACTTGCTTCATTTTTACAGGTTGACGAGGATGAATTAATATTCGGTAATGGTTCAGATAATCTTATCCAAATAATTTCTAGGGCACTTTTACATCCGAACGCCAATTCAATTATGGCGACACCTACCTTTTCACAATATAAGCATAATGCTGTTATTGAAGGGGCAGTTAGTAAGGAAGTGCCGCTACTAAACGGAGAACATGATTTAGAGGCAATGCTTGCAGCTATTGATGAACAGACCAATGTTATTTGGCTATGCAGCCCTAATAACCCTACCGGTACATATATACCAGAAAATAAATTAATCGCTTTTCTAGAAAAAGTTCCATCAGATATTCTGGTTGTATTGGACGAAGCCTATTATGAATATGTTGTTGCTGATGATTACTATGATTCCGTTAACCTGGCTCGTAAGTATGAAAATTTAATTGTCCTAAGAACTTTTTCTAAAATATATGGACTTGCTGCCTTGAGAATTGGATATGGGGTTGCCAATCGCTCGATTATAAAAGCGCTTGAACCTGCGAGGGAGCCGTTTAATGTTAATTCTTTAGGTCAATTAGCAGCATCTGCAGCAATCAAGGACCAGGAATTTATAAAAGTCTGCAAAGAAAAAAATAGGCAGGGGCTTGAACAGTTTTATCAATTCTGTGGTGAGAATCAACTTGATTTTTATCCATCACAAACTAACTTTATTTTAATTGATTGTAAAATGGATGGTGATCAGGTTTTCCAACATTTATTGGAGAGAGGATATATCGTCCGTTCCGGAAAAGCTCTTGGTTTTCCAACCGGTGTTAGAATTACAGTAGGCTCCTATGAACAAAATGTCGGGGTCCTAAAAGCACTTGGAGAATCCTTAGCTATTAGTAAAACAGAGTAGTGCTTTGTTGTTTAGGGGGAGTTATCATTGAAAGGCCGTGTATTTGTAATTGGCTTAGGATTAATTGGCGGTTCTCTAGCCCTTTGTATAAAAAAGGAGCATGAGGATGTAACTATTGTAGGATTTGATATTAATAGTGAACAAGCAAGGCTTGCAAAAATGCTTGGGGTCATTGATGAAATAGCTGAAGATATTTACAGTGGTGCAATTGACGCTAATTTAATTATTATTTCTGCACCTGTAAATGAAACAGAGGAAATTATTCAGTTCCTTGCGGGCCTCCCTCTCCATCCAGAGGTAATCGTGACAGATACAGGTAGTACAAAAAGCAAGATTGTCGGAAGTGCCAAGAGCCTAAAGGACCGAGGAATCACCTTTATTGGCGGGCATCCAATGGCGGGCTCCCATAAAAGTGGTGTATCTGCTGCCAAAGAAATATTATTTGAAAATGCCTTTTACCTGTTAACACCGCAAGAACATGTAGAAAATAAAAAGGTAGAATTATTAAAAGCATGGTTATATGGCACCAATGCCAAGTTTTTAACTATTACTCCAGAAAACCATGATTATCTCACAGGAATTGTCAGTCATTTTCCCCATATCATTGCTGCCTCTATTGTTCGCCAAACTGAAAAACTAGCAGAAGCAGAAAGTCTTATTCCACGACTAGCAGCTGGCGGATTTAGGGATATAACTAGGATTGCTTCGAGCAGCCCAAAGATGTGGAAGGATATTCTCCTGCACAACCGTGAAATCTTAATTGAATTACTCGATCAATGGCAAGAAGAAATGAATGGGGTTAAAACATTACTTGAAAATGAAAATAGTTCTGCAATTTACGACTATTTTCAGCAAGCAAAACAATTTCGTGATGGCTTGCCACTGAAAGAAAAAGGTGCGATTCCGGCATTTTATGATTTATTTGTCGATATTCCAGATTACCCGGGTGTGATTTCGGAAATTACTGGCTATTTAGCAAAGGAAGAAATTAGCATAACAAATATTCGGATTCTAGAAACACGAGAAGATATTAATGGAGTCTTAGTGATTAGTTTTCAAACCGAAGAGGATCGGCAAAATGCTGAACGCTGTATTGGCAGTTATTCCAACTATGCAACATCTATTGGTTCCTAAAATGATATGAATAAAAGGTGATTTTTCATGACGTCATTAAAACTTAAAACTAACATAAATGGTTTAAATGGTAAGATAACAATTCCAGGGGATAAATCGATTTCGCATAGATCTGTTATGTTTGGTTCGATCGCATATGGTGAAACCAAGGTAACTAATTTCCTGCCTGGAGAAGATTGCTTAAGTACAATTTCATGCTTTCGAAAACTCGGAGTTACTATTGAGGAATCTGATAATCAACTTCGCATTATTGGAAAAGGTTTTGAGGGATTAACTGAACCGACTGAAGTACTGGATGTTGGTAATTCAGGAACAACGATCCGTTTATTAATGGGTATTTTGGCAGGAAGACCTTTTTTCTCATCTCTTGTGGGCGATGAGTCGATTGGAAAAAGGCCAATGACCAGGGTTACGAACCCATTATCAGAAATAGGCGCAAGAATAGATGGGCGAAAAGATGGTTCCTTCACTCCGATTTCCATCCGTGGTGGTGGGCTAAAACCTGTAAACTACCACCTTCCAGTTGCTAGTGCACAGGTAAAATCTGCGCTTATTCTTGCGGGACTGCAAGCAGAAGGACAAAGTATTATTATTGAGCCAGAGGAAACTCGCGACCATACTGAAAGAATGATCAAAAAATTTGGTGGAGAAATCCATAAGGATAACCAAAAGATTATGGTTAAGGGTGGTCAAAAGCTGACAGCAACGTCGATTCATGTACCTGGGGATATATCGTCTGCAGCGTTCTTTCTTGTCGCTGGTGCTGTTATTCCTGACAGTGAAGTTGTTCTGAAAAATGTTGGCCTAAACCCTACCAGAACGGGCATTATCGAGGTAATGAAAAAGATGGGCGCAGACTTGGAGATTGTTCAAAATGAGGAAACCTCTTTTGAACCATTTGGTGACCTCATTATAAAGACATCCAGTCTCAAAGGTACAGTCATTGAAGGTGACTTAATTCCAAAATTAATTGATGAAATACCAATTATTGCCCTTTTAGCAACACAAGCTGAAGGGACGACCATTATTAAAGATGCTGAGGAATTAAAAGTTAAGGAAACAAACCGAATAGATACAGTGGTTAATGAGTTGAAAAAATTAGGTGCTAAAATCGAAGCGACTGAAGATGGAATGATTATATACGGAAAATCCGTATTAAGCGGCGGAACGGTTTCAAGTCATGGCGATCATCGGATTGGGATGATGCTGGCAATAGCAGCACTCATATGTGAAAATGAAGCAGAACTAGTGAATCCCGAAGCAATTTCAGTTTCTTATCCTAACTTCTTTGCTCATTTAAACAGTCTCATTAAGTAAAGCTGCGTTTTAATGCAGCTTTTTTTTATTTTTAAATGAATTTGATTTTGTTAGAATGTCATAGTTTTTTGATTTTTCGCATAGCTTGTCATAAGGAAATAAAGTGAAAGCTTACAAAGAAAAAAATAAGGTGGTGGACGATGTATATCATTGAAAATGCCAATCTCCTTAAAGACAAGCAGTTGAAAATATGTTCGCTATTAATTAGTAAAAATCGTATAGCTAAAATTGATTCGCATTTTAGTCATTATAGACTGATAAAAATGAATGCTGGTCCATTTATCATGACCCCGTCATATGTCCTTTTTAATTCAAATATCCCACAAATTAAATCCTTTCAAGAATTAAAAAGGTGTCTGATTAAGGAATTTATGTTGAAAGGATGCACCACCTTATTTACCTATGTTAATGTTTCCTATGAAAATGAATTAACCACTAAAATTACCGAACTAAAAACGGCTCTATTAAGTAGTCCTATTGACTATTTAATAGGGGTAAGAGTACCGATTCGATTGTTAACACAATCGTTTATTAGGAAATGTAAGAAGGAAAAAATACCAGCTATTTTTGTTGACCTGCAAAACTTTGATGAATTAGAAAAAATACCTTGGGGCTGGATTAAAGAAGCCATGTTTCCGTTCAACAGTCCTTTAATTCCAATAATTTCTTCCGTCCAGAAGAAGGAAGTGAAGACAGTTTTGTCGAAATGGAAAGGTATCATGAAAAGAGAAAATATCCCTGCACTATACGAAGAAATAGAAGAAAATTACCCATTGACTATTACTGTATTAAATAAAATCGGTTTATACCCTCAAAAAGCTAGTTTAATGAGTGGTACTGAGGTAAGTTATAATCTATACACAAAAATAAATGAGATCAAGAATATTGATGAAGTGAATTTATTTCATTATCATGGTGATAGACTCGTAGTGACTGTTCACAAGGGGACGGTTCAACGTGCAGGTGATAACGTGATATTTAAACCTGGTAATGGAGAATATGTTAGGGTGCAAACCCCATCTTATTTTTCTCTGTCAATCTAGGAGAACGAGAGGTAAGTGTCAATGGAAAGAGTAAATAAAATTATTAACATGTTAGAAAACGGCCAACATAATGATGCTTTAAATGAATATAATGTTGTATTAAAAAGTGGAATGCCAGATGAGAAATTCCTTCTAGGAGAAGAAATGTATCAATATGGTTTCCTTGATGAGGCAAAGGCATTAGTTGAAAATTTGTTAGAGATATTCCCTGAGGAAGGTGAGCTCCTTGTTCTGCTAGGTGAAATATTAGTCGAGGCTGGGGAAGATGAAGAAGCGATACTTGTCCTTGAAAAGATATCAGAACATGATGCAAATTTTGGACAATCATTACTCTTGTTAGCCGATCTTTATCAAGTTCAGGGTTTATATGAAGTTTGTGAACGAAAGCTTCTAAAAGCAAAGGAGATATTGCCAGATGAAGTTATCATAGATTTTGCATTAGGTGAACTATACAGTGAACAAGGTGAAATATCAAAGGCAATGGATGCGTATGAAAAGGTTTTAAAAGAAGTAAATGAAATAGCTGGAGTGAATATTGACCAACGAATTGCAGACCTTTTAAGTGCATCTGGAATGTTTGAGGAATCCCTGGTTTATTACGAGAAGGCAATTAATGAAAAATTAGAGATTAACACGTTATTCGGATACGCTTTTACAGCTCTTCAGGCTGGATATAATCGAACTGCTATAGAAAAATTCATTGAATTAAAAGCGCTAGATCCTGAATATCATTCACTTTATTTACATCTTGCGTTAGCTTATGAACGGGAGGAAGAGCTTGAGAATAGTTTACTCACGATTCAAGAAGGCATAAAACAAGATGAATTTAATAAAGAGTTATTTTTCTTTGGTGGGAAAATTGCCATCAAGTTAGGAAAAGTGGAGGAAGGAGAAAAATATTTTCGTGAGGCACTTGCCCTAGATCCAGGATTTACAGAAGCTGCACTAACATTAAATAAGCTCTTTTTCCTCCAAGAAAGATATGAGGATGTCATTGAGTTAATTGCTCAACTTGACATTAAGGAAGATGAAGAACCCCAGCTCTTATGGGATTCTGCACTTAGCTTTCATAATTTAGAAAAATTTTCTTACGCATTAGACAAATATGAAAGTGCATATACTTTTTTTAAGAAAAATGAAACATTTTTACATGATTACGGTTATTTTTTAATTGAAGAAGGAAAAACCGACCGCGCTGCCGAAATTTTTAAACAACTGCTTAATGAAGATTCAACAAACGTCGAGTATTTGGATTTACTTGAACGTCTTACAGGGTTGAAAGATTAAAAAAGCTGATTCTGCAGAGGAGGGAAACTATCATGGCAACCCCTGTTTCTGTCAACGAGAAGAAGGACTTTATTCGCTGGTTTCTAAATCATTATCAATTAAAGAGAAGAGAATGCGTATGGATCCTCAACTATCTTATGAGCCACGATCAACTGATGGAAAAGGTTCATTTCGTTGAGCAAGCACAGTATTGTCCGAGAGGTTTGATTATGTCTACACATTGTGTGGATAAAGTTCCGTTTCGATTCTATAAAGAAAATGTGATGACGACGGACGCAGAAAAATCCTTTCACGATATTCGTTTAAATCGAGACGAGGATATTTTTATCCAATTAAACTTTCATGCTGCCAATCAGGCGCACCAGTATGCTGCTGTACTAGAAGAAAATTTATACGTTCCTAAACATCTGCAAGTAAATGAAAAGGATGGAATCGTTGCAGAACAATTACTGCAGCACAGCATCGAACACTTTCAACGTGAGAAAATTCTTCAATTGATTGACGAGTCACTAGATAAACACGATCGCAAAGCATTCCTAAACTTAACACAAAAATTGAATAATTTGACAATGACTGAACAAAAAGGAAGTTTGCGATAAGCAGCTTCCTTTTGTTTGTTTTTTTCTTTCATAAGATTTTTACTAAATATTCCTCTTTATCTTTTATTGTTAATGTGGAAAATGATATTATATTAATAGTGAAATTAAAGGTTGGTGCAAAGATATGAAGTGGATACCTCATGATATTGAGACGTATTTGAATGCCAAAGAGTATGTGGACACAGCTGTTGTTCCGTTAATTTCAGTTTCCATAGGGGGGGAGATAAAGCAGTCAGCGGCAGCAGCAGAGTTTATCACTTTATTAACAGGGTATTTAGAAAGGCAATTTACGGGAAGATTAATATTAATCCCGCCATTTACATATCTAAATTCCAAAAATGGTGAAAGTACCTTAAGTGATTTGAAGGATTGGGAGGCTAGCCTAGCAAAGGGGGAGTTTAAACATATTTTTTACATAACATCAGAAATAGAGTGGAGAGCACGGGAAAAAGAACTACATGGCACGGTAATTTGGCTTCCATCAATCCCGCTTGAGCATATGAATGATTCGCAAAAAATAGGAGTTATTGATAGTCAAGTTAAGCAGCTCTTAGTTCTCTTTACGCAAAAATGGCATGAAAATCAGTAAAACCAACGATAATATATGTTTTTAAAATAGTATGATATTGACCTAACATGAAGATTGATATATCATTGTTATGTCCTAGTTTTATATGTGTTAAATTATTGTCCGATGGACTTAACTTCGTGAATAGAGGGGGGGATATAAGCATGAGTAAGCAACGCGTTTCAAGACGTCAATTTTTAAGTTACACCCTAACAGGGGTAGGCGGCTTCATGGCGGCTGGTATGCTAATGCCAATGGTAAGATTTGCAGTTGATCCTGTTTTAAAGGTTGAAGAAGGCGGCGATTTTGTTGCTACAAAGCAAAAGGTATCTGATTTAACAAAAGATCCAGTTAAAGTTGACTTTACCTTTAAACAAAAGGATGCCTGGTATGAGTCAGAAGTAACGAATATTGCCTGGGTTTATAAGGATGATGCGGGGAAAATTGTAGCCCTTTCGCCTACTTGTAAACATTTGGGTTGTACTGTTAACTGGAATACTGACAAGGAACATCCAGGTCAATTCTTCTGTCCGTGCCATTATGGCCGCTACGAGAAAAACGGTAAAAACATTCCAGGAACACCGCCATTAGCACCACTTGATGTATATCCATTCAAGGAAAAAGATGGTTATCTTTATCTCGGTAAAGCTCAACCACGGAAGGAGGCGTAACTATGTTAAACAAAATTTACGACTGGGTAGATGAACGTTTAGATATTACGCCTTTGTGGCGCGATATCGCAGACCATGAAGTACCTGAGCATGTTAATCCAGCGCATCACTTTTCAGCGTTTGTATATTGCTTTGGAGGTCTTACTTTCTTCGTAACCGTAATTCAAATTCTTTCTGGTATGTTTCTAACCATGTACTATGTACCAGATATTAAAAACGCATGGGAATCTGTTTATTATCTTCAAAATGAAGTTGCTTTTGGACAAATTGTACGTGGAATGCATCACTGGGGTGCAAGTTTAGTACTTGTAATGATGTTTTTACATACTCTACGCGTCTTTTTCCAAGGTGCCTATAAAAAACCTCGTGAATTGAACTGGGTTGTCGGGGTACTTATTTTCTTCGTCATGCTTGGCTTAGGTTTTACAGGGTACCTATTACCTTGGGATATGAAAGCGTTATTCGCTACTAAAGTAGGTCTGCAGATTGCCGAAGCGACACCATTCATCGGTACTCAAGTTAAGGTTTTACTTGCTGGTCATGAACACATTGTTGGTGCTCAAACATTAACCCGCTTCTTTGCAATTCATGTATTCTTCCTGCCTGGTGCATTGCTTGGACTAATGGGAGCTCACTTCTTAATGATTCGTAAACAAGGTATTTCCGGACCACTATAAAACGGTTTTATTTTAATCGCAGTTTATTTCTATTAACTACGGAAAAAGGAGGGGGATTGCTCGATGCATCGCGGTAAAGGTTTAAAGTTCGTTGGTGATTCACGTGTTTTAGCACCTTCAGAACGAAAAAAAATGATTCCGAAAGATTACTCTGAATACCCTGGTAAAACAGAGGCGTTTTGGCCTAACTTCCTTTTGAAAGAATGGATGGTAGGAGCAGTATTTCTTATCGGCTTTTTATGTTTAACAGTTGCCCATCCGGCTCCGCTTGAAAGGATAGCGGACCCAACTGATACTGGGTACATTCCATTACCTGACTGGTATTTCTTGTTCTTGTATCAATTATTGAAATATACATTTGCATCTGGACCGTATACAGTTATCGGTGCAATGATTATACCAGGACTTGCTTTTGGAGGGTTATTATTAGCTCCGTTCCTCGATTCTGGTCCGGAACGACGTCCAATGAAGCGTCCGATTGCAACTGCAGCTATGCTATTGGCACTAGCTGCCACCGTATATTTAACTTGGCAATCTGTTGCGACACATGATTGGGCAGCTGCTGAACGCCAAGGTAAAATTGTTGCAAAAGTAGATATTGATAAATCAAGTGCCGGCTATAAAATAGCTAGTGCCAATACATGTATTACCTGTCATGGTGAAAACCTTTCAGGCGGTGCTGGTGCACCCGCACTAGTCGGTACAGGCTTAAAACCAGAAGAAATTGCAAAGATTGCCAAAGAAGGTAAAGGCGGTAAAATGCCAGCCGGAATCTTCAAAGGGACTGACGAAGAACTTAAAACGCTTTCTGAATTTATCTCTGGCCTTGGTAAGTAATAATCGAATGATAAAAAGCTGACGAAAGATCGTCAGCTTTTTTCTTCATGATAAAAAAACAAACATAAAAGGAGAGTTTTTGTGCGTTGGATCTATCCTCTCTTGGCAAATCGATCGATTATGAAGCTGTTATTGATTGTTAATATTGCCGGAACAATATATGGGTACTACTGGTATGGGTGGCAGCTAAAGGAGACACCTGCAATTTTTCTCCTGTTTGTTCCTGACAGCCCGACAGCTAGTTTATTTTTTGTTTTTGTTCTAATTGCATTTCTATTGCGGAAAAATTGGCCCTTAATAGAGGCGCTAGCAATTGTCACTCTCTTTAAATATGGAATTTGGGCAGTAGTAATGAATATCCTAGTCTATTTTGTTCAAGGGGAACTAGATGCGGTTGGCTATATGTTAATCTTGTCCCATTTCGCAATGGCTGTTCAAGGTATTTTATATGCTCCATTTTACAGATTTAAATGGTGGCATTTAATTCTAACAGCTATTTGGACACTACATAATGATGTTATTGATTATGTTTTTTTCATGTTGCCAAGCTATCATATGCTAGATCGCTATACACCACAAATTGGCTATTTTACTTTCTGGCTTTCGATTCTTTCGATTGGTCTAGCCTATTATTTTTCAATTCGTCCTAAAAGTTACAAACTTGAAATAAAATAATCCCAGATGGTCTAACCTTGTCCACCCCTACATACATTTTATTAGTAATGAAAGGGGGGACAAGGATTGAGAAACAAATGGTTTTTTTTCTTTGCAATTATCATGATGCTTACTCCCATAACTGTAAATGCAGAACAACAATCGCCTATGGAGAAGCTTGATGATATATCAGATGAAGCTCTCCAAATGGTGAAGTTTCATAGATATGAAGATGCTAAAAGACTGCTTGATTATTTTTCGGATCAATTCACAAGCATTACCGGTAATGAACCGTCGCTAACAATGGATGAGGTAAGAATAATTAATACCTCACATGATGAAGCAGTGGAAGCAGCAGTTAGTTCCAACATGAAATATGAGGAACGAATAAATAAATTAGTCAAATTTCGTCTTGTCATTGATGCCATTGCAACAAGTCACCAACCATTATGGATTGAAATGGAAGATCAAATAATGACAGCTTTTCATCAAGCAAAAGATGCGGCAATTAAGGGTGATTCAGGGCACTTTCATTCAAACTTTAATTCCTTTTTATCCTTGTATAACGTGATCTATCCGAGTATGAAAATTGATGTGTCTGTAGAAAATGTTCAAAGACTAGACGCACGGATAGATTTTATTAATGAATACCGTTCCCAAGTTGTAAATGATTCTAAAAGCCAACAGGAGTTGGAAAAACTTGATACGGACTTAGTTAATCTTTTTTCTAACATGGAAGAGGATGAGGCAGATCCAAACATTTGGTGGGTTATTATTTCGACAGGAAGCATTATTATCATGACATTATCCTATGTTGGCTGGAGAAAGTATCAAGGTGACAAGAATATGAAAAAAGACCGTTCGAGAGATTTAAAGGATTGATCTAAGAGTTAAAAAAAGCAATGTCCAAAAGTGGACATTGCTTCAGATTGTAGACAAAAGGCATTCGAATGAGCCCATTCGGATGCCTTTTTATTGGATTTTTGCTCATAAGAGCAAAATTTAGACCTACCTTTGACTATTATTACGCCAATTCTGGACCTTTCCACGTCCAGCTGGCCATCTTTTTCAAGTTCATGGCAGCAAAAGTAAGCATCGCTTGCATGGACAATTTTTTTAAGCCTCTTAAGGTTGTCCAACGCATACCATGCTTTTCCTTAGCATCCGCAAAGACCCGTTCAATCGTTTCTTTACGTCTTGCGTAAATGCTTTTATTTTCTTGTGTGTGACGAAGATGATCGGCTTCTTCTATGTAATGTTCCCAAACATGTCGCTCAATCAATTTTTTATGTTCTTTACTCTGCGTGCATTCTGAAAGTAAAGGACAATTTTGGCACTCAAACGGATTAGAGAAGTATTGACGCTTTCCATTCTTCGTCGTCGTTGCATATTTCAGTATTTGTCCTTGCGGACAGATATAACAATCGTAGTATTCATCATAAATATACTCATGTTTTTTCATATAACCGTCCTTCGTACGAGGTCGTGTATATGGTAATGCAGGAGTCATATCATTTTCAATTACGAATTGAGCAATAGCAGGTGTTTTGTATCCAGCATCAGCAGCAACAGCTTCAGGTTTCCCGTGTTTTTCAATGACCTTCTCAAGTAGTGGCTCGAAAATGACGCTATCATGGATATTCCCCGGGGTTACAATTGCACCCAAAACAAAACCATTTCGATCCGAAGCCGCATGAAATGAATATGCGAACTGTTTCGTTCGCTCATCCTTTACGTAATAACCACTTTCTGGGTCAGTGGTACTTTCTTTAATTTCCTTTAATTCTTCTTTTTCAAATTTATCTGGAGGAAATGGCTTTTTTCCGTGATCATCCCGGTCTTTATTAATCTCTTCTTGTAGACGTGTTTCATAAACCTTCGATTCCTTTCGAACTACTTTCTTTTCAAATTTACGCTTATTTGCACTAGCTTTAACATGTGTAGAATCAATAAATACGTGCTCGCTACTAATCAATTTCTTTTCTGAGGCTTCCTTTAAAATACGATAGAATATCTGTTCAAATAAATCAGTATCCTTAAAGCGTCGCTCGTAGTTTTTACCAAACGTTGAAAAGTGAGGTACCTTATCATAAAAACCAAAGCCGAGAAACCAACGATATGCCATATTCGTTTCGATTTCTGCAATGGTTTGACGCATAGAGCGAATACCGAAGGTATATTGAATGAAAGCCATCTTTATCAATACCACAGGGTCAATACTCGGACGTCCCCGTTCAGATGAGTACATATCTTGAACAAGTGAATAGATAAATGAAAAATCAATAGCAGCTTCTATCTTACGAACCAAGTGGTTCGCGGGTACAACTTGTTCTAAAGCTATCATTTCTATTTGATCACGATTCATCTGTGTATTTTTAGTTAGCATTTCATCCACCTCATCTATATGTCTGTATCTTAATTATACAAAGGACTGATTTAAAGGTCATTATTGATTTTAAAACTTGTTGATTGGAGCGGAAGGCGCGAAGACTCCTGCGGGAGTACGGAGCAGGGGAGACCCCGCAGGCGCTTAAGCGCCGAGGAGGCTCCCCGCTACGCCCGCGGAAAGCGAAGCGCCTGGAGCGCAAATCAACAAACAATTTAACAAAGACATAAAAAAGACTGCCGGCAAACCCAAGTTTTTCGGATTTGTCGACAGTCTGAAGCAATGTCCAAAAGTGGACATTGCTTTTTTAGTCTACTAAAGGCATTTTATTTTCATCGAGTGTGAAACCTTCTCCATGGACATCATGGACAATCGTGATGGAGACAAATGCATGGGGATCAACGGAAGTAATTACATTTTTTAAACGGACTATTTCATTTTTTGCGACAACACAATATAAGACTTCACGCTCACTTTTAGTGTAAGAGCCGTATCCCTTTAGGACTGTTACTCCTCGGTCCATTTCTTCCATAATCTTAGCGGCAATTTGCTCGTTCTTTTCCGAAATAATCATAGCTCCTCGCGCTGAATAAGCACCTTCTAACATGAAATCAATTACTCTAGCGCCAATAAACACAGCTACGAGTGTGTACATTGCTTGTTTATAATTTAAGTATGTTACCAAAGATAAAGCGATAACACATGCATCAAACAAGAACATTGTTTTTCCCATATTCCAGCCTGCATATTTTTGGACAAGCCTAGCAATAATATCGACTCCACCTGTAGTTCCTCCATAACGGAAGATCACGCCTAAACCAATGCCTGTAAAAACTCCTGCAAATAAGGTAGCTAATGTTAAATCACTTTGAAGTGGCATATCAATGGAATAGCGTTGAAATATCCATAAAAAAATGGACACCCCGACTGTCCCTATTATGGTATATAAAAATGTATTACGACCTAACAATTTCCACCCAATAAAAAAAAGTGGAATATTTAAGAATAGGTTTGAATAGGATGGATCCCATTTAAACAAGAAATAAAATAGGAGTGCGATGCCTGTGAAGCCGCCTTCTGCCAGTTTGTTTTGCATATTAAAATTGACAAGGCCAAACGACATTATCGCTGCTCCCAGTAGGATAAATAATATGTTTTTTACTTTAAGACCATGTAGCATTAATAACCCCCCTCTACCATAAATTCTCTTATATGGCGGTTTTTATTATATCGAATAAAAAATGTTAGAGCAATGAGTAGAGAAAAAGAGGGTAATATATATGAAAACATTTGTAAATCGGCGTTAATTTAGCTAACATAAACAATAGAATAAGGATATGAACATAATTATCAGTCTTATTGATGAGGTGAAATACATGGCCAAAGAAAAGACGATGAAAGACCTTCAGGTAGAAGTAGATTTGTACATTAGTCAATTTAAAGAGGGGTATTTCAGTCCGCTTGCGATGCTAGCAAGACTTACAGAGGAACTAGGGGAATTTGCTAGAGAAGTAAACCATTATTATGGTGAGAAACCCAAAAAAACAAGTGAAACTGAAAAAGCCATCGAAGAAGAACTTGGTGATCTTTTATTTGTATTAATTTGTTTTGCTAACTCTTTAAATATCAGCTTAGAAGATGCACATAATTATGTAATGGAAAAATTTAAGACAAGAGACCAAAATCGGTGGACAAGAATTAATGAAGAAAAAATGGAGTGAACTTTATGGAACAAATTAAAATTATCATCGCTGGTCCCCGCGGCCGAATGGGCAGTGAAGCAGTGAAGTTAGTAACGAATATTGATCATTTTGAACTTTTAGCTGTTGTGGATCATAAATATGATGGAATGATGCTTAGCGACTTGGAAGGCTTTCATTCAATACATAACGTACCCGTTTATGCAAATATCGAAACATGCCTGCAAAATGTCCATGCGGATGTCTTGATTGATCTAACCACACCTGAGGTGGGCATGCATCACGCAAAAACTGCACTTACAAACAATGTTCGACCGGTGGTTGGAACAACAGGTTTTACTACAAGCGATTTAGAGGAATTAGAACATATTTGTCATGAGAAAAAACTAGGATGTATTATTGCTCCGAATTTTGCCATTGGTGCTGTGTTAATGATGAAATTCTCACAAATGGCTGCGAAATATTTTAACGATATAGAAATTATTGAATTGCATCACGATCAAAAACTGGATGCTCCTTCAGGAACAGCTGTAAAAACAGCAGAAATGATTTCTGCAGTTCGTGAGGAAAAAAATCAGGGGCACCCAAATGAAAAAGAAACGATTCAAGGTGCGCGGGGTGCAACGTTCGATGGAATGCATATTCACTCGGTACGCTTACCTGGACTTGTTGCCCACCAACAGGTGTTATTTGGATCTGATGGTCAGACTCTAACAATAAGGCATGATTCATACCATCGCGGCTCTTTTATGTCGGGTGTAAAAGTGGCAGTAGAATCTGTAATGACACATAATACTTTTGTTTATGGACTAGAAAATATTTTAGAATAGGGAGTAAATATATGAATATTGCCTTAATAGCTCATGATAAAAAGAAAAATGATTTGGTTCAATTCGCGACTGCTTATCAAAATATATTTTCGAAGCATACATTATTCGCGACTGGGACAACTGGACAGCGAATTAGTGAGGCAACGGGTCTAAGTATAACTCGTTTTCAATCTGGACCCCTTGGTGGTGACCAGCAAATCGGAGCATTGATTGCCCAAAATAAAATGGATGCTGTTTTCTTCTTCCGTGACCCATTAACATCACAGCCACATGAACCAGATGTAACAGCATTGGTTAGACTATGTGATGTATACTCGATTCCACTTGCTACTAATATGGGAACTGCAGAATTATTAATAAGAGGCCTAGAACTGGGGCTTATTGAGTGGAGAAATCTAAATAAAGAGAATGGTGGAATCAATGATTAATCAGCACCTTCATGTCCTTGCTTTTGGAGCACATGCGGACGATGTCGAGATTGGCATGGCTGGAACGATTGCTAAATTGACCTCCCAAGGGAAACAAGTTGGTATCTGTGACTTAACAGATGCCGACCTTTCTTCAAATGGGAATGTACCCCTAAGAAAAGAGGAGGCGGCAAAGGCTGCAGGGATACTAAACGTCTCTATGCGTACATCATTCGGTTTTCCAGATAGAGGATTATTTCTTAAAGACGAATACATAAGAGAGATTGCAAGGATTATTAGAACATACAAGCCTCAGATTGTGTTTGCACCTTATTTTGAAGACCGCCATCCTGACCATGGTCATTGTGCTAGTTTAGTGGAGGAAGCTGTTTTTTCATCTGCCATAAGAAAATATGTAACAGAAGGTAATGAACCTGCACATCGGGTGGAAAGAGTTTATTTTTATATGATTAATGGTTTTCATAAACCAGATTTCACCATTGATATTACTCAATATATGGATAAAAAACTCCAAGCATTGAGGGAGTACAAAAGCCAATTCGAGCAAACAGAAGAAAGCTATAGTACTCCGCTTGTAAATGGTTATATTGAAACAGTTGAGTCAAGGGAAAGAATGTTTGGTAAGTTGGTTGGTGTTACATTTGCTGAAGGGTTCAAAACGAAAGTTCCAATCCTTTTGAATCGTGATTTGATAGGAGAATAAACATGAGGAAACTTAAAATTGGTATTACTTGCTATCCGACAGTAGGTGGTTCAGGTGTAGTAGCGACGGAATTAGGGAAAATGCTCGCTGAAAAGGGACATGAAATTCATTTCATCTCATCAAGTATTCCATTTAGATTAAATAAAATGTACCATAATATCTATTATCATCAGGTTGAAGTGAATCAATATTCTGTATTTCAGTACCCACCTTACGATATTGCCTTAGCAAGTAAAATGGCGGAAGTGGCTAATCGGGAAAAATTAGATCTGCTCCACGTCCACTATGCTATTCCTCACGCTGTATGTGCAATACTAGCAAAGCAAATGAGCCATCGAGATATTAAAATTGTCACGACATTACATGGTACCGATATAACGGTTTTGGGTTATGATCCTTCTTTGACAGATGCGATTAAATTTGGAATTGAAAAATCGGATGTGGTAACAGCAGTTTCCAAAGCTCTAGTGGACCAGACCTATGAGTTGATCAATCCAGATAAACAAATTGAAACAGTGTATAACTTTATTGATGACCGCATTTATAAAAAAAGTGATGCACGTGCTTTAAAGTCAGAATTTGAAATAAAAGAAGATGAAAAAGTAATTATTCACGTTTCCAATTTCCGTCCGGTAAAACGGGTACAAGATGTAGTAAAGTCCTTTGCAAAGATTGCATCTGTAATGCCAGCTAAGCTACTATTGGTCGGTGATGGCCCTGAAATGACCATCATCTGTAAACTTGTCAGAGAGTTTGGACTAGAAGATCAAGTCATTTTCTTAGGTAAACAAGAGAGCCTGGAGGAATTGTATTCCATCAGTGATTTAATGCTGTTATTATCGGAAAAGGAAAGCTTTGGACTTGTTGCATTAGAGGCAATGGCATGTGGAGTTCCTTGTGTCGGTACGAATGTTGGTGGTGTACCAGAAGTTATTAATCATGGAATGAATGGATTTATTTGTGAAGTAGGCGACATCGACGATATCTCTAATAAGTCATTAGCAATTTTAGTTGATCAGAACCTTCATCAGCAATTTTCCAAACAATCTGTGGAGACAGCAAAAACTAAATTTAAGGCTGACCAAATTGTTGAACAATATGAACAAATATATTTTAATTTACTGAATTAAGGTGAAGTAAAATGATTGACCCATTTTTAGCAGCAAGTCCTGTATTAAAAAAGCTGGAGGATGCTGGCTTTGAAGCCTATTTTGTTGGTGGCTCCGTTAGAGATTATCTGTTAAAACGAGAGATTAATGACGTTGATATTGCAACAAGCGCAACCCCCGAAGAAGTGAAAAGGATTTTTCCGAAAACAGTGGATATTGGAATCGAACATGGAACAGTTCTCGTTCTTGTTAATAATGGAGGGTATGAAATTACCACCTTTAGAACCGAATCAGACTATCAAGATTATCGAAGACCCAAAAAGGTTACCTTTATCCGCAACTTAAAAGAGGATTTACAGCGCAGAGATTTTACAATGAATGCTATCGCGATGGACAGAAATAGAAAATTAATTGACCCATTTAATGGATTTATAGCCATTCAAGATAGAATAATTCAAACAGTTGGAAGTCCGAATGACCGCTTCCAAGAAGACGCCTTAAGAATGATGAGAGCAGTAAGGTTTGTAAGTCAACTCTCTTTTCAAATCGAAAGAGGTACGGTTCAAGCATTAGCAAAGCTTGTTCACTTGCTTGATAACATTGCTGTAGAAAGAAAAAGGGCGGAGTTTGAGAAACTCTTAATTGGTAAAAATAAGACTAAAGCGTTGAGTATTCTCCTTGAAGCAAATATTTATTCTTATTTACCGGGTTTGAAGGGAAAAAAGCAGCAATTAGAGGAGTTACGTAGTTTTAACAGTGGGAATCTTAATAAAAGTGAAATGTGGTCACTTTTAATTTTCTGTATAAATTTAAAAGAAAAAGAGATAGAGTTATTTTTAAAAGAGTGGCGGCTTGCACTTAAGGAAATAAGAGAGATTCAACAAGTTGTACATTTCCTTACAAAAAGACTTGAACAAGATTGGTCCATATATGACTTATACTCTGCTGGTCATGATCATATCCTATCAACGGAAAAGCTCTACCATGTTATTAATGGGATCAACGAAGTTCAATCGATTGAACATTGGATTAAGCTGTATGAAACCCTGCCGATAAAAGACCGTTCAGAAATGAATGTGACTGGAAATGACGTAATGGATTGGTTCAATAAAAGAGGTGGACCATGGCTTAAGGAGACGCTTTTAACCATCGAAGAAAATATCCTAGCCGGAAATCTAGATAACGACAAAGAAAAGATCAAGGAGTGGCTAATGAAGTGCAATCAGAAATAAGAAAAGAATTACTTGATGCCTTTACAACTGCAGGTGACACCTTTTTATCAGGGCAGCATCTAGCAGAACTCATTGGCTGCTCAAGGACGGCAGTATGGAAGCATATTGAGGAATTAAGGAAGGAAGGATTTGAATTAGAAGCCGTTAGAAACAAAGGTTACCGGATTCTAAAAACTCCTGAAAAAGTGACTGCAGATGAGGTAAGGCTTGGCTTAACCACAAACTTTATAGGGAGAAATATCCATTATGTAGAAAGTGTGGAGTCTACCCAAAAGCTTGCCCATCACTTTGCTTCAGAAGATGCTCCTGAAGGCACGGTCATCATCGCTGAAGAGCAGTTGTCAGGCAGGGGTAGAATGGCCCGAAAATGGCATTCGCCAAAATATACAGGTATATGGATGAGTATGATTATACGTCCGAATATACCCCTAAGCAATGCGCCACAATTGACATTGCTCGCAGCAGTTGCGATTGTTCAAGCCATTGAAGAAATGACAGACCTTATTCCCGAAATAAAATGGCCGAATGATATTCTTATTAACGGAAAGAAAGTAACGGGAATTTTAACGGAATTACAAGCGGAGGCCGACCTTATTCATTCAATTATCATTGGAATTGGTATAAATGTGAATCAGAAGAAAGAAGATTTCCCGTTAGAACTTCAAGAAATAGCTACTTCCCTATTTATCGAGGATGGAGAAACTGTCTCGAGAGCAGAGTTAATTAGATCTATTTTCAAACACTTTGAAAAATTATATACGCTGTATCTAGAACAAGGATTTCTTCCAATAAAGCTTTTATGGGAGGGTTATGCCGGCAGTATCGGTAAATACATAAAAGCTAGAACACTTACGAATACGATTGAAGGAAAAGCACTAGGAATAACCAATGATGGAGTGCTGCAGTTAGAAGATTTGACCGGTACGATTCATCATATCTATTCTGCGGATATTGAGTTTTAAAAGCTTGAACTTTTCGTAGAATTTGTTATAATTCTATCCAATGGGCAGTATCCACTGAGAACTGCACCTTTATGAAACTAACAATTAAAAAGGTTTCTGCCTAGATCCGTGTAGCGGACCGGGACAGAGGGATGAAGCATGTTAAAAGTGTAACTGGGATCCTCTGCCTTCAGAAGGATCTTTTTTATTTGCTCTTTTAAAATCTTTTTATCTCCTCTCCCATATAAAAGGAGGGAAAATTGATGAAGCAAACAACAGATTTCTTGAAAATGAAGGAAAATAATGAAAAAATCGTTATGTTAACCGCGTATGATTACCCTTCGGCTAAGCAAGCTGAAGAGGGCGGAGTTGACGTTATATTGGTGGGAGACTCTCTTGGGATGGTAGTCCTTGGTTATGACTCAACCATACCAGTAACGCTTGACGACATGATCCATCATACAAAAGCTGTAAAACGTGGAGCAAAAGATACCTTTATTCTCGCTGATATGCCGTTTCTAACTTACCATTTATCCGTTCGGGATACATTATTAAATGCTGCCAGACTAATACAAGAAACGGGTGCACATGCGGTTAAACTAGAAGGTGCAGATGATGTTATTGAAAAAATTACTGCTTTAACTAGAGCCGGTATTCCTGTTTGTGCCCATTTGGGGTTAACCCCTCAATCTGTAGGTGTATTAGGTGGATACAAAGTGCAAGGGAAAGATGCCCAAGCAGCAAGGAAATTGCTCCAAGATGCAAAGAAATGCGAAGAAGCCGGTGCCTTTGCTATCGTTCTTGAATGTGTCCCAAAACAACTGGCAGAGGAAGTTACCCAAATGATTTCTATTCCAGTTATTGGTATTGGAGCCGGAGTTGCGGTCGATGGTCAAGTTCTCGTTTATCATGATATTCTAGGCTATGGCGTAAATCGTGTACCGAAGTTCGTCAAACAATATCATGCTGTCAATCCATTTATCATTGAATCAATTCAAGCTTATGCAGCTGACGTTAAAAATGAACGGTTTCCTGAAGAAAAACATTCTTTCACAATGAAGGAACAGGAACTGAAAGGGCTTTATGGAGGTACGAAATGAAAGTTATCACAACTATTATGGAAATGCAGTCAATCATAAATAAGCATAAGCTCTCAGAAAAGTCGATTGGCTTTGTACCAACGATGGGATTTCTGCATGAAGGTCATTTAACACTTTTAAATAAAGCAAGACAAGATAATGATATCGTTGTCCTAAGCATTTTTGTTAACCCATTACAGTTTGGACCAAAAGAGGATTATGCTGAATACCCGCGTGATTTTGATCGTGATCGCGCCTTGGCTGAAAGTGAAATGGTCGATTTTCTCTTCCATCCATCCGTTGAGGAAATGTATCCAAACGAACCTTCAGTTAAAGTTAACGTCCGTGATCGCACGGATGTTTTATGTGGGAAATCCCGCCCAGGCCATTTTGATGGCGTTGCTACAGTAATAACAAAGCTCTTTAACATTATCATGCCAACAAGAGCTTATTTTGGAAAAAAAGATGCCCAGCAGGTGGCAGTTCTTGAGGGGTTAGTTTCTGATTTTAATATTCCTGTGGAACTTATTGCAGTCGATATCGTTCGTGAAAATGACGGACTTGCTAAGAGTTCTCGGAATGTTAATCTTCTGCCAAAGGAAAGACAAGAAGCTCCTGTACTGTATCACAGCCTTCAAGCTGCAGTGGCAGCAATTAATGAAGGTGAGCGGAATCCAGCGAAATTAATTAGTATGATTAGTGAAATGATTACCAATGAATCAATGGGTACAATTGATTATGTCCAAATCTACTCCTATCCACAATTAAAGCAACTGGAAAAATTAGAGGGTACAATTATTATTGCACTGGCTGTAAAATTTACGAAGGTACGATTAATAGACAATTACATTACGAATATAGATTGATAGAAAAAAGAGAACGGGGGAGGAATATAATGTTTCGCAACATGATGAACGGAAAAATCCATCGAGCAACTGTTACAGAGGCTAATCTAAATTATGTAGGTAGTATCACGATTGATGAAGACTTATTAGATGCAGTTGGAATGATTGCAAATGAAAAGGTGCAAATTGTTAACAATAACAATGGTGCGCGTCTTGAGACCTATATAATTCCTGGCGAGAGAGGCAGTGGTGTCATTTGTTTAAATGGTGCAGCTGCCCGCTTGGTTCAAAAAGGTGATATCGTTATTATCATTTCCTACGCCCTTATTGCTGAAGAAAAGGTAGCAGCACATAAACCAAAAGTAGCGATCATGGATGAAGACAATCGGGTTAAAGAACTAATCAATGCAGAACCAGCCCTAACCATCATGTAATCCCCAATTTCGGGGATTTTTCTTTTTTATGGACAGTTTAATATAATAAATATACGCTTAGTTAAAGCTCTTAGTTAATTTGGCACCCTGTTGATTGGCGAGGAAGGCGCGAGACTCCTGCGGGAATACGGGGCAAGGGAGACCCCGCAGTCGCTTAAGCGACGAGGAGGCTCCCCGATCCCGCCCGCGGAAAGCGAAGCGCCTGGAGCGGAAATCAACAGGCAAGTTTAACATAACCTAAATATAAAAAAGATCGTAAAGATAATGGTAGAATGGGAAGCATCCTAGTATTGTTTACTTTTTCTTTTGAAGATAATGTGATACCGTTTTAATGAACGAAGGTTTGGGGTGTTAATGAAATGATAAATAAATTCGTCGTAATTGATTTGGAAACAACGGGAAACATTCCAAAAAAGGGTGATAAAATCATCCAATTTGCTGCTGTGGTCATTGAAAATGGAAAAATCACAGAAAAATTTTCGTCATTAATAAATCCGAAAAAATCCATTCCAATATTTATTGAAGAATTGACCGGCTTAAATGATGACATGGTGAAGGATGCTCCTCTATTTTCGGAAATAGCAGAAAAGGTCATGACTTTACTGGATGGGGCTTATTTTGTTGCACATAATGTTTTATTTGACTTGTCTTTTCTTCAGGAAGAATTAATCCAATCAGGTCAGGAAGGGTTCTTTGGCCCTGTTCTTGATACGGTGGAAATGGCAAGAATACTTTATCCGACAGCTGATGGTTATAAGTTATCGGATTTAGCAGAGAAAGAAAATCTTAATCATGATCGCCCCCACCAAGCTGATAGTGATGCACAGGTAACTGCTGAGCTTTTCTTAATTCTTTTAGATCGTTTGACATCCTTACCTAGAGTAACGCTAAAACAGCTTGCACATCTTTCTGGCGGTCTCAAAAGTGATCTACAACAGTTTCTTGATGAAATACTCGTAAACAAAGATGACACGATTGAACAATTTTCGGAGTCGTTCGAGATTTTTAAGGGGATAGCCTTAAAAAGGCTTCCTGAGCAGTCAGGAAAGATGAATAAAGGTAAAGAATATCAATATCCTGCAAGTGAGGATGAAAAAACCGAGTTAGTAAAACAAGCCTTTGCAGCCTTTGAGAAGAGGACAGGCCAATTTACCATGATGGATACTGTGTATCAATCCTTTCAAAATGAAAACCATACATTGATTGAAGCTGGAACCGGTGTCGGAAAATCACTTGGGTACCTGCTGCCGATTGCCTACTTTTCAAGGCAAAAAGAGCTTCCTATTGTAGTGAGCACGCATACCATTCAGTTACAAGAACAAATACTAAAAAATGAAATCCCAATCTTAGATAAAATTTTGCCCTTTAAGCTTAATTCTGTGCTCCTCAAGGGGAGGAATCATTATATTAGTTTAGAAAAGTTTAATCAGACACTAGCAGATGATAATGATAATTACGATACAGGGTTAACCAAAATGCAAATTCTTGTTTGGCTGATTGAAACAGAAACAGGGGATCGGGATGAGTTAAACCTATCAAGCGGCGGGCAAATATTCTGGAATAAAATTAAGAACGAACCCGCTATGTTTATGCAGAACCAAGCTTGGCAAGAAAGAGATTTTTATTTGAAGGCCAAAAGAAATGTGCAAACTGCCGATATTATTATTACCAATCACTCTTTGCTATTAAGTGATATTAAAGGAGAAGGCACAATTTTGCCCGATTTTTCTTTCGCTATCATTGATGAAGGACATCATTTTGAAAAAGTAGCAAGTCAGTTTTTTGGTCATACATTAGATTACTTATCCACCCGGCTCTTATTGGGGCAATTTGGTGTTTTAGAACAAAAACAGCTTTTTTATGAATTGGAGAAGCTAGTTGCTTCTGTACCAAGGAAACCTGAGGTGATGACACCTGCAACTAAGTTAAATCAAATAAATGTTGACCTTGCTTTTGAAACAGACGAATTTTTTCAATTGATTGCTATTTTTGCAAAAGCCAAGCTTACAAATAAAAGAGGAATTAACCGTGCCAAGGTGCGCTTTTCTCTTCAAGACGAGGTAAAAGAAAAAAAGGCACTTGTACACAGTGCAGAAAGGTTTGCCTTTTTACTTAAGGATCTTCATTCAGTCATTATTGAACGACTCGAATGGATCAAAAGGGAAAGTAATTCGTTAACACGTTCCCAAGAAAATAAAATGGAAGAAATTCAATCCTTTCTAAATGATCTATCGGAATTAAGGGACACGGTTATTCATTCCTTTATTAAAAAAACGAACGATGTCAAATGGATTGAAATAGATATTCGTTCACCGCAAAATGTTACAACCTTTATAGCTCAGCCAGCATCTGTGGCCGACCAACTAAATGCACAATTTTTTCAACTTAAAAAAGCGGTAGTGATCACTTCTGCTACTTTGACTGTGAATAAATCATTTGACTATATCATGAAGGAAATTGGACTTGATCCAGTTTCAACGATACAGTTGAACATTCCTTCGCCATTTGAATATAATCAACAGGTTCAACTCTTAATACCAGAAGACCTACCAGAAATAAACACGGTATCGTTAGAAGATTATGTCATATCAATTACTGAGCATATCATCACAATTGCAGAGGCAACAAAAGGAAGAATGCTGCTTCTATTTACCGCCTATGATATGCTAAAGAAAACTTATGAACTAATTAAAGAAAGTGGTTTTTTGCATGACTATGCAATGATTGCCCAAGGGATAACTAGTGGCAGCCGAACTAGGCTTACTAGAAATTTCCAGAGGTATGATAAGGCATTATTGCTAGGGACAAGTAGTTTCTGGGAAGGGGTAGATATACCTGGTGAGGACTTATCCTGCCTTGTAATTGTTAGGCTCCCATTTAGCCCCCCTGATGAACCTTTAACAGAGGCAAAATGTCAGTTAATCGAAAAACGCGGGGGTAATGCTTTTTCTGAATACTCACTACCAGAAGCGGTCCTTAGATTTAAACAAGGATTTGGTCGTTTAATTCGTACGGAAAATGACCGTGGAATTATTGTGGTTTTTGATAAAAGAATTGTAACGACCAAGTATGGGAAGGCCTTTTTGGAATCAATTCCCAATGTTCCCATAAAAAAGGGTAAGATGGATGATTTAGCTGAAATTATTGACTCTTGGTTATAATAAATCAGTTGGACCAATTATTTAATATACTGGATAATATTTGGTAAAAAACACATCCTATATTATGGGAGGTGTGTCATGAGAACCTTACTATTAATAATGGCCATATTCATTCAATCGACACTCATGGTAGAGGCATCAAAGACGACTACTTTAAATAATATTGAAAACATTGATTTAAATATTAAGGATCATGAAGTTGCTGTTACTTTTTTAGGCCTGTCAGAAGGTGATTCAACCCTTATTCAAGGCTCAAATGGTGAAAATATCTTGGTAAATGCCGGTGGGAAAAAGACAGATGCAGAATTGGAAGGATGGCTTTATCTTTACGATGTGAAGGAAATTTCGAAGCTAATTCTTACAAAGAACGAACTAGAGCTTTCAGAAAAACAAATGAATAGGCTAATAACGAAGTATAGTATTAAAGAAATTATTACAACACTGGAGTTATCTACCCAAATAACAAATAAACTAAGATTACCAAATAAACCTGCAGTCGTCACCTGGGGTGAGGGCACAAAAAAAACCATTCTTCCGGAATTGACTGCAGTGGTCGAATTTGTTGGAAATGAACCCAATGAGGGCATGGATTTGACACTAGATTTTTTTAATCACCGCATTTTCCTTATGACTTCATTTACACCACATGCGGAGGAAACCTTGATGAAGAAGAATTTGGAGAATATTAATGTTTTTAAGATTCCTAATTGTGCAATGGATGACTCTTTATCTGAAAAATTAATCCAGTATTTAAATCCGCAAATTTCGATTCTATTTGCACCAGGAGAAGAGGAGCATGACCCTGACATTCTTGTCGATCTCCATGAAACTTGGTCAGAAATCTATACTACCAAAAAACATGGTACCGTCACGATAAAATTCACCGATTCAAACTATGAAGTAATAACGATCCCTGTTGAAGAGGATAACTAAGAAAAAATTAGAAAAATTCATATAATCACTGACCCGCTTTTTGCTTCCACCTGTTATAATAATGGTTGAGATTTATCAATTATTGTAGAGAAATAGGCAAATATTGGAGGAAAAGGGATGGAAAGTAAAATTGAAGTGTTATCAACAGTAAAAATCCAGCACAGTCCGGATTTGTATAAAATTGTTGATGCCCTTAATCGAACCTTGAAGCAAAAAGATCTTATGTTTGGACTGGCACTTGATCAAGAAGATAAAAATACAGCGATTTTTACCATTTATCGTACATAAAGAAGTGAGTGCTTAATGAAAAAGTGGATTATATTTATAGTAATATTTATAGTAGTGATTTTTGGTTTATTAATAAAAGTGTATTTCACATCTGTGGATCCTGTTAAAGCTGCAGAGAAAAAAGCGGTTGCACTAGCCAACAAGGAAATATCTATAAAAGAAGTTGAGGATTTTCATATATATAATGGCATAGAAACTGTTAATGTCATTGAGGGAAAAAATAAAAAAGGTGAAAAAATCATCGTTTGGATTCCTGAAAAAAGTAAAAAAGTTTACGTGAAAAAAGCAAAGGATGGGTTATCGAAAGAAGAAGCCATTCAGAAACTTTTACAAGAAAAAAGTCCTAAAAAGGTTATTTCAGTGCGACTTGGCATGGAAAAAAATATCCCCTTGTGGGAAATATATTATCGTTCTAATAATAATTTAATAAATTATTACTATGTTCACTTTGACACAGGTGAATGGCTAAAGAAAATCGAAAACCTATAGATGTGATGGAGAATGGAGGAAATATTTATGGTAATGGAATTAGCAAATCGAGTGAAGGCACTTACACCTTCAACAACATTAGCAATTACTGCAAAAGCAAAGGAATTAAAGGAACAAGGGGAAGACGTTATCGGTTTGGGAGCAGGTGAACCTGACTTTAATACTCCACAATATATTTTAGATGCTGCGTCACAATCCATGAATGAAGGGCATACGAAGTATACCCCATCAGCAGGCTTACCTGCATTAAAAAAAGCAATTATTAAGAAATTTGAAGCGGACCAAGGGTTAACATATAAACTGAATGAAATCATTGTAGGAAATGGAGCTAAACACGTTCTTTATACATTATTTCAAGTCCTATTAAATGATGGTGATGAGGTTATAATCCCTACTCCATATTGGGTCAGCTATCCAGAGCAAGTCAAATTAGCAGGCGGCGTTCCTGTGTATATCGAAGGATTAGAGCAAAATCAATTTAAAGTAACCCCAGAACAATTAAAGAGCGCCATTACGAAAAATACAAAAGCTGTTATAATAAATTCACCTAGCAATCCAACGGGTGTGTTGTATACAGCAGAAGAACTTTATGAGTTAGGCAAAGTTTGTCTTGAGGAAAATATTCTCATTGTTTCAGATGAAATTTATGAAAAGCTAGTTTATGGGGAAAATAAACATGTTTCGATCGCACAACTTTCTCCTGAACTTAAAGACCAAACCATTGTAATTAATGGTGTTTCTAAATCACATTCGATGACAGGTTGGAGAATCGGGTACGCGGGTGGAAATAAAGTAATTATTGAGGCGATGACAAACCTCGCAAGCCATAGTACATCTAATCCGACAACTACAGCCCAGTATGCAGCAATCGCTGCTTACAATGGCTCTCAACAGCCAGTAGAAGATATGCGCCAGGCATTTGAAAAAAGATTAACAATTATTTTTGATAAACTAGTAGCGATTCCCGGTGTAACATGTGTGAAACCGCAAGGAGCATTTTACCTTTATCCAAATGTAAAGAAAGCTGCTGAATTGACAGGATATCAAAATGTTGATGCTTTTGTTGAAGCCTTGCTGGTCGATGCTAAGGTCGCTGTTATCCCTGGTTCAGGATTTGGGACTCCTGATAACATTCGACTTTCCTATGCAACTTCTTTAGAATTATTGGAAAAAGCAGTGGAGAGAATCCACCAATTTGTTACATCCAAATCAAGCATTGTCAATAATTAAAAGCGTAAAAGTCTGCTAAGGTCTGCAGGCTTTTTGCTTTTAGTTACCAAAGATGGATGCCTAAATCTCTTACTCCGATAATTTGTTCATGGTATACTTAACTGGAGGTGTCCAAATGATGAAAACAAACTTTTTAGCATGGATTCAAGAAGGTAATATCACCGTTCCAACATTATTATTTTCTGAATACCGCAGTCTAAATTTAAATGAATATGAACTAGTTCTTTTATTAAATATACTAACCTTTTTAGAAAAGGGGCATGAATTTCCTACACCAGATGAGTTATCGGCACGAATGACGATATCCATTTCGGAATGTAATGAAATGCTTAGAAGGTTGATCCAAAGAGGTTTTATCGAAATTACCGATGAATATACGAACGAAGGCATCCGATATGAAAAGTATTCTGTCATCCCTTTATGGGAAAGACTTGTCGAACATTTCTTGAAAAATAATAAAGATAACAAGGAAATTGATAAGAAGGCTGACGAAACCGACCTTTATACTTGTTTTGAGAAGGAATTTGGCCGACCGTTATCTCCATTTGAATGTGAATCCCTAGCCATGTGGATGGATGATGATCATCACGACCCAATTATTATCAAAGCAGCCTTACGGGAAGCTGTAATGTCTGGAAAATTAAACTTCCGGTATATTGATAGAATTCTTTTTGAGTGGAAGAAAAATGGGATAAAAACGATAGAGCAAGCGAAAACCCATGGACTTAAATTTCGTCAAAAGCAAACACCTAAAGGAACTGTGAAGGGTGAAACACATCAACCGACTGTGCCCTTTTACAATTGGTTAGAACAATAGTCTTGATTAACGAGGGAATTATCTCTCGTTTTATTCATTTTAATAGTAGTAGGTGATTGTAATGTTGAATAATACCCAAATCCGTTATTGCCTTGATCAAATGGGTGTGATGTTTCCAGAGGCACACTGTGAATTAAATCATTCAAATCCATTCGAACTAGTCATTGCTGTGGCCTTATCGGCACAATGTACCGATGTGCTCGTAAATAAAGTGACTAAATCGTTATTTGAAAAATACAAAACACCTGAGGATTATCTTGAGGTTTCACTAGAAGAATTACAAAACGACATTCGTTCGATTGGCCTTTACCGAAATAAAGCTAAAAACATTCAAAGCCTTTCCCGAATGGTATTAGAAGAGTATAAAGGTGAAATCCCAATGGATCGTGATGAGTTAACAAAGCTGCCTGGTGTGGGCAGGAAAACAGCAAATGTAGTTGTGTCCGTTGCTTTTAATGTACCTGCTATAGCAGTAGATACTCACGTTGAAAGAGTGAGTAAGCGTCTAGGGATTTGCCGATGGAAGGATTCTGTACTCGAAGTGGAAAAAACATTAATGAGGAAGATTCCAAAAGACGAATGGTCAGTTACACATCATCGCTTGATATTTTTCGGCCGCTATCATTGTAAAGCCCAAAATCCACAATGTCCAAGCTGCCCACTAGTAGAGCTATGTAGGGAGGGCAAAAAGCGGATGAAAGGTCAGGTTTCTATCAATGGATAAAAAGGTTGAGAACATTTCCAACCTACTGAAGGAATGGGAAAATAGTAAGGTCCAACTCGAAGCTTTATTTCGTGAACGAGATTATGAAAATGCAAAAGTGCTGATGGAAAAGGGAATTCTAATTTTTATTCAGTTCTTGGCTTGGTCAAATGAAGTGCCTGCAACTCTGGATGAACCTTTTAACTCTAATAAATTTGAGTTTAAACCTGTTAATGTGGAAGAACGGTTAGTGTTTATCATGTCTAGACCTAATCTATATCATTCCTATCGCCAGTTATCAGAGTTAATGGTGGAGCAAGAAAAGCTGTATTCGAAAAGAAGTATACTAAAAAAAGCGTCTAAACCTAAAGGTTAGACGCTTTTTTACTATTCATTTTAGTTAGGGTAATGTTGTAGATGTACCTGAATTTGCTCCATCTACTGTCCCATTGTCGACTGGGGTATCTGGTGGAGTAGTAACGCCGTCATCTTGGTTGTCAGTTCCTGTGCCATTACCCGTACCGTTACCATCGCCAGTACCAGGACCAGGACCAGTACCGTTGCCATTCCCAGTACCAGTACCATTTCCATTGCCGTTACCGGTCCCATTCCCATTCCCATTGTTTCCATTGCCGTTACCGTTACCAGGATTTGTACCATTGCCAGGATTGGTATTACCTGGGTTTTCTTCTTGAATAGGTAGTGGTATGTCAATAGATGCCGTTGCTGGGTCACTTGTTCGATCACCACTGATTGCTACAATCGTGAAAGAATATTTAGTACCAGGTACCGCAGGTATGCTTAAAGATGTTCCTGCTTGATTATATTGCTTTTGACCAGTCCCGCTATTTACCGTTACAGAGAAAGTAACATTTGCATTGTTGGAATTATTGTAATCCCATGTTAAGTTAATATTTTTATTTACTTCATCATATTTGGCATTTAGTTTTTTTGGAGCATTCAGCTTGTCATACCTTTGGGAGACACGCTTAGGTGCATGTCCCTTCACAGCATACTCAGTAATAACTTGACTTCCAGGGGTATATTTACTTGCCAATACCGGCGGCATCGAGCCTCTTTCAATACTTACACTTTGAACGCTGTTTGGCATTGTAAAGTCAGGTGTATCTATATCCTTTGATACATGTTCCATTAAGTTTTTAAAAATTAATTGGGCTAAACGTTGATTATTTCCGACCGCGTTGATGGGTGTACTTCGGTTTTTGTATCCTGTCCAAATAGACGCAGTGTAATTAGTTGTATATCCAGTAAACCAGGCATCAGGAACGGACCTGCTGCTCGGAATACCCCATTTTTGTATTTCCTCATCAGTATAATTCGTTGTACCGGTTTTACCGGCGATTGGAAGTCCGGGAACTTTCGCCCTTGTTCCTGTCCCAGGAGATAAGAGGACACTTTTTAACATATCGGTAATCATAAAAGCGGTCGAATCTTTCATTACCACTTTTGGTTCAGGTTCCGTGCTAATAAAGGTTCCATCACGCAACTTGATTTTTCTAATAGCATGTGGTTTTGTATAAATGCCATTATTGCCAAAGGCGCTATAGGCACCAGCCATTTCAAGTGGGGAAACCCCCGTTTTAAAGCCGCCAATTGCGTAGGATTCAAAAATTTCTTTTAAAGGAATACCTAAACCAATTGCAAAGTCTTTGGCTTTATCAAGACCAACTTGCTGTAGAGCCTGAACCGCTGGTGAGTTTCGTGATAATTGCAGTGCAGTTCTAATCGTCATCGGTCCTTTATAGCTTTGGTCCCAGTTCCCAAACTTTTTCCCGGATGAATAGGTTATTGGTTTATCCTCAATCATTTCAAAAGTTCCCCAATTTAAATATTCAATCGCGGGAGCATAATCAAGCACAGGCTTGATTGTTGAACCTGGTTGACGTTGTGTATCGATGGCATAGTTAAACCCACGTTTTACTTTTTGGTTCCTTCCGCCTCCAATTGCCCGAATTTCTCCAGTTTTTGTATCAAGGAGAGCAACCCCAGCTTGGAATTCATCATCTGGATAATCAATAATGTCTGATTTATTAAGAATGTCTTCTACATATGATTGCGCATCTGGATCCAGAGTCGTATGGATCGTTAAACCATCTGTAAAGATATCAAAATCAGACGTTTCTTTCACTTCATCAATAACAGCATCAACAAAGGAATCAAATGGTTTTTCTTTTACTTGACGCTGCTTTTCATTTAATACAGTTGATTTAACAGAAACCTTTTTCGCATCTTCCATTTCTTGTTTTGAAATATAACCATGCTGATGCATTAATGTTAAGACGATATTTCGTCGCTTTTCAGCTAAATCTGGATGATCAAAAGGATTATAATTATTAGGACTTTGCGGCATCCCAGCAATTTGGGCAGCCTCTGATAATGATAAATCTTTTAATTCTTTTCCATAAAAGATTTTTGCTGCAGTTGCAATACCATGGCTATTTTCAGAAACATAAACCTTATTTACATACATCTCGAAAATCTGGTGTTTAGTATATTGCTGTTCAAGCTGATAAGAGAGCCAGGCTTCTTCGACTTTTCGCTTTAAGGTTTTTTCAGGAGTTAAAAATGAGTTTTTAACCACTTGTTGTGTGATGGTACTGGCACCTTCAGAACCAAATCCATGTTGGATATTAGCTAACACAGCACCGCCTAATCTAATCGGGTCAATACCATGGTGTTTGTAGAAACGGTAATCCTCGGTTGCCAAAATGGCATTTTCAACTACTTGTGGTATGTCTTTGTAATTTACATATTCCCGATTAACTGCACCTACTTCAGTAATCAACTTGTCATCTTTATCTAAAATCTTCGAAGGGATTGGATCTTTTAATAATTTTGGGTCAAGTACGGGAGCATCCTTTACTAAGTAGGCGAAAGTCCCCACTCCCGAAAGTATTCCAATAATACCAAGGGCCACTAATGTTAGAAAAATTTTCTTTATTAATCCACCGGATTTTTTCTTGGTTTTTGGTTTACCTTTGGTTTGGAGTTTCTTTCGGCGCTCCTCTCTTGATTGGTACTGTTCTGACATGGTAATATTCCTTCCTTTCGAGCCTTCTCTCAATTATGAAACTTATCTATAATTTTAATATAGTCAATTCGCGGTTGAAAACCAAGTGGGATCTGATGTCCTTGTTGTTCCACTTCCTCTTTGGTTATCGATTTTCTGCCGCCATTATTCATTCGTTTCCAAAATGTTAACAAGTGTTTTGCTTCGAGTAAAAAAACCTGCTCATATCTTGTAAAACGAAGGATAACAAAACAAATACCTCCTTGATCCAGTACTTCTTCCATATGCTGTATCTGGTGTTGATGGAAATTCTTTAATGGAAAAGAGGAAGGGTTCTGTGTTTCTTTAGCTTCGAAATCAATATACTTTCCTTTATAAACACCATTATAATCCGTGGTGGAGGCTAGTTTGAAATATGCCTCTTTAATTACAGCAGCACTACGGTTCGGATAATCAACCTGGACAATTTGGACCGGCGTTGGTTTTTTATGAATAACAGCTACTTTTCTCGCACGGTAATATTCATTTGTCTCATTTAAGTCTTCCTCAAGTGTCATTCCTCTGTTACTATAAGAGCCATTTTTCTTTTTTTTATTGATATTTTCTGTGTTCTGTTCTCTTGGTACATACCTTTTTCCGTTTGGATAGTTAAAGTTCACGTTTTACACCTCTCAAACTCTTCCTTATCATATCAAATCTTGACGAGAAAGGGGTGTATAAAATACATTTGCATACACACTCTAATAACAATTGTACTGAGAATGCTAAATTTATACATGATGCATTTTTCATAAAAGGATTTAAACTCAATCATAGTACTAATAATCTATTAAAAAAACTTAAGGGAAGATGAATATGAATCATCTTACAATACAGGAACGAACAATCATTCGTCAAATTCAAGATGAAACCAATAAAAAAAATGTCGATAATATCTCAAGGACTGAAGCATACTTTTCTTTTTTTAAAAAACATCCAGATATCATTTGGTCTTTCTTAGCAAGCATGGTATCTAGGAATGGGGGGTGGAATATGTGTGACCTCCAAGGGTCAATATTTCCTCAATTACTAACGGACTTGACGAGAAAGCAGCTTTTCCTTACCTATGAGCGGGCAAATTGGTTGATTTTCCATGATGTCTATCCACAGCTATTGGTCTACCAATATTCGACGAAATTAAATCGAAAAATGTTTCATTTACTCCCTTATTTTCATGTTTCTACGTTTATCCAAAAAGAATGGTTTCGATATTGGAAAGAAAATGATAAGAACAGACTAACCACTTCATTAATCATAAATGAACAAAATGTCATTCAAACACCGGTTATTGATCACCCTCTATATAAGAAAAAGGTTTTCCAATCGAAGCTTTTTTCTTTTCAAGATTGGTTTCATTTCAGTTGTGTACTATTTCCAACCTGTGGGGGAGAAGTATATGGGGCAAGTGCAAATGGTTTCAAATCACTTTCAAAAAGAATCAACTTGGGTAAAAGACTAGCTAGCATACTTTTTCATCCACGGCTATTTCCATATTTTTATGAATTCGCTGAAAAAACGCCGCATACTGGTTCAAGAAATGATTATGAACAATATTTTAAAATAAAAACTGGCCTGAAAACCCCGATTTTGCGAGTGAGCTTCCCAGTTATAAAGCATAATCAACATAAATATGAGGATTGGAGTATGCAACGCAGAGTATCCCCCACCTGGTTGCATCTTCCCGCACGACATCGTCACCCCATTCACCTTACTGATTGGTACTTTGCTAAATCAAACCAACTTCAATTAATGTTGGCCCTCCAAAAGACCTTGCAGCTAAAAAAATGGAAATAAAAAAGCAAGGGAAGTGTCCCTTGCTCTTTGGTTAGTTGTTATTCGGCAGGTCGATTTTCTCCCACAAGCTTTTTATCACCGTAGCCTGTTTTTGTTGCTGCATCTGATTGAACTGTTTGCTGCTTTTTGTTTTGTTTATTATTTTTTGACATTAAAAAACACCTCCAACAATAGCTTGTGCGCTTTTTTATTTTTTCATGCAGGGTTTAATCGATGTCGAATTACATGGGGGAAAATGCCATTTTCCCACTACCTTTGACGAATAGCTTCTAGTTTTGTCAGGGTAGAAGGAAGCCGAAAAAAGAAAGAGAATAATTATACTTAATAGAAAATGCTGGGAGGGTTTAATAGATGAATAAGCCATTGTCCGATAAGGAAAAGTTGATTTCAATGCTGTCAGAAATATACGATCAATTAGAAGAATTGGAAGTGGTGCTTGGAGCATCCTTCTCAGACCTGCGCAAAAGTTTAGACAAGAAAGAGCAGGCTAAGTTAATCGTATCAAAACAAAAACTAATGGGACTTGAACGGAGTATTGATAAAGTAAACTCCATTTCTAATTTAGAGATTGCCTGTGCCAATCCAAATCATGTGTCTAGAGCCTTACAACTTGAATTGGGCTATTAATTGCCTATAAAATAATAGTAACGATTAAAGTAGCATAAAGATCTTTGCTACTTTTTATTTTTTAGGCTATGTTAAAGCTTATTGCTGATTTTGGCACAAGTTGATTGGAGCGGAAATCAACAGCCAAGAATAACAGAGCCATTTTTTAAAGAAAGGGTTTATTAAAAAGATGTCTGAAGAAATTATCCAATTAACGGAAAAACTTTTAGCTTATAATAGTTTATTCATGAAGTACTATCTAGAGGGAAGGGAGTCAGGGCTCAAGCATGATTTTCATGAAGTGATTAAGCCATTTGCAAATGAAGTTAAGGAAATAAATGACCAATGGAAACATGCCATGAAGAAATGGCTGTCTGAAACGGACCATAAACATCTTCATTTAAAGCAAATCGACACGACATCTGAACATATTGACCAGTTGTCAATTCAATCCTTTTTCCCGGAAACTAGCAAAACGAGATTTTTAAATGCAAATCGTACAGTTGAATTTTTCCTCTTGGAAATATTAAAAGAGATTAAAAAATAGAAAAGAGATGCAGCTGCATCTCTTTAATTATTATTAAGAATGTTCGATGAGGGAGTTTACATTATCCGTTTCAGGTATTACCGCGCCTTGTTTTTCAAGTTCACGGACAAGAAGACGATATTCTTTAATGTTAATATCGTTTTGAATATACGCTTTCTTAGCAAAATCCATTAATGTATTAACATCATCTGGTGTATAATCCCGACTTTGAATAAATTTGCTTTTTAATTCGCGAATGTCCATATCTATTAGCTCCTCCTTCATCCTTTTTTCTATCGTATCACGAAAATAAGGGATTCCTAGTTTTTAAAATATTTAAACTTCAGACAAAATTCTCGTCATTTTGACATTATAATTCTTTTTCAAAAGAATCACCTTTCCTCTCTCTCCTTCATAATGTGTAGTAGATAAAAAAGCGGAGGAGATGTTTGCCCATGTTTGGCAAAAAAAGGCCGGCTAATTACCTCAATTATGAATACTCGGGGCAAATGATGCAGCAAGGTCCAGTTGGTCAGATCAGGAATCAGCAGCTTTTTAATAGTAATCAACCCTTCCATTACCAAGCTCAGCCCCAAAACTATGATTGGACCGCTTATCAACAACCCAATCAACAAATTCCTTATTACCCGCCAGTGTACCAGCAATATGGGCAAAACTATCAACCTGGCTACGTTTCTCAAAATACGCCATACAATAGCCAGCCCATTTCGCAAAAGGATTCGCAATTCCTATTCCAGAACCCTTTACAGCCACAGGATGAAATAGTTCAAAAACCACAGTATATGCCCATGAATGGTTATCCAGTGATGAACCCTTATCCTAAGCAAAGTGCAACCCCAAAACAGCCAGGAGGAGTCCAAACGTTTATGAATTCCTTCAAGTCCCAAGATGGATCGGTGGATATAAATAAAATGGTGAATACAGCAGGTCAAATGATGAATGCTGTTAACCAAGTATCATCACTTGTAAAGGGATTTGGTGGAATATTTAAAGCGTAATAAAAAAGACGGCTTTTTTACTAGCCGTCTTTTCATATGGAAGGGAAATGGAATTTAGTCTTCGATATCAATAATTTTCCCCTTTTCCTGTGGAATGCGGATTTTTAATAAACCATCACGATAGGATGCTTTCACTTTCTCTTCATTAATCGTATGCGGAAGTGAAACCGTTCTTGATGATTTTTGGCGTAAGTATTTACGTCGATATAAATGATTGATTTCGTCTTCCTCGGTTTCAAGTTCGTTATTTTCTACAGAAATAGTTAAATAATTTCCAGAAATGTTTAAATGAATTTGCTCTCTTTTTATCCCTGGCAGTTCTGCAGAGATGATGTATTCCCCACCTGTTTCAATCGTGTCAACATGAAAGCTCGATCCAGATGGAAATGGACTTTTAAAAAAATCATCGATTGATTGTAGAAAGCCTTTGATTGGTTTTTCATTGAAAAAGTCGTTCATCGATTTCATTAACTCGCCAAAAGCTTCTGTTTTCGGCTTTTTAGGGTCATTCTTATCACTCGGTACCTTAGATGACATTAAGTTCCCCTCGCTTTCCAATATTTCACTCGCTATTATATGCTGGATAAACTGGGTAGGTGCCGTCATCGTATGGCAATAATTTTATGAACGATTTATTACAGTTGCTTTAAATGTGATGTAAATCACATTAAATTTTTAGGGCGATTAGTATAGTAAAGCAGAAATAAAATCGAAAGTGAGGAACTAAAATGTTCTGTTATCAATGTGAACAAACTCCATCTGGCGGCTGTAATGTCATCGGTGTGTGTGGTAAGGATGAAACCATTGCTAGCTTACAAGACACGATTATTTTTGCATTAAAAGGAATTGCGGCCTATCGAACCCATGCTAATCAATTAGGATATACAGATCCTTTTGTCGATGCCACCACTCATGAAGCCCTTTATATGACTTTAACGAATTCAAATTTTAATGTTCAAGAACATATCGACATGGCGATGAAAGTTGGCCAATCAGCAGTCCGCGTAATGGAAATGCTAGATGAAGCTCATACAAAGCGTTTAGGCATCCCTGAGCCAATCCGGGTCAGCCAAAACAAAATTGAAGGAAAATGTATTATTGTTACAGGTCACAACTTATTTGCTTTAGAGGAACTATTAAAGCAAACAGAGGGAAAGGGTATCAATATCTATACGCACTCTGAAATGCTACCTGCACACGGCTATCCAGCATTGAAGAAATATACTCATCTAAAAGGGAATATCGGAAAAGCTTGGTACGACCAGCGACGACTTTTTGAAAATTTCCCTGGTGCGATTCTAGCAACGACCAACTGTGTAATGCCAATTAAAGGGTCATATGCAGACAGGATGTATACATATGAAGTAGCAGGTCTTGAAAATGTAGAGAAAATTATTAATGATGATTTTACACCATTAATTAACCGAGCTTTAGAGCTTCCTGAAGCAGCAATTGAATCCGAAGAAACATTGTTAACAGGGTTCCATCATGAAACGGTTCTAGGCTTAGCACCTGAAGTAATTGATGCAGTCAAAGCCGGTAAAATCAAGCGTTTCTTTGTTATCGCAGGCTGTGATGCACCGGGCCCTGGCGGAAATTATTATCGTGAACTTGCCACTTCACTACCGCCTGAGACTGTTATATTAACAACCTCTTGTGGGAAATTCCGCTTTAATGACGTGGATTATGGTGTGGTTCCGGGAACTAATATTCCACGGTATATAGATTTAGGTCAATGCAATAACTCTGGATCAACTGTTAAGATTGCTTTAGCACTTGCAGATGTATTTGGATGTGAAGTGAATGAACTTCCAGTCAGCATCGTGTTATCTTGGTTTGAACAAAAAGCAGTTGCTATTTTGCTTGGTTTATTTAGCTTAGGGATCCAGGATATCCGCATTGGCCCGAAGCCGCCTGAATTTATCTCTGAGGGGGTATTACAGGTCCTTCAGGACACCTTTAATCTAAAATTGATTGGAACAGCTAAAGAAGACATGGAAGATATGCTACAGGTCTCAATTATATAAGTATAATAAAACCGCAGCATAGATTTGCTGCGGTTTTTAGTGTTTTAGATTAGATTAATTTCTTCCATGAGAATTTCAACATCTACGATCATGTTGCCTTCTTCATCTACTTCTATTAATTCATCTTTTTTCATTTTTGTTAGCGTCCTGCTTATGGTTTCTCTTGTCGTGCCGATCATATTGGCAAGATCCTTATTCGTGAATTCAGATTTTAATAGGATCGTACCATCTTCTTGTTCTTTACCATGCTTCTGGGCGAGCCGAATCAGTAGTTTAATAATTTGTTCGTATGTGTTATTGAGAATCTGTTCTTCTAAACGATTTTGCAAATCAACGATTTTTTCTCCTAATACTTTAAAAACTTTAATACATAGTTCTGGGTTTTCAATCAGTACAGTTTCAAATTTTGAAATTGGAACAGCAATAAGTGTTGAGGACTCAAGTACTTCTGCATAGGCTGGGTAATCGCCTTTTCTGAAAAACCCTACATGGGGAAACATCTCACCTTTTTTAGCAATGGCGACGATTTGTTCTTTGCCATTAATGTCACTTTTATAAATTTTAATTTTTCCGTCATTAATAAAATAGACATTTTCAAGCGGGTCACCTTGGAGAAACACATGACTATGTTTTTTCCATTCCCTAGCAATAGCAATGTCAGAGATTTTTGTTATTTCAAAATCATTTAATTCACGAAAAAGGGTAAAATCAGCGAGCACCCTTTTAATTTCTTCAATTTTCATCCAATCACCTTCAAATATAGATTCCGTTACTATCTATTGTAACAAAAATTCTAGTAATAGTTTAATGTTATTGATATTTATTGTTTAAGTAGAATTTAAAGTTATTCTTACCATTGGAAAAAAATACTAGGTATTTAAAAAATAAAAAAGTCGTTTTTTCTTTTGTTACGAACGTTCATTCGTTAAAATAGAAGTAATGAGGTGAGGAAGCATGAGGCTAAGAAAAAGCCTGCAAGAAATTTTGTCAGACTTAAAAATAAATGATCAATTTAAGGAAAATATCGTTACATGGCACACCATCGAGGAAAAGCCGGCCCAAACAGTCCCGATGCCAAGAGACCTTCATCCGATTTTAAAGTCTGCTCTAAAGAGCAAGGGAATTGAACAACTTTATACACATCAAAAATCGGCCTATGAAAAAATTATTGAGGGAAAAAGTATCGTCGCTGTTACCCCTACAGCTTCAGGAAAGACCCTGTGCTATAATCTTCCAGTTTTGCAATCGATTCTATCTAATCCAAGTACACGGGCTCTTTATATGTTTCCTACGAAAGCACTCGCACAGGACCAAAAGAGTGAAATCAATGAGATAATTCAAGCAGCGGGTGTAGATATAAACAGCTACACGTATGATGGGGATACACCTGCAAATATTCGTCAAAGAGTGAGACAAGCGGGGCATGTGGTTATTACTAATCCAGATATGCTCCATTCAGCCATCCTGCCACATCATACCAAATGGGTTTCTTTGTTTGAAAACCTTAAATTTGTTGTCATCGATGAACTTCATACCTATCGAGGTGTTTTTGGCAGTCATGTGGCCAATGTGATTAGAAGATTAAAACGTATTTGTAAGTATTATGGGAGTAACCCTGTATTTATTTGCACGTCAGCAACCATTGCTAATCCACTTGAACTCGCAGAGACCCTAACAGAAGAAAAGATGAACCTGATTGATAATAATGGGGCCCCTAGTGGTACAAAGCATTTTCTATTCTATAATCCACCTATTGTAAACAAACCATTAAACATTAGAAGAAGTGCCACACTTGAGGTTCGGAAAATTGCGGGTGAACTTTTAAAAAATAAAATTCAAACTATCGTTTTTGCGAGAAGCAGAGTTAGAGTTGAAATCATTTTGACCTATTTGCAGGAATTAGTGAAGAATCAGTTGGGAGCAAAATCCATAATGGGCTATCGGGGCGGGTATCTCCCAACCGAACGAAGGAAGATTGAAAAAGGGCTTCGTTCAGGTGATATATACGGTGTGGTCAGTACGAATGCTCTTGAACTAGGAGTGGATATTGGGCAGTTGCAAGTGTGTATCATGACAGGCTACCCTGGTACGATATCCAGCGCATGGCAGCAGGCTGGAAGAGCGGGAAGAAGGCATGGAGAAGCCCTAGTCATTATGGTAGCAAGCTCCAGTCCCCTAGATCAATACATCATCCAGAATCCGGATTACTTTTTTAACAATAGCCCTGAAACAGCAAGGATTAATCCTGATAATTTAATTATTTTAATCGATCATATGAAATGTGCTGCCTATGAACTCCCTTTTAAAGCGGGTGAGCATTTTGGAAGTGTAGAAACAGAGGAACTACTAGAATATTTAACAGAAGAACGTGTCCTTTATCATAATGGCGGGAAATGGTATTGGATGAATGATTCTTTTCCAGCACATAACATTAGTTTAAGGTCTGCATCACAAGAGAACGTGATTATCGTTGATCAGTCAGATGTTGCGAATGTAAAAGTAATTGGCGAAATGGACCGTTTTTCAGCGATGACGCTTCTCCATGATGAAGCAATTTATTTACATCAAGGGACTCAATTCCAGGTAGAAAAGCTTGATTGGGAAGAGAAAAAGGCGTTCGTTAGGGAAGTCGATGTAGACTATTATACTGATGCCAATCTAGCGGTTCAATTAAAAGTACTGGAAGTAGACAAACTTGAATCAAAAGATGATGCTGAATTCGGTTATGGGGATGTTAGTGTAAGGGCGATGGCCACAATTTTTAAGAAAATTAAATTCGAAACCCACGAAAATATAGGATCTGGACCGATCCAATTACCGGAAGAGGAGCTTCATACAAATGCGGCCTGGATTTCCTTAAACCAGCCGATATCAGAAATGGGCCATGAGCGACTCGAACAGGGTCTTGTCGGGACTGCGCATGCACTAAACCATATAGCTCCCTTATTCGTAATGGCCGACCCTCAGGATATTCATGTCATTCCGCAAGTAAAGGCAGACCATAACGAAAAGCCAACCATTTTCTTTTATGATCGCTACCCAGGTGGGATAGGATTAAGCGAGAAAATACACACAGGTATGTCGGAAGTATTTGAGGAAACAAAGAAAATGATTACTCGCTGTCAATGCGGATTTGGCTGCCCTTCATGTATTGGTACAGACACCGTTAGTGATACAGCAAAAAATGATACCTTAAAAATTATTGAAGCCTTTTTAAAACCCTCAATATAGGAGAAGGAAGATTAGCGATGTCGTTAAAAAATAAATTAAATCGTTTAAAACCACATCTTTCTGTTGGCGTTCAATCTGAAAAAATTAGTACTCCTCCTTTAGCGGTTAACATTGAGGTTCCTTTCAAGGAACAATGGGAGCAAGAAAACGTTTTTCCATATTTTATGGATCAAAATTACTGTTTAATCAGAGAAGTGAAATATCCACTCTCATATCAGCATGGTCATTACTGTTTTCGTGATTTTCTAACCGCAGTAGATATATGGAACAAACAGCCCGTAAATCATCCTTTATCAGCAGAAGGGCATCAAGCGGAAGAATTATTCTTTTTTGATACTGAAACGACTGGACTTGGCGGTGGGGTCGGAAACACGATTTTTTTACTCGGCTATGCGAGCATTTCTGGTGATTCCCTTATCTTAAGACAACATATTTTACCGAATCCGGGGGCAGAGGTCCCTTTATATCAAAGCTTTCTAGAAAAAGTGAATTATAAAACGCTGGTTACTTATAATGGGAAGTCATTTGATTGGCCGCAGGTAAAAACAAGGCATACGCTCGTAAGAGAACATGTGCCAAAGCTGCCGCAGTTTGGGCATTTCGATTTATTTCATGCGGCTAGAAGGCTATGGAAGCATAAATTAGACCGTTTAAAGTTAGCTGTTGTGGAGAAAGAGGTCCTTGGCGTAGAAAGGGTAGATGACATTCCTGGCTTTTTGGCTCCGATGATTTACTTTGAGTTTATTGATAGTAAACAGCCTAATGGAATGCTTGGTATTCTAAAACATAATGAAATTGATATTTTATCGCTTGTTACCTTGTATACACATATAACCTTTCAACTATGTGGAACAGATACTTCTCAAACCAGACCCGAGTCCTTTGAGGTAGGGCGCTGGTTTGCTTCATTAGGAGAACAAAATGAAGCAGAAAAAGTTTTGACCAAGCTTGCAAATGGAAGTGATTTTACTTCCTATCAAGCAAAGCATGCTTTAGCTATACAACATAAAAAAGAACGCGACTGGGAAAAAGCACGGAAATTGTTTTCGGATGTTGTTGATTCGGGTGATAAACCAATGATGTTAGATGCATGCCTGGAGCTAGCCAAGATCCATGAACATAGGCTAAAAGATTATCAACTTGCGTTGGATTATTGTCATAAGGCAATTATGATCGTATCCCAATTTGAAAAACCACCTAAAATTACAGATCAAAAAAGCTTAGAACAACTCAAATTTCGTCATAGCCGGATAGAGCGAAAAAATGCAAAATAACCGGTCTGACTATTGTTTTTTGTAAAGTTCATCTAATTGCCACAAAATCAGTGAAAATTAATTTAAAAAACCAGCATTTCCATATTGTTTATCATAGTTGAAAGAGGTAAAATTTGAAATTGGATTGAGAAAAAAAACGACTAACAAAACATTTGGAGCTGGTAACATGTATAAAGCGATTTTATTCTTATTTTTTATTGTCGTTTGTTTGACTGCAGTTATTTTTACGAGTTTAAAAGATAGCTTTTATTCTTTTTTATAAATGAAACATATGTCTAGGGTGGGCAGCCCTTTTTTGAGCAAAACTAGGCATATCTGAACATATATAAATATTGAAAACATAGCAATGAACGTATTAAACCAAAAAAATAGGTATTTTCATTAGTACAAGAGTAATCCCTTCAACATAGGCTGTAATGTAAACAACTATTTGAAGGGAGACTATTATATGTATCTTGGAACTAATTTTATGCCGCCAGTCATTCATCCGACTAAACAAATTGTGAACCATACGTTTTCAACAACAGTGGTTCCCCATATTCACCCTGTCCACACAACAACGGTGAATCACCATATGTATCAACATAAACATTACTGCCCGCATACAGCATCGTGTGCTGAGGATTGTTGCAATCAGCATATTGATTGCTGTAACCCATGTGCACCAACCGCCATGCCAGTAGCTATGCCAGCAGCTAATGCTTTACCAAATGTACCCCCAGGAATGGGAGGCCCAGGCTTTGGACCAGGAGGCCCAGGGTTTGGCCCAGGAGGCCCAGGGTTTGGCCCAGGAGGCCCAGGCTTTGGCCCAGGAGGCCCAGGCTTTGGACCAGGGGGCCCAGGGTTTGGCCCAGGAGGCCCAGGTTTCGGACCAGGAGGCCCAGGTTTCGGACCAGGAGGCCCAGGCTTTGCACCAGGACCATTCATGGGTCCTAGACGTTAATTGAAATAATGTATTTTGCAGGGGCTTTTTAGCCCTTGTTTTTTAATTTTTATTTACTAATATGATATGCTTGTTTCATTCAAATGTTTGTCCATTTTAAAAAAAATTCTTGGTGAGGAGAACGTTCTATATGAAAGTTCTAGCCATTTCAGGTTATAAACCCTATGAATTAGGAATTTTTAAAAATGACCATCCATCTGTATTATTTCTCAAGGCTGCAATTAAAAAATCACTCATCCCAATGATAGACGAAGGACTAGAGTGGGTGCTGATAAGTGGCCAATTAGGTGTGGAACTGTGGGCAGCTGAGGTTGTATTTGAATTGAAAATGGAATTTCCAAATCTAAAACTAGCAGTAATAACGCCATTTTTAGATCAGCAAGCGTCTTGGAAGGAAAATAATCAGGAATGGTATGAGTCAGTTTTAGCACAAGCTGATTTCATTGATTCTGTTACGAAAAAGGGATATGAAAAACCGTGGCAATTTAGGCTGAAAAATCAATTTTTTATAGAAAAAAGTGAGGGACTCCTCCTCCTTTACGATCAGGAAAGAGATGGGAGCCCAAAATACCTATATGAAATGGCACTTGAATACCAAAAAAAACATCTATATCCGATTGAGCTGATTACATTTTATGATTTGCAAATGATTGTCGAAGAAGAACAAATGAAACTCGCTGACTTTTAACCTTATTAGTCATTTTTTTAAGTACAAATCCATATATTGAAATGATTTATCAAATCATAAATTTAACAAAACAAATGAAAATTGACAAAACTACATATTTTTGAAAAAATAATAGGTAGTGATTGGCGAATACTGAGGTGAATTGAATGCTGTCAGATAAAGTGAAATTAACAGCTAAGGATATTTTAGAAAAAGAGTTTAAGACTGGCGTACGCGGCTATAAACAAGAAGACGTTGATAAGTTTTTGGATTTAATCATTAAAGATTATGCAACATTTCATCAGGAGGTTGAAGATCTTCAACAGGAAAATCTTCGGCTTCGGAAACAGCTTGAAGAAACTTCAAAAAGACAGCCCGCAGCACAGCCTGCAGGTACCACAAATTTTGATATCTTGAAGCGATTATCCAATCTTGAAAAACATGTTTTTGGTAACAAGCTCTACGATTAACAGAATGTATTACAATTTCCTAGAAATAACCATTGAATTACCAGCGTGAAATACATATAATAAATTGTATTCATTAATAACGTTCGGGTAATCGCTGTGAGAAGCATTTGCATTCTTGCAGAGGAAAGTCCATGCTCGCACGAGCTGAGATGCTCGTAGTGTTCGTGCCTAGTGAATTCATAAGCTAGGGCAGCTGGGGCTAGCATCCAGTTGACGGCCGGGAAAATACCTAAGTCCTTTTGGGGATATGGTATGAATACCTATAAAAGTGCCACAGTGACGTAGCCTTTCCAGAAATGGAAAGGGTGGAACGGGTAAACCCCACGAGCGAGAAACCCAAATAATGGTAGGGGCACTTTCTCTTAGGAATTGAACAAGGAGAAGGACAGGTTCAAATCTGAACCTGTAGATAGATGATTACCACCTAAGTACGAGACACACCCGTGTCGTTTGGAGTACACTGGTACAGAACATGGCTTACAGAACGTTATTAATGGGAAAGTATGCTGGATATTAAATGGCTCTCCTGATAAGGAGAGCTTTTTATTATTAATAGACATATTGCATTCGTTGTCGACTTTTTGTCAATAATGAAAGCGAATTAAGATTATTTTTATTAAACATAAACATACATACAAATGAATTAAGGGTGAAAAAATGGGAAATTATCAATTAATAGCTACGGCGGCAATGGGACTTGAAGCTTTAGTTGCCAAAGAAGTACGATCATTAGGATATGACTGTGAAGTTGAAAATGGCAAAGTCACCTACACTGGTGATGAATATGCGATAGCCCGCAGTAATTTATGGCTCCGAACAGCGGACAGAATTAAGATCAAGGTCGGAGAATTTAAGGCTTATACCTTTGATGAATTATTCGAGAAAACCAAGGCACTCCCGTGGGAAAAATTCTTACCTGAAGACGCGGAATTTCCTGTGGTTGGTAAATCTGTAAAGTCAAAGCTCTTTAGTGTTTCTGATTGCCAGGCAATTGTTAAAAAAGCAGTGGTAGAACGAATGAAACAACATTATAAACGAAGTACCTGGTTTGAGGAAACCGGTGCTTATTTTCGCATCGAAGTGGCACTATTAAAAGATGTTGCTACAATCACCATTGACACTAGTGGTCAAGGGCTTCATAAACGCGGCTATCGTCTCGATCAGGGGGAGGCACCCCTAAAGGAAACACTTGCTGCTGCACTTGTCTTACTTACCAATTGGAAGGCAGACCGTCCTTTTATGGATCCTTTCTGCGGCTCAGGGACAATTCCCATTGAAGCGGCGATGATAGGGCAAAATATCGCTCCAGGTTTTAACAGAGAATTTGTTTCTGAGCGTTGGAATTGGTTTTCTTCAAAGATTTGGGAGGACGCTAGAAATGAAGCAGAGGACCTTGCAAATTATGATCAACCATTAGACATATTAGGCACTGATATCGACCATAGAATGGTGAAAATTGCCCAAGAAAACGCCTTTGAAGCCGGATTCGCTGACTTAATTCATTTCAAGCAAATGCAGGTTAAAGATATTTCTACCAATAAACAGTATGGTGTCATAGTCGGAAATCCACCTTATGGTGAAAGACTTGGGGATAAAAAAGCGGTCGAACACATGTATAAAGAAATGGGTGAAGCATTCAATGCGCTTGATACATGGTCAATTTATATCCTGACTTCTAATGAACAGTTCGAACAATTTTATGGAAAGCCAGCGACAAGGAAGAGAAAGCTATTTAATGGCTTTATTCGTACTGACCTTTATCAATATTGGGGAAAGAAACCTCCTCGTCAAAATGAACTGAATCTAGAATAATCAATCGATTAATATACTTATGTTTGTGGTAACACATGAAAGTTTTTTGGGGAGGGTACTATGCAAAAACGCATGCCATTTGACATTGCAAAAACTGAGTCCTTTTATGATAAATTAGGTGAATGGATTGGTGACTTATTTTATGATGTTTTGCCTGAAGCTGGATTCGAACTAAGAGATGAACAGATATATATGGCTTTTCAACTTGAAAATGCCTACAAAGATAAAAAAGTAATGTTTGCTGAAGCAGGCGTTGGAACGGGAAAAACCATCGTATATTTGCTTTATGCGATAATGTATGCACGCTATACCAATCGTCCGGCTGTTATTGCTTGTGCGGATGAGACTTTAATTGAGCAGTTGGTTAAAAAAGAGGGAGATATCGCAAAGTTGGAGAAAATTCTTGGCCTGGATATCGATGTCCGTTTGGCAAAATCGCGAGATCAATACCTTTGTTTAAAAAAGCTAGACCTGACCAGGAATACTGATTTTTCAGATGAGATTTCAGATATTTATGAAAAACTGCCTGATTTTGTTCATTCTGTTGGCTCCATGCAAACATTTGAAAAATATGGTGACAGAAGAGATTATCCAGCTTTATCAGATGAAAAATGGAGTGAAGTTAATTGGGATGCTGTCCAAGATTGTTTTTCTTGTGAAAAGCGTCATCGCTGTGGGCTGACTTTGCACCGTGATTATTATCGACATTCAGAGGATTTAATTATCTGTTCCCATGATTTTTATATGGAGCATATCTGGACAAAGGAATCAAGAAAGCGAGAAGGGCAGCTTCCGCTTTTACCTGAACATTCTTCCGTTGTTTTTGATGAAGGACACCTGCTTGAATATGCAGCGCAAAAAGCATTGAGCTACCGGTTTACTGATTATACATTAGAAACCCTGCTCAATAGGTTAATGGAAAATGAAGTACGTGAGAAGACCTTGTATACGATTGATGAGGCTTTATTAGATAACGAGGCATTTTTTGATGCGATTTCACAATTCTCCTCTCTTTCACAAGGTTCTGAAAAACAAATGATTACGAAGCATCCATTAGTTTTAAAAACATGCAGAAAGTTACTTTCAACCCTTCAAGGATTAGAGGAGGAATTAGTGTTTGAAAGTGAGTTATATGTCATTAATGAGTACGATCTGAAAATTGTCGAGGAATATTTGGAGCAAATCACCTATTCGTTATCACTTTTTCTTCAGGAATTAAACGGAATCACTTGGTTCGAGGAAAAAGGGGGAGAACGCACACTGGTTATTATGCCTAAAATGGTCGAGGAAGTAATGCGGGAAGAAGTTTTCACTCAGAAAAAGCCGTTTATTTTCTCATCTGCGACGCTAGCAAATCAAAAGTCGTTCGACTATATTGCTTCTAGTATCGGGGTTGATGACTACTTATCTTTTTCAGTGACATCTCCTTTTGATTATGATGATAGGATGGAGCTTTACCTTCCAAAATTTAAAGATGCTGATATTGAAGGGAAATTAGAATATATTTTAGAGGAAATTCGCAAATCAGAGGGACGCGCATTAGTTCTTTTAAATAATAAAGAGGAATTGGCTCAACTAAAGAAAAAGCTATCAGGAGCAGTCCCGTATCCAGTTTATTTTGAAGGCGATGAAGAAATAAGCACACTTGTTTCTAAATTTCAGAATGAAGAACATGCGATACTTTGTTCACTTCATCTATGGGAAGGTCTTGATATTCCGGGAAGATCACTTGAAAATGTCTTGATATTTTCACTTCCTTTTCCACCTAATGATCCTGTCTTTACCGCAAAAAAGGCCGGTGTAGATAACCCATTTACGGAAGTTGACTTGCCGTATATGCTTCTCCGCTTACGTCAAGGCGTTGGCCGCTTGATCAGGAGTGAAAAGGATCAAGGAACGGTTCATATTTTAGTTGATGAAGATATCGACACAAATGTCTTACAGAAAATTAAAGAAGTATTGCCAACAGAGGCTAAAGATTGATATTCATGAAGAATAAACAAAGCGGAAGGACCTATTAAAGGCTCTTCCGCTTTGTATTTTATCTACCTAATAATCGTAGGCCTTCAGCTGTCATTTTGTCTGGTGACCAGGCTGGCTCCCAGACAAGATTTACTTCAACTTTTTTAGTTTCATCCATTCCTTCCACACAATAACGTACCCCGCTGGTTATGCTGTCATGGAGTGGGCAGCCGGGTGTTGTTAACGTCATGGTAATAGTAACATCAGTGGTTTCTGTTACCTCTACATTATAAATTAAGCCTAGGTCAACGACATTTATATTTAATTCAGGATCGTAAACACTCTTTAACTCAGTTAGGATCTTTTCTTTTATATTCATCATAAACACCTCACTATTTTTTTAATACGCTTAGGATATTAATTGCAATGATAATAAAAACAATCGAAAGTACGGACTGACCAACATTAAAGAGAATAGCAATATGAAAAGCTAGAGCACAAAAAACTATCAGTATAGCGACAATAAATAAAGAAAATAACGGAATAACCATTTTTTCATTCATCATCTCTTTTAATGAAGGGACCTTATTTTTCCCGATTTCCTTACTGTATTTGTAAGTCCACCAAAGGAATGGAACTATTTTATATAAATAACTAACAATACTTAAGACAATCCAAAGTAATAAATAGGCATAGATAAGCGGGCCAGTAAAAGTGTTAACATCATGATTCCAAAGCATTATAAAAGCTGCAAAATGAATGACATTTCCAAACCCAATAGCCACTAGTGCAATCGTAAAAGGTTTATCTAATGTTTTCTTCAATCTTTTTTTGATGATTATTCTAATATGCCAGCTGAAAATGGAAAATCCTATTAAAAGCAGCAAGAAACCAATTTTCAAAAGGGTATTGTTATTAGTAAAGAAGGAAACCAGCGATACAACAAGACCTGAAAGATAAAAAACATAAACATATTTAGCCTGAATCATCGGAAAACCATGAGTTAGCGAAAACATAGGCACCATCTTATATGAAAATCCAAAAATTAACAATGTAAACCAACCAGTAACTCCCATTAATAAATGGGCTTTAAAAATCGATTGATAATATTCACCGGCAAATCCTGTTTTTAAGCAATAAATCAATGTAATCCCTAAAGAAATCGTAATAAATAAACAAACAAGGGACGAACCGACGAAAGCTGTAAGAATAGTTGGTTTTGCTTGTTTTTTTAGTGTCAAAAACATTTGGAATAAAAACATTAAGATGCCGAGTAAAGTAAGGACACCAGGAATCATTGCATTTTGTGGTGACCAATATAACATCGCTGAAAATGAAGTTATACCGATCGCAGTAAGAAAAAATTGTATAAAACCAAATCTTTCATTCCATATTTTAGTTAGGAATGCAACAGGTACAAGCTGATACATCGCTCCCATTGCTGCCATTAATGCCCAGCCTAGAATTAATAAATGGGCTGTTGCCCAAATTACTGGGATTCTAAAGCTCCCATCCGCCATCAATTGACCATTTACTAAAAGAAGAATTTGTGAAAACACCAAGGCAATTAAACTAAACAAGATAAATGAAAATGGAAGCATAATATTCGTTTCACTTCCCATATTTTGAGGAAGCATGACATTTCACCCTCTTACCGGAAGATTTCAATTTTAAAACTTCCGTCATTTTGTTGTTCTGTACGCTGCTGATAGCCTAATTCTTCTAATTGCTCATAAAGGAACATCGGCCTGCGGTCATTAATTATTGTCAAAACCTCATTTTTCCCAAGGGTTTCCAAGGCGGCTAAGGTTCTCATCATTGGCTGTGGCGGTTCTAAACCTCGATTATCCAAAATCATGAATATTCACCCCTTCTTCCATTAAGCTTTCTTTGTAAAAGTTACTTTCCAATGTTTACTCTCAATTTCTTCTTCTTCATGAGTAAAGCCTTTTGCTTTTAATACCGCGAAAAGTGGTACTGGTTTAAAGGGGGCATGAAGGATAAATATATCATTATCCTTTACTTCCTTAATAGCCTCTATTATTTTTTGAAAGGGTTCAATTTTATTCTTTAAATCCTCGCGTACATCAAGTTCGATAATTCGTTGTTCCATCGTAGTTACAACTCCTCTTATATTTTATAAATCCAAGCCTGCTAAATTAATAGAATAATTCCCGCTGAAGGGCTTCCCTGTCAATTAGGTAAAAACCATCCTCATCCAAGGCAACATAGTCTTTCTTTTTCACATGATTGATCGTCCTACTGACAGTTTCTCTTGAAGTGCCAATCATATTGGCTAATTCGCGATTGGTGAACTGCGTTGTTAGCTTATAGCGCTCGCCAACCATCTCGCCATTTGATTTACAGAGCCAAATAAGTAGTAATATTATTTGTTCAAAAGTGTTATGGAGAACTTGTGCTTCTAATCTTCCCTGCAAATCTACTATTTTTTCTCCTAATACTTTGAATAACTTGATGCAAAGCTCTGGATAGGAAATAAGTATTTCTTCAAACTTATCTATGGGAATAACAATCAGATTTGTATCTTCCATCACTTCCGCATGAGCTGGGAAATTTCCTTTTCTGAAAAATCCTGCATGTGGAAACATTTCACCAGGTTCAAGCACGGATATTAGTTGTTCTTTCCCTGATTGGTCTGTTTTACAGATCTTTATTTTTCCACTATGAATAAAGAAAACTCGGTCAAGTGGATCGTCCTGCATAAAAATATACCTCTTATGTTTATAAAAACGAGTTTGTGCAATCTTCACGATGGGCTCTAATTCTTCTGCCGATAATTCTTTGAAGATTGGGACCTCAGACAATCTTTTTACTATGTCCTCTTGCTTCATTAACATCACCTTCGTATTAGTAATTCTGTTTGACTAAATTGTAGCAGTGTTTTCACTGTAATTATGTGACCTCCGTCATAGATAACTAGTTTTTATGAAAATAATTCTCAGTCGGAACTGTGGTGTGGGAAATATCACAGGAGTACGATGAGTTGCTTCACTGTGTGACGGTCTTGTGAAAGTTACAATACGATTTGTGAGAAAATATGAAAGGGTGAATTTGGAATGGAAATACAACGGGGAACACCAACCAAAAAAGTGGTGAAGACGAATAAAAATGCAATGCTTAAATCAATATTAGTTATAACCATTTTACTGAGCTTCACGGTATTACTAGGAGGTGGCTATTGGATCTTTAAGGAGCAGGCACCAAGACCTGTAGAGGTTACCAATGAAAAGGGTGACGTTTTATTTACAAAAGATACAATTATGGGCGGACAGGCCGTTTTTCAAAAGTACGGTTTAATGGATTATGGTACCGTTTTAGGTCACGGTTCTTATATGGGTCCCGATTATACAGCGGAAGCTTTAAAGCTCTATACTGAAGGAATGCAAGATTTTAAAGCAAATGATGAATTCGGTAAAGATTATGCTTCATTAAATGAAGATCAAAAATCCGTTATAAAAAATAAAGTAATAAAAGAAATGCGTAAAAATCGTTATGATAGCAAAAGCGATACAATGAAACTAACAAATGCTCAAGTGTTTGGACTTGAAAAAGTAAGAGAGTACTATAAAAAGATATTTACTAAAGGCGACGGTTGGGGGTTAAAGGCAAACCTTATTAAAGAAGGGGATATGCCAAAAGACGATCGAGCTTATGTTGCAAAAGGGGATCAAATCACCCAAATATCTGATTTCTTTTTCTGGACTGCGTGGCTTTCAAGTACAGTCCGCGAAGGTGATAAAATCACGTATACTAATAATTGGCCTTACTATGAAGACGCAGGAAACCAATTATCCTTTTCTGCTATTTGGTGGAGCGGTGCTAGCATAACATTATTTGTATTAATGGTTGGAGTTATCCTATTTATTTTCTACCGTTATCAATTTGGTATGCAGGAAGCCTATAAAGAAGGTAATTTCCCACGAATTGATTTACGGAAAGTGCCGGTGACGAGCTCTCAGGTGAAAACAGGAAAATACTTCGTCATTGTGGCAGCATTATTCTTTGTCCAGTGTATGTTTGGGGCGTTACTAGCTCACTATTATATCGAACCTGATAGTTTCTTCGGTATGAAGTGGATTCACGATATTCTTCCATTTAATATTACAAAAGGTTACCACCTACAGCTTGCTATCTTCTGGATCGCTACGGCATGGCTTGGAATGGGAATATATGTAGCGCCGCTAGTTGGAGGTTATGAGCCTAAGAAACAAGGTTTATTAGTAGATATTTTATTCTGGGCACTGGTTGTCCTTGTTGTCGGAAGTATGGTCGGAGAATGGCTAGGTGCAAATGGCTACTTAGGAAACAACTGGTTCTTATTCGGTCATACTGGCTGGGAGTACATTGAGCTTGGACGTATCTGGCAGATTATTTTGATTGTCGGTATGCTAATTTGGCTGTTTATCGTTTATAGAGGTGTCAGGGCTGGTCTGAAGAGAGAGAATGATAAAGGCGGACTTATTCATCTGTTATTCTACTCAGCCATCGCGGTGCCAGCATTCTATATATTTGCCTTGTTTATCAACCCAGGTACAAGCTTCACATTTGCAGATTACTGGCGCTGGTGGATTATTCACTTATGGGTAGAAGGTATTTTTGAGGTTTTTGCGGTTGTTGTTATTGGTTTCTTATTGGTTCAACTCGGTCTTGTAACGAAAAAATCTACAGTAAGACAACTTTATTTCCAATTGATCCTGCTCTTGGGCAGTGGGGTAATTGGAATCGGTCACCACTACTACTATAATGGTTCAGCAGAAGTTTGGCTGGCTCTTGGAGCAGTATTCTCAGCATTAGAAGTAATTCCGTTAACATTGTTAATCCTTGAAGCATATGAGCAATATAAGATGATGCGTGAGGGTGGGGTAGATTTCCCATACAAAGGAACGTTCTGGTTCTTAATCTCTGTTGCTATTTGGAACTTAGTTGGCGCAGGTGTGCTTGGATTCTTAATTAACTTACCGGCAGTCAGCTATTTTGAACACGGACAATTCTTAACACCTGCTCACGGTCATGGATCCATGATGGGTGTGTACGGAATGTTTGCATGTGCAGTATTACTTTACTCATTGAGAAACATTGTAAAACCAGAGGCATGGAATGATAAGTGGATTAAATTTAGCTGTATCATGTTAAACGTTGGACTTGCAGGAATGGTTTTCCTATCCTTGCTTCCTGTTGGTTTCATTCAAATCAAAGAAGCTTTTAATCATGGTTATGCTGCTTCTCGTTCAGCATCATTCCTACAAAAGGATATTGTTGAAACATTATTAACATGGCGTGCGGTGCCTGACACCATTTTCTTAATCGGAGTGGTAGTATTATTGTTATTCTGTATTAAAGCAATCTTTAATTTACGGAAGCCAACCCACAAAGAAGGAGAAAAACTCCCTGTTAAAGATCTTTCAATTGACGAGGATTAATAGAAAAATCCGCAAAGGTCAGCTTTGCGGATTTTCTTTGTTCAAAATCAATATTTCGTGGCATTCAAAACAATAAATCTCTTTCTCCTCGGTATGGATACCGTTAAAAAAGCCATCTAAGCAATAAATTTCTTTACTGCAGCACTTACACTTTCCAATTAGTTCCTTCATTGGTCATACCCCCTGTATTAACAAAATCATCTTATTGGTGTGATACCACTCACTAAGTTTTAGACCAAGTTTCCTTATAATAAAAAGGAAGTTAACAAACTAATGGGAGTGAAAATAATGCAAACTTACGCAAAAGTCATTAATGTTCCAGATTTTCCACCACGTGAAAAACATCCAACAATCTTTGGCGGATTTGACGGTTTAGTATCAGGTGAGACAATGATGATTGTAAATGACCATGACCCTAGACCACTATTATATCAATTCATGATGGAAAGACATGAGCAATTCTCTTGGGAGTACCTTGAGGAAGGTCCTGAAACATGGAGAGTAGCCATTGCTAAGAAGTAATCGTTGAAAAAAGTGACTTCTTAACAATCCCAGTTGTTTAACCATTTGGTAGTGCTTTATTTAGTTATTTTCCATCTAGCATCCTCTTTTCCCTATAAATTTATTTTACAACAGAAATTCTTTCTGTTGTCAGGCAGTCGAGAAACTTTCGGCAGCCTATTATTTTCTACAATAACTTTAACAATTCACCGCGTTAATTTGTTATGATATATAGACTTTGCAACATGTCTGTTGATTTGCGCTCCAGGCACTTCGCTTTCCGCGGGCGTGCCGGGGAGCCTCCTCGGCGCTGAAGCGCCTGCGGGGTCTCCCCTGCCCCGTAATCCCGCAGGAGTCTACGTGCCCTCCGCGCAAATCAACAGGCCCATTAGCAGGTACAATGAATAATTAAATGCTGAGAATAAAAAATTGCCGAGAAAAATACCCTTTCTGACAACAGAACTTCTTTCTGTTGTTTTTTTATTAACTTGTGAACAGTATTTTGCATACTTTTCAGAATAATGTGTTAAAATTTAATGGGAATTAAAAGGGGGGGATTGCATTGAAGTATGAACTATTAGAAAAAGAATTTCTAGATTATGTGAAAAAGATGTCTGCCTACAACGAAGCACTTGGATTAGTTTATTGGGATCTAAGAACTGGGGCCCCGAAGCAAGGGGTGGAACAACGGTCCGAAGTAATTGGGATGTTATCGTCCGAAGTATTTAAAATGTCTACTTCTGAAGAGATGGCAGCATACATAGCTAATTTATCAAAACAATCACTGTCAGAAAAGACACGCAAAATCCTCGAAGAATGTAAAAAAGAATATGAAAGAAATAAAAAAATCCCAGCTGAAGAATACAAGGAATTTGTGATTCTCCAGTCAAAGGCAGAGAGTGTGTGGGAGGAAGCGAAGGAAAATTCGGATTTTGCCTTATTTAGTCCTTACTTAGAAAAGCTTGTCGCGATGACAAAAAAGTTTATCACATATTGGGGTCATGAAGTTAATAAATATGATGTGTTATTAGATATGTACGAACCTGGCATCACAATGAAAGTTTTAGATCAAGTATTTGGTGAATTAAGAGATAAAATAGTTCCTTTGGTTAAACAAATTTCAAAATCTCCACATAAACCAAAAACGGATTTTCTATATGAAAAATTTCCAAAGGAAAAACAACGTGAATTTAGTTTGAAGATCCTTGGCAAAATAGGTTATAACTTTCAAGCAGGAAGACTGGATGAAACCGTTCATCCTTTTGCAATTGGGTTAAATCCTGGCGATGTCCGCGTTACCACCAAATATGACGAAAACGACTTTCGGACAGCAGTTTTTGGCACGATTCATGAAGGCGGTCATGCTTTATATGAACAGAATGTTTCTAAAGACTTGATTGGGACTCCTCTTTGTTCAGGAACATCAACTGGAATTCACGAATCTCAGTCTCTTTTTTATGAGAACATCCTTGGACGAAGTTTACCATTTTGGAAAAATAACTACGATCTTTTAAAAGAATATGCAAATGGTCAATTTGACCAAGTGGAAATTGAAGAATTCTATCGCGCTATAAACGAATCTAAACCGTCATTCATTAGAATTGAAGCAGATGAATTAACATACCCGCTCCATGTTATTATCCGCTATGAAATTGAAAAAGGCTTATTCAATGATGAGATCGATGTAAAGGATTTACCGACTATTTGGAATGACAAGTACGAAGAATACTTAGGAATTTGCCCTGAAAATGATGCACAGGGAGTTCTTCAAGATGTCCATTGGGCAGGAGGCAGCTTTGGTTATTTCCCATCTTATGCCTTAGGCTACATGTATGCAGCACAATTTAAGCATAAAATGATGGATGATCTTCCGAACTTTGATCAATTAGCCGAAGACGGTACCATTTTGCCGATAAAAGAATGGCTGACCGAAAATATCCACCAATATGGAAAAATGAAAAAACCGCTTGAAATCTTACAGGATGTTACAGGAGAGGGCCTAAATCCTAAATATTTAATTGATTATCTTTATGAGAAATATAGAAAGATTTATTTGTTAAATGAAAAAGGCTCATTGTGATTAAAGCAATGTAACAATGAAACAAAAGGGCTTCAATCGATGAGATTGAAGCCTTTTTCTTACAAGATAAGAAAATATAAGTTTTTGAACTTAGATAACTGTCTAGCTCCAGCGCCTAGGGGCTCGGGATCATAAGCCAATCCGTCCTGAAGGTTAAAAAGCAACCTTCACGCCGGCTCGTCTTATGCCTGTCGCCCCTAAACAAGGCGCTTCCGCTTTTCTTATTACCATTTACTCCAAGTCTGAAATCCTTTTGAACCTGGAGGGGCATTTTGAATAATATCGATAAACGGAATCGTGTAAGCAAAAAGAATAAGGGCTGCTGCAATTCCAAGCCACAGTTTCCAGTTTTCAAATACCATTGGTGCTTTTTCATCAAGATTTTCTGCAACAACAACAGGGAATTCCTCTTCCCCTTTTGGAGCAAAGAAGGCAAGATTGATAAATATGATAATAACCAGAATAATCCCTAGGAATAAAATGGTCCCGCCAACTGCTTGAGCGATTTGATAAGGAATCCATTCTGCTGCTTGCTTTGCCCCGCCGTAGGTAGAGAAAGCGGAACGTCTTGGACCGCCAAGTAGACCTTGAAAGTGCATTGCACCTGACATGAATGCCATTCCAATAAACCAAACCCATGCTTGGATTATTCCTAATTTATTCATTGCTTTTGTCAATTTACGTCCAGTTAAATGTGGTACCAACCAATAGGAGATCCCAAAGAACGTTAATACAACCGAAGTTGCAGCAGTTAAATGGAAGTGTCCTGTCACCCAAATAGTATTATGAACTACCTGGTCCATTTGATTGGATGCATTGATAATACCACCAGCTCCAGCAGGAATAAATGATGCCATACCAATAAATGGAACTGTGAAACGAGCATCTCCCCATGGCAGAACCTTAAACCAGCCAAACAGGCCTTTTGCTCCTTTTGAGCGACCATATCTCTCGAAGGTTGCGAAAAGAGAGAAGGCAGTCATTAACGATGGAATAATAACCATGAATGTTAGGATAACCTGTAAGTACTTCCAGGCAGGGTCAATACCTGGCTCTGTTAATTGATGGTGAAAACCAACCGGAATCGAGAATAGCAGGAACAAAATAAATGACAAACGTGCTAATGAATCAGAGAAAATTTTCCCACCAATAATTTTCGGGATAATCGCATACCAACACATATATGCAGGCAATAACCAGAAATAAACAAGTGGATGCCCAAAATACCAGAATAAAGTCCGACTTACTAACACATCAACAGTATCAACTAATCCAAGCGACCAAGGAAGTAATTGGAACAATACGGTTGCTGCAACTCCAAGAGTAGCAATAATCCACATGACTGTATTTATAACAGCCATAAAGCTTAATAACGGACTTGGCTGTCCGGGATTATTCTTCCTCCATTTTGCATAGGTCATGATTTGTGAAGCACCATCAATCCAGCTTCCTATAACGACGAAGGTTAAGCCTAAGTAAAATATCCAATGGGCTTTAAGAGGTGCATAAAAAGTGTAAAGTACGGATGCTTCCTTAAGTAAAACCATGGTAGCTGCCATTAAGGTACCGACTAACATGATCCAAAAACCGATCCAGCCAGTGCGGCGGGCAGCATTTGAATGACCGCCAGTGGTTCTGCTTACGGCAGCATACTGAAATCCCATAATAAAAAATGTCGTTAAAACCAATCCCATTAAAACACCATGGACGGTTAAGATTTGGTAGTAATCAATACCCCATGGAAGCTCCCATTTACCGGAACGGACAAGGGTTTGTAAAAGCCCCATTAAACCACCAAGTGCAAGTGCAGAGAAGGCAACAAAAAAGTGGGCCATTGAAAGCTTTGCATCACGAGGATCAACTTTTACTTTTGCTGCTGTCGAGTTAGCCATTATTTTACCACCTCAATCATCGAACTCATTAAATGGTGACCAGCACCACAATATTCATTACAAACAATTAAATATTCACCAGCTTTATCAAACGTGGTTGTATATTCGCTGACATAACCAGGTTCAAGCATCATGTTAATATTTGTGCCAGCTACTTCAAACCCGTGGACAACATCTTTGGTTGTAGCAATAACTTTTACCTTTGCCCCAACTGGTACTTCCACTTTCACTGGATTATAGGAGAACGCTGCAGCTACATATACTAATTCATAGTCCCAATCCTTACCTTCAACCTTATGTAATCCTGGTTTATCAAATGGTTTTGTTTGATCGACCTTATCCACATTAATCGTAGTTAAACAACTTGGCGGCTTGTTGCCAAGATAGAATGCGCTTACACCCACAACTGTCAAAAATACTACCAGTGCACTAATTCCGAAAGTTAGCCAAATCTTCTCGAACTTATGCATATGCATAATTCTTTCCCCCTTCAATTATTAAAAGCGTTCAACAAATAGGTAATAGACACTTACCCAAGTGACAACAATAAAAGCTCCCAATAAGAAAACGGACGCTAATGTCCCTTTAAGAGAAGAGCTGTCTTCTATTTCTGTTTTTTGGTTTGTTTTAAGTTCCGCATTCGCCATCCCCCTGCACTCCCTTCAGAGTAGTTAAAATAAATGATTAGTTCTCTTTCATAATACAAAACAATTGTGAAGAAAAAATAACAAAATTAGCAGTTCACAAAATGTTCATTCCTTAGATATCTACTATGTTAATATTATAAAATTGATGTAACAGTGATTTATATCACAATTGCCAGGGGGTATTTGTGACTAAAATGTGAACTATCACACTTTACCTGTGATAAAAGTAATTGAATAATCATTCACACACGAAATTAACCACCCTTTTTGAAATGAATGTCACACTTTGGAATCCTATAAATATGATATTAAGAAATTCATATTTTCCTTCAGAAAAGAGTGTGTTTTTGTGGAAAAATATTATTGTGATAATTGCCGCCTTTTGTATGACCAGGTAGAAATCTGTAAAATCTGCGGAACATTAGTAAAAAATAAAATTAAAATTGAAGTTCAAAAACAACCCGATAAAAAATAAGGTGAAAAAACATTAATAAGCATTTTTCTTGCTGTTTATTTAGAAATTCGGAACTGGAAATCATTAGTTAATGAATGAAATCAATATCCATTATATAATTTAAGAGCACAGCAACAACCTTCAAAACGTTTGCTTCCCAGAGTGGAAACTTTTGGTTTCCTCTTTATATAGGGAAGCTTTTTTTTTGCTTTCTGAAACTCTTGAATAAAAACCTTTAAACTGGAAAAAATACCCTTACATAGATTGAAGGAGAAAAAACATGCCTACAATTATTTCAGTTGCAGAGGTTACTCCCCCTTTTGAAGTTAATCAAAATCAAGCTTTGGAGTTTGCACGAGAGCTTTTCTCAGATTCCTTTAAGGATATTGAAAGACTTTTACGAGCTTTTCAAAATGGACAAATTGAAAAAAGACATTTTGTTAAAAATCTCGATTGGTTTAAAGAAGAACATACTTTTGAAGAAAAAAATTCTGCATATATTGAATCTGCGGTGACACTTGGAAAAGAAGCAATCGAGAAGTGTTTAAATAATAAGGATTACTTAAAGCGAAATATTAATTATCAAGAAATTGATATCATTTTTTTTATCTCAACCACGGGGATGGCCACACCTAGTATCGAAGCGAGAATCATGAATCTCCTCCCGTTTAATTCACACACAAAGAGGGTGCCTATTTGGGGACTTGGCTGTGCAGGCGGTGCTGCTGGTCTATCGAGAGCCTATGAATATTGTCTTGCCTTTCCAAAAGCAAAGGCCCTAGTACTCTCAGTTGAGCTTTGCAGCCTAACGTTTCAGCGCAACGATCTTTCGAAAAGTAATTTAATCGGAACTTCTTTGTTTGCCGATGGTGTAGCCTGTGCCTTGGTTTGCGGTGATGATTCATACTTTTCAGATTTCAGGAAGAAGCCGACATCCCCCTCCATCATTGCTACACAGTCCACTCTTATGCCGAACTCTTTAGATGTAATGGGCTGGGCTATTAAGAGCACGGGGCTGTTTGTCGTATTTTCTCGGGATATCCCCCAGATCATAGAGGAGTGGTTAAAGCCGAATGTAAGTGGATTTTTAGGTGAACATCAAATCAACCTTGAACAAATAGACTATTTTATTGCTCATCCGGGTGGAAAAAAAGTGATAGATGCCTATGTAAAATCATTAGAGTTACCTCCATCCATGACTGACGTTTCACTTGAAGTGTTAAAACAATTTGGGAATATGTCTTCAACAACGATATTTTATGTGCTGAAACGTTACATGGAGATGGATATTCCTCAGGATGCTTTAGGACTTGGTACCGCGCTTGGACCTGGTTTCAGTTCCGAACTGCTTTTATTTAGGTGGGAGTAAAATGAAAGATATTATCTCATTTCTGATATTAGTAGGATTCATCGGCCTTCAGCGGATTGTTGAGCTAAGAATAGCAAAAAGCAATGAAAAGTGGATGAAGAAACGTGGGGCCATTGAATTTGGCGAAAAGCATTATCGTTATATGGTGACGATGCATGCACTGTTTTTTATTTTCTTAAGTTGTGAAAAAATTTTCATGAATTTGGGTCTATCTCCTTTATGGGGCATCCTAATAATTGTTTTTCTTATAGCCCAGCTATTTAGAATATGGGCGATCGCGTCATTAGGAAGGTTTTGGAATACAAAAATTATTGTCTTAAGAAATGCGAATGTGATTAGAAAGGGACCATACCGTTTTATCAGACATCCCAATTATTTAGTTGTTGCGGTTGAACTGGCTGTTATTCCATTGTTGTTCAACGCTTATTTTACAGCTAGTTTATTTACGATATTATATATCATCGTGCTTAGGATTCGTATACCTGAGGAGGAAAAGGCGCTTAGGGAGCTGACGGAATATGAAGGGACATTTCAGGATTGTAATCGTTTTCTACCTAAAGTTGTTAAATAATTGTGACAGTTAAAAATGGGCTATTGAAAATGATTATCACCTATGTTAAACTTTGGTTATCGATGAAAATCATTCTCAATGAAGGTCTGATAAGGAAGGTGTTACAAATGACTTTTGCTTTAGTTGGTGGAACGGTTATTATTTATGCATATGTCATGAAGCACGTCTTAAAAAACGTTACACATTAAATTAATAGTGTATTTTGGGAGCCAGGGTCTTACACCTTGGCTTTTGTCGTTTTTGGAAAAAATTTGTTTTATGTAAAAGAAGTGTCAAGATAGGAAAAGTTTGAATTATCGTATAAAATAAAAAATATTACAAAGTTGCTAAGGGGAATAAGTAAATGGTGAAAATAGCCCATCAAGAAGAAGTCATCCAAACACTAAAAACTAAAATCGTTTCAGTATTTGAATATATAAACGAACAAGAAGATTATGAAAATGCGGAAAAAATAAAACAACTAGCAAAGAAGCTGAAGAACAAAGAGTTTATGATTGCATTTTGTGGTCATTTCTCTGCAGGGAAATCGACAATGATCAATCAACTCGTTGGAGAGAATTTACTTCCATCTAGTCCAATTCCGACAAGTGCAAACTTAGTGAAAGTAAAAGCTGGAGAAGAATATGCAAAGGTCTTTTTCAAAAATGAAAAGCCTCGCATCTATTTAGCTCCGTATGATTATGAATTAGTTAAAAATTATTGCAAAGACGGCGATCAAATTGAAGAAATTGAAATTAGTCACAGTCACTCAGGCTTACCTGATAATACGGTAATCATGGATACACCTGGTATTGATTCTGCTGATGATGCCCACCGGATTGCAACCGAATCAGCAATTCATCTTGCCGATATCGTTCTATATGTCATGGATTTTAACCACGTCCAAGCAGAGTTGAATTTTTTATTTACAAAGGAATTAACCCAAGCTGGAAAAGAAGTTTATTTAGTAATTAACCAAATTGATAAACACAAGGATGAAGAATTGAGCTTCGATGAGTTTCAAAACAGTGTGGTTGATTCGTTTGCATCGTGGGGAGTGAAACCAGCAAGAATTTTTTATACTTCTTTGAAAAATAAAAACCATGCCTTCAATGAATTCAATGATCTTCAGAAATTTATTACAGAAAAATTGGCCTCTAAAGACCAATTATTAATACCATCGGTTTTTCATTCCTTAAAAAAAATTACCCAAGATCATATTGCTCAATTAAGGAAATTAGATGAGCGTGAGCTAAGACCTATCGTTGAGGTTTTGAATGAATTAACTGAGGACGAAATAAGTGAATTATCTAATAGTTCTCGAGAAATGGAAGGAAACCTCCGGACTTTAAAAGAGGGGGTAATCGGAACAGAGAAGGAATTTGATCATCAAATTGCCCAAATACTAAAAAACGCATACCTCATGCCATTTCAAACCAGAGAGTTAGCGGAGAGTTATTTGGAATCATGTCAACCGGAATTCAAAGTTGGATTCATATTTTCCAAGCAAAAGACGTTGGATGAGAAGAATGTGAGGCTTGAACGCTTTCATCATGATATTTATGATAAAACAAAATCTCAGCTCGAGTGGCACGTACGCGAATATTTACTACGCACCTTAAAGGAAATGGGTCTTGACGGGGGAGATTTACAGGGCTTGGCGCAGTCTTATTCAATCGATGTGCAGGCAAACCTTTTATCCGATACTGTTAAAACTGGGGCACGAGTATCAGGAGAATATGTCTTACATTACACAGAAGACGTGGCTAATGAAATTAAAAAAATCGCACGACAAAAACTGGCTATTTTTAAGGAAGAGTTCCTAAAAGCATTAAAGCAACAAACAGCTAAATTAATTGGACAGTATGAACAGGAACTAAGCAAAAACGATCGATACCTAAATGCCTTGTCAGAACTAGAAAAGGTTAAGCAGAATGCTAAGTTGAAGGAAACAAAGATCGAAGAGTTATTAACACAAGATGATATTTTACAAGAAGATATTTATCATCTTTTTAGTCAGGACGAAGAACAATATGAAGTGGTCAAAACACAGCTAAGGCCTGAAAACGGAAGTAGCAACAAGAAGAACGATTTGAAAGGCAAAGTGATTGAGGGTGCGAAAAATGATCCAAAGGTACTTCCATCAGGCAATCATTTGGAGAGAACCGTCGAACGTCTATTAAAGACTTCATCCTTAATTAAAGACCTCCCTGGTTTTTATAAGCTTTCTAAAGAATTATCCGAAAAAGCGGAAAGACTCGAAAACAAGGGATTTACCGTAGCATTATTTGGAGCATTTAGTGCAGGCAAATCTTCTTTTGCCAATGCACTTATGGGTGCTAAGATCCTGCCTGTTTCACCAAATCCAACGACTGCAGCCATTAACAAAATTAAACCTGTTACGGAAAGACATCCGCATGGCACCGTGCTTGTTAAGTTTAAGGAAGCATCAGCCATGCTTGAAGATGTAAATCGCTCATTAAGGGTTTTTGAACTCCAAGCAGATGATTTTGATGGTGCGGTCAAAAAAATTGACCAGGTTATGCTTCAAAAACAGCAAGAAGGCGGTGTCTTGGAGAAGACACATATTGCTTTCTTACAGGCATTTACTAAAGGTTATCAATCATTTGGTAATTCTTTGGGAATCGTTCTTGAAACAGACTTAAGTGAATTTACCGATTTCGTTGCTAATGAGGAAAAATCCTGCTTCGTAGAATGGATTGAGCTCTACTACGAATGCGAGTTAACTAATAAAGGAATTACTCTGGTTGATACACCAGGAGCGGATTCTATCAATGCCCGCCATACAGGTGTCGCTTTTGATTACATTAAAAATTCGGATGCATGTTTTTTTGTTACCTATTACAATCATGCATTTTCGAAAGCAGATCGTGAATTTTTAATCCAGCTTGGACGTGTAAAGGAATCCTTTCAAATGGATAAAATGTTCTTTATTATTAATGCCATTGATCTTGCTGAGAATGAAGAAGAAAAGGAAACCGTTATTGAATATGTCGAGGAGCAGCTTAGCAAATATGGAATAAGAAATCCTCATCTCTATCCTGTATCAAGCTTGCTGGCATTAAAAGAAAAGGAGATTTCAAATCCTATTTCGCATTCTGGAATGGCTAACTTTGAGCAGGCCTTTTATCATTTTATTACTAATGAACTAACGGAAATGGCTATTTCCTCTGCAGAAAAAGAAATAACCCGGGTTCATGATTTAATTGATAAACTTATCAAAAGTTCACAGGAAGACCAAACTGTAAAAGAGAGAAAACGCGGGACTATTGAAAAACAAAAAGCAGTTATCTTAGTGTCATTGAAAAACCAAACGATTGAAAACTTGCAAAATCGTTTGTACCAGGAAGCAGAAGAGTTAGTTTATTACATTAAACAAAGAGTCTTCCTCCGCTTTGGAGATTTCTTTAGGGAGTCATTTAATCCCGCCATACTAAAGGATGATGGTCGTCATTTGAAAAAAGTATTACTAGCTGCACTGGATGAATTTCTCGAAAGTCTAGGCTTTGATTTTGCTCAGGAATTGCGAGCAACGACAGTCCGCCTGGAAAGATTTGCCCAAAAGCAATTGGCTGATTACCAATCAGGTCTCATCCGAAATTTACAAGAAATCAATCAAGACCTTTCCTTTTCAGCATTTGAAGTGAAGCATCAACAAGCAATCGAATTTCCTATCGCTTTTAAAGATATGAATAAACAATTATTTTCTAAAGCCTTGTCGTACTTTAAAAATCCAAAATCATTTTTTGAAAAAAATGAAAAAAAATTCATGAGTGATGAACTGTATCAAGTGCTGAATTTGCCTGCGGATGAATATCTATCGCATGGAGCTCACCGTTTAAAAACACATTATTCAGATGAAATAACAAAGGAATTCAATCGCCTATTAGAACAAATGAACGAACAAGTAAATGATTTTTATTTGAGTTATCTTTCAGCCTTAGATGGCGGAATTTCTATTGAATATTTAAGGGAAATACAAAAAAACTTATAAAGTATTAATCAATGACGAGGAGGAAGCTGCGTGAAATTTGTTAAAGACAAAGAATGGTTATTGAAAAGCTTAACCGAGAGCAATATAAGGGTTGTCGATTGCCGGTTTTCATTAGCTGAACCAGAAAAAGGGAGACAGGAATATTTAAAAGGTCATTTACCTAGCGCAGTTTTCTTTGATTTAGAAAAAGATTTATCAAATCCAGTTCAAGTCCATGGCGGACGGCATCCTTTGCCTAGACTTGAGGAATTTATCATGAAACTTGAGAAAGAGGGGATTAATGAAAACACAGTCGTTGTCGCCTATGATACCGGTGAAGGGGCGTATGCAGCCCGCTTTTGGTGGCTGCTTCAATACCTTGGTCATGAAAATGTTTATGTACTTGATGAGGGATTTAATGGATGGGCAGCAGCAAATTATCCAGTAACAAAAGATATTCCTGCATTTGAAAAGGTAAAATTCCATTACAACCTAAAGCCGGAATTACTAGCAACTACCGAAGAAGTAAAAGAAGTAGTCGAAAAACAGCTGGAAAACAAGATATTAATCGATTCAAGGGAATCAAAAAGATATCTAGGGCTAGAAGAACCGATTGATAAAAAAGCCGGGCATATCCCTGGTGCCATAAATAAGCCGTGGATGGAGGGGATTCGTGGCGGGCGATATAAACAAGCTGAGGAACAGAGACAAAGGTTTTCAGATATCGAACCTAATATGGATATTATTGTTTACTGTGGATCTGGGGTCACGGCCACACCTAATTACCTGGCATTAAAGGAGGCTGGTTTTAATAAAGTAAAGCTTTATGTTGGAAGCTTTAGTGATTGGATCTCTTATGCTGATCATAAAATAGAATAATCTTTCAGGCCAACTTATGTTATAATGGATAGCGTGTTGTTTTTAAACGACACCAAATAAGGAGGTCCAATATGACTAATCAGAAGCCTTCACTTATGCTTGTTGATGGAATGGCGTTGCTATTCCGAGCTTTTTACGCTACGGCAGTTACAGGACAATTTATGATAAATTCAAATGGAACACCGACCAATGGAATTCATGGCTTTGTTAAGCATTTATTCACGGCAGTTTCATCATTTAAACCTTCCCATCTCGCTGTTTGTTGGGATATGGGTAGTAAGACCTTTCGTACTGAATTATTCTCAGATTATAAAGGTAATCGCGGTGAAGCTCCGATAGAGCTTATCCCACAATTTGATTTAGTAAAAGAAGTGGTTGCTTCCTTTGATATCCCCAATATTGGATTAGCAGGCTATGAAGCAGATGACTGCATTGGAACAATCGCTAATCAATCAAAGGACTTTGCCCATGTGTCCATCCTAACCGGTGACCAGGATATGCTGCAACTGCTTGATGATAGTATTTCTGTTATTTTGTTGAAAAAAGGTTATGGAAATTACCTGGTTCATACACCAGATTCCTTCTTTGAAGAAAAAGGAATTACTCCTCGGCAGATGATTGATTTAAAAGCCCTCATGGGGGACCCTAGTGATAATTATCCTGGTGTAAAAGGAATAGGAGAGAAGACAGCTCTTAAGCTCTTACAGGAGTTTGAACATATTGAGGGCATAATCTCTAATTTAGATCGATTATCAAAGTCAAATAAGACTAAAATTGAGCAGGATTTAGACATGCTCCATTTGTCGAGACTGCTTGCCGAAATAAAATGCGATGTTCCAGTGAGCTGTTCATTGGATGATGCAGGACTTCGTATTGAAAAAGAAAAAGCATTGAATAAGTTAATGGAATTAGAACTTCGTGGATTGCAACGGCTCTTGCCAATAGACGAAGCGTATGTTTCCTGAAAAAATAAGGTTGTCCACTAGAGACAACCTTATTTTTTTATGGATAAACATACAGGAATTCTTGTCTTACTAATAATAAGATATAAAAAACAGGGGTCACAAAGGGGGAGCTACATTCGAAAAGTATACACTGGATCATCAAACTATTGGTAAGGGTGCGACAAGCCTTGTCTTTTTTGGTCTGAATCAACGAAATGAAAGGGTAGTAATAAAAAAGGTTGATAGCAGAAGAGAAGCAGAACAAGAGAGCGATATACTAAGAAGCTTACCGGTTCATAAACATATCATCACCTGTCTAGATTTTTTTGTGGATGAACATAAAGGGTATATTGTTTTAGAATATCACGAAGGGGGAAGGCTTGGGCATTACAAAAAAGGGATCATCCATGATCAAGAATTAGCCGTTCAAATAACAATTAACATCCTTAAAGGGTTAAAGGTGATCCACCAACATGGCATTCTCCATTGCGATATTACTCCACATAACATTTTAATTTGTAATGATGACCCCCAAACAGTAAAAATCATCGATTTCGGCTCTGCTGTCCGCACCAATGACTCTGGTGAATACATTGGAAATCATCGAGGGGCAACGAGATGGTATCGACCACCGGAACTTAAGAAACAAAATCATTTCTTTACTGCTAATATAAACTACTGCTCAGATATATATAGTGCTGCATGTGTATGCTTGTACCTGTTAACTGGTTTTGCACCGTATCGAAAAAAACAGGCGTGCAAACAGATTCCCAATCAGAAATTACAAAAGGTTCTGAGAAAAGCAACAAGAAAGTATAAACTCAAACGGTATCAATCGGCACAAGAATTTATTGATGCACTTCTACCATTTTCATAAAAAGTAGTCTCTGGATATGCTTTAACAAGAAGCACAACACAATAATAATTTCCAATAAAGGAGATAATGCAAGTTGAATGATTTTACCCAAATTGTCGTTACGCCGGGAAAACCAGTTCAGGTTCAAGCCAATCCAACCGACTATCCACTCATTGGAAAAGGATTACAAGGTGCAGTGTTTAAACTATCCGAAGAACGCTGTGTGAAAATTTATTCAAAACAAATATATTGCCTTCGAGAAAAGCAGGTACTACAACAAACCGGTGAAAAAACAGCTATTTTACCAAAGGTTTATGAAACGGGAGAAAATTATATTATTATGGAATACCTTACTGGACCTTCCTTACAAGAATTTCTTGAAAAATCCAAGACAATTTCCGAGGATTTAACAATTGAAATTATCAATGTAATAAAAGAACTCAGAAGTTTACAGTTTATGAGAATTGATTTCTCCTTGCGACACTCAATCTATGATAAGAATGGAAAGTTGAAAATCATAGATCTTTTTAATTCTTTTAAAATTCAAAGGTCGTTTCCAAAACGACTTTTCAAAGACTTAAAACAATTGGGTTTATTGGTAACGTTTTTAGACCATGTAAATAATCAAGAGCCTTACCTCTTTGAACAATGGAAGAAATCGTTGAAAATAAAAGACTAATATCAGCGTGTTACTCCCATATGCCTATACAGTTTCATAGAATCATGAATAGAAATATTATAAATGACCTGAAATGATTGAAGGTGACTGAGTAATGGATGAAAAGTCTATTGGAATTATTTTAACTATGCGGCAATGGAATAGGCTGGCCCAAGAGGAATTAAACGATGATGATTCCTATGTTTTACAATATGCAAAAGCGGGCGATGAGTTAAATTTTGACGTACTATTTATTAATATCGAAGGATTGCTTGTAAACGAGCGTAAGGGAAATGCAATTATGATAAAGGATGAGGAGATCGTTTTACTAGGTTTCGTTGATATTCCGTCAATAATCTATAATCCCACAAATTATCATCGTAAGAAAAACAATCGGACAATCTTTAAACTTGCACAGCAAACAGGTGTAACTCTCATAAATGAAAAGAATAATATTAAGAATAAGCATTTCCTAGAATTGATAGCAACACATCCTGAACTAAAGGATATTAATTTAATAGCGGAAAATCAAATTCCGACTTCATTTAGTTTTTACGTTTTAGGGCAAAAAGATTGTCAACATCAATGGACGACTCCGATTATTTATGCCAAGAATAATGACCAAGTGTTAACCTTTAAGGAAGCCTATCTGCTACTTACCGGTGATTACCAAATGCAAGAAGAGACACAAGAATACCTTTATGAAGTAAGCCATCGAATTTTAGAAATTATTCACTATTATTATCCAAGAATTTATGAAATTGGTCTTCAATTTGTGGGGATGGAAACTGGTGAAATTCGAATTCATTCCACTTGTCCTATCCTTACCATTGTGAAAGACATAAGTTATAGCAACAAAAAAGTAGCGGGTAGGATTCTTAGGTGGCCGATTGATCTAGCAAAAGAAATCAGGGAATTGAAAAACGATGATAAGACATTGCAAACGTATAGTGGAGAAACTGAGGCAACCGTTCATGTAAGCAGTGGAGAATTACACGACAATAATATTACGCCGTTTATCAGGAAATCAAGTCAGCTTTTTGAGAATGTTTGGGTGAAATTTAAAGTTTTTCAAGACCATGAAATGAAAATGAAATTATCTAACCGAATTACAGAAAGCTGGAGGGAACAACCTGAATTTGTAAAATTTGGGGTAAATGAGCAGCCATGTCACTTTGTAAATTATGAAGACGCAATTCCGCTAAGACATAATTCCTTTCAAAATCCCATAGAGCTTTTTGTTTCCGACACGCTAGTAGAATCCATGCATCTTCCTGTTGACCTAGTTTATCAAATCCAATTTTCAGAGAGAAAGGCAATTATCGGTCCAACAATTGGCTTACTATTGGGTGAAAAAAATCACTTTTATCATTTGGATTATATGGAGAAATTCAATGACCGTTTTGGTGAATTTCATCGCTATGGCGGAGTAACGATCGCCTTTTCAGCAAGGTCAGTCGATTGGGAAAAGAGAATTGCATATGGGATGATCTATGACCCAGTAAAAAAACATTGGCGCTATGATTCTACTCCGATTCCCTCTACCATATACCGTAGAAATTTCCATCAAAAGAAAGATAATATTAGACAACTAGTGGATATAACCAATAATAATTTATTTAACTCCTACCACTTTAAAAAATCGGATCTATATTTATTAAAAAATACCCCAGAAATTAAACAACACTTACCTGCAACTTTCCTTTTAAATAACATGGAAGAATTAATTGACTTTTTAATAGAAAATAAGAAAATTATTTTAAAGCCTGTTAGCTTATCAAGAGGACGCGGAATTTTCATACTAGAATTAAATGACGAAACAGAAGGTTTTAGTTTATACGATTATCGGAATATGACAAAGGTACAACACAGATTGAAGGATAAAGAAGGTTTACAAGTATTATTAAAGGAGTTTGGAATTTTTAAACAGGAGTATTTATTTCAAACCTACATTCCGCTTTTAAAGGTAAATAATCGAGCCCTTGATGTCAGGGTTGTGATGCAGAAATATAACAAAGGGAAGTGGCAATGCACTGGAATTGAATGCAGGGTTGCTCGAGAAGATGAGGATCTAACTAATATTGCTCGGGGTGGAGAAGCGATGACGTTAGAAACAGTTATCAAGAAGACTTCCCAGGGCCTCAGCTATTCGCTTGTTTATCGGAATATAGTAAACCTTTGTCAAAGATTTTGCCGCATCATGGATCAAAGAAATGAACATTTCTCCGAATTTGGTATAGATATTGCCTTAGATGAAGTTGGCTTCCCGTGGATTCTTGAAGCAAATATATATCCTAGCTTCAAAGGCTTTAAGAAATTGGATTATGATAAGTATTTAAAAATTCGTAATCAACCAATGTTTTATGCAGTTCAAATTCAAGGGTTTCAAATTCTTGATGAAGATGCATTTGGAAATACTCTTCACTTCCAAGAAAGAGCATATTTATAGTCCTTCACGTCCCTTTTGATTCATCCAAAAAGGGACGTTCTATTATTTTTCAGATACAATTTGGTTATACAATTGGAGGATACGGTTAGCACTATTTTCCCATGTGAAATTTTCCTTCACTCGATCTATACTGTTAAGACCTAACCTTTTAATTCTTTTGGGATTGTTTAAGAGCTGAATAACACAATTGGATAGTTCCACTTCAATGTTTTGTGTATTGATCAAATACCCCGTCCTGCGATTGAAATTGTCTTATATCCACACCTATATAATTTTTACAATGACTTTATTTGCCTCACAACTGGTTTGAAAAATTAAATAGTTTTTAAGAAAATGGCTGTTAACAATGATCTTATCAGCTTGATGAAGACAACTAATTAACTTTTCCTTTTCAATATGTGGACTTGAAATAAACATCGTCGAGTGTAGTGACAACCAAATTGGAACTTTTTGAAACTTTTTCCTAATGATAGGAATATATTTAGGGCGATTTTCAATTTGGATGATATCAGGATTGAGTTTAGATAACTTAGTAATAACCTTTGTGAGATACCTTGTCCAATTTTGATAAGGAAACCGGATAAAAGAAATATTTCCTTGTTTTTCAGTAGAGGCCATTCCTTTAGCCCTTTTTCCAAATATCGTAAAATCAACATCGTTTTGAAGAATGTTTGTTTGCATTTCTACAACTGTTTCTACTGAACTTGAACGGGAGCATGGTATTGGGAAGGAACCAGGGGTAATAAAGGCTACCTTTGGTTTAGATCTCATGAAGCAAAACACCTCTTAGATTAATGTAAGTTAGTGTATTCACGTATTTAATGAATGTTTCAAATTAATTTGGGTTTTTATCTCTCCAAATACATAACTTTTGCATTTAATAGTAAGAAAGCAGTTTATTTATGTTAACTGAACCTAAACCTTATAAATAAGGCGGGGAAATAGCTTGGAACAGCAATATATTGGAATTATAATCAGCTCGCAATTATATAGAGAACTTGACCGCGGAAAACAACCAGAAATCCTGGCTTTCTATGAGGAAGGGGGGAATATAAATAATTTAATTCCTGTGTATCTTCGTTTGGAGGAGTTACTGCCTGGCGAACCAGAGATAACGGGTTATGTGATGAATAGTAACGGTGTGTATCTGAAGAACACTATTCCTAAACCATTGGTGATTCATAATAGAGGGTATCATTGTTCGAAGGATGCAAAGAAACAGATTAAAATGTTACTAGCTGAAGGCTTAATCATTTTTAATGAATGGAATCAATATGGGAAATACAAAACTCATAAGTTATTAATGGAATGTGTAGATATTAGACCACATCTCCCAGAAACCGTTCGCTTCAATCTTGGTAATATGGTCGAAATGATGGGAAAACATAGCGAGTTAATCATAAAACCAAGCAATGGTACATTTGGAAAACGTAACATGAGAGCTACACGCCTTAACGATACAGAGTGCTTGTTAATCTATCCCCAAAATGACTTGTGGCTGGAAGAAATGCTCCCTGCGGAACAATTACCATTGAAAATAAAATCTTTGGTAACAAGCGGGATGTATATAATCCAAGAGAGAATTCAACTTGCAGAATATAATAATAATCCATTTGACGTTCGGGTAACCGTCCAACGAAATGGGTTTGGAGAATGGCAAGTGACAGGGATGGTGGGGAAAGTAGCAAAAACAGGGCACTTCGTTACAAATGTTGCTAGTGGTGGTGCTAGCGTTGTTTTTGAAGATATTCTTAGAAACCTCCCACACCTTAATGAAAGACAGGTAGTCGCCGACGTTGAACGTTTATCCTTAAGGGTTGCCAAACATTTGGGTGATCAAACTCCTAACTTTGCAGATATTGGACTTGATGTTGGAATTACAATGGATGGTTTTCCAATGTTTATTGAATGTAATGCCCGAGATCTAAGGTTAGCATTTCGTAATGCTTTAATGTTCGAAACATGGCGGGAAACCTACATCACCCCAATATGCTATGGGAAATATTTGTTGACTAAAAGAAATGGCCAATAAAAAACAAAGAGGAAGTAGGTTGGTATGCAAACAATTGTCTTTATTGGAAGTAACAAATCAGGAACGAGCCGAGAAGCTCTGAGTATTTCAACAACTATGGGTTATTATACTGTTTTGTTAACGAACAGAAGAGAATTTATAAAGCAAGAGAAAGAATTCCCTGAAGTTCATCAGATGGTATATGTCGAAAATTTAATGGATAAGGAGAAGATTTTTTCAATAATTAATAACCTTGAAGAAGATAGAAAACAAATCTGTGCTGTTATTAGTTTCATTGATCCATTTGTCTCTTTTGCGGCGCGAATCTCGAAAAAATTAGGACTTTTTCAAATGTCCACGGATGCTTTGGAAATCATAGAAGAGAAAACTCGGTTTCGTGAGCACCTTAAAACGCTGCCTGTTTCACCAAAGTTTACTATTTTTCAAAGAGAAAAGTCTATTCAACAATTTGTCGAGGAAAATCAACGTCAGTTACCACTTATATTAAAGTCCCCCATATCTAATGGGTCAAAGGACGTATTACTGGTTGAAACCTACTCTGAGTTAAAAGAAGGATTGGACTACTTAAATAAAAAATTCCCTTCTATTCCGGTATTAATTGAAGAATACTTGATTGGAACGCAATACCTAATCGAAGTTATCGTTAAGGAGGGGCAGATATCTATTGTGGCGGTAATTGAACAAGAGGTCTTAAATGGTGATCGCTTTATTATTAATGGGTATTGTTATCCGGCCGTAGTAGAAAATGAGACTTTAGAGGAATTACAAATTGCCGTTGAAAGTATTATTCAAGCACTTGAATTAGAAAATGGTACTTGTCATTTAGAAATGAGGCTTATTGAAGGGAAGTGGAAGTTAATAGAAATAAATCCAAGAATGTCTGGAGGTGCAATGAATAGAATTATTCAAGAGGGTACAGGAATCAATTTAATTAAAGAAACACTTAAACTTTACTTAGGGCAAGACCCTTATCTAGAAGCAACGAAAAGGACACATGTCTATGCAAAATTTCTCACTGTTAGTTCACGGGGCCGACTCATAAAAGTGACCGGAAAAACTAAAGCCTTAAATTATGATGGTGTAAAGGAAGTTTATGTGAAACCAAGAAAAGGGGCGATCTTAACAAAGCCGTATTCACTCGGTGATCGCTATGCCTATGTGATTGCCAGCGCTGATACACCTGAACAGGCCAAGGAGATTGCATTAATAGCTTCGAAGGAAATCAAGTTTTACTTAGAGCCATTTTAAGGATGTGATGATTTTGAAGTCGATTGGGATGCTTCACTATCGAAAAAATCCGCGAGAAGTTAAAAAAGCATATCCCTTTGCTGCTGTCGCAAAAATGGAAGGAATCCCCTTTTTTTATTTTTCGTACAACAATGTTGATTTTAATCATTTGAAAATTAATGGCTGGGTGTATCAACATGGTGAATGGGCACAAAAAGTTATCGACTTTCCAACAGTCATCATTAACAGCTGCAACCCTAAATCTAAAAGAGAATCCGCCATTTTGAAAAAATTAAAGGAATATGCTATTTTTACAAGTTATCCTGTTGGAAATAAGTTCAAAGTGTACAAAAAAATCTTTAATGCGAAAGAATTCTCCAGTTATTTGATTCCTTCCACAAAATTAAATCATCCACAAAAATTTATCTCTTTTTGCCAGGAACATTCTCGAGTTGTAATCAAACCATTAACCGGTAATCAAGGTAAAAAAATATTATTTATCGAAAAACTTAATGAAAAGCAACTGTTCAAATTAACCGACGGTCAGAAAGTTAGCGTACTTAATCAAAAGGAAATGGAGGTTCTAATTGAAGGGCTGGTCCTTGAGAAAAAATATTTGCTTCAGCCTTTTATTGAATGTAAAACAAAAGCCGGATTAACCTATGATTTTCGCTTGCATGTTCAAAAAAATGGACGCGGTTTTTGGGAAATTACCTTAATTTATCCCAGGATCAGCGGTAACGCCCAATTGATTAGCAATATTAGCAGCGGAGGGTACCGCGGTGACTTAGAAACTTTTCTTTTAGATGAATTTGAGGAAGAGTCAGATCGAATAAAAACAGTTCTAGAGCAATTTGCATTAACATTTTCTGCTCATTTCGACACATTATACGAACATTCCTTTGATGAACTGGGTATTGATGTTGGAATGGATCAACTGCAAAGGCTATGGTTATTTGAAGTCAATTGGAGGCCAGGTTGTAAGCATAGGGAATTTGAAGTGGCCAGGCGGCTTATTCCATATTGCACCTATCTTGCGAATAGGCAAAAGCTTTAAATAGAACTAGCTGTCTCGACAAGGGACAGCCAGTTTTTATGTTTGCGTCTATTTAGTGTTTTTTTTCTTTGCTGCATTTTCTAGTTTACTTTTTGGTTCTTCAGCGAACTCCGCATCTTGACCATATCCTTGAGGATTAACCCCTGGAGCTTTGACACCTCGATTAGTTTGACCATTTTTACCCATCTATGTTCACCTCCCACTTTTTTAGTATTTCCATGTGGAATAATAAAACACGGGCTTTCGAACAATATTAGCAGGGGTGATATGATGAACAAGGGTGTTTATTTAGCACTTTTCAGCATGGGACTAGCACAAGGGATGAAAATTCCTATTCATTATTATAAAAAGAAAGAATGGCGTCCAGAGCTGTTTTTTGGTACCGGTGGGATGCCTAGCTCACATTCAGCTGGGGTTTCTACATTAACAACATACATTGCAATGCAGCGTGGACTGCCAACCTTTGATTTTGCCCTTTCACTGATTTACGGATTAATTGTCATGTATGATGCGCAAGGGGTAAGAAGGCAAACTGGGGAGCTTACCTTAAAGGTAAATTCAATGAATGAATTAATTGAAAAAATTCATAAAGAGGAAAGTGTTGAATTTAAACAGGACTCTCCAAAAAAGCTAAAAGAAATGTTAGGCCATGAGCCTGAAGAAGTTGTAGGAGGGGCAATTCTAGGTGTTTTGGTGGGAGTCATAGGTCACCTATGTACAAAAAAGAATAGAAAATTATCAAAATTTAAGTTAAGATTCTAAGGGATGTTCACAGTTTGTTGGGAGAGGGATGGCAAAGTTATTGGGAACAGTCGAAGATTATTTGCACCACTTGGAAGGAAAAGGATTTCAATTCCAAGAGGATGCAATTGGCTTTATATTTTTTGGGAAACACTACACAAATGCTTCTGATGAAATGAGTATTACAGCCATTGAACTGACATTAAAAGCGCAAAAAAGTTTTGATGGCAGTTTTTATGTATCGTTACTGGAAACATTAATTTCGAACAGGATCAACTCAAGGAAAGAGGCCATTAGATTCGTTAAAGAAAAGGAACTGTTAGCGATATAATTAGATTAACTCCCTTCACTAAAAGGGAGTTTTTTTATGAGACCTTATCCTCTAGGGATTTTGTTTTTCTTAGTAAAGGGATTTTGTTTGTTGGCATTTCAGCAAAAATCATTCCTGCAAAAATGAGGCAGCACCCAACTAAGGCACTATAGGAAAGTCGTTCATTTGCCCAATAAAAACCTGTAATCGCGGCAAATACCGGCTCCATTGCAAAAATTAACGCAACTCGAGTTGCAGAGGTGTATTTTTGAAAATTTGTTTGAATCATAAATGCCAGCGCTGTTGCAAATATGCTTGTAATGACAAGGGCAGCCAGAACATCTTGCTTGAGTAATATATGTGGATTAAATGACTTTTTCCAATCTTCAAATAGGAAAGAGGATAAAATCGATAATATCGCGACTGTTGAAATTTGAATGACTGTTAACAGCAAGGTTGGATATTTATTACTAAACTTACCTGTATAGATGATCTGAAGCGCGAAACTGATGGCGCAAATGAAAACGAAACCATCACCTCTATTTAATGAAGTAACATCAGTCATCGTCAATAGGAATAAGCCAATGGTCGCAGTTAACACGCCCAAGACAGCATTCCGGTTCGGAAACTGCTTTAATAACATCATTGAAAATATTGGAACAAGGACAACATTTAACCCTGTAATAAAGCCGGCTTTGGAAGAGGTTGTATATAACAGGCCGATTGTTTGGGTAGCATAACCAAGGAAAAGCCAAAATCCGATAAATACACCTGATAAAAGCAGCTTTAAATTCAATTGTTTTAACTGTTTTTTTTCAAATATCACAAGGCAGAAAATCAATAAAATCGCTGCCGCCAGAAAGCGAATGCTATTAAAGGAAAACGGTTCAAGAAAATCAATTGCATTTTGGACTAACACAAAAGTGCTACCCCAGATGATCGTTACAAGGAGCAAACTTAAATCGGCAAAAATAGGTTTTTTCATGATGTATCATTGCTCCTCGGGAATATTTTTTCTTATTGCCTGCCTTGCTAGTTCATCCGCCGCCTTATTTTCAGCACTTGGGATCCATTTCATAAAAAATAATTGAAACTTCTTTGATAAGTGTAATGCCTGTTCAAATAATGGTAAGTATAGTTTGTTTTTTACAAATTCCTTTTCTATTGCATTGTTAACTAATTGAGAGTCGGTCCGAAAAGACACAACGGAATTTTCAAATCCCTTTTCTAAACATATTTCCAAAGCCTTAATAAATGCATGATATTCTGCTTCATGATTCGTCATTTTTCCTAATGGAATTGAATATTTTTCTGTAATGCCGTTTCCTTTAATAAATATCCCGGCACCACTTGGTCCAGGGTTTCCGGCACTAGCCCCGTCAATATAAACCTCAATCAATTCTGTTTCCTCCATAAACGTAATAGTGAAAGTTTATCATATTTCTTTTAAGTCAGAAAATATTTATTCTTATAACTACTATGAAGAAGTGGGTATGATAAGAATATATATCAGAATAGGTTAGAATGATGTGGTCGATATAGTGGCATGGAATATGTTATTTAAAAAGCCCTTGAATTCTTTTTAGAAAGGTTGAGGACATTGAACTATAGGTTAGAGTGGATGTATAAAATAAAAAGTAATGAAAAGGTACAATTTTCCTCTGAAATGGTATCAGGTGAAACGGCTATACAAATTGGTGAAGAGCTTGAAATGACTGGGAAAGTATCTGATTTGTTTTTTTATGATGAAAAGGGAACATCATGGATCTTAAAGGAAATGAAAAAGTTGATGACCGAAATTGAAGATGATCCTCATGAAATAACTGTTTACTTTGATGGAGGGTTTCAAAAGGAAACAAATCAAGCAGGTCTTGGGGCTGTAATCTTTTTTAAGCAGGGAAAGAAGAAATACCGTATCCGAGCCAATGAACGGATTGATGAATTGGAAACAAATAATGAAGCAGAGTATGCTGCTTTTTATTATGCACTAAATATTTTAGAGGATTTAGGAGTTCATCATTTATCTTGTGAATTTAAAGGTGACTCCCAAGTGGTTTTAAAACAGCTGGAAGGGGATTGGCCTTGTTATGAAGATACGCTTAATAGCTGGCTTGACAGAATTGAGGAAAAAATTAAAACGCTTGGTTTAGTCCCTAAATATACGTCCATTGCTAGAAAAGATAACAAAGAAGCAGATAAATTGGCGACACAAGCATTAGAGGGAAAAGAAATTTTTGCAAAAACATTGATTCTTTAGGAAATGGGTGTGAAACTCTTGTGAAGGACTTAAACAAAAGGCAATTATTGGTTCATGTAGAATCCTTAATGATTCAATACTGTGAAGGCTGCTTTTTACACCAGCATTTGAAAAAAGAAGGTGGGCGGAGAGCAGCACATCGGTTTTGCATTTCAAAGTGTACAGTGGGAGAACAACTTCAGGAGTATGGGAAGAAACTGAGTTGAAAATTCACCTAAGTCCTGTTAGCGCCTATAAAAAAGGCTGACGAAAACGTCAGCCCTTGATTGATTATTTTAGATTATAGTTTTACAACGTTAGCTGCTTGTGGACCACGGTTTCCTTCAACGATTTCAAAAGAAACTTCTTGGCCTTCTTCTAAAGATTTGAAGCCTTCGCCAGTGATAGCGCTGAAGTGTACGAATACATCGTCGCCGCCTTCTACTTCAATAAAACCAAAACCTTTTTCATTGTTAAACCATTTTACTTTACCGTTTTGCATTTACTTCTTCCTCCTAAGCCTTTCAAGCCACCCTTATTGGTGCCAAAGATAAATATTATCATGCAGCCACTTGCTATGCATATATAGTTACATGATGCTTTAAATATACAATAATGAGAATTTACAGTCAAGGAATGACTTGTCTCTTACATTGGAATTATGGTAGTTTCTATGAAAATATTTAAGTGTCTGATTTTGTCCGTACCCCTAACATGAAAATTACCTCTGCAACATATCTTAAATTAATCAATTTATTTACAGAGGCGGGGATAGGATGTACCGATTTTCCATTGAAGGTGATGAATGGATATTAAGATTTTCACCCCAAGTTTATATTGATTCTGATGAAAAGCAGACCATTTTATTTGCACTGCTCCATATGGGATTAGACCTAGATAATTATTCACATGGAAATGCCTTTATCATTTTTACAAAGAAAATTGGTGCAATTGTGTTCAATGTGGAGAGAATTCCATCCTTAATTTTAACAGTTTCGAATATTATCCCCGAGGGTAATTGGTATAGTCAGGATCTTCCTTCAATAAAGCCGTTGAGTTAACAATAGCAAGCATTATGGGTGATCATTTGATCACTCTTTTTTATTATTTAGTCTATTTGTCAAATAACAGACAAAATACTAAGGTGATTTCGTGACGTAGTCTGCTATTTTAATAGTAAGAACCTTGAGAGTAATTCTAAAAATAATTATTATCATTATTACCACTGTACTTAGAAATTGAATGAATCTACAATTACTGAAAAGTGAAGAATGATACAGTCGATTATATTGTCTCGATCGACCACTATCATAAAATTGTAGAGGAAATTAGTGGATATGGTGATTATTTAGTCTTTACGTACACAGGATTTAATGGGTAAAATGGATTTCGGGATGCTTTGTAAAAAGGGAGCAATCATAATGAAATTAATTATTGCCGAAAAGCCGGATCAAGGGTCAACCTTAGCATCAATCTTTAAACATAAAAAACAAAATGGTTTTATCGAAATTTATCCAAATGATATTTTTCCTAAGGGAGCCTATGTGACTTGGGCAATTGGTCATGTATGCCAATTAGTCTCGCCCGAAAAATATCAGCAAGGCTGGAAAAAATGGTCGTTAGATAATTTACCAATTATCCCTGAACAGTTTGAATACGAAGTAACGAAAGATAAGACAAAACAATTTGCAGTCATCAAAAAGTTAGTGTCTGATTCTAATGTGACTGAAATTATTCATGCAGGTGATGCGGGGCGCGAAGGTGAACTGATTATCCGCAATATCCTCAGGTTAACAAAATGTCACAAACCCATGAAAAGGCTGTGGATCTCGTCGTTAACAGCTAATAGCATTAGAGAGGGTTTTAAAAAGCTGTTGGACGAGCAAGAAACACGGAGTTTATTTTTTGAAGCCTACACAAGGGCTTGTGCTGACTGGGTGGTTGGTATGAATGCTTCACGTTTGTATAGCTTACTTTTACAAAAACAAGGATTTTCTGATGTCTTTTCAGTTGGTAGAGTACAAACACCAACCTTAGCACTTATTGTTAAAAGAGAAATAGAAATAGAGAACTTTAAGTCGGAACCCTTTTGGGAGGTTCTCGCACATTTTTTAATGAATGGAAAAAAATATACTGGAAAATGGCAGAACGATGGGGAAACCCGAGTGAATACAAAAGAGTTAGCCGAAAAAGTTGCTGCTTTTTGCAAGGATAAACCTGCCGAAGTCAGCGAGGTTCTATCAGAAAGGAAAGAGTTCTTTCCTCCACTCTTGTATAATCTTTCCGCCCTCCAAGCCGAGGCAAATAAACGCTTTAAATTCTCACCGAAGAAAACTCTCGATGTAATGCAAAAGCTCTATCAAAAGGGAAATGTCTCGTACCCTCGTTCAGATTCACGGTACGTTACAAAAGAAGAAGCGAATACTTTCCCGGAAGTCTTAAACAAATTAAGTCATATTAAAGATTACGAAAGTTTCTTCCCGTTACCATTTGCTTCGATTTCAGAAAACAAACGCTATGTGAATGAAAAGAAGGTCACAGACCACTATGCGATTATTCCGACGGAACAAATCCCAAATGTGGAGCGGCTCACCCCAGATGAGAAAAAAATCTACGATTTAGTTGTAACAAGTTTGATCGCCGCACACTACAATAAGGCCATAGCTGAATATACTACTGTGACAACATTGGTGGATGGAAGGGCAACGTTTATCTCGAAAGGGAAGGTTCAAATTGAAGAAGGCTGGCGTAAAGTACTGAATCCAAAAGATAACGAAGATGAACCTGCACTACCAATGCTAGCAGAAGGTGAGCAGGGTCGGTCGGATAAAGTGGAAGTTAAAGAAAGCAAAACTCAGCCGCCAAAACGCTATACTGAAGGTCAATTGATTACGTTAATGAAAACGGCCGGTAAGCATATAGATGATAAAGAACTCGAAAAAATTCTGACAAAGACCGAGGGCCTTGGAACAGAAGCAACCAGAGCAGGCATCATTACAATGCTAAAGGACCGTCTATATATTGAGGTTACTAAGAATTTAGTTTATGCTACAGCGAAAGCCAAAATCCTCATTGAGGCCATTGGGAAAGAAATTTTAGCTTCACCTGAAATGACCGCAAAGTGGGAGCAGAAACTAAAGGAAATATCTGAGGGGTCTGCTGCACCAAAGCAATTTATGGAGCAAACAAAGAAGATGGTCATTCATTTAATTTCGTCAAGTATTGGTCAAGCTACTAACTGGTCTTTCTCGGAGGAGATTCGCGAAAATTTTGCACCTGGGAAGCAAAAAGGGAGGAAGCAGACTTTTACCAAGCTGGGTCCTTGTAAAAAATGTGATGGTTCAGTCGTAGATAAAGGCAGCTTTTACGGTTGTTCAAATTACCAAAAAAATCAATGCGATTTCACTATTTCAAAGAAAATATTAGGTAAGAATATTACTCAGAAGAACCTAAAGCTGCTTTTATCAGAAGGAAAAACCGAGCTGATTGAAGGTTTTACCAATAAAGAAAAAACCTTTAATGCCAGGCTTTTTATAGACCAAACTGAAAAAAAGGTAAAATTTTTATTCGAAGAAACGGCAGCAAAATAAAGAAATGTTAATTTATATATGTGATAAAGTGCCTTGTCACTATTTTTTTTATATAGTAAACTTTTAGTTGAGTAATTTTTTGGAGGGTATGGGATGCCAACACCAAGTATGGAAGATTATATTGAACAAATATATATATTGATTGAAGAAAAAGGATACGCTCGAGTCTCAGATATTGCTGAAGCGCTGTCAGTACATCCCTCCTCAGTAACGAAAATGGTGCAAAAACTTGATAAAGATGAATATTTAGTCTACGAAAAATATAGAGGACTTGTGTTAACAGCCAAGGGGAAAAAGATTGGCAAGCGCCTGGTCTTCAGACATGATTTATTAGAACAGTTCCTCAAAATCATCGGTGTAAAAAATGAAAATATATATAACGATGTCGAAGGGATTGAACACCATTTAAGCTGGGATTCAATTGATCGAATTGGTGACTTGGTTCAGTTTTTTGAAGAAGACCAAAAGCGTATTGAGGCATTAAATGAAATACAAAAACAGAATGAAAGTGAGTAATAAAGAAGCACCTAGCAGCAATTGCTAGGTGCTTTTAATATAAATCTGGGTATTGATCAAAAGATTGGTCGCTCTCTGGGATTAAAGACATTCTACCATGCTCTTCCTCAATAGCCTGAACCCCTTGAATTAAACCATTTTCTGCCTCTAGTATTGCCTTTCGATAAGAAATGATTCGTCCCTCAGAAGTGACAAAGTTGATAATTTCCCCAAAGGAATTACGGTGAAGTGCCACAATTGATTCCATGAAAATTCTCCTCTTAAGATAATTATTAAAAGCAATACCTTGCTTTTTTCCTATATTCTTTCTATTTTTACAAATAATAAACAAACAATTATAATAAAAAAACATCGGAATTTACCCGATGCTTAGTGTTAACCCCAAAAAAAAGGGGTCTCCTGGTATACATAATAATTAAGCCAGTTTGAAAAGAATAAATGACCATGAGAACGCCAGCGATTAATTGGAGGCTGGGTTGGATCATTGTTTGGAAAATAGTTCTCCGGTATATGGATTTCAAGACCTTTATTCAAGTCTCTTTCATACTCTTGGGCCAGCGAATCTGATTCATACTCCAAATGTCCGGTAATCATGACATGCTTTCTATCCCGAGAGGCAATTAATAAGGCACCTGCATCTTCAGAGGCGGCTAATAGTGTTAATTCTGGATTCTTGTTAATTGCTTCAATCGATACATCAGTATAGCGAGAATGGGGAGCATAAAACTGGTCGTCAAACCCGCGTAGCAAAGTGTCATTAGGTTCGAAAATCCGGTGAGGATAAATACCTGAGCATTTTCGCTGTAACTCAAATTTACCAATCCGATAATGGTAGTTAAGAGCAGCCTGCGCACCCCAGCAAATATGTAATGTCGAAGTGACATTTTGATTGGCCCAATCCATAATCTCAGTTAATTCCGACCAATATTTAACTTGATCAAATTCTAATAGCTCTACTGGGGCACCAGTAATAATCATCCCATCAAATTTTAAGTTTTTCACTTGGGAAAAGGTGGTGTAAAACTGTTCGAGATGCTGTTTACTCGTATGGGTGGATTCATAGGAGTTAGTTTTTAGAAAATTGACATTTACTTGTAAAGGCGAGTTTCCTAATAATCTTAAAAGCTGTGTTTCTGCTTTTTCTTTTTCGGGCATTAAATTCAGAATAAGGATATTTAATGGTCTGATGTCCTGAGCAATAGCACGTTCATTATCCATAATGAAAATATTTTCGTGTTCGAGAATTTCCCTCGCTGGAAGGAGTTTTGGAATGTTAATTGGCAAGTGATCAGCCCCTTTTTCAGGTTAATTAGGATTATTTCTAAATACTACATCCATTTATATAACTACCTACGATAAGGAGTCAATGAATATTTTAAATATTTGATATTTATATTATAAACATTATTGTAAATTCAGAAAAGTATTAATTAATTTGTCATAATTAATTATCGGATTGAAAGCGCTTATTTGATACAATGAAACCGTAAGTCCAATTCTAAATGCTGAATGCGGGGGATAAAGGTGGTATTGAAAACTGAAGTGAAATCAGACATTGATATTGCACAAGAATCAAAGATGAAGCCAATTGTTGAAATCGCCGAAAAAATTGGTTTAGAAGAGGATGATCTAGAACTTTTTGGTAAATACAAAGCTAAAATCTCAAATGAAGCTCTTGCTAAACTCAAAACGAAGGATAGCGGAAAAATTATCCTTGTCACTTCCATTAATCCAACACCAGCAGGCGAAGGTAAATCGACTGTGACAGTTGGACTGGCAGATGCTTTTAATCGGTTAGGTAAAAAAACGATGATCGCAATCAGAGAGCCTTCATTAGGTCCAACTATGGGTATTAAGGGTGGGGCGACTGGCGGTGGATACTCGCAAGTCCTGCCAATGGAAGACATCAACTTACATTTTACTGGAGATTTGCATGCGATTACGACTGCAAATAATGCCCTCGCAGCGTTAATCGATAATCATCTCCAACAAGGAAATGAACTTAACGTAGATCAACGGAGAATAGTCTGGAAACGGTCCCTTGATTTAAATGACCGTGCATTAAGAAAAGTTATTATCGGTCTTGGTGGGCCCCTTCAAGGTGTTCCAAGGGAAGATGGCTTTGACATTACGGTCGCTTCGGAAATTATGGCGGTTTTATGTTTAGCAACAGATCTAAAGGATTTAAAATTACGATTATCACGGATGGTTGTTGCCTATAATTATCATAAGGAGCCGGTAACGGTCGGTGACTTAGGTGTGGAAGGCGCATTAACGTTATTGTTAAAAGATGCGGTCAAACCAAATCTTGTTCAGACGATTGAACATACGCCAGCTCTTATTCACGGCGGTCCGTTTGCAAATATTGCCCATGGGTGTAATAGCGTCATAGCAACTAAAGCTGCGGCTCAGTTAGCGGATTATGTTATCACTGAAGCTGGCTTTGGAGCAGATTTAGGTGCAGAAAAGTTTTTACATATTAAATCAAGAAGTGCGAGGATCCAACCAGAAGCAGTTGTTATTGTTGCGACTATTCGTGCCTTAAAAATGCATGGGGGAGTAGCAAAAAGTGAGTTAGCAAAAGAGAATATTCCTTCACTAACACTTGGTTTTGCAAATCTAAAAAAACACATCGAGACAATCAATAGCTTTGGATTACCAGTAGTTGTTGCAGTTAACAAATTCATCACTGATACAGAACTTGAAGTAACAACATTACTTGGATGGTGTGAAAGAGAGAATGTTCCAGTTGCCTTAACAGAAGTGTGGGAAAAAGGCGGAGCAGGAGGTATCGATCTAGCTGAAACACTATTGGCTGTCATTGACAAGAATGAAAACAATTTTAAGCCTTTATACGACCTATCTGATCCGATTGAACAGAAAGTTAGAACTATTGTCCAAAAGGTTTATGGTGGAAAAGATGTAGAATTTTCTTCAAAGGCTAAAAAACAATTGATTGATTTTGAAAAATTCGGCTGGTCTAATTTAGCTGTTTGTATGGCGAAATCTCAATATTCCTTGTCTGATGATCCTGGAAAGTTAGGTAGACCGACGGATTTCAGCGTGACGGTCAGGGAGTTTAAACCTTCGATTGGAGCAGGATTTATCGTCGCGTTAACTGGAGATGTTATGACCATGCCAGGCCTCCCGAAAAAACCTGCTGCCTTAAATATGGATGTGGATGAAAACGGGAATGCAGTTGGGCTTTTCTAATTCAATAAAGAAAGTAATAAAATTTGAACTTAGATAACTGTCTAGCGCAAGCGGCCGAGCGGGCGCTTGCGCTTTTCTTAAGAGGAGAGTAGATGGGATATGTTTGATCCGACAGCCTTTGATAACATGAAAGTGGTGATTGAAGGTGCTCTTTATGATTTAGATATTATCGGTGAGATTGTTATTACAGACCGAAACGATTTAATCAACATGGCTAAGATGTCTCGGAAATTTGATGTATCATTCCGTTTACCTAAAAGCAGTGTAATAGCGAATATTGAAATGGCATCAAACCTGGTTAATCTAGCAGCAGAGCTTTTACCGGCCTTACAATCAGAACAGAAGGCAGGGTGTCATTTAAGGCTCCAATTTTTAATTGAACATAATGACATGGAAATAGACTTTCAAGCGGTTGAAAACATCCTACTAAACGTATGGGGGCCCACGAGAAAGATAACTCAAATTGTTCAGTATCCACCACTTGAAATCAAACGAAAGCATACTCATGTGATTAATGTTGATTTTGATCGATTGATTCGGGAAGACCAAGTGGATGATTTGGTTGAAATGACTGAGTTTATCATGACAACTCTTAAGCAACTGAACAGGGAATTTTAGCAATATGAAGCGAAACCAGCTTTTTATCCAAAGCTGGTTTTAATTAGGTTTTTAAAATATTTACAATATTCAAGTTTTTATGTACGATTAATTTACATATCTGTTCATTTTTTTATAAAAAAGGGGAGATGACGTTGGTCAAAACGGCTTGGGTCACAGATAGTACAGCCTATTTAGACGAAGAATTAAAAAATCATCCAGATTTATATACCATTCCATTAACGATTTTACTTGATGGTGAGGAATTTTCTGATGGGATTGACTTAACCCCTGCTCAATTATTCGAAAGATTAAAGGAACTTAAATATCCACCTAAAACATCACAACCTTCCATTGGAGCTTTTCAAGCATTATACGAACAACTGTCTAAGGATTACGACCAAGTTGTTGCCGTTCTTTTATCAGGAAAATTAAGTGGCACGGTATCCTCGAGTGAGCAAGCTGCAATGCTTGTTGAGATTCCAGTAACCACCATTGATTCCAATATCCTAACCTATCCAATGACGGCTTTACTTAAAGAAGGAATAAGGCTTCTTGAAGCAGGCGCTAGTCTTGAATCAGTAATCAGTCAACTCGAAAGAATTAAGAAAACCAACGAGACCTATGTTCTTGTTGGCAGTTTAGAACAGCTCCACCGAAGCGGCAGAATGTCAGGCTTGAAATTCTTTCTCGGCAGCATGCTTAACGTTAAACCAATTATTTCGATCGAAGATGGTGCGCTGAGTGTGAAAGAAAAAGCAAGAAGTGAGAAAAAGGCGAAGGAAAAAATATTGGATTACTTAAGGTCATCCTACGAGCAGCATCATTTTAAAGAGGTATATATTTTATTTGGTTTGCACGAGGGTCACGCAGCTATTTGGATGGATGAATTAAGAAAGGAATTTCCTCAACTAGAAATCAACTGTTGTCCATTAGGAGCGGTAATCGGCGTGCATGCGGGTGAAAATACCCTTGGCATCAGTTGGCATAATGAGTTGAAATAACTTACTCCCAAACTGAGCATACTAAAATTGCATTAAATCTTAGATGAGAGGGAGATGCGCCATTAGTAAGCAAGGGAGACAAAATCCGAACCAAACGAGAGAACAAATTGAAAAGCAAGACAAACGAAATGATATTGAACTCGGAAGCGAGTTTCAAATTGGTAATAGCAAGTCGCAAAGTCAGAAAAAAAGTGGACGCCAAGCAAACAAAAAATAATCCCGAACATTCGGGGTTATTTTTTGTTTGTTTTTCATGTTAAAATAGCAAGGATAAAGGTAGGTGCTTTCAAGCAATGAAGAATCCGATAATTGTGCTAACAGAAGAATTTGTCCGTAATGAATTGGCTGAAGATGCGACAGGCCATGATTGGTTCCATGTCGACCGCGTTCGACGGAATGCCTTACATATTTGCAGGGAAGAAAAGATAGGAGAGGTGTTCATTATTGAAATGGCTGCATTACTCCATGACATCCCAGATGAAAAGTTGAATGAAAGTATCGAAAAAGGTGAAGAAAAACTGGAAACCTTTTTGCAAACCATTCCGCTAACAGATAATGAAAAAAAACATATAAAACAAATTATCGCAACGATTTCCTATAAAGGCGGCATAAACAGTGAGCTCTCAACGATTGAAGCCAAAATCGTCCAGGATGCAGACCGATTAGATGCGATTGGAGCCATCGGGATTGCGAGGGCGTTTGCCTATGGCGGTAAAAAAGGACAACCAATTTATAACCCCGGCATTAAGGTTCGAAACGAAATGAGCTTAGAAGAGTATAGAAAAGGTAAATCAACAAGTATTCACCACTTTTATGAAAAGTTGCTTAAATTAAAAGATTTACTAAATACAGAGTCTGCCCGAGAAATGGCAGAAAGCCGTCAACAAATGATGGAAACATTTTTAGAACAATTTTACCAAGAATGGGATGGACAAGAATGAAAATGCTCACAGGAGAAAATGTTTCGAAAACGTATGGGGAAAAACAGCTATTTAACAATATCTCGTTCACGATTAAAGAAAAAGAGCGTGTGGGATTAATCGGGATCAACGGGACCGGTAAATCATCATTATTAAAAATTATTGCAGGACTGGATACTCCTGACGAAGGAAAAATCATCACAAGTAAAGACTATTCCATTACATTTTTAGACCAACAGCCGGAGTTAGACGGTGACAAAACGGTCCTTGAACAAGTCTTCCATGGCGATGCTCCCATCCTAAAACTAATGCGTGCTTATGAAAAAACTTTATTAGAACTGAATCTTTCTCCAAATGACACAAAAGTCCAAGAAGACCTTTTTGAACTACAAAAGCAAATGGATGCTTTAAATGCCTGGGATGCCAGTACCAATGCAAAGTCGATTTTAATGAAATTAGGGATTGAGGAATTTACAAAAAGAATCAGTGAACTTTCGGGCGGACAGAAAAAGCGCGTCGCATTAGCTCAAGTATTAATTGCCGAGCCGGATTTACTTATTTTAGACGAACCTACGAACCATCTCGATTTTGATTCGGTAAAATGGTTAGAGGATTATTTAAGTAGATACAATGGCTCGATCTTGCTTGTCACCCATGATCGCTACTTTTTAGATCGGGTTGCGAATCGGATGTTTGAGCTCGATAGTGGTCAATTATACAGTTATAAAGGGAACTATGCCGCCTTTTTAGAAGCAAAAGCGATTCGTGAAGAAAATGAGGCAGCTACCTTTGAAAAAAGTAAGAATCTGTTCCGCAGGGAGCTCGAATGGATTAGGCGTGGTGCAAAAGCCAGGTCTACAAAACAAAAGGCGAGGATTCAACGATTTGATGAGCTCGATGAAAAGGTTTCGAGTGGGAAGTCATCTTCTGAAAAGATGGATATCTCGTTAAATGGCAGTCGGCTTGGCAAGCAGGTATTTGAACTAAAGGATGCTTCCAAGCGATACGGAGCAAAAACGATTTTATATCATTTTGATTTACTTGTGAAGCCGGGGGATCGGATAGGTATTATCGGGAAAAACGGAACCGGGAAATCAACCTTATTAAATATCCTCGCAAAACATATCCCCCTTGATGAGGGTGAGTTTATCATGGGGCAAACGGTAAAAATCGCTTATTATACACAGGAAAGTGAAGATATGGATGAAAATAAGCGGATGATTGAATACATTAAAGAGACAGCCGAGATTGTCGAAACATCGGACGGGAAAACGATCTCTGCTGCTCAAATGCTTGAACGCTTTCTATTTCCTCCATTTTCGCACGGTACCCCGATTCGAAAACTATCGGGCGGGGAAAAACGACGTTTATATTTGTTGAAAATATTGATGACTGCACCAAATGTGTTATTGTTGGACGAACCAACCAATGATCTCGATACCCAGACTCTGACGGTTCTTGAAGATTATTTGGAAGATTTCCCGGGAGTGGTAATCACAGTTTCTCATGACCGCTATTTCTTAGATAAGGTGGCTGAACAGCTTCTCGTCCTACAAGGGGAAGGTACAATAGATTCATTCTTTGGGAATTATACAGAGTATCTTGAGAAGGAATCAGCCCTTGAAGCACAAAAAACAGTCGCTGTTTCGGCCAAGCCAACTAAACCGGTTGAGAAAGAAAAAAAGAAAAAAATGACCTATTTAGAGAAAAAAGAATGGGAATCAATTGATGAAGACATTGCGAAAACAGAGACCCGTATTGAAGAAATAGGTGTTGAAATGGCGAAAACAGGCAGTGATTTTACGAAAGCACAGGATTTGATGAAGCAGGAAACCGAATTAAACGAAAAGCTTGAGTACTTAATCGAACGCTGGTCATATCTGGCAGAGCTGGCTGAAAAGGAATAAGAGTGCGTCCATGGACGTACTCTATTTTTCTTCAAGCATATCCAGTGATTGAAACTTATCCAATATGATAAACTTGAAAAAGAAATCATAAGAATTAGGTGATCTTGTTGAAAATTAAGGCGATTGAACCAACGCCAAGTCCGAATACAATGAAAATTAATTTAGATGAAGAACTTCCTATGGGGAAAAGCCATAATTATAAAAAAGAAACAGCAACAGATGCGCCAGCCGTTGTCCAATCCATCCTTCAAATTGAAGGCATCAAAGGCGTGTACCATGTCGCAGACTTTCTTGCTGTCGAGCGGAATGCAAGATATGATTGGAAGGAATTATTACCTCAAGTTCGCCAGGCATTTGGAGAAAAAGCGAATGAAACTGCAAACACTGCAAAATTAGTTGAACATTTTGGGGAAATTAAGGTTGAAATCCAAATGTTTAAGGATATTCCACTCCAAGTAAAGCTTACCGATGGCGTAACTGAAAGACGGTTTGGATTGCCGGAACACTTTTTAAAAGCAAGAGAAAGTGCACAGCTTCCTGAAGAGAACTATATCTACTTGCGAAAGTGGCAAAATCAGGGCGTCCGCTATGGAGATTTTGACCAAATTGGCAAGGAGGTAGTCGATGAACTCATTGCCGCGTATCCACTGGAACGATTAGAAGAATTAGTTACAAATGCTCAATCAGCAGAATCTACTTCAGAACCAAAAATTAATCTGTCTCGCAAAAAGGTAGCATTGGAAGATTTACAGAATCCCGATTGGCAGATTCGCTATCAACTCCTCGAGCAAATGGATGATCCGGAACTAGAGGATTTACCCGTGCTTGAAAAAGCATTATCTGATGAAAAGGCTTCGATTCGAAGGCTTGCAACAGTGTACCTCGGCATGATCAAAGAAAATGAGGTACTTCCGCTTTTATACCAGGCACTGAAAGATAAAACTGTGACCGTTCGAAGAACCGCGGGAGATTGTCTATCAGATTTAGGGTTTCCAGAAGCAGCCGACGAGATGATGGAAGCATTGCAGGATAAGAGCAAGTTAGTTCGCTGGCGGGCAGCGATGTTTTTATATGAAGCAGGCGATGAAAAGGCCCTTCCAGCGTTAAAAGCTGCCGAAAATGATTCGGAATTTGAAGTCAGTTTGCAAATAAAAATGGCGATTGAAAGAATTGAAGGCGGTGAAGCAGCTAAAGGTTCTGTTTGGAAGCAAATGACCGAAGCAAGGAAAGCGACCGAATAAAATTGCAAAGAGCTAATAGATTAGGTATTCTAAAATGGATGAACCGAAACGGAGTGATTTAAAATGTCAAATGCTTATGATGAATATATGAAACAAATGGTTTTACCAATGCGCGAAGAATTAATAAGAGCTGGCTTCGAAGAGCTACCTACTGCTCAAGATGTAGAACAATTTTTGGAAAATGTCAGCGGAACCACGCTTGTTGTCGTAAATTCTGTGTGCGGATGTGCTGCTGGATTGGCTCGTCCTGCTGCAACGCAAGCGGTACTAAATAGCGAAAAAAAACCAAACCACCTAGTAACAGTTTTTGCTGGACAGGATAAAGAAGCCACTGCGAAAATGCGTGAGTATTTCGAAGGAATTGAACCATCATCACCATCAATGGCATTATTAAAAGATAAAAAAGTCGTTCATTTCATTCCTAGACACGATATTGAAGGAATGCCGATGGAAACAGTTATGCATAATTTACTTGGGGCATTTGAAGCCCACTGCTAATTAGGATGTCAGCCGACATCCTTTTTCTATGATTAAATTGTGATATTTAAACTGTTTTTTTCCATTTACAAGAAAAAAGAAGTATAATATTTTGTATAATAACTAATTTTAGAAAAAAATAGATGATACAAAATCTTGCTAAGAATAAGGTGAAATGAAAAATGAGCAATTGGCTTCGTAAAACGTTATTTGTATTAGTATCTGTTTTAACTTTTGGACTTGTTACCCCCACTCAATTAATCAATACGGTAAATGCAGAGAATCTCGCCGATCGTGATGCCTTCGAAGCGCCATCGACCGAAAGTCACTTTGGACAAATAAATACGTTTATTGAAGAATCAGAGTTTGATAAAGAAAAGTTTATTGAAGAATTAAAAAAGCAAGCAGAATTCCAGTCATATCAAAAATTTGGTCCAAAGATTAAACCAGTCATTGAAAATGAATTCCGAGAAATTATTTTACCAAATATCGAAACTGCACTTGAAGAAATTGCTGTCCAATTTCCTGAAGAAGATTTGAAAAATCTCACCATAACCGAACATCCTGGTACCGGCCTTTCTGAAAAAATCTTTAATATTAACAATCGCGCTATCGGTAAAGATATACTTCGATTTCATGTAAGACGAGATAATCCACCGCAAGCAGGCTACTGGTTCAATTTTCATTACCACACCTACCATGATAATTACCAGAGCCATCATGAGTTAGGGTCCATTTTTTGGGCTAAAAATACACCACCTAAATGGATGAGTTAATGTGAATTTGCTTATTGGCAGGAAAAAATTTTATTATAATAAATGAAACCTTTTTATGACAAACTCGTAAATAGACTATTACCTAAATTGGAGGAATGAAAAATGGCAGTAAGTTTATCAAAAGGTCAAAAAGTTGATTTAACAAAAACCAATCCTGGTTTAACAAATGTTGTGGTTGGATTAGGATGGGACACAAACAAATATGACGGTGGAAATGACTTTGATTTAGATTCATCTGTTTTCCTATTAGGAGAAAATGGAAAAGTTACGAATGAAAGTGACTTTATTTTCTATAATAATCCACAAGGAGCAAATGGAGCTGTGGTACATACCGGAGATAATCGCACAGGTGCTGGTGATGGTGATGATGAAGGCATTAAAGTAAGTCTTACTACTATTCCAGCCAATATTCAGCGGATTGCGTTTACAATTACAATTCATGATGCAGAAAGCAGAAATCAAAACTTTGGACAGGTTTCAAATGCCTATGCCCGCATTTACAATGAGGCAAACGGTGAAGAATTGATTCGCTATGATTTAGGTGAGGACTTCTCGATTGAAACAGCAATTGTTGTTGGTGAATTGTATCGCCACAATGGTGAATGGAAATTTAGTGCCATCGGTAGTGGTTATCAAGGCGGATTAGCTGCACTTGCAACTGACTTTGGACTATCTATAGGTTAATATTTCAAAATGAAGAGACCCAATCAATAATGGGTCTTTTTACAAAAGCTTTGTTAACAACATGTCTAGCTGCTGCGCCTAGGGGCTCTATGGTCTATAGCCAATCCGTCATGAAGGTTAAAGAACAACCTTCACGCCGGCTCGACTTATGCTTGTCGCCCCTGAACAAGGCGCTTCCGCTTTTCTATTCTAGGAGGAATTACTTTAATGTCAGTTTTGAATCATATCTTGGACACCTATGCGCAATTTTTTGATTTGAATATGTGGGGTCAAATATTGGCCGATCCAGTCAGCTGGGGACTTATTGGGACACTTATTATTTTAGAAGGATTACTTTCTGCCGATAATGCGCTTGTTTTAGCCGTTATGGTTAAACATTTGGAACCTAAAAAGCGTAAGAGAGCCTTGTTCTATGGTTTATTAGGAGCATATATATTCCGATTTATTGCGATTGGCATCGGAGTATATTTAATCAAGTTTTGGGTCATTAAAGCCCTTGGTGCCGCGTATCTTGCGTGGTTAGCGATTAAGTATTTCATCGATAAGTATAAAGGTGATGCTGGTCACGATGAAGAGGAAGCAGAAGGAATTAACCAAGGCGGCTTGCTAATACGCTTATTTGGTACCTTTTGGGGAACGGTAGCTGCCGTTGAATTAATGGATATTGCTTTCTCGGTTGACAGCGTTCTTGCGGCATTTGGGGTCAGCAATCAGGTATGGATTTTATTTGTAGGTGGGATCCTTGGCGTTTTAATGATGCGTGGCGTTGCCGGAGTTTTTCTTACACTAATTGATAGGATTCCTGAACTTGAAACTACCGCTTATATCTTAATCCTAATCATTTCTATTAAGATGGCACTTACCTTACCGTTATTCAACATCCATATTGAATCATTACATTTCTTTATTATTCTAGCCGTAACATTTGGAGCAACCTTTATTGTTCACTTCATGAATAAGAAAAAGGAAACTAGCAAAGAAAACTAAAAATTGTTGACTAAAAAGGGGAGCTGACGAGAGTCCGTCTCCTCTATTTTTTACCTTTAAAGAGGAGTAAATAGTTATGGAATTTTTTACATACTTTTACGAAAATGAAATTAAACGATTCTTCTTTCAAAAACCGCAGGCTTATACAAAATATTCTCACCGTGAACTACTGTCCTATGGTTTAGGCGCCACGCTTTATATGCCTGCCACACGCCCTAATATTCATCAAGAAATCCTCTCTAAGAAGCATGAAGGTTTAACGTCCCTTGTCATCGACTTAGAAGATGCTGTTGGTGATAACGAGGTAACTGATGCTGAGGCAATGCTTATCAGTGAATTATTAAAGTTATTTTTTGAATTAAATAAGGGCTTTTTGAGCTATACGGATCTACCACTTATGTTTATCCGAATCCGAAACCTAGAGCAGTTAAAACGGGTTACCGAACAATTAGGGGATGCAATAGGTCTGCTTACTGGGGTGGTGCTTCCAAAATTCAGTGCTGAAATTGGTGAAGAACTATTAATGGAAGTAAACCGATTACATACAAAGGAGCACCCATTTTATGCTATGCCGATTTTGGAGACAGCAAAGGTCATTCAAAAAGAAACGAGAATGGACGAATTAATGAGTATAAAGAATCTTCTTGATCGCTACAAGGACATTATTCTTAATGTTCGGATTGGGGCTACTGATTTTTGTGGATTATATGGAATTCGCCGTAGTGCGGATACTACCGTTTATGATATCGCTGTCTTAAGAGATTGCATTTCAGATATTATCAATGTCTTTCAACGCTTTGATAGTTCCTACGTTGTATCTGGTCCAGTTTGGGAGTATTTTTCTGCGAAAAAGAGAATGTTAAAGCCGCAGCTTAGGCAAACACCGTTCCGCGAACGGTACGGGGATGAAGGGTTGAAATGGAGAGCAAAATTAATCAATGAACATATGGATGGTTTAATCCAGGAAATCTTAATGGATATTGCAAACGGAATAACAGGAAAAACGATTATTCATCCTTCACATATCAAAGTAGTGCAAGCCCTAAATGTCGTTTCCTACGAGGAATTCATTGATGCTAGCAATATCATAAATGCGGCAAATGGGGATATTGGCGTTTTGAAAAGTAATTTTGCTAATAAAATGAATGAGATAAAACCTCATTATTACTGGGCAAAGAAAACCATTTTAAAATCACAGCTGTACGGGGTGTTACATGAAGAATTCACAACCATTGACCTTATCAAAAAAGAAGTATATGTATAATATCTTAGACTCGATTGAAACAGAGATAGAAGTTTCTGAAAATCCGTATGATTTGCCACTAGAAGAGTTATTTACAATGGCAGCCAGAATAAATAAGAAACGGTCGTTTTTGTTTGTAAGTAAAGTGCTCGGTAAACACTTACCAATTGATCCTAATAAGGGACTGCAAACTGGAGCACTTCTTGGTGCGAGATTCCTTGAAACGGTAAAGAAGATAAAATGTTTAGAAACTGAGAGTCTATTAACCTCCTTTAAAAATGGAGAATCATATCAGAGTAAGGCCTTTATCCCTGACAATATTCGTCCTGTAGTGATAGGATTTGCTGAAACCGCCACCTCACTTGGGCATGCTTTCTTTGATTGCTTTATATCAGCTGAATACTTTCATACCACTAGAGAAGAACTCGAACAGGAAAAACCAAAAATCACCTTTGAAGAAGAGCATTCCCATGCTACATCACATCGTTGTTTTATTCCGTTAGAAATGATACAAAATGAACGGGAAATCATCCTCGTTGATGATGAACTGACAACGGGTAAAACCGCTTTAAATATTATCCAATCGATCCATGCTAAATTCCCTAGACGTATTTATACCGTTGTTTCCATTTTGGATTGGCGTTCAGAAGAAAATCGATATGGCTTTAGCCGTCTTGAACAGGACCTGGGGATAAAAATCAATGTGGTAAGCCTTTTGGCCGGTACAGTACAGGTTAAACAGCATAATGATATGAATAATTGGTCAATAAAAGTGGAATCGAACAAGCGCGTCGAGTCCTCTGTCGAACGAATAGACCTATCACCTTTTTTTACCATGACCCTCTATTCAGCCAATAACCCGATGAATAAGTCAGCATTTATTAAAGAGACAGGTCGATTCGGCCTAAGCAGTACGGAAAATAGGAGTCTTCAACAGAAAGCCTCTGCAGCTGCGGCCGTTTTATACAATAAAAGGATTGGAAAAAGGACGCTTTGCCTAGGCACTGGAGAGTTTATGTATCTTCCGATGAAATTAGCTGCCGAAATGGGTAAAGGTGTTTATTATCAATCAACAACCCGAAGCCCGATTTTTATTGAAGACAAAGTAGGATACGGAGCGAGGTTTGGTGCGTCTTTTCCTAATCCTGAAGACCAAGATATTACCCACTTTTTTTACAATATTCCACCAGGATTCTACGATGAAATATTTATCTTTTTTGAAAGAACAGTAAAGTTAGAGAATCTTCAACCACTACTGAAAGAACTAAGTAAATTACAAATAAAGATGATTAGACTCGTCTTTTTTTCTGAATATCGAGGTGAACAAGTTGAAAACCACAATCAATAAACCGGCAAAAATCGGAAGCTATAATGCGGAGGATGTCCAATTCCTATTAAAGGATTTAAGTGATATTAAGCTAGAGGATTCGACTGAAAATCGGGAATTGATGGTTCAATCAGGTGTTCACTACAGCGAATCACTGCCAATAGAGTACCAGCCGCCAAAGGCGTATGTGGATTTATTTTGGGAAACCTTACAGGAATACAAACAAAAAGTTGCCCTATGTATTGGTGTTGTGGCTGAACAAATCTATCAATCTAAGGGTGATAGGGCCGTACTTGTTTCTCTGGCGCGTGCAGGAACGCCTGTGGGGATATTAATAAAAAGGTATATTCACATGAATTACCATGTATTATTGCCGCATTACAGTGTTTCAATTATCCGCGACAGAGGGATTGACGAAAATGCACTTCAATATATACTTAGACAACATCCAGAGGCTGATATTCAATTTGTTGATGGGTGGACAGGTAAAGGGGCAATTTCGCTTGAATTGACCAAAGCCTGTCATGATTATCAACAAAAATATGGGATAAACCTCGACGACACATTAGCAGTCATCGCAGATCCAGGATATTGCACCACTTTGTTCGGAACTCGCGAGGATTTTTTAATTCCTAGTGCATGTCTAAACTCAACTGTATCTGGGTTGGTGAGCAGGACGGTTTTAAATGATCAATATATCGGGAAGGATGAATTCCATGGAGCTAAGTATTACGAGGAATTGATTCCTGTTGATGTTTCCAATGAATATATTGATTTGATTAGCAATGAATTTGTAAACATTGCAGGCGAAGCGGCGGAGATGGCTACACATAAGGAAAATGAGAAAATAGAAACTGGATTCTTGGGGATGGAGGACGTCAAGCGAATTCAATCTGAGTTTGAAATTGAAAGTACCCATTATATCAAACCAGGAGTCGGAGAAACAACAAGAGTTTTGCTTCGCAGGGTTCCATGGAAGATACTAATGCGCGATCCGTCAAGTCCATTTGTCAAACATATTCTAATGCTTGCCGAAGAAAAGGGTGTAGACGTTGTACCATATCCAAATTTAAAGTATTTATGCTGCGGCTTAATCAAGTCGGTTAAGGGGATTAAAAAATGATCTTTGCATCTGACCTTGATCGTACATTGGTTTATTCGAAACGGGCTATAGAAGAACTAGGAGAACTAGATAAAACAGTCATAAAACCCGTTGAAAAAAAAGATAATAATTGGGTTGCCTATATGACAGAACGATCCTTTTTTGCTTTAAAAGAGCTATCACTATCTAGTCTTTTTGTTCCGGTTACAACGAGGACAACAGAGCAATTTAACCGTTTCTACATTTTTAAGGAGGACATACAACTAAAATATGCAATTACTTCAAATGGGGCCAATATTATTAATAATGGTGAAATAATGAAAGATTGGTCGACCTATATTTTTCAGCGTATAAACGCGGAATCGGTTCTACAAAATGAGTTGCTTGCGATTTTAAAAAGAGAAGGCTTTCAATTTGATGGGCAAATAAAGCAGGCGGAGAATTTATTTTTCTATTTCATCTTAAACAGTCTTCCACCTGCTTCAGATCGAAAAGCGATTAATGATTTGGCTGTATCAAATGGTTGGAGGATCTCCATACAGGGGAGAAAGCTCTACTTTATCCCTCTTGCGATCAGCAAAGGGGATGCACTTGAATTTATCTCTAAGCGAGAAGGTATGGAAGTCATTGCGGGTGCGGGGGACTCCGTACTAGATTGGGACTTTCTGAAAAACTGCCAATATCGATTTGTCCCAGCCCACGGTGAGCTTGCAAGGGTGTCAGGCACTAGTAATTTTACACTTACAAAAAATTATGGTATTAGTGCAGGGGATGAGATTACCCAACAATTTTTACAGCTGCAACAACTTATAGTTTAATCTATTTCACTTTTCGGTTAAAAACAAATAAGTATACGCAAGAAAATAAACTATAGCATCCAAAAAAGAATAGAATCGACATGGCTAGGGAATGCAATGTTGAAGAAAGCAGCATCGTAAAGATTAAGCTAAACACAAATAAATCTAGGTAAATAAAAACATCGGAAACCATCACTTCCATCACGGTATTTAATTCTTCCTGAATGTGTTCCATCCTAGGCCGCTTATATAAAAATCTCATTCGAGTCACCTACTTTAACGTCAGTACTCAAATAGTATGTAAGGACAAGGAAAAAGGTGAAAAATGAGGAAATGGTGAAAAAGACGAAACATTTTTTTATGACATTCGTATAAACAAATGAACCAATTAAATAACTATGATATGATGTTATGGAAACCTTACATAATTTTCTAGCGCTAGAAAAATAGCTTCTTTTTTGAGGAAGGGATTATGAATGCATCCATCATTAAATCAGCTAATCGCCCATCCAGTATCCCTTTCATATGAAAATTGGCACGCCTTGCTGAAAAAACCGCTGCCTGAACGGCCAAATTATTCATTAGAAAATGGAAAAATTCACATTGGGCAAGTACTTGGAAAGTTCCTTGGGATACCAATCGATACGGATACCTATTATAACCAGCTTTTTGATTATGTTAATAATGAGGAATGGAGACTTCATTTGCTAAGTGAGGAATCACTAGATAAAACAATTAACAACACTCACTTTCAATCCATTCAAAAAGTCATAAATATTAATCGTGAACAAAAGCTGTCCATCAACCGATTTACGGCTTTTCTAGATGGGGAACAGTTATTGTTGAAATCAAAGGTACCGGTAATCCATAGGAAGATAAGAGAAGCGATGATCGCAACACTGGAGTTGTACGCAAAACTTGAAAGGGACGGGCTAAAGAACCACGAGCTTAGGCGGGTGCTTGTTGACATTGTTAAATGGTCCATCAATCATTTACAGCCCGTTTTGGAAATGGCTGATCCACAAATCGAAATGCCTAAATTTTTGTGGTACGGCGAATTTAAGAAAAGCCACCAATATTTTTTATATTATTTAAGCAGGCTTGCCTGTGATATTGTTATTTTCCATCCAGAAGGTAAGGATATTTTAGAAGGTATGATGGAGGACCCAATCTTCTCGCATCAATTTCAAAATAAGCTGCCTGCGGAACCGTTACCTAAGGAAAAGCGCAGTCGTAAGGCAACGGTTGCATATAGGGCCTCAAAAGAAATTGAAACGATTTTAAACCAAGAGGGTTCAGGTCTTTACAAACCATGGCAATTAAGGGATTATACTCCGTCCTCGATTACATTAAAAACGACTTATGATGAACTATTTATTCTTGGGAAAGAAATGGCGATGGTAAGACCAGATTTTGAGGTGGGGAACGGACAAGTCAAAATACCTTCTATCTTTGCTAAAGTACAGGGTGTTAGTAAAAATCGCAAAGAGTACTGGGACCGTCTGCAATCACTCAGTGAATTAGAGCATAGTTTACTGATTCGCCGTTTGCCAATCACGATGACAAGCACAAGTGATTTTCGCTTTCATTATCGAAATGCCCTTGATAAGGATGGCTTTATTAATCCGGCTAATATGATGCAAGCACATTACTGGCCATATTCCTTTTTATCTTCTGGCTTACAAAAAGGAATCGCTAATGCCGTTAGGAGAATCTGTGAAAAACCAGGTTTAAAGCCCTTACCGAAGGAAAGTATAGAAGACGTAAAAATGTATTTATTTACACAGGCATTGTTTATGCCAAAACCCATCATTCAGTTAATCGAGAGATTTGACTACTCGCAACATATACCTAAATTAATCATTTACAATAATGAATTAGCAGGTATATTCTCAAGGTCAGATGCAGCACTTATCTTGCTATTAAATCAATTTGGTATTGATATCATCCTGTATAATCCTCCTGGGCATAATGATATTGAAAATTTCTTGGACGATCGTTTATTTGACAAGCATTGGCTTGAAGACGTTGTTTTTGATTTAGAATTTAAAGAACCGTCTATTTTTAAAAAAGGGCTTTTTCAAGGAATCTTAAAAAATTTAAGGGGAGATTAATAAGTGACTCTTATGCCGAATCCATCAAGCGGTTTAACGCCAGCAGGTACGGATGACATCCTAACAGAAACAAAAGTCTCTGACATTAAACTTGCACTTCGGAAAGAACCAGAAATTCAAAATTTAGCCCGTACGATTGATGAGCGTGACCAAATCCAGGTTTTAGAGTTTGGGAAGGAACCAGCCGTCCAAATTTCCCGTTTTTCGGATCAGATATTAAACAATATGAAGACTTCAAAAGTGGAGGATTCTGGTGAACTACTTAAACAACTGGGCCGGATTATGGATAAGTTTGATGCTAAGGACTTTCAAAAAACTTCAGGTGGATTTTTTGGTAAGCTCTTTAAAAAGGGTGAAAAGGTGGTCGAAAAGCTGTTCGGCAAATACCAAACCATGGGCTCCGAGATTGACAAGGTATACATAGAAATATCGAAATATCAGCATGAAATGGTTGATGCAACAAATATGCTCGAGCAAATGTATGAGCAAAATTATCAATTCTATTTAACGCTTGAAAAGTATATTGTTGCGGGTGAGATAAAAGTTGAGGAACTAAAAAATAATCAACTTCCCCAGCTTGAATCCCGAGCTGGAGCAGGTGATCAACTTGCCTCCATGCAATTGGACTCGCTGAAAAATGTCATTGAGTTATTAGAACAACGCATCTATGATCTAGAAATGGCCAAAATGGTCTCACTGCAGACTGCTCCGCAGATTCGTCTTTTGCAAAGAGGAAATACGAAACTGATTGGAAAAATCAATTCGGCATTTGTGACGACTATCCCGATTTTTAAAAATGGTCTGATTCAAGCGATGGCGGCGAAAAGACAAAAGCTGGTTGCTGATTCAATGAGTGAACTTGACCGCAGGACAAATGAAATGCTTCTGAAAAATGCGCAAAACATTTCCCAGCAAAGCACGGATATTGCTAGGCTTGCCGGAGGTCCAAGTATAAAAATCGAGACGATTGAAGAATCTTGGAATATTATCATCAAAGGCATGCAGGAAACAAGGGCTATCGAAGATGAAAATAAACGGATGCGGATTGAAGGCACCAAACGTTTAGAACAACTGCAAAATAACTTTAAACAGTTGAAACAATCTTAGTTAATAAATAGGTTTTGATTTACTAAATTTCTTATTGGGGTGATTGAATTGGCTATTAATTTACAAAAAGGGCAACGTGTTGATTTAACGAAGAGTAATCCAGGATTATCTAAAATCATGGTAGGTTTGGGCTGGGATCCAGTACAAAGCGGCGGTGGCGGCGGCTTATTCGGCGGTTTATTCAGCGGCGGTGGTGCAGCTAATATAGATTGTGATGCTTCCGTTATTATGCTTGGTGCAAACGACAAGCTCCAAAACAATAAGGACGTTATTTACTTTGGAAACTTAAAGAGCAATGACGGCAGTGTACAACACTCAGGTGATAATTTAACAGGTGACGGAGACGGTGATGACGAGCAGGTAATGATCGATTTAAGCAGAGTACCGTCCAATATACAGAAACTTGTTTTCGTTGTTAATATCTATGACTGTGTGAAGAGAAAGCAGCACTTTGGGATGATGAAAAATGCTTTTATCCGAGTCGTGAATCCTGGGAACAATCAAGAGCTCATCCATTATAATTTATCAGATAATTACAGCGGGCTAACATGCCTTGTGACTGGAGAAATTTATCGTCATGGCAATGACTGGAAGTTTGCGGCAATCGGCAGCGGTACAAATGCAGCCAGCCTTAGTGAAGTTGTTCGTTCCTTTAGTTAGGTAATTAAATAAAGTTCAAAAAGAGGTGATACGTTTGGGTATAAACTTAGCAAAGGGACAAAGAATTGATTTAACAAAAACGAACCCTGGGTTAACTAAGGTAATTGTTGGCCTCGGCTGGGATACGAATCGTTATCATGGTGGAAATGACTTTGACTTGGATGCATCCGCGTTTTTAACAGATGCGAATGGAAGAGTTATCCAGGATTCCGACTTTATTTTTTACAATAATTTGATTCACTCTTCAGGCTCTGTTGAACATACGGGTGATAATCGAACCGGAGAAGGCGACGGCGACGACGAGCAAATCAAGATTGACTTTAGTAAAGTTCCCACGCATGTGCATCGAATTGCGATTACGGTGACCATTCATGATGCGGACGCAAGATTCCAGAATTTCGGCCAAGTTTCTAATGCCTTTGTTCGCTTGGTTGACGAAGATACTAATAATGAGGTCTTAAGATTTGACCTTGGCGAGGATTTTTCGGTCGAAACAGCGGTTGTTATTTGTGAACTTTACCGCCACAACGGTGATTGGAAATTTAACGCGATCGGCAGTGGTTTTGCAGGTGGATTAGCCTCGCTTTGCCGAAATTATGGATTAGAAGTTTAAATTTATTAAAATTGTGAAGCTGCTGTATTCGGCAGCTTTTTTTCCTTTATTCCCCACTTTTGGCTTGTAAATTCAAATTAACTAACTAAATCCTATGTTATAATTCAATTAATATATTGAATTATTAGGGGATGATAATTTGCGTAAATCGGTAATTACTCTACTAATCGCTGGTTTATTTCTATCATCCATAAATACATCACAAGCTTCTTATGATGGTATTTTGCTTGGAGATTATCCTAGAAATTCGCTAATCTACCAATCTCTTAAAGATGATCGGTCAGTAGCACTTTTAGATCAAATAATTGTATTACCAAAGGAGCACTTTGATCAACAAGAAGCGGCTGCTATGATTTCCAGAATCAATTCTTTACCTTTCTCCCTTTTAAAAAAAATAAACAATCAGGGAATTACCCTGAAACTTTTTAATGGAAAGCTAACGGATAATCCCACTGCAAGGCAATTAGCTGGGCAGGTTCCGCGGGGTTATACATCTAACGTAACCTGGGATGATATCCCAGGGATTGGAGGATCGAAGGTGGTCCTTGTTAAGATTGGTTCCAGTGAATCAGGAAAGGGTCATAGTTCTGTAAATCTAGAATTACATGAGTTGGCCCATTCGATCGATCGCTATGTGTATGGGGAGATTAGTGGTTCCAAGGACTTTAAGAGCGTATGGGAAAAGGAACATGAACAATTATTTCCGGGAAACAGCTATTTTTTATATCCAGAAGAATATTTTGCAGAGACCTTCTCAATGTACTATTTAAATAATGAAACAAAAGAACTATTACGGAAGAAAGCACCAAAAACATTTGAATTTTTGAAACAGCTATCGCTTCACTAATTTGCCCTTGATTGTTAAAATAGATAAATATGTGCAGATAAGGGAGTGTCCACGGTGAAGCAATATTTAGAATTATGTAAGCATGTACTTGAAAATGGAAACATAAAGGGTGACCGAACTGGTACGGGTACAATTAGCACCTTCGGTTATCAAATGAGATTTAATTTGGCAAAAGGATTTCCACTCGTGACGACCAAAAAATTACATTTAAAATCGATTATCTATGAACTGCTTTGGTTTTTAAATGGGGATACGAATGTTCGGTATCTACAGGAAAACGGGGTCCGCATTTGGAATGAATGGGCAGACGAAAATGGGGAATTAGGTCCTGTCTATGGTCACCAATGGCGTTCTTGGACAGGTGCGGATGGAAAAACCGTTGACCAAATTACGGAGCTTATCAACCAGATTAAAACGAATCCTAACTCAAGAAGACTACTTGTCAATGCCTGGAATGTTGCTGAAGTAGATAATATGGCGTTACCGCCGTGCCACTGTATGTTCCAATTTTATGTGGCAGATGGGAAGCTGTCCTGCCAGCTTTACCAACGCTCAGCCGATGTATTTCTTGGCGTCCCGTTTAATATCGCATCCTATGCACTGCTAACAATGATGGTTGCCCAAGTGTGCAACTTGGAGCCAGGTGAATTTATCCATACCTTTGGTGATGTTCATATCTATCAAAACCATCTCGAACAAGTTAAGTTGCAAATGGAGAGAGAGCTGAGAGCATTGCCGACTCTTAAAATTAATCCCCAAGTCAAGGATATCTACTCTTTTGAGTATGAAGACTTTACATTAGAGGGATATGATCCACACCCTCACATTAAAGGAGTAGTGAGTGTATGATTTCCTTTATTGTCGCGATGGACGAAAATAGAGTAATAGGGAAAGATAATCAATTACCATGGCATTTGCCGGAGGATTTAAAATTCTTTAAGAGGGTGACGATGGGCCACCCAATTGCGATGGGAAGAAAAACGCATGAATCCATTGGTCGTGTCCTTCCTGGCAGAGAAAATATTGTGATCACCCGCCAGGTTAATTATCAGAGTGAAGATTGTACGGTTTTTTATTCCATTGAGGATTTTGTAAAGAAAAGCAAAAAGCAAAGCGAAGAAATCTTCGTCATTGGTGGAGCGGAAATATTTAACGAGACATTTGAGTTTGCGGATCGTCTATACATCACGCTTATTCATGAAAAATTTGCAGGAGATACGTTTTTTCCTGAATTTGATGGTAGCAAATGGGAACTAGTGTCTAGTGAAAAGGGCTTAATGGATGAGAAGAATCCGTACGATTATGAATTCAAAATATATGAAAGAAAATCGTAGCGCGGATTGATCAGGTTTGGACTCATAAAAATAAGCATCAGCGCATCGCTGGTGCTTTCTTTTGTTTGATATTAGAAATAGGATCCATTTAATTCGTAATCTGCTAATTTAGCAAGCATACCCCTAAATTCATGTGGATGGCAAAATTCTCTTTCGTTGAAATGTGTTTTAACCCAGCTTATTAATTCCAGTGGGCTATTAAAATATTCCCCGCTACGATCGCTTTTGCGAATGGTGTATCTTCCATTATCATCATCAAGTGTTACCTCAACAGGAAGAGCCCCATCATAACTGCAAAGTGAAAATTCCATCCTCATCACATCCTATCCTTATTATTTATCATTTTAAAAATTATATGTTAGTAATGAACCAATTATATTCAAATAAAAGAAAGTTTTCAAAATATTTTAATAATTCCTTAAACGCATTTAATCATTGACTTCGTTAGTTGTAATTGTTAAATTGTCATTAGTAATTAATAATGTGATACGAAAATGCTTTATTGTTTTACTTTTTCTAGATATTGTGAATTTACTATGAATTATTGCATATAACTAACTCAAAACGATTTTTCGGTACTATAATCATAGTAGATATAATACAACAATTAAAGGGGATGTAAATCCATGTTTTCTAATATCGGTATACCAGGATTGATTTTGATTTTAACACTTGCATTGATTATTTTTGGGCCTAAGAAACTTCCGGAAATTGGCCGCGCCTTCGGACAAACATTAAAAGAATTTAAAAAGTCAACCCGTGAACTAACAGACGATGTTATGAATGATATTGATGAAGAAAAGAAAAATTTGATTAAATAAGGTGTGAGATTTTAAGTCTTACACCTTTTTCTTCTCTAGGTTTAACCTATAAAAACGCATGAAAACTTGTTCATCTTATTAAAACAATGGCACTATTTCGTTTAGAGTCAACTCTATGAGCGATATATACGTGCACATCTTTAACCTTTTGAAATTGGCAGGGGAAGTACATGGAAGATAAAGAATTAAATTTAGTTGATCATTTAGAAGAACTACGTAAAAGAATTATTGTATCTGCACTTGCATTTGTAGTCTTTTTTATCGCCGGTTTTATTTATGTAGACGATATCTATAAATGGTTTGTTGGAAATACAAAACTGATGGTTCTCGGACCAAGTGATATAATGTGGATTTATTTCATGCTGGCAACTGTTGTAGCTGTGGCGGGTACTATTCCAGTTCTCGCTTTGCAAATTTGGCTATTTGTTAGACCAGCATTAAGACCGATAGAAAGAAGAATAACGATTTCTTATGTTCCGGCTTTATTTTTCTTGTTTATCATTGGTCTTGCCTTCGGCTATTTTATTATCTTTCCGATGGTTCTAGACTTTTTGGTGAATATGGGAAAAGATATGTTTGTCACAAACTTCACTGCCGAAAGATATTTTAGCTTTATCATGAATATGACCTTGCCATTCGGGGTACTGTTTGAGCTTCCAGTCGTCGTTATGTTTTTGACTTCACTTGGCATCATTAATCCGTTTGTTTTAGCAAAAATTCGTAAATATGCGTATTTCGTTCTGATTATTATTGCAATCGTTATTACACCTCCAGACTTTATGTCTGATTTTGTGGTAACCTTGCCACTCTTGCTCCTTTATGAAATCAGTATTAATTTATCGAAGTTTGTCTACCGCAAACGCTTGAAAAAGCTGCAGGAAGAAGACAAAGAAGATGAGGTAGTCGAAGCATAAATGGAATGCAAAAAGACCTTAAGGGTTAAATCCTTTAAGGTCTTTTTTTTGTTGAGTTACCAATATTCCCAACTTAATATCTAAAAGGTTCGATTATCGGAAAAGAAAAAGGCCAGTTATTATTGGAAACTCCACTGGGTTCAAAGCGATTGCTTTCTAGATTATCAGGAACTATGTTTCCTAGAATATGCTAAAAAAAGTGACTTATTTTTTCATGAACTACAACACATACTGTGGACTTTTAATTCATAAATATTTTTTAATCCATGCATAATTAGACACAATTCGTCGTGCAAAGAGTGTATAATATACTCAAACGGGTGAAAAAGAGGATTGATATTTTGTTATTCAAAAGCCTAGAGTTCAAAAATGTTGTTGGACAGAAGGTTAAAGTCATGGACATTCCTGTATTGGAGGAAGATAGCACTTATAAATTTATGATCCAAGTCCGTTTACAGACGTTTGTTACGTCGCTTTACAACGAAAAAAACTTGAAAAAATGCTACTCCTTTAAAGATTATTTGAAAAAGGTCATGAAGTGGCCAGATTATGAACAATTGTTTAAAGTTGGAGAATTAAAGAATAACGCTTAATGCCATTCGAGCACCGCAGGGTATCCCCCAGCGGTGCTCTTTTATTTTAAAAAGCACGAAAAGTGATGGATGTTATTCCTTTCAATAGTAGTTAACTGTATAATACATAGCAGTACTGTTAGGGAAGTGATTGTTATGAGCAAAATTAAAATTGTAACCGATTCAACAATGGACATGCCGCTAGAAATGGCCGAAAAACTGGGTATTGTGGTGGTGCCATTGTCCGTAACGATAAATGGTGAATCTTACTTAGACAGAGTGGAAATTGATGCAGCTGAATACATAGAAGTAATGAAAAAATCTGAGGAATTACCGAAAAGTTCCCAACCTTCTGCGGGTACTTTTCTTGAAGTTTACGATCGGCTTGGAGAAGAAGGCTATGAGGTATTATCAATCCATATGACAGGCAAAATGAGCGGGACAGTTCGATCTGCTGAGAGTGCAGCCCAAATGACGAAAACGAAAGTTACAGTCATTGACTCGATGTTTATCTCGATTGCCCTCCAGTTCCAGGTAAAGGAAGCAGCGGAAATGGCCTTGCAGGGTAAGAGCATGGACGAAATCCTTAACCGGCTTGAAAGGGTGCGCGAACATACAAAATTGTATATTATGATAGATACCCTTGAGAACATGGTGAAGGGTGGACGGATTGGTAAGGGAAAAGCCTTTATAGGTTCATTATTAAATATCAAGCCGATTGCCTCGCTTGAAGGCGCCGAATACAATCCCGTCGCCAAGGTTCGCAGCCATACACAGGTGGTTAAATATATGGCCAAGCAATTTGCGGAGGATGTCCAAGGAAAAACAATATGTGGTGCTGGCATTGTTCATGCGGAAGCATACGAATTATCCTCTAAACTAAAAAAGGCAATTACTGAATTAACCGGGTATAAAGATATTTCGATTGATTACACGGGTCCTACGATAAGCACTCACACTGGACCTGGGACAATTGCCCTCATGTATTATTTTGAATAAATTTATCAGACGAAGGGTGTCAGGCACCATGTGAAGTTTTCACATGGTGCCTGACACCCTTTATTTTCTTTTGGTTAATATTAGAGTTTTTGGTAAAGATAAAAAAAATTGAAGAGTTAAGGTGCTGCCAATGTTTAAGCGTAAGTCAGAGAATAAAAAGTCAGAAGATAAAAAACCGCATAGTTTGAATGTGGAAGACCTTAAATTAGAGCTACAAAATGAGATAGGTGCCTGTTCAGACCTTAATTTTCGGACTTTAAAAAAGAACGGGAAAATGATTGTTTTTTGCTTTTTAAGCAGCCTTATAGATAAAACTAGCTTTGATGAATTTGTCCTGTTACCAATTCAACAAAATACTCAAAGTGAATGGACCACCGAGAGTATTGCACAAATTTTGCCGATTGCCGAAATTTCTGCTGCCAATCAATTAAAAGAAATCGTTTCATCGTTAATAGAAGGAAAAGCATACATTTATGCTGATGGTGAGCCGTACGGGATCCTAGCAAATGTCGGGACAACTGTTGAAAGGTCCCTTGAAAAGGCAGAAACAGAGTCCCTTGTTTATGGTCCGAAGATTTCTTTTACAGAATCATTAATTGGAAATTTAAATATTATAAGGAGTAATTTGAAAGATCCACAATTGTGCATGGAAGATATCACGATCGGAAAAAGAGTAAAAACACCTGGTAAACTTGTCTACGTTAAGGATATCGTCGATGAAGACAATGTGAATACCTTTCGGCAAAGAATCTCGGAGTTAGAATATGATTACATTCCGGATACAACGGTACTTGGTCAGTTGATAGAGGATAATAGTTGGACGATTTTCCCACAAATTATGTCAACAGAACTACCGGACCGAGTCACCCTTTCATTAATGAGGGGGAGAGTTGCCGTATTGATGGACCGTTCTCCGTCTGCAATTTATGGTCCAACACCATTTCTTAGTTTTTTTGAATCAACCGAAGATGTTTACATGCGTTGGAATATGGGTTTTTTCTTAAGAATGCTGAGAATTGTTTCGATTTTTTTATCGGTCCTGTTGACGCCAGCCTATGTGGCTGTATTGTCTTATCATTATGAGGTCATTCCTTCAGCATTGCTTATTTCTCTTGGTCAATCTAGGGCGAATGTTCCTTTCCCACCAGTAATTGAAGCCCTTCTCTTAGAATTTGTCATCGAGCTATTAAGAGAAGCTGGAGCAAGACTGCCTACAAAAGTTGGTCAAACAATGGGTATTGTCGGTGGTATTGTTATCGGTCAGGCAGCGGTCCAAGCGGGCTTTACAAGTAATATCTTAATTATCATTATCGCACTAAGTGCCCTCGGCTCCTTTACTTCTCCCAGTTATATCATGGGTACTGCTGTTCGTATGATTCGTTTTCCAATTATCATTTTAGCAGGTATATGGGGGGGGATTGGAATTATGTTATCGTTTTGTTTTGTGCTCATTCACCTGTTGAAATTAACCACATTAGGCAGACCCTACCTTATGCCTGTCTATCCATTTAGGTGGAAGGACTTAGGATACAGTATTATCAAATTTCCGTCTCAATTTCTATCTTACAGGCCATTAACGAACCGTCCGGTAGACAACAAACTTTTTCCAAAACAAAAAGGTCGTGAAAAAAAGGATGTAGATGAATAGGAGCGGTCAGGATGAAAGTGAATTTACAGCCAAAGGAAGGATTATTGGTAAATGCATTCCTAGTCATGTTTTTTATAAACGCTACGCAAACTGGCGTCGGAATTGTCGGATTACCGAGGATTGTATTCTTGGCGGCAAAACATGATGCTTGGATATCTGTCTTTCTTGGGGGAGTATTATCAGCCTTTGTCTTAGCGATGATGGTTTTAATGCTTCAAAAATATGATAGTGCTGATTTATATGGAATCCAGGTAGATGTTTTTGGAAAATGGCTTGGGAATGCCATGAACATTTTTTATATACTCTATATGACCTTAAGTTTTTTTGTTGTCCTGATGAACTATGTTGAAATTATCCAAGTGTGGATTTTTCCAGATTTACCAACATGGCAAATCGCTCTTGCACTAATCCTTTTAACAACCTATGCCGTTAATGGCGGCATTCGTATCATTGTCGGGATTGCTTTTCTCTCGGTAATAGGGACAATTTGGTTGATGTTTATCTTAATCGTTCCGATGCAATATGCAGACCCTAAGAATCTGCTTCCTCTTTTAAATACTGATTTGAAGCATATTGTGAATGGTGTGTATAAAACATCCCTTTCGCTAATGGGCTTTGAACTACTTATGTTTTTATATCCATATGTGAAAGAGAAAAAAAAGGTCTTTCTGTACTCGCAAATAGGGAATTTTTTAACAACCATTCTTTTCACGTCGATTACAATGATATCCATTACATTCTTTGCTGAAAATGGATTAGCTCGGACTATTTGGCCTGTTTTATCAATGTTTAAAATCGTTAGGTTACCAAACTTAGAACGGTTTGAATTTATTGCTGTTTCTTTTTGGATGTTAGTCATCTTGCCAAACATGTGCTGTTATTTCTGGGCTGCATCTAAGGGATTTAAACGGATTATTAATTGGAAACAAAATCATGGGATATGGATCCTTGGCATCCTTGTTTGGGTGGGTTCATTCTTTATCAAAGCAAGGTATCAAATGAATGAACTGACTGATTTTGTTGGTAAACTCGGCTTTTTAACTGCCTTCTGTTATCCGGTACTCCTTTCAGTGCTCGTTTTGGTTAAAAAATGGTTCCTAAGGAGGAAGAAATCAAGTGCGGAAGCTTCATAATGGCAGACATAGACTATTGTTGGTTTGTTCGATAACGATGGTTATCAGTGCTGGTTGTGTTGAGCAAAAGCCTCTTGAAAAATTAGGGCTAATTACAACATCAGGGTACGATATGGAAGGGACAAATCAAATTAGAGGAACAGCAGTCGTTCAAAAATTTGATCCGATGACCCAATCCGCTACAAAAGTAATCACTTCTGTGGCAAAAACAAGCAAAGGATTAAGACAACAACAAAATCTTCAATCAAACCAAAAACTCGTTTCAGGACAGCTCCGTTCGGTTGTCTACAGTAGAGAGCTTGCCAAAAAAGGAATTATCCAGCTTGTCGACACGTTGAATCGTGATGCCGCCATTGGGAATATGGTCTATTTAACGATTGCTGATAAATCCGCTTCAGAAATTATGGAAATAGAAACTAATAATAAAGGGAGTTTAAACCTTGGTACATATATGTACAATTTAATTAAACAAAATGTGGAGGGTGAACAAATTATCTCCCCGACCCTGCATGAGTTTAACCATAATTATTATGACATTGGGAAGGACCCTGTTCTCCCAATCCTTAAAGTAAAGGATAAAGATGTTATTATTTCTGGGGTGGGTCTTTTTAAAGGTGACCGTTTAGTTGATGAATTAAGGCAAGGGGATCTTTTTTATTTGAAAGTATTAATTGATAAATATAAAGCTGGTACAAAAGAAATGGGGTATAAGACAGATCAATTAAAAAAAATCATTATAAAAAACGAAAATTACACTAAAAAACCAATATTCAGTAAAATATATGTCAGCATTGATAACATTCGAAGTAAGACTAAAATTGAAATAGTCGATAAAAAAAACCTCCGTTTTAGAGTGGATGTAGACTTAGATTCAAGGGTATTAGAAATGACAGAAGCCTTAGATTTAGGTAAACCAACTTCGGTAAAGTTTCTTGAAAAAAAGTTAGATGAGTCGATGAAAAAAAAAATAGAAAGTTTACTTCTTCATTTTAAGGAATTAGAAATAGACCCAGTCGGTCTTGGAAATGAATACGAAGCCCACTTAAGGGGCAAACCGATCACGCAGGAGGAGTGGGACCGAAAGTATAAGGATGTTACCTTTGATGTCCATGTAAAGAATACGATTGAACGAACGGGTGTTATCGATTAACAAGCCATTTCCTTTCATCTTCATCAAATCTTTGTTAAACTATTCACGATATGGAATAGAAAAAAAGGTTGCAGGTGATGGTATGAAAGCTCGGTTTTTAGTAGTGGTCTTAGTTCTTACAACACTCATTATGTCGGCATGTGGACAAAAAGAAATAGAAAATGCCGTCGACTGGCCAATTAAGGACTTTACAGCTACAAATCAAGACAATAAACCCTTTGGATTAAAGGATTTAAAGGGTAAGGTATGGATTTCAGACTTTATTTTTACAAGCTGTGCAGATGTTTGTCCGCCGATGACTTCTAACTTGACAAAATTACAAAAAATGGTCAAGGATGAAGGCTTGAAGAATGTTGAATTGGTCTCCTTCAGTGTCGATCCAGTTGTCGATACCCCTGAAGTATTAACCCGATATGGGGAACAATTCCAAGTAGATTTTAAAAATTGGACCTTTGTGACTGGATACTCGCAAGAGTTTATTGAAAACTTCGCCCTGAAAAATTATAAAGCACTTGTCAAAAAACCTATCGAGGGTAATCAAGTGATTCATGGGACCTCTATATATTTAGTAGACAAAGAAGGACATATTAAAAAATCCTATGATGGTTACAAGAATGTTCCCTTTGATGAAATAATTCATGATATGAAAGCATTACAATAGACCCTCGGACAGGTCTATTTTTTTTGGCAGGAATAGGATATAGTACATATTGTTTTGAATGATTCAAGCCGTGTTATAATAATTATAATCTAGAAGGCAGGTGAATTTAAGATGAAAAAGCTCTTCCCCCTTCTAATTCTCACGGTATTATTCCTATGTTCATGTAATCAAGTTAGCCAATGGGCGTTACATTCTGAAAAGAAAACTGCAGCACAGGCATTTGCACAAGTTCCTGCTGACTTCGTCCCCCGCAAATTAACAGTTTTATCAGCAGGCGATTCACTTACTCAAGGGGTAGGCGATAGTACAAACAAAGGCGGCTACTTGCCATATTTAGAATCAATGCTTGAAAAAGAAAAAGGTATAAAAGAAGTTGACTTCTATAATTATGGCGTAAAAGGTAATCGGACAACTCAACTTTTAAAACGATTGAAAACGCCAGAAATGAAAGCTGTGATACAAAAGGCAGATCTTGTTATTCTAACTATAGGTGGAAACGACATTATGAAAGTCGTCAAGGACAATATTGAAAACCTTCAACTTTCCACGTTTACCACCGAAAAAGAATCCTATCGAACTCATTTAAAGCAAATTATCGAGGTTATCATTAAGGAAAATCCCCATTCTCAGGTTGTATTAGTGGGGTTATATAATCCATTTTCTAAATGGTTTTCAGAAATTAAAGAGTTGGATGAGATTGTTGCTGATTGGAATAAGATTGGTCAAAGAGTGGTTGCTAATTACCCCAATGCCTATTTTGTCTCAATAGAAGACATGTTTTTAAATTCTAACGAAAATTTATTATTTACAGATAATTTTCATCCAAATGACAAAGGCTATGAGTTGATTGCGCAAAGGTTGAACAAGACATTAGAAGAACAAGTATTACCTGAATTGGACAAAACGCCATATATGGTCAATACAGAGGAGAATTAGATGAAAAACAAATGGAAAATCGGATTCCTGCTGTTGATAGGAATCAACCTTTTGTTCGCTATTGTTATGTTGTCGCTGGTAATGTTCCCGTCGGATGGCCGGCAAACGAGCAAATTGAATGTGCCAATGGGTGAACATGTTTCCTTCCATGTTAATTCAAATAAGAATGATTTAAATAAACTCATCAATCATTATTTAAAGGAAGAGGCCGCTGATTCACCGATTGATTATCGAATCATTTTGGGAGATGAGGTTGAATTATATGGTACCTTGCCCTTCTTTAGTGAGGAATTGAATATGAGGTTAACCTTCGAGCCTAAGGCACTTGAAAATGGTGATTTGGTTTTAAGACAGAAATCAATGACAATCGGCAGTTTACACCTCCCCATTTCGTACGTCCTAAATTTTATTAGCGAAAATTATAAGATTCCAAAGGGAGTCGACATAAGACCTACAGATAAAGTTATTTATGTTAATATGCAACAGTTAAAACAAAAAAGTGATATAAGAATAAAGGCAGATAAATTTGATTTAAAGAAGGATGATATTGCCTTTACGATTTTAGTACCAGTGAAATAGGCGCCTCATCACTAGGAGGCACCTGTTTTTTATTCCTTGATAGTGATGAATTGGAATTCTGGTTGACCATTGGCTAAGCCAATAAAAACAATTGTGTAGCTTTCATTTGCCATAAATTGAACCCTCGGCAGGGGTAGAAGTATGGTCCTACTGCCAGTGGCCCTTGCTTCCAAATCGACTGTCATCGGTGTTAACCCTAAATATTGGGTTGCCTGCTTATAAGAAACATTTGGGAAAATCACATCTCGTTCTTTGACTGCAATGTCTAGTGGCGAAGTATCTGGTGATAAGTGGATAAAGCGAACCTTCGATTCATTTCTTGGTACTGATGGTTGATTCTGAAACACGAGCAGGCGCAATTTCTTAACAGAGTCAATTGCAGCAAGTGTATAGGAATTTCCAGGTTCAACAGTTATCGTTTTATTTAAAACGCTGTCCACCATATTTCCCGTTCGGTAAATGTCAATATGATGTTTTCCAGCAGGTAATGACAGAACTGTACTTACTTCTTTAAATGGTAAGTCCCTTATCACTCGTTTCCCGTCTATATAAATATCAACGTTTGGGGAATCTGGGGAGGTGTGAAGGAAACGCACCTTCGCTTCTAATTGTATTGGTTGGGAATCTGTACGCATGAAGTTCATCGCTTTATTCATGTATTTTATATGTTTTAAATAATACTGCATGTGTAAGTTTGGAAATGAGTATTTATAAAATTGAGCTAACAAATCATACATCGCCGCTTTTTGAAGATAATCGGAATGAGTTCTTTTCTCGGTCATTTTATCAACTCCTATCTAATGGATTACACCATAATTTATTCAAGCTTAAATAGGTAGGTGTCTAACTTATATCGCAGTAATTTGGAAATTTTTCATTTTTTATTTACAAATGGGAATATTACACATATACTGATAACAAATATGATTGAAAGTGGGTGAAGTGCAATGGCAATTGAATCGATGAGTCCAAACCGTAATTTGAATATTGTTGTTTGCACAGCCCAAAGATTTTCCTGTTAGGGATCCTTTGTACCCTTTATTCCATTATGCGAATAAAACCATGGGCTGTGTGTGCCTATGGTTTTTATTATGAAAAAATAATGATTCGCTGGAGGAATAAAGATGAATTTAGTAGCAATGGGTTTAACTGAAACAGTAAAAAATGATTTTCATAAATTAAATACAAATGATGAGATGATTCTTGGCCGTGTGGCACTCGAGCACAAACGAATGTATAGGGTGTGGACAGAACAGGGTGAATTATTATGTGAGGTATCGGGCAGGTTTAGCTTCAATGCCCTTAACAGAGAGGACTTCCCAGCTGTAGGTGATTGGGTTGCTCTAATGCCGAGGAGTAACGAAGGAAAAGGCACCATTTTGGCCATCATGCCGCGAAAAAGTAAGTTCTCGCGAAAATCAGCTGGTCTTACCGCACAAGAGCAAATCATTGCGACCAATATCGACACTGTCTTTCTCGTAAATTCACTGAATGAGGATTTGAATCTAAGAAGAATCGAACGCTACCTTTTGCTTGCTTGGGAAAGTGGGGCAAACCCAGTTATTGTTTTAAGTAAGGCAGACCTTTGTCAGGATCTCGAAAATATGCTGGCTGAGGTTGAAGCGATTAGCCTTGGCGGAGTTCCAGTTATTGCAGTTAGTGCCGAAACGATGACTGGCTTTGAGGAACTAGAACCTTTCTTGAAGCCAGGAAAAACAATTGCCTTGCTTGGTTCTTCAGGGGTTGGGAAATCGACTTTAACGAATCGTCTCTTAGGAGAGGAGAAACAGCTAGTTCAGGATATTCGAATGGCAGATGATAAAGGGCGTCATACAACTACCCACCGTGAACTAATCCTTCTCCCGAATGGCAGTGTTTTGATTGATACGCCAGGAATGAGGGAACTGCAACTTTGGGAAAGCTCAGACGGTTTAACAGAGACCTTTTCAGAAATTGAAGAATTAGCTACCCAGTGTCGCTACCGAGATTGTCAGCATAAGAATGAGCCCGGCTGTGCTGTGGTGAAGGCAATTGAAGAAGGATTGATTGCGGCTGAGCGGCTGACAAGCTACAACAAGCTGCAAAAGGAGTTGGCGTTTATCGAAAGGAAAGCTGATAAACGTGCACAAGCAGAAGTTAAAAAACAATGGAAAAATATAAACAAACAGATGAAGCAGCGAAAGAGCTATTAAAATAGGAAAGGCTGAACAAGTTAGGTCGATGTCGACCGTGACTTGTTTAGCCTTTTATTATTGTCTAGCCCCAGGCCCAGCGTTAGAGGACTCTGCCCTTCTTTCAGTCAGGAGATTTTATTTTTCCTAAAACATTCTGTATACTCATACTCAAAGTGAAATAAAGTTAAAGGGGTGTGGGAACTTGGAAAAAACAAATCAAGTTGCAACGTTTGCTGGCGGCTGTTTTTGGTGTATGGTGAAACCATTTGATGAACAGCCCGGAATTAATAGCGTTACTTCAGGCTATACAGGGGGATCCGTAGAAAACCCGACATATCAACAAGTTTGTACGGATACTACTGGCCATTTTGAAGCCGTGCAAATCACCTATGATCCAGAGATTTTTCCTTATGAAAAACTATTGGAGTTATTTTGGCAGCAAATTGACCCTACCGACCCGGGCGGCCAATTCCATGATCGAGGGCAATCGTATCAAACGGCAATTTTCTACCATGATGAAACACAAAAAAGGCTTGCCGAACAGTCCAAGCAAGCATTACAAGAAAGCGGCCGTTTTACTAAACCGATTGTGACGCCGATCTTGCCAGCACAGACCTTTTATTCAGCCGAAGATTATCATCAGCAGTACTATAAAAAAAATCGGGCCCATTATGAATCCTATCATGTAGGCTCGGGTCGAGCAGGCTTTATTCAAAGTCATTGGGGGGAGAAAAATGAAAAATAAGGATGTAGAACAGCTAAAAAAGGAATTAACACCGATCCAGTATGAAGTCACACAAAATAATGGCACAGAACCTCCGTTTCGAAATGAATACTGGAATGAAACGAGAGAGGGGATTTATGTAGATCTTGTTTCTGGGAAGCCGCTGTTTAGTTCGTTGGATAAATTCGATGCCGGCTGCGGCTGGCCGAGCTTCACTAAACCGATTCAAGACGAAGAAGTGATTGAAAAAGGTGATTTCAGTCATTATATGACTCGGACAGAAGTAAGGAGTAAATCAGCTGATTCCCATTTAGGTCACGTCTTTAATGACGGACCAAACCCAACTGGATTGCGTTATTGTATCAACTCTGCCGCATTGCGGTTTATTCCAAAAGACGAGCTCGAAAAGCAAGGATACGGGGAATTCACGAAACTTTTCGGAGCAATATAAAAAGCCGCGATCGCGGCTTTTTTATTTTACCTTTTGTTTTGAACTTGACGTCATTCCGCCCGATAAGATAAATTTCATCGCTTCCTCGGGTTTGACGTCGATAATTTCTACTTGTTCCTTTGGTAGAAGAAAGGTAAACCCGGCCACCTGGAATGTTTGCGGGATATAGACAGCCACATGGTCCTTTAAAGGAGAATAAAATTCCTCTAATTGTTCAGAAGTAATAAATCCCAGACTGCGCATTTCTGTTCCTGGAATCACCACTAGAGCTACCTTGGAAAAGGACTTTTTCTCGCCAAGGAAGGATTGGACCGTGTCTTTAATTACGGAATAGATGGTCTTAACAACTGGAATCTTGTCTAAAAGAATATCGATCAAGCGTATGATTTTACCCGAAATATATTTCGTAGATAGCCACCCTAAAACAGTTATTAAGATGATGGTAGTTAGTAAGCCAATCCCAGGAATGTAGTCTTCCTTTAAATAAGGCTTTAGAGTGTTACCAAGTAAACCGTCTAAAAATAGAAACGTTTTGTAAATCACATAAATTACAAGGATGATAGGGACAATCGTTAAAATACCGTTAATAAAATTTTTCAAAATACCTTTCATGGTTTCACCTACAATTTTTATCATTGTATTTCATAATATAGGCGAATGCACATACGGGTCAAGTACCTACTACATAAAGTACAGTGTTAAGAAACAATTTCGTTAGGAGTGAAGTGTATGTATTACGGACATGGTGGATGTGGTTACCCTGCATACCCTGTAGGAGGTTGCGGTTACCCTGTAGGAGGTTGCGGAATCGGCAGTGGATTTGCGTTAATTGTCGTCCTGTTTATCTTATTGATTATTATCGGGGCAAGCTGGGGCTATTAATTTGATGAAAAAAAGGCTGACTCAAAACGAGTCAGCCGTTTCTTTTTATATAATTTTCTGATAAACGAGTGAAATCCGAACGATATAATATTTTTTAAAAGAATAGTTCGTATTTATTGTTGACGGAACGAAAATAGTCTGATATATTTACAAATGTTGAGTAAAACGACTTTGGAGGTAATTGGACAATGGATACGAGATATGATGTGATTGTAGTGGGTGCTGGCCCTGCAGGGATATTCGCCTGCTATGAACTGACACTAAAAATGCCGAACGCAAAGGTTCTATTAGTGGATAAAGGACATGATATTTATCGGAGAAATTGCCCGATTTTACAAAAGAAAATTGAAAAATGCCCACCGGCTGCGGGGAAAAAAGAATTTGCTGGGTGTCTGCCGGCATGTTCGATTACTAATGGTTTTGGTGGAGCTGGTGCTTATTCGGACGGGAAGTTTAATATCACAAGTGAATTTGGCGGCTGGATGACAGATTATCTTCCAGATTCACAGGTAGTTGAATTAATTCGTTATGTTGATGAAATCAATTTACAGCATGGGGCGACGAAAAGCATTACTGACCCATTAACAGATGAGGTAAAAGACATCGAACGCCGCGGCTATGCAGCTGGATTAAAGCTATTACGTGCGCAGGTACGACACCTTGGTACGGAACAAAATCTTGAAATCATGAAAAGTATCTACGAATACTTAAAGACAAAGATTGACATGTCATATAAAACAGAAGTAGTGGATTTAATAACTGAAAAAACACCAGATGGTCTTGTGGTGAAAGGTATTAATCTAAAAGGGGACCAAAATATTTATGCGGATAAGGTGGTCATTACACCAGGCCGAGATGGTTCTAAATGGCTTTCTGGTATCTTAAAATCGCGCAGATTACGCATGATAAGTAACCAAGTAGATATTGGTGTTCGTGTTGAAACTTCCAATATTGTCATGCAAGAAATCAATGAGCATTTGTATGAAGGGAAATTTATTTTTAATACATCCGTTGGGACAACTGTACGAACATTTTGCAGTAACCCATCTGGGCATGTGGTGGTTGAAAATCATTCCGGGATTATGCTTGCCAACGGACATGCCTACAAAGATCCGAAACTTGGCAGTCCGAACACAAACTTTGCCTTACTTGTTTCCCATACGTTTTCAGATCCATTTGATAAGCCGAATGAATATGCACATGAAATTTCCCGCCTAGCTAACAGCCTTTCAAATGGCGGTCTAATCGTCCAAAAATACGGAGATATTTTAAAGGGCAGAAGATCCACTTCAAAAAGGATTAAAGAAGGTTTCCTTGAGCCGACATTGAAAGAAGCTGTCCCAGGTGACCTTGGATTAGTTCTTCCTTATAATACATTAAAAAGCTTAATAGAAATGACCGAGGCGTTGAATCAGGTGACACCAGGTCTTGCTTCAGAGCATACCTTGTTCTACGGTGTTGAGGCTAAGTTCTATTCGGCACGACCACGCTTAAACGACCGATTTGAATCAGAAATCAGCGGACTTTATGTCGGTGGCGATGGAGCTGGGATTACTCGTGGTCTTGCGCAAGCAAGTGCATGCGGAGTCTGGATTGCTAGAGACATTATTCAAAAAAAAACAACTGAACGAAAACAAGAAACTGTACTTGTCTAACCCGCAAATTTTTGCGGGTTATTTTTTTATGGAAGGGGTCGATTTTTGAAAAAACCGAAAGATGAGTTCATGTGGACAGATTTCTGAAGAATCGGGCGTGACCTGTTCTCATGAGATCTCTAAGCGGACAATCTCCACTCCTGCAATTAATGACTTTTACCCAATCGTAACCTTTTCCTTAGGGTAGTTGAACTTTTCCTTGCTGCCTTTGCCTCTTAAGATAAGTAAACAGGTAACAATGCCTACTCTTCCAATAAACATCAGGATAATGATGAGTATTTGTCCAAAGGTAGTAAGTCTTGGTGTTAAACCCAACGATAATCCATTGGTGCCAAAAGCAGAAGAAACTTCGAATATAACCTCTATCACAGTGCCTTGTTCTGTAATCGATAGGATTAAAATGGAGAACAAACATAAAAATGCTCCGGTCGCGATCACGATAAATGATTTAAGGACATCCTCACTAAGCAGTTCACGTCTAAAGATTTTGATTGAGCTTTTTCCTTGTGCGTAAAATATGATCGCTAAAATAACGATGGCAAACGTGGTGGTTCGTATACCTCCGCTCGCACTGCTTGGAGAACCGCCAATAAACATTAAAATCGACAGGAAAAGTTGGTTGCTCGGAGTAAAATCATTGATATCCATTGTTGCTAATCCAGCACTTTTAGTTGTTACGGAATTAAATAAAGAGTAGAAAAAGGATTCATGCCAATTTTTATCAGAAAAAAAGTGTTGATTATCAAAACAGTAAATCAAAAATGCACCTACTATGGTAAGGAGAACAAACGTTATCGTGGTTAACTTAGTATATAAGGTGAAATGAAATTTCTTCCTTCTATTTAGGTTTAAAAAGAATTCAAAAACCTCAACCATCACGGGAAAGCCAATTGCCCCAACAATCATCAACAAAATTATTATCGTCTGAACAAAATAATCCTCACTATATGGACTAAGTGACGCATCTGTTAGATCGAATCCCGCATTGGTCGTAGCGCTGATGGATGAAAAAAATCCATGTTTAAAAGCAGACAATGGGCTTTCGAAATAGTTTAAAAAGCGAATCCCTAAGATAATTCCCCCCACAAATTCAAACGAAATAAAGATAATCAGGATCCGTTTTGCCAGGTGGACCAAACCAGCTAAGTTGGATTGATTTTGATCAATCATAATCAGTTGTCTTTCTTTTAATCCCACTTTTTTACCCAGCATAATCCATAGGAATGTACTTAAGGACATAACCCCTAAGCCTCCCAATTGCAGAATTAAGCATAAGAGAAAGATTCCAAAGTTACTAAAGGTATCCTTAATTGAAATGACACTTAAACCGGTTACACTGATCGCACTAGCGGAGGTAAACATTGCATCAATAAAACTTAGCGAAACATTTGGACGGTGAGCCATTGGGATTTTTAATAAAAGAGTAGAAACGATTAATGCGGATAAATAAAAAATAACGATTAATTGAATGGTTGAAATATCTTTCGTTTTTAACTTTATTTTTTTTATTGTGCTCATAGGATCCTTTCCTTCTGTAATTCTAAAAGTAATTTTATATTAATCATCTTAAAAAGTAAAAGTTCATACAATTTCTATAAGGCCTGCCTAATTTAATAAGGAAGTGTTTCCCTATGGATCATTCGTTTCTAATAAAACCAATACTCGATGACATTTACCCTGTGATTGACTACGGCAAAGGAATTTATTTATTTGATATGGATGGAAAAAGGTATTTAGATGCTGCTTCCGGCGCTGTAACTGCCAATATTGGTCATGGTGTAACAGAGATTATTGAAGCAATGAATGAACAAGCAAAAAAAGTTTCGTTTGTGTATCGCTCACAATTTACGAGTGATGCTGCTGAAAATTTAGCGAAAAAAATTGCAAACATGCTTTCAGGAGATCTCAATTGGTGTTTTTTCGTTAACAGCGGTTCTGAAGCTACTGAAACGGCCATGAAAATGGCGATTCAATATTGGCAGGAAAAGGGTGTTCAAACGAAAACCAAGGTTTTATCGAGATGGGTAAGCTACCACGGGATTACCCTAGGTGCGCTTTCGATGTCAGGTCATACTGGGAGGAGAGCAAGATTTGTTCCACTTTTAGAGGATTTCCCTGTCATTAATCCCCCGTATTGCTACCGTTGCCCTTATAACCTCGAGGCACCTAACTGTGGCTATTTATGTGCCCATGAGTTAGAGACAGCTATTAAGCGGATTGGCGCCGAACAAATCGCTGCTTTTATCGCAGAACCCGTCATCGGAGCTGCAGGCGGAGCAATTGCCCCACCAATAGATTACTACAAGGTCATAAAGAAAATCTGTGAGGATTATGACATTCTTTTTATCGCTGATGAAGTCATGACTGGCTGTGGCAGAACTGGCACAATGCTTGCGAGTGAACAGTGGGGAATCAATCCTGATATTGTCGCATTAGGAAAAGGGATGGGTGCAGGCTACGCATCGATTGCAGCTGCTATTGCAACCGAAAAAGTCATCGAGCCGATAATGGCAGGAACAAAGGTGGTCATGAGCGGCCATACCTTAAGTGCCAATCCACTGGCTTGTGCAACTGCCTTAGCCGTTCTCGAATATTTAGAACAAAACAATATTATTCAAGAGGTTGAAAGTAAAGGTGCCTATTTAAGAGCACAACTTGAAGGATTAAAACCACTTTTCACGTTTATTGGTGATATCCGCGGCAAAGGGCTGTTACTGGGAATAGAGTTTGTCCAGCAAGTAGAATCCAAAACACCCTACCCTAGAAACGTCCAGGTCACACAAAGGATTGTAGCTCTTGCAAAGGAAAAAGGACTGCTTGTTTATCCAGCTGGTGCTGGCATTGATGGGATAAACGGAGACTCTATTATTATTTCTCCTCCTCTTACTATCACTCAAAAAGAAATGGAGGAATTGGTCCACTTATTAAAAGAAACATTTGAAGATTTTTCTAACCATCTAAATGAAGGGAAGGGGTGATGTAAATGGAAAATCCATTCAGAAAAATTACAACCTTAGCAGCTGTTATGGAATATTTTCATGACGGAATGACATTGATGTTTGGCGGGTTTGGCGGGGTCGGCTCTCCGCCGGCATTAATCGATGGTATTCTTGAAAAAGGAGTTCGTAATATTACTTTAATTGGGAACGACACGGGATTCCCGCAAATTGGCATAGGGAAATTAGTCAGTCAACAAAGGGCAGCGAAAGTAATTGCTTCTCATATTGGCTCCAATCCCTTTGCTGGCCAGTTCATGCATGAGGGAAAGCTGGAGGTAGAGTTTTCACCGCAGGGAATATTAGCAGAAAGAATACGCGCGGGCGGTGTTGGCCTGCCAGCGATATTGTCAGATATCGGTACAGACAATGAAATGGTTACGAAAAACAAACCATTTTTTACTCTAGGAGATAAGAAGTTTCTTGTTGAAACAGCTTTAACGGCTGAGGTGTCGATTGTTTATGCGAAAAAGGCAGATGAGTATGGGAATTTAATTTATGACAAAAGTGCCCGCAATACAAATCCGCTCGTTGCTATGGCAGGGGATATCACGATAGCAGAAGTAGAGGAAATTGTCCCGCTTGGTAGTCTTGACCCCGATGCTATCATTACGCCAGGAGTGTTTGTAGATTATGTCATTCCATCTAAGGGGGTGAATTGGAAATGGGCATGGCAGTAGATATGAGAAATCAAATGGCTAAAAGGGCTGCAGAGGAAATTCAAACGGGAATGGTTGTCAACCTTGGAATCGGGATTCCCTCGCTCGTTCCGAACCATCTATCAACCGAGACAAAGGTGATGTTTCACGCTGAAAACGGCATTACCGGCATGGGACCGACCCCAATAATGGGAGAAGAAGATGAAAACTTGTGTAATGCAGGAGGATTTCCAGTCACCCTAAACTGGGGCGGATCTTACTGTGATAGTGGAATTTCTTTTGGAATGATTCGCCGGGGCAGAGTGGATATAACGATTTTAGGATCGCTAGAGGTCAGTAAAAAGGGCGACCTTGCTAACTGGATTGTCCCAGGAAAGAAGGTTCCAGGGATGGGCGGAGCGATGGAACTTGCTCAAAAAGCTAAGAAAGTCATTGTTGTCATGAATCATTGTGATAAACAAGGTAGGCCCAAAATTGTCACATCATGCACGTTACCATTAACATCGTCAGCCTGTGTCGACTTAATTATCACTGATCTAGCTGTTTTCAAGGTAACTGAGGAGGGTTTACTATTAACAGAATTGTTTGCCCCTTACAGTTTAGAAACTGTTGTCAACAAAACCGGGTGCGAATTTAAGATACGGGAAACTGTTCGTATGATTCCGTATTAAGCTGAATCATTTCTATAAGGAGTGAATCGTTTGGACAATAATGAAATACGCATAAAACAATGGATAAAAGAGAATCGAGCGCGAGGGGCAAGACTGTTACAAATTCTCGTCCGAGAAAACAGCACACGAGGAAACGAAAGTAGTACCCAGGCGATTATCATAGAAAAATGCAGACAGTTAGGATTAACACTCGATATTTGGGAAATCGGTGGTGATGAATTAAAATCCCACCCTGCTTATTGTTGTGACCGCCAGAACTTCGGCGGGAATCCTAACCTAGTAGCGGTGTTAAAAGGTACAGGCGGCGGCAAATCGATGATTTTAAATGGTCATATTGACGTGGTCCCAGTTGGTGATGAATTAAGCTGGAAACATGACCCATTTAGCGGGACCATTGAGTGTGGCAAGCTTTATGGAAGAGGCGCGACGGATATGAAGGGTGGGAATGCTGCCCTGTTAATGGCGATTGAGTCCTTGATAGCAAATGGTATCAAACTTAAAGGGGATGTTATTTTTCAAAGTGTCATTGAAGAAGAAAGCGGCGGAGCTGGTTCCCTAGCGGCCGTTCTTAGAGGTTACCAGGCGGATGGGGCCATTATTCCAGAACCGACCAATTTGAAGATATTCCCGAAGCAGCAGGGCTCAATGTGGTTTAGAATTACCGTAAAAGGCAAAGCAGCACACGGAGGAACCAGGTATAAAGGTGTAAGCGCAATTGAAAAAGCACTAGTAGTCATTCAAAGTTTACAACAGTTAGAGAACGATAGAAATGAGAGGATTACAGACCCTCTCTTTGAAAAAATCCCCATTCCTATTCCAATTAATATCGGAAAGCTTTCAAGCGGCGAATGGCCTTCTTCGGTGCCTGATACCGCAATTATTGAGGGGAGAATGGGAGTTTCTCCGGAAGAAACGATTCAATCAGCACAACTTGAAATGGAAACTTGTTTGAGAGAAATAAGTGAAAATGATGAGTGGCTCAGGGAAAATCCGCTTAGGATAGAATGGTTTGGCGGCAGGTGGCTGCCAGGAAGTCTTGAAAATGACCATCCTTTAATGAATGAATTGACAAAGAGTTTTATAGAAGTAAAGGGTAGTAGTCCTATCATCGAGGCAAGCCCTTGGGGAACAGACGGCGGTATCCTTTCTAATATTGGTAATACTCCCGTGGTCATTTTCGGTCCTGGGATAACAGAAACTGCACATGATGCAAATGAGCATATTGTACTTGAAGATATGTTTATCGCCAGTGAGATTATTGCCCTTACTTTATTAAAATGGTGTGAGGCGGCAGAGTAAACATCAGATTTTTTCCATTTATATATCTAAAGATTGCTATAATTGATTTATACCGACCTAGTGGGAATGTCTGGCTAATCTAGGCCAGACATTTTTTCGAGAATGCTAGAGAAATTATCATTTACCGATGGGGTGAACTCGATGAATCAAACGGCATCCACTATTTTTCTAGAGGAAAACGGCTATTTCCTTGAAATATATCTTGATCCATTTAATAAACGTATTCGTGTGGATGATTATCGTGGAAACACAAAATTGCTAATTGAACGAGCGGAAGAGCTCGCAGTAAAGCACAAGGCTGAAAAGTTAATTGTCAAGGTCAGAAGCGAGGATTTTATTAGTTTTTTGGAAAAGGGACTTCAGCCAGAGGCTGTTGTGGAACGTTATTTCCTTGGCTCAGATGCCCATTTTTTTTCAAAGTATTACACGTCAGACCGGAAGAAAAATGATCATTGGGTGATCGAAGACGGGATGGTCAACAGTATATATCAATTAGACACGTCCATTCAGAAAGGGTATCCACCAAAGGAATATGAATTACGAAAGGTCGACGAGGGCAGTGCTGTGGAACTTGCAGTACTGTACAGGCAAGTGTTTCAAATTTACCCAACCCCTTTGCATGAACCGGAATATTTAATAAAGACCATCAAGGATGGGACCATCTATTACGCTTTTTTCCTTCAAGGAAAAATAGTCAGTGCAGCTTCAGCCGAAGTGAATTCTTTTTATAAAAATGCAGAATTAACGGATTGTGCAACATTATCTGAACATCGGAAATATGGGCTTATGAAAATTATTCTTCAGGAACTTGAAGGTGAGTTGAAAAGGAAAGGAATCTTTTGTGCCTATTCGATTGCAAGATCGTTATCCTTTGGGATGAATGCTGTTTTATTTCAGCTGGGATATTCGTATCGGGGCAGGCTGATGAATAATTGCTTTATCTATGACAAGCTTGAAAATATGAATATGTGGGTAAAGAATCTGGCAAACTGCTAAAATTTCGGCTTACCGTGCCAATTTTTCGGCACCTTGTTAAATTGGAAAGGATGGGCAGGTGAATTAAATGGTTCCGTTAACCGCATTAACGCAAGAAGTTCTGACAGCCATTCTAAAAGGCATTGATGAAGGAATTCATGTAGTCAATACTGAGGGAAAGACAATTTTTTATAATGAAGTGGCAGCAAAGCACGATGGGATGGATGTGAAGGAAGTGCAGGGAAAGCATTTAATTGACGCATTTCCCTCCCTAACGGAAGAGTCCAGTACCTTACTAAAAGTAATTAAAACGGGACAGCCGATCTACAACCAAACACAGGTTTATATGAATTTGCACGGGACAAGAATTGATACCATCAATACAACCCTGCCAATCTTTCTCGGGGAAGAAATTATTGGAGCGGTTGAAATAGCGAAAGATTATTCCCGAATGAAACTACTTGCGGAACGACTATTAGATTTACAAAAGGGATTAAATAAAAACAGTAAAAAGAAGGTAAACATTCAAGTAAACTATACATTAAATGATCTATTGACGGTTAATCCACCATTTCAGAGCATCAAAAATGAGGCTAAGAAACTGGCGAAATCGGATTCTCCTATTCTCGTCTATGGCGAGTCAGGAACAGGGAAAGAATTATTTGTTCAAGGAGTGCATCATGAATCCCCTCGCTCATCTGAACCGTTTATTGCTCAAAATTGCGCTGCCATACCTGAAACACTGTTAGAAAGTATCCTGTTTGGTACGGCTAAAGGAAGCTATACAGGGGCAATAGACCGCAAAGGGTTATTTGAATTTGCGGATGGGGGAACGCTATTCCTTGATGAATTACATACGATGCCGATAGAACTTCAAGCGAAGCTATTACGGGTTTTGGAGGATGGAATGGTAAGAAGAGTTGGAAGTTCGCAAAGCGTTTCTGTAAATGTACGAGTAATTGCAGCCATGAATGTCAATCCAAACAAGGCCCTTCAAGAGCAAACACTTCGTGCGGACCTTTACTACCGATTAAATGTATTTACCTTTTCACTTATCCCTTTAAGAGAAAGAAAAGAAGATATTCTTTTTTTAGCAGATCATTTTATCAAGGAATTTAATCAAAAACTCTATAAAAATATTAGCGGTTATGAGAAGAAACTTGAGCTATTCTTGATGAATTATCAATGGCCTGGTAACGTAAGGGAACTGAAACATACGATTGAATACATGATGAATGTGTGTGAAGAAAAGCAGTTGAAGTATAAAGATTTACCAAGCATGTTAAGACATCTTCCAAGCACAACCACAATTAACAATGTCGTAATGGAAAGTCTATCATTAAGGAAAAATATTGAAACATTAGAGAAGGATCTAATTTTGAATGCCCTTGAATTATCTGAAGGGAACATTAACCAAGCAGCGAAGCTTTTAGAGATTCCTCGGCAAACCTTACAATATAAATTGAAAAAAATAATAGACTAAGCTGCCGAGTTTTCGGCGTTTTTTATTTGGCAAAAAGCTAAAAGAGTAAGTTCTAAGCCTTTTTATTACATTGGCACATATCTTGCATATTATTTTAGTGAAGCAAGATGGGAGGAACTTATAGTGAAACAATTTTTATATAAACCACAAAGGCATTGGAAAGATATAGAACTTTGGAAAGATGTTACTTCAGTGCAGTGGAACGATTGGCTTTGGCAACTAACGAATACGATCCGTACGTTAGATGATTTAAAAAAGGTGATCCATTTAACTCCAGATGAAGAGGAGGGTGTAAGAATTTCTACAAAAACCATCCCCTTAAATATCACACCATATTATGCTTCCTTAATGAACCCTGATGATCCACGTTGTCCGATCAGAATGCAGTCTGTGCCTATTTCGAAGGAGATTAATAAAACTAAATATGATCTTGAGGACCCATTATATGAAGATGAAGATTCACCTGTCCCTGGGTTAACGCACCGCTATCCAGACCGGGTCCTCTTTCTTGTTACCAATCAGTGTTCGATGTATTGCCGCTACTGTACAAGGCGACGTTTTTCAGGGCAAATTGGCATGGGTGTTCCGAAAAAGCAGCTTGATGCAGCTATTTCATATATCAGGCAAACCCCTCAGGTAAGAGATGTATTAATTTCTGGCGGGGACGGCCTGCTGATTAATGATACTATTTTGGAATATATCCTTAAAAACCTGAGGGAAATTGATCATGTTGAAATTATCCGGATTGGGACAAGAGCACCTGTTGTGTTCCCACAACGAATTACCGAAAACCTTTGTAATATCTTGAAAAAATATCATCCAATTTGGCTGAACACTCATTTTAATACTTCGATCGAAATTACCGAGGACTCAAAAAGGGCTTGTGAAATGCTTGCCAATGCTGGTGTTCCAGTAGGTAACCAGTCTGTTATCCTTGCAGGAATCAATGACAGTGTGCCAATCATGAAAAAACTAATGCATGATCTTGTCAAAATTCGCGTCCGGCCTTATTACATTTATCAATGTGATTTATCTGAAGGGATCGGTCATTTCAGGGCTCCTGTATCAAAAGGACTTGAAATTATCGAGGGGCTTCGCGGACATACTTCTGGTATTGCCGTACCGACCTTTGTCGTCGATGCACCAGGCGGAGGGGGTAAAATTGCCCTTCAGCCGAATTACTTGATCTCGCAAAGTCCAGAGAAAGTGGTCCTTCGGAATTTTGAAGGCGTAATCACCTCATACCCAGAGCCAGAAAATTATGTGCCTGGAAGGGCAGAGGGTTATTTTCTAGAGGTTTTCCCTGATATGGACGAGAAAAGGTCTCTTACAGGAATCTCAGGTATTATGAATGATCAACACTTTAACCTTGTTCCAGAGGGATTAACAAGGTTAAATCGCCGTAAGGATTATTACCAAGACCCGGCACACACGACGTTAAAGGATAGGCGCAGCAAACGGGATGAATTAAAGGATAAGAAATTTAAAGCATTGTCTCATAAAGAAGCAGGTAGTCAGGAAACAAAAAGGGATGGAACATCAGCCGAGACGTTGAAGGAATAGGAGGAGTGTAATTGGAAACCGTATGTGAATGGTGTTCAAGCACAAATGTAGAAAGAGTAACCACTTCAGTTTTTTGGGAGCTGCCAGATGGGACGCGAGCGATTGAAATCTCAGAAACCCCCACCTTTTCCTGCCCTGATTGTGCAATGATTTATCAAAGTGAACCAATTGTAAAAGAAATTGAGAATCAGTTGTATTTAATTGATTGTAAACTGATTGGAAAAGTGGTCAGCTTCGAAGAGTTAATGGCGGTTCCAAGGTTATTAAAGAAAAATTATTTTGACTTTTCATCATAATGAAAGCAGCCTCAATTGTAGGCTGCTTTTATGCTTTTTGGTATTTCTAATCGCTGGACGCTTACCATAGTATCCGTTATAGTATTTCATAAGAAATACATATAGAGTGAATCTGGATGAGGAAGGCGTTTATAAATGATTAAATCATTTTATCATTTTTTAATGAAATTTAGGCATCCTGCTCCAAAGGATGCTATTAGTGACTTTGCCAATCATGCCTATTTAGATCATAGTTTTCCGAAAACTTCCGAGGACTATCATGAGTTAAGTTCTTATCTAGAACTGAATGGTCAATACTTAGAATCAATGTCCGTTTTTGATGAGGCATGGCAGCAATATTTGATTACTGAAAGCAAAATATAGCACAATTTGATCGTCTCAGAAATGAGGCGATTTTTTCATTTTACAATTCACATGCGCTTTTATTTAAACTGCGCATATACTATTGTAATCAAAATTCACGACTTATTATTGAGAGGATGGGAGGAAATGGGAAATAGAAAAAAACCGAAGTATAAGATCGGTGATACGGTCGTGATTACAATCTATGGAACAGTTGGCAAGGTAACAGATGTAAAGTGGCTAGACGGGAAGTATGTATATGAAGTGAATAAAAGTGACGGATTATTCATTGAATCCGCCTTACAATTACTATCAGAATTCGATGGCGTTGTAATGGAACAAGAACAAATTGACATCGAATATAGTTTTTTCTTCGGCGATTTAGTTCAAGTAAGCGGTTATGGTGCAGACTTGTTTAAAGTTGTAGGCTTCCGTACAGAAATTTGGCGCTATAAAGAAGATGCCTGGGAAGATGTCATTTATGAGCTATCTAGGGTAAGTGATGGTGAATGGCTTGAAGCTGGTGAAGAAGAATTGACACTTGTTGCAGATGCTGAAAATGCTGACACATTTATTCAAAAACTGGGTCTCCTATACTTAGTGAATAAGCAGGAAAAGGCAGTCGATAATCCAAAAGTCCAGAACATTATTAGAAAAGCAGAATTCGAAGAAATTGAACGCAAAAAGGAAAAAAAGGAATTAATTGACAACTTATTGGACATATTTAATGATTACCGGATTTTATATGAAATGTTTCAGGATCAGGAATATTATCAAGTAATGCGTGTGATTCTTAGGAAATTAGAAAGTCTTGTCAGTAACGATGGCAAGAGTCACGTCTAAGAGAGAAGCTACCACTTTGAAATTTCAAATAGTAAATAAACAACAAACGGGATACCAGCCCATTTAATAAGAAAAAACATCACATCTAGAATCTTCTCAAATGTTTGGAGGGTGAGACCATCCTCCCGATTAACATCATTTATCCATGCCTCTAATTTTAATTGTAAATTTAACATCAGATCACCTCAGGAAAAGTTCTTTTCATTCATCCTATGCTTGTCCAATCCAAAAAAGACTTCATCTCTTATTGAAATTTAAAGGGTTAATAAATCCTCGTTCTCTTTGGAAATGGATATTCAGTTAGGTCCATAAAGTAAATAGCATGAAAAAGCCATGTACATCATACATTCTCTAAAAAGGGGGCGATGCTATGAGAGAAATTGAAGTATTTATTGATACTGAAGAGATTGCCGAATTTTTCTTTCATGAGCTTGTAAAAAGGGGATACGTTCCTAGTGAAGAAGAATTAGAGGAAATTGCAGACATAACTTTCGAATATTTAATTGAGAAGAGTATTATCGACGAAGAAGAAGAGGATGAATAAAAAATTAATTAATCAAATAGAAGGAAATAGTCTTTTCCTTTTAATATAGATTAATACAGAAGACGAGCATTCGGTGCTCGCTTTTTGTTGTGCTCGTTAAAAAAAACATTAGCCAGAGTACATTGGATCATCATCATATTTAATAAATTTCGCTAATCATGAAACCTTTATTTTTTCTAAACGTATGAATGTTTACGAAGCTAAGGAGGGGAAAGAATTGTTAAAAAAAATCCTTAAATTAATTTTCAAAAGTAAGCTTCAACATCACCATCAATATAGTTCTTCAAGTGATGCCTGGAAGAGAAGAAATCATTATAAGCACAACAACCTAGGACATCATCATTATAAAAAGAAGTATAAAAGTAGAAGTTTTTTTAGCAGCTAGCAAGGTGCCCTTCTCATGATAAAAAGAATTGCATTCCTATTTTCCAATTTATTTGAACAACTTTTCCCAAATGATAAGCTCATCGCTGATCGATACAAGGTCATTAGACATCTTGGAGCAGGTGGTTACGGTCATAGTTACTTGGTATATGATCTGGAATCGAAGCAAAAAAAGGTTCTAAAAGCCTTGCGACTCCATAAAAGATTAACGCAATCGGGTCGAATTGACTTTGAATATGAGAAAGAACTGTTAAGTTCGATTGAACATCCTGGTTTTCCAAGATATTTTGAGGGTGGTACCTTTAACAACATTCCTTACTACACAATGGAATTTATTGAGGGGATGAACTTTGAACAGCTTATTTTTGCTGAAGGAAAGAAAGTCACTGAAAAAGAAGCTTTTCAAATCGTCTATGAATTATTAAATCCGATTGAATATCTGCACAATCATAAAATAATCCACAGAGATATCCGAATCCCAAATGTCATTTCGGATGGTGCTAAGATTAGGCTAATTGATTTAGGGTTAGGAAGACATCTTAATTTTAAAACAGCAGTTCAGACAACAAAGGAAAAAAATATCCGTAAAGAGGTTAACTGCCAAGCGGATTTTTTTGGATTGGGACATTTTCTATTGTTTTTACTTTATTCAAATTTTACTTTTCCACAACACAAACAGGAAAAGAGCTGGGAAGAGGAATTGGAAATTTCGAACCAGGCCAAACACATAATTAGAAAGCTCTTACAGATTGAACCAGCATATGAAAACTGTGCCCAAATAAGAGCTGAAATAATAAATTTATACTTAATCTAGGGGGAGAAAAAATGTCTTTTTTTAACAAAGTATTTGCCAGCGTAGGAATTGGGTCAGCAGCAGTGGACACAAAGCTTGAAAAAGATACTTATATGCCGGGGGAGACTGTTAACGGTGTAGTTGAAATTAAAGGAGGCAAGATCGATCAGCAGGTTGATGAGATCTATCTCACCTTAAATACCACCTATTTAAGAGAGTCAGATGACAAAAAGTATACCGTCACCGCTGCGATCGAAAAGTTTCGATTAACTACTCCTTTTGTCATTCGTGCAAATGAGAAAAAAGACATTCCATTTTCCTTTCAACTTCCTTTTGATACGCCGCTTTCCATTGGCAGGTCAAAGATTTGGGTAACTACCGGTCTAGATATTAAAGGCGGTGTGGACCCAAGCGATAAAGATTATCTAAAAGTTGTCCCTAACCCACTTATGTCTGCTGTGTTTAATGCTATTGATAATTTAGGATTTAGGATTCGAGAAGCCGATTGTGAAGAAGCACCGCGGCGATTACGGGGACGTTTACCGTTTGTTCAAGAATTTGAGTTTGTACCTACTGCAGGATTATTTCGTGGCAGATTAGATGAACTAGAAGTAGTTTTTTTCCCTTCTGGAAATGGCATGCTTGATATCATGTTCCAAGTGGACCGTCGGGCAAGAGGGCTATCAGGATTGTTTTCAGAGGCAATGGGTGCAGATGAGACCAATGTACGCTTGTCAGTTTCAAATGCAGATATCCCGAATTTACAACAAAAAATTCAAAGTGTAATTCAACGATATTCATAAAATCCTGACAATAGGGCCATTTTGGTCCTATTGTTTTTATGTATATTGAAACGCTTGATTCGATAAAAATCATCTTTGCTGGATAAAAAAAGTGCAATTCGACAAAAAAATGGGATTTTCAAGAAGGAATCGACAATGTCCAACGCTAATTATTAGAATAAGCAATTAATTCTAATAATTGGAGGTATATGATGATCAAAGTATTAATAAAAAGAGCATGTACACTATATGATGTGACGATCTTTCAAACTCCAAAATACCGTGAAAATAAAGGGCATAAAGAGGTTTTTCGAACCACTATTCCAGCAAATAGCCGAGTGCAATGCTTAGAGGAAACTTTCAGCCGCTTTAATGTTACTGACAGAATCCCTGCAGATTATCAAGGCAGATTTCTCTCAACCGGGGATATTGTGTTAATTGACCAAGGCAGGGGAGGACAGCATTATTATCAATTAAAACCTGGTGGTTGGTTTCCTATTAACAGAATAGTTCTTCTGTAAACTAAAAACCTAAGGACAATATTCCTTAGGTTTTTTTAGCTCAGTGCTTTCTTCCACCAGTTGCATTGTGCTCTTTTGCATGTGCTTCATGTTCAGCCACAATGGCCTCAGCAGGGATGTGATTATTTTTCTTCGGTGAATTAGTGCGGCTTCGATGTTTTTTACCCATGAATGATCTCCCTCCAATCTTAAAAATAGCTTCCCACAAAATAATAAATTCATGTCTTTTTCATCGCAGAGTTTCTCATTAGAAATTGTTTATGATATATTGTCAATGAAACAGTTTTAATACGGCTGGAGTTATTGATTGGAGGAATATAGATGAGTGTACATATTGGTGCGAAGGAAAACGAAATTGCTGAAACAGTATTACTGCCAGGGGACCCGCTTCGCGCAAAATATATTGCAGAAACATTTCTAGAAGATGCAAAATGTTACAACGAAGTTCGAAATATGTTCGGGTTTACAGGAACGTATAAAGGAAAAAGAATTTCTGTACAAGGGACTGGAATGGGTGTTCCCTCCATCTCAATTTATATAAATGAACTTATGCAAAGCTATAATGTCCAAAATCTAATTCGTGTTGGAACATGTGGAGCCATTCAAAAAGATGTAAAGGTTCGTGATGTCATTTTGGCAATGACAAGCTCAACCGACTCAAATATGAATCGTTTAACGTTTGGTCATGTCGATTTTGCCCCTACAGCAAACTTTGATTTACTTCGTAAGGCATATGATGCAGGGGTGGCAAAAGGACTTAACTTGAAAGTAGGAAATATTTTTACAGCAGATTCATTCTATAATGATAACGCTGAACTTGAAAAATGGGCTAAATATCAAATCCTGGCGATCGAAATGGAGACCACAGCCCTTTATACATTAGCCGCTAAATTTGATCGGAGAGCACTTTCCGTTCTAACAGTTAGTGATCATATCTTAACAGGTGAAGAAACAACAGCCGAAGAAAGGCAATTAACCTTTAACGATATGATAGAAGTTGCTTTAGAAGCAGCGATAAAAGAATAATTAAAATGAGCCTTTTCCAAATTGGATGAGGCTTTTTATTTTAGTAATTAACAGGAACTCACTACCAAAATGGAGAATAAATAAAAAACAAAACTCCTCTGTGACAAAAATCATCGAAAGACGTTAAAATAAGGCTTAAATTAAATATAGTATTATTTTCGGTAAAAATTCTTTGACCAAATATACACTGCGGGGGTATAGTATATAAAAGAGGTGATCCAAATGAAAGAGCAGCTCAAATTAGACATTTCTGGAATGACCTGTGCAGCCTGTTCAACGAGAATCGAGAAAGTCCTCAATAAAATGGACAGTGTTGAGGCAAATGTCAATTTGGCAATGGAAAGTGCAGCTATTTCTTTCGATACAGAACTGGTTTCAAGTAATGATATTATTACTAAAATAGAAAATCTTGGTTATGAAGCAACAGAAAAGGTTCACAGGGATACCAAACAGCAGAATAAAGATGCAGAAATTAAACAAAAAAAACGTATATTTCTTCTGTCGGTAATTCTGGCAATACCGCTTCTATATACGATGCTTTCCCATTTGCCTGTTGATTTTGGTTTACCAATGCCACATTTTTTGATGAATCCATGGTTTCAATTACTATTGGCAACGCCTGTGCAATTCTATATAGGTGGTCAGTTTTATATGGGTGCTTTTAAGGCCCTGAAAAATAAAAGTGCTAATATGGATGTCCTTGTCTCGTTAGGAACATCAGCAGCATATTTTTATAGCTTAGCTGAAGGAATGAAAACAATTGGTAACACTAACTATATGCCACATCTATATTTTGAAACAAGTGCTGTACTGATTACTTTAATTCTATTAGGGAAATTATTTGAAACGATGGCCAAAGGGAAAACAACGCTTGCCATATCGAAGTTGTTAAGTCTCCAAGCAAAAGAAGCCACTGTACTAAGAGAAGGTAAGGAACTTCAAATTCCAATTGAGGAAGTGAAAGTTTCTGATTACTTATTGGTAAAGCCAGGGGAAAAAATTCCTGTCGATGGAATGGTAACCTTTGGGCAATCTTCTGTTGATGAAGCAATGATAACCGGTGAGTCAATTCCAGTGGAAAAATCTGTTGGGGACAATGTCATTGGTTCAACGATCAATAAGAATGGCACCCTGACCATAAAAGCAATGAAGATTGGCAAAGACACAGCACTTGCTGGAATAATTAAAATTGTCGAAGAAGCCCAGGGCAGCAAAGCCCCAATCCAACGGGTAGCAGATACAATTTCAGGTTATTTTGTGCCCGTTGTGGTTGCAATCTCAATGTTTACTTTTTTAATTTGGTATTTCTTTGTGAATCCTGGAGATTTCCCTTCCGCATTAGAAACAGCGATCGCTGTTCTTGTTATAGCTTGTCCATGTGCGTTAGGACTAGCCACTCCAACATCTATCATGGTTGGTACAGGTAAAGGAGCTGAAATGGGGATTCTTTTTAAAGGTGGAGAGCATTTAGAAGCAGCCCATAAAATTAATGCAATCGTCCTTGATAAAACCGGCACGATTACAAAAGGACATCCTACAGTAACAGATTTTATAGCTTATCAGGACGAGAAAAAAGTACTCCAATACCTCGTTTCAGCAGAAAAGTCTTCTGAACATCCACTTGCCGAAGCGATCGTAAAATATGGGATTGAAAAAAGATCAAGTACCCTGCCTGTCAAACGGTTTAAGGCAGTACCTGGTTATGGAATTGAAGCAAAAATAGGCAATGATGAAATATTTGTAGGCACCAGTAAACTTATGGCTCTAAAAAATATTCCCAGCATTACGGGAGACCAAGACCTAACCCGATTGGAGAACGAAGGGAAAACAGCTATGTTTATTGCCATAAATTCCACTATTATGGGTGTAGTTGCTGTTGCCGATACAGTAAAAGAGACAGCTAAAATGGCGGTTGAGCAATTAAACCAATTAGGAATTAAAGTGTTTATGTTAACTGGTGATAATGAACGTACGGCTAAAGCGATTGCGAATCAAGTCGGCATTTCTAATGTTATTGCAGAAGTCCTTCCCGAGGAAAAGGCCAATCATGTCAAAGAATTACAGCTGCAAGGTCTAAAAGTGGCCATGGTTGGCGATGGAATAAATGATGCTCCAGCCCTTGTCGTAGCTGATATAGGGATTGCAATCGGTACGGGTACTGATGTAGCGATTGAAGCGGCTGATATAACAATTCTTGGCGGGGAATTAACCTTGATTCCAAAGGCAATGGGTTTAAGTAAATTAACGATGCAAAATATTCGCCAAAACCTCTTTTGGGCGCTTGTTTATAATTCAGGGGGGATCCCAATTGCGGCACTTGGCTTGTTAGCCCCTTGGGTTGCTGGTGCAGCCATGGCGTTTAGTTCAGTATCAGTAGTGTCCAACGCCCTTCGTTTGAAGCGAGTGAAAATATAAATATAAAGTGAGGTAATTTTCATGGAGAAAACAACATTACAGGTTACAGGAATGACATGCGGACATTGTGAAAAGGCAGTGAAAACAGCCCTTCTCAATTTAGAAGGTGTAACAGAAGTTAATGTTTCATTAAAAGATGGCAAGGTTATGGTTGGTCATGATTTAAGCAAAGCCTCAGTTGGGAAGCTTAAAGAGGCCGTCGAAGATCAAGGTTATGATGTAGGATAAAAATAAACGGCACTTACCATTTGGTAGGTGCTTTTATTGTGAAAATTTATTTGTGATCTTATTATAATTTCATTAACTTTTCTTTGTTAATTTTATACGAAAGATGTTATTCTAATCACTAAGGGTTATTTTTTAAAAGTATCTGATAATAGCTTTTGAAAATTTAGAAATCCATCTAGCACCTAATAAGAAAATTTTCGCTGGATCATTTCTTATTTTTATGGTTAATGAAAGTGGTGAAGGATTTGAAAGACGAGAAAATAGAACAGATAAAAGCGGAAGAAGCAAACGTTGAACAAGAGCATGGATCAGCAAACAAATCAGGACACATTCGTTTAAAAAAATTCCATTTTATCATGCTGTTGTTTATGGTTGTGTTTCTATCTGCGGGAATTACAGCGTTTGCACTAGCATTTGGAGAAGAAAAGGTCGTTACAGTTGGAACAGAAAGACCAGAATTTGATAAACTCTATGAAGCATATGATACATTGAAAAGTGGTTATTTTAAGGATATTGATCAAAAAAAGGTCATTAATGGTGCAATAAATGGGATGGTGGAGTCGCTGGATGATCCCTATTCAGACTATATGAGTAATGAAGAAGCAGAAAGCTTTCATGGCAGCATTTCTTCATCTTTTGAAGGGATTGGCGCTGAAATTCAGGAAAAGGATGGGCACATCGTGATTGTGTCTCCCATAAAAGGATCTCCTGCGGAAAAAGCTGGCTTAAAACCAAATGACATGATCATGTCCGTAAATGGAAAAAGCCTCCAAGGGATGAATTCTACTCAAGCAGTAACACTGATTCGTGGGAAAAAGGGTACAAAGGTTGAGTTGTCTGTCCAACGCCCTGGTACAGCAGCTCCAATGACTGTGCCAATTATCCGTGATGAGATACCAATTGAAACTGTTTATGGTGAAATGGTGGGAGACGGGATTGCTAAAGTTCAAATTACGAGCTTTTCCAGTAATACGTCTAAGGAGCTAGTTGAGACCTTGAATGACTTGAATAAGAAAGGAATGAAGGGGCTAGTATTAGACTTGCGTCAAAATCCAGGAGGTTTATTGGACCAGGCCATCTCGATTTCGAGCATGTTCGTTCCAAAAGGGAAACTTATTTTAAAAGTAGAAGACCGAAATGGAAAGATTAAGGAATATCCTTCTCAAAATGAAGGGAACCCAAATCTTCCTTTGGTTGTTTTAATTGATAAAGGTAGTGCAAGTGCATCAGAAATACTTGCTGCAGCTGTAAAAGAATCTGCTGGTGTTAAGCTAGTCGGAGAGAAGTCTTTTGGTAAGGGAACAGTCCAGACTGCTTCTGACTTCAAGGATGGCTCAAATCTTAAATTCACCACGGCGAAATGGTTGACACCGAACGGGAATTGGATTCATAAAAAGGGGATAAATCCTGATGTAGCTGTAGCCCTGCCTGAATATGCAACTCTAACAATTATTAATCCCGATAAGGAACTGAAACTATCTACATCATCTACGGAAGTTCAAACTGCCCAAAAAATGCTCAAAGCGATTGGTTTTGATCCAGGTCGGACAGATGGATTTTTTGATCAAAAGACAAAAGATGCTGTTACTGCCTTCCAAAAAGCTCAAAAACTCCCAGTCAATGGTGTTTTAAAAGGTGATTCCACCATGAAACTAATGGAGTTATTAAGGGACAAAATAAAAACAAGTGATACACAAATGCAAGAGGCGATTAAAGTATTAAAGGGAACAATGAAATAAAAAAAGTAACCCGACTCCCCGGAGTTGGGTCATTTTTTTAGAGTACAATTAATGACCATTGGAAGGGAATTGAGGATGAAAAAAGCTGAGGTTTATATTTTATCAGGATTTTTGGGAAGCGGGAAAACCACCCTTTTAAAACGATTGTTAGAAGATGAACAAAGGTTAGGAAGAAAAACAGCTGTCATGATGAACGAACTAGGTAAGGTTTCCATAGACTCTGATGCAGTTGAGGGTGAGGATGTTTCCTTAAAAGAATTGTTAGGAGGATGTATTTGCTGCTCCATCCAAGACAAACTTGAAGCCCAGTTGCAAGGATTATTATTAGATGAAAAACCAGACGTGATATATATCGAAACAACCGGTGCTGCCCACCCTGTGGAGGTTTTAGATGCGATCCTTTCCCCATTGTTTGCAGATAAATTATTGATTAAAGGCATCCTAACAACAGTCGATGGCAAGAGATGGATGGAAAGAAAATCCTTAAGTCCCCAGCTCCAGCAATTGATTCTTGAGCAAGTAAGGCATGCTGACTTCATTATTATTAACAAAATGGATGAATTAAAAGAGAGTGAGCAAGCAAAGATAATATTCGAGATTCAATCCATTAATTCAAATGCAAGATGCCTTCTTACTAATTATTCACAGGTGTCAATTGAACAGCTGAGAAAGCTTTCTGTATCCTTTGAAAAGGAAAAGAAAGAGTCACAACGAGTAACTATAAATTTAACGACATTTGTTTATCAATTTAAAACTGCCATTAGCCATGCTGAATTTGAGAATTTCTTAAAACATTTACCAGATACAATTTACCGTATAAAGGGCTATGTTAAGTTTGATCATTCGAACCTGCCTTTTTTATTTCAGTTTTCTTATGGCATGCCGATTTATCTAAAAGAAGACATGAATATGCGATTAAACCTTGTGTTTATTGGTGAAGGTATAAATTGGAATGGGATTGAAACACAATTAAAAAATCTTGAAAAGTAAGAAAAATACCATGATTGAATGAATGATAATTTCCTCTTCAGGTAACTCTTTTAATGTAGCAAGTTTTTTGTAAAAGGAGGATACGATGAAGAGGGTAGTCATTTTTTTAATGTTAATTCATATCCTCCTAAATGGCCAAGGGGTAAAAGCAGCATCAACAATCAGCTATAAAATTGAGATGTTAAATTGGAAAGAAGTTAATCAAATCCTGCCAAAGTACACAAAATTTACGGTAATGGACGTGGAAACGGGAAGAAAGTTCAAGGTGCAACGACGAGCGGGAAGCCACCATGCGGATGTACAGCCATTAACCACAAAAGACACGAAGGTAATGAAAAGAATATACGGGGGTAAATGGAGTTGGAAACGCCGAGCTATTATTGTTATTCATAAGGATCAATGGATAGCGGGCTCGATGCATGGAATGCCGCATGGTGCTGGAGCATTAGCGAATAGCTTTCCAGGTCACTTTTGTATTCATTTTTATGGTAGTACCACTCATCGCACCAACTCAATGGACTTATCACATATGCTCATGGTTTTGAAGGCTTCTGGCAAATTAAATCAGTATTTAGGAAAGGCGAATCCCTATGAGGTCATAAATGCCTATGTTGCAGGATTGAAGCAGCAGGATGTCCAGATTACTTCCCAAGCTTCTTTACAAAAAATAAACTGGAAGCCTATTTTAGGGAATGTAGAAAGTGTTAGAATTTCTCGAATGGAGCTTTTGCCAGCAGAGGATTTAACCGAGGAAATTAGTTTAGATGTCCCCATCGAAATTGATTGGTTTATAAAAAACAGAGGCGGACAATCCTTTAGAGGGGATATTCATCTGGTAAGATTTTCACCAATTGATGCTTGGAAAGTGGATTCAAAGGATTTTCTAAAAGAAAATAATCTTCACTAAACAAAAAAACATCCTAATTACGGGACAACCCAATAATTAGGATGTTTTTATGTAAAGAAGAAGACTATATCGGCTGTTCGCCAAATTTGATAAACGTACGTTCATCCTCAATTAAACCACAGGCACCGCATTGGACTCGAATTTCTGGTCCATTGTAAGGGAGGTGGAAGGGTTCTAAATCATTTTCACCATATTCTCGGATTACTGCTCCCGATTGAGGGTCAAGTTTAACAGATTGGGAAACTTGTTGAATAACATTAAAGCGGCTCCGATTCGTTTTGCAATTTGGACATTTATAAGGGGTAGACATAAGGTTTCTCCTTTCTTTGACTTGTTAAATTGTATTTTTTGCAATAGTGTCAGTAAATATGTAACAATGCAAGTGTAGACATAAAAGGGGAGGGATTGTTTGTCGAAAGAAAGAGTGTCCTTCGATGAATTACTAGAGGAATATCGGCAGATTTGGAATAATCGTATACTAGAAACAGAAGGAAAAGGTAGTGAGGTGACTCTAGTTGAAGCGATAAAAAGAGAGCTTCAAGATGAAAACTCACACCCGAGGATCCGGAAAAACAAGTATGAGAAATACTATTCTGCAATCAAAAGAGTGATTAATTCTACGATTTCTCTAGAAGCCAAGCTATTGTTAATTAAAATTCATAATGAAGTAATGGAAGAATTAAGTTAGGAGAGAGGAACCTTGAAAAAGCTTTTCGTTTTTTTTGTGACTGTTCTATGTTTAAGTATTGTTATATCGTGCAGTAATAAAAAAGAACAAGCCGATAATCTACCGCAAATGGTAGAAGTAGAGTTATCTATTAACCCGGACCCAGGCAAAATGAATCAACCGATTTCATTTGAAGCGAAGGTTACTCAGGGGAATGATCAAGTGAAGGATGCTGAGGTTATTTTTGAGATCTGGCGTGCAAAGGATGACAAGCATGAAAAGGTAGAAATTAAGCATGCTGAAAAAGGAATATATCGCTTAGAAAGATCCTTCTCACAAGAAGGTACTTATTATATCATTTCTCACGTTACAGCAAGAGATATGCATAATATGCCTAAAAAAGAATTTACCATTGGGACCCCAAGTGCACCTGAGGATCCCAACACCAAAAACTCCATGGATGGTATGAAGATGGAAGATGAAGGTCATTAAATCTAAAGGACAGAAAAATTGGCTGTCCTTTACTCTAATGACGTTCATGAAATTTCAGTAACATCAATTTGAGAAAACTGCATATCAACATTTTTGGGGATTTTCACCTCAAGCATATGATCCTTGAAGGTAGCAGTTGCCCCCTTCTTTTTTACAATTGCAGGAAGGATGATCGTGTGTTTATCTTCATGTTGTGGAATATGCTCAACAATTAGTTGATTAGCTGTATGAAAAATACGGAGCTGTTTAACCCATTCCTCTTTTTTGATTGGAATTCTAACATACACAAAATCATGGGTCTCAAAGGCCGTTGAATTCAATATACTCCTCGTTGGCTCCTGCGGGGATACCGACGATTGGAAACCCTTAAACATCTCTTGAGGGTTCATCACACCTTTCATGTTAGCGGGCATGATTTTCCCCATAATATCCTGAACATAGTTATTGATTTCTTCAGGCTTCATTTTTGTTATCTTATCCTTCAAATCGTTATCAAAAGGAAATTTATCCCAAGGGAACAATGATCTCATCCTTTCCACCTTTTGTAGCTATCTTATCCTATGCCAATTTTTGCCCATTCGTTATTAAAATTTACATCCTTTACAGAGGAACAAGTTTTCACTATAGAGATGGAACTAAAATTTGCATAAATAATTGTTTCTTTTTAACATATAGTTAAGAGAGAAATTCTAAACATTGAGAGGTAATGATTTGTGAAAAAGAAAACGGCTTTGATTACGGGGGGAGCTTCGGGTATTGGCAAAAAAACTGCTTTATATCTCGCGGAAAATGGGTATCAGCTAGTCATTAACTATCGTAATAGTAAAGCAGAAGCTATTTCTTTAGCAAACCAATTGACTAAATATTATGGAACGCATAACATTGCGATTCAAGGTGATGTCTCGAACATGGAGGACTGTATCCGAATTGTCGATGAAGCCCTTGCTGTATTTTCAACCGTGGATGTTTTAGTTCATAATGCAGGTCCATACATACATGAAAGAAAGAAGCTGACAGACTATTCCTTCGATGAATGGAACTATATATTACAAGGGAACTTAAGTGCTGTATTTTATTTGTCAAACCTTATTATTCCTTCGATGCGAAACCAAAAATGGGGAAGAATTATTACAATCGGATATGACCGAGTCGAAACCGCACCAGGTTGGATATTTCGTTCTGCGTTTGCTGCGGCGAAGACAGGAGTAGCGTCACTTACACGAACAATTGCAATTGAAGAAGCAGAACATGGGATAACCGCTAATATGGTTTGTCCGGGTGATATAATAAATGAATGGAAAGACAGTAATATCGGGGATGCTATAGCTGCAATGGGTGATAGCCCTATTGGAAGGCAAGGAACAGGAGAAGATATTGCCAGAGTAATTGCCTTCCTTACGGATGAAAAATCCGATTTAATTACTGGGAGTATAATACCTGTCACAGGTGGACTAAACGTATTAGGTAAAGTACTTAAGAATTAGTATAATTTTTTGAACTATTTGATTTTCAGGAATGAAAACAGCTTCTTTTGTGGACAATAGAAAATAATCATCTATGAAAGGAGCAAAGAAAATGAGTTTTAACATGAACAGAATTAACCCTAATCAAACCCAAGTATTTTTTCATGATGGCCGCTTTGAAACATTGACGAATGAGGAATTAGATGAATTTTTGCTCCAAATGGGTCTTAATGACGTAAACGAAAGCATGGAACAAAATTTAACGGAATAATAAGAAGACTTCTTTCCTTGAAAACTAAATAAAAACAATCGGCGAGGGCCGATTGTTTTTTTATGCCTCCAGCAATTGTGAATCGTCTGATTGAACAGCACCGTTTCGCATAAGGTAAAAGGTGTATTGATCCTTTGGAATCTCATATAAATCATATACTTCACCATTAGCGTTTAATTGCTCATAAATAGATTTTCTACTTTCATTTGCTTTTATTACATAAGGAAGTTTTTCAGCAGCTTTTATTGAGCGAATATTAACCTTGCGGATTCGCATAAAAACTGTCTCAATTCCCGTTTCATAAAAAAGTTCTTGAAAAAAGGCATCCTTAGCCGGGCTATTATAACCCTTGCCATGGTAGGGCTTGCCAAGCCATGTTCCTAAAAAACCAGCGTTGTCCTCAATATCAAATAGATTAATTGTTCCGATAGGCGCTCCCCATTCATCGAGAATGGTCCGTGAAATTAATTCACCGCGTTCTTCGGATTCTATGGTTTGTTTTGTCATAAATAAAAATTCTTCATAAGAATCAGCTTTTTGGCGTACAAAAGGGAAGACATCAGGGTGCGTCATTAATTCGTACAATGTGTGGCTGTCATGAAGATCACGTTTTTTAAGCATGAAAATCCCTCCATTAGGGCATTCCGATCCCATGTCAAAAGAAGCGGTCCACCCTCGAAATTTTTTATAAAGTTACTAAAAAATTTCGGGGTGGGAATCGAACCCACTAGAACCAGTAAAACTGGTGGCGCACCATTTGCCTTCCCTATATCATTTTTTTGTTAACAAATTGTGTTCGTAAACCCCCAAAGTATTCAGGTCTAAAACATTTCACTTAGAGTATAATACAAGAAAAAAGCCAAAAAATAAATAGGTTTTTTGTGTATTTTTCGATAATATTTTTTACCAATTTTCAACATTAATCTATCTTTCTTGATAGATCATTTCACCGCCAATCATCGTCCACTTTGGCTTTGCTAAGTAATGGAATGGGTGATGGCTCCAAAGCACTAAATCTGCATCCTTACCCTCTTGGATACTTCCGACGGTATTGTCTATTTTTAAATTTTTGGCTGGTAATATGGTGATTCCTTCTAGTGCTTTTTGCTCGGATAATCCTTCTCGAACAGCAAGGCTCGCACAAATATTCAAGTATTGAATTGGTGTATAAGGATGGTCGGTAATAATTGATACTTCAACACCATGATTCGTCAGTTCTTGATAGGTTTTCCACGTTTTATTTTTTAATTCTACCTTGGATCTTCGTGTCAATGTAGGTCCTACAGAAACCTTTAAACCCATTCCAGATAATTCACTGGCTATTAAATGCCCTTCAGTACAGTGCTCAATACGTAAATCCAGATTAAACTCTTCTGCAAAACGAAGCGCTGAAATAATATCGTCCGCACGATGAGCATGAATTCTTACGGGAATTTCTCTTTTTAAGGCCTTCACGATAGGAGTAATTCTAGGCTCCTCGGGATTATCCGCATGGATGGCTTTGTAGAAGGCTTCTCTTAGCATCCCCATAATCCCCATCCGTGTAATGGAATCATTATTCCCATGGCTATGAATTCTTTTTGGATTTTCCCCTAGGGCTATTTTTAAGCCTGAAACTTCTTGAATAATCATTTTTTTTATATTTTTACCAGTAGTTTTAATGACTGAAGTTGTTCCGCCAATGACGTTGGCGCTTCCCGGCATGACATGGACAGTTGTAATGCCGCTTTTGACGGCATCAGAGAACGCTGGGTCCAATGGATAAACACCATCAATTGCCCGAATATGGGGCGTGAGGGCTTCGACTGTTTCATTTGCATCATTCCCAGCCCAGCCCGTTCCTTCATCATAAAGACCTAAGTGAGTATGAACATCAATAAAGCCCGGTAAAAGAAATAAATCCTCACAATCGATTATTTTTACTTTTAAGTCTGTCGTTAAATTTTTGCCTAATTTTTTAATTTTCCCTGCTTCAATTAGGACATCACAGTGATGGATTGGTTCTGATGAAATTGGATATACCGTTGCGTTTTTTAAAAGTATTTTTGTCATAATAAAACCTTTCTGCACGTTGATAATAGTTATTTTATCAATTTTACCAATTTACGTGCCTAGGGAGAAGTTTGACCCCATAAACTTTTTTAAAGATAACGAAACCTTTTAAAAGCACTGCCGTAAATATTAATGAATGTAAAAAATATATTCCAATGGGGGAATAGAAAATGGTTAATCAAGATGAAAGGTTGTTTGCTGCTGGTATTTATGTGTTAAGTATATTTTTCCCAGTTATCGCACCGCTAGTTATCTGGTTAATAAAAAAGGATGAGTCATCATTCATTGATTATCACGGCAGGGAATATTTTAACTTTTTGATTTCCTATACAGTTTACTTTTTTGTTAGCGGATTATTAACACTCATCTTAATTGGTTTTGTAGCACTAGCGATATTAGGCGTAATGCTCTTTGTATTCACCATTATTGCAGCAATCAAAGCCTTTGAAGGAAATGAATATCGATTTCCTTTAATTTTTAGGCTAATTAAATAATCTTGAGAAATAAACCCGGCAAAAAATTTGTCGGGTTATAAAGGGTTTTTTGGGATAAATGTTAAATAAAGTAATTTAGAAGAAACCAAGGGAGGGAAGTTCATGGATGCGCTGGTAAATAATCTACCTATAATAGCTCCAATCCTTATAATTCAACTAATATTAATAATCGTAGCGATTATTGATTTAGTACGAATCGAAAATACAAATGGGCCAAAATGGTTATGGGCACTCATTATATTATTCATTAACATTATTGGACCAATTCTTTATTTCGTGATTGGAAGGAAGAGTAACTGATGTCTCTTATCGAAATTAATCATTTAAAAAAGAGCTTTCAAGGGACGGAAGTGATTAAAGGGATTGATTTTCAATTAAGAAAAGGGAAATGCATCGCTCTTTTAGGTCCGAATGGGGCAGGGAAGACAACCACGTTAAAGATGCTTTCTGGTCTAATGGAACCGACGGAAGGGACGATCATTTTTACTGATGCAAAAAAAGGAGAGGACATCCGCAGATTAATCGGATACCTCCCGCAATTTCCAGTGTTTTACGAATGGATGTCGGGACTTGAATTTTTGGCCTATGCAGGCAGATTAGCTGGTTTGGGTCGTAAGGAAGCGAAGGAGCGTTCCTTAGAGCTTTTAAGATTGGTAGGAATATTGGATGCTAAAAATCGAAGGGTAGCAAAATATTCAGGCGGGATGAAACAGCGCCTAGGAATTGCCCAAGCCCTTATTCATCGTCCGCAGCTTATTATGCTTGATGAGCCCGTTTCTGCTTTGGACCCGATCGGAAGAAGAGAAGTATTGGATCTGCTTGAGGGGTTAAAAGAGGAAACCACTATTCTATTCTCCACCCATATTCTCAATGATGCGGAAGAAGTATGTGATGAGATTTTATTCTTGCATAATGGAAAAATTGTGGAATCAGGAACAATGGAAGAGCTTCGGGAACGACATCAACAGCCAAAAATCGATTTGTTTTTTAAAGGAAAGTCTGGAGAGTTTGCTGACATATTTTCTAATCATGAACTTACTCTCTCCACAAATGTAGAAGGGAATAGGGTTAGTGTTTTTGTATCGAACGTCGTACTTGCAAGACAGGCATTTCTGAGGTTGATTTCGGAACAAAACATGCCCCTAGAAAGATTTGAAATAAGCAGTATGACCCTTGAAGATGTGTTTATGATGGTGGTGGGGAAATGAGCCAGTGGCTGACATTGTTCCAAAAAGAAATATTAGAAATGTGGAGGAATTTCAAATGGATTTGGGTACCGATTACCTTTATATTATTAGGGGTGTCAAAACCAATAACAACATATTATACTCCGCAAATAATAAAATCATTTGGCGACTTGCCAGAAGGAGCTGTTATTGATATTCCCCCGCCAAGTGCAGCTGAGGTGTTCATACAAGCTCTAAGTCAATATTCATCACTAGGTGTATTAATTATCGTCCTATCAACAATGGGAATCATTGCTGCTGAAAGAAAAAGCGGGGTTGCTGCAATGATTTTAGTAAAACCTGTTTCTTATTTATCCTTTGTTACAGCTAAGTGGGCTGGTGGCATTTTATTATTGTGGTTCTCTCTTTTTATTGGCTCCATTGCAACTTGGTATTATACGGGAATTTTATTTGCCTGGATACCGGCAGGAGACCTTATCCAATCATTACTTCTATATGGACTTTGGCTTACTGTGGTTTTAACATTAACGGTCTTTTTCAGTGCTTCACTTATGACCCCAGGAATTGCCGGATTTCTATCTATAGCTATCGTTATTATATTCAATATAATCAGCAGTACGTTTTCTACTTGGCTGGAATGGAGCCCAGCCCAATTAACCAGCTATGCAAACGAGGTGCTATTGTCAAAGACAGTTCCTGAACAGGCACTCTCGACTAGTCTAATTGCATTCGCATGCATCATAGTCCTCCTAGGGTTTAGTGTAGTTATTTTTAGAAAAAAAGAGCTAGCCTCTTAACAAAGTCATATCATCCCTTCTTTTTGTTCTTTAATCGAAATCTCCTATCATTTTTTAGTCGAATAGTAAATAAACTAAGACTAGAGGAATTGATAAGGAGTTTTCTAGATGAAAATAAATGAATATTACCGGGATACGGCTCATTTGAACTTAAATGGTAGTATTGCTGCTCTGATTCCAGCTGTTATGATAGTTGCTGGCAATCTTTCTATTATTAAAAACAAAGAAATAATGATCTTAACTATACCTTTCCTGATTTATAGCTTGATTTGTTTTCAAATCTATCTTTTTAGAATTAGGCAGTCGATATCCATTGACAGAAATATGGCAAATTCAAAGCGCATTAGGGAGTCTTTATTTGAAACACAACATTTACTTGTCTTATTTCTGAACACAAACTCCCCACGCCTGCTACTCTATTTTCCTGACGGGCATCTAGCGGGGATGATTAAAAGGTTTCATAACCAGGGCTTAAAGAAGCTTAGGATTTCGAAAATTTATGCTCTCTATAATTTGGATAGCGAGGCCATCGGATATTTTAAGGTTACTGGCAAAAAGATTGAGGTATTTGACCATAAAAGGCATTATTTAGGCTGCTTTGAAAAAAGGAAACTAGATTGGAGAACAAAAAAGAAGGAATTACTAGATTCGAAGGGCAGGTTTATTGGTGCTGTAGAAGGGTCATCTACTTTTATGGATGAGCAAGTAATAAACAAAAATGACCTTCCGGACGGACGGCTTCGCAGGGGATGGATGCCGGTTGAATGGAGTCCACTGTTTCCAGAACCTAATACACCAGTCCTCTCACTAAGGGAGACTTTATCAGAGGAGGACAAGCTTCTCCGAATGTCATTTATTGTTAACGAATATTTTATCGAAAGATAGAAGTACCGACAGTTTCCCTCATGAACATTGAGTGATATGATAAATAAAACATGTTTATCAATTTTGTGGGGGTTTTACGATGCAAATCAATTTAATTAAAGGCCATGGTTCGGGAAATGACTTTCTAATAATCGACGAAAAATCGAATGGATATGCTTTTACGGAAAGTGAACGAGCGGACCTCGCAAAGTTATTATGTAACCGTCAATCCGATTTGGGTGCTGATGGGATTCTTTTCGTTATGCAAAGCGAAAACGCAGATGGTAGAATGCGTGTATTTAACTCTGACGGGTCAGAAGCTTCAATGTGTGGAAATGGACTGCGTCTTGTGGCTAGATATGTTTGCGAACATCTAGGGCGAAATAGCGCTGTGATCGAAACGATGAAAGCCAATCTGAAGGTAAGCAAACAAAACGACCTTTTACAAGATATCCACACCTACCAAGTGGAAATTTCACCGGTGCTGTTTGAATTAAAAGCCCTCCCATTAAATTTAAATAAACCAACTCTTTACAATGAAAGAATTGAAAAACTTTCAGGGGATTTAAGGTTCACAGCTCTTGCAGTACCGAATCCGCATTTAATCGCCATTGTTGAAGCGGAACAGCTCAAAGGTGACCTCCAAAAACAACTTAGTGAAAAGGTGAATGGTCCCAATAATTTGTTTCCTGACGGCGTCAATGTAAGTTTTGTTAAACACTTGCAACCTGGTTCAATTTATGTCAGAACCTTTGAACGTGGTGTTGGTTTTACGAATGCCTGTGGTACTGCAATGTCTGCCTCCACGCTAGTCACTTGTTTACAAGAATTAAATGAGTTCGAAAAAGTTGTTAATGTCTATAATAATGGTGGAAGAGTCCAGTGTGTAGTCCACGAAAGCGAGGGGAAATACACAATTGACTTGATCGGAAATGCTACCTATCTTTATAATGCGACAGTCAATGTTGATCTCGAGCAAAGAGCGTTTACTGTCACTTCGAAATCGGAATTGATGGAACAGACTTCTTATGAGAAGTTACAATCAGAAGCAAAAAGGTATCTCGAAGACGGTATAAAAGGATAGGGCCCTCCTATCCTTTTTTTGTGCCTTTTTTTAGGATCTCTAAGACAGGTGCAAACGCCTGGATTGATTTTGTTTGAAAGTAATTTGAAAAGGGATCACCTTGCTGGCGAATTCGCTTGATCGCATTTTCCATGTTAAACGATACTAGCTCGAGCTTTTCATTTACTTCCTCCCAATAAAGGGGGGTGGCAACACCTGCATGTTCGTTTCCTCGCATCGAATAGGGTGCAACAATCGTTTTTCCTTCGCTATGTTGCACATAGTCAACGTATAGCCTGTTCCCCCGCTTTTTTTTCATCCTCTCAATCGTGAAGGAGTCAGGATCCTTGGAAATTAAATACTCAGCGACAAAGCTTGTAAATAACCTGGTTTCATCGTAAGAATATTCATTTTCGGGTAGCGGGATGTAGATTTGCAGCCCCTTGTTCCCAGAGGTTTTAATAAAACCTATTAAATTTAATTGATCGAGGACTCCTTTGATTAGAAGTGCTGCTTTTATCGCCAATTGAAAGTGGCCGATGGAAGGCGGGTCTAAGTCAAAGACAATTTCACTGGGTCCCTTGCTATGAATGGTTTGAAATGGCACGTGAAACTCAATCGCTAATTGGTTACCAAGCCAAACGAGTGTTTTAAGATTATTGCAAAGAATATAGTCAATCCCCTCGGCTGAATGTGTCTGCACAAATTCAGGCGCATAATCTGGACAGTTTTTTTGATAGAATGCTTCTCCGAACATCCCGTGTGGAAAGCGGATGACTGTTAATAAGCGGTCTTTTAATAAAGGCAGCATATACGGTGATATTTCTCGTAAGTACAGGATATAATCGGCTTTCCGTATGGAAAGTTTTTCCCAAAGAGGTTTATCAGGATGGGTAATATCTAAGTCTTCTGGCAGGTTCTTTTGTGCAAAAATAAAACGATCGTATGTACATAAGGATGGTTCTAAATCAAAGCGAAACCTATCAAAATGGGGCTCACGCAGCTGATTTTCATAGAGTTCTAAATATTTTACTTCTATACAAATGGCAGGTTCAACAATAATCATTTGTGCATCTTCACGGAGCATATTTTGTTTAATTGTCTGTTGCAAAGCTTGTTTTTCCTCCGGTTTAAAGCCGAAAAGTACCTGGCCGATAGGATGGATCTTATTTTCCTTATAGACACTTATGTAAAAATAACCATTTGTTTTATCATAAGCATTAATAAAACAGCTTACATATTTCCAATTTTTATATTTCAACCATTGTAAGGAACGTTTTCCTTCTTCCCATAGACTATTCTTGTGTTTAGCAATAATTCCTTCCCCATCATTTAAAACAACTTTTTCCCATAACAAATCAAAATCATCATGAGCCTGGACAAGCTGAAGTAATTGTTCATCATAGGGGTCAGCCTCCAATTCCAATCCGATTTTTTGAAACAGTTTGATGAGTTCCTTCTTCCGTTTATGGAAAACAAGAGAATGTAATGCTTTTCCGGTCATCACAAGCACATCAAATATCATCAAGCGGCATGGAGACTTGCTAGCTTGTTCTATAATTTTTCGTTCCGATTTTAATCGGCCTCGGACTTGAATCATTGAGAAATTAGCTTTATGCGTGTTTTCTAATGAAACGAGCTCCCCATCTAATTGAAGAGGTATGTAGGGTTTGAATTGTTTTTCATGTTTTAACAAAAATTCCCTTATTTCTGGAAATTGGGAGAGAAGTGACTTTCCGTTCCTGCTAGTCAGTTTAATTCCTTGTGAATCCCATTCCAAAATAGCGCGAAATCCATCATATTTAACTTCATAGAACCAATCAGGATGAACTGGTAGATCAAATGTAAGACTTGGCAGCATCGGTTTCATCGTAATAATGTCCCTTCTTTTTTAGTTTATTTTGTTTAATTATCGTCGATTTCATCCTTTTCCAATTGTTTTTAGGAATGTGATTGTTTTGGTGACGTACAATATTAACAAAAAGATTGGAGAATTTAACGATGCATACGATGTGGAAGGGCAGTATTAGCTTTGGACTTGTAAACATTCCCATCAAGCTCCATACGGCGACAGAAGATAAAGATATAAAGCTCCGGACCCTGCATAACAAATGTCATGCCCCGATTAAATATGAAAAAGTTTGTTCTGTATGTGAGGAAGAAGTGAAGCCAGAGGATATCGTTAAGGCATATGAATATACAAAAGGGAAGTTTGTTGTCCTTGATAATGAAGAACTCGAAAAGTTAAGAAAAGAAAACGAAGAGAAAGCGGTCGAAATTATTGATTTTGTAAAAATGGAACAAATTGATCCGATCTATTATGATAGAAGCTACTATATGTCTCCCAGTGAGGGGGGCGGAAAAGCCTATTCCTTGCTTCGAAAGGCATTGATGGAGTCTCAAAAAGTTGGACTTGCCAAAATCATCATTCGATCAAAGGAGCAATTAGCCGTTATACGGGTATATGAAAATGTCTTAGTCATGGAAACAATTCATTATCCTGATGAAGTTCGTAAAGCCGGTGATGTACCTAGTGTACCTTCAGAAGACAAAGTGACGAAAAGAGAATTAGACACTGCTATCTTACTGATTGATCAATTAACAACAGATTTTGAGCCGGAAAAATACACTGATGAATATCGGACTGCATTGTTGGAATTGATTGAGTCTAAAAGAAGTGGACAAGAAACTGTATCAGCCGCAACGAAGGAAGTAGCGTCAAATGTCACTGACTTAATGGCAGCATTACAGGCATCAATTGATCGCACAAAACCCAAAAAAGCGGCAGCTCCTAGAAAGAAAGCAGCAACAAGAGTCAAAAAGGAAGCATAATCTAAGAAATTTGCTAACGACCGATTCGAATTCTCTCGGATCGGTTTTTCATGTTCTTTCAACCATTTTCTTTGCATAATTTTAATAAATATAGAAAATTGGAATAATGGAGGAGAGGCTATGGCTTATAATGTGCTCATGATTGCTGATCCTGGTATCGATGATTCGTTTGCCATCATGTATGCCTTGCTTAATCCGAAAATAAACCTAGTTGGTATTGTCAGTGGTTATGGAAATACACCGAAAGAAAAATCGGTTAAGAATACAGCCTACCTGTTAACTTTAGGTGGGAGAGAAGATATTCCAATCATAGCAGGTGCAGCAGGACCAATATCAGGTGAATCAATTGTGTTTTACCCTGAGATACATGGCAAAGAGGGATTAGGACCAATCAAGCCGCCAGATACGATCCAGAATGTAAAAGTTTATGATATTAACAAAATTCTTGAAATTGTTACTCAATATAAAGGAAACCTTGTGATTGTTTCTGTCGGAAGATTGACTGAGTTAGCATTGATGTTTATCTTATATGGGAATGACGCATTAAAGGGAGTAAACTCATTTTATATTATGGGAGGGGCTTTTTTGGTCCCTGGAAATATTTCTGCTGAAGCTGAGGCGAATTTTTATGTGGATCCAATTGCGGCAGATACCGTTATGGAAAAAGCTCATAATATTCATCTTTTTCCTCTAAACATAACGAATAAAGCACTCATTACTCCTGATATTATTGACTTTCTCAGCAAAAATAGCCCGACACCCTTTAAACCATTATTAAAACCAGCCTTTGATTATTACTATAAAGCCTATCAGAAGAATGTGCCTGGAATTAAAGGTGCACCACTACATGATGTGGTCCCGTTAATGGCATTAACGGAACCGGGTTTCGTAAAATATATCCCGAGAAGAGTAAGAGTGGAGGAATTTGGTAATGCCAAAGGCAAAAGCATCGCTGATTTTCGACCAAAACCTGATAAAGAACCGGTTAATACTCTTGATTACATTGGCATGGAAGCGGATTTACAGAAATTTGTCGTCAATTTCATGGAAATATTTTTACAAGGTAATTTCAAAAAAGAGCTATGAACTCAATTTGGGGTTCATTGCTCTTGGAATACAATTCACCCCCAAAGTAAAAAATCTGACTGCTGGTGAGTGATAGGAAACTATTATATTTTTAACTGATATATATTCTCTGAATTTCCTAGTTTTTGAAATTTTGTTGACTGAATAGCCGAAATGAGATAAAATAAAGGTACGCTTTTAAGTTAGTTAAATATTTATTGGTTTAAGTAGTCGTAACTGCACGAAAATGTGGGTGATGTCTATTGCCCAAACGTGTTAGTGCGTCTTTTTTATTTTTTTAAATGTAGGATAAATTAAAAGTGAACTATATTTTGGGGGTTTTTCCATGAACAACGGTAAAGTTAAATGGTTTAATGCAGAAAAAGGATTTGGATTTATTGAAGCTGAAGGCGGTCAAGACGTATTCGTACACTTCTCAGCTATCCAATCAGAAGGCTTCAAAACTTTAGAAGAGGGCCAATCAGTTTCTTTTGAAATCGTTGAAGGCGCTCGCGGACCACAAGCTTCTAACGTTAAAACAGTTTAATTCTTTTAAAAAAAGGTGATGCACCATGATTAAGCATCACCTTTTATATATATGATTTATGCACAATTAGAATGGTTTGAAAGTCAACAGGATACTGCTAAATGATGTATTTGATATTTTCCATATTATTTAGCTAGCAAACTAAGTATTTAAAAACAGTCATGCACTAATTACAAGGGGTGATCGTTTTGGCGTTTGGTAGAAAAAATGATGAGGAAATCAAATTAGAAGAAACTAAAATTTGGGTATGTAGTTCAGAGACTTGTAAATGCTGGATTCGCGACAATTTTAAAAGCACTGATGTGCCACTATGTCCGATCTGCAAAAGTGAAATGACTGAAAGTACTAAAGAATTGCAAGTAATTCACAATCATAGTAAGAATTTTATGTGATCAAATTGTCGGCAGGGAGGTTTCATTCTCCCTGCCTTTTTATTATTCTTTTGCGTTATCTTTACAATAGGCAAGGACCAGTTCTTCTTCATCCTCTTCCAGATCAAAGTCAAGCACCTTTTCGCTCCCTTGTTCATAAAGATAAAAGTTGGTTATTTTGTCACCATTTTCGTCGCTGACGAAAATGGCCCTTAGGCCAATTCCTTTATCCGAATAAAGCTCATCCTCTTCATCTACATCAAGATCTAAGAAAAACTCATATCGGTCACCTGATAATAAACCGAATGGATCTTCCAATTTTTCAACTGAGTGTCCAGTAATGTTCAAGTGTATCATCCTCTTCAAATTATTCATCCTAATTATTATACACATATTTAAATCAACAAGAAAAACTAGAAGTAGCACTGTTATTAATATTTTTCTCGAATAGTGTTAATTTTACATAATAATTTCAAATCAATTTGAAATAAATGTGAATAATTCCATAAATGGGATTATTATATTGCAAGAATAAGGTAAGATATATCTGTAAAAAAACAAATGGGTTTATAGGAAAAGTGAGTAACAGGTTATAAATATTCATGTGAATTGTTTCACAAGTAAGGAGAGAGAATTGATGACAACAACGACAGTGCCAATACATATTCAGTTACAGCCGTTTTTCTTATCAAGGAAAAAATTTTATAAGCTCCTCCATTTGCTATTTATGATGCCTGCTAATGGCAAGTTATTATTTGAAATACGAAAATGTACTCTATGTAAAGCCTGTTTTTCATTATGTTCGCAAAAAGTGTTTAGTATAAAGGACTCATTTTTAAAAAATTAAAAGCGAGAAGTGTGTAAACTGTACAGATTGTTCCAATATTTGTTTAGAAAATGCAGTTCAAATAATACCAGAAATAAAGAAAATAAGGGATACAGGCTAGCCTTTTCATACAAAAAAATGCATAGATTGTGGGCAGTCCTTTTCTACCTTTCAGTTTGCAAGAGAGAAATGTCCTCTATGTATTAATAGGGACCCTGAATGGTTAAGTCCGTATCAATAAAGAACATGCAAAAACCGCCAGAAATTTTTTCTGGCGGTTTTTATATTATTATAAACACGATAAAACGTCGAGTTTATTGAAAGAATATGTAAGGAATAGAAGAAAATTCAAATAACGTTCAAAATCATTCAATTTATGAATGATTTTGAAAGAAAATGATTGATTTTTGCAATCGTTTTCAGTATTATGTACTTAAGAAGAATAAAAAAATAGGTGGTGATGACTTGTTAACACCAGAACGTCATCGAATTATACTACAATTGTTAAAAGATAAAAATGTTATTAAAATCAATGAAATTATGGAGTTAACCGAGTCTTCGGAGTCAACAATTCGAAGAGACCTCTCTTTGCTAGAAGACCAAAAATTTCTAAAGAGGATCCATGGAGGTGCCTCAAGATTACAGGGGAAACTTCAAGAGCCAAGTATGATTGAGAAATCCTCCAAAAACCTTCAAGAAAAACGATTGGTTGCTCAATTTGCAGCGAATTTAGTGGAGGAAGGTGATTGTATTTATCTTGATGCTGGGTCCACTGTGATTGAAATGATTGAATTCCTGCCATTAAAGGAAATCGTTGTTGTCACGAATGGATTAATGCATTTAAAGCCACTATTAGAAAAAGGCATATCGACCTATTTAATTGGCGGTTTGGCGAAGTCGAATACAAATGCTTTCATCGGAAGGGGAGCCTTCGTAGGCTTAGACCTCTACCGTTTTGATAAATGTTTCATAGGTGTTAATGGCATCCATCCACAATTTGGATTTACAACTCCAGACCAGGAGGAAGCAATGGTGAAGCAAAAAGCAATGTCTCTTTCAAGAGAAACCTATGTTTTAGCAGATAATACAAAGTTTTCTGAAATCTCGTTTGCCAAAATTGCCGATATCCATGAAGCAACTATTATCACTAATGATGTAGATGACGAAACACAGAAGCAATACGTAAATAGAACAACTATAAAGGTAGTGACATCATGATATATACATTAACTTTAAACCCGTCAGTTGACTATATAGTCAAATTAGAGAGCTTTCAGATAGGAGAATTAAATCGAACAATAAATGAGGCGAAGTTTCCTGGTGGAAAAGGGATAAATGTCTCAACGGTATTAAACCAATTTGGTACCAAAAGTAAGGCACTTGGATTTATTGGTGGTTTTACTGGAGCTTATATTGAGCAATATCTTCATAATGAAAAAATTGATACAGACTTTGTTCAGGTTGATGAAGATACTCGAATCAATGTAAAGATTAAGACCAGTCAAGAGTCAGAAATTAATGCTATCGGTCCAAATATTTCAGAACAAAACTTCAAACTTCTTAAACAAAAAATTCACCAATTAGGAGCAGATGATCTATTAGTCCTAGCTGGAAGTATCCCCGCTAGCTTACCTAAAACAACCTATGAGGAATTAGTGAAAATTTGCAGTGAAAGTGGAGCAGAATTTGTTGTTGATGCTGAAGGTGATTTATTAAAAAAGGTTCTTCCTTATAACCCATTTTTAATCAAACCGAATCATCATGAACTGGGGGAATTATTTGACACCACCATTGCTAGCCCAGATGAAGTCATCCCATATGGAAAAAGACTCGTGGATATGGGAGCGAAAAATGTAATTATTTCTCTTGCAGGCGCAGGAGCGGTACTGATAAATAACGGAATGACACTTTTTGCGGAAGTTCCAAAAGGGAAAGTGAAAAATTCAGTTGGGGCAGGGGACTCCATGGTCGCTGGTTTCCTGGCTGCCTACGTGCGGACCAGAAATATTGAAGAAGCATTTCGTTACAGTGTGGCATCAGGTAGTGCAACAGCCTTTTCACTAGGTTTATGTACTAAGGAAAAAGTAGAAGAACTCCTTCCACAAGTTCATATAAAAGAGATTCGTTAAGGGAGAGAAAACCATGAAAATTACTGAATTGTTATCAAAAAATACGATTCTTTTAAATATTGAAGGCAATCAAAAAGAAGCCACGATTAATCAACTGGTTGATGTTCTTTTTAATGCGGGGAAAATATCGGATCGTACTGAATTTAAAGCAGCGATTCTAAAGCGTGAAGAGCAAAGTACAACTGGAATTGGGGATGGGATCGCAATCCCGCATGCTAAAACAAAAGTAGTGAAAGAAGCCGCTATTGTCTTTGGTAAATCAGCTGCAGGTGTTGATTATGAATCATTGGACGGTAAACCGGCACATCTATTTTTTATGATTGCTGCTCCAGATGGTGCGAATAATACACATTTAGAAGCATTAGCTCGACTCTCTGGTTTGTTAATGAAAGCGGAAGTCCGATACGATCTTCTAAAGGCAACCACTCCTGAAGAAATCATTGACACCATTAACCGAAATGATAAAGAAGAAAAACAAGAAACAGTAACAATAAGTAAAAAGAATTCAATTGTTGCTGTTACAGGATGTCCAACTGGTATTGCACATACCTATATGGCCGCCGACTCCTTAAAAGCAAAAGCAGCTGAAATGGGTGTAGATATTAAGGTTGAAACCAATGGCTCTGGCGGCGCAAAAAATGTCCTCACAAAAGAGGAAATTGAAAATGCAACAGCAGTCATTATTGCTGCAGATATCAATGTGGAAATGGAACGATTCAACGGCAAGCATGTCATTCAAGCAGCAGTAGCAGAAGGAATTCGTCGCCCAGAACAATTAATTGACAAAGCGCTAAAGCAGGATGCACCTATTTTTCGAGGAAATGGCGGACAAAGTGAAAACGGATCTGATCAAAAAGGGTCACGTACAGGCTTTTATAAGCACCTAATGAATGGTGTTTCCAACATGCTTCCGTTTGTTGTCGGCGGTGGAATTCTAATTGCAATTTGTTTTATGTTTGGTTATAACTCCTTTAAGCCTGACGATCCATCTTATAACCAAATCTCAGAAGCATTAATGACGATTGGCGGCGGCAACGCATTTGGGCTTATTGTACCTGTTCTTGCAGGATTTATTGCCCTTAGTATTGCAGACCGTCCAGGTTTTGCTCCAGGTATGGTAGGCGGTATGATGGCAGCAAGTGGCGGAGCAGGCTTCCTTGGAGGCTTAGTTGCGGGTTTTCTCGCTGGTTATGTTGTCCTTCTTCTGAAAAAAGTATTTGCCGGACTGCCTAGATCTTTAGAAGGTATTAAAAGTATCTTATTATACCCTCTTTTTGGAATTGCCATTACAGGATTCATTATGCTTTATGTAGTGAATAAACCAGTTGCCTGGCTTAATGGAACAATTGCGGATTGGTTGACAGGACTTGGAACGGGTAATGCTGTACTATTAGGGATTGTGCTTGGACTGATGATGTCCTTTGATATGGGTGGTCCAGTGAATAAAGCAGCCTATGTATTTGGAACAGGTTTATTAGCAAGTGGTGTTTATGAGCCGATGGCAGCGATTATGGCTGCTGGTATGGTGCCACCGCTAGCAATTGCTCTTGCAACGACATTCTTCAAAAATAAATTTAATGACCAAGACAGAGATGCTGGTAAAGCGTGTTATGTAATGGGCTTATCCTTCATTACCGAAGGGGCAATCCCATTTGCAGCAGCAGACCCATTGCGTGTCATTCCTTCCGTTATGGCAGGCTCAGCCATCGCAGGTGCACTTTCAATGGCGTTCGGAATTGGTCTCCGTGCACCACACGGTGGAATATTTGTAGTCCCATTGGTTGAAAATGGTGCCCTTCTTTACGCACTAGCTATTTTAGTTGGATCAGTTGTATCAGCACTATTAATCGGTTTCTTAAAAAAACCAGTGAAATAATTACAAAATGAAAGAGCTGAGGGATTCCTCAGCTCTTTTGTCCTTGTGCATTGGGTTTTATAGCCATTAATGCGACAAGTGCAGCAATGATACTTAGACTGCCTAAGAGGATAAAAATCCAATGGATCGCATGCTTTAATAACAATGCAATAATCGGAGGTCCAGCAGCAACTCCAATAAACCTCATGGAACTATAAATTGATGAAATGGTTCCTCTTTCTTCTTTTTCAACGCCTTCGGTAATTAAAGCGTCTAGACATGGAAGGCCTGCACCGATTCCAATTCCGCTAATAAGAAACATGGTAATCATGTACCAAAGCTTAATCGAAAACCATAGTGCACCAATGGATAAGGCTGTTGCGAGGATTCCGGCAAACGTGATCCATTTCATCAATATTTTATTTTTCTTAATCACCCTACCGCTTATAAACGATGATAGGCAAAGTGCTCCTAGTGGTAATGCAAGAAAAAATCCCTTTTTAATATCCTTAATGTTGTATTCTTTTTCAAAAATTTCCGAAAGATAAAATAAAATCCCAAAAAGGACTAGCATGAGTATTCCACCAATAAAAAAGATACCGTATAGCCAACGGCCCTTTTCAGTAAAGGTTTTTTTCACGTTAATGAAAAACTCTTTGAAAGGAATTGGTTTCTCGGTTGTTTTTGGACATTTGACCAGAAATATGATCAACACAACGGAAACGGCACAAAATACAGGGAATGAAAAAAACGGCAAAAACCATATGAATCCCGCTAGAAAAGCCCCTAAAATAGGACTTAATACTTTCCCAAACGTATTGGATGTTTCAATTAGACCCAAACAACAACTGACATCATCTTCGTTTTTAAACATATCACCAACCAATGGCATGACAATAGGAGCCGCACCTGCTGCTCCGACCCCTTGCAGTGCTCTGCCAGCTAAAATAATCCAATAGGCGTCATCAAGTTTCCATGAGGCAAATCCTGAAATTAAACCGCCAATTCCGGCGATGATGAGACTGGGGATAATAACCTTTTTTCGACCAATATGGTCTGATAGGTATCCTGCGACAGGTATTAAAAAAATGGCGACAATCGAATAAACAGTAATAATCATACTCGTTTGAAAAGATGTAATTGATAATTTTTTTTCCATTGAAGGTAGAACTGGTATTAACATTGAATTTCCCAATGTCATGACTAAAGGAATGGAAGACAGTGAGACGATTGCCCACTTTTGATTAGATATCTCATTGGACCGCTTTTGTCCGGCTGCAGATTGTTTCTTTTTTACAGCTTTTGGATTTTGGCTTAAATGTTCAATATGTTCCATTAATCTTCAATCCCGCCTTCATGATTTGCTACTATTACTATTCGCTTAATCACTTCAAAAAACCCTAGTTAGGGCATCCTTTAAATGGAAAAGGATTGATTTGAAATTTTCTAAATCTTTCACTTGACTTTCACTTGGAATTTGCGTAGGATAAAAGTCAAACAACACTAAAGTTTAATAATTAACTCGTTGAGCAAGAGGAGTACACTAATTTATTTCTTCCAAGAGAGTCGGGGTAGGTGGGAGCCCGATAAGAAAGGATTTGTGGAATGGACTTGTGAGAGGCATCTTGAAGTAAGAGTAGGGATGCACGGAACTCCACCGTTAAAAGGATAGGATATCGAACGGATTGTTCCGTATCTGAAGAGGAAGCAGGTTTTATCCACTGCTTCAAACGGAGGTGGCACCACGACCATAGAATCGTCCTCTATATGCGTAATTAATTGCGCATATAGAGGACGATTTTTTTTTATTTAGAAAGGAGTCGAAACATGATAATTAAACCTAGTTATATCATAAACGAGATCGAAGGAGACATGCTTACACCAATCTCCATATTACAAAAAATTAGCGGGAAAAAGAAGTTCTTATTGGAAAGTTCTCATAAGTACAATGACTCTGGGCGATATTCCTTTATTGGTGCAGACCCAGCTTTCGAACTTATTTCGAAGGGGGATAATAATGAGATTATTCAGCGGAATGGAGAAAAGAAAGTTTTAAAAGGCAACCCTCTCGAAATATTAAAAAAACTTATGCCGCCAATGAGCTATGAAGAGAAGTTTCCCTTTCCATTTATTGGAGGAGCGGTCGGGTACGTGGGGTATGACATTATCAGGCAATATGAAGTAATTGGGGATGAATATTCAAATGGAATGGAAATGCCGGATGTACACTTAATGTTTTATGAAGAAGTTATTGTCTTTGATCATCTTGAAGACAAGGTCTTGATTTGTGGTTGTCCTTTAGCCAAGGAGAGCGATAACGCTTTAATTGAAAAAAGAATCAATCAAAGGATAGAGGAGCTAAAACAGCCTACCTTCTACCCAGCAGAGGAGCCATTTTATTTCTCAGGGTTTGAATCCGAAACAAACAAAGAAGACTTTATCAAAAATGTAGAAATGGCGAAGGAGCATATTTTAGCAGGTGATATATTTCAAGTAGTCCTTTCGAGACGAATGAAATCAACATTTAACGGAGAACCATTATCGCTATATCGTAAACATCGTGCGAATAATCCTACTCCTTATATGTTTTATATTGATTTTGATGCTTATACCGTCATTGGATCATCCCCTGAAAGTTTAATTAAAACAAGAGCCAACACAGTTATTTCAAACCCAATTGCAGGGACCAAAAGACGTGGGAAAACAAACGATGAAGATTTGTTGATTGAAAAGGAATTAAAAAATGATGAAAAAGAACTTGCTGAGCATAAGATGCTTGTTGACCTCGGCAGAAATGATCTTGGCAAGATCTGCGATTTTGGTTCCGTTCAAGTAGATAAGTATATGGCGGTAGAAAAATACCGGCATGTGATGCATCTTGTCTCTGAAGTAAGCGGGCAGTTAAATGCTGATAAAACAGCAATAGATGCCCTCGCGGCCTGCCTGCCCGCTGGGACTGTTTCAGGAGCCCCGAAGGTTCGGGCAATGGAGATTATTAACTCCTTGGAAAAATCAAAACGAGGGTTATATTCAGGGGCTGTTGGTTATTTATCAGCAGACGGAAATATGGATTTTGCCCTTGCCATCCGAACGATGATTTTAAAAGAGGGTTCAGCATATATACAGGCAGGGGCTGGTATCGTTTATGACTCAAATCCAGAGTCCGAATATCAAGAGACAATAAATAAACTTAATTCTTTCTTGGAGGGTGAGAAATGATTTTACTGATTGATAATTTTGACTCGTTCACATTCAACCTTTATCAGTATCTAGGGGAATTAGGTGAACAAATTACGGTTTTACGAAATAACCAATTAAGCATAGACCAAATCAGAGATTTAAATCCTAAAGCCATTATTCTTTCCCCGGGACCAGGGAAGCCAGAGGATGCAGGAATTTGTATCGAGTTAATTCAAACGTTTTTTAATAAAATCCCTATTTTAGGAATCTGTCTCGGCCATCAAGCCATTGGTGCAGCTTTCGGTGGGGAGATTCACAGAGCTGCCCTTATCAAACATGGTAAAACATCATTGATTACACATCGGAGCGATGGATTATTTAACGGTCTTCCCAACCCATTAGAAGTGATGCGGTATCATTCATTAATTATTGAGAAGAGTAGTATTCCGGAGGAACTTGAGTGCATTGCTCATTCTGATGATGACCAGGAAATCATGGCCATAAAACATCGTCAATATCCCGTTTTCGGTCTTCAGTTTCATCCGGAATCGATTGGTACTCCATCAGGTAAACAAATCCTAAAAAACTTTTTAATTGAGATAGAGAGGATGAATAAAAGTGAAGAATTATTTACTCCAATTAGCTGAACGTGAATCATTTTCTGAAAACCAGATGAAAGAAGCCGTGCATTTCATTTTGGGTGAGGAGGTTTCCGAATCTGAAATTGCTGCCTTTTTAATGGGCTTGAAATCTAAAGGAGAAACAGTTGAAGAAATTACGGGGATTGTAAAAGCGATGAAGGCAAATACGCTGAAATTTAATGAGAAATTTTCAGGCGTTCTTGATAATTGTGGAACAGGTGGGGACGGATCCTCCAGTTTTAATGTGAGTACTACGTCTGCTTTTGTTATTGCTGGTGCTGGAATTCCTGTTGCCAAGCATGGCAATCGAAGTGTTTCGAGTAAAACGGGCAGTGCGGACGTGCTGGAATACTTAGGAATCCATTTAAATCTTTCCGCAGAAAGAACAGAAGAAATTCTTCAGGAAATAGGATTATCCTTCTTATTCGCACCAAACGTTCATCCAAAGTTAAAGAAAGTCATGACAGTTCGAAAACAATTGAAGATCCCAACCATTTTTAACTTTATCGGACCACTAACCAATCCGATTGAGTTGGACTATCAATTGTTGGGTGTATATCGGAGAGATTTATTGAATGTGTTTGCTGAAGTTCTTTTGAAGTTAGGACGTAAGCGGGCTATTGTTATTAATGGTGCAGGTTTCATGGATGAAGCATCACTTCAGGGGGAAAATTATTTAACCATTTTAGAAGATGGGAAAATTGCTAATCAATCATTCCTCCCAGAAGAAGTCAATCTCCCACAATATGATAACAGCTGTATTAAGGGTGGAGACTCAAAGGAAAATGCTGACATATTAATTAATGTGTTAAAAGGGGAAAAAGGTGCTTACCGTGATACGGTTTTACTTAATTCCGGACTAGGAATTTATACAGCAGGTAAAGCAAACTCCATTCAGGATGGGATCAATGTTGCGAAAGAAATCATTGATTCTGGTGCTGCTTATGAAAAATTAGCTACTTTGATTGAAAAATCTCAAGCAGCGGGTCAGAAAGAGGCGATATAAGTGGCAACAATCTTAGATAAAATCATTGACCAAAAGAAAAAAGAAGTTCTCTTCCTTCGAGAGGGAAACCAACTATTCGAAGGTACAAACCAGCCGAAAAGATCTTTAATTCAAAAACTGAAAACAGCAGAACAAATATCGATAATATCTGAATTTAAGCGAGCATCTCCTTCAAAAGGAATCATTAATAATCTGATTGATCCTTCCTTTCAGGCGGGGTTATATGAAGAATATGGCGCTTCTGCTATTTCTGTACTAACAGACCAAACCTTTTTTAAGGGCTCTTTCTCCGATTTAAGAGCTGTTCGGAGCAAGGTAAATCTGCCGATTCTCTGTAAAGACTTTATCATTGATGAAATGCAAATAAATCTTGCTTCTTCCAATGGGGCTGATATCATTTTACTTATTGTAGCTGCATTAGACGATCAGAGATTGGTTGAACTCCTTCAATATGCTAAGAACTTAGGCTTGGAGGTACTGGTGGAGGTTCATAATCAGAAGGAATTGGAGAGTGCACTTAAGACAGGTGCAAAGCTGATTGGAGTAAATAATCGCGACTTAAAAACCTTTCATGTTTCGCTTGAGGTGACAGAGACATTAGCTTCCATTGTAAAAAGCACTGGCGCGTATCTCATTAGTGAAAGCGGGATCCATCACCAAGAGGATGTAGCACGTGTTAGAAATGCAGGAGCGAATGGGATTTTAGTGGGAGAAGCATTAATGAAAAGTGCAAATGTGAAACAATCCTTTTTAGACTTTCGCTTGCCCCTTAATGAAGGTGTAAATAGATGAAAGTAAAAATTTGTGGAATTACTGATGTCGAAACAGGGGTTGCGGCGGCTCAATATGGTGCTGATGCTATTGGGTTTGTCTTTGCAGATAGTAAGCGCAGGATCTCGATTGAGAAAGCACGTGAGATAATTGCTAAGATACCTAAAGAGGTGTTTAAGATCGGTGTTTTTGTTAATGAAACAAAAGATGATATCGAAAGAATCGCTTCCACTGTGGGTCTGACACATATCCAATTACACGGAGATGAAACAGCATCATTCAGTGAATCGCTTTCCTTGCCTGTCATTAAGTCAATCAGTTTTCAAGGGAATGAAAGCTTAGAAGAATTGGCTGATTTTCCAAGTGACTTTATTTTACTCGACAGTCCCAAAGGAAAATATAGAGGCGGAAATGGAACGGTGTTTAATTGGAATGAGGTCAATCCTCACTTGATTAATAGCCAAAAAGTCATCCTAGCTGGTGGCTTGCATGCAGACAATGTTGAAGAAGCGATAAAAATTATTAGGCCATATATGGTGGATGTTAGCTCAGGGGTAGAAACCGATGGGAAAAAGGATTTAAAAAAGATTCAAACATTTATAGAAAAAGCCAAAAGCACACCTGTAGGGAGGTAAAGGGAATGAACACGTATACATTGCCAAATGAGAAAGGCCACTTCGGCATTTTCGGGGGAAGATTTGTCCCAGAAACATTAATGAAAGCAGTAATTGAACTTGGTGAAGCCTATGAAAGCGCCAAAAAGGATCCTTCCTTTCAAGCGGAAATTCGAAAATTGTTAAAAGACTATGTGGGTAGAGAAACCCCATTGTATTATGCAGATAACCTGACGAAACACGCGGGCGGGGCTAAGATTTTTCTAAAAAGAGAAGATTTAAACCATACTGGCGCCCATAAAATTAACAATGCGATTGGGCAGGCACTACTAGCGGTACGTATGGGAAAGAAGAAAATTGTAGCTGAAACCGGTGCAGGTCAGCATGGTGTAGCAACGGCAACCGTTTGTGCCTTATTAAATCTTGATTGTATCGTATTTATGGGTGAGGAGGACATCAAAAGGCAGGCACTAAATGTTTTTCGAATGGAATTGCTGGGTGCAAAGGTCGTCAGTGTTACATCTGGAAGTGCAACATTAAAAGATGCCGTAAACGAAGCCTTAAGATACTGGGTTGAAAATGTAGATGATACCCACTATCTATTAGGATCTGTAATGGGACCACATCCATTTCCGCAAATGGTCAGAGATTTTCAAAGTGTTATTGGTAAGGAAACAAAACAACAATTCCAATTAAGCGAAGGGGCGCTTCCGGATGCAGTGGTTGCCTGTATTGGCGGCGGGAGTAATGCGATGGGGATGTTCCATCCTTTTATCGAGGATGAAATGGTTAGTCTCTATGGCGTGGAAGCTGCTGGACAGGGTGTAGATACAGAGTATCATGCGGCTTCCTTAACAAAGGGAAGTCCAGGTGTACTACATGGCGCACTAATGTATCTATTACAAGATCAAGATGGTCAAGTTCAAGAAGCCCATTCCATCTCGGCAGGTCTTGATTACCCAGGCGTAGGACCGGAACACAGCTATTTGCATGACATTGGTCGAGCATCATATCAATCGATTACCGATAAAGAAGCACTGGAGGCATTTCAGCTCTTATCCAAGCTTGAAGGAATCATCCCAGCGCTAGAAAGCGCACACGCAATAGCCTTTGCAGTGAAGCTTGCCGCTGAAATGGACGATTCAAAAAAGATTGTAGTTTGCCTTTCAGGACGCGGAGATAAAGATGTAGATACCGTGAAAACACGGCTTAGAGAGGAGAGATAAGAAATGAACCGTTTTGAAAAAACTTTTACGGCATTAAAAGAAAATAATACAAAAGCTTTTGTTCCCTACATAATGGCCGGGGATGGTGGGCTAGAATGTTTGGTTGAACGTCTAACACTGTTGGAGAAATTTGGTGCAACCGCGATTGAAGTTGGGGTTCCGTTTTCAGACCCTGTGGCTGATGGACCAACTATTCAACGAGCTGGAATAAGGGCACTTGAAAATGGAACAACCTTAAAGGGGATTATTGCAGAACTAGGAAAAGCACGAAAGGATGTGTCAGTTCCAATCCTCATCATGACCTACTTAAATCCCATTTATTCCTATGGAATCGATGAATTTGTCCGAGATATTCGTCTTGCTGGTGTGGATGGATGTATTATTCCCGATTTGCCAATAGAAGAAGAGGAAATCATTACGCCACAACTTGAGAAAGCAGAAATTGAGTTGATTCGCCTCGTAACACTGACAACACCAATGGAGCGAATCAAAACGATTTCAAGCAAGGGCAAGGGATTTTTATACACGGTTACAATTAAGGGGATTACAGGGGTAAGAAATGAATATGATTCGGAATTGAATCAATTTTTAAAATCTGTAAAAGATGTAAGTCCAATTCCCGTCTTGGCTGGCTTCGGCATTTCAAATCAAGATCAAATAACTGACCTAACAAAATACTGTGATGGAGTTATTGTCGGCAGTAAAATTGTCGATTTATTTAATAGTGAAAATTTGCTCGAGATGGAACAGTTGATGTCAGTCTTCAAACCAAAATCAAAGATCGTATAGATAAAAAATCTACTCTCGATGGTGAGAGTAGACTTTTTAATAGTTAGTGTCATTTGTTACTGCGTGAACCCTCTAAAATTTATATAATTTAGTTTACGGAATTGTTATTGAAACTTTAACAGGTACACCATTTCACAAGTAGAAAAAATATTGACAACAAGCAGTAATTCCCAGCTTCTTGAAAGCTAGTGATAAATCCTGTATAATGGTGTTTATACTTTATTATGAAAATAAATTTCCATGATGTATACTTTTCTGAAACTTCCCGTTGTGGAAGTTTTGTTTGTTTTCATTAGATATGTTATTTTTCGGATAATATTACTTTTACAAGGAGCGTAGATTAATGAAGGACATGACGGTTGAAGAACTTTTTACGATAAAGAACCCAGTAATCATTGATATACGCTCACCGATCGAGTTTAAAGATGGTGCAATTCCGGGAGCAATCAATGTTCCCTTATTTACAAATGTGGAACGACAAGTAATCGGAACCATTTACAAACAAGAAGGGTCGGCAATTGCGAAATGGAAGGCAATGGAAATTGTCTCGCCTAAAATTCCTGAACTCCTTCAAACAATAAAAAAATACGTTTCAGACAATACGGAACTTATTATCCATTGCTGGCGTGGTGGAATGCGAAGTAAGGCAGTGGTTACGTTTTTAGAGTTTGCCGGAATTTATTCTTGGCGACTCGTTGGAGGTTATAAAGCATACCGCCACTATATTCTTGAACAATTGCCGACAATGCTTCCTAACAAAGCAATCGTCCTCCACGGACTGACCGGTGTTGGTAAAACAGAGGTCTTAAAGATATTGAAAAAGAAGGGATATCCGATCTTAGACCTTGAAGAGATGGCGGGCCATCGCGGTTCGATATTTGGAACGATTGGTCTTGGTGACGGTCATAACCAAAAAACATTTGACTCCCTTCTATTTAAAGGTCTTCAAGAAATAAAAGATGCTGATTATTTTCTGGTTGAAGCGGAAAGCAAAAGAATTGGAAAAGCTGTCCAAACTGAACAATTAATGGATAAAAAAATGCAAGGTATTAACGTCAATCTCAACACCCACATTGATCAACGGGTAAAGCATCTTGTCGCCGAGTATGTGCAGCCATACAAGGAAGAACACTGGTATTTCGAAAAGATTTCTGATGGTATTGAAAAGGTGTTAAGACGTGTTAAAGATCAAGACATTAAAAAATCGCTCATCCAAATGTTAACAGATCGTAATTATCCTGATTTGATTCGAATTTTACTTGAACATTATTATGATCCACGCTATGACCATGCAAAACAAGAGTATGAAGGGGAATTCTTTGAAATATCTGCAGATCACCCTGTTGATGCAGCAGACAAAATTGCTTCAAAACTTAATGGGTTAGGCTTTCGGCCTATTAGAGAGTTAAATAACCAACTTTAATTTAGATTATTTCCAATCGAGATCTTGAATAAATACATCCTGTAAGCTAAATGAAGATAATTTATTTATTGAAAAACCGCTGAATCCTTTCAGCGGTTTTTTCATGGGGTTTATGCTAACGATTTTTAAATGGTTTTAAACCACGCCGTTTGATTTCATCCTTTAAGATCTTAATCCATTCTTTTTCCTTGTCAGACTTTAATGCATCCCGATACGAAACAACCAATTGCTCATTACTCATAATTTTCATTTTTTATGAATGCCTCCTTGGTAAATGGATTGAATATTCAGTTTTTATAATTGTAATGGTTTACAGTCTGTTTGAGAACCCCAAATTAATAAAATTTGAAAAAAGTTCAAATTTCTTAAATTAATAACAGATAAAATTAGAATTGGTGAAAATAAAAAACTAATACTTTCGGAATTGACGCATGATATGGTTGCACAGGACCAGCCCGATTGATTATACTAGAAATTGGACATTGATCGAAAGGAACGGTGGCAACAATGATTCATCTATCATGGCGTGATCGTGAAACAGTAAAAAAAATAAAATGCGTTCACACGGATGCAAAAAAATACCTTGTCAATAACGCCTTAACTGCTGGGAAAATCTATGATGTGAAAAATGAGACAGAAGAATTTTATTACATTATTGACAATACCGGAAAAGTAGGCGGCTTCTACAAGGAATATTTCCAAGATGCATAGATAAACAGGACTGTGGAGCATAGCCCGCAGTCTTTTTATATGGAAAAAGTGGTAATGGTACGGTAAATGAAGGGGAGATATTAAATAATGGATAAATTATGGAACAACCTTTTTTCGTTACAAGGGGAAAATGTAAATTTGATTCCAATCAGTATGGACCATTTAGAGGGCTTATGGGAAGCGGCAAAACCAAATGAAATTTGGACGTATATGGCGACCAAGGTTCGATCGAAAAATGAAATGGAACAAATGATTAAAGCAGCATTGAAAGCTAGAGAAAATGGATCAGAATACACTTTCACCGTTGTAAATAACGAAAATCAAGTGATTGGCAGCACCCGATTCTTAGACATATCCCCGCGACATAAAAGTGCTGAAATTGGTTCGACATGGTATCACCCAGATGTATGGCGGACAAAGGTAAATACAGAATGTAAATTCCTGTTATTAACGCATGCCTTTGAAAATTGGAAACTGACGCGTGTTCAATTAAAAACAGACTCTCGAAATGAAAGGTCACAGCAAGCTATTGCTAGAATTGGAGCAGTAAAGGAAGGAATATTACGAAAAGATCGGATTATTTCCGATGGATACACCAGGGACACGGTCTTTTTTAGTATCCTTTGTCATGAATGGGACAATGTAAGAACAGAGCTTAAATTGAAACTGCAGTGAAGAGTAAGATGCCTGGTCAATTTGCCAGGCATTTTACTTCCCGTCCCACTTTATTTTACTTCGCATTAGGAAACACTCTGCGGATGGTATCGGAAAACTCATCGATAAAACCTGAAACCGGTCTTCCATTTCGAATATCTCTTGAATAAGTATTCATTCGATCATAAAAATCAGGGTTAACAGAAATATAAACATTGTCAATGTCCCGATCAACAGTTTTAACTGCTCGAGCAATCTTTTCTTTAATAGCTGAAGTCAATTCATTACGAGCTGAAACGTCCAATTTAGCCGCAACATAAGCATTATTATCGTTTATAATAACAGTTGCGTTGTCTACTTCTGTTAAGTTGACTACTTTATCAGCAGCTTTGTCCGCTACTCTAGTATTGGTTTGATTGCTTCCAACTTTGTTATAATTGCGTCCATTGGTAATAGTGTTATAATTTCTGTTGCGATCTAATTCCGGATCACTAGTATCTGCACTTGAAAGAGCTGGTCCGACCTGATTAGGGTTATTAAAATTCACTCTAGTTATTTCATTTGCATTTCGTTGCCGGGTTGCTACATCACCATCGATATTATTCTTTGCACAACCTGTTAAATAAAGACTCGAAACGAGGGTGGCAATGACGAATAAGCTGTTTCTCATGTTGTATTAACACTCCTTTGTCAAAGTACTACAATTAGGTTGCCATTTTTGTAAAAAACTATCCTAACCGGTTTAAGTTGATAATAATAAAAAGCAAAATGTTTAGGGGTGTGTGCTTTTGATATATTTCTTAGTTGGATTAGGCGGAGTCGTTGGAAGTTTGCTCCGCTATTTATTATCAGTTTTTGCTGTAGTGGTATGGGGGAAAGAATTTCCAATAGGAACCCTTTTAATAAATTTAACAGGTTCCTTTCTATTGGGTTTTATGACAAATCATTTTGTTAGTTCAAATAAGCTTCATCCGTATTTGTTTACCGCACTTACCACTGGTGTCATTGGTTCGTATACTACCTTTTCAACTTTTTCCTTTGAAACAGTTCATTTACTTGAAACAGGAAAATACATATTTGGCTTCCTTTATTTAATTGTTAGTTTATTTGGAGGTCTATTTTTGGCTAAGGCAGGAATGTTACTTAGTGAACAAGCAAAAAAATCGAGGAGAGTTATATGATTGAGATTATATTTGTTTCAATTGGTGGTTTTTTTGGAGCGATTAGCCGCTTTGCGATTAGCAGAAACCAAAATAAAACAGGCTTTCCCTCAGCTACCCTAACAGTCAATTTAATTGGTGCTTTTTTATTGGGGTTACTCCTCGGGCTGAATGTAAAAGGGTCATTATATTCCTTAATAGGTATTGGATTTATGGGGTCATTTACGACTTTTTCAACATTAATGCTTGAATCGGTAAATCTTAAAAAGGAAAAAAAGAAAAAGCTTTATTACAGCTATTTGCTAAGCAGTTTCACGATAGGAATCATACTTACCTTTTGTGGGCTATTGTTAGGAAGCTGGATCTAAAAAAAGAAGCATCAAAGGATGCTTCTTTTTTCAATCTGATTATTTTTGTTTGACTTGGACTTTTGGTGTTTTATTTATCTGATAAAGACTTTTGCTAATCATAGTTTGTACAATTAGGAATGTACCGCCAACTACCCAATAAAGAGGCAGGGCTGCTGGTGCATTAAAAGAAAACATGACAATCATTAATGGAGATAGCAATCCCATGTATTTCATTTGGTCTTGCTGTGCTGTTGGCATATTGGACTGGGAAACTTTAAACTGGAAGTAGTAAATAACCCCGGCAATGATTGTAATAATAATGTCTGGATTTCCGAGACTAAACCATAAAAACTCGTGGGTTTTAATTTCTTCAGAACCGCGAATCGCATAATAGAAGCCAGTTAGAATAGGCATTTGAATGAGCATTGGCAAACAGCCCATATTTAATGGGTTTACCCCGTGCTTTTTATAAAGGCCCATCATTTCCGCTTGTAGTTCTTGCTTTTTCTTAGGATCCTTTTCAGTTTTCATCTTTGCTTGAATAACGTCCATTTCGGGTTTTAATACATCCATCTTTTCCTTCATACCCATTTGATTTTTATACTGCCTAAGCATTAACGGCATTAACGCTAGTCTGATAACTATTGTAACAATAATTATGGCCAAACCATAGTTTCCGTTAAAGAATTCAGCAACGGAATGGATAGATATAGAAAAAGGATTGACAACATAATGTTGAAAAAATCCAGTATTGTTAGTTCCTTTTTGTGTTTGAGATGAACAAGCCGATAGTAATAATGTTATTAAGCCAAGCAGTGAGAATAATAGTAGTGAAGATCGTTTTGTTTTCATATTTCCTCCTAGAATGTTGTAAATAAATTGTTAAGTATAGAGGAAGGAAATAGGCTCTTCAGTATCATCCTGAGAATATTCTTTTCTACGAAAATATATAACAATTCTTTTCAGAATATAGCTTCCATTTAAACAACTTTTCTTACGGTAAAATGCCAATGGGTGAATAATTTCTGTTCTTGCTTGATTAGATAAGGAGCCAAGAAAAGAATATTCCACACTCCAAGCCCATAAGAATTTTAAAGTAATTCCTAAATAAATACTGACGTAAAGGGCGTTTAGGGCATTGATATCTGAAATATCTATAAGCAATTGAAACAAAAATTATCACCTCACTTAATTGTCAATGATATGAGTATATAGTAGAAAGAGTAAAGAATCAATTTTATAATTGCGATTATACCATATTTTGAAGACATTACTAATTGGACTAATAAGTTCTTAAAAAAACACTGATTCAGAAGTGAATCAGTGTCCAATCGGTGCCTTCCAGCTTGCAGTTATCAATTTATAAGCAAACTCGACTTTTTCCTCTGAAGGTGGTTCGACAGAGTTAAGTTGATATTCAAGTCCTAGAGCTTCCCACTTATAAACACCGAGCTTGTGATACGGCAGGATTTCAATCTTTTGCACATTTTTAAGCGTTCCGATAAATTCACCGAGTTTTTCCAGATCTTCAGGATCATCCGTAACCGTAGGGACAAGCACATGGCGTACCCAAACCGGAACTTGATGGTCTGATAAAAATGTTGCAAATTCAAGGATATGAACATTGGCCATGCCAGTTAGCTGGATATGCTTTTTTCGGTTAATATGCTTCAAATCGAGAAGGATTAAGTCAGTATACTGTAAGAGTTCTTCAAGCTGTTCAATAAAAAGCTTGGAATGGGAGAAACAGCCACCAGAGGAATCGATGGTAGTATGAATCCCTTTCTTTTTGCATTCCTTGAACAATTCTATTAAGAAAGGAATTTGCAACAGTGGTTCTCCACCGCTTACTGTAATACCGCCACCCGACGATTGAATGAAGGGGAGGTAAGACATTAGATCATCCATGATATCGGAAACAGCCATTTCTTTGCCGCTGCCGATTTCCCAAGTATCAGCATTATGGCAAAACTGGCACCTTAATAGACAGCCTTGTGTAAAAATTACATATCGGATCCCTGGTCCGTCGACTGTCCCTAATGTTTCGATTGAATGAATATTTCCGTTCATGATGATGATCCCCCTTTAATTTAATAGGAGCCCGATATAAAGGGCTCCTGGTATTGAACTAGTTCTCTGATTCCAGCGCCTAGCAGCGCTTCCGCTTTATAATGATTCGTGGAAAGTACGATTAATAACGTCTAATTGCTGTTCTTTTGTTAATTTAATAAAGTTTACTGCATAACCAGATACACGGATTGTTAATTGTGGATAAAGCTCTGGGTGTTCCATTGCATCAATTAATGTTTCTCTATTAAAGACGTTAACATTTAAGTGATGACCTGATTTGATAGCATATCCATCTAGGATGGATACTAGGTTGCGCACTTGGCTTTCTTCTTCTTTACCTAAAGCTTTAGGCACAATTGAGAAGGTATTTGAAATTCCATCCATTGCATAATTGTAAGGAAGTTTTGCAACAGAAGAAAGGGAAGCTAATGTTCCTTTTGTGTCACGTCCATGCATTGGGTTAGCACCTGGTGCAAATGGTTCTCCCATACGACGGCCATCAGGTGTGTTACCAGTTTTCTTTCCATATACCACATTTGATGTAATCGTCAAGATTGAAAGTGTATGAACTGAGTCACGGTAAGTTTGGTGCTTGCGAAGCTTTTTCATAAAGGTTTTAAGAACTTCAACAGCAATCGCATCAACACGGTCATCGTTGTTTCCGTATTTAGGGAAGTCTCCATTCGTTTCAAAATCAACCGCAAGACCATTTTCATCACGGATTACCTTTACTTCACCATATTTAATGGCACTAAGTGAATCAGCAACAACGGATAGGCCAGCAATACCAGTTGCCATCGTACGAAGGATCTTGGTATCATGTAACGCCATTTCAATTCTTTCATAGCTGTACTTATCATGCATATAGTGAATTACATTTAATGTGTTAATATAAAGTCCAGCAAGCCATTCCATCATAAGATCAAATTTTTGCATGACTTCTTCATAATTTAATACTTCAGAAGTAATTGGCTGATATTGTGGTCCAACTTGGATTTTTAATTTTTCATCAACGCCGCCGTTAATGGAGTAAAGAAGTGCTTTTGCTAGGTTTGCACGAGCTCCGAAGAATTGCATTTGCTTACCAATTTCCATAGCGGATACACAGCAGGCAATTCCATAGTCATCGCCATATTCTGGACGCATAATATCATCGTTTTCATATTGAATGGAGCTAGTTTTGATTGACATTTTTGCGCAATACTTTTTAAAGTTCTCAGGTAACTGCGGTGACCATAAAACCGTTAAGTTTGGTTCTGGTGCGGCACCTAAATTATCTAATGTATGAAGGAAACGGAAGGAGTTCTTCGTTACAAGAGAACGACCATCATTTGCCATACCGCCAATTGACTCAGTTACCCATGTAGGGTCACCGCTGAATAATTCATTATAATCTGGTGTCCGTGCAAATTTAACGAGACGAAGTTTCATAATAAAATGGTCAACAATTTCTTGTACAGCTTCTTCAGTTAATGTACCGTTTTGTATGTCTCTTTCTACGTAAATATCTAAGAACGTTGATACACGACCAAGGCTCATCGCAGCACCATTTTGTTCCTTGATCGCTGCTAAGTAACCAAAATACACAAACTGGAATGCTTCAGCAGCATTTTTAGCAGGCTGGCTAATATCAAATCCATAGCTGTTTGCCATTTCCTTCAGTTCTTTTAACGCACGAATTTGTTCAGCGAGTTCTTCGCGAAGACGCATGTTATCTTCAGTCATTACTTTGCTTGTGTTCTTTTGATCCTTGTGCTTTTCTTGGATTAAGAAATCAACACCATAAAGGGCAACCCTACGGTAATCACCGATAATACGACCGCGGCCATATGCATCAGGAAGTCCAGTAATGATTGCAGCTTTACGTGCAAGCATCATTTCATCGGTATAGGCATCGAAGACACCTTGGTTGTGAGTTTTACGGAACTCAGTAAAGAATTTTTCAATTTCAGGGTTTAATTCGTAACCATAAGCCTCACAAGTCGCTTTCGCCATGCGAATGCCGCCAAATGGCTGCATAGAACGATTATAAGGTTTATCAGTTTGTACACCAACTATTTTTTCAAGATCTTCATTAAGATATCCAGGACCATGGGAAGTAATAGTAGAAACGGTTTCTGTGTCCATATCCAATACTCCGCCATTTTCACGCTCTTGCTTTGTTAATTCCATTACTTGATCCCAAAGTTTAGTGGTTGCTGCAGTTGGACCTGCTAAGAAAGAGTCATCTCCTTCAAAAGGAGTAAAGTTTTTTAGGATAAAATCGCGAACGTTAACTTCTTTTGACCATGCACCTTTGGTAAATCCATTCCATTGTTCCATCATATTTCACCTCATATTTTTTATAAAATCTATATAACAGTTTTTGTATTTACTTTATGAATAGAGTATAACAGATATATTGTGAAAAAAGGTACGCATATTAGTAACTAATTGTTAAGGTTTTGTGAAGTCTGATTTAAAGGGATATTTTTCATTATCCTAGGCAGATTCTTTCTGACATTTAGATTAAAAAATAAAAACTGTACTATAATTATTAAGGGTAACAGATAAACTGTTATATAGAAAAAATCCAATAATAACAAGGTGTCAATAGTATTAATTATTAAAACAGAACTACAATTGGAATAAAAAAAGCAGGAGAAAGATCTCCTGCGTTAATCTACCACAATATAAGCAATCATTGGGCCATTTTGTGACCGATCTGAATGAACCTCACAAATCAATCGATAGGTACCCTCTTTTTCAAACTGGAGCGGAACAATGGTTTCTTCTCCTTTTCTCACTATCCCTTTTATTTTTGTTCCTTCTATATAAAAAGGATGCTCTTCACCGTTAATCCCATTAATGAATAACCTTACTTTTTCGTCTTTTTCTAAGAAAACTGTACCAGGATCCCAGCGGTAAGCCTCCATTTCTTTTCCGTTTTTCATTTTTGTACTGAATTCCGCAGTAACCATGTGAATTTCACGGATATTTGCTTTTCCTTGCTGATTAAAAACAGTTGTATCTCCAGCTTTTAATATGAACCATGCCGATAGCGAAACAAGTACAACACCAATAGCTGCAAAAAATAGTAGTGTTTCCTTTTTAAATACTACAAATTTCATTTGGTACCCCCCTCGTATATTTGTCCTACTTTATTCATATGCCTATTAGGTGAGTAAACTTGTCTCTTTTTTATTATTTTTGTACTCTCTTTGATAAATAAATCTCTTTACTCTTGGTTCACTATCAATGGTTGAACATTTAAAAAAATGTCTACAATGAGTATTAATACCCAGCAATGTGAGGAAATATTTCTTTGTTTTTCCTATAGAAAAGTTTATAGTAAAATCAGGAATTAAAAGAACACATGCGGAGACTAGGTTGAATTAGCTGAAAAATTAGGTGGTTAGCTTGTTGGGGATTCGAAAAGAAAAGATTTTAAAAATCGCTAAATTTATTTTCCCGTTGTTACTGTTAATCTTTGCAATTATTGAAATAAAAAAATTCACCCAAAACTTAAATATACAGTTACTGAAGGATGAACTAAATCAGCTTAATATCGGGCTTCTTCTATTAATAATAGCAATCACCTTTGTCGCTGTTTTACCAATGTTGCTTTATGATGTGATATTAGTCAGGATATTAAAATTGAAAGTCCCAATTCGGGATCTTTTGGAACAATCATTCATTGCGAATTCCTTTTCAAATTTAATTGGCTTCGGTGGATTAATAGGGGGAATGTTAAGGACGTACTTCTTTCATAAGCTCGAACAGGACAAGCGAAGGCTTTTGGGGGTTATTGCTTCTGTATCCTTATTTTATTTAACAGGGGTATCAGTTTTATCATGGATCGTTATAATAAAGCATCGAAATTTTCCACTGTTTGTTGATACAAGATGGCTCTATTTTGCTGTTCTTGGGGTCGGTTTATACTTACCGCTTTTTATAATCATCCATATGATTAAATCAAATAAGGGCAGTCAGTCACTATTAAGTACAAATATTACTTTGAAGCTTATCTTGGTTTCAATTATCGAATGGCTCGCGGTATTTTTTGCAATTTTGATCTTATGCAGGATTTTAGGGATTTCAATTACTGCAGACAGTCTATTTCCTGTCTATATTGTAGCTGCTTGTGCAGGCATCATAAGTATGATTCCAGGAGGGCTAGGGTCCTTTGATTTAGTGTTTATTTGGGGGATGCAAGAGTTATTTATTCCCGAAGAAAAAGTGCTTGTTTTGCTTTTATTTTATCGGATTGGGTATTATTTTTTACCATTCCTTTTAAGCCTTGTATTCTTTGTTAAGCTTTATTGGGAAAAATGGAACCAAACCTGGAATGATCTTCCTAAAGCTGTTGTCCAAGGATTTAGTCATGTCTTGTTAACGATGCTTGTTTTTTTATCAGGTTTAATCTTGCTTTTATCTGCAAGTATCCCTGGAATTATGTCCAGACTAAAGGTAGCCCAGGAGCTTTTATCGTTTCCAATCATTAACGTATCACACCAATTATCGGTGGCTGCAGGGTTTTTGTTACTAGGATTATCTCGAGGAATTGAATATAGTGTGAAGAGAGCGTATGAGTTGACAATGTTCGCCCTAATTCTAGCGGCACTATTCTCTATTTTTAAAGGGATTGATTATGAGGAAGCGATATTTTTAATTATTGTTGCCCTTTTACTACGGATGTCAAAAGGTCAATTTTATCGTGAGAGTTATGTACTGACATGGGGAAAAACGATCTTTGATATTACGATTATTCTAATGATTACTGCAATGTATCTCTTAATAGGGTATGCAAACCTGCCGATCTCAAAAATAGAAATCCCTTCCAAGCTTTTGCCTTATGTAATTGTCGATTATCGGGATTTATTTACGAGTGCTGTTATAGGACTTGTCATTGCTTTATTAATACTTATGTTTGGCTATTTAATCAGTTTGCCTAAAAAGTGGTCATTGGAGAGGTCCAATGGTCGAGATAAAGAAATTATTGCTCATTTAACCAAGTATCAAGGAAAGGTACTTTCCCATTTAATTTTTTTACATGACAAATTAATCTTTTGGAACAGTAAAAAGAATGTTTTATTATCCTATCAACAATATGCAGACAAGTTAGTTATTCTCGGCGACCCGATTGGGGAAAAAAACGAATTATCTAATGCAATTGAGGAATTTCAGGAAATAGCCGATTTACATGGTTTTACTCCTGTTTTTTATCAGGTAAGTGATGATATGCTTCCGTATCTCCACGGCCATGGCTTTGCTTTTTTTAAATTGGGTGAAGAGGCGTTTGTTGATCTGAAGAATTTTTCCCTTTCAGGAAACAAAATGAAGGGCTTACGGACATTAAGAAATAAATTTGCGCGAGCAAACTATTCTTTTGAAGTAGTTGACCCTCCATTTTCACCAGGGCTGGTGGAAGAACTTAGAGAAATATCTAATGAGTGGCTTCTAGGGCGAACTGAGAAGGGTTTTTCTTTGGGGTTCTTTGATGAAGAATATTTAAATAAGGCGCCGATTGCCATTTTAAAAGATGAAAATATGCAAACACTTGGCTTTATGAGCATTATGTATGTTTACGATGACTATCAGACGATATCTGTTGATTTAATGAGATTTAGACCCGAAGTATCATCAGGTACTGTTGATTATCTTTTCCTCTGTTTATTTGATTGGGCAAAGGAACAAGGGTACGGCCGCTTTAATATGGGGATGGCCCCACTTGCGAATGTAGGATTATCAAGGTTTTCTTTTCTAGGCGAGAAAATTGCTGCTCAAATTTTCCTGCACGGACACTTTATTTATCATTTCCAAGGTCTGAGAAAATTTAAGCAGAAATATACAAACATTTGGGAGCCTAAATACTTGGCTTACCGCAGAAAATCGTCATTACCATTAATAATGGCTCAAATAACTTTATTGATATCAAAAAAAAGAAATTAGAACTATTACCGGCGGATGATACCTGCCGGCTTTTCTTTTTCCTATAATAGATCTTTAATTAATAATTTCTATTTTGAAACTATTATTTTGCAAAACTATCTGGTAATATTAATTTGGAAATAATGTAAAAGTTGGGTGTTATCTATTGAAAAAGTTAATATCGTTAATTATTTTTATCCTACTTATTTGTTCTAACCATTTAAACACCTTTGCGGCAATAAATGGTCCGATAGAACTGAAAAGTAAGGGGGCTGTTCTGTTAGATTCAGATACAGGTGCTATTCTCTTTGCGAAAAATGCCAATCAAAGAATGTACCCTGCAAGTCTAACGAAAATAGCAACTGCAATCTATGCAATTGAAAAGGGAAACTTGGACAGCATCGTAACTGTTAGTGGTAATGCAGTTAGACAAGATGGAACAAGGGTATATTTAGATGAAGGGGAAAAGATCCCTTTAAAAAAATTGATCCAAGGCATGCTAATTAATTCCGGAAATGATGCAGCTGTAGCAATTGCGGAACATTTAGATGGAAGTGTCGAACAGTTTGCTGTTCATTTGAATGGGTATTTAAAATCAACGATTGGCGTCAAGAACACACATTTTATCAATCCCAACGGTTTGTTTGATAAAAACCACTATACGACAGCAATGGATTTAGCAATAATAACTAATTATGCAATTAAGAATCCCATTTTTGCTGACATCTTTGGAACAAAAGTCCTCAAATGGGAGGGGCAATCTTGGAAAACGAATATCCTAACCCACCACCGCATGCTTAAAGGAGAGTTAGCTTATCCAGGAATAACAGGCGGCAAAACAGGGTATACAAGTGAGGCAAAACAAACTCTGGCTACTACAGCTAGAAATGCCAAATTAGGGTTGACAGCAGTCGTTTTAAATTCTGAACAACAAAGAGAGAAATATGATGATACAGCCCGTTTGTTTGATTATGGTTTTAAGAACTTTCAGCATTCAATATTAAAGCAAGATGAAATTTACAAAAAGGATAATAAAGAATTTTGTCCTGAAATGGACACCCTGATCACTGAATCAATAAATGGTACAATTAAAGAGGTAAATACTGAGGGGAAACTATCGATAAAAAATACTAACGGGCAAGTGGTTCAGTTAGTACCATTAAAATATAAAGAGCCAATTCCGGAGAAGGTTACAATTAAAAGCGATAAAATTAGTGTTAAGAAACAACAGGTTTCCCATTTGAATGCGATATATGGGATCATTATCATCGCATTTGCGGGAATTTTTATAGGTGTAAGGAAGAAATTCATAAAAAAATACTAATCTTATCATAAAAGCCATGGAAAGGATGAAACCTTTTCATGGCTATTTTTGTGTTACATTGGTAGCAAGTAACATTAAGGATGAGATAATAATCATCGATATGACAAGGAGCCAGGCTAATTTCATGTTCCCAGATTCCATGGCTATATAAATGGCGGTGGGAGCAGTTTGTGTTTTTCCGGGAATATTGCCCGCGAACATGAAGGTTGCTCCGAATTCACCTAGTGCTCTTGCAAAACTAAGAATAAGGCCCGTAATAATTGATTTTGTAGATAATGGCAGGGTTACAAGTAAAAATACATTCAGTTCGTTTGCACCATCAACTCTTGCTGCTTCTTCTATTCCCTTATCAACAGCTTGAAAACCAATCTTTACCGTTTGGTACATTAAGGGAAAAGCAACAATGGTTGAAGCAATCACTGCAGCAAAAGGTGTAAAAATAATGGAACTATCAAATAGTTTATTTATTATTGATCCAACCGGACTATTCCCACCAAAAAAGAATATCAGTAAAAATCCGATCACTGTAGGGGGCAATACGATTGGAAGCAACAGAAAAATTTCAATGAGCATTTTTCCCCTAAAGAGTCCTTTGGATAGTAATCTAGCTAATAAGATTCCAAACACAAACACTAAGGTAACAGAAATAGACGCAACCTTTAGCGATAAAATAATGGGGGACCAGAATTCACTTTGCATCAAAAAGATCAATCCAATACTTTAAAACCATATTTTTTAAATATCGCTCGTGCCGTAGGAGTTTGTAAATAATCATAAAATAGAGAAACCTCTTTCTTGTTAACAGATGACTTTATAATACCTGCAGAATAAATAATTGGTTCGTGAGAATGTTCCTCAGCGACAGTAATAACTTTTACTTTATCAGATCCTTTTAGATCTGTCATATAGACGATGCCAGCATCAACACTTTTCGTCTCCACATAGGTAATTCGTCCTTTTAAACATCTTCATTCCTAAATCATTATAGCAAATTGATTTAATCATAAAAGATTAGAAACAAAAAAAAGACTAAAGTAGTAAATCCTTTAGTCTTTGAAAAATAACCTGATTATTGTAGTCTACTTTCGACTTGTTGACATACTTCATCAGCAGACAGGCCGTTTGCGTCTATAACTGATCCTTTTGTAAAGGTATCCTGCATACCCATTACATTAGAATCTAGTCCTGTAACCACACAGCAATCACAATTCTGAGCATCCGACTCTTGCTTTAATTCGATCACATCATGTCCTTTTTCACGTAAAGCCTGTTGAACTTGTGCAAGAGATTGTTCCACACCAATTTTTGCCATACAAAACACCTCCTCCTCTAAATTATCTTGCCTAACTTTACCGTAATTATTCGGAATAAGTAGCTATAATCATCCAAAAACTAATAGGGGAGGTGTACAAAAATGGGAAAACGTAAAAAGGATCCATCGACAATCGGGTTGACTTCCCCGCAAGTAGAAGGTCAGGGAACAACTACAACCGAAACAGGTTCACGGACTGAACCATCATCAAGCAGAAAACAGAAAAAAAGCTAAACAAGCAGGCACCCATGTTACAAACCGTGGGTGCCGTCTAATTATTTATTGGTACATCTGTGCAACTTGCTTCTGAATCTCATCATTTTCAAGGTATTCATCATAGCTCATTTGCTTATCTACTAAGCCTTTTGGTGTTAATTCGAAAATTCGATTGGCGATTGTTTGGATAAATTGATGGTCATGGGACGCAAAAAGCAACGAGCCCTTAAAGTTAATTAGACCATTATTAAGAGCCGTAATCGATTCTAAGTCTAAATGGTTAGTTGGTTCATCAAGAAGGAGAACATTCGCACCATTTAACATCATTTTAGAAAGCATACAGCGAACTTTTTCTCCCCCGGAAAGGACACTTGCTTTTTTCAGAACTTCTTCACCAGAGAAAAGCATTCTTCCTAAAAATCCACGTAAAAAGCTCTCGCTGTCATCTTTAGGTGAGAATTGACGAAGCCAATCCACTAGGTTTAAGTCACTGTTTTCAAAATACTCGGAGTTATCCTTCGGGAAATACGCTTGAGAAGTAGTAATTCCCCATTTAAAGGTACCACTATCTGCTTCCATTTCGCCCATTAGAATTTTAAACAGTACCGTCTTAGCAGCTTCATTTGTTCCAACAAGAGCAATTTTATCACCCTTATTGACAATAAAATTAACGTTATCAAGAACCTTTACACCATCAATGGTTTTTGTTAATCCTTCAACGCGTAACAAATCATTCCCAATTTCTCGGTCTGGAGTAAAGCCAACAAAAGGATACCGGCGAGATGAAGGTCTAATGTCATCAAGCGTAATTTTATCCAGTAGCTTCTTACGAGAAGTAGCTTGTTTAGATTTCGAGGCATTGGCACTAAAGCGTGCAATAAAGGCTTGTAATTCCTTGATTTTTTCTTCCTTCTTTTTATTAGCGTCTGAAGTTAATCTTGTAGCTAATTGACTTGATTCATACCAGAAATCATAGTTACCAACATAAACTTGAATTTTCCCAAAATCTAAGTCGGCGATATGAGTACAAACCTTATTAAGGAAATGACGGTCATGGGAAACAACAATAACAGTGTTTTCAAAGTTAATTAAGAAGTCTTCCAACCATTGAATGGCTTTGATGTCCAAGTGGTTTGTAGGCTCATCGAGAAGTAAAACGTCTGGTCTGCCAAACAAAGCTTGTGCAAGCAGCACTTTCACTTTTTCTGACCCAGTTATTTCAGCCATTTTCTTATAATGAAGGTCCTCACCAATGCCAAGTCCTTTTAGAAGAATAGCTGCTTCTGGTTCTGCTTCCCAACCGTTTAATTCGGCAAATTCACCCTCAAGCTCAGCAGCCTTCATACCGTCTTCATCCGTGAAGTTTTCCTTCATATAGATAGCGTCTTTTTCCTGCATAACTTGGTAAAGTCTCGTATGACCCATAATGACAGTCTTTAATACTTCGTATTCTTCATATTCAAAATGGTTCTGTTTTAACACAGCCATCCGTTCGTTAGGTCCGAGCTGAACAGTTCCTGTTTGTGCTTCAATTTCACCAGATAGAATTTTTAAAAAGGTTGATTTTCCGGCACCATTTGCACCAATTAGTCCGTAGCAGTTACCAGGATTAAATTTAATGTTTACATCTTCGAATAATTTCCGGTCTCCATATCTTAAACCTACGTTACTTACAGTAATCATATTTAAAACATCCTCCAAGAACAAAATATCTACTGATTATACCATTAAAATAGTAGAAGAGCGAATTCTTTCAGATGAAGTTCTTTTTAAAAGAAAAATTTTCTAAAAAAATTTCTCCAATTTCACACTTTATTCATATTTTTGATGTAGAATTGGGATATGAAGCAAGTAAAAGAAGGTGTGAGAAATATGGCGAAGAATCAACTGACTGAACTCGTTAACAAGTTAAAAAAGGCCGGTATAAAAGCGAGTTTAACAAAACCAAAGTCTAATTACCTATTGTCTTTACAGCAAATAAAAAAATACCCTTCATCCGTGAATTAAAGAAAAAAGTAATAAAAAGCGATTAATCCCAAGTGGACTAATCGCTTTTTTGTTTAGTCTAATTTATCCATTACTGTGTCATAAACTTCTTTTTTATTAAAGTCTTTTCCCATTGGAAACTTGTCGATGAATTTATTGTTTTCATCAACCAGGAAGGTAAAGGTTGAATGGATGAATTGACCATTGCCAGGATCTTTAAATTGAAATTGCATCGCATCCGCAACCTTTTTCATTTCTTGGCGGTCCCTTTTTATGTTTTGCTTGTCTCCTGTTAAGAATAACCATTGTTTGTTATTCTCTATCTCAAACCCCTGCATATAACTAGTTAATATCAAGGGAGTATCTCGATATGGATCGATGGTAATTGTTAAAAATTCAATATCCTTACCAAAAACGCCAATCTTTTCAAAATCTTTTTTCAGGTCAATCATTTTTTCGGTGGTTGTTGGACAAATATCAGGACAATGAGTGTAGATGAATTCAACAAGTTTTAATTTGGTATGATCCTTACCAAAATTATATGAATCACCGTTTTGGTCTATCAAGGTAACTTCTGCAGGTATTTTTGCATTTGCATCGCGAATGAGAAAGAAAGAAATTCCTGCTGCAATCCCAATAAACACAGTAAGACTGCATATTAAATAGATCTTTTTCATATGTATCCCTCCTACCATTAAGATAAAGAAGTTATTCGAAAAAAGATATGGATATTTTGTGAACAAAAGTTAATGCAAATTTAAAGTGATTCCTTTATACTGTAGTATTATTGATTATATTTTTTAAAAAATATAGAATATTGCTGATTGTACTTTTTATTCCAGAGAAAAGGAGGGGGATTTAGTGAAAAAAGTGCTGACATTTTCTAGTCAAATATTGATATTAATTGTGATTTATCAGATTGGAAATCAAATTGCACGAATTCTTCATTTGCAAATTCCAGGAAATGTTATCGGTATACTACTCCTTTTAGTTTTACTCTGGAAAGGTGTAATAAAAGTCGAACAAATAGACGTAGCGGCCACATGGTTATTAAAACATTTAAGCTTTTTTTTCATTCCTATTGCCGTAGGATTAATGACATTGGGGCCCATCTTCATACATAAGGGCGTCATTATCTTATTTGTCCTTGTAACAAGTGCTTTTATTGGACTTTTATCGGCAGGTAAAGCCACCCAATCAGTGATTATGAAAAAAGAAAAGGTGAAAGTGAATTATCATGATCACAGTTTATAGTATTTTCCTAACAATTGCTGTCTATAAACTATCTCGTTGGTTTGGCCAAAAGTATTCCTCCCCTTTAACAAGCCCAGTATTTTTAAGTACATTCATCATTATTATCCTATTAGTAGGATCACATATTACTTATCGTGAATATATTCCTGCTAAAAAAATTATGACTTACCTGCTCGGTCCAGCAACAGTAGCCTTAGCAGTGCCAATCTATAAGAATCGGAATTTGATTGCAAAGTATAGGGTTGCTGCTTGCGTTGGACTTTTAATTGGGACATTTACAACGATTACCACTGCCCTAGTTATTGCTAAAAGCTTCTATTTCTCTAAAATGCTACTTCTTTCGTTAACGATAAAGTCAGTTACGGTCCCAGTTGCAACAGAAATTGGGAAAATAATTAAAGCTAATGTATCACTCATTGTTGCTTTTGTTATACTTACTGGAATGATTGGAGCTATGTTTGGTCCAAAGCTTCTGACTATATTTAAAATTCATCATCCTTTTGCTCGAGGCTTATCAATCGGGACCATAGCACATGGAATTGGCACAGCTGAAGCAGTCAAGGAGGGAGAAATCCAGGGAGCTGTTGCTGGAGCAGCAATGGGAATTGCCGCCTTATTAATTTCGTTTATCGTACCATATCTAATTCCTTATTTCCTATAGAAAAACTAAAGCCTTCCATTTAAATAGGAAGGCTTCAGACTGTCGACAAATCCGAAAAACTTGGGTTTGCCGGCAGTCTTTTTTATGTCTTTGTTAAATTGTTTGTTGATTTGCGCTCCAGGCGCTTCGCTTTCCGCGGGCGTAGCGGGGAGCCTCCTCGGCGCTTAAGCGCCTGCGGGGTCTCCCCTGCTCCGTACTCCCGCAGGAGTCTTCGCGCCTTCCGCTCCAATCAACAAGTTTTAAAATCAATAATGACCTTTAAATCAGTCCTTTGTATAATTAAGATACAGACATATAGATGAGGTGGATGAAATGCTAACTAAAAATACACAGATGAATCGTGATCAAATAGAAATGATAGCTTTAGAACAAGTTGTACCCGCGAACCACTTGGTTCGTAAGATAGAAGCTGCTATTGATTTTTCATTTATCTATTCACTTGTCCAAGATATGTACTCATCTGAACGGGGACGTCCGAGTATTGACCCTGTGGTATTGATAAAGATGGCTTTCATTCAATATACCTTCGGTATTCGCTCTATGCGTCAAACCATTGCAGAAATCGAAACGAATATGGCATATCGTTGGTTTCTCGGCTTTGGTTTTTATGATAAGGTACCTCACTTTTCAACGTTTGGTAAAAACTACGAGCGACGCTTTAAGGATACTGATTTATTTGAACAGATATTCTATCGTATTTTAAAGGAAGCCTCAGAAAAGAAATTGATTAGTAGCGAGCACGTATTTATTGATTCTACACATGTTAAAGCTAGTGCAAATAAGCGTAAATTTGAAAAGAAAGTAGTTCGAAAGGAATCGAAGGTTTATGAAACACGTCTACAAGAAGAGATTAATAAAGACCGGGATGATCACGGAAAAAAGCCATTTCCTCCAGATAAATTTGAAAAAGAAGAATTAAAGGAAATTAAAGAAAGTACCACTGACCCAGAAAGTGGTTATTACGTAAAGGATGAGCGAACGAAACAGTTCGCATATTCATTTCATGCGGCTTCGGATCGAAATGGTTTTGTTTTGGGTGCAATTGTAACCCCGGGGAATATCCATGATAGCGTCATTTTCGAGCCACTACTTGAGAAGGTCATTGAAAAACACGGGAAACCTGAAGCTGTTGCTGCTGATGCTGGATACAAAACACCTGCTATTGCTCAATTCGTAATTGAAAATGATATGACTCCTGCATTACCATATACACGACCTCGTACGAAGGACGGTTATATGAAAAAACATGAGTATATTTATGATGAATACTACGATTGTTATATCTGTCCGCAAGGACAAATACTGAAATATGCAACGACGACGAAGAATGGAAAGCGTCAATACTTCTCTAATCCGTTTGAGTGCCAAAATTGTCCTTTACTTTCAGAATGCACGCAGAGTAAAGAACATAAAAAATTGATTGAGCGACATGTTTGGGAACATTACATAGAAGAAGCCGATCATCTTCGTCACACACAAGAAAATAAAAGCATTTACGCAAGACGTAAAGAAACGATTGAACGGGTCTTTGCGGATGCTAAGGAAAAGCATGGTATGCGTTGGACAACCTTAAGAGGCTTAAAAAAATTGTCCATGCAAGCGATGCTTACTTTTGCTGCCATGAACTTGAAAAAGATGGCCAGCTGGACGTGGAAAGGTCCAGAATTGGCGTAATAATAGTCAAAGGTAGGTCTAAATTTTGCTCTTATGAGCAAAAATCCAATAAAAAGGCATCCGAATGGGCTCATTCGAATGCCTTTTGTCTACAATCTGAAGCCTTCCATTTAAATAGGAAGGCTTTAGTTTTTTCATAATTTAAATAGAAAAAATCTCTACTTTTCTTTTTTATTATCAAGGTACATTCCAGCAAGTAACTTCTTGACTTCATTATAACTTAAGCCAGATTGGCTATTTAACCTCTTAACTTCTTCGATATCCGTTCCAACGATTGTGTATTGGTTTTTATTTGTAAACATTATTTTTCCAACTCCTATGGATTTTATGGAAATGAAAAGCCGCTTTTTTGTGCATACTAATAAAAAAGGAGGCGGTTCCCATTTTTTACGGTAAAAGAGCTAAAGAAGAAGAAATTGAAACAATCTTGGTTGATACTGAAATCTATTCTTGTATAGATGAAGCGTGTATAGGTTGGATGAGAAAAGATTTTGTGGCAGATGACTTACTCTGCCCAATGTGTGGCAATGAAATGCTACAGGAGATGAGAGAACTTCCGCAAATTTAAGAAATTATATATTTGTAAAGACTGTCATAGATAAATGACAGTCTTTTCTTATTCACCAAAATCAAAAAAATGTGTATCATATGCCTTTTTTGCTGCATCAGAGCTGCTAAAAAGTGCATCATCCTCTTCAAGGTCAAGAAATTTCTCATTAAGATATAACGCTAAGTTATCAGGGTTATTTGGATGTTGGACAATTTCGGCGGCTTTAATATTTGCGGCAGTTAGAAAAGTAGGATTCCGATAAATAATATAAACTTCATCACCCGGTTTAGCATTAGCAATTTCAATCATTCCCATATAATTTAACCGCCTTTCTATAGATTTTCATTTTGCTGTTGAATCTCATCTCCGCTAATTAAAGTGTTGGCTTCTTCAAGATTTCTAAGTTCATCCACTGAATCACCTGAAACAGTTTTCGTACGACCAGCAAAAGTTTCTTTTAGAGGGTCACTTGTTCGTTCAGTTCGAGAATTATCCTTTTTAAACATTCAATTCAACTCCTTATCTTAAGGGTTTGCTTCCCTAAAAGGGATTATGCCTTCCTAATTCTCTCCAAAACGGAAATAAATTGAATACAGTAGATACCATTCATGATTAATATCAAAAAAAACTCTCCAAAAATGGAGAGTTTTTTTTGAACTATTCCTCTTTTTTAGCTAAACAGCGGTCACATTCCATAAAGTAACTTTCTGCTTGTTCCTCCATGTGCTGACCACACTCTGAACATTCCTTTTTTTGCAAAGTACGAAAAAACTCAACTGGACTCATTAACATAATAAAAATCCCCCTTTATTAATACAGTTTATTTTAATTGCTCTTGTTATAGTACAGTATAGCCGAAATAAATTAAAATGTGTAGACTTATTTTTAAAAAATCAGCCCTTTTTTTAAAAATAAGTCTTTTATCATAAGAATTAATTTATTCCTTTTTTCTTGTTTTAAATGAACGGTTATTTATCGGTTAAAATAAAGGGAAATAACAATCTTCGATATTTATTCCTTCCATAACATTACGATTTACATTACAATCATAGTAGAAAAGCAATATAGAAACTGGGGAGATGCTGGTAAATGATTGCAATGATCGGGACTTTTCAACCTTATTTCATTATTATTGCCATTGGATTAACCATCATGGCATCATATACAGCATTAGATATGTTTACCTTAATTAAGTCGTCTGAAAAAAATAAGAGGCTCCTGTTTTTGGGTGGAACATTATCTATGGGAATCGGGATTTGGATCATGAACTTTATCGGACTCATTTCAGAAGATACAAATCGGTTCGCAAGTTATCAAATTCCACTTACGATTCTTTCAATGGTTATTGGGATTGCTTTTACAGGAATGGCTTTCCTTTCATTTTATGGAAAACAAATTAAATATTATCATTTAATCGTGGGCAGTGTATTTCTAACCTTTGCAGTAATTGCCATACAGGTAATCGGATTATATGCAATGAATGTAAATATTAAATTTAATTTCCTCTTGCTTGTTTTTTCAGGACTTTTAATCTTTGGTTCCTTTTTATTTTCTTTATGGATTCTTTTTTCTTCAAAAAGTTATACCCAAAGTAATCAGGTTTGGTTAAAACCAATTAGTGCAATCATTATGTCATTAGCAATTATCGAAGGTCATTTTCTTTTAAGGAGAGCCTCATTTACGACAACAAAGGTTCTTGGGGGATCTAGTTCTGATAGTTCCTTTATTATTTATTTGGTATTATTCGTGTCTATATTAATTATCGGTGGACTAATCTTATCGAGTACATTAATTAGTAAACAATTAGTGGCAACCGATACAAACTTAAAAGACATCAAAGCTGCACTGGATGCTTCAACCATTGTTGCGATTACAAATCCAGTTGGAACAATCATTTTTGTAAATGATAAATTTGAAGAAATTTCTAAATATAAAAAGGAAGAGATTATCGGTCAGAACCATCGAATAATAAATTCTGGCTATCATTCTAAAGAGTTTTTCAAAGACCTATGGCGTACGATACAAGCTGGACAAATATGGCGCGGGGAAATTCGTAATAAAGCAAAGGATGGGACGCTTTATTGGGTTGATACTACCATTGTTCCTTTTTTGAATAAAAAAGGTAAACCTGTGCAATATATTGCAATACGTTCAGATATTTCTGACCGCAAAAAGGCGGAAGAGCATCTTAAGGAAACAATTAAAGAGAATATTGATATTAAATTTGCGCTTGATCAATCATCAATTGTCGCATTTACAGATGCAAAAGGAATCATCACCAGTGTAAATGACAAGTTCTGTGAGATATCTAAATATAATCGAGAAGAACTCCTGGGGAAAGACCACAATATTCTAAATTCTGGTTACCACTCAAAGGACTTTTTCAAAAATCTTTGGAAAACCATTGGTTCTGGAAATGTCTGGAAGGGAGAGATCAGAAATAAAGCTAAAGATGGAACTTATTATTGGGTGGACACAACCATTGTTCCATTTATTAATGGTCAAGGAAAGCCATACCAATACCTTGCAATTCGCAATGATATAACAGAGCGGAAGAAAACAGAAGAGGTCCTCCATCGCCAGGATAAGCTCGCGGCTGTTGGACAATTGGCTGCAGGTGTTGCTCATGAAATCCGGAATCCACTAACCTCGATGAAAGGGTACGCGGAATTCTTGCAGTTAGACGAAAAAGATCCGGAGCGAATGGAGTTTTTGAGTATCATTCTAGATGAAATTGAACGGGTTAATACGATTGTTGAGGACTTTATGGTATTGGCAAAACCAAAGGCAGTGGAATTGGAAGAAAAAAATGTTGTTCCTGTTATTAAGAATGTTGTCTCCTTGCTTGAATTCGAAGCGAGAAAGAAAAATGTTCTTTTGACCTTTGATTGTAACCATGAAATTATTCAAATTGAATGTGATGAGAATCGCTTAAAGCAGGTATTTCTGAATTTCATTAAAAACGGAATTGAAGCTATGCCTAATGGTGGCGAATTACATGTTAAAACAATCATACATGATAATAATGTCCAAATTTCTATTCAAGACACAGGAGTAGGAATATCCAAAGAAAAATTAAAGAAACTAGGAGAACCTTTTTACACAACCAAGAAGAATGGTAACGGCTTAGGCTTAATGGTTAGTTTCAAAATTATTGAAAGCCATAATGGTAAGGTTTTTGTGGAAAGTGAACCTAATAAAGGAACAACTTTTAATATCTTATTACCGGCAAAAATTGCCTGAAAGCGGGGGGATCTAATCTCTCGTTTTTTTTTTATCCAAAATTTTCATTCAAGAAAAAGACAAATATTCTTTGAAAAAGAAATCCACAATCTTACTAAATAGATTAATATGGTAATAGAGGTATTAATGTTTTTATAGGGGAGTGAAAATGGTGGGAGAAGCAAATTTTGTTAAAACGATCTGCGGTTATTGTGGTACTGGATGTGGCTTAGTCCTTGAAGTACAAGACAACAAAATCATGAAAATCCGCGGTGACAAAGAAGCACCAGTGAACAAAGGGCAAACATGTGTAAAAGGCGCATTTGCCTATGAATACGTACATGCAAAAAATAGATTAACATCTCCACTAATCCGTAAAGCAGGAAAGCTAGTTGAAACCACTTGGGATGAAGCATATCAATTCATTGCTAGTCAATTATCCAACATAAAAACTACGTGGGGTCCAGACTCGATATCCATGTTCGCTTGCGCGAGAAATACAAACGAATCCAATTTTGTAACTCAAAAATTTATGAGGGCGGTCATTAATAGTAACAATATTGATGGCTGTAACCGTACTTGACACGCCTCTAGCGTTGCCGGTCTGGCAACTGTTTTTGGAAGCGGTTCACCGACTAATACACTAGATGATATTGATCGAGCAGAAGTGTTACTTTTGATGGGTTCAAATACAACAGAAGCACACCCCATTATTGCAAATCGTATGAAAAAAGCTGCAAAATCTGGTTTGAAAATAATTGTCATAGATCCAAGGAAAATAGATATGGTAAAATCTTCCCATCGCCATTTGCAATTAAATGTGGGCTCAGATATTGCTCTTATCAATGCTTTCATTAGAGTCATCTTAAAAGAAGGTTTATACAGTCCGGAGTTTGTCCAACAGGTTACGCTTGATTTCGAGAAGTTAGAAAAGCAAGTCGAGCCTTTTACGCTGGAATACGCTGCATCGATTACCGGTTTAAATGCAGAAGACATTGCTGCAACTGCAAGAGAGTACGCCACTTCAAACGGTTCGATGATTGCGTACACGCTCGGGATTACGGAGCATCACTGTGGTGTAAATAATGTATTTGATATAGCAAATCTTGCATTATTAACTGGGAATATCGGTAAACCAGGCTCTGGTGTCATGCCGCTTCGAGGTCAGAATAATGTTCAAGGTGCAGGTGATATGGGCTGTTTGCCAAACCAATTAACAGGTGGTATGAGCATAGTAAATCGTGATTCCCGGGCGCGGTTTGAAAAGGAATGGAATGTTGAACTAAACCCAAGAGTGGGTGACACACAAACGAGAACTTTTGATCGGATCGAGTCGGGTGAATTAAAGGCACTTTATGTCATTGGTGAAAACCCGCTCCTTGCTGATGTTCATATGAATCATACACAAACATTGTTTGAAAAGCTTGATTTATTAATTGTTCAAGATATTTTCTTAACGGAAACAGCAAGAATGGCTGATGTTGTTTTACCAGCACGTTCATGGGGTGAGGTGGATGGAACATATACCAACACCGACCGGAGAGTTCAAAGAGTTCGCAAAGCGGTAGAACCACACCCAAATGTGAAAGAAGACTGGGAAATCCTATGTGACCTTTCTACGATTATGGGCTATCCAATTCACTATAACAACAGTGAAGAAATCTGGGATGAAGTTAGAAAACTAGCTTGGGAGATGTACGGGGGCATATCGTATGAAAGACTTGAAAAAGAGTATGGTATTCATTATCCTTGCCCAGATGAAAACCATCCAGGTACACTTATCTTGCACGAGAGGTTCCACCAAATGGAGTCGACATCAATAAAGTCATCATTTGTACCGGTAGATTATACTGCACCATTGGAACTCCCTGATGCTGAATATCCATTTACACTAACAACAGGAAGACGTTATGAATCTTACAATACACATTCTCAGACGCGTCATTATGCCGCTGGAGTTAAATTAAAACAAACAGAAGAAACTGTTGATATTCATCCAAACGATGCTGCAGCTTTAGGTATAACAGATGGTGAAGTGGTAAAGGTTCGCTCGAGAAGAGGAGAACTACAGGTAAAGGCGAAGATTACCGAACAAGTAGTCCCAGGGCTCGTTTTTATGAGCTTCCACTGGAGTGAAACACCGACCAATGTCTTAACCTTAAATGAGTTTGATCCTATTTCAGGAACAGCCGAATATAAGGCTTGTGCTGTTGCAATATCGAGGATATAGAGAATTTATTTAAAGACGCAGTTTAATGACTGCGTTTTTTTATTTTGCGTGCCCAGCAAGCCGTTAATTGCTAATTGGTGAAAGTCCAATCTGAGTAAGTACCAAGGCGCTCAGTAGCTGACAGGCAACTGGTGAAGAAATTCTAAGGTTGAAGCCCTGTGACAAAGTAACTCTCTAGCAGAGTGCGAGCAAACTAACAGGTTGTAACATAAAGTGAATCCTGCCGTCTCGTCAAAGGAACCCACTCTTGGTGGCAAAAGAGAAGTCGAGCCTTGATAATATGGGCGAAGACCATGGAAGGTGTGAAGAACTTGGAACAGCAGCACCGAAGAATCTCTCGGGGTAAGGGGAACGACATGTTAGGAAAGTAAATAACGGAACTGGGGATACCCTCCTCGTCACTTTCTTACAAAAGTAAAGCAGAAACCTATAAGTGTACACGAAATGGTGGATGGATGAGAGGGAGTCGGAGGGGGTCATAGTACCAAAGATGGCAATGACAACATAACATTGTCTAGGGAAGGACGGCAAAAGCCAGTACCCTACTTCGTTCATATGTTGGAAGGAGGTAAGAGTGAGTGAATGCCAAGAAAATGGCTAACTACACCAATAATGCAAAAGCTCAAGAACTCTGGAAGACGTTATATCTTTGTGCCAAGGAAAACACTGGTCGCAAATTTCATGCATTATATGACAAAATCTATCGTCCTGACATTCTATGGGAAGCGTGGCAACGTGTGAAACGAAAGAAAGGCAGTGGAGGCGTAGATGGACAGTCGATTGTAAATATCGTCGAGGAATATGGAGAGAAGAAATTCTTGAACGAACTCTACCTAGAGTTGAAAGAGAATAGATATCATCCCAATCCAGTCCTAAGAACCTACATACCAAAGGATGACGGAAAGAAGCGTCCATTAGGTATTCCCACCATTAAAGATCGAGTTGCGCAAATGGCAACCAAGATGGTTATTGAACCTATTTTTGAAGCAGACTTTCATGAATGCTCATTTGGTTTTCGTCCTAAACGTAATGCCCATCAAGCCATGGCAAAGATACGAAAAGCGAGTAAGAAATGTTTTTGGGTAGTCGACGTCGATATCCAAGGATATTTTGATAACATCAACCAAGAGAAATTGATAAAGTTGGTCGAGCAACGTATTAGTGACCGAAGAGTCATAAAGCTAATTCGTAAGTGGCTGAAGGCAGGCATTATGGAGGAAGGTAAAATAAGAAATCCGATTAATGGAACACCGCAAGGTGGTGTTATCTCCCCACTGTTAGCAAATATCTATTTAAACACAATGGATAAGATTTGGGAGAAGCGATTTAATCACCTAGGTGAATTAGTCAGATATGCGGATGACTGTGTGCCACGAAAACTGGCGAGGTGTGCCTGAAAGGCACAATCAACTAGTTGTGCTGCACTCAAGATGAGAGTAGGCCTCTCGCAATCGCTATACAGGTAGAGGTTGCAAACCACCTTAAGGTGCTTTAGTCAAAAGCTATGGTATTGAGCGTTAAGGAAAAGGCAGAGCAAGACTTTGTCAGGTACGTATTAAGGAGACGAAAACCATTGAACCGCTGAGGAAGTATCGAAAGCGTAGTGATGTCATCAAAACTGAGGGGGAGTCGTTAACTCAGGATTAGTTCGGAGGGAACCTGTTTACTGTCCGTTCGGTGACCGGTATAAAGGCGGCGTGAACTTAATACAGGCTTGAGTGTGGAACGTGGGAACCTACGACATGGATGCCAAGGGAGAAATTCAAGTGGATGCACCACAAGAATCAGAGTACCAATGCCATGTATAGGGGCGGAATAACCCGTAGTAGTAATGAAACCTCCTAACGGAGGAGGAGCAAAGGGGTTATGTTATTCAGTTTTATGACCAAGTCAACCATTTAAATGGGAGGAACTTATGAATAAAACAAAGTCGTTTGCGATATCCAAAAAGGTAGTTTATGAAGCCTTTCTAAGAGTAAAAGCAAATAAAGGGTCAGCCGGTATTGATGAAGAGTCGATTGAAGAATTCGAAATGAATCTAAAAGATAATCTCTACAAACTATGGAACAGAATGTCCTCAGGAAGCTACTTTCCTCCAGCAGTAAAAGCTGTAGAAATACCGAAGAAAGGTGGCGGTACTAGGACACTAGGGATCCCAACTGTTGAAGATAGAATTGCACAAATGGTCGTGAAGTTGTACTTTGAACCCTCGGTGGAACCTTTCTTTCACAAGGATTCGTACGGTTATAGACCCAATAAAAGTGCAATTCAAGCATTAGAGATAACCCGTAAAAGGTGCTGGAAATACAACTGGGTTCTAGAATTCGATATAAAAGGACTATTCGACAACATTGACCAAGGTTTACTAATGAAAGCAGTGGAAAAGCACACAAGTAATAAATGGGTAAAACTCTATATTAATAGATGGCTAAAGGCACCTTTTCAAACAAAAGAAGGGATAGTAGAACGGACTTCTGGTACACCGCAAGGTGGAGTTATAAGTCCAGTTCTAGCAAATCTATTTCTTCATTACACATTTGATAAGTGGATGACTATAAACCATACAAATAATCCTTTTGCGAGATATGCAGATGACGCAGTTATCCACTGCGAATCAGAAGCTGAGGCAACAGAATTGCTTATATCACTTAACAAAAGGATGAAGGAATGTAAACTGGAACTACATCCAACCAAAACACGAATTGTGTATTGTAAAGATGCAGATAGGAAAGAAAATCACGAAAATATTTCGTTCGATTTTCTTGGATATACGTTCAGACCAAGACGTTCCAAAAACAGATGGGGAAAGCATTTTATTAATTTTACACCAGCGATTAGTAATAAGTCTAAGAAATCAATTCGGCAAAAAGTAAGGGACTGGAAGCTACAGTTAAAAGCCGAAAAGGACCTTACGGACCTATCAAATATGTTTAACTCACAGATTATAGGGTGGATTAATTACTATGGCAAGTTCTACAAATCTGAAATGTACTCAACATTAAGACACATCAATAAAGCCTTAATAATGTGGGCAAGGAAGAAATACAAAAGGTTAGCTCGTCACAAGAAAAGAGCTGAATACTTATTAGGTAGAATTGCAAAACAGATTCCAAAACTATTTAAACATTGGGAAATAGGTATCAAGCCTACGGCTGAATAATGGGAGCCGGATGAGCTGAGAGGTTCACGTCCGGTTCTGAGAGGGGCTACTGGGGAGGTTCCAGTGGCCTACTTGCCTCGTCATCATGTGCAAAACCAAACAACAAGCACTTGAAAGCATTAGAGTTATTCAAGCAATAATGGGGAAACTTGACCTCTCAATTAATCGAGATAAATCAAGATTGGTTCACCTCTGGGATGATATAGAGGGTTTTGATTTCTTAGGGTTTCATAATCGCAAGTTTCCAATCCGCAGGAAAGGCGGACACACACTGTTTGTCATGTCACATATACCGAAAAAGAACGCAATGAAGAAAATGCGAGGAAAGATTAAGGCCTACACAGAGCCAAGGGCAAAATTGTACTTGGATATTCATGATTTGGTGAAGGGATTAAACAAGAAACTACAAGGTTTCAAGAACTACTATCTCATATCACCTAAAGCAAAGAAATGGCTTAATCGGATTGACTGGTATGTGTTAGAACGCCTTACATTATTCTATAACAAGAAAAGAAATAGGCATAAGAAACATGGGAATTTAACAGACGTAAGGAATGAGATTGGTCATATATTGGTGAAATTGGCTAGTTAGTCTCTGTAACGCCAAAGAAAGAAGAACGTCGGAAAGCCGTATGAGGGAAAACTTCACGTACGGTTTGATGAGGAGGAACTGAAAGTAAAAGAGATAGCCGAAAGGCTATCCCTCTGAAATCAGTTTCTTACTCTACTCAAAAGGCTGTGTTAAAGGTTGATTTTTCAAGCCAAGTTGATTGGAGAGGAAGGGGCGAAGACTCCTGCGGGAGGACGGGGCAGGGGAGACCCCACAGGCGCTTAGCGCCGAGGAGGCTCCCCCGAACCGCCTGGAGCGGAAATCAACAGCCAAGTTTAACACAGCCTTTTACATAAAAAAACAAGCCGGATTTATCCGACTTGTTGTGTAAATGATTTAGCTGCTGTAGCTTTTCTTTGATAGAAATACCAGTTGAGTCCAAATGCCACTACATAAAAAGCAATAAAGAAGTAAAAAGCTGTAACAGGAGTGCCTGTCGCCTTAACTGACCATCCGAAAAGCTTTGGAATAAAGAATGATCCGTAGGCTGCAAATGCCGCTGAAAACCCAATTACAGGTGCTGCTTCTTTAGGAATAAAAAGGTTCGGAATCATTTGGAAAGTCGAGCCTGAACCAATACCAGATGCAACGAACAGAATTAAGAAGGATAATAAGAATCCAGCAAATTGTTTTCCATTTAGGAAATAAATAACTCCTGCAGCGCCAATTCCCATGATGACTAAAACATAGGCAGTTACCTTTGCACCCCCAAGTTTGTCTCCCATCCAACCACCAACAGGTCGTGCCGCAGCGGCAACTAATGCACCAAGAAAGGCAAGTGATATATGCTCAGGGAATTGTGATCTTAATAAAAGCGGAAATGCCGCTGAATAACCAATGAATGAACCAAATGTTGCTACATAAAGAGCTGTCATAATCCAAGTGTGTTTCCGTTTTACAATCACAAATTGTTCCGCAACTGATTGCTTTGCACCTGGTACATTATCCATCTTAAACATTGCTAAAACTGTCAAGATGACAATAGGAATCACCCAAATAAATGCTGCGTTCTGTAACCAAACTTCCTGACCATTTGCCAAAACTTGTTTACCGCCAACTAATGCAAACGTTCCTGAGGTAACAATTAATGGTGTAACGAATTGAACGACAGATACACCCATGTTTCCTAAACCACCATTAATACCAAGTGCTGTCCCTTTTTCCTTTTTCGGAAAGAAGAAGCTAATATTTGCTGACGAAGATGAGAAATTACCGCCGCCTAGTCCGCAAAGAGCTGCAAGCAATAACATGATAGAAAATGGTGTTTCTGGATTTTGGACTGCAAAGCCAATACCAATCGCTGGAATTGCTAAGATTGCTGTTGAAATTACTGTCCAGTTTTTTCCGCCAATGGAACCGACAGCAAATGTATAAACAAAGCGAAGTGTCGCACCAACTAGACCAGGAACTGCTGCAAGTGTAAATAATTGTTCTTCAGTGAAATGGAAACCGATGTCGTTAAGTCTAACGGCAACGACTGACCAAATCTGCCAAACGATAAAAGCAATCATCAATGATGGTACTGATATCCACAGATTTCGTCTTGCATGTTTTTTTCCTTCAGCGTTCCAAAATTTTTCGTCCTCAGGATTCCAATAATTAATTCGGGCCATGATATTTTCCCCCTTATTTTTTTCAATTAATAATTTACTGGTATGGTGTTTCTTGTTGTAATCACTATAAAACAATTGCAAATGTAATTTTGTGACGTACGTCACAAAAACAGTGAATGAACTGTGAACTTAAGGAAGTTGACAAAAAGTTGTAATAATTTATAACTGGTGAACGAAAAAAAGAGATCTTCCATGTGGAAGATCTCCTTTTGTTCTGCCTTTTTTAGGATTTTTCGTTATCTTCATAGAACATCCCTACAAAGTTTTTTGTTTCACCTACGTCATCTTTAATGGCTGTAATAGTTAGCCATTCTCTGTAAATTTCATTGTTTTTGCGTTTGTTCCAAATATAACCTTCCCAAACCCCGTTGGTTTTTAAACTGAACCACATTTTTTTGTAAAACTCGTTGTCATGTTCACCGGATTGAAGAACGCTTGGGGTTTTACCAATTACCTCTGCTTGACTATAACCGGTGATTTTTGTGAATGCGGGATTAACACTTTGAATAATTCCATTAACATCGGTTACACAAATACCATCTAAGGCATGGTTTACAATCTTGGCAGAAATATCCAACTTATCTTGATAATATAGCCATACTACGATAACCAGACTTGCTAAAGAAAATTCAGATAGGGACATAAACCCAATCGCATAATGACCAGTCCAACCAAAGAGAATCGTGAGAATGATTGGCGGGAAAAAACCACCCAGTCCTCCCATGGCAGAAACAATTCCATTCACAATACCCGCTTGATTGGAAAAATATAAAGGGACTAGTTTAAAGATAGCGCCATTTCCAAGTCCCGCAAAGAAAGCAACTAATAAGCAACCAAAGGAATAAATCGGCAGTGATGGAGTAAATGACAAAAGAAATCCTGCAAAAGTTAGGCTAAAGAACACAGCCATTAAAATAAGAAAAGGATTAACTTTATCGCCTAACCATCCACCTATGGGTCGAAAAAAGGTTGCCAAAGCAATAAAACCTGCTGTCCGAAGTCCTGCATCGACTTTATCTAATTCAAAGTGATTAACTAAAAACGATGGTAAGTAAATGGTGAAAGCAACGAAGGAACCAAACGTGATAAAATAAAATAAACTTAGAAACCAAAGTTTTGGATTTTTATATACCTCTTTGATTTGTTCAAGTAAGGAAATGTGAACTTTTCGTTCCTTTTTGTCCCCAAATATAAAATTTAAAAGCGCAAAGATTAATACAATAATCAGGAAGATTTTAATGGCGTTTCTCCATCCATAGGCGGTAGCAAGTACGGGTGCGGAAAAGGATGTAATAGCCGTACCAATATTTCCTGCTCCGTAAATTCCGTTAATAAACCCATGCTTTGTTTTTTCATAATACTTGGGAAGGGAGGTAACACCGATGGAAAAGACAGCACCGCCAATCCCTAGTAAAAATCCTCCTAAGATTAAAGTTAATAAGGAATTAGCATAGCTTAACAATGCAATTGGTATGAGCAGTATAATAAAGCTGATTGTAAATAAAATTCGAGCGCCATAGCGATTGGTACAGTACCCTATCGGAACTCGAAGCAGTGAACCGAGGATAACAGGGACCGCCGTAGCCCAGGCAATTTGAGATGAAGAAAGTTGGATATCTACTTTAATAAACGGCATTAGTGATGATATCAGTACCCAAACCATAAAACCTGCTACCAGACTTCCAGTTTGTATAAATAGTTGTTTTGACCCTTGTTTCATTACAATCCCCCTTCAATTCCCATGCTATTTTATTATTTCGTCAAAAAGTCGTTATATATTAAGAAAGAGTGTTTATGAACATGGATAATTTTACTTCTTGTATTATAGAACAACACTTAGTCAATCAACAGTGAGTTATGACACACATTTGACACACTCATGGTAAAAATTTTTCTAAGGTGTACCAATTCACATCTTTAATTTACATGCTTTGTTCGTAGTTGTATATTTTTCCTGTATTATAGATTTACGAATATTTAAAATAGAGGCATGAACAAGGAGAAAAAAATTAAGATCATAGATAACACATGATTATTAATTGATTGTTAAAAATAACATCAAAGTGGTAAGGGAGAAAACTATGTTGCGCAAAAAAATAATTCTAGATCCTCCTAAGATTCTTGTTCTAGGTTTTGGTTTGATCATATTACTAGGAACATTTCTACTAACCATGCCGGTTTCGACTACAAATGGGCAAGGTCTGTCTTTTTTAAACGCCCTGTTCACTGCAACCTCTGCAACATGCGTAACAGGTTTAGTTGTCGTAGATACCGGGACCACATTTACAATATTCGGTCAAGTGGTTATTTTATGTATGATTCAAGTCGGTGGACTTGGATTTATGACGTTTGCAACGTTTTTTGCCTTCCTATTAGGGAAGAAAATATCTTTAAAAGAAAGGCTTCTACTTCAAGAATCATTAAATAATTTATCAATGGAGGGGATTGTACGGCTAGTAAGACGAATTTTAATTTTTACAGCGGTGATTGAGATAATTGGTGCTGTGCTTTTATCTTTCCGTTTTTCCTTTGACATGCCGATAGGAAAAGCGATTTATTATGGAATTTTCCATTCAATTTCCAACTTTAACAATGCGGGATTTGACTTAATGGGGGAGTTTCATAGTTTAACGAGTTATGTGAACGATCCAACAGTTACGTTGACCGTTAGTGCATTAATTATCTTAGGTGGGATCGGCTTTATCGTTATGAACGAACTTTTTGAATATCGTGTTTTAAAACGGCTATCATTACATACAAAGATTGTCTTAATGACCAGCAGCGTTTTAATAGTAGTAGGTACAGTTGGTATATTCCTGCTTGAATATTCCAATGGTTTAACGCTAAAACCATTGTCGTTTTCAGGGAAAATCCTAGGGTCATTATTCCAATCTGTTACGGCAAGAACAGCGGGGGCTAACACATTAAATATTGGTGATCTAACTCAAACATCTTTATTATTAATTGTGTTACTCATGTTTGTTGGTGCATCGCCTGGGTCGACAGGCGGGGGGATCAAAACCACCACTTTTACAACGCTCATTGGAGCTGTTTGGTCACAAATTCGCGGGAAAGAGGATGTTATTTTTTACCGTCAGCGGATTGAATATGAAACGATTTATAAAGCATTAACCGTCACATTTAGTGGGTTATTTCTCGTCATGATAATGACACTTATTCTAACCATTTCAGAACACGGACAAGATTTGTTAACAATAGTATTTGAGGTAACTTCTGCCTTTGCAACAGTCGGGCTATCGATGGGATTGACACCAGAATTATCATCACTTGGCAAGGCATTAATAATTTTTACTATGTTTGCTGGCAGGGTAGGACCATTAACTATTGCTTATGCGGTGACAATACGCAGAAAACCTGATGCATTCCGGTATCCGAAGGGAAAAATCACGATTGGGTAGTTTTTAACACCAAGGAGGTACAAGGAGACAGTGGCTAATCAATATGCAGTGATTGGATTAGGTAGGTTTGGACTAAGTATTGCCAATAAGTTATATGAATCTGGGCAGGAAGTGCTTGGAGTGGATGTGAATGAGGAACGAGTTGAAGAATCCCATCCATTCGTTACTCATTCCGTGATTGCCGATTCAACCGAAGCTGAGGCATTAAAATCGATTGGGATCCGTAATTTTGATACAGTTATTGTAGCAATCGGAAACGATATTCAGGCAAGTATTCTATCTGTTTTATTATTGAAGGAACTTGGTGTAAAAAAGGTGATTGCCAAAGCATTAAATAAACTACATGGTCAAGTATTAAAAAAGGTTGGGGCAGACTGGGTCGTCTTTCCTGAGCGAGATATGGGAATTCGAGTCGCCCATCAGCTGTTATCACCTAATGTGTTAAATTTTATTGAGATATCGAAGGATTATAGTGTAGAGGAAGTAAAAATCCCCGATAGGATGATGGAAAAAACCTTAAGGGAGCTAGATTTAAGGGCAAAGTTTAATTTGAGCGTCATCGCGATTCGGCATGAAGATGAAATTAACATTTCACCATCTCCTGATGAAAAAATTAATTACGGTGATGTTCTAGTAGTAATCGGTGAAAACCGCGATTTGGAAAAATTCGCTAATTTAGAATAAGAAACAAACCCCTGGTATATAGACTAGGGGTTTGAATGATTTTTTGTTAATGGGATAGGAGAGATGAGAGATGAACTTTCAAGAAAAAGATACATTGGAAGAACGAATAGAGTTAATGAGACTACTTTCAAAACAATTCCTATTACGAGCACCTCAGATAGATATAGAAGGTAGTTTCCCGTTTGCAAATATTCAGGATCTGAAAAATACAGGTTATACGGCATTAACTGTTCCCTCAAGGCATGGTGGAGAGGATATCTCACTTTATGAACTTATTCGACTACAAGAAACGATTGCGGAAGGTGACGGGGCAACAGCACTTTCGATTGGATGGCATATGGGAATTATTATGAATCTAAATGAAAAAAGCTCTTGGGATGAGTCGATCTTTAAGTATCTATGTAAACAAGTGAAAAATGGAGCATTAATAAATAGTGCTCAAAGTGAACCAAAGACTGGTAGTCCTACACGAGGCGGCAGACCGGAAACTACTGCAGAAAAAAGTCAGAATGGCTGGGTTATTAAAGGGAGAAAAACATTTACTACCATGTCACCCGTCCTAGATTACTTTATAGTTAGTGCAACAATCAAAGAGACCAATGAAGTAGCCAATTTTCTAATTCCACGATCTACAAAAGGAGTGGTTATTGAGGAAACTTGGGACAGTATCGCGTTAAGAGGAACAGGGAGTCATGACTTAATTTTGGATAATTGTTTGGTAGATGATGAATATCTTGTGGAAAAGTTTAGTTCGAACGGAAAAAGAGCGAATGGATGGCTACTTCATATTCCAGCATGTTATCTGGGCATAGCAAAAGCGGCCCAAAGATATGCTATTCAATTTGCTAAAGAATATTCTCCGAATAGTATTGTCGGACCAATTATCGATTTACCAAATGTTCAGCAAAAACTTGGAGAGATTGAGTTGAAATTAATGCAGTCCGAGTATTTCTTATATGGGGTTGCAAAACAGTGGGATTATTCAAACGATCAAGCTAGGGAAAAAATGGGGGCTGCTTTAGGTGCAGCAAAATTAACCGTTACCAATAACGCAATCGAAGTTGTTGATTTAGCAATGCGAATCGTAGGTGCAAAAAGTCTTTCATTGAAAAATCCGTTACAGCGGTATTATCGAGATGTAAGAGCAGGCCTTCATAATCCACCAATGGATGACATGACGATACAATTACTTGCCAAGGATAGTATATTAAACCACTAACAAAATTTGGATGAGTAAAGACCATCTTTTCAATGAAAAGATGGTCGAAAAAATTATTCTTCGATAAGTTCTCCGATTTCTACAACTGAACGTTCTTCTAATGGGCCTCGTAAATGTACTGTTGCTGTCTGTCCATCTTCATTTAATTGGTCAATCCAAACCGATGTACCATTATATTTTACTTCTATATCTGCAGATGATGACAAAATTTGTTTTACACGGTTAATATTCATTATATCCACTCCTATAAAATAGTCATTTAAAGATCTTCATTTCATTCCAATAAAATACATTTGCAACCGCTTTCTTCTATTATATAATTGGCATTAAAAATTCTTAAGGGTAGTTGATATGTATACCATTGATAGTTCCTGGCTCGTCATCATCACCCAAGCTATTAAGATAATTTTCAAGCTCGACTTGGAGATCTTTTGGAGCGCCAGGCTTTAAGTGCCAATTTCCTGGTTCATCAACAAAATATGGGCTTTTTGTAAATTCAGGCCTAATTCTGGGCATCGTATTCTCCTTTTAAAATTTTTCTACATTCCTCTGTGTATATGCTATCCAATGTTTAAGGAGTTCATTCAAGTAATCTTTCTATTTACCGTCAGTTAAAGATAAGTCTAAATTCATATTGCTCCTTCATACGTTCGGGTTTATGATATGTAGAAATGATGACTCAAGGATTGTTCCGACTAAGATATAATTTATGGAAGAATAGAAAATCTAACAAGAAAAAAATTTGAAACTAAATAAAACTTATTTCGTCTTATATTATTGAAGATTGAAAACAGTCATGTCCCAAAGAGAACGGACATAAAAATAAAAGGTATATCTCAATTTTTAAGGAATGCCCAAGCTGTTGAAGGTAATGATTTTGCTTGCCCGAGATGGCGGGGAAAAGTGTAGAATGTTGTAGAAAAGTATAGATAAAAATAGCAAGATTTATGTTTTTATTTTTTAAAGAAATGTGATATAGTGATTGAGGTTCGTTTACCGAAGCTTAATTGGTAAGTGAGAGGAGAATTTAAAGATGAATAAAATTAGACTACCAAAAACATTAACCAATAGTCATATTACATTCTTTATAGCGGCCGTTATATTATTTTGGATCAAAACCTATGCTGCATATCAAATTGAATTTAACTTAGGTATTGAAAATAGCCTACAGAAGTTTTTGCTTTTAATAAATCCATTAAGTTCAGCACTTTTCTTCTTTGGATTTGCCCTGCTTTTTAAAAAGCATTCAAAATTGATTATGATATTAACAAATTTTCTATTATCATTCTTATTGTATGCAAATATTGCCTATTATCGCTTTTTTAATGATTTCATTACGGTTCCGGTTCTAATGCAAACCAAAACAAATGCTGGTCAACTTGGCGACAGTGCACTTTCATTAATGTCTCCGTTTGACATTTTTTATTTTACAGATATGTTTATTTTAATCGCGTTAGCATTAACCGTATTCAAAAAAGTTACGGTAACGAACAGAAAGACCTTTAAGATTGTTCTATTATTTTCAATTACTACTTTTCTATTTAATTTAGGTTTAGCAGAAAAGGATCGTCCGCAGTTACTTTCACGTTCTTTTGACCGAAATTATTTAGTAAAATATCTTGGAGCGTATAACTTTACCATTTATGACGTCATCCAAAATATAAAATCATCAAGTCAGCGGGCTTTAGCGGATAGCAGTGATATTACAGATGTTGAGAACTATCGTAAAGCAAACTATGCTGCACCAAATCCAAAATATTTTGGTAAAGCAAAAGGTATGAACGTAGTTTATATTTCGATGGAATCTTTTCAAAGCTTTATGATTGATTATAAAATGCCTAACGGACAAGAAGTAACACCATTTTTGAATTCATTAGCACATGACAATAATACCTTCTATTTTGATAATTTCTATCATCAAACAGGACAAGGGAAAACATCGGATGCCGAATTTCTAATGGAAAATTCATTATATCCAATGGCACAAGGTGCTGTTTTTGTTAACAAAGCCCAGAACACTTATCAAGCTATGCCTTCTATTCTAAAAGGACAGGGATATAGTTCTGCTGTGTTACACGGGAACTATAAGACGTTCTGGAATCGAAATGTTATCTATAAAGCATTTGGATACGATCAATTCTTTGATGCAGAATACTACAGCATGTCAGATGAAAATACAAAAAACTATGGAATGAAAGATAAACCTTTCTTTAAAGAATCTATTCCATTACTTGAAAGCTTAAAGCAGCCGTTCTATACAAAGTTCATTTCACTATCTAATCATTTCCCATTTGAAATGGATCCGGAAGATACTGATTTTCCTGCTGGGGATTACGGTGATACGGTTGTAAACCAATATTTCCAATCTGCAAACTATATGGATCAGGCATTTGAGCAATTCTTTAATGATTTAAAAGCTAATGGTATGTATGACAATACAATAATTGTCATGTATGGTGACCATTACGGAATATCTGAGAACCATAATGATGCAATGGCGAAGGTTATGGGTGTGGACGAAATTACACCTGCAATCAATGCAAAATTACAGCGTGTACCATTATTTATTCACGTACCTGGTGTAAAGGGTGGAATTCAACACCAAGTTGGCGGGGAAGTCGATGTTCGTCCAACAGTGCTCCATTTATTAGGTATTGATACGAAAGATTATATGGAATTTGGTTCAGATTTACTTTCTAAACAACACCGTAATTGGGCATTATTCAGAAACGGTGACTTTGTAACATCTGAGTCTATCCAAATTAATGAAAAATGTTACTCCTCTTTAACAGGTGAGTTATTAGAAGATAGTACTACATGTAAGGATGTAGATAGCAAAGTTAATACAGAGCTAAATATGTCCGATGAAATAGTTTACAAAGACCTGCTGCGGTTCTATAAGCCAGAAGGATATACACCGATCAATCCTAACGATTATGAATATCTAGGACCAAAAGTTGATAAAGTAACAGAAGAAAAGTAACCAGGTCAAAGAGAGAGGAGCATTAACTTCTCTCTTTTTATTTTGTTACAATAGATAAAGTAAATAATTTAAAGGGGCACTATCTATGAACAACAGAATTCTCCAATTAATAATATCGTTTATCGTAATTATTCCTATCATTCTCTCAGGGTGTTCTAGCAGCGAACCATCTATACAGAAAAGTGACTCTAAAACTTCCTCTGTTGTAAAAAACAATGAAGTTCATACGAATGAAACGAGCGATCCAAAGACACCTTCACTCTCTCAAACAGAAGTACCTCCATCGAAAACCGGTAATAAGAAATTACTTCCCGCAACTATCGTCAAGAATGTCGATGGTGATACTATTAATGTTAACCTTAATGGGAAGATAGAAAAGGTAAGAATGCTCTGTGTGGATACACCTGAGACACATCATCCCCGCTTAGGGGTACAGCCATTTGGACCAGAAGCCTCCGAGTATACAAAGGAAATTCTCTCCGTTGGTACTAAAGTTGAAATTGAACCTGGAATTGGAGACGGACGTGATAAATATGGGCGCCTACTTGCCTATATTTATGTTAATGGAAAAATGTTTAATGAAATGCTGTTGGAAAAAGGCCTTGCTCGTGTGGCCTATATTTATGCTCCGAACACCCAATATGTTGATGAATTTTATGCGATTCAAAAGAAAGCACAAGAAAAAGGTATAGGAATCTGGTCGATTGAAAATTATGCTCAAGAGGATGGGTATAATACTGAAAATGTCAAAGAAACGGAAGAAACAGGTACAAATTCAAAAGCATCTTCAGGGAACAACTATCAAAATAACCCAAGTGATGATCAAGAATCAAACTTAGATTGTAAAGGGAAGATCAAAGGGAATGCAAATTCTCATATCTATCATGTACCCGGCGGTAGTTTTTACGACTCCACCACCGACAACATCGTTTGGTTTTGTTCAGAAAAAGAAGCGCAGGATGAAGGGTACAGAAAGTCAAAACGCTAATATCATTTGTTTAAAAGAAGCGGCGGGCCCTCGAATGCCTTCTGTTTTTTTTATAATATGCTGTGTTAAAGGTCATTGTTGATTTTTATAGCCAAGTTGATTGGAGCGGAAGGCGTGAAGACTCCTGCGGGAGGACGGGGCAGGGGAGACCCCGCAGGCTCTTAGCGCCGAGGAGGCTCCCCGGACCGCCCGCGGAAAGCGAAGCGCTGGAGCGGAAAACAACAGCCAAGTTTAACATAGCCATATAAAAAAATAGCCATGTACCATTTGTTATCATATAATAAATGAAATATATTATTTTGAAAAAGTTAGGAGAGATCGCATGAGAGACGTTACCTTATTGAATATATTTGAACATCATATTGCCCAAAAATATTTGAACCGTTCTGGTCTTGCCCATGCGATTGCTGTAGCCTACCATGCCTTTCAATTAGGGAAGGAGCATCAACTGGATGTTGACATTGCTGCAAAAGCAGGGCTCCTCCATGACATGGGGCATTATACATGGTATAAAAATGGAAAATGGGATTATGACTTATACAAGCAAAATGACATTCACCCAATTAAAGGGGCTGAGCGGGCTCACAAGCTCCTGATTCGTCTTGGTGAAAATCCAATCAAAGCTAAGACGATTGCACTTGCCATTTTATTTCATACTGACTCCTTTCTACCATCAAACGATATCGTTCGGACACCATTACAACAAATTGTTAAATGGGCCGACGAAAAGGATGAGGAAGAAGGCGGCATGCACCATTACAGAACCATTGAATATGAACGTGCAAAACAAAGCATTATCCGCCTAGACGAATGGATCGACAAAAAAGGTGAATAAAGAAAAGGCGGTGCAAATGCACCGCCTTTGTTTAAAGATAAGAAAGTATAAATTTCGACCTTGAAAATTGTCCAGCTCCAGCGCCCTAGCGGCTAGTATCCTTCGCTTTCCGCCCTACGATAAGTCAACATCGAATCACCTTCGGCTCTTCGTGTTTCCTTTATCTCAGTTGGAGCGCTCCAGGCCATACGCCGCTGAACAGGACGCTTGCGCTTTTCTTAAATCAAATTACTTCCTTTTAAAGCCTTCTTCTTGCAAAAACGCCTCAGCTTCCTCATAGGTATCAAAGGTAGCATCAAGGTTTAACCCATAATAGATATTCCAGGATTCATTTTCTTCAACTAGAATCAGGGCATTATTTTCACTATCCACCCAGCGCTCCTCTTTTGAATCTCCAATAATGGCTTCTTCAGCAGCCGTTTTTTCGACTGATGATAGGGATTGAATTGTCTGTTTTAACAATTTACGGAGTTGTTCTTCGGAGAACTCACGTATATTGACCATTCCTTTTTCATCTGTATCATAATTGTCCAACTGTCCAGCATAAACAAATCCATTCCCATTTGGGTGTAAGTGATAAACAATGTTCTTCTTATCAGAGATACTGCCTTCGAACTGAAAATTGACTCGTCCAAGTGAAACATTCTTTCGTTCCAACTCTGAAAATGATTCGATAATCGCTAATTTTTCATTATATGTAAGCATAGTTTCCTCCGTCTATTTAAGTAAATCCTCTTACATCATACAGATATTTTACCCAAACGTAAAATCTTTTAAAAAAGTGTTGCATAGTAACATGTTTTTTTGAGAATATATTGAAAATATTTAGTAATGGTGTAAAATTACACTATAGAGGAAAATTTTGTATGATCGCCATTTTGGTATGATTGTGGGGAGATTTCATGGATTCGAATATAAGAGAAGAGCAGAGGAAAATTTTTAGAAAAGAGTTATTCACTTTACGTGAAGAAGGGTATCTTTCTGAGGCAATTGTCGACACGGTAGCAAGGGCACATTATCAATATCATATGGATTTATTAGAATTGGAGGCAAAACCCCCATCCACTGAAAATAATACGCCAATTAAAAAAGCTGCACCGCCAAAACCGCAAAAAGTGAAAAAAACGTTAACACCAGAAGAAATCCGTGAAAGGAATATTACCTGGTTATTAAACATTGGGGTAATCTTTTTATTAATTGGTGGATTGTTTGTTGCAACGAGTAATTGGGAATCAATGACAAGTTTCATGAAAAGTGGATCAATAGCAATTGTTGCCTTATTATTTTACGGTATTGCTTTTTTAACGAAGAAAATATTAAAAATTGAAAAGACGGCCTTTGCCTTCATTGTTCTTGGAAGTTTGTTTTTGCCAATTTTTATCCTATCGCTTGGATGGTTTGGGTTATTAGGACCATATTTATCAATATCCGGGGAGGGACGTTACCTACTCGGAACGCTCGGGAGTTTGCTGCCAATAATTGTTTACTATGTATTTGCAAAGAACTTAGTTTCTAGATTATTTGTTTGGTTTACCTATGTCTCGATAAGCATAGGAACTGCCTTTCTCTTAGCCAGCTTCCATCTGAAAATTGATTTCTTTTACCTAGGTTTGATGGTTTTTAATGCTATCTTTATTTTTGTATATCATCAGTTGAAACACAAGGAATCATTCAAATTATTTACGTATGAATTTATTCCGTACGTCCAAGTAAATCTTGTTCTTTGTACCTTATTTATGCTTTTTTTATACGATAATGAGGTCTTATACAGCTTCAACCTGCTGTTAACAGCGATTATTTATTTATCAATGATGTATGTGAGCGGTCGAAAAGAATATCATTTCATATTTAGTGCCATGATCGTTTATGGTGCCTATCAATTAATTGAGCATAGCTTCCTCGATAGTTTTGGGGCGATTGTTTATGCATTAATTGGATTTGGGATTGTATTCGTTCCAAAGGCAATGGATGATAAATTCACATTAAATAAAGTCTTCCAATATACAAGTGCAGTAATCTCAGGTTTAGCGTTTATTTACATTAGCCTGGAAGGAATTCTCCTTCGTGCAGGCAATCCATCGATTGTGCTTATGATTGCTTATTTTATCATTGCAGTTAACTTTATTTATTTATCCTCTCAAGGTTCTAGACGATTATTTCCTTATTTAAGCGCAGTTTTTGCAGCTTCTGGCATTTATGAAACGATTGCATTAGTAAGCCAGCCTTTCGAGATGGTCAATTTTTCTCTTCAGTTGTCTTTAGCAGGTTTTATCCTATATTTTGGGTTAGGCATTGAGCTACTTTCAAAGTACGTAAAGATCATTCAGACTGCCTCCAGAGATGTCGGCTTATCGATAATGGTGCTTGCAATTTTGTCTGCAATTTCTTGGTTATTATGGTGGGAACTAGGCGTTATGTTATTACTATTGGTGGTTGCTGCCTTTCTACTGAATAAGAAGGAAACACGGATTTATCTTCAGGAAGCCGCTTTATGGAGTATTCCTGGTTTACTTGGTCTTTCCATCGTAGCTTTTGGAGAAGAAATTAATACAAATTTTTCTGTTTATCTTAATGAATATGGTTATGCAATAAATTTTGCGGCTGGGGCAATCATGGTTTTATTATGTAGTTTTGTATGGAAAAAAGTTGGGGAAAAGGAATTAGGTAGTATATCGTTATATACCTCACAGGTACTCTATACATTTGCCATTTTCCATGCTTTGCTAAGTCCGATTAACCATTTATGGGTTCAGCCGCTTGTTTTGTTGGTTGGAATCGCCATGTATTTTTATTTATATAAAAAAGTTGGGACGAAGTGGGTTCCTTTTATTGTAAGTATCTCAGTACTGCTTACGTATTTTTCTATTATCCAAGCTATTACGCTTAAATTTTCATTAAGTCATACAATTAATTCACTAATTGCTTCAACAAGTGCAGTGGTCATGCTTCTAATCGCTTATCTCAATCAGAAAAATGACTTGAATCTTTCCATTGCCTTTGCATGGGTTGGACACAGCATTTATCCACTAGTGCTATTCTTCACATGGTTTGCATATCAGACAGACTCGATTTATAGCTTTATCTTGGCAGTGTTTGTATATGCTTTTAGTACAAAGTTTACTAAGGTAGAATGGAAGATAAAAGTTTTTCTTTATGGGAGCTTTACGTCCCTCTACTTTATTGTTTCAACTGGGTTAGATCAATTAAACAATCGATATTTTGGAAACTATGAGTTCCCAATCACTAGCGGTTTCATTCTTCTATTTGCATTTTTCGCTAAGGATGAATTTAAGAAACGGACAGCTTATTATTTCGTGCCATTTTCAACAATCGGAATTGTGTTTACATTAATTACCTATCCGTTTGATTTGCTGCCGTATCTTGTCACGCTTGCCTATATTGTTGGGACACTGTTTTATATGCATAAAATCAAATGGGATCTTCTAGGGGTCATCCCATTACTCTTAGCATTTATTGCAACGATTGAATACTCTTATCTTGGTGAATTAGATGAACTCGATAAAATGATTCTGTTTGGCGGCTTAGGGATTGTTCTTTTGATTATTGGCCAATTCGTTTATAAAAAGCTAGTTGAATATGGACCGAACATTCAGCAAACAAAATTCGATGGATTTACCCTAGTTTCATTCATGTTTTTCGCTTTTATGTACAGTTTCGAGAATCAATACATCTGGTGTCAGGCACTGCCAGGATTGCTTATTTCAGCTTCCTTTTTGCTGCAAAGGAAAAGGGTGCCTGCCAGGTTCTCTGTCCTTTTGACAATACTTGGTGGAGCCTATTTGTTACAACCATACTATTCCATAATCGCTATGCTTCATATTCCGTCATTATGGGAACGTGAAGTGATTGTCCTTCCGTTTATAATTCTAATCATTTTCATTCGACGTTGTTTAAAGGGAAGATATTCTGATATAACGAAGGCAGTTCAATGGGGAGTCCTAATAATCGTATCCCTATTATTAATCCAAGATGGTTTAGCAAGCAACACGATTTATGATGCAATCATTCTAGGAACACTTTCATTGGTAGCGATGATGGCAGGTATGTTCCTGCAAATTAAATCCTATTTCTTTGTTGGGGCTGGTGTATTATTATTAAATGTCTTCCTGCAAACTAGACCATACTGGGGGAATATGCCCTGGTGGTTCTATTTATTAATTGCTGGTCTTATCTTGATTACCGTAGCAAGCTTTAATGAATGGAATAAGCAAAAAGTAAATAAAGGTGAATCGACCTTTATTACCAGTTTCAAGGAAAAAGTAGTTGATAAAATGAAAAAGTGGGACTAAAGGGGAAAGACGACTGCAATTAATTTCCATTGAATAAAAACATAATGTTAGTTATAATAGTAATAATTAAAAAAATTATTTATTGTTTTTGGAGGAGCCTGTCACCAAGGGATATCTATGTCCCGTGGTTGACAGGCTTTTTTTGTTTTCTCCCAAAAAGGGTCTGATTTTTTTTAAGCAGACCCTTTAATTTTTTACGAAGGAAAGGTGATTGTATGGAATTAATTTTTGAATTAGCGATTATTTTATTTGCATCTAAGATTGCTGGGGATATTTGCGTTAAATTAGGTCAGCCCTCGGTTCTAGGGAAGTTGTTAATAGGGGTTATTTTAGGTCCAGCTGTGTTAGGCCTCGTTTCAGATACGAAAACATTGGCAGACCTAAGCCAAATTGGTGTCATTTTGTTAATGTTTATAGCAGGCATGGAGACTGATTTAAATGAATTTAAACGCACGTGGAAGGCATCAACCTTCGTTGGAATCAGTGGGATCATTGTTCCTTTAGTTTCAGGTTACTTAGCAGGAATTTTGATGAATATGACAACATTTGAAGCCTTATTTTTAGGATTATTACTTTCTGCAACAAGTGTAAGTATTTCCGTTCAAGCACTTAAAGAGTTAAATAAGATGAAATCTAAAGAAGGGACCGCGATTTTAGGGGCTGCCGTCATTGATGATGTTCTTGTGATTATCGCCCTGGCCTTTTTAATGAGTATGGCCGGTGGAGAAGTGAATTTAAGCATGATGATTATTAAAAAGGTCCTCTTTTTCATGGTTGCGATTTTAGTAGCTTGGAAGGTGGTTCCATGGGTTTTAAAGAAATTTGCTCCATTAAAGGTCACAGAGCCGCTCGTCACGGGTGCATTAATCATTTGCTTCCTGTTTGCCTATGCAGCTGAAATAACAGGTGTTGCGGCGATTATAGGGGCGTACATTGCTGGGGTTGCTATTAGTCAAACAGAATATAAACTTAAAATATTTGAGAAAGTGGAAACGATCAGCTATTCCATTTTTGTACCTATATTTTTTACCTCGATAGGGGTGGCAGTAAGCTTTGACGGAATATCGAAAAATTTCGGGCTAATTATCGGTTTTAGCATCCTAGCCATTTTAACCAAGTTAATCGGTGCTGCAATGGGAGCAAAAATGGCTCGTTTTTCCTGGAAGAGTTCACTTGGAATTGGAGCTGCTATGGTTTCACGTGGAGAAGTTGCCTTAATTATTGCTTCGATTGGTTTGGAGACAAAATTAATCAGTCAGGAATTATTTGCTGTTTTAGTGGTAGTAGTACTAGTTACTACCATCGTTACACCCCCAATGATGAAGTATTTTTTCAGTGAAGGTAATAAACAAACAGAAATGAAAAAAACAGTATTTAGTAAAGTGGAAATTTAGTTAATAAAATCCAGCCAAATTATTGGCTGGATTTACCTTTTTACGAAAAATTAGTGAAATATATCATACTTTCACTATTTATAAACAAATAAGTAATAGTACTTTTCATATTTTTTTGATTGATTTGAGAAAGTACCCCCATTATTTTGGTGGAATAGTCGAATTATCTATCAAACAAAAAACTTACTAAATTCAGGAGGTTAGAAATGGGAACCGTGATCATTGATATCGACAAATTACTAGAAGCAACGTCAAATCTAACATCTGAGAAAAGCAACAATAAAATGAAAAAAGTTGAAATTGACCTCTTACTTGAAAATACCCGTGATTGGTAAAAATAATATTATCCAGATAGTTTTCTAGAATGCCTTCCATTTAAAAGAAGGCATTTTTTGTTGTTTAAAAAGAAAATAAAGTTTTTTAATAATGTCAAGAATTCCTATTAATTTATGCTGCTTTAAAGCGAAAAAATATTTTACGCATTTCTATTGCTTTTCGTGCAAAAAAATACTAGAATAATTTTTAATATATTAAATTTTATGAAAATTAGTATTTTATTATTTAAGGGGGATTTAGCTAGATGAAGAAAAAAGTTAAAGCATTGTCGATTGCCTTAGCAGGAATGATGTTGCTTGCAGGCTGCGGAAGTAAAGAAAAAGCAGGGGGTTCTGAAAAAGAAGGAGCGGATAAGGAGTTCAAAGTTGGAATTACCCAGTTTGCCCCACACCCATCTCTAGACGCTGCGACAGAAGGCTTTAAAAAAGCCTTAAAGGATAAAGGGATTAAGGTAAGCTATGATGAACAAAATGCTCAGGCAGATATGAACAACACTCAAACAATTGCCAATAATTTTGTCGGTGACAAAGTGGATTTAATTTTTGCTAATGCCACTCCAAGTGCAACGGCAGCATTGAATGCAACAAAGGATATTCCGATTATCTTTACATCGGTGACAGATCCTGTAGGTGCAGGTTTGGTAGAGGCTTTTGATAAACCAGGGAAAAACATTACGGGTACAACCGATAACCATCCAGAAGCAACGAAAAAAACAATTAGCTTTATAACAGACGAAGTGAAAGCAAAAAATATTGGTGTGATCTATAACTCTGGTGAACAAAATTCAGTGGTTCAGGTGAAAGAAGTTAAGAAAATTGCTGAAGAGAAGGGTGCTAAACTTGTTGAAGTATCTGTTTCAACTACAGCAGAAGTGAAGCAGGCAGCTGAATCATTAGTTGGCCGTGTTGATGCGATTTATGTTCCAACTGACAATACCGTAGTTACTGCTCTTGATACGGTTATTGCCGTTGCAAACAGCAAAAAAATTCCACTTTTCGTTGGTGAACTTGATTCCATGAAAAAAGGAGCCGTTGCTGCCAGCGGGTTCAGCTATTTCGATCTTGGCTATCAATCTGGTTTAATGGCTGCTGATATTTTAAGCGGGAAGAAGAAGGTATCTGAAATTCCAGTAGAACTTCCAAACAGCTTAAAACTTGTCATTAATACGAAGGCTGCTGAAGCTCAAGGCTTAACAGTAAATGAAGCTTGGAAAAGTTTAGGCGAGTTTTTCGAAGGTAAATAAAATAATATTGATCATGAATGGAGCCTTCGTTTGAAGGCTCCATCCATGAACCAAACATTAGCTTGAAAATAGGTTATTGCATCTTAGAAGCAGGCTTAATGATTTAAAGAAAGGATGATCTCAATGTTTACAGCCATATTTGGATCATTTGAAGCAGGTATTATCTATGCGATTATGGCACTAGGCGTCTATCTTTCCTTTCGTATTCTGGATTTTCCAGATTTAACGGTGGATGGGAGTTTTGTGACGGGGGCAGCAATTTCAGCTGTAATGATTGCGAATGGAACCGATCCATTTTTAGCAACAATCATGGCGTTATTCGCCGGTTTTGCAGCTGGATGTATGACAGGTCTTCTCCATACATTTGGAAAGATTAATAACTTGCTATCCGGAATTTTAATGATGATTGCACTTTATTCAATAAATCTTCGAATCATGGGACGCTCAAATATCCCATTATTAAATACAGATACAGCTTTTACGAAAATTAGTGAATTTTTTGAAAAGACAGGAATTGATTCATTTTTAAATAACATTCTCTCCATGGTGGGTCTTGGCGACAGCTTGCCGGAAACATGGGGAATTCTTATTTTTATGATTATCGTAACATTTGTGATTAAATTCTTTACCGATCTGTTTTTGAAAACCGAAATAGGGCTTGCCGTCAGGGCTACGGGAGATAATAAACGGATGATTCGCAGCCTTTCTGCTAATACCAACCTCCTTGTTGTGCTTGGCTTAGGTCTTTCAAATGCTCTTGTAGCTTTCTCAGGTGCTCTGATCGCCCAGCAAGGTGGATTTGCAGATGTGGGTATGGGGATTGGGATGATTGTGATTGGTCTAGCCTCCGTTATTATTGGTGAAGCCTTATTTGGTACAAAAACGATTGCTAGGACCACTCTCGCTGTTATTGGCGGATCGATTATTTATCGAATTGTTGTTACCTTAGCATTACGAGTGGATTTCTTGGATCCTGGTGATATGAAGCTGATTACTGCTCTCATTGTTATTCTTGCTCTTACTACTCCAAAGATTATTGAAAGTTCCAAAGAGAGAAAGCGGAAAGCCCGCAGAAGATCTGAGAGATCAAACATCATGCAGACTTCTGGCCAAGTGAAGGGGGACAATCATGTTACAATTAAATCAGATTCATAAGATATTTAATGAAGGGACACCTGATGAAAAAATCGCCATTGATCATGTGAACCTAACCCTTCAGCCTGGTGATTTCGTAACGGTAATTGGCAGTAACGGGGCGGGGAAATCAACCTTAATGAATATCATTTCAGGTGTATTAATCCCGGATGTAGGGGAAGTACAGATTGGCGAAAAAAATGTCACTAATATGTCAGAGTTTAAACGGTCAAAAATGATCGGACGTGTTTTTCAGGATCCAATGGCCGGTACGGCTCCAAGTATGACGATTGAAGAAAATCTTGCCATGGCTTATTCTCGGAATAAAATGAGAACACTTCGACAAGGAGTTACAAAAAAGCGACGTGATTATTTTCGTGAGGTATTGGAATCCCTGCATCTGGGCCTCGAGAACCGCCTAAGTGCAAAGGTAGGCTTGTTATCCGGGGGAGAACGTCAAGCACTATCCCTGTTAATGGCTACCTTCACAGAGCCTTCCATCCTCCTTCTTGATGAACATACGGCAGCACTTGACCCATCAAGAGCGGAATTAATTACGAACTTAACGAGAGAAATTGTCGACAAATATAAACTGACCACATTAATGGTTACTCATAACATGCAGCAAGCCATTGATTTAGGCAATCGATTAATCATGATGGATAAGGGCCAAATTATTTTAGAGGTCAATGAGGAAAATAAGAAACAATTAACAATTGAAGGTTTACTTATGGAGTTTAAAAGGATACGTGGGGTACAAATGTCAAGTGATCGTGCCATTCTTTCCTAATGGGAAAAAATTTTTTTTGAGTGTCTATTTTAGATTTGCTTTTATAAAAAGTATTTCCAATATCATTAAAGGAGAAACTGCCTGTTTTGGGCAAGTTTCTTTTTGTATTTTGGGAAATAATTCAAAGATATCTAAATTACTTTAGTACAAAAAAGCGTTATTGCTTTACTTCCCATCCTTGAAAGGACAAGATTCTTTCATTTAGAATTAATTCAGAATATTATTACTTTTAAACTAATGGGGGTTTCTAAATGAAAGAAAATAGAGTAAGGGCAGACCAATTGGTTGATGATTTTTTCCCCGTTCGAGATGTTGATTATATTGAAATTTATACAGGGAATGCCAAGCAGGCATGTCACTTTTTTTGCACTGCCTTTGGATTTCAACCAGTAGCTTACGCAGGTCTTGAAACTGGCAATCGTGAAACCGCTTCCTTCTGTTTAAAGCAACGGAATATTCGCCTCGTCTTAACAGGCTCCTATACCGAAGACAGTGAAGTTTCCCAATTTGTAAAAAAACACGGTGACGGTGTGAAGGACATATCCCTGTTAGTCGATAATGTCGAGAAAGCTTTTGAAGAGGCAGTGAAAAGAGGTGCCATTGTGATTGCTGCCCCATCTGAAATCAAGGATGAAGCAGGTGTGATTAAAAAAGCCGTTCTTGGTACATATGGGGATACCATCCATACGTTAATTGAACGGAAAAATTATCAAGGGGCATTTTTACCCGGATATGTCGCATACTCGGCGCCACTTCCGATTAAAGATGCCGGGTTAATTGGGATCGATCATGTAGTGGGTAACGTGGAGAGGATGGAGGAGTGGGTCGAATATTACGCTAAGGTAATGGGCTTTAAGGAAATGAAACATTTCTCTGACAAGGACATCACGACGGAATACTCAGCTCTAATGTCAAAGGTCATGCATAACGGAGGGCGGATTAAATTCCCTATCAATGAACCGGCGGTCGGAAAACGCAAATCACAAATTCAGGAATATCTAGAATTCTACAATGGTCCGGGTGTCCAGCATTTGGCGATATTAACAGAAGATATTGTATCAACTGTCGCTATTTTAAAGGAGAACGGGGTAGAATTCCTGAATACTCCACCAGCATATTATGAATCCTTAGGTGAACGCATCGGTAAAATTGATGAAGAAATTGAAAAGCTTCGCGAACTAAATATTTTAGTAGACCGTGATGATGAGGGGTATTTACTGCAAATTTTTACAAAACCAATCGTAGACCGTCCGACATTATTTGTTGAAATTATTCAACGAAAAGGGGCACGTGGTTTTGGTGAAGGAAACTTTAAAGCTTTATTTGAGTCAATTGAACGGGAGCAGGAAAGACGAGGAAATCTCTAATATAAATAGCAAGGGTTTAAAGGGGCAAAAGTATAGAGTGGAGTTGGAAAAGGGAGAGATATTACTCCCTTTTTTTAAAAGTTAACCTGTAAGGGGTGAATGTTATAGAGATCTCGCCAAAAACACTGGAATGGAGAGAGGCATATAAACTATTAGTTGGTTCCATCCTTCCCCGTCCAATTGCCTTTGTTTCGACCATAGATGGAAATGGGACTGCTAATGCAGCACCATTTAGTTTTTTTACAGCGATTTGTGCGGACCCCATGCTCATCTGTTTTTCACCGATGAGAAGAGGAACGGATGGGGCTAAGAAAGATACTCTTGTAAATATAGAAAGCACAGGTCAATTTGTCATTAATATTGTGAGTTTTAGTATTGCTGAGCAAATGAATGACTGTGCGATTGAATTCAGCCCGGATATCGACGAAATAGCAGAAGTGGGTTTAACCAAAGAACCAAGTATAGAAGTGAGTGTGCCGCGTATCAAGGAATCTCTCGTCCATTTAGAATGTGAACTAGAGCAGGTATTACATTTTGGTGATAAGCCTGGGGCAGGGAGCCTTGTGATTGGAAAAGTGGTTCATGTCCATGTCAATGATGAACTATTTAATAAAGGGCGAATTGATAGTGCCAAGTTGAAGCCAATTGGACGGATGGCTGGGAACATCTATACTGACCCGTTAGCTAAAATGTTTGAAATGGATCGAAAAATGGAGAAAAGGTGAGTGTCGTGAAATTCGTTACTTTTGAAAAAATGGATGGGACAATCCGAGCAGGCTGGTTACTTGACCAAGACCATGCCATTGATATGTATGAGGCATCAGGCGGGGGGCTGCCAAGTAATCTATTAGCTTTTCTTGAAAATAGTGCCACCAATCTGGAAACAGTGGCTAGTTTAACCCCATTTACAAAGGGACAAAAAGGCGTTTATCCATTGAATCAACTTTGTTTAAAGGCACCACTACCTATTCCGAGGAGTTTTCGTGATTTTTATGCATTTGAGCAGCATGTGAAAACAGCGAGGGAGAATAGGGGCCTCGAGATGATTCCAGAATGGTACGAAATCCCTGTCTTTTACTTTTCCAATCATCTTGCAATTAAGGGACCAGGAGAGGAAATAATCAAGCCTGTAAATTGTAACTGGCTTGATTATGAACTGGAGATCGCATGCATTATTGGCAAAGAAGGAAGAAATATTTCCGCAGATGAGGCAGATAAGTATATTTTTGGCTATTGTATTTTAAATGATTGGAGCGCAAGAGACCTACAAAGGAAGGAAATGAAGGTTGGACTGGGGCCCGCAAAGGGGAAGGATTTCTCGACATCGATTGGACCGTGGATTGTCACAAAAGATGAGTTAGAACCATTTAAATTAGGGAAGGGCTTCAATCTTTCGATGAAAGCCCGTGTCAATGGGGTTCTTCTTTCCAAGGGGAATATGAAAGACTTATATTATTCCTTTGCTGAGATGATTGAGAGGGCTTCTGCTGGCGTGACTTTATACCCTGGAGAGATGATTGGTTCAGGAACAGTTGGTACAGGATGTATTCTTGAGCTTGGAGACAAGGTCCATCGCTGGTTAATGCCTGATGATCAAGTCGAATTAGAGATTGATCATCTTGGAGTGTTACAGAATGAAATAATCGCTGAAGAGAGGTGAGAAGATGTATTACCGTCAAATGGGTAAGATTCCTCACAAACGGCATACGATGTTTAAAAAGGAAGATGGGAGTCTTTACAGAGAGCAGGTAATGGGGACTCGTGGATTCTCTGGAACCCAATCTATTTTGTATCATCAATATATGCCTACAGAAGTGGTGAAGGCAGAAATGGTCGGCAACTACTTACCCGAATATGAAGACCAGCAGCCGCTCAAACACCGCCACTTTTTTACAAGTAAAGTAGCAAATAAAGGGGACGCTTTAAATGCACGGGAATATATTTTGGGGAATCAAGATTTATTAATTGGAACGGCCAATGTGACGATGGCGATGCCAAGTTTTTATCGGAATGGTGATGGCGATGAAATGCTTTTTATCCACTATGGCTCAGGAAAACTAGAAACAATGTTTGGGAACCTTTCTTACAGTCCAGGTGATTATCTTATTATTCCGATTGGTTCCATTTACCGTGTGATCCCGAACGAAAATGAAGAAACGAAAATGTTGTTTGTTGAATCCTTCAGCCAAATAACAACACCAAGACGATATCGAAATGAATATGGTCAACTTTTAGAGCATAGCCCATTTTGTGAAAGAGACCTTCGTGGACCGGAAGAATTGACGACATTTGATGAAAAGGGTGAATTTGAAGTTTTAACGAAATCAAGAGGGAAGATATCCTCGCATATTATAGGACATCATCCACTTGATGTTGTGGGTTGGGATGGATATTTATATCCATGGGCCTTTAACATCGAGGATTTTGAACCAATCACAGGAAGAGTCCATCAGCCGCCACCCGTCCATCAAACCTTTGAAGGTAATAATTTTGTCGTTTGCTCATTTGTCCCGAGGCTATATGATTATCATCCAGAATCGATTCCTGCTCCCTATTATCATAGTAACGTTAACAGTGATGAACTTCTTTATTATGTGGAAGGAAATTTTATGAGTCGTAAAGGAGTACAGGAGGGTTCCATCACGCTTCATCCAGGCGGGATCCCACATGGACCTCATCCTGGAAAAACGGAAGCGAGTATTGGAAAAAAGGAAACGCTTGAACTGGCCGTTATGATCGACACCTTTCATCCTCTAAAAATTGTAAAAACCGCACAAAAAATAGAAGATGCCAACTATATGTATTCTTGGTATGAAAAGTAGGATTAATGGTTTTTCCAGAACAATCCAACGTAATACTAGTTGGATTGTTTTTTCAATCTAAGGTAAAAAGTGGTATGGTAGTAATAAGAAAAAATTGTAAATGAATAGAGGTGAAATCATGGAACTGGAATCAATAGTAACTAAATTAAAAAGCCATATTCCTAAAATTCTTGGAAGTGAGAAATTTTCAAAATATGCTGTCATGGTACCACTCATTGAAAAAGAGGATGAAATTCACGTGTTGTTAGAGGTTCGTTCCCTAGAACTAAGGAGGCAGCCTGGAGAAATATGTTTTCCAGGGGGGAGAATTGACGCACAGGATATAGATGAAAAAGATGCAGCTATCCGAGAAACGGTTGAGGAATTAGGAATTAACAAAGAGCAAATAGCAGACATTAACCCACTAGATTATATGATTTCACCATTTGGAATGATTATCTATCCTTTTGTTGGATACATTAAACATCCGAATAGGATCGTTCCAAATCCATCAGAAGTCGGGGAGATTTTTACAGTACCGCTATCTTTTTTTATAAATAATGAGCCAGAGATATATCATATTGAATTTAGGCCAGAACCTGAAGAGAATTTTCCCTTTGACCTAATTGTCGGCGGGGAGAATTATAATTGGCGGACTCGAGGGGTCGATGAATATTTCTACCGGTATCAAGGAAAAGTAATTTGGGGATTAACCGCTAAGATTCTCTCCCATTTTATTGAACTTATTCGTTAGTATCTATAAGAGCATATCCTTGGTTATTTTAAGAAACAATGATTATAGTTATATTGCAGCTTGAAATTCAAGGATAAGGAGTGTATTTTTATGAAAATCGTAGCAATTGTTGGCAGTAATAGAAAGCAATCTATTAATAAAAAGCTGGTAGAATTACTGAAGGAACGTTATCTCGAAAAAGTTGAAATTGAGATATTACCGATCGAAGGCCTTCCAATGTACAACCAGGATGATGAGTTAACACCAGCAGAAGTTGTGATTCATATCAAAAAAATAGTGGCAGCAAGTGATGGTGTATTAATTGCCACTCCAGAATATAATCATGCCATTCCTGCATTTTTGAAAAATGCACTTGATTGGTTTTCGCGAGTGGATAAAGTAATGATGAAAAAACCAGTAATGATTGTTGGCGCCACACCAGGTGTTCTTGGAACGGTAAGAGCACAGGTTAATCTTAGACAAATATTAGCTGCTATGGGAGCATTAACGCTTCCTGGAAATGAAGTATTTATCAATGCTGTCCATGAAAAAGTGGATGAAGCCGGGAAATTAACACATGAACCTACACTTGGATTCCTAGATACTGTGATGAATAACTTTATCGATTGGGTGGAAAAAACAAAACATTTGTAAACGAACATCTAAAACAGTGGATTTCGAGCGGAAATCTACTGTTTTTTTTAATCTCATTGTCCACTGGTGGTGTACAAATGTCTTTGTGTAAAAGAAATAACTTGATTATTTTCTGAATATCGTTAAAATTAAAATTATATTTTTAGATATTAGGGAGATGTAGGGATGAAGGTCGTAAAGTTTGGCGGGTCCTCGTTAGCATCCGGAAAACAAATTGAGAAGGTATTTAAGATAGTTGTTTCAGATTCCGAGCGGAAGGTAGTTGTAGTATCTGCGCCAGGAAAAAGGTTTTCGGAAGATAACAAGGTGACTGATTTATTAATTGAATGTGGAGAGTTATGTTTGCAAAATAAAAATCCAAGGGAAAAATTTGATGCAGTCATCGATAGATATTCCACTATCGCCGAAGAATTATCCCTACCTTTAGAAATTATTAACGAAATTCATGACGATTTAACAAAGAGGTTGAGTAGCGACAAAACAAAACCGGATCGGTTTCTGGATTTATTAAAAGCGAGCGGTGAGGATAATCACGCCAAATTGGTAGCGGCTTATTTCCAGGAGCAGGGGGTTGAGGCCTATTATGTTGACCCTAAAGAAGCCGGTCTCCTCGTCAGTGATGAGCCTGGCAATGCTCAAGCACTACCAGAAGCCTATAGTCAGTTATATTCGCTGCACGAGCGTTCTGGGATTTTAATTTTCCCTGGATTCTTTGGATATAGCAAACAAGGAGAGGTTTTTACCTTTTCGCGAAGTGGGTCCGATATAACTGGTTCAATCCTTGCAAATGCACTGAAAGCAGACTTATATGAGAACTTTACGGATGTAGATGCTGTTTATTCTGTGAACCCTTCGATCGTAAGAAAGCCGAAGGAAATAAAGGAACTGACCTACCGTGAAATGCGCGAACTTTCATATGCAGGATTTACCGTCTTACATGATGAAGCACTTGTTCCAGCATTCAGAGCGGGAATACCTGTTCAAATCAAAAATACAAACAATCCAAGTGCAGCAGGAACGAGGATTGTTTATGAGCGAGACAATACGAATGGGCCTGTTATTGGAATTGCAAGTGATCAAGGTTTTTGTAGTATATATGTAAGCAAATACTTAATGAATAGAGAGGTAGGTTTTGGCCGCAAGCTTTTAAGTATCTTAGAGGACTTCGGACTATCCTATGAACATACGCCTTCTGGAATTGATGATGTTTCTGTTATCCTCCGTGAAAATCAAATGGATGCAGAAACAGAAAAGGCGATTAAAGAACGGATTGAAACTGAATTACATGCCGATCAAGTGAAATTTGAACATAGCCTAGCTCTCATTATGGTTGTCGGAGAGGGCATGCGCCATAATGTAGGAACAATGGCAAGAGCCTCCAAAGCATTGGCGAAAGCTCGTATTAATATCGAAATGATTAACCAAGGTTCATCTGAGGTGAGCATGATGTTTGGGGTTAAAGTAGTAGATGAAAAAAGAGCGGTTCAAGCACTTTATGAGGAATTTTTTGTCGCAGTAACGGTTTAATTTTAAGCATAGTAAAAAGGTACGTCAAAAACGATGTACCTTTTTCTATCGCTCCTTTTTTAACTTAATCCTTGTTCGAATCCCAGCCCACATTGCAATAACCAGTCCGCCAATTGTATCAGCAATTAAATCCGTCATCGTATCTTTATTTCCGCCGCCTTGTAAGGTCATATCAAAAAATTGGTCAGAGCTAAATTCATAAATTTCCCATAGTACTCCACCGAATGCTGCAAAGGATAACGTAAATAAAAATACAAACCACGGCGATATCTTATCTCCCGCATTTCGATGTACCAATCTTTCATATAAAGCAATTCCAGAAAAAGCAAGGATGGCTCCACTGACCACATGCATAAAGGTGTCCCACCAACCGAGTCCATACCAGCCTAATATGGAACCGAGATATTGTGAACCGACTAAGAAAATTAAATAAGAAATGACAATGGGCAAATTGAATTGGAGTTTAGTAAATAAGGCCAATAATAACGGGACTGCTCCACAAACAATTCCTCCAATGGCAACTGTTCCTTTAAAGGTTACATCGTTTGAAAAGTAGTAGACGGCTAATGCTGCCATAAAAATGACATAGATTAAACTGAAAATGATGACAAGCTTTCGATTCATAAATTTCCTCCTCTCATACTTTAGGCTTTCGCACAAAGGCGTAAAAGGAGACCAGGAGTCCCCCCGCAAATCCACAGAGTAAGTCATACATTGTATCTTTATTTCCGCCTCTTTGCATGGTGTGAGTAAACGTTTGATCCCCCACAAACTCATAGATCTCCCAAAGTGCACTTGCTAGGACTGAGAGTGAAAGAACAAAAAGAAATAAAATCCATCTTGAAGCATCATTCCGCACATCTTTCGGGATGAATAATTTAAATAAAGTTATACCAACAAAAGCTACATACATACCCTTTAAAATATGAATGGTAGAGTCCCACCATTTATAATGAAGGTAAAAACTCGCGATCGATCCTAAAAATAATGTACAGAAAATAAACATATAATAGCCGATTATAATTGGGAGGTTAAATGGATTCTTTTTCTTAAATATTAGTAGGAGGGGCAATCCACTCACAAGAATGCCGCCAAGTGCTACTTGCCATCTCGAGGAATCCCCTTTAATAAGGTAATAAACAAATAAGGCAGACATTAATAAAATAAAAACAACACTTAAAAGGATAATTACTTTCCGTTTCAAATACTTCACCCCAGTAAACAAGATTCCTTACAATTATGTCCAATAAATACAAATGAAATCATGGAAAGTTAAACTGAGTGGAAATGAAATATTTGTTCTCGCATATACACATGGAAAAGAGTATATTTGATAAGTAGCGATTACTATAATTATGTACAGACTCAGGTAAAGAATAGATGGCGGAGGAAGCTATGCAAAAGGCACAAATACCAACTTACGAGCGAATTGCGATAGATTTAGCAAATAGAATCTACGATGGGAAATTTAAGGTAGGGGAAAAGATTCATGGCAGATCCACGTTAGCAAGTGAGTACAAGGTTTCTCCTGAAACTGTTAGAAGAGCGATTAAGATTCTAGAGGATGTCGAGATTGTCCAATCCACTAAAGGTAGTGGAATCGTCATATCTTCTCGGGAAAATGCCTATAAATATATTCAACGGTTTTCCAACATCGCAAGTATTAAAGATCTTGAGAAACAAATGAACTCACTGATTTCTGAAAGAGACAAGCTGGATGAGCAGCTGTTTGACACGCTTAGAAAAATCATGGACTACTCTGGAAAGCTTCGTCACACGAACCCATTGGCGCCAATCGAGGTAGAAGTTTTTCCAGGCTGTATTCATATAGGACAAACTATTTCGGAATTGAAGTTTTGGCAAAATACCGGGGGAACCGTGATTGGCATGAAACGGAAAGGTGAATTAATTATCTCACCGGGACCTTATGCGGTAATTCTTGAAGGGGATGTCCTGCTTATCATAGGTGCTGAAGAAACTCATGACCGGGTGCTACACTTTATGGAAGAGTAAAAAGGGTATGAAATATGCGGAAAAGCCGGTTTAGAAGACCGGCTTTTCCTTTTGTAATTATTCTAATAATCCTTCTGTTTCCAAAAATTCTTTTGCGACTTTGGCAGGTGACTGTTTGAGACTGTCGACCTTATAGTTGAGTTCGCGCATTTTTTCATCCGTCAACTTACCAGATAAAGAATTAATAACTTTTCTTAATTCTGGATGTTCTTTTAATGTTTCTTCTTTTAACATTGGTACGGCATAGTAAGGAGGGAAGAAGTTTTTATCATCCTCTAATACCTTCAATTTAAACTCTTCAAGTAACCCGTCCGTCGAAAAGGCATCGATGACATCACTTTTATGGTTGTTTAATGCAGTATAACGTAACCCGCCGTCAATGGCTTTTACGTCTTTAAATTTCAAATTATACTTTTGGGAAAGTCCGATTAATCCGTCCTCGCGATTTGGAAATTCGATCGTCGGACCCATGGTTAATTCCGAGCTTACCTTTGCTAAATCAGAGATCGTCTTTAAACCATATTTTTTTGCGGTGTCTTGACGAATTGCTAAGGCATAGGTGTTATTAAATCCAAGCGGTTTTAACAATTCAAAACCATATTTTTGCTTAAATTCCTTCTGGACAATATCGTAGACGATGTCCGGATCACTCTGTGGCTTCTTCTTTAAGATATTAATTAATCCTGTCCCCGTATATTCAACATACATGTCAATGTCCCCATTTTTAAGGGCACTGAAGGCAACCTGACTACCACCAAGATTTAGTTTTCTTTCTACTTGAATATCAGTCTTATTTTCTATTAAATCAGCGAGCATATTACCTAATATCATTTGTTCGCTGAAATTTTTTGAACCAATTACAATTTTATCCTTTGCGTTTGCCTTTGAATAAGCAGTAAAAGTCCCTGCAATGATTAACAAAATACAGGCCATACTAATCATTATTTTTTTAGTGGTTTTACCAGTCTTTTTTGCTGATCTTTGCTTGCTTGTATAAGAAAGTGAGGATTCGAGTTTTCCGACAATAAAATCAATGAGAAGTGCAAGAATACAGGCTGGAATAGCTCCGGCCAAAATCATATAATTGTCAACTGTTTGCACACCAGAAAATACGAGATACCCAAGTCCGCCTGCACCGATGAAGGCTGCAATGGTCATTAATCCAACAGCGGTAACCGCTGAAATTCTGATACCCGCCATAATCATCGGGAAGGCTAGTGGTAACTGAACCTTTCTCATCGTTTGACTCTTGGTCAGACCGATACCTCTGGCGGCTTCCAGAATGTCTCCATCAATATTCGTTAAACCAGTGTAAGTGTTTTTAACGATGGGAAGCAGCGAATATAGAACGACCATGATAATCGCTGGGGTACTGCCGATTCCAACGAATGGGATGAGAAATCCAAGTAATGCCAAACTCGGTACAGCTTGAATCACATTCGTAGTTCCAATAATAGGTTTTGAGAGCTTTGGTTCTCTTGAAATTAATATACCGAGCGGAATCCCAATTATAATCGCTACTAATACAGAAATCACACTTAAGTAAAGATGCTGGCCAAGTAAACTTAAAATCTGCTCATAGTTTGTGGTTAAATAGTTCCAAAATCCACTCATTAAAAGGCCACCTCCAAATCAATTAGTTGGCTGCTTAATGCAGATAGAATACTACTTCTTGTAATGAGACCAATTAATTGGTTATGACTATTCACAACAGGTACATAACCGATTTTATGTTCATTCATTGTAGCTAACACAGAAATTAAATTGGCACCCTGTGAAACGGAAAGAACATTTTGTTCCATAATCATTTCAATCGACGTCGTTCGATTTAACAACTGGATGCTTTTTAATGTCACTAAACCCTTAAGGACATTATGTTTGTCAGTAACTATTAGGCTGTCTACCTTATGGTCCTTCATAATCTCAATGGCCTGAAGTACGGTTCGCCTTGCGGTAATTTTTACTGGGTTAGGAATCATAATATCCTCGGCCATTAATAATTCAGGATTATTCCAAACTCTTCTTTTTCCAATAAATTCTTCAACAAAGTCATTAGCAGGATTTTTAAGAATGTTTTCAGGCGTATCATATTGGAGAATATCACCATCTTTTAGAATGCAAATCTTATCTGCTATTTTAATAGCTTCGTCCATATCGTGGGTGACGAAAATAATCGTCTTGTTTAATTCCTTTTGCATCTGGAAGAGTTCATCTTGAAGGGAGCTTCTTGTGACTGGATCTAAGGCGCTAAATGGTTCATCCATTAAAATGATATCGGAGTTTGTTGAGAAGGCTCTTGCCACGCCAATTCTTTGCTGTTGTCCCCCGCTCAATTCCTTCGGAAAACGATGTAAGAACTCCTTAGGGTCTAAGCCGACCAACTCTAGCAATTCACCTGTTTTTTGGGCAATCGCAGTGGGATCTTCACCCTTTAGCTTTGGAATCAATTCTAAATTTTCCTTAATGGACATATGTGGAAATAAACCAGTATTTTGAATGACATAGCCAATGTTTCTGCGGAGCTCAATCGGATTTATGGTCGAGATGTCCGTCCCATTTACATAAATTTTTCCTGAAGTTGGCTGAATCAATTTATTAATCATTTTCAGTAAAGTGGTTTTCCCACAGCCACTTGGTCCGATAAAAACAACTAACTGTCCAGCCTCAATTTCTAATGAAAAAGGATTAATAATTGTTTTTGTTCGATACTTCTTAACAATGTTTTTAAATTCTATCAATTCCATTCCCCCCTAAAATTAATATGTCTTGTGTTAATGCAACAACTTAATGTTAACATAAAAGTTGTTGGTTTGTCTAATTACCTAATCGGTTATTCTTTCCAAAACAATATCCTTTAAGTAGAATAAGGTGAAGAAAATATGTTTAAAAAGTGAGTAGGTGTTAGTTTGAAGACTATTTTAATTGTTGATGATGATGTGTTCATCCGCAATCTTGTTAAAGATTTGCTAATGAGAGAAGGATTTAAAGTAATTGCATCGGAAAATGGGTTGACGGCACTTGATGTATTAAATAATCAGTTTTGTGATTTAGCGATAGTGGATATTATGATGCCTGTCATGGACGGCTACCATTTAACCACTGAAATTCGGAAACAGTATGATATTCCGATCATCTTACTAACAGCCAAAAGTCAAATTGAAGACAAAGAAAAGGGATTTGAATCAGGAACTGATGATTATTTAATTAAACCGTTTGAACCAAAAGAGTTGATTTTCAGGGTGAATGCATTATTAAGAAGATATGGGAAAACGGGTGAAGCCAATATTAAGATTGGGTCCTTGTACATAAACAAAAAAAGCTATGAGGTAAAAATCAATAACAAGACCTTCATTCTTCCATTAAAGGAATTTGAACTTTTAACTTTTCTATCTACACATCCAAACCAAGTATTTAGCCGTGGTCATCTAATTGAAAAAATTTGGGGTCTTGATTTTGAAGGTGATGAAAGAACGGTAGACGTCCATATAAAACGATTGCGCGAAAGATTTTCGAATTTCACCGAGGAATTTGCCATCAAAACGATTAGAGGGGTAGGTTATTCCCTGGAGGTTCAATAAATAATGATTATAAAATCTTTGTATAGTAAATTCGCCTTCATTACGATTATGATCATGGTCGTCAGCGGGATTATTTCATTTTTTCTGTCCAATGCTTATTACCAAATCAAATTGAAACAGCAAAATGACGAGAAAATCATGAATTTTGCTAATGAAATAGCAGGCTTTGCAAGTAAGCACCCTTTGATTAGTTTACAGGATTATCTTGACCATATCGGGGCAATCGGTTACCAAATTCTTTTGGTTAATAATGAAGGGAATAAGGAGTATTTTGGCTCTTCCTTTCGAGAAAAGAATTTACCTGAGGGTATTCCTGAAAAAGTATTGCATGGCGAGGTATACCATGGGATTCGTTCTTTTCCTCATAAAACCTTTGTAACTGGCTTTTTTGCAAATGAATTAAAGAATACAGTCGGTATTGCTTTTGAGTATAAAAGTAAAAAATATGCCATGTTTATCAGGCCAGATATTAAGCTTATGTTTAATGAGATGCATATTCTTTTCGGATGGATGCTAATCATATCTATTTTATTAAGCATTCTATTTGTTCTAATTAGTACCAAATATTTAGTCAATCCGATTAGAAAGCTTAATAAGGCAACAAGAGAAATTGCAGAAGGCAATTTTTCAATTAAACTGGATATTGACCGAAGCGATGAGTTAGGAAATTTAGCGATCAGTTTTACTAGGATGTCCCAGAAATTAGCCAAAGTAGATACGTTACGAAAAGAACTAATGACTAATATTTCTCATGATATCCAATCACCACTAGCCAATATAAAAGGCTATCTCGCTTTATTGGAGAATAGTGAAAAAAGTGATCAAGAGAAACAACAATATCTTCGTGTTGTTCATTCCGAAGTAAACCGACTATCCAGTTTGACCAAACAATTGCTGCTTTTATCCACGATTGAAGGTAAAAAAGATTTAATGGAAGTTAGCTCGGTTAATATCGCAGAACAACTCAAAGCCGTTATTCATCAATATGAATGGAGTATTCTAGATAAAGAAATTATGCTGAGTTATTCTCTTACGGATGCCGCGGTTAAAGGGGATCGAGCTTTACTATATTCTGTTTGGGAAAATCTGTTGACAAATGCGATTAAGTATAATCAAGAAAACGGTACAATTGATATAAAATTGTCTGAATTGGAGTTAGAAGTTGTAATAGTTATTAAAGATTCTGGCGTGGGCTTAAATCAGCAGGAAATTGAAAGGATATTTGACCGTTTTTACCGCGCGGATGCCTCTAGAGCACGTTCAGTTGAAGGGACGGGGTTAGGTTTGTCCATCGTCAAGTCCATCGTTGATATGCATCAAGGGAAAATAGATTTAACTAGTGAAAAAGGGAAAGGAACTACTTTTACCATCATCCTACCTAAATTGTAAAATGAAGTTCATCATCCGTTCATATTCAAACAGTATTCTGTTTATGAAATGAAAGGGAAGGTGAATTTTTTTATGTACTTTGTACCGATTAAGGAAATGACATTTTTTAAAGTAAGATATTTATTAATCAGCTTTATCTTATTTTTTGTTGCGATTCTTGTCTTCGTCATCAGTGGGCTTGCGAATGGCTTGTCAATGAATAACGCTTCTTCGATCATTAATATGCCAGCAGACTCCTTTTATCTGCAAGAAAGTGCTGAGGGACGAATTGACCGGTCCCATTTAACAATAGATATAGAGAAATTGACAGCAACAAGTGACCTACAGCCAATTGGTGTTCAAATGGGAGCCATTTCTAAAATTAACTCCGAGGATAAATTAGATATTACATTTATGGCAATAAAACCAGGCAGCTTTTTAGAGCCGGATGGAAGGGACGGAAAGAGTTTAGAAACGGGCGGGGAAAATTCTGTCTTACTAGACCACTCGCTATCTGGAACTATTAAGATAGGAACAATCGTAAAAGATGCACGGAGCGGCATCATCTTAAAAGTTGTAGGATTTCTTGAAGATCAAACCTTTAGCCATACACCAGTTGCGCTTATTTCCCTTGATACATGGAAGGAAATCTCTGGCGGCTTAGATAAAACTGAATTTAACGGTATTGCAATAAATAAAGCTAATTCAAGTTTGAAAGAGGATGTTTCTAGGATAGTTAAAAATGGGGAATGGGTTGAAAAGGAACAGGTGGTTAAAGGTATACCTGGGTATACAGCTGAACAAAATTCGCTGTACATGATGCTTTCGTTTTTAATTGTAATCGCAGTTTTTGTTTTAGCCGCATTCTTTTATATAATGACCATTCAAAAAACGGCCCAATTTGGCATCCTAAAAGCCATTGGTGCAAAATCAAGTCAATTGGTCAAATCGACTATCTTTCAGGTCATTATATTAACCATTGTTAGTATCGTAGGTGCTGTTGCCTTTACAAAGGGTTTTACGGAGATTCTTCCGGATGAGATACCGTTTATTTTTGATTTGGTACAGATTGCTAAATTCTCAGGAATATTATTCCTTGTGTCGATTTTCGGTTCATTATTATCTATTTTTAATATAGTGAAAGCAGATCCAATACAAGCAATGGGGAGGTTAGAATAACCATGGTAATCGAACCCTTAGTTCTAGAACATGTGGAAAAATCATTTAAAGATGGCGATAAGGAAAATCACATCGTGAGAAACTTATCATTTCGTTTGAAAAAGGGCGAGGTCGTTGCCATTATTGGACCTTCCGGATCTGGAAAGTCAACGTTTTTATCAATTGCCGGTGCCTTACAGTCTCCTGATAAAGGAAAGGTAATCGTAAATGGGACCAATATAACCTCCTTCAGTGACACAGAAAAAGCAAATATAAGGTTGAATCATCTAGGCTATATTTTTCAAACTTCAAATTTAGTTCCTTATTTGAAGGTGGAAGACCAGTTAAGCCTTGTGTTAAAAATGGCCAATCAATGGACGAATGAAAGCAAAAGGAAAATAAACGAAGTATTAATGGCAGTCGGCATGGAACATCGTACCAAGTTTTATCCACACCAATTGTCAGGCGGGGAAAAACAAAGGGTGGCAATTGCCAGAGCATTTATTAATGATCCTGAAATCATTTTAGCTGATGAACCAACAGCGAGTTTGGATTCCAGTCGGAGCATGGCTATTATCGAACTCATTTCAAAAATCGTAAAGGAACAAAATAAATCATCCATTATTGTCACTCATGATGAACAGATTCTCCCGTTATGTGATCGGATTTATCGAATGAAGGATGGACAACTAGTTGAAGTTGAAAAAAGAGGTTAATTGAAGCAGCTAGCAATCTAAGTGATTGCTAGTTTTTTTAATTGAGCCATCCAGAGTTGAAATTTGTAATAGTGATAATAAAACGTGATAAAATGAAGTTAGCAAATAATTTAAAAAAAGAGGAGAATTTATATTTTGAGCTTTGTTCGAGACAAATTCAGTGCGAAGTTTTTCCTTTTCCTCGTGTTTGCTTTTCTGTTGATACATGTGCCATTGCTAGGAAACTATGTCAAAGTCATTAATACCCTTATACATGAATCAGGTCATGCTTTGATTGCTCTTTTTGGGGGTAATGTAGAAAGAATATCTTTATTTATGAATTCCGAAGGGGCTACATATAGTCATCAGTCTTCTTGGTTGGGAAGCTTCATTACTAGCCTTGGTGGATATACCTTTGCCTCCTTTATGGCATTTGTCTCATTTTTACTAATTGGAAAGAAAAAGCAGATTGTGTTGATTGATATATTGCTAGGTTTTATCGGTTTGAATCTTATTTTTTGGGTAAGGAATCCTTACGGGTTGTTTTGGTTATGCTCATTCGCCGTTGCATTTCTGTTTTTACTCATAAAAGGGAGTCAAAACTTTAGAGATAATTTATTACTTTTGATTGCGTCGATCTTATTAGTGGATTCCGTACAAAGTGCTTATGAAATATTATTTATCAGTATATTTCAACCTCAATCAGCAGGGGATGCTGCAAATCTTGCGCGGATCACAGGTTTTATTCCTGCTCCTATTTGGGGGATTTTCTTCTTTGTTCAATCATTATGGTTTTGCTATTACGGCTTAAAACGTGGTTATTATAAACTGGGGAATTAAAACTTTTACGTACAAAATATTGGGAGAGACATAAGTTATTACGATGGGTTTCGATATGAATATAAAAGGGGAGTTATTGATTGAATATTATTGATTTAATTAAAACTCGGCGCAACATAAAAAAATTCAAACCTGATGAAATTGACAAAAATTTACTTCACTCATGGCTAGAGGCCGCTGCCATGGCACCCAATCACCGCATGACAGAACCTTGGGAGATTTACTTTCTTGGAACAGAGACAAGAGAAAAGTTAAATCATAAAACAAATTTTGGAAACGCATCGATCGTATTGATGATTTTATCAAAGCACGGGGCGACATCCTTAGAAACAGTGGAAAATGCGCTGGCAACTGCGTGCTTTATCCAAAATTTTAATTTAGCGGCATGGGCAGAAGGAGTTGGGACCTTTTGGTCATCGATTGGCATTACGCCCAAAAACAGGGCAATTCTTGGTGTTCAGGATGGCTATGATATTATAGGCGTTCTGGGAGTAGGCTATCCTGATGTAATCCCAGAGCCAAAGCCACGTACACCGATTCAGAACAAATTCAGAAATTTACCATAACAGGAACAGGGAAGAGCCAACCGTATTTACGGTTGGCTCTTTTAAATAAGCTAGATAGCCTGATTGTATTCTAATGTAAGATTATCAATGATTGTTTGAACGGGAAGAATATCTTTGATTTCTCCAACTCTAGCCCCTGCAAAAACAAGGCCATTTTCAGCATCACCATTCATGGATACCAAAAGAGAATCCATGGTGCAAAAGCGGTAAGAACAATTCTTTAAGCAATCAATGCATTTAGCGATTTTTAGCTTATCTGTTCCACTAATTAATTTTGCAAAATTATTATTAATGGCTCTTCCGTGAAGACCAACGGTTGTTTTTACCAAAACCAAATCTTCTTTACCTGCATCAACATATTTTTGTTTAAAAGCTAATGGAGCATCACATTCCTCGCTGGCTACAAAGCGTGTTCCCATTTGTACACCAGACGCACCCATTGCAAGTGCTTTTGCAATATCGCCGCCAGTCATGATTCCTCCTGCCGCAATAACGGGGATAGAAACCGCTTCAACGATTTCTGGGAGGATATCAAACATTGGGCGGTCTGTTCCAAGATGTCCTCCTGCTTCAAAGCCTTCAACGACAACTGCTGCTGCTCCCAGTCGTTCGGAGATCCTGGCTAATTTAGCAGTCGAGACTATAGAGATAACAGGAATACCTGCTTCTCTTCCCCATGCGTACATATCTCGTGAGATTCCAGCTCCAGAAATAATAAAGTCAACTTTTTCTTCTAGAGCTGCTTTCATTTTTTCAGCAAAGTCATTCATCGCGAATAGAACATTTACACCAATGTATCCAGCATCTTTGATCAGACTTTTAGCCTTTCTTATATGTGTTCTCATTTCATCAGTTGAGATCCCTGTTCCAGATATAATCCCAATCCCGCCTGCATTTGCGACAGCTGAAGCCAATTTGCTAAGAGAAATACCGACACCCATTCCGCCTTGCATGATTGGAACCTGAGGTCTTATATGGCCTATTTTAAGTTGTGGAAAGTTCAAATTATAACCCCGTTTCATTGTTTGTATTAGAAACTTCCCATGCATCATACCATGTCATTTTTAATATGTCTGTGATTACTATCACCAGGTCATAATGGTAGGTGGTATTATTTTCTATATGATAAAATAGAGGTTAATGTTAAATCATAACTAGGTTAATTTGCATAAAAAATTTGCTGAAACCAAACGATACGTTATGAAGCGAAAAATGGATGGTGGTAGATAGGATGATTATTTTTACGGATATTGATCTTGATGGTCTTGGTTGTGGACTTATTGCGAAACTAGCATTTGCAGACAAGGCCAATATATTTTACTGTTCTTATCGAAATTTAAATCAAAGAGTGGAAGCAGTTATTAAAAACCCTGAGAATAATAATGTGGAAATCTACATTACTGATTTGGCTGTAAATGAGCAGGTCGAGAAAAAACTCGAGGAGCGGTTCCAAAAGGGAAAACCAGTTCAAATGATCGATCATCATGTGACTGCTTTGCATTTTAATCAATACAAATGGGGGAGCGTAATTCCTGAGTATGAGACGGGAAAAAAGTCTTGTGCAACTTCTTTATTTTATGATTACCTAATTGAACACAAAATGATGGAACGAAATAAAGCACTTGAAGAATTTATCGAATTAGTACGTCAATATGACACTTGGGAGTGGGCTGAAAATAATAATTTAACAGCCAAACGATTAAATGATTTGTTCTATATTATGAGTCGTGAACTGTTTGAGGAGGAAATGTTAAAAAGGTTGTCTGAAAATAAAGATTCATTTACATTAACCGACACGGAACATATGCTGCTTGATATCGAGGAACAAAAAATCCATCGTTACATCCATTCGAAAAGTAGACAACTGGTGCAAACTTTTATTGATGATTACTGTGTTGGGATTGTTCATGCCGAACAATATTTATCAGAGCTAGGAAATGAATTAAATAATTTATATCCTCATTTGGATATGATTGTCCTACTGAATATGGGTGGAAAGAAGATGGGATTTCGAACCATTCATGATGAAATAAATGTAGCCGAATATGCAAAAAAGTACGGAGGTGGAGGGCATCCGAAAGCCTCTGGATCGGAAATGACAAGGGAAGCGTTTGAAAAGTTTGTAATAAATGTTTTTGAAATGATTCCACTTAAACCAGATGCAGATCGGAATGAATTTAATGTTAAGGATTCACAGGTTGGAACATCCTATCAGAACCCGCTTGGAGAAAGTTCATATATCATTCCATGTGGAGATGGCTATTTTTCTATAGTACATAACAAGAAGAAATTGGAGCAGTCTTTCTCTGTATTCGCGGATGCAGAACGGTATTTAAAAAGAAATTATTCTTCTTGGCTTCGAAGCGACCATGAATATCTTTATCACGTTTCAAAAGCTCTTCGGATCTCACAAGATGAATTAAGAGGGAATTATCAGGAAATCATCAGGAACCATCTTGTAGATATTACTTTATGAATTAGTAAAAGCCATTCCTTAACGAAAAAAGGAGTGGCTTTTGTGTTTTTTTCATAACCTTCCGATTTAAGGGGTAATTAAGATTGAAGTGGTAATTTAATCGTAGGTATATGAGATTATTATTTCGAAATCGTAATAACCATGCAACAAAAAGTCAATTTATTTATATATTCCTGTAATGATCATTTGTTATGATTGTTTAACGACAAAGAGAATTGGTCGTGGGAATTACTTGGTAGGGGTTTGAATAAATATTAATATACCTTTTTGATTGAATTAACCTATGGGGTGATATGATGGCTTCAACTTCAAAAAGGAGTAAATATTTTGATAATGCAAAATTTATATTGATTTTTCTCGTCGTTTTTGGGCATCTGATAAGTCCATTAAAGGAACATGATGGGATCCTTTTCACTTTATATACAGTTATTTTTCTATTCCATATGCCCGCTTTTATCCTAATCTCTGGATACTTCGCGAAAGGTTATAAAAAGAAAGGCTACTTTATAAAGTCTATTAAGAAGATATTACTTCCTTATTTTATTTTTCAGATGATCTATTCCATTTATTATTATTTAAATGGGCAGGAAAAAAATATAGAATTTGATTTTTTACATCCTCATTGGTCGCTTTGGTTTTTGATGAGTTTGTTTTTTTGGAATTTACTTCTATATCTCTTTGCAAGGTTAAGATGGAGTGGCTTTTTTATTGCCATTGTCTTGGGAATTGCGATTGGTTTTGTTGATCACGCGGGTAGTTTTTTAAGCCTATCAAGAACATTTGTATTTTTCCCCTATTTCCTTTTGGGGTTTTTACTAAATGGTGATCAGTTAAAGAAAGTAATTCGAGCCAGATATTCACTTCCAGTTGGTATAATAATTATTATCGGGACTTATATTTTCTTTGGGTTCAGTTTCCCTCAAGATGCTGTGCCATGGCTTCTGGGCGATACATCATATGCAAATATGGGGGAAAAAGAGTTGGCCGATGGGCTGTTGCGAGGACTTCAATATGGGCTGACATTAATAGTTGTATTTGGGTTTTTAGCATTAATACCTTCCAATCAATTTAAAGTAACGAAAATTGGTGAAAGAACTTTATATGTCTATTTGCTTCATGGATTTATTATTAAATCGCTCCAGGAGATTCTTCCAAATAAAAGTATCATCTCCATTTCAGGAAATTATCTTTTACTTTGCGTTCTTTCCTTTATGATCTGTATCGTTCTAGGAAGTTATTTAATTAAAAAATATACTCAACCGCTTGTCGAATTTAAAGTTTAAATGAATGGTAGTGAGTTGTGAATGAAAGCCGAACTAGCTTGACCAGTTCGGCTATTTTTTGTGCATTAAAATTAGAAATAAATTCATACAAACTAAAACCCAAACAATGAGCTGACAATATTTTTCTTTTTTCTTTTGACTTTACTATGATCAAATACAAGTGGTTCTTCCATTTGCGAGGTCATTTTTAGTTCGTTCATTTGTTTTTGAAGTTGTTCTACCTGCTGCGATAAATCTTTTACAAGATGTTGCAAATCCTCTAGTTCACGGCGATGCTGAAGGAGTTGATAGGAAGCAACCGAATCTGCTTTTGAATTTATATTACTTTCCAATTCACTGACTTTTGAATATAACTTTTCTAGTGCTTGATTGTCATTTACCGCTTTAACAGCACCTTTTCGAGGATTTTTTTTCTCTTTTAATGGGACTATTTCTTGGATTAGTGTCCCGTTTTGGAGCTGTTCGTGTATTTTTTTTAATAGTTCTATATCCTCGTTACTAAAATGGTAATGACCACGCTCATTTCTTTCCATTGGAAGTTCAAGCTGTTTTACCCAGCGCTGAATAGTACTTGTAGATACTCCTAATAATTTTGCTACTTCACTTGTATTCATTTCGAATCCCTCCATTGATAAAATAAACCGCAATCCACGAGTGACGAAATTATTTTTTTTTGTCTTTAAAAGGGAGTCGTTCTAATCGAAGAAAACTTTGTATTAAGTCCAGAATTTCCACCATTTCTTTTCTTTTGTAGCTGCCACATGTCTATAACTGTTAAGCATTTGTTGAAAGGCTAATTCTCTTTGCGAAATTTCATGTCGGTACTGATTACGCTCTTCAAGGAAAAATTCACGTTCTTTTGACATTGCCTCTGTTAGACTTGAGATTTCGTTATTAGTAACATCCACATAGTGGGATAGTTCTTCGGAAGTTTCCGACAACTGCTTGGAAAGTGTATGAATTTCTTGAGAAGTCTCTATAGAAACGTTAGCAATGTTGTTGGAGAGGTACTGTAATGAGTCAGCTGATAGTTCAGAGGCTTTTTCAAGTGTCTCTGATAACTCCTGAATCTCAGCTCTTGTGTTAGCGGATGATTTATATATCGAGTTAGATAATGATTTAACTGTGGTATAGGTTCCATTCCTTATTTCCTTTTTTACTTCATCTAGTACTTCTCTTCGAACAACCGTCCGGATTTCATCTTTTACGTCGCTTAAGAAATTTTGCTTGTACGTATCCATTGCCTCGAAAAACTGATGTGCATCTATAGCGTCTTGTATGGTTATCGGTTTGGCTGTGTCAGAAATGACCTCTAATGAGACCATAGGTGATTCTTTTATATCCAGATTTTCAATGGCCTTGAGTGAAACAGCGAGTGATTCTGGGACATCCTGATTTTCAATGAACGCTTGTGAAACTGCGAATGATTCTGAGACATTCTGATTTTCAATGAACGCTTGTGAAACTGCGAATGATTCTGAGACATCCGGATTTTCAATGAACGCTTGTGAAACTTCGGAGGATTGGGGTACATCTTCACTTTCAGGGTGAAGTTTTTTTTGCATCCATTCCCTGATTGTTTCCTTACTTAACTTTTTTTCATATAGTTGTTTAATTTCAATTAGCTGCTCAATCTCCCTATCTGTACATATTCTTGCCCCTTGCTTTGAACGAGGAATTTCTAGTAAATCAACTAAATCCTTTTCCCAATGTCGTATGGTGCCTGGTGTTGTATTTATTTTTTTTGCTACTTCTTTTAAGGTATAGGTCTTCATATAAAAATCATTCCTTTCTATTTATCTCGGAAATAATTCATCTTTGTGTTAGTAATTCACCATTCGGTAGCACATTTTCCTGCTAGATGACAAAAGCTATCAAAACAAGACGGAAAGAATGAAATAACAACAATATTTTGCAAATTGAGCATCTATTACAAAAAAATGATTGAGCAGAGTAGAAATGAGGTTTAATATATGGAGTGGAATTGATGTAGAAAGAAGGATCTCAACATGTGGATTGCAGCGGCCTTTGTTACTATGGTTTGTTTTGGGACTAATAATACTATTTTCAAGTGGAGCACGGAGAAGAAAGTGTCGAAAGTACATATTCAGTTCTTCTTCTATTTTGTAGCATTTCTATTAACTTTGGGATTTGCTTTTGTAAACGGGAGAGTCCACTTGAATCTTATCACCATTTTACTTGGAGCTTTTATTGGAATATTAAATGCAAACGGTAATATCCAAATGTCAAAGGCCTTTGAAAAGGGCCCTGCTAGTTTGACATCGCCATTAGTAGGAACAAATACAATATTTCCAATCGTATGTGCTGGCGTTCTTTTTCATGAACATATCACAGTGATTCAATGGGTAGGAATCATAATTATGCTTGGCTCAGCCATGGCCATACAGTATTCATCTGGTAATAATAGAGGAATAAATTATTTCCCTTGGATGATTCGCGTTGGGCTTGCGATATTTTCTTTTGGTTTACTAGGGGTTTTAATGAAAACTACATCCTATTTGCAAATAAATTCATTAGATATCCTCATTGCCATGTATGGCGGGGGGAGTGTCTATTTAGCAATTTGCAGTATCTTGAAAAAAGAAAAGTGGCAGAGGTCAGAAGCCAATGTGGGATCCATTGTGGGACTAATTAGCATTTTAGGATATAGCAGTTATTTCTATGCCCTTAATTCTGGAATGGCAAGTATCGTGTTTCCAATTGTAAGTTTAAATTGTCTAGTAGTGGTTCTAGCTGGGTTTTTACTATTTAAAGAAAAATTAAAAAGATATCAAGTGATCGGTGTATTCACTGCTCTACTTGGGATAATTTTCACAAAGATATAAAGCGCAAAAAAGTGCAGAGTGTTTCAAGCTAAATTGAAATGCTCTGCACTTTTTATTTGGCACCATAATTTATCACCTATCTCAATTCACCAACCCAAGCATTTTCAACCCATTATAAATTCCAGAATCAGTAACCTTGGTGGTTCTATGCTTTGTGTATTTAAAAAGGTCTGGATAGCCGTTACCCATAGCAAAGCTTTCGCCCACGTTTTGAAGCATTTCCTTATCATTCATTCCATCTCCAAATGCAATCGAACTTTCCTTATTGATGCCTAGCCGCTTCAAAACTGCTTGAACTCCATAGCCTTTGTTCACTCTGTCCCTGATTACATCATAGCAATGACGCATTCCCTCGACATTGACTTGGGATAAATGGATTCCCTCTTCATTATTGTAAAGGACAGGGTCATCTTTTTTTAGATTGACTAGTGTCATCCCTAAGATCGAACTATTGACTGAAGGAGAATAAGGTTCATTTTTATGTAAGTGGAATTTGTGCATAAACTCCGTTGTGATCCCAGAATCCACATTGGTAAAAACGTTCTTATTATTCGTATACAGGACCACTTCATGCTGGTTATCCTTAGCAATCTCTAAGAAATTCATAACTGTAGAGCTCTTCATAGGCTCTTGGAATATATCTTCACCTTTATAAATGGCATATGCACCGTTATAACCAATGAATGAGTGAATATTTAACTCTTTTGCGAGTTCATCTAATTCATGTAGTGGCCTTCCTGTAGCTAAGAAAACTTCCAAGCCCTGAGCCTGAACCTGTGAAATGGCCTTTTTTGTTGAATCTTCAATCGTACCATCTGGTCTCAGTAATGTTCCATCGATATCCAAAAATAAAACTTTATAATTGGTCATGAATGTAGCTCCTTTTTTGAAGAATGTTGTTTTTAGTCTACCACTTTTAGTTAAAGGAAGTCACATTAAATAGAATCGTTTAATCAATTAATAGCGACAGTAATTCCATTAGGGGATAATTAGTTTCATGGCGTTTTTGTAATTCGATTGGATTTTTAATAAACGGAAAACGGTGCCGTCCGCAGCTTTTTTAATGAAATATTATTTTGGAGGAATAATAGGGGGGAGATAAATATAAAACGCAAAAAGTGAGGAATTTTATGAAAAAGATTTTATTACTATTCTTATCTCTTCTCATTTTAGGTCTTCCCAAAAGCGTCTATGCTGAGCAAAAGATTCCTATATTAATTTATCATTCCATCGATCAATTTAACGGTATTGGATCCAAGGAGTTATATGTAACTCCAGAAAATTTTGAGAAACAAATGGCATATTTAAGAGACCATGGTTATACCTTATTAACTTTCGAGCGTTGGAAGGATATTAAAACTGTTCAAAGGCCAATCTTTATCACCTTTGATGATGGTTACAAAAATAATCTTAATGCCTATTCGATTTTTCAAAAACTCACAACAGATAGTTTTCATCCAGCAGGTACCTTTTTTGTGATTTCTGATTTCGTAGGAAGGGCAAACCGATTGTCTAAAGCAGATTTAAAAATGTTAGCAGATTCAGGATTAATATCTATTCAGTCACATACAGCTACACATCCAGATTTAATCAAAGAGGAAAACTTAAAATATGAACTAAAAGAATCGAAAGAAAAAATTCAGCAAATAACAGGTAAAGCTGTTATTGCTCTAGCGTACCCCTATGGGAATACGAATGAACATGTGGTGGCGGAAGCGAAAAAGTATTATCGGTATGGACTGACTACAACGCCAGGCCCATTTTCAATGACAGGCTTTAAAAACGAGCTTTACTATTTACCTCGAATGTATATAAAATATTCAACTACACTCGATGATTTTGAAAAAGCAGTGAAGGTAGATTAATATAAAAAACGATTACTTACTGAGGTAATCGTTTTTTTTTTGACTAAAATTGGGTAGTGCAAAGAAGTATTAACCATAATGTTACATATATAGTTGTTCGATATGAATATTCTATATGTAGGGGGGAGTATTCTATGATAACAACAATTAGTGTGTGGACCAAATTACTCGGGTGATTGAGAAGAAAGACTCAAAAAAATAGCTATTGAAAAGACAATGTAAACTGGGCGAAATCTCTATGTAATCAAACAACGTTATAATAGTGTAAACATAATCGAGACTGTATTAGGGCGGGTGTTTATATGGAAGAGACAATGGTAAAATCCTACTTACAAAAATCACTAGATGAATGGAAAGATGATATTTCACTAGTCTTAACTGAAATTGCAAATGAATATGATGAAGTGGCACAGGAATTAAAGGTTTATTCTTACAAATATGGGATTACCAAGCAAGTAATTCAATCGACAGTAAATGAGGAAATTATTGATAAAATTCGTGACATGTACCATAAACCATTTGAAGAAAGCTATAACCAACTGAAAGAATACATAAAAGACCTAGAGGAAAAAAGGCGAGTTTTTCAAATGTTTATTCAAAAAATTGAAGAAGTAACAAGGAAAGAATCAGCGAAAATTACTACATATTAGTAAGTAATTTCATCCCCCTATAACTCAAAAGCAGCCTTATCAATTGATGAGGCTGCTTTTTTATTTGAAAAAAAGCATATTCGTATGAATTATGTAAGATGTTTGTCTGATGATGTAAACATTAAACAATTTAACTAAGTTGTAGAAATACCAGAAGAGCAGCCCTGATAGGAGGCTGTTCTTTTTAGATTTCGTTAAAGAAACCGTGCTGTAGATTCCTGCATATATTAATAACAGATTTATATTGTGAGGTGTGAAACAAATGATCACCGCTAATATTGGAAGTAAAACCTATCGGATCCCGGATAACCTTGAAGAATATTTTCAACCGTTTCGCTCACAGGTGATTGGGATAAATCAAGAATTTGCTTCCCCCTACGGGAAAAAGAAAATAATTTATGCGGACTGGACAGCAAGCGGCCGACTTTATCGACCCATCGAACAGAAGATTTCTGAGGTTTTTGGTCCTTTTATGGCAAATACACATACAGAATCGAATATAACCAGCTTGATGATGACGGGAATATATAAACAATCTAGAAAAATTATTAAGGAACATGTGAATGCTGACGCGAACGATGCTTTGATTCTAGATGGATTTGGAATGACCTCTGTCATGAATAAGTTTCAGAGATTATTAGGAATTAGAGTTCATGAACAGTGGAAAGGGCGGCTGCATCTTTCCGAAAATGAGCGGCCGGTCATTTTTTTAACACATATGGAACATCACTCTAACCAAACATCCTGGCTCGAGACACTGGGGGATGTAGTTTTATTAAGTCCTGATCAGGATGGTGGAGTGGACATTACCCAGCTTGTTCAACAGCTGAATCAATATAAGAATAGGAAAATGAAGATTGGTTCGTTTACAGCATGCTCCAATGTAACAGGGATTCAAACCCCATACCATCAATTAGCCAAAATCATGCACCAACATGACGGTATCTGTTTAGTGGATTTTGCAGCTGCGGCTCCTTATGTAACCATCAATATGCACCCAAAGGATCCTTTGGAAAAACTTGATGCCGTCTTTTTCTCTCCTCATAAGTTTTTAGGGGGACCGGGAACTAGTGGGGTTTTGGTTTTTGATACAAGATTGTATGTTAATCATGTTCCAGATCATCCCGGGGGCGGGACTGTGACCTGGACGAATCCATGGGGCGAGCACAAATATTATTCCGACATTGAGCTGCGTGAAGATGGAGGGACACCAGGAATATTACAAGCCATTCGGACCGCACTATGTTTGAATTTGAAGAATCAAATGGGTGTGGACAATATATTAACAAGAGAGAAGGAACAGTTAAATATTTTATTACCTAGATTAGTAGAGATTCCCGGTCTTCATTTATTAGATGGTCATAAAAAAGATCGTCTGGGTATTGTTTCGTTTTATATTGAGAATATCCACTATAATTTAATCGTCCGCCTGCTTAATGACCGGTTTGGGATTCAAGTAAGAGGTGGATGCTCCTGTGCTGGGACCTACGGGCATTATCTTCTTCACATTGATAAACCTTCTTCTAAGCATATTTCTGAACAGATTAATCAGGGAGATCTGTCGGAGAAACCAGGGTGGGTTCGTTTCTCATTACATCCGATTATGACTAACGAAGAAATTCTATTGTTTGTAAATGCCATAAGAGAAATTACTTTTAAGATTAACGAATGGAAAAATGATTATCGATATGATAAGTCAAGCAATGATTACTTTTTTGTGAACCACGTAAGAGAGGATATGGCCCCACTTTTTAGATTGGATTAATGTTGATCCAGCTAGAATAGCTGCTATCAGTACCTTTTCTAAATAAGGCAACCATAAACGTGTATGGGCATATGCTATCAGAAGAAAGGTGGGATCATATGATTCATATAGTTAAGCGTGGTGAAACGCTGGGTATTATTTCTGCTGATTATCGCGTTAGCCTCCAACGCCTATATGCTGCCAATCCTGGGGTCGGGCATTTACAAGTGGGCCAAAAAATTCAAATTCCGGGTCTGCCAGAGCCTTCAACTATACCCTTTACCATTCAAATATCTGTTGGAAAACGAAGACTAACATTATACAACAATGGAAGGCTAGTTAAAATTTTTCCGATCGCAGTCGGGAAGATGCTGACGGATACTCCGACTGGTGATTTCGTGATTGTAAATCGGCAGTATAATCCCGGTGGTCCATTTGGTGTTTTGTGGCTTTCACTTTCCAAACAAGGGTACGGGATTCACGGCACAAACAATCCAAGTTCAATTGGAAAAGCGGTGTCACACGGTTGTGTGAGAATGTACAATCGGGATGTATTGCAGCTGGCTGATATGGTACCCAATGGAACTAGAGTTACTATTCGTCCCTAAAAAAGTCCCACCTTCTAAAGTAAGAAGGTGGGACTCATTTAATTATTTATAGATTACGATTGATCCTACTGATTTATCTTTGGCTTGTCCGTTTACACGAACCTTAAGTCCGAAGTTACCAATATTACGACCAGCATCTGGCATAAAAGTATTTAAGAACGAGTTATTGTCATCAAATAGTGATACAGCTGGTTGGCTTGGGAAGTTTATCGTGTAAGTTGGGTAAGCAATGTCTATTCCAGAAGTAGGATTTAGCCCGAATGCAGCATCTGCAACTTGGAAACGGGAAATCGCTTCAACACCAGTGCTTAATTTTATACTCTTCGCAACGTGAGAATCGACAACTCCTAAGAAACCATCACCTGGGTGAATACCTGTCCAGTTATCTGTATAGCTGTCATCGACATACCATACGACTAAACCACCATCATAGCTCATTAAAGAATTGCCGCGCTTAATATGTGCGAGACCTTCATCAACGCCTTTATGGTTTCGCCATTCTAGTAAATAATAATGGTTTGTAAGTTTATTACCATCCATTTTTGTAAATCCATTTAATGCAAATGGAGATGTAGTTTTTTCTCCACCATCTTCTAATAATGTTTGGCCATCTGCAACCACTTTGATATTATCTGCAAAGAATCCGACAAACGAGCTGCCCCAATCTGTTGCATAGCGGAGGCGAACTTTGATTTTTTGACCCGCATAACTTGATAGGTCAAAAGACTGTGGCTCCCAACCATCGGATTTACCAGTAAAGCCAGGCATAGAAGTTAAGATTGTAGGATATCCTTCGGATACTACATCCGAACGAGTATGGTCATTCCCTAGTGATTTCCAAGTAGCCCCATTATCTTTTGAAACTTGAGCAAAAGCAAAATCCCATTGTTCTTCAATATCGTACCAAGCATCAAATGTTAACATAGCTGAAGATTTTCCTGTTAAATCAACGTCTGATACCATACTTGAATCCATCTCATCGGCTTGGCCACCCCAATATTCAAAACTTCCAGCTGCAGGAGTGTTGACAGGAGTTTTCTTTTTAGGTAAATTAACTCGAATCGCTTGGTTGTTTTGCCCGAGTGGTGAATTCGCTTGATCAAGTAAGAACTGTGTTCCTTTTGTGGAGACTTCTTCCCAGTTTACAGCTGTAGGGGCAGTCCATTTTCCACCTAATGTAGATTGGAAGTATTGCTTTGCCCAAGGAGAGAAGCCTGTTGGTTCTGAACCTGGGATTTTTCCTGCCCATGATCCAGCTGACATAATGGACCAGTATTCGACAGCCTCACCTTGGCCAGTGTAAGCGGTATCATATTCATCCGGAAGACCTAAATCATGGCCATATTCGTGGGCAAAAACACCTGTTGCACCATCTTCTGGCATCATGGTGTAGTCATAGAAACCAGGTACTCCTTTTCCAACCCCATCTGGATCAACTAGAGCAGCTGAACGGTGAGACCAAATGGCATTATCACCTTGTGATCCGCCACCTGCCTCTTGACCCATACCTGCGTGGATAATTTGCAGGTGGTCAACTAATCCATCTGACTCCCAGAAATCACCATCACCATCTAAATCATGAGGATCTTCTAAATCATAATCCTCAAGCGGGATATGGGCAGCTTTTGCAGCATCATAAACATCTTTAACTAACTTTTTGGAACCGCCTGGTGTAACGTTGTCATGACCGCCAGTTGTTTTATCAGCTCCGTAAAATTCTGCAGTTCCAGGAACCTTAAGCCAACCATACGCTTGTCCATTTATCGTATAGGTTCCTCCAGATTGCTGTTCATAATATTGCTTTTGAGAAACAAATTGTTCACCATTTGGACCTTTTACTCCGTTTTTTCCAAAAATCATATCTTCATAGTGTTCGAGAGTATAATCAGTGTAATAGTTGTCCGTTTCACCACGTTGGATACTGTTATGTGGTAGATTAGAGTATTCAACTGTTAAGGTTAATAATTTGCCTTGCTTTTGAACTCCAGGTGAATTTCCTTCTTTAACTGGATCTGGATTTCCTTTTAACTGTCCATTTTTGTTACCATTTCCTTTTAAAAGACCGTTATTGAAGTCTTTAAATTTCCTTTGTTTTTCTGCATCCCCGGCTTTTACTTTTGCAGCTAAAGGGTCAGATGTCTTTACTTTATCCTCTTTACCCTTCAATTCTAAGTACTTATGTAACGCTTTTTGCTTTTCAGCAGAAGATGCTCCCTTTGATATAACACCACGTTTAATAAGTGCATCTAGTAATTTATCTTCATTTACGACCGATAGGTCTAGTGACCCATAAGAATTTGAAACCGTTGTTGGACTTTTTGCTAGAACTCCACCCGATGTACTAGCATAGTTGCCCGGAAAACCGGCAAACAATGTACCAGCCATTATTGCGGTGGATAGACCTGTTTTTAATAGTTTCTTCATAAAACTCCCCCTAATTTTTTTGGCTTGCTAGTAAATAATATTTCGAAAATTGAAATAAAACAATAGGATTATTTCCTTAATTTTCTGTTAATTCAGATAAGTTATAGTTCTTTTGAATTATTTTTTCGACAGCGATTTTAATTTTTTTGAAAAAGTTTATATCATATATGAAAATAGCCGACTAGACTAATCTTTTAATTTACAATGGGTGTATTCTATTAAAAAAATAAGGCGTGAATTCGATGTGAATTCACGCCTGAAATAAATTAATGTGTTTGATTTATATTAATTACTCAGCTTTAGCTCCTTGAATTTGTAGGTTGATTTTTACTTTGTCAGCAACAAGGACGCCGCCAGTTTCAAGTGCCGCATTCCAAACTAGGCCATACTCAGAACGATTGATCGTACCTTCTGCACTAAATCCAACCTTTTCATTTCCCCATGGATCTTTTCCTTGACCTTCGAAAGTAACTGCAAATGTTTCAGGTTTTGATACACCACGTAGTGTTAAATCACCAGTAACATTGTATTCGCCGTCATCTGTTTTTTCAATTTTAGTAGAGCGGAAAGTCATTGTTGGGTGATTAGCTACATCAAAGAAATCTGCAGAAACCAAGTGTCCATCACGGTCTTGATTTCGAGTGTCTACACTTGCAGTATCAACTGAAAATTCAATGCTTGCAGTTGTTAAATCGGTTGGATCTGCATCAATCGTTGCGTCAAACTTGTTGAAAGTTCCTTTCACGTTTGCGATCATCATGTGACGAACAGAAAAATCTACACTGCTGTGTGATGCATCAAGAGCCCATTTAGTTTTTGTCATTTTATTTCTCCTCCAGTATGTTTGTTTAATTTATTTATCTCGAAATCAAAATAACTTAATTCAAGATAAATTATATGTTGTAAGCAAACATATTGTCAATTAGATTTTATAAATTTTTTTTGAATTTTTTCCAATACTATCTATATAAGTATTTAGGATTGGACGAATTAAATAATTCAAAGAGAATGTATTTAAGTTTGCGGATCACTGGAAGATGGATAGGAAGAAAATTGAGGATTACATAAAATAAGATAGGACAATAAAAAAAAACGCCCCTGAAGGCGTTTGTTAATGGCATAGAAAAATCTCCTTGAAAATGTAGGAGGGGCATGATAAGATGATATTTGGCATAAATATTTAATGATGTAGTTAATTAAAAACTACCTATTATAACATTAACACAATTTTATTCGATTGTCAACAAATGACCAATACATTTATCTGGGGAGTGGTTTGATGAGCGATTTACAGAGCAAAGGTTTGAAAATGGAACAAAGAAGAGTGACCACGGTTATAAATGAAATCGATAAAAAGATAAATAAATTAAAGCTAAATGCTGGAAAGGTAAGTTCAGATGTTCTCGAGATCCGTAAAGAATTTTGGGAAGATGTAACCGTCAATATGGATGAACCTGATGATATGATAGAAACAGCAGCGAGTATCAAACAACAGGCCGAACTGCTCTCAGAACGTGAGCGGACCCATAGACATTTGGATAAACATCTCAATACACTATCAAGATTAAAGTATTCCCCATACTTTGGACGGATTGATTTTTTAGAAAACGGGGAAGAAGCAGAGGACCGGGTATACCTAGGAATTGCATCGTTAATGGATGAACAGGATGAAAATTTTTTGATTTATGACTGGCGTGCCCCTATATCTAGCCTTTATTATGACTATTCACCTGGTCCTGCCAGATATAGAACCCCTGAAGGAATGATTGAAGGGGAAATGAACTTAAAACGTCAATTTATTATTAGGGCTTCAGAAATTAAAGGGATGTTTGATACAGGGGTAACCATTGGAGATGAAATGCTTCAGGAGGTTCTTGGAAACAACGCGAGTACGAAAATGAAAAGCATTGTTGCTACTATTCAACGAGAGCAAAATGAAATTATTCGCAATGAGCGGGCGAAAATTATGATCGTCCAAGGTGTAGCAGGAAGTGGAAAAACTTCTGCTGCCCTGCAACGGGTTGCTTACTTGCTCTACCGTTATCGAGGGACATTGAATTCAGAAAATATTATGCTTTTTTCACCTAACCCTTTGTTTAATAGCTATGTAGCAACGGTTTTACCAGAGTTAGGTGAAGAAAATATGCAGCAATCCACCTTTCAGGAATATTTACATTCTCGATTAGGTAAAGAATTTAATGTGGAAGACGCCTTTACGCAAATGGAATATTTGTTAAGTGAGAATGATGATGAAAAGGAATATAAACTTAGAGTTGAAGGAATTCGTTTTAAAGCAAGTCTTGAATATAAAAATATAATTGATCGATATGCGCATGGATTAACGAAAAGGGGTCTAATTTTTAGGGATTTAATATTTAGAGGAGATGTATTGATTTCTAAAAAGGAGATCCATGATTATTTTTATTCACTAGAAGAAAGCCTTAGCATACCCAACCGTATGCAGCTTGTAAAGGAATGGCTTTTAAGAGATTTAAAGCGGAAGGTTAGACAAGAGCGTTCGAGAAGCTGGGTGGAGGAAGAAGTACAATTTCTCGATAAAGAAGCCTTTATGGAGGCCTTCAAAAAACTTCAGGAAAAAAATCAATTTTCGGAAAATACATTTGATGATTTTGAGCAGGAGCAAAAACTCCTTGCTGAAATGGTCATAAAAGAAAAGTTCAGACCATTATTTGCGCGAGTAAAAAGTTTGCGGTTTATTGATTCACCTAAGATTTATCACCAGCTTTTTAAGCAAGCTGAAAATATGGATGAACGCTTACCTGTTGATTGGGACCAAATTTGCAGGAAGACAGTGAAGAAATTAAAGGATATGGAAATTCCTTATGAAGATGCCACACCATATGTATATCTCCAGGATTTAATTGAAGGTCGTAAGTCCAAATCTACTATTCGTCATATTTTTATTGATGAAGCACAGGATTACTCACCCTTCCAGTTTGCTTTTATACAAAAGCTATTTCCTTTTAGCAAAATGACTTTACTCGGTGATTTTAATCAAGCGATATTTTCTGGTGCCACTGGTGCGGAAACGGTTTTATCTGACCTAAATATCTCGGGAGAGACAATAGAGTCGTTTGTCCTTACAAAAACCTATCGATCGACAAAAGAGATTGTTAACTTTACCAGTGCGTTGATTGAGGGTGGAAAAAATATTGAACCCTTTAACCGCACGGGCAGGAAGCCGTTAGTTACTGAAATAGAAACCGATGAAATTACGCGAACAATAATCAAAACAATTAAAGATTTTCAAGATGATGGGCATCGGACCATTGCTGTAATCTGCAGGACAGCCGATGAGAGCAAAAGGGCCTTTGAAGCGCTCAAGAACGAGGTATCGCTCCATCTAATTGAAAAAGGAACGATTTCGTATGAGAAAGGAATTCTCGTTATTCCTTCCTATCTTGCGAAAGGAATTGAATTTGACGCCGTTATTTTGTACGATTGTTCTCAATATAAAAAAGAAAGTGAACGCAAATTATTTTATACCGTCTGCACAAGGGCCATGCATGAACTTCACATGAACGCAACATCTGGGATTAGTCCGCTAATGGAAGTTGCTCCTAAAGATACCTACACACTTGTAAAACCAAGTAAATGCTAATGAAAAAGAAGCTGTATGTCTCGATGACCTGAGCACACAGCTTCTTTAAGTTTAGGCTATGTCAAAAGTACTATGCATTTGCGCCAAATTCATAACCTAACTAGAAAAAATTAAAAAACAGCCGAATCCATTCCAGCTGTTCTTTGCTATATTATTTTTTTCCATTGTTTTTGAACTTGTTCTAAAGCAAGTTGGAATATTTCATCATCGGATGTTTCCCGATTAGCAATGACATTCGTTAAATAGCTTTTTCCTTCGAAAGTTACTGTTACTTCTACTTGTACCATAATTAATCTCCATTTCTATGTTTAAATTATTAGTAAAAAGTGTAGTCATAAATTACACAACGATTCAGTGTATTAAGTTATTTAAATAATTATGACGATATTTTTTCGACAAATGTTACTAAAACTTTTAGTTTTGATATAATTGTTTTATAAAAACAATAGGGAGGTAAATAAATTCAATGCATTTTGAAGAGGTAACAAAAGAAACATTGTTTATTGCACTCGAAATGATAAACTCGAATCCAGAATATAATATTTTTGAAAATGGCAAAGAGGCAAGAACACTTGCTGACATGGAAGAAGAATTCTTAAATCCTAATACTAACAGTGCATTTATAAAGCTCGATGACACCTATATTGGAATAATTGACTACTTATTAGAAAATCCGAAGGACCATTACCCCTGGCTTGGTCTTTTACTGCTTCATAGTGATTATCAAGGTTATGGTTTCGGTGCACAAGCTTTTGCAGTATACGAACATGAGATGCTTAAACGAGGTATGAAGTGTGTTAGAATTGGTATCTTAAAAGAAAATAAAAAGGCTCAACGCTTTTGGGAATCATTAGGATTTATCTATTATAGTACTGCAACAACACAAAAGGGAACTGGTATTTTATGTTATGAAAAACAAATTGGATAAAAACCCCAAGCTAGAGTTCATTATATTTCTTGATACATAAATTGCTCAGCAAAAAGTTGAACTTGATCTTTATCGATCTTATTTTTTTTCAATAACGATTCAGCGATGACCAGATTGGCTTGAATAGATATATTTCTTTTTAAATCACGAATGGACACATCTCCATTCAATAATTGGATAGCTTTTTCTCTAATGCCTTGATTCGTAGATGACTTGTATAAAAGGTAGGCAATACATGTGATCTTGTCCACATCAAACACTCCTCTTAAATCAAGTATAAACATTTTTTTACTATTTCGACGATAAGCAACGTTTTTCCTGCTATTATTCTGAAAATTTTAAAAAACTTAAGGAAGATTGTACGGAAAAGAGATTCATGGATTTTATGTGTTCTATTAATCTGAAAATTCAAATAAATTATTAAAAAGAATCTTCGCGGGGGCGGTAAAGAATGTTTGATTACGAAGTAGAAACAAGAGCAGGTTTTGAGGTGATGTCATCTATTTCAAAAGAAGGTTATTCTATTTATGATGTTAATTATGAAAGCCCTTTCAACAGGAAGGTGCCTGCCTTTCTTTTTATTCCTAACAAGGGAGGACCATTTCCAGCTGTCATTTTTATGCACCCTAGTCAAGGAAATAGAAAAACATTTTTTCATGAAGCAAAATTGCTTGCAACAAAAGGTTATATTTCACTCCTAATTGAAGTGCCGTTTTTCGGTGGGGAAGGTCTAACGGATGATCTTGATAGAAAAAAATTCACAAAAAAAATTGAAGCCTTAGCGGATATTCAAAAATACATTCATACTGTTATGGATATTAGAATGGGAGTTACACTGCTTAGTAAGCTAACGATTGTAGATGAAACTCGTATGGCTTTTGTTGGCCATGGTTTTGGAGCGTCCTGGGGCGGGGTAATTTCAGGAATTGATTCGCTCATTAAAACTTTTGTCTTAATATCAGGGTATGGGGAGGCTTCAGAGTGGCAACTGACTAGTGAACATCCAGTCGCAGCCATCATTCGCAGCTTTTTACCGCCTGAAAGATTTGAATATTTTATTTCAAGTCTTAGAAAATTAGATGCCATCCACTATGTAAAAAATGCTGCGCCGGCATCAATACTCTTCCAATTTGCCAAAAATGACGAATTTATTGAACGAGGCCATGCTGCGACTTTTTATTCTGCTGCAAGTTCTCCCAAAAGAATCAACTGGTATGATACCGATCATCTATTTACCAATTGCAAAGAAGCCTTACTTGACCGCCAAGAATGGCTTTCTGCCCATTTTTGTGCTCAAAATGACACGTTTTCAAAAGAATCTACAAAAAACTAAAATAAATCTCTTTCATACCGGAAATTTTGTTGAAAATTGCTTATTTGATATGGTATTTTATATAATATTGAAGGGATAAAAGAAATACGATGATAGTACGGTGGAATTTTACCTTTCGTCCCAAAAGGGATGGAAGGTTTTTTACTTTTTTACATAAGATTTAGGAGGAAAACCAATGAAACAGGCCTTAATCAAGGATTTGTACAGAAATACGGAAAGTTACATTGAACAAAAAGTCCAGTTATCTGGATGGATTCGTACGATTCGCGACTCCAAAACTTTTGGGTTCATTGAATTAAATGATGGCAGCTTTTTTAAAGGGGTACAGATTGTATTTGATGAGCAATTAGAGAACTTTAAGGATATTGCAAAGTTACCAATTAGTTCATCCATTAGGATTGAAGGAGACTTTATTTATACTCCTCAAGCGAAGCAGCCCTTTGAAATTAAAGCAACTAATATCGTGATTGAAGGTTCGTCAAATGTAGATTATCCCTTACAAAAGAAAAAGCATTCGTTTGAATATTTAAGAACTATTTCCCATTTAAGACCAAGAACCAATACGTTTTCAGCTGTTTTTCGTGTGAGATCACTTGCTTCCTATGCATTGCATAAATTCTTCCAAGATAAAGGTTTTGTCTATGTTCACTCACCAATTATTACCGGCAGTGATACAGAAGGTGCAGGAGAAATGTTCCGAGTGACAACACTAGATATGGACAATCCTCCAAAAAATGAAGAAGGCAAAACAGATTTAACCAAGGATTTCTTTAACAAGGAAACTAATTTGACTGTTAGCGGACAGCTTTCGGCTGAGGCGTTTGCCTTGGCTTTCCGGAATGTCTATACCTTCGGCCCAACTTTTAGAGCAGAGAACTCTAACACTGCACGACATGCAGCGGAATTTTGGATGGTAGAACCGGAACTTGCCTTTGCTGAGCTTCCAGATATCATGGACTTGGCTGAAGAAATGGTAAAATCTGTGATAGGCTATGTACTTGAACAAGCCCCTGAAGAAATGAATTTCTTTAACAGCTTTATCGAAAAGGGTTTATTGGATCGTCTAAATAATGCTTACACAGCAGACTTTGGCCGTGTGACATATACCGAAGCCATTGATATATTAAGGGAGTCCGAAGAAACTTTTGCCTATCCGGTAGAGTGGGGGCTTGACCTGCAAACCGAGCATGAACGTTATTTAAGTGAAACAGTATTCAAACGCCCAGTATTTGTAACAGACTATCCAAAAGAAATTAAAGCTTTCTATATGAGATTAAATGAAGACAACAAAACAGTAGCGGCAACTGATTTACTTGTGCCAGGAATTGGTGAATTGATTGGCGGCAGCCAGCGTGAAGAACGCGAAGAAATTTTGGCTGGTAAAATTAATGATCTTGGTATGAATGAAGAAGATTATTGGTGGTACCTTGAATTAAGAAAATATGGTGGTACGAAACATTCTGGTTATGGTATTGGTTTTGAGCGGTTAATTATGTACTTAACTGGAATGACTAATATTAGAGATGTCATTCCATTCCCGAGAACAACAGGAAATGCCGAGTTTTAAAACAAATTTAAAAAGGAGAAAGCTGATTCACAGAATCGGCCTTCTCCTTTTTATTTATTAAAGAACCTTTAATTCCTCTTCAAAAAAGAATGTTTCTGGATGTTCCTTAACGATATAAGAATATCTTTTCATGTTTTTAACATATTGTGATTTTAAAATTGTGACGACCTCGCCAGTTTCTTTAATGTTAACTGACTGTCCGTTTTTGTACAGATTGTTTGAGTTTTTCATGTTTCACACTCCTTTACCTATTCCTAATTAAGTATAACATAAGCCAAGATGGAAAGGGGGAAACCCTTCTTCCTTTCAATTATGAACTTAATGTGTTATGCTTTTAAAAAAGTGAGGTGTCATTTTGACAAATTATAAAGCAAAAAAAAGTAACCTCAAAGATTTATTATCAAAAAACGGCATGGACCTGGAAAGTTTGGAACGGAATACAAGTATTCCTCAAACTCAGCTCAACGACTACTTGTCCAAAAAAGTGATGAACTTAAATACTGCGATGACAATTTCAAGAGAATTAAATTGCTCTATTGAAGACTTATACATTTGGTCATCTGAGGAAAAGAAAGCGTAATACTTAAAAACAGGCTCTTCAATTGAGTCTGTTTTTTTATTGGTTTAAGAAAATAGCACGCGAAAATTTTCGCGTGCTATTTTCTAAACAAACTAATTTCTTAAATCACACTTTTCTAAAGGTATAAACTTAGTTTTCTTTGTAAATTTATATCCTAGCCATACAATAAGGAATAATGGCAGTCCGATATATGAAACAAAAACACCATTCCAATCGATTTGGTCACCCGTGAATGCGGAATAATTTTGTCCTAAGACAACAAACCCGCAAACGGCAAACGCGAAGAGCGGACCAAAAGGGAAGAATTTTGATTTATATGGTAACAAGCTAAGGTCCTTACCTTGGGCGACAAATGCTTTACGGAATCGATAATGACATACTGCAATACCGAGCCATGCGATAAAGCCGGACATTCCAGAAGCGTTTAACAACCATACATAAACCGTTCCATCCCCAAAGAAGGAAGCAAGAAATGCGAGTGTTCCCACTAAGGTTGTTGCAATTAAGGCATTGACTGGAACACCTTTTTTGTTTAATTTACCAAGGAATTTCGGTGCTTTGCCTTGACGGGCCAAATCCCAAAGCATCCGAGTGGATGCATACATTCCTGAATTTCCTGCCGATAATACAGCTGTAAGAATAACAGCATTCATGATTGAAGCGGCGAAAGCGATGCCAGCCTTTTGAAAAACCAGCGTAAATGGACTAACGGTTATATCCCCATTTGCTAAATTCCCGTTTGTATATGGAATAAGCAGTCCGATTACTAGTATAGCCAATACATAGAATAATAAAATACGCCAGAAAACTTGTTTCACTGCACGAGGAATAGCTTTCTTTGGATCCTCCGTTTCACCAGCAGCAACACCTAAAAGCTCTGTTCCTTGGAAGGAGAAGCCTGCAGCCATAAAGATTCCCATCATGGACATAAAGCCGCCGTGGAATGGAGCATCACCAACAGTGAAGTTTTTGAAGCCGATTGCTTCATTACCCATGATGCCGAAGATCATTAAAGTACCAGTAACGATAAAAATAATAACTGTAACAACTTTAATTAAGGAAAACCAATATTCTGCTTCTCCGAATCCTTTAACAGAAAGATAGTTTAATAGAAACATAATTACTAAAAAGATGCCGCTCCAAATGAATGAAGGAGTATGTGGAAACCAGAATTTCATAATCATTGTTACAGCAGCTAATTCGGCAGCAATCGTAATTGCCCAGTTATACCAATAGTTCCAGCCTAGGGCAAAACCAAGGGAAGGATCGACAAATTTGGTTGCATACGTACTAAAGCTTCCGGCAACTGGCATATAGGCACCCATTTCTGCTAAGCCCTGCATCAAAAAGTAAACCATAATACCAATAACAAGGTAGGAAAGGATTGCCCCGCCGGGTCCCGCACTATGGATAGCGCCACCGCTAGCTAGAAAAAGTCCAGTGCCAATCGTCCCGCCAAGGGAAATCATTGTGAGGTGACGGGATTTTAAACTTCGTTTTAATTCGGTTGGATCCTGTTGTAGTGTTAAGTCACTAGTATATTCACTCTCTTTTAATACTCTTGCTGTTTGCATTGTCTTGACTCCTCTTTTTCTAATTTTTTCGAGAAGGAGTTTGGAATAAAAAAATGCCATCGAAGAAGTATCGATGGCATTGTAAATACCCCGCATCATACCTTCCGAAAGATAGCTCAACACGCTTAGCTGGTAGGTTTAAGCGTGACAGTTCTGTTCCTATTTGGAGACAGCCCCAGCATGCTTTTTCAGAGATGAAAGCACACTTCGGCAGCTTTTCCTTTCAAACGGAGTCAAGGATGTCTCTCTCATCTCGTCCGCTTTACTGATAAAAACCGCGACCTCTACCTCATCGGTTTGATGAGGATTTATCATATAATAATATATTACTAAAGTATAAATATTATTATAGAATTGTCAATAATATATTATTCCAAAAATGAGAAGTCTTTATTCAATCAATTAGAATAAACAGATAATTGAGTTTCTTTTTAATAAATTATTTAATTTACTTTATAAGAGAGAATCGGTATTATTTTTAAATAGAATTAATTGCCTGTTTTTCATAGGAGGATTTTTACCATGCAGATTGTTGGAATGATTTCGGGATCTCTCATTGTTGTGGTTGCCTTTAACCTTTTCTTAATCCCTCATGAAGTGTTAAGCAGTGGATTGAGCGGAATTTCTATGATTTTAGGGATGATCTCGCCTGTTAATACAGGGGTGGCAAATTTCCTGCTGAATTTTCCGTTATTGATTATTGGTTATAAAATGTTAGGGAAAAGATTTATCGTGAATTCCATCTTTGCTGTAATAATTATATCAATTGGCCTTTATTTAATTCCCGTTCATGCCATTGCCGATGATAGAATTCTCTCCTCAATTTTCGGCGGTGCTTTAACCGGGTTAGGTGTCGGAATAGTTTTTCGCTGTTCTGGATCGACCGGGGGATTTGATATTATTGGCATGATTGTGGCGAGAAAAAGAGATTTTCCGATTGGTGTTTTACTTTCAGGCATGAATGCAGTCGTCATCTTGATCAGTGGATTTTTATTTGATTGGGATTCTGCTCTTTATACCTTGGTTTCCATTTTTGTTACAGGTAAAGTGGTGGATGCAATTTATACAGATCATGCTAAATTAACTTTAATGATCATTACAGATAAGGGCGAAGAAATGAGAGCTCATTTACTGACAAATTTGTATCGTGGCTTGACAATTATGGATGGGGTTGGCGGCTACTCAAATCACCAACGGAACGTGATGATAACGGTAATTTCCAGATACGAACTTAATGAAGTTAAAAACTTAATTACAGAAGTTGATCCATCAGCATTTGTCAATATAACCGAAACAATTGAAGTCATGGGGCTGTTTCATCGGCCAAGTCCATAAAAACAAAAAAGGTTTGCATCTATACAATAGAGCAAGCCTTTTTTTTGTGAGATAGTTACCCAGCATCATAGGGATTTCCCGCGTTTTTTTACCCATTTCATTAGCACATGAATAACCTCATCAAGTTCTTTACCAGTTGGAGTCAATTCATATTCCACTTTTTTTGGAGAGGTAGTAATGACGTTTTTGACAATCAATCCCTCATTTTCTAAATCACGTAAGCGTTCGGTTAAGAGACGATCAGAAATTCCTGGAATAGATGATATTATTTCATGGTACCGCTTCGGTCCTTCCATAAGCGTATAAATAACAGAACCCATCCAACGTTTGCCAATAAATTCGATAGCCTTATGAAAGTTAATACATATATGTTTAATTTCCTCTGCAGAATGAGACATACAATCTTGGTGGTTAGGTTCACTCATATAAAATCCCTCTTTTTTACTATTCTAACTGTATAATACCATATTTGAATTACTTGACGATAGGTACTTACTAATAGTAAGATGACTAAGAACTTACTTTTAGTAAGTTAAAAATTCACAGGGGGAAATCTCTCATGCAAACCACATTAATAAAAAGTTTATCTGAAGTGATAAAAGAACGTCACTCTGTCAGAAAATATGATTCAACATACAATATTTCTCAAGAAGAAATTAAAGATATGCTAAAAGAAGCGACACTAGCACCATCCTCTAGTAATCTTCAACCATGGCGTTTTATTGTTATTCAAGATCCGGAGGCGAAAAAGGAACTAAGAGCAATCGCCAACAATCAAGAGCAAGTAGAAACAGCGTCTGCAGTTATTGCAGTATTAGGCGATAAGGAAATGTTTAAAAGTGTGGAAAAAGTCTATCGAAGTGCATACGAGGCTGGTTTGATGGACGAAGCTAATATGAATCGATTAATAGAGGGTACAAATAAAACATACCCACTTGCTCCAGAAGATGTCTTGAAAAATATTGCCTCATTTGATGCTGGTTTAGTATCGATGCAGTTGATGTTAATTGCAAAAGGCAGAGGGTATGACACCGTTCCAATGGGTGGCTTTGATAAAGATAAATTCGTGAAAATGTTCAATGTCTCCGATCGACTTTTCCCAATTGTGTTGATTTCACTAGGGAAGGCGGCAGCACCTGCTTTCAATACAACACGTTTACCATTGGAGGATGTATTAATAGATTATAGATAAAAAAGTAGGCGCATGATAATTTTTCATGCGCCTACTTAATTTTTTAGTTATTAATATACTTTTCAAACACATAGCCGAAATCTTTTACTATATATTGTTTTTTGCTATCTTCTAACCACTGAAAGGCTGCTTGATTAAGCATTTTGAATTGAACAACCAAGTTGCTGTCTGCACTTGTCACACGACCGAGAGTAGTGGAGGCGACATCAAGGCTTTGTTTAGCAAACTGAAGCGAAATTTCATTTTCATGTGAGATTTCTGAAATTTTGATTAAGGCTTTATATAAATCCTTAACTTCTTCAATATGTTTCTTATGAACGTCGATGGAGAAAGGAACTGAGCCGATTTTAAATTTTATTTCTACATCAAGGTCAACGGTTCCGGCCGTTTCGAGTTTTACCTCTGAGATTCTATTTGTTGCATAACTATAGCGGTGGAGCATTCGCTTTTTGCTGGTTGCACTTGTCCCATCTAAATGGATAAGGGCGTTGTTTGTAAAACAGTATTCATCAGACTTTGATTTGATGAGAAAATAAATTTTCTCATTGTCTTCATGCATGACATAATCATCTGCGTCCACCTTATCGTAATTTTCCGGCTTAATGACAGAACCAACATCACTTAATCCCAAAATATCCGCGGCTACTTTTCCAAACATTGGTATCAACCTCACTTTTTTAAAATCATTCCATCCATTTTTACGAATGGGGGACAATAAAGTTTCATCCTTATCCCAAAAACTTTATGCTTTAAAAAATGGTAGTATGCACCTGATTACTAAAAACAAATTAACAACAAGTAATGAAAAGAGGGAAACTACTTGATGGTTTCCCTCTTTTCATGGAAAATACACTATGTACATATTAAAAATAGATACAGAAAGGATAGAGGAACCATGCGGCCCATAATTTTAGGCATCCTTGCGGCTTTCTTTTTTGCATTTACATTTATCCTCAACCGATCGATGGATCAGGCTGGGGGTAGTTGGATTTGGAGTGCATCATTAAGGTATTTCTTTATGGTTCCATTTCTTTTCACAATTGTGATGGGAAGAAAAAATCTTAGACCATTACTTGTGGAAATGAAAAATCGACCTGGCGGCTGGTTTATATGGAGCACGGTGGGCTTCGGCTTATTTTATGGTCCGATTTGTTTTTCGGCTGCCTATGCCCCAGGCTGGCTCATTGCAGCCACATGGCAGGTCACAATTATCTCAGGTTCCTTGCTGGCCCCACTTTTTTACGAAATGGTTATGACTGATAATGGACCAATCCAGAAAAAGGGGAGAATTCCATTTAAAGGTTTAGGGATGTCATTGATCATCCTCCTAGGAATTATTCTGATGCAATTGGAACAGGCAAATCACATATCGAATTCTGCAATAGCCTTAGGCGTCCTTCCGGTGCTAATCGCTTCATTTGCCTATCCGCTTGGAAACAGAAAAATGATGGATATTTGCGGGGGGCGTCTTGATGTCTTTCAAAGGGTATTAGGGATGACATTAGCGAGTCTGCCATTGTGGGTTGTTTTATCTGTTTATGGTTTATATACTGTTGGTCCACCAAGCAAAGGACAAATAGTCCAATCAGGCCTTGTTGCGGTAACCTCAGGAGTGATTGCAACCATTCTATTTTTTAAAGCAACGGATCTTGTTAGAGGAAATATGCAAAAGCTTGCTGCCGTAGAGGCCACGCAATCAATAGAGGTCTTATTTGCAGTAATAGGAGAATTGTTAATTTTGAATACTGTTTTCCCAACTGAATTATCCTGGTTAGGTATGGTATTGGTTATGGTCGGAATGATCCTGCACAGCTTTTTTTCGCATAAAAGTAATCCAAAAAATCATCGTAGTGAAAGTCCTGAAAAAACTGTGCCTAGAAATGTTTGATCCTTATCAATTTAAATTGATAAGGATTTTTTTCGTAGTTCCTGACCTTTTTTAACCGTTTAAATAAGGACTAAGCTTGTCAATTGTTTCTTGTACCCTTACTGAATTTCTCTTGTACATTGCTTTTGATTTATCACAATCTGTCTCAAGAGAAAAGATCTCTAAATCAGCCTGAACTTTTTTTAGTGTAGCCAGGAGTAATGGACGTTGAGCGGGTGCTGGCACTTCAATTTTATCATCATATAGATCGACCGTTAGCTCTCCATAGGAATCGACTTGCCCTATGAAGACATTATCAAGAGTCACATCTAGTTTTTCTAACTCTGTATAAAGCCAGCCTCTGCCTTTTCCGGAACATCTTAATGATTCATCAATGATATTCCCGTCCATAATGACTGTTTGTGGTTCTTTTTCTTTCGCCATTTTCATTTGTAAATCTTTAGGTGTCAAAGGACGATTTTCTGTTTTTAAAAGTGTGCTTAAATTTCCACGAGGTTCCAACACAGCAAATTCTACGTCTGCAATCCTAAAAATATCCTTTTGTCGAAGTAACGCAGAAAGTTCGTCTATCGAATATTTTTCTTTTTTTAGATTATTTTCTAGGACCTTCCCATCTTTAATGACGACGGTTCCTTTACCTTCAGCAAAATCACGAAAACCTTTACTCTTTAGAGAGACAAAGTCAACGAGGAAAGTTACCAAGAAGAAAATGAGGACTGCTAACATTCCATGCCATACATTTGCTTCTAGTCCAGTAACTACTTCACCGGCAATACTTCCAATGGTAATTCCTGCAACATATTCAAAGAAAGAGAGCTCAGAGATTTGTTTCTTTCCAAGTATTTTTGTTGTAATAAATAAAAGTCCCAAAAAAATTAATGAACGAGTTATGATAAAAATCCAATCTGGCATTAGTTTCTCACCTCAAAATTTTATGAACCCATATATTGGGGTTCATGTCGTTCAAGTTCCAAAACACGGTATTGTAGATCCTTCTTTACCTCTTCAATCGTTAGTGTAGCTTCATGAAAAATAGCTTGAGCGTCTTTATCGAGTGAATTTAAGGCGAAGGAAGACAATTGTGCTTCGATTCCCTTAATAGTAGAGAGACATTGCTTGACATTAGAAGCGATTGTCACAAATTTAACTTCCTTTCATAAGAAAATCAAAAAGGGGTTGGCAGAATCGCCAACCTAAAACTGCTTTTATTGATTGTATTGTGGTTCTTCATTCAAAATTTCTTGAAGACGTGGTTCTAAACTATCAAGAACCGACTGGGTTTGTTGGGCTGCTTGTTGATAAAGCTGCTTTGCATTTTGGTTATCAGTTGCTAATGCGAATCCTTCAAAACTTGCCTGTGCACTTTTTAGTCCAGCTAATGCTTGTTTTACCTGAGTTCCTACTGTCATTACATAATCCTTCTTTCGTGATATAAAATGAAATTACAAAAATAGTATGTGGATTATTCGGGTGGATATGTATTTAATGTTTTTTTTACTTAATTCTTAATTTCCCTGAAACTTTATCTGGAAAATCACATTAGACAAGAATATTTTCTAGAACTAGCGGGTGCAACGCATTTGATTTATCAATAAAAATAAATCCATCATATCGCAGCCCCATTTTCGATGGGACGTAATTACCATATTGTTCGTATTCCGGCCGGTAAACCACACCAATTGCTCTATGCCCAATCGTTGTTGTAAATTCATGACGGTTCTGATCAGTAAATATCAAATATTTATTTACAGCCCCTGTCTTATGCATAAGTGATTCCCAGCTTCCGAGTTGGGCGGGAGGTACCTCCGTTTTTTGAAAGTCAACTCCCCATTCGGTGGAGGCAATTACCGTCCCGCTATATGTACCAAACCCGACAATAAAAACATTTTTGGCACCGTTTTCTTCTCTAATTAATTGTCCTACATTCACCATTCCTTCATCCTTCATATCAGTTGCCCGGGCATCACCTACATGTGTATTATGCTCCCATATGATTACCTTTGCGTCATCACCATGAAATCTTCGTACTGAGTTGAGTGCTTCGACCATATGCCTGTCTCGAACATTCCATGACTTAGAATCACTAGTGACCATTGTCCGATAATATTCCTCTGCATTTGCAGTAACAATGGCATTTACCTCCATATTCAAGCTGCTTTCCTGATCGTCATCGAATTTCCATTTGTTTTTCCGGATGGATGCGAGAAGTTCAAGTGCTTCCTTCGTACAATTCTCAGAGAGGTATCCGGCTGAAACAGCATAGGATTCATGATTGCGATTAAAGGGCTCAAAGCAAGAAAATGCATTTTTGGCCTCCTTAAGGCTGGGAGAATTGGTCCTTTCTAAATAATGAACAATTTCATCCATACTTTCCCAAAGACTATACACATCCAAACCATAAAAACCGACTTTTTGGGCTCTGTTATTATGGTGATTATAGTCTTTTAACCATTCAATGAGCCCAATGATTTCTTGGTTTGCCCACATCCAGGTTGGCCATCTATTAAAATCCTCGAGCACCTCTCTAATGTCTTGTGATGATTGGTTAAATCCTTTAATGTATCGATTGATGCTTTGGCAGGAAGGCCAATCGCCTTCAACGGCAATAAAAGAAAACCCTTTTTCCTTGATTAGTCTTTTTGTTAACTCTGCTCGAAGTGTATAAAACTCTGAAGTGCCGTGAGAAGATTCACCCAGTAGGACGAAACTTTTATCACCAATAGCGGCTATTAATGGGTCAAGATCATCAATTGTTTCAAAAGGTTGTGCATAAGTATTAATAGCTTTAATCATAGGTTAGAGCATTCCTTTCCTTTAGGATTCAATTTCCTATAATATCCCCTGTATTTCATTAACCTAAATACCCAATAATTCACATTTTTGACACAAGTAGTCCGTAAATTCAAAAAATTCCGTGTTATAATTTAGTTGTAAAGGATAGAAAAAAGTTAACAACTTAGGAGGCTCAACCATACGTGTTCGTTCCGTTCGTGAACGAGTAGTAAGGTATAAGGTTATTCCATTACAAGCATTTGGAAGGTGGAGCGATTGTCACACTCCTATGGAAAGGCTAAATCCTAAAACTAAATCCTTTCATAATAGGTATCTATGTATTCCATAGCAACCTTATCAAAGGAAAAAGTTAAAGATTTATCGATATGAAATAATATTGAATCTTTTCCAAAAAGAATGAATTGCCAAGAAGCCTAGAAACCCAAATGTTGGAATAATGAGTCTCAGTCTGTGTCAAACCGAGAATTTGTTTCTTTTAGGAATTTGAATTCCATTAATTCCATGTGAATTAATTCCTTCAACGGAACAAACACTCATCGGGGATAGGTAAAGGTTTCCATTTAGATTGATAAGATCGCTAAAAGGGAACTTCATTTAATTATCTATCAGCTGATGTCATGGTTGGGTCCCCTAAGGTGTTAATAAAATTAAGGAGTTACTTCACTAGTTGAAGTAGCTTCTTTTTCATTCTGGGAGTATAGAAATAAAAAAGCATTTTATTATAAATAGTACTGATCATTCGTTATAATAAAGGTAGGAAATTATTTTTGAAAGGGGCAAGATAATGTCGGGAACACAAGAATTAAATTTAATTCAACAGCAGGAAGCGATTATGGCGAAAATTCAACATCGGAGATTAACAAAGAGAAAGATCCTGCAACGCATTTTATTAATCACTCTAGGTGCCACCCTGATGGCTGTGGGCTTAGAAATATTCCTCGTCCCCAACAATGTAATTGATGGTGGAATCACTGGGATTTCCATTATGCTTTCGTATGTTACAGGTTGGAAATTAGGGATATTCCTCTTTATTCTTAATATACCTTTTTTCTTTATTGGGTATAAACAAATAGGGAAAACCTTCGCATTATCAACCCTTTATGGAATTATCATCCTTTCTATTGGGACTTCATTACTCCATCCAGTCCCAGCGTTCACACAGGATATTCTCCTTGCAACAGTTTTTGGAGGAATTGTGCTAGGTATAGGGGTAGGCATAGTGATTCGCTACGGTGGGTCATTGGACGGTACCGAAATTTTAGCGATTCTTTTTAATAATAAGCTTCCTTTTTCCGTCGGAGAAATTATTATGTTCTTTAATCTTTTTATCCTCGGGTGTGCCGGTTTTGTGTTTACGTGGGACCGTGCAATGTATTCGCTTATTGCCTATTTTGTTGCTTACAAAACGATTGATATTACCATTACTGGCCTTGATGAATCTAAATCTGTTTGGATCATTAGTGACAATGCTAAGCAAATTGGGGATGCTATCATGAATCGTCTAGGTCGAGGTGTCACATATATCAATGGTGAGGGCGCATATTCAGGTGATGATAAAAAAGTCATCTTTTGCGTTATCAATCGTCTTGAAGAAGCAAAATTGAAGGAGATTGTTACTGAAAATGATGACAGTGCCTTTCTAGCTGTTGCGGATATCGCTGAGGTACGTGGAGGCAGATTTAAGAAAAAAGACATCCATTAGAAGCGGGGAAACCTCGGCTTCTTTTTTGCGGAACTTTGTCTTTATAGTAGAAATTGGACGTAAATTGGCAATTTGTCGTTATGGGGCTAATATGGGGGAAAATCACGATTAGTTTGGTGTGTTTCTTGTATTTTCATGTCGGTTAATGCTGAAATTCCTGAGTTGACGAATGGTACTTTTGTCGTACCTTGCGCTTACCTCGGAAATAATTTTGCAAAAAATGAATTATTTCCAAAAAAAATGGCAGGAGCTTTACCTTTCCTGCCATTTTTTTTATAAAGTAAATTTCTCAGAATAAAAGCTCAAACACTTCATTTAGCTCGTGAGCCCTTTTTTCATCTTGCTCTTCTTTTGCATAGTTAATTTCTTTCGGCAGCATTCTATTTAAAAATGCAATTTCTTTTTGGTTCAAATCTCGAACAAAGGATCCTTCGGAGGCATAATGACCTTCCGATAGTTTGCGGTAAATATGCCTGCCTTCGGAATGGTCATCTGTGTAATTTGACAAAGTTTCTCTTAAGTAGCCCAAAGTTTTATCCAAGGTTTTCACCTATCCTTTCACCACATATTTTTCAACGAGATTTCTTTAATATACATGCGAAAGTTAGGAAATAGGAGGCCAGTAAAAAAGCCTCTGATAAACACACTTAAGAGAGAGGCTTGTAATAAACAATTAAGATTTCGAACAAGTGATGATTCGATAGCTTAAAATATCCTGGTATTTTAAGACAATATTTCCATGCTCATTTAATATTTGGAAAAGTTCAGGTTCAAAATTTTTGGAGAAATTGAACTCTGCTGTATTATTCCCAAGACTGATAGCGGTGTTTTCGATTTTTAGAACAATATCTTGGAATCCTGTTTTCTCTAATAACTTTCTCCAATCATCCTCCATTAATAATGAATCTAAAGCATAAAATTTCATGATTTCAGCTTCTTCATCCTGACTTAGCTTTGTGTTTATCGTCATTTCGTTTGCAATAAAACGTCCACCTTTTTTTAAGACTCGATAAAATTCTCTTAGTGCAGTCGGTTTATTAACAAAAGCTAAAACGGATTCAGATAAAATAAAGTCAAAGCTATTGTCTTTAAAGGGAAGTTTCTCAACAGACCCTGGGATTAATTGAATGGGTAAATTTAATGATTGAAAGCGCCTTCTTGCCTTATCTATCATGATTGGATTGATTTCAAGTCCTACTACCATTGCCTTATATTGCTGATATAAATATGCCGCTGTTTGTCCAGTGCCGCAGCCTGCATCTAAAATGCGGGATTTGTTTGTAATGTTTTCACCAGACAGTATGTTTTTTGTTAATGGAATACCCCCTGGATGGGCCCCACCCACGCCAAATTTGGCCAAGAAGTCAATATAGGTTAAACCTCCCATAAATAAAGACACCACCTCAATGATCTTTTAGCATTTTATGATAACTATTGGAGAGTGGTTCTTTCTAAAATAGTGATCCGAAAAAACAAGTAACAATAGAAATATTATGTAAACAAATAATTGACCATTAAAACATTTATCACTCAAAAACTTACCAGCAAATAACAAATTATGTTCAGTTTCCTTCTAATATTTTAAGCGATTACGCGCAAAATAATAAAATGGAAGGGGGAGATTCCTTTCCATTTCAACATGAAGGAGTGCTATGGATGAAAAATATAAAAGTTCAGCCGTTTTTCAATATGTTTGGAAGAAAACGAAAAAGTAGAGGAGCTATGTGGGCATCTCTATTAGGCATTGGTATAAGTGCTGCTGTTTTTGGAGTGACAAAGGGAAAACGTAAGGACCTTGCACTTCCTTTTCAAAATATGGTAAAAAACTTTACACCAAAAACAAATCTTAATTTAATGGATAATCATGCGATAACAGAATTTTCGGAAGAACTTTTGATGAGTGCATTAAATAAAGATAAAAAACGGTAAAAAAAGTCCGCATATTGCGGACTTTTTTTAATATGGGGGATTAGGAATTTTCCTTGGTGAGTAGCTAATATTCTCGGAAGAATAAACTGTTATGATTAACAAATTTCCTAGTGTCCGTGCTCTGATTAATATTGGTTGGTTATAGTTATTTTTAAATTCAAAATCGGGACCATACCAACTTACTGTTGCGTCTCGTCCAGGAGGAATATAGGGAACTTTTCTGGTATGAGAAAAACGCTCCAGAATCTTGATACCAGCATTGTCAATCGCATTATAGAGAGTGGAGGAGACCTGGCAAATACCTCCGCCAATGTCTTCTGAGAACTCTCCCTTCACAATAACAGGAGCCCGCTGGTAACCTTTGGCAGCTGTTCGTTTACCTACCACTTTATTAAAAGAAAATTTTTCACCAGGAAAAACAACATGATTATTTATGGCCAATGTTGCTAACTGAATATTGTTAGACCTTTTTTTGTTGCGAGAATTAAAAGAAGTGACATAGCGCCCAATTCGCAAGCTGCGAATTTCACCAAGTAATTCACTATCCACCTTTGGATAAACAGTAAGAATAGGTAATTCCAAATTTTTCTTTCTAGAACCAAAAAAATAGGCAAAGAATTGTTCAGTAAAGGCCTGTCGATGGATTCGAGAACCTGGTCGTTCGGGTATAATAACCCCAAACTGATCTAGGCTGGCGTTTTCAGGTGCAACAGAAAATTGTTTATCCAGTTGGTCTAAAAACTGATTGAATTTTTGAGAATTTAATAATGGCAAACCAGTTTGAGTTAGAGCAAAATCTTCTCGATTCATAGTGGCCACGGTTTGACCATCCTTAGTAATAGCTAACCTATCGGGTGAATTTCCCTGTTGGACCATAAGAAAAATTCCCAATATCAAAGTCTTAAACATAACCAGCAACCCCCCTTATAATAATATTAGTCGAACTATGCAAAATCATGTAACAACAAATAAACAGTTATCCAAATTTTTTATTTTTACTGAAAAGAATGTAGAAATATAGTATATTTATAGATGATAACAATAGAATAGAAAAGTGCTAGCAGATTGTTAGCGGATAAATAGGAGTGTTTATCTTGGCTGAAAACGAAAGAATTCAATTAAACGTAAGAATTACGAAGGAAACTTCCTTGCTGTTGGACGAAATTGTTGAGTATTATCAGCAAGGATTGAAGCTGGGTAGAATTTATAAAGGAGATGTACTAACAGATATTATCGAAAAATCGCATGAAGTAATGAATAAACAGAAAAGATCATTTACTAAAAGGTTTTAATAAACCAAGGTCAGGAAATGTCTGATGCAGGATGACGGTATTGGTTTGACTTTTCTTGACCCACTCTTTTTCATAACTGGATCAGATAATTTTTTAAAATTTGTTCTATTAGACTCCCCACAATACTAAATGTTATAGAATATTTAGAAATTAATTTGAATATTTAATATTTACAGGTATAATTAAAAGTACAACATACCAACTGGTTAGTATGGGGAAGGGGTGGAAATATTGGATTTTTCATATTCTCAAAGAGTGAAAGAGTTGCAGGAAAAATTAACGGCCTTTATGGAAGCAAATGTTTATCCCAATGAGCGTATTTACGAGCAGCAACTAAATGAACAAGAAAGCCGTTGGAGTGCGGTGCCGCCGATTATGGAGGAACTGAAGGAAAAAGCAAAGGCGGAAGGGCTCTGGAACTTATTTTTACCAGAAAGTGAATTGGGTGCCGAATTAACTAATCAGGAATATGCTCCTTTATGTGAAATTATGGGAAGGTCTCTTATAGGTCCAGAGGTATTTAACTGTAGTGCGCCTGACACGGGAAACATGGAAGTTATCGTACGCTATGGGACAGATAAGCATAAAGAACAATGGTTAAGACCGTTGTTAGCAGGTGAAATTCGTTCGTGTTTTTCGATGACTGAACCTGCGGTTGCTTCATCGGATGCTACCAATATCGAAGCAAGGATCGAAAGAGATGGTGATAAGTACGTCATAAATGGTCGGAAGTGGTGGTCATCAGGTGCAGGTGATCCTCGTTGCAAGATTGCGATTGTTATGGGGAAAACAGATCCGTCTGCCAACCGTCATGAACAACAGTCGATGATTCTCGTCCCACTTGATTCCCCAGGTGTGAAAATTGAACGGATGCTCCCTGTATTCGGCTATGATCATGCCCCGCATGGACACGGAGAAATTACCTATGAAAATGTGCGCGTACCGGTCGAAAATATCCTTTGGGGAGAAGGGAAAGGGTTCGCAATTGCGCAAGGGAGATTAGGGCCTGGAAGAATACATCATTGTATGAGATTAATTGGCGCAGCTGAGCGAGCGCTTGAGGAATTATGTAAGCGCGTTCAGGAACGGACTGCTTTTGGAAAACTATTAGCACAGCAAGGGGTAATTGGTGAATGGATTGCAGATTCTAGGATCGAAATTGAACAGGCAAGACTGCTTACCTTAAAAGCTGCATTTATGATGGATACGATTGGCAATAAAGAAGCAAAAGCAGAGATTGCTATGATTAAAGTAGTCGCACCATCAATGGCATTACGTGTGCTTGACCGCGCCATTCAAGCAATGGGTGCTGCAGGAGTTTCAAACGATTTTACACTTGCTGCCCAATGGGCAAACGCAAGAACATTAAGATTAGCAGATGGACCTGATGAAGTCCATCGTGCACAGGTTGCCAAGCTAGAATTGAGAAAATATCAATAGAATTTAAACTTGAAGAAGGGCTGAGAACTGTGAGATTACTAGGGAAAACAGCAATAATTACGGGCGGAGGGGGCGGTATTGGCCGCTCCACCGCGCTCCGCTTTGCAAAAGAAGGAGCAAGGGTTGCCGTAGCAGATATCGATTCCGCAATTGGGGAAGAAACAGTTCGTTTAATAAAAGAAGAGGGCGGTGAAGCAATATTTGTCAAAACAGATGTAACCGATTCTAAACAAATAAAGGCATTAATTAACACCACCACCAGCACATTTGGCGCTTTACATATCTTGTTCAACAATGCTGGTGTCGGTAATTCCGAAGTACGTAGTGTTGATTTATCTGAAGAGGAATGGGATTGGGTAATTGACATTAATTTAAAGGGTGTTTTCCTTGGAATAAAATACGCAGTACCTGAATTTATTAAAGCGGGAGGCGGAGCAATTATTAACACATCTAGTTTGCTCGGCTTAAAAGGACAGAAATATGTGTCTGCATACAATGCATCTAAAGCTGGGGTTGTCATGTTGACACAAAATGCATCCCTTGAATATGGGAAATACAATATCAGGGTCAATGCGATTGCACCAGGTGTAATTGACACGCCAATTATTGATCATTGGAAACAGGATGAGCGAAAATGGCCAATTATTTCACGAGCAAATGCACTAAGAAGAATTGGGACTCCAGATGAGGTTGCAAATGCGGTGTTATTTTTAGCTTCAGATGAAGCGTCTTTTATTACAGGTACAACCCTGTCTGTTGACGGAGGCGGCTTAGCATTTTAGATGCTCTATAGTAAATGGTAAAAAATCATTAGTGAGTTTATAACGCATTTTGGGAGGAAAATCGATGAGTGGTAAGAAAGCCTGGTTAGCCCATTATCCTGAAAGTATCGAAACAAATGTGACGATTCCAAATAAGCCTTTAGGACAAATTCTTCAGGAGACCACGGAAAAATATCCTGATAATAATGCTCTATCCTTTTATGGAAGGAAATTTTCTTATCAGCAATTAAACTCGCTAGTTCATAACTTTACATCTGCTTTGCAGCAAAATCAGGTTCAAAAAGGCGACCGAGTTGCGATTATGCTCCCGAACTGTCCGCAATATGTTATTTCCTACTACGGAATTCTTACGACTGGGGCGATTGTTACCCAAGTGAATCCAATGTCAGTCGAACGAGAGCTTGAGTATATACTGAAGGACTCCGGAGCGGAAACCATTGTAGTCCTCGATGCCTTCTATCCAAGGCTGAAAAGTGTTCAAGAACTTACCAACCTAAAGAATATCATTGTTGTCAGCATCCAGCCTTCAGGACATGAATTTGCCCCGGACTTAAGCTTTGAAAGCTTCTTATCGGAAAGTAACGGAAGCGTCCTCCCGATTGAAATGGACCCTCTGCATGATGTAGCCGTCCTACAATATACTGGTGGCACAACAGGAAGATCGAAAGGTGCGATGCTGACGCACCGAAATGTTCTTGCAAACGTGATTCAGTGTTACGAGTTCTTTAAAGAAGAAATGGAAATCGGAAACGAGCGTTTTCTAACGGTCATTCCACTCTTCCATGTTTTCGGGATGAGTTCTTGTATGAACTTTTCGATTTTTACAGCTTCTGAATCGATCATGCTTCCTCGGTTTGAATTAGAGGAAGTATTAAACACGATCAAAAATGAACAGCCTACTGTTTTTCCAGGTGTCCCAACCATGTATGTAGCGATTACAAGCCATCCTCGTGCCGAAGAATACGGGATTAACAGTATTAAAACGTGTAACAGCGGAAGCGCGCCAATGCCACTTGAACTGCTCCGCAACTTTGAAATGAAGACAAGTTCTAAAATCTTAGAAGGTTATGGGTTATCAGAAGCCTCACCGACCACCCATTGCAACCCGCCATTTTCAGTACGCAAACCTGGCAGCGTTGGGATTGGCGTCCCATCCACTGAATACAAAATAGTGGATTTAGCAACTGGGACCGAAGAAGTGCCTGTTGGTGAGCTAGGCGAGGTTATTATTAAAGGACCTCAGATTATGAAGGGATATTGGAATATGCCGGAAGAAACAGCGAACACCCTCCGTGATGGCTGGTTATACACGGGTGATATTGCGAAGGTGGACGAAGATGGATATCTATACATCGTGGATCGCAAAAAAGATTTAATCATTGCCAGTGGATTCAATGTCTATCCTCGTGATATTGAAGAAGTCCTTTACGAACATCCAGCTGTACAAGAGGCGGTCTGTATTGGAGTTCTCGATCCGTACCGAGGAGAAGATGTGAAAGCCGTCATAGTACAAAAGGCTGGCAAAACCGTAACAGAAGAAGAAATAATCCAATATTGTAAACAAAACTTGGCAGCCTATAAAGTACCGCACAATGTCGAATTCCGCGATCAACTTCCAAAAACAAATGTTGGAAAAATTCTCCGTCGTGCCTTAAGGGACGAAGTGAAAAATAAAGAAAAGCTTATAGACAGTTGAAAATGTTTCCGAAAATAGTATAGATAGTAGAAATCCTCGTTTGTGCTTATAGGGGTCTTATAGATTATGATATAATTCTCAATAGACATTTTTACAGAATGCGAGGACATAATGTGAAGGAAAAAATTACAGCACAAAGCATCCGGCTTTTTGAAAAAAAAGGATTCACCGAGACGTCAATTCAAGACGTTGTGGATTCTCTTGGTGTGACAAAGGGTACATTCTACTATTACTTTTCGAGTAAGGAAGAATTGCTGATGGATATCCACCTCGGATATATAGATGGATTACTTTTTTACCAGGAGCAGATATTAAAAGATGCTTCGAAGTCTTGTAAGGAAAAATTATTTGAGATTGTTAATATGCTTATTACAAGTATTTCCAGTCAAGGAGCGGCTGCAAAAATTTTCTTTAGAGAAATAAATAATTTAAGTTCAGAGCATATTGAATTAATTGTTCAAAAAAGAGATCAATTCCGTCTCAATATAGAAGTCCTGATTCGGACAGGAGTAGAAAAAGGTGAGTTCCGGCCCGAGTTAGATGTGCAGATTATTACAATGGGGATTCTTGGCATAACCAATTGGAGCTACCAATGGTTTAACCCCAACGGAAGGGTCTCTGACCGGGAAGTTGCAGAGATTTTTGTCGAAATGATTTTAAAGGGAATCCAAGTCAATTGAAGAAAGAATTGGGAAGAGGGTTTTTATGGAAATTACCCTCTCTTTTTTCAAAGTGAATACCAACTGGTCAGTATTGTTTGAATTTTCAGAATTGAAAGGTGGAATCTGATGCCACACCAAATGAGTAAAGATACAATCCCTGTCCGAAAAGGGGAGGAATTGAACCTTCCTGTCCTTGAAAAGTTTTTACAAGAAAACATCGAAAAATTGCCAAGTGGTCCGCTTGAAATCTTACAATTTTCTGCAGGGCATTCTAATTTAACCTATCAAATAAAAAAGGGCAGTTGGGAAGCTGTACTAAGACGCCCTCCTCTAGGACCTGTAGCACCGAAGGCTCATGATATGGAAAGGGAATTTCAAATTCTTTCAGAGTTGCATCCATTATTTTCAGTTGCTCCAAAGCCAATCCTTTTTTCTAATAATGAGTCGATCGTTGGCAGTCCCTTTTTCCTAATGGAAAGAAAGAATGGTCTTGTAATTGACACGTTTTTCCCTGATGGAGTTACAGTATCTGAAAATCACTGTCGGCACCTTTCGGAGGTAATGGTCAATAAACTTGTAGAATTGCATGCAATCAACTACAGACAGACGGGTCTTGCTGAAATCAGCAAGCCGGACGGGTTTATGGAAAGGCAGGTACATGGCTGGATTGGACGATATGAACGGGCGAAAACGGAGGAAATTGCTGTCGTTGAACTATTAAAACGATGGCTGGTAGAACAGACACCCAAAAAACACGAAGCGACGATCATACATTATGACTATAAATTCAATAATGCCATGTTTTCTGAGGATCTAACCGATATGGTTGGCCTGTTTGATTGGGAGATGACCACGGTAGGCGACCCGCTGGCAGACCTTGGGGTGGCCATGGGTTATTGGAATCAACGCGATGATTCTGAACTTTTGATTAAGGGGTTAGGTAAGGCGCCGATCACGGCTGTCCATGATGGATTTTTAACAAGGAATGAATGTATCGATCTTTATTCGAAAAAAAGCGGCCGGGATGTTTCTAACTTTAACTTTTATTTAACGTTTGCTTATTTTAAACTTGCTGTCATTGGTCAACAAATTTACTACCGCTATAAAAAAGGGCAAACCACTGATACACGATTTGCCAATTTTAATTATTTTGTAAAAAATTTAATTCTGCATGCAGCGAATGTTGCGGATGAAAGGGTTTAAAAGGGAGCTGGGTGCGAATGAATAAGATTCATCTTCTGATGAAGAAAGAAGACATCCGAGAAGAGAAAATTGCAGATGGAAATAAAATCGCGGTCGTCTTAGATATACTACTGGCAACAACCACAATTGTTTCAGCCTTAAAGGATGGCGCAAAGGAAGTCATACCAGTTTTGCATAGCAAGGAAGCAATCGAACTTGCAAATCAGTACCAACAGGATGAATGTATTCTGGCTGGAGAACTAGATGCCAAACCGCTTGACGGGTTTGTTTATCCTAGTCCAACGTTAATCAGGGAATCCATTAATGGAAAAACGTTAATTTTATCCACCACAAACGGCACTGTGGCGTTAAGAAAATCATCTTCGGTGAATAAAGTATACATTGCATCTATGCTCAATAATCCTGCTGTTGCTAGTTCTCTTCAGAAAGTTAGTGAGGATCAAACCATTCTAATTATTTGTTCCGGAAATTCCGGGGAAATGAGTTTAGAAGATTTTTATGGTGCCGGCCACTTAATAGATTGTTTATTGAAAAATAGTGAATATGAATTAACAGATGCAGCGAAAACGGCCTTATATTTCTACCGGGGTCAAAAGGATGACTACGAGATTCTGCTAGATTCTTATGTTGGAAAACTTCTAGATAAATATAATCAACATGCTGACTTAAGGGTGGCTTCATCAAAAGGGATAACTTCGATTGTACCTATATTAAAAGATGGAAAAGTCGTAGTCGAAACAATCTACTCTATATAAAGGGATACAGAGATCGATGAGGTTTTCACAAACAATTGCATTAATAACGGGGCAGGAAGCGGAATTTGCAGGGCGACAGCTTTTTGGTTTTCAAAAGATTACGAACCTAAACTGAAAGGAAGATGAATATGAGCCAAGGACATTTATTAATTGAAAAACTAGGTCCGGTGTTGTCTTTGACATTAAACCGTCCAGAAAGCCTAAATGCGTTTAGCCCCGAGATGATTTTCGGACTAAAGGATGCGCTTACTAACGCCCAAATGGATGAAGATATACAGGTGATTGTTATATCTGGAGCCGGTCGTTCCTTTAGTGCAGGCGGCGACGTCAAAACAATGGGGCAGGCAGACTCTAATCAAGTGTACGAGCATATCGGCAAGCTCAATGAGCTCATTTTATTGATGAAAGAAACCGAAAAGCCGATTATCGCCACTGTCCACGGTTTTGCCGCTGGGGCAGGGTTTAATTTGGCTCTGGCCTGTGATCTTATAGTAGCAGCGGAGGACAGTAAATTTGCCCTAAGCTTTTCACAGGTGGGTTTAATATCTGACGGGGGCGGCTCCTATTTACTTCCGAGATTAATTGGTCCGCATTTAGCGAAACAATTTTTCTTCACAGCAGAACCAATCCCTGCAGAGCGTCTTTATCAACTAGGGGTGATTAATTATTTAGTTCCAATAGAAAAGCTTCAAGAAGAAACTACGAAATTTGCCTTAAGATTGGGGCATGGTCCTGGCAAAGCGTTTGGAAAACAAAAGAAATTAATTGATCAATCGTTTACATCCACACTGGAGGAAATCCTCGAGCAGGAGCGGTTGATACAGACGTTAATGGTGCAAACAGCTGACCACAAAGAAGGAATTACCGCTTTTAAGGAAAAAAGAAAACCAGCATTTAAAGGGAAATAGGAGATGAAAGTGATGAAAGCAGTTCGATTAAAAGAATATGGTGGACCAGAAGTATTGAATCTAGTGGATATTGAAAAACCGGTTCAAACCGGTCATGAAGTTCTAATTGAAATAAAAGCGATTGGTGTTAACTACGCGGATACTGCACGGAGGGAAGGACAATATGTCGTAAAAACGCCGCTGCCTTTCATTCCTGGTGCTGAGATTGCGGGAGTGGTTGCTGCAGTTGGAGATCAAGTCACAAAAGTTAAGCCTGGTACAAGAATTGTCACCTTAATCGAATCAGGGGGCTACGCTGAATATGCGCTAGCAGATGAGCGTTCACTGATTCCGATTCCTGAACAATTAGATTTCCAAAATGCCGTTGCCCTTCCATTGCAAGGCTTAAGTGCTTATCATATTTTAAAAACAATGGCTCGTTTAGAAAAGGGAGAAAGCGTCCTTGTGCATGCAGCTGCAGGCGGGGTAGGAACAATTGCAGTTCAGCTAGCGAAATTGTTTGGGGCAGGAAAGGTCATTGCTACAGCAAGTTCAGCTGAAAAATTGGCGTTAGCACAAGAAATGGGCGCAGACGTACTAATTAACTATACAGAGCCAGACTGGGAACAGCAGGTTCTTGAAGCCACTGGCGGCAAAGGGGTAAATGTTGCGCTTGAAATGGTGGGCGGGGATGTTTTTAATAAAACCGTCAAATGTCTCGCCACATTTGGCCGCCTTGTTGTGTTTGGCGCTGCAAGCGGTGAGCAAAGCCGCTTCTACCCGTCATCACTGATGGCTAGAAATCAATCAGTTATCGGCTTTTTCTTACCGCAGATTATGAGGAAACCAGAATTACTGCAGCCAAGCTTAGTAGAGTTACTTACATACCTCGGTGCAGGAAAATTAAAGCTGACCATTGGCGGGGTATTCCCATTAGAGGATGCAGCAAAGGTCCATACTCTGCTGCAATCGCGAAAAACACAAGGGAAATTAATTTTAGTGCCGTAATGTTAAATAAATGTATGAAAGAGGTCTTGAAGTGATTCAAGCCTCTTTTTCTGTGGAGATATTAATAAAATATGAACAAACTATTAATTAGTAGAGAACAATTGTTTTTATGGTTGATATGCTTAAAATTTGAGATAAACTAAATAAATAGAACAATATAGGTTGCATGAGGAGCTGATCTAATTTTGAGAATATTAGTGATTGAAGATAATAAAAGTGTTTGCTCAATGATCGAAATGTTTTTTGCCAAAGAAGGCATTGATGGAGAGTTTGTCAATGATGGCCTTGAGGGATATAACCGCATTAAGGAAGGGACATGGGATGCTCTCATTATTGATTGGATGCTTCCGGGAATGGATGGAGTAACGATCTGCCGTAAAATCCGGCAAGAAAATTTTACTGTTCCAATCATTATGTTAACAGCAAAGGATAGTGAGTCAGACCAAGTGCTCGGACTTGAGATGGGAGCTGATGATTATGTGACCAAGCCATTCAGTCCGCTGACATTGATGGCGAGAATTAAGGCAGTTACACGCCGCTTCCAAACACAGGTGCCAAAAGAAAGTGACGATTTCCTACAAACTGAACACTTTAAGGTAAGTAAAAATACGAGAGAAGTGATTGTGGACGGAACACCGGTGACAAACTTAACACCGAAGGAGTTTGATTTACTTTTCTATATGGTTGAACACCCCCGTCAAGTGTTTTCAAGAGAGCAGTTACTTGAACGGGTTTGGGGCTATCAGTACTACGGTGATGAACGTACAGTTGATGTCCATATCAAACGGCTGAGGAAAAAAGTCGAAACAAGCTTACAGCCATTCTTCCATACGGTATGGGGGGTAGGGTATAAGTTTGATGAGTCAATCAAAGCGGATGAAGTTTAGATATATTTACCAACAGTTTTTTAGTCATATCAGTATCATTATTGTTGCTTTTTTGGTGTTAAGTCTTTTATTTGCCCATTATGTTGAAAATCTGGTTTATGAGAATAAAGCAAACGAGCTCATTTCTTACGGGAAGTCTATCATGTCAGAGATTGAACAAAGGCCACAAGCGACGGAGTCCATCATTAATCGATATAGCTCCGTATTAGCGACCAGAAAAATGAGCTTTAGTATGTTCGATCAATATGGAAAATTATACGCCGTTGGAAAACAGGGTCCAGCTATTGGGGGGTTATCTGACAAGGATTGGGATAAGATTTCTAAAGGGCGTACCCTTGTGGTTAATAGCGATTTTAAAAGGTTCGGTCAAGAAGGTGTTACCTTTGTTGTATTACCATATCTTGATAACGGGAACTTTATTGGCGGCATTTTATTAACCTCTCCGATTAGCGGCTCAAGTGCGATGATTCAACGTGTCAATCAGTTTATTTTGTATACCATTCTTATTGCTCTTATAGTGTCCTTTCTAATGAGTTGGTTTTTATCGAGGATTCATGTTAACCGGATTAAGCATCTACGTGAAGCAACCTCCCTTGTCTCTGCTGGGAATTATCAAGTACACGTTTCTTCGTCCAATTTTGATGAAATTGGTGAATTAGCAAACGATTTTAATCATATGGTCGATAAAATTAATACATCGATGGAGGAAATTGAAAGTCTGGAAAATAGACGAAGGCAATTTTTGTCTGATGTTTCCCATGAAATGCGGACGCCTCTTACGACAATTAGTGGTGTAATCGAAGGTTTGAAAAATGACATGATTCCGGAAGAAGATAAAGAGCGTGGAATCAACTTAGTTAGCCAAGAAGCGAAAAGACTCATTCGCCTAGTCAATGAAAACTTGGATTATGACAAAATTCGCTCCAACCAGATTCAGTTATTTAGGGAAGACATTCAGCTCGTAGAGTTACTAGAAATTATTCAGGAACAATTAATGCCTCAAGCAGAGGATAAAAATAATCGGATAGTTATTGACGCGGCACCGGAAGTCATGGTTAATGCAGATTATGACCGTCTGATCCAAATATTAATTAATATTACCAAAAATAGCATTCAATTTACCACGAACGGGACCATTTGGCTGCGTGGAAGAACAGAGGAGAACTCAACCATTATCGAAGTAGAAGACACGGGAATTGGTATTGAACCGAATGATATCGAAAACATCTGGCGTCGTTTCTATAAAGCTGATATTTCCAGAACCAGTAACCCCTATGGTGAATTTGGGTTAGGTCTTTCAATCGTAAAGCAATTGGTTCTACTGCATAATGGAGAAATTAATGTTTTCAGTGAAGAAGGACAAGGAACAAAATTTGTGATTCGACTTCAAAAATAAGCGGGAGTATTAAGAAGCTGCGGACTGATGCCTGCAGCTTTTTTGTGCAGTTGCGATTATATTTCTTGGATATTTCCAAAAGCCGTTATAGTTTGTTAATAATTTCTTAAGATTTGTCAGTTAAAGTAAAGACAAGTTAGAAAATCCTTAAAGGAGATTGAGTGAGATGGAATTAAAAAATGAAAATGAATTCGAAAAAAATCAACCTAATTCATCTGAGATGACTGAAAATACAAAAGCTGAGGAACAAGCAGCGGATACAATCAATTTCAGCCATACCGAAGAAAATTCGCATGCTGTCGATGCGACCGTAACAGTGGAGACGAAGGATTTTGTCAATCATGGGGAACAAGAAGAACCAACCGAATTCGACCCTACCACAGAAGCGACGTTACCTCTAGAAATGGATCAAACGCGCACGACTAGCCAAGTGGATCAAAAGTATAAGAAAAAACGGAATGTAAGAGGATTTGCCTCCACACTTGCCGCTGGGGTAATTGGGTCTGTATTGACATTAGCGATTCTGCCACATACAGACTACATAAAAAATCATTTTCCGAAGGTGGAGAATCAAGGGGCAATAAGTTCACAACAAGGAACATCTGTCAAAGCAGTGGTGGCTCAGCCAACAGCCGCATCTTCTAATTCGATTGCGGATACGGTTGAAAAGGTATCAAAAGCCATTGTAGGGATCGTTAATTATCAACAACAAGAGAATAATTTATATGGAAACCCTAACTCATCACAAAGTGTGGAAAGCGGATCTGGCTCGGGAGTTATTTTTCAAAAAAATAATGGCACGGCGTATATTGTCACCAATAACCACGTAGTAGAAGGGGCCTCGAAACTTGAAGTATCTTTGTTTGACGGTGAAAAGGCGACCGCAGAAGTTGTTGGCACAGATGCCTTAACGGATCTTGCGGTCTTAAAAATTGACGCTAAATACGTGACGGCAACTGCTGATTTTGGTAATTCATCCACACTCCGCCCTGGCGACCAAGTTTATGCGATTGGAAACCCGCTCGGACTCGATCTCTCAAGGACAGTCACGCAAGGTATAGTCAGTGCAACGAACCGAAGCATTGCTATCACAACATCAGCAGGAAATTGGGAAACCAATGTCATTCAAACAGATGCAGCGATCAATCCAGGGAACAGTGGTGGTGCGTTAATTAACCCACAAGGGCAAGTGATTGGGATCAATAGTTTGAAAATTTCTGAGAGTGGTGTAGAAGGATTAGGCTTTGCGATTCCTAGTAATGACCTCATTCCAATTGTGAATCAATTAATTAAAAGCGGTAAAATTGACCGTCCATATCTTGGGGTAGGACTTGCAGATCTTGATCAAGTGCCACAAATGTACTGGCAAAACATGCCGAATAACACAACAAAAGGTGTTATGCTGACAAACATTGAGCCTAATTCAGCAGCTGCAAAAGCTGGGCTTCAAGTAAAGGATATTATTGTCTCTATGAATGGAACGGAGATTTCCAGTTCTTCAGATTTAAGAAAATATTTATATACAAAAGTTAGCAAAGGCGCTGAAATAAAATTTGGTGTTTACCGCGACGGAAAACAAATGACGATAATTGTAAAACTGTCGGAATAAGGGGAGGGAGTAGCTAGAAGAATGTCCTTATTAATGCAAAATAAAAAAACTTTTCTGGTCATACTAGTGTTATTAATTACGATGGGTATCTCGCTAAGTTTCGCCCTAAAGAAGGATGAGACGGTCGCAAAGTTTAATGGTGAAGCAATTAGCAAAGACGATCTTTATAGTGAAATGGTCGAACAGTATGGTGCTGCTACAGTTGATAAAATAATTGGCGATAAAATTGTGGCTGCTGAGGCTAAAAAACAAAAAGTAAATATTACTAACAGTATCCTGAATAAAGAGGTTGAAAAACTGAAAGCCTCTTATGGCGGCGAAGAAGCATTTAAACAGGCGCTTGAAAGCAACAATACTACTTTGGCCTTTCTTAAACAAGATCTAAAAAATTATTTGACCATCAAACAATTACTGGAGCCTCAAATAGAAATTACCGAGGAGGAAATGAAAACCTATTTTGATGAAAATAAGGATTCGTTTGCCGAAGCAGAGCAAATTAAAGCAAGTCATATTCTGGTTGCCGATGAAAAAACGGCTAATGAGGTCAAACAAAAGCTCAACGATGGCGGAGATTTTGCGGAGTTAGCCAAAAATTATTCCACTGATGATAGCACGAAGGATTCAGGCGGTGACCTTGGATATTTTGCCAAAGGGACAATGGTCACTGAATTTGAAGATGTGGCCTTTGGACTGGCAGTGGACCAAGTAAGTAAGCCAGTAAAGACTGAATATGGCTATCATATTATTAAATTGGAGGCTAAAAAGAAGGCAAAAGAAGCAAATTATAATGACAGTAAGGAAGAAATTAAAGAGACTTTAGTTGATCAGAAAATCGATTCTGAGTACTCAACCTGGCTAGAGAACAAGAAGAAGAGCTATGATATTGAAAATACATTAGAAGAAGTTTAACCCTACGATCAAGAGGTGAATAGCAAGATGAATCGGGTCGGGAAATATGCAGCAAACGATACAGTGGATGATCTTGAGTTGATGAATATGGTCTTTGAACTCCCTGAAAAGGATAAAATGATTATGTGGTCTGAAGGCTATATTGATCTTGTGATTGAGAAATTACCTGAATATGCCCGAGATGTTTTGGAGAATCGCAAAGAAAAGTGGGAGGATACGAAAGCATATTACCAAATGAAGATTGAAGATATTATTAACCAGGAAGAGTTTAAATTGAAACAAATGGGCGAACGGAAGGAGTTCGCCCTTTTCGTCATGAAGCGATATCCAGAATATCAATCGTTACTTTTTTTAATCTATGATGGGAATCTAAAGGAGGATGATTTTAGAAAGTTTGTCTACCGAAAAAGGCTCGGTTCACGTAAAAAGTACCTTCATTAAGCGGGTTGGCTAGATAAAGTGACAAGTTGGCGGAATGATCGTCAGGTCGTTTGACCAAGTAATAAAACAACCCTGCGGTTTCCGCTAATTCTTGTTATTCGTAAAATCTATATCACCAACCCACTTTTAACTTTGCGTAACAATGGAGCCGTCTATTTGCGGTTTCTTTTTATTTTGGTGGCAAGCTATTGCTTTTCGGAAGGGGCATTTTTCCTTATAATAAGAGATGTTTCTTAATTAAAGGGTGGGTTCGTATGGATATTAATTTTTCTTTAAAGCAAGTGTTGCTCCTTCTAATCGTTACTTTGACAGGGGTGGTTTGGTCAGTTATCTTTCATCACCCACTTGTGGCAGGGTTTTTTCCAGGCTACCTCATGCTTGTTTGGTTAGCAAAGAAAAAAGATATATCGATAAAACAAATACTACATATTAGTATTTTGGGTGTGAATAAAACGAGAATTGTCATCTTAATTCTTTTCTTGGTTAGTTTCTTGCTGCCATCTTGGTACTTATCAGGTACCATTCAGCAAATGGTGAAAATCGCCTTGCATTTTATCATACCAAATCATTTTTTTGTCTTATCGTTTCTTTGCGCAATGGTATTCTCGATGCTACTTGGAACGACTGTTGGGACATTGAGTGCGATTGGTATACCTATTATTGGGACGGCAATCGTTCTTCACCTTCCTGTTGAAATGGTAGCTGGCGCATTGGTTTCAGGAGCGTTTGTAGGCGATCGGACCTCGCCGTTTTCAAGTGCCCATCAACTTTTGTCACATACGGTTGAATTGCCGGTGAAAAGACAATGGAATGCGATGTTTGTCACCACGCTTTTGGCTATTATTTTATGCTTTTGCTTTTATGGAATGGCTGACTATCTGATCTCTGAAACAACTGCTTCAAATTCCCAACCACTAAGTTTGCATGAAATTTCAGTGATTAAATTAATCCCGCCAATCATCTTAATCGTATTTGTCCTTTTACAGTTTAGTATCATTTATGCTTTCTTAACTAGTATTCTATCAGCTTCGGTGATTGCATTATTCGGTGGAATTTCATATACAAAACTCGGTTTTTCTTTGTGGGGTGGCATTGATGGGCTTGGGGGAGGATTCCTTCATATGTATGAATTGCTCCTATTTTTAGCCTTGGCAGGGGCATATAATGGCCTTTTAGAAGAAATGAATGTCATTCAGCCTTATTTAGATAAATGGTTACAATCATCTCGATCTCTGACTGGTGACACCCTTAAAACGCTTTTGGCGACATTTTTGATCACTTTAATAGCAGCAAATCAAACCCTGCCCATTATTCTAACAGGGAGATCCTTCCTTCCTCATTGGTCTAGTAACTATGGAAAAGAAGAGCTAGCTAGAGTGATGGGGGATTCGACGATGCTGTTTCCGGGAATAGTCCCGTGGAGTGTTCTCGCCATCATGTGCAGCACGATCGTTGGTATACCGATCATGGATTATCTGCCATTTGCGCTATTTTTATGGATTTTACCCATTTTAACGATATTAGTTTCCTTAGTAAAACAAGTCCGAAAATCCAAACCAAATCGAACATCGATTGCTTAAAAAACGGAGTCTTTTGCGTCTCCGTATTTTCGGTTTTTGGGGTTAAAAGAGAATCCCTTTGAATGAAGTACCACTATCTTTCATATTAGTGGTAGTAAAGAACTTGGACAAGGGATGATCACATGCTGAAAAAATTGGCTATAATCGGATTTGGGAGCACCATGATTGGGATTGGCATTAACGGGTTTATCCTTCCTTTGCATTTAATTAATGGAGGATTTTTAGGTATTAGCCTGTTGTTAAAATATATATGGGGTTTTAAAACCGGAATCACGTTCATCTTTCTTAATATCCCCGTTTATATGTTCGCCTTTAAATCTGACCCCATTTATTTTATCAATGGTGTAATAGGAGCGCTTTGTACCGGTCTTATGATTGAATTATTCATGCCTTTAAATGGAATATTTCATCTACCCATCCTTAGTAGTGTTATTGTAGGAGCAGTGATTATTGGGAGTGGGGTTGGGGTAATGCTAAGAAATCATATTAGTCCAGGGGGTATGGACCTGGTAGCACTGATCATTGCCAAATGGTCAAAAGTGAATGTTGGCGTCATTATGTTTGCGATGGATGCCGTTATCATTATTACCGGCCTCTTTCTCCTTCAGGATGTGAAACTTTTTTATTCGCTGATTATCGTAGCGATTGTTGGACTACTAGCAAGTCTGATTACCACTATTTCCATTGACCGGAACTAAATAAAGTAAATATTACATAACGTTGGAACAATTGGTAAATCTAAGAAGGCTAGGTAAATAAGGAGATTTATTATGAAACCCATCAGTGATCATCTCAAGGGAAATTTAAAGGTTTTATTTGTTGGCTTTAATCCAAGCATTCGCTCAAGTGAACTGGGGCATCATTATGCTAATCCCAACAATCGTTTTTGGAGGATCTTGTATGAAGCGGGGATAACGCCGAGGAAATATGAAGCAATTGAAGATGCGAAACTTTTAGATTTAGGATATGGGTTTACAAATATCGTTCAAAGGCCGACAAAGGCAGCGGATGAAATTACGAAAGAGGAGTACGTGGAGGGAAGAGAAATCTTAAAGAAAAAGGTCGAACAGTTAATGCCGCAGGTAGTTTGCTTTGTTGGAAAGGGAGTTTACCAGCAATACAGTGGTTTAAAAGTGATTCAGTGGGGGAAGCAACCCAACGGATTTGTACCTGGAGTGGTTGATTTCGTTGCACCTTCTTCAAGTGGTCTGGTTCGAATGAAAATGGAGGAAATTGTTGATATCTATAAAGGGCTTGTCCCGTTCCTAACACAATAAAACATCGACGGAAATTAAACTAATGCCGTCGATGTTTTGTTTTTTTTACGACTCGAATTTTTTATGATAATGTGACATAGCCATGAGAGGGAAAATGTAGCGATAGCTGTGATAGTGAATGTAAAAACCACCGGCAATCCCTTGACCTTTTGGATAATTAGTGGTCCAATCTTGTTTTTCAAGTGACGCTAATAAATAGGAAATCCCCTTTCGAATCTGTGTGGTTGGTTTTTCTGAAGTGGTTAGCAGGGTATCGAGTGCCCAAGCTGTGTGCGTTAAGGTACTTGCTCGTAATGGCACATATGCTTTTTCGCTATCACTATGGCATGACTCTCCCCAGCCGCCATCCTCATTTTGAATCCCTTGTATCCAATTCACAGCCTTTTGGATTGCTGTATGACTAGTAGGGACCCCTGCGGCTAATAAACCAGTTACTGCTCCCCAAGTTCCGTATAAATAACAAATCCCCCATCTTCCATACCAAGAACCATCCTTCAGTTGATTTTTCAAAAGCCAGTTGACCCCTTTATTGATCGCTTTGTGGTCTCTTGATAAATTCGTGTAATTCCCCAAAAATTCTAAGGTTCGCCCTGTGATGTCTGCACAAGAGGGATCTGTTAGTAAAAATTCACCCTTTTCAATTGGGAGGAACTCGAATAATTTTGTATCGATGTTCTTTTCAAACGCTGCCCAGCCTCCATCGTCATTTTGCATGGATAAAAGCCAATCCAGACCTCGGTCCCAAGCATGTCTTTCATGCAGAACATTTCTTGAAATAGCTCGGAGCGAGGCAGTTGTATCATCAACATCCGGATTCATCGTATTTACATCGGAAAACCCCCAGCCACCGGGCATTGTCTTTGGATTATGAATTACCCAATCCCCGAATTTATGATGCTGATGGTCTAACAGGTAACGATTGGCCTTCATGACCATTGGATCGTCTGCTAAAACACCAGCTGACTGGAGGGCATAACCAATCAATGAAGTATTCCAGACATTCGCTGTCGTGTACTGCATATGGGGGCTCCCGTTGATATCGCATTTCATTGCAATCAAACCTTTCACGGCCTTTGATATCACCGGATCCGTTTTCTTATATCCTAGGGAGAGTAGGGCAAAAATCATTAAAAAGGTACTACTGTAGTAATTGTAAAAGGTGCCATCTGGTTCAAGGTGGTCCAACATATATTTTTTGGCCCGTTCTATCGCCAGCTGATGGAGCTGCTCGGGTAGACCCATTAATCTTTTAACTCCCTCCTCGATAAATGACAACAAGGAACGATATTCTGAGGATCGAAACCAAGGTTTTTCCTGATTGCGGTGTAGATGTAGTTCTGAAAGATTAGGGCTTTGCTTTGTCTTAATAAAAAACTTTTTGTCGGCGAGAAGAATAATCGGAGTAAGATTGGCTCTGCCATTGACAGAAAAGGAATAGAAATTAATCGGAAAGTAGTGTGGCAAGAGTAAGAATTCAACCCGAAGAGGAGAAAAATCTGGCCATATATATTGACCGGTTAAAGAAAGCATCACTTTTGTAAAGATACTAACTTCCTCTAAGCCGCCCTTGGAGACAATAAATCTTTTCGCAGCCCGCAATCGTTTGTCATCCTTCTTAACATACCCCGAATATAACAAGGCGTAGTAAGCTTCCACGGTCGCGCTGAGGTTCCCTTCGCCTTCATCATAATAAAGCTTCCATACTCCATTTGCACCCTGTTTACTAAAGATCCTCGAAACCAAGCCTTGAATTAATTCTTCATCATTTAATTCCAATGTCCGCAATAAAATGATCATATAGGCATCTGTTGACTGTCCTGTTTCAAAGGGGTAATTCCAAGATCCATCGGGAGATTGGTCTTTCCGAAGCTTCTTAATAATCCAATCGATGCCTTTTTTTGTATTGCTCATAAGTAAGTACTCATTCCTCTCCCAGAAAATTATTCTCATTCATACATATTCCATAGGTGGAAGGAGAATACGCAAAGGAGGTAATGTGCCATATTTTTTAAGAGAAATCGCGAGAAGTCACCACTTGAATATATAAGGGAAGAATTAAAAATGAAGGGAAAACAATCAAGTTTGCCGCCAAAAATAACGAGTGGGGAAGCGAGCCTTTTAGAACAAATAAAGACTGAGACAAAGGAGCATAACATAAATAATGTCACTAGAACGAAGGCATACCTTGACTTTTACCTTCACTTCCCTGAAATCCATTGGGCATTTCTCGGGCATATGGTCTCCCGGAATGGGGGCTGGAATATGACCGACCTGAAAGGAGAATTTCTCACTCGTTTACTCTCGAAAAAAGAAAGAGAAACTTTTTTTGCTTTTTTAGAGCGTGGGAATTGGCTTATTTTCCAAGACGTCTATCCGCAATTTTTGTTGTATAGGGAAAGCTTAAAGCAACATAAACCGTTATTTCATTTAAGTTCTTATCTAAATATTTCTACCTTTATGGAAACGATTTGGAATCACTTTTGGCTTCATCAAGAAACCTATATTCTTGCCATTGCGTTGATAATAAATGAACAGAGTTATTTGGAAAAAAGAGTGGTTCAGAATCCACTTTTTCAAAAAGGAGTGTTAAGTAAATTTGAATTTATTCTCCAGGACTTGCTTTCTTTTAACCATATCCTCTTTCCCTATGGAAAAAGAAACCTTGCTGGGCAAACACTTCATCAGTTTGAGTCATTGAATGAACGAATTTTACTTGGAAAAAGATTATATGATGTCCTTTTTAAAAAAAAGGAGCGTTTAAAACTAGTCTTGGAATGGGCTAAAACCCATCCTCATTCAGGCTCCAGAAAGGATTACTGGCCGCATATTTTTAATAGCATCAACGAGGGAATACCTGGCTTTGCCTATCAAACCCGCTTAAAGGCCTGTCAGCTCCGGCCGCGAGCAAGGAAAATTTATAGTCCAGCCCTTGAATACGCTTGGAAGAATGTAAGTCAAACGGAGGCTGAAAAAGGGGACTGGTTTGAAGATGAACGTGTTGTGGATTATTTAATGGATGACAATGAAAAAATTGACGGGGAGATTAAAAATGAATACTGTAAAACACTTGAACGACTCGAGCTCGCTGCCATCGCCAAAAAAGCCATATCGATTTTGGACTAACCCATCTCTTGCAGCAGTATTTTTGGCTTCCTTGCTCGCTACGTATTTAGATCTTTTTTTCGTTGGGAAACACATATATCGGTTCCCCTTGAGGCCGATGCCAACTATTTTCTCCATTAATATTGTATTTACACTCGTGGTGCTCCCGGTGTTGGTTTTCGCCTTTCTTCGGGTTATGGACCAAGTGAATAAATGGGGAAAACTAGGCCTGATCGTCTTTATTAGTCTTTTGATGCCCATTCTTGAAAAATTAACGGAAGTGTTTGGCTGGTTTGAACACTCTGAGAACTGGTCACATCTCTATACGTTCTTTGGTTACCTGTTATTTTTAACGATTATTTATTCTTTCTACACTTGGATGGCTATACGAAAAGGCTAACATACAAAAAGCCGAGACTTTCGTCTCGGCTTTCGTGATGCAACAGATTGTTACACCTTGCCCCTTCCGTCCGTACAGTGGTTAAGTGTCCCGCAACAAGCGAATGTTCGGAAGGGGTACTATTATATTACCACAACCATAGGAGAAATATTACTGAAAGGAAGAAATTTGGTGTTTCAAACTTTCATTTCTTTTTTGAAAAGTGTATGATAAAAATGATTTTTACATAAAGGAGTGTTTTCAATGGCGAAAAAAGGTCATTTTTTGATGGAAAACGGAGAAAAAATTGAATTTGATTTATATCCAGAAGCAGCACCAGGGACAGTTGAGAATTTTGAATCATTGGTTAACAAAGGATTTTACAATGGATTAACATTCCACCGAGTTATTCCTGGATTTGTAAGTCAAGGAGGCTGTCCTGAAGGTCGTGGAACTGGTGGACCTGGTTACACAATTAAATGTGAAACAGAAGGGAATCCTCACAAACATGTACCTGGTGCATTATCCATGGCACATGCAGGCAAAAACACTGGAGGAAGCCAATTCTTTATCGTTCATGAATCACAGCCGCATCTAAACGGTGTTCATACCGTGTTTGGACAAGTGACTTCTGGGCTTGAAACTGCAAAATCCATGCGCAATGGTGATAAAATGGTAGAAGTAAAGGTATATGATCAAGAATAAATAACTCAGGAGGGCTCTTGCAGCTCTCTTTTTTTTGTCTAATTTATAATCACTTAGGGCAAATTAACCTCTAAGATCAAAGTTGGGGGTCATTTATGAAAAAGTTTATTTATATGCTTATTCCATTCATGGTATTTTCATTTCAACAACCGGCATCGGCCGAAAAAAATGAACCCAAAGAACTAAAGGCTGCGATTATCATTGATGATTTCGGCGGTGGAACAGGTGGAGTGCGTGACTTCCTTGAAGGAGAAATTCCGATTACTGCTGCAGTCATGCCGTTTACAGAAAACTCGACAGAACATGCGGAATGGGCCCATAAAAATGGCATCGAAGTAATGATTCATTTATCCATGGAACCGAAAAGAGGTAAAAGATCTTGGCTTGGGCCAAGACCAATTACGAATGACCTTTCACCAGCCGAAGTAAGACAAATTGTAGAGGACGCGATAAAAGATGTTCCGTATGCTGTAGGCATCAATAACCATATGGGCTCACTTGCGGTGGAAAATAAAGAAATAGTTCGTGCAATTGTTGAGGTTGCTAAGGAAAGAAGATTATTTATTATCGATAGTGCCACTAGTCCAAATACGAAATTTCCCGAAATAGCCAAAGAGCTGGGTGTACCCATCCTTAAAAGAGATGTATTTCTAGACGACATATCCTCCTCAGCGCATGTTCGAAAACAAATGATTAGACTAGCGAAGGTAACTGAAATAAAAGGTACAGGTATTGCTATTGGGCATGTAGGTATAACCGGAAAAGTATGTTCGATTGGTGTCTTTCAGTCGGTGGACGAATTTAATAAACGAAAAATAAAAATAGTCTCTGTTTCCAAGCTGTTTTCCGGCAAATTACCTGAAAAGTATTTTATACCATATAAAAAAGGCAGCTGAGTGAAGTCACCCCGCATAAGTCGGACTAATAATCCACCTTATGAGGGGTTTTTCAAATTTCTTTCCCAAATCCTCCTTAACTGATAAAATGTCTCCTATCAAACACTAATAAATAACCAGTTAGCAAGGGAGAAGGAATCGTTAACATGAAACTAGTATCTTGGAATGTCAATGGCCTTAGGGCATGCGTTAAAAAAGGTTTTTTGGATTATTTTAATGAAGTGGATGCAGACATTTTTTGTGTGCAGGAAACAAAGCTGCAAGAAGGTCAAATTAGTCTTGAATTGGCTGGGTATCACCAATATTGGAATTATGCAATCAAGAAAGGCTACTCCGGTACAGCGGTGTTTACTAAGAACAAACCGCTTTCTGTTCGATATGGGGTAGGAGCTGATGAGACTGAAGGGGAAGGAAGAATTCTTACATTAGAGTTTGACGATTTTTTCTTAGTTAATGTCTATACCCCTAATTCACAAAGAGATTTAGCGAGAATCAACTATCGTTTGGACTGGGAGGATCGTATTCTTCAGCACTTGAAAGAATTAGATGAACTGAAACCCGTCGTCTTATGCGGGGATTTGAATGTCGCCCATCAGGAAATTGACCTGCGAAATCCAAAATCCAATAAGGGGAATTCCGGGTTTACGGAAGAAGAACGGGGGAAAATGACCTCTCTACTTGCTGAAGGCTTTGTTGACAGCTACCGTCATTTTAATCCGGAGCAGGAAGGTGCTTATACGTGGTGGTCCTACATGGCAAAAGTTAGGGAAAAAAATATTGGCTGGCGGATTGATTACTTTATTGTTTCCGAAAGATTGCGGGAACGCCTCAAGAATGTGGATATTCATTGCAATGTGATGGGGAGTGACCACTGCCCGGTAATTCTTGAAATGGATTGATAAATTCAATTAGTTTTTCTTATTGTAAAACATAAAATACCTGTCATTTTCTATATAAAGTAACTGCATTATAGTAATTATATAGAAGTCACGGAGGGGGAAATGACATGGATATCAAAAAGGATGTACAACAACAGTTTGGAAAAAGTGCAGATTCCTATGTTAGTAGTACAATCCACAAAGATGGCAATGACTTATAAAAGCTTTTAGAAATGGCGATGACGACCGGTGAAGAAGAATTATTGGATGTTGCCACGGGCGGCGGTCATACTGCCAATGCTTTTGCATCTTGTGTAAAAAAAGTAACGGCAGTAGATTTGACACCAGAAATGTTAGCCGCAGCTCAAAATTATATCATAGATAATGGACATCAAAATGTAGAGTTTATAATAGGGGATGCAGAAGTTCTTCCCTTTTCTGAGGGAGTATTTGATATTGTAACTTGCCGAATTGCTCCACATCATTTTCCAAATGTAAATAAGTTTGTGGATGAAGTCCACCGCGTTCTCAAGCCATCAGGTCAGTTTTTACTTGATGATAATGTCGTTCCAGAAGAAGAGGAATATGATCTATTTTATAATACCAACGAAAAATGGCGGGATTACAGTCATTTCCGGGCTTGGAAGAAGAGTGAATGGCTCCGGATGCTTGAAATTTCCGGTTTTGAAATTTTTGAATGGCATCGCTTTGAAAAAACCTTTCATTACGAACCATGGTGTAATCGCATGAACTTACCTGAAGATGAAAAGGATAAATTAACTCAATTCATTCTTAGTGCATCCCCGAAAGTAAAAGAGAAATTTAAAATTATCATAAAAGATAATCAAATTATCTCTTTCGTCGGGGAAGCCGTCATTTTAAGAGCAATAAAAAGGTAAAAAACCCTTTGCATAAAGAGAATATTTCTCCTTTTGCAAAGGGTTTTCGAATTAAACATCGTTAAGTGCGGTTCCAATCACATCAAATTCAGGCAATTTCTCATCCAAAGCCGATTGATTTTGCTCTTGTTCCACAGGAGTAACCAATCCACTTTCATCGTCTTTTTTCATACTCAATTTATAGTCATCTCCTTTATGATAAGAACGGAATACTAAAGTATTTTTTCCTATTAATTCTTATCTAAACCTATTTAATAATCTTTTCTGATTTTCCCATTACAAAGTGCTATTTAATTAATAGGCTATGTTAAAGTGGCTATGTTAAAGATCATTGTTGATTTTGGCACATGTTGATTGCAGCGGAAGGCGCGAAGTCTCCTGCGGGAGACCCCGCAGGCGCTTAGCGCCGAGGAGGCTCCCCGGACCGCCCGCGGAAAGCGAAGCGCCTGAAGCGGAAATCAACAGCCAAGTTTTTAACACAGCCTATTTATAAAAAATCGAAAAGAAATGGTTGACGAATTAGTGATGGGGTAGTATGATATTCATTGTCGCTGCTACGGAATAACTAGTTTAAGAGATGTAAGAAATTATTTCGAATGAAGTTGACATTAAAAAAGTGATATGCTAGAATAATAAAAGTCGCTAATCGCTTGATTGGGTGACAAACAAGAATAATAGATTTGTTCTTTGAAAACTAAACAAACAAAATCGTGCAAACAAACAAAAACTTTTAGTTTCAATTACGAAACTAAGCCAACGTAACAAAATGAGCTAATCAACTTTCTTGGAGAGTTTGATCCTGGCTCAGGACGAACGCTGGCGGCGTGCCTAATACATGCAAGTCGAGCGGATCTTTAGGAGCTTGCTCCTGTTGATTAGCGGCGGACGGGTGAGTAACACGTGGGCAACCTGCCTGTAAGTCTGGGATAACACCGGGAAACCGGTGCTAATACCGGATAATCCTTTTCCTCTCATGAGGAAAAGCTGAAAGTCGGTTTCGGCTGACACTTACAGATGGGCCCGCGGCGCATTAGCTAGTTGGTGAGGTAACGGCTCACCAAGGCGACGATGCGTAGCCGACCTGAGAGGGTGATCGGCCACACTGGGACTGAGACACGGCCCAGACTCCTACGGGAGGCAGCAGTAGGGAATCTTCCACAATGGACGAAAGTCTGATGGAGCAACGCCGCGTGAGCGATGAAGGCCTTCGGGTCGTAAAGCTCTGTTGTTAGGGAAGAACAAGTACCGGAGTAACTGCCGGTACCTTGACGGTACCTAACCAGAAAGCCACGGCTAACTACGTGCCAGCAGCCGCGGTAATACGTAGGTGGCAAGCGTTGTCCGGAATTATTGGGCGTAAAGCGCGCGCAGGCGGTCCTTTAAGTCTGATGTGAAAGCCCACGGCTCAACCGTGGAGGGTCATTGGAAACTGGGGGACTTGAGTGCAGAAGAGGAAAGCGGAATTCCACGTGTAGCGGTGAAATGCGTAGAGATGTGGAGGAACACCAGTGGCGAAGGCGGCTTTCTGGTCTGTAACTGACGCTGAGGCGCGAAAGCGTGGGGAGCAAACAGGATTAGATACCCTGGTAGTCCACGCCGTAAACGATGAGTGCTAAGTGTTAGGGGGTTTCCGCCCCTTAGTGCTGCAGCTAACGCATTAAGCACTCCGCCTGGGGAGTACGGCCGCAAGGCTGAAACTCAAAGGAATTGACGGGGGCCCGCACAAGCGGTGGAGCATGTGGTTTAATTCGAAGCAACGCGAAGAACCTTACCAGGTCTTGACATCCTCTGACACTCCTAGAGATAGGATTTTCCCCTTCGGGGGACAGAGTGACAGGTGGTGCATGGTTGTCGTCAGCTCGTGTCGTGAGATGTTGGGTTAAGTCCCGCAACGAGCGCAACCCTTGATCTTAGTTGCCAGCATTCAGTTGGGCACTCTAAGGTGACTGCCGGTGACAAACCGGAGGAAGGTGGGGATGACGTCAAATCATCATGCCCCTTATGACCTGGGCTACACACGTGCTACAATGGATGGTACAAAGGGCTGCAAGACCGCGAGGTTTAGCCAATCCCATAAAACCATTCTCAGTTCGGATTGCAGGCTGCAACTCGCCTGCATGAAGCCGGAATCGCTAGTAATCGCGGATCAGCATGCCGCGGTGAATACGTTCCCGGGCCTTGTACACACCGCCCGTCACACCACGAGAGTTTGTAACACCCGAAGTCGGTGGGGTAACCGTAAGGAGCCAGCCGCCTAAGGTGGGACAGATGATTGGGGTGAAGTCGTAACAAGGTAGCCGTATCGGAAGGTGCGGCTGGATCACCTCCTTTCTAAGGATAAAGCTGGACCTGTGAGCCAGACAAAACAGTTTGTTTGATACACGTATTTTGTTTGTTTAGTTTTGAGAGTGCAATTCTCTCAAAGCTTTTTTTAATCGTTCTTTGAAAACTAGATAATCGTAATGAAGAAGTCAATGTAAGAACCGAGTCAATAGGAAAAATGAAGTTCAATTTTTCCCTGCCATTTTAGTTTTCTCTCTTATATAAGTAAGAGAATAACCTTTTAGGTTAAGTTAGAAAGGGCGCACGGTGAATGCCTTGGCACTAGGAGCCGATGAAGGACGGGACTAACACCGATATGCTTCGGGGAGCTGTAAGTAAGCTTTGATCCGGAGATTTCCGAATGGGGGAACCCACTGTTCGTAATGGAACAGTATCTTTACCTGAATACATAGGGTATGGAAGGCATACCCGGGGAACTGAAACATCTAAGTACCCGGAGGAAGAGAAAGCAAACGCGATTCCCTGAGTAGCGGCGAGCGAAACGGGACATAGCCCAAACCAAGAGGCTTGCCTCTTGGGGTTGTAGGACACTCAACATGGAGTTACAAAGGAACGAGGTAGATGAAGCGACCTGGAAAGGTCCGTCATAGAAGGTAAAAACCCTGTAGTCGAAACTTCGTTCCCTCCTGAGTGGATCCTGAGTACGGCCGGACACGAGAAATCCGGTCGGAAGCAGGGAGGACCATCTCCCAAGGCTAAATACTCCCTAGTGACCGATAGTGAACCAGTACCGTGAGGGAAAGGTGAAAAGCACCCCGGAAGGGGAGTGAAATAGTTCCTGAAACCGTGTGCCTACAAGTAGTTAGAGCCCGTTAATGGGTGATAGCGTGCCTTTTGTAGAATGAACCGGCGAGTTACGATCCCATGCAAGGTTAAGTTGAAGAGACGGAGCCGCAGCGAAAGCGAGTCTGAATAGGGCGTATGAGTATGTGGTCGTAGACCCGAAACCAGGTGATCTACCCATGTCCAGGGTGAAGTCCAGGTAACACTGGATGGAGGCCCGAACCCACGCACGTTGAAAAGTGCGGGGATGAGGTGTGGGTAGCGGAGAAATTCCAATCGAACTTGGAGATAGCTGGTTCTCTCCGAAATAGCTTTAGGGCTAGCCTCACGTAGTAAGAGTCTTGGAGGTAGAGCACTGTTTGGACTAGGGGCCCTCATCGGGTTACCGAATTCAGACAAACTCCGAATGCCAAAGACTTATCCGTGGGAGTCAGACTGCGAGTGATAAGATCCGTAGTCAAAAGGGAAACAGCCCAGACCACCAGCTAAGGTCCCAAAGTATACGTTAAGTGGAAAAGGATGTGGAGTTGTTTAGACAACCAGGATGTTGGCTTAGAAGCAGCCACCATTTAAAGAGTGCGTAATAGCTCACTGGTCGAATGACTCTGCGCCGAAAATGTACCGGGGCTAAACGTATCACCGAAGCTGTGGACTGACATCTTAGATGTCAGTGGTAGGAGAGCGTTCTAAGGGCGTTGAAGCTAGACCGTAAGGACTGGTGGAGCGCTTAGAAGTGAGAATGCCGGTATGAGTAGCGAAAGATGAGTGAGAATCTCATCCACCGAATGCCTAAGGTTTCCTGAGGAAGGCTCGTCCGCTCAGGGTTAGTCGGGACCTAAGCCGAGGCCGAAAGGCGTAGGCGATGGACAACAGGTTGATATTCCTGTACCACCTCTTTATCGTTTGAGCAATGGGGGGACGCAGGAGGATAGGGTAAGCGCGCTGTTGGATATGCGCGTCTAAGCAGTTAGGCTGAGAAGTAGGCAAATCCGCTTCTCGCATAAGGCTGAGCTGTGATAGCGAGGGAAATTTAGTACCGAAGTTCCTGATTCCACACTGCCAAGAAAAGCCTCTAGCGAGATAAAAGGTGCCCGTACCGCAAACCGACACAGGTAGGCGAGGAGAGAATCCTAAGGTGAGCGAGAGAACTCTCGTTAAGGAACTCGGCAAAATGACCCCGTAACTTCGGGAGAAGGGGTGCTTTTTGAGGTGAATAGCCTCGAAGAGCCGCAGTGAATAGGCCCAGGCGACTGTTTAGCAAAAACACAGGTCTCTGCGAAGCCGCAAGGCGAAGTATAGGGGCTGACGCCTGCCCGGTGCTGGAAGGTTAAGAGGAGGGGTTAGCGCAAGCGAAGCTCTGAATCGAAGCCCCAGTAAACGGCGGCCGTAACTATAACGGTCCTAAGGTAGCGAAATTCCTTGTCGGGTAAGTTCCGACCCGCACGAAAGGCGTAACGATCTGGGCACTGTCTCAACGAGAGACTCGGTGAAATTATAGTACCTGTGAAGATGCAGGTTACCCGCGACAGGACGGAAAGACCCCGTGGAGCTTTACTGTAGCCTGATATTGAATTTTGGTACAGCTTGTACAGGATAGGTAGGAGCCTGAGAAGCCGGAGCGCTAGCTTCGGTGGAGGCGTCGGTGGGATACTACCCTGGCTGTATTGAAATTCTAACCCGCACCTCTGATCGGGGTGGGAGACAGTGTCAGGTGGGCAGTTTGACTGGGGCGGTCGCCTCCTAAAGAGTAACGGAGGCGCCCAAAGGTTCCCTCAGAATGGTTGGAAATCATTCGCAGAGTGTAAAGGCACAAGGGAGCTTGACTGCGAGACCTACAAGTCGAGCAGGGACGAAAGTCGGGCTTAGTGATCCGGTGGTTCCGCATGGAAGGGCCATCGCTCAACGGATAAAAGCTACCCCGGGGATAACAGGCTTATCTCCCCCAAGAGTCCACATCGACGGGGAGGTTTGGCACCTCGATGTCGGCTCATCGCATCCTGGGGCTGTAGTCGGTCCCAAGGGTTGGGCTGTTCGCCCATTAAAGCGGTACGCGAGCTGGGTTCAGAACGTCGTGAGACAGTTCGGTCCCTATCCGTCGTGGGCGCAGGAAATTTGAGAGGAGCTGTCCTTAGTACGAGAGGACCGGGATGGACGCACCGCTGGTGTACCAGTTGTTCTGCCAAGGGCATCGCTGGGTAGCTATGTGCGGACGGGATAAGTGCTGAAAGCATCTAAGCATGAAGCCCCCCTCAAGATGAGATTTCCCATAGCGCAAGCTAGTAAGAACCCTGAAAGATGATCAGGTTGATAGGTCAGAGGTGGAAGCGTGGTAACATGTGGAGCTGACTGATACTAATCGTTCGAGGACTTAACCAATACGAAAAGCGAAGGCGACTGTTCAACTTCGACAGACGTTGGAGAGCTGGCACTGCAAATCCTGGTTTTGGATTTGGAGGGACAGATCGAAACGGCCGAGAAGTTAGGAGCCGCAGCTGGACAATTTTTAAGGCACACTCATTTTTACAAACTTCTTCTGCATTATCTAGTTTTGAGGGAATGATACCTCAACAAAATAGTCTGGCAGCAATGGCGAGAAGGTCACACCCGTTCCCATACCGAACACGGAAGTTAAGCTTCTCAGCGCCGATGGTAGTTGGGACACGCGTCCCTGTGAGAGTAGGACGTTGCCAGGCTGTATTATATGGAGGATTAGCTCAGCTGGGAGAGCATCTGCCTTACAAGCAGAGGGTCGGCGGTTCGAGCCCGTCATCCTCCACCATCTTATTTTTACTATGCGGGTGTGGCGGAATTGGCAGACGCACCAGACTTAGGATCTGGCGCCGCAAGGCGTGGGGGTTCGACTCCCTTCACCCGCACCATAGTTTTTTGCGTTAGAAAAAAACATCCAAATAAGCGGAAGTAGTTCAGTGGTAGAACATCACCTTGCCAAGGTGGGGGTCGCGGGTTCGAATCCGTCTTCCGCTCCAAACAGTGCCGGGGTGGCGGAACTGGCAGACGCACAGGACTTAAAATCCTGCGGTAGGTGACTACCGTACCGGTTCGATTCCGGTCCTCGGCACCATGTTTTATAGAAGGTAAATTAACTCATCAAATATAGCGCCCAGTGCGTCATATTATCGGGAAGTAGCTCAGCTTGGTAGAGCACTTGGTTTGGGACCAAGGGGTCGCAGGTTCGAATCCTGTCTTCCCGACCATTCTTTATTGCAAAATATTTTGGGGTCTTAGCTCAGCTGGGAGAGCGCCTGCTTTGCACGCAGGAGGTCAGGGGTTCGATCCCCCTAGACTCCACCTTAATAATATAATTTTTTTGGCGGTGTAGCTCAGCTGGCTAGAGCGCTCGGTTCATACCCGAAAGGTCGGGGGTTCGACTCCCTTCGCCGCTACCAAATTACTATTAGATGATTTTCTTTTTCCATGGAGGAATACCCAAGTTTGGCTGAAGGGATCGGTCTTGAAAACCGACAGGCGGGTAACACCGCGCGGGGGTTCGAATCCCTCTTCCTCCTCCAGTTTTATTATTTTTTATATGTGGAGGGGTAGCGAAGTGGCTAAACGCGGCGGACTGTAAATCCGCTCCCTCCGGGTTCGGCGGTTCGAATCCGTCCCCCTCCACCATGTTTAGGGGCATAGTTTAAAGGTAGAACTAAGGTCTCCAAAACCTTCAGTGTGGGTTCAATTCCTACTGCCCCTGTCAAAAAGGCATAAAAAAATTCCAAGTATATACTTGGAATTTTTTTGTGCCTTTTTTTATATTTCCACTTTTTTATTGTCTCTGCTAGTTTATGCTTGTTCCTTCAACCCATGGTGTGCTCAATGAACACACCATGAGGACAAATTTTGTATTGTGTATAGCATTTTTGTCTTCATGAACAGCTCAACACCTTATGAAGACAAGAATGGCTTTCTTTTTGGACCCCCTTTCTCGTCGATAACGGCGGGGTTTCTTATTTATTTTAAAAAAATAGTTTAATATTTTGTAAAAATATATAAAACTTATTGTTTCGGTTTATAACATAATGTAATATACTATATATAAATAAGTATAACACATATACAATGAATCTATTGAATATAACATATTTAATGTAGAATAAGGGGGTGGTAATTATTAAATTATCTAAACGTCAGGATGAAATCCTCCAGATTGTTAAACAAAACGGTCCCATTACAGGAAAAGACATTGCTGAGAAACTTTCATTAACTAGAGCTGCACTAAGACCCGATCTTGCCATATTAACGATGTCAGGTAACTTAGATGCAAGGCCACGAGTAGGTTATTTTTTTAATGAAAGCTTTGAAGCAAAGCAACAGGCTAAAAGGTTTATCCACCAAAAGGTAACGGATTATAAAGCCCATCCGATTGTCGTTGAGAAATCAACCTCCGTGTATGATGCGATCGTGCAGCTCTTTTTAGAGGACGTGGGCACACTTTATGCGGTTGATACAAAAGGACATCTAGCCGGGGTTGTTTCCCGTAAGGATTTGCTCAGAGCATCACTAGGAAATCAAAATCTAAATGAATTGCCTGTCAGTGTCATCATGACTAGAATGCCAAATATTATTACAATTAATCCTGAAGAGACTTTGCTCGAAGCAGCCAAGAAGATGATCCATAATCACATTGACTCCTTACCAGTTGTTAAGGAAATAGAGGAGCAAAAAAGTACATATTTGCTGGTAGGAAGAATTACCAAAACCACCATAACGCGGGCCTATTTAGAAATCATGGAAAACAAATCAAACTAAGGAGAGTGGCTGCCATTTTGGTACAGAAAGAAGTTGTGTATGTTGTATCTGACTCAGTAGGAGAAACTGCTGAGTTTGTAGTAAAAGCAGTGGCAACACAATTTAATGGCGGGCAGATAGAAATTCGCCGTAATTCCTATGTGGATGACTTTGAAGATATTGAAGATATCATTTTACTAGCAAAAAAGGGACGTACGATTATTGCCTATACGATCGTTATTCCATCATTAAAAGAGTATTTAGATCGACGTGCAAAAGAAGAGAGCATTTTTGCTGTAGATTTACTAAGTCCGTTGATGAATGCTTTTGAAACAAGCTTCAATAAACAGCCGCATCATCGACCTGGATTGATGAGAAAATTGGACGAAGAATACTTCAGGAAAATTGAAGCAATTGAATTTGCTGTTAAGTATGATGATGGACGTGACCCGAGAGGAATCATAAAGGCGGATATTGTTCTAGTCGGAATCTCACGTACATCGAAGACCCCTTTGTCTATGTACTTAGCACATAAACGCTTTAAAGTGGCCAATGTTCCTTTGGTTCCAGAGGTGCCGCCGCCAGATGAATTATTTGAAATACCCCGTAAGAATTGTATTGGATTAATAATATCACCAGATAAATTAAATGAAATTCGCAAGGAACGTCTAAAGGCTTTAGGGTTAGCCTCACAGGCTAACTATGCAAGCTTTGGGCGAATTCTTGAGGAACTTGATCATGCTGAAAAAGTAATGAAGCGCTTAGGCTGTCCTGTTATTGATGTATCAAATAAAGCTGTTGAAGAAACAGCTGGCTTAATTTTAGACGTTTTAAAAAAAGAGAGGAGCTACTAATAATGGAAAAATTCGTTTATTTATTTCATGAAGGCAATGGCAATATGAAGGGGTTACTTGGGGGAAAAGGGGCAAACCTAGCGGAAATGACGCGTATTGGTCTTCCGGTTCCGTATGGTTTTACAATCACTACACAGGCTTGCAATGCATTCTATGAAGCTAGCAAAACCATTCCAACCTTTGTTGAAGTCCAGACTTTAGAGGCTCTTACCCGTCTTGAAGAAAAAATGGGCAAAAAGCTTGGCGACCCAAAAAATCCTTTGCTCGTTTCCGTACGTTCTGGTTCTGTTTTCTCCATGCCTGGCATGATGGATACCATCTTGAATCTTGGAATGAATGATGAAACCGTTATCGGAGTAGCAGAATTAACCAATAATCCACGGTTTGCTTATGATTCCTACCGTCGTTTCATACAAATGTTTAGTAATGTTGTACTAGATATCGATACCTACTATTTTGAACAATTATTAGAAGAAATACGCGAGGAAAAAGGCTATTCCTCTGACCCAGAAATGAGTGCTGATGACTGGAAAGAAGTGATTATTGGCTATAAAGGTATAGTCAAAAAGCATAAACGAAAGGATTTTCCGCAAGATCCAAAAGAGCAGCTATTCCTTGCGATTCATGCAGTCTTTAACTCTTGGAATAATCAGCGTGCGATAGTCTACCGTCGCCTTAACAAAATTGCTGACCATTTAGGAACAGCTGTAAATATTCAAAGTATGGTGTTTGGCAACATGGGGAATGATTCAGGCACAGGTGTAGCATTCACAAGAAATCCATCGACTGGTGAGCATGTCCTTTACGGTGAATACTTAATCAATGCCCAAGGGGAAGATGTGGTGGCAGGGATTCGTACTCCACAGCCAATCGCTACTTTAAAAGATGAAATGCCAGGAGTATATAAGCAATTCACTGATACTTGCAAGCGCTTGGAACAGCATTACGAAGAAATGCAAGATATCGAATTTACGGTTGAAGGTGGTAAGTTATTTATCCTGCAAACCCGTAATGGAAAAAGAACGGCGCAGGCAGCGATTCGAATCGCCGTGGAAATGGTTGAAGAAGGAATCATTGATAAAAAGACGGCCTTGCTACGTGTTGACCCGGAACAATTAGATCAACTGCTGCATCGCCGGATTGACGACAAATTTGAGAAGAGAGTTTTAGCAAAAGGCTTGCCAGCATCACCAGGTGCAGCTACAGGTCAAGTTGTTTTTGATGCCGATGAAGCAGAGCAATTAAATAATGATGGAAAAAAAGTAATTCTTGTTCGTCCTGAAACCACTCCAGATGATATCCATGGTATCGTTGCATCGCAAGCAATATTGACAAGCCGAGGCGGCATGACAAGCCACGCTGCAGTTGTCGCGCGTGGTATGGGGAAAGCGTGTATTTGCGGATGTGAAGCATTAAAGATAGATATGAAAGCTAAACAATTTACAATTGGTGATACAGTTATTAATTATGGAGATATCATAACGATTGATGGCTCTACGGGTGAAATTATGCTTGGGGAGATTCCTATGATTGACCCAGAACTATCGGATGAGTTCCAAATGTTGCTTGCATGGGCAGACCAAGAGCGTAAATTAGGGGTCCGTGCCAATGCAGATAACCCAGAAGATGCAAAAAAAGCATTTGAATTTGGTGCAGGCGGAATTGGCTTATGCCGTACTGAACATATGTTTATGGATTTAAAACGGATTCCAACCGTGCAAAAAATGATTCTAGCTGAAACTTATAATGAGAGAATGGAAGCTTTGAACCTGTTATTGCCCATGCAGCAAGGGGACTTTGAAGGAATCTTCGAAGCTATGCAAGGATTACCTGTCACTATCCGTTTACTAGATCCACCCTTACATGAATTCTTACCGGATAAAGAGGAACTGTTAGTGGAAGTAACGAAGCTTCAGATTTTAGATCCACAATCACCAGAATTGAAGAAAAAAGAGCAATTGCTGAAAAAGGTCCGCCAATTAGATGAGTTTAATCCTATGCTTGGCCACCGTGGCTGCCGCCTTGGGATGATTTACCCAGAAATTTATGAAATGCAAGCAAAAGCCATTTTCTATGCAGCCGCTAATCTCGCGGACCAAGGCATCGAAGTACATCCAGAAATCATGATTCCTTTGGTCGGTCATGTGAATGAATTAAAGGATATGCGTAAATTGGTGATCGATGCGGCATTACTCGTCCAGGAGGAAACTGGAAAAAGCTTCAAGTACACGATTGGAACCATGATTGAAATTCCTCGTGCTGCTTTAACTGCAGATAAAATTGCCGAGGAAGCTGATTTCTTTTCGTTTGGGACAAATGATTTAACACAAACAACATTTGGTTACAGCCGTGATGATGCGGAAGGCAAGTTCCTGCAAGCTTACATTGAAAATAAAGTGCTTCCGGATAATCCGTTTGCTGTCCTTGATCAAGAAGGCGTAGGTAAGCTTGTTGAAACAGGGGTGAAGCTTGGCCGTGGAACAAAACCGTCATTAAAAACAGGTATTTGCGGTGAGCATGGCGGCGAAAAGAGCTCGATTGATTTCTGCTACAAAACCGGCTTAGACTATGTCAGTTGTTCACCATACCGTGTACCACTAGCACGTTTAGCAGCAGCTCAAGCAACCATTCGTCATGAACAAAATAAACAAGAAGTATTTACAACAGCATAAAGGAAAAAAGAGGGATGTGTGCAGTATGCACCATCCCTCTTTATAATGATGTAATTGGATAGACGCCTATATTATGCAAATACTATAAAAAAATTATTTTAAAGGAGACTTACAATGGGGGCTATTGAACGCAGCGGTTATCGATTTGTACCAGAATTTAGTGTTATTCAACAAAATGGGGCCATACATGTGTATAATCAAGAGAACTTTATTGAAGAGATTAAATTCCAGTTTTCTGGGAAGTTTCCTGAACTGGATCAAATCGAAGACCTGGTTGATCAATATTGCAACCAGCATCAACTTTAAAACCGAATGCTTGTTCGGTTTTTTGTTTTGTGATAGAATGGATATTATAAACCATTTTATAGAAATGGAGGGAATTCCATGAATAAATTAACCACTATATACCCCCAAGCGATAGAACATACAAAATTGAAAGTGTATGAAGATATGAACCATTATTTCGAAACGAAGGAAACACGACCAACCTTTGAACAATACCTCACTGACAGAAGTCATTATGTTGAGCAAATTTGGACCAATGTTTGGCTGAATAAGTCCACCAATGATGTTCCAAGGAATGAAAAAAAGCAATATTTAACTGATAAAGGCTTCGAGGTACAGGGAATCGACAAAAAACTAATCAATAAGTTATTTAGGGATGAAATGAGAACCTATCATGTCTTTGATACGAGGGGGTGGGTTCATGAAACATTTTTAGGTAAAGAAGAAGAGTGGGAGAAACAGTATCAAGAGGCGAAGGTTAATTTTATAAAACGAGAAGAACAAAAACAGCTCGAAGAACAGAAGCAATTGATTAGAAGTGAGATTGAAGATGTCGCTGTTGGAATCTTGGAAGAACAATATGAGCTGCTTTATTTATATGTTCGTTACTTCGTTGCCATACAACTAGTGGCTGACCTACAAAATAATGTAAAGTTTCAATCGGTTGATACCTTTGCATTAGAAGAAAAATTAGTGGATGAAGGTCATTTTAACCCCTCAGCCTATACAACTGTTGCTACCTTTTTTGAAGAATTGACAGGGGATATCCATAAAACTTTGAATTGGGGCAGGAGTTTTTATGAATATCAAACCTATTTTTTCGTTTATGAAAGCTTAATTGCAGACTATTTGTCTGAGCTTATTCCGGAAAAAATATTAGAGCAGCTTTCTGAAAAACTTAAGGATGATTTTCATGAAACCTTTCTTGAGAAACTGTCGCCGTCCTTCGTAAAGGGCAGCATTGCTCAGATTCTTTATGATGTCGAGGGTTATTTTATTGAGGATATCCAAGCTGAATACCTGTCGGACTTAATACGTTTGGCAGAAATTCCTTTTGATGCAATGGTTCATAAAGAAATTTTTGAAAAAGACTTCCAAGCGCGCGAGCAAAAACAAAAAGAAGCGCAAGAAGAACTCGAGCGGAAAAAAGCAGAAGAAGAGCGGGTGATGAAGGAAATCTTTGCAACGGAATACGACCCTTCGTTACAACGTCAGGTCCGTTATGTCTTGCACATCGGCGAAACCAATACAGGGAAAACCCATCATGCACTAGAAAGAATGAAAGATGCTTATAGCGGGTTATATTTAGCGCCGCTTCGATTATTAGCACTTGAGGTATTTGATAAATTAAACGCTGAGGGGACGCCGTGTTCATTAAAAACTGGAGAAGAGGAAAAAATCACCCCAGGTGCAAATCATATTTCCTGCACCGTGGAAATGTTTCACGAAAAAGAGTTTTATGAAATAATCGTAATTGATGAAGCACAAATGATTACCGATAAAGATCGTGGTTTTTCCTGGTATAAGGCAATCACGAAAGCTAATGCAGAGGAAGTACATATCATAGGAAGCAGGAATTCAAAAACCATGCTGCTCCAGCTTTTAGGTAATTCCAATATCGAAGTTCATGAATACAGCCGTGATACTCCTCTTGAGGTTGAAACGAAGGAGTTTCATATTAAACACATTAAAAAAGGCGATGCGCTGATTTGTTTTTCACGAAGGCGTGTTCTTGAAACCGCCTCACGCCTGCAAAATGACGGACATACTGTCAGCATGATCTACGGCAGCATGCCGCCAGAAACAAGAAAAAAGCAAATTCAGCAATTCAACTCTGGAAAAACAAAAGTCATCGTTGCTACAGATGCGATTGGAATGGGCTTAAATCTGCCGATTCGACGGATTGTTTTTTTAGAAAATGATAAGTTTGATGGGACTAGACGAAGACTGCTGACATCACAAGAAGTGAAGCAAATTGCTGGACGTGCAGGTCGAAAAGGTATTTACAATATTGGCAAAGTGGCCTTTACTAGTGATATCAGAAAAATGAGAAACTTGCTATTGCAGGAGGATGAGCCTGTTCATACATTTGCAATTGCACCAACCAATTCAGTTTTTGAACGCTTTCAACGGTATTATCACGACTTAGGTACATTTTTTGAATTATGGGGGAAATTTGAAAGTCCAAACGGAACGAAAAAAGCTTCCCTTGCAGAGGAAAAGTCGTTATATCAAATGGTAGCAGGTACTGAAATTGAAGCACGATTATCCTTAATGGACCTTTATGGATTTTTACATCTGCCTTTTTCAAAAAATGAGCCAGTATTAACGAAGCAATGGGAAGAAAAAATGTATGCCATTATCCATGGGAGAGAACTCCCAGAACCGATTGTAAAGGAACGAAGCTTGGAGGAATTAGAACTCAGTTACAAAGCAATTGGGCTCCATCTTTTATTTTTATATCGATTAGGGGAGAGAACGACAGCAATCTATTGGGAGCGGCTAAGAGAAGAGGTCAGCGATAAAGTGCAGGACCGCTTAAAAACGGATATAAATAAATTTGTTAAAAAATGCAAAACCTGCGGAAAGAAGCTGCCATGGGATCATTCGTTTCCGACTTGTGAGGCTTGTTATGCAGCGAAGACTAGAAGATATCGATATGATGAATATTAAGAATAACCCGGTGTTCTAACCATAGGAAACCGGGTTATTCTTCAATTAAAACCAAATTAATGTAAATATGTTAAAATAAAACTCTGATAATTCGTCCCATGAAAGTGAAGTGAAAAAGAATGCAACTATCATTAACAGTAAGAGGCCCTGGTGTTGAATCGGTTTCTTACCTTATAGCTAAAAATCCGAATAACCTATATGAGCGTGGAGAGAAAGGGTTGACTGTCCGTCTGGTCTACCCGACTTTTTCAAGCGAGGAAGTACAGTTTTTAATCTATGTTAAAACGGATCCAATTGACCTTGTGAAAAACTCACCGGATTCTTTTGATATTACCCATTACATAAATGACCGCGAGTTTGCGGCAAGCAGTATTTTTGTTTCCTCGATTCGTAAAGCGTTGGGGACTGCACTGAATGGGAAACCAGCAGAGGAATATTCTTCATGGGTCCAGCATTCCTTTGAAATGGAATTAACCTTTGGGCCGATTGTTACTGATTTGAGCAATAGGGAACTTGAAGCGTTATTTGCTCCAATGGGTTACACCATCAAGATGGAATACGGGGAAAGTTTTATTCGCGGAAAAAGCTCTGCCCGATTTATTACCTTGTTAGGGAAACAAACGCTCCAGAATGCACTTAAACATATTTCGATTTTAATCCCCGTTATTGATAACTATAAGCATTATTTTATTGACGAAAGAGAATTGGAAAAGTTGGACCGCTACGGGGAAGGATGGTTAGAGGAACATCCACAAAAGGCGCTGATTTTAAAACGTTCGTTACGGTTCCAAAAGATGATTTCACAGTCAAGATTCTATGAAAAAGAGACAAAAGCCGAGGAGAAGTATGAACCTCCGAAAATCCGTTTAAATGACATTCGTTACGAAGTGATTATTAAATATATTGAGGCCCTGCCACAAAAAGCCACCATTGTTGACTTTGGTGCTGGTGAAGGGAAGTTATCTGTTCAGCTGGGATTTATTAAAGGGGTGCAAGAGATACTTTCTGTTGAACCATCGAATAAAGCTCGGTTAAAGGCATTGGGACGATTCGACTATGCAAAGGAGAAACGTGGATTTGTAGAACCCAAGTCCTTAGCAGGATCGTTATTTTACTATGATGAACGGTTGAGTAACAAGGATGTCATGGTTTTATGTGAAGTGATTGAACATATTGATGAATACAGGATAGCAAGGGTATTCGAGACGATTTTTAAAGACTATCGACCAGAAGTGTTGATCGTGACCACGCCAAACCAAGAATACAATGTTGTCTATGATATGAATGAGGAAATGAGACACCATGATCATCGCTTTGAATGGACAAGGGCTCAGCTTCGCCAAAAAGTGGAAGCTTTGACAAAAATCTATCCATACCAAGTAAGTTATCAAGGCATTGGTGAAGAAAACCAACAATACGGGCATCCTACTCAAATGGTCATTTTCAGAAGGGAGGAGGGATGATGGCGAAAATTAATTTGCCTCATGCGGGTATCGTCCTACTTGTAGGCCCGTCCAATTCGGGTAAAACGACTTTAATAAATCAATTAATTCAAGAACAACAGATTTATGCATCGGAAGTAGTAAGTTCCGATCAGTTTCGTGTTTTAGTTAGCGATATTGAATTTATTGATTGGAATCGGCGACCTAAATATGAAGCAGATGCTCTTTTTAATGAATACCAACAAATTTCAAAAGAAGCTTTTGAAGCGATGGATTATATCATTGCCAAACGTTGCCGTCTCAATAAATTAACCTTTATCGATGCTACTCATTTACGTGATTATGAGCGTGAAAAATACCTGCAAATGGCAAAGAGATATCATGTTCCGGCCATTGCAATCGTGCTGAATTTGGCAGAAACTGAATTACTCAGACGTGACTTAGTGAGGGATTTTCCAAGAGGTAAAAACCGTATCAAGCAGCAATACCAACATTTCAAGAAAACGCTTCGCTCCATTAAAAAGGAGGGCTTTCGGCGCTTCTACATATTCGGTGAAGAAGAATTGCAGGTCTTAAATGTGAACCGTCTTGGTAATCCATTACTAATTGATGTTGGCAATGGCATTGATTTTATTGGGGACATTCACGGTTGCTTTGAAGAGTTTAGAGAAATTTTGTCAAAGCTTGGTTATATCGAAAATGAAGAGGGTTATTTTATCCATCCAGAAGGGCGGAAAATCCTTTCCCTTGGGGATGTGATGAGTAGGGGACCTCGTTCGATCGAGACGCTGCAATTTTTTCAAAAGCATGTGGCAGCAGGACTTGCCTATATGATTGACAGTAATCATGGTTGGAAAATCGCCCGCTGGCTTGATGGTAAGGATGTAAAGCTTGCTCATGGTGATGAAAATGTAAAGACTGAATTTGATGAGTATGAAAGTAAATTTGGTAAAGATTTGGCCGATCGTTTAAAGGAACAAATAAGAGACATGTTGTTAGAAGCAAAATCACATTACATTATCCAGAATAATGGAGTCAACGTCGCTGTTGCAGTCCATGCAGGAATCAAGGACCATTATATCGGCAAACAATCGCCGCGCATTTCCGATTTCTGTCGGTACGGAGACTCGGATGGCCTCGACGAAAACGGCAAACCCGTCCGAAAAGATTGGTCAATTGCTCATCAGTCCAGCGAACTTATTCTTTGGGGGCATGATCCTAGAACGCATCCATTATTGGTTAATAACACCCTCAATATTGACCAAGGAGTTGTTTTTGGTGGCAACCTAACGGCATATTGTTTTCCGGAAAGGAAGTTTGTTTCTGTCAAAGCGAAAGCAGATTATGCAAATGTGTCGGACAATCCATTAAAGGTATTGGAAAGTAAAAGGCTTGCACCGCCCAATATCGCAAAATTTTTAGAAGGATATTCGGTATTAACGGAACTGTATGGGGAGATTGCAATTTATGCGGATAGTACGAAATCAGCACTGGATGACCTTTCCCATTACACACTGCCGCTTGAGGAGATTGTTTATCTTCCGCCGACGATGAGCCCGACACCGAAACCATCGAGTTTAGCAGGATACTTAGAGCATCCGATCGAAGCATTTGAATACTATCAGGCGAATGGTGTTGATACGATGGTTGTCGAGAAAAAGCATATGGGCAGCCGTGGTATTTTATTGCTTTTTAAAAATAAAGAAATTGCTAAAGATTATATAGGCAGGGAAACATTAGGTTCGATATACACGCGGACTGGCCGGGCCTTTTTCAAAAATGAACTGGAAGAACAAATATTACAAGAATTAAATATTGACTTGAGTGGTTATTTTGAAAAATACAACACTGATTTTGTCCTGATGGACGCTGAGATCCTTCCGTGGAATCTAAAAGCAAAAGAATTAATTATGAATCAATATGCTCATGTTGGTGAGATGGCATTGCTTGATCGCAGTAAATTACAGGAGCAGTTGAAAAAAGCTTTGGATAACGGTAAGGATGTTTCAAGTTGGCTCGAGGAAACGAGTGAAAAGATACGCAATGCCCAAGTGTTTAACGAAGTGTATCAAAAGTATTGCTGGGAAACGGAAGGTTTAGCGGGAATTGAAATTGCTCCTTTTCACACACTTGCCCACAGTAATGAAACCTTTTTCGATAAACCTCACACGTGGCATATGGAGAAAAATAAAGAATTTAGCGTCCTTTCGGATTTGTTCATGGAAACGGAGTATCGAATTGTTAACGATGAAGACTCCATGAAATCGGCCATCGAATGGTGGGAAGAAATGACGGAGGATGGACATGAAGGCTTTGTTGTCAAACCGGAGTCTTATGTGGCACGATATAAAGGTAAGCTTCTCCAGCCGGCCATTAAAGTAAGAGGTAGAAAATATTTGCATATCATCTACGGTATCGATTATTTACAACCAGAAAATCTTTCCCGTCTTAAGCAGCGAAATGCAGGTAAGAAACAACGCAATGCCTTAAAGGAATTTGCCTTAGGTGTGGAAGCGGTGAATCGTTTTGTTAGAAAAGAGTCACTGGAGCGCTACCATGAATGTGTGTTAGCTGTCCTGGCGCTGGAATCGGATCCGATTGACCCGCGACTATAGGTATAGGAAGACGAACTTGTCAGTCGGCAAGTTTGTTTTTCTATGTGTAATAACTTATCAGCTTTCGCCCATATGATAGTAATGAAGGAGTGTGAGAAAATGGCTGTTCATGTTGTTATCGCAGGTGAAAATTTGTGGGCGATATCCACGAGGTATGGGGTTTCAATTCAAACGATTGTAGAGCTAAATGGGTTACCTTCAGCAAGTTCCATCGTCCCGGGTCTTGCACTTTATCTACCGGATATCTTGCCTCCACTCCGCTACTATCAAATTAAAGCAGGCGATCACATCTGGCAGCTGGCTAAACAATTTAGGGTCGATCCTTCCGTTATTCTCGCTGCAAATCCAGGGATTAATCCCAACATGCTCGTAATCGGCCAAATCATAAATGTTCCCACTCCAATAAGACTATCTCTCGAAACACTAGGGTTTTTAGTACCATCATCTGAAAGTGCAAACCTTGCCACAATTAATAGTTTAGCTAACCAATTAACCTATTTAGCGATTGTCGCTTATTCGTTTACAGAGGAAGGCTATGCGTTTAATGTGAGCGAGGATGCAGCCCTGGTTGCAAGAAGTAATCAATTGAAGATCATCCCATTATTGATGGTCCGAAATCTTGCCGGAAATGATTTCAGCGCGGAGTTGGCAGGGCGTGTCCTGGAAAATCCAACCTATAGGGGAAATTTGGTAGCTAGCTTGGTCAACTTAACCAGGCAAAGAGGGTTCGGTGGCGTCAGTATCGATTTTGAATTTATTCCACCGGCTAGACGAAATGATTTCAATTTATTTTTAACAGAATTAAAGCGCAGCTTAGACGGGCTTATTTTACAAGTAAATGTTCACGCCAAAACAGCTGATATTCCAACGAATCGAATCATTGGTGCTTATGATTATGCGTCGATTGGCAAAGTGGCTGATATCGTGGCGGTGATGACCATGGATTATGGCTACCCGGGGGGTCCACCGGATCCGATTGCCCCGATTCCGTGGCTGGAGCAAGTGATTCAATACTCGGTGACACAAATTAATTCACGTAAACTGCAAATCGCCGTGGCGTTATATGGGTATGACAAGGTTGTTGGTACGAATGCAACCCAAGCCTTTTCGGTACTTGCTGCTCAAAATAAAGCGATATCACTGCCTGAGAACATCGAGTTTGATATCACGGATATGGCACCTTGGTTTCGCTACTGGCAGGGTAATGTGGAGCATGTGGTATGGTTTGAAGATATTAGGAGTTTTATAGAAAAGTATAGGTTAATTGATATGTATCAATTAGCTGGGACGACTTTTTGGCAAATAAGTTTGCCGGCACCGCAAAATTGGGTATATCTTAGTAAAAATATCAACGTGGTGAAGAGATTCGTATAAAATTACACGGTAGTTGGCAGGGGGTTTTTGCTTTTGTGCCATTTTAGGGAGTTTTGTGCAATTTCGGGATTAGTGCAACTCAGAACAAAAAAACACAAAAGGAAAGAATGACTATTTTTCATAGTGTCCTTTCCTATATAAGCAAAACTATTGAAAGTGAGAAAATCGACATGAGTAGAGAATATGTCTTTGAAAATGTGTTATCATCAAGGAATTTCCTAGAGTTAAAGTGTTAGACAATATGTAGTTAAAGCTGAGGAAAGGAACTGTAAATGCGTTAATTTCGAACTACAGATACTGGTGATCCAGATTGTGTACAGTGTATTAAGGTTTTAAAATTTTTTATATAAGGGTTCCCTTCCTCCAATTACTTCCATAATCCTTCTTGATGCTTCTTTGAGTTTATCTCCACAGAAAGAAATATGATCTTCACTAATCTTTGAAGCAAAGCCGATACAGGCAATAACCATTGTTATATTGCCATATGGGTTAAAAATAGGTGCTGCAACACCGAAAACATCTGGTGTATGCTCTTCATAGCTTACTGCATATCCCTTTCGTTTAACCTCGTTTAAACTTTCCTGAAATGTTTCAAAATCTGTAATGGATTTATCAGTAAATTGTTTAAAATTAACCTTTTGAATAATTTCTTTCGTTCTTTCTTCCTCAAGAAATGCTAAGTAACACTTACCAAAAGAAGCGCTGGTTACCGGGAAATGCTGTCCTAATTTTACTGTCACTTGAACAGGGTTATCCGGCAGATCAAGTTCCTCTTTGGCAACATACATTAATCGATCATTGGATAAAGGTTCAAGTAAAACACTTGTTAGTCTTGTTTCTTCGCATACCCACTTGAGGTATGGTTTAGCAAGCTTGAGGTAATCGGTAAACTCGGAAGCTCTAGAGCCTAAGATGATAAGATATGGACCAAGGTTATACTGTTTAGAATCCTCATCGTAAGAGACATAGCGATAATGATTTAATAATTTTAGAATTCTATGACAAGTACTTTTATTTATTGATAAATTCTTAGAGATTTGTGACAGGGAACGTTCCTTACTTTTATAACGACTTAAATATTCCAGAATTTTAATGGATGCCTCTAGAGCAGGAACCTCTGATTTTTCCTTTTCATTTTGTTTTTGCATGAGCAAGCTCCTATTCAAAATTCCTGTTCACTTTACAGGTGTAAGTTGGGTTAAATTATAATTGTCACCATACTGTTTGTCAATATTGATAATTTTCTAAAAATTCTATTGACTTATGAAGTAGATGGATAGTATTATTGTTCCAAGGAAGGTATGGTGTTCCTGATACGGAACAAAATTGGTAGTAAAAGCTCATTCCTAAATGGTCAAAAGTAAGAGGAGGATGAAAATTGAGAAATGTTGTCATTATTGATGCAGTACGTACTGCGGTGGGACGTATTGGAGGCAGCTTGAAGGATGTAGAAGCAGACTTCCTTGCCGCAAAAGTCATCGAAGAAATTGTATCACGAACAGGAATTGACAAAAATGAAGTGGAAGAGGTGATTTTGGGACAGGCCAAACAAAGTGCGGATTCCCCTAATCTTGCCCGATTGGCTCTTTTGCGTGCAGGGCTTCCGGTTGAGGTCCCAGGTTATACCGTTCACAGACAATGCGGTTCAGGACTTCAGGCCATAAATAATGCAGCCATGCAAATTATGAGCGGGTTATCAGATGTAATCATAGCCGGCGGCGCCGAATCGATGAGCACAGCACCCTATTATATAAGAAAAGCTCGCTATGGATACGGTTCAGGAAATGGAGAGATTGTCGATCCTAATACGGAAAGCCAACCGCGTTCCCAGCCAATTGAGATCTATGGGAATATCACCATGGGATATACAGCGGAAAATTTAGCTGAGCAGTATAAAATATCGAGAAAGGAACAGGATGAATTTGCCTTTCGCAGTCAGGAACTTGCACAAAAAGCAATACAGAATGAGCGGTTTCAAAAGGAAATCGTTCCTTATGAAGTCAAGCAACGAAAAGAAGTAAAGACTTTTAAGATCGATGAGCACCCGCGATTAACCAGTTTGGAAAATATGGGGAATTTGAAACCGGTGTTTAAAGTAAACGGTACAGTAACTGCGGGAAATAGCAGCGGGCGTAACGATGGGGCTTCTGCCGTTTTAATGATGTCGGAGGACGCCGCACACAAGTATGGTTTTAAACCAAAAGCAAAAATTATTGCTCAAGCTGTTTCAGGCGTTTCTCCGGAAATTATGGGGATTGGTCCAGTTCAGGCTACGAAGAAAGCGCTATCTATGGCAGGGCTCTCTTTAAATGATATCGGTTTAATTGAATTGAATGAAGCCTTTGCGGCTCAGGCTCTTGCTGTGATAAAGGAACTTAATTTGGATTTGGAAAGAGTAAATGTAAATGGCGGGGCCATTGCATTAGGTCATCCTCTTGGGGCTACAGGTGCCATTCTAATGACAAAACTATTGCACGAAATGGAACGAAGAGAAGAAAAATATGGATTAGTCACACTCTGTATTGGCGGGGGTCAAGGGATTACAACGATCGTGGAAAATATGCAAGTTTAGTGTCAATTAAATAGAAGTGGAAAGATTAGTAGAAAAAATGCAAGACCGAGATTATAAGAGGAGTTAGGTTAAATTTTTTTTGGAATTATCGTTCCGTATACGGTATAAATATTCCGCATATGAAAATACAAAAAAATATCAGATACTTGGAGGTCTTAGAATGATTAATCATATCACAGTGATTGGCGGTGGCACTATGGGACGAGGTATCGCTTATACCGCTGCATTAGCTGGGTTTGAAGTAACTTTACAAGACATATCTAACGAAGCGATTGAAAACGCAAGAGAATATATCGAAACTTTGTTAAATAAAAACCTGGAAAAAGGATACGTCCAATTTGAACAAGGGGCTGATGCAAAGAAAAATCTTTCTTATACCACTGAGCTGGCAGAAGCCGTAAGTCAAACCGACTTTGTCATCGAAGCGGCCTTAGAAATTATGGAGCTGAAAATCAATATCTTTAAGCAACTAGATGAGTTGGCACCAGCACACGCTATCCTGGCTACAAATACATCAACAATGAGTCCGACCGAAATTGCAGCCGCAACGGGAAGGCCTGATCAATGTGTCGCAATGCACTTCTTTAACCCGGTTCATCGTATGAAATTAATCGAGGTTATTCGAGGATTGGATACATCTGATGCGACAGTAGAAGTGGTCAAACAAGTAGCGGAAAAGCTGGGGAAAGAAACAGTTGAAGTCAATGAGTTTCCTGGTTTTGTAACAAGCCGAATGAATTGTCTAATTGGAAATGAAGCTATGAACATGCTAATGGAAGGAGTGGCTTCAGCCGAAGACATTGATAAAGCTCTTAAGTATGGTTTAAATCATCCGATGGGTCCACTTGAATTGGCAGATCTTGTAGGATTGGACAGCCGCTTACGAAATATGGAATATCTGTATCATCAATTAGGAGAAAAGTATCGTCCATCCCCTTTGCTTGTGAAATATGTTAAAGCAGGGCGATTAGGAAGGAAATCAGGCCGGGGATTTTTTGATTACACTAATAAATAATAAAGTGGAAGGAAAGTGGAGATTATGAATTTTCAATTATCAGAAGATATTAATTTTTTAAAACAAAGTATTCGTGACTTTGTTGATGGCGAAGTGGATCCGCTTGCAATGGAAATTGAAGAAAAGGATGAAATTCCTGAAAAAATTATGAACATGTCTAAGGAAATGGGCTTGTTTGGATTAAGCATCCCGGAAGAATACGGCGGAACGGGAATAGGAATGGTTGGCAAGTGTGCGATTTACGAGGAATTAGGCAGAACACATAATGGATATACCACCGTCATCGGTGCCCATACAGGGATCGGTTCTGTTGGGATCGTAGAGATGGGAAATGAAGAACAAAAGCGAAAATATTTGCCCTCAATGGCAAGAGGGGAAATGATCGGTGCCTTTGCTTTGACAGAACCTAGTGCAGGTTCACATGCAACGAACCTGAAAACAACCGCGGTAAGAAAAGGAGATAAATATATCTTAAATGGGAGCAAACATTACATTACAAATGCGCCTATCGCGGATGTCTTTACGGTTATGGCAGTAACAGATCCATCGAAGGGAGCAAAAGGAATTACCTCCTTTATCGTAGAGAAAGACTTTCCTGGGTTCACAGTAGGAAAAAACGAAAAGAAAATGGGTCTTCACGGATCCCATTCCGCTGAAATTTTCTTTGAAGATTGTGAAGTCCCTGTAGAAAATGTGCTTGGTCAAGAGGGACAAGGATATGTCAACGCTTTGAAAATTCTTGCCAATGGCCGGGCGGGGCTTGCAGCAAGAAACCTAGGTTCTTGCGATAAGCTTTTAGAGATGTCTATTCAACATGCAAATACAAGAATTCAATTTGGTAAACCGATTTTTGAACAACAAATTATTCAACATTATTTGGCTGACATGGCTCTTGATACAGAAGCCTTAAGAAGCATGACCTACCGAGTTGCATGGATGGTAGACCAAGAGATGAAGGTCATTAAGGAAGCGGCCATGGTAAAACTGCTCGGTTCCGAGGTTTATAATCGTGTCGCAGATAAAGCCGTGCAGATTCACGGAGGAATTGGTTATATTGCTGAATTCCCTGTGGAACGTTTCTATCGGGATGCAAGAATAACCAAGATTTATGAAGGAACATCCGAAATCCAAAAAAATATTATTGCAGCGCAGTTAAAACGGGAATATCTCTAAATTTGTAGAATAGGAGGATTTCAGAATATGAATATTTTAGTTTTAGTGAAACAGACCTTTGATACGGAAGAGAAAATTGTGATCCAAAATGGTCAAATTAGTGAAGAAAATGTAGAGTTTATCCTTAATCCGTACGATGAGTATGCAGTTGAAGAAGCCGTCAAAATCAAGGAAGATTCAGGGGCAGAAATAACTGTATTAACGGTTGGGTCGACTCGATCAGAGAGCGTTTTGAGAACAGCACTTGCTATGGGAGCAGACAAAGGGATTATCGTTGAATTAGAGGAAGAGGCAGACGAGTATGCCATCGCCAAAATCATTAAAGCAGCAATTAAAGGGCAGGAGTACGATATAGTGCTCGGTGGAAATATGGCGGTAGATTCCGGATCCGGCCAAGTCGCCATTCGGGTGGCTGAAGAATTAGGTATCCCTCAAGTCTCTACGATAACCAAACTCTCTCTTGATGGCAGTAAGGCAATCATTGAACGTGATATAGAGGGAGACGTAGAAGTTATTGAAGTGAATCTCCCATTCCTGGCAACAGCTCAACAAGGATTAAACGAGCCGCGTTATCCTTCCCTTCCAGGGATTATGAAAGCAAAGAAAAAGCCTCTTGAACGTTTCACATTAGAGGATCTGGAGTTATCTGAAGATGACTTAACTACTCGAACAACTGTTCAAGATCAATATTTGCCGCCAAAGAAACAAGCAGGAAAAGTTTTAGAAGGCGAAATTGGCCAACAGGTTCATGACCTTGTTAATCTGCTTCGGAGTGAAACTAAAGTAGTCTGATTATTTTATTAAGGAGGGAAAATCACATGAGTAAAAAAGTACTTGTTTTTGTAGAAAGCAAAGATGGAAAGCTTCGCACTGTCTCTTTTGAAGCCTTGACAGTAGCCAGGCAGCTGGCTGATGGAGGGGAAGTCATTGCCGCGTTATATGGTACCGGATCAACTGAATTTATACAGGAAGTAAGCCAATACGGATCCAATAAAGTATATGTTCTGGAAGACGAAGCCCTGGTAACCTATACGACCGATGCATACACCCAGGCACTATGTCAGGTCATTGAGGAAGTGCAGGCCGAAGTCATTCTAATGGGACATACAGCTATTGGAAAAGATGTGGCCCCAAGAGTGGCTGCAAGATTAGGTGCTGGACTCGCTTCGGACTGCACGGGGGCAGATTTGGAGAATGGCGACATCGTCTTTACTCGTCCAATTTATGCAGGGAAAGCTTTCCAAAAGAAGGTATTTACCCAGGGTAAGGTGTTTGCAACTCTAAGGCCGAATAACTTCGTGTTAAAAGAAAACCCTGTCCAAGCTGAGGTTGTTCCATTCCAACCTGTTATTAAGGATTTAAGAACAATGGTTAAAGAAATCGTTCGCAAAACGACAAGTGGAGTTGATCTGAGTGAAGCAAAAGTGATCATATCCGGCGGACGCGGCGTGAAAAGCAAAGATGGATTCAAACCTCTTCAGGAATTAGCTGAAGTTTTGGGCGGCGCGGTCGGAGCTTCACGAGGAGCATGTGATGCTGAGTTTTGTGATTATGCTTTACAAATTGGACAAACAGGAAAAGTTGTAACTCCCGATTTATATATAGCCTGCGGGATTTCCGGTGCCATTCAGCATTTGGCCGGAATGTCCAATTCTAAAGTTATTGTGGCAATCAACAAGGATCCGGAAGCTCCGATTTTCCAAGTAGCTGACTACGGAATTGTAGGCGATTTGTTCGAAGTTGTTCCTCTTTTAACGGAAGAATTTAAAAAAATATTGGTTCCCTGTTAAATATCAAGTTACAGGATATGTATGTTGAAATATGCTGGTTATCTAAGTCCCCTCTTAAAAAATAAGAGGGGACTATCCTCAAACCTATTATCTCCTTACAATATGATATGGGAAATGGAATAAATACCCACCGATTTTAAAGTTCTAATCTTTTTTTCTATTATTATTATTTAATCTGGAACGTAATCGAAACTGACTAAAAATTAACAATGGAGGGAACAGGATGTTATTACTACTGAATTTTCTTGCTTTCCTTGCCGTGACAGGATATGCGGTTTATTTGTTTGCCCAACTCGTTTACAGCCGGTATTTGTTTGTGAAGCTTGGTAAAAAAGTCGATTTTGAGCCTAACCTCAAAGAACGAATCAATGCGGTGTTAGTGAATGTGTTTGGCCAGCGAAAATTGTTTAAGGACAAGAAAAGCGGTCTTATGCACTTAGTATTGTTTTATGGTTTTTTTATCATCCAGGTAGGACTCGTTGAAATCATTATAAAGGGATTTATCAGAGGTTATGAATTTCCTTTCGGCGGCGCATATAAATATTTCAGTCTCTTGCAGGAGTGGACTGTATTCCTCATGTTGTGTGCTTTGGTTTATGCTTTTTATCGCCGTTATATTGAGAAGCTGAAGCGGTTGCAATTGAAGCGAGATGCCAAAGCCGCGTTTGTTATTATTGCCCTAATTACGCTGACTATAGCGATCCTGCTTTCGTTGGGATTTGAAAAGGTTATGCTGGGGAAAAACCCCGATTTCTCCCATGCTCCATTCTCAGGAGTGATTACTGCAGCGTTCTCCGGCATTGGAAAGACGGCAGGTACCATTTTGTTCTACTTATTTTGGTGGCTGCACCTGTTAACCGTGTTATCTTTCATGGTGTTTGTACCGCAGTCGAAGCAAGCGCATGAGTTGTTTGCGATGTTTAACATCTTTTTCAAGAAGGTCGGTCCTGTTGGAAAATTGAGCAAGATTGATTTTGAAGACGAAGGAATAGAGGAATACGGGGTCGGGAAAATTGAGAATTTTACCCAGCAGCAGCTGATCGATTTGTATGCATGCGCAGAATGCGGACGTTGCACAAATATGTGCCCGGCTTCAGTAACCGGGAAGACATTATCTCCTATGCATCTGATCGTTAAAATGAGGGATCATTTGACAGAAACAGGAGCCTCCATTACTTCCCGTAGTCCATGGATGCCTAGTTTTGTTTCCGGCACTTCTGCATTAGCCCCTTCATTAACAGCTGGTTTGGCTGCACAGGAAACTGCGTCAACGGTTGAAATGCCTAATTTGATCGGAGATGTGATTACCGAGGAAGAATTATGGGCTTGTACGACATGCCGGAATTGTGAAGACCAATGTCCGGTTGCCAACGAACATGTGGATAAAATCATTGATTTGAGGCGTTATTTGGTTATGACCGAAGGAAGAATGCCTCACGAGGCTACACGTTATTTTCAAAATATTGAGCGGCAAAGTAATCCATGGGGGATTAACAGGAAGGAGCGTATCAAGTGGCGCGAGGAACGTGATGATATCATTGTTCCAACGGTAAATGAGGTAAAAGAATTTGAATATCTGTTTTGGGTTGGATCGATGGGATCTTTTGATAAACGAAGTCAAAAGATTGTGCAGTCATTTGCAAAAATTATGAACACGGCCGGTATCAGCTTTGCCATTCTTGGTAACGAAGAGCGAAATTCGGGAGATACGGCCCGCAGAATGGGGAATGAATTCTTATTTCAGCAATTATGTCAGGAGAATATCGTTAACTTTCAGGCCAATGGTGTGAGGAAAATCGTAACTATCGATCCTCACGCTTATAACACATTTAAACATGAATATCCCGAGTTTGGTTTGGAAGCGGAGGTTTATCACCATACTGAGCTGATTTGGAAGTGGATCCAGGAAGGCCGGATTAAGCCGGTGAAGGAAGTTAAGGAAGCGATTGCTTATCATGATTCCTGTTATCTGGGCCGCTATAACAACATCTACGATATCCCACGCCAAATTCTTAAATCTGTTCCTGGCGTAAAAATCTTAGAGATGGAACGGAATAAAGAGAATGCCATGTGCTGTGGAGCCGGTGGCGGCAGGATGTGGATAGAGGAAACACAGGGAAAACGGATTAACGTAGAACGTGTCGAACAAGCGCTTCAACTTAGTCCAACAATGATCGGAAGTAATTGTCCGTACTGCTTAACCATGTTAACCGATGGGACCAAAGCAAAAGAAGCAGAAGATCAAGTTAGAACAATGGATATAGCAGAGATTGTTGAACTTTCATTGGCGGGATAGTAGTTTGCAAGGAGTGCTCATAGAAGGATGAGCAGCAATTTCTATCAATACAACAGGAAATGTGATCTTGTTTTATTGTACGAAAGACCCTTTTCAATCAAGGAGTGGATCAAATGGAATATCAAAATATTTTAGTAGAACTAGAAGAACAAATTGGGATTATTAAGCTCAACCGACCGGAAGTCAGAAATGCATTGGATGCTCAAACCTTGACGGAAATAAGCTATGCCTTGGAAACTCTGGAAAATGATGAAGGAGTAGGTGTAATCGTTATTACTGGAGCTGGGGAAAAATCATTTGCAGCTGGAGCTGATATCAGGCAATTAAGAGAAAAGCAGCCATTAGATGCTCTCATTCCTGGGATGTCCGGTATTTACCGCAGAATCGAAAATTGTAACAAAGTAACGATTGCAGCCATTAATGGATTTGCATTGGGTGGAGGCTGTGAACTGGCAATGGCCTGTGATATTCGTATCGCTGCTGATCATGCAAAATTCGGGCTCCCGGAACTCAATTTGTCCATCATTCCGGGTGCGGGAGGAACCCAGCGTTTAGCCCGGATCATAGGAAAGGGAAGAGCAGTAGATATGATTTTGACTGGCGATATGTTAACAGCAAAGCAAGCAGAGGATATTGGTTTAGTTTCCAGGGCCGTTCCGATGGAAGAATTGTGGCAGAATGTAAAAGCGAAAGCGGAAAAGATTCTAGCAAAGGGTCCGTTTGCTGTCAGAATGGCCAAACTCGTTATTAATCATGGATTTGATGCTGATATGGACACGGCGCTTATTATTGAAAAACTGGCACAGGCCGTATTGTTTGGGTCTCAAGATAAAAAAGAGGGGACACAAGCATTTCTTGATAAAAGGCCGGCTCTCTTCAAAGGAATGTAAGGGGACAATTGCAAACAATAACATTAAGGAAAGAAAGAAAACAAAAAGTAGCCCCGAAAACACAATTTTCATCTTGTATTTGGGGCTACTTGTCGTTTACTATTCTTTCAAGTCGATAAGGTGACTTAGTACTTGGTTACAGCAACCTTATTTAATCAAATAAGGAAAGCATTCTGTTCAATACAGAACACTTTCCTATTAGAGAGATTGTATAATCAACCAATTAAGTGGTAACTTTATTCAATTATTTGACTTCTGGTTTCTCTTTTCCCATAGCGTCAAATAATTGTGTGGATGATAAGGCATTGAATGGTAAGGATACAATATGTTTAAGCCCTTCGTTATAAGCCGCCTTTAAGTCTTTAAGTAAAACAGCCAAGGCAGTGTCTGCTGTCCATTCAGAAACATCACTCCAATTTCTAACTACCCAGCTATCACCTGTACTAACTTGTAACAAGTTTAATAACTCCTGTTGAGGTAAGTTATAGTGTTTTCCTAATTTAAGTCCTTCAGCTAGAGCATTCATGTTAATACCTAGAATCATATTATTAACTAATTTTGCTACTTGGCTGTTGCCTGGCTCCCCTCCATAGTAGAATATATTGGACCCAATCGCAGCAAAGTATGGTTGGAAAGATTTCACAATGTCTTCTGAACCGGATGTCATAATCGATAAGGTTCCAGCTTGAGCACCTGAAGCACCACCGCTTACCGCAGCGCTAATTAGTTTCAAATCACTTTCTTCTTCGACTTTTTTGCCTAATTGATTCATGGTATCAGGGTCAAGTGTACTCATGACAATGATTGTTTTATCTTTTGGTTGAGCAGATAATAGGCCGTCCTCACCAAAAATAATGTCAACATTTTGGGCATAGTCACGAACCATTGAGATAATCGCTTCGTCAGCTTGATCGGCCACTTCTTTTAAAGTTTCTACCATTGTTATTCCAGCAGCTTTTGCTTTCTCATAAACACCTTTAAAGGCATCATAACCAATTACCTCAAAACCAGCTTTCTTTAAATTTACTGCCATCGGGAAGCCCATTGTTCCTAGTCCTATAAATCCAATTTTTTTACTCATGATTAATTCCTCCTATAATACAGGTAGTTATGATTTATTCATTGAACTAGCACCTATAATTTATATTTTTGTTCACATTTTGTTCACACTTAGTATACATCGCTTATTTATATGAGTAAAATGCATTATAGGAATAAAATATATGCATATATTTCATAAATAGGAGATAATATTAATGGATATACGTCACCTCACTTACTTAATTGTAGCCAAATACAAAAGTTATACTAAAGTTTCGAAATCCCTCCATTGGTAACAGTCTACACAAAAGTAAAGTAGTCAAAGTTTAGAAGACCAATAAAATGTAGAACTGAATTACATCCTAAACCATGAAAAAAAGGAATGTATTATATGAGTTATATGTATTTTGCGAATAACAAAAACTGCGTTATATTTATTTCTGTCAAATACAAATGATGTCTTTGGAGGAATATAACATGGAAAAAACTCGTTACCAACAAGGTGTAGATATTATAAAGGAGTATACTTTAACAGATAACAAGGAAATTGGAACACACATGAATATTGTAGACGAATTTAAAGAACTTGCACCTGATTTAGAGAGTTATATTGTTGAATTTGCTTTTGGAGATATTTATTCACGAGAGGGCTTAACTAATAAGCAACGTACGATTGTCACAATCTCTTCTCTTGTAACTTTAGGTACAGAGCCGCAATTGGAATTGCATATCAACACAGGACTTACAATTGGATTAACTCCAAAGGAAATTGTTGGAACTATCGTGCACTTGATTCCCTATACAGGCTTCCCGCGTGTCTTGAATGCTCTAAAGTTGGTAAAAAAAGTTTTTGCTCAAAGAAATGTAAAAATTAACGATTAAGAATGCAGCAACATTAATAAAACCGTTCACATGCCTTAAACGCCACCTGCTAACGCAGGTGGATTAATTTTTTTGAGATTGTGAATAAATGCACATGTATTAAAAAAATACAGTAGAATTTAATTAAGAGAGCAGGAGGATATTAAGTGAGGAATGCAAGGGAAAAACTATGGACAAAAGATTTTATTAGTATGTCCATTATTAATTTCATAATTATGATTATTTTTTATTTATTAATGGTTACAATGGCTTCATACGCGGTAAAAGAGTTTCATGCTTCTGTTTCACAAGCTGGTCTTGTAGCCGGAATTTATATTGTCGGAACATTGTTAGGTAGAATCGTTACAGGTCGAATTATTAACAAAGTTGGCACGAAAAAAATATTAATGATTGGTCTAATTCTATTCCCTATAACAATGTCATTATATTTTATTCAAGCAGGGATTATCGTATTGATCATTAGCCGTCTAGTAAATGGTTTTGCAGTTGGAATTGCTTCTACAGCTACAAGTACAGTCGTAGCTCAAATTTTACCAATTTCTCGTAAGGGTGAAGGAATTGGTTACTTCAGTATGAGTTCAACACTTGGAACAGCTATCGGACCGTTCTTCGGTTTGTTGTTGAGCCAACACACTACTTATTTTGTTATTTTCATGTTGTGTATGGTTTTTGCAATTTTAGCGCTAATCAGTGCCTTATTTACAAAAATATCGAAAATCCAAGCACATACGGTACAAGAAGAAAAAGGCTTTCATATTTCTCTATTTATTGATGGAAAAGCACTTCCTATCTCAATTTTAACGTTATTATTTGCATTAGGCTATGCAAGCCTTATTGCTTTCCTTAACTTCTTTGCAGAAGAACGTGATTTACTTAGTGCATCAAGCTTTTTTTTCTTAGCATACGCTATAGCAGTTCTTCTCACACGTCCATTTACAGGTCGTATGATGGATACAAAAGGTGCTAACTATATTGTATATCCATGTGCCATTCTCTTTGGAGTAGGTTTACTTCTTTTAAGTATCTCGCATAGTGCCTTCCTTCTATTACTTTCAGGAGCTATCATTGGTATTGGTTTTGGTAATATTTCTTCTGCATTTCAAGCTCTTGCAATTAAAGTAACGACGCCAGAAAAAATGGGATTAGCTACTTCCACATACTTTATTGGTTTAGATATAGGTCTTGGCTTCGGCCCTTATTTCTTAGGATATTTAGTACCGGTCCTTGGCTACAGCAATTTGTATGTATGGTTAGGTATTTTAATGTTTGTCCTAATTATTTTTTATCTATTCTTACATGGTCGGAAAGACCATGTAGTATTAAATAATAATGAAATTCGTTTAAAAGAGATATCGCCTAATTGATCGCAAAAAGCAATTTAGAATAAAGTTTGTTTAAAAATATATCCCTAGTCGCGATTTACTTTCACGTTGAAAGCTCCCGTTTTGAATAATCTTTATTCAAACGAGAGCCTTTTTCGATATATTATTGAATAGATAAAAATTTTACTGACGGATAGAATGCACCACTGAAAAACTAGTAATAGATTTATCATTTTCATGATTCAGGAGGTAATTCAGCTGAAATATACTGGATAAATTCACGAACTGCGGGTGAAGCGTACTTCTTTTTTTTGGAAATAAATCCTAAATTCCAAGGGAAGCTTGGATTGACGATGGGAATCGCCTTAATTAAATCTTGATCGACTTTTTTGGCAACGGGTCTTGGGAAAATCGAAATCCCTAAGTTTTCGCCAATCATTCCACAAATAAAATCCCACTCAGAACTTTCATAAGCAATTTCCGGGCGAAAACCAGCTCGTTCACATTCTTGAATAATGAGTTCATGAATAGCAAACTCTTTCTTAAATAGAATGAAGGTTTCATTTTGTAACTCTTTCATTTCAACTTTTTCCCTCTGCCCTAATGGATGGGAATTATGGACAAAGAGAGACAGTTCATCATAAACAAAGGGAACAACATCAAACTCCTTTTCATCCACCGGCAGCATAACCACACCAAGGTCTAATATTCCATCTCTGACTTCCTGTTTAACCTTTCTTGAATCATCTTCAAAGAGTTTTATTTTGATATCGGGGTAAAGATTATTGAACCCTTTAATGATTTTTGGGAAAAATAAAAAACCAATTATTGGCGGTATGCCGATTTTTATTTTGCCTTTTTTTAAGTTCATTAAATCATATAGGTGAATAGATAAATCATTTAGCGATTCCATTATCATTTCCCCTTCCGCTAAAACGATTTCGCCAGCTTCCGTTAATTCAATTTTCTTTGCGGAACGGTCAATCAGTTCTACATTTAATTCTTCTTCCAAACTTTTGACTACTTTACTTAGTGTAGACTGTGACAAATGGAGGGATCTCGAAGCTTTAGTAAAACTTTTGTATTTGGCTACTTCAATAAAATAAGTGAGGTGACGTATGTCCATGAATGTAATCTCCGATCTATGAAATTTATACATATGTTTTATTCCTAAAATTCATTTTACTCATATAAATAGGCGATGTATACTAAGTGTGAACAAAATGTGAATAAAAATATAAATTATAGGAGCGAGTTCAACACAGAAACGAATTTTGCTTAAAATCTCCATAATTTCCCATGAAGTGTAGTAGTTGATTTTCCCTCTATTAATATATAAATTAATAATATTCAGAATTATTGAGAGGTGAGTACTATATGTCCCTTGTTCCTTTTTCAGACCCGGTATCAAAAAATGATATTATTCTACTCAGAAAAAAATATCATGAAAAATGGAAAAACTTCTTCTTCAATCCACTTCAAATCGGACAGCAGCCTACGGAATTAACTGAAGTAAGAGAGGTAATTTTACAATCTTGGAATCGGAGTAAGCAATATAAGGATCTGAATCCGATGATTCAAGGGTCAGTAAAAAATATCTCGGATGAAGAGCTCAAAGAAATAAGGGAAAAAAATGAAGTTTTTCATCTAGCGCAGCCAGTACTTAAACAGGCGGGACAAGAACTTTCTAATGATAAACATGTACTCATGTTTTGTGACAGTGATGGCATAATTTTAGATCATTATGGAGATATGCCTGTAGCTCGTCATATAGGAAACTCAGTGAATGCAAATAATGGGGCTCAGTGGTCAGAGCGTTGGGCCGGTACTAATGCAATTGGTGCCTCAATCATTTTAAAACAGCCTGTTCAAGTTTTTTCTTCCGAACATTTTTCTCATAGTTGCCATGATTGGGTGTGCTCATCAGCTCCTATTTTGGATCCGCTTACAAGTGAATTGTTAGGGATAATAAACCTTTCTACAACCAGTGATAGTTACCATACTCTTAGCATGATGAAAACCGTCGGAATCGTGAATCAAATAGAAAGGTCCCTATTTCACAATTACTACCAAGCACGTGAAATGATGCAAAACATTTACATTGAAGCGATTAGTAAATGGAAAAACCAAATCGTTATCTTATGTAACTCAAAAGGGAAAATATTAAGGATAAATAGTGATCTTCAGGTCGATGAGATAACATCGTTAATGTCACGGACAGTAGAAAACAATGAATTAACTACGAAAAAGGAATGGGAGGATGAAGTAACTCTTCATGGCAGTCAATATCGGGCAATATACAAAAAAATTCTTTGGTACGATAGATTCATAGGTTTAATTTCTATTTTAGAGAAAAAGAATAGAATAAGTCATTCAACTGCTAACCATAATCACTATGCAAAGTACTCTTTACAAAGCTTAGTTGGCAAATCAGAAGCAATTAAGAGCACCGTTCAATTAGCTCGAGTTGCGGCCTCAAGTGATTCTAATGTTTTGATTACCGGAGACAGCGGCACGGGGAAAGAGCTAGTTGCCAGCGCCATACATCAGGCAAGCAACAGATCTGATTTTCCTTTTATTGCTTTGAATTGTGCTGCTATACCAAAGGATTTGCTTCCTAGTGAGCTTTTTGGATATGTGGCTGGTGCCTTTACAGGTGCTAATCCGAAAGGAAGCATAGGGAAGTTTGAATTGGCGAATAAGGGAACACTTTTCCTGGATGAATTAGGTGATATGCCTCTGGATTCACAAGTACAGCTGCTTCGAGTGATTCAGGAGCAAGAAATTATCCGAATCGGGGATAAAAAACGTATCCCTATAGATGTTCGCGTCATTGCAGCGACCAATAAAAATCTTCCTGAAGAAATAGTAGCGGGGAAATTTCGTAAGGATCTTTATTACCGGCTTAATGTCTTTCACATTGAATTACCAGCATTGCGTCATCGTTCAGAAGATGTTCCATTACTAGCTGAAAATTTTGTGCAAAAGCTTACCATTAAGAAACACCACGGTCCTTACCATATAACTGACGAAGCTATGGGAATATTAAGAAATCATTCTTGGCCTGGAAATATTCGTGAGTTGGAGAATGCGATGGAATATGCAATCAATTTTTCAGCCAACGGCATCCTTACCCCTGAGAGTCTACCAAAACATATCCATAAACAACAGACCTTACCTATTAATACGGTGAAAATAAATCCCGTCAATCAGGCTGAATTAGACTGGATTATTTCAGCGTTAAAACGTTCACGGATGAACGTCACGGATGCAGCGAAAGAATTAAACATGAGCCGCAGCACCCTTTATCGAAAATTAAAAAAAATGGGTTATGATATCAAAAGTCTAAAGTAACAGAATAAGCAAATCTTTTTAGACTTTCAATAACAAAAAGGAGGCTTTCCAAAGCCTCCTTTTTGTTATTGTATACAATTGTCCCCATACGGCATTAACCTAAATTTTCAGCTAATTCTTTAATGGAGCAAAAGTGAGAAAAGTTGTCGCAAAATTAAGAATAGTTGAATATGTAGGGGGTCATTTCCCTTATTTCTAAAATTCGTTTCTTCAAATTTACTACACTTAAAAAAACACAAATAAAAAGAAATAGGAAAAACCTCAAAATTTAGTTTGGCACGGTAATTGCATATTAATTAAGTGATCCATCTAAGAAGGCTTAATAAATGAAACCGCATTCATTAAAAAAGGCGAAAATTAGCCAAAAAATGAAGGAGGAAAACAATTATAGCAATACCTAGTGAAAACAGTAAAAAACGAAAGGGTGTAAAGCATTATGTTGAAAAAAGATGTTCTAAAACAAATAACTACCCCACTAGGCGGGCCCGCCTTTCCGCGAGGACCCTTTAAATTTAATAACCGTGAGTACCTAAATATTACCTATCGTACCGATCTCGACGCCTTAAAAAGGATTGTTCCCGAACCATTAGAAGTAGAAGAACCCTTGGTAAAGTTTGAAATCATGTATATGCCAGATGCGACTGGACTCGGTCGTTATACAGAATCAGGCCAGGTGATACCAGTTACATATAACGGTATAAAGGGAGAGTATTCACATTGTATGTATGTAGATAATCATCCTGCCATTGCTGTCGGGCGTGAAGCAAGTGCTTATCCTAAAAAGCTTGGGTCTCCCCGCTTATTTATTGATTCAGACACACTTGTTGGCACGGTTGAATATGGAAGCTTGCGTATAGCCAATGCAACTATGGGTTACAAGCATCAACCTCTTGAATTTGATCAAGCTCGAGAAGAAATTATGAAACCGACGTTTATGCTTAAAATCGTGCCGGATTTTGATGGAAAGCTTAAAGTATGTGAACTCCTTCGTACACAAATTACTGATTTAACCATCAAAGAAGCATGGACGGGCCCGGCTCGTTTACAATTATTTGACCACGCCCTTGCTCCGATGGCTGATCTTCCTGTACTTGAGGTGATACATGCATCCCATATCTTAACCGACCTTACGGTTTCAACAGCGACTCGTATCTACAATTATCTTGATGGGGAATCAATATCACCTTCAAAAACCGAGGAAGTCGAAGCCCAATTGCAAAAATAATGATTACGAAGGAGACATAAGACATGGAAATGACAAAAATCTCAGATGAATTCGAAGGTAAAGTTGCGTTAATTACTGGTTCCGTAAGAGGAATCGGGCAAGCCACTGCATTGGCGTTTGCTCGCCGCGGGGCAAATATTGTCGTTTGCGACCTTGATGAACACGGAGATGAGACTCTTTCTGCTATTGAAAAGTTAGGGAGCAAGGGGATTTACGTCCGTACTAATGTTGCTGATTCCCAGTCCGTTGAAAACGCTATAAAGACTGCGATTTCAGCCTTTGGTCGTCTTGACTTTGCCCATAACAATGCAGGGATACGTGCCGTTGATAAGATAGCAGATCTTGATGAGTCGGATTGGCAAAGGGTCATAGATGTCAATCTGACCGGGGTTTTCTTTGGCATGAAATATCAAATTCCATGGATTTTAAAGACACAGGGCGCGATTGTGAACACCGCCTCGATTTTTGGAATGACGGGTGTGCCAGAACGTTCTGCTTATGCTGCAAGCAAAGCAGGTGTTATAAGTCTGACGATGACTGCAGCCAGTGAGTATGCGGAACAAGGGATTCGTATCAATGCGGTTGCTCCAGGTTTCATTGCGACAGAGGCAGCGGAAAAGACGTTAGGAATTGAATCACAATCATTGATTGCCAGAACTCCAAGGAAAAAACCTGGAAATCCAACCGATATTGCGGAAGCTGTTGTTTGGCTTTGTAGCTCTTATAGCCCAAACGTCAATGGAATCGTGTTACCTGTTGATGGTGGATATACGGCAAATTGATTTAACGCTTCGCAAGGTTAACAAGCCTATTCTGCCTGCTACTCCTTGTAAAGCCCAAATTACGTGCTAGTTGAAAGCGAACCTAAATAGACTGTTTGGGTTCGCAAGTGAAAAAAGTAATTATTAAGGAGGTTTTTATAATGAGTGATAAAATCGGTTTTATAGGTTTGGGTGAAATAGGGCTGCCTATAGCAATAAATTTACAGAAATCGGGTTTCAAAGTATTTGCCTATGATACAAATGAAAAGGCCCTCAAAACAGCACAGCAACAAGGAATTATCTGTTGCGATTCAATAAAAGAAGTGGCTGAAAACTCAGACGGCTCTATAATATCTTTAGTAAGAACTGCAGAACAGACAAAAGATGTTATTTTCGGGGAACAAGGGATCACTTCAGCGGATAAACGGGGACTGACCATCATCATTATGAGTACTCTAGATCCTACAACTGTGAAAGAGTTAGATGAAAAAGTTGAAAAAATGGGATTTCATTTGGTAGATGCTCCTGTAAGTGGGGGTAAGTCCGGAGCAGAAACTGCTACATTATCGATTATGACTTCCGGTGCAGAAGATGTAGTTAAAAAGTGTAATCGTTACTTCGAAGCAGTAGGCGAGAATATTTTTTATTTTGGAAAAGAAAGTGGAGCAGGACAATCAGCAAAACTTGTCAATAATTTAATTGTAGGTATTAATGTCACAGGTATGGCAGAAGGGCTTAGATTTGGACAAAAATATAGTCTGCCCCAAGACGAAATTTTGAAGCTATTAAGCGTAAGTACAGGCAGCAGTTGGGTTGTCAATCATTGGGGTGAAGTCAGTAAATGGAAACCAGAAGCCACACTGGGTGCTTTGTACAAGGATTTAATGGCTATCATTAAGGAATGTTCTAAAAACCAACTTTCTTTACCTCTTGGTGCATTAACTTCAAGTTTGTTAATCGATTCAATGGATGTATTGCATAGGGAAATAGATGAAGAATTAGACAAGATTTCTGTAAATAATGGGTATATCCAGAAATCATCTACCCTAATACGATAAAGTAGTAAAGCTATATTTTAATACAAATAATTCACTGTCAAATGGGAGGTATTATGGACATAATCGTTATTCTTTTGTCTTTAGGGTTATTAATATTTGTGGCCTATAAAGGATTTTCCGTGATTTTGTTTGCACCAATTTGTGCTTTACTCGCTGTATTCTTAACAGAACCTGGACATGTTTTACCGTTCTTTTCTAATATTTTTATGGTGAAAATGGTTGATTTCATTAAAAACTATTTTCCTGTATTCCTATTGGGGGCCATCTTTGGAAAAGTGATTGAAATATCAGGATTAGCTAATAAAATAGCTAAGCTCGTTATACGTATGGTTGGAGCAAAACGTGCTATTCTAGCAATTGTAATTATGTGCGCTATTCTTACCTATAGTGGAGTTAGTGTGTTTGTTGTTGTGTTTGCCGTTTTTCCATTTGCTAAACAGTTGTTCCAAAAAACAAATATTCCTAAGCGGCTTATTCCTGGTACAATTGCACTTGGAGCCTTTACCTTTACTATGGATGCTTTGCCAGGTACACCGCAAATTCAAAATGTTATTCCGACCACTTTCTTTAAAACAGATATCTATGCAGCACCTACTTTAGGTATTATCGGTTCTCTTTTCATCATTGTAGTAGGTATGTTATATCTTGAAAGATGTCGTCGTAAAGCTGCTACTGCTGGAGAAGGTTACTTCGGTAAAATACAAGCAGGAGAATCTGAAATGGCAGCAAGTCTCGCAGTTGAAAACGAAGAATTTGAAGTAAACAAGAAGATGTCGCTTGACGCCGTTAGTGCAAAAGATTGGCTTGCTTTTCTACCACTTGTATTGGTCGGGATCATGAATAAACTTTTTACTGTTTCCATTCCTAAATGGTATGAAAATGGCTTTGATTTTTCAGCGATTGGGTTGAAAGCTTATGGGTCAGTTAATCTGTCTTCAGTAGTTGGAATTTGGTCAGTTGAAATTGCACTATTAATCGGAATTATATCGACAATAGCACTTAACTTTAACGCAGTTAAAACTAATTTTCAAAAAAACTTGAACGTTGGAATAGGTGGATCTTTGCTTGCTACTATGAATACCGCGGCAGAATATGGTTTTGGTGCAGTAATTGCAGCTTTGCCAGGATTTGCGGCTGTTCAGCATGCAATCTCTGGTGCTTTCACCAACCCTCTAGTTAATGGAGCCGTGACGACAAACGTCTTAGCGGGTGTTACGGGTTCTGCATCTGGAGGGATGAGTATTGCTTTAAGTGTTATGTCTGAGAAGTATTTGGCTTCCGCTGCTCAATTTAATATCCCACCAGAAGTTATGCACCGTATTATTTCTATGGCATCTGGTGGTATGGATACTCTTCCACACAATGGAGGTATCATTACCCTGCTTGCCGTAACTGGACTTACACATAAGGAAGCATACAAGGATATTTTTGCAATCACTATTATTAAAACACTTGCGGTAGCATTCATCATCGTCTTCTATACTTTAACAGGCATTGTATAATTTGCATGTAGTGATGAAAAGCTTAGATTGATTTTTCCTAAATTAAACAATCAAAAATATAAACATACTAATATTGAAGAGGGTGTCTCAAAGCAAAGCTTTAAGAGATGCCCTCTTTGCTATAAATAAAATTTAATCTTGGAATTTCTTGTTTGCAATTGGTAAAGGAAAAAATTCCCCAAAAAACTAAAAAGGCCAATAAAAAAATAGAGCTTCCTGTGTATGGTAAGTTGGTTCCACATTCATAACAAAGGGCAGCAGTTCGCTTGTTTGCCTAATTAATATTGAAAGGATGATTATAAATGTATATTTCAGGGGTATACCATATTGGGATAGTAGTAAAGGAGAATAGAAATAGGCAACTTCATGTTCGAAATCGTACAAGAAGTTGCCTATTTTTTTTGATGTAAACACATAAATCACTAAAAAAGTAATGTTTTTCAGTGCCCTCATTCAGTATAGGAATCATCTTTTAGTTTCTTAACTCTTTTTTTCATATATCTTTGACATGGGTGCCAGATTAATCTAAAGCTTCCTATTGTTATTGTATGCAATTGTCCTCAGACAGCATTAACCTAAATTTTCAGCTAATTCTTTAATGAAGCAAAAGCGAGAAAAGTTGTCGCAAAATTAAGAATAGTTGAATATGTAGGGGTTCATTCCCTTATTTCTAAAATTCGTTGCTTCAAATTTAATACACTTAAAAAAACACAAATAAAGAGAAAGCGGAAAATACCTCATAATTTAGTTTGGCACGGTAATTGCATATTAATTAAGTGATTCATCATAAATGAAACCGCATTCAATAAGAGCGGTGAAAATTAGCCAAAAAACAAAGGAGGAAAACGATTATGAAATCAATGGAGCAGAAAACAAAAATTATATCAAATGAAGCAGATTACCTGCGGGCATTGTACCAGGATTGGAGCGACCGTATGGAGGCAAATCCGAACATGACGATAGCGGACTTCCGAAGCCTTTTTGACGAATGGGAAAAACCTACATTTGAGCCTGAGGATGTGACTTATAAGACGGATAAGGTAGGTGGTGTCGATGTCATCTGGGCATACCCTATTGGGTGCGACAAATCGAAAGTATTAATCTACACTCACGGCGGCGGGTTTGCCGTAGGATCTTCCACAAGCCATCGGAAGCTGGCTGGCCATATGGCCAAGGCACTGGGCGTGTCCTCTGTAGTATTGGATTACCGCCGTAGCCCGGAGAATCCTTTCCCAGCACAATTGGAGGATGCTGCTGCTGTATACAAAGCCTTGCTCGCGTCCGGCATTAAGGCAAAGGATATCGGCACAATCGGCGATTCTGCAGGAGGAAACCTTGCCGTAGCATCGGTGCTAAAATTCCGTGAATTGGGTCTTGAGCTTCCAGGTGCCGTCATTGCTTTCTCGCCATGGCTCGATATGGAACTAACCGGCAGCACGCTTGAGAGCAATTCCGCTACCGACGCGCTAATCACCGTCCCATTGCTCGAAGGAATGATTGGGATGTTTATGGGTGATGACAATTCGAAGACTCGTGATCCATTAGCCAACCCGCTGCACGCCGATTTCAATGGCTTTCCACCGCTTTACATCAACGCGGGTGGAGCCGAAATGCTGCTGGACGATGCGCGCCGACTACACACTCGCGCCACTGAGGCCGGTGTACAAGCCACACTGTCAGTTGTAGAAGGAATGCAGCATGTTTTCCCATGCCTGGCCGGGCGCGCTCCTGAAGCAGATGAGGAAGTCAGCAGGATTGCAGCTTGGTATCGGGCATTGTAAAAATAAGGAATAACCTTTCAATGTCATGCTGATTGTGAACAAATGAAAACCAAATTGAAAATAAGAAATAGGGGGAAAACCATTATGAATCAACGCAATAATCATAAGACAAAAGGGTTAGATTTCGATGCGGTTGTTGTTGGTGCCGGGTTCGGGGGCCTTTACGCTGTTCATAAACTCCGCAATGAACTTGGCCTAAACGTACGAGCCTATGATAATGGCTCTGATGTCGGCGGCACTTGGTACTGGAACCGCTATCCTGGAGCACTTTCGGATACCGAGAGCTTTCTCTACCGCCTCTCTTTTGACAAGGAACTGCTTGAGGAGGGGGATTGGAAGCACAATTACCTGACGCAGCCGGAAATCCTTGCCTATATGAACACCGTTGCTGACCGTTTCGATCTACGACGCAGCTATCAGTTCAACACCAAGGTTACAGCAACCCATTTCAATGAAGAGACTAACTATTGGGAAGTCACCACTGATAAGGGCGAAACCGTCACTGCGAAGTTTCTTGTTACCGGGCTTGGGCTTCTTTCAGCAACGAATGTGCCGAATTTTAAGGGCAGGGAGACCTTCAAGGGTGAACAATATCACACTGCTAGATGGCCAAGCTCAGGCGTTGACTTGAAGGGTAAACGAGTAGGCGTCATTGGAACTGGTTCAACCGGGGTTCAGGTAATTATAGCTATTGCCCCTGAGGTCGAGCATCTGACGGTTTTCCAGCGGACTCCACAATACAGTGTACCGATTGGATTAAGGGTACAATCCGATGCTGTGAAAGCGGAAATAAAGGAAAATTACGAAGAAATATGGAAACAGGCAAAATCCTCAGCCGTGGCCTTCGGTTTTGAGGAAAGCACGGTATCAGCGGTTGAGGTTTCGAAAGAGGAACAAGAGCGTGTATTTGAGGAGGCATGGAATACAGGAGGCGGATTCCGCTTCATGTTTAGCACCTTCAACGATATTGCCACCAATCCCGAGGCTAATGAAGCTGCGGCCAATTTCATCCGCAAGAAAATCCAAGAGATCGTTAAGGACCCTGAAACGGCACGCAAGTTGATGCCAACCGGTTTATATGCCAAACGTCCGCTTTGTGACAATGGCTACTACAATACATTTAACCGAGACAATGTCTCACTTGTCGATGTCAAGGAGAACCCAATCGTGGAAATTACACCAAAAGGAGTGCGCACCACGGATGGCGAGTATGAATTGGACGTACTTATCTACGCAACCGGATTCGACGCGGTGGATGGCAACTATACCAAGATCGACATTCGCGGACGCGGTGGTGTCACTATGAGCGATAAGTGGGCGGATGGACCGACTGGGTATCTCGGCATGACGAATAACAGTTTTCCAAATCTTTTCATGATACTTGGTCCAAACGGCCCTTTTACCAACTTACCGCCTAGCATTGAAACTCAGGTCGAATGGATAGCGGACACCGTGAAGTACATGGTCGAAAACACCATTGCCACCATTGAACCAACACAGGAGGCGGAGGACGAGTGGGTCACGACATGCCGGATGATCTCTGACCAGACGCTGTTTTCGAAGGGGGAATCGTGGATTTTCGGAGCGAACATCCCAGGCAAGAAGAACACGGTCATGTTCTATCTGGGAGGCTTAGGGAACTACAGAAAGGCCCTGGAAGAGGCGGGTTATAAGGGCTTTGTTTTCGACCGTGCCATGGCTAACGTGAAATAAATTAATACTACTAACGGAGCCGGGGACAGTCCAGTCCGGCCCGGCCCGGCTCTAAAACACTGCACCATATATTACATTGCTGATTGCTGTGAATGAACTGTTATATCACCCAATGAATTTCTTTTATTAACTATTATACCCAAACCTGCATGGTAGTTATGATTGGATTAAGCCAAAAGGGTGCCGCAATCATGAGAATAAAAATGAATCCCACTGATTCCCGATCCCTGCCTAACTATCAAACAATAAACGAGTGGAATAGGAGAAATAATTATGTATTTAAGTCAGCAAACCTTTAATTCTGCTTTACCTACAAATGTGATTTTTGGAGTAAACAGTGTCGAGGAAAGCTTAACAGTAAGAATTAAAGAATTCAATAAATCAAACGTTTTTATAGCCACTGATCCAGGCCTTGTTAAAGCTGGAATTCCAAATAAAATACAATCTCTTTTAAAAGAAAACGGGATTAATGCAATCGTATTTTCAGAAATCGAGCCAAATCCTCATGCCGTAACTGTAATGAAGGGGGCGGAGTTATATAAGGCCGAATCATGTGACATGATTCTTGCAGTTGGCGGAGGAAGTGCAATGGATTTCTCAAAAGCCGTTGGAGTAATTGTCAGTCATCCTGGCCATATCCTTGATTATCGCCGTGGTGAAAAACCGGTTGTTAACGAAATTCCAACATTGTTTGCTATTCCTACAACAGTCGGTACTGGCTCTGAAGTAACGACTGTTTCCGTAGTCACTGATCATGAGGCAGGTAGGAAATATGTTGTTGCTTCACCAGTATTGGCCCCTAAGATTGCATTTGTTGATCCATTGTTAACAACTTCACTTCCACGCCATGTAGTTGCATCTACAGGCATTGATGCATTGGTTCATTCGCTTGAAGCTTTTACTTCTGTACGTTCAACTCCAATAACTGATGGCTTAGCCCTACAAGCAATTAAAATGCTCAAAGATCATTTGCCGCCAAGTTATGCACATCCTAATAACCTTGAAGCAAGATCACAAGTACATCTAGCAAGTACCATCGCTGGCATGGCTTTTGGTCTTGGCGGTGTTGCGCTTGTTCACTCTTGTTCCCATCCGATGTCGGCTATTTACCATGTTCCGCATGGTCTGGCGAATGCGATTCTATTACCTTATGTTATTAAACACAATCTAATCTCAAACTATAAAAAATATGCAGATATTGCTAGAATCTTTGATCCTTCTTTAACGTTTGAAAATGATAAAGTAGCTGCGGAACGACTAGTAGACTTACTAAATGATTTTAATCAATCATTGAATATACCAAAAGATTTTAGTTATTTAGGAATTGAATTTACAAAGGAAATGGTCGATCGTTTAGCGCATGATGCAATGGAAGATAAAGGGACAATTCCAAATAATCCGCGTAAAGTTTTCAAAGAAGATGTTATTAAAATCTATAATAAGGTTTTACCATTATATCCAGAAGGGGAATCAGCAGAATAATGTATATTAATGGAAAATGGATAGAAACTGAGCAAGTATTAGAAGTCAAAAATCCTGCAAATGGTAAAGTGGTTGATAAAGTATTTTTAGTTGGAAAAGAAGAAACGAAAAGCGCTATAGAAGCGGCCAAGAATGCCTTATCATCTTGGTCTGGATTGACCGGAGAACAGCGGGGTAAATATTTACAAAAAGTAGTAAATCTATTAGAAGAAAAAAAAGAGCACCTTGCCCAAACCATTACGAAAGAAATGGGGAAGACGATTCATAATGCCCGCTATGAAGTAGGGAATACAATAGCTTTCTTTCAATGGTATGCGGAAGAAGCACGCCGTGTTTATGGTGATTTGGTTCCTGCATCTGCACCAAATAAAAGAATTTCTGTTATAAAGCAGCCAATTGGAGTTGTTGGGGCAATTACGCCATGGAATTTTCCGTTATCAATGGGTGCAAGAAAATTAGGGCCTGCATTAGCTGTTGGTTGTACGGTTGTATTACGGCCTTCCCGAGAGACGCCATTGTCATCACTGGAGCTTTTTAAAGTTTTTGATGAGGCAGAAATTCCTGCAGGTGTTGTGAATCTTGTCATTGGGAATTCTTCTGACATTGTTGGAGAACTGATGGCAAGTAATGATGTTCGTAAAATTTCATTTACAGGCTCCACTGAAGTTGGCCAGAAATTAATTCGTCAATCTGCTGATACAGTAAAACGTGTATCAATGGAGCTTGGTGGACATGCTCCATTTATTGTATTTGAAGATGCAGATATCGAACTTGCCATTGAAGGTGCTATTAGTAGTAAGTTTTCATCAACTGGTCAACAATGCGTTTGTGCGAATCGAATTTACGTACATGATTCCATTTATGACACATTTGCACGGCGTTTTGCAGATAAAGTTTCATCTATGAGAATTGGTGATGGATTAAACGAAAATACCCAATTAGGTCCAATGGTGAATCAGGAGGCTGTGGATAAAGCACATGACCATGTAATGGACGCTGTTGGTAAAGGTGCAGCCATTCTTTGCGGCGGTAAAGCATTAACTGAAAATGAATATAATGATGGCTATTTTTATTTCCCAACTGTACTAGCAGAGGTAAACGAAGAGATGAAAATTACCTATGAAGAAACATTTGGTCCGGTAGCACCATTAATCCGTTTTAGTAATGAAGATGAGGTTGTCGAAAAAGCAAATAATACAGAGTATGGGCTGGCCTCTTATTTTTATACGAATGACCTTTCAAGAGCACACCGAATTGCAGAAAAGCTTGAATATGGAATGGTAGGAGTAAACGATCCCGCCCCATTTGCTGTTCAAGCGCCATTTGGAGGAGTTAAACAAAGCGGATTAGGAAGAGAAGGTGGTCGGTATGGTTTGGAAGACTATCTTGAAACAAAATTAGTTTCTGTAGCAATACGTAGTGAAAATCGGTAAAAAACGAAAGGTAAAAAAGAGCTTTTCAAAGTTTCACAGAATCAGATACTCAAATTTCCTGATTTGAAAACGGTATCGACAAACAAATCCCCCTACAAAAGTAGGAGGATGGCAAAATTGACTACAATTCTATCAAGGGACGAATTTACACACAAAAAGGACTTGATTATTGAGTCGCCAATTGGGCGACCTTTCTACCCGGAGGATAAATGGAGGTTAGTCGCCTCCCCCTATCTGAAATTTACAAATTATACATGTATAGTTAAATTTCTGGCAATATAATATATTTGAAATATTTTTTAAAATGATAATTTGGCAAAGGGGAATGCTAGATGAATTTTTCAACAAAGCTTCATGAAACGGCAAAATACTCCGGCAGCAAGATTGCTTATTACTTTATGGACCAATCAAGTACATATGCTGAATTGAATCAAGCGATTACACAATTTGCCTCGGGCTTGGAAAAATTAGGGGTCAAGAAAGAAGACCATATTGCATTATTATTGGATAACTCTCCTCAATTTGTGATTAGTTTACATGGGGCGTTCCGATTGGGAGCGACTGTCATTCCGATTAATCCTATTTATACAGCCGATGAAATAGGGTATATCCTAGATAATGGTGATGTTAAGGCTGTTGTTGCCTTGAAATCGCTAATCCCATTACTGGAGCAAAAGCAAACATTGTTGCCAAAAGTAGAGCACTTTGTGTATGTTGAGACGGATCAAAAGACAGAGGATTCAGAAAGCCTTTCCAATTACTCTAATTTGAAATCTAAATTGAAATCGTTTACTAGTCTACTGGCTTCAGGGAATTTGGACTTTCAAGAACCGGAAATTCATGCGGATGATGTTGCCATTATTCTTTATACATCCGGAACAACTGGAAAACCCAAAGGTGCTATGTTGACCCATAAGAATTTATATAGTAATGCCATGGATGTAAGCCATGATTTAAAAATGACTAGCGATGACCGAATTATTACAGTACTGCCAATGTTTCATGTTTTTAGTTTAACTGATTGCTTGAATGCACCGATTATATGCGGGGCAACTATTCTGATTGTACCTAGGTTCAGCCCTAGGGAAATTTTCCGTTTAGGTAAAAAATATAAACCAACGATATTTTTTGGCGTACCAACGATGTTTAACTTTCTCAATCAATTTCCTGAAGGAAACCCGGAAGATCTTGAATCACTAAGGTTCTGCTTCTCAGGCGGAGCCTCCCTTCCTGTTTCCCTGTTAAGAAATTATGAGGAAAAATTTAATGTGGTGATTTTAGAAGGATATGGATTATCCGAGGCATCACCAACAACTACCTTTAACCCTCTTGACCGTGAACGTAAGCCAGGATCAATTGGGACATCCATCACCCATGTGGAAAACAAAGTTGTGAATGATTTTGGCGAAGAAGTTCCTGTTGGAGAAGTAGGAGAGCTGATTGTCCGCGGCCCGAATGTCATGAAAGGCTACTATAAAATGCCTGAAGAGACAAAAAGGGTGATTAAAGATGGCTGGCTTTACACAGGTGATCTGGCAAGAATGGATGAAGATGGCTATTTTTATATTGTCGATCGTAAAAAGGACATGATTATAGTAGGAGGATATAACGTTTACCCGAGGGAAGTCGAAGAAGTCTTCTATCACCATCCCGACATAGTGGAGGCAGCGGTCTTTGGGGTACCGGATCCAGATCGCGGTGAGGCAGTGGTAGCTTATGTTGCCGCCAATGACCCTTTAATAACAGTGGAACAACTGCATGCCTACTGTAAGGAACATCTGGCAAAATATAAACTTCCTTCGGTCATTGAAATCATCGAGGAACTTCCGAAAAGTGGAACTGGGAAAATTTTAAGAAGGGCTTTAAAAGAACAGCTGGTTGAAAAAGTTGCATTATAGAAAAATGGCGGTTTAAAATAAAAAACTCCGAATTCGTTGGAAAAGAAGAAACACAACGCGCTATTGAAGCGCCAAAAATGCCTTTCCGGCATGGTCTGGGCTAACTGGGGAACAGTGTGCTGCTTACCTACATAAAATAGTTGATATTTTAGTAGATAAAAAGAGCACCTTGCCCAAACTATTACGAAAGAAATGGGGAATACGGCAATAACTAAAGATATTCCGATTGGTCGTTATGGTGAAACAAGTGATATCGCTAAATTGGTATTATTCCTAGCATCTGATGAGAGCACTTTTATTTCTGGAAGTCAGTATTGAGTGGACGGTGGACTAGGAGCGAAATAATCCCAGAACAAAGAAAAATTTTCCCATAGGAACATATACAAAAAAATAGACTGGGTAAGGAGTAGACATCGATGCATGCATTAGAAGGAATTAAAATACTCGATTTATCAAGAACATTAGCAGGCCCGTTTTCTACCATGTTGCTTGGAGATATGGGAGCCGATGTGATAAAGGTTGAGCAGCCTGGTCAAGGAGATGAGTCAAGGCGCTTCACTCCTCCTACATGGAATGATGAAAGTTGCTATTATCTTAGTTCAAACCGAAATAAACGCAGTATTACGGTCGATCTAAAAAGTGAAGAGGGAAAAGAAATTATTTATAAATTAGCGAAAGATGCTGATGTTTTAGTAGAAAATTTTCGAACAGGAACATTAGATAAGCTGGGTTATGGTTATGAGACAATAAAAAAAATAAATCCCCGTTTGGTGTATTGTTCTATATCAGGATTTGGTAGAACAGGTCCTGAAAGGAATAGAGCCGGCTACGACCTTCTTTTACAAGGGTTTGGAGGATTAATGAGTATCACAGGTGATGCCAATTCAGGGCCGGCAAAAGCAGGTATGTCCATTGTAGATTTAACAACGGGGATGTTTGCAGCTTATGGAATTTTAAGTGCATTATTCTCTGCACAAAGAACAGGAAAAGGACAATTTGTTGATGTAAGTTTACTTGATGGACAAGTTGTATTGTTGAATCATTTGGCAACTGGATATCTTGCAACGGGTAAGCCTGCTGGAAGAATGGGATCAGCTCATCCTTCGATTGTTCCATACCAATCGTTTAGGGCAAAAGACATGGATATCATTTTGGCTGTAGCTAATGATCGATTATGGACAAAGTGTTGTCAGGCTTTAGATTGGATTGATTTAATTGAAGATCCTCGTTTTGAAACGAATGCAAAGCGAGTAGCCCATCGTCAAGAACTTATAAATATTATGTCTGAGAGACTGATTACGATGGAAAGCAAAGATATTTTTGAAAGGATGGATAATGCTGGGGTCCCATGTGGCCCAATACACACGATTGATCAAGTTCTCAATCACCCTCAGGTTCAAGCAAGGGAAATGATGATTGACATTGAACATCCTAATGTGAAGAATTTGAAAGTGCCGGGATTTCCAGTTAAATTATCAGAAACTCCGTCTAACCTTCGACGCTACCCACCTTTGCTTGGAGAACACACAGACGAAGTTTTAGAGGAACTTGGTTACTCCAGAACACAAATTGAAAACCTAAAAAGTGGGATGGTAATATAATTTAGAATTTAAGCTGTGAAAAATACTTTTCCATGGGCATCAGTCATAGACTTGATGCCTTTTGATATTTATCAAATAGTTGGGACGATTTTTTGGCAAATTATCTTGCCGGCACCCCAGAATTGGGCATATCTTAGTAAAAGTATCAACGTGGTGAAGATGAATGTGTAAAATTACACTTTATTCTTGACAGTGTTGCGGGTGAATTTTGTTTTTGTGCCATTTTGAAGGGGTTTTGTGACATTTTGGGATAGTTTTGTGTCATTTTCACTAGTTTTTGTGGCATTTTCAATGGGTTTTGTGCATTTAGACATAAATTGGAAATCCGGTGGTTGTCCAATAAAATAACCATCGATGATAATATTTGTTATTTTCGGACAAACTCTAGGAAAAAGGAAAGGCTGGAACCAAAGCTTGATTAACAGACTTAAATATTACAACCTCATCTTCATTACGGTGCTTGCCGCATCCGTTCCTTCTATAAAAGTAAACGCCATGTATGGCCACGAAAAAATGACCCAGCAGATTAATCAACTAATTAATAACGAACCGGCATTAAAAGGGGCCATTGCTGGGATAAGTATCCGGTCGGCTTCAGATGGAAAAATCATCTATGGCCACCAAGGCGACATCCGCTTAAGACCTGCTTCCAATATGAAACTATTAACAGCTGCAGCCGCCCTTACTATCCTCGGAGAAGACCACACCTTCACGACGGAGATCCATACGGATGGCTTAGTGAAAAAGAAGACACTTCATGGGAATCTGTATTTAAAGGGGAAGGGTGACCCAACCCTATTGCAATCTGATTTTGATAAAATGGCTGAGGACATTCAAAAGCGAGGCATCAAAAAGATAAAAGGGAATCTTGTAGGAGACGATTCCTGGTATGATAATGTCCGCTATTCGCTCGACCTGCCTTGGAGCGACGAAACAACCCATTACGGCGCACAGATATCCGCACTCACCGCCTCACCGACCAGAGACTTTGATTCAGGATCGGTCAAGGTACTCGTGCAGCCCGGAACAAAAAAAGGTGACAAGCCGATCGTGAAAATAACCCCGAAGACAAATTATCTAAAAATAAACAACCACGCGGTAACCGTTCCGGAGGATGGTAAAAAGGATATCACCATCGAACGGGAACACGCGAGGAACATCATAACAATCGAAGGAACCATCCCAACAAAGGCTAAAACAGAAAAGGAATGGATTGGTGTCTGGGAACCCACTCGATATGCCGTGTCCCTTTTGAACCAATCCTTAACAGAACACGGGATACAGGTGACAGGAAAGCTAAAAACAGGATTGGTGCCTGACACCGCAAGAATTTTAACGACACATCAATCGATGCCGTTATCTGAGCTGCTGGTTCCTTTTATGAAACTGAGCAATAATGTCCATGCTGAAATATTAATTAAGGAAATGGGTCGAGTCGTGAAAGGGGAAGGAAGCTGGGAAAAGGGACTAAGCGTTTTAAAAAATGAGATTACAAAATACGGGGTTAACCCTAACACATTGGTGCTAAGGGATGGTTCGGGCGTTTCCCATGTCGACTTGATTCCAGCCAACCAGCTGACGCAGCTGTTATTTGCCGTCCAAAAGGAAAAATGGTTTCCTAGTTATCTTCACTCATTACCTGTCGCCGGTGAAAGTGAAAAGATGGTCGGCGGAACTTTAAGAAATCGGATGAAGGATCCTTTGGTTCGAGGAAAAGTTTACGCAAAAACGGGGACCATTTCAACGGTGAGTTCAATATCAGGATACGTGAAAACAAAAAGTGGACAAACCTTAATTTTTTCAATCCTTTTAAATAACCTAATGGATGATTCAAAGGGAAAAAAGGTGGAGGATCTGCTGATTACTATTTTAGCCAATCAATAACCTATCGACTCAAATAGATAGATGGAACTTAACAATGCGTAAATAATTTCTTGAAAATTCGCAGTATTGATTTTACTATTATTATAATGAATAAATAATAAAAAAGAGCTATACCATGGGAGAGTCAAATGAATATGAATAAAAAACAAGGACAGTTACTTTCTGAACGGTTTGAGGTAGCATACAACCAAGTACACGAAGCATTGAGGGATATCGTCCAAATAAATGATGACAGATTTGTTGTCCTTGTGAAGGTTGGCGCGAAAAAATATCAAATCATTGAGACTTATAAAAAGGATTTAGAGCAATATGCCAGGCTGCGAAATGCAATTGTCCATGAAAAAATAGAGATTGGTTTTTATATTGCTGAGCCCAATGCTAAAGTTGTTTCTCATATTGAAAAAATCGCCAATGTTTTTAGCCGTCCTAATTATGCATTGTCGATTGCTACGAAAAATGTAGTGTACTTTGATTATCGTGACAGTATCTTAAAAGTAACAGCCGCCATTAAAGAACACGGGTATTCAAAGTTTCCAATCTATAAAAACAAAGAATGTGTCGGCTTACTTACAGCAAGTTCGATTGTGAAATGGATGTCACAAAATATGGAGAACAGCTCTGTTAACCTTTCCGATATCCATGTGTCAGATATAATGATATATGAAAAGGAACATCCGATAGAAATCGTCCCAAAAGATATTAATATTTTTGAGGTTGAAAATATTTTTGAAAAAGCACATAAGAAGAAGCGGAAAATAGAAGGTGTTATAATCACTGAACATGGGATAGCGGACGAGTCCCCCCTTGGCATAATCACTGCTTGGGATCTTATTCAAATTGATTACACGGTTGAGTAATCATAAAGTTCTCCTACATTGGAGAACTTTTATTTTTGGAAAAAAAACAAGCATACCGCTCAGGCATGCTCGTTGTATTCGGCTAATTTTGCTTAAAATTCAAACTCGCTTAATTGGTCCATATGGGAGGCAATCATCGCAATTATGGTGGTTGCTTCTTCTTTACTAAAAATGAAATGGGACTCATCCTTGATTAATTCATCGCCCGTCGTCCAAATCCGGTTAACGCGCTTGAGAACACCGTCTCCAGTAGCTTGCACCAATCCAAATTGATAGGTTACTTCGACTTCGTCTTCATGTTTGAAGGCCGTTACTTCAGGGGTGGACCAATCTACATCAATTTCCTCAAAGATGTCATCGCTGTTGACTTGTTCCGCTTCATAATACTCTTCTTCCTCATCATCTTCTACATAAACTGTTTCGACCTCATCATCATCATCAAAGACCTCGCTGGTCTGAAGATAGACCCCATCATCTGTATAGTAATCATCACCGTTCATGTAATCATGAAGACTGGCGTGAACTTCCTCGATAATGTCTTCAATGTCTGAAAGGATGACCTTCGCTGTATGTCCGCTGTCCACATCGAAGGTATCGATGTAAAATTCTTCGTTTTGCGGATCAAAGAACAGTGAGCAAAAATAATCACGCTCCAGTTCTTCGGTATCAACATCTGCGGTATCGACATAAAACTCAATCCTTGGATGTTTGGCAGCTCTTTCAACTGTCATTTGGCCAACCTGATCGTATTCTTCACAAATAGATTCCAGGTGTTCTTGCAGATCTCCACAAACTCTGTCAAACCATTCTAACGACATCAAACATCCCATCCTTTCAAAGTTAATCGAGGTTATTATTACCAACTTTGAAAAAAATATGTTTTTTCAATAATATTGAAGGAATAACAAATATGAAACTAGAACAGAGTGAATAGGTAGATAATTATTATTTTTCTTTTAGAAAGTTGGAGGTTCCCATGCAAGCCTTAATAAGCGAACTTAACCAAATCTGCAGTAAATTTCCTTATAAAGAAAAAGTCGTGATCGTTGATTCTCATTCAATTGGGGAACAAATCAATGAGGCATTTGTTAAGGAAGGACATCAAGCAATTAATCTTAAGTATAAAACAGTAATCGACCTTGCCCAAACTCTTGTTGACTTGAATTCAGAGCAACCGAAAAATAGCTTAGATCATACGGTTGGAGTTCATTTTACTTACAATCTCCTTAAAGAGTTGAAGAACCAGGATAAGCTCCGATACTTTGCAGGAATGGAAATTACGCCAGCCTTAAGTCATGCCATTTTTACATCTATTCAAACAATACGATTAGCTGGCTATACAAGGGACACTCTGAAAATGAATGCATTTATCAATCCAGACAAAGCGAAGGATTTTTATGAGATCCTATCTGAATATGAAAATACCTTAATTTCTGAGCAGTTTACCGACAAGGCCGGATTGTTAAATAAGGCAAATGAAACCGCTCAAATTGATGAAAAGGTAGTATTTATTTTACAATCAGGTCTAACCTTATCGCATTTAGAAGACCAATTCCTGAGAAAGATTATCCATGAGACAGTTTATAAGCTGCCGCTTGCACCCGTATTGGGCGTTAATACTCCTGAGAGAACAAGCCTTAGTTCTGTTCATTGGGGACCCCCGACTACGCTTAGCTATCTCTATCAACAGGAAGAAGCAAGCGTTGAGCCAAACTTAGATGTCTTTACTGCTAAAACAGAAGAAATGGAAGTTAAACAAATTCTAGAAAAGATCAAAAAGGTAAAAGCTCCGCTAGACGAGAGTGTTGTCTATTATTCAAATGCTGATGCATACATAACCCTGTTTTCCCACCTATCCCAAAAGATGGACCTTCCGATTACCTTTGGCGAAGGCCTGCCGGTTTCATTTAGCCGACCGGGCCGGTTTGTTTCGGGGTTAATTGGCTGGATTCAGTCTAATTATAGTGTCACAGCCTTTCTTGATTTGTTGAATGAGGGTTTGATAGTGATGGGTAAAGGTGTTCCTTTTATAGAGGGTGGATTTGTTGAACTTGATGAAGTAGTGATGTCGAATTCAAAACTGACCAGAGTGCTCAGGGATCTTCAAATTGGCTGGTCCCGAGAACGCTATATTAAACTGCTCGGTGATGAATTAGACCGCTTAAGTGATATGGTTCTCGAACATGAAGGAGACCCGTATTATGAGAATCAGGCAAGAGATATGGTTTGGATTTGGGCGTGTTTTCATGAAATCTTTAAGAAACTTCCACCCTTAGAGTCAACCATGAATTATAAAAAATGTTTAACTGGGATCGCTTATCTACTCAAATATAATTGTAAGACAAGGTCAGCACTCGATGAGATGGCAAAATCAACCTTACTTGAAGCCATCAAAACGATTATTCCGTATGCAGATGAATCATTATCAAGTTATGATTTGATTGAAAAGGTGAAGGACCTGCTGTTATCTATTCGTGTTAATCAATCCCGGCCAAAACCAGGTCACCTCCATGTTTCAACTTATAAGAGTGGAATATACAATAGTCGACCAAATGTATTTTTCGTTGGACTTGATAACAAGAAGTTTCCTGGTAACGTAAGTGAAGATCCGCTCTTGCTAGACGTAGAGAGGATTCAATTAGGGAACGGCCTGCGATTACTTCGTGAAAAGGGTCAAGAGAACTTGTATACGCTGTTACAAGTTTTGGCAAATTCAAATGGTCATGTCACGGTCAGTTACTGCCATTTCGATATGAACGAAAACCGAGTCGTTAACCCGGCATTTGTTGTCTTGCAATGTTACCGTTTAATCACAGGCAATATAGATGCCGAATTTAAATCGTTAAAGTCACTGCCGTCATCAATCATCGCTACTGATATTTTTGAAGTTAAAGACTACTGGAATGAAAAGTTAACAAATGATAGATCTCATCTGCTAAATGAAGGGATTCTAACCCATTTTAATAATGTTAAACAGGGAATCGCTGCCGAAACCGCACGAAATACTGGGAAATTCTCTGAGTATGATGGACTGATTCAGATTGATGCCGAATTGTATGACGCACGTCACAATCAGGATAAAAAGCTCAGTGCTGGCAAACTCGAAACACTCGCAAAGTGTCCGTATTCTTATTTTTTAAGAGAAGTTCTAAAAGTTAGGCCCGTAGAGGACTTTTCCTTTGATGCAAACAAATGGATGGATGCGGCTACCCGTGGAAGCCTGCTACATAGTATTTTTGAAAACTTTTATAAAAAATTACAGCAAGATCATGTCAAGCCTTCTTATGAGAAACATTTGGAGCTGATTAAATCGATTGCTCAAAACTTAATGGAACAGCAAAAGGAAGTTCTGCCGCCGCCAAATGAAAGAGTCTATCAACGTGAACGGAGTGACATCTTAGCATGCTGTGAGATTTTTCTAAAAGAAGAAGAGCTTCACAGCGAAAATTACGATCCGCTTCATTTTGAGTATTCCTTTGGGATTGGTGAAAAGGATCCGGCGATTATTACTCTTCCATCAGGTGAAGTAAAAATTTCAGGGATTATTGACCGTGTGGACCAATCCAAGGACGGTAAATATCACATTATCGATTATAAAACGGGGAGCACGTTCGGTTATGCGAAAAATGCAGCCTTCAAAGGCGGTCGACAGCTTCAGCATATGATTTATGCCTTGGCCATCGAACAGCATTTAAACCTTGGCGAGGGTGCAGTCGAGGAGAGCTCCTATTATTTTCCGACCCCAAAAGGATTGGCTCAAAGGTTTACGAGGAAGCAGGACCGTACACTCAGAACCAATGGTATAGATATTTTGGAAAAACTGATTGATACGGTAAAGCATGGTCATTTTGAAATGACTGATGATGTGAATGATTGCAAATTCTGTGATTATAAGCTTGTTTGCCGCCGCCATTTTTATGATAAAGAAAGCCTTGAAATGAAGCAGTCGAATCAAAAGTTAAAGGGGGTTAGAGCATATGACTAAGGAAATTCTCGATCAAGTGGCCCGGGATAAAATTAAATCACAACTTAAGAGGAATTTTTTAGTTGAAGCTGGTGCTGGTTCTGGTAAAACGACAAGCTTAGTCGATCGGATGGTCAACCTCATTTATACAGGGACAGCAGAGATTCAGGAAATTGTTGCAATCACTTTTACACGAAAGGCCGCTGATGAGTTAAAGGTCCGTTTTCAAGCAAAATTAGAGGAAGCGTGGAAAAAAGAACTGGACCTTGATATCGAGTTTCGTTTAGGTGAGGCATTGCAATATATTGAGCGCTGCTTTTTAGGAACGGTCCATGCCTATTGTGCCAAACTGCTCCGAGAGCGTCCGATTGAAGCAAATTTAGATTTAACCTTTAAAGAGCTTGAAGAGTCCGATGATTTAGATATTTTAGAAGAAGCGTGGCAACTTCATTTACAAAATTTAATCAATGAAGAACCGCATCACTTTGAACTCATTGGAGAATTAGGGATATCCGTTGACAACCTATTTCCCTGGTTAAAGAGGCTAAAGGAATATTCCGATGTGGATTGGGTGACGGAAAGTGTCCCGAAACCAGTATTGCAGCCAGAATACCAATCATTTATGCTCCTAATCAAAGAAGCAAAACGATGCGTTCCTGAGGAGGAACCACCGAAGGGGTATGATAGTTTACAAAAAGCGATTTTAACGGCTGTTCAAAAGGAAAAATTCATCAATCCTTCGAAGGAAAAGGACATCATTAGTATTTTTGAATTATTTGATAAGAACTTAAAGCCAACCTATAATCGCTGGCCAGCCAAAGAAGATGCAAAATTTTATGAAGAGAAAATTACAGCAGTTTTTGAAGTATCCATCAAACCGCTTATACAAGCTTGGAAAGAATATTGTCATCCCATTATTATCAATTTTTTACAAGATGCTGTCCAAACCTACAAGCAATTGAAGAAAGAGAGATCACTACTAAACTTTCAAGATTTAATGATCCATACATCAAAGTTGCTTAAAGGTAATCCAGAAGTTCGCACCTATTTCCAAGCGAAATATCGTTATTTACTCGTCGATGAGTTTCAGGATACCGACCCGATTCAGGCGGAGATCATGTTTTATTTAACGAGTGATGACATTAATGAAAAAATCTGGACAAAATGCAAACCGAAAGAAGGCTCACTCTTCGTTGTTGGTGATCCCAAACAAGCTATTTACCGTTTTCGACGCGCCGATATTGATACATACAATCGTGTCAAACAGTTAATCGAGGAGCATGGTGGAGAAGTGCTCCAGCTAACGACAAATTTTCGGACACTTGACTCTGTTACTAAGGAATTAAATAAAGTGTTTGAAAAGCATTTACCTGAAGTGGAATCCGATTACCAAGCCGCCTATCGCCCGTTAATAGCCTTCCATGAGGACCAAGGCGAGGGCTTTACAGGTGTGAAGCGGTTATCTGTTCCTGCCGATTATAAAAAGAAGGAAGAAGTCATATTAATCGATGCTGAAAACATCGCACTGACCATTCAAAATCTCATCGAGCAAGGCCATAATGCCAAGGATTTCATGGTACTGACCAGGTATACCGATGGCGTTGCTTCCTATGCGAAAACGATTGAGGATATGGGGATTCCTGTCAGTATTAGTGGTGAAGTTATTCTTGGTGAAACAAGAGAGTTCCAAGATTTATGGATCCTGTTAAAATCATTCTTGGACCCAACCGATGAAGTTGGTTTCGTTGCTGTGTTACGGGGGATTTTCTTCGGTATCAGTGATCAAGAACTATATCAATGGAAACAAGCTGGTGGAAGATTTTCCATTTACGCCAAGATACCGGCTGAAATTCCGATAGTGCTAAAAGATAAATTTGAAATAACATGGGATAAATTACAGCGATGTCAAAAGCTAATTCGGACGCTGTCGCCAACAGCTGCGATTGAAAAAATCATCGAAGAGGTCGGTTTCTATCCATTACTTTTGAAAAATGGCCGGAATAAACGAACGTATAAAAGTCTGCTTCAAATGCTAGAAGCCCTCCGAAAACAGGAGACGAATGGTAATACAACATATAAACAAGTAATAGAAGCACTGACCGAGCTGATTTTTGAAAAAACAGTGGTTGCAAACCTTGAAGAAGACGCAGATGCGGTTCGGATTATGAATATTCATAAAGCAAAAGGACTAGAGGCACCAATTGTCTTTTTGGCACATCCAGTCAAGTCAGTCAGTCCTGAATCCTTTTTATCACAGCATATTAACCGTGAGGACTATACTTCTAAAGGGTACTTTACGTTTACAGTGAAGAATGGCTATGCGGATAAAGAAATTGCGATTCCACTTGAATGGGATACACATAAGACAGAAGAGTTAATGTACCTTTCCGAAGAAGAGCAACGGATTATTTATGTCGCGGCAACTCGTGCCGAAAAAGCACTAATCATCAGTTCTCACACTGGTAATAAGAAAAACCCTTGGAATATCCTTTTTGAAATGGAAAACATCGAGGAAATAGAAGTACCTGAAATAGAAGTGTTTGAAATTAACTTAGAGCCAAAGGAGCTTACCTTATCCGAATATAAGGCGAAAACCGTGAGTAAAAACGCCTGGCTTGACCAAAGTAAAATGAAGACATTTGAATATTGGTCGCCAACAAAAGACAAAGACTATTCAGAGTTAATCACGATTGAAAGAGAATCGGGTGGTGGAAAGGATTGGGGAACGCTGATTCATGATGTCTTTGAAAAAGCTGTTCAGGGCCATGAACTTTCTAATTATATAAAGGTTGCCTTAAACAAATTTAAGCTTCCTATCGAAAGAGAGGAAGAAGTAAAGTCTTATCTGCAAAACTTGCGAAAATCACTCCTTTGGGATGAGTTAGTGACAGCGGAAGAAGTGCTGACAGAAGTTCCCTTTACGTTAAAAGTTGAAAAGGCCCATACTCTTTATACGTTAATCACTAAAAATCCTGAAGATACCCATCCTTTCTACGTCAAAGGAACGATTGATCTTATCTACAAAAAGAATGGCTCATGGAACATCGTTGATTATAAAACAGACCGAGCAAAACAGGTCGAAGACTACGAAAAGCTTCAAGCATTCTATAGCAGCCAATTAACTTTTTATAAACAGGCTTGGGAGGAATTAACCGAAGAATCCGTAAGCAAAGAAATACTTTACTTCATTGAACCAAATCAATTAAGGGCTCTTTAGGAAAAAAAGAAAATTCCACAGGCTTCAAGCTTGTGGAATTTTCTATAGATAGCTAGATATTAACTAGGCTATTTAACAAGCACTTTGGTATTTTTAAATTCTTCTTCAGCTACTTTTTTGACTCGCTCGCAAAATTGAACAACTATTTTATCACTGGCAAAAAGTAAAAATAACTTGAGAAATGCCTTTAAAGGTCGGTTTGTGCAAGTGTATTTAAAAAGAGTTTTCTGCTCATCGATTGCCGTTAATTCATACAAAGCGGTGATTTCAAACATCTTGGCCAGTGTAAAGCCCACTTTTAATCTCCGATTAACATTAGTATTCACATATTCTAAGGTCTCAACATCATACTCCTCGATTCGCTTACCTTCCCTATATTTTTGACGGTAGATGGTGCCGACACCTTCATTTGTCACTTTTACAGGTTGATGATCAACGACTTGCGGCATAATTTTTTGCATATCCGCTAGTGAGCCATTTAACAATCCCCAAACCTGATCGATGGGAGCATTAATTTCAATTTCCTTCATCCATTCTTTCAACAATCATCACCTCGTGCTATTATTTGATAGTTTTAATCATTATTCTCCATTTTACGAGAAAAATCCTTTACTTTACACTGGGTTAACTTTACTTTCTTTGCAGGTAAAATCAACCAATTTATCATGAGCAACTATGAATAGTTTTCTCTGACCTTGTGTTATTATAAAATTTAACCGAAGAAAATGAGGTGTCAATATGAAAATTGAAGTTTGGTCTGATTATGTATGTCCGTTTTGTTATATTGGGAAACGCCGATTAGAAATGGCGTTAGATCAATTTCCACATAGGGAAAAGGTAGAAGTTGAATTCAAAAGCTTTGAACTTGACCCAAATTCTCCAAAAAATATTGGTCAGAACATCCATGAAGTATTAGCAAAAAAATATGGAATGAGTGTTGAAAAAGCGAAGGAAGCAAATCAAGGGGTGGGGCAGCAGGCAGCCACTGTGGGGTTGAAATTTAATTTTGATGAGATGAAGCCAACAAATACGTTTGATGCTCATCGCTTGGCTAAATTTGCAAAAATACAAGGGAAGGAAGCCGCCGTCTCAGAAATGCTGCTGCATGCCTACTTTACAGAGTCGAAGCATATTGGAGATATTGAAACATTGGCAGACCTAGCTGAAGCGGCAGGATTAAATCGCCAGGAAGTAGTGCAAGTCCTTAATGATAAGGAAGCCTATGCAACTGATGTTCGTCAAGATGAATCTCTTGCACAGCAGTATGGTGTTCGCGGTGTTCCATACTTTGTCATTAATCAAAAATATGCCATTTCTGGTGCACAACCGACGGAAACTTTCATGGGGGCACTACAAAAAGTTTGGGAGGAAGAGTCTCCAACACCAGTGCTGCAGGATCTTTCCACCGAAGACGATGTTAGCTGTGCAGATGGCAGCTGTGCCATTCCTGAAAAAAAGTAGATTTTGACCATAACAAAAGATGGGGAAGGAAACTAAGTTTCCATCCCCTCTCGTTTTTAAACTTATTAGCGTCTGCGGACTCGTAAATTCCACATATTGCCGTCTTTCCAACATCTATTTATTTGAGTATTGCTACGTGAGTTGTACCGCCACCCTGACCATTTACAGCATCTTGAAGTTCTTCTCCTTGAAGTTCTTCTCCTTGAAGTATTTCTCCTTGAAGTATTTCTCCTTGAAGTTCTTCTCCTTGAAGTGTTTCTTCTTGAAGTGTTTCTCCTTGAAGTATTTCTTCTGGATGTATTGCGGTTTCCGGATGTATTACGTCTAGAGGTGTTCCGGCGTGATGTCATCCGCCGCCCGGATGTTCTTCTGCGTGTGGTGCCACGATTTTGACCTGGGTCACGAAACATAAAGTCTCCGAAACCACCCCTTCTTACTTCATCTGCAGCTCTTTGAATATCTTCAGCTGAAAAATCACTCATATTATTTTTGCACCTCCTTTAAGCTTGAAAAGAGAGTACGAAACTATTTGTCCAATTAACTCACTCTTCTCTTATCAAAATACGTATCGTCAGAAACAATGGAATGAGCCAAAAGCCTAAAATAAGAAAAAATGCTATTCAAACGTGACCAGAATCCAATTTCCTTCATACCAATAAAGGAAGGAGGAATTAAAAAATGGACGAGGCTGCAAGAATACCGGAATACAAGCTTTTTATTAGGCCGAATGACCTTCGGGAACTCAGAAGAGACATTTGGATTGATGAACCGATTCCTGCTCAGTTAACGATTGAAGGGAAAAGACTCGAGATTGATGTGGCCTATCGAGGATCACATATCCGCGATTTTCCGAAAAAATCATATCAGGTTTCCTTCTATAAACCCAAAAAATTCAGAGGTTCAAATCATATTCATTTAAACGCAGAATATAAAGATCCTTCAATGATCCGAAATAAACTGTCGTTTGATTTCTTTGCGGAGCTTGGGGTTTTATCACCACTATCGCGCCATATCTTTTTAATCCAAAATGGAAAATCAGAAGGGGTCTATTTGGAAATCGAATCAGTAGATGAGAATTTTTTGAAAAGAAGAAACCTTCCAAACGGAAGCATTTTTTATGCGGTCGATGGTGATGCAAACTTTTCGTTGATGAGCGATTTAGATAAGGAGACCAAAAAATCACTGGAGTTAGGGTATGAAAGAAAGGTGGGGAAACCTGAAGATGACTATTTCTTAAAGGAATTAATATTTAATATCAATACGATTGCGAATAATGAATTCGAGAAGGAAATTCAAAAATTTGTGGATATTGATAAATATCTCCGCTGGATGGCTGTAATTATTTTTACTTCAAATTATGATGGTTTCGTTCATAACTATGCGCTTTACAGGAATGGTGAAACGCGCCTTTTTGAAATCATTCCTTGGGATTATGATGCGACATGGGGCAGGGATGTTAATGGAAAGATTATGGAGCCCGATTATGTACCGATTGATGGGTTCAATACATTAACCGCCCGTATATTAAATGTAGATACCTTTCGACAACAATATCGAATGTTACTTGAAGAAATGATGAAACAGCAATTTACAGTAGAAAATATGATTTCGAAGGTGGAAAAAATGACACAATCGATTCGTCCGTTTGTCAAACAGGATCCATATAAAAAACACGATATAGATATATTTGACCAGGAATTATCGGTAATAACCAAGTATATCGAGGAAAGAAGAAAGTACTTATATAGGAAGTTAGCAATACTAGATTAAAAAAACCACCCGAATACGGATGGTCTAAAGGCTTAGATAATAGTTTCATGAATTAAATTTCTATGACTGATCTCAGTTAGTAATAAATGAATAAAGTCAGTGCAAAGTTCTAGACGGATGGCTTCGTGGTAGGCATCAATTAAAAAAGTATCTTGTAGTAGCTGCAGTGATTTCAAAACTATATCCCTCGTTTTTTAATTTTCTATGACTATTTTAAAATAAATTAAGGCTTTGTGGGGGTAAAGCGATGAAATTACACAAAATCTTCAAACTAAGATAAAAATTTTATTCAATGTGATTTTTTACCTTGCTTCATTGCAAAAATGGTCACCAAACGAAACATTTTCTAAAAAATAAGCGTCTAATCGCTATTGGAAGATAAGGAGTGTGGGAAGGAATGCTGCGGAAGGTAATTATGGTTACAGATAATGAAGAAAGTGTGAAAAATGCGGTAAGAGAAATCTTAAAAGCCAAAAATAAAGGTCATGAATATGCGCTTGATTTAACAAGAATTAAAGATAGGGAACGAAAAACAGCGATTATGAAAAGGTTGACGAGGTTTTAATCAACTAATTTAATAGAAACATAAAATTGTAAACCGGTCACTGTTGAAGAGTTTGTAAAAAAATTAATCCAGCAAATTTGAACATATGCGAAATGCATATGTCAGACTGTCGACAAATCCGAAAAACTTGGGTTTGTCGGCAGTCTTTTTTATGTCTTTGTTAAATTGTTTGTTGATTTGCGCTCCAGGCGCTTCGCTTTCCGCGGGCGTAGCGGGGAGCCTCCTCGGCGCTTAAGCGCCTGCGGGGTCTCCCCTGCTCCGTACTCCCGCAGGAGTCTTCGCGCCTTCCGCTCCAATCAACAAGTTTTAAAATCAATAATGACCTTTAAATCAGTCCTTTGTATAATTAAGATACAGACATATAGATGAGGTGGATGAAATGCTAACTAAAAATACACAGATGAATCGTGATCAAATAGAAATGATAGCTTTAGAACAAGTTGTACCCGCGAACCACTTGGTTCGTAAGATAGAAGCTGCTATTGATTTTTCATCTATCTATTCACTTGTTCAAGATATGTACTCATCTGAACGGGGACGTCCGAGTATTGACCCTGTGGTATTGATAAAGATGGCTTTCATTCAATATACCTTCGGTATTCGCTCTATGCGTCAAACCATTGCAGAAATCGAAACGAATATGGCATATCGTTGGTTTCTCGGCTTTGGTTTTTATGATAAGGTACCTCACTTTTCAACGTTTGGTAAAAACTACGAGCGACGCTTTAAGGATACTGATTTATTTGAACAGATATTCTATCGTATTTTAAAGGAAGCCTCAGAAAAGAAATTGATTAGTAGCGAGCACGTATTTATTGATTCTACACATGTTAAAGCTAGTGCAAATAAGCGTAAATTTGAAAAGAAAGTAGTTCGAAAGGAATCGAAGGTTTATGAAACACGTCTACAAGAAGAGATTAATAAAGACCGGGATGATCACGGAAAAAAGCCATTTCCTCCAGATAAATTTGAAAAAGAAGAATTAAAGGAAATTAAAGAAAGTACCACTGACCCAGAAAGTGGTTATTACGTAAAGGATGAGCGAACGAAACAGTTCGCATATTCATTTCATGCGGCTTCGGATCGAAATGGTTTTGTTTTGGGTGCAATTGTAACCCCGGGGAATATCCATGATAGCGTCATTTTCGAGCCACTACTTGAGAAGGTCATTGAAAAACACGGGAAACCTGAAGCTGTTGCTGCTGATGCTGGATACAAAACACCTGCTATTGCTCAATTCGTAATTGAAAATGATATGACTCCTGCATTACCATATACACGACCTCGTACGAAGGACGGTTATATGAAAAAACATGAGTATATTTATGATGAATACTACGATTGTTATATCTGTCCGCAAGGACAAATACTGAAATATGCAACGACGACGAAGAATGGAAAGCGTCAATACTTCTCTAATCCGTTTGAGTGCCAAAATTGTCCTTTACTTTCAGAATGCACGCAGAGTAAAGAACATAAAAAATTGATTGAGCGACATGTTTGGGAACATTACATAGAAGAAGCCGATCATCTTCGTCACACACAAGAAAATAAAAGCATTTACGCAAGACGTAAAGAAACGATTGAACGGGTCTTTGCGGATGCTAAGGAAAAGCATGGTATGCGTTGGACAACCTTAAGAGGCTTAAAAAAATTGTCCATGCAAGCGATGCTTACTTTTGCTGCCATGAACTTGAAAAAGATGGCCAGCTGGACGTGGAAAGGTCCAGAATTGGCGTAATAATAGTCAAAGGTAGGTCTAAATTTTGCTCTTATGAGCAAAAATCCAATAAAAAGGCATCCGAATGGGCTCATTCGAATGCCTTTTGTCTACAATCTGACATATGCGAAATGCATATGTTTTTTTCCTTTTTTGAAAGCGATAGAATCAGGTGTACAAGCCGAAACAAACGAATATCGCTTAAAATCAGCCCATTTTTTATTTATATTCAGAATGTCCATATCCACTTTGTCTTAATTCCATATAATTACAAGAAAACTATTTTTACAGGAATTGAGGTGCTTTCGTGAGTAAGAATGTGCTTGTGATTGCCGCTCACCCTGATGATGAAATTCTAGGGAGCGGCGGAACCATAAGAAAGTTAATTAATCTTGGCTATAAGGTAATTTCAGTTATTGCTGCTAAAGGACGGAAGGAAGAGGAAGATAACATTCAGCCATTAATGCTGGAGGCAAACAAACACTTAGGAGTAGAAGAGGTGTTATTTTTGGGATTCCCCAATTTATTATTGGAAACCATACCTCTTCACGAAATCAATAAATCTATCGAAGGACTTTTGGATAAGTATGCTCCTTCAAAGATTTTCACGCATCATTATGGTGACACCAACAGAGACCATCAAATTTTGTTTCAGGCAGTGTTAACAGCAGCTCGGCCGTTGCCTGGGAAAGATCCGATTGAAATTCTTTGTTTCGAAACTGTTTCTTCCAGTGAGTGGAGCCAGCACACGAATGATAAAGAATTTAAACCCAATTATTTTGTGGATATAACAGATACCATCGACGACAAGCTCAAATCTCTTCACCATTACGATGTAGAAATGAGACCATTCCCACATCCTCGTTCCTATGATGGAGTAAAATATTTAGCTAGGGTAAGGGGAATGACCGTTGGGGTAGAATATGCGGAAGCTTTTGAAATCATTAGGAGGGTATGGAAGTGAAAGATGAACTACAAAATGACCAATCTTTTCAGCCGACCCTTTTTCCTTACCTAATCTCTGCTATGGATCAATATTATGGGGTCAATAATCCTTATGAAGAAGAATATGAGCTAGAATGGTGGTGGCCAAACGAATCAGCAGAAATACAAAACAAAAAAATGAGGATATTAATCACAACGTTTTGGGAATATCCAGTTATCGGTGGTCTGCAAAACTACATCACTTCACTTAAAACCGGCTTGGAAAATTTAGGACATAGTGTCCATGTTATTGCACCTAACCATTTTCCGGCCGATGAAATGAAGGCATTACGCGATAGCTGTTCAGAGAAATTCACACAATTTTTTAACGATCGGTATGGAAGCTGTAATCGTAAAATACTACACAATATCAGCAAACTATACAGTTTTTATATGATGCTAAAGGATATTGATCTGGCGGAATACGATATTATTCACGCACAAGATCGATATACTGCTAATGTAATAGGAATACTAAACCAATCCTATCAAAAACCTCTTCTTTTCACACCGCATGGATTTATGACCCAAAGCAGATTAAAGTTTAACTTGATGGAAAGAGGATCGGTTGAGGAAATCTATTTTTCGGCCATTGATAAACAATCCATTAAAAATGCCAATCAAGTAATCGTCCTTTGTGATGTCTTTCGCCCAATTCTAATAAATTTAGGCGCAGAGGAAAATAAAATAACCACTGTTTATACTGGGATTGATTTTGGTGGAGGGAAGAATCAGAAGAAAAGTAAAAAAAGCCAACGCAACACGGTAATTACCTGTGTCTCACGCCTGCGCCCCCGCAAAGGACATGGATATTTATTTAAAGCTCTCGCTCTTATTAAAGACAAGCTGAAAAATGTAGAAGTACGGATTGTAGGCGATGGTGAGATGAGAAATACGCTCGAAATGCAGGTTAGTGAGTTGAATTTAAAAAACGTATCTTTTTTAGGTTCCAGAGAAGACATACCTAAATTGTTAAGCGAATCAGACATTTTTGTTCTTCCAACCACAAGTGATACGCTGCCAATCTCATTAATCGAGGCAATGTTTGCCAATCAGGCTATTCTTACGACTAATTGTGGCGGCATTCCGGAAATCATTAAAGATAACTATTCAGGATTGATAGTTGAACCAGCTAACCCAAAGCAACTTGCTGAAAAGTTATCGCTCCTTTTACGAAAAGAATCACTTAGGAGAGAATTAGCGGGCAATGCACAGTCATTTGCGCAACAACATTTAACCTTTAGTAATATGACCCAAAGGATTGAAAAAATCTACCAATCATTTTTATGAAAGGGGGAAAAAAGTATGCAACATGATGTTCCTGCCGTTGTACTCGATCTAAGTGCAACCGGAATAGGTATTGTGCGGAGTTTAGCGAAAAAAGGGATAAAGGTATATGCATTTGATACTAAAGGAAAATATGAAATTGGTAAAACGCGGTTTGCCACCTGTGGAATTTGCCCAAATCCAGTTAGTGAAGGAGCTGCGTTAATTCTATTTCTTACCAGAATGGCCCAAAAGTTTGGCCAAAAGGCAGTCCTGTATGCGGGGTCTGATGACTTTGTACAGTTTATTTCAAAAAACAGATTTGTTCTTTCACACTATTATCGCTTTCTATTACCTAAACACACACTAGTTGAAGCCGTATTAGATAAAAGATTAACGTATGAATTGGCCCTGAAATCAAATGTGCCATGCCCCAAAACCTACGCAATAAATAACGAAGAGCAGTTTGAGCAAATCATCCATCAAATTACCTTTCCTTGCATTTTAAAACCAGTTCATTCTTCTCATTTCCGCTCAAATATCGATCATCGTCTATATAAGAAAGCCATTGTAATAGAACAGCCTTCCCAATTGAGAGAAGAGTACCTTTTTTATCGGCCATTCGGTGAACTAATGGTCCAGGAAGTCATCCCTGGTGACGAGGATTGTATTTATTCCGTCAAGACATTTTTTGATGAACAGATGAATTTAATTGGCATATGGATGAACCAAAAATTACATCAATTCCCCCCTCATTTTGGTTCCACCGCTCTTGCCCTCAGTATTAGGGACGAAGAAGTTATTCAACTCGCTACTACCTTTCTAAAAGATATTCAATTCAAAGGCTTGGCGATTGCCGAATTTAAACGGGACCCAAGAGATGGGAAATTGAAATTTATCGAAATCAATTCAAGAATTGGTTTAACTCAAGCGTTATCGATGGCTTGTGGGGTAAATTTGGCCTACTTGTATTATTTATCCCTTACCGGGCAAAATCCAGCACCAGTGACAGTGCAGAAAGAAGGGGTCAAATGGGTTTACTTTGTCCGTGATTTTCTTTCCTTTCGCCAAAAACAAAAAAATGGGGAAATGAGGTTCTTAGAATGGGTAAAAAGTTTATCTGGAAAAAAGGTGGAGGCTCTTTTTGCTTGGAATGACCCTCTTCCGTTTGTTCGAAGTTTTGTTTCCCATTTGCGAAACTTATGGGGGAGAAAATAAGTGATGGCAGAGGAAGGTGGGAACTTTAGTTTTGAATAATATAGAAGAAATTATTAGCTGTTGGAAGCAATTTGATTGGGAAGAGAAGCTGAAAAATGTCCTTGGTAAAAAAGTAAAGTTAGTGGATGAAAGAATAGAATGCCTCAAAAATACACGGGAAAAGACAAGTATTTGGAAGTTGGTACTAACTGATGGTCGGGAATTCATTCCCATAGTCCTAAAAATATATAAACAACCACTGAAAGAAAATCATAGATTAGAAATCAGTATGTATCAAAAAGCCTATACCATTTATCATGAGTTTATGCCGCGATTATATTGGCTTGAACCGAATGTAAATGGTAATGAAACATGGATGTTCACCGAATGTTTGAAGCCGATACGAGGACAAATAAAATTAACTCCGAAACATTTGGAACGAATTATTCCAACCGTGGCAAAATTTCATGCCCTAACCTTTGATCATCGATTTTTGCAGCATGCGGATCTTTTTGACGTCTCTCTTCCACATTTTGATTCTGAGGAGAAGGTAAAGGAAAGGACTAAAGGAATCAATAAAGCAAAGGAGAACCTGGATCTGGCAATGAAAGATCCAAACTTAAGAGAATTGATGGCACCAAGGTATAAAATGATCAAAAAAATATTAAAAAAAGGGCCTGTGTTTTTTCCTGAAATTACGGAATCTGGACAATGTCTCATCCACGGTGACCTCCATGTCCACAATATTTGCTGTGAAAATGCCAATGATGAGGAGGAGAATTGGAAAGTCTCTTTGATTGATTGGGAGTCTGCGAAGCATTATCCATGCTGGTATGATTTGGTCGTTCTAGTCGAATTATTAATTGATTTTCGCTCAGATTGGCAACAAAGGGAAGAGGAGATTCGAAGTCAATGTGTGCAGGTTTATTGCCAAGAAATGTTGAAATATGGAATAACCTTCAATGAGGATCCACTGAGATTACTAAAAAAGGCGTATTTACAGAGAACTCTAGAAAAAAAGCTTTCTAGTCATTTGCAAAAAGTGCTGGATGGTGGAAAGAGCACACTTCTCAAGAGATACATTGAGAAAATTGAGGTTTGGGGAAAAGAACTCGGGTTATATTAGAGCAGTCTCCAAGATTTAAATAAAACAAAGGGGTTTAAAATTTCGAAATAGAAGGAGATTAAAATGAATGATTTTGAAAAAATAGTAGCCAAGAATAAAGGCGCTGTAACCCTTCAAGATCTGAGCGGTTACACAATGATTGGGAAGGGTGCTGATGGATCCATCTTTCAATTGACACCTAAGAAGTGCGTCAAAATTTTTGTTAATGAAGACACACAAAAAAAGGAATTAAATGCATTGCAATTAGGACAATCGTCACCTATTATTCCTAAATTATATGAATATGGTGAAAACTATATAGTGATGGAGTTTGTAAATGGTTATAATCTTAAGCATTATCTAAAAAGAGAAAAAAATCTTTCAGAGGCAATCGTAGGAAAAATTTTATCGATGCTGGATGAAATGAAAACTGTAGGTTTTACGAGATTAGATATTGAAGTTCGCCACATTTTTTTCAATGAGCTGGGGGAGATAAAAATAATCGACCTCAAGAGGGCATTTAATACAGACAGGGCTGTCCCTGCCAAATTGTTATCTGGATTAAAAAAACTTGGTTATTCAGATGAGTTTTTGCAACATGTGAACAAGCTTAGCCCATCCAAATATAAGGAATGGAAAAACCTAGGGAATGAATAAGGTGGCACTTGAAAAGGTTTGGTAGAGGTTCCAAGAAGGCGGTGGTTAAATGATCCACTGCCTTTTAAAATTGATTATCTATTGATGGATCAACTAATGAACTATAATCAATTCCTTCTATTATTTCAGCTAGAATTATAATTAATTATTTTTGGCAAAATGGAAAACATTACACATTGAACCCTATTGTCTACCATGATAAGATAGTACTCGTTGACAGCAAAAACGAGTGGTTAATAAATACTCCATGCGGTGCTGTTAATTGAAGTTGAATTGGAAAAAACTTTACATTGAACTTATAGTAACTTACATGTTATTATAGGAAAGTTCTCTTCGGACGAGTTAAACATTGAGTGTTAAAAATTAGTGTTGACTTAAATAGAGAAATAATAGTATAATAGTTTTTGTCGCTTCTTTGGAAAGTGAATTTGTTCTTTGAAAACTAAACAAACAAAATCGTGCAAACAAACAAAAACTTTTAGTTTCAATTAAGAAACTAAGCCAACGTAACAAAATGAGCTAATCAACTTTCTTGGAGAGTTTGATCCTGGCTCAGGACGAACGCTGGCGGCGTGCCTAATACATGCAAGTCGAGCGAATCAATAGGAGCTTGCTCCTGTTGATTAGCGGCGGACGGGTGAGTAACACGTGGGCAACCTGCCTGTAAGACTGGGATAACACCGGGAAACCGGTGCTAATACCGGATAATCCTTTTCCTCTCATGAGGAAAAGCTGAAAGTCGGTTTCGGCTGACACTTACAGATGGGCCCGCGGCGCATTAGCTAGTTGGTGAGGTAACGGCTCACCAAGGCGACGATGCGTAGCCGACCTGAGAGGGTGATCGGCCACACTGGGACTGAGACACGGCCCAGACTCCTACGGGAGGCAGCAGTAGGGAATCTTCCACAATGGACGAAAGTCTGATGGAGCAACGCCGCGTGAGCGATGAAGGCCTTCGGGTCGTAAAGCTCTGTTGTTAGGGAAGAACAAGTACCGGAGTAACTGCCGGTACCTTGACGGTACCTAACCAGAAAGCCACGGCTAACTACGTGCCAGCAGCCGCGGTAATACGTAGGTGGCAAGCGTTGTCCGGAATTATTGGGCGTAAAGCGCGCGCAGGCGGTCCTTTAAGTCTGATGTGAAAGCCCACGGCTCAACCGTGGAGGGTCATTGGAAACTGGGGGACTTGAGTGCAGAAGAGGAAAGCGGAATTCCACGTGTAGCGGTGAAATGCGTAGAGATGTGGAGGAACACCAGTGGCGAAGGCGGCTTTCTGGTCTGTAACTGACGCTGAGGCGCGAAAGCGTGGGGAGCAAACAGGATTAGATACCCTGGTAGTCCACGCCGTAAACGATGAGTGCTAAGTGTTAGGGGGTTTCCGCCCCTTAGTGCTGCAGCTAACGCATTAAGCACTCCGCCTGGGGAGTACGGCCGCAAGGCTGAAACTCAAAGGAATTGACGGGGGCCCGCACAAGCGGTGGAGCATGTGGTTTAATTCGAAGCAACGCGAAGAACCTTACCAGGTCTTGACATCCTCTGACACTCCTAGAGATAGGATTTTCCCCTTCGGGGGACAGAGTGACAGGTGGTGCATGGTTGTCGTCAGCTCGTGTCGTGAGATGTTGGGTTAAGTCCCGCAACGAGCGCAACCCTTGATCTTAGTTGCCAGCATTCAGTTGGGCACTCTAAGGTGACTGCCGGTGACAAACCGGAGGAAGGTGGGGATGACGTCAAATCATCATGCCCCTTATGACCTGGGCTACACACGTGCTACAATGGATGGTACAAAGGGCTGCAAGACCGCGAGGTTTAGCCAATCCCATAAAACCATTCTCAGTTCGGATTGCAGGCTGCAACTCGCCTGCATGAAGCCGGAATCGCTAGTAATCGCGGATCAGCATGCCGCGGTGAATACGTTCCCGGGCCTTGTACACACCGCCCGTCACACCACGAGAGTTTGTAACACCCGAAGTCGGTGGGGTAACCGTAAGGAGCCAGCCGCCTAAGGTGGGACAGATGATTGGGGTGAAGTCGTAACAAGGTAGCCGTATCGGAAGGTGCGGCTGGATCACCTCCTTTCTAAGGATAAAGCTGGACCTGTGAGCCAGACAAAACAGTTTGTTTGATACACGTATTTTGTTTGTTTAGTTTTGAGAGTGCAATTCTCTCAAAGCTTTTTTTAATCGTTCTTTGAAAACTAGATAATCGTAATGAAGAAGTCAATGTAAGAACCGAGTCAATAGGAAAAATGAAGTTCAATTTTTCCCTGCCATTTTAGTTTTCTCTCTTATATAAGTAAGAGAATAACCTTTTAGGTTAAGTTAGAAAGGGCGCACGGTGAATGCCTTGGCACTAGGAGCCGATGAAGGACGGGACTAACACCGATATGCTTCGGGGAGCTGTAAGTAAGCTTTGATCCGGAGATTTCCGAATGGGGGAACCCACTGTTCGTAATGGAACAGTATCTTTACCTGAATACATAGGGTATGGAAGGCATACCCGGGGAACTGAAACATCTAAGTACCCGGAGGAAGAGAAAGCAAACGCGATTCCCTGAGTAGCGGCGAGCGAAACGGGACATAGCCCAAACCAAGAGGCTTGCCTCTTGGGGTTGTAGGACACTCAACATGGAGTTACAAAGGAACGAGGTAGATGAAGCGACCTGGAAAGGTCCGTCATAGAAGGTAAAAACCCTGTAGTCGAAACTTCGTTCCCTCCTGAGTGGATCCTGAGTACGGCCGGACACGAGAAATCCGGTCGGAAGCAGGGAGGACCATCTCCCAAGGCTAAATACTCCCTAGTGACCGATAGTGAACCAGTACCGTGAGGGAAAGGTGAAAAGCACCCCGGAAGGGGAGTGAAATAGTTCCTGAAACCGTGTGCCTACAAGTAGTTAGAGCCCGTTAATGGGTGATAGCGTGCCTTTTGTAGAATGAACCGGCGAGTTACGATCCCATGCAAGGTTAAGTTGAAGAGACGGAGCCGCAGCGAAAGCGAGTCTGAATAGGGCGTATGAGTATGTGGTCGTAGACCCGAAACCAGGTGATCTACCCATGTCCAGGGTGAAGTCCAGGTAACACTGGATGGAGGCCCGAACCCACGCACGTTGAAAAGTGCGGGGATGAGGTGTGGGTAGCGGAGAAATTCCAATCGAACTTGGAGATAGCTGGTTCTCTCCGAAATAGCTTTAGGGCTAGCCTCACGTAGTAAGAGTCTTGGAGGTAGAGCACTGTTTGGACTAGGGGCCCTCATCGGGTTACCGAATTCAGACAAACTCCGAATGCCAAAGACTTATCCGTGGGAGTCAGACTGCGAGTGATAAGATCCGTAGTCAAAAGGGAAACAGCCCAGACCACCAGCTAAGGTCCCAAAGTATACGTTAAGTGGAAAAGGATGTGGAGTTGTTTAGACAACCAGGATGTTGGCTTAGAAGCAGCCACCATTTAAAGAGTGCGTAATAGCTCACTGGTCGAATGACTCTGCGCCGAAAATGTACCGGGGCTAAACGTATCACCGAAGCTGTGGACTGACATCTTAGATGTCAGTGGTAGGAGAGCGTTCTAAGGGCGTTGAAGCTAGACCGTAAGGACTGGTGGAGCGCTTAGAAGTGAGAATGCCGGTATGAGTAGCGAAAGATGAGTGAGAATCTCATCCACCGAATGCCTAAGGTTTCCTGAGGAAGGCTCGTCCGCTCAGGGTTAGTCGGGACCTAAGCCGAGGCCGAAAGGCGTAGGCGATGGACAACAGGTTGATATTCCTGTACCACCTCTTTATCGTTTGAGCAATGGGGGGACGCAGGAGGATAGGGTAAGCGCGCTGTTGGATATGCGCGTCTAAGCAGTTAGGCTGAGAAGTAGGCAAATCCGCTTCTCGCATAAGGCTGAGCTGTGATAGCGAGGGAAATTTAGTACCGAAGTTCCTGATTCCACACTGCCAAGAAAAGCCTCTAGCGAGATAAAAGGTGCCCGTACCGCAAACCGACACAGGTAGGCGAGGAGAGAATCCTAAGGTGAGCGAGAGAACTCTCGTTAAGGAACTCGGCAAAATGACCCCGTAACTTCGGGAGAAGGGGTGCTTTTTGAGGTGAATAGCCTCGAAGAGCCGCAGTGAATAGGCCCAGGCGACTGTTTAGCAAAAACACAGGTCTCTGCGAAGCCGCAAGGCGAAGTATAGGGGCTGACGCCTGCCCGGTGCTGGAAGGTTAAGAGGAGGGGTTAGCTCACGCGAAGCTCTGAATCGAAGCCCCAGTAAACGGCGGCCGTAACTATAACGGTCCTAAGGTAGCGAAATTCCTTGTCGGGTAAGTTCCGACCCGCACGAAAGGCGTAACGATCTGGGCACTGTCTCAACGAGAGACTCGGTGAAATTATAGTACCTGTGAAGATGCAGGTTACCCGCGACAGGACGGAAAGACCCCGTGGAGCTTTACTGTAGCCTGATATTGAATTTTGGTACAGCTTGTACAGGATAGGTAGGAGCCTGAGAAGCCGGAGCGCTAGCTTCGGTGGAGGCGTCGGTGGGATACTACCCTGGCTGTATTGAAATTCTAACCCGCACCCCTGATCGGGGTGGGAGACAGTGTCAGGTGGGCAGTTTGACTGGGGCGGTCGCCTCCTAAAGAGTAACGGAGGCGCCCAAAGGTTCCCTCAGAATGGTTGGAAATCATTCGCAGAGTGTAAAGGCACAAGGGAGCTTGACTGCGAGACCTACAAGTCGAGCAGGGACGAAAGTCGGGCTTAGTGATCCGGTGGTTCCGCATGGAAGGGCCATCGCTCAACGGATAAAAGCTACCCCGGGGATAACAGGCTTATCTCCCCCAAGAGTCCACATCGACGGGGAGGTTTGGCACCTCGATGTCGGCTCATCGCATCCTGGGGCTGTAGTCGGTCCCAAGGGTTGGGCTGTTCGCCCATTAAAGCGGTACGCGAGCTGGGTTCAGAACGTCGTGAGACAGTTCGGTCCCTATCCGTCGTGGGCGCAGGAAATTTGAGAGGAGCTGTCCTTAGTACGAGAGGACCGGGATGGACGCACCGCTGGTGTACCAGTTGTTCTGCCAAGGGCATCGCTGGGTAGCTATGTGCGGACGGGATAAGTGCTGAAAGCATCTAAGCATGAAGCCCCCCTCAAGATGAGATTTCCCATAGCGCAAGCTAGTAAGAACCCTGAAAGATGATCAGGTTGATAGGTCAGAGGTGGAAGCGTGGTAACATGTGGAGCTGACTGATACTAATCGTTCGAGGACTTAACCATATTTTTAAGGCAGCTCGTTTTTACAAACTTCTTCTGCATTATCTAGTTTTGAGGGAATGATACCTCAACAAAATAGTCTGGCAGCAATGGCGAGAAGGTCACACCCGTTCCCATACCGAACACGGAAGTTAAGCTTCTCAGCGCCGATGGTAGTTGGGACACGCGTCCCTGTGAGAGTAGGACGTTGCCAGGCAAACGAAGGATAACCATTTAAGGTTGTCCTTTTTAATTGGTTTTAAATATACAAAAAAGGGCAATGATCTCAAAAATCATTGCCCTTTTCCACACCAGAACTATCGAAGGCTACCGTTTCAATCTTCTTAATACCTTATCTTCAAAATCAGCCTTATTTATATCCAATCCCATAACTTCATTTCTAAAAGTCTTAAAACGTCCATTTTCTACTTCCAGTGTGAAATATCCTCTTTCACTTAAAAGGTTAATGTCCCCAATAATATTTTTCCTGAGTGCAGGATCAAATAAATTTACTAAGTTAGGGTTACTTGGATGAGGTTTGAACACGCATCCTTGTTCCACACATGTTCTTATTATATTTTGGACCTTAGGATGGGCAATACTTTCAATTTTTTTGTTTACTTCGGTACTATACATATTCAATCGTCTCCTTTCCCGTCTTAAAACGATATGCAAATGACTAAACTAATATGCTTACCTAAAATAGCAATATATTAGTCTATGCTTATATTAGAAGGATATATGCTTTTTCATGTTAAAATAGATAAACGCTTGTATTAGATTCTACTTTGGTATGAAGTCAAATTCATAAATTGTACAAAGTCTGTTGGTTAATCTTATTGAAATTTATGATTAATGCGAGGGATGACAAGAAATGAGGTATTGGTATGATTCACATTGTAAATGGGGATGTAGTGGGTAGTAAGCTAGGAAATCTTCCTGGAGATGTTCTAGTTTGGCGGGAAATGTATGATTATGGTCCATTATCCGAAGATATTTCGGCGGAAAATTGGATCCATCGCAGGGCTCGTTTTTTTGAAGAAAAATTGGCTATTCCTGCTGAGTTATTTAATCGGAATTGTAAGGATCAAAATCGATTCCTTGATGAAATCCCTAGAGAGAAAGACATTGTACTCTGGTTTGAGCACGATCGGTTTGATCAAACGATGTTAATGTATTTGCTAAACGAACTATCAAAAAAAGAGTGTATGAACCTATGGTTGGTGACTATTGATGAGTACGAAGGGGTAGAACCTTTTTATGGGCTTGGTCAATTATCATCTCAGCAATTGGAAGGACTTTATTATCAAAAGAAACAACTAGTAACAGATGAACAAATAATAGAAGCTATTACTGGCTGGAAAGCTTATACATCTAAGAATCCGATAGATATTGAAAAATGGATGGCTTCATCAAAAGAAAAATTACCTTTTTTAAAACAAGCATTTCAATCACACTTAAGCTACTTTCCCTCCGTGCATACAGGCCTAAATAAAGTAGAAACCTTAGTTTTAAACTATCTTGATAATAATCCATGCTCGTTTGGAGAATTATTTCAATCGATAAGTATGCAAAGAATTAATGATGGGATAAGTGATCTTTATTTTGCTGCCATGCTAAACGAGCTGATGCATGGACCCTATCCATTGTTGGAATGTGATTATCCATTACCCAACTATCCAAATCCGGAACCCAATGCAAAGCTAAGGTTAACTTCCCATGGTTTAGATGTTTTAACTGAACAAAAAGTTCATTGTGAATTTGTGGAACGTGATTGGTGGATTGGGGGGGTATTTCAAAAAGAGAATAAATGGCTTTGGGATGGGAACAAACTTATTAAAAAGGGTGATTAAAAGTAGTGGGGGGACTGACCCTTTCTAGTTATTAACAAAGAGCGAGGCCCACGGCCACGCTCTTTGTGTGTTTATTTTTAAAAGAATTATTCTTTAATGAATTCTTTTGTACTTCGTATGGTATCAATTGGACGAACCAATTTCTCGATTTGTTCCCGTTTTGGTTCTAGGAATGGCGGTAATGATAATTTTTCACCTAGTGTTTCGTAGGGCTCATCTCCCATAAATCCTGGGCCGTCAGTGGCAAACTCAAATAGAATCTGCGGTGCAACTCTTGTATAAAGTGATCCGAAAAAGTAGCGATCGACGAATCCAGATGTTTGGAATCCAAAGCTCTCCATATGTCCAATCCATTCTTCTAGAACGGAACGATCGTCGACACGGAATGCCGCATGATGTACCGTCCCAAATCCTTGGCGTGCTTGAGGAAGAACCGCATTATATTCGACTACTACCTGAGCGCCATTGCCGCCTTCACCTACTTCAAATAAATGAAACGCCCCTTCTTGTGCAATCTCTTTAAATAGAAGAACTTTTTCCATCATTTCTTTAAAGTAATCAAAATTAGCGACACGAGCAAAGATCGGGCCTAATCCAGTAATAGCATAATCTAAAGGAATCGGTCCTTTTTGCCATGGGGTACCGGCTGCAACACCATTATTATTTTCATCTGAAATCAATTGGTATTGCTGGTCATCAAAATCAACAAACGACAGTGTTTTTTTACCAAATTGCTCTTTAATTCCTGTATGTTTTACCTCTAAACGGTCAAAGCGTTTCACCCAATATTCGATTGCCGCATCAGTTGGGACACGGAAGGAAGTCTTTGAAATCTCATTGGTACCATGGACCCCTTTAGGAATGCCAGGAAAGTCGAAAAAGGTCATATCGGTTCCAGCACTGCCAATATCATCAGCAAAGAATAAGTGATAGGTTTGAATATCATCTTGGTTAACGGTTTTCTTAACTAAGCGCATCCCTAATACATACGTAAAAAACTCATAGTTTTTTTCTGCGCTGCTCGTAATGGCTGTTACGTGGTGCATACCTTTTAATCCATTCATAATGAATCCTCCAATTTATCCTCTATTTTGATTATTTATATTCAAATAGACTTATTTATTAAGTATCTTCTAAACTAATTTGAAATATTATCTTAAAACTAATTATCTTTAATTCGAGATAAATATAACATGAAATTAATAAACTGTCAAAAAGTTTTTCCTTAAAATTTTCTCAATTACCTTGTTACTAATGATGTAAATCACAAACAAACAGTTTTGGAAGTGTTAACTTATTAATGAGAATAAATATCAAAAGTAATTTGCAACAGTGAAGGAGAATCCTGATATGAGTGAAATCATTAATAACCGTGAACAATTAACTAGTGAATATACAGAACGTATAGCGATACTAAAACAACTTTTTATTGATCTTCATAATGGACGAAATCTTGATGAGGTCAAAGCACATTTTGATGCGTTTATCGGGAAAATAACCATCGATGAAATAACCCAGTTACAACATGATTTTGTCGAAGAGGGAAGTATATCTGCTGCTGAACTTAAGCATATCTACAACCAGCATTCAGCCATTTTTCAAGGAACGATTAAAGAAGAAGACCATCAAAACGGAAGACCTGAAGACCAGGCAGGTCATCCAGTTCATACCTTTAAACTCGAAAATCAAGAGGTTGATAAGCTGTTAACAACCAAGCTTCAAGTACATTTAGAGGAGTTGGACAAAGAAGATTCAGCTGAAAATATCTATAAGCTATTCGAAGATATTAATCTCTTGCTTGATATTGATAAGCATTATAGTCGTAAAGAGAATTTGATTTTTCCTTATTTAGAAAAGTACGGGATTTTCGGCCCAACGACAAATATGTGGAGAATCGATGATTTTATCCGGGATGCGATTAAGGATGGCAGGCAAAAGCTTGCCCATTATCACGGCGACAAGCAGGCTGTTATCGGAGTTTTAAATTATGTGATTGAACAAGTAGCAGGAATGATTTATAAAGAAGAAAACATTCTCTTCCCTATGGCTTTGAAGAATTTAACAGAAGATGAATGGGTCAAAATTGCTCATGAAAGTGATGAAATTGGCTTTTGTCTGATCGCTCCTGCAGCAGAATGGAAGCCTGAAAGAAAAGCACTAAATGAACAGGCAATCTCTGAAGGCTATATTAAGATGGAAACCGGTATTCTTTCCTTAAAACAGCTAGAGCTCTTATTAAACCATTTACCCGTTGACATCACCTTCATTGACCAAGATGATGTGGTTCGGTATTTTTCACACGGAAAAGAAAGAATTTTTGCGCGGACGAAAGCAATTATTGGTCGTACCGTTCAAAACTGCCACCCGCCTAGAAGTGTCCATGTGGTAGAGGAACTGTTGGCAGATTTTAAGTCCGGCAAAAAAGAGTCTGAGGAATTTTGGATTAAGTTCAAGGATAAGTATGTCTATATCCGTTATTTTGCTGTTCGGGATGAGGACGGGAAGTACATTGGCACCCTTGAATTCACGCAAAATATTGACCCAATCAAAGCAATTGAAGGGGAAAAACGAATTCTAGAATAATATATAAAAACTGTCATCCACCGATGAGATCAATCGTCGAGAAATGGCAGTTTTTTTATAGATTGGTCATATTTTCATTGTTTGAATTTACGACAATTCGAGACAAATACAGAGTTGCGTCACTCTTAGTGTCGATAAAAAAGCAGGGCAATTTCACAAAGCTGTAACAGGTTAACCGGAAAAATGGAAGAAAACGGAGATAATAAGAGTATAAGAAGTTCCAATGACAGTCTCATTCAAAAAAATTTTACGAGGAGGGAAACAATGAAACAAAAATGGATTGCTTTGCTATTGGCTGGAGGAAGGGGAAGAAGATTAAACCTGCTAACAAAATCACTAGTTAAACCAGCAGTACCATTTGGTGGGAAATACCGAATCATTGATTTTGCCTTAAGTAACTGCAAGAATTCCGGAATTGAGAACGTTGGAATTTTAACGCAATACAGACCTTATGTTTTGCATTCACATCTTGGCCATTGCAATTATTGGAACTTGTATAATCGATATGGGGGCCTAACGATTCTCCCGCCATTTCAGCGCAGTAACTCTGGGGTAGAATGGTATGAAGGGACATCACATGCTGTCTTTCAAAATATTGAATTTATTGAGCAGCATAAACCTGAGCATGTGCTCATTCTATCTGCTGACCAAATCTATAAAATGGATTATTCTTTGATGCTTGAGCAGCATATTGAAACAAAAGCGGACTGTACCATGGCTGTCGTAGAAGTTCCGTGGGAAGACGCGAGCCGCTTTGGTCTCGTAAAAATTGATGATGAAAGCTATAAAATTATCGATTTCGAAGAAAAACCGGAAAATCCGACCACGAATTTAGCATCGATGGGTATATATATTTTCAAATGGTCTGTTTTAAAAGAATACTTGCTACAAGAGGAGCAAAAAGAATTTACTCATAGCGATTTTGGCAAGGATATTATTCCTTCGATGCTAAGTGCAGGAATGGAGTTATTTGCCTATTATTTCAATAACTATTGGAAGGATGTAGGCACCGTTCGTAGTTACTGGGATGCCAATTTAGATCTTTTGCATAGGGAAAGTAACATCTTCCTCCAGAATCCTGAATGGAGAATCCATACCGTCGAAAGTAATGCGCCCCCGTTATTTGTGGATGAGTCGGCTAAGGTTCACCAATGTTTACTGAGTGAAGGCTGTGAAATTTACGGTACGATCGAAAAGTCCGTTGTGTATAGCGGTGTGAAGATCGGAAAGGGGGCGCGAATTAAAAACACAGTCATCTTGCCAAATACCATTATTGAAGAGAACGCATGGATTGAAAATGCGGTCATTGGCAGCCAAACGGTAGTCAAGAATGGTGTCATCATTGTCTCGAAGGATCCCGATGGGCATTTAATGGTTGTGGGAAATAATGTAACAGTCGACCCGTCGATTCATGATATTGGATCCAAAAACAATGTGTTAACCGTATCTTCCTAAGAAAATATCTTGATGCTTGTAACACTCGATTATCGGTTCCCTTCCCTAATAAATGAATAAAAAATTAACAATTATATATTTTCAATTATTAAAATGGTAAACTAGTAAAAATATCTTTTATACAAGGGGAAGGTTACGATGATTAAAGCGATTTTTTTTGATTTAGATGATACACTGCTCTGGGATCAAAAAAGTGTGAAGGAGGCTTTTGCTGCTACGTGTAGAGTAGCTGAGGAACGGTATGGGGTCGATGCGGACCAACTCGAAGAGGCCGTTCGAGAGGCAGCAAGGAACATTTATACTTCCTATGAATTTTACCCTTTTACGCAAATGATTGGGATTAATCCGTTTGAAGGGTTATGGGGTAATTTTTTAGATGATCAGGATGATTTTAAAAAGATGAAGGAAATGGTTCCTACCTATCGAAAGGACGCTTGGACAGCTGGTTTGAAATCATTGGGCGTGGATGACACCGATTTTGGATTCGAGTTAGCTGAACGGTTCCCGCAAGAGCGCAGAAACCTGCCGTTTGTCTATGAGGAATCATTTAAAATTCTTGATACGTTAAAAGAGAATTACCAGTTGCTGCTGTTAACAAATGGTTCACCCGATCTACAAAAAACAAAACTAACCATAACACCTGAACTGGTTCCATATTTTGATCAAATTGTTATTTCAGGGGATTTCGGCAGAGGGAAGCCTGATCCGACCATTTTTGAACACGCACTCTCGCTTATGTCGGTTCAAAAGGATGAGGTCCTTATGGTGGGGGATAATTTAATGACAGACATTCTAGGAGCGAATCGGGCAGGAATCAAAACGGTTTGGATTAACCGTCATGACAAAGCCAGAAATGAAGTTATCCCTACTTATGAGATTACCCATTTGGAAGAACTATTTCCATTATTAGAGGAATTAAAGAAAAAATAGAAAAAACAAACAAGTTGAAGATTGCCGTATATATAGGGAGTTTCCTATATATACGGCAATTTTTTGTATAGATGAAAATGGTGTGCAACAATTATGGTAATTATTTTTCTAGAAAAGTATTGATGAGAAAAATGAAAAATATATCATTATCACAACTATTTACCAAAAGCTTATTAAATAGGTTGAAAAATAAACATATCTTCTTTCGAAATTATCAAACTAATCTCAAAAATAGGTTGAATTTTTCTCAAGAGGATAGTAATATTATTCTCGGAATATATCATTATATAGATTTTTTTAGAATTAATTATTTAGGAAGAGAACATCTAGGCGGGAGTAGCTAATATGCAAAATAAATTACCATTTTCAAGGTATTTCGTTATAGGAGTAATGTTGTTTGCCTTGTTTTTCGGGGCAGGGAATTTAATTTTTCCAGCAGCACTTGGTCAAAATGCAGGGTCAAATGTGTGGATGGCGGTGACAGGCTTTTTAATTACCGGAATTGGGCTTCCGTTTCTTGGAATCCTGGCAATCGGGTTCTCGGGGAGCAAGAACTTAGAGGAGCTGGCAAGCAGGGTCCACCCGCTATATGGGGTTATTTTCACATCGATTCTTTATTTGACGATTGGGCCATTTTTTGCCGCACCTAGGACGGGCGCAGTAGCCTATGATATTGGGATCTCACCGTTTTTAAGTGAAAGTTTTGGTCAAATTGGATTATTTGTATTCACTGGTTTGTTTTTTATTGTGACCTTGTGGTTTTCATTAAACCCAGCAAAGCTTGTGGACCGTGTGGGGAAAATCTTATCTCCTGCTATTATCATTTTAATTTTTATCTTATTAGTAATGGTTATTTTCAAGCCACTCGGTTCAATTGAGGCACCACAAGCAACATATGCAAACGGGGCGTTCATGAAAGGATTTATGGAAGGTTATAACACAATGGATGCACTTGCATCGCTTGTATTTGGGATCATCGTTATCAATTCAATTCGTTCGATGGGTGTAACGTCTACACGAGGTATCCTTATAGCATCAGCTAAGTCTGGACTGATTGCGACCATTTTTCTTGGAATCATCTACGTTGGCGTTGCTTATTTAGGGGCGTCAAGCACAAGCGCGTTCGGACTTTTTGATACTGGAGGTCCTGTTCTGGGGAAGGCATCTTCCTATTATTTTGGAACATTTGGTACGGTTATGTTGTCGGTTATTATCATACTCGCTTGTCTAACAACGAGCATCGGCTTGATGACAGCTTGCGGCGAATACTTCCATACACTGGTACCGAAAATCAGTTACAAAATGTGGGTGCTTTTCTTTTCGCTCATTTCGTTTGTTATCGCAAACTTTGGTTTAGCGAATATCATTAATTTTTCCATACCTTTATTAATGTTTTTATATCCATTGTCGATTGCCTTAATGCTGCTGACTTTTTTGTCCAAGCTGTTTAACCATTCACGGATTGTTTATGTATCTGCTATTTCAGTTACCTTTATGATCAGTATTATCGATGGGCTTAAAACATTCTGCGATCTGGTTGGCATCAATTATTTTGGGTGGCTAGCGCAGATTGTTTCGTTTTATGATCGAGTATTGCCTTTTTATAACAATGGGCTCGGCTGGCTGCTGCCTGTTTTGGTTACCATCTTAATAACAGGGATTTTTGTCAGTGTGCAGAATTTCTCCGCATACCGCGTAAAGAATAAGACTGAAAGTGCCTTATAGCATTGTAAAAACATCAAAAAATAAAATTAATCCTAAATACCTATTTGCATTCCTTACTAATCTCTGTTATAGTAAGGAAGAATTATTTTTGTTAGTCGGTAGGATAATAAGTGCTAAACTTTCTGTCTTGAAGATCTGAGCAAGGATAGTAACACAATGTGTGCACAGCACACGAGGAGGAAACAACAAATGGAACAAGGTAAAGTGAAATGGTTTAACGCAGAAAAAGGATTCGGATTCATCGAACGCGAAGCAGGAGACGATGTATTCGTACACTTCTCAGCTATCCAAAGCGAAGGTTTCAAATCTTTAGACGAAGGTCAAGCTGTAACATTTGAAGTAGAACAAGGTCAACGTGGACCCCAAGCTACTAACGTTCGTAAAGCATAATAAGACCCAAAATATAAAAAGACTCTCTTTATGGGAGTCTTTTTTTGTTGGTAAAATTCGGGGCAAATAAAAAACCCTACTCTGCAGTTGAGTAGGGCGGTCTTATGAAAACGTAAAGTAAATGGTAAACAAAGTATAGCATACATTCCTTCCAATCCCTAATTTTTTTAAATTGATAGAAAATTACTAACTATAATTCCTTTATAAGTTCATATAGGATGAATATTTAAGGTGAAGGTTCAATAAGTTAAGAAGTAACTCGGGTTTGTTTTTGATAACGTGTTTTTAAGATTCCTGTTGGCTTTTCCCAAAAGTAAGGCAAGTGGACAGTATTTTGATTGAATATTTCTATTAATTCATAAAAATTCTTCATTTCATATAAATTAAAGGCGACACCATTTTCGGTTTTTACCTGAAAATAACGTGTTGTTGTGTTATTTTCACCTGCAGATTCTCTTTCGTAATAGTGGGTTTCGGTAACCTGCTCCCAGGCGTAGTCGTTTACAAAGATTCCTTTTCGCTTATTAATGATTGTGACAGTGAACCCTTTTTCACGACAGGAAACGGTGGTGTCGTTGCCAAAGTATCGCATCCACAAAAAAATGACAACTCCAATCACAAAGAAAATCGAACCGATCCAAATATTGAGAAACATGAATCCAATCCCTATAACACCAAAAATGATTCCAAAAACAACGGAAGATTTGGAAGACGTTTTATTCGAAAATTCTCTGTTAATGAAAATCCCCCCTTTAGTAAGAAGGGTATGCAGTCCTTGGTTTTAAATGACTGGACGTGCCTTACAGACTATATAAAAATTAAACGACAAAAAACTGCATCCCCCATTTTGAGGTGACGCAGTTGTTTAAGCAGAAAAATTTCAGTTTTTTAATATAGATCGTTGCTCTTCTGTGTTCAATAATTGTAAAAGCTCTCGAACAGCATAGGCAAAACCATCTTCGTCATTAGTCTTTGTGATGATATCGGCTTTTTGCTGAACATGGACAGGGGCATTTCCCATGGCAACTGAAGTGGTAGCTACTTCAAACTGGGCAAGGTCATTGCCGCCATCCCCAAAAGCGATTATTTCATCAAAAGAAAGATTCAACATTTTTTGGTAACGTAATAGAGCTTTTCCTTTATGTGCTTCGTTTGAAGTGATTTCCACATTATTTGGAAATGAGGAAGCGATCGAAATATCAAATTTCCCTGCTAATGCCGCTTTAACCTCTGCTATCATTTCTATTTGCTCCGGGTGTACCAAGGCAATAAGTTTATAGATTTTTAGATTGTCTTTTTTAAGAATTTCATCATAATTGAATTCTTGAAAAAGGGTATCGAGCTCTTGTTTACTTTTCCCATGCAATGGAGGCAATGTCGAGGGAAAACCGCCATAATTGGTGTAAACCAAAATACCAACGCCGAGTTCTTTTAATATCGTAAAAATACTTTTATAGGTTGAAACTGTTAATGTAGCCTCGTACAGCATTTCTCTCGTTTCTGAATATAAAACGGAACCATTGATACAAAAAATCGGAATCTCCATATTTTGAACGGCTTTTAATTTAATGACATCAGCGTAAGCACGACCTGTGTTCAAAATAAGGCAGTGGCCTGAGTCCTTCAATTCGTTTAAGGCCTTCACATTCTCCACGCTTATTTCATGCTGAGAGTTTAATAAGGTACCATCTAAATCGATTGAAATACATTTCATATTTGTCATATTTCCTTTCCATTCCATCATAAAACTACTATAGCAGATTTTAACCCGAAAATGTGTTTCCAAATTTATGTTGGTGCCTGACACCATTTTACACGAAAGGATGTTTGGATATTTGCCATGATCGTTGAATTAACTTTTTTATCTTCTATAATGAAAACAATAACTTAATGGAGGATGTATTTTTTTTAAAATCCTCACGTTCCTTTTTCACGAATCGTTTTTACCGATTAAAAGTTAAGGGGTGACTGGTGATGATTTTGAGAAGTAGCGAAATTACTGGATTTCTAAATCATTTTGATAAGTATGCTAATTGGGATGGGACGAAATATTTTCTTACCTTAAATACAGTCAGTCCGAATGGAACGCTTACGATTATGAAGTATCCTGATGGAAAGTTTACCTACCACCGAAAAAACGAACATTATTGGGACATTAGAGAAATAGATATTGAATTAGAAATGCTCTCGGACATTATTTGGGGATTTAGGAAAACCATTAATAAACTTATTTTAGAAAGTACGATCGTCCTTTAATTGTTCTGATAAAGCGAAGCCTTTGACCCTTCAAGGGCTTTTTTTCTGATCATTTTCCTTACAGATGGAAAGTATTTTTTCGGGAATTATTGGTTAATATAAAGTCGAGGTGATGGAATGGCTACGGCAAATATTGGCGATGTTATTTCCTTTAGTCGTGAAGGAAAAAATCATGAAGGTGTCGTTTCTGGTATTAGGGAAAATTCTGTTATGGTCCAATATGGTTATTCGAAAGATAAGGATGAACCACTTACTACCATTGTAAACCATAAAAATTACAAAATTAAGAAGTCGAAAAGTTGACCCACCAGGTTTACATAATAGTTTGATATAAACCCCTAAATGTAAAATAAGCCAGAAAAAACTTAAGTGAAAAGAAAAAATGATAAGTACAAAATTCGAGTGAGGGACTAAGTCTCTACTCGATTTTTTTTTGTGATAAAAGTAGTTAAATGATAAATTCAGAAAAATTAAATTATTAATTAACAAACGGAGGTGATAATAATTGGAATGATTAGCTTTATGGGACTCATTGGGGGCGGAGACCATCATTCCTCTATTTTTGCAGCGGATGCGGGAATTTACGGCCGTTGAGGCAGGTATAGCACTATTACCGGGTGCGCTTATTAGCGGATGGATGGCACCGATTATATTTATTAATAAAACAGCAGAGAACGCTTAAGAACAAATTTCTTTGTTTATTAGCGTTCTTTTTTATTAAGCTTTTTCCGTTATGTAAAAAATAACGAACGAATGAACCTACAAATAAGGTTCATAATAAGTAACAAAAAGGAGGGGAAGTATGGACCAGAAGTATAATACGGATGATGATGCCAATATTGAATTAAAGAAGACGTTAAGCAAAAGTCTGCCCAGAAGTAATCCAAACATGAGTGAGGCAGAGCAGAAACTAAAATTTCAAAACAAGAAGAGCTAACGGACGATCATAGTGCATCCCCTTTTACTTGGAGGTGAGATAATGCCAAAGAATAATCCAATTGAATATACTGGGAAAGTTCTAGACCAGAGAAATGACCTTACAGGTCCAGATGAAGGGAAGGCTTCCTATCCAAATCGACCAAAGCATGTTCCAATTCAGGACCCAGCCAGCAATAAAGGTAAATAATTTATGAGGGTACTGAACGGAATTTCTTAGTTAGACTAGAAAGGAGGAATAGATCTTGGAAGCGTCTTTGAATATTGGCGAGATGGCCCCAGACTTTTCATTATCGGCGACGACAACAGAAAAGATTGCCTTGTCTGATTATCGAGGGAAGCAAAACATAGTTGTTGCCTTTTATGGAATGGATTTTACACCCGGCTGAATTAAGGAAATATCCTCTTGGAAAGAGGATTACAAACGATTCGAGCAATTAGATGCTGAAGTACTAGCTATTAGTGTGGATCATATCCACTCCCATAGAGTTTTTGCAGCGAGTATGGGAACCCTGCCATATCCTTTATTGTCAGATTGGTTTAAACAAACGGTAAAAAGTTACTATGTACTTAACGAAAAAGGCGGAACGGCGATTCGTTCAGTCTTTGTGGTGGGTAAAACTGGCGTGATAACCTACATAAACACCTCATTTAAAGCTGATAAAAAAGAAGATTATGAAGCGGTTTTTAAAGAACTTGAAAAGTTAACAACCCAGTGAATTGAAATAAAGTGTCAGGCACCCAATAGGCCTGACACTTTATTATTTCTGCTTAATCAGTAACTATGAAACCTCTTTCAAGGAAACCTTCAATGACTTCACTTATTTGGTAGGAAACTTGAGGCGAATCATAATTTTCAAAGGCATGTTCACAACTGTTTTTATAGTTCATGGTTTCATCATAATGGGCCATATGGCGGGCAATGTCTTGATCATTATCTTTGCGTTCCTTTTGTCTCTTAATAACCGTATCGCGGTCGGCATAAATGAAAAAGCGCATGACACGATCACCATACATTTTCTTTAATTTTTCTGTTCCCTCAGGATTTAATGTTAGGTAGACAAGGGTATGGGATTCAAATGCCTTAACAATATCCTCTTCGCGAATGCCATAGTGTATTCCATCGATGTCAACGCTTTCAAGAAATTCCTGGTTCTCTTGCATTTTTTTGAACGTTTCATCGTTAATAAAATGGTAGTCTTCCCCATTTTTTTCGTAATGACGAGGAGAACGAGTCGTGTATGAGAGCACCGTTTCCATATCAAACGCGGTCGCAACCATTTTGGCAACCGTTTTTCTCCCTGAACCATCTGGTCCTGTGTAAATGAATAGCTTTTCTTTATTTTTGATTTTATACATAGATAACCTCCTGAAAATGGATTATATAAAAAAGAATCTACCTGACGGCAAATGCTTTTTAGTATTACACCATAAAATGGTTGGATTGGGATAATTTAATTATAACAGATAGATAGAGAATGGAAAGTTTGACCTTTTTGATTTTTTTTGTGAATTGCGTTGTTCCTTTAATATATTCAATACTAAGCAGTCCGATTGCATCTACGTCTTAAGTCTGAGGGGAAAATCAAGCTCAAGCGCAATTATGAAAAGGATTGAAAAAAGGTAAGATGAAATCAAGATAAAGAACGAAGGAGGAAAATAACATGAAAAAATTTGGTTTACTTTTAGCCGGCGGACTTGCAGCGGTCATCTTACTTAAAACAATTGGTCCGATTATTGGGTTACTCGTAAGTCTAGCGATTCTTTACTTCATCTATAAACAATTTTTGAAGGCGGAATCAACAGGTTGGAAAATTGGGTTAGTCATCATCGGCTTAATTGTACTTTCAGCAACCATCCACCATATTCCAGCACTCATCGGAGTCGGAGCAGCTTATGTACTGTTCCTTGTTTATAAACAGTGGAATAAAAACAAAAAGCCGCCTGTGAACAAGGAATCCGATCCATTTGAAAATTTTGATAAACAATGGAATGAATTAAAAAAAAATTAATTTAAAAGGGGAAAAGTGAACAATGGCAAACTTATTAACTAAAATTAAAGATCTCATTATTGCTGATTTGAATGAAACGCGTCAACACAAAGAAAAACAAAATCCGATTGATTTGCTCAATCAATACCTTCGCCAATGTGAGCAGGAGACGGAGAAGGTTGGCAAGCTTATCGAACGTCAATCTAGCTTAAAGGAAGAATTTACAAGAGAATATCATCAATCAACTGAGCGAGCAGAAAAAAGAAAGTACCAGGTAGAGATTGCTTCAAAAGCAGGAGAAACAGAGCTTTATCAATTTGCTTCAGCGGAGCATCAACAATATATAGAGCGTGCAGAGCGCCTGAATGCTTCTCTTGCACAAGTGACTGAGCAGTTAACTGAATTAGAAAGAAAGCATGAAGAAATGAAGCAAAAGTTAAAGGATATGCATCTTCGACGGATGGAATTAATGGGCCGGGAAAATGTAACACGGGCTAATATTAAAATAAATCAGGTATCAGAGTCAAATTCATATTCGGACCAATTTACATCAAAGTTTAAGGATATTGAAAACTATCTGGAACGATTAGAACACAAGGTGAACCATTCCTACTTCCAAAGTATTGATGCACGGGTGGAGCAGTTAGAAAAAGAAATGAATAAACAGGATGATCATCCTGTAAACCTAACAAAAGAATAATCATAAAAGGGCAGTGATTTAGGAATCACTGTCTTTTTGTTGGATCAAAAGATAAAAACATGAAACAGAAGGGCTTTATTACGTACAAAACTTACCGAAAGAGCAAGAGATTTGTCCATCATAAGCGGGATAAAGGACAAAACTCACCGAGAGAGCAAGAGATTTGTCCATCATAAGCGGGATGAAGGACAAATCTCACCGAGAGAGCAAGAGATTTGTCTAGCATAAGCGGGATGAAGGACAAAACTCACCGTGAGAGCAAGAGATTTGTCTATCATAAGCAGAATGAAGAACAAAGCTCGCCGCAAGAGCATGGGGATTACTTTCGAATCTCCGCCTGAACTGCTTGATGCCATGGTGGTGGCTGTAATACTTGCTGTCACAGCGGCTTGTTGAGCCTGGATCAAAATTTCCATAGTAATATTCAAAGTCGTTTTAGCAGCATCACCCAAAGTTGCTAATTGACCCCTTAAAAAAAAGGGCGTTCAATATAAAATTGATATCTTTATTCTATTTAAACATTTTATCTTGATCTGGAAAGTTATTAATTTAGAAAACCTACGTATATGTAGTATGAATAATTAAGAATCCAGTTATTAGGAAGAGGGGTATGTATCATGTGGCATTATCTCAATAATGTAAATGGTCCTTTTAATATTTATAGTTACTTTGTAGGTTCGAATCCGGTAACTTCCGTAAATCCCACACCAATTTTTCCAAAAATAAATAAAACGGCATTTTTAAGCCCTTTTACCTATATTGTCGGCGACGTTACGATTCGGAATAATACGTATGTCGGTCCCTTCGTCAGTATCCGCGCAGATGAAGGGACGCCTTTCTTTATCGGAAGCAACTGTAATTTGCAGGACGGAGTAATCCTTCATGGCTTAAAAAACAAACATGTAGAGGTTAATAATAGGAAATATTCAGTCTATATCGGCGATGAGGTATCATGTGCCCACGGAGCATTGATCCATGGTCCCTGTCAGATTGATAAAAAGGTATTTATCGGTTTTAAGGCAATTGTTTATCATGCCCAGGTCGGAGAAGGAAGTTTCATCGCCTCGGGGGCAGTTGTTACTGGTGGAGTAACGCTAAGGCCTGGCAGCTATGTTCCACCAGGCGCTCATATTGATAATCAGAAAAAAGCCGATTCCTTATCAAATGTTCCTAAAAATGAACAGGAATTTGCCCATGAGGTCCAGCGGGTAAATCAAGAATTTCCATCTGCTTATTCGTTTGTTTTTGGAAAAAATCGCTGTACTTGCGGTTTATCGTGCTAATCAATGAATTTAATAAGGGGAAAATTAACTTTTTGAAGGTTTTAGATCATATTTTGTTGAAATAAGTACCTAAAGAAAGAATTTTTGGGTGAGGTGGGAGAATGAACGATATCCAATTCGCGTTTATTGATGAATCTGGTGATTATAGTTTTGATTTTGAAAATAAAGATGTTTCGACCCACTTTATTATCGTTTCTATTCTAGCAAAAGAGTCAAATAAAGAGTTGTTAGAACAGGAAGTTGAAAAGGTGAGACAAAAATACTTTCAAACCGACGAAATGCATACTGATAAAATTGATAACCCTCATCTAAGAATTCAACTATTAAATGAACTAAAGGATTTACCGTTCAATATTTATGCTTATGTCGTCGATAAAAGAAAAATTAGAGAAGATAGCGGCATCACGTTTGAAAAGACGTTTATCAAATTTATGAATCGGTTAATCTATGATGACTTAAATCGAACGTTTGACCAACTGGATCTTGTGTTAGTGGAACAAGGAACGAAAGAATTCATGACTGAATTTAAAACGTATATAGCAGAAAAAAGTGTTCCAGATTTATTTAATTATTCCACCTTTGGGTTTAATCACAGTAAATCAGAAATAATTCTTCAACTGGCTAATTTAATCGCTGGGACGATTACAAAAGGTTACGATCAAACCCAGTACTCGGAACATTATCCGCTTTTTCATAAAATCATCAAAAAGAAAATCATCGCCATTAATTTATGGCCGCAAAACTATAAAAACTATTTACATGATTACATATCAAGGAATCAGGACTCTCAATTTGATGAGGTTATTTTTAAACAATCGGTTAATTTGGCCCTTCAATATCTTGAAAAGAATAAAAAGAGTGAGGATGCGGATGAAAAAATTAGGATAGATTTACTCAAGTTCCTGTTATTTAATCTGCGAGAAAATCCTAATGAATATGTCTATACCCAAGAAATTTTAGATAATTTAAATGCAATCAGAGTGAACAAAATTAATCATCATTACTTTAGATCGAACATCGTTTCCAAACTTCGTGATAGTGGGCTGTTAATTGCCAGCAGCAATAAGGGATATAAACTGCCGGTTTGTTTAACAGACTTATATGATTTTGTTCATTTATCGAGCCTAACCATACACCCGATGATTCAAAGAATATCCAAGTGTCGAAATCAAGTTCTACTTGCCACCAACAATGAAATTGATATTCTCGAAAACAACGAATATGAATATCTTAAAAAAATTATTGAATTGGAAAAATTAGCGGTTACTGAATAAAAGGTCGGTCCCTACTAAGGAAACTTCAGTGGGACTGACTTTTTTTGTTTTATTTATAAAACGATTTATAAAACGCATCTATTTACCTAATTTACTGGAAAGTTTGAATTTGTTAAAATATTACTGAGTGTTTAATACCTATTGTTAACATAAATATAAGATTATTGTGCTATAGTTGTTTCGATAGACCAATCCGCCATTCTTCAAAATTATCCAACTGTGGTATGAGGAATAATAACTAAAGGTTCGGGACATCATGAGGAGGGTTTCTATGAGTTTACAAATATTCGACATTTTACAATTAGAGATTATGAAGGACGCTAAAGTACTATCTGGTTCAAAATTAATCACCGAAACAGTGGTTAAATGGGTATCTGCAATCGAAATGCCTGTCGAGAACTTTGTTCGAAAGAATGAATTTGTCTTAACAACTGCCATCGGCTGTGGCCATAGTCTTGAGGAATTTGAAAAATTTGTTAAGGATGTCATTAATTCTGAGGCATCCGCATTAGCCGTTGCATTAGGAAGATATATTTATGAAATTCCCAAAGAAGTCATCGAAATGGCAGAAAAGAATAATTTTATTATTATTGAATTGCCATGGGAAGTCCGTTTTTCGAGCGTAATAGAAGCGGTTATGGTGAAATTAAATCATGTCTCCAATGAAGAAAGTCGGAGATCAGAAAAAGTTCAGCAGGAGCTATTAAATTTAATTTTAAAAGAGGCAGATCTTGCTTGTATATCAACTTATTTAAATGAGCATTTAGGTTTCCCTGTAATTATCACTGATCAAACCGGTACAATTCATGCACAAAGTAAAGAGATTCCCAATCTATTAGAAAACTGGAAGGGGTACGTTGTCAAAGGAATAATCCCTGCTATGAAATCTGTGTCATTATCCCCTCATGATCCTATGATTCAAAAAATCCAAAAGATAAAAATAGAAGAGCACTGCATTGTACAGCTTCCAGTAATACAAGTCTCAGGGAATACACAAAATTATCTGTTTGTCATACTGGCTTCTGATATCATTTTGGATAGCTTTTTAACTCAAAATACTGTCAATGTCCTGGAGCATGCTGTGACAACAATAGCTCTATGGTTTTCAAGGAAAAATGCAGTTGAAGAAACAAAAATAAAGTTGCATGCTTCTTTTATTAACGAACTGATTAATGGGGAATATAATTCATGGGAGCAGGCAAATTCAAGGGCTGAAATTATTGGCTATAATCTTAAACTTCCATACCTTTGTATAATTGGTGCTCCCGAAAATTTAAAAGAACTTTTCAAGAAAAGGAAATTAACGGTAGAAGCTTATCAGCAATGGGCTGATAGCATGATTCATTACATTAAAGAAGAAATCTTCTATGCTGCACAAGCATTAAATAAAGAAGTAATGATTACATACCATGAGGAGAAGCTGCTGGTTTTTCTTGAACATTCGCTAGATAGTAAGAATGAAAGTATCACGAACTTTTTAGATCTTGTGGATCGTCGAATGAGAAATTTATTGCCAAACGTGATAATTTCTTGGGGGATTGGTAATTACAATGAGGGAATTACAGGTTTTAAAGAAAGTTATCAAAATGCTAAAATTGCATTAAATATAGGCAGGAATAAAAAAGGGATTGGTCATCGGGTTATGTATGAAAATACCCGTATCGACCGTTTACTGCTAAATCTCTTTCAAAACCCAGATATGAAAGAAATCATTATGTCCACCATTGAACCTCTCGTAGAATACAATATACAGCGTAATCTTGACTTAATAGAAACGATTAGTACATATAATTATTATCAAGGGAATGTAAGCCAAACAGCAAGAGCACTATTTTTACATAGACAATCTTTACTCTACCGTTTAAGGAAAATTGAAGAATTAACGGGACTTTCCCTTGTGGATCCCGATGATTTGTTTTTATTAGATTTAAGCATAAAAACATGGAAAATGGGATGTTAATACCAAGAGATAATACTATCTAAATACAAAAAAAGCCAGCTACCCTAGCTGACTTTTTTTGTATTTAGATAGTTTATTGTTTAAATTGGCTAAAATTATTAAATAAATTCATACAAAATTATCATTGTTGAATAGAGAGTGTTTAACTAAAATATAAATAACGCTCTAATGTTTTAAAAATTCAAATTATTTAATAATTTTCGAAAGGAAGTGACTTCTATTAATACGTATGTTGAACTATTACCATCTTTATTAAATGGAGCAAAGGTTACATTGCAAGTCCTTGTGTTGTCTATCATTTTTACCTACTTAATTGCATTTATTGCAGGTCTTGGAAAGCTATCTAAAAATAAAATGATAAGGGGAATTAGTACGTTTTACATTGAAATATTCCGGGGAACCTCACTGCTTGTTCAATTGTTCTGGATATACTTTGTACTGCCATTTTTCGGCATCGAATTATCTGCGCTTGCGGCAGGTGTGATTGCTATGTCTTTATGCTACGGTGCTTATGCATCAGAGATTGTTCGCGGGGCAATTCTTTCTATTCCTAAAGGTCAAATGGAAGCAGCGATTGCCTTGAATTTGACTCCTTTTCAAAGAATGAGGAATATTATTCTCCCCCAAGCAATAAAAATCATGCTTCCCGGTTTTGGGAATATATCGATCGAATTAATGAAGGGAACTTCACTTGTCTCTTTAATAACGCTCGGTGATCTAACGTATCAGGCCCTAACCATGCGTAATACCTATGTGGGACAAACAACCGAAATCTTCACATCATTGCTCATAATTTATTTTTTCATTGCCCTGCCTCTTATTATAGTGGCTCGTTGGCTAGAGCATAAAACTTCTCTAGGAGGTGTTTAAAATGAATATCTTTGATTTGGATTATGCTTTGGAGGTATTTCCAGTTATCTTTGATGCAATGTGGACTACATTGGCAGCAACTATTGTTGCATTTGGATTAGCTATGATACTAGGCCTAGTATTAGCAGTACTTCGCCGATCACCATTCAAACCACTTACATGGCTCGTGATTGGGGTAAGTGAATTTATCAGGGCAACTCCGCCGCTCGTACAACTATTCTTTGTGTTCTATGTGTTACCATTTTACGGCATATCTTTATCCCCTTTTGTTGCTGGAACACTTGCATTAGGTGTTCATTACAGCACGTATTGTGCAGAGATTTATCGTTCAGGAATTAATGCTGTTCCACGTGGACAATGGGAGGCTGCAACAGCCCTTAATTTCACTCTCAGCCAGAAATGGACGAAGGTAATCCTTCCACAAGCCATCCCGCCTATTATACCAATGCTAGGTAACTATCTAATATCAATGTTTAAAGATACCCCAATACTTTCAGCTATCACTGTGGTTGAAATGTTGCAAACGGCAAAAATTGCAGGTTCTGGCTCATTTCGTTATTTGGAACCATTCACGATTGTCGGATTACTATTCTTACTACTAAGCTATCCATCCGCACTACTCATTAATAAATTAGAAGGGAAACTGAATCGAAGAATAATAGTGAAAAAAGGAAAAAAATCTAAACAAAAGGGAGTGGCGGCATAATGCTGGCAGTTAAAAAACTCGAATTTATTGAGAAATTAGCAGTGAACACAGTAACTCCATTAGTTTCATATAAACAGGTAAGTAAATCATTCGGTGATATTAAGGTAATTCGTGAGTTAGATTTCGCTGTATCTCCAGGTGAAAAAATGGCGATTATTGGACCAAGTGGATCAGGCAAAACAACCTTAATCAGGCTTTTAATGACATTGGAGCAACCTACCTCAGGAGTTATTGAAATTAACGGTGAGCCTCTCTGGCACAAAGAGGTGAAGGGGAAACTGGTTAAAGCAGATGAGAAGCACTTACATAAAATGCGAGGACAAATTGGTATGGTGTTTCAGCAATTTAATCTTTTTCCACATATGACGGTTTTGCGAAACTGTATCGAGGCTCCAGTAAATGTGCTTGGAATGAGCAGAAAAGATGCTGAGGATCGATCGAAAGCCATGTTAGAGAAGGTAGGGTTAGGGAGTAAATTAAATAACTATCCTGCTCAATTATCGGGTGGACAACAACAGCGTGTTGCTATTGCGCGTGCGCTAGTGATGCGTCCAAAAATCATGCTGTTTGATGAACCAACGTCAGCTCTTGATCCAGAGCTAGTTGGTGAGGTACTTGATGTGATTCGAGAAATTGCTGCTGAGGGTGATATGGCTATGATATTAGTAACCCATGAAATGGACTTTGCAAAAGATGTTGCCGATCGAGTCATCTTTACGGATGGCGGGAAAATCGTCGAACAAGGACCTCCACAAGAGGTCTTTGAAAATCCAAAAAGTGAGCGTCTTCAGGCCTTCTTAAAAAGAATGAGATAGCAGTCAAAAAGATCCCCTTAGTTCCGATAAATCATCGGCCTAAGGGGATCTTTTTGTTCTATATAATGTTTTAGCAGAAACATTGGCTGTTTCTATACATTACGATTTACAAAGTTGTTCCGTTGTCATATCACCAGGGAGTTCGTTTTCAGAGAATCCAAAGGGACTAATAATTTTTAGTAATTCTCCAGAATCCTTTAACTTTTCCAACTCTCCATTAAAGGCATCACGGAATTCAGTATCTTCTAAACGGAAGGCAGATCCTCCAAAACCTTGAGTTGGTTTCCCATCAATAATTGGCTGTTTAAAATCCTTTACTCTATCAATATCCTTACTTCCAGCACTTTCTAACATCGCTTCCAATGAAGGACCTGTCATCGTAATGGCATCTACTCGATTCGCAAGAAGGGCTTGTACAGCCGATGGAATATCTGGAATGATTGTGATTTGTTTGTCTGAAATCCCTGATTTCTTTAAATAATCATGTTCAATTGCACCCGCCATGACACCGACTTTAGCATCAGGATTTGACTTAATATCTTCGTAGCTTGTTAGTCTAAGTGGGTTATTTGCTTTTACTCCTAATGCTGCCCCAATGGTGTATTCTGGATTTGCGAAGCTTACTTGTTCACAACGATCTGGTTTAATAAACATTCCAGCTGTAATCATATCAAATCGCTTGGCTTTGAGGCCAGGAATTAATGATCCAAATTCTGTAAGGACACCTTTCACCTCTTTGACTCCTAAATTTTTTAATACTGCACGGGTCACCTCAACTGCCTCGCCAGTAATCTTTCCATTACTATCTTGATAAGCATAAGGTTTCTCATTTGCAAATCCGATCGTAACAACGCCATTACTTTTTACTTTTTCTAAGGTTGACTGTGATGAGCCATTTGTTTCATTTGATACTGAGTTGGTTCCTTGACAGGCAGTCAAAACTAGCAACATAAGCATGCCTAGAATAGAAAGTAGTTTTTTCATTTTTTTCCTCCTATTATTTTTCTGATTTTTCCGAAACTTAACCTAAGTGTAGCTTTTCAACTATTTATTGACTATTGCCAAAATGTCGAAATTGTTAGTTGTTTTTTCTACATTTTGAAGTTGGAAACTATTAATTGTATTGATGGTAAATTCTTAATAATGTAAAATTTGAAAATACCGATATTACCTTTGTTACACCTTCATATTTACATTTATCTATGTTGAAAAATAATTTTTTTGGGGTTTTAAGACAAGTGCTGACAATACAGGATGTTCTGGATCTAGATATATTACGTGGGGCCAAAGTAAGAACAGCAGTAAACAAGTTGTCTAAACAGCCAGTAGAATGGGTTTCTATTATGGATATTCCTGTAGAAAATTATATTCGTAAAAATGAATTTGTTCTTAATACCGGTGCAGGTTCAGGCAATGACATGGAAGTTTTTCATCAATTTGTTGAAAGTGTCTATGATTCAGGTGCCTCGGCCCTTGCAATTGCAAAAGGTAAGTATATTAGTGAAATTCCGAAAAGCGTGCTTATGTTTGCAGAAGACAAGGAGTTTCCAATTATAGAAATCCCGTGGGAAATACGCTTTGCTGAAATTTCCCATTCCATTATGAATAAGATAAATAGAGATCAAAACAAAGAAATGCAAATAGTTGAAAACATCCAACAAACGCTTTTGAATATGATACTGAGCAATCAAAATCTATCAAAGATCGCGGATTTTGTGGGAGAAAAATTAAGTCAGTCTCTCATTATTGTTGATAAAGCCAATGTAATTAAAGGAAAAAGTATGAATGCGAAGGATTTAATTGAAAAATGGAATCATCATACGTCTACCAAAGAAGTTGTCTCGCGAATATCGTTAATGAATAGCCAACATCCACTGCTTACTAGAATCGAAAGAATTAATCTCTTAAATAGTGTTATTTTACAAATCCCCATCCAGTCGACGAATCGACTTCAAGGGTATCTGAACATTGAAATTAAAGATGAAACAAAAGTAGAGTCCTTTCTATCTATACAAAATGTTACTGTTCTGGAGCATGCTTCTACTGTCCTTGCGATGTGGTTCCTTCGTGAAAATACGATTGAAGAAATAAAAATGAAACTAAGAGGGGATTTTGTTTGGAGTCTAGCAGAGGGGGATTTTTCCAGCTGGGACCAAAAAATTTCACAGGCAAAATCGCTTGGCTATGTATTGGAGCTTCCCTATATTTGTCTAATCGGGACTCCTGAAAACTTAAAGGAGCTCTATCAAAGAAATTATTCAGATACATCCTACGAACGATGGAAAGAAAGCATGCTTCTCTATATTCAGGATGAAATTTTTCTTGCTGCTAATATGGCAAAGCAAAAGGTAATGACGACAGATCATCGAAATGACATTATTTTATTTGTAGAGTCTTCATTTACAAGTAAATTTGATAAAGTACATAACTTTCTTGATTTATTAAATCGACGCTTAAATAAATTATTACCCGGGGTAATTTTGTCTTGGGGAATAGGCAGATGTCACGAGGGCGAGAAAAGGTTTTCAGAGAGCTTTATCGATGCTCAAAAAGCTTTGCATATAGGTAGAAAGAAAGACGGGGCAGGCAGTTGTACAAAATATGAGGATACAAGAATGGAACGTGCGCTATTAAGAATTGCGAATGATAAAGAGATGAGTGAGATTGTCAATCATACGATCCAATCCCTTATAAAGTACGATGAACAAAAAAACGCAAACTTAATTGAAACAGCAATGGTTTACAATGCAAATCAAGGGAAAACAAGTCAGACGGCAAGGGATCTACATCTACACCGGCATACCTTACTTTATCGATTGAAGAAAATCGAGTCATTAACTAATCTTTCGTTATTCGATCCAGAAGATAGATTCCTGTTAGAATTGAGTATTAAATTATGGAAGCTAGGCGAGGCTTCGGCAGAATAGAAAAGAAAAGGAAAACTTATTTAAGGACAGGCATTTTTGCCTGTCCTTTTTGCATGGTGAAAATAATACCAAACTTCAAAATGTCGAAAGTTCATAAAAATAGTTCCAACAAAATGTCTAATGACTTGTTCTAGAACGGAGAGTTAAGATAAATCCAGAAGATTTAGGATATTCCTGAAAAATCTTAACAATATGTAAGAGAGGTGTGGACAGTGATGAGTAATTTGCCAAAGACAGCTGATGTTGTCATAATCGGCGCGGGATTAATGGGGTGCAGCACGGCCTATGAGCTTGCCAAGAGAAATGTAAAAAACATTGTCGTTTTAGAGAAAAATGCAATCGGTTCAGGGGCAACCGGCCAATCAAGTGGTGTACTTCGTGGTCATTACAGCTATCCACTATTAACGCGGATGGCTGTACAAAGTTTGGAAACCTTTAAATACGCAGAAGAGATTTTAGGAAATGAAGTCGGCTACCAGCCTGTTGGATATATGTTTGGAGTCGATCATGAGAATATTGAAATATTGAAAAAGAATGTAGAAATGCAAAAGAAAAATGGCGTAAATACTGGAATAGTATCCAAGGAAGTAGTTAGGAAGGAAATTTGGCCCCAATTGGATACGGAACAATTTGGTGCATTTGCCTATGAACCTGAAGGTGGTTATGGTGATCCGGTCCTAACCAACCAAGCATTCGCGGATGCTGCGAGGGCATTGGGAGTTACGATTAAGCAGCATTGCGGTGTAAAGAGGGTGCTGACAAGTGATGATGGCAGCAAGGTTGTAGGGGTAGAGACAATTGATGGTCAGATAATCTTTACTCCATATGTCATTGTAGCGGCAGGAGTAGGAGCACACCACATTATGAAAAATGTGGGTGTGAATGTACCAGTTCAGGGGCAGCGCGCACAGCTCATTTATATTTCTCCCGGTGCTTCAATGGGAACGGTTCCTTCTTTTGGAGATTTCAAGCATGACCAGTATATTAAACCTGAAGTATGCAGCGGTCACCTGCTGCTAGGGAATGCCGATCATGCGGATCCACAATATATTGATCCGGCCGATTATGATGCAGACCAATACCCTAAGCATGCGACAGAAGCAGCCATTGAGAAGGCGATTATGAAATTCCTAAGCTGTTTTCCATCGCTCGAACAAGCTAAGTTGTTAGCTAGTTACTCTTCAGCCTATGAGGTGACACCAGATGGAATTCCGTTTATAAGTCGAACTCCGATTGTTGGTGCCTACCTTTGCACGGGGTTCAGCGGACACGGATTTAAAATAGCGCCAAGCGTGGGGAAATTGACTGCAGACCTAGTATTGGCAGGGAAAAGTAAGCAAGAAGGCATTGATCTTGCTCCTTTCCGATTAACACGCTTTGAAGAAAATGATTTACTTTTACCAGATCATCCATATTCAACAACCGTTAATAGCCACGTGTAATAAGTAAATTTCTTAGGAAAAAGGAGGTTAAAAAGGATGAATATAGTTGTCATTTTGAAACAAACATTTGATACGGAAGAAAAAATAATCATTGAAAATGGGGAAGTTGTTAACGACAATGCGCAGTTAATTATCAACCCATATGACGAATATGCGGTTGAGGAGGCTGTTAAGTTAAAAGAGGTGCACGGTGGAGAGGTAACAGTTATGTCAATTGGTCCATCAGAAGCTGAAAGTGCATTACGCACAGCACTTGCCATGGGAGCCGACAATGGTGTACTGATTGAAAATGAAGATGACCTGCCGTTGGACGAGCAGGGGATTGCCAAAATATTAGCGGCTGCCATCAAAAAACGAGATTTTGATATTATTTTAGGCGGGAATATGTCTGTTGATAATGGTGCGAGTCAGGTAGGACCTCGTATCGCTGAAGAACTAGGAATTCCCCATGTAGCCACAATTACGAAACTAGAGATTAATGACAGCTTCGTTAAAGTTGCAAGAGACGTTGAAGGTGATTTAGAAATCATTGATTCTTCCTTACCAATATTAGTTACTGCTCAACAAGGATTGAATGAACCTCGTTATCCATCATTGCCAGGAATTATGAAGGCGAAAAAGAAACCGTTGGAAAGACTGGACATTGAGGATTTAGATATTAGTGAGGATGATCTTCAGCCGAAGTCGAAAATCGTCGGCTACTATTTACCAAAGAAAAAAGAGGCCGGACAAATTCTAAAAGGCGACATCCAAGCTCAGGTAAAAAAGTTAGTGCAGTTACTTCATGCTGATGTTAAGGCAGTTTAAAGGGGGATATGTGATGACAAAAGTACTTGTTCTTGCCGAAGCCAAAAATGGAAAAATCAGAAATGTGTCTTTTGAAGTTTTAACTGTAGCTGCCCGAATCGCAAAGGGTGATGAAATTACTGCTTGCGTATTTGGAAGTGATGCAGAAAAGTATTGTGAAGATCTTGAAAAATACGGGGCAAAGAAAGTGTATATTGTCGATAATGATGAATTGAACAATTATTCCCCTGATGGCTACAAACAGGCTTTGTTAAACGTTATCGATGAAGTGGAGCCGGAGGTTGTCTTAACAGGACATACGTCGATTGGCAAAGACATTCTTCCTCGTGTAGCGGCGCGGTTAAATGCTGCAGTCGTTTCGGACTGTATCGAAGTAGAAGCAGGTGAGGATATCGTTTTCACTAGACCGATTTATTCTGGAAAAGCATTTCAAAAGAAAGTAGTTACAGACGGTCTCGTCATGGCTACGATTCGCCCAAACAATATTGAAGCAGAAGAAAATCAAGTGGTTAGTGAAACAATCAAATTATTAGTAGAAATCAAAGATTTACGCACTGTGGTTAAAGAAGTTGTGAAGAAAGCTACCGGTAAAGTCGATCTTTCAGAAGCGAAAGTTATCGTATCGGGGGGGCGGGGCGTGAAAAGTTCTGAAGGATTTAAACCATTACAAGAGTTAGCTGACGTTCTTGGTGGTGCCGTTGGGGCATCTCGTGCCGCTTGTGATGCAGAATATTGTGATTACTCTTTGCAAATTGGTCAAACAGGGAAAGTGGTGACACCCGATTTATATATTGCTTGCGGCATATCAGGTGCGATTCAGCATCTAGCAGGAATGTCCAGCTCTCAAGTGATTGTTGTGATTAACAAAGATCCTGAAGCGAATATTTTCCATATAGCCGATTATGGAATTGTCGGAGATTTGTTTGAAGTCGTGCCATTATTAACAGAAGAATTTAAGAAGGTTATTGCTGAAAAGCAAGCGATTACAAATTAAATTTTGTGAGTTTTAAATAGCTTTGGGGCTGCCAATTAACTAATGGTCAGCCCCCTCATTTTTATAGATGGGGTGAAACAATGCGAATAAAAGAATCACTTAAAAGTGTTGCAGAGGAAATAATCGAGTTTCGGCGAGATTTCCATAAGAATCCTGAACTTTCGTTTCAAGAAAAAAGAACTTCGAAAATAGTAGCTGAATATTTGAGAAGCCTTGGTTTACACGTCCAGGAACATGTGAATGGGTTTGGTGTTACAGCAGATTTAATTGGAGTTGAAAAAGGACCAACTATTGCCTTTCGGGCCGATATGGATGCCTTGCCAATTCAAGAGGAAACGGACTTGCCTTTTGCTTCAGTCGTTCCGGGAGTGATGCATGCTTGCGGTCATGATGGCCATACCGCAATATTAATGGGGGCAGCAAAATTATTAACTTTAGAAAAAGAGAAATTAAAGGGGAATGTGAGATTTATATTTCAACCTGCTGAAGAAGTTAATCCTGGTGGGGCGATTGGGATGATTAAAGAAGGCGTCTTAAATGGAGTAGAAGCCATCTTTGGCTTACATCTTTGGTCGGAATTGCCTTCAGGAACTTTTCGAACGTGCGCTGGCCCAATGATGGCGGCAACGGACCGGTTTACGATTGAAATTGAAGGCAAGGGAGGTCATGGCGGGATGCCTCATAAAACGATTGATTCGATAGTTTTAGCATCACACCTTGTCACGGCGTCCCAGCAAATTATTAGCCGGAGCATTGATCCTTTAGAGTCAGGAGTCATTACATTTGGGGAACTGAAATCTGGAACTGCTTTTAATATTATTGCAAACAAGGCAGTATTAGAAGGAACAACACGCAGTTTCACTCTTGAAGTGAGGAATACACTTCAATAGAAATTAGAAGAATTAACAAATGGTCTGGCAAAAATTTATGGAGCATCTATTAAACTAGATTATCAGTGTGGATATCCATCAGTTGTAAACCACGAAAAAGAAGTGAAGCTTAGCTTAGATGTCGCAAATAATCTGTTCGGATTTGAATTTACAGGAATCATGAAACCGAATATGGTTGGCGAAGATTTTGCTTACTACCTCAAAGAGGTTCCAGGCGCTTTTTGTTTTGTGGGTGCAGGAGATCCGAACAAACCAATGTATCCACATCATCATCCTCATTTTCAGATTGATGAAAGTGTGTTACCTAAAGCAGCGGAATGGTTTTGTCAAATGGCTATGAAGTATTTGGAATAGATGAAATTTTATGTAAAACTGTATGAAAAGTTTCTTTGTATTATAGTCAGTTTTGGCAATGGAAATCTCTAATAGATGGATTTAGTATCAATAATATAAATACATAGTTTTAGATTAAGGAGGGGGAACGGATGACTTTTACTAAACAAATAAAAGAAACCAAAGATATGGACATACGATATGTTTGGGAAGCAAGAAAACGAATAAGCACGATTATTAACAGAACACCAATCATTCATTCTTCCATTCTATCAGAAAAAATCGGTCGACATGTTTATTTAAAGCTGGAAAATGTTCATGAGGTTGGAGCATTTAAAGTGAGAGGGGCCGCTAATAAAATACTAAGTTTGAATGAAGAAGAAAAAAAACGCGGGGTTGCAACGTTTTCAACAGGAAATCATGGGATGGCAGTAGCGTATATTGCGAAGAAGCTTGGAATTGATGCGGTTGTCTGTATCTCTAATCGGGTGCCAAAGGCAAAAGTAGACTCTCTTAAAAGGCTGGGTGCTCAAATTGAAATCGTTGGCGACAGTCAAGATGATGCCGGAGTGCGGTGTTATGAATTAGAAAAGGAGAAGGGATTAACCGTTATAGAACCCTTTGATGACCCTCATGTTATCGCAGGACAAGGAACGATAGGGTTGGAATTGTTGGAGGAACTTCCTCAGTTAACAGATGTGATTGTTCCGCTTTCAGGTGGCGGACTGCTCTCTGGAATTGGCTTAGCCTTGAAATCTAATGATAAGAATATACGAGTAACAGGTGTCTCAATGGAAAAATCAGCTGTTATGTATGAAAGCTTACAGGCCGGCAGACCGGTAATTCTTGATGAAAGTGAGACGCTTGCTGATAGTTTACTTGGTGGAATCGGACTTGATAATCAATACACGTTTCAAATGGTTCAGAAATATATGGATGATGTTGTCCTGGTTCCTGAAGAGGAGATTGCCTATAGTATGGCTTTTATGATGGATAAGCACAGAATCATTATGGAAGGGGCAGCAGCGACTGGAATTGCGGCAGTATTAGGAAAAAAAATCCCTCACCAAGAGGGTGATTTGGCTGTTATTATTAGTGGTCATAACGTTGATCTTTCGGTATTACTTTCGGTCATTCAAAAGTATACATCTGAAAACTAAGCAGGATATAAAAAAACAGATACCCCTAACCACAGGATTAGGAAGTATCTGTTTTTTGTTGTATTAAAATGAATCTACTTAACAAACAACTCTCTTGGGAATCTCGTAATTGTCTCGCAACCACTTTCAGTAACTCTAATCGTTTCTGTGATAGCTACGCCATATCCATCCAGCCACATCCCAGGCATCATATGAAACGTCATATTTGGCTTTAGGACGGTCTTATCCCCTGGTTTAAAAAATGCTGAATTTTCCATCCACACAGGTGGATAGCCTAAGCCAACCGTATAGCCCATCCTAGATTCTTTTTCTAAACCGTATTTGTTGATAGTTGTTTGCCAAGCTTTTTCTACCTCTTCGCATGTGACTCCAGGCTTTACTGCCGATAGTGCAACGTTTAATCCCTCAATTACGATTTTGGCTGTTCCTCTTACTCTCTCAGGAGGTTCCCCAATAAAGATGGTCCTTGTTAACGGTGCATGATAGCGTTTGTAACTTCCTGATAGTTCCATATAGACTAACTGACTATCTTGATATTTTCCTTCTGTGGTCCAAGAGAAGTGGGCTCCTGCTGTTCTTTCTCCTGCAGGCATAACAGGTGCAAGTGACGGATATTCACCACCATACACTCCTGTTCCTTTCACTAAGTCACTATATACTTCAGCTGCAACATGGCATTCTCTTACACCCACTCCAATTCCCTCGATGGCATTATACATGGTCTTTTCTACAATTCTAGCTGCTATCTGCATGTATTCTAATTCTCTAACGGATTTTTGTCCTCTTATCCAGTTGACAAGTGCTGTAGCATCTACTAAGGTCGCATCTGGCAAACTTCTCTCTAATCGGTTATACCAATGTGCGTTAAAATAGTAAGCATCAAATTCGAGTCCTGTTTTTTTATTATGAAGTCCTTTTTCTTTTAAAAAGCCGCCAATAAAATCCATTACGTGCAAGACCTTTGGCTCCCACAAATATTTGTCAGGATAGGCAATGAAGTTTTCTTCAGACATCCATGTGGTTTCCGAAGCACAATACAAATCTTGCAATCTGACTATACATACTGGCTCCTCTAATGATGTTGCAATTATTACTCCCTGAGGTACGTAATAGGACATTGCATCATATCCCGATACATAGTTCATATTTGAGGGATCAGTAATTAATAATACTTCGATCCCTTGTTCTTCCATACTTGTCTTTACTTTTCTTACTCGTTCCTGATATTCCGTTTTTTCAAATGGTAACATTTCGACTACCTCCATTTCATATTCTTTTTTCATCATACTGAAAAGAGAGTGTAACAATCATCCTACAGATTGTTGGAATAAAATCCCGATAAAAGTGCATTTTGATAAATTTGACTAGAAAGAAGAAAAAACGTTCATACAATCTGTCAGATGAAAAACATAAATCGTATTTCGTATAATGAACCAGACAAATGAAAATATTCTAAAAATTGAGTCAAAGGCAGATAGGAGTGCATGGATATGTCTTTCGTAACAGCTGAGTATAAAGAAAGAATTCGTAAAACAAAGGAAAGGATGCTGCAAAAAGGAATCGATGTCCTCCTTATTACAGACCCAGCCAATCTGAATTACCTTTCTGGCTATGATGGGTGGTCATTTTATGTTCACCAGATGCTTGTCCTCATCATTGATGAAGATCAACCGAAATGGATTGGACGAGGACAGGATGCCAATGGTGCCAAAGTAACAACATGGCTCTCGCACGAAAATATCATTTCTTACCCAGATGAATATGTTCAGTCGGATATCTTGCATCCAATGGATTACGTGGCTGATCGATTAAAAGAGTTAGGGCAGGATAAGCGCTCGATTGGCGTAGAAATGGAAAACTATTATTTCACAGCCAAATGTTATCAACAGCTCACAAAGGAATTGCCGAATGCCACCTTTACTGATGCCACATTACTAGTCAATTGGGTTCGTCTAATAAAGTCGGATGCGGAAATTGAATACATGAAGCGGGCAGCCAAAATCGTAGAAAAAGCGATGCAGGCTGGCATAGATTTGATTGAAGAAGGTGTTAGGGAATGTGATGTAGCAGCCAAGATTTTCTATACACAAATCACCGGAACAGAAGAATTTGGCGGGGATTATCCTTCTATTGTACCGCTCTTGCCATCCGGAGAAAAAACCTCAACACCACATTTAACTTGGACGGATGAACGATATAAGAGTGGAGACGCAGTTATTTTGGAAATTGCGGGCTGCTATAAAAGGTATCATTCACCGCTAGCAAGGACAGTTCAGATTGGAACACCAAAGGAAGAAATGAAAACCCTTTCAAGTGTTGCCGTAGAAGGCATAAATTCTTGTTTGGAGATGATTCGCCCAGGCATTGCTTGTGAAGAAATTGAAGAAACATGGAGAAAAACCATCGAAAAAAGTGGATTTGTGAAAGATTCGCGTCTTGGATATTCAATGGGTCTGAATTATCCACCTGATTGGGGCGAACACACCATGAGCATTCGAAAAGGTGACAAAACGATCCTGCAGCCAAATATGACCTTCCACCTTATACCAGGATTATGGTTGGACAAATACGGTTTTGAAGTAAGTGAGTCGGTCCGGGTTACTGAAACTGGATGTGAAACATTTGCCAATGTCTCAAGAGACTTGACGTTAAAGGGGTTTCAAGTCACAAAGTAAAGTTTTATAGGAGGTGAAAAACTAATGTTTATTTTTACCGAACAGGAAATTAAGCAATACATACAAATCAATGATGAGGCAGTAAAAGTAGTAGAAGACGCTTTTACCAAACTATCAAAAAATGAGGTTATGATGCCACCAATCATGAGAGTGGACATTGAGGACCAAAATGGCGAAGTTGATGTGAAAACTGCCTACATCAAAGATAAAGAAATGTTTGCGATAAAAATTTCTTCCGGTTTTTTTAATAATTATCAGCTTGGTTTACCAAGCGGTAACGGAATGATGATATTAATCAGCACCCAAACTGGAGTTCCAGAAGCTATTCTTTTAGATAATGGGTACTTAACAGATGTTCGCACGGCAGCAGCAGGTGCGGTGGCGGCAAAATATCTTTCTAAAGAATCCATTGAAACAGTGGGTGTAATAGGTGCAGGCAGTCAAGCAAAATTTCAACTCAGGTCTTTAGGTCTTGTCAGAAAGTTTAATAAGGTTCTAGTTTACGCTCGCTCAGCGGAACGTGCTCAAGAATTTGCAGTCGAAATGACAGCAGAATTAGGAATGGAAGTTGTCGCAGTACCAAGTGCAGAAACTGTTGTTAGAAACAGTGATATCGTAATTACGACAACCCCATCAAAAGAACCAATTATAAAAGCAGAATGGCCCCATCCCGGACTCCACATTACAGCAATGGGTTCGGATGCGGAACATAAACAAGAATTAGAAGCAGAAATTTTAGTTAACGCTGATTTGCTGGTCTGTGATACAAAAGCACAATGCGCCCGTTTAGGGGAATTACATCATGCACTAACTCAAGGTGTACTTACAGAAAACGCGCCAATTATTGAATTGGGTGAACTTACATCCTTGAAAGTGGAAGGAAGAACAAACGATGAACAAATTACGGTTTGTGATTTAACAGGTACAGGTGTACAGGATACAGCTATTGCCCTGTTTGCTTATCAAGAAATGAAGAGAAGGAATTTAGGTGTAAAAATTAAAGGCAGCGATATGTTGCTAAAAAACTAATTGAGGAGTGGTATTTATGACAAACAATACACCAAAAATGGGAACGCAAGCAGTATGGGCAGGAGAAAAAGATTATTTAGTACATGGTGCAACACAAGTTCCTGTTGTTTTAAGCGTAGCTTATGGTTATGACGATATGGATGAATGGTATGATGTGGCAATTGGCAAGAAGAAAGGCCATATTTATGGACGCAATACAAATCCTACCGTGCAAGCATTTGAAGATAAAATCAAAATTCTTGAAGGTGCAGAAGCAGCGACAAGCTTTTCAACAGGGATGGCAGCAATCAGCAATACACTTTCCACCTTTTTAGTACCTGGTGACCGCATTGTTTCAATTAAAGACACATATGGCGGAACAAATAAAATCTTTACTGAATTCCTGCCGCGCCAAGAAATTGAAGTGGCCTTATGTGAAACAGGAAACCACGACCAAATCGAACAAGAAGTTGCCAAAGGCTGCAAAATTTTATATTTGGAAACACCAACAAACCCAACAGTGAAAATTACCGATATTGAACGGATGGCAAAAGCAGGGCGAGCTGCTGGGGCACTTGTTGTTGTTGATAACACTTTTGGTACACCAATTAATCAAAATCCAATAGCCTTAGGTGCAGATTTGGTCATTCATAGCGCGACAAAGTTTTTGGGAGGACATGCGGACGCGTTAGGCGGTGTAGTTTGTGGGTCTGAGGAACTTGTTGAAAAGATCTACCATTTCCGTGAAATTAATGGAGCAACAATGGATCCAATGGCAGCCTATCTTATTTTACGCGGAATGAAAACACTTCATCTACGTGTTCGCCAGCAATGTGAAAATGCGATGACCCTTGCAAAATACTTACAGACAAAGGATATGGTCGAGGCAGTGTATTATCCAGGTCTTGAAACTCATCCACACCATGATGTTGCAAAGAAACAAATGAGAAACTTTGGCGGAATGCTTAGCTTTGCCGTTAAGGGCGGGGTGGACACCGTTCGTGATCTTCTTCCTAAATTACAATATGCCAACCGCGCAGCAAATTTAGGTGCCGTAGAAACAACAGTTGGGCCAGCCCGTACAACAAGCCATGTTGAATGTACTCCAGAAGAACGTGCTGCAATGGGAATTCCGGAAGGACTGATTCGAATCTCTTGTGGTATTGAAGAAATCGAAGACATCCTTGCAGATTTCGAGCAAGCCTTCAATCATGTTGAAAGTATTTTAAAAGTTTAATAGCTTTCAGTCCATTTTTAGGAGGAAAACAGGAGATGCCGGAACGTAAAGATCACCCGATCGTTATACAAGCAAACGAGTTATCAGAAAGAATTATTTCATGGCGGCGCCTGTTTCATCAACATCCCGAACTCAGTTTTCACGAGTTCGGGACCTCAAAATTTGTTGCTGAAACGCTGAAGAAAATTGATGGATTACAGGTTGAAACTGGCATTGGCGTAGAAACGAGTGTCGTGGCTACATTAACGTCAGGAGAGGGACCGGTTATTGCCATCCGTGCGGATATGGATGCGCTGCCGATTAAGGAAGAGAACACGCATGATTTTAGATCAAAAAATGAAGGCGTAATGCACGCATGCGGTCATGATGCCCACACAGCGATTTTACTTGGAGCAGCCCATCTTCTTGCAGATAAATTTAAAAAGGAAGAGTTAAAGGGAACGGTTAAATTTATTTTTCAGCCAGCTGAGGAATGTACGGATGAAAAAGGGCAATCAGGTTCGCCATACATGGTTCAAGCGGGTGCCTATGACCAGGTAGATGCGGCCATCGCCCTTCATATGTGCCCCTGGCTTCCTGTTGGGGTAGCACAAGTAAACGATGGATACAGCATGGCAAATGTCGATGTGTTTACGGCGAAAATTTTTGGAACGGGCGGTCATGGCGCCTATCCTGAACTAGGAACAGATCCAATCTGGATGCTTGGGATTTTCATGCAAGCATTACATGGTATCGTGGCTCGAAAAATACCAGCATTGGAAGCTGGTGTCATAAGTATTGGTCAGATCCATGCGGGAACTGCAAGCAACATTATTCCAAATGAAGTGAATATCTCAGGAACGATTCGCAGCTATACGCCAGAGGTCAGGGATTTATTGAGTTCGGAATTAAATAAAGCTCTATCTGTGGTTGAATCTTTGGGTGGAAGTTATACGCTCGAAGTTGAAAGGGGGGAACCAGCTTTACATAATGATTCTCGTGTAAACGGTTTCTTTTTAAAATCCATAGAAGAGATGTATCCAGAGTGTCAAATTGTAAGACGTCCATTTGGCATGGGCGGTGAAGATTTCGGCTATGTGACACAAAAAATACCAGGAGCCTTATTTTTCCTTGGAAGCGGCACTGCCGATGGCATTCAAAGAGATTTACATACTCCGATCTTTGATATTGATGAAAACAGCTTAGAGATGGGAACATCTATTCTTGCACAAACGGCTGTTAACTTTTTGAAAGATGAATCTAATTTAACAATTAAGAAGGAGGGAAAGGCACATGTCTCATAAACTAGCTTTTATCGGATTTGGTGTAGTTGGGCAGGGTTTAGCAGAAATTTTGCTCGATAAAAAGGAAGAGTTGAAACAAAAAGAGGGATTTGAAGCAACGGTAGTCGCCATTTCCGATTTCATAAAAGGGTCGATCTATCACCCAAATGGCCTTGATTTAAATATGGTACTAAAAACGTTAAAAGAAACAGGGAATTTGGAAAATTACCCTGATACACCTGGATTAATCACTGGGTGGACCAGCCTGCAAACCATCGAAGGTACAAACGCAGATACAATTATTGAGGTATCCTATACAGATGTAAAAACAGGGCAGCCTGCGATTGATCATTGCAAAGCAGCGTTTGAATGCGGAAAAAATGTAGTCATGACAAATAAAGGACCGGTAGCTCTTGCTTATCAGGAACTATCTGAAATAGCCGAGAAGAATGGTGTTTATTGGGGATTTGAAGGCACCGTTATGAGTGGGACTCCTTCGTTAAGAATGCCTGTTATGACCTTGGCTGGAAATGAAATCAAAGAAATTCGCGGAATTCTAAATGGAACAACCAATTATATTTTAACAAAAATGGAGCAAGAAGGCGTGTCCTATGAAGATGCACTAAAAGAAGCACAGGTGCTTGGCTATGCAGAAGCAGATCCAACTAGTGATGTGGAAGGCTATGATGCAAGATATAAAATTGTCATTCTGGCAAACTATGTCATGGGTATCCCGTTAAGTGTAGAAGATGTTTCTTGCAAAGGAATTACTGATATTTCGTTAGAAGACATAGAGGAAGCAAAGGCCGAAGGGAAACGGTGGAAACTGCTTGCTAAAGTCAAAAAGGAAAATGGAAGGACAGTCGCTTCAATCGCACCTGAAAAAGTGGATATCACGGATTCCTTAGCATCGATTGGCGGCGCAGTCAATGCGATCACTTATGAGTGTGATCTACTCGGTCCTGTTACTTTAAGTGGAGCGGGAGCAGGAAAAACAGAAACAGGATTTTCACTTTTAATTGATTTGATTAATATCAACCGTGAACGTAAACCGGTAACAGTATAGCGCCCGTTTAGTGACGCTAGATCTGGACAATTCTCATAGTCAAAACTTTTATACTTAACGTTAATAAGAGAAGGGCGGGAATGATAATGCCAGTTCAAATTTCAGGAAAGAAGATGCTGCTTGGCGGCGAATGGGTGGGACGCGACCAGATGATTGAAGTGCGTGATCCGCAAGATAACAGCTTAATTGATAGTGTTCCAGCTGCTTCATCTGAAGATATGATTCGATGTATTGAGGAAGCCAAGGAAGGTGCTAAGATTGCTGCGGCAATGCCTGTTCACGAAAGAATGAGAGTCATAAACGCAGCCGCGGATTATATTGAAACGCATAAAGAAGAATATTCTGTCATCATCGCCAAAGAAGGTAGTAAAACGATAAGGGAAGCGTCAAAAGAAACGACCAGATGTATTCAAACTTTAAGAATCAGCGCAGAAGAGGCCAGACGAATAAATGGTGAAACCATTTCCTTTGACCAAATGCCAGGAAGCGAGAACCGGATCGGGTATTATTATCGTTTCCCAATTGGTATTATTGCTGCAATCACTCCATTTAATGATCCGTTAAACCTAGTTGCACACAAAGTAGGGCCAGCTATCGCTGCCGGCAATGCAATTATCGTAAAACCAGCTACGGTAACACCACTAAGCGCCCTTTTACTTGCGGAAGCATTTGCACATGCAGGACTTCCTCCGAAAGTATTATCTGTCGTAACAGGATACGGCCATGAGATTGGAGATGTTCTCGTAACCCATCCGGCAATACGGATGATTTCCTTCACTGGTGGACTTGAAGCTGGAGAAAACATTGTTCGTAAAGCTGGGTTAAAGAAAATTAGTATGGAACTCGGATCCAATTCTCCGGTGATAGTTTTGGAAGATGCCGATCTACAAGAAGCTGTTGAATCAACCGTTTCCGGTGCGTTTTGGGCAGCTGGCCAAAATTGTCTCGGTGTGCAGCGTATCTATATTCAAGAAAGCATAATGGCTGCCTTTCAAAAAGAATTCGTAACACTTACAGAGCAATATATTGTGGGTGATAAACAATTACAAGAAACCGACATGGGTCCGCTGATTAATGAAAGAGAAGCTAAGCGCGTACAAGCTTTGGTTAATGAAGCCGTCGAAAAAGGGGCTGATCTTTTAACAGGTGGTAATCGAACTGGTGCGTTCTATTCCCCAACAGTCCTAGCCAATATTCCGGAAAATTGTAGAATAGCGAAAGAAGAAATTTTTGGACCTGTTGCTCTTCTTTACCCAGTAAAGGATTTAGACCATGCTATTCAAGAATCTAACAGTGTTGATTTTGGTCTTCAAGCGGGAATATTCACAAAAAATATTGAAAAAGCGCACCAGGCCATTGCCCAAATGGATGTTGGCGGCATTATGATCAATGACAGCAGTGACTATCGGATTGATGCCATGCCGTTCGGAGGAGTTAAAAAATCTGGATTAGGCAGAGAAGGAATTAAATTTGCCATCCAGGAAATGACCGAACCAAAGGTTGTGTGCTTTAAGTTATCTGACCGGTCATGAGAAAACAATACAACTTGAGATTATGGGAGGGATTTTTTGATGTCATTTTCAACATCTGAGTATAAAGAGAGAATCAGGAAAACAAAAGAACGTATGTTGCAAAAAGGAATTGATGTGCTGCTTATCACGGATCCAGCCAATATTAGTTACCTATCAGGCTATGATGGCTGGTCATTTTATGTACATCAAATGCTTGTGCTAATCATTGATGAAGATCAACCATTGTGGATTGGGCGTGAGATGGATGCCAATGCTGCAAAGGTAACAACATGGCTTTATCGTGATAATATCATTCCTTACCCAGATGATTATGTGCAATCAGAAAGTAAACATCCAATGGATTTTGTGGCAAATATTTTAAAGGAAATTGGCCAGGACAATCGCTCCATTGGCATTGAAATGGAAAATTATTATTTTACAGCAAAGTGCTATCTACAGCTAAAACAAGGATTGCCGAATGCATCATTTACAGATGCTACATTACTGGTAAATTGGGTACGTCTAATAAAATCGGATGCTGAAATCGAATATATGCAAAAAGCGGCAGTCATCGTAGAAAAAGCGATGAAGGCTGGCATCGATTTGATCCAGGAGGGTGTCAGGGAGTGTGACGTTGCAGCAAAGATTTTTTATACCCAAATCACTGGAACTGAAGAATTTGGTGGAGACTATCCCTCCATTGTACCGCTCTTGCCTTCAGGTGAAAAAACTTCAACGCCGCATTTAACCTGGACAGATGAACGTTATAAAGATGGAGACGCCGTTATATTAGAATTGGCTGGCTGTTATAAAAGGTACCATTCGCCATTGGCTCGGACTGTTCAAATAGGAAAACCTAAGATTGAAATGGAAACCCTTTCAAATGTTGCGGTCGAAGGCATCAATGCCTGCTTGGAGATGATTCGTCCAGGTATTGCTTGTGAAGAAATTGAAGAAACATGGAGAAAAACAATCGAGAAAAGTGGATTTGTCAAAGAATCTCGCCTTGGATATTCAATGGGTCTGAATTATCCACCGGATTGGGGCGAACATACGGTGAGCATTCGAAAAGGAGACAAAACCATTCTGCAGCCAAATATGACTTTCCATCTAATCCCAGGATTGTGGCTCGACCATTATGGCTTTGAAGTAAGCGAGTCGATTCGAATCACAGAAAATGGCTGTGAAACCTTTGCCAATCTTCCAAGAAACCTGACTTTAAAGGAGTTTGTTTAACGAAAAGAATTTAAAAAAGGGGATGGTGCATGTATGAAGAAGGCTACGATGGCTACTGCAATAGGCAATCTCGTTGAATGGTATGAATACGGTATTTATAGTTATACTGCTGCAATTATTGGAGCCCAGTTTTTTCCAGGAGGAAGCGGTACAACTGCTTTACTATACGCTTTTGCGGTGTTTGCCATTTCGTTCTTCTTTCGGCCGTTGGGTGGCTTGATTTTTGGTTCCATCGGTGATCGCTTGGGTAGAAAGAAGATATTGGTGGTAACGATTCTGTTAATGTCGCTTTCTACAGCTGCACTTGGTTTTGTTCCAAATTATGGATCAATAGGTGTTACGGCCACCGTATTGTTAATCATTCTACGTATCGCCCAGGGGCTAGCTGCAGGCGGGGAATATACAGGTGCTTCTGTTTTTATGAATGAGTCTTCACCTAATAATCGCCGAGGACTATTCACAAGTTTACTTGAATCAGGGTCCTTGCTGGGCTATATCATAGGATCTGTATTTGTAGCAATCCTAACTGCCACCCTTAGCGCTAATGATATGGCAAGTTGGGGATGGCGTATCCCATTTATTTGTTCGTTGCCTTTAGCATTAGTAGGAATGTACGTCAGAACTAAAATTGATGATACACCGACATTTATAAAAATGAAAAAAGAAAACACACTGTCGAAGAATCCTCTCTTAGAGATGTTCTCATCAGCAAGAAAGCCTCTAGTCATCTCATTTTTAGTTGTAGCGTTCGCAAATGGTGCATATTACACTTTATTGACCTATCTTCCTTCCTATTTCGAGAACCAAGTTGGATTATCGAGTATGAAATCAATGATTGTAACTACTCTTGGAATGATATTAATGCTGATCCTTATTCCGATATTTGGTTTACTGAGCGATCGGTACGGTAAAAAGCCCTTCCTTCTATTGTCAGCTGGATTAACGATTCTCACAGCCATACCAATCATCGCTTACGTTTCTAGCGGGGCGCCATCAGGCCCTTTGGTAGGTTATTTTGCTTTAGATGTAATTGTAGCAATTTTTATAGGTGTTTTCCCATCAACACTTCCAATGTTGTTTCCAAATCGAGTAAGAAATACAGCATACGGTGTTTCCTACAATGTATCGACAGCTATTTTTGGAGGGGGAGCACCTTTCATCATTACATCCTTACAGACGTCGACAGGAAATAAATTAATGCCTGCTTTCTTCTTGATGGGGACCGCATTAATGGCAATAATAGCAATCATGTATTTGCCGAAAACTATGAAAATAGCTAGTGAAAATGAAAGTGATCCTTCAATTGGAAAAAAGTTAATCATTTAATAGGAATGAATTAGTAACGGAAGAAAAAAAGACTCTCTTGCAGGGTCTTTTTTTGTCCATAAAATTCGGTTAGGTTTGAACGAAGAATTGACCATTTACATAAAATTTGTTATTCTATAATTAACTTTTTTTCTTATAAGAAAACTTTTGAAGATAATTTTTTCATAAATAAATATTACCAGAAGGTGAATAAATTGAAGCTACAGGCAGATGTTTGTATTGTGGGTGGCGGACCAGCAGGGACATTACTAGGGTTTTTATTGGCTAAAAACGGTGTATCAACTATTTTAATAGAACGTTCTACTGGAGTTAATCGGAAATTTAGAGGTGAACATATAAATTCTGAAACAGAAGCCATTTTAAAAGCACATCAATTGTTTGAAAAGATAGAAGAGCTAGGCATACTTAAAATGAAAAAAGTTGAATTCTTTGCTGGCAAACATATCGTCCAAACAATTATCCCTTCAACCGATGAGGATCACGTAGGAATTCATGTTCCTCAAGCTAATTTACTGAGTGCAATCAACCAAGAATCAGAACAATATAAAAACTACCGTCTTCTTTTTAACACAACAGTAACCGAATTAATGCAGGATGAGCAGGGAGTCTATACTGGTGTGAAAGGAATAAAGGACGGTCATGAAATAATGATTTCAAGTTCCGTTGTCGTTGGTGCGGATGGCCGCTTTTCAACTGTCAGAAAGCTTGCAAAGATACCAACGGTCGAGTTGTTGCATGGATATGACGTATTGTGGGCCAAAATTCCCGCTCCTGCAGGATGGGAGCCAACAACAAGAATGGTGCATGTCAATGGACATCAGCTTGCCTTGTTCACGCAGACGGGAGGATTCATCCAAATTGGCTGGAATATTGAAGAAGGATCCTTTCCTTCGTTAAGAAAACAATTATTACAGCCATTTCTTGAACCATTGATCGAAAGCTTTCCGGAATTGAAAGAGTTGGTCTTACAGCATCTAAGTACCTGGAAGAACTTTGTTCCCTTAAAGGTGCAAAGCTCCCGTTCTGAAACGTGGGTAAAGGACGGATTAATCATCATCGGAGATGCAGCGCACACAATGACTCCTACAGGTGCAATCGGCATTAATTGTGGGATGAAGGACGCGCATGTGTTAGCGCCGATCTTAACCGAAGCCCTAATGGATAAAAACATCACAGCACAGAGATTAAAAACATTTGAAGTGAGTAGAAAAACTGAAATCAAAGTACAACAAGAAATGCAAATACAACAAGAAGCGTCATTTTCGGAAAAATTTGCTCAGTTTGCTCTAAATTAAATAATGGACCTTCACCTACATCTTTTAATGGAGTGGGAGAAGGTCCTTTTTTATTTGTGAGAGCCTGACCTCAAAGTTGAAAAGAAGGAATGGATTGTTTTACGATAATATCAAAGCCATGAGAGGAGTTATTAAATTATGATGATTTCTGATTCTAAAGAAGTACAAGCAGTTTATAAAAAGCTTTTGGAGGCGTGGAATGAACGCAGTGCAGAGGGGATGGCAAAGTTATTTACGGATGATGGCGAGAGTATCGGATTTGATGGAAGTCAATCTATTGGCATACAAGAAATATTTTCACACCTACAGCCAATTTTTGAACACCATCCAACGGCACGGTTTGTAAGTAAAGTGAAGGATGTACGTTTTCTAACTTCAGAGATCGCTATTTTGCGGGCAATTGCAGGAATGGTGCCACCAAAACAATCAGACATTAACCCTAACGTGAACACACATCATACGCTTGTTGTTGTAAAAGGAGACGGGAACTGGCGTATTCAATTGTTTCAAAATACTCCAGCCCAGTTTCATGGCAGACCTGAATTAGTGGAAAAAATGACTGATGAGCTGAGAGAGTTATTAAAATAAAGCTGCTTGTTCTTGTACTTAAATACATAAAAGTCACTTATTATTATTACTATAATAAAGTTTCGGAAAGAAAAGGGTGCCTGACACCCTTTCCCTGCTAAGCATTTATTTTTGATTTATGCCTTCCTATTGTTACTATAGTAGTAATCTCTCTAAGGAAAGGAATTATTAATATGGCAACAATTAATATACCTGTATCTGTTTTGAATTTAGCTCCGATCCGGAAGGGACAAAACCCAAGCCAAGCGATCGAGTCAATGGTCGAACTTGCGCAAGCGGTTGAATCTATGGGTTATCAACGCTATTGGATCGCAGAACATCATAATACAGCTACCCTTGTCAGTTCAGCGACATCGATTTTAATTAAACATGTTTTGGAACATACAACTAAGATTAAAGTAGGGTCCGGAGGGATCATGCTGCCCAATCACTCACCGCTAGTAGTGGCTGAACAATTCGGTACTATGGCCACGATTTACCCAAATCGTGTGGACCTCGGTCTGGGCCGTGCACCTGGAACAGATATGATGACGGCAAGTGCCCTAAGACGATCGAAAAATGATCCAGTTTATACTTTCCCAAATGATGTCCAAGCCTTACTTACGTATTTTGGCCCAGCAGATCAGCAAAGCTATGTGAAAGCCTATCCTGGCGTTGACACGAATATTCCGATATATATACTCGGTTCTTCCACTGATTCAGCGTATTTGGCGGCAAGCTTGGGTCTTCCATATGTATTTGCGTCCCACTTTGCACCAAGATATATGGAAGAAGCAATCTCAATCTATCGGAGTCGTTTCCAGCCTTCTGAATATTTGGATAAACCATATATGATGGTTTGTTTAAATGTTATTGCGGCCGAAACGGATGAGGAGGCACAATTTTTATCGACAACGATGCAGCAGTTTTTCCTAAATGTTGTTCGTGGTACACAGAATCCGCTACAACCACCCGTTGAAAACTTGGATGAGCTTTGGAGCCCAATGGAAAAAGAAATGGCGGCATCGAAGCAAAGTGTGACGTTGATAGGGAGCAAGGAAACAGTCCGCCAACAGTTGACTAAGTTCCAGGACTATTATCATGTCGATGAACTCATGGCCGTATCGTATATTTTTGACACTGAAAAACAAAAACGTTCGTATGAAATATTAAAAGAAGTAGTCGACGGCCACTAAACCATACGAAAGGACCAGAAGAGACAATTGATCTCTCTCTGGTCTTTTTCGTTACACGAATTCGTGGGAGGTTTTGTTACAGCTTTATTGAATTCGTTTGCTCCCCTTTCTATAATCAATAAAAATAACGCGATGGAGAATTCTAAAATGAATCAGAACAGGTTAGTGCCCTCGATTAATGGCTTTGTCCCTTTTGAGAAAATTCACCAATTAGTCAAAATTGAGATAAAGGTTTAAATCGATGAGTATAGAAATATATTTATGGAGAAACAGGTTGCTAATTAGGGGGATGGGAAAATGCGTAATCAAGAGATGCTGCTAATACCCGGGCCAACGCCGGTAGTTGATTCAATTTATGATGCTATTGCACAGGAAACAAGGGGACACACAGACTCGAGATTTGTCGCTATCTACAAAAATGCGATCGAGAAAACAAAAGAAATACTAAAAACAGATGGTGAAGTGTTTGTTATTTCCGGCTCTGGAACCGTAGCTATGGAAATGGCGCTTGTCAATACAGTTGCCGCTGGGGAAAAACTTTTAGTGATCAGTCAAGGTTATTTCGGTGATCGTTTCATTAAATTAGGAAAAGCATATGACATTGAAGTAGAAGTACTCCAGGCAGAATGGGGTACTCAGGTATCTCCAAGTGATGTCGAAGCGAAATTAGTGAATGGCAATTTTAAGGCGGTTACAATTACCCACGCAGATACGTCGACAGGAGTAGCTGCTAATTTAGATGTACTTGTGCCGATTATTAAAAAAAATGGAGCACTCGTCATTCTCGATGGTGTTTGTGCGACTGCCGCAATGGAAGAAGATATGAGTAGGCAATATCATGGGTCTGATGGGAAAATCGATGTCATATTAACAGGTTCACAAAAAGCAATTGGCGTACCGCCTGGTCTAGCCATCGTTGCCCTTAACCAAACAGCTTTAGCTGCACGTGCCAAAATGGAACGAGTTCCTGCTTATTATTGTGATATCTATAATTGGATTCCAATTATGAACGATCCAGGAAAGTACTTCGCCACACCTCCAGTCAATCTCATCTATGCCTATAACGAAGGGATGAGATTGGTATTGGAGGAGGGGATGAAACGAAGATACCAGCGCCACTCCGCATTCGGAAAAGCGGTTAGATCGGCCCTTGCCGTATACGGGATGAAGGCGTTAGCAAAGGAAGAAGTCGCTGCCGCAACACTTAGTTGTATTCTTTATCCTGATGGAATGGACGATGCTGCTTTCCGTTCTTCACTTGCAAAAAAAGGAGTGATTGTAGCTGGATCACTAGCCCATTTGGCAGGGAAGGCGTTCCGGATTGGACATATGGGGAATACGACGGAACAAATGCTCGAAGATGCGGTCGTTTTGATCGGAGAAACGATGAATGAGCTGGGATATCCGGTTGATTCAGAGAAAGCGGTCGATTGCTTTAAAAAGCAAGTGGCTATTCGCATTTAGTGTTCGTTTATAAAGCCTGTTTGACTGGAAAAATCACGACCAATGTAAGTAAGAGCGGTTTATAAAGCCCGATGAACTGAAAAAATCACCCTCTAAAAAATATAGAGGGTGATTTTTCATTAGCTATTTTCTGCTTGGAATTGAATCATAAACTCTTTGAATGCCTTACATGCCTCAACTGGAACAGCATTATAAGCTGATACACGACATCCGCCGATCGAGCGATGACCGTTTACGCCAACAAAGCCTTTTTGTTTCGCTTGCTCGAGGAATTTCTTTTCTAAGTCTTTCGATGCTAAGTTAAAAGTAAGGTTCATGAGAGAACGACTGTCCGGTTCAGCATGGCCAATGTAAAAACCATTACTTGTATCAATTGTTTCGTAAATCAGATTCGCTTTTTTATCATTAAGCTCAGCAATCGCAGATAAGCCACCTAACTCACGAGCCCAGTTTAAGACCTCACCCAGCATATAAATGCCGAAGGTTGGCGGTGTGTTATACAATGAATTATTTTTAGAATGTGTACTGTACTTTAACATTGTTGGGATATTTGTGTTTGCTTGTTCAAGCAAATCCTTGCGAATAATCACAACCGTTACGCCTGAAGGACCAAGGTTTTTCTGGGCACCAGCATAAATTAACGCAAACTTGCTAACATCAATCGGCTTAGACAGAATATCACTCGACATGTCTGCGATTAACGGAACATCGCCAGTGTCAGGGAAGTCCTTCCATTGGGTACCATAAATGGTATTGTTCGATGTTAGGTGTAAATAAGCATCCGATGGAACGTACTGTATTTGATCAAGCGTTGGGATGCTGCGGTAGTTGCCTTCTTTTGTGGAACCCGCATGATAAACATCCCCAAATAGTTTTGCCTCCGTGAATGCTTTCTCTGACCAAGAGCCTGTCATTACATATCCGGCTTTTTTTCCAGATTGTAAAAAATTCATCGGAATCATTGAAAACTGAAGACTCGCTCCGCCTTGCAAGAAGAGTACTTCATGTGTATCAGGAATAGAAAGTAGTTCCTTCAAATTGTCAATCGCTTGATTATGTACTTCTTCATATGCTTTGCTTCGATGGCTAAGCTCCATGACTGACATGCCTGTACCTCGAAAATCAATCAGTTCTTCTTGAGCTTTTTCTAAGACGGAAATAGGTAACGCGGAAGGGCCTGCATTAAAATTATAAGCGCGTTGGACTTGCAGTTTCATTTTTATCACTCCATTTTTCTTTTATATGACTATAACATACTTATAAAATTCCGAAAATAAATTTAATTGTGAAATCGTAAAAATTTTGCTTTTTTTATTAAAAGAAATCAAAAAGGGAAAAGGATGGCCACTGGCGAACCAGAGACAGGTTTCCTTTTTCCCTATACTTTTTGTCAAAAACTCTAGCTTTATTCAGTCATTCTCTGATTACTACTAGACCAGATCACGACTGGGATCAGCAGTAAGGAAAGGATCCCTCCAGCAAATGATAGTCCAGCATAACTCGTTTGTGCAACCACCATCCCGGAAAGCGCTCCCCCGGATGCCCCAGCTAAAGCAATTAAAACATCTACTGTTCCCTGTGTTTTGGCCCGGTTAGAGGGGGAAGTTGAATCGACAATCAGTGCCGTGCCGCTAATTAACCCAAAGTTCCAGCCAAGCCCGAGCAAAACGAGTGCAATGATAAGAACAAGCATGGAATCAGCAGGTGCACTGCCAGCAAGAATACCAGCTGCAAGGAGCGTGGCACCGGAAGCGATGGCCATTGTAGTTCGGCCTATCTTATCTACGAGAATACCTGTTACTAGTGAGGGAAGGTACATGGCACCTATATGGAAGCCGATTACCATTCCGACTTCTCTTAGACCATGCCCATGATGTTTCATGTATACGGGTGTCATTGTCATGATGGATGTCATGACAATTTGAGTTAAAACCATAATGGTCGCAGCAACCACGATTCCTCGTTTATTGATAGCTAGATTACTAGATTGCTTCTCTAAGGGATTACTTCTATGCATTTGCTGATCAACTGCAATCGCTTCTGCAACCATCAGAGGATCCGGGCGCAGGAAAGCTAATAGGACTAACCCCGCAAGGATAAAGGCAGTCGCGCCCAGTATGAACGGACCGGCAAGAGAAGGGACACCGATTGACGTGGCAAATCGGCCCATTACATCGACCAAATTCGGTCCCGCCACAGCGCCGAATGTGGTTGATACCATGGCAATACTGATGGATGTCGCTCGCTGTGTGGGTTTTGCTAAGTCGGTTCCGGCATAGCGGGCTTGTAAGTTTGAAGCTGAGCCTGCACCATAGACCAGAAGCGAGGCGAAAAGAAGAAAGATATTACTTGTGATGGCCGAAACGATCACTCCAATCGCACCGATCCCACCAGTCAAGAATCCTCCCGCAAGTCCTATTCGGCGGCCGAAACGTTGTGAGACTCGACCGATAAGCAACGCTGCTCCAGCAGAACCCAATGTTAACAATGCTGCTGGTATCCCTGCATAGCTATCCGTCCCTAACATATCTTGGGCAAGAAGTGCGCCAACCGTAATTCCAGCAGCAAGTCCAGCCCCACCGAAAATCTGAGACATGACAACGATCAGTAATGTCCGTCGATATAACTTTTCCTGCTTTTCTGGTGAATCTATGTAACTCTTCAACCAATCTGGTTTTGAATCGACCGGGTTATGTGCCACACGAAACCTCTTTCTGAAGGACAAACCCTTCTTCATTTGATTTTTATTTTAACAAGAAAAAATAGCAGTTTATATAGTAAAATGTCGAAAAGTTCAATATTTGTTCATATGAAGTAGACGGTGATGGAGTTAATTTATGATAGGATAATAGTGGTTGTATTACTATATGTTTACAACTACTAAATTAGAAAAAGGAGTTAGAAAATGGGACTTGATATGTATTTAGTTTCTTTACCTAAGATCACTGGAATGGACTATGATGAAATCGTTTTAGCAAGTGCACAAATGAGTAAGCATAAAGCAGATCAGGATGAAATCTATGAAAAGCTAAAGCCGCACATTAAGCATTTTAAGGAATATGATTCCTCATGGTCGAGTATTTATGAAGAAGTTGCGTACTGGCGAAAGGCCAACCAAATTCACAATTGGTTTGTCGAAACACTCCATAACGGGGAAGATGACCCTCTTTTCACACAAGAAGTCACAAAGGAAAATTTGCTGGACCTAAATAACTTATGTCTTCAAGTTCTAAAGGAAAAGGAACCTCCTTATCATATTTTACCAACAAGACCTGGTTGTTTTTTCGGTAACCTCTCTTATGATTCCTATTATTACAGAGAAATTGAAGAGACCCAAGCCTTATTATCAGCCCTCATTAATCACTTCAATTTTGAAACCCACTATTTGTTGTACCAATGTTCTTGGTAAACGCACAAACAACCACTATAACTTTACCTTTAACCCACAAAACTAATCTTCAATCACACACCACCCAATCAATAATGCCGATATTACTTTTCCCAATTTCAAATGGTATTAACAATATTTTTCCACTGAACTTTTTTGTGGGTAAGGGAACATTATTTCTGAGTACTTTTGTTGAGGTGAGGGACGATGAAGCATGATGAACCACGTGATTATATAACGATTGAAGATGACCACGGGAATCTTAAAGAATTTGCTGTTGAAGCCTTGTTTGATATGGAGGACGAGTCCTATGCGCTACTAAATGCAGAGGATGAAACCATCGTAATGAAGATTGAGGGTGAGGAAGGTAACCAAGACTTAGTAGGTATAAATGACCCTTCCGAAAGTGAAGCGATATTGGCTGCATATCAAATCGCCGTGGAACATGCTCCAGCAGAATAAAACATAACGCAACGAAAGGTACCCCCGGATAATAGGGGGGTCCTTTCGCTGCGTTTTTTTTCAATAGTAATTAAAGCCAAGATAGATGATATAAATAATGATAGCTGCAATGGCGATAATCCAAACAAGAAATACTGGATTCAGTAAATAAGGATGTCTTTGAGTTTTTTCATTGATTTGCGTATCAAATTCACTTGATCTAGTACTGACCATTCTTCCAGTTCCTAATGTAAAAATTAAACCGCCAATCAATACTAACAATGCAATACCAGACAAAATGAGATGCCAATTACTCACTTATATAACCACCTTTTTTTCATATAATTTGAAAAAAAGTAGAGAAATATGCATTTATCTTTTTGATAAGTAGATTTAAATTTCATCAGGATATCATGATTGATTATTCATTCATTTTTCGATACAATTAAATAGAGAATTTTGAAAATTCGAAAAAGGGAGGTGTGCATAATCGATAATGTTAAACGTATTAACGAATGAGGACGTTTTATGTGTAGAAGGAAATGTTCAACAGTCGGGAATCAAATTAGGGACAGTTTATTCTTTTTTGGTAGACGGAATGTTAATTGATACAGGGCCACAGTGTCTTGAAACAGAGCTTGTACCTATTTATGAGAATCTAAGCTTTGAGATGGTAACATTGACACATAGTCATGAAGACCATTCTGGTTTAGCCCCATGGATTCAGAAGCAAAAGAATGTTCCAATCTATGTACATCCAAAGGGAATGAGTATCTGTGCTGAGCCTTATCCCTATCCAAAGTATCGACAGTTAACCTGGGGAAAGCGGACGCCGTTTCAACCCTTGCCACTAGGGGACGTGATTAAATCTCGAAGTCACGAATGGAAAGTCATTTATACGCCAGGACATGCTGATGACCATGTCTCTCTGTTTCATGAAGAGTCTGGACAATTATTTTCCGGTGATTTATTCGTAAATCCGAAAACAAAAGTCATTATGGACAGCGAATCCATTCCGGTCATTATCGATTCGATTCGCAGGCTGCTCAGCTTTGACTTTCAGGCCCTGTTTTGCTGTCATGCTGGTTTTATTAAGGATGGAAAAAGCATGATGAAGCAAAAATTAGATTATCTTGAGAATCTTTCCGGTGAAGTGGGAAATCTCCACAAACAAGGTCGCTCGATTGATGAAATTACTCAAATGCTTTTCCCGAAAAAATATCCAATCATTTCTTTTTCCGATGGACAATGGGATTCTCGGCATATCGTCGCTTCCATTGTTTCATCTTTTTAAGGTGAGAAACTAATAAATATCAAAAGAAAACGGCGGTGATTAGCTAAATCACTGCCGTTTTGACCTTTAAATCATGCTGCTTGTAATTTTCTTCTAAAAAGTTTCGTGTTGGTTCCAATATAAACCCCAGTTAAAACAAAGGCGGCACCTATCCCTTGAGCCAATGTAAAGGTCTCACCTAAAAAGAAGGTAGCCATCAAGACAGCTGATAACGGCATCACATTAATAAAGATAGAAGCCTTCGCAGCACCAACCTCTTTTATGCCGTAATAGTACATAATAAATGAAACAACCGTTACAAAAATGCTCATATGTGAAATGGCGATCCAGGTTGAAACACTAGCGGTTTGTACATCGTGCCAGGATGTTTCCACGTATGCAAACGGAAATAAAAATATGGTACCAAATGCAACCGCATAAGTGGTGGATTCCACCGCACTGTATTTTTTTAAAACGACTTTACCAACCACACTGTACAATGCCCAGCTAATTACTGCACCTAGTAAAACAAAGTCGATCGTCTCAAAACCGTATTGGAACAGTGAGAGTAGGTGACCATCGGTAATAATGAAGGTAACCCCAGTTAGGGCAATCACCATTCCAATCATATGGTTTTTGGTGATTGTTTCTTTTAGAAATAATCCTGATAAAAGGACAATCAGTACTGGGTTTGAGGCAATAAATAAGGAACTCTTAATAACCGGTGCATGTTTGGTAGCCATAAAAAAACAAATATTATATATTGCAATGCCTGTTAATCCAAGAACGGCAAATAATCCATAATCTTTGAGAGTGGGCTTCTTTCGATTTTTTTCCATCAGCCACATAAGCGGAAACAATAGAATAGCAGCCCCCAAAAAACGTAAAAAAGCAACGGTTGCTGGTTCAAAGTCTTTTACAGCGACTTTACCAGCAAGAAACGCACTTCCCCATGTAGCCGTGGCAAAAAATAACATCCCATAAATAAGCCATAGCTTTTTATTCTTATTCATCGTCAATCCCCTACAATCTATTTCAATTTAATAAATAGATTTTAACATCTTTTTCGGATTTCGAAATAAATTTTAGTAAAATATTTAAATTATTTAATCAATTAGCTGTTTTAATGGTCATTGTTGATTTTATGGCCAAGTTTAACACAGTCAAGCATTAAAAAAGCTGGTAAAGGAGTTTTTCCTTTTCCAGCTCTATCTTTTAAGTTAGATTTTTTAATTCTGATAAATGAACCAATTGTACATTATGAACACTTTCTATTTCTTTAATTTCGCAGTATCCAGAATCGTACGTATAAAGGATAATATATTTCTTTCCATTGTAAAGAACATGCTCCATAGTATCTCCATCCTTTGATCATGTTAATATTATTGTATATTTGCAATACAGATTAATATATGAAGTTCATTTTAAGATTATGTAAATTTTTTCAGTGCTGTATTGAAAAATAATTGTGTTAAGATATCAATATTAGTGTCAAAGTTATAGGGGGAAGAAAGATGAACAGAAAACCAATTATCGGCATAACGGGTGCCTATGTTAAACATAACGACTATATGGAAGGTGTTTATGTGCACCATGATTACCATAAAAGTGTTGTCGCTAACGGAGGGATCCCTATTATCCTTCCATATATTAACCCCGAAATTTCTTTAGAAACGCTTGGTTTATGTGATGGAATTATCCTAAGCGGGGGAGAGGACGTCGATCCTAAACTTTTTAATCAGGATCCACATCACCACTTAGGTCCAACTACACCAGAGCGGGACTTGGCAGAGATTGCGATTGTTAAATATGCGCTTGAGAACGATATTCCCCTTCTTGCGATTTGCAGAGGAGTGCAAATTTTGAATGTCGCATTGGGAGGAACCTTAATTCAGGATATCCCGAGTCAAGTCATTGAACCAATCCAACACTCTCAGAAGATTGATAGGAGTCAAGATACCCATTGGGTGACCATCTCCAAAAATAGTAGATTGTTTGAAATAGTAGGATCTAATCGAGTCCGAGTCAATAGTCTTCACCATCAAGCAATCGGTGAGGTAGCCAAGGATCTTCGTATCGTTGCACAATCATCCGATGGAATCGTTGAAGCAGTAGAATATACCCATCCAACCACATTTACGGTGGGTGTTCAGTGGCATCCTGAATCCATGGCAAGTACAAACGCTGAGATGAACAATTTGTTCTTAGAATTTATTAAAAACAGTGCAAAGGTCATGGTTTAATCATCGGTTCAGAAGTGGAAGGGAAGGAATCAATCGATGGAAAAAATTTATCTTGATTACAATGCCAGCACACCTATGGCTCCTGAAGTAGTAGAGGCCATGAAACCGTTGCTAGATAATTTTTATGGGAATCCATCCGCCTTACATTGGGCGGGGAGACCTGTAAAAGAATTATTACATAATGCCCGAAAACAGGTTGCTGAGTTAATTGGATGTTCCCCTAGAGAAATTATTTTCACAAGTGGCGGCAGCGAAGCCAATAACCTTGCATTAAAAGGTTTTTATTTTAAAAATCGGCATAAAGGCAACCATATCATTACTTCTAAAATTGAACATCCTGCGATCATGAATCCATGTAAATTCCTCGAACAAATAGGGGCAAAGGTCACATATGTAGACGTGGATCGGACTGGGAAAGTTACACTAGAAGAAATAGAAAAGGCGATTACTAAGGAAACGATCTTGATTTCGATTATGCATTCCAATAATGAAACAGGTACCTTACAACCAATCCAAACGATCGGGGATATAGCTAAAGAGCATGGGATAGCTTTTCATACGGATGCTTCTCAATCGGTTGGAAAAGTCCCGGTAAATGTTAATGATTTGAAGGTAGATATGCTCACGATTGCCGGCCATAAACTCTATGCTCCGAAAGGAATTGGAGCACTCTTTATTCGAGAGGGAATCCAACTGGAACCACTTATACACGGGGCTGGGCATGAGTTTGGACTGCGTGCCGGCACGGAAAATACTTTATTAGCAGTGGGATTAGGAATGGCTTGTGAAATTGCTAAACAAGAGGTAGGAACTCGTGGCATAAAAGATTTGACCGACTATTTTTGGCAGCAATTACAGGATGCGTTTGGAGACAAGGTAGTATTGAATGGACACCCTGAGGAACGTCTGCCCAAGGAATGAACGTATAACAAACAATTGAAAGTTGTATAATTATGATCAAAAAAATTAAATTGTCTACTACTCTATCAACAATAATTAATTCTGTGTACTAAATTTTAACTACAAACAAAAAATACATAATAGATTTAAAAGAAGTAGTACCCACCATTATATTTTGTGTGTAAAAATTACTGTATTTCTATTTACATAAAAGACTATTTGAAACCCTTTAATGAACAAGTGGGAAGGAAAAATTTTTATATTATAAAAATAGTTTTATTAGAATAATAAGCGGACGATTTAGATAAATAGTCATGCGCGAGAAGGAATTTGTATTTAATATGATCAAAAATCATTAATCAATTTGTCATTAAAACTCATACAGCAAATCATAATTAAGTTGAGAAAGATATATTTACTATTATGTAAAATAGAAAAGGATACGCTTCACTAAAGTAATAATTGATAATTTAAAATTGTACTCCCTCGCCTTTTTCTCCTCGCTAATTTATTGGTCCAGAAAACATTTAACAGTTTACCTTCAGTGTTGAATAAATTCGTTTATAAATCCATATTGATTTTCGCTACATTCTCAACAAAATCGCAAATTCCCCTAAATTTTTGTTATGCGCCTTTTTAAACGGATCCCAAAAAAATTCCGACATTAAATTACAAATTGATACATAAAATTACATAATGGTGGAAGTCTGAACAAAAATAAAATTTACAAAATACATATGTTTTTCCTAATATCAGATATTAAAAAATAATTACATTAAAATAAATTTTAAAAAAACAAATGTATTTATTATAAATGATCAAAATTAAATAAATTTAAAACGCTGTTATCTAAAGGGTTTTGTCGTTTTATTTTACTCCAAAGAAACATTCGTTCTTATTATAATAGACATAAATCAAAGGGGAAGGATGATATTTTTATTAATGTTGGAAAATGTTATTAAATACAAAGGAGGACAATAGGAGTAGTTAATATGTCGAAAAAAGTAGTTACTTTTCCAAAAGAAAACAAAGAAATAACTTATAAAATGCTTAAGCAATTCCGGTTCGGATTACGTAGTCACAAGATGATGTATGAAAATGGAATTTTAAAGGAGCATATATTTATTTATCTAAAACATTGGTCTGGAGCCTTTGTTGAACTGACACCTTATAGTAGGTACCTTCGTTATCTTAAGGGTAAAAACGTGGATACAAGAAAACCATCTACCTTAAGAAAAAGAGGATCGCTTATCTGTATGTTTTTAAATTACACACTAATCGATATGTATAACGCCTTTGGTATCACTGACATGAAAGACATCAAATTGGAGCATGGGAATTGGTTTTTACAAGCTTACGCTGATGGGGATATTGGAAATGGTAAACCTAAATGTGAAGAGTTAGTTGAAAGAGCAGTTTTTGAAATAGCCAAATTCTATCAATGGATTCAAGACACTCATAAGAAGGAAGCACGTCATATATACAAAATAAAATTGCTTCAGCAAATAGAGAGAAAAACACACGATGGGACTGTCTATGTTACAACTGATACTGCCTTTGAACCTGTTAGAATAAGCCCAAATATTGAAAAAAAACCTCTTCTCAGAGATATTCCAACTAAAGTCTTTCAAATACTTTTAAGATTGTGTGCAGAACACCCCAAATATCAAGACATTGCTTTGGCTCTTTGCTTTGGCGCATTTTGTGGTTTAAGACCTTCGGAAATATGTAATGTTAGACAACATATAGATGGAGGTGTTTCCTATAGTAAAAATGGATATGGTGAATTCAGGTACTTTTCAATTGATCTTGAAAATCCTAAGAATATGAGATCAGACTGGGTTTTTGTAGGAGGTATTAAAAAGCTGCGAAAGCAAAAAGTATATCCAAAATTTATGCGAACATTTAAAAAATATTATAACAGACATCAAGAACGTTTAAAGAAAAAAAAGATTGAAAAAGGCTTTTATCCAATGTTCGTAAATGAACAAGGAAAAGCTATGACGAGTAAGGACTTTCGTGATAAGTTCAAAGATCTGGTACATGTACATTTAGTAGAAGAACTTAGGAATTCACCTGACAGTGAATTAAGAAGTTATGCTCAGCTTCTTGAGACATATGAATTATCTACCCACTCCCTCCGTCATTATTTTACGGTTCAATTAGTTCTAAATGGTGAAGGGTTATTCGAATTAATGGATTGGCGAGGAGATAGCTCTGAGGAGTCATCATTTACTTATATACGTGATAAATCTGAGTTAATGAAACTGTATGGAGAAGCGAATAAGTCTTTAGTTGAAGATATCTTAAATCGAATTAATAAAATAAATGAAGAGGAGATAGATGAGGAGTAACATAAAATGGTAGCAAATTCGCTGTATTCAGTTAAAGATATAAAAGGATTGTACAAAAAACATATAGTTCCTATAAAAAAAAATAAACTAAGTGGTAAAGCATTACATGAAAGATTTATTAATTATATTTTAGGTGTATGCGAGTCACTAGCTTTACCTTATCAAAAAAAAGAAGATGATGTCTTTATTGATGCTAGGTCATATGGAATAATCGAGTTATTTTATATTAATCAAGAAAAATATTTAAGGGGTGATTTAGAACTAATTTCTTACCATGAAGTCCTTAAAATTTTCGAAATCTCATTCGGTAACTTCAATGTGGCAAATATAAAAAAGAACAAAAAACCGAGAAAAAATTGGTTGGATTTTATAAAATTGGTACCCCCAAGTGCTTATATGAATTCTGTTTTTTGGTTCTCAAAAGAAAAAGTACAAGAGTTCAAGAATAGTCTTGGAAGTGTTTACCTTACCAAAGAAGATATTCAAGTCGAACTTTTAGAAAAACACAATATTAATTGGAGAATTGGTAAAATAATGAAACGTTTACTAAGAATAGAGGACAAAAAGGTTATTGACTTTATGGGAAGAATTTTCTATTACCATAAAGATGTAATAAACGAGCTTGTAAAATTTCCAATACCGGAATCAGACCTCTATATGAACTGCCTTAAGGCTGGTGAGTTACTAGGTTTAACAGATAATACTATTAGAAAACATGCATTCGACCAAAAAATGTTTCCTGGGACACAGGTGGTATATGGTGAAAACAACAATTTTAGAATTTACGTATTAAAAGAAGAAGTTAATAAATGGCAAGAATTTAAAACAAGGACAGTACCATTGATTGAGATTGTTGCTGATGTCTTGAAGGAACTAGGTTATCAAATTCCAGAAGCTTGCTCAATCAATCTTTCGAAAATAGAAGCCGTAGAAAGTCAATACGAGAATATACTCAGATATGTTGAAACAGAAGAAACAGATTTCGAGGTCATAGATTCTAACACTACTCCTTTTAGGACATTCAGTAAGATTGTTAATAGGGAGGATATAGAAAAAGCAAAAGAGTATGTAAAACGGAAAATAATTTATTTAGAAGAATATCGTAAAGGCAAAAAAGGGACAGGTCCCAAATACAAATTTATTTCTTATATGGAAAACAATAGGAATAAAAATAATAAATTGCAAAAAACAATCAATTATTTTTATGAATTTGCTTTTAAACGTTTCGAAGATAAAAGTCATCCCTCATTCCAAACTCTTAAAACTATTCATGAATTAATTTCATCACTCCAAAAAGAATTAATGAAACACGACGATGACGAAATAAATGTACTTTTTAAAAATCTTGACACTGTTAAGACTAGCAATAAAACAATTGAAGAGTTTTGCCGTTTTCTCCATGAAATAAAAAACAAATTTAAAACACAATTTAAAAAGAAATATTTATACGATTATGGGAGTAAAGGCAAGAAAGGGAGAGAAGAGAAATTCTATACAGAAGAGCAATTTTTCAATTTTGCGGTATTATTGTTAAATAATACCCATAAGTGGTATGAGGAATACATAGAAAAGGCTTGTTCGAGTAGAGCTTCTGCTTCAGCATGGTTATACTGCTTAATTCACTATATTTGCGCTTGGAGAAAATCAGATATTTTAAACAAAATCCCGTTTCCGATGTTGCCATTTGATCAATCTACGAATAAAGAAATGACTCCGGATCAATATTTTACATTGGCACGTCAGGGCAAAATCACTGAGGAAATGGCTTTACAGATTGTACAGGATGTGACAATGAAAATTAACATACTTAAGCCAAAACCCACTAAAACGGAAAAGCATAATCCCCCTGGATTGGTTTGGGATGTCCCTACTAGCGTTGTCCATAGAATTGGATTCCTACTTGGGTTATGTGAAGCGCATAGAAGAAGCAATACAATAGCTCCTAACCGATTAATAACAACCACAGGAACTATAAAAGTGCATCAGGAAAAATTTTTTGGACAACCGTTATGTGAAATTTTTAAAAGTGGAGTTTTTTCTTCAAACGCAGCTAATAAAACATATTTAAGCTTAATTGCTAAAAAAGGCGATGAACGAAAATTAGGTAGTGGACATATTTTGGCAAGTATTGCAAGGAGCCATAAATTTGATAAAGGTAAAAAATCAAATATTACTTCTGTATATCTTAAATACTTTGGGAAATTAACAGATTCAGACATTTTGTTAAGAGAACTGTTTGAGCGTGGGGTTTTAAGTTTTGTACCGTATCTTCTATTAAAAACATTAAAAGGTGATGACCATGTAAAACAATTACCTCCATCTAAACAAACTACCCTTATGAAAGAACTTATTCCTTATTCTGACTCTCCATATGATGCAGATATGTGGGTTAAAACCTTTGATGATACATTTACAAAAGCAAGAAAGGATGTTGAGGGAATCAAGAAATATTATTCAATCAACGGAGAACCCGATGTTAGAGCTATTCATTTATTCATTGATAGAATTGCTTGTGGTACTGCTCCAGCAAAGGAAAAGAACATGAATTGTATAGCCGTGGCAAAAGGCATCGGATGTATCAATCCTGAACGAGAGACGTGTATCGGATGTGGACAAGAGCTTTATTTAAAACATACTATGTACTTATTAGGTCAGAAATTGAGAGAACGAATTAAGAAATTAGAAGAAAGCAAAACCCCAGCGGAGCAAATGAAACATGAAATGATTTATGAGCAAGTCTATGAACCAATCTTGAATGATATTAAGCAAACTCTTGTAGAGGTGTACGGTTTAAAACCGTTCGATATTAATAGATATCTAGACTTAACGGATGAACCAGTTAATCCCAATTTATGAATGATGACAAAAAAAGAGGTGGACCATGCTTCTTGTACAAAGAAAAACTAATATAGAAGGTTTTTATACAACTGAGATTATAGATTTTGATTCCAACTGGATAGAAAAAGCCAAAAAAGAGTTTATATACTTCAAGGAAAAAGGGGTTATTTTAAATAACTCCTTTGATGACTTGACGTGGAAACTAACAAATGAAGTAGAAAACCTATCATTAAAATTTGATTTTTCTGAAGTCTTATTCCAAAAGCAGATAAGCAAAAACAAAAGAGAAATGATGGATTTTGAGGAATTTGTTTATTGCATAAAAGCTTATTTTGTTTTTAAACTAAATAGTCAAAATATAGGTACCATACAACATACACTTAATATTTTAAGAGATGTAATGGAAAAAACCGAATATTTTAATCCGAAAAAAGTGAATAAAATTTCCGAGTCTCTTAATTCAAAAACCCATAGTTCTACATCATTTGTATCTATTTTAGAATTAATAGATTTTCTTCCTATTAATGATATTGATGATTTTAAAGATGAATGGGATTATCAATATGAACATAATTTGGAAGTAAACCTTTCAAAGAGAAAACAAAATAAGTTACAGCGAAGATCATTGGCAGAATTTCAATCATATTTCTATTTCGATAGATTAATCAAGGATTTTTGGAAACATCATGTATCAGATGAAGAAAAGTTATATTATTACCCTTTATATTTGTGGTGGATAATAACAAACATCTTACCACTAAGACCAAGGGAGTTTTGTTTAATACCTTACGACTGTCTAAAACCAGGTAAAAATGGCGAGTTCATTCTAACTATTAGAAGAAGTAATTTAAAGGGTCAGAAACGTGAGAAAAAAATAACGACCCATACAATCGATGGAGATTATAGTTTATATCATTATCATGTTTCGTTCGAAGTTGCATCCATAATAAAGGATTATCAAAATTTAGTGAAAAGGTATGGGGAATCTAAATTTTTGATTTCTTATGAGGCGTATCTTTCTATTTTACCTGCATGGAATCAGGGAGCAGCTAAAGCAAAACGTGGAAAGACACCAATATTTACTAGAGGTTCGTTAACACATATTTTAAACAATTTTTATGTTAATGTGTTACAGAAAAAATATGGGTTACAGATTGTATATAAAAACCTTAGTTTTTTATCAAAAGATAAGATTAAGATAGAGGATTTAGAAACCTATTTAAAAAAGTCTGAAATAATGAAAATTAACCTTGGTGACACACGTCATATGGCGATTATTAACATGACAATGAGCGATGTTAATCCAATACTTATTCGGGATTTTGCAGGACACGAGGATATAAATACAACATTCCATTACTTCGGTCATATGGACCAGCTTGTTAAGTGCATTTCTTACTATAAATATCAAGAACTTAGAAGTATTAACGTGGATGAGGCGCAGCTCTGGTTTGAAAAACCCAACGAAGATGAAAAAATTAGAATAAAATTCAAAATGAAAACGAAAGGCAAATTTATAGAAGTTGACCGGGGCAAATGCTACTCTGATAAGTTTTTTGTAGGAGATATAACTCATTGCAAAGAAGCTAACAATGGCGATTGTGAAAGCTGTGACTTTTTTGAGGGTGATCCTACTAAATACCGAGAAAAACTTGAAGAAATGAAAGCAGAATTAGAAAATGGTCTTCAAGAGGATGGATTCTACTTTGGGAATATATTAAAAGGCTACAAAAAAACTTTAAATGAGGATGGCGAATTAATACGAACACATCTAAACATTCAACAAAAGGCACAAGCTTATTTAAAAATAGAAAAAAAGCTAATATTGGAGCAAGTAAATGGCTAGACATAGAAAATATTCTACAGAAACATTAATGCAATGCATTGAAACATACAAAATAAAATATAAAAATCAATTTACAACCCTTAGTGCAAGTAAAATAGCAAAATATATGACTGATGATTTAAAAATGCCTGCCTATTATCAGGATTTTACGAGAAATAAGGATATAAAGGCACATATCGATGAATACAATAAGGGTGCGTTAGAGAGAGCAAAGATACTAGTTCATAGGCATGCAGTTGACAGTGATATGCCATTTTATACGCCAATAGATGTTAAACAGTTTATGAAGAAAAATAACACCCCAAAGAAGCTAGAAGAAGCTCTTATTACTTTAGATTCGATACGTGAAAAGGATCATTCCTCATATCAAAAACTTGTTAGCAAGCTTGTTGAAGTGGCTGAGAAATACGCTATTTTAAATCAGGAAAATATTGATATGAAAAGAAAAATAGAGCAAATGAAGAATGACTTTGAAGAAAAATTGAAAACAGTTAAAAAGGAATTTATTAAAATAGCGAAAAAAAGTAAAGAACACCATACAAGGGCTAAGATTTATGAGCACTTTTTACGTGAACACCACTTTCAAACAATAGAAGAAATGGGGCTGTATTTAGAAAACATAATCGCTTCCGGGGTTGATCTAGATAACGCTGCAGCTTTAATGAATGTCGAGTCATATAAGAATAATAAGTACGATATGATGAATGTGTTAAAAGCATATAATTCTATTATATCCTCTGTTACACATGATGACGAAAATGAAATGGAGTCAAATTTTGAAGGTGAAAATGATACTCCCCTTTATAAAGATGATAGCGAGGAAGGAATATGGGCTGACATCCTTCAAGCTATAAATAGTAGTAAACATGAATCTGAAACTAGTAAGGACAACGAACTTCTAGAAGTTCAGGACGGTAAGACTAAGGGGAAAAAGTTGAGAGAGAGAATGCGTAGTATGTCTTCCAAAATACCGGAAGACTGAAAAATTATCGAGTATTGCTTATAAAAAACATACGATTTCTGAGTTAACAAGGAGTTAAATTTTGATTAACAACAAATCCAAGAACAAGTATTCCAGGCTATCAAAAAAGATAGCTTTTTTTATTGGCTAAATTGCACTAGATGAAATTTTGGTTTAATTAGCACAAATGGAAATGTTTTTAAGAGAAAAATCTTTAGAACATCAAATCAGGTGTGTAACAAAGAAAATTGTAATAATAAATCACTTGATAGTGTAATTTTTTATTAGGAACAACCATATTAAACTCTCTTCAAAATATAGGGAATTGCCAAAGGATCCACAAGGGAAATTTTTTCCTCCTTAGACGGGATATTTGATAAATACAAATCAACTTTTCATGATATTGCTAAAGATTATTGCTAAATAGATATTTTACAAAGGGCTGCATTCCTGCGGTAGCACCGGTAATTGGATTGGGTCACAAGTTGGTCTGAACACATCTCTTTATCATTTTACATCAATCGATTTTCCGTTTTAGGAATAAATTATTGTTGTTTTCAAGTATAAAGAAACGGTGCCAACCGAATTTATCATGTGTTAAATCAATCGCTTTTTGGTGTCTTTTGGGTACATAATAATATATCACCGTTATGGATCAAAAATTTCTGTTTGCTCCATGCCTAATATTATTAATTCTGAAAATATCCTTGAATGGCTGTGGTACAAATTCCATTTATTTTGATTAGTTCCTGGACTAAAGGGCTTTCCTTTTCATTATTGTAGGGTTTACAGTGCTCATTAGATTTTTAATTGAGAAAAGATAGTGGATTACGTTATTTTGTTGAATTAAATATCCGGCTCTTGGATCTTTCCGTTACTTCCTATGTACCTTATTTTCATTACACTTAAACTAACGGTGCAAGAGTTAAAGATAGGGATGGCTGGTAAAATGAACGAAGAAAAAAGCACCCCTTTTACAAAGGATGCATTCATTAATTTTCGTTCGTTTTCAACCTTCTGCTTTTAAAATCAATAGCCCGCCAGTCTTCGGAAACTTTATTACTAAAAGTAATGGTCACTAAATCATATGGAGGATTATGAGCTCCCTCAAATGTTGTTACCTGCACAGTGACATTAAATAGGTAGCTGCCTTCTCTTAACTTTTTGATTTTGAGAATCTTTTGGTTATAAAACTGTTTAGGTTCGCCGTAATGTTTCTCGATTTCTTTATAAATAAAGGGAAATAGCAAATTGATGATCACGTCATCACGCAACTGTACATCGTTTTTTGTTATGGTTTCAGCTTTGACGGGTAAATAAGAGAAAAAAGTGAAGCAGGCAATCAATATTAAAAGGCTTTTTTTCATAAAAATCCTCCATTCCAAGTTTCTCTTAGAATGAACAATTAAAGAAATTCTTATTAAGCTACCATGAAAATTAACTTCTGTGATTCGGAAAATGGCAATACTTAAATAGACGCAGCTCATTCATTTTTTAAAAAAAGAGGAGCGCCTGATCGAGGTGTTTATGGACTGGTGTGACCGTCTAGTTAAATGACACAGTTTTTGCTCATTTATGTGATACACTTAAATGGAAATTAGATTAAAACCAATATCCTTTGACATGGAGCCACTACAAACTTGATTCTCTTATAAAACGAAGTCAAACTGTTTTTGGCAAATAAAAAAGTCAGTATGTTTTATGTATATAAAAAGAGCCTAAATATACAAGTAGTGTATAAAAACTTGTATATTTAGGCTCTTTTTAATTATTCCTTGTTTCAGTAAAGCACCCGATAGTTTAAGTACAATTCTTCACAAACTATAGTAAATAATCACATTAACTAGTTCTGTCAATGGTTTGAAGCGTTAATTCCTTAGTGCGAAATATAACCAAGACTCCTTCACGATTCAGGATTAGTTTTATAAAAGGTTTAATCGTTTCCGAATCCAGTGAACTACAACAAGTAAAACGGGAATCGCAACAAAGAATATAGGCAAAAGGAACTTTATAACCCATTCCCCTTCTTTTAAGTGCTCTGAAATATTACTTGCCTCTATTATGGAGCTTAAAAGAGCTATGAATGCAATCGGAACTGCTAACTTTTGTTTATTTTCAACATTAAATATGTCCGATATAATATTAATCGCAGCTAAACAATAAATAGATATTTTAAAAAATACGCCAATAATCAGTGCAATAATCGCGAAAATATCTAGACGTTCTAATAATTCTCCTATGTGGGCTTTTTGTATCATTCTTAATAGAGGGAATGGAGAAGTGCTATAACCAGTTTCTCCAAGAACGGATATTTCAAGAGCGTGAGTAAAGCTTAATATTAAGGTACTGAGCGTTAATGCTGCAACTCCAACTTTTCTTCCGGATTGAGTTTGATTTAAATTAGGAAAAATGGTTGAGAAACAAAAAATTTCACCGAACGGAAACATTAATATATTGGGATAAGCTGACTCTAAGACAGGTTTCCATCCATTTTCAAGAATTGGTTGGAAATTGCCGATGTTAGCTATACCGGATAATAACACTGAAATACTCCCCAATAAACCAAAACAAATTAAAACGACAAAGTAAAGCTCTGCTGTTCTAGCCAAAACTTCTACACCTTTGTATAGTGCATATATTATTACTATAATCAACATCGTTTCAATAACAAACAGTGGAGTCTGGCTATATACGCTAGACACTAGTAATGCCCCAGTTTCCCTTAAATCTCTAGAAGAGAGATAAATGAAAAGCGTTGCATATACAAGGCTTACTATCCAGCCTAAATTTCTTCCAAGGATCTTTCGAGCATACCCACTTAAAAGAAGATTTGGATACTCACGAAATAGGTAATCGTACAGTATAAATAAAACGATTCCCCCAACAGAGGCAATTATTACTGAAAGCCAGACATCTTTATCAGATGCAAATCCGATTGGAAGTACAAGTGCAGTACCCATTTCAAACAAAAAAATCAAAACGAATAATTGACCGGAACTAATTTTTTCTTTTTCCATTTCTCACTAATCCATCCTAAAACTCAATAATTTATGTTCATTTTTACTGTTAGTTCCAATCTTTTATATTTCAGTTTTCTTCCACCAAAGGAAAAATATACAAATTTAGGCGAAATAAAAAAAGCCCTTTCTCAATCTTCGAGGTAGGACTTATGTAATTCCTTCACCAGTGCTTAATACGTGCACGGCATTCTAATAATAACAGCCGAAATTACGACCCCTTCCAAAACCCTTTAATACATAAAAAAATAAATGGTCAAGAGATAGTACCGCTTAATGTTAATAAATTATGGGGGGAATAAATCATCCAAAATATTGAAAATTGTGTTATTGCCTAATATATTTAATTAAGATTTGCATATGATGTTACATAACAAAATCTTGTCCATTTTCCTTTACATCCTTTTTTAGGATGGTTTTGTATTAGGTTGAAATTGGTAAATCTCCAATACATAAGCGAATAAATATTCCGCATACTACTTTAGTAATTCAATTTCATTCCGAAAAGAGGTATTTAAATGACAGTTGGAAAGGATGTTCAAACCGCTTTAGCAAGTTTAAAAGGTGCACAAGCAAGCTTTGAAACTTTTGCTTTAGCAACCGATAACCAGAATGCAAAACAGCTTTATCAACAAGCCGCACAACAAACAAAATCCGTGCTTGACAGCCTTGAACCTCGTCTCCAAGAAATTCAAGGGGAAGAACCTCAGTACAATCAGCAATAAAGTGTAAGCGTCTTTATCAAATATGATAAGATATCCCAGATACTATTTCTGGCGGTCGGAATATGATGTTATATAAAAAATTCTTGTCCATTTTCCAAAACCATCCTTTCTAGGATGGTTTTGTTTTTTAGAACACCATTTATTCTATGGTCATAAGTTTTTATCTAATATACATCAGAAAAAATCAATTTTATTGCACAATATAGGTCAAATGCGACATTAATGAGTCACTTTGCTTGTTCAACTAAACTGCCACGTTAGTGCAGCGAGCATAACTTCACAAATATGTATAAATATTAGCTTGTATACATTTTTTTCTTGAGTATCGATTCATAAATATACTGCCAAAACATACATTAAATAATTTCCTGAAACAGCAAAACAATGGTCTGCCTGATTAACCAAGGCAATCATGTATGCCTCTCCATGTAAAAATGTACGTTTCAAATTGGCAAAAAGTGTCCCAATTAATCAAGCAAAAACTGTGTCATCTCTTTCAAGCGGTCACAACTGGAATAATTGATTAGGATGCTTCGGTAATTGTCACAGTATAACCTAAGTTTTCAAGTCTTCGAACCGAATGGCGTACAATAGATACTTGTCTCTGTTTATCAAAATAATCTTCGCCTAAGTCAACATACATTTCTTTTCGTGTTAGAAGGTAATATGCGATTCGCAACATCGCATGGGCGACTACAATGGCTGCCTTTTTCTTTCCTTTTCGACCAGCTGTACGTCTATAAAGTGCACCGAGATAGTTTTTTGATCCTCTTACTGATTGAGCTGCTTCTGTTAATGCAGATCTTAAATATTTATTTCCCTTTTTAGATCTGCTTGATTTTCTTTTACCTGCGCTTTCATTATGCCCAGGAACCAAGGCTGCCCATGAACAAAGGTGAGCTGCGGTGGGGAATTGGTTTCCAACATCCGTTCCAATTTCAGCTAAGATTTGTTCAGCCATTCTTGTTGCGATACCAGGAATGGAATCGAGTCGTTCAATATCTTCCTGATAAGAACTTACTCTTTGTGCTATCTCTTGATCCAACATTTCAATTTGCTCACTTAGAAAATCAATGTGAGTTAAAATGGTCTTCAACATCAAACGTTGGTGAGGGTTTACATATCCCTGGAGGGCTAATTCTAGTTCTTCTTTTTTTCGCTTCATTGTACGACGAGTGAAATTTGCAAGTTTTTCAGGATCGTCTTCACCATTGGCGATCGCTCGAAGCATATCCTTTGATGAAACACCCATGATATCAGACACAACAGAACCAAGTTTGATATTGGCACCTTCTAAAACCTTTTGAATTCTATTATGTTGTCTGGCTCTTTCTTCTATAATACTTCGGCGATAGCGAACAAGTTCCCGCAGTTCTCGTTGATTCCGATCAGGAATGAAGCTTGCTTTCAGAAGTCCATGACGAAGAAGTTGGGCTATCCATTCGGCATCTTTAACATCAGTTTTACGTCCCGGAAGTGCCTTCATGTGTTGAGCATTCACAACTAAAAACTCGATTCCTTCGGACTCTAATAAGTTAACAATAGGTTTCCAATAAACACTTGTGCTTTCCATAGCTACGTGAGTACAACTATTCTCCTTAATCCAGTCCAATAACTTTAATAGAAAAACCGTTTTAGTAGAAAATGTTTGAACCTCCTTTCCTTGCGAAGTCATAATACAAGCAGTGATGTTGTCCTTATGGACATCCAATCCACACGCTCTTTCAATGATTACATCCATTGAAATCTTCCTTTCGAGGCTTATAAATTGGAGGCTGGTGCAACAATCAGAATTAGGATTAATCTACCATGAGTGCTTCCCGTAAGGGAGCGACAGTTTGTGGTGCACCGTGGTCGTTGGAGTCAGACTAACGGATGGGCTCTAAGGCACCATAGTTCATCGACCTTCCTCTCCCAGCCTTAGAACAAGTATGGACGGATTCAATACATTTTCATTCTTTGTGGTGAAGAGCTGGTTTTTAGCGATTCATGGATGGCTAACGGGTCTTTTTGACGAAGAACTGGCTGCCATTTTCGGCGGCTTTTCTTATTGAAGTAACTGGCAGATTAACTTCAAAATGGAATTGTTGCTGACAGGGTAATATTTCCTATGTCCATATATAGAACCATTCGATTAATATAATAATGACGATATTATTTGGAGTGGAGGGAAATGCCTTTAAATGATCAACTTCAAAATACCTAAAGGATACTTATTAAGGTTTTTGTATTTTTGTTTGCTCTATTTTCTATATATATTAGTGGGTGAGATTTGGTTCACAACGTTATACGCCCACGATAATTGGATAAACCTAAGCGGAATTATTATGATTGCTATTCTATTGGTTCCCCTTTATACATTTATAAACACAAGATTATCCCTTGGGAAAATGAGATATATATTTTATATTCCCCTCCTCCCATCCTTTATTGGAGTGTTGTTGTTTCAGCCAATTGAATATAGTCTTTTTCCAAATCTATTTACACAAGACGACTTAGGTGCAGGGATTCTTATGTTTATGATTGCTCTCCCACATTGGGCTGCTATGGTCCTCTCTTTTTGGTTATCGGATAAATTAAAAAAGCATGTCTAAAAGGTTGAATATCTTGTGCGATACTTCAAGAAGAAGGTCGCTTTTTTTTCTTTTGCATAAGAAAGATTGTGAAATGTTGTACTTAAACTAACGGAGCAGGTTTGTTTAAGAAGGAATATAAATGAAATTGGTAGAATAAGTAATTGGATATAAATCTTAACATCTAAATATTAATAAGCGGAGAATGTCTATGGGAACTAAAGAAGTAAAAAGTTTAAACTAAAAGGGGGTTAAAAAATATGAAACAATTGGGAACGCTATACTTTTTCTGTGGAAAAATGGGTGCAGGGAAATCAACTAAATCAAAACAATTGGCGATAGATAAAAATGCGGTACTGTTGTCTAAGGATGAATGGCTTTCATCTCTTTACCCCAATCAGTTCGCATCATTTGATGATTATATAAAATTCTCAGCACAGCTCAAACCGTTGGTGAAAAAGCATGTCCAAAACATATTGAGTGTCGGTACAGATGTTGTAATGGATTTTCCAGCTAACACTAAAAAACTACGAAAGTGGTTTTTGGATATGGCATCAGAGGTCAATGCAAGCCATCAACTAATTTTCCTTAATCTAAATAACGACCAATGCTTACGTCAAATTGCACAAAGGCGTAACGAACAACCTGAAAGAGAGGCTTTTGACACGGAAGCGGTGTTTATTCATGTAACTAGTTTTTTTGAAGCACCAGAAGAATCCGAGGGTTTAAATATTTTAGAGTTTAGCGGAAAAGAATAACAAGAAGTTCAATGAATCGTATGTATAGAGTACCTTTTGTTCTGGGAGGTGCTCTATATGATATAAAATGAAATGTGAGTAAGAAAAGTTTCAATGTATATATGTTAAAATCGGTGTAACTTTGTGAAGTGGTGCACTTAAGCTAACGGGTGCTTATGTTTAACAAGTGTTGGTTATGATTTTTAGGAGGAACAAAAATGAATGACATAAAAGCTAGCCATTATATAAACGTTAGACATATTGCTGGTGCACAGGATGATTATAGAATTAGCGTCGATTTTGACGGAAATATTGTTTTATTAACAGAACAGAAAGTACAAGGAAGGTACTTGCATAAGGTATTTCATGTTGTAAATGGAAAAATAAATAAAATAGAACTCCCTTCGGTATTGGAAGCATTTGATTTTGTTCAATCTCTTGAGGAGAATTGGTTATTGGTTAGTGCAAGAACCGACAAGGAAGAGGGGTATTTAAGGAACGGTACCTTATTTGATGTTCACGGAAATGTGTTAAAAACGTTCGAGTTTGATGATGCAATTCAAGATGTGCAAACGACAAAGGATTCTGATATATGGGTAAGTTATTTCGATGAAAACATGGATTCAGGTTTAAGATGTTATGATAATGAAGGAGTCCAAACATTTGATTACGTCGATTTTGTCATTCAAACAGGGAGAAAAGTTCCATTCATAAGCGATTGTTATGCTTTAAATGTCACTTCTAAAGACACAAATATCTATTATTATTCTGACTTTCCACTTGTTACATTAAATAAGACGGATTATAAGATTATTCGTAATGTTCCTATCAAAGGAAGTCATACATTTGCTATCTTAAATGATCTAGTTATGTTTAGTCATGGTTATGACCATAGGGCAGTGGTATACTTGTATTCTTTAAAGGACAGGAGAAGAAAGAAATTTCAAACGGTAAATCAGATTGGAGAAGAACTGATATATGATTATGCTGTTGGCAGAGGGAGCAAATTGTTCTTAGTTAAGGATGATGATGTTTACTTAATAGATATGGAAGATGAAAAGTTTGTGAAAGAATATACTTAAAGTAACTGGTTGCTTATGTTTATAAAAGGGGCACTACCGGCGACCTTTTTTCTTGCTCCGGTGCTGACAGGTTATTGAATAAAAAACTAGTTTTGACAAAACCTTTGTTAAAACTGGTTTTTTATTTGTTTTTAGGATGGATGGTGGTTTTTCTTGTTTAGCATTAAAAGGGCTGCATTTAAATTAATTGCATTATTAATAGTATTAACTCTTATGAGTAGTGAAATAAAAGAAGTTAAGTCATCAATGATAAGCATAGAAAAGGGGGAATTATCTCTTAAAAAAGCCATAAACCTCGGTCTAGGTCGAGCAAAAGAATGGAATAATAACGCATCTTTATTAAGAGTAAGAAGTGTTGACGAGACGATGGGCGGATCAAGAGGAGAGACTGGGAAACGTTTTAATTGGTTCTTGAATTTTATTGTTCCTGGTACAGATGAATATTTACTTCTTGGTATTTCAAAAGGAAAAATTACAGTATTCGAACAGTTAAAACAATCGGGTCAGGATCAAACGATAGCCTACAATGATATTAAGTTTGATAGTGCTTCTTAGTAAAAATAGCAAAGGATAAATATGGACTTAAACCGGGAAAAGACTGGGCAACAGGATATCATTTTACACTTAATATTATTGAAGATAAACCAACTATAACCGTAGTAGGCATTGACAAAGATAAACTCTTTACAAGAATTTCTTTCGATGCAAAAAACGGTGAAATTATTGGTGCGATTCACAAAGTGCCATATGGCGGTGGATTGATATCCTTACATCAAGGATCAAATACAACTAAGATAACAAAAAAAGGTATGGCTATTATGGGAATCACAGAAGGGAAAGAATATTTGGTTACTTGGGGTGATAGAAAACCAACCCAGTTTAATACAACCAATCATCCTTTTCTTGGAGTCAGTTCAAATAATGGAAAAAGATGGACTGACTTAGATATAAACAAGTATGTAAAATATGCGTGGTTTAACACTAAAGATGAATTATATGTTTCAACAGCATATGAAATATGGTCAAATGTAACGCATAAAAGTAAAGGGAATAAAATATTGACTTTAAAAAAAGAAATTGAAAACATAGATTATTCTTTGAATAATAACATTGCAGTTTTATCTGACGGAATAGTTTACTCAACTATAAATCAAGGGGATAGTTGGGAAAAACACCCGGTTCCTGAATCCCTACACACAGTTCAGATCTCTGATAAGGGAGAGTTATTTGTCTTTACTCAAGATAGGAAGATTTTTCGGAAAAACAGAGATAAATGGAAAGCGATATCTATACCTTCAAATGCAGGTGTTCCTTGGGATATGAAAATCCTTAAGAATAAGATCGTTATTTCCACCGAAAGTGGATTGTGGATACGTGACGTTAGTGGAGGTAAATGGGGAAAGCGACAAGTCGATGAACCGATAGCGAGATTAATTAAAAAGGGACATAATTTATTTGGTATTACAGATAGAAGTGCGGCTATTTACGAATTAGACTTTGAAAATGAAACCAACGATAAGATAAAGAAAGTGTATCAGGCTAAAGATATTATTATTGTTTGGGATATAGATGTATTCCAAAATATTTTATTAATTGCAACCATACCAGATTATAGTTGGGAAGAGATGGACACTAATATTTCAAGAAAGTAATCCATTAACAAGAATGGTAAAGCTTTTTACTAACCGGTGCAGGAGCTTAATAGAGAGCTGCCATTCTTGGTGGCTTTTTTATTATTCAACTAACGTGGCAGGATATGTAGAAGAAGATGTTCGAATATAATAAGGAAAAGTCTAATTAAGCAGTATTTTTCATAAGGGGTTTATATGAAAATGGATAAATTAAAAAATGGTGAAATAATACCTGGGAAAAATATCGGGACGTTTCATTTGGGATGGACTTTCAAACAATTGAAGACAGCCTTGAATGATAAATTTGAGATTGAAAAAAGGAGTCGTTGTTTTGTAGTGAAAACCGATTGTATTTGGTTTTGGCTTGATGATAAGCAAGAAGTATTTCAAATTAGAGTACAGGAACCATTTGAGGGTAAATTCCTTGGTGAGATTGGGATTGGAAGTACCCTATTAGATGTTGAGAATAAGGCTGGAGAATGGCAGGAAGAATTAGATGTGTATATTCTTCCTAATCACATAGGAATATGCTTCGAACTACGAGATATAGATGATTTTGATGATGAATGGGACGAACTTACTGCCCCCATAAATGCTATTAGTGTTTATTAAATAACTAGCTACTTATACTATGGGCAAGAGTTAAAGATTGGGTTGGCTGCGGCAATCCTTTTTTAAAGCACTAACGGGCAGAATAGTTGAACAACCATTGAAACTCTACTTATTTGGTGAACGTTTTATTAATATAAAAACTTTAAAAGGGATTGAGACAAATGAATGCTTTGTATTTTAATAAAGAAAACTACACTGGGAATCATCTCCATGTAGATAATTGGAAGAATGAGTTTACGCCTGTTATAGAGGCTATTGCTTGGGAAAGACAAGATGGTTCAATGGATTTATTCTTTAATGATTCTGATAATGGAAAATTACAAGACTTATATGCTGGTAAGGAATTTTATTACGATGATGAAATTGGTTTATTTTTAGGTAATGTGAAAAGCAATGAGGAAGCCAATGAAACTTTTCGTAAGTGGGTCGATACAGTATTGAATCCATACCGAAACAAAACAATGTAAAATAATAACCTTCCTCAACTAACGGGTGCAATAGTTAAAGATTGGGATGGCTGCGTGCTATCACTTTTTCTTATTGCACTAACGAAGCAGGATAGTTGAAGAAGATGTTTTCTCTTATTATGGAATTAACCCACCAATGATAAAGAAGGTCTTACAAATGAATGCTTATAATTTAATTCCCCTAATTCCTTTTTTACTTGGATTATTTGGAATAATTCCTCAGTTTTATCGAGAATAATGATAATAAAATCTTCAACAAAAAACAGGGAGGTAATTAAAAAGGCTAATATAATTTTACTAGGAGTTGGATAGATGAGCCGTTTTATTCCGAAATACGGAACAATTGTTTGTCGGTTAACAAAAGAAGAAAATAAGCGTTTTTTTCCACTATATCAATCTTTCTCTGCAGAGATTAACGGGTTTAGAAAATTACAAAAAATGTTGGTGAATCCAAGTCAGGAGTTAGTTCAACACATCGAAGTGTTAGCTGGAAAATTAGAAAAAAAGAGGTATGCGGTATGGGAACCGTTATACAATCAATATGGTTTACAGTGGAGGTCAGATACATATATATTGCCTAATCATGATGGGATTCTCTATAATGCAAAAAGTTTCGTACCTGAAAGCTTTGAAAATTCTTATTACAAAGGGGAAGAATCTATGAAAAACGTAAATGAAAATAAACCTATTGACGGCACATTAGTGGGAAAATTAACTGAGGAAGAAATCAAACATTTAATGGAAGTGGATGCACTTGATGCTGCACTTCAACATATCAGTATTTCGGTCTCTACTGTTCAGGAATTTGATAAATTCCTGCTTAAATTTCAGGAACTTGAGAAACAAAGAAGAAGTGTGATTATCTCTATATATAAACGATTGAAGATACCGCAAGCTTGGGAGCTTACATTTGATTATTCATTAGGGAATATTTATGTCGTCAATTATGAAGAGCCTTAGGATAATGTAAATTGATATGGTATTGGGATGAGTAAACTTAAAAATATTTTTTACTCAACTTAAAACGAAATAGTAATACCTTTCTATTTAAAATAAAATCAGGAAAGCTGACGCAACAACCAGAAAAAGGATTAATCTCCCATAAGTGCTACCCCTAAATGGGCGCGACAGTCGGTGGTACACCGTGGTCGTTGGAGTCAGACTAACGGATGGGCTCAAAGGCACCATAGTTCAAAGACCTTCTTCGCCAGCATAAAAACAGTATAGACTGCCTGAACCATTTTCATTCTCTGTGGTGAAGCGATGATTTTTTGCGCTTCATGGATGGCTAACGGGTGCTTGAGTGAAAGATGATTTCCAGCAAAGATCGCGTCGGCGGTCATTTTTCTTGTTGAGCTAACGGGGCAGTTTAGTTAAATAAGAACAACTGCTAAAATAGCCATAAAAGTGTCCCAAAAAGGGGTTGATAATATGGAGAATTTTCCGTTGCTTATTGATGTTTTACCTCACCTGGCAAACAGAATTAAAGATTATTTTTATCGGTAAATGCAGAATTGACTTGTCAAATCAAGTTGATAATCTTCGAATAAAAGGACTATGTGAATGTGGCGACCCCGATTGTGGTTCATTTTACCTTAATGAATATCTAGAAAACGAGGATAAACTTGAAGGGTTTGATTTTGAAGATATAGGAACAATCGAAGTTAATGAAGGTAAAATTGGCTTTGTTGAAATTTTCCCTAGTAATTTCGGTTACGAAATACGTTCAACACTAAAGAAAAACAATATATCTTATTGAAGTAACGGAGCAGGTTAGTTAAATATACCACGATAAATAATCTCAACATTAATGTGGAAGAATACTTATTAAAAGAATAAAAAGGGTTGTGGAACATTGAATAAAAGAATTAACTTTATTTGTTTAATACTCTGTATTGCTTATTTTGTACCAACTAATGACATAGCCTTTGCAAATCCAAACGATTCTCCTCCTTCTATTGAAGAAATGTTCACTCAAGTTGGATATAAATCTGCTGAAGAAGCCGTTAAGGAATTTGAAAATCACTTTAAGAAAGATGTAAAATTGCCAAAAATCAAGCCTTCTATTCCTTTCACCCATCAATTCGGAAGATTTTATGAAGATAAAGAATATGACACAAATGATTTCCTATCAATACATTTTGTGAATGAAAAGTCACGAGAAAATAATTATAAAGTTGATATTCGACCCTTAAAAAATAAAATAAATTTTAAGGATAGAGGCAATCAAAAAGTCTATACACTTGAAAATGGTCAAAAAGCCATTTATATAGGCGATCAAGTTATGAATTTTCTTGTTTTTGAAAAAGATAATTGGCAATATATGCTCGGAGTTGATAAAAAGGTATCAAACAAAGTTACACCAGAAGTATTAGTTGATATTGCTAATTCAATTGAATAACGAATGCAAGTTTAGACCATTAGGTTTCTTGCTAAACTAACTGTGGCATTACTTCAGCAATGAGGTAATGTCATTTTCTTATTAAACTAACGACTTGTGAGTTTGTGAAGAATTCTACTTAAACAAACGTGGCAGTTTAGTTTAAGTGAAAATATTCACAAACCTTATTATTTAATTAAATAATAAGAAGAATGCACTTCACAGGTAACCCTTTGGTGGCTTCTTCGATGAATTGAATATAGTAAATAAATCTTAATATGTTTACGAGTTTTTTCTATACATCAGATAAAGAGTCTGAAAATTTCTCCTGAGTTTCTTTTAAAAACATTTCAGCGGCGGCGGAAAAAACCTGATGCTTTTTCCACACAATATTTAAGCCAGATTCAAGTCTTGGCTCTAGCGGTCTAAAACAAAGGTTACTATCACTAGACGTATTCACTATTTTATCAAGGACTACTGCATAACCAATGCCCTCATCAACCATAATGCCAGCATTATATGCCAGATTGTAGGTAGTCACGACGTTTAATTTATCAAAATCTTCACCAAACCAATCCGCAAATTCATTTTTAGAAAATGTCTGTTTCATAGCTTGTCGTGAACAGATTACCGGAACATTTAATAAATCCACTGCTTGAATCGTATCTTTGAAAGCAAGAGGTCTGTCTTTCCTCATAACAACGCCCCAAACATCTTTGGCTGGGATATCGATATAATTGTATTTTGATAAATCAGCTGGTTGAATTAAAATACCAAAGTCAAGCAATCCCTTGTCAAGCCGTTCAGTCACATCTTCTTCGTTTCCGCTGTAGAGGTGATACCGTATATTTGGATAACGTAACTGTAAATCTTTTACTACTTGTGAAATCTGTCTCATGGCGTCTGTTTCCCCGCCACCTATGTAAACATCACCACTTATTGTTTCTTCCATGGAACTAAATTCTGTCTCTAATTTAGCTACCATATCAACGATTTCTTCTGCTCTCTTTCGCAACAGTATTCCTTCATCTGTGAGAATAATACTGTGACTACTGCGAGTAAATAGCTTTTTGCCTAACTCTTGTTCAAGGTCTTTTAATTGTCTTGATAAGGTTGGCTGTGTCACATGCAAAAAATCAGCAGCCCCTGTAATGCTTCCTTCTCTTGCGACAGTAAGAAAATAGCGCAAAACTCTTAATTCCATAAACACTCCTCCTTCATTATGTTTTATTATATCCGCTATAGAAATGCTCATCAAGCATAACTTGATATAAGATATAGGTATTTGTTATGTGCAAAAGGCACAGCTAGAATAAATAACAGAGGGTGAAAACAACAGTAATATGATGTTATCTTAGCTCATTATTAACGAATGTAATGAGTAGAGAAGAACCCAGTAAAATATTAAATTCCTTAAGGAGAACAGTTTTTAACTTGGAGTATTAATTGAAAGAAGCCCAGTCACAATGAATTTTAAAAGAAAATTATATGAAACTTGGAGGAGAAAAAAGGATGAAAAAATCAATAATTCAATCTGTTGCATTGCTGGTAGCCCTCACACTTACTGCTTGCAACAACAATGATACTGATATAGAGGTCATTTCTCAACAAGAAGAGAATTCCTCTGGGGCTAAGTCTGGGGAATACACTGAGATTGGGTCTGGGGCTAACCTTGTTAAATTACCTAAAGACCTTGAAAAGGGTGTCGTTTTTGCAACTTACGATCGAGGAGATATTCATGAAAACATCTATGTAAATAGTAGGGAAGCAATTGAAGCAGTGCAGAACGGAGAGGAGCTTCCGAGCGGCACCGTTATCACTCTCGAAGGATTTCGAGATGGAGAGATCGAGCATTATTTAGTGATGGAAAAGCGTACCGGCTGGGGTTCCCGGTACTCGCCCGATGAGCGTACTGGGGAATGGGAGTTCCAAGCATTTACTCCTGACAAAGAAGTGATGGAAGATGGTATTGGTGGACCAGCTATTGGACGATGCTATTCCTGCCACGCAAATCAGGAAAGGGATCAATATATGAATTCGTTAGAACAAATGAAAGAGTTTGATTTGGAAGAGATTTCACAATCAAAGAACAGTAATACAGAAACTTCAATCGCAGATATCACTACTGACCACTGGAAGGTAAGTGAGATATCTGCCCAAACGAATGTTTCTAAGGATGTAAATAAAGACGAAAGTAATGCAATAGATGGTAATGATAAAGCAAAAATCATTCAGGAAGTTCTTTTAAAGATGTATTTACAGCAATTTGAAAGCTAATGGATGTGTTGCCATTATAAGGTATTTGCATGTCTACTATGGAAACACAATTCAATAATAAATCAAATAGAAAGAGGAAAATACTTTGAATCCAAAGATGTTATTCAGGCTTGTTAATGACCTTGCGATGACATTTCTTATGTTAATAGCAATGGCTTACTATATTACTGGAAACATGGTCCACGAAGTCATTGGAGTTGTGGTACTTTTATTATTTATCGTCCATAACTTTTTAAATCGACGTTGGTATAAAGCGATTTTTAAAGGGAAATATCATTTAAGGCGCATTATACAAATAGCAATCAATCTACTTTTTCTTGTAACTATGTGTTTGATGATGATGAGTGCTGTGATGATTTCCAGTGACTTATTTCCCTTTATTCCCATAAATAACGACATGATGCTACGACAAATACATGTTCAGACAGCATATTGGGGTTTTATCATTATGGCAGTCCATATAGGGTTTTCTTGGGGGATGATTCTCTATTCAGTGCGGAGTATGACGGGAATAACCGGTACTAGTCGTATTCGGACCATTGCGTTGCGTATTCTGTCGGTATTAATTGTTGCCTACGGGACACACTATGCTTTGAAATTTATTCAGAGGCAGGATAAAAAAGTAGTTCAAAAAAGCTGAAATAACTTTAAAAGTGAAAGGGCAAGTACGATCCCGCTTAATCTATTTCAAGCGGGATTTCTTATTAATACCATTTTTCCCTTATACCTGTAACATGCAAAAAATTCAGTAGCAGCCGTAATGCTACCTTCTCTTTCAAGAGGAAGAAATATTGTAAAACACTATATTCCATATATGCACCGTTAATGTTTTAGTCTATATGTTTCAGAAATGCCTACTAGGCATATCTTGATATTAGATATAAGTATTTGCTATATGTGAAAATCGCGCTAGAATAAATAGCAAAGGAGTTAATAATTTTCGAATGAAAGAGTCTGCTATCTCATTTTTCTATTCATTATTATTTGGGAAAAATGTGAATTAAGATCATAGAGCAAATTATTAAAGCTTACAATGAAACCCAAAATTAAATAAATAAGGAGATCATGTAATTTGAAGAATTTATGGAAAGAATTCACAGTTGGAAATATGAAATTACCTCATCGTTTAGCAATGGCACCAATGACTCGAAGTAGAGCATTAACTGATGGAACACCTTCAGATTTAAGTCCTGAATATTATGGGCAACGTGCTTCGCTAGGTCTAATTATTAGTGAAGGTACTCAACCCTCTGAAGATGGTCAGGGTTACTTGAATACGCCGGGTATTTATACCAAATCACATATTCAAGGGTGGAAAAAAGTTTCCGATCGGGTCCACCAAGAAGGTGGTTATCTTTTTATCCAATTAATGCATGTAGGAAGGATTTCTCACCCAAATAACACTCCTCATCATCGTCAAGCAGTTGCACCTTCAGCCGTTGCTCCAGGTGAGCAGATTTAAACGGAAGATGGAATGAAGGAAATTCCTGTACCAAGGGAATTAAGTACAGAACAAATAAAAGATGTTATTTACGAATTTAGAAAATCTGCGGCTTCGGCTATTGAAGCTGGAGCTGATGGAGTTGAAATTCATGGTGCAAATGGCTATTGAATTCACCAATTTATCGGTGAAAATTCAAATATTCGTACAGATGAATATGGTGGATCAGTTGAAAACCGTGCACGCTTTGCTATTGAAGTTACAAAGGCTGTTGTAGATGAGATTGGTGCAGATAAAGTTGGTTTTCGTATATCGCCAGGAGCACCACTTGGCGGAGTAAAAGAAGGGGCTGACGGAGATAAAGTCTATCAATACCTTGTTTCCGAGTTAGAGGAATTAGGTTTAGCATACCTTCACATAATGCATACAGGAAATGAGAGTCTTTTATGTAAAATACGTTCTATTTGGTCAAATCCATTAGTTAATCGCTCAGGGCGTCAAATAGAGGACATCAGTATTGATATCGATAACAATATCGCTGACATCGCACCAATTGGTGTATGGGCTCTAGCTAACCCTGATATTGTAGAGCGTTTGAAAAAAGGTGCTTCACTCAACGAGCCTGATCGTACCACATTTTATGGTGGCGGTGAGAAAGGATATATTGATTATCCATTTTTAGATAAATAAGGAGATAACAAAAAAGGAGCTAATGAAAGGAATACCTGCCGCCATAGAAATGTTGGCTAGTCAGCTTCAGAAGCTCCTGAATTCGCTAATGGATTATTTTTATCATCCGTTAACTTAGTAAATAATAAACGTATGTTGTTAGTAAAATCAATGGTGGTATTCTTTAGTTCCATAATAATATTAAGAAAGGGCGTTATTAATTATGTCTAATATTCAAGATAAAATTGTAGTTATAATGGGTGCATCCAGTGGGATTGGTGAAGCAACTACCAAGAAACTTGCACAAGAAGGGGCAAAACTAGTGATTGCGGCTCGTCGTGTAGACCGCTTGAAAGCCCTAGTTGAATCATTGCCAAATGCAGAAATTTCATATGTGGTAGCAGACGTTACGAATAAAGACGATGTTCAAGCAGTTGTCGATTTGGCAGTAAAAAAATATGGTCGTGTAGATGTACTTTACAACAACGCTGGTGTCATGCCAACTGCAACAATTTCGGAAAAACGTTTTGATGAATGGCGACAAATGATAGATATCAATATTATGGGTGTTTTAAATGGAATTGCAGCTGTATTACCTATTATGAAACAACAACAGTCCGGTCACATTATTGCAACTGATTCCGTAGCTGGACATGTTGTTTATCCAGGATCTGCTGTATACTGTGGGACTAAATTTGCAGTTAGAGCAATTATGGAGGGATTGCGCCAGGAAGAAAGAGAAAATAATATTCGTTCCACTATAATTTCACCAGGGGCTGTAACTACTGAACTTTATACAACAATTAATACGCCTGAAGAGCGAGAATGGGTAAAGGATCTTATGAATAAGGGTGAAGAAGGACTTTCTTTGAAAGCAAGCGATATCGCAGATGCAGTAGCTTATGCGATTAGCACACCTGAAACTGTTGCAGTGAGTGAAATCTTGATTCGTCCAACAAAACAAGTTGTCTAATGGATACAACTTTTAAAGAAAAGATTGCTCGTCCTACAAGACATCTGCCATATATATCGTAAGTAATAAAATTGCTCCATGGCTTTGCTGGGGGGCAATTTTTTTACTAATGGCAGTTCGTTAAAATCCTTGTACATTTAAAAAAAAGGATTTTATGTTCTCGTTGGATGTCCGTAACTGCAAAAACGTGGGGACACGCAGTTGTCTAATTGGATACAACTAAGATAGGAGTTGCTTTTTTGTCTAAGCGAAATAATTTACTTATATTTACATTGACCCTAGGGGCTTTCGGCATTATAAATACTGAAATGGGAGTTATAGGGATATTACCCTACATTGCTGATCACTTTCATGTCAGTGTATCTAAGGCAGGGTTGCTGGTGAGTATCTTCGCACTTACTGTTGCTATTTCTGGTCCAACTATGCCGTTATTATTTTCGGGGGTAAATCGCAAGAAGGCAATGTTACTTGTACTTGGTATTTTCGTTTTAGGTAACATTGTCTCTATATTTACATCAAACTTTACCATTGCAATCATTGCGCGTGTGATTCCAGCCATTTTTCATCCAATCTTTTTCTCAGCAGCTTTTACAATGGCTGCTAACTCAGTTAGCAAGGAAGAAGCTCCAAAAGCTGTTTCAAAAGTTTTTATTGGAATATCTGCGGGTATGGTACTTGGTGTACCAATCGCAAGTTTTCTTGCTAGCACAGTTTCGTTTCAAATATCAATGGCATTTTTCGCCATCGTGAACGCTATAGTATTTATTGCTACATTAGTATTTTTCCCTTCTATGCCTGTTAAAGAAAGACTCTCTTACGGCGCTCAATTATCGGTATTAAAAAAACCAATTACTTGGCATTCCATTGTTGCCGTCATTTTACTAAATTCAGCAGTATTTGGGGTGTATAGTTTTCTTGCTGAGTATCTTAAAACCGTTACAAATATCTCTGGGAAATCAATTAGTTTAATGTTAGTCATATTCGGGGGGGCAAATATTATTGGAAACATTGTGGCAGGGAAGTTACTTACAAAAGATGCCATCAAAACTGTAGTATCTTTTCCTTTTGCATTGGGAGCCATTTACATCATATTATTCGTATTAGGACAATTTACTTTACCTATGGCTATCATTACTTTATGTTGGGGAATATTGGCTGGTATAGGAACCAATATTAATCAATATTGGATTACGTCTGCAGCTCCAAATGCTCCTGATTTCGCTAATGGATTATTTTTATCATCTGTTAACTTAGGAACAACAATAGGTACAGCTGTAGGTGGATTATTTATTTCAGAATTAGGTACACAATACGTCGTATTAGTGGGATTATTATCGTTGGTATTAGGGTTGGTATTTATTTTATTAAGAAACTATATGCACAGTCCTACCAAACAACTTTCTAGATAAAGAATTAATTTAGGCGAGAAATGGGGGATTTTAAATGTCACTGGATAAACAAGTTGCTCTTGTCACCGGCGGGAATCGAGGAATTGGATATGAGCTTGTCAAGCAATTGGCGGTGAAAGGTTTTAAGGTCATTTTGGCAGGTCGGGATCCAGAGATGGGTCATGAAGCTGCGCAAAAAATTAAGGAATCAAATCTGGAAGTTTCGTTTGTGGTCATGGATGTAGATAATCAAGAAAGCATTCATCAAGCTGCTGTTGCAATAAATGAGAAGTATGGAAGATTAGACGTATTGATTAATAATTAATGCTGGCGTGTATCTGGAGGAGAATAGAAAGTTAGTGGCAATGGATCCTTCCATTCTGGAGAGAACGATGACAACCAATTTCTTCGGAGCTTACCATGTGATTCGTTCCTTTATACCCCTTATGGAAAAACAAAGATATGGAAGAATTATTAATGTTTCCTCAGAATATGGGGCGATGTGCGAATTGTCATATCCTGGAGTAGGAGCTTATAAGTTGTCTAAATTTGCCCTAAATGGATTAACACGATTGGTAGCTGCCGAAATCAATGGTGATATCAAAATAAATGCTGTCGATCGGGGATGGGTGAGCTCAGATATGGGCGGACCATCTGCTCCAAGAACACCAAAGCAAGCTGCTGAGTCTATCCTGTGGTTAGCAACTGTTGGATTTGAAGGACCGAATGGGGGATTTTTTAGAGATGGAAAGCAAATCAATTGGTAACAACATTAACCAATTTGGTATAAGGCTTAGCAATAAAAGGAGCAAATAAAATGAAGAAAATCCTTCAAGTATTTTTTACAGTAGCTTTTATTTTTACTTTTGCAGGGTGCAGTAATTCTGCAGCAAACAATAGGTATACATCATCTGAAACATCTGCTCTTTCTAAAAACAACTCAATCGATGAACACAATAAAAGCCAAACAGATCGTGCTAAGGAGACGACAACAGTGAAAGAAATAACTACCATAAATATCCTAGTTGGAAATAAGACATTCACCGCAACTCTTGAGGATAACGATACAGCTAAAGCGCTTGTTAAACAGCTCCCGCTAACAGTAGATATGTCTGATCTTAATGGGAATGAAAAATATAATAATTTGTCAGTTAATCTTCTGGAAGATAAGTCAATCATTCCAGGAAGGATCAATGAAGGCGATTTAATGCTCTATGGTAACAACTGTCTTGTTATTTTCTACAAGACATTCAATACTTCCTACAACTATGTAAAGCTCGGACACATAGACAACGCCACTGGTCTTACTGAAGCCTTTGGTTCAGGTAGTGTGAAGGTTACATTTTCCGTCAGTGAATAACTTTAAGATGTGCCAATAAAAACTCAGTTCATTAATTGTAACGCACTTGTTTTAATAAGCAGGTGCGTTAATTATATGTAAGAAGTTACTATCTATGTACTTTAGATAATTTTAAATCATCAAATTTTCATAAAGATAATCAACAATTTTTATTGGCTTGTTGAGTAATAAACGAATCGCATTACTTTAACCATTGAACAAATCCTGTTTTTTTTTATAATTATAAACATGTGTTGAGTAATCAATCTTTATTCATTTTTTTCTAGAAGGACCTCGTGTACTATACCTAATTTATGGATTTATTGTTGGTCTTAGGTAATTCTAAACAAATAATTCATCAAGGAGAGATTCTATAATGAAAACATTAGTTCTTGTATTTCATCCAAACTTAACTGCTTCCCGTGTTAATCGACGCTTGACGGAAGAAATGGAGAAGCAATCGAACGTTACCGTACGCCATGTCTATGAGGTTTACCCCGACGAGAAGATTGATGTGGCAACCGAGCAGAAGCTATTGGAGCAGCATGACCGCATTGTGTTGCAATTTCCTTTCTATTGGTACAGCACTCCTCCATTGCTGAAAAAATGGGCAGATGAAGTCCTTACCTACGGCTGGGCTTATGGGAGCAAAGGGGACAAGCTGCACGGAAAAGAACTGCTGATTGCCGTTTCTGCGGGCGCCCCTAAAGAAAACTATTCACCAGATGGCAATTTCAAATACACCGTCCCAGAGCTATTGCGACCTCTTCAGGCAACCAGCAACTTGATTGGCACGCGTTATTTAACACCATTTATATTACACGGAGTAATGCAACTCCTGTCCGACGAGGAGCTTGAGCAAAGTGCGAAGGATTACGTGGCTTACGCCTTGAACCCTGAACTTGACTACTTGCAGTCCGTTAATATTAGTCTGTAGTGGGACATAACTTTACGACTACCAATCGTTTGAGGAAGTCATTCAAGCTGCAAAAGATTGAATTAGTTACTACAATAATAAACGAATTAAAGAAGAACTCGGTGGTAAGAATCTTGTAAAGTACAGGATTCTTACCACCGAGAAATCAGCATAATATATTTTCGTCCAACTTTTTGGGGTCAGATCAGTCTGTAGATGGACCCAGGGTTTTTTTATTTGGTTTTACCTTGATGAATTATTCAAAATTCCTATCTAACAATGTCCCCGTTTGTTCAGCCATGACACGGGCTGGTAAAGGCATTTTATTCTTGAACCACCATTCCACTGCACCAACAATCGCTGAACCAAAAAATTGAAGAATAACCTCTTCATTTAAACCTTGATTTTTTCCTTCGGTATTTTCTACTTCAGCCTTATACTCTTCGATGACTAAATCAAGAAATCGACTACGAAAATAAGGGGCACCTTTACTGGCTAACATCGTTGAAAAGAATAAATAATTACGCTCAAAGTATTCGAACCAGACATAATTCCCTTCTTGAAAAGTCATTTCAGATGCCGATTGGCATAGTTCCCGGAGATTGTCTATATGTTCTTCAATCATCTTATCCAGGAGGTCGTATTTATCCATGTAATGAAGATAAATGGTTCCTCGATTAACATCTGCTCTGTCTGCAATATCCTGAATGGTAATGTCGTCAAAACTTTTTTCAGACATCAGTTCAATTACAGCATTTTTAATAGCTACTTGACTTTTTGCTATTCTTCTATCTATTTTAGACACTTTAATTCACCAACTTTCTAAAGATAATCAACAATTTTAAATGATTTGTTGAGTAATCAACGAATTGCTCAAAATTAACCATTGAAAGTATGAAGGGCTTTTTTATAATTATAAACAGATGTTGATTAATCAATCAATATTAATTTTTAAAGCATCATGTTGCAGCTAACATTTGGAATAATAAAAGTAAATTAACTTTAAACAGGAGGTTTATATATGGACCGCATTGAAAAGAGCAAAGAAAAATACAAACAACTATTTGGAAATGGAGTACCAGCCGCATACACTACCGATCCTGATTTTCAAGACATCCTTAGCCGCTTCATTTTTGGGGAAGTATTCTATCAAGGAAATCTGGATGACAAGCAACGCGAGTTGATTACCCTGGTAGTGCTTACGACCAACCAGACATTGCCTCAGCTCAAGGCACATGTTGCTGCGGCACTATACGTTGGGCTGACACCAGTAGAAATCAAAGAGGCAGTTTACCAGTGTGCTCCGTACATTGGATTCCCGAAAACGTTAAATGCTATCAATGAAGTCAATGAGGTTTTCAAAGCGAATAATATCTCTTTACCAATAGAAAGCCAAAAGACTGTAGATGAAGATAATCGTTTTCAAAATGGTCTTGGGGTTCAAGTAGAGATTTTCGGTGATGTCATTAAAAAAATGCAAGAGAGTGCTCCGGCAAATCAAAAGCATATGCAGGAATATCTTTCTGCTTTTTGTTTCGGAGATTTCTACACCCGTGGTGGACTTGATTTGAAAACACGGGAGTTGTTGACACTCTGCATCGTAAGTAGCTTAGGCGGTGCTGAAGGTCAAGTAAAGGCACATGTGCAGGGTAACAAAAATGTAGGCAATGACAAGGAAACATTAATCACCGCCATTACTCACTGCCTCCCATATATGGGCTTTCCTAGAACACTGAACGCATTAAGTTGTATTAATGAAATTATTCCAGAAAATTAAGAAAGTAGAATAGGGGATGCCACATACTATTTTATATATGACAAGGTACTACAAAAAAATAACAATTTGAAGGAGACAAAAGCATGTTCAACGAAACTTACAAATTATCAAATGGTGTAGAAATTCCAAAATTAGGTCTTGGTACCTGGCTGCTTGACGATACACAGACAGCACAGGCAGTGCGTGATGCGGTATCTATCGGATATCGTCATATTGATACTGCTCAGGCTTATATGAATGAAGTTGGTGTAGGTGAAGGAATCCGTTCCTGCGGTGTTGCAAGAGAGGAACTTTTCATCACGACAAAGGTTGCTGCAGAAGCAAAGACCTATGATGCGGTTACGATGTCCATTGATGAATCTTTAGCGAAGATGGGGCTGGAGTACATTGACCTTCTGATTATCCACAGCCCACAGCCTTGGACGGAGTTCCGTGAGGAGAACCGTTACTTCGAGGAAAACAAAGAAGTATGGAAAGCAATGGAGGATGCTTATATGACAGGTAAGGTAAAGGCAATCGGTCTATCAAATTTCCTTCAGGATGATCTAGAGAATATTCTTACAAGCTGTGAGATCAAGCCTATGGTAAATCAGGTATTGGCACATGTGAGCAATACTCCTTTTGAACTAATTGAATTCTGCCAGAAGAATGACATCCTGGTAGAGGCGTATTCACCAGTTGCACACGGTGCAGTTCTCGATAATGCAGAGGTTAAGGTAATAGCTGATAAGTATGGAGTATCTGTTGCTCAGCTTTGCCTACGTTATGACATCCAGCTTGGTCTTGTAGTAATTCCTAAGACGGCAAATCCGGAACACATGAGAAACAATGCAGAGCTTGATTTTGCTATCAGCGATGGAGATATGGAAATTTTGAAGAATGCAGATCACATCCAGAATTATGGTGAGCATAGCTTCTTCCCGGTATTTGGCGGAAAGTTAAAATAAACAGGACTAACTACTGTTACCGGACATAACTTCGAACGGTTTACAAAAATCATTATCAGCCATCTGTTCAAGTTGGTTAATAAAAATAAAATTTATTGGAGGAATTAAAATGGCTAAACATGAAGAAGTAAAAAACGGTGTTATTTTCCCAGTAGGAGAAAAAAATGAAGCATTTGCACAATTTTTCGTAGGACAAAGTTATCTTAAAGGGTTAGTGTCTGACCCTAAAGTCAACGTTGGTGTTGGGAATGTGACTTTTGAACCGGGATGCCGAAATAACTGGCATATCCATCATGATGGATTTCAAATTTTATTAGTAACCGGTGGAGAAGGCTGGTACCAAGAAGAAGGAAAACCTGCTCAATTATTAAAAGCTGGTGATGTTATTGTTACTCACGACGGTGTAAAACACTGGCATGGCGCTACAAAAGACAGCTGGTTTGTACACATTGCAATTACTGCCGGTAAGCCGGAGTGGTTAGAACCTGTCGATGAAGAAACGTATAACAAATTATAATAATTAACGCATCGAATTATTTGATTCGATGCGTTAATTATGTCGCTCAAACAAACAAAAGGGCGGAAACGGTATTGGAAAAACGTGTGATTGAAAATGGTATAGCTGTCACCTTAAGCCAAGAAGTTATTAAAAATGCAGCGACTGAGTTGATGATATCCATATTAAACACATTGACTTCACCAACCTTTCTTAAGGATAATCAACAATTTTGATTGATTTGTTGGGTAATCAACGAATTGCGTTAATTTAACCATTGAATGCATTCAGTTTCTCTTTATAATAATAAACAGATGTTGATTAATGAATCAGTATTGATTTTTTAAAGTGATCTAATGATCAGGTCATACCTGAAAATTGAACTTGCATCAAAAAATGCAGGGAAAGGAGATGGTTATTATACGAACGGACAGGTTAAAAACATATTCTTTGCTGTCAGTTGCTTTGTTGATCTCATCCGGTCCTTTGATTGCCGCAAACATTCCTGCAATCGAAAAAGAATTTCCGACAGTAAATCCAACCCATGTAGGGCTTTTAACAACCATTCCTTCACTGTTTGTCATTCTAGGTATTTTAATTGCGAACCGTTTGGAACTATGGTTTGGAAAGAAAAGAACGATATTGATTGGTTTGGGAGTTGTTTTTCTTGCAGGGGTATTTCCGGTACTGAAGCATGATATCTTTTCGTTTTTGTTTATTTCACGCTGCTTCTTTGGTTTAGGAATCGGTTTATTCAACCGCTTAATCATTCAAATGATTAGTGATATATTCCAAGAGGATCCCCGTAGAAAAGCAACTGTAATTGGATTGGAAAGTGCCTTTGAAGGATTGGGTGGCATTTGTTTGACGCTTATAGTGGGGCAGTTGTTGAAAATCAACTGGTATACATCGTTTCTTATTTATGCCCTGGCGCTTCCAATTTTTCTAGGATTCTTTCTCTTTGTACCGGATGACAAGAAGCAAAGGGCAAAGAGAAAAGCGGAACCAAACACAACTGTATCGGACAGTCCCGACGAAGTAGGATCTTATGGATCGGTCATTGGTTATGGTATTTTGCTTTTTTTGATTGTGACCTTTTTTATTAATTACAATATTCAAATTACCCCACTACTTTTAGAAAAACACATTGGCAATGCTACGATTGGTAGCAACAATCTTGCCTTCATCGGTTTAGGAGCATTTATTGCCGGTTTTTCATTTGGTAGAATTTTTCAACTGTTGAAGGATTATATCATGCCTGTCGCACTTTTATTGCTAGCAATTTCTATATATATTACTACTATTTCAGAAAGTATCTTACTCACGACATTTTGTTCAATGACTATTGGCTTTTCTTTTCGTTGTATGATGCCATATTTGTTTCATACATTTACGCAAAAAAGCGAAAAGGTGGCAAAGCTTGGAACAACAATGGTGTTAGTTGCTTATAACATTGGTGCTACCCTATCTCCTTACGAGGGGATTGTGTTTTCAAAGTTATTACACGTTCATACTGTTCAGTCCTTGTTCCGTTCAAGTTCAATTGTGATTTTTTTGATTTCTATCATTGTTTGGGGAGTTGTTTTTAAAAAGGCAAAAATGAACAAAGTCCAACAGAGAAGTATTTAAGTTTAAGAGGAGGATGCTGTATGCCCCACATTATTGTAAAACTTATACCAGGCAGAAACGAGGAACAAAAGAAAGAACTTACAGATAAGATTGTGCAAGCTGTTAGAGAAAAAGTAAACGCTGGAGAATCTAGTATTTCTGTCTCATTTGAAGAAGTTCCAAGTGAGAAATGGGAAGACCAAGTATATAAGACTGATATTTTAGGAAAAGTAAAAACGTTGTATAAAAAACCAGGATATAAATACTAAATGGAGGGAATTATCATGACAAATATTAAAGATAAAGTAGTTATTATTATGGGGGCATCAAGCGGAATTGGTGAAGCAACAACCAAGAAACTTGCTCAAGAAGGAGCAAAATTGGTCATTGCTGCTCGCCGCGAAGATCGTTTGAAAGCTCTTGTTGAATCATTACCGAATGCTGAAATTTCACATATTACTGCAGATGTAACGAATAAAGAGGAAGTTCAAGCAGTTGTCGATCTGGCAATTGAAAAATACGGTCGTGTCGATGCGCTTTACAACAACGCTGGAGTTATGCCAACTGCCCCACTTTCAGAAACACGATTTGATGAATGGCGTCAAATGTTAGACATCAATATCATGGGTGTTTTAAATGGGATTGCTGCAGTTCTGCCAATTATGAAAAAACAACAATCCGGTCATATCATTGCGACCGATTCCATTGCAGGTCATGTCGTCTACCCTGATTCTGCTGTGTATTGCGGAACAAAATTTGCGGTACGCGCCATTATGGAAGGGCTTCGCCAAGAAGAGCGTGAAAATAATATTCGTTCCACAATTATTTCTCCAGGACTTGTTGATACTGAACTTTATACAACAATCAATGATCCTGCGAATCGTGAATGGGTTAAAAATAACGCGAAAATAGAAGGTGTAGGATTAAAACCAAGTGACGTTGCTGATGCAGTAGCATACGCACTTAGCACACCTGAAACGGTTGCTATAAGCGAAATTATGATTCGCCCAACCAAACAAGTTGTCTAATCCTTCTTTAGTACCCAATTAGTTATCACAAAGGACAAAATAGAATTCTCTCACCATGATTGAGAATTCTATTTGTTTTTAGAACAGTAAATTAGATAGATATTCGCTTAAAAGTCACATAATTTTTAACTTGTTTTATGAAATTGGAGGAGAAACAATGGAATCAATTAATCAACAAATGCTAACCGGGGAACGCGCTCTTTTTAAGAGTCGAGATCTTATCATTAAGGATTCAGTTTTTGCAGATGGAGAGTCACCGCTAAAGGAAAGTTGTGATATTTCCATCGATAATAGTATTTTTAAGTGGAAGTATCCTTTATGGTATTGCAAAAATATTAGTGTAAAGAATAGTAGTTTTCTTGAAATGGCACGATCCGGAATTTGGTATACTCATCATATTTCAATCAGTGACAGCATCATTGAAGCACCAAAGACATTTCGAGGTTCAAGCGATATACACCTGACCAACGTTGATATGCCAAATGCACAAGAGTCCTTTTGGAACTGTAAAGATGTTTACTTAACAAATGTGACCGCAAAAGGCGATTACTTTGCAATGAATAGTGAAAATATCAAAATCGATAATTTCAGATTAGTAGGGAACTATGCCTTTGATGGAGCGAAAAATATTGAAATCCGAAATGCGAAGTTACTTTCGAAAGACGCTTTTTGGAATTGTGAAAATGTCACTGTTTACGATTCTATCATTATCGGTGAATATCTAGGTTGGAATTCAAAAAATATCACGTTTATTAACTGTACCATTCAAAGCAATCAAGGCATGTGCTACATGGAACATTTGGTGATCGAAAATGGGAAAATCATCAATACGGATTTAGCATTTGAATATTCAACAGTAGACGTGGAAGCAACAACAGTGATTGACAGTGTGAAAAATCCGATTTCAGGAAAGATTCAAGCGAAGAACATTGGCGAATTAATATTGGATGACCAAGAAATTATCTCAGCTAATACACAGTATGAACTGGATAAAGCAGGTGAACCCTGTGACCTTTAATTTTGATAAAATGACGAATCGCTTTAACACGAACTCTTATAAGTGGGATGTTGGGCACGAAGAGCTTCCTATGTGGGTGGCAGATATGGACTTTGAAACATCCCCCGCTATTGTTAAGGCAATGCAGAAGAGATTAAACCACCACATTTTTGGTTATACAAGCGTACCAGATGCATATTATCACGCAGTTGCCCGGTGGTGGAAAAATAGACATCAATTTAATATAGAAAAAGAATGGATAATGTTCTGTACTGGTGTGGTGCCAGCCATTTCTTCCATTGTGCGCAAAATGACCAACGTTGGAGACAATGTGTTGGTGTTGGCACCAGTCTATAATATCTTTTACAACTCAATCATCAACAATCAACGAAAAGTTCTCTCAAGTGAGTTGATTTATAAAGACCATCATTATTCCATTGATTTTAATGACTTAGAAAGAAAATTATCCGATCCCAACACAACCCTTATGATTTTCTGTAATCCTCATAACCCAATAGGTAAAGTATGGGATAAAGAAACTCTTGAGAAAATAGGAAACCTTTGCATCAAACATAATGTTCTTATCCTTTCTGATGAAATTCATTGTGATTTAGCACATCCGGGATATCGCTATATTCCATTTGCTTCTGTTTCAAAAGATATTGCTCAAAATTGCATTACCTGTGTAGCACCAACGAAAACATTCAATCTTGCTGGGATTCAAACTTCGAGTATTATCGTTCCAAATCCAGAGTTAAGAAAACTCGTGAATCGTGGAATTAATACCGATGAAGTGGCTGAACCAAATGTTTTTGCGATTGAAGCAGCAATCTCGGCGTTTACAGTAGGTGAATCTTGGCTTGAAGCATTATTGGAATATCTGATGGAAAATAAGGAATTTATTGAACACTTTATCGCAAACCAGCTTCCAGAGCTTCAATTCATTCATTCAGAAGCAACCTATTTAGCGTGGATTGATTATGGGGCTGTAACGAATAATACCAAAGATTTATGTGAATTTATTAGGAAAGAAACAGGGTTGTATGTTTCAGAGGGTGCTATTTTTGGTGGCAATGGTAATAACTTTATTAGACTAAACTACGCCTGCCCCAAAGCGCGGCTTGAAAATGGATTACAGCGTTTGAAAAAAGGGATTGTTGCATTTCAACTTCTAAACAACCCAATATGATTAATGGGGTTTTCCAATAATTAATAAAAATATTTAAGGAGGAAATCATCATGACAAATATTGAAGGAAAAGTTGTCATTATTATGGGTGCATCAAGTGGGATTGGTGAAGCGACTACCAAGAAACTTGCACAAGAAGGAGCAAAATTGGTAATTGCGGCACGTCGTGAAGACCGCATGAAAGCTCTTGTTGAATCATTACCTAACACTGAAATCTCATATGCAGTTGCAGATGTAACGAATAAAGAGGAAGTACAAGCAGTTGTAGATTTGGCGGTCGAAAAATATGGTCGTGTAGATGTACTTTATAACAACGCAGGAGTCATGCCAACTGCTCCACTTTCAGAAAAACGCATTGATGAATGGCGACAAATGTTAGACATCAATATCATGGGTGTGTTAAATGGGATTGCTGCAGTTTTGCCTATCATGAAAAAACAACAATCCGGTCATATCATTGCAACTGACTCTATTGCGGGGCATGTCGTTTATCCAGGTTCTGCTGTATACTGTGGCACAAAATTTGCTGTTCGGGCTATCATGGAGGGGCTTCGCCAAGAAGAAAGAGAAAATAATATTCGTTCAACTATTATTTCCCCAGGATTAGTAGATACCGAACTTTATACAACGATTAACGAACCTAAAAATCGTGAACGGGTGAAGAATAACGCTAAAATAGAGGGTTTGGGATTAAAGTCAAGCGACATTGCCGATGCAGTTGCTTATGCAATTAGCACACCGGAAACTGTAGCGGTAAGTGAAATCCTGATTCGTCCAACGAAATCAGTAAAATGAATGAAGGTTCAATAGAATTCTCTCATCAATGTCCACAATCTAGAACTGGAAATTCCAAAGTTTAAGCGAGTTCATGATAAGGGGGACTATACATGATTCATGAAAAAATTAACTTAAGCAATAATGGAAAAGTAAAATTGATAACTTATATTCACGATAATTCAGTGAAAAGAGAGAAGGAAATGGGACCAGCACCCAAACGCCCAGCTATTATTGTGTTACCGGGGGGTGCCTACTATTTTATTTCGGAACGAGAAACGGAACCAGTCGCATTGACTTTTATGAAGGAAGGGTTTAATACTTTTGTGCTTCACTACTCTTTTGGGGATGACTCTATTTTTCCAAATCCCCTTCTAGATGTATCATTGGCTATTTTAACAGTGCGCAAGAATGCTGAAAAATGGGGGATTGATCCAGATGCGATTTGCTTGATGGGATTTTCGGCAGGTTCTGGGATAGCTGCACTGTCAGCAACGCAATGGAACAATCCAGAGATAGCAGAAAAATTAGGTGTTCACCTGAAGATATTAAACCAAATGCAGCTGTTTTAGGATATGGTGCTGCAAAAAACTCGATGATTGTCGAGGGAGAAGATGTTTATGTTCCACCGATGCTTGGGAAAATTGCTAGAGAAAAAGCGTCTCAACTGGAATTCGTCGATTATATTGGAACGCATACCCCGCCACTTTTCATTTGGCATAACCGATATGACAAATATGTTCCGGCGATTCAACCACTGATGATGGCGCAACGAATGCAAGAATTAAATCTTCCTTATGAACTCCATATTTTTCAGCAGAGAGAACATGGGATGTCTGTTGCGAATCGCCTATCTAGAAATCACTTAAAAAACGAGAGTGAAACATCAAACGTCGATAAATGGGTTGAGATGTGTGTAACTTGGATTTTGGAAGTGTTGGTAAAACACAACTAAAGTTGGTGAGGATTATGAAAAAGGCAATCACCATGTTTCTGAGTCTTTTGGCAGTTATGCTGTTAACTTCATGTACCAATATACAAAGGAATCCAGCAACTAACGAATCGGAAGTTCATTCAAATGAAACATCAAGTATGAGCAAAAGTTCACCTGTTTCAGAAAAAACGAATCATGAAAAACAAAAAGAGGGTGTGAAAGAAATGAAAATAAAATTAACTGTTGGGCAGGACGAATATACTGCCACTATGAATAACAGTAAAGCAGCGAAAGATTTTATCTCCTTACTTCCAATGACGTTGACACTCAAAGACTATGCGGGAATGGAAAAGATAAGCGATCTTCCAAAACGATTGTCTACTACTGGTTCTCCAGATGGGACTGCAGGTTCTAATGGAGATATTACTTACTACGCGCCTTGGGGAAATTTAGCTATATTTTATAAAGATTCTAATTATGCAAATGGACTTATTAAATTAGGTAAGATAGAGTCCGGAATAGAAAAGCTTGCAAGTATTCGTGGTGATTTTACAGTTACAATAGAAAAAATTGATTAAATTAAAATGATGGGGCGTTTAAATTGTCACAGAAATTGCAGTGGATTTGCCTTGGTAAGTTAATGAACTAATCTCAACTATAAATATATGAAATGGGGATTATAGATGGCATTAATTCAGGTTAATTTTATGTCGAAGACTTTGGCAAGAACAGTTCCAATGAATGTAATATTACCAGTGGATAAAATGACGTTTCCAGGCATGCCCGTAAGAGGGGATAAATCATACAAGACATTATATCTTCTTCATGGTGTTTTAGGTAACTACACAGACTGGGTATCAGGAACGAATATTCTGAGATGGGCAATGGAAAGGGATCTTGTTGTTGTAATGCCTTCTGGTGACAATATGTTTTACGTAGACAATCTGGGGACAGTCAACAATAATTATGGGGAGTTTATTGGGAAGGAACTGGTAGAGATTACAAGGAAAATGTTCCATCTTTCAGATAAAAAAGAGGATACGTATATCGCAGGTCTTTCTATGGGGGGATATGGCGCACTTAGAAATGGCTTAAAATACCATGATACATTTGGATGTATTGCAGGACTGTCTTCAGCCTTGATTATTGATGGTATTGAACAAAGACCATACAATAGTCCATTCTTCTTTGAGAGCCGTGCCTATTTTGAAGGCTGTTTTGGAGACCTTACGAAGGTGTCCGACAGTGACATGAACCCAAAATGGCTGGCGAAGAAGTTGGTAGAAGAAAATTCAAATATACCGAATATTTATTTGGCATGCGGAGAAAGTGACCCCTTGCTTGGAGCAAACAGAAATTTCAGAAATTATCTGGATGATATTGGTATTAAAGTAACCTACGAAGAAGGTCCTGGAGGGCATGATTTTGATTTCTGGGATCAATATATTAAAAGGGTATTAAATTGGCTTCCGTTGGAAAACAAAACTGTAGGAATCAACAGTGGAAATGTGGGAATTTAATGAAAATTAAGGAGGATTTATTATGGAATATCGCCAGTAGGGAAAACAGGCATTCAAGTTTCGAATTTATGTTTTGGTACGATGTCTTTTGGTGGAAACGCTGATGAAGAAACATCTAAAGCCATGTATAAACGTTGTCGGGAAGCTGGAATCGATTTTGTTGATACAGCCGATGTATATAGTGGGGGGCGTTCTGAAGAAATTTTAGGGGAATGCATTGCACATGAGCGTGATAATATCGTCCTGACGACAAAAGTGTTTTGGAACACGAGTGCTGATGTGAATGCAAAAGGATTGTCACGAAAACATATTATGCAAGGTATTGAAGGCAGTTTACGCCGTTTAAAAACAGATTATATTGATTTTTATTTTGTTCATGACTTTGATGAAAAAACCCCAATTGAGAAATTCTACGGACACTAGACGACTTGCAACGGCAAGGAAAGATTCTCTACCCTGCAGTAAGTAACTGGGCAGCTTGGCAAATTACAAAGGCATTAGGAATTTCTGCAAAAGAGCAATTGGCTCGTTTTGAATTAATCCAGCCTATGTATAACCTGGTTAAACGCCAGGCTGATGTTGAAATTTTGCCAATGGCTGCTTCTGAACAAATCGGAGTCATTACTTACAGTCCGCTAGGTGCCGGTTTATTAACCGGTAAGTATGGAGTAAACAAACGACCGGAACAGGGGCGCCTTGTAGAGGATGCCCGCTATGGCGATCGTTACGGTGCCAATGATGATATTGTCACGGCTGAACAGTTCACCAAATATGCACAAGAACATGATGTGAAACCTGCAACTTTACCAGTTTCTTGGGTAATGGTTAATCCCGCTGTTACTTCCCCTATCATTGGTGCACGTAATTTGGAGCAATTAAAAGATTCGTTAGCAGCTGTCGATCTTAAACTTTCGTCAGAAATGTATTCTGAAATTTCGCGTTTATCAAGAACGCCCGCTCCAGCAACTGACCGTACCGAGGTATTAACTGGAAAATGGTCGTAAGACTAATAAACTTAGGTCCTTCAAGTATTACTATTATAGAAGGAGTGAAGGGTGCAGTATGGAATTGCATTCTTCTTTTTTATCGTTCTTTTTCAAACCTGTTTAGTAATTTAGTAAACATAGTATTACAAATCTATACTGGTTTCCCAAGTAAAAAGAAGGTCTCTAAAAATACCAAGATAAAGGGCGATTCTTCCACATGAAGTACGCCATTTTTGTTATTACAAAAAAATGATTGTGAAATATTACACTTAAACTAAAGGGTGCTTTACTTCAATAAGGAGTAAGCTTTTTTTCTGTTGTTCCATTAACGGGGAGGTTAGTTCAACAAGGATAATGGATTCTCATTATAGAATATAAGAGGAATCATTGTTTAATTTACTGGAGGTGTTTAAATGCAAGATAACAAAGAAACTCCTGAACAAATAAGAGAGAGATTAAGACAACAAGAATTGAAAAGCAACCCAACTGGTAATTTGAACGATGCTTTTAATAGGGCAAACAGCGGAGGTCTTGTGGATTTAGTAGGAAGTTTAGGCTGGAAAGGGACAGGAATACTTATCCTTGTAATCATAATAGGATTAATAATTACTTCATTTTTTTTCAAGTAACGGGTGTAAGAGTTGAAGAACCAGCTGCTGAACTAGGCGGCTTTTTTCTTGTTGAACTAAAGGAGCAGATTTGTGAAATAACCTTATATGAAAGTATCTGGATAAATTGGTAAAAAAGTACACACCATAAACTTTGGAGGTGGTATAATGAAAAATTTAAGATTATTTTATTTAGGTTTGTTAATTCTACCGTGGCTAACAGTTCCATTCTTAGGTAGAAATTCATTTAAGAAATATCTTCCAGCAGCAATTTTTATGGGTACAGTCACAACTGCATTAGATTTATTCGGTGAAAAGAAAAGATGGTGGCGATTTTATAAAGGGATACCGCCTTTAAAAAGTATGAACTTTTTTAATTGGGGTCCTTACTTTGTTTCAAGTCTTTGGATGTTAAAAATGGCTTATGGTAAATTTCCATTTTATATAATCTCTAATACGATTCTTCACATTTGTTTTATTTACCTTGGAGGTATAAAATTTGTAAACCGTTTTAAAATATTTTCCTTAGAAAAATTAACAAAATTTCAATACTTAGCTATCGACTTTTTAAGAGCATTAATTCTTTATGGTTTTCAATTCATAAATAATTTTAGTCAGAATACAAAAAAGCTTTCTAACAAGTAATCAATTTAAATTTATTACAAAATGGCTGAGATTTCTAAAAAACAAAACACCGTCTTAGTGATTATATACATTACATTGTGAAGGAATTCACTTAAAGTAACGGGTGCAAGAGTTGAAGATCCAGCTATTATTTTAGATGGTGTGTTATGAAGTTAAAATTAATGTAATCAGGAGGTTTGAAGAAACTTTCATACTATACTGAAGATTTAAGTTAAATCTCTGTCTGGAAGTATACAAAAGTGGAAAGGAAAATTTAAGAGGTAAGCACCAGAAAGTGCTTACCTAATAACCTCATCCAGAGAAATGATTATATGCTTTAACTCCTTATTCGAATCTAAAACACCTATTACAAATTGATTATCTTCTGTTATTGTCGCATATCTGAAATGTTCATCCCCATTAATAAGGAAAGCTGTTTCCTGTTTTGCCTCCAACTTAGCAAAGACATCATCTGTGTAATCGAGTGGTAGAAAATCATCTAATCCTTCTGTTGGTCTACCAACCCATTTGAAGAGGAAATCTTTGATTGCATATTGCTCAATCATCGATAAATTTTTATTGAATTTTAGTTTATTCACCGATACTGTGTTCACTCAATCACTCCTAAGATAGTATGTATAGTTTATACTTTAAAATACCTTACTACAACGGTATTCATGTGACATAATATTTACAATTTGATTTCGAGTTAATGAAAATATGGGTCCAATTTGTCAATCCTTTTTTCTTATTGTGCAAACTGTCAGGTTAGTGAAAAAAGAAAAAGCCCCAAAGTAAATATTTACTTGGGGGGATGTTTTTCATAGGGAAGATATGGAACTTTCTTAGGCGTATATGTAATTACATCAGAAGAATAAATTTTGATTATTAATTTGTTTTCTATCGATTTTGCAAGTATGAGAATAGGTTGATTGTAATCATTTTTAAAGATTAAATCAGGTCCGTTCCAACTAACGGTGGCATCCCGCTTTGGTGGAACGTATGAAACCTCTCTACTGTGTGAATTACGCTGAACAATTTTTAAACCAGCATTATCAACTGCATTAAAAAGGGTAGATGATACTTGACAAATTCCTCCACCAAAGTCCTCTGAAAATTCCCCATTAACGATTACAGTAGCTGGCATATATCCTTTTCCTGCTGTTCTTTCTCCAACCACTTTATTAAAGGAAAATATTTCACCTGGAAAAAGAACATAATTATTAATGGCTTTTGCAGCAAGATAAATATTATTGTTTCTTTCTTTGTTATTGGTATTAAAGAATGTTACATATTCCCCAATTTTTTCTCCTCTAATATTTCCAAGTAATTCACTGTCGACCCTTGGATAAATAGCCAGTAAGGGGACTTCTAATGTAGATGAGCCATTATTAAAATAATAAGAAAAAATATTTTCTGTGAAAACTTGGCGGTTTAAACGGTAACCGAGTTGTTCTGGTATAATATTCCCGTTTTTATCTATAATTGAATTTTTAGGATTTTTAGTTACATGCTGGTCAATATCGTCCATGAATTTATTAAACTTTTTTGTATCCAAAATGGGTAATATAGGCAAGTGCATCGAAAAGGTAGTACGGTTGGCAACGGAGATAGGATCACTGTTGTTAGTGATTACTAAACGTCCTGGCATAATCACTTGTTGAGATAAAATTATTATTCCAAGCATCCAACTGAAATTCATATGCTTAAAACCTCCCTACTTTAATTATGAGTTAAAATATCCATTTCATGTAATTGCAGCTATTCTTTTATTACGGTCATTTTTGGAAATAAAACCTTTACAACAAAGATTGTGAAAAATTTCACTTAAAGTAATGGGTGCGTATGTTTAAGAAGGGGTTGCTGCTGCGGTCCTTTTTTTGTTATTGAGCTAACGTGGCAGGAAAGTTGCAATGAAACATTTTGCTGGAAAAATTCGTATATAATATAGCAGATATTAAAAGGGGATGTAATACTTTTTTCTAAAGAATTGGCTGCGAAAAAAGGGCATCCCTTCTGTTAATATCCTAACGAACAGAATAGTTGTTGAACATACCTCGTTATTATCAGATTTGAGAAAAAGGATGAAACAAAGGGGTGCAGAAGATGAAAAAAGTAATAAAATGGATTATCTTAATCATAGGAGCTTTATTTGGAGCAGTAGCGTGGAATTCCAATAAAAAAGAGGAACAATAAATAATGAATCAATCTTGAGTCAAGAATCAGCCGCCATTCTCGGTGGCTTTTTTTATTCAAGTAACGGTGCAGGTAAATGGAATAAGAATATTTAAAATTCAATTGAAGGTAATCCAATTTATGGAATATAATAAAATGAAAGTAGGGGGGATAAAATGTTTAAACTCATTCTAAGTGTGGGGATATTTTTTATTGCTATGTTACTTAGTTGTTACTTTTTTGTAGGTGTAAGTTTAATAAAGTCTTTACAGATGACATTTATTATAACAATTTTTCACATTTTATCCCTTTTTATCAATAGGCGTAATAAATTTGAGAAAAATAAAACCTTATAACTAATAGGTGAATGGGAATGGTTTTCTAAGGTGATTCATTTTGAATAAAATTTAACGAGAGTATAACGAAATTGACCCTTTGGTTGGTCGAAAAAACGGGTTTGTGAAGTTTTGTACTTAAACTAATGGGTGCGATAGTCGAAGAAGAAATAGTTAAACTGAACAAGTTAAACAAGTACAAAAGGGAGAAAAAACTATGGAGTCAGAGTTAATAAAAGAATTTTCGGACGATGTAATCTTGCAATTGAAAGAAGGGGCAATGAAACAATTTAAAGGTTATATGTATCTAAACGGTGGATTCCGAAAGGGTTCTCGAATTGTAAAGGAACAGGAAGTCAGGGAATTTATCTATCAATTTTGGAAAACAGGGACTATTTCCTTATGGAAGTAACGGGTGCTTGAGTTGAGTAAGGAATGGCTGCTGCGGCAGCCTTTTTCGTTGTTCCACTAACTGGCAGATTAGTGGACAATGGTAAAATTTACCGATAAAGTATTTCTTATGGGAGGGTAATATGGAACAAGTTAATTTTTTTGAAAACAGTCTTTTTTATGAAAAGGCAGAGGAAACTTTCTTAGTACACAAAAAGTTAATTAAAGAACGTATGCCCGAAGCTGATGTTCAGCACGTTGGAAGTACGGCTGTCCCTAATAGCCTTACAAAGGGTGATTTAGATATACAAGTGCGTGTTAATTCTGAACAATTCCCAAAAGCAGTTCAGACACTCTCAGCATTATATGAACTTAATGAAGGTAGTGTAAAAACGGACTGGTTCAGGGCTTTTAAAGACGATTCAACCGTTCCTCCTTTAGGAGTTCAATTAACAGTCATAGATTCTGAATATGATTTCTTTTGGAAATTTCGAGATGTTTTATTACTAAATGATAATTACAGGATGGAATATGATGAGTTAAAAAGAGAGTTTGAAGGGAAAGAAATGGATGAGTATAGGGAAGCTAAAAATGAGTTTTTCCAAAAATTAATGAACACTTCTGAATTTAATAAACTGTGACATAAGATTGTGAACAATTGTACTGATATGAACGAAACTGTCAATGCTCCCTACACAAATTGATTTTGGTTCGGTTTTTGGGCAACTCTAAGAAGAGAAGCGTTTTTCGGCTTCTTTGCTTATTAGTTGGGATTCAACCTTTTAAGGCTAGGGGATCTCCTTCTCAGCTTACTGACTGCTCCTCAAATTGGCTGTCAAGTGCTTTCCTTGACAGGCAATTTGGAGATTGAGATACTTTTTAAAGCTGAGAATGATAAATTTCTCCTTTCATATTGATATAAAAAGTTAAGCACACGGCACGAAGGCAAAAATCTCAACTGCGGTTAGCACTCTGATATTCGTGGGTTTTCACATTTTATCTTTCCGTATAAAGGAGCTTCCACTAACTTAAAACGTGAGTTAGCCTACTTGGGCATATCACAAGTACAATTTCGTGGTTTCTCCTTACCGGTTTTTACCTTTGCCTCCGAGCCCTAGGCTCCGACTTCTAAACAAAATTGATATTTATTTTATTCGAAACTATTACTTTGCCATGGAGCTATTTTCAATTTCTTGAGTTACTGCCCAGATAAATCCTGCTAATTCTCTTGCAATGGCTGTTAATGCCTTTCCAAATGCTTTTCCACGTGATAATAAACGAAAATATTTTTTATGAAGGCGATTTTGAGCTTTCCATGAGATCATTTGAACATTAGGCAATTGTCCTTCTAGTCTTTTCTTTAAATCTCCCTTTATAGCAGGTGGAAATCGATAACTCCAAGCTGCTTCTACGAGCAACCTACGAACATGACGATTGCCTGTTTTGGTAATTTTACCTTGCCTTCTGGTTTCACCACTAGAACTTTCACTTGGAATTAACCCAACGTAAGCCATTAATTTTTTGGGAGTTGCAAATCTTTTAAATGATCCAATCTCAGCCACAAGACTAGTAGCTGTAATCGTAGCTATTCCTCTTAATGATTGTAGTGCTTGAATCATTGGCGCATGGTAACCTTCGGTTGATTGTAATTTTATTTCTTCCTCAAATCGTTTTACCCTTTGCTCAATTTCTTGTAGATGGTACAGATACTCTTGAAAAACTACTTTGGATGCGGAACGTTCAAACTTTAGAGTATTTAACCATTCACGATATCTACGAGTCCACTTTTTTCCTTTGAAAGGAGGGTGAATATCATTCCGTAAAAGGAATTTAGATAATCGATGTTTGGCTCTTAATTCATCTTCTTTAGCATCTTCACGAGCCCGAACTAAATCCCGAAGGGCTTCGTCATCTTCTGTTGGCACATAAACAGGGGTTAATTCGCCGGCGCGAAATAACTTTGCTAGTTTAATCGAATCCCTACGGTCGGTTTTAATACGCTCACCTGGTTTTTTAGGGATTAAAGATGGTGCGATTACTTCACACTCTATTCCTAGGGTAAGAAAAAGTCGATGTAAACCATAGCCAGTTGGTCCAGCTTCATAGCACACTCGAAGATTCTCTTTTTCTCCAAGCTTTTTTACTAACTTTCTAATGGATTCCGGAGTGTTAGGAATCATCCCCCAATACCTTGGCTCATCACGACCTTCATCTGCAATGGCAACGGCAATTTTTTCTTTTGAAACGTCTAAACCTACATATTTTATGGTATCCTGCATAATAACTAGCTCCTTCCGTAATGTAGCTCTGATTTGGTTTGTTATTTTCAGTAAACAGTGTAACCAAATTAACCTTCGGTGTTACGAGTAAGGAGCTAGTTTCGTTCATGATAACTTAAGCTCCCTCAGTTAGATTCGATTATCTCTCAAATACTCACTTATTCGCAGGATTTCAAATAACTTGGATTACATCAGGGTACTGATGAAAAGAGTTGTAAGCATTTTGGCTACATGAAGGCATACCTAAATAAAGGAGGTAGTGATATCTCCACTATTTTCCATATAATGTACGTTTTTTCCACGCCACCCCTGGAGGTTTTCGCTCCCATGTCTCAACGGGTCAAATGCCCTCTCATTCCTTCGTCATACCTATCCAAGTGGTAGATGCCGGTCTTTCTAACGGAACGGGTCAGAGCCCTTATGCTTAAGTAATCCGGTCCTTCGTACTTTCTTTGAAATCCTACGAATAAGCCAATATTCGAAATGTATTTATCAATTAGTTTATTAATTTACCTGTAATTGAAGATATGTTGGAAATTTTATTAAGCAGCTATTGAAATTAAAGGTTGTACTTTGTCGGAACGATAAGATTCATTTTTTCTTGCCATTCCTACTAGAATTCTTGCGTACCGTGGGAACATAGTCGCAAGTATGGAGTGGGCTCAAAGATTTTTCAAGAAAATATATTAGAAAGTTTTGTTGAAGCGTATTTTGCTATAAAACCGTGGAACCACTTACAATTCAAAGATAAATTTATGGATACGCTTCTTTTGCCTGGTGTGGGACGACCTGATAATGTTAATATCCTTACAAAAGAACAAAAGAAATTATACGGGTCTAATTCTTAAACTGGCTGTTGCAAAAAAGGAGTCTTTTCTTATTAAGCTTAAGATGCAGATAGTTGAACAAAAAGGAAATTTATTGAATAACCCATTGCAAAAATTTTTAAAAATTTAGTAGGCAGGGAAAAAGTGTTTATTTAAGAAGGACTTTATTTTATTTATATTAGGTGATTCCGGTGTTTTTATTAAGTGGAGTAACTGGTTTTTTCGGTTCAAAAGATGATCAACCTCCTTATCATACAAAAAATGATGTAAAACGAGAGTTCTTTAATTCTGTCACTAAAGTGGGCGGAAAAACAGGAAACTTCTTTGAACCAGAGTATTCAACAAGTTATTATGAAGGTGTTTTCAAATATAAAGGCAGGACAATTTATGCGTTGTTTAATAAGTACCAACCTTTGATGGGATTTGTCTCCAAAGTTGATGAGTATAACTTCTCCTTTATTGATGTCCCTGAATTATTAAACGGATTCCGTAGCTATTTTAAAATCCTAAGCGTTAAGGATTTAACGACACCCTTCGAAATTAAAGAGGTTAATGGAAAAATTTTTGTTAAAAATAAACATCAATTAAAAGATGTTGAAGTACAGCAGGCACTTTATTGGAAGCCACAGACAATAGGAGAAGTAATATTTAATTCTTGGGACTGATAATACCCGAAACATAAGCCTTCCTGTTCAAATATAATGTGTTTGATGAACGGTATATCCATCCCATCAATGCGCAATTATGAACTCTGTAACACAATGAAAATGGGAGCCTGTCAGAAAATAGAAAATAGGTGATCTTATCGTTAATAAATGGTATCGGATGTTGGTGTTAATCATAGGAAATATGAGACGGATAGTTCGAAGACGTAGAGATAATGGTTGGACCGTTTATACTTCATTGGCGGAAATCGGAGGAAAGGCTAAAACATATCCTTTCAACTGGATAAAAGAAATTGATGAACATCACTTTGATAGTCTTTTTAAAGAAGATAATGAAACTGAATTTGGTATTGGTAATTTTACGTTTCGAACCGTAAAATCTGAAAATAAATTAAATCAAATGAGTGAAGCCTGTTTCTTCTTCGCAGCACCAAGTGTTATTCTGCATGAAAATTATTCACTCTCATTTCGAGATGTGCAGCCTTTATTGCTCGAAATTCTTATTAAAGATTTTGTACCACACTATAAAAATGTTAAACAATTATTTATACTTGGCGAATTTAAGGAAATACGTTTCGAAGATCTCAAAGAGGAATCAAAGAAAATAGTGGAGAATTTGATTGCTGCAAACTTCTACCCAGTTATTTCAGATTTATATCGAGGTAAATATGCAGAGAAATCTGGAATGCGAAAGTTACAATATTTTTTAATCAACAAGGAAGACATCACTCCGTTGTATTCAAAAGAAACTGAAAAAATCCAGCAGTTTATACAGAGTGCATTTTTTGACCAAAATGAACCATTTTGTCGCCAGCCTGTAGGATGGAAGCTTGAGCAAAATCTAAAGGAGTCGATCACAATTCGTTCTTTCTGTACCTTTGCAAAGGAAATTGTCCTATTGGTTAATGCAGTTGACGACAGTGTTGAAGCCATGTATATTTTCGGATGAGTTTCGTGAAAGTATTACTTGAGAGGTGCCATAGCTCCTCCTTCTTCATGATCAGGTTAAATTGAGTTCTTAAGCTAAAAGGGTGCGTTTGTAAAAATATGGGAGAAAGTTAGAGGAATAACAAATGCAGCAGATTGACTTGTTAAAAGAAAAGGGAATCCTTGTTACCGAATTGAAAAACAAAAGAAACGAGCTTCGGAAACAGTGGGAAGAAGCATTCGCAAAACACCTTAGCAAATCCCAAAAAAGAAAGATTTTTTTTCATCAGCACTTATGGCATGTATTTAGTTTTAATAAGCTTCCATGCGTTGAAGGACTAGAAGCAGGGGATGCTTTTGACAAGAAAAAGAAAGATGCTTGTTATATTTTTTACCAAGACAATGATTATGTATTATTACTTGAAAACGCTATATGGTTAAAGGCGGAGGACAAAATAAATGAAATTGATGGATATATAAATGATGTTTATGTAGTGGATAAAGATTTTTCATGGACATTTATCCATACCCATGAATACTTTTGTGGTCTTTATTTCTTTCAGCAAGTACAGGAGTAACAATTGTCTTTTTGAATTACGGGGTCTACACTATCAGCTCCAGATTTTTAGAAATCAAAAAATTTTTATAACATCATTTCATTTTTAGTTTTTTTCCATTATACTTTAAATATCAGGCTATGATACTTCTTCCTTCTACAACTCATTGGATAAAAAGCAGAGGTATCGCTTTCCTGATTATAATTATTTAAGAGAAAAATCATTAGAAAAAATCAGGCTGTGAGATATCTCGATTACCTGATTTTTTTATTTTTTTATATATAATGAATTCAAGATTGGAAGCTGATGGGGATGAGCAAAAACAGTATTTTTGTGCGCAGAAAAGGAAAATTGATTGTGAATCAAGGACCTGAAAAGGTATTATGTTTAGATGTGTTAGCCACAGCTTTAAAAAACATTGAAAAACTTGGCTTTATGTTTTCGGAAAAGTTGATAAATGCTGTTCGCACGATGAACGAAAAGGAGTTTTTATATTTCTATAATACTCTTATCCTTGACCTCCAAGAAATGACTGGAGCCCATAGAAGTTTTCGTCCAATGTATCCAAATTTTCCAACACAAGTGATGGATATGGAAGAGGCTGAATTATATCTAAATGCTATTGTTCACTATTTCTCTGTTGCTGTAAAAGATTCCATTGGGGTTAATCTCCCGAACAATGGTCTTCCAAAATATGAAAAAGTGATGCGTTCTCCCCTTATCGAAAGAACAGATCTTCGTATTTTAGAATTATCAAAAGAAGAAGACTTTATTTTAATGATTCAGAATTTAATCAGCGCAAAAACGTCGATTTCCGGAATAGATAAACAAGATGTTGCATGGGCAATCGAGCATATGGATGATATCGCTTCCTTATTGCCTGACTCAATTCCATTAAAGGAAAATGTCGCATTTATAGTTGCTCAATTACTCCAATTTAAAAAAGCAGATGTTAATGTAATTTCCAGGTATTTCGAAACAGCAACAGACGTTTTGAGATTAGCTGTGGCTCTCTCAGGAGGAGACGTAAGTTTAGCATCAAGCACCCGTTTCAAGAGCTTTAATCGTCAGGAGCGCCGTTTGCTCATGTCTTTATTGGATTCGGTTAACCATCCTGAAGAAGACATGCTTCGTCACAAGGAGGCTTGGAAGCGCTTAAGTGAACGACTGCATCCAGGAGAATTCAAATCAAAATATTTAAAAGTCTACCAAGCCTTTGAGGCAGTCCGCGGAAATGTTCCACTCCAAACATTTGGAGGGAAATTGGAGCATTTATTAGAGCAGAAAGATGCTTTGGCAGCTATTACTCTTTTGAAGAAGCGACCGGGTGATTTTGCGAGAAGGCTGGATCACATCATCCGCATTTCAGAAGAACCTCAACAAGTGGTTAAATCTTTTTCAGGAGTGGTAGGTTCTGTTTCAACGCGAGTTCTATTACAGGTTCACGCACACTTCAAAAACCGAAACAACGGCAGTGATATTCGTGTATTTTTCCCAAAAGGAAATGTTGGGAAAGCTATCAGCATTACGAATGAGCTGATACACATTGAAGAAGAAATTTGCTGCTCAGTCGTTAGCATTATCGAAGAAGAGCTTGTGACACGCTTCAGCGAACTTCCTCCGTTTGGGAAAGTATTTGTGGATAAAGAGCTACAGGATTATCTTGTTCCATTTTCCCAAAGGAGCGCTTCAAGGTCAATTCGCACCATTTCCCGCGGAAGCCAAATAAACATTCCGGACGGTGATACGATACGTGCGTATGTCTGGTGGAGGAACATGGACGGAGACGATCCTTGGGAAACTAGAGTAGACCTTGACCTTTCTGTTACGATATTTGACGAGAAATGGAAGTTTATGGACCAGGTTTCGTATACCAATCTTCGTTCTAATGGGTTCCGGATGTTTCATTCCGGTGATATTACTGACGCTCCAAAAGGTGCTGCTGAATTTATCGATATGGATATACCGAGCATAGTGAAAAACGGTGGACGATATGTGATTGTCAATGTTAACTGCTTTACTGGTCAAAGCTATGGCGAACTGCCAGAATGTTTTGCAGGCTGGATGATCCGAAAAGAACCACGTTCGGGAGAGATTTTTGAGCCGAAGACCGTGGTTGACAAGTTTGACATTACTGCAGATACCCAAATTTGCATTCCTGTTATTTTTGACCTCGCTGAACGCAAAGCGATCTGGGCGGATATTGCTTTGCGGAGAAATCCGAATTACGAGATTAATATTGAAGGAAATTTGATTGGGATTGCTGCAACCGGCAAAAGTATGACTTCACTAAAGAAGCCAACTCTTTACGATTTGTTTATGCTCCATGCACACGCTCGAGGTAAACATGTTGAATTAAAAAAAGAAGCAGATACGATTTTCTCCGTGAAAGAAGGAATAACTCCTTTTGAAATTGAGAAAATCATGGCTGAGTTTCTGGTTTAATTTAGACTGTGCTTAGTGCATAGTCTTTTTTTGTTTAAATTAAAATAGTTTTTATTTACACGAAGAAAAGACATAATTACAACTGGATGCTTTAGTGTTTGCATAGGGTGACTTTCATTCTTCTCAATTTCTAGATCTGATATCCTGTTTCTGCGTCAAATATAGCTATCCTTTTCTCCCCTTCCTGCGAAACGGATATATATACATATACTTGCCGCTTTGGGTGTACATCAGCATCATGGATCGTGACTAATCCATACTGAGCTGCGCGGGCTAAAATAGTATTCACATTTTCAAAGTTGGTTTTTTCCCTAATGTTCAGTTTTGCATTTTTAAATTCAACGTATTCTTTTTTATCAAGTGACCGGTAATAGGAATCCGCATCTTTAAATTTCTTATCTGAATTTTCCTCGTAATACATGCCCCGTGGTTCCTTGGGGTAAAGCATCCAATTTACGACTTTTATCAGTTCTTTTTTCGAAGGATTGTATTTTTTATGATCGCCCAATAATTTCACACTATATTGCATGTTATCAGAAAGAAAAATTAATTCGCAGCCTTTCTGTGTTTCACCGATAAAACCCCTATAGCCCTTTTTGAGCGAAACTGGTTTATACATGTTACTCTTCGGCAAAATGATCTCTCCTGCGGTTGGTTCTGCTTGAATTTCCAGAACGCCTGCAATTTCCTTATTCTGATATTGCAAGAAAATCTTTTTGTCTGTTACTTTTCCATTCACATGTGTCATTTTAAAGGGAAAATGCATTGGAACCAATATTTCTTTGTTGAATTTTTCTTTGTATTCTTTTGTAACGATTAGCTCATTCATATGCGGATTAGCCACATCTGAAATGACCTTGATTTTTGATATTTTGTTATTTTTTACTGATACTTCCCATATAAAGGCGATCCGATCACCGCAATCACTCGGATTATCACCCATGCAATCTTTAAAATTTCCAATCAAGATGACCGTGTTTTTATGAGTAGAAGGAAGCGTACTAAGACCTCCGATTGGCGAATTTTCCCTGATTTCAGGAATTTTGACGCCTGGCTCTACCAATGCGTTTAATTTCTTAGCGTCCCTTTCATACAATGCTCTGGAAAGTTGGTGGAACCACCGCATTTCTTCACTCATTGCTTTTGTGTACGTCGGGGATAGCGCTCCAAGAGCCAACACAATAAGGAATACTAAAATAGATTTCTTTGTTTTCATTATTTATCACCCTATTATTTATTGTTCCCAATATGCCTGACATGTATGTTTGTATTTTCATAATGATAAGTAATTGAACTGCATTCCTCCTATCGCATCACGGGTAAATAATATTCTGCTCTATTTGGAAAAATAACTGTAAAAGAAGGTTTTAGAATGAAGAGAATAGTTTCAGTCGCTGTGTTAGCAATAATAACCACAATTTTTGCTTTCAATATTCAATTAGTACATGCAGAACAAAATGATAAACCTTGGAGTAAATACCCAGATAACTCTGCCAAAAGTTTTAAAAACGCTGATTCGTTTTATAAGTCGCTTGATAGAAAGCAATATACTGAATTTGAAAATGCAAAGCTGAATATCCGAGAAAAAACTTATTTTAAGGACATTAATAGTGTTCTTTCTCGTGCGGATCAATATGGGAAATCCAGGGTCGGTGGTGATGGTTATCACCCAAATAGACAAGTTTATGTTTTTATGACGATTTCTCCAGAGGGGAAAAGGTGGCATGCTGTTTTTGACGCGGAATTAGGAAGGAAGATTTTCGAAGGACGTCATAAATGAGTGGAAAGTAACTCCAACTGTTGATCTCCGGATAAATCTAAGTTATAACTCCTGATAAAGTACAGGCAGAGGAAAAAAATCCAATAAAAAATGCAATTAAGCTTTTAATCCATTTTATGGGGAGGCGAGTGGTAACTTGGATGAGTATGAAAAAATGATGACGGAGTTTGATGAATGGTTAGAGGATGCAAAAAAGAAAATAAAGTCCTCGGTCCAAATCGATCCATCGAAGTTAGATGCTTTTGTAAAGATTATCTCCGAGTTGGTCAGCATCAAACAGAAGTATGATGACAAACTGTCAGAATTACGCACTGCTGCGAAAGAGAAAATTGTAAGGTTGGAGTATTCTAAAGGCGGAGAAACGATCCATCGTGGATACTACTGTCCAAGTCCAGTTTTAGATTTAATCATTGGTGGGATGAAAAGGGGCAGACTGTTCAAAAAGAAGAAACCTGAATTTGGGAATTACTCGTACGAATATGGCTTTGATATGGACGGTAGACTGCTACGAGTAAAGGGTGTAAATGAGTTTACAACTCCAGACAGTCGTTTTAACGAAGAGTATTTGATATATAACGGAGATGTGGTTTATGGTTTGGAATTTGATAACTTAGGCGAATTGGGAGTGGTGTCCAAGTGCATTTACGATAACGGAAAATTAATGAAGTATGAAAGAAGCATGTGTGGGATGGAGAAATTTGCTGATCTTCATTATGAGGAATACACATACGACAACAATAGGCTTTCCAAAGTGGATTTCTTTTTTAATATTTCGCCGCAATTAGAACTGTATGAAGAGGAAAGATTAAGTGTAGAACACGATCAAGATGGCAATATTATTAGGTTAATCAGCGATGAAATTGTGGATGGTAAAGCAGAGCAGTTTATATATAATGTTAAACCGCCCAAAAAATAAGTGGCTGCACTAAAAAGATAACGGGATAGGGGTAGCTTAATACACAAAAGGAGCGAAAGCGTGGTAAAGAAAATTTCAACCAGCTGCTTATTACTTTTGTTGTTTATCCCGCATGGGAGAACATATGCAATTGACCGCGTGGTTCTAAACAGTGTGCCAATCGATAGAGCGGATATGAGAATTTACTTATTAGCAGATAAAAAAAGCTGGATGGACTATGAAAATTTCTCGGTTCAAGTCGGCGAACAAGGTCAAGATGTTCTTTATCATTTTCCCGATTGGTATCACGGTAAATATGATTCAGCTTTATATTTTGTAGATATAAGCAGTGACAAGCAAAAAGATGTTGTGGTCGTGTTGAACAATGATAGAGCAGGACTTGGAAAGCCAAATAAAGATATTCATATTCTAAACCAAATGAACGATTTACTATTTAAAGAAGTGCCGGTCGAACCGGTTAGTGAAACACTAAATCGCCTTGCCAAAATAGATCAAAAAGGGAATGTGGTAACGATTCTTGCAGGTAAGAAGGAACATAAAATCAATTTATCCAAGTATCATTTCGTTAACCCGCGCACTCCGCACTTTAGCGTTGAGACAATGGAATATACCATTGAAAAAGGAACATTAATTGGAATTGTAGGTGCATATGTAGATCGAAATGATGCCGTTGTAGGTGGGCTTCTTGGTCATTTGAAAATTAAATATAGATGGGGTGGAAAAAGGTATATCGCTCAGTCAATTACATTTAAACAGGCTGTGCCTGAACCATAAAAACTCGCCAAGTAGCGAGTTTTTTATTGTCTTTTTGGTTGAATTAAGTCTTGAAAATGTGGAGGGAGCTCATATGATTCGAGATGCTCAAAATTCTTTAACTTGATTTGACTAGGAATTATAGTTGGAGCAATTTCAAAAGTCAATCTGTCTTTTCCTATTGGGTTATGAGCTCCAAACACTGGTGTAACTTCTAATGTGATTAAAAAATGAAAAGTACGGAATCCACCAATTCTTTCTACCTTTTCGATTTCAACTTCGTAAGGATACACCATTGAGGTTTCAGTGAAATATTTGGAATAGTAATTGCTTACCGCTTTATCTATTTCTGGTCCTAGTAAAAGCATTAAGATATCATTGACCATCATTTCTTTCGTATCCTGAGGTGGCGCGGTACTTTCATGTTTCCACCCTGTCAGAAGCCAATCAAAAAGCTCAACTGATTTCAATCGAATCTTTTGATCATTTTGGGTGAGGATGACAACACCATCTGCCAGCGTACAAAATTTTTTTTGATTTTGAACATAGCAGTCATAAGCAGGTTCTACTATAGCAACATCAACGTTCTTCATTTTTATTTTTAAGACGGCAATCGGAGTTTTTTAACTAAATCCGATGTTTCTTTTACAGTGCTTGCTGTGTTAATCCATTCAATCACCTTTTTGATAACAAATGATTCAATACCATCATTTTCATTGAAAATACGCGTTCCGCCAGAAGTGCGGTATATTTGCATAGAAGCAACATCATCCCATTTCATGTGGACATTTGCCTGTACTAGTTGAATCGGGAGGAAAAGTCCTGAAAAGACCAGGATTATTATTACTAACTTTTTCATTAATATCTCACCACCATTGTAGTGCCTCAAATGCCTTTTATTATTTTTCCTCAATTCAAAATCTTGATGATTGCCATTCTTTTGTAACAAATGACTCCATCATTGCTACCAAGGCAAAAAGATCAGTTTTATAAGTAATTTCAGCTATGGTAAATATATGTGAAATATACAACTATAGATAAATCTCCATAGGATGAGGAATTATTTGCATTTCCTAATAAAAGTCCATGTGGGAAAAATATTAAGGCACCAAAATTAAAGGAGGTTTCCAATGGTCTACATTAAGGCTATGCTGGTTTGTTTGCTTTCATTTCCATTCCTGTTCAATGTTCCAGCAGCGCAAGCAGCTCCACCGGAAAATGAATTAAACCAATATTTGGCTGGAATTGGATGGACAAAACAGGACTTACTGGACTACCTTGATTACTATGAAATTCCTTTGGATGATTTCAGTACAGTGGAAGAGCTTAAGGAAATTTTGGGAACCCCTATTAACTCGACAAATTTTCAGGAGATGTTAACGAAATATGGTCTGACAGAGAAGGAATTTAATGATCTCATGGACCATTTTGGTGACTCCAAAAATGAATATAAATTTAGCGAGGATTTGGATGCAGCAGTCGAATTCTATGTCAATTATGATGATTTCATGGCGGAAGCCGAAAAGGGATTAGCAGAATTCGGCATAACAGAAGAAGAATCGGAGAGATTTTTCAATTATTTAGCTGAAGTGGAAGAAAAAAATAAAGACCAGCTCGACCAAATCGCAACAAACGATACGCTCTGGGAAAAATTAGCGAATGTAGAGGACCCTTCCCAATTAAGCGATCAAGACCTAGATGAAATGGTTCAAATATTGGAGGAAATCATTTCGCTTTATGAAGTAAAGGTGAATTTGAAAGCTGATGGACAGGCTGTTACGTTAAAGGATTTATTGAAAATGCAAGAACCTCCAGGCAATTTATCAGCTAGTGTGTATAGCAATTCAGGGGAGCTTCTAATCGATTTTAACATTCCTAAAGAATATTTTGAATCCCTGGAAGGTCTTGAAGAAGGGGAAGACATGTTGCACTTAGGTGAGATTTCAGATGATTATGTCGACCATATGCACGAGGAAAAATATGAAGATGCACAACAATTAAAATAATGTAAAAGCCCTTCTCTTTTGAGAGGGGCAATTTCATTCGGTCAGACTCTTCCTTCAATTATTTGCTTTCGATGCTGGACGGCTGTCAGTAATTTATAACCTCTAAGCTTAGGAATCATGTTATCGAGAAGTGTAAGCGCCTCTTCCTTTTTCCCATCATAAACGGCTTGATCGACATCCAATATGTTTAAAAAGAAGGTATCTTTTATCTTTGCTTTATTTTGTTTGAAAGCTTCTACGTCGTCTTCATTAATCGCGATATCCGCCAAAGCGTACCACTTTGTCTTATGTTCGCCCATTAGAGAAAGAAGCTCTTTTGCTTTTCCGTATTGTTTTCGCTCGATTAAGAGCATTGATTCGGAGTTTCGTTTCGCCTTTTTGGAACGGATTTTCTCCATCGCTTGTTCTGATGCCGATAGATCCCCTTGAAGAAATTGATAAAGAAATTGCAAATGTGGAGCTTTGGATTTTTTTAAGTACGCCATCATCCTTTCGGCATCTTTTCCAAATAAAAGCGGGTTTCGAAACAAGAAATAAATAAACACGACAATCAATATGCCATACATGAGCCAGATGGGAACCTGGAAAACTCCCATCAAAAAAGCAAACAGAACGACTAGCAGTAAAAACCAAATCATAGAATCCTCCGTAAAAGGTTTTATTCCTATTTTTACCACACATTTTTTTTACATGGATTTATCAAATGAAGAAATAAACCCCATTCCTTTATGTAACGGGTTCACTAACTTCTTTCATAAATGCATCAGTATTATTATTTGAATTAAGAAAACGAACTATTTATATGGAAACATTTTCAGCCTAATTTTTTGTTATTCGGGAGGGTATTTATAGATCTTTAAGTGCGTGTGATTTATCAATTTAACTGTGGGTCCAAAAGTAACTAGATAGGTCATTCGGTCCTTGCCAACCCGAACGTGGTGTTCACCATCGTAAGGCTCAATTTCAAATGTAATTTCCAATAATAAGCCACGAAAGCCATTTACTCTTCTTGTTTCAATCACTTCAATATTCCATGGACTTACTTGAGGTCCAAAATCCTTAAAGATCTTCGGATAATAATATTTTTGCAGATCTTCTCTGATATAAGGAGTGAGCATGTTCATGAGCATATCCTGTAACCGAAGTTTTTCTGAATCTTGAGTTTGCTTGGCTGCCGGAACAGATGATGTTGGTGCAGTGCATGGCTTACACCCTTGTAAAGTATTCTGCAATATAGCAGGACCCAATTTCTCTGTTTTTGAGTTGGAGGGTCGAACCTCGACAATTGCATTTTTAGGAATTTTTGCAGATATCTCATCAAACTTACCGACCCATGGGTTTCCACCAAACCAGCTTAGATTATGCTCTTTAACAGGATACATCTTAAATCGCCAACTGATTTCACCGGGTATTTGGGAGAATCCTTCGTATTGATCATAATGTCCAAATGACGAAGGCGAAGGAAGCCAATCTGCATAAATCCCCACACTTTGACGTTCTCTAATTGGGCTTGATGGTGAAGAGGTATAAGGCTTTTTAACTTTTGTGATTAAAGCAGTTCCTTGAGCGCTGGAAATACTTTTAACCGAATGAAGAACAACACTGCATGGGTAGGATACTTCTGTGGTTGTTTGAGCATGTGCTACACCTATACAAGAGAAAAATAGCGCTAGCAATGCGGTCGAAAATTTCAACATAAAATCACTCCCAAATTCATTTCTCCCGTCTACACTGAATGCGTCCTTCTTTTCCGGAGATATTTTTTTGGATTGTAATGTTATTAACTTTTACGTCGTTTTCAGGTGTATCCGTCAACGTGATATGAATTCTATGAAGCGGTCCAGCATGATGCCCTGAATAATTTAACGCACTCATGTGAATGACATGTCTTCTTCCATCGCCGTTTATTCTTTCGATTTTATCTATTTTGGGGCACATGAAAAAATCATCATACGATTTGTCGAGATAGTTGAAGTATCGTGTATATAAGGTTTCATCAAGCAATTCTTCCTTAGAGGCTCCCACATTTTCATATTTCCAACCAACTAGGAGCCAATCAAATAGTTCAATCGATTTCAATCTAATATTTTTATTATTCCGGGTCAAAATCACCTCACCATCGGCTAGCACGCATTTTTTTGTTTTATTTTCAGAAACACAGTTGTAAGCGGGTTGGATAATTGAAACATCACCGTTTTTCATTTGTATTTTTAATACAGCGATTGGTGTTTTTTGATTTTCTGGCTCAGTTGTTCCTTTTGCAGAACTTGCTGAATTAATCCAATTCACAACTTTATTGATGACGACTTCTTCATAACCATCGGTGTCCTTAAATACGCGGGATCCACCGGAGGAGCGGTTTACTTCAATAAAATCGACGTCGTGTGTTACAAAAGGGAAATTTGCCTTAGCTGATGGTATCGGTGTAAAATACCCTGCAAACATCAGGATGAAAATAATCAAAAACTTCATAAAAGTGCCCCCTTTCAACCTACTTCTTTTTTCGCGTATAAAGAGCATATGAAACCAACAGTAAGCCCAATATTATTGGCAAAACTGAAGCCAACAAAATCACCTCCAGCATTTCTAATATTTAATGAAGCTATTTCATCGACCTTGCAATTTCTAACATTTTTTCTTTTGATAATCTGGAACTACTCATTTCTACATAAGTATCATCTTGTACCCAATTAAGTAAACCGCCAGTAATGGTGTTTCCGGTCTTGTCCACGTTTCCATTATCTACCCATGCCTGAAAATAACCTTTGTTTCCATTAATATCGACTTTCTGAGCATGAGGAAAATCGTCATTCGATAATGGAAACCCTCTTCTCAAATGAATAGCGACCATTAGCTTGGTGTCCTTACTGTCCATATAATGCAGCATGATCCAGGGGGATGTTTTGGTATCTAACGTCCAATCATCAGGAATTTTCTTTGGAGTTAATATGTTAAAATCAACTTCTTTCTTTATTTCTGCAATGGTTTTGCTGTTGTGATTATACTTAATTTCTTTAGCAATAATTGTCATTGGACTACAGATGAACAAAATTACGGCAATGGTTAAACGAATAGGGATTTTCATACTTTACCTCAATTCAAATTAAGTATCTGATATTAGTGCATTTTTTTGATAAAAGGATTATGAAACATTAAATGAATTATTATTTGAAGTTACGGGGAAATTATACATATAGTAAAATCGGAATAATCATACCGAAGGAGTAAAATTGATGAAAACATTTGAAGCCTTGGAATGGCTAACCACTAACAAAAATCCATCAGCTTTAGCAAGTGATCGGTTTGGCGAAACAGCTAATGCCATCAAATTTGTTGAAAAACTTTACGAACTGGGTGCGCTAAAGGTCAATGTAATTGGTATCCTGGATGAATCAGAACGGATTGAGGAGGAAGGCGGTCCATACGTTACGTCACTGACTGTAGATTTACCACCAGACAACGAAAAACGCGATAAGCTCATTAAATTTTATAAAAAGGAAATGGAAGAGCAAGGCATTGAAGCAGGCGAAGGAATTTTGGAATGGAACGGAACCAAGATGAATGAAGGCAAACTGGGTTTCGGCTGGGGCTGATAAGGTGGGCAAAATTCATGCGGAATAAGCTAAAACCGTTATTAATTACCATATTCGTTATAGCGGCTGTATTTACGGCAGGTAAGTTTGCGCTGGATGCATTATTTGGGGATATTTGTGGAAACGACATTAAACAAAAATTCCTTCTCCAAATGCTAAAAATGTAGCATATGTCTTCGAAAGAAATTGTGGTGCAACGACGGGACTTTCCCCCCAATTATCCATTTTAAATAAAGATGAAAAATTACAAAATGAATCAGGAAACACATTCCGATCAGATAAGGAATTTTCCGTCGAATGGATAAATGATGAGAACCTGAAAGTGTTTTATGATAAATCTTCTGAAACTTACGAAATGGATAAAAAGGTGGATGGCGTTACGATTCAATTTGTAGGCAAAAAGGAAATGGAAAAATGAGCACCCTTGTCATTGGACTATTGTTTTTCATCCCTGGAGTAGCATTCTTTCCTTATGTTTTATTTAAATATTCCGATGAGGAACATCAAAAGGAACTTGAAAAGTGGAGATGGTTTCGGGATTGGGATTTAGCGCTTTTTACAAAAATAGCAGAAAAATCATTCTATTGATAACTGCTCTTATCCCTGTTTTGATTGGTACCTTTGCTCTTTGGGTTTACTTTTCTGGATAAACCATCTTGTTATACTTACCCGAGCGCTATTAGAGAGTCAGCTGCTTTACTAAAAGGCACATTACCAATGGAAAAGAATGTTGTAAATCAAGAAATGTATGCTAATGGTTCTTATCATATCCCTTATTACAATTATTTCTGGTTGTTCTAATGATTATAAATACCCGCCTGGAAAAGATACGGTGGAAATTTATGGCGATGGAACGTATCAGATTTTGTCAGGAGAAACAATGACGTTAGCTAATGTTGAAACTCAAGAAATTCCTGAAGAGAATGTCTATAAATATAAAGAAGTGAAGCCGATGGTTTATCTTATCGGAGAAAGCGGATATACGATCCTCAATTATCAAACCGGAAAAATTATTAAGTACAAAAATATGGACGAAATTCCAGAAAAACAAAAGAAAGTCTTTATAGAAATTACAAAGGAATAGTAGCCCTCCCTCCGAACTCCCAAATTATCCCCTCGGAGGACAGCTTTGCAGTTGACTCCAACCCGCAAAAAATTTTCCCGGCATAAAGCCCTGCTTTTAGATTGTGAAAAATTGTAATTTCCATATTCCATCTATTTCTTTAACTGTATAAAGCAAGAGCGTTCCAATATGCACACTTCCTAGGTTATATCAACGATATATTCATCCTATCACTCAACCATTTTTCAAATCCTCAATTATGTCAGTGTTTCACTACCTCCAATAAAATACCTTTGTGCTGTTAAAGTATTGGTGTACAATTCCTGATTGATTTTATGTAAAATTTCTTATACATTTTTTTAACCAAAATTCAAACAATAATGATGAAGAATTACTGTTGAAGGGGTGAGTTTATGAATTTTGAAGGTTTTCGTATTGTGACCGAAGATGACCAACTAACATTAGTGTTATATCTAGATGACCAACAGATAGCGGAGTTGGGAGGTTTTGGAGATCCGGGATATAATAATGATTTTCTAACTGAATTTGCAAGAGAGTTGGGAGTTAAAAGAGACCTTAAACAAGTTGTCCGTAATGAGGCTCTTCAATATATTAAATCAAGGTTTCCAACCCTAAAAGTAAATACCGTTAAAGTTATGGTAGGAACAATGCTGCTTGGTTCATTTTCACTTCTTGAATTAGAAAACAGAGCTCAAGCATATACGGGACAAACCCTGCCTAACACAACCTATCAGGTTAAAAGCGGGGATACACTTAATAAAATTGCCACTCAATTTAATACTACTATTAGTATAATGAAGGAACTTAATGGTTTAAAAACAGATGTTTTATATGTCGGTCAAAGTTTAAAACTGCCGTTTTATACATATACAGCTGTTTCAGGGGATACCCTTTTTGTTATTGCCAAACGCTATAACATTACGGTAGATCATCTTCGGTCTGCGAATAAGCTAACGTCAAATACGGTTTATATTGGGCAGAAATTAAGGGTGCCACTCCCGGTTGAGTCAGCGGTTACAACAGCGCCCCCAGTGCCGACAGCTCCTACAACAGGAAATTATCAAGCGTATACAGTGGTACCAGGAGATACTTTATATCTAATCTCAAAAAAGTTTAATACGACTGTGGATGCTATTATACAATTAAATAAATTAACTTCCGCTAGTATCAATGTTGGACAAAAGCTGCAAATTCCATCATCTAAACCGGCTCCATCCGAGAATACACAAAACATTGCTTATACGGTTGTATCTGGGGATACATTAGCTGGCATTTCCAGAAAATATGGAACGACAGTTACGGCAATTAAAACCGCAAACAAATTAACGACAGATATCATCAATGTTGGGCAACGACTAACAATCCCAGTGCAGATCCAGGCTCATCATCCACCTGCTGATACGACCGCACCAACAGTTCCTACCATCATTACTAATGCTAATATTACCAAAAATAATGTTGCGGCTTATACAATAACAGGGGCAGCTGAGACTGGAGCGACCGTTTTTTTAACCTTAACTGACGGGACAAATACAGTATCTCTTAATACAACTGCTGATGGAACCGGAAAGTTCCAAATTGCTACAAACACTTCAGCATTAAAGGATGGAACGGTTATAATTAGGGCAATTGCCCAGGATAAGGCTGGGAATAAAAGCTCTGAAAGACAAGTCACGATTATTAAAGACATTGTTGGACCAACACAACCGATACTTACCAGTCCGACTATAATTAATGGAACAAATAAGGGAAGCTATCCATTGACCGGTAGGGCAGAGCCAAACAGCAAGGTTAATGTTACATTCAAGGACGCTTCCAATCATGAAGTTAAAGGTGTAATGACCACAAATAGCCAAGGTGTTTTTAATCAAACATTTAATCTAACATTATTATCTGATGGGTCCGTATCGATTCAATTGAAAGCAAATGATCAAGTTGGTAATGAAAGTTCTATGCTCTCTACGAACGGTTCCATTGATACGATTGCGCCAATCACTCCAACTTTGACTGTTCCAAGCTTTATAAGTTCAACAAACCAAAATGGTTTTACTATTTCAGGAACAACCGAGCCGAAAGCCACTATGGAAGTTAGAGTAAGCGATGGTACAAACGAAAGAGCAGTTCAATTCTCTGCAGATAACAAAGGGAATTATAATGGGACAATCGCTTTAGCATCCCTAAAAGATGGACCAGTTAAGATTAAAGCTATTAGTATAGACCGGGCAGGAAATGCAGGTCCGGAGAGGACATCCAGCATAACAAAAGACACAAAGGCAAATCCACCAGCACTAACAAATGTAGCATACGTTAACCTGGCAACCGCATCAGCTTATCTTGTAAAAGGGACTGTAGAACCAAATGCAAAGGTAATCATTTCGATATCCGATGGAATCAATAGCCCTGTAAACAAGGAACTTCAAGCGGGGCAGGATGGTAGGTTTCAATCAACCTTTGATTTATCAGGGCTTAATAATAAGGCATTAACCATTAACGCTTATCAAATTGATCAAGCAGGAAACAGAAGTACGATGTCCACTGCTATCGTTCAAAAAGATACAACTGTTGGGGCACCTACTATAGGTGAGCTAAGCTTACTAAGAAGTGAAAACGTTGGAGCTTACACCATCAGTGGTACGGCAGAGCCGCAGGCTGTTGTCCATGCCATCTTTAAAGACGAATCGGGAAATATGGTTACCTTTGATGGTAAGGCAGATTCGTTAGGTGCTTACACTTTAAAAACAGATTTGCGTGCGTTAAAGGGTGAAAAGATTTCGTTAACCGTAAATCAGATTGACGCAGTAGGAAATAAAAGTCAGGAATCAACAAAGATATTTAATGCGGATTTGAAAGGTCCTACAATATTAGAACTAGCAGATCTACCGGTCATTTCACAAGCTTCCGAGTCATCCTATGAAATAAGCGGAAAATCAGAACCGAATAGTACGATATCGATTAAGGTCACTGACGGTACAAAAACGGTGTTGAATAATGTAAAAGCAGATGGTCAAGGTAATTTTATGTTAACAATGAACCTCTCGACTTTAGCAGATGGTCCACTGAGCGTAAACCTTACAACAAAGGATGAACATGGAAATATCGGTAAGGAAATTCGTGAAACTGTAATAAAGGATACACAAGCGCCTAATACATTTACTTTTGATGCTGCCAATGATGGGATTGTAAATCAGTATAATGCGGATGCCTACCACATTACTGGTACAAGTCCAGAAAACGGGGGTATCATTCACCTTGAAATATCCAATGGAACTGAAACAATCACAGACACTACGCTTGTAGTAGACGGTGTGTACGATATTCCAGTGAACCTTTTGAAAATATCTGATGGCAAGTTGTCACTACGGGTTAGTCAAAAAGATGCTTCAGGGAATGAAAGTGAAGCAAAAACATACACCATAGTTAAAGATACAGTAGCGAATGTACCAGTCATAACGACAAGTCAGGTGAAAAATAATGGAACAACTTTTAGCTATACCATACAAGGAAGTGCCGAGCCCAACTCGAAGGTACAGGTTACTCTAGCTGGTCAATCTGGTTCAGAAATGATAAAACAAACTTTGATATCTGGTGCGGACGGGAATTTCAATGGAACCTTTGACATTAGCCCATTTATAAAAAATAACCCATTTATATCTGTCCAACAGATAGACAACGCTGAAAATAAAAGTAAACCAAAGAGTATCGGATTAACGAGCTATGTTACAGGTTCCGGTGATACCCTTTGGAAGATTGCAAACTTATTTGGCACTTCTATTGATTCTATAACCAAGCTAAATAGACTAACGTCATCGAATATCTATGTTGGGCAAAATCTGATGATTCCAACCAATGCAGGAGTGGAAGTGTCTGTAATATCAGAAGAACAAGCTTTTAATATGGGTTATTTGTACTTCGGAGATTCTAAATTTTTCTCGGATACAGTCAAACAAACAAACGGTACGATTAATGTCGTTTCCCCAACGTATTTTGACTTAAACGCAGATGGAACCTTGAAATTGACTTCTCAAGTGGACAGACATTTCATAGCTTCTATGCATGAAAATGGAATAAGGGTAGTGCCGTTTGTAAGTAACCATTGGAATCGTGCAGTAGGAGAAAGTTCTTTGGAAAATCGCGAAAAATTAGCACAACAACTTGCAGATACCATTGAACTATACAATCTAGATGGTATCAATGTGGATATAGAAAATGTAACCGATCAATATCGAGATGAATATACCGATTTTGTCCGTTTACTTCGAGAAAAGCTGCCAGCAGGAAAAGAAGTGTCAACAGCTGTTGCAGCAAATCCAAGTGGTTGGAAATCTGGTTGGCAAGGCTCTTATGACTATGCAAACTTAGGATTACATTCCGATTACCTGATGATCATGGCTTACGATGAAAGCTATTCTGGTAGTCCTCCCGGTCCATTAGCAAGCATTGGTTGGGTAGAGCGTTCCATCCAATATGCATTAAAACAAGGAGTCCCAAAAGAAAAGATTGTCCTTGGAATTGGACACTATGGAAGGTATTGGAAAGAAGGAGCATCTTCTGGCGGATATGGTATATCTAATCAACAGATAAAACAAGCAGTAGCGCTATACAATGGTTCTGTCACATTTGATGAAGCAAGCCAAACTCCAAAAGCAGTCTTCACTATTAAAGAAGGTGATGCAACTATTAGTGTATACGGAAGAAACCTTGTTCCAGGGACCTACACAGTTTGGTTCGAAAACGAACAATCTATTCGTGCTAAAATGGATCTCATTAAGAAATACGGCATAAAAGGCACCGGAAACTGGGGAGTGGACCAAGAAGTTCCAGAATTCTGGGATGCGTTTGCTGGCATGGTGGGCAAGGAGACAGCATTACCATAGGTTTGGAATTTGATTGAAGTAATAAAACGTATTTTATTACTTACTTTAAGAAAGGGGATAATCCTTGGAAATTAACCTGGATTGCACATATTGATGAAGCCGATACTTTAAGTTGATTAAGCAAATTTAGTTAGTTTTACTGAACTAACGGTACATTTTTCAATAAAGAAGGTCCTTTTGGAAAAGAAACGATATTTCTTATTAAGTCGGGGCAAGACTCGAACAAAGGAGTGGCTGCGGCTGCTCCTTTTCTTATTGTGCTAACGGGTGCTTAGTTAGAAAAGATCGTTAAGAAAACGATCTTTTTTATGAATAAACAAAATCTCTTTTATGTCCAACTTGACCTATAAAGTGTAAATAGGAATTCAGAAATTTATTTTGTCTTTTTTTAAGGCTGTTTTCGCATAAATTGTTGCTTTCTTGAGCACTTTATAAAATGTTGATATAATGTGCTCTTGGAGGCGTTGAAATATGTGGTTAGACATCTATGAAGAGTTCAGTAAATTATCCGAATCAGAACAAATGGCATTGTTTGAAGCGATGAAACACGATTTATTTCCAAGTGAACCTGACAAAATCAAAAAGCTATTGAAAGACATTCGTGAAAGTAGGTTCTCTGCTGGGATGGCTTGTGTCCATTGCGGCAGTGTTTCGGTCAAACGAAACGGTAAATATCGTTCAAGGCAACGTTATCTTTGTAAGGATTGCGGCAAAACATTCAACGATATGACAAACACGCCTTTTGCTGGCTCTCATTATCCTGAGAAATGGGTCCAGTATATAGAAATGATGATTGAAGGTTTTACTCTTCCTAAAATCGCTGAACGCCTAGAAATCCATATTTCAACCGCATTTTATTGGAGACATAAAATATTGAACGCTTTAGGAATTCACGGATTTAACCAGTTAGCAGGAATTGTTGAAAGTGATGAAACCTTCTTTCGAGAATCGATGAAAGGCAAAGAAATCACTCATAGAAAAGCGAAAAAACGTGGCGAAAAAGATGAAAAAAGAGGGATTTCAAATCAGAAAATTGCGGTGGTAGTTGCCCAGGACCGAAATGGAAATGTGATTGCCCGCAAAGCAGGTACAGGGCGTGTTAAAGCTGAAGAGGTGATTGGTGGATATATTCATCCATCTTCTTTGTTATGTACTGATACCGCCACTAACTATAAGAAATTTGCAAAGATGAAAAAGTTGCAGCACGAATCTGTTAATGAAAGACAGAAGCAACGAGTAAAGAAAGGAATTTATCACATTCAGCACGTTAACAATTTTCATAACCGTTTAAAAAAGTGGATGGTACGATTTCAAGGTGTAGCCACGAAATATTTGGATAATTACCTATATTGGTTCCGGTGGCTAGACTTAGGCAAAAACTTAGCATTTGAAAAACAAGTAGAACGAATGCTTATTTTGGCGTGTCAAAAGTCAAGTTTGACAACTGTTCAGATGTTGAGAAGTGCATAATAAAAGACCTCAAAAGAGGTCAAGTTTTTGATATATATTCAGTTTACATTTTGCCAATGAAAGAAACTAGAAACCACCAGAAAATTATTGATAATGACAGAAGTATTACAATCCATACAACATTCTCGAATTTCCTTTTTAGTAGATAAACGATGGCGATGATTAACCCGTAAGTAGGAATTCCTAACCAAACTATGTCCTGCAATATTTCACTTTTTGAACCTAAAAATCCAAGTATATCTGTAAAAAACATTAAATACCAAAATATTTGTAGATAGAGTCCAACTTTCAACAAAACTTATGTCACGCCCATTAATTGTAAATTTAGATTTGTATCACATAATATTTGTATTTTAACAGAAAAGTGATTTGTTTCCCATTTATATTCTAAAAACAACAATCTTTACGAAAACAGCCTTTAAAAAAGAGTTCACTCAAAGTCAGATTGTTTGTAATGAAAAATTAATTTCAATTTATTTTTTATCTTTTTTTATTTCTCTTTCGGACAAAAAAACTTGGAGCATCGCTGTTACTTTTTCTCTTTCAAGGGGGGTCATTTGTTTTGCCACGTTTAATAATTCTATTAAATCAGCTGGTAGTCTTTTTTCGTCAGAAATAAGGTCTAGAAGATCAATCTCTAAAGCTTGGCTAAGTTTTATTAGTGAAAGAAGTGACGGTGACTGTTTACCATTTTCTATTCGACTAATTGATGCAGCTCCGAGTTCTGAATATTTACCTAACTGTTCTGTTGTAAGTCCCCTTTTTTTTCTTATGAACTCCAACCTTTTACCAAAATTCATAAAATATTACCCCTTACAAATTAAAGTATGTGTTGTAAATGTTGTAAATTATGAAAGGATTTTTACGACTGTTAATTTTAACATTTAAAATAAATAAAAAATATACATTTCCACATAAGTAATAAATATTGATTTTTAATCCATATATGGATTATAATAGACTTAATAATTCCATTTATTCCTAAATGTAACTCTAAATTAAATGGATCTAAAAAGGTTACCCTACAGCTTTGTTAATTAGCATCCTTGTCGTATTATAAAAATTTTTACGAAAGGGAGATTGTGACGATGGCAAAAATAGCAAAAAAGGAGAATTTAGAATCACATATTGATTATATCCCAAATGATAAACTTCCTAATCAAGCAGGGGTATATGTACTTGTCGATATAAAAACAAGTAAAGTTTATATTGGTGGAACAATGAATATAAGAAAAAGAATAGCAAATCACCGAAGTTTGTTTAAACATAAAAAACATACAAATAAAATATTACAAAAAGCGTATAAAGAAGGATGCTTATGTGTATATGTTTTAGTAACATTACCAATTCCAGATAAGGATAAAGTTAAAGAAGTGGAAAAATATTTTATAAATGCAATGCCAGTGCTACTTCCAAATGATGTATTAAATAAAAATTCTTAGAAAATTAAATCTTTTAAAATACAAATAAAAATATAATCTAAAAAGAATCACATGCTTTCAATGTGATTCTTTTTTTATTTATAAATATCACATAAACCTTTACCTGAAAATTAAGTAAAATTGTATTTGTTACCGATGAGAAGAAGTATATAAATGGTCAAAAATTAGTGGAACTATTTTCAATAAAGGAAAATTTATCAATAAAATATATGTTTTTACTAGAGGGTTCCGAGATAACGAGAAATTATTTTTTCTTTTAGTAAGTTAGTTAGGACTTTTTTAAATTATTATTAAACATAAGGGGAAGAAGCAAAATTTTGATTTTCTATTTATAAATACTTTTTAAGTTCTTCCAGGGATCTTATTTGATTGTGGGGAACTTAAGGAATTAATTTGTAAAAATATATTATGACCTGTAAAACTTTCCTTGAAGACAACCCAAATTATATTTATATAATACATATTTATAGTAAATCGACCTACTATAATCATGGGTATAAAAAACCTCCGGTTTTAAAAGAATAGACTAGATGAGGAAGATTTACATTACACACAAAATACTAATAAATTAAACGTTCAAGACAAGTACTACTTTAAATGTAAGTTTTGTAAGAAAAATCGGTCAAGACTTGTTGTCAGCCATCCCATATTTAGCGGCTTCAACTGGATCAGCCTGTCATGCCGGCAGCATTGAATTATCACCGGTATTAAAAGAGATGGATGTTCCTGAAGAGGTGGGGATGGGTGCGATCCGCTTTAGCTTAGGCCGGTTTACGACGAAAGATGAGATTGATCAAGTGATGGAATCGTTAAAAGGAATATTGTAATTTCTTCGGTCAGGGACTACCTATTCGCAGTTAGTCTTTTTTCTCTGGGATTAAAGGTTCCTATCTTTGCATAAGCTTTTAGAATCGCTCTATCTTACTGAGGTCAGATAATTTATTGAGTTAGGGTAAGAAAGTGGTGCTTTATCTTACCGAAGTTAGATAATTTATCAGGATAGAGTAAGAAAGAGCCGGTTTATCTTACCGAAGACAGTTAGTTTATCGGGTATAGGTAAAATAGAGCCTCTTTTCTATATTCACTAGTATCTTTAACTCATTTACTCAATGTAATTGGCGTATTATAATGTTCTTAATACAGAACGACATGAAGGAAGGTGTGTTGGAATGCAAAAAAGAATATTAGGTAAAACTGGGCTGGAAGTATCGGCGCTTGGACTAGGCTGTATGGGGATGTCGGATTTTTACAGTGGGAGAGATGACGACGAGTCTATTAAAACAATCCATTGTGCCATTGAAATGGGGATTACGCTTCTCGACACAGCTGATATGTATGGCGTAGGTAAAAATGAAGAATTACTCGGACGGGCAATTAAAGGTCGTCGGAATCAAGTGGTTGTTGCCACAATTACTACTTTTTGCGCAGCTACAAGAAATCGAACGTCTTCATGCACTGGGCGATTGTCTTTTCGATGACCAGCTTCAAAAGGGCATCGACCTTGATTCTATTAGTATTTCCCGGCTGTCGCACCGATTAAATGGTTTGAATCCAGATCTATTCCAAACTCTTTTTCTAGATTTAGTGTCACAAATTCATGTCAAAACCCACTATACAAAACTCGTGATGCCGTTAAAAATCATCGATTCAAGCACATTGCCACTCAATTTGACAAATCATAAATGGGCAAAATTCCGTAAAACAAAGGCGGGAGTCAAGTTGCATCCTAAGCGAAAAACCCAATAACTAATGATATTTAAAAATAACTAGAAATAACACCTTTCCTCTAACTTCAAAACTGCTTGAGACCTGCGTGCCAGGTCTGGGGGGTTCGATTCCCACGCAGTCCCGAAAAAAAATCCTACAGCTGCAAGGGTTTGTGATAAATTTTGACCTTTGCATTCACTAAAACTTAATAGGGATTTCCTACACAGTTTTCTGCCAGTTTCACGAAAGACTGTTTGAGACTGAGGTAAAAAACTGATTAGGACTTATCAAGAAACTGTTCGATTCGTAGCTCGCTTAATATTAATTAAGGGGGCTTTTTGTATGCACAGAAAAATTAATAGGAAGTTAAAATTGGAAATGTTTTTAGCGAATGTTAATGTTAGTCAAGACTCCTATATTGTCGGTAAAGTGTGAGGATTTTCTACCATTTTTCAAGGAAATAAGTTCCAGTAATTATTTTGCTATGATATAATGATGGTAAGTTTAATATATAATGCATAATTTTGTGTAACTTTAGTAAGTTTTTTTGGTTATGCTGACTTAAGTCGGGAGGATTACATATGTTTGAAAACCTTTTAACTATATCTGACGCTGCAAAGCTCTTGGGAGTGTCCCCAAGTACATTAAGGCGGTTAGAGAAGAATGGAAATATTGAAGAATATGGTTTAAAGGTTATTTATACCCCTGGAGGACAAAGACGTTATATTCTTGATGAGGTTCAACAGCTTTACTCTAATCAAGGGTTTTCAGGACAAACTGGATTTGGTATAAAACCAGCTCTATTAATTCGTGATTTAACTATAGCATTTACCGAATCCCATTCTCAATTATCTATTAAAATGGATAATCAAATCGCTGCTACCCAACAACTTATTGAAGAAGCACTTACCGATAAAATACCGATTATCTTTAGTAAAACCATTTATGAATCAGAAAATAAGGTTTCTAGACTGTGGTGTGAGAAATTTCCGTCTCTTCAAATTTTAGACCGCGAAAGTACATGGGTCAACCTTCATCCAGATTTAGCTGACTATCCCTATGATATGGTTAATGCAACAGTGTATATATCTACTTTGTACGATAATCAAGTAGACGATTACCTGCAAAAAAGAGAAATTGATACAGTAATATTAGCTGGAACTACTACAAGTGGAAGTATTAGAGCAACCGCTGTCGATGCCCTTCAAAGAGGTTACAGAGTTATCATTCCTAAAGAGGCTGTAGGAGATCGAAATCAAACCTTACAGAACTCAACATTAGTAGACTTAAACGCAAGGTATGCCGATGTAATGAATCTGGAAAAGGTTCTTAAAGGCATGAAACTATAAGTAGGGCAATTGCATTAAAACCATGATTATTTTTGATAATCATGGTTTTTTTATTTTTAGAAAAATTTAATAAATTTGAATATTGACACTAATGGTACTGTAAGTTACAATGAATTCATGGAAGCTTTGGTAAGTTTAATAGATTTAGGTAACTTTTGAGAAAGTATACAACTTTGATAACTTCAATCTATCGGTTGTAACAAATTTTCTATTATTTTAAGGAGGAGTAAAGATGGAAAATACTCAGGTAGTATCAAAGTTTTTGAAAACAGGTGAGATGTTCAAGGAAAGTCTTCGTGATGGTCGGACGGTGTATTATAAGGGTGAAAAAATTCAAGATGTGACCATTCATCCAGCTACTAGTGGCGGTATCAATATAATGTCCAAGATCTTTGATGCCCAGCATAACTCAGAAACCCAAGATAAGCTCACATATATCAGTGAGGAGTCAGGTGAAAGAGTAAGTAAAGCTTGGATGATTCCCAGAACGAAGGAAGACCTTAAGAGCCGCCGAGAATTAACTGACTTTGTAGCTCAGGAAACCTTCGGGGTGTTTGGCAGACCGTTCGATTTAGCACCACTCGTTCCTGTAGGGATGGCAGCACATCTTTCCAAATTCCGCAGTAAAAGACCAGAATATGCTGAAAATGTACTTCACTATATCGACTATGCCCAAAAGAATAACTTGATGGGACCTGAAGTACTAGTGGATCCTCAAAATGATCGTTCCAAAGCAGCAGCTGCTGGTGCCCGCCTATTCGATATCGAATTAGGAGGCCAAATTAAAGGAGGCGACTCCACACCGGCTTTGCTCAGGGTAGTGAAAGAGACCGAAGAGGGGATCTACATTAGCGGAGCAAAGGCAGTAGGTTCTATTTCTTCTCAAGGAAACGAAATGATTCTCTCCAACCTTATGCGCCCGGGGCTTTTACCGGAAGAATCTCTTTGGTTAGCTGTTCCTATAAATGCACCGGGCATTCACATTGTCTGCCGTGAATCAGTCTCAACCGATTCAATTAGTTCTTATGATCACCCGGTTAAATCACGCGGAGAAGAAATGGATTCTTTCTTGATTTTTGATAACGTTTTTGTGGAAAAGTGGAGAATTTTCAACTATGGTGTCCCAGAACTCAATGAATTGTACGGAGGCGTTGTATTAGGAGTACACTGGCACGTGCTCTCCCGTTTAGCTACTAAAGCTGAATTGTACGCTGGGGCTGCCCAGCTTATCGTAGATGCACTTGGAACAGGGAAAATTCCAGGCGTCCGTTCAATCGTATCGGAAGTCATTCAATATGCTCAAACGTTAAGAGCCTATGTTTTAGCCTCTGAGGAATTAGCTAAACTGACTGAAGATGGCGTTATGTGGCCGGATGTCAATATGCTTACTGCCGGACGTCTTTATGGAATCACACATTATCCGCAAATTATTCATCATCTCCAGGAATTATGCGGACAAGGATTGGTCATGAGATTTTCTGAAAAAGACTATGATCATCCGTTTATTGGAGGAAAATTAGAGGAACTTCTCTTTGGACGCGATTTAACTTCCAAACAGAAAAACTTGTTGATGAACTTCATTTGGGATATTACCACTGATTCCCACGCAGGCCGCATCGGTCTATTTGAAAACGTCAATGCGTTGCCAGCACCACTGCTTCGTGAGCGTCTGTATCATGAATATGACCGAACACCTTTTATGACCCATATTCGTAAATCGATTGGACTTCCTTTGTAGGTATCGTTTATAAGAATAATAGCTTGATAGGTTATATCTATTTAGGAGGCGTGCAAATTGAAAAAAAACTATCGAATAGGACTCGTTGTTCCTAGTTCAAATACAACGATGGAAACAGAAATTCCAGCAATGCTTCGATGGAGAGAACAAGTTGAACCGAATTTGTCGTTTACTTTTCATTCAAGCAGGATGCGAATGAAAAATGTTACAAAAGAGGAATTAAAAGCAATGGATGTAGAAAGTGACCGCTGTGCTGTCGAACTTTCAGATGCCAGATGTGATGTTCTTGCGTATGCATGTCTTGTTGCTATTATGTGCCAGGGGCCAGGGTATCATATGGAATCTGAACAGCGCTTATTTAATGCAACAATAGAAAATGGAGCAGCTACTCCGGTTATTAGCAGTGCGGGTGCATTGGTAGAGGGCATTAAAACATTAGGAGCACAAAAAGTCGCGATAATAACACCTTATATGAAGCCATTAACGAACCAGGTGATTGACTATATTGAGGCTAGTGGAATACAAGTGACAGATTCTATTAGTTTGGAAATCCCTGATAATTTGGAAGTTGGACGTCAAGACCCTATGCGTTTGGTGGAGATTGTTAAAAATTTAGATATTAGCCAAGCTGATGCTGTTGTATTATCTGCTTGCGTTCAAATGCCTTCATTAGAAGCTATTCAAATAGTTGAGAATGAAATCGGAAAACCTGTGCTTTCAGCAGCTGTGGCAACAGTATATAACATTCTTAAAACTCTTAATTTACAGCCTTATGTACCAAATGCAGGAAAGTTGCTATCAGGGGATATTCTCTCTAAATTTCCAATTCAGGAGGGGAACTATAATGGATGAAATAAAAGATAAATTTCGGGAGTCCATGGGCCGACTCGCTACTGGAGTAACAATTGTCATGACTGAAATTGATGGCCGGCCTTGGGGCTTAACGGTAAGTGCGTGTTGTTCACTATCAATGGAGCCACCTCTTATTTTAATAAGCCTGGCAACTAAAGCAGCTAGTACACACGCGATAATTAATAACGAACGTTTTAGTGTAAGTGTTCTAGCCGAAGATCAAATTGAAGTAGCGAAATCTGGAGCTAAAGCAGGAGCACCAAAGTTTTTTGAGGAGTTTGTAGAAAGTAAAGGCAATTTTAATTATGATGTCAAAAATGCTCTAGCCAATATTCATTGTAAAGTTGAACAAACAGTCACTGCCGGTGATCATACCATTTTTATAGGGTTCGTTGAAAATGTAGTACTGGGTGAAGCTAAGTCACCATTGCTTCATTTTAATAGACAATTTGGAGAATTTAATACAGCTGTAAAGAGCTAAATCAAGTGAATGACTTTCCAAGATTGGTATATTACCAATCTTGGAGGGTTATGAAGGGAGAGTTGTTGTGGTGCATGTTAAAGGTGATGAGGCTTTCTTTAAAGAAAGAGGATTTGGAAAATTATTAGGTTTTGGTAAGAAACCTGGTTTGATAGTTGTGGATATGATTAAAGGATTTACTGATGCTAGTATGCCAATGGGCTCGGATTTAACCCCGCAAATTAAAAATGTAAATGAGCTTTTGAATATTATGCACAAAACAGATCTGCCAGTATTCTTTACTACCATTTCTTATGATGATGATACATTTGCAGATTCAGGAATTTGGTACCAAAAGATGGAGGGGTTAAAAACTTTAAGAGCAGGGACCGATGCTGTAAATGTGGATCCCCGTTTAGATTTTCGTTATGGTGACGGCTTAATTGTTAAGAAATATGCATCAGCTTTTTTTGGGACCGATTTAATTGCACGTCTGAATGCACAGAATGTTGATACTGTAATAATTGTTGGTTGTACTACATGTGGCTGTGTTCGTGCCACAGCTGTTGATGCGCTGCAATACGGATACAGACCAATTGTTGTTGAGGATGCTGTAGGGGATCGTTCATTAGCATCCCATGAACAGAGTCTTTTTGATATACGCCAGAAATATGCCGACGTATTGAAAACTGAAGAAGTCGTAACATCTGTTTCTTCTAAATATGGTAAGGATTCATTAACAGCTTTAATAAATGAATAAATTTTCAATCAGTGCCCTTAAGCCTAGTGAGGAGGGATAATACTGAAATACTATAAAAATCTATTCAACACGTACTTAAAAGAATTAGAACATGGCTCATATATTACTATTGGTTCCTTTGATGGTGTTCATAAAGGCCATCAACAATTAATTTCGAACATTGTAATGGAGGGTAAAAAAAGGAATTGTCCTACTATAGTCATAACATTTGACCCTCTTCCGAAATCTTTTTTTAGTCATAATGATTTACAATCTTCACGTATAACTAGTCCGCACACCAGAGCAGAGAGAATAGCTGCTCTGGGAGTCGATATCCTCATTGAATATACTTTTGATTATAACTTTTCAACCATTAGCTCCGATGACTTTATTCATAACGTTCTTTTGGGTCTAAACCCTAAAAAATTTTTTGTTGGGAAAGACTTTAGGTTTGGCTATAAAGGTTCAGGGAACCCCGAAGTTTTAAAACAAACAGGTTCTAGATTGGGATTTGAGACAGAAATAGTCGAATTTACTGATTTAGGAAATGAGCGTATCTCTAGCACTAGAGTGCGTCATGCGATACACAATGGTGATCTTAAGCTCGCCTCTGACCTTATGGGTAAACAACATGAATTGTGTGGCAGGATTGTTCGGACGATGAATGATTTTAAAGGATTATTTTTCCCCGATTCAGCCCTTATTCTGCCCCCTGAAGGGGAATATTGGGTCAATATCAACAATTCTAACAAATATTTTACTAAAGCTATAATTCTCAATACCCATAAATCTGTTGAAATTGATTTAGACAAGATAAGAATTAATAGTTTTTCTAAAGATAAAGTTATTGTACAGTTTCTGCAGTCTGTGACAACAATAGTTCCTGAGGAAATTGAATTAGAAATAGATAACCAGCGTCATTCTATATTAAGTTAAATTGTTAACTTAAATATATTATATTGTTTAATATTGTTTAGAATATTGACACATTTTAATACTCATCATAGAATTTATCATGAAAAATTCGGTAAGTTTAGCAACTTGAGGTAACTTTAATAAGCTGTTCAACTTTGATAACTTTAAAACGTTAGCGGGAAAAGATTCTCTATTATATCTTAGGGGGAGAAGTATGGAAAATACTACAGTAGTTTCAAAGTATCTGAAAACAGGCGAGATGTTTAAGGAAAGTCTTCGCGATGATCGGACTGTTTACTATAAGGGTGAACTGATCCCTGATGTAACCACTCACCCAGCCACTAGCGGTGGTATTAATATCATGGCTAAGATTTTTGATGCCCAGCATAACCCAGAAATCCAAGATAAGCTTACTTATATTAGGTCAGACTTAGGCGATCGTGTCACCAAAGCCTGGATGATTCCTAGAACGAAGGAAGATTTAAAGAGCCGACGGGAATTAACTGACTATATTGCTCAGGAAACCTTCGGGGTGTTTGGCCGCCCGTTTGATTTGGCACCTCTGGTGCCTGTGGGAATGGCGGCATATCTTTCAAAGTTCCGCAGCAAAAGGCCTGAATATGCAGAAAATGTCCTCCGCTATATTGACTATGCCCAAAAAAATAATTTGATGGGACCTGAGGTACTAGTGGATCCTCAAAATGACCGTTCCAAAGCCGCTGCCGCTGGTGCCCGCCTGTTCGATGTCGAATTAGGGAGCCAAATCAAAGGAGGCGACTCTACACCTGCTTTGCTCCGGGTGGTGAGGGAAACGGATGAAGGTATCTACATTAGCGGAGCGAAGGCGGTAGGTTCCATTTCTTCCCAAGGAAACGAAATGATCCTTTCTAATTTAATGCGACCAGGTTTGTTACCTGAAGAGTCATTATGGTTATCAGTACCGATAAATGCACCTGGCATCCATATTGTCTGTCGTGAAACCGTTTCTACCGATGCAGCAAGTTCCTATGATCACCCGGTCAAATCACGCGGAGAAGAAATGGATTCCTTCTTGATTTTTGATAATGTCTTTGTGGAAAAATGGAGAATTTTTAACTATGGAGTTCCAGAACTCAATGAACTATATGGAGGTGTTGTATTAGGAGCGCACTGGCATATTCTCTCTCGTTTAGCAACTAAAGCGGAACTGTATGCTGGGGCTGCCCAACTCATTGTTGATGCATTAGGCACTGGGAAGATTCCAGGTGTACGTTCTATCGTATCAGAAGTAATTCAGTATGCTCAAACGTTGAGAGCTTATGTATTGGCCTCAGAGGAATTAGCTAAACAGACTCAAGATGAAGTGATGTGGCCAGATGTCAATATGCTTACAGCAGGACGTCTTTATGGAATTACCCACTATCCGCAAATTATCCATCATCTACAAGAATTATGCGGACAGGGATTGGTCATGAGATTTTCTGAAAAAGACTACGATCATCCATATATTGGCGGGAAATTAGAGGAACTTCTCTTTGGACGCGATTTAACATCCAAGCAGAAGAACTTATTGATGAACTTCATTTGGGATATTACCACGGATTCACATGCGGGTCGTATTGGTCTTTTTGAAAACGTCAATGCACTGCCAGCACCATTGCTTCGCGAGCGTCTGTACCATGAATATGACCGAACACCTTTTATGAACCAAATTCGTAAATCAATTGGACTTCCTTTAGGGGTGTAATCAAAGCTTTTTAATAACCGCAAGAGTAAGTTGCTTGATAAACGACTAGAGCTTAGTTTTCTAGGTTCTTCGTTGAGAGGAGTACATTAATATGAAGCAAAATCATTCTTTTGAGGATTTATTTGTAAAGGGTCTAAATGCAAATATTCACCTCATTACTAAAGGAGAAAAAGCCGGTACTCCAGTCATTTTTTTGCCTGGAATTACTAGTTACAGCTATTCATTTGTAAAAGTCCTAAATTTGATGCCTGAAAAATATTATTCCTTATCAATGGATGCTAGAGGCAGAGGGCAGTCCGATCGGCCTAAGGAAGGCTATCTATTAAAAGATTATACAGAAGACTTGCTGAATGTAGTCAACGCATTAATAGATAATCCGGTTTCTCCGATATTGGTCGGTCACTCCATGGGAGCCCGAATTGCTGCTGCATTTGGGAGCCAATATCCAGCTCTAATTTCCGGCATGGTATTAATCGACCCTCCTATTAATGGTCCTGGACAGAGAGATATCTATCCGAATCCTTTGTCCATGTTTTTAAAACAAAAGGAGGCAGTAGATCAAGGAGAAATGGAATTATTCCGTAGTTTCTTCCCTTCATTTACGGAGGAACAAATATCCGAAAGAGTAGAAGAGTATCGAAATAACAGTTTGCAAGCGATCATTGAATCCTATCAATCTCTGTTAATGGAGTCTTTTCAAGTATTTATCAAAATGCTTACTGTACCGGCATTACTTTTAGCGGCAGAACATGGAGATACAATTCGCGAAAACGAACTGCAGGTTTTGAAAACTATCAACTCTTCTATGCAAGTGGAAAGGGTTAAAGGTGTAAGCCACATGGTGTATAAAGATGCACCTGAGCAAACTGTTGATTATATTGTTTCATTTATTGAAGGACTTACAAAAAAATGAAAGAGGTGTCTATAAATGACTGTTGAATTTGATGAAATGGTTTCCCTGTTTAAGAGAGAGCTAGAATTATGTAAATTAAAGCCGTCTGAAACGATGGCGGTACTAACCTCAGGAGAGATAAGAGCCGATTATGCAAAAGCGTTCCTTACGGCAGCATCTCAGCTCGGGGCGAATGCCTTTGAATTGAAACTGCCGCCAGTCAAACAAGGAGCGGCAGGTTCGTTTGGAATTACACCTTTGACAGATAACCGAGTTGCAGTTGAATGTTTAAAAAAGGCTGATCTTGTCATTGACTTAGTTCTTCTCCTTTTTTCTAAAGAACAATTGGAACTGCAGGATGCAGGGGTAAGAATTTTGCTAGTTGTTGAACCTTTCGATGTGATAAAAAGAATGTTTCCAAAAGAGAGCGACAAAGAGAGAGTACTCTATGCAACTGAATTATTAAGAAATGCAAAAGAACTAAGAGTGACCAATAAGGCCGGCACCGATGTTACGTATCAGCTAGGTCAATATCCAATTCTTACAGAATACGGTTTTGCTGATGAACCAGGAAGATGGGACCACTTGCCAAGTTGTTTTTCTGCTGGGACATCTAACGATGGCGGCGTAGATGGAATAGTTGTTATGGATAAAGGGGACATATTTTTCCCTTTTAACCGATATTTACAAGACCAAATAAAATTAACGATAAAAGCCGGATATGTTACGAATATAGAAGGTGGTTTTGACGCCATGCTGATGAGGGAGTATATCGAAAGCTTTAATGACCCGCGAGCTTATGCAATTTCCCACATTGGCTGGGGGCTTAACGAAAGGGCACAATGGCATAGTCTCGCGTTTGATGATCAAGTATTTGGCATGGATGGGCGTGCTTTTTATGGAAATGTCTTATTCTCCTTAGGTCCAAACTCTGAATTAGGGGGGAACAACGATACCCCATGCCATCTTGATTTACCAATGAAAAATTGTACGTTATACCTAGATGGTAAGTTAATAGTTAAAGATGGAGATATTGTTATCGATGAAATGAAACCTGTAAAACCACAGCTAGCATGATTAAATAAACTCATTCTTTTCCTGTCGGTAAATTTATGATTTGTATCTTTGAATCTTTGAATTTTAAAAAATAAATAGGTTATGGAACGAATTACTCTACAGCGATTTAATACAACTTCTTTGCGAGAGATGGTACGTTTTAGAAAATTATGACCATTATACGGAGGTATGTATATTGAGCAACCAAACGGTTAAGGTGAAAGAGCATCCTTCAATTGAAATACGAGGTGTCGATATGATTCCGGAGTATGAACGGAATTCGAAGGCATCAAATGTATTCTACGTCTTGTGTGGTTCGCAGTTTGCTTTTGGGATTATGGCCATCGGTTCTTTACCAATTGTGTTTGGACTTGGATGGTGGGCAGCATTCTGGGCATTGACGGTAGGGCTTGCAATTGGCTCAATTGCAATTGGAGCAATAGCTATCTTGTCACAGAGAACAGGAACTAATGGAGCACTTGCTAGCGGTGCACATTTTGGTGTAAAAGGCCGTGTTATTGGTTCGCTTCTTAATATTGTAATAGCCATTGGTTTTTATGCTCTTATGGTTTGGACTGGAGCTCAAGCCTTTGTCGCGGGAGGTCACCGGTTGTTTGGATGGTCAGAAGGAACCGGTACATTGCTGATAGGGTGCATCATCATCAGTATTATCACCGCTGTAGTAGCAATAATGGGTCATAAAATAGTAGTTCTGTTTGAAAAGATAGGCACTTGGTTGGTTGGAAGTATTGTCATTCTGTCTGTGTTTACATTTGCTTCACAGTTCAACGTTAGTTACGAAGGCGGACAGTATTTATTGGGAGGTTTTTGGCCGACTTGGGCACTCGCCATGCTAGTAGCCGCTTCGGTACCTATTTCGTATGCACCATTTGTTGGGGATTATAGCCGATATATTCCCAATAGTCATAGTTCGACGAAATTAGCTTTGGCTACATCCCTGGGAATGTTTGTAGGCTGTTGGTTAGCTATGGTACCGGCATCATATTTGATGTCAACGGTGAAGGATTTATCTACTCCATTCGTGACAGGAATTATTGGGGGGTCTCCATCTTGGTGGATAGCACCAATTATGATTGCTGGAATATTTGGGAGTCTGCCGAACGGTGGTTTGTGTTTATACAGTGCCGGACTTTCTCTCGAGAGCCTGGGATGGAAGCATAAACGGGTAACTACCACGATAATAATGGCAATTATCGGATTTCTCTTAGTATTTGTAGGCGTCCAGGATGTATCCAATATGATCCATCTTATAGACGGGTTTGTAATTATCATCATAGTGGGTGTGTCACCTTGGTTAGCAATCAATCTAGTCGGACATTACTTAGTGAAGGGGCGCTATAAACCATTAGATTTACACAACAGTTCCCCGTCAAGCAGCTACTGGTACTCTAGCGGGTTTAACATTCCTGCTGTTATTTCATGGACTATTGGTTTGATTGTGGGATTGTTGTTCACAAGCACTAGCATTTTCACCGGTCCACTCGTACCTGCCGTTGGAGGCATTGATTTAAGTTTTACTTCATCAGCGCTTGTTGGGGCGATTTTATACTACACTTTAACTATTTTATTACCAAATAGTTCCAGGGATGTACCTGATGAAGTCGCTGAGAATATAGTACCTTAAATTGTTGGTTAGGAAAGTCATTAAAATGGAGAAAATTTCTTAAACTAAGACGAACTTCTTTTTAAAAGGAGTTCGTTTTTTTTGAAGGCTTTTTCATGATGAGTATTTTTAGTGAGAAATCTTATGAAGAGTATGGCTTGAAAAGTAGATGCTACTATAATGTTTTCAAGAAAGAATTATTAGCAATTGATAGCTACATCCGTAGGAGGTTGCTGCCCAAAGATTAGCCAGGACTTGATTAATCAAAACATATTGGTAAGCCGTATGTTTTAATAGGACATGTGCGATTCCGCTAATCCCTCTTTCTAGCAAGCTGCTTTTTATATGCATTAGAGGAAATGTAGGATTATCCAGTAATAATATAGCCTACTAAAAAAGTCTGATATAATAAAAAATAAATTTTTTAAAATTAGGTGGCGGCGCTAATGTTTGCTGAAGTAAATATTCAAGAAATAAGTTCGACTATCACCAAGTTGTTTCAATCCTTTCCTGTTAGGGTTGAAGTAGTGTTGCAGGATGATGACCAAAAGTCACTGCCGCTAAAGTGTCCGATCATTAGTAAAATCAAAAAAACCGGTATAGATGTATTCATTCGTAATAAAGCAAAGCACAGTACGTGTGAATTATGTTCTCTGAAAAATGATTGCGTGGCTGAAACCACCATTATTAAGCCCATAACCAAGAACAAAAAAGTAATAGGGGTTTTGCTGGTTACTCCCCTGGATGGACAGGCAGGCTGGCTGAATAAGAACTTCGATAATATTGAAATCCAGCTTGACTTTTGCTGTGAATGGATCAGCAATAAAATTGAAAATGATGATTTGAAAAAGGAAAACACCTTGGTTTTGGAAGAAATGATTGGACTGTTTTCTTTTATTCAAGAACCCATTTTAATCGTTGGCCTTGATGGAACGATTCATAGCTTGAGCAATAATGTCAGCAAGGAGTTTAACAAAAGCAAGACGGTTTTACTGGGCGAAAACATCAACGAAATAATGTCTGCTTCCGATTGGCTGAAAATAAAGAATGTCAAAAACCAGCAGGATTTTAAAATATCTATTCCTTCTTTAAAAAGCGAACAAGCAGAACATATAGCGAAAGTTAAACCGCTTCTAGCAAATGGAGAAATCGTTTCATTTCTTATCAAGTTGACATCTATCTATGATTCAAAAAAGAAAATGACTGAACAAAGAGTCCTCTACACGTTTAAAGATGTGAAAGGAACGAGCGACTCCATTCAAACGGTTGTTGACATAGCTAGACGTGTGGCACCCAGCGATACCTCCATTTTACTGAGAGGCGAGAGCGGGACTGGGAAGGAAGTTTTCGCACAAGCGATCCATCAGGCAAGCAATCGAAGAGATGGTTCGTTCATTGCATTGAATTGTGCTGCCATTCCTGAATCTTTGTTGGAAAGCGAGCTTTTTGGACATGTTAAAGGAGCTTTTACTGGTTCAAGTGGAGACAAACCAGGCAGATTCGAAATGGCCAATGGCGGGACGATCTTTCTTGATGAAATTGGAGACCTGTCCCTCCATTTACAGGCAAAACTGCTGAGGGTTGTCCAGGAGAGGAAAATTGAGCGGGTTGGAGATACGAAAAGCACTCCCGTTGATGTCCGAATTATAACTGCCACTCATCGCAATCTTGAAGAGCTTGTAGCAAAGGGCGAATTCAGAGAGGATTTATACTACAGGCTAAATGTCATTCCCATTACGATTCCACCATTAAGAGAAAGAAGAGAGGATATTCCGCTCCTCGTTGAACACTTTTTGAAAAAATTCTCCAGGGAGCTATTTCGCTCACTGAAGAGACTTTCTAACGATGTTTATGAAATCCTCCTTAGTTATCAATGGCCGGGGAATATCAGAGAACTGCAGAATGTAGTCCATCATTTTGTCCAATTAGAGATTGGTGACCTGGTAACCATGGAAAGCCTGCCAAAATATTTAAGGGATTTATATGTTAATGGCACAAAAATTGAACAGGTTGATAGCCTTGCTGTTTCAGGTAAAAGGAATACCCATGTGGAAGAAAAAGATTTGATCATTGAATTATTGAATCAGTATGGCAGGGATACTCCCAGTAAAAAGAAGGTTGCGAAACACATGAATATCAGCTTGCCTACTTTATATAGAAGAATTAGCAAATTCAATATTAAATAATGAACAGTAGCTGAGAAAAATGATAAAACTGAGAAAATATGAGAAAAAATGATAAAATGTATGATTACCGGTGCTTACCGGTCATTTTTGGCTTTCTCATTATTTTAAAATTCTCGTAATTCACGTAAATTAAATCTTGTCATTCCCATCCACCCCGGGCTTGATGGGGATTTCTTTTTTTGGCACACTTCTTGCATTATAAAAAGAAAGGAGCAACAACCTATGTCTTGGCAAATTAAAAAGCAGGATATACCACTATTGGCAATAGGAGCAAAGATTCTATCTTGTGGCGGAGGCGGTGATACCAAGACGGTACAGAGTTTATTAATGTCGATCATGACGGATGAGGACTCAATAACCGTAAAGTCCATTACGGATATAGAGGACGAATGGATTGCTGCGGTTGGTATAATGGGTTCTACCATTTTATATGATGAAAACATCCCCAGCGGCCAAGAGGGAGTCCAAGTCCTTGATGTTTATGAATCGACCAGTCAAAAAAAAGTCGATGCACTTATCCCTATAGAAATTGGCGGCGTGAATGCCCTGACTCCGTTAGTGACGGCGGTCATGAAAAAGTTGCCTGTTGTGGACGGAGATGGAATGGGAAGGGCTTTTCCTGAGATATCTATGACAACCTTTCATCTCTCGGATATTCCTTTATCACCATTCGTCCTGCAAACACATGATGAAAGCACTTTAATTGATGGTTTGGAGGATATTGATAACATAGCAGAATTGGCAAAAGATTTTATTGTGAGAAATGGAGGGTGTGCCCATTTCCTTTGTTACGCTGCTAATGGAAGAAAAATGAAAACATCTATGGTTCCAGGATCATTAAATTTAATTCATCGGTTAGGAACTGCCGTCAAAAAAGATACACAAATAAGCCGAAAAATTGAAGAGATGCACAGGGTGTTCGAAAACTCAATTTATGGAAAACCTCTAGAAATCATCAGTGGTGTGGTTTCTAAGGTTAACCGGTGGTTTGAAAAAGGATCATTAATTGGAAAGCTCGTAATAGATGGGCGGTCTGTTTTTTCAAATAAAAGGATTGAAATAGAATTCAAGAATGAGTTTATTTCTATAAAAGAGGATCAGTATATTTGTACAACGCCTGATCTCATCCTTGTTTTGAATGAGGAAAATTTATTCCCCTACAATGTTTCCGAGATTCAGGCGGGTCATTCCGTCATTATTTTCGCTCTACCAGCTCCAACGATTCTTCGAACAAAAGAAATGCTTGAGCTCGTGGGTCCAGAAAACTTTGATTTAACCATATCCTATAAACCTCTGCCAGGAGAATTAGATCATGAAACTGGGAATTGATGTGGGAGGAACAAATACAGATGCAGTGATTGTCAGGAATGATGGCAAGCTTCTTTCCTGGTCGAAGCACTTAACAACGAATGATATTATTTCTGGAATTGAGTTGGCTGCGAAAGAAGTGTTAAAAGAAGCGAACATCCCGCCAGACCAAATAAAAGGTATTTTCTTAGGTACAACTCATGTGCTTAACGCACTATATCACCCTGTCAATCTTTCTAAGACGGCGCTTATCCGTATCACGAAAAAGCCTTCGTTAATTGAACCAGCTTTACAATGGCCCGAAAATTTAAAGAAATATATTTCAAAGGTTTATCACTTTAAAAGTTCTTATGATTACACAGGCAAAATAAAAGAACAATCAACGCCTAATCAAGATGAAATCGAGCAGTTATACCACGATATAAAAAAATACGGTATTGAGTCAATCTGTCTTGTGGGAGCTTATTCCCCGTTATATGAAAGTGAAGAACGGGAAATTCGCGACCGTATTAAAGATTCTTTTCCTGAGATACCTATCACAATGTCTCATGAAATCGGAAGTACCGGATTCATAGAAAGAGAAAATGCCACACTTTTAAATGCAATAATATCCAAGGTGATCCGCCAGGCAATGATTGATTTATCGACATTATTTAAGAAACTTTCATTAGAATGTCCATGTTGGTTAACTCAAAATGATGGCTCACTTATGGGAATCCAGGAAGCAATTGATTACCCTATTTTAACAATTGGGTCCGGGGTCACTAACAGTATCAGAGGGGCCAGTATCTTGAGCGGCTTGGACCGCTGTATCGTCGTCGATGTCGGTGGAAGTACGATTGATATTGGAAAGATCCAGAACGGCCAGCCGGAAGTTTCTATAGGTTCGACATCTATTTTGGATATAGATGTAAATATGCGGGTTCCAAAGATGTATTCCCTTCCTTATGGCGGAGGCAGTCTCATTTCAATCGAAGAAGAATCAGTCCAAATAAAAGAAACGATTGCCAGCGATATTGAACAACAGGGGATATCATGGGGCGGTGACACTTGGACATTAACCGATTCTTTCCTTAAAGTTTATCCAGATTCCTTTTCAGATGAAAAAATAACTCTAAAGGGATTAGATAAACTGTCAGAGGATGACTGTCAAAAAGTGATTAAAACAGTGACGGGTGAAATCAAGAAAAAGATATCCAAACTTCAGCTGAGTAATGAAGCCCTTCCGGTTGTTTTAGTAGGCGGAGGAAGTTCATTACTTGTGAATAGGTTATTTGGAAAATACCAAAAAGTTTTCCATCCCGCTGGCTTTCATATTTGCAATGCAGTTGGCGCCTGTTTCGCACCTCTTAGTGCCCAGGTGGATAAAGTGTTCTGGCTGAGAGACAAGACGAAACAGGAAATAATCGATGAGGAAAGGGAACAACTGGTTCAACAGCTGTTTCTGAAAGGAGCAAAAAGAGACAGCATTGAGCTGGTATCTATAGAAGAGTTCCCCTTTGATTATATGAAAGGGGAGGTTTTGAGAATCCGTTTGAAGACTTTAGGAGAATTGGAGTTTACTTCTGATGGAGGTGATGGGGTCGTTTAATTTTTTTATGAGATAAATATTCGGAAAATTCCACAAATTAAAAGGAGTGAAAGTAAATGAAAATCAAAGTAATCATGCCAATCACATCAGATATTTTTAATGAGGAAATTCTGGAAGAAGTTAAATATTATGCATCTGAAACAACTGAAGTTGGAGTGACCAGCCTTGATTATGGGCCTGCATCTGTTGAAAGCGAATATGATGAAGCGCTGTGTGTACCTAATTTTCTGGAAAAAGCTAAGGAGGCTGAGGAAGACGGATACGACGGTGTCATCAGTGACTGCTTCGGTGACCCTGGAGTAAAGCCGGCAAGAGAAATTCTGGACATTCCGGTTGTTGGTGCTTGTGAATCCTCGATGCTGTTCGCAAGCTCATTGGCTAAATCATTTTCTGTCGTGACAGTGCTGCCGAATGTAGTCCCTATGATTGAAAACATTAGCAAAACATTAGGGGTCAACGGTAATTTAGCATCCGTCCGATATGTAAATATTCCTGTATTGGAAGTTCACGATAAGGATCGGTTAAAAAGAGAATTGTACGAGGAAATGATCAAAGCAATCGAGCAAGATGGCGCCCACGCCTTAGTATTAGGCTGTACAGGATTCATGGGTGTTGCAGCAGAACTTCAGAAACGCCTAAAACAAAACGGGTTTGATGTTCCGGTCATTGACCCAGTATTCGCGGCAACACGACTGTTGGAAAGCTTGATCACAATGGGAGTAAAACAAAGCCGTCTGACATACATGACGCCACCCTCAAAACAGAGAATAAAAGCATAATTGGGATTGAAAATACACAACAAGTACACTCCTGTAAAATCAATTAACAGAACGTTCCGAATATTGAACGGGGATTATGGCTTTCCATGAATAGGGCAAAATCCTTTTTTGTGAAAACCACAGTCAGGGGAGTAAATAATAAATTAAAGGGGTTGGATTTATGGAAGATACAAAGAAATTAGGAGACGATTACTCGCTGTCCAGGGTTCCGAAATCAGCGCGATTGCCAATGTGGGACATCATGCTTGTCCGGGTAGGAGCTCTTGCCACCTTGTCTCAATTTATGCTGGGTGCTGCATTAGGATACGGTATGACTTTCTGGCAGGCGTTTTGGGCCATGTTCTTTGGAAGTGTTATTTTACAGGTTATCAGTTTTCTTATCGGTTATGCGGGAGCACGTGAAGGTCTTTCTACGAGTTTATTATCGCGGTGGACTGGATTCGGCCGATATGGCTCCACTATTATCGGCATAGTTATTGCCATTTGTACGATAGGCTGGTTTGGGGTGCAAAATTCAGTCTTTGCCAATGGATTAGTCCAGGCAACCGATGGTAAATTGATTCTTCCCGTTGCCGCTGCGATAACTGGCATGGGCGTAACGGTATTGGTTATCTTTGGATTCAAGCTGTTAAGCATGACAGCGAAAATTGCCGTTCCTGCCTTTCTATTGGTAGTAGGATTCGGAATCTATCAAGTTCTAAGTGATTATTCGGTTATGAGTTTAATAGGAACTCCACCTCCAGGAGAGGCGCTTTCACTTGGAGTAGGTGCAACAATGGTGGCCGGAGGGTTCATGATTGGTGCAGTCATCACTCCTGATTTCAGTCGGTTTGCACGAAACGGGAAAGATGTTTTTTGGATGACCACGATTGGTACCATAGTTGGTGAGATGGGTGTCGGCATGGTTGCTGTGTTGATGGCCCATGCTGCAAAAACGAGTGATGTTGTCAGTATCATGCTGCAAACATCCGGTTGGCTTGGAGCCGCTGTAGTTGTTTTTTCAACAGTTAAAATCAATAACTTGAATTTATACTCTTCTTCTTTAGGTTTTACGAATATCATCGATTCGTTATTTAGGGTCAAAGTGAATCGTGCAATTGTGACACTTGTGATCGGGGTAATCGGAACAGTTCTATCCATAATGGGGATTCTTGATCGGTTTGTCGACTTCCTTGTTTTACTGGGAATTATGATTCCACCAATTGCAGGGATCATGGTGGTTGATTACTTCGTGTTAAAAACGTATCGTAAAGCACTTGATGAAAGCAGGGAGAAAGGAACCTTGCCAGCAGAGCCTGAAAAAATAAATCCAATTACATTAGTGGCTTGGGCGGCAGGTTTTGGAGGCGGTTATTTTATTCCAGTTGGCATCCCATCCATCAATTCACTATTAATAAGCGGTATCGTCTATTACGTTGGTGTGTTAACGGTGAAAGCATTTCAGGGTAAAAAAGAGCTAAAGGGAAAAGTTGCATAATAAACTTACGTATTATTGGAGGTTTTTAAATAATGAGAAAATTGGGCAAACAGGAAATCGAAGATATCGCGGTTGGCGCGGCCTTACTTGGTACTGGCGGCGGAGGAGACCCATACATCGGCAAGTTAATGGCATTGCAGGCGATTGAAGAATACGGGGAAATCACCTTGTTAGATGTGGATGAAGTGCCAGATGACGCTTTAGTTGTGCCTTCTGCGATGATGGGAGCACCGACTGTCATGCTTGAAAAAGCCCCAAGCGGTGAGGAAGCAGCAGCTGCTTTCAAAAACCTTGAAGCCTATTTAGGAAAAAAGATCTTCGCAACGATGCCAATTGAGGCGGGTGGACTCAATTCAATGCTTCCATTGGCCCTTGCCGCAAAATTAGGTTTACCTGTTGTCGATGTAGATGGAATGGGCAGAGCGTTCCCGGAATTGCAAATGGTCACTTTCTATTTGGATGGTGTCGCCGCTACACCTATGGTCCTTGCTGATGAAAAAGGGAACACCTCATTGCTGTCAACAATCAATAATGTTTGGACAGAGAGGATTGCCCGCGCAGCTACAATTGAAATGGGCGGTTCAGCCATGATTGCCATCTATCCTATGACAGGCAAGATTGTAAAGGAAAGCGGAATTAGCAATATCTTAAAGCTGGAAGAAGAAATCGGCAAAGCCATCAGGCTTGCAAAGCAAAACAATGCAGACCCGATCAAAGAAGTTCTCAAAAAGGCAGAAGGGTTTGAATTGTTCCGGGGCAAAGTCAGTGATATTAACCGGAAAACTGAAACCGGTTTTGCAAGAGGAGTCGCGACATTCGAGGGAATCAATGAATATAAGGGTGAAACGCTCGAGGTCCGTTTTCAGAATGAGCATTTGCTTGCTCAGACCGAGCAGCGCCTCCTTTGCGTCACACCGGATTTAATTGCTGTGCTTGACGCGGAAACTGGCCTTCCAATCACGACAGAAGGCATCAGATATGGCGCTAGATGCGTCGTAATTGGAATGCCTTGCCATCCAAAGTGGAGAACGGAAAAGGGCATTGAAGTAGTTGGTCCTAAATACTTTGGCTACGATGTTGATTATATTCCTGTAGAAGAACTTGCGAAAAAAGGAGTGACAAAATAATGGGCGTATATCGTATTGGAATTGACGTAGGTGGAACCCATACAGACGCGGTCCTATTGGATCAGAACAATAAGGTGATTTCGGAAACAAAATCACCGACCACTGAAGATGTAGCAACAGGCATTTATACAGCCATGAAAAAAATAATCAACGATGCGAATGTTCCTCGTGAACAAATCAAATATGCAATGCTAGGGACCACCCATTGCACAAACGCCATCGTTGAGAGGAAAAGATTGAATAAAATTGCAGCGATTCGCATTGGTGCCCCGGCTACATTGGCCGTCAAACCACTGATTGGTGTACCGGACGACCTCCGCGTGGCACTTGGAAAGTATGTATATCTTATTCGGGGAGGGCATGAATTCGATGGGCGGGAGATTGTCTCTTTAGATGAAGAGCATTTATATCAAATAGCCGAAGAAATCAAAGGGGAAGTGGATTCTATCGCCATCACTTCAGTCTTTTCTCCTGTATCGCAAAAACATGAACAGAGGGCAAGTGAAATACTGAAAGAAGTACTTGGGGACGACGTATCTGTTTCTTTATCATCAGAGATCGGCTCGGTAGGATTGCTGGAAAGAGAAAATGCGACGATCCTCAATGCTGCTGTTGTCAAGGTCGCTAAAACTGCAGCGGACGGATTCATCAATGCACTGAAGAACGAAGGGATTGAGGCGAGAGTCTTCTTCGGACAAAACGATGGAACATTAATGTCGGTAGAATATGCGGTTAAATACCCCATTTTTACGATTGCCTGCGGACCAACGAATTCTTTGCGAGGAGCATCTTATTTAACTGATTTCTCCGATGCGATTGTGGTGGACGTTGGCGGAACAACTTCTGATATTGGCGTACTCGTTCAATCGTTCCCAAGGGAATCCTCATTGGCAGTAGAGATAGGCGGAGCGCGGACCAACTTCCGGATGCCCGACCTTATTTCCATCGGCCTTGGGGGAGGAACAATCATTCGCATCCAGGACAATGGCGAATTCACGGTTGGACCAGACAGTGTCGGGTACCGCCTGCCGGAAAAAAGCCTGATTTTTGGAGGAGACACTTTAACTACAACGGATGTTGCAGTAGCCCTTGGAAAAGTCGATCTTGGTGATCCTTTAAAAGTGGCCCATCTTGATAAGGAATTATTAAATCGAGTCTATGATAAAATGGTAGAACTCGTCGAAGAAGCGATTGATAAAATGAAAACCAGCTCAACACCTGTACCGGTCATTCTCGTTGGCGGCGGCAGCATTTTGCTGCCAGAAGAATTAAAAGGAGCTTCAGAGGTCATTCGCCCTCACCATTCAGGAGTGGCAAATGCCATCGGGGCGGCGATCGCCCAGGTTAGCGGACAAATTGAAAAGGTGTATGCCCTAGCAGAAATCAGCCGGGAAAAGGCGCTGGAGCATGCCAAGGAAAAAGCGATGTCAGAAGCGATTAATGCTGGTGCAGATCCCGATAGCCTGGTCATTGTCGATATAGAGGATGTTCCGCTTGCCTACATGCCAGGAAACGCGACCCGTATCCGTGTTAAAGCAGCAGGTGATTTAGCACAAGTTGAAATGAATGAACTGGTGTAGTACGAACTGGATAAGAAAAGCGCAAGTGCCCTGTTAAGCCCCGACAAATCATCTCTACCCGGAAAGTCGCTCTTTGACTTTTTGGGAGGAGGTTATTTGACCTCGAGGGGCTGGGCGCTGGAGCTAGACAGTTATCGATAATATAAAAAAGCTCTAGTCCAATCTAGAGCTTTTTCTAATACTGTATTATCAAATATTGGAGGAAAAGAATATGAGGATAGAAACATACATAGAGGAAATCAAAAATAAAACATTAATCATTGATACCCACTTTGATCTTTTAATGGATGTGGGTATCCAAAGGGAAAAAGGCAGAAGGAAGGTGATTGAAACAGATTACTGGCCGCGTTTAATGAAGGCGGGGTCATTATCATTATCGCGGCCATTTTTATCGACAGCGGATTTTTACCCGAGATGGGTCTGCGAAAAGCGCTCAATCAGGTTAGTGCATTGTACGAAGAAGTACAGGAGTCCCCGGATAAATTGATGATTTGCAAAAATAGAGACGATATGATTCTGGCACAGCAATCAGGGAAAATTGGTTTCTTATTATCCCTTGAAGGAGCGGAACCAATTGGAACTGATTTAAGCTTATTAAGAGTGTTCTATGAATTGGGTGTCCGAAACCTTGGCTTGGTTTGGAGCAGAAGTAACGCGGTGGGATATGGCAGCCATTTCAGTCCGATAGACCAAGGGACAAAGGGTGGAATAACCCACTTTGGAGTGAAGGTAATTGAAGAGGCCGAAAAGCTTGGAATGATGATTGATGTTTCCCATTTGAATGATGAAGGATTTTGGGATGTGATCGAAATGTCAAAAAAGCCGATCATTGCATCACACTCGAACTCACGGGTTCTTTCGAATACGATGCGTAATTTAACCGATGAGCAGATGAAAGCTATTGCATCAAAAGGCGGTGTGATTGGAGTCAATGCGGTGTTGTATATTAACTGAGTCAATTAAAAGGGGTAAATTGGGATACCGTGGCGATTACGCTTGAACCGAATGCGGACAGTTAGACACCGAAGGGACGACAGTGTTAAAATCTTCTCTATAATTTAGTAAAACCGTAGCACTAGTATAGTGACAGAGTTTTATTTTTTGTCTCGTCTTTATTCAGTCCTAAAACTTTAAAAATTTTTAATGCCACGGGCTTGACTCCAAGCATTTTCAATCCTATCTAGATGAATTTTGTTATCGATTTAATCGAAGGAAATTCAAAGGTGAATGGTTCAGCCGTTTAGTGGCACTATGTGCCACCAACAAACGCCTTTGCGTTCGAAAGAACGGTATGTAACCAGTGTAAATGGTCTGGACTTTCTTTGGCATCATAGACTTGATACTCGTGATTAAAACCAGCTCCATCAAGCGCTCGGTAGGAATGATATGCATCACTACTAATTATTGAGCCTGGTTGGATCCGTTTCTTTGCAAAATCAATTAAAGTTTTCGCTTTATAAGAGCAAAGTTCTTCTCTAGGGTGCGTTCTTCCTCCAACTCTTTTAAGCGCCATTGCAATACTTTTTTATCTTTGACCAGCTGTTTCATTTGTGATTTTATGTACTTCATGCGATTTACCTCCTCTAAGATATTCAATCTATCCACAAAGTATAGGATTCTCGATTTGTAATGGAATGATAGTGGGAAACCTATCAGTATGATTATGCTGTAGGGAACAATATGAAAAAAAATATGAATTTGCTTTTGTGCTTTCTTTTTCATGTCATTATCCGCTTTCACTGCTGTATATGCTCTTGAGGAAACAAACAAATTCATCACTATAACCAGTAAGCAAATGGATGGCACAGGTGATGGCAAAAAGGATACGAAATTATTAAAAGGAGAACCGTATGACATAGAAAACGGGTATATCTAATAAGAAATTTTCAATATCAAGCCGATCAATTAACTGTTCAAATGTTGCCGTTATTTGAATTGCCAAATAACTATTTACCTTAAATATGATATGATCCCATATTTCTTCATTTTTTTATAAAGAGTAGCCCGTGTTATACCTAATTCTTTTGCTGTTATACTTTTGTTCCCATATGTCGTTTGAAGTGTTTGAAGGATTCTTTCTTTTTCTAATCTTTCTTTTTCATGAAATAATGATCGCACTGTAGTATCAATAGTTCGCTTTGCTTGCGGTAGGAGCTGGTCAATGTCATTTTCAAAAATTTCACTGCGTTCGTGAAGTACAACTAATCTCTCTACTAAATTACGCAGCTCTCGTATATTACCTGGCCAATGATACTCGGTCAATCGATGGACTGTCTCCCGATTAATTGCAGGTACTGCTTTGTTATATTTGATAGAAAGTTCTTTTAAAAAATCATAAAGTAAAAAAGGAATGTCATCTTTTCTTTCTCGTAGTGGAGGGATCTGAGCAGAGAATACATTTAGCCGATAAAATAAATCAGAACGAAATGTTCCATCTGAAACCATATTTTCTAGAATACGATTGGTGGCGGCAATAATCCTAACATTAACTTTTATCGGAGTTTGTCCACCTATGCGATAGATTTCTTTTTCTTGTAAAGCCCTCAAAAGTTTGACCTGCATATCCAGTGGAAGTTCTCCTACTTCATCTAAAAATAGAGTTCCTCCCTCTGCTAATTCTAGTTTCCCCGGTTTTCCTCCTTTTGAAGCACCTGTATAGGCACCTGCTTCATAACCAAAGAGCTCACTTTCAAACAGGGCATTAGGAATCGCCCCGCAATTAATCGGAATAAATGGTTTTTCGCTTCGTGAGCTTTCTTCATGTATGGCTTGGGCAAAAAGTTCTTTCCCAACACCACTTTCTCCGCTAATCAAAATCGTTGCGCCTGTCTTTGCTACTTTTTTTGTGTCATGAATAATCTGTTGAATTGAGGCATTTTTTCCTTTTATCTTATTAAATGGATCATCTAGATGATTTTGAGTGATTTGTTGTTTTAGCTGCTGTAACTCTTTAGAAGTAGAGGTTAATTGTTCATGTAATTTTATTGTGGCGGAAATATCTTTTTCCACTGACATACTGCCAATAAGTTCTTTGTTTTGATTGTAAATAGGGCTCGCGCTTATTAAGACATGCTTGTCAGGCCGAGGAATGTGATACATATCTCGGATGGACTGCTGGGTTTCGAGAACCTTCAAATTCATAATATCCTCTTGTTCAAAAAAATTGCGAATATTCCTTCCGATAATCTCTTCTTTTTTTATATGGTACGTTTTTTCAGCTGCTTCGTTCCAGAATACCATTTCTCCATCTGTGTTTATGACAGAAATGGCTTCTTCTAATGAAGACAACAACGTATGAAGGGTATCAAGGGCAAAAGAATCGTTTTTTTTCATATACCACCTCGAAGATTTGATTGATTAAATTTTAAAAAAGTGTTTAAAAAATATACACTTTGTATACAGTATTGTTGATAAAAATATACATTGTTTAAGTTAAGTTGTAAACAAAGTTTGCTGAAAATTGACAAACTTCGCTTTTTTTTGTTTTGGCACAGTTCTTGCAATAAAATACAGTAAGCAACTATTGAAACCTTGAAAATATTTTAAAACAGACGAAGGTTAAATATATTAAGAGGGATAGGAGGTAGATGAATGTTAGTTATAAATGCTAATGAACAAAGAAATTTAATAGATATGAATGAGGTTATAGAACATGCTGCAGTGGCACTAAGTGAATTTTCGGCCTCCCGGACAATTACTCCCATTCGTTCGGCTCTGCCATTCGGTAATTCTCAAAATACCGCTTTAGTGATGCCCTCAGTTGCAGAAGAGCTTAGGAGCGTGGGAGTAAAACTAGTAAACGTAGTCCCAGGTAATAAAAAATTAGGTAAGAAAACGATAAATGGAGTAGTTATTCTATTTGATTTTGAAACAGGTGAACCGCTCGCTTTATTGGAAGGCTCTTATTTAACAATGATACGAACTGGAGCACTTACTGGTGTTGCAACTAAATATTTATCTCGTCCTGATTCTAAAATAGTAAGCATAATCGGGACAGGGGAACAAGCAACTGGTTTACTAGAAGCCATCCTAGCTGTTCGAGACATAAAAAAAGTCTCCCTTTATAACCGGACGCCAAGAAAAGCAAAAGAGTTTGCTAAATACATTGATCAAAAATTTAGCGTGGATGTACAAGTGGGTACGGATTCAAATCAGGTTGTACATGAAGCGGATATTATTGTAACGGCTACGAACTCTCTATCACCGGTTTTTACAGATTTGATAAAGCCTGGTGTTCATATTAATGCCGTCGGTTCATTTCGCCCAGCTATGCAGGAATTGCCATCTCACGTTTTTTCTACGGCCGAGAAAGTCGTTGTGGAATCGAGGCATGCTGCACTAGAAGAAACAGGTGATTTGCAAATACCGATTCAAGAAGGTCTGTTTCACAAAAGCAATATTTATGCAGAGCTTGGTGAAATTGTTAGTGGTGAACGAAAAGGTAGAGAAAGCGTTGAGGAAAAAACTGTTTTTAAATCTGTCGGACTTGCCGTTGTGGATTTAGTAGTAGCGCAATATTTATATGAAAAAGCTTTAAAGCATAATGCTGGAACCAACATTCAGTTGTAAACAGGCTTTTGTGCAGAAGAAACATAATATTAATATCTTTCAAAATACAAATATACTATTTAATAAAAGGAGAGAAAATCATGAACACAACAGAATTAAGCAAGGTTAAAGATTACAAACACGAACAATTTACAGATTTTTCAGTAGAGGAAAACAAAAAAGAATTTGAAGCGGCATTATCTTTTGTTAACTCACAGCTTGAGAAAGAATATCCGCTTATTATCGGAGGAAAACGCATTACTACTGAAGCGAAAATCGTCTCCATTAACCCAGCTAAAAAAGAAGAAGTCATTGGAAGAGTATCTAAAGCAGACCAAAAATTAGCTGAAAACGCGATGCAAGCTGCATTGACTTCATTCGAATCATGGAAAAAGGAGGATGCAGAAAATCGTGCAGAAATTCTTTTCCGTGCAGCCTCTATTATTCGCAAACGCAAACATGAATTCTCAAGCTACCTTGTAAAAGAGGCTGGAAAGCCATGGAGAGAAGCAGATGCCGATACAGCAGAAGCAATTGATTTTCTTGAATACTATGCCCGCCAAATGGTGGAATTAAAAGACGGTGCCCAAGTAAAAAGCAGTGAAGGAGAAGTAAATAGTTACAATTATATTCCTCTAGGAGTTGGAATCATTATTTCACCGTTTAACTTCCCTTTAGCAATCATGGCAGGAACAGCAGCTGCAGCTATAGTAGCCGGAAACACGATTCTATTAAAACCTTCTAACAATACACCAGTTGTTGCCGCGAAGTTCGTTGAAGTAATGGAAGAAGCTGGGCTGCCAGAGGGAGTTCTTAATTATATTCCAGGAAGTGGTGCGGAAGTAGGAGATTATCTTGTTGATCATCCGAAAACTCGCTTTGTATCATTTACTGGCTCCCGTGAAGTAGGCTGCCGCATTTATGAACGTGCAGCTAAGGTACATCCTGGTCAAATTTGGTTAAAGCGTGTGATTGCAGAAATGGGTGGAAAGGATACAGTAGTCGTTGATAAAGATGCAGATTTGGATCTTGCAGCATCTTCAATCGTATATTCTGCATTTGGGTTTTCAGGACAAAAATGTTCAGCTGGTTCTCGTGCAGTGGTACACCAGGATGTATATGATGAAGTACTTGAAAAAGCAGTGGCATTAACTAAAACATTAAAGCTTGGCAGCCCCGAAGACGTCGGCACTTATATGGGGCCAGTTATTGACGCTAATTCATACAAAAAGATTTCTAAGTATATTGAAATTGGCAGAGAAGAGGGCGTCCTGGTGACAGGTGGCAATACTGACGATTCTAAAGGTTACTTCATAGAGCCTACGATTTTCGCTGATGTGGACGAAAATGCACGATTAATGCAGGAAGAAATTTTTGGCCCTGTTCTAGCTTTCTGTAAGGCACGTGACTTTGATCATATGATGAAAATTGCGAATAACACCGATTACGGATTAACAGGTGCATTGCTTTCAAACAATAGGGAACACATCGAGCGTGCAAAACAGGAATTCAATGTTGGAAATCTTTACTTCAATCGCGGATGCACAGGAGCGATCGTTGGATACCAGCCATTCGGCGGATTTAACATGTCGGGAACGGACTCAAAAGCTGGAGGCCCTGACTATCTCATTTTGCATATGCAAGCGAAAACAATAAGCGAACGTTTGATTTAAAAAAGTCGTTAACCAAAATCTTGGGAGGTTAGGAAATGATCGCAGAAGTTTCGAAAAATATTTTTCTTCACGCTTCACAAAACAAATCATTAAATAAAGCAGCAAAAAAATGGGGATTACGGTTTGGTGCTTCTCAAGTGGTCGCGGGGGTTACCATCAAGAGCGCCATTGACACTGTTAAAAAACTAAATGAAAAAGGGTTAGTCTGTACTCTCGACCATTTAGGAGAATTTGTTTCGAGCAGAGAGGAAGCTATAGAAGCTACGGAATACAATGTAAGAACATTAGAAGCAATCTTCAGGGCTGGGGTAAATAGCAATCTATCAGTTAAAATGACCCAGCTTGGATTGGATATTGATAAAGAATTTTGCCTGGATAACATGCGTAGAATACTAGAAACAGCTAAAAAAACGAAGAATTTTGTCAGAATCGATATGGAAGATCATGCACATTGCCAGGTTACATTAGACATTCTAAGAGAACTTCGCGAAGACTTTGATAATGTGGGAACCGTGATACAAGCTTATTTAAATCGAGCCGAGCAGGATGTGACAGATTTAAAAGGAATTCCTCTCCGTCTCGTAAAGGGTGCTTATAAGGAATCTCCAGAAGTTGCAATTCAGGATAAAAACGAGATTGATGGAAATTACATGAGGATAATCAAAGAGCATTTGTTGAGCGGCACCTATACAGCAATTGCTACCCATGACCATAATATAATTGCTAAAGTAAAAGAATTTGCGAAAAAGAATAATATTTCAAATGATCAATTTGAATTTCAAATGCTGTATGGTTTTAGAACAGAAATGCAGCTCAGTTTAGTAAAAGAGGAATACAAAATGCGTGTATACATTCCATTTGGTGACGACTGGTTTGGTTACTTCATGCGTCGATTGGCAGAAAGACCGCAAAACGTAGCATTTGCCCTAAAAGGATTGTTTTCTAAATAAGGTAGGTGCCAGCACCATCCAGTAATTATCAACCTGTATTCTTTGAATCGTTTTTCAAAGATACAGGTTGTTTATTTTCTTCCGAAAATTTTTAAAAATACTGTTAATTTAAAAAATAATATGGTATTATGAAATTAAATACAGTATTACTTAAATAATTACGATATATTTTAAATGTTTTACTCGTTTGGGGGTCTTAAAATGGAAGAAGAAGTATCAAAGAAAATCAGAGAGTTACGGCTTGAAAAAAAACTCACACTTAAGGATTTAAGTGAGAAAACAGGCCTTTCAATCAGTTTTTTATCTCAAGTTGAACGTGCTGCATCTTCAATAGCTATTACATCATTGAAAAAATTAGCGGATGCATTCGATGTTCCTATAACTGATTTTTTCGAAGATTTTGCCAATAAAAATTATAAAGTAACAGTAGAAGAACAAAAACCATTTAGAATTGAGGGGGCAGGGGCGATCTATACCCGGCTCGGGGGGGAGTTTCCAGGAAGAGCAGTGGAACCTTTGTTAGTGACTTTTCCTCCTGGTGAGCCTAAAGAAAAAATTGTGACCCATCCAGGTGAAGAGTTCTATTACATTCTTGAGGGCGCTATGATCGTAACTGTGGAAGGAAAGGAATACATCTTAAAACCAGGTGATACCATTCACTTTCCATCGACTATCCCGCATTCCATTACGAATCCACTTGATCATGATGCAAAGGTCTTTTGTTTTGTAACGCCAGTCATTTTTTAAATGGCTTGCTCTATATAAAAATTATTTATTAAGATGGGTGGTTAAATCATGAGAGTAGCAACAGACATTGGCGGAACATTTACTGATTTAGTTTTTGTTGATCAACAAGGGAAAATTGGGGTTGCTAAAAGTCATACAACTCCCCCGAATTTTGAAAAAGGAGTTTTGGATGTTATTCGTGTAAGCGGTATCAATACAGAACAGTTGGAGACTTTTATTCATGGAACCACTGTCATTATTAATGCGTTAACTGAACGAAAAGGTGTGAAGACAGGATTAATTACAACTAAGGGATTTCGTGATGTGTTAGAGATAGCACGTGGAAATCGTCCTGATCTCTTCAATATCCAATATCAAAAACCTACTCCTTTTGTTCCGCGTTATTTACGACAAGAAGTAGAAGAACGTTTGAACTACAAAGGGGAAGTAATCCAAGCTTTAAATAAAGGACAAATAGAAGAAATTGTTCATTACTTTAAGAAAGAAAATGTGGAAGCGATTGCTGTTTCTTACCTGCATGCATATAGCAATCCATTACATGAAAAAGAAACAGTAGAGCTTATCAATGAATTATGGCCTGATGTTGCGGTTACTGCTTCCCACGAGGTAACAAGAGAGTGGAGGGAATATGAGCGCACTAGTACAACGGTATTAAACTCATATGTTAAACCTATTGCTTCTTCTTATGTCGATCGTCTTGAAAATGAATTAAATAAAGTTGGCAATAAATCTAACAAATATATTATGCAATCAAATGGCGGTACGACTACATTTGAGCAATCAAAGCAAACACCAATCAATATGGTAGAGTCAGGACCAGTTGCAGGAATTTATGGATCAGCTATCTTAGGAAAAATCCTTGGTGAAGAAAATATCATTGCCTTTGACATTGGTGGAACAACTGCGAAATGTTCTCTGATCGACGGCGGCGAAGTAAAGGTAACAACTGAGTATAATATTGAACGTACAGACCGTACTGCGGGTTATCCAATTAAAGTTCCAGTGGTCGATATAGTTGAAATCGGTAACGGTGGCGGTTCAATTGCCTGGATTGATGCTGGTGGATCTTTAAGGGTTGGTCCGCAATCAGCAGGAGCCTTGCCAGGACCTATCGCATATGGTAAAGGCGGAACAGAACCTACTACTACTGATGCGAATCTTGTGGTTGGACGGCTTTCACCGAAAAACTTCGATAACGCTGTCGATATGGAAAGCGTAAGAAACGCGATACAAAAAAAAATTGCTAACCATTTTGATACATCGGTTGACGAAGCAGCTCTTGGAATAATCCGAATTGCCAATTCCAATATGCTTAATGCACTAAAACTTATTTCGGTGAGAAAAGGCTATGATCCACGTGATTTCGCTTTAGTAGCATTTGGCGGGGGAGGTTCTATGCATGCTCCGGCACTTGCAAAAGAGCTTGGGGTACGAAAGGTTATTGTGCCAGTAGCAACTTCTGTGTTCTCAGCTTGGGGAATGCTAATGACAGATTTGCGTCATGACTACATCCAAACCTTTATTCGTCGAGTTGAAGGCATTGATTATGGAGAGCTTAATGGGACCCTGGCAAAACAGGAAACAGACGCTATTTCTCAGTATGATCAAGAAGGTGTAAAAAAGGAAAACGTTCTGTTCACTCGTTTTGTAGACTTACGCTATGTCGGTCAAGAGCATACCGTGAAAGTTCCAGTTCCTAACGGAGAAATAACTAAAGAAACAATGCAGCAAGTGATTCATAAGTTCCATGAAACACATGAGCAATTATATACATTTAAGTTGGAAGAGTCGCCAACTGAAATTGTTAACCTGCACTTAATAGCTCTTGGTTCAGTTAAGAAGCCTGAATTGGCTAAACTGGAAAATACCGGCGCATCTTTAGAAAGTGCATTAAAAGAAGTAAGACCAGTATTATATGAAGAGCATGGATGGATTGAAACAAAGGTATATGACAGAGCACAGCTAACACCAGATGCGGCTATTGAAGGGCCTGCCATTGTGGAAGAGTCATCTGCATCAACAGTTGTTTACCCTGGGCAATCGGTCACTGTTGACGTTTATGGCAATTTAATCATTGAGACGGGGGTATAAGACGATGGCAAATACAGTTGCACCAAAAGTAGATCCATTTACATTAGATATTGTTAAAGATTCATTAGTTGCGATTGGCGAAGAAATGTTTTATGCCTTAGCGCGTACTTCAATGAGTCCGATTATATATGAAGTTTTAGACTATGCGAGCGGTCTTATGGATTCTAAGGGCCAATTGCTAACACAAGGGAACGGAGTAACTGGCTTTATTGGGATGCTTTCTTTCATGGTTCGCGAAACAGTTGAAAGATACAATAAACCAGGTGATTTAAAACCGGGGGACATCATTTTGATTAATGATCCATATGGCGGGGGCGGCTCCCATTTATGTGATGTTGGATTGGTTATGCCGATCTTTTATCAAGGAGAGTTAATCGCTTTTTCCGCGAACAAAGCGCACTGGACAGAGGTTGGAGGAAAAGACGCTGGATCTATGTCTACCGATTCAACAGAGATCTATCAAGAAGGCCTGCAATTTCCTTGTATAAAATTATTTGACGAAGGGAAATTGAATCAGGCTGTAGTGGATATTATAGCTGCAAATGTCCGCTTTCCAGATCTTTCATTAGGGGATATGTGGGCTCAGGTAGCTGCACTGAAAACAGGTGAACGACGAGTCCAAGAATTGTGTGATAAGTATAAAAAAGATACTGTGCTTAACTCTATTAATTATCTTTTAGAGCATGGTGAACAATTAGCACTTAAAGCTTTAAAAGAAATACCGAAGGGTACGTATGAAGCAGTCGATTATATCGATGATGATGGTATTGAAGAAGGTCCATTCCGAGTACAGGTGAAGGTGTCGATTACCGATGATCAGTTTATTTGTGACTTCCGTGGCAGCCATCCGCAAGTGACTGGTTCAATCAATACTACTTATACGGGTTTAGTTTCTGCTGTCCGCACTGTATATCTTGCCGTAACCAATCCTTCTCAAGATGTAAATGATGGATCATTCCGCCCGCTTCATGTTATTACCGATAAAGGCTCGATCTTTAATGCGATGCGCCCAGCCCCTGTTTCGATGTATTGGGAGTCGATGTTATTTGGAACAGACTTAATTTGGAAAGCGTTAGCCCCGGTTGTACCTGAACGTTTATCTGCAGGCCATTTCTTATCAGTGTGTGTAGCGATTCTTTCAGGTAAACATCAAGATACGGATGAGCGTTTCTTGATTGTTGAACCATCTGTTGGTGGATGGGGAGGAGCAGAAGGCGCGGATGGAGCTTCCGGTCAATTCTGTATCCTGGATGGGGAAACCTTCAATATCCCCGTAGAAGTGTGCGAAACAAGAAATGGTGTTTTAGTTGATGAGTATAGCCTATCTACTGATGGAGCTGGTGCAGGTGAATTTCGCGGTGGTCAGGGTGTTATCCGTTCTTACCGTGCTTTAACAGATAATCAGGTCTTTACCGCATCCTTTGGTCGCCATAAATATGATGTATGGGGAGCAGAAGAAGGAAAAGATGGTTCTAATAATTATTTTGAGATTGTAAAAGCGAACGGTGAAGTCGACGGACCATATGGTAAGTATAATCAATATCCGTTAAATAAAAATGATGTTGCCCGCCTTGTAACAGCATCGGGTGGCGGATACGGTGACCCGCTGAAACGACCGGTTGAGAAGGTGGTTAGCGACGTGAAAAATGAGTATATCACTGTCGAGCAAGCAAAAAATGATTATGGGGTAATCCTTGATGCATCAACTATAGAAGTAAAAGAACTATCTCTAGAACGTCTAGCAAAGGAGGCGAAATAAATGAATGTAATTACATTAGAGGATGTGGCTAAGGAAGACCGCCCGGGAATAACAATGAAAACACTATTTGATGAATCCATAATTGAAGGGGCCCGTGCTTCGATCGGCACGGTTTCCGTTCCAGCAGGTGCCCGGATTCCACTCCGAGGAACGGGTTCACATGAGCAAGATGAATACGCTATTTTTTTAAAAGGCTCCATTTTAACCATGAGTGGTGGAAAAGAATACCGAGTTTCGGCGGGACAAGCCACCTTTATTCCCCATGGCGAAGAACACTGGGCCTATAACGACGGACAAGAAGATTGCGAACTTGTTTGGGTACTGGTTAACAGATAACCATTATTTCATAAGAATATATAATAACATTCACACTCGATGAGTATTTGCAGATAGAAAGCCTTGCATTTTTTATAAAAAAGCAGGGCTTTCTATCTATGTAATTTTTAACTAGAATTTGAGGAGGCGTATTCATTGTCATATCAAAACCGTATCCATAAAGTACAAAAACAATTAGAAGAATTAAATCTAGAGGCTGTTGTAGTTACCTCACCACCGAATTTTTTCTATTTTAGCGGGACATGGCTGGACTCCCATGAAAGATTGCAGGCGATTGTCATACCTAAAGCTGGAAAGCCAACCATGATCGTTCATGAAATGTCAAAAGAAGAAGTCAGTTTCAATGGAATTTTTGAAAACGCTTTCTGGAAGGATGGAGAGAATTCATTGGAGTTATTGGCAAGTATTCTTCCACTAAATGGAACCGTATCAATCGATAATCTATGGCCAAGTCAAAACCTACTTAAGCTTATACAATTGAAAAATCAATTATCGTTTGTTGAAAGTACGCAAGTAATTGGTAAATCAAGACTAAATAAAGACTCTCAAGAATTCGAATTACTGAAGAGATCAGGCGCAATCGCGGATAATGTATTACAACAAGTAATTGATTACCTTCGACCTGGACTTACCGAGAAAGAGGTAGCGGATGAGATTAAGCGCCTTTTTGCCTTGCAAGGAGTTGAAACACTGTCCTTTAATCCCATTGTAGGTTCTGGGAAAAACGGAGCGATCCCACATCATCAATCAGATGAAACTTCTATTGCCGCTGGAGATATGGTTGTCATTGATATGGGTGGAATTAAAGACCACTATTGTTCAGACATAACCCGAACGGTATTAGTAGGGGGAGAACCTACTGACGAAATGTTGAAAGTCTATGAAATAGTGAAACAGGCACAGGAAGCAGCCGTTAAGGCTGTAAGACCAGGGGTACCTTTAAAGAATATTGACAAGGCAGCAAGAGATATTATCAGTAATGCCGGATATGGGGAATATTTTACTCATCGTACTGGCCATGGCTTAGGAATAGAAGTTCACGAAGAACCATTTGTGACTTCAAACAACGAACAGCTTTTAGAAGAAGGAATGGTCATTAGCATTGAGCCAGGCATTTATTTAAGTGGTAATTTTGGTGTTAGAATCGAGGATATCGTTTTTGTGACTGATGATGGCTGCGAAAGACTGAATATTCTTACTAAAAATTTCGTTCATACTGGGAAAAAAGAAGCTTTGGGCAGTGAAAAGGCATAACTAGATTTTGAGATTTGAATTAAATGCAGTACCTCTTAAAAATATAGCACGAAAAGGAGCTGTTTTTGTGACGCGATATCGTTTAGGGATAGATATAGGGGGAACATTTACGGATTTAGTTCTTTATGACAAGCAAGAAGCGAAATATCAAACAGAGAAAATTTTAACCACTCCAAAGAACCTGTCAGATGGTGTATTGGAGGGTATGAAAAATCTAGTTGAGGACTTTAGTGAAATCGATTACTTCGTACATGGAACAACAGCAGGACTTAATGCTTTTCTCGAACGAAAGGGATCGAATGTAGCCTTAATTGTCACTGAAGGCTTTAGGGATATTTATGAAATAGGCCGTGCGAATCGTCCTGATATGTATAGCATTACATATAGAAAACCGGAACCTCTAGTAAAGCGCCGTAACGTTTTTGAGGTAAAGGAAAGAGTCTTAGCTGACGGTACAGTCGAGACAAATCTAGACTTTAACCATTTGGATGAAGTGGTCAATCAAATTATCGAAAAAGGATTTAACTCCGTTTCGGTAAGTCTTTTACACTCATACAAAAACCCAGAAAATGAAACAAAAGTAAAAGAGTTTATTAAACAAAAAGCACCTCACATTTCAGTATCGCTATCGCATGAAATTGCTCGTGAATGGCGTGAGTACGAACGTACTAGTACGACGGTGATCAATGCCTATGTGGCACCGATTGTTGAAAACTATCTTGCTAGTCTAGAAGAAAGGACGGGGCAAGGAGGGTTAGAAGGAGACTTATATATTATGCAATCCAATGGCGGGGTGATGACATCTGGGGTTGCAAAGAAAATGCCAATCCAAACGCTTATGTCCGGTCCGGTCGGGGGTGCAATCGGAAGTATTAGCCTTGGGAAACTCACAGACTATAAGAACCTAATTTGTGTCGATATGGGAGGAACCAGTTTTGATGTAAGTCTGGTCATTGATGGAGAACCAGATGTTACGTCGGAAACTAGTCTAGAAGAGTTTCCTATTCTTACACCAATGGTTAATATTCACACAATTGGGGCGGGTGGTGGTTCTATTGCCTGGATCGAGGGCGGGGGATTACGTGTAGGTCCAAAAAGTGCAGGAGCAGACCCAGGTCCTGCCTGTTATGGAAATGGAGGTACTCAAGCAACTGTAACGGACGCCAACCTAGTGTTAGGACGTCTGGATGAGGAAGGGTTTCTTGGCGGGAACATGAGATTAGACCGAGATGCTTCCTATCGAGCTGTTAAGCAAATTGCTGACCAGCTAGGTTTAGGAGTACTAGAAACAGCAGAAGGGATTTGTGATATTGCCAATGCAAAAATGGCGGACGCCATTCGTACGTTAACAGTAAGCAAAGGGATTGACCCACGTGATTTCGCGCTTGTCGCATTTGGTGGAGCGGGTCCGATGCACGCCGTGTTAATCGCCGATCTTCTTGGAATTACGAAAATCCTTGTCCCAACAGTTGCTGGCACTTTCTCGGCTTGGGGCATGCTTCAGACAGATATCCGTCATGATGCAGTAAGAACGTTTGTAGCTGTTTTAGATCGAAGCGATAAAAAGATGATGAGTGATCTTTATACTGAGATGGAGCAAGAAACCATTAACATTTTAGCTCAACAAAAAGTGAATAAGAAAGATATGTCGTTCCAACGTACAGTTGATATTCGCTACGTTGGCCAGGAATACACAGTCAATGTTCCTTTAAATGTTGAAATAAATGAACACAAGTCAATGGTCCAGCTAGCTGGTCTCTTCCATGAGATGCATGGGAAAATCTATGGCCATAACAATCCTGATGGAATAATAGAGGCCGTCAATTTACGTATCACTGGCTACGGAAAGCTAGAAAAAGAGAATGATACAGGAAGTGAAACCTCGATTAAAACGGATACAGATATCGTAACCAGAACAAACAAACAAGTCATCTGGAATGGGCAGGAAAAAAATACCCCAGTCCTTACGACAGCTTATTTGCAGTATGGCCACCAATTTTTTGGACCTGCGATTGTAGAAGATCCTAGAACCACAACAGTTATCCCTGGGGGATATCGAGTTGAAGTGGATCGGTCAGGTAACCTTGAAATTACGAAGGAGGTAGTTTAAACATATGGATGCTAAAACTGTAATGAAAACAGGTAAATTTTTAGAAAATCCAATTACAACGGAAATCATTCGGAATGCACTAATTTCGGCCGCACATGAAATGAATGCGAGTTTGGCAAGAAGTTCCTTTTCTCCGATCATATATGAAATGAAGGATTGCAGCGTTGGTATTTTTAATAAAAACGCAGAATTGCTGGGTCAATCAGCAGGACTTCCAATCTTTTTAGGAAATTTAGATGAGTGTATAAAAATCGTTACCGCTTCGATTGGTGGGGTTGAAAGATATCAGCCAGGTGATGTCTATATCATGAATGATTCTTATCTAACTGGTACTCATCTTAATGATATTACAGTAATTTCACCCGTTTTTTATGATGATGAACTGATCGGTTTTACCGCGAATCGTGCCCACTGGCTTGATGTAGGTGCCCAGGATCCAGGTTTCTCCATGGATGCTACAGAAATCTACCAGGAAGGAGTACGTATTCCGCCTACAAAAATATACGATGCTGGTCAGGCTCGTAAAGATGTTATTAATCTTATTATTTCTAACAGCCGTTTTCGCGATGCTGCATTAGGGGATCTTAATGCTCAAATTGCTGCCTGCCGTACCGGAGAGAAACGTTTTCATGAGATCATCAGCCGATTTGGTTTAGAAAAAGTAAACCGCTCCATTCGGGATATTTTCAAGCAATCTGAACTTTTAGACCGCAAAATGATTGCGAGGATTGCTGATGGAGTTTATGAGGCGGAAGGTTGTTTGGACAATGATGGAGTGTCCGATGAACCAGTACCAGTAAAAGTAAAAGTAACCGTTGAAGGGGAAAATATTACGATCGATCTCACTGGCTCCAGCGAACAAGTTAGAGGAATGACCAACTGTGGATTGGCTCAAACGATCTCAGCCTGCCGGGTAGCTTTTAAAGAACTTATCAGCCCCGATGCACCTGTCACCGGAGGGAATTTTAAAACATTAAATGTTGTGGTACCAGAAAGAACGATCTTTAGTGCGCAAGAGCCGGCAGCGTGTGTTTGGTATTTTTCTGCACTAGGCCTGCTCATCGATCTTGTGGTTAAAGCCTTATCTCCAGCTCTTAAGGAAAGAAGTGCGGGTGCACATTACGGGGATTCGATGATCATAACGTTTTCAGGGATTGACCCGCGCCGTAACACGCCGTTCTTAAACGTAGAAGCTACGGCAGGCGGCTGGGGAGGCTTTGCTGCTAATGACGGCCAATCCGGTTTAATCAATAATGTTAATGGCGATTTCAAGAACCTGCCTATTGAGGTTCTTGAAGATAAGTATCCTTTTAAAGTAACCACCTATGGCTTTAGACAGAATTCTGGGGGACCTGGAAAGAACCGAGGAGGTCTCGGAATTATTAGAGGCTACGAAGTTTCTGCAGATGAAGCTTTTTTATACCTTTGGTTAGAGCGTTCAAAAACACCTGCCTGGGGACTTTTTGATGGTAAAGAGGCAGCATCACCAGAAGTAACTATTTTAAGTGGGGAAAAAGAAGAAAATGCCCTGAAATTAAATGCTAAACCGATGAACAATGGAGACAAGGTCATTGTGAAAACGGGTGGAGGCGGCGGATTTGGGCATCCGTTTGAACGGGAAGCCTTTCGTGTGCTTGAAGATGTTATCGATGGATACATCGACCGACAAACTGCGTTTGTGCAGTACGGTGTCGTAATTAAGGAAGACGTTTTAGAAGTGGACGAACAAGAAACCATTATGTATCGCCAAAGAAACAAAATAGGTTAAGAGGTGAAATATGCGCCAAATATTAATCAAATTTGAAAACGGGGAAAGTTTCCCGGCAACATTACTAGAAGATAAGGCCCCCCAAACGTGTCAAATCGTTTGGGAGGCACTTCCCATATCGCAGACAGTAAGGCATTCACGCTGGTCAGGCCGTGAAGTAAATTTTGAAATTTCATCTACTTCTATGCCAAAACGAGAAAACCAAACCATCTCTACTAGTGTAGGGGAAATTGTCTACTGGAGAGATTGGGCGCTTGAGTCTGAACCGGACGTTTTAGAAGTTTTAGCTATTTACTATGGTGCAGAACATACACGGAGCCACAAAGGGGATGAACCGGTTAACGTTTTTGCCCAGGTTGATTTTACTTATCTGGATCTTTTACAAAAAGTTGGTGAACGTATCTGGTTAGATGGTACTGAAAGAGTTACTTTTACGAGATTAAAAGACTAAAAGGGCGAAATTAAATTAATATTAAAAATAATTATTTTTTTCAAAAATAATTATGCTATTACTTTAATATTTATGGTAATATGATAAAAAAAGATAGTTATTATTCTGAATTTTTAAATATTGGAGGAAAAAAAATGGCTAGTAAGAGAATTTTGTTTATTAATCCATTGCACACAGACGTTTTTGATGAAGAATTTAGAACACAATTTGAACGTTATAAAAGTCCGGACACAGTGGTGGATGTTGTTTCTTTTGCCGGACCAGGGCCGATCCACGTGGAGTATAACTGCTATGAAGCGATGGTCATTCCAGAGTTGATCAGGACTGTGAAAAAGGCGGAAGAGGACGGTTATGACGCGGCAATTCTCGGCTGTTTTTATGATCCCGCTTTAAGAGCATGCAGAGAAGTTGCTGAAAAAATGGTTGTTACCGCACCTGCTGAAGCTGCTTTGCACATTGCCACAACGCTTGGAGAAAATTTCTCGATTCTTGTGGGCAGAAAAAAATGGATTCCGGAAATGAAAGAAAATGTCCACAAATATGGCTTTGCACATAAATTGGCGTCATTTAAATCGCTTGAGCTCGGGGTGCATGATTTCCAGAAGGATCCTGAAGAAACAAAGAGAAGAATCAGGGCGGCAGCGAATGAAGCGATCGAGAAAGATGGGGCAGATGTCATTGTATTAGGCTGTACAGGAGAGTTTGGTTTCTTTGAATCATTGCAACAAGAATTAGGCGTGCCAGTCATTGACGCGAGCTGTGCGCCATTTAAATACGCAGAATTTTTAGTAGAAATAAAACAAAAATTATCCTGGACCCACAGCAAAAAGGTAGGGTATCAATCTCCTCCGGAAAAGGAGGTGGAGGCGTTTAACTTATATAATCAGGTTTTAAATAAGAATTAGTTTTATCATTATGAATAGGGGAGTGGGTTAAATGGAAGTGGTAGCTTCTGCTAAGTCTCAAGAGAAAACTGTTGAAGTTGGTACTTTTTTTGAAAACATGCCATTTACAAAAAAACATCGGTTTGTAGGGGTAGCGCTATTTATGGCGTTTGTAATCGAGGCATGGGAAATGATGATTATCATTATGATTAGTGGAGCTATCGCCGCTGAATTTTCTTTAACTCCTGTCCAAGTAGGTTCCCTTATTGGTGCAATTTTCTTAGGTATGATTCCGGGGACATATGTGTGGGGGATTATTGGAGATAAAATCGGACGAAAGAAAACGATTATTTACAGCTTACTCTTATATGGAGTGGTTTCAGCTGTCAGTGCATTTTCACCCAATTTTGAAACACTTTACACATTGCGCTTATTATCCGGTTTTTCCTTGGGTGGTGTACTGGCTTGTATCTTTCCTTATTACGAAGAAATGCTCCCAGTTAAACAGCGTGGTAAAGCAGCCGTATATTTATCAGCAGGATGGCCAATTGGTACATTAATTGCCCTTGGAATAACTCGTTTAACAATGGATGTGGAAGGGATATTGGGCGGTTGGAGAGCAATTATTTTTATTAGTTCGCTAGCTGGATTATGGGCTTTCGTTATTAAAAAAATTCCTGAATCTCCTTACTGGCTTGCAGGAAAGGGAAGAACAGAGGAAGCCAAGCAAATTATTTCTGATTTAAGTGAAGGTAAAACACTGGTTAGTCAGGATACAGAATTATTTGTCTCTAAAGTAAAACAAGGTAGTATCTTTGAAATTTTCAAAACGAAAATGATAAAAACAACAGCATTACAAACAATCGTCAATTTCTGTTTCTCTTTTGGATATTGGGGATTGTATACTTGGATTCCAACATTATTACAACAAAAGGGCTTATCAATGGGACAAAGCTTAGGTTTCGTTGCATTATCAGCCGTAGCACAGATTCCTGGGTATATCGTAGCTGCACACCTAACTAGTAAATTCGGACGTAAAAAAGTCATGTTTGCTTTCGTATTATTTGCATCAATCTTTGGATTTGCATTTGCGTATTCTTCGAGTGTATTCCAACTATATGCATTCAACTTCGCTTTAGGATTCTTTAGCTTAGGGGCATGGGGCGTTTGGAACACATGGTTTGGTGAAATCTATCCAACAAATGTACGTGGTGTAGGATATAGCTGGGGTGTTGGCGGACAACGTTGGGCTAACACGGTGGCTCCATCGTTAATCGGTTTTGTAATTGGATTAGGCTGGGTATTTGGAGCAACAGTTTCTTTTATTCAGGTTTTCATGGTTATTACACTGATTACAATCCTATTTATTAGAGAAACGGAAGGCGAAATCTTACATTAACATTAAAAAAGTTTAATCCATTTAAATATTAAGCAGATAAAATGTTTATTACTTAGGCTTCACCTTAACTAATTTAATAGATTTGGTGGAGCCTTTTTCTAAAATAAAATCAACAGAATAATGGATTAATAGGAAATATATAACGAGGAGGAAAACATATGTCAGAGCAAATCAGGATTGGTTTTGATGTCGGTGGGACTTTTACCGATGGTGTTTTAATGAGAGGCAAAGAAGTTGTTTCGAAAACAAAGTCATTAACCACAGAAGATATTACAACAGGGATTATAAATGCATTGGATTTATTGTTAAAAAATAGCCAAGTAGATGTTTCTAAAATAGAAATGGTTTCCCTTGGAACTACCCATACAACGAATGCCATAATTGAAAGACGCAAACTTGATAAAGTAGGTATTTTCCGCATTGGGGCACCTGCGACAACTGCGATACCGCCAATGACCGGGTGGCCAGAAGATTTAATCGCTGCTTTAGGTGGTAAAGAACATGTACATATCATTCGAGGTGGATCTGAATATAACGGTAAGGACATAGTCCCTTTAGATGAAAAAGCCATTATGGATGCAGCGAAAGCAATGAAAGGGAAGGTAGGATCGGTAGCCATTACTGGTGTATTTTCACCAATCATACCAAAACACGAAGACCGTGCAATGGAAATCGTAAGGGATTACCTTGGTGAAGAGGTGTTCATTACTCAATCCCATAAAATCGCATCCATCTCTTTACTAGAAAGAGAAAACTCAACGATCTTAAACGCTTCCGTTAAATCGGTTATGAAACGTGCCGTTGAAGCATTCAAACAAGCGGTGGCAGATCGAAATATCAATGCAAAGCTATTTGTGGTTCAAAACGATGGAAGTGTAATGAACGCTGATCATGCAGTAGAGTATCCAATCTTTACAGTAGCTTCGGGACCAGCTGCTTCTGTTCGTGGAGCCGTGTACTTATCAGGTATCCAAAATGGGGCGGTCGTGGATGTGGGTGGAACCTCAACTGATGTAGCCTATATTGTAAATGGTTTTCCAAGAGAATCCTCTATCACTGTAAATATCGGTGGAGTAAAAACAAATGTACGCTGTCCTGACCTTTTGTCCATTGCTCTGGGCGGTGGAACGATTATCAAAACTCAACAGGATAAAGTCATTGGTTTGGGACCTGAAAGCGTGGGATATAACCTTGTCAAACTAGGTAAATCATTCGGCGGTCCTATTTTAACCGTACATGATATTGCTGTGGCAACAGGACGTTTAAACAGCAAACTTGAGATTTTTGATACCAATTATGTTACGAACATAGCTGCAATAAATTCATTATCAGCATCCTTAGTAAAGGAAGCGAACGCTAGAATTAAGGAACGTGTTGAGATTGCCATTGACCAGATGAAAACTGAATCGGGGTTAATACCTGCTATCTTTATTGGCGGGGGAGCCTTAGCTGTTCCGCAGCATAATATTGAAGGAACTACTGAGGTGGTCCTTCCGAATCATTTTGAAGTGGGCGGCGCAATTGGAACAACGATCGCGGAAATTGGAGCTTCTGCAGAATTGGCCGTTGACCTTGCAGTTGAAAACCGAAATGATGCCATCGACCGTGTTGTTGCCTTAGCTAAGAAAAATGCGCAAGAAGCTGGAGCCATTGCTGGAACAGAGGAAATTTTAGATGTGGAAGAAATTCCGTTTGCTTACATGCCAGGAAAGAAACAAAAGGTCAGAGTACGGGTTAAGGGCAAAGTATTTGCTTAAAACAGTGAGGAGGGAAACCATGAGTGTTTATGACATTTTAGAAGATTGGGGTATTACCAATTATCGGGTAATCGACAAGAAAAGCATTGAAGAAATTACGCTAGGGGCTTCTATTTTAGCCACTGGTGGTGGAGGAGATCCGGAAATCGGACTGCTATGGGCCTATAAAGTTTTAGATGAAGGCAAAGATATTGTTATGATTGACCCACTAGATATTCCAGATGATATTTTAGTGGCGAGCCCTGCTTGTTTAGGAGCAGCCCTAGTGTTAACGGAAAAGCCGCCTAATGAAGACGTTTTGAATAAAGCGGTTTCCACATTGGAAGCCTATATGGGCAAAAAACTACAAGCAACAATCCCACTTGAGTGTGGAGGGGTAAACTCCATTGTTGCTTATGCTGTTGCAGCAGAATTGGGATTGCCTGTGATCGATGTAGATGGAATGAATCGTGCCTTCCCTGAGTTGCAAATGACTTCATGGGCTACTCAAGGGGTGCACGCATCCCCAACAGTTTCTACCGATGACCGTATGAACACAACGGTGATTGATACACAGGATGATGATCTGATGGCAGAGTCGATTGCACGAAAAGTAGCGATGTCTTATGGCGGAATTTCCTGGGTAGCCACCTACGCAATGTCTGGAGCTGATGTGAAAAGAACCTCCATCTTAAACTCCCAAAGTATTGCATGGGATGTAGGGAAAGCCGTCATGGAAGCCAGAAAGAGCCACAATGACCCAGTTGAACAAATTTTAACTAGTATTAAAAATACTAGAAATATTCAAGGCCACCGAGTATTCAATGGGAAAATCGTCGATATTCAAAGAGAATTTGGTGGTGAGATGAACAAAGGATTCTCACTTGGAAAAGTGATAATGGAAGGTATTGGAGACTGCAAAGGACAAAGAGCTGAATTGGATTTTCAAAATGAATGGTTAAATTTAAGGGTGGATAACGAACTAAAATGTGTTACACCGGATCTCATTGCAATCCTTGATATTGAAACAGGTGAGCCGATTCGTACGGACATTATGAAATACGGCTACCGTGGCTCGATTATTCTTATACCGGCTCATGAACGGATGAGAACAGAAAAAGGTCTTGAGACATTCGGTCCTCGCTATTTTGGATATGACTTTGATTATGTTCCCGTTGAAAAGTTAATGGCAAAACAGGGGGTAAAATAATGGAAACGCAATTGCTTCAAACCAAACTAGAAGATCAAGATATTAAGTTAGTTTTAAAGACGATTGTCAATCAGCCTTATATCGAAAGAAAAGAATTAGCAGACAAGCTCGGATATTCTGTGGAGCAGGTCGATGAAATTTGCCAATCGTTTATTGATTCTTTCGTTATTCTTGAGTTGGCAAGTCAGGCAACCTCTAACATTGAGTCTCGTGTCCCAAGAAAAGTGTATTTAATCAATCCAGAGTTGGAGCAGACCATTAGAGAATTAATATAAAAACATATGATCAGACATAATGCTGGTGAAACCATGAATACGTTGTTCATTCTTAAAGAGAATAACCCATGATTTCACCAGCATTTCTAAAATAATAAAGCTGAATAGGTGAGGAATTTGGAAGTCAATCCGTTTTTAAAAAGAGTTCAAGCTTTACGAAAGATAATGGAAGAGAGACAACTGGATGTATGTTTGCTATTTAATCGAGCCAGTATCCGATATTATACAGGACTTCGTATGAATACTGCTTCCTTTAGTATTCTATTAATTTCACAACAAGATATAAAGTACGTTGTGGCACGCTTAGATTTAAAACGGGCTCTGAGGGATTGCTGGATTAAAGAAATTCTCCCTTTTCCAGAAGATACCCCTGATTATCTTACTGTTTTAAATCATTATTTTCATAAACGCAAAATAACACGGGTTGGTGTGGAGCTGCCGGAACTTAACTATGATACCTTCCAGTACCTTCAAGAGAAACTGTCAAATGCCCATTTTGAAAATATCGCATCTGAAGTCGGACGGTTGCGGATGATTAAAAGTGAGGAAGAAATTCAAATTATTCGTAAGTCTGCTCAAATTGCCGACAAAGCAATGCAAGAAGCGCTGAAAGCAGCTAGAGCAGGGATGAAGGAACACGAAGTAACAGCTGTCGCCATGTATACGATGTTAAAAGAAGGAGCTGAAAATTCATCATTCGAGATTTTTCTCGCTTCCGGTGAGAACAGCTGGCTACCACAACGATATGCTTCAGATAAAGCATTGAATCCTAATGAATTAATCTTGTTAGATATGGGCGCAATTTATCAAGGTTATTGCTCCGATATTACCCGGACTTTTTCAGTAAAAGAAACTACACTTGAACAGAAACGGCTGTTCCAAGATGTATTAAGAATCCAGCAGGAGACCATTCAGTCCTTGCGTCCAGGAGTGCAGGCTGGAGAGATTGATTACATAGCAAGACAGAAGATCCAAGAATTAGGATATGGCGATTACTTCCCGCACTTAACGGGACATGGATTAGGCTTAGATATTCATGAAGGCCCGATTATCGATAAGGGAAGAACTGATATTCTTGAAAAGAACATGGTGGTAACGATTGAACCTGGGGTATATCTGCCTGGAGTAGGGGCTGTTCGAATCGAAGATATGGTTCTAATAACTGAAGGTGGTTACGAAGTATTGACCCAAACGAAGCGTGATCTAATCAATTGAGCTAGCGAAAAGCAGCTCGATAACCAAGGAGGAATCGGGATGAGTGTGTACGACATCCTAAAAAAATGGGAAATAAGTGATTATAAAACGTTAACAAGACAGGATATTGATGACATTACATTAGGTGCTTCCATCCTTGCGACTGGTGGGGGCGGTGACCCGGAAATCGGACTGTTATGGGCTTATAACGTACTAAATAAAGGGAAAGAAATCGTATTAATTAAACCTGAAGATGTACCAGATGATGCGATGATCGCGATGGGGGGATGTTTAGGAGCCCCAGTGGTTCTGACGGAAAAAACTCCAAACGGAAGCGAATTGAATATTGCTTTTCAAAAATTAAGTAAATACTTGAATCGTGATTTCGTTGGCGTAATTCCACCAGAGGCTGGCGGAGTTAATACAACTGTTCCGATGGCAGTTGCTGGTGAAATGGGCTTACCTGTTATTGATGGTGATGGGATGGGCAGAGCTTTTCCTGAATTACAAATGACAAGTTTTCATATTGGAGGTGTTTCAGCCAGTCCGGTTGCATCCATTAATGAGAAAGGGTTTGCTACGATAATTGATACTACAGATGCATACATGGCTGAGAACATTGTTCGTCAAACAGCAATGTCATATGGAGGAATCAGCTGGATTGCAGGATACCCAATGAATGGGGAACAACTGAGAGCAACATGTATTCCAAACACAGTAAGCCTAACACTTGAGTTGGGGAAAAAAGTAAGGGAAGCTCGCAACGTGCACCATGATCCGATTAAAGTCGTTGAAGAAATTACCGGTGGATGGAGCGCTTTTAAGGGGAAAATTGTTGATATCAATCGCGACTTCGGTGCAGAAAGCACCAAAGGATTTTCCATGGGACAAATTATCATGGAAGGATTCGGAGAGCACAAAGGAAGCACGGCTGTGATTGATTTTCAAAATGAATGGTTGAAATTAACCATTGATAACCAATTAATCTGTTTGCCTCCTGATCTTATTACGATATTAGACTCAGAAACAGCGGAACCGATTCGGACCGATATTGTTAAATATGGGTACCGTGGAACGATTGTTGTTGTTCCTGCGCATGAGAGAATGAAAACGGAAAAAGCGATTGAAGTTTGTGGTCCACGTGCATTTGGTTATGATTTGGATTTTGTCGCACTCAAAAGGTAGTTTGCTAGGATGCTAACACACATACAATTAGGGAGGTGATGATTCAAGACTACTTTCTCGCATACTTAATCGTCAGTTGAGTCATTGGAAACCTATACTTAAAAGCTTGGATGTAAGAATATATGAATATAGGAGGAAATGCTATGCGAATTTCAGTTGATGTTGGTGGTACTTTTACCGATGTTGTGACACTCGATCCAGCTTCAGGCGATCTACGCCTTGAAAAGGTAGAGACCGTCCCACACAACCCTGCGAGCGGTGTTCTGGAAGGATTCCGTAAGGCAGAAGTTAGTTTCGAGGAAATAGATTACTTTGTACATGGGACAACTCTTGGCCTGAATGCTCTTCTAACTCGTACAGGAGCTCAGGTAGCAATCGTTACAACCAAGGGGTTTAGAGATGTTTATGAGTTAGGGCGTACTGACCGTGATTCCATGTACGATTTTAAATATCGTAAACCGGAATCATTAGTCCCAAGGCACCGGCGCCTTGAAGTGAGTGAGCGTCTTGATTATCAAGGAAATGTTCTTACTCCATTTGATCGCGAAGAAGCGGTTAAATTGGCTCAACAACTTCGTGAAGAGGGAGTTCCATCCGTAGTAGTCTGCTTCTTACACAGCTATATCAACCCGAATCACGAACTTGAAATGGAGAAGGTGCTTCTTGAAGAATACCCAGATGTTTCAGTGACTTTATCCCATCGATTAACACGAGAATATCGCGAATATGAACGTACTAGTACAGCTGTTATTGATGCGTATATCAAGCCAATCATGCGTACTTATTTGGATCGACTCGACAGTGAATTACAGGAAGAAGGCTATCAAGGCCAATTCTTACTTACCCGCTCAGGCGGCGGTGCCATGACAGCGAAAGCAGCTAAGGAAGAACCCGTTCATTCAGTTATGTCCGGGCCAGCAGGTGGTGCAATTGGTGCAGCATATTTATCTGAACTGACAGGATATCCGAATTTGATCACCCTAGATATGGGTGGAACAAGTCTTGACACCACTATGGTCGTAGATGGACAGATTGCTATAGAAAACGAGGCATTAGTTGAGAGTTTACCGATATCCACACCAATGATTGATATTCGTACGATTGGTTCTGGCGGCGGGAGTATCTCATGGATCGATGACGGAGGAGCCCTTCAGGTTGGACCAAAAAGTGCGGGTGCAGACCCAGGCCCTGCATGTTATGGAAAAGGCGGAGTAAATGCAACGTTTACCGATGCTGCCCTAACGTTAGGTTATTTAGATGATCAGAACTTTCTTGGGGGAGCGATGACCATTGATCCTAATCTTTCCCGTAATGCAATTAAGAAGCTTTCCGATCGGTTAAACCTTTCTATCGAGCAGGCAGCTGCTGGTATCGTCCGCATAAGTGAGGCGAAGATTACTGGTGCGATTCGAGAAATATCAGTAGAACGAGGGTATCACCCAAAAGATTTTGCCCTTCTTGGCTTTGGCGGAGGTGGAGGACTCGTTTCCTGTAACGTTGCACGAGAGATTGGTATTCCAACTGTTATTATTCCTCCAGGAGCAGGTAATTTCTCAGCATGGGGAATGATGATGGTCGATGTAGTGTATGATTTTGCTCAAACCTTTGTAACAGGTCTAGTGAACGCAGATGTTAATGAAATTACCATGTTGTATGGCAATTTGGAAGATAACGGACGTGAATCTCTTGGCCGCGATGGATTTACCTCTAAGGATTGCAAGTTTATTCGTTGGGCAGAGATGCGTTATGCAGGCCAAGAGCATACCGTTAAGATTGAGATCCCGGGGGACGACATTACACCAGCTCACATATCGGAAATTGCCGCAAACTTCGGTGATGCCCATGAGACGCAATATGGTCACCAAACAACAGATCCAGTAGAAATCGTTACCCTTCGTGTGAGAGCTATTGGCGTGCTTGCGAAACCGAGAATTGCCAAGCTCGAAGCAGGGAAAGGTGATGGATTGGCAGCACGTAAAGTAAGCCGCTCTGTCTACCAATCACCCCTTAATGGTAACATTGAGTATGAAGTTTATGATCGATTTAAGCTGCTTGCCGGAGATGAGATAGCCGGTCCAGCAATCATAGAGGAGCCTAGCCACACCACCATTTTACACGAAGGTGATGTTCTAACGGTTGGAGAGTATGGAGAACTTACCATCGCTATTTATAATGATAGAGGAGGTATAGCATGACTAGGAGCATAGAATTAAAAAATAGTGCGCAAACAAATGTAGATGATCATGCAGAACAGATTAAAGTTCAAGTTATTCACAACTACCTGCTGTCAGCAGCACGGGAGATGATGAGGAATTTAAAGCGTACCGCTTATGACACGATCATCTATGAAATTCAGGATTTTGGACTTGGAATTTACGACCGCGAATGTAGATTACTAGCTGAATCACCTGGGTTGGCTATTTTTACTCGTGGTAATGACTATGCGCTGAGAAAAATGGTAGAGTTTCTCGGCGAAGAGAACATTCATGAAGGGGATGTCATTCTCTTTAACTATCCATACTGGAGCTCTAACCACACATTGGATGTACTAGTTAGCTCACCAATCTTCTATCAAGATGAGCTGATTGGGTATGCTGCCTGTAAAGCACACTGGCTTGATTTGAATCAACAAGATCCTGGGTACTGCTTAGATACTACCAGTATTCATAGAGAGGGGCTCATTCTTCCAGGTCTAAAAATTTACAAGCGTGGCGTTCGTGATCTAGAGGTGGAGAATCTTATCAAATTCAACTCTCGTATTCCAGATCGAGTAATTGGAAATATGAACGCTCAGATTTCTTGCTGCCACACCGGTGAAAAGCGGGTACAAGAGCTGGTACAAAAGTTCGGCCTAGAATCTTTTAAAGTGGCAAGTCAAGAGATTTTAAACCACGGTGAACGGATTGCTCGTGCTCGCCTTGCTGCTCTGCCGAAGGGAACATGGTCTGCCGAGGATTGGGTTGATGATGATGGGGTCGAAAAAGACAAAATGGTTAAAATTAAAGTGACGGTTACCGTAACTGATAGCGAATTTATCGTTGATTTCACCGGTACGGATCCTGCGGTTGCAGGTCCTATTAACCTGCCAATTGGGATAACGGAAGGGGTTGCAGCACTGGCTTTCAAAGGGCTCACAACTCCGGATTCTCCAGCAAATGATGGCAACTTCCGTCCATTACGCGTCATTGCTCCGGAAGGTTCATTGGTAAATGCGCAGTATCCTGCGGCAACTTTTACAATTTGGCCATCTATTCACATTCCGGAGATTATTTGTAAGGCATTAGCAAATGCGATGCCAGACATAGTACCTGCATGTTCAGGTGGAGAGGTCGTATCGGTTATGGGTGTCGGTACACATCCAGTAACCGGTAAAGTTTGGCTTGAAGCGACAAATGAAGCGGTTGGCTTTGGTGCTCATGCTGGAGGCGACGGCGAAAACGGAATTATGCACTTATCAGAGCCAGGCTGCAGAAATAACCCGATTGAGGTATTAGAGACCAAGGCTCCACTATTAATTGAAGGCTATTATCTTCGTCAGGATTCCTGTGGAGCTGGAGAGCACCGTGGCGGGGTAGGAGCTACTCGTGTATATAGATTTACTGCTCCAGGGAATGCCGTAACGATTCTAAAGAAAACGAAGACAAAACCTTGGGCATTAAATGGTGGCCAGGAAGCCGATTCCAATCATATTATGCTATGGCCTGGAACCGAGCGTGAGGTGCGTACAGGGGCGATTAATCAACCTTTGGAAGCCGATGAAGTTCTAATCAGCAGTGCAGGCGGCGGTGGAGGATGGGGAAATCCATTTAACCGCAGCGTTGAGAAAGTGCTTGAGGATGTACGTAATGGCTATGTTTCACAGGAGAGCGCACAGCGTGACTATGGGGTAGTTATTGATACAGCCTCTTGGACGATTGACACTGCTGCCACTGCTAAACTGAGACAGGCACGATAGGGGGCCCGTAACATCATGAAATTTATCGATTTGCATAGCGATATTCTGGTGGACGTGATTTGGCGTCGTTCACGAGGTGAGAGTCGGGTAATAAGCGAACGCCATTTGCCAGCACTACGAAATGCCGGCATTAATGCACTAGGTCTAACCATCTGGATAGAATTAGACCAAACTCACCGGGCGGCACCTCGTACTAGGGAGGTGATGGCTGCACTTGGAGCAGAATTGAGAGAATCACCGGGAGAACTTGCAATGGTTAGAACCCCTGCTGAGGCTGAAGCAGCGATCAGCTCAGGGAAGCTTGCAATCCTGCTAACGATAGAAGGAATGGCGGCGCTTGATGAAGATCCAGCCCTTTTGTCCGATTTATTCGATTTGGGACTAACATCAGGACTGTTAACGTGGAATGAGACGAATGCTTTTGCGAGCGGTTTTCCCGGCTATAATTATGCCGAGGCACGGGCACTATCCCAATCGGGAAGTGGTTCGTGGCTAACTGGACTTCAGGGCCCTGGGGATGGTGAGGTTCGAGGCCTTACTGCAAAAGGGCGCATTCTTCTGAAGGAGATGGCACAAGCGGGAGTCATGCTGGACTTGTCCCATCTGAATGAAAAATCCTTTTGGGAAGCATTAAGCGCGTATCCAGGTCCGGGAGTATTTGCATCCCATTCTAATGCAAAAGGTGTATGTGCAATCTCGCGTAACTTAACAGATGATCAGATAAAAGCAATTGCTGAGCGTAATGGGATCATTGGCCTCAATGCATTCTCAGCGTTTGTACATCAAGACAACCCTGGGATTGATCGATTTATCGACCACGCCGTGTACATTGCCGGTCTGGTAGGGACACGACACCTTGGCTTCGGGTTTGACTTCATCGACTATCTGGACGCAGAGGCGCTTGATAGTATTGGTGGCACGCTCCCCAAAAATCCTGAACTAAATGGTGCGGTGGATGTACCTAATTTGCTGGAGCAAATGCGCAAGCGGGGTTTCTCTTCAACGGAGATAGAAGGTATAACTTGGGGGAACTTTGCTAGAGTATGGGACTCTGCTATTTGTTATAGCAACACAGTGAAAGTGAATAAGGTGAAATAATCAAAAAGGATAAAGGTAAAAGGGGAAAGGCTTAGCTTTTCCCTTTTACTTTAGAAAAGACTCCAATATAGTAGGGGGGCTAATATATTTGAATAGAACTGAGAGTTTACAACTTCACAAAAAAGCAATCATAATTGACGCGACATGTCCATTAGGATCATTGGAAAACTACTATAAATTGTGGATCGACGGAGGGGTTACAGTAATGGCTCCCACTGTGGCAGTCGATCAAAATTGTCGAGAAACAGTTAGTCTCATTGCCACATGGTTAAAGAAAATCGAAGCAAGTGATGACTTGTTACTTGTAACATGCGTAGAAGATATTTATAGGGCTCAACGAGAAAATAAATTAGGAATCATTTTTCACTTCCAAAACTCTCTGCCTATTGAAAACGATTTGGACCTTTTGTCTGTTTATCACCGGTTAGGCGTAAGGGTTATCCAAATCTGTTATAACGTAAAGAATTTTATTGGTGACGGTTGCACAGAGCGAACTAATAGTGGATTAAGTGAATTCGGTATAAACGTAATCAGAGAAATGAATCGTGTAGGAATATTGGTAGACTTAACCAACACAGGTTATCAAACAACCATGGACGCTATTAAGATATCTGAGAAACCTGTCATATTTAGTCATTCAAACGTGTTTAACTTGTGTCCATCACCTAGAAATCTTAAGGATGATCAAATAAAAGCAGTAGCCGAAAAAGATGGTGTCATCGGGGTTGTTGGTTATCCAGCTTTCGTATCAACAAAAAATAAAGCAACGGTTGAGGATTTGATCGACCATATCGAATACATTAGAAATCTTGTTGGGATCAGACATATAGGGATTGGGATGGATTATTGGGAAGGAATGGATGGGATTGCTGCTCTTGATGAATCGAAAAAGTTATATACAGATTTAATTCATACAGGAAAATGGAAGGCAGATTGTTACCCTCCGCCGCCATGGAGATATCCAAAAGGGATAGAAAACCCATCAAAGTTCTCTAAATTAACAGAGGCATTAATAAATAGAGGGTACTCAGAGGAGGAAGTCCTTTTGATATTAGGTGAAAACTTCCTTCGTGTTTATAAAGAAGTGTGGAAACCATGAGCATATGTTTTTCTTAAAAAGAGATTCGTAAAATTTCAGTAAAAAAACAACAATATGTATTAAAGGGGGATAAGACATGATAAATTTTTCACAATATATTCATACCATTGATTCTCATACGATGGGGCAGCCAACTCGAATCATTACCGGGGGCGCACCTAGAATACTAGGTTCAACGATGATGGAAAAAAAGCTGTATTTGCAAAGTAAATTAGACTGGATGAGAAAATTATTAATGTCGGAGCCACGTGGTCATAAAGACATGTTTGGCGCTATCATTACAGATCCTTGTTCGGAAAATTGCGATATTGGCGTTATTTTCATGGATGGTAATGGATACTTAAATATGTGTGGTCATGGAACTATTGGAACAATCACAACAGCCTTAAATATTGGAATGATTGAACACAAAAAGAATATAAAGATAGATACACCGGCAGGAATTGTTGAATGTAGCGTTGAGTTCTTGAACAAAAAGGTGGATAGAGTAACGTTTACAAATGTACCGGCATTTGTTTTTGAAGAGAAAGTGAATGTATTTGTTGAAGGTGTTGGTAATGTGTTGCTTGACGTGGCCTTTGGTGGCAGCATATTTGGCATCGTTAAGGCTGAACAGTTTGGTTTAAAGCTAGTAAGTGAAGAACAGCAGCAATTAATTACTCTTGGGAATAAAATTAAAAAGGCCGCAAATGAACAGTTGAAATTTCAGCATCCATTGATTCCAGAAATCAACTCGATTGATTTAATTGAGTTTAGTTTGATATCGGATAATGAACATGTTGATTATAGGAATACTGTTATATTTGGAAATGGGCAAATTGATCGATCCCCTTGTGGCACAGGTACCTGTGCAAAAATGGCGTTACTATATTCGCAAGGAAAGTTAAAAATACATGAACATTTCGTACATGAGAGTATTATTGATTCTAAGTTTGCAGGAAGAGTTATTGCGGTTAGCCAAGTAGGCGATTATCAAGCCATTATTCCACAGATTACTGGATCTGCATGGATTACTGGCATGCATCAATTCATTATTGAAAGTGAAGACCCATATTATGAAGGATTTTTATTAGGGTAAGGAAAATCAAGCTAATTAATAAAGTGAAACCAAACGGAGGAAAGAATATTGAAAGGAATTATCATGGAGCTGAAACCTACGATTGATTCCGTTTTTGATTATTTACATCAAAACCCGGAGATAAGTTGGCAGGAGTACAAGACAACTGCCTACATTCAAAACTTTTTAGAGGAACGGGGTTTCACGGTCCAAACGTTTGATGATTGTCCAGGTCTCGTTGTGGAGGTGGGAACCGGGGATTTTTGCGTTGCCCTTCGTACTGATATGGATGCACTCTGGCAAGAAGTAGATGGTCAATTTCAAGCAAACCATTCTTGTGGGCATGATGCACATATGACGATGGTGATGGGAACCATGCTCCTTCTGCAAAAACTAAATACCTCCTATAAAGGAAAACTGAAATTCATTTTTCAACCGGCGGAAGAAAAGGGAACCGGGGCATTAAAGTTGATAGAAAACAAGATTGTAAATGATGTGGATTTTTTGTATGGTGTCCATCTGAGACCAATTGAGGAACTAGCGGACGGGTATGCAGTGCCTGCCCTTTATCATGGTGCAGCAGCATTTTTGGATGGGAAAATTATTGGTGTGGATGCACATGGCGCACGTCCTCATCTTGGCCAGAATGCTATCGAAGTGGGTTCATCTTTCATTCAAGCCATAAAAGGCATCCATTTGGATCCGATGATTCCATATACCGCTAAAATGACAAAGTTCCACGCTGGTAGTGATTCTGGGAACATTATTCCCGGAAATGCGAACTTTAACATCGACCTGCGGGCACAAACAAACGAAGTCATGAAAGAACTTATAGAAAAGATCAATGAAATCGCGGAATCAGTCGCAAATCTGCACGGTGTTACGATAACACTAGAGACAAAAGCGAACGTAGCAGCTGCACAAGTTAATGAACAGGCTAAACATTTTATGAAGAAAGCCATTATTGATTCTTTAGGTGAAAAGCGGTTAAAAGATCCGATTATTACTCCGGGTGGAGAGGATTTTCATTTTTACACATTGAAAAATCCCCACATAAAAGCGACCATGCTAGGATTAGGGTGCGATTTACAGCCCGGGCTTCACCATCCTAAAATGACATTTAATCATAGTTCCCTTTACTCTGGAATTGAAATCCTTGCAAGAACCATAATAAATACACTTGAGGCTTTTGAAAAAGGGGAGTTATCATGAGTTTTGAAATTAAAACACGAATGCTAAATACTGTTCATGATCTAACGCTGGTTCAAAAACTGGAAGAAGAAGTATGGAAGATGCAACCGCTTCCCCTCCATCAAACGATCACTGCTTCTCAAAATGGCGGCCTTTTATTAGGTGCTTTTATTAATGAAGATTTAGTAGGATTCAGTTATAGTTTTGCGGGTTTTAATAACGGGAAAAGTTATTTGTGTTCACATATGCTTGGGGTCCATCCGAGTCACCAAATGAAAGGCATAGGTGCTATCTTAAAAGAAAAACAGAAAGAATTAGCTCGAGAAATGGGTTACGAACTGATCATGTGGACGTATGATCCACTTGAAACACGAAATGCTTATCTTAATCTATCAAAATTACATGCAATAAGCTCAACATATGTTGATAATTGCTATGGTGATATGGAAGACAATTTAAATAAAGGTATTCCATCGGATCGTCTTAAAGTGGAATGGTGGACCAATAGTCCTTATATTTCAAAACCCTATCCTATTAACCAAGAACAGGCTGAGTTGATCTTTAAATGGGAAACAATTGAAGGGAAACTCCCAAAATTAAAGAATATTGAGGAAGACTTACCAAGCATTTCGTCTAGTGATAATCCAATCTTATTGCCAGTGCCAGCCAATTTTCAGTATGTAAAAAACACAAATAAGGAGCTTGCAATGGATTGGCGATTTAAAACGCGAAAGATCTTCCATACCTTATTTTATAAGGGATACGCAGTTGTTTCCCTTATAAAAAATAATAATCAATCAGTTCATTTTTATGTATTTGTCCCAAAACGATCCTTACAAAATTTACTTCATGATAAAGGAGTGACAACAGAATGAGATTACGAGAGGTAAAATTACGACATGTAAGAATGAAGATGAAATTTCCGTTTTCAACTAGTTTCGGAACGTTTGAAGATAAAGAATTTATTTTACTAGAAGCAAAGGATGAAAATGGTGAGAGCGGCTGGGGGGAATCAGTAGCATTTCATTCTCCTTGGTATAATGAAGAGACAGTAAAAACTAACTGGCATATGTTAGAGGATTTTATGATCCCAAAACTTTTGAATACAGATATAGAGCACCCTGATGAGGTTTCTGAAATTCTCTCAGGAATTCGAAAAAACAATATGGCAAAATCAACAATTGAAGGGGCCGTGTGGGATTTATTCGCTAAGCAAAAAGGGATTCCACTCGCTGTGGCACTGGGTGGTGAAAAAAAGGAAATTGATGTCGGCATTAGTATTGGGATTCAAGATACTGTTCTCGATTTAGTTCAATTAATTGAGGAACATGTAAATGAAGGATACAAGAGGATAAAAGTAAAAATTAAACCAGGTTGGGATGTCGAGGTTTTAAGGGAGGTTCGGAAACATTTTCCGAATGTGCCATTAATGGCTGATGCCAATTCAGCTTACCATTTAAATGATATCGACCGATTAAAAGCACTTGATGAGTTTAATCTCACGATGATCGAACAGCCGTTATCCTCTGATGATATTGTTGACCACGCTCAACTACAAAAAGAGCTGAGCACACCCGTCTGCCTCGATGAAAGCATCCATTCCTATGAAGATGCCCGAAAAGCAATTGAACTCGGAAGCTGTAAAATTATTAATATCAAAATCGGACGGGTCGGGGGTTTAACAGAGTCAAAGCGAATACACGATTTATGCCAAAAACATGATATCCCAGTTTGGTGTGGGGGAATGCTGGAATCGGGTGTAGGAAGGGCACATAATATTGCGTTAACAACCTTGTCCAATTTCATACTACCTGGAGACACAGCTGCTTCTTCTCGTTATTGGGAGAAAGACATTATTGACCCTGTAGTAGTGGTTGAAAATGGAATAATCACCGTTCCAGAGAAACCAGGAATTGGTTATGAACCTAATCGAGAAATTATACAACAACTTTCCGTCAGTGAAAAATCTTATTTCTAAAGAACCTTGGTTATTGCTGCCTTTCAAGTAAAGTCATAGCATTTTGATTAATTTATCAGCAACACAAGATTTCAAGTTGAGTTTAATAATGTAAATGGTGAGACACAGATTATAGAAAGTGATTATATTGCTGGATATGTGTAAGGCAGCTATTCCGCTTAAAATGCAAACTAGATGGATTTGATATAAGTTCGGATGAACTACAACAGCGATACCGAGAAAAAGCAGAGGGCTATATGAACCGTATTAATCAGTTAATAGACCAGAGTAGAGGAAGTGTTTCTGGATGAGATTCTGATTGAGATACTGATTGACGCTTGAAGAAATTCAACCTTAATAAATAGATAAGAAATTGGCAAATCAATTCCTACTACAAGAATAGGAACTAGATTATGATAGACTGCGTTCTCAGTCGAAAGTGTACCGCACCGACAACCGTACCGCCTTTTTCAAAGGACAAACTACGAATGAGGCGTACACCATGAAATACTTTGAAATCCCACTCACCAAAGCTACACATTTTGACAGAATCAGAAGTCTTTGCAATTAATAAAGCAAGATACGGAGCTATTCAAAAGCCTTGAAGCGAGGGGAGGCATTCAAACGAGCGGATACACAACGGAACCCAGAGCGGACGAAATTCGAGAAGGAAGGTACTCATTAACGAGTGTCTTTTTATCTTTTTAAGTTAATATCCTTGTCCAACTTCAACGAAGCAGGTTAGCATTCCTGTAGATGGTTAAATTTGAACTTTGAAAAAAATAGAGCCCCTCAGTAAGATATGAGTATAGACACCACTCTAACTCAAAACCTTAGAAGGAACCCTTACTATGAAGTTTAAAATGCAAGACAAGCAAAATCAACTAATAGAAAGAATTTCCGATAAACACCTTGTTGTTGGTGTGGACATTGCTCAACAATTACATGTGGCTCGAGCTGTAAATTTCCGTGGAATTGTAGTCGGAGATCCTCTTACATTTGAAAATAACGAAGATGGATTTACTATTTTATTGCACTGGATTAACAAGCTAAAAAGGACAAATAACTTAGATACAACTATATTCGGCATGGAACCTACGGGACATTTACTGGATTAATCTATCAAAATGGCTTTTCGAAAAGAATATTGAGGTAGTAACAGTAAATCCGTACCATGTAAAAAGGCACTTGATGATTATAATTTTCATCTACAACAATTACTAGAGGAATATGACCTCGCAACAACACAACTCGAAAGAGTTGAAAACAAGTCGCAGAAGTACTTAAACAAATTCCTTATGCCAATCAATTGCTTACCATTAAAGGAATTAGTGAGATTTCATTGGCAAGTATATTAGGGGAAGCTGGAGATTTAAGTGGCTTTGCCCACGGTAATTCTTTACTACGTCGTCATGCAGGATTGCACCTAGCTGAAGCAAGCTCGGGAAAGTGGAAAGGTCAAATTGTCATTTCTAAACGTGGAAGGTCTAGACTGCGGCGTTTCCTCTACTTAGCGACGATGAGCCTTGTCATGAACAACCCTGAGTTTAAAGCGATACACACCACTAATGTTAAGGTGAAAAAAATCAAGAAGATGAAATCAATTATCAAATTGGTTGGTAAACTGGCTCGGGTATTTGTAGGAATAGCCAAACGAAATGAATCCTATTGCCCAGAAAAATTACAACCTTTAACTACCTTAGCAGCATAAGAACTTATAGATTCTTAAAAACACTTACGAGTTTCCCCGAAAGGGTAAACTCCAATAAATTATCATAAATAGTGATTGTTAGCTTTACACTTAACGAATGTTGGCTTATTCGTAGGATTTCAAATATGTACGGAGTACCAGATTTATTCAACAAAAGGGCACTGACCCATCAGGTTAGCATAACTGGCCTCCACCCCTTGGATAGGCATGACGAAGGAATGATAGGGCAAATGACCCGTTGAGACATGGGAGGGAAAGCCTCCAGGGGCGGCGTGGAGAATGTACATCATATGGTAAAATGTGGAGTTGGATTTCACTCCTTTATTTAACTATGCCTTCACGGAGCCATAATGATCTGAACTCATTTCATTTAATCGTTAAATCCATATCAAGGGTTATGAAATCCTACGAATAAGCGAGTATTCGCGAGAAAATCGTATTAAACTGAGGGAGTTTAAGAAGGAACATTAACTTTCACAGAGAATATATGAATTAAAAGAAAGGAGAAAAATGTAAACCGAGGATTCTTAATCAATACGATGTAACAACTGAGTGGATTATCTACCATCTCATTGAACACGAATCACATCATAGAGGACAGATTTTCCAGATTCTTGCGAATTTAAAGGAATAAATAAAAGCCAACTTATAAGGAAAGATTGGGTGGTATCAATAGTAAAGCAAATTAAATTTTATATGGATGACCAAACTGAAGAAATTATCATCCATAAGCTTCGGACTTCTGGTAGTGTTTTTGCAGAAGAAGAGGCACTGCTACTTATATCTGAAGCACCGACATTGGATGACCTTATGAAAATGGTCGAAATGCGAACCGAGGGGATACCTCTTGAACACGTCATTGGGTACACAGAGTTCTGTGGTCTGAGGATAAAGATAGACTCTGAGGTCTTCGTGCCTCGCAAACGAACAGAGTTTCTTGTCCGTCAGGCAGAAACCCTAACTTGTTTAGGGGATATCGTTGTTGATATGTGTTGCGGGTCAGGAGCTGTAGGAGCAGCTCTTGCAGCAATTTTAGGACGGGTAGCCTTGTACTCTGTTGACCTCGACCCCGCTGCAGTAAGCTGTGCTGGCGGCAACATAACAGCTTTTGGTGGCCACGTTTTTCAAGGGGACTTGTTTACAGCCCTACCCCACTCCCTTCAAGGCCGTGTGAACATCGTAGTTGCTAATGCTCCTTACGTACCTACCGAGGCGATCAAGCTGCTTCCCCGGGAGGCTCTCCTGTATGAACCAAAACTGGCCCTTGACGGAGGGAAGGACGGACTTGACCTACAGCGTATGGTAGCGAAAGAGGCACCTCTCTGGTTAGCTCCGGGAGGGCACCTTTTGTTAGAAACGAGCGAACAGCAAGCATACCAAACCTTTGAAATTTTTTCTAGTATGGGGCTTATCCCTAAAGTAGCCAGAAATGATGAATTGGACGCCACGGTGATCATCGGTACTAAACCTAGCCTCTAAAGTAAATAGACAACTAGACTTAACCTAATATGATCATTACTTGGTACGATACACAATGAAAAATCCTCTTCAACATAAGAGTGCAAGTGCTTTAGTTCATTAAGCTTTAAAAGATTAAAATAAGGAATGGCTCAGAACAGTGAACTGAGCCATTTTTTAAATACAAAATTTGATGCAAAATACGTTACAGAGAATCTTCCTAAATAGGGAAGTTTCATTATTATTCTTTACTTCGTAAAACAGTAATAAAACCATCCAAAATCTCATGACTAACAGAAAATCCTTTACGTTTATAGAATTCTAAGGCGTCAGCATTGCCATTTGAGACAAAGATAAAATAATCTTCGATATCATCAAAATGTTTCAACCATTCCATAGACATATTGAAAAGTTTAGAACCAACCCCTAATTGTCGGTACTCATCTTTAATATAAAATTGCGATAAACATCCAACATTATTTCTATAAACAGAAGAAAGGTCAAAAAAAGTGGCAAAGTCATTTGAATAAGCCTCTTTGGGAGAAATATTGGAATAGACATAACCGACGATTTTCTCATCATCTTTCACTACCACAATGTAATTGTGTAAGGCGCTTTTTATAGAAGGAATCATTCGTGTGTCAAAATTCATGCTGTCAAACAATTCCGGTGTTATGTATGCTTTTGATTTTTGAAAGGCCATGAGTTCATTACATAAATCTCTACAATACTCAATTTTTTCTTCGGGGATCACTTCATAGGCCAAATTCATTTTTTCACTCCTTGGTCCCTATTAGCCGTATGTATTTCTTCTAAGGTCTACTTGGAAATAAAAGGGCGCGACGATTAAATTAAACCGAGGCGCTTTAATCCGTAGCGAACTCCGTCTTCTTCGGCGGAGAGTGTGACCATATCGGCTACTTGTTTCAATTCATCACGAGCATTTCCCATGGCTACTCCCATTCCGACCAATGACAGCATTTCCATATCATTTAAACCATCTCCAAAGGCAACAGCTTCATCAGGTGCAATGCCGAACCTTTCCAACAATTTAGTCAAACCAACTGCTTTATTGGAATTGGACAAATTCACGTCACAGGTTCTTGCTCCTGAACTCCATCTTCTGAAATCTAATTCCGGAATCTTTGTTTGATAAGAAGCTTCTTCCTCCACGTCGCAATGAAGGAACATTTGATAAATATCCTGTTCGGTCCAAAATTGAGGCGGGGCAAGTTCGGGCTTCCACGGATCATGTTGGTACGCTTCCACGACGAATGGATGGCTTAGATCGGTAGTTTTAAAGCTCGTACCTCCCAAAAAAGTCAGTGGATGTTTATAATCATTGGACAAAAGATGTACTCTTTCTAAAACATGTTTTTCAATCGCATTCTTGTATATTTCTTTTCCTTCATGATAGGCATACGATCCATTAAAAAAGACCATCGAGTCGACCCCAGTTTCCGAAAGGATGGACTCTGAAAAATAGGGAGCTCTCCCCGTTGCTATAACCACGTTTATTTTTTTCTCTCGTAACCGCTGAATCGCATCCTTTGTGGCAGGACTTAGCGTTTTTCCATGCGGGACGATCGTTCCGTCAATATCTAGGATGACAACCTTGTAATTCATATAACACACTCCTACAATGCAATCTTGCTTTGTTACGCAGGTATACTGCAAAGTATAACATATTGAATAAAAAACCTATAAAAGCAACGCTTATATATTTTAAAATGCAATAGGTAATTTGATCAGATGGGTATATATAGATGGAAATTGTTTTGGCTAGAATTATTCAATTCATTATTTCTGTAATAATATTATGTAAACTAACTCTTATTAGGCTTAGAAAAAAATCATTTATTGTTTTGGGATGGTAGACCTAAAAAAAGACTGACTAAAAATAGTCAATCTAAGGTGACGAAAGGTGCTTCCTTTCGTCTTAATATATCGTATGCAAGAGATCGGACAAGTGATACTATAAGCTTGATTAAAATTTACTAGGACTATCCACAACATCAATTATCTTATTAGTCCTCATCATTCCGCATTCCTGTAAACATTAGAACAAAACGAAGTAATTCAGCTACAGCTACTACAGTCGCAGCCACATATGTTAATGCCGCAGCATTTAGTACTTTCCTCGCCCGATACTCTTCTTCATTTCTAATCAAACCAGAACCAATCATTACATTCAGTGCTCTTGAACTTGCATTGAATTCCACAGGTAATGTAACAACTTGAAATAACACGGCCGCAGCCATTGCTATGATTCCTAGTAATAAAAGGTTGGCTGAAGAAAGAAGTAACCCTATTAAAATTAAGATAAACGAAAAATTAGAGCCGATATTAGCCACAGGCACTAATGCATGTCTCACGCGTAAAGGTACATATCGGTCCCTTTGCTGTAAACAGTGACCCACCTCGTGAATCGCAACGGAAATCGATGCAATCGAAGTACCATTGTAATTAGTGGAGGAAAGTCTAACACTTCTACTTTTTGGATCATAGTGATCGGATAAATGACCAGACACTTGTTCGACCGACACATCATACAAACCATTTTGATCCAAGATTCTTCTAGCCGCCTGGGCTCCAGTTAAACCCGAGGAAGCTCCTACTTTTAAAAATTTAGAATAGGTATTTCTTAAGTACATTTGCACTAATAGTGGAATGATCATAATTAGAACAAAATAAACAATAAAACCCATGAAAGATGCTCCTTCTTTAGATGTCTAATTTACATACAATATTATACTTTATAGTGCACTTTTTTAGTATTAATGTGCTTGTTTCATTAAGGCCTAAAGATGTCATGAGATATGGAGAAAGATAATAATTGAAGTGAAAGAAGACTAAAGTGCTTTTTTTATGGAGAGATAAGCGATTTATACTATTTCCTTTGTTTATTTCTGAAAGCAATAATATTTGTTTTTAATGAAGCGTATGTTCCGATCGCTGCATATCCATAAAACCAACCCATAAATATTCCGCCAAGGGTGTTGTGCTTGTGACTAATAAAAATTGAGATTCCCAGCCCAAAAATAAGTGCAATCGTCGGTACAAACCATTTCGGTATTTTGAAAAAAACCTTAATTAGTTGAGTTAACAGTATAATGATTGGAATCGCAAATATTGCATCCCAAAAATTCGTTTTAATAGTGGGAAAATCCATCGGCAATCACACCTTTTTTTTAGTTAATATGTGCAAATGGCATAGATTTATTAATCACTATTATAGGAAAAGTTATCAAAAAGCAGAGAAAAACCCCTAGCTTCAGCTATGGGAATACTCATAAATGTTTAGTTCAGCGTAATATACCAAGCCAATCCTCCGATTGCACCTAAGATGACAATCACATAAATAGCCGTCAACCGTACTGTGTTTTGTTTTGTTGAACCTTTATAGTCCTCATCAGGTTTTCCTGTTAGTGCAAGTGTACCAATCAGGGCAGCTACTAAAACGATAATAATAAGAGTCATACCAAACTTCATATGTTTCATCCTCACTAAGATTAATAATCAAAAGAAACTGAATTATTTAATAATAAATATTTGTTTGCCAAAATTATGGACTTTTCATTAAAGTTTCAATGTATGATTCTTATATTAAGGTTTATGATATAGAAAATAACCATCCAATTTACAAAAAATTTGACCATCCACTTTTGACTTATTGATCACTCTAACTCGAATTATTATCCAGTCACAGTTAAGGAGTTCCAAATGAATCTGAAAAATAAATGGAATCGCAAATATAAAGAACGTATAAATCAATTGGAAGCACCAATGCCGAATGAGAGATTAGCAATCCTGTCACCTTATTTTACCGGAGGGTCTGCGCTCGATCTTGCATGTGGGCTTGGTGGAAACAGTCTGTTTCTGGCACGATTAAATTTTCAAGTACAAGCGATTGATATATCAGATGTAGCTGTCAACTATCTCGAGGAAATAGCAGGAAAGCAAAAGCTTGCTATTTTTCCTCGTTTGTGCGATATGACGGATATGACCCACCTTAATTTGAATAATAGTTCTTTTAGTTTGATTGTCATCACGTATTATCTTGATCGATCACTATTTCCGCTGGTTAAATCAGTCGTTAAAGACAATGGATATTTCTTTATGGAAACCTTTTATAAGTCTCCAAAAAAAGAGAGTCAGGGAGTATCCGATCAATATAAACTGCAACCTGGAGAATTATTGGCTGAGTTTAGTGATTGGAAAGTTCTTTTTTATGAGGAAAATGAACATGAGGGACGACAGACGATTTTTTGTCAGAAACAAAAAATCGTCTGAAACCATTAGAACAGTCCCTAAGTGTGAGGAACTTTCCATAAGAATAGGAATGAAATCGATTGTTTTTAATCTCTTATAAGTTTACTATATTGTGTGGGAGGGATCACCATGATAGATTTTGTTTTTCAAAATAGTACAAAGTTAATATTTGGTAAAGATCAGGAGCAATTAGTAGGTCAAGAGGCCGTTGTTTATGGGAAAAAACTTCTCTTGCATTATGGCGGAGGAAGTATCAAGACTGACGGACTATATGATAGGATTCTGCAGTCATTGCTTGAACAGGGCATAGAAATATTTGAATTGGGCGGTGTAAAGCCGAACCCTCGAGTCAGCCTTGTTAGAGAAGGAGTTGCCCTTTGTAAGGAACATAACATTGACTTTATTCTTGCTGTAGGTGGAGGAAGTGTAATTGATTCAGCCAAAGCGATCGCTGCTGGGGCGAAATATGATGGGGATGTATGGGATTTCTTTGAAGGGAAATCTACAGTTCAAGACTGTCTGCCAATCGGAGTTGTGTTAACCATACCTGCAGCGGGAAGTGAATCTAGCTCGGGCACGGTTATTACGAACGAAGATGGATGGTATAAGCGATCGACAGGTCATTCGACCATGCGTCCTAAGTTTTCCATTCTAAATCCTGTTCTTACATACACCTTACCATCTTATCAAACAGCATGCGGGATCACAGATATGATGGCGCATATTTTAGAAAGATATTTCACCAATGAAAAGAATGTAGAATTAACAGATCGATTGTGTGAAGGGGCATTACGAGCCATTATAAATAATGCACATACAGTAATCGAGGACCCAACCAATTACGATGCAAGAGCTGAGATTATGTGGTCAGGCACAATTGCACATAATGATTTGTTAGGGACAGGAAGAGTTGGTGATTGGGGAAGCCACGATATTGAACATGAGATCAGCGGCATTTATGATATTGCACATGGAGCAGGTTTGGCGATTGTATTCCCAGCCTGGATGAAGCATGTGTATAAACATGATGTAAATAGATTTGTTCAATTTGCTAATCGAGTCTGGGATGTAGAAATTGACTTAAACAATTTAGAAAAAACCGCTTTAGCAGGAATCAAGAAAATAGAACAATTCTTTAGCTCCATCGATATGCCAGTAACATTGAAAGAAGCTGGTATTGGTGAAGAGCACTTGGAGGAAATGGCTAAAAAGGGAACAGAAAGAGGACCACTAGGCAATTTTGTTAAGTTACATGAAGAAGATGTTATACAGATTTTACATTTGGCTAAATAAGAAAAAACCCTCGATTATTCGTTCCTGACTGATGGAATTGACTGAAAATGCTTTTTGAAATATCCAAATTAAGAAGAAATTAAAGGGATTATGCATTCCTCAGGTGAAGGAAAATAGATAGTAGAAGAAGATTTAGATCTAAAAACAGCAACACCAGTCATTGCAATGTCATTAATAATGCGCTATCGTTCTCTAGAGGATGAAACCTTTACAGGTAAAGTTGTAGCAGCATTAAGAAATGAGTTTGGTGGACATGCTGTCGAAAAGATTTAAAAAAAGTATTTATTTTATTAATATTGGAGGAAAAAGATTATGAAATTTTTTATCGATACTGCAAACCTAGAGGATATCAAAAAAGCCTATAAAATTGGTGTGTTATCAGGAGTAACAACCAACCCTTCTTTAGTGGCGAAAGAGGGAGTAAAATTCGAAGACCGTATTGCTGAAATCCTTAATGCTGTACCTGAGGTTGAGTCTGTATCTGCCGAGGTAACGCCTAATGCTTTAACTGCTGATCAAATGATTGCGGAAGCAAACGAACTTATTAAAATTAACGGTGGCGATAAAAATATCACCATTAAACTTCCAATGACGTTAGATGGATTAGAGGCTTGCCGTTATCTAACGAAAAAAGGTGTAAAAACCAACGTTACCTTGATTTTTAGTGTGAACCAAGCATTGCTCGCTGCACGAGCAGGTGCAACTTATGTTTCACCATTCTTAGGCCGTTTGGATGATATTAACGAAGATGGTGTAGAATTAGTCGCAAAAATTGCTAAGATGTTCCAGATTCAAAACTTGGATTCACAAATCATTGCTGCATCTGTTCGTCACCCAGATCATGTAACCCGTGTAGCAATGGCAGGTGCGCATATTGCAACGATTCCATTCAAGGTAATTGAGCAATTATCAAAACATCCATTAACAGATCAAGGGATTGAAAAATTTGCTGCGGACTGGAAAACGACTGTTTAAAAACAGATTATTAATACGTATTTCTAAATAGAGTTATTTAAGCACCTTTATCTTAGTTAAATGATAAAGGTGTTTTTTTTAAAATATTCAAGAGCATTCAGCAACAGTAAAAAACCTCTCCATAATAAAATTATGGAGAGGTTCTTTAATCTATAACCATTTATCTGCCCATGCCTCAAGAGTCTTAAGAGATCGTTCAAGTTTGATAATTTTGCATAATCTTCTATAATAAAACAAAAAGAAAATCCTCTGAAATCAAGATAGTTTCGTGATTTCCGGAGAGATAGTTAGTCCAAGCAATGAATTTATAGTATTAAAATTTTGCTGGATTTTCAGTGGATTACATTCTTACTTTGATTTTATTACATAGTTTTAAAGGATTCTGAAGGGTGATATTAGTGGATGAACTGATAAGTAAATGTTGGCTAATTAAAAATGCCTTTAATATTGATGTACAAGCGGTCGATCATCAATTTCAAACGATTTTGCACATATCTGATGATAGTGAACCCCTAATTTTTGCAGAAGCTCGAAAGAAAATCTATTTGGATCTTAAAAAAGCTTTAGAAAAGGCAAATAAAAACAGTTTTTGTATTCATACAGATTCATTCCAACTATCGTATATGGCGATGCCTATAAACGAGGAAGAACTGTTTCAAGGAATGGTTTTGGTTGGGCCTTTCTTGAATGAGCGGGTCACTGACCATTTTATCTGGAATGCGATGAGGGAAAATCATCTTGAAAATAATTGGGTAAAACCATTGGAGAATTTTTATAAATCCTTACCCTATTTGGGACAATCATACATAGCAATTGGCGATTTGTTAGTGAATCTATTAGCGAATCCGCGAGTTGACTCCCATTTCAGTACGACAAAAAAGCATAGTGGGCAAAATCAACCGGATGTACAGCCGCAGGATTATGGCCAAGATGGTTTAGAAGTTAAGCTAAGGTATGAGGCAGAAAAGAAATTTTTACATTTTATCGAAACTGGGGATAAAGAAAATGCAATGAAAGCTTTGATTGAATTCACAGGTGATTTTTCCTATAGAGTTCCAGGGAATCCTTTACGGGCGAAAAAAAATCTTAGCTTTTCAAGTAATACTATGAATAGATTGGCTGCTGCTAAGGGAGGGGTTGAACCTCAATATTTACATGCTATTTCGGAAAAATTCGCACTTAAGATTGAGGCAGCGGTAGCAATGTCCGATTTAGATACGATAAATTTCAGTATGATTGAAGAATATTGTGATGCGGTTAAGAATTTTGCTGTTAATGGATATAGTTCAGTTGTAAGGAAAGCATTAATGTATATAAATATCCACTTCAAGGAAACTATAAATGTGCAATCTATAGCAGCTGAAATTGGATTTAATCGAGCATATCTTGCGAAGAAATTTAAAAAAGAATTGAATATAAGTGTCATTGATTATATTCATAAAAAGCGGATCGAAGAGGCAATTTTTCTTATGGAACAGGGTCATTTATCTATTACAGATATTGGTATTCAAGTGGGTTTTAGCAGCTATAATTATTTTTGTAAAGTATTTAAAGAAATAAATGGAATGACAGCTACAGAGTATAAAGGGAGCAAACCATTAGAAAAAAAGGAGCATAATTAAAATCATTGCCTCTTCTAACGTTATCTTTTTAATTTCATAAATTGGATTCAAATTACTAAATAAATTTTTTTTATAAAAAATATTTTAAAATAGTGTGCAATTTTATATAAAAGTTAACAATAATGGATGTGGAAACGAACTCAAATTGCTAACATGAATCTATCACTTGTCCCAACTATTCCCGAAAGATGGGGATGAACAAGTTAAGGAGGCATTCAAATGGAAGTTAACCATAAACAACCGAATTTAGAAGTTAGAGTCAAGAACATTATTGAAGTTGATGGATTAAAATTTAAAGATCTGAATAACAGTGGGAAATTAGAACCTTATAAGGATTGGCGCTTGAGTCCGAAAGAACGTGCAGAGAACCTAGTCTCATTGATGAATACCGATGAAAAGGTCGGCATGATGCTTATTAATTCTCGTCAGATGGGTCTTTCTCAAAAAGATAAGAGTAAGACAAGCCATGATGGCGTGTTAGATGAAGGAATTGTTGAAAAGGGAGAAACTATTTTTGCTTTGGCAAAAGTATATGGTACCACGCATACGATTGAAAACATGCATTTGCGCCACTTTATTCTAAGAGACAATTGGAGCCCATCCGAAATGGCAGAATGGGTGAATACCATGAATGAAGTATGTGAGGGGTCACGTCTTGGTATTCCATGTTTAATCGCATCGAATTCAAGAAACGAAAATACTGAATTCATCTTTGGTATGAATGATGCAGCTGGGATTTTTTCCACTTGGCCTGGAACGTTAGGACTTGCTGCAGCGGCAAAAGGAGATATGAAAAATGGCGGTGATGCCTCACTTATTAGCCAATTCGCCCAAATCGCACATGATGAGTGGGATGCGGTTGGATTAAGAAAAGGATATATGTATATGGCGGATACTGTTACGGACCCGAGATGGCAGCGGATATATGGTACATTCGGTGAAGACCCAGAATTTATTTCTGATGTTATCGGCCGCGTCATTGACGGCTTTCAAGGGAAGACCCTCGGTAATCATAGTATTGCTATGACGACCAAGCATTTTCCTGGCGGTGGACCAAGGGAAAATGGATTTGATCCACATTATGAAGAGGGTAAATGGAACCTGTACCCAACTCCAGGAAGCCTAGAAAAGTACCACCTGCCTCCGTTTCGTGCAGCGGTAGAACATGGGACTTCATCCATGATGCCATATTATTCGATTCCTAGTATCAAGAAAAGTGTGGTTCAAGAATTCGAAGGAGAAGACATTCCTTTCGAAGAGGTTGGATTTACATTTAATCAATATTTCTTAAATACGATCCTTAGAGAAAAACTAGGGTTCAAGGGTTATATTAATAGCGACAGCGGCGTCACAAGTAAAATGAGCTGGGGCGTTGAAACTTTAAGCGAGGCGGAACGTTTTGCTAAAGCGATTAATGCGGGGACAGATCTTATTTCTGACACTAATGATATTGAAAACCTAAAAAAAGCGATCGAAAAGGGATGGATCAGTGAGAAGCGGATTAATGAAGCCAATGTACGACTGCTTACAGAAATGTTTGCTTTAGGACTATTTGATGACCGTACGTATGTTTCACCGGACCATGCATCTGAAGCGGTGAAAAATCCAGCAAACTGGGAAGCTGCTTATGAAGCGCATAAAAAATCGGTAACTGTGCTTAAGAATCAGAAGCAGACATTACCTTTAACAACTGAAAAGCTTGAGGGTAAGAAGGTTTATGTGGAAGTTTTCCATAAGGAGACAGAACGAGCAACTTCATATACTGAAAAAGCTAGACAGGAATGTCAAGAGCTTGGTCAATTTACTTTGACCGATAACTATGAAGAAGCTGATGTAGCTATATTGTTTTTAAGTCCAAAATCTGGAGCTTATTTCAATGCGACACCAGGACTATTGGAACTTGAAATATGCGAAGATAAAACGGTAGCTGCTTTGGATGGTACATCCTATCAAGAAACGACATTGAGTGGGATGAATCATTTAAAGGAAGTGGCCGACAGTATCCATATTCGTGGTGGAAAAGTAATCATGAGTGTTAATGTCATTCTGCCATGGATCCTTGGAAATGCTGAACCATTGGCAGATGCATTGATCGCTGGATATGATACCTACTTTAAGGCACAGTATGAGGTTATGGCGGGCAATAGCTCACCAGTAGGTGTGTTACCGTTGACATTGCCAGCGAGTGAAGCGGTCATTGCGGTTGATGAAAATGGTGAGTGCGTGTCAAGAAATGATGTACCGGGTTATGTCAAGGACGAATATATGCCTGAAGGACTTAACTATGCTTATAAAGATAGCGATGGGAATATCTATAAACTTGGTCATGGATTAACATATTAATTTAACATAGAATCATAATGAAAAAACTCGCCAATACTGATATGCTCCCCAATAGGTAGACAGATTAAAAATAAAAAATCTGGCTACTTATTGGGGAGTATTTATTATGTCTAAAAGGTCCTATTCTGTAGAAGAAAAATTTAGCGAGTTTTTTCATTATTATACCTTTCTACAATTTATCATCAACCACTACTTTTACATCTCCAATTGTATCTATTTGGACTTTTTCTTCTTTCACATTTTCGTTAATCTGAATAATCTCTTCATACTGATTCCTAAAAATTTCTACATCATTAAGGATAGTTTGGTTTAATATGACCTCAATATGATCTTCGCTTAGAGGAATATGAGTGGTTTCAATTTGTGTAGTTGGTCCACTTTCTGGATTTAATATCTTTTTCTCAATAATTAGCTCTTCACGGATTATAGGGACGACAATTTGTTTCTCCACAGTATACGTTTTCTTATATACTCTAACATCAGCCGTCTTAACCCACTTCTTGTTGACCTGCAATTCTTCCTTATGTAGTTGAAGCGTTTTATCTTCTCGATGGTCGTTCTTCTTTTCAGTCAACTTAATCTCTCCCTCCATTGGAAAGTAGTGCAAACACCTTTTCATTGCCCAGCAATGAAAAGGTGTTTTTGTTTCAGAATAAGAAAGTATAAGTTTTTGAACCTAGATAATTGTCTAGCACAAGCGGCCCAGCGGCTAGTGTACTTCGCCCTTTTCCCTACGATAAGTCAACATCGGATCGCTAGCGCTCTCCGTGTTTCCTTTATCTCAGTCAAAGTGCTCCAGTCCATACGCCGCTAAACGGGCGCTTGCGATTTTCTTCTTAGCTATTATTTATATCGTTAAAGCTTGACCCGTCGGATACGATATCGACACTTCCGGTTGTATCAACATGAGCCTCTTCGTGTCTGAGTGTCTCTTGGACTTTCTGAGTATCCTCAATTTGACGTTTCGAAGCAGAAATCTCCTCGGTCGCAACCGTATACTTGTTTACCTCAACTTGCTCCTGGGTAACAGGAATCGTAATGGTTTCCTGAGATAAAGTGGATCCATCGCTACGTTCGTTATTCAACGGTGTTCTTTTTATGACAACTTCCTCGTGCATTACAGGAACGTCGACAGTTCTTTGTTCTTCAACGACATCTTTAGAAATAACTACTTGTCCAGCATCGACATTATTCTTTACAATGTCTAACTCTTCTTTATGAAGCTGGAGAGAGCCGTCAGTTTTAGTATCTTGGGTACTTGTACTGGGATCGTTCCCTTGATTGCTCATAGTGGTTTGGCTATTTTCACTTTCAGTGTTTTGTGATTTATCATCACCGAATAATCCTAAAAAGTCGCTCATAAAAATCCCCCTTGAAAGTGTTTTTGGTCAAGCCTTTTTTATAATGTACTCATGAGGGTTCTTTATTCTTTAAAATCATTAGAATAAAAGGTATGAAAAGATGAAATTCGAGCTGATGTAAGATTCACTTTGTATGAAATATTTTCATGGCATAATTTTTGTTTAATTAAGAAACAATCTTGTTTGGAGCTGGTGACTAAAAAGAATATAATTAAATTGAGTTTGATCAAATGTATTGTGGAGGGGATTACATTTTGACATTTTTAGAAAAAATTAAACCACACTTGATTAGCAATGATATATTAATTCAAGAAACGGTGCTTCATGCATTACACGATTATCCAAACGTTCCAGAAGAATGGACAATCGAATTATTGACGGAAGCCTTTAAAAACCAGGACAAGCAATCCTCTATTTTAATCTACATAGAAAACATGAAAATCAATGAAGACGCTGTCAAAGTTTTACTAGAAAATATTCCAAAAATGGACAAGTCCAAGATCCACTTAGCGGTGAATTTGTTTGAGCGTATTGATCCAAAGCTCGCTCTAAAATATAGAGAGCAACTGCAAAGATACATTGGTGAGGATCGTTGGTCATTTTATGAGCTAATCGTAAACGGAACGGAAGAAGAAGTTTGGAATAAATATGCAAAAACAATAAATACTCTTGACCAAGCCGATTCTTATCAACATCCACTTTACATACAAGCTAAAAAAATGGCTGCATGCATCGTTCAAAATGGCTGGATTACCGAAGAGAAAATCGATGTGATTATCCAAGAAGAATTAAAAGAGGATTGGTTTTCATTTAATGGAATCTTGACGGTGTATATGATTGGATTGCTGAAACTAGACAAGCATATCCCATTTCTATCCAGTTTATTAGACTGTGATGAAGATATCTTGTTAGAAGAAGTTGCATCGGCGTTAATTCGGTTTCAATCCGATGAGGTGGTCGAAGGGGTTAGTCCTTATTTAAAGCAATCGGATTCGATTATTTTTGCTAGTTCCGTTATCGAAAATATTAAATCAGACCTCGCGGTTCAGGTTTTGAGAGAAGCCTATCAATATTCAGATGAACTTGAAGACCAGGATATGCTGATCGAAGCACTCTGTCATCAGCTTTCTATAGATGCTCTTCCTGAAATTAGAGATCATATGAAAAAGGAATACTTCTCAAGCCTCGTAGATATTGAACAGACGGTTTATAGTTATTATTCCATTTTAGGCGAGCCACATCCTGAATTAATGGATTGGAAGCTTGCAGCACTTGGAAGAGAAATAGAATTTAGAAATGAAAGCAAGCAGAGTGGAATTTCCCAAAACGGTCCAATTTTAACGGAAAATAAAGTAGGGCGAAATGATCCGTGCCCGTGTGGAAGCGGGAGAAAATATAAAAAGTGCTGTGGCAAATAAGGAGATTAAGTGCGATGAAGTTTGATAAAGTTCGTTGGGGGATCATTGGATGCGGTGATGTAACAGAAGTGAAAAGCGGTCCAGCATTCCAAAAAATTAATAATTCTGAGTTGGTTGCCGTTATGAGAAGAACGGGGGGACTTGCCAAAGATTATGCAAACCGGCACGATGTACCAAAGTGGTATGATAATGCGGATGAACTTATAAACGATCCTGAGATAGATGCTATCTATATTGCAACACCGCCAGGATCCCATAAGGAGTATACAATCAAGGCAGCAAAGGCAGGGAAACCTGTTTATGTAGAAAAGCCAATGGCCCGCAATTTCGATGAATGCCAGGAAATGATTGGTGCTTGTGAGGAGGCAGGAGTCCCATTATATGTAGCTTACTATCGGAGGGCACAACAGCGATTTTTAAAAATAAAAGAGCTGTTGGAGAATAGGGCAGTTGGTGAGGTACGGTTTGTATCATCAACACAATATCAAAAAGCTACGGAAGATGTGTTGGACCCACAACATCTTCCATGGCGAGTTCAACCGGAATTGGCAGGCGGGGGACTATTTTTTGATCTAGCCAGCCATACGCTTGATCTATTAGATTTTTTACTTGGACCGATTACGTCTGTGCAAGGATTTGCTTCCAATCAAGCAGGCTATTATCGTGCCGAAGATATTGTAACAGGTACATATCGGTTTGAATCTGGCGTCCATGGTGTCGGAAATTGGTGTTTTACTGCTTTTGAAAATGTCGATAGAAATGAAATTGTGGGGAGCCGAGGGAAAATCACCTTTTCCACTTTCGGAAACGAGCCCATTGTTTTAACTACAGCGAGCGGAACGGAGCAATGGAGTTTCGAGCGACCAGAGCACGTCCATCAACCACTTGTCGAAGCGATTGTAGCTGACTTAACAAGTGGTAGCCTTCATTGCCCTAGCAGTGGAGTGACAGGTGCCAGAACGAACTGGGTCATGGGAGAAATGGTGAAGAATTATTATCAGTAGTATGGGACTAGGATCAACCTAACACGGTTGGTCCTAATTTTTTAGGTCCGTCATCTTATGCCAGCGAAAGTGTTTGGCCCTTTCAGAAAATGGTTGGTGCCTGACACTTTTTTTTATTTATTTTCAGTGTTTTTAGTCGATGTAAGCGCATACATTTATAGTGAGCACTGGAGGTGATGTTGTTGATCTATCCTTATGGGAATGATTATATTAAGTACTTAAACGATGAAGGTTCACATGGCATCACGTATGAACAATGGAAATTTAAAAATAGTAAACAATACTCAGACAAGTGCAGACAATGCGGACATGGGAAAAATCGGTTTCAACCATGTCCAAAGTGCAATTATTAAACGCCTAAGGCGTTTTTTTTTAGACAGGGGAAAGCTGATAATATCAAATGGTCAAATAAAAAAGCTTGGATTTTTGAGATACCAAGCTTTTTTAATGTATGAAGGTATGAAAAAAATTTATTAATTATCGTGATTGAATGCTTCTGTTTTAGGAGGATTTACATATTTTCCATCCATTTTGACACCAACACCCTGTTCATAGACCATTTTCCCGCCAAAGTACCCAACCGCAAGGATGCTGGCAGAACAAATTAAGGTAGGCAGACAATACATCACAAGTGAAGCCTTATGAAACTCTTTCTTTTTAAATATAAAGAAAACACGGAATGCGACGACAAGAAAAGCAAGGACGGTGGCAATATCCGCCAAGCTTTCGTGATACTCGAAAACATTTGTATTTCCTCTAGCATCGTGCTCGGGTCCAGTGCCAAAAATTTCTTTTTCTATTCTCCGCATTTATCATTCTTATGGTAAAAATGCTGTGGAAGGATGATCCAATGTTTTTTCATAGTTGTTATTGGATATGAAAATAATATGTTTGAGTTAAGGATCGGATAAAACAGACGAGCTGCATTTTTAGAAAGAAAGGAAGTACTATAATGGAAAACTCAATTGAGAAATTACAAAAGTTGCACGAATCGGTACAAAGATTGGAGTCGGTGTTACAAGAGGTATGGAGTTTGGTTGACGAAATTGGTGAGGATGATCAGTTCAATGACCTTTTAAATAAAGCCAAAAAATATCATTCAAAGAAACAAAGCACAGATGAAAGTATGGAGGAACTAATAGTCAGGCTGGATGAATACGATAATTGCATGGAGCAAATTCCAGAAGACGGGACGGCGGCTGTCGATTTTGAGGATGCGATTGCAGAACTTATCGATTGGATGAGGAATAATCAATAATAATGGGTTGTAAAACCGGGGACTAACTAATTGGGTTAGCCCCTTTTTCTTTGGAATCCTTCTATTCGCTGATAGAAATTGCAAACTTTGATAAATTTCGCGATTCGCCCATTGAATGCGAAAATTCGCTCATAAAATGCAAAAATTCGCCCATTAACTATAAAAATTCGCTCATAAAATCTAAAACTGCAAAAACGCCTGAATTTTTTTAGGAAAATAATAAAAATTTCACCTCAAATTCCCGTGTTGAACAATTAAATTTTCGTTTATTGTCAAAAATGCGGGAACTTTTCATTATAATTCATGATATTTTATGAAAATCAGGATTTAATATTGCCGTTTTCTCAAACCATCTAGGAAATACTATTGAGGTTAGTAAATTGAAACAAGGAGATCGCATAGTGAAAGATAAAATCCCCTCATTATCGTCCAACTCATTTTATTTGGGTATTTTGTTAGCGGTCGTTGGAGGTTTTTTAGATGCCTATACTTTTATCAGCAGAGACGGCGTATTCGCCAATGCCCAAACAGGAAATATGGTCCTGCTCGCTGTAAAAGCAGCGAACAGGGATTGGCATGGCTCGCTGCTTTATATCCCGCCCATATTAGCATTTATCTTAGGTGTTTTGGTATCAGAAATGGCTAAAATTCCTCGTGTTAGACAAGTTCTACACAGCTATAGAAGGTCAATTCTTATCTTAGAATGCCTTGTATTAATTATTGTAGGTCTATTACCACAAAGTGTGCCGAACATCGTAGTAACTGTATGTATCGCATTTGTATCCTCTGTACAAATTTCTACTTTTAATAAAATCGACAAATGGGCTTACAATTCAACCATGACAACAGGAAATCTTCGAACGGCAACCCAAGCAGCCTATTTGGCCTTAAAAGAAGATAATGATGAAGCCAAAAAACAATTCAAGGAATTTTTTGTGATCATTCTTTCTTTTTTATTTGGCGCGTTGACCGGGACATTTTCCACCACCTACATTGGGAACACCTCTATTTGGATTGCGTCTGGGATTTTAGTGATCGCACTTATTTTGTATCACCGGGATCGAGGGTATATAAGCAAGTACTTAACGTTAAGATAGAATGTTAGTTGCCTAGTACTTGTGAAGAAGAGGCTGGAACAAAGGAGAACCAGCCTCTTCCTGTCTTCATATTGATATCTTCCCACTAAACCATTTCCAACGTATGAATTACCTCTCTGAGTGCTTCTATTTCATCGTCCCCGGAAACTTCTAATATAATTTCTGCCTGTTTAGGGATCGCTAATGATAAAACGCCGAGTACCGATTTTACACTAACCTTCCGCCCTTTATAAGTAAGAAAGATATCAGCATTAAATCGAGAAGCGATTTGAACTAATTGATTGACCGGCTGAGCATATAAACCTGCATTTCTGTTGATTGTCACTGTTTCTTGTATCATGATTTTCCTCCTTGGCTGCGATGTTGTAGCATCTGTAAATAATGCACTTTTCTTATGTATGAAACTACGTCACTAAAAATGCACCATTGACTCAATATGGGCCATTTTGTGTGGTAGTCCTTCTGCGCTGCCTATTGAGTTCCCTAGTACTTTAGTTTAAATCTAGTAATTTGAATGAATGTCTAATAAAAATAGGCTTTTGAATCAGTAGCAATACCCAGCCAAAGTTCATATTTTGATGGAGAGAGTACTTGATGCATAGGTGAATTCACCTGTTATACACCTATTTTTCAGATTATGTTTGTTCTGTTTCCCCTTTCATGTGCTAGCACAATTTGTTGATTTAAAATAGACGGAGGTATGAAAATGAATCCTTTCCTAAATGAACTCCAAATGTTGAATGTTGGCGATTTCCAAGCGAGTCAGGCAGTTCCTTTTGACTATAACCAATACTACATTGATGATCAGTCCCGACAATTCGGTGGTATGGGCGGTTTTGGTGGTATTGGTGGTATAGGTGGTTTTGGCCGTTGTTTTAGCTGCTTTAGCTGTTTTAATTGCTTTAACTGCTTTAATTGCTCTAGTTGTTTCCGTTGCTCTAGTTGCTCTAGTTGCTTTAGGTGTTCTAATTGCTCTCATTGCTCTAATTGTGGCGGCGGCCATCGATGCGGTGGAGGTCGGTGTGGCGGTTAATCGTTCGATTTTTCTAATGTAAAACTGATTGTTAAGGAGAAGAGGCCGTCACTGTGTGAGTTTTTGCAGAGCCTCTTCTCTTTTAGCTTAGACATAAGGGACAAATTGCGGTACATAGAATTATAGTGAAGTGATGTTACAGAATGGAGTAAAGCTACGGCTAAGGAGGAGCGAAATGACAAGTTTGAACCCTTCTATGCGTCTGAAAGTGAAAAGGGACACGTTTTTTCTCCCCGATTCAAACAACGGTGTGTATTTTCGGAACAACATTAGCTCGTTCCGTATGGAAGGCAGTACGATCGATCAGTGGGTTGAAAAGCTGATACCGATGTTCAACGGGGAGTACACTTTGGGGAATTTAACAGAGGGATTGCCGGGCCCATACCGAGATCGAGTGTATGAAATTGCAGAAGTGCTGTATCGAAATGGGTTTGTCCGTGATGTAAGTCAAGACCATCCGCATCAATTGGAGGATCAGGTTCTTAAAAAGCATGCTTTTCAAATTGAATTTGTCGACAGTTTTGTCGATTCGGGAGCGTACCGTTTTCAAACCTATCGTCAGGCCAAAGTGTTGGCAGTTGGCTCAGGTCCTTTTTTTGTTTCGTTAGTTTCTTCGTTAATTGAATCCGGATTGCCCAAGTTCAAATTGCTAATCACTGACACGGTACCGACTAATAGACGGCGGTTAACGGAACTCGTGGCACATGCCCGTAAGACAGACCCTGAGGTAGAGGTAGAGGAGATCAACCTGAAGGACGATGGGGTAAATTTTTGGCGGGAGAGTGTGCAACCGTTTGATTCAATTTTGTATGTGTCACAGGAAGGCAATTTAGAGGAACTGCGGCTTCTTCATACGGTTTGTGGGGAAGAGAAAAAGGCATTCCTCCCTGCTATTTGCTTACAGCAGGTGGGAATAGCGGGTCCGTTAGTGAATCCAGACTCTGAGGCGAGCTGGGAGTCTGCTTGGCGCCGCTTGCACCAATCTGTGATATTCAAAGACCAGCAAATTACTGCTTTCTCTTCCACTGCCGGCGCAATGTTGGCCAATGTAATCGTATTTGAATTGTTTAAAGAGGTTACAGGAGTAACAGAACTGGAACAAAAGAATCAATTCTATTTGCTTGATCTTGATACGTTGGAAGGACACTGGCACTCGTTTATTCCCCATCCACTGGTGACTGGACGAATATCGACTGAATGGGTAGAAGATTTCGATAGGCGGATTGAACAGGGATTAAGCAGTGGTGAGCCGAGTGAATTGCTACTTTTTTTCCACCAATTGACATCAAAAGAGTCAGGGATTTTCCATATTTGGGAGGAGGGAAATTTAAAGCAACTTCCGTTAGCTCAGTGTTGTGTTCAGGCAGTCGACCCTTTATCTGACGGACCGGCTAAGCTGTTAGGAGACATTGTCTGTTCAGGACTGACACATGAGGAGGCTCGAAGGGAAGCCGGTTTTGCTGGGATTGAAGCCTATGCGTCACGAATGGTCGATTTGCTCGCTACGAGGCTACTTCCACATCAGGAAGTAGAGGGTAGAATGCTAGATTTGCAGGAATTTGTTGGGGTTGGGACTGGGGAAACGTTTGCGGAAGGAGTTTGCCGCGGGTTGCAAAAGTGTTTGGCCGAAGAGCTTAACAATCAACAGCATAATCAGAAGATATCTGTCTCTCGGGTGCAGTTGAGTGCTGTAGAAGATGAGCGCTGCCGGTATTATTTGCATGCGCTGACTACAATGCAGGGGGCACCAGTTATCGGTTTAGGTGAGGAAGTGTCAGGTTTCCCTGTGATATGGCTCGGTACGAGTCAGGGATGGTATCGTAGTGTAGATTTAAGTATAACAATGGCGTTACGCAATACGTTACTACAGGCACTTACCAAAGTCCAAAACCCAGAAGCTTGCCTAACGGCGCAAGTGTTTGATGTATCTTCCTTGCTTCTGGAAGAAATGGTGCCGCTAAGCTTAGTAATCCCTGCTTGTGAAGAGAGGATAAAATCCGAGAACTTGCAGTCCGCTATGGAAGTCTTGGAACGAGATCATAAGCGGCTTTCGGTGTTCGAACAAGAAATAGAACCATTTTTGAAAGAAGGATTGGCAGGGGTGTTTGGTGTGTTGCTTCGAGAGGAGGAATCTAGGTGAGCGCTGTCGTGTTGGTTGTTGGAGAAGGGGTGGTGGCGGACAGTGTATGCGAAGAACTGTTCGCTCATTACCATGTAGTTCGCCAGACCGAATTCGAGGCAGTTGTACCGAAAAAAACTGATTTGGCACTGGTGCTTCAGGATGCCTGGAATCCTTCTGTTCATCAAAAGGCAGAAGAGATATTTCGACTAACAGGCACACCCTGGCTGCGAGGCTTCGTTTCATTTGGAAAGGGTGTAGTGGGGCCGCTAATTCGACCAGGGACGCCCGGGTGTTCTCAGTGTGCGGATATGAGACGTCTCATGGCTGGACGCGACCGTAAAGAGATGTGGGAGATGAAGCAGAGACTGAAGGAATACAGAGGTATGCAGCCTGAAGGCTGGGCATCCTCCACAGGACTCTTGCAGCTGTCATACCAGATCAGGGCAGAGGTACAGCGAATTTTGCAGGGGGATCAAGCATTTTCGGAAGAACAGGTATGTTTAATTAATTTGAAAACATTAAAGAGTTCATGGCATTCCTTTCTTCCTGACCCGCTGTGTCCGGTTTGCAGCCATCTACCAGACGATTCGGAGGACGCTGCTCAAATCTCATTGCAGCCAAGTCCGAAGATCAGCCTAGACAGTTACCGCTGCCGTTCGTTGGATGATCTGAATAAAGTTTTAGTTAAAGACTACCTAGATCATCGAACGGGCCTTTTGAATGGTAAAATGGTTGACCTCGTGCCGCCATTTGCTGATGTCAGTGTGAATCTTCCTTTGTTCGAGGGGGATGAGGGAACAGCAGGCAGGACAAATTCATATGAGGTAAGTGAGTTGACTGCCATTTTAGAAGGCCTCGAGCGGTACTGCGGTCTGGAGCCACGCGGGAAACGTACAGTCGTCTTTGATAGTTTCAGCAATTTGAAAAATAATGCGCTCAATCCTATGAAAGTAGGTGTGCATGCAAAGGAACAGTATGAGCAGCATGGTTTTCCTTTTCAACCGTTTAATCCTGAACGACTAATGAATTGGGTATGGGGTTATTCGTTTTTGGAAGAGCGGCCGATTCTTGTGCCAGAATTGCTAGCCTATTACAGCTTGGGCTGCGGCCAGCGTGGATTTGTCTATGAAACTTCCAACGGATGTGCATTAGGCGGAAGTTTGGAGGAGTCTATTTTTTACGGAATTATGGAAGTGGTGGAGCGTGATTCATTTCTATTGACTTGGTACGCGCAGCTGAACCTGCCGCGTCTTGACCCATCCTCAGCTAATGACCAAGAATTGCAGTTAATGATCGAACGTATGCGGTCGGTCGCGGGATATGATCTTTATTTGTATAACTCGACGATGGAGCACGGAATTCCAAGTATTTGTGCGATTGCAAAAAACAGGAAGCAAAAGGGAGTGAATCTCATCTGTGCCGCTGGCGCACATCTCGACCCTGTAAGGGCGGTAAAAAGTGCGGTTCATGAGTTGGCTGGCATGATGCTGACGCTTGATGAGAAATTGGAGTCTAACCAGGAAGAGTATAGCCGAATGCTGCAAGATTCATCTCTGGTGCAACAGATGGATGATCATGGTATGCTGTACGGTTTGCCGCAAGCGGAAGATCGCCTGGATTTTTTACTTGAAGATAATCGTCCATTGCGAACATTTGCCGAGGAATTCAAGTGGAAATCGGGGCATATGGACCTTACAGATGATCTGCTGGACATACTTATAGTTTTTCGACCATTAAATCTTGATGTAATTGTGGTGGACCAGACGGCACCAGAATTGAAACGGAACGGATTGTATTGCGTGAAAGTGCTGATTCCGGGGATGCTGCCGATGACATTCGGACAACATCTTACCCGTGTAACTGGGCTGGAGCGTGTTCTCAGGGTACCTATGGAACTCGGATTTTCAAAACAACCGCTGACACTTGAACAATTAAACCCACATCCGCATCCGTTTCCATAAGAGGCGAACTAGGAGGCAAGGAGGATGAGTCTAGACGAGTTTTTGCACAATCTGCATTTTGACATTGATAAGGCAAGTGTGCCTAACTGGGAAGTGGATTGGGAAGATGCGCCACTTTCTTATAAGCTCTACAGTGGTTTACCTGAGGTACCATTTTCTCTAGAAGTACCGCTGACACTTGAAGGACAGGAACCGCCCGCAAAGCCTGATCTTCGTAAGGTCGGTCATTTCCTCTGGTATGTATACGGCCTTACTCAAGTTAGCCAGTCAGTCTTTCCCTTGGATTCCAAAGATAAAACGGCGAATCTAGTACAGTCATATCGGCGATTCGCTCCTTCCGGCGGGGCATTGTATCCAAACGAATTATACGTTTATCTAAAGGTAGAGGATTCGCCTGTTGGGATGTACCATTATGATGTCGCCCATCACCGCTTGGTATTGTTGCGAGAAGGAAATTTCGATTCATATATCGCCCGTGCTCTTGGTAACCGCTGTGATATATCTTCCTGCTTTGGAACTGTATTTGTGTCAACCATGTTTTGGAAAAATTTCTTTAAATACAATAACTTTTCTTACCGTCTGCAAGGGTTAGATGCTGGTGTGGTTATCGGACAGTTACTGGAAGTAGCAAAACGTTTTGGCTTTGCATCAGGGGTTTACTTTCAGTTTCTAGATCGGGCCATTAACCATCTTGTTGGGCTTTCCGAACAGGACGAGAGTGTTTATGCGGTTATACCGCTTTCAGTAGAACCTACCATTTGGTCTACTAACGGGAGTGAAAAAGAAGGTTGTGCCTCTGCCACCGAATTGTGCCGAGAGTTAACAGCGATTCAGCCCCATCATTACATCCGGTCACGGAGGGTTAAAGAGTATCCAATGTTAACAATGTTGAATGAAGCGTCCATGCTTGATTCAACGCAAGCGTTTCGGCTGATCGAGGCGCAAGGGAGTTTGAATGGTGACGATCATGCGGAAGAGCTGCCTCACGTGAACCGGTTGTCATATGATCTGGCGTCGGTCTGCCGCAAGCGATTTTCTCCAGACATGGATTTTGTTTTGGGAAAGGTAAGTCAACCTCAGCTGGCGGCTCTGCTTCAGGAGGCGATAGCTTCCTTCTCGTATCGTAATGACTTGGATGAAGCACATAGGAAGAGCGAGCCTCGTCTCTCTTTGTATAGCTGTTTATATAATGTTGAAGGTATTCCAAATGGTGCCTATCATTATGACAGTGCTACTCATGCGTTACGACTGGTGGATCTCGGTGATTATCGACTCCAATTGCAATCCGGAATGTCTCTAGATAATGTGAATTTGCTCCAAATACCTCTCTGCTTACATGTGGCAGGAGACAGAGAATCATTCAGAACGGCACTGGGTTACAGAGGATACCGGATCCAACAAATGGAAGCAGGCATGCTAGTACAACGATTACTGTTAGCGGCGTCAGCCCTCGGAATGGGGGGGCACCCACTCCTTGGTTTTGATGCAAACTTGAGTGATCAGATATACAAGATGGAACCACTAGGAAAAACTAGTCTAATCCAAATTCCAATTGGTCCCTATCGACATCGTCCTTGGTTGAAGGGAAGTTTGCATAGTTAGGATTAATAGGGTTACTTTAGTTCTAAGGTTATTGCAGGAAGAACTTCATGATGTTCCAGTTAATCCTATGGTTTCAAAAAACGGGTTTAGTCCAGAAGCGAAATAGGCAAGTATTCATGAGGATTAATATTAAAATGCCTTCACTTCCAATGAATGGGTGACGGCTTTCCTAATTGCTTCGAGGGGATTTGAACATTTCTATCAGGAAGGATAAATCTCTGTCTTATATTTATGATTCTGATAAAAGATGTTCATGAATCCTTCTTAATGACACTTTTTCATATTCACCTGAGTGATTCAAAAAATAACTTAATTGGATGGGGGGATGTTTTTGGCTGCCATTGGTATAGAACCGTATGTGCATGTTCGTTTTGCCAAAAATCCAGTATACGATCCAATTGGCCACAAGTTAAGCTTTATCGCAGATTATACTGGTTTGCCACAGGTTTGGGAACTTAATATAGGGGAAGGGTGTGAAGGATGGCCTGTCCAAACTTCATTTACAAAGGAAAGAATCACCTTTATTAGCTATCTTAATGGCAAATCTAATTTGATTATTGGTATGGATGTTGGCGGAAATGAAAATCAGCAATTGTACTTACTTAAGGGAGAAGGGAAACTAATCGAGTTGACAAACTCACCAGACCATATACACCGTTACGGCGGAAGCTCTCCAGATGGAAAATGGATTGCCTGGTCGAGTAATCGCCGTAATCCAGCCTTTTTTGATATCTATATTCAAAATCTGGAATCGTTGGATATTCGTCTTTTGAATTCTGGTGATGGAATATTTTCAGCGGTTAAATGGTCTCCTGACGGTAAATCCATTTTGGTCCAGAAAATAAATTCCCCCCTAGATAATGATTTGGGCATAATCGACCTTTCAACAGGAGCTATGAACTGGTTAACAGAACATACAGGGGAAGCAAGTTTTAAAGATGCCCATTTTAATAAAGATGCGGACCATATATATGTATTAACGAATAAAGACAAAGAATTCTATGGGCTTGCTCTTATAAATTTAAATACCAAAGATCTCGAGTGGCTAGAGTTGGGAAAGTGGGATTTTGAGAATTTGGCAATGAATAGTGATAAAAATTTGTTAGCTTATTCGATAAATGTGGGAGGAATTTCAAAGGGGGTACTTTTAGACATAAATCGAAGTTACCTTTATACATGGGAAACTCCCATTGGAGTCATATCAAATCTAAAGTTTTCCCCAGATAGCCAAAAACTAGCGTATGTGTTTAAGGGACCGACATATCCCTCAGATATATGGGAACTTGACCTAAAGACCATTCAGACAGAGAGGCTTACGTATGTTTCCCGTTCACCAGTCCTGGAACATAAATTAGTTGAGCCGGAGCTTATATCCTTTCGTTCTTTTGATAACCTCGAGATTCCGGCCTTTTATTCGAAGCCGAGAGATTCCACTGAAAAACATCCTGTTGTAATATACATTCATGGCGGGCCTGAGAGTCAAGCACGTGTGGTATACAACCCAATTCAGCAGTATTTACTAAACCAGGGTTATGCCGTGTGTACACCAAACATTCGAGGAAGTACAGGTTACGGAAAAACATTTACACATTTGGATGATGTCCGAAAAAGAATGGACGCTTTAAAGGATCTCATTTATTTAGTGGAATGGCTAAAGGCCAAGGGGAACGTAGATCCTAAAAAAATCGGGATCATGGGCGGGAGCTATGGCGGGTTTATGGTTCTTGCTGCCATCAGTCACTATCCACAGCTTTGGTCTGCTGCTATTGATATTGTGGGAATGTCAAGCCTTAGAACATTCCTTCAAACAACAAGTCCATGGCGTAAGAAGCACAGGGAGAGTGAATACGGAACAATAGAAAGAGACGGTGAATTTTTTGATAGAATTGATCCATTGAATTATTCAGATCGAATTACCACCCCATTATTAGTAATTCACGGGAAGGGCGATCCGCGTGTCCACATAAGAGAATCTGAGCAAATGGTTAACAAGCTAAAAGAACGGCAACACGCAGTTGACTTTATTCGCTTTGAAGATGAAGGCCATTCGATTGACAAACAAAAAAATAAAATTACTGCCTATAAGGCAATGGTAAATTTTCTCGATCGATATATCGGTAATGGATCCTAACTCGGGTGAGGGTTATGGAGATTAGCCCAAGATTAGTGGCACGGCAGTTGTTGATTTCGAAGTTGTCATCGCAGAACTTATTGAATGGATGAGAATTAATCAGTAAAACACGCAACAATGGAACTAATTTACTTAAGGAAATTGAGAGGATTAAATTACTTGAACACAGAAAATAGGGAAGAGTCTCCCCAACACAGGGAGACTCTTATTTATCTATGAAAAATGTAATCTATATTACTTAGAAAACTGTAGTTCTTCAGACACAGATTCAGGTTTGTCACAGGTACTTTTCATGAAATAGTGTTTTCCATTTTCTGATGATTCATGGAGTCCGTGCATTGCTTCTAGGACATGGTACGCTAATTGGCCATTGGCTCGATAGTTTCCGCCTTCGAGGATCGCCTTGGCCATATCTGCGACACCAAGCCCTCTGCAGTTTTGATCGTACCCAGAAGTCAGCGGGACCTCCACAAATTCTTTTTCGTCACGTTTTCTTACCCGAACAGGACCGCCAAATGTATTTGGATCTGGAACGAGTATCGTACCTTGACTTCCATAGATTTCAATAGGTGGCAGCGATGTTCCGCCAAAGGCGTCAAAGCTGGTTGTAATGGTCCCGATGACACCTGAGGTAAAATCAATCACACCGGAAAGATGGGTAGGGGTAGAGACTTGAATCTCTGTTCCTGCTTTAGGTTTACTAATCACGGTTCGTTTTGGATAACTAATACGAGCGGATCCAGAAATTCGGTTAATAGGTCCTAACAATGCTATTAATGCTGTTAAATAATAAGGACCCATATCAAACATTGGTCCGCCGCCGGTCTCATAATAAAAGGCAGGGTCTGGGTGCCAATGTTCATGTCCACGGCAAATCATGAAGGCTGAAGCACCAACAGGGACACCAATTTCTCCTTGTTCAATTAATTGGATTGCTGTTTGAATACCAGCACCCAGGAAGGTGTCAGGTGCACTCCCAACTAATAGATGATGCTTCTTGGCTGTTGCTAGAATTTGTTTACCTTCCTCACATGTAACAGCAAGCGGTTTTTCCATATAAACATGTTTTCCTGCTTCGAGTGCTTGAATACAAACAAAGGCATGAGCCTTTGGAATCGTTAAATTAATGACTAGTTCAATTTCAGGGTCTGAAAGCAGTTCCACGACAGAACAAGCTTTTGGAATCCCGAATTTCTCAGCCTGAGCTTGTGCACGCTGTAAATCTAAATCCGCACAGGCAACAAGCTCAAGGTTAGAGAATTTCTGACAATTTTCCATATATATAGAACTAATATTTCCGCATCCAATGATACCGATTTTAAGCCTTTTCATTATTTGTTCCTCCGGTTTAATATTCTTGGTCAATGTAAAAATCTAATTATTATTGACTGTCTCCCATACCTGTATAAACACGGCCATTTCCATAAAGTGCGGCTACGTCCACACCTTCGGCTCGTTTCTTTCCTTCCGCAGCCCATAAAAATCCACGGCGCATAATAAGCGTAACTTCTGGCATTGTAATGATATTAGCTTGGTGTCCTAATGAACTATAAAAAACATTTCCAAGACCCCAGCGTTTTGTCCAAACAACAGGCATATCAACTGCTTTATTGGCAGCATGAGGACCGTGAACAACCGGGAAGCGAGTGGTCGCTAACACTTCAACGGCTGGATCAAAATGAAGGTAATACTGCTCACTGACAACTTTAAAATCGGAGATTCCCTCTAATAACGGACTTGTAGAATGCTTGATGTTTACCATATATTCCACACCATCATTTCCAGGATGTGCTACCCAGTTCCCGCCTGTCATGAATTGCCAATCCACATTGTTGCGGAAGGAGTCACACATTCCACCGTGGCATCCTGCTAAACCAACACCAGACATAACCGCTTCGGAAATATTTAAGGCATATTTATTTTCAATCTTACCCATTGTCCAGTGGGGAATAATTAGATCAAAGGATTTCAGCTTTTCCGTGTCTGCATAAGCGTCAAGTGTATTGGAAACCTCAACTTGAAAGTTTTCTTCCTCAAGTATCCCTCTAAAGATTTCTGCTACCTGATCTGGTTGATGGCCATCCCATCCGCCCCAGACGATTAATGCCTTTTTTTTCATAATTAGAGCACTCCTTTAATTTTTATTTTTTTATACTTCAGATATACGAATCCATTGACGTTTTTCTATCGATAAATCAACCGCCTCCAAAACTTCTTGGCACTTTACGCCATCACGGAAGTTTGGAACGGGCTGGCGATCTTCTCGGAATGACTCCATAAGTTCAACTACTTCGTGAATAAACGTATGTTCATATCCAATCGTATGTCCTGGCGGCCACCATGCTTCCGCAAAAGCGTGGGAAGGGGTCAGTCGCTAAGATGCGGCGGAAGCCTTGGACATCATCTCTATCATCAGCAAAATAAACCTGAAGTTCATTCATGCGTTCAAAGTCAAAGATGACGCTTCCTTTACTGCCGTTGATTTCAAAAGAATTCTTACAGCGGTGCCCTGTAGCAAATCGTGTAGCCTCAAAGCTTCCTAAAGCTCCGTTAGCAAAACGGGCTAAAAATAGGGTAGCATCATCAACCGTTACTTCGCCTTTTCCATCACTATCGCTGCCTTTAGCAGATAAACCAGTCATTTGAGAAGGAATTGGTCTTTCTTTAATAAATGTTTCATTCATTCCAATAACCTCAGTAATATCACCGATTAGATAATGAGACAAATCGACAAGATGGGCCCCCAGATCTCCATGAGACCCTGAACCAGCAATATCTTTTTGCAGTCTCCAGGCTAGCGGGAAGTTCGGATCTACGAGCCAATCCTGTAAAAACCAGGCGCGGAAATGATAGATTTCTCCTAGCTTACCTTCGTCGACAAGCTTTTTAGCCAGCATCACAGCAGGGGCAAAGCGATAGTTAAAGCCGACCATATGTTTAACCCCAGCAGATTCAACGACTTTAAGCATTTCTCTAGAATCCTCAAGTGTAAGCGCTAACGGTTTTTCGCAAAAAACATGCTTGCCTGCTTTTGCTGCTGCAATTGTTATTTCTTTATGTACATCACTCGGTGCATTGATATCGATAAGGTCAATATCTTCTCTTTGTAAAAGAGTTTTCCAGTCGGTTGTATGTTCCTCCCAACCGAATTGCTTAGCTGCAGCCGCGACAGCGTTATGGTCACGACCACAAATCACTTTCATTTCAGGATGAATGATCTTAGGGAAAAACAGGGGAAGATCTCGATAGGCATGACTGTGGGCTTTGCCCATAAATTTGTAGCCAATCATTCCAATTTTTACGGTTTCCATAACGAATCTCCTTTTCTTATTTAAGAATGAAAAAGAATAAAATATTAATCGATTTTTATTAAGATTGTTTGGTGTAAGTTGTCTTAAGTTGTGAAGATGCCCGTTCTATAAAGGTAACTGGCAATCGTTCATTAATTTCTGTCATGGTACCTTGAGTGATTAATTGGAGAACTTTTTCAGCTGCCAATTGCCCCATATCAAAAAGCGGTACATGAACGGTGCTAAGTGGCGGGGAGGTCATCCTTGAAATTTCAGAGTTATCATACCCAATGAGAGCATAATCATGACCTGCTTGGTAGCCTTGTTCACCTAAACCCTGCATAAGACCAATTGCCATTCGATCATTCCCGGCAAAAATAGCATGGATCTCTGGCAGTAAAGAAGCTATACCGGCAGCCGCTTGAAAACCACTTTTACGGCTATAATTCCCTTGAAAAACGAACTGAGGATTGTAGGGAATACCCGCATTCAAAAGGGCAGTTTCATAACCGTGTAACCGTTCGATACTATTTGAAAATTCATTTGGTCCATTTAAAAAGATAATTTGTTCATTCCCATTCATTAGCAGAGAGGATACGGCTTGTAAACTACCATCAAAATGTTCTGCGTCAATGGAATGAAAGGGATAGCCCGAAAAAGTTTGATTCACAAGACAATAGGGGAGTTGCAATTGGTGTAAATTTTCAAGTGCTTCCACTTCACCAGGAACATCCTTGGAACCTAGGATGATGCATCCATCTACCTTCTGAGTATGAAAAAGCTTCACATAATCTTTCGGCTCATCAGGGGATTGAAATAAAAGTAGCAAACCATATCCAAACTCACCAATCTTTGCGCCAATTCCACTTAAAAGTTCCGAAAAATAATGGGTAGTCATCAAGTTTACTCTTTGAAAATAAGGAACAATGACCCCAATGTTGTTACTTTTCCCACGTGCAAAGCTTTGGGCAATGGCATTAGGGTGGTAGTTCAGATGTTGGGCGGCTTGCAAAACCTTTTGTTTGGTTTCTTCACGTAAGGGACCGATATTATTAAATACTCGTGAAACGGTGGCTTCAGAAACGCCGGCTAATTTTGCAACATCTTTCCGGTTAGCCAAGATATCACCTCTAAACTTATAATGTACACGCGTTCATTCTCTCTTATTATCTGATAATTGTCAATATTAAAATTCGTTATTATCTATTGTTAAAGTTGATAATTTTGAAGATATACAATATTAATTATCTGTATTGTGGGTATAACATTATGGTAATAGTAAATTGGTTAATTATTCTTTATCCATATTTGAAGGAGGCATAAAAATGAAATGGAAGGGAAGACGGCAAAGCGCAAACGTTGAAGACCGAAGAGGAATGGGCATGGGTGGTAAAACAGTGATTGGAGGCGGTATAGGCAGTATTATTATTGTTCTCCTCTTTACGATGCTCGGAGTGAACCCAGGAGATTTACTTGGCAATAACACATCGACAAATGATTTGGATTCACAAACTCCTCCTTATCAAGAATCTGCTCAAGAGAAGGAATTAGCCGACTTTGTTTCTGTTGTCCTTGCTGATACAGAGGACGTATGGTCAGACGAATTCAAGAAGAAAGGGCTGCAATACGAGAATCCTAGGCTCGTTTTGTACCGGGACAGTGTTCAGTCTGCCTGCGGGTCGGCTAGTTCGGCTGTAGGACCTTTTTATTGTCCGGGTGACCACAAGCTTTACATTGACTTAAGTTTTTATGAGGAATTGAAACAAAGATTCCAAGCACCTGGTGACTTTGCGATGGCGTATGTCATTGCCCATGAGGTAGGACACCACGTCCAGACCCTTTTACATAGCGGAGACCAAGCATCACAAGCCCAAAAAAGTTCCAATGATTATTCGGTCAGATTTGAATTGCAGGCTGACTACTTGGCGGGTGTTTGGGCCCACTACGCGCAAGGGAAGGGGTACCTAGAAAAAGGCGACCTGGAAGAGGCACAGAATGCCGCAAATGCTGTAGGTGATGATAATATCCAGAAAAAAGCACAAGGCTATGTGGTTCCTGAAAGCTTTACTCACGGAACTTCCGAACAGAGAAAAAGATGGTTTAATAAAGGATTTAAAAACGGCACCATTGAGGGAGGAGATACCTTTAAAGCAGCGAACCTTTAAATGGTTTCCCCGTAAAGATGAATAAGAACGTTTTTTTCAAGCAAAAAGAGCCGTCATCAACGGCTCTTGCTTCATTATTTTGCAAATACATGATCACCAATCGTCTTTACTACTTCACGCGTACGAATCCAATCATCCGTTGCAATTTCTGGGTTATAAAAATAAATACAATCATTTAAGCGATCATTTCTCGTTAGTGCTTCTTCGACTGCTCGTTTCGACTCATCTGATGCTGGTTTTTTAATTTCACCATTTTGAACCGGAGAAAAGGCATAGCTATTGCCTACTACTTGTTTAATTACAGCGGTCACTGTACTTGGGAAATGAGGAGAATCAACTCGATTCAATACAACAGTCGCAACTGCAACTTTTCCTTCATAAGATTCACCTTTTGCTTCAGCCTCTACTAATCTGGCAAATAAATCTTTCTCTTCATTTGATATTGCCACTGCTGGTTCCTCTTGTTTTTTTTCTGGCGTTTCTATTGCAGGTTTTGATGATTTTATTGCTTTTACTTTCGGTTGATCAGGATTTTGCAACATTTCTTCTATATAAACCCAATCGTTCGGTTGATTATTAACTTGTTCTATTTTATCAGTGTCTAATCCATATTGTTGTCCTAGTTCCCAAGGGCTATCTCCTTTTACAACTGGAGATTGGGTAATAGCCTCGGCCGTATTAATTTGCAATCCTATAAGTGCAAATGTAGCTACACAAGCTACAACTAATTTTTTCATGTAATTGTTTTTCATGTGGCTACCTCCTGTAAATTCGTATGGTATTACTTTATCATGTGCTAGTACACGATTTACAGAACGCTACTGTTACATTTCTTTTTAATTAGATGAACAACATTACAGGTAAAATAGATTTATGACAATTTTCCTATATAAATGACATATTCAATCCAATAATACGAAATAGAGGAATATTTTACTTGAAATTTATTGTAATATAATAGAAGTATTCGGTGAAGGATGAATTTATTGAATTTTCTTTCATGTGGAAAGGAATATCGATCTTAGTTATTGTAAAAGAATAATTAAGAAGGGTGGAATTTTAGTGTTGGGCAAAAATCACGAAAGTGAGCAACTACAACGAGGTCTAGACAACAGGCACATCCAGCTAATTGCACTTGGAGGTGCGATTGGAGTAGGTCTGTTCTATGGTTCAAGTGCAACGATTCAAATGGCTGGTCCGTCAATTTTGCTCTCATACTTAGTGGGAGGCTTAGTTATTTTTACCATTATGAGAGCATTAGGGGAAATGGCTGTAGATGAGCCGGTTTCCGGCTCATTTAGTTCATACGCAAATCGTTATTTAGGGCCGTTTGCTGGTTACTTAACCGGTTGGACCTATTGGTTTATGTGGGTTGTCGTTGGGATGGCGGAAATTACAGTTGTCGGTGTCTATGTAAATTACTGGTTTCCGGAAATTCCACAATGGCTGACAGCACTTGCTACACTTGTTGTAATCACAATGGTTAACCTTACAAGTGTAAAAGCATTTGGAGAGTTTGAATTCTGGTTCGCGATGATTAAAGTGGTTGCGATTATTGGAATGATTGTTGTTGGATTAGGTATGATCCTCTTAGGTATCGGCAACGAAGGTCAGCCCATCGGTTTTAACAATCTTTGGACTCATGGAGGATTTATGCCAAATGGGATAAAAGGTATTTTCATGTCATTGGTTCTAGTGATGTTTTCATTTGGCGGGGTAGAACTAGTCGGGATTACCGCAGGGGAGGCTAAAAATCCTCGAAAATCAATTCCATCTGCAATAAACAATGTGGTCTGGAGGATTTTAATTTTTTATATTGCTGCACTAGGCATCATGATGAGTTTATATCCTTGGAATGAAGTAGGGACGAAGGGCAGCCCGTTTGTGTTAATTTTTGATAAAATCGGAATTCCTGGGGCCGCCCATATTATTAACTTTGTCGTGTTAACAGCAGCATTGTCTGCTTTTAATAGTGGTTTATTCAGTACTGGAAGAATGCTATACAATTTATCACTACAAAATAATGGTCCGAAATATTTTGGAAAGCTCAACAAGCATTCTACACCACGACGTGGAATCCTATTTTCGTCATCTTTTTTATTAGTGGCAGTATTTTTAAATTATATTGTTCCTGAAAAAGTATTTATCTATATTTCTTCTGTTGCAACGGTTGCGGTTATTACTAGCTGGACCATAATACTGATTACACAAATAAAGTTCAGACAATCAAAAACGTCAGAAGAAGTAAAAAAACTAGCATTTAAAATGCCGCTATATCCAGTTTCAAGCTACTTAGCCCTTGCTTTTTTAGCCCTTGTTGTGGTCTTAATGGCCTTTATTGAGGGCATGCGAGGAGCCTTAGTTGTAGCACCTATATGGTTTATAGTCCTTTATATAGGATATAGATTGAAAAAGAATGAATAATCAAAGAGCTCGATTGACAAAGAAAAAGTAAGATAAATGGAAGCCGACAATCCTCCATTAAAAGGTGTCAGGCACCATCCAATTTTATGGATGGTGCCTGACACCTTTTTGCTTTAGACATCTTTAATCCGAGAAAGTGTTAAATAACGGAAAATTATAGGTAAATTGTCATGATTTGACAATTTGACAAAATATAAATATAATTTAAGATATTCTGAAAATTACTAATAATGGAATTTTCACGTGTAATAGGTTTTAAATCAGGAGGTCAAGAATGATTGTATTTAATCAGGTACATAAGTTTTATGGGGATTTTCATGTCTTAAAAGATATTAATCTTACAATCAATCAAGGTGAAGTAGTTGTAGTAATCGGTCCATCTGGATCAGGGAAAAGTACCTTGTTGCGCTGTATCAATCATCTGGAAACCATCTCTGACGGGACACTCACCGTAAATGGGATATCAGTAGGGGATAAAAAAACAGATATCAATAAGCTGAGGCGCAATATTGGCATGGTTTTTCAGCACTTCTATTTATATCCGCACAAAACAGTGCTTGAAAATATCACTCTTGCGCCGATGAAAGTATTGGGCCAATCCGAAAAAGAAGCTAAGGAAACCGCCCGTCATTATCTTACCAAGGTAGGGATATTAGATAAGGCTGAATCTTATCCTTCACAGCTTTCCGGAGGTCAGCAGCAGCGTGTAGCCATCGCCCGTGGCCTTGCAATGAACCCGGAGATCATGCTTTTCGATGAACCAACCTCAGCACTTGATCCTGAAATGATCGGCGAGGTACTGGATGTAATGAAAGCCTTGGCCAAAGAAGGTATGACGATGGTGGTCGTAACCCACGAAATGGGCTTTGCCAAGGAGGTTGCTGACCGAATTGTTTTTATGGATGAGGGGCGAATATTAGAAGAAGCAGTTCCGGCTGAATTTTATGAGAATCCGCGTGAAGAACGGGCTCGCTTATTTCTCAGCCGTATATTAAATCATTAATAGGGAGGAAATGGAATGTTCAAAACAAGAAATTTCGTAAAAATGGCGGTAGTGTCAACTATGGCTGCCATCCTACTTGCAGGATGCGGAGGGGACAAGGCCTCGAAAGAAAGCAGTAAGGATGTACTTGCTCAGATTAAAGAAGAGAAAAAAATCGTATTTGGTGTAAAACATGATACTCGTTTGTTTGGATTGAAAAATCCTTCAACAGGTGAGGTGGAAGGGTTTGACATTGATCTTTCTAAAGCACTGGCCGAAGAAATGTTTGGCAAAGAGGTTAAGCCTGAGTATGTAGAGGTTACTTCGAAAACGAGGGTAGGACTCTTAAATAATGGTAAGGTTGATGCGGTTGTCGCCACTATGACCATCAATGAAGAACGTAAAAAAGAAGTCGATTTTACGGATGTATATTTTGATGCCGGGCAATCATTGCTAGTGAAAAAAGGAAGCAAGGTTAAAGGCATTGAAGACTTGAAAAAAGGAACGAAGGTGCTTGCTGTTAAAGGCTCGACCTCATCCGTAAATATTCGTGAGAAAGCTCCTGAAACAACCGTACTTGAATTTGAAAACTATGCTGAAGCTTTTACAGCCTTAAAGTCAGGTAAGGGTGATGCCCTGACCACAGATGATGCGATCCTTTATGGTATGGCAGAAGAAGATCCGTCCTTTGAATTGGTCGGAGGAACTTTCACAGAAGAGCCTTATGGGATAGCTGTTAAAAAAGGCAATAAAGAGCTTGTCGATGAGTTGAATAAAGCATTAAAAAGCCTGAAGGATTCAGGGAAGTACGATGAAATTAAGGATAAATGGATTAAACATTAATTATTTATATCGGGTTTCTCGTCAGGTTGGGCAGCAGTCCGCAGGCAAGTTTGCGGACCTGCTCATTCCGATGAATTAGGAGGAGATCGTTTGCTGGATTTCTCGATACTAACAAATAATATCGATTCATTTTTGGAAGGATTAAAAATAACGATTATTGCCAGTTTAATAGCATTAATATGCAGTTTTATTTTGGGAACACTTATTGCAATCATGCGAATTGCCCCATTTAAACCTCTTAACTTTCTCGGTTCGGCATATGTTGAATTTATCCGTAATATACCTGTACTAGTTATCGTGTTTTTCACTTACTTAGCTGGAAATTTTGGCGGGATGACTGCAGGAACCATCGGATTGACCATCTATACAGCCGCTTTCATTGCTGAAGCAATCCGTGCCGGAATTATGTCTGTTCCAAAAGGGCAAATGGAAGCTGCCCGCTCGACAGGATTGAGTTACGGCCAGGCAATGAGAATGGTTATACTCCCTCAGGCTATTAAGATCGTCATCCCTCCTCTTGGCAACCAATTTATCAATTTAGTTAAAAATTCATCATTGTTAGCCGTAGTCGCAGGTGGGGATTTAATGTATCAGGGGGATTTAATTTCGGCAAAGACATACATAACTTTTGATACCTATATTTTTGTGGCCTTATTTTATTTAATTTTAACAATACCTTTAAGTCTTGGCGTAGGATTTTTAGAAAAACGCATGGCTAGAAGTAATTAAGGAGCTGTGTAGATGGATTTTCTAGCACCGTTCATTGAAGTGTATACACTGGACAATATTAAATTTTTACTGGAAGGGTTTGGGGTCACTCTTAAGGTCGCTGCCATTTCAATTGTGCTTAGCTTCATTATTGGCGGTCTCACAGGAACGCTCAGATATGCGAGGATTCCCGTTGTTTCTAAATTACTGGCCTTGATTGTTGAGACGATTCGAAACCTTCCTTTGCTGCTGATCATTTTCTTCACTTATTTTGCATTGCCCGAAATCGGAATTGAAATGGAAATAACTTCAGCGGCTATTGCAGCATTGACGGTTTTTGAATCGGCGATGATATCGGAAATTATCCGAAGCGGTTTAAACTCCATCGAAAAAGGACAGGTGGAAGCAGGACGTGCGTCTGGCCTGACCTACATCCAGACATTACGCTATATCATCATGCCCCAAGCGCTGAGAAGAATGGTTCCTCCGATTGTGAGTCAATTTATTTCTCTGCTTAAAGATACATCGTTAGCTGTCGTCATCGCCTTACCGGATTTATTGCACAACGGACAAATTGTTTATGCGCAAAAGGGATCGTATGTGATACCTGTTTTTGTCATTGTTGCGTTGATGTACTTTATTGTTAATTATGCTTTGTCACTAGTTGCACGAAGGTTAGAATTAAAGCAGACGTAAGAAATCCGGCTCATAAATGGGGCCGGATTTTTTTACTTAAAAATCCAAATGCTTTATTTGATAAAAAATTGAAGATCATTACACGATAAGCAGTTTTAAATATTTAAAGGACAGAAAAGGAGTGAAGGTTATTGACCTTATCTCCTTTGCTGCCCACAAGAGGAATTTCTATTTAAATGAATATTATTTTCTTTTTTTAGACTTAAATGTTTTACAACAGGTTTCGGCTGAACGGCTCACTTCATCAGTATGGTTCTTTTCACCTAACTCAGCAGACATTTCTGTATCATATCTTGCATGACTATCCATTTCAACCATAATTTTTTCAGCGGTACATACATTACCTGAGCCATAGAACGTACAGTTTGAGATAGCACATGAAACCTCTACTTTTGGCATTGCTCTATACCTCCTTTAAGTTTCCTTACAAACATTCTTTTGAAAATTTATGTTAGTCCAGAGGAGGACAACCTTAGTGTTAATCACGCAACTCTTTTACATACCAGATAACATAGTGCCAATGTAAGCCATTTAAAAGAAAGTTCTTCATCATAATTTATGTTGGAATGGAGCTAACAATTGAAGATATACGCTCTGTTGGAAACATAAAACTTTTAGGATTTATCCTACTTCTTTTATTCATTCCTAATAAAAGCTACTTTGGGCACAATAATTCCGACCATAAAATTGAGGTGATACCATGTCTGTTGATCGTATATGTACCATTGGACCGGCAAGTAATGATAAAAAAGTTCTCACTGAGTTGATTAATCATGGGATGACGATTGCACGATTGAATTTTTCTCATGGGACTCACGACAGCCACAGGAATGTCATTCGATTATTAAAAACACTTAGCAGAGAGAAAGGACATCCAATTAAAGTATTGGGTGATCTCCAAGGTCCAAAAATACGACTGGGCGAAGTGGAAGGTGAAAAAATCACTCTTAACACAGGACAGTCCTTTTCCCTTCACATCGATCAAGTAGTAGGTAACGATAAACAAGCAAGTGTCGATTATGAAGGTTTAATTAAAGATGTAAAATTAGGAAATCGAATTTTAATTAATGATGGCGCCGTGGAGTTGGAAGTTACGAAGGTAGAGCAAACTAAAGTTGTTACCACAGTTAAATCAGGAGGGGAAATATCTTCCCATAAAGGAGTAAATCTTCCAGGTGTTGTTACCAGTTTACCAGCCCTTACTGAAAAAGATAAACAAGATATTCAATTCCTTTTACAAGAAGAAGTGGATTTCATAGCTTGCTCATTTGTCCGCAGGGCAGCGCATATTAAAGAAGTTCGCAGCTTTATGGAAAGTGTGGAGGGACATACGCCTAAGCTGGTGGCCAAAATTGAAACGGTTGAGGCCATTCAAAATTTCCAGAAAATTTGTTCGGAAACTGATGCCGTAATGATTGCCCGGGGCGACCTTGGTGTAGAGCTGCCCTATCAATGGATTCCATTGTTACAAAAAGCGATGATTAGCGAATGCAACCGGCTGGATACGTATGTCATAACAGCAACCCAAATGCTGCAATCAATGGTAGAGAATCCTCTGCCAACAAGAGCGGAAGTCACAGATATATTCCAATCCGTAATGGATGGGACAAACGCTGTGATGTTGTCTGCTGAAAGTGCTGCAGGAAATTATCCTGTACAGAGCATTGAAACATTGAAGCTTGTGTCCCAATTTGCAGACTCCGTGAGGAAAGAAGCACCTTTTGATTTTGCGGATATGCTAAAACTCTTGAATAATACAATTAGTTGTTAAAAAAGAAAAGCTGTTTTCGTTTTTTATAGACATCCGATATCCTTAAAACGTAATTCCTAGGAAAAAAACAACATCCATTCCCTAACAGCAAAAAGGAAGGAAGGTGAATTTCACCTTCCTAATATTTTTTCTAATTAAATTTTAAGCTCGCTGAATCGTAGTGGTTGAGAAGTTTTTAACCATTTTTTGCAAGTTTCTATGACCTTCTCTTAATTTTATTGTTTCTTCGATAATTTTTTGGAATCCTTCCAAATCTCTATCAGATGCATTTAATAAGGACTTCGGTAGACCTTCGACGATTTGTTGTAGGGATAAATCCATACTCAAGGAAAATGACCACCTTTCAACTTATTCATTAGACATCTGTTACGTCTTCTTAACTATTTTTGTAACGAGATGATTTTTTCCTGCTATCACGTTTTAAAACTTATCTACATTAATCTCCATATTTTATAATGAATAGTTAAATTACTTCTTAATCGGACAAATTAAGACGGTAAATCAAAGGGTACTTCTCCTGTTTGTAGAAAAATATTAAATTTAAATGGTCTTTTTGTAATGTTCAAAAAACACTTTAAAAAGTCTTTCGTCACCAGCTCGATCGGGATGAAGGGCTTTAAGTAGTTTCTTAAACTCTTTCTTCAACATTGCTTTGTCAGCCTCCGCATCTAAACCAAATAATGAATTAAAGGTAAGTGGGGGATGATCGGAAAGAGCATATTCTGCTTTTAACATTTTTTTTAAGCCACTAACTTTTGCTTGTTCGATCCGAATAGTAGTTTTTACCTCTTCGATTTCCTCTTTTAATTTCTGGTTCTCTTGTAACGTCTTTTCCCAGTGCAGATAATCCATACCAAATTGTTTAATCTTGTCCTCAATTTTCTTTTCTAATATGAATGCTACTAGATCTTTTGGTTGGATCAAGAAGTCAATATTAAAATGTTTGGTCCTTTTCGCTTTTATTTTCCCTTCGAGGATCCAACGTATGACGATTTGTTCACTAGCTGTTATCCCTTCATCCCTTAGCAGTTCAGTAACCTCTTTTACATTTAACATGTGATCCACTCATTCTTGTTTCTAATTTTTTTTACATTTCTATGTACTTTTTGTTTTTAAAGTTAAATTCAATGTATCATACATAAAAACTTTTCAGGTTTACGATAATATTAAGTTTTATTAAGAATTATTTTCAAAATTAACTTTTAGATTAAATTTTTAGAAAGACATTTTCTTTTGTTAAAGAAGGTTAACAATTCCTTTAAAAGTCATTAAATACCCGTTCAATCGACAAATTCTTAAAAAATCTCATTTATAATTGCCTTTATGAAAGGAGTGGAACCCTTCTTAATGAAAAATAACCAACGAAAAGCTGTCCACCAAAAAAGGCAATTTTTAATAAATGAACTAATTAGATCGGGAATATTTAAAAAAAATAATAAACATTTGTATGAATGGACTTTGGGTGAACTAGAAACTGAGTACCAATATATTGAAACAAATAGTTTGGATTCAAGTACAAAAACAATAAGATAAATAAGCATTCTTCAACTAAAATAATCTTAGAATTTAATGATAATCGGGGCGGAGTACTATATTTTCATTTAATTTGAAGTATGAAGTAGGAAAGTGATAATCGTAGGTTTACGAATTTGATTTCTTAAAAATTGTGTACATAGGTACCAATTATTAAATTAAAGGGAAATAATAGTTGAAGATCTAGCTGCTTTGGCGGCTTTTTTGTTTTTTCCAATAAAGGATGCATCATAAAAGCTAGGTGTCAGGCACCACCCATTTACTGGATGGTGCCTGACACTTTTTTGTTTATAAGTGGATTTTAAAGAAACTAGAAATTTTTTATAAAAAAAGATTTCTAAATATTCAACAAATAGGTTATAATAAAAAACAATAAAGAAGTTACTGCAACATTTATAAAATATGAAGCATTTCCTGCATGAATTGGAGGACATATGAAAAACTTTGAAACAATTATTAAGGAAAAATATGGTACTTTGTCTCCTGGGCAAAAAAAAGTGGCTAAACATTTAATCGAAAAACTGGATGAATCAGCTTTTGACACGGCAACTATGATTGGACGAAAGGTAGATGTTAGTGAAACCACCGTCATCCGACTCTCATATGCTTTGGGATTCAATGGTTTTAGCGAAATGCTGCACTACATCCAACAGCAGATTGTAAACAAAAGTTTGAATCCATTCAGTACAGATTCCAAAATCGAAAATAAAGAGGAAGAGCACACTTCTCTTTTTACGGAAATCATGGAAAAGGAAATTCTTTCCCAGCGACAAACCAATCACCAGCTCAATGAAACCGAACTTTGGAAGGTCGTTGATGTTTTAATCAAAGCAGATCGGATCTTCATTTTGGGAATGGGTGCATCCTATGCACCAGCTCACTGGTTTTCTTTTCAGCTCCATACACTGCGAGATCGAGTCACACTTTGTCCGTCAACAGGAGAAATCTATGAGCGGTTAGCCGATTTAAGTGATCGCTCTGTTCTATTTATTATCTCGTTTCCTCGTTATTCGAAGGAAACCCTGCATATTGCAGAATGTGCCAAAAAACAAGGGGTTCCAATCATTTGCGTTACCGATCGTTTATTGTCTCCGATTGGTCGAATCGCCGATTATACGCTGACAACAGAAGAAGATTCCGAATCGGCCGCCCATTCCATTACACCTGCGATCATTTTGTTGGATTTTATCATTGCTGGGATGAAGGTGAAAAATTCGGATGAAATCCAAGTTCGACAGCAGAAATTAGAAGAACTTTACTCAAACTATGGTGTGTTTGTGGAATGAACAAATTAGGAAAGGAGTTCCACTATGAGCCAGCTTATCAATTTTATGAACGAGCAGGAACAAGCGATTCTAAAGACTTATACTGATCTGCACCAATTGGCGGAGCCAAGCTGGCAGGAACAGAAAACTTCACAATATATTCAGGAAGAATTAGCGAAAGCAGGGATCTCATTTAAAACATACGAAGGGCATTTTGGTATTGTTGCCGATATTCCAGGAGAAGGCAACGAGATCGTTGCCTTACGTGCCGATATGGATGCCCTATTACAAGAAGTGAAAGGGAAGGTTCAACCCAATCATTCCTGCGGGCACGATGCCCACAGCACCATGGTATTACATACTGCCTTAGCCATAGCTGCTAATAAATCTTTTCACACTAAGCCGATCCGGTTTATTTTTCAACCAGCAGAGGAGAAGGGGGAGGGGGCGCTGCGAATGATGCAAGAAGGTGCTTTGGAAGGTGTTCAATACTTATTTGGTGTTCATCTTCGTCCATGGATGGAAGTTCCAATGGGGAAAGTGGCTCCTGCCATTGTTCATAGTTCCTGTGCAACCATTTACGGGGTCATCAAGGGCAAGCAAGCACATGCATCGCGGCCTCAGGATGGAAATAATCCAATCGAAGCCGCTTCGTACCTAATTCAGGCCTTGCAAAACATTCGTTTAAAAAGCCCGGACTCCTTTTCAATTAAAATGACAGGCTTACTTGCTGGAGGAGATTCCTCCAATGTCATACCGGAAACCGCAAATTTTATTTTGGACTTACGTGCAAGTACAAATGGAGCAATGGATGAACTGCAGTCTAGAGCAGTGGATTTGCTAGAGAAGGTCGGTACTTTGACTGGGACAAGTATAACCGGAACCGTGAAAGAATTTGTTCCTGCTGCAAGTTTAAATACGGAAGCTATAAAACTAGCAAAGATGGCCGCTGCCTCTGTCTTGGGAGAAGAAAATGTAGTAGACAATTGTATTTCACAAGGAGGAGAAGATTTTCACTTCTATACCCTGCAAAAACCGGAAGTAAAAGCGACCATGATTGGATTAGGCTGTGACTTGCGTCCTGGACTTCACCACCCAGACATGCAATTTAATCAGAAGGCACTACTATATGGAACGAAAATATTAACAAGTCTACTTTATAATGCCGCTTCAAAAAATAATGAAAATAACCATTAATGGTGGATATTATGAAAAAGTATATGGTTGGTTTGTGTGTAGCATGTCTAGTCCCGATATGGCAACCTGCGGTGGTTTAAAAAGCTTTCTTAAAAATGTCATCTAATCAAGTGTCAGGAGGATAGTTACTAAATATGGACTTACAAAAACTGATTACGATACGCATGTTACATACGGCAGAAGAATTGACTGCTGTGAGAGATTTAGAAAGTCTTGTTTGGGCTGATGAGGATCCAGTACCCGTTAACCATAGCATTGCCGTTGTTAAAAATGGCGGGATGGTGATAGGCGCTTTTTCTGGAACTCGATTAATTGGCTTTCAGTATAGCTTTCCAGGATTTGATGGGACAAAAGTCTATCTATGTTCGCATAGTATGGGGATTCATCCAGATTTTCGAAAAATGGGAATCGGTGAAAAATTAAAATTAAAGCAGCGTGAAGAAGCACGAAAGATGGGCTATCAACTCATCACGTGGACATATGACCCACTGGAAACGGTCAATGGATATCTTAATTTAAGCAAACTAGGCGGAGCGTGTACGCAGTATATTGAGAATTGTTATGGTGAAATGCCTGATATTCTTAATGCAGGGTTGCCATCTGATCGCTTTTTAGTGGAATGGAACATAGCTGAGGAAACGTCTAAGCGGATGGAAGATTTCGTTGATAACCATGAAGTCCCCCTCTTGATTCAAGTGGAAGAGGATGCCGAGGGGTTGCCGGTACCGAAGGATATTTTTCTAGATAGCGAGAGGGATGCCTGGGCCAATCTCCTCTATGTTCCGGTTCCAAATCAATTCCAAACGATTAAAGCGAATAATTTAAAAGCCGCATTAGAATGGAGAATGAAAACGCGCAAGGTTTTTACCCATTATTTGAGCAAAGGGTGGACGGTTACGGCATTACGGAAAAGTGATCAGCCTTACCTTCATCATTATGTATTAACCAAGAAATATACTTAACGGAGTGAGGTATAAATAGTATGGAATTACAACGAATTGTGTTAAGACATATGAAAATGGATCTATTACACCCCTTTACGACCGCTGTAGGGACCGAATATGATAAAGATTTTATTTTGGTCGAAGTCAGAACGAAGGATGGCATTACGGGATGGGCTGAATCCGTTGCTGCGATTGATGCCACATATAAAGAAGAAACTGTCAAAACCAATTGGCATATGATGGAGGATTTTCTGATTCCACTTCTTCTGAAAGAGCCAATTTCTCATCCAGATGAGGTCTCCGAGCGCTTTCATCATGTCCGTGGGAATTATATGGCAAAGGCTGCCCTTGAAGGGGCCATTTGGGATGCTTATGCTAAACAGCAAGGAGTTAGTCTATCGAGTGCCCTTGGAGGAACATTAGAAAAGATTGAGGTCGGCGTCAGTATTGGGATCCAGGATACGGTCGAAGAATTATTAGCTTTGATTGAGGGGCATCTACAAGAAGGATATAAACGGATCAAAGTGAAAATTCAACCAGGATGGGATTTAAACATTTTAGCAGAGATTCGAAAACACTACCCAGATATTCCATTAATGGCGGATGCAAATACCGCTTATACTTTAGAGGATATCGAAACGCTTAAGGCGATGGATCAGTTCAATTTAATGATGATCGAGCAGCCATTGGGCTTTGATGATATCATTGATCATGCGCAGCTTCAAGCGCAAATCGAGACACCAATTTGTCTGGATGAAAGTATCCATAATGTGGATGATGTGCGAAAAGCCATTCAACTTGGCAGTTGTAAAATTATTAATATTAAAATTGGGCGTGTCGGAGGGTTAACAGAATCTAAAAAAATCCATGATTTATGTGAGGCGAATGGGATTCCCGTCTGGTGTGGCGGCATGCTTGAGGCTGGAGTTGGCAGGGCACATAATATTGCAATAACAAGCCTGTCTAATTTTACTCTCCCAGGTGATACAGCTGCTTCTGCCCGGTATTGGAAGGAAGATATTATTGATCCCGAAGTAACAGTGGAAGACGGGATGATTACAATTCCAAAACAACCCGGTATAGGGTATGAACCGAACCGGGAGCGTATTGACAAGTACACGTTGTATAGCCGTACTTTTCATTCATAACTAATGTATATTTATATAGACCTAAACTTCCTGGATTCGCTGAAAGAACATACAAATTCGCTGATAGAACTTAAAGATTCGCTGATAGAAGCTAATAATTCGCTGATAGAATCTATTCTCACCTTTTGGAATCGAAAATTCGCTCATAAAATGTAAAAATCCACTCATTTTTACACTTCTGGACGATTCCCTCCTAAAAAAAACGCCAAACCTTTGAATTCCACAATGGTTTGGCGTTTTTTTAACGAGATAGGATGGTTTGATGGTTGTTATGGTTTGGCGGTACCATCGGATAGACGTTTTCTTCCTCCATTATATTAAACTCCATGAGAACTGGCCCGGTACACTGAAATGCTTCCCTAATAATCTGCTTAGCTTCTTCTTCGGTCTGGGCCCTAAATCCGGTTACACCGTATGCCTGAGCCAATTGGACGAAATTCGGTGAAGTCATTTTGACTTGGGAATACCGCCCCTGATAAAACAGTTCCTGCCATTGGCGCACCATGCCAAGATAGCCATTATTCAAGATAGCGATTTTTAGCGGAAGTTGATACTTCACAGCTGTGACCAATTCCTGAAGATTCATCTGAAAGCTGCCATCGCCTGAGACACAAATGACAGACCTTCCCGGACAAGCAGCAGCTGCTCCAATTGCTGCAGGCAGTCCGTAGCCCATGGTCCCCAATCCGCCGGATGTAATCAGTGTCCGCGGCCTGGTAAAAGCATAATGATGAGCAGTCCATATTTGATGCTGACCCACGTCCGTTACCACAACAGTATCCTGAGTGGAAGAGTCACTTAACAGCCGAATTACCATCTGAGGGTTCAACACACTGTTGGATTGATCAAAACGAGGGACCGTACGTTTCCATTCGACCACCTCATTTGACCAAATTCCAGTATTTTCATTAATTTTTTGATAATCTAATTGATTTTTCAATGTAGATAGAAACTCTTTTGCATCGCTGACAATCGGCAAGTCGATAGGGATGATTTTATTGATTTCAGCAGGATCTATATCCACATGGATCTTTTTCGATGAAGGCGAAAAACCACTAATTCTTCCTGTCACTCGGTCACTGAAACGAACCCCAATACTAATTAAAAGGTCACAATGATGGACGGCTTTATTAGCGGCAAACGTCCCATGCATCCCGAGCATCCCCAGGTACAACGGGTTTCCTGCTTCCATAGAACCAATCCCCATAAGGGAGCTTACGACAGGGATTCGAGTTTGCTTTACAACCTCTCTTAAATAATCGGCAGCTCCTGAAGCGATGATCCCGCCCCCAATGAATAACACTGGCTTTCTTGCTGTTTCCATTAAACTCTTTGCCATTTTAATAGAATTTTCTATCCTATTCCTCCTTTTAAGCTGTGGTCGACCTAAACGGTGGTTCTGGGTAACATTCATCGTTGTATCTGTTGTGAGTTCAAGCAAAACAGGTCCTGGTCTCCCGTTAGTCGCCATCGTAAGGCAATTTTTAAGAGCTTCTTGGATGCCTTCGATGTTATTTATTTTTAAGGCGTGCTTCGTAATGGCCATTGTAAGTCCTGAAATGTTTAATTCAAGAAACGCTTCATGATTGGTATGGAGCGGATCATCCTGTATTTGTCCTGCTATAATGACTAACGGCACCGAGTCACTATAAGCAGTTGCGATCCCAGTAGTGCTATTGGTTATTCCTGAAGCAGTGGTTAGCAGGACTACTCCAGGTTTGCCTGTAGCACGAGCGAAACCATCTGCAGCATGAACCGCAGCTTGCTCATGCTGCATCCGTACATAACGGAGATTTGTATCTTTCAAAAGCATTAACTCTTGTTCGTCACAGCCAAAGAAGCAGTCCACACCTAGCGAACTTAATGAATTTATAAACATTTCTAAATCTGAAAATTCTTTTAACAATGTCATACCCTCACCTGATTTCTATTTTTAAAGAATATTCTAAAATATTTGGATTCATTTGTATGTGAAATAAATCATGTTTCCTATAATTTTTGATTGTCTCCATTCTCAGTGAAGAAAAAAAACGGTAACTGTAGTAGTATTATAGTGAAGGTGATTGTATGGAAGCAGGGGGTTAATCGTCAGGTATTAGTGACTCGTAAGTTTGTTATATTGAAATAATAAAACAATAAAGAGTGAAACCTTCACATTTACTATAATTCTTCAAAACCCTCTAAAATTGGACATTTTTAACAGGCTATTGATGTACTTTTTATTAATTATGGGTGGAAGGATGTGCATCCTTTTTATTAGCCACTTTCCTTCATTAATATTAAATATTATGTAGACGATAATATTGACTTAAAGTAAAATAAAAAAATATGAAAGATAATTGATAAATGGGAAGTTTTATCATTTTGAATATTCTATTTTTTGTGACAACTATGATTTAAGTTTAATAGATTAACCTGTTAAGAAACGATAGGAAATATGGAGGTCTTATGAAATTTAAAACAAAGCTCTATACGAGCATCGGTTCATTACTGCTATTGTTTTTTATTATCGCAATCATTTTAATGAACATGCTCGAACAATCGACAGTAAATATGAATATTGTTGTTAATGATTTAAATGAGCGAATCAAAATGGCTTCCGATATTAAATATGAGACTTCTAGAATAGGTTTAGAGTTAAATTCGGTGTTATCGGAACGTAGAGATGAAATCGATTTAATGGCGACGAATTCTTGGGAAGATTCCCATACCAATTTGCAAGCTGCGATTGAATCACTAGAAGAAATGGATAAGGAAGAGAAATCTCAAGAACTAATCGCAAAATTTAATACATTGCATGAACAATATCTAAATATGGGTCAGCAAGCTTTGACAGCAAAAAAACTAAATAGTGAGTATGAAATTCCTGCTGTCTTTTGGACTGATGCTGAACTTTTAAGACAAAGAATGAATCAAATTGCCGACCTTCTTTATGGATTGCAAGAACAAAAGATGAAAAATGAGCTCTTAAGGTCGAAAGATACATACAATATGGCTGTTACCATTATTTACATTTATCTTGCCATTGCCTTATGTATTGGAATTGCTTTCACGTTTTGGATTATTAGAGGTATGACCAATAACCTGAACAAAATAACAGCTGTTATGAAAAGTGCTACCACTAGTGATTTTAGTTCATTGCCCCGAATTGAGCTTTCCACTAAGGGTGAGTTGGGTGAAATCGCAGTTTCCTTTAATAAAATGGCACATGCACTAGAGGAACAAAGTAAGCTAGAGAAACAATTAAAAGAAGTAGCAGAAGAGCAAAGTTGGCTGAATAGGAAAATTGCCGAGATTGCTACCATTTATCCTGAGGTTGAAAATGTTTCGATGTTAGCAGAATTGTTAATTACAAAACTTGTACCAATGGTAGGAGCTAGTTATGGAGTTTTTTATGTTAAGGAAGTGGAAGAGCGAGAGAAGTATCTAAAAAAGATTTCTGCCTATGCCTCTTTAGATGATAATAAAGATTATATGCGTTTTCGTTTTGGAGATGGTCTGATCGGACAATGCGCACTTGAAAAACGTTCAATCTTACTAACCAATGTCCCTGATCACTACGTAAAAATTAGATCAGGCCTTGGAGTAGGTTCACCGAAAAATATTATTATTTTACCGATTCAATTTGAAAATGATGTACAAGCTGTCATTGAAATTGCATCATTTGAGTCCTTTAGTCCCCTTCAAGTTAAACTATTGGAAGCCGTAACTCATAATATTGGTATTAAGATAAACAGTATTGTCAGCCATATGAAAGCAGAAAGATTATTGCAAGATTCACAAGCCTTGACAGAAGAACTTCAAGCTCAATCAGAAGAACTGCAGTTACAACAAGAGGAGTTAAGAACGACGAATGAAAAACTAGAAGAGCAGTATATAGCCTCTGAACAAAAGAACAAGGAAATCGAAAAGGTTAGGGAGGCGCTTGAAGAGAAAGCTCAACAATTGGAGCTTAGCTCTCAATATAAAACGGAGTTTCTAGCGAATATGTCCCATGAGTTAAGAACACCACTTAATAGTTTACTAATTTTAGCACAAATACTCGCTGAAAACGGGGATGGAAATCTTACCGCTGACCAGGAAGAGTATATTCAGACGATTTACTCATCAGGTAATGATTTACTTCATTTAATAAACGATGTTTTAGATATAGCCAAAGTGGAGTCAGGGAAATTAGATGTAAACCCTACAGAGGTAGAGCTACAGGATATACATGATTTTATCGAACGACAATTTACTCCGATTTCGATTCAAAAAAATGTACAGTTCACTATCAAAATGGAAGAAAGTTTATCAGGGTCATTCAATACAGATGAACAGCGTTTACAGCAAATTTTAAAAAATCTCCTTTCAAATGCGTTTAAGTTTACTGAACGTGGCAGTGTGTCATTAAAGGTTCGGAAGGTTATAAAAGATGTCAGTGGCAACCTGTTTGTAGGAGGAATTCGAGAGCAATCGATGCTTGAATTTTCCGTTATCGATACGGGAATTGGCATTGATAAAGACAAACAAGAAACGATATTTGATGCCTTTAAACAAGCAGATGGAACGACAAGTCGTCAATATGGCGGCACTGGATTAGGACTTTCCATTAGTCGAGAAATGGCTCAGTTATTAGGTGGATTTATAGAGGTAACGAGTAAGAAAGGGAAAGGAAGCACCTTCACTTTATACTTGCCATACTTTCAAACGATCAACAAAACAGTAGGAAATACCGCTTTGGAAGAAGTAGCCATAAGTCTTTATGAGGATGATCCACTTAATGATATAAAAGATCAAGAAATTCAATACGGCATTTCTTCTTTGAAAAACAAGAAAATACTCATTGTAGATGATGATATACGGAATGTCTATGCCTTAACAATTGCGCTTGAAAAATATGAAATGAATATTATTATAGCAGAAAATGGCCGTGAAGGGATTGAGGTATTAAAGGACAACCCAGATACAGACTTAATTTTAATGGACATTATGATGCCGGAGATGGATGGGTTTGAAGCCATGCGACAAATTCGCCAAATAACAGAATTTCAAGCAGTACCAATCATCGCCCTTACAGCCAAGGCAATGAAACGCAGTAGAGAAGAATGTTTAGATGCTGGAGCAACGGATTATATCAGTAAGCCGATTAACTTAGACCAGTTATTTTCCTTAATGCAAGTATGGCTATATAGTAAGGAGGGCTAGAAAATTTGATAAAGACACCTGATATTCTACAGTCAGAAGAGATAGAAAGAATTGAAATAGAATTACTGCTAGAGGCCGTATTTCGTTATTATGGTTATGATTTTCGAAACTACGCCTTTCCGTTTATCCAAAGGAGAATTCGCCATCGTGTTTGTAAGGAGAATCTTACAAGTATTTCGGCTCTACAAGAAAAGGTACTACGCGATTCAGTAGTCATGGGGGAATTGCTTTCTGAATTCTCGATTAATGTGACAGAGATGTTCCGGGATCCTTCATTTTTTAAGTCATTCCGAACCAAGGTCATCCCTTTAGTAAGAGATTATCCTGAAATTCGAATTTGGCATGTTGGCTGCTCTTCAGGGGAAGAGGTCTATTCTATGTCTATTCTCTTACATGAAGAAGGGATTTACGATAAAACGAGAATGTTTGCCACCGATATAAACAAAGGTGTTCTAGAAAAGGCAAAGCAAGGTACCTTTCCATTAGATCGGATGCAGCTCTTTACCAAAAACTATATAGAGGCAGGCGGTAAGAGGGCCTTTTCAGAATACTATAAGGCAGTGGATGATAAGGTTTTTTTCCATCCCTTTTTGCAAAAAAATGTTGTGTTTGCCCAGCATGATTTAGTAACGGATCAATCATTTAACGAGTTTGATATCATTATATGCCGAAATGTATTTATCTATTTTAATAAGGATCTTCAAAATCATGTCCATACGTTATTATATAATAGCCTAAGCCCTTCAGGTTTTCTTGGGTTGGGTAAAAGAGAGGGGATAAAATTTACTAGTTATGAACACTGTTACGGAGAATTTGACGCATCAGAAAAAATCTATCGAAAAGTTAAATAGTCCCCATTCCAAAAAGGTAAATATTTTAATGGTGGATGATCATCCCGAAAATCTATTAGCATTGAGAGCTGTACTTACTTCACCCAATTATCACTTAGTAAGTGCGAATTCAGGAAAAGAAGCGTTAAAATGTATGTTAAAACAAGATTTTGCTGTAATTTTACTGGACGTACAGATGCCTGGTCTAAATGGATTTGAAACGGCGAAGCTTATAAAGGCTCGAGAAAAAACAAGACACATCCCGATCATTTTTATCACAGCCATAAGTCAAGATATGGAACATGTGCATCAAGGGTATGCAGTAGGGGCCATTGATTATATTTTTAAACCCTTTAATCCAAAAACATTGAAGCAGAAAATCGAACAATTTGTTAAGATATATCAAAATCACAATGAAAATATCATTCAATCCGATCGAGAACGGAAGGTTGAACTGAATAAAGTGAATAAAAAGTTAGATAGAACAACGTTAAATTTACGGCGGACAGAGGCATTATCCAAAGTTATTGGTGAAACCATTGTCGACACGATCCTTACGTTTGACGATCAATGTTCTATTCTATCAGTGAATCCAGCTATAAAAAGCATGTTTGGTTACAAGGCTGAGGAATTAATCGGTAAACATGTGGTAATGCTTTTTCTAAAATGGATGGGTAACGACGTCCAGGATTCTTCGTTTTCATTCTTTTCCTCAATCAAGCAATCTGTCGGAAAGGTGATAGAATCGGTCGCTATTCGGAAAGATGAAAGTCACTTTCATGCGGACATTCTAATTGGTGAAACCACAGTTGAAAATCAACAGCTTTTTGTTTGTTCGATTCGAGACGTTACAGAAAGAAAGCAGATAGAAGAAATTAAAAAACTCCAATTCAATAATATGGAACAAATAGTTGAAGAACGCACACTAGAACTGATAAGGGCTAACGAGAAACTACAAGAAGAGATAGAGGAACGAGAAAGAATCGCCAATCATCTCTACCGTTCCCAAGAAAGATTTCGTAAAATTTTTGAATCTAGTCCCTGCCTAATGGCGATTTTTTCGCAGAAGAACTTAACCTTTATTGAAGTAAATACTAGTTGGATAAAATTTACTGGTTATAGCCAAGATGAGTTGGAAAAACACAAAATAAATTTGAAGAATTTTGTCGATGAATCAACGGGGAAACCTATTAATCTTGATCGGAAAATTCGTAATAAGAAAATTAGCTATAAAACGAAAAACGGAGATATTCGAGACGGATTATTATCGACTGAAATGATTGATATCGATCCAGAACCATGTACGCTAATTGTTTTAACAGATATTACCGATACCGTTCACCTGGAGAAGGAGATGTCACGATTAGATCGGTTGAATTTAATCGGTGAGATGGCAGCAGGAATTGCCCATGAAATTAGAAATCCGATGACAACTGTTCAAGGGTTTTTACAATTATCAAGGAATAACAGTGCTAATTTATCAGCAGAGATTATTGATTTGATGTTAGATGAATTACGTAGGGCGAACGCGATTATTACTGAATTTCTTAATTTAGCCAAAAACAAGGTCAGTGTGAAGAAAAAGCAAAACTTAAATACGATACTAGAAGCATTATCTCCCCTAATTCAAGCGGAGGCTTTTCGGTCAAATAAACAAGTTAAGCTTGATTTAAATAAGTGTCCGGATATTTATCTCGATCAAAAAGAAATCCGTCAGCTAATCTTAAATATCGCCCTTAATGGACTCGATGCCATGTCGTCGAATGGAAAACTTACGATAAAAACATATACAAAAAACCAAGCCGTCATTTTAGAAATAAAAGATCAGGGTCATGGCATCAGCCCGGACGTTCTCCAAAAATTAGGAACACCTTTCTTTACAACGAAGGAAACGGGAACAGGATTAGGTTTGGCTATTTGCTACAGTGTAGCAAAACGACACCACGCTGAAATTGATATAACAACGGGGGATGAGGGGACCATTTTCTCGATTTGCTTTCAATTAAATCCCATTCTTAATAACTGATCGTTACTATTCTTAAAATAAGAGAGAGGGGAGGATGTATTGTTAAAAAATAGAAAACTAGTTTATTTTGTAGGAGCGGTTATTTCTGTCATCATTATAAGTTTTATTTCTAATTCATTTGTAGATGAAAAACCGAAAGTGGTCGTTGTTTTAAAAAGTTTAGACATACAATATTGGAAAATCATTAAAGCAGGCGCTGAAAAAGGGTTCAGAGATTTTGGCATCGATGGGAAGGTTATCGCACCACGTAATGAATCTGCTGAAGAACAACGTAGATTATTAGAGAAGACCTATCAAGAAAATCCAGATGTATTAATTGTCGCACCGACGGATTCAACGGTTCTTCCTTTACTGGAAAAGTTTACTGATATCAAAAAAACTCCTGTATTACTAGTAGATAATGATTTTCCATTGGAAAATAAAACTTCTTATATCGGTACCGATAACGTGGATTTAGGAAAAAAAGCAGGCTCACTTCTAGCCTCGCAGCTTCAACCTGGAAATAAAGTGGCCATTATCGGTGGCGATTTGTCCATTTCAGTATTTAGAGAACGGATGAATGGCGCTAAAATGGCTTTAAAAGATGCGGGGATCATCTTGGCGGCTGAAAAAATAGGGATATCGGATGATCCCAAAACAGTAAAGAAAGAAATGACAAAGATATTGCGTGATCATCCGGATATTAAGGGAGTCTTTGCTACAAATGACATTTCTGCTTTACTTGTAATTAAGGTATTGGAGGAACATGGTGTTACGATACCAGTCATCGGAGCAGACGGAATTCCTGATATGCTGAAGTTAATCAAGGTTGGAACGATATCTAGTACAGTAGCACAAAATCCTTATGATATGGGATATTTAAGCGTTGAAACAGCATTGAAAGTAACAAAGGGAGAAAATGTTGAAAAAGTTGTTGATACGGGTGTAGATATCATTATTAAAGAGAATGCAAAACAGAGACTAGACTTCCTGAATAAATTGTTAAAATGAATAATAGGTAACGAATAAATGAGTGTCAGGCACCAACCAGATAATTGGATGGTGCCTGACACTTTTTTTGATGATCACGAAATATTAATAATTTCTTGTTCCTTACCATTTCCTTTTTATTCCTTATTCTCTATATAAATTGGGGATTTAGTGGGTGCGTACCCTGAAGAAAGGAAGATAAATTCATAGGGGATTACTTACCAGTTTTTACGAATCCCTTAATTGGAAATTGAGGGAATTAACAGTTCTTGTCGGAAGAGGAAAAGAAATGGCTTACTAGGTTTTTTAGCAATGATGCAAGTGAACATTGGGAAGAAAACCATTTCATAAAGCCCGTTACAGTGATTAATAAGAGGAGAAGGTCGTTATAACTCGTTCATAAAGCCCGTTACAGTGATAAATAGTCATAGAAGGTCGTTATAAACCGTTCATAAAGCCCGTTACAGTGTTTATAAGCACAGAAGGGCGTTATAACTCGTTTCACATAGCTCGTAATTAGCACCATCCAACACTTGGATGGTGCTAATTTTAATAAAACCCATTCATTTTACCTTTATAAAAAGAAGTGATGACTATCTTAAACTAAATAATTTAATCTCCTACTAATCCATTAATAAGTGGTCATGTGGAACAAAGTGTGTGAAACAAGAAAAAGCGGGGTGTGTCACCGGAATTTAACTATAGAGATAAAAAATAAAAATATCACAAAAAAACCTAAAATTAATACAACGGTTAATTATCCTAATTTTCGTATAATTTAATTGTCCCATTTTGTATCCGGTTACAAATATTGAACGTCAAGCTTTTGGGGGCAAAGGAGGGAAAATATAGATATTTTTATGCAAACGCTTTTATGATTCACTCTCAACAAAATTTCAAGGGGGTAGCAAAATTGGCAAAAAAATCGAAACGGTTAAGAAAAATAGTTATGTCTTCTCTTATCACAAGTGTGGCTGCTGCCACACTTGCTGGCGGGGCATTTGCCTCACCACCGGACCATTCAAATGCTGGTGGGAAAAAGGCGCCATCGGTTGAAGCACATGTTAAGCCCACTATTAAGATTGGTCAACGTCTATTCAAAGATCTCAATGCTAATGGCAAGCTTGATCCTTACGAGGACTGGCGCTTGTCCACCGAAAAGCGTGTAGCCGATCTCCTGCCGCGAATGAGCATGGAGGAGAAAGCAGGCATCATGCAAATCACATCACTTAGCACTACCGCTATCAACGATTACATCAATAAACGCCACATTCGCTACCTTATCATCCGAGATAATCCTTCAGCTGCAGCACTAGCTGAACGAGCGAACCAATATCAGGAGATTGCCGAGGCTTCACCACTGGGTATTCCGATCGTTTTCACCTCTAACCCGAGGAATAACATAAATGAACAGAACGAGTTCGGCATCAGCGAGGCCTCCGGTCAATTCTCCACCTGGCCTGGAACCCTGGGTCTTGCGGCAACGCGTGACCTCAGCCTCATTCGCGACTTCGCCGAGATTGCAGCCGACGAGTGGCGCGCTGCCGGCATCCAAAAGAATTACGGATACCAGATTGAAACTGCGACTGAACCACGCTGGCGCCGCATTTCCGGTACCTTTGGGGAAGACCCAACGTTGAACGCAAAAATTGCAAAAGAACTCGTCCTTGGTTTCCAAGGTGAGGAGCTCAGCAGCAAGTCTGTCGCCCAGACCGTTAAGCATTTCCCTGGTGACGGAGCTGTCGTCCGTGGCCTCGACCCGCACAATGAGGCTGGTCAGTTTGCGACCTATCCAACGCCTGGCAGCCTTTACAAATACCAGCTGCCTCCGTTCCAAGCTGCCATCGATGCTGGAGTGAGCTCGGTCATGTCATACTACAATGTCCCTAAAAATGAGGGCAGCGCTGCACAGCTTCCACGTGAGCTTTGGCAATCGGAGACACAGCAGTTCGAAGAGGTAGCCGGTGCTTACAACAAGAACCTCCTCACTGACCTGCTCCGTGACCGGATGGGCTTTAAAGGATACGTCAACAGCGATAGCGGTGTGCTGACCAACCGCGACTGGGGCGTGCATAACCTAACGATTGAAGAGAAGTTTGCGAAGGCAATCGATGCAGGAACAAACATTTTCTCTGACAACAACGACCCAAGCGGCCTTATCTCTGCTGTAAATAAAGGCTTAATTAAAGAGAAGGACCTAGGTCCTTCCGTGTCCCAGCTACTTACTGAAATATTCAACCTTGGACTTTTCGAGGATCCATATACCGACCCGGCAGAAGCTCAGGCCATTGCCAGCTCAGAAAAATCACAGGCCAGAGCAGACGAAGCGCATCTTAAGTCCGTTACGCTTCTCCGCAACAATCAGGGAATGCTGCCGCTGACTGATGAAAAAATCGCACATACAAAGCTATACGTAGAAGTGTTTAGCGGTTCCAACAGTGCCAGTCGTACAGAGGCAATGAAGAAGATGATTGCGAAGGAAGACCCAACAGTAACGATCGTTGACACACTTGGTGAAGCAACTGCCGCTGTTGTTTGGCTGCGTCCAAGTCCATACGAGTTACCTGACAACTCTACTGTAGACATTAAATTAGGCACGAACACCGGAATTGACGTTGCAAAAGTTAAACAAATCGAAGAAAAAGTCCCAACTACCCTGGTAATCAACATGACCAATCCATGGGTTATCGATGAGGTAGAGCCTGCCGCTGCATCAGTCGTGGCTACTTACAGCGTCAAGGCTGAAGCACTACTTGATGTCCTTCGCGGACGCTTCAACCCAACAGGTAAGCTGCCAATCACGATCCCAGCCAATCAAGAGGCTGTAGAAATGAACGCGTCTGATGTTCCAGGCTACGCCGAAAAGTTTGACTATACCTACACAAATGCAGCGGGTGACGACTACACCTTCGGCTTTGGTCTCAGCTATAAAAAGTAAGAGCATCTTGCCGGTCATACTACCTTACGACTAAGGGTTTTCATCTAGGTTATATCTGAAAACTATTACCTTTAGTTAAAAATCAGTTTTATGCAAATTGAGAGCCGAGGAGTACGGTATTCTCGGCTTTCTCTATTGTATTTTTACATTCTATTAACTTTCTCTTTTTTAGTAATATCCCTGACTACATCCTCAATGGTTACATTTCCGAGAGCTTTCTCCAATGCCGTCTCGGCAATTGAAAACAGTGGACCAATTGTATTTTGAATATTTCTTCCAACGGGACAATTAGGATTGGGATTTTCATGTATGCTAAACAATTCTTTCTCCTGGACAACATTAACTGCTTTATAAACATCCAACAAGGTAATAGTAGATAGATCCTTTGCCAGTTCAGCCCCAGCAATACCAGGTCGTACATTTACTAATCCTGCTTTTTTTAACATGCCCATTATTTTTCTGATCACGGCTGGATTTGTATTGACACTTCCCGCAATATACTCTGATGAGTTTACCCCACCTTTATTAACCTCAAGAAGTGTTAATATATGAATTCCAACTGCAAAACGGCTGCTAACCGACATCTTTACTCACCTTCTCTATTGTCTCTACACTTTAATATCTCCATATTATTATAATGTAATCAATTTGATTACAAGTGTATTATACCAAAATTACGAAGAAAATATATAAATGGTTTTTTACGTTGACAAAAGATCAGCATGTTATTAAAATGATTACAGGTAATCAATTCGATTACAAGTTAAAGTCAATAATAAAAATAATTTTAACAATAAAACAATTGGAGGAATATCAAATGAAAATATTAGTAACAGGTGCAACAGGAAAATTGGGATCAAAAGTAGTGGATACCTTATTAAAAACTGTACCAGCGAATCAATTGGCTGTCAGTGTACGTAATCCGGAGAAAGCAGAAGGATTACGAGCTCGTGGAGTAGAAGTTCGCAAAGGAGATTTTGACCTTCCAGAAACATTAGATACTGCTTTTGCAGGGATTGATCGTTTATTAATTATTTCTGCGGATGGTGACAATGAAACAAGAATTCGTCAGCATACAGATGCAGTCGCAGCAGCTGAACGAGCTGGAGTGAAATTTATCGCTTATACAAGTTTGGCTAATGCAACAGAAAGCACAAATTTAATGGCACCGCCTCATGTTGCGACAGAAGCTGCAATCATTAAAACAGGGATTCCATATACTTTCTTGCGTAACAATTGGTATTTGGAAAACGAAATTGGGAGCATTCAAGGGGCGTTGGCAGGTGCTCCATGGGTAACTTCAGCTGGAACAGGCAAAGTAGGCTGGGCACTACAACAAGATTATGCAGATGCAGCAGCAGCCGTGCTTGTCGGAAACGGTCACGAAAATAAGGTTTATGAACTTTCTGCGCCTCTATTAACTCAAGAAGAATTAGCATCTGCTCTTGGAGTTGTATTGGGTAAAGAAATACCTGTTCAACAAGTCACTGACGAGACTTATGCCGAAATCATGAAAGGTCTAGGTTTACCGGATTTTGTCATTCCGATTGTAGTTGGAATTCAAGAGAGTATTCGAAATGGTTCATTAGCAGTTGAAAGTAATGATTTTGAAAAGGTTCTCGGTCGTCCAATTACGCCAATCAACGAGGCATTAACCCAAATAGTTACCCAAATTTCTCAAACAAAATAAATTCCTCTAAAAAAAACCGACCTTTCTGAATATGAACTGTGACCCATAAAATGGACAGTCTAAAAAAAGACCGAGTATTTTAAGCTGCTAATAAGTGACTCCGGTATTGTGCCGGAGTCATTTTATTTAGGCTCCATTGATATCTGTTGGTGTTGTACTCCTCAATATAGGTTCCTATCAATCCCTGTAATTCCTCAAAGCTCTGACATGAAGAATAGTCTACTTCATCCTTTAAATGACCAAAGAATGATTCCATTGGGGCGTTATCCCAACAATTTCCCTTACGGGACATAGACTGAGTAAGCTTTAGCTTTTTCACTCTTTTTTGAAATTCTGGATGCGTGTAATGGAACCCTTGGTCTGAGTGAATCATAGCTTCCGGATGAACTAGATCACCAAGTGCTACAGAGAGTTTATCCAATGTACAATAAACAAGATCCATCTTTAATGTTCTGGACAAATGATAAGCAACAATTTCCCTTGTCGAGGAGTCCTTTACACAAGACAAATAAGCCGGTTGCGCTGCTCCATAGTACACATAAGTAATATCCGTTAGCAATACTTTTCCAGGCTCACCTTGGTCAAATTCTCGATTTAATAGGTTAGAGAGAGTCTTATGTTCTTGGGTAGCTTTAGCCATTTTTTTGTAAGGATTAATTTGGCGAACCTTTGCCACTAAATTAAACTTCCTCATAATCCGTCGGATTTTTTTGTGATTCATTTCCACAAAATAGTCATTCTCTAAAATCATTTTGATAGTAAGTGCTCCAGCGAAACCCTTTTTCTTATTAAATATTTCCTTGATTAACTCATAATCATTCCAATCATTCTCTTCTCGCTCAGACCGCATGCTTTCAGCCTTTACCCAAGCATAATATCCACTTCTGCTTACCTCTGCCTTCTGACAGAGGAATTTCACCATATGTATAAGCCCAAACTTTCTAATAGTTTGTTCGATAAGCATATACTTCTCTGAAACGGTTACTTTTTCTTCTTCTTCGCCTGCCTTTCTAGTTCGTCTAGCTTTTTTAAGAATTCAAGCTCCGCTTCTAGGAATTTAATTCGTGCTTCAGCTTTCTTTAAGTTATCCTCAACTGAAAGAGGCTTTGAAGAGGGTCTACCAGTGCTTGCTTTTCCACGCCTTTCTGTGAAGAAACCATCCTCCCCAAACTGCTCAAATGTTTTCCTCCAGCGTTTTAAACATTCACTAGGTTTATCAGACCCAATCATTTCTAAGTCAAATCCATGTTCAATAAAAATTTGGGCAGGTCCTTTACCATTTGAATTTTCTTTAATTGCTTCTACCTTAAATTCAGGCTTATATGCGATAGAACGATCCGATACGTGTTGTACATTTGGATTCTGTTCTAGTAGTTTCATTTGAATTTCATTAAAAATAATTTTACTCATTATATGTCCTCCGCTCACATCATTGAGTTTGATTATAAACGGGTTTTTGTGAAATGGACACAGAAAAACCCGAATAAGGGACTTTTTATAAAGTGTCCATTATTCGGGTTATAGTTCAATAAATCAGAGGTCGGTTTTTTTAGAGGAAGGAATAATTCAAGCAACCTTAAAATATTTATATAAAAAAACAAGAGTAGGTTAGTCCATTAAGTGTCCCTGTAGAGCTTCTAGAAGGGAGCCAATTCTTTGAATCGAAATCGAAATAAAAATGTACAGTTAACTATTTTTTTGCTTTTCTGCTTACTGGTCATTCTGATTATTCATGCGATTCTCCATATTAGAATTTATTTTGTATACAGTACAGGTATTGGTCCTATTTTCTTAATAGGATTGATTATTTTCCTAATTGCTTTACTATTTTTCAAAGGTTAAAAACAAGGGAAGATAAAGTCTGCACGTGTATTGTATGTCTGCGTCAATAAATGTCGGCAAGAAAATCGACTAGTATATTCACCGTTTAACAATAAAAAGTTTGTATTAACACTTGTAAAATGGTAAAATATAGCTCCATTGTAAAGAAAAGCATCTACAAAAAAATTGTAGATGTTTCTTTTTGTCCCAGTTCCCGTTGTATAACTCATATTGAGAGGTGACGGATGAGAGAATGAGCTCGAAAAAACAAATATCAGTTCGTAATCATAAAGATTATCAAACAGAAGTGGAACGCCTAGAATTTACTAAGGAATATATTAAAAGCGTTCTGGAAATATCGAAGGGAAATAAAGAACAGTTTGTCGAGAATTTGAAAGAAGCCTTTGCTGAACTAGATACGTCAGACAGTAGTTTAAGCTACATGAATCTTTTAACGAATGCTCAATACTTAGAATTGGCCGAAAGTGAATTGGAACGGTTAGCAAGCGTCATCGGGAAACCATATTTCTCGAGAATCAATTTTACAAGCAGTGGTGACACCAAAGAAGAGATTTTATATATTGGGAAAGCCTCACTGTTTGACCGTGTGAATCAGATTCCGATTATTGTCGATTGGCGATCACCGATTGCAAATGTTTACTATGATGGCCGGTTAGGAAATGTGACTTATGATGCCTACGGAGAAACGCAAAGTGGCTATTTATCTTTAAAGCGGCAGTATGAAATCGAAAATGGACTATTAAAAGAGATTCGAGATATCGATTTAACCACACATGATGAACTATTGCAGAAATCCTTATCAGGAAAAGCGGATAATCGCTTAACAGAAATTGTCGCGACCATCCAAAATGAGCAAAATGAAGTCATTCGAGCTTCACTTAAACACCCCATAATCGTTCAAGGAGCGGCTGGAAGTGGAAAAACAACCATTGCTCTCCATCGAATTTCCTACTTTCTCTACTCTTCTGGATATCGATTTCCTCCAGAAAAATTAATGATTCTTGCACCTAATAAATTGTTTATCGATTATATTTCAGCCGTTCTGCCTGATCTAGGGGTAAACAAAATTAAACAAACCACCTATATAGAGTTTATGAGAAATTGTTTGGGGAAGAAATTAACATTAATATCTCCTAATTCAAAATTAATGGCGCTTATTAACGGAAACGAAAAATCAAAAAGGATCCAATGGGTTTCTAGTTTTAAAGGATCGCTGGATTTTAAGGAGTTAATTGACCATTATTTAAAAGAAATTGAGTTTAATTTGGCACCTTCCGAGGATTTTATGATTGAAAAATCACGACTTATGAGAGGGGGGAAACTCAAAAAACTATTTATCAATGAATTTCAATACTTACCTATCTATAAGAGATTGGATAAAATTAAAAATCTATTAGCAAATGATCTAAGAATAAAAAAATCGATGATTCTTTCAAAAATTAATACGAAATACGATGATGCATTAGAAAAGCTCCTTTTTAGCAGCAGGCTGGATTCAGAAAAAAGAACGGAAAAAGTAGTCAGCTTCATGGATTCGAAAGAAAAAAGAATAAGTATGGTGGAAAAAGAATCGAAGGTAGCGATAAAAAATTATATGGCACCTTTTGTTAAAAAAGATATTTTTACCTTATATAAGGAACTAATGACGTCGCCTGAACTGTTACAAAAATATTCTCGTACGCTTTCCGAGTTAGAATGCAAGAGGTTAAGTAACTATTGTCAAAGGATTTTTGATAAAAAGGCGCTAGAGCTTGAGGATTTAGCTCCAATATTTTACATGAAATCTAAATTAGAAGGTATTGAAGAACCATATAAAATGAAAAGTGTTTTCATAGATGAGGCACAGGACTATAGCTATTTCCAATTTGCCGCACTAAAAGAAGGTTTTGAAACAGAATTGTTTACGATCGTGGGAGATTTAGCCCAAGGGATTCATTCCTATCGAGGGTTAAACAGCTGGGAACCATTAGTAAACGACATTTTCCCAAATGCTAATTATCAAGCTTTACAAAAGAGTTATCGAACGACAGTCGAAATTATGCAATTAGCCAATGACATTCTTTCTATCATGGATAAAGACTTACCAAAAGTAGAACCAGTCATTCGACATGGGGACAAACCATGTTTTACGAAAATTGACCCTGGCAATTTGGAACAGGTAAAAAAGATACTTGAACATGATATTGATTTACTCAAAGAGGAAGAACTTAACTCGATTGCGATTATTGGAAGAACAGACAAAGAGTGCTTACGAATACATAAAATGCTGGAGAATAGCAATCTTCCAATTCAGTTATTAGAAGAAAAAGAAGATATGAAAAAGGGATGCGTAGTGATCCTACCTTCATACCTTTCAAAAGGATTGGAATTTGATGCCGTACTGATTCTTACCATGGAAGAATCGTACAGAGAAGAAGAGTTAGACATCAAATTATTGTATGTAGCCATGACCAGACCGATGCATAGGTTGTATTTATATGCGAGTGCGCCATCGGAATTATTATTAAATAGAGCTGCATCCGTCCATTTTGATACGACATGAAATAATAAAGTGCCAGACACCATTTGAACCGGTGCCTGGCACTTTATTTTAAAGGTGGATTTATTTCTTGAAACGGTTCCACATGAAAAAGATACAAATTGTTCTGACTCTTTTATCTTTCTTGAAATAACACAACAGGATTATTGAATTAATTGGAGAATACATTAACAAGACTTAAAGTTTTCCACCATCAATCATCTTTGGAAAATTGGTAGTCAGGCGTATTTCTTCAGAAAAAAATTAATAGAGCCAATGTAGGTCATGTAATAAACGTAAATCATTTTTTTAAAAGTGAGGTAGATTCAAATGATGAATGGAAAAACTCTGTTTATTGCCGGGCATGCAAAGTTACCCCAAGGGATGGCAGCGAAAAGTGTATTTGAAACATTGACGATTACAGCAGAAATCGATAGAAAATATGGAGTCATTCTCGAGGCCTCCTGTACATTGGCTACTGAACATGCCCGTGGATTTGTTGGCCAGGTGTTAAGGGGGATGAGTTTAAACGACGGAATTGATGACGCAATTGCTGCACTTCAAATGTATTATCGAGGTAAGGCCGCCAATGCATTGGTGGCGGCGTTAAAAGATCTAGATCTCCATTATCAGCAAATAAAATCTACAGAAAAGTAATTGTTGAAAAATTCAAATTATTGGTATATAGTTAGAATAACAACTGGGTGACAGCAAAAACCTTGCTGCATGACCAGATGGTTTGTAATAAAAATGATGATATTAAATTGACTATATTCACTTGATCTTCCTTCGCCGGAAGACGAGCTATGAGTAGGAGTCAGTAAAGCAATCAATGAAATTTTTCATTGTTTGCTTTGCTGGCTCTTTTTGTTTTATAAGTAGTCGGAAAGAGGTGATTTTGTGAGAGGGGCACTTGATGGAATCAAAATTTTGGATGTTTCTCGGGTACTGGCAGGACCATTTTGTTCTATGATTCTCGGTGATCTGGGTGCAGAAGTGATCAAGATTGAACACTATGCATCAGGCGACGAAACGAGGGGCTGGGGGCCGCCTTTTGTCAATGGAGAAAGTGCGTATTATTTATGTGCCAATCGGAATAAACAAAGTATGACACTTAATCTTAAATCAGAAGAAGGAAAAAAGATCTTCTCCAAACTGGCTTATACTAGCGATGTCATGATTCAAAACTTTAAATCTGGAACACTTGAAAAAATGGGATTAGGCTATTCGCAGTTAAAAGCAATAAACCCTGGACTGATATTGGCTTCCATCACAGGTTTTGGTTCAACGGGTCCCTATAAGGATTTGCCAGGCTATGATTATATCATTCAAGCAATGAGTGGACTGATGAGTATCACTGGCGAACCTGAAGGAACTCCAGTAAAAGTTGGTGTGGCGATCGCAGATGTGTTAACAGGACTATATACCTGTATCGGGATATTAGGGGCTTTACAGCATCGGAACCAGACCGGGGAAGGGCAGGAAATTGATATTTCACTGATGGATTGCCAGATTTCTTCATTAATTAATGTGGCAAGTAATTATTTATGCAGCGGTGTGATTCCAAAACGACTGGGCAATCGGCACCCAAATATTTCACCGTATCAGGCGTTTAATACCATGGACGGTGAACTTGTCATTGCCGTAGGAAATGATGAGCAGTTTAAGCGATTTGCTGCTGTCTTGGGTAGACCTGAATTAGCGGAAATGGAAGAATTTATTCATAATGAACAGCGATTAAAAAATAACGATAAACTAGTGGCTATTTGTGAAGAACTGCTTTCAAAAAAGCCGAAAAAAGAGTGGAAAGAACGATTAGATGCTGTTGGGGTTCCGAATGGCCCAATCAACACCATCGCTGAAATGTTTGAAGATCCACAAATAAAGGCTAGAGAGATGATTGTCGAAATGGAACATCCATTAATTGATCATCTTCGATTAACTGGCTCACCGTTGAAGTTATCGGCAACACCAGTAACCATGAGGCGCCATCCTCCACTGGTTGGCGAACACACTGAATCACTATTAGAGAGCATTGGATACAATTCCGAAGAAATTTCGAGATTAAAACAAAATAAAATTATTTAAGGAGGAAATTTTAAATGATGAACTTTGAATTAACAAATGAGCAACAAAGTGTAAAGGAAATGGTTAGAAAATTTGTTGATAAGGAAATCATTCCAAATATTCAGGAGTGGGACCGACAAGGTTATTTTGAACCGGCTATTTTGAAAAAATTGGCGGATTTGCAAGTAATGGGTGTCTGTATCCCTGAAGAGTATGGTGGGGCCGGCATGGATTATAATACACTGGCGATTGTATGTGAGGAATTGGAACGAGGAGATACTGCCTATCGTACAGCCGTTTCTGTTCATACTGGACTAAATTGCATGACGATCATGCAATGGGGAACAGAGGAACAAAAACAAAAGTATTTAGTCCCCCAAGCACAAGGTCGTAAAATTGGTGCTTTCGGATTGACAGAACCGAATGCGGGATCTGACGTTGCAGCGATGAATACAACAGCTACAAAGCATGGAGATTACTATATTTTGAATGGGTCTAAAACATGGATTTCTCTTTGTGATGTTGCTGATCATTTCTTGATTTTTGCCAAGACAGATCATGATTTAGGGCATAAAGGAATGACTGCATTTATTGTAGAACGTAGTTTTGAAGGGGTAGAAACGAAGGCGTTCAAGGGTAAGTTGGGTATTCGTGCTGGAAATACTGGAGAAGTATTTTTAACAGATGTAAAAGTTCCTGTTGTGAACAGATTAGGTGAAGAAGGGGAAGGGTTTAAAATTGCCATGTCTGCACTAGATAACGGCCGATTTACAGTGGCTGCAGGAGCAGTAGGTTTAATAGAAGCAAGTCTTGAAGCTAGCCTTAAGTATTGCCATGAACGGAAAGCATTTGGGAAAGAGATTGGAAAGCACCAGCTTGTACAGCAAATGATTGCAAAGATGAGCGCAAATCTTGAGATTTCAAGACTTCTGGTTTTTAAAGCAGGGTGGTTAAAGAATGAGGGTAAACGAAATACAAAGGAGACGTCTCTTGCTAAGTGGATTTCATGTAATGCTGCTTTTGATGCTGCAAATGATGCCGTTCAAATCCATGGGGCTTATGGTTATTCCGATGAATATCCAGTAGAGCGCTTTTTGCGGAATTCCAAAGCTCCAGTGATCTATGAAGGTACTAGGGAAATCCATACGATTATGCAAGGTGAGTACGCTTTAGGTTATAGGGAAGATAAGACTCTTCGTAAACAATTGCCTTCATGGCCTTTTGAACAAGTTAGTGTTACTAAATAGTTGGCCTTGAAGTCATGGAAGTTCATGTGAACGGTTCTTGACAGGTTGGAAGTTTACCAATTAGTCGATCCGGATCAAGTAATGGGAAAATATAATTGAATGGTGCCTGACACTTTTTAAATGGTATAATAAGGAATAATGGGTGCGCATTTACGAAGTAAAGGCTATTCATATATTTTACAATTGTTTGATGGGGGTGTTTGTATGCTAGTTGTTACAACAGAAAATATCCAAGGCTACAAGGTGGTCGAAGTAAAAGGACCTGTTTTTGGTTTAATTGTTAGAAGCCGCGGCTTGGGTGCGGATATTATGGCGAGCTTAAAAGGTTTGGTAGGTGGAGAAATTAAACAATATACCGTGATGCTGGAGGATTCGAGGAAAGAAGCCATGGACCGGATGATCAAGAATGCAAATGCGATGGGGGCCAATGCAATAGTTATGACTCGGTTCGACTCAGGGGAAGCTGGAAAAAATATGACTGAAATCTTTGCATATGGAACGGCAGTAGTAGTCGAGAAAATGTAATGAACGGACTTTGGATAATTATCACCTATTACGGTTTGCAAATCATCGCTGTTATTGTTTTTATTTTATTAGGTGTGATTATTTATGACAAACGTTTCAAAGGTCAACAGGGTGAAAAAGTGCCCGCCGGATTTGAAAAAACAGATGAAATAAACATTGACCCAGTAACCAATGAAAAAATAAGAGTGTACTATAACCCCTTAACAGGGGAGCGTTTTTATAAAAAGGAAAAATGAAAATCTAAAAATGTAAAAAATGACTCAAATTGTCAATTAATTTGTGTCATTTTTTTTGTTAAAACACAGGTGATTTGGTAGCGTCAGGCACCTTCTAGATCATAAAGTCTTTGGAAGGGAAAAGAAACACTGGAATTTTGTGCAGACGTTAATTAACTATTATAATAGTTTAAAAGGAATTTCAAAAAAATAAAGCAATAAAAGGATTTGGAGGGGTAGAAATGCAAAAGCTGACGTCATTATTTCATAACAGAATAGGCATGCCGATGAACCAAACAATTACCTTTGAAAAATTAGATGAGGTTCTTGAAAAAACAGCACAAAACATTCCGTTTGAAAATTTAACTATCATTGAAAACAAAACCCGTAAAATTACAAAGGAAAACTTATTGAACAAAATAGTGGAAAGAAATGAAGGCGGCCTTTGTTTCGAATTAAATCCGCTTTTCTATTTCTACCTATTAGAAAATGGGTTTAATGCAGTCTTAACAGACGGTGTTGTTTATAATCAAGCTGCCGACGAGTATCATCAATTTGGAAGGACGCATGTAACGGTTCTTATAAACAACGAGGGACAAACCTATTTAGTTGACACGGGTTTTGGTGGGAATTTACCGTTAAAACCAGTTCCAATATCCGGTGAGACCATCTCTTCTTATAATGGGGAGTTTCGGATTAAAAAAGTAAATCATCAATATGGGGACTATTGTTTAGAGATGAAATTAAAGCATAAAGATACAGATTGGAAAATGGGCTATGCATTTAATTCCAAGAAACCTATTGAAGATTTGGCGGATTTGAGTGAAATCCAAAGAATAATTGCAGAACACCCAAAATCTCCATTTAACAAACAACCTTTAATTACCCGACTTACCCATAACGGAAATATCACCTTAACAAATACCACATTTACCCAATGGGCTGACGGAATTCTATCTAAAGTGACAATTGATAATGTAAAATTCAAAGAGCTGGCAAAACAACATTTTGGGCTTTAAAAACATATTGTCATTTTTGGGGGACGAAAGAACATTTTCCCATGTGCTTTTCTAGATTAGTGCTTATTTTTTAACCAGCTAACGGCTCCATAAATAATAAGCAGTACCCCCCCAATCTCGATGGCATGGTCGGCCAAGTTAAGAATTCCACCAGAGCGAATGATAAAATCTGTCACTTGCCCAAACAAAAGACGATCAATGCCATTTCCAATTGCTCCTCCGACTAGGAATCCCAAACTACTATCGATGAGAGTACCCTTCAGTTCTCCGGTTCTGCGAAAATATAAAACACCTATCACGAACAACACAGCCACAACTCCGAAGAGCCGTGAATAGCCTTGAAATAAACCTCCTGCCATTCCACTATTTTCGATATGTGTGAGTTGAATTCCCCACAACAATGTAAATGTTTCATTGATGTCAATGTAGGCCCTAATTAAATATTTAGAAAGCTGGTCCATCACAATAACGAGGATTGCAATTACGTAAAATAGCATATATAGTCCTTCTTTCTGGAAGAATCCTTTGCATTCTAATCTTCAGTATAATTGAAGGCTTATGTCTATTCTATTATGAAGCTCTAATACGTTTATTCGATATTGTTAAGTAGAACTGTTGCGAAGTAGCAACAATCGAGATTGAGAACGGATCATTTAATTGATAGATAGATTCAATACCATTTTTATTTGACCACGGAATTAGCAAATGTCCAATATTATACTTAAGGTGGTAAAATTGAAGGAATGAATACGCATCAGATTGATAGGATTTCCAATTATTGAATGGTGCCTGACACTTTTTTTGTTCTTTAAACATCGTAAATGTCAGATTTCTAAAAATATTATAGTATAGGACCATTATCAAATAACAGCAGGTAAATTTTTTAATCTTGTAGAAATTAAAGATTGGTGAAATGTTCTTCACCTACGAGGATAGTATATTCTTAGCTAATCAAATGCTACAAGGGTGGGAGTAAATATGTTAATAAAGCCAAAAAAATTGCAACCGGGAGATCGTGTTGCAACAGTAAGTCCGTCTTGGGGAGGTGCTGGTGATCCAGAACTTAGATGGCGGTATGAACAAGGTGTAAAGAGAATAGAAGAAGTTTTCGGACTGGAAGTTATCCCAATGCCGAATAGTTTAAAAGGGAGCGACTATCTTTATAAAAATCCACAAGCTCGTGCTGAAGATTTGATGACAGCATTTAAAGATGAAAGCATTAAAGGAATCTTTGCAAATATTGGCGGAGAAGATAGTATTCGTTTACTTCCTTATATTGATTTTGATGTTATACGTGAAAACCCGAAAATTTTTATGGGCTACTCAGATGTAACTGTTTCACATTTATTTTGTCATAAAGCAGGAATTTCTTCTTTTTATGGTCCGGCAATATTAACCGATTTTGCTGAAAACGTTGAGATGGATCCATATACGATTGACATGGTGAATCGAACGCTCTTTTCAAATGAGATGATTGGCGAAATTCAACCAGCCAAAGAATGGACGAGTGAACGTTTAGAATGGATAGAAGAGAATAAGAACCGCCGACGGACCATGCGACAAAATGTAGGTTACGAGATACTTCAAGGCTCAGGTGTAGCACGAGGACATTTGATTGGAGGCTGTATAGAGGTACTAGAGTTTGCCAAAGGAACAGTGCTTTGGCCTGAAAAGAAATATTGGAATGAAAGTATTCTTTTCTTTGAAACATCTGAAGAAAAGCCGGAACCAAATAATATTAAGTATTGGTTGCGAAATTATGCCATACAAGGAATTCTACAAAAAGCCAATGGAATCATTTTTGGTAAACCGCAAGACGAGAAATATTACGATGAATATAAAGTTGAAATTCAAAAAGTCATGAAGGAATTTAATTTGGAGGATTTGCCGATACTATATAACTTGAATTTTGGTCATACCGAACCGAAATTCATATTGTCTTATGGAGCAATGGCGGAAATTAATTGTGATAAAAAGACTTTCACGATTTTAGAAAGTGGCGTGGAATAATGAATTGCTTGATAATAATTAGAATGCAGGGGGAATGATCACAAAGAAGGAAGTGGTAATCGATTCATGATTCTCCTGATCGAACGAAATCCGCGATGAATAATTTTATCTACACAGTCGCGATTTCATATTTACCGCTCCATGATAAGGCGTCGGAACGAGAACAATTGGTATTTAAAATTTTATCTATTGTGTTGATTTCACTGTCATGTTATGATTAAGTTGTCAAATGTGAACAATTTGTGAAATTTACGATTTTATTATAAAATAGGAGTCTCTTTTAATACGAAACAGCGAACCTGTTGATCGGTTAAGAGGTTTTTTAACTCATATGACAAGGGTAAAATATTATAACTGTTAGTGCTTAACAGCGAACCTGTTTTAGTAGAACCGTTGTAATGATTCAATTGGGATTCCGCCTTTTTTATGGAACCTATAAGGAATCTATTACAATGGTTTTTATTTTTGTTTCGTTTTATTGTATAATAATAGAATAAACATCATTAACATAGTGATAATATTGAGTAAAAACAAGTGAGTTGAGTTATGTGAATAAATATGAAGCAGAATTTAGTAACATTGTTCGCACGTATCGAAAACGTTTTATGGGTAAAGGCCCTAGTCAGGTTCGCACAACTTTTTGTAAGAACTGGGCAATTTGTGAATTAGAAGGTAATTTATCTCCTATTGAAAAATTTATTGCAACAGCCGAAGATGGGAAACAAATGTTACGATCTGCTCGTACTGAAATGGTAAAGGACATTTATAAAAAAAACTATCCTCAGGAAATGGAAGAACTACTTGATGCAAGATTCATTCGTGTCTTTGTGGATATTGATATTGAAACCGACATGGGGATGTCAATCTTCGTGTTTGATCAAGATATTGAGGAAAAGTTTAACTTAAAGACTTAAAGTTAATCCAGATAAAAACTTCTTTTAACTGCATAATGTTGGCACTTGACAGCGTACCTGTTAAAGACTAACCACCTAGATCTATTTGTCATTTTTTACGGATGAATAAAGTCCTAGGTGGTTTTTTATTGGGATCATTGCAATTGACAAATAGAGGAGGAAATGAAAATGGGAAAAACTCAACATCCAGGACCACAAAAAAAGGCAATGTTACCTGCTCCTAAATACTGGGTTAGTCCAATTCCTTTTGGACTAGGAAAGATTAAGCCGCAGCACATCCGCGATACGATGAAGATTGCTTGGGATAATAAAGACAATATCGGCTATGCCACACGTATTATTACAAAAGGGGTTTGTGACGGTTGTGCACTCGGTGTATCAGGGTTGTATGACCAAACATTGGAGGGACCACACGTTTGCACCACACGTTTGAATGTGCTTCGGCTAAATACAATGCCTGCGATTCCGCCTGAAATTCTTCATGCAGATATCGATGAACTAAGGAAGTATGATAGCAGTGAACTTCGTAAGCTAGGTCGAATTCCATATCCAATGATTCGTCGAAAAGGGGAACGTAAATTTTCACGGATTACATGGGATGGCGCAATGAATTTAATTGCAGATAAAATGAAAAAGTTGGATCCGAAACAATATTCATTTTATTTAACCGCTCGAGGGATTACAAACGAAAGTTATTATGTTGCAGCAAAGGTAGCTCGTTTTCTTGGGACCAATCACATTGATAACGCTTCCCGTATTTGCCATGCTCCAAGTAAAACAGCTTTAAAACGTTCCATTGGTGTGGGAGCTTCGACATCCAATTATTTAGATTGGATCGGAACAGATGTCTTATTGTTTTGGGGAAGTGTTGCTTCGAACTCATCACCTGTATCTTCGAAATATATGCTTGAAGCAAAGAAAAAAGGAACCAAAATCATTGTTGTTAATCCATACCGTGAACCAGCGATGGATAAGTATTGGATTCCTTCAAACCCTGAGTCTGCATTATTCGGTACAAAAATTGCCGATGACTTCTTTCAAGTCAACATTGGCGGGGATATTGCCTTTATGCATGGAATCATGAAGCATTGGTTTGATATGGAGGATAAAGCATATGGGTCAGCGATTAACCATGAGTTCGTAGAGGAACATGTAAACGGTTACGAGGAATTAAAGAAAAAAGTCCAAGAACAACCTTGGGAAGATATCATCGAGTCTTCAGGTGTTTCTAAAGCACGAATCATTGAATTAGCTGAACTTTTAGCAAACAGCAAAAATGCGGTATATGCGTGGGCTCTTGGTCTGACGATGCACTCCTTTGCAACTGACAATATCTCACAAGTAGCAAACCTTGCACTCCTTCGTGGACACTTAGGACGAAAGCATGCTGGTCTTATGCCGTTCCGTGGACACTCTAGTGTTCAAGGCAGTGGAGAAATGGGGGCAGACCCGTTTGTTTTACCTGGCGGAGGCTGGGATGAGAAAAATGTAGAGCGAGTCGAAAAACTTTGGGGATTTGACCTGCCAAAGTGGCAGGGTGATATCGTTGGCGTCACACTAGAAAACATTGTTCTTCCAGAAGATCATGAGCGGAAAGTGAAATTATATTACCTATCTGGTGGTAATTTCTTAGAAACGATGCCTGACCCAGATTTTATTGAACAAGCCTTATCTGAACTGGAGATTCGCGTTCATCAAGATATTATTTTAAACACATCGACTTTAGTTGATGCGAAAGAAGCAGTCATTGTGTTACCGGCGAAAACGCGTTATGAGCAAGAAGGAGGCGGCACGAGTACATCTACAGAACGGATGGTTTACTTCTCTCCTGAAATTACTGGTAATAAGAACAGGATTGAAGAAGCATGTGCAGAATGGAAGATTTATCTGGACCTTGCGAAGCGTGTGAAACCAGAAACGGCTCATTTGGTTGATTTTGCTGACGGGCAGGCAATTCGTGAGGAAATTGCCAAAGCAAACCCTGATTACGACGGTATTCAGCATTTGAAAAAGCAAGGAGACGTTTTCCAGTGGGGGGGCGCTTGGTTATGTGAAGATGGAATTTGTCCAACTCCAGATGGGAGAGGTACCTTAATTCCTGTTGATATTCCGGATTTAAATAAAAAGCCAGAACAATTTATTATTACATCTCGCCGTGGTAAGCAGTTTAATTCAATGGTGTATAAAGAAGTAGATCCGTTAAACGGTGCTGGTCGTTATGATGTATTAATGAGTCCTGTTGATGGGCAAAAATTCAGCATTGCTGAAGGCGAAGGAATTGTTGTTTATAACGGATTTGGCGTCTTCCAAGGTACGGCAAAATTTGTTGATATTGCGCAAGGAAATTTAGAAGTTCATTTCCCGGAGGGTAACTACTTACTGCCGCGGGGTCGGTATGAGAAATTTGCCGGCATTCCGGATTACAACATCACAGTTACTGTTGAAAAAGCAGAACGATATCATGCGCGTAAAGATACCCAATATCTAGAAAAGCCGATTGCTGAGCTTGAAACAGAAGTTGGTTAAGGGCAAGAATATCTATGGAAAGGGGCACCGCATTTGTTAAAGGAAATCACTACTTCTCAAAACATTGTCAAGTATAATGGACATAACTTCATAGAGGAAGAGGATGACATTGCAGTCGAATCTGCCTTAACGATTATATTAGATGGAACTGAGTTTGCCACCATGGTATGTACCCCTTCTGAACTGAAAGAATTGGTGGTCGGCTTCCTAGCTTCTGAGGGTGTGATTCGAGTCTACCAAGATATTCAATCGATCCATATTGATGAAGAAACGGGATTTGCTTATGTTGATCTTGTGAGTAAACATTCGATCCAAAAAGATTTCCATTCGAAGAGATTCATTGGTTCTTGTTGTGGAAAAGGACGGCAATTTTACTTTCATAACGACGTAAAGACAGCTAAAACAGTTATGACAAAATTGACGGTTACACCGGAACAATGCCGTGAGTTAATGAAGCAAATGCAAGAAAACTCTTCACATTTTCAACAAACCGGCGGGGTTCATAATGCAGCTCTTTGTACGAAGGATGGAATTGTGGCAGCACGAACGGATATCGGTCGACACAATGCCCTGGATAAACTTTTTGGCTATTGCATGATTAACCGAATACCACTTAAGGACAAAATCATTGCTTTCAGTGGCCGAATTTCATCCGAGGTGTTACTAAAAGCAGCCAAGATTGGAGTAGGAATTATTCTATCCAAATCTGCACCTACCAATCTTGCCCTAGATTTAGCAGAGGAACTCGGAATTACGGCGGTTGGCTTTATCCGAGCTAACGGATTTAATGTTTACACCCATCAGGAACGCATTCAAGGTATCGAATATAATCGATCATCGCCATCTGTTTTATAAGGATTCAATCTTTTTTATAAAAGATAAAACACTCACAAATGTTGAAATGATATGCTCCCCAATAGGTAGACAGATTAAAAATAAAAAATCTGGCTACTTATTGGGGAGTATTTATTATGTCTAAAAGGTCCTATTCTGTAGAAGAAAAATTCGAGATATTGAAAGCGTTGGAGGATAATCAATATTCGATAAACGAAGTCGCATCAATTTATAAAGTAAACCACTCCTCTATTTTGGAATGGAAACATAAATTTGATAAGTATGGGACGGACGGTCTAAAGGAGTCTTCCACTTGGAAAAGGTATTCTAAGGAACTAAAACTATCCGCCATAAGGGATTACCTTTCTGGTAAATATTCTTTACGAGAGATTACAAGAAGGTATGAAATATCGGATTTATCGGTCCTCAGGCAATGGATTAACAAGTATAATAGTCATAGTGAATTAAAGGATACGTCACACGGAAGGACGAACTCTATGACTAAAGGAAGAAAAACCACTTTAGATGAACGGAAACAAATTGTTTATTATTGCTTGGAGAACGATAAAGATTATCAAAAAGCAGCCGAGACCTATCAAGTTTCTTATCAACAAGTATATCAGTGGGTTAAAAAGCATGAAGATGGTGGAGACGAAGCGCTTAGGGATAAGCGAGGAAAGAATAAAGTAGAATCAGAGCTTTCTCCAGAAGAGAAGGTTAAACTCGAGATGCGAAACCTGGAAAAAGAAAATGAACGTTTACGTGCAGAGAACGCATTCTTAAAAAAGTTAGAGGAGATCGAAAGGAGGCGAAGATAAGTCAAATTCGATTTGAAGATAAGTATATCGCAATTCAAGAGCTACATCAGGAAGAAAATCTCGCTATTATCTTACTCTGTGAGGTTGCAGGAATTGCACGATCTGCTTATTATAAGTGGCTAAATCGCACACCTTCTGTTCGTGAGATTCGAAATGAAGAAATTATAAAGGAAATGAAGGCTCTTCATGAGAAAGTTGATGGAATCTATGGATACCGTCAAATGACTTTAAATATGAATCGAAAATTCGAGGAGGACCTCAATCATAAGCGAATTTATAGACTAATGAAGATATCTGGCCTTGAAAGCGTCATTCGGAAAAAGAAGAAACGTTATAAGCCCTCAACTCCTCAACACGTTGCAGAAAATGTGCTCAATCGTGAGTTCACAGCGGAAAAACCGAATGAAAAATGGGTTACGGATGTCACCGAATTTAAGTATGGCCAATCAAAAAAGGCTTATTTAAGTGCGATTCGTGATCTATATGATGGGTCGATTGTTAGCTATGTTTTAGGACATTCAAATAATAATAACCTTGTCTTTAAGACGCTAGACCAAGCAATAACCCATTTAGATGGAGACAAACCACTTATTCATAGTGATCGAGGGTACCAATACACCTCTCATGGATTTAAACGAAAGTTAGATGCCGCAGAGATGACGCATAGTATGTCGCGGGTGGGTAGATGTATTGATAACGGGCCAATGGAATCTTTTTGGGGAACACTTAAATGTGAAAAGTATTATTTACATAAGTATGAGACATTCGAAGAACTTTCTATTGCGATAGACGATTACATTAAATTTTATAATTATGAAAGATATCAAAAACGACTAAACGGCTTTAGCCCTATGGAATTTAGAGCTAAAGCCGCTTAGTGCATTTTTATTATTTCCACTGTCTACTTGACGGGGGGCAGTTCAAAATATCAATATTTGTGAGTGTTTTTTTGTTAGGGGAAATAAGTAAAACTAATAGAAGATCAAGTTCAGATTACGGCTTTCTTTGCCATTTCCTAAATGATAAAATAAATATACAAAATATTTCACCGAGAAGATCCTTCACGGGAAATGTATGTCCTTCATACGAGCAGGGAAGAGCCAAATATTATCGAAAAAAAATGGGTAGGAGTAAGACGTTCATGAAAAAATTGATGATAGAAGACGGTTTGTTGCTTACTGATATGGAGTTAGGTTACCTAGGAACATATTGATTGTTTTAATAAATTAAACTTACTCCTATAAATGCATCCTTTTTCCTCACTATTTCAACCTCAGAAATTTCTTCTACATGATAATTTTCAATCTTGTTTGATATTCAAAAATAGGTAATTATTTGTTTTGTTATGTCGTCATCGCTACAGATTATGTAAATTGGGCCGATGACCCCAAATGGGATTATTCTTTATATATCTTATAATTCATTAAGTGGAAAAATAAAAGTGTCAGGCACTTGATAATCATCCCGATCATTTACTTGAAAACACGTAGACTTTTTCCACTAATCCTTGTTCATGCTCTATCCGACATCATGTCTGCTCTGTCATTTTACTTTTTTCCCAATCCATTAAATCATCCTAGCTTAAAAAAAATAAAGGAGTGTAAAAGAATATGAATCAATCTATTCCTCGTATGGGGCGTATCACTGCAATTCTCTCTGGAATCCTTCTGGTGTTGGCTCATTCTTTAAACCTACTGGCAGGTGAACATGAAAGCATTTTTGGTACTTTTCTTATTTTTGCTGCCCATTTACTGCTCGTCTTTGCTTTTTTTGGCTTGTATTCTCTTCAAGGGGATAGAAACGGCTTGCTGGGTCTTTTTGCTATGATTCTAGGAAATATAGGAAACATCATAGTAACAGCCATTGTTTTTGTGGAAATCGCACAGGCTTCAGGGGAAAAGGTTGGTCAAGTTTTTACCACAACTTTTACTAAGCCCATTTATACGTTCGGACCCCTCCTGTTTGTAGTAGGAATGATATTATTGGGAGTATCGATGATTAGAGGAAAGGTATTTCCTAAAATTACGGGGTATCTTTTATTGATTGGTACCATAGTGTTTGCTGCGGCCAGTGTTTCAGGTGACAGCCAGAAGATTGTTGAGGTCATTGGCGCTCTTTTCACAGGAGCGGGATTTATCGTATCCGGATTAAAGTCCAATAAATTAAAGAGACTCTCCGAATCAGAGGCAGGAAAAAATGTTACATTGTAGAAACACCCGATCATGTCCATAAGTAAAAGGAACTAATTGACCAAAACAGCCACTTTTTTGGGTTTTCTATCAATATAAAAATAAATAACGATTAAAGGGGGGATTTATGGATGGAAAAAATAACTTTAGATGATTTGTTAGATTTAGAGGATAATTGGCTGGATAGGGATGGTCTTGATGAGGGGGGTGAACGAAACTTATGGTTAGAAGAGGGAATCCGGCTTTACAAACGGTTTCTTGACTTGGATCGAAAGGAACCCCGCTATTCCATTCATCTGGCTGATCTTTATTTGCAATTGGGTCGTGATGAGAAAATGCGCAGAGGAAATTACCACACTGCCTATGACATTTTAAGAAAGGCATCTTTGTACACCCCGAGTAAACCGGATGCATTTTATCATCTTTCCTTTGTTCTCGCTGAGGAGTCTCGAAAGTGGGAGGCTGTTTTATTCTACGGAAAAGAGGCTTTAGAAAAAGGAATCGAAGGCAGCAAACGAATCAAACTATTGTGCAACCTTGCATTAGGCTATTCAAGAATGGGATATGTGCAAAAAGCGTTGGAACTTATTCAAGAAGCACAGAAATCAGATGGGCAAGGTGAACATTCCTGGTTCATACAATTGTATAAAGATAAGATGAAACTTAAACGGAAAGAGCCTATTCTTTTAAAAGAAATAGATGAGAATCGAACGATGATCACGAATCGGGATTTAGACCAACTTGTCGAGGAGGCAGAAAAAGGACAGTGTGTTGTTCTCAATTTGGCAGGTCCAGAGAAGCTTTTTTATGGAATAAAGGATACTATTCGGCTTGAGCCAAAACAAGCCAATCTGCTTGGTTACCTGATTGAAAATAAAGGGATTTATTGTACAAAAAGCAGAATCGAAAATGCTGTTTGGAACGATCAAACCGTTAACCCCACTACCGTAAGACGGTATATATCAGCGATAAGAAAAAAACTTTCTCAGGCAATGGGACGAAACGATATAGATAAAAATATCTTAGAAACGACAGGCTTGGGCGAATATGTTTGGAAAGCAGAGATCTCAGCAAAAGTCCTCCGAAATGGATAAAGAAGTCCGGTTACGACCATCGTAACCGGACTTTTGTATATTTAAGGAGCAGAAAGTTAAAGGAGGATGATAAGTATGAACTTATTGAAATTAGAAATGATGAATGCCACAGAAAGAATTGCAGAAGCACTGCAAATGAGAGGCTTATTTATTGAGGTTAAAGACGATTTTATTATTCTGTCAGACGAAAATACCCATGAGGATATAACGAAAACAAAACAATTAATAAGCAGCCTTGGTATTCCGACCTTTTGGCAGGATAACCAATTTCAGGTGTTAGTAAACAGGTCTCCGATTGTTACGATGAAGAAGATCATGAACGCTCCCGGGCGAGAATTCCCTGTCCACTTGGAAGGCTATCATTTCCAGTGGAGAGCCTTTGCTCAAAGACGGTTTGGAATTAAGGTCAATGCCTTGGATATGGATGCAAACATGGCGATGCTAGTTAAATCATTAAACAAGGCGGGTATTACATCTCTTGCTGGCTGCAACGGTCATCACCGTTACGCGCCAAATGTCCAAATCTCTGGAGGATATCAAGGTGCCTGGTTCAAGGTGATTCAGGAGAAATACTTAAGTGAACTGACTCTTCATTATAAGTGGACGGTCCATTTCGAAAACCAGTCTGGATCTTGTATGTGTGCAGAAGGAGCTGAACGCTGGGACATGAACTTGATTTATCAAGATACGGTGCAAATGGCAATGGTCCTTCAAAAATATGCAAGGGAAATTCGAGAGTTGAAAAACGCTTCATTTAAACGCAATAAAGAGATGAAGGAAGTAGCGAGCCATCTTTTGCTAGCAAGAAATTATGAAGGTCTTGTGGAATGGATGAAAGCTAAAGTAGAAAATATATCCGTAGCAGATAAATTAAAATAGGATTTCACAGGACAATAATCCTGGTAATATCGAATGTAAAGCTAATCTGGCGAAGCTTTTAATCCGTAGCGGAACGGATGGAAAATTAAAATATGTTAACTTAGTGAAAGCGAAGATAGAGAAAATAGATATCAATATTTATATTAAAAACAGAGTCTAGAAGCCCATTAGAAAACATATACGCCTTCACACAAATTAAGCTATAAATCACCCAAAATTGCAAAAATCGCCTTCAAAAATCAAATTTGAAGGCGGTTTTTGACGTTTTCGTTCTAAAAATGCCCTCAAATATGAAAAATGAAGATTCGCGTTACCCCGCCATTCTCGATATCGTATAAGTAGCGAGTCGAGGGCTTTTACAAAAAGCCACGTAAAGGACAAGGTGATAAGAGTTGTCATAAATTATTCATATTTTATTGAAAAATATATGACCATTTTCTTCATTTATTTATATATCAAGTATGAAGGAATTTTATTAAAAGAAGGGCAGTGGATCGATTCCAGGTCGATTTGTACTTGACCTGACGGCAGGTGAAGAGTGATGTGTTTTGCGAAGTTCTGCGATTGCAGCCATCAAATTTCCTTCTTTTGCAAATAAAGACAATAAAAATATGTATTATGATATAAAAATATTCAATTTATCCCTTATAATATCATTAATGAATAATGTTAATAAAAGCAACGCAGTCAATTCTGAAAGGGGATACATATTTTTTGAACGCAAAATATCTAGATTTACTCGCCCAAAATTATGATAGTGCAGAAAAAGTAGCAACAGAAATTATTAATCTCGAATCCATTCTAAATCTACCAAAGGGGACTGAACATTTTGTCAGTGATTTACATGGTGAGTATCAAGCTTTTCAACATGTATTAAGAAATGGTTCAGGGAATGTAAAAGAGAAAATTAATGACCTGTTTCAACATACCTTATCTGAATCCGAAAGGAATGAATTTGCAACATTAATTTATTACCCAGAGGAAAAACTGAAGTTAATAAAAAGTCATTTTGGTAATGAACTAGAATTAAACCAATGGTATACAGAAATCATTGAGCGAATGATTAAGCTCATTTCTTATGCCTCCTCCAAATACACACGCTCTAAGTTACGTAAAGCTTTGCCGAAACAGTTTGTGTATATAATTGAAGAGTTACTCTACAAAAAAGATGATTCCACAAATAAGGATGATTATTATTCAAAAATTGTCCAGCAGATTATCTCCTTAGCACAGGCGGATAAACTGATCATAGGTCTTGCCTATACGACACAGAGATTAGTTGTCGACCATCTTCATGTAGTAGGGGATATTTACGACCGTGGACCCGAGCCCGATAAAATTATGGAAACACTGATCGATTACCATTCGGTTGATATTCAATGGGGAAACCATGATGTCCTATGGCTGGGTGCCTTTGCTGGATCAAAGGTATGTCTGGCTAATATTATTCGTATTTGTGCGAGATACGACAATTTGGATATTATTGAAGATGTATATGGAATCAATCTAAGACCATTACTTAATCTAGCGGAAAAGTACTATGAAGACAATCCAGTTTTTAGACCTAAGGTCCATTCCGATAAAAAACTATCTAATCATGAACAACTGCAAATTACGAAAATTCATCAAGCAATCGCCATGATTCAATTCAAACTGGAAATCCCGATCATTAAGAGGCGCCCGTACTTTAATATGTCAGAAAGACTTTTACTTGAGAAAATTGATTATGAAAAGAACGAAATAACGATACATGGGAAAACCTACCCTCTAGTAAATAGTTGTTTTGCTACTGTTAATCCAATGCAGCCAGATCAATTATTAGATGAAGAAAAACAAGTGATCGAAAAATTGTTATTTTCCGTACAGCATTCCGAAAAGCTGGCTAGACATATGAAATTCCTAATGAAAAAGGGCAGCCTTTATTTGAAATATAACGGTAACTTGTTAATTCATGGTTGCATTCCTTTAGATGAAGAAGGAAATATGGAAAAAATGACGATTGAGAATAAAACGTATGCAGGCCGTGAATTACTTGATACGTTTGAATATAATTTACGACATGCTTTTGAACATCCGGAAAAGACAGATGACCTTGCAACTGATATGGTTTGGTATTTATGGAACGGAGAATACTCATCCCTCTTTGGAAAAAGAGAAATGACCACCTTTGAAAGGTACTTTATTCAGGATAAGGAAACGCATAAGGAGAAAAAGAACCCTTATTATTACTTACGTGAGAATGAAGAACTTTGCAAAAAACTCTTGGCTGAATTTGATCTCGACCCTGAGCAGGGTCATATTATCAACGGCCATACACCAGTGAAAGAAATTGAGGGAGAGAATCCCATCAAAGCGAATGGAAGAATGATTGTTATCGATGGTGGGTTCTCAAAACCCTATCAATCTGTAACAGGTATAGCGGGATACACGTTACTATATAATTCCTACGGTATGCAATTGGTTGCTCATAAACAGTTTCATTCAAAAGAAGATGTATTAAGTGACGGTACGGATGTATTATCGGTAAAAAGAGTAGTGGATAAAGAACTGGTGAGAAAAAAAGTAAGAGAAACGAATATTGGTAAAGAACTATTACAGGAAATTTCAAATTTGAATAGTTTGAGGGAATATCGATATATGAATTAGAGCGGATTGTGGGTTTTCTCCATTCTTTTTGTATAATATAAGAATAGAAAATAAACGAGAAAAGGTGAGCACATGAGTCAATTATCCGAGTTGTTATCCAATCAACATAATCAAAATGTAGAGGAATTAAAAGAATTGCTCCGGATTCCAAGCATCAGTTCCTTATCCGAGCATAAAGAGGACATTCAAAAAGCAGCTTCATGGATTGCCAATAAATTAGAAAGCATTGGAATGGAACATGTTGAAATCGTCCAGACAAAGGGTCATCCGCTTATCTATGCGGACTGGCTTCATCAGGAAAATGCCCCAACAGTCTTAGTGTACGGCCATTATGACGTACAGCCCGTTGATCCCATTCATCTATGGGAAACGCCTCCGTTTGAACCAACGATCCGTGATGAAAAGATCTATGCCAGAGGGGCAACCGACGACAAAGGGCAGACGTTTTTACATATCAAAGCAGTGGAAACACTATTGAAATTAGAAGGGAAATTACCGGTAAACGTAAAATTTTGCATCGAAGGAGAAGAAGAAATCGGAAGTCCTCATCTTCCGCCATACTTATCCGAAAATAAAGAAAAATTATCCTGTGATGTGGTCGTGATTTCCGATTCTGATATGTGGGACAGAGGCGTCCCTGCGATTACTTATTCATTAAGAGGTCTGTGTGCATTAGAAGTTTCCCTTAAAACCGCAAATTCTGATTTGCACTCGGGCATGTTCGGCGGGGGAGTTCAAAACGCAAACCATCTATTGGTACAGCTGCTTTCTACTCTTCATGATTCAAATGGTAAAGTAAATGTTGACCATTTTTATGATGATGTAGTGGAATTAACCGCATTTGAAAAGGAACAAATTAAAGCACTGGGCTTCGATGAAGAAAAGTTAAAAAAATCGTTAGCATTAACTGATTTAACAGGAGGGGAAAACAATTATCCTTATCCTGAGAGAATCAGCTCCAGGCCAACATTAGAAATAAACGGATTATGGGGCGGATTTCAGGGGGAAGGAACTAAAACGGTCATCCCGAACGAGGCTCATGCCAAAATCACCTGCCGTCTAGTCCACAATCAAAACCCTGAAAAGATTCAAGGATTGGTTAAAAAGCATCTGGAAGAACATGCACCAAAAGGATGCACGGTGAAAGTGTCGCTACAAGATACGGGGAATCCATTTTTAACGCCGATCGACAGTCCGATGATTCAAAAAGCGGCCGAAGCGTATGAAACTGTTTATGGGAAATCGCCTGTTTACAAAAGAGAAGGTGGCTCCATTCCTATTGTATCGGATTTTAACCAATCACTGCATGCTCCTGTTGTCTTAATGGGCTTCGGTTTGCCAGATGAAAATCTTCATGCTCCAAACGAACACTTTAACTTAGAAAACTTCGATAAAGGGATCTTAACCATTTGTTCCTTTTTAGAACTTCTTAATAAGTAAAATGGTGCCTGACACCACCTTCAGTGGTGTCAGGCACTTTTATTAGATTCAGGTGTTTGAATTTAAAGCTGCGTGTGTAGTATCGTATACACGAGGAGTGATTGTATGAACGAAACCATTCAATTATTAAGAAATCATCGCTCAGTTAGGGACTTCGACACTGAAAAAGAGGTAAGCGAAGCCCAGATCGAAGTGATTATTGAGGCGGCTTTGGCTGGTCCCAATTGGATTAATGGACAGCAAGTGAGCGTAATCGAAGTTAGAGAGCCTGAAAGGAAAGCCGCATTGGCGAAAGCGGCAGGCAACCAAAGATGGATTGAGGAAGCTCCAGTTTTTCTAGTGTTTTGCATGGATTTTTATCGGGCGAAGCTGGCAGCTGAAAAAAATGGTATGGAGTTTAAAATTGTCGAGGACTTAGAGGCCATTATTATCGGTTCAACAGATGTAGGGATCGCTCTGGGAGGCGCAGTTATAGCGGCTGAATCGATGGGACTCGGGATCGTTCCGATCGGAGGATTACGGAGAAATCCCCAAACCTTTGTTGAACTAATGAATCTTCCGGAATATGTTTTTCCAATCTCAGGTCTGGTGGTCGGATATCCACAATCCGTCCCCGCTCAAAAACCAAGGCTGCCAATTAAGGCAACCCTTCAGAAAGAACAGTATGATGCGAAAATTCAAAAGGAAATTATTGACCAATATGATCAAACGATATCATCCTATATGTCTGAACGGACCAGCGGGAAAGATACCAGCGACTGGTCCAGTAAGGTCGCTCAATTTTATGATACGGGTTTTGACCAATACGCAAAAAATTCCAGTCCCACGGTAAAAAATCAGAGGTTCCGATATAAGTGAAAAATTCATAGATCTGACTCAAAATAAGAGCAACGGACAAGTTGCTCTTTTTATTTATAAATTTTAGGATGTAATAGTAAACGTGTTTGGAACTCAGCGTTGTTACAGGTACATCGGGCAGTCGAATCAAGATGGGGGTTTTATGAAGCGTTAGTGGAATGCTACTATACGATTGAATGGGTTCATGAAGAAGATGAATAGGGTATAATCTATGATTACATAATAAAAAAAGATTAAAATCTTAAAAAAAGATATGAACTTAAAGAAGTTCGTTTGTTCATGAAAAGGATAAAAGTGGAATATGGATGTATCGATTTAAGGGAGAATATAAAATTGATATTATCTTTAGGATTAATAAAAAGAAAGTGAAATATCGTTTAAACAGAGGAGGAAATTTAAATTAATAACTACGAACAATTAATAGAAAAACTTCAGCAGTTTGGGGTTGTTGACGAGTATCTGCCAACAATCGATCAACCAAAAGTAACCTTAGAAAGGGATGTTAAAGTTTTTAATAATGATTTTAACATTTTACAGTTAAGTTTACTGTACTCGATGATTTCAGTTGAAGAATGGAAGGATCAGAAATATTTTTACATCATTTGGAAAAATTCTGACATGAAATCGAATCTGAAGCGGTTTGTCCTTTATTATAATCAGAAAAAAGGAATCCTTCGAAGAAAGTATGTGTATAGAAACGGTATTGAGTCAAGAAAAGAGGAAAAACGCCCGGTCCCTAAGGAGCAACTTGTTTATGAAGCAAGTAAGGGTTTGCTTTCTATCATATTAGATGGCTTCAAACAAATCGAGTAAAGGGATTTTTATTTTTTATGTTGGGGGATACCCCAAAAATGTCTTTTACAGAATCTATTTTTAGGATAATCGATGCGAAATGACTTCATCGATTACTTTCGTGAAGACAGGCTCAAAAACCTGGTGCGGCAGCTTCTGAAAGGCCTCATTCGTTCAACGAGAAAATGAATGATCCATACCTATACATTTATATAAATTAAGTCGGGGAGCTTGATAAGCAGGAGGACCAAGAAAAAGTAAATTAGTTTCTGAAGTAGAGTATATATTCAGGGAATTCCCGAACGGTACGATGTGGTTGTTAGTTTTTTCAGCTTCTATCGTCTTTAATATGGAAGGTTGGTTTGTAGGTATCCCAAATTTACTAATGTTGGTTTTATTATTTATATTATTTACTATGAAAAAAATAAGAAGCTGTCCCAAACGGTCGTTGAGTGACGACTTTTTTTGGTCAGCTTCTTGTTTTAGGTAAAGGAAAGCATTAAACTATTTATTTGTTTCGGCCATTTTTTTAATGGACGAACGCATATAATGATTAACCTGCTACTTTATTCGCTTTTTGCTCTCTAACCATATTCTTGCTCTTTTTCACAGAGATTTTATTTATGGAAAGCGTTATGAGAAATGAACATATTAAACTTCCAGCCATTGCGATGATAAAGCCTGTCATATTATTGGATAAAAGTGGTGCCATAAATGATGGAACATAGGCCGTTCCACGAACATCAAAAAGTCCAACAAGTAATCCGCCTAATCCGGATGAGAGGATTGCTCCAGCAAAGATATATTTGTTGGAAAACATAAACGGATAAGCGGCTACTACAAAGGTACCAAAGCCCATATTAATGGCAAAACCAGGTGCAGCCACTGCTGCTTCACCTTTATCTCGAGGTGAAACAATATTGGCAAGGGTAATCCCCGCTGATACCATTACCAATCCTACCATATCAACGGCACCTAAGAAGCTGTTTCCTGTCTTTTCCATTTCTAACAGTACAATCGGAAGGATAGCCGCGTGATAGACGCCGCCAATAATAGCTGGCCAAATTAACAGCCCAGCAATGAGTCCAGCAAGTGTCCCATTAGTAGAAACAAGCAGGTCTAATAAAGAGCGGATTCCTTCACCGAGCTTTAAGGCGACTGGCGCGATGAGGAAAAAGACTGCCAATCCAGAAATCAACCTGGCAATTCCACCTGCTGCAATATTGACGGTTGTAGCGGGGAACTTCCACTCAACACACTTTCTAAATATGTATTGGACCAACAGTCCTGCTAAAATACCCCCGATAATACCTCCAATAATTCCGCCTTTCACTGATAAGACTCCGGCGACAATCCCTGCCACAATCGATACATCATCAAGGTCCGCTACTTGTTTAGCTGCGACGACGGCAAGTATAACAGGGAGGGCGTTAATCATAAGTTCAAATACTTCTCCTAGCATCGTTAATCCAGGAATCTTGCTCAAAGCTAAAACAAGGGCCATGGCAATAAAACCTGGAAGAGAAGACAGCATCATTCCCCGAAGATTGATTCGTTGAAATTCATCATATCCTGTTAAAGTAACTGATGGTGGTATACTTTTCTTAGAGATGCCAGAAGAATTAACTATTTTAGAGGATTTTATGATTATCGATCTAACAATCGGAATAATTCTTCAAGTAAAAATAAAGGTGTCATGCACAGTCCCATTTTCTTGGGTAGTGCCTGACACTTTTTTGTTTTATTAGAATAACCGCTAGTTATTCACGGATACTCCACTTAAAAAGTGGTCTAAGGCGTTTCCCATTAGAACCTCGAGGGATCCGGAGCCATTAGATATTACCCAATTGACAAGCGAGCCTACATAAATATTGACGCTGTCTGTTGCAATCTCCTCAGATGTAATATCCTAGGTAACTAGCTCATGGTGTTGACAGAAATCAATTACTTCTTTCGTGACGTTATGAAATATAGCGAAGCGTAGCTAGTTGATCGGAAATTGTTGATTTCCAAAAAGACAATCTCGAAATTAATTGATCTTTATCTTATAAGTACCATGATAATAAAAAAGAAAAAAGTGTCAACAATATCAGTTAATATAGTTTTTTCAACAAAAAAGACTACTTTCATATATAGAGGAAGTAGTCTTTTTATGTTGTAGCAATTTGGAGGTCTTGACGACTTTTCTTAGTTGAATGGGATGTGGATTGATTGGTTTTTGGTTAAGCTTTAAAGCTATCTTGCCATTTTAGTAAACGATTTTCTAAAAAGCGGACAATAGAGTCGGATATTTTACCAGCAAGGGCAAAGATGATAATGCCTACAAAGACAGTGTCTGTCTGCATAAAAGAACGGGCATCTTGGATCATGAAGCCCACACCTCTATCTGCTCCCAATAACTCTGCGACAACTAAGCACATCCAGGCAGCGCTTAGAGCTAAGCGTATACCTAGTAAAATATTAGGTAGAGAAGCTGGAATCATAAGCTTAGTTATTTGCTCTATTCGGCTGTACTCTAATATTTGAGCAACATCGTATAATTTTTTATCTACATTACGAATGCCTAAAAAGGTTTGTAAATATAAAGGGAAAAAGGCACCTAAAGCAATTAGTAATATCTTAGATAATTCACCAAACCCTAACCACATGATAAATAGCGGTGTAATCACAAGCAGTGGGACAGTGCGGAGCATTTGGATACTTGGGTTTAAATATTCCTCCGCCATTTTGTTCATGCCAACAATGACACCTATTAATAATCCGAGAAAACCGCCTATAGCAAAGCCGAGAAATGCTCGGATTAAACTGATTTGCAAATGTTTAGCCATCTCCCCTGACTGGACTAGTTCAATGAAGCGGGTGACAATTAACAATGGTGAAGAAAATAATTGAGCGGACAAGATATCGATTGAACTTAACAATTGCCATAAAATCAATACGAAAACAGGCAGGGATAATCCTCGCCAAATAGAGTAGCTTTTTGTTAATTGTGATTTCTTTTTCTTAATTGAAATGGCTTTGTTCTGAGCAATTGTTTGTGTAGACATTTATATCATCCTTTCTTTTTTTAGTTAAATGCTCCAATCTTCTATTTCATTAACTTGGTGATCAAGGTATTTCAAGATAACGGTTCTGTATTCTTGGAAAGCTTTACTGATCCTTGTTCTTGGATAAGGCAAATCAATAGGTACAATACCCTTTATTCGCCCTGGCTTTGCATCCATGACTACGACTTTAGATGACAAAAAGATTGCCTCATCAATATCGTGGGTTACAAGCATCATTGTCGTCTGATTTTCCTCCCATATTTCAAGTAAAGCTTCTTGGAGATGGTTGCGAGTGAATGCATCTAATGCGCCAAACGGTTCATCTAACAATAACACTTCAGGATTTCGCAGCAAGGCCCTGGCAATTGCCACACGTTGTGACATTCCCCCGGATAATTGACGCGGATATGCTTTTTCAAATCCTTTAAGTTTTACAAGTGAAATTAAATGGTCCACTTTTGAACGTATATCCGGATCTTTTAATGACAGATTACCTGCAATATTTTTTTCTACGTTTAACCAGGGAAACAAACGATGCTCTTGAAAAATAAATCCGCGATCCTTAGAGGGGCCATTCACTGCCTTTTCAGCTATCTTAATCTCGCCTTCAAAATCTAAATCAAGTCCTGCAATCAATTTTAATAATGTACTTTTTCCGCAACCGCTGGGACCAATAATGGTCATAAACTCACCATTTTTTACACCGAGATTAAAATCCTCTAAAACTTTAATGCTTTCATTGTCACTATTAAAAGTTTTTCTTACATGATTTATTTCCACTGTTGATACCATAATGCTCATCATCCTTTCTAAAATAAAAAAAGAGATTCAGCGAAAAGACATATGTGTCTTTTCGCCGAATCTCCAGTAGACTAGTCGATTCATTCGAATGAATTAATTGATAATAACTTACCATGGTTATTATTAATATTCAATACTTTAAAACCAACTAAATTTATAGGATTACTTAAAAAAATAATTGACAGACTATTTCGAACCCTGTTAAGATGCATTCATAAACAAACCACTTACCAATTTAGTCCAATTAAATAAAAGTGATAAGAATCCACTAGTCGACTAGAGATTTAACAAAGAGAAGCTTCCACGCTCACTTTGTTGGATCTCTTTTTGTTTTTTGAACGAATCATTAAGCTGACTATATCACTGGGTTAGGTGGGAAATAAAAAGTCAGGAGGCGGTTCAAGAGAGATTTACGCTGTATTTGAAAAAAATAAAACATGATTATTAGGAGGAATTTGAAAATGACAGCTTTTCAAACAAAACAATTAAAAGTGGTACCGCAAGCAGGAAGAATTGGTGCGGAAATTCAAGGTGTTCAATTAAGCGGGGATTTAGAATCAAGTATTTTAAATGAAATTAAACAAGCGCTAAACGAGTACAAGGTAGTATTTTTCAAGGGTCAAAATCATTTAACGGATGCGAGCCAAGAAGCATTTGCAACATTATTAGGTGAACCATATGCTCATCCGACCGTACCGGTAAAAAATAATACAAACTATATTTTTGAGCTGGACTCTGAGGTAGGTGCAAAAGCGAATCATTGGCATACTGATGTTACGTTTGTTCCTGAAGTTCCGAAATACTCCATATTAAGAGGGGTAACAATTCCGGAAGTTGGCGGTGATACAGTTTGGGCAAATACGAATACAGCGTATGATGACCTTCCGGAGGGCTTGAAAAGATTAGGAGATAAGTTATGGGGAATTCATTCAAATGAATTTGATTATGCACAGTTTAAACAAAGTGATATTAATGTTAATGAAGTTACAAAAAAATATCGTGCTGTTTTTGAATCAACAGTTTTTAAAACGAGACATCCAGTTGTTCATGTTCACGCAGAAACAGGGAAAAAGCATTTGTTATTAGGAGGATTTGCAGGAAAGTTAGAAGGCTATACAACAAGTGAATCTGAAAGATTGTTAAGTATCTTTGATTCTTATGTGACCCGTCTAGAAAATACCGTACGCTGGAAATGGACGGAAGGGGATGTGGTCATTTGGGATAACTTGGCCACGCAACATTATGCGGTTGCAGACTACGGAGATCGTCATCGCGTTGTACGACGTGTAACAGTCGGAAAAAACGTACCCGTTAATCAGGAAAATGAAGTAAGCAGATTAATAGTTAAAAAATAAAATCTAACCAATTGAATAATTAGAGGTTCCGATAAGGAGATCACGCTCATTGTCGGACCTCTTTTCTTATCATACACACATGCAGGCGGGTGAAGCCATGTCATACGAGGAGGTTAAAATATGGAGAATTATCGTAAGCATTTATTAGGATTATTTTTGGTCATTTCCATGATATTTTTATTAGCAGGATGCGGTTCTTCCGCAGAAAAAACGAATGCCAAAAGTATTGACAAAGGTGCTCCGGTTAAAGTGAATATTGCTTTAAATGGGAAAATGGGACCATTAGTCATTGCTCGGGAAAAGGGCTGGTTCGAAGAAGAGTTTAAGGCGATGAATGCCGAAGTTAAATGGAGTGAATTCACAAGTGGACCACCGCTATTAGAATCACTGGCTTCAAATCGTGTTGATTTATCGTTTTTAGGAGATGGTGCGTTAATAGCAGGTCTAGATAAAAAACTGCCATTTGAAGTGATTGCCCAAACCGGTACAGGAGAATCGAATGTTCGGATTTTGGTACAAAAAAATGGGGATATTAAGAGGATTAAAGATTTAAAGGGCAGGACCGTTGGTGTTCCTCTTGGTACAACGGCTCATGTGTATCTAATTAAAGCATTGAAAGCGAATGGTTTAACGACAGATGATGTGAAACTCATCAATCTTCAACCCGATGATGCACAAGCGGCCTTTGAATCCAAAAAATTAGACGCATGGTCAGTGTGGAATCCTTATTATCTAAATAATGTTGAAAAAGGGAATGGAGTAACTCTAAATGTAAACAAAAAAATATATGCCCCTGGCGCAATTATTGCCAGGAAAGGCTTTGCGGAAGAACATCCTGAGATTGTTCAAGCATATTTAAGAGTATACAAAAAAGCAGCCGATTGGCAAATTGAAAATCCGGATGAAGCATCTGAAATATATTCACGTGCAACAAAACTTCCAGCTGCTCTCATTAAGAAGATCATCACAGCGGAAAAACCCAATATACTTTTTACTGAAGAGTCTATTAACGCACAGCAAGATTCCATTGACACATTAGCTGAAGCAGGGTACATCAAGAAAGCATTTAATTATAAAGACCAGATCCATAATGAGTACATCGATGCAGCCTTAAAAAAATAACATCAAAAGGTAAAATAGAAATTTAATAAAAGTGCCTGACACGAGCCAATTTTGAAGTGAACCAAAATAGTTAGACAAATATAATTTTATGCAATCAGATGGGCATGTTTCCGGTATTCCACTGGACACATGTCCTTTAGGGGTTGTAATGGGTAGTGTATTTGCACCTGAGGAAGATGTAAAGGTAGAACCGAAGAAAAAAGAAGCTGTCGTTACCCAAGAAAAACCTGCTGTTGAAGAAACTCCTGCTCCACCAGTTGAGAAGACATATGGTATCGGCGAAGCGGTAAAGGTAGGGAAGTTTGAATATGTAATTAACGGTGCAAAGGAAACTAAAGAATTAAAAAGCGATAATCAATTTATTGACTCTGTTACAACCACAGGTATATTACTTGTCGTTAGCTATACAGTTAAGAACCTAGATATAAAAGCTAGAATGGTGGATAGCAACCTTTTCCAAATTAAAGGGCAGAATTTGACCCTATGAACACGGGGGAGGTTATGATGATTTTAGGTGAGGCTAACTTATTTTTAGAAGAAGTTAATCCTCAAATGTCCCGACAAGGTAAGTTTGTAGTGGAAGTTCCTGCTGATTTATGTATCTATTCATTAGAAGTTTCATCTGGACTAGGTTGGTCAGGTGGAAAGTATGAAACAATTAAACTGAAATAAGGGTATGAGTGATGGAACGACAGACCAACTATATCTAATTTCCCACCTATTCAGGGGCTAAAGAGACAGCTAATATAGTAGCGAACATAGTATGATTTCGTACAGATCGATCTATTTATCTAAAAAACAAAACGTATGTTCCTATTTTTATTATTGCATGTTAAAATAGAAGTGCGATAGAAGAGGATTTCTCAAGGGTGGTTAGCACATTCCCATCAGAAAGGGGGTGATGCTTAATGACAGTATTTGAAACATTCATGATTACGTTTGCATTTGCAAGCCTGATTGTAGCCGTTCTGTCATTTAACCAAAAAAAATAATCCACCCTTGAGTTTTAGCAGCCCTGGGTGGATTACTTCCGCTTAATGCTGATTCCCTTGCAGGGAACCTGCTATTGCATTGACCGTGTGGTGTTAATGGCACCAGCGGTCTTTTTTTTATTTTATGCAATTATATAGATATATTATAACCAAAAAAACGGAAAAAGGAAATAGAGTATGAGTTTTAGGTTGTTCCACTATTCATCTCGATATAGGGTCCCTATCATTGAACTTGTTGGGGGTTGAAAGGCACTTCCATTAAAGGGCACACCCAAAAAGGTGTGCCCTTTGTATTATCCTTGGAAATTTGTATACCATCCCGGCCTGCGGTTTGTATATATACTACCGTTTGGTGAATAAGAGAAGTGAATATTTTGTTCTTTGAGCTTTGAGATGAGCTCGTTTTGCTCCATATCACCCACGAGCCAAAAGGCTCCATGATTATCTCGTTGGTCAATAACTTCATACCCCAGGCTCTCTAAATATCCTTTTAACCCTGCTTCAGCAATGGTTAGGTGTTTCTGTTCAACCACTGCTTTCGTTTCAGTTATTGGAGTTTCCACTTTAGTAAGAACTGTAGATTGAATTGAATGTTCCTCTCTAGTAGCTGGCCTTAAGGATTGGTTTGTTTCATTTGATTTCAGTCCCAATTCAGCTTTATCTCCAGAAACATCCTGAAGCTCATTCTTTCTTGTAAGCGAAATAGTCATCGTTTTTGGCGGTCTGTTTAGATAAATTCTTCCAGACGGTTCAATTTGATATTGTTTAAGGGTTTCCCATAGAGAATCGAGAGCTTTTTCAGGGTTGTAATAATATTCGCTTCCCCGAACTCTCCAAAATCTCCATCCACATCTTTCTAATATTCGCTGGCGTTTCATATCGTAGTCATATCGGTCGGGTCCGTGCCAATGATCACCATCACATTCCATGGCAATTCGGCCTTAATTAGGGTTTGGAAAGGAGAGGTTCTTAAATTCAGGAACCTCTTTTGTTCTATTTTTATTTATTAGGTGCTGTCATTTTCTACTAGAATTGGACAATCTTAATGTTGTGGTAAGGTGGCAATAGTTTAGGTAATTAAATTTGAATTAGGCAATGAAATTTAAATATATCCAGCCTACAAGGAAGATTTCAAGTTTATTATTCCGATAAAAGTAAGTGGACAGGAGGAATTTAACTTAATTGCCACTTGGTATAAGCGTGAGAACAAACTGTATTCTTGTCTTAAATATAATTATTTAGCAGCCTCCAAAAAATTCGAAGGGTGCTTTTTGCTTTAATCTTCGAATATATTATAAGGTCCTTATTTACTACAGGTCTAATAATACCCAAATTATGCTAATATGATATTAAGAGAAAAAGCCTATATAAGGTGGGGAGATCATGTCAACGGAAACAGCGAAAATAGCAAGGATTTTTGAATATTTGCTTGCTGTTAAAAATCTAAACGAGAAGATTATTCGTATTGTTAATGATTATGAACAGGTATGGTGGGAAAAGGACATTCCACAAATAGATGGTTTTTATATTGGCGGGAGTGGGACAGGTGAAGAAGCTTGGTTTGAGGTACATAAGCAAGAAATTCCTACAGTACCCCAAGTTCCATCTGAATTAAAAAAATGGGTAACTAAATTTGATAATCCAGAGCAATCTCCCACGGTATTTGGGGTCTTGGTAATAGGCATAGATGAAGAAGAAAAAGAAATTATGGAATTATTTGATGAGGATCCAAAACGAAAAACTAGTTACCAACAATGGATAGAAGAATGGGAAATGTGGGCTGCAGAAGCATCCCCAAAAATGAAGATTCAACAGTTATATACGGACCTATTCACCTTGTATCAACGCTTTGAACGTGAAGGGGAAGACATAGAACTTGTTTGCGGGCATGGATTACTTCAATGGAAAATTGATGATAAACAAATCTCCCGTCATATTTTAGTAACGAAATTAGAAATTACTTTTGACGCAAAGAAAGGTATTTTTCATCTCTTGCCTACGAGCAAAGGAACAGCGATGGAAACAGACATGTTATTACATATTGATTTTCCGAATGCCACACGGGTTATGAAAATGGAAAATCAAATTCAAGAGCTTGATTTTTCACCAAATCAATTGGATCCTATTAAGTCCTTTTTGCAGGAAGTTGTTCATACGATAAGCCCAGAAGGATTATTTAAGACAGATAAAAAGGACAGTTTGAAAAGCGTATCAACACCGATCATTTCTAATAGTCCGGCCATATTCTTGAGAAAAACAGGTGGCAGGTTTTGGCAGCAAGAATTAACCAATGCCATTGAAAAAATACAAGCAGGTTTTCCAGTTCCAGAATCCATAAAAAAATTAATTACGACAAGTGAATCTGGTGATGATCCAAAGGTTCTATCCCCAGATTGGGAGGCAGTGGGCCAGGAGTTGCTTTTCCCATTGCCGGCTAATAAAGAACAGCAATTGATTGCTGAGAAATTAGCTGCTAATAGTGGTGTAGTTATACAGGGGCCACCTGGAACAGGGAAAAGCCATACGATTGCTAATTTGATTAGTCACCTTCTTGCACACGGGAAAAGAGTACTTGTCACTAGTGAAAAGGAACGTGCTTTACATGTATTAAAAAATAAAATCCCTAAAGAAATTCGTCCACTGTGTGTAAGTGTTTTAGGAGGGGACTCGAAATCAGTCAAAGAAATCGAGGACTCCGTTCGTGTTATTGCCGAAAATATCGATTCAAAACAACCTGAAATTTTACAAAAGAATATCGAGCGATTAAAAAGAGAATTACAAACCACTAAGAGGAGTATTGAACGAATCAATCAAATGATTAATGATGCTGCAGAAAGGGAATGCATACCAAAAAAGTTTGGTGACATGGAATTAAAGCCACTAGATGCAGCAAAATGGCTTAAGAAGTTTGAAAGTCATGCCTGGATACCTGATAACATTAAATCAGACTCGCCATTCCCATTCTCTACCGAAAAACTAATTAAATTTTTTGAAATTTTAGGTCTTCTGGCAAAAGAAGATATTCAGTCGCTATCGTTAGTAAGACCTAGCCTAAAATCATTGCCTCCATCCAACGTATTTTTAGAAAAAGTCAATGAGATACAGGGAATAGAGGAGAAGATCGAACAGACAACGGAACAGATAAAGGGCTGGACTACCGGGGATTTTATGAGCCTTGATTTTGCCAAATGGACGACTAAAACGACAGAAGCCATTGTAAAGTTGAAACAAATGCATAATCCCAAGTGGCTCTATACCATTATCAAGGATTGCGTGAGAGAATCAAGCCAAGTACCCATGTGGAATCAATTTATCAAAGAAATTGATGAAAAGGTAATTGAAATTCAAATACTGGAGAAGGAAATCATTGAGCATAAAATTGTCTTAACTACAAATAAGATTCTTCCTGAGTTAAGGGACGACCTCCTTGTTTTGAATGAAAAATTATCTTCTAATCCCAAGATAGGCTGGTTATATAAAAACTTAACAGGTAGAAAACTTAAATATCTCTTTGAAGAGATAAAAGTAAATACCTATCCGATTAGAAACAGTGAAGACCTCACCTTGGTCATAAAACACATTGATCTAATGATTATGAAGCAAAAACTATCTATTAAGTGGAATCGTGTCTTAGATGAAATTGACGGAACTAAAATGGAAGAAACACAGAAAAGATTTGCTCTAATAATAAAGGAGAAATGCAATCAAATCCTTAATGCATCTAATTGGGTTAACAACTTAGAAAAAGAGTTTGAGGAATTATTTGCTGTTATTTCCATGACTGGGGAACATAGGTTTCATGAGGAACAATGGCTGTATGAACTACATCAAGGTTTACAAGCTTTTCATTACAAAAAGACTTGGCATGAAACACAAACATTCTTTCAAAAAATAGAAGTAGATTTAATTGCAGGAATGAATCAACGACATTCACATCCATTATGGAATAACTTATTAGATTCACTTCGTAAGCGAAATACCACAACTTGGGATGCAATCCTTTCAGAAGTGGAAAGACTTGAAGGCTTAGAAGTTGATTATCAACAATTGTTAGAACTAAAAAGTCTACTATTTGATGCAGCACCAAAATGGACATTGGAATTACTAGAAACTGGTGGAGTAGGAAAGCCGCTAATTCCCCCAACAGATCTAGAGATTGCCTGGATATGGCGTCAAGTAGATGCCTGGCTAAAGGAATTAAATGCTAAACAACAGATTGATCACCTAGAAGAACATAGAAAAATGGCAAAATTGAAAGAACAAAAAGTCATAAAAGAATTAATTGCGGAAGCAACTTGGAAGGAACAATTAGAACGAACCACACGGACACAAAAAATGAGTTTATTCGCATGGCAAAAGGCGATTCAACGAATTGGAAAAGGAACGGGAAAATATACCCGTATATACCGCCAAGAGGCTAGCAAAGAAATGAAGGTAGCAAGAGGGGCCATTCCAGTTTGGATTATGCCAATCCAGCGTGTGATTGAGAACTTCGATCTAACAGAAGACATGTTTGATGTGGTTATTATTGATGAAAGTAGCCAAAGCAATTTGTTCGGATTAAGTGCCTTACTTCGTGGGAAAAAAGCGGTTATAGTTGGGGATGAAAATCAAATCAGTCCTGAGAATGCTTTTACAGAAATAAGCGATGTCCATGAATTAATCACTAGGTATCTTTTTGATATCCCGAATAAAATGCAATTTGACATTCGGACCAGTTTATATGACACAGCTTCTAGGGTTTTTGACAGTAAAATCGTCTTAAAAGAGCATTTCCGCTGCGTCCCAGAAATCATTAAATTCAGCAATGAATTAATGTATGGCGGAATGATTGACCCATTACGTCTACCTTTTGCAAAGGATATGTTTACACCGCCTGTAAAGGCAGTAAAAGTTGATGATGGGTATCGATTGGACAATACCACTAAAGTAATTAACATTCCAGAGGCTGAAGCCATTGTTGATTATATTATAGAGTGTATTAAGGATCCAATATATTATCAAAAGTCTTTTGGAGTGATTACACTACTCGGGAACGATCAACAAAAAGTGATTGAAGGACTCATTCTCAAGAAAATCGTTGAAGAAGACATCATCAATAGAAGACTAGTGGTAGGAGATGCGTATGCCTTTCAGGGAGACGAACGCGATGTGATCTTCCTCTCATTAGTCATCGCGGAAAATAAAAGTTTTACTTCACTCGGGAAAAAAGATGCACTACAAAGATTTAATGTTGCTGCAAGCCGACCAAGAGATCAAATGATATTGTTCCACTCCGTTGATGCAAATAAGTTAAATCCAAATGATGTTCGATATCGACTTTTACAACATTGTCTTAATCATGGTGAAACCGAGGAAGAATTGGTTAAGGAGGAACATGAATTTGTTTCGGAACTAGAAAGAGACATTTATACGTTAATTTCATCCAAGGGATATAGTGTTGTTCCACAAGTTAAGGTTGGCACATTAGGTAAGGCAATAGATTTGGTAGTTGAAGGAGAGCGTACGCGATTAGCCATTGAATGTGAGGGTGATATGGAATGGCAAGGTGAGGAGAAATGGAAAGAGGAAATTGAACGACAGCGTGTTCTTGAAAGAGTAGGATGGATATTTTGGCGGATCAGGGGAAGTGTATTCTATTCAAATCCTGAGAAAACGATGGAATCGCTCTTTGCCAAGTTGAGTTACATGGGAATTCGTCCTCATAATCAACAAAAGGAAACAAGTAATAATGTTTCACCAAGTGTATTAAAAAAGGAAATCATCCTAAAAAAATTAAATAAACAACCAGTGAGAGAAAAATCAAAAGAAAATTTTTCTACTTTCAAGCAAAATAGAAACATCAAAGTTGAACCCCCAAAAAACAAAACTCATTCAGAACAAATAGCCCTATTCTCACATGAATTAGAAGGTTATCATGAACAAATGGATTTAATTGATTTGATTGATGAAGCCCCTGAAAGTCTTTATAATTATTTAACTGTAAAGAACTATGAAGTTATAGACAAACGTCACAAGGGTGGGAATCTTTGGTTAGTCGGTGGGGCTGAACTAAGGCCGTTAATTAGTGAACTTAGACAAATGGGGATTAACTTTCAGTTTTCAATTAAAGGGAGTCGCGCGACTAAGTATAGACCTGGGTGGTTTACGAGTTACATGGGATAGAAATATTAAGTAAGGCGTAACCATTTGTGGTTAGGCCTTTCTGTGTGCAGTCATGTTCATTAAGATGTCATCAATTACTGAATGGGCGTGGATATGTGAACTATTAGTCGAAAAAATGGTGTCCATGGCGAGGTGGGACCTTAAGGAAGTCTTATGAAAATCGTTGGTCTAAAGTATAAGTCTTTACTTTTATAGAAAAATATACAACCTAGCCAAAAGGTGCGCATAACTGCAGAAATTAATCGATGAATAATCATCACATAATATTATTATAAAGTTTTTATATAAAATTCTAGTGTTAAAATAAGGTAATAATAGAATTAAATATATCATTGGAATAATGTTCCATAGGAGAGATAAGGAATGAAAGCGATTCAAAAAAAGATCTTAGACTTCCGTGATGAAAGAGATTGGAAAAAGTACCACAATGAAAAAGATTTGGCCATATCGATTTCCCTTGAGGCAAATGAACTGCTTGAAAATTTTCAGTGGCGTAATAGTGAAGAAGCAATTGCTAAATCCGAACAAAATATAAAAGAAGAAATAGCGGATATTTTAATATATCTTGTCCAGCTTGCAGATAAAATGGGAATTAATCTTGAAGAGGAAGTCACAAACAAGCTGGTTAAAAACGCTATTAAATACCCAGTAAGTAAAAGTGAGGAAAAAGAGTTTTAATTTTTAATAACAGTATATTACAAAATAAATTTGAATCAGATAATAGGTTCGCATTTCAGCCTGCTGGTCTACCTGATTTTATATGTCCATTATTTGCAAAAGATTTCTATTCATTTGATGAAAAGGATAGATTGAGCATCAGCCACGGGGGGATGAGTATGGAGGAAATATTAGTTCCCATCGCGGAGGTTATCAAGTATGAATGAAAAAAACCTTATTTTATTTAGTGCGATGTTAAAGCCAGAGTGGATTGATTTCACAATTCAAAATTTTATTCAGATAAATGAATCTAAGCGCCTGAATGATAAATTAAATGAGTACTTAAAAGACCAAATTAGTAGTACCATAACATTACAAAAGACAGTATCACAATTACAAAGAACAGCCGGGTTTCTTTCCCCTTTATCAAAAAAAGATTTCATGAAGATTTATAATGAGATGGTTCAAATCTCACCTGATAAGAGAATAAAGCATCGCTTAATTTTATTGTTTGAATCAAGTGAGTTTATAAAAGATGTAATTCTTTCTATTAATAAACTATGCTTATTAGGAGTAAATGGTATAAGGGCAAACCAAATTTATGAATACGTTACTGCAAAATATGGTGAACGCGCTGGACTAATTCCACGGAGAATCCGTTACGTTTTACAAACTTTGTCAAACTTGATGATTATAGAAAATAAAAACCGCAAATGGTATGTAATCAGGCCCGAATTACTTGAGGAAATAGTAGAAAAGGATTATAGCTTAATGTGAATATTATTAATAGTGACACTTTGAAAAGTATCACTTAAGGTTTTTCTGTCAAACTAAAGTTATTTTTTAAGTTTATTTAAATTATTGTATAGAAGAGAAAATCAGGCAAAGGGCATTTAAAAAAATGTCCTAATTCGTTTCAATGATTTTTTTATTTAATCTTTTATACTTAAATAATTATTTTAAAATAAACTGGTCGCATTGCTTGTTCTATGTGTCGATGACTAGGACGGGAAACGATACCTACATTTTAGTTCCGGATATGAATATTTTTCTTTCGTGAAAGAACTAAAAGATGATTTTGGGATTGATTATAAAATCATAGCAGGCAATACCATCATATCGAATAACCCAAGATGCCCTTGATGTGTGGAAGGGTATATTTAATGTTGCGGGAAAATAACAGTATCAGTGAACGATTTCTGAGATGCAAATACTACCGGATGTGTAATCAAACTATCAAAGATGTATCAGTTTTGGACAAGCCAATTAAATGCACTTTTTGTGGTGGTTATATGGTTCGAAGTAGGGGAGCAAGAGGAGAGTTCTATGGTTGTTCGAATTTTAGGGATGGGTGTAGACATACCATAGTATAAATATAAATGTGTCGACTTTTTAGGTTGGCACGATTTATTTTTAAGGATGTAATCGGAGAGTATTCACTTCAATTTGATGAAAATCTCGTAAATACAAACATATATACATTAAAAAACACCTTTATAAAAGGTGTCAAATTTGGTTTTGGAACTTCAATCCAATAATGGCTTTCCTAACTAGAATGACAAGAATTCCGAAGAAATAATCAAATTTTCAAGTTCGTTTGCTATAGTATAATCTCCTCAAAAAATCAATACCGGATTTTTTGGTGGGTAAAAAGAAATTAGGAACTAATAAATTTAGTTTATATTATTGGATTTAAGTATATAGTGTCAAAGTTAAATATTAAAAAATGTATCCAACGATTCAATTCTGGTATCTAAATAATTACTCATCTCTTCGTAAACTGGTATATAAGTTGGTAGAGAAGAAAGTAATTTAAACTTTAACCATTCATAAATTTTATTCTTACTCTCATTTTCTAGGAATGTTTTGGAAAAAAAGTCATCTTCTGTAATTGTAGGTTCAGTTAATAATTCCTCCGGAAATTCAAATAAATTTAAATATAAAATATAATATACCAACCAAGGTGAAATTACTTCTGGATTTTTTGAACCTAAAATTTGTTCAAGTTTATCAAATGTTAGGAACGGAGGAGCAAAAAGTTTATCTGATTTGTTTTTGAATAATTTAGGGATAGCACCATGTACCTCATTATTATGATTTTTTAATAACCAATCAAAATTTCTTACTTTTCCTATATTTATATCACGTTTTTTTAGAAAATGTTGTCTCCTTATAATAGTAAGTTCGGAGATATTCATTTTTGAATCTTCCTCAATAAATTCTCCTATTTTCGCTTTTTGCCAAGATTGCTCTCTTTCTTTCCACTGATTCATTTGTTCAGGAGATAGTGACGCTGAAATACGGTTTATTTCATTAGTAATCTCTTTAACTTCATCGATAAAGTTGGATAAATCTGTCTTAAGTTTTATCAATTTGTTTTTTTCTGCAGTAATTGGTTCACTACAATTTATATTACATGCTACTAGGAAAGACTTACATGTTCTTTCCCAAGTGTAATGCCTAACAGCTTCTTTTAATGTTCTTGAAAGTTTTTTATTGCTCTCTATGTCAGAAAAAATAATATCTAATTTGGCCGATACATTATTTACATCTGTTTCTTGATTACCAGTTATATTTACTGGATGTACACAGGTTAGTAAATGGCTGTAATCTCGCTTAAGCAATTCGTATAAGCCTGTATTAGTTGATAAAATAAGTGGCACCTCTGCAGATATAGCTTCCCAACCAGCAAGACCAAACCCTTCGTGTAAAGATAGCATCATACTAGCACTTGATACTCTTAATTCTTCAAATACCTCGGTCCTTTCTAAATAAGGAAGGGGTTGTATATTTATTGAGGTTTTGTCTGAGTAATTGGAACAAAATTTCTGCAAGTCTTCGTAAATTTCTTTATACTTCTTATCGTATGTATCTTTATCAGTAACTCCAATCATATAAAATGCAGCAGAACTATCTTTAGCGCTTTGTGCAAAGGCACCAATAGCTACCATTCCCTGTTTAATTATATCATCATCTAATCTACCGTAAGCAACCGCTTGTAGGAATTCAGGTATAGGCGGTTCTATAGGATCTATTGTAGATAAACCAGGAATAATTTCGAAACAATTTGTTAGTGGTTTCTTTGCTTTCTGTAAAAGGAATTTGGCAGAACGATGTAAGCTAGGACCTATAGCAAGAATATAATCAGCGTTTGTTAAAATACTTTTTTGTAATTCTATCTTTTTTTGAGTTCTTCTTGCATCACCTGACTGATATGTCGAATAAGCACTATAGTTCATATGATGAAAAACTACGCCTTCTTTTCCTGTTTTGTTTGCACATTCAATAGCAATTTGTCCAGTTTTTACATCATGACCAATCCAAATGAAGGGTTCTCCAAATCGTGTTTCACTCTTTATGTTTCTTATAATTCTTTCTGATTCCTCGCCTTCATAAGATTTTATAAGAAAAAGGTTTTCTGGCAGACTAATAGAACTAGAATCAAATTCAGGATCTTGAACAACACAAACAATTTCGAAATAACCTTCTAATAACTTTGCAGTATGTAAACATAAATCATAATTAAATGAGTTAATACCACCGTGTTTTGAACCCCATCCTGTTGAAATAAAAACTAATTGTTTCATGAATCCTCCTTATAATTGAAAAAGTATATAGTAAATTATACCATTATCCTATTGTTAGAGATGATATTTTTTCTGAAAAATAGCTTGCTTTGCGACCGGTAAGTTTCTTTTTTAAAATGTTTGGTTTTTAAAAAGGTATACCATTATAAACCCGCAAGCATATGTGAGTGTCTTCTTGAAATATTGAAAAACGACTAAAACAATTTTTGATGGTAAAGAATCTCAAAGGGCTGTATCTGTATTCAATCCTTATTACACATGGGTTAGATTTTAAAATAAAGTCCGCGCTAAACTATAAAACGAAACCAATAATTGGTATAATTTCATATTGAGTTACATAAATAGGGGGGAGTCTAGGGTTTCTTAAAGCTTGACTGTAGTCTGAAAAGATACATATTTATAGCAATATTAAATAAAAGTGATTCAACTAAACTAATCATGTTTTGGTGGATTATATTGTTCGGACCACTTTTTTTCTTTTTTTCCATTTTATAACTATAATTAAAACCATTTGATAAACCGTAGAGAGGTGAGAGGATTTGTGGATCAATAAAGAAGTAAACATGCCTGAAGAACTTTTGTCTGCTCAAAAAAATGGGAAACTAGTGATATTTGCAGGTGCGGGTGTTTCGATGGGATTTCCCGCTAATTTTCCAAGTTTTTATAAATTAGCTGATGATGTAGCCACATATGCTGGAACTTTTAAATTAGAAGAACATGAACCAATTGATCATTATTTAGGGAGATTAGTTAACCAACGGATAAATGTACATGAAATAGTTAGAAATATGTTAACTAATCCCGAATCAAAACCAACAGTGTTGCACCATAGTTTATTCTCATTATTTCCTAATCAAGATGATATTAAAATTGTTACAACAAATTTTGATCTTCATTTTTCAACAGTAAATTCAGGTGTAGTTGAAGAATATAGAGCACCTGTTCTTCCTCTAGGGAATAATTTTAATGGAATAGTCTACCTACATGGAAATGTAAATCAGATACCTAGAAATTTAATTTTAACAGATGGAGATTTTGGAAGGGCATACCTAACAGAAGGATGGGCAACTAGATTTTTACATTCAATGTTCGATAGCTTTGTAGTTTTATTTGTTGGTTATAGCCATAATGATTTAATAATGAACTATCTCGCACGTGGTCTACCTCCTAATACACAAAGATTTGCGTTCACATTAGAGGGAACCGAGGAACATTGGAGTTTCTTAGATATAGAACCAATTATTTATCCTAAAAGGGAAAAGTCAGACTCACATGGAGCATTAGGTGATGCAATTAATAGTTGGATCAAGCTATCAAATATGGATTTTTTCGAACATGAGAAAAGAATAAAGCTTTTAGTTGAAACTACGCCATCATTAGCACCTGAAGATACTGATTATTTAATTAAAGTCATTAAAGACATCCCAACCTTAAGGTTTTTTGTTAAATATGCACGAGGGCCGTTGTGGATTAAATGGTTGGAGGAAAAAGGCTTTTTATATGATTTATTTGTTCCAAATCGTATTCTAACTGAAGATAAAGTAATTATTTGTAAATGGATTGTTGAAAATTTTATTCTAGAAGATTCTGAGGAGTTTTTTTCGCTTATTGAACGTAATGGTCAAAAAATAAATTCCGTATTATGGAATGAAATTGCCCACAAATTAAGTTTTACTGAGAAACTACCAGAACCAGATATCCTAACCAAATGGGTTGGACTTTTATTAAAATTAGCTCCATTACAAACTAATAAATATTTGGATTATATTTTATACAGATTAAAAGGCAGTCAATATAAAATGATTGTTATCTTATTATTTGACTATCTTTCGAGACCACAACTTTTACTAAAACCTCATTTTCAAATTACTGAAAAACGTACGGATAAGCTAGTGGATATTGAAGTTTCAATTAAAGGAGATCATTATTATCTAAGTAAAACCTGGGACGAAAATATTAAACCTAATCTAAATGAATTCGCAAATTTAATAGAACCAATAATAACTAATAACATAAGGATGGCTCATTTTATATTGAACTCTAGTGGTCAAGCGAACTCGCAATGGGATCCTATTAGTTTTGATAGGCATGCAATAGAGCCACACGAACAAGATCGATATCCGCGAAATTTTGATGTCATAATTAATTCTTCCCGTGATATTATAAATTATTTTTGTTTAAATAATCCTGAAATTGCATTATATCTAATTGAATCATGGTTTCTATCGGATGTCCCATTAATGAAAAGAATTTCTATTTATGGATTATCTAAAGTGAATCTTAACAGTGATATAAAAATTAACTGGCTAATTGAAAAAAATGTACTATATACTTTTGGATTAAAACATGAAGTTTATCAAGTGCTTAAATTTGCATATCCAGTTGCTAGTTATAAACAAAGAGATAGATTATTTAAAAAAATTTTGATTGGTCCGGAAGTCAAACAAGAAGAGAACATAAAAGCAAGAGAATACGAGATATATAATTTAATATATTGGTTATCTTTAGTTTCTCCTGATTGTGAGATTGGTAATAAGTATTTAAAAGAATTTAGGAACAAATACCCTACATTTATACCTAGAGACAATCCAGATTTACATACATGGTCATCAATTGGTAATATTGAGCATCTGAGTCCTTTATCAGTTGACGAAATGCTTAAAGAAAATATTGAAAACATATTTGATTTGCTTTTAAAATTTGAAGGAGATTGGTTTAATGGGCCTGACAGAGAGGGACTATTAGAGGAAGTTGGAAAGGCTGCTAAACAAAATTTTGAATGGTCTTGGCACCTCACTGAAACCTTAATATCTAAGCAAGAAATTACCTCAGATTTATGGAGGGCTGTATTTAAAGGATGGAATTTATCTCATTTAGATCAAGAAAAGTGGGAAAAGATAATAATTTTATTTGAGACTGAAAAAGAACTAAGTTTAAATTTTAAAGATGATATTATAGACCTTTTTACAAAAGCTCTTAAATCCCAAGATAATAAATCCTTTATTAATTTCCTTGATAGAGCTGAAATCCACATTTATTACATATGGAAAGAAGTATCTAATATTAATAGGCAATCTCAGAATAATTTCACTACTGATAGCTCGCTAAATAATGCTATAAATAATTTCGGGGGAAAAAGTGTTCTCTTTTGGTTGAATGGGTTGACTAAAAGACTCGAAAAAGAAGAAGGTAAAAATAGTCGAAAGCTTTTCGATAGATATAGGAGTTATTTTAATGAGGTTCTGTCCAATAATTCTTATACTGCACAATTAGGAAAAGTTTTATTAGCCAGTCAAATTCATTTTTTATATTCATTGGATAGCATATGGGTACGAGAAAATATATTACCTTTACTGGATTGGTCAACATCTCCTCATCAGGCAGCGCAAGCATGGGATGGATATTTGTCTTGGGGGAAAATAATTACCCCATTATTAGAAGAGACAATGGTATATTATGAGCAAAGTTACAATAAACTTTCAGAATCTTTAAAACATATTAGAAATAGATTTTGTGAACATTTGGCCTATATAGCAGTAAACAGCGACGTCCTTCAAGAAAATAATAATCAGCAATTAATAAAATTTGTCGGGAGTATAGAAGAAAAGGATCGGGTTAGTTGGACTAATTTCTTAAATTCAAATCTTGAAATGATAAAAAGTAATGAAGCTAAAACCACCATTTGGAATAAATGGATTAAAGGGTATTGGGAACAAAGAATTCTTGGTGCAGTACCTCTAAGTAAAGAAGAAGTGGAAAAAATGTTACAGTGGTCAATACAATTAGAGCCAGTTTTTGATGAAGTGGTTGATAAAATTATCAATAGTCCAATTCCTTCCTTAGAGCATACGTATTATTATAATGACCTCGAAAGTAGTAATATAATAGAAAAGTTTCCAAAGAAGGTCATCGAATTATTAGAATATTTGTTATCTGCAACGGTTGACCCTTTTTACAATTGTTCTGTTTTGGAAAATATAGTGAAAAAATTAAGGCTAGCTATTAATGGTGAAGATGAGTTGCTCCGACCTGTACGGTTACAACTTAGCAGGCTTGGATGTAACATCTCATAAAAAAATACAATGCACTTTTAAAAATAGAGGAGTTCATACTCTTGGATATTACAAGTAAAATTGAATGGGTTGGTAAAGATTGAAAAAATGTATGTTAAAATAATTGCTATTTTTTCAGACAAAGTAAATTTCAGACTATTCTACGGATATAAATGAAGAGTCAAAAGAGGTGTAGTATAGTATGATTTTAAAAGATATTGACGTCGATGTTAATTCTCATTCATGGGTTGGAAGTACTCCTCCAACTAGCTTAAGTTCCTTAACAGGAACTAACAAAATAAATATATTTTTAGTGATGATTCATATAGCTTTTAGAACCAGTCCTCCACAAAGCTATGGATTCGCATTGGGAGATATGTGGGCGTGGTTTAGATATTTTCCAGCGATATCTTTAGATTCAAACTTAAAGCTAAGACCTGAATGGCAAAATATTGACCAGCACCAAAAAACCATACTAAGTGATGATTTTGGCATGGGTTTTTCATCTTATGTTCTTACAAATGCCTTGGATTTAGTGGCAGTGATACCAACAAATTATTTATTGGATCGTATTTCTTTTTTTAGACTGGGACCAGCGGAAGGAAAAAGAGGTCCGAAAAAATCCCCTGACTTTATAGCGTTTGATAAAAGGTTGAATTTCCATATATTTGAATGTAAAGGGACACAGTCAAGTATTAGGGATTTGGAAGATCAATTCAAAAAAGGAAAGGTGCAGAAAAGAAATGTGCTTGACCCTCATCGCTTAATTGATCAAAGTCTCGTTGTGGGAATGTTCATTCCTCAAGATGGAAAAAAAGAGAAAGCCTTGTTAAAAATAGAAGATCCGGAAATTCAATTAGATTTGTCTAACTGCAATAAGGATGAATTATTAAAAATTATTACAATAGGTGAATTGGCAACTTATTTTCATTTGCTTGGATTTCCTAAATTGGGAAATGCAATTGCAGTGAATACACCCTTAAAGAATATCGAGCGGACAAGAAATGAGATATTCTCCTTACCGAATGTAATGTTTGGACAGAAGAGATACATTTATCATACTTTGATGCAAAGGTTTGATTACTATGATTATATTGTTAATAATAAAGTGTTATACGGATTAGAAGTTAAATTTGGTATAGAGGAAAATGTAATAAATACTGTACTTAAACTTGAAGATTATATACAATGTACTAACGAGTTATATAACGATTTCAGGGATTTACCATCTTGGATAATTTATGAAACGGAAAATGGTGTTAGAGTGTTTACACCATTAGGATGTTTCATGGAAATTAATATGATATTTTAATAAATATCTATTTATACTCTGGGTTGGCTGTGATGAACTGGGGACATTGAATAAGAAAAGGGGCAGTTTAAAACAAACTGCCACTATTTAGTACTTATCATTTAATTAATATTCCGTATATTAAAAGCTTCATAACAACATAATCATTACAAATATAATGGTCACACTTTTGGTCACATCTAGGTCACGGATTAGATGTTTTTGAATAGTATTAGATAAAATTAAATGAAAAGTGACTATTTAAAAAGTGCATTAAATCAGACTTTACGTCATTAGATAAAACCAAATGGAACCAAAGTAGAGTACTTCCCTCAAACTTCAAAACTGCTTGAGACCTGCGTGCCAGGTCTGGTGGGTTCGATTCCCACGCAGTCCCGCCAATTAGTCAAATGTATCAAAGGTTTTCGCAATTTTATATGATCATAGTTTCTACAAATTCCTCCACAGTCTCATTCCTATCTACTGGCAAGACTGTAGAGGGGCTGTTGCCGAGACTGTAGAGTATGTTTCCTTTAACCTCCAAATAAATATTCATTGGAGGTTATTTTTATGGAAACAAAAGTTATGCCAAAAAAGGTTAAGCCGAAAGTAGGTGATTTCTTAAAATTTTATTAATGGGTAATGTCCCATGGTTATCAAGACAAGAAGGATTAAGTCTAGAATGTATTGATGTGAATGAAAATTATGAGGCTAGTAATTGTAAGTGGAGATGCACCACCAGTTTTTAGACGTGGTGAAATAACTCTGCACTTTTCAAAAAATAGAACAGAAATTGGTGCTAGCTTTTATTGACTGTTTGCATATTACGCCCAGGTCAAAGTAGGGGAGTTGGCAGCCAAAAATAATATTCAAAATTAAAAAGCTCACCAATTAAAATGGAGAGCTTACTTCGTTTTCTTTACCAATTTGTCTGGATGATTGTTTAATAGCTTTTATGAGATCACTAAAACAAAGTATTAGTTCAAACATTAGAAGAATTATGACTACCCATACGCCTACGTTTAAGATCGTATCAATAACAAAGTGCCCAATAAACAAATGGGTATGAATAAGGGATGTTAAAGTATAAAACATTGCAAAAGTAAAAACTCTACTCCACTGCGTGACATCATAAATAAAGATAGCTTTTTTAATGCCATAGTGTTTAATCCGTTTAAAAAGCCTGTAGATTTCAATAGACTCAACCGTAATGAAAATAATAAGGGCTGCTCTCCATATCAATCTTATGGTATCAATACTAATGATGCCTGTGACTAAACAGGCAATCCCGGAAATAGATAAAGCCCAATGTAAAATGCAGTTCGTATTGTTCCAATCCATTTCAATTGACCAAGAATTTTTTATGTATCTATATAAAATAAAGAAAACACAAACAAGATAAAAACCAAACCCTATGATTAGTAAGGATAGGTTAAAGATGTCCGGAAATTCTTTGAAAACAGTGTTAAGTAAAAGGACTATCGATTGTGTGCTAACAGTAGTTAGAAGAAGAATTCCATGGACATTCCGATATGATTTTGTCCCAGAAATTTCTAAAAAAGTTTTTACACTTATCCCAATATAAATAATCCACAGGACAATATTAATAATAGCAATAATGACCGAAATAAATCCCCATTGGAAAAATTGTTTATAAAATAAAATGCTATTAATAGATGTACCAGCAATCCATGTACCAATCCCAAAACGATTGATTAGATTGGAATAATGGATGTCTTTAAATTTTCCATCCAGACTGGCAATAATAAACGAAAGAATAAAGGCAAACCAAAGGGATAGGTTAATAATGCTTAGAATTTTTCCAAAAATGTGTTGGAAGAACTGGATTCCAAAATAGTTTAATAGAACACCTTGCGTAACAATCCCAAATGCCATAACGATGGCCATGGTTGAAGTTCTAATATAAAGTTTTTTAAAAGTGAAAAATAAAATAATACAAACCATAAGGAAAATCAATATCAATAAATAAACCAAATTTATCACCATATAGTCTTAGATATTTAACAAGTATACCATCAATAGATCCGGAGGTCTGCACATTTGTTCAGACTTAATTTTGATTGAGTTGTTAAAAGTTGAACGATTCTGTCTTTAAATTTCGCTTTTTTTTCCAATTCAATTGAGAAACGGGTTCATGTAAATATTATTGTACAGTAGTCTCCAAAAATTTACATAAAAATAGGTAAAAATATGAAAAATCTAGTAAAATAGGAAGAGTAGTATTATCTAAGTATAGGAATATAGTATGAATTTTGGGAGGTATTAGTAATGGAGAGGGAAATATGGAAGTGGATATTAGAAACATTTAACGATGAAGGAATAGCCAATATCGGTCAGAATATAGGAATTAAAATACCTGGATTTCGTCAAATCAATCCCCACCAAAAGAGATTTAAGATTTTAAGACCAGCACTTATACAGGAGATGATTCATCAACGAAATTCAAAAATGCTAAAGTATTTTTTTGATGAGATTGCTGAAGATGAGGAACTAGTACCTTATGGGACGAAATATGGAGGAACTACTTCTTGCTGTTGAAGAGGAGATGGCACCGTCTATCTTATTAAGTGTGCTGCTGTCGAGCGAGGATGAGGAGGACATTGAAAAAGCAGGTGAAATCTATCGAATATTAAGAGATGAAAATAAACTAGAAGTCTTTGAAAATAGGGGAGAAGAAAAGGTTGATGAAGTTGAATGCAATGAAGAGGAAAGCAAAGTAATCCACCTAAAGGATGAGTTGAAATTTGCTTTGCAAAAAAATGTAAAACTAGAAAGGAAGCTTAAAAAACTGGATCAAAGGATTGAAGAGTTAAAGGATAAAGACTCGATGGCCCAGATTGCTATTAAAAATGAGAGAAAACAATTGAAGGATGATAAAAAAGTATTATCGCATGATAATTATTCACTTAAAAATGAAGTAGGTTCTTTAACGAAAAAAGTACTCGAACTTTCTTCTGAAAAGGAGTTAAATCTGAAGAAGTTGGAAAGACAGATGAACGCTCTAAAAGCAAAGGACGAAGAAATCGCCAAATTACATGCACAAATGCTAAAAGAAAGAACGGAGAATGAAAAAGCTTTGGCTGCCAAAGAATTAGAAGTGGCAGAGGCTCGTACAGCTGGTTCTGATGAAATGACGTTTGCTGATTTACTAGCAGCGGAAGGTCAAATAGCTGCCACCATTGAAGCAGCCCCAACAAAACAGGTTGAATCAGACCAGAAACCCCATGAACTAACTGAAGAAATATTAATGAAAGAATTTGATCGTGTAACACATGAATTAGGTCTAATATATGACAAAAAGGATCTTTATAATTTCCATACGGCGATGAAATCTTCTAATCTCGTGATTTTGGCAGGTATGAGTGGGACAGGTAAATCGAAACTTGTTCAAGCATATGGGAAGGCATTAGGTTTGTTTGACAATCACAAGATGACATTTATTCCTGTTCGCCCGGCATGGACAGATGACGCAGATTTAATCGGGTATGCGGATACCCTTCAAATGGTTTACCGTCCCGGTGACTCAGGATTGGTTAATGCTCTGATGAGTGCGAAAGAAAATAGTAAAAAGCTCCACATTATTTGCTTTGACGAGATGAATCTTGCCAGGGTTGAGCATTACTTTTCACAATTTCTTTCAGTTCTTGAGAATGAACCCGGACCACAAAGAGTGCTGCAACTATATAATGGGGATCTCAAAGATAATCTTAAAAATTCAACACAATATCCACCTGTTATCCCGATCGGAGATAACGTAATCTTTGTAGGTACCGTAAATTTGGATGATTCGACTTACCATTTTTCGGACAAGGTTCTTGATCGCGCCAATGTTATCACCTTAAATGTCTTAAACTTTGGCAATCTGAGAAAGGTATCGAAAGAGGAAAAAGGAACTACCATATTGAAGGAGAATAGAACCGTTTCTTTGGAATTATTCAACAACTATAGAAGGATGCTGGACCGTTTCGGACCGTGGTAGAAAAAGAGAGAACACTGTCTGAACTAAAAAAACTTGGTGAAGTGGCTGGCAAGATGAGAGGAGCGATTCAGTGGATTAAAACGGCTCCGTGGTTTGAAAGTATTGGAACCTACCAATCTTCAGATATTCCACCTGTTATGAATAGTGACCCGAGATATCGTGCCCTTTACCAGCTTTATCGGGAACTCAAAAATGAGCAATTCCATTTACAAATCCATCAATCCTATAGCTATCAGTGGAAACGTACTGACAAGCTCTATGAAATATGGGGTTATCTTCAGTTCATAAAGACTCTTGCTGGGGGAGAATTAGGGTTTGTTCCTGAAAAAGGGTGGTTATATAGTCAGACGCTAGACGGGAACAGTCTGTTGGTCCCGACACTTCCCGCAAATACGGAGGTGGTATTTAGAAAAGATGAGCTAAGAATGCATTTAGTATATGAAGCCCTTCTGCCATCACAAAGCAGGCTTACATCCATGGAGGATCCGTTGTACACAAGAGGAACACATAACTGCCCGGATGGACGTCTAGATGTATACAGGAATGAACTATTCATCGGTACCATCATATTCGATTTTAAATACCGCCCAAGAAACTCCATCTGGAACGAGAATTTAATTGTGAATAACCAACAGAACGAGGTCATGCGGCAGTTGGTCAGTTACGGGGATCATCTCCATTCTCCCTATTTATTTGGAGATGGCAGCCATCCGTTAGTAAGCACATTGAGCCCTGTTCAAGAAGTATGGGCCATCTATCCCAACCGTTATGGAACAACTGGGAGCAAAGAATACCCTGATCATAAAGTAAGTCTAATCGAACTGACTCCAGGATTAGATCATACCTACTTTGTTGAAAAATTAAAGTTGTCGATTGATAAACTAGTGAAAAGAAGCAAGACCATCATGGAGTTCTTGGATTATATTAAAGTTTAGTGTTTTTAATGAATTGGGGATTTATAATCTTATTAAAGATAAAATAGCTGAAGGTTATGAAATTATTTATCAGATGGGGGATTTTGTAAAAATGAGCATCATTCAAAAAGCGATTAATTTTGCAGCAAAAGCACACAAAAATCAGTATAGGAAATCGACTGATATTCCCTATATCACACATCCGTTTGCAGTCGGAATGCTTTTGCAGGAAGCAAAGTGTACAGATGCGGTAGTTGCTGCAGGCATTCTTCATGACACAATTGAGGATACTCCGACCATATATGAGGAATTGACTGAAAAATTTGGGGTTCAAATAGCTAATTTGGTTCGTGCTGCATAGATCATGATAAAAACTTGCCTTGGAGCTTAAAAAAACAACATACGATTGATATGTTAAAAGATGCAAATTTAGAAGAAATCAAAGTAATCACAGCGGATAAATTACATAACTTGACAACTATCAAGGTCGATCTCGAAGCTCCATTTTGTATAGCCTTTCAGAAGAAAATGAAATGGACCGACCAAGAGCTGTATAACCAATTCAAGAGGAATGAGTCGTTTTTATAGGTTAAACATAGAAGCTTTGCTTACATGAAAGGGACATGGGATCGTACCATGTCCCTGGCTTTTGTCATCTAACTCGACAAGATCTTTATGTTTTTTTGAAGAGCTTTTAATTAGGTCTGCCCTAATTAAGAACAGAAAGCAATTGCACCGATAATGATTAATAAAATAAACAACACGATGATAATGATAAAACTTCCCCACCCACGAACATTAACACAATGTCCTTGAAAAGGAGTCGCATATCCGTAAGACATTGGAGCCTGGGGAATAGCATTAGAGTAATCACCAAGATGAGGGATTGCGTTATTATACATTCAAACACTACCTTTCAATTGTATGGAGAGTAATTAGGCTAACACCCTTTATAATATACTTAGAGATGAAATTGGAGCCCGTATATATAAAATTTAATGGGAGAGCCAGTCATCGTCCGAGTTTCGTAGATTTTTGTCGAAATAAAAAAAGTGGAGCCACCCTTCAATGAGTGTATGGAGACTACACTTTTCTTGATTAATTATCATCGTGGAAAACAACGAATGATGGTAAGTTTGTTCAACAGGAATTAGTCTAGAGTTTCTTGAATATATGTAGGTAAAAAGTGTAAAGGGAGAGATAATTATGGCTTTTGTTGCGATCTATACTGTCGGTAGACTAAAACATCCGTATGAGCATCCTGCCTCTCGTGAGTTTTTTGAGGTGGGATACGAAGTGATTCGCCAGGCTGCTAAATCAGGGCATCTTATAGAGGAGTTTTCACCTAATGGAGTGCCATTCCCTGAGGAAGTTATCCAAGGGGAGGGTGTTCCTATTCTTACACTAACGGTATGGAAAAGCCTTCAATCTTTATATCGTTTTACGTATTCAGGTCAACACAAGCAAGCCATACGAGACAGGAACAAGTGGATTGAAACTCATCAAGAGAAACAACCTACATATGTGGTGTGGTGGACGGAGAAGGTGAAGGATGTATCCTGGGGGGAGGCATTCAAGAGATACAACTATTATATTCAGCATGGACCCACTCCTTTTGCGTTTGACTATAAGCACGCATTTGATGAAGTAGGAGAGACGTTCTTGGTTAAATAGAATGAATGATTATATTCAGCCGAAACCTGTTGTAAAACCTTTAAACCTAAACGCAGATCCTAGAAAAACAATATACCGGTGGATTGCATTTTTTCGGAAAATGCTTTCCACAGGTTTCTCCTAATTAAACGCTATCTTCCTTATAGTAACAGGGGTATCCTTGTATGCCTGTAAGATGCCATGTTCCTCTATTTGGTCTTTTCTTACAGCTCTATAAGGCAGTTTTACTTCTAATTCACCTTTCAGAGGGGAGAAGGAGAGCGAAACCGTTTCTTGGTTTTTCCAATGAGCATCGATGGGTTTGTCCGTAACAAAAGGAAATAACTGTGGAAATCCATTTCGAAAAAAGGGATGTATCCTTTTATTATCTCCAGGTTCATTTAAACAAATATACAGGGAAAGATAATCACAAAATTTTAACAGATCTAAGTGGTACATTAAAGTTTCATTCTTATTTTCGTTTCCCACTATTTGCAATCCCTTTAAAAGTTGCTCCTGTCTTTGCTTTTCTTCATTCCAAAATTCCCTGACTGCTGGCTCTGTAGCATCCTGGATGAATGATGAATAGTGTAAACTGCATAAAAGTCCAGCATACCTGCTCATTTTTTCAACTTCATTCAATCCCTTTTTATAAAAAGAAATTTTAAGCACTATCGGGTAGTCGATAAAAGAGTAAGGCATCTCCGTTTTATCATTCCATACAGGAGACGTATCCAGTTCTATCCAGCCTCTGTCATGTTCTTGGATCGCCAGTTGCACTTCTTGGGTTCGTGTATGATCAAAAAAATAATCATCTTTACAGTTTCGGGCGATTTCCCCTGCAATTTTGGCGTGATCATTCTGAGTTACCATAAAATAGCTTTGTGCTCTTTCCATTATAATCATTTTCGTTAATCCTTTCTTTGCAAAACTACACCAGTTTGTATTTCTCTTGTTTTTATATTTACCACTTATCCAGCGAAATATCTGAATGTAAAATATAAATTCCCCCTTTGTATGACATAAATGGAATAAAAAAAATTTAAAATAGTTTGAATTATTAGTCATTTTTGATTATGATTAAATCAAAAATGACTAGGTGATGAAAATGAATAAAAGCTGGGATGATTCGATACTTTTAAACCATATTTTAGAACATTCTTTTGATGAAATCTTTATTGCGGATGCAACGGGAATGGTTTTATATGCAAGTCAATCTACTGAAACAGTCTTTGGTATTCCGTGTGAGCAAATCGTTAATCATAATATTTTCGAACTTGAAAAACAAGGACTTTTTTCTCCCTCTGTCATTGCAAGCGTGTTAAGAACTAACAAGGAAGTAACGCTAATTCAAGAAACAAATCATAATAGAAAACTAATCATTTCCGGATATCCGGTTTATGATCAATCAGGAATATTAATAGGCGCTACGAGTTTTTCAAGAGATATAACCGAATTTGAGTCTTTAAGAAAAGAAAATGAGCAGGTAGCAAAGGCATTACTAAAATTTCAAGAAGAAAATGAAAAATTACGAAAACAGGCGACTCAACAATTCTTTATAAGTAATGGAAAAATGGAAAAAGTATTTGAAGTTGTGTCAAAGGTAGCAGATATAAACGTTACTGTATTACTCGAGGGTGAGTCGGGGGTTGGTAAAAACCATATTGCTTATAAAATTCATCAAATGTCATCAAGAAAGGCTGAACCCTTCATTGATGTAAACTGTGGTGCAATACCTGAATCTTTATTTGAATCAGAGCTATTCGGGTACGAGGAGGGAGCTTTTACCGGGTCTAAAAAAGGGGGTAAGAAGGGGTACTTTGAAATAGCAGGAAAGGGAACTCTTTTTCTAGATGAAATTGGTGAACTGCCATTGAATCTTCAGGTAAAATTATTGTCGGTCTTGCAAAATCAAACCCTAATAAGAATTGGAGGAACAAAAAAAATTGAGGTGAATTGCAGAATTATTTGTGCTACAAATCAAAACTTAGAAAAGATGATCATGGAAAGGAAATTTAGAGAAGATCTTTATTACCGAATCAATGTCGTAAAAGTAGAGATTCCACCGCTAAGGGAACGAAAGGAAGAAATCATTCCATTAATTTACGAGATTACTGAACAATTGAATCGTAAATATCAATTGAATACATATTTCACCCCAACAATGGCTGCTTGGCTAAGCCAGCAAAATTGGCCGGGAAATGTCAGAGAATTACGAAACTATATTGAAAAGAAGATGATCACATCTAGTGGGAACGAAATAGACCTTGATTGGGGAGAAGAGGAAACTAAAAAGGATTCCTTCTCCCCGTCAACGAAAGAAATTCCCTTAAACGATTATATAGAAACACTTGAAAAGGAGTATATTGTGCGAATGTATCATAAATATCCCAGTAGCATTAAACTTGCAGAAATATTGGGAATCAGCCAATCGACTGCCAATCGGAAAATACTAAAATATGTTGAGCAAAGGTAGTCGTTTTTGACTATAACGTTCTCTTAAACGCTGTCTTTATTAGTTGGCATGAAAATTGCATTCTTTAAGTATAGAAACCTAAAGGAGGCTATTTTATGTCAAATCAAGATGAAAAGCAATTTTTGAATTTACCTTTTACTGGTATCTGCACTTTTGGAAAATATCCTGTTTGTTCAGATATTAATCAACTAGATGCGGATGTAGCCGTTATTGGAGTTCCAAATGATATGGGTACTCAATGGAAATCTGGAGCAAGAATGGGTCCAAGAGGGATTCGTGAAGGATCTACACTTTACAGTTTTGGATTAAATGGTGCTTACGATATTGAAAGAGATATTACGTATTTGGGGCCAAGATGGAAAGTAGTAGATTGCGGCGATGTGGACATGGTTCATGGAGATATGATGCAATGCCATGAAAACACAGAAGAAGCCATTAGAAAGATTGTTTCAAAAGGAGCCATGCCGGTTGTATTAGGTGGAGATCACTCCATTACCATTCCAGTTGGTAAAGCTTTAGAAGAGTTAGGACCTTTTCATGTTATTCAAATCGATGCACATTTGGATTGGGCGGATCATCGTTCCGGGCAAAGGTATGGGCATGGAAGCTGTATCCGTCGTTTATCTGAAATGGACCATGTTCAGAAGATTTTCCAATTTGGAATTCGAGGAATTTCCAGCAGTTTAAAGGAAGATGTGGATGCAGCACGAGAATATGGAAGTGTTATTTTATCACCGCGCCAAATTAGGAAAATGGGAATTGAAAGGGTGATAGAACTACTTCCAGAAGGAGAAAAATACTATATTACCCTAGATATTGATGGTTTGGATCCTTCAGTAGCACCCGGAACAGGTACCCCTTCACCAGGAGGATTTATTTACGATGAAGTAAATGAATTACTTGAAGGAATAGCTAAAAGAGGAAACGTGATTGGCTTTGATTTGGTCGAAGTAGCACCGCCATATGACCCAGCTGGAATGACCGGTCAAGTAGGTGCACGGCTTGCATTGGATTTACTCAGCTTTGTTTTAAAGGAAAAAGAAAACATAGATGAACGCAAGTTGAATAAGGAAGAAGTTCACTCCTAAGATAAGTCACCAAATAATATATTTCAGGGGGCAGATCTATGAAAATTGAGACAAGAAGTATTGAGTATATTCCAGCTAATGAACGTCATGGAAAACCAAGAGGATTGTTTGCAGTTTGGTTTGCTGCAAATATGCACATTACCACACTTGTAACAGGATCATTATGTGTCACTTTTGGCTTAAATCTTTTTTGGAGTGTTGTAGCTATTATCGTTGGTAATTTAATAGGAGCAATTTTTATGGCTTCACATTCTGCTCAAGGACCTAAACTCGGGATCCCCCAAATGATTCAAAGCCGTGCACAATTTGGTGTGATTGGAGCCGTGATTCCCTTAATTCTAGTTATTTTCATGTACTTGGGTTTTTTTGCAAGCAGTGGTTTGTTAGGTGCACAAGTACTGAGCAGTGCCTTAAACCTTAACTTAACTTTGAGTATCATTGTTCTTAATATTATCACCTTTATCGTGACAATGATTGGCCATGATCTTATTCATAAGATGCAAAAGTATTTGACATGGGTGTTCTTTATTGTTTTCATAGCTGCTACGTTTATTGTCTTCCAATTACCTGTTCCGTCTGGAAGCTGGTCTCCAGCTGAGTTCAATCTACCAATCTTTATGTTAAGTGTTAGTGTGGTAGCAACCTGGCAGATCTCATTTGCACCCTATGTCGCAGACTACTCAAGGTATTTGCCAATTGATACGAATTACTCAAAAACGTTTTGGTATACGTATGCAGGGACTGTTTTAGGCACTGTTTGGATGATGGTTTTAGGAGTTTTATTGACAACGGCCATTCCGAATTTCCTAAGTAATTCCGGCACGAATCTCGCTAATCAGTTTGGAAGTTTTTCGTTTCTTTTAATTGCTGTGATCATCCTAGGTCAGTTCTCCATCAATGTTTTTAATTTATATGGCGCCTTTATGTCAACCATATCTACTGTTGAGCCTTTTTCAAAAATAAAAGTAACCCCAAAAGTAAGAATGTTCTTTATCTTTGGAATAGGAACAGTTGGAACTTTACTGGCTATTTGGGGTCAGGGAAATTTCTTGTCCAATTTTATCAACTTTATCTTATTTATAAGTTACTTTTTAATTCCATGGACAGCTATTAACCTGATTGATTTTTACGTCCTGCGCCACGGGGAGTATAGTATTAAAGATATTTTTGATTTAAATGGAAAGTATGGAAAAGTAAACAAAATTACTGCTGTATCGTTCCTCGTTTCAATTATCGCCGAAGTTCCATTTATGAACACCTCGTTCTATGTAGGACCTGGTGCGAAAGCAATGGGGGGAGCCGATATAGCCTGGATATTAGGATTGGTGGTTCCATCAGTACTCTATTATGTAATGATGAAAAGAAAATTGAAGGAACCGTCCCAGGTACCAATCCCGTTTGAAGAGAGTAAAACTTCTTAAAATTAGTTAAGTAATGAAGTAGAAAATGGAATTATTTTTAAAGGGGTAGGGAGAGGGAAAATGTGATTCCTTTTCTATCCTTTTTTTGTTCACTAGACTTCTGAAGTACCGATTAGCTTAATTAAATCCTTACAAACGTTTGGTACTGCACCCCAAAAAACAGGGAAATCTTAGTTGGCCTTGTATAGATAAACTAGCAAAACTAACAGTACAATGTCTAAACGAGCACCAAAAGCGAATGGAAGGAAGCCAGTGTGCAGTAAAGGAACCTTTGTTAATAGAATGGCTGCGATCATAATACCAATTAAAGGTACAACTGCATTTTTAACAGCTTTATTAACCAATAATAGAATTCCGCAAACTATTTCTAGTAAAATGATAATCTTTAACATCATGTGGGAATAGGGCAATCCTAATCCAAGAAAATGATTCGCTACTTCGGTACCCATTAATTTCATAAGTGCTGAGGTAATAAAAACATAGGCAACAGTAATTCTAATAAGTTTATTTGGATATAAAATAAAAATCCCCCCTTTGTATATCTTTATGCAAGAAGAGGGACAGACCATTACAAAAAACCAACATACAGTAAAATTGATTGAAATTAAAAGGAAAAAGTTTTATGTAAGATTTTGTTGATAATATTCTGACAGCTAGGGACGGTTTAACTCTTTGTGAATGAAATGAGTGGTAACAATAATGATGTGCATGCCTATTGGCTGAGCTACTCTACTCAAAGAGACTCTTGTTTCGATGATGGAAAATGGATAGTGATGTGCGGAGAAAACGGTGTGATGGTCACATGCATGAAGGGGAAGCCACAAAAATAGTGTACAGTAAAACTCCACAGGGAGGGTTCTCATGTTATAAATTGATATGAGTGCCGATAAAAAAGGGTTAAAAGCTTGAGGATAATTCCCTCAAGCTTCGCTTTTTTGTTGAATACATCATTCACTCGTTGGTTTTTGTTGATGATAGGGAAGTGTTTTCTCTACTTCTGCTACTTGTTTATAGATTCCTTCCATATCCTTCAGATCTTTCTTGTAATCATAGGTTTTAAGCTTTTTGTTTTCTACAATCAATTTCCCATTAACGATCACATCGATTACATTTTGCGGTCCTGCTGCATACGCTAACGTTGCATATGGATCAAAGGTTGGAAAGGTATTAGGCGCATGAGTGTCTACAATAATAATATCAGCATATTTCCCAACTTCTAGTGAGCCGATTTTTTTATCCAGCCCTAGAGCTTTTGCTCCGCCAATTGTGGCAAGTTCGACAACCTTACTTGGCGGCATCACGCTTTGATCTTTGTTGACCAATTTGTGAATTCTTGCCGCATATCCGGCTGTTCCGAATACATCCATGGTGTTCGAGCTCATTGGCCCATCTGTACCCAATCCCATCTTAATCCCTGCTTTATCAATCTTAATAGCTGGTGCCACACCGGTTGCTCCTTTTGTATTCGCTATTGGATTATGGGCAATTGTGGCTCCTCTTTGTTTAATGATGTTAATGTCTTCATCATCAATATGGATGGCATGTGCAAGCATTGTATTTTCATCTAATATTCCTAAAGAATCCAAGTATTTTATAACGGAAGGATACTTTTGACCAAACTTAGTTTCTACTCTTTGTGCTTCATCAGCAAACTCTGCCGCATGAATCGCAAATGGTACCTGATATTTTTTGGCTAAATCTTTCGATGCCTTAATCATCTCAGGGCTAACTGTGTAGGGAGCATGGGCTACCACAGATGGGGTAATTAGTTCATGATTCTTATATTGTTTAATAAAGTCCTCTGCATATTTTAGTCCGCCATATGGTTCAGGAGCATCGACTGTTGGAAAGCTAATAACCGTTTCTCCAAGAACTCCTCTAATGCCAATCTTTTCTGTCGCTTTTGCTACTTCATCTTCGTGGTAATACATATCTGCATATGTCGTAACTCCGCCCATTGCCATTTCTATGACGCCATGAATGGATGCTTTATAAATAAGGTCCCTTGAAAGTAATTTTCCTTCTAGTGGAAAAAAAACATCAAATAACCGATTGCCTACTCCTTCTTCACCAATACTTCTAAACGCAACCATTGGAACATGATTATGAGTATTAATCATTCCTGGCATCACAATATTACCATTGGCATTAATGACCTTAGATGCTTTATATTGTTTTTCCAAATTTTCATCGCCAATTGCAATGATTTTCTTATCCTTTATTACAACTGTCCCTTTGACAAATGCATCCTTTTTCGCATTCATCGTTAAGATGTGCCCATTCTTAATCACAAGATCTGCCTTTTGATTATTCCCTGGGATTCTTGCTGCTTCCACACTCATCACTTTCGTATTAGGATAAAAGGATCCTATTAAAATAGATGCTGTAACCAAAACGACCATCGATAATTTATAAAGTATTCTGAGTCTCATTTCTTTCCTCCTATAAATGTACCTTAATAACCTTCAGACTATAATAAATTACCCATCATCATCCAAAATATTTATGCGTGGATACGATATAGAAAAATATAATGATCCTTTTATTTTTATAAGAGGTTGTGTTAAAGGTAATTGCTGATATTGTGACCCTGTTGATTGGAGCGGAGGGCGCGAGACTCCTGCGGGAGGCTCCACGAACCCGCCCTCGGAAAGCGAAGCGCCTGGAGCGGAAATCAACAATCTAGTTTAAAACAGCCTAATTATAAAAAACAAAAGGACTATTCGCGTAAATAGCCCTCTTGTGTAATCTATTCATTCTTTTTAAAAATCTTAATCTCGCAATCTGTCAATGACAGTACATTCCCTTGCACCTCTGCGGATTAATCGACGTGCAGCTGCTAATGGGATTTCGACAAGAACTGCTTCGTCCGTGTCGTTTTCTACATCAAACACTGCAAATGCCTCTCCATCTACAATCAAGATACAAATAAATTCTACTTCTACATCATCCGATCTCGGTACGCGGGTTCTAATTTCACAACGATGGACTCCTGCATCTAACAATGTCCTAGCCTCTTGTCGTGATATACGAATAAACACAAATTCCTCGAATGCAACATTACCTGCTTCCACTTCTATTTCTACTAAAAGAAAAAAGCGATTTCTGATTTGAACAATGCAATTTGCTCCAATTGAAATAACGTCCTCTATACTCAATAAATTTCACCTCCCTTTTTACATTAAATGTAGGAGTAAATTGGGAGGTGTGGACAAGTTGTATTAATAATGTAAATTATTTGTCTCTCTTTTTTGCTTATGGATGGGATGGTAACCACTGTTTATAAAAGGAACCGTCCTAAACTTTTAAAATATATGCTTGGAAATGGGCTATATTTCTGTTTCAGTTCTAATTCTGGAAGGGGATGTATTGCGAATCCCTTTTTATTGTATCTACCTACCCATTAATGACTTTTCCACCATTTATATGCAGAATTTGTCCAGAAACATAGGATGAATCTGAATTTGATGAAAGGTAGACATACGCAGGAGCAACCTCTTCCGGTTGTCCAGGGCGCTTCATCGGTGTATCCTGTCCAAATTTACTTACTTCTTCCGCGGTAAAAGTAGAAGGGATAAGTGGTGTCCAAATAGGTCCTGGAGCGACTCCATTTACCCTGATTCCTTTTTCGGCTAGCTGATGGGCAAGAGACCGTGTAAAGGTTGTAATTGCACCTTTAGTAGAAGAATAGTCAAGCAGCTTTGGATGTCCTTGATAGGCAGTGATAGATGTTGTATTAATAATCGCACTTCCTGGCTTAAGGTGAGGCAACGCGGATCTTGTTAAATGGAACATAGAAAAAATATTTGTCCGGAATGTCTTTTCCAGTTGTTCTGTCCCTATATCCAAAATGCTTTCTTGAGGATGCTGTTCAGCTGCATTATTCACAAGTATATCAAGTCCACCCAGCTCATCTACTGTTTGCTGTACGGCATTTTTACAGAAGGATTCATCACCGATGTCTCCAGCAATTAATAGGCATCTTCCACCTTCCTCCTCAACCAGCTGTTTGGTTACTTCGGCATCATTGCTTTCGTTTAAATAAATAATCGCAACATTTGCCCCCTCCTTTGCGAAAGCTATTGATACAGAACGTCCAATTCCACTGTCACCACCGGTAATTATGGCATTCTTTCCTTGTAGCTTGTTACTTCCTTTGTAGTTCGAATTTTCCGTATCTGGAAGTGGCTTCATATCCTTCTCAATTCCTGGTTGCTGGTTTTGTTCCTGTGCGGGTAATTTGCTTGGGTACTGTTCATTGTTCATTTGATATTACCTCCTATAAATTTGGGATGACAATACAGTACCCATTTAACAAAGTGAATAAACCATAACAATCAATCTCACAATGATTTTCATTACCCTTTGCTAGATTCAAATAGAAAGATGGAGAAAGCGGGTGTTAATTGACTTAGAGTATGGTTTTTACCAACTATCATTATGAACATCTGTACTAAAAGGAAATGCAGCAAGACTGTAGATTAACATTTATGCAGATACAGGTTAAGAATCCAAAAACCCTTTTTTTATTTAACTTCTTATTTCTGAAAATTTTGTTAATTTAACTTGTTGTCGTCTTCACCTTACATTATTACTAGCATAGTATATTGTAAGGTGGTGATGATAAATGGGCTTTACACTTTCAGACTGGATGCTCTACACAATGTGGGCTGTATTTGGACTAATGATTCTTAATTTTCTTATTGCATTCTTCCAATCTTTTTGGGCAGGCAAGTTCGATCCCACATTTGTTTTAGATTATTTAAAGGATATCGTATATATTGTTTTGCCGTTGAACATTCTAATAACCATGTTTCCAATAGATCCAACAGGATGGATTCTGATAACATTCTATTTCATAAGCGGTATAGCAGCTGTACTCAAATATTTATTGGACATTAAAAATAAATTAATTAAATAAGCAAGGTGAAGCCTTCCTACATGGAGGGCTTTTTCATTGTTTAATAGCAATATTTTGTCCATAGGAATAGGTAAATCTATCTATGCCTTTGTAGGGAAAAGGTGCCTAGATTTAAAGAACATTTTTAATAGGGATATGGAAATTATTAACAACACTTCAACAGAAAGAAATCTTAATGTCGTTCACATAAATAAGGTATGACCTGATTAGACAACGAATAAATATCAGTATGATTCTCAAGTTATTCGCCTTAAACATAATTAAAGGTGTCCGTATATGATGGACAATTGTCTTTATTAGGTGCCTGACACCTTTCTAGGCACTTTTAGGGCTAATTCCTCATATAATATTCTGAATATTCCGAAAGGTAGTGAAGCTATGAGGAAATATCAATGGGTCAAGTGGCGTAAATCGCTTCTCTGGCTTGCGGCCATCTTTTTCTTAGGAATGATTCTCTTAAGGGGAGGGCCGGCCTATTGGCAGGTAGCGTTGACTATTGTTAGTTATTTGCTGCAGTTGCTCTTTGCAATGTTGTTTATGATTATCCAGTTTGTTGCACTTTTTTGGTTCCTGGCACGGGGACGAACTTACTGGATTCTGCCTGGCGAGACTGGTTCGACTTGGGATGATTACCGAGGAAATCCCGAAATCGTTGATAATGCCAAGCGGATTGTCGTTTTGCTAAAGGGCGTCAAGGAGTTTAAGGACATGGGTGGTGAGGCGATACGAGGGTTGATGTTATGTGGGCCCCCTGGCACTGGAAAGTCCTATTTGGCACAGGTAATTGCGAACGAAGCGCAGGTTCCCTTTGCTTACGCATCGGCTCCTAGTTTTCAAAATATGTTCTTCGGTGTCGGCAACCTGAAGGTGCTGGGCCTCTATAGGAAGGCGAGGAAGCTTGCGAAAGTATACGGCGCCTGTATTATCTTTATCGACGAAATCGATGCAATCGGAATGAGTCGTTCGGCAGGAGGCGGCGGTGGTGGTATGGGTGGGATGCTGGGCATGGCGGGCATGGGTTCGGGCCTGCTTAATGAGCTGCTTCTACAGATGGACCCGCCAAATATTGATAACTCCAAGATTGCCAAATTGCTACGTTCACTTGGGTTGCGGCGCAAAAAAGCAGAACGCCCTGCAGTGCTGACAATCGGAGCAACCAATCTGCCCGATGTACTCGATCAGGCGCTGCTCCGTCCCGGCAGATTTGATCGGAAGCTTTGGGTCGATTCCCCAGATTATGATGGAAGGGTGGACGTATTCAACTATTACCTCGAAAAGGTAAAAAGGGACGCTACTCTTACACCTGAGAAGGCTGCACTTGATACGATTGGTTATAGCCCAGCACAAATCAAACACATCGTTAATGAGTCTGTTGTAATTGCACACCAACATGGTGCGCAGTTAGCAAGCTACGAGGACTTCCGGGCCGCCATGGAGACTTATGAGTGGGGACTAAAGCAGCCTCTGAGCTCTATGATGGAAGATGAGAAGCGTAATGTCGCCTACCATGAGGCCGGCCATGCAGTCGCTCAGTATCTATTGAAGCCGCACGAACGGGTTTGGAAGGTAACAATTATCCGCAGGGGCAGTGCGCTAGGTCTTGCAGCCACCAAGCCGACAGAGGAGCGGTATAATAGAAGCGATAGCGAAATCCTAGCAGAAATCCAGGTGTGTCTGGCTGCACGGGCGGTGGAAGAAGAGTTCCTCTTCAAGAAATTAAACGGAGTCACCTCCGACCTGCAGCATGCTACGCTGTTAGCTGGCGCCTACCTTGGAATGGTAGGTATGGGAGATGAGCTGTTCAGCTGGCTGGCGATAGGTTCTCGAATCGATGGACTTAGAGCGCTCCGTCCAAAAATCAACGTGTTGTTAAAAGACCAAATGCTTCAAGTAAAGAAGCTAGTAAATGAAAACGCCGACTTTGTCCATTCAATTGCAGAAGAATTGCTGAAGCGGGGCGATTTGACAGGAGAGGAAATTGAAGAAATCTACGTGCGTTTGTATGGTCAAAGTCGGCCAGAGCCGCCAAAGGTAAAAGTTATGGAGTATTTTGATTCCCCTGCGCTGGAGGCTTCTGTTATTCCAGCAGAGGATAGCGCCGATGAATCAAAAGAGTCCGATTATTAAACGGTGTTTCCTTACGATTCAAAACAGTAAATGAAAAAAATGTAGAAAATTCAAATAAAATGGAAAACGAAAAATGTTAAAAAGTTTGAGGAATCGGGAATGATAAAGTTAGTAGAAAAAACAATTGCATCTCAGATGAATATTGTTACAAAATAAGTTGTTTAAAAACTTCTTGAAACTGAACAATACTCTAATGGGGGAATGTAAAATGAAAATCCTTAAACCTGAATGGCTTTCATTAAGTAAAGAAATAAAAGTGAAGCTAATTCGTTTAGCTATATTGGAAAACCAAAGCAGATACAATAGACTTTAAAAAAGACAAAAGGCATATGCAAAAAGTACCAATTGTGTTTTTTATGTATAAGTAATCATTATCAATTGTACAAATTTAAGCACTTATTCTGTAAAAAGCTTGAAATACCACTAAAAAATGACTATCAAATTAGTTTACAATTTGATAGTCATTTTTGGTTCCATTTTTAATGTTAGCGATGGGGAACGGAACCCGTTACTGTTTTGGTGATTATTTCTTCACAAAATAGGTTTCACCTAGAATTTCCCTCACTTGAAAACTGGTTGATGAAAGTTCTTTTTCAACAAAATCGTTAATTTCTGTTTTTTCAAGATCGTACATTACCTCAATCTCTTTCGAAAATAAAAGCTTTTCTTTTTCAAGCAGGCTAGATAGCGCTGGTTGTTGTCTAGGTTGGAGAGTCTCTGAATCTAGTACTTGTTTTAGCCCTGCAACATAGTATTCTAATGGGCGAGCACCAACAATCTTCACACCTTTATTTTCCTCATTTATCATGACAATCGTTGGAAACCCTCTGGCACCTAATTTGGCAGCTAGCACGAAATCTTCATTTAATAATTGCTGTCCGCTTGGCAGCTCCGCTTCTTTTACAATTGCTTCTCCATCAAGTCCAAGATTATTCACGATTTCAACTAAAACCGATTTTTCTGCAATATTTTGATTGAATGCGAAAACCGCTTCTCTTACGCGGCGTAAAAACACACGAGCCAAAGCTTCATTTTGTTTATGAATCACTTTGAATACAATGGAAGGGGGATAGGATGAGTGAATAGGGTTGTCATACCAAAGTGTGCCATCAATTGGCATGCGTGTATATTCACCAACTTCTCTCCAGTGTCCAGCAACATCAGACGGTTTTGCGATTCCATTTGCTGGGTCGACAGGTCCATCGCCCCATTTTTCTAATAATCCTCCCATAACCGTATGGAAGGTAAAGTTATCGCCATACTGCTCTTCAAAACGACGGAGAACTGGCTCTTGTGCCCAACAGTGGGAGCAGATTGGGTCGGTGACATAATAAAGATTAATCGTTTTTTTGGGTTGATTAAAGTCAATCATTTCCATTTCCTCGTCTCCTGCGCTGCCACAAACCCCTGTTTCCAAATCGCACATCATATTATTTTTACTATTCATTTTGATCACTCCTGTTTTTTAATTAAACCTTATCTTTATTTTCAATTGCCCATTTCTGGATAGGCTGTAAGGCAGAAACAAGTGCTTGCCCTTTTTCGGTTAATTTATATGAAATCGTTACCGTTGGTGAATCTATCACTTCTTTCTTCACTAGACCATACTCTATGAGTTCAGTTAACCTCATGGATAAGACTCTGGGCGTAATATTAGAAATTTCTTGAACCATTTCTGTAAAACTGGTTGAATTGTTTTCACAAAGGGACAAATAGTGAATGATTAACCCGTTCCACTTTTTGCCTAGTATTTGGAATGAGTATTCTAAATAAGGGCAAATCTGAATAAAAACCACCTCCAAAGAGATCTAAAAACTTGATATAAAAAGTATAGCAGATATAAAAAGTATATCAAGGGCGTGCCTGTGTCACAACCCGAATTTTGTCAAACTCACATGCTTTATTAATTGAAAGACCAGTAAAAGAGTGTTAGGCACCAACTGTTAAGAATATCAAATTTTTTTCTGATATAATGAACACTATAAAAAATGGTTTGGGGAGGGGAAAACTTATGCCATTAGAAATTGTTCGCCATGATCTTATGAAGGTGGATGCGGTTGTGAATGCTGCGAATACATCGCTGAAAATGGGTGGTGGCGTATGCGGTGCTATATTTCGTGCGGCAGGTGTCAATGAGTTGCAAGAAGCATGCGATAAAATGGGGGAATGCAAGGTTGGAGAAGCCGTTTTAACAGATGGCTTTAACATGGAGGCCAAATATATCATACATACACCTGGACCTATTTGGCAGGGTGGTTCCAAACATGAAGCAGCACTGTTAAAGGCAAGTTACTATAACTCTTTGAAGTTGGCGAAAAATCATCAATGTGAGTCCATTGCATTTCCATTAATTTCGACTGGCATATATGGTTATCCAAAGGAGGAAGCATTACAAATCGCGGTTTCGACCATCGGTTCTTTTTTATTACATCATGATATGCTTGTTTATCTGGTTGTTTTTGACAAAGGTTCTTTCGGTTTAAGCAAGAAATTATTTACATCGATTCATCAATATATTGATGAGCATTATGTAGAAGAAGTAGAAATCACGTTTAATCGTAATAGAGAAGAACGATATATATTGGAACAACCGCAAGAAGTCGAATTTGTTCAGCCGGATCTGTATAAAGAAGCAGAGTATTCCTTAGTCAACCTGTTGGACCAACTCGATGAATCTTTTTCCGAGCGGCTGCTTCGTTTCATTGATGAAAAAGGAATGACGGATGTAGAGACGTATAAAAGGGCGAATATTGACCGGCGATTATTCTCCAAAATCCGAAATGAAGACGATTATACCCCGAAAAAGAAAACCACGATTGCTTTTGCCGTTGCGTTAAAATTAACTGTGGATGAAACGATGGAGCTGCTAGCTGCAGCCGGTTATACCTTGTCACGCAGCAATAAATTTGATGTGATTATTGAGTATTTTATTCAACATGCTAATTACAATATTCATGAAATCAATGAGGCTTTATTTGCTTTTGACCAGCCAATACTCGGTGCCTGAAATGTCGCTTCCCAAGCGACCATTTCGTAATGGATTAGTGTTATCCTTTGTTTATCAAAGAACGGAGGATGATATTCATGAAAAGAAATGTAACAGAATTAGTGTTTATTTTAGATAAAAGCGGCTCCATGGCAGGACTTGAGGCTGATACAATCGGTGGTTATAATGCGATGCTGAAGAAACAGCAAAAGGCTGAAGGGGAAGCCATTGTTACGACCGTATTATTTAATCACGAGTACGAATTATTCCACGACCGAATCAATGTAAGGGGCATTTCTCCTATCACTGAAGAAGATTATCAAGTAGGCGGCACCACTGCATTATTAGATACCATTGGTTTTACCATACAAAAATTCGTGAATGTACAAAAGAGAACCAGTGAGGATGAACGTGCTGAAAAAGTACTCTTCGTTATTACCACGGATGGGATGGAAAATGCCAGCCGTGAATTCACAGCCGACAAAATCAAAAAAATGGTTCAACACCAAAAGGAGAAATATGGCTGGGAATTCCTATTCCTTGGAGCCAATATCGATGCCATTTCGACTGCTGCTCGATTTGGAATCGATGAGGACTTCGCCGTTGATTACCACGCGGACAATAAAGGAACGCAATTAAATTATGAAGCGGTAAATGAAGCCGTGGTCAACCTTCGAAGTGGCAAAAAGATAGATCGAAGCTGGAAAAAAGGAATTGAAAAGGATTATAATCGCCGTTCGAAGAATGAATAATTTAATTTATATTTTGGGGACACCTGCTGTTTAGATAAACAAAGGTGTCTTTATTCTTCCAAAAGGTCTTTTTCGTGATGTAAGTCACAAATTTGGTTTATTATTTACAATATAATAATAGTAGAAACTACTCCATTCAAGAAAAAGAGGGAATTGATGATGTCCATTGCACTAGACCAGGAAAAAGTGAATGAATTGGTTGATCGCTTTTATGATAAGCTGCTAAAGGATACATACTATATTAATATGTTTAATGAAAGAAACACGGATATAGAATTGCTGAAAAATCGGCAAAGAGTATTTATCAATCGCTTAGTTTCCGAGGAATCTATTCAGGAACAAGGTGAGCAAGTATCACAGGTTAAAGAAAGACACCCATTTCAAATAGCTCCAGAAAGGGCCTCAGCATGGTTCGGCAAATTAAAAGAGACCATGGATGAAATGGACCTTGATGATAGTGTAAAAGAACATCTTAAAGAGAAAGTAGATTTTTTGTTGAATAAGATTATAAAATTAGACCAATAGTATATGGCACTTTCCGAGATTGCAGATTCTTATCGAAGTGAAGTGGTTCGGGAGAGACTTGTTAAATAATTATATGAAAAGTGTCAGTTCCCTTTTTTGAGAACTGGCACTTTTTCACATTATCGACTTAGTAAAAGGCAGATGATGATGAAATACCATTTTAATTTACTCTAGATAGTTTTAAAGTTTTACAGTAAATACCTCATCTTGGAAAGTTAGTAGATTATGTTACTATAAAAATAGACTTTAATTAAATTCGAAAGAAAGGCTGGTTTTATGAAAAAGAAGTTAATATATAGTGGAATTGGAATTTTGTTAGTGTTCCTTTTATTACTTGGAACCTATAAGTTAATGAATTCTAGAACCTTCCAGTTATTTGGTGGACTAACCGACCAAGTGGAGACCAATCAAAAGGTAGTCGCATTGACCTTTGATGATGGACCAACAAAAAATGTAGAAAAAATTCTACCCTTGTTAAAACAATACAATGTAAAAGCGACATTATTTTTAATCGGTAATGAAATTGAAAAAAATCCTGAAGAAGCTAAAAAAATTGTAAGCGGAGGGCATCAAATTGGGAATCATACATATTCTCATCAGCGGATGGTTTTTAAATTCCCTTCATATATAAAGAAGGAAATTGAAAAAACCGACGAACTAATTCGAGAATCCGGGTATAAAGGTAAAATTGATTTCCGACCTCCGAATGGAAAAAAACTCGTAGGCTTGCCTTATTATTTATATAAGAATAATAGAGATACGATCACTTGGAGTCTAGAACCAGATACTTACTACACTTCTGCCACTGACAAAGTGAGTTATGTGAAGAAACATGTGAAACCTGGTTCTATAATCTTGATACACCCAATGTATGATGATACTGGCGAAGAGCTAAATACAATTAAAGGAATATTGCAATCATTATCAAACGAGGGATATAAATTCATTACAGTTAATGAACTATTGAAATAGGTACTATCCAAAATTTTGGATGGTGCCTTTTTTAATTAATTTTGCTTTAAATTAATGAGTTACTTTTTATGCACATCCTATAAGAGTAGTCACCGCTGCTCAGGATTGGGAAATTATATCAACAGCTTGTAGAACTTGTTCGAAATACATATAAAAACTTTGAAGACCAGGGGGATGAAGGGTTGTTATATATAATGTTTAAATTTCCACGTGTAAGCCAAAGATAATGCTATCCAAGGAACATTAAGGAAATCACTTTATTTTACATACTTTGGTTCGTGATTTCAGCTACTGGTATTTGGGCATATAAAGGTGGTTAATATGTGGAATTCTATTGTTTCCTATCTTCCAGACTGGAAAGTTTTTATACAAGCTTTTAACGTGTTTTTCATTCCGTACATGATCTTCAGATTTTTTAATTGGATTCGCAAGGAAGAGTGATGAAAATGCGAGAACGGAAATTAAAGGTTAGAAAAAAAGAAAAACAACCTAACAAAATTGAAGATCAACAAGAATCTAAGCCTCAAGGCTCAAATCATCTGATTACAGATGATTTGACTTTAAACTTAGAATTAGTTAGACAAGAAATCGGTCATAACTGGGATGTGCACTTTCGAGAGTTTAATCTTGGGCGTACTGGCATTCGAGCATCCATTATTTTTGTGGATGGATTATCAGATAAAGATCTGATTAATAAACATATTATGACATCATTGATGGTTGATTTCACAACAGAATATAAACAGGAGCTATCCTTTGTGAAGGAAAGCAATTTAAACAAATTTGTAAAAAATCATGTGCTGCCTATTAGTGAAGTAGAAGAGATTGCTTCTATTAAAGAGTTAGTATCAAAAGTATTAACAGGTTCTACCGCGCTTTTAATTGATGGATCATTTGATGCGTTAATCCTTGGTACAACAAAATTAAAAACAAGGACGATTGAAGAGCCAGTATCAGAGGCATTAGTCAGAGGTCCACGGGTCGGTTTCACTGAATCCTTAAGTGATAATACATCTTTTTTGAGAGGGAATGGTGAAATTGATAATTTATCGTTAGTAAAATTTCAAGTGGGAAAGCGTTCAAAAAAAGACTTAGTCGTCGCTTACATAAAAGAAATTGTGGATCCTGAATTAGTACAAGAGGTAGAAAAGCGAATTAAGAAAATTGATCTTGATAATGTGCCAGAATCAGGTTATGTAGAGCAGCTTATCGAAGATAATTATCTTAGTCCTTTTCCACAGGTACAAAGTACAGAGCGTCCTGATCGTGTGATTGCTGCCTTGATGGAAGGTCGGGTATCCATTTTACTAGATGGGACGCCTTTCGCTTTGATCGTTCCGGTTACTTTTAGCATGATGTTACAATCACCAGAAGACTATTATGAAAGGTGGATTCCTGGCACGTTCATCCGTTTACTTCGTTATCTAGCAGCTATCCTGGCTCTTTTTACACCGGCTTTGTATATTGCATTCCTCTCATTTCATCCAGGATTGATTCCTACTAAGTTAGCCATTTCCATTATAGGTGCGAGGTCCAGTGTTCCATTTCCTGCACTTATCGAAGCATTATTTATGGAAATATCGATCGAAATTTTAAGGGAAGCTGGACTTCGGTTACCAAAGCCAATTGGTCCAGCAATGGGAATTGTCGGTGGGTTAATCATTGGTGAAGCGGCTGTACAGGCAGGGATTGTTAGCCCCATTTTGGTGATAGTAGTGGCGTTAACTGCGATCTCATCTTTTGCCAATCCTCAATATAGTGTAGGGATTACATTGCGTATTCTTCGCTTCGTAGCCATGCTTTGTGCTGCCATACTTGGATTATATGGAGTCATTCTATTTTTCCTTTTCATGACAAGCCATTTAGTGAAACTAAAAAGTTTTGGCGTGTCTTATATGAGTCCAGCCGTTCCTTATCGTTTAAGTGAATGGAAAGATTTGATGGTTCGCATGCCCCTTATGATGATGAAACGTCGTCCAAAGATGATGCATACGAAAAATCCTATACGTAAAGGATAACCTATTGTGAAAGGAACATGAAAGGATGATTGTCAGTCCAAAAGATCGAATTACCACGGCACAAGCAGCTGTTATCATCAGCAACTTTATACTTGGTTCAGGAATCCTCACACTGCCTAGAACAGCTGCAGAGAAGGTGAATACACCAGATGTATGGATAAGTGTTATTTTAGGCGGGCTGATCGCGATAATCGCAGGGGTGATCATGGTCAAATTATGCCAACAGTTTCCCCAAAAAACCATTTATCAATACAGCCGTGAAATTGTAGGAAAATGGGTGGGCGGGTTACTTAGTTTACTTATAGTATGTTATTTTCTTTTAACTTCCGGGTTTCAACTCCGTTCAATGGCGGAAGTAATAAGGTATTTTTTGCTGGAAGGTACCCCTATCTGGGCAATTATGATGCCATTTATGTGGATAGGTCTCTATCTGATCATAGGCGGTATCAACCCGATTGCCCGTCTGTTTGAAATTATATTACCTATTACGATTTTCCTTTTTTTGCTAGTAGCCCTTATGAGCTTAAAAATATTTGAGATCGATAATTTACGCCCGGTAATAGGGACTGGTTTCATCCCTGTGCTAAAAGGAGTAAAGGCGACGACTCTCGCATTTACAGGTCCTGAAATCCTGCTGGTCATCATGGCGTTTATGCAACAGCCGAACAAAGCAATCAAAATGGTTCTAGTTGGAATTTCCGTTCCATTATTTTTTTATGTGATAACAGTTGTGATGGTCATTGGAGCGTTATCCGTCGATGAAGTGGTCACGAGGACATGGCCAACGCTTGATTTGATACGAAGTTTTGAGATAACCGGTTTGATTTTTGAACGGTTTGATTCTTTGTTGCTGGTGGTATGGATTAAGCAAATGTTTACTACCTTTACCATCAGCTACTACGCAGCTGCTTTAGGGCTGGCTCAACTTTCGAAAAAGAACATTAGTTCAGTTATGTATGGTTTACTTCCGCTAATTTACGTCATTTCCATCACCCCAAAAAATATCAATGATCTATTTAAACTTGGGGATATCATTGGCAATATTGCATTGTTTTTATTTGGTTTACTACCACTTCTCCTTCTTATTATCGCGAGATGGAAAGGAAGAAAACAATGAAGTTACCTCATAACAATATACGATTTCTCTTGGTTTCGCTGTCTGCCCTTTTACTCTTTTCTCTTACAGGCTGTTGGAGCAGTCATGAAATTGAAGAGCTAAGCTTAGGTGTAGGGGTGGCATTCGATAAAGGGAAAAAGTCAACCATAGAGAAAAAGATAAACGAACAAGATGAAGGCTATTCCAAAAAAGATCAGATTACTACAACTTATCAACTTATTACCTCACAATTAGCAAGTTCAATGAGTAAAGAAGGGGGATCGCAACAACAATCTTATGTTAATATTTCTGAAACGGGAGACTCCATCTTTCAAGAGGTTCGTGAATTATCATTAAGAACGGATCTTCCTTTTAATGCCAGTCACATGAAAGTCATTGTAATCGGTGATAAACTTGCACGATCGTATAGTTTAGATCGATTACTTGATCAATATCTTCGGGATAATGATTTTAGACCAAGCTGCCTTATGTTTATTAGTAAAGGGAGAGCTAGCAATACCCTAGTATCAAAGAAAGCAGGAGAAGTTCCAGCATTTCGTCTGTTTGGAATGGTAGATAATGCCTATCGAACGACAAGAATTTTGCCTCCTATCTCGATTATTAAATTAGACGGTAAGCTAAAATCAGGATCCAGTTTTCTTTTGCAAAATGTGATCTCGGAAAATGGAGAAGTGAAATTTGCAGGAGCTGCCGTGATAAAAGGAAAGACAAAAAAACTGCGTGGTTTTTTAAATGAAGAGGAATTGGAGGGGATAACATGGATAACAGGCAAGGGGAAAGGCGGTTTGGTAAAAAGTTTTGATAAACAGACTAGTGGGCTAATCGTATATGAGTTAGATTCTATGAAAAGTAAAATCACCTCTCATGTTAAGGGAAACTATATCTCTTTTGATGTAAACATCGAATCAGAAGGGCGATTATCTGAGAATTGGGTGGTTTCAGGTAACTCTTTTGATAATACATTTCTAAAACGGGCAGAAGAATCCACCGAAAAAGAAGTAAAACGATTGGTTGAACATACAATTAAAAAAACGCAAAGGAAATATCGAGTAGACGTTGCTGGCTTTGGAAACCGTTTAAGAATTGAGCATCCGAAAGTATGGGAAAAAGTCAAAAAAGATTGGGATCAAACATTCAGTGAGGTTCCAATTTACTACAACGTAAAAATAACAATCAAAGATTATGGAGCGTCAGGTCACAAGTAAGCCTTCTTTTTTTCGGGTACAAAAAAGAATTATACTTCTTAAAACCCAAGCAAGTAGATATCTAACCTTTCTCTCTATCCTAGACATACTATCTAAAACGACTATATCACTTTAAATAATATTATGTATTTCATTTTTACCAATACTCATATATAATGTAACTTAATTGAATATAAATAACTAGGGGTGCCCAATAAGTTGGGCTGAGAAAGAAACACGATGAAGTTTCTTGACTCTTGGGACCTGATCTGGATCATACCAGCGTGGGGAAGTTAGAATAGACAATCTTTACTGCACCTATACTTCTGCATACATATTAGCCGGGTCCAACCATTTATGGGCCCGGCTTTTTGATGTACTTTTATACGCTTATTCACTTGTTATGGTCTGTATCTCGTCCTTTATATTCAAAAAAAGGAGAGATGTATTATGTCAACGACTTCATTAAACGAACAAAATATTTCCATCATGTCAAGTTTTCCAGGAAGTAAAAAAGTATATGTAACAGGTTCGAGATCCGACATTAAAGTACCAATGCGGGAAATTGAGTTAAGCCCGACAACGGGTGCGTTTGGAGAAGAGGAAAACCTTCCAGTTCGCGTCTATGATACAAGCGGTCCTTATACGGATCTAAATTATTCTGTTGATATTACAAAAGGTCTTCCTGCCATTCGAAGCACATGGATTCATGAACGAGCAGATATTGAGGAATATGAAGGTAGAGAAATTAAACCTGAAGATAATGGGTATAACGATCAAAATGATCCTCGTGCCAATCATAACGTGTTTCCTGGTTTAAAGCGCAAACCATTACGTGCAAAAAAAGGGAAAAATGTCACACAGCTTCATTATGCTAAAAAGGGAATTATTACTCCTGAAATGGAGTTTATCGCCATAAGGGAAAATATGAAACCTGAATTTGTGCGTGATGAAGTGGCAAAAGGTCGAGCGATTATTCCTTCTAATATCAATCATCCAGAGTCAGAACCTATGATAATAGGACGTAATTTTCATGTTAAAATTAACGCGAATATTGGCAACTCGGCTGTTTCATCCTCCATCGAACAAGAGGTTGAAAAAATGACATGGGCCTCGCGCTGGGGTGCCGATAATATTATGGATCTATCAACAGGTAAAAACATTCATACAACAAGGGAATGGATTGTTCGAAACTCAGCAGTTCCTGTCGGCACCGTCCCCATTTATCAAGCACTTGAAAAAGTAAATGGTGTTGCTGAAGATCTTACATGGGAGGTTTACCGTGATACCTTGATTGAACAAGCGGAGCAAGGTGTTGATTACTTCACAATTCATGCTGGTGTTCTTTTACGATATGTTCCATTAACGGCTAAACGGTTAACAGGTATTGTATCCCGAGGTGGATCAATTATGGCACAATGGTGTTTACACCACCATAAAGAAAGCTTTTTATATACTCACTTTGAAGAAATCTGCGAAATAATGAAATCGTATGATGTTGCCTTCTCTTTAGGAGATGGTTTACGTCCTGGGTCAATTGCAGATGCCAATGATGAAGCGCAGTTTGCAGAATTAGAGACTCTTGGAGAGCTAACAAAAATTGCTTGGGAACATGATGTACAGGTGATGGTTGAAGGACCTGGACACGTACCCATGCACCTAATTAAAGAAAATATGGATAAACAACTAGAAGTGTGTCAGGAAGCACCATTCTACACACTTGGGCCTCTTACGACTGATATAGCACCTGGTTATGATCACATTACATCTGCTATTGGGGCTGCCATGATTGGTTGGTATGGTACAGCTATGCTTTGTTATGTAACGCCTAAAGAACATTTAGGGTTACCGAATAAAGAGGATGTTCGTGTAGGGGTTATTACTTATAAAATTGCCGCCCATGCTGCTGATTTGGCAAAAGGACATCCAGGAGCACAAAAAAGAGATGATGCCTTATCAAAAGCTCGTTTTGAATTCCGTTGGAGAGATCAGTTTAATTTATCTTTAGATCCTGAAAGAGCGATAGAATATCATGATGAAACTTTACCTGCGGAAGGTGCAAAAACAGCACATTTCTGTTCAATGTGTGGACCAAAATTTTGTAGCATGAGAATCTCTCAAGATATTCGTAATTATGCGAAAGAAAACAAACTTGATACGAAGGAAGCTATTGAAACAGGTATGAAGGAAAAAGCTAAGGAGTTTAAGCAATCTGGGGGCAGCATATATCAGTAACTTTCCTGGCTTGTGACTGGCACATTTTCTGTGGTAATCAAAAATTTTGCGGGACAGATCTGAAACATAGTATAGAAAAAGGCACAACTAGCAAATATAGCCTAGTTGTGCCTTTTTGCGCGCAATCTTCCGAATGTCCTCGATAAGAACCGACCCCAAGGTCTATGAATTTATATAATGCAACACTACTGATGCTATTTATAATATTCCTCTACGGTCTCGGAACCACTACTAGAATTGATAGAGCCTATTTTTTTAACCAGTTGATGGAATACCGTTAACATGGTAAGTTTAATCTATATTTAATTCGTTTATTAAACTTACAAAAATAAGTAAATAGTTTCAAATAAAAAGGATTTCAAATTCCACCTAAAAAAATCACAAATTATCCTAAAAAAAGAACATTCAAAAACATTCAAAAGATTCATAAAATGAGAGACAGGAAAACGTTTTCAAATGGGGGGAATCAAATGAATGTAATCAAAAAAGTAGGTCTAGTCATCGATGCCATTTTTGAAAAATTCACACTACTATCGTTAATTGCTTTAATTTTTGTCGTCACCCTACAAGTTTTTACCAGGAAATTATTTAATTTTGTTTTCTTTTGGTCAGAGGAAGTTACTCTTTTGTTACTAGCTTGGTTTGCCTTTATGGCCATTGCGGTGGGATTTCGAGAGTATATCCATTTAGGCATTGATTCTTTCACGAATCTATTTTCTAAAAGTTTTAATAAAGTTTTAGATAAAATTATCAGTGCCTCTATTTTTGCCTTCGGATTATACTTGGTGATCCAGGGCTGGGACTTCACGGTATTGATGATGGATTCAACCCTGCCGGCGACAAAATGGCCGAGTAGTATCACTTATGCGGTTATGCCTGTCACTGGTGTGATGATTTGTGTATATTCGCTTTTGCAATTCTTTAACATTAACACCACTCGTCACAAAGAGATAGAGGAGGGTATGTAACTTGGACAGCAACACAATTGGGATCATTATCTTACTATCAAGCTTTGTTATTTTAATCTTACTTCGTTTTCCCATTGCCCTAACGCTGATTGCCTCGTCATTACTGACGGTTATCTATCTAGGTATACCTCTTCCGGTAGTGGGCCAGCAAATGATTCAAGGGATGAATTCCTTTTCTTTACTTGCGATTCCGTTCTTTATTTTGACAGGACAAATTATGAGTGAGGGCGGCCTTGCGACTCGAATTGTGAATCTGGCAAGTTTAATGGTTGGCAGAATTCGCGGTGGGCTCGCCATGGTTAACAGTGTAGCTGCATTGTTCTTTGGAAATATCTCTGGTTCTGCCGTCGCCGACGTTTCTTCTGTTGGTTCAGTTATGATTCCGATGATGAAAAAGAAGGGATACGAAGCAGACTATGCAGTGGGAGTAACGATTGCATCGGCCATTCAAGGTGTGGTAGTTCCGCCGAGTCATAATCTTGTTTTATATTCCTTAGCAGCAGGTGGTGTTTCCATCGCCAGTTTATTTATGGCTGGGATTGTTCCTGGATTTATTATGTTAATTTCCTTAATGATCACAGGTTACATTATTGCTAGAAAACGAGGCTACCAAAAAGCGGACCCTGTTCCAAAGTCAGAAATTGGCGGGATCCTTCTACATGGACTTTTATCCTTAAGCCCAGCAGTCATTATTTTGGGCGGGATTATGAGTGGCTGGTTTACAGCAACGGAATCTGGGGCATTAGCTTGTTTGTATTCTTTTATTCTAGCGTTTGTTGTCTATAGGGAAGCAAAATTTTCTAATGTATGGAAAATATTAACCCGGACGATGAGAACTGTTTCGATGGTATTTTTCTTAATAGCAGCATCCGCTTCGTTTGGCTGGATATTAGCTTACCTGAAAATTCCTTCAATGGTAACGAACTTATTTTTAAGTATTTCTGATAACCCGATTATTATTCTATTAATTATTAATATTTTGTTGCTTCTCCTTGGAGCACCAATGGACATGGCACCAATGATTTTAATTATGACACCTATTCTCCTTCCAGTTGTTACCAGCTTTGGAATGGATCCGGTGCATTTCGGAATCGTCCTGATTTTAAATGCTGGGATTGGCCTTTTAACGCCGCCTGTAGGAACCGTTTTGTTCGTTGGATGTGCGATAGGTAAGGTCTCGATACAACAAGGGACAAAAGCAATGATGCCATTTTTCTATGCTTTACTAATTGTTCTGTTGGTTATTACCTATATTCCTGAGGTAGTCCTTTGGCTTCCTAATATGTTAGTCAAGTAACCGAAGGAAAGGTGAAAATAAAAAAATATAATTTTTAAGGGAGGGTTACAAGAATGAAGAAAAAAAAGATTACAGGAATTCTTGCAGCAACGCTTTTAATGGGTAGCATCCTAGCTGCCTGTGGGAAAGAAGCAACGACGGGTACAAAAGATGGGGGTTCGAAAGCTGAGGAACCTAAATATACGTTCCGGTTGGCAGATAATCAGCCGCCAGATTATCCAACTGTTGTTGGAGACAAAAAGTTTGCCGAATTGGTTGATGAAAGAACAGATGGCCGAATTAAAATTGAGGTATTTCCATCTGCCCAATTAGGGGATGAAAAATCCGTGTTGGAACAGGTTCAGCTTGGAGCAATTGAGTTCACAAGAATCAATTCTAGTCCACTTGCCGAGTTCAATGATCAGTTCACTGCACTAGGACTCCCATATGTATTCGAAAGCGAAGAACACTTATGGAATTTTCTTAACGGTGAAATGGGTACAAAATTGTTAGATGGTTTAGAGCAGTCAAAAATGAAAGGGCTTGCTTATTTTGATTCTGGGTCACGTAGTTTTTATTCTACTAAACCACTAAAAGGTGTAAAGGACTTAAAAGGGCAAAAAATCCGTGTGCAGCAGAGTAAAATCAATATTGATTTCATGGCAGCTCTTGGGGCAAGTGCGACACCAATGCCATATGGCGAAGTATTCAGTGCGCTGCAAACAGGAATCATTGATGGTGCAGAAAATAACATCCCAAGCTTAGACTCTTCTAATCATTATCAAGAAGCGAAAAACTTTATTTTAGACCATCATCAACGGATCCCTGAAGTCCTGCTTATTAGTAAAGCAGCATGGGATAAGCTTTCAGAAAAAGACCAAAAAATTGTGAAACAAGCAGCACTTGATTCCGTTCAAGCTCAAAGAGAAGAATGGGATAAGTGGGAAGAGCGTTCTACTAAGAAACTGAAAGAGGCAGGAGTTACCTTCACTGAGGTTGATGATATTACACCTTGGAAAGACGCTGTTAAATCCATGGTTGATAAATATTCAAAAGATTATAAAGAGGTAATGGATGCCATTGAAAAAGCACGTCCATAATCTATAGCTGGCAGTAAGCCTAGTTGGTGAATATATCCATTTACCAGCTAGGTCTTTTCTGTTTAAAAAATCACTAAAGATAGGAATGAATAACAACAATGATGAAGTGGTGGAGAAAAATCGCAGAATTCCTTGAACGATACATCCTCTTAAAAAATCAATCACTGATGATAAAGCTCTGCGTTTTCTCCAGTTTTCTGGTTATTTTTCCAGTCATTTCAGTTGGAGTTATTTCATACAATCGATCATCGGTTGAACTTGAAAATGTACTTAGACAATCGAGCAGCCAAGTAATTGATCAAGTAGAGACACATATCGAATATTATTTACAAGATTTTGAGATTACCAGTCTAAAAATTATCAACTCTCCTGAATTATCGAGCCTTTTGAAATTGAAAACGTCAGAAAATAGAGATCAATTTATTGAACCAACTCGTAACACCCTTAAAGAAGCAGAATACTCAAGAGCAGATATAACAAATATCACTATACTACTTAATAACAATCAGGTTATTGATACTCTTGGAAATAGAAATTTCTATCCTGCTGCGAAAATGAAAGAGGAATATTGGTATTCGTCAGTCCCACTTAATGGGATGAGTATGTTAGTTATGAGAAAGTTAAAATTAGAAAATAAGGAACAGCCTGTCATTTCACTAGTAAGGAGACTTTATAATCCCCAGACTCTCTTACCTGTAGGCATGCTTATTATTGATATCAATTTCAGAAGAATTGAAGAAATCTCTAACAAGGTAACAATCAGTAAAAATGGCTATTTTTCCATTTTAGATGCGAACGGGCATTATATTTACCATCCTGACTACTCAAAACTCGGGAAAAGGGTTGAATTCAAACAACTTTCAAACCTGAAAACAGAAGGAAGCAGCACGGAAATTTTAGAAAATGAACGGAGAGATTTTGTTACCTATACTTTCTCTCGAAACCTCGGCTGGAGGTTTCTATCGGCAGTCCCATACCGAGATTTGACGGGGGGAATCGTTCAAATTGAAAAAGCCATATCCTTAACCATTCTTGTCTCTTTGATCATTGCCTATTTGATCGGGTTCGGATTCGCCACAAGCATCATTCGGCCCATCCGTCGTCTGCAACATTTTATGAAGGAAGTTGAAATTGGAAAATTAGATGGCAGAGTCCGAGTGGATTCTAATGATGAAATCGGACAATTGACTGCTGGTTTTAATAATACAGTTGAGAAACTATCCAATCTACTTGAAGAAGTATACGTCTCTAAGTTAAAGGAAGCAGAAATGTCACTTAAACAAAAAGAAGTGGAATTAAAAATGCTGCAATCACAAATGAATCCCCACTTTTTATACAATTCTCTTGAAACTATAAGGGGTATGGCATTGGAAGAAAATCAGGAAAATATTGCAACCATGTCTTTCTCACTTGGAAAACTACTTCGGTATAATCTAAATAATCATTCATCTACCGTGAGTTTTAGAGAAGAAGTGAATTTTTGTGAAATGTATCTGCAGATTCAAAAGTTTCGCTTTGAGGACCGTTTTGAGTACATGTTTGATATTCCTCAATGGGTAATGGAACTGGAAATGGTAAAATTTTCCCTCCAGCCGTTGGTTGAGAATTGTTTTGTTCATGGTTTTGGTCCTAATACTAGAAAATTAAAAATTGTGATATCAGCTTTCCGTCATTCTGAATCTTCCGTTGTTATTCGCATTTCCGATACTGGTGAAGGAATAAAGGATCATATTTTAGAAGAAATCAAGAAAAGAATGGACTTAAAAACGGCCACTAGTGATGGGAAAAATATAGGAATCGTAAATGTTCATCAAAGAATTCATTATTTGTTTGGACCTGAGTATGGAATAACCATTCAAAGTGAACAGGGTTCAGGGACTGAGGTATTGATCCATTTACCGATACTAGATCATCATGTGGAGGAGGAGAGAGTATGAAGAAAAATATCTTGTTGGTTGATGATGAGAGATGGGTTCGAACAGCTCTTAAGTGGACGATAAACAAGTTGAAGCTTCCTTTGCAAGTGGTCCACGAATGTGAAAACGGGTTAGAAGCGCTCGACTGGATTAAGCATAATGATGCAGATCTAGTGTTAACGGATATTCGAATGCCGATAATGGACGGGCTATCGTTAGTAAAAGAATTGAGTCAATTGAAGAAGAAACAGGATGTCATTGTGATCAGTGTTCATGACGAGTTTCAATTTGTTCAACATGCGATTCGAACCGGGGTAACCGATTATCTTCTAAAACCAGTAGAGGAAACCGAGTTAAAAGATTGCCTTGAAAAGTGGCTAGAAATGAAATCAAAAGAAGAGACAAAAAGGAATACTCAAAAAAATGAGGATGAAAATCTTCCTTCCTCAACGATCGAAAAGGTTTTGCAGTATTTAGAAAAAACACCATTAGACCACATTACACTGAAAGATGCGGCAGAATCTGTCCATATGAATCCTAGTTATCTTAGTCAATTATTCAAACAACAGCTGAACAAAAAGTTTGTCGATTTTATTACCGAGCTGCGAATTGAGGAAAGCAAACGTTTATTACTGAATACAACCTTACGATTAGCTGAGATTGCTGAGAGAGTGGGATACTCGGATTTAGCTTATTTTAGTAACAACTTTAAGAGGCTTACAGGCTTTTCACCATCAGAGTTTCGAAAATCAGCGCTTGTAAAGGTACCGGAAAAAACTCCATAAAGGTCGACGGGCCAAGAATCTAGTTTTTGGCTTTTTTTTTTTGATTGATTTAAGTTTGCGCTTAATTTATATCAATTTTGCGTTCTTATATGTTTTAAAGCTAGGACTTTAGCTATGGGTATATATATCTGAATGTTTTAAATCTTAAAAAATACAAATTCACCTAAAATGATACGTTTAAGATTTAACTAGTTTTACACTTTTTTGTAAGTATTTAATAGGAAATCGGGGGAGAAATAGAATGAAACTATTTTCAAAAAAAGCATCAACAAGTGTCTGATAACAATGCCCTCTATATTTCTAAAAAATTATAATAATATTTAAATTCAGAAAATTCATTTGACATCATGCTTTCGATAGATTAGGATTTAATTATATTAATAATTGCGGATGAGTATTGTGGGAGAGACTAAACGCATTGTTTAGCACCGAAGGAGCAAGTCCCAAAAATTGGGCTCAATCTCTCAGGTAAAAGGACCACAATAGGACGCGTCTCTGGAGAGCGCCATGTGCCACCAAAGGAGTTATACTCTCAGGTAAAAGGACAGAGGAAAATGGGGAACGCCTATTTTTCTCTGTCCTTTTTTTGTGGAGAAAAATAGTAAGAAACAAAAAAGGAGGAGTTAAAGACAAAACTAATAATTGGAGAGGCGCATCATGATTGTCCTGTTGAATATATATTTTTTAGAAAAATGTAAGCGCTTATTTATGCCTAATTGACTAAATAAATATTAAACTTTCATTGGGATCAATTTGCAATTATTGATTTTACATATTATTTAAAGCCATCAAAAAATTGCAAACATCCTTGAAAAGTAGAGAGAGGGAATTCATATGCAGGAACAAACATTGTCAAGAGGATTAAAAAACAGGCACGTTCAACTTATCGCTATTGGCGGGGCTATCGGAACAGGATTATTTCTTGGAGCAGGTAAATCTATTCATTTAGCAGGTCCATCGATTTTATTTGCCTACTTGATTACAGGGGTCATTTGCTTTTTAATCATGCGCGCCCTTGGAGAACTGCTTTTATCCAATTTGAAATACCATTCTTTTGTTGACTTTGTAAGAGACTATTTAGGTAATATGGCAGCATTTATTACAGGCTGGACCTACTGGTTTTGCTGGATTTCAATTGCAATGGCGGATTTAACAGCAGTTGGTCTCTATACTCAGTTTTGGTTTCCAAGTGTACCACAGTGGATGCCAGGATTAATTGCACTAGTCGTTTTGCTCGTTATGAACCTTGCAACCGTAAAGCTTTTTGGCGAAATGGAATTCTGGTTCGCCTTAATTAAAGTTATTGCGATTCTTGCATTAATTGTTGTCGGAATTTTCATGATTATTAAAGGCTTTTCCACAAATTCAGGCGCATCCAGTTTCACGAATCTATGGAGTCACGGCGGCATGTTCCCAAATGGGATAAATGGCTTTATCCTCTCATTCCAGATGGTGGTGTTTGCGTTTGTTGGCATTGAACTTGTAGGACTAACTGCAGGTGAAACAGAAGACCCGGAAAAAGTTATCCCAAAAGCAATCAATAATATCCCTATTCGGGTATTAATTTTCTACATTGGCGCCCTTATTGTCATAATGAGTATTTATCCGTGGAACGCCATCAATCCAGAGAAAAGCCCATTCGTTCAAGTATTCGTGGCGGTTGGTATCGCTGCAGCTGCTGGTATCGTCAATTTTGTCGTTCTAACATCTGCAGCTTCGGCATGTAACAGCGCCATTTTCAGTACAAGCCGGATGGTATACTCACTTGCCAGAGATAAAAATGCACCTGTACCATTTGCAAAACTTACTTCTCGTCAGGTACCTTCCAATGCATTGTTCTTTTCCACTGTTGTTATTTTAATTGCCGTTGTGTTGAACTATGTAATGCCAGAAGGAGTATTTACGCTGATTACAAGTATTTCTACAGTATGTTTCATCTTTATTTGGGGTATTACTGTCGTCAGTCATTTGAAATACCGCAAAACCAGACCAGATCTTGCAAAAGTGAACAAATTTAAATTGCCGCTTTATCCATTTTCCAATTACTTAATCCTTGTCTTCCTAGCGTTCGTCCTTGTCGTACTTGCACTTGCGGAAGACACTCGTGTTGCCTTGTTCGTAACACCTGTTTGGTTTATCATGCTGATTGCGATTTATAAGATGTTGACAAAGAAGGCGGATTATGCGGATCAGGAGAATCAACAACAAGTAGCAGAAAATTAAGTGGCAACCCAAAAAAATGACTTTTATTAATAAATAATGTTTCCGCTTTCAAAAAAGCTTGACTTAGATTCCATTAACTATTATTCTGAAAATAATAAAAATAAATAAGCGGAAGATGGTTGTGGGAGAGTGCAAGTTTACACGCCACCGAAGGAGCAAGTTCCAAAAAGACCCTTGGAACAAATCTCTCAGGTAGATGGAACCACAATTGGACGCAACTCTGGAGAGCGCGTATACAGTTTACGCCACCAAAGGGGAAGGTTCTTAATCGAACTTAAACTCTCAGGTAAAAGGACAGAGAAGGGTAGAAGAAAGCCATGTGCTACCCTTTTCTGTCCTTTTTTGCGTGCAAAAAAGTATGGTTTCGCTTCAGATTTTATCTTGGGAATAAACAGATAAAATCCGAGGTTAAACACTGATAGAGGTAGCTAATACAACGAATCAAGGGGGAAACGGTTTGAGTTTACAACAAAATGATTCAACTATTTTTGAAGCAATTAGGAAAGAGCAGCATCGTCAGCATCAAACATTGGAGTTGATCGCATCTGAAAACTTCGTAAGCCAAGATGTTTTAGAAGCAATGGGAAGTGTAATGACGAACAAATATGCAGAAGGCTATCCAGGGAAGCGTTACTATGGCGGATGTGAATTTGTCGATGTGGCAGAACAAATAGCGATTGACCGCCTAACTCAGCTGTTTGGTGCTAAATATGCCAATGTTCAGCCCCACTCAGGTGCACAAGCAAATTTTGCTGTATTTTTCGCACTGCTTCAACCTGGTGATAAAGTGATGGGGATGAACCTCTCTCATGGCGGGCACTTAACGCACGGAAGTCCTGTAAGTGTTTCAGGAAAATGGTTTGAGGTAGTGTCCTATGGTGTGAGAGAAGATACTCAATTGATTGATTATGATGAACTGGAAGCGATCGCGAAAAAAGAAAAACCGAAATTGATCATTGCTGGTACAAGTGCTTACACTAGAACGATTGATTTTGCACGGTTTAGACAAATTGCAGATCAAGTTGGCGCAAAATTCATGGTAGATATGGCGCATATTGCAGGACTTGTTGCAGCTGGTCTTCATCCATCGCCGGTTCCATACGCAGATGTTGTAACGAGCACTACCCATAAAACGTTGAGAGGACCGCGCGGCGGCATTATTTTAACAAATGATGATGAGATGATAAAGGCCATTAATAAATCGGTGTTCCCAGGGATTCAAGGCGGCCCGCTAATGCATATTATTGCAGCTAAGGCGGTTGCATTCAATGAAGCATTGCAGCCAAGCTTTAAGGAATATGCAAAACAAATCATTCTAAATGCCGACACACTAGGCAAAACATTAAAAAATGAAGGTGCAGCCCTTGTTTCTGGTGGAACGGATAATCATATCGTCCTTTTAGATTTACGTCCGTGGAATTTAACTGGAAAAGAAGCAGAAAAATTATTAGAAGAAGCAGGCATTACTGTAAATAAAAATACCATTCCATTTGATCCACAAAAGCCTTTTGTAACGAGCGGTATTCGCATGGGAACAGCGGCTTTAACGACACGAGGTATGAAACAGGATGATATGGTGAAAATCGGGCAAGTTATCGCTGATGTTTTGAAGAGCAAAGGGGACAAAGTCGTACTTGAGAAAGCAAAAGAAACAACCAAAGCAATTTGTGGAGTCTATCCGTTATTTCAACAGGCAATCACAGTATAAGAAAGGGGTATGAGGATGGAATTTCAGAGTTGTTTTGACATTATTGGCCCGATTATGGTGGGACCGTCGAGTTCTCATACAGCAGGTGTCGTATCTATCGGGAAATTTATTTATGAACTGTTAGGAGATTGTCCACAAGAGGTCAAGATTGTATTTTATGATTCCTTTGCTGAAACTTATCAAGGACATGGAACAGATAAAGCACTTCTTGGCGGATTGCTTGGGATGGATACCGATGATACACGCATTAAACATTCATTGGAGTGGGCAAAAGAGGTTGGCATGCAGTACAATTTCGAATTTGAAGATATCTGTGACTACTATGACCACCCAAATACAACAATCGTGACAGTGAAACACGAAGATCGTGTTGTAAAGGTTGGCGGTGCATCACTTGGTGGAGGCTTATCAAAAATCTTTATGATTAACGAGAAGATGGTAGATATTCGTTTAAGTGCAGGCGATGACTTTACAGTCCTTGCTAGTTCTTATCAACCAAGAGGGAAAGTACTTATGGAGGCAATTTAATGAAGATACAGTCCATGAAAGAGCTGATTGAAGCTTGTGAAAGAGAACAAAAAACCATTGGTGAAATCATGTTGATGATGGAAACAGAAAAATCAGGAAGATACCAAGAAACCATTATTAGCATGATGGAAGAGCGATTGATCAAAATGAAAGAAGCCGTTGATAGCGGTATAAAAGATGCCTCAACCGCACCGAGTGGAATTTCTGGCGGGGATGCCGTGAAAATGTATGATTACGTACATCAAGGTAAATCTCTGTCAGGTAGTTATGTAAGCAATGCAATGAGCTTTTCATTGGCAACTTCTGAAAGCAATGCACGGATGGGGGTTATTGTGGCCACTCCAACTGCTGGGGCAGCCGGTATTTTGCCTGGTGTATTGTTTTCGCTTCATAAAAATGATGGCACACCCTATAAAGATTTAGTCATGGGGTTGTTTACGGCAAGTATGCTTGGGTTTGTCATTGCAAACCGTTCGTTCATTTCGGGGGCGGCTGGAGGCTGCCAGGCAGAGGTAGGATCCGCAACAGCCATGGCCGCAGGAACAATCGTTGAGTTAAAAGGGGGCACGCCACAGCAAGCAGTGAATGCGACCGCCATTGCCATGAAGTCACTCTTGGGTTTAGTTTGTGATCCAGTAGCAGGTCTTGTTGAAGTGCCTTGCATAAAGCGAAATGTGATTGGAACCTCCATCGCATTTTCAGCGGCTGATATGTCTCTTGCTGGGATTGAAAGCCGCATTCCGTGTGATGAAGTAATTGAAGCGATGTATAGGGTCGGAAAAGATATGCCTCGGACACTTCGAGAAACTGCGCTTGGAGGTCTAGCAACGACAGAAACAGGTAAACAGGTGAAGGAACGACTATTTTGTCGGAAATCATAAGTAGGGGGTCTATCAATGGGGACAGCAACAGTATTAAAGCAAACACCACTTTTTGATATTTATGGAAAATCAGGTGCGAAGGTCATTGATTTTGGAGGCTGGGCATTGCCAGTACAGTTTTCCAGCATTTTAGATGAGCATGAGGCGGTTCGAACAAAAGCAGGTCTTTTTGATGTCTCACATATGGGTGAAGTGCTTGTTGAGGGCCAAGATGCAGAGAGTTACATTAACTACCTTGTCACTAACGATGTAACAAAGCTTAGTATCGATCAAGCACAATATACAGCAATGTGCTATCCAGACGGCGGAACAGTCGATGATTTATTAGTGTACAAATTAGCAGATGAAAAATATTTACTCGTCATTAATGCCTCAAACATTGAGAAAGATTATGAATGGATGAAGCAGCATGTAAAAGGTGATGTGACGCTCCAAAATATTTCGAATGACACTGCACAGCTTGCCATCCAAGGTCCAAAGGCAGAAGGTATTTTACAAAAGTTAACGGAAGCAGATCTATCAGAAATTGGCCCATTTAAATTTGCTCAACATGTCAACCTGGACGGGATTACAGATGTGCTCGTATCTCGTACAGGTTATACAGGAGAAGATGGTTTTGAGCTTTATTTAGATGCTGCACAAGTCCAAGCACTTTGGGTAAAGCTTTTAGAAGTAGGAAGTGAGGATGGCTTAACACCATGTGGCCTCGGTGCACGTGATACGCTTCGTTTAGAAGCACGTCTTGCACTCTATGGTCAAGAGCTATTAAGTGATATTAGTCCCCTTGAAGCTGGAATCGGCTTTGCCGTAAAAACGAAAAAAGAAAGTGATTTTATCGGTAAATCCGCACTTTCAGCACAAAAAGAAGCCGGATTAAAACGAAAATTAGTAGGAATTGAGGTCACAGGCCGTGGGATTCCACGCCACGGTTATCAAGTAGTTTCAGAAGGTGGAGAGGCAATTGGTGTTGTTACATCAGGAACCCAATCACCATCTTTAAAGAAAAGCATAGGCCTTGCACTAATATCCGCAGAACATGCAGAAGTGGGAACACCATTAAAAGTGGTCATCCGTAATAAGCAAATTGAGGCGGTTGTTGTTAAAACACCGTTCTATAAAAAGGGTTAATAGAGTGATAGAGTTCTCTTGTTAATTTGCATAAAGATGATAGGCATGCCGACTGTTACGTAAACTTACATGAAATCAAGACCTGAATGATCAAACTTGAATTTACAATCGGAAGGAAGAGAAACAATGACAAAAGCGACAGCAACTTTACTATATAGCAAAGAACATGAGTGGGTATTACAATTAGACGGAAATCGAGTACGTATTGGAATCTCTGATTTTGCACAAAAGCAATTAGGAGATATTGTCTTTGTTGAAACCTTAGAAGTGGATGATGAAGTAAAAGCGAATGAATCAATGGGTACCATCGAATCAGTAAAAGCAGTTTCTGACCTATACTCTCCTGTATCAGGTACGGTTGTTACTGTAAACGAAGAGTTAGGAGATGCTCCTGAGACGATTAACGAACATCCATTTGAAGCAGGTTGGTTAGTAGAAGTGGAAATGTCCAATCCTGAAGAATTGGAATCACTTTTAAATGAAGATGCGTACCAAGCATTTATTAATGAAGGAGAGGAATAAAATGACTTCCACTTATCGATACCTCCCTGATACGAAACAAGATCAAGAGGAAATGCTTGCTTTTTTAAATATTTCTTCGATAGATGAGTTATTTGAAGATATTCCAGCTGAAATTCAACTAAAGGGTGAGCTGCCTATTCCAGCGGCAGTGCCTGAGCCGCTCCTTTTGAAAAAAATGAATCAACTGGCTTCCAAAAATAAAAATGCTAATCATTACCCAACCTTTCTTGGTGCAGGAACCTATGATCACTATATTCCAAGTGTGGTTAATCATATGATTTCACGGTCCGAATTTTACACTGCCTATACACCATACCAACCGGAAATCAGCCAAGGTGAATTACAGGCGATTTTTGAATTCCAAACCATGGTTTGTGAGCTGACAGGAATGGATGTGGCCAATTCTTCGATGTACGATGGCTTTACATCTCTTGCGGAAGCTGCATCACTTGCTATTGCATCAACACGACGTTCCAAAGTACTTGTGTCAAAGGCAGTTCATCCTGAATCACGTGCCATCTTAAATACGGTAGCAGCTGGCCAAGGTTATATAGTTGAAGACGTCAATCTTACTGATGATGAGACAAGCTTAGTGAAGCTGCAAGGACAAATTGATAAAAACACTGCTGCTGTTATTGTTCAATACCCAAACTTTTTCGGTTCCATTGAGGATCTAGCAGAAATTAAGAATATTGCGGATACAAAAGGAGCGCTTTTAATTGTAAGCGCCAATCCATTGGCACTGGCACTCTTGCAGGCTCCTGGTAAACTTGGGGCAGACATTGTGATTGGGGATATGCAGCCATTAGGAATCCCGATGTCCTTCGGCGGCCCACACTGCGGTTATTTTACGGTAAGTAAGAAATTCATGCGAAAAATCCCAGGACGAATTGTCGGGCAAACGAAAGATGAAAAAGGACAACGCGGATTTGTATTAACCCTGCAAGCACGCGAACAACATATTCGCCGTGATAAAGCATCATCCAATATTTGTTCAAACCAAGCATTAAATGCACTTGCTTCTGCAGTTTGTATGAGTGCACTTGGAAAGCAAGGAATTCGTCAAATGGCCCAATTAAACTTTGAAAAAGCCGATTACATGGCAAAATCTCTAAATAAAAAAGGCTTTACCATTATGAATAAAGCGCCATTCTTTAATGAATTTGTTGTCAAGCTTCCTCGTCCGGTAAAGGAAGTCAATGCCAAACTTCTTGAGGCAGGTATCATCGGTGGGTTTGATTTAGGAACGGATTACGGTTTAGAAAATCAAATGCTACTAGCAGTAACAGAGCAGAGAACAAAAGAAGAGATTGACCAATTTATCGAGGTATTGGAGGAAGTTGTAAATGGTTGAATATAATGACCTAATTTTTGAAATCAGTCGTCAAGGACGTGTTGGATCAAGCCTTCCGGAAAGTGACGTTGATTCTGTTGATCTAAATGATAAACTTCCCAAGCATTTGATTCGTGACCAACCAGCCGAACTCCCGGAAGTATCAGAGTTGCAGCTTGTTCGCCATTACACAGCGCTTTCGAATAAAAACCATGGGATCGATAATGGCTTCTATCCACTTGGTTCTTGTACAATGAAGTACAATCCGAAAATTAATGAAGATGTAGCACGTTTGGAAGGATTTAGCCGCATTCATCCATACCAGCCAACTGAAACAGTACAAGGCGCACTAGAGGTCTTATATGAATTACAGGAAGAGTTAGCTGTCATCACAGGAATGGATGCAGTGACTTTACAGCCTTCAGCAGGAGCTCAAGGTGAATGGACAGGGTTAATGATGGTCAAAGCCTACCATAAGCAAAAAGGAGAGGTGAGAACGAAAGTCCTTGTTCCAGACTCCGCACACGGAACAAACCCTGCAAGTGCATCGGTTGCCGGTTTTGAAACCATAACGATTCCATCCAATGAGCATGGGTTAGTCGACTTAGAAGAATTAAAGAAGCATGTAAATGATAATACAGCAGCACTGATGCTAACAAATCCAAATACTCTCGGCCTGTTTGAAAAAGAAATCGTAGAAATCGCTAAGGTTGTTCACGAAGCAGGCGGCTTATTATACTATGATGGAGCTAATGCGAATGCCATCTTAGGGAAATCTACTCCGGGTCAAATGGGCTTTGACATCGTGCACTTAAATCTTCATAAAACATTTACTACACCACATGGGGGCGGTGGCCCAGGTGCAGGTCCAGTCGGTGTAAAAGAGAAACTGATTCCGTTTTTACCAGTACCGCGTGTTGAGAAAGTGAATGAGGTATATGTGCTAGATTCTAACCAACCGCTATCGATCGGTCGAGTTAAAGGATATTATGGAAACTTCGGTATTCTATTACGTGCGTACACCTATATTCGCACAATGGGACCTGAGGGGTTACGTCAAGTGTCGGAAAGTGCAGTACTACATGCGAATTATCTGCGCAAAAAACTCGAGCCGTATTTTGAGGCACCGTATTCACAAATTTGTAAGCATGAATTTGTGTTATCTGGATCAAGACAGAAAAAACTTGGTGTAAGAACACTTGATATGGCCAAACGTCTGCTTGATTTTGGCTACCATCCACCTACCATCTACTTCCCGCTAAATGTGGAGGAATGTTTGATGATTGAACCGACAGAAACAGAGACAAAAGAAACACTAGATGCTTTTGCGGATGTCATGATTCAAATTGCAAAAGAAGTGGAAGAAAATCCAGGTGTCGTATTAGACGCACCACATACTACGGTTATTGGCCGATTGGATGAAGTACAGGCAGCTAGAACACCAATCTTGCGTTATACAAAAGAAGAAGCAGTAAAAAGAGAAACCGTAATGTCTTAAACGAATGGGTAAACATGAACCACTGAGAATGAAGATAAAGAGAAAATAAATTTTCTCACGATGTCATTCTCGGTGGTTTAATATAAACCAAAAACTTCATGACTGTTCATAGGAGTGGAAGATATGTCTATTGATTATGTTCGCAAACCGGAATGGCTAAAAATAAAATTAAATACGAATGAACAATATACTGGCCTAAAAAAAATGATGCGTGAAAAAAAGCTACATACGGTCTGTGAAGAAGCGAAATGCCCAAACATTCATGAATGCTGGGCTGAACGTAAAACCGCAACCTTTATGATTTTAGGAAGTGTATGCACGCGTGCCTGCCGATTCTGTGCGGTTCAAACAGGGCTGCCGACAGAGCTTGATTGGGAAGAGCCAGAACGTGTGGCTGGATCAGTGGAGCAGATGGGCTTAAAGCATGTCGTGATTACAGCGGTTGCTCGTGATGATTTAAAAGATGGAGGAGCCGGGGTATTTGCTGAAACGGTACGGGCAGTGAGACGCCGCAATCCATTCTGTAGCATTGAAGTCCTCCCGTCCGATATGAAGGGTGAATATGACAACTTAAAAACATTAATGGATGCCAGGCCAGCCATTTTAAATCACAATATTGAGACAGTGAAACGTTTATCACCTAGAATTCGTTCACGGGCAACTTACGAACGTTCCCTTGAGTTTTTGAGACGAGCAAAAGAAATGAATGCTACTATTCCAACAAAATCAAGCATTATGATTGGTCTAGGAGAAACAAAAGAAGAAATTATAGAAACGATGGACGATCTTCGTGCAAACAATGTAGATATTATGACAATCGGTCAATATTTGCAACCAACCAAACATCATCTTAAAGTCCAAAAATATTGGAGTCCACAAGAGTTTGAAGAACTAAAGAACATTGCCATGTCAAAAGGCTTTAGTCACTGCGAAGCAGGTCCGCTCGTTCGCTCCTCTTATCATGCTGACGAACAGGTCAATGCAGCAAAAGCGAATGCGTAATCACTTAAAATAAGGGGAGAGAGGTCCAACTATGATAAAAATGACAAAAGAAGCCATGAACAAGCTAAAGGAAATGGTAGTCAATGGAGACCAGACTCCCCGTATTGACGCCGAAGTCGCTGGCGGATGTGGTATGACTGTTAAGTTTTCCATTGTATTTGATGAACCACGACGAAACGATTTTATCATTGAGATGGATGGGATTCAGATTTTGCTGGATCGTTTTACAAAACGCTATATAAATGAAGAAACACAAATCGATTATAGCGCTGAACACGGTTTTCTAGTTGGAGAAAGCTTTGCCTCTAGTGCATGTGCAATTGAAATTATTTAATAGGTACATTGTTGAGGTGTAATATGGAATGGAGTTTTGAACTGTTTTATGATGATATTAAACCAAGTTTTCCTATAGATATAATTACATATTTTTATTAAAGGAGACACGAAGATGACAAAAGAATATGATGTTGTTATTATCGGCGGCGGAACAGGTGGGTACGTTGCTGCCATTCGCGCTTCCCAATTAGGTTTAAAAGCGGCGGTTATTGAAAAAGGAAAAATCGGTGGAACATGCCTTCATGCTGGTTGTATCCCTAGTAAGGCTTTATTAAGAAGCGCAGAAGTGTACGCTCAAACAAAAAATGTAGATAAGTATGGTGTCATTGCCTCAGAAGTTGGACTTGATTTCTCAAAAGTACAGGCTCGGAAAGAAGAAATTACGGCTCAGCTATTTAAAGGTGTCCAACATTTAATGAAAAAAGGAAAGATCGATGTTTATGATGGGAAAGGTAGTATCTTGCAGTCAAACGATGTTCTAGTGGAATTGAATAATCAAGAAGAGGAAATCATTTTAAGCCCCCGGAATATTTTGATTGCAACAGGCTCTCGTCCAAGAACACTCCATGGCCTAGAAGTAGATGAAAGCTATGTGATGACATCGGATGAAGCCTTGAAAATGGAGACGCTTCCAAATTCGATTATTATTGTTGGGGGCGGAGTAATTGGAATCGAATGGGCATCGATGCTCGTGGACTTCGGATTACAAGTAACCGTACTTGAATATGCCGATCGTATATTACCAACAGAAGATCAAGATGTATCAAAGGAAATCCAGCGTTTAATGAAGAAAAAAGGTGTGAAAATCGTCACTAGTGCAAAAGTGCTGCCTGAGACACTTGAAAAAGGTGATGGTGTTTCGATTAAAGCGGAGCATAAAGGAAAAGAAACGCCATTTTCTGCGGATAAGCTTTTAGTTTCCGTAGGACGATTACCAAATACGGAAGGCCTTGGGCTTGAAAATACAACCATTGATCTGGATCGTGATTTAATAAAAACAAATGAGTTTTATCAAACGAATGAACCAAACATTTACGCCATAGGTGATGTGATTGGCGGCTTGCAGCTGGCCCATGTTGCCTCACATGAAGGGATCATCGCGATTGAACATATGGCAGGAGAAAACCCTGCACCACTTGATTCGACTCTTGTTTCAAAATGTGTATACAGCAGCCCAGAAGTAGCAAGTGTTGGGCTCACAGAAGTAGAAGCAAAGGGAAAAGGGTATCAAGTAAAAACTGGTAAATTTTCATTCCGTGCCATCGGAAAGGCATTGGTTTTTGGTAAATCAGATGGTTTTGTCAAACTCGTTGTTGAAGAAGGAACGAATAAGCTGTTAGGAGCCCATATGGTAGGTCCACATGTAACGGATATGATTACAGAAATAGGCCTCGCTCGTGTATTAAACGCAACCGCCATGGATATTGCTCATACGATCCATCCCCACCCGACATTGGCTGAAGCAATTGGTGAAGCCGCACTTGCGGTAGATGGAAAGGCAATTCATGCATAATACAACATCAATCATAACCCTAAGGATGGTGAAAGTGCAATGCACACAAAAGTAAAGCTGAACCGTGCAAAATTATTAATTTCTTGTCCAGAAAAGCCGGGGATTATCTCGACGGTAACGAATTTTTTATTAGAACACAAAGCGAATATTGTACATTTTGACCAACATACAACGGACCCACAAGCAGGAATATTCTTTATGCGGATCGAGTTTGATTTGGAAGAATTTGATTCTACATTTGAAAAACTTGAAAAAGATCTACATGTGATGGCGCGGGATTATGCTTTGGATTGGCAATTGAGCAGTAATGAAAGAAGAAAGCGAATGGCCATCTTTGTTTCCAAAGCGGACCACTGTCTCAGTGAGCTTTTATGGCGGTGGAAATCTAATGAAATTCCTGTGGATATCCCTATGGTGATCAGTAATCATACTGATTTAAAAGAATTGGTTGAGGGTTATGGCATCCCTTTTTATCATATCCCGCTGTCTCAAGAAACGAAAGGAGATGCCGAACAGAAAGCACTTGAACTATTGAAAGGGAAAGTAGATTTTATTGTTCTGGCCAGGTATATGCAAATTCTTTCTCCTAATTTCATTTCGCATTATCCTAAACAAATCATTAACATCCATCACTCATTCCTACCGGCTTTTGTTGGGGCAAATCCTTATGTAAGAGCGTTTAACCGAGGGGTGAAGTTAATAGGAGCAACTGCCCATTATGTAACAAATGATCTTGATGAAGGACCAATTATTGAACAAGATGTACAGCGTATTAATCATCGCTATACAGTAGCGGATTTAAAGACTGCGGGGCGTCATGTGGAAAAAAGAGTTCTCGCCGAAGCCGTTTCCTGGCATGTTGAAGATAAAGTACTTGTTCATGGTAATAAAACGATTGTATTTGCTTGAGTTGATTTCATAAGGCCCTGTTTAAATGATCATTTGGTATCGGATGATAGGAGACTAAAAATGGCTGAAAAGAAAAGGAAGATGGGATATCGGGGGACTTTCGGAAACACATGTAAACGAAGATCCTAGGAGATGGTGCTAATGGCAGGAGATGAACATGTACTAGACTTTATTCATATCGTTTTAGCTATTCTTTGGATATTGATTTTTCTTCAAAATAAACGAAAGCGTACGTTAAAATACACACATATCATGCTGCTGCTTTTTGCCGTGGGTATATTACTTAATTCACTAGTGAAGTGGTCATAAAGGCTAACCTTCAAATTTGCAAATGAAAAAAACGCTCAATGTGAGCGTTTTTTTAAATCATTCTTTTAACGGAAGTCCGCTTTAAATTCGCCAGTCATTTTTTGGTGGCCGTTGTTTTCTTCAAACAATTGCTCTTGTTCTAAGTCGAAACGGTTCATAATTGGTAAATCGTTTACTGAGAAGAGGTAAGAGTCTTCTGAAGCAAAGTGTTCATACCAAGCCCAGTTTGGAACAACGAAGTAATCGCCTTTTTTCCAATCGAAGCGAATGCCATTAATGACTGTGTGACCTGAACCTTTGTGTACTTGGTAAACAGTTGAGTGTGTATGGCGTAATGCCTTGGTTTGGAACCCATGTGGTAAATGCTGCATTCGAGTGCCAAGCGTCGGGTTCGCCGATTTGCCTGTAGATGGGTTAATGTAATCTACTGCATATCCATGGAGTGGATTTGGATCGAATTCCATCAAGCCTTTAATTCCTTCTACTGTTCGATCCCATTTATAATTAGCAAGTGGAGCAACTGTGAATTTTTCATCACCAACAGGACGAACCATGCCGCCACGATAACGGATCTCTGAAAAGTTATCTGGAATATCTGGTTGTTGTAAACCATCTTCATAAGGTTCAAAGAAGGTACCACCGATTGCATAAAGAGTAGGGATATCTAAAGCATCCATCCAATACATCGGCTCTGTACCTAAATGGGCATGCCCATGCCATAAGCCCTTTGGAGTAATTAAAAAGTCGCCTTCTTCCATGAAAATACGCTGACCTTGTACGATCGTGTATGCACCTGATCCTTCAGAAATGAAGCGCAAGGCACTTTGTGAGTGACGGTGAGAGGGAGCTTGCTCACCAGGTAATAACATTTGAATAGCTGCATAAATCGTTTGAGTAGTAGATCCCCATCCCCAAGGTTCACGATAAGTTAAGCCTGGATTTTGGAAATAAATCGCACGACGTTCCCCACCGCGTTCTGGTGTGAAGATTTGAGCGGCTTCAGCCATTTTCTTTTTGAGTAATTCATCGCTCCAAAGATAAGCTTGTGCCTGAGGCTTTGGCGTTTTGTGCATAATTGCTGGAATTGCTTCCCAAAGAGGTCCTAAGTTGTATTGTTGAATATCTCTTGTGTAATCGGTTACAATTGAGCTTTTCATAAACTCCTGAACTTCTGGATTTACTTCAGCCATTTCACATTCTCCTTTATTATTCAAATTTATATCGAAAAGGGGGGGCAGCGTATGCTGCTAGACCCCATGCAAATCCTAATTATACAGTGGCTAAGACATCTGTTGCCTTTACCTTATTTTCAAGTGCACCAAGTTGGTCGATCTCAATCCGAACGACGTCTCCATCTTTTAAGAATTGCGGAGGATTCATCGCAACTCCAACACCCCCAGGAGTTCCTGTTAAAACAACATCCCCTGGCTCTAATGTCATTAAATTGGATAAGAAAGCTACTAATTTTTGAACGGAGAATACTAGATTCGCAGTATTTGTTTTTTGACGTATTTCCCCATTTACTTTTAGAACAACATCTAAGCCAGATGGATTTTGTAACTCATCGGAAGTTACTAAATAGGGTCCCATCGGTGCACTACCTTCAACTGTTTTTCCTTGTAACCATTGAAGAGTGCGTCGTTGAATATCACGATAGGTGACGTCATTTGTAATGGTATAACCTGCTACATATTCTAATGCATCTTCTTCGGAAACATTGCGTGCTTGTTTGCCAACAACAAAAGTAAACTCGGCTTCATAGTCAAGTTGGTCTGAAATTGGATAGTGTGGAATATCGTCCTCGGGTCCTAAAATGGTATTAGCGAATTTTGCAAAAATAACTGGATGGGTTGGGAGTTCACGACCCATTTCTAAAATGTGCTCGCGGTAGTTGTGACCAACACAAATAATTTTGCCTGGCCGTTGAACAGGTGCTTCTACCTTAACATCCTCAAGATTGTAAATCACTTTTTTATCAAAGCTTTCAGGATTAGCTAATATGAAATCGATTGCATTTTGCGCTAGTTGCAGTGATTCTTTACCACCTTGGTATAACTCGTCTGTATTTTCTGGCACATATGCTTTTGCGATGGCTTCGAAACGGTATTTTCCTTCTGCTTTTAACTGTGCTTGGTACGCATAGTTTAAGTCGATTACTTGGTTGTCCACGATTGCCCCTGCACGAGTATGCCCAGCGACAGTAAAATTAATAAGTTTCATTGTTGTCCTCCTTGTTTTCACTAATTGTGAAACTAGTTCACTATTTATAAAAAATATTAATATGTTTTGATAAGATTGTCAATATTATTTGTTTTCAGAAAAAATAAAATCCTATTATCCTTTCATCTCTCCCCAAATATCCAGTAATGCAATATAAAAAGCATAAACTTCTATAGAAGAACTTCATGCTAAAACACAGATGGAAGAGTAGGAGATTAATTTATAAAACCATAATATTGTGAAATTTCCTTTGCGGTTTTGAGAACGTATTGTCCAATCGGATGATCCACTGATTTTGGTACTGTCTCAGTTATACCAACGATGGTAATGGCTCCGATCAGTTCATTGTTGAAATTTAATAAAGGGACACTAAAAGAAGAGACATGATTGATTAGCGGTTCAGTTTTTGATGCAAAAAACAACTCTCTTGTTTTTTCCTTTTCATCTTGATATTGCTGTAAATCACTTTCATTGAGCTGGGATAATTCCTCTTCTTCCCATTCTTTCATGAGGACATCTTTTTCAAAAGCAGAAAAAACGACGCCGGTTGAGGAGGAGAGCGGCAAGTGTGTCCCCATTTGTGCTCCGATATTTATTCCATAATCTGCACTTAAAATATATGAAATGAGTGGGCCTTTTATCGAAGGAACAGCCAGTAGTACTGTTAGGCTCGTGTGCTCGGTGATCTTTTTGAAATAGGGTATAACCACTTCAATTAAAGAAGTTTGACCTAAAGCAATATTTCCTAACTGTACTAATTTATGTCCAAGCGTATACGTGTTTGTATGAGGATTACGATTGATTAATCCAAATTGGCATAGTGTTGCCAAATATTTATATAAATTACCTTTTGTCATAGAAGTTCGGTTTTGAATATCAGTAAACTTTAGAGGCTCTTTATCCATTGCTAAGATTTCTAATATGTTTAACCCAATTTGTAATGACTGTATACCGGTAGCTTTCGTTTCAATTGTCATAATGATCCCCCTCTTTTCAGTTGGTTTTGGATAGTGTAGTAGAAAAATTGATTAAAAGAAATTTCAGAATTTAAAAATTTTTGTATTGACGAAATAGTGAAAGATGATTTAAAGTTTACTTATTGGGAACATTGTTCACTATTTGTAGAAGATAATAACCTATTTGGGAGGAATTTTCAATGACGACTAATGTAAGCGATATTATTGTAGTAGGTGGAGGAATCGGTGGTTTAGCCGTAGCCCTATCAATCCAGGAATCTGGTAAATCAGTAGCAATTTTTGAGCAAGCACCTGAATTTGGAGAAGTAGGTGCAGGTATTCAGTTAGCACCAAACGCGTTAGAAGTGTTAGACCGTCTAGGAGTAAAGGAAGAAATTTTAAAGCATGCGGTAGTACCAAAACGTCTGGTCCTAAAAGATGTTTATACTGCAGAAGAGTTAGCAACACTTGATTTAGGGGAAGGTTTCCAAAAAGAATTCGGTCAGCCATATATCGTATTGCATCGCTCTGACTTACACAGAGTTCTTTATGAAGCATGTCAAAAAAGCAGCAATATCAAATTCTTTACAAACCAAACCATTCAAACCGCAGAACAAAATGGTGATACTGTAACAGTTGTCAACCAAAATGATGAAACGTTTAGTGCGGAAGCAGTAATAGGTGCGGATGGGGTAAAATCAAACATGCGTAAGCTATTGATTGAAGATGAACCAGTAAACTCTGCGTATGTAGCTTACCGTGGAACGATTCCAATTGAAGAAGTGGCAAATAACTCAAACTTAGACTTAGATGATGTCATCATGTGGATTGGGCCAAACCTGCACTTAGTACAATATCCAGTTCGTCGTGGAGAGCTTTACAACCAAGTAGTGGTATTTAAATCCTATGATGCTACTGTAGAAGACTGGGGAAATCCAGAAGAACTTACTCGCCGTTTTGAAAATAGTCATCCAAAAGTTCAAAATGCTTTATCTTATATTAACCGTCAATTCCGTTGGCAAATGTATGATCGACAACCAATCGACAATTGGACAGAAGGCAACATTACGCTATTAGGGGATTCTGGTCATGCTATGCTTCAATATTTAGCTCAAGGCGGCGTTCAAGCATTTGAAGATGCGTTTGTCCTAGGTGCGAAATTAAAAGAACATAATACTTACGAAGAAGCATTTAAAGCATACCAAGAAATGCGAATTCCACGTTCTGCAATGGTACAAACAACAGCCCGTAAATGGGGAGAAATCATTCACGCGGAGGACCCAACAACCATTTCACTTCGCAACTTTATTTTCGAACAACACAAACCAACAGATTACAAGATTGTTGATTTCCTATATGGCTATTTCAATAAAAATTACCAACGTGTCGATTGCTAATTTACAACTTTACGCAAATCAAAAATGCGTTAGAGCCAACTCTAGCGCATTTTTAATCTATACTTATAATACTATTTAGCACGAAAGTGTTGAAAGTTCACAATTAGTGAATTGTAGGAGGGCTTATTACGATGACGACAGCAGTACTGAATGAAAGATTAGAAACTTTTAAAAAGAGTGTAGATGATATTGTAGCGGTAGTGAAAAATACGGAAGAGGCGACACTTTATGTTAAACCTTCTGAAAAAGAATGGTCCGCCATGCAAATTGTTTCTCATATTTTAGAAGCGGTAGATTTTTGGGTAGCCGATTTGGAAGCATTGTTAGTTGTTCCAGGTGCAAAATGGGGACGGAATCATGAACATGTACGTCGTTTAGCTGCAGTAGATGAAAAGGTTGTATCTCGAATTAAGAAAGAGTATGCCATAACTAAACTACTAAACTTAGTACCGAAGGTTGAGGCATCACTTGCTAGAGTTAAAGAAGAGGATCTAGTAAAAACAGCTCCAAGTTATAATCCAAACTTTGACGGAAAACCGTTATCATTCTTAGTCGACCATTTAATCGTTCAGCATGTAACAGGTCATTTCGGGCAAATGGTACGTCATTTAGAAAAAGTTCGATAAACAAAAAGCCATCGAAAACTCGATGGCCTTTGTTGTGATTTCTATTTACAATAAATTTTGGTTGCTTTTATCGAGGGCGATAAGCTAAAATTTAAATAAACCGGGCGGTCGTTTTTTTATTTACCTTCATATATTGTATCGTGAATGATTAATAATAAGGGCGGGGATCAATATGCCACCAATTGTTTCTGATGATTATAAAGAGAAAAAGAAAAAAGAAATCTTGTCGAGTGCTTTTGTTTGCTTTGCTAAAAAAGGTTTCGAAGTCGCTACGATAAATGACATTGTAGAGCATTCTGGTATCAGTAAAGGTGCTATTTATAATTACTTTCAAAGTAAGGATGAAATTTACCTAGAATTAATGAGTACGGAAACGAATCAAACACATGACGAACTGAATCAGGAAATTTCTAAAAAGGTATCAGCCATTGAAAAACTAAACTACTTGTTCGATATTTACCTAGATATAAATCCTTTTGTAGAAGAAAATAAAGCTCGTTTTTCGGTTCACTTAGAGTTCAAACTTCATTCTTCAAGGAACAAAGAATTAACGGAACGTTTACGGGATCGGAGGCAAAAATATTTTATTTCTCAAATAACTGATATTCTTAAAGAAGGGCAGAAGTCTGGTGAAATAAAACAAGATGTGAATCCCGTAGTGTTTGCAGATCTATTTTGGTCCATGATCGATGGAGTGGTCTCGCAGACAATTGTATACGAAGATTATCCATACCAAGAGGTATTAAATGAAATAAAAAAAATGTTCATCCTAAGAGTTAAAGAACTATCGGTACATTAAGGCAAGCCCAACCTAATCGGCTTGTTTTTTTGCACTTATAAAATTGCTGCTGATAATATCAGGGACAAATTAAGAATCGTTGAACCATTAAATAAACCGAACGGTCGTCTTTTATACACTCGGGTTTTATTATGATGCTAAGAATTTATTCTTTAATTTTTGAGAGGAGAAAATACAAATGCGAATGTATGATTACCAAACAATGATTGGACTTAAACAACAGGAAGTGGAAAAAAGTGCTGAGTCTGCATGGAAGTATGTTAAGAATTCTAAAAAACAACTACAAGTTGATACAGCGGACGGCAAACAGTCTTTAAGGAAGAGATTGGAGAATTTGTTGGGGTTATCGAATTGAAGGTAAGATATTTCTTTGACCGGTCAAAAGAAAATTAGTTCAGGTTGGAGAGACTTAATCATAGGAATTCCCTTTTAATAAAAAATCAGGCATATCCAATTCTCTGGATGGTGCCTGATTTTTATATACACTGCATATGAAAAAGCTCATTTTAAAATAGTTTAATGATAAAGTACTGAATCAAACTTAAAAACGCTAAAAGGGAAAAATTATAGAGACTAAATTTAATTATATATTTTTTACTCTCGGTTGGATTTGCCTGAATGAATAGTTTGTAAGAAATCACACTGGCTAATGATGCAATAATGGTCCCTAGTCCTCCTATATTCACTCCCAATAATAAAGGTTTCCAATCTGTTGTGAATTCTGCCAGGAGGATAGAAGCAGGGACGTTACTAATAAATTGGCTTAAAAATATCGAGCTAAAATAGACGGAAGTAGTGTCTTTCAAATTTGCACTGGCAAATGCTTGTAATGTGTTTGAATTGGAAATATTTCCGATAAAGATAAAAAAACAGATAAAGGTAAACAGCAGCAGATAATCAATCTTTATCAATAATTTTACATTCAAAATGATCACGGATATGAATGTAACCACGAAGGCAACCTGGTAACTGACCATTCCAAAAATAGAAGCGATGATTATTGCTAGGATTAATCCCCAGACAGCTGGTTTTTTCCAATCGTCTAATAGCATGGGAGTAAGAACTACTTTCAAGTCTCTATTTTGCATTCTTTTTATAAGGATATATATAGAACATATCCCAAGGACAGCCATGAATAGGACGGTCGAAAAAAAGGGTAATGGCTTGATTCCATAATGAGAATAAATGAACAAATTTTGCGGATTTCCCATTGGTGTTAAACTGCTTCCAATATTGGCTGCAATAGTTTGCAGGATAATTGTCTCCATCATGGGAATTTTGGTTTTTTTGCTACTAACAAGAGTCAAAGGTACAAAAGTAAGCAGTGCCACATCGTTCGTCACAAACATTGAAGTAAAAAAACATAACAAAATTAATATGGCAGAAACGGACCGGCTATTATTACATTTATTAATAATAGCTATTGCGAATTTATCAAGAAATCTAAGTTCTTCCAACGCCTTTATGGTTAGCATCAGGCTAAATAAAATAAATAGCACTTGAAAATTGATATACTCCAATTTTGGAGGATAAATTAAAGAGCTTGTCACTGCTAAAATAAGTGAAATGGTAAAGACAATGTCTTTTTTTAGAAAACTAAATTTCAGTTTGATTCTTTTGTTTTCTTGTATTAGTACAGATTCTTTCACAAAACACCACCGGTAGTAGATAGAATATAACAACTATATGATTCTAACATGTACAGTTATGGTTGGAAACCTATAGATGATAATACCTAAAATTAGTAATGATTTATAACAAAAATATGTTGGTATTGTCTAAAATGTAAATGGTTCTAAATTCTATTTGATTATACATTTTGTTTAAATACATGGAGGTGGTAATGTGGAAACGATTCGAAATATGTTTGAGCATTTACATTGGTCTAATCATCGAATTCTTGAAACCTTAAAAAATATGGAAGGAGAGAACAAACAAGTTAAGAATCTATTCTCACATATACTTTTGGCAGAACATGTGTGGTTTACTAGGTTAAAAGGATCGGACAGTTCCAAATTACCTATTTGGGCAGAGGTCAGTTTAGAAGTCTGTGCAGAACTTGTTAATCAAAATCTGCAAAACTTTAAAGAATTTCTTTCTGGTTTTTCAAATTCTGATCTCGAACAGATCGTTTTATACAGAAATAGTAAAGGCAGAGAGTTTCAAAATTCGGTAAGGGATATATTGACCCATGTTGCATTACATGGTCAATATCACCGAGGACAGATCAATCTACTTCTGAGAGCTAATGAAAGCGAACCTGTTAATGTAGACTTTGTTACATTTAGGAGATAGAAGAGGGTATTAAATGGTGAACGCCAAAGCCAAAAAAAGTTTCTGGTACCATTAAATTTGGATGGTACCAGGAACTTTTTTTTGGTGTTTACCTTTTTCACCAACCCAACTAACTTTGCTTTCATGTAAACCTCTTCGTAGGGTTGGATTACAACAAAGCCTTCACCTTCGAACCTCATTTGAATGGACTCACCGCTGCCTCTTCCAAGAAAAGTCTTTAAACTGATATCTGTTTGAAATTCAGGCTGAAGATTTCCTGACCAGGCTACAGTTGCGTATAGATCCGTTATTTTTGGGAGTAAAAGAAAAATTTATCCTTTCAAAAGGTGGTGTAATAATAATGCACAAGGTAATCAAATTTCTCCACAGGAATTTCAAATTGAGGGGTAGACAATTACGAAAATGAATAAGACATTGAAGTGAACATAATAATAATGATATTCAGGCAGAAAAAGTCCTATTATTACCGGCTGGGATCCAAATTTTTCTCCTGATGAAGAAAAATCTTTAATTTAGGTTTTTAATAATACCTAAGACAATTATCGTAAAGGAGTAATGAAAATGATTAAAGAAAATCAGTATGTTGCAGCTACGCTTTCACCTAATTTGATTAATGAAATTCAATCACTAGAAGAAAAAATAAGCGAGCAAGCACATAAAAAAGTAGTGGTTATCGCGTACGAAAATGATAAAAATTAGTTAAGTAGAGATCTTTAGAGGAAAAAGGATGCCTTTTCTTTCTTTGCAAGGCTGGAATCAAATATTTATAATAATAAGCTAAAACCTTCATAAATTTGAAGGTTTTTCTTTATCGTAACATCTAAACTAACATAATTTAATTTCAAAAGTTTGGGTTTATTCGTGAATAAATATAATGATAAACTAGGACTTCCATTTTTGGAGGTCCTAGTTTAATTAAGATGATCACTTCAAATACAATTTAGTTGGATATGCTCCGCTAAAACAGGCGATACAGCGACTGCTTGTTTCTGCAAGATCTACATCTACCGCCTCTAATAACCCTTCCGTACTTAAGAAGGCTAATGAATCTGCTCCAATCACATTTCCCATTGCTCGTTCATGTTCATGTTTGTTAGCAAAAAGTTCTTCTTTGGTCGGCATATCCACTCCATAAAAACAAGGATTTCTTACCATAGGGGAACTAATTCGTACATGGACCTCCTTGGCACCTGCCTGACGAATCAATTCAACAATTCGCTTGCTTGTCGTTCCGCGAACAATCGAATCATCAACAAGCACGACCCGCTTATCCTCGAGAATTTCACGGACAGCACTTAATTTTAGACGAACGGCCAAGTCCCGCAATTCTTGGGTTGGTTCAATAAATGAACGACCGGCATAGGGGTTTTTGATGATTCCCATTTCATATGGAATTCCTGATTGTTGGGCATAACCCATTGCTGCAGGGACACTCGATTCTGGAACGGCAACGACAACATCAGCTGGTGTCGGATGTTCTTTTGCTAAAATTTGGCCTAATTCTTTCCGTATGGCTAAGACACTTCTTCCATGAATCACACTATCTGGACGAGCAAAATAAACAAATTCAAAGGAGCAAAGGGAAACGTCACCTTTTGGAGCAAATCTTCCTGTTTTTATTCCCTTCTCGTTCACAAGAAGCCATTCGCCCGGTTCCACATCCCTCCAGAACTTAGCATCTACCGCATTTAGTCCACATGTTTCTGATGACGCGATAATGGATTCACCAATTTTTCCAAGGCTAAGGGGACGTAATCCATGGCGATCCAGGGCAATCAGCATTTGTTTATCAGTCATGATGCACAAAGCAAAGGAACCGTCAATCCGCTTCAGGACATCCGGGCCAGCTTCATCAAAATATTTTTTACTGGATCGGGCTATTAGGTGAGCAATAATTTCCGTATCAGTTGTTGTCTGAAAGATGGCACCCTGTTGTTGGAGAACCTTCCGTTCAATATTGGCGTTCACTAGGTTCCCGTTATGGGCAACGGCCAAATCGCCCTCACTGTACTTAAAAACAAGAGGTTGTGCGTTTTGCAGTAAACTTGCACCAGAAGTAGAATATCGTACATGACCGATGGCCATATTTCCGCTTAGTCCATCCAGAATCTCACGTGAAAATACTTGAGTAACTAATCCCATGCCCCTGTGATGTCTGAATAATTTTCCATCACTAGCCACAATTCCTGCACTCTCCTGGCCACGGTGTTGAAGGGCATGAAGTCCATAATATGTTAAATGTGCCGCTTGGGGGTGATTAAAAACTCCAAATACACCGCATTTCTCCTGCATTTCTGAATCCATTATTATATTCCTCCCCTGATTTCATTTCATTATTTTTGGCGAAAGCAGAATTTTTATCCTTTTCTTTCAATGTCTAGTTGATTGTATTGGTTTTGGTTAACTATCAAAATTTTTTTGATAAAAAAAGTAAAGGAGTGTGTTTCAGGAAAACCTAAAATTATGAAAAGTTTAAAAAAGGATGAGGGAGGAAAAATACTTTGACAGTTATAAAACCCGGCTCAACGATTGGTATCTTAGGGGGAGGCCAGCTTGGAAGAATGATTTCAATGGCTGGTAGAAATATGGGATATCGTTTCATTACTTTGGATCCGACACCTAACTCACCCTGTGGGCAAGTTGCAGATCTTCAAATCACAGCTCCCTATTCTGAGCTTAAAGCAGTTAAAGAACTAGCAGATTCCTCAGATGTTATTACTTATGAATTTGAAAATGTAGATTCTACTATAACCTCCATGTTAGAAACTACATCCTTTGTACCTCAAGGAAGCGAACTGCTCAAAATAACCCAAAATCGGATTCGGGAAAAATCCACATTAAAGTCCTTCAATGTACCAGTAGGTTCTTTCTTGGTCATACAATCGGAAAATGACATTAAAACGGCTATCGATCGTTTGGGATTGCCTTTCATAATGAAAACAGCTACAGGGGGATACGATGGGAAAGGGCAATGGGTAATAAAAAGCAGGGATGAAATTCCAATAGCCATTGAGGCTTGGAATAAGGCAGGGATGGACATGATCATCGAACAATTTATCCCGTTTAGCAAAGAATTATCAGTGATTGTTGCCCGAAATATTCAAGGTCAAACAAAGACTTTCCCAGTAGCTGAAAATGTCCATATTAAGAATATCCTGCATCAGTCCTTCGTTCCTGCAAGAATCACCGATGAGCAAAGGATTCAAGCGGAAACTACAGCATTGAAAATAGCTGACTCCTTACATGTAGTAGGATTAATTGCGATAGAGATATTCCTTACGAATGATGGTGAAATTATCGTGAACGAGTTAGCACCAAGACCTCATAATTCCGGACATTTTTCAATGGATGCATGTATTACTTCTCAATTTGAACAACATATAAGGGCAATATGTGGACTACCCTTAGGAGATACTACTCTTTTAAGTCCGATTATAATGGTTAATATTTTGGGTCAGCATCTAAGTCAAGTGCTAGATAAAATAGATCAGCTTCCTCCAACAGCCAAACTACATTTATACGGCAAAAAGGAAAGCGTAGAAAATCGGAAAATGGGTCACATTAATTTTTTAGGTTCAACTCTCGAGCAAATAGACAAGCAAATTAAGGATCTTGGAATTTGGTCATAAGGATACGCGGCTATTATAGTCGTCCGGCTAAAACATAACCCACGAGTGAAAAGAGTGAAAAATAATGGAAAAATTAGAACAGCTTTATGAAGGTAAAGCGAAAAAAGTGTTTAAAACATCAGAACCAGGAAAGTATTGGATTGAATATAAAGATGATGCCACTGCCTTCAATGGTGAGAAAAAGGGTCAAATAGCAGGAAAAGGAACTCTAAATAATGAAATTAGTGCCATTTTCCTAAGTTTGCTAAAAGAAAAAGGCGTGGATAATCATTTTATTAAAAAGATTTCATCAATTGAGCAGATTGTTCAGCAGGTAGTGATTATCCCGATTGAGGTTGTCGTTCGCAATATAGCGGCGGGCTCACTTGCAAAAAGGCTGGGATGGGAGGAAGGGAAGGAACTCCCAAAAACCATTGTGGAATTCTACTATAAGAATGATGAGCTAGGGGACCCTTTGATTAACAATGATCATATTGCCATTCTTGGGCTGGCTAGAGAGTCTGAAGTAGCAGCCATTCGAAAGGAAGCATTAAAAATCAATGATATTATGAACGAATATCTCTTAAACAAAGATATTATCTTAGTGGATTTTAAAGTAGAGTTTGGAAAAACCCCTGCAGGCACTATTATCTTAGCAGACGAAATCTCTCCGGATACGTGTCGATTTTGGGATGCCGATACAAAGGAAAAGTTAGATAAAGATCGGTTTAGGCGGGATTTAGGGAACGTTGAGGAAGCTTATCAAGAAATATTAAGGAGAATTGGGGGTAGTGTCAATGTTTAAAGCAACGGTATATGTAACCTTAAGAGAAAGTGTTTTAGATCCCCAAGGGAATGCCGTTCATGAGTCGCTGCATTCACTAGGATATGATGAGGTTGGAGATGTACGAATAGGAAAATACATGGAGCTGGAAATTAATAGCGATGATCAAAAGGCGGCAGCAGAACGAGTAAAGGATATGTGTGAGAAGCTGTTAGCCAATACGGTGATTGAAGACTATCGGTTTGATCTTACTAAGCAGGAAGGATAGGAGGGGAATTAGTTGAACTTTGCTGTACTGGTTTTTCCTGGCTCAAATTGCGATGTGGATATGTATAAGGCTGTTTTAGATACGATTGAACAGTCGGTCGAATATGTATGGCATCTAGAAACGGACCTATCAAAATATGATGCAATTCTTGTTCCAGGTGGTTTTTCCTATGGAGATTATTTGCGGCCTGGGGCTGTTGCGAGCTTGTCTCCTGTCATGGAGCAGGTGAAAATTGCGGCTGAAGAAGGGAAATTGATTCTTGGTGTCTGTAATGGATTTCAAATACTAACTGAAGCTAATCTTTTGCCAGGTGCTTTAAGAAGAAATCAGCGGTTAAAATTTCATTGTGACACCATTGATTTAAAAGTAGAAAACAACCAAACTCCGTTCACATTAGACTATCAGGAAGGTGAAACGATACGTATTCCAATTGCCCATGGCGACGGAAATTATTATTGTGATCAAGAGACATTGGATCAATTAGAAAAGAACAATCAAATCGTATTCAGGTATAAAGGGACGAATCCAAATGGGTCGATTTCTGAGATTGCGGGGGTAATCAATGAGAGAGGAAATGTATTAGGTTTAATGCCCCACCCGGAACGCGCGGTTCATAAATGGCTGGGAACTGATGACGGAAAACGTATGTTTTCATCTATTTTAAGTTACTGGAGGAAACAACATGGTACAGCATAAAGAACCAAATCCTGAGCAAATCGCCCAGCAGGAGGTCTATCGGGAAATGGGATTAACCGATGAAGAATTTGATAAAGTAATCGAAATTCTTGGACGGAAACCAAATTATACCGAAACAGGCATATTTAGTGTCATGTGGTCCGAGCATTGCAGCTATAAAAATTCGAAGGTAGTGCTCAAACGTTTTCCGACTTCCGGCCCGCATGTCTTGCAAGGCCCTGGAGAAGGAGCAGGTATTGTTGATATCGGTGATAATCAAGCAGTCGTGTTTAAAATTGAAAGCCACAATCATCCTTCGGCCATTGAGCCCTATCAAGGTGCTGCAACGGGAGTTGGCGGTATCATTCGGGATGTTTTTTCCATGGGTGCACGCCCGATCGCTTTAATGAACTCTCTTCGTTTTGGCGAACTTGATAACCCAAAAACCAAATATATCTTTGAAAATGTGGTTGCAGGTATTGCCGGATATGGTAACTGTATGGGCATTCCAACGGTTGGCGGAGAGATATATTTTGATTCCTCCTATGAAGGGAATCCCCTTGTTAATGCCATGTGTGTGGGTTTAATCAGCCATGATGAAATTCAAAAAGGCGTGGCAAAAGGGATTGGTAACCCTGTCATTTATGTTGGAGCTGCTACCGGAAGAGACGGCATACATGGAGCTACATTCGCTTCAGAAGAGTTGAGTGAAAATTCCGAAGCGAAACGTCCAGCCGTCCAAGTGGGCGATCCTTTTATGGAAAAATTGCTGCTGGAAGCAACTCTTGAATTGATCGCCTCTGGTCATGTGGTCGGGATACAAGATATGGGGGCGGCTGGGTTAACCAGCTCAAGCTCTGAAATGGCCAGTAAAGCGGGAAATGGCGTTGAATTGGATCTTGATCTCGTTCCACAGCGAGAAAAAGGAATGAATGCTTACGAAATGATGCTTTCAGAATCACAAGAAAGAATGCTGGTTGTTGCGAAAAAAGGAAAAGAAGGAGAAGTAAAAAAGATATTTGATAAATGGGGGCTCCACTCCGCTGTGATCGGCCGGGTGACTGATGATAACCAACTCCGTTTACTTCACAAGGGAGAAATCGTAGCGGAAATCCCCGCAGACAAGCTGGCAGAAGATGCCCCAGTGTATTGTAAGCCATCTAAAGAGGCGCCATATTATGAAAAATATTCTTCCTTAGACACAGCTGCAGCTATTGAAGAGCCAAAGGATTATCATTCAGTTCTGCAGCAGCTGCTAGCATCGCCTACGATTGCCAGCAAAGAGTGGGTATATCAACAGTATGACTATATGGTTAGAACAAATACGGCAGTCATACCTGGATCGGATGCGGCTGTAGTTGCTATCCGTGGTACACGAAAAGCCTTGGCGATGACAACGGATTGCAATGGAAGGTATGTTTATCTTGATCCGTTTGTTGGAGGAGCTATCGCGGTAGCAGAAGCGGCGCGTAATGTCGTTTGTTCCGGTGCAGAGCCTTTAGCTATTACAGATAACTTGAACTTTGGAAGTCCAGAAAAGCCGGAAATCTTCTGGCAGTTTGAAAAGGCAGCGGATGGGATTAGTGAAGCGTGCCGTCAACTCAATACTCCGGTTATTGGCGGAAACGTCAGCCTATATAACGAAACAAAAGGAGAAGCTATTTTTCCAACACCAACCATTGGCATGGTTGGGTTAATTAAAGATATCGCTCACATTACAACTCAGGATTTTAAAAATGAAGGCGATGTAATTTATTTAATTGGGGAAACCAAAGCCGAAATAGGCGGGTCGGAATACCAGAAAATAATGACTGGAAAGATCGAAGGGCGCCCGCCGCAGTTAAACCTTGATTTGGAAAAGAAAATACAAGCTTTTACCCTTAAGATCATTCAAGAAGGATTAGTCCAATCGGCTCATGATGCGGCAGAAGGCGGTTTAGCAATAGCGATAGCTGAAAGCTGTATTGGTGGGAAGTTGGGAGCAGAAATCAAGTTAACTGATGAACTGCGAACGGACTTAAGCCTCTTTAGTGAAACGCAATCTCGAATTATTCTTTCCGTTTCTCCGGAACTTGCGGAGAAGATAAAAGAAATGGCACAACAGATGGAGGTGCCCATAAAAGAAATCGGTAGGGTGAAAGGTCAGGAACTATCAATTACACATAATGGAAAGACCGTTATTTCTCAACCGATTACTACATTGGAAGAAGCCTGGAAGAATGCAATTCCTAACATAATGCGTTCGGGATTATTAAAAAAGCTCAACATGCAGGAAATCTCTGCAAGTTTACCGTAAAGGAGAGAAACGAATGAGTGATGCTTACCGCCAAGCTGGAGTCAATATCGATGCGGGAAATGAAGCCGTTGAACGAATGAAAAAACATGTAAAAAAAACCTTCCGTCCAGAGGTTCTAACGGGATTAGGAGGGTTTGGGGCTCTATTTAAACCAGATTTAAAGAAGATGGAAGAACCTGTTTTTGTTTCTGGTACGGATGGAGTAGGGACCAAATTGAAAATTGCTTTTGCCATGAACAAGCATGATACCATTGGAATCGATGCGGTTGCCATGTGTGTGAATGACGTCATCGTCCAAGGAGCCGAGCCGCTTTTTTTTCTAGATTATTTAGCCTGCGGTAAGATCGTCCCGGAAAAAATTGAAGCCATAGTTAAAGGGATTGCTGATGGATGTGTGCAGGCGGGGTGTTCCCTAATTGGCGGTGAAACTGCCGAGATGCCGGGAATGTATCAGGACGAGGAATATGATATTGCAGGCTTTACTGTTGGTATGGTAGATCAAAAACATGTCATTGATGGTTCGAAAGTAAAAGAAGGCCAAGTTCTAATTGGTTTAGCTTCAAGTGGTGTACATAGCAATGGTTTTTCACTTGTCCGGAAAGTTCTTTTGGAGGATGCTAAGCTCTCATTAGGTGACTATGTGGATGAATTGGGGGCTGAACTGGGAAGCGTATTGCTTGAACCAACCAAAATTTATGTGAAATCCATCCTTTCAACTGTAAGAAAATATACTGTCTATGGTCTTGTTCATGTAACCGGAGGAGGTTTTTATGATAATATTCCACGAATTCTTCCAAAGGGTTATCTAGCTGAAATTAAGGAGGGATCTTGGAAGGTCCCAGGAATTTTTTCCTTTATTCAAAAATCAGGCGAAATTTCAGATTATGATATGTTCCGAACCTTTAATATGGGAATTGGAATGATATTAGTCGTAGATTCTGCAGACACCACAGCTATTATCGAGCACCTGCAAACGTTGGGTGAGGATGCCTTCGTAATTGGTACAGTGCAAAAAGGTACTGAAGACGTCGTATTCAAGAAGGAGTAAGTATGAAGATTGCAGTTTTTGCTTCTGGTACGGGTTCTAATTTTTCAGCGATTCTAGAATCCATTCATTCGAAAAAAATCATTAACGTTGAAGTGGTTTTACTGGTCAGTGACTGTCCTGAAGCCCTTGCAGTACAGAAAGCAAGGGATGAACGGATCCCGGTGTTTACTTTTTTTGCTAAGGACTATCCAAACAAAAAAGCTTATGAATTAGAGATCCTTGACGAGTTAACACAAAGGAAGGTTGATTTTATCGTATTGGCTGGATATATGAGACTGCTGGGGAATGTATTACTCCGGGTTTATGATCGGAAAATCATCAATGTCCACCCGTCTTTATTACCAGCATTCGCAGGAAAAGATGCCATTGGTCAAGCGCTCGATTATGGGGTAAAGGTGACTGGGGTCACGGTCCATTATGTCGACGAAGGAATGGATACAGGACCCATAATTGCCCAACAGGCAGTCACAATCGAATCGGACGAGACAAGAGAAACCTTAATTGAAAAAATTCAAGAGCAGGAGCATAGATTATTACCAGAAGTGATCCAAAGACTGGCGAATAGGGAGGCAGCGAGATGAGAAAGGCTAGATGCATTGGATTTATTGAAGGAAAAGAAAGACCTGGAGGTAAAACGAAATGAAGGTGTTAGTCATAGGGGGAGGAGGCCGTGAGCATGCGATTGTTTGGAAACTGTCTCAAAGTCCTAAAGTTACTCAAATTTATTGTGCTCCGGGCAATCCTGGGATTGCAGAGTTAGCAACATGTGTTTCAATAACGGTTTCAGATATAGAGAAATTAGCCGCTTTTGCTAAAATGGAACAAATCGATCTTACCTTTGTAGGACCAGAAGAGCCTCTCTCATTGGGTATTGTTAATTATTTTAAAGAGCAGGGATTAGCGGTTTATGGCCCTTCAAAGGAAGCGGCAATGATAGAGGGAAGTAAGGCATTCGCTAAAGAATTAATGATCAATTATGGGATTCCGACAGCTAAATATGCTGCGTTTACAAACTATGAGGACGCACTAGCTTATGTTCGCAGCGAAGGGGCACCAATTGTGATCAAAGCGGATGGCTTAGCTGCAGGAAAAGGTGTGGTTGTGGCAAAAACACTGGAAGAAGCGGAAGATGCACTTCAAAGTATGATGAAAGAAGTTTCCTTTGGCTTGGCGGGGGCGAAGGTGGTTGTTGAGGAATTTTTAGAAGGAGAAGAATTGACCCAGCTCGCTTTTGTGAATAGGACTATTGTAAAGGCAATGGTTCCGGCACAGGACCATAAGCCGGTTAATGATGGTGACCAGGGACCAAACACCGGAGGAATGGGAACTTATGCACCGTTACCACATATTGATTCATCAATGGTTGAGCGGATTATTCATGAAATAGTCGAACCAACGGCAAAAGCGATGGCAGCGGAAGGCTGTCCTTTTGAGGGGATTCTATATACCGGTTTAATGCTGACAAAATCAGGTCCAAAGGTCATTGAATACAATGCACGCTTTGGCGATCCGGAAACACAGGTAGTTCTTCCACTGCTAGAAACAGATTTACTGGATATCTTGCTGGCAAGTCTCACCGGAGAATTAGAAAAGGTAGAGGTGAAATGGAAAGACAAGTCTGCTGTTTGCGTGGTTATGTCTTCTGCTGGTTATCCGGGACCATACGAAAAGGGCCAGGTAATAAAAGGATTGGATCATGTAACTGATCCGGCTATTGTATTCCATGCCGGTACCACTTTAAAGGATGGCGAAATGCTTACAAATGGAGGCCGTGTACTGGGAATCACTGCCATTGGCGACCATTTGAAGGAAGCCAGAGAGGTGGCTTACATATCCGTAGAAAAGGTTTCTTTTATAGGTGCACATTACCGAACCGATATAGGATCTAAAGGAGTTCGTTGACTATTAATAACGTGTCATAAGCGACCCTTATGAAGGATAAATCTCTTGTTCCTGAAGCGGCTTTTGTCTTTCATACCGCTTATGAAGGACAAATCACTTGTTCCTGAAGCGGCTTTTGTCTTTCATGCCGCTTATGAAGGACAAATCACTTGTTCCTGAAGCGGTTTTTGTCCTTCATACCGCTTATGAAGGACAAATCTCTTGTTCCTGAAGCGGCTTTTGTCCTTCATACCGCTTATGAAGGACAAATCTCTTATTCCTGCAGCTACATTTGTCTTTCATACCGTTTATGAACGATAAATCTTTAGTTCCTGTGACCACAGAAAAAAGGAAATGGCTATAATGTCCGTCCCATATGGACAAATGAGCTAAAGTGTCTTTTAATGGTGCCTGACACCCACCACATCGTGACACCACACCGATAATCCCATCTATTGGAACTGCTCTAATACGCGGAAAAAATCAATCGCAAATTGGTAAAAGAGATTTTCGGATGGTGCTAGGTCCCTGTATTTTGGTGTGATAAGGCCGACTGTTCTTTTCACTTGAGGGGAATCAATCGGTATTTTTACTGTAAACCGTGGAATGGAGTCGTGAACGGTGCTTTCTGGTAAGAGGCATACCCCGATGCCTGCTGAAACCAGTCCCTTTAATGCATCTAAATCCTCTCCCTCTGAGGTGATATTTGGTACAAATCCTGCTTCTTTGCATGCCTCAACAGCAATTTTCTGGAGAATATACCCTTTTGGGAATGAAACGAAGGAATCGTTTCGTAACTCACCTAGATCTAATCTCTTTCGGTCGGCAAGTGAATGGTTTGCAGGAAGCAAAGCAGAAATGTTTTCTGTAAATAAAATTTTTGATTCAATATCAGGATCCTTTGTTGGGACAGGACCAATAAACGCGAGATCAATTTCTCCATTTTTAACGGCATCAATTAAGTATAGATAGGAACCTTGACGCAAATGGAAAACAACGTTTGGCTGCTTTGTTCTAAAAGCAGAGATCACGGTTGGAAGCCAATAGCTTGCTAAACTTGTTGGATAACCAATTTTAATGGTGCCGGATTGAGGATCTAAATACTCATCAATCTTTTCTTTTGCCTCATCAATAAATTTTACCGCCTTTTTTATATGAGTTAAAAAGATCATTCCAATCTGGGTTAACTTAATGTTCCTTCCGGTTCGTTCAAATAGACGAACACCGAGTTCATCTTCAAGCTTGGCAATCTGAAAACTTACCGCGGATTGAGCTACATTTAGATTTTCAGCCGCTTCTGTTACATGTTCGCGTTCAGCAACCTCCATAAAATACCTTAATTGACGCAATTCCACGCTAATTCCCTCCATTCATATTAATATCAGATTGATTTAATCTTAATTATATATTGTTTATATGTATGTTTAAACATAAAATTACTTCATACTGATTTATCGGAAAATTAAGAACGGGGGAGATAATAATGACATATCACCAACTACCAAAAGCACAAGGTCTCTACCGCCCAGAATATGAACATGATGCATGCGGAATTGGATTATATGCCCACATTAAAGGGTATGCAACTCATGAGATTGTAAAAAAAGGACTAAGCATGCTTTGTAAGCTAGACCACCGCGGGGGACAGGGAAGTGATCCATTTACAGGAGATGGCGCCGGGCTCATGGTTCAGATTCCAGATAGCTTTTTCCGAAAAGCCCTCCAAAACGTCCAATTACCTGAAAAAGGTCGCTACGGGGTAGGGATGCTTTTTTTCTCAAATAATGATTCAGAAAGAGAAAATATAGAATCTTATATTAATAAAATGATTGAACAAGAAGGACAGACGGTTCTCGGCTGGAGGACAGTGCCTGTTAATGCTGAAACTATTGGTGAAACAGCCAAGCAAAGCCGCCCGTTCATCCGCCAAGTATTTATCGGAGCAAACGAGGGACTGTTGGATGAATTATCTTTTGAGAGTAAATTATACATCATTAGAAAACAATCAGAACAATGGGCAATGGCATCGGATTTACGTTTTTATTTTGCCAGCCTCTCAAGCAGAACCATTGTATACAAAGGGTTATTAACACCGGAACAGGTAGACAGGTTTTACCTTGATTTACAGGATGAGAGTTTTGTATCGGCTTTTGCTTTAGTGCACTCCCGCTTTAGTACAAATACGTTCCCTAGCTGGGAAAGAGCTCATCCAAACCGGTACCTGATCCATAATGGGGAAATTAATACACTTCGCGGTAATGTCCATTGGATGAAGGCGCGTGAAAAGCAATTTGTGTCGGAAGCATTTGGTGAGGACCTGCAAAAGGTGCTCCCAATCTTAGATACTGATGGAAGTGACTCTTCGATTTTAGATAACGCACTTGAATTCTTGGTGTTAGCTGGCCGGAAACCTGCTCATGCTGCGATGATGCTGATACCAGAACCATGGTCAGAAAATCCGCATATGACAAAGGAAAAGAGAGCTTTTTACGAATATCATAGCTGTCTGATGGAACCTTGGGATGGTCCAACGGCTATTTCCTTTACGGACGGCAAACAAATAGGGGCAATATTAGATCGGAACGGCCTTCGTCCGGCTCGATATTACGTTACTGATGATGATTATATTATTTTTTCATCAGAGGTTGGCGTCATCGATGTCGAACCCGAGAAAGTAATATATAAAGAACGTTTAAGCCCAGGCAAAATGCTTTTGATTGATTTAGAAGAAGGCCGAATTATTTCGGATGAAGAAGTAAAATCCGAAATGGCTGAAGCTCTTCCTTATCAACAATGGTTAGATGAGCAATTGGTTCGATTAAATGACGATGGACAAAACGGAGAAGAGGTTCTATCGGATTTACTAGTTCGCCAGAAATCATTTGGATACACATACGAAGATATTTCAAAATATCTAGTTCCTGTTGTGAGCGAAGGGAAAGATCCAATTGGAGCAATGGGAAATGATATGCCATTAGCGGTTTTATCTGACCGTGCTCAATCCTTGTTTAACTACTTCAAGCAACTATTTGCCCAAGTAACCAATCCGCCAATTGATTCACTTCGTGAAGAGATTGTCACATCGACGATGACATTATTAGGGGCGGAAGGAAATATATTGAATCCTTCAGAATTAAACTGCCGCCGAATTCAGCTGGATACACCGGTAATAACCAATAGTCAACTGGAACAGCTAAAATCATTGGATTTAGTTGATTTTAAGAGTAAGGTAATTGACATCCTGTTCACTGAAAATATCGAAGGCAGTCTTGATAGGATTTGCCGAGAGGCGGATGATGCCATCTCTGAAGGTGTAAGTCTATTAATCTTATCTGATCGTAACATGAATCAAAAGGAAGCAGCGATTCCTTCCTTATTGGCTGCAAGCGCCCTTCATCAGCATCTGATTCGTGAAGGCAGCAGAACGAAAGCAAGCATCATTATTGAATCAGGGGAAGTACGTGAAGTTCATCATTTGGCCGCTTTAATTGGCTATGGTGTTGATGCCATCAATCCGTATCTTGCCTTCGCAACATATAAGCAGGCTATCTTAGATGGAAGCTTACCGTTCACATATGAGGAAGCAGTAAGCAAGTATGTAAAAGGAATGACTGAGGGCGTTGTAAAAGTCATGTCGAAAATGGGAATTTCAACCGTCCAAAGCTATCGTGGTGCGCAAATTTTTGAAGCAGTTGGAATTAGCGGAGATGTCATTGAACGTTACTTTACTGGAACAGTTTCTCAGCTTGGCGGAATCAGTTTAGATACAATTGCCGAAGAAGCGAAGATGCTCCATACTGCTGCATTTGCGGATTCTTATGATCATACATTAGATTCAGGAAGTAACTTCCAGTGGAGAAAAACAGGGGAACATCACGCGTTTAACCCTGGAACCATTCATACCCTGCAATGGGCTTGCCGTAAAGGCGATTACGAATTATATAAAAAGTATTCCAAGCTAGCAAATGAAGAAAGAATTGGATTCTTACGGAATTTGTTCTTATTTGATGAATCAAGAACGTCTTTACCAATCGAGGAAGTAGAAACAGTTGATTCCATTGTTCGTCGTTTTAAAACAGGAGCCATGTCATTTGGATCCATTAGTAAGGAAGCCCATGAAACATTGGCGATTGCGATGAATCGCTTAGGAGGAAAAAGCAACTCGGGTGAAGGCGGGGAAGATTCAAGCCGCTTTATCTTGGATGGAAATGGCGATAACCGCCGAAGTGCTGTGAAGCAAATTGCTTCAGGCCGATTCGGAGTAAAGAGTCATTATCTTGTCAATGCTGATGAGCTTCAAATTAAAATGGCACAAGGGGCAAAGCCAGGTGAAGGCGGACAGCTGCCTGGGAACAAAGTTTACCCATGGGTGGCCGATGTTCGTGGTTCTACACCAGGAGTCGGGCTGATTTCGCCGCCGCCGCACCATGATATCTACTCGATTGAAGACTTGGCACAATTGATTCATGATTTAAAAAATGCCAATCGGGATGCCCGAATCAGCGTTAAGCTCGTATCCAAGGGCGGAGTAGGAACGATTGCGGCAGGTGTTGCGAAAGGTGCAGCTGATGTTATTGTAATCAGTGGTTATGACGGCGGAACAGGAGCATCACCAAAAACCAGTATCCAACATACGGGATTACCATGGGAGCTTGGACTTGCCGAAGCACACCAAACATTAATGCTTAATGGCTTGCGTGAACGTGTTGTCCTTGAGACAGACGGTAAATTAATGACGGGAAAAGATGTCGTAATGGCTGCCTTGTTTGGGGCAGAAGAGTTTGGTTTTGCGACTGCACCGCTCGTTGTGCTCGGATGTGTGATGATGCGCGTATGTCACTTAGATACTTGCCCGGTTGGAATTGCTACACAAAATCCGGAGCTTCGTAAAAAGTTCACAGGAGAAGCTGATTACATCGTTAACTATATGCGTTTTGTTGCCCAAGAAGTACGTGAACTAATGGCCGAGCTTGGCTTTAGAACCGTTGACGAAATGGTAGGACGTACAGATGTTCTGAAAATGAGTGACCGTGCAAAAGCACACTGGAAAGCAAAGGATCTAGATTTAACTCCATTGCTGCATCAACCTGAAGGAGTTCGTACGTTCAAGACTCCACAAAATCATAAAATTGATGATTCACTTGATATTCAAAAAATCTTGCCGGCGGTTCAACAAGCATTAAAAGATCGAATTCCAGTGGATGCGAGCTTCCCTATTACGAATGTTAATCGTGTCGTTGGAACAATCGTCGGAAGTGAAGTATCGAAGCGTTACGGTGAAGAGGGGCTTCCTGAAAATACGATTACTCTAAGATTTACTGGATCTGCAGGTCAAAGCTTCGGTGCCTTTGTTCCGAGAGGCGTGACATTAGAGATTTCGGGTGACGTAAACGATTTCCTTGGAAAAGGCTTATCTGGCGGTAAGTTGATTGTGAAAACAGACGAATCTTCTAAACTATCGGCAGGAGAAAATGTAATCGCTGGGAATGTTGCTTTATATGGTGCGACAAGCGGCGAAGCGTATATTAATGGACGTGCCGGTGAACGTTTTGCGGTCCGTAATAGTGGTGTGAACGTTGTGGTCGAAGGAATTGGTGACCATGGCTGCGAATATATGACGGGCGGACGCGTTGTTATTTTAGGTGATGTTGGCAAAAACTTTGCGGCAGGGATGTCTGGCGGAATTGCGTATGTATTAGCAGACGATCAAGATGCCTTTAAGAAGTTATGTAACCAAGAGATGATTGAGATTGAAACTTTAACGAAAAACGATGCGAATGAACTTAAGCAAATGATTCAAAATCATTTCTATTATACGAACAGTGTGAAAGCAGGCTGTGTTCTAGAAAACTGGGAAAATCATGTGAGAAAATTTAACATGGTCATTCCAAAGGACTATAAACGCATGTTGGACCAAATCCAGAAGCAAAAGGAAAAAGGTCTAACTGAAGATGAAGCGATTATGAGTGCGTTTTTAGCCAATTCTTCCAAACAGAAAAATACACCTAAACAGCCAGAAGCTGTACTACGCTAAGAAAGGGGAGAGGAAGATGGGAAAAGCAACAGGATTTATGGAATACGATCGAGAAAAAGGAAAAGAACGAAATCCCCTTAAGCGTTTAGGCGACTGGAAAGAGTATTCAGCTCCTTTCTCGGATCAAGCCTTAAGCAGACAAGGAGCACGGTGCATGGATTGCGCCACTCCTTTCTGCCATATAGGTATGGAAATTCAAGGAGCAACATCAGGCTGTCCGATTCATAATCTTATTCCAGAGTGGAATGATTTGGTTTATCGCGGCCGTTGGAAAGAAGCACTCGATCGTTTGCTAAAAACGAATAATTTCCCTGAGTTCACAGGGCGAGTTTGTCCAGCTCCGTGTGAAGGTTCATGTACGCTGGCTATTACTGATCCAGCGGTAACGATTAAAAATATTGAGCAGGCAATTATCGATAAAGGTTTTGAAAATGGCTGGATCACGCCTCGTATTCTAGTTTCACGGACCGGGAAGAAAGTAGCGATTATCGGTTCCGGCCCTGCAGGATTGGCCAGTGCAGATCAACTAAACCAAGCAGGTCACTCGGTAACGGTTTTTGAACGTTCTGACCGTGCTGGTGGATTACTCATGTATGGGATTCCAAATATGAAGCTTGATAAAGAAGTGGTGGAGCGTCGAATCAGCTTAATGACCCAAGAAGGTATCAAGTTTGTTACCAATACAGAGGTTGGAAAAGATATTTCAGCTGAAGACCTGCAAGCACAATTCCATGCCGTGATTCTATGTACAGGCGCGCAAAAACAGCGTGAACTAGTGATTGAAGGTCGCGAGGCAATAGGGATTCATTTCGCAATGGAATACCTATCTAAAGCGACAAAGAGTTATTTGGATACGAATTTTGAAGATGGTCAGTTCATCAATACGGAAGGCAAAGACGTCATCGTCATTGGGGGTGGCGACACAGGAGCGGACTGCGTGGCAACAGCCCTGCGCCAAAACTGTCGAAGTGTGGTTCAGTTTGGTAAACACCCTCAGTTACCTGAGACTCGTAATTCTGGAAATCTGTGGCCTGCTTATCCCAATGTTTTTACAATGGATTATGCTTATAAAGAGGCAGAAGCAAAGTTTGGTGAAGATCCACGTCAGTATTCTATCCAAACGAAGAAAATGGTGGCGGATGAAAACGGCAACTTAAAGGAACTTCACACCATTCAAATGGAAAAATTGAGAGACGATGAAGGTCGGTTCTATTTTAAAGAAATACCAGGTACAGAAAAAATATGGCCCGCTCAATTTGTGTTTATTGCGATAGGATTTGAGGGAACGGAGCAGCAGCTTTTAAGCCAATTTGGTGTAAAAGCTGCCAATCAAAAGATCGAAGCAGCATACGGTGATTACAGAACAAACGTAGAAAGTGTATTTGCTGCGGGAGATGCAAGAAGAGGGCAAAGCCTAATTGTCTGGGCTATCAACGAAGGCCGTCAGGTCGCGCATGAAGTGGACCGTTATTTGATGGGGAAATCCTTATTACCAAAATAATTGTAGAGTTTGATCAAAGACCTGATTCATCACATTATTGAATTCAGGTCTCTTTTTTATGAATTAAAGTATAAGTTCCTGCGGAATAGATGTTTATTAATTGACAATGTTTATTATTTAAAAATAAAGGCGTAGTAGAAGATTTTTAAATTAATTAACCCAAAAATAAAGAATGCACATTAAAAAGAAAAAAACTAGCCTTTTTTAAGGTTAGTTTTGCTGTTCTAAAAAAACAATTATTTTGTTAATTGATTTCGATCCTCTATCTGTGGTGGTTCTTCCATCCAGCCATTTTTGATCATAATCTTTCCACCATCTTGAGCAAAAGTGAAAATATCTTTTGCAAGAAAAGCCATTTTTGCCGGCAAGTCACTTCGTAAACTGAATCCACCGCCTAATGCATTACTTCCGAGCCCAAATGAAGCTAATAAAGTGGTGTTGTACATCATTAATTTGTCGGAAAATGGTGCGGTTTTTGACGTTGTTGCTTTACCAGCATGAGTAGCTGGGGGCTCAATATAACTATGGCGTAAAAATTCACCTAAATCTATTTCGATTTTTTTGGACAATTCCATTCCTTTGGTAAGATATTTTCGAACCTCTTTATCAGAAGCAACTTGAGCGAATCCAATCATTAATTGCATCCCTACAAGGTTAGTTTCAATTGCATGATGGATAAGAGAAACTTCAACCGTATTCAGGGATCTAGTTTCACTAAACCAAGTAAACCCATCCATATAATTTTTATCCTGTACAAAATTTACCTGTTTTGGCATTGATACAAAAGGTGGACGTACTAGTACCCCTTTTTCTAAAAGGAATTGAGTTGCTTGGCTGTTCATTGATTGTGATTCAGCTGTCATTCCGATAAATAAATCTTCTATATCCTTTCGATAGGACATGCCTGTGAAAAGTGCATAAAGGCTCATTTCCACTTTAGTCATCAAATGTAAATACATAATATCGTACATAAAATCAAATAACTTTGGAACGCTTTTATATACATCGTTTTCTGTAAAACCAATTGGAATTACTGAGCCTTCTTGTTGAAAAATACTTTTAATCATCTCAATGTTTTTGGCGGCACCATTATAATATGACTGTAACAGTTGTTTTCCTTCAGGATCGGAGTGCTCGATAAAATGTTCCAATACTCTAAGCATCATGGTTTGTTCTTGATAAGCCATCCACAGATTTGCTAATTCTGATGAGGTAATAGGTGCTTGGCTTGAAGTCGTCATGCTAAACCCCCCCTAGTTTTATTATTATAATGTAACCATTAGGAAATAATTTTATGAAATGCTATAGAGTGCTTCTTCTAAATAATGAGTAAAATTTTATCCTGCATAAACTAAATTTTTTGATTGCAAAAACAATTTTCAGGAATTTAATGGGCATAGTAGAAATTATTAATATGGAGTTATTTTTGTTGACTTTATAAACTGTAAATATTAAAATTACATTAATCTTCTTGAGGAGGAAGCATCAAAGTGAATAGTGATTTTACGATAGCCGTCCATAGTTTAGTCTATTTAGCTTATTTACCAGATCATATGGCTAGCAGTGAGTCAATCGCTACCAATGTTTGCACAAACGCCGCACGGATTCGGAAGATCATGAGCTGTTTGCGAAATCATGGATTTGTTAAGACAAAAGAAGGTATCGGCGGTGGCTATATTCTCGACTGTAACTCTCAAGAGGTATCATTGGCAGATATTTATCGTATAGTTTCACGCGGAAGCCTAAAACCAAACTGGTGCACAGGTGATCCGGAGCAAAAATGTGTTATATCGTCAAATACCCAAGTGGTTATGGATCAGATTTTCAATGATGCTGAATTGTATTTTGAAAAATATTTAGAGAATATTACGCTTAGTACTGTTTTAGAAAAAATTAAACATTGTCCATGATTTAGTTTTTTCTTTTATTTTTACTGTATATTATTTTATTACAGTATGATGGAATATCGGTGATAAACTTTTAAAAAAACCAAACTGTAACTTTTTTTATAACATTTAAGGGGTGTAGATGACAATGGCCGATAAATATCGATTTGAAAATGGGGATTGGGTTCAGGGGAGGTCCAGAGATGGAAAACTGATCCACGGGTATATAGAAACCGTAGACACTCACAAAGGAATGCTACAAGTAAAAGTGGTCGATAGTGACAATGAAAAAGCGATTGGAAAATCGATTTGGATTGTAAATAAACGGGCTGAAAAGCTGCCCGAGACAACTGGTAGAAATGAAAGTGAGCTTTTAGCTTTAATAGATTTGGCTTTACTATTTAAGGATGAGCAGTGGTTTAAGGAATTATCGGCGAAATTAGTATCTATAAAAAAAATTCAAGAAGTGCCTATCAAGAAATCTGAATTTCTAATCAGTGGAAACAGAACGAGGAATTTTGATATAAAAAGATAATTTTCATATATTTGTAAGAGTAAACAATTAAGTTTTTTTAAAATAAAAAAATTATTTTGGAGGAAAAAAATAATGGCAATTTCACACGTAACAGATCAAACTTTTGCTGCAGAAATGAAGGATGGATTGGTGTTAGTAGATTTTTGGGCTCCATGGTGCGGCCCTTGTAAAATGATTGCACCTGTGTTGGAGGAAATCGATGCTGAAATCGGTGATAAAGTTGGGATTATCAAACTTAATGTAGATGAGAACCCAGAAACAACACGAGCATTTAGCGTCATGAGTATTCCAACGTTGATTCTTTTCAAAGATGGTGTTGAAGTAGAAAAGGTTATCGGCTTCCAACCAAAAGAAGCTTTGACAGAAACAATTTTGAAGCACACTTAATATGGTAGGATTTGCTTTGAACGAAACGGTAAACTATAGGATGAAGTTGTAGATTGGCAAAGTAATTTCCAATTTAACATTAATGAACAAGGTGGAGGAGTAAAGCATGATGAATGTAAAATTTGCACCATTATTTGAGTCATTTACGATAGGAAAGGGGATTCATTTAAAAAATCGAATTGTCATGGCACCCATGACCAATTTCTCATCAAATCCTGACGGGACCGTCTCAGATGCGGAAGTCAAGTATTATCAACGACGTTCCAATGGTGTCGGAATGGTCATTACAGCATGTACCTATGTGACCAGGAATGGTAAAGGATTTCATGGTGAATTTGGTGGAGACCGAGATGAGATGATCCCAAGTTTGCGTCGTGTGGCATCAGCGATTAAAGAGAAGGGTGCGAAAGCGATTTTGCAAATCTTCCATGGCGGACGCCAGGTTCCACCTGAATTAGTAGATGGTGATGTGGTAAGTGCTAGTGCAGTTCCTTCAGAAGGTGCAGGAAAACCTGTACCCCGGGAATTGACTGAAACAGAGATCGAATCCATTATTCACGATTTTGGAGAAACCACTCGACGAGCCATTGAAGCAGGTTATGATGGTGTTGAATTACATGGTGCCAATGGGTACCTGATTCAGCAATTCTTTTCCCCTCATTCTAATCGTCGTGTAGACCGATGGGGTGGGACTCTTGAAAAACGTCTAACTTTTCCGTTAGCGGTTATTGATGAAGTAAAAAGAGTTGTTGCTGAATATGGGAAAGAGCCTTTCTTGGTTGGCTATCGTTTTTCCCCTGAGGAACCTGAAACACCTGGGATCACTATGGCTGACACACTCGCACTAATAGATACACTTGCAGAAAAAGACCTTGACTATCTTCATGTTTCATTGCTGGATTTCAGGTCAACACCTAAACGCGGAGTTGAGGACACACGTTCACGGATAGAAATCATTCAAGATCGTGTAGGTGACCGTGTTCCAGTAATCGGTGTCGGTTCGATTTATACAGCTGATGAGGCCTTAAACGCTTTGGAAACAGGAGTGCCATTAATCGCATTGGGACGTGAACTGATTATTGATCCCGAGTGGGTGCAAAAAGTGGAACAAGGTAGAGAATCTGAAATTGTCACCAAAATAAACAAGAATCATCAGCACGCGCTGGAAGTACCAGATCCCTTGTGGCAGGCCATTATTCATTCGCCAGGATGGTTTCCGGGAGTAGAATAGATCAATTCATTACATGCTAACGGTATAAAGAGGGTACCTAAGAGAGCGAACAGTTTATTTAACAGGACAAAAAACTGTGTAAACTGAAAAACTTACGTTTTTAAGATTTTCGGATAATACACAAAGAAAAACCGACTTTCATTCTATATTTTAGAATGGAGAGTCGGTTTTTTCTTAATTTCCACTCCGATTACTTTATTTAATCCTGGAATCGTATTTTATTCGTGTCCATTAAATGGGTGTTTGACCACAGGCATTCTAGAAATACATTTTTAGATTCTGATTGGTAAGAAATCATGTTAGTGAACCTTCCGATATAGAGGACAAATCATCTCCTCTTTATTATACTCCATTATAACGTAAAGGTTGGCACTTCGGAGATGCAGATAATCGATCCGATGTTTCATCTTACATAACATAAAAGAATTGATAGAAATAATTCAACTTTTTGTCCAATGACAGAATGAATCTAAGATATATAATATAGGATAGGGAGGTAGGTTTTTTTCCTTTTGCTTTGCCTGGTACAAAGAGGATTGCAAAGATCCTAGCAGCAGAAGTTGAAGAACAATGGGTGGTGACGCTATAGTTAATTTTTAAAATCTATCTTAAATTTTTTAAATATTCTTTCAAATTTAGCTTGTGTTAAGGTAAATTCGATACCAATCATGTTTAAATCTTAAAGATTTCTGTCATATCCTTGATCTCTGACGGCAAAATTGTTTCACAAGAAAAGCTCGTTAAATAACCAATAAGGGGGAATTTTGTTGAAAACGCAAATTGAACAAAATGGGATTGTTACCCTGACACCTGAAGTAGCCGATGGTTTAAGTAACAGTGAAATGTGGAATGATGATTTACGCCCAACGACAATTAAGGAACATTCCTGGAAGGGGCTGAACTTTGCCACTTTATGGATTGGTATGTGTTTGTGTATTCCTGCTTATACGATGGCTAGTGGCTTGATTTCTTTAGGAATGAACTGGTGGCAAGCTATTGGAACGATTTTTCTTGGGAATGTTATTGTCCTTATCCCCATTTTATTAAACTCACATGCAGGTACGAAATTTGGAATTCCCTATCCAGTATTTGCACGATTATGGTTTGGTTCAAAAGGGGCTCACATCCCAGCTTTAGCAAGAGCCATTGTTGCTGCTGGCTGGTTCGGGATTAACACATGGATTGGTACGGGTGCAATTGATACACTTTTATCGGCTTCATTTCCTGCCTGGAGAAGCTTTTCAGGACATACGGCTATCGTTTTTGCCTTGTTTTGGGGTTTAAATGTGATTGTAGCCTATAAGGGACCTCAAGCAATGAAAGTACTAGGCTTAATAGCGACACCGATTGTGGGAATCGCTTCGATCATTCTTCTTATTTGGGCGTATACTAACGCAGGAGGCTGGGGCCCAATCTTGGACACCCCATCTGAATTCAATACAACAGGTGCGTTTTTAAAAGTATTTTTTCCTGCATTAACAGGAGTCATTGCTTTCTGGGCAACACTTGCATTGAATATTCCTGACTTCTGTCGGTATGCAAAAAGTCAAAAATCACAAATGATTGCTCAAAGCTTCTCTCTTCCACTTACGATGAGTATCTTCTCCTTTATTGGAATCGCCGTCACATCTGCAACTGTGGTGATTTTTGGAACAGCCCTTTGGGATCCTGTTCAACTGCTTGCGAAATTCCCACCATTTGTTATCTTTTTGGGAACATTAATCATTGTAATTGCATCCTTAACGATTAATGTCGGTGCAAACATCGTCGCACCTGCTCGTGCTATTGAAAATTTAAATCCCAAACGAATTACTTTCGGATTAGGTGCTCTAATAACGGGGATCTTTGCAATCTTAATGCAGCCATGGTACATTATGGAGAACTTTGGAAACTATATTTTTGGTTGGCTTGGAACATATGGGGCATTACTCGGTCCTATTGATGGGATTGCAATTGCCGATTACTGGCTTGTGCGCAAGAGACAAATGGCACTTAATGAACTATATGATGTAAACGGCCGCTATAGTTATACATCAGGTTTTAATAAAAACGGCGTTTATGCCCTGATCATCGGTGTAGCTGTTCCTGTACTTGGTCTTTTCATCCCGGGACTTCGCTTTTTATGGGATAATGCCTGGACATTCGGATTGTTTATCTCTATTATTGCTTACACCTACTTAATGAGAGGCGACCAAAGTGTTCTAAAACCAGGGGAATATGAAAATATAACGAGCTGGGGTGAAAATTGACTATTCCCGCTACTCTTTATTCAATGATAATAGTCCCTGGTACCATCTAGAAAATATTAATTGACTAAAAAAAGTGCAAGGCACCATCCTATTACCTGGAAGGTGCCTTGAACTCAATTATTAATAAAAAAATTCTGTTTCATTACTTGCCACTGATTCTTTTTTATTGCCGGGAGTGATCGTTTTGAAAAAATTTTATAACATTGGAATTGCAGTTCAAACCGAGAATGGACTTGTTGTATCGGTACTTAAGGATGCAGACTATTAAAATATCTCTGGACTCGCAAAGGAAATCGGCATGCTTACAAAAACAGCAAGAGACAACAAATTAACCATGGATCATATGAAAGGAGGAACATGTACAATTTCGAACATCGGATCAGCTGGAGGACAACGGTTTACTCCATATTAACCATCCAGAAACCTCCATCTTGGGGATTGGGGAAATTATTGAAAAGCCGATCGTGAGGATTGGGGAAATTACCATTGGCAAAATGCTTCCCTCTTTCTCTTAGTTATGACCACTCTGTAATTGACGGCGTTATTGCCCAAAATGCATTAAACCATATTATGAAATTATTGGAAGACCCTGAACTCCTGTTATTGAAATTAGAATGAAAATGAAAATGATTTTATTTTCACGAAGATGTGAATTATAATGACAACAATGAATGTACTAGAATATGGAGGAGAAACGAATGAAATTTCCAAATGATGCTGATGGAGATGCTTTACGTAGTCTATATAAAGAAGGATTAGATTTAAAAAAACAACAATCAGTGGAATTTTTTGTTGCCGTGCCTGACAAAGCAACAGGTGAAAAATTATCGCAAGTATTAAAAGGAGAAGGATTCAATTGTTTCATAGAGCAAGATGACGAAACTGAAGAGTGGGCATGTTGTTGCTCTAAAAGAATGCTATTAAATTATAATGAATTAATTAAAATACAGAATAATTTAAATAACTTAAGTAAACCACATGGTGGTTATTCAGACGGTTGGGGTGTTTTTGTAGAGTAAAAGGATTGAGGGAGGTATTTTGAGTTTAGCGCCTAGTGTGATAGTATCGATCCCCCTTGAGGGAAATATTAATTAAACTGGATCGGACATGTTGCTGCATGTTCGGTCTTTTTAATTCTAAGCTCTTTTAGAAACTTTGTTGCTTTTGTGCCCACTTAATGGCGACTTTAGAAAGGTTTTGAAGAATTCAAAGGCAATCGAGTCCGAACCAGAGTCAGGTTCGGACCATAGGTGATGATCAATTTATTTTGTGAAACATTTCACAAAATGTTCAATAATACGACGTCTATGGAAATGATTTTTCATGTATATTATCACTACAGTCATGTTGTTTATATTACTAGGGGGATTACTAATGAAAAAGATATTTCAGATACTATTAACACTAGGGATTGTTATGACACCTTTTTTGCACAAGCACATGTGAAGTGGTTCACAAAAGTAGTGCCACATAAGGAGTCTATTGAACATATATTATCACCGATGTTTATATTTTTAACTCTAGTTGCGGCCATTGTTTTAGCTGCATTAACCTTGATCATTCCGAAAATGGCTGAATGGGGAAATGGAGGATCGTCTCTCCAGTTTTAGAAAGTATTCTAGATACTTATTAAAATATGGGACCGCCATTGCGCTAATAATTCAAATGATAAATGGAACGTTATTTGCTCCCGAGTTCCATATAAGTAGTACTTTCATTACTGTATTAGCGTGGGTGACCATTGGATTTTTATTGATTCCGCATCATATTTCAACAAAAATCGGCGCTTCTATTTTATTAGGATTATTTATTTATGTAACGATCCATCATGGCATTTTCTATATGTTAGACTACGGTTTTTATGTAGCCATTATTGGTGTATTATTAGTAGGTAATACAAAGCTGGAGAAGGCAGGGTTTCCATTTCTCTATTTAGGGACAGGACTCTCACTTAGCTGGGTAGCCGTTGAAAAATGGGTATATCCAGGTATGGCATTAGATATTGTCACTAACCATCATGTGCCTACATTTGGCTTCGCACCAGAGTTGTTTGTTGTAATGGCGGCATTTATCGAGTTTGTCGTGGGTTATTTGTTAGTTGTCGGTATCTTAAATCGTGTGTTAGGTTTTGTGGTAACAGGCATTTTTATCTCAACCACGATGCTCTTTGGAATGACAGAAGTCATCGGCCATTTCATGATTCACATTGTATTAATCATCTTCATTATTGAGGGTGTTTCATTCTATAACCCGCCGATTAAAATGCATAAAACTAAAACAGATCAATTTATCTTTGTATTTTTAAACTTCATTTTTGTGCTAGCAACCTTTTTATTGATTTACTATCGTTTCGCATAAGGCCATTTGTAGTGAGATTTTTCTTAAAGACTTAAACTGAGTACTAATGATCGTGTCTAAATATATAATCGTTATAAATTTTATTTGCTAACACATATTGATAAAGTACATGGAGGTGGTCAAGTGGAAACGATCCGAAATATGTTTGAGCATTTAAACTGGGCTAATCAACGAATTCTTGAAACCTTGCAAAATATGGAAGGGGAGAACAAACAGGTTAACAATCTATTCTCACATATCCTTCTGGCAGAACATGTGTGGTTTACTAGGTTAATAGGGTCAGACAGTTCAAAAATACCTATCTGGGCAGAGGTCAGTTTAGGTGCTTGTACAGAAATGGTTAACCAAAATAATCTAAACTTTAAAGAATTTCTTTCTGGTTTATCTATTCCTGCTCTCGATCAGATCGTGTCATACAGAAATAGTAAAGGCAATGAGTTTAATAATTCGGTAAGAGATATCTTTACCCATGTTGCACTACATGGTCAATATCATCGGGGACAGATCAATCTACTTCTCAGAGCAAATGAAATCGAACCTGTTAATGTTGATTTTATTACATATAGGAGATAGATGAAGGAATCTGGTATCAATAAGGTGTTATTAAGCAAGATTTATAATGATTTAAGATAATAAATGTTAATGAAAAGCTCTAGACACAATCGTTAGGTTGGTCCTAGAGCTTTTATTTTTTGTATTCAATTATAAAATTCGTCGATTTGTGCGACGGTTCGAGTAAAGCCATCTTTTTCTTATAGTCTATGTGGAGAATGCTGTATTCTTCTTGTAGAAATGGTTCCTAATCGAATCGATATGATTATAGAAATAATAGCGAGAACTACAATCATAGAGACAACACCAAGCCAGCCAAAACTACTATAAAATGTACCACTGGCCGTTCCTCCAATACTTGAACCCGCATAATAGAAAAACAAATATAGGGATGCTGCTTGTGCTTTGTCGTGAGTAGCAAGTTGTCCTACCCAACCACTTGCAATCGAATGGCCAGCAAAAAATCCGTAAGTAAAGATGGCTATTCCGATAATTTTTAACCATAAAGACGAATTTAACGTTATACATGCACCTAACAATACAATGAATAATGACATCAGTAATAATTTTCTTTTACCGTATTGATCAGCTAACATGCCCATCCAAGTAGAGCTAAATGTTCCAACAATATACACTATAAATATAAATCCAACTAAGGTTTGACTTAATGAATAGGGTGGCACTATGAGTTGAAAACCAATATAGTTATATAAAGATACAAAGCATCCCATTAATAGAAATCCAGTGAAAAATAGGTAAAGGAGACCTGGTTCTTTAAATTGGACAAACAATGAGGTTACTAACTTCTTTATTTCAAATTTTCGGGGTTTGAAATGAGTAGATTTCGGTAAAATAAACCAAAAAATAAGGCTAGCAATTAAACTAATCATTCCAATTACGGCTAAAGCTACATGCCAATTAAAATGATCTGTTAAAATTCCACTAATTATTCGACCACCCATGCCACCAATGGAGTTCCCACTTATGTATAATCCCATTGCCATCCCTAAACTTTTCGGTTCAATCTCCTCTCCTAAGTAGGCCATCGCTACAGCAGGCAATCCAGCTAATGAAATCCCTTGTAATATTCTACATAAGATTAATAGATGAAAACTCGGACTAAACGCTGTTAAAATGGATAGTATCGATGAGGCAAACAAAGAAATAGTCATGACTGGTTTCCGGCCAAATACTTCAGATAAAGAACCAGCTATCAACATACTAATGGCTAAAGCGATTGTAGTAGAGGACAAGCTTAAACTTGATACGGCTGGTGAAATATGAAATTCCTTCCCTATCTCAGGTAGTAATGGTTGGGTACCCCAAAGGATAGCAAATGTATTAAAACCACCTGCAAATAAAGCTATGTTTACCATTTTAAATGTGTGTGTCCCACGCTGAATATAACCCATTATTAAAGCATACTCCTTTAGTTGTTTTAAAATAAGGTTTTATTATTTATATCTACTTATCATACTCCTCCTTTTACATAAGTTCTATTAAAATCCTTTTAAGAAACAATGCTAGAAATAAATAGATAAAGAGTTAATGCTAATTTCGGGTAGTGCAGACATCTTATTAATGTTCACCGTATTGACATAAATATTAAATACACTTAAACTTGTCAAAGTGGTGTTCGAATTTTGTTCACAATGTTTGAATGCCACCTTTAAAAAGTAAATGGATTGGTAAAAAGTATTTTAAAATGCTCGATATACATCCATCACAAAAGATCTATGTACTATTACATAGTTGTTTTGTGATGGATTTTTTTATTTTCTGGAGGTATAGGGAATGGCAATCAACATGGTTACTGTATCGATTAATTGCGTAAAGCAAGTAGTCGAAGAGAATGGAAGAATATTAGATTATTTAAATAACCAAGGAATAGAACATCCACACATCTGTTATTCGGAAATTACAGGTCCTATTCAGACCTGTGATACATGTATGTGTGAGATAGATGGAAAATTAATGAGGGCCTGTTCTACCACTTTTACTAGTGGGATGGAGATAAAAACAAACTCAGAATTAGCAAAGTCTGCACAAACAGAAGCAATGGACCGAATTTTAGAAAATCACATGCTGTATTGCACCGTTTGTGATAACAATAATGGCAACTGCCGCGTACATAACACGGCTGAACTGTTAGAAATTGAACATCAAACACGTCCATTTCGTTCGAAAGGGTATGAAGTGGATATGTCCCATCCTTTCTACCGCTATGATCCGGACCAATGTATCCTTTGCGGTAGATGTGTAGAGGTCTGCCAGGATGTTCAAGTAAATGAAACCCTATTAATTGATTGGGAAAGCAAGATGCCGCGTGTGAACTGGGATGGCGGCAAGTCGATTAATGAATCGTCATGTGTGTCGTGCGGCCAGTGTGTGACTGTTTGTCCGTGTAATGCCTTAATGGAAAAATCCATGCTGGGTGAAGCTGGATTCATGTCGGGGATCAAAGATGATTTGCTTACACCGATGATCGACCTTATCAAAGCTGTGGAACCAGGCTACAGTGGCATATTTGCTGTTTCAGAAGTGGAAGCAGCAATGCGGGATACGAGAACAAAGAAAACCAAAACCGTTTGTACATTTTGTGGTGTAGGTTGCACCTTTGAAGTGTGGACAAAGGGCCGGGAAATCTTAAAAGTAGAACCAGTTGAACAATCACCGGTGAACAGCATTTCTTCTTGTGTAAAAGGTAAATTCGGCTGGGATTTTGTGAATTCAGAAGAACGATTAACCACTCCACTGATTCGCAAAGGAGATGAATTTGTTCCAGCAAGCTGGGATGAAGCACTCACACTTATTTCTAATAAATTAGGTAACATACAACAAACCTATGGCAAGGATTCGATTGGTTTTGTTTCTTCTTCTAAAATAACCAACGAGGAAAACTATTTGATGCAAAAATTAGCCCGCCAAGTGTTTGGAACCAATAATGTAGATAACTGCTCACGATATTGTCAATCTCCTGCAACAGATGGGTTATTGTCAACGGTTGGTTTCGGCGGTGATTCTGGAACGATCCAAGATATTGCCAAAGCTAGTTTGGTTATCATCATTGGCGCGAATCCAACGGAAGGACACCCAGTTTTAGCTACCCGAGTAAAACGAGCTCATAAGCTAAATGGTCAAAAATTAATTGTTTCCGATTTACGTAAACATGAAATGGCGGAACGCTCAGATCTTTTCATTCATCCGAACCAAGGAACAGATTTTGTTTGGCTTAGTGCGGTCGCAAAATACATCATTGACAAAGGCTGGGAAAACAAGCAGTTTATCCGTCAACATGTTAATCAATATGAAGCATTTGTAAAACACTTAGAAATATATACGTTAGATTACGCCCAAAAGGAAACAGGAATAGCAAAAGAGTCCTTAATGGAAGTGGCGAAAATGATAGTTGAAGCAGACGGAACCTGTATTCTTTGGGGAATGGGTGTTACTCAAAATATTGCTGGCAGTTATACGTCTGCAGCCATCTCAAATCTGTTATTACTGACAGGTAACTATATGCGCCCAGGTGCTGGTGCTTATCCGCTTCGTGGACATAATAACGTCCAAGGTGCTTGTGATATGGGGACTCTGCCCGGATGGCTTCCTGGAAATCAACATATTTCAAATGATGAAGCAAGACAAAAGTTCGAACAAGTGTACGGAGTGGAAATCTCCCATAAACCAGGTAAGGATAATATTCAAATGCTCGAATCAGTCGAGACGGGCGATTTAAAAGCCATTTACCTAGTCGGCGAAGATATGGCTTGGATTGACGCTAATGCCAATCATGTCCATGAAACACTATCAAAACTAGACTTTTTTGTCGTTCAGGATGTCTTTTTTACAAAAACAGCGCAGTTTGCTGATGTGATTCTTCCAGCGGCACCATCACTAGAAAAAGATGGAACCTTCACCAATACAGAACGTCGTGTTCAACGACTTTATCAAGTACTCAAACCACACGAAGATTCAAAACCAGATTGGTGGATTATTCAGCAAGTAGCGAATCATATGGGGGCCGATTGGAGCTTCCAGCATCCAGGTGAAATATTTGCAGAAATGGCCAGCCTTGCACCGATTTTTGCAGGGGCGAGTTATGAGATGTTGGAAGGGTGGAATAGCTTTTTCTGGGGCAGCCATACAGGAGAAAGCACACCGCTTTTATTCACAGACGGTTTCAATTTCCCTGATAAAAAAGCGGTGTTTTCATTAATGGAATATGTTCCACCAGTCCGATTTGGAAAGGAATTTGATCTGACTTTAAATAATGGACGGTTATTGGAACATTTCCATGAAGGCAATTTAACCAACAAATCAAAAGGTTTGCTATATAAGCTACCAGAGGTATTTGTCGAAGTCTCTCCGGAACTTGCAGCGGAACGGGAAATTTCTGAAGGGGCATTGGTCAGGTTAATTTCCCCTTATGGAGCGATTAAGTTAAGGGCAACGATTACTAGCCGCGTACAGGGAAAGGAATTATATGTTCCAATGCACTCTGTCAGTCATGAAAATGCCATTAACCTTTTAACAGGAAGTGCTGGTGATGTGCATACACGTACTCCTGCTTATAAACAAACACAAGTGAGGATGGAAGTGATCAAAGCAAGAGGCGAATCACCGATTCCAGCCTTTAATCCTCGGAATGCGAAAAGAACGCCACAAAATGGAGTAGAGGTATTCCGCAAATGGGAACGGGACGATTATCAGCAGATTGCGTCAGTAAACGAATATATCAAACCAGGGGTATAAAAGGGGAGAATCAACGTGGCAAAACCAATTACTGCTTTTGCAAATAGACAAAAGTCAGAAGAAGAACTTCATTTCGAGAAAATTGACCATTTAGTTGATCATGTCATCCAAAATGCTGATGGATTAAAACAAACCATTGCCCTTCTGCATGAACTTCACGAAAGTGGAATACTAGAAGCGCTTGTGTCCCTTGTCCAGGCAAAAGAGAAAGTGGCGAAAATAGCTGTTGATCAAATGGTACGGCCACCTGTAACCAATCTTATTAACAATGCGATGGCGGCAGCAGGGGCGTTAACGGAATTAGATCCTGCTTTTACTAAAAAACTAGTCGATGGCGTATCAACTGGTATGAAAAACGCAGAAGAAAGTGTGAAAAACGGAGAAAAGGCAGGAGTGATGGATCTTTTTAAAGCGATGAAAGATCCTGATATCAATCGGACCATTTTATTTGGGATTCATTTATTAAAAGGAATTGGTGAAGGTTTAAAGGATTGAATCCTCTTAAACCTTCCTTTACTAACGATTTATTTTTAGAGAAAGCGGGAAAAATAGTGGAATCAAAGATTTTAACCCAATGTATTATAAAGTTTGCACAGTTAGTTAAGAACATTACTTTAATTGCGTTGCTGTTCCTTTTGATCTATTTAATGCTGAGGCAAACTTACTATATTGGAATATATGCCATCTATGATTCAAAAAGTGTTCATTTGATATTAGAACAAATTTTAAACTTTTTTCTATATCTTTCCTTTTTCTCAATGATAGTAATTTACCTTGAAAAACGTGAAAATTTCTCACTGCGTTATTTAATTTACATTGGAATTACCGCAACTGTACGTTACATTATCGTTAATCGTTCAGATGCGATGCAAAACCTGTTATTAACGCTTGTTATTCTATTGCTTATTTTTGGTTATCTTTTGTTAACTCCATCTATGAATGAATTGCGAAGTTATTTTAAGAACAGGAGGTGGCAGCGCATTGAGCAAAAAAGAACATCAATTCAATGAAATTGTCCGGAAGGTAAGAAAAGACTTATTTGGAAAAGGTCCAGAATCCATTAAAACAGTATTCTGTGAAAATATGGCGATTACGACTCTCAGAGGTAATTTAACTCCTGTTGAGAAGTTTATCATGCACAGTCCTGAAGGGTTTGAACAAGTACACCGGGCAAGAACAAAAATGATTCAAGAGCATTATAAACAACATAAGCCGGTTGAGATGGAAGACATCATTCAATCAAAATTACTGAATCTATTCTCAGACATCAATATTGAGGAAGATGTTGCGATATCGGTCTTTTTATTTGAAAAACCGATTGAGGGGTGAGGAACTTGTTACTGCAGAATGAAACTAGTTTTTCAATTGTTCGTTTTAAGGATGGGGAATTATCTAGAACAGATGATACGATTGTGACCGAGTTTCCCATCACGATTAAACTCAATCAAGTAGAATTTGCGACACTGGTGTGTACGCCAGAATATCTAGAAGAGATGGTTATTGGTTTTTTGGCATCGGAAAATGTGATTAAACACTTTGATGATATAGAAGATATTTGGATCGAAGAAGGCCGGGGCTTTGCGCATGTTACGGTAAAACAGCAGCCAGATTTATACGAAAAATTAAGGTCCAAACGCTATGTAACCTCTTGTTGCGGAATGTCAAGGCAAGGATTCTATTTTGTCAATGATGCGTTAACGGCTAAGAAACTCCATCATATCAAATTGACACTCACACCTAATAAATGCATTTCGCTTATGAAGGCATTACAGCAAGAAGCGGCGACATTTAAGCGGACAGGCGGGGTTCATAATGCGGCATTGTGTGACCAAAATGGGATGTTGGTCATGCGAATGGATATCGGCAGGCATAATGCCCTTGATAAATTGTATGGTTTTTGTGTTAAGGATTCCATTCCAACTAACGATAAAATTCTTGTGTTTAGTGGAAGAATCTCAAGTGAAATTTTAATAAAAGCATCTAAAATGGGATGCTCTGTTGTTCTATCGAAAGCCGCTCCGACTGAACTAGCCCTTGAGATGGCAAACAAACTTGGTATTACAACGGTTGGGTTTATTCGTAACCAAAGTTTTAATATCTACACGCATGATTGGAGAATACAAGAATAGAGTTGTAATTGTAACCACCAGTTTTTGCAATAGAGTGCGAGGCACAACCAGCAATTGGATTGTGCCTTGTGCTTTTTTTTGAATGCTGCACGTCAAAATGCATATTGCAAACGAATTTGAAATTGAGGAAACAATGGATTATTTGAGGCGGTATGAATTTAAGGGTATTGTTTTTGGTTGAACCAATTAGAGCAATTAGAGTGCCTTACACTTTTTCTTTGTAAAATCTATATTTAGGAGCTATTAAAAGGAGAAACTAACAACGATACAAAGAAATGGTTCAGGACAATAGCCAAAGTAGCTATGATAAAACTTTTAAAGGAAATTTAAATATAAATGATCACTATTTAGTAAAAGGTTTATATGTCTCCCAATTAGGTTATATTATCCGAGAAACTACTGTACACCAATGTGGGTCAATACAAATTTACATGCTTCGCAGGGCTATCTTCTCAAATTTCCCCAAATAAAATAGTTCTTTTTCTTTGTTCTTAATATGTAAATCATTATAAAACATCTTATTCTTGAAAATTACTATTGTCCCACAGTTACTTTACGTGATAAAATCTGAATATTATAAATTTTTTTTATAATAATTTACGATAGTAAGGGAAACTGTTTCCTTTATTGTTCACCAGGAGAATACATAAATAGTGGTTTGATTTGGGGAGGAATAACAGATGAAAAAGAGTTTAGCGTTATTATTTTGTGGGGTATTATTGTTGCTTTCGGCATGTGGAGGGGGAAGTAAGGAAACTGGCGGACAGACAAAGGACAAAAACGAGAAAGTGGTGAAAATAGGTATTACGCAAATTGTCGAGCATCCGTCACTTGATGCTGCACGAGAGGGTTTTATCGCGGCTCTAAAGGATGCCGGCTATGAAGAAGGAAAGAACTTGAAGCTTGATTACCAAAATGCCCAGGGAGATATGAACAATAATATGTCTATTGCCCAAAAATTGGTTGCAGACAAGAATAACCTTATTTTGGCTATCGCCACCCCTAGTGCTCAGGCGGTGGTCAAGCAGACGAAGGATATTCCAATATTGTTTACCGCCATTACTGATCCAGTTGGGGCCGAACTTGTCAAAAGCCTGGAAAAGCCAGGCGGGAATGCGACAGGCACATCTGATACGCACCCAGATGCGATAAAGAATACGATTGCTGCAATTAAAACATTTATCCCCGATGCCAAGAAGGTAGGCATCATATATAACAATGGTGAACCCAACTCTGTTGTAAATGTTAAACACGCGAAAACCGCATTAGAGGCAGCAGGGCTGGAGGCGGTTGAAACAACCATAACTGCTAGTACCGAAGTAAAACAAGCAGCCGAGTCAATGGTAGGGCGTGCGGACGTATTATACATTCCAAAGGACAACACCGTTGTTTCTGCCCTAGAATCGGTTATAACTGTAGCCAACGCCCAAGATATCCCAACCTTTGTCGGTGAAGGCGATTCTGTAAAACGTGGAACCTTCGCATCTTATGGATTTGACTATCACGATCTAGGCTACTCTACCGGTAAAATGGCTGTGGAAATTCTCAAAGGAAAGAAACCTAACGAAATTCCAGTTGGCTTCCCGGAAAACCTTGAGCTGTTTATCAACAAAAAAGCTGCTAAGGAGGAAGGAATCACCTTAACAGAGGAGATGCTGAAGAACGCGAAGATAGTAGGAGAATAAAATCTATATTTCTTTGTAACTGAGAGGTTCCTTGGAAGGGAAATATATTTCTCAAAAAGCACTTGCTCGTGTTAGTTAAAGGTTACCGTTTTGAGGAGCACGAATACAAATTGACGCATGCCATTTTTGTTGTTATTTCAAGGTTTTATGACCATTTTGAGAAGAATTGGACGGTTACTTTAAAGTTTCGTCTAGATACAAAAAAAGAGTGCCAAATGTCTTAATTTAGCACACCTTTTTTTGTTATATAACTTTATCTTATTACAGACATTAAACCCCAAATAATTCAGCGAATTTCGCTTGATCAAATCCAAGGATGAACTCTTCGCTATCTTCGTCTTTGATAATGGTTACTGGTGTAGCAGAAGCACCTAGTTCAATAAGTTCTTGCAGATATTGATCGTTTTTACGAATATCTTTTTCTTCGAACTCAATCCCATTTTCTTTTAACCATAGTTTTTCCGCATGACAAGGTGGGCACGTCTCTTGCGAATAAATAATCACTTTTTTCATTTTACGACCTCCACTTCATAATAGTTATTCTACACTGAATTCTCTTTTTCTGTGTACATTTATATTCTTTAGTTCAATAATCAACGGAATCTACATTTAATTAAACTCGAACATTTTTTAATATTTTTTTATTAATGTTCGTTTTTTATCTTAAAATATCACTTGATTCACGTAAGTTAATGAGTTAATATAGTCAAATAACAAACAATACGAATGAGGTGAAAAAATCTTGATCTCAAGATAGAAAAACATTCGGTACAAAAATGATGCTATTATAATTTATCTAAAAATTCAATATAGTACTATTTATTAGAAAATAGTTTAGTTGATTAAGTGGAGAGTGAACATGCGCATCTAAACGGACAATGAATGTTGCAATATTATCTTAAACAAGTGGGGGAATATATCTTGAAAAATCTAATGAAAAAGTGGAATCAGTTTAGTCTGGTAAAACAAATAATTGTAGGTTTAATTGTTGGTATTATACTTGCTGTAACGATCCCAGAAGCAGCAAAACCCGTTGTGATATTAGGTTCTTTGTTTGTAGGGGCATTAAAAGCAATAGCACCAGTTCTGGTACTTTTCTTAGTTATGTCAGCCATCGCTCAACACAAGAGTGGTCACCAAACGAATATGAAGTCCATCATTTTCTTGTACCTTCTAGGAACCTTTTTAGCAGGATTAATTGCTGTTATTGTAAGCTTTATTTTTCCTGTAGGCTTAACACTTGCAAAGGGTGCCGAAGAATTGGCGGCTCCTGGTGGTGTGGTAGAGGTGCTCAAAGCATTACTGATGAACGTTGTAGATAACCCAGTGAAGGCCATTTTTAATGGGAACTATATCGGTATTCTGGCATGGGCAATAGTCCTTGGTGTGGCTTTGAAAAATGCCCCGGATACGACTAAAACAATGATTTCTAATTTTTCAGATGCAGTATCCAAGGTAGTTACATGGGTCATAAAGTTTGCACCATTTGGAATCATGGGCCTAGTCATAGAATCTATTACGACAAATGGAATTGAATCTTTACTAAGTTATGGAAAATTACTTATAGTTTTGATTGGCTGCATGGTCTTTGTGGCACTTGTTGTTAATCCAATCATTGTGTTTGCGGCCATTCGTCAGAACCCATACCCGCTTGTTTTTAAGTGCATTAGGGAAAGCGCCATTACAGCATTCTTTACACGCAGCTCGGCTGCAAACATTCCAGTCAATATGAGATTATGTGAAAAACTAGGATTAGATAAGGATACCTATTCTGTATCAATTCCACTAGGCGCCACCGTCAATATGGCTGGTGCAGCAGTTACAATTTCTGTTTTGACACTTGCAGCGGTCCATACATTAGGAATTCAAGTGGATATACCTACAGCGATCATCCTCAGCGTACTCTCAGCTGTATGTGCTTGCGGTGCTTCAGGGGTTGCTGGTGGTTCCTTATTACTTATTCCTCTAGCATGCAGCTTATTCGGAATTCCAGCAGATGTGGCTATGCAAGTAGTTGGGGTAGGATTTATCATCGGAGTTTTACAAGACTCCTTTGAAACGGCGCTGAACTCATCTACAGACGTCCTATTCACAGCGACTGCTGAATTTAATAAGATGCGTAAAGAAGGAAAAAACATAGATATCCAAAAAGCATCATAATAAAGTGAAAACCCTCTATAAGCGGATAGAGGGTTTTCACTTTATTATATGGCTTATTTCTTATCCAAGAAAAATGGTCAACCTATTACATACTCTAATAGCTCGTGTCAGACACCTTTTTGTAATGCTAATTATACATATTTTTGTATATTTATAAATTAAAAAACCCATGCAGATTGAAAAAACTTCCTTTTAATGCCTATAACGTGAAAACGCTTACTTAAAAAAACAGCATAAATATTCAAAAAAGTTACTAAAAAGGATTGTCAAACTATGTTTTTTTAAATATAATCAATTTATTGATGATGTAACAAAATATAACATGAAATTGCGAGGTAATATAACATGACAAAAACATTCATTTCAAACGCACCTGCAGTAGCAACAACTTTAGAACAAATTAAAGAAACGATCAACGAAAAAAGTGTTGAACTATTACACTTGCAATTTGTCGATATAGAAGGGATTTTAAAGCACGTTACGGTAACAGTTGAACAACTAGAAGATGTCGTAGAAGGTAAAATGATGTTTGATGGTTCTTCGATTAAAGGTTTTTCACCTATTAATAAATCTGACCTTTATCTTCAACCAGATTTAACTACTTTTGCGGTTCTTCCTTGGACAGTTGAAGAGGGTTATGCGGAAGCACGATTCTTATGTTCTGTTAAGAACCCAGACGGAACACTGTTTGAAGGAGATACAAGAAATGTGCTGAAGAAAACGGTGGATCGTGCTGCCGATCATGGTTACACCATTTCAGTTGGTCCAGAGTTAGAGTTTTTCCTTTTTAAAACGGATGAAAATGGGTATGCAACGCAAGAACTTGGTGATAAAGCAGGCTATTTCGAGCCATCTCCACATGATCTGGGCGAGCGCGTTCGTTTAGAAATTTACCGTGCCTTAAAAGCAATGGGCTTTACGATTGAAGCATCTCACCACGAAGTTGCAGAAGGTCAACATGAAATTAATTTTAAGTATGCGGATGTATTAACGGCAGCTGACCTATCAACTACGTATAAATGGGTCGTCAAGACGGTTGCGAAGAAATTCGGTTTGCACGCTACATTTATGCCGAAACCAGTATTTGGAATCAACGGTTCTGGAATGCATGTCAATATGTCTTTCTTTGAAGGAAGCGAAAATGCCTTCTTCGATCCTTCAGATGAGTTACAATTGTCGGAAAAAGCTTACCAATTTATTGCTGGTGTGCTAGAAAACGTGAAGAGCTTTACGGCTGTAACAAACCCGCTAGTAAACTCTTACAAGCGTTTAGTGCCAGGCTATGAAGCACCTTGTTATATCGCTTGGTCTGCTTCTAACCGTTCAGCGCTAATTCGTATTCCAGCCAAGAAAGGTTTGGCAACACGTGTGGAATTACGCTGTCCAGATCCATCCGCAAACCCTTACTTAACGTTTGCTGTGATTGCTACAGCAGGTTTAGATGGAATCGAACAAGGATTAGAAGCGCCAGCTCCAATTAATGAGGATATCTTCCATATGACGGAAGAGGAAAGAGCCTTCCTGGGTATTGATAACCTGCCTGGTAGCTTAGCAGAGTCAATCAAAGCATTAGAATCAGGTGAGATTGCTGCTAAAACACTAGGAGAGCATGTATACAGCGAGTATGTCTCATTGAAGAAAAAAGAATGGGATAGCTATCGTACAGCTGTTCACACATGGGAAATCGATAACTATCATACAAAATTCTAATATAAAAAGCGGGACAACAGGGCTGATAATAGACCTAGTTGCCCGCTTTTTTTATAAAAATAATGAAAAGGACAGCCTCTAATAAGAGACTGTCATCCAGTATTGGTTTCTTGCACAAAATTTATTATTTCAAGCTAGATTAATCCTGAATGCTATTTCACTTACAGTGATGCCACGCCTTTTTGAATAGGCATAATCCGAAGATAAGGAATGCAAGGAAGCCAATTAAAGCGATAAGGAAGTTTAGAACGGTAACAAATAAACCGCTTAGGCCGATTACTCCAAGCAAGATAGTCACCCAGCCCAATACTACAAACAATAACCAAATAACACCTGTTAAAAATCCAAGGAAAATCCCAAAAATGCCACAGGAACAATGGTTATGACCCATCTGATTTCACCTCCTGTCTATTTATGGTTGTTCGATATTAATGTATGCAGTTGCTTGACAACTTGTTTATGCAAACACGAAAAGCGGGCTCAAAAAAGGCGCTAATAAAAAGTTTCTGACACTTTTGCACTAATTGTGTTTATATAGTAGTAGAGGAAAACGTTATTGGGATTGGGCCGAAAGAATACTATCCCTTGATACATAACGAACAATAAAATGGATTGTTAGGAGAAAGGAAGATTTCTATGCATTTAAACACAAAACTATGTGACCTACTGGATATTGCCTATCCAATTATCCAAGCTGGAATGGCTGGAGGTCCTACAACCGTAGATCTTGTTGCTAGTGTATCTAACGCTGGTGGGTTAGGGACTTTGGGTGCGGCCTATATGAAACCGGAGGAAATAAGAAAAGCTATCAGAGAAATTAAGGATCGGACAACACGGCCATTTGCCGTGAACTTGTTTTGTACAAATTTGAAAGATCATTATGAAGGAGTCGAAGAGTCACAGAAGGTACTTAATGACATTAGAGGGAAATTAGGGATCGAATTCACTGAGCAACAAGTCGTAACGAACAACTTCTTTGAGGAACAGTTTGAAGTATTAATCGATGAAAACGTACCTGTCATTTCAACTGCATTCGGTATCCTTCCCAAAGATAAAATGATAGTCGCAAAGCAACATAACATTATCATTACTACCATGGTAACAACTGTTCAAGAAGCACTGATTGCCGAGGAAAATGGGGTAGATATTATCATTGCCCAGGGGAGTGACGCAGGTGGTCATCGAGGAACCTTTGTAATTGGAAAAAACACCCATGGTGCAGCAATCGGAACCTTTTCACTTGTTCCTCAAATCGTGGATGCTGTTTCGGTGCCGGTTGTTGCTGCAGGGGGAATAATGGATAGTCGCGGCCTAGTTGCCTCATTAGCATTAGGTGCACAAGGGGTTCAAATGGGAACCGCTTTTTTAACGACCCTTGAGTCGGGAGCACACCCTGTATATAAACAATCACTAATCAACAGTACAGAAGAAAGTACGGTAATAACGAAAGTATTTTCCGGCCGTCCAGCGAGGGGAATCAACAATGCTTTTATTCAAACGTACCATGACGCCAATATCTCCCCAGCTGATTTCCCAACCCAAAATACCCTGACAAATGATATTCGAAGAGAAGCAGCTTTGCAAAATAATCCCGAATATATGTCATTATGGGCAGGTCAGGCAACAAGATTATTACAAAACGAAGTATCCGCTAGTAAAATTATCCATGATATAGTTACAGGTGCCACACGTTTACTATCTTTCAAATAGTTTGGGACAAACCATGATTCTAAAGCACGTTGAAAACAGATTATTGAAATTTCGTATTTCTACCATTGTAGCGTTGAGTATAGTAAAATAAGTGAGGATTAAAAAATTAACTATAGAAATAGAAATAGTGTGGAGGATCTAAGGTGACATACCAACAAAACAAAAGATTTAAACTTTTTTCATTGAATTCAAATCAAAAGCTAGCAGCAGAGATGGCAGAGCTATTGGGCTGTGAGTTAGGCAAAAGTTCAGTATCTCATTTTAGTGATGGAGAGATTCAAATCCATATAGAAGAAAGTGTACGAGGCAGTGAAGTTTATATCGTTCAATCTACTTCCTACCCTGTTAATGATAATATTTTGGAACTCCTCATTATGATTGATGCCTTAAAAAGAGCATCAGTTGGAGTAATCAATGTTGTCATTCCATACTATGGGTATGGGCGGCAAGACAGAAAGGCACGTTCGCGCGAGCCAATTACGGCTAAACTAGTCGCTAACCTTTTAGAAACTACTGGAGCAACTAGAATTCTTACAATGGACCTCCATACATCACAAATTCAAGGTTTCTTTGATATCCCTGTTGAACATCTATATGGTGTTCCGATCCTTGGACAGTATTTTCAGGAAAAGGGATTGGAAGATATTGTTATTGTGGCGCCTCACAACGGCAGCATCGGCAGAGCGAGGAAAGTGGCCAACCTATTACATGCTCCAATTGCTCTGATCGATAAAAGAAGATTTGAAGAAAATGGTGTCGAAACCACTAATGTAGTTGGTAATGTAGAAGGAAAAAATGTGATTATTATTGATGATTTAATTGATACAGGAGAAACCATTGCGTTAGCAGCAAAGGCGCTTGCAGAAAATGGGGCAAAATCCATTTATGCCGGGTGTACTCATCCTGTTTTTACAGACAAAGCGATTGAGAAAATTGAAGCATCACCAATTAAAGAATTAGTGGTGACGAATACCATTCAGTTACCTGAAGATAAAGTCATTACCAAAATCAAAACGATATCTGTTGCTCCATTGCTTGTAGAAGCAATCGATCGGATTCATAATGAAAAAGCAGTAAGTCCGTTATTTGAATAAGTTTATTGTGCCAAGCCAACAATTTTTTTGTTGGCTTTTTTATTTGTTAGAGAATGTAGAAAAGGATTAGGACCAGATAATAAACCCTGGTGTTGGGTGGGAATTAGAAATCTAAATAATTTACAATGTTATTTAAAGTGATATTATTAAAAGAGTGAATATTATTTTAATATCTTGTTTTAATACCAGATACTAAAATTTTAGTATATTTATTACAGGCAAAGCTCCAGAGGGAGCCCATAAATACTATCAAGATTGGAGTTAACTACCGTGGAATTAAAATCATTGATCGCACCAGAACACTTTAATTTAGCAAGTGAAATTTCAAAGCATGACTCAGATAAAATCGCCTTGCGCTGGGAAAATGACCTTGGGGAAACAAAAACAATCTCTTATGCTCAGTTAATCACGAAAGCAAATAAACTTGCCAATGGGTTAACTAAATTAGGATTAGAAAAAGGTGATCGGGTTGTCGTAATGACCACTCGTCTCATTGAATCTTATGTCATCTATTTAGCATGTTTAAAGGCAGGGTTTGTCATTAGTCCTACTTCAGAATTGCTTCGGGCGAAGGATTTAGTTTATCGCTTAAATCATTCTGAAGCTAAAGCGGTCATTTCATATTCTGATTTGGTAGAAGAATTTGAAAATATTAACGAGGAAACACCGTTTTTACAATTTAAAATCGCGTTCGGTCAAGAAGTACCCAATTGGCTCTCGTTAGAAGCGTTAATCGAAGAGGAATCAGAAACCTTTATCGATGTAGATACGCTAAGTGAGGATAATGCCTTTTTGGCTTATACATCCGGGACCACCGGACAGCCAAAAGGTGTGGTCCATAGCCATGGATGGGGATATGCTCATTTAAGAATTGCCGCTTCAAAATGGCTGAATATTAGTGAGGAGGATCTGGTTTGGGCCACAGCTTCCCCAGGGTGGCAAAAATGGGTCTGGAGTCCATTTTTATCGATATTGGGTTCGGGAGCAACAGGTTATATCTATCATGGCAGGTTCAATCCACATAAATATTTACGGCTTCTTCAAAATAACAAAGTAAATGTTTTATGCTGCACACCTACAGAATATCGGATGATGGCTAAACTAGATGACCTTTCAAACTTCGATCTATCGCCATTACATACCGCTGTTTCCGCAGGAGAGGCACTTAATCGTGAAGTCATCGATGTGTTTAAAAATCAATTTAACATTCTGATTCGGGATGGGTACGGTCAGACTGAAAGTACGTTACTGATTGCCAATTTAAATATAGATGAGAAAAAATTAGGCTCAATGGGGCAGCCGCTGTTAACAGAATTTATTGAAGTGGTTGATGAAAATGGCCAACCTGCTCCTATAAAGGAAGTTGGGACGATTGCAATTAGAAGCGATTTCCCAGCATTATTTAAACAGTATTATAAAAATCCCGAGACAACGGCGGCGTCCTATAATAATCAATACTTTTTAACGGGTGACCGGGCATTTAAAGACGAGGATAACTATTATTGGTTCCAAGGAAGAAAAGATGATGTAATCATCAGCTCTGGCTATACGATTGGACCTTTTGAAGTGGAAGATGCTTTAATGAAACATAAATCGGTGAAAGAGTGCGCGGTAGTCGCTTTACCGGACCCGATCAGAGGAAACATTGTCAAAGCATTTGTGGTATTGAAAGATGGGATTTCGGGCACAATTGAGCTAACCAAGGAATTGCAGGGCTTTGTTAAAAATTTAACAGCACCTTATAAATATCCACGGGTGATTGAATATATCGAGGCACTACCTAAAACAGATTCAGGAAAAATTCGTCGGATCGAACTTCGAACGCAGTGATAATAGAAAAAAGGCAAATTTGCGATTCTGACAGCCCCTTTGCGAGAGTCACATTAAAACACTATACCCTCTTCCAATTCGTGGTATAATAATCAAAGTTTATTTTACAAATATTGTCGTTGAATTTCTAAAAATCCATTAAAGAAGTGTCGTGTAATGAATAAATTAGAACTGAATATTAGGCATAGAACGGTATCTATATTAGATAAGTATTTTACTGGCAAATCGATAGATTACAAGAAAATATTGGCAATCATCTTGCCCCTTTTTGTAGACCAGGCCTTTTTAATCTTAATGAGTTTATTAAATACAGCGATGATCAGTTCTGCAGGAGTAGCTGCAGTCAGCGCGGTGAGTATGGTAGATTCATTGAATATTTTCTTGGCCAATGTATTTATTGCTGTGGCAACAGGTGGTACCGTTATTGTGGCCCAATATAAAGGCAGCGGTAACTCAGCGATGGTGTCTAAAACAGCGACCCAAGCGATAACTGCCTGTACCATATTTTCAGTCCTAATCAGCGCTCTTGTATTTATTTTTCATACACCAATCCTAAACATGTTATTTGGTAAAGCGGAAGCAGACGTGTTTCAAAACGCAAGAATCTATCTCATCGGCAGCTGTCTTTCATATCCGTTAATCGCGATCTTTCAAGCGGTGACGGGGGCCTTAAGAGGTGTCGGAGAGACAAAACCTTGCTTAAATTTATCATTAATCATGAATTTAACGAATACGATTCTAAATGTTTTGCTTATTACGATTTTTAAAATGGGTGTGGAAGGACTCGTGGTTTCAACGATTCTAGCACGATTTTTGGGAATGGCTGCTTCATTAATTTATGTCTTAAAATATAATGAGACGATCCGTTTTCAGATAAAAAACGCATTCCGAATAGATATGTCTATTCTCAAGAAAGTGATGTTTATTGGTCTTCCGTTTGCTGCAGAACAGATATTTTTCAATGGTGGAAAACTGCTTACGCAAACGTTTATTGTTCAATTAGGCACCCTGTCAATGACGGTATATGCCATCGGTAATTCCATTGCTTTGTTATATCAAATCGGACCTAATGCTCTCGGCATTGCAATTGTTACGATTGTTGGACAGTGTGTTGGACGTAGGAATATAGAAGACGCTAGGAAGTTTATTTATTCGTTGATTGGACTTTCCTCCATCTTCTTTGTTGTTGCAGATCTTATATTATTGCCATTGTTTCCGTTATTGATAAAATTGTTCAACCCGCCTGATGAAATTGTTCCAACAATATTTACACTTATACTGATATCTGCCATTGCCCAGCCAATCTTGTGGTCACCAAGTTTTATTATGCCATCAGCCCTACGAGCAGCTGGCGATTCGAACTTTACTTCGATTGCTTCTTTGCTGTCGATGTGGTTATTACGGGTAGTCCTCGGTTATATTTTAGGTATTACCTTAGGTTTTGGGATTATCGGTGTTTGGGTAGCGATGATTGTAGAATGGGGTGCACGTGGAATCATCTTTGGATGGCGATTCAAAGGGAAAAAGTGGTACGCGCATAAACTTGTATAATAAATTCAGATTGAACCTCCTTAACATGCATTTGAGGAGGTTTTTTCATATAATCATCTTAGATAATGTTTGAAGGAGGATCATCTTGGATCAACAAGGAGTTATTTCAATTGGAGAAGCATTTGTAGATTTTATTTCAATAGACCGAACCAATACCCAATATAAACAACTATTTGGCGGAGCTACTGTTAACGTGGCTGTCGGCACAAGGCGACTCGGTATCCCTGCTTATTATTTATGTAAACTTGGAACCGATGAAATTAGTCAATTTGTAGAACAAGAATTTAGGAAAGAAAATATCGATACTTCATTTTCTGTCCACTCACCGAGTAAAAAGATTTGCGCTGTCTATGTTCATATTAATGCAAGCGGTGAACGGTATTTCCATACTTACGTCAACGACACCCCAGATGAAGTATTAACTGAAGACGAATTAAGAACGGGAGTTTTTGAACAGGCGAAGATCTTTTATTTTGGATCAGGAACTCTCTTTCATGAAAAAGCAAAAAAGACAACAGAAGCTGCGCTAAAATATGCCAAAGATTTCAGCAATATGATTGTGTGATTGATACGATAAATTTGCCGATTGGCAACCATATGTTACCTAATTTTTTAAATTCTTAAAATCATAACTTTGCCCAGTAATACGGGGTTTCTTAAACCAAAAGATTGCCACTCTTGTAGTCTTATACTTTAATCTATTCGGGGAACTTATGCTTGAAAATTATTTGATTGTTATCAATTGATGTTAATTCAATTTATTTAAAGAACTAATAATTAAAGGCAAACAAACTTGGTTTAGATGGCAGGAATGTTAGATCTTTGGTTAGGGAAACGTATAAAGGAGGATTGAATTATTTATTGAGGAGTGTTAATGATCGGGGCACTATCCTTAGTTGCAGGTGTTGTATGTATCGTAATTTCAATAATGCTTTTTATACCGAATTTTAAGAAAGCAAAATCTGTTAAGGAAAAATGGGAAGTATTTTTTGAATTTCTTATAGACCCCTTTGGATTAACATCTTTGTTTTATTTAGGTCTCCTACTGATATTATATGGATTATTAAAGCTATCAAATTTACTTTGAGTATTTTCCAACTGGTATGTTTTGGATTATTATTAAATCATTAACAGGAAGGAATGCCTTTTTCTAACGGGACAGTTTGGAGATATTGCGAAGGATTGTACATAAAGTAATGATTGCAAGAGCTCGATAATTGGAGGTTGCTGAGGCAATCCTTTTTGTTGAACTATCGGACAGGTTTGTGAAGGAAGGAAATTACATATGTAAAGTTGTTAAAACTATAAAATAATGTGCCTACTTTCGATTAAAAATTAATTAGTTGGGGAACTTTGCTAGTATTGAAAATAACAAAATATAGAGGTATCTTATGAGGAATATACTGAAAACGTTATTGATTATCATAACAGGGTTGGTAGGTTTTTTTATTTTACGTAAGTATAAAAGGAAACGACAAATGGGTTGGACATTATACTCTCCTATTGAACAGGACTTTGTTACCGAACCAAAAGAATATACTTTTGAATGGATAGAAGAACTTAATGAGGAAGAATTTGACAGTCTTTTTGAAGACTGTGACGATGATGGTGAGTTTCATATAAATGGATTTACGTATAAAACTATAAAATCAGAAAATCGCTTAAATGAAATGAGTGAAATATGTTTCCTTTACGCTGCACCTGATGCTATTTTCGAGAATCACCATTCTGCTCTTGTTTTTCAAGATGTGACCCCGTGGGTTTTAGAAATAATAATGAAGGAAATTGTCCCGCACTATAAGGTTGTTAAAGAACTTTATATTGAGGAAAAATTCAAGGAAATTCAGTTGTCGGGGTTAAAAGACGAGTCAAAAGAGATGGCAAAGGAATTGATTTATCAAAGGTTTTATCCTGTAGTAACAGATTTATATAGGAATAATCGATTGGACGAAACCGTAGGATGTATTCAATATTTTTTAATCAAAAAGGAAGATGTTACTCCATTGTTTTTTAAAGAGACCGAGCGTATTCATCAATTTATGAAGAATAATAATTTTCAAAACAATAAACCTTTTGTAATAACACCCTATGGATGGAAATTAGATGAGAATTTAAAAGATTCCATCGCAATCCGTTCTTTTTATTCTTTCGCGAAAAAAATTGTTTTGGTGGTTAATACGTTTGATGACAGTGTAAGAGCAATTTTTATTTTTGGGGAAAATGAGGATTAAAGGCTTCTCGTTTGAAACATTTGAATTCACCAGTGGGCTGTCAATGGATATTTTAAAAACAAATAATGAAAAACCGATAAAACAGGGTTCTGATATTGTATATATATCAGAACCTTTTAGTATTTCTTATCTTAGGTAATTGGTTTAAATCAGGAGAACTTACTTGTTAAAATGCATTTGTATTTTTAATATAAAGTTCATTTGTAGATAAGATTGTGAAGGGTTGTTCTTTAACTAACGAAGCAGGTTACTTGAATAAGAAGTATCTCAAAACCTCTCAATACCTGTATAATTAAAATAAAAAACCGGAGTGTAGCCAATGTTGTTTTTACGTAGAATTACTCTTTTACAAGAAGAAGTTCCCGATTTTAATACGTACCCATTCACTGTTCCTGCTATAAGAGGAATGGATGCATTGGACTTAGATAGTGAAGTAACATTTTTTGTAGGGGAAAATGGTTCTGGAAAATCTACTTTGCTTGAGGCAATTGCGTACAAGTGTGGGTTTAATACAGCAGGTGGAGGAAGAAACAATATATATGATGTAGATTCATCCTACGCTGCTTTAGGAAATTACATTCGTTTGTCTTGGTTGCCAAAAATCAGTCAAGGCTTCTTTTTAAGGGCTGAAAGTTTTTATCATTTTGCTTCTCATCTGGATCAACTAGCCAAAGAAGATCCGACTATTTATCAAGGGTATGGAGGCAGGTCATTACACCACCAGTCTCACGGAGAATCCTTTTTATCATTATTTTTAAACCGTTTTTCGGGTAAGGGCATTTATATATTAGATGAACCCGAGGCAGCATTATCACCAGCTCGCCTATTAGCATTTATGAGGGTTATTTATCAATTGGTGAGTAGTGGAAATTGTCAATTTATTATCGCCACCCATTCGCCTATTCTTCTGGGGTATCCAAATGCAAAGATCTTTAGTTTTGATTCCAATGTAATTGAAAGCGTCAGATATGAAGACACAGAACATTATCAAATAACAAAGGGATTTTTAAATAGAAAGGAAAGGTACTTAGAAGAGTTGTTTTTAAATGACGAGGATTAATAAAAATATACTTACTCAACTAACGGGTGCTTGAGTTGAAGTTTGGGATTGCTGTGGCAACCCTATTATTTGTTTACGGGGCTAACGATGTAATATAGTTTAACAAAGAAAATATGTTGGGGAAATCCATAGTATCGAATAATCTTAATCAAAGCTTTTATCGGAGGCTAATTACATTGAAAACACATATAGTATTTGGACATTCATCTGGTTCCGTCCTTAAGGAAGCTTTAAAGATTCATAAATTAAATGAAAATATTGTCGTAATAGGTGATGACCTGATGTGGGGACCCCTTGGCAATTTTCTGTTGAAAATTGATTTAGAGGAACGATTTATATGGTGGGAACAAGTTTTAAATGAAGAGGATAAATCCTTTGCAACTACCTATCTTAGGTCTACATATAAAAATTTGTTAGATTGGGTTAATTCACTAACTGGTGAAGAAACGTTAATGTTTTGGGTAGGTGACAGTCCAACGGAATATACAGGGTTAATGTTTTTATTAGCTAATATTCCTAAAACCATTCCAGCGTCAATCGTTATGGTTTCATCTGCTTACCATAAGAGATATGGGAGATTCAAACCACTTTCTGTGGGCGAGACTATCCCAGAAAAATTGTTCCCACTTATGGAAGATGCTAAGTCGCTATCTTCACGAGTTAGAGTAGGATATTTGAAAAATTGGGCACAACTTCTCGAAGATAATGGGCTTCTTCGAATTCGTAAGAACCGTCAAGTTGAGACTGTTTCTGAAACATATTTTGATGAAGAGATATTAAACCTTGCTAAAAAGATTTGCAAGGAGAAAATGTATAGTAAATTTGATGGATTCTTTCCTGCTGCAAGGTTGGTAGGTGATTTTATTGGTCGCCAAAAACAGAAAGTTTCGGATATATCTATAGAATGGCGAATTCGCTGCTTAATACAAAATGGGGATTTTACTTACAAGGGAATCCTTACCCATATGAGATTTTATAATATTAAACCAGTCACAACAGGAGAAACGATTGATTAAATTAAACGTCTTGATGTATTAAAGGCAACATTTTTTACGAGGCAAAAAATAATTTTACTTGTTCAACTAACGGGTGCTTTGCTTTAATAGGAGCAAGGCATTTTTCTTATTGAAGTAACGGAGCAGGTTACTTGAAGAAGGAAAATGTAAACAATGGGGGAATTATTAGAATAAGTAAAAAGAACATTGGGGGGCTTTTTTTGAAGCGAATATATGGGGGACTATTTGCGGGAATAGTGGTATTTATTATTGGAATCCTTATTCCAGAATCAAATTTTAAAACTATTATTATGCCGTTTGTTGTAGGCTTAACTGTTTTGGTCGCTAATTTAACATTCAAAAAAAATAGCTAACAAAAACAGCGTGGAATTTCCAATTCGTTTTATTTTAATTACAATTAAGCCTGTTCTTATTCAACTAACGGGTGCAAGAGTTGAAGATTGGGATTGCAGCGGCGATCCCTTTGCTTATTCAGCTAACGTGGCAGGTTACTTTAATAGGTAGAAAAATTAATATACAGTTTCTGAAGGGAGTGAAAATATTTGGGGCTCGATGTTTTGCTTTATGACAAAAACGATAAACGAATAGGAATGTATGAAATAACCGAAGCCTTACACAACGAAATATTTAACTCTAAGAAACTTTGGCGGAGCTATCTGGAGTTAAGGAAAATAAGTGAGTATTATCGTTCAGATGAAGAATATGAAGGGCAGGCACTTATAGAATTAATCAATGATTTGAAAAGATACCAGATGTTTATAAGTGAAAATAAACAAAGAGAATATCAAGAGTTTATAACCGAAATTTCCCATCCATCAATTAGAAAAGTATTTATTGTAGGAGATTGAATTAAAGAGGGCTTTATTCAACTAACGGGTGCTTATGTTAAAGATGGGATGGCTGCGGCAATCCCGTTTTCTTATTGTACTAACTATGCAGGTTAATTCAATAATAGATCAATCAAAAAATAAATATTATTCTTTATCGAACTATTTTTAGTATGATTAAATCATTACTTGCTTGAAGCAAAAACTATAAAGCGAAAAATGGTGATATTTTATGACTGATAAATTGATTGGGCTGTTTATTTCGATAACAGGTAGAGTTGGTATATATATAATAAACAAAATTAACCGTTTTAAAAGAAGAGGGCAATATGGTTGGACATTGTATGCCTCGGTGGACGAAATTTATGAAGGAGAACAAAAGGAATACCCTTTTGATTGGATTGAAGAAATTGATGAAGGGTACTTTGACAGTCTATTTGAGGAAGAGGACGATGATCAAGATTTTTATAGTAGGATTGGAAACCAGAGTGTTAGTATCATTAAATCAGAAGATTGTTTAAATCAGATGAATGAGATTTGTTTTTTTATGCAGCCCCTGATGTGATACTTGGGGAACACCATTCTACTCTAGTGTTTCAAGATATGAACCATTGGTTGTATGATGTTATCATAAAAGAGTTGGTACCACACTATAAAGATGTAAAGCAATTTTTTGTTCACGGTAAATTTAAAGAAATACAGTTATCAGAGCTTAAAAAAGAATCAAAAGAATTGGTTAAGGGCTTACTTTCCCAAGGGTATTTTCCTGTTGTATCAGATTTATATAGGGTTACAGAATCTACCCAATCAACAGGGAAAAGGAATCTTAAATTTTTTGTAGTTAGAAAAGAATCAGTTAGCCCTTTGATACTAAAAGAAAACGAGCGTTTTCAGCAGTTTGTCTATAATAATAGTTTTCAAAAAAATAAACCATTTGTATTACAGCCAGTGGGATGGAAATTCCAAGAGGACTTAAGGGATTCCATAACAATACGTTATTTTTCCAACTTTGCAGAACAAATGATTTTGTTGGTTAATACAGTAGATGACTCCATCAGAGCAATTTATATTTTTGGAGAAAAGCCAGAAATGATTACTGAGTTTAAAGAAAATAATTAACAGTAAAAGGTTTTTGAGAAAAGTACAAAATAGAATTATCTAAACTATTTAAGAAACTTGTAGTAAGTAAAAATCAAAACGGTTATTGAGGAAGATGCTCCTTGTTTCACTAACGAACAGTATCCCCATAATAAAAGCCAAGGTTGTGAAGAAATGTACTTAAAGAAACGTGGTGCTAGAGTTAAACAAGGTGTTGCTGGGCAACATCTTTTTGCTTATTGAGCTTAACGTTGCAGATTAGTGAAAGAAGGAGAAATTCATTAAAGGGAAGAAATAAAATATTTTAGAAATGTGATGCATAGTTATCACCCATAGTCCTTATTCAGCTAACGGGTGCGATTATTCAATAAGGCAGTCGCTTTCCTTGTTCCACTAACAAAGCAGCTTAGTTTAAGAATATAACCGAAGAAAAAACACCCTTTTTACAAAGGATGCCCGCATTTAGTTATTTCATTTGGCTTTAACCTTCTTCTTTTGAAATCAATAGCCTTCCACTCTATGGTTTTTTCATTACTAAAAGTGATTGTCACTAAATCATTGGGAGGACCGTGAGCACCTTCAAATGTTGTTACCTGCACGGTGACATTAAATAAGTAAGTGCCTATTGGCAGTTTCTTGATTTGGGTTATTTTACCATAATAATTTTGTTTAATTTCGCCATATTGCTTCTTCAATTCCTGTTGAATTGAGGGATAAAGCATAATGAAAATCAAGTCATCACGCAACTGTACATCATTTTTAGTTACGGTTTCAGCTTTAACGGGTGAATAGAAGAAAAGGGTTAAGCAGGCAATCAATATGAAAAGGCTTTTTCTCATAAATATCCTCCATTCCAGGTTTCTCTTATAATTAACAATTAAAGAAATTCTTATTAAGCTAACGGGTGCTTGAGTTGAACAACGGGGATTGCAACAGCGGTCCTTTTTTTGTTATTCAGCTAACGAAGCAGTTTACTTTAATAAGGATGCAATCTTATGAGTTTGGGAAAATACTTATAAACTCTAGAAATAGAAAAGGTAGGTATTGGTATGAAGAAAATTAATGTAATTATCTTTTTATTCCTCTTTGCTTTCAATCCTATAAATATGGACGTTTATGCTGAAGAATCAAAGAGTGCAGAATTTAGAGGTGATAATCTTTTTATAAACTTTGTAGATGATAAACTGAAACAAAGATTTTATCAATATGATACAAATACAAAAAAAAACAAAATTTTATTTAAAAAAGAGATAACAGATTATCCTACGGCAACATATTCAAGTTCGAACAAAGAAGTGTATTTTACTAACAAAACAAAAAATCAAACATCACAACTTTTCAAACAGAATCTTAATAATAGTCAAACTAAACAACTTACCAATCAATTTAATAATGTTGATTTATTAGAATTGGATGAGGAGAACCAACTTTTATTTATGAGGGTATTGATAGGTGATAACGAACGTAACTTTCAATTAGCAATATATGATTTAAAGAACAAAAAAATAAATAAGTGGAATAACCAGGATAAAGACACATCAGTATTTATGATGGATTATAATCCAAAGAAGAAACAATTGCTTTTAGTAACGAATTCGGTAAAAAAAGAGTATGAAAAAATTGAACAAGCTAACAAGAAAGGAATTCCTCCAGAACCACCAGTTTATACTCTATCTATTTATAATAAGGATGGACAGAAAGTAAAAGATATAAAAACCATAGAAGTTTTCTTAACAGGTGCATCGTTATCTTCAGATGGGAACAACATTTTAATTAGTTACTTTAATAACCCAAAAGAACATACTTTCAGTATCGCAACAATAGATATGAAGAGTAAGAACACTACACTACTCTTAAAAGACCCAACAGTAAGTATGCGGCAACCTGAATATAACAAAGATAAGAGTGGATTTTATTTTTTAGCAGACAAGAATAAACAAATAAATATAAATGACGAGAATGTTAATGAAGTAACTATAAACTTCTACGAAATAAAAAATAAAATAATATCTAAAACTTGGTTTTGTAAGAATGGACAAGTTGTAAATTTCTACGTTGACAAGTGAAATTCTATTGAACTAAATTCTAGGAGAAGTTATTGAACTAACGGAGCAAGTTTATTGAATAAAAAACCAGTTTTGGCAAAACCTTTGTTAAAACTGGTTTTTTATTTTTATTTTTAGGGTGGATGGTGGTTTTTCTTGTTTAGGATTAAAAAGGCCTCATTTAAATTAATTGCATTATTAATAGTATTAACTCTTATGAGTAGTGAAATAACAGAAGTTAAGTCATCAATGATAAGCATAGAAAAGGGGGAATTATCTCTTAAAGAAGCCATAAACCTCGGTCTAGGCCGAGCAAAAGAATGGAATGATAACGCATCTTTATTAAGAGTAAGAAGTGTTGACGAGACAATGGGCGGATCAAGAGGAGAGACTGGGAAACGTTTTACTTGGTTCTTGAATTTTATTGTTCCTGGTACAGATGAATATTTACTTCTTGGTATTTCAAAAGGAAAAATTACAGTATTCGAAAAGTTAAAACAATCGGGTCAGGATCAAACGATAGCCTACAATGATATTAAGTTTGATAGTGCTGAAGTAGTAAAAATAGCAAAGAATAAATATGGACTTAAACCGGGAAAGGACTGGGCAACAGGATATCATTTTACACTTAATATTATTGAAGATACACCGACTATAACTGTATTGGGCATTGACAAAGATAAACTCTTTACAAGAATTACTTTCGATGCAAAAAACGGTAAAATCACTGGTGCGATTCACAAAGTTCCCTATGGCGGTGGTTTAATATCCCGACAACCAGGATCAAATATATCTAAGATAACAAAAAAAGGTATGGCTATTATGGGAATCACAGCAGGGAAAGAATACTTGGTTACTTGGGGTGACAGAAAACCAACTCAGTTTAGTACAACCAATGATCCATTTCTTGAAGTCTGTTCAAATAATGGAAAAAGATGGACTGACTTAGATATAAACAAGTATGTAAAATATGCGTGGTTTAACACTAAAGATGAATTATATGTTTCAACAGCATATGAAATATGGTCAAATGTAACGCATAAAAGTAAAGGGAATAAAATATTGACTTTAAAAAAAGAAATTGAAAACATAGATTATTCTTTGAATAATAACATTGCAGTTTTATCTGACGGAATGGTTTACTCAACTATAAATCAAGGGGATAGTTGGGAAAAACACCCGGTTCCTGAATCCCTACACACAGTTCAGATCTCTGATAAGGGAGAGTTATTTGTCTTTACTCAAGATAGGAAGATTTTTCGGAAAAACAGAGATAAATGGAAAGCGATATCTATACCTTCAAATGCAGGTGTTCCTTGGGATATGAAAATCCTTAAGAATAAGATCGTTATTTCCACCGAAAGTGGATTGTGGATACGTGACGTTAGTGGAGGTAAATGGGGAAAGCGACAAGTCGATGAACCGATAGCGAGATTAATTAAAAAGGGGCATAATTTATTTGGTATTACAGATAGAAGTGCGGCTATTTACGAATTAGACTTTGAAAATGAAACCAACGATAAGATAAAGAAAGTGTATCAGGCTAAAGATATTATTATTGTTTGGGATATAGATGTATTCCAAAACATTTTATTAATTGCAACCATACCAGATTATAGTTGGGAGGAGATGGACACTAATATTTCAAGAAAGTAATCCATTAACAAGAATATAAAGCTTTTTACTAACGGTGCAGGAGCTTAATAGAGAGCTGCCATTCTTGGTGGCTTTTTTAACTAACGGGCAGTTTAGTGGAAGAAGGAAAATAAATCTAAACCATAGAATAAGGTAATATATAATGCCTTAAGTGGGTTAATAAAGAGATGAGTGAAAAGTATTATTTGGAGGGGGAAAAATGCTAATTAAGATTAAGGAAAGATATTCAAAAAGTAATAAACCAATATATTTTATGCATTTGTTACTTTTTGTTTTAGGCATTATGCTGTTCATAAAAGGATATATTGAGGGATTTTCATCTGTTTATATAAGGTCTGCTTGTATTGTAGGTTCACTTATGAGTTTGCTTGGTGTTGTTGAAGATATATTAATAAAATCAAATAATAAGTGGAATTACCTTTCCAATATTGCTTCGGTTGGCATTTTCATAATGGTCTTCTTTTATTACTAACGGTTGCAGTTTAGTTTAATAAGCAGGGAAATGCCAGGTGCATCTTCCTTACCTGGGTTATATAGATTTTGTTCAACTAACGGGTGCAAGAGTTAAACAAGGTGTTGCTGCGGCAACATCTTTTTGCTTGTTAAGCTAACTGGCAGGTTAGTGCTAGAAGGTGTTACTATTGTGTATATAGTATTTCAATGAAGAATGAGTACAGAATCAATCATTATTATTTTGTGATTAATGGGTAGGTGTAAAAAATGGGGAATGAAACATATATTAAAAATACTCCAATGTTACTTCTTTTCGCATTAATTTTTATTGTGATTTTTGGATTTTGGTTAAGAAAAAGGATTCATTCATTCGATTTTAAAAATAGAAGTAAGTTGTTCTTCTTGTTGGACAATTATGAGTTGATTGGTGGAGTTCTAATAGGTATAGGATTACTATTAATTGTGATTTTTCTCTAAGACTAATTTCACTAACGGGTTGCAAGAGTTCAAGATTAAGGGGGACTGTGGAGCCCTTTTTCTTATTGTGCTTACGGTGCAGGTCAATTCAATAAAATATAGGCAGGAGAAAAAATGAAACGAGGAATCAGTTTTGAAATCCCCAATGAATACGGAAGATTTCTTTGGGAGGTATTAACACCCATTGAAATTACTAAATTCATATGGCTAAGTGGGGGCGAGGAATCATATTTAGTCGAGGATGATGAGTTAGGAAAACCACTATTCACAGATAAGGTAAACTGGATAGATGGCTTATCCCTTAAAGAACTTTTAAAAGATAATAGATATTATCTCATTTTTGTGGACTTAAAAGCCTATCCAAAAGGAAAAAAACCATCAGTAATTGAGACGTATAGGGATTTTTTAAATAGCGATTGTGAAATCGTATTATTAGTTGTTGATTCTGTTTATGTCACAATTTATTGTAAGGAAAGTGAAAAACTTGAAAGATTATATGATAATGCAAAGATAAAAGGGTTTGAAAATCTCCAATACATTACAGATAAAAATGACACAAGAACAAAGCTATCAGTTTGGTAACAGTTGATTTATAACTTTACCTTCTTGTTCCACTAACGGGTGCTTTAGTTTAAGATGGAGCTGTAATCGGCAGCTCCTTTTTCTTGTTGAACTAACGTGGCAGGTTAGTTGAACACGAGGGTTTAAAATTAAGTTAACTCTATTAGGAACTATATGAAAAAAAGACCTTCATTGGGTCTTTTTCTATAACATAATTTCGATTTAAAGTCTTTTAAGAAAAACATAGCTAACCTTGTCATATTCCATTTTATTTTCATAAAAGCGATGAGCATCTATTCGTTGTAATCCTGATGAGAGTGAGACAATATCATAGCCATTTTCCTTTGACCAAATATGTACATAATTTAGAAGTGCTTCGCCATATCCTTTCGAACGACTATCTGAATCTGTAACTAAATCACAAACCCAAATGAACCTTCCATTGTATAAAGTGATCATTGGCATAAAGCCTGTTACTGCTACCATTATTTCATTGTCATATAAAGCTGCAATTTTATAATTTTCTTTTTGTGTAGCTTCTTGAACTAGTTGAAGGAATTGCTGTTCGTCCAAATGGGTCCTTAATTGCTTCATCATTGGATAGGCTTCTTTCCATTCCTGCTCATTTCTCAGTTCTTTTATTAAAATTGATTTTTCATTAACCATTTTTGTTCATCTCCTTTACCATTATTTAAACACAATCTGGTATAATCAAAAGGACCAGATTCAAGAATTTTAATGGTGCCAGTATTATTATGGGAGAGGAAATATGATTGAAATAACACCTGTTTTGGATAGTAAAAATGGCAAACCTATGTACATACAACTAGCCAATTACATTAAACAAGAAATTTTATATGGAAGAATAAAGTCAAAAGAAAAATTACCGTCAAAACGAAATTTATCAAATTACCTTGGATTAAGTTTAAACACAATTCAGTCGGCTTATGAGCAATTATGTGCGGAGGGGTATGTGGAAAGTAAACCTCGAAAAGGATTATTTGTTACAACCTTTGATAATGATTTAATCATTAACCAAAGAGGTTTAGATAAATTGGAGTCAAAAACCAAGAAAGTACAAGTAAATAACAAGATTGATTTCAATTCGGGTAAGGTTGATTTGGAACACTTTCCATATGCCATTTGGAGAAAATTAACCATTCAATCATTATACGAGGACCAGGGAGAATTATTTTATAATGGAAATCCTCAAGGGGAGGAGCTACTTCGTGAACAAATTGCAGCTCATCTGTATGCTTCCAGAGGTGTTAGATGCTCTGCCGAACAAATCATAATTGGTGCAGGTACTCAGGTACTTATTGGATTATTGTGTATGTTAATCGGTAAAGAACATATCTATGCTCTTGAGAATCCTGGCTTCCATAGAACGAGAATAACTTTACAAGATTTAGGAGTACATACGGTTCCTATACCTCTCGACGAAGATGGGATAAATATAAACCAGTTAAAAAATTCGGATGCAAATGTTGTTTATGTAACACCGTCTCATCAATTTCCTTATGGGATGATAATGCCCATTTCAAGAAGAATGGATTTGATAAAATGGGCAGAAGAAAAGAACGGATATATTATTGAAGATGACTATGACGGTGAATATCGATATAAAGGGAAGCCAATTCCGTCTTTACAAGGGCTGAGTACAAAGGAAAGAGTCGTGTATTTAGGTACATTTTCGAAGTCTTTAATTCCATCTATACGTATTAGCTATATGGTTTTACCATCCCCACTTATGAAAAAATATCTGGAGCACTTTACTATTTATAAACAGACCGTTTCTCGTATTCACCAGGATACTCTTTATCGTTTTATGAAAGAAGGATTTTGGCAAAGTCATTTAAACAAAATGAGAACTCTTTACCGTAAAAAGCATAGTACCTTAATGTTAGCCATTAACAATTATTTTGGGCAAAATGTAAACATAATCGGTGGAAAATCAGGACTTCATATTGTTTTGGAAGTAAAAAACAATATGGAGGAAGACGAGTTAATTAACACTGCAATGAATGTTGGTGTAAAGGTTTATCCATTATCAATATATTATAAAGGAGCAACAGGAAGAGTAGGTTCTAGAATCTTACTTGGATTTGGAGGATTAAAGGAAACTGAAATCAATACAGGAATTAAGTTATTAAAAGAAGCTTGGAAGCTCTAGGAAAAGTCACTTGTTCTTTTAACAGTATTGAGTTTGTGAAAGATTGTACTTACACTGACGGGTGCTTGAGTTGAAGAATGGAGGTAGCTGCGGCACCTCTTTTTTCTTCTTCAACAAACGGAGCAGGTTAGTGTAATAAGGATTTTGTTATATTATTAAGATAGATAGTAACTAATGAATGGAGATAGTTTGTAATGAAACCCAAATTTTGTCCTAATTGTGGAAAGGAACTAATTGATGAATCTCTTTATGTTAAACCATTTACAAGCCTTGTTTTTAATGAAAGAAAAAAAGATGAAGTAATAGTGCCTGTTAAAGGGTGGGGAATTGATTGTTTTTACTGTGACTGGGGAGGAGAAATTCTACCTAATGATAATGACTAAAGTTTACGGCACATTTCGTATTTTTTTTATTAAGCTAACGGGTGCAAGAGTTTAGGAAGGGGATCGCTGCGGCGTTCCCTTTTCTTGTTGCACTAATTGGCAGGTTAGCATAAGAAGGATTATTCTAATAAAGTGGAGAATTAAGGGCTAAAAGTGAAATTCGCTTTAGCCTTTTTATAATAATCTCAAAAAAAAATGGAACCTTTTTTAATATAAGTGCATCTTACTTTTGAAAGACCAAAATAAACCAAATTGAAAAGGGGGCGAATTCTTGGATAAGAAGGAAGTTCTAGAAGAATGGATAAATAATTACACTCAGCGTCTTGTTAGCCTTGCTTATACTTACGTCAAAGATTGGCTAAAAGCAGAAGATTACGTTCAAGAGGCATTTATTAAAGCCTTCAATGCAATGGAACAATTAGAAAATAAGGAAGAGCCGTTTCCTTGGCTTGCACGAATTGTCATTAATGAATGTAAAAGTTCATTTAGAAAAGGCTGGCGAGAAATTATATCCGAATTTTTACCTGAAAAGAAGCAGGAAAGCACTGAAGATTTATATCTCCGCAATGCAAAGGAAGAAAACATTCATAAAGCTGTATATGGACTTCCGAGACATTACAGCATACCTATTACGCTTTTCTATTTTGAAGAGCTTTCCATTCACCAAATTTCACAAATTTTAAATCTAAATATTGGGACAGTTAAATCCAGACTTACCCGTGGTAGAAAATTATTAAGAAACAAAATTATTAAGGAGGATGGCTATGGAGGAAAGGGAATTAAGGTCAGCAAAAATGTACTATGAACATAAAGTAGATATTGAAAAATTTAAAAAAGAAACATTTGAAAAATTAGAAAGAAATAACTATCAACACAAAAAAAGGACAATCATTTCTAAGAATAGATTAATACTTGCAACTGTTTTCACGTTAATAATAATCCCTACAATTGGTTTTACAGTAGGTGGTTCGCAATTTACCAAGGCAGCAGAATCTTTAATATCCCAAATGTTTGGTCAAACAGACATTAAAATAATATTTCCAAATGCAAGCGTTAATGAAATTAATATGCTTGAAGAACATTTACAAGTAGCAAAACGAATTTTGTCAGATAAAGAATTTTCAACTTATAGCGAGTTGATTAAAGAAAATAGAGAAATACATAAATCCGATGATTATTTGAGTGATAATGAAAAAATAATGAGAGTTGATGAAATAAGTTCTCAAATAAAAAAATATGAACAAAAAATCTTAGCAAAATCAGTAGACTTTCCGATTTTCAAACCAACATATATACCAGAAGGGTATGTTTATAAAGAAACAACCATACGACCGAAAACAGGATTTTTCCGAAAAGATCCGTCTGTTGAGTTGGAATATCAAAAAGGTGAATTTGGGTTCTGGGCTACTCAGGCAAAAACGGGGCAAGAGGATGGGTTTGCCTTATGGGAATTTCAATATACAGATTCTTATACTTTAAAAGGCTATACGCTAGAATATAGACATTCTGAGGATTCTAATATCCAAGGTATAAAAGTCAACGTACCAAAAGAAGGAATTGAAATCTTTATTTTGGCAGATAGACTATCAAAAGAAGAGATGGAAAAAATTCTGTTATCAATGGTTGAAAAGAAATAAGAGGATTTTTGAGAGCGTAAACAGAATTCCTCAGATGTTTACTTTTGATAAAAAGATTGTGAAAAAGTGTACTTAAAGTAACGGGTGCTTTAGCTCAATATATCCATATTTAAAAAATAATCACAATTTGATACTCCGATTATTTTTCATTTTTGCTGTCAATTTGGCTCAGTTAAATAAGTATTTTACGAATAAAAATATAGCTACCTAAATTCATTTAGGTAGCTATTCTGGAAAATTATTTACTTTTTTATTTTAATAATTATATCCTTTGCCACAAATTCATCATTGCCTTTACCTAGTTTCTTATCCTGTAAAATGATATGAGGCGTAATAATGAGCTTCGATGCATTCGGATCTAATTTTCCGAATGTTTTACTTGTTTGAAAGAAGGCTTCTGTGCCAAAACCTCCATTCCCCTGACCTGAGTATTTATTTCCTAAGTCATCTTTGATTTCTAAATCAACATACATTACGTTCCACTTTTTGCTAATCATCTCCGAAATCTCTTGGTTATAAGAAACGGCAAAGGACATCGGATTAAAGGTGATTTTTTCTATATTAACGGTTACACCATTTTTTTCAGCACTACTACCCTCAGTTAATTGTATTTTGCTATTAGCAGCGTTTAAACTAAATTCAAATTTCCAAGCACCTTTAATCTCAGTGTGATTTTCAGGGTTCCTAAGACTGTCAATATTCCATTGGATATCAGCACCATTTAAATTTGTATCATCAAAATTAGATACAGTGAGTATACCAACATATTTGTCTGTACCTATTTTTGAAGTACCGCTTGTTCCACTTCTCGCTCCTATTCCATTTATTTCTGGCAAAGATATACCTACATTACCTAACTCTTGTTTACTTTCAATAGAATATGTTAATGTGAGGGTCTTGCCATCAAAAATGGCATCATTAATTGTGATTTTAATTCCATTGCTTTCCTTAGTAAGACCGATTGCAGTGGAGAATTTCTTATAATTAGTATACAGTCCATTTTCATTTTCCAAGGATTGGTATTCTTTGCTGCCATCATAGTGTACAGTCTTATTATCGAAAAAGCGAAAAATATCATCAATTATAGGGATGTTTTTAGCATAAGCTGGAAATGTTAATCCAAAGGTTGTAGCCGAAATACAAACTAAAATAGAGGCTACAAGGGCATTCCTTTTCCAAATATTGCTCTTCAATTTTTTCTTCTCATTAATCGCTTTTTTTAGAGCTTTCTTTACCCTGGCAGTTTCTATTTCATTAACTTCCATTTCTACGAATTCATTATCATCTAGGTTAATATCATTTAATAATTGATAAATATCTTTCATATCCTATTCTCTCCTAACTTAAGGTTCGATGCTTTTTTGTTAAGCTTCTGTTTGCCCCTATAAATTCGATTATCAATTGCGGCTTTGGTTAAGCCTAGTTTCTTTGATATATCTTCAGACTTTAGGCCAAGAAAGAACTTCATTATAAAAATATCTCGCTCAACAGGATCTAGTTGATTGATTAAAATTATTAATTCAGCTCTTCTTTCGTTAAGAATTAGTTCCTCTTCAATGGATTTTCCTGATTTTAATTCTAAAACGTTCGATGTGGATTCCACTTTTTTACTTTCTTTTCTGTAATAATCAATAGCTTTGAATTTTGCAATTGCACAAATCCATCTCTTAAAATCACTAGAATCTCCATTAAATGTTCTGGAATTATCCCATATTGATAGAAAAATATCATTGATACATTCTTCAACGATCCCTGTATTATTAAGGGGAGAGAGAACTTTATAAGTCACACCCTTAATTAATGGCAAATATTGATCAACAATATAATCTAAAGCATCTTCTTTTTGTCGATGTAGTCGCTGTATAAAATTTGATTCGTTTGATTTCATATCAAATTCCCCTTATTTTTTTGTAAAAGCTTTTACATCTTATATAACGAAACCAAAGGAATTTTTTCTCGCAATTTTAAAAATTTTACTGTTTAAAAATAGTATATCATCATCGATCCGGTGGTTGATTGTTCTTCTGATTTTTGGGGGGCAACGGTAAGAAGTAAATATGCCAGCTGGCTGATTTGACATCCTTTTCTAATTGAAGTGACGGGGGAAAGATTTAAGATAAAGATCACTACGGTGGTCTTATTTTTTCTTGTTCCACTAACGAAGCAGGTTAGTTGAATAACAAAACAAGGTTGGGAACACTAAAATGAGGTGTTGACTAATGAAAAGATTCATCATTTCAATAATAGCAATTCTTTTTGTAATTGCCCCTAATAAAGCAGGAGCAACAATTCCAGGATATACTGTGATAGCAAAATCCGATAAAGATAATATAACTATTTATGCCAAGAAAATGGATGGTTTATATTATGACTTCAAAATTGATTTAAAGGGGAGGGTTTTCTCAAGACCTTTTTGGATGAACGTTACTAATCCTACCTACGCCCCGCAAATATATTACGAAGACATCAATAAAGATGAAAAGAAAGAATTAATCATAATCTTAACGAAAGGTTACGGTACTGGTGTTTTAGACCAAGAAGTTAATGTTTTTCATATAGATTATAATCGGTTTGGCGAGGTGCTTGTTGATAACCCCCTTGCAATAGTATTGAAGAATGTTAAAACCAGGTTAACACCAACTGAAGCGAAAATAAGTATTGGAGACAAGCATTATGTTGTAGATATAAGTCCAGTAGGTATCGAGCCTGAGAATATATTTAATGATATATCCTTTGGTAGCATTATTAAGTATGAAGTAGAAAACAATCAACTTAATGTTAGGTTAGCGTCCCAAGTTTCCCCAGCACATTCTATTGGTGAAGTTATTATTGCTTATGAGTATCGTGACAAAATGTATCAAGCAAAATCAATTGAATTCCAACAGTACCAATCTAATTGATATTGAACTAACGGTTTGCGATGCTTATTATAAGGCATTGCTTTTTCTTGTTCAACTAAAGTAAGCAGGATAGTTTAATAAGAAGTGATTGATCTGAGATACGAATACCTGAAATTTCAATTACAATTGAGGTGTAAAGTGGCATTTCCAATTCGTTTATTCATTGTCCTAATCGTGTTTAATAGTAGCCCGATGATAATAATGGCTAAAGAAATTAAGTATAACCACAACAGCATTACCATTCCAGAAATAAAGAAAAAAGTTGATTTTACCGTTTTGACTCCCAAAAAGATTCCTGACGATTGGACATTAGATACCAAAACATCCCCTTGGTTAATGCTACATTATATGGACAGTAAGGATACAAAGATGATGGTTGGTATTAACCCAGAGAATGGGATTTCCTTTATCGGATGACGATTTTCCTTATGCTCAGCCAGTTGATATTAATGGAAACAAGGGTTATTTTCAGGAATGGATAGATAGTGGTGAAGTTGATAAAAAGGGAGACACCATTACTGGTGGCTTACTTAATTGGGTACAAGATGGTACTTATGTAGAAATGAATAGTTCAAGATTACCGAAAGAAAAAATGTTAGAAATTGCAGGGTCAATGAATTAACGTTCTTCAACTAACGGGTGCAAGAGTTAAAGAAATAATCGCTGTGGCGGTCTTTTTTCTTGTTGTGCTAACGTACAATGAGAATGAATAAGAGCTTAGAATTTAAAACTTTTGTTTCTAATTATGTACCTGAGCTAGGTTATTTAACGAAAGAAGAGAATGAATTTTTACCCATTGACCACCCTTTAGCAGAAGTAGCTGCCCAAAAGATATTAGATTATGAAGAAAATGAGTATTTACCTGGATATATTGAGGTTACATATGATCATCAAAGTATTTTATCAACAGAATGAAACTGATGATTTATTGGAGACGTGGGGCGATTTATCTTACATTGTTATTAATCAAGCAGCTGACCAAAGGTATCGTATTACCCTCATAGGTTATCCGATAGAAGTGTTCGTCCTTAAAAAAGATGGTCAATTTTATTTTGAAATCAATGAAGGGAATAAGCTGGTAAATATTTCAACTAGTTTTCCATTGGAGGAATTAATGGATTCAATCGTTAAGGGGTATAGAAATTTTATTGGTTTTTGTAAAAAAGACAGCTTAACTTTTAGTGAAAGCACCATTTACAAATCTTCCATAAATACTTTCGAATCAGTAGAATGAAAAAAAGTTAATACTATCCCTTTGTCTCCGTAGTTCAACTAACGGAGTGCTTGAGTTAAAAACCAGAGCTGTCGTTTAGGCAGCTTTTCTTGTTTCACTAACGGTCAGTTTAGTTTAAGAAGGAATTCTTAATATCTCTAAAGAATAATGATATAAGGGTTTATACAAGAACGGGAGAGTGGAACAGTTCAAAATTTTTATTTTATCTCTCTTAATAATAGGGATGATACTTAGTATCACTGGGTTCTTTAATCATAATGAAGTTATATTTGAGGTATCGCAAATTTGCATTGGATTGGGAGTCCTTATAAATGTAATTTCAATTTTTAAACACAAATTGTCCAAAACAAATTTATATTTAATTATTATTTGTTTTTCTTTTTTCCTATTGTTTGAAGTTTATAGGCTTGGAAAGTTTTTGATGTATTAACAGCATTTTAGATGTTCAACAGGTGTTAATGTTAAAGATGGGATGGTTGCTGCAATCCTGTTTTCTTATTGTGCTAACTGGGCAGGTTACTTGAAGAAGGAAATGATATATTTGTTATTGAATTAATAATAATGAAAGATTTATGGGTGAAGGAGTTTTATCTAAATGCAGAATGTACGGAATTTAATCGAAACAAAGAAATCAGGCGTTGATGAATCGGATATAAAGCTGGCAGAGGAAAAGTTAGGTTTGATTTTTCCTGAACAGTACAAAGAACTTTTTAAGTTAGTAAATAATGCGGAGATTGGTGAATGGATTCTCTATCCTATTAAAACCCAAATAAATCCTAAAAAAACTTGGGATGATGTTGTTAGACAAAATAAGGAAGTAAGAGACGAAAGAATGTCTGAAGACCTTATTGCGATTGGTGATGATGGTTCGGGAGATATACTTTGCTTTAAAAAAATGAACGGGAAAATGGGAGATACCATTTATCTTTGGAATCACGAAACAACAGTATTAGAAGAATATGCACCTAGTTTAAAGGAATTTATTATTATATTTTCTTAAGAATATGATGACTTTGATGATGAGTAAAAAGTAAAAGCCTTATTGAAGTAACGGGTGCATTACTTAAAGATCTAGCTGCCATAAACAGGCGGCTCTTCTTATTGAACTAATGGGCAGTTTAGTTGAAGAAGGATTTTTCATTATTGGTAGTGAATATAATGATTATTAGCAGTAAAACGAGGTGAATTGGTGGCTTTAAAATTAAAGTATTTCGAAGATTTCAAGGGGAATCGAACTATCCTAATGTCAGTAGATAAGCAATCTTTACAGATGTTTTTTGAGACTATTAATGATTGGGAAAATAATAATAAAACAATCTGCCTAACAAATTTACCCTATGTCCAGGCTTTTAATCAGACAGAATTAACCCTTTGTGTTTCTAGAAATAACACTGGTTTATATGAGACAGCAGATGGGTTTGTCTTTACATTACCTTATGAGGGATGGAATTATGTTAAAGAACTGTTAAAGGCTTTGCTAAATAGTAAATCTGGACACGGACATCAGTACATTGATTATGATTCCATCTGTGGGCAATTAAATGATACCGGATTAGTAATATCTTTAAATGAATATCACGAGGATGATTGGATAGGTTGGAAGGCATAAATCCAAACTTTTTTGTTTTTACTAATGGGTGCTTGAGTTTAATAACAAAGAGTCGTAGTAAGGGGTCATTTCTTATTCGACTAACGGGGCAGGTTAGTATAAGAAAAATTGATTAAAGAAACCTTATTTGTTAGGGAGTGATAGAATGGGTAGATATATTATCGGCATTTTAATGATTATTGCAGGTATCGTGCTTTTAATGATTACTCAGGATAGGGACTTTAAAGAAGTCGAAGAGTCTATTGTCATAGCATATTCATTTCTAATTTTCGGGTTTATATATATTGTTTATAAATTAATTCGTAAGCGAAAGCAATAAACCCTTATTCAACTAACTGTGTGCGATAGTTGAAGATTGGGGTTGCTGCGGTAGCTCCTTTTCTTGTTCCACTAACTGGCAGTTTAGTGGAACAAGAGTCAGGAAAAATCACCCACTAGAAAAAGGATTTTTTTCTGTTAGAATTACCTCGAAGAAAGGATGGTTTAATGGTAGTTTTTTTGATGCTAGTGGGCTTTTTCGTTTTAAGTGGTGGAGGAAGTGCTGTATTAAAAAAGAAGTATCATATCACTGGTGAAGAGGACACAAGAAGATGGCGATTGTCTAAAAATAAATATGTCATTATCTTTAGTATTTGTTGGTTTGGTTTGATATCAATATTGATTTTAAAAGGAATTTTTAATCAACTTAATGGTTTTGCAGCACTTATTATCCCTACGGAAATATGGCAGGGAATAAAGCAATACCGAAATAATAGGGAAAATCGGATTTATATATTGAATTTTTGGCAATCATTGTGTTTAATAATTTTCGTTGTTGTTTTTACAGTCTATTGGTCATTAATAAAATAAAATCGCACCCTTATTGAACTAACGGGTGCAAGAGTTTAAGATCAGGGCTGTCATCGTGGCAGCTCTTTCTTTTTGAACTAACGGGCAAGATAGTTAAATATAGGTTAAATGAAAGTTGGTTAACATAGTAAATGGAAATAGTTGTAATATTTTCCACACCTTCAATACATACTAATGATTAACCAAACATATGAGGTGACAGTATGAGAAAAATTACAATTATGTTGATTATAGCTTTGATTATGTTAAGTGGTAACAATTCATCGTACGCAGAACATAAGGAAGATAAAATTTCAGTGAGTTCTGAAGATGTTTTAAAGTCAATACTCTATCCGAAATTATTGCAGATTGTAGATGAGCAATATGGTGGACCGAACGTAGATTGGAGCATAGAAGGTGTTGAAAATGTATCTTTAAAAAAGAATAATAATGATATATGGTATGAAGTTCAATTATCATTGAAGATTAACCAATCAAAAAAAGAACATTATGACAATGTTACCTTAAAAACCGATGTATATAATCCGAACACTAATGAAGTCGCATTACTTAATTATCAAAAAGGAAAGTAATAAAAGGCGTGGATATTCCTCTACGTCTTTTTTAATCTCTAGGTCTTGTTGAACTAACGGGTGCTTTTGCGGAAGATCAGGCTGCCATTTTCGGCGGCTTTTCTTATTGAAGTAAAGGTAGCAGGTTAGCTTAATAAGGATATTATTGGTGAAAGGATTAATTTTCCTATATCCATAGATATAACTATTCAATTAATATAATAATGAGCTTTTACTTGTATTGGAGGGAAATCCCTTTAAATGATGAACTTCAAAATGCCAAAGGGGTACATATTAAGGCTTTTGTCTTTTTGTTTGTTGTATTTGCTTTATATACTAGTGGGTGAGATTTGGTTCACAGTATTATACGCCAATGATAATTGGATAAGCCTAAGTGGAATTATTATTATTGCTGTCCTTTTGGTTCCACTTTATACGTTTATAAACACAAGATTATCCCTTGGGACAATGAGATATCTATTTTATATACCCATCCTCCCATCCTTTATTGGAGCGTTGCTGTTTCATCCAATTGAATACAACCTTTTTCCAAATCTTTATACACAAGACGACTTAGGTGCAGGGATTCTTATGTTTATGATTGCTTTACCCCATTGGGGTGCTATGATTCTCTCTTTTTTATTGGCGGATACATTAAAAATGCGACTAAAAAAAGGTTGAAAATCCTTTGTATTAACGTGTGAAAAAGCTAAAAATAAGGTATTGCTGCGGCAGTACCTTTTTGTGTATTGAGCTAAACGGGGCAACAAGAATAACGGAAAAGATAAGTATTAGCAGTTACAGTCTGTTAGGAGGTATACAGAATGGAAGGTAAAATAAAAGTGGAATTTGAAATAAATGCAGTTGGAGAAGAAACTATAAATGGTTACGATAGTTCGTTTAAAAAGTATGAAATTGCAAGAACAAAAAATCTTTCACAAACACTAACTTTGGGGAATCTTGAAGAGATTATTAACGAACTTTTTGAAGAAATTCAGTCATCGTATGAAAATCCAGAACATTTAACAGCAAAAATAGTGATTCGTGCGAAAAAAGAGAAAAATAAAATTTTATATCTTGGATAATAAAAGGAAACCTTGTTCCAATAACGGGTTGATTTAACTACACTACAAATGTGGCAACGAAGGGAAAAATTTTTATAGTTATGTTCGGTGGGTTCATTCTCCTATTAATAGGTATTGTTTCTTTTATATCGCTATTGGTTTATGGTTATAAAGAATTTAAGTCCGATGAGTCCAAAACATCAAAAAAAGTGGTCTTTTTAGTTTTAGGAATACTTGATACCTTTTTCGGTACAGGTGGTGAATTAGTAGGACTTGCTTTAATATTATCACTTGCAGCTATTCTTATTGGTCTTGTGATTATAGGGGTATTTCATCCATTTGAAAGTTTGTGAAATATTGTACTTAAAGTAACGGGTGCTTGAGTGAAAGATCGTTTTCCGGCAATGATCGCTGCGGCGGTCATTTTTTCTTGTTAAGCTAACGAAGCAGGTTACTTGAAGAAGGTGTTTTATTTGTATTGATACCAAACCTTCCATTCCTCTGATTTAGTTTTTGTAACAAACATTATACCAGTTGAAATACTAGCAGACGGTAGGTATTTAGGAAATAGTAATTCAACATACCAAGATTTTTTTGCTGTTTCCTTATTGCAACGTAATATTGCCATTCCATAAAAAGGACTATCTTTCATATCAATTAATGGTTTAACCATTCTAATTTCCCATTGCTCTTCTGGATAGACTTTAGGAACAATAGTTTTTAAAGCATTTAGAAGTTCTTCTTTATCTTTAGAAGTTCTTCTTTATCTTTAGAAGTTGTTTCAACAAGTTCTTCTTCTTTAGGACATTGTGGGGTTAAATAAGGTAAAGGTGTCTCTGCAAAAGCCGTATCATACTGGATAATTAAAAGGATTATAAGAAGAGTTGCTATATATTTCACTAATACCACCTCAGAAATAACTTCCCCAGTTGAATAAAATTTTATCGCTTAGACAAGTGAGTGATAAGGATTTTTCTTATTAAGCTAACGGGTGCTTGAGTTTAATAACAAAGAGTCGTAGTAAGGGGTCATTTCTTATTCGACTAACTGGGCGTTAGTGCAAGAAGGATTTTGCATTAAATACGGTTATCCAAAATTTTCTTTTAATAGTACAATAAAAAGAAACATTAACTAAAATGGTGATTACATTTAAAGCAAAGAAAGGGTTCCATATGAAAGCCTATTTTATTAGATTGATTTTCGGACTACTGACTATCGGGATTGTCTTAGGAATAACCTATATTTTTAATATCGACTGGCTCCAAAAAGGAAAACCCGAACGCAACCTTTTTATATTACCAATTGCATTAGTTGGAGGTTGGGGTGGTTGGTATCTTTACAAAGCAATTAAAAAAGAAAAGAGATGAAGAAATTCTTCCCGATTTTCTTTTTGAACTAACGGGATGCAAGAGTTAAACAAGGTGTTGCTGCGGCAACATCTTTTTGCTTGTTAAGCTAACGTGGCAGGTTAGTTAAACAAAAAAATGATTACAATAAGATAAAAACTGCATTAGGAGCCCATCACTATGGATGAAAAAGAACTATTAGAATTAATTAAACAAATGTCAGAAACTGATACCATTTATAAAGAAGGATACTATACAAGTGAAGATTCACCATCTTGGAATGCTTACCGAAAAGCAGAACAACTGACGGATGCTAATCTCATTCCTTTCCTTAATAATTTATTAGAAAAAAGCAAGGATAGAGAAACCAGGAAAGATATTTATTTTATACTTGGTAAAATTGGCAAAAACACGGGAGATAAACGTATATCTACTAGTCTTATTAAATGGCTTGAAACAGAAACGAACAAATATCTTCTAGAAGAAATACTTAATCGAATTGCAGAACAAAGAAATATACAAGAATGCTCACCTATTATTAAGTTTATTAAGGATGAACGTCCTTCAGTCCGACACTCAGCAATGCACGCTATGCAGGCTTGTGAAAAGTCTATGGCAGAGGAAGCTCTCATAAGAATTTTATCAGACTCATCTGATGAGTATGACTTAACCTATGCTATTTCTGTATTATCAAAGATTGGCTCAAATAAAGCAATTCCACATCTCATAAATTCACTCGGACATCCAAAAGTAGACGTTAAATGTTCCGCTCTATCGGCACTAAATGAATTAGGTAATTCCTCGTTACTACCCGTATTTTTAGAGGCTTTAAAAGAACGTTCCTCTGCTGTAAAGGGGTATGCTTTGTTAGGAATAAATAAACACGGTGATGAAACTGCTATTAATCCTGTTATTGAACGAATAAAAACTATTTTAAAAAGGAAAAGGACCGTTGAAAGTGATGAATTAATATTAGGTCTGGAGCTACTTATTCGCTTTGAAACCAAGTACCAGGAAATTCTAGAATTATTTGACTGGATAAAATTTAAAAAATGGGATTTTCTTTTTGATACGGAAAAGATATGGGTAGATAAAAATATTAGCAAGGGCTTCTTGAACTAACGGGTGCAAGAGTTATAGATGGGGACGCTGTGGCGATCCCTTTTCTTATAGTGCTAACGACGCAGTTTACTTGAAGAACTAAGGATTCCCTTTAATTCCAAATATGTTAATATTAACGTAAACCATAATTATAAAATTTGAGGTGGGAATGTAATGGAACAATTGCCGTTTGAACAACCGACCGAGCATTATGATGAACGGTTAATCCCGATCGATGAGCAAATATGTTCTTTGTTTAAGCAAAGAAAAGATATTTCAAACAATAACCCAGGTTGTCCACCACTTGAATATATTTCAAAGTGGGCAGAAAAGTTTGACCTTTATGAGGACTTGTTAGAGTTGATATTCAGCGAACTAAAAAATGATTACGAATTTCGACCACAGGTTGAGCCAACAGATTTCCAAAAGTATATACCAGTCTTAAAATCAGTGGAAAAAGAAGAATGTTTATATTCCGTAACCTGTGTTCGGCAATATGCGAATGCAAGTGTTGTTAATTTTAATATTGATTGGGAGCCAGCAGAGGAAGAGAGATTACTTCGAGATAGTTATTGGCATTTATGGTTAGGGGAGGAATATGATTGTAGACAAACTGGCGGAGGAGGTTCTGAAGGGCATATTAGTTATAACTTCATTGTGTCTCCTCCATTACCAGATGATATTTCAGGTTTGGATTTGGTTTTTAGAGAATCTCTAACTCCTTTTAAAGGAAAATCAACAGGTCTTGAGATTGTTATGCATATAGAATAATAAAGATTAGGCTTATCTTCAAAAGGTTAGCCTCTTTTTTTTGAATAAAGGGAAGGTATTAAAGATATTGTGAAGAATTGTACTTAAGCTAACGGGTGCTAGAGTTTAAGATTGGAACTGCTACGACAATCCCCCTACTTGTTGAACGAACAGTTCAAATGAATGAGCCTTATAAAGGACGGTTTAAAAAATGTGGTATAAAAATAAAGTTGCTTGGTGTCCGATTTGCAATCAAGGATGGGTTGAAATTTTCAAAGATAAAAAAACAAATATATTATTTGTGTGTTGCGATGAATGTGAATCATTATGGGAACATCCTGACTTAATAAAAGAAGTCGGTATAGCAACATCCACATTTGATTTTGATTATGAAATTGTTGTACCCTCAGAGGAAGAAATTAAAAATAGAGGCTGGGATAAATACATTATTAATGATTAAACATTACGAGTCCTTCTTCAAGTAACGGGTGCAAGAGTTGAAGATTCAGCTGCCATTCTTGGTGGCTTTTCTTATTGCACTAACGGGCAGATTAGTTGAATAAGAAATTTGAAAAGGACTTTCAAATATCGGTTACATAGATTATAATTTGTGTAATATTACACTGTTTTGCAAGGAGAAATGTGTATAAAAAATAGTGGATATTGTGGTTGTAACCCTATTTTTTTCAAATTAATTCAATTATGAACTTTATTATAATAGGGTTTTAATAATTCAAGATAAGGAGGAAAACTAAATGATTACTAAAATCCTATATCATTTATTGTTGTTATCTTCAATTGGGTTTGCATTCTTTTTGTATTCAGATGATTATACAATCTTCCCGTGGGCAAAACAGGACGAAGCCTTAAAATTTTTACACCTTATTATTACAATTCCAATCCCACTAATAAGTGCATTAATAATCAATAATTTCATAAATAGGAATGGTAGTCTTTTGCATACTTTTTTACTTAAATATTACCCAATAATTTGCCTTATCCTAATTTCAGGCTACTGTTTTATTATTAATTCGCTAAATTCTTTATTATTAAAGATTGGTTTTGGAATCACTATTTTTCTTTTATTCTTAGAGATTTATTTATTTTATTATGATATAAAAAAGGAATTTAAGAAGAAATTAATCTTCAACTAATGGGTGCTTTTATTGAATAACCGCAGAAACAACCAGCTGCCTTTTTAGGTGGCTTTTTTTATTGAGCTAACGAAGCAGGTTACTTCAAGAAGAAGAGGAAAGTAAATGGTATAATGTGTATATTGAGGGGTGGAACATATGGATAACGGGTTTTTTAAAATTAGAAAAGCTATCTTAACCGATACGAAGGGAATAGGTACACGTCGATAGTTGGAAAACAACATATGCCAATATTGTTCCAGAAGAATACTTAAGTAATTTAACATATGAAAGTCGGGAACAGATATGGATAAATAACATTTCTAATGGTGGTGTATATGTAGCAGAAAATATTAAAGGGGAAATTGTTGGTTTTTCTTCTGGTGGTAAAGAAAGAAGTGGAAAATATAGCGGATTTTATGGGGAGTTATATGCAATTTATATATTAAAAGAGTATCAGGGACAAGGTATTGGAAAAGCACTTGTTAGACCAATCATAGATGAAATTAGAGGAATGGGATTAAACTCTATGCTTGTTCTTGTCTTAAAAGATAATATTTCTCGTCTATTTTATGAATCACTTGGTGGTAAAAAAATAAATACTGTTGAAGTTGAGATTTCAGGGAAAAAACTTTCTGAACTTGTGTATGGATGGGAAGATATTAGTAATATATTTTAGTTTTCCTTCTTCAAGTAACGGGTGCAATAGTTTAAGATGGAGCTGTAATCGGCAGCTCCTTTTTCTTGTTGAACTAACGAAGCAGTTTAGTGCAAGAAGGATTATTTGACCCAATAGAAGAATATTTATATTTGAAAGGTCAAGTATCTGAAAAATTTTTCCTCAAAAAGGGTGGCTTTATTTATGGTAGATAAAAACTGGAAAACAGATAGGAAAATTTACTTTTGGGTAGCATTATTAATATCATTACTTGTAGTGATTATTACATTTAAGTTTAATATAAAACAAGATACCAGTAAGATTTGGATACCCTTGGTATTATTGTTTTCATTTTCGGTCTATTTACGTTCCAGTTATAAATCAAAGCAAATTTTCGAGTTTCTTGGGAATATATTTATGATTATTGCTGTATTTAGTATACTAATCAATTGGTTATTGAAAGGTTTGTAATTATGATAAATTACAACAGAAAAGTGGCTTTAGAAAAGTTGAATAAAAGGTTCGTCTTTTGACAACCTTTTTTTAGTGAGAGTAAACAGAACTTCAAAATGGTTACTAAGTGCACTAGATTGTGAAAGAATGTACTTAAAGTAACGGGGTGCTTTAGCTCAAGAACGATTTTGCTGCTACGGCAGCCTTTTTTCTTGTTCCACTAACGGGCAGGTGTGCGGCCGAGCCTAGGTCGTATCATATAGCGGGTGGGATTCCCGTCGAGTAAGAACTAGCCATTCGCTCGTAGCGAGTCTTGGAGGGCTAAAGGTAACTTTAGTCTTTAAGCGTAGACAGTTAGGTGGCGGGCCGAAAGCCAAATGGTTGAAGGGATTGAGCTCCATAATGTTAGTAAATCGAGAGGGCTGATGCTTTACCTGCAGCAGAAAGCTACATTTTATCCTTCGTTAGGGGCCAGATGGATAAAACCTCTTTGGAGTCAGAGACCTTGGCACGTTAAACATCGATATGATACGGCAACTCGGGATACCCTACCGGTCTTTTCTCGTTAGAAGAGTATGGTGTACAAGCGATAAAAAGCAAGGAGACCAAATGCTGTGTAGGGAGTCGGATAGCAGCGTAGTACCAATGAAGTTGGGTAATGCCGATGGAGGAAAGGCTAGCTACCAGTTATCGCCCTTACTAGGGAAACATTTACTACACTCATAGGTAGAGATAAATGGAAACAAAACTACTAAGGATAGCAGAAGTAGCAAAATCTCAATCTATGAGACTAGCTACATTTTGTGAATGGTAACTAGGAGGAGCCGTGTGCATTAATAGTGCAAGCACGGTTCTGTGAGGGGGGGGAGTACAATCTACCGAAAGGTAGAAAGGCTCCCTTCTACTCGACTAGTTGAATAAGGGTTATAATTACAATGAAGTATTTTTATTGCTTTCAGAATTTATTATGAGGTTTTTCCTTTGAAAAAACAAATATTTCTTTCGTTATATTCGCCATATTTATAACAGTTTTAAATCAGTTTATTTCTCCGATTTTCTTCGATGTGGGTCCCAATAGTGGGTACACTGGCTTAGCTATAATTTTTTTGGCTACGGCACTATTAAATCATCTTAGGGAAAATTAAATTAGATGATTCTTTCCTTGTTGCACTAAAGAAGCAGGTTAGTACAATAAGGTTATTAATCTGGTTCAAGGGAGATAAATATTAATGGTGGTGATAAAGTGGAAACAAATATTTTATTTTATAAAATTCAAAAGGGTACAGTTTCAACTGAGGATTATGTAAATTGGTCTCACAATTTATTAGAAAAAGATGTATCGTCACCATCCTTAAATATTCTCTCTTCATTTTCATTCGATGATAATATATTTGAAGTCGAATTGTATTTTAAAAGAGCATTAGATGAATTGGCAATAAAGGAGCCAACCTTTGAGATATGTGCAAGAGCCTATATAGTTTTTTTAGCAAATAGAATAATAAAAGCTAATGACCATAAAGAAATTTTCAATTTAGCTAATATGATTTTTCAAGTTGTTGCTATTGAGTTAGATAATTCAGATGGTCTGTATGCTTGGTTTGAAATTAGTGAATTGATTGATAGACTTGATTATGATGATAAATCTTTTGTGTTAAATGAAGAGGATGTAATATCAAGGATAAAGAATGAAGCTGAAATCTTAATAAGATTAAATATTAACATTCCTTATGGTGCTAACGGGGGCAAGACTTGAAGAATGGTGGTTGCTCCGGCGATCCTTTTTTCTTCTTCAACAAACGAAGCAGGTTAATTAAAGAGGGGATTAAGTAATGAAGTTCGACTTGACTATAAATTCTAAAAGACGATATGAAAACTTTATAAAAAGTGTTTCGGAAAGTAAGACAGTTTGGGGATTAAAGAGTGAAGATGGATGGTGTGTTTACGAATCGAACGATAATAAAGATGGGGTCGCTGCGGCGGTCTGTTTTTTTGCTGTTTGTGCTAACGGATGAGTTTTGTTTAGGAGGATTATGCCAATAATGTATAGAATAAGAAATAATTAAAGCGTGAGGAGGAGTGCCATATGTCTATTTGGAACGAAAGAAGTGCGACTGAAAAAGTTGCCTTTATTTTGGGATTAATGGGTGCAATTTTTGGTGGTATAGTTTGGAGTAGTTATCATTGGGGAGGAGGAATTTTATGGGGACTTATACAATTGGATGATTTTAATAAGCCAGATTCCCAATTGGAAACCTTAATCTACTATAACTTCTTGTTTATACCTGCTTGTTTAGCATTTACGTCCGTATTGTTTAATAAAAAGTATCTTATGTATTTAGCAATATTTTTACATTTACCAATTGGAGATTTTATAGGTGGAATGACATCAGGATTAGGTTCATTTACTAATATTCAAATTGTTTGGATTCTTTATGTAATATCAGCTGTATTAATGACTATAAAAATCAAAACCAGAGACAACCGAAATATCGGTTTTAATATTGAAAATACGAAGTAATACCTTAAAATAATTTGACTAACTGCGTGCGATGCTTTTAAAAGGCATCGCTGTTTTTGTTTATAAAGTAACAGATTGTGAAATATTGTACTTAAAGTAACGGGTGCTTGAGTTTAAGACTGGGATACTACGGCGATCTTTTTTTGTTATTGTGATGCAGTAGTTTAGTTGAAGAAGGATAAGTATTCAATGTTAACGAATAAACAATGTATTACACATTTTAAGGAGTAATTTTAAAGTGATAAATGAGGAAAAAATCATTAAGTTTATTACTGAAGATAAGTGGATGATCAACATATTAAAAGCAGCAAAATCTTTAAATTTGCCTGATTGGTGGATATGTGCTGGATTTGTTCGCTCAAAAATATGGGACACATTACATAATTTTCGTGTAAGAACTCCAATACCAGATATTGATGTAATTTATTTTGACCCAACAAATGTTGATGAATTAGAGGAAAAGAAACTTGAGGATTTGCTAAAAACCCTTCAGCCTGACATTCCTTGGTCTGTAAAGAATGAAGCTAGAATGCACATTAAAAGCAATATGCCCCCCTATTCTTCTTCTGTAGATGCTATTTCTAAGTTCCCAGAAACAGCGACAGCTTTAGGGGTAAAATTAGATGATAGAGAAAATGTGAAATTAACAGCTCCTTACGGAATTAGTGATGTTATTAATCTGGAAGTGAGGCCGACTCCTTTCTTTACAGAGACTGAAGAAAGAGTAGAAATTTACGAAGACCGCCTAACTAAAAAGAATTGGAAATCTACTTGGAATAATTTAAAAGTGTATCATATCAATAATTCTTATTAAGCTAAACGAGTTTCTTAGGCTTAAAATGATCGCTGAGGCGGACTTTTTTCTTATTTAATCTACCGGGCAAGATAGTTCCAATAGAAGAACGAGGTTTTAGACAAGAAGATACACTTGTGACTTAAATCGTTAGTTTAAAGAATATCCAAGATAGGTGGTGTGATTGCTGTGATGGATTGGCGGTGGTCTGAAGTTGATACACTAGAAAGCCAAGGCAAATGGAATGAAGCAAAAGCTATCCTTATAAAAAATTGGAACCAAAATCGTGGTGACTTAAAAACTGTTATTCGCCTTGGGTTCTTTTGCTGGTATGTACTAGCAGAAGAGGGTCCCTTGGATATTAAAGGTGTGGATTTTGATGAATTAGAGACTGTGTTACGTCAGGTTACGGATTTTGGATTGGCTAATTTTATGACTAACGAGGATTTTCTCTGGTGCTTTGGTTATATGATTTCACTTTTCCCATATTACTTTGGTGACTACGAGTATTGGGAAGAAAAAGGTACTTTGATGTTAAAGCAGGCATATGAACTTTGTCCCAATGATCCGGTTTATAAATATTCTTACTTGGGGTCCCTTCCCAATACTTACGGTAAACATAAAGATGAATATCAGCAGGTCCAAGCTGTTCTTGAAGATAGATTTCAAGGAGAAGGGGTATTATCGGGATATTTCAAAAGTGTTTGGTATCGTTGGCACGGAAATTAAACTGGAAGAACAGGCTGCATCAAAGGTCTTTTTCTTCTTCAGCTAACGGGGCAGAATAGTTCAAGAAGGAAAACTGATATGAAACCAAGAACCCCTTAATGCGTATGTATTGGTAAGGCGGTGAAAAAAGGGGGAATTTTATTGTTTCAGTTTTTTCTAATTGTAGGGATAGTAGGTATTATTATTTCAAGTGTTTTTATCGGGGCTTGGGTTGATGGAGACCGTCAAAGAGGAAATTTTTATTCAGAAACCCCAGAAGACAGAAATTCTAGAACGAAAATAGCGTTAATATCTGGTTTCGTCGGCATAATGTCTTTAGTAATTTCTGGGTTAATTTATTTTATATTACATTAAAGCGATTCTGAGGTGTTTTACTTAAAATAGAGAATAAAGCCTTTTTCTTGTTCGACTAACGGGGCAGGTTAGTGAAAGAAGGAAAAACTTACATCTAGTGGAATTATTAAGTACAACTAACAAAGATGAATGAAAGGCTGAGATTATTTTGATAACTGGTTTAATAATATACCCCATTATTGCAGGGGTCATAGCAGGGGTTATAGATGGTTTTCGTAATAAGAAATTTTCAACTAAAAGTTTTATAAAAATGTTTTTGTTTATTTTTGTAGTAGATATAATCATTATATCTTTGAATGAAATATTGAATAAACACGTTAGTAATAAACAATCGGAAAAATATGGTTTATGGATATTTGGAGGATTTTTATTATTATATTCAATTTATCTTTCAATTAAAGGTTTGAAAAATAAGGACAAATAACTCTTTTCATTAGTTACTGAAATTGATTCCTCATATACAACTAACGGGCAGGATAGTTGAAGAAGGAAATTAAATTTATTTACCGAATTGAAAATAAAAATCCAGGATAATAAGAGGTAATTTGTTGTGGAATATAGGGATTTAATGAATGAGAAAGGTTATATCTATCTTCATAACTTAGAAGAACCTGAAACCAATTCTTTAAGAATTTTTATTAATAGATGCAAAGTTAATCAGCAAAGTGAAGACATTGAAATAGGTAAACATATTATAAATGACACATATCCAATAGAGGTTGATGCACAATTACCAATAATACAGTTAGATTTTGATTCATATGTATCATATTCAATTATTAATGAGTCATTTACTGTTTTAGATGAATATGAAATCTTTGAAGGAAAATCATTTCGAATATTTAAAAAATCAAGATATTTAGACTTCATTAACAAAGGTACAATCGTTAACGATGTATTTCCAGAAGAACAACCTGTTCATTACGAGATAGCCTGTTTAGACCATATCATTGATGTTATTTCTTTTGATAAACCAATAGTTACTGAAATAAAAAGGTAATTCTTCTTCAGCTAACGGGTGCTTGAGTTTAAGATCAGAGCTGTCATTAAAGCATCTTTTTCTTGTTGAACTAACCGGGCAGGTTAGTGCAAGAAGGAGAAGTAACAAAAAACAGCGAATTCTTTAATTTATTGAAGGAGGCTGAAGGCATAACGATGTTTGAGACCATTGGTTGGCGGTTTTACATAAATGCAAAAACTGAAGAAAAAGCTCAAAATGTTATAAAGAGAATTGAAAATGTTACCGGCAAATTAAAAATTAGTTTATTAGAACAATATTGGAAAGACAATTCGCTCTTTGAAGTTTATTGTGAATCTTCATTTCAGGTGTGTGAACCAGAAAAAGCAATATTCGAAGTTCTTGTTTTGGTTAATCAATTAGGACACGATATAGAAGTTGTTGGTCCTTTATTATATGAGAATGAACAAGTAGAATTTTCGGGTTATGTTTCAACTTCATCTATCGTTGGGTTAAACTGGTTTCATTTTTATTTAGATAATTTCAATTAAATTAACGTTCATATTAGGCTACCCCTACAAAAACGGGTTAGGTTAATAACAGATGATTGGAGATAAATGAAGTGTTTTATAATTTAGGTTCACCTGTTTATTCAAGTGACGTAGCAATGTCTAGAGCTAATCCAGTTGAGTATATAAATCCTGTATTTTTACCTGGAATATACTGCCCAAAATGTAATGATTTATGGGCAAGTAGTTCAAGAGTTAGAATAAACGAAACTGTGTCCAAACAAGTATCAAATATTCTTCAAAGTCACAATCTCCCAGACTTTGGAGTTCCATTGGACCAATTCCAAAGTCTTTGTAAAGAGATAGCATTAGCAACGAACATTCCATTAAAAATGCTTGAGCCTGGAGTTGATTTATGTCCACCAGAAGGACTAATTCGGAATACAAAAGTCAAAGATTTTACGCATCCTTTTCCAGGATTGATATGGGTTAAGGAGTCAGTAAAAGCTAGCTTAGAAGAGGCTAAACTACAAGGAATAACCTTTATCAAAGTAAATCTAAAATGGACTGGTAAAATGAAGAATTCCACAGAAGCTGTACCTGAACTGTGGGAAATCGTTGTAAATGGAAAAGCGTGGCTTGAAGGTAGTAACCTTGAAACGATAACTGCTTGTTCAATGTGTGGAAGGAAAGAATTTCTTAGGGGAAAGAATTCGAAGGTGGATAAAACCCGTTGGGAGGGCAGTGATGCCTTTTATGTAGACGATAATCCAAACATAGTCATTGTTACTGAGAAGGTAAAAGAGATACTCGATTATGGAAAGTTTACTAATTTCGATTGTAAGGCAATTTAATGAGTTTGGATTTTCCGCTATATAAAAAACGAATTAGGCTAGGTTGGAAATTTTGAGCTGCTTTTCCTCCAGAACTGGCTGCAATTAAGGCAGCCTTTATTTATTGAACTAACGAAGCAGTTTAGCACAAGAAGGTAAATGATAAAATTGTGGTGAATTTAATTAGTATCATATTAAAAAGGAATGAGCTTTGTTGAACAATATATTTGAAAATTACAGGAATTATCAGATAAAAGAAATTTATGGGGAACAATACAAAAAATTTATTCATTTTGCTATAGAGAAGAGTGATTATTTCATCCTTGTACAAAGAAATGATATGCCTTGTGGTGATACAATCGATGAGTTATTAGAGAAATTAGAACCCTATCTGATAAATGTTCGCAAGCAAAAAAGTTGGGCGAATACACAACTTAGAGGTAGTAGTGCCTATGTGTTTTACTATCACTCTCATAAGGAGTGTGAGTCCATTTTAGTGGAGTATGCTAATAATATGTTTGATTGGCAGCAGCCAAGGTTGTTGGAGGATTTATCTTTTTATAAAGAAGAAAATATATTATGGGTATCTAATACTGCACACGAAGAAGAACTTTATATGGAAAAGGTTAGTAATGAAGAAAAAAGTGAATTAATAATGATGGGTATTAGATTGAAACATATATGAGGGTGACATTCGTGAAGGACAGATTGTGAAGAAATGTTCTTAAACTAACGGGTGCTTGAGTTAAACAATAGGCTGAAAAGGTAGCCTTTTTTTGTTGTTCCACTAACGGGGCAAGATAATTGAAAAAGGATTGGTTACACATTGTAGATAGGAGGTGTAATTAAAATGTTTTATTTTAAGTTTCTTTTTTATGAATTTATATTATTTAGTTTATTGGTTATTGTAAATCATTATTTGGATGGTTACCTCAATCCACCCTTTACAAAAGTTGATTTAATAGCAAGTATAATATCTCTATCTATTTTTGTGGCTTTTTTTATTCTAATGGGTAAATTGTATAAACGGTTTGATACCATTTCATTAAGAAATAAGATTTTACTTTCTATCCCCACTTTTATTATTGCGGGATTAGTTACAGGCATTATAATGTCTCACGTTTTTGGTGTAGAGTAACTTTGCTTCTTAAACTAACGGGTGCAAGAGTTGAAAATGGGGATACCGCTGCGGCGATCCTTTTTTCTTGTTGTACTAACGTGGCAGGATAGTTTAATAAGAAGAGACACTTCGGAGATACTACTATCAGAAATTACATTAGAATTGAGGTAGTAAATTGGCATTTCATATTCGTTTTTTCATTGTCCTAATCCTGTTAATTAGTAACCCAATGATAATTACGGCTAAAGAAATTAAGTATAATCACAACAGCATTACCATTCCAGAAATAAAGAAAAAAGTTGATTTTACCGTTTTGACTCCCAAAAAGATTCCTGACGATTGGACATTAGATACCAAAACATCCCCTTGGTTAATGCTACACTATATGGACAGCAAGGATATAAAGATGATGGTTGGTTTTGACCAGAGAATGGGATTTCCTTTATCCGATGACGATTTTCCTTATGCTCAGCAAGTAGATATTAATGGGAACAAGGGTTATTTTTCAAAATGGGGAGATAATGGTGAAGTTGATAAAAATGGAGACACCATTACTGGTGGCTTACTTAATTGGGTGCAAGATGGTACTTATATAGAAATGAATAGTTCAAGATTACCGAAAGAAAAAATGTTAGAAATTGCAAGGTCAATGAATTAACGTTCTTCAACTAACGGGTGCAATAGTTCAAGATAAAGCTGCCATTTTTGGTGGCTTTTTTGTTATTCAACTAAACGGATTTAGTTCAACAAGAAGGAGAAATAAAAACTTATATAGAAGTAGTTTTCATAAAGAAGTGGAATTGGAGAGGTTATTTATGGAGATTGAAAAAATATATGGTGATTTACCTATATTAGAAACTGAACGTCTTATTCTAAGAAAAGTTACTTTAGATGATGCTGAAGATATATTTTCATATGGTTCAAATGAAGAAGTATCTAAGTATGTAACTTGGAATACCCACCAGACATTATCCGAAACAAAAGAGTTTATTGGTTTTGTAATGAACAAATATGAAAGCAGTCAAGTGGCTCCTTGGGGAATCGAACACAAAGAAACTGGAAAATTCATCGGGACTATCGACTTTGTCTGGTGGCAACCAAATCAAAAAATTGCTGAAATTGGCTATGTTATTTCTCAAGACTATTGGGGAAATGGTTTAACTACTGAAGTTGCAAAAGAAGTAATTAGATTCGGTTTTGAAAAAATGGACTTAGTTCGTATTCAAGCAAGGTGTTTTGTAGAAAATATCGGTTCAGCACGAGTAATGGAAAAAACGGGGATGTCTTTTGAAGGGATACTTAGGAAAGGTATGTTTGTAAAGGGAAAACATCGGGATTTAAAGATGTATTCTATTTTAGAAGAAGAGTTTTATTTATCTTATCTTGTAGATTGAAGACATCTACATCCACCAAAACCATTTTTAAACTAACATTTTGAAGAAATCAACACTGTCAGCTTGAAGAAGGATTATGATTTTAAATAACAAATAAGAAATGTAATAATGGGAAAAAGGAGAAAATGATGGACTATATAAAGAATTTAAGGTCTTTGGTTGGTAAAGAAAAAGTAATTATGGTTGTTGCTGGGGCTTTTGTATTTGATAAAGAAAATCGGTTGTTATTGCAGCAGCGATCTGATAACGAGATGTTGGGTCTTCCAGGTGGTTTTATGGAATTAGGTGAAACAATTCAGGATACAGCAAGTTCTTGAGGAAACGGGACTACGTTTAGGGAAACTTGATTTATTCGGAATTTATTCAGGACCAGAGTTTGACAAAACGTTTTCTAATGGGGACCAAGCTTCGATGGTGCAACTGTTATTTACTTGTAACGAATTTGATGGAGAATTAATTGACCGTAATATAGAGTCATTAATAAATGGCTTTTTCCCCTTGACAAATTACCTGAAAATTTATTTCCTGACCATCAGATTTTTGAAGATTTATTAGCTAATAGGGACCGGCGGATTTTAAGATAAAAGTTGTTCTTCAACTAACGTGTGCTTTCCTTTAACATTTGGCTGCAAATTACGGAAGCCTTTTCTTATTGAACTAAAAGGGCAGGTTAAGAAGGTCAAAGGGATATATTTTATACATTTTAATGTTAAGGCTACTCTGCTGGGTAGCTTTTTTTTATTATTGAAATAAAAAATGAAACCAAAGCTTAACTCAGTCGTCTTAGCAGTAAGTGAGAAATGGGGTGGTATAAGGTTGAGAAAAGTGATTGGAAAGGTAAATTTATATCCAGAAAATAAAGATATGTGGTTTGAAAAGATAATGGATGAATATGGTGACAGGTTAACTAAGCTTTCCTATAACTATACAAAGGATTGGAATCTTGCAGAGGATATCGTACAGGATGTATTCATTACTTGTTATAAAGAATATGAAAACATTGATAAAATTGTATCTTTTAAAGCTTGGATATTTAGGATCACGATAAACAAGTGTAAAGATTTATTAAAGAGTTCAATTTTTAAAAGGGTTGTTACGAACTCTAACTTACTTACACTTATAAAATCGTCAGAATTATCACCAGAGATGGCCATAATGAAGAGTGGGGAAGAAGAATTTTTATCTACTTGTGTGTTAGAACTACCAATTAAATATCGTGAGGTTATTACGCTATATTATTATGAAGAATTATCAATTGAAGAAATTAGTGAGATCTTGAAAATAAATAGAAATACGATAAAAACTAGACTGAATAGGGCAAGGATGAAATTAAAAGCATTACTGGAAAGGTGGCGATAAAGTGGAGAAAGAACTTAGAAACTTACGGAAAGCAATGAATTCTTCCACTCACAAAGGGGTACGCTTTACAGAAGTACAGAAAGAAAAAATAAGGGCCTCGCTCCATCAAGAAAAAATAAATGTGCCTAGAAAGCCAAAGTTATATATTTATTTAATCTCCACTCTGGCAGCCTCTTTATTTGTCCTACTCTTTTATACAGAGTTAATAGCATACTTATCTTCAAAAGACGACGGTGTAAAGCAAGGAGCCAACCAGACTTTAGAAAGCGAATGGAAGATTAGAAACGATTACTCAAGAAATGGTAAGCTACTGTTTAGGGTCTTCCCGGATTCTTATCTTTCTGCCGGTAAACCTTTTGGTTATGTATTTAGTTTCAGGGAACCTTTTGATGCTTATAAGGGAAAAGAAATAGAAATTTACGCTATCCATAAAGAGACAGGTGAACGTATAAATGTATTACCTTCAAAAAAGATTACTGAACCTTCCGCTGGATATGCAAGTTTAGATAGGTTTAATACAACGTTAATAGTTCCAAAAGATGGACTTTGGAAATATAAGGTCTACTTAAATAATAAATTCTATGGAGATGTAGTATTGTCAGTTGGGGAAGAAACTTTTTTACCACCAAATATTCCTAATTTTGTTCAAACAGCTGACTTTGAAAAGATTGACTGGAACCGTAAAGCCTTATATATAGACAACAATATACTGGGTAATAAAAATAAATCCGGTGTTATTGGTGCTGATATGCCAAGCATAAACATCAACCAAAAGTGGATGTGGCATCTTTGGGGGATTGAAAATCCAAAAGAAACCGAACTAACGGTAGTTGGTTTTCATAAAGAAACGGGAACTGTCCATCAAATCCTAACAACAGGTTGGTCTATAGGTCTTGGAGGTGAAAATAATGGAGCAGATGCACACACACCTTCAAGCGTGAACATTCCAACGGCAGGAGAATGGGCGATATTACTTTATGTTGATGGGAAGTTATTCGATGTATTAGTCTATAACATACATCGATAGATTATAAATTAAATAGGCAATGAAGGACCTTAACATTATTGTTAACGTCCTTCATTTGGAAAACATCTAAAGTTTGTGAAGAATTGTACTTAAACTATTGGGTGCGATTGTTCAATATGAGCAGTCGTTTTTTCACTAACGGGGCAGGTTAGTGAAAGAAGGAAAAAGAGTAGAGTATAGAACTTTAGGGTGTATGGAAATAATTAGAAGAAATTAAAGAAGTGAGGGGAATTGGCTTCACAAGATATTTCACATCTAATTTTTCACCATAAATTCACTACAAAAAAACGCTGCTTTTCGCTGCGATTTTAGTTTTAACTAATTTATTTTTTGGTTTTATTGTGTACTATTTATATATTACAAACTTTATCAATCTCATAATCATCGGAAGAATCTGATTCACCTGTTGTGCAGGAAAAACACATATCAGTTCCAGTAATAGCGGAACCAATCACCCAAATTGGTTGACTACACACGATACAAGTGGCTCCATTTTCTTTCCGATTTAACGCACTTTTTAAATTATTAATGACTTTTTGTTTATTCTCACCCTTATTCTCTCTTACAAATCTCTCAGCAAATTTCTCTATAGAAATAGGATACATTGTAATTTCTCCCTTGCCTTTTTGTTTGGTGATTGCTCTCTAATCTATTTACTCAGCAATCCTTAATCTTCTGTGAATTGAATATCCCACATAAATTTAGTGCTGTCAATTTCTTTTCCTTCTAATTGATACAGTAACATTATGGACTATATATAATTTTTTTTACATTATATTGTTAATAGATTATTAGACTTATCACAAAGGTGCTAATTGAAGTTCAGCTGCCAAATAGCGGCTTTTTTTGTATATTCAACTAACGGGGCAGGTTAGTTGAACAACAAATGTGATAAACTGTTATAAGCAATTTTTATTTTGGAGGGTTCGAACATAATGAATAGTTCATCAATAAATGTAGGAGACGTTATATTTCAGCTAATAAATTTGGGTTTTTTAGCATTAGCCATTATCATAGTCGTTTCATTTTTCCGTTCTAATAAGAAACGAAGCAATCAACTTAACAGGATTGAAGAAAAATTGAACATATTAACTGAGGAAATTAAGAAATTTAACAAATAAATGAACCACTTGTTAGGTTTAGCCCTTCGTGTGCTTATTAAAGTAACGGGTGCAAGAGTTGAAGAAATGATTGCTGCGGCAACCCTTTTTCTTGTTCCACTAACTGGCAGTTTAGTTAAAAATGTCATAATCCTCCTAGAGAAAACTATTTATAATATGGGAGGGTTGTACTATGAAAAAATTCACTTTTTTTATTTTAATCGTCTTATTTTTATCAGGATGTACAGGTACTACTAGCCAATCTGAAAATTTGATACAGAAGCTACAAGAGGAAGACCATACAGTTATTGAAATGGGAGTTGGAAATAGTTCTGGTCCACGTCTTTTTTCGGTTAATGCCACTTACTACAAAGTTGATGGTAAACCATTAGCTATTTATGAATTTCCAAATGAAAAAGAAGCTAAAAAGGAATCAAAAACAATATCTGAAGATGGCACAAGAATCGGACGTGTAATAGTGGAACCGATAGATATTCCTCATTTTTACCAGAAAGGGGAAATCATTGTTAGCTATATTGGGTCAGATACAAAATTAGAAAAGGATTTAGAAAATGTTCTTGGAAAATCAATCACAAACAGTCCTATTTTAAACAAATAATGTTCTTCAACTAAAGGGTGCGTTACTTGAACAAGAAAAAAGCCTGAATCGATGATAACTTAAGTAATTATCGATTCAGGCTTTTTTTTTTTAATACTTTCTTGATCTCATATATTTTTAATCAAAAATGCGTTGCCTGAATACATATTTAGTGCATAAGTTAAGTTCTTATCTAGATTTAAAACCAAGTTAAAAGTTGGTTTTTTCGCTAATTAACTGCCTAGCTAAACATACCACTTAATTTGATTAGATAGTCACATAAATCTTACTAAAGACTTCGATTTTGGAAAATTTTTTAATGCTCAAATGCTATTTTTATAAGGACAAAGACATCACATACCCACTTAAAAATTAAAACTTGAATTCATCCTTATGGGGGAGTTTAGCAAATTGATATTGGTTAAAGTAAGGTTGTATGGGTTGTGGACCCAGATTCCTTTTATTAACAGAAGAATTGTTTTAATTGGTCTTAGTCTTTTTTACGGGCAATTAAAAACTTAATTGATTATTTCACGAATTAATAGAAAATGAAGACCAAAAAGTATTTATTTTAATAACTTATTCAGTTATACTTATTTAGTAAAATCAAAATTTTGGAATTTGGGGAATATTATGCAAGAACGATTTGAATATTTTAAAGAAATGTATTATAAAGAACTGGAATCGAAAGAACTGTTAATGAATCGCTTTACCACTAATTTAACTATCGTGACTATATTGATGTCGGCTTTAATTTATTGCATACAGAATATAAACGATTTGAAACAAACAATATTCTTTTGGCCACTTTCTATATTGGGCATTATATCACTCATATTAAATTTGTTAATAATTGTTTTCTTGCTTATCCATATTTATGGAAAAAATTATGGTTTTATACCTAACCCATTAGTATTAAATAACCGTTTTAAATACCTAGAAAATTATTATTCTAACTACCCATCTCAAAATACAGATGCGGAAAGTCATTTTAAAAATGAGATTTATGATTACTATGTTGAAGCCGCAGCTCATAATTATGAAGTGAATGAAATAAGAACCGCCACAATGGGTACCGTTAACCGTCTTATTATCTTATCAGTTATTTCAACCCTTTTGACAGTTTCTTGTTACGTACCTAGCTTTTTTAAGGACGATGCCAATACACAAAAAGTTGAAATAATTAAAAAGCAAGAAACAAATATTCAAAAAGATAGGAATACCCAAGAAATCAAAACAATCAATAATGGAGGCTCAAGAAATGAGTAGTAGTAATTCTCAACAAAATAGTAGTTCGCAACCACCAACACCAGCTACTTCACCAGCTCAACCAGCAATTGATCCAAAACCGCCTATACGTTGGAGACGTGAAAATTACTTAGATGTGGAAACTGCAAAAAAGATTATAAATCCTAAAAATAATAGAACACGTTAAAATATCTATATTAAGGGGTTTCGTTTTGAACTCTGAAATTTAAAGCTGAAATGACAAGCAATTTTACATAGTTATCCCAAAAATAAGAACACTCCCTTCGACGGTATTTAAAGGGAGTGTTCTTATTTTCTGGGTTAACTGAAACTCAAACCAAGTAGGTGAAATCGTCCTCCTAGCTAAATTCTTTATCGTTACAGTTTTGAATAAGTACATTCTAGTATATTAAACATTTCTTTGAGTGTAAATTAAAAGCTGCTAATGAAAAAGTCATTTTTATCTTGCTAAAAATATAATGCGAATTACTGATTTTTCACTCACTGAAAGAAATAAACACCATTTATTAAATGGTATGGTTAGAAGTTGTCCTGTCCAAGCTAATTAAAATTCCCTTTATAATTCCATCTTAGTGGAACAACTATGATATTTATTTAACTCACGTAAAAAAACATCTAATTCTTCATCTGATTGAAATTTATAAGCATACCCAAAGCAAATCGGGCCATTACCAGTGTGCTCTCTCTTGGGGAATTCTAGGAAAGCTGTGTTATGATTTAACCCCGTAGATTTTTTCTTTAGTTCGTTATTTTCTTCTACTGTTTTTGGATTTAAAACAATAGTAATCTCTTTATTTGGAAGTAAATAAATTACTTCATCGTTTACAATATTTTTGAATTCAACTGCTTTTGATGTTTCTTTCATTGTTTTGAAATTGTTTAATCCAAAAGTATTTTGTATATTTCCCATATTACAATTCACCTCTTACTGCAATTATATTCCTAATGCTTATATTATAAGGTATAAATCAATAGATATCTTGTTAACTAATAAAAAAAGTGGCTAGAAGGTAGTTATTCTCTTTTGGTCTTATGAATTTAATCAATAATATTTGTGGGATTATAACAACAAGATACCTATAAATAAGTCAGAAAAGATTTTAGTTGTTTGTTGTATCATATTTTTATAGTTAATTCATTAGCATACGGGTACTATATTTCTAATATTTCAGGATACTTGTATTCAATTGTTTCAATTATTGCGATAACAATGATTTTTATAAACACAATTAAAAGAAAAGACTATGTATGGAGCGTTTTATCCTTCCTGGTATTACTATTCTTTTTATAAACCTAATAACAATATTATTTGGTTTGTTTTTTTAAATTAGATAGTTACAACAATCCATTTTTCTTATTGAGCTAACGGAGTGCTTAAGTTAAAGATGAAGATCGCTGCGGCGGTCTTATTTTTCTTGTTTCACTAACGGGCAGGTTACTTTAAGAAGGAGTATCAATATTTAGAACAAAATAAGGGTAAATTAAACAAAAAAATGTTAGAGGTGCAATATGAAACGATTTATTTTAAGCATATTTATCATCTCAATTTTTTGTATTTATCCTTTACCATCAAAGGCAGCAACCTTCCCTTGCAGTATGGTCTTGGAACCGATAGATAAGAAACTTGAAAATGCAAAGGGCACTGCATTAATTTATAAAGTACGGTTGCGTGAGCCAGGTTTCGTACGAACAAATATAAGTATCCTTGGAGTTCACCTTCCTAAGCCCTCCTCTTATGGCAATTACGACAGTTATGAAGGATTCGCTTTTATACCAAGTGAAATTAGTTGGCGTTTCAGGCTTTACCCTACTCCAGAAATAGATAGTCCGACTTGGGCAGGAAGATTTGATGAAATAACAGCAAAGATGGAAAATGTAAAAGTGCAGGTACGTCTTTCTAACTCAAAGAATGAAAAATTAGGACCACCAATATTAAGAAGCAATATCAATAAGTGTAAGTAAACTAAGATGCATTACTTCTACAATGAAGTTAAAGATGGGATGGCTGCGGCTATCCCGTTTTTTATTGTACTAACTGGGGGTTAGTTTAATAAGAAAAAACGCATTAATGCGTTTTTGAAACAAAATGCAACGTAGGGAAGTGAATAGAAGGAAGGGCAATAATAAATTAATACTCAAATTGTTCATTTTTTTTTACTTTCCCAATTTAGAAAAACATTCGTAAAGAAATATGTAAGTATTGCTGCAATGAGAGATATAAATAGATTAATCATACTATCGAGACCCATATTTAAAGGTCCAATTAATACTGAATTTCGTGAGTAAATTATATATAAAATTATCAATGATACTTTTTGGCAAATAGGAAAAAAAAGACCGAATAACATAATGAAAAACAAATATTTTTTCAAAGCCATCATCCTTTCTTACCCTTTTTACCATCATATTAAAACTAGTCTAATTTTATTAATGAAGATAAAAATGGTTAGGAAGGTTGTGTCGCATTACGAGGATATTGTGAAGAAATGTACTTAAGCTAACTGGGTGCAAGAGTTTAACACCCCGTTACCATTTTGGTGGTTATTAGAAAAGAGTTAAACGAAGCAACACTCTTTAAAGGTGTTGCTTTTGTACATATTTGAGCCATTGATTAAAAATATTTTCTATACAATTCTTGTCTAAGACTACCACTTAATTGGGCATAAATTTTTGTAGTTTCGCTCTTCTGGTGACCAAGTAGACTTTGGATAACATCAAGAGGTGCTCCATTATTCAACAAATGTGTTGCATAGCTATGTCTTAGTTGGTGTGGATGAATTACTTTACTAATCTCTGCTCTATCAGAAATCCGCTTAACAATGTATCTCATTTGAGCAATGCTCATTCTATGTGGTTTACGTTCTGTAACAAAAATGGCCGGATCATTATCCTGACGATTATCTAAGTACCGTTTAAGCCAAATTTCACAACGAATATTAAAATATACTTCTCTTTCTTTAGCACCTTTGCCTAGAACAATCGCTGATCGGTTTGACCAATTGATCCTGTTCTTATCTAGCGAAACAATTTCACCTATTCTACAACCTGTTGAAAACATAAATTCGAATAATGCCTTTTCCATAGGAGTGTCACAGGCTTCCCTTAAGTATTCGATTTCTCTTTCCGTTAAAAATTTGGGGATTCGTTTTCCTACTTTAGGTTCTTTTAATTTAGCAGCCGGATTCTTTAAAATATGTCCTTCCTCGTGTGACCAACGGAAAAGTGATTTTATAAAACGTATACGGTGAGCTAAGCTGGATGGCTTTAGATTTTCACTTGACTTTGCCAAGTATTCTTTTAATTTGATAGTAGTAATGGTTTCGAGTTTTACATCCTCAAAATACCGTATCACCAACAACGCTTGAAGTTTATAGGCCTTTAAAGTCTGTTGGGAGAACCCTTCAATTCGTTTATCAGATTCATAAATTTCCCAGGCTTTTTGATAATAGCAAAATACATCTCTCCCTAAAAATTCTATTTTTAGAGGAATTATTGACCTGATTATAAAATTTGATACAGTACGGCAATCTTCAACTATCGTAAGCAGGTTAATTTAATAAGATAGGTGAAGTTTATGGTAGGATTTAGTTTGAAGGGGCTGCAGTAATTAAGAAAAGAGGCTGGTTACTAATGAATTATTCCGATTTATTACATAGAAAAGATAGTGAAGGTCTAAATAAATTTTTAAAAACACACGATGTAAATGAGGAATTTCAAGGTCAAAGTCTTTTATACTGGGCAGTTCATAGCAATAATTTTGAATTTATAAAACAATTGGTTCATCAAGGTGCTGATTTGAACCTATGTGACCGTTTAGGCAGGACACCGTTGTTAATTGCGTGTTATTTCGGCTTTATTGACATTGCTTCATATTTGTTAGAAAACGGAGCAAAGATGGATGGTTGTTTAGAAAGAGCAAAACAAGGTTGGGATGATCATATCCAACCAGAAATTATTGAATTACTAAAGCAATGGGAAAAGAAATGTTAAATTTCATTTACAACTAAAGGGTTAGTTCCGGCTGCCATTTCAAGCGACTACTCTTTTTTAACTAACGAAGCAGGTTAGTTGAAGAAGGATTTGCATTCAAGATTAAAGAATAATTAATGTAATACATATTTTAAGGAGTAATTTTATAGTGATGAATGAGGAAAAGATTATTTCGGTTATTAGTGAAGATAAATGGATGATGGAAATATTAAAATCTGCAAATACATTAGATTTACCTGATTGGTGGATATGTGCTGGATTTGTTCGTTCAAAAATATGGGATACATTACACGATTTCAGTGAAAGAACTCTTATCCCAGATATTGATGTAATCTATTTTGAACCAAATAATATTAATGAATTAGAAGAAAAGAAACTTGAAGAAAAACTTAAAACCCTTAATCCCTACATTCCTTGGTCAATTAAGAATGAAGCAAGAATGCACATTAAAAGTAAAATGCCTCCTTATTCTTCTTCTGTTGATGCTATATCAAAGTTTCCTGAAACAGCGACAGCATTAGGAGTAAAATTAGATGTAAAGGACAATGTGATATTAACTGCCCCTTGTGGAATTAGTGATGTTGGTAATTTAGAGGTGAAGCCAACTCCTATTAAACGAAAGAACGAGTGGAAATTTGCGAAGAACGTATTAAAAAAAAGAATTGGAAATCGACTTGGAGTAAATTAAAAGTATTTCATATCTAAAGCTCTTATTAAGTTAACCGGTGCTTTCCTCTAACAAGGAGTAAAGCATTTTTCTTATTTAAGTAACGGAGGTTAGATGAAAAGAGGGGGTAATTCCCAATATTTTTGGTGTGTTAAATCGATTATTATAGAGTATAAATGCATCCTAATAATAAAGGCGGTTTAGTTAACTTGAAAAAATGGGAAAATGTAGCTAGAGGTATTTCTTTTGTGTTAATATTTATTTTCCTTCGAAAACTTGGTGAATCGTTTTGGCTGGAAACGTTGTATGCTATTATATTATTTTTTGGAGTTTCGTTTATTTTGTCTAAAATCCAATTCCTCCAGAAGCAAGTAACAAATAAAATTGGCTGGTTAACTTTAATTGCATCGTTCATCTTCATAGAAGTATTGTTTTGTTTATTTTAAAGAACTAAATATTGATGATTTAGTAATTGTGAAATTATAAGATTAATAAAAGTAAAATTATAACCTTGTTCAACTAACGTGTGGAAGAGTTGAAGAATAGGGGCTGTCGTTGCGGCAGCTTTTTCTTATTGTGCTAACGGGGTAGGTTAGTTGAAGAAGGAAATTGTCTGATATGTGGTATATAATGGAATAAATATATAATTTAAGTTAATTGAGGAGTTATAATGTTTAAATGGCTTAAAGAAATTGATGAACCACCATTCCAATTGAATAGCGATAATGGTGAATTAAATATCAAGAGATTGGATTCAACCGTTGAATTAAATGAAGTGAGCCCTGTTTGCCAGTTTTTTGCCTCTTTTGATTTAATTTTAGGTGAAGATTCCCTAACAACATTACCAACACCAAATGACAATGCTTTAGAAACTATATTGAGTGAAGTGGTTCCTCATTATTCAGATGTAAAGCAAATTTTCATTGATGGGAAGCTAAAAGAAATAAACGTAATGTGTCTAAAAAAAGAGTCGAAAAAAATGTTAAAAGATTTACTTTCAAATGGAATATATCCAGTTGTTCCTGATTTATATCGCACAAAAAATCTTAATTTGGCAACTAAGCCTAGAAAATTGAAATACTATTTAGTAAGTCAAGAATCGATAAACCCAGTACATATTAAAGAAACAGAAAAGATACGAGAGTTTTTAATGAGTTCTTTCTTTACTGATAGTGGTTCAATATTGCTTCAACCAACAGGATGGAAATTAGATGATAATTTAAAAGAATCAGTGACAATTCGTGCTTTTAGTACATTTGCAAAACAAATTATCTTAGTTGTTGATGATAATGATGAGAATGTAGTTGGACTTGATATTTACGGGTGATTTTATTTTTTTCTCTTCAACTAAATGGCAGGATTGTTGAATAATTCATTTTAGACGACTTAATTCGATTAGCAGAAAGACCTTCAGAGGGTGAGAAATTAAGGCGAAGGAGGTATTAAAACAATTTTGATTCACTAACGGGTGCTTTACTTGAATATCCAGCTGCCAATGGCAGCTTTTTGTTTCTTCAACTAAAGGGGCAGGTTAGTAGAGCAAGAAAAAATTAATGTTTATACGACTGAATTTTCAGTCAAATTATGAAAACAAGGAGGTGTCTAATGAAACAAATATCTTTGTTTTTATTGATACTTGGCATCCTACTAACTGTTTTTGGGCTTATTCCTTTGATTTTCGGTTATCCATACAGTAATTCTTCAAATTCTGGTCCCGAAAATTTTTGGGAACTTATTGTAATTATTTCATATGAGATAAAAGGATGGGTATTGCTTAGTGGGATTTTAATTTCCTTGCTTTCTTTATTGCTCCATAAAAGAATTACAATACTTAAATAAGAAACTTATAAATTGCTACCGCCCCTTTGAGGGCACTGCAAAAGTCCAAAAATAAATGTAAAAAGGGTGAGCACCCTCCACTGGTAGTGTTTCACCCTTTTGCTTTTTCTCTACATATTGTGCTTCAGAAATAAAATCTTTTGTTTTGCAGTAGCCTCCCTTTGGGTGGCATTTTTTATTTATTGAGCTAACGTGGCAGGTTAGTACAATAAACAATTCACTATTTTTGGGGAGTTGGGTTACGAAAAAGATTTAAAGCAAAAAAGCCTAATACACATCCCAATAAATTTAAAATGGTTTTATCAATATCAAATACCCCTAATTTAGTCAGGTATTGTGCTACTTCGATAGTTAAACTTAAAATAATTGATATAAAAATAACTTGGGGCAATCGAAATATTTTGTCAAAAGTTAGAGGAAGTAATATACCTAAAGGTAAAAATATAAGTATGTTTCCAACTGTATTAAAAAGCCAAGTATCAAGGTTAAATTGATGAAAATTTTGAGGAATAATATTATGAGACACCCCACTGAAATCTGCTTGAATTCTTGGAGAGAACACACTTATTCCCCAAAAACTTGCTACGAACAATATAAAAATATAAATAGCAAAAGCTACATTGAATATTTTTTCAAATGATTTATTTTTAACATAAACTACTTTCATAATTGATGTCCCCCCATTTACATTGATATAAATATATGAACGAATGAGGGCTTGTATGCAAATAAGTATGTTAATGATTACACTTAAAGTAACGGGTGCAAGAGTTCAAGAACAGGGATTGCAGCGGCGGTCCCTTCGTCAGCTAACGTGGCAGGTTAATTCATTAGGAAAGTCTTATTATTTCGAATTGAACCATATTGTGAAGGAGCAAAATAAAGTCTCAGAAAATGATCAAAGTACCCTTGTGGGGTACTCTGGTAGTGGTTAAAATAATAGTATTAGTGACAGAGAAAAAATAAACACTTTATTTAAACGCATAATTAAATAAGCCGAAATATAAAGGTCCAACTAAGAAAATTAATGTAATTCCGATAATTGCTAGTTTAATGGATTGAGGTGTATCATCGTCACCTTCAACCTCTTCATTGAACTTTTTGAAACTAAAATAAACATCCCATATCAAACCAATTACAAATACAAATTTCCATACAAGAGGAGTAAGAATCTGTGTATTAGTAATGTAACCAAATAAACCTATCCAAGTAATTACGGAAAATAGAAAATCTATTATACCAAGAGTTTTTTTATAGCCAGTTATGAGTATTGCAATAGCAGCAATTGCTAAAATTACTAAGTAGCAATACCAAAGAATATCTATCATAATTTTTTCTGATCTCTCCCTTGAATTTATTGATTTCATTATAAATGAAATCAAAATAAATATGAATAACATTACTACGTATTTCGAGGAAAATGTGCAATAGAAGAGAAGGTGCTTGTTCAACTAACGGAGCGGTTTAATAAGAAAAATTAAAGTGAAATTTGATAAAAGAGTTTGTACCATTTTCCAAAAAGTTCACTTATAATTGTTTTTGTATAAGACATAATAGGGGTTTTACAACTATGAAAAAGCTATTATTAATTTCTATTTTATCATCTGTTTTAGTTGTAGTTTTAGGGGCTTGTAGCGAAAACAAGAAATCCGCCGAGGGTGAGGAAGATCCAAAACAAGAAGTAAAAAATTTGGAGGATAATATGACTTTTGAAGAGTTAACTAAAAACAAACCAACGCTAGTATGGAAACAAAGAATGGATGAAGATGATAACCTATTTACTGACGAAAATATAAATGCAACTAATGAGGTTCTTGATTCATACATCAATAGCCTAAAAGTTCTTAGAGAAAATCCGACTGAGGAAGAAATATTAGAATGTGTTAAAAAAGTAGTTATCAGTTTAAATGAACTAAATGAAAATTATGATTACTTTATTGAGACAATGGAGAGAGAAGAACTATATGAGTTTATTACTGAAGCAGCACGAATAGCTGGCTTTGAGTCTGAAGAAGACATAACTGAAGAATGGAGAGAATGGTAAAACTATTTGAACTAACGCGTGCGATGCTTAAACAAGGCATCGCCTATTTTGGTTTGTTCAACAAAGCAGATTGTGAAGTATTGTACTTAAAGTAACGGGTGCAAGAGTTTAAGATCGATAATGGAAGGTGAGCTATATTATGAGCATTCAAGTAAAGCTAAAAGATATAATTGAAGAAATGGAAATACAGTTTGAAGAGTCACGTTCATTACTAAATATTACTACTGGTGAAATAGTGTTAGTAACATCGGAGGACTTGAGAGCTGCTGAAAATGAAGAACCATTCGATCATTTACCTGAGTGGCAACAAGAAAATTTAATGGTTGCAAATGATGTTGTTGAAAATTTTGAGAATTACATAGAGTTACCAACAAAATATGAAGTCAATGAATATGAAATTATGGAAGACTTTTGCCTAACTATCAGTGACCAGAGAAAGCAGGATATATTATTAAGATCCATTAAGGGAAAAGGTGCCTTTAGAAGATTTAAAGACCAAATAATAGATTTTGAAATCGAGGATCAATGGTATTCCTATCGTGACGAGTGTTTTAAAGAAATTGCGATTAAATGGTGCCAAGATAATAACGTAAACTATATTGAATGAATTAATAAACAATCTAATTTGTTTAGATGATTTTCCCTAACAATAAGTATTGCTTCAAATCAAGAAATAATACTTTTCATATTCCACTAACGGGGCAGTTTAGCTGAACAAGGAAGCTTATACAGATGTATCGAATTTAAAGTAGACAAGAAATTATTAATTATTTAATTAAGGGAGTAACTCCAATGAAGGATAGAATATTCAAGTACATAGAAAGAAATTTTCCTAATCTAACAAGCGATGTACATCTAAGGTTTGAACTAGGTGAGCCCTTTGAAAATGGATCTGATGAAAGAATCAATCAAGTTGTTACAAGAGTTACTACATTGTTTGAAGATGTGTTCCATCCCGAAGATTATATATATGTTTATATAAAAGATTGGGAAATAAAAGAGGATATAATGTTTGGGAATACCACTCCAGAATACTTGTATGATTTATTAAAAGGTCAAAATATTGAAGTAGAAACTTTGTTCGATTTAGATGAGGATTATGATGAAATAACGGGTAAAACAATTGAAATAAAACGGGAATACAAAGTGAAACTTGTATACTCACAAGTAAAGTCTATTACTTACAAGGATATTCTTGAAGGAATAGGTAATTATGAACAAGGAAGTGAACCTTCAATTGGTCAGTCTGTTTATTTCATTAGCACCGAGAAGGACTTAATATTTCATATGTATGACGATAGAGGTTGTATAATCCATTCTAATGAGGTTAAGAAACTGGTACATATGTATCATAAATATAATAAATGGTTGGTTGATTATTGGCGTGATTATTTTAATAGCATTTTCAAGATGTCATAATCTTTCTTATTTAGCTAACGGGTGCTTGAGTTTAAGATCAGAGCTGTCATTAAGGCAGCTTTTTCTTGTTGAACTAACGAAGCAGGTTATTGGAAGAGGTAATGAAGGGATTTTTGTTGTAATACATTGGTTATAAACAATAATTTTTTGGGGTGAATCAATGAGAAAGATTCCAAGTTTATTAATTATTATTTTCCTTTTGATTGTTACTGCTTGTGGAGGTCCTTTTTCATCAACATCTTCCGACTTGTATGTAGTTAAAAAAGCCCATTCAAAGGATTATAAAAAAGCCTGGATAATAGCATTTGACCCCAACAGTGATTCAGGTAAGAAGGAAATAAAAATAATGGTCAAAGAACCAATGGTTTGGAATTTGATCGAAATTAATAAAACGTATTTTACAAGTTACTCTAAGGAAGGAGATAATCCTTGGATTTTAGAGCAAATTGAACATCTTGGTGACAATGATACTATAAGATGATTACACTTTAGTAAGTTTAATTGAACTAACGGGAGCAAGAGTTAAAGATGGGGACGTTGCGGCGATCCTCATTTTCTTGTTGAACTAACGAAGCAGGTTTGTGGAAGAAGGTTTATTTTTACATATCTAGAATAAGTATTATCATTATAAGAAAGTGGGTGTATAGATGATGTTTCATCAAAACGAATATGAATGGGTTCGTCAGACACGATTAACGCTGCTAGACTATTGTAAGGAACTTAATCAAAATGATTTTACTCGCCAAAATGGATACGGTTGGGAAAGTGTGCGAGACTCATTGGTTCACATAGCAGATTGTTATATTGCGTGGCTCGGCTCATTTGTTTTATTAAAAACAAAGAAGCCAATTACACCAAAGGATGAACGACAGAAATTGAAACTGGACGATATAAAAATACGCTTTGAACAGGTTGATTCTTTTGTAAATGAGGTATTTGAATTACACGGAAAGCAATTATCTGAGCCAATTCAAAGAAAGATTCCTTGGAGAGATGAAACAGAAATTATAACATTTACCCCTGGTAAATTAATAATGCATACTATAACTCACGAATTTCACCACAAGGGACAAATTGTAGCTATGATACGTCAGATGGGTTATGAACCTCCAAATACAGATGTATTAGGAACTAACGATTAATATATGTAAGAGAAAATAGATTTCTTTACCTTTTTCTATTAACAGGTACAAGGGTAAAGTTCAGCTGCCTATTCAGGTGGCTTTTCTTATTGAACTAAAGAGGCAGTTTAGTTTAACAAAGACCAACTTCTTATTACAGGATTACCCAAATTAGGTTATTATTAATTTAATATATTAAATGAAGAAGGTGTTAAAATGGATTTACTGGTCGGTTTCTTAGTATTTGCGGGAATTTTTGCGGTTTATGATGCTTTAAGAAAAGTGAATAATAATATATTAGACCAAACAGAAGAGATAAAAAAATTACGTGAAGAATTATCCAAGGGTAGTAAAAATTAGAATCTCCCTTCTCAACTAACGGGTGCTATTCTTCAATAAGATAATATTTAGTAGTTAAAGGGGAATGCGTATGCCTGTACCAGAAATAACCTTAAAAGTGATAGAGAATATTGCCGACGAAAAAGACGAAATTTATAGAAATTATTTATATTCCATTGATGATATATTTACATTGTATTCAGTTTATATAAATGAAAATGAAGTTGCTGTGTGTAATATTAAGAAAACAGAAACTGGATATGAAATTGCTGATTTTATAGGTTCTCATAGTGTAATAAAATTAATTGAAAAGAGACTTGAAAATTGGAAGTGATTTCTTCTTCAACTAACGGGTGCGATACTTCAAGAAGGAGGTCGCGTTTTTTCTTTTTTCACAAAAAAGATTGTGAAATGTTGTACTTAAACTATCGGGGCAGGTTACTTCAATAAGAGTGATTTGCAGGGAATAATAAACTGAGGTTGAATATTAATTGTTGTGACAATTAATGGGGGTGGAGATATATGAAAATATTTCGTAATTATTCCTATGTGATTTTGTTTATATTATTTTATATTTACTTTATTTTGAAAGATTATTTTAGCTCTAATTCGTTTAATTGGATTGATAACGGTGTTCACTCTTTAATTTTGGTTTTGTTATTTATCTTTTTCAATTGGCTATTCAGTGATAAAGGCAAAAGGGATAAAAAAGATTAAAAGCTAGGGTTTTTCTTGTTCAACTAACGGGTAGCATTACTTGAAGATACGATTGCCCATTAAAGACGGCTTTTCTTAATGCACTAAAAGGGCATCAGTGCATTATTAAACAAATAATAAATTAATAATATTCCTTTTGGGATTTGTGACTATTTTTAGTAATATTAAATAATTACATTTGATTAAGAAAAAACAAAAATCGGAATATGGTGATATATTTTGGCAGGTAAGTTAATTAGCCTGTTCATTTCAATAACAGGTAAAGTTGGTATATCTTTATTAAACAAAATAAACAGTTTTAAAGGAAGACGGCAAACTGGTTGGACATTGTATGCCTCAGTGGAGGAAGTTTATGAAGGAGAAGAAAAGGAATATCCTTTTGAATGGATTGAGGAAATTGCTGAGGGGGACTTCGACAGTCTATTTGAGGATGAGGACGATGAAGAAGATTTTTATAATAGGATGAGAAACCAAAGTGTCAGATTGATTAAATCAGAAAAAAGTTTAAATGAAATTAGTGTGATTTGTTTCTTTTATGCAGCTCCTGAAGTGATACTAGAAGATCACCAATCTGTTCTGGTGTTCCAGGATATGAACCCGTGGTTGCAGGAAGTTATTATGAAAGAGTTGGTTCCCCACTATAAAGTTGTAAAGGAATTTTTTGTTCAGGGGAAATTTAAGGAAATACAGTTATCAGAGCTAAAAAAAGAATCAAAAGAATTAGTTAAGAGTTTGCTTTCCAAAGGGTATTATCCTGTGGTATCAGATTTATATAGGGGTACCCAATCAGAGCAATCGACAGGACCAAGGAATCTTAAGTATTTTTTAATCAAAAAGGAATCAGTTAATCCATTAGAACTGAAAGAGAACAAGCGTATTCAGCAGTTTTTGTTGAATGAAAGTTTTCAAAAAAATAGACCATTTTTTTTAAAGCCAGTAGGCTGGAAGCTACAAGAAGACTTAAGGGATTCCATTACAATTCGTTCTTTTTACAACTTTGCCGAAAAAATCGTATTACTGGTAAATACAGTAGATGACAGTATCATAGGAATTTATATTTTTGGAGCAAAAGCGGATAGCTAACTAAAAGGGTGCGTTTATGTAATAAGCAGGAACTCTTTTTGACTAACGGTCAGTTTAGTTGAAGAAGGATTTTTCTGGTCAACAGTTTGGTATGAGGGATAAGGAATTTAAGATTGAAGATATTCTATATCTAAGGTAGTAGGTAAACGCTGTTGTTAAACGCAACAGCATTTTTTTTTAAGCCTGTAAAAATTTGTAATCAAAGCACGAAAATTTCATACTCATTAATATAGGACAAGTAAGGGGTTGTTGCTAATTTGAATAAATTTGTGATTCTGGCTCTAATATTACTCCTAATAATTATTATAGTTATTATTTTTCTTTACTTTGTTTCGAGAAATAAACAACAGTCTGTTCAAGTAATCACACTACAAAATTTTATGAGTAGTTATCATTCTAATGAAAATGAAAGTGAGAAAAAAAGCTTTTTAGATACCATTAAGGACTTTTTCAATGATAATGATAATGATGGAATCATCGATGGTATTGATAACGAGGACAATGATGATGGGGGAGATGATGGCGGCGAATAACACCCCCTTTTTTTACGTGTGATTTAGTAGGCTATTTGTTCAACTTATTTATCTATTAATTCGTTTTTTCTCTCCCTAAACGTAACCCCTTATAATAAGTTTTCTTATCGAGCTAATGGTTGCGTTGGTTGAACAATGGTAGCTGCTATGGAAGCTTTTTTTTGTTTGCTCCACTAAAGGGGCAGTTTAGTGAAAAGGATTTAACTACATAGGATTGAATTCCCATTATAATTATCCAAAAAATCAATTATTATTTAATTGTTATGAAACTTAATATCAATTGTGCTGTAGAAGCAGCTAGGAGAAACAAATGAAAACATATCTCTTGGAAAGATTGAAACACATTTTATGGCTTATATGTGGTGCTGTATTGGGTTATTTGACCCACTATTTAAGAACCGGAAAATTGACCCTCACTTCAGATAACCTCTTTTTCTTAAAGGCGATATTGTTTGGTTTCGTGCTTGTTGAAGTAATAAAGTTATTTAGTTGGTTATTTAAACTAATAAAGCAAAACAATCAGTGAGATTTTAGCTGATTGTGAAGTATTGTACTAAAGTTAACGGGTGCTTGAGTTTAAGATCATAGCTGTCATTGAGGCAGCTTTTTCTTGTTAAACTAACTGGCAGGTTACTTTAAGAATGATTATAATTGAATAAAGAACTTAACTCAGAGGTGTTGATGTTTCTTAATTAAGGAGGTATATGATGAAGTTTTTTATAAAGTTAAATATTATTAGTGCCTTATACGCTATAGCGTTGTTTATAGCAATCGAACTCATAATAAATGTATCTCATATTAGTATGTTAACTGGCTGGGAATGGGATAATGTTTACATTGTAATTGCTGCTATTAATGTTATTGGACTTCTACTTTCGACAATTTTATTCATTTACTTAACAAAAAAATGGACTATAAGTAGAAAATACAGCTATTTGTCACTCCTTTTGTGGGTACCATATTTTATTCTTTTTTTCTCTTTTTTCCCTGTTGTTTTTCCTATTAATGTAGGAGTAACACTATTTCCGAGATTTAGCCTTCTGATTTATGGGTCTGTCATTCTGTATCCAGTTTACATATTATTTATTAATCTATATGCTTCACCTCTAAGTACAGATTATGAGGAAATGAGGCATTAAAAATGCAGGTCACTTTTTGCAACTTATTCATCTCGCTTATTGAATTAAAGGGTGCTTTAGTTTAACAAAGAGTCGTAGCTGCGGCTCTTTTTCTTGTTCCACTAACGTGGCAGGTTAGTTAAAGAAGGAATAGACGAGTTTGCATAGAATAATTGTCCTAAAAGAACAAAAAGGAGATTACGAATGGAAACTGCGGAGTTTAAAGAGATTGTAGAAGAAATAGTTATTTCTAACGGAATGACCAAAAGAAGAAGTTGCTATTATATAGAAAGTAATGAATTAATGGTTGTACTTGGGTTGCAAAAATCAAGCTACTCATCTAGTTATTACTTTAATCTGGGATACATAATTAAAGATTTAAATGATGAACAATACCCTAAATATACTGATGGAAATGTTCGTTTGAGATTTGATTTTGAACTTAACGGCAAAAACACAGATATTGTTGATATTAATGAAGTCCTAAAAGAAGAACTTGCTGATGGACTAGAGAAAAACATCAAATATTATGCCTCCCCTATAACAAGCATTAAGGCTTTAAAGAACCTAATTAAAGAACAACCTGTTCTCTTATATCAGACCACACTTGTCACAAAACAATACCTTCAAATTGAATAACTCTTATTCAAGTAACGGGTGCGAGAGTTGAAGATCAAGGCTGTCATTGAGGCAGCTTTTTCTAATTGTACTAACGGTCAGGATAGTTGAAGAAGGATTATCTTATAAACTAAGCGTATATGTATAATATCTAGTTTAAAAAAGAAAGGTATGTTTTTACTTGGAAATAAAAATCGGGGCATTAACAATTTATTTTCCTGATGCGAGTTCGAGTGATTTTTTTATAAACGAAGACCTGGCAGAATTTTTCGGATTTGAAACCAGTCTAGAAGCAGCCACTTTCATTAAGAAAAAATTAAAAGACAGAATGGAGTATTCTTTTAAAAAATTAAAAATTGATTATGAAACTAACGGAATTTTTATAACTTCAAAAAATGGCGAAATAATAGTTGAGGCTGCAATAATAATCAATGAATTGGTTATTATTGAAATAAAGAATTCTGAAATAGTAGAGGTAATCAAGTCGGTAAAGAATTTCAAAAGACCGAAAAAACAAAGATGGGTTGTAGGCGATATTTTTTACATTCCATTAAAAAATGGTTATTTTAGTTTTGGTCAAATAATAAAAAAAGGTGATCTTGGTTTACCGATATGTTGTTTATTTGATTTAGTTTCTAATGAAGTAGTAGAAATTCATAATATTATTAATAAAAATGTTGTTTCGATATTACCAATCTCCTCGCAATCCCTGGATAATCACACTTGGAAAATCATCGGAAACAAGAGTATTGTAGTTAAGGTTGAAGAGGTGATTAAGGGGCAACCCAAAAATTATTTACGTCGGATAACACGTGGTACATATTCTGATAGCTCATTAAAAGAACTGGCAGAAGCTCTTAATGGGATAAGACCCTGGAATGAAAATATTGACGTAAACTATTTCGATAAAATGCTGGTGCCAGATTATCAAAAACCAGACAACCTTTTATTTTTAACAAGAGATGAAAAGATCAATTACTTTAAGAAACTGGGATACGATTTACATCAGCTAGAAGAATCATATAGTAAAACACCTGATTGGTTTTAAAAATTGTGTACCATTGGTTCTTCAGCTAACGGGTGCAAGAGTTCAAGAATGGGTTGCTGCGGCAGCCCTTTTCTTGTTCCACTAACGTAAGCAGTTTAGTTCAATAAGATTTGGGCAGGAATACCCCTACCTTTTATGGAATAAATATTATGAAGGAGTGGGAAAAGTGCGGAAATTCAATTTAGTATTTTTGATTCTTATCACTTTATTATTTTTATCGGGATGTACAAATAACGAAGAGTATGAATCTCTAGAAACAGAAACGTTCATACAATCATTAAAAGACAGAGGATATACTGTTATCAAACCAGAAATTGAGGAAGGTACAACCCCACATACTTTCTTTTCTGTATATCCAACATACTATGAAGCCGATGGGAAAAGATTAGCAATTTATGAATATAAGAATGTTAAAAAAGCCAAAAAAGATTCAGAAATGATTTCTAAAGATGGTTCTACCATCGGTAATGCACAAGTTGAACCGATAGACCAACCACATTATTATCATATAGGGAAAATTATTGTTAGCTACATTGGTTCCGATGCTGAATTACAAAAAGATTTAAGTGAAATTCTTGGAAAATCAATTACAAACTAAAAGACCTCTTATTAAGCTAACGGGTGCAAGAGTTTAAGATCAGAGCTGTCATTTTGGCAGCTTTTCTTGTTCCACTAACGGTAGTAGGTTAGTGGAATAACAATATGGAAAACATTCTTTATCTGTACAGCGACTAGGAATTGTAACCAAAAAGTTTAATATAAATGAATGATGTACTATATTTTTGATAATAGTGGGTGAATTGGATGAGTCAAGATTTGGCGGATTTTTCAAATGAAATATCTTGGTTTTTTAGTGATAACGAAAAAATAGAAGTAATTGATGAAAAATCATTTATTTGTTCTAAAGAATTTGAAGAAAAGTTCCCTTCCTTAACAAAACTACTTAAAAAAGCAAGAATTACAAAAATCAAATATGAAAATCAAAATTATCAATTGTTTGGTTGGACAAACCAATTTTCCAAATCATTTGGTTGGCTTTGTTTAGAACCCAGAACAGAAGTTGAGATTGATAAGACACTTCATCCTGACCATATCCTCTTACTAAAAAATTTCGGTGGGATAACTGAAAGATGGAATGAACCTGAAGATACTTGGCTAATTAATTTAAATAACGCATTAACCTTTGAGGATACACAAATTGGATTTATTGGGTTTGAAGACTATTTTAATGAAATGTGTCAAGAAGAAGCGATAGAAGTAAAAGTAAAACCTGAAGAATTTATATCATTCGCTTTCGAAGCGAATGGAAATATTACAATGTACCACAAACAAACAGGCGAAGTTCTTATGTTTGCTGCTGACCACTTTTTTGATTTCATTACTCCATATGAAAACTATCCAGAATATACACTTTATAAAATCGACAATTGCAATACTTTTAGGGACTGGGTTGAAATAATTTCAGACCAATGGTTAAATCATATAAAAAATTAGATGGATAAAAATAAACAAAAAACAGTTTGACTATTGGTTGCCAAACTGTTTTTTTAGTTAATTTGGATGGTGTTTTTTAATAATTTAACCAAATACTTAAAAAGATTATTGTGAAGAAATGTACTTAAACTAAAGGGTGCTTGAGTTGAGTAAGGCAAGGCTACTGCGGCGGTCCTTTTTCTTGTTGCACTAACGGGGCAGGTTACTTAAAGAAGGTGCAATCAACAATAATGGAGAAATACTTATAGTATTGTAAGGAGGGGGTTTTATGGATTTAAGAATACATAGTGATTTTTCTAAAGTGAATCTTGATGAAATGAAGGAAATCTATTCTTCTGTCGGTTGGACAAAGCATACAAAAGAGATTATCAAACAAGTTTTCGAAGCAAGTAATGTCATAGCATTGGTTACAGTAAATGGTCGTATTATTGGATTTGGTAGGGCGATGACAGATGGTGTTTTTAATGCTGCAATTTATGACGTTATAGTGCATACAGAATTTCAAAAACAAGGGATAGCAAGACAAATTATGGAATATCTACTTGATAAGCTAAGTAATGTATCGTGCGTTCATTTAATTTCTACCTCTGGAAATCAGGACTTTTATAAGAAATTAGGATTAAAGAGAATTAAAACAGGAATGGCTAGGTATCTAAACCCTAATCTAGCCAGCGAGTATTTAGAATAACCACTTTTCTACTAACGGGCAGGATAGTTGAACAAGGATTTGTAAAATATACTGCTATACAAAATTCCTCCTTAATAGATACTTCAAGCGAAAGAAAGGAATCTACATATGAAAGAATATTTTATTAAAGTTTTTTTTGCAATTTTGACTATTGGGTTTATCTTTGGTATTGGGTATATTTTTAAATTAGACTGGCTACTTGAAGAGAATAATCCTAAACGCATCCTTATTATATTGCCAATAGCATTAGTTGCAGGCTGGGGTGGTGAGTATCTTTACAAAAGAGTTAAGAATAAAAAGGGATAAAGAAAATTTTTATTCAATTTCTTTATTGAACTATATGGGTGCGTTAGCATAGAAACCATTCCGCTGCCTCGGCAGCCTTCTTTCGTTATTCCACTAACGGGGCAGTATAGTTTAAGAATGACATTGTTACAATACGAAAAAGTAAAGTGACTTCATAGGAGGCTGTGATGGATAAAACGATTATTTACATACTAGGGGCTACAGCAGGGTGGCTATTAGTGCAAGTTGCTGATTCGGTAGAGTGGACACTTAATTATGTTGTTGGGGAGATAATTCTAATTTCTTGGCTACCAGCAATTATAAGTATGGCAGTAGCTTTGATGGGCTGGATTGTAACTATTATTTTTTCTATACCTGTAATTAAAATAGCCTGGAAGAACCTTCGTAGTAAATGAAGACGTAGGGTTTTTACTTGTTCAACTGGCAGGTTAGTGAACATTTATTGGGAGGTGTTTGTATTGTTATTGAAATTGAAGAAGTAAGGGGAAAAATTAAACAGTTAGATGAATCATTTGCTAAAAGTCTTTTAATGATAATTTATGCAAGACTTGATACTCCAATAGATGGAACGGGTGGGGATGAAGTCATCAAACAAACCGTTAAGGATTTATTTGATATGTATTCCAAACTTCCAGACAGTAAAAAATTCAAAAAAATATAAATTCTTATTGCACTAACGGGTGCTTGAGTTTAAGATCATAGCTGTCAATGAGGCAGCTTTTTCTTGTTAAACTAACGAAGCAGATTAGTTCAATAAGAACGTTTAACCCTTAAAGAAAGATTTTAATATTATTAAAATTAATTAGAACAATTAGGATGGGATTTTAGTGAAACGTGAAAAGTGTCCTTGTTGTGGCTTTCCAACATTAGAAGAGCGTGGGATTTTTAATATATGTGAACTTTGTAATTGGGAAGATGATGGACAAGACGACCCATATGCAGATGAAGTATGGGGTGGCCCAAATGGGGATTACTCTCTTACAGAAGCAAGAAGAAATTTTAAAGAAAATCTCATTATGTATAGAGATAGAAGAAATATACTTAGTCAAACCGATAAAGAAATTGAAATAAAAAAGTCTTTAATAAGTGTGTTCGTTGAATTAGGCAAGTGTGAACCAAATTCGTTAGAATATAAGGCACTTTGGAGCAAAATAAAGTCTTACGAGAAGATTTAATAGCTTTACCCTTAACGAACTAACGGGTGCGTTGATCCAGGAAGGATTAACCGCCTTTTTTGTTGGATTCCTTATTATGCTAACGGGGCAGGTTTGTTTAATAAGAACAGCTATCTCTGGTAAATACTGATACTAACAACAGTAGGTAATTAAGGAGTTTTTATGAAAAAAACTCAGAGAAGGTGATAAAATGGACGAATTCGAACTTATGTTAGAAGAAATAAGGAATTCAACAATACAGAGGTTGAAAAATTCAAATATACAAATTGACCAAGAAAAATTAAAAATATTTAAAGGCATTATTTCAGAGTTAGTAAGCATTAGAAATGAGTATGAAGAACAACTTCACCGCTTACGAACTTTAACGGTAAAGGAAATTGTAAATGTTCAGTATTCAAAAGGTGGCGAAACCATACACAGAGGTTATTATTGTCCGAGTCCTGTTCTAGATTTGATTGTTGGGGGACTCAAAAGAGGTAAGCTTTACAAAAGAAAACCTGATTTCGGAAGATACTCTTATGAATACTGCTTTGATTCAAACAACAGACTAATTCTCGTAAAAGGTGTAAATGAATTTACAACGCCAGATAGCAATTATAATGAGGAATATTTGCTTTATAATGATGATACCATTTCTGGTGTAGAGTTCGATAATATGGGTGACATTGTAGCTGTTTCAAGATGTACTTATGAAAATAATAATATTGTTAAATATGAACGTAGTTTATGTAGGTTACCACGGTATGCAGACCTTTATATGGAAGAATACGCTTATGAACATAATTTGCTTTCCGAGGTTAGAACATTTAAGGTAAATCCACAAATTGAAATATACAATGAACAAAAATATAAAGTAAAGCTTAATGAAAACGGAAAAATAGTTAAGTTAATAGGGGGGGTTATAAAAAATGGGGTCTGGGAACAGGATTACATTATAAATATAAACCCCAAAAACTAAAATTGAACATTTTGTTCTTCAACAAACGGGGTGCTTGAGTTGATGATGGAGTTGCCGCCGGCAGCTCCATTTTCTTGTTCAACTAACGGAGCAGGTTACTTGAAGAAGGATTTATCGATATAATTGAAGAAATATCTGTAAATATATTGATACTTATGAGGTGAATCTGAGTGAAATACGAAGAAATCGAGAATAACAATAATGATTATTTCATTGAACAAATAAACTCTAAAGACAAAGAAAATGTTGTTAAAGGATTGTTGGGATTAGCGTTATATGGTTCTGGCTTTGAATTTATTCAAGATACATTAGTGAAATTTAGCAAAAATGAAGATGAGAATATCCGAGGTATAGCTATACTTGGTTTTGGTCACATAGCAAGATTATATGGAAAAATTGACAAAGATGTTGTGATACCGATTGTTCAAAATGGGCTTAAAAAGACAAAAGCGAAATTGTTAAAGGACAATCAACCGCAGCCTTAGATGATATTAACTTATTTACTGAATGTTGAGTTTTTCTTGTTAAGCTAACGGGTGCTTGAGTTGAACAGTAGAGTTGTTGCGGCAGCTCCTTTTCTTGTTAAGCTAACGAAGCAGTTTAGTGAAAGAAGGAGAAATTCATTAAAGTGAAGAAATAAAATACTTTAGAATTTTTGAAGGAAAGGCTACGGGGAAGAGGAGATATATGAAAACATTTCGTAATTATTCCTATGTGATTTTGTTTATATTATTTTATATTTACTTTATCTTGAAAGATTATTTTAGTTCTAAATCGTTTAATTGGATTGATAACGGTGTTCACTCTTTAATTTTGGTTTTGTTATTTATCTTTTTCAATTGGCTATTCAGTGATAAAGGCAAAAGGGATAAAAAAGATTAAAAGCTAGGGTTTTTCTTGTTCAACTAACGGGCAGGTTAGTTTAAGAAGGAATAGACGAGTCTGCATAGAATAATTGTCCTAAAAGAACAAATAGGAGATTACGAATGGAAACTGCGGAGTTTAAAGAGATTGTAGAAGAAATAGTTATTTCTAACGGAATGACCAAAAGAAGAAGTTGCTATTATATAGAAAGTAATGAATTAATGGTTGTACTTGGGTTACAAAAATCAAGCTACTCATCTAGTTATTACTTTAATCTGGGATACATAATTAAAGATTTAAATGATAAACAATACCCTAAATATACTGATGGAAATGTTCGTTTGAGATTTGATTTTGAACTTAACGGCAAAAACACAGATGTTGTTGATATTAATGAAGTCCTAAAAGACCAACTTGCTGATGAACTAGAGAAAAACATCAAATATTATTCCTCCCCTATAACAAGCATTAAGGCATTAAAGAACCTAATTAAAGAACAACCTGTTCTCTTATATCAGACCACACTTGTCACAAAAAAATACCTTCAAATTGAATAACTCTTATTCAAGTAACTGGGTGCAAGAGTTTAAGATGTGGATGGCTTCGGCGGTCTTTTTTTCTTGTACTAACGTTGCAGGTTAATTTAAGACGCATTATTAGAATTATTAGAGAAAAAATTCAAAAAACTGGTTTTTATTTTGATAGGGTAGCAGGATAGTTGAATTAAAAAGTTGAATTTCGTATTTTTTTGAGATTGTAAGGTAAGGTCTTAATAAAATTTATATGTTTTTTGGGAACGGTTTATTAAAGATGTTTGTCTAATTATTAGATGATTGGAGGTGGAATGCAATTGTTGAAGAAAAATATCGTTAAGAAAGCCAAAAGTGGAGACACGAAGGCCTTTCAGGAGTTGATTGATCGTGAAAAGATTAAGTTATTTAAAATTGCTTATCTGTATTCTAAAAATGAGGATGATGCGTTAGATATTTTTCAGGAGACACTATATAAAGCTCTATCTTCTATTCAGAATCTTAAAGAAGATAAATATTTTTCAACCTGGATAACACGTATTCTTATCAATAATGCAAAGGATTTTTTACGAAAGAAGAACCGAAGCATCCCTATGGAGTTAGAATACTTAAAAACAAATGAATCATCCCCTTCAGAAAATATAGAAGATAGAATGGATTTACTTAAGGCTATTGATTACTTAGATGAGAAGGAAAAATCAGCATTAATTTTACGATATTACAGGGATTATTCAGTAAATCAAATTGCAGTTGTTCTTGATATTCCTGAAGGATCCGTCAAATCAACTATTCATCGTGCTCTAAAAAAATTAAAAGTAAAGGTGGGAGGTATTGTTAATGGATGAACGTTTTCCTCAATTAAAAGAAGAAATGGAAAGGATTCCAGTTCCTTTCGAGAAACTTGACCTTATTATAGAGCAAACGATTAATGAAAAATTTTTACCTAAAAGAAAAAAGAAGAAAAGAAAAGTCTTTTATTCTTTAAGTGCTGCTATTCTAGCATTTGGACTTTTTCTAGGGTCCGCATTTGTTTCTCCTACAATGGCAAGAGTAGTTTCTCAAATTCCATTGATTGGCAGTGTCTTCTCTTTTGCTGGCGATGAAGGTCTTCAAACGGCAAGTATGAAGGGGTTATCCACTGACATAAATCAAACAGTAAAAAATAAAGGAATTACCTTAATTATGAAAGAAGTTTACTACGATGGAACTCGCCTTTCACTAGGTTTTACACAAGAGTCATTTTTACCTTTAGGAGAAGTTGAACGTCCAGATATTGAAATAAACGGCAAGGATATAAACTTTAGTTCCGGCTCATCAGGCAACTTCATTTCCTTGCAAAAATATGCAGGGACTATAAATATTACACCAACAGAAGATTTACCAGAAAGCTTTATGATGAAACTTTCTTTTTCAAGTGTGGGACTAGTTAAAGGGAAATGGGAATTTGAGTTTCCAGTAAAACTTGCTAGCGATGTAACAATTGTTCGACCTATGGAAACTAAAATAATTGAAGGTGAAGAAGTTATTCTTAAAACAGTTAGTTCAGGACCGGCAGGAACAGCCTTATCAATTGATACTATAAAACTTTCTAATCAAAAGGATTTACATTTGAATTTTAATGTCATTGACGATACTGGAGAAGCATTAACCACTTTATCAGGTTCTGGTGGCGGAAATAGTGTTAATGGAAAAGAAAAAATGGAATATAAATTTCTGTATACTCCATTAAAAAAAGGAGTCAAAAATGTATTAATCATCCCCTATGTTGAGGCAGAAACAAATGGTCTACCACCTAAAATATCGAAATCAGTAACTGAAGATAACCTTCCTATTACCTTAAATCAAGGGGATAAAGGTAAAATAGTGGTCACAGATATTGATTACAAGGAAGATAAAGCAGTTGTTTATTTTAAAGTGGAAAGTGAAATTCCCTATGACTTTGTTTCAAATAATCGTCTATGGTTGGAAAGTGAAAATGGAAAAGACCTTACAATTAATCAAAAGCCATATGCTGAAAAAGTTAAGGGCAACTATTATAAACAAGAGTTTGATGCGATAAGTCCTAACGAAAATATAAAGATTGTGACTCGAAAATTCCCAAAACCTATAATATATGATAGTTTCAATGTAACACTTCCCTAAATTTAATTGATGTTGATATTTCGGGGTGGTAGGAGTTATGAATTAAAAACTGTCCATCAGGACAGCTTTTATTACTAAGTTGTACATTACAGAAAACTTACGGATAGCATTAATGCAAGCCTTTATGAGGTATCAGGAGAGATATTATTAATAAACATTACAAGACGTTATCAACTTATTTTAATCCAGTGGTAGCTAATATGTTTTTTGCTAGTCACCCAAACGAATAGGGTGACTTTTTTAAGGCCATAGTTTCTTAGTTTTTTTATTGAACTAACGAAGCAGTTTAGTTCAATAAGAGGGAGGACTATTGGAAAGGTAAATAGAATATATATTTAACTTTTGATAAGAGGTGGACTAAATGCACATAAGAAATGCGATTTTATCGGATGCAAAAGGTATCGCAAAAGTACACGTTGATAGTTGGAAAACTACATATAGAAACATTATCCCAGATGAGTTTTTGGAGAAATTATCTTACGACCAAAGAACTGCCTTGTGGAATCATAATATCTCTAAAGAGGGGAATTATGTTTTTGTTGCAGTAAATAATAATGGAGAAATTGTAGGATTTGCAGATTGCGGAAAAAGAGAAAGTAATAATGTCCATAATTCGGGTGACTTAACATCTATTTATCTACTTGAAGAATATCAAGGAAAAGGGATTGGAAAACAACTATTGAAACAACTTTTTATTCAATTTGAAAATTTAGGTTTTAATAGAGTTTTTGTTGAGGTGTTAGAAGACAATAAAACTCGGCATTTCTATGAGTATTATGGTGCTAAATTACTTAAATCAGAAAAGATAAAATTGGCAGGTACAGAATTAAATCTGCTTGTATATGAATGGAGTAATATTAACGAGATATTATCTAAAGTTTGAAGAACTTTGTTCTTCTTCAACTAACGAGTGCTTGAGTTCAACAATATTTGACTGTAAGGTAGCCTTTTTTTGTTGTTCCACTAACGGTCAGGCTAATTGAAGAAGGGATTAATGTTCATCGTTCAGAATTATTTGATTTAATAACGAGTAAAGGAGATTAGTAATGGAGTTCGACTTGACTATAAATTCTAAGAGACGATATGAAAACTTTATAAAAAGTGTTTCGGGAAGTAAGACAATTTGGGGATTAAAGAGTGAAGATGGATGGTGTATTTGCGAATCGAAAGATAATAAAGATACGGGAGTTATGCTTTTTTGGTCGGATGAAGCATATGCACAACAATTTGCAGTTGAAGAATGGATGCATTATAAACCGACATCCATACCGTTAGATAAATTTATTAATTGGCTTTACAAAATGAATGCAGACGATTTATTAGTTGGTGTTAATTGGAATACGAATTTAATTGGGGTAGAAGTAGACCCCTTTGACTTATATAAAGAGTTAGGAGAAGTAGTATTGTTAGAAATTGAAGAATTAAGGGAAAAAATTAAACAGTTAGATGAATCATATGCTAAAAGTCTTTTATTGATAATTTATACAAGACTTGATACTGCAATAAATGGAACGGGTGGGGATGAAGTCATCAAACAAACTGTTAAGGATTTATTTGATATGTATTCGAAACTTCCAGACAGTAAAAAATTCAAAAAGTAATAAATTCTTATTGCACTAACGGGTGCTTGAGTTAAACAAGGTGTTGCAGCGGCAGCATCTTTTTTCTTTTAAGCTAGCGGACAGCTTAGTTGATGAAAAACTAAGCTATAATAAATAATAAATATATAAAATAGGATGGGATTTATTAATGTTTGATTTTTTATCCGATTTCTTATCAAGTATGATCGGTGTAAGCACAGGTAATTTAGATACAAAAAAAATTGACAATAATATTGAACTTTTAAAACAACAAGGTTGGTTTAAAAAGATATACGATGACGAGAAATATCACAGATTATTTATTACAAATAGACACGTTAGAGCTTATTTACAAAATACCACTCGTGTAAAAAAATTTATTCGTAGTGAGGAAGCTCAAAGAAAACTATTACTTTTACTGGATAAACAATTAAAATCATAGTTTTTTAAGCTAACGGGTGATTCTTCAATAAGGAGTAAAGCCTTTTTTCTTATTCAAGTAACGGGCAGGATAGTTCAATAAGAATTCTTACTAAAACCATATGATAATAATGTAAATTTTTGTTAAAGTATTATTGATCATATGAGATTTTACATAAGACTTCATTTAAAGAAGATAACAAATAAATTAAATGAGAAAAGGTGCGATTTAAATTTGAAAAAAGAACAAAAGGCTCTATTTAAAGAAATTGAAAAAATTCAAGAAAAGGCTATGAGAGAGTTGGCTAAAGAATTTGGTTTAAAAAAAAGGTCGATCTGTTTATTTAAAAAAGTAGGAGAATTTTTTGTAGAGGGCGTCTATTCAACAAATCATACAGATGATAATGAAATTTCTATTAGTATGACTTGTAGTATAAAGCCTTTTAGTTATGATGATCTATTTTGGGAAATATTTGATATGAAGGAAAATGCTAAAGAACCTATTAGTTTAAGAGCAATTGGAGCATTTGTAGCTCCAATCTATACAATCAAAGAGATTAAGATTGTAGAAAACAGTTTAGAGAATATTGAAGATGATATTCGACAAACAGTAATAGGATTTATTGATACTTACGATACATTTATTAAATCTATTGATAACGTAGATAATTTTAATGAATTCATTTTACAACAATCAAATTTTTTATATGAAGATCTGATAAAAATGTTAGCTGATATACAAAGTGGTAGCTTCAATAATGCTTTAAATAGAGCTAAAGAATTAATAAGTAAAGGTGATACAGGGTACCTTCAAAATGGTAATAAAGGGATTTATGAATATATCGTTGAGTATTGCGAAAAAAAACATAACATTCATTAATATTTTTAATTATCTACTATGATTCTTATTCAACTAACGAGTGCAAGAGTTGAAAATGGGGATCACTGCGGCGATTCTTTTTTCTTATTGCACTAACGAAGCAGGTTTGTTTAATAAAGAAAAGAAAAAATAATAAATACAGAGGAAGTTGGAAAAATGTCAACCGAAAAAAATAATATGGTTACTGCATTAAAAAAAGTGGTGGTTCCTGAACTTAGAGAAAGAGGTTTTAAAGGTTCTTTCCCACATTTCCGAAGAATTAGCGTAAATAAGATTGACTTAATTACATTTCAATTTGACAGATATGGTGGGGGTTTTGTAATTGAAGTTGGAGTTTGTTCTCCAGAAGGAGTTATTCATCACTGGGGAGAGAAAGTTCTTCCAAATAAAGTCACGGCACACGATTTACATCCTGATAGAAGGTTGAGATTAACAGGAAATAATGGTGAATGGTTTAGTTACGACCTAGAAAACTTGTCTGGAGACATTTACGAAAATGTTGCTGATAAGGTGTTGACTCAACTAAATAAGGCTGAAGAACATTGGAATTTAACTACATAAATAAAAATCCTTCTTCAACTACAGGGTGTGATACTTCAAAAGCGAAGGATCACTTTTTCCTTATTTAAGTAACGGGCAGGTTAGTGAAAGAAGGAAAGAGTCGCAATAGCATAGAAATATTATATTATTGTACATCCAAATTTTCACAATGGAGGGAAATGGTTATGTTCAAATTTATTAAAAGTCTATTCGTTAAATGGGAAATGGTTTATTCAACCCAGGATGCTACTAAGCATTTTACAATGCTTGGAAGACTTGATAATAAAGGGATTAAATATAAAACAAAAACTATTAGCTTTGGTGGTGGATATGGAGGAGGAGAAGGATTTTCAGCCTCATATCAAATATTTGTACTCAGAGACACAATAAACAAGGCAAATGAAGCTATACACCATTCGAAATATTAGGTGCGGGCGATCCCTTTTTCTTATTGCACTAACGGTGCAGGTTAGTTTAAGAAAGCAATTTCGCTATGTTTCAATTTTATACCCATTTTGTGGTAAAAACGTTCTAAATGCTTGTCCAACCTTCATATATATATCAGTATACAAATATAAATGGAGGTTACATATGAAGGCATTTAATATAATAATTATTTCATTCCTTTTTGTTGTACTTTGTGTTCCTTCGGTAATTGTGCTTGCTTATGGTACGCATACCAAAAGTCAAAAAATAATTCCCTCTGATATTCAAGTATCTAAACTTACACCTACACCTACACCTACACCTACACCTACACCTACACCAACAAAAACTGATACAAAAAACATTACTGTGTCAGTGTTTAGAATGAATAATAAGGAAATTGAAAAGATGTATCTAGAGGAATATTTAAAGGGTGTATTAGCTTCAGAGATGCCCGCAAGTTATGAATTGGAGGCATTAAAAGCACAAGCAATAAGTGCAAGGACTTATATTTTTAAATTTCTATTAACAGGTAATAAAAGTGGTTTACCGTCTGGAGCTGATATTACAGATTCCACACTACAACAAGTATATAAAAATCAGGATGAATTAAAAGCTTTTTGGAATAACGATTATGATAAGAATATAAAGAAAATAACTCAAGCTGTTAACGAAACTCAAGGATTAATAATGACATACAATGGAGAACCCATTGATGCTTCTTTCTTTGCTATTAGCAATGGATATACAGAGAATTCGGAGGATTACTGGACAAAATCACTTCCCTATTTAAGAAGTGTTCCTAGTCCTTGGGACAAAAACTCTCCTAAATTTATTGAAACGAAAACACTTTCTGCTAAAAAAGTTGAATCAAGACTTAGAGTTAAATTATCAAGTAAGATAGGTATTCAAAGAACTTCCAGCAATCGAGTTTCCTTAATTACAATTAACGGAAAACAATTCACAGGTATGGAAGTGAGGGATGCTTTAGGATTAAGGTCCACGGATTTTAGTTTTAAAGTTGTTGGGGAAAATGTCCAAGTGACCACAAAGGGATATGGACACGGAGTTGGTATGAGTCAATATGGAGCTAATAGTATGGCAAAGGAAAAAAAGAACTATAAGGAAATACTAGAATATTATTATAAAGGTATTAAAGTTGAGGATATAAAATCAAACCAAGATTACAATGAGCTTATCGTAAAGAGAAATAATTCTTAATATAAATACAGTAGAATATTTATTTATAGCTTAATTGCTTATTTAACTAACTGGGTGCATTCAAGAAGAGGGTTGCTGCGGCGATCCTTTTTTTTGTTATTGAACTAACGGGGCAGGTTAGTTCAACAAGAAAATGATAAAATAACAGGTAATGATTCTTAATGAACAGGAGAATTAGAACTATGAAAAGAAAAGCAATGACACTAGAGGGGTTTGTTTTAGGTGCAGAGGACGAAGGGATAGCGGCTACCCTTGGATTATCACCTGAACGATTTCAAAAGATGATGGATGATGATAATGATGATTTTGACAAGGAATTTGAAAGAATTAAAAAGGAAAATCGTCAGTATATTTTAGACGAGAAAATAGAGAGAACTCTCAGTAAAATGACTGAATTTGTTCGGGATAAAAAAGTGAACCCTAAGAAGTATCCAGAATTTGATACCAATGATGATTGGGTTGTTATTTTCAAACAGGCTTTAAGTATTTCTGAAATGGAAATTCTTAAAGAGTTAATGGAAAAGGAAGGATTAAAATAAAAATACCCCAAGAAACCAACTTCTCTAAGGATGTTTTATTTGGGAGAATATATGGATTTGTTATGCTTGTTGTACAAACGGGTGCAAGAATTGCAGATCAAGCTGTCATTTTGACAGCTTTTCTTATTGCACTAAAGTGGCAGGTTAGCTTAAGAAGGAATTGTAAAAACAATGGAGAATAAATACCTTGACCTTTATTAAAAAGTAGGTGTTAGTTTGTCTCAATCGTCGGCACAATGGAGTGCATTTATAAAAGAAATTATTGAACAACGCAAAGTATGGACTATCAGGGACGAAGGTGGTATCCCCACATCAACAAATATTGACGGTGAAACATCGATGCCATTTTGGTCTTTGAAATCAAGGGCGGAAAAAGTCATTGAAAATGTTCCTTCTTTTATGGGATTCCAAGCATTTGAAATTGATTTTGATGCGTTCCTCAATAGATGGTTAACAGGACTCGAAAAAGATGGACTATATTTGGGAGTTAATTGGAGTGGCAAGCAGGCAACGGGTTATGATGTGAAGCCAAGGGAAGTTTTGGAACGTATAAAATATGAGTTGAAAAATTCCGCTTATTAAAGTAACGGGTGCAAGAGTTAAAGATCGGTGCTGTCATTTTGGCGGCTTTTCTTTTTGTGCAAACGGAGCAGGTTAGTTGAAGAAGGAATGCTAAAATAAAATGGTGAATTACCAATATAAAAGATGACTTGGCAATAAGATTGCCAAGTTTTTTTAATAAAAATGAACCAACTTGGAGTTTAGTGGTAATAAATAGTACCAGAATAAAGGAGGGAATAACAACTTGAACGAGGATGATTTAATAATAATGTCTATAAAAGGGGATAATAATGCCTTTAGTTCTTTGGTAAATCCTTATATTAAACAAGCACACCAAACCGCATTTTTACTTTTACACGATTATAGTCTAGCCGAAGATGCAGTTCAGGAAGCGTTAATTCAAGTTAACACTGTATTAAAGCGATATAAATCACACAAGGGTTCATTCAAGACGTGGTTTATCAGAATTATAATTAATTGTAGTTTGAAAATTAATAGAAAACACCGCCTAACTTTTGAACTTAAAGATAACCAATTTCAAGACACTAACAGCAACATCGAAAGGAATTATCTAGTAAGTGAGGAATCACAATTGATAATAAATTGTGTTAAGCAATTAAAAACAAAATATCAGTCCGTTATAATTTTATACTACTTTCAAGAAATGACTATTAGGGAAATTGCCGACACTTTAGGTATCCGAGAAGGAACTGTCAAATCAAGACTTTATAAATCCAGAGAGTTATTAAAAAATATGCTAGAAAATAATTATGTGATTCCATCTAAAAGGGGTGAGGGTTTATGGAACGAAAACTAAAAGAAGCATTTTTTGAAACAGCTAATCAGTACAATTTTCCTGATCAGGTTAACACGGAGCACGTTTTATTACCTAAAAAAGGAAAAAGTCCGAAACAATTAGGTTTTATTATTGCTCCTCTATGTGCTTGTCTTTTGTTACTTGTGTTGTTCGATATTCCACAAGGAATTGCAAACTTGTTTAAAAGTGAAGAAATTTCTCATACTTATAGTGATTATTTAATTCACAATGGACATTACTATATTCCAACACAAAGTAAAATTGATGAAAAGGAATTAGATCAACAACTAGGGGAAGTAGTCAGAACGGGAGGCTATACCTTTTTACAAGAAGGAGATACTACATTATACATTCCTGGTACAAAATATTATTCCATATTAAGTTCTCCTGAGTCCGAGAAAATTGCAGTTGAGCTTTGGGGAGGAACAAAACTGGAACCTAAAATCATTGGGTATCAAGTGCTGGAGCGTAAGGAAGCATTAGAAGAAATTGATAATAGTAAAGTTTTGGGTGGAAAAGGTGATGAAAAAGAGGTAAATGTAGCATTAGCTAATATTCGTGAATATGTACCATTTATACACGAGTTTGATTCGGAAGAATTGATGCCAACTTTGGTTAAGCTAGACAACGATGGTCAACATTATTCAGTTTTGACTCACTATTCATCTAGGAATAATGGAGAGGATAATTCGAAGTTTATTTTCTTCTTTCAGTATGAAAAAGGGTTTACAAGCACCCACAATCTAGGGGATTTCTATCATAATTCAAGCAAGATACTATCATCATTTTCATTAGCTGGAGTTAATTGGACACAATATCAAACAAATAAAGACTCTTACTTTAAAGGTGAAAAAGATAATGTGGTTTTTGAAATATCTAGCCAGAACTACACGGCAGTTGAAGTCAGAAAATTCCTTGAGTCATTAGAATTAACATCAAAATAACCTTTGTCGTTAGCGAACTAAATCCTGCCTGGATCAACGCACTTTTTGTTGAGCTCCTTATTGTAAAAGTAGGACAGTGGATTGTGATGTTTTTTACTTAAACTAAAGGGTGCAAGAGTTAAACAGTGGGTTGCTGCGGCAGCCTATTTTCTTGTTCCACTAACGGAGCAGGTTACTTGAAGAAGTATGGGCAATAATAGCATAAACAAGATTTGATTATTTGAAGTTGAATTGTGTGAACCTTTTTAAGTTTTTTGTTTATCAAGTCGTTTTTTCTATTATTGGTATAGCAAATAATTATTTTTTTAGTGAGTTTATTTATGAAACATTCCACATAAATAACAAACTTATTATTTCATTAATTAAGACACCTATTGATTTGATTGTACTTTATTTCGCCATTAAGTTATATTTCTTAGTAAAAACTAAGCTGAGATACAAGATTTTAATTCACATTGGTGCTTTTATTGTAGGGGCAGTAATTTTAGTGTTAGTAACTAATTATTTCGTTATGTAAAAATTCCCCAGATAACGAATGAATTTCTTCTTCAACTAATGAGTGCATTAATGAAACAAAAAAGTTGTCAGTTAAGCGTCTTTCTACCATAAAGGGGATTAAAAAATATGACAAAACTTGAATTTATCTTCCATACAGAACCAGATGAAGTTTTACCTGAACTGTTTGAAGGAGATTTAGTTGATATTGATTTTTGGTGTCGATTAGATATTAATATAAATGGTCAGTCGTTCTTTAGAAATTTTTCTCCGTCATATTACAGTGAATCCTGGTTTACCGATTCTTATATTAATACGAATGGCATAGGCGTTCCTGTATTTCCTTTTATACATTCTTTATTAGCTGCTTCTAAAATGTTGAAAGTGAACAAGAAATATTTTTTGGAAGATGACCAAACCAGTATACAACTTTGTGTTCTTTTGAATGAAAAACAGGACCTCGTTTCTTTTGCACCCTGTATTAGAGATTGGGGAGAAGATGAAGAAATGTATTATTGGTATGATGGAAAAAAAGTCTGCTGTCAAAAAGAAATGCCCATTACTAAATATAATTCTATGAAATATAACGATTTTAAAGAAGGATGTATCGAAAGTGTAAAAATGTATATCGAATCTTTATTAGGAAAATACCCCGAAATTAATAAATATCCCTACTTCCCAAATATCTCTAAATAAAGGTCCTTGTTAAACTAACGGGTGCATTACTGGAACAGCGGTAATGCTTTTTTCTTCTTCAAGTAACGGGCAGATTAACGCAATATAATAACAATCAGATACATAGATATGTTGTGTTTGGGGAAACTAACCTAAAAACTCGAAATGTTAGGGTGTGTTTATGAAAAGTAACATTTGCATTATGTTAATTATTTCTTGTGTTTTATTTTCTCCAAAGATTGGCGGACCAGTCTTTGCAGCTTCAAACGATAAATCGCCGACTTATGAGGAAACCCTTTTTGAAATAGGTTATCAATCGGTTGAAGAAGCTTTAAAGGCTTTTGAACATCAATCCAAACAAAGCTTGAAGTTACCCGTAAAAGTTCCCCCTTTAACTTTTACACATTATCTTGGAAGGTTTAGTAATTTAAATCATTCTTTTGAGGTTAAATTCTTAAATGATAAAACTGCTGAAAATCATTATTTTATTCGTATTAATTCCACAGAGAACAAGTTACCTATTAAGGAAATAAATGTTTTAAATAGCTATAAGCTAAAAAATGGAAATAAAGCCATTTATACAACGATATCGGGATTTAATGTATTGGTTTTTGAAAGAGATAATTGGCAATATATGCTTAATGTTGATAAAAGAGTCTCTGATAAAGTGACTCCTCAAACTTTAGTTGAAATAGCTAATTCTATTAATTATTCACCTAAAAATAAAAAGTAGTTTCTTCAACGGGTGCAAGAGATTAAGATCCAGCTGCCATTTCGGCGGCTTATTTTTATTGAACTAAATGGGCAGGTTAGTGGAAGAAACAGATAGGATAAAATGAGGTAATATAAATATCAAAGGGAACAGAATATTAAATGATTTTTCAAATATGGAGGAGAATGGATTGTGCAAAAAGATACTTCCAAGCTAATAGATGAGTTTATTAAAAATGCAGTTGTCCAGGGGGAAGCAACCTTAGAAGGTAATTACAAAAAAGGTAATAATGCAGCCAATAAACTAATTAAAATAATTGATAATATGAAAAGGGATATTAATTTGGCTGAAAAAATGATTGATAAATTAATCGAAAGTAACGAACCTAATGTGAAAATTTGGGCTTGTAGTGTAGCATTAGATATTGATTATAAATTTAAAGAGGCAGAACAAATATTAGAACATATTACAAATTCACCTGAATTAGGAATATTGAGTCTTAGTGCTGAAATGGTATTGGAAAACCATAAAGGTGAAAAAACAACCTAAAGCAAATAGGTCTTATTAAACTAACGATGCAGGTTAGCTTAAGAAGGATTAATAAGTTCTTGCAGCGAATACCTTTGAATTTAGAGGTTTTATGGATATAAGAATCTCATCCTATAAAGGGAGAAATAACAATGAAAAGTGATAATGAGCTTGGGAGAATAAAAGCATTTTTAAAGAAGGATTCCGATATTTTAAGAAATACTATTTTATTTCTTTTTTGTTTAATTTTTGGTATCAGTAAACTCATTTATGACCACCGAGTAAGCGGCATAATTATGGGCTTGCTTTGTATTATAGGTTCTATATTTTTATTCGTAGACATATTAAAAGAGTTTAAACGGACAAATAGTGTGAACGTGGAAACAACAAAAGTTGAAGAAGATGTTAAAGGAAAAAGATTCATTGTAATTGGTTTATTATTTACCTGGATATATGGACTGTATTTTTTATTTTATAAAAATACGAAGCAATGGTGGTAATGATACCAATATTTAGCTATTTAATTATACGAGACTCCTTTAAATAAAAAGAGAATAAACACAAGGGCTTATTATGAACCGTTCTTCAACTAAAGGGTGCAAGAGTTAAAGATGAAGATCGCTGCGGCGGTCTTATTTTTCTTGTTCCACTAACGAAGCAGTTTAGTGGAACAAGGAATTATAAACTTTGTGGAGAATATATTTTATAAAACAAAGATTAAGAAGAGGTGTTTAAATGCCTTCTAAAAACAATAAGACTGATACAAGGGATAAGTTGGTAAGAGTAATAATATCGTTAATTATAGTTATTATTGCTACAAGTTTTGTTCTTTTTGAAACTTATAACGAAAATTTAAGCAAGAATAGTCGTATTTTAATTGGTATAATTTTTTGTATTGCTATCCTATTTGCAGGTTTTTTCCCACATTTAAAGAACAAAAAATAGCATTGTTATTTAGCTAATGGTTGCGATTCTTCAATAACGAAGGTCGCTTTTTCTTCTTCAAGTAACGGGTAGGTTAGAGGAATTAAACGTTTAAATCTTATACTCAAGAGTGGAAATAATTGTTATAACTAAAATAAGTTGGTGATTTAAATGAAGATACTTGTGTTAGTAATCGCTGTATTATCTTTATCTTTAAGTACCTATTCCTTATTTTTTGTGAGTGAGAGTAGAGGTCTAATTCAATCTTTAGCACAAATAAGTACGGGAATTGTTGTCCTATTAGTTTTTTTTACAATCAAAGACAAACTCTCTAAAACCGCTTTTTATTCATTAATATGCTTAATTACTATAATGCTTTGTTTTGATTGTTACATTTTATTGAAGTTGTATTTGGGATAAAAAATTATCGTCATAAGAAAATTTGAATAATTAGCCACTTCTTCAACAAACGGGTGCTTTACTATAAAAGGGGAGTCTATATTTAAGAAATGAAGGTAAATTTATGGATAAAAAATCGTTTATAACAATATTTATAATCTATGTTACTTTGGATGTAATGAAAGATGTAGAAATATCAGATATATGGATACTTAACAAATTTATAAAATTAATTGTTTGTTTTACAGTGTTTTTTATTTTTGCATATATATGGAACCTTATTACAAAAGAAAAGTTTTAAATTATTTCCTAATATTTCTTCATTACCCACTGGAGTTATTAAGCTAACGGGTGCAAGAGTTGAAGATCTAGCTGCCATTTTTGGCGGCTTTTATTGAGCTAAAGGGGCAGGTTAGTTGAACATTAAAATGGTTTATTTATGTCCTATTTGAACAAGCGAAACAGCTTGGTTTGGAGATGCGGATTGGTTGTTGTGGATAATATTAATTGAAGATGCGAAATCTAACTGTAAAAAATTTATGGGAGTGAGCATCTTGAAGAAAATGATTGTTCTCTTTACAATTTTATTAATATTTGCCACAGATAACTTGGTTAATGCTAAACCCCCAGAGCCAAAGGAAATTAAACCGTATGCAGAAGACTGGTATGTTACACCAGAAGATATTATTCGAGATATTATATTTCCAGCTATTGATAAAAGGGTAATAAAAGAGTATGGAGGAAAAGAAGCCTCTGGTTTTGGCTGGCAGCAACGGAGGATTGTTAATATTGTTTATAACAACAATCATTCTTATGATATTTCTTTAAGAATTCAAGTTCCTGATAGTAACAATAATCCATTTGAATATACAGAAGACTTGGTTAAAGTAAGGGTATCTCCATCTTGTGATAGTCCTAAATTGGATGTAGTCACGGCTTTAAGGTAGAAGTATTAGATTACCAACATAAGTAACGGGAAAAGGTGTTACCTTTAATTGGTAGCACCTTATTTGAATCGACCTTGTTCAACTAACGGGTGCTATCGTTTAAGAATGGCTAGCTGCTTCGGCGGCTTTTTTTTGCTTGTTCCACTAACGTAAGCAGGTTAGTGTAAGAAGTATATATTAAATCTGCGGGTAAATGTATGGAATGGAATAATTTGGTCAAGCCCTTCGGAATAGTGCATATAAATGTTATATACAATGGATTTTTTATTATTTGAAAGGAGAGAAAATGGAACTACTAGCGAATTGGATAACCTCAATTATTGTATTTATTTTATTTGCAGTTGTAGTCGATATGTTGCTACCAAACTCAGTATGGAAAGGATACGTCAAAATAGTTATTAGCTTAATTTTGATTCTTGCCATTTTTAAGCCGATACTATCCTTGTTTAAAGTAGATACGGAAACAATACTTTCATCTGTGGTAAGTAATAACGAAATAGGAAAAAATTCAGTTGATGAAAAATTAAATATGAGACAGGAAGAAATAAAGAAATTACAAGATGAGTCTATATCTGGACAAGTTGCTAACCAAATGAAAGAAATAGTTGCTGAAGAACTTTTATCCAAATACGAACTCGCAATTAAAGAAATAGAGGTCTCTCCAAACGAAGACCATACGAAAACAAGTGTCTTAGTTTCTATCGGCAAGGTCGATTCAAATGACAACCAGACAGTACAAGAGGTTCAACCCTTAAAACCTGTTTCCATTAAAGTAAATTTACCAGAAGAAAAATCCAAAGGTAAAGAAGAACAAAATGTCCAAGAGAAAAAAGATGTTCTCACATTTCTTGCAAAAAGATGGGAACTAGAAAAGTCAAATATTACACTTAGTTGGGAATAAAAGAAATATTTGTTGTTCAACTAACGGGTGCAAGTGTTCAAGATTGGGTTGCCGCGGCAATCTCTTTTCTTATTCCACTAACGTAAGCAGGTTAGTTGAAGAAGGAGTCGAATATAATAAGCAATAGTAAGATTAAACACATTTTTTTCAATAAAGGGTCGATGTGAAGATGTATAAATTAAAAAATGGTGAAATAATACCTGGGAAAAATATCGGGATGTTTTATTTAGGATGGAGTTTTAACCAATTAAAGACAGCCTTAAATCATAAATTTGAGATTGAAAAAAGAAGCAGATGCTTTGTAGTAAAAACAGAATGTATTTGGTTTTGGCTTGATGATCGACAGGAAAAAGTATTTCAAATTAGAGTACAGGAACCATTTGAAGGAAAATTCCTTGGTGAGATTGGGATTGGAAGTACCCTTTTAGATGTTGAGAATAAGACTGGAGAATGCAGTTTAGTTGAAGATGCCGATAGGATAAAATGAGGTAATATATAAAAGGGATCAGAAGATTAAATGGTTTTTCAAATATGGAGGAGGATGGATTTGCAAAAAAATAGTTCGATGCTTATAGATGAGTTTGTTAAAAATGCGGTTATCCAAGGGAATGCAACCTTAGTAGGAAATTATAAAAAAGGCAATAAAGCGAGTGATAAATTATTTAAAATTATTGAAATTATGAAACTAGACATAAAAATGGCTGAAACTATGCTTGATGTATTAATGGAAAGTCAAGAACCCAACGTAAAAATCTGGGCTTGTGGCACGGCGTTAGATATTGATTATAAAACTAAAGAGGCGGAGCAAATTTTAATCGATATTTCAAATTCACCTGAATTAGGAATTTTGAGGCTTGATGCTGAAATGACTTTGAAAGTACGAAAAGGTGAAATATAAGTCCAACAAGTCTTATTCAGCTATCTGGGTGCGATTCTTAATTAAAGAAGGATCGTTTTTTCTTATTCAAGCAATGAAGCAGTTTACTTGAAGAAGGAAATCAAAATAAATAAGGAGAAATATTATTTATGTAAAGAGGATGATGATTTGAAATTTCGAACTATTGATATTGAAAAAGATAAAGATACAATTATTAAATTCAGAAAGGACTCTTACGTTGTAAGTTTTGGTACTGAAGAAGGGTTTGGAGATGAAATTGCTTATATTAATCGGATTAAAGAAAGAGTTAAAAAATTCCCAAATGGACAGGTAATTATTGAAAAAGACGATTTACCAATTGGGCAAATGGAGCTTCAAATTCGGGAATATGATGAGAAAGAAATTGGCTATGTAAATTTATTCTATCTTATACCAGAATATCGTGGTAAAGGGCTTGGAAAGAAATTAATTCGCTACGCAGAAAATTTTTTCAGAAAATCAAATGTATCTGAATATCATTTACGTGTAGCTCCTACAAATCAAAGAGCCATTCATTTATATACTAAGTCTGGGATGGTCAAATTAAGGGAAGAGAATGAAAAGTATTTGGTATATAGAATGAGAAAACTATTATAAACTACGAAGCGGAATAATCCTTTATTCTTTCACTAACGAAGCAGTTTAGTTAAATTGGATGGTAAAATTAACCATAAATAATTTCTTGTGGGGAGGGTAATATGGAACAAGTTAATTTTTTTGAAAACAGTCTTTTCTATGAAAAGGCAGAGAAAACTTTCTTAGTACACAAAAAGAAAATTAAAGAACTTATGCCAGATGCTGATGTCCAGCACGTTGGAAGTACAGCTGTCCCTAATAGCCTTACAAAAGGTGATTTAGATATACAAGTGCGTGTTATTCCTGAACAATTCCTAAAGGGAATTCAGACACTCTCAGCATTATATGAACTTAATGAAGGTAGTGTAAAAACGGACTGGTTCAGGGCTTTTAAAGACGATTCAACCGTTCCTCCACTAGGAGTTCAATTAACTGTCATAGGTTCTGAATATGATTTTTTTTGGAAATTTCGAGATGTTTTATTACTAAATGATACTTACAGGATGGAATACGATGAGTTAAAAAGAGAGTTTGAAGGGAAAGAAATGGATGAGTACAGGGAAGGCAAAAACGAATTTTTCCAAAAATTAATGAACACTACTGAATTTAATAATCTGTGACTACTATGATATTTTTAATAAAGATTGTTGATTCTTATTCAGCTAATGGGTGCATTAGTAAAAAATCAAAGGGTGATCTCATAATGAGTATACAAGTCAAACTGAAAGATATAATTGAAGAAATGGAAATACAGATTGAAGAGTCACGTTCATTACTAAATATTACTACTGGTGAAATATTGTTAGTAACATCGGAGGACTTGAGAGCTGCTGAAAATGAAGAACCATTCAATCATTTACCTGAGTGGCAACAAGAAAATTTAATGGTTGCAAATGATGTTGTTGAAAATTTTGAGAATTACATAGAGTTACCAACAAAATATGAAGTCAATGAATATGAAATTATGGAAGACTTTTGCCTAACTATCAGTGACCAGAGAAAGCAGGATATATTATTAAGATCCATTAAGGGAAAAGGTGCCTTTAGAAGATTTAAAGACCAAATAATAGATTTTGAAATCGAGGATCAATGGTATTCCTATCGTGACGAGTGTTTTAAAGAAATTGCGATTAAATGGTGCCAAGATAATAACGTAAACTATATTGAATGAATTAATAAACAATCTAATTTGTTTAGATGATTTTCCCTAACAATAAGTATTGCTTCAAATCAAGAAATAATACTTTTCATATTCAACTAACGGTGCAGTTTAGCTTAAGAAGAAATGGATTTATAATAGAGGGAATAAAGGGATTTTTGAGGTGGATTACAATGATTGGTTCTCCTGAAGTAAATAAAGTAATTAGAAAAATACTGTCTCCTACATTAAAAGAAAATGGCTTCAATAAAGTAAATACAAGAAATAATTGGTGTTGAATAGACCAATGTATTTGGGTATTGGAAATAGGTGCTGTTGGAAAGTATTTCTCCGATGTAACGGGATGGTCACCTATGTCAATTCAGGTTGGTCTAGGAATTTATTATGTCTTTGTTCCACCTGAAGAAGATGAAATAAAAAGAGGTACTAATGGTGAATTACTTCCTAAACAGCACCAATGCCATCTTCAGGAACAGCTTTATTGTAAGCTTGACCAATCTAATTATATTAATCATTTTGATAACCCAGCTGAAAGAAATCGAAATGATATATGGTGGGTCGAACTAGATGGTTCTAATATTGATGAAGTAATAGTAGATATTAGGAAATCCTTTATAGACGATGGACTAAAATGGTATAAAAATAATACTGACTTAGAAACTGCTTTTGCTACTATTGAAAATGAACATAACGGTTATAACAAATATTATAAAGCAAAGCATTTTGCAGAATATTTGAGGGATTACACGAAGTTGGATATGTATAACCATTTGTTTGAACAAGAGAGAAAACGAATAGGTACGTTATTCGAGTAACGGTGTGCTTTAGTTAAGGATCAGCTGCCATTCTAGGCAGCTTTTATTATTGAAGTAACGGAGCTGGATAGATCAAGAAAGATAATGGTGAAACTAAATTGGAGGCGGATTTGTGTTTCAAATGAACCTAATAAAGAATTTAAAAACTTCTTATGAAATAGTGCTTTCGAATGACAAAAGGTTATTGTGTCATACAATGGGTGGAAAAACTGTCATTTTTGAAACCGAGACTTGGGAAAAAGTTATAGAGCTTACAAAGCCCAATAATCCAGACACTCTCCACTTTTCAAAAAATGACGAACTTCTTTACATAAAAAACACAGTTGGCACAATCTGTGTTTACGATACTAAAAATTTTCAACTTATTAAGACCATTAAATCTAGAAAGTCTTTTCAGATAGAAGAAGGGAATTTTGCACTGTTAAACAAACCATTTACTATTCTAGATGTCCTTAAAATTAACGATCGAAAACAGGTTTGTGCTCTTAACATAGAAACAGGGAATTATGAAATCTTAACAGAACTTGAGGGAACACATATTGAATTTAATCAGTTTATACCAAATGATAATTCCTATTTATTTACCTTAAGTTATTTGGAAGGGGTAAAAGGTTATTTAAAATATAAGTTAGTTAAGGTTGTAGACCCTTCGGTAGAACGATCTTATTCTATTGTGGAAAATCTAGGATTAACAAATTGGGATTTGGTTTATTATGAGCCAGTTCATCAAGTTTATATTTTTCTTCATAAGGACTATGAATTAACAATTATGGACGCTGAATTAAAAACCGTCTTAAAAAAAGTAAATTTAACCGAAAATGGAGTTCAAAGTACCGATGAGTATTTTGTCCATATAGCTGCTTCTAATGATGGCAGTTACATTGTTCTCACTTCAAGTGATAGGGTCTTTATATTAGGATTTGAAGACTTAACCCCTATCCAAATTGAAGAATTGGAATACACCTGTTTTGCAGAATTTAGCAAAGATGATACTTATTTTCTTGTTGGTACTTGGTCAAAAGGCTTTGTATTTGAGAATAATCTTAAGGGATTAAAAATTTAAATCATCCTTATTCAACTAAAGGGTGCGTTAGTAAAACAATCTTAATTATCAATGAAGCCAAAGTATGCATTATTGCATTCACTCAAATGCATATTTTGACTTCTTATTATTCTGTTGGGCTTTTATTCATTGGTAAATATAATGGCGATGTGTGGTAAATCCCTTGGCGTACATTGGTAAAAAAGATGGCAAGGGTGGTAAAATCTTGTGGCCGTAATCATTAAAGTAAAAAATACAAATAGTAACGTGGGTTTAAGCTTAACAAAGAGTCGTAGCTACGGCTCTTTTTCTTGTTCAACTAACGAAGTGTTATCTACAGTAGGTTTTTCCACCGTATTCATCGTATTTTAAGATACTAAAAGTGCCTGAAATTTATCTTTGTGGAAGCATTATCTACAGTAATTATTTATCGTATTCAACGTACACAAACATAGGACTTTACTTGGAGAAGTGGATATGATAGGCTGGTCGCCTGATGAAACAACTGCTTCAGTCTTTCAAGACAAATCGTGCCCACAGAGGATCCAAGTCAAGTCCTTAAACACCTATCTATGGATACATATAAACAAATATAAAAGGTGCAACGGTCCAAGGATTTGTAGCTGATACTGTATTTAAGGGCAGTTTAGTTTAATAAGAACAACTGCTAAAATAGCCATAAAAGCGTCCCAAAAAGGGGTTGATAATATGGAGGATTTTCCGTTGCTTATTGATGTTTTACCTCACCTGGCAAACAGAATTAAAGATTATTTTATCGGTAAATGCAGAATTAACTTGTCAAATCAAGTTGATAATCTTCGAATAAAAGGACTATGTGAATGTGGCGATCCCGATTGTGGTTCATTTTACCTTAATGAATATGTAGAAAACGAGGATAAACTTGAAGGGTTTGATTTTGAAGAGATAGGAACAATCGAAGTTTATGAAGGTAAAATTGGCTTTGTTGAAATTTTCCCTAGTAATTTCGGTTACGAAATACGTTCAACACTAAAGAAAAACAATATATCTTATTGAAGTAACGAAGCACGTTACTTGAAGAAGGAATAATTAATTTCCATAACGAAATAGAGTTAAAAAAGTACGAAAATGGTGGTGTATTTGATGGAAGATTACAAGGGGAATGATGACCTTGAATTATACGATACAGTGATTGAGGAATTATGTATTAACCATCGTAAAAAAAGTATTACATTCAAAATTTTAAAGCCTATATCTCGCATAGAGAGACAAGGTAGGTTTACCTATCGTGTAAAGAAAGGGACTTTGAAATTTGAAAATGTTATCAATGCAAGCATTCCGTATAGTTTTGAGTGGGATGAGTGGAGTGAATTTTATCGTTCAGCAGTGTTAAATACCTCTAAAGTAATTGACAGGATACCTGCTAAAGAGAAGGAAAATAAAACTATAAAGCATATTTATTTAGGTATTGATTATGGTGTTGATTATAAAGAATTAGATATTGTTTGTACTGATTATTATTTAACATTAGAGGAACAAGAGTATATTCTTCACGATGATTTTGATTGGTTATATGAGGAATAACCTTATTAAAGTAACTGGTGCTTGAGTTGAGTAAGGCAAGGCTGCTGCGGCAGCCTTTTGTGTTGTTCCACTAACGTGGCAGGTTAGTTCAACAAGAAAATGATAAAATAACAGGTAATGATTCTTAATGAACAGGAATTAGAACTATGAAAAGAAAAGCAATGACACTAGAGGGGTTTGTTTTAGGTGCAGAGGACGAAGGGATAGCGGCTACCCTTGGATTATCACCTGAACGATTTCAAAAGATGATGGATGATGATAATGATGATTTTGACAAGGAATTTGAAAGAATTAAAAAGGAAAATCGTCAGTATATTTTAGACGAGAAAATAGTGAGAACTCTCAGTAAAATGACTGAATTTGTTCGGGATAAAAAAGTGAACCCTAAGAAGTATCCAGACTTTGATACCAATGATGATTGGGTTGTTATTTTCAAACAGGCTTTAAGTATTTCTGAAATGGAAATTCTTAAAGAGTTAATGGAAAAGGAAGGATTAAAATAAAAATACCCCAAGAAACCAACTTCTCTAAGGATGTTTTATTTGGGAGAATATATGGATTTGTTATGCTTGTTGTACTAACGGGTGCAAGAATTGCAGATCAAGCTGTCATTTTGGCAGCTTTTCTTATTGCACTAAAGAAGCAGGTTAGTGAAAGAAGGATTATCAATATTTAGGGCTTAATGAGGGTAGGTTAAACCAAAAGAATTGTAAGAGGTGTGCATTATGAAACAATTTGTTTTGGGCATATTTATTATCTCAATTTTTGTTACTTGTCCCTCATATTCAAATAACCAAGTATTAGCAGAAACTAATACTAATGTCGAAGAAAAACATACTGATTTTTATGATGCTTTATTAGTTTTGTTAGACCCTTATGCGGAGAAAGCCATAAGTGATAAGTATCCCACTCGCAGTTATGGATTATGGAATGCAGAAATTTTAGAAGTTAAACGAAAAACAGGTGGATTTGGTCAATTTGATTTTACGATAAAGGTTAAATATGACACTTACACAGGTCCCCATAATCCACCAGAGGGTCCTCTCACACTAACTTTTGATGTAAAGTTAGATGGGGTTACTGTAACTGAAGTTCGGGAGTGATTTTTATAAAATTCCTTCTTCAACTAACGGGTGCTTGAGTTCAAAAACTTAATTGTCTGGTAAAGAGACTTAAAGTAATCGAAAAAGAAAGGATGGATTTTATTGAAAATAAACTTCGAATTAACAGAAGAAGACTATCTCCATTTTAATTTATTTCACTTAAGAAATTCAGAAATTGTAAAAAAACTAATTCAAAAAAACCGAATCCTTACGTCATTATCACTCATAGTAATAGGACTTATAGTAAGTTTTATTATTTTTCTTGGTGCTGGTTCATTTGATATTGTTTTGTTTATAATCTTTCTTGTTGTGAGTATTTTAATGTACTTGTTTTATCCACAATATGCAATAAAAACAGCCATTAAACGTTTGAAAAAAAATATAAGTGATGATGCAAGAAAGAAAATGTTTACGCATTATGAATTTGAGTTTTCTAATGAGGGCATAGTTGAAAAAACGCCTTATAATGACACAAAAATGAACTGGAACGCAATTTATTCGTTCAAAGAAGATAGCGACTATTTCTATTTGTATCCAGATCCAACAAGGGCTTACATAATTCCAAAAAAAGAGTGCGAAAATCAAGATGAGTTAAAAAATTTAATAAAAAAATTAATGCAATAAATAACCATACGGATGCAATAGTTAAAAGAAGGGATCGCTGCGGGCCCTGTTTTTATTAAACAAACGTGGCAGAATACTTCAATAAGATTTATTTCCTTTGTATGATGGGAATATTAAGAGGTCAAAATTTGAGGTGATACGGTGTCAGTAAAAGGTCTTAATCATTTTTTATTTTCAGTGTCTAATTTAGTGGATTCGATTGAGTTTTATAAAAGTGTGTTTGATGCAAAGTTGTTAGTTAAGGGTAGAAGCACTGCCTATTTTGATTTAAATGGGTTTTGGCTTGCTCTAAATGAAGAAAAAGATATTCCTCGTAATGAAATTAGCCAATCATACACACACATAGCTTTTTCAATAGAAGAAGCAGAATTTGATAATATGTACCATAAACTCAAGGAATTGAATATAAACATCCTATCAGGTCGTCCAAGAGACGAAAGAGATAAAAAGTCTATTTACTTTACTGACCCAGATGGTCATAAGTTTGAATTTCATTCAGGTACTTTACAAGACAGGCTGGATTATTACAAAAAGGAAAAAATACATATGGAGTTTTACAATTAAATGATTTCCTTGTTCAAGTAACAGGTTTCTTTGGAGAGATTGTGAAAAAATATACTTAAAGTAACGGGTGCTATTCTTCAATAAAGGAGATCGCTTATTTCTTATTCAAGTAAAGGGACAGTTTAGTGGAATAGCATTTATATTGAAACAATATAATTCGGCAAATACCAATTAAAGACAAGGGGTTCAAATATGGTTACGGATATTAGCTTTAAATTCATACCCGATTATGATACGGAGGATTACAATCTCTTTTATTTTTGGGGAAAACTGGATATATTAATTGACGGTGTATCGTTTTTTAGTAACTATAAATACCGTGAAACTCAGGGACCATTGGGAAATTCCACAATAACAAGAGAGGGATTTGCAGGTTACCTTGATACTTTTCTTTGGGAGTTACCCTTTGTGCCCCAAAAATTATTGGAGCAAGAGACAGTAATTGTTGAGGGTGAAGGAATTGATAAGAGTCTTATTTTTTCCTTGAAGGACAATATGGTTACATTCGCAATCTGTAAAAATCACCCTTGGGAAAAAGGAACAATTTATTACGATGGTGTAAGAGTTTCTCAATCAAAAAAAATTCCACAAAATAACAAAAATATGATCGGATTTGACGGATTTAAACAAGGGTTGAAAAATGGGTTACAAGATTTTATACAAGAACTTATTGAAAAATACCCTAGTATTACTAACGTTGAAAGTTTCATAAACATAAGAAATACAGTAGACAGTATCAATTAGAATGTTTTTGCTTGTTAAGCTAACGGGTGCAAGATTTTAAGATCAGTGGCTGCATCGGCAGCTTTTTTGCGTGTTCCACTAACGGTGCAGTTTAGTTGAAGAGAGATTCAGGATAAAATTACCTGATGCAATATATATAACAAAAAGATTATTTAGTAATGTACATATAAATCATTTCAAGTTGGAGGAAGTAAGGAGGGATTAGGTTTGATTTGGCATATTTTATTTGGGATATTAATTGGAATCCTTGGTCTATTTATTTTGTATCTTTCGTATCGATATACACCAGAAGCTCATCAGAATTATCGAAAAAGTATAGAGAAATTGAGAGAATCACAAATGAGAAATTTCGATTTGTCAGAGGAAAAATTAGATCTACGTATGCCTTATTGGTTTAATAAGACTATTTTCTTTATCGGTGGCATCATAATACTTTGCATTGATTTCTTTATTTTTTATAGTGTACTAAATAGTTGATATTGATAATTCGGTTTTCTTCTCCTTCATAACGTAGTTAATTTATTTCTTTGAGCTTATACTAACGGGGCAGGTTAGTTAAAGAAGGATATGAATAATTAATTGATGTGATATTAATGGAGTGTGCTGATTAAATGCTAAACTTTTTATTCTCACTACTAGGAGAATTTCTTGAAGCCATTGTTGTTAGCGATGGCAGCCTTGATACAAGAAAGATTGATAAGAATATTGATATATTGCGAACACAAGGTTGGTTTAAAGTAATATACGAAGATGAGAAATACCACAGATTATTTTTTACTAATAAACACATCAGGCGTTACTTACAGAGCAACTATCGTACTAAAAGGATTATGCGAAGTAATAAAGGTAGAGAAAAGTTTCTAATGATTTTAAATAAACAATTAAAATGTTGAGTTTTAAGAATGCTGTTATTTTGACAGCTTTTCTTGTTCCACTAACGTGGCAGGATAGTTCAAGAGCGATGATATAATGATGGTAAGAAAAGAGGTGCAAAATGCTTTTAAACAATTTTATGAATGAGAATTTTCCAAACTTAGAACTTAGACCACCCTTGTTTTATTGTTGGGATATTGGTATACGGTTTGAACTAGGAGTGGAGTGGAAAAGGGAATATGACTACCCCAACAACCCTTATGTACTGGGATGTTATAAAAGGGCAATTACGTTATTTGAAGCTTTACATTCTCCTATGGATGATATTTTTGTCGTGATGGATGTAAATGATTTTGATAGGGGCAAAAACATTAGACATCAGTTAAAGAACTTTTCTCGCTATGTTGAAAAATCATTATTGTTAAGGCTGAAACACCAAGCAATACCTTATATATTCCCAGAGGATGATGAAGAAGGTACATATAAAACTCATAGATTTTCTCTTTGCTGCAAAACATCTGATTTTAAATACGTCCCATTGCTAAAAGCAATTTGCAATCAAGACTTGGGGTTGAAACCGAGTATTTTCCATAGAGTTTACTTCATTAATATCAATAAGAAAACTATCTTACACGTTTACGATGACAGAGGTTGTGATTTATTAGCGACATCGCCCGAATCAATTAGAAATATTTATGAAGGATACAACGATTGGATTTTAGATTACGATAGGAAGGAAATAGACAAGGTATTTATATAAAAGAATTTAGTTTTTCCTCCGCTAACGGGTGCTTTAATTGAAGAAGACCGCTTTTTGTGGTCTTTTTCTTTTTGTCTACAAATAGAACATTCGTTCGTTTATAATGGTAACGAGGAGTTGTTTTGTTATGACAATACGCGATAGAGGAAAACTAAAATGGCAACCTGCGTCATTCTTACCGTTAGCATTCGAGATGCAGCGTGAAATGTTTAAGGACCAGGAACGGCAAGAACGGCCGCTATTAGACCAATATCAAATGGAGGAGTTCGACCAGCGTATATGTTACGCAATGGAATCGAATCAAGCCGTAAAGCTTAACGTATGGGCTGACGGTTTTATTATGGATGTTACTGTCCGCATTCATTATGTCGATCCTATTACGCATCGGCTACGCGTTGAAGTAAAGCCGGGAGAGTTTGAGCGTATTGCATTCGAGGATGTTGTCGGAGTGACTGTCGTGGATTAGTACGGATTATTTCCAACTGTTAATTTTCTTTGGCAGTTTTGTAAAATAAAGAACATAAGTCCTGATTTGAATGATGAGAACAAAACAAAGTAACAATAGTAACTATCTTTTTACGGGCTCTTCTACAAGAAAGGCTCTTTTATGTGTTATAAAATGTGGGGATAATAGAACAAAATTGGAGGTGTTTACGTGCTTGTTAAGTTTAGAGAAAAGGATGACCATCCTATAGTCTTTGAAAAAAAATTTAATGACCTTTCACTAATATTTGAAATGCTTAAACTGTAGGCAATTATGAACATATTTTTTGACCCTGAAGGGGAAGAAAGGGTTTCTGGTAGAGTGTGTGATTATGAATATACAATAGAAATCAAAAAAGGGAGGGTAATGGAAAGTTTAGTTGTTGCTCTGGATTGTTATGAAAGGGAGTTAAACAATTATTAGAAAGATTATGGAGTCGCTGCTGCGGCTCTTTTCCTTATTAAGCAAAAGGAGCAGGTTAGTTCAATAAGAATTTACAATTAAATACAATAATATAATAAATTTATATGTTAAAATATGGTAAAAGGTTGGTTGTATGAAAGAAGAAAATAAACCATTTAATGATGTAATAGACCACATAAAAAAGATAGAAGGAAATGCTGCAAATGTTAGCAAGGATGCAGTAAAAAAGTTACCAAAACCATTAAAATATTTTGGGTATTTTTTTGCTGTCTTCTTATCAATATCCATCTTGTTAATGATTATATTAAATTTATTAACTAACTGACACTTGATGTTTAACACTGGCTGCCAACTCTGGCGGCATTTCTTATTGAACTAAAGGAGCAGGTTTGTTGAAGAAGGATTTTTATATATTAAGGGAAAATGAATAATATTGCATTTCAAGGAATTTTTAATTAGGCACTTTTCGTATATTTTGTTGTTTTTAGAAATTAAAAAAGACCTTGGGTTTCCCAAAGCCTAAAAATTTCACTGAATCATTTTGTCTTATCACGTACTAATTTATAGTATCGCGACATTACCTGTCTAAATTTGATTAGGTTCAAATACCAAATTACCGGTCCTACAGCATCCTTAAAACCAATAGCCTTTCCTTATTAAACTAATCTCTATCCATTAGAAATAAGAAGCTCCTTCTACAAGAAAGTTTGTTTCAATAATACCAGTACCACCTGGATTACTAGTAACAACCATTGTAAATGGAACAGTTTGTAAATAATTGTCAGGATTATTAGTTGACTTTGGCAATTCCTTATTTATGTCCTTTGATGCTAGAATAGACCATTCGGAAGATTTCTTAATATTAACTCAGCTTTCTCCCAAGAAGGTTGACCAACAAAATTAAAGTCGTGAACAACAACACGTTCTTTGCCAACTATTATTTCCTTTTCCATTAACCGAACACCAACCTACATTGCGTATTGCAAGATACTGCCAGCATCTCCAGCTCCTGCATCACCTTCAATGTCTTTTGTTTATAAAACTTGTTAAAAACCACAATGTTTGCGAAAAGAGCCTTTAATTAAGAAGGAGGTTAAAAAAATTGAGTATTAAGATAGATTCTGAACTAATTTCATTATTCCGTAAGGAAGTATACATAGGGTTTTTTAGTGAGAAATTCAAAAATGTAAAAGGGAAAAATCATTGGAATATAATTTGTTCTGCTATGGATTGGATTACATTAGCTGCTGATGGATTACCTTTAATTAATGTAGACCCCAAAGGTTTTGGATATAACCATTTAGATACCTTAAATTTAATGCAATATATTATTACGATAGATGTTATGGTTGAATCAATTAATCAATTATTTAGAGTTATTGAAGGAATAAATAAGGATAAAGATCTACCCTTAGCAAATGACCGAACAATTTTCAATCAAACTAAAGTAAGCGATTATAATTATTTTAAACACATTCGTGCAGTATTTAGTACACATCCTGTAAATTTAACAAGCTTAGATGGTGCACCTAGCAATAATGGAGAAAAATTTTATGCGAGTTGGGTAGCTAAAAATAGCTTAGACGGCGATTATTATGTATATCTATATAGCAATAATCCCGAAAAAGACGAACTTATACCGTTTGATATCAAGATTAGAGATTTAAATTTATATGCTGAAAGAAGATATAAGCTTTTAGATATATTAATAGATAAGATTAAAACGATTAAAGATAAACACATAAACCAATATAAACAGTCGCCAATACACATCTTTATAAATCCTATTGAACAGCTAGAAGTTTTGTATGAAGAAAATAAAAAACGATTTGGTTATAGATATGGTTATGTGGAGGAAATAAATCATATTTATATCCAGTTGAAAATCAGTACAACTTCAATTTCTGGTACCTATTTTGAAGGCATTATTTCTGAATATAGATCATATCTAAATTCTTTGATACCAATTATACTGTATGGTTTACAAAATATGGTAAAGGATCGATATCTCCTATTAGATATAATGTTTTGGAAAGGATATGAATTTGAAAAAATATATCAATATTTCAATGATGGAGTTCATCAATTGGGAAAAGAATATCTAACAGAACTTGCTAAAGTAAAACCATTTCCAGCAATACTTGCAACAACTGAAGATATTGATTTAAAGCGATTAATTGTAGATGCTTTCCTACATAAAGAATTTAAAAAAATAGGTAAATCTATATCATTTCTAGAAATTATAAAACCCACAAAGGGCAATGTTTGACTTTTTTAAGTAACTAATGGGTGCAAGAGTTCTTACACAAAGATTGCTGCGGCAACTCTTTTCTTGAACTAACGTAGCAGGTTAGCTAAAGAGTAAAATAATTCTATCCATTAAAAAGATGAATGGGAATTTTAAAAAAGGAGGAAGAGTTAACTTTTAGTAGAATGTTAGTACTTTAAGAGGAGGATGAATAATTGAATAAAAAATCGTTACTTGTATCTTCATTAACAGGATATGAAGCAGAAATTGGCCGGTGGTTATGGTGTTTAGAGGATGTTCGTCGTACTCTTATAACTGAATTAACAGGAATGAGCCAAAGCTTCCTAGACAGAAAAATAGGTCAAAGACATTCAATTGGGACTCTTTTGTATCACATTGCATTAGTCGAGGCAGATTGGTTATATGTGGAAGTGCTTGGAACCGATTGGGATCCGGAAATTAGCTCATTATTTCCGTTAGAAAGTCGAACTGAGAGTAATTTAACTCACTTTGAGGGAGAAAGTTTAGAACAACATTTTTACCGCCTAAAAAAAGTTCGTGAAGTATTTCTTACCTACTTTCGTTCAATGGACTTAAACGATTGGCGAAAACCTCGGGTACTTGAACAATATGAAGTAACCCCTGAATGGGTTGTTTATCATTTGGTAGAGCACGAATCACATCATAGGGGACAGATTTTCCAATTACTTAGGGAATTACGGGATAATTAAGTTATAGATGAAGAATTGACAAAAGGCTTTTTAATTGGGATTCTTAGGTAATCTTGACCAATTGTAATCCTACCTTTTCGAACTGTGGTGCTTAAATGATGTTATGGGAGCTGCTGTTGGCAGCTTTTTCTTATGTCACTAACTGGCAGGTTAGTGGAAGAAGGAATACAATTTTTAATATGGAATTAATAATGTAAAGTAAAATCAGGAGAGGTTAATATATGGATTTTACTGGATACCAACGATTAATGAACTGTACCAAGTGGGATGAAATTTGGCAAACAATGTCAGACTTCCCAGAAAAGAATTTGTGGCGAACAAAAGATATTGAAAAAGGTTATATAAGTCTTTGGGATGGGGAATGGTTTCATCATTTCAAATTAGATGGAGACTACAAAACAATTGAATGGTTGGAAATTAGTTTTGATAATGAAGAAATAAAAAATCAATTATTAAAAATCCTTCAAGAAATTCGTGTACCAGGTGAAATATTAAGTAATTCCATAAAGGTTTATGGGTATGCAAAGATAGGAACGTTTGTTGATTATTTATAATGTTTATTTATCTGAAATAGTAATTAACATTTTTGTGCATATTGAGCTAACGGGTGCGTTAGTTGATCATTGGGTTGTTTCCGCAATCCTTTTTTATGTACGAACGGATAGATATGAACGAAGAAGCATACCTTTTAATAAGTTAAAATTTAGAAATAAAATTTTTATTAGGGGGACGTGGTTTGAATAAACTATGGGGATTTTTATTATTTATTGCGACACTTGTTATAGCGGCTTACTCTGTAATCACGAATAATAATGATGTAGCTAAATATGGAATACTCTTTATTGGATGCATTAATACTATAATAGGAGTAAAGCAAATCAAACAAAAAGACGATAAAAATGGAACACTATCGATATTACTTGGAATAACAGGTATTATTTTATCCGTTTTAGCCTGGTGATATATGAAACGCTATTCCACTAAGTTCCGTTTGAAAAAAGTGATCTGTTCAGAAGTTTGTGACGAATTATACATAAAGTAACGGGTGCTTGAGTTCAAGAGCAGAGCTGTCATCGAGACAGCTTTTTCTTATTGAACTAAAGGGGCAGATATATACAGTATGATTTTTGACCGTATTCATCGTAAATAACGAAACAAAAACAGCCCTTTTTTATCTTTGTTTACTTATTATCTTCAGTTAGTAATTATAGTTTTCAACGTAAACAACGATAGGACTTTACTTGGAGAGGTGGGTATGATAGGCTCGTTTGCCTGATGAAACAACTGCTTCAGCCTTTCAAGACAAATCGTACCCACAGAGGCTCCAAGTCAAGTCCTTAAACGCCTATTCTACGATTACATATAAACAATGATTAAAGGTGCATCATATCAATATTTTGTTGCTGATACTGTATATATTGCAACGTTAGTTTAACAAGTAATGGTAAGTTACAATAAACTTCTGAAAAACTTAACAGAGGATTCTTGTAGTGAAAAAGAGAAGTAAATTCATCAGTATAAATAGGAGGTTTATATATGAGAGTTGGAATAATTGGAGGCGGTTTCGGTTTAAAAGTTCAAGCCCCTATCATTAAAATACATCCTTTGATGAAAATTACTGCTGTTAGCACTATGAAGCGTCATCAATTACCTGAAGAATTATTAAGTGGGGAAAATCCTCCTGCTCATTATCAAAATTGGATGGATATGTTGTATAAGGAGGAACTTGAACTATTATTTGTGAGTTCAATACCAATTTATCACTTTGAAATGGTGAAATACGCATTACAAAGAGGAATAAATGTTGTATGTGAAAAACCTTTTACAAAGGATAGTAAAGAATCTAACGAGTTATTAGAGCTTTCAAAACAAAATAATGCAAAGGTTATTATAGATTTTGAATGGCGGTATTTTTCGATACGTCAGAAAATCAAGGAATTAATCTTTAACAATGCTATTGGGAAGCTAATTCATCTCGAATACCATATTTCAAGCCCGCAATACCAACATCTTATTTCAAACAAAAGAGGTTGGATGGGTGAAAAACGGAAATTTGGAGGAATGCTAGGTGCATTAGGTACACATATGATAGATTGTTTGAGATGGCTAACATCGGAGGAAATTGAAAATGTAAACGGCTTAGTATATACTCACGTTCCAATGGGAGCAGGAGAATATAGAGATGCAGATGATGCGTTTTTTATTCACGGAAAGATGAAATGTAATACTACTTTTTCTCTTCAACTCTTATCAGGGATTAATCACGGATTTGGTTCTAACTTAAAGATATTTGGAAGTATAGGTACAATAAGTTTAAGTAATGATAAAACACTGTTGTTTGGAAAGGCAAATGAACAACTAGAGGTAATAAATGTTGAACAAAGAAAAGGTCCTGTCCATCTAACAGACGAAGCTAATGCTTATTATCCAGCATTTTATCCATTTTTAGAAAGAGTCTATGATTATATTGTTTACAACAGAATTGATGAGGATTTACCGACTATATTAGATGGTCACGAAAACCAAGTAGTAATAGATAAAATTTTTGGTGTGTAAATAAAAATTTTTCTTCAACTAACGGGTGCTAGAGTTGAAGATCCAGCTGTCATAAATGGAGGCTTTTTTATTGCACTAACGGGCAGGATAGCTTAATAAACAACGGGGCACTTTAAGCCATAGTCAGACTTTAAAGGTGGAAGGAAATGAAACGATATTATCTTATAGTGGTTTTACTTATCGTGGTAAATGCAATCTTTCTATTGAATGCATATAACTTCGAACCTGATTTCTTTTATATTTTCTTGGTTATACTTTTTGCGTTCGGCTTAATTTACTCAATTTTATCGATAAATAAAAAACGATTACTATCTATAATATCAATCGTTTTAAATGCTATAAGCTTATTGATAAGTATTTTGGTTTCGTTTGCTATATATTTAATGGGTCCTCCAGCATAGTTTCCACTTTAACGAGAGTTTTCTTAATTAAATAAGAACAGAAAAGCAACCCTATTTATAGAGTTGCTTTTTCCACTCATTGATGTTCGCGTCCTTCGGCAATTTTTCTTCCTAATTCCGCGTCAAAAATAGCCTGCCACCTTTTCCCCTCTGGAGAAATCGTCATAAAAACATAAACTTGTCTATTTGGGTGATAACCATCTCCGCCGACCCTGGATTTCCCATATTGATCCGCACGAGAAAGAACACTATTAATGTCCTTAAAATAAGTTTTTTCTCGGATATTCAGCTTTGCATTTTCAAATTCAGTATATTGCTTTCTATCAAGCGACATATAAAACGAATTAACGTCATTAAAACTTTTGGCGGAGTTATCTGGGTACTTGCTCCAAGGCTCCTGATTTTGTGCTGCATTTACGAATTGAATATTTAAAGCGAAAACAGTGGTTAGTATTCCTAAGAAAGCAAAGGAAATTATCCTCTTCAATTCAAAAACCTCCTTTTTTAGTTAGTTTTACAAAAAGAGCAATTAATTATTACTCCTGTGCGGTAACTGCGTCGGATTTCTTTATTTATGTATGATTAGCAAGGTAGATTGTGAAGTATTGTTCTTAAACTAACGGGGGCTTTACTTCAACCGAAGTAACCTTTTTTTATTTAAGTACCGGAGTTTAATAAGAATAAAAACAGACCACTCATAAAAAATATGGTGATCTTTAATTCCAAAAGTTAATTTAATTGTCATTTAATATCAACAGATTTATCACCTTTAGGAATAAATGAATTCGTTAATGGATGTCCAAAAATCATCTTCCATTGCCCATTTTCATTACAAGCAGCTAAATTTTGTGTATAGCTGTGATTTGGATATTTAATTTCAACTTGAGCAATTGCTAGTGAGTCAGAAATCATATTTATTCCGTAGGTAGTTACTTCAGGTGTAGGTTGCTGACTTAACGCTTCTAGATGTTTCTCGATTTTTTCATTACTAGCTTTAGGTAAGATTTTGATAAAGGTTTTCATTTTTTGAATATCGTGAGCTTTTATCGCATTGGTATAATCCTTAAAAAGCTGTTCTACTTCTGCTTCCTTCCTGGTTCGATTTTGATTTTTTGTACTTCTAACCCCTGAAGGTGGTATTCCAATTACAATTTTCCACTGCCCATCTATCTTAATTACTGGTGTGGTTCTTAAATTTACCATATCCTTGTATGTTGATTGAATGGACACCAATGCCGTTTCTTCATTAACTATGTTGAGGTTAGTGATCTTGGCTTGTTGTAAAGGATTTTCAGTGCAAAACCTTGTATAAAATTCTTTCACATTTTCTACCTTATGAAAATATTGAGAGTGGCTCATCATTATATCTGTATTACAATTTTTCTGAGCTTTTAGGAAATTCACAACAGTAGTTAAAGCATCTTCTTTTGTTGCAGCATTTACACTTAAACTGCTAAATGTAAAAATTAACATTAGGAATAAAAATACCTTACTATCTAGCTTAAAAAATTTTTTAGCGAAACTAGTCAACTTCTCACCCCATTTTATTTATTGGAATCTGCAATTATTCTTTACTAAATTATCAAGGATATGCTAAAAAAATTTTGGTTCCGAGATTCAGAATCAAACTTTCTTAAACAAACGTAAGCAGTTTAGTTGAACAGTGTAACAATCCATCTACAATCTACATCAATTTATTAAACACATTTACCACAAAGAGGGGATTTATATACGATTCTTAATTTCTACGGTAGCCCAATCGCTTTCTTTATGCGGATGTTTAAAAATGAATGAAGTTGAAAAGGACGGCGGTATGGAAAGAAAAAATATTACAATTCAAGTAATTGATGAACAAGATAATAAACAACATTTCTTATTACAAGTTATGACGGATGGAAAAGATACAAAAAATATACCGGTTTTACCCCAAACATCAACAATGATAATAGATGATAATGAAAAAACGAAAATAGGCGTAAACTTAACAGTTCCATATACCATAAGGGCATTTAAAACTAACCTAAAATCAACTCAAGAGTTGAAGAATCAATCAATAAAGAGCAATACAAATCTATTAGGGGAAGTAGAATTTACTCCTACTGATGCAACTCATATAATTAAAATTAATGTAAATTCCAACCTACCTTAATAAACTAACGGGTGAGTTTCTACAATAGGTGGTGACGCAATTAATTTAATTAAAAAAGGTCGATTTTATAGTAATATTTAGTTATTGAAGGTATCAATGAAATAAAAAAGAGGTTGGTTACTAATGGATTATTTCAATTTATTATATAGAAAAGATAATGCAGGCTTAGATAAATTTTTAAAAAAACACGATGTGAATGAGCAGTTTCAAGGTCAAAGTCTTTTATATTGGGCAGTTCATAACAATAATTTTCAAATTACTAAGTTATTGGTTAATCGAGGTGCGAATGTCAACCAGTGTGACCGTTTGGGCAGGACTCCATTGCTAATTGCGTGCTATTTTGGTTTTGTTGAGATTGCGGCATTTTTGCTAGATAACGGAGCAGAGATAGATGGTTGTTTAGAAAGAGCAAAACAAGGTTGGGATAATCATATACAAACAGAAATTATTGAATTACTAAAGCAATGGGGGAAGAAATGTTGAACTATGCCAAGGTAAATTGAATTATTCAATTAAAAGGCGATCAGGCGGCCAGTCTAGGCAGCTTTTTTTATTGTACTAAAGGAGCAGGATAGTTGAAGAAGGACTTTGGGTTAACAAAAGAGAAGAATATAAGAACCTTAAATTGGGAGAGAGTGGGTTCAGAAATGATTAAAGCTGTTATATTCGATTTAGATGGTACTTTGTTAAATAGAGATGAATCAGTAAAAATGTTGATTAATAGTCAATATGACAGGTTGAATAAATTAGTAGGTCATATTCCAAAAGAGAAATATGTGACTAGATTTATTGAATTAGATAATCGTGGGTATGTATGGAAAGATAAAGTGTATCAACAATTAGTCAACGAATTTGAGATTACTGAGATAACTTGGGAAGAACTACTTCAAGATTACATAAGTCAATTTAAGAATAATTGCATACCTTTCCCCAATCTCGTTAGTATGTTAGAAGAATTGCGAAGTAACAACCTTGTTCTAGGGATGATTACAAATGGAAAAGGGCAGTTTCAGATGGATAATATAAAGGCATTGGGTATTAAGAAGTATTTTGAAACTATTTTAGTATCTGAATGGGAAGGCAAAAAAAAACCTGACCCTCAAATATTTAAGCGAGCCTTGGACCAACTTAATGTTTTACCTAATGAAAGTTTATTTGTTGGCGACCATCCAGACAATGATGTGAAAGCTGCCCAAAATGTAGGGATGAAAGGAATTTGGAAAAAGGATTTTCAATGGAACAATGTCGAAGCAGATTTTATAGTAAATGATTTGGCGGAATTACCTTTAATCATCGAAAACTTAAGCCAACAAATTATTGAGTCTTGTTAAACTAATGGGTGTAATAGTTGAAGATCGGAGCTGCTTTGGCAGTTTTTTTTTGTTCCACTAAGAAGCAGTTTAGTTGAAGAAGGATTTTCATATATTATGGCGAATTTTACTTTATTTAATGGAGGGGCAAAAATGAAAGACCTATATGATAAACTTAAAACAAAAAAAATAAAGATAACCGAAATGCAAAAATGGGGACCTTACCTACGAAAGCAATGGGAAAATAATTTTGCTGAACATTTAAGTGATAAAGATAAGAAATCTATTTATCTTTATGATACTGGTGGTTATTGTGGCTATCTATGGCACTTGTTTAGTTATGGGAAAAAAGATTGTTTGGATGGAGAAAAAGCTGAAGCTGCTTTCAATAATCAACCAAAGAATAATTGTTATGTGTTTTATCAACATTCAGATTATGTTCTTTTTCTAGAAAAAGCCTCGATGTTTAATACTGATGACTTAATAAATGAACAAGATGTTTATATTGTAGATAAGGGATTTAACTGGACTTACATACAAACACACGAAACTGGGTGGTGTGGTCCGTATTTCAGCAATAAAGCGAGAAATGATCTTATTCCACTAACGGGTGTTTGAGGGAAAGATCGGAGCTGTCATTGATGCAGCTTTTCTTGTTTCACTAACGAAGCAGGTTTGTTGAAGAAGGATTTAATGGATATATGGAGATTTTAAATTTTAACTGAGAAAATATTAATTTTACCGTCGGAAGAGGATAGTTATGAAAACATAAAAACGTAAGATTTACTTTATACTATTGTTATATATTTCCTTATGTTTGTATCATTTTTTTATTCATAAATCGTTTAATTGGATTGAGAATGCAGTATTAACTTTAATTCTTGTTGTGTTCGAAACCTTTTTCAATTGGGCATTCAGTGATAAAGGTAAAAGGGATAAAAGTTAGATTAGGAGTGAACCTTTACTAACGGGTGCATTAATAAAATAAATTTGGATCGCCTTAAGGCGGTCTATTTCTTTTTACGTATATAGAGGGTAACCTTTTGTTGTTCAATAATTAACAGGGGTGTTATTTCAAATAAGGTATCGCATCTTAATTAACGAAATAAAAAAATATAATGTAGGGTTGGTTTTTAATTGTTTCTTAAAATATAATATTTAAGTTACTTTTACTTGGAAGTGACCAATACATAAAAAAGGTGATATAAAAATGACTCATCCGTTATTGTTAGAAAACATAGTATATATGCCAGATCCTGTATGTTATATCCTTAAACGAAATATTTATCCTATTAAAGTAAAAGACCTTCATTTGGGAGATAGTTTTGAAACTTATGATGACATAACAGATGATGGTTATCCTGTTATCGATTCACCATTAAAAGTTGATACTTGTATTCTCTACCAAAAAGTTAGGACAGGTATTCGTATAGAATATCAGAGAAGTTTTTGTTTATCTTATGGTATTGAAAAATGGAATGAAGATTATGGATTAAACATTAGAGAATATATGGCAAAAGAGGCTAAGATAGTTTCCGAAAAGGCTTATTTAACATTAGAGGAATACGAAAACAATGATGAATCACTGAGTATACAATTCTCATTCGTAAGAGAAAATAGCTTCGGTGTATTAAAGGACGTAATAGAACTAGCAGAATCAATGATACAAAAATTAGAGCAAGAGGTATTGGAATCATTATAAGGAATTCTTTGAACCCACATCGTTTATTCTAACGAATTAGTCACTTCAAGAACTAGCTGCCATTTTAGGCAGCTTTTCTTATTGAACTAATGAAGCAGGTTACTTGAATAAGGATAATTGTAAATGCTTCGGGTAAAATACCCCTAAATATTATATTAGGGAGAAGTAAAAATGAACCAAAGGTTTTCTCTTTTATTACTTATGTTCAGTATCATAATTTTTGGAATAAACAACGTAACTGTATTTGCCAATTCAAATGGAGAAGTAAAGCCTTCTAAAAGCGTATGTATACAAGAATTTGAAAAGAAAAGTAAAGAGTTTGATAAAAAAGTGTTAAAGGATATTGTTAAGAGCTATAACCTAGATATATCAGATTATCAAGAATTTACCCACGATGACTTAAATTTAAAAGTAGGGGATAACCTTGATGAGCATTCTGACAAAATATCATTACAGCATCTATTTGTAGGCTCCAGTATAGGTTCAAGGAGATTATTCTTAGAAAGTGGTTTGGAAGGCACAAAGGGATATTTCGTTTATAAAAGAATTGATGGAAACAATGTATTAAAGGAATTGCATAAAATGGGTAAAGTTTGGGTTGTAATGTCGGAAAATGAAAAGCAATCAGTTAGGTATAGACTAAAGCCTTTTAATTGGGATAAATGTAAGGGAAATTAACAAATTATATCTTTATTTCTTCTTCAACGGGTGCGATTCTTCAATTAAGAAGGATCGTTTTTTGCTTATTCAAGTAACGGGGCAGGTTAGTTAAATATGCCACGATTAATAATCTCAACATTAATGTGGAAGAATACTTAATAAAAGAATAAAAAGGGTGTGCGGAACATTGAATAAAAGAATTAACTTTATTTGTTTAATACTCTGTATTGCTTATTTTGTACCAACTAATGACATAGCCTTTGCAAATCCAAACGATACTCCGCCTTCTATTGAGGAAATGTTCACTCAAGTTGGATACAAATCTGTTGAAGAAGCCGTTAAGGAATTTGAAAATCACTTTAAAGAAGATGTGAAATTGCCAAAAACAAAGCCTCCTATTACTTTTACCCATCAATTCGGAAGATTTTATGAAGATAAGGAATATGACACAAATGATTTCCTATCAATCCATTTTGTGAATGAAAAGTCACGAGAAAATAATTATAAAGTTGATATTCGACCTTTAAAAAATAAAATAAATTTTATGGATAGAGGTACTCAAAAAGTCTATACACTTGATAATGGTCAAAAAGCTATTTATATAGGTGATCAAGTTATGGATTTTCTTGTTTTTGAAAAAGATAATTGGCAATATATGCTTGGAATTGACAAAAAGGTATCGAGCAAAGTTACTCCAGAAGTATTAGTTGATATTGCTAACTCAATTGAATAACTAATACAAGTCTAACGACATCGTAAGTTACAAAAAGGACGGTCAATGACTGTTCTTTTTTTTGTGCGAGTAAACCGATTTGTAAATATGTTTACTCCACGCTCTAGATTGTGAAAGAATGTACAGAAGGTGTGTTTTTTTACTTAATTATACACCAATAATTCCTGATTTTGGTCAGGGAGAGAAAGACTTTGATATACTAAGTGATTTCATCCAAAACAATCGAACCGAAAAAGGAATCTCTACAAATTCTAAAAGGGTCCTGATAATAACTAACAAGTAAATATTTTGGTAACGGGAAAGTTAGATAAAGTATTGATTAAAGCTGAATTAAAGCCTGAAACCTTGGCTCAGGCTTTTTTCTTTAACAAACAATCAGTTTAATGCAAGAAGAAATTGAATTTAACAAGACAAAAAATGCTCGGACTAATATACCGAGCATTTTGTTTGCTATTAATAGTGCTAATATTTTTATATATTGTGTGATTCAGATTTTCTCTCTCTACCTTCCCCGTTTATTGTGACCTTAATATTCTAGTATATTTCCATTAAGAAATACCAATTATTTATTTCTACATTTCATTTTTTTAACTAAATAGGACTAAATGGTTATCGGCAATTTTTTTCTATGGTAAAATATAATTTGTTTGAAAAAATTTCCCAGTTAGGATATTGCAATTCAGTGACAAAAAAACAATAAATAAAAAGAAAAAAGGAAAGGATGAGATTATTTTGGGTTGGATGATAGCATCAGGAATTATTGTATTGATTGGTGTATTTGTTCTTTTTAACAAAACTAAAAATAAACAAATTGAATCAGGTTTCTCTATAAACTTCATTACTACAGGTTTAGCTTTAATAGTTGAATCGTTTGGGACATTCTCTGACAAAGTTTTTGGATTTTTGTCCGGAAATGAGTCGAATAACAACACTCTTCAATTGGTTACAGGTTTTATACTTATTGTTATTGGAATTTGGATGAACCGATATATCAAAAATAAACTAAGTATTTTAAACTTACTTGGTGTAAAAGAGAGAAGGATAGAGGAGCATAGACAAGATGTCGGGCTAAATCAGTTTGAATTTAAAGAAAGAGAAATTGATTTAAGTAGATATGTGAAAAAGATGGATCAGGGCAGATATGATGAAGCTACTGAAATGATCAAGCTTAAAATGCAATCCTTTTATGCTGAAAATAAGGAAGTCAAAAAAGGATATACCGGAACTGCTCCTATTCCGCTGACTATGTATGCTGGTTATTGTGATAAGGGTGCCCCTACTATTGAGTTTTTTGAGTACCACAAACTTGATAGTAATTATATGAAACTTAATAAATCAAAGAAACGTATATTTCCATCAAAAAGGTCTAACGAGGAGTTAAAACTTAAAAAGCCACTAGCTGCCATAAATCAAATTGATACAGCATCTGAGGTGGTTCTGGGTGTAAGCATTACGATGGAGGTTAAACCAAATGATGTACAGCAATTTAATGCACCTTTTGTAGAACTTTCAATTGATACTCCGAGACAAAATGCGATTATGTATGAAGACCAACTTCAAGAATATAAAAAAGTGATCTTCGATTCACTGATAACCCTTAGTGGGAAATCGAATATTAAAAAGATTCATTTGTTGTTGTCCTGTCAAAGCAGCCTGGTATTTGAGTTAGGAAAAATTATAACAACGGATACATATATGAAAGAAATAATAAATTACAATTATGTAACTAATTCGAATCCGTGTTATAACTGGGGGATTTCTTTTAATAGTCAAGGAACAAATTTTATACAATGCTAAGAGATGGGGGAAGAGGGAATGAGTACTTTAACAATGTATGATTTGAGAGCTAAATTTGAATCCTTTTATACCGATTGTGTAAAACTTTCGGATGCTGAGATCAACTCACTTAGAGAGAAAAAAAGAATGAATGTTGAAAGATTGAAAGAGGGTTTAGCAGAGTATAACGCAGAGCACAATACAAACTACAAGGTTGTTGAAGATATCGAGCAGGGAAGTGTTGCAATGAGAACCGTTACCCAGCACGATAAAAAAGAATATGACATTGATGTTGCTGTTGTGTTTGATTCGACGAATATACCTGAAATTCCAAAAGACGTAAAAGCTATAGTAGAAGATGCTCTGAAAAGGAAATGTACTCGATTTAAAGCTGCTCCTCAAGCAAAAACAAATGCCGTTACGGTTGAGTACGCTTCTGGTTACCATATAGACTTCGCTATATATAGAAGAAAGCCAAACCTATTTGGAGGTTACGTGTATGAGCATTGCGGTAGCGAATGGAGAGAGCGAGATCCAAGGGCGATAAACAATTGGTTCAAAGAAAATAATGATGCTTCGAATAACAATATTAGAAAAGTTGTAAGAATATTAAAGATGTTTTGTAAGTCAAATCCGGGTTGGCTAATGCCTGGAGGTTTAGTGCAGTCCATTTTGGTTGCAGAACAAATACAAAATCGTGAACGATTAGATGAAATGTTCTATGAAACTATCAAAGCAATTAAAAATAGGCTGGATTATTATAAAGATGTTTATAATCCAACATTGGGCCAAACAATACTGTATAACAAGAAGGATGAACAGAAGGTTAAGAACCTTTGGAATCGAATTGGAACCGGAATGGATAAATTACAATTCCTATTTCAAGAAGGATGTACTGAAGAAGAGGCTATGAATGCCTGGAAAAGATTCTTCAATCATTCTTTCTGGGGAACAGATATTCAAAAATCTGCTGCTACTTATGCTGTGTTGGAAGCGAGAAATGTTCCATTGATTGGATTAAATGTGAATGTCTATATTAATGACAAAGTATCGGTTCCTTTTGAAGAATTTGAAGGTAGAATACCAAAAGGATGTACAATAAGGTTTAGTGCTGAGCCGCGAGTTCCATATACTAAGGTGGAATGGATCGTTCACAATTATGGGGATGAAGCAGAAGTGGATACCTACCATAAAAAAGAAGGTAAATCAGTAGTGGAGACCACAAAATACAGAGGTGATCACACTATGACTTGCAAAATATATGAAGGTGAGAGAATTATTGCTCAAGAAGTAATACCAGTAAGTATTAGATAAAATGGGCCAGTCGATATTTGTCGGCTGGCTTTAATTTATTTCTAGTTATTAATTTGTGACTTTTACAACTATGCAATGATTTTGAACATTCAATTGTAATCTTAATAAAGTATCGAGGACCTAGAACTTTATTTGCCATATATAAAAATGGACAATCACGATAAAATTTATTTGTTATTAAAAAACTTTTAGTCCATAGAGTAGTAAGAGTTTGTTTTTATAGGGATTAAAAAACTTTTCTAAAACAAAGGGGAAAAGTTTAAGAAGGGGCTACTGCGGCAGTTCTTTTTTTCTTATCGAACTACCGAGGTAGGTTAGTTGAAGAAGGAATTTATATTTTCTTTCAGAATATTATTTATTAGACATTTATAGGGGGGGGAATACAAATGGGTTTCTATTGGTTGGGCTTTATTTTTTGGTTTTTAATTGTTGCTTCATTCTTATTATTAATATTGGGTTTATGGAAAAAATCTTGGAAAATGTTAATATGCAGTGGAATTTTCCTTATTTTACCGTCGCTATATTTTGGTGGTGCAGAGAATTGGTTTAGACTACTTGTTCTTTTTCCTTTGATTCCTTTTGTACTTTCATTTTATATTAAAAAAAGAGTTTAGCCCCTTTATGAATCCTTTTTGCTTGTTTTTATCGGGTGCTTTCTTTAAATAAGGCACCTTAATCTTATTTAACTAAGGAGCAGGTGTGCGGCAGAGCCTAGGTAGTATCATATAGCGGGTGGGATTCCCGTCGAGTAAGAACTAGCCATTCGCTCGTAGCGAGTCTTGGAGGGCTAAAGGTAACTTTAGTCTTTAAGCGTAGACAGTTAGGTGGCGGGCCGAAAGCCAAATGGTTGAAGGGATTGAGCTCCATAATGTTAGTAAAACGAGAGGGCTGATGCTTTACCTGCAGCAGAAAGCTACATTTTATCCTTCGTTAGGGGCAAGATGGATAAAACCTCTCTGGAGTCAGAGACCTTGGCACGTTACACATCGATATGATACGGCAACTCGGGAGACCCTACCGGTCTTTTCTTGTTAGAAGAGTATGGTGTACAAGCGATAAAAAGCAAGGAGACCAAATGCTGTGTAGGGAGTCGGATAGCAGCGTAGTACCAATGAAGTTGGGTAATGCCGATGGAGGAAAGGCTAGCTACCAGTTATCACCCTTGCTAGGGACCCATTTACTACACTCAGAGGTAGGGAGAAATGGAAACAAAACTACTAAGGATAGCAGAAGTAGCAAAATCTCAATCTAAGAGATTAGCTACATTTTGTGAATGGTAACTAGGAGGAGCCGTGTGCATTAATAGTGCAAGCACGGTTCTGTGAGGGGGGGGGGAGTAAAATCTACCGCAAGGTAGAAAGGCCCCCTTCTACTCGACTAGTGAAAGAAGGAAAGAGTCGCAATAGCATAGAAATATTATATTATTGTACATCCAAATTTTCACAATGGAGGAAATGGTTATGTTTAAACTCAAAGAATTTATTAAAAGTCTATTCGTTAAATGGGAAATGGTTTATTCAACCCAGGACGCTACTAAGCATTTTACAATGCTTGGAAGACTTGATAATAAAGGGATTAAATATAAAACAAAAACTATTAGCTTTGGCGGTGGATATGGAGGAGGAGAAGGATTTTCAGCCTCATATCAAATATTTGTACTCAGAGACACAATAAACAAGGCAAATGAAGCTATACAGCATTCGAAATATTAGGTGCGGGCTATCCCTTTTTCTTATTGCACTAAAGGTAGCAGGTTAGTGGAAGAACAGTGGTGAAAATATAAATGTTTTTATTTTTTATTTGACTGAAATTATGAAGGATTAAGGAGTGGTTGCCATTGGCTAATAAATATTGTCCTATATGTGAAGAAGAAAACGGGTGTATGATAGGTGCTGAAGAACACGGTAACTGCTGGTGTAACCTAGAAAAATTTCCAAATGAAATCTTTGAATTGGTTCCTTCGGAAAGTAAAAGAAAACATTGTTTATGTAAAAAGTGTTTAAATAAATTTAGAGAAGAGCAGAAAATGAACAAAAATAGGAGTGAACTCTACAAGGATCATACGCAATAGAAGACAATCTGCTTATTGAACTATCGGGTGCTTGAGTTAAGGAACAGCTGCCATTCTCGGTGGCCTTTTCTTATTTAAGTAATGGGGCGGTTTAGTTGAACAAGGAATAGTGATTACATAAATGTAGTGATAACTATCGAAGTAGGTGAGATGGAAGTGAAGTTTAAATATTATCTTAGTGGAATTGGATGGGCTACTTGTATTGTTGAAGTTAATGGACAGAAATTAGAATTTACAGCAAGTTATTTAACAGATTGTTTATATGATTTTCTAAGGTCACTAATGCTTTTAAACTCTTTTTGTGTTCCTAAAGATGAGATTAGGCAAGAAACTGAATGTAAATGGGATGGAGAACCAGAGCAAATAGAGTGGACTTTTGAATTAAGAAAAAACAACAGATTAAATATAAAAGCTGTATATTATGAAGATGATTTCAACTTAGATACCTCAGAAATTTTAATGGATACAGAGTGCCCATATGACGATTTTTTAAGAATTGTATTAAAGGAAGTAGATGCACTAATAAAAAGGCACGGAATTATGGGCTATAGAGAAGATTGGAATGAACACGATTTTCCTTTAACCACTTTTTTAAAACTAAAACATTATATTATCCATAAACAAAAATACCCTATACAAGAAGTACAAGGAGAATTTGATAAAGAGACAAGAAGTAACTTGAAATATGATTTAGAATTATTGTTGCAAGAAATCAATAATCCTTTTTAAGCTAACGGGTGCAAGAGCTAAAGATGGGATCGCTGCGGCGGTCTTTTTTCTTATGGTGCTAACGGGCAGGTTAGTTGAAGAAGATATGGACATATATTCCAAATAAGAAGGGTTTTATTGATAATATCAAGAATATATCCTTTATTGCGTAAAAAGCTGGAGGGATGAGAATGAGTTATGTTGGCTTTAATAAGAAAATGAAGGGTTTATTTTATGTTTTCCTTTTGTTTTTGGTGATCGGATGGATTAGTTTAAAAATTGCTGATTCTATAAACTATGAATACGATATGGTTCGAGATAACTTTGTAAATCAAATAGATGGTAAAGACCTTTCAAATAATGATATAAAAAAAATTGAAAATTCTCTTCAAACTATTAATGAAAAATTCCATACTTCTGAAAGCATTGCGATATATGTTAAAAAAGACGGAATCAATGACGTTCAATATTTTGATTTAGATTTAAAAAATGCTGAATATTTGTTTCCAATAATTACAGTAAAGAAAGATAACTTAATAACAGAAGGATTTCAATTAACTGAAGGAATCGAAGCAGGGAAATATTATATTGTACATCGCTATATTCCAGATTGGTATTATTTATTCCCAGTTGCTTTGTTTACTGTGAGCGGAGTGTTATTTTTACTTTGGCTTATACTTCAAATTAAATACATTTACACCACTAGACTTTTTAAACTGAAATTAAATTGATGAAGCAATAGAATAGACTCATTCGCCAACTCTGGGTGCGATGCTTTTAAAAAGCATCGCTATTTTTAATTAGAGCTTAGAGATTGTGAAGAATTGTACTTAAACTAACCGGGCAGTTTAGTTGAATAAGAAATGGAGATTATATGGTAAAATTTACTGCAAGGAAGGGGAGTAGAATTAATGAACAATGGGAATATGAACATTAGAAAAGCAGTTTTATCTGATGCAAAAGGAATAGCTAAAGTACACGTTGATTGTTGGAAAACTACATATAAGAATATAGTTTCAGACCAATATTTAAATAATTTAACATATGAAAGCAGAGAACAGTTATGGAAAAACAACATTCCTAATGGCGGGGTATATGTAGCAGAAAACAAGGAAGGGGAAATTGTTGGTTTTTCTTCTGGTGGTATAGAAAGAAGCGGGAATTATAATGGGTTCGTCGGGGAGTTATACGCAATATACATTTTAAAAGAGTATCAGGGCAATGGCATTGGAAAAGCACTTGTTAAACCAATAATTGATGAAATTAAAGAAATGGGATTAAACTCTATGATTGTTCTTGTCTTGAAAGATAATATTTCTCGTCTATTTTATGAATCACTTGGTGGTAAAAAAATAGATACTGTTGAAGTTGAGATTTCAGGGAAAAAACTTTCCGAACTTGTGTATGGTTGGGAAGATATTAGGAATATATTTTAGTTTTCCTTCTTCAAATAACGGGTGCAAGAGTTAAAGAAATGATCACTACGGCGGTCTTTTTTCTTGTTGTGCTAACGATGCAGGATACTTGAAGAAGGAAAGTTTAATTATTCGTTGAATTTTGTAGTAAAACTTAATTGAAAGGATATTATTTATGGACATTTATCAGGCGTTATCCTTCTTGAAAGAACATCAACCATTGCCAAATGATCAGGAAGTAGATATAGAAGATATAAGAAGTCTTGATGAAGCAAGAAAGTATTTTATTGAAAATCCTTATCCCGAATGTATACCACTTTTTCTCAATGTGTTTGGAAAAGGTAGTGGGTTTGGAGTTTATCAATTTATTGAAGATGTAATAATGCAATTCAATAATAAAGAAGTAGTACCTCATTTAGTGAAATCGTTGCAGAGTGACCATCAAGGAGTTCGCTATTGGTCTGCACAAATTGCTTCATCTTTTCCAGATAAACGGCTAATAGAACCACTTTCATCAATGGTGATTGAAAAGGATTCTGATTTAAGGTGGGCTGCTTATATGGCATTAGAGGAAATTCGTGACAAATCAGTTTTTTCAATTCTAAAGAGTGCGTTGCAAAATGAAAAAGAACCAGAAAACTACGAAATGCTTGAGGACATTATTGAAAATTATGAGTTGTTCGACTAACGTGTGCAAGAGTTTAACAATGAGTTGCTGTGGCAGCTCTTTTTCTTTTTTGAGCAATAAGAAGTGGTAAAATACAAATAAAATAATCTGTATATGGGATTGATTAAATGGAAGTAACAAATGAGGTTTTGGATAAAGTATTTTTCAATGATGGAAGTCTAAGGGATATTTATGTGGTTGCCGTTGATTTAACCGATTGGCAAAAATTTTTTGATTGGATTCGCACTTCTCCTTGGGATATTGTTTTTTACAAGGATGGACAAGCAACAGTGTATGAACAAACTAATGTTGCCCATTTTTTTGAAGAAAACGAGAACCACCGTATTTTAATGTTTATTAACATTAATGGTGTTTTGATTAATTGCCATTTCTTTTCAGAAGATGAAATAGAATTTGACATAGAACCAAAAGAAGTTAAAAGTGTAACTGAAGCTATTGCGGTATTTAAATTTATGAGAAACCTATCAAAGATTCTAGGTAAAGAAAGTATTCTTACTGGAGAAAACACTCCTGAATATCCATTGGTTACAGTTAAATCAGATGGAACAATGCATATCAATATTTAAAAAGGTGCTTGTTCAACTAACGGGAGCAAGAGTTGAGGAGCCAGATGCCATTTTTGGCGGCTTTTTCTTATTGTGCTAACGAAGCAGGTTACTTGAATTTGGTTAAGACTTTTAGGAAAATTATTGTTAAAAACAGGGGAGACAAAATGAAAAGCATTAAAGCCTTTTTATACTTTTTTATCTTGTTTGGTATTTTTGGTTTGACGAGTATTTACGTTCGGGAAAATTTTAAAAAGCCATTCAGTTCATTAGATACAATGGACATTTTTAGAGCCATTATGGCTGGTTTTGTTGAACTGATATGTTTATTCTTGGTTTATGATACTTTTTCAAGGTTTAAAGAAATTTCCAAAGTTAAAAAAAATGTTTTGATAGTAGTTGCAATTTTTGCTTCAATTTTTTACTTTTTATTCATAGTTGGAATCTATCTTCAATAAAAAACTTTTTCAGCTAACGGGTGCTTTCCTTAAAGAAGGAGAGGTGCTCTTTTTTGTTGAAGTATATAAGCAGGATAGTGGAAAATGTTTTGGTAAGGGCTTATGAAATGTGAAAGTTTAGGATTATATATATTGTTAAATATTACCTCTTCAAAAGTTGTGAACCAATTCCAAAGGAGATTGATTATGTCCGATTTTGAGGAATACATAAAAAAGAAACTAGAAGAGAATAAAGAGATGATTGGGCAATTGCCTTACTCAAGCGACCAATTAAGGGAAATTTATCGACAAGAGTACGAATACAAAAAGAATGCTCCAGCACTAGAGTTGAATCCAGAAGGGCAGGCAATAAATCGTGAACAAGTTGAATTTTACTTACCTGAAAAATGGGAAATGCTTCGGGAAGGTAAGCTTCTTTATGACGATGAAGAACTGCTAAATGCATTGAAATTAATTATCTTTAACATAGGTGTAAAAAAAACTTTGGATGTAATCCCACAGGATTTTATTAAGCAATATCTTAATGGGATTAATACCAATTCCTTCGGAGACAACCAGAAAATTTGATATCCACGGGCCACTTGATGACCTAATTAAAGCCGAAGAAGTTATTGAAGCAAAAGATTGGGATACAAAGGAGAGTATAAATGCCGATTAGAAATTCAACTGACGGGTGCTTAATTGAATAAGAAAACTAAAAGACTGCTGAAGAGTGGTCTTTCTCTTTTTACTCACATAAAGAACGTTTGTTCGCGTATAATAATACTGAGGTGATTAATATGGCGATACGTGACCGAGGTAAAATTAAATGGGCTGCGGCTTATCTCCAACCCGAACAAGCAAAGATGCAGCGAGATTTTTGGATCGACACTGAACGAATAAGGAAGCCTATTATTGACGAGCATCAAGCGGAGGAATTCGACCTGCGTATAATTTACTCGATGGAATATAACCATTCGGTAAAACTGACGGTAAGGGATGACGGATTTATTCACGACATTAATGGTCGAGTTCATTACGTAGATCCTATTACACATAAGCTGCATATTGAGGTGAAGCCTGGAGAATTTGAGCGGGTGGCATTCGATAGTGTTGTTGGAGTCAAGGTAGTAGATTAAGATGACATTAAGCATTGCGTCAGCCTTATATGGGTTGGCGTTCTTTTATTAAACTAACGGTAGCAGTTTAGGTTAACAAGGAGTGAAACCTTTTTTGTGGGTTAATGTGGCAATAAATGAATCGAAACTGCATTGGTTCGGGTAACGTATAACAAGAAACCCTAAAAAAGGATTTGAGGAAATTTGGCACAGTATTTCTCTTTATTAATTTTATCATTCGTATTTTTTGTTGGGATGTCGGCTTATCTTTGGCATATTTTTAAAAAGAAAAAGAACAATGGTGATTCATATAAGATAGAAATCAAGAATATTCTTGTCTTGGTCTTTTTTATTCTTCTATCTGGGGCTCTATTTGTTTACTCTTTGTTGGATTTGCCAAACGTGTTGGCTAATAAAACGGAACAATATAAAGGGAACTGTGATGTTTGGATATTTGAAAGTGCAAGGGGAGGACATACTTCGGTGGAATTTGAAAACCATAACATAATGTTTCCTGAAAATTATCAAGGGGCAAAGGAAGGTAGCTACTATTGTGAAGTAGAATATTATCCTCGCACTGAACAAGGAAAGTCATTAAAACTTTATGAATCAAAGGGTGGAAATTTAATAAATTCAAAATAGGTTTCCTCTTCATCCATCGGGTGTAAGAGTGTAAGAACTGTGGCTGCTACGGCAGCTTTTTTTGCTTGGTCCACAAACGAAGTAGAATAGTTTAATAAGGAATGGGTAATATGAAAAGGAATAACAAGGAGTGAGTCGAAATGAGTTTGGCTTCCTAAATTGGAAATAATATAGAAATACCGAATAATGATGAAGAATATACAGAGGATTTTTTTTATGTTGGCAGTTGTTTTGCTGGCGAGGATGAACTGCTAAATGTAAAGAAATATCAATTTACTACGCCATATGTATATGAAGTATCTAGTCATTGGGGTATTAAGATTTCTAAATATACGACTCCAGAAATCTGTTCAGAATCGAAACAGAAGCTAATAGAACTATGTAAAATTATGGACAGTTACCTTGAAAAAGGCGATTTTTTTGAACTATATAGTTGTTGGGTAGGAGAAGAAGCTGAAAGCCGAGAAGGTGAGATAACGCTCCAAATCAATAACTTTGATATTGACCAGATAGAGATCTCTGAAAAAATGTTAGTTAGATTTGAAAAATCAAATTTTTTCTTCAACTAATGGGTGCGATACTTCAATAACGGAGGTCGCTTTTTTCTTGTTCAGCTAACGGGGCAGGTTAGTTGAAGAAGGAAAACATAATTTGCTGTTGAATTTTATTGTTATATTGTTTTTGGGGGTGTAGGCTTGATAAATAATATCGACCTAATAACGGCTAAGACGGGAAGATTTTCATTAGGGGATTTTAAGTATATAGTTGGGTTCTTTTTATCTTTTCAAATCGAACTATCAGAAAAAACCTCTTTACTAGATATTGATTATATATATGAGGTGGATAATAACCAATATATAATACGTCTGCGTTTCTATCATCCAGAGGACATCAACTTTGAAAGTGGAGGTCCATACCACCAAATAAACTTTACTATTGACGATATAAGGGATTGCGGTTGGGAGGATAAAAATTATAAAGTGTTCGATTATGAAGATGAGACTCTTCGCTTTTACTGTACCCAAATTGAAGTCATATCAGTAAAAGAAACTGTATACATTATTTAGCCTTGTTGAATTAACAGGTGCTTTAATTAAATAGCAGCCAACATAGACTCTAGGATATTCATTTCTATTAGAACCACTGAATTAAGCCCATTTCGAGTGAGAAGGGCTTATGTTTTTTTACAAACAATTTACAAAAATTTTATAGGGTTTTATTCATTTTTGACTAATTCTAAACGTAAGAGAACTAAAAGGAAGGAAGTGGAGAGAAATGAAACGTCAAAGGACTTTTTTTATTATTAAAGATCTGATTTTTGAAATCCAGAAACCAGAAATTACACTAAAGCAAATCAGAGTAGCACAGGTTAAAATTGAAAATGAGGAATATAAAGAACTGAGAAAAAAATTCGATGAAGATGTTTTTCATATAGAAAAAAAACCGGAAGGATGGTTTATAACACAGAAAGAGTAAGCCCCACTCTATTTTGAGAAGTATGCTCAGTACGCTTTAACTATCCTTAGAACCTTTTACAACTTTTGTGAAGCCTATAAATCAGCCGATAGTAAAGAACTCACTCCCGCACAACGTTTAGGCATTACTGATAAGGTTTTTGATTTAAGGGATATAATTTAACTCAGATAGCTTCACTGATAAAGGAGTGAGACTTTTATATGAGGAAAATCAAATCATTTTTTAAACAAGATTCCAATTTATTAAGGGATGTTATAGGCGGTCTTATATGTTTATCAATAGGCATTTTCAAGGTCTTTTATCAAACTGACCATCGCATTTATTCTTTAGCAATGGGTTCAATATTAATTGTAGTTTCTATTTTAGTAATTGTTTGGGCAATTTTAGATTATAAAAGAAAAAGAAAACGAAGCTAACACAACAAAAACGCTTGGATTATCCAAGCGTTTTTATGTGCTAAATTGTCTGCTAATTAGCCTCTAATAGTCCCTCAATTTGATATGTGAATAGAACTGTTTTTTCAAATTTTCTCCACATTATCGGAACTACTTACTATTTTGAGAAGGGCTTTTTAATATAACGAAATGTTATCTTATTGAGCTAACGTGGCAGTTTAGTTGAATAAGAACAGTCAAAAAAATAACAATGGATATATTTTGCACAGGGTGTATTATTGAATTAAAGGAAATTTTTAAGAATCGAATAAAAGGGGAAATTTATTTGATAAGCAAAATTAAGAGATTTTCCTTAGTTTTAGTTACTTTTATTATTACAATAAGCTTTTTATATTTGGTTGGAATGATATTTGATATTTCAATATTAGTGTTTCACCATAGGTATAAAGACTATTCAACAGGTTCTTTACTGCCTTATTTAATTGCTCTTCTGGTCACTGTTTTTGTTGACACAAAGCTTATTAAAAGAGGTAATTCCTAACTTGTAAAAATTCAATTATTCTTAAGCTAACAGGGGCTTTTCTTCAACAAGGAGGCAAGGCATTTTTCTTATTCAAGTAACGGGGCAGTTTAGTTCAGTAAGCCAGATTTAATTATTTTATTAAATCTGGAGGCAATTCATATGTAGCTAAGTGTTTATATTTTACTAACTTTACCGAAGGTCTCACAGATATTTGAAAAGTTATGCAGTCTTTTCCAACTTTAACATTGTGTCCACCATCTGATGGTTCTACTAGTAAGGTGATTTCAAAAAGAAAACCACGAAAGTCATTTACTCTTTTGGTCTGAATAACTTCAATATCCCAAGGGTTAACGTATGGCTTAAAATTTAATATTTGCGGGTAATAATAGTCACCAACTGCATCCATAATATGGGGTTGTAGAAAAAGCATAAGCATATCTTGTAGCCTGAGTTCCTCTGAGTCTTGCACAGGTTTTGTTATTGATTGCACTTTTGCTTGAGAGGTTAAAGCAAGAAATAAAGCAAGGATAACTGTTATAGTTAGTTTTCTCATATATGAATACCTCATTTGGTTTTAGTTTACCAATATTTTCTCCACCATTACGTAGTTTATGTTAATCGTTATTAAGCTAACGGGTGCTTTACTTTAATAAGAAGTAAAAAAGGATCTTCCAATCGAAGATTCTTTTTTCATTGCCTATAAGGTCGCAATTGCTTAGTATTTTTGCTAAGGTTCTGTCTGATAGTAGAACTACTTTTCTGTTTTTAAACAAATTCTTATCAAAAATGACTAAGTATTTTAGGATTTATTAAAAAACCTTCGGCTAAAATAGGAAGTTTTCCGTCTAATAGGTATACACAAAAAAACAAAGGAAGGTGAACAACATAATTGAGTCTAATCACAGAATTCCAGAGGATAACGATAAAGCTTTTTTAGGGCTATTTCGGCAATACGAACAGTATATTTATAGGATGGCGTATGTTTACGTGAAAAATAAAGATGATGCACTAGACATTGTTCAGGAAACAGCATACCAGTCCTACCTAAAATTTAATACTTTGAATGACTTGAAGCTTTTTAAAACTTGGATCATTAAAATTACGATAAATTGTGCTATTGATTTATTAAGAAAAAAAAAGAAAGTGATTCCTTTAAAAAAGGAAGTTGTTGAATTTATTTCTAAGAGTACGGAAGATATCCCTTTGTCACTAACACTACAAGATTTGTTAGACGCACTAAATGAAGATGAAAAAACTGTTCTATTACTAAAATACTATCAAGGATACACTTTTAGTGAGATTTCGGAGATTTTGAATACACCATTAAGCACGGTGAAATCCGTTTTATATCGAGCATTACAAAACCTTCGCAAAAAAACTAGGAGGGCTGATATGTATGGACAATAAGATAAGACAAGAGTTGGATAAAATAGAGATCCCAAAGGAATTAAATAGTAGGGTTATATTAGGGATGGAGAATGCAAAAAGAGATTACGAAAGGCAACTTAAACCTGAAAGCAAGGGTGATAGAAAAATATGGAGTCTTAGAAGAAAAATAATGTTTTTCAGCAGTGTTGCTGTATTATTACTTGGTTTGTTTATAAGTTCTGCTTTTGTTTCTCCTGCAATGGCAAAAGTGATTTCAACCATTCCATATTTAAGTTCAATTTTTCAATCAGAACCCATAGGTAGCCTAATTTTTGATGAATTAGAGGAAAAAGGGTACAAAATTAGTGGAATAGGAACCGGTTACTCGCCACATAAAACATTCTATGTAACATTAGAAGGAACAGACGATTATTATAGCGAAGTCAAAGATGAAGTTAAAAAGACTGTAGGCGAGATTTTAGAATCAAAAGGCTATGATGCCTTTTCCGTAGAGGTCAATAAAGAGCGAAAAGAAGATTATGTCCCTAGTGAAGAAGAAATGAAAGAAAAAAGTATCATCGAAAATGAGGTCACAAAAAAATTAAAACAACTAAACTATAAATTTGATAGAGTACAAGCTGACCCAACGGAGAAAACAATTTTTATTAATATAGTCGGTTCCAAGAAATATTATCATTCCGTTCAAGATGATGTTAAGAAAATGGCATTAGAAGTTGCAGATGGAAATAAATATACAGGTTATAAAATTAATGTAACTAAAGTAACTACGGAGGTAAGACCATCAGATAAAGGAGGTCAAATTACATCTACGATTGCTGAAGGGCTTATGTCAAAAAAAGAGTTTAAAGTTATAGGTGTAGGTTATAAAGATAAACCGTTGAGCTTTATAATAAGTACCTCTATCGTAAGTTCTGATCCAACAGCTAAAGCACTTGGAACTGAAATCGAATCAATGATTGTTGAATTTCTAAAATCCGAGGAAATATCGCCAATATTAGATAATGAACCTTATGAAATTATTGTAAATAGTAAAGACAATAAGAAGATAAACTGAAGAGCAAAGGCTGCCAAGCTTGACCTTACCAAGAACGGAGAGGTAACTGTGGCAGCTTTTCTTATTGAACTAACGGGCAGGTTAGTTGAACAACCATTATTTACCATCAACAGGATTACTTTTATCTGAGATAATCTTATATAAACAACAACAAGGAGAATATATCATATTGCTATTGCTTGCAACAATGATTTTAATTGAGTGAGGGATTAATAATTACAATGAAGTTAAACCGCAAAACTTACCATATTATTCAATATCTTGTATTGGTAGGACTACCAATTATATTTGCATTCACTTTTGTGGTAAATCCTAATATGGATAAATTTGACCGCTTTATAGCCTATTCTTGTGGTATTGTGGGCTATTTATTTATGTCTAAAATAGATATTATTTTTAATACTAAAATTATGACAACTTACATCATCTTCTTGTTCCTAAAATACACCATTATCTTCTTTTTTAATAATTGGATGTTTAATATCGATAAAGTAGGTGGTTTAGCACTAAATGTTGGTTTAACGGTCTGGGGATTAATGGCTGGTTATTTTTTTATGGCGATGCTTATGAATTAAGATAAGTGCAATTCTTCAAGTAGAAGGTCGCCTTTTTTTCTTTTTCCACCAAGGAGATTGTGAACAATTGTACTTAAACTAACGGGGTGCTTATGTTAAAGACGGGATTGCTGCGGCGATCCCCTTTCTTCCTGTGCTCTAACGGTCAGGTTAGTGAAACAAGAAGGATTTTACTTATTCAAGAAAGAACTAACCATAGAGATAAATGCGAAAAGGTTAGGTGAAACTTAGTGGCATTATTCATAGGGTCAATGCTTATTGTATGGGGGGGATTTATACTTTTTTCCTCTTTATTCAGAATGAAAAGTAAGGATTATAAAGACATTGGTATAAGTGGATTTATAGAATGGGATTTATTATTTAAATTATTAAGCAAACTTCCACCAAGAGTATATAAAAGTTTTGTGCTTTTAACTGGTGTTGCCTTTATAGTGCTGGGGATAGTTATTGTCTTATAAAAACGGACTTGTTCAATTAATGGGTTTAAGAGTTAAAGATCAGGGCTGTCATTGCGGCAGTCTTTTCTTATTGTACTAACCGGGCAGGATAGTGGAATAAGAGGGGCGAATTAATATGTAAAATTATTTGGGGGAGGATTAGCAATGAGGGTACCATATCAAGTATTGATATTTCCATATTTAATAACTAACCAATCAATCCAATATGCGATTTTTAACAGAAGTGATTATGGTTATTGGCAAGGAATAGCTGGTGGTGGAGAAGATGGTGAAACACCTATCGAATCTGCAAAACGTGAAGCGTTTGAAGAGGCTGGAGTTTCAAAAGAATGTCCATATTTTAAACTAGATTCTGTGGCTTCACTACCAGTAGAGGATGTTGTTGGGAAATTCCTTTGGGGAGAAGATGTATATATAATAAAAGAATATTCTTTTGGTGTTAAAGTTCCTACAAAGGATATTTCATTATCAAAGGAACACCTCAATTATAAATGGTTATCTTTTGCAGAGGCAGAAACGCTTTTGAAGTGGGATAGCAATAAAACTGCATTGTGGGAATTAAACAAAAGACTATTAAAGCAATTAAAATGTTAGTGGTTATTATTATCCAAAGTGAAAGATTGTGAAAAAATATACTTAAGCTTAACGGGTGCTTATGTTAAGGATGATGATCGCTGCTGCGGTCATTTTTTCTTGTTGAACTAACGGGGCAGAATAGTTGAATAAGACATTGTTGAAACTACTTAATAAATTTAACGTCGGGGATGAAAAAAATGGACAGATTAGCTTATGAAGAGTGGGAACAACTATGGAATCAATTATTTGATAAATATGAAGAAAAAGGTTACTTAAGTTTTAGTTCAGACGAAAGAATTTGGTTTAATGTAAGAGGCTTAATTGAAGCGATTGAAAATGGTGGTCTAATAAGTTTTTATTATAATTATGGTGCGGATTACCTTGATGATACATTGGAAGATTTGAAAAAAATAGATGCAATTGAAGTTGTTCATTTGTTACAAAAATTGAATGAGTTATTTCCAAATGGAAATCCACCAAAAGATATAGATGAACGTAATGAATTAATCGATTCCTGGGATGGACAGTACAATGACTTATTTGAGGAATTAGACAAGAAATTTTATAACGAACAACAAGAGACTCTTGAAATCAAGTTGGATAAGGTAGTAAAAAGATTACTTAATTGAAGTTAACGGGTACAAGCGTTAAAGATTTGGGCTGTTTTGGCAGTCCCTCTTCTTATTGCACTAAAGGACAGGATAGTTTAAGAACGGTATCAAAGGAAATTAAGTGTGCAAAGTGGAATATTATTTATACTTAATATTGTATAGAAAGGTTAATTGGGATGAAAAATAAAGAATTAAAGATAGTGGAAATACCAAAGTGGGGACACTATTTGCGTCAAAAATGGCGTGAAAGTTTTGCAAGCCATCTTTCAAAAGAAGAACAAAAATCGATTTATATGGACGAATTTTTGTGGTATCTATGTAGTGACGAAAAGGTAAAACGCCTTGAAAAGGAAAAGGCAATTGAAGCCTTTGAAAACCAATTAAAGAAAAAATGTACTATTTTTTATCAATTTACTGATGAAGCCTTCTTAGTTCAAAATGCCAAAACCCTCACAGTTAAAGATTTACCATATGAAGAAGACCGTTTTCATTATAGCGACATTTATATTATGGATTGGGATAATAAATGGACCTTTATTATAACTCACGAAACTGACTTAGGACTCGGACCGTATTTTATTCAGAAATCCTAAAAACAATCCTTTTTTTGAGATACTTCACTTAAAGTAACGGGTGCTTTACTTGAATAAAGAGTAAAGCCCTTTTTTATTAAAGTAACGAAGTAGAATAATTGAAGAACATTTTTGTTAGTCTAAAGAAAAAAGAAGATAAATTGAGGTAATAAAAATGTATGAATTTAAAGATGAGTTTGAAAGAAAAGAAAAAAAATATAAGATATACCTATATTTATTTATTATCTCTGTTTTAATAAATACATTCATTGACATTTTTGACTTGGGAATTGAAAAAGTTTCTGGAGTTCGCATAGTTATTAGCCTTTTATTTTATGGTGTTATCCTTTATTTTGGTTTGCGTAGAAAGTTTTGGGCTGAGGTTATGATTAAATTTTTTGTCTGGCTAAATATTATTTTATTGTTCCTCATTATTACTGTTAAAATTTTAGGGTTGTAGTTCAAATTAATTTTTAATGTTCTTTAACTAACGGGTGCATTACTTCAAGAAGGGGTAATGCACTTTCTTTTTGAGCTAACGTGGCAGAATAGTTCGATAAATAGTTATAATTTAAATTGAAAGTTTTTATTTTCTTTGGATATTAAATAGGAGGTTTTCTTCTTTGAAGAAAACAAGCATTTCTTTGGTTACATTTGCCGTAATTATTACAGTATTAAACCAGTTTATTTTTCCAAATTTCTTCGATGTGGAACCTAATAGTTCAGGCACTGGGTTATCAATACTTTTTTTGGCTGCTGCACTATTACATCATCTGAGGGAAAAATAATAATATAGGCTTATTTTCTTGTTTAACTAACGGAGCAGTTTAGTTTAATAAGAATTCAAATAAAAACAGTATTTTATAGTAAAATGAATCTAAGGTTTATGTTCATTTATAGTTTAATAAAATACTAAGAGGCGATGGTGATGTATTTGTTATACACTTATTGGTATGTATTTATTTTAATTGCAGTGGTAATAAGTGGTGTATTTTTAATTATAAAGGGAGACTCAAAGAAGTCATTTTTTTTAATTTGTTCAGGTGTGAATCTAATTATCACTCCATTTTCCTTTTTTATAGGTGCTTTTGCAACAGATGCTCCTGATAGTGATATGTATGACTTTTTGAAAGGTTTTTTATTTGTTCAGGCGATACCACTTGTGCTGCTTATTTTTAGTATTCTGAGAATATTATTGATTTCGAGAAAATCCAATGAACAGTAGTATTAACTTATCGGTTTTCTTATTAAACGGGGGCAAGAGTTTAGGATCGTATCTGTCATTTATGGCAGCTTTTCTTGTTCCACTAACGTGGCAGGTTAGTTCAAGAAGAAATTTTTCATCTAACCGTTGAAATATTACAGAAAGTTATACTTAAATTAAGGAGTGTTAGTATGGGTGCCTGGGGAGTAGCTATATTATCCGATGATATAGCCGAAGATGTAAGCTTTAGATATAAGGATTTATTAGGTGATAATTATTCAAATGAAGAAGCGAGTAGAATTGTAATTGAAGAATATCTGAATGAGTTAGATGATGAAGAAATTACAGCTTTTTGGTTATCATTCGCATTAATACAATGGAAATTAGGAAGACTTCAAGAGGAAGTTAAAAATAAAGCACTTCAAATTATAGATAGTGGTTCTGACCGTGAACGTTGGGAAGAAGACCTTAAATTAAAAAAGAAGCGTGAAACTGTTCTTCTTAAACTAAAAGAGCAATTAAATTCTCCACAACCGCAGGCTAAAAAAGTACAAAAGAGATTTGTATCGGATACTACTTTAAAAGCAGGCGATGCCATTAGTTATCAGTTACTGTCAGGTGACTATATTATCCTTAAGGTGATTGGCATTATCGAAGAATGGACTGGAGATAAATATCCTCTTTTTGAAGTATGTGATTGGAAAGGTAAAGAAATTCCTTCAAAAGAAGAAATTAATGACTTAGAGTTAAAAAAAGAAACTTATACAAACGGAACTCAAAAGTTGAATAAAATTGCAATATTTTCTTCAGGAAAAAGGGATGACCCAACCAAAAGAATCAAATTAATTGCAGATGGCGTAAGGATAATATTGGATATGGAAACGCCATATACTTTAACAGCTTGGAAAAGGTTTGATGAACATATAAAAACCTACTACAACTTTGAATAGTGAAAAGACCTGAAAACTCAAATTCGTTTTTGCCTTAATTGTTCAGTTTGGTGTTTTACTATTACAACTCAAAATGGAGGAAAAGTGTTAGAGTTTAGGGAACCACAATATCCAATGAACTTTTATGACGTTGAAGTTAAGCTTTTTAATAAGCATTTTCATATATTACTTAATGAACACTATCCCTATCTGGCTTGTGCTACAGTTGTAGAATTTGGAAAGATAAAATTTATTGATGTGCCCGAACTCTTTCAACAGTTTATCTCATTTTATAAAGTATTGGATGTCAAGGAACTAAATGAACCTTTAGTTTTAAAACTGGGGTCTAAAAAGGGAATCCTACAAAATGATAATTATTTAAATAGTGCTGAGTTGGAACAATTAGCTTATTGGAAGCCAGAAAGAATTGGTGAAGCCATCTTTAATTATTGGGATTAGTGTCGGGTAAACCAATTTTTCTTGTTTAACTAACGGGTGCGATTGTTCAATAAGGGCAGTCGCTTTCCTTGTTCCACTAACGATGCAGGATAGTTGAAGAATGGTATTTGAGTTATAATTGTATTGGTAGTGGATGGAGGTATCGAAATGAAACTTATTTTATTAGAACCTGAAGTGGCAGGCGAAATTGGAGAGAAAACTATTTTTTCAACTAATACATATACAAATGGAATGAAGGAAATATCTTATCAATTATGAGTTCCAAAGTTGGCTTGGTGATGAATTACTCGAATCAACCCCCTGTTTCATTGTTACAGAAAACCTTGCAAACCTCGATTCAAAGCAGTGAATTGAATGGATACTTGTTTAATAAAGTTGAGGTAACTGTTTCTGATTTGTTTAAAGAACTTTATCCTAACGAAATCCTCCCTAATTTTAAACGGTTAATACCGATAGGCAAAGTTTTTGTTGAGAACCATAAATATTCTGGCTGGTCCCAAGAAGACTTCTGTTTGTCACAAAATTTAGAATTAGTAGTATCTACGAATGCGTTTGAAGTTATAAACAATCACAAGTTAAATTATTGTGATGTATTTGAACTCAACAAAGATTAAGCATTTCCTTATTAAGCTAACTGGGTGCTTTTGTTCAGGATGATGTGATCGCTGCGGCGGTCATTTTTTTCTTGTTGAACTAACGGGGCAGTTTAGTTCAACAAGAATTATTTGATAAGAAGGATTTTATTGGACTCAATCGAACTCTAAATAGATAAATTGAAATGGGAGTATGGAAAATGACAAATAATGAAATAATTACCGAAGCTAAGAGGCTTGTAGAAAGAATTAAGTTAAAATATCCCGATTTTGTTGGCAAAACGGCAACCGAAAGTGATTTAGCAAAATTAGAAAAAGAACTTAAAATAAAATTGCCAGAATGGTATATCGAATTATATACAACCGTCCCTTTAATAGATGCAGAGTTCGGAATCCAAGAAGATGAACCTGATGAGGATTATGATGGGGTTTCATATATTATATGGGGAGGTGTGGATGACATAATTGATGAAAGCACTAAATATGAACCTGGAATATCGGTATTAGAAGATGGATATGTTTTTTCAGCAAGTTGTTCCCACGGAAGCGGTGACCCTATATATATCAAACTAAGTTCAAAGCAGCTAAGCGTATTTCGAATATACCACGATGATTATTCTAAAAATCAATTAGCAGATGACCTTACTTCTTTGTTTAAGAATGCAATAATCTAACCAGTTCGGTACTACCCATCTTCTTCAACTAACGGGTGCGATTCTTCCATAATGAGGATCGCTTTTTCTTTATTCAAATAACGAAGCAGAATAGTTCTAAAGGAGATATAAGTATGCAATTATTCTGGTGGATATTTATATGTAGCTAAGAGAGTATGATTTATCAATTTCACCTCTTGACCATAAGAAATTCTATAAGTCATTCGGTCCTTCCCTATTGAAACCCAGTGTCCACCATCGGTAGGCTCAATTTCAAAGGTAATGTCCAATATAAAGCCACGGAAACCATTTACTCTTTTTGTTTCAATAACTTCAATTTTCCAGGGAGCAATAGAAGGAGAGAAATCACTAAAAATCTTTGGATAATAATAGTTGTGTAAATCTTTTTCAATATAAGAGGAAAGTAGGTTCATAAGCATATCCTGTAACCTAAGCTCTTTAGAGTCTTGCGTTGGTTTATATGATAAGGCAATTGTTGTTTGAAAACAAAAGATAAGAAAAAGAGATATGATAAAAGCGATTGGTATCTTCTTCATTTTAAATACACCTCTGTACGTTTTAATCTAATTAATTGTATTGTTACCTTTTCCTAATAAGGTATGTGCTTATTGAACTAACGGGTGCAAGAGTTAAATATGGGACCGCTTCGGCGATCCTTTTTTTCTTGTTCCGCTAACGGGCAGGTTAGTTTAATTAAGACCAATTAAGTATTACAAAAATATCCAAATTGGATTATTATTAATTTAATATATTAAATGAAGAAGGTGTGGGAATGGATTTACTAGTTGGTTTTTTAATATTTGCTGGTATTTTTGCGTTATATGATGCCTTAAGAAAAGTGAATAATAATATCTTGAACCAAACAGAAGAAATAAAAAAATTACGTGAAGAATTAGCAAATAATAATAAAAATTAATATTTCCTTCTTCAACTAAGGGGGCAATAGTTCCTTAAAGAGCTGGTATTAGTAAACATTATTCCTGGACTGGGCTAATAAGTAAATCAATAGAATAGGTTGAAATATGGTGTTGCACAATATATCTTAAGGGATGAATCTTTAATTGGGATTTATCCCTATTTTTTTTATGGAAAAGACTAAGACACTTTACCACAACAATCCAAAGGGTTTACTGCGACATATTATTTTTGCTGTAAATTACATTAGTCACAGTTAAAAAAACACTGTTGATTTTCTTTGAAAGTTTTTTTATATGGACAAGTTTATGGTTTACTTGGAATATTTTAGGGTATTATAATATTAGAACAAGTGTTCGTTTTGTTATACTTTGAATAAATTCCGATTAACTTGGAGCGAGAAGATATAACATTTTTAAATTTTTTCTTGGGAGGTGTTAAAGGTGGATTCAAAGAAAAAAGATTCAAATACTTACCAGGAGGGCTATCGTATTGGTTTTCAGGAAGGACAGCAGCTGTTTAAAAGCCAACTTATTAACCGAATGATGGAGAAGGATTTGATACTGAGAGAAATAACCTCTATTTATATCAAAGTATCAGAAAAGACCGGTAACGTGAAAACATAGGAAAAGGTGATATTTAATATCCAGAAAGGAAAAAGAGATGAAAAAAGAAGATGATTTAAACATTAATGATTTCGATTTTGATAAGCTCTTCAATAACGCCGAAATGTTTTTTTATAAAGGTAAAGACAGAGATATTATATATCCTCCAAAAACTGGTCCGGAAATCGCTTTTATTAGGGAGTTGAGTGAGAAATGTATGAGTGGAAAGAAAGAAATAAAAAAGGGTTCAAGAGGTTGTAAATAGGCCTGTACAGGCTTTCTAATCAAAGAAATGGCATTGATTAGATTAAATCAAGAGTTGCAGGAAGGAAAAGAATTAGAGGTAACCGTAGATCGCTATGGGTATACTTTTTATCGTGAAAGGAAAAGACGGAGCAAAAAACTAATGAAGAATAAAATAAGGAAGTTGAAGATGAATGTGCCAATACAGATACACTACATATCATATGATAATAAAATCTCAAGAGCTGGAACATTTCCATTAGAAGACATAATCCTGAAAAAGTGGATTATGATTTTTGGTAGTGGATTAAGAAAGAGCATCCATTTGAGGTTGTTTTAGAAAAGGTCATTATTAGCGGAGATCAGGATATCACAGAAATGGTAAAGGAAGTCGAAAAACAAGATTGGAGAAATATTGAGGATAATAGGAATTTGTCATTTTAATCCCTCTTTATTAGAGGGATTATTTTTATTAGTTTATATTATCTTGTTCAACTAACTATGCAGTTTAGTTGAAGAAGAATTGAAACATTATTGGATTGGAAAACGTATAGAAAAGTGAAATTATAAGAAGGAATTGAGGAAAATGGATGCTTTGGTTATTGGATTGTTGTTTCTAATTCCAGGAATAATCTTTTTCATATGGGTCTTGTTAAAATATACGGAAGAGGAGCATTGGAAGGAAGTTAAGAAGTGGAAATGGATAAGAAATGATACCTATGCTTCTTGGGCAGAACAGGATATGATTCTTTTTCACAAAATTGCGAGTAAATCGTACATTATTACAAAAATAATTCTTATATTGTTATCACTTATTCCTGTAATAATCGGTGTATTCGCTTTATGGGTCTATTTTTCGTAGATCTACTTCTTGCTTCTTTTAATTAACGGGCACGATGCTTTAGGCATCAGTTTTTTTGTTCAGCTAACGCGTCAGTTTAGTATAAGAAGATAAAATGTTATAAAAGATGAGAATACTTATATATATTGAGAGTAATAAAATGATTGTGAGGTCTTGCTTAAATGGAAAAAGACTTTATTGAGATAGGTTCAAAAAGAATCCCATTATCTGATATTAAAAGTTATGAAATCACAACTGAACAGCTAAAAAGAACATATACAGAGAAAAAGAAACGCAATTGGTTTGTCCGCATAATTTTACTTTTTACAAACCCTGGATTTGTTAATGAACCAAAGGAAGTTGTAGTAAGCCGTCTAATTCCTTTTGATATACTTATTATTAAAACTGTTCAGGGAGATTAATACGGGTTCTCTAAAAATGAATATGTATTTGATATTCAAGAAAAAGTAAGGGAACTAGACAATTATTTATAATAAAGGGTTAAAGTCTTATTAGGCTAACGGGGGCAAGAGTTGAAGAACGGGGCTGCCGTTGCCGCAGCTTTTTCTTATTGTGCTAACGTGGCAGGTTAGTTGAACAAGAACTTCATTTTGATTTCTCATATTCAGCAATTTAGTATTAGAATAAAAGTAGTATGCTTAGGGGGAATTAGTATGAAGGTAAATCAAAGAACAGCAGTTATTAATGCAAAAGAAGTTCCATACACACATATCGAAAATGAAAACAAAATTGTTTGCTTTATGTTTTCTGGGATGGGTTACACATATGAGAAACCTATACTTTATTATTCAACAATGACAATGCTTCAGAATAACTATGATGTTGTTCACATTCATTACTCTTACGGACAGAATATATTTAAGCTGCCCCTTGAAGAAATAACAACGATTATATCTAATGAGGTAAACCCCATCGTTACCGAGATACTTGCAAATAATCAATATGAAGAAAAGTTATTTTTAGGTAAATCACTTGGTACAATCCCTATTATCAATGAATTTATGAAAAATAATATGTTTATGAATTCCAAAATGATTCTGCTTACACCCTTATTAAAATTTGATTCAATTTTTGAGACGTTATTAACCAGTAATCATTCAGCATTTATTACTATCGGAGAAAAAGACCCTCACTACATCCCTGATAAAATCCAATCAATTGAAAATAAAACAAACATAAAAATCCAAAAAGTGTCTAACGCTAATCACTCATTAGATATGGAACCATTTGATACCTTAATGTCCATCAAAGCTTTGGAAGAGGTAATGAGAAGTTTAGGTGAATTCTTAAAAGAATAACTCTTGTTGAACTAACGGGTACGATTGTTCAATAAGAACAGTCGCTTTTTCACTGATTAGGCAGGACAATGAGGCAAAGGAAATTCTCTTTTCAACAAGGTTATTTAGCAGCATCGTGTCGGTGTTCAAATATCCAAAATAATCTTTGTATAAGTTAGTTTAATTAATAAATTTTCAAGCTATAATTTAAAAAATAGGCGGCACCTCATAAAGGTATCTTTTTTTTATTTGTTAAAACAAATTTAGAGGGTTTTTTATTTTATTAGGAGATATAATCTTAAAGGATAAAAACCTGGAAAATTTAAATAAAAAGGTGATATTAAAATGACACATACGATATTGTTAAAAAACATAGTTTATATGCCAGATCCTGTATGTTATATCCTTAAATCGGATATTTTTCCCATTAAAGTAAGCGATCTTCATTTAGGAGATAGTTTTGAAACTTATGATGATATAACAGATGATGGTTATCCTGTAATTGATTCATCATTAATAGTTGATACCTATATTCATTATCAAAAAGTCAATAAGGGTATCCGAATCGAATTTGGGCGAAGGTTATCATCCTCCTTGATAGAAATAGAGGGAGATGAGGAGTTTGGTTTGTATATTAGAGAATATATGGATTTAGAGGCAAAAATCATTTCTAAAAAGGATGATTTAAAATTAGAGGAATACGAAAATAGTGAATCCACTCTTAGTATTCTATTTTCCTTCGAAATAAGAGAGACTAATAACATTTTAATTAAAGACGTAATCGAACAAGCGGAATCATTAGTATTATCAATAGAGAAGGAAGTATTAGAAGAGTATAATAAATGGTTTGAAAAATCCTTTTCTTCAAATCTACACTAAATGGGAGAAGGTAAGTGGCAAAAAAACTATAATATTTAATTTTTGTTCTTTCACTAACGGGTGCTTTACTTGAATAAGAAAGAGGTGCTAGGACCTATAATGGTCCTTTTTTATTTTCGTTCATACAGAACTTATGTTCGTATATGATGATTATGAGGTGATGACCGAAATTGTAATACGCGACCGCGGTAAAATTAAATGGCAGCCGCTTCATTTATGCAGGGAGCATTTGCAATGACACGCGAGATGTTTAAGGATCAGCAACGGCAAAAAAAAACGTAAATCGACGAGTATGAAATGAAGAAGTTTGACCAAAGCATCGCCTACTTAATTGGGTACAAGATGGTACTTATGTAGAAATGAATAGTTCAAGGGTACCTAAAGAAAAAATGTTAGAAATTGCAAGGTCAATGAATTAACGTTCTTCAACGAACAGGTCCAAGAGTAAAAGACGGGGATCGCTGCGGCGAGTCCTTTTTTGTCGTTTTGCTAACGGCAATCATTAGTTCAATAAGAAAAATTTCATTAATTTTGCATTTGAACAAAAATTTGCAACAAAAAAGAAGGGAAAAATCCCTTCTAGAAACGGATTTATTGTTGAAAAACAAATTGTTCCCTGTACTTTCGTGAATTGTCATTTTTTCGCTTTTCTTTGTCCAAGTGACAATTACCTTTAACTCAGTTGCCTTAGTATATAAAGGAAAGTTTTGATGCTGAAATGATGGATTCAAATTATCGTGTTCATAATCAACAGTGAATAATTCGAATTGTGTTGTTGAATTAGGTTCATCCCTATATGCTTCAACTCTAACCATTTTATTATCTTTGTCACCAATATTTTTTATGTCAAGACTGTAAACATTATATAATTCTGGCTTTGTTGATTTGTTAAGGTTTGGGTCATTGCTGGCAGCTTTACCAACAACCACTTCCTTGAAATAATGTATAGAGAAGAATACACTCAAGAAGAATTGGAAAATTTGAAAATTGACCGTATTAAAAGAAAATCAACGACCGTTTTACGATCATACTCCCGAAAGGATCTCGAACTAAATGAGACAAATCAAACATTGTTTCAATCTATTCAGAAATTAATATAGAAATTATCGGGATGTGATTGTTCTACGTGGAATAAAATGAATTGTCAATCAAGGAAATTATAAACTGAAAAAAAAGAAGGTCAGGCTCTCTCCTACCACTGGGGAATAAGGGCTTTACATACGCTGCCGACGAATTAGCAAACATTCGATACAGTTTAGAACTTGTATATAAAGAAACAGGAAGTGAAGGAGTGAGGGCTCAATTAATTGATTCAGCTTATAGTTATCAGTTTGTTAGTATGAATTCTTGGCAAACAGCAATGTATTACGTTTTTGGCAGAAAGTGAATGGTTTTGCCAAAACATATTAGAAATTTAACAATCAGAATTTAAGACTACAATTAAAGTTTTGTTAACCTATGAAGTAAAACAATGGTTCCAGCTTGATCACATTGTTTATACGATTACAATAAATCTTTTGTTATTTTTATGAATTTTATAGGACAAATAAAAAGTATGGACCAATTTTGGCTCAGTTTAACACGCTTGGGGACCAAGCGAGTTAATTAAATTGTTATTTTTACTTGTTTTTTCTTTCCAATTCAAACTGATTTTTTATTTTATTTTCTACACATTAGGAACTACTTAAATGTGTGCAATTTATGCTTTATTAATTTTACCTTCACTATACTTCAAAATTATTGGGTTGGTGTGCAGAGGCAAACTCGAAAAATTGAAAAAAATCCTCAAAAGCTACAGTACTATCAGAAACAGTTAATCAGACTTTTAATTTCAATTTTTCTGTTGGGAAGAAAAGTGGTTATCAAATTATGTATAGTTTCTGAAAATTCCGTAAACAATATATGTAAATAAAAGTTTCTGACCACTAGCTTGAAAGAGGTATAAAGAAATTAATGACTATAAAAAATAGAAGTGAATTATATAACCCTGCCCCTCTAGGTAAAGGAACACCTTATATTGAATCATTGAGTAGTTATGTTGCAAGACTTTCGAATTATCATTGCATTTATCCAAAAATACTATTAAAAAAAAAATCAGTCCTTTAATAATAAATGATTATCCTGAAATTGTAAAAAGATTCGAAGACAAATTTTACTCTTTTTCATTTGCGATGAATGGGACAGGAAATATGGCAAAAGCCTTCATTGACGTAATCAGTATGTTGACCACTAGAAATGATATAACACATACAACTATGTTCAAATTTAAAGATTTAATTTCAAACCGGCATTTATTTCGTGAAAACAAAGTTTGGTGTACTGAATGCATCAAGGAAATGTCATTAAATGATGAAGTATATGACCCATTAATATGGAATATTAAATTGGTTAAAATTTGTCCAAAACATAATACCCTTTTGTCTGATATTTGTTGGAATTGTAAGAATCAGAATCATATAATTTCTGCACAGACAATTCCCGGATACTGTTCAATTTGTTTTGCCTGGTTAGGTGAGGGGTGTGTTGATGAATATGAAAATGTACTTTATCAAAAACAGTCACAATTTGTAATTGAATTGTTAAAATGGAGTGAACAATACGAAAAAGTTCCCGTTACGACTAAGAACTTTATGGAAAGTCTTAATTATATAATAGAAAAAGTATTTAATGGCCATAAAGCTAAAGCAGCTTTAGAATTGGGGTATAATTGGAAGACCTACAATAATTGGCAAACGGGTAAAAGTATGCCGCCTTTAAATGTATTGGTTAATATTTGTATATTTTTTAATTTAACAATAGAACAATACTTTACCGTGCAGAATGAAGAAATTCCATTAATTTATAGACCGGATATAGATTTATTAATGAGAGATAGCAAAGAGAAAAAAAACATTGATCAAAATAAGCTAAAAGAAGTGTTGGATAACATAATTGATACAGAAAGTATTGTTACACTAAAAAGCATTGGAGAGATGTTTGGATGTTCAGACGCACTATTAAAACATTATTTTCCGTCAGAAAGTAAATTTATAGTAGAACTTTATAAAAAAGAACAGGCAAAAGGCCGTAAAGAAAGATTTAACTCTTTAGAAAAAAAGATAGAGGATACGTTTTTTTATCTACTTAAAGAAGGTCAGTATCCTACTTACAATAAGATGAAGGATATGGTTGGAAGCCACGTTCTCCTTATTCCTACAGTACATCAAAAGTATAAGGATTTAAGAATGGATTATGACAAGATTTAATCTTTTTGTATATAGGTGAAAATTCAATAATTTTAGTAAATTTAACACCCTAGAGCTCCGCATTTAATTTGTAGGTACTTTAAGTAATTTGTTAATTGTTTTTCAAAAAGTCGTATTCGACTCCCTGTTCCTTGATTATTTTATTTCTAGAGTAATTACAATCTATACACAATGTTATTAAGTCATCCAATGTAATTTTATAAAGAGGTACGTTAGGATCAACTAATACAACCTCTATCTCTTTTGACGGAGCTTTTACACCACAAATTTGACAAGTACGGTTGTATTTTATTAGTGCTAGGTATCGTAAATCGGGTTCAATTTTATCATTCAACTTTTTACTACTTGGAATCGGATATCCGGCTAAATGTAGTAGTTCATTCTCGTCACAAAATAGAGCTTTAGCAATTTTTGAAATAGTTTCCTTTGAAGGAATATGTTCTCCTCGTTCAATTTTACCAATTTGGGAAAAACTGATTCCAGATATTTTTTCTAGATCTTTTAAAGTTCTCTTTTGCTCTTTACGACGATATCTGATAAATGTTCCCAGTTTAATATCCATTAGAATCAATTCCTATTTATATTTTTTCTGTTATTTAAAGATTAACTAATAAATATATTATTTTCAATCCTATTTATTGGTTTTATTTACATATGAAACAAAAAAAGTTTGAATATTAAAAAATATTTCACAAAAAGATATATTTTAGGATAAGGTTATTCTTAATAGTGAACAAACGAGCTTGAGAAAATATAAAATTTTTCAATAAAATTGTCTTAATTCGACAAAATTCAGACAACTTTACAATTATACTTATTTAAAATACTCCTTATTTTAGTTAGTGGGAGTAATTATCTTTAAAAGGGGAGAGGGAATAAAAATGTACAAGAAACATCAGGTCTTAATGAATTGGATATTAAAGAATCATTATTTAAATGTTAATTATCCAAGTAACCAAGTACACATAAGGGGACTGCTAGAATTGAGTTAAATAAGGGATTAAAAATAAATGGGTTGTTTTATATGAATAATCTTTTTAATAATCAAAATTATGATGGTAAAGTTGTTCCAATAAGATATGATCCAATTAATATAGATATTGCGTATGCCTATTTAGAAAAAAATTGGATTACACTTCATTCTTCGAATGAAAACGAAAAAGATTAATGTCTTGGAAAGGAAATGACAGTCAATAAACACAAAAATATTCCCAAGAGAGAGAATTTTGAGGTCTTTTATAGTAAAAAATTGTCCAAGAACTACAAAAAGACAAAAAACGAATTTCTTGGTTATTAAATGTGGGCTATAAGGATTTCAAAAGGAAGAGTCGTAATTAGAATTAGTCAAAAAGCTTTCTGTATAGTATTTGAAATTCGAAAATTAGGAGGAAGAAAGAATGACTATAAACGATTATGAATCTTGGTGCGTACAAAAAGAACTCAGTGAAAAAACCATAGAAATAATTTCTAATATAAGAGAAAATGATCCGGAAAGAAGGGTGAGAAGCGGAGGGAAAAATGTTCCCGGATTTTATCCGAGTAGAAAAATGGGTGTAACAATACAATTTGAAAGCCATACTGTAGAATTACCATTTATTTACGAAAAAGAAATGGATGAAAATGTCTTGGAATATTACGACCAACCTCCAAGTTTTTATATTGAATATAAAGGGAAAAATAGAAAGTTTAAGCATAAGTATACTCCAGATTTTTTTGTCATTAAAAATAACTGGATTGGTTGGGAAGAATGTAAAACAGAAGAAGCATTATTAGAACTACAAGAAAAGAACCCTGAAAGATATTACAAAGACGAAAATAATGTCTGGAGATGTCCTCCCGGAGAAAAGTATGCGAAAGAATTTGGTCTATCATTCAGAGTAAGGCCTGCCACTGAAATTAATAGGACCCGTTTTCAAAATATACAATTTTTGGAGGATTATCTAAGTGATAAAAAATATCGCGTTCCAATTAAAACGAAAGAAGCAATAATAACAGAAATAAAAAAGAATCCAAGTATAGCATTGCACGATCTTTTAATGATGGAGTCTGATTTCATTTCTGCTGATAGTGTTTATTATTTAATAATTACAAGAGAAATATTTGTGGACCTTGACAACTATGTAATATCAAATTATAAGAAGTTTCCTTTATATCCAGACGAACTTACTCTAAAGGCGTTTGCAAATATAAAGTCTACAAATGTTGAGAGTTTTGTAGAAATCGAAACGCTTGATTTTAGTAATGGGAGTAGTCTCCGATGGGGAACGAATGTTTATGAAATTATTAACATTGATGAAGAAAATATTTGGTTAATGGGGGATGGAGGTAATGTATCCAAATTAAAAGTCGATTTTTTATATGAGTTAATTGAAAAGGGCGAGATACAAGGGAACAACAAGAGACATATAAGTATAGAAGAGCAAGAGATTCGCGAAATTGTTAAAACTATAAGTCCAGAAGTAATGCAAGAAACATTGGAGAAATTAAAAGTAGTTGAACAGTTTATAAAGAATCCAATATACTCAGATTTTAATATATCTGATAGAACCATAAGGTATTGGAAACAAAAATACAATGAAGGAGAAAAAAAGTATAACTCCGGATTTTTAGGATTAGTACCAAAAAAAACAACTGGGAATCGCCTACCAAAAGTTAGTGAACAGCAAAAAGATGAAATGGAAAAGGCATTCGTAGAACACTACGAAAATGTCAAACAAAAGAACATTTCAGCTGCTTACAAACAATTTAAAATTAATTGTAAAAGGAAAGATATTAAACCTGTCACGTATAAAACCTTTCGTAAATATTTAAAACTTCGTCCACGTCATAATCAAATTTTAGCTAGAAAAGGTAAAAAAGAAGCATATAAGGTGGAAGAATTTTATTGGGTTTTAGATTACAAGAAAACTCCCGTACACGGTGTACGTCCATTTGAAATAGTCCATATTGATCATACTCAACTTGAAATAGAGTTATTGTGCTCTGAAACGGGTGAAAACTTAGGAAGACCGTGGATTACTTTTGTAGTGGATGCTTTCTCTAGAAGAGTTCTAGCATTCTATTTGACTTATGATGATCCAAGCTATAAATCCAATATGATGGTACTTAGGGAATTAGTCAGAAGACACAAGAGGATGCCTTCAACGATAGTAGTAGACGGTGGAAAGGATTTTAATAGTGTGTATTTTGATACACTTTTAGCAGTCACTAAAGTCACTAAGAAAGAAAGACGGAAACCCAGAGTTGGTACAGTGATAGAAAGACTATTTGGAACACTGCATACTACATTTATTCACAATTTGTTAGGAAATACCCAAAGTACAAAAATTGATGTAAGAACAGTTACTCCTTCTGTAAACCCCAAAAATAATGCTGTATGGACTTTGGAGTTGTTAAATCAAGCTATATATGAATTTGTTTACGAAATTTACGATACCACTCATCACCCTACTTTACATACCACACCTAGAAAAAAATTCGTTGAAAATCTTAAATTCTCGGGGAAAAGAAAGCAAACCTTTATAACCGATTTTGAAATGTTTAAAATGCTTACTCTACCATCGACACGAAATGGTTATTCAACAGTACAACCGGGCGGATATGGAATTCAGATTAACACTATAAAATATTGGGATGAATCATTTAGAGATCCAAAGTACATTGGTAAAAAGGTAAAGGTGCGTTTTGAACCCTTTGATATTAGTGTCGCCTATGCCTTTCTGGATAACTATTGGGTAAAATTACGATCAGATTATAAGGATTTTCTTTCTGGAAGAACAGAAAAAGAGCGGAAAATAGCATCTTTGGAGTTAAAACAAAGAAATAAGTTGAACGGAATTAATAAAGATGTAACTACAGAAGATTTAGTGAATTTTTGGGAATCTAACGACGGAAAAGAGGCAACTGAATTACAGCGAAAAAAGGATCAGGCAAGCAAGGCTGTTATTAATTCAATTAATGGTGAGAGCGGTATTAAGGAACAAAATAAAAGTAAGGATCAAAAACAAGTTGAGGTTCAAAGAGAAACCGCTAAACCTAAAACTAATGATAACTTTTTAAATGGTATTCTTAGCAATAACATTGGGGGATTCGGGAGGTTTGAAAATGGCTGAGAGAAATTTTCCAGAAGGGCTACTCAATGCTCCTGTTGATAAGAGGTACAATTATTTCAAAGAATACCCTTTAAGTCATCCGAAGTTCAATCAAGCATTTAGGGATTTAATGACAATGATAAATATTTCGCAACAAGATGACTCAGTTATACTTGTTTATGGGCCAACTAGAGTCGGGAAAACTTTTTTGAGTAAGAGGGTCTTAGAAGCGATAAATAAAAAATATTCCGAGGAAATGAAAATAGATAGATGCTTAATACCTGCGGTAAGAGTGGAAGCTGTTTCTCCTGAATCAGGGAATTTTGATTGGCAGCATTTTTATATTAGTGCATTACAAGAACTATCTGAAGAATTAATCGACCATAAAGTAGATCCATTAAATCAAAGAAATCAAAAGTATATTAATATTCGATCTGTATTAGAGAGTAGAAAGACTGGGGCATTAAATAGGGCATTAGAAAATGCTTTAAGATACCGTAAAACTAAAGTACTTTTGATTGATGAAGCTCATCATATGGCAAAACGTAAACGAGGTATCCAACTTAGTAATCAGATGGATGTATTAAAGTCCCTTGCAAATAAAACAGGAGTACCAATAGTATTATTTGGTACATATGAACTACAGCCATTCAAGGACCAAAGTGATCAACTGATTTCAAGAGGAATGCATAAACATCTTTCTAGATATCGATATGATATAGAGGAAGAAAAAAGAAACTTTGTTCTATGTCTACTAAGTTTCCAAAAACTTCTCCCATTAAAAAAAGAACCAAATCTTATTGAGCATTATGAATATTTCTATACTAGGACTCTTGGATGTATTGGTCAGTTGAAAAATTTTTTTAACCGTACCTTTAGATCTAAATTGGAAGAAAACCCCAACATAGAGACATTAGTAATTGAGGATTTTTATCGTTTTGCTTTTACTACGGATCAAATAAATAAGCTTATTGAACAAATAAAAATAGGTGAAAATAGAGAAAAACAAGAAATTTCCGAAGATGTAATACTTAGAAGACTTATGATTATTGAAGATAATTATATTGATGAAGATGGTAGTGAAGACCAAGCGATTATTATCGATGAAACTAAAAGTAATGTAGGAACTGAACATATTAATAAAGATCAAATAGAAAGTAAACCTACTAAAGAGAAAGAATTACCTGACTCAAAAAATGGTAAAGCATCTAGAGGGTCTCAATCAAAAAAAAGTAAGCCGTTTGAGCAAAAACCTAAAAGAAATTCTACAGATGTACCTGAAGAATTTAAAGTGAAAAATGAACTATAAGTGTGAGGGACAGTTCTTTTTGCAGGATAATAAGTAATTGTAGTTAGAAAGCAGAATTAGAAAGTAACTAATCTTTATGAGGTGAGGAATTATGATAAATATAAAAGATGCTAAAATAAATCTAAACAATAAAATTCCACCTAGAACAAAACTATTTAATTTAGAGCCAATTGGTATTGGAACTCCAATGGTTGAATCACTTGAAAGTTATTTAGCTAGATTAGCATTACATCACTGTATTACCACAGGAGATTTAGTAAAATATATTATATGCAATGAAATGAATATAGAAAGTAATGTTTTATTTGAAAACACTTCTTTTATTAAAAAATTTGGGGAAAAAACGGATAATCTAATTAGTGCCTTAGAGAATTTAACCTCTAGAAAGGACCTGAAGTTACTGACTCTCAGTAAATGGGAAAGTGCATTTGTTAACCACAATGGTACTTTTCACGAATTTTCGAGATGGTGCCCTAATTGCTATGAGGAATTAAAGCTCAATAATAACGAAATTTATGAACCACTTATTTGGTCATTAAAATGTATAAAGATTTGCCCCAAACACAAGATGCCATTAAGTTCTATTTGTCCTCATTGTGAAAAGGCTCCGTATAGTTTCTCTGGTAAATCTATACCAGGATACTGTTCTAGATGTAATATGTGGTTAGGTTTTGAAAGTAAGTCCCCACAATTGGATAGCACAGAATTAGAATGGTATCTATTCATTGTTGATGAAATAGGTGATCTATTAAGTAATAAAAGTCTAATAGAAAAATCTGTTAGTTATGAAATAATAAGTAAATCCATAGCTAAAATAATTGGTATCACAACTTACGGAAACGCTAAAGATTTCGGTGAAATGATTAATAGAAGTCGAAGAAACGTTGGCCATTGGAGGTCAGGCAAAGCACAACCAGAAATGGAGTCCCTGCTCGCCATTTGTAGAGTTGCCAAAATAAAGTTAATGGATTTGTTACAAAATAGGCTAGACTTTAATTTAATTAATTATGTTTGGGAATCAACTGAAGATATATTAAAAGTTCCAAAAGATCCTTATAGATCAATTTCTAAAAAATTTGATTTCAATCTTTTAGAGAAAAAGTTAGAAGAAATATACCTAACTGAATATCCTCCTCCGCCTGTCAAGGAGCTTCAAAGAAGGTTTAATTACAATAATATTTATCGTAAGTTTCCATTATTAAGTAAAAGGATTACACAAAAATATCGGGATTATCAAAAAACTCAAAAAGAAATTAACTTAAATTTGAGATGTGAAGAAGTTAAAAGGATTATGAAAGAATTATATGATAGGCTTGAATACCCTTCGGTAAGTAAGGTTCGTGAGTTGATGAAGAATCCAGTTAGTTTTAGAGATCCTATTATAAGAGCTACCTACAAAGAAACGTTAGTAGAACTAAAAATAGATGAAAAAGAACCCTTTATTAATAATCATTGATTAAATAAATAGTTCATTAATTCCTGCAAACCATCCGATGTTTGCAGGAATTTTTGTATCAGGATTTAATTATTATTCTGCTTTAAATAATGTAATAATTTGTATTAATTGGATTAGGAAGCATAATAATGCCTAGATTATGATTGGGTATGATATTATTGCCCAAATTACATTAAAACCATTAATATTGAATAGAACATCTAATAAAAATAATTAATTAATCCTTTAAAAAAACAATGAAAACACAGTTATATCAAGGGTTGGCAATGATAACGGTTCTTATTCGGCAATTTTATCGTAATAACCACAGATTGCTTTTGACGTTAATCTTCGTCTAAAGCGCTGGGTAAATGAGGAGCATTGTCGTCAAACTGTTTCTTCTTTCCTTAAATATGCACATATAGTGAAGCTGGCGGAAGATGAATTGAACTTTTTAACGGAAACAAATTCAATAGAGGCTGGATTAGAAAAAATATCTAAATGGAAGATTCCCTATCTGTTTATAACGATGGGGAGCAAAGGTGCCTGTGCTGTAGTAAACGGGAGCAAAGTTTTCGTTCCTGCTCCAGCGGTAAATGCCATTGATACAACCGGTGCAGGTGATGCATTTATGTCAGCGCTATTATATTGTTTTCACGAAAAAGGTATGCCGGTTAAACTATCTCAAATAAAAGAGTACCTTCAATTTGCAAATAGAATAGGAGCAGCAGCGACAACAGAAATCGGCTCCTTATCTGCTAACTTTAACAAAAAAATCTGAAGTGTACGATACCGTTGAAGGCAATAAAACGCCACTAGTTGCTTAGTCCGATATTGATATGGACTCAAGTGTTTTATTATTGGATGTTATTAAATGTTATTGTGATTTTTTTAAAGAGACAAAATGGTAATAATTGATTACTCGGCTATAAAAATCTGATAAAAAGCGGTGAAAATGAATCCAATGAGGCCTATTGGATACAAAAATTTAATAAAAACTCCAAAAATGATTCCAAGAGCACTTATTGTCAACTTCTAATCTGAAAAAATACCATTGAGGAGAGGAACTAGCCTAGTGAGGGAATTATTAATATGAAAAAATTAAATCAGGAATTTGAGAGGTAGTATATATAGGACTTGGTGGGATTTAAACCCACAAAACACATTGCAACCTTTGTGTAAGGGCTGCAAGTTGCTCTATTCATTGAGCTACAAGTCCTAGCTATAATATGTACCAAAAATAAGTTATTATTCCTTAGTTATAACAAAATTTTTTTGTAAACCATTCTAATGTTGCACAGTTAGCAATTTTCAAAATAATGATTAACTATTAGGTCCATCTAATGTATAATATTTTCAACAATGTTAGAGAGGAATTACCATGAACTCATATATAAAAGATCAAATTGAAGTGTTTCAAGAAAAAAATCAGAATCGTGGATGCCTATTAGTTAGCTGCCCAGATCAACCTGGCATAGTTGCGGCGATATCAAAGTTTTTGTTTTCCTATAATGCAAATATTATTGAATCCAGTCAGTATTCCACCAATCCTGAGGGAGGCACCTTTTTTATTCGGATTGAATTTGAATGTCCAGGTTTAAAGGATAAAGCAAAGGACATGGAGACTCAGTTTGCTGAAATTGTTAAGGAGTTTTCGATGGAATGGAGCTTTACGCATGTTTATCATGTGAAAAAAGCGGCAATCTTTGTATCAAAAGAACTTCATTGTTTGATCGAGCTTTTGTGGGAATGGCAAAGTGGAGACCTAATGGCTGACATCGCCCTTGTCATCAGTAATCATGAAACAGCAAGAGAGGTTGTCGAAGGACTAAACATCCCGTTTTATTACGTTCCAGCCAATAAAGATATTCGTGGACAAGCCGAAGCAACGCAACTAAAGCTACTAAAAGAGTATGAAATTGATTTTGTGGTATTGGCCCGATATATGCAAATCTTGTCACCGAAATTTGTCGAAGAAAATCCCAATAAAATTATTAATATTCACCACTCCTTTTTACCAGCCTTTGTGGGTGCAAGACCCTATGAACGAGCTTTTGACCGCGGCGTCAAATTAATCGGAGCTACCTCCCATTATGTGACCAATGATCTGGATGAGGGACCTATTATCGAACAGGATATCAGTCGGGTCGATCATCATGACAATGTGGACAGCCTTAAGAAAATTGGCCGTAGAATTGAAAGAAACGTATTGGCTCGAGCGGTAAAATGGCATATTGAAGACCGTATTATCGTTCATCAAAATAAAACCATTGTTTTCTAGTGAATCCCTTTAATAGGGATTTTTTTTCTGTCCAATCATTAGATTGGGCTATTTAAGTGAGATTTTTAAAAAATGTATTTAACCATTTTTTCCAATCAAAAACTTGGACTATTGGAAAGCATCGTGAATATATATTTATAAAACTAGGGGGGTGTGGAATATGGAAAATCAAATTAAAATTAACGATAATGGTCCATTGCAGGTAAGTGGTGACTTCCAGATTCTCGATGCAGATGGAAAGGAATATCCAAAGAAGGCGAAAGTGTATCTGTGCCGTTGTGGTCTTTCCAACAAAAAGCCGTTATGTGACGGGTCACATAAGAAAGGCGGATTTGAAAGCAGTCCTAGGGCCTCTGAATAAAGTAGGATGTAAATGGTGTCAGGCACCACTCGTTCTCTTTTCAATAATGTACGGGCAGTCAGGATGGGCAAACCGATCCTGGCTGTTTTATTTTATTGATTTTTTCTTTATCCGCGGCTGAATATTGCAGACAAGGTAAAAAGTTGATAAGATATTACCAGATGTTGGTCACCAAGAAGTAAAGAATGCCAGCAAAGTAATTCAGCTTAAATTACTATCTACATATTAAACTAAGTGTATTATGAAAGGCGGTAATTAAAATGACAACAGGTAATAATGAGAAAATAACAGTAAAAGCAACAGTTCATGCACCAGTAGAGAAAGTGTGGGAATATTGGACAGAGCCAAAACATATAACGAAATGGAACAATGCCTCAGAAGACTGGCACACGCCAATTGCTGAAAATGATTTAACGGTTGGTGGGAAATTCCTTACAAGAATGGAAGCAAAAGATGGCAGTTTTGGCTTTGACTTTGGTGGGATTTATGATGAAGTGAAATTAAATGAGGTTATTTCTTATACCATGGGGGATGGTAGAAAAGTTAATATTACTTTTAAAGGTCAAGGAAATGAAACCCAGGTAATCGAAACTTTTGATGCAGAAACCACCAATCCAATTGAGATGCAACAAGCGGGATGGCAGTCAATTTTAGATAACTTTAAAAAATATTCGGAGCAATAAACAAATTGAAAAGATGATTTTTTAAGTGAATCCCTTTACTAGGGGTTTTTTTTTAGGAAAATTAAGTGATTTTTTTCAAAATTATCTTTCGTCCCTCTAAAGTTTCTATTTATTAGATAGTTAAAAACAAAGGGGGAGTTTTTTGGAATTCTGTTTCGATTATGACAATGTTGGCTCTAGCTATTCTATTTTTAATGACGGTGAAAGTAGCGATGATCGGTTCGATCGTTACAATCGTTTTTGCGATTGTAATGGGTTTCATCGTAGCTAAACTTCTTTTACGTGGAGTATCGACTACGATTTCTTCGACTAAAACAACAAAGAATAGGGACACCATTTTATAGATTAGTGGATGAAGCTTATAGCATCGAATTAGGGAGAAAAGCAGTTAAAGACTGGTTTTCTCCTTTTTTTGGTTCTGGAAATTTCTGCATATCCCGTTTGCATCTGGAAATACTTACTAAGGTGATAAAAGGAGGATGGTAATATGGAAAATCAAGTCAATCGCGAGAATGAAGGTTCTAAAGAAATACTGACAAATCGACAGGGACACCCCATAACAGATAACCAAAATGTTCGGACCGTTGGAAACCGCGGACCTATGACGTTAGAGAATTATGACTTCTTAGAAAAAATTAGCCATTTTGACCGCGAAAAAATTCCAGAACGTGTTGTTCATGCGCGGGGGGCTGGTGCTCACGGATATTTTGAGTCTTATGGAACCATTAATGGAGAACCCATTTCGAAGTATACCAGGGCAAAGGTGTTTACGAACACTGATAAACAAACACCTGTATTTGTCCGTTTTTCGTCAGTCGTACACGGCGGTCATTCACCAGAAACGTTACGTGACCCAAGAGGGTTCGCGATTAAGTTTTATACAGAGGATGGAAACTGGGATTTAGTAGGAAACAATTTAAAGATATTCTTTATTAGAGACCCATTAAAATTCCCTGATATGGTGCACTCGTTTAAGCCTAGTCCGGTCACAAACCTGTCGGATCCGGAGAGGATGTTTGATTTCTTATGTCAAACCCCAGAATCTATGCATATGGTGACATTCGTATTCTCACCATGGGGGATTCCTGCCAACTACCGGCAAATGCAAGGATCAGGTGTTCATGCTTATAAATGGGTGAATGAAGAAGGTAAGGGTGTTCTCGTAAAATATCATTGGGAGCCAAAACAGGGGATAAAAAATCTTTCTCAACAAGAGGCAGATGAAATTCAAAGTATGAATTATAGTCATGCCACTCAAGACTTATATGAAGCCATTGAAAAAGGAGAAAATCCAGAATGGGAACTTTATGTTCAAATCATGGAAGATGGTGAGCATCCCGAATTGGATTTCGATCCACTCGACCCAACGAAGCTATGGTATAAAGAAGATTTCCCATGGCATAAGGTTGGGAGAATGGTATTAAATAAAAATCCGGAAAATTACTTTGCTGAAGTGGAACAAGTTGCATTTGGAACAGGTGTCCTCGTGGATGGCCTGGATTTCTCAGATGATAAATTATTACAGGGTCGAACATATTCATACTCTGATACCCAGCGGTACCGGGTGGGAACTAATTACTTGCAGCTGCCAATAAATCGCCCAAAAACTCATGTTGCGACAAACCAAGATGGCGGTCAAATGGATTATAGACAGGATTTCGGTAAGTTAAAAAATCCGCATGTAAATTATGAACCATCCCTTATTGGTGGATTAAAAGAAGTAAACAACCCTGGGAAAGAACATCAGCCGTATGTAGAAGGAAACCTAGTGAGGGAAAGAATCTCGCGCGAAAATAATTTTGGTCAAGCAGGTGAAACCTATCGGCGATTCAATGATTGGGAGAAGAATGAATTAATTTCCAACCTCTCGGGAGCACTTGCTGCTTGTCGAAAAGAAATTCAAGACCGAATGGTGGATATGTTGACACAATGCGATCCCGATTACGGAAAGAGAATTGCAGAAGGAATAAAAATGGCTGGAAAAACTGCAGATTCAAAAATGCAAAAAGCAGTGAAACAAGCAGAGGAAATGGGACAACTTTCGGACCCATATTAAAAAATAAAAATGGGCGGAATGAGAAAATGAAGGCGGGGGTAGTCACCACCGCCTGTAATTTTCAATAATCACAACTCCAGAACTAATTCATTGTCTTAATAAGATTACTCAATAAGTCGATAACTCTTAAATTCAAGTTTCTTTGTGGTTTCCAGCTGGATTAATTCTCCATGTTCCAATTGAATCCTCTTTGAAAATAGTGGTCCATCATATACAAAGGTATGATATTCACCGGATTCTCCCATTGGACAAATAGTAGTCTGTTGAACATCGTGTAGGAACGATTCATCTATGATTCTACCAAGCCACGTGTCATCTAATACATCTTCCCGTACACGGATCACGATTGCTTCATAGCCAGAATGGACAAACTTATCCAATGATTGTAAAGAAGCTTCCTTTTTCATCCATAGTGGATACAGGGCATCGACATCTGCAGCTATAGCGACTTTTTCTCCCCATTCCCTGTGTTCATCTAAATATAGATCTCCGTAGGCTATTCCCGTTACATTAAATTGATTTTTCAAGGAAAGCACTTCTTCAACAAATTGACTTGTATAGGTTTCGTATGTACATTCGATAAAATGAACAGGAAGGTCTAAAGCCTCGCCTTGTAGTTTAATCATTTCCGTCCGCTCTCCATGGCCGAATGTTCGCCCAAGTTCTTTTGGAACAGTTGTAACCAAGCAAACAACCTCAAATCCCTGCGAAATTAGAATATCCAAGGCCATGCAACAATCCTTTCCGCCACTCCAAGATAAAGCGATTTGTTTTTTCAAAATTCCCCATCTCCCCATTAATCACATTTTCATTGTTTGTAATAATGATATTTTATCATAAAGATAAACATACTGTTTTCGGTAATGAACATCCATGGTAAAAGATTGTGTGATACTTGTTTGCTTTATACAATTTTAAATAATTTATTCAAAAAAGTATAAAAATTATCAATCATCTGATATAACTGAATTATTAAGAAGTTTTACTCGTTTATTATTCATAAATGAATAAATTTTTAATTGATTGGAATTCGAGAAGGGAGGGTTATTTGTGAATGATGAAATAAAAGTTTGGAATGAAAATGAAGCCATTCTTCATTCATTGCAAGACGATATTTTAGTGACCGATACAGATGGCATTATTTTGAAGGTTAGTGAAGCAACCGAAGGTATTTATAATATGAAGACAAATGAAATGATCGGTCGATCCGTTTATGAACTTGAAAAAGAAGGGGTTTTTACACCGATTTTGACGCCGTTGGTCATTAAAGAAAAAAAGAAAATTACCCTTGTCCAAACAACTAATAATGGCGATAAGTTACTGGTTACGGGGATTCCTGTATTCGATGCTAACAAAACGCTCGTCCGAATTGTCAGTTATTCACATGATGTAACAGAGTTACTTAACATGAAAAAATACTTAATTGACATCGAAGACGAAATGGAACGAGTAAAAAGTGAGCTTGAATTGCTGAGAAATCTTCAGTTTGATTCTGATGGGATGATAGCAACCAGTATAGAAATGAAGAAAGTCCTCCAACTCGCATTACAAGTAGCTGAAATCGATGTCAATGTGTTACTGCTGGGGGAAACAGGAGTGGGAAAATCACATATTGCTAAATTTATTCACAAGAAGAGTTCTAGGAAGAACGGACCTTTTATCGAGGTGAACTGTGGGGCCATACCCGAATCCCTTTTTGAGGCAGAGTTTTTTGGTTATGAATCAGGTGCATTTACAGGTGCAAATTCAAAAGGGAAGGTAGGGTTAGCGGAACTTGCTGAAGGTGGGACATTATTTTTAGATGAAATTGGTGAGTTGTCATTAGCAGATCAAGTGAAAATCCTCAAATTTATTCAGGAAAAGCAATTTTATCGTGTCGGTGGAACGAGGCTTCGAACCGTTGATTTCCGTATCCTAGCCGCGACAAATAAAAACTTAGAGAATGCAGTAGAAGAAAAAACATTTAGACATGACCTCTATTTTCGCTTAAATGTGGTACCCATCACCATACCGCCATTAAGGAAGCGGTCAACTGATATTATTCCGTTGATTGAGTACTTTTTAGCGTTTTTTTCAAAAAAGTACAGCCGGGAGCGCAGCCTTGATGAGGGTGTTATCCATCTGTTGTTAACACAAGAGTGGAAGGGAAATGTGCGGGAATTAATCAATTTAATTGAAAGACTGGTAGTCACCTCACCTAAACAGCTGATTGAAATAGAAAACTTACCTAATCAATTTCGAAAGCCTTCTCCTGATGTGACGTCAGTTGAAGAAACCAATCGCTCCTTGAATGAAATTCTTGAAAGCGTTGAAAAGCAAGTGTTATTAAAAGCTAGAAAACAATACAAAACAACGATTAACATGGCTAAAGCATTAGGAATCAGTCAACCATCTGTATTTAGAAAACTCAGAAAATACGAAATAGAATAAAGAGTGGCACGAAACTTGCACTATTTTTTAGTATTGAGTGGACCAACCAAGGGAGATTTCTTAGCAAGGCTATTCCTTATAAGGAGGGCGATACGAAGGGGAAGCAGTTCTTTATTGCTTATATTTATACAGAAATAATAACCGTAAATATTCTCAAATAACATTGTAAGTGTATTTTTATTTCAATTTGTGTATATTCAATTGATAATAGAATATTAGGAAAATATATTGACATAAAATAGACAAATATTTATATTTAAAGAATATTATTCATTTTTAAATAACTTTAGTGGAGAAGAGGTGGATTATGAAAGTAACAGTAGGACCAGCTCAATATATTAGAAATAAGGGTTTATTAGAAGCAGCGGGAACTTACATAAAAAACTTCGGAAACTCTGCCGCCCTTATTGGAGGCCATACAAGTAAAGAAATTGTAGAAGTTTCATTACGCAAGAGTTTGTCAGAGCATGGGGTTTTATTGAAGAATTCCCTGTGGTATGGGGGAGAATCTTCCGAATCGAATATCGATAGATTAGTAGCCGATTTAAGAGATGAAAAGATCGATGTCCTCATCGTGGCAGGTGGTGGTAAAGCAATTGATACGGTGAAAGCCGTTGCTTACCAGCTTAACAAACCTTTAGTTGCCATCCCAACAATCGCAGCAACCTGTGCCGCTGCCACACCGATTACCATTCTTTACAGCGATGAAGGTGAATTTATCGGGATTGAACGGAAATCAAAAGCTCCTGATTTAGTCTTGGTAGATTCGGAAATTATCATGGAGGCGCCCGTTCGTTTTTTAATAGCCGGTATTGGTGATACATTGGCTAAATATTTCGAAACGAAATCCTCTGTGAAAAAAGCAACACCAACAGCCTTAAATCAGACGGCCATTGCGATAGCAGGTCAGGTGTACCAAACGTTGCTTCAAATAGGGAAAGAGTCTGTCAATGCTGTAAGAACACAGACAGTGACAAAAGAATTCGAAAATGTGATAGATACCGTTATTTTAGTCAGTGGCAGTGTAAGTGGGTACGGCGGGGATGATTGCCGGACAGCTGGAGCGCATGCCATCTATTCCGGATTAACAATTTTCCCTGAAGTGCACCACACCTATCATGGTGAAATTGTTGCCTTTGGTATTCTTGCGCAGTTGTGTATGGAGAATACCAGCGATGAAGAACTGAAAACGTTAATAAATTATTACCAGGAAGTAGGACTTCCATTTACTTTACAGCAAATGGGGATAACAAATTTATCAGATAGTCAGTGGAGAAGGCTTGGTGACATTACCGTTACTATTGAAGATATGGCGAATATGCCATTTGAAGTCACACCAGAAATGGTGATTGAAGCTGTCCGCCGAGCAGATGAAATAGGAAATGGGATGTTAACTACTGGTGTTTCTGCACAGTAATTGTTCTTTATTCGTAGGCAGTCCATTAAAAAGAGCAACAGGTTGAAAAAACTTGATTCTATGAAGCTAGCTACACGAAAGAGAGATAATTTTTTAATCAAGCAAGGGGGAATTTAGGATGAAAAAATGGTTATTAGTTGTTTGCTCGTTGATGTTGTTATTCGCGTTAGCGGCATGTGGAAAAAAGGACGCGGCAAGTACTGCAGAAAATGGGAAGTCGTCTGAACCTTTGAGAGTGACATTGCCGACATGGACAGGATATGGCCCATTATTTTTAGCAAAGGAAAAGGGCTTTTTCAAAAAGAATGGTATTGATGTGGATCTTTCCATTGTTGAAGGATTAGGTGAACGTAAACAAGCGTTAGCAAGCGGGAAAATTGACGGGATGGCAACAGCATTAGATGTACAAGTTTCATTAGCAGCCTCTGAAATCCCAGTTCAAGTTGTTTGGTTATTGGATGATTCATACGGTGGAGATGGCATCCTTGTAAAAAAAGGAATTAATAGTGTGAAAGATTTAAAAGGGAAACAAGTAGCATTTGAAGTTGGTTCTACAAGCCATATGCTAGCACTACAAGCCTTAAAACAAGGCGGGTTAACTGAAAAAGATGTGCAAGTTGTCCAAATGTCTGCAGGTGATGCTGGTGCTGCTTTTGCAGCTGGCAAAGTGGATGCTGCCGTAACATGGGAGCCTTGGTTATCAAAAGGAGCACAAGCTAACGGTAAGGTATTGTTAACAACCAAAGATCTATCAGGAATTATTGTTGATACTGTCAGCTTTAAAGAAGATGTCATCAAAAATCGTCCGAAAGATGTGGAAGCTTTTGTAAAAGCTATGGGCGAAGCAATGACTTACTGGAAAGAACATGAAAAAGAAGCCAACGAAATTATGGCGAAAGGTTTAAAAATTGATCTAAAAGAATTTGAAGGAACGGTAACTGGTTTGAAATTCTTTTCAAAAGAGGATAACGTAAAACTATTTGGTACAGAAAGCGCAAAAGGCTCCATTTATCAATCAACAGAAAATGCGATTTCGTTTTACAAGGATCAAAAACTACTTAAAACAGAGCCAAAAGTAGAAGATGTTATCAATCCAACTTTCCAAAAGTAAGAAATTTACTTGCTAAATTATTTTTGGATTCACTTTGGTCAGCCTGACTCATGAGTTGTTCTTTTATCCCTCATCAGTTAGGCTTTTTTTCAAAATAAAACGCATAAGAAAATAGGTGAGAAAAAATGATAGCAAAATTGTTTACTCCTAATAAGGAAATTCCAAAAATGTTTTATACCTCGGCTGGATTCTTAACATTTATTATTTTTCTATTGATTTGGTCTGTACTTAGTTACGGGCAGTTTGTTAATCCTTTATTCCTACCAACTCCATCTGCTGTATTAGCCACAGCCGTTGATATGTTTATAAATGGTGAGATTCTTTCTGATATTGGAATCAGTTTTACAAGGGTTCTTTTTGGGTTTCTAGCTGCTGCCATTATTGGCATACCTCTAGGGATCTTAATGGGATCGCTGCGGATTATGGAGGGAGCTTTTGAACCGATCATCGGCTTCATTCGCTATATGCCAGCATCCGCCTTCATTCCCTTACTTATTCTTTGGATTGGACTTGGAGAGACCGAAAAAATGAGTGTCATTTTCTTAGGAACGTTTTTCCAGCTGACACTAATGATTATGGACGTAACCAAAAATGTTCAAAATGATTTAGTCGATGTTTCCTACACATTAGGGGCAAAGAAGGTACAGGTGTTCACAAAGGTAATTCTGCCTGCTTCATTACCGGGTATTGTTGATACACTTCGGATCACATTCGGATGGGCTTGGACATATTTAGTGGTCGCAGAAATTGTCGGTGCCTCTAGTGGTTTAGGATATATGATCATGCAGGCATCACGTTTTCTTCAGCCAGATAAAATCATCGTAGGAATCTTGATTATTGGTTTACTAGGGCTGATTACAGATATTCTTTTTAAAGCCCTATACAAGGCTTCGTTTTCTTGGATGAGAAAGGATGGTTTTTAGATGGTCACACCTAGTTTAAAAGTTAAAGAGGTCGAAAAAATAGCGGAACCAAAACGTAGAGAATCGATTGTTTCGATAACAGGAACACCAAAGTTAGAAATCAAAGAGGTAGGAAAAGTCTTTAAAACTAAAAGCGGGGAAACAACCGCATTAGAAAAAACCTCCTTTTCGATTGAGGAAGGGGAATTTGTCACCATTTTAGGACCTTCAGGTTGTGGCAAATCCACCGTGTTACGGATTGTCGCAGGTTTAGAAGATGCAACGTCAGGAAAAGTTCTTCTTGATGGGCAGGAAATCAATGGACCTGGACCTGATCGAGGTATGGTGTTTCAATCATACACTTTATTTCCATGGTTATCTGTCAAAGAGAATATTACCTTTGGACTAAAGCTAAAGGGTGTTTCTCAAAAAGAAAGAGACGATATTGCAAGACACTACTTGCAATTAATCGGTTTAGAAGGATTTGAATCGCATTTCCCGATTCAATTATCAGGTGGGATGAAACAACGTGTTGCGATTGCACGGGCGCTGGCAAACGATCCGAAAATATTATTAATGGATGAGCCGTTTGGAGCATTGGATGCCCAAACTAGAAACATTATGCAAGAAGTGCTCTTGAAAGCATGGGAAGAGTCCAAAAAGACGATTCTATTTATTACGCATGATGTCGATGAATCGATCTTTTTAGCAGATTCCGTTTATGTGATGACTGCAAGACCAGGTCGTTTAAAGAAAAAGATCCCTATAACACTAGAGAGACCTAGAGATTTTAGTGTAAAAGCTACACTCGAGTTTGCCGAATACAAAGAAGACTTATTGTCGCTGATTCGAGATGAAAGTTTAAAATCGATTAAATAACTCACGTCACTAAACTGATAATAATAGAAGAAACCCGTAATTTCGAGAGAAAAGGATTACGAATATGGAGGTCAAAGTATGGAGAACAAATGGGGTCACCTCGTGAAAAATATGCCAAATCGACTTGCACCTAGTATGGCGAAGGACCATCCAAATCTACCAGTTGTGAAAGAGGAAGGCTGCTATTACTTTGGAGTGGATGGAAAGAAATATCTTGATTTTACATCCGGGATAGCTGTTACAAATGTTGGGCATCGTCATCCAAAGGTGGTGCAAGCTATTAAAGATGCAGCAGATGGATTGATGCATGGTCCTTCTGGCGTGATTATGTATGAGTCGATTTTACGTTTAGCCGATGAACTGGCCAATATTTTACCTGGAGACCTTGATTGCTTTTTCTTTGCCAATAGTGGAACGGAAGCAATCGAAGGCGCTCTTAAACTAGCAAAATATGTGACGAAACGACCTTATGTCATTTCCTTTACAGGTTGTTTCCATGGCCGTTCGTTAGGGGCATTAAGTGTTACTACATCGAAAAGCAAGTACCGGAAATTTATCCAACCGTCTGGACTTACCTATCAAATTCCCTATGCGAATGTAAAAGAATGCCCAGAAGGTCTAGACCCTGAAGCATATGTTATCGAAAAATTAGAAAAAGATTTCGCCTCTTTATTTAGTCATCAAGTAACACCGGAAGAAGTAGCTTGTGTGATTTTAGAGCCTGTTCTTGGTGAAGGTGGATATATTGTTCCACCGAAGGGCTGGTTGAAAAAGGTTCGCGAAATTTGTGATCGACATAATATTTTGCTTATTTTTGATGAAGTTCAAACTGGATTTGGCCGCACGGGTCAATGGTTCGCCGCACAAACATTTGACGTTACCCCGGATATTATGGCAATTGCCAAAGGAATTGCCAACGGTCTTCCGCTTAGCGCCACCGTTTCTTCCAGTGAATTAATGAAACAATGGCCACTCGGTAGTCACGGGACAACGTTTGGGGGTAATCCAATTGCTTGTTCCGTTGGACTGGCTACATTAGAAGTAATGAAAGAGGAAAACCTTCTCGAAAATACTAGGAATATGGGGAGCTATGCCGTTCAGCAGTTAGAAAAAATCAAGGAACGACACCCTGTTATTGGGAGCATCCGTGCTGTGGGCTTAATGATTGGTATTGAAATCATTGACCCTGTTACAGGTGGACCGAATGGTGAAGGATTGTTAAAAATTCTTGACCTTGCGCTTGAAAAAGGTGTTTTATTCTATCTGTGCGGAAATCATGGAGAAGTCATTCGCATGATCCCACCGTTAATTGTCACTAAGGAACAAATTGATGAAGGGCTGCAAATGCTTGATGAAGCATTATTGGAGTATGAAGCGACATTGATGCAGCCAGTAAAATAATAATCAGCAAACAGAATGAAAAGCGTTGAGATTTTTTCTCATCGCTTTTTATTTTGTCTCGTAGGCAAAATAGTTTATTATAAATATATTATGTAAACTAATATATTTTTAAGAAGAGAAAATTGTACAAGGATATTAGCTGAATAATGATATACTGTTATTTATTTAGTAGCAATCTTACCGGGCATTGGGTGTCTTATTCCTTTGTGGGTTACTTGTTTGGAGTTGAAAGTTTTGAGTCGTTTATTTGCAAATTGGTATGATTTTTTTATGAATCCATTGGAGAAAAAGAAGTTTAAGAGGATTCGGAAAGAGCTTCTTTCTAAGGCAACAGGAAGTGTCCTAGAATTAGGATCTGGTACAGGAATTAATTTTCCTTTATATGAATCCTCAGAAAAAGTGACTGCGATTGAACCGAGTCTACAAATGATTGAGCGGTCTTTATCGAAACATAAGCAATCACTAGTCCCAATAGAAATTGTTCAGGCAAGTGCAGAAAAGCTGCCTTTTGCTGCGGATACTTTTGATACTATAGTGGCAACACTTGTATTTTGTACGATACCAAATCCGGAAAAAGCCATTTTAGAGTTGAAACGAGTATGTAAGCCTGAAGGGAAAATTCTTGTATTTGAGCATGTTAAGATGCAAAATCGTTTTTTAGCTTCACTCCAGGACTGGCTAACTCCAACTTGGAAAAAAATCTGTGATGGATGCTGTTTAAATAGGAATACCTTAGACTTACTAAAGGCTCATGATATCTCAATAATAAAGGTGCAAAAATATTATCGTGATTTATTTGTTTTTGCTGAAGCCAAAAATAATGAGATGGAAAAAGAGTGAATTTTTATCATCTCGTCAAAGACCCTGAGATGTACAAGCCTTACATGGAGAGCTTTGCCAGCGTCGTTCAACATGAAATCACCAACATGGACGTCTTCAAAAGCTATACAACCATCGAAATTGATGACAATGGGAATGTGGAAATCAAGGATTAAATTTTTGGGGTTGACCCAGGAGCGAAAATTCAATAAAAGATAAGAAAAAGGGAATGGCTGACTCAACAATGTTGTTTTTAGACAACCTTAGAGCTAGCCTTCCGATATGGAGACTCTTGAAAAAACTATGCTTTCTTAACCAACCTCTTGCTTCCTCATGACTATTGAATTTAGGCATTTGGTTAGGATCAATTGTAAGATCTTGATTCATTTCCTCGTTCACCCCTTTCCAATATATTGCCTCTTCTAATATTCCCCATTGGCATAAAAATTATTGTGTATTAAATGTTTAAATAAAAATTCAACTGTCACTTCATTTATATGGTAAATTTAAAGAGTGAGAATCAATATTACCGCTATAAATTAGGCATAGTTTCTATTAACTAATAGATGAAACAAATGTATGGAGGAAAGATTTATGGTAGTTGTAAAATCAGTCACAATCGATGGAGAGAGTATCTTTGTATTTAGAAACGCGGTCTACATCTTTGAATCGAGTTCGGGTATTACCTTAGAATTAAATCTGATTGTCAGTGAAGTTGTTGTTAAAAAATACAAAAACGTGGAAAACCTAATAGTTGAGATAGAATTTGAAGATGGTAGAATCATAAATTCCATTATGCATGTAAAAATTCTGAGTGGCGGCTTGCCACAACTTAATTTATTCTGCGAGCTCGATGATATCCAAGAATATCAAGATTTTGATCGGGTAAACGAAAATGATTCTTGGTTTCCGAATATAGAAGATGGCATTACTATAGAAGAAATAAGAAAAGTGGAAATGCCAAATGAGGATGTTGGTTTAAAACTTAATTTGCCAATTGACCAGGTCGAGTGGTTAAAAAAACAAAAAAAGAAAAGCTTAAATGAAATTTTTCAAGAATTGATCTATGAATTTTGGGAAAAACAAGAATCGAAATGATTTTGATGTATGTAGTCGGTACACTTCCGTCTGATAGAGGACAGACGGAAGTGTGCTGAAAGCCGTTATAAAATTACTTCATTTTGACAAGGGAAACATCAAAAACTAAACATAGAAAAATAGCAAAGATTGCTGAAAAGATAAGGGCGAGGATAGGTCTTTTAAAATGGATCCGAATGATTAAGAACATAACAATTACGAATAATAGGGACCATAATAAATTCCAATGATGGTGGTAGGTAATAGATCCGCCATTCACCGCTACATATTCCAAAATAATATAGGCGCATGTAAAAAAGGCAATGTAAAGAGATTGAGAGAGGACGCCTTTTCTAAAAGGATATTTAGAAAGGTAAACCCATGTCGAGAGGGGCATTCCAATTAAAGTTAATAACAAAATCGGAATCATAGCAAACTGTACCCCATTTGGTTCCATTTGCCAAAGTTGATATTTATAACAAAGGAGTTCATATAATGCCTCTCCGAGGGAAGCAAAAAGCATCGTAGGATAATAGGCCTTCCAATTTCGATCAGCGAACTTGGAGGCAACAATTATCCAAATAACCGAATAGATGATGGCAATCATGAGGTACACTCCTAGAAGTTAATAAATACTATATTTCCCAAAAATAGATATACCATCCGGTGAGTAATAATAAAATTTTTAAATTCAGTTATAAATTCTACAAATCATATAAAGAATTAAGTTCTTTCATCGGTGAAACATCCTTTTCCAAAAAGAAAAAATGGGTTACATTTGTAAGTATGATTCTAAAGGTTGGCATTGGGTGGTGATACCGTTTGACGGAAACAAAAAAGCTGCAAGAGATAGATTTATATAAACCCATTCAGACTTATTTTTTACGTGAAGGGTATGAGGTTTACGGGGAAGTGAAGGACTGCGATATTGTTGCAGTGAAAGATGAAGAGTTAGTTGTCATTGAATTAAAACTCACCTTAAGTGTGGATTTACTAATACAGGCGTCCAAACGGCAGCGGATTACGGATAAGGTTTATGTGGCGATACCGAAACCGAAGCATCGTTTAAATTCTAAACGGTGGACAGAAAAATGCCATTTAATTCGCAGGCTGGAGCTGGGATTGATTGTTGTTTCGAGCCCAGGAAAACGGGGAAGGGCAGAAATTATTTTCGAGCCCACTTCATTTATTCGCCGCAAAAACAAACGCAAGCGAGATTCTATTATGAAGGAAATTAACGGCCGTAGTGCGGACTATAATGTGGGCGGCAGTAATCGAACCAAGATTATGACAGCTTATAAAGAAAATTGCATCCAAATTGCGTGTTACCTAGAAAATTTGGGTCCATTATCCCCGAGAAAGTTAAATCAATTGGGATCTGGAAAAAATACTTCCTCGGTCCTTACTAAAAACTATTATGGTTGGTTTGAAAGGATCAAACGAGGTATCTATGTAATTACTGAGAAGGGGAAAGAAGAAATCAAGGAATATCCAGAGTTAGTAAATTATTATATTACTAGTTTAGGCGACGAGAAAGTTACCTAAGCTATTAAAGGCTGTCCGAATTTCACGGGATAGCCTTTTTTTAATTGAATAATCACTTTTCCTCACCAAGTTTTAATTTCTCTGCAATTTGTAAAGACTGTTAAGCATAGGGCGATAAAGATAGGAAGGAGACATATTTATGAATAAACCTTTTGAATACCAGGAAATCTTCTATAACGAAGTCATCTATTTTTTAGAAACGAAATGGAAGCGTCGATTAAGTGATCATGAGAGGCATGTACTGATTGAAGGATATCGATTTGGCAGAATGGTTGAGGCTGAAAATGAAATCAAAATCCTTTCGGCTAAGTTAATATAAATTTTTAAAGTGAAATAGAATTCTGGCAGCATCTGACGGTAATTTCTGCTGCCATCATTCTTATTTTTAACGGATGTTGAAGGAAAAGATAATCTTGCATACTGCAAGGTTTTCTCATTTCAATTATTGTATAATAAAGGAAGCGCTTCATTATTTTTTGCGGAGAGGAGAAAATGGGGAAAGGTTTAATAAGATTCTTATTTTTTCATTTTGAAGAGAATCACAGATTAATAGGTGGATGTAAAAGTTTAAGCTACATAAGGAGGAAATTGAATGATGTCAAACTATGTAATAATAGGTAATCTTCAAGTAGCGGATGTACTTTATCGGTTTATTAACGAGGACGCTATACCTGGAACTGGCTTGGACCGCGAAAAGTTCTGGGCTGATTTCGAGACACTCTTTGCTGATTTGACACCGAAAAATAATCAGCTATTAGCTCGAAGGGATGACATTCAACATCAAATCAATGCCTGGCACCGAATAAATAAATCCTTCCACTTTGAAAATTATAAATCATTTTTAAAGGAAATTGGCTATTTAGAGTCTGAGGCAGCAGACTTTCAAATTACTACTGAAAATGTCGATGAGGAAGTAGCCTTAAAAGCAGGACCGCAGCTTGTCGTTCCTGTTGATAATGCCCGCTATGCCTTAAACGCAGCTAACGCCCGGTGGGGAAGCCTTTACGATGCATTATACGGAACGGATGCAATAAGTGAGGTCGGCGGAGCCCAGCGAAATGCTGGCTATAATCCAGTTCGAGGCGAAAAAGTAATTGCTTTTGCAAGGGAGTTTCTTGATCAAGCCATACCACTGAACCAATTTTCCCATAAGGAAGCTGTTAAATATTCGATTGTGAATGGGAGATTAGCAGTTTTACTCCGCAACGGCTCAACCAAAGGGCTTTCAGATGAAAGCAAACTATTCGGGTATCAGGGAAATCCAGAAGAACCTTCCTCCATTTTGTTTAAAAATAATGGTCTCTATTTTGAAATCCAAGTCGACCGCAGCCATTCAATTGGCAAAACAGACCTGGCAGGTGTTAAAGATATTTTCATAGAGTCGGCATTAACCACGATTATGGACTGTGAAGATTCAGTTGCAGCCGTTGATGCAGAGGATAAGGTGCTTGTTTATTCAAATTGGCTCGGATTGATGAAGGGGGACTTGACGGCTGCTTTAACTAAGAATGGAAAGACGATCACGCGATCTCTCCAGCCAGATCGACAATATATATCCCCATCAGGTGAAGAATTCGCCTTAAAAGGGCGATCGCTTATGTTTGTCCGTATTGTCGGCCATTTAATGAAGAGTCATGCCATTCTTGATAAGGATGGTAACGAGGTACCAGAAGGGTTAATGGATACGGTCCTTACCAGTTTAATTGCCAAGCATTCTCTTTTAGCGAATGGAAAATATCAAAACTCGTCTAAGGGATCGATCTATATCGTAAAGCCGAAAATGCATGGACCCGAAGAAGCGGCGTTTGCCAACGAAACGTTTAATCGTGTGGAAGACATGCTTGCTCTTGAACGGAATACGCTAAAGATTGGTGTGATGGACGAAGAGCGCCGGACGTCTTTGAATCTGAAGAATTGTATTCGTGAAGTAAAAGATCGAATTGTCTTTATTAATACTGGTTTCTTGGACCGGACCGGGGATGAGATCCATACTTCAATGGATATAGGAGCAGTTATCCGCAAAAACGAAATGAAGTTTTCAACTTGGCTGCAAAGCTATGAAAAATCCAATGTTTTTATCGGACTCGCCACTGGACTAAAAGGCCGGGCGCAGATTGGTAAAGGAATGTGGGCGATGCCGGACCTGATGGCTGAAATGATCAAGCAAAAAATCGGCCACCTGCAAGCGGGCGGGACGACTGCATGGGTTCCTTCACCAACCGCTGCAACCCTGCATGCCCTTCATTATCATCAGTTAGATGTTTCAAAGGTGCAGGATGAGTTAGCAAAGGATATTCAGGATTTAAGAGATCAGATTTTAACGATTCCTGCTGCCGAAAATACCAACTGGTCCGCTGAGGAAATTCAGCAGGAGCTTGATAACAATGCTCAGGGCATTCTTGGCTATGTCGTTCGTTGGGTAGAAATGGGCGTTGGCTGTTCGAAAGTACCAGATATTAATCATGTGGGATTGATGGAGGACCGTGCCACGCTAAGGATTTCTAGCCAACATATCGCTAACTGGCTGCACCATGGTATTTGTACGAAGGAACAGGTTCTAAAAACGTTAAAGCGGATGGCGAAAGTAGTGGACCGTCAAAATGAAGGTGACCCGGCCTATCGCCCGATGGCTGTAGATTATGATCAATCTGTTGCATTTCAAGCAGCGTGCGACTTAGTATTTAAAGGCTATGATCAGCCAAACGGCTACACTGAGCCGATTTTGCATCGTCGCCGTATTGAAGCTAAAGCTAAATGGAGAGTCGAGCACCACAATTAATAATGCCAAAATCACAAGCAACTACATGGTTACAGATGTAGTTGCTTTTTTTGATGAATGAAACTGTCACCATAAGGAAAAATACCTTAGATACATTACCTTTCAATGAGTGAATTGGAATGAGTAATATAGAACAGAAGGAAACTTTACTAATGTTGGAAAGAAGCGATCAGGATGGAAGAAAGCCACAAAGCAGGAGCCTCTAAATCTAAATACCTAACTATTATAAAGCAATCGATGGCAGTGAATAAGAAGCCATTTCCCTGGATAAAGGCATTTTGTGCAGGTGTTGCTGCAGCACTCCCTGTTATTATTGGATTATTATTTGGTAATTTAGAATATGGATTGTTAGCCGGGATGGGAGGCTTTACCTATCTCTATGTATTTAATATCCCCTATGCTCAGCGGGCAAAAAAGCTAGTTTTTGTCAATCTTGGCATGTGTTTGGTCTCAGTATTAGGGACACTATCTGCTCCATATCCGCTTGCTATCGCCATTTTAATGGGAATCATTGGAGCGGCTGCTATTTTTATTTTTGGTGCATTACGAATAACGGGACCCTCTGCCATCTTTTTTGTGTTGGTTTTTTCGATGACTACAGGGATGCCAATCCAACCAGAGCTTGCCCCGTTACGCGCCGCTCTTGTCTTTCTTGGTGGAACCCTATCGTGGATGATTGCCATGTTTGGCTGGTTCTTCAATCCACATGGCCCAGAAACAGGGGTAGTCCAAAGAGTTTATTTGGAATTGGCTGCGTTTCTCGATTCCGTTGGTACAAATAATTTTTCTGTTTCGAGACACCAAGTTATGTCCGTTTTGAAAGAAGCAGAAGAAACATTGGCAGCAGGGTATATCCCTTGGAGAACAACGGATCTCTTTAATCGTTTATACGTATTAAACGATCATGCCAATCAAATATTTTTGTATGTCCTTGAAAATTTTTCAGATAGTCATTCCAACTTCCCACCAGAATTGGGTCAAACTATCCGGGAAATGGCTCATTCACTAGACCATAAGAAAAAGGGAGAAAGTTTTTCAAAAAAAATTCTTCAGCCCTCAGTGATGGATGAAAAGGTGGCTCAATTATTTACAATCGTTTATGATGCGGATGCAATCATGAATGAACCAACATCTAAAATAAATCAAACGATTCGAATTTCCAAACCTTCCTTTAAGACTATTTTTTTGGGTGCCTTTGATAAACACTCGATTGTTTTCATCACGGCGATTCGATTCGGCGTTATTACGACCATTGCTGCGATTATTGCCTTTCAGTTTGCATTTGTACGGTCCTATTGGGTCCCTTTATCCTGTGTAGCTGTTTTGTCAGGCTCTACCATTGTTGCGACCTATCATCGTGCCATTCAAAGAGGATTGGGTACCATCATTGGTATTTTAATTGCTAGTTTCATTCTTGCTATGCACCCAGATGGTTACATTATTGCTTTTTTCGTTTTACTATTGACGTTTATTACGGAACTTTTTATTGTAAAGAATTATGGATTGGCAGCCCTATTTTTTACACCGAATGCATTATTAATGGCAGAAAGCACGAGTCAGCGAAGTTTTAGCTTTTCCTATTTTGCCTCGGCCAGATTAATCGATGTGTTGATCGGAATTAGTATTGGTCTCATCGGTGCATGGTTAGTAGGGAGGCGGTCAGCCTCTAGTCGACTGCCTCATTTAATCACCAAAACCATCCGAAGTCAGGGTCAATTTTTGATCATCCTCTTTTCAGATCAAGGAGAAGGTTTTATTGCTTCGGAGAGTAGAGAATTAAGAAAAATGCGTACGAATATTATTAATTTAATTACGCTTTATACTACAGCTGCAGGCGAGATTCCGGTTAATCAAAAAGCAGTGGAATACTACTGGCCGGTAATTTTTTCGATCGAGCATTTAGGATATTTACTAGAAAATTGTTCAAAAACCGAAAAACGTCCAATTCTATCAGATGAACCACTTTCCCAATTGCTTTATATATGTGAAACGATGGCCAATGCCACCGCTCGAAAACGTTCGCCTTCTTTAAAAACTGTACCTTTCATCGAAGCATTTCCTAGCATTCAAAGTGAAATTATCAGCCTGCAAAAGTCGCTTCAAATGGAAGGTTGAGTTTCTGTAAAAGTAAAAGAAGGGCCAAGAGCGATGTGTGCAATAGGTGACTATAACAAAAATTTATTACATATTTCTGTGTATTTTTATATTTTAAAAAAGTGTTATTATATTCATGTAATGTAAAAATATTCATACGATCTGTCGACTGAATCGATATTAATTAAAGGTGGAGGAAAGATGAAGAATTTAAAAATTGCATCTATACCTGGGGATGGAATTGGAAATGAAGTTGTACCTGCGGCAATTAAAGTGTTGGATACATTAGCAAATATCCATGGCGGCATTAAGTTTGAATTCACCCATTTTCCGTACGGGTGTGAATATTATTTGAAAAATGGAGCAATGATGGCCGCAGATGGACTTGAAAGATTAAAAGAGTTTGATGCTATTTTTCTTGGGGCCGTGGGTAACGCAAAACTCGTTCCAGATCATGTTTCACTTTGGGGACTTCTCATTAAAATAAGACGAGAATTCGAACAGGTCATTAATATTAGACCTGCGAAAGTACTTAAAGGTGTGAAATCACCGTTAATTAACCCTAAGGACTTTGATTTAATGGTTGTAAGGGAAAATAGTGAAGGAGAATACAGTTCAGTTGGCGGAAGAATCTATCAAGGAGAAGATGAAATCACCATTCAAAATAGTATTTTTTCGAGAAAAGCAACGGAACGTGTGATGCGTTTTGCTTTTGAACTAGCATTAAAACGTAAAAAGCATGTAACGAGCGCGACGAAGTCTAATGGAATTGTCTATTCGATGCCTTTCTGGGATGAGGTTTTTAAAGACGTATCAAAGGATTATCCAAATGTTGATACAGATTCGCAGCACATTGATGCCTTGGCTGCCTTTTTTGTTACCCATCCCGATAAATTCGATGTGATAGTGGCAAGTAATCTTTTTGGCGATATATTAACCGATTTAGGGGCGGCAATTATGGGAAGTATCGGGGTTGCGCCAGCCGCCAACATTAATGTAAATGGAAAATATCCTTCGATGTTTGAACCGGTTCATGGGTCTGCACCTGATATTATTGGGAAAGGCATCGCAAATCCGCTTGGTCAAATTTGGACGGCCAAAATGATGTTAGATCATTTTGGAGAAGAGGAACTTGGGAATTTATTACTAGATGCTATTGAAAAAGTCACCAATGAGGGCATCTTAACACCGGACCTTGGAGGAAGTCATTCAACAGAAGAAGTAACAGAAGAGATTATTAGGAAGTTAATAATAAACTAATATATTATCGTTTCAATTTCTTATTTAAATTACGCATCGGTTCCATCACCAATAAATAATAATATATTGTATGAAAAGAAACGCAAAGACCGAGGTGGAACCGATGTATTTGTTCAAATCAATTTCGGATGATATTCATTCAGCGCAATTAGTCTTCAAACAAAATTCTAAAACAAAACGCCTTGTTCTAGCTGCACTATTTGCTAGCTTTGCAGCTGTTCTCCAGGCAGCAGGTGGTTTTTTACCTGGAATAGGCTATTTCATCAGCCCTTTTGCGACCGCACCTATTCTATTCTGTTCGATCCTCTCCCTTCCACTTGGTGCCATGTCTTATTTCCTTACCAATCTATTGCTATTAATCCTTCAACCTAGTGAATTAATTATCTTCCCATTTACAACTGGTTTGTTAGGGCTGGGGACCGGAATCGCTTTCTATTTTCTCAAGAAAAGAATAAGCATCGTTGCTTTTGGGGCTACTTTTTTAACAATTGGAATAATCAACCTTTTATATGTTTTCAAATTTCCAGTCCTGGGTCCAACTGTTTCTAGTTCTTTTTCCATCCTAACAACAGGCAGTATTTTTTTATTTTCTTTTTTTTATAACTGGATTTGGGTTGTTATTGGGTTAACATTTTTAAAAAGGTTTAAGAAGTTTTTAACATAGTAACCCTCCAAATCACACTTGTGTTCGGAGCAGCCCTATATTTATTCCCGATTTTTTCTGGTCGTTCCATCGTATCCACCCTGGAATAAGCCTTTCTATCTACTTATTCAGATAGGAGTAGTTCATATTCCAGGCTAGGGGTCAATTTTGCAAGGCAACGTCGATTACAACGATTTCCTCTAGGGGCTGCAGCTTCTCTTTGAGGATGTTTTCAAATTCACCAAGGGTGCTGGCTCTTATTCCTTTAATACCGAAGCTAGCGGCTAAATTAACATAATCCGGGTTCTGGAAGGTGACTCCGTAGTTTTCTCCAAACATTTTGTTCATTTGCTGAACCTCAAGTTTTAACATTGAGTCATTTAAAATAATAATGAGGAAAGAGAGTCCTAGACGTTTGGCCGTCTCTAATTCTGCAAAATTCATGAGCGCGCCGCCATCACCAGTAATACAAATAACGTCGTCATCGGGACAAGCCAGTTTTGCTCCGATGGCACCAGGTATGGCAATTCCCATTGAAGCTAGACCGTTTGAGATGATTAACTGGTTTGGCATTTTGGGCTGATAGGTACGGGCGATTGAAACCTTATGGGAACCGACATCAGAAATCACAATTGTGTTCTCTGAAGTAAGACTTTCAATACAATGGAGAACATTCTCAATTGTATAGGGCAGTGTGCTGGGGTCTGGCTGATCTTGGTCGATTTGATAAGCAGTCTTTATTTGTTCTTTAAGTTCCCCAGAAGGTACCCAGGATTTAGTTGGGAGCTCTGATTGATTAAGCATTTGGAGTGTCGTCTTAATGTTCCCGACCAATTCACCCTCGATAGGGTAATATTCATTTATTTCGGCAGGTAAAGTATCGATATGTAGAACCGGAAGTTTCTTTTGATTCCAGTCTTTCGGCAGTTTTTCAACAAAGTCGAAGCCGATAACAATCAGTAAATCTGCTTCCTCCATGCGTGGTAAAACTTCATCGTTTTCATTAAATCCAAACGTAAAGAAATTCAGCGGGTGTTCCTTCGGAAGCACACCTTTTGCCATAAAACTGTGGGTAACAGGAGATTGAATGGTATCGATAAGGGTTAGCAACTCAGGGTATGCCTCCTGCCTGATTACTCCGTTTCCAATGATAATAAAGGGTCTTAGGTGTTTTTTTATAAGCTGGGTTGCTGCTAAGAGTTCCTCATTAACTGGGACACTTTCAGGCAAAGATGTTACTGGAAAAGGCTTCCCAGGAATCATTTGAGTGGAAAAGTTCTCCGGTAACGTAATAGCGACCGAACCCGGTTTCTCCATTTTTGCCACTCTGAATGCTTTTCGAATAATCGCGGGGACAGTCTGGGACACCTTGATTTGAGTGCTCCACTTTGTTGTCGGCTCAAACAATTTAGCTATATCTATATATTGATGTGATTCATTATGGTGACGTTCCACACCAGCTTGTCCAATTAATGCCACAACGGGTGAATGATCGAGTTGAGCGCTGGCAATACCAGTCAATAAATTTGTTGCTCCTGGACCCAGCGTCGATAAACAAACGCCGACTTTTTTTGATAGTCTACCATAAACATCGGCCATAAAAGCGGCCCCTTGCTCATGCCTGACATTCACATACTGAATTTGTGTTGATTTTGATAATGAATCAGCAAGATCAAGTGTCTCCGTGCCGACGATCCCAAACACATATTCCACACCTTCGTTTTCTAAACAATGAACAAGTGCATCTGTTACTTTCATCTGATCCTCCAAAAAACCTTGATTTTTATCCTATGTTTTCTATGGTTACCGCTGATAGGATTTTTTAACCTCCCGCTAAAAATAGATGATTGGAAAATTGCCTAAAGAAAGAAGCAGCAGACGTTAGGTGATGGTAGTGTTACAATGAGAAGAAAATAATGGAAGTAAATAGGTGATAAATAATGAATGAAAAACAACATTATGTTTGGTATGCAAGTTATGGTTCCAATATTAATGCCGACCGATTCTTATGTTATATAAAAGGTGGTCAACCTGAGGGATCCGCCCAAATTGAGATAGGATGTAAAGATCCTTCCCTTCCATTAGACGAGTCAACCTTCACCATAGACCTGCCCCTTTACTTCGCCAAAGAAGCGGCTAGATGGGAATCTCAAGGAGTAGCCTTTATTGGATTGAACCAAGACAAAGGAAACCATACCTATAGTAAGAAATATCTAATTACGGGCGAACAGTTTCTAGATGTCGTCAAACAAGAAAATAATGGACTAAATTTTGAGATTGATTTACATGAGGTTAAACAGAAGGGTTCAAAAGTATTCCACCGCTATTCCTGGTATGGAAATATACTGTATTTGGGAGATGAAAATGGCTTTCCCATTTACACCTTTACAGCCCCATGGGATATTAATGAAGTCGAGTGGAAGAAGCCTTCCACTGCCTATTTAAAAACCATTATTAAGGGATTATCAAAAAATTATTCAAATGAAGAAATCGTTGCTTATTTTCAAAGCAAACCTGGCATTAAAGATCAATTCGCTGATCATGAATTGGCACTTCTGTTAAAAGGCCGTGAAGGGTGATTTTTTCTTACCTTTTCACGGCTTATTTTTATCAAGTAAGGAATAATAAGAACATTCATTTAAATGTCCTAACGATTAGGAGAGGAAAATTTATCCTTGGTAAATTGTGACCTCGCTTACAGTTCACAATTTAGACCTTAATTATTCTATTTTTAGTGTTATGATAATGGTAATGGTACTAACGAATTGAAACCTCGAATTACTTGGAAGCAGTGGATGAAAATCTGTAAAAAAAAGGAAGTGTTCCTATGAACTTAAAACATAAAAAGCATAATATTTTTCAACGAATTGGACGAGCTTTTAAGTTGAATTTTATCAAACTGTTACGTTCTCCCGGAGGAGCGAAAAAAGTTTCCTTGGGATTTGCGATTGGTTTTGGTTTGGAAATGGTCGTTCTATCGTCTGCATCCCTTATTTATATTGTGTTTTTACCGATGGTTCGGATAGCTAAAGGTTCATTGCCTGCAGCAATCATCGGAAATGTCATTGGAAAACTATCCTTTCTTCCTGTTCTTCTTTTACCTTTTGCCAAGAAAATTGGTAAACTAATCTATCCATTTAACGGGCAAATCGGGCATAAAACACCATTTTCGTTTGAACAATTATTGCAAGGGGATTTCCGTGGCGTAGTCAGTCTTCTTCATGGCGGAGTCCATGTGTTAATTGGAATGACTATTTTTGGGATCATCCTTGGTGTCATCTCGTATTTCTTTGTTCATTATTTTTACGAAAAAGAAAAATCGAAAAGACTTACGAGAATTCGTGATAAACAAGCATCTCGAAAAAATCCTCTTGTTATCATCGATGCTGCTAATAACTAAGGTTTTAGCTTCTTTAAGATGATTGATTCTACAAGCTTCCACGGCAGGAAATTTTTAATGGCAAGCATATTTCTTACACCAGCCCCGATTGGATACCGGAGGTCGGGTGATTTCGATTGCGAAGCAATTTGTGCAGCCAGTTTGGCTACATCGATTGGATTGCCATGGCCGGCTTTTCCACCTTCAATTTCATTTAGTAAGCTCTCAATATAGGATGAGTAGGGTGATTCAGCATTGACCTCCATCCCATTAACACTTGCCCAAATATTGGTTGAAAAAGATCCAGGCTCAATTAGAGATACATCAATCCCAAATGGTTTCAGCTCCAGTCGTAAACTTTCGCTATAGCCCTCAAGCGCGTGCTTGGATGCGACATATGCAGACAATCCGGGGAATCCAAATTTTCCGCTGATACTGCTCATATTAATAATCCTGCCCTGTTTCTTTGCCCGCATCAATGGAAGGACTGCCTGGGTTACGGCGATCAATCCGAAAAAGTTGGTTTCAAATTGAAGCCGATAATCCTCGATGGAGAGCTCTTCACTAAAACCTCCAAGTGCATAACCCGCATTGTTGACTAACACATCTATAGAGGGATAATCCTCTAGTTTGCCTCGAAATAGAAGAATGGATTCCGTGGAGGTAACATCAAGTGGGAGGACATGAATGAAATTTTCTACCTGGTTTTCTTTTGCAAGTCCGAGTAAAGGCTGTGCTTTGTTTACATCTCTCATCGTTGCAATCACCGTAAATCCTTTTAATGCCAGTTCAATCACGGTTAATAATCCGAAGCCGCTAGAAGATCCAGTAACGATGGCTGTTTTTTGTGTCATGATGTTCTCCTTTCCTACCTTTTCTTCTATTTAAACTTAAAATAGCGAAGTTTGTATAGCTTAAATGAAAAAAGGCTGTCCCAAAATAATTGGGACAGCCTTTTTTTGGAAATTATCTGTTATTGATTTTGATGATTTTGAAGGGTTTGTTCAGCATAAGCGACAAGACGTTTCGTCATTTCGCCTCCGACTGAACCATTTGCTCGTGCGGTCGTATCAGCACCAAGTTGAACTCCAAACTCGTTGGCAATTTCTTCTTTCATTTGATCTAAAGCATTGTCTGCTCCAGGAACCAATAGTTTGTTTCTAGCCATGATACATCACTCCCGACGAAGTTTTTTGAGCAATGAAAAATTGCTCGTATATAATTTAACCGATTTTGTTCCATTTCATTATAAGTTGGTCCTTTTGAATCAATGAAAGATAAAATTTATTAATGCCATTAGCAGTAAATTCTTCCGCCTTTTGCTAAAATACGTTATTATGGGGAACATTACACTTATGCTTGTAAACATTATTTAATAAAGCGAGTGATGTAGGATATGATAGAATTCCCCAAAAATCTTTATTGTGAAAAGTGCGGTAAAGAAACAGAGCACATGGTACGCGAGGATGCTCTAGAAATTGAATACATTTGTACAGAATGTATGAATGAACAAGAAATCATTAAGTCCTTTTTTTAAAAAGTGCGGAAAAGGTGTAATATGCAGAAGATCGTGGTTATTGGAGCAGGAATTCTCGGGGCCTCAACAGCGTATCACCTTGCCCAATTAGGGGCAGAGGTGACATTAGTGGATCGTATGGATCCCGGGCAGGCAACTGATGCCGCAGCGGGGATTGTTTGTCCATGGCTTTCACAGCGGCGAAACAAAGCATGGTATCAGTTAGCAAAAGGAGGAGCTCGTTACTATCCAGAATTAATTGCTCAATTGGAAGCAGATGGCGAGAAAGAAACGGGCTATCAACGGGTAGGGGCAATTAGTCTTCATACAGAAATGAGTAAACTCGAACAAATGGCTGAGCGAGCACTGAAACGAAGGGACGATGCACCCGAAATTGGGGAGATTACCATTCTTTCACCTGCTGAAACAAAGCGGCTTTTCCCGCCGTTATCTGAGGAGTATGGATCTGTTCATGTTAGTGGAGGAGCACGGGTAAATGGAAGAGCATTACGTGAGTCATTAATCCGTGCCTCGATCAAGCATGGAGTTACTTTCCGTAACGGGAATGCCTCCCTAGCAATGCAGGGAAACAAAGTGGTTGGCATTATACTTGATGATTCAACATTTTTAGCAGATCAGGTCATTGTTACGGCAGGGGCATGGTCTAAAGAGCTTTTACAGCCATTAGGAGTTCATTTTTTAGTCAAACCACAAAAGGCACAAATCATCCACCTTGAGTTGCCTGAAACAGATACGAGCCGATGGCCGGTTGTTATTCCACCCCAAAACCATTACATTCTTACCTTTGAAAATGGCCAAGTCGTCGTCGGCTCGACTCATGAAAATGATGCCGGATTTGACAATCGTGTAACGGCAGGAGGAATCCATGAAATATTAAGCAAAGCCCTAGAAGTAGCACCTGGATTAGCTGCTGGTACGTATCTTGAAACAAGAGTCGGTTTTCGGCCGTTCACCCCTGGCTTTTTGCCTGTGATTGGGGCTTTACCTGATTGTGAAGGAATCTATTTAGCCAATGGATTAGGTGCTTCAGGATTAACGAGTGGACCGTATCTCGGCGTGGAACTAGCAAAACTTGTTTTAGGAAAACAAACAGAGATTGACCTGAGTTGCTATGAATTAGCCCTGGCACTTGATGTGTAATAAAAAGAGCACCCACTTGGGTGCTGATACTCCAGTTTATCTAATCTAAGGTAAGTTACTTTGGGAAATAAAGCGCTTTCAAAAAACTACTAAAGTATTCCTCTCCGGAAAAGCTCTCCAATCGCATGGGAACGATTCTGAACGCCAAGCTTTTTAATTGTTGTTTTCACATATTGTTTTACCGTTAATTCGCTGATTTCCATCGAATCGGCCATTTCCTTTGTGCTTTCTCCCCAGGCAATTCTCCTCATAACTTCTAGTTCCCGCTTACTTAATACTTGCGGGTCTTCCACACTATCGAATTTTTCTAGAAACTTTCCAACTTCTTTGCCATAAAGGGTTAATAAAGAAAGAAGTTTTTCATCTATCACAGATTCTTTCGCGAACTCCGTTGTGCAAATATATCCAATAATGACAGACCTGAAACATATAGGTACAACAACGATCGAATTTACACTCGAAGAAGTTATGTATTTACTACTTGTTTGCTTTAGATACTCAATACCTGAACAATACTTTGCTTTCTTTTCATTTATGCTTGAGTAAATGATCGGCACGGATCGAATATCGTCACGAATATCCCCAATATGTACCATACCATCAGATGTTAATAAGATGATTCCTTCACCAAGGAAACCTAACGGAGAAAATCTAAATAAATAGGCATTCATGACAGGATAAAGGTCCATGTATACTTCGAGAATTTTATATAATCTTTCTTCATGGCAGGTGGCTTCCTCTAAATCGTGAATTCGATGCTGTAAGGTAGACTGAGATGTCATATTATCATCTCCTTTATAGGGATATAGCACGTCTAAAATTGGGAATATTCAAATTATACAAAAAAATATATCCTTAAGATACACTTTTAGGAAAATCTTTTCTTTAAAAGTTGAAAAATTCCCAATTAGGAAAGGAAGATGTTTTTTGGCCAATTTAGACCCGCAAGCAAAAGCTTATTTAGAATTGTTCAGCCAGATGCCATTAATCCAGTCATTAGATGCACAGACAGTAAGAGAAATGTTTGCATTAGCCCCTCCCGTAGAGGTAGAGCTGGCCCAGCTTGCGAAGATAGAGGACAGAATGATTCCTGTCGCCGATGATGCCGAGATTAAGGTGAGAATTTATACTCCGGAAGGTCAAGGACCATTTCCTCTATTTGTCTATTACCATGGCGGTGGCTGGGTAATTGGGGATCTTGAGACAGCAGACCCAAGTTGCCGAATGATTGCTAATCGAACTGGGAGAGTAGTCGTTTCAGTCGATTATAGGCTTGCACCTGAATATAAGTTTCCAATACCTGTAGAGGATTCCTATGCGGCATTAAAATGGATTAGTGAAAATGCTGTGGCAATAAATGGAAACGCTTCCAATTTAGTTGTTGGCGGTGACAGTGCAGGTGGAAATCTTTCAGCCGTCGTATCGTTAATCGCCAAAGAACAAAATGGTCCAGACATCGCTGCCCAGGTTCTTATTTATCCTGTAACGGCCCTCGGGTACGACACCAAGTCATATCAAGAGTTCCAAACTGGATTTGGTCTTGATAGAGACTTAATGATTTGGTTTGGAAATTATTATATTAACAATAATGAGGATACAAAAAATAAATATATTGCCCCATTATTGGCAGAGGATTTAAGCAATCTCCCACCAGCTTACGTTATTACCGCAGAAAATGATGTCCTAAGGGATGAAGGTTTAGCCTATGCTGAGCGTTTAAAAGAAGCAGGGGTCAAGGTTGAAACGATTATTGAATCAGGTTTAGTACATGGTTATTTTACCAATATGGCGGTATTTCCAGAGCGAATTAAAGGATCAATTTCTAGTTTTACCAAGTTTTTAAGTGAAATTGACCAAAAAGTCGGCAGGGTTTAACGATAATATTAGATGCGGGAGGTAGGAATTTTGAAATCTACTAAACAGTCAAATCAAGTTGCCAACTACGACGCTGTTGTTATTGGGGCAGGGTTTTCGGGATTGTATACGCTTCATCGCTTACGTGAAGCTGGTTTCTCTACCCGTGTTTTCGAGGCGGGTGATGGTGTTGGCGGTACATGGTATTGGAACCGGTATCCCGGAGCACGCTGTGACTCGGAAAGCATCTATTATAACTACACTTTTTCAGAAGAACTCTATAGGGAATGGACCTGGACCTCTCGATATCCTGAGCAGCCGGAAATACTAAGTTACCTAAATTTTGTAGCAACCAAGTTTGATCTCCGTCGTGACATCCAGTTTCAGACTCGTATTTTGGCTGCCCATTATAATGAAGAGAATAATAGATGGATGATCCATTTGAACGATGGAACTAGTGTATCAGCGAAATACTTCATCACAGGAGTAGGCTGCCTTTCTGCTGCCAATGTACCAAACTTTAACGGGATCAATAATTTCAAGGGCGAGTGGTATCACACTGGACATTGGCCGCACGAAAAGGTAGATTTCAAGGGTATGCGAGTCGGCATTATTGGCACTGGTTCAACTGGCGTCCAAGCCATCCCAGTCATCGCTCAAGAGGCCGAACACCTTACCGTTTTCCAACGAACTCCACAGTATTGTGCCCCAGCGAGAAATCATCCGTACGACCCGGAGTATATCCGGCAGGCTAAAGAAAATTTCAGCGAGATAAAACGACAAATGCGTGAATCCCAGGGGGGCCAGCCAGTGGAACCACCTACTAAGTCAGCGCTGGAGGTTACACCTGAAGAGCGAGAGCGTGTATACGAGGAGGCATGGGAGAAGGGTGGATTAGGCATTTTTACTGCCTATTATGACCTGCTTATTAATGATGCAGCCAACGAAACGGCTGCCGAATTTATCCGCTCCAAGATCCGTAAGATTGTAGGTGACCCTGAGGTGGCCGAAAAGCTTTTACCAAGTTATTTTTATGGTACCAAACGGCCAATCATTGACACGAATTATTACGAAACGTATAACCGTGAAAACGTCACCTTGGTAGACGTGAAGAAAGCACCGATTGAGGAAATTACTCTAAAAGGGATCCGGACCACGGAAGCGGAATATGAACTGGACGCGATTGTTTTTGCCACAGGATACGACGGAATGACTGGGCCTTTATTGAAGATAGATATTCGGGGTAAAAACGGGGTGTCACTGAAAGAGAAATGGGCTGGGGGAGCACAGACGAGGACCTACCTAGGGATTGCAAATGTTGGTTTTCCGAACATGTTTATGATTACTGGTCCTGAAAGTCCTTCTGTGCTGAATAATATGCCTGTCTCCATTGAACAGCATGTGGAATGGATTGCGGATTGTATTGAGCATATGAATAAGAATGGTGTGGAAACGATTGAGGCGACTGTTGAGGCGGAAGAAGCTTGGAGTACCCATTGCAGAGAAGTAGCCGAATCCACGCTTTATACTAAAACTGACTCATGGTACACAGGGGCAAATATCCCAGGCAAGCCACGTGGCTTCCTCATTTATGTAGGCGGAGTCGGCGCCTATCGCCAAAAGTGTACCGAAATCGCTGCTAAGTGGTACGAGGGATTTTCATTAAAGAGTTCAACTAAGACAGCATTACATTAGTGGATGTATGAATCCAAATTACTACAAAAAAAAGAGTCTTCGGACTCTTTTTTTATTTTCAAAAAATGGGTTTTAAAAATAGTAAAAAGTTATTTTTTGAAAATTTAAAGACATCTGAAATTATTGATTGATTAATGTGGTTTGGGAATGTATAATAAACAAAATAATAAATTATTCCTACCTGAATAGTATGAATTGGGAGTATAAAATTAGTTGCGTGTTTACCAGTTTAATAGATTGAGTACATAAGGAGAGATTATACATGGTTTGGACGTCTATTGCTTTTATTATTGCTTTTTTCTTTGCGATGAATATTGGAGCAAGTGGGACGGCAGCATCGATGGGATCGGCCTATGGTGCAGATGCCATAAAGAGTAAGCGCTTGGCCATGATTTTGGTTGCATTAGCAGCTTTTCTAGGTGCTGTACTTGGTGGTGGAGAGGTTGTGAAAACGATTGGCGAGGGAATTATTCCTTCCAATCTCCTAACGATTAAATTAGTCGTCCTTATCCTTGCAGGAGCTACGTTGACATTGTTTATTGCAAATATGTTAGGAATCCCTTTATCGACAAGTGAGGTTACCGTTGGATCGATTGTAGGTGCTGGGATCGCTTTTAAAAGTTTATACATAAATAATCTTTTGGTGATTGTTTTCTTCTGGGTGTTAGTTCCAATCGTCTCATTTCTCATTACCTTTGGACTTGGAAAGTTGATATCCGCTGCTGAAAAGCGTTGGGTCGGTTTAACTAGGAATGGAAGATGGAAAAAATGGCTGGCGGTATTACTTGTCATAGGGGGCTGTTTAGAGGCCTTTTCAGCTGGGATGAATAATGTAGCAAATGCCGTTGGACCGCTGGTAGGGGCTGGGATGATTTCCACGAGTAAAGGAATCTTGATCGGTGGTTTATTCGTTTCAATCGGAGCGATTTTACTTGGGAGCAAGGTGCTTGAAACGAATGGGAAGAAAATCACCAGACTTTCCTTGCTAGAAGGGAGTGCGGTTTCCTTTACAGGAGGAACCCTCGTTATTGTCGCATCACTGTTTGGTTTGCCAATTCCTCTCACCCAAGTAACCACCTGTGGAATATTAGGTGTGGGTGCCTCACAAAAGGGGTTTGGTATTTGGCAAAAATCAGTCATTCAAAGGATTCTAAAAGTCTGGCTAATCTCACCTTTAGCTTCGCTTGTTATTTCTTATATCCTGATTAATCTCTTAGTTAAGATTAATATTTATAATATTATTATCATTGTAAGTACATTGATCGCAACCGTGGGTGTGATCAGCCTTTCAGCGACTATTCGCAAGGAAAACAGTACCATCCATGATGATGGGGGCGGAATATAAATAATAGAATGTGCTCGTTAAAAACTCTGTTGGAATCTATTTCAACAGAGTTTTTATATTTCATTAATAAAATACAAGTAGTAAAATAGATTTGTGAAAGCCTGTTTACATACTATTTAGTTGCGAAATCAAAATACAAAATTCGCATAAAGCACTTTTTCAATATGGAAGGAATGAAATGTGTGATAGAGATAAAAAAGGTATCGATCATTGGTTTAGGTGCATTAGGAATACTTTTTGGACATCATTTATCAAAGAAAATGCCAAAAGCAGATTTACGAATTATTGCCGACCGGGACCGAATAACCAAATATAAAAATGAACACGTCTATTGTAACGGAGAACGCTGCGATTTCACTTATCTGACACCTGATGAAAGATGCGAGCCAGCTGATTTGCTCATTTTCACAGTGAAATATAATGGTTTAAAGGATGCGATTCAAGCAGTAAAGAATCATATGGGTGACCAGACGATCATTTTATCGGCTTTAAATGGGATTTCCAGTGAGGCTGTCATAGGCCAGGCATATGGGCATGAGAAAATTTTATATTGTGTTGCCCAAGGAATGGATGCCGTTAAAGAGGGGAATCAACTCAGATACGACCATATGGGAATGCTTTGCTTTGGTGAACAAGAACCAGGATTCATTTCCGAAAATGTTAACAGTGTCGCGGCTTTTTTTGAAAAAATGGCAGTTCCCTATGAGGTCGATACCAATATGGTTAAGAGACAATGGGGAAAGTTTATGTTAAATGTCGGAGTCAATCAAACCGTAGCTGTCTTTCAGAGCAACTATGGTGAGATTCAACGAGAAGGAGAAGCAAGAGAGATGATGATTGCTGCGATGAGAGAGGTAATCACGCTATCTGAAAGAGCAGGCATCCACTTAACCGAAGCAGATTTAGACTATTGGTTACGTGTATTACAACCTTAAGTCCAGACGGAAAACCATCCATGGCTCAAGATGTCGAAGCCAGACGTCCAAGTGAGGTGGAGCTGTTCTCCGGAACCGTCCTAAAATTGGCAGATAAATATGGGATCTCAACTCCAATAAATAAAGAACTTTATCATCGAATTAACTTAATTGAAAGTATATAAAGTGCCTGACTCCCACTGCTTTAAAGTTGTACAATAGCGAGGGTCAGGTACTGTTTTGTTACAAAATTGTGAACTCTAGAGTTCTTTTATGAGATTTTTATTAGCAGGATTATGGCAGGTTTTACTTTAGGTATCATAAAATAAAAGCAAACGTGTATAAAATACAACTTGAGAAGAGGGTTGATGTTTATGTGGCCTTTTGACGGCAAGAAAAAGACGACTGAGAAGGCAGAAAGGTCATGCTATGTTTCCGTTAAAGAGACTACAGAGGGAACCGAGCTAATTGATATTGTCACTAAACTCAAAGAAGTCCTTAGTAGTACCTCGAGGGAAGTCATAATTTTGTGTGTGGGTTCAGACCGTTCCACAGGAGACTCACTAGGACCGATTGTCGGGACGATGTTAACAGAAGCAGACATTCCTTTTCCGGTATATGGAACCTTAGAAAAACCAGTTCATGCCTTAAATATAAAGAAAATTCTCAAGGACATTTATCAAAAACATAATCAACCATTTATCTTGGGTATTGATGCTTGTTTGGGGGATGAACGACAAATTGGGTTTATTTTTTTAAAAAAAGGTTCTTTAGTACCAGGCATGGCGGTTAATAAATCTTTACCTAGTGTAGGTGAATACCATATGAAAGCTGTGGTTAATTACCTGGATTCATTAGCACCTGCGCAATCCTTAAATAATACGAGATTATTCACTGTCGTGAAGTTGGCCGAAGTTATGGCAAAGATTATTACGCAAGCAGTCTTAGGGGAACCCTCAACTCTCAAAAGACTTATTGAAACTATCCAAAGATGAAAAATTTAAAATTATTTCCCACTCCCATGGTAAATTCAACCATAGTATTTGATGTTTACAATTAGAGTAAGTTATAATTGGTACAATGTATACCTAGAAAGAGGGAGAAACCGTGGGGAATAATTGGGCAGAGGAAGATCTATTGTCTTTACGCGAAAGGGTCTTTATTCACATTAAAGATCTCATTTTAGAAGGTGAATTTAAAACGGGTGATCGTTTGGTGGAACGGGAACTGGCAGAGCGGTTGAATATCAGCCGAACACCTATCCGTGAAGCGTTGTTTAGATTAGAATCGCAGGGGTTTGTAAAAACCGTTCCAAGAAAAGGTGTTATAGTTGCAGATATTTCAGATAAGGAAATTATTGAAGTATTTACGATTCTTTCCTCACTTGAGGTTTTGGCAGCAAAATTAGCTGCTCAAAAATTAGACGATGAAACCAAAAGTAAGTTTGTCGAGTACTGTAAAAAAGTAGAAGTCTGCTTAAAGGATAAGAATGATAATGATTTCTCTAATTTACATGGTGAATTGAATCATCTATTATACAGTTCAGCAAAAAATTCAAAATTATATGAAATACTAAGTGGGTTGTCAGATTATATTCGGGCATTTGCCAAGACAGGTTATAAAAATCCAGGCCGACCGGTGCAGTCGATGGAAGAACATTTACGAATTATGGAAGCCATTATCAATCAGGAAATAGAAATGGCTGAGTATTTGACGAAGATTCATATTGAAAATTCTCGAAAAGCGTATATTGAGGCTGTTAATCAAGTAAAAAAGAGTAAATAAATAAAAAAACTCCATCCACTGGTGGAGTTTTTCTATTTCTGTCTGCAAGTAATTAAAGTCCGATTACGACTGGGGTGGTTAGATTCTGTAAAACTTTTGCGACACTCATCGCCACAATAGGACTAGATTTAGGATTTTGCTTAAAAGGCTTGTTTTGAATCGTTATTTCCATTTGACCAAAAAAGCCCTTCGCAGTGATTGTGTGGGTATTCATTTGAATCGTTGGGTCCACATAAACTTGAACCTTCGTTTCTTCGAATCCAATCCCGGCAAGACTTAGTGCTGCGGATACATTCACGTTTTCAGGGAATAATTTTGCAGCGTTTCTGGCATTGCCATTAAAAATACAAAAAGGATCTTTAATTGTTTCTAAATCTACTTTCTCCTCCGCAATCGTCCCATACCAACTTTTTGTTGGCTTCCTTGTTATAAGGGTGATTTCATCAATTTCTCCCAATACACCAGCAGCGATTCGGTCCAATCCAGCGATTGCTGCAGAGGGTATTATCATTTGTTTATTGTATTTAGTTGCGGCCGCCTGTAAGGACTCATAAAAGTCTATATTTGCTAAAGCACCGACAGAAAGGATGACTAAATTACTTCCTGAGGAAAGGGCTTTTTCACCGTATAGTTGGAGGGCATGATGACCGGCTGCTTCAATAATGATATCTAAATCTTGGTTAAAAAAAACATCTTCATTAGTAGTTACCGTACATTGACTAGGTGGGTTGCCTAAAGGACCAAGTGGGGTTCTAACCAAAAGGGCTTGAAGGGCGACATCACCAGCATGTCCTGACTCAATTAACTCGCTAATACTCTTTCCAAGCGTTCCATATCCAATGATACCTGCTCTAAGCATTTTCATTCTCCTCGGATTAAAATTTTTATAGCTATGAACTATAAAGTTACCAATCTATGTATTAAAAGTAATTTGTATACCATATACCATCGATTTTATACATTTTAGCCGATTCGATCCACAAAAGCAATAGTAATCATATGAATTTATATAAACTTCTAAATTTTCTAAATTATTTGCAAAGATTAAAAAATAATGGTATATTATTTTCAACCTTAAGAAAACAAGGTGTACATAGTGAAAAAGAAGGGGATGATCTGGATTATTCCTTCATAATCAAACTACTTAAAAACCAGTAAAAAACGTGTAAGCGCATTCATATTCAAATTTATTTTTAGGTAGATTGATTGCTTTAGGAAGTCGAAAAATGGTGGTATGGAAGGTTGATTTTAATTCAGTATTTAGTTGTAATCAGAAATTACGAAAATATTTTTTTATTATCATGGTATACAATCTACAATATGCAAGGTAATCTCTTGAATTTATTCTTTTATTGAAAATAGCAATTGTAATCTTTATAGGGAATAAGAAAAGAAATTCAGAAGTAGAGGATATACACCATGGTAACGAGCCATTAATAACTGGTATTCCTTCACCTACGGTTTTTTCCAATAATTAAAGAAATCTTTCGCATCAATCGTTTTAAAAATTTTTTAAAACAACGGAGGGGAAATATGGAATTAACAGCAGCTCATTGGGTTTATCTAGTAGTCACTGTAGCCGTTATTATTATCATGCTTTTTAGAAAAGGTGTTGTCTTACCTCTTATAGTTGGAACCTTTTTAGTAGCTGCCGTGTATAAAGGGAGCGTGATCGGCGGTTTTCAAGCCGTCTTTAATGCAAACCTGGTTGCCGCTAAGGAACTTTTTAGTATTTTCCTAATCATTTCCATCATGATCGGTCTCCTTAATTCCTTGAAGGATCTAGGGTCAGATAAAAGGATGGTCGTGCCGATCCAAAAAATAATGGTAAACGGACACGTTTCTTATTTAGTGTTAATGGTCACTACGTTTGTGATTTCACTATTTTTTTGGCCAACCCCAGCTGTTCCGTTAATTTGTGCTTTGTTAGTGCCTGCAGCAGTAAGTGCAGGATTGCCAGTCATGACTTCAGCAATGGTTATTGTTATTTCAGGACAAGGTATGGCACTTTCATCAGACTATATTATGCAAGTAGCCCCAATGCTTAGTGCGAAAGCCGCAGGAATTGATAAATCCTTAGTATCAGATAAGGCCTTCATACTTTCTCTCATTACTGGAATAACTTCTCTAGCGATTGTGTATGCCACACATCGAAAAGCGATTACAAAAAGATCTGTTAATGAGATTAATAAAGAGGAAAAGGCATTCTTTCAAGTTACCGAAGAACTTGCTGCTACAGTAGAAGAAACTGCTGAAGTTATTAAAGTAAAAGAAAAATGGGGAAAAATCTTTGCGATTATTGTGCCTTTAGCAATGCTTGCTGTTATGATTTTTATGTTCCAAACAAAAATTGGCGGTGGAGCTGGATTTGAGGGAGGCGACGGCGCAGCTTTTATTGGAGGAGTGGCAACCATTCTCTTAGTGTTGGCGACGATCGCTTTTAACCGAATTCATGCACTCGATAAAATTAGTGAACATATTACCGAAGGTTTTGTGTTCGCATTTAGGGCGATGGCACCCGTTATTCCGATTGCAGGCTACTTCTTTATGGGAAGCGGAGACTTTTCAGCGTCAATCCTTTCCTTAGGTGAAGATGCTGCCAAACCAGGCTTTCTATTTGATTTGATCCAAGCAGGTCAAAATTATATTCCACATAGCCCAGTTATAGCAGCATTTAGTATCTTAATCGTTGGAATCATTACAGGGTTAGATGGTTCTGGGTTTGCAGGGCTTCCGTTAACAGGTGCTTTGTCTGGAGCGATTGGACCTGGAAGTAATATCGATCCTTCCGTTCTGGCAGCTATTGGGCAGATGGGTGCGGTTTGGAGCGGCGGAGGTACGCTGATTGCATGGTCATCTCTTGTTGCAGTTGCCGGGTTCCTACAAGTATCACCGTTAGAACTGGCCAGAAAGAACTTCTTCCCAGTTATAACCGGACTTACCATTGCAACAATACTGGCAGTTTTCATTTGGTAAAGTAACAGTTTTAATGTATTTAAGTATACTAGATATAGAAATTAGGGGTCGCAAATAAATAAAGAAGCTATTCCAAAAGTCAGCGCAAAACTGATTTTTGGGATAGCTTTATTATTTTAGTTTGAATGATGACAATTTGTTATCTTGAAAAGACAAAATACATCGGATGAAAAGATGAAAGGGGCTACAAGATGAAACAACAAAGGATTGGTTTAGTAGGGATAGGAAAATTAGGAACAGCGTTGATGACTCATTGGGATAAAAAGTCAATCCCAATAGGTGTTTACCACCCAGTTGAAACAAAAGCCAGAAATTATCTCCACCTTTTTCAAAATGGCTATCACTTAACAGAAAGTGAAATAGGTAATGTAGATATCTTAGTTCTCGCACTTCCTGCTACGGAGATTATTCCGTTTATCTCAAGCTTAAAGCTCCAGAGCAATGCTCAGCATACACCATCTATCATTAATATGGCAACGAACTTTGCTACCAATGAGCTAATGACCAAATTTCCAAGCTTAGAGGTTCATGGCATGAAGTATATGGGTCATTCTAGAGATTTATTGGAACACGCAAATGGTTTATTTATTACTGAATCCGTATTACCCCCAAAGATTAAAGAGCTTTTTGAGGAGATTGGAAGGGTAAAAATTGATCGTGAAAGTTGTTTAACAGAGGTAAATAAATTAGCCACGTATTTTGCCTTAAAAACGGCAATCAATATCGAGACTGAATTTGCGGACAGAGGATTATCTCCAGAATACCTTAAAAGAGCGCTAACATCGCTAGCACCCGAAGTGATACGTTCCTATAATGAGGGGAGTCTTGGGCACTTTGCTAAGGAAATAGTCAAAGAAATTAAAGCAGAGAAATCTAGTGATGGTCCTACAAGCCATTAAATTGCTAAAGGTGTCAATCAAATGATTGACACCTTTAGTGATGAGCGGCTGTGTTAGGCAAAAAACACTTGTAAAATAAATAGATACAACATGACAAATCCGATATAAATACTTGCGAAGGAAAGATTCCAGTTCGATACTTTATAGGAGCTTTCCTTGACGATGTTTGACATAAGTCCCAATGTGGCATTATATGGACCCACTAGAAACGCTGATACAGCTCCTGCTAACATCGCCACAGTCAGAATATGTGGTGAAATCCCAATCACCTCTGGATTCAAGCCTTCTGTCATTAGAGCTAATGAAACTGCGGGATGCAGCCCTAGAAAAGCAAAAGTTAGCGGGATTAAAGGCAGTAATATCAAAAAGATTTCCACACCTGAAAAATTAATAAATTTATTTACCCATGCATCCAGCAATACATTATTATGGGAAACATTAATGGTTGAGATAAAAAAACCTGCTGATAAATAAATGAAGAATTGATCCTTCATACTTACAGAGAAGGATTGAAAATGCTGGACCAACTGGGCTCCGAACTCTTTACTCTGTTTTAAGAGGAAGGACCAGGTAAACGAAAATGGAATGACAAGTAAGGATACTAAAATTAAAAACGGATAAGGAAACTTTGATTCTAGTACAGAAATGACCACGTTAAAAATGATGATTGCCAAGAGAATTTGAAAGACTCTACCCGAACGATTCATCTGACCTGTTGGTTCGACCGTAGCAGCGGTTTCGTGGACGGATAGGTCCTTTTTGTTTTGGATCATGAAATTTGCCTTACGTGATCCGATATACCAATCCACCCCCATACCTACGATGCTTAAGGGAATGACATACGGGAGTATCGAGACCCAGCTAACTCCTGTCATTGTGATAACTATCCCGACAATTGGTGTAACAGGTGCCCATATTAAAGGCATGGCAAACCCGCGCGTAATCGCTCGGCTCATGAACCGTTCCTTATTCTCAACGGGAATGACATCTAATGCTGGCCTAATCGAGTAGTATGTCATTGGTAATGTGGCCAGATTCATAAAAATACTAAAAAAATAAGATAGGCCAGACGTAATCATGTACAATTGACCAGAGGTTTTTACTCTTTTTTGAATAATATTTTGGATGCCCCCGCTATAACCGCCTAGTTTTATCGGTATCCCTAAAATCGGAATCAGTGTAAACATGGTAAGCAAGTCCAGCATAGGGCCGAAAGAAAGAATATATTGATGCCAGGAAGCCCCGCTTGTCCATAATAAGACCACTCCAAGCAACAAAAATGTACCTCCTAAAACTTGAACAAATCGCTTGGCTTGAAATAAGGTAATTAGCACAATCGCAAGACATAGACAGGAGATTAGTACACTCAGATTTAGCACAGGCACTAACACAGAGAATAGATACAATAAAATTACGATAAAAAACATATACCTCAGCATATCAACCACCCAATCTTTAATGAATTGTATACCATATATTATTATTTAGGCCAATTTTGTCACGAATTTGCCATTAATTATGAATAAATATGGTATTTGGTATACAAAAACCTTGTTTTATTGTTAATTCCATTATACAATTACATTATCAAATAACTCAATTAATAGGGGGCTTTTAAATGTTTAACTTTCTATTTAGATCCAAAAGGGCTGCAGAAAAAGCTGAGAAAAAACTAGCTTCACTAAGAAAAACTCTTAAGTTCTAACGTTACTTATTCAACCGCCGCTTAAAAGCCGGCGGTTTTTTGTACTTTAAAAACAATATCAAGACAAAAAAACGGAGAGCCAAACTACCTCTCCGGAAATTATATATAGAAAAGCTATCTTTTTGTACAATAAATTTTCTAAACGGCTACCTCAGCTGATTTTACCAGTTTGGAGTTGACAGAATCCACGCTGTTCCCGGACGCCTTGACAATCTCATTTAATTCCTCGCGAGCAGCTTCAATGGTATCAAACTTTTCAAAAAACTTTACAGCTATCTGATTAACATATTCTTTTCCTTCAAAATTTTCAAATAATCGAATTTTAATCGTTTCATCAAGGACTTCAGCAATCGTATATTTCGCTTTTAAATTGTCAAAGAAATAGAAATGGTAGGTTTCAATCGGTTTTAACCCATCGTTTTCGAGAATTGTTTGGAAGGTATCTTTATTAGTTAAGACAATATATTTCCCCATGTAGAACACTCCTTTGAGTTTTTAATACCCTTTAATTTCAAGTCGGATAAGTATTTAATTTCTGTTCCTCTAAGTATAGTAACTTCCTACGTTAATTTTTTTCTTTTCTCACCTCCAAGGGATATTGTATACCAAACTCCTTATGTGTATTTTATATCAGGATGTTAAAATGTTCAAGGTTATATTCTAAATATTTAAATAATTATCTAAGTTGTTGATAGACTAACTGATTTACATGAAAAAAATTCGTTCCAATTAAAAATTCTAGTTTGCTTATCTAACAAAAAGATTGTATACTTCAGAAAAGTATCAAAATTTTTGGAATAAACAGAAAGGGGTATCAATATGCCAAAAGTGATCATTCATGTTGATGGAACAACAATTGAACAAGAAGTGAAAAACAATGCCAATTTAGTAGTATTAGCAGGGACCCGTCAATTACCAAAATTAAAGTATGGCTGCGGAATGGGGCGATGTACAAAATGCACTTGTATCGTCGTAAACGGAGCTGAGTCATTATCTCCACCGAATTGGAAAGAAGAAAAAATGCTTGGAAATAAGGTCAATGAGGGCTATCGCTTAACATGTCAATTAACCATTAAAGAAGATATTGAAATTACACAGGAAAATATCTCGATCCAAGCCCCGAAGAAACAATCTGCTATCCAATCTTGATAGGGAATTTATTTATATTTTTTATGGTATACAAAATACAATCAACTTAAGTAGGTGAGTTAAAATGGATTGTTATGATTTAACCAGTATGACATGGAAAGAAGTAGAAGAATCGCTTAATACTGTTGAATTTGCGATCATTCCAATTGGTGCTCACGAACAACATGGTCCCCATATGGTAGAAAGTTGCGATGCTGTCTTAGCTGAAAAGATGGCCAAGAAGTTAGGCCAACGAATGTTTCCTTTTGCATTGGTCACACCAACCATTAATATGGGTGTTTCGCAACACCATTTAAATTTTCCGGGAACCATCTCCTTGCAGCCCACTACATTAATTGCGGTTTTAAAGGATGTTGTCTCATCATTGAAGCATCACGGCATTAAAAGGTTTTTGTTTTTAAATTCTCACGGCGGTAACCAATCAACCTTAAACGTTGCTTCTATGATGTTAACCAAAGAACTGGATGTTGAAATTTACTATGCTAAGACGACTGCATCTGCTAAAAAAGCGATTAAGGAAAATGTAACATCACTATTATTTGGTCATAGCTGTGAACGAGAAGTTTCTGAAGCACTTTATTTGGCTCCTGAGCTAGTCCGTCCCGAAAACCTAGAAAAAGGTGATATCCAAGAAGAGGGAAGATGGAAGCAGCTTCGACCTGGAAAAGCGATTCAAGGATTTTATTATTATGAAGAAATGACGAAAAACGGCTGTATTGGGGATGCCACTAAAGCAAGCTGGGAAATCGGTCAGCAGATCGTAGAGGAATCCATAGAGAATCTTTCAAAAGAACTCTATAAATTATTAGAACTGAAAGTGGACGTCCATCAATAATTTTAGTAGTAGAGAAAAAAGAGTATCAATCTTTAAAAAATTCTAAAAATTATATTTACAAATAAACAATATATTGGTAGTATAAACGTAAGGTATACCAAAACGATATTTTCACCGAATTAAAGAGTGCTGGAAGAGGAAAGAATCCACAATCTTTTTATTTTTAATCTAATTTGGTATACAAAATATCAAATACCAAGTTAAACTTGGGTACCTACATAATATTAGAGGAGGAGTTTCAGTTGACAGAATTATTATCTAAAGATGAATTTCGCAAACAATTAGAAGAAGCAATTAAGGGTAACCATAGCCAGAAGGCTCCATTTACAGTAGCTTGGGCTGAGGGCAAACTTGGAAGAAAGCACTTTTCTAGATGGGCTGAAAATCACTACCATTATGTAGGACCATTCGCAGACTATTTAGCGTATATTTATCACAACACTCCATCAGACCCAAAATTTGCAGCTGCAAAAGATTTCACTTTACAGAACATGTATGAAGAAGAAATTGCAGCTGACCGTCACACTGATTTATTGATTCGTTTTGCGGAAGCCTGTGGTACGACTGCAGAAAGAATTATCGATCCAAACAATATGGCTCCAACCACTTTAGGGCTTCAAAGCTGGTGTTTCGCAGTTGCAGCACGCGAGAATTTCGTCGTAGCAACAGCAGCTCTGGTTGTAGGCTTGGAATCACAAGTACCAGATATTTACCGTAAGCAAACACCTGCTTTACGTGAACAATATGGGTTTACAGATGAAGAAATTGAATTTTTTGACTTACACATCGTATCTGATGAAATCCATGGTGAGCGCGGTTATAAAATTGTTCTTGACCACGCCGATACTCCTGAGTTACAGCAACGCTGCTTAGAAGTCGTTCGTACAGGTGCAAAAATGCGCCGTATGTACATGGATGGGTTATGGAGAGAGTATTGTGAGCAGGATTTAGGAGCACTAGTAGAAACAAAGTAATAAGAAAACTTTACCGGCCGTCCTATTAATCTTGTAATTTAAAGGTTTAAGTGACGGCCATTTTTTTATAAAACCATGGAAACAAATAAATGAAAAAAGGTGATAGTTGTGATAACTACAAAAGTAGAGACATTCAATAACTATATAAATGGAGAATGGCAGGAATCGGGGAGCCGAAAAACATTTTTTAGTGTGAACCCTGCAAATACTGAAGATCTTGTTGGGGAATTCCAGGCTTCAAACGAACAGGATGTTAAAATTGCGATTGAAGCGGCTAAGAATGCTTTTCCTAGCTGGTCCCAAACAGCTCCATCCAAGCGTGCGGCTATCTTAAATCAAGCAGCGAGTATCCTAGAACAAAATGCAGATTCTTTGGCAGAAGAATTAACAAGAGAAGAAGGAAAGCATGTTGATGATGCCAAGAATGAAGTCATACGTTCAGCTCAAACGCTCCGTTATTATGCAGTAGAAGGACAAAGTTTTACTGGGGAAACCTTTCCAAATGATGATGCAAATATGAAAGTTTCAACGGAAAGAGAACCGCTTGGAGTGGTGAGTGTCATAACTCCTTGGAACTTTCCACTTTCTATTCCTGCCCGAAAAATCGCTCCCGCTTTAATCACGGGGAATACGGTTGTGTTTAAACCTTCCTCAGATACTCCATTAATAGCTTATCGTCTAGTCGAAGCACTAGATAAGGCAGGAATTCCTAAAGGCGTGATTAACTTTGTTACGGGTAAAGCTTCAGACGTGGGTGACTTGCTGGTAACCCATCCTGCTGTTAGGGCTGTCACTTTCACAGGTTCAACCGCAGCTGGGGAAGACATTCATAAAAAGGCAGGCTTTACAACCCGGACGCAAATGGAACTTGGCGGGAAGAATCCGTTAATTGTTATGGATGATGCTGATCTTAATCTAGCCGCCACTTTGACTGTCAACGGGGGCTTTTCGTTAACAGGGCAAGCTTGTACAGGAACAAGCCGTGTCATCGTCTTGAAAAACATAAAAGAAGAATTTGTTCAGAAACTTGTTGAAAAAACAAGGGCACTAAAAGTAGGTAATGGTTTTGGAGCAGGCGTGAAAATTGGTCCGCTTGCCAACGAAAGACAATTGAAGAATGTTTTAAAGTATATCCAATACGGAAAAGAAGATGGTGCTGAATTAGTATATGGCGGTGAGCCATTAGTGACTGGAGAATTTGAAAAGGGATACTATGTTCAGCCAGCTATTTTTACCAATGTAAATGCTAATTCGCGGATTGCGAAAGAAGAAATCTTTGGACCGGTTGTGGCTGTGATTGAAGTAGATACATATGAAGAAGCCATCGCCGTTGCGAATGACGTCGAGTATGGGTTATCCGCTTCGATTGTTACCAATAATCTCAAAATCGCCAACCAATTTACAAAGGATATCCAAGCAGGAACAGTCAAGGTTAACCGCACAACGACAGGGAACTTAATGAATGCACCATTTGGAGGCCTGAAAAAATCAAGTACTTCTACATTCCGTGAATCCGGAAGAGTGGGTTTAGAGTTCTTTACGCAATTAAAAACTGTCTATATGGGCTATTAAAATAATTCATTAGGTAAAGGAGAACATCCATGAAATCTGTATTGAAATTAGAACTAGAAGAAGCAAAGATAATGATTGAGGCAGCTAAGAAAAAATCAGAAGAGATCAATGTTCTAGAAACCATCGCTATTGTCGATGATGGCGGCAACCTGCTTGCGCTTGAACGTATGAATGGAGCGCGGATCACGGGACCTGAAATCTCGATTGCTAAAGCGTATACGGCTGCTGGCCATAAACGCTCTACCCATTTATTTAACAAAGAGCCGAATGGACCTGCACTTCCTGGAAATGAAGCCTTTGGAATCCAACAGATGCTTCCAGGGAAATTCGCCATTTTTGTTGGTGGGTTCCCGATTGTTGTCAATGGTGAAGTCGTAGGTGGAATTGGTGTAAGTGGTGGAAACGGCGAGCAAGACACGGCCGTGGGAACAGCAGCCTTGAAAGCATTGCAAAGCTTTATAGAAAGTGCCGGATATGAAGTAATCACCGAAGCCGATATAAAAAAATAATAATAACAGGACCTCATTCGAAGCATTTGTTTTAGCAGAATGGGGTCTATCTTAATCTTCGGTTCTATTAAAATATGCGACAGAATGTTATATTGGTATAAAAAGGGGGAGAGTCAACTGAAAGCATATGTTGAGTTAGCTATTGGATTTGCCCGCACCGGTGTGACCGGTTATGGGGGCGGGCCCTCGACGATACCGCTGATTGAATTTGAAGCTGTTAAAAAATACAAATGGATGAACGAACAAGAATTTGTCGAAATCCTGGCATTAGCCAATACTTTGCCAGGACCGATTGCTACCAAAATGGCGGCGTACATCGGTTATAAAGTGAAGGGGTATTTAGGTGCGACCGTGGCTATTCTTACTCACATTTTACCATCAATTATTGCCATGATCGCCTTATTGGGTGTGCTTTATAGGTTTAAAGAATCATCAATTGTTAGTGGGATGGTTCAAGGGGTTACGCCTGTGATCGGATTTATGCTCTTGGAGATGGCTTATCGTTTTTTCCAAAATGGACGTAAAGGCTTAGGTTTTCCGATTATGCTCTCACTATCGGTCGTTTCTTTAATATTTGTCCAGTTTCTTGACTGGCATCCCGGCATCTTGATTGCGGTATTTCTCATCACTGCCTATATCATTGCGGATCGAAAAGAAAAAGCGGCAAAAGCTTCCGCTGAGGTGCTTCTTCAGAGAAAGGAAAAAAGTTCATGATCTATTTGCATATCTTTTGGGCGTTTTTTATTGCTAATTTATTGGGATATGGCGGCGGTCCTGCAACCATTCCGTTAATACAAAATGAAGTGGTCAACAATTACCATTGGATGAGTTTATCCGAGTTTGGGGATGTATTGGCGATTGGGAATGCCTTGCCAGGACCAATTGCCACCAAAATGGGCGGTTATATTGGTTATGAAGTGGGCGGGATTCTTGGTGCAGTAATTGCTCTAATCGCAACGATCCTTCCTTCTGCTCTCGCCGTTATTTTACTTTTTAAGTTTGTAAATCTATTTAAAGGTTCTCCAAAAGTAGCACTTATGACAAAGTCAGTACAGCCAATTATTGCAATTTTACTTGCTGTGATGGCCTATCAATTCTTTTTAACAGCTTATGAGAATAGTGGTGTTTTTCATTTAGTCTTTTTGGCTGTGGTTAGTTATTTTACTTTGATTAGAGTAAAAATGCATCCATCCCTGCTAATTGTTTGCTGCTTGATCTATGGTGGAGTATTTCTTTCGTAAAAATGAATGTTAGAAAATAATAAAAAATAAGCGGGTGGAATTTATGGACGTAAGATGGGAGGAAAACAATCTTTTATCGATTCGGGAACATGCATATATTTATTTAAAGGAAATGATTCTGGAGGGCGAATTAAAAGCGGGCGATCGTTTAATTGAAAGAGAACTTGCCGGGAAATTAGGCATCAGCCGCACACCGATTCGGGAGGCTTTGTTCCGATTGGAATCCCAAGGCTTTGTAAAAACGGTTCCCCGAAAAGGTGTCGTCGTCTCCAATATTTCCGAGAGTGAAGTCATCGAAGTATTTACAATTCTTGCCTCTTTAGAAGTTTTGGCCGTTAAATTAGCTGCGGGGCGGATGGATAGAGAAACGCAACTAGAATTGGATCAAAAGATCGAAGAACTGATGTTGTTAAGAGATCAAGCCGAAGAAAACTTTAATCTTGAACATATACAAATGAATCGTCTGATTAATAAGGCATCGAAAAGCCCCAAATTGTTTGAGATTCTCTCTGGTCTGATTGACTATATACATATGGCTGCAAATATGGGATATGAGACACCAGGCAGAAGAAAAGAATCCTTAAGGGAACATATTGATATCATGAAAGCCTTGCGCGATAAAGAAGCGGAAATGGCAGAGTATTTAATGAGAATTCATATTGAAAACTCGAAAAAGGCGTATATCACTTATATTGAAAATATTAAAGAAAAGCTGTATAAAAAAGAAAAATTAGTGTCGACTTGAAAAATACCAATGAAAGATCTCGTAGCGAGCTATCATCTATGTTAATGACCACACCGACTTCACGATGTGGTCTTATATTTATCTTTTTTTTAAAATAAAAAAATTAAAATATTTGTATTGTCTGAAAATTATAATTATGGTATATTGTATACCAAGAAGATTAATTTTAGGGAGGATACGAGGCATGCCAAAAATAAATTTCATTAACAGCAATAAACAATTAGATGTACCAGAGGATTCGAATATCTTGAGGATGTCCCTTCGTTACGATGGAGAACTCCCAAACCGATGTGGCGGGGGAATTTGCGGCAGCTGCGTTTTTAAGGCGGAAGAAGGCGCTGAATTCCTAGATAAAGTCAAGGTACAAGAAAGAAGAAAATTAGGTGAAGAGTGGTTAAAAGAAGGATATCGCCTCGGGTGTCAAACATTTGTGACAAATGGAGATATTTCGATTTCTTGGGAAGATGCATTTACAGAAGTCGTGAAGAAAAGAAAGCCTGATAAACTCCAGAAAGAAGTCTCTACCATTTAGTAAGCTTAGTTAAAGAAATATATGAATTCGGGGTGAGATCATGTGGGCCTGTGATAAACATATGAAAGAAATATTAACCTTCTTAGAAACTCCCCATATTAGCAAAGCTTCTTATCAAATTAAATGTTCACTTTGTGATAATCATGCACTAGCAAAAATCTATTACACTCATAAACCTTTGCATATGAGAAAAAATAAAAAATTACGTGCATTTGCATAGCATCTATTATGGCCTACCTCGAGTGCTTAAAGTTGTAAAGTAGTGAGGGACAGGCACCATTTATAAAGGCTGTCCCATTTGTTTAACTTGGGGGCAGTTTTTTTATGAAATATATCCTGATTTGTAAATACTATACTTGACATGTACTAGGAATTGTTTTTTCCTATAAACTAAGTATTATTATTGTTGCCCTAACAGCGTATTTAAAGGAGAAGGAATCGATGGAAAACAAACTGATTGAAACCTGTACAAGCCACATTAAAAATGCAAAAAACATCGTTGTGCTAACTGGAGCGGGGATTAGTACAGAATCTGGCATAAAAGATTTTCGTTCAAGGTCTGGGGTTTATCAACTTGCGCCGGAATATATCCTTTCCTTGGATTATTTTTATCGAAGTCCAAGGGAGTTTTATCAATTTGCATTCGAAAATCTTTACCATCCGGATGCTGTGCCGAATGTAGGGCACAAGATTTTGGCGAAGTGGGAAAAAGATGGGAAGGTTTCTCATATCATTACCCAAAATATTGATGGACTTCATCAAAAAGCGGGCAATAAGAATGTCATAGAATTCCATGGAACCATAAAAACAGCAACTTGCTTGCATTGCGGTAAAAGCTATTCGACAGAAGAGATGGAAAATCGTCTCGATACCATCGATGAATTCTATATCTGTGACCATTGTGATACCAGCGATAAAAGCGAACGTTTTATAAAACCGGATGTCGTTTTGTTTGGTGATACAGGCAAGTGGTTTACTGTAGAGGGATTTGATGCGATTTTACATATGATAGATGTTGCGGATTGTGTGTTGGTATTAGGGACGAGTCTAAAAGTAATGCCATTCTCCACTTTCCCCCAATACAGAAGGCAAGGCGTTCCACTAATTATTATTAATATAGGAGAAACTCCTTATGATACTGACAGTAATACATATGTTATTCAAGAGTCTATCGGGAAAACCTTGTCCTTATTGGATCAAAAACTAGGAAACTGAAACCGTACAATAACTATACAAGATGTTCCTCATTTTTCCATCGTAAAAGTAAAATCCACAAAACATAGGGTTTTGTGGATTTTTTAGTGTTCTGAATAATAACCCCTTGGCCGTACTACTTCGCAAAAAAGTTTTCTGTATAGTAGGGCTGCGATTCGTCATTAAAAGCTACGCCTACTCCTAAAAACTCGTAACCCTTCCGCAAAATATTTTCACGATGTCCGAGGGAGTTCATTAAACCTTCATGGGCGAAGATGCTGCTAAATTGTCCATAGGCAAGGTTTTCTCCAGCCATATGAAAACTGATATCATCCTCTTTCATCCGGTCGAACGGTGATTGTCCCTTCAGATTGGTGTGATCAAAATACTGATGGACCGCCATATCGGTGCTATGTTTACGGGCTGTTCCTCTAACATGCTCATCCCATGTTAGAACTGTAAGCTGATGATTGACTCGTGCTGCATTGGTCAAATCGAATAATTGATATTCGAAGCCTTCTTTTAACGCTGAATTGGCTTTGGTGTAAAAGCCTGTTTTCTTCTGCTCAAAGTCTTTACTGATTAATTGTATCGCTGTTACCGTATTATTTTCATGTTTATCATAAAAGATAGTTACGTAAGTTCCCTCAAGCAAGAACACATCATAGTCACTATTTTCCTGTAATTGATAAACTGTCAATCCTTTTTGGATATTGGTGATAGGTTCACCTAGTTTTGCGCGAACATCTATCTTGGAACTTCCGAATTGGATTCCTTTAGTGGATGCAATTAAATCTTGGTTCGTGTATAATCCTGCTGCTTTGTTGTTTTCATCATACATAACCATAAAAAAATCATGGTAATTTTCGTGATAGGCGTACCAATTCGTCCCATATTCATTAAGTGATGACCGATTTGCCTTGCCTAAATTATGATCAATATCTTCTTTTAGATTACCAAGTTCTATATTATTAACTGAAAATACTTGGTTAGTAGGGATATTTAATTCTACTTTTTCTTTTTGTGGTTGCGGCTGTTGTTTAGTGAGTGGAAGTTCACCCGCCTGAAAGCCAAGCTGCCCAACTAATTGTTGAACCTTTTCATAAAAACTATTAAGTGTTTCTAATACTGCTGAGCTATCTTTTATATTCATTTCAGATTGAACAGAATCAATCTTTTTTTCTATATCGTTTTTCCCCATCTGTTTATCAATAACTGGCAATGAAAAATAAAATAAAAGTATAAATGAGATAATCGCAAGTAAACGAACCATGATATTTCCTCCATTTCTATTAGAATTGTACCCAATCTAGATAAAATGTATAAGTAATATGCTTGGGGGGAATGATATTTAGGTTTTTTTTGAAAAATGATGCTATGTCATAATATTTTGATGATATTAATAAGTAATATAGGAAGAAAGTGGGGAATAGAACTGATAGGAGCTGATTGTATAAAAAATTTAGACAACCTTCTGCTTACTTGTGATAAAATTTGCTCTTGCCCTCTTAATAAAACGATCCCGTCTATCTAATTAGATAGACGGGATCGTTTTGAATTTACATCCTCTGACTATTTCTGCTTCCTTCGATATAATTCCATTGATTTATAGCCTTCTCCAAGAACCGTCTCCATTTCTAACAAACGCTTTTCTTGAGTTTCTTTTCTTTTCGCACTATAGACATAACGGGCCCAATCCTTTTGATATCCAAAAGTTAATTGATTAAAAGCTCCCAATAGGTCCTCATTTTTGTTTAAGTACTGTTTAATATCATCCACATGAACAATATAGTCATCCACACATTGGCTAGATTTACTGCTGTCAGCCTTTTTTGTCTTTTTTGGGGCAGACTTTAAGCCCACCACTGTAAAAACATCGTTTAGACTGACCATTCTAGAAAACTTTATATCACTGTCAAGCGTATATCCATCATCATCCATAGCAAATACGTTTAACAAGCTGTCGCGTTCAATGTATTCTTTATATTTTGGATTATTCTTCTTTGGATAGGCAAAGTACACATAACCATTTTTCTCGAGTAATTGGTTTGCAATTACAGATTGAAGTTGCCGCGAAAATTCCTCTAAACTAAAAACGAACATAAATATAAGATCATATTTATCGTTATTAAAAGATGAGTCATAGTCTAATTCATGAAAGTCATCCAAATCTTCCGGTTTCTGCAGAACAAGCTTCCGTCGATATTTATTCAAATTTAGTTTTTCAACAATACTTTTCGGTGAATTCAAGTGTTTAACTCCTTCGTAATATTAATTCAGTACTTCGGGATTAATCAGGTTCCTTGGGCGTCTTCCCGTTAGTCCTGCTAGTAAATTCTCGACCGCAAGCTTGGCCATTTTAAATTCCGTTTCGAAAGTGGATGACCCGATATGCGGAGTTGTCACCACATTTGGAAATTTGAGAAGCGGATGGTCCGCTTTGACTGGCTCACTTTGGAAAACGTCTAATGCCGCTCCGTGAATCTCGTTCGCTCTTAATGCTTCAATTAGTGCCTTTTCATCAACTGTTTTTCCGCGAGAACCATTCACGAAAATAGCAGACTTTTGCATCAAATTAAATTCCCGTGCCCCCATTAAATTTTCTGTTTCAGGTGTGAGCGGTGTCATTAAACAAACAAAATCACTTTCCATAAGTAAGCGGTCAAGCTCTGTATAGACAGCGTGATATTTTTCCTCAGCCTCCAGGTTGCGCGTGCGATTGTGGTAAAGAATATTCATATCAAAGCCTAAATGCCCTCGCTTCGCAATTAATGCCCCGATTTTTCCCATCCCAATAATTCCTAAGGTTTTATGATGAACATCAATGGCATATTCATTTCTAGTTAAATGCTGCTTCCAATTTCCGACTTTCACGAACTGGTCCAATTCAGGGATACGTCTAGCCGCCGCAAGAAGTAGCCCGAAAATCGCATCAGCGGTAGTATCTTCAAGTACACCGGGTGTATTTGTTCCCATAACACCGTGTTTTGTCATTTCATCAATGGAAAGGTTATTAAATCCAGTTGAGTTATTAGATACAATTTTTAAATTCGGAGCTTGATTCAGTAATTCTTGATCGACAGGAAGGGCTAGACCGACAATACCTTCAGCTGCTTTTAGAGATTGTAAAAAAGCCGGGTCTGTTTTGGGATTTATCCCCTCAAAAATTTCAATGTCAAAACTATCTCTTAAACGATCTAGGGTCTCAGAGAATTCAAAATTATAGGCAAGTATTTTTCTTTTCATCGTTATTGAGTTCTCCTTTTGTATCTGAAAGTAAGAATATATTTTTAAAGTGACATAGAATTTTTAAAGAGTCAACAATTCAGAAAATATTGGAATCGAAAATTAATAAAAAAACCAGGGGAATCACGACAAGTCAGTTGAAAGTTAGCAATTTTTTTGATGAATCAAGATTATAGTAGTATATCAAAAAGGAACTATTTGTGTAAGCGCTCAACAAAATCTTTAATAATCTGCTCATAATTATCAAATCTAAAGTTATACGATTTTACCGTGTTAAATAAGTGCAAAACTGAATCCGCTTACATTTTTAAGCTAAATATTTTTAAAATAATAGTAGAATTAGCTTGAAATGAATATTTTTGTAAGAAAGGAATTTCTTGTTTCAGTGTATTACATCTTATGTTAGAATATATAACATAATAATTGTTTTAAAATTCATATTTTTTCAAATAAACTAAAACAAAATTGGCAGGTGGTATTTTGGGAAACGAAAACCCATCCTATCGTGATCAAAAGGTTATCACCATAGGAATTGTGACAGAATTAACAGGTCTTTCCAGCAGACAAATTCATTATTATGAAACGCGGAAGCTAATTTTTCCAGATAGAACCCCAAATGGGACCCGTAAGTATTCATTTGCGGATATTGAAAGACTGATTGAAATTGCGGAAAAAATAGAAGAAGGGGTACAAACACTTGAAATTCGGAGGGATTTAGCGAAACGGGAAAAACATAAGATGATTATAGGTCAAATCAATTCCCATTTTAATCGGAACGGACCAATAAAATAACGAGGTTTTGAAGGATTAACGCGCATTAAAGAGCGAGGTTCATATACTGGACCTGCTCTTTTTTTAGTGTCATCGCCTACATTTTTGAAAAATTTAGCTACCCAAATTTTCAATCATTTCTTTTAATCGTTATAATTGGAGTAATCAATAAAATTTTTACATGTGAATCATTCACAGGATGAAAATTGAAAGGTGGATGTAAATGAAATATAACTTTGATGAAATTGTCAACCGAAGAGGAACCTATTCAATCAAATGGGATGGCGGGGAGTTAATTAAACAGATTGGTCTGACGGAACGATATGACGATGAGACGATTCCATTGTTTACAGCTGATATGGATTTACCTGTACCCCAGCCGTTAGTAGATGCCTTACATAAGACGGTCGATCACCGGATTTTCGGATATACCATCTTTCCAAAAGAGTATTTTGAAGCCATCCAGCATTGGTTTAAAAAGAGACATGATTGGGATATTCCGCAGGAAGAAATCAGCTTTAGTCCAGGAACTGTCCATGCCTTGAATGTTGCAGTCAAAGCATTAACCGATCCGGGAGATGGAATCATTATCCAACGACCGGTTTATCCTCCGTTTACTTCGGCGATTGAAGCCAACGGACGAAAAGTTCGGAATAATGCACTTAAATCGAATAGCGAAGGCTATTATCAAATCGATTTCGAGGATTTTGAAGCGAAGGCAAAAGAAGATACGACGAAAATGTTCATCCTATGTAACCCTCATAATCCAACTGGCAGAGTGTTTACTCGGGAAGAACTAAGGAAATTAGCCGATATTTGTGCGGAAAATGATGTCATCATCGTTGCTGACGAAATTCATGGAGATTTAGTACGCTGTAATCAAACCTTTATTCCAATTGCAAAAGCTACCGAACATGGTGATCGACTTATTACTTTTACTGCCATCAATAAAACATTCAATGTTGCAGGGCTTCATTGTACAAATGTAATCATCTCAAATCCTGAACTTAGAAAAACCTTTAATACTGTTATGGGGATGCATTTACCCTCACCTTTTACCGTTTCTGCACTGATCGCCGTTTACAATGAGGGCGAAGATTGGTTAGAACAATTAAAGGAATATATCGATGGGACAATGGAATGGGCAGTCCAATTCTTAGCGGAGAAAATGCCAAAAGTTAAGGTGAGAATCCCAGAGGGAACCTATATCTTGTGGATGGATTTTAGTGATTATGGACTCTCGCCTGAAGAAGTCCATGATCGGATTTATAATAAAGCAAATGTTCTACTAGAAGATGGGAAGATGTTTGGTAAAGAAGGGTTACAATGGCAAAGAATTTGTATCCCGTCCCCTCGACCACTAATTCAGGAAGCAATTGAAAGGATTGCAAGAGAATTCGAGGATGTCAATTAATAGGTGAAATTATAACCAAAACCACGTGGTATCTATATTCCAAGTGGTTTTGTCTTGTGGATAAAAGTGAGGAAAAGTTATAGGATATTTAATATTGAAATATAAATTGATTAAAAAATGAAAAGTAAATTTTTCCTTTAATGAATGCATTCTTAAAGAATGGATAAAATAAAAGTATTAATAGTATTGATTTGTTTAATCCAAATCTCTATTATTTCAGTAAATCATAAAAATCAATATTATTATATTATGTGTATTATTAAATTTTTTTGTATATTCATATAGTTTAATCCCTTTTTTCTGTTAACTATATGTGATATATTAAATAAGTAAATTTGCTATATTCAGCAAGTGAGAACAATCTGAAAATTAAGGGGAGAATGAAATGAAAAAGTTAGGTCTATTAAGTTTGTTATTAATCCTTTCAATCTTTATCGCTGCTTGTGGAAGCAAAGACACAGCAGACGAGAAAGAAAAAGGTGGAAAAGTATATAAAGTTGGTGTTGATACAACTTACCCGCCGTTTGAATTTAAAGAAGGAAATGATTATAAGGGAATTGATATTGAGTTAATCAATGCAATTGCGAAAAACCAAGACTTTAAAATCGAACTTTCTCCAATGGATTTCGGTGGTATCATCCCAGCAATGCAAGCTAATCAGCTAGATGTGGCCATTGCAGGAATGAGCATTACGGATGAAAGAAAAAAGGTGGTAGATTTCTCAACACCATATTTTGATGCAGGGTTAACAGTCGTTGTTAAAAAAGATAATACAAGTATTAAATCAGTCGAAAACCTTAAAGGCAAAAAAGTTGCTGTTAAAAAAGGTACAACTGGTGCAAAATATGCACAAGATAATGCTGCGAAATTAGGAATTACTGTTGTTCAATTTAATGATAGTCCTGCCATGTTCCAAGAAGTATCTAACGGAAATGCAGATGCACTTATTGAAGATTATCCTGTAATTTCTTATGCAATTGCTCAAAAAGACCTTGGATTAAAAATCGTCGGTGAGCGCTTAAATGGAGATCAATATGGAATTGCTGTTCTAAAAGGACAAAACGCAGATCTTTTGAAAAAAATTAACAATGGTCTTGCTGAGTTAAAGAAAGATGGTACGTATGATAAAATTATTAAAACGTATCTAGGTGAATAAAGGATACGAAATGATTAAGCGCGCTTAATGCGCGCTTTCTTTTTGAAAGGGGATGAACAGGATGGATATTATTTCTGCAGCACTGCCAATGTTATTAAAAGGTCTTCAAGTGACTCTATATATATTTGTTATAGCAATTATTCTAGGATTTTTAATAGGTTTAGTAATAGCGTTATTTCGATTAGCACCGCTCAAGATCTTGAACTGGATTGCTAAGGTTTATGTTGATGCCATTCGTGGAACACCATTTATTGTGCAATTATTTTTTATCTATTTTGGTGTGAATTCTCTACAAGTGGTGTCCCTAAATAGCACTACTGCTGGGATCATCACTGTAGCCATTAATGCGGGTGCATATTTTGCTGAGATTATCAGAGCGGGAATTCAATCAATTGATAAAGGACAAACAGAAGCAGCAAGATCAATTGGTTTTACAGGCTCACAAACCATGCGATATGTGGTGCTTCCTCAGGCCTTTAGAAGAATGCTTCCTACGATTACAAACCAATCCATTATAAGTTTAAAGGATACGTCTCTTTTATCTGTAATTGGGATTGCAGATTTAACACAGCAAGGACAAATTCAGGCTTCTGCCACTTTTGAAGCATTTAAGATTTGGCTGGCTGTTGGTATCATTTACTTTATTATTATTTATTTATTAACCATGCTTGCTAATTTCATCGAAAGGAGGATTCAGCTTAGATGAGCATGATTACAGTTAAAAACTTACGAAAATCGTTTGGTAATGTTGAGGTATTAAAAGATATCAATGCAGAAGTTAAAGAAAAAGAAGTAGTTTGTGTTATTGGTCCATCTGGCTCAGGTAAGAGTACGTTCCTCCGCTGCTTAAATCGCCTTGAAGAAATTTCGGGTGGAGAGGTAGTTATTAACGGACAGGATATAACAGACCCAAAAATCAATATTAACAAAGTAAGACAAGAAGTAGGAATGGTGTTTCAGCAATTTAATCTGTTTCCTCATAAAAGTGTATTAGAGAACATCACCATGGGACCGATTAAAATTCACGCTATAGATAAAGCAGCTGCTGAAAAATTGGCATTTGATCTATTAGATAAAGTGGGTCTAAGAGAAAAAGCCAATAGCTTTCCAGGGGAACTATCTGGGGGGCAAAAACAACGGGTTGCGATTGCAAGGGCACTCGCCATGAATCCAAAAATTATGCTATTTGACGAGCCGACATCCGCACTTGACCCTGAAATGGTTGGTGATGTTTTAGAAGTAATGAAACAGCTGGCACTAGAAGGTATGACAATGGTTGTTGTTACTCATGAAATGGGCTTTGCCAGGGAAGTCGGCGATCGGGTCATCTTCATGGACGGAGGCTACATTGTTGAAGAAAATGAACCGAATGAGTTATTCAGTAACCCTCAGCATGAAAGAACCAAGGCGTTTTTAAGCAAGGTACTTTAAACTATAACATGTTTTCCTACCTGAATTAGGAAAACATGTTTGCAAATTACTTGTTAATACATTTTTTTAAATTGAGGCGTAGCATATATAAGCTATCAAATACTAGAGTATGAACGAATCTAGTATTTGATGGCTTATTTTTATTTACTATATTAGTGGTCCTTGTTGGAGAGGATACCAGTGATGTTAGAAAAATACCTGCGATTTATATATTCCTATTTCGTTCTACTCCTAGATAACTCCATTGATTTAAAACCTACCGCTTTTGATATTCATTTTGAACAGAAATTTAAAAAGCTATGTTGTTTAATAAAAGAAAGGATGGACAACCTATAACAGTTATCTTTTAACTTTGTACCGGAGAGCAAGTTAATTAGTTTTTAACTTTACAACTGTAATATCATTAGGAGTGAGTTAAGTGATAAGAGACAAAAGTGTTTACTTTCATTTACTACTTATCTTGTTTGTAATTGCCGTTTTTATTTGGTCAATCTATAAGCCAGCAGGATATTTAATATGGGCGATGGAAGTACTTCCTGCCATTGTGATATGTATGATTGTACTTATTACCTATAATAAGTTTCGTCTTACTTCGCTATCCTATATCATAATTGCCATTCTTTCGATTCTTACCTTCATTGGTGGTCATTATACTTACGCAAAGGTTCCACTTTTTACTTGGATAAAAGATTATTTTGAATTAAACCGAAACCACTATGACCGCTTTGGGCATTTCTTAAAAGGGTTGTTTGCAATTGTAATAAGAGAAATATTAATCCGAAAAAGAGTGACTAAAAAAGGTCCTTGGTTAATTTCTGTGATATTAAGTTTTTCACTTGCAATTGGAGCTATGTATGAAATTATCGAATGGATATCGACTAAATTAACAAAGAACAGAAAGACTTCCACTGAGTTTTTAGGAGCACAAGGTGATATTTGGGACGCGCAGTGGGATATGTTGTTAAACTTTATTGGTTCTATCCTCGCGTTACTCATCTTATCAAAAGTACATAACAGACTATTAGAAAAAATTAAGGGAATGAAATATAAGAAAGAAAAGGGATTATTGTAATTCTTGTTACTAGTTATTTAAGCCATTCTTTTATTTTGTAGACGTAACACATTTGTAATGGTAAGGTTTTCCTGTGGAGGAAAGTATTTTAGCAATAAATTAGGTAAACAGGGAGGTCTGACGCTTCCTATTCAATTCTAATTGAGAGGAGGAAGCACCTACATGAAATTTTCTCATGATACAATAATTGATGTAAAAGGACTTGTAAAGAACTATGGATCATTTAAAGCAGTGAGTGGTGTCCATTTTCAAGTACGAAAGGGTGAGATATTCGGTCTTTTGGGTCCTAATGGCGCAGGGAAAACGACTACGCTTGAAATGCTGGTAGGCCTGCGTAAACCAGATGAAGGAACGGCCATAATTGGTTCACACGATATCTTACGTGAGCTTTCGAAGGTAAAGGAAATCATCGGGGTACAGTTACAATCAACTTCGCTTTTTGAATTGCTGACAGTTGAGGAAATTCTGAAAATGTACGCAAGCTTTTATCCATCACATATTTCTATTTCTCAACTTATAGAAGATGTGTTGCTTACTGAGAAAAGCAAAAGCCGAATAAAAGGTCTTTCAGGTGGTCAAAAACAGCGTTTAGCGATTGCTCTAGCGTTGGTTCACGATCCACACGTTATTTTCTTGGATGAACCGACCACGGGTTTAGATCCTCAAGCTAGACGAACATTGTGGGATATTGTTCTTCAATTGAAAAATAAAGGTAAAACAATCGTGTTAACCACTCATTACATGGATGAAGCACACAATCTATGCGATCGGATTGCCATCATGGACCAAGGGGAACTGATTGCTTTGGATGCCCCTTCTCAATTAGTGAAAAGTCTCCAGTCAGATAGTGCATTAGAGTTTAGAGTCATAGAACAAGTAGACTTCATTGATTTCTCTAGTATTGACGGTGTTAAGAAACTTGGAAATCAAACAGATATTCATGTTCTTTATACGGATCATTTACAGAACACATTGACAAGCTTAATCCAATTTGCTGCTGATAATAATCTGCAAATAGTTGATCTGCAAACAAGGACAGCGACACTAGAAGATGTATTTATTCACATGACGGGAAGGAGATTAAGAGAAGCATGAAAGCTTACTGGCAGTTAACTCTCGCACAACTGCGCATTTTTCTACGGAATCGACAGGTGCTGATGTGGACTTTGATCTTCCCTATCCTCCTCATGACCATGCTAGGTTTATTTTTAGGTAAAGGAAATGGACTATCCCTGTCAATTGGACTGATTGATGAAGATCACACAGCGTTTTCAAGTGAGTTTATAAAAGCTCTTAAAAAAAATGAAGCTATTCATTTAGAGATAAGAAAAGATGAAGATTCAGCACAAACCAGTTTGAAAAATGGTGATTTACAACTTGTCGTAATCATTCCAAAGGGCTATGAATCTAGCTTGAAAAATAGTGGATCACAAGCAAAGCCCTTCAACATCCCGGTTTATTTTAATGATACGAATTTTGCTGTTTCACAGGTAGGAGTAGCTCTAGTTAATGGAGTAATAGATGAGATCAGTAAACAAAGAGTTTCCTATGAGCCTGTCGTTGTAATGGAATCTCACGGCATCAAAGCTCTTAATTTAAAATATATTGATTTTTTGGTACCAGGAATAGTTGCGATGATGATTATGAGTAACAACATGAATGGAGTAGCTGGTCAGATAGCAGCATGGAGAGAGCGTGGGATTTTACGTAGGATGCAGGGGACTACACTCAAAGCCTCAACTTTCATAGCAGCACAAATTACAGCACGGTTGCTGATGAATGGAATGCAAGCGCTGATAGTATTACTAGTTGCCCATCTCTTATTTGGCGTAGAAGTTCGCGGTTCTTGGTTTACCTTGATATGTTTTATTGTTCTTGGAACACTAGCTTTTATGGCAATTGGTTTCATCATTGCGGGAATTGCGAAAACACCTGAAAGTGCTGCACCGATCGCAGGCGTTCTATCATTTCCAATGTTATTTTTAGGGGGAGTTTTCTTCCCAATAAAAAATATGCCGGACTTTCTTCAACCTATCGTAAAGCTCCTGCCGATTTCACATTTAAGCACGGCATTACGAGAAATCATGAATGTTGGGGCAAGCTGGACGAGTTTGGGTTTGGAAACAGCTATTTTAGGCGGTTGGCTAATTGCTGCATTTGTGATAGCTAGTTATACATTTAAATGGGAGTAAAAACAAAAACATTATAGGAGGAAAAACAATGAATCAAAATTACCAGAATCATCGTAGATTTCACCCATTGTTTCATTATATCTTATCGCTCTTATTGTTACTTACATTGGTAGTAGCTATTTGGTTAATTATTAGAAACGGAATCAGTCTATCTGCCATCCTTTTTTTAGCCATCGTTATTATCTTGGTCATCATGTTTTTATTAATTAGACAGTATCCTTTAAAGGCACAGGACCGAGCGATACGAGCAGAAGAAAATCTTCGACATTATGTTTTGACAGGAAAATTACTTGATGCCAGACTTACAATTGGTCAAATTATAGCTCTTCGGTTTGCTAGTGATGCTGAGTTACCTGAACTAAGTGAAAAGGCAGCTTCACAAAATTTAAGCCCAGATGAAATTAAGAAACAGATTACTAATTGGAAAGCAGATTATGATAGAGTGTAAGATTAGCAAAAATCTACTCTCCAAATTGGATAATCTGTTAAACTGCCAAGAGGGATTGTATTGTTGTAGTAGGCTCCTTAATGACTGAAAGCTGATTTCACAAGGGGTTGCGGTAAGAAAGAGGGCTCCTTAATGACCTTAACCTGATTTCACAGGGGGTTATGGTAAGAATTAGGGCTCACTAATAGACCGTTACCCTCTTTTAAATAATGTTACAGTCACTAACTGTTCGTTTTCAATAACCGTACATATACAATTGATAACTTTGTTTATCAGACATTATTCTGATATATCAAAATAAATGTAATCGTTTTCAATAGATAGAGTATTTCACCAAATATATGCCAATATTATCATTCATAACTATTGATATATAAGGATATAGTACTATTTTTGGTAGAATTAATCACAATTCACACTTTGTTCAACACTTCACAAACCGTTATTCAAAATACATGTTATGATAAATCCATAAACAAACAAGGAGTGATAAGACATGATGGTATGTGAATGGAAAACCTTCTCTACAGATTCTGAAACTTATACCCTAGAAGTATTTGAAGAAGCAGTTGGGGATGAATTTGAGGCAATGTATTTTAAAGAAAATGAAGAAATCCCCGCCTATATCTGGACCGTAAATTATGTGGTTATTGTTAAAAAGTATTCGAAGGTTCTAACTGACATTTTATTTGAAAAGATTCCACGCAATCCAGTTTGTGAGTAAAAATCAAGTAGAGTGTTATTATTTTTAATCAAAAATGTGAAACTTTTCACAAATATAACGATACATGACATCCAGAGAAAATATCAGCTTGATTGTGTATTATTTTTTAAAAGTACTTGTGAAAAACTTCACAAACACTTAATCAAATGGAGGTATTACGATGGCAGTAGTAGAAAAGGCAGTTAATGAAAAACAAACCGTAACACAAATGGTTAACTTTTTGGTGGAAAACGGTCTAAAAGCATTGAATGAATTCCGCAGCTTCGACCAAGACATGATTAATAATATTGTCAAAGAAATGGCTTTGGCCGGTCTTGATCAGCATATGCCACTTGCAAAGCTAGCCGTTGAAGAAACAGGAAGAGGCGTGTACGAAGATAAAATCATCAAAAACATGTTTGCTACTGAATATGTCTATCATAATATCAAATATGATAAAACTGTTGGTGTTATTAACGAAAATGAACATGAAGGAATGATTGAAATTGCGGAGCCGGTCGGGGTGATTGCTGGTGTTACACCTGTAACGAATCCAACATCGACCACCATGTTTAAAGCACTCATTTCAATTAAAACCAGAAATCCAATTATTTTTGCCTTTCATCCATCGGCACAGAAATGCAGCAGCGAAGCGGCTAGGGTGCTTAGAGATGCAGCAATCAAGGCGGGTGCGCCAGAAAATTGCATTCAATGGATTGAAACACCGTCGCTTGAAGCAACACAAGCCTTAATGAACCATTCAAAAATATCATTAGTTCTTGCCACTGGCGGTGCGGGGATGGTTAAATCTGCTTACAGTTCAGGTAAGCCAGCACTCGGAGTTGGGCCAGGAAATGTCCCTTGTTATATTGAAAAAACAGCCAATCTTCATCAGGCAGTTAATGACTTAATTTTATCAAAAACGTTTGATAATGGAATGATTTGCGCTTCCGAACAAGCAGTCATTATTGATAAAGAAATTTACGAAGTTGTAAAACAAGAAATGATAGCAAATAACTGTTATTTTTTAAATGAAGAAGAAAAAGCGAAGGTTGAAAAATTAGTTATTAATGAGCAATCCTGTGCTGTTAATCCAGTAATTGTTGGGATGGCTGCTTCAAAGATTGCACAGTTAGCAGGAGTAAAGGTTCCTGATGATACAAAGATACTTATCGCAGAATTAAAAGGTGTCGGAACAGGATACCCACTTTCAAGGGAAAAATTGAGCCCAGTGCTTGCTTGTTACAAGGTAAGTGATCTTGAGGAAGGATTAAAACGGACCGAAGAAATGCTGGAGTTCGGCGGGCTAGGTCATTCAGCTGTTATTCATACCACTGATCAAACAGTGATTAAGAAGTTTGGACTGCGGATGAGAGCGGGACGTATTATTGTCAACGCCCCATCTTCACAAGGTGCGATTGGTGATATCTACAATGCCTACATGCCGTCCTTAACCCTCGGATGTGGAACGTATGGTGGGAATTCTGTCTCTACAAATGTGGGTACTATTCACTTAATTAATATTAAAAAAGTGGCGAAAAGGAATATTAATATGCAATGGTTTAAAGTTCCATCTAAAATTTATTTCGAGAAAAATTCAACTCAATATCTTGCCAAAATGCCGAAAATTTCGAAAGCATTTATTGTCACCGACCCTGGAATGGTGAAATTAGGATATGTGGATAAAGTCCTTTACTATTTAAGAAAGCGTCAAGATTATGTTCACTGCGAAATTTTCTCAGAGGTTGAACCAGACCCATCGATTGAAACAGTGATGAAAGGTGCAGAAATGATGGCTAACTTCCAGCCAGATGTTATCATTGCGCTTGGCGGTGGCTCTGCAATGGATGCGGCCAAAGGAATGTGGCTGTTCTATGAACATCCAGATACAGAATTCTTTGGCTTGAAACAAAAGTTCTTAGATATTCGAAAACGAATTGTTAAATATCCGAATCTTGGCCAAAGGGCACAATTTGTAGCCATTCCTACCACTTCTGGAACAGGCTCGGAAGTAACATCATTCTCGGTTATTACTGATAAAGAGGCAAATATTAAATATCCGCTTGCTGATTATGAATTGACTCCAGACGTAGCCATTATCGATCCGCAGTTTGTGATGACGGTGCCTAAACATATAACTGCTGATACAGGATTGGACGTGTTGACACATGCGATTGAAGCATTTGTATCCTGTATGGCCAATGATTTTACGGATGGCCTTGCAATAAAAGCAATCCAGCTCGTATTTGAATACCTGCCAAGAGCTTACAAAAACGGTATGGATGAAGAAGCGCGCGAAAAGGTCCATAATGCTTCAACCATTGCCGGCATGGCCTTTGCAAATGCATTTTTAGGCATTAATCATAGTCTTGCACATAAGCTGGGAGCGGAATTCCATATCGCACACGGACGGGCAAATGCTGTGCTTATGCCGCATGTGATTCGCTATAATGCAGCTAAACCTAAGAAATTCACAGCCTTTCCAAAGTATGATCATTTCAAAGCTGACAAACGATATGCTGAAATTGCTAGAATACTAGGTTTACCTGCTAGTACTACTGAGGAAGGTGTGGAGAGCCTCGTTCAAGCTATTATTAAATTGGCGAAGGAACTTGAGGTTCCAATGAGCCTTGAAGCAAATAATATAAATAAAATCGAGTTTGAAAACAAGGTTGACTATTTAGCAGACCGGGCCTTCGAAGACCAATGTACCACTGCAAACCCTAAGCTTCCATTAGTAACAGAATTGGCTGAAATTTACCGCCAAGCCTATAAAGGGGTATAATAATCATTGCCAATACGAAAAATCAAATTAATTGGTTTTTCGTATTGGCATTTTATTTTTTAAGAAGAGGGTGTATTTTGTGGGGTACAGAATTAAAGATGTGATGATTTCCGAGACAGAGATTAAAGACAGAGTGAAACAATTAGCAGAGGAAATTGAAAGTGATTTTAATAATGAAGCAATTGTCCTTATTGTTGTCCTGAAAGGGTCGTTTGTTTTTGCAGCAGATTTGATTCGTGAGATGAAGGGGGAAATAAAAATTGATTTCATCTCTGTTTCTAGCTATGGTGACGAGACCGAGTCAACGGGGAAAGTAAGGTTATTAAAGGACCTTGATGCGAATATTACCAATCAGAATGTGGTTGTAGTTGAGGATATTATTGACAGTGGCCTGACATTGCATTTCTTGCGCGGTCATTTAAACACACATAAGCCGAAACAAATTAGAATTTGTACTCTTTTAGATAAGCCTGAAAGAAGGAAAGTTGATTTGCCCGTGGATTATGTTGGCTTTGTGATCCCAGATGAATTCATTGTTGGTTATGGGATTGACTATGCCCAAAAATATAGAAATTTACCTAATATATCTACTGTAGAGGAGTATTAAGGAATTCTATTATAAAAAAAAATTCCATCGTGGGAAATTTTGTTATATATACCAACGATGATATACTTTTACTGTAAACTATTTAAAGATGGAGGAATGATTAATGTATACTTCTATAACTGAATTTATTGAGGATTGGAATCAAGAAGCAGCCTCTACGCAAAAGGTTTTGGATGTGTTGACAGATGAATCTCTTCAACAAGCGGTATCACCTGAGGATCGTACATTAGGAAGAATTGCCTGGCATGTTGTAACAAGTACACCTGAAATGCTAAACGAGTTCGGTGTAAAGGTTGAAAATGTAGAAAACTCCAATACAGTCCCATCTACTGCCAAGGAAATCGCTGAGACCTTTCGAAAGGTTAGTGCAGACACAATGGACGCTGTGAAGCAGCAGTGGACAGATGAATCCTTAAAAGAAATGAAAAATGTGTTCGGGATGGATATGCAAAAAGCAGTAACACTTTCTCTTTTAATCAAACACATCATTCATCACCGCGGTCAAATGACAGTCTTAATGCGCCAAGCTGGATTAAATGTCCCTGGAGTGTATGGCCCATCAAGAAACGAATGGAGTCAAATGGGGATGGAAGCTCCAGCGCTATAAATGTACATACTAGACTCTCAAGCACACCTAGCAAAGGTGTGCTGTTTTTATGTCTAACATGATAGCGCGTTGTATCATAGTGCTAGCAAACTAATATATATTTGATATTGCTATCCTATTACCGGGTTTCTCTTTATATATCGTTGGTTGTATATCAAAAGAACTACTTTATCTGCACGTTTTATAAATTTTGCATTTATGTTAAATATTTCTACATTATTCTACAAAATAATCTAATTCAAGTGTCACCTTTCTATATTAAATCCTCCATTATTTTGGTAAAATATCAATAAGCAAAAATTATACATACTCAAAAAAAGATTAGTTGTAAAGTTAATCATTCAACAATCTCTACTACTAGATCATTAAAATCTTCAATTAGATCATAAGTCTACGATTATTTTTTTGAATAGTGAGGCAATTAACTAAACGCATGATGAGGAGGAAGAATATGTGGGATTTTGACATGAATATAGATCAAGTTGCAAGAATTAAAGTAATTGGTGTTGGCGGCGGAGGGAATAATGCTGTCAATCGTATGATTGAAGGTGGAGTTCAAGGGGTAGAATTTATTGCAGTGAATACTGATGCACAAGCTCTTAACCTATCAAAAGCTGAGATAAAAATGCAAATTGGTGCACAATTGACAAGAGGTTTAGGAGCAGGTGCTAATCCAGAAGTAGGCAGGAAAGCAGTTGAAGAAAGCAGAAGGCAGTTGGAAGATGTATTAAAAGGAGCAGACATGGTGTTCGTTACCGCCGGAATGGGTGGTGGTACGGGAACCGGTGCTGCTCCAGCGATTGCTGAAATTTCACGCGAAATTGGTGCATTGACTATCGGTGTCGTTACTCGTCCGTTTGGATTTGAGGGACGTAAACGTGCGCAAAATGCAGCAAACGGTATTGAATTAATGAGGGAAGCGGTTGACACCTTAATTATTGTACCTAACGATCGATTATTGCAAATTGTTGACAAAAGAACACCGATGATTGAAGCGTTCCGGGAGGCAGATAATGTACTTCGCCAGGGGGTTCAAGGTATTTCCGATTTAATTGCTGTCCCAGGATTAATTAATCTGGATTTTGCAGACGTTAAAACGATAATGAGTAATCAAGGGACAGCCTTAATGGGCATAGGGGTTGCAAAAGGGGATGACCGCGCGGTTGAAGCAGCAAAAAAAGCTATTTCTAGTCCATTATTAGAAACGTCGATTGACGGTGCCCAAGGGATACTCATGAACATCACAGGTGGTAAAGATTTAAGTCTTTATGAGGTGCAAGAAGCAGCCGACCTTGTTGCTTCTGCAGCAGATAAGGAACTAAATATGATTTTTGGTTCAATTATCAATGAAAATTTTAAAAATGAAATTATGATCACGGTCATTGCTACTGGTTTCGATGATAAACCGGTACGAAGCAAACCGTCTACCCTTTCACATAAGGAACCACAATCAAAATCACAAATACAAGCCCCAACCCGACGTGAGCAAGTGAGACATGAAGAACCAATTCATGTTAACGATCAATATGGGCAGGAATCAGAGGACTCGCTCGACATTCCGACGTTTTTGCGTAACCGAAACAAAAGGAATCGATAGCAGTTCCTGCATCCGGCGCAATGAGTAGTGTGCACAGGACAACACCCTAAATTGGAAAATGTCCCGGTGGACTCCTACCTTGCGCCATTGTTATAAATATGGCAATATTCAATAAAATATTTTAATAAAAATATGAAATAATCTGATTTTAATCGTTTAAATCGTTAAAACCGACTTGACTTATAGGAATAGTAAAACTATTATTATATTAATCATTTTTTGACTGAAAAGTATGTATTGTAAGATTGTTGAAACTAGTCATGATAAATAAATGATCACTGTAAGTTAATAATCCTTTGTGAGGTGGATTTTGGTGCAACTTCAAGTATTGAACAGTCCTTTTAATCAGGAGCAGGCAGAGCTCCTCAACCGCATTCTGCCTACCTTGACAGAATCACAAAAAGTCTGGCTGAGCGGTTTTTTGGCAGCAGCCCAATTTGCTTCGATTCCGGGTTCAGGAAATATTCAGGTGGCAGATGGTCCTGCAGGGAACACCGCCCCAACTATTTCAAAAGATGTGACCATCCTTTTTGGTTCACAAACAGGTAACGCTCAGGGCCTTGCTAAGAAGGCGGGCAAAAAGCTTGAGGGAGAAGGCTTTCAAGTAACGATTCAGTCAATGAGCGATTTTAAACCAAACAATTTAAAGAAGATCCAAAACCTGCTGATTGTCACAAGTACTCATGGAGAAGGTACGCCCCCTGACAACGCGCTGTCATTTCACGAATTTCTAATAGGAAAGCGGGCTCCGAAGCTTGATAATCTCCGCTTCGCCGTATTGGCGCTTGGAGACAGCTCGTATGAGTTTTTCTGTCAAACGGGAAAAGACTTTGATGCTCGGCTGGGGGAACTTGGAGGAACAAGGCTATATCCTCGCTTTGACTGTGACCTTGATTATGATGAGCCTGCAGCTGAATGGCTGGCAGGTGTCCTTATCAGCCTAAATGAAGCCGTTGGCGTAAGTCCAATACCTGAAAAAGAATTAGCATCACAACTAGTTGAATCAACGTATTCAAGAACCAATCCGTTTAAAGCAGAAGTCCTTGAAAATATAAATTTGAACGGCCGCGGCTCGAATAAAGAAACACGTCACCTCGAGTTATCACTCGAAGGTTCTGGACTTACCTTTGAACCAGGGGATAGTCTTGGTATTTATCCGGAAAATGATCCCGCCCTTGTTAAATTACTGCTAGACGAAATGAACTGGGATCCGGAACAGAAGGTGACAGTCAATAAAAAGGGTGAGGTGCTTTCACTTAACGACGCGCTCCTCTCACACTTTGAAATAACGACCTTAACCAAACCGCTTTTTGAGAAGGCAGCATCGCTTTCTGCCAATGAGAAAATAAAGGAACTTCTATCAGCGGGGAATGAAGATAAATTAAAAACGTACCTTGATGGACGTGATTTGCTTGATTTGGTCCGTGATTTTACACCATGGATTGGCTCAGCTCAAGAGTTTGTCTCAATCCTTCGAAAGATGCCGTCCCGTCTTTATTCAATCGCGAGCAGTTTATCGGCAAATCCTGATGAAGTCCATTTGACGATCGGTGCGGTCCGCTATGAGGCACATGGACGTGAACGAAAAGGCGTTTGTTCCATTCTAGCAGCGGAACGTCTGCAGCCAGGTGAAACAGTGCCAGTATATATTCAACAAAACGAAAACTTTAAGCTGCCAAAGAACGCGGATGCCCCAATCATCATGGTTGGTCCGGGGACAGGTGCAGCACCGTTTCGTTCCTTTATGCAAGAACGGGAAGAAACCGGAGCAACAGGTAAATCATGGATGTTCTTTGGAGACCAGCATTTCGTAACGGATTTTCTTTATCAAACAGAATGGCAAAAGTGGCTGGAAAACGGCATACTTACAAAAATGGATGTTGCATTTTCTCGAGACACGTATCAAAAAGTATATGTGCAGCACCGCATGTTGGAACAAAGTCAAGAGGTATTTAAGTGGCTTCAAGAAGGTGCTCACCTCTATATCTGCGGTGACGAAAAACACATGGCACATGATGTTCATAAAACGTTAATTGAGATTATTGAAAAAGAAGGCGGCTTGAACCGTGAAAAAGCTGAAGAATATTTAGCCGAGATGCAGCAGCAAAAACGTTATCAGCGTGATGTATACTGATTTGGATTGGAAAGGAGTTTCAACATGGTAAATCAAATTTTAAAAGCGCCAGATGGCCCGCCAAGTGATGTAGAATGTATTAAAGAAAGAAGTAATTATTTGCGCGGAACTCTTAAAGAAGTAATGCTCGATCGGATTAGCGCAGGTATACCGGATGATGATAACCGTCTGATGAAACATCACGGTAGTTACTTGCAGGATGACCGGGATCTCAGGAATGAGCGTCAAAAGCAGAAACTTGAACCAGCATACCAATTTATGCTGCGTGTTCGCCTCCCGGGCGGGGTTGCCTCACCGGATCAATGGCTTGTTATGGATGAGCTTGCGGATAAATATGGCAATGGCACATTAAAGCTGACTACTCGTGAAACATTCCAAATGCATGGGATTTTAAAATGGAACATGAAAAGCACCATTCAGGGAATCCATAACGCGCTGATGGATACGATTGCTGCTTGCGGCGACGTAAACCGAAACGTCATGTGTTCATCAAATCCATACCAATCTGAACTTCATGCCGAAGTTTATGAATGGTCAAAAAAATTAAGCAATGATTTATTACCTCGGACAAGAGCGTATCATGAAATTTGGCTGGATGAAGAAAAAGTAGCCGGGACTCCGGAAATCGACGAAGTCGAACCAATGTACGGTCCGCTTTACTTACCGAGGAAGTTCAAAATCGGAATTGCCGTGCCGCCTGGAAATGATATTGACATCTTTTCACAGGATCTAGGCTTTATTGCGATTGTAGAAGATGAAAAGCTTATCGGTTTCAACGTAGCGATTGGCGGCGGGATGGGGATGTCGCACGGAGACAAAGCAACCTATCCGCAGCTTGCTAAAGTCATTGGCTTCTGTAAACCAGATCAATTGTATGAAATAGCTGAAAAAACGATTACGATTCAACGGGACTACGGTAACCGTTCTGTCCGCAAAAACGCTCGTTTCAAGTACACTGTAGACAGACTTGGCCTTGAAACCGTTAAGGCTGAATTGGAACATCGTCTTGGCTGGACATTAGATGAAGCAAAGCCTTACCATTTTGACCATAACGGTGACCGTTATGGCTGGGTAAAGGGCGTAAAAGGTCAATGGCATTTAACACTGTTTATTGAAGGCGGCCGTGTCGCAGACTTTGATGATTACAAGTTGAAGACAGGATTGCGTGAAATCGCCAAAATTCATACCGGTGATTTCCACTTAACAGGAAATCAAAACGTAATTATAGCCAATGTGTCCACGCAGAATAAGAAAAAAATTAATGATTTGATTGAACAATATGGTTTAACTGATGGCAAACATGCTTCTGCGCTGCGTCGCAGTTCAATGGTTTGCGTTGCACTTCCAACCTGTGGTTTGGCGATGGCGGAAGCAGAGCGGTATTTACCATCTTTAATCAGTAAAATCGAAACCATTGTCGAAGAAAATGGTCTGAGCGAAAAAGAGATTACTATCCGAATGACCGGTTGTCCGAATGGCTGTGCCCGTCATGCTCTTGGGGAAATTGGCTTTATTGGGAAAGCGCCTGGCAAATACAATATGTATCTTGGTGCCGCCCATGACGGCAGCCGTCTAAGTAAAATGTACCGTGAGAACATAGGAGAAGAAGATATTTTAAACGAACTGCAAGTGTTGCTTCCTCGCTATGCGAAAGAACGGGAAGAAGGCGAGCATTTTGGTGATTTTGTGATTCGAGCCGGTGTGATCGAAGCTACAACTGACGGTACCAATTTTCACAATTAATCAAAAGAGACAGGGAATGAAAATCCCTGTCTCTTTTGTCGTTTAATTCAAATGGAAATTTTATGTGCAAATAAAAAAGGCAAACATGTCTAAATGCATGTTTGCCTTTCGCTATATAATGTTGTATTAAAAACGATACAGTTATCCGCGTCTTCCGCCTCTGCCGCCCCGTTTTGTTTCAGTGCTGCGTTTTAAGGTGGATAAGTTCTCTTCACTAGCCTTTAAAAATTTAGCCATTTTGTCTTCAAAATTTTCTTTAGGTTTAAAAGTGCTGCCGCCTTTTGAACGGAAATCTTTAGAACGGCTATCTACTCTTCCCTGACGTGGTGGACGTTGGGAATAAGACGAGGTTTGTCCTTCGGGCTTATCTATAGCTTTTTTGATGGACAAGGCAGTCTTTCCGTCCTTCTCACTAATTACTTTTACTTCAATTAGGTCGCCAACTTTAAGATGGTCATTAACGTCTTTAACATAGCTGTCCGCTACCTCACTGATATGGACTAACCCTGTTGTGCCACCAGGCAATTCTACGAATGCCCCAAAACTAGTGATGCCTGTTACTTTACCTTGTACCTTAGTACCTACCTCGATTGACATAAAAAAATGTTCCTCCTCAATAATGTTACAACCACCTCATTATAACAAATAGATGGGTATAATATCAATTCTTTCATCAAGTGCCTGACATCTTTTTTTATATAACCCTCAATTTCTAAAGTTTATTGATGTGTTATATGGAAAAGATTATAATGATTTCCATTTTTAGTTAAATAATACCATTCGACAATTAAGGAGTGAAGTGACTTTGTCAGGAACAAGTTTAAGAAAACCAGATGCACATTCGTCGATCCACGAAGCAGCACTTAATGAGGCAGTAGAGTTAAGAGATTTATTCCAGAAATGTCTGGAAGATGGTGAAAAGGAAAAAGCATTTCAGGTGATAGAAGTAGCAATTGAACATTGGGAATCACGAACTTTGAAACATGCGGAGGCTGAGGAGGAAGGACTATATAAGGATATTGTCGATGAGAATCCAGATATGATATCCACTGTAATTCAATTAACCCGTGATCATGATCTTATGCGTAGAATTGTAGAAAACATGAAAGAGAGGCTTCAATCACATCAGCCAGACCAACGGATGATTACTTTATTAGATAGTCTTGTCATCATAGACCAAATACATAATGAGGATGAAATGAATAAACTTTTAAATCACGGAGAAAAATAAGCAGGAAAATTTGGGTAATAAAGGAAATGAGGGTGAAAATGAGTAATAATCCGGCGCTAGATGAAAAGTTATTACGTTTTGCCGCACCAGCATTATATCAACAAATGGCCGACATATTTTCAAGTTATCATATCCACCCTTACGATATCCATGGGACTGTGATAAAAAACGAAAATGGATTTGATGTCACCTTACGGTTTTCTCAATCTTTTTCACAGTCTGTTACAACACAGGTAAGCTTTGACCAGGCGAAGAACCCTGATAAAGATGTGGTTCTTTTTTTTGAAGAAACGGCAGAGAAATGTAAATCACTGTTAATTTCAGATTACTATAAAATGATTAAATTATAGAAGGAGCTGAATAGACCATTGTTTTCATTTGAAACAGATCCATTGCTTGTCAATGATCGGGAGGATTTAATTGCAGTACTCAGGATGCGCTTTGGAGAAATATCTGGAGAAATTATTCAAAAAATCTATGAAATAGACGACATGAATACCTTTCAAAGGCTTATTATTGCAGCAGCAAATGCGGCAAGTTGGAATGTCTTTTTGGAGGAGTTTCAGAGTGGGGAAAACTCATTTAAAATTTTGGGCGAAGAATTTAACCCATTAGGAGAGATGCTGAAAGGAAGGGGTGACGTAGATGCAGTCTAAAAAAAATAACCTGTTCCATTCTCTTAAACATTTAGTGCGCGGGGAACGAATAAATGACGGGTGGACAGAAGAGAATCCCCGTCCTCGGGATTGGGAAGAGGTCTACCGACGTCGCTGGCAGCATGATAAAATTGTACGTTCAACACATGGGGTTAACTGTACTGGTTCCTGCAGCTGTAAAATTCATGTGAAGGATGGCATTATCGCATGGGAAACCCAGCAAACGGATTATCCGTCAACAGGTGATGATTTTCCAGAATATGAACCGAGAGGCTGTCCGCGTGGAGCCAGCTTTTCCTGGTATACATATAGTCCTACTCGAGTGAAATACCCGTACGTACGCGGGGATTTGTATGCATTATGGCAAGACGAACTTACTCGGGCAAGTAACCCTGTTGAAGCCTGGGAAAATATTGTGACCCACCAAAAAAAACGCGAACAATATGTGCAGGCTCGTGGAAAAGGCGGTTTTGTTAGGGGAACGTGGAAAGACGTTTGTCTAATGATTGCCGCATCGAGCATTTATACGATCAAAAAATATGGACCAGACCGAATTGTTGGATTTAGTCCCATTCCTGCGATGTCAATGGTTAGTTATTCTGGTGGAACTAGATTCTTATCGTTAATTGGTGGGACTATTCTAAGTTTTTACGATTGGTATGCCGATCTTCCTCCTGCTTCCCCTCAGGTATGGGGGGATCAAACGGACGTTCCTGAAAGTGGAGATTGGTATAATTCAAAGTATTTCATCATTTGGGGAACGAATATCCCACAAACAAGAACGCCAGATGCCCACTTTATGGTTGAATCTCGTTATAACGGTACGAAAGTAGTCGGTGTAAGTCCTGATTATGCGGAATATGATAAGTTCGCAGATATGTGGCTGCCGGCAAAAGCTGGTACTGATGGGGCCCTTGCGATGGCAATGACGCATGTCATTTTAAAGGAATTTTATGTGGATAAAGAAACACCCTATTTTAGCGGATATGCAAAACAATATACTGACTTACCCTACCTTGTCACGTTAACTAAAAAGAATGGCAGCTATCGTTCCGATCGGTTTTTACGAGCATCCGATATTTCAGACCAGGAAGATAAATTAGGGGATTGGAAAACTGTTGTTTGGGATGAAAATCTTAAGAATTTTGCGATACCTAACGGCAGTCAAGGGTTTAGATGGGATGAAGGGAATAAGTGGAATTTAGATTTGACAGAGGAAGATGGTTCAAAGATTAATCCTCTGCTTAGCTTATTAAATGAAAAAGATGATGTAGCAATGGTTGAATTCCCTTATTTTGCTGAAAAAGAAGGCGGGAAAAGCGAACGTGGTGTTCCGGTTAAGCGTATTAAAGACCAATCTGGAAACGAACTAATTGTTACGACCGTCTATGATTTGATGCTTGCTCATACCGGAATCAACAGGGGTCTTCCAGGTGATTATCCAGCGGATTATAATGACGCAAATAGGCCTTATACACCTGCGTGGCAGGAAAGTATTACGGGTGTGAATAAGGCACATGTAATCCAGGTGGCAAGAGAATTTGCTGACAATGCTGCCCGGACACAAGGGAAATCTATGATTGCGATGGGCGGCGGCACAAACCATTGGTTCCATAGTGATCAAATTTACCGGTCGATTTTGAATCTGGTTTTATTAACGGGTTCGCAAGGGGTAAATGGCGGCGGCTGGGCCCATTATGTTGGCCAGGAAAAGGTCCGCCCCTTAGAAGGATTTTCACAGATTGCGTTTGCGAATGATTGGGTCAAATCACCACGCTTCATGAACGGCACTTCCTTCTTTTACTTTGCAACGGAACAATTCCGCTATGAATATGATATTGATGATTCACAAACTGACTGGGGAAGTCAATATGCCAAAATGCATCCTGCTGATTTTAATGCCATGTCTGCACGTCTTGGCTGGCTGCCAAGCTTTCCACAGCTTTCGCAAAATTCATTAGAGGTCATGAAAGAGGCACGGTCACGGACGCTTAACGATCATGCTCTCATTGAAGATGTGGCCAAGCAGCTAAAAGAAGGTAAGCTTGATTTTGCGATAGAAAATCCTAATGACCCGCGTAATTTTCCGCGTGTTTTTTTTAACTGGCGATCGAATCTACTCGGCGACAGTGGGAAGGGTCATGAATACTTTGTCAAGCATTTAATAGGTTCCACGGATTCGGTCCTATCGGATGTTGAAAACTCCTGGCAGCCAAAAGATGTGAATATTTCTGAAAAGCCGCCGGAAGGGAAAACTGACCTTTTCGTGAGTATGGATTTCCGGATGACAAGCTCAGGACTTTTCTCTGATATTATTTTGCCTGCTGCGACTTGGTATGAAAAACATGATATCAGCAGCACGGATCTGCATCCATTCGTGCATCCATTTAATGCAGCGATTAACCCGCCATGGGATACACGGAGCGATTGGGATGCCTTCAGAGAAATAGCAAAGGTTTTTTCAGAGCTTGCTAAGGAGCATCTTCCGGCCCAAGAAGACCTGATCATGTCACCGCTTACCCACGACACGATTAATGAAATTGCCCAGCCATTTGGAAAAGTCAAAGACTGGCGGAAGGGTGAAGTGGAGGCAATTCCAGGTAAAACCATGCCTAACTTCACGATTTTGAAACGGGATTATCCTCATGTCTATGATATGTGGATCACGGTCGGGCCAAATATTAAGAACGGCTACGGAACAAAGGGTGTTCGGATTCCAGGCGATAAGGTTTATAAGGAATTACTCAGTCGGCTCGGACCGTCCAAGCATGAAGGGATAGGAAAGGGTTATCCTGATTTATATTCTGATAAAAAGGCGATAAATGCTATCCTCCTTATGTCTGGTGCTACAAACGGGAAACGTGCGGTAGAAGGCTGGAAATCGATGGAGAAAAAAACGGGTAAGAAACTTGCTCATATTTCGGAAGGGCGCGAAGAAGAGGATTATACGCTCGATGCATTAACGATCCAACCGCGTCAGGCGATATCGACTCCTGTTTGGAGCGGCCTTGAGAATGATAACCGTCGCTATTCGCCCTTTACGGTGAATAAGGAATACCATATTCCATGGCATACACTGACGGGACGTCAAAGCTTCTATCTGGATCATGAGGTAATGCTAGATTATGGTGAGGGTCTTCCCCTATACATCCCACCAATCTCGAAGGGACCGTTTATAAAGGGTGAAAAAGAATTTGAAGATAGTGGAAAATCGATTACGCTTCGTTATATGACCCCCCATCAAAAGTGGGGCATTCATACCATGTTTACGGATACAACCAATATGATTCAGTTGTTCCGTGGCTGGCAGGTCGTCTGGATGAATGAACAGGATGGGGCCGAAATTGGCATAAAGGATAATGATTGGATTGAGCTCTATAACCGTAATGGTGTCGTTGTGGCAAGGGCCGTTCTCACGTACCGAATGCCGCGCGGGGCTGTTTATATGCACCACGCCCAGGACCGAACGATGGGAGTGCCAGGTAATACGATTAATAAAACGCGCGGCGGTACACATAACAGTGTCACGCGAATTTATCCGAAAGCCACCCATATGATTGGCGGGTATTCACAACTGAGCTACGGATTTAATTATTATGGACCAACAGGAAGCCAGAGGGACACTTTAACGATTGTCCGACCATTAAAGGAGGTCGATTGGCTTGAAAATTAAAGCACAAGTGGCAATGGTCATGCACCTGGATAAATGTATTGGCTGTCATACTTGTTCTGTTACATGTAAAAATGTTTGGACAAACCGCCCAGGGATGGAATATGTCTGGTATAACAATGTGGAGACACGTCCGGGACCCGGTTATCCCAAGGAATGGGAAAATACCGACCGTTACAAGGGCGGCTGGGTCATGCGAAATGGAAAATTACATTTAAGAGCAGGGGGACCTGTCTCGAAGCTGGCTAATATTTTTTATAATCCCAATATGGCCGAAATGGACGATTTTTATGAGCCATGGACCTATGATTTTCAACATTTGCATAAAAGCCCGAAGAAAGAAAATTTACCGGTTGCACGACCAAAGTCAATGATCACGGGTAAGTATATAGATAAGCCTGAATGGGGTCCCAACTGGGATGATGATCTGGCAGGCGGCAGTGCAGTGGTTCCCATGGATCCGAATGTACAAAAGATTCAGGAACATATTGCGATGGAATATGAAAAGACATTCATGATGTACTTGCCAAGAATTTGTGAGCATTGTCTTAATCCATCTTGTGTGGCCTCGTGTCCTACCGGTGCTTTATATAAAAGGGATGAAGATGGAATTGTGCTTGTGGACCAGGATGCCTGCCGGGGCTGGCGTTTCTGCCAGAATGGCTGTCCCTATCATAAGGTGTATTACAATTGGAATACCCATAAAGCGGAGAAATGTAATTTCTGTTATCCAAGGACGGAGGCAGGACTTCCAACGATTTGTTCAGAAACCTGTGTTGGACGTATTCGCTACATTGGCGTTGTGTTATATGATGCAGATAGGGTAAAGGAGGCAGCCTCTGTTGAGGATCCAAAGGAATTGTATGAAGCACAGCTTTCAGTCTTTTTAGATCCGTTTGACCCCAAGGTGATTGAGGAAGCAGAAAAACAGGGAATCAATCATAGCTGGATTGAAAGTGCACAGCAATCGCCTATCTATAAAATGGCGATGAAGTGGAAAATCGCCTTGCCGTTACATCCAGAGTATCGGACATTACCGATGGTTTGGTATGTACCGCCGCTTAGCCCTATCATGAATCATATTACCAATGAAAATGAGTTAAGTGTGGATGGCTATATACCAGCGGTTGATCAAATGAGAATTCCAATGGAGTACTTAGCGTCATTGTTAGCGGCAGACGATACAGATGTAATCCGCAGGGTCCTATTAAAAATGGCAGCGATGCGCGTTCATATGCGTGAAAAAACGGTGGGTGGGGCCGATAAGCTGAAGGTCAGCAAGCTTTTGGAAGAAGCGAAAACCTCACCAGAGGAACTGGAAGAGATGGCTCGGTTACTTGCGGTTGCGAAATATAATGAGCGATTTGTTATTCCAACGGGACGTCGTGAAATGGATGATGATTTACATTATAAGCAAGGGTCCTGCAGCATTGAAGATATAGCACCAGCTGAAGGAATGACGACATATCCATATGAAAGAAGTGAAAGTCAATGACGAATGAATCCTCCGCCCTGTTAGTCATCCTGTCCCGGATTTTGGAATATCCAAATGATGATTTTTTTGACGAGCGCCCGATAATTGAAAAATTCGTCAATGAACAGATTCATATAAAAACGCATCGGAAGGAAATTTTGGATGGGATTGACCCATTATTTGAAATGGGGCAAAAGAAACTCCAAGAACTTTATGTGGAAACATTTGATTATAAGGAAAAAACGAGTCTTTATTTAACCGCACATGAGCTGGGTGACAGTCGAAAGCGTGGCGCCGCCTTGATTAAATTACAGAAGCGCATCTGTGAAGGTGGCTTTGAATACGAAGGGAAGGAATTGGCTGATTATATCCCGATGCTATTAGAGCTCTTGGCAGTGGCACCAGAGGAAGAGAATTTTATTAGACTTAGGCGTCGTTTGTCCTATGCAATCCATAGGCTTTTAAACAATCTTCCTAGCAGCAATCCCTATCACAAAGCCATTGACCTTTTGATGATGTTTGTCTTTACAGCACCAGAAAAGGAGGAAATTGCTTTATTGGAAAATGAACGTGAGGAAGCTGATTTGGATGAACTTCCCTACCCTGTAATGTATCGGTAGAAGAAGGGATGGGGTAAGAATTTGTTTGTTTTGGGTGACTGACAAATTGATATCCGCATCTTTTTCTTGCTAACGCTGTTACCTTTTAAGCTTGTTTACTAAGGAGGTTCGAGATGGAATTAATTTTTTGGTGGACCATTTTTCCTTATATTTGCGGTGCCATTCTCATCGTTGGGACATTTTATCGCTTTATTTTTCGAGGGAAAAGCTGGTATGCCCCGTCAACAGAAATTTTTGAAAAAAAGTGGCTGCGATTCGGTTCCGTCCTGTTCCATTATGGGATTATTTTTGCCTTTATTGGACATGTAATGGGCGTCTTGATTCCAATTGGGGTCTATGAAGCACTTGGCGTTGGTGAACATCTGTATCATATTGGTGCAATTGCAGGCGGTGGGGTCGCAGGACTAATGGTTGTCATTGGCTTGGTGGTGATGATCATTCGAAAGTTGTCGTTTCCAAAGGTACGCGTACATACGACCTTTGGAGATTATTTCACGATTGTTCTGTTACTCATTATTGCAGCCCTTGGAACCTATATGACACTCATTTATAGTTATACAGTGGTAGCCTATGAGTATCGATTAACTATTGGTCCGTGGTTTAGGAGTTTATTCACTTTCCAGCCGCTTTCTGAGCTCATGTTAGGGATACCAACCCTCTTTAAGGTCCATGTCATTTTGTCATTCTTTTTATTTGCATCCATACCGTTTACACAGCTAGTTCATATGTTTAGTTTTCCAGCACGTTATCCAACAAGGGCACCACAGCAATACCGTTCACGTGATGGGTATGATAAGAGCTGATTTGGTGCCGGACACCATTAGAAACCTACAGAATAATTACCTTTATTGGAATCGCCTTTCTTTCCGTTATAGGATAAGTAATTATCAAGAAGCGGCCTTCACATCATTAATGTGAAGGCTGTTTTACTATCCCTTTATTGCTTATTCAGTGGTAGAATACTTTATTTTGTAAAAGACATATCCAGTGAAGAGAGGAATCAATAAATTTTTTAGTTGATTGTGGTATTGCTGATTTTATAAAAGATTTAACAGCCGCCAGGGATATTTCGCTAATTATTCTTGCTTGGTTAATTGTAGCACTCAGTTTATTGTGGGTGATTTACACCTACAAATGGAACGGCTCCTTTTGATCAAATGAAAAGAAGCATGTTAAACCAAGAAAAAATGGGTGAGTTCCGTACAATTGTAGAATGGGTAGCGGCAAAACTAGGAAAGTACTATCTTCTAGCGAACGAACGAAATACCACAAAAGACTGTTGCGTTTGTGGCCACCAAGAGAAAAAAGACCCGTCTATTCGTCGTTTCGATTGTATGATTTGTGGAACAGAAATGATGAGAGACAGTAATGCCAGTGTGAATATTGGAAAGAAAGTGGGTTTCTCGTTAGATGTTCAAAAATACAAACACAAACTAAAAAACTTTACCCATAAGGGCAAAGTAGTTTACGGACAGTCTATTTATTGGATAGAAAACAAGATATAATGGCCACGCTCAGGCTAGTTAGGAGTGCTCACGGCACGATGGTACTAACTATACTTATGATGACATTGCTTTCCCATTCGAGAGCAGATAGTGCAATTTGCACTTGAAAAGGTGTTGTTCTGCCAACAAGGCTCACATTGATTCACAGTCTTGATTTGGAGAAAAGTTTTTTACTCAGGTGTGACAATTCTTAAATTTTATCTATTTTGGTAGAATTGATAAGAATTGAGTAGTAAATTCGAGCGGCTCCCACTCAAACAATCATTTCGATATCTCATTTGCTATGTTTACACATGTTGCCGCTGCAGATCCTGGCGAGATTACTGCAATTGATACTCACTGGATTTGGCAGGAAGGGACAGAACGGTTAACAAAGGAGCCATTCCAAATTGTTGACGGTGACATTACAGGTCCTAACAAACCAGGTCTAGGCGTTGAAGTGGATATGGATCAAATTATGAAAGCACATGAAATGTATAACAACATGGGACTAGGCTCTCGTGATGATGCAGTCAGAATGCAATTCTTAATTCCAGACTGGAAATTCGATAACAAACGTCCTTGTTTAGTTAGATAAAGTTATTAGGGTGGCTGTATGTAAAGTCACCCTTATCTTTTCATATACAGTTTTTGGTCGGGACAAAGCTAAACACCCATTAAATTCTTAGGATTTAAATAGGTGTTTAGGTACTATTTATTTAATAGTTTTTACTTTAATCGTAAAGGACAGATTACTATGAAGTTTGTGTTAGCGCCTGATTCATTTAAGGAAAGTATGACAGCGAAAAATGCTGCCCTTGCTATGGAGAAAGGAATCCTAAAGGTTTTCCCTGATGCGGAATGCGTAATCGTGCCAATGGCGGACGGTGGGGAAGGAACAGTTGAGTCTCTTGTTAGTATGACTAATGGAGAAATTATCAAAACTGAAGTTCTAGGACCATTAGGAGAGAAAAGATTTGCGGAATTTGGTCTTTTAGGGGAAGGGCAAACTGCTGTTATTGAAATGGCTACAGCGAGTGGATTAGAATTAATCCAACCACAGGATCGCAATCCATTAATCACAACAACCTACGGTACCGGTCAGTTAATTAAAATCTGCCCTAGACAAGGGTGTAACCCGTATCCTTATAGGAATTGGCGGAAGTGCAACCAATGACGGCGGCGTTGGAATGCTTCAAGCTCTTGGAGTTTCATTTAAGGATAAGAACGGTGAAGAACTTGTCTTTGGCGGCGGTGCGTTGGGTCAATTACATTCCATTGATTTGAGTGGATTAGATGACCGAATTAACCAAGTCAAAATTGATGTAGCCTGTGATGTCACGAATCCACTAATTGGAGAAAACGGTGCATCCGCAATCTTTGGCCCACAAAAGGGTGCAACACCTGAAATAGTCCAACTTCTTGATCAAAATTTAGCTCTATACGCTGACTTAATTAAGCAAGACCTCGGAAAGGATATCGCATATACGGAAGGTGCAGGAGCCGCTGGTGGTCTAGGTGCAGGGTTAATGGCATTTCTAAATGCTCATTTAAAAAAGGGCGTCGAACTTGTAATCGAGTATACTGGACTTGAGGAAAGAGTTAAGGGTGCAGACTATGTTTTTACTGGCGAGGGCAGTATTGATGGCCAAACTTTATTTGGGAAGACACCGTTTGGGGTTGCTACCATCGCACAGAAATATTCTATTCCAGTCATTGCATTTGCAGGTAGAATTGGAACGGGTGTCGAGCCATTATTTGATCATGGATTCACTGCAATTATTGGAATTTTAATGGGTGTTACTTCTTTAAATGAAGCACTAGAATCAGGTGAAGCTAATCTTGCTTTCGCAGCAGAAAATATTTGCCGGGTATTAAAAATATAATATTTATCCGAAAAAAGTAGCTGTCGAGTTTTCGACAGCTATTTTTCATATAAATTGTTGCATAATATAGGTATAATATTATTAGTCTTACAAATAAAGACAAAAAATTCAAGGGGCGAAATGATGGTTGGTTCTCCGAAAAAAATAATTGTAGAATCCGTTAATCGAAATACCTTATCGAAGCAGGTTGTTGAAAGTATTATTAACTTATTAATTAGTGGACAATTGAAACCAGGTGATAAATTGCCGACTGAAATGGAACTAATGGAAGTTCTAGATGTCAGCCGGCCAGTGTTACGTGAGGCTTTAAGTTCACTCGATACACTTGGTGTAATAACACGTAAAACCCGTGAAGGAACTTTTTTTAACAATAAAATTGGCAGTCATCCATTTTCAGTCATGTTAGCTCTGGCCCATGATAATTTGCCAGCAATCATCGAGGCACGGATGGCATTAGAACTAGGATTAGTTACGATTGCGGCAGAGAAAATCAATGAGGAACAGCTTACGAAATTAAAAGAGACGATAGATATTATCGCCAACAGCAAAGACAATAACTATGTCGAAGCGGATAAGGAATTTCATCAAACCATTGCCTTAAGTGCAGATAATCCAATTGTCGAAGGTATGATCGATTCATTAATTATCACTTTTAAAAAAATCGATAGCGAAATTATATATCGTGAGCGTGAGCGAACACTCAAAGAACACATTGCTATTTACGAGGCATTGGTAAAAAGGGATCCGTTTGAAGCATTTCATCACATGTTCCTACACCTTGATTCTGTTCGAAAGAAACTATTGAAATAAAACCAATTATTAAGCGGTTTCAGGCAATTTATGTTGGAAAATTCGCAAAATAAATTTTATTGAAAGCGTATGCTATAATGATGGTAAAAACAACAGCAAGGGGTAATCGCTATGTTGAAAGACATTTTTATGGGCTTATCACAAAATCAATTTCTGAATAGTACAGCTAAAAAATACGGCTTAAAATTAGGTGCACAAACTGTCGTAGCTGGTACAAATATTCCTGAAGTGATCCAAAGTATTAAAGATCTGAATGCACATGGAATTTCATGTACTGTCGATAACTTAGGTGAATTCGTTTTTAAAGAAGAAGAGGCCACTGAGGCAAAAGAACAAATACTTAACGTAATCGACGCGATCCATGAGAATAAAGTGAATGCACATATCTCCTTAAAACCGACTCAAATAGGTTTAGATATAGATTATGAATTTTGCTTAAATAATTTAAGAGAAATCGTTGATAAAGCCCATCGATACGATATTTTTGTCAATATTGATATGGAGGACTTCAAACATCTGGAGCCAACATTTAATTTATTGGACGAACTGTCGTTGGAGTATGCTAATGTAGGTACAGTCATTCAGTCCTATTTCCACAACGCACAAGAATACCTTGAAAGATATAAAAATTTCCGGATTCGTCTTGTTAAAGGTGCCTACAAAGAGTCAGCAGAAATTGCCTATCAAGATAAGAAGGATATTGATGCAAACTTTATCAAGATTACCGAATGGCATCTATTAAATGGCAAATTCACTTCGATTGCCACACATGATCATCGAATTATTAATCATGTGAAAGAATTTGTTAAGAAGCACGATATTCCGAATGAGAAATTCGAATTTCAAATGCTTTATGGGTTTAGGAAAGATATGCAGCTGCAACTTGCCAGTGAAGGATACAATTTTTGTACCTATGTTCCTTTCGGCAATGACTGGTATGGGTATTTTATGAGAAGGCTAGCTGAAAGACCACAAAACTTAAATCTTGTCGCTAAACAAGTTTTTAATAAAAAAACGAACACAGTGATTGGTGTAGCAGCAGGGGCATTTCTATTAGGAAGAATGACTAAGGCGGATAAGAAAAAGCGTCGTTAATGACCTAAATTCCAATGATAACTAACTGCAATCCTTCAACCTCCCATTTTAAGCAGATGGGGGGTTTTTGTATGGGTTTAAATTCTGCTAAAAAAGTGCGTAAACAATGGAACCACTTATTTTTGATATGCAGTTGCCTTAGAACATCGGATTTTTTTGGACCAAATCTCCCGGAACAAAAAAAAGGCACCTAGCCTTTGTTAGTTATTTTAGTAACAACAAAGGTATTAGGCACCAGTTTTCACTGCATTATATGAAAAATTGCTGTCATCCCATTGGAAAATACCTTCTTGAAGTTTTATGGTGGCATCAAAAGGGCAAGTAATGGCTAAATCACCATCTGCAGGTGTTTCATAAAGGATGTTATTCTTTTGGTCCATCAATTCTTTTTTTAGACGAAGCATGTCCAGTTTTGAAGCGACACGAAGGATTTTATCAAGAGTTATCTTCTTTTCACTAATGCCATGACTGTTACAAATGCTGGTCTGAAAACTCTTGTTATATTGGATCATCATATGCAAATCATTGATACAGGCTACGCCAAAAACCTCTTTTATTACGTCCTCATAGCGCAGCTGGGTGCCAGTTGCAAATTTAATAATATTCTTTTCAGGATTTTCTAAGAAATAAACCGTTTCAATAAAATTTTCCATATAAACACCCTTTCTATATTTTAAATTCTGTTTCCGAGTCATTAAGTTGATTTTCCAATGAGTCAGTTTTTAAGAAACTTATGGCTATTTGAGTCGATTAGGAGCTACTCCCCTTAGTGTTACTCACTGAAAAATCAGTAGGTTATTTCTATTATAACATATTTTGAATGTGTTTGCTGATTCAACTCGAGATATGTAGATATTTGTCGGAAAACTTATTTCTCACGAACTCAGTGTTCAATTAGCGTTTGTCGTTTTTTAATAGATTATGTTACTGATAAAACTAAGTTTTTTCATAAAATACGACAAAACACGAATGGATATCTTTCCCTTGTAAAATTATAGATTATTTTGTAATTTTTGATATAATAATAGAGTTATATTTTATCAGAAAATCACATACGAGGAGGAAAAATGAGGTTTATTGCTAAAATTACTTTTTATATCATTGTGTTAGGATTATTTTTCCCATTGATTTTTCCAGGAGAAAAGGTGCAAGCAAGTACATGTAAGGGGGTAACACCATTAACTGATCCAGTCGCATTAAGAATGGAGAAGGGGGAAATGGTCATATGGGAAAATATTCACCCAAATCTACTAAAAGCGAAAATTAATTATGAAAAACTCCTGAAAGCAAAAGGCTGGAAGATTCAATACAATTCCGCCTATCGACCATATCAATATCAAAATCACTTTTATGAAATTGTTACTGGCGTTGCGTCAACATGTAAAAGGTCTGAAAAGACCAAACATGGGTTGGGGCCTTTAGTTGCTAAGCCCACTGCCAAAGCGCCTCATACGAAGGGGATAGCATTTGATGCCATTGTTTTTGACAATAAAGGAAAGCCTTTAAATGGATTACACTATGTAAATTCTTCACTTTTAAAGCTAGCAAAGCAAGTTGGCCTTAAATTTATTAGTACTAGCAGGGATGGCGTTCATCATGAATTGATTAATGCCAGTCCGCCGAAAGTCAATGACGTGGTACCTCCAGGTGTACAAACTACATATTTAGTAAAAGGTATGATAACTATCAATCCTAGTCTCGATGTGAGAAACTTCCCATATAATGATTCACCTAAAATAGGTAAGGTCATTTTAAAGGATAGAGTTGAAATTTCTGCAAAGTCTGGTGATTGGTACAAAATTAAATATGGAAAAGGTTTTGGATGGATAAAAAGTGGAAATAAAAATCTCTTTATACTTCCTTTTATGCCGATCTTATCAAATATAAAGATTACATACGATGTTAATTTATATGACCAGCCAAGTCTTTTATTGAAAAATAGCGGTGCGCTTACACCGCAAACTGCAAAGGTTATGAAGAATAGCGGGAAGGGATGGTACATGATTCATACCTCCTTAGGAGCTAAATGGGTATATATTAATCCAAAACCATTGAAATATCTACAAGTAAAAAGTCAAGAAAAATTGTATAGTAAACCATCCATATCGTCTAAGACATACGGGCAGATTACTCCACAAAAAGTAAAGGTCTTGGCTGACCGTGGAGATGGATGGTATCAAATTTCCACTAAAATGGGAGCTAAATGGATTAATTATTAATTTTACACGCTAATTTTTTCTCACCTAATTTGGTGAGTTTTTTTATTTCTATATGTAACCGTCTATATAAAAAATAGTACTGGTAAAACCCTTAGCTACTTGAAAAAGGACGTTATAACAAAAGCAGGTACAATCAACCTAGGATACAGCACTGCCTCCCTTGGAAATGGGAAATACTCTGTAGTGATGGCAGCGACAGACACAAGTAAAAATCGTTCGAGCGTGACAACTACTTTCGTTGTAAAAAAAGTGGTCAAACCAAAAATGGGAAAAGTAACTGTATCACGTCTTAATGTACGTGCAACAACATCAACCAAAAGCAAGGTAATTAGTACTTTAAAGAAAAATCAATCAGTAACCATTGTCTCAACAAAAGGTTCATGGAAAAAAATCAAATTTGGTAAAGCAACAGGTTATGTTTCAAGTAAATATATAAAATAAAAAGGGCAGAGACTTTCTCTCTGCCTTTTTGGTTTATTTAGCATGTGTGATTACACCTTTCAAACTGGAGGGTTCTTTTTCCAAATCTAACAGTTTTTCCTTCATATCTAAACCGCCGCGAAAACCAGTTAACTTCCCGTTCTTACCAATCACACGATGACAAGGAACAGTAATTAATATCGGGTTTGCTCCAATTGCAGCGGCAACGGCACGTACCGATTTAGGTTTCTGCAGGAGTTCCGCGATTTCTGAGTAAGTATGTGTGCATCCATAGGGAATTTCATTTAATACGTTCCAAACAGATTGTTGAAAGGGAGTCCCGTGAAAATCGATTGGAAAGGTAAAAGACGTGCGCTTTCCTTGAAAATATTCGGTGAATTCGTCTACAAAAGGTTGTAATTTACTATCATCACGTTCCAAAAGGTGATGAGGGAGTTTTTTTTGGACCCAAGTCACCAGTTCTTCTAAGTCCTTATGATCGGAACCTACATAACAAAGTCCATCTACCGTTGCTGCGAGATACATTTTCCATGGACCATATATAAACAAACTCCAATAAATTTTCTTTTCCATTGTATAAACCTCCATTCTTTATTCCTTTCGGATCATTTGACGATACTCTGATGAAGTATGGCTGGTTATTTTTTTAAAAAGTGTAGCAAAATGGGCTGGGTGAGGGATACCGACTAACATATTGGTTTATCATCATAGGACGGAACATTTTTGATAATTGCCTGCCATCTTTCTTCTGTTAGACCATTCGTCTCCGTCCGTAACTCCTGTGGTGTTTTTACACTCTTCACCATATCACCTCAGAATCAGTATACCTTTATTAAGAAAGGGAGGTAAGATATTTTGAATATAAAAGCAAGATTACAAAGGTAAATGTAAGCGCTCTAAAATAGTTAAAGAAATATTCACAGGATTTTAAAAGAATTTGTTATAAAATAGAAGTATGTTAAATATTTCACATACTAAATGGTTCATTTAAAAAGGAGTATATCATATGGGATATAGTAAACCCGAAACAATCATTGAAATTACCGTTGAAAATGGAGTAAAAAAATCAAAATACCCTCCTTTACAGACCCTGATATTAGGTTTTGAAGCAGGTGCATTCATTGCTTTAGGTTATTTACTTTTCATCCGTGTCACAGCAACTTTAACAGGAAATTTAGAGGGGTTAAGCAGTTTGATTGGTGCGACTGTCTTCCCAATCGGCCTTATCCTCACCTTGCTTGCAGGTGGTGAGCTATTAACAGGAAATATGATGGCTGTGCCTCTAGCTCGAATGGCGAATAAGATTAGCACTAGACAGGTTGTTTATAATTGGTTTCTTGTTACGGTCAGTAACTTTATCGGGGCCATTTTTGTAGCATACTTTTTTGGACATCTGGTTGGACTTACCGAATCAGGCCCCTTCTTGGAAAGAACGATTAGTATTGCTGACCATAAATTAGAAGCAACCTTTCTCCAAGCCTTCGTTTCGGGGATTGGCTGTAATTGGCTGGTGGCAGCGGCAGTGTGGCTTTGTTATGGAGCAAACGATATGGTCGGAAAAATTGCAGGTATTTGGTTTCCAACAATGGCATTTGTCGCAATCGGATTCCAACACGTTGTAGCGAATATGTTTGTGATTCCTGCAGCGATATTTGCCGGCCATTTTACTTGGCTAGGATATATTGAAAATTTTATCCCTGTCTTTCTAGGCAATGCGGTTGGCGGATCTGTCTTTATCGCACTCGCATATTGGCACTCTTATAAGAAAAATGAACGCACATATTCGGAACCATTAGTGGTTCAACCAATGATGAAAAGCAGCGTAAGATAATTTACAGCTTAAAAAAATTATATATCTTCACTGATTAAGCTCCTTACATCTAAGGGGCTTTTTTGCATATTAATCAATACTTATAAGTCATATTGACATGCAAACGGGAATAAAATCCAAGAATGAATGGACTTCGTTTGGAGGTCAGCATTTACTGCATGAAAATAAAGGATAAGAGGTTGGGGAAATGACAAAGAGCTCGTGGCTAGTATCAATTTTATTAATCTGTAGCTTATTAATTATTGCCGGATGTACAGAAAAAACGAATACAAAAAAGACAGTTGAAGAAAAAGTATCTGAATCAGGACAACAAAAGCCTAATAAAACACCAGAACCACCACAGAAAGAAGAAAAACCAAAACCAATTACGGTAAGTGTCATTGATCCGAATACAAATGCTATTTTGGAAACCTTTTTACCGGTGGAAATGGGTTTTGGAACCGATAATGAAACCTACAAAAAGGAACTTGAAAAATGGGCAAAGGATTTAGCAAGAGGGACGGAAAGTACCAAAGGATATGACCAACGAATGGTTCTTGATAAGATTGGCCCCAATGGTCAAATCATTAAAGGCAAACCTAGAATTATCTTAGAGGAATCAGAGTTAGTTGAAAAGGTCATAACAGCATCGGCAACGGGTGGAGATATTGAACTACCTTTATATGTGACCGAGAGCGGTTATAAGCCTGAGGATGTTGACCAGTTAGGGGAAGTTGTCGTGGCAAGCTTTACAACGAGATTTAATAGCGGAGTTGTAGGCCGTTCAAAGAATATTCAGCTGTCGGCCGAGGCCATTAATAATATCATTGTCGGAGCGGGAGATATTTTCTCATTTAATACCACTGTTGGTCCAAGTGATGCCGCCCATGGATATCAAAAGGCGAAGGAAATTGTAAATAAGCAACTAGTCGACGGTATCGGGGGAGGAATTTGCCAGACGTCATCAACCCTGTTTAATGCAGTGGATCAAGTAGGTGTTAGTTATATTGAAAAACATCACCATTCCTTGTCTGTTGGGTATGTACCTGCTGGCAGAGATGCAACCGTATCTTATGGTGGACCGGACTTTCAATTTCAGAACAACACTGGTGCTCCATTTATTATCAAATCCATCTATAAAAAGGGGACCTTGACCATTGAAGTAAGAACATCAGCAGCCTACCAAAGTCTGATCGCCAAACATTAATAGTGTCAGGCACCAAGCTCCTTTGGTGCCTTTTCTGTATATTCCAAACCTACAATGCGAAAAATACCCTTGGCTCTTTTAGAAAATTGTGGGAGGAATTGTATGAAATTGATTCAGAAGGCGTTTCTTGCCTTAACGATCCTAGCCTTGGTGGGAATAACAGGAAATCAAAGTGCTTCAGCTCGTGCCCTAAGGGATATGGATAATCAAATTCAAACTGTTACAAAGCCTCAAGTTGTAGAGGTTAGCAAACCGAAACCCTCGGAAGGAAAGAATCATGGGTTATCTGAAGAATATCATGGGCATAAATCCAACCGTCCAGAAACGGTCAATCCCAAAAAGGGAAAACCACCGGCCGCAAATAATCGTTTCATTCAAGTTCAGCTTTTAGGTATTAATGACTTGCATGGTCAATTAAATGTGACCCGGAAAGTTAACGGGAAACCGGCTGGTCGGGTCGATTATTTAGCAGCTTATTTAAAACAGCGTGAAGCTGAAAATAAAAATACGCTATTGGTTGAAGATGGAGACATGGTTGGGGCCAGCCCTCCAATTTCGGCCCTTTTACAGGATGAACCGACAATCGAGATCTTGAACAAACTGGGTTTTGACATCGGTACTGTTGGTAATCATGAGTTTGATGAAGGCCTAACGGAACTGATGCGCCTTATAAAAGGGGGAACACATCCGAAAACAGGAAATTTCGCTGGATCAAATTTCCCATGGATTGTTGCCAATGTGGTCAATGAGAAAACAGGAAAAACGATTCTCCCTCCTTATCAAGTGATCAAAGTAAATGGGATGCCCATCGGTTTTATCGGTGTGGTAACTACTGAGACCCCAACACTTGTTGTCCCTAGCGGTGTGGCAGGATTAAAATTCACGGATGAAGTAGAAGCAATTAATCAGAATGTAGCTGAGTTGAAAAAACAAGGGGTAAAAGCGATTGTCGTTTTAGCCCATAACCCAGGTACATCAGGTCCAAACGGAGAAAATCCAAAAGGACAACTTGTCGATATCGCAAACCGGGTCGACGATGAAGTGGATATTATCTTCGGCGGCCATAATCATGCCTATATGAACGCAACGATTGACAATAAACTAGTTGTTCAATCCTATTCCTATGGAACTGCTTTCTCTGATGTTGATCTTGAGATAGATCCTAAAACAAAGGATATTGTCTCAAAAAGAGCTGAGATTGTAACTACCTTTCAAGAAGGAATCGAGCCCGATCCGGAAATAAAGAAAATGATAGAAGGCTATGAAGCAAAAATAGAACCGATTGTTAATCGAGTTGTTGGCTCTTCATCTGAAAGTCTGACGGCAAAGCAAAATGAAAATGGTGAGTCAGTGCTTGGCGATTTCATTGCGGATGCACAAAGGAAAGCGTTGAATACCGAATTAGCCTTTATGAATCCTGGCGGTATTCGAGCCGATATTGACCCTGGCGATATCACCTGGGGAGAAATTTACACAGTTCAGCCCTTTAATAATGATCTTGTCAAAATGTCGATGACGGGACAGCAAATCCGAGAATTGCTCAACCAGCAGTGGGGGGCAACAAAAACGAACATGCTGCAGATTTCTGGCTTAAGCTATACTTGGGATCCAAATAAACCAGCAGGGCAAAGGGTAGTGAGCATCAAGCTTCCAGATGGCACGGAAATGGTTCATAATAAATCCTATTCTGTGACAGCGAATATTTTTCTTTCTGGAGGCGGAGATGGATTTACTGTATTTACTCAAGCTAAAAACAAAGAAGTCGGACCCGTTGACCTTGATGCATTAGTTAACTTCAGTAAAGCCCAGCCAAAACCGTTCACCTATGGCATTCAAAATAGAATACAAAGGGTTCAGTGACATCCTTGGTGTTTTAAAAAATGGGTGTCCGGCACTAATTAGTGCAGGACACCCATTTTTGTTTCCCTATTGTAATGCATCTATTACTAACTCTTTTGCCGGCAGGAAGTCTCCGCCAGTGTCCAAGTAGCGAATGGTTACTTTATCTCCTTCTTTTAAGTAGATAGCTAGCGGGACTCTTTCCGAAGAGATGATAAAGTTTTGGCGATTGTCTAATAAAAAAGAAACAATGATGAAATCTTCTCTTTGTTCTTTATAGACTCTCACCACTGTTCCGCTGATTTGCTTTTCAACCGCTTTAGAACTGCCGTCTACAGTGCCCTTGCCTCTTTGTAGGGCTGTTTTATATTGTTTTAGGGCCTCATTTGGAGTATTGGCGTACACAGAAATTTCTGGATTTGCTGCAGAGACGATAAAGTAATTTTGCAGAAAACCGTTCGAATCCAATACAGACGTTAACCAGCTTGCTTCTCCGTAAAAATTGTAAAGAATCGGCATTTGCCCATGCCATTTCTTTTCAATAAATTTCTTCTCAATGATCTGTAAGGCACCCTGTGAATCCATATAAGATTGCTCTGGATTTCCGGTATAGAAAGTTGCTTTTCCCGTCCTTGAGTTAGTCAACGAGTAACCAAGCATAGAATCTACGCCTTCTTTGGGACTTGTGAAATCAGTAAAATAATACATCTTTCCATTTTCATCAAAGATCGGACTTACATTTGACTCAGTTCCTTCATCAGATGGGAGTTTCACGTCAGATTTTCCGAATTTACTATTCCAAAATCCATGGACGAGGTTCCCATAATAGCTGTTTTGCAGACTAACTGCCTCAGGTGAGACCGCGCCATCAATAAATTCGGGGACATTTGAAATATGATAATCTTTCATTGCGCCACTCTTAGAATCAACTACGACTAGCCCTTTGGCCGTAAATCCATTTCGGGCTGAAATAAATTCACCATAAGTACGGATGTAAAAAGGTTTTCCTTCTTCGTTAATTTCTAATTGAACATCTCCGTAGAAAATCTTCTTGGGATATTGCATGCGAATATGCCGCTCGATTTGTCTATTAAAATAAGAGGAAGGGGTATAAACCATTTCGGCCTTAATAAATTTTGGATTAGCGCTAGAATCCGTTGCACTTAATGAAAAGTAACCAGGAGTTCTTTCGCCTTTCCACCATTTAAAAAATCCAGAAAATTCAACGGGAGCAATATATACATAATCACCGTTCAGTTTTTGAATCTGAAGATTTCCAAGCTCAAAGTAGCTTGTGTTCGGTACTTGCCCAAAAGCCTTTTTCATTTTGTTACGTGCAAACTGCGGTGGAACGCTAGCTGGTGTTTCCTTCTCATCAAAGGTCTGAATCTCTACCTTTGCATCCATCTTTGCTACTTGATATTTTTCATCGGCATTAAAAATGAAGGCGGTTAAGAAATAAATTCCTAGACCTAGACTTGCTAGAAAGAGAAGTCCTTTAATCTTTCTTTCTGTGCCTTTGGCAAGAACTGCTCCTCCTACAGTTAGGAAGATTGCTAACGGCCATAAAGAAGTGAAGTTTCTATCAAAATTACTAAAATAAAAGAATGAAAACACTGGAAGCATAAGAAAAACCATAACAGCAATGAAGACGCCGATTTTTTGTTTTTTATCAACTTTTTTATTTGCCTCTTCATGTTTAAAAATGGGTATTAAAACAAGTGCTGAAGCTATTCCAATGATCATCGTAAATAGAAAAATGTTCCCCATAAAATTGCCCCTTTTCACCTTGGACTTTCTTAATATACGGAAACTAAACCAGATAGGTTTCATTTTTATTTAATAATAGACTTGAATTATTTTGGTGACTATACTATTATTTAAATTAATTGATTCACTATATATTGTTTCAATAAATAATAATCAAACTATATATTGTGTTAGCCTTAAGAGACGATGCCATTGTGGCTTAATAGGGAATCTGGTGTAAATCCAGAACTGCCCCCGCAACTGTAAATGCTGACGAAATGAGCAAACCACTGTATAAGAAATGTCTAATATATTAGGCAATTATATGGGAAGGGTTCAAAGTAGGATGAAGCATGAGTCAGGAGACCTGTCTTTCTTAAGTTGTTTCAACTTCTTCGGGGATTGAGAAGATGAACGGTGGCGACAGGAGGCATTGGATACTTTTATTTTAGTCCTTTTGTAGTGTTATCGTTTCATCCGCTCAATTCCCCTTGAGCGGATTTTTTTATTATAGGGGGAAATGAAATGGTAACAAAGGAGCTTCAAGTTGATTTCAATTATGTTTTAGAATCTATTAATCAAGTTACAGAAAAATATCAGATGGATACAACTGAGCTTAAAAACCGTATAAGCGAACTGGAAGTAACAGAGGTGGAAGCAAACCAACAAGCTTTAGTCTATGCAATAAATCAAGTGGCAATGGACCAACCGAATTGGACATTTGTCGCTGCCCGTTTATATCTGAATGAATTATATGGAAAATCTGCAAAAAGTCGAGGCAATAATCGTTCTTTAAAATATGGAGACTTTTATAGATTAATAAAAGAATTGACTGATAAAGGTATATATTCTAATGATCTCCTAAGTTTATATAGTAAAGATGAAATCGATCAACTAGCAAAAGAGATAAATCCAGATAAAGATTTATTATTTAATTACATAGGGTTATTTTTACTAGCGGATCGTTATCTTGCTCAAGATCATAATAGAAACGTATATGAACTCCCGCAGGAGCGGTTCATGGTTATTGCCATGACGATTATGAAGGATGAAAAGGAGTCCATCCGCTTACAGCTTGTAAAGGAAGCATATTGGGCACTAAGTAATTTATTTATGACAGTTGCTACCCCTACTTTAGCGAATGCGGGCAAAAGCTTTGGGCAGCTTTCCTCCTGCTTTATTGATACAGTAGACGATTCCCTTGATAGCATTTATTTAAATAATTGGGATATTGCTCGGCTAAGTAAGGATGGCGGAGGTATTGGGATCTATTATGGTAAAATTCGTGCCCTAGGTTCCGATATTAAGAAATTTAAAGGAAACTCCTCTGGAATTGTACCATGGATTAAATTGCTAAATAATACAGCTGTCAGTGTCGATCAGTTAGGTCAACGGCAAGGTGCCATTGCTGTTTATCTAGATTTGTTTCATAAAGATATCATGAACGGATTTCTCGATTTGAAAACCAATAATGGAGATGAACGTCGTAAAGCCCATGACATTTTCACGGGTGTCACCATACCAGACCTATTTATGAAAAAATTAGAAGAGAAAGATGAGGATGGAAGAAGTATCGGGCAGTGGCATACATTTTGTCCCCATCAAGTAAAACAATTTATGGGCTGGAAGGATGAAAAAGGGAACCTTCTCGGACTTGAGGATTTTTATGATGAAACGGATGTTAAATACTTTACCGAGAAATATGAAGAGGCCGCAGGTAACCAGCTTCTTCCTCGTAAAACCTACCGTGCAATGGATATTATGACACGAATAATGGTTGCTCAATTAGAAACAGGAACACCATACATGTTCTATCGTGATGAAGTAAACAGGCAAAATCCAAATAAGCATGTATTAGGCAAGGGCCGTACAACTATTTTCTGCAGTAACCTATGTACAGAAATTGCTCAAAATATGTCAGCTACGACCATAGTTAACGAATACCAAAATGAAGATGGCAATCTCGTGATTGTTCGTAAACCAGGTGATTTCGTTGTTTGTAATTTATCTTCTATTAATTTGGCAAAAGCAGTTCCTGCAGATGTTTTAGAGCGTTTAATTAGGATCCAAGTAAGAATGCTCGATAACGTGATTGATTTAAATACAATCTCAGTTGGACAGGCTCAACTAACAAATACAAAGTACAGAGCCGTGGGTCTTGGTACATTTGGCTGGCACCACCTTTTAGCACTTAAAGGTATATATTGGGAATCTGAAAAGGCTGTTACGTATGCGGATCGCTTGTATGAAGATATCGCCTTTTATACCATTCGTTCTTCAATGGAACTAGCCAAGGAGAAAGGGTCTTATAGTCTATTTAAAGATTCAGAATGGCATACTGGGAGCTATTTTGATCGGAAAAATTACCAAACGAAAAGATGGATTGAACTAAAAAGGGATGTCGTCAATCATGGTATTCGAAATGGTTGGTTAATGGCTATCGCTCCCAACTCATCAACAGCGAAAATAGGAGGTTCCACTGATGGAATAGATCCTATCTATTCTGTTGAATATGCAGAGGAAAAGAAGAATTTTAAATTTAAAGTAACGGCACCTGATTTAGATCATATTACGTACGAATTTTATCGCCGGTCCAGACATGAATTAGATCAAGTTTGGAGTATTAAACAGAATGCGGCACGAGGGCGTCACATTGATCAAGGCATTAGCTTTAATTTATATGTTAGGCACGATATAAAAGCAAAGGACTTGCTCAACCTGCATATGGAAGCTTGGAAGCAAGGATTAAAGACAACGTACTATGTAAGAAGCACATCTCAAACGGAAATTGACGAATGTGAGGCTTGCCATAGCTAACACCTTTTTAGAATAGATTGGAGAAGATTATTTTATGGATATTCATTTACCGCTATCAAGAATAAAACTGTTAAACCCTGAGTTTCCCAATAAATCAACCGGTATTATCAACGGAAAATCATCAGGCTTGCTCAACTGGAATGATATTGCCTATCCTCAGATATACGATTTATATCAAACTTTATTGTCAAACTTTTGGAAAGCTCAAGAGATTAATATGCAAGATGATATAAAGCAATGGGACTTTCTAAGTTCAACGGAGAAAGATGTCTTTTTACGAATAAATACACAACTTGCTTGTTTAGATAGCCTGCAGACCCCTACCATGTGTCAAGTGATGGATTATGTGTCGGATTCTAGCTTTAAAGCAATATTTGCCGTCATCGCTCAGCAGGAAGCAGTTCATAATGAATCCTATTCCTATATATTAAGTTCTCTTGTCCCCTTAAATGAACAAAAGGATTGGTTCAATCAAGCCAAAAATGATCCAATCGTTCAAAAAAGAAACCAACTGATATTAGATGCATATGAATGTTTCCGTGAGAATCCTACACCACAAAATTTATTTCAACTAGGTGTGAATTCTATTAATCTAGAGGGTATATATTTTTATGCTGGGTTTGCTTTTTTCTATCATCTTGCCCGCCAGCAAAAAATGCTTAAGTCTAGTACAATGATTAGCTATATACAACGGGATGAAATGCAGCATGCGTATTTCATGGCACAGTTTCTACGAATACTTTTAACAGAAAATCCGGATTTACATACAGAGGCTAACATTGATTATGTGTATAAAGTGGTTGGACAAGCTGTTCGACTTGAAAAAGAGTGGGCACATATGATTTTGAAGGATATAGATGGTATTGAATTGAGCGAGTACGAAAAATACACCGAATATCTTGCTAATAAGCGGCTTCGACAGCTAGGTTTACAGAACTTATATAAAGAAAGAGTAAACCCTATGCCTTGGATCCATGTTTTCAGTGATGAAATGATGAATGGAACAAAATCCGATTTTTTTGAACAGAAGTCAAGAAGCTATGCAAAGGTAACACAATCAAACGGTTTCGATGAATTATGAAAATTGCCATCGTATATTCTTCCAAAACAGGAAATACTGAAGAATTAGCTCAACTAATTTTCCATTTATTTTTAAAGAAGAATGTAATGGTTTCTCTCTTTCGGATCGAGCAATTTCGAGTTAGGGATTTATCCCAATTTGAGGCTGTTGTAATCGGAACCTATACTTGGGGAAATGGCGAAATTCCTCAAGAAATGATGGAGCTATATCGTGCATTCGAAACTCAGGACGTAAAAAAGGTACTGACAGGTGTAATCGGCACAGGGGATAGTGGTTACCCGAAGTTTTGTGGAGCTGTTGATGAATTTAAGGATATGCTTTACGTACACACAAATTTAAGTGCCACCCTAAAAATCGAGGTTAGCCTCCAAATGAAGGATATTGATCGGTGTAGTAGATTCGTGACTATCTTTTTGGATCAATTAAGCCGGAAGCAGGGTATAGGGTAATTGCAGAGGAGGTTTGGAATTAGTAGTCTAATTGTTTTTTTTTGCTCCATATTGAGTCTATTTGTTATTACTACCGAAATATTCAGAAGAAAACCCTTGCATCACAAGGGTTTTTTCTTTTCTGAATTATGTGAAATATTTGGATTTTCTAATATTTTGTCTATTGATTGACCAGGGAATTTTAACAATGTTATCATGTCTATGAAAGCGTTTTCGGTGAAGGGGGAGAAATTAATGGAAGATAAAGTTTTAAAAGCAATTCAGGATGATTATCCGGATGATTTCGCCTGGTGTTATGGCTGTGGTCGATTGAACGAAGGGGGACATCATTTTCGAACTGGCTGGCAGGGTGAACAAACAGTAACTATATTCACACCAGAAGCAGAGCATCTAGCACTTCCAGGTTTTGTTTATGGTGGAATTGTTGCCTCTTTAATAGATTGTCATGGAACAGGGTCTGCTGCATTGGCGCTTCATCGAAAAAATGGACATGAAGCTGGTGATGGAGAGGAGCCCCCAAGATTCGTAACGGCTTCATTAAATGTGAACTTTCTCAAGCCCACTCCACATGGTATACCATTAAAAGCAATCGGAACTGTCCATGAAATACACCCTAAAAAGTTTAAGGTTGAGACAGAAGTTTATGCGAATGATATTCTCTGTGCTCGTGGAGAGGTCGTCGTTGTTGTCATGCCTAAATCCTTTCTTAAATAGGCATTAAATATTCAGTTTTAGCCGGTCCTACTATTGGGAATCGGCTTTTTTTGCTTTATGAAGGTAACTCGAAATAAAAGTAAGTTATTCTACCATGTATTAAATCAAATTTTATAAATCTATGTTAGATACCATTCCACATTTACAGAAAAACTCAAAAAGGTATGCGATACTGACTTTAGAGAAATAAATTGTGACCACATTTGTTAAAAAATAATGGGGCATTAATCTTAATGTAGGGGGTTGGAGCCGAATGGTTCGTACTATTGCTCAGTTTCTCACAATCTTAGTTATATATTTGATTGGAACAAGACTCGTTACTTGGCTTGATCTTCCTGTCCCTGGAAGTATTATCGGAATGGCGCTCTTATTCATTGCATTAATGTCAGGTGCTTGTAAGCTCAAATGGGTCGAAGCAGCCGCCCAGCTGCATATCAAACATATAACTCTTCTATTTATTCCATTTATCGTAGGTGTTTGGCATTTTGCAGGGATTTTTAGAGTAGAAGGAATAAAATTAGCAATCATCCTAGCAGCAAGCAGCCTGGTTGTCCTACTTGTTACAGCTTTTATTGCTGAGTATTTAGAAACTAAAAGAAAAAGGAGTAAACAAAATGGGAACAATGATTTCTAATATATTGTTATGTACCTGCATTACTGTTATGAGTTATGCAGTAGGAAATAAGGTGTTTAAAACTTATAACAAGTCATGGTTAAATCCGTTATATACTGTAACAGTGTTCATCATTGGTTTATTGACGCTTTCTCATATACATGTTGCCCAATATTCTTCTGGAACAGGTATATTTTCACTTTTATTAGGAACTGCTACTGTGTCCCTTGCTGTTCCCTTATATAGAAATGTAAGCATTATTAGAAAAAATTTCGTAATTATTTTCTGGGCGGTTATGCCAGGCACATTAACTGGTGTAATTTCAATTGTCTTGTTGACGAAGTATTTGCACATGAATAAGGAAATTATGTTGTCGCTAATTCCAAAATCGGTCACTGCTCCCATTGCCTTATCAGTATCCCAGTCATTAGGGGGGATACCGTCATTAACGATTTTGTTTGTTTGTATTTCTGCGGTTTTTTCTTTAATGGTTGGGCCATTTCTTTTAAATATTACACGGATTAGAAGCAGAATTGCTAAGGGATTAGCGTTAGGAACCTCAGCCCAGGCAATCGGTGCCAACCGTGCATTTGAATGGGGAGAAATAGAAGGGGTCATGGGGAGCATAGCGATGATTACTTCCGCATTGATCATGTCTATTATGATACCCCTATTATTGCAGCTTTCCCTTTCTTAAACTAACTCTAAATACTAATTAATAAATTCATTACCGACATCTTAAATAATTTTAATGAAAATGATATATTTCTATCTGAAACCAAAAATACCCATCCGTCGTCAAATTAAATAGTAGCAGATAAATAAGGAGGCGAACGGGTGGAGGGTATTAGAAAAATGGCCGTTATCCTAGTGAGTGTTTTGGTCATAGGATTTGGTCTAGTTGTCAGCAGATTTGGTTCTGCGCTTTTTCAGGAGGGAAATCCAATACCATTAATTGTTTCTGCAATGAAGCTTCACTTATGCGATTCAGAATTTGAGCTGTTCTCAAAAACAGATAAACGAAGCAGATACTTATCCGAAAGTAGTCAAGATAGCAGCTATAATGTTGTGAAAAAATATATGAAATCAAAAGGATGGAAGTTTCAAGAACAAATGGGTTTAGGGTTAATATTTACAAAAAATGGTGAAGATGCAATCGTGGTGGTAAAACAATATTCAAGGAATTACTTTATTTGGGAAATTCAGCAACGCTTTTCAAATAATAAAAGCCTTACCTACACAAAACAAACCCCTAATCCTTGGATTAGGGGTTTGTTTCTTCCGACTCTGTCACACTATAAAAAGACTCGATCAATTCATTAAGCTGCCCTAGTTCTTTTTTCCAAAGTGATTCGGGGTTTTGCTTTAATGATAATAGGGCACTTTGAATAAGAAACTTTCTTGGTGATTTTGTATGGATGATTTCTTCTTGAATAAAATCCAGAAGTTCATTGTATTTGCTTTGTTCTTCTACATCTTGAATGCTTTTCGTTATCGATGCCCTTAACGTTACCGCCATTTTCATCAACTGGGTGATAATCTCGAGATTGTTTTTTTGGCAGCCAGGGACCCATTTTTCTAAAGTATTTGGTTCTATTAATTGATCCCCTGATTCAGAAACCTCATCAACTATTTTAACCAATCGCGCCACGCTGTAGCGGACAACACTGCTTACTTTTTCTCCAGATTCATGGGCCATTCTATTGTATTGAACATTATATTGTAATATCCCTTGAAACATAATCGCACAATCTAATAGGAATGGTTTTTTCTCTTCGCCGAAGATGTCGATAAACCGATTGTAATACCAACGAAGTGAATTTAAACGAAGTCGTTGGATAAATTGTTTGAGGTCGGCATCATTAGAGGACAATACTTCCTCGTAAAGGGCAATTAGTTTATTTTTCCTATTAGAAATCATTTGCAGTTCCACTTGCTTAATGAAAATTTCTATACTGGAAGGGTTTTGACCAATTAATAAATCGTTTCGATCCTTTTCGAGCCTCTTAAAAATTGTTTTATAAATCGCGATTAATAATTCGCTTTTCGATGAAAAATAATTATAAAACGTTCCTTTAGAAATCCCGCTATAGTCTAAAATATCTTGAATAGATGTTGCTTGGAATCCTTTTTCGATGAATAATTGATGAGCCATATTTACTACATGCTGCTTTCGGTCATTCATAAAATCACCTTTATTTCCATTTGTACTATTAGTATAAAAATATAGTACATTATTTAAAGCATTATTACAAACCCATAATTTTGCAGGTTTTTTTAATTGCAAAAATTGAACACTGCGTATATTATTATGTAAGTGTGAAACAGGTGTATAAAAAAATGAACATATATTATAGGGGGAAATTGAATGGATCAAACCATAAAAAAGACTGCTGGCCCACCGTATGGCGTTCTTGCCGTACTGATTGTCGGAGCTTTTATTGCATTCTTAAATAACACATTATTAAATATCGCACTGCCTTCAATCATGGCTGACTTAAAAATAGACCCATCAACTGGTCAATGGTTGATAACCGGTTTTATGTTAGTAAATGGAATTTTGATTCCATTATCAGCATTTTTAATTCAAAAATTTTCGGTCCGGCAATTATTCCTAGCAGCCATGCTTTTATTTACTTTTGGAACTGTTTTAGCTGGCTTTGCTCATGACTTTCCACTTTTATTATCTGGTCGGATGATTCAGGCTTCTGGGTCAGCGATTATGATGCCCTTGTTAATGAATGTAATGTTAACAAGTTTTCCTGTTGAAAAACGTGGATTAGCAATGGGGGTTTTCGGGTTAGTATTAATGTTTGCTCCGGCAATTGGACCGACTTTATCGGGTTGGATTATTGAACACTATGACTGGAGAATGCTCTTCCATTTTGTCACACCAATCGCGATTCTCGTCGTATTGCTTGGCTTTTTCTTACTTAAAGATAAAAAAGGTAAGGTTGATATTCGTCTTGATTTCTTATCTGTGGTGTTATCAAGCATAGGTTTCGGCGGAATACTTTATGGATTCAGTTCCGCTGGTAAAGAAGGATGGGATAGTCCGCAAGTTTATGGGACGCTTGCAGTTGGTCTCATTTCATTGGTAACATTTATTTTGCGTCAATTAAGACAAGAACGGCCACTTCTTAACTTCCGGATTTATAAATATCCAATGTTTGCATTATCTTCTGCTATATCCATGGTAGTTACAATGGCGATGTTTTCCGGGATGCTTCTTCTACCAATTTATGTCCAAAATATTCGCGGGATTTCCCCGATAGATGCGGGTTTAATGTTGTTGCCAGGGGCAATTCTAATGGCCATTATGATGCCGATTACAGGTAAACTTTTTGATAAATTCGGTGGTCGTGCTTTAGCTATTATTGGTTTAGCTATTACAGTGATAACAAGTTATTTATTTAGTAAATTAACACTGGAAACCACCTATACTCATTTAATTATTTTATACACGATCCGTATGTTTGGTTTTTCGATGGTAAATATGCCAATTACGACCAATGGCTTAAACCAGTTACCGGCACGGTTTTATCCTCATGGCACGGCGATGAATAATACGATGTCGCAGGTATCTGGTGCCATTGGTACAGCGTTGTTGGTTACGGTTATGACAACTCGTGCCAAAACACATGCAACTGAAATCGTTGAGGCTGCAAAGAAGGTTGTACCTAACCCTTCAATAAAGATTACAGAAGCCATGAAACTAAAAATGCAACATCAAATTGAGATGCAAGCTCTTTTGGAAGGAATTAATGATGCTTTCTTTGTAAGTGTATTTATCGCTGGCCTCGCTTTAGTTCTTGCCTTATTTATTAAACGGGCAAAACAAGCAGAAGATCCAGGTGAGATAAAACCGTCCGCTCATAAGGTAAAAACGAAATTAGCGGAAAATTAAATAGCTATTAGAGGGGGGCTTATATATAGTCACCTCTTTTTTTTGCAAAAAAACATTATCATATTTGCTTTTTTACACATAAACACTCAAAATTAAAGATGAAAAGTGAATCATAGGAGGACATTCCTTATGTTAAAAGACCAAATCAAACAGTACATATCTGAACAGAAAAATAACTCAAACGGCAATAGTATTACCATTTTTAAAGAAGAAAAGGAGTATCTCGAAAAAAATCAGCTGGGTGATAATATCCAATTTTCGGAGAAGGATGTTAGTGTCCGCTTTGCAGACGCCTACATTGAACGTTGTGATAAAGAAACAGAAAATATGCTAAAGAATGAATCGACTTCATTCTTGGCTCAGCCTCTCGATTACTTAAAAATGCATAAAAATGAATTTATTTATTTGGAGTCTAATTGGTTTGATTTAATTGGTGTCGAGGCTGTTTCAATAGAAGCGGATGATGTATTTGGGACATACGATGTAATGTTGGGATTAAAACTGCAAAAGAAATTTGAAAAAGCGTTAAAGGAAAATTTAAATACCCAATTACACGGGGATGAAGCAAAATTTGACTTAATGTTCAGCTTGGAAGATGGATTATGGAATTTGAATTTTGCCTTAAACTATGTGGAAGGTTTTACCGAAGAGATATCCATAGGTGAGGCGTTCCAGCTTATTTATCGCTTTTTATTTCAGTTGGTTGCGGCCGTAGAAGGGGAAAGGAAATAAAAATACCCAAAAACGCATGGATGATTTTCCATCCATGCGTTTTATGATTCCTTTGCTTTAACTATATCGAGAGGAGAGATGGTAGAACATGCGAGTCATTTCCTTGTGCCCTAGTAATACCGAAGTTATGGAATATCTGGGTTTAACACACTTATTAGTAGGAGTTGATGACTTTTCCGATTGGCCAGCCTCAATCAAAAATCTACCAAAGTTAGGTCCTGATTTATCGATTAACATGGATCTAGTTGAACAATTGCAGCCTGATATGGTCCTTGCTTCTTTAAGTGTTCCAGGGATGGAAAATAATATTGAGGATCTAAAGAAACGAGATATCCCCCATCTTGTTTTAAATCCACAATCATTAACAGATATTGAAAACGATTTAATCACAACCGCTGGAGTTCTTGGCGAACAAGAACGGGGAGTGGAGGCGGCTCGGCAATTTCGTTCCCGGCTTGAAAAAGTAAAACAGCAGAGTGTAAATCAAAGTTACCGACCACGTTTGTACTGGGAATGGTGGCCAAAGCCGATATTTACACCAGGAAAAATAAATTGGCTCACGGAGATATCCGAAGCTGCTGGGGCAATAAACATCTTTCAGGATATTGAATTGGCCAGTGTTCAAACGGAGTGGGAAGATGTAATAAGTCGCAAGCCCGATTTTATTTGTCTTGCTTGGGTAGGAGTGAGGAAAGATAAGATTCAAAAAAGCCTTGTTAAAAAGCGAACTGGATTTGAAGAACTAGGGTTTAAAAGTGATGACCAGATTCTCATTCTTGAGGAAGAACTGTACTGCCGCCCCTCACCCAGACTGCTCGATGGATTAGAAAGGTTAGTAGATTTGATTCATAGATTTAAATGACCACAGAAGCACTTTTTTTATTTTTGGATAAATGAAAAGGGAGGGTATTACCTCCTCCCTAAAAATCAACTAAAATCCTGCTCTGTAATCGAAATGGCTGAACCCGTTGATGTGTGCTGGTTTACCCAGTCTAACGAGGTTTCCGAGACATTAGTCCAATTGGGTATTTCTTCCTTATGCTGTTCAACCCAACTCATGCAGTACTGTGGGTCAATATTATAATCGAGGCACTGGGCTAGGAAAGATTGAATCGTTTCTTGGTTGCAATTCTCCCATGAACCACAAGTATTACTCCACACATTCTCCATTTTCGTTTGCAGCGATACATCATTAATAAAATTACTAAATTGGAAATCGTTAGGCATCCATGTTCCTCCTTAAAAAAATTTTCACTTCCTCAGTATGTCCAAGGAAAAAATAATTGAACAAAAATAATCTATAATATTGACAACTTTATCGTGATTTACCTTATTGAATTTTGTATCTTCCTTTTTAGGGTAAGATACAAAGTCAAAATTATACATCTAAGGATTAATATTCTTCATTATTCACGAGGATTGTGTAATAATCTTAATGATACCGATTTAATGAGATAAAGGTTGGATCGTAAAGGGGATTAGATATGAAAAACAGAAAAAAAACGGCACTTGTTCTAGGTGCTAGCGGACTAGTAGGAAATGAATTAGTAAAAATCCTCATTCAACAAAAAAATTATGAAAAGATCCATATATTAGTCCGAAGACCAATTGAAAGCAATCATCCCTCCTGTGAAGTGCATGTCGTTGATTTTGACAAGCTAGATACATACTCGGAATTATTTCAGGTAACAGATGTTTTTTGTTGTTTAGGGACTACTATTAAAAAGGCAAAAAGCAAGGAAGCTTTTCGAAAAGTAGACTATGAATATCCGGTCGAGGCAGCAAAAATCTCATCAAAAACTGGTGTAGAAAAATTTCTCATTATTACCGCGATGGGGTCAAATTCTAAATCATTAATTTTCTACAATCAAGTGAAGGGACGAGTGGAGGAAGCTTTACGTAAGTTAATTATACCATCTGTTCATATTTTCAGGCCATCATTATTGTTAGGAGAGCGGACAGAGTTTCGTTTTGGGGAAAGAATTGCGGAAAAAGCAAGTGCCTTTTTAAATATACTCATGGTTGGCGCATTACGACCTTATAAAGCGATTGAAGCAAGGAACGTCGCAGCAGCAATGGCAGCCGTGGCCCAGACTGATAAAAGTGGTGTGAACATTTATCCTTCACATGAGATTGAAAGAATCGCAAGAGAAAAAAATTAATACGATTTGAGAGGTTAGTGCAATGGAGAAGGGTTTAACTGGAAAGCGAGTTGTCATTAGCGGTTCGCGAAAAATAGAAGAAATAAGTACGATAATTGGAAAACAAGGAGGTGTTCCTCTAGTCCGTACTCTTCAAGGGACTGTATTTTTAGCAGAAAAGGAAGTGGAACCTGATTTACGCGAATTTGTAAAGAAAGGTGCCGATTGGGTGATCTTCACAACGGGGATTGGTTTTGAGACACTTGTGGAATTAGCAACAAAGCTTGGATTAAAAGAGTCCTTTTTAAAGAACCTTCGTGAAGCACAGATAGCATCTAGAGGCTATAAAACCCTTTCTGCATTAAAGAAATATGAAATTAAACCAATCGTGGTCGATGATGATGGAACAACAAAGGGATTAGCTCAATCACTCGAAACCGTAGATCTCTCTGGAAAAAGAGTTATGTTACAACTTCACGGGGAAACAGCACCAGTATTAACAAAATTTCTCGAAGATCGCGGTGCCATTGTCCAGAAGTTACTCCCATACCAGCATATAGCACCTGAAAAAGAGATGGTGGCAAGGTTATGTAATGAACTTCAGTCAGGTGAATGTGACGCGGTATGCTTTACTACGGCAACCCAGGTTCACTCGCTTTTTGACTATGCAAGAGAACATGAAATATTTACAGACATTGTTAATTCATTCAAGGAAAAAACAGTAGCTGCAGCCGTTGGAAAAGTTACCGCAGCAGCATTAAAAGAGCAAGGGGTAGAACGGATCCTTGTTCCTGAAAATGAGAGAATGGGAGCAATGGTTATCGAGTTGTCTAAATATTTTCAAAGTTAAACATGGCTGGGTGTACCTTCTAAATGGGGTACACTTTTTTTTTATAAAAAGGGGGGTCATTTCCTCCACATTCGTAGAAAATGTCGAGAAGTTTTTTACGATTGTTTTATAATAAGTCAGTTTTCCTTAGAAGGAAGAAGCATTGTTAGGTAAGTAATACTTTACTGATTAGACATTTGAAAATGAACAAATAAAGCTTGTAAGATTAATTGACAATTCGATTTCTTTTTACAATATTTTTGGTATTATTGTGTTAAATTGAAAAAGGATTCAGAAAAGTGTACAAGCAATCTGCCCTCTGATAAAACTATTTACAATATTCCATATAATTTCCAATTTACATCTAACAACAATACTCCCCTTAGGGTTACATTCATAGTAAACTACTTTCTTTTTACATAATGATTAAATAAATGCTTGCATCAATTTACAGATTGTTAGGTGAAATGTCTAAAATCAGTCTGTAAAATAATAATAAGATGCAGAATTTTCTGCGAAATAGATATTTGACTAAAGGAGTTGGTCCCTTTTTGGTAATATCAGTTTATTAAAGCGCTTACATTTTAAAGATCAGCACTTAAATAATTTATTTATTCCATATGTATTGGCCATAAACCATTCATATAAGAAGGAGGGCTTCTCTTTGGCGAATGAAAAAATGCAGCGTATATCCTTATCCAATCTTGAAAAGAACTTTCTAGAGGTGGAGCAGGGACTGACAAACCAAGAAGCTGTTGAAGAATCCAATCGGTGCCTCTATTGCTATGATGCTCCATGTATAAAGGCCTGCCCGACAGGTATTGATATTCCAACCTTTATTAAAAAAATTGCCTCAGGAAACTTACTAGGTTCCGCTAAAACAATCATGTCTTCAAATCCAGTTGGTGCAAGCTGTTCTAGGGTTTGTCCAACCGATGAACTATGTGAAGGTGCTTGCGTCCTAAATCATTCAACCAAGCCGATTATGATAGGCAATCTACAAAGATATGCTACGGATTGGGCAATGACAAATGAGCAAGTACTTTTTCGACCAGGTCAAGCGAATGGACGAACAGTTGCTGTCATCGGCGGTGGTCCGGCTGGACTATCGGCGGCAAGGGAACTGGCGAGATTGGGATACGAGGTTACAATATTTGAGGGGGCCGAGAAAGCAGGCGGCTTAAATACGTATGGAATTGTCTCTTTCCGTTTACCTCAAAGAATTTCCTTCTGGGAAGTAGAGCAGGTTGAGAAATTGAATGTAACCATTAAAACGAACACAATGGTCGGCAAGGATATTTCAGCCGAAGAAATTACTGAAAATTTTGATTATATAGTATTAGCAATAGGTATGGCACATGTTCCAAACCTGGGTGTTGAAGGCGAAAACTTAGCGGGTGTATTTGATGCGATTGAATTTGTCAAGGCAACAAAAAGTGGCCAGTTATCCGAAGAGTTTGTTGGAAAACGGGTTGTCGTAATTGGTGCTGGGAATACCGCGATTGATGGTGCGACTTGTTCCGTTCGGTTAGGAGCTGAAAACGTCAAAATCTTATACCGGAGAACGGAAGAAGAAATGACGGCCTATGAATTTGAATATGATTTTGCCAAACAAGACGGTGTGGAATTCCGCTGGTTAACAGCACCAAAAAGGATTATCGGTGATGAAACCGGGAAGGTAACCGGAATAGAGTGTATCAAAATGAAACTTGGGGATCCAGAAAAAGATGGACGGCGCAGACCTGTAGCAATCGAGGGTTCCGAATATGTACTTCCTGTCGATGCTGTGGTAAAAGCAATCGGTCAAACCAGACACCTGAAGTTAATTGAAGGGTTCGATCTTAGCCATGATGGCGGGGTTGTCAAGGTAAATCAAGAAACGTTCCAAACCTCCAATCCCAAAGTGTTTGGATGCGGAGATGTTGTGTTTGGTAAGGGGAATGGGGACGCCATGGTCGTAACCGCTGCGCAACAGGGAAAAGATGTGGCCTATGCCATTCATAAACAATATTCTGTTGTCGGAACGGCAAAATAACTTCTTATTTGATAAAAAGGGGAGAAAAATAGATGGCTGATTTACGTATTAATCTTGCAGGGATAAAATCTCCTAACCCGTTCTGGCTGGCATCAGCACCGCCTACCAACTCTGGCTATCAGGTACAAAGAGCCTTTGATGCTGGTTGGGGCGGGGCAGTCTGGAAAACATTGGGTGATCCTATTTTGAATGTATCATCAAGGTTTGCTGCAATTAGTTTTAACGGACAAAGGGTGGCCGGTTTCAATAATATTGAACTAATCACCGACCGACCTTTAGATGTCAATTTAAAAGAAATCTATGAAACCAAAAAGCGATTTCCTAACCATGCGATCATTGCTTCGTTAATGGTGGAACCAAAGCAGGAAAAGTGGCATGAAATCGTTAAACGTGTGGAGGATGTCGGTGTTGATGGACTTGAGTTGAATTTTGGCTGTCCCCACGGGATGGCAGAGCGCGGCATGGGTTCGGCTTCGGGCCAGGTCCCTGCACTTGTTGAGCGTCAGACCTTTTGGGTGAAAGAAGTTGCAAAGACACCTGTGATTGTAAAATTAACGCCAAATATCACTGATATTACGGCGACCGCAGAAGCTGCCTGCAATGGCGGTGCGGACGCGATCAGTATGATCAATACGATTAACAGTCTCATGGGTGTTGATCTCGATTCATGGAATACGATTCCACATGTGGCCGGAAAGGGTGCACACGGCGGCTATTGCGGACCTGCAGTTAAGCCGATTGCCTTAAACATGGTCGCTGAATGTGCAAGACATCCGCATATTAACGTGCCAATTTCGGGGATTGGCGGTATTTCCAATTGGAGGGATGCCGTTGAATTTATGTTGATGGGAGCCGCTGGCGTTCAAATTTGTACGGCCGCCATGCACCATGGGTTCCGAATCGTTGAAGATATGATTGAAGGACTCAGCAATTATCTAGATAGTAAAGGAATTGCCTCTGTGACTGAAATCATCGGAAAATCCGTCCCTAAATACTCGGATTGGGGCAACTTGGATTTAAATTACAATATCGTCGCAAAAATCAATACCGATGTCTGTATCAATTGCAATAAGTGTCATATTGCCTGCGAAGATACCTCGCATCAATGTATCGATATGTTGACGGACGCAAATGGAAAGAGCTTCCTCAAAGTGAGGGAAGAGGATTGTGTCGGTTGTAATTTATGTTCGATCGTATGTCCTGTAGATGGGGCGATTGATATGGTCGAAGCAGCAAGAGAACTGCCGCCGATGACTTGGAATGAACGACAGGCTGCCTTAAGTGGAGTTGTAGAATGTAAAGCAGATCTAACCAAGTAGAAGATATGGAGGGAATTATTGATGAAAAAAATTATCAAAAACGGAACCATTGTCACGGCTACAGACACATACCAAGCAGAAATATTAATTGAAGATGGTAAAATATCACAAATCGGGACAAATCTATCAGCGACTGGCGCGGAAATAATCGATGCGAAAGGTTGTTTTGTTTTTCCTGGAGGGATCGATCCACACACCCATCTCGATATGCCATTTGGTGGAACGGTGACAAAGGATGATTTCGAATCAGGGACCATTGCTGCTGCCTTTGGCGGAACGACAACGGTTATTGATTTTTGCTTAACCAATAAGGGGGAGCCGCTGAAAAATGCGATTCAAACATGGCATGATAAATCAGGAGAAAAAGCTGTTATTGATTATGGTTTCCACTTAATGATCTCAGAAATCAACGAGAATGTTCTCAGTGAGCTCCCTCAAGTTATTACTGAAGAAGGAATTACCTCTTTTAAGGTATTTATGGCTTACAAAAATGTATTTCAAGCGGATGATGAAACATTGTTCAAGACACTTATCTCTGCAAAAGAACACGGAGCCTTGGTCATGGTCCATGCAGAAAATGGGGATGTCATTGATTACTTAACGAAAAAAGCCCTTGATGAAGGGAAAACGGCCCCGATTTATCACGCACTAACGAGACCGCAGGAATTAGAGGGCGAAGCTACAGGGCGTGCAGCAAAATTTACGGGACTTGCCAATTCACAGCTATACGTAGTACATGTCTCTTGTGCAGATGCAGTGGAACAAATAGCGATAGCCCGAAGCAAGGGCTTTGATGTCTGGGGAGAAACCTGTCCTCAATATTTAGTCCTTGATCAAGACTGTTTAGAAAAGCCTAATTTTGAAGGGGCTAAATATGTTTGGTCACCGCCATTAAGAGAGAAGTGGAATCAGGATGTTCTTTGGAATGCTTTGAAGAGTGGTCAATTGCAAACGATTGGTTCTGACCAATGTTCCTTTGATTTTAAAGGGCAAAAGGATTTAGGAAGAGATGATTTTACTAAAATACCGAACGGCGGTCCAATTATTGAAGATCGTTTGTCGGTATTATTCTCTGAGGGGGTGAAGAAGGGACGGATTAGTCTAAATCAATTTGTTGATATTACCTCAACCCGCAGCGCAAAGCTTTTTGGCTTATTCCCGAAAAAAGGGACAATCACCATCGGTGCAGATGCAGACATTGTTATCTTTGATCCGAATATCGAACGTGTGATTTCGGCCGAAACACATCATATGGCTGTTGATTACAATGCGTTTGAAGGTATGAAGGTAACCGGCGAGCCGGTTTCGGTGTTGTCACGTGGGGAATTTGTTGTTCGCGACAAGCAATTTGTTGGAAAACCAGGTTCTGGCCAATATTTGAAGAGGGCAAAATATAATAAAAATACACTAGTAAACCAAAGTGAAACACTATCTATCTAGCTAATTATCTTAGCTTCACTTAAACACTAATCGAACTACTCCTATCTGCAATTGCTCAGATTTGCTGAGCAATTGCTTGATTAATTGTTGTTGACCGTTTGTTGAATTTGTCAGGCAACAGCTGCGGGCAGAGAGGTCTGGAGTTGGGTCGAGTCCCCTGTAACCGGCGGCGCTGCTTTTTCAGCCTTTTTAGTTGTTATTTTTAGTAATATGGGTTTTTGGGCGACATTAAGTGCAGATATTCCCACTATTTCACGCTTCATCAAGGCACCAAAAAATAAAAGGGGGAGATTTGATGTCAGATTATCAGCAATTTCTAGATGAAAGAGACAAAATTGATTTCCTTATTCAGAAGGGCTATCGCATAAATGGTGTTAAAGAACATTTAAATGGGGCTACTGTGGAATTTTTACATCCCAAAGGAAATGTATTTGAAACACTTTTGATTGGAACAGCAAATGCACGAAAATATTTTACTAGTCTTTTATTGAAGCAGAATCACACAAGTTCGTGAGGTGCTAAGTGTTAAAAGATAATAATAGGGGTGGGAAGTTTGGAATTCTATTTAAGATCAAAGGATAATGCGTACCCTTGTGTAGTCACAATAGATGAAGACAATGGACGTTATACGATACGAAAATCTGATTCTAGCGGTGAGTACTTCAACTCTCCTAAAGAATTAGTGGCCTGGATCATGGAAAATTGGCAGTCTGAAGACTTTCTAGATCGAAATGAATTTGAGTCAATGCTTAGTGAAATAAAAGTAAACTTCCCGATAATACTCTAGATATATATTGAAAGGATTGGTTGCAGGACCAATCCTTTTTCACCTATTCAATCTGTTTTCACTTTTGCGAGGAGAGCCAAATGATGAAAGAACATTTTCAATTAACGGTGGCAGATATTTTAAATCGAAAGCATTTTGAAAATGCACGGGTTATCGCTGGGGAAGACGGTATTCATCGATTCGTCAAATGGGTTCATATCGTCGAGGTCACCAGTATTCGAAATCTTCTTAATGGAGATGAACTTATTCTAGCAACAGGTGTTGCCTGGAAAGATAATACCGATTTATTTGTTTCGATGATAATGGAATTTCTTGAAAACAATGCAGCTGGTTTATGTATTGAAATGGGGACATACATGACAGCCATCCCAGCGGAAGTCATAGATATTGCTAATGAACATCAATTTCCGATTATTATTTTTACACAGGAAGTTCCGTTTGTGAAAATTACTCAAGACATCCACTCAATCATTATTAACCAGCAATACCAGAAGATTTCAGATTTAGAGCATTACTCGCAAAGCTTAAATAAACGACTTCTAACGATGGAGAGTTATGGTGATATTCTTCAATGCATTTTTTCTGCATTGGACTTACAAATTATTTTCCGCTTAAAGAATCTGGACTATGAATTTGTCCCGGAAATTAGTCAAACTGAACAAAAAAAACTAATGACCCAGCTTGAAGGGACCAAAATACACCCATGTGATCATATAGCGTCTGCCCCTATATTCTTGTTTGGACAAGAATATGCAGAGTTATTTATTTGTTCAGAGGATATCCCTATCAGTGAATACGATTTATTGATTTTGGATCGTACCGCAACAGCACTGGCCCAGCATTTATTAAGGGAAATGTATGTTGAAGAAAAAAAGCGTGTCGAGGAGTTTGAGTGGCTTTACGGCTGGCTTGAGGGTGAACATTCACTCGAAAGCATTAGTGAATATTTTACCCTGAACGGGATTAAAACAAAAACGAATGAAGCAGTGGTCTTAATCACAAAGCTTATTCCTCTAAAAGAAAAAATAACCCAAGATGTTACCTATTTAAAGTTATTATTTCGCTCGGTATTTGAACAGAATGGCTTCACTGTGTTTCCTGTTGAAAAAAGGAATGAGCTTACATTCATTCTTGTAAATAATCGGACGAAAAAGAATGTAAAGGAACGGATTAAGAAGGCAATTGAATCCATTACCGAATCAGAGTTTATTAGAAAACAGTGCTCAGCAAAAATCTTGATTGCGGTAGGAAATTTTATTGGAAATTTAAATGAAGTACATAAAAGTTATCTCACAGCGAAGGAAACTCAGCGAATACAACAAAAGATGACCAATAAAGCGACCTATTATTTTTATGAGGATCTGCATTTATATCGTCTTATTTCACAAATGAGTAAACACGTTAACCTAAAAGAGATTGCAGCAGAGTATTTACAGCCTGTTATTCAATATGATCAAAAATATAATGGCAAGCTGCTAGAGACATTAAAGGTCTATTTAGAATGTAATGGATCAAAACAAGAAGCCGCAAGCAAGCTTTTTATTGTCAGGCAAACACTGTACCATCGCCTACAAAAGCTTGAAAACATTCTGGGAGAAGACTTTATGGAACATGAAAAACGAGTAGCTATCGAATTCATGCTACTTGTCCAAGATTACTTATCAGCTTCCCAACAAAATACAAGCAATACCAGTTTCAGAAAAACAGAATAAATGTCCAATTGACTATTCAAATCGTCAAAGAATTGGTTCGCCTCAATTAACAGTTCGTCTAATGAAAGCGTGGTTTAGATACGAGATAATGAGATTATAAGGCTATCAAGGTAGAAAATTCAAACACTATATATAAAAAATTTAGGAGGTTAGATATATGAGTGTAACAAAAAAAGATACGGCCATTTTAAAAAATTTCATTAACGGTGAATGGGTGAACTCGAACAGCGTCCAAACACTAGATGTACCCAATCCTGCTACGAATGAGCTGTTAACAAAGGTGCCTGTGTCAACGAAAGAGGATGTAAATCTAGCAGTGGCAGCGGCTAAGGCTGCATTTAAGGAGTGGAAGAATGTCCCGGTTCCAAAAAGAGCCAGAATTCTTTTTAAATACCACCATCTGTTAACTGAAAACCATAAAGAATTAGCAAGATTAATTGTGCTAGAAAATGGAAAGGCATACAAAGAAGCTTACGGTGAGGTCCAGCGCGGGATTGAGTGTGTTGAATTTGCATCAGGTGCTCCAACGTTAATGATGGGAGAAACGTTATCAGGTATTGCTGAAGATATTGATTCCGAAATGTTCCGTTACCCTGTAGGGATTGTCGGCGGGATTACACCCTTTAACTTCCCGATGATGGTCCCGCTATGGATGTTCCCGCTAGCGATCGCTTGTGGTAATACGTTTGTGCTAAAGCCATCTGAACGCACACCAATATTAGCTAATAGATTAGCAGAGTTGTTCATGGAAGCTGGTGCACCAAAAGGCGTGTTAAATGTGGTCCACGGTGCTCATGATGTTGTCAATGGCTTACTCGAGCATATGGACATTGCGGCCATTTCATTTGTTGGCTCACAACCTGTTGCAAAGTATGTTTATCAGCGAGCTGCTGCAGAAGGAAAGAGAGTTCAAGCCCTATCTGGAGCTAAAAATCATCATATTGTCATGCCTGATGCAGATATGGATAAGGCTGTCCAACATGTGATAACTTCTACGTTTGGAAGTGCGGGACAACGTTGTATGGCCTGCAGTGCAGTTGTTGTTGTCGGTGATAATGAGCCGTTTGTAGCCGCATTAAAGAAAAAGGCAGATGAACTAATCATTGGTAACGGAATGGATGATGAAGTGTTATTAACACCGATTATCCGGAGGGAACACCGTGAAAAAGTACTTGGCTATATTGAAAAAGGCCTTGCGGAAGGCGCTGATTTGATTAGGGATGGACGCAGAGAAATGGATGAGCTCCCAGAAGGAAATTTCTTGGGACCTACTATTTTTGATCACGTCACACCTGAAATGACAATTGCCAAGGAGGAACTCTTTGCCCCGGTATTAAGTCTCCTTCGTGCCAATGATTTAGACGAAGGGTTGGAATATATTCGAAAGTCCAGGTATGGCAACGGCGCAACCATCTATACGAACAATGCGAAAGCGATCCGTCAATTCCGTGAAGAAGCAGAAGCAGGTATGCTTGGCATTAATGTTGGCGTACCGGCAACAATGGCATTCTTCCCATTTTCGGGCTGGAAGGATTCCTTCTATGGTGACATGCATGTAAACGGGAAAGACGGCTTAAATTTCTATACGCGCAAAAAAATGATTACATCTCGTTTTGACGGTTAAGCAAGTGGCAAAATTACTTTTGGTGTCAGGCACCTTTGAAATGGAGGGAAGCACGATGGTTCAAACAAGTCGTCCTCAGGAAACTTTATTGGAACAGGATGATAAATATGTATGGCACTCAATGAAGCCTTATAACCCTAAAGCCACAATCGTTGCAGCCAAGGCTGAAGGGTCATGGGTGACTGATGCCGACGGGAAACGTTACTTAGATGCGATGGCAGGCCTTTGGTGTGTGAACGTCGGTTATGGCAGGACCGAGCTTGCCGAAGCGGCCTATGAACAACTGAAGGAAATGGCCTATTTTCCACTTTCTCAAAGCCATGTTCCAGCAATTAAACTAGCAGAAAAGCTGAATCAGATGTTAGGAGATGAATATGTCATCTTTTTCTCAAACAGCGGCTCCGAGGCAAACGAAACCGCCTTTAAAATAGTAAGACAGTACCATCAGCAAAAGGGTGAACAAAATCGTTACAAAATTGTCTCCCGCTATCGAGCGTATCACGGGAATTCTATGGGGGCCTTGGCTGCCACCGGGCAAGCGCAAAGAAAATACAAGTACGAACCGCTTGCACCAGGTTTTATTCATGTCTCACCACCGGATTCCTACCGGGATGATACGAATGTAGGAGATCCGAAGGAATTGTCTTCCGTCAAAGAAATTGACCGGACCATGACATGGGAGTTAAGTGAAACAATTGCGGCAATGATTATGGAACCGATTATTACCGGAGGTGGTGTCCTCATTCCGCCCGATGGCTATATGAAAGCGGCAAAAGAGGTATGTGAAAAACACGGGGCACTGCTCATTGTCGATGAAGTCATTTGTGGCTTCGGCCGTACAGGAAAGCCATTCGGGTTTATGAACTATGGCGTGAAGCCAGACATCATAACGATGGCAAAAGGGATTACCAGTGCGTACCTGCCCCTTTCCGTTACAGCTGTCCGTAAAGACATTTACGAAGCATTTAAAGGCACAGAGGAGTATGATTACTTCCGCCATGTCAATACGTTTGGAGGAAATCCAGCTGCTTGTGCGCTCGCTTTAAAAAATCTTGAAATTATGGAAAATGAAAAATTATTTGATCGTTCCCGTGATTTAGGGGAGCAACTCTTAAATGATTTAAAGAATCTTTTACAAGACCATCCCCATGTTGGCGATGTCCGTGGAAAAGGGTTATTGATCGGAATTGAATTAGTAAAGGATAAGCGGACCAAGGAACCATTGGAGAATGACCTTGTCAATCAGGTTATCGTCAATTGTAAGCAGGAAGGAATTATCATCGGAAAAAATGGCGCAACAGTAGCAGGATATAACAATGTATTAACACTGGCACCGCCATTAACGATTAAGCAGGTAGATTTAACCTTCCTGATCAAAACACTTACTGAGTCACTTCAGAAAATTAGATGAAAATAAAAAAAGAACCCATGTATTTACAAATTGAACTGCCCCCCGTCAAGTAGACAGTGGAAATAATAAAAATGCACTAAGCGGCTTTAGCTCTATATTCCATAGGGCTAAGGCCGTTTAGTCGTTTTTGATATCTTTCATAATTATAAAATTTAATGTAATCGTCTATCGCAATAGAAAGTTCTTCGAATGTCTCATACTTATGTAAATAATACTTTTCACATTTAAGTGTTCCCCAAAAAGATTCCATTGGCCCGTTATCAATACATCTACCCACCCGCGACATACTATGCGTCATCTCTTCGGCATCTAACTTTCGTTTAAATCCATGAGAGGTGTATTGATACCCTCGATCACTATGAATAAGTGGTTTGTCTCCATCTAAATGGGTTATTGCTTGGTCTAGTGTCTTAAAGACAAGGTTATTATTATTTGAATGTCCTAAAACATAGCTAACAATCGACCCATCATATAGATCACGAATCGCACTTAAATAAGCCTTTTTTGATTGGCCATATTTAAATTCGGTGACATCCGTAACCCATTTTTCATTCGGTTTTTCCGCTGTGAACTCACGATTGAGCACATTTTCTGCAACGTGTTGGGGAGTTGAGGGCTTATAACGTTTCTTCTTTTTCCGAATGACGCTTTCAAGGCCAGATATCTTCATTAGTCTATAAATTCGCTTATGATTGAGGTCCTCCTCGAATTTTCGATTCATATTTAAAGTCATTTGACGGTATCCATAGATTCCATCAACTTTCTCATGAAGAGACTTCATTTCCTTTATAATTTCTTCATTTCGAATCTCACGAACAGAAGGTGTGCGATTTAGCCACTTATAATAAGCAGATCGTGCAATTCCTGCAACCTCACAGAGTAAGACAATAGCGAGATTTTCTTCCTGATGTAGCTCTTGAATTGCGATATACTTATCTTCAAATCGAATTTGACTTATCTTCGCCTCCTTTCGATCTCCTCTAACTTTTTTAAGAATTCGTTCTCTGCACGTAAACGTTCATTTTCTTTTTCCAGCTTTCGCATCTCGAGTTTAACCTTCTCTTCTGGAGAAAGCTCTGCTTCTACTTTATTCTTTCCTCGCTTATCCCTAAGCGCTTCGTCTCCACCATCTTCATGCTTTTTAACCCACTGATATACTTGTTGATAAGAAACTTGATAGGTCTCGGCTGCTTTTTGATAATCTTTACCGTTCTCCAAGCAATAATAAACAATTTGTTTCCGTTCATCTAAAGTGGTTTTTCTTCCTTTAGTCATAGAGCTCGTCCTTCCGTGTGACGTATCCTTTAATTCACTATGACTATTATACTTGTTAATCCATTTCCTGAGGACCGATAAATCCGATATTTCATACCTTCTTGTAATCTCTCGTAAAGAATATTTACCAGAAAGGTAATCCCTTATGGCGGATAGTTTTAGTTCCTTAGAATACCTTTTCCAAGTGGAAGACTCCTTTAGACCGTCCGTCCCATACTTATCAAATTTATGTTTCCATTCCAAAATAGAGGAGTGGTGTACTTTATAAATTGATGCGACTTCGTTTATCGAATATTGATTATCCACCAACACTTTCAATATCTCGAATTTTTCTTCTACAGAATAGGACCTTTTAGACATAATAAATACTCCCCAATAAGTAGCCAGATTTTTTATTTTTTAATCTGTCTACCTATTGGGGAGCATATCAAATGTAAATTTCATGGGTTCTTTTTTTCAAAGGTTATCTATTTTTTCTCCTTCTAGGTCGAAACCGGAAATCGTCACTACTTTCATAATCGGTAAAGGTATTAACAACTGGGGCAGCATCCACAAAATTATTTTTCACTTTTTTAGGCATCACAGCCGCCACTTTAACCTCCTTAACTACATCAGCTATTACCACTTCAATTTCCTGTTGCGGCTTTTTGTTCTTAGCATTTCCAGTTTCATCTTGGACACCTTCAACCTCATTACTCAGAGTCTCAACATCAGTACTAAAAGTTTTTACGTCAGTACTTAAAATTTCACCATCAGTACTTAGAGTTTCATCATCAGTACTAAAACTTTTTAATTCAGTACTAAAACTTTTTAATTCAGTATTAAAAGTTTTTAATTCAGTACTATGAGTTCTAACTTCAGGTACTTCCTCTTTAATTTCATCCATTACATCGATCACCTCAACCACCACTTCTTCATCGGCAACAACGTCCTCATTTTCATTACTTAATTGCGCTTCATCCTCAGTTACTTCAAGCATTTCGTCATCTTCGATTAAAGGTTGTTGTTTTACTCTTATAATTTTTCCAAGTGCATTTGTCCTCTTAACAGCGATTCCAATTATTTCATCAATTAGAGCAGTGAATTGATCAAAGTCCACATAATTTTCACCGCTAGTTTGGATGACTTTTAGAAAATCCTGATGAAATAGATTAAATTCTTGTTCGAACTGTTCGCGGTCCATTTCTCTAAAAGATGTTCCTTTAATACGAATAAATCCATAAATTAATTTACTCAATACCTTAGAAACGGCTTGCAATTCCTCCTCACTTAAATCAGAATCATTCGTTAGATAATAATGGACATCCCGTAGGGTTTGATAATAACTCTTAAAATTCCGGCTTATTTGTAGAAAATCAAAATTACTCATAAGAAATATCCCTCCATATATATTTAATGTATAATATTCGGAAGCAACGCAATGGTCTTTTTTATTTAAGATATGTAGGGATTATGCATATAGAAGGGATTATTTTTATGAAAGTGATAAATTTTATTAAAGAGTGGCAGCAGGCTCTTCAAAATGAAATATTCCATTTAAAAAAATTTGGCAGTAATAAATTTCAAGTTTCAAATGGCAGGTTGCTTTCAACGGAAGGTTCCTATACATACTACTTTGATACCGCTATTTCTATCCGTATACCGATTGGGTCTCAGGTTCGACTGGAATGGGGAAGCATGAAACTGAGTGGACGAGTCCTTTCTTCAGAAGGTAAAGGAGTGATGCTCTCCTTGGAGCAATCTTTCGGAGATTTAATCCCTGAAGCGCAGCTTTTTCACGATCCTTGGGAGCTGCTAGACCAGCTCATTGAACGTCTCGATGAGATGAAAAAAAATAAGCAAAAACGAATCAGAGTGAAACGGTTGATGGACCCTTCGATGCCTGCTAAGCATCCGGTTGAAAAAAGTAAAAGCAATGTTCATGAGTTAGTTTTACGTTCCAAATACAACCCAGTTACCTTCGTTTGGGGCCCACCTGGAACAGGTAAAACCTACACCTTGGCTCGGGTAGCTGCTAATAAGTATTTTCAGGAAAAAAAAGTGTTGATTTTATCGCACAGTAACCAAGCGGTCGATGTTTTAATTAATGAGATATCGACCTTTATTAAAAAGAAAGACCGGTTCCGTGAAGGGGATGTTCTCCGCTATGGCTTAAATACTGGAGAGCAGCTCGTACATCATGAAGCGGTTACAACAAGCCAGCTCCTTCAGAAAGAAGACCCTCAGCTTGCGGAAGAGAAAGAAATGTTAATAGAGGAAAGACGGAAACTAAAACAGGGTATCGCCCGTTCTTTTAGCAAAAGGGATACAAATCAATTGCTAGAGCTTGAGACCAAGATTGCCAGGGTCCTCGAAAAGATTCGCCAAAAGGAACTTGAATTTATCAAGGAAGCGTTTATTGTCGGGACAACATTGGCTAAGGCAGCGGGAGATGCAGCCATCTATGAAAAAGAATTTGAGATTGTAATCCTTGATGAGGCAAGCATGGCTTATGTTCCTCAGGCGGCATTCGCTGCTTCACTCGGAAAGCGTGTCATTATTTGTGGCGATTTTAAACAATTACCACCAATTGCCTCTTCTCGAGATCCGTTAGTCACGATGTGGCTAAAAGAGGACATCTTCCACCGGGCAGGCGTTGTCGATTGGGTAAAGAATGGGATGCTTCATCCGCACTTATTTTTATTAAAAGAGCAACGGAGAATGCACCCGGATATTTCTGCGTTTACGAATCAGACTATTTATCATTCGCTTGTGGGGGATCATGAAAGTGTTCTAAAAAGTAGAAAAAGAATCGTCGACCTAGCGCCTTTTCCAGGAATGGCAGCGGTACTTCTTGATACAAGTCATCTTGGGGCACATTGCATGACAGAAAAGGGGTCAAATTCACGGTTGAATTTGTGGCAGGTATTATTGTCCTTTCAATTAATCCATGAATCCTACCAGGCTGGGTCAAGATCGATTGGATATGCCACACCATACCGTGCTCAAGCCAATTTAATGGAGCTGATTCTATCAGATTTATATGAACAAGAACTCTTAGCAGCCGATATTATTGCTGCGACCGTACACAGATTCCAAGGCAGTGAGCGTGATGTCATGGTTTTTGACACCGTTGACAGTGAGCCACAAACACGGGCTGGGATGCTTCTAACTGGCAAGGATAGTGAACGGTTGATCAATGTTGCGATCACAAGAACGAAGGGAAAGTTCATTCATGTCAGCAATCAATCCTTTATCCGGAAGCATGTCTATAATCGTAAAACAATGCGTCAGCTTGTAGAACATCAAGAAAGAAATCAGCAAACTATCGGGACAAAAGATATTGGAAAATGGATAAAGGATCAGCACCCAAGATTGCAATGGATCCATGCACTTAAGTTAGAGAAAGTATTCAGAGACATTGATTCTGCTAGATCATCGATCATTATTTCTTTACCAGAACAAACATTTCTTTCCGCACAATGGAAGGATAAGCTGAAAAATAGGAGCCATTCTGTAAAATTAACTGTCTTTTCAGGAGAGCCTTGGGCGGAGTTGCAACCAAATCAATTGTTGCACGAAAGCCTGTCGTTTCCATTTATCATGATTGATGAGCAGCTTTTGTGGTTAGGTTTACCGGTTGAGGCGGTAAAAGGAGTACAACCGCCTTATATTGCAGCCAGACTCAATTCAGAGATGGTATGTGAGTATTTTATGGGACAGTTTCAGGCTCGGGAGTAGTTGTAATATAAGTTTGAGTGGAGGGGAGTCCCTCCACTTTTAAATAACCAGAATGATAATTTCACTAAATGAACTAATTTGTCTATAGTTTGACATAATAACCTAATTTAATTAAAATTAGATTATATAATCTAATTAATTTGGTTAAAGGGGATAAAAAATGAATTATCCTATATCAATTTTTATACTGGATGTAAGCAATTCCTCATCAGAAAAAATGGGGGAGGAACTCACCGTTTATTTGGATGAGTTAGTCGACAGGATTACTTGTTGGACAAAGAATATTGGTCCTATTCAAATAAAGCATCGTGCTGGAGATGAAATTATTTTTGTTGGACCTGGTTATTCGACCGCTTATAAGATTGCATTTTTTGTAAGCAGGATATGGAGATACAAGGATCATATGCCTTATTTTGGCTTGGCATTTGGTGATATTGAAAAGGAATTAAAGGAAGTAGATCTTGAAAAATGGATCCATCCATTAGTCAAACAGGCTAGATATGCAAATGATTTAATAAAACAAGAAAAGAACAGAACGCTATTTAAGTTTGAACTGGACCAGTTTTACCCAAGTGATATGAATTACTCGTTACCATATCACCAGTTCAGAAATGAATTTGAGACACTGATGAATACGTTATTAAATTTGCAGCTAAAATTTATTAGGAGTCAAACGGAAATTCAGGAGCTCGTATGTTCACTCTACCTTATTTTAAATCAGCAAAAGGCGATTGGAAAGCTTCTAGGGAGAACGGCTCCTACAATATCGAGCCATTTTAAAAAGGGAAATAGTGAAGAAATCCTAGATACTTTTTCAAAAATTATTAGTATACTGCATTCATTACAGGAAAAGGCCTACCCTGAATGTACAAACAATCCACAACAGATAAATGAAAAATTAACTAAAAGCATCCGGAATGATTTGAAGGGAAGAATGAATACATTCATTGATTCTTAGATTCCAACATAGAGAGAGGAGAAACCATGTTATTTTTCTGTCTAGTTATTGCACACTTAATTGCTGATTTTTATTTACAAACAGATGACATGGTCATTGAAAAACGAAAGAATTTACGAAAGCATATCGTTCACCATTTTTTCATGACTGCCCTTGTCCTAATCAGTTTCTGGATTTTCCAGTTCAATGTTGAGAATGTCCTTAAAAACCTATTAATCCCCTTGATTGTTATCGTGCTGACGCATCTTTTGGTGGATTTTTTAAAGATTAAACTGTTTGAAAATATAAAATTGACTAACGAAGAAAACATGAAGCGGTTAGGTTTCTTCGTTCTAGATCAGTTACTGCATCTAGGAGTAATTATTTTAGCATGTCAGTTGTGTTTTGATTTTAAAATTGAGCGTTTTTTTCAGAAGCAATCGGACCTGAATTTTATAGATTCTGTCCTATTTATAGTCATCATTGTCATCTTAGCAACAAGTGTAAGCGGGCATATGATCAAAATTCTCCTAGGCTCTTTACCCAACCAGCTTTTAACCTTTGAGGGGAAATATACATTTAAAAATGAACGAAATGAAGCAGCGTTTGTACATAAGGGTAATAACGGATTAACCGAGGTATACAATTATACTATATTTAGTAAGCATGAACTTTCGCGTGGCAAATTAATCGGCTATATTGAGAGATTACTAGTTTTATTGCTAACGTTTTATAGTGCCTATCCAGCAATAGGATTTATTGTTACTGCCAAATCGATTGCCCGGTTTAAACAAATGGATGACAGGGACTGGGCAGAATATTTTCTGCTGGGAACACTTTCCTCAATGTTTCTAGGAATTACACTTGGCATTTTGTTAAAAGTGGTATTGACGTAGGTTCGTATTGCGCAAAAAGTATCCATTTGGTGCTTTTTATTATTTATTGAGTTAATTGTGACACATCAGCTGGTTTCACATGATCCATACTTGACGCTTGAGTTAACGCAAATAATCCGGTTGAAGAACAGCTCAAAAATTACAATGTGGATAGTGAATCTTATAATATTGGATGTAGGAAAACAAGATTCTTATAACCTAAAATTGGTAAAATATGAAAGGGATTTGGCTTTCCACCATAAATGTCTGAAACCCCTATAAAATCAAGGATTAACAATAACTTGTGATACCTATGGGAAACCAGAAATTAAAAGTCACCAGTTTTTTCCTGCAAAATCACAGTACCAGTGCGACTGATTCTATGTGTACTAGAATGTCAATTCCACCAAATTTTGTATGAAGGGTGGATTTTTTTATGCCTACTTTTATTTGGAAAGGCCAACATAGTAAAACGCATAACCTCCGTCCTCTTAAGAGCAATTGAATTAAAAACTAATTTGATAGAGTCCCTTTAGGAAATTCCTTCTTTTTATGTTCTGAGCCACTAATGGATTAATCTGGCCCACTGCTTCAAAAGAGAATAAAAAATGGAAAAACGTAGAGTATATATAATTAGATAAGACTTAGGATTCTTGATTGAGTACATTCTAAATTTGGAGTGTAATAAAACATGAATAGTGCATGGAATCGGTTAATAAAAAAACGAAAAAAAGGAAAGGCTCCTTTTCATTATGAGGACTTAGAAATAACCTCAAACACAGAGGAGCTCAGTTTATACTTAGATGAAAACATTAAAAGGATTAGGGAATCTTTAGGTAACAGCGGTGATTTAGCCGTTCGCGAATTCAAAATGGGAAAGCCTTTTCTCCACAACGTTGCTTCTATTTATATAAATGGGTTAACGGATAAGGAAATCATGGGAAGTTCTATCATAGAGCGGCTCATGAATGATGTTCATATGGCGGATAGCAATGAATCTTGCTTACCAAGCCAATTAGGTACATATATTAAAGAGCATATTTTGACGATTACAAACGTGGAGGACATTACGGACTGGAAAAAGATGTTGTTTTTGCTTTTATCGGGCCAAACCATTGTTCTCGTTGATGGCTGGAAGCGAGCACTTGGGTGTTCTTCTCAAGGAGGGGAATTAAGATCTATTACAGAACCTACCTCAGAATCTTCCGTGCGAGGACCTAAAGATAGCTTTACGGAATCGCTTATTACCAATTCAGCTATGATTCGTCGTAGAATTAAAAGTCCCAATCTATGGCTTGAAATGATGCAAATAGGTAATATTACTCAAACCGAAGTTGGAATTATGTACGTAAAAGGGATTGTCAATGACAAGCTTCTTACCGAAGTGAAAGAACGGCTAGGTAAAATTGCAGTAGATGAAGTTCTTGGTACTAATACCATTGATGAATGGATTACTGACGAAACATTTACACCTTGGCCGACCATCTTTTCAACCGAACGTCCGGATGTTGTGACAGGAAATTTGCTGGAAGGTCGTGTTGTGATTTTTGTGGATGGGACACCGAATAATTTGATTGTACCTGCAACATGGAACCAATTTTTTCAAACGGCTGAAGATTATTACCTAAATTGGATTATGGTTAGTTTTTTGAGGTTTTTAAGAATTGGTTCCTTTTTAATTACTCTTCTTGGACCTTCACTTTTCATTGCGTTTGTTTCGTTTCATCCAGAATTGATTCCAACTCCCTTACTCATTAACTTATCAGCACAGCGCCAAGCAATTCCATTTCCCATCATTATAGAGGCCTTGTTAATGGAATTTACATTTGAAGTTTTGCGGGAAGCAGGTATCCGGATGCCACGACCTGTTGGCCAGGCTGTTTCCATTGTTGGTGCACTGGTATTAGGAGATGCGGCTGTTACGGCCGGAATTGTTTCAAGTGCCATGGTCATAGTGGTGGCAGCGACGGCAATCGCTAGCTTTACAATCCCCCATTATTCGATGACTGATTCGGTACGTTTACTTCGATTTTGTATGATGATTTTGGCGGGTTTTTTGGGTATTTATGGGATTGGTTTAGGAATCATTTTATTAGTTGCTCATTCTTGCAGCCTCCGCTCTTTTGGTATCCCTTACATGGCTCCCTTTGCTCCAATTATTTTTGACGATCAAAAAGATGCCATCTTGCGCTTACCTTTACCATTTTTGTCAAAACGACCTCGGTTAGTTAACCAGAACAGAGTCAAAAGGACAGATAATACTCAAAGTCGTGGACCATCATCAAGAGAAGAGAACAAAAAAGACCATGAATCACAGAGGGATTCCAATGAGAGGTAAACTATCCTTAATTTTTTTGCTCTGTTTAGCGACTGTATTGTTATCAGGATGCTGGGATAGTGCAGAATTACAGAATTTGAGCGTTGTATCTGCAATAGGCATTGATAAAGGTGGTAACAAGGTGAAGAACAGGTATCGTGTTACCGTTCAAATTGTCAATCCATCACAAGTAGCTGGTGGCTCAACAGGGGGGAAAACGCAAGCATCTCCTGTTTTAACCTTTACCAATACAGGAAGCACCCTTTCAGAAGCGCTTCGGAAAATGTCAGGCACGGCGCCTGAAGAGCTTTTTTTTCCTCATCTCCAATTAATGGTAATTAGTGAAGAAATGGCTAAAGAAGGAATTGGAGATTTGTTTGATATGATAGAACGCGACTCCCAGTTTCGGCTTCTTTTTCCAGTCTTAATCGTAAGAGGCCATTCAGCAGAGGATGTTCTTAAAGTAACGACACCTTTAGAAGCGATCCCTTCGGAGAGAATTGTTGATACCTTAAAATCTTCTAAAAAAGTATGGGGGGAGTACGCGTTATATGCCGGTCAAGTCATAGATCGATTAGAGGAAGGCAGTTTTGGGATTACTGGAGTTCAACTAAACGGAGCTGTAGAAAAAGGGAACACATCCAACAATATGCAAAAAATTTCTCCAGATGCAATGATACAAATAAGAGGGCTTGCTCTTTTTAAAGATAGAAAATTTAAAAAATGGCTAGATGGAGATGATGCACATGGTGTAACGTGGATTATGGATGAAATGAAAAGAACGGTTATGAACATTGATTGTGAAAAGAGGAAGGATGCAATTTCTATTGAGATTGCACGTTCTAAATCAGACATTAAGGTTAAAATCAAAAGCCAGAGACCTGTTATTAATATAACAGTCCACTCAGAAGGGTCTGTTATAGAAAGTAATTGTTCTATTGATCTAAGTAAAAATAAAATAATTGAAAAACTAGAAAAACAGACGGAAAAAAAAATAAAGGCTGAGGTAATGGCAGCGGTAAAAGCTGCCCAAAGGCATAAAAGTGATATTTTTGGGTTTAGTGAATTTATCAACATTGCAGATAAAGGACTATGGAAAAATATAGATAATAAATGGAATAATGAGGTCTTCCCTGAAACGGAAGTCAATGTAAAAGTAAAAGCTTTTATCCGTCGGACAGGCATGCGAACAAAATCATATCTAAAGTAAATAAAAAAACTAACCAAATTGGGTAAGAAGGGAGGTTCTCTCAGACATGGAGAAAGCTAAAATTAGTGCCATTCAACTCTTTGCCATGATGTTTATATTTGACTTGGGAACTGCAGTGGTCGTAAGTTATGGAATAGATGCCGGAAAAGATGCCTGGCTGGCAATTCTTTTTGGAATGTGCGGGGGAATTGTCCTATTGTTTATTTACTACTTATTATTTCGTCAATATCCAACTCTGCCCCTTACCGGATATGCAATAAAAATATTTGGTAAATACTTGGGGGGGATCGTTGGGTTGCTATATATTTTTTATTTTTTGTATATTGCTGCCAGAAATGTGCGTGATTTTAGTGAGTTGCTGATTTCATCGACATTGACAGAAACACCTTTATTAGTGGTTCATATCACTTTTGTACTTGTAGTATGTTTTGTACTATATCTAGGAATTGAAGTATTAGGGAGAACAGCAGAAGTATTTATAGTCATTTTACTCTTGTTTGGAGCTACAGGATATTTTTTTATCCTTGTTTCAGGTACTATTGAATTTCGGCATTTACGGCCATTTCTGGAAAATGGATGGAAACCAATTTTAACTACAGCCTTTCCTTTCTTGACAGATGTCCCTTTTGGAGAAATGATTGTCTTCACGATGCTTGTTCCTTATTTAAATAGGCCTAAATTATTGAAAAAAGTGTGGTTGTCTGCTTTAGTTTCTAGCGGTCTTATTTTAGGTTTTACAGCAGCTTTAAATATCGCTGTTCTTGGTGTCGAAGTAATGGAGAGGGCTACATTTCCTTCGTTAGCAACAATTGGAAGGGTTAATCTTTTAGAATTTATACAAAGACTTGATGCTATTGTGGTTTTTACTTTATTGATTACGGTTTTTTTCAAGGTATCTATCTTTCTTTATAGTGCTGTAATCGGAGTAGTCGATTTGTTCAAGTTGAAAAATCATCGACCGATTCTCCTGCCAGCCGGAGGGACCCTCATCTTTTCATCCATGATGATTGCCTCTAATTATTCCGAGCATATAGAAGAAGGTCGTTACGTAGTAGGCCCTTATTTTCACACTGTTTTTTTTATAATTCTTCCATTACTAATGGTTTTTGTTTCCATCATCCGAAACCGTTTCAACAAGAAAACTAATTAGAGCCATTTTGTTATTCAGTTCTATTTTTTATGACGATAAAGATTTGTTGACCAATGATAAGCAAAAAAAGACATACTAACATTAAATATTCTCCTGACTCGATTACCCAAAAAGGATTTACAAGATGGTAGAATGCATGAGGGAGGCTAAATCCTAAAAGGATGTCCAATAATAAAATGAATGAAAGAGACGATAATAATACCAATACATAAATACCTAACACTTTCATGGCTTTTCTCCCTTACTTAATTATGTTTTAAATGTAGTATTTGTCAGAAGAGAATTTCTTAATAAAAATAATAGACGGCTTTGGTTGTTTTATGAAATAGTTTCATTTCATAGTTGTTTATATTTCCATTTATGATTACACGATGTTTTAAAATGGGGAAGCTAGTTGACGTGAAAAAAATTTAGTATTACTATTATCTCATAATCGAGATATTTGTAATTAAGAGATTTTCATATTTGGACGATTATGAAATAATCAAGTCAAATATCGGAATCACTTCCTGTAAGGGTAACACCTTCTGATGTAGCTGTGATAACTGTAAGGAAACTTTTATATTAAGGAAGGGGACGGACGACGATGAAACATATTTTTCAAAAAGGGAAAGTCGCAAGCAAACCAACTTTTTTATTGCTGCATGGGACAGGCGGAACAGAATTAGATTTGATTCCTATAGCAGGGAAAATTGATGAGGAGGCTTCGTTTCTAAGTGTGCGTGGAAATGTCCTTGAAAATGGGATGCCGCGTTTTTTCCGAAGATTAGCGGAGGGTATTTTTGATGAAGAGGATCTTATTTTTCGCACAAAAGAATTATATGAATTTCTAGATGATGCAGCTAAAAAATATGAATTTGATCGAAACAATGTCATTGCGATTGGGTATTCAAATGGTGCAAATATTGCTGCCAGTTTGTTGTTCCATTATCAAGATGCCTTAAAAGGAGCCATTCTCCATCATCCAATGGTTCCTTTAAGAGGGATTTCTTTGCCTGATTTATCAGGAACATCCGTTTTTATTGGTGCTGGAACAAATGATCCTATTTGTTCACCATTGGAATCAGGCGAACTCGAAAAGATGTTGGAGCAGGCTCAGGCGAAGGTCCATCTTCATTGGGAGCATAATGGACATCAATTAACCTTTGATGAAGTTGAGGCAGCAGCTCAGTGGTATAAAAAACTCATTTAAAAGAGCTAATCTATTTAGCTCTTTTTTCAATAATTTAAAATATTCTATTGACTTTTATCCAATTTCTAAGGATAATCAAAGAAATATAAATCGAAAACAGTTTGGGATTAGTAAATCTTTGGAACGTGATAGAGAGTGAAACCCGTTGGCTGAAAGGTTTCTCACGGAAAAAAGTCTGAACCTGCCCTCACACGCTGCTTATGCAAACATAAGCCGTCACCCTCGTTACGGGATTAAAGTGGGTGCATGGCATCAATAAAGGTGGTACCGCGGAAACGACTTTCCGTCCTTTTTTTTAGGACAGAAGAGTCGTTTTTTTATTTTACAAAAAGAAAGGTTCGGAATGCGATGAAAAAACAGCTGGTGGTTGTAAAGATTGGGAGCAGCTCGCTCACGAATGCCTCAGGAACAATTTCTGAAGAGAAAATACGAGACCATGTAGAGGCACTTGCCTTTTTGAAAGAGCAAGGGCATGATGTTCTCCTTATTTCATCCGGAGCAGTTGCTGCAGGATTTGGCTCACTTGGATATCCATCTCGTCCAAAGACAGTTGCTGGGAAACAAGCGGCCGCAGCTGTGGGACAAGGGTTGTTGATGCAGAATTATATACAGTTATTTAAAGAGTTTGCGATAGTGCCAGCCCAAATCCTATTAACTCGTGAAGATTTTTACAGCCAGGTTCGGTTTCATAACCTCTTTAATACCATTCATGAGTTACTTCAAAAAGGTGTTTTACCGATCATTAATGAAAATGATTCGGTTGCGATTGAGGAATTGACTTTCGGTGACAATGATATGCTCTCAGCGCTCGTAAGTGGTTTTTTACATGCGAATGCATTGATTATTTTAACAGATGTGAATGGTTTATATGATGGCAATCCAAAATCATCGAAAGAGGCAAAAAAATATCATTTTATTCCTGAAATATCTGAAAAACTCCTCGGTGTTGCCGGAGAAAGTGGTTCTTCTGTTGGAACAGGTGGAATGAAATCAAAATTACTAGCATCAAAAAAAGCTCTTTCCCTTGGTGTCAGTGTCTTCGTCGGCACTGGTGCTGGAAAGGAAAAACTGGTTGATATTTTAACTGGTAAGGGTGATGGGACTTATATCGGCGGACCATTCCAGACGCAAATGCAAATGAGAAAACAATGGATTGCTTACCACTCTCAGGTCGGTGGTGTGATCGAAATTGATGATGGCGCGGAAAAGGCCGTTGTGTTCCAGGGTAAAAGTTTACTTCCAGTGGGTGTCACGAATGTCATTGGTGAGTTTAACGCCTTAGATGTGGTCGTTGTCCAGAATCAAAAAGGCAAAATTGTCGGGAAAGGCCAAATTTATTATTCTTCTAAGAATTTACTAAAAGTAAAAGGTTTGCCAAGTGAACAATCGAAGGATTATTCCATTAATAAAAAAGCAGAAGTCATTCATCGTGACAATTGGGTCACAATGCCAAAGGAGTGAAACTGAATGAGTGAGTTGTTAGAAAAAGCCAGTAAATTAAAGAAAGCCGCTAAACAATTGGGAATGGTGTCAGCGGAAGAAAAAAACAATGCGTTATCGATGATGGCTGACCATTTATTAACAGAAAAAGAATGGTTAATTACTGAAAATGCCAAGGATATTGAAGCAGGAAAAGAAAATGGATTTTCCGCTTCACTGTTGGATCGACTTATGTTAACAGAAGAAAGAATCGAGCAGATCGTGGATGGAGTTCGCCAGTTAATTGATTTGAAGGATCCAATTGGTGAAATAATCGAAGCATGGGACCGTCCGAATGGTTTACAAATAGAGATGATCCGTGTTGCTCTCGGGGTGGTTGGAATGGTGTATGAAGCACGACCCAATGTTACCGTTGATGCGGGAAGTCTTTGCTTAAAAGCCGGAAATGCTGTTCTTTTAAGAGGGAGCTCTTCAGCCATTCATTCCAATAAGGCACTTGTCCATGTAATGCGCAAGGCACTTGCAGAAACCGCAATACCTGTCGATGCCGTTCAACTATTGGAGGACACGAGCCGTGAAACAGCTTCAGAAATGTTTAAACTGAATCAATACCTAGATGTTCTTATACCACGCGGTGGAGCTGGATTAATTCAATCAGTAATCCAAAACGCTACGGTTCCAGTTTTGGAGACGGGTGTAGGCAACTGTCATGTTTTTATTGATGAAACAGCAAATGAAACGATGGCAATAGATATCGCAATAAATGCAAAATTGCACCGTCCATCTGTTTGTAATGCAGCCGAAACCGTAATTATTCACAAAAAGTGGCCTTTTGCAGCTGAATTATTAAGGTCGCTTTATGACCATGGGGTGGAGTTGCGTGGAGATAAAGAATTAGCTTCTGCCTATTCATTTGTAAAACAAGCAACAGAAGAAGATTGGTGTTCAGAATTTTTAGCACCAATTTTGGCGGTAAAACTGGTAAGTGATGTGAAGGAAGCAATTGACCATATCGATCAATATGGAACAAAACATTCTGAGGCAATTATCAGTGAAAATCCTGAAAATGTTGGTTTGTTTTTTCAGGCAGTGGATGCAGCGGTGTTATACCATAATGCATCGACTCGGTTCACCGATGGTGAGCAGTTTGGATATGGGGCAGAAATTGGAATTAGCACACAAAAGCTTCATGCTCGTGGACCAATGGGACTCCGTGCACTCACAACGACAAAAGCGATTGTCCGTGGCACTGGTCAGATTCGGTCATAATCATTTCAAGAAAAGAACAAGTAAGGAGGCTGGTTAGTCCTTACTTGTTTTTTATTTGAATTGGCTTTCGGTCGATGCTATCAGATGGTTATGAAAATATGGTATACTTTAAGTAGCAAACATATATTCTCATGATTGATTTTCTAGTAAGTTGGTGAGCCAATGTCAGAGGCTATTCATATATCGGTAAGAACGCTCGTTGAACATGTTTTCAAGGGCGGCAGTATTGATTCACGTTTCCGCTCTCAATCGACGCTTCTGGATGGGACAAGGATTCATCAAAAGATTCAAAAAACGTATCAAGAAGATGATCAAAAAGAAGTGTATCTCCACGCGGAAGTCCCGTTTGATGAGCTTTCCTTCTTTATTGATGGCAGGTGTGATGGGCTATTGTTTCGTGGGGATGAAGTGATCATCGACGAAATCAAATCATTTTCACAGATGTCAGAGCAGATACAAAATGGAGGGTATCCTGTGCACTGGGCGCAGGCAAAGATGTATGCCTATATGTATGCCAAGAACAAGGTGCTAGAGGAAATCTTTGTCCAACTTACCTATGTCCACGTTGAAACAGAAGTGAAAACATATTATAAAAAGAAGTGCGCGATTTCAGAACTTGAAGCATTTGTTGGAAAGATAATTGAAGACTATGCCCCATACGCTAAGCTGCTGCACGAGCATCGGGAAAAACGAAATGGAAGTTGTAAAGAGCTAGCCTTCCCATTTGATTCCTATCGCGAGGGACAGCGGAAATTAGCTGGGGTGATTTATAAGACGATTTTAGATGAAAAAAATCTGTTCGCTAAAGCGCCAACCGGAATCGGCAAGACGATATCGACACTGTTTCCATCAGTAAAGGCAATCGGGGAGGGGCTTCTGAATCGAGTTTTCTACCTTACGGCTAAAACGATTACCCGTACAACTGCCGAAGAGGCGTTTAAGAAAATGCGCTCTTCAGGTCTTTGTATCAACACGCTGACCATTACGGCCAAGGACAAGGTTTGTTTTAAAGAGGAAACTGTTTGCCAAAAAGATTATTGTGAATTTGCAAATGGCTATTATGATCGGATCAATGACGCAATTCATGATATTCTAACAAATGAAACCGGCATGACCCGTGAAGTAATTGAAATATATGCAAGGAAACATACGGTCTGTCCATTTGAATTTTCGATTGACCTTACCTATACAGTGGACTGTATCATCTGTGACTACAATTATATTTTCGACCCGCGGGTATCGCTAAAACGTCTGTTTGAAGAGCAAAAAAAACATACCGCACTCCTAGTCGACGAGGCACATAATCTGGTGGACCGGGGGCGTGAGATGTTTTCAGCAACCTTAAACAAAGAATTATTTCTCCAATTGAAAAAGGATTTTAAGGGTGTCAATAAAGCAATATATGAGTCTGCAACCAAGCTAAATGCTTGGTTTATTTCCCTCAAAAAAGAAAATCTAGATAAATATGAATTCACCATTGATCATTTGGATGAAGAATTAATTGAACAACTGATTCAATTTGTAGAAAGCGCAGAACAGGTTCTTCAAACAGAAACGTCCCAAACTCTTTTGGAAGCATACTTTGTGGTAAATAATTTTTTAAAAATTACCGAGTTGCTTGATGAACATTATGTCGTTTATGCCGAAAAAATTAAAAACGATTTACTCGTGAAGCTTTTTTGCATTGATCCTTCAAAGCTTCTAAGACAAATGGGGAAGGGCTATCGATCAAAACTATTCTTTTCGGCCACATTGTCACCTTTATCCTATTATCAAGAAATCCTTGGTGGGCAGGACGATGATTATGCAATATCCATCCCTTCACCATTTTCAAGCGACCAAGTCGACGTCTTTATCAATCCATTATCTACTCGTTACCGAGACCGGGAACAGACAAAGCGTTCAATTGTATCTTCAATCCAAGCCTTGATTAAAAACCGGCCTGGGAATTATTTTATCTTTTTCCCATCCTATCAGTATTTACTTTCTGTTTATGACCAGTTCAAGCAACAAGACCAAGAAACCAATACGATCATCCAAGCATCAGGGATGACCGAAACTGAAAGGGAAGCTTTCTTGGCGGCATTTAAACCCAATCAAACAGAAACATTACTGGGCTTCGCTGTCCTCGGCGGTATTTTTTCGGAGGGCGTTGATTTAATCGGAGATCGTTTAAATGGGGTTGTCGTTGTAGGTGTAGGATTGCCACAACTTTGTTTTGAGCGGAACCTCATTAAGGAACATTTTTATCAAAAAGACAAAAACGGTTATGACTATGCCTACGTATATCCTGGCATGAATAAAGTGCTGCAAGCAGGGGGAAGGTTGATTCGCTCGGAGGAGGACCACGGAACCATCGTATTGATCGATGACCGATTCCTCCAGCGACAGTATCAAATGCTCATGCCGCTGGAATGGCAGCAGTATACAGTTGGTTATCCACAAACACCTCTATTAAAAGGCAAATAAACCCTTATGGAAAATATCCATAAGGGCTTTTTTAGTTAAATTTTTGATAAAATCCTAGTTTCCAACACGCAGATAATATTTATTTTTACAAATAAGGTGACAATTTTGGAAATTAAACATATAATTAATAAAAAGTTGCACAAGGTAAAAACTTTGAAGGAGGGGAAAGAGAGATGGATAACCCTAACATTATCAAATTGGTAAATGGTGAAAAAGGCAATTTAATTAAAATTACTTCTTTAAATCTGGACGGTGTGATGAGAAGAAGATTATTAGACTTAGGATTTGTGGCAGGTGCATTAGTTGAGGTCATGCGTAAAAGTCCGTTGGGAGACCCGATTGCCTTTCGTGTCAGTCAAACAACGATTGCTCTTCGGAGAGAGGAAAGTTCAAGAATAGAGGGGGAGCTGGTGTCTTATGAGTAATGAATATCGAATTGCCTTAGCTGGAAATCCGAATACGGGTAAAAGCACCTTGTTTAATGCCTTAACGGGCCTAAGACAGCATACCGGAAATTGGGCTGGGAAAACGGTTTCACTTGCGCAAGGGACTGTTCAGCATAAGGATAAAACGTTTAATCTTATTGACCTTCCTGGCACCTATTCGCTATTCTCGAATTCAACGGATGAAGAAGTAGCGCGAAATTATATCGTTTTTGAAAAACCAGATGTGACAGTTGTGGTACTAGATGCGACCTCATTAGAGCGGAATTTTAATCTAGCGTTGCAGGTATTAGAGATGACAACAAATGTTATCATTTGTATCAATTTAATTGATGTTGCGGAAGAACAAGGAATTCAGATTAATGAGCGATTGTTGACCAATCGGTTGGGAGTTCCCGTCATCAAGATTTCTGCCAGGAACAAAAAGGGATTTCCTATGCTCTTAGATACGATTGATCGCATTGTGACAGGGGTGATTGAATGCAACCCGGTTCAAGTGACGTATCCTGCTGAAATCGAAGCCAAAATTAAAAAAATTGAACCTAAAGTACGAGAATTTGTTGGAGATCAACTATCCGCTCGTTGGGTTTCTTTGAGATTGCTAGATGGAGACGAAACATTACTGAATGAAATTAGTAACCGATTGGTTGCAGGAGGTGGTATAGAGAATGAATATTCAAAAGCTTTATGCTGAAGCTCAGGAGCTTTCGACACCAAAGCTAAGAGATGACATTGTTCAACATCTTTATGACCGCAGTCATAAATTATGTGGCGAAGGAATCACCTATACCAAATCAAAGAGGGATACTCGAACCGAAAAACTAGATGCGGTTTTTACCTCACCAATTTTTGGTTTTCCCATCATGATTGCTATGTTAGGAGTTCTATTTTATTTAACAATCGCTGGAGCAAATATCCCATCCTCCATGATAGCTGAGTTTTTCGGATTCTTAGAGGGGTATATTACAGCATTTTTTACTTTCCTGCATGCACCCGATTGGTTGCACGGAGTCCTTGTTCTCGGTTTATACCGAGGAACAACATGGGTGATTAGCGTTATGCTACCGCCGATGGCGATCTTTTTTCCAACATTTGCATTATTAGAAAATTATGGTTATCTTCCAAGGGTAGCCTTTAACATGGATCGGCTCTTTAAAAGGGTAGGTGCCCATGGGAAGCAATCATTAACAATGGCGATGGGATTTGGCTGTAATGCGGCAGCCGTTATTTCAACAAGGATTATTGAATCACCAAGAGAGCGGATGCTGGCCATCCTGACAAACAACTTTGTTCCATGTAATGGCAGATGGGGAACTTTAATTGTTCTAGCTTCGTTATTCATGGCTGCCAATTTTACAGGTGGGGCAGCATCACTTGTTACCACAGGGGTCGTTGTCGGTATTGTTTTATTTGGTATAGTGGTAACCTTTTTTGTTTCTTGGGTTCTGTCGAAAACGGCCCTTAAAGGAGTACCAACTCATTACACGTTAGAACTGCCGCCATACCGTAAACCGAAGATATTTGATACCGTGATTCGCTCATCTTTAACAAAGTCTTGGTCTGTGTTAGTTCGCGCCGTTAAAGTTGCTGCTCCAGCAGCGATTTTGACTTGGGTGTTCGCGAATATTTACATTGGTGATACCAGTATTTTGATGTATGCTGTTGAGTTTTTGGACCCATTTGGAAAAATGCTTGGTCTTGACGGCTATATCATGATGGCGTTTATTTTGGGGTTACCGGCAAACGAAATTGTCCTTCCAATCTTATTGATGGGTTATTTATCAACAGGATCTTTAACAGAAGTTGATAGCATGGTAGATTTGAAGAAAATCTTTCTTGATCACGGTTGGACGTGGCTTACAGCATTAAATATGATGTTATTTTCGCTTCTTCATTATCCATGCGGCACGACGTTGCTTAATATTTATAAAGAAACAAAGAGTAAGAAATGGACCTTTCTTGCCTTCCTTATACCGACCGTTATCGCGATCCTTGTCCCACTTATTATTACACAAACCGTGAAATATTTTGGCTTACTATAAAATCGCTATAACAAATGTTTAAAAGGGACTGACACTTTTGTCAGTCCCTTTACTAATGCTGGAAGATATTTGGGCTTGGTGGGATTTGAACCCACAAAGACACACTGCAGTCAACAAGAGGGACTACAGGTTGCTCTACACATTGAGCTACAAGCCCTGATTATATTTTGACCATGTTCCTCGAAAGTATCCTTTTCATTTTAAAGAATTAATCTACAGTTCCAGTTTGTTTGATTTTCACCTTTACATGTACATGAACTTTTGCTGTTGGATAGAATCTCTTCCATTTTTTTTCATTAAAATCGCGATCATGCTCTCTATATTTTGCACCTAGACCTAAAGGGTCCACGCCATGTTTTTGAAACTTTTTGATGAGTTTTAATGAGTTTTCTTCTAATTGCCCGGCAATATCTTTTTGGATATGTTTTTTATCCAATGCTACCCTTTTTTTCTTTGGAGATGTGAATTCTTGAAGCCTTGTTTTCAACTTAAGATTAATCGTAAATTCCGGTCGGCCTTTTTTTATTTTTACTTGATAGTGTGCTTTTGAATGAAGATTATCTAGAACGACCCTTTCACCATTTTCTAATGTGAAACGCTGTAAGCCTTGTATATATTTATCAACTAAACATTTAAATGTGAATGCATCCTCCATAAAAATAGGAAAGACATATCGATCATCTTTTAATATCGCCAGGCCAATAATTTTAATATTATCTTCTATCTGTTTGATTAATGGCAAGTAGGGATCCTGTCCATCTTGGTTAAATTGAAATGAATATGTTTGTAAATTTGATTCAGGAAGATTATCTGATTTCATGGAGTGATCCAGCATTTCTTGTACAAACAACGAAACATTTTCTTTTTTGAATTTCTCTATTTTAAGTAGTTCACTGGCATCCCCATCGACGACAGCCATTTGAATAACACTGCCTATGGCTGGGTCACGGTTTAGGGTGTCAACCACATCAGTAATCCCTTTTTTTGCTAGTGATTTTCCAAAAAGTGCAACCCGTAATTGACCGCTGACTAATGGATACCGTGACTCATTATTTATGTTGCTCCGAATTTCTTTACTCGTTTCACCTAAGGATATTTTGACTTCAGTGGTAGAGGGCTTATCCTTCTTATAAATTGGATAGGTAATGGTTCCTTTTATCATTTTCTTTCCGGCCCAATCATATCCTACACCCTGGGCCATATTTATTTGATTGACGATATTGGTGGGTATCAGAGAACAACCGGATAATAAGAAAATAAGAACCCATATTCCTATTAAGGCTCGATTAGGCATTTTGTTTTCTCCTTCTTAGTATTATGAAAAGTATTAGGAGGATTGGGATGTAGCCGTAAAAGATCCATAAATTCATTTGGGTAACGTATTTATCCAGTGTTTCTTTCCATTGTTCGTTTATTAATTGAGATATAACCACACTAATTAGACTTAGAATAATTAAAAAGTTCTTTTGTTTCTTTTTAAAAATTCTCTTTAAACCTCGTGTTGAACACCATAATAGAACTGCGATTAATGCTGAAACGATAATTAAATACATGGAGATATATAGGTATTCAAAGCGTTCTAAATAAGATAGCCGGATAATTTTTATTAAAGTTAATTCTGGCCAAATGGTTTCTTTTAATTGTCTCTCACTATAAAACGTAAATGATACAATCGCAGAAAGCGTATATAGTAAGGTAGTAAACAATACCGCTAAATGAGCGAACTTTTTTGACGATTTAGGATCTCTAATAAATGGATAGAATATGAGTAACGTTTCTGTTCCTGCTAACGTATACATAGAACTTTTGACTGCATCCAGCATATCCAAAAAAGAATGATTCATGATTGGCAGTAAATTGGTAAAATGAGAAGCCTTCAATGGAAAAATATAAAGTGCGATTAGTATGATTTGTGGATAAATAAATGACAAAAAAGAAACACCAACAACAACTCGAAATCCTCCAGACACACAATAATAAACTAAAACTAAGATTAATGAACAAAGTATCCATGAAGGTAATGTAGGGAACATCCAAACTTGAATAATCTCAATAAAACCAAGCAAGACCGAGAGACTAGCCAACCAGTAATAAATCATAATGATAAAACTAAAAAAATTACCAAGAATATTCCCAAACACTTTTGAATGGACATCAACGATATCTCCATCGGCTTTTTCGAGCAGTTTAAACATCATCCATATGAATAGTTGAACTAAACACCCTGCCAAGATTACACCAATCCATGCATCATATCCTGCTTTCGCAGCAATGGTTCTTTGGAATCCTAATATGCCAACCCCAACTTGTGAATTGTAAACAATAAAGAAAACTAAATAGGGAGAAACTTGATGCCTTTTATTCACTTGCAATGGAATACCCCTTTACGATTTATTCATAAAAATCGTTCACTGGTTCTGGGTTTTCTCGATTCCCAGTTGATTTTCTTTTCTTTTGTGGTCTAAGGGTGGTCGGATTTTCTAGCTGTTTGGAAAAAGGAAGTCTAAACCAAAGATCTTGAAAGGATGTAGAGCGTATTGGGTACATGCTTAAATAAGGACGCCCGAGAGAAGTTAAGCGTAATACATGGAGAACTGTAAATTGGACTCCTAAAAACACCCCAAGCAATCCAAACCATTGGGAAAGAATAATAAAAGGAAACTTAATAAACCGAACAGTGTTGCTAAATTTATAAACCGGCGCCGTATAGGAAGCTAAGGTTCCTAGACCTACTAAAATAAGCAATACATTACTAGTTAACCCCGCTTCAACGACTGCCTGTCCGATAACAATACCACCCACAACCCCAAGAGATTGCCCGATTTTATATGGTAATCGAATCCCTGCTTCTTTTACCATTTCAATCATGAGTTCTAACATTAAAGCCTCTAAAAAAGGAGGAAAGGGAACAGTTACCCTTGAACCAACTAGAGTTTCGAGCAATGGGGCAGGAATCAATTCATAATGATAGGTCATGATCGCTACATACAATGGACTAGCAAGCGCGGAAATGAACATAGCACCAAAGCGTAAGAGTCGAAAGAAATTTCCAATAATCCAGGAATAACTATAATCTTCCATCGAAATAAACGATTCAACCATGGTAACTGGAACAAGGACAAGATTTGGTGACCCATCCACTGCAATGATTATTTTGCCTTCCGTTAACCCTGCAGCCACACGATCGACTCGCTCAGTTGAAATCGATTGCGGAAACAAAGAATTCGAATTGTCTTCAATCATTGAAGAGAGATAAGCACTGTCCTGGATATGATCATATTGAACATCGTTGATTCTTTGAACAACCGTGTTCACATTTTCCGGATCGGCAATCCCATCCATATAGATAACGGCAACATTTGTTTTTGAAAGTTCGCCGACATTCATTTCGATGACAAGCAGTTCAGGGACAGGTAATCGTTTTCGAATAAGATTAATATTGGTGTCTAATTCTTCAATAAAACCCACTTGTGGTCCAACAGCCGAAGATTCCATCATTGCTATGCTAACATCTCGAAATTTACTGTTTGCAATGTTAATTAATAGACAATCTTTATCTTGGTCATGCTTTTGTATCACCAAGAATCCCCGCATCAGGTTTTCAATGATTACCTTAGGATCATTTGTACAAAGAATTTCTTGTACAGGTATAACACTTTTTAATTCCTCTAATGATAGCTGCTCATTCAAAAAGGGCAAAACATCCTGATGGAGGATGTCAGATGAAATCAGTGTGCGATAATACGAAAGCCAAAAAGGATGATCTTCTTTTATGGAAGTATGCTCATGAACAAAGTCATTTGATTTTGATAAACGTTGGAGCCAATCTTGTTCGTTAGATTTTTGCAGAGTTCCTTCCTTGCCTGGTTGTTCTGCCTTAGGTGTCATTGGTATCCCTCAAAATATTTTTTTTTATTTTGTGTAGAATAGGAATTTTTATGCAAATTTTCCAAGGATAGAAAATAGGAAAGATAATGGTAGGAAGAATAAACAAAAGTAATAAATGAGAAATTAAGATGGTAGCAACTTTTATCTTTGAGCGAATATTATTGAAAGTTGGTGAAAAGTGTGAAATTAATCAAATTAATTGTACTTTCCTTGTTATTAGGAGGTTGTTCAGCGGGAGATTTCAGTGATCAAAATCAAGTTCAACCCTCTTCACCATCAAAAATTGAAGACAGTACACATAAAGATTCAAAAGGAATCATGAATTTTCTTTTAATTGGCAGCGATTCAAGAGGCGAACCTCAATCCTTCTCAGATGCAATCATTATTGCCCAATATGTTCCTAAAGAAGGTAATATCAAGTTAATTTCCTTGATGAGAGACAGTTATGTCAAAATTCCAGGGCATCCAAAAGGGTACGACAAGCTTAACATGGCCTATTTTATCGGCGGAAATGAATTATTAAAAAAGACGATTAATGATAATTTCGGAATTAAAGTGGACCACTCCGTTTCGATCGATTTTGAAGGGTTTGCTAATTTTATTGATCTGATTGCCCCAGAAGGAATCACAGTGAATGTAAGTCAAAAAATGATTGATGATTTCAATATGAAGGTAAAACCTGGAGAAAATGCGCTTAAAGGAAGGGAGTTACTTAAATATGTACGGTTTAGACACGATGATGAAAGTGATTTTGGTCGCGTTCGACGCCAGCAAGAAGTCCTTGTAAAGGTAAAGGAACAATTAAGGAATAAATTTAGTCATTTTGAGTCGCTAGCAGCACTTCCAGATTTTGTGGATCAAGGTTTAAATCATGTGGAGTCTGATATGGAAAAAGGAGAAATTTTATCGGTTTTATCTAAATTGGTCTTTTATCCAGTTAAGAATATCGATAGTTTACGGATTCCAGTTCAAAATAGCTATGTAAATAAAACCTATCCACATTCGGGTGCAGTTCTTGAGATTAATTTGGAAGAAAATAGAGAGGCTTTAAAAGATTTCTTGCTCAAGCCTTCCCCAGTTAACAGGGAATATAATTATTAAATAGACCATTAAGCAGACATAGCTGTTAAGTATGTCTGCTTTTTAGCAATGTCTAAACGTAAAAAACCACTCTGGAATTGCACAAAACTTATTTTTTCAATTTGCTTATTTCTTCTGTAACAACAAAAGCAAGATCATCATTGCCAAACAACGCCAACACACCCAGTAAGGTTTGGTCACCCACTTCGCCCGCTTCTTCTTTCGAAACGGTTAGCTCAATCGCTTCTTTTAAGGCAGGATTGGAGGCCTGATTCGGATAGGCTCGCAAGTATAACTTTTCTGGATCAAGATCATGATTCACGCACCATTGTGCAAATACAAGAATCATCATATTTTCTTCTCCACGATAGTTTTCGATAATTTTTTCTTCTAGCTGTTTTTGATTCATTGGGATTCTCCTTAGAAAGCTTAATAAACTTATTATATTAGATTTTTGTCGAATATGTAGTGGTAAACCATGTTTTCGAATGAAAACTAATCTTTTTAGGGATACTGTGTTAAGTATATACTTTTTATATGAAAGGGGAACGTATAGATGAGTAAAATTGAAGTAGGCGAAATTTTTACCATTAGCGATGAAACCGGCGAAGAACAAGAAGTGGAAGTGCTAGGGGTAATGACTATAGAAGGAAATGAATATGTGGCTGTCGGATTTGCTGAAGATGTCGCACAAGAATCCGATGAAGATATTGATATCTTCTTTCTGAAGGTAGACGAAGATGGTGATTTTTCCGCGATTGAAAGTGATGAAGAGTTCGAAAAGGTGTCTGCAGCATTTGATGAAATAATGGACGAAGAGGAGGAAAAGGGAGAGTAATATGCCTTGGTCTGGGAGGGATTAATTAATCTCTCTTTTATTTTTTCCTGATTCAATTGGGAAAATTATGTATGTATAAAATCTTTCTTGGCATACTACTACCTATGAAAAACATATAAAAAGGAGTAATCTAATGTTAATTGAAGAAGGTATGAAATATCAAATTTCACAAGGTATTAAAGGTTTTTTTAATTCAGCTGAGACAATGACTGTCAAAAGTTATAATGGTGTTACTGTCCAATTCATACTTGCAGATAGCAAAGGTCACGGTTCCATGCCGATTGAACATTTAACGTATTTATTGAAAAAATCAAATTTAACGCAAATTCCAAGTAAAAGAACCTTACTGAGTATTGATAATAGTGAAGAGCAAATTAGTTGAAAAGTTAAATATAGAAAAGTTAAAGAGAGGGCAATTATGCTCTCTCTTTTTGAAAGTGAAGATTTTTAAAGGAAATACCAAGGAAGACTCGAATATTTAGTAATGAAAACTAGTAAGCAGCAATTTTGAATAAAATAAAAATGAAAAGGAGCTGGTACCAATATGGAATCTAAGAAAGTTACGCTTCAAGATTCAACGATAGCCTACATAGATAAGGGTGAAGGGAAACCAATCGTTCTTTTGCACGGTTTTTGTGGAAGCTCCCGTTACTGGGAACATGTTATTCCTGTGTTGTCAGACAGCTGCCGGGTGATTGCTCTTGATCTTCCGGGACATGGACAGTCAGGACCTCTAAAAGGAAGCAGTACGATTGAGAATCTTGCGGATCAAGTAAAAAACCTTTTGGCTGAATTAAATTTACAGGAAGTAACGATGTTTGGTCACTCTTTAGGCGGCTATATCACCCTGGCCTTTGCAGAAAAGTACAGCAATCAATTAAACGGCTTTTCGCTCATTCATTCCACGGCCTTTCCAGATTCGGAGGAAGCGAAAAAAGGCAGGCTGTCAAATATTGAGAAAGTAAACAAGTCAGGCATTTATTCGCTTATCGACGGCTTGGTACCGAAACTATTCTCGCCTGTTAACCAGGATGAGAATTATGTTGGAGCAGCAATGGAAATAGGCTATACTACTTCCGCAGAGGGCGCAATCGATGCATTAAATGCAATGAAAGACCGTACTGACCGTAATCAAGTATTAGAAGCTTCTACCATGCCCGTTCTATTAATCGCAGGTGAACAAGATCAAATCATTCCGGCAGAAAAGACATTTTCGGTCAGCAGAGCGAATATTAGACAATCAATCATAAAAGATTCCGGTCATATGAGTATGTATGAGAATCCACATGATCTGATTAAAGAGATAAAGGATTTTGTGTCTACTATATAAGTATCTTGAAAGATTATCGATACCATTTAGAGAAACCAATTCGGTTTCTCTTTTTATGTGTTTTCTAATGTGAAACAAATTTTTATATTAGAAAATATTTATTGACAATCTGACTAGGTCTTTGTTATCCTATAAACAATAAATATTCATATATAAAAACAAATGAGCCATCTTCTTTTTTTGCCTATTTGTTTCTTAATATGAATCATTTTTATTTATTTGTATTTAAGGGTTGATGCCGTTAGAAGATATTTACCTTTTATAGAGGTTAAGTATTCAAATAAACAGCCACCCTAATGGTATTAGGAGTGAATTTTTTAAGAAAGGATGATGGAATTGAATTCACCGATGATTTATGAACTTCGTCGACCAGCACAAATCGAACCTGGTAAAAAATATCCTGCACTGTTTCTAATGCATGGAATTGGAAGTAATGAACAAAATATGCTGTCTTTGGTTAACGGGTTAGAAGACCACTTCTTTATTTTTAGTGTCCGCGGGCATCTTTCGCAGCCGCCAGGCTATGCATATTTTACTATTCAGGGATATGGAAAACCTCATCGGGAAGTGTTCGATGAAGGAATTAGTAAACTGACTAGTTTTATTGATTACGCCTGCAGCGAATACTCGATTGATGAGAGTCAGATATTCTTACTCGGCTTTAGCCAAGGAGCAATCCTTTCTATGACGCTTGGCCTATCACTGGGAAATCGGATCAAGGGTATAATTGCCCTCAGCGGTTACGTACCTGCTTTTGTCAAAGAAGAGTACAACATTCTGCCCGTCGAACAATTATCCTTGTTTATTTCACATGGTGAGATGGATCAGGTGCTTCCATTTGAATGGGGTCTAGCTAATAACGAATATTTTCGTAAGCTCGGGGCGATGGTAACTTTTAAAACGTATCAAGAAGGACATTCAGTATCAGTAGAAAACCATAAAGATTTCACGCAATGGTTATTAGAAAAAGTGGAGAAATAAAAACAAATTTACTAAAAAGGGGAAATAATAATGTTAAAAAAATATGAGGCAAGTACATTAATTTTAAGAGTAATATTAGGTGTGACGTTTTTTGTTCATGGGTTAGTTAAATTCCAAGGCGGAATCGAAAATATCGTAGGATGGTTTGAAAGCATTGGTTTACCTGGATTCTTAGCATATGGTGTTGCTTTAGTAGAAATGATCGGTGGAGCTGCATTAGTTTTAGGTTTAGGCAGTAGAATCGTTTCAGCTTTATTGGCTTTGTTAATGATTGGTGCAACAATCAAAGTGAAACTAGCTATAGGCTTTTTAGGGAATGGACAAATGGCTGGTTATGAATTAGATTTAGCTTTAATGGCGATGGCTGTGTTTATTGCCATCAATGGCAGCAAAATGTTTGCATTAGATCAGATTATTTTTAAAGGTCAACGAACAGATTCAACTTCATTAACAAGAAATTAATCATAAAGAGGGGGAAGTAGTATGATGCCATCATTTTTTATTGCTCATGGTGCACCTTTACTTGCGGTTGAGAACAATGAATATACTCAGTTTCTAAATCAACTCGGGCAAAATCTGCCCCGCCCAAAGGCAATTATCTTGTTTTCGGCCCATTGGGAATCATCAATGCAAAAAGTAAGCGAAGTTGATACGTATGATACTATTTATGATTTCGGTGGATTTGATCCAGCTTTATACCAGATTAAGTATCCAGCTCAAGGTAATCCGCAGCTTTCACAAGAAATTAAGGATCTGTTTGCAAAAAACGGTGTTCCATTTGATGTCGAATCAAAACGCGGCTTGGATCATGGGGCATGGGTGGTTCTTCGTCTACTTTATCCAGATGCTGATATACCGGTCATTGCGATGTCAGTCAACCCGAAACTTAAACCAGAGGAACAATATAAAATCGGCAAAAGCTTATCGGCATTACGAGCTAATGATGTTTTAATTATTGCAAGCGGGGGAACAGTGCACAATCTCCGCGCGGTGAAATGGGCAGATAACGAGATTGATCAATGGGCCCTTGAGTTTGATGATTGGTTGGCAACCCATCTGAATAATTGGGATTTGGATTCCTTATTTAAGTATGATTCACTTGCTCCAAATGCTGAATATGCCGTACCTCGCTATGGCAATGAACACTTCATCCCGATTTTCTATGCGATGGGAGCAGCCGATGATAGTCAAAAAGCTACTTTGCTGCATCGCAGTTTTCGATATGGAAACCTTAGTCATAGTGTTTGGCAGTTTGGGGATAAATAGTGGAAATAGCTCCTCCCTAAATAGTTCGAATGTAAAACTAAAAAATTCCCAACCTAATTGGTTAGGAATTTTTTTTATTATTCCATATCGGGTGCAGGTCCAACGTAATCACCATTTACAAAAGCATGTCTTTCTATAATTCCTTCTTTATTTGTAAATAGTACTCCAACCGCGGTAACGCCCTCAAATTGATATACCTCGATAGAATTTGCACCATTCCATTTATATCCATCCTCTTGAAGATCTTTTTTCGCTTCCTTGAACACGTCGCTGCTAATTAACTTTGCAACAATCTTATTTCTTTCTGCACCCTGAAGTGGTAAAAGATTATGACAGGTGCAATCATCATCTGGACCTGCAGCTTTTGCCGTATTCCCAGTAGTCACAAACAACGATAATGCAATAATGACTCCACATAAAACTGTTAGCAATTTCTTCATATATATTTCCTCCTTTATTTAACCTCCTTAACTTGATTCTCTCTTTTTCGACAATCTCCTTCAAAAATTTTGGAAAAATATTCGACAAATACCAATATTTATTACAATTTCGTGTCAAAATGGGTGTCAGGCACCTAGTTGTTTGAAAAGGGGAAAGAGGCTTCAGTCGAAGGTATGGAGGCTATTGACGTCCGAAAAAAGGCCGTTCCTGTGGGAACAGCCTTTTCTTGTTAATATCCTTTTGCAGTATAATATTTAACTGGTTCTTTACCCGATGCTTTAAGTTCTGTAAAAATTGTCCCTGTCAGACTATGTGACCCTTGTGCATCAAGACCAACTTCCCACATCATCATGCCGCCAAAGCCGTGATCGAGGGCCAGACGTGTTTTTTTTATCATCGTAACACCGCCATTATAATGGTAGGTCGTACCATTCATCTGAACAGTGTCCTTTCCAGCATTGGCAGGATTATTGTTAATTATTGCAGCAAAGGATACCTGTTTGATTTTAGGATCTTCCGGTGTGGCGTAAGACGGGACGCCCAATACTAATTTTTCCTTTGAAAGTTTCTGAGTTTCAAATAGGTTCGTCCAATAGTTTACGATTTTCTCTGTATAGGGATAGGGCGATAAATTTGCGGCATTGTAACTTCCGTCATACTGACCATCGTACGCCATAATATTAACATGGTCTACCGTTTTGAACATAGATGGATCATACTGAATAAAGGCTACTTCCGTTAACGTTACCGCATGAATCTTTGAATTAACAGCAATGGATAGCTCTTTCTTTTTTGGATGAAGCTGGGCACTTAACTCTTTCGCAAAAGCAGAGAGATTTTGTGCATCCTCTGTTGAACGAGGGTGTTCAAAATCGATATCTATCCCATCCAGCTTTTCACGGACTGCGATATTAGTCAGCTCTTTAACTAGCTTTGCCCTTGATTTAGGATCAGAAATCGCCGGTTTAAAATAATTATAGGATTCTCCACCCTTGATGTGGTACCATCCACCAATCGCCAGCATCACCTTCGTATCATGCTTTTTTGCATTTTTAACAACAGCTCTAAGGTTTTTTAAAGCTTGATCACCATTAAATAAAATTCCTCCATCCTTAGTAGGATGAACAAAGGAGAAAATGACATGTGTTAATTTGGAATAATCAACCATGTTTGGATCACGAAAATCCTGAACATAGCCGATCATCACTTTTGATGATGCCTTCTTCAATTTAGGGAGTTCTTTTGAATTTGGCTTAATGGCCGATTTAGGTGCATCTTCTAATATTTGCGTATTGGGACGATCTTGCTTTTCATTATTTTTAGTGAAAATGACTCCAGTTAGTATTCCTCCAATGAAGGTCACCGCAATTACCAGACCAAGGAGGAGATGACGTTTATTCATAGATTGTGTTCCTCCTTATTATTTCTCATATAAAAAATTGTAACAGAAAAAACGAGCAAGAACGGTTGGTAATATCAACCTATATAGGTACAGCAGCCTTCGAAGAGTAAAATAATTTGAATTTATTTGTTGGTTTTTGCTATAATTATAAGGTTAATGTTAAAAAATTAAGTATTTAATATATATAAAATTGTAAGGTGGTAAACATGAATCAAGACTATAGAGTGTTATTGTATTATAAATATGTCTCAATAGAGAATCCTGAAGAAGTGACCCAGGAACATCTTAACTACTGTAATGAACTAGGTCTCAAGGGTCGAATTATCATTGCGGCGGAAGGAATTAATGGAACGGTGTCAGGCACCATTGAACAAACTGACGCTTACATGAAATATATGGATGAGCATCCACTTTTTGCAGGAACTATTTTTAAAATTGATGAAGTGTCCGAGCATGCTTTCAAAAAAATGAAGGTACGGTTTAGACCGGAGCTTGTTACTTTGCGTTTGGAAGATGACGTGAACCCCAATTGGCAAACCGGTAAGCATTTGAAACCAAAAGAATTCTTTGCGGAAATGCAAAAGGAAGATACGGTTGTCATCGATGCTCGAAATGATTATGAATATGATTTAGGTCATTTTAGAGGGGCTGTAAGACCGGATATTCTTAACTTCCGTGACCTCCCACAATGGATAAGAGAAAATAAGCAGGAGTTTGAAGGCAAAAAGATACTTACCTATTGTACGGGTGGCATTCGTTGTGAAAAATTCTCAGGCTGGTTATTGAAAGAGGGCTTTGAGGATGTATCGCAACTAGAGGGCGGAATTGTTACCTACGGAAAAGACCCAGAAGTTAAAGGGGATTTATGGGATGGTCAGCTCTATGTTTTCGATGAGCGAATAAGTGTTCCTGTTAATCAAAAAGAGCACGTAGTTGTCGGGAAGGATTATTACACTGGTGAGCCTTGCGAGCGCTACGTAAATTGTGCTAACCCAGCATGTAATCGAAAAATTCTTTGCTCTGAGGAAAACGAACATAAACACTTACGAAGCTGTTCGCATGAGTGCCGGGTTCATCCTCGCAACCGTTATGTTGCACAACACGGTTTAAGCGAAGATGAGGTAAAGGAAAGATTAGCGGTGATTGAGAAAGAATTAACCATATAAGTATTATTTAAGAAGTAGGTCAAAATTAATGGCCTGCTTTTTTTGTTCTTCTTTTTTAAGGTTTACGAATAGGAATTTAAGAATAGATTTATTATGATAGAGAGTATAAGTTGATTGTAATTTTTTACATTGAGAGGAGCGAATTGGATAAATGGTAACCTATACAAATCGAAAAGAAGTCCCAGCGCATGAAAAGTGGAACTTAACTGATATTTATTCGGATATCAAGAAATGGGAAGAAGATTACCTGCTAATAGAAAAGATGGCAGCTAACCTAAAACAATATGATGGTACCATTCAAGACGGACACTCACTATATCAATATCTTAAGCAAAGAGAAGAGTTATCTTTTCTATTCAACAAAGTTTATGCCTATGCTATGTTGAGTGTAGATGAAAATACAAGGGATAACCAGGCACAGTCCCACTTAGACAGAGCAAAACAACTGAGTGTTAAGGTTAGTGCTGCCACCTCTTTCTTTATGCCTTATTTATTAAGCCTGGATGAAAAGACTTTATCAGGGTACATATCATCTGAAAAGAGGCTGGATTACTTTGAAGAGGATTTATGGGAGTCGTTTCGATACAAGCAGCATGTATTAACAAAGGAACAGGAAGCAGTTCTTTCCCAATTAGGTGAAGCACTCTCGGCCCCAGGTAATATCTTTGGAATGATGAATAACGCTGATATTAAGTTTGGGGAAGTAACCAGTGATAACGGGGAACGGGTGGAATTAACAAGGGGCATGTATTCAAAATTAATCGATGAAAAAGATCGTGAAAAGCGAAGAGAGGCCTATAAAGCTTATTATCAACCATACCTGCAATTGAAAAATTCGATAGCCGCCACCCTATCCGCCGCTATCAAAAATAATGTGACAACTGCTAAAATCCGACAATATCCTTCTGCATTAGAAAAGGCATTATTTGGGGATAAGGTACCAAAAGAAGTCTATGAGAATCTAATCAAAACAACCAAACAAAATATCGGTCCACTCCATCAATATTCACGCATCCGCAGAGAAAAATTGGAGCTAGATGAACTACGTCAATATGATATGAGTGTCCCGCTTGTCAGTGGAGTCAAACAAGTGATTTCATATGATGAAGCCTATGACACGATGTGTAAAGCTTTAGCACCGCTCGGGGAAGATTATATCCAGATTCTTAAGGAGTTTAAAGATGCTCGTTATCTTGATGTTAGGGAAACACCTGGGAAGCGGTCAGGTGCCTACAATCTTGGTGTCTATGGGGTCCATCCCTATATTCTCTTAAATCATCAGGATGATTTGGACAGTTTATTCACGCTGGTCCATGAATGCGGGCATGGTGTCCACAGCCGGCTGAGTTCGCAGTACCAGCCACAGATTACGGCTCGTTACAGCATCTTTGTGGCCGAAGTGGCGTCAACCGTCAATGAAGTTCTGTTAATTAACTATTTACTAAACAACGAGAAAGATCCTGATGTTCGAAAACATTTAGTTAATCATTTTATCGATCAATTTAAGGGGACATTTTTCACACAAGTCATGTTTGCCGAGTTTGAGATGAAGACACATGAAATGGCTGAAAAGGGGCTGCCTTTAAATGTGGAAGTATTTAATCAAACCTATGAGACACTATTCCGGGAATACAACGGGGATGAGGTTGTCTTTGATGAGGAAGTAAAATTTGGATGGTCCAGAATCCCTCATTTCTACCGCCCATTCTATGTTTACAAGTATGCCACAGGATTTGCATCTGCGATTCATTTGGCGACTAAGATTCTTGAAGGCGACCAAGAAACGCTAACTTCCTATTTGGAATTCTTAAAGAGCGGTAGTTCGGATTTTCCGCTTGAACTGTTAAAAAAGACCGGCGTCGACCTAACTACTCCATATCCAATTGAAAATTCTATGAAACGGTTTGGTGAATTAGTAGAAGAATTCTCGCGAATGTAAAAATAACTACTCCAAAAAAACCCATGTTGTCTTCCTAAAGGAAACTAACGTGGGTTATTTTTTTATAGAGGAAATTTTGAACTTATTGTAGAATTAGGAAAGTTCAATAAATAAAAGGGGTAATTGGTACTATGATGAGTAGAAAAGACAAAAAACGAGGAAAAATGAAATCATTGGTACCGTTCATTATCATTGCGGTTATATTACTTATTACTGGTGGTTTTTACTTAAATAGTAGTATGAAGGAAAAGAATGCTGTTTCAAAAACAACCAAGATTAAGGAAAAACCTGTTAAGAAGATAAAAGAGGAACCAAAGCAAGGAACTAAACCGGAAGTAAAACCTGAACCAGTTAAAGAAACAACGATAAAAATAAGTGCTGCTGGTGATTTTACACTTGGGTCGGATGAATCATTTAATTATAGTTCTTCCTTCATCAAAGCAGCTTCTGACAATGGACTAGCGTATTTTGTCAAAGGCTTGGATAATATTTTTTTAAATGATGATTTCACAACGGTCAATTTGGAAACGACACTAACAAATGCAACCCAAAAAGCGGTGAAGACATTTCGTTTTAAAGGTGATCCATCCTATGCGAAAATTTTAGAATTGGGCGGAATTGAAGCGGTAAATCTAGCAAATAATCATATCCATGATTACCTAGATAAAGGCTATCAGGATACGATAACTTCATTGCAAAATGAGAAAATTGGTTACTTTGGTTATGATCATAAATATATTACGACTGTCAAAGATTCGAAAATTGGCGCTTTAGGTTATGAGGGGTGGGCGGACACACCAGAAATACGCAGTCAGGTGGAGCAGGATATTAAGGATTTACGGGCACAAGGTGCCCAAATTGTTCTCGTTCATTATCATTGGGGCAGTGAACGGCATTATGTCCCTGACAGCTCTCAAAAGTCATTAGCACGGTTTACCATCGATAGCGGTGCAGACCTTATACTTGGACATCATCCTCATGTAGTCCAAGGGATTGAAGAATACAAAGGGAAATTTATTGTCTATAGTCTCGGCAACTTTATGTTTGGCGGGAATAGAAATCCAAGTGACAAGGATACGTTTGTTTTTCAACAAACCTTTCATTTGAAAAATGGAGTACTTTCAGATGCCAAAGAAATTAATGTGATTCCATTTTCGATTTCTTCGGTTTCCTCGAGAAATGATTATCAACCTACGTTATTAACTGGCTCAGAACGGAAAAGAGTCAAGCAGAAAATCATTGATGGTTCCAACAAAATCAATGGATCAGATTGGCTGGTATATGAAAATAATGATCAAGTTGTGAAAAAAGAGAACTAGTCTTTTTCTAGTGGCTTAATAATAAAGTTTAAAGGGACAGTAACCACTGACCCTTTATTTTATGGAAGATATTTTTAAGCCAACGTTCGAGTAGGTGGTATTGTAAAAAGTAAAATCACGATTCTTATATTGATATTGTTTCTTACTTTGGATCTGTTTTCTGATATTAATTTTTAAATAATCATTGAAACGTAGAAAGATAGCATAATTTGATGACGGATAATGGTTTAGTAGCTCTAAATCCAACTCTAATATCCCATTCCCACTCTTATCAACGTTCACAGGCAGGGAAGATTCAAGCAGGCCATTGTTTGTATCACGAATCAGTCCATCTGTGAGTGAATCCAGATGATCACCAAATACCTTAAATTTAAGATAATATTTATTCTTATCAACATATTCTTCTTCAAATGTCGAATGCATTGGAATTCTTATATATTTGAATGGGTCTTCTAGAAAGGGGACAACAACATAGGGAAGATTATCTTTAATGATAACATCCTTTATTTTTTCATTCTTATCCCACGCAAAAAGGTTCTCAAGTTGCTTATATTTTCGATCAGTGTACAAGTTATATACGACTTTGTTCATTGGTTGAAAGAATTCCCCTGAAAACTCATAATTTAACTTTTTCGTTGTTTTTAACACTTGATTAAACTTATAGTAATAGACGCGCTTAAGTCTTGTTTTTTGAAAATGAGGTGTAGTGAAAAATCTCGTAATTGAATCAAATTCATATAATCGATTTAAAACCATCTTCTTTTTTTCTATTTCTAAATTCTTGTTGATAATATGGTTAATCACTTTAAGATTACAATTTGTCTTTTGGATAATGTTGGTCTGATTTGACAAACGAGTGTTTTGATTATCGATTCGATTCAAATAATAAATTGGATGTTGCGTCGTGGAAATTGAATGACAATGCGTTAAAACGTCAATGAAAAATTGTTTGTCTTCAGCAAATTTCATTTCAGGAAAAAAAATCTGATTATCCTTAATTACACTCGTTTTTATCATTCGTGCCCTGGGTCCTAAATGATGAAAGATATGTGGGATCGTAAATGGTGATTCACTTCTTCTTTCTTTACATGATTCATGCTCTCCGATAATAATTGTCTTACCTTTTGCCTGAATCTGAATGGTTTTCCCAACTGCATAATCATCACTTGTTTCCTCTAAAATGGTCGATAATACTTCGAGTCCATTGGGTTCAAGCCAATCATCCGCATCCAAAAAAGTCATATATTTGGAGCTAGCCAATTGAATACCAATATTACGCGGACGACCAGGTGTACCAGTATTTTTTTTAAGAAAAACGACAATGATGTTATCAAATTTTGAAGAGTATTCTAATAAAATATCTCTTGAGGAATCGGTAGAACCATCATCGATTAATATATATTCGAAATTTTCCATGCCAAGGGATTGATTTAGGACAGAGTTAATCGTTTTTCTCAGATATTTTTCAGCATTATAAACGGGGGTAATGACAGAAACTAATGTGGGATTCCGCTGGGTGTTTAATTTTTGATCAACGATATAATATCCTTCAGCGTTATAATTCATTATTTGCTGATTTTGTTTCCATTTCCATAGCATGTTTTATACCTCAACTTTCTGTCCCTCTTTTTCTTACTTTTACTAATATGTAAAAAGCAAAACCATTATTTATTCTTTGACAAAAATTACAATATTATTCGAAAAACAGATCTCCTACGTATAATTACTTTGGAAGCAGTCCATAATTTACGATCTTTGACAACTTTTTACACTAAATATATCTGAATAATGTTAAAATAATTCTTATTGATAATTATTCTAGGAGGATATTACCAGTGGATAAAAAGTTTTCTAGCCCAAAAGGTTTTGGAGAAATACTCGATCATACTTTTCATTTAACTAAAAATCGCTTTAAGGACTTTTTTATGATTTTACTGATTTTCATGGGACCGGTTTACTTGCTTCAAGCGATACTCCAGCTCATGGCTGGAACCAGCTTTTTTCGAGAGGTTGGCAGCGATGGTGCTTGGTTTGAGCAAATACTTACGAGCTTTGAAGAATCAGGGACCTTCGATTCCAGCAGTTTGAGCGCAGACATCGGATTAATCGTAGTTGGCTTGATTAGTGCCATTTTGGCACCTGTTGCGGAGGCAGCGATCCTATTTACTATCAATCATGTTCGAAAAAATGAAGAATATACCGTCGGTTCCGTAATTAAACAAGCCTTTTCACGATTTTGGCCGATGATTGGCAGCAGTATCTTATTCTTTCTGATTACCATGGGGATTATCATTATTCCACTCGCGATCGTCGGAGTCACCGGTGGTGTGGTTGCGACGACAGTAAATCCGGTTTTAGGGATCCTTCTAGGAGTTGTCCTATTTCTGGGGTTTGCCCTTGGAATTGGACTATTATTAACCCGCTGGAGCTTTTATTTTGGCTCTGTCGTACTGGATAAGGATTCACCTGGTTTAGGAAGAAGCTGGAGATTGTCAAGGAAGCGTACATGGGTGTTGATGGGTCTCTATATCGTGTTTTATTTTATTATTTCAAGTATCAGCTTTGGTGTCCAAGTAACGTTTGGAATGGTTTTAGGTAATAGTGTGTTGTTAACCTTGATTTCAAACCTCGTCACTCTAGTTACGACAATGATTTTCTCCGTGGGCTATGGGGTTATGTATCTTGATTTAAAAACAAGACACGATGCGGATGATATCAAAGAGATGCTAGAAGACTATAAGACTGTTTAATAAAAACCTATTATGTTAGGTGATGATTATGTTAGATGCAAACAAGGCACGCGATGACCTTGAGGAAATATTAAAAACAAAAGAATACACAGTTTATTACGAATCAAAGGGTATCATTGCAACATGGTGGGATCATGCCAAAGACTGGATCGCAGCACAGCTCGAAAAATTGTTTCCTGCCATCGATTCAGCAAGCGGAGCTTCCGGTCCGATTCTTATTTCAATCATGGTGGTTATCATCTTCCTGTTAGCTTTATCAACTTTTTTTCTCATCCGTCATACTCGCCGAACTCGGCTCCTTCGCAAACAAAAGCCGCTTCAATCGATGAAGGAAATAAATTGGACGTATCAAAAACATCTGGAAGAGGCAGAAAAACAAGAGGCGTTAGGAGCATATACACTTTCCACCCGCCATTTATTTTTAGCACTACTTCTTTACTTTCATGAAAAGGGATTGCTGGAGGCTAGAATTTGGAAAACGAATTGGGAATATTATGATGAACTAAGAAAAGTAGAGTCACAAAAGGCAGAACTCTTTTTTAAGCTTGCACACTTCTTTGAGGAAGTGACCTATGGGGAACGCAACGTACAGAAAGAAGAATACTCCCAGTTTCATTATGAAGGAAGAAAAGTACTTGGCGAAACAGGGGAGGAAAATATTTTATGAAATCTCTTTCCAAAATACGCACTTGGATCGGGCTTTTGATCCTGCTCAGTTTATTTCTAGTCTTCAGCTATTTTAGCTATTCGCCTAGACCGCAAGTTTTCCCAGCATATCTTACTGATTCACCTTCGCCGACTGGTGTGAAGGCATTTTATACATATGTAAAAAAAGATAAAGCTGGGGAAATCTGGAGTCAATCACCAGATTTACTAAAAGCAACAGCTGACCACCAATTACTAGTTATGGCTGAACCTGCTTTTATTCCTGAAAAGGAAGAAATGAACGCTTATATCAATTTTATGAAGGCCGGAAACACCATCTTGTTATTACAAAACGATCCACAAGGGATGTTTGACCTAAAAACAGTATCAGTTGACACACAAGAAACAATGAAGGTTTACACTCAAGGTCATACTTCTTACCGTGCTCAAATCGATTCAGTCATCCGTCTGCAGACCAAGAAGGAAGAGGAAGTATTAATATATGATGAGGCTGGTCCCATTGCAGTTAAACAATCATATGGAAATGGTCATTTAATTGTGGCGATAACCCCTGGGTGGATGACAAATGAGGATCTATTAAAAAAAGACCATTTACGACTTCTTCTCTATCTGATCAATGAAGGGTCCACGGATAAGATTCTGTTTGATGAATACATTCATGGTGGAGAAAATGCGTCTACTTTTTTGAATGTGTACCCGAAGTGGTTTTTACTCCTGGTTTTGCAAGGGGGACTATTGATGATTCTCTGGTTATGGTCGAAGGGAAAGCGTTTCGGACCTATTTTCGTCCCAAGGGAAGAGTCGGTTCGTTTTAGTGATGAGGGAATCCAAGCGGTAGCTGCCTGGTTCCTCCGCGGCAAACGCTATCGTGATTCAATCATTATCCAAGCAGACTATGTCAAACTGCTTCTCCAGGAACGATGGCAAATTCCATATAATCGGGAATGGAATGATTTATCTAGTTATTTTGAAAGAAAATGGACTAAAGTGCCTGCAAATGAAATTAGACCTTTTCTAATAGGGTTAGTAAACATCCTCGAAAAAGAAAAAATCACAAAACAGGAATACTTATTATGGTCGAAAAAGCTTGAGCAATTAAGGAGAGAGGTTGAAGAATGAAAACAGAATTAACATCCTTTTTGGAAAAATATGAAGAGAGGATTTTAGGTCAGAGTCTAAATTTAAGACTCCTTTTATCCGCTATTTTAGCAGGAGGGCATGTCTTGCTAGAAGGAGTGCCTGGCACCGGAAAAACTCAAATGGTACGTACTCTAGCGAATCTTTTAGGAGGTACCTTTAATCGGATCCAGTTCACACCTGACTTATTGCCAAGTGATATTACCGGAAGCACGATTTACAATATGAAGGAAAACACTTTTCAAACGTTAAAGGGACCAATTTTTACAAATATCCTTTTAGCTGATGAAATAAATCGGACACCTGCAAAGACCCAGGCTGCCCTTTTAGAAGCAATGGAAGAAAAACAGGTGACGATCCAAGGTGAAACGTATCCGTTACCCGAGGTGTTTTTTGTTGTCGCCACTCAAAATCCGATTGAATTTGAAGGTACCTACCCGCTTCCAGAAGCACAGCAGGATCGATTCCTTTTTAAACTGAGAATTGAATTTCCAAGCTATGAGGAAGAGAAAAATGTCTTAAAACAAGTAATTGAAAACAGCTTTAACGAAAAGGTTGTTTCACCCATCTTAGATATGGAAGATTTTTTAAGGATTAGAAAAGAAATCGAAAAAGTTACTGTTAGTGAGAATGTATTAGATTACATGATGAAAATTGTCAGAAAAACGCGGGATGCAGATGCCATCCGATTTGGTGCCAGTACCCGAGCAGGAATATCGATAGGAAAGGCAGCACAAGCATGGGCCTACCTTTCAGGAAGGGATTATGTGACGCCAGACGATATCAAAATAGTCGCCAAACCGGCCCTGCGCCATCGCATTCAGTTATCCCCGCATGTAGAATTGGAGGGAGCAACCGTTGACCAAATTATTGAAGAGCTGGTGGGCTCGGTTCCTGTTCCAAGATAGAGGGATTTTACCAACTAAACGATTACTACTTGTTTTCCTAATTCTATCTTTAGGTTTAGGTCTCGGTACGATTTGGGAAATTTCTTGGGGTTTTGTTATTACTACTAATATCATTGTGCTTTTCATAAGTCTGACAGACTTGTTTTTTTCACCCAAAAAGAAGCAACTATTCTTTCAACGATTGATGGCGGAAGAGTTTGAAAGAGGAATTTCATATACAGTAAAGATTGAGGTTCAGAATGACTCTCCTTATCCTTTTTCATACCGAATGGTCGATGGTTTACCGCAGTCCTTCGAAATGCCGTTTCCTATCATTGGATCAATATCTAAGGAATCAACGGTCGAGATTTCGTTTCGTACGAGTGCGTTGATGCGGGGAAAATACGAGATCAATAAGCTATATTTTCGTTATGCGAGTTTACTGGGTTTGTGGGAAAAGCAAATGACAGTTGAATTAGCGGATACAGTGAAAGTCATTCCTGATTTAACCGAGACCAAACAGTATTTAGAAAATGCACAGAAGTATTTGGTTTACGAAGGGTTAAAGATTCGAAGACAGCGCAGTGGAGTTGGCGAATTTTCCAAGATTAGAAATTATGTCGTCGGGGATGATCCGCGTAAAATCAACTGGCGCCAAACAGCGAAGCTTCGTGAAGTGATGACAAATGAATATGAACCGGAGCATGGAAAGTATATTACGATCTTAATTGATTGCGGAAGAATGATGGGGGCAGAATTATCGAAGGGGAATCGCTTAGAAAAAGCATTAGAAGCGGCATTAACCGTTACAGCGGCAGCACTCCAAAAGGGAGATTATGTGTCGGTACTTGCCTTTTCAAAGGACATAAAGGTCTTTGTGCCCCCTGCCAAAGGGATCGCCCATCTACAGACCATCCTTCAAGCAATCTATTCATTAAAAGTGGATGCAGCCGAGTCTAATTATGCTGCCATCCTGCAATATTTAGAAATGGTTCAAAAGAAACGAAGTCTGCTCCTATTATTTAGTGATGTCCGCACCTTTCTTCATGAGGAAAGTGCTCTTATGCTATTAAGACGTCTAAGACAACGGCATTTATTTTTAATGATTGGGATTGAGGATCAGACACTTTTAAGAAGAGTCAAAGAGGAGCCGAATACGGTCCAAGCAGCGATGCGAAAAAGTATTGCACAGCAGCAAATTCTTGTTAAGAAAAGAGAAAAAATCAAATGGGAAAAACAAGGCCTCCAAATGATAGAGGCCCGTGAGGAAAAGTTGGCGATTACAGCTGTTTCGCATTATATTGACACTATCAATCAGAATCTTTTATAACCTTTGTAAGTTTTAGCTTTCCAATTACAATATAAAGGAGCAACCCGATTACCGTTAAGAATGCAACAATATACTTTGCTTCTAATGAAATATCTGCTGGTGTGATAAACCCTTCAATGATGCCAGCAATAACAAACAAGGGAATTGTTCCAAGCAGAAGTTGAACGGAGCGCATCGCTTGCTGCTTTAATTGAAAACTCCTTGAATATTGCCCTGGGACAAACAGCTTATAGCCCATTAAAAGACCAGCTCCTCCGGCAATAAATATGGCTGTAAGCTCAATTATCCCATGGGGAACAATAAATGCCCAAAAGTCATACGATTTACTGTGATGCCAAAATAGGGCAGCGAGCGCACCAATGATGATGCCATTGTAGACCATCAAATAAACGGTCACAAGCCCAAATGTAATACCACCGGCAAAAGCAAAGATCGCGACCTTGATATTATTTGTCATAATGCTTGCCGACATGAGGGATGAGTCCACCGCATCATGGCTCTTCCCAAGTTGTTCCGGGTCCACACCTTTTGCGATTTCCGCTGGGAGAATGGAATAGATATGCAGAGGGTCATTCATGACTGAAAGAAAGCTTCCCAAAGCACCAATCATAAATAAGACCATTGCAAACATGACAAATTTCCATTGCTCTAACAAGAGCCCAATAAATTTTTCACTAAAAAAATGACGGATTTGTTTGAAGCTTGATACCTGGTCTTTATACAATAGATTATGTGATTTAGCTACAAGTCCGTTCAAATATTGGGTGACATCATCATTAGGAAAATAAGTTTGACTGTAGGAAAGATGTTGGGCCGCCTTTTGATAGAGACGATGGTATTGAGTGATTCGGTCACCAGTTATATTATTTCTGTGCTTGCTTATCGTTGTGATTAACTGTTCGAGCTGTTTCCATTCTTCACGATGTATTTTTACAAATTGTTTAACATTCATCCTGACACCTACTTTAATGGGGCTATGTATTAATTTTGTCTTTATTCTCCTTATTATAGTAATATTGTAGAAAAATAGAAATAGAAATAATCAACCATGTGACGGGGGAAGCTTATGAATGAAGATCATGTAGATATAAAAACACCCGAATTCGTGTCGATTCAGTTTCAAATCGCTGGTTTAGGCAGCAGGTCTGCAGCCTTTATCATTGACCAGTTACTATTAATGGCTTTTAACATTTTGTCCTTGATTGTTCTTTTTTTCATCCTGGACGGGATGTCAAAAATGGAATTTGTTTTGATCGGGAATTCACTGCCTATTGCAATAACGATTATCATGTTGTTTCTCGTTAATTTGGGCTACTTTTTTGCGTTTGAGTTTTTCTCGGGGGGGAGAACACTTGGGAAGAAGTTAATGGGAATCCGGGTCATTCAGGAAAACGGTCATAGCATCACGTTGCTTTCCAGCTTTATCCGGAATCTGATCCGAATCATTGATTCCTTGCCGACAGCTTATTTTCTAGGTATTATTATGATCTTTTTCCATTCTAAACATAAACGGCTCGGCGATCTTGTCGCTGGGACGATTGTCGTTCATGAGCGCAAGGCAAAACGGAATAAGAAACCATCACCTCTCGAAGAAGAAATCAACAACAGAGAGCTTACCAAGGAAGATCTCACTATTGATGAATGGACGCTGAAATCATTGGGAACTAAGGATTGGAAGCTCGTCAGTACATATGCCAGCCGTTTTTTGCAAATCCCGTTAATGGAAAGAAATCAACTCACGGAACAAATCGCCGAACTGTTATTTCCGAAAATCGGCCTGGTTCCAGAAGGGGAAAAAACCTTTGATTTAGAAAACACTCTTCTTGTCCTTTATTTAATTCTTAAGGATGAATGGGAGTTTGAAATGTGAGGATGAATATAAAACCACGAAAAAAGTAATGCATTCGTACCTGCATTGCTTTTTTTCGTGTAGTAATTTTATAGAAAAGGAGGTTCGATTTGTCAAATCCATCCGACTTGTGTCTCATTTAGTCGGTTTTAATCGAAATATTTATATTTAGGATGTATAATAGGGAATTGTGGATTGCTATGTAAAAAAGGAGGAAACTAATATGATGGAATGGACTATAATTCTGTTGATTGCGATATCAGCTGTGTTGCTAATCGTTTCAATTATATCGAATCGCAACTTAGAAAAACAAAAACATAAGGAAATTGATATGGTTCATGTGGCTGTTATGAAAGATATCAATAACGTGCACGAGCAAATTCGCAATTTGGAACTTGATATAGAAGTGGTCACAAAGGAAGCAGGCGTTCAACTGACTCCAGAAGAAATGATATTTAAGCGTGAAGTACTAGATTTATATAAACGCAAATATTCGATTGAGACTATTGCTCAGAAAAAACAAGTTTCAGAGAGTGAAATTAACCAATTCCTTGCACCTTATCTAGCAGCAAAGGATGAAAGGAGCAAAATAGCAAATGAAATTTAATGTAGTGAGCAGCTTTGCGGCCGGAATTCTTCTAGCTTCGACCATTTGTGGTGCTGTTTACTTCACTGAAGATCCTGCAGTCACAAAAGCAGCTCCCAAACCTACCAAAAGCGAGCAGAAAACAGTCCTTCAGCCAACTGAAGCAGAGATGAAAGATAAGCTTTTAACAGCTGGGTATATTGTTCAACCGAAGGCAGACTATGATAAGACAATAGAGGCAACCAAAAAAGCTGCTTCAACAGCTTCAGCAGCTTCAGCCAATAATAATTCCAAAAAGATCGTCTATCGAGCAGTTATTTCAGTGACACAAGGGATGACCAGCATCGATGTTGGTAGAATGCTTGAAAAAGCAAAAATCGTACCTGATGATTTTAAATTCTCAAGAGATGTAGAGAAAAAAGGTGTCGAGAAAAATTTGCGTCCGGGTACATTCACAGTCGATACAGAAATGACCTATGATCAAGTCATCGCGACTATTTTTAAAAAGTAACCATCTATAAAACAAAGACGGACAGTATCTACCGTGAACTATAACCCGAATAATGGACACTTTATAAAAAGTCCCTTATTCGGGTTTTTCTGTGTCCATTTCACAAAAACCCGTTTATAATCAAACTCAATGATGTGAGCGGAGGACATATAATGAGTAAAATTATTTTTAATGAAATTCAAATGAAACTACTAGAACAGAATCCAAATGTACAACACGAATCGGATCTAGAAAGGATATCAATGGAGCCTAAATAAAATGACTCCGGCACAATACCGGAGTCACTTATTAGCAGCTTAAAATATTCGGTCTTTATTTAGACTGTCCATTTTATGGGTCTCAGTTCATTTTATTCAATAAAGGGTTTTTATATTTTCTTATTTTCTCAAACAATAATTGAAAGCTATATAAAAGCAAGGCTCTCATTTGAAGGAACAAAAAATGCTGGAATGGATTTATTCTGACTAATGTAACTATTCGTTTTCGTTTTAAAAGTTTTAATCCCCAAACATCAAATAAAATATGAACTATAATATTTGTAATTAGATACAAAGGAAATCTACTGTATGTCAATTTAAGAATCCAGAGTGCTGAAAGAAAGAAAGGACCAAATACAAATGCAGTGTCACCGCTTATTTTAGGATTTACTTTTGTATAAAACAACCACCACCTACGCTTTTTACCTATCGTGTATAATATTTTTGAGATGACACTAATTAAAATAGTGGCGGGTAAAAATCTAATTATTGTTCTCCGACCTAATAGAGGGAATGAAAGCCAGGGAAGAACAAACAGTAATATTAATAGCATTTTTGATTTCTTCATTTTGCACCTCTATTTTTCTCCTTAAGCAAATAAATGAGCGATTAGTTTTAACCTTTATATTTTATCCGTGAATAATAAATCCATTCAAACTACAAAATTCCACCCCTAAGGGTTCACGGAAGAGTTCAATTAAAAACCTGGTGCTTGTTGAGCTAACGCACGGGTGCAATAATTGAAACTCAGGTTGCTGCTGCAGCCTTTTTTTCTTTTTCCACTACCGGGCAAGTTAGTGGAAAAAGAGAAATGAAAATATCTATCTCGTTAATGCCACATTTGACACAAACTGTGTAATAATAAAGGTGTACCATTTTTTTGTTATCCAAGATGGAATTGCTTAATCCCAGATACGGATTCTTGGAACCCCTGCGGTCCTTAAATAATCCAATAACTGCCCAGTATGAACGGATTCGTGATAGGCAACACGTAAAAGCATATCCCCTAAATCTCTTATGTACCCCGATTCAGAGCGGTCAATTTTTATATTTTCTAAATCACCTTCAGAAAATGACTTAATAGTATCAATGAATTGCTTTCGGTAGGGTTCTGCAAATTCCAATTCTGCATTTACAGAAGTGAAGGGCTGATTTTCGAAAGGGGAATCGAAAGCGGCTAAACTCCCTCTATTTCTAATTGCAAGGTCATAGTAATGTTCGCTTTCTAGTACGTGCCTAATCATTTCTAGGCAATTCATTGCTTCATCATCTGGCTTCCAGAGAAGCTTTTCTTCAGGAATAGATGTCCAGACCTTTATGCTTCTCCTTCTTACTTCATTAAAGTTTAGAATAATTAAATCGATTGACTTCATAAAAATTCCTCCTTAGTAAGGCATATATTAATTATATGCGAATGAACGTTCGTGCGAAATTTTCCTATATAATTTTCATCAGCAAGAACACCAGAATAGATCCCATCATACTCTTTATCATCCCACTTAATAAAATCAACCCAATCAATTACTGTATGTTGGCCTAATGTCTGGCAGCCTGTTAGGACCATCAATCATTAATAAAAATAACAGACTTTTTGATTTCCGCATATTACCACCTCAAAAATATAGACGGATTATATTTTTTTTAGTTTCGATGTTTAAAAACAGGGTTTTTATGAAAAGAAATACAATATAATAAGTTAAAAGAAAAATAGGTGGGATAAAATGATGAAGAAAATTGCTTATTTGTTCGCGATGATAATAGCTGCAATCAGTTTAGCGGCTTGTAACCAACAAAAAGACGTGGTGAAAGATAAACCACCTATAACTGAACCAAAGGGAGAAAATCCATCCAAACCTGAAGAGCCTGTTACACCTGAACCAGAGGAAAAAGTGTATCAAAATGAAGTGTTTAAAGATGTTGTCGTCACGGAAACTTCAGATACACTCACAATAACCGGAAAAGCCCAAGTATTTGAAGGGGTGTTTCAATATGCTCTTTACGATGGCGAGAAAGTGGTCAAAGAAAGTAACTACCAAACAGCGGGTGCACCTGCCTGGGGTGAATTTAAAATCACTTTCGAAAAAGGGTTAGTATCTTCTAATAATGCTAAATTTGAATTATTTGTTTACTCAGCAAAAGATGGATCAAAAATAAATACGTTAGAAATTCCAATTTCAAAGCCTTAACCAACTAACTAAATGTATTTTCGAAGACCTCATCACAACTGAACGCCCTTTTCTTGAACTATTTGGCATGCAAATTACCTTAAATGTATTTTGTTTTTTGAAAAGAAGGAATGACACGGCATGGTCAAGAATAGGAATAGGTGAATATGAACAGAGGTGAAATGAATGCTAACAAAGGAAGAATTGATAGAAATAAAAGCACTTCAAGAGGTTTGTGAAAAAGAGGGAGGATTTCAGCTCAAGCTGAATTTTGATATGCTTGAAAATCGGTTAGGAAATAAAAAGGAAGACTTCTTCCATTATGGAGATGGCAGGCTTGTCGGTTTTCTTGGATGCTATGGTTTTGGAGATAAAGTGGAGCTTTGCGGGATGGTGCACCCGGATTATCGAAGGAAAGGGTTATTTTCTAAGTTGCTAGAAATGGGACTTGGAGAAGCGAAAAAACGTTTTACCACTGTTTTGTTAAATGCTCCAACAGAATCACAATCTGCCAAGCAGTTTTTAAAGAATATTCCATGTGTATTTTCGTTAGCAGAATATCAAATGAAATGGCAGGAAACTGAATTGTCTATGGATCCCAATATAACCTTAAGGAAGTCCTTTACAAATGAGGATTGGGAAGCAGAAATACGACTCGAAGTCTTGGGATTTGGATTGAATGAAAATGCAGCAAGGGAATTTAATCAGTTGATTCGGGAGAACAGCAGTGATCAACGTTTACTTATTGAAGTAGAAGGAAAAACTGCTGGAAAAATGCGTGTTTCCGAATCCAATGGAGAAGCATGGATTTATGGTTTTGCTGTTTTTCCAGAGCTTCAGGGAAAAGGGATTGGGAGAAACGCTTTATCAAGAGTGGTAAAAATGGAACATCAAAAAGGGCTGCCTATTTTTCTAGAGGTTGAAGCCAAAAATTCCCATGCCCTAAGGCTCTATGAATCATGTGGATTTAAAAGTTACCATTCCCAGGATTACTATAAATATCTTGATTAATTTCAAGTACTGTAGAGGGAGTAGCTTGGCGATTGCCAAGCTATTTTTTTAATATGGTATTAAATAGAGCCAAAATCATAAAAAATCTTAGACCTTTTTAACTGGAAGTTGAATATGGAACGTTGTGCCTTTTCCAACCAAGCTTTGAACCGAAATATTTCCCCCGTGCTCGTGTACCGTTGTAAACACTTGCGTCAATCCTAGTCCCGTTCCATCTGGTTTACTAGAATAAAAAGGTGTTCCTAAAATGACCAACTTTTCTTCAGGAATACCTTGCCCTGTATCACTCACCTTAATATGAATCCAACCTTCATGATAATAATGCTCAATTTTTATTTTTCCATCGGCCATTATTGCTTCAATGGCATTCTTGATCAGATTGAAAAAAGATTTTAAGAGTAAATTTTTTCTTTCCATAAAATCTCTTATCAGAATCTCTTAAGTCCATTTCAACCTCAACGGAATAAAATTTTTAACCCTGGTTAATCCTTCATTGCACATATCATGAAGATTAGGAGGGAGGAATTGGCTTATTTTTTTATTTAATATTTGATCTAGAGATGGAAGATTTAGTAAGTGTAAACCAGCTTTGTTACAGTAGCGGATCGTTTGATCTTCACAAACAATCAATATCGAGTTAAGGGAATTCTCAACTAATTGGTGAAAGTCTAAATTATCTATTGTTAGATTCAATTAAATCCCCACTTTTTATCTCTTTTTGTCAGAAATTAGTTTATCAATAAAGTAGCCAAACTTAAATACCAATTTATGTATTCAATCGTGTAGTAACGTCTTAAAAACAAAATGTTCACAGAAACGACATAATTACTTAAAAGTAGTACAAAATAATAGGTAAAAGTCATGAAAAGTTCGAAAGAATACAATGCAAGTATGCTTTTTTAATGCTATTTTATTTCACGTTCCTTTTAAGTTTGCAAGATTAAACTGATTTACTTTGAAAGGATATGTAAAATGAAAAATAATTTTGTCATTGTCTTTGGTTTGATTGTAATCATGCTTATTCATCCATTTCCTGCTCAGGCTGCTGGTAATAAACCTAGTAATATTTATTTGGTAAAATCAGGGGATACTTTACCTGGAATAGCAAATAGATATAACACTTCAGTTAATGATCTCAAGGTAACCAATGGATTGCAATCCAATTCATTATTAGTGGGGCAGAAGTTGTGGGTTCCAATCATGTATGAAGTGATTGCCGGAGATACCCTGAGGGGAATTTCATTAGCCTTTCATTCTACAGTCGACAGTATAAAAGCAAAGAATCAACTTTCATCAGAAGACCTTTATATCGGGCAAGTATTAAAGATTCCTCCTAAAAAAATGACCATGCAAGGTCAGCATATCCTGATGACGAGGGAGGAATTTAGCGACTGGTTATTTAACGCTAGAATTAATAGGAAGGTAACTATCATTCAGCAGCATCACACATGGTTACCGTCATATAAGCATTTTAATGTATCCAATCATTTTAGAATGTTGATGGGGATGGAAAATTTCAATAAGAGAAGAATGGGCTGGAGTAATATCGCTCAGAATATTACCACCTTTCCGGATGGAAAAGTAGCTGTTTCAAGGCCTTTTAACATAGCCCCCGAAGGCACTATTGGGCCAAAGGCTAATAAAACAGGGATTACCATCGAAAATGTTGGCAACTTCGATAAAGGTCATGATGTTATGACTGCCGAACAGAAGGAAACCATTGTTTATATTACCGCCATGTTATCTATAAAATTCGGATTAACTCCTTCCATTGATACTATTACTTATCATCATTGGTGGAATTTGAGAACGAAGGAAAGAGTGCTAGATAGAGGGCCAGATTATAATGTAAAAACGTGCCCAGGGACAGGATTTTTCGGGGGAAATTCCACAACTAGCGCGATTAACAATTTTTATCCCCTCGTGTCACGCAAGATGCAAGAAATTTTAGCGAATAGGCATTAAACAAACATTTCATGAGGACAAGTTTTATCTATATAAAGAATTTATATTTTATATGGAGTGCAGTATTTATTTGAGAAAATGAAAAGATTTAGCTAAGGTTATTATCTTCTTTAGCACCTTGTCGGGCTATGGAAGTAAACCAAATTGACAACCATTACCGTATTTTGTATAGTAGGTGCGAGGATTATGATTGGAGTGAATCATTTGATTTCAAACGCTGAATTACAAAATTTAGATCTTATCGACTTATTAAGTGAGCGTCATAGTTTGGTCCGAAGTATCTCAGAGAAAGCTTGGAACGATCAAAGTGAGATTTATATTTCAAATTCTGAATGGTATATCATGGCTAGGATTTATAAAAAACAGCCTAGCATTTCGTATGTTACAAAAAATGTAGAAATTTCACGTCAGGCGATACATAAGTTTATCCAAAAGCTTTCTGAAAAAGGATTAGTTGAAATCAACAATGTAGAAAACAACAAGAAAGAAAAGTGTATCCAGTTAACAGATTTAGGAGAAGAATGCTACGAAAAAAACGCGGCCCTTAAAGCCCAACTTGAGAATAAAATTGCAGAAAAAATAGGGACTGAACAAGTAAGTATTCTAAAAGGAATATTAAAGTTAGATTGGAAGATATAAAAAATAGCAAAAAACCCCCGCTTTGTTAATCTAATTAAATGATTTACTCCTTTTTTGATGGAAATTACCTTAAAATTCTTGAAATATGGAAAACTTTATTGATATAGTAATAAAAAGACCGGTCCGTATGAAGGAGTTTTTCAACAGAAATGGATACAAAACTACATATAATCAACATTGCGACTACGCTTTTCCAGCAAAAAGGATATAAAGGTGTAGGCTTAACCGAAATTTTAAAAGCATGTGATATTTCAAAAGGTTCGTTTTATCATCACTTTCCAAATGGAAAAGAAGAATTACTAATTGCTTGCCTTCAGTCCATAAAGGAAGTGATTACTGCGGATATTGATAACACTTTCAAACGGTTTCCAACTACTCAAGAAGCCACACAGGCGATGATTGATAAATTAGTAGTTGACTTTGAACGCGAAGGTACGATTGCTGGTTCTACGTTTACGAGTATTGTTAGTGAAATGGGATCTTTAAGTGAACCAGTCCGAGATTCCTGTTCGGACCTTTACTCAAAAATGCAAGAGATTTATTCGATCAAGTTAGTAGCAGATGGGTTTTCCAAAGAGACTGCTCATTCAATTGCTCTCATGATGACGGCTTCTATTGAAGGTGGAATTATGCTTTGTTTGACACAAAAAGAAAGCAGTCCACTCAAAATTATTTCGCATGTATTACCCAATCTATTAAAGAAATTCTAATGAATCAATAAATCATTGAATTCTAAAAACCCTTGCTTTGTCAATCTATTTGACGAAGTGGGGGTTTTTTCTTTTTCTAAAATAGTCAACTCAGTTGATAATAACTTAATAAAAAAATATTGTCAACTGAGTTGACATAAGGAAAAAATTTTTGATATAGTTAACGAACCGTTTAGTGTTCGGGGGTGTACTACGGAAATGCTCTTTGCTGAAATTGAAATTACGACAATTCTTTTTTAGTAAGAAGGGAAGACGAAGGGGTAAATGAAATTTTAATTAAAGGAGTTTTTATTAGTGAATCAACAAATCAATACAGTTCAGAAACAAAAAATCAAGACTGACACGATGGTGAAAAAGAAAAAACAATACAAAACAGCTCCGATTATGGCGGCTCTTTTTGTAGCTGGATTTGTCGGGCTTTTTAGTGAAACGGCATTAAATATCGCCTTAGGAGATTTAGCCCAAATATTTAACGTGAATGCAACGACGATCGGATGGTTAGCAACAGGCTATTTCTTAACATTAGGTATTTTAGTACCAGTAACGGGTATTTTGATGCAAAAATTCACAACAAGACAAATGTTTTTGACTGCTATATCACTATCCCTTATCGGGACCATTCTAGCAGCAATAGCTCCTATATTTAGTCTTTTATTGGTGGCACGTGTTATCCAAGCAGCAGGATTAGCGATTGCTTTACCTTTAACGCAAAATGTTATTTTTACCATCTTCCCACCAAATAAACGAGGCGCCGCGATGGGAATTATGGGCTTAGTTATGTTAGCTGGTCCAGCCTTAGGCCCAACCATTGCAGGGCTTATTTTAGATACATTATCCTGGCATTGGATTTTCTGGGTTACCTTACCTTTCTTACTGTTCTCTCTTATTTTTGGACTCCTTTATTTACCGAATGTGAATGAGATTCGTAAGGTTTCGATAGATGCAGTATCTGTTATTCTCTCAACCATTGGATTCGGTGGGGTCGTTTACGGATTCAGTGTATCTGGTGATGCCGGTTGGACTAGCGCTGCCGTACTTGGGTCCATCATTGTCGGATTAGCAGCACTTATTCTTTTTTCCATTCGTCAAACGAAAATGGAGAATCCGATGCTGAATCTAAGAGCATTTAAGTACCCACTGTTCGTACTTGGTGTCTTTATGAGTTTTATTACGTTCTTTAATATGTTGTCCATGCTTGTTATTTTACCAATGTATATGCAAATGTCTTTATTAATTGCAGCTTTTACAACAGGTCTTATCTTGCTGCCAGGCAGCTTACTAAACTGTGTATTAGCTCCAAGCATTGGTAGTCTATTCGACAAATATGGTCCGAAAGCGGTTATTATACCTGGAACCATTTTAGTAGCGATTGGTTATGCACTCTATGCACAATTTGGCACTGAAACGGCTTTATGGATGGTCGTGGTAACTCATATTTTCATGATGTTGGGTATAGGGGCGGTGCTTGCTTCTGTACAAACAAACACATTAAATTCTCTTCCGAAACAATACTATCCAGATGGAATCGCAATCACTCAAACGATTCAACAGGTAGCGGGCGCTATTGGTATTGCGGTAATGGTATCGATTTTTTCATCCAAAGAAACTAGTTACTTAGCAGCCACTGCCAATGAATTGCCACATGCAGCAGCAGCGGGAACTTCCCTAGTGTTTACCATTAGTTTAGTGTTAGCGGTGATTAATGTTGTATTGTCATTATTTATCAAAAAGCCAAATTAATCTAAAGAAAAAAACAGTTTTCTAATAATTTTAGAAGGGAATTAGGACAGATGCTAAATCATTATAAAAGTATTTTAGTAGCTGTAGACGGTTCAAAAGAAGCAGAATACGCATTTCAAAAATCAATCGATGTTGCAAAACGTAACAAAAATTCAATTTTAACCATAGTAAACGTAATCAATTCTCGTTCATTCGAAGCATATGACCGTTCAGTTGTTGAGCGAGCACAGAGGTCATCAGAGGAACTGTTAAATAGCTATAAGTCACAAGCTGAGGGCGCTGGTATTAAAAACGTAATAGTAATCATCGAATTTGGTTCTCCAAAAGTGATCATTACTGGAGATATTGCAAAGGTAGTTAAGGCAGATTTAATTATGTGTGGCGCTACAGGGTTAAATGCTGTTGAACGATTCTTGACTGGTTCTGTTTCTGAAGCAATTGTACGATCAGCTAAATGTGATGTTTTAGTAATCCGCAGACCTAGTATACATGCTGTTATAGGGTAAATATACTTCAAACATCAACGGGCGAATAGATTATTATAACGTAATTAACATCAATCCAATGTTTTTTAAGATACTTTTGATTAAAATATTTAATAGCTGCTAATGTCAGTTAACCATTCGTAAAAGCGAGCATTTACGAATGGTTTATTTATTTTTAGCAAAAATTGAAAAATAGAACAGGTAGGAGATGGTAAAGAGTATTCCTATTTTCCTGTCTGAACAGTATAATCATGAACGGGAGCTGATACATATGAATAAAAAAGATATCGCTGAAATCCGTAAGCAATTTAAATTCGACAATGATCTCATGAAAATTCGAGAAATCTTCAATGTTTATGTTCAGAAAGAAACAGGTGAGATTTACCATCATGTCAGTCAACCGTTTCAAATGTTAGAACTAGAAGCACAAGAATTGTTTTTGGCCAACTTTAAAAAGGTTTTGACTGGTTATCTCGATGCCAAACTGTTTGAACTCAAATTTATCCGGGATGTAGAAGACAGTACACAACATATCCTCTTCGATGGATTACGAGCTGATTCAACAGAAGATTGGAAAGAAAACATGCTGCAAATTGTCGGAAAAATGTTTGCTCATACGGTTTATGAGTTTGATACGATGGTGACATTTATTCGAGGAGAATATCGAAAGGTTACCAGGAAACGAGACCTAGAATCCGAAGAAGGTGGGAATGATGAAGTTTATTCCAACGAGTTTATCCTCTGCAGTCTCAATAAAACGGATCAGCCGAAAAAAGCCTTGCTGTTTGATTATATCGAGAAAGAATTCAAATCGAATAACGTCTTTGATCCAATTATCAATCTAGCGTCTCCGTTGTCAGGCTTTCTGTTCCCTGCTTTTAATGACAATTCTGCAGATGTAAACCATATTCTTTATTGTGCAGGAAAAGCGAATCAACCAGATGGGACATTTATTGAAGTGGTCCTCAATTGCGAAGAGATCATTACTGCCCAGGAAGATAAGGACAGCTTCGAACAGATCTTAAAAAAAGTAATAGGAGACCAAGTGGATTCCAAGGTCATTTCGAATGTCTATGAGGAAATCGATAAAATGGTGCAGGAAAATGAAGAAAGCGAAGAAAGTGAAGCTCCTACATTGGATTATCGGGACATCGAACGCATCTTAACAGTAAGCGGGGTTGAAAATGTCGAGACTGCCCAAGTGGAACATGCCTTCAAAGCTGTCGTTGATGACGAAAAACATGAATTCAAAGCAAGCAGTTTAGTTCCTAAATCCATAAAAATCAATACGAAAGTGGCAGATGTATCCATCAGCCCGAAAGAGCTGAAAAATGTAAAATATATTATGTACCAAGGAAAACGGTGCCTATTATTGGAGATTGATGAAGATGTGGTCGTGGAAGGATTTCGACTAGAATCGGAGACGCTCTAATCCGTTTCAGGGACAGATAACGAACTTTCCTTTGATAGTTATAACAAACATAGAGAGAACGCAAACTTTAGTTAGGTCTAAATGTGCGTTCTCTTTATAATTAAAGATGATTTTTGATTATTTTTATAACAAATACAATTCAGTTAATAAAAGACCGAGGTTATTGATAAAAGCGATTTATATAGCCCGCTTGGTTTAATAATTTTAGGAGATGGGTAATAAGAAGTATTTATAAAGCCCGTCTGCGCTAATAAATCATTGAAACGGTCCATAAGAAGGGTTCATAAAGCCCATCTGCGCTGATAAAATCACTGAAGCGGTCATAATGAACGTATATACGAGTCGGGTTGCTAACTGGAACCACAAAGCCTTAAATTATCTAACAAATTGACTTCTTTCTACTACTTTATTATTCTTTTAAAGATGATTCACATAGTAATGACAACTTTTCCCTGAGCATGACCTTCTTCAAAATACCTGAAAGCTTCGGGCACTTCACTCAACTTATAACGTTTATCAATAACGGGTTTTACTTTACCGGCTTCAAGCAGTTCTTTAATATATATCAGATCTTTTTGGTTTGACCTTTGTAAAAAAGTACCCATTTTCTTACTTCCGGTCATTGAAATCCAAGGCCCAAGGACCATTGCTTGAAACATTTGTGCTCCGGAACCCCCGACGTGAACAAAAATTCCATTGGGACTTAATGTACGCTTATAGTCTGAAAGTGGTTTATGTCCGTTCACCCCAAGAATAAGATCATAACTCTGCATTTTTTGAGAAAAATCTTCCTTTGAATAATCAATGGCATGGTCAGCTCCAAGCGATTGCAAAATATCTAAATTTCTCGTACTGCACACCCCAGTTACCTCAGCCCCGAAGGATTTGGCAATCTGTACGGCGAAAGTTCCCACACCACCAGAGGCACCATTAATCAATACCTTCTGTCCCGACTGGATCTTGCCTTTATCACGGAGGCCCTGTAACGCAGTGACTCCCGCCATAGGTACAGCTGCAGCTTCCTCAAATGAAAGATTGGCTGGTTTCAAGGCTAATACATTTTCGGGAACAGAAACATATTCGGCAAAACCACCCCAACCACATCCAGATAGGTCTCCGAATACCTCATCGCCTGGTTGAAACTGCGTAACATCTTTGCCAACTGCTTCAACCATACCTGCTATGTCGCCTCCAGGTATAGGGTATTTTGGTTTCAGAAGACCAAAAGCAAACCGTGCTAAGAACGGTTCACCCTTCAAAAGGACTATGTTACCATAATTCACCGATGCTGCATGAATTTTCACAAGTACTTGATTGTCCTCTGGGATAGGCTTTTCCACCTCTGTTAATTCAAGCACATCAGGTGGACCATATTTGTTAGAAACGATAGCCTTCATAATTAACCTCCTAATTGCCTTCGAATTTCTCCATTTAATCCATTAAACAGATAAATCTTTCTAAAGACCCTCAAATTAAAAGATATTCTAGTTAAAGATATTCAGACTGGAATTAGTAAAAAAATTAAAAACGAAGATTTTCATGGACTTGTCCTTGTAAGGAGGGGGTCGCTTGTTGGAGAGCTGTCTAATGGCCAGAAATTATTTTATAAAAGTGAAGAACTAATATAAACAGCTGTACCCCACATGACGATAGCAGAAATTTTATTTAGGACCACTAGGTAATTACCTGATTTGTCTATTTTTCCGAGCATTCTTCCTGTTATGCCCAATCCTGCAAACCATACCCACGAAACGAATATACATGCCACAGCAAATGCTACTTTCTCAAAGCCTATGTATTTTAAGGAACTTGTTCCGATTACACCAACGGTATCTAAAATGGCATGTGGGTTTAATAATGACACTGACATAGCAAAAGATATTTGTTTTTTGTATGAAAAAGCTAATCCTACTTCCTGTACATTTTGAGGCTTAGACCTCCATACAACAAAACCCATGTAGAGTAAAAATAAACTACCAATTATATAAAGAACTATTTTTATCCAATAAGAACCAAGTACAACGACTGACACTCCTAAGACCGCTATTGAAATAAGCAAAGTATCACAAATAGCTGCGGTAATAATGACTGGCAGTGCCCTCACGAATTTGGGCTGACTTGCACCTTGATTAAAGACAAAAACATTTTGTACCCCTAAAGGTAGGATTAAACCGAATGCTAAGATCATTCCGTGTAAAATTGCTTCTAACATTTTTCTCCCCCTGATATGTAATAACTGCATTGTATTAGATTTGATTACACTCGTCTCCAACCAATTGGATGGAATATTACCCAACCAATCATTTATAATTAATATAAAAATGATAGGGGAGTTCCTTTTGATAGAAAAAGACTGGATCCTAAACAAATCCTCCTTGATTCCACTCCATCAACAAATCTATGAGTTTATGAAAAGAAAAATAATAAACGGTGAATGGACGGTTGGAACTAAAATTCCTACGCAAAGAGATTTAGCAAAGAAATTCAATGTGAATCGGAGTACCATTGTTTTTGCACTTGATGAGTTATCAGCTGATGGGTTAATCGAATCAAAAGTTGGAAAAGGGACATTTGTGGTCAATAATACGTGGAGTTTACTTGCTTCAACCCCGCCACCTGATTGGAACAGCTACGTTAAGTCGGGATCTTACCAACCCAATAACAAAACAATTCAAGAAATTAATAGAGCAGAAATTAATCCAAAAGTAATACGCCTTGGAACGGGAGAACTTTCACCAGAGTTGCTGCCTGTCAAAGAAATGGAACAAATGTTCAAGAGGCATTCTCCCCATACGATTTCGTTAGGATACTCGGAGCCAAAAGGAAGTCTCTATTTAAGAGAAATGATAAGCAATTATTTAAAAACGAAGAAAATAGAAGTTTCTCCAACATCGATAATGATTGTTTCAGGAGGACTACAGGCATTGCAATTGATTTCATTAGGATTATTGTACCGTGATTCAACAATTTTTCTTGAAACTCCTTCATATCTAAATTCAGTGCATGTATTTCAATCAGCAGGAATGAACTTACTTGGAATTCCCATGGATGATGAAGGGATTAGACCCGAGTCGATTAGGAGGTTAAAAAAGCAGCATAATGGTGCATTACTTTACACCATCCCAACTTTCCATAATCCCACGGGTATTTTAATGTCAGCTAATAGAAGAAAGGAATTGTTGGATGTTTGTAAGAATGAAAAGCTGCCAATTATTGAGGATGATGTATACGGAGATTTATGGTTTGAGAACCCGCCACCGAATCCATTAAAATCAATTGATGGTCAAGGACTTATCTTATACATAGGGAGTATGTCTAAAACTCTGAGTCCTGGCTTACGAATTGGTTGGATCGTTGGACCCGAACCAGTGATAGATCGGTTAGCCGATATAAAAATGCAAACTGATTATGGCTCAAGTTCTTTATCTCAATTCATCGTCGCAGAGTGGCTATCAAGTGGTTTATATGATGAACATATAAAGAAGATAAGGACAAAACTAAAATTCCGTAGAGATTTCACCCTTGAAATACTAAATACACATTTTAAGCAATTAGCCACATGGAATATCCCACAGGGTGGTTTTTATATTTGGCTGCAAATCAAAAAACAAATTTCAATTAGAAAATTATTTGAAAAAGCACTAAACGAGGGGATTTTACTAAACCCAGGAAATATTTACGACAGTAATAATCACTTTCATCTTCGTTTGTCCTATGCCTATGCATCACTTCACGAATTAAATAAGGGGCTAATAAGACTTTCAGAACTGATTGAAGAAATTTCCTATTAGGCTAATGGGTGCTTGAATTCAAAAAGGGTTGCTGCGGCGATCCTTTTTCTTATTCGAAGGTGGCAGGTTACTTGAATAAGCAAAATATCTTTGAAATGTGGAGCAAGCTAATAGCATTTTTAAATATTAAGATTATGTAAATATATGTAAATTTTTGTTCTTGTCCAATTCGATTTTTAATGTTCTGACATACGATGTTCTATCAAATAATTAAGGTGGTGATCTATTATGTCAGATGGTTATGGCGTTAATTTTGCTTTATTCGTGGTGCTTTTCATCCTTTTAATTATTGTCGGTATATCTTTTCGTTAAATACTAGTTTTAAATAAAACAAATTAAGCCGAACTTTATAATTGTTCGAGCTATAGGCTCTCAAGGAGGAATGAGTAAACACATGGAAATTGAAGTCACAATCATCATGCCTTCATATAACCGCTATCCCCTTAATCTGCTTAGCCTTTATGCATTGGAGAAACAGTGCTTTGATTTATCCAAAATGGAAGTGATATTGATTGATGACGCCTCTACCGACCAGACCCCAAAAATTAAGGAATATTGCCCTCCCTACCATTTTCAATATATTCGCAATAGTACCAATGTTGGTGTTGCTGCTTCAAGAAATATTGGACTTAGGCATGCGAGGGGAGAGATTATTATCATTTTGGATGCAGAAACCATCGTTTCCCCTAACTATGTTACCCTTAACCGCCAGCATCATCTAACTCACGAGAAATCCGTTGTTATTGCAGGAAGCAAGCGGGGGCGCATTTATACTTTTTTATCCCCGAATTTTACTAATAATCAAATCAACGCGATTTATAAGTGGAGCGAAAAAAATTCTCTCTTCAACCAACGCCTTAAAGAGGTGGTATCGCAAGAACAGACACTTAGTAGCTTAACGACTCATATTAGGCATTTACAAGAGCCCCAACAAGTGGTTAATAGAGAGGATATTGACGATATAAAAAATTTATACTCGATGGTAAAATACAGAAGTTATGCTCATCATTTATTAAAATACCTTAGGGAACATTTTTATAGCAGCCCATTGCGTTGGATGGCTTGCTTAGGTTTTCTTTCTATTAAAAGAAGTTTTATGGAGCAAGTCGGCGGCTATGAAGAGAATTTCAAAGGATGGGGACCCGAGGATGCTGAGCTTGCTTATAGATTATATAAGGCCAATGCTAATTTTATTATCGAAGATGATTTAGAAACGTTTCATCAAGAACATCCGCCTTCGAAAACGAAGGAGGAAGATATGAACTTAAATCGTCTGTTGTTTCAACTAAAGCACCCGGTTCTTGATGTATCCATTAGAGCCCTGCACTCTATTCATCCGACGGATTATGGACTCATGGAAAAGATTATATTAGAACATCAATCCCTTACTGCAAGCTTTCCCGATGAGTTTCATGAATTTAACAAAGCAATCATAACATTACTTCATCAAATTCGTATAAATATTGCTGAAAACCGTCCCCCTGTTAACCTAGTTCAAAATACCGGGTTCGGCGACGACTCGATTGCAATGGAACGTATCCTGATCGAGAGAGATCACATACAATCCTGTGGTAAATACAATCATCTTGTATGGTTATTCGATAAACTGAGTACGATCTAAAGATGAGTGGAGCAGGTCTTTCAGCTAGGGGAAGAAGCAATTTTACTGAGCAATCTGGTGCCGACCAGGATAGGTTGACTACACATAAATGTTGGTCTTTCTATTTCAGTCTGCCAACCTCTCCATGTATTTCATGCTTCCATTCTAGGAGGCTTTTTCTTATTGTGGGTAATTTATCTGGAAACTTGAATAAGACATATAAAGGTAGGTAAAACAAATTGTTAAATGTTTTTTGCTTACTTCGTATGTGACATGCGCCCATTTCATACATATGAACTATAGGGATTTCAGTTTAATCATGTGTTTTTCATAACGATAATTAACACTAACCCTAGAAAAGTCTAATGGTAATTACCATTCATCAGTTTGACGCACCTGCTGTAAGTAAACCTAAGCATTTGAGGAGAGGTAAATGAAAAACAGGAGGGGCTGAGAATGAAATTCACAATACAGTATATACCACTGAACAAAATCAAACCTGATTTATCGGTGAAAATTACAGAGCACATCAAAAAACTGCAGAGATTAATGTGGGACTGCATGTTTGTTTTGGTTGTCAAAAAAAATCGGAAGGATGACAATTACATCATTGTTAGCGGGCAAGATCGATTTGAATCCCTTAAAAAACACACTAAAAATATTTATGCGCCATGTATAGTCGATAAAAGTAGAAGTTCAAACGGAATGATATCATGGCTTCAGCGTTTCCGAAACAAACAACCCCTAGATGACTTTCCGTTAATGCCGACTAGCTGGTCAATCGTACGCTCCTTTTTGAAACAAGAACCCCGTTTTAAACATCTCTCCCGATCCGAACAGATAAGAGTGCTACTTATAGCAGTTCGGTACAAAAAAACCGTGATTTATTCCATGAAAACGACAGTAAATGAAATTCTAAGAAGTAAAAAGTAATTCAACCTTCTTTTATAAAAGACTATGTTAAAGCTTTTTGTTGATATTGGCACCCTGTTGACCTTCGTTCCAGGCGCCGAAGACTCCTGCGGGAGGACGGGGCAGGGGAGACCCCGCAGGAGCGCAGCGACGAGGAGGCGGTTAGTACCCGCGAACCGCACGCGCCTGGAGCGGAAATCAACAGGCAAGTTTAACAGAGTTTTATAAAAAACTAAAGGCACAGTTGAAAAAAGAAATTTAAGGACAGTCCGATTATACTTCAGGATTGAAGTATAAGCAGGCTGTCCTTAAATTATTTACTTCCAAAGCCTTTTACACCTGATTTGTATCAAAAATATGGTGAGCAGTCATGGACTGTTTTTGATGTAATTTGGGAATGAAGAATATTACATAATGTTGTAACCCCTTGTTGTAATAATTGCTCGTTCATATAAGAGTAACTCACTCGTAGGTGATGATTTTCTTGCTCAACCGGATAACACGCTGATCCGGGCAAGAAGGTTAGTTGCTGTTTTTTTGCCTCTATTAGAACATGATTACTATCTAACCAAGAAGGTAAACTGATCCATAGATTTAATCCCCCCTCTGGAATTACCCATGATACGCCATCAGGCATATGTTGTGAAAGTAATTCAAGAACCAAATCACGTCGAATCCTTAAAGCTGTTCTCAATTTTTTATTGTGATCCATCATTCTTTTAGAGTTGATAAACGGTAAAATGGATTTTTGGGTAAGTAAAGGACTTCCCAGGTCAGTATTTGCCTTGGCGGCCAATAAACGATTGAATACGGAGCCAGAAGCAGATAATATTCCAATTCTACAACCCGGCGCAAGTGTTTTGCTTAAGCCTCTCAAGTAAATCACATGACCATTATGATCTATACTTTTAATAGGAGCCGGCGGCTTTTTACCAAAGTAAATCTCATTACATGGGTCGTCCTCAATAATAAGGCTCTGGATACTTTGTGCTATATCAAGAATTTGTCTGCGGCGTTTAGAAGTCATAACGGCACCAGTTGGGTTATGAAAAGTAGGAATCGTATAAATAATTTTCGGTTTATGTTTGTCACATAAATTTTGGAGGATATCTACGCGCATTCCGTCCTTATCAACAGGTACAGTGAGTATCGTAGCTCCTCTCCCTCGAAAAACATCAATCGCTCCTGGATAGGTAGGAGCTTCCATTACTACTACATCTCCCGGCCCCACAAATGTACGGGCAACAAGATCAATCCCTTGTTGTGAACCACTTGTAACTAAAATGTTCTCAGGTGTAGAAGGAACTCCTGAACTTTTCAAATACTCAGCCATTTCCTTTCTAAGATGTGTGTCTCCTTGAATCTCTCCGTATTGAGACAAAATTCTGGGGTTTTCCGAAAGCATTTGCTGAATTTCACGTTCTAAATATCGATTAGGGAGAAGTCCGGGATCAACCATAGAAGAGGAAAGGTTAATCTTTTCAGGGACAAGATGAAATCGGCCAAATTGTGATCTAGGTAAATAATCTTGAACAGATAGCTGCCAATCAAACGAAAAAATCTCTTCTTTTCTTTCCTCTACCGCTATTCTTTTCACTTTTACAAACGTTCCTTTTCCTTGGACAGATGTGATAAACCCATCTTGCTCCAATTGCTGGTAGGCCTTCACTGCTGTAACCAAACTAACTCCAAGTTGTTTCGATAAGATGCGCACAGAAGGTAATTGTAACCCTTCTTGCAATAGTCCTGAACGGATACGATCCACAATCGATTGATATATTTGCTTTGATAGTGAAACATCAGCATTTCGTTGAATTTCGATTTGCATCATGAATATCCCCTTAGTGTTATACATCTGTATTGAGTGTTATATAGTGTTCAATATAAAATACCCATAAATAATTAATTTACATTATAACACTAGGAGGGAATTATCAATGAAATATTTTGTTATCGATGCCTTTGCAGAAAAAGTTTTTGAAGGAAATCCAGCGGGAGTATGTATTATGAAGAATTGGATTCCGGACGAGATCATGCAGAAAATAGCGATTGAAAATAATCTATCGGAAACGGCATTTGCGGTAAAGGAAGAGAAAATGTATCAGCTTCGTTGGTTTACTCCCGGTGGGGAGATCAACCTATGCGGTCACGCAACGTTAGCTACTGCATACGTCATTATGAACTATATAGAAATGCAAGTGGATACCTTGCAATTTGAAACGATGAGTGGAGTGCTGACAGTAAACAAATTAGGGTAATTGTATGAAATGGATTTCCCAGCTGTTCCATCAGAAGAATTGCCTATCACGGAACAGATGATCGATGCTTTGGGAGTTAGGCCCGTAGAAACCTATTTAAATAGAGACTTAGTATTTGTATTAGAATCAGAAGAAGCTGTGAAAAATGCCAATCCTGACTTTTCAAAATTAGAAAAATTACCAGAAGGTCTTGGCGTCTGTATTACCGCAAAAGGAAGCGAATATGATTTTGTTTCTAGAGGATTTTTTCCAAAGTTAAAAATCAATGAGGATCCCGTGACTGGTTCTTTGCACTGCAGCTTGATTCCATTCTGGTCCGAAAGATTAGAAAAACGAGAGATGGTCGCAAAGCAGTTATCCAGTAGAGGCGGTACGCTATATTGTAAACATGAAGGTACACGAGTGAAGATGGCAGGAAAAGCAGCACTCTATTCGATCGCTGATTTACATATCGGATATTGACAATGAAAAAATTGAAATATAACGAAATGAATGAAGGAAAATGGATCAATTAAAAGCGGTATTTTATGCCGCTTTTCTACACACCATTCCAGTGTTGACAAGTGGGATCTATTAATTTATTCTGAATATTCACAACAACTGGAGGGTAAGGAATTGAGACGTATTCATTATAGTTGGTTTATTTTATTGATAACATTCTTTTCTATTATTGTAGCAGGAATTGTTCGCTCCTCATCAGGAGTGTTAATTGTCCCATTTGAAAATGCGTTCGGATGGGATCGTTCATTAATCTCCATTGCCTTTGCGATTAACCTTCTATTATACGGGATTTCTGGTCCTTTTATGGCTGCGCTGCTGGAGGAAATTGGATTAAAGAAAATGATGATTTTGGCTATGACAACGCTAATGGTCGGTGTTTTGCTCACCCTTTTTATGGTGAAACCATGGCAATTAATTTTAATTTGGGGATTGATTATCGGCTTAGGATCTGGGTTATTCTTAACGATATTAAGCCCATATGTTGCGAATCATTGGTTTGAAAAAAGAAGAGGACTTGCAGTTGGTATTTTGACCGCAAGTACAGCGACTGGACAATTAATCCTACTTCCGTTGTTAGCTATTATTATAGAATCGTATTCGTGGAAATGGGCGATAGGTTTTATTCTTATCCTTAGCTTTATTATGTTGTTAATCATCCTATTATTTATGAAAAATTCACCAAAAGAAGTAGGACTCCTTCCATATGGACTTGAAGAAGAATCACCTGTGAAGCAAGTGGTCCAAAAGAATAACCCCATAATAATAGCCTTTCGCACTTTATTTGAAGCGGTAAAAGTGAAGGAATTTTGGTTATTATCAGGCAGCTTTTTTATATGCGGACTTTCGACTAGTGGATTAATCGGTACCCATTTCATCTCTTATTGTATAGGGTTTGGATTTACTGCTGTTACAGCGGCCTCTATGCTTTCTTTTATGGGGATTTTCGATTTGATTGGAACCACTCTTTCTGGCTGGTTATCAGACCGTTTCGATAACCGTTGGTTGCTGTTTTGGTATTATAGTCTAAGAGGGGCTTCACTTGTATTTCTTCCTTTTGCACTAAATGAAGGTTCTATTACTCTACTTATTATTTTTTCTGTGTTTTATGGACTAGATTGGATTGCGACTGTACCGCCAACTATTAACATTTCAAGGCAAATCTTTGGAATTGAAAAAAGTGTAGTGGTATATGGCTGGATCTTTGCAGCCCACCAATTAGGTTCAGCTGTTGCCGCAGGTGGGGCCGGGATAATATATAAAATCTTCACCTCATATACATCGGCATTTGTACTTGCAGGAATGTTTTGTTTATTAGCAAGTCTGTTTGTAATAGTGATAAAAAAACAAAAAATAAAAGTTGAAGTGAGTCAATCTTATAAAGCCTAGATTGTTCATCTATTTTTTCAAAAGTGAGAGGCTGTCTAGCAGCCTTTTTTTACTAAGATTATTTTGGTAAGTCATTTACATCGTTTGCGACTCGTATTCCTGATTCAATTGCACCTTGTATCCAACCGTGGGTAAGTGAAGTATGTTCCCCAGCAAAGTGCACTCTTCCTTCGGGTATAGAAATATAAGGATATAGCTCCGAGTCCTGTCCAGGTTCAAAAGCAGTAAATGCTCCGCAAGAATATGGATTCTTACTCCAACTAAAAGAAGCCCCTGTAACGAATTCTGAATAAACCTGATACCCAAAAATTTCTGCCAAGTTCAGTAGAGCATATTGGATCAGCTCTCTTTCAGATAAGCTTTCCAATGTTAAAGCCTCATCTGCCCATGTATAGCTCGCGATAACTACCGCAGGTCCGGTTGTGCCAATACCATAACTTGGGTAATATGAAAATCGAATCGGCAAATCCGTTATTGATTTACCACCCAATTGACCTACTTTTTCCCAAAACCTACTTTTAAACTCGATCGCGATCTTTGAAGAGGCCATATAATTGAGTTCGCGAATCGCTATCCTTTTATAATAGGAAAAAGACTCATATGGTTCGACTTTCACAAATCGTAAGGTTGAAAAAGGTATCGTTACAATCGCAAGATCACCGGTTATACTGAAACTCTCGTCGGTTTTTTGGTTTTTACAATGAATCGTTACACTGTTTTGAGATTGAGATATTTTCATCAACCTTTGGTTGAACTGAATATCCTCGTTTAATTGCGGCAGGAATGCTTTTGGCAATCGGTCCATGCCACCCGTTATTTCATAAAATTTCTTTGTTTCTGTTAAGATGATGAGTTCTCGTATGACTTCAACAAAGGTCATCCCCATATATGCTTCCAAATCAATAAGTACACCTATCATATCAATGGCACCGATTGAAAAATAATAGTTTAAGTAAGAACCAAAGGCTAGATTTCTATATTGTTTTTCTATTAGAGGCCAATTCTTTTTAGGATCTTTGTTAATAAAATTGATAATTGGTTGAATGACTGAAAATAAAAGTTCTTCCGACGATTTCCCGCTTTCATTAGGAGTAACTGGGAATTTTATAATGCTTGGATTTTTTTCATATACATTCAGACGTGTTTTGATGCCATTTGCGTATATGTGGTCATTAGGAGTCCGGTTAATAAATAGATTTGTAGGCAATTTGAATTTATTAATATATTCCAAGGTTAAATGATGTTTTTCGGGAATTCGCATGGGTCCGACATTGAAATATAAGTTATTGCTAAAGGGGGCCCTTATGGTGTAAACACGTCCTCCAACTCGATCATTGGCTTCCAGAATTGTGACTTTATGTCCCGCTTCCTTTAATAAAGAGGCAGCGACGAGTCCAGCCATGCCTGCACCGATTATAAGAATATGTCTAGGAACTTGTGATGTTTTTAGACCATCCCTAATAATTTTGAGCATTTGATGATCAGTTAGTTGAGAATTCATGTAATGTGGCATCCTCCCTTGCTTTTCCAAAAAATGACTTATTGCATTATATACAAATTTAAGGATGCATATGTGCTATTTTCCAGTTAGGTCATTACTCTTACAGTCGATAACACTTGTGGCTCCGGCATAACGAAAATCAACCATTATTGTATTTATTTTACTTAACGTATGTGCTATAACCTATTTAGATTAAAAAGATGGTCTTATTAAAAAGGGGGGCACCGTAATGAGAGTTGAGCAGAAAGAATTTCATGTTCAAAATTTACGTTATGTTATCAGGTCTGCCATAGAGAATGATGCAAAAAACTTATCTGAATTAAGATTGCAAATAGATGGTGAAACAGAAAATTTAGATAGAGAAAAAGGCGAAGCGTACATAGATGAATTAGGTTTCAAACAGATCATTAAAGAAGATACCGAAAGTAATAGCAATCTATTTTTAGTGGTTGAAGTTAATGATAGAATTGTAGGTTTTTCAAGATGCGAAGGGAATAAATTGATAAGATTTTCTCATAAAGTAGAATTTGGAGTTTGTGTATTAAAAGATTATTGGGGATTTGGGATCGGAAAAAACCTTTTAAAAGAATCTGTTCATTGGGCAGATTTAAATAACATAAAGAAAATAATATTGAATGTTCTCGAAACGAATGTTAATGCCATAAAACTTTATGAAAAACTTGGTTTTGAAGTGGAAGGTATTTTAAAAAAAGACAAAAAGCTATCTGATGGAAAATACTATAATACCATAATGATGGGGAGGGTTAATGGGTGACGATAGGAGAACAATCCGATATCTCAATATAACATCTGTATATAGGAAATGGTATAAACTAGATTTACCTAATGAAAGATAAAAATGCTATCATGTTAGTAAATGGGAAATTACTAATGCTAAGGAGAACTAGATGAAAACTAATGTTCTGTTTGACACTAATAAAATCGATCGTAAGGCATTGCCGTATTATTATGACTATGCAAAAATTGTTTCTACACTTCAGGAGAAACTAATAGACGAAGTGGGAATCGATTTTCATATGTACTCGGATGAAGATACCTCAAATGAGATTTGGGATATCCTTGAGGAAGACTTAAAGGAGGAATCTCCCGAAGTACAATTAATTTGTCATGTTTATAAAGAAGGCGAGACCAAAACGATCTCATCTAACCATACCGATAAAGCGATGGAGCTCATTGTAAAACCACGGATCACCAACGGTCTTTTTTACTATCCGAATTATCAGGTTGCGCTGGCCAGATTGGTCATTTTTCAAAGTGACGGAGAAATGACCCGGGATTTCATTTTTGCCAAAAATGATGCTTGCTTAGTTACCTTTTTGAAATATGTTCTTAAAAGAAAAAGAGATTATATTAAAAACTATGTGACTGTTTTTACGGATACAGAAGATGGGGTAGAAACAGAGATTGATAGTATTACTACTTTGGTAAGAAGAGAAGATGTATTTTTAGAGGATTCCTTAAAGAGAGAAATTTATCGATCGATTGACGAATTTTTTTCGGAAAGCGGTCAGTTTTTCAAAACATATGATATTCCCTACAAACGCGGGATTCTTCTCTACGGAAAACCTGGGAATGGAAAGACCACTCTTGTGAAATCTATCGCCAGCAGCATTAATGCTCCGGTAGCGTATTGGCAGATCACTGAATTTACATCAAGCTATACGATTAAAGAGGTCTTTACGTCTGTATTAAAATTGACACCATTAGTGTTAGTCATTGAAGATATTGATTCCATGCCAGCAAGTGTCCGGTCCGTCTTCCTGAACATATTAGACGGTGCTACCTCGAAGGAAGGAATCTTCATCATCGGGACAACGAATTATCCGGAAAAAATAGATCCTGCCCTTATGAACCGCTCTGGCCGGTTTGACCGGGCATATGAGATCCATGTACCAACAAAAGAGCTTCGCTATCAGTATCTATTAAACAAGAATATTGCTCGAATTCTTTCAGAGGAAGAGATTCAGCAAGTAGTTGATTCAACAAAGGATTTCTCTTATGCACAGCTCAATGAATTGTATACATCGATTGCCCTTGAATGGCATTACGAACAGCAGGTTGATGTGAAGAGACTTTGTGCGGACTTAAAATCAATGCAGCAAAAACAACAAAAACAAGAATGGGACCAAGCTCTTGCCTCTGCATCGATCGGATTTTCTGGGTTTGGAGATGATTAATTTTGATGTATTAACTCTAGTAAAACCAAAAGAAAGAGAAGATTGCTGATGAGAGTAATAGGGATTGATTTGTCCGGTCCAAGTAATCATAAAGATACTGTTTTGACGGTATTTGAATTACAAAATGATCAATTAAATTTTATTAAGTTAATAAGCAATATTGGGGATCTGGACATTTTAAAAGAAATAGAGGCACAAAGTCACTTAGATGAAGTCGTTATCGGAATAGATGCCCCTTTATCTTATCAGGACGGCGGAGGAGATAGACTAGGTGATAAACTGCTGCGTCAGTTTATTGTTTCTATTGGGATGAAGCCTGGATCAATTATGCCGCCAACTTTAAATCGAATGGTTTATCTTACACTACGAGGAATAAAGCTTAGTAGAGAAATAGGGTATCTATCTTCTAGTTATCCGATTTCAATCGTGGAAGTGCATCCAGGTGCAGTGATTGGCTCAAGACTCTCTCAAGAAGAATTGGAGTATGTTTTGAGTTACAAACAAAGTCTATCAGCGAGAAGTTGGATTCGGAACTGGCTTGGTGAGCAAAAGTTAACTAAGCTTCCTGTTTTTATTGAGGAAAGTCATTTAATTGATGCCTGTGCAGCAGCATTAGGGGCCTGGCATTGGAAGGATCCATCCTTGCAGCCAAAGTGGTCAATTCCTGCGAATTCTCCACTGCATCCGTATGATTATTGTTGTTAATGGTTATTCTGCCACAGTACTGGATACTGTGGCGTTTTTTTATTTGTCTGTACAGCGAGAGAATTGTATGATGCCAGTTGAATGGTGAAAATTGATTCAGCGGTAACTAGTGGAAGATACTAATGCTCGAGGATGTTAAAAAATCAATTCAGATGGATTCAAAGGAGTCGTCTTAAGCTTGTGGGAGAGTGGATACAGAAGACAAAAAAGTCCCCGGGATATTTCTAATAAACCACTGACCTAATCTTTGCTTGCTATGCTGAAAATCATATTGGCAGGAGAAGAAGGGGACTAATGACTATTTCCATTAGTTGGTACTAAGCATAGAGTGGAGGGAAAAGGGAGGAATCTTCCAGTTTTAATTGATTTATTCTTTAGTTTAAATCTCGGCAACATTTTAATAGGAAGGACAAATCACTCTATTAAGCCATATACAAGTATTCACTGAATTAATAGAATATTTTATTTATTTATCTCTTGTCAATTCTCTGAAAATTGCATATAATTAATTTTACCACTACTAATAACTTGTTTTCCTCGCAGAAGTGTTTGCTACTAGATATAATAAAAAATGAGTGCCCCACGTGTTTCGGGACACTCTTGTAATATAAAAGAAATTCCACATTGATTAGACTTTCTCTATAATTAGTTGGATCGTTCTTCTAACCAGTCGGAAATGGTTGGATAAGTTATTTTTGTTGCTTGACTGCCATAAGTAATGGAGGTATGCCCAACAGGTAAAACTTTAAATTGTTTATCTTCACTAGATATCTTGTTCATCAATGCTTCAACTTGATGTGGTGGGGCAATGAGGTCGTTTATCCCAGCTAAGTTGAGCACATTTGCCTTGATATTTTCAAGTTTGACCTTTTGACCACGAATAACCATTTCACCTTTTATCAGTTTGTTTTTTTGATAAAAGTCTCTAATCCACTGACGGTAGGCTTCACCAGGGAATAAAATTCCGTCGTTTAACCATTTTCGCAGTAGTTTAAAGCTCTTTATGAAATTTTCGTTGTCAGCACGCTCAACAAGACTAATAAATGGTCCAAAGTTAGTTCCCATTGGATTGATCATTTTGTTTCCAAAGTCAATCATTTCTGGTGGAATCACACCAAGGGTTTCTACCACTTTATCAATATTAAAATATCGCTCATCTAACATCGAACCATATGCGCCGCTATTTTCAAAATCAAAAGGACTAGTCATAAAGATGAGGTTGCGGATTGGCAATTCAGGATGTAGTGCCGCAAATGCAGACGTGATCGTTCCACCCATGCAATAACCAAGGATCGATACTTCCTCAACATTAGATCTTCTCATTACTTTACGAACGGCACGTGGTATATAGTCCATAATATAATCATCCAGTTTCATATGTCTATCTTCGTAACCTGGTGTACCCCAGTCAAGAAGGTAAACATCAAACCCACGTTCAACCAAAAATTCTATTAAACTGCCACCCTTGGTTAGATCCAATATATAGGGTTTATTAATTAGAGCATAAACTAAAAGAAGTGGAGTTTTATGTTTTTTTGGGTGATCGGATATATACCGATAGAGCTTCGCTTTATTTCTAGTCCAAACAACTTCTTTCGGTGTAGGTGCTACTTCCGGTTCGGGATCGGTCGTTAACACTTGAGATGCCCTCATTACACGTTGGTACATCTCTTGATACTTTTGAGGTGTAGCCTCTAGCATCTCATTCCATTCTTTTAACATTTGAGCGTTAATGACTGTTCACTCCTTACATGATTTATTTACTCTTTTAATATATAAAGAAGTTTGTACATTCATTACACTTACATGTAAAGTCCACCGTTAATATTTAATTGCTGACCAGTAATATAGTCACCATCTTTACATAGGAAAACAACACCACGAGCGATTTCTTCTGGTTTGCCTAGGCGTTTTTGTGGTACTTTTTCAACGATTCCTGCAAGAACTTTTTCAGGAATGGCTTGGACCATCTCGGTTCCAATAAATCCTGGGCAAATCGCATTAACTGTTACTTTACTTCTAGCAAGTTCAAGAGCGAGAGATTTAGTGTATCCAATTAGTCCTGCTTTTGCTGCAGCATAGTTTGTTTGTCCAAACCCGCCTGCTTGCCCAATAATAGACGAAATGTTGATGATGCGGCCTGCATCTGATTCAAGAAGATAAGGTAATGCTGCAGATGTATTGTTGAAAACACTGTTTAAATTAACATCAATTACTTTTTTCCAATCTTCTTCTTTCAATTTTTTGAACGTGCTGTCTCTTGTAATTCCTGCATTATTAATCAGGATATCTAATTTGCCATAATGGTTGATGGTTTCTTGTACAAGGTATGCTGCTTCATTACTTTCTGAAACATCTGCTTGAACTGCGTATGCTTCTCCGCCAAATTCATTTATTTCTGCGACTACTTTATCTGCTAGTTCTTTACGAATATTATAGTTAATAACAACTTTCGCGCCATTTTTAGCCAGTTCCAATGCAATTGATGCACCGATTCCTCTGCTGCCGCCTGTTACGATTGCTACTTTATCTTTTAATTCTGTCATTGTTGTCCACCCCATCTATTGTAGTTGTAAAAATAATCCTGATAGTTTACTAAATTACTTGGTTTTACATGCATTATGTAATGCGTTTCTATTTCGCTTTTTCTGGTGTTTTTAATAAATTTAGGATTTGATTCAATTTTTGATCTAAATTCTTCATATCCTTTTTTAAATTCGACAATTCTGTTTTAAATGACTCTTGGTCTTGGTTATCCAAGTTCTCTTCCAATCTTTCTTCTAAATCATCTACTTTTGCATCGACATTGACAATCAGCGAAGAAATGTTAGCAATGTCATTTCGAGTTGGTACATTCATAAATTCTAAAGATTTTACCGTTGACTCATCAATCATTTTTTTTAATTGAAGATTCATCTCCAATACCTGTCCCATGCCTTGAGAAGGGAAATCATTGCTTACTTTCTCATCGAAAAACTTACTGGAGTGTGAATAAAGATCCTTCCACATATCATAAAAATTAAAGTCTGTGCTCATTTTTTTCCTCCTACATTTGTTTTGTTGACCTATCCATCATACTAACTTCATCGAAATTTTAAAAGGTGAAAGATTAAAAATTCTCAAAATACATTTCATCATTTTTTGACAAATTTCTCACTTTCTTGCGAATTGTAAAGTATTTTAACAAGAGTGATAATTAGCGATAATCCATCATAATATGGGTAAAAATGGATTTAATTTTGTCCAAAGCCTAGTTTCATCGCCACTTTTTTGTTTTGGATTTCTTTTCTCATTTGCCTAGGGATGCTGATGAAAGTGCAGAGGTCTATTCTGAAAAGAAAAAAACGAGGTGATATATTTTGGAGTTTAGTAAAAAGGTTGTGTTAATTACAGGTGGTGCACAGGGGATTGGAAAAGAAACGGCTAAACAATTTCTCCAAGAGGGTGCAAACGTCGTCATCTGTGATTATGATGAGTCGGCTGGTAAATCTGCATTAGAAGAATTGAATCATGAAAAAGTAGAATTTTATAAAGTCGATGTAACGGACAGCACCCAGATAGAAGAAATGGTTCAATCCACAATAGGTAAGCATGGCCGAATCGATATCTTAATTAACAATGCCGGAATTACACTTGATGGTTTTTTAACAAAGATGGAGGAATCGGATTGGGAAAGAGTCATTTCTGTCAATCTATCAGGTGTTTTTAAATGCACGAAGGCTGTAGCTCCTAGTATGTTAAAGCAGGGGTCGGGCGTTATTCTTAACGCATCTTCCGTCGTTGGTTTATATGGGAATATTGGTCAAACAAATTATGCTGCAACAAAGGCGGGCGTCATTGGGCTGACGAAAAGCTGGGCAAAAGAATTTGGCCCTAAGGGGATCCGAGTCAATGCAGTTGCTCCAGGTTTCATTGAAACAGGTATGACTGCAGCGGTGCCAGATAAGGTGCTTCAATTTATGAAGGAAAAGACTCCGCTTAGGAAGCTTGGCAAACCAGAAGATATTGCCGCAGCATATGTATTCTTGGCTTCGGATAAGGCGAATTATATTAACGGAACCATCTTAAGTGTGGATGGCGGATTAGTTATTTAGACAATATATCTGCAAATTGAGGGAGAAAATAATGATTTTCTCTCTTTTTGGTTTATTAAGGTAACCACTATTACTAAATTGTTATATTACAATATATGGAGGTTCGGTCATATTCTGATCGTTCATTTATTTGTTCAAATGCCAAGTTAGTATAAACTCGAAAATTATTCTACAAAACATGTCAATTTACACTAAAGTTCGACAGGTTTTTTTTGCCTGTTTTATTAATATTTTCAATCGATGTAATTACACCTTTTACTTTGCCAATAGTGGATTTTCTAGGCCTTTTTTAAAGGGGATAAACGTTGAATATGTCAGGTTTAGATCTTAATTTTTTTATAGCGATAAATAAAAAAACTCTGAATTTGTCGAATAGTTTGTCACGAAAAATACCGCGAAATGTAGTAAAATTTGTGAGGAATTATTATTCGAATACATAAATCACTTTTTGGGGGAAATCAGAATGACTGTAAATGAAGTTGTAATTGTAAGTGCGGTAAGGACAGCAATTGGTAGTTTTTTAGGGAGTTTAGAAAATGTTTCAGCTGTACAGTTAGGATCTACTGTAATTAAAGCAGCTATTCAAAAAGCTGGAATTAATCCTAATGATGTAGATGAAGTGATTATGGGGAATGTTTTACAAGCAGGAGTTGGACAAAATCCGGCAAGACAAGCTTCCCTTGCTGCAGGTATTCCTCAAGAGGCACCAGCTATGACAATTAATAAGGTCTGTGGATCAGGATTAAAGGCTGTTCACTTAGCAACACAAGCGATTCTTGCTGGAGAGGCAGAAGTGGTTGTTGCAGGCGGTATGGAGAATATGAGTCAAGCTCCACATCTGTTAAAAGGCGGACGAAATGGATTTAAAATGGGCGATCAGAAAATTTTAGACAGTATGATTAAAGACGGATTATGGTGTGCAGAAAATGACTATCATATGGGAACTACAGCTGAAAATCTTGCTGAGAAATATGAAATCACACGTGCTGAACAAGATGAATTTGCTGCATGGAGTCAGCAAAAAGCTCAAGCAGCAATTGAATCCAATCGATTTGCTGATGAAATTGTCCCAGTTGAGGTACCTGGCCGTAAAGGACAAGTGACATTATTCAGCCAAGATGAGTTCCCACGGTTTGGAACTACTGCAGAAGGATTAGGTAAGCTTCGTCCTGCATTCAAAAAGGATGGATCTGTTACTGCTGCTAACTCTTCAGGAATTAACGATGGTGCGGCAGCATTTGTAGTAATGAGCCGTAAAAAGGCAGAAGAATTAGGCGTCACTCCTCTAGTAACAATTAAAGCAAATGCTACTGCGGGTGTGGATCCGAGTATAATGGGAATCGGTCCTGTCCCTGCAGTGAAAAAAGCTTTAAAAACAGCGTCTTTATCTTTAGAAGACATTGAATTAATTGAAGCAAACGAAGCATTTGCGGCACAATCGATTGCAGTAGATCGCGAGCTTCAATTTAATAAAGAAAAGTTAAATGTTAATGGTGGTGCGATTGCACTTGGTCACCCAATCGGTGCAAGTGGAGCAAGAATTTTGGTGACTTTAATTCATGAAATGAAGAAAAGAGAAAACCGCTATGGTTTAGCTACGTTATGTGTCGGTGGAGGACAAGGTGTAGCAACCATTATCGAAAATGTTAAGTAAGAATGAATAAAAATTGTAAAAAATGTCTTGGAGGAAACTCCGAGGCATTTTTTTTCGAGGTAATTTTTACCTTAAATAAAAATAAAATGCATGGTGATGATATAGAAGTAATTTAAAACAAAGGCTGTGTTAAAGGTTATTGTTGATATTGTAACTTTGTTGATTGGAGCGGAAATCAACAAACTAGTTTAACACAGCCGAAACAAAAGGAGAGAAACTCATGCCACAAATTGATGTAAATCAACTAAACCAAGCAAAAGCAAATGTAACACTAACCCAAGAATTGTTAACAAAAGCAATTGAAAAAGCAAATTCCGATCCTACTCTCGCCCAGGAAGCGATGAAACAGGCATCAAACGAAATTTCGTCTGCTTTAACGGCCGTAACACAAGTACAAAACACATCTAAAGCCCAATCCACAGAATGATAAAATAGTTTTACCAAATATTACTGTGTAAAATAGTTGACCCATGCAAGGCTAGATACCTGATAAATCAAAGAACACCCCATAGAAATGGGGCGTTCTTTGTCAATATGAACGAAATCATCTTTCGATTTCAATATGTTGAAAGCCATTTTTGGTGGCATACACTTCATACCATTTGTAATTTGGGGTTTTGAACCATTCGTACTGCGGCAAATAAACCAAATATCTTACATTGCCATCGGCATCAAACATTGTTTTAAATATTTTTACCGGTCCAATTCCAAATGTTTGATCCAAATAACCTTCCATGCCATCTCTAACAATATTTTTTTTATCTTCCTTTTCTTGCTTATGCAGCCTCATCAGCCCATCAATAAAAAGACTCAATAAGATTAGAGTAATAGCAATTAAAACGAATATTAGTAAATTGAACAAAAGAACAACCTCCTAAACTTTTATGTATAGATTCCGATAAATAAATAGACAATGCTCCTTTTCTTTTAATAGATTCACTACGATTGTACATCCGATTGTTAAAAGGAGATGTGATGAAAAATACATATAAGCGACTTTCTTAAGAATTATTCGACTGTAATAAAGGAAAAAAATAGATTTATGTCGAATTTTTCACTAAACGCCAAAGGCAAATCTATTTAAGGGGGAATTAGATGATATTGGAAGCAGTTATGCTTAAGGTTAGACCAGGAATGGAAGAGGAATATGAGGAAGCATTTCGTCGGGCATCAGAAATCATTGCATCGATGAAAGGTTACATATCTCACGAACTACAACGTTGTATAGAAGTTAAAGGGAAATATTTGTTAATGGTAAAGTGGGAAACATTAGAAGATCATACAGTTGGATTTAGGAAATCAAACGAGTACCAAGAATGGAAAAAAATGTTACATCGTTTTTATGACCCATTTCCCACTGTTGAACATTTTGAAAATATTCAACTTTGATAGGTGTTATTATTTTTGTTCATTCTTAATATCAATATAAACATTTCCTCCTGTTCCAACTACAGCATATGAGATATCAATAACAGAAAGATTTCTTTTTATTAACTCAGACATTAACCATTTTTCCTTACTAGGGAGGTAGAATGTTGATAAATTACAATGGACGAAAATTTGTTTCAGTCAAAAATACAGCTAACGGTGAGGTTTCAATAGAAACATTTTTTGAGTACCAACAAGAGGGAAACATACTTTCAGCTACATATTATGGAGGAGACATTGTAAAAGGATCACTTATTGGAATAGTTGAGGAAAATGGCAGTTTACAGTTTAGATATAACCATGTAAATACAAAGAACGAAATAAGAGGCGGACAATGTTTCTCTACGCCAGAAACTCTGCCAGATGGAAGAATTAGATTACATGAGAAGTGGAAATGGACAGATTCCGACCATAGTGAAGGGGAATCTATTATTGAAGAAGTTAAATCAAAATAAATAATTTAATTCAGGTGGAACAATGGAAAATTCTATTATTATTGATAATATGCAAAATGAGGATTGGGATCAGGTTCGTGAAATCTACCAAGAAGGAATTGCGACTGGAAATGCAACATTTCAAAAAGAGCCTCCTACATGGGAAGATTGGGATATGGGGCATATCTTAGAGTGTCGTCTTGTCGCACGTTTAGCTGGTAAAGTTCTAGGTTGGGCGGCGTTAAGCCCAGTTTCCAGCCGATGTGTTTATGCCGGTGTGGCTGAGGTTAGTATTTATGTTGGACAAAATAGTAAGGGAAAGGGTATTGGTAGTAAGCTATTAAAATCTTTAATTGAAATTAGTGAACAGTACGGGTACTGGACATTACAATCTGGGATTTTTCCTGAAAATATATACAGTCTCAAATTACATCTTAAGTTTGGGTTTCGGAAAGTTGGAAGGCGAGATCGTATTGGAAAAATGGATGGCGTATGGCGTGATACGATATTGTTAGAAAGAAGAAGTCATTCAGTTGGAATTAATTAAGATTGTTTAATAGCAAGTGCGATGCATTAAAAAAGCATCGCACTTTCCTTGTTTACTATATAATTTTCAAGGTTTGATTTAATAAGGGGGAGATTTAATGGAGTTTAGTGGTGCATCGGCTTACGACAATGATCAATTTTTTGAAAATTACATCACACGAAGAAATCGTGAGGAAAGTCCCAATAATATGATTGAAAAGCCTATCTTGCTTGAACTAATTGGTGATATAGAAGGAAGAAAGGTGTTAGATTTAGGTTGTGGTGACGCTAAATTTGGTATTGAACTCCTGCAAAAAAGATGTATTTCGTACGACGGAGTAGAAGGCTCAAAAAATATGGTAAAAGAAGCTACTAAGAATCTAAATGGTTCGTTGGGAAAAGTACATCTTTCTTCAATGGAAACATGGGATTTTCAACCAGATCAATATGATCTAATTGTGTCACGATTAGCGCTCCATTATTTAGCAGACTTAAAGGATCTATTTAAAGGAGTTCATTATTCTCTTACAGAAAACGGAAGATTCATATTCAGTGTCCAGCATCCATTATTACTTTCATCCATAAAAAGTGCAGAGGCATCATCCTTAAAAACAGATTGGATCGTCGATGATTATTTTACAAGTGGTAAAAGGGTTGAGCCGTGGATAGATAAAAATGTTGTTAAATATCATCGAACAACTGAAGAATACTATCAACTTTTAAAACAAACTGGATTTAAGATTGATGATTTAAGAGAAGGTACTCCAAGGCCAGAAGAATTTAAGAATGAAAGTGAGTATAAACGAAGGATGAGGATTCCGCTCTTTTTAATATTTTCTTGTGTAAAATAGCAGCTAAACTTCCAATAGAATCCTATATCAAGAAAAAAGCTTGCAGACTCATCTAGAAGCTAGATTGTGTCTGCAAGCATGAGGTTGCTGCCGGAAAAAGTGTTTTTCAATCCTTATTTCATACCATTAAAACTTACAGCTATTTGAGCTCCCACAACTGCATTGTTTTTAACTAAAGCAATGTTTGCATCTAGGCTCTTACCTTCAGTTAATTCTTTCACCTTACCTAGTAAGAATGGCGTTACATTTTTACCGGATATGTGTTTTTCTTCTGCTTCTTTTAAAGCGGCTTCAATTACGTTAGTAATGGTTTTTTCATCCATAGCGAATTCTTCAGGTATTGGATTGGCAATCACAGCTCCGCCTTTTAGGTTTAAATCCCATTTAACTTTTAACGTCGAGGCGATTGTTTCCGCATCGTCTGCACGGAAGTTCACTGAGAATTCGCTATTGCGCGTATAGAAGGCAGGGAGTACATCGGTTTGATAACCAATAACAGGTACGCCTTTTGTTTCAAGATATTCCATTGTTAACCCTAAATCTAGAATCGATTTGGCGCCTGCACAAATGACAGCCACGTTGGTTTGTCCGAGTTCTTCTAGGTCTGCAGAGATATCCATGGTAGTCTCTGCACCACGGTGAGCACCGCCAATACCACCAGTTACGAAGATATTAATTCCTGCAGCCTCGGCACAAATCATCGTTGCGGCTACTGTTGTTGCCCCCAATTTTTTTGTAGCGAGTAAATAAGCTAAATCACGTCTAGATGCTTTTGCTACATCTGTACTCTTACCGAACATTTCTAGCTCTTCGTCGGATAATCCAATTTTAATTTTTCCATCAACGATTGCAATTGTTGCCGGAACAGCACCATTATCACGGATAATTTGTTCCACTTCACGTGCGGTTTTCACATTTTGTGGGTATGGCATTCCATGAGAGATAATTGTAGACTCTAAGGCAACGATTGGTTTTCCTTGTTCCTTTGCGATCCGTACTTCTTCAGATAATGTAATGTATTGTTTCATGATAATTCCTCCATGTCTTTTTGTAGTTGTTCTGCTGATAAATCCTGTCTAACTGTATAAGATGATTGCAATGTTTTAGATGCATTCATGCTCCCAGCTTTAGCAATTTCGACCAACGATTTACCTTCTAACCAAGAGTAAATAACAGCGGAGGAAAAAGCGTCTCCTGCACCCGTTACATCGACGACTTCAGTAATTTCAATAGAAGGTACATGAAAAATTCCTTCTTTTTTATTACCTATCATCGAGCCTTGTTTTCCATTCGTAATAACCACATTGGCTATCCCTAGTGCCAGCCATTTTTCTAGTGCGTTCTTCCAATCTTCCTCATTCTTGATTTCAGTTTGGAAGTAAGTTTCTGATTCATCTCGGTTCGTAATGAGCCATGCAACACCTTCTAAATTATCTGGTAATCGATTCATCTTTGGTGATGAAACGGGTATTAACACAATCGGTAAATCATGGCTATTTGCGAAATGACACAAGAATTGAATCGTTTCTTTCGGACAGTTTAAATCGACCATAATACATTTGGCGTGACTTAATTGTATGTCATGTTTAAGCAGTAAATCAGGTGTGATGGCCTCATACACTTCCATATCCGCTAACGCAATAACTAATTCTCCGTTAGAGTCTAAAACAGCCGTGTAGGAACCTGTTGATTTTTCAGGAAATTGGGTCACGGTTTCTAAGTTCATGTAAAGAGATGATGAATCTTCAATGACCGACCAGTCCTTATCGGTGCCGCATGTAGAAATAAGTGATACATCCATTCCAAGTCGCCCTAGATTTTCAGCGATATTCCGGGCAACCCCGCCGGCATTCTGAGTGGCGTAAATCGGATTGGATGTACCTAACTGCGCTTTGTCTTTGATATGGAATTTACGGTCAATATTAGCCCCGCCTATACAAATAACATGTTGTGATTCACTAAGAATATAAGCTCTTCCTAGAATATTACCTTTTTTAATTAAGCCAGAAATAATATTTGCAATGGAAGGCCTAGATAAGCCTAATATTTCAGCCAGTTCTTGCTGAGAAACATAGGGGTTCTTACGTATTAAATCGATAATCAATTGTTCTTTATCATTCATTCTTTCAGGCACAAACTCACCCCATTTAATCTTCCTAATCAGTACGATTACTTTGGACTAAAAGTTTTTAATTCTTTACGTGATTCAGGAACTTTTACATCACCTGATTTAATCTTTTCAACCCATTCTTTTATGGCAGCTTCAATTTCTGCTTTGTTTGTAGCTTTTGCATTGATAGGGGCTAAGCCAACACCATCTTCTGCTAAACCAAATAGCGCAACTTCGCCGCCTGGGAAATTACCTTCTTTTGTTTTTGTTGCCAGTTCTTTAACAGCTACATCAACACGTTTTAAAGCAGATGTAAGAACCACATCTTTACCCATATCAGCTTGATCGCGGTCTACACCGATAGCCCAAATATCTTTGCCAGGTTCTTTTGCTTTTCGGTCATTTGCTTCTTTGAATAAACCGACACCAGTTCCCCCTGCGGAGTGGAAAATCACGTCCGCACCAGATGAATACATTTTAGAAGCGATTGTTTGACCAAGTTCTGCCTTGTCAAACGCACCTGCATATTGCACGTCCACTTTTACCTCAGGTTTAGCAGCTTTAACCCCGGCTAAAAAACCAGTTTCGAAACGTTCAACCACTGGAATTTCCATGCCGCCAATAAATCCGATATGGTTAGATTTTGTTGTTTTAGCCGCTGCTATTCCAGCAAGGAATCCAGCTTCTTGCTCTTTGAATAAGATACTTGCAACGTTTGGCTCCTTTACTTCAGCATCGACGATTGCAAATTTGGAATCTTTTTGCTGGGTTGCAATTTCCTCAACTGCTGCTGGCATCAAGAAGCCGATCGCATAAACTAAGTCAAATCCTTCACGAGCAAGTTTATTTAAGTTTGTTGTATAATCGGCATCCGATTTGGATTGAAGGTAATCGTAACCGCCTTTACCTTTTTTTAAACCGTTTTCTTCGCCAAAACTTTTGAGACCTTCCCAAGATGATTGGTTAAATGATTTGTCATCAACACCCCCGATATCAGTCACCATTGCAGCAGTGAAAGTTTGATCATTCCCACCGCCTTTGTTGTCATTACTTTTTCCACAAGCTCCTAACAGTGTACCTGCAGCAAGAACAAGTGATAGTGCCATCCCAACTTTTTGTTTTTTCAAAATATGTACCCCCTTATGATGTTTGTTCGGTTAGAAAAACGGCCTTATAAACTTTTGTTTAAAGGTTAAACTTATGTTTGGATTATACATCCTGCCAGAAGTTAGGTCAACCTATATATAAAGGCATTTCATTCAATTGGTAGGAAAATAAGGAGGAATTATTAATGGGAAATTAAAAGCATCATTAAGCGGCACTTATGAAGGACAAATCTATAGCTTCAGCGTAGACCTATGTCCTTCATAAAGGATAATTGTGCCCGTCACCATAGAAAAAAGGAGTCAACGGTAACAATTAGAGGATAATTGTGCCCGCCACCATAGGAAAAAGGAGTCAACGGTAACAATTAGGGTTAATTGTGCCCGCCACCATAGAAAAAAGGAGTCAACTTTGACAATTAGGGGTTAATCGTGCCCGTCAACATAGAAAAATAGAGTCGTCGGTAAAGATTAATGGTTATCAAAATCCGGTTCATTTAAACCTGAAACGAGTGCGTCTCGAGCGGCTTCTAAACTTAGTTTAATGAAAAAGAGCTGCCCATTTAGTCGATCATTTTTACCGCTTAACAGAATTGCTTGGTCAAGGTAGTTAATGGTATCTTCCGTCTTATCTAATGCCAGTGAGATACGGTTATCGGATAGTTGAATAAGGTGTTGGTTATCTTGGCTTTGGGGAACAATAGGGGCATTTGGAAAAACGGGATCACTAGGAAAATGAGTATCGAAAGGTAAAGCTTTCATGGCAAGATATGCCTCTGTGAGATTATCGACGACATCTTGGTAGAATTGTACTTTAATTGGATTCGGTGGTAAAGGAAATGCGGACATTTCTAAAAAAAGGATTAAGGCACTATCGGCATATCGAATGGCCTGTACCGTGTAAGCCAAGGCTGTTCTAACATTTGTAACTAAGTTAGAATACATTTATTTCACTCCCAAACTGTTGAATTGTTTTAGTGTATGTAAATAAGACGAGCCCGTAAAGGACACTTAGGTAAATTTATTTACTCAGGCTGAAAACATTTTACTGGAATAATTTTGTAATAAAATAGGAAGGTAAGTGTCTTTTTTGTTCATCGTCATTTTGTTCCACAAAGCAAGAATCCAGTTAGTTAGGAAGGATTCGCAGCATAGTATTTAGAACTCTATTTATCCAGGAAATGTTCATTTTTGGAATTAACAATCAGGAGGATATTATGTTGGATTTTAGGATTGAGAAGATAACAAACCTAGCTTCTATTGATTTAACGCTTTTAATGAAAGAAAGCAATGAGAATGGGTTTCGTTTTACCGAAAGGTTGGTTAATGATTTTATAAATGGTAAAAATACATTTAATCAAAGAGGTGAGGGTTTTTATGGGGTTTTCAATGAGGAGGGTGTAATAATTGCGATTGGAGGAATTAATATTGATCCTTTTGCAAATGATCCCCAAATAGGCCGCATAAGAAGATTTTACGTATTAAAAGAGTATCGAAGAAAAGGTATTGGGAGGTTCTTAATAAACAAGATTCTTTTTGATGCAAGAAAAACTTTTAAAGAAGTAGTTCTCCATACAGAAACTGAAGACGCAGATCAGTTTTATACTTCGCTTGGATTTTCAAAAAGCACCAGTTATCAAAATTCTACACATCATATTAAGTTAAAACTTTTCATGCAAAAGCTCTACAATCCAGAATGACAAAGTAATAAATTCAAGATAAAATCTAATAATCATTAGTTGAGAGTGGCTTAAACTGTCACTCTTTTTGTAATGCTAGAAATAATACTGTAAGAATTATCAAATAGTGGCGTAAAACCCCTTTCTTCAGAAATGGGGATATAAGCCATATTTTTTTCTTTTTACTATCAATTCCTATTCCATAGTAGTATAATAAGTATATAGAACAAGTGTTCCGTTAGGTGTTGAAAAAAGAAATGGAACCCCCTAAAAAGAACATGAAAGAACAAAAGAAAAAAGTATCGAAAGGAGATATTGTCATTCGGAAATTTCCGCTCCGTTTAACCGGCGAGGAGGGAAGATTAGTCGATACTCTACGTATGGAAGCAGCGAATCTGTGGAATGACTGCCTAGATCTCCATTGGTGGCTATATGATGAATATAAAGTTTGGACAAGTGCATCTGAAAAAAAGCAATGGTACAATGCCACCACCCATAAATTACACTCGCAAACGATTCAATCGATCATCGAATTACATGAAGAAACCTGCAAAAGAACAAGGGAGTTACGGGCAAAAGGTGAGAAACAGTGGCGGTACCCTTGGAAATACAAAAAGTTCTTTTCCGTTAAATATAAAATAACTGCGATTACATTGTCCGGTAAGAAGCTCAGGATTAGCAATGGGAAACAACAATCCCCCTTAGTGATTCCTCAACCGAAGCATATTGATTTCCATACGATAAAAAGTGCCGAAATCGTTTGGCACAAAAACCAATACTGGATGCATCTAGCAGTGGAAGTACCAAAACAAAAGCAGGTTCAAGGTAAAAAGGAAGCCGGCTGCGATTTAGGGATTATCCATGCGGCCGTTTTAAGTAATGGGAAAATTCACCTCATTGTAACAGGAAGAGAACTTCGCTCGTTACAGCGCTACAGAAACAAAAGGTTGAAAGAATTTCAGAAGCTGATTACCCGGAGGAAGCCGGGTTCGAATAAAAGGCAAAACCTCATTTTGCGTAAACGCCGTTTTTTAGAAAAACTGGAGCGGAGAATGGAGTATCTATTGCATTCTATTTCGAAAATGGTCACGGATTGGTGTGTGGAAAACCAAATTAAAACACTCAATATAGGAACACCGGATGGCGTTCAAAAGAATACGAAAAAGAAAAAGAAAACCCGTAAAGAAATTCGTCAACAATTGTCCAATTGGAGTTTTGGGCAATTAATTGAAAAGATAAAATACAAATTAAAACTTCGAGGGGTCAAAGTCCAACTAGTGGAAGAGTCCTATACATCCGGCACGTGCCCGTCATGTGGGGAATTCCGCAAACAAAGGAATCGAAACTTCGGCTGTCAGTGCGACGCGGAAGGACATCGGGATGTAGTAGGTGCCATGAATATTTTGGACAAGTCTGTTAATAAACAGCTTACGAAAAATCGGGAACTACCTAAAATAGAAGATACAAAGTATCGCCGAGTCCTTTTAGCTCCTATTGTCTCGCACAATGAGGCTAAAAGGGCAGTGGCGTAGTGCCTATGATTGGGCTGCGGTATGTGGTTTTTACTACATGTCGTAATGAACTGGAGAAGTAGTAGGACCTGGAGGCCACGGTCAAAAGGCGGCTTTGATGAAGGTTTAAAAAAGAATCCCCTGGATTTATCCATGGGGCGAAGTCAATAACGAAAATAACTAAGGAGCTGCATTCACAGAGCCATTTGGCATTTAGGAAGAGGGATAAATTAATATGTTAAAAATTCGAAACGTAAAAATGGAAGATTTACCTGAACTAATAGTAATTGAACATCTTTGTTTTACAAAAGAAGAGGCTGCGACGAAGGAAGCATTTGAAAAGCGCATTCAATTTATTTCAGATAGTTTTTTTGTAGCTGAAGAGGAGGGGGTGATTGCTGGTCTTGTTAATGGTCCTGTCATTAATCAAGCACACATTACAGATGACCTCTTTAGTGATATAAGGGAGAACCCTGTGTCTGGCGGGCATCAAAGTATTTTAGGATTAGCGGTGTCCCCGTATTTTCAAAAACGAGGTGTGGCATCAGCGTTACTTGCACATATAGAAACAGAAGCAAGTGAAAAAAATCGTGAGACGATGACCCTCACCTGTAAAGCTGACTTAATTCGCTTCTATGAAAACCATGGATACCTCAACAATGGTGTTTCAAGCTCCCACCATGGCGGAGTGATTTGGTACAACATGAGTAAAAAATTAGTATGAATGTTTCGGTGATATAATTAACTATATAGAAAAAAACTTACAGAAAAAGGAATGAAAAAAGACGATTCGGGACCGAATCGTCTTTTTGATTAGGATAAATTTATACATTTAGCTTGGCATTTCCGCGATAGTACCTTTGTTGCTCATTTTTCAATCAAATAGTAAAAATATATAATCTCATTCAAAGTTAGGGATGTTTTTGGTTCATTAATATCAGGGCTATACATACATATAAAGTAGGATGCGAGAAAAGGGACAACATCAATGGGGTGAATGATTGTTTATTGGGACAAGCACCGGAAGTATAGAATTTGAACTGAGAAGCTTAAAGTAAAAAAAGTAATGGAAAGGGAGAAAAAATGGAATTTCTACAGGAAATTATCAATAGCTATAGTTCATTTTTTTCACTAGAAGCATTTGAAAAGGTATTTTCTAATCCAGCTAGTTGGGGAGTCATTGGGACCCTTGTTGTTCTTGAAGGGCTATTATCTGCCGATAACGCCCTTGTTTTAGCTATTTTAGTGAAAAAATTACCTAAAGATCAACGAAAGAAAGCCCTATTCTACGGTATTTTTGGTGCGTATCTTTTCCGAATTTTAGCAATAGGTGTAGGAGTTACTTTAATTAATATTGGTTGGATAAAAATTGTAGGCGGTCATTACTTACTTTGGATTGTCATTCAAAACTTTATCAAGAATAATGAAGGCGAAGATGAAGTCCCAAATAAAAAAATGGGATTTTGGAGAACCGTGTTAACGGTTGAGTTAATGGACATTGCCTTTAGTTTGGACAGTGTAATTGCGGCATTTGGAGTTTCTAATCAAGAGTGGGTTCTCTTTCTAGGTGGTGTGATCGGGATTTTAATGATGCGAGGGGTAGCTCAACTATTCCTAACATTGATTGAAAAGGTTCCTGAAGTAGAAACTACCGCGTTTATCTTAATTGCGATAATCGCGATAAAAATGATCATTTCTGCATTTGGATACCAATTAGATGAATTTGTTTTCTTTTCCATATTAATTGCGGTATTCTCAGGTACATTCCTGGTTCATTCAGTCAGGAAAAATTCCGGAAAAGAAAAAACCCTTTAATTAAAATATCAAGCTCAAAAGATCAGGAATCCTGGTCTTTTTTTTGTGGTAGAAAGAAAAGCTATTCTTTCATAGAATCCATATATTTCTGTATACAAATATTTCGGAAGTGAAAATAAATGAACAGTATGTTATTATTAACCAAAATAAAATGATCATTGGTAAGGAAGAAAATTGGTACTAATTTGATCAAACATTGGAGATGGAATGCATGCTAAACTGGAAGCGGAATTTATGGGTACTTTGGGTTGGGGTCTTTTTTACAGCCGCAAGCTTTTCTATGGTCATTCCCTTTTTACCAATTTTTCTTCTGCAAATTGGTGTGCACGAACATACGGAAATATGGTCAGGGTTATTATTTAGTTCCGCCTTTTTTGCAGGGGCGATTGCATCCCCGTTTTGGGGGAGGATGGCAGATAAGTATGGAAGAAAACCGATGATTATCCGTGCAGGATTTGTCCTCTTTGTCATCTATACGTTAATGGCTTTTGTTACGAATCCCTATGAAATATTAGTTCTGCGCATTTTGCAAGGATTACTTAGTGGATTCATTCCTGGTTCAATCGCTTTGATAGGGACCAATACTCCTAATAATAAGGTAGGGTATGCCCTTTCCTTGATTTCTACCGCATCAGCATCAGGAACGATTCTTGGTCCCTTGTTAGGTGGGGGGATATCTCATTTAGTCGGAAATCGCTGGGCCTTTGCGACTGCGGGTATGATTGTTTTCATTGCCACCCTCCTCATCATTTTTTGGGTAGTTGAGGAAAATTTCACTCCAAGTAAGGTTCGGGGTTCTATTAAGACTGACTTTAAAGTAGCGTTGTCCAATCGCCCTTTTTTACTCGTCCTTATTCTAACTGTTCTCACTAGTTGTTCCGTAATGACGATTGAGCCCGTGCTCCCCTTATATATCGTGAAACTGGGTGGGTCGTCTGAAAATGCCTCATTATTAGCGGGTGTAGTGTTCTCTTTGCCTGGAATCGCTAGTGCTCTTTTTGCTCCAATATGGGGGAAATGGGCGGACAAAGTTGGATTTCATCGTGTTTTATTTATCGGGTTATTGGGCGGCGGATTAGGAACCATTGCTCAAGTTTTATTTAGTGAGATTTGGGGATTTTCGTTCATTCGCTTTGTATTTGGGATATTTTTCTGTGCAGTCTTCCCAGCGTTAAATGGGCTCGTTGTAAAGTCGACCCCAGAGGATTTCCGTGGCAGAGCATTTAGTTTGAATCAAACTGCTAACCAACTAGGCGGGATGATTGGGCCGATGATTGGAGGGTTCCTCGGTGGAATGTTCCCGGTTCAAAGTGTTTTTATTGTAACAGGTATCTTATTATTAATTGCTACCAGTATGGCTTTTTGGAATGGTAATAATTTAAACAGTAGGGCGCTAAAGAGAAAAGCACTTTCCTGAATGATTCATTGGTCATAAACCCTCTTATCTATTGCGGATAAGAGGGTATTTTGTGTTTAATTAGAAGTATAGAAGATTTATAAATAACTTGGCGCAATAGCTGATTTACATAAAAGGATGTGAAGGAATGTCTAGTCAAATAAAAGAAAACAACACTAATCTTAAAAAATTTAGTGCGGACTGTGAAAATTGTTTTGGATTATGCTGTGTTGCGCTGCCCTATGCTAAATCGGCTGATTTTGCATTTGATAAAGAAGCAGGTACTCCTTGTCCCAATTTACAATCAGATTATCGTTGTGGTATCCATAAAAATCTCAGAAAAGAAGGATTTAGAGGCTGTGTTGGATATGAATGCTTTGGTGCAGGTCAAAAGGTATCACAAGTGACATACAATGGAAGGGATTGGCGGGATAACCCAGCCATAGCTAAAGAAATGTTTAATGTATTTCCAATTATGCAACAACTTCACGAGATGCTTTGTTACTTAAATGAAGCGCTTAGCTTAGAAGATGCACAGCCTATCCATAAAGATTTGCAGTCAGTACTAGAAGAAACGGAGCATCTTACCCATCTGAATCCAAAATCTATCATAGAGCTTAATGTACAAGCGCATCGAGTGGTCGTTAATGATTTACTTCTCCGCACTAGTGAACTTGTCCGTGCTAAAGTTTCACCTAAGAAAGACATAAGAAGGGGGAAAGACCTTTTTGGCGCAAAATTAAAAGGTGTTGACCTAAGGGGAGCTAATTTAAGAGGAGCGTTGCTAATTGCTGCGGATCTCCGGAAATCTGATATGAGAGTAACAGATCTGATTGGTGCAGACTTTAGAGATGCTGATATACGTGGTGCTGATCTCACCGGAAGTATCTTTCTCACACAAGCACAAGTCAATTCGGCATTGGGAGATAGTACTACCAAATTACCATCTGCTTTAAGAATTCCAGATCATTGGATAAAAGTTGGGTAATAACATGATTTTTGAAATATGCACAAAAAAATCCACCTGACTTTGACATGGTGGATTTTTTGAATTAATTATTGAATGTTATAACTCGTATTCTTAAAACACTGTTTAGCAATCATGATGTTTATTTAGATGCAGTGGAGGTGGGATTAACCAGCCTTTTTCTTTGTTCAAGCGAAGGACTTTTGCTCCGAGTGCTGCCTTTTGAATATGAAATTGACCATACATCATTGCAACATCTTCTCTAATGGATTTACCTATAATCATGCTGCAAGCAACTAAACCAGCAGCTAAATCTGCTGAAAGTGTAGCGGCAATGGCTGGATCCGGGATTCTTGCTCCAACCGGGATCTCTTCTAGGCATGCTTCTGGCGGCTCAGGTGCTGCAGGTGGTAATCCAATACCATTTTCTTTTAAAAGTTCTTCCACCTGTTTCTTTTGCTGCTGGCAGGTTTCAATCGCTTCAACTAATAACTTTTTTAAATCATCGTCCCCGGTATGGTTTAACATCGTTTGATAACCAGCTATCATACTATTTCCGACTAATTGAGAAGCCCAAATATCAAAGACTTCACCGTAATGTAAAGGTTCTTCCTTAGGATTTCCACTTAAAATTCCCATTGTTGCCCTCCTCAGTGTATAAGAAATTTTATTCATCTCCAAGTGCCACCTTTCTTTAAGCACAGCACGAAAATAGTTTTTCCGAATCATTAAACATTAATGTATAGAACTCCTTAATGATATTGAAAAGAGAATATTAACCTCAAACATGTTGCAAAATACCAATAATGAAAATTTAGGAGTTGGCATGTTTGGGAAAAAAGGGGACTCAAATTCCGGTTAAGGAAAAGTTTGAAGATAATATAGAATACTTAATAAAAGAATTACGAATTGGAAAAAGCTTTGATGTGATTCATCGACCGTTGGAATACGGAGGACTCCGGTTCGGGATGTTTTTGATAGATGGGTTTGCTTCAGCTAATCTCTTACTTTTAATTATGAAGGAAATTGAGAAACGCAAACCAGAGGATTTTGGAAATAATCCCATTGATAAGCTATTTAAAAGTTTTATTCCTCATGTAGAGGTGAATACATCAGATGATTTAGAGGAAGTTATAGCCCAAATTCTTGCAGGACAAACTGCAGTAGTAGTAGAAGGCGGGAAACAAGTAATCCTGATTGATTCACGTGAATATCCAATCCGTTCTCCTCAGGAACCAGATATTGAACGGGTTGTACGGGGACCCCGTGATGGCTTTGTTGAAACGATTGTATTTAACTTAGCGTTAATTCGCAGGCGTGTACGGGATCGTTCCCTTGTAATGGAATACGTCCAAGTAGGAAAACGATCCAAAACAGATATTGCATTAGTATACATAGATAGCATTGTTGACCCGGATAATGTAAAAATGTTAAGGAATGAACTTGAAAAAATATCCATAGATGGGATTCCTATGGCGGAAAAAACGATTGAAGAATTTGTATTTGGCCGAAATTATAATCCATATCCATTAGTTCGATACACAGAAAGATCAGATACAAGTGCCGTTCATTTAATGGAAGGCCATGTATTAATAGTGGTGGATGGGTCACCAAGTGTAATGATTTGTCCAGCAACCTATTGGCATCACCTGCAGCATGCTGAAGAATATCGTCAAAAGCCGGTAATTGGGATTTTTTTACGTTGGGCACGATTTATCGCTGTGTTATCCTCCTTATTTCTCTTACCACTTTGGTATACTTATGCGACCAATGAACAATTACTCTCCGATCGATGGAAGTTTATCGGTGTAGAAGATCAAGGGGAGATTGGTTTAATCTGGCAATTTCTCATTGCTGAAGTCGGAATCGAAATTTTGCGAATGGCAGCTATTCATACCCCGAATGCCCTTGCTACAGCACTTGGTATCGTTTCTGCAATTATCATTGGAGATGTAGCTGTAAAGGTAGGGATTTTTACTCATGAGGTCGTCCTATATGTGGCTGTTGCTGCAATTGGAACTTTTGCCACACCAAGTTATGAGTTAAGCCTTGCCAATCGACTTTTTCGGGTTTTCTTTTTAATCATGGTTGCTTTATTTAAAGTTCCAGGGTTGATCATAGGAATAACGTTATGGATCATGCTCCTTGTTGTAACTAAGAGCATGAATACACCTTTTTTGTATCCGTTTATTCCATTTAATCCACGAGATTTTCGGATAATGCTCTCTCGGACGCCAATCCCGCTTAATAATACAAGGGCTGCAATCCTAACGCCACAAGATAGAACAAGGCAATAAAAATAAAGTCTATCAAATTTGATAGACTTTTTAGCTGTTACAGAAGTTAATTGATTATATTAAATTAGTTTAAACCCACTAATCAAAATCATCAGTGCCATAATGGTTCTTAGAGGTTTTGCGGGTAACTTAGAGGATAAGGTGCTTCCTAAAATAACACCGGGGATTGACCCCATTAATAGGTTAAACACTAATAGATAATCAACATTGCCGATTCCTGCGTGCATAATCCCTGCAGCGGAGACTAATAAAAAGGCATGAGCGATATCGGTTCCGACCAATTCTGGAGTTCTCAATCTGTACAAGTAAATCATAGCTAATGCAAACAATGAACCAGATCCAATCGATGTCAAGCCTACAATAAAACCTAATATAGCACCAATCAGAATGGTTAAGCTCCGTTTTTCATGGATCGGCTTCTTTTGAAAATGATTCCATTCTAATTTATTTTTCATAAATGTTTTAAAAAGGGTAGTCAATGCTACCAATATTAAAACGTAACCTAATGCGTGTTTAATCACTACTTCTTGATTATGAAAAAAAGAATCAAATAAATGAAGAATTCCTACTGCACAGATCGCACTTGGAATACTCCCAATCGCTAGATACTTAACTAATTTGAAGTTTATCGTCTTCTGCCTCCAATGTTGAATTGAACCAAAAAGTTTAGTTATGGAGTTATAAACAAGATCAGTACCTACCGCAATAGAAGGGCTGATACCTAATAAAATTAAAATTGGTGTCAACAAAGCGGCCCCTCCAACACCTGTTAATCCGACCATAAAGCCGATTAAAAGACCCATTACAATGATCCCCATGCTCATTCACGCACACCCCGAATATCTAATCTAATGTTGATTTATAACATTAAAATATGAAAGAGTTAGACACCTGTGACATGGAAGGTATGCAAAAAAAAAAGTGGACCCAGCTTGGAGTCCACCTAAACCATTATTTATCTTTTTCTTCTTCATTCAAATTTATTTTTTTACATCCAACATATAAACAAGAGAAAATATCTAATCCGGGCCGAGCCTTAGCTAAACCTTTTATATAAGGTGTGACTAAATCCTTAAAATCCGCTCCGACTTCTATTTCTTCTAAAATTCCATAAACATAAAGCTTTTTTTCATCAAATAGAAGAGCCACGTTTCCTACTGCTTTGTTTTTTCCATCCACCACATTTAATACCTGAAACTGCGGTGTGATTACCTCAGGAGAAAAATAAATTTGCAATGACATCTACTCCTTTTTATCTTGCTCCATTGTCAAGTAAACTCTCCTAAACGGACCTTTTTCAATTTTATGTGAAAGATAATTTTTCAAACAAGGAATCACTATCTTCTGAAGGCTCCTTTTTAGCAACATGGATGAGCATCATGGAAAGCAATCCACATAATAATGTTAAACCTGCTGTAGATAAGAACATCCCTGAACGGGACCATTCCATTAATGCCCCAAAAATAGGTGGACCAATGGCAACACCTAAAAATCTAACAGATCCATAGAGGGAGGTAACGAATCCACGCCGGTCTGCCGGTACTGAACCAGTAATAAAGCTATTGATACATGGAAGAACGAGTCCAGTTCCAATACTGCTTATGACTAAGACTGCAAAAAATGGAAGTAAATTCGTAAAGAAGACCAATGATGCAAAGGAAGCAGTCATTAATAAACAGCCAATGACGATTAATCTTTTCATTACCTTCATTTTTTTTCCAATATTACTGCCTGTAAAATAGGAGGTTGTTGTCATAAATAAAAGGGGGATCGCTAAAATGGCACCTTTTAGTAAACCATCAATCTGATGATCTTTCTCGAGAATATCGGATATATAAAACAAAATCCCAAATAGTGTAAAAAGGCAGGAGGAACCTGTGAAATAAGCGGCAAATAACCAGCGTCCTTCTGTTTTGAAAACAGAAACAAGGCCCTTTACATATTTTCCTAAAGGGGGAGGTTCTTTCTCTGCTTTCTTTTCCTTGATAAAAAAGATGGTAAAGAGGACTGATAGGGCACAAAAAATTGGAAAGGCAAAAAATGCTGCGTACCAAAACAGAAGGGCTAGTAGCGAACCGATAATTGGGCTGATTACCTTCCCGAATCCATTCGACGCTTCCACTAAACCTAAAACTTTACTTTGTTCTCCACCCTTAAATAAATCGCCTGCCAATGCCATGGCAATTGGAGCCGTACCAGCAGCACCCATTCCTTGCAAAATCCTCCCTGCTATAATCCATGTATAAGAATTGGAGAACCAGGCAGCTGCAGCTCCAGCTAAAAGGCCTCCGCTGCCATATAAAATAAGTGCAGGGATAATAATCGCTTTACGTGAAAATCGGTCAGATAAATATCCTAATACAGGTATAGATATTGCCGCTGCAATCGAAAATACGGAGATAATTAAGCTAGTCTGAAATTGAGTTATATTCAATTCTGATTTCATTTTTGGGAGAATTGGGATTAGCATTGAGTTTCCTAACACCAAAATAAGCGGGATTGAACTGATTGCAGTAATCGTCAAGCCTTTATGCTTTTGCTTCGGCAATGTATGTACACCCCTAACTGTAAAATTAAGCCCTATTATTATTTGGAATGAGACAGCAGATTATACAATCGCAATTGCTTACTTCCTAGGAATAATGCCCATTATATACACATTCACCCATTTTTCGAATAATCTATTCTAGAAAAATAGAGGAGGCGCATTCCCTATGAGTTTTTTAACCATTCCTGAAAGGACTTCAGGAAGTAGATCATACGGTCTAACATCTGTGATCGATTCAGGGACCCCGCTGGGAGAATTAATGAATATCTTAGCTGATTATGGCAGCTTTATTGATATAGCTAAGATCGGGATTGGTTCAGCATATGTAACGCCAAACATAAAGGAAAAGGTTCAGCTGTACAAGGAATATCATATTCGGACTTATTGTGGCGGTACATTATTTGAAAAATGCTTTTACCAAAAAAAAATTCCTGAATACTTATCCTTTTTACAGGATTTAGGGATTGAATGGCTTGAAATATCTAATGGGACACTAGATATTCCGATAAATGAACGCCTTCGTTTAATTTCACAATTAAAAAATGACTTTCATATCATCGCCGAGGTTGGTTCCAAAGATCCTAATCAGGAAATGTCTATTTCTGGGTGGAAAGAAGAAATATCGATCTTCTTAGAAGCCGGTTGTGAATATGTGATTACAGAAGGGAGAGAATCTGGGACATCAGGTATTTATGAAAAATGTGGTGATCTTAAGTCCGATTTAATACAAGAGTTGGTTAGCGATGTTGACAGCAAAAAAATCATCTTTGAAGCACCATCGGCAAAACATCAAATGTATTTTATTAAAGAAATTGGACCGAATGTCAATTTAGGAAATGTGAAAATACGAGATGTTCTAATATTAGAAGCGCAACGCTGTGGTCTTAGAAGTGAAACATTTTTTTTGGAGGGAAATGAATGCAAATAACGCTAATCAGACATCTCCCCACCGAATGGAATAAAAAAACCTGGCTGCAAGGCAGGAGAGATATAGAACTATCCCCATTAACAGATGAATTATATTTAGGAATCGAAGAGAATGCGCAGCGGCTAAAACAATTAGCACCATTTGAACTTGTTTTGGCCAGCACCCTAAAACGAACTCATCAAACAGCTCAGTTGTATGGACACGTATGCCAAACAGAGGGTTTATTAGATGAATTAGATTTTGGTCCATTTGAAGGGCGTCCAAAGGAAGAACTTTTCGAGAAATATCGTGAGCTTTGGATTCATAATCCAAAAGATCTCGTTTTAGGAGAAAGTATTAAGAATTTAGAAGATAGGGTTGTTTTGTTTATTGAAAAATATAAAAAGTTGTCCAATATTTTAGTGTTTGGCCATGGATCGTGGATTAGGGCAATGATTTCTTATTCGCAGTTTGGCGATGTTAATCACATGAATAAAATAATTGTAGAAAACAATGCCTGTATTACACTCGCATTGAATTCCAATCTTCGTGAATAGAAAGTCGAGGTGACCTTAATTGTCTGATCTGTTGACGTATGAAAATTGGGATGAAAAAAAGGTAGGTACCCTTTTGGACCATCCTCGTGATTTTCTAGATATATTAAAATGGGCATACCAAAATTATGGAGACAGAATTGTCTATTCGTGCAGCTTTGGCGCTGAAGGAATGGTCTTAATCGATTTAATTCATAAAGTAAATAAACATGCGAAAATAATTTTCCTCGATACCGGCCTCCACTTTCCAGAAACTTATCAATTAATTGAGGAAGTTAGGAACAGCTACCCATCGCTGCAGATCAATCTTATTAAACCAAGGATATCGTTGGATGAACAAACCAAATGGTATGGAGACGAATTGTGGCAGAGTAACCCCAATCTGTGCTGTCATTTAAGAAAGGTGGTTCCTCTTAAGGAAGCATTACAGGATGTTGAAGCATGGATCTCAGGTCTAAGGCGAGATCAATCTTCCACAAGGAGTAACACCCAATATATAAATAAGGATGAAAAATTTAAGAAAATAAAAATATGCCCCCTCATTCACTGGTCATGGGAAGACATTATGACTTATATTCATCTAAATCATTTACCCTACAATCCCTTACACGATAAAGGGTACCCAAGTATTGGCTGTGCTCCCTGTACAAAGCCTGTCGCAGATTCAAGAGACTCCCGTTCCGGACGGTGGGCTGGTCAATCGAAAACTGAATGCGGACTACATGAAACATAATATGCTACAAAGGCAAATTCAAGAGATTAGGGAGGGAGTAAAATGAGTGAAAGTGTCCCCCATGGGGGTGAATTGGTAAATAGGATCAACCTAAATACTCCAATTGATTACACTCGTAATTATGTAGAACTAGGAAATTTAGAATTAAGTGATTTGGAGTTAATTGCAAATGGTGCCTATAGTCCGCTTACAGGGTTTATGGGTATATCTGATTATAATTCAGTCGTTAGAAATATGAGATTGTCCGATGGACTCCCGTGGTCGTTACCGATTACATTAGCTATCAACAAAGATAAAGCGAAGGAACTTAAAACCGGTGAGATGATCAATCTAATCCATAATGGCACTGTGTATGGTGTAATGGATGTGAAGGAATTATTTATCCCTGATAAAAAGTTTGAAGCTGAGATGGTATACAGAACAACCGATATTCATCACCCAGGGGTTAAAAGGCTGTTAGAACGACCGGATATCTATCTCGGAGGTCCCATTACCCTGATAAAAAGACCTGAGAAAAGTAAGTTTGAAAGCTATTATTTGGACCCCATTCAAACAAGGAAGCAGTTTAAGAGATTAGGTTGGAATACGGTAGTAGGTTTCCAAACTCGAAATCCCGTGCACCGGGCCCATGAATATATTCAAAAAACAGCATTAGAGACTGTCGATGGGCTTTTCTTAAATCCGTTGATGGGTGAGACCAAATCGGATGATATTCCCGGTGAAATCCGTATGAAAAGCTATCAAGTCTTAATCGAAAATTATTACCCGAAAGATCGGGTGTTCCTTTCTGTTTTTCCTGCCGCGATGAGATATGCTGGACCTAGGGAAGCTATTTTTCATGCCATCGTCCGGAAGAATTATGGATGTACTCATTTTATAGTAGGGAGAGATCATGCTGGAGTAGGAAACTATTATGGAACATATGATGCCCAAAAAATATTTAGTCACTTCACTGACGAAGTACTCGGCATTAAACCGCTCTTTTTTGAACATAGCTTTTATTGTAAAAAATGTGAAAACATGGCCTCTGAAAAAACATGTCCTCATGATTCACAGCAACACGTAATTTTATCAGGTACAAAGGTTAGAGGTATGTTAAAAAACGGGGAACAGCCGCCAAAGGAATTTAGCCGGCCTGAAGTGGTCGAAATTCTAATCCAAGGAATGAAAGAAGCTTACTTAGATGAAACCCGCCGTTTGGAGACCCCTTAAGTCGAACCATTTGTAAAAAATAGAGGGGAGATGAAATGGGAAATAGATGCGGCCTGATATAAAAAAGCAAGAAATGGAGAAATCCCTGACTTTACGGGAATATCCTCTCCGTATGAGGTTCCAATTGATCCAGAAATCATGATTGAAACTAATACAATGACACTTGATCTATCAGTTGAAAAAATTTTAGCCTATTTAAAGGAAGAGAAGATTCTTTAGGATCTTCTTATCTTTTTCTCCAATTTGTCGTTAGGATTCTTATTTTTTGTAATTTTAATTCAAAAATAAAATCAATGATATTCGTCGAAAAGAATTGGCAAATAACCGCGAAAATAACAATTTTATAATCAATCACAAGGGCGGTTAATAAAAAAATCAAAAAGTTTATTCCCATCATTACTTTTCCAGGACTCCATTTCTTATAGGAAGCGATCATTAATGCTGGAATGACCATTCCGCCGCTGGATGCCCCCGCTCGAATCAATAATCCTACACCAATACCAAAGAAAACACTTCCACATAGTATATCCACCATAATATGGATATGAATATGTGGAACTAGGGCTGTTAGAAAAGTTACGGTCGTGGAGGTAATAGCAACCGAAAGAATCGTTCGAATGGTCCAGGTGTATCCAAAATACTTTAAAGCGAAAAGTAGAAAAACAATATTAGATAGCCATAAAGAGAAACCAAGAGATAAATGAAACCAGTGATTTACCAAGATCGCAAGTCCCGCTGCCCCTCCGGAAGGGATGGAGTGAGGAAATAAAAACAAGGACATCGACATGCCCTGAAGGGTAGCCCCAAATAAAATGCAGAAATAGGTTAAATAAGTTCTTTTCATAGTTTAAAGAAATAAACCATATCAATTGTATTTTTCACTTCCACATAAATACCTCCTCAGGACTATCACTCCTTGTCCATTTTATGAGAAGAAAAAAAGGAATATGTACAATTAACAACCAAAAACAAGGCCAACCCAATAAAAACCCATTATTATACCCCCTAATTTATCATTTCTACAATAATAAATATATGTATGTATGTTAACTTCATTTATAATCCATGAAATTCCGCTTTATTTCATTATGTTTTAAGGGGGAAACTTTTGAACCTTTTATTGCGGTATATTTATATGAATTTATTAATAAGAATAGAACGAATGAAGTATTTACTGGGGGGGTTTTGAATGAATGGGAATGAAAACTTACAACATCCTGATACAGGTGTTACATCCGGAATGTTTGTTGAGCGATCGTTAAATGAAATTCGTTTTTGGTCTAGGATCATGAAAGAGCATTCTTTATTTCTTCGATTAGGCTTTAGAGCAGAGGATACTCAACTAATCCAAGAGGCTAATCAATTTTATCAATTGTTTGAACGCATCGAACAAACTGCACATTCCACTTCCAATCAAGCAGATCCTGAACAAATAAGAAGATTTAATTCGGAAGTACAACAAGCTGCAACCAGCATTTTTGCATTTAAACGAAAAGTACTAGGTTTAATACTTACATGTAAATTGCCGGGGGCAAATAATTTTCCACTATTAGTTGATCATACAAGTAGAGAAGCTAATTATTTTAGAAAACGATTAGTGGAATTAAACGAAGGTAAATTAAAACCCCTTCCAGATGCCATAATAAAGGAAAATGTCTTCTTCCTAAGAATTATGGCAGACCATGCTAAATTTATTGGTCATCTACTAGATCCATCCGAAAGGAAGTTAATTGATATAGCCCAAAATTTCAGCAATGACTTTGATCAATTGATGTATCAAGCAAGAGACTTAGAATCTATGAAACCACAATCTCAAACCGTTCCTCTTTTAGATCAATTCCTGGATCAGAATCGTGTGTCGGTCTCCTCTCTACGGGACTTCAAGAAAACGGCACGTGATTTAATTGAGCAATGTAAAATAAAGAGTATCATCCATCCACTATTAGCAGACCATGTTTTTCGTGAGGCTGATAGATTTCTTGAAATTATTGATATGTTTGATGCGCATCTTACAAGTGGTAACCCACAACCTAGAATTTAGAAGATGGGTGAATGCATCATATACAAAGAAGCAGTTAAATTGAAGAAGGCTATTCTAGGACCCATTTAGGTTCAAGAATAGCCTTCTTCAGGTTCTGCTTCTTTTTCTTACTATTTAATACTATTTAGTAGCTGTCCATAAAAAATTATCTCTAATTTTTTATGGAGGCTTCCTTTGGCGACCAGGTTTTTCGCCATGACATTTGTGCAATAAGTAACACTATTAAAGCCGTGATTCCAACCCCTGTATAAACGATAAATCCAGATCCGTACGTTCCGGTAATTTCCTTAAGTGATCCAAGTATATTTGGTACAAAAAATCCGCCAACCCCGCCAGCTGCTCCGACAATCCCGGTAATCATTCCAATTTCCTCTTGGAAGCGCTGTGGAACCAATTGAAAGACTGCACCATTTCCCATTCCTAGGCAGAGCATTCCGAAAAACAATAAGGTTGTCACAATAGCCAAAGATGGAAGCTGACTCACGCCGAACATAGTAAGAGCTACCCCGATAAATAAAAAGGTCAGAAGACGTACGCCGCCGATTTTATCGGCTATGAAACCCCCAACCGGCCGGAAAAAGCTTCCTGCTGCTACGCAAAGAGTGACAAAATCACCTGCTCTTACTTTTGATAAATCGTATTGATCCACAAAAAAGATGCTTAAGAAACTGGACAAACCGACAAATCCTCCGAAGGTAACACTATAAAGCAAACAAAAAAACCATGTATCTTTTTGTTTAAATACTTTCAAATATTCAACCACCGGTTTTGCTGCTGGTTGTGAAGGTGCATCTTTCGCAAGAAGAATATACAAGATAAATACAATCAAAAGAGGAATAATAGCTAATCCCATTACATTATGCCAGCCAATATTTTCTGCAAGACGCGGACCGAATAATGTAGCAAAAAGTGTTCCGCTATTCCCAGCACCTGCAATCCCCATCGCTAGTCCTTGTAAGTGTGGCGGGTACCAACGGCTTGCCATTGGTATGGCAGCCGCAAAACTTGCTCCTGCTACTCCGAGTAGGATTCCTATCAAGTAAAGTTCGGTTAACGTCTGTCCGAATAACCAGCCCCAAGCTAGCGGGATGATAGTGACGAGCATCCCGCTTATTGCTGTTTTTCGAGGACCAATACGATCCGTTAAGACTCCAAGGATGAGCCGGAAAAACGATCCGCTTAGGATTGGAACAGCTACGATGAAACCCTTCTGAGCGGGAGATAGTCCAAAATCCTTTGTTATATAAACCCCTAGTGCCCCCAAAATCACCCAAATCATGAAACTAACATCAAAATATAAAAATGACGCTGCTAATGATGGCGTATGCCCGCTTTTTTTTAGATCTGATAACCTCATAATGTTGTTCTCCCTTCAATTTGTATCATAGTTAACTTCCAATATACATTTTTACTTTTATTACCATTCAAAACAGCTATTTTTTGAAAACATGACCCTTACTAGTAAAACCAAGAATGAAAATAAACCGATATTGTTTTTCATCACTTTCCCTCCTTAACATTGTTGGTATTTGTGTTTCCCTTGCTTTGTTAAACAATAACGTATTGAAACAGGAGATGTCTCATAGCGTGTAAGGAACTCTAACATAAAACTTATTGTGTTAGAAAATGTGACACACTGAATTTCTTTTGATGAGTTTTATGGAATAATAGGTGATATTTATCGTTGCAGTTACCCAAATATCGAACATACGGAGGCTTTTAGAATGAATAAGCAAAAACTCGTACTGATAGGTAATGGAATGGCAGGGGTGCGGTGCATTGAGGAGATTTTAAAGCATTCACCTGATTCCTTTAACATTACGATTTTCGGAAGCGAACCACACCCTAACTATAATCGGATCCAATTGTCAGCCGTCTTGCAGGGTGATACATCGTTTAAAGATATTACAATCAATGATCGTGATTGGTATAACCAACAGAATATCAGACTGTTTACCGGAGAAACGGTGAAAATAATTGATACCGAAAAACAACTTGTTAAGACGGATAAAAATCAGGAGGTTCCTTATGACCGACTAATTATCGCAACAGGTTCTGTTCCATTTCAGCTTCCTCTGCCAGGTGTTGATAAAGAAGGAGTCATCACGTTTCGTACCATGGAAGATTGTCAGAAAATGATTGAAACAGCGAAGCGACATAAAAAAGCGGTAGTCATTGGAGGTGGAGTCTTAGGTTTAGAAGCTGCCAAAGGTTTGCTCAATCTTGGTATGGAAGTAACAGTGATTCATAATGCCCGAAATTTAATGGAAAGACAACTGGATGAAAGCGCAGCGAAATTGTTGCAAACAGAGTTAGAAAGGCAAGGATTTCATTTTCTTTTTGAAAAAGAAACAAAGGAGATTTGGGGAAGCAAGCGCGTGGAAAAAGTGTCATTTAAGGACAGTACCGAAGTAGAAGCTGATTTGGTTGTAATGGCAGTAGGGGTGCGACCGAATATACAGTTAGCAAAGGAAAGTGGAATCGAAACTAACCGTGCCATCCTCATTAATGATTATATGGAAACGAATATACCGAATATTTATGCTGTTGGTGAATGTGTGGAGCATCGAGGAATTGTCTATGGATTGGTAAAACCTCTTTATGACCAAGGGAAGATTTTATCCAAACGTCTTTGCGGGTTGGAATCTAAAGGATACGAAGGAACTATTCTTTCCACTCAATTAAAAATATCGGGTGTGGATGTGTTTTCGGCTGGTCAGTTTACTTGTGATGATGGTCTTAAATCAATTGAAATTCATGATGAGTTAGCTGGCGTTTATAAAAAGCTTGTCTTTGAAGATTCTAAAATAGTTGGCGCCGTTTTATTTGGCGATACAAGGGATCGTACAAGATTGCTAGATATGATCATGAAAAAACAAGATGTGTCGGACGTAGAGAAAGTTACTTTGTTTCAATCTTTAAGTGGAGGTGGAGATTCCATCGCTTCTATGGCACATAGTGAAATGATCTGCAATTGTAACGGAGTGCCGAAAGGGGCCATTATTGAAGCGGTTCTAAAAAATGGTTTAACGACCGTGGAACAAGTAAAAAAGTGCACCAAGGCGTCCAGCTCGTGCGGCGGCTGTAAACCGTTAGTATCCGATCTTCTTTCCTATATCCAGAGCGATGAATTTGATGAGGTCATTGAACAAAAATCGATGTGCCCTTGTACATCATTAACAGAGGATGAAGTGGTTTATGAGATGCAATTGCAAAGCTGCACTACGGTACAAGAAGTAATGGAGGTGCTTGATTGGAAAAGTAAGGAAGGATGTACTACCTGTTGTCCTGCCTTGGCCTATTATTTAGGAATGATCTATCCGGAGTATGAGAGCCAACAAGAAACACTTTTTGTATCCGAACAAATGAATGCAATTGTTCAACAAGATGGTACTTACACCGTTGTCCCACAGATGTACGGCGGGAAAACGACAGCAGAACAATTGCGAACGATTGCCAATGTTGCTGAGAAATATAGAATCTCTAATGTTGCGATAACAAGTGAACAAAGAATTCATTTGATGGAGGTGAAGAAAGAGGACCTGGCTGATGTTTGGGCTGATTTGAACATGGATGTTAGTTCGACTTATGGAAATATGGTTCAAAATATTAAAACAAGTATCGGTGAACATATTTGCCGATGTGACAAACAATCTTCGATTCAACTGGCTGTCAGTCTCGAAAAAAATTTGGAATTTCTCACCACGCCCTACCGTGTGAAAATGGGCATATCTGCTTGTATGCATAATGGTGCAGGTTCGACTACGAAAGATATTGGTGTAATTGGAACAGGTCTTGGCTGGGAAATTTATGTCGGTGGCAGCAGCGGACGAAATGTACGCGCAGGAGAGTTATTATGCCTTGAATCATTGAATCATGATGTGATCGAAATTATTTGTGCATTTATTCAATATTACCGTGAAACGGCCAATTTCCTTGAACGTACATGGCAATGGATCGAACGAGTTGGTTTAGTGCATGTGCGCGAAATTCTCTTTGACTTAGAACATCGCCAGCAATTATTGCTGCGGTTAGAGAAAGATCGTTTCTTACGCAAAAAGCTTTTAGTAAAAAGTTCCAGGTCATCAACCGTCCTGTAAGGAACGTTCGTTAAAGTTAACTATTACGAAAAAAGGTGAGAAAAGGGTGAGCTATTTTGACGGAAGCATTTTTAAAGTATTTTCGTACAAAGGAACAAGAAGTGAAATCAGAAAAAAAATACGAGTCTCAATGTCCATACTGCAGTATGCAATGTAAAATGCAATTGATTGAACAATCGATTGTTACGAGAAAAAAATATATAACCATTGGTAAAGAGAATCCAACCTCGGAGGGGCGTTTATGTATTAAAGGTATGAACGCCCATCAACATGCATTTCATAAGGACCGTTTGAAATATCCATTATTAAAAGTAAATGGAGAATTTGTTCGTGTTTCTTGGGAGACGGCCTTGAATGAAATTAAAGAAAACTTTACTAAAATCCAGGCGGAATCTGGACTGAATGCCTTAGCTGTTTATGGGAGCGCGTCAATCACAAATGAAGAAGCTTACTTATTGGGTAAATTCGCCCGGGTTGCTTTAAAAACAAAATACATTGATTATAATGGACGCCTTTGTATGTCTGCAGCTGCTTCGGCGGCAAGTCAAACCTTTGGGTTGGACCGAGGATTCACGAACAGCTTGGCAGAAATTCCATCGACTCGTTGCATTATATTAGCCGGGACGAATATTGCTGAATGTCAGCCAACGATTATGCCCTATTTTGAAAAAGCGAAAGATAATGGTACCTATATTATCGCTATCGATCCTCGGGAAACAGCAACAACGAAAATAGCAGACTTGCATTTAAAACCTAAACCGGGAACAGATGCTGTGTTAGCTAATGGGTTATTGAAAGTTATCATTGAAGAAAATTATGTTGATAAGGATTTTATTCAAGAACGCGTGAACGGATTTGAAGAAGTTAGAGAGTATGTATTATCCCTTAATTTAGAGGAAATTGAAGAGATAACCGGCGTTCCAATTGAACTCATTCGCAAAGCGGCAGTAAGGTTTGGTAAAGAAGAAACAGGAATGATATTTACAGCGAGAGGGGTAGAGCAGCACACAAATGGCTCGATGACTGTCCGTAATTTCCTAAATATTCTGGTATCAACTGGGAAAATCGGCAAACCGGGCTGCGGTTATGGTGCTATTACAGGCCAGGGAAATGGCCAAGGGGCGCGAGAGCATGGCCAAAAAGCAGATCAACTGCCTGGATACCGTTCGATTGAGAATGAAGAACATCGAGAATATGTGGCCAGTGTCTGGGGAGTTAACAAGGACGATTTACCACGTAAAGGTGTTTCTGCCTATGAAATGATCGAGAAAATCCATGAAGGTGAAATTCAGGGCTTGTTCCTGATGTGTTCCAATCCGATGGTCTCCAATCCAAATGCCCACTTCGTCAAAGAGGCAATTAAAAAATTAAAATTTTTTGTCGCGGTGGAGCTGTTTGTTTCAGAAACAGCAAGATTAGCCGATTTAATATTGCCGGCTTCTTCCTACCTAGAAGATGAAGGAACGATGACGAATGTAGAGGGGCGGGTAACATTACGGGAAGCAAGCTATCCTTGTCCGGGAGAAGTGAAGCATGATTGGCAAATCATTTGCGAAATTGCCCGTGTGCTTGGAAAAGAAAAATATTTTTCCTATTCATCTGCTGAGGAAATTTTTACTGAATTAAGAATGGCAAGCTGTGGGGGTAATGCTGATTATTTTGGAATGACATATGAACGTCTTAGAAAGGAAGGCGGAATATTATGGCCATGCCCAGCTCCTGACCATAGAGGTACGAAAAGAGTGTTTGAGACATCCTTTGCCCATTCAGATGGAAAGGCAGCGATGGTGGTTGTACCGAACATCCCTGAGGTTCCAAAAGAACAACTATCTGAAGAGTTTCCACTCTATTTAACAACAGGAAGAGTCATGTCACACTACTTAACAGGAGTGCAAACAAGAAAAAGTCCAGCCTTAGCGGCAAGGAATGTGGAACCATTTATGGAAATTCACCCTGCAACCGCATTGAAATTTCAGATCCATGATCAATCATTAGTGAAAATTGAATCCAGAAGAGGAAGTATAGTGGTTAGAAGCAAATGGTCGGAAACGATTCGTCATGATACCATTTTTGTTCCCTTTCACTGGGCAGATTCACAAAATATTAATCTCCTCGTTTCAAAAGAATTGGATCCTGCCTGTAAAATGCCTGGATTTAAAGTTAGTGTTGTAAAGGTAAGTCCAGTAAAGGATTTCCTAAATTAAAATTTCTATGTTAGAAGACCTTACACATTGAGTTAGTTATTGAATGCTCTGTGCTATAGTTTAAGAAACATTCTAAGGGAGGAAACCTAACGTGAATAAGAAAAAGTTGGTTCTTGTAGGTAATGGAATGGCGGGAGTTAAAGCCATTGAAGAGATTTTAAAACTATCTAAGGAGTTATTTGAGATTACCATTTTTGGAAGCGAACCACATCCGAATTATAATAGAATACTGCTTTCAAAGGTTTTACAAGGTGATACGGAGGTAAAAGACATTACGCTTAATGACTGGGATTGGTACACAGAAAACAATATTCAGTTGTTTACAAGTGAAACAGTGATCAAAGTTGATCCGATGAAGAAAGTCGTTGTAACTGACTTAGGAAGAATCGAACCGTATGATGAGTTGATCATTGCATCAGGGTCACTCCCATTTATTCTTCCGGTTCCAGGAGCTGAAAAGATCGGTGTGACTGCTTTTCGGGATATCAGGGATACCGAAGTGATGCTTGAGGCCTCGAGGAAGTATAAAAAAGCGGCCGTAATTGGCGGCGGATTACTCGGGCTCGAAGCTGCTAGAGGACTTTTAAACCTAGGAATGGATGTTTCTGTTATACATCTCGCCCCTTATTTGATGGAAAGACAATTAGATCCGCAGGCAGGGAAACTATTACAGTCGGAATTAGAAAAACAAGGAATGAAGTTTTTATTAGAAAAACAAACGCAAGAAATTGTTGGAGATGACCGCGTAGAAGGTGTAAGGTTTGGCGATGGAACGGTCCTTGATGCAGACTTAGTCGTGATGGCTGTTGGTATTAAGCCAAATATCGAATTGGCCAAAGTAAGTGGTATTGCTATTAATCGCGGTATTGTCGTGAATGATTTCCTACAAACGAGTGTTCCTAATATTTACTCTGTAGGAGAGTGTGCCGAACACAACGGATCGGTATACGGTCTTGTAGCACCATTGTTTGACCAAGGAAAAGTATTAGCTCATCACATTTGCGGAGCGAAGACCAATGGCTATCATGGTTCCGTTTTGTCTACACAACTGAAGGTTTCTGGGGTCGAGGTATTCTCTGCCGGAGATTTTATGGAAGGTGAAGGAAAGGAAGCCATTAAAGTCTTTGATGGAAATGACAGCATTTATAAGAAGATCGTGATTCAAGACAATAAAATTGTTGGCGCCGTGCTGTTTGGTGATAGCAGTGATGGAAATCGCCTTTTTTCGATGATTCAAAAGCAAGCAGATGTCTCCTTTACCACGAAGGTATCACTTTTACAGCCACTAAATGATGATTTCGGGAGCAGTTTAGTAGCTTCCATGAGTGAGGAGGACATTATTTGCGGATGTAATGGTGTAACCAAAGGAACTATTATCCAAGCGATACAGAATCAGGGTTGTTCATCAGTTGATGAAATCAAAGCTTGTACCAGTGCTTCTCGGTCTTGCGGGGGATGTAAGCCACTTGTGGCAGAAGTGTTACAACATACACTTGGGTCAGCGTATGACGGCACTTTACAGAAAGAAGCGATTTGCAGCTGCACTCATTTTTCGAGAGATGAAATAGTGGAAGAGATTAAAACCAAAGGTTTGACCCATATCAAAGAAATGATGAATGTTCTTGGGTGGAGTACTGAAGAAGGTTGTTCAAAATGCCGCCCTGCTTTGAATTACTATTTAGGGATGGTCCATCCGATTGAATATACGGACGAAAGAGAGTCCCGGTTTGTCAATGAGCGGATGCATGCCAATATACAAAAGGATGGAACATATTCTGTTGTACCACGAATGTACGGTGGTGTAACGAATTCACAAGACCTACGCCGGATTGCTGACGTGGTAGATAAATACGAAATACCATTAGTAAAACTAACAGGAGGACAACGGATTGACTTACTCGGGGTAAAAAAGGAAGACTTGCCAAAAGTATGGACTGATTTGGATATGCCTTCAGGATCTGCCTACGGAAAATCACTACGTACAGTGAAAACATGTGTCGGTGAACAGTTCTGCCGTTTTGGAACCCAAGATTCCATGGGGCTGGGAATCGACCTCGAGAAGAAATTTGAAGGACTACAAACACCTCATAAAGTGAAAATGGCCGTTTCTGCTTGTCCGAGAAGCTGTGCGGAGTCGGGGTTTAAAGATATTGGGTTTATTGGAATTGACGGGGGCTGGGAACTTTATGTCGGCGGGAACGGCGGAACCCATGTACGCGGGGGAGATTTACTATACACCGTGAAAACATCAGAAGAGGCGGTGGAAATTACCGGTGCGTACCTTCAATATTACCGTGAAACAGCCAACTATTTAGAACGTACTTCGGCATGGATTGAACGTGTGGGGTTAACACATGTACGAACGGTTCTTGATGATAAGGGAAAACGTCAAGAATTAAATAAACGTATGGATGACGCATTATCTGTAATTAAGGACCCATGGAAGACAATAACAGAGGATGAAAAAGTAAGAAAAGAATTGTTTGAGAGTGTAGTAATGTCGTAAGTACTTACATTTAAAGGAGGAAATAGTCAAATGACAAAGAAAAGTGTTGAAGCGGTGTCGATCGGTTCTGTACGGGATCTTCCAGAACGATTAGGAAAGACTGTTTGTGTCGGGGATAAAGAAGTGGCTGTATTTAAATTATTAAATGGTAGCGTGCGTGCCGTTGAAAATCGCTGTCCACATAAAGGCGGGGTTTTGAGCGAAGGAATGGTAAGCGGCGAATTTGTTTTCTGTCCCATGCATGATTGGAAAATATGTTTGGATAATGGGAAGGTACAAGAGCCGGATGCAGGGTGTGTGAAAACCTATAAAACCAGAATAGAAGGGGAAGAAGTATTTCTCTTAATCGATTAGTTCAGTAAAATGGAGGTCTTTATGATTCAAACAAAGGGGAAAGTCTATATTGTTGGAGCTGGTCCTGGTGATCCTGATTTAATTACGGTTAAAGCAGCGAAATGTCTTGAACAGGCAGACGTTATTCTTTATGATCGGTTAGTTAATCCGGTGTTGCTGAAATACGGTAAGAGCGACGCTGAGTTCATCTATTGCGGAAAAGAGCCGGGAAACCATTGTGTTTCCCAAGAATCCATCCATCAAATATTAGTAGATAAGGCCTTGGCAGGTAAAACAGTTGTTCGATTAAAAGGGGGAGACCCATTTATTTTTGGCAGAGGCGGTGAAGAAGCGGAAGTGCTTGTTCAAAATGGGCTCGAATTTGAAATTGTACCTGGGATTACTTCTGGTATTTCTGCCCCGGCTTATGCGGGAATTCCTGTCACTCACCGAGAATGGAGTCAATCGTTTGCTATGATTACAGGGCACTGTTTGAGTGGCAAACCTAAAAACATTCGGTGGGACCATCTAGCCCATGGTGTCGATACACTTGCCATATATATGGGTATCAAACATATTCCTTTTATATGCAGCCAACTAATTTCCTGTGGAAAGGAGTCTCAAACACCTATAGCTGTAATTGAACAAGGGACAACAGGAAATCAACGGACAGTTGTCGGTACACTTGAGACGATTGTTGAAGTTGTAAATGAAAATCGAATCACAAATCCAGCCATGATAGTCATCGGAGAAGTTGTCAAACTATCTGAAAAACTATCCTGGTTTCCGGAAAGAATCAAAGAAAAGATACTTATATAAAAAAATGAGATTGTAAGAGTTTATAATTAAATATTATAGACTCTTTTTTTGTGATAAAATATGATATTACAATCAGAAAAAATTCGAAAATCGTCGAACTAAAAATCATTGTCCTTGAAATTTGGTGGATTTTTTCTGTTTCTCTCCATAATAATAATAATTAATAAATTTTAATGGAGGATTAAATAGAATTATGTCGAATAGCATAAGTAAATATACCTGATTAAGAGGGCGGAATAATGAATAAATCTGGTCAAATTATCCTGGTGCTGATTTCGGTTGTATATAGCAGTTACCAAAAGATTTACGATCATCATCCTTTTTTTTCGATAGACTTTTTTCTTTTTACCCTTATTGCATGGGGAGTGGGTTGGCAATATGATAAAGCACGCTATTATGAAAAAAAGGCACGTGCTAGTGAGGAGAGCTATAAGAAGTTAATAGATTCATTGCCTGCACCCGTCTATATTACGAGTAATCATAGGTTTTTATATGTAAATAAGGCTGCCATGAACTTGATTGGTGCTACCAAACTAGAAGATGTAATGGGGAAATCCATTTTTGAATTTATTATTCCAGACTATAACAGTCGTTTGTTTGAACGTTTTAAACAAATAAAGAAAGAAAAGCAGCCCGTAAACACAATCGAATACAAAGCAAAACGTTTGGATGGAACACAATTTTTCTTTGAAGTATCTTCCTTGTTTATTGTTTTTGGGGGAAAAGAGGCGGTGTTGTCCATTGGTAAGGATATTACTGAAAAAATGGAAGAAACAGAACGTCTCCTTCAAAAGTCTGAAAAATTGGCATTATTAGGCCAAATGGCCGCAGGTATAGCCCATGAAATACGAAATCCACTCACATCTATAAAAGGTTTTATCCAACTCCTAAGGACCAGCACTAGGAAAGAGGAATACTTTGATATTCTGTTAACAGAGCTTGACCGGATCAATGATATCGTCGGGGAGTTCCTCGTGCTTGCCAAACCGACAGCTGCCGTTTACATTACAAAGGATATAAGGATATTATTAAAGGATGTTGTCACTTTAATTAACAACCAGTCTCTTTTAAATAATGTTCTAATCTTTATTGAATATGACAATGATTTGCCGTTGATTAGCTGCGAAGAAAATCAACTAAAACAAGTTTTTTTAAACTTACTTAAGAACGCGATTGAAGCAATGCCTAAAGGCGGAAATATTAATGTATATGTTATGAAAAAAGAAGATGGGAAAATTTCGGTACAAATCATTGATCAGGGGGTTGGGATTCCTGAGGAACGAATCTCTACTCTAGGGGAACCTTTTTATACTACGAAGGAAAAGGGAACTGGACTCGGCTTAATGACCTGCTACAAAATTATCGAAGGCCATAATGGGGAACTAAACATCTATAGTAAAATTAACGAAGGAACTACCATTGAAATAATTTTACCAACAATTACTCAGCCATTATTGAAGATGGAAGTGAGCCATTCATAGCGAATGGCTTATTCTATTTACTTGAAAAAATGATAAAATATCATAATAGACAGAGATTCAAGAGATTAGGAGGGGGTTTGTGGGTTTGTTACAAACTAAACAGATGCTTCGTGAGGTTTCTTATTTGCAAATATTTAGGAAATCTAGACATTTTACCGCGTTGCTTTTTGGCCAAATTTTTTCATTGTTTGGAAGTTCGATTACAAATGTGATTCTCCCGATTGTAGTCCTTCAAGTATCAAAATCAACGGCGATGATGGGTACTGTCATGGCAATCTATATGCTGCCATTTGTTATTCTTCTCCCATTTTCAGGTGTACTTGTCGATAAAATGAACAAAGTCAAAATTATGTTTGTTGTTGATATTGTTCGTTTTTTTCTGATGATGATTTTAGCTAGTTTTGCTATTTTGGATCAGCTAAATATGATTTATCTTTTTATCATAATGTTTATTATGGGAACAATGGATAGCTTCTTTCAGCCAGCGTATTCTGCAGTATGAGCGAAGGTGTTTACCCAGGATATTCGAAATGCTGCAAACTCCATGACTCAAGTAAGTGTGCAGGCATTACGAATATTTGGTCCGATCATAGGTGGATTGATTGTCACCTCTTTTTCAGCGGCCTGGGGTTTTGGTATTGATGCGCTAACATATATAATTTCTTTGTTCTTTTTATTTAGCCTGCGTTCTTTGTCTTTTCAAAAACCCACAGAGATGCTTGGAAAGGAAAATTCTCTTAAACAAGATTTTTTCGAAGGGATCGTGGTACTGAAGGAGGAGTCATGGCTTTGGATTACCATTCTGGCATTCTCGTTAATTAATATTTTTTCAGGCGGGATTATTCGAATCTTAATTCCATGGCTCATTAATATATATTATGAATTTGAACCAGTTGTGTATGGCTTGGTCCTTTCCGCTTCAGGGGCTGGTGCCATCGTATGCGGGCTTGTCTTTGGAATACGGCAAGAATGGAAGAAAAGAGGATTGCTCGCATATGTTGGTGTGGCGATAAGCGGTCTTGCCTTACTGTTTATGCCATTCGTGTCGAGCATCCCCTTATTGATGCTATGTATGTTTCTAGAGGGTGCAGGGATTATGTTATTTGGATTGATCTGGGAAACTAGTCTTCAAGAACTTGTTCCCGAAGACAAATTCGGACGGGTAGCGAGTTTAGATATGCTGGGGTCCTTTTCCTTACTGCCTGTTGGTTATTTAGTTACGGGGTGGTTAGCTGAAGGGATCGGTGAAATCTTCACCTTAGTTACTTTTAGTATTGTAATAGTAGTTATATCTATTTTGGTTATGTTCAACAAAGGAATTAGGAATTTTAATTAAACTGTGTCGGAGGAATGTATGAAAAAGAATAGGTATGTGTTTTGGGGTCTTGTAATATCTACCCTAATATCAGCACTTGATGCAAATATTATGCAAACGGCAAGTCCCACCATAGTGAAACAGCTCGGAGGGATGGAGCTGTTTGCTTGGATATTTGTTGTCTATATGTTAGCAAGTACGGTTACGGTCCCGCTTTACGGGAAATTATCTGATATGTATGGTCGGAAAAAGCTGTTAATTATCGCTGTTTCAATATTTACCTTAGGTTCGATTCTCTGTGGAATGGCCAATTCCATTAGTACGCTGATTATTTTTAGAGGTGTCCAAGGAATAGGGGCAGGCGGGATGATCCCTCTCTCCATGATCATCGTAGGTGATTTGTTTACAATAGAAAACCGAGGGAAAATTCAAGCGGTCTTTAGCAGCATATGGGCAATTTCATCCATTGTTGGACCTGTATTGGGTTCCTTCTTTGTTGAAGCACTAACGTGGAGATGGATTTTCTTTATCAATATTCCCATTGGCATTGCAACGGTTCTTTGTATGATTCCTTATAAGGAAAAAATCGAATTTAAAAAGACACATATCGACTACAAAGGTTTCTTCTTATTTGGGATTTCGATTACGCTATTATTGTTATCTACGAATGTAAAAAATTCTATTTGGTACATTATCATTGGGATTATCGGTTTGATTGTTTTCATATTGGTGGAGAGGAAAGAAGCACATCCGTTCCTTCCAGTATCATTGTTTAAAAACAAAGGAATCCTAATGACTAACCTTTTCATGTTATTTTACTGTCTGTCCTTTTTTGGAACATCCAACTTTATTCCATTGTATCTCCAAGAAGGAAATGATATGAGTATTTATAAAAGTGGACTAATTCTTCTCAGTATTGCGGTGGGCTGGATGTTTGGCAGTACCCCGGCAGGGAAGTGGATTATACGCTATGGTTATAAAAGCTTATTTATTATCGGAAGCTTCATCACAACTGCTTCAGGCTTAGCATTATACCTATTCATCACTGATTTATCTTATCTCGGCCTGTTTCTAATCTTAACTATCCAAGGAGTTTCCTTTGGATTATTATTTGCGGTTGGAACGATCGCTTCCCAAGAATTTGCTGAATCCCATATCAGAGGCATGTCCACTTCGCTGCAAATGTTTCTAAAAAACATTGGGACATCGATTGGGGTTACCATCATGGGACTCATCATCAATCAGGCAGCAAGCATCGTTATTGGAATGAAAAACGTGTTTCTTTATGCCCTTTGTTTGAGCTTAATTACGATTGTACTCAGCTTTGTCATTCCTGCTAAAACAACTGCTTTAAGTGAGAGTAAATAGTTTTAAACTTCATGGTGCCTGACACCCAGCAATGGTTGGTGTCAGGCACCACTTTTTTATTCTTAAGGTTTATTTAAGTATTTCCCTAAACTCTTTTCCCCTTTGGACATAGTGCTCGCTGGACATTTGTAACAAGTCCAGGTCCTTCTGAGTAATTTCGCGGACCACCCTTCCTGGAGAACCCAACACAAGTGAGCGAGGGGGAATTTTAATGCCTCCAGATAGCAGCGTATTGGCTCCTATAATACAATCCTCGCCAACTTCTACATTGTCTAAAAGCGTTGAACCCATTCCAATAATACATCGATTGCCAACCTTACAGCCATGCAAAATAACATTATGGCCAATTGTCACATCATCAGCAATTTCGACTGGGAATCCTTCGAATAAATGAATCGTTGAATTGTCCTGAATACTGCACCGTTCACCGATGATAATTGGCCCGTCATCACCACGTAATACCGCATTAAACCAAACAGATGAATCCTTTCCAATTCTCACATCACCAATTAAATAAGCGCCAGGTGCCACAAAAACTGATTCATGAATATCTGGGGAAATTCCTTTGTAAGGGATAATCATATAAATCTCTCCTTTGAAATAACTGAATTATCTTTCTATTAATCTAAATATATCATGAAATCAAAGACAAGATGTCTAATATGTATTTATTCAGTTCCAATGAACTCTTTTTGCACATTCGATTAAAACAATTTGTATGCACCTATTTAAGTATTGAGTTTTTAAAATGCAAAATTTTTTTGCTGTTTTCAATTAATTATATATTTTGCGCAAAATATTTTGGCACATATTGAACAAGAAATCCTTTATTCATGCAAAATCAATGTTGGCACGGAACTTGCATTATAAATAACTGTAACAAACGACAAGGGGGAACAAACAAATGAAATCGTATACACATGAACCATTTACAAACTTTGAAGATGAAAAAAATATACTAGCTTTTCAAGCTGCTCTTGACTACGTTCAATCGCAGTTAGGAAAGGATTATCCAGTTGTAATTGGAGGGGAATCAATTACAACAGAAGAAAAAATTATCTCTATTAATCCATCAAATACAGAAGAAATCATTGGTAGAGTTTCCATGGCTGATCAACAGTTAGCAGAAAAGGCTATGCATGCCGCATTAACCACATTCGAAACGTGGAAAACATGGAAGCCGGAAAATCGTGCCAACATTTTGTTCAAGGCAGCAGCAATTATGCGCCGCCGGAAACATGAGTTTTCTGCTTATCTTGTCAAGGAAGCCGGAAAGCCATGGAAAGAAGCAGATGCCGATACAGCAGAAGCAATTGACTTCATCGAATATTATGGCCGTCAAATGCTGAGATTGAAAGAGGGCTCACCAGTACAAAGCCGTGACGGAGAATACAATCAATATAATTATATTCCACTAGGTGTGGGGATTATCATTTCACCTTTTAACTTCCCATTAGCGATTATGGCAGGAACAACAATAGCAGCCATCGTCTCTGGGAATACAGTTCTTCTAAAGCCAGCTAACTCGACACCAGTAGTAGCAGCAAAATTCGTTGAGTTAATGGAGGAAGCAGGACTTCCAAAAGGAGTTCTAAACTTCGTTCCAGGCAGCGGTGCGCAAATCGGGGATTACCTTGTTGATCATCCAAAAACACGCTTCGTATCCTTTACCGGTTCTCGTGAAGTTGGCTGTCGCATTAATGAACGTGCTGCCAAGGTTCATCCAGGCCAAAAATGGATCAAACGAGTTATTGCTGAAATGGGCGGTAAAGATACCGTAGTAGTAGATAATGATGCGGATTTAGATTTAGCATCAGCAAGCATTGTCTATTCCGCTTTCGGCTTTTCAGGTCAAAAATGTTCGGCAGGATCTCGTGCAGTTATTCATCAGGATGTCTATGATGTCGTACTTGAGAAGGTGGTTGCTTTAACAAGAACACTAACTCTTGGCAACCCTGAAGATGCAAATACCTATATGGGACCTGTTATTGATGGAAAATCCTTCAAAAAAATCATGAATTATATTGAAGTTGGCAAGCAAGAAGGCAGGCTTATGACTGGCGGAGAAGGCGATGATTCTAAAGGTTACTTCATCCAACCAACAATCTTCGCTGATTTAGATGAAAATGCACGCCTCATGCAGGAAGAAATTTTTGGTCCAGTTCTTGGTATTAGTAAAGCACGTGACTTTGATCATATGATGACCATTGCAAATAACACTGACTACGGATTAACAGGTGCATTAATTTCAAATAATCGTTCGCATATTGAACGAGCACGTGACGAATTCCACGTTGGAAATCTTTATTTTAACCGCACATGTACCGGCGCGATTGTTGGTTATCAACCGTTTGGCGGATTTAATATGTCGGGTACAGATTCCAAAGCAGGCGGTCCTGAATATTTACTGCTTCACATGCAGGCTAAAACAACATCTGAAACACTATAAAAACTACAGCTTAGATGCCTCGATAGGTGGAGGTGGGTTTTACTCCACCTGTCGAGGAAATTTGAAGGAGGAACTATAATGACAGTAACTGAGACAACTAAAACAAATCAAATCATAGAACAAACAGATAAATTTGGTGCAAATAACTATCATCCACTGCCAATCGTTATTGCAAAGGCAGAAGGAGTTTGGGTAGAAAGTCCAGAAGGTAATCGGTACATGGATATGCTAAGCGCTTATTCTGCTGTTAACCAAGGACATCGTCATCCAAAAATTATTCAAGCATTGAAAGACCAAGCCGATAAAGTAACGCTTACTTCCCGTGCTTTTCATAATGATCAACTTGGTCCATGGTACGAGAAAATTTGTCAGTTAACCAATAAAAATATGGCACTCCCAATGAATACTGGAGCAGAAGCTGTTGAAACAGCACTAAAAGCAGCACGTCGCTGGGGTTATGATGTAAAAGGGATTGCTGAAAATCAAGCAGAAATTATTGCCTGCGTAGGGAATTTCCACGGCCGTACAATGGGTGCCGTTTCCTTATCATCTGATCCGGAATATAAGCGTGGTTTTGGTCCGATGCTGCCTGGAATCAACTTAATTCCTTACGGTGACCTCGAAGCATTGAAAGCAGCGATCACACCAAACACAGCAGCATTTTTAATCGAGCCAATTCAAGGTGAAGCAGGAATTATTTTACCACCAGAAGGATTTTTGAAAGCGGCATCTGATTTATCTAAAGAAAACAAAGTATTATTCATTGCTGATGAGATTCAAGTAGGCTTGGCACGTACTGGAAAAATGTTTGCATGTGATTGGGAAGATGTAAACCCTGACATGTTGATACTAGGTAAAGCACTAGGCGGCGGTGTGTTCCCAATATCTTGTGTTGTTGCCAATTCGGATGTATTAGGCGTATTCAATCCAGGTTCCCACGGTTCAACGTTTGGGGGAAATCCACTTGCTTGCGCAGTATCGCTTGCAGCCTTGGATGTAATTGAAGAAGAGAAACTAGCCGAACGTTCACTTGAATTAGGTAAATACTTCTTTGAACAATTACAATCTATCGATAATCCAAAAATTAAAACAATAAGAGGCAGAGGATTATTTATCGGAGTAGAACTTACAGAAGCTGCAAGACCTTATTGTGAGCAGTTAAAAGAAAAAGGTTTATTATGCAAAGAAACACATGATACCGTTATTCGTTTCGCACCACCGCTTACTATTACAAAAGAAGAAATCGATTGGGCTTTTGAAAAAATCAAAACAGTTTTAAGCTAATTTTTAAATAAAGGCTATGTTAAAGCTTATTGTTGATTGGAGCGGAAGGCGCGAAGACTCCTACGGGAGGACGGGGCCGAGGAAGGCTCCCCGGACCGCCCGCGGAAAGCGAAGCGCCTGGAGCGGAAATCAACAGCCAAATATAACAGAGCCTAAATAAAAAAGCTAATAATCTATTATACGACGGGGTGTAAGTCATGTCTGTTAAAGCGATAGTAACTGAAATGGAAAAAGAACAACAAAAAGAACAAGAATCATTAAATTTATTCAATTCAACCCAAACAATTATTCAACAAGCATTATCAAAATTGGGCTATAATAGCGAAATGTATGAATTACTAAAAGAACCGATCAGATTGTTAACAGTCCGCATTCCCGTAAAAATGGATGATGGTTCTGTCAAAATATTTACGGGCTATCGCTCCCAGCATAATGATGCGGTCGGCCCAACTAAAGGCGGCGTCCGTTTCCATCCTGAAGTGGATGAAGAAGAAGTAAAAGCGTTGTCCATTTGGATGAGCTTAAAGTGTGGAATCACGAATCTTCCCTATGGCGGCGGTAAAGGCGGTATCATTTGTGATCCGCGAAATATGTCCTTTAGAGAGCTGGAAGGTTTAAGCCGCGGCTATGTTCGTGCGGTCAGCCAAATCGTAGGACCTTCAAAAGACATTCCAGCACCAGATGTTTATACGAATTCACAAATTATGGCATGGATGATGGATGAGTACAGCCGTTTACGTGAATTTGATTCACCAGGATTTATTACTGGGAAACCAATCGTCCTTGGAGGTTCTCAAGGCCGTGAAACAGCGACTGCCCGTGGTGTAACAATTTGTATTGAAGAAGCAGTCAAGAAAATAGGGAAACAGTTGCAAGGAGCCCGTGTAGTCATTCAAGGCTTTGGGAATGCGGGAAGTTATTTGGCCAAATTTATGCATGATGCAGGTGCTAAGGTTGTTGCTGTATCCGATGTGTATGGCGCTATATACGATCCAAACGGACTTGATATTAATTACTTGCTTGATCGAAGGGATAGCTTCGGCACCTTCTCGCAACTATTTAAAAATACGATCACAAACCAAGAGCTACTTGAATTAGAGTGTGATATTCTAGTGCCTGCAGCTATCTCGAACCAAATCACAGCCAAAAATGCTGCCAATATTAAAGCAGCGATTGTTGTGGAAGCAGCGAATGGTCCGACAACAATCGAGGCAACAAAGATACTAACGGAACGTGGTATTATTCTTGTTCCTGACATCCTTGCAAGCGCAGGCGGGGTAACTGTATCTTATTTTGAATGGGTGCAAAATAATCAAGGTTATTATTGGACTGAGGAAGAAGTAGAAGAAAAGCTGAAGAAGGTAATGGTTAGCTCGTTTGATACTATCTATCAAACTTCTAAAACACATCAAGTAGACATGCGTTTAGCAGCTTATATGGTTGGAATAAAGAAAGTTGCGGAGGCCTCTCGTTTCAGAGGATGGGTTTAAAAGGAGTAGAGTAACCTTTAAATGATTGAAATCTCCCTACAAGGATGGACGGAAAAATCTCTATCTGTTCTATGACTGTACGAAATTAAAAAAGGAGTGACGAAAATTGTCAGTAGTAGTGGAAGAAGTTATTTTCAGTCCATGTTCTGGGACCGTGGAAACTGTTTTAACAGAGGAAAACGACCATGTATATGAGTGGGAAAAACTGTTTTTAATAAAAACCCAGAATGGTAGAATTGAAGAGATTTCGATCGGGATCAGCGGGTATATCACATCTATACCTATTAAGAAGGGCCAAGAAGTTACTACTCAAACAGCCCTAGCAACCATCCAAGATGATTTGTTAATTACAGGATCTGATTAAATAACTCGATAAGCTGTTAAAAAACTCTTTCCATTCGACCGGAAAGAGTTTTTTTGCATGTTTGCGATAATTTTTTCATGAATTTTTTTAAAATTTGTTTTGCTGTATACTAAAAGGGTTCAACCGTTTAATTATAAAAATAATATAATCACTCATAATTATAATAGGAGATAAGTTCTATTTAGGTAGGAGGGTTTTGATGACAAAGACAATTTTTACAAATGGAACAATTTATACTTTGGAAACGAATCAGCCGGTAGTGGAAGCTGTGGTTGTTGAGAAAGGTAGAATTGTAGATATAGGTTCTCACGACGAGATGATCCTACAATGGGGTAGAAAAGGGTCAAACATAATTGATTTACAGGGGAAAATGGTTACACCTGGATTGACTGATAGCCACCTGCATCTTTCAGGTGTAGCTTTCAACTTTTTAGACCTTGATTTAACTGGTGTAAAATCAAAAAGCGAAATGCTTGATAAAATTAGGGAGAAGGCGAATAAAGTTGCGCCTGGAAAGTGGCTTGTCGGTATGGGCTGGGATGAAAACCTTTTTAAAGGAGGAACTATTCCTACAATAGGAGAGTTAGACTTTGTTGCACCACACTGTCCTGTTTATCTAAAACGGATTTGTCACCATGCCTTTTTAGTGAATAGCAAGGCACTTGAAATGAGCCAGTATTATCCGGAGATTAATATTCCAACTGGCGGAACAGTTGTACTTGATCCGATTACCAAAAAGCCGACAGGGATGCTGCTCGAATCGGCTTCCCAGCTGATAACAAAATACATACCGGTACGAACATATCAAGAGTTAAAGAATGGCTTGCAACAAGCGATGCAATTTGCAGTGAAGAAGGGTTTAACAAGTGTACATACCAATGATCCTGCTTATTTAGGCGGTTTGGAATCAACGTATAAAATGTATGATGAATTAATTAACCATGAAGCCCAAGGCTTACGCTGTAATCTGCTCATTGATTACCCCTATCTTAATCAATTGAAAGAAAGAGGATTGTATGCAGGCTATGGAAATGAGAAATTACAAATAGGAGCAATAAAAATTTTTGCTGATGGAGCATTTGGGAGAAGAACTGCGCTACTTTCAGAACCCTATCACGATGAACCAAACCAGCTTGGGGATGCCATGTTTGACCAAGAAACCCTTTATAGAGTGGTAAAAGAGGTACGAGATTACTCCATGCCAATAGCTGTACATACGATTGGTGACAAGGCGTTAGAAAATGTTCTAGATGTACTTGATCAATTGCCAAGAGTGGAATATCGTGATCGGATTATTCACACATCCCTGGTTCGGAATGATTTAATTCACCGCTTAGTTGATTCGAGTCGGATTGCTGATATTCAACCAAGGTTCGTGGTGGGTGATTATCCATGGGTGAAAGAAAGAGTAGGCAAAAAGAGGGAGCCATATTTATATGCATGGAAAACGTTACTTGATTCGGGCGTATTATGTGCTGGCGGGTCCGATGCACCAATTGAACCTATAGACCCTCTGCTTGGCATCCATGCTGCGATAACTCGTAGAACTCCTGGGGATCATCATGAAGGCTGGAACGCCAAAGAGAAGCTCTCGATGATTGATGCCGTTAAGTTATTTACAGTTGGGGGCTCATTTGCCACCAATGAAGAAAATCAAAAAGGTACGATTTCAAGAGGAAAACTAGCGGATCTAACGGTTTATTCTAAAAACTTATTTACAATGGAGAATCCTGATGATCTACTCCAAACTGAAATTGAAATGACGATCATCGATGGCGAAATAAAATATAAAATTTAAGGGAATGAAATAGGTGAAAGAACCCTAAAAACGATGTAAGCGCTTTATAATTAACTAAATAATTAAAATAGTCAAAAAATATTGACAGGTTATTTTTTCAGTGGTAACCTTATAAAAATTGAAGATGAATCAATGATGAGAAAAGTAGATTAAGCCCTTGTTCTACAGAGAGTCGACAGTTGCTGAAAGTCGATGTCAGGACGTATTCGAAGATCATCTCGGAGATGTGTAGCTGAAACTGTTAAGTAAGCTAGACCGGAAATTCCGCCGTTACAATGGAACACGTACTTAGAATGGTACGTTGATCGAGAGCCGCAGTGTTTGTTTGTTGCGGAAGTAGGGTGGTATCGCGAGTTAACTCGTCCCTATACATTGGGGGCGAGTTTTTTGTGTTTAAAAAATGTATTTATTCTAATGAAAATTTCTTTATGGATGCAAAAAATTAGGAGGGAAAAGGAAGATGAATCAACAAGTTGATAAGAAAGTGTTTAATGTGGAGGATATTATTATTGCCAGCCATACCATTAAGGATGTTATTTCGCCAACTCCCCTGCAATACAATCACTTGTTGTCAGAACGATACGGCTGCCATGTCTACTTAAAACGAGAGGATTTACAAAGCGTTCGTTCCTTTAAAATCCGCGGCGCATATAATCGAATTAAGAAACTAAATGAAGATGAGTTAAAGAATGGAATTATCTGTGCAAGTGCAGGAAACCATGCGCAGGGGGTTGCTTATTCTTGTCATCTCTTAAATATTCATGGGAAAATCTTTATGCCAAGTACAACACCAAAGCAAAAGGTAAAACAAGTTAAATTTTGGGGTAAAGATGATGTTGAGATTGTTTTGGTTGGGGATACCTTTGACGATGCTTATGAAAAAGCAAGGGAATGCAGTCAAGAGGAAAATCGGACATTTATTCACCCCTTTGATGATCCCGATGTGATTGCTGGACAAGGGACGGTTGCCGTTGAATTGCTCAATGATTGCCCTGAAAAAATTGACTATCTGTTTGCCGCAATTGGCGGAGGCGGGCTTTTATCTGGGGTAGGCACGTATTTAAGGCACTATTCTCCAGAAACGCAATTAATTGGTGTCGAGCCACAAGGTGCACCTGGTATGAAGGAATCATTTTTAAAAGGGGAAGTTACCTCATTGAAAGAAATTGACCCGTTCGTGGATGGTGCAGCTGTGAAGACGGTGGGATCAATGACCTTTAGCATTTGCAAAGAAATCGTTGATGATATTCTTGTTGTTCCGGAAGGAAAGGTTTGCACGACATTATTATCGTTATACAATGAAAATGCCATCGTTGTGGAGCCGACTGGAGCCCTTTCTGTAGCAGCCTTGGATATGTATGCAGATGAAATTAAGGGCAAAACGGTTGTCTGTATCGTAAGTGGCGGTAACAATGATATTGGTCGGATGCAGGAAATCAAAGAGCGCTCAAAAATTTATGAAGGACTGCAGCATTATTTTATTGTCCAATTCCCGCAACGCCCGGGTGCGTTACGTGAGTTTTTGGATGATGTCCTTGGACCAAACGATGATATTAGCCATTTTGAATATACGAAAAAGAATAATCGAGAAACAGGTCCAGCCTTGGTTGGAATTGAACTAAAGGATAAGGAAGACTATACACCATTAATTGAACGAATCAAAGCGAAGGGCTTTTTATATCGCGAAGTCAATAAAGATAGTACTCTGTTTCAAATGCTGGTTTAGTTATCTAATACTATGAAGAGGTCGAAACTCATCGGTTTCGACCTCTGTTTGTCATTTAATCTATACTAAAAGCAATTTCTTAACTGAATTTAAGTAATAGACTCTTAACAAATGATGCAATTACTGTATAATATTATTTGTCAATGATAGAAACAATCAAATAAGTAATGAACACTTAATTATTATTTGGAACATGTCTTGAAGTAGATCTAGTTTCATATTAATAATTTTGTGTAGATTCAAAAGCGGAAAGAGAGTGTTCATAATGGGACGTAAGTGGAACAATATTAAAGAAAAAAAAGCTTCAAAGGATGCAAATACGAGCCGTATTTATGCGAAATTTGGGGTTGAAATCTATGTAGCTGCTAGACAGGGTGAACCAAATCCTGAATCGAATCAATCTTTAAAATTCGTATTAGAGCGTGCAAAAACATACAATGTACCCAAACACATTATTGACCGAGCAATTGAAAAAGCTAAAGGCGGTTCTGAGGAAAGCTATTCTGAACTTCGGTATGAAGGCTTCGGTCCAAACGGGTCGATGGTTATTGTTGATGCCCTAACAAACAACGTGAACCGCACGGCTTCCGATGTACGTGCTGCATTTGGTAAAAACGGCGGAAACATGGGAGTAAGTGGATCAGTTGCTTATATGTTTGATGCAACTGCTGTTATCGGCGTCGAAGGAAAAACGGCGGACGATGTACTTGAATTGTTGATGGAAGCAGATGTTGATGTACGTGACATCATTGAAGAAGATGAGTCGGTGATTGTTTATGCTGAGCCAGAACAATTCCATGCCGTGCAGGAAGCATTCAAAAATGCGGGGATTACTGATTTTACTGTGGCTGAACTAACGATGCTTGCGCAAAATGAAATTGACCTTCCTGAAGACGCACAAGCTAAATTCGAGAAAATGATTGATGTATTAGAAGACCTAGAAGACGTTCAACAAGTGTACCATAACGTTGATTTAGGTGAGTAAATAAAAGAAGCAGACCTTTGTAGGTCTGCTTCTTTTATTTACTTAGTGGTGTCAGGCACCATTTTTAAAGCTATGATTACCGTTTAACAGCAGATAAAATAAAAATAGTTGAAATTATTGAAATGGACCCAATCCATTCGGCAGGGCCGAATGATACTTGGAGCCAGGCTACGGCTAAAAAGGCCGCTGATAATGGCTCGACACAAGCGAGAAGACTAGCTTCAGAAGCACGAATGTATTTAAGGCTTTCCATAAAACAAAAAAAGGCGATTAATGTACCGAAAATAATCACAAAAACTACAGCTAGAAAGGACGTTAAGCTCCAATGGCCTTGAAACTTCCATGGAGGATGAATTAAGCTAAAGCCAATCCCACCGATCATCATTCCCCAGCCAACAGTAAGAAGCGACCCCCATTTATTCAACAAACTTCCAGGATAGAGTGTATAAAAAGCGAGTGCAAAAGCAGATAGAATTCCCCATGTAAAGGCAGAGGATGAAATGGAGAGTGAATGGATATTACCCTTCGTCACTAGTAGAAAGGTTCCGAAGATGGCTAATCCAATCGCAATTACTTCATGTATTTTGGGTAATTCCTTTGCACGAAAACTTAAATAACAGACAATAATCACTGGTGCAAGGTACTGCAAAACGGTTGCCGTTGCTGCATTTCCTTGTTCGATGGCAGCGAAATACGTATATTGTACGCCAAACATGCCAATAACACCAAAGATTACTAGGCGGACGATATCCTGTTTATTTCTCCAAATGGTCCAGATATTCTGTTTCCCCACCGTATGAGAAAAAAATAACAAACCAAAACCTGAAAAAATCAGCCTGTTAACAACTAGCCAGTTGGTACTAAATCCTTGTTGATGAAATAAGTATTGAGCGACAGTTCCTGAAACACCCCATAATGTCGCAGCAATCAGCACTAAAAAAATGCCTTTTATCCTTGGGGAGGACATTACTGCTACTTGCGAATTCATTTGATCCCTCCGTTATGAACCAATACTAATATCCTAATCTTTTAAATATAACAATGATTATAACACTTCTTAGGAAACTAGTTTAAAAAACTTATGGAAAAATCATTTTTAATGAAAGGATTATATGAGGGGAGTAGCGAATAAAGAAAATATATGTTTGAAGTTGAGAGGAGAAGAGAATTTATGGTCTATAAGAAAGCTGGTCATGCAGATTTGATGGATCAAATAGTAAGTGATTCCCAATTAGATGAGGAGATCAAAAAGCACCCGCGATTCGGCAAACCCATTCCATCCCTTCTATTTTCTGGGGATGTCTATTCCAATTTCCTCAACACAGCTAGCGAGGCTGGTTATCTCCCCCCATTTGTAATTTTGCAAAAGGAAATCAGATATGAGATTTCTAAAGCCATAACATTAAAAGAACTAGAATCCGCTGAATTTGAAATAATGAACTTGATAGATGCCATTAATGAAATAATCCTGAAATATAACTCGATTTGTCCTCCAAAGATGAAAAAAGGAAGAATTGATTTTGACAATATTGAAAATCATTATAAAATTTGGTAATAAAAATATAAACATTACCTAACTTACTGGTACAAGACGTCTTTTCGCTTTATCCCTTTAAAGTATGATATTATTCTAATAATACGTTAGGGAAAGGATGTATAAGATGTCATTGGAAAGTGTGATGGCCCATTTTAAACAATGGGATCGTGATGGAGATGTAATGGAATTTGACACCTCAAGTGCCACAGTGGAACAGGCTGCCGAGACCATCGGAGTAGCTTCAGCTCGAATTGCGAAAACTTTATCTTTTAGAGGGAGCGAGGAAAATGCTATTTTAATTGTTGCTGCAGGTGATGCAAAAATTGATAATAAGAAGTTTCGTCATCAATTCGGATTCAAAGCAAGGATGCTCTCACCAGATGAAGTTCTCGAACAAACTGGTCATGCCATTGGCGGTGTTTGTCCGTTTGGGCTGAATAATGAGCTTGAAGTCTATTTGGATGTATCAATGCAGCGCTTCGAGACAGTTTTCCCCGCTTGTGGCAGCACGAACTCTGCAATCGAATTAACGAAAGATGAATTATATCAGTATTCATTTGCTAAAGAATGGATTGATGTTTGCAAAGGGTGGGGACAAGACGAAGAGCAATCAAAAGTAAGTCAGCAAATCGAGGTTTAATGGTACCCTTAGGAAGCGTATGATGCCCTTATAAAAAATTCAAAATAAACAAAAAAGGACCGGGCAAATTTGCCCGGTCTTCCTTATTAAACCCAATTACATTACGCTTTCGCCATTATCGTAATTAAATTGCCATTCAATTCCAAACTTGTCTTTTAGGGAGCCGTAGCATTTGCTCCAGAATGTTTCTTGAAGCTCCATGACTACCGTGCCGCCTTCTTGAAGTTTGTTAAAATAAGATTTAATTTTATCCAAGTCCTTATTTACAATAGCAAGGCTTATGTTGTTACCAGCTACAAAAGGCATTCCAGGAAAAACATCAGAGAACATGACGTTGCTTCCATCAATGTTCAGTCGTGTGTGCATAACCAAGTTTTTTGCTTCTTCTGGAAGTTGATATTCTGGGTTTGGAGGCGCTTCCCCGAAAGTCATAATTTGTGGTTTTTCTGTACCAAAAACCACCGCGTAAAACTCTGCTGCCTCACGACAGTTTCCATTAAAATTAAGATAAACATCAACTGACATTTGCGATAACCCCTTTGTAATAAACTTCAATGGCAATTATACCATTAACTGGAACAATATCAAATTCTTTGGAGGACCTATCTTCAATCAGACTACTATAAATAATTATTAAACTGCGGGAATACAATTTACAATAATCATATTTTGAATTTTTCAGTTGAAAGAGGGTATTGGGTGATGAAATTCAAAATACATCGTTGTAATTGTCGAAAGCTTTGGTCTGTTCAAACCAGAAAAACAAAGTTTACCGCATGTTCCGTTCTTCTAGATGGCAGTTGGAGTACAGAATTAAAGCCCGAAAGGAAATATAACCCAAAAGGATTTGTTACGACACATGGAAAACAAGATATCATTGTAAACCCATCAAAAGAAGTCGTTGAGAAATTTGAAAAATTAGCAAAACTGATTTATGACAAAAAAAATGTTAATTTCAACGTGAAAGAAGGGGAATCTTTATTTTTTGCCGAAGATGGAACTTGCTATATTCTTAAAAAGTTAATGAATTGAAGGAAAACTAATACTCCAAATGCGTTACCCATTCAGCAGGAATTCCCTCAATGATTGTTTTTTCGAAGTTGATATCTGGTGCAAGAGGGGTTAAGGCGGATAATGCTTCTAATCCGAGTCTAGCTGTTTCAATATCAGTTCCTGCTGTGGCTTGCTTTTGCAGTCTTTAAATATTGTCTTACAAGTAAACTTTCTTGACTTGCCATAACGATATTCTCCTTTCAAAGAAATATGTAAGCGTGTATATATATGTATTTCTTTATTGCTTCCTAAATTCCTCCTTTAATTTACAACGATTTTATGAAAAAAAAAACCCTGCATCAAAAGGGTAGATGCGGGGGTCTTTGTCATACCTTATCTTGGTGTGATTGGTTTCACTGAAATAGCAGGGGAGCTAGTCGAAATTATGCAGCCCTCTAAATGATCGGGATTTAATAAGCCTAGGTTAAGAGCGGCTTTGATTTTTACATCATCTGGTTTTTTCACCACTTGGATGAGCTCATTCATCTGTAATTCTTCTAATCTTTTAATGGTTTCAACCTCGTCATATTTTTCTGTTTTTCGTATTTGCCGTTGAAGCTTATAGCCGCTTATGGTAATTTCTCCTTTATGATTAGATCCTACTAGATTATTAAAGTAATTTTGAAAGGCATCCTTTAATTCATTCATTTCCATTTCTATTTCCTTTTTCTGTTTATTCAGCTCGTAATACTTAACCAACATTTCTCCTGTAATCAAGTTCCCCATGCACTCGCCTCCTGTTGCGAACATATATTCTTATTTTATGTTTTCCTCTTCAAAAAAATGACTTATTCACCTAAAGCTGTGAAGAATATCTTTTGACAGTTTTTTGATGATTGTAGTTTTATCTGTCTTGGTGTCAGGCACCAGCGAAAAATGTGTGGAAAGAAAAAACATTTGCTTTCTTCTGTAGATAATGGCAAGCTATATTATGATTAAAAACTTTAATGGAAAGTACAAATAGGTGATTAAGATGATTGAGATTAAGACTTCGAAGCTTAGTGATGGGGAATTAAATAGAGGGGTATTTGCGACTCGTGATATTGCAAAAGGTGAGCTGATCCATGAAGCACCCGTTATTCCTTATCCTAATGAGGAGCATGTTCATATAGAGAAAACACTGCTTGCTGATTATGCATTTGAATATGGGATTAACCACACCGCACTTCTTTTAGGATACGGGATGTTGTTTAACCATTCATATGAGCCCAATGCTACATATGAAATTAACTTCCCGAATCACACGTTTGATTTTTACGCGTACAAGGATATCAAAGCAGGGGAAGAAATCCTTATTAACTATAATGGTGAAGAGGATAATAATGATCCACTTTGGTTTAATAAAGATGAATCCGAAAGTGAATAAATGAAAAAAGGATAGATAAGGGCAGGTTATCTGCTTTATCTGTCCTTTTTTCTTTGCAAAAAAAATCACTCGGTCAAAAAAGTCATACAGTGGAATCAAAATAGAAAATTAAGTAACTTAACCATAGTATTTATGAAGGAATAATCATAGGACTTTAGAAATAAGATGTCATAGGGCATGTTTATTTTTACCTGTGAGATTGCCAGTAGGCCTCTATTTCCAATATGAAGCATTCCGAGGAAACCAAAAAAGGGGTGGAAGCTTGAAAAGGATTTTTGGTTTGGGATTATTTATTTTAATGATTGGTTTATTGAGTGCCTGTAATGATGATGACACATCAAATGAACCGTCTAGTAAACCAGCAAGTGAAACCGCTAGCACGGTTGCAGGGGATGACATCTTTCAAAAAAGCTGTATTACCTGCCATAGTTCTGGTGATATTACTGGCGGTCAAGTAAAACTGGATTCAACGAAAATTCATGCCGATTTTCAAAAGAAAGAGGATCTTTATAGTTTTGTAGAAAAGAAGATGCCTAAGTCCGCTCCAGGTTCATTATCAAAAGAACAATATGATGCCGTTGTCAATTATTTATGGGATCAAAAGGAATAGTAAATGAAGGAAGATAATAGTCCGGAGGAATCTCCGGGCCATTTTTTCATTCTCTCTTGAAGTGGTTCGTTTCAATTAATAGAAATATCTGATACTATAAGTATAGTACATAAATCGACCTCATCCATTACCAGCAATTATGCAAAATTGGATGGAGCGAAGGATATTTGTAATATTGCCTCACAGCTAGTGATATCCCTTTGGCAATATTTGTTGCCATAGTGAAAATAAGATGCAGATTCGTGGAAAGGAGAGAGCATTCCAATCGCGGATCATTATCTTGTACAACCCCCATAATGCTGCAATCTCCCATCGGAGGAAGTTTTTTTCCTAACCCTTCCCCAGGCAACAATGAACCGTCTCGAACAACAATAGTGTTAACGATTCTTTCATACCCTAGAACACTATCAATGGCAATGACAAAACTATTTTGGGGCAAAGTAAGCCGAGAAACCTGTGGGATAAGTGTTTGTGCATCTAAGGGAGATTCAAGGTTTCCGAATACTGTTAAGTGTTTGGGGTATAGATTATGTAGTAAGGTACCAACAAATGGACCTAGACTGTCACCACTTATGACATTTGAACCAATCCCTATTACGTAAATATGTTCTGTGCCTTCCGGAATGAGAGAATGTAAGCTGTCTCGAATGAATAGTGGTGCTAGCCTATGATTGAAAGGAATAATTCTTTCAGACAAAGCGTGCCTTACGTCTAAAGAAGTGTTCATGTCTAATTACCCCCAAGCAAAATTATTCTACAGAGTTGAACAAACGACCAAATATCGTGTTCAATATTAATGTTTTAATATTCTGCATTTACTTAAGATAATCCTTCTGTAATATTGTGAATTTCACTCAATCTCATAGATTAGTAAACTGTTCTTAACTAGGAGGAAATAAAAATTGATTATCCAAAAAGCAACTATTAATGATCTCGAATCGTTGACGGTATTGTTTGATTTATATCGGGTATTTTATGAGCAAACGTCCGACTTGGAGGGAGCACGAGAGTTTTTAAAAGCAAGAATAATGAATGACGAATCCGTTGTGTTAATGGCTGTTGATGGGGAACATCCCATTGGTTTTGTTCAGTTATATCCATCTTTTTCTTCTGTTAGCATGGTGCGATCATGGGTATTAAATGATTTGTATGTAAAAGAACAATTCCGTGGCAGAGGAGCAGGGGAGAAATTAATACATAACGCGATTCAGTTTGTAAAGGAAACAGGAGCAAAAGGGATATTGCTTGAGACAGGTAAGGAAAATAGTAAGGCCCAACGACTTTATGAAAAAGTTGGTTTTGAAAGGGAATCAAACTATTTTTATTATTATTCGATTTAAAAAACAGGATGCTAGCCATGGCATCCTGTTTTTGTGCGGTTAAGCTAATTCAGTTGAGAAATGGTCTCTTTATCACATATAACAAAAAGTTGTGCTTCTTCTGGAATTATCGTGTCAAGTTTTTGATTTATCTGGAGATCACCGCGATCCGCCACCAATGTAGCCCCCTTGTTAAGAAGATCTTCAAAGGCATCACGATACGTCTTCCATTCTGGTCGTGTAGGAATTTCATACATTGTTTCCCGATATTGGCTGCTCATTAATTCAGAATACATATGGGTCACACCGTGTGAAAATAAAGATCGCACTGCTGCATGGGATATCATTTCTTGGGTAGGAATAAACTCATCGACATTCACATGCTCAAATAACCGGATATGCTTTTGGTTAATTACCTCGGCAGTGACGTGGATGGATTTATGTAATTTTTCTTCTATGGAGGTGATTGCGGTTGCAATTAATAGTGTTTTTCCATCGACTAGTACTGGATCTGTGGTTGCATAATTGTTCTGTGTTATTTGGTCTGCAAAAATGATAACGCCCTTTGCCATCGCTAAATTTGCATTATACAGTGTTTCTTCATCTGTAGCATCTCCGCGAACATAATATAGCCGTTGCTCCATTAATGGAGCTTTTTCTAATAAATCAATGATAACAATTTCAATTTTCTTATCAGATTTTAATATTTCTTCAATCGCTAATTTCGATTTCGCACTCCAGCCGATCAAAATGATATGATTTTTACCAGTAAATTTCATTTTTCCTCCATCTTTCAGTTTATCCATTAAATATATCGAATTTATGACTTTTCCAATTACTAGACTGACAAGTCCGATTCCGGTGATATAGAGGAAAATTGTATATACTTTCCCAGGATGAGTAACTGGTGCATAGTCTCCAAATCCAACGGTTGCCAGTGTGGTAAGAACCCAATAAACCGCAGTTATATATGTTTTAAATGTTTTCGGCTCAATCAAATAAATCCCATATGCCGCCATTAATATGTAAAAAAAGACAAATGGTATAAAAATTTTGTCCCGAAGCTTTATTAAATGATAGAGCATGTTTTTAATCTTCATCCCCATGAGCATCCATCCTTATCTCTTGCACGTAAATATAGCTTATATTTCCCAATATTTGTAGATTAATGCTATAGAAACTCAGTGGTCACCCCACTCCAGAGATAGTAGTTCCTTTAAACTAGGAAATGGCTCAAAATTTCGTTATTTTTTATTTTTTGAAGCATTTAATCTGCTAATCTGAGAATAAAGTAATGTAAGGAGTTGGTGAGTCATGAGAAATTTAGTAGCAGAAAATGAAGATATGAGCGGAAAAGTTTATATGGTTGAAATGAAAGATGGGGAAATCAGTTCCTTTCGAATAATAGGCGAAACATCCACCCACTATATTTTCTCTTATTCCACTAACGAAACGGTAGAGGTTTTTGAAAAAGCTAAAAATGAAGTCATCGGCATTTTTGAGGTTCGGGAATGGTGGGACTCGAAAGGGAGCGAATAAGATAATAGCTAACCCCAGTTCCGCATGGAAAAGGGGTTAGTTAGTCTTTTACCTATTAATGAGTTCATCTAAATGTTTCATAACTGCCTCACGATTACCAGCTATACGTTCTTCTCTAATCTGATCGTTTTTTAATTTTTCGAGGGACTTTTCCAATACAGCTTGTTCAACCATTTGTGGAATGACTACGACGCCGTCCGCGTCCCCAACAACGATATCGCCTGGATGTACTGTCATTCCGCCGCATGAAATCGGGATATTAATCTCTCCAACTCCGGCCTTACCACTTGCTGCAACGGTAGTGCCCCTCGAGAAGACAGGGAAGTTCAAGCCCTTGATTCCAACAATATCACGAATAACTCCATCAACTACGATTCCACCGATTCCAAGTGTTTGAGCCATGCCAACCACAAAATCACCAGCAATGGCACGATATGGATCTCCTTTAGCATCAATAACTAAAATATCCCCTGGTTTTGACGTGCGGATGGCCTTTAGGACGGCAAGATTATCACCGACAGGAATCTTCACTGTTAATGCTCTTCCAGCAAGCTTATATTCCTCTTTTAGAGGTTTAATCGCAGGGTGGAGGTTATTTAAGCCATCCATAGCGTCGGATATACAAGTTGTGGGAAGGTCCAGAAATTTTTTTACCAGTTGGTCCATGAGAATTCTCCTCTCATTTTTTATCTCTTTACCGCCATTATAGCGCGGTTTGCTGGCCTTTGCCCATTTTTATCCATAAAAAAAAGAAAGTGGCCGATTACCACTTTCTAAAGAAGGAAAACTTTTATGGGTTAATACATGATATGTAGAACCTTGGACATGCATGTAGTAAACATGTCCATATGGAAAAAATATTTTTAAAAATTTAAGCCTATTTTTTTAAAAAGGACTAACAAATTTTTTGAATAAGCTCAACGTTGTTATTTCTCGGTGAGTTTACTAAGGAAGAAACTTCGTAAGTCTCCATTAAGTTTTCATCAAAGGGGATAAGTAGTTTACTTAAATCATTGGTATCGGAGATGGATGGATCCAGCCATGTTTTTTCATCGTCTGGCTTCAAAATAACGGGCATCCGATCATGAATATCTTTCATTAGTTCATTGGGTTCGGTTGTAATCACGGAACAAGTATAGAGCGTTTTTCCTTCAGGTGATTTCCAAGCCTCCCATATGCCTGCCATGGCAAACAGATTATCGGACTTTAGTTTAATTCGCATCGGGGTTTTGCTTTTATCCTCATGTCGTTTCCATTCATAAAAACTATCGGCGATGACTAGACAACGCTTCTTTTTAAAGGCAGTTCGGAAGCTCGGCTTTTCCGATAATGTTTCTGCTCGGGCATTAATCATCTTATGGCCAATGGATGCATCCTTTGCCCAGGGCGGAACTAAGCCCCATTTTAAAAATCCCATCCGATTTGACTTGCCGTCGTTAATCACGGCAAGTACGGCCTGAGATGGAGCAATATTATAACTTGGAGCATAATTTTCTTCCTCAAGAAAAGTAATAATATCGAAACGATCAATGATTTCCTCGAACGTAGCTGTTAACGTGAATCGGCCGCACATACAATTTTCACCTCACGATTTGGTTACATCTATTGTAACAAACATAATGGACAAAATCCTTTTTATACGAAACTCTAAATATGTCGTGAAGTAAAAAAAGGAGACCCCCGAAATTGGATTGGAGGTCTCCTTGTGAAATCAATGGGATCTGCGAGCAAAATCTACAAACCGAAATTTATCAGGCCGATGCCTTGATTCCGTAAATTGAAAGAGGGTGGCATCATCTAAATAAACATAGTTTTTTATGACGACTACATTGTGAAAGCCTTCAAGGTCTAATAGGGAGCGATCCTCGAATGAAGGTTCTTCAACGACAATTTCTTTTTTGGCAAAACTAATGGTCAGGTTTAATTGATTTTCAATATATTGGTAAATGGAATCCGCACAAATTTCTTCTGTTAGCGAAGGAACATGCTTTTTAGATAAAAAATCTTTATCTAAAATGATTTTCTCTCCGCCCATTTCCCTTGTACGAACTACCTTCCATACCAGGTCCTTACTTCCCAGCTGAAGCTGCTGCCTGACAAAGCCATCGGGCTTGATTAACGAGAGCTCGTTCACAATCGTTTTTGGTTTACTGCCCATTTTATTTGCCAGTTCTTTAAAACTAACCAGCCCCGAAACAGGAAAATCAAATTTGCTGATGTCGATCACTATCGAACCTTTTCCTCTAACTTTTTGGATATAGCCATTTTGCGAAAGCAAATTTAACGCCTTTCTAATCGTTTCTCTCGATGTATCGAATTGATCTTTTAATTCGTTCTCAGAGGGAAGAAGGGTTTGTGGCGGAATTTCTCCACTTTTTATTTGCTCGACAATAATGTTGTAAATTGTTAGGTACTTGTTCGTCATTATGACATCTCCGTTCATCTTTTCAGGTAATACACAACCGACTCGTATGGCCGCAAGGAGATTTCCGGGCCAATTGGTGTCGAATCCTCATAATTAGAGAGTAACATCTCACTATCATACTCATCAAGATGTAAATCAGCTGGGAGAACGAAGGCTTTCTCTTTACCGTAAAAATTGTTGATTACTAGTAATTTTTCAGAACCACTTGTTCTAACATATGCAAATATAGCATCATCTTCATTAGAAATAGGGAGATATTTTCCATCTGTAATCACATCATACCTTTTTCGTAATTGTATAAGTTTTTGATAGTGGAAAAAGATAGAGTCTGAATCTTTAAGTGCCTGTTCCGCATTGATTTCCTGGAAATTACTTGCCGTTTGAATCCAAGGAGTCCCGCTTGTGAAGCCTGCGTTTTCATTTGCATTCCATTGGACTGGCGTTCTTGAATTGTCACGGGATTTTTGTTTTAAGATGTCAATAATCGCCTGCTCGTCCGTGCCTTCCTTTTTCTTGATGTTAAAAATATTTAAGGACTCAACATCTCGATATTCATCGATCGAGTTGAAGTTTGGATTGGTCATCCCAAATTCTTCGCCCTGATAAATATAAGGAGTCCCCTGAAGCATATGAAGGGCGGTGGCCAGCATTTTAGCCGATTCCTTATGATATTTTTGATCATCGCCGAAACGGGACACGACTCGTGGCTGGTCATGATTACACCAGAAGAGGGCATTCCAGCCGCCGCCATGATTCATTCCAACCTGCCAATTAGATAAAATCTGTTTTAAGGAATGAAAATCAAAGTCCGCTTTAGTCCATTTATCACCATTGGGATAGTCGACTTTTAAATGATGGAAGCTAAATGTCATGTTTAATTCTTCTTGAGTTGGGTTCGTGTATTTAATGCAGTTATCAACCGATGTGGATGACATTTCACCGACCGTCATAATATCGTATTTTGAAAAAACTTGTTCGTTAACTTCATGTAAAAATTCATGGATTCTTGGTCCATCGGTATAGAATTTACGACCGTCACTGTCATCCTGTGGAAAACTTTGGTCTTTGGAAATTAGATTGATGACATCGAGGCGGAAGCCGTCGACACCTTTTTTTAACCAAAAGTGCATCATTTCGTATAGGGCTGCCCGGACCTTTTCATTTTCCCAGTTTAAATCTGCTTGGGTCACATCGAATAAATGTAAGTAATACTGTTCAGTTGTCTCATCATATTCCCATGCCGAACCACCAAATTTAGATTCCCAGTTTGTCGGCGTCTCACCGTCCTTGCCGTCCTTCCAGATGTAGAAGTCACGGTAAGGATTATCTCGAGAGGACCGTGCTTGTTTAAACCATTCATGCTCAGTGGATGTGTGATTAATGACAATATCCATAATGATTTTTAAGCCTCGTTTGTGGGCCTCTGCTAACAACTGGTCAAAGTCTTCCATCGTTCCATAATCTTCATGAATGGTATAGTAATCGCTGATGTCATAACCATTATCTCTTTGAGGAGATTTATAGATGGGAGTAAGCCAAAGGACTTCTACCCCGAGATCTTTTAGATAGTCTAATTTTTCAATAATGCCTTGGATATCTCCGGTTCCATTTCCAGTCGTATCATTAAAGCTTTTTGGATAGATTTGATAGACGACTGCTTTTTTCCACCATGCAACTGACATTTCAAAACACCTGCCTATTTAATTTAAGTAATTTAATGGAGAAAAGGAGGGAGCATGTCTCCCTCCTAAATATGTGAATTAGCTTTTATTTTTTAAAAGTAAATTTATTCATGCGTGTTTTAGCAAAAACAATTGTTAGTAGGAATGGAACGACAATGGCTACAACCATTGAAATGGCAAACATCGTCATGTGCTGACCTTGGATGGAAAGGAAGCCTGGAAGACCACCGACACCGATTGAGTTAGCCATAACGTGGCTACCAACGGAGACAACGCCTGCAATCATGGAACCAATCATCGCAGCAAGGAAAGGGAAGCCATACTTTAAGTTAATCCCGAACATTGCTGGCTCTGTTACTCCAAGGTAACAAGAGATGGCTGCTGGAATCGATACTTGTTTTTCTTCTTCATTTTTACGATTGATAAAGATCATCGCAAGTACAGCTGAACCTTGGGCAATATTAGATAGTGCAATCATTGGCCATAGGTTTGTTCCGCCAAGTTCACTCATTAATTGTAAGTCAATCGCATTCGTCATGTGGTGCAACCCTGTAATAACAAGTGGTGCATATGCGAACCCGAAGATTGCCGCAAATACCCAGCCAAATGCAGAAGTTAAGCTTGAATACACTACATGAGAAATTCCAGAACCGATGCTCCAGCCGATAGGGCCTAAAACAGTATGAGCGATTAAAACAGTAGGAATTAACGCTAAGAATGGAACGACAATCATCGAAATGGAATTTGGAACAATTTTACGTAATCTAGTTTCTAAGAAAGCAAGCACTAATCCAGCTAAAATGGCAGGAATTACTTGTGCTTGGTAACCAATCATTTCAATTTTTGCAAAACCGAAATCCCAGACAGGAATATCCTTTGCACCTGCTACACCATAGGCATTAAGCAATTGCGGAGACACGAGGGTAATACCAAGGACGATACCTAGGATTTGTGAACCGCCCATTTTTTTCGTAACCGACCAGGTAATTCCGACTGGAAGGAAGTGGAATACTGCTTCACCAATCAACCATAGGAAGGAATGAACACCTGCCCAGAACTGTGAAACCTCGATGATGGACTTTGTTCCATTCTCAAGTAATTTGATATCACCGATGATGTTTCTAAAGCCGAGGATTAAACCTCCGACAACTAGTGCAGGAATTAATGGGGTAAAGATTTCGGCTAGGTGGGCCATCATTCGTTGCAGCCAGTTCATATTCTGTTTGGCTGCTTCTTTTGCTTCTTCTTTAGAAGTTCCATCCACACCAGCAATTTTTACAAATTCATTATAAAAGCTAGATACTTCATTCCCAATGATGACTTGGAATTGTCCGGCTTGGGTAAATGTACCTTTTACCAGCTTAATGGACTCGATTTCTTTAATATCCGCTTTGCTTGGATCGTTTAAAACGAACCGCATTCTTGTAACACAATGGGTAACGGCTGCAATGTTTTCTTTACCGCCAATGTGTTTTAATAGATCATTTGAAGGATCTGTGTACTTCGTCATTTGTCTTTCCCCCTGTTTGAATGGGTATGTCCCCATTTTCTATCCTCTATTTTTTTATCACTCTATATACAGTCAATGGGTACGTTTTCATAAACGATCGTTGCTTGTATATACAAGTTATGATTACGATTTCATTTTAACTTGTATATACATGTATGTCAACTAGGAAAATTTTTGTTTTTTAAAATTGCAAAAACTTTTACACTTTAAAGTAATAATGATTGAAAGAAAATTTTGAAAATGGTAATATAAAGATGTTTAAATTCTTCTGAGTTTAGACCTCCTAATTAAGGACTTGGCCTAGACCACCAAGTTCTCATTTGGACCTTTGATTTTATTTCAAAGGTCCTTTTTTTTATAAAAATCTTCCTTACTGGGTATTTTGGTAATAAAAGAAAAATGTAGGAGGCAAACTGCCTTGGAATTTCAAACAATAAATCAATGGGATGAAAAACTTTGGAAACAGGTGAGTCCTATTTACCATCAAGCTTTCGATGGCAAAGGAGCGAAGCCGGAGGAGATCATTCTGAATATGTTTCAGAAACAGCTTTGTTTCCTACATATTGGAGTTGAAGAAGGTCAAATAGTGGCGATGGCATTGACCGGAAAGTTGGAAGGAACGCAGGCACTACTAATTGATTATTTGGCTGTCCACCACAAATGGCAGCATCGTGGGATAGGCATGAAAATGATGAAGTATATTCAAGAATGGTCAATGACCAAAGGAAATATGAAAAATTTGGTGATTGAAGTTGAATCCGAAGAAACGCCAGAGACACTTTCAAGGAATCATTTTTGGAAAAAGTGCGGTTTTACCTTAACTGATTACATACATGATTACAAATGGGTGCCCGAATCTTACCGAGCTATGTTTTTGAACATGGTGCCTGACACCAACTTGCCTGAAAAGGGTGAGGAACTGTTTAAGTTAATTGAAAAGTTTCATAAGGCATCTTATCAGGGATCAGAAGTCGGAGGAAATAAAAATTAATTTTTAGGAATAGCAGGTCTTGTTGCGGTAAGTGTAGTAATTAATATTGATGTTAATCAAAAGGGAGTGTTATAAATGAAGGGTCCAGCGACACCATACTTAATGTTCGATGGAAATGCAAAAGAGGCATTAGAGTACTACCGTGAAGTATTCGGCGGTGAAATATCAAATCTTCAAACTTTTGGTGAGGCAGACTATCCGACACCGCCAGAGGCGCATGATCGTGTAATCCATGCTCAATTTAAAAAGGATGATCTTTTCCTAATGGCCTCAGACGCGTTTCCGGGGAATTCTGTCGTAGTAGGGAGTAATATTTCATTAACACTGGAATTTGAAAGCGAAGATGAAATCCGTGAGATATATGATACTCTTAGTCAAAAAGGAACGGTTTATATGGAGCTGCAAGATACTTTTTGGGGAGCAAAATATGCGAAGGTAAAAGATGCCTTTGGTGTGATTTGGGATCTTAATTATACAAAAGCCTAATATTATCTAGAGGGAAAGGAGGCAGGAGTTTTTCGGCCTCCTTTTTTACATATAAAGCCCCGCCAAGAAAATTCCCAGTGATTTTTGATAGATCTCATCAAATTGTGACAATGGAAGTGGATTTATTCCTCGGCCGAGTTCAATCGTAAATCCTGGTCGCTTCCAATCTTGAATAAACCAATCCTTGCAACCGGCATAGCTCTCGATCGTTTTGATAGGCTCGTAACCACTTACTCGGCTAAATTCTTTCACAATGTCCTCTGATTCAGGAGGTTCAAGATTTTCAAAACCCCAGTAGATGACCTCACCTTGTGTATGAAAGGCTAGAACTCTTACAAAATCTCGTTTTTTTATTAGTTTTGCCATTGCCATTGCTTCAGGCTCCGATAAAGGTTTTTCTCCCACAAAATCTCTTGGTCCAGGCTCAGTCTGATTCCTTGCCTTTTCTAATTCCCATCTAGCCGGGAATTGGTCATTTAGGTCAACCCCTCGAATATTAGCTTTCCAGTCCGTAAAATCTGTACTGCCCTTATTGAAATCAACCACTCTTTTATTCCAATTTTCGATTTCTGGGGGGCCATGTAGAACGAGGTCTACTCCATCTGGATTTACCATTGGGACAATAGATAAAATGCTTTGTTGGTAAAGTGGGAACATGGGTAATCCGCGGATCAGATTATGATTTGTCAGGGCTAATAAATAATCATTTAAAAAGGTCATGATGATTGATGTGGTTATCCATTCATTGGCATGAAATGATCCATTATAATGAACTCTTTTTTCACCCGTTCCGATGACGATCTCTGGGATTTTTTTCCCAAGAACAGTCTTACCAATCACAGGTATCTGCATAAACGGATAAACGTCTAATAATCTCTTGATATCATTCATCAATTTGATGTAATCATAACTTTGGCCACTATCCACTAATCTCCAAGTGATCCTAGTTGGAACCTTAATGGTTTGACCTACATTTAAATTTTTTTCATCCAGGTTGGGATTAACCAAAGTAATAGCCTCTAGGGGAAGAGATCTGCGTTGACCAATACTCCATAAGGTATCGCCAGGGCGAATCTGATAATCCTGGGCAGTAAAGCCTGGTATTCGTACACGTTTGCCTTCAGAAAGATTATTATGATCGACATTCCTATTCGAATCATTTATTAGCTGCAAATTTATATGAAACATCTGGCTGTAATGCCATAATGAATCTCCTTTTCTAACCACAACCTCCATATATACCCTCCTGCAGTAAAAAATAGTATTAATAATATCTATGCTATAGGGAATAAAATATTAGTTAGAATTAGAGTGTCTGCAACCATTTACCAGTTACCGATGTATTAAACAATTCACCCTTAGTCCAAAAATCTCTGCTTCCATTTTGGCAAAGGGAGGATACAACTTTCTTCTTTTCCAAACCATTTATAACGATTCTTTGCAACTATGTCGTAAAGGAAATCCCTGAAAAGTGGAGGGAGGAAGCGGAAGATCGATAATATGCGCCAAGTCCCGCCTAATTGACTGCAAACACGAAGAGCAGCACTTGATTTTATATAGACCTTTTCCTTTTCAATTAGGACGAAACTATTGAGGTCATAGTTTAAGCTATGCTTTTTTAATAATCTTTGGCCAGTCTCACCTTGGAGTGAGGCAAATTTAAAATAGCCCGAGGTGTCTCTTTTTATTATAAATTTCACACTGTTGTTACACAGATTGCAAACCCCATCAAACAAGATAATCCGATCCACCATTCCACCACCTTCACAACTAAGTTTGTGTTGTAATTTAGTTTAGCATAATTTCATCCTGGGACACTTTTGTAAGCACTTGGAAATTCAAAAATTGTCCATTGGAGACGGACAAATTATTAGAAGTGTCCACGAATGGTGCCTGACACCAAAGATGACAACAAAGATCACAACAAAGATGACACCAATGTAGTGGAACTAAAAAAGGACTCCAAAAAAATTTGAGAGATGTATGGAAATTTCGTTTATTTTTACCGTATTTGTGGTACCATGGAGTGTGTTCGACTATTTCTGTATAGTAAACTAGAAAATTAGGTTTTTATATATATTAAGGGAGGAATATGATTGAAAAGTTTAATAAAAAAAGCTCCCTATTTACTATTTTTGCTTGTGATTCCTCTTCTAGCCAAAATTTATGAATTATTAAATTCCCGTTCACATAGAGCTGTAGATATTAGTACGTCAATTGACCAAGCGATCCCGTTTTTGTCGGTCTTTATCATTCCATATATCCTTTGGTATGCTTATATTTTTTGTTATTTAATCTACTTTTGTTTTAAGGACACAAAAGTATACCTTAAAACGTTAATTTTAATTGTTGCAGCAGAACTGATTTGTTTTGTTATTTATTTCTTTTTTCAAACCACAGTCCCAAGACCAACTATTGAAGGTAATAATATCTTTAATCATCTTGTTTTGTGGATCTATGCAAATGATCGTCCGTTTAATTGTTTTCCGAGTATCCATGTACTTACCACATTTGTTATCATGCTTGCTTCACTTCATATTAAAAACAAACATCTAATTAACAATGTTTGTATCCATGTTGTCGGGACTTTGATTATCATTTCAACCCTATTTGTTAAACAGCATGTCATATTTGATATGATTGGTTCGATGTTCCTTGTTACTTTCCTATACGGAATTGCGTTTGAATTATTGTCATTTACTCGAAAAACGGAAACAGCTTATGTAAAAGAAAAATAGTTTTATAAAAAGAGTGTCTTTAGACACTCTGTTTTTTTGTTTTAAAAGCTTGTTTACAAATAAGCTATAGAAAAAATAAACCAGTTAAGTCAAATGGATTGTTTTAATATGTTGAAGATTAATAAAGACTGGATCTTCTTTTGCACCGATTAATTCCACAAAATTATCCTTAATCCCTTTTACCTTTCCGATAACATTTTCATTCTCTCCGATATTAAAGACGATCAATTCTCCAGTTAGTTTTTCAATTTGAACCTCAAACGATCTGGCAAAGGTGATATTGCTCGGATTTACTGGCAGATTTGCGTTGCTTAGACCGTATGGACGTTGATTATTTGTGTATGGAATTAGCCATTTTAAATGGTTAAGAGATATAAACATGGTTTTGTATATTGGCGAGTAGAAAACAAAATAATTATTCATAATACTTATGATATAACCATGTACTGCTTGATTGCTTGTTACATATATTTCTGTAAAAATACCTTTAGCAGCTGTCAGAGTTTTTCTTAGTGAAATTTCTTCGTTATTATTATAAATAGGTGTTGGTTCGTCATTAAGGGTAATTTCATCAAATTCTTTAATTTCATCTTGTTTTAAATATCGCCAATTTTGGCAATGAATAGCAGGGATGTAAAGGTAGTCATAACCATTGAAAACAACCCATAAATCGCTGCCGACATCAATTAATATTCCCCTAATGAATTTCTTTCCCGAAATCTCCAATTGGATAAATTTTCCGATATTATCTTTCAACTTCATGAATTCACATCCTTTCCTAGGTAATCCCATTTACAAATAGAGAGGGCTGAATAGATTAATTGCCTTTTATAAATTTACTCACTAGAACTGCCCAACTCATATTTGTATGGTTTTTGGGGATTTTAACAGGGGCAATATGAAGGAATGGACTTATATATATTTTCACTATTACGATGAGATTTCATTAATTCAATCTTGATGTTCGATTGTTTCTGTTTGGCCATCCGGAAAACGGGAAAGCTATTTTGCTGTCAGGATTAACTGGTTCACCTGAATAACGAAGAACTTTTTGCTCTTTCTCCTTTTGTGTCCATACATTCTGATTGTTGATATTAGTATTCATATCATTTGGTTTATTATTTTCTGATTTCTTATTTGCTTGGTTTTGTGTAGTTGCTGATTTAACTACATTCGCTGCTTCTTCTTGTGTTTTTGTTGATTTTGTTTCAATCTGTTGTAATTTATAAGGTGGAGCTGGCTGATTATCTGTTTTTTGAATAGAAACTGCTTCTTTTACTGGTTTCATTTCAGTGGAATTTTTGAATGAGTCATTTTCGTCTGTTTGTGATTTCTTAACCTTAAAGATATTAGAAACGACTTCATCCTTGGTTTGAACCATTGTTGACTCAATTTTTATTGGTTGTGACCAAACCATTGTATTATTAGGTTCAATCACTTCTTCTTTAACGGGCTCTTCTTTTTTCTTAGCAGAATTTTCTTTACTATTCGAATTTTTTTGTTTCTTCTTTTTGGAATCCTCTTTATCACCGGAAGACGATGAATGATTCTTTGAGCACTCTTTATCACCGGAAGACGATGAATGATTCTTTGAGCTCATTTTATCACCGGAAGACGATGAATGATTCTTTGAGCACTCTTTATCACCGGAAGACGATGAATGATTCTTTGAGCTCATTTTATCACCGGAAGACGATGAATGATTCTTTGAGCTCTTTTTATCACCGGAAGACGATGAATGATTCTTTGAGCTCATTTTATCACCGGAAGACGATGAATGATTCTTTGAGCTCTTTTTATCACCGGAAGACGATGAATGATTCTTTGAGCTCTTTTTATCACCGGAAGAAGATGAATGATTCTTTGAGCTCTTTTTATCACCGGAAGAAGATGAATGATTCTTTGAGCTCTTTTTATCACCGGAAGACGATGATTGATCCTTTGATTCGTTTTTATTATCAGAATCTTTATTACCTTTTTCATTTTCGTTTGATGAAGATGTCTTTACAGCCTCTTCTTTAATAATCCCTTTGAGGATGTTGGACACATGTGTTAATTTAATTAAGATTCGTTCATCACCGTTAATTAAAGTAGCAAAGTCTGTATCAATTTCGCTTAAAACACCGGTAAATCTTTGTTTGTTGATAGTCAATATCGTTATCCAAGTATGCTGAAAGGAATGGAGTAAATCTATTAAACTTTGTGTTTTTTGAAACGTTGCATTTGTTTTCTCAGGTTGAAACTCTCTTGTGTTTTTTGTGATTGCTTGAATTTTATCAATATTATAATAAAAAACGTATTTATTATCAGTTTCCAGCACTACATGGTCTGCCTCAACACCGATTAGTTTTCCATTAAATACGTCTTCACCCACATAGAGATTTACACTAAAGCCTTTTAATAAACCCAATGCAGCTGAAAATTTATCTATCCCCATCTTTAATCCTCCTTAAAGAGATAATAGGTCGCTCCTCTAGAGGGAGAAGCGACAATATTTTTATTCGTCATCTTAGTTATCGTTGTTCTTTTTGTTGTTACTGTTGTTCTTGTTACTGTTGTTCTTGTTACTGTTGTTCTTGTTACTGTTGTTCTTATTACTGTTGTCCTTATTACTGTTGTTCTTGTTATCATCGTCTTTATTGTCGTTCTTGTTGTCGTTGTCATTACCATTAGATCCATTGGAATCATTTTTTTGAGAATTATCAACTTTCAGTCCGTAGCTTATGTTTCGAATATGTTTCATCGAGACACGGACAACTTCTTCTTTAACAATCAGTGAAGCAAAATGTTTGTTTACATCGCTTAGTACGCCTTCAAATGATTCAGGACCGCCACGATTAATTTTCACCCATTGAAATCTTATTTTTCTTAAAAGCTTCACAAAGTTTTCGGCCGTATTAATATCAAATTTATTGGGGACCTTCAATCCAAACTTCATATCATCTTTTGAACTTTCTGTGATACTTCTGACATGATTTGTCTTATAATATACGACTCCATCGTGTTCGGTTAAGATGGCAAAGAAGTCATCAAATACTGCCAGTAATTTTCCACTTCTTGATTCTGGACCACCCCGGTCAACTTTAATTATTTTGCCAACAAATTGTTCCATCATTTCTCTATCCATAAAAGAATTATCCTCCTTTAAATTAAATAAACATTTACACTGCATCTATATGTATCACGGGATGATGTTGTACTAATAAAGGAGCCTTTTTTTACTGTTTTGGGTAAAAATAGGCAAAAAAAAAAGTATATGATTAGATTCATATACTGTTTATCTATACGAATAATGCTAGTTCTTCTTTAAGGTAAGAGCTTCTTTTTTTAATAAAATTAAAATAAACCTTTTTTTCTTGTTCTAATGTTGCTGGGTTTGAACTAATAAAGGGATCTAGACTCATGTGTGGTTTTAAATAATTAAATAATTCATTAATAATTGGTTTTTGGACATCCAGAGTAAAGTCATTTTCCAAAATACTTGAAAGTATTTCTTTATATTGTTTTCTAAAGTGTTTAAAGTGGAAAAGTCTTGCTGAAAGTGTGTTAAATCCTGTTAATGGTACATAATCATAATCAAGTTTTCTGCCATGGAGGTTTCTACCCCATGTCCCATCATAATCCCAAGGAGTAATTTCATATAGTCCGGTTTTACCATTTTTATATAATGCATAATTATGGATAAACCCGTCATAATTTTGGACACAAACAGCTCCAGCGACCCATCTGAAATATTTCTCGACATCCAATACATGTGGGATTTCTTTTTCAAAATCTTGATTGTTTAGGGCATTAATCATCGCGATAAAGTTTTTTAAATCAAGGATATCTTCTTTATCACCATATTTTAATGTATATCCCTGGTCTAAACGTTTTTTTATCTCCTTTTTCTTGGTTATTAACGAGAAATTGGCTCGATTATTGGTTGCATAAATAATTGCGCCATCTGGCAATTTTCTTTTTTCAAGAAGATATTGATCAAAAGATTCAATCTCTAAATAGATGCCCTTACTATATCCATTGATATTCAGCAGAACATGCCGGGAGTGGGGAGATATGACTCCAATTCGATCAAAAAAATCCAGCGATAATTTGTTTCTACTTAATGATACATCTGAAAATTCCGCATTAAGATGAATTTCATGTGCACCATTGACCTTGTAAGGATTTTGAAAAACAATTCGATAAGATTTTTTTTTCTTATCCCTTATTACATTTCCTCGATAGGAAATTTTTATATTAAAACGATCTTCTCCTATCTTTAATACTGCAGGTACTAATTCATCATTCCAAATGTCTTTATCCAATTTTTTTAACCACTTCGGATTAATTAAAATTTCATATTTTAACACTTGAATTCTCCTAAATAACATTTTTTTTAGATATATGCATTCTCTTGGGTGGTTGTGTATAGAAACTCTAAAAAATATGGTTTAAAAATATATGATTGTCTATGTCAAATGGATAAAATCATCATAAATTGAAATAGAAAAGAAAAATTTGTTAAGAAAGTGGTGGAATAATGGTACTAAAGCTTGATATTGAACAATTACTTTCACAAGCTAAAGAAAATGGTGTAGTTGGGTTTCTAGATAATAATCCTGTTGGTAAAAAAGGAGGTAACAATAAGTCAAGTTCAGACAGTTCAGGATCTACTGGCAGTGGTAAAAGTGGTAGCAGCAAAAGCAGCAGCGGTAGCTCTGGCAAAAGCAGCAGTGGCAGCTCAGGCAAAAGTGGCAGCGGTAGCTCAGGCAAAAGTGGCAGCGGTAGCTCTGGCAAAAGCGGAAGCGGTAGCTCTGGCAAAAGTGGCAGCGGTAGCTCTGGCAAAAGCGGAAGCGGTAGCTCAGGCAAAAGTGGCAGCGGTAGCTCTGGTAGCGGAAGCAGCGGTAGCTCTGGTAGCAGAAAAAAACCAAAAGGCCCTAAAGGACATAAACGCCCTAAAGGTAGCAAGGGTAGCAGTGGAAGCTCAGGCAGCTCAGGCAGCTCAGGCAGCTCAGGCAGCTCAGGTAGCTCAGGTAGCTCAGGCAGCTCAGGCAGCTCAGGCAGCTCAGGCAGCTCAGGCAGCTCAGGCAGCTCAGGCAGCTCAGGCAGCTCAGGCAGCTCAGGCAGCTCAGGCAGCTCAGGCAGCTCAGGCAGCTCAGGCAGCTCAGGCAGCTCAGGCAGCTCAGGCAGCTCAGGCAGCAAAGGCAGCAAAGGCAGCTCAGGTAGCAAAGGCAGCTCAGGTAGCTCAGGCAGCTCAGGCAGCTCAGGCAGCTCAGGCAGCAAAGGCAGCAAAGGCAGCAAAGGCAGCAAAGGCAGCTCAGGTAGCAAAGGCAGCTCAGGTAGCTCAGGCAGCTCAGGCAGCTCAGGCAGCTCAGGCAGCTCAGGCAGCTCAGGCAGCTCAGGCAGCTCAGGTAGCTCAGGCAGCTCAGGTAGCTCAGGCAGCTCAGGCAGCAAAGGCAGCGGCAGTCACGGAAGCGGCAAAAAACCAAAAGGTCCAAAAGGTAAGAAAGGTCCAAAAGGTAGCAAGGGAAGCAGCGGTAGTGGCAGCTCAGGCAGCTCAGGTAGCTCAGGTAGCTCAGGTAGCTCGGGTAGCTCAGGAAGTCACGGTAGCTCAGGTAGCGGTAGCAGTGGCAGCAAAGGCAGTGGCAGCTCAGGTAGCTCAGGCAGCTCAGGCAGCTCAGGCAGCTCGGGCAGCTCAGGAAGCTCAGGCAGCTCAGGCAGCTCAGGTAGTTCGGGCAGCTCAGGCAGCTCAGGCAGCTCAGGCAGCTCAGGCAGCTCAGGAAGCTCAGGCAGCTCAGGCAGCTCAGGCAGCTCAGGTAGCTCAGGCAGCTCAGGAAGCTCAGGCAGTCACGGTAGCTCAGGCAGCTCAGGCAGTGGAAGTCACGGTAGCAGTGGCAGCTCAGGCAGCGGAAGCTCAGGCAGCAAAGGAAGCAGCGGTAGTAGCGGAAGCCACGGTAGCCATGGTAAAAAAGGTCCAAAAGGAAAAAAACACTAACAGTAGCAACCGATACTTTCAAAAGTATCGGTTTTTTTGTTCATTTCTTGTTACATAAACCTATTAAGATGCATGTGTGGCATTCGTCTATATATAAAAATATAGGTAAAAATCTAGGAGGATTTTTGAAAATACTTCTAGTTACATGCTGATTTATGAAAAGACGAGACATTCGTTTAGAACAAGCCTTCACATTGGGACGTAATATAAAGCAAAGGACAAGAAGGAAATAAACGGAAAATAATGAAGGAAACTTATGTGAAGGGAGTAAATTAATTTATATGTATCATCAATCGACGGTAATCATTACCATCCTTGCTTTTATTCTAACAATGGTCCTGATCTTTATCCGTCCAAAAAATATGAACGAAGCAATCCCAGCAGCAATAGGCGCCATTATTGTTTTTGTAAGTGGAAGCGTTTCGATTGGGGATTTAGTTGACATAAGTTCAAAGGTTACAGGGGCAGCAATTACCATTATCGCCACAATCGTTATGGCTATCGTACTTGAAAGCTTTGGTTTTTTTAGCTGGACCGCTGCTTTAATGTTAAAAATATCAAAAGGGTCAGGAATTCGCTTATTTTGGAATACCTTGATACTCTGCTTTTTAATGACACTATTTTTTAATAACGATGGAAGTATCTTAATTACTACACCAATTCTGATCTTAATTTTAAATAATTTAAAATTAAAAAACAGGCAAAAGATACCGTTTCTCTTAAGCGGTGCGTTAATCGCGACTGCTTCAAGTGCTCCAATAGGTGTTAGTAACATCGTTAATCTAATAGCCTTGAAAATAATAGGAATGGATTTGTATCTCCAAACGGAAATGATGTTTGTTCCTGGGGTTCTGGGATTACTATTTTTATCCTATCTATTATTCCTAGTTTTTAAGAAAGATATTCCGAAAGAAATCCGCTTCCATTCCTACTCCATTCCACTGCATAAAAACCGTCCATATCATCCCTTACAACAAGGCTCTGAAACTTTATTCAATCAACAAAAGAAACTCATGCTCAATATGCTCATCTTTGTATTCCTTGTACGGATTAGTCTTTTCGTCGCATCCTTTATTGGCATCTCAGTCTCGTTGGTAGCTGTGTGTGGTTCGGTTATCTTACTTATATGGAGATGGATTCACTTAAAGGTAAATCCAAAAGATGTAGTCGGCAAAATTCCGTGGCATATCTTAATATTCGCCTTTAGTATGTATGTCATCATCTATGGTTTACACAATATTGGATTATCGAATCTTCTTATAAGCTATCTAAAACCAATCGTTAATGATAGTCTGATTCATGCTAGTTTAACCATGGGTGTCATAACAGCATTTCTTTCAAATATCTTTAACAACCATCCAGCCTTAATGATTTCAACCTTAGCCTTGACGGATATGGGACTAGAACCCTTATTAACGAAAACCGTTTACTTATCAAACATCATTGGCAGTGATATTGGGTCGCTGATCCTCCCAATCGGAACTCTTGCAACACTACTTTGGATGCATATTTTAAAGACTAATAAGATTAAAATAACTTGGATGGAATATATTAAAGTGACCATTGTTGTCATACCTCTAACACTAATTTTCACGCTAATTAGCTTGTATTTATGGCTATTACTCGTATTTGCAGCTTGATAATAAATGATAAAAAGGACTCATCTATCGATGGGTCCTTTAGTATTCGGGATATTCACTACTTGTTGAACCAAAGGAAAGAGAACGCAGCCAAGATAAATTCCAAGTAAATTTAAAATCAAATCGTCTATGTCCAAGCTCCCGCGATGGGAAACAAATTGAAAAACCTCAATGCAAGCAATGATCAGTGAAGCAATAAATATTGCCTTCCATTGAGAGAAACGTTTAAACCTAAGGAAAAGGCCGTAGGGGATGAACAAACCAATATTAGCAGCCAAATTATAAAAGGAAATTAACCAGTTTACCTTTCCTGACAAATAAAATGTAACTGTGGAAAAGGGGACAAGATTCATTGAGTTATAGCTTTGCTCGTTCGGTCGGAAAAATAACAAAATCACAAGTGCAACCGAGTAGAGAGTTAACCCTACCAAAAACAGTGGGTAGGGAAGATTGATTGTTTCTTTCCGGATAAATAAAACCAACCCTATGACCAACCAAACAATACATAACAGGACCACTACTAAAACGATTGGGTGTAAATATGAAACTAGTCGAATAAAAACAGGTGAAAAAAGAATAAATATAACAAAAGAAATCATCGTTGAAATAAATAATGTTTTTCTCAATTATTTTGATCCTTTTTGATAATATTCTGCCATCATTTCTGCAGGAACCATGCTTCCGCCAGTTGCCCAAACGATATGTGCAGCATTGCTCATTTTATCCAATAAATTATGGTCTCGTAAGTAATCAATTCCCTCTCTAAATAAGAAAACCGGTCCAATCATGCCTGCGAGTGCAGAAGGCTCTAAATGAATTTCTTCAGTATCGACAAGATCCTTGAGCAATTTGTATAATTGTTCGTCGCATATTGTATAACTTCCACTTAAGAAGGGTTCAATTATTTTGCCGACAAATCCCGAGGGTCTACCGACAGCAAGTCCATCTGCATCTGTCACATTATCAATCCCAACATCTTGGACAGATATTTGATCATGTAATCCCGTCATTATTCCGAGTAACATACAAGGAGAATGGGTGGGTTCAGCAAAGAAACAGTGTATGTTATCTTTAAACAATTGCTTCAATCCAAATGCTACGCCTCCGGGACCACCGCCAACCCCACATGGCAGGTAAACGAATAAAGGATGATTTTCATCGACGGTGTACTCTAATTGTTCTAACTGCTTCTTTAAGCGGGAAGCGGCCACCGCGTATCCTAGGAATAAATCACTTGAATTTTCATCATCCACGAAATAACATCTAGGATCTGCTTTTGCTTGGATTCGTCCTTGCTCGACAGCTTTGCTGTAATCGGCTTCATATTCAATTACCTGCACATTTTTGCTGCAAAGCAAGTCCTTTTTCCATTGTTTTGCGTCCGCGGACATATGAACTGTTACCTTAAATCCTAATTTAGCACTGATGATACCAATACTTAGCCCTGAATTTCCAGTAGAACCGACGGCAATAGAATAAAGGGAAAAGAAGGATCGGAATTTTTCACTTGCTAGAATCGAATAATCATCTTGGATGGTAAGCAATTGATGTGAAAGAGCCAATTCTTCTGCATGTTTGAGTATTTCATAAATACCGCCTCGCGCTTTAATTGATCCAGAGATTGGCAGGTGACTATCACACTTTAGTAATAAATCACCTAAGATAGGCTGTCCGTAATCCTGGGCTAATTTTTGCTGCATAGATGGTATGCTCACTAATGGAGATTCAATGATCCCATTAGCTGCTTTTGTTTCCGGGAAAACCTTAGCGAGATAGGGAGCAAAACGATTTAATCTTTCTTCAGCATCTTTAATCTCCTCTAAAGTCAGCGGAGATTTTTCGATTCCTCGCTGAGAATTTTCAAGGGTAGGATTCACCCAAAATACTTCATCTAATGATTTGAGTTTTTCTAATAATGGGAGTTTTTTGCTATCGAGCCATGTTTGTATTTCTTTGTTAATCATGTTCTTCATGTTCTTCATTAGGATACCTCTGTCTTTTTGGAATATAATAAAGCTCTTTTTTAGAATATATAAATTTTATCACAAGAATATTTTTCTACGTTATTAATTGTATAGTAGTCGCTTGTCTTTAACACTTGTTTTCTTCTTGCATATGATTTAAATAAAAGGCATGTGAGGGACATGTATTTAGTTGGCTTTTACTCTCCAAAAGCAAAATCAGGTGTAACTGAATTGTCTTTATCCATTTATAATTGGCTTAAATTAAATACAAATATAGCTGCAGCATTCATTTCTTACGGGACTTTAGAAAAAGAAGAGACTTCAAATGAGCTCATCCACGAATTTTCGAAATTAACTTTAATCGAACAAAAACGAAAAGTGAAGTTAATGAAAAACGAGTATGATATCATTATTTATGATGCATCAAGTCAACTTTCCGAGGGAGTCTTAAAGCTTTTACCGATTGTTGACCGGCTATTTGTTGTGGGTGAAGAACATACTGATTTTGCCGTTAAACTGCAAAAAATTATTCAATTTGATAAAATTTTTGATAAAAGCGTCAAAAATTTTATTACACATTTACGAGGTAGTAAAACGTTTATTATTCGTGAAAATAAGGAAGATCGTGTGATTGGATTCAACTTCTCAAAAAATGAAACAAATACTATTGGTCAGATGGTGTATACAGACTATGTAACACGGTATATAGAAGAGAAATTCATTGAAAAAAATATTAAAATATTTAAGAAGATCTTACGTATACCTAAGAAGGACTTATATAAAGGCTTACATGAATTAGGTATTGATTTTGAAAAAGCACTGCTCTTTCATGAATATGTTTTTCTCCGGGAAGCGTTAGGTCAAGAATACCAAGAAGCACTAGAAAACCTCTTTCCACTTTTAATTAATTCCACCTACAAAGAAATTTTTGAAAAATTTCTAAATGAAATAAATTTTATCAAAAAAGTAAAATTATTATGATGGATAAAAAACAGTGTTACATTGGGTAACTCTGTTTTTTGTTGTTTTAAACTTCATGAAATTATTATGCTTGGATTTTATCTGAGGATAAATGTACAATCTAATAGGTGAACGTTTATTAAGATAAAATAATTTAGGTGGGAAAAAGCATGATTGCAAAGACGGAAGAGGATTTTAATGGATTGAAAGAAATTGGCAGAATCGTTGCCGGGATTCGCGATGAATTAGTGCAACGAGCGGTACCTGGGGTAACTACTAAAGAGCTCGATGATATAGCTGGTCAGTTATTTGAGAAGGAGGGTGCCATTTCTGCTCCAAAGGGGGAGTACGATTTTCCCGGGTTTACGTGTATTAGTGTCAACGAAGAAGTGGCTCATGGAATTCCTAGTGATCGAGTGATTCAAGAAGGAGATCTTGTTAATATAGATGTTTCTGGTTCCAAGAACGGTTATTTTGCAGACACAGGCGTCTCGATTGTCGTTGGAAAAGGTGAGGAAATCTTATTGAAAATTTGCGACGTTGCAAAAGAGGCATTTGAAGCTGGTCTTAAAAAAGCAAAACCAGGTTCCAAAATAAACGGGATGGGTAAAGTCGTTTTCCAAACGGCTAGAAATCATGGATTAACCGTGATTAAAAATCTTACAGGACACGGTATTGGACGAACCATCCATGAAAAACCTGAATATATTTATAATTATAATGAAACCTCTGACAATGGATTGCTTAGAGAAGGCATGGTTATTGCATTTGAACCATTTATCTCCACCCATGATGAAGAAGTATTTCAACTAGAGGACGGCTGGACCTTTGTTACAGAAAGAAGCTTTGTCGCTCAGTACGAACATACACTTATCATAACTAAAAACGGACCAGTCATATTAACACGATGATAACCATAGATCAAACCGGAACGTTGACTGTACGGTTTGATCTATGGTATATTTAATTTAACATTAAACTGGGAAGGGGTGAGTAATTTGGGGAGTTGTATCGAATTGGTGAAATAGCAAAATTAAAGAATATTTCCAAACGGACAATTGATTATTACACCCAAATAGGCTTACTTAACCCTATTCGGACGGATTCTAATTATCGATTGTACAATGAGGAGTGTCTTCAAATTTTAAATATGGTTGAACATTATAAAAATTTGAATATGCCCCTTGAGGAAATAAAGTCTTCCATTGAATTGATTAAGTCAGACAATACAATTGATAAACAAAAAGTAGAAAAACATGTTGAACAGATTGCTAGTATTATGCAGCATCTGAAAGAAGAAATAAATGTCATGGAACCTATTCTTCAAAAATTAAACAACCAGCAAAAAGAATCACTTGTTAATAAATTATCATCAGAAGGCGTTACATTGGCTCAAACATTATTATTATTGCTTAGCTAAGTTTTAATTTATTATTTTGATAGAAAATAATTAATCTCGTAAAAAAACAGGAGGTGTATTCCTTACTTATCTATTAAGTAAGGAGACCATTGATAATTAGTAATCTACTAATAATAGCAATTTTAATTGCATTTACAGCATTTTTTGTAGCATATGAATTTGCTATTGTTAAAATCCGCGGTACACGTATTGATCAGCTCGTTAGCGAAGGGAACAAGAACGCGATCGCGGCAAAAACGATTGTTACTAATCTTGATGAATATTTATCTGCATGTCAATTAGGAATTACCGTTACAGCTTTAGGGCTTGGGTGGTTAGGAGAACCAACGGTGGAACTTATCCTTCATCCGTTGTTAAGTTACTTTAACATGCCAGAATCTATATCAGGTATTACTTCATTTATATTAGCGTTTGCATCAGTAACTTTTATTCACGTAGTTGTCGGGGAGCTTGCACCAAAGACGTTTGCCATACAAAAAGCGGAACAGGTCACTTTGATTTTTGCACGACCGATGATTCTCTTTTATAAAATAATGTATCCATTTATTAAAGCACTAAATGGTTCTGCTCGTTTCATTGTCGGAATTTTTGGACTGAAACCTGCATCAGAACATGAAGTAGCACACTCAGAGGAAGAACTTCAATTAATCATTTCCGAAAGCTATAAGAGCGGGGAGATTAATCAATCTGAATATAAATATGTGAACAATATTTTCGAATTTGATGATCGAAACGCCAATGAAATTATGGTACCTCGCACTGAAATTATTGCTTTTGATATCTCACAATCTTTAAATGAATGTCTTCAAATCGTGACGGAAGAAAATTATACAAGGTATCCGGTCATCGATGGTGAGAAGGATAACATCGTTGGTATGGTAAATATGAAAGAGGTTTTTACCGAATATATTAAAGGCAAAAATGTTGAAACATCGATTCAAGAGTATGTTCGCCCAGTTATCCAGGTTATTGAATCGATCCCAATCCATGATTTGCTCCTGAAAATGCAAAAAGACCGTGTTCATATGGCCATCTTAATGGATGAATATGGCGGTACAGCAGGATTAGTCACTGTCGAAGATATTTTAGAAGAAATTGTTGGTGAAATCCGTGATGAGTTTGATGCGGATGAAGTCCCTGAAATTAATAAAATTAGTGAAAATAAAACCATCGTTGAGGGTAAAGTCCTTATTGATGAAATTAATGATTTATTCGGTTTAGACCTTGACGATTCAGATATGGATACCATCGGTGGATGGATCTTATCAGAAAAAATGGATGTCGTCGAAGGCGATAAAGTTAGATATGATGATTATGAATTTAAAGTCCTTGAAATCGATGGCTACCATATTAAATCATTAGAAATTTTAAAAATTGCCAAGCAAGAATCGATTGCTTAAACTAACTCCCTCTTGTCTAGATAAGAGGGAGTTTTTTTGTAACCCTATAAGAATCTAAGAAACTGACACAAAAAGGAAAAGTCCAAATCCTAATGTGTCAGTTTTTTTCATTATATCGTTATATCTGCCTATACTTTGTAAAAATCTTTACAAAGTATTTAGAAACTTAATAAATATTCTAAATATTTTACAAACTCTTCACCAGTACTCAACAGCAACTTCAAGTTTTGTACCTATACTTTACGTATGGATTAGCAAAGCACTTTATTAATAAATCTTATGGGGTGGTACATTTGTGAGTACTGAAAAAAGCTACAATATCTACCAAGATTATTTGACGGTCCCAGAATCAAATCTCACTTTATCAAAGAATGTGGAACATTACCTCTATTTAAAAAGAGTGTATGATATTTTTCTTGCATCCACTGGGTTTCTTATCGCACTGCCAATCGTTGTTATATTTGCTGCCCTCATCGTCCTTGAAACACCAGGTTCACCATTTTATGTTCAGGAGAGGATGGGGAAGAATGGAAAACGTTTCAAGATGGTAAAGTTACGATCCATGAGGAATGATGCTGAAAAAGAGGGGGCCAAGTGGGCAGTGGTAAATGACCCTCGTATAACAAAAGTTGGGGCTTTTATACGAAAAACGCGCATTGATGAGCTTCCTCAATTGATATCGGTTTTAAAAGGGGATATGTCAATTGTTGGTCCAAGGCCCGAAAGACCTGTTTTTACAGCACAATTTAATAAAGAGATAAAAGGTTTTGAAAATCGTTTGCTTGTTAAACCAGGCCTAACAGGACTTGCCCAGGTTAGTGGGGGTTATGATATTTCTCCAAGAGAAAAACTTAAATATGACTTGTTGTACATACAAAATCTAACATTCTCTCTTGAACTAAAGATTATTTTGAAGACATTTAAAGTCATTTTCACAGGAGATGGAGCACGATAAAAAAGGCAGGGAATGTATATGTCAGACATCAGAAACCAACTACATAAAGGAGTAAAGTGGACTGGAATTTCTACACTTATGATTTCATCTATTCAAATCATCCAGTTTGCATTACTTGGAAAACTAATGAGTATATCCGAATTTGGGCTAGTAGGAATGATTACAACCATAGTTGTGTTTGCTCAAATAGTGCTAGATTTAGGCTTTGGTTCAGCCGTGATTCAAAAAGAAAAGGTTTCATCTCGTGTGTTGTCAACTCTGTTTTGGCTCAATGTGGGGGTTGGTTTGGGCTTGTTTGTTCTCTTATTTCTATGTAGCCCACTGATTGCGATGTATTTTCAACGAAGTGAATTAAGCGAGCTGATTCGTATATTGGCGCTGATGTTTTTAATCGCTCCAATCGGTCAGCAATGCCAATATTTGTTGCAAAAAGAATTACGTTTTAATTTGCTGGGGGCAATTGAAGTGGGGACTACGTTGATCTCCTTTTTAACATTGGTTATTCTCATGTTTACAATTCGTCCGATTTATGCATTTGTCATTTCACAAGTTGTCCTGAATTCGTTAAAAGGCATTCTTTATTATATTAGTTATCAAAAGAAATGGCGTCCATCTTTGGTATTTGATATGTCAGAATGCAAAGAATACATGACATTCGGGGCATTCCAATTAGCGTCACGGTTAGTTAATCGAATTGGCTCCAATCTTGATGTTATATTAATTGGCCGATTTATGGGTGCTGAGGCACTTGGTATTTATAATCTTGCCTATCAAATCGTAACCATTCCGGTATTAAAGATCAATCCGATTATTACAAGAGTAGCTTTTCCGGTTTTTTCGAAAAGTCATCAAAATCAAGTTGAATTAACTGATGGATTCTTACACATGACAAGGCTTTTAAGTCTAGTTTCTTTTCCCATCTTGATGGGTTTGACTGCGGTGTCAAATGTTTTAATCCAAACTATTTTTGGACAGAAGTGGCTGGAAGCTGTTCCTGTTTTGCAAATTATGGCAGTCGTAGGCATTCTAAGGGTTTTAATGAATCCAAATGGATCTGTAATTTTAGCAAAAGGAAAAGCCAATCTTGCATTTTATTGGGATGCCTGCGTTCTTATTTTCTATGGTGTTTCTTTATGGCTAGCGGTCATGACGAATAAATTGGAAATTGTAGCTTGGACCTATGCAGGGGTAAGCCTGGTGAATTTCTTAGTGGGGAGATGGTTCTTAAACTGGTTGATACAGCTGCGTTTTCGGCAATACCTGAAAACCATTTCTATTCCATTCCTATTATCTTTGCTCATAACAGCAATCGCCTTTTGTATGAAAGAAATTTCTGTCTTTTATTTTTCTCAAACCAGCATTTGGCCACTAATTTTTTCGGTGGGCGTAAGTGCGGTCGTCTATATTTTGCTTTTGTATAAGATGTATCCCCATTTTTTCTTGAGTATCGTAAAAAAACAAATAAGAGGGCAATCCTAATGAAGATTTTATGGATTACAAGTGTATATCCTAGTGACGAAAAACCTGGTCTTGGTGTATTTCATGAGACTCAGGTTCAAGCATTGATACGACTAGGAGTGGAGGTTACAGTGATTTGTCCTGTACCGCGGAATCCCGTTTTGATCAGATACGCGCGAAAGAAATATCGGGCTAATCAGGGTATTCCTTTTCAGTATCTCCGAAAAGGAGTGACGGTCTATCGCCCGTCCTATTTAGCTCTTCCTGGCCAACTAAGATGGGCCCAGCCAGATAAACGAATTGCAGCTTCCATATTAAAAACAATGTCGGATTATCAGATAGAGGCCGATTTAATTCACGCACATTTTGCCATGCCGTCTGGAGGGGCAACGAGAATTGTTGCTGAACAAAAAAAGCTGCCCTGGGTACTAACGTTACATGGTAGTGATGTAAATATTTATCCCAATTTTAGTGCTAGTGCAAAAAAAGCATTCAAACAAACTGTACAGGCGGCAAATCAAGTAATAGCAGTGGGTGAGAGTCTTAAAAAGAGGGCAAAAGAATTAGCAGGTAGGGATAGTATAGTTCTCCCCATAGGGATTGATCTATCAAAATTTCAACAAACAACCGAAACCAAAACTCAACTAAGAAGACGTCTTAACCTTCCAGAATACAAGAAGATTGTTGTTTTTGTAGGAAGGTTAACAAAAGCAAAAGGTGTTTTTGAACTCGCTCATTCACTTGGATGGCTTTCTAATGATGTAGCCCTTGTGTTTGTTGGAGATGGGCCCGCTAAAGAAAAATTACTTCAGCATTCTGATTTTAATAGCAGATTGTACTTAACAGGGCAGGTTGAAAATGAAAGTGTAAAAGATTATTTGTTTGCTAGTGATGTATTGGCCCTCCCGTCTTACACAGAAGGGATGCCAACTGTAGTCATTGAAGCATTAGCCTTGAAAACACCAGTGATATGTACAGCAGTAGGAGGTGTTCCGGATTTATTTGGGGAGCATTGTCCACTTTTAATAAAAAGTAAGTCGGTATCAAGCCTAGTAAATCGTATTAACGATATCCTAAGTAGGAATCTATATACTCCTGAGGTTCAGGATCAACTGTATGAAAATATACAAAAAAACTATCATGCCGATCACAATGGAGCATTGCTAAATGATGTCTATACACGGACGATAGAATCTATTTATGTAACTAAATAGTCTTTTCTTCAAGTAAAAATCATCAGGAGGATTGATAAAGATGAAAAAAATTGCTGTCATTGGAACTGGATATGTTGGTCTCGTATCAGGCACATGTTTTGCTGAATCAGGAAACCAAGTTACTTGCTGTGATATTGATCAACTGAAAATAAATGACCTCATACGGGGGATCATGCCTATTTATGAGCCTGGATTAAAAGAGCTGGTCCACAAAAATGTACGGAAGGGAACGCTAAATTTTAGCGCTAATATAAGTCAAGAGATTCGAGATGCTGAGGTAATTTTTATTGCAGTTGGTACCCCAATGACATCATCAGGCAAAGCGGACTTAACCTATGTAAAACAAGTCGCTAAATCCATTGGTGAAAATTTAAATAATTACAAGGTGATTGTCACAAAAAGTACGGTACCCGTTGGAACTGGAAAATTAATTGAAACTATTGTTCATGAATTCAACAAGGAAAAACAACCTTTTGATGTTGTTTCAAATCCTGAATTTTTAAGAGAAGGGACAGCTATTCAGGATACGATGAATATGGAGCGTGCAGTAATTGGGGCCAAAAGCGAAAAAGCTTTTCAAATAATTTCGGAAATACATCAACCGTTTACAGCAAATATTGTGAAAGCCTCTTTAGAAACGGCGGAAATAATTAAATATGCTGCCAATGCTTTTTTGGCTACTAAGATTTCATTTATCAATGATATAGCTAATATTTGCGAACGTGTCGGTGCTGACGTAACAAAAGTATCCACTGGAATTGGCTTAGATAGCCGGATTGGTAATAAATTTTTACAGGCAGGCGTTGGATTTGGCGGTTCCTGTTTCCCAAAAGATACCGCTGCACTTCTGCATATTGCCGAGGATTGTGGATACGATTTTAAATTAATCAAAGCGGTTATTGAAACAAACGAAGGGCAAAGGGTGCAATTAGTGAATAAATTGTTACTTAAATTAGGTTCTTTGAAAGGGAAAACAATAAGTGTTCTTGGATTAGCGTTTAAGCCTGATACAGATGATATTAGGTCTTCTCCAGCAATGGATATTATTCCTTACTTAACAGAGCAGGGTGCGATCGTTAAGGCATATGATCCAATCGCGATTGTAGAAGCAAAAAAACAGATCGGTTACCAGTGCATCTATTCAGAAGATATATATGAAACTATCAATGATTCAGATGCGTGTATGATCTTAACAGACTGGATGGACGTAAAAAAATTGGATTTACCATTAGTCAAACAATTAATGAAGCAGCCTCTGATTGTTGATGGGCGGAATCTCTTTGATTTAGAGATGATGAAAGGTCTTGGATTTACGTACCTTTCGATTGGGAGACCAGCTATTCAATCGGAATCAGTCATATCAAAGGTAATATAGGAGGGTTTTTGATGAGTAAAGTGATTGTCACAGGCGGCGCAGGGTTTATTGGCTCCCATATAGTAGAGGAATTGCTTCGAAAAGATTTCAAAGTTTCGGTTATTGATAATTTTTCAACTGGTCGAAGAGAAAACATCGAGCATTTACCTATTGAAGTCATTAATTACGACATTACCGATCCAAGTGTTATTGAATTAATTGTTTCCCTATGTCCAGATTATATTATCCATCAAGCCGCACAAGTAAGTGTGGCAGAGTCTGTCAGGGACATTCTATTTGATGAAAAAGTAAATATTAGGGGATCTCTTCACATTATTAAAGCTGCGATTAAATCAAAGGTGAAAAGAGTTGTTTTTGCTTCATCCGCAGCTGTATATGGAAACCCTATGGAATTGCCTCTGACGATCGCTCACCCAACGCAGCCTGAGTCACCATATGGTCTTACAAAGTTATCAGTTGAAAATTATTTGAAAATGTCGAGTAAACTGTATCAACTGCCATATAGTATTTTGCGCTACAGCAATGTATATGGTCCAAGACAAGACTCAAAGGGTGAAGGTGGAGTAGTAGCTATTTTTTCAAATCAACTTACTGAGAATAGAGCACCCGTTATATATGGAGATGGAGAGCAAACGAGGGATTTTATTTTTGTTAAAGATGTGGCATCTGCAAATGTAAAGGCGCTTAATGCAAAGGAAAATATTAATGTCCATGTGTCATCAGGATCATGCATTTCCATCAATGAATTGTTCGAAACGATGAAAGAAGCTACTGGTTCGAATTTATCTCCAATCTATAAACAGGAGCGTTCAGGCGATATACGTCATAGTATTCTTGCCAATGAAGAAACAAAAACAATACTGAATTGGGAGCCCTCTATGACACTATTCGAAGGATTACAAGAGACTCTCCAGTTCTCAAACAAAGCTTATCAATTGCAGCTAGTAAATAGTTAATGTGAAAAAGGAGAAGGAAGTTTGATGCAAAGTAATCCACTAGTTAAACAGGCAACAGATGTATCAGCTTGCGTTATGTACATTTTTGTCATGACAACTTTTCTGAATCAATCGGTTTTACACATTCATATTGGATTTTTTAGTTTATTTTTGTATCGCTTGTTCCTGATAGCTGCGGTTATTCTCTTTATCTTTCAAGCTATGAAGGAAAAGAATCTTCCGCAATATTGGAATGAGGTACATGTAAAAGGTGTTCTCTTTTTTCTATTGTTTTGGATGGCCTATGGAGCGGTTTCACTACTATGGGCAAAGTCCATAATAGAAGGCATTAAGTCATTAATTCTTTTGGGTATGGGAATATCATTTGTTTTTCTGGCAGTTTTTACTTTCAGGAAAATGATCAATTTGGTTCTGTTTTATGGAATTTGGATGTTTATGACAGCCATTTTATTGGTGATTGGATTAATAAATCATTTTGCACACATCCAGCTGCCTACATCAACTTTATACGGAGGCTCTGAGTATAAGTTGTCATATCCAACATCTGTTTTCTTTAATCAAAATGATTTTGCCACGTTTCTTACCATATCATTCTTTTTTTATCTATCTTTAACAAAAAATAGTAAACTAGTATTTTTGAAAACAACAAGTTGTATACTTTCGATTTTATGCGTGTATTTGATCTATTTGACGGAATCACGCGCTAGTTTGCTTGGAGTCATGATCGGCTTAATCGTTTATATGTTTATCCTTCTTCCGAGATTTTTAAAGAAAGTGGCAGCCATTATCGGTTCAACAGTTTTCCTATTTTGTGTAATCGTATTTTTCGGCAGGTTTATCAATATGTTTGAGCGTTTGTTTAGCGCTGCAACCTTTTATCCAAGTAATGAACTGCTTCCATCTAATTTAGCGAGATTAAATTTACTGAGAAATACCCTTCACTTTTCATTAGAAACATTTGGATTTGGGGTTGGTGCTGGCAATATCCCATTCTATTTAAAAAACGAGTCCATCTATGCAACAAATCATGTGGTAGAAGTGCATAATTGGCTGGCCGAAATAATGGGTAATTTTGGAGTAATAATTTTGCTTGGTTATGTAACCATGTATGCTTATCTTTTCGTAAGTCTCTATAAATTTTATAAAGAATGTACCAACCGGAACCATAAAGGGTTACTTGAAGCGTGTATGATGGGCTCTATTGGATTTCTAGTTTCAAGTATCAGTCCAAGTTCCGTTAGTAACTTATATTTTCATTGGGTATTTCTTGGATTAGTTATTTCTATTGTTTCGGTATTGACAGGCAAGAAAAATCAACACAATGTGGAAAATTCCTATTAAGGAGCAAGGTTCAAATGGGACAAATGATTCAAGCTTTAAAAGACAGAATGAACAAATACATCCTAATAATATTAGCAACAACCGTTTTGCTTGGAGTGATGGGGTGGTGGCTGCCGGTAGGAAAAGAGGAATCAAGTTATACAGTAGAAGCATCCCTTACCCTTGGAAACTACAAATACCCAGAGTTAAATAATCCTAAAAGTGTCATTATTTTGTTAACTAGCGCCCGATTTTATAAAGAACATTTTGCGGATCTATGGGAAGAAAAGTATGACGAAATAAGTACGAAATTAAATGTAACAGCAGGAACGGATAACATGATAACACTTTCGTATTCCGATCATTCGAAAGAAAGCGCTGCTAAGGTTCTTAACGAAATCATAAGCGCCTTTATGGCCAATGACCAAGCTAAGTTCCAACAAAAACAGAAAATCATTCAGGAATCTATTGAATCATTAAACAATGAAAAAGTAGGTCCAGAGGCATTAGTAGATCAGCGATTCTTATATGAACAGAAGACAGCTCTAGATGAAATTAAACCGGCTTTATTAATAAAAAAAGCAGATGAAAATGCAAGTAATACTGAAAATAGAGCCTTCAACTCAAAAGAGAGAGCGGTTTTAGGGGTGTTATTGGGCGTAACACTAGGCTTTTTCTGGATAGTTTTCCCCGTAATTTTCCGGGAAGGGTCATATGAATAGGAGGTTTTTTTATGGGTCCACAGCAGCCACTGATCTCAATTATAACACCTTCATATAATGCCAATTTGTTTATAGAAAATACAATTGATTCAGTTCGAAAGCAAACCTTTCAAAACTGGGAATTGGTTATTGTAGATGATTGTTCTACTGACGATACACCAGATAAATTAAAATTCTATGAAAAAATAGATGAAAGAATACATGTTATTTATTTAAATCAGAATAGTGGGGCTGCTGTTGCAAGAAACATTGCTTTGCAGCATGCAAAGGGCAGATTTGTGGCATTTCTTGATAGTGATGATTGCTGGAAACCAGAAAAATTGGAAAAACAGCTTAATTTTATGCAAACAAACGATTATGCTTTTACGTTTACAGGCTACGAATTTGTATCAAATGAAGGAGTACAATTGAACAAACGGATAGGAGCTCCCAAGCAGGTTTCGTACAATGATATGTTAAAGAATACTATAATAGGATGTTTGACAGTAATGATTGATCGAAGCATTGTCGGTCAAATTCAAATGCCTAACATACGAACACGACAGGATTTAGCCACCTGGCTTGCCATTTTAAAAAAGGGCATTATTGCATACGGGTTAAATGAAAATTTGGCCGAGTACCGGATAGGAAATCCTTCCATTTCGAGAAACAAGTGGAAAGCTGCAAAAATGAATTGGTTTGTGTATCGCAAGGTTGAAAAGCTAAACTTTATAAAAGCATTTTGGTGTTTTTCTCATTATGCCTTGCATGCGGTTGTTAAAAGGATCTAGAAAGGGATGGGACAAATGAAAAGCATACATATCATTGTGGCAACAGGTGAGTGGGATCAAGATCAACTTCGGTATCGTAGACATCGGCTTGCAGAATATTTGCAAAATCAACCTGAAACAAAGGAAGTAATCTGGTTATGTCCAACACCAAACCAAAAAGAAAAGCACAATAAAAGATTATCAAATGGAATATATCAGTGGACCATCCAAGATTTGTTTCCACAAAAAGTGTTTCGGTTTGGCCGCTATATCGATGCATTTCATAAAATAAAATTGCAGCCATTACTATTATATTTAAAAAAAGCTAAGGAAAGGTATACTGTTAATTTATGGTATACCTTTCCTGGATTCCCAACACTTTCTAACCTTTTTTCTTGGAATAAAGTGGTTTATGATTGCAGTGATTTATGGACCTCTCCTATTAATGGGAAAAACTCTATCCTATCCAATTTTAGAAAAAATATCATATCAATTGCAGAAGAGCGGATTATTAATAGGGCAGATGTGATTTTTTGTACCTCTGATTATTTACGTACAAGAATCATAGAAAAATTAGGTACTGAAGAAAAGGTGTTTACCTTTGAAAATGGGGTGGAATTTGATAGGTTTGCAAACTATCCGACAAAAATGGATCATATTCTACCTGATCATTTTGACGGAACGGTTTTAGGCTTTATCGGGGGAATTAAACCTAAGCTGGATTTTGATTTGATCCAGGAAGTAGCACAAAAAAAGCGTGAGTGGATTTTTCTGTTTGTGGGTCCAGATGGTACCAATGATCATCCTAAATTTAAAAATTTATTAACTGAGCGGAATGTTTTATGGACTGGAAGTGTCGCTCCTTCCGAGGTTCCAAAATATATGAACTTAATAGATATTGGAATTATGCCCTACAAGTCATCTCGGTATAACCAAGCGGTCTTTCCATTAAAGTTATTTGAATTTTTAGCAGCGGGGAAGTCTGTAATTGGCATGCATTTGCCATCTACTAAAAAATATGCTGAGCAGTCTGTATATGCTCTTTTAGATACCAATGATTCTAGCCAATTTATCAGTGCATGTGAACATTTAGAGAGCATCAAAAATCACGAAAACTATATCCTTAGACGTAAGACACTTGCTAAAACAAAAAATTGGAACGAAGTATTTGAGGATATGTTCCAATTAGTTTAGATTAGAACAAACCTAGTTTATTTCCATTGTAGGAGACCCAAAAGGGTTTCCTTATTTTTTGTGTTTATTAGTCCGTTGGAAATATACAGAGTCTACATAGGCACAGGTGCGTAATTTTAGGGGAAGGACATGAAATGAATAGATAACTTTGTGGATAAGTTGATGGATAATGATTGGGTGTAGCAATCAATGTTTATTCGATTTTGTTTTAAAGAAAGAGTAATAAAAAATTCTTATAAAGGCAACCGAGATATACATTAAGAACAGAAAATTTAGAAAACTATACATGCAACTTCCTCCTAGTCAGAAAATGTACTTATAAGAAGAGCTATTGAATAGGTATCGCTATAGTTACATTTTATGCTGTTAATACGAAGAAATAATGGATTCCATGTTAATCTTTTGTAAAGTAATGAGAATCTTATTTAAAATGTAAATAAGCCCATCTCCATCTTAAAAGACAAGCGAACCAATAACAGCCATAAGCGGGACTGGAATGCCCAGAAACGAAGCGACAAAGAGGCTGACACGGACAGCAAATACAAATAGTAGGACGTTGCGCATAAACCTTGAACGTTCCTCCTCAGAACCATGTTTCATTGAACTTGGCTTAAGAGGATGATAAGAAGGGAGTGACAAACCAGTTACCTTAGTAGGGACAGTTTTCGGTAAGACTTTTTTGAAGCGAAGGAACAAGAGCCATGTCAGCAGTGTATATGTATAACAACTAAGACAGGCTTTAGGTTTGTACCTGTTTTTCCATAAATCCGCTGAAGTCTAAAAAATAAAATCTTGTTTTTGGTTGTCCAAAACATATTCCTAGTATTAAGTAAATATCATTAGTAATAAAGCAGCAAAGGAGGTTCATCATACAAAATCAGCCGCAACTTCCAGTTCATGTATATAACGACAAGTTTAATCAGATGTTAGATGCTCCAGAATCATTCGCAGGAAGATCTGAATCGCTAACCGAGCAACTAGTAAATCGTGCACAAAATCTATAAAACAACGAAATTAGCCCAAAAAATTAACTGAGGTGAGGACGTGAGTAAGGTAAGTAAAGATGATTTTGTTCAGGGGTTTGTGGCTAACCATAATCATGGTTCGGTTGATTATACTTCTGTGGCTGCAGGTCATGTCCATCAGTGTTTAGATGTTACTTCGCCTCCAATCCAGACTCAGGATCAAAACCATATTCATTTTACAGAGGGATATGTTGTTTTCGAAAATGGCCATACCCATTATTATAAGGCATATTCCGGTCCAGCTATTCCGGTAGGAAATGGAATGCATGTACATCATTATGATTTTTATACTACAGAAAATGATGGGCATAAGCACCATATAAGAGGTGTGGACCAACCTGCACCAGGAAATAAATAAAAATCACTGGAAATTTTTTATTATTAATTATTCTCAACAAAAAAAAGAGACAGTGAGTCTCTTTTTTTTGTGTTTAATCAATCTTCACTCCAACATCAAATACATAAGGCTGCTTTGGAGCAGCAATTTTTGAAATCTGCTTTATTTTTATCATAGGGATCGTACCACCATCATATTGGGTTTGCCCAATTAAACCAGTTACTTGTACCCATTTATCTTTCGGTAAGGCTGCTAAATTACCACTTGCCATAATTCCATAGACTGAAGCATCTGCAACACAACAAGAAATTCCAAATCGCGCAACTATGATTTGATTTTGCATGAAATTCTTTTCCCTATAAACAAATCCTTTTGTTGAAACCGTTTTACCAATCATACTTGGTAGATTATCTTGGATGATACTCATCATTGGAACATAAAGCTGATCATTAATATTTATTATCTTTGACTTTAACAAGTCATTTTTTAAATTGTCGTATTCCTTTACTGTTAATGGCTCAGGTTGATTATCGAGATAGTCATTGGTATTTGACGTGGAATTCGATTTATTCTTATCATTTGTAGAATTTAATTTTTCCGGTTTATTATTGTTTTTAACCGTCTTGATTTGATTTGTATCTTGAGAATTTGATCCAAGTTTAATGGTTCTGTTCATCGCCACGGAGCTATCCAGCACATTGTTTGCAAAAAGAAAGCCCGTGCTTATAGGAATAACAAATAATAAATAAAGGAATAGACTTTTACCTGTTGAAGTAGGATAAGAATGATTCCCGTCACAATCACAATGATAAGAATGTTTATGATCCGAAGTTCCTCGGATAACCAAAAGAACACCCAGAATAAGTAAGACAAATAAAGTAAAGTAAAGAAAACGAATCATTTTCGGTGCAATCAGAAGTGTAATATTACCGGTTAGAAGTAATTTAAATAGAAGCAACATAAATCCAATTAATATGATTCCCCTAATAAGGTGATGGAAGGAGAAATTATAGACTTCATTTGTCTTCTTCATAAAAGCATCTCCTAAATAAAAAATAGCTGAAATATATAGACGGACAAATAGACGACAACTGGAGTTACTATTAGTAAGAAAAGTACAAACCGTTTCTTAAAATACCCGAACAACATTAAAGTGTTTTTAATATCAATCATTGGGCCGAAGACTAGAAAAGCAAGGATTGATCCTTCCGTAAAGGTAGAACCGAATGAAGAAGCAACAAAGGCATCCGCTGAAGAACACACCGAAAGGACATAGCCAAACCCCATCATAACCACTGGTTCTAAGTTTGTGCTTGTCCCAATGGATAAGAGAACATTGCGATCTAAAAAAGTCTGAAATAAACTTGCAAGGAAGGCTCCTATGAATAAATATTTTCCAGTATCAAATAATTCATCACTTGCATGATATAAGGTTTCTAAAAGTTTATTTCCTTTTGTATGGTGGTGATGATGGTCATCATGAGGACCATCATTAACTGTTTTAAGAATATTTTCCCCCTTAAATCGTCGGTAAATGATTAATCCAATAATGATTGAACTAATAAATCCTATAACCATCCTGGCATTGGCAATATAGGGTGTACTCTTAAAAGCGAAGTAGGTAGACGCATAGACGACAGGGTTTAAGATCGGAGCACTAAGCATAAACACAACGCCTACGTGGGATGGCATGCCTTTCTTTATTAACCTGCGAACCACAGGAACGATGGCACATTCACAAATGGGAAAGATTATTCCCAGCAATGCAGCGGGTATGACGGCTAAATAGGCATTACGAGGTAACATCTTTCGAATTGCATTTTCAGATACAAATGATTGAATAATGGCTGATACAAATACTCCTAACAAAATAAAAGGAATAGCTTCTAAAATAATACTCAGGAAAATCGTATTGATATTAAAAAAAGAACTTGGGATTCTATTAAAAAAAGAGATATTTTTAATTTCCTCAGCAAAAAGAAAGAGAATCAAGAATAAACCAAATAATAGAATACAAATGATATCCTTTAGCAGCTTATTTAAATAGGCCATAGCAAATTACCTCCTCAAATCTATCATCCCATTCATATTGATATGCACTTATCTGAGAATATTTCATTAAATTTCATATTGACATAAATAATGAATCGTTATAAGATACAATTCGTAACGATTACGATTTGTTAAATCTAATAAACTAATATTATATGGAATAATTATTCGTTTTAAATCGTAATAATTCCTAATTAAAAACTAGTATGGAGAGGAAAAAAGATCATGAAAAGACTTATATGCGCTTTAATTATTTTTCTTATGATGATAAGCGGCTGTTCCAATGCCGTTCAGACAAAAGGAGAAAAAGGTAGTGGAGGTACAAAAAAATTACAAATTGTCACCACGTTTTATCCAATGTATTATTTTACCCAAAAAGTGGCTGGCAATTCAGCAAATGTTGAGTTATTAATTCCGAACGGTGCAGAACCACATGACTGGGAGCCAACTGCAAAAGATATGGCAAAAATTCAAGATGCAGATATGTTTATATACAATAGCCGATACTTTGAAAGCTGGACTGAAAAAGTATTAAAGAGTATTAATGATTCAAATTTAACTGTTGTAGAAGCTTCAAAAGGGATTGAATTGATGAATGCATTAGAATCAGAGGAGGAACATCATTCTGATCATGCATCTTCAAAAGACCCCCATGTTTGGCTTTCACCCGTGTTAGCCCAGCAAGAGGTCGACACAATTGCTAAAGCAATTGAAAAGCTAGATTCAAACAATAAAAATCAGTATGAAAGGAATGCAGAGAATTTTAAATCCCAACTTGCTGATTTAGATCACTTGTACAAGGAGACAATTGATAAGGCGAAGAAAAAAGAATTTGTAACACAACATGCAGCATTTGGATATTTAGCAAAACAATACGGGTTAACTCAAATTCCGATAGCTGGATTATCCCCAGATGTAGAACCAACCCTAGGGAAATTGAAGGAATTAGCAGAAGTAACGAAGAAGAAAAATGTAAAGGTAATTTATTTTGAGGGACTTACTTCTTCTAAAGTGGCTCAGACATTAGCTAATGAAATAGGTGCTACAACTGAAGTTTTAAATCCATTAGAAGGATTAACTAAAGAAGAGCAAGAAAAAGGTTTAGACTTTATTGATGTTATGAAAAACAATCTTGAGGCACTAAAACCATCTATTTTAGAGTAATATTCCTCGAACGAAAAATCACAAAAAGGTCAAACCTGAATTCAAGTTGTCGTTCTGAATTCAGGTTTTCAAGTAGAAAGAGCCACCGAATTCGGTGGCTCTTTTAATATCCTCTAAAAACATACTCTTCTTTAGGAGCAGAAGTAGTCGACCAATCTTCTACCTTTAAATAGGGAATGTTTGTTTTAAAAGGTTGATAATAGATTGTTGATATTTTTCCTTTTACAGTTACCCATTCATCGTTTTTAAATTTCTTGCCATCAGGCATTTCAACTAACATTCCGAAGACACCTGAATCTGCAATACAATGGATCACACCAAAGCGGAACACAAATATCTGGTTCTTATTTATTGTTTCTGAATCATTGAAAACAAAACCTTTAAACTCGATTTCTTTTCCAAGAAAATCACCAGGGAAGTTATAAATAGTTTCCATACCTTTTAAATAATTCTTATCATTCAAGACAATCGTTTCTTTATTTACATACTTTTTCTTTTCCTTTTTCATTAACACATCATAATCTTCTTTCCCATAATACACACTTGTATCTGGTCGCAAAAATTGCTGTTGCATAAAGGAATCGCCTTTTCCTTCATCGTAAATGGGAAAATGAAATCCTTTTGCTTTTACAATATTTGAATCAAGTGTTGCAATTGGAAAAAATAATCCTGAAATAATTGGAAAGGCGAAAATTGGATATATGAAAACTTTTTTATACCATTTATTCTCTTTTGAATGATTATGCCCACAATGATCATGATCACAGCCAGCATCTTTTGACTCGCCTTTACTGAGCATAAAGATTTGGACAATCGTTAATACAAGTAACGCATAACCAGCAGTTGCAGAAAGATAAGAATATTTCATGTTGATATATTTATTAATATCCCCTGTAAGATGCATTTGAAAGATTAAATAAGTAAAACCAATTAATATTAAGCTTCTTATCATAGTTCCCACTCCTTAAAACAACAAAGAGTATACAAATACAACAGCGAAAACGGTAGAAACAATCATAAAAACTAGCCGCTTTTTAAACGTTGCAAGCATCATCATTAAATTTTTTATATCCACCATTGGCCCAAACACAAGAAACGCTAATAATGAACCAGTTGAAAATGTCGTTCTAAAAGATGAAGCGATAAATGCATCTGCTTCGGAGCAAAGAGAAAGAATAAAAGAGAGAGTCATCATCACGATGGAAGATGATGCTTGTCCCTGACCAATCGAAACAAGAGTCGATGTCTTAATATATGTTTGAACGGCTGCGGCAATTAGTGACCCGATAATTAAATATTTACCCATGGAGAAAAATTCTTCAACAGCATGTTCCAAGGTCAACCAGATCTTTTTGAAAAATGGGGTCGATTTTCCATCAGAATGGTGAATATGGAAATGCTCTTTAAAAGGGCTCCCTTTATATCGAAAAGCGATCAAAATCCCTACTACAATAGCTACAATGATTGCTCCCAACGCACGGTATAACGCCATCTTCCAGTCACTTCCGAATGCAATAAAAGTTGCAAATAAGACAACTGGATTGATGATCGGAGCTGTCAGCATAAATGCAATCCCCGCTGAAATCGGAACTCCTTTTGAAACAAGCCTGCTAACGATAGGCACAATCCCACATTCACATGAAGGGAATAGAATACCTAAGAAACTAGCAAAGATTACAGCTAGTACTTTATTTTTAGGCATGATTTTTGCAATCATTTCCTCGGTTACAAATATTTGAATGATCCCTGAAATTAGTACACCTAATGTCACGAATGGCAGGGCTTCAATTAAGATCGAAATAAAAATGGTATTCATCTGTAAAAAAGATTGCGGTAAGGATATACCAAACATAAAAGGCCTCCTATAATCCAAGACTCATGGAGACTACTATACTCTTATTCTATTAGTTCGTCTAACGAAAAATCTGGAATAAGTTATATTTATTAGCCATGAGTAATTTAAGTACTAAAAAAGGTCAACCATAAATATCTGGCGAACACAATGAAAGGCATGGGTACTTTCTTCAAAATATAATTATTACTAAATAACCTGATATACGAAAAAAATTTAATGCTACTTTATTAAATTTCTTTCGATGAAACAGGTAAAAAAAGCTTAATCCCCCGTTTATTGAACGGTAAGATTTTAAAATCTGCAATCAAATGACTTATGTATCCAGCAAGACAGGTGTAGAAAACGCCGTCAATTCCTAGGGATCTTTCTAATTTAGAAGCAATAATTCCGAAGAAAACAACCCCTAATATGGAATGGGTATAGCTTCGGTGTGATACTAGAGACGCGATTAAGATATAAATCCCAAGCAGTATTAACCAAATTTCTGTTAAGGAGAATCCACCTGCAATTACACCGATTCCTGTGATCGTTAACATGTGCTTTTGCTTGATCAATGAGGCTGCAATCATCAACCCCATTCCAATTCCTAAACCAATCCACTTCTCTCGAGTAGTTCCTTCATAAAAACTATAAAAGACCATCAGTATTCCAATTAACTGTCCCACTATTCGAATCACCTTATGAGATAAGGTGATTTTGCCCCGAAGCTTCCCGTCTATATCGAGATCGGGGATTAAGCCTGAAATACCACCTAATCCGACTAGAAAGAGTGTGGTTGAAGGGGAGGTATGGAAAGTGTTCGCAACTATAAAACCTGTTGCTGCTCCTATTGCTGCATGTGCCGTTCCGTTCACTTTTATTTCACCTCTATATGTTATTTATGGTATTTTACAAAACACCACAACATATTTAATATACTATAAAACATTTGTTCTGTTTAGAGGGAAGTTGAATTTGTTTTAAGCAAAATATATTTTGATTAGAGTCTTTTTATCAATCAGATAAAAATCGAATCATGTTGTTGTTTGTTTTGTCATTCCGTATAACATTTACATAGGGTAAAATAAAAATAAAAAGGGGGACTTGTCATGGACCTATTTTCAAGAATTGCAGAAGATAAAATAAAAGAAGCGATAAAAAATAAGGAGTTTGAAAATCTACCATCAAAATGCATCACTTTTATAATTTTTTACTAGTAATGATGTGATGAATCCAAAAGAAAGTATAGTTAGTATGGAATAGAAGAAACTTTGTGATCCGAGCACTCTAAACCCTGATAATAAGACTAAACCATCGACAACCAAGATAATGACTCCGATATTAAAAGAAAAGGATTTTGCTAAGAAATGCGCTAACAATTCTGTACCTGCTGTGCTTGTCTGATAGCGAAGCATTAATCCAACACCCAGTCCGCCTAGTGTTCCACCGATTATTGCACTAATAATAATTGGGAGTGGAAAATGATTTTGTAAAGGAGCCAGTATATCAATAAAAAATGAGGAAACCATTAGACCATGAAAGCTACTGTAAAAGTAGTTCCGTTCTCGGAACCATGCATAGATACACAGAGGCATACTAAATAAAATTACACATAAGCCCGTTTGAAAATCGAAATAATAATGGAGAATGAGTGATATGCCGATGATCCCACCATCTAGTAAATGATGAGGGATTAAAAATGCATTAACCCCAATCCCTATTAATAGGCTCCCAATTAAAATAGCCATTAACTTTTGCAGGATACCTCACCTTGCCTTATTCCATTTGTTTGAGTACTTAACTTTTACTAAACCTATATCCACGGATTTGGAAAAGCGATAAATCTTCTCAACAACAAAGACCGCTGACATTAGCGGTCTTTATTGTTGATCATCATCCCAATATTGCAGCGTATCTGTTTTTCCAGTAGGCTCACTCTTTAGTACATTCCCATCTTTGTCTTTATATACCTCATACTCCTGGTACGTTTCTACGATATAGCCATCCACTTTTTCGATTTTCTCTAGTTTTTCCTCCAATACTGGAATATCGTTAGAAGGCTCAACTTCTACTGGCTGTGCCATCACAGGTTGATCGGCAGAATATGCATAGTCTTTATTAATAAATGAGTAGGGTGAATCAAGATAAGCTGCAAATCCTAAGGTTACCAACAGGAGACAAATACATAGAACGTTTTTTAATTTCATAAACTGGGCTCCTTTTTACTTACATCCTCGTAACCCATTTTATGCATGTCCTAAAAACATATTCCAATTGATTAGTTTTGAATATTTGTTATTTTAACGGTATCGATCTGTGGGCGAAAAAGTAGAAATAGGATAAATGCTGCAATTGAAATAATCGCACCTGAGATATAAGGGAGGCCCATTGCCATCGAAAACAGCCATCCTCCAAGTGGCGGCCCAATAATCCTGCCTAGAGAATCAAAGGATGATAAAAGCCCAGTTGAACTTCCATAACCTGCCGTTGACGTCTTCGTAATTAGTGAAGAAACACTAGGACGAATTACGCCATTTCCTAGTCCAAAAATAGTTAAAAAAATGGCTGCAGTTGCAAAACTATTTACTAATAAAATTAAACCAAATCCAAGTGCAGAAACAATGATTCCGCACTGAATTACAACCTTTTCACCGTATTTCTTGGTCAATCTACCGACCAGACCACCTTGGACGATCGCACTTGCAAACCCCATGATCATAAAAATGTATCCAAGTTGAGTGGCGCCCAAATCTGCCTTTTTAGCGGCAAAGTAGGCAAACGTTGCTTCCAAACCAGAAAGTGATAAGGAAATTAATAATTGCACCAAATATAGTACGGTAACAGTACCACTAAACGCCTTCCCAAAAGAGGGTTTTTCTTTGCTAACCGATTCTTTTTTCTGTTTTGATTCTTTTAGCAAAATAAAAACAAGAATTAAGGTGATGAACGAAGATCCACTTGCAAGATAAAAGGGCATATTCAAGCTAAATTTTGAGAAAATCCCACCGATTGCCGGACCAAAAACAAAGCCTAAGCCGGTTGCTGCACCAATTATCCCCATTCCTTTGCCGCGATTTTCTTCCGTGGTGATATCTGCAACATATGCCATGGCTGTTGGCATATTGGCAGAGGAAAGAATGCCACCGATAATTCTTGCCGCAAATAACATCCAAAGCTCCGTAGACAATGCTTGAATTAGAAAAGAGAGACCAAGACCTGCAATTCCAATCATCATGACTGGCTTCCGCCCAATTCGGTCGGAAACTTGCCCCCATATCGGAGCGAAAATGAGCTGCATGAGCGAATAAACTGCCATTAATAATCCTAATTCGGTTGGATTCGCTCCAATTTCTTCAGCATAGAAAGGTAACACTGGAATGATAATTCCAAATCCCACCATCACCAAAAACATAACTATAAATAAAATCGGTAAAGCGGACTTAGTTTGCAAAGAATTTTCACCCCTTGATGACTTTTGAAGTCGTTGATATTACTTACTTCTTCCTATCAATAGGATAATTGAAATGTTCGTAGAAATACAAGCCTCATTCATCAATTATTTCCTTTGATGGAAATAGTATGCAGTTAGGGTTGATAACACAGGCTAAATTGGATCATATCAGATACTTAGGAGTTTGATAGCGATTAGCTAGCAGAGCATGTCAAACGGATATCAATGATTAATACTAAAAGAACACCGTTCCTTTCGAAGGAACGGTGTTCTTTTTATTGTGGATACCATTGAATAGTTCTTTGCGAGCATCTTATTTTACTGCCTTTCTCGTACTTTCTGAAGCAAAGTCAGCGATGACGACGAGAATCATATAACAAAGAAGTAACAGGGTGATTTCAGTATAGTGGAAATAACTCATCGCGAGCTTAAACTCCATTCCAAGGCCGCCTGCACCGACAAAACCGACAACTATCGTTGTCCTCATAATGACTTCCCAACGATATAAAATATAGGTAAGAAATCTAGGTAAGACACTTGGCAAGATCCCGTAGAAGAAGATCTGGATTTTGGAGGCACCTGCGGATGCTAAATTACGGATTGGTCGAGGGTCCATATCCTCAATTACCTCGGCCCAAAGCTTACCGAGTATCCCAAAGTTATGGAGTGCAAGTGCGATTGCTCCTGGCAATAACCCTGGTTTAAAAATAAAAATAATCAACATTGCCCAAACCAACTCAGGAACGGCACGTGAAAAGATATAAGTGATTCGGACGAATCCATAAAGAATCCAATTATACCATCTCTTTGATGAAGTTAAACTTCCATTTGCTATATTTCTAGCTGCTGGAATAACAGTTAAAAAGGCAGCAACCGTCGCAAATCCGATGGCCATGATACTCATTTCCAGTGTTTCAAGAGTGAGCTTTAATGCGGCAGACCAGCTTTCAGCATTTAGGAAAGCAGGATGCTTATCATTTAAACCTAATAGGCTGCCAAAAAACTTCTTCGCATACTCGATATTTTTATCCGACAGCAATTCAAATAACTCAGCATTCTCACCTATGGTAATAAATATCCATGAACCGATGATTAATAGCATGGTGAATAGGGTGGACCCCCATCCAGGACTGAATCCGTTCCGACGTTTTCGTTCCGTCAATCCTTTTCTAACATAATTACTCCATATATCCACGAACAAGACGAGAGCAATCAGGAAAAATATATATGCCCATACCTGATCATATTTCAAATCAGCGAGCGATAATTGAATTTGATAGCCTAAGCCTCCGAGTCCGATAAAACTCATAATGGCCGAAGAACGAATCGCACACTCAAAACGGTACATTGTGTAGCTGATCATATCTGCCCAAATCAATGGAAGGTAGCCATAAATAAGGATTTGAATTCTTGAGGCACCAGTAGATTTTAATGCTTTGATGGGCTCCTCCGGTACATCATTTAACATATCAGCAAAAATACGGCCAAGAATTCCTCCATATGGAATAGCAAGAGCAAATATAGCCGCATAAGGGGAAAGACCTACAGCAGCAACAAAAAGCCATGCCCATATTAACTCATGAATCGAACGAGTAAACCCTAAAACACCCCTAAAAATTACTTTAGATGTTAAACGAGCAACCCTGCCTGAGGTTAACGTTCCAGATGCAAGAATCCCTACAATCAGTGCATAAACTACAGCAAGAGACATTCCAGCAATAGCATAAGCAAGAGTAATCCAGGCAGATTCGAGCCCGTTGATCAATACTTCTGCTGACAAATCAGGTTGAATTAGGCCTTCAAATATTTGCAGTATCGTCGGAATTCCGCCTGCATGGAAAAGGTCGTCATTCCATTGAATCGAAAATAAGCTCCATACGAAAACTGACATCAATAGTAATGTAAGGATTAGGCGATTATACCTACCCAATACTGATTTTCGTCTCAACATCTTAACCTATCTCCTTTAGTCGATAAAGGTTGGTTAACAGATCATCCGTTACTTTTTCAGTCGGCAAATCAAAAAGGATTTCACCATTTTTAAGAGCGATGATTCTGGTGAAATATTTACGAGCATATTCGACGGAATGCAAACTGGCAATTAACGTTTGTTTTTCCTCAGAAACGATATTTATCAGCATAGCTAATACATCTTCGGCTCTTGCAGGGTCTAGGGAGGCAACTGGTTCGTCAGCCAAAATTACTTCAGGTTTTTGGACCATTAATCGCGCCATCGCGACACGCTGCTGTTCGCCTCCAGATAAAGTGGAGGTAATTTCGTACATCTTATCAGTAAGACCCACTCTTTCAAGTGCTTTTAAGGCGATTTCTTTTTCTTGTGGCACAAGTAACGACAAGAGGGATTTGAAAAGTCCCCAATCAGCTAATCGGCCAGCCAGGACATTATGGATAACCGCGATTGAGCCAATCAAATCAAATTGTTGACGAATCACACCAACCTTTTTTGCAAATTTATGCCCATTTTTATAGGCTGATATCGGTTTGCTATCAATCAATAGCTCGCCAATTTGGATTGGCACAAGGCCGGCAATTGAATTTAATAACGTTGTTTTACCTGCACCGCTAGGTCCAATTATCGCTACCAATTCCCCTTGCTTAATAGAAAAAGAAAGGGAAGATATGGCTATCTTCCGCTCAAAGTGTTTCGATATATTTCTTGCTTCAATCATTATTTTTGAAGTCATCTCTACGACACCTACTACTTAATAATCTGTAATTCTTTTGCTACTTGTTCAATTTTTTTGTAATTATCGTTATTCGTTTCCACAAAGCTATCTGTTTGGAATAAGTCCGCAATTTCCTTTTGCTCGCCAGTAATCGATAGAAGGGCGTCTTTTACTTTTTGCTTTGAACCTTTACCAAAGACTTCCTCCACATTGCTATTGATTGTCCAGTTATAGTCATAGTAAGCAGGAGTTGTATAGAATACTTTAACTTTTTTCGTATCAACTTTGCCTTCTTTTACAGCTGCTTCCCAAACTGCTTCATTTAGTGCACCCGCTTTAAAGGCACCGGATTCAATTAATTTGTAGGTTGTATCATGGGAACCGGAGAAATTAGGTTTGCCGTCAAAGTCTGTATTGGCATCAATTCCAGCCTCTGATAAATAGTAACGTGGCATTAAATGACCAGATGTTGAGCTTTCACTGCCAAAAGTGAATGACTTTCCTTTTAGATCTTCAAGCTTATTAATATTTTCTGATGTTTGGGTGATAAATACGGAATGGAATTCCGCGTCACGTGGTCGTTGTACTATCGATTCTGCTTCAGGGACAAGGTTCCTGGCTTGTACACTTGTTAATCCGCCAAACCAAGCCATATGAATTTCACCGCGTTGAAAACCAGTGACTAGTGCAGCATAATCAACAGACGGTACAAATTCAACTTTCATACCAGTCTTTTCGCTTAGGTATTTAGCTACGGCAGTCATCCCTTTATCTAAATCGGCGGCATTTTGGTCAGGAATTGCCCCAATTTTAAATACTTCATTCGTTGTCGTTTCTTTCTTACCTTCATTTGTTTTTTCATCACTTTGGCCACATGCAGCTAACGAAAATACAAGTATAGCAAGCATAATGACAGATATCCATTTTTTCATTAAAATTTACACCTCTATAGTATATTTTAAATAACTTAGAATTGCTTAACCCTATATATTATAGGAGAGGTATATGTAAAAATAAATTCAAATTATCTATTTGTTCAATAAAAATCCATCGGTTATATAGATTGAAGGGTGTTAGGTAATGAAAATATAAAAAAACCCCTGCCGCTAGAGCAGGGGGAATTAAACAATATTTCTTTACACTGTCTGTTGTGACCATTCTTCAACATTCCATACTTTTGTTACCCAATCTTCATAAAAGTCTGGTTCGTGGCAGACAAGGACGACAGTTCCTTTGTATTCTTTTAAAGCACGTTTTAGTTCTGCCTTGGCATCAATATCAAGGTGATTGGTCGGCTCGTCGAATAGGATCCAGTTACTTTCATTCATCATCAACTTACAAAGTCGGACCTTGGCTTGTTCTCCACCGCTTAGCTGATTCATTGGACGAGAGATGTGATCATTTTTCAAACCACAGCGGGCAAGAGCGGCACGCACTTGATTTTGATCCATGGATGGGAAGGCATTCCAAACCTCATCAATCGGTGTAATGCCGCCTGCTTTTACTTCCTGTTCAAAATAAGAAGGGAAGAGGAAGTCGCCACGTTCAACCTTGCCATTGATCGGATCGATTTTACCAAGCATCGTTTTTAGAAGGGTGGATTTACCAACCCCATTACAACCGATGATAGCGACCTTTTCGCCACGTTCTATGGTCATACTCATTTTCGGTAATAGTGGTTCTATATAGCCGATTTCTAAATCCTTAGCCTCAAAAACGTAGCGACTGCTGCTGCGAGACTCTTTGAATCCGAAGGTAGGCTTTAACGCTGTTTCTGGACGGTCAATCCGTTCAATCCGGTCCAACTGTTTCTGACGGCTTTTTGCCCGGCCAGTTGTCGAATAGCGTGCTTTGTTTTTAGCAATAAAGTCTTCTTGTTTTTTAATGAATTCCATTTGTTTCTCATAAGCATTAATATGCTGATTCTTATTAATTTCCGCTAACTCTAAGAATTTCTCATAGCTTGCTGTGTAGCGTGTAAGCTTCGAAAATTCTAATTGAAAAATAACATTGGAAACAGGATTCATGAATTCAGTATCATGAGAGATTAGGATAAACGCATATGGGTATTCTTTTAAATAAGAAGTTAACCAACGAATATGTTCAACATCCAGGTAGTTGGTCGGCTCATCGAGCAGAAGAACTTTTGGTTGTTCCAAAAGAAGCTTAGCTAGAAGAACCTTTGTTCGCTGCCCGCCGCTAAGTGCTGCGACGTCACGGTCTAAACCAATTGCATCAAGTCCCAACCCGCGTGCTGCTTCCTCAATTTTTATATCTAATGAATAGAATCCGCCAGCGTCTAAGACATCTTGGATTTCACCCATTTTGTCTAAAAGAACCTCTAGCTCTTCAGGTGAGGCATCAGCCATTTGAGCAATTACTTCATTTAGTTCCTTTTCTTTTTCGAAAAGAGGGAGGAAAGCATCGCGAAGAACGTCACGCATCGTTCTTCCTTTTGTCAGCACCGTATGCTGATCCAAATAACCGTAATGAACACCTGGTGTCCATTCTACACGACCGCTATCGTGAATCAATTGACCAGTAATAATATTCATTAATGTTGATTTACCGACGCCATTGGCGCCAACAAGTCCCACATGGTCTTCAGCTAATAATCGAAAGGAAACGTCTTTAAATAAAGTACGGTCTCCGAATGTATGACTTAAATTTTCTACATTTAGTAAGCTCATTTTTTGTAATCCTCGCTTCGTCAAGAATTAATACATTAGTACATCATACTAGATTTTTAAGGATTCGACTAGATTTTTGATGAGAAAAACACTGTATTTTTATTGGAAATAGTATAGGATGCCTAACTATTTGGGTATTTTAAATATAAAAAGGAAAAAGATATGATTGGATTACTTATTGCCATTATCACATTTAATTTTTTTGCTTTCAAAAATAATAAAATACTAAGTGCTAATCAAATTGTACATATTTGGTCATTTACAATTTCATTACAGGTCATCTTCGATGTGTTTATTGAATTCAAATACCACGGATACTGGTATTTTGACAATGAAATTGATTGGGCGGGATTGCTTCCACATTTATTCTTAGTTCCTGCTGTTAATATGATTTTTTTAAATTGGTTTCCTCATAAATCAAAAGTTATTAAGCAATTTTTTTTTATTACCATTTTTGTTATTGCCATTTTGATATATGAAGTCATTACATTGCTGCCTCCTCCTTGGGGATTCTTTCATTACGGCTGGTGGAAGCTTTGGCATGCAGCTATACTTGATCCGTTTTTGCTTCTTATCTTATTAGGATTTTATAAGTGGATTTGCAAGTTAGAAAAGGATGCATGCAAATCTCCAAAAACATAATTATGAAAAACAAATGGGCCTCACACGTGGCTCTTTTTGAAATTAAGAAGCATTAAAAAATAAATAATGAAAATGCTTAAACAACCGAATAACCTTGTCCATATAATAGTAAATAAGCGTGGAAGGGGGTGATTGGTTGGCGACCAATCATGATTGTATTACTATTGGGACCATTTCTGGGGGGATCGTAAACTTTGGTGGTGCAAATAATATTTCTCCAATATCGGTAACTAAAACAAATTCAGGTTCAGGAAGTGATAATACAGGGACTGATATTACGACCATCACTGGTTTAAGTTCTACAACTAAAAGAAACATAATTGAACTCTTAGAAATGATTAAGGCGATGCTTTAGAATGGCATCGCCTTTTTTGAAATTATTTAGATCCATTTCTAGCGTTTCGTAACATACATTTCCTGAACGAGAAACAACAAAGACGATACCAAATCAGTATCGTCTTTTTACTATTTCTTTTTCATTAAGAGGAAATTTGATTATTTGCTGCCTTAATTTGCTTTGTTGACTTTGTTACATTGAAAACAATGTTTAGGGTGTATTTGTATTAGATTTAAGTAAAATGGCTTAAATCAATTCATAAACGAGTCTGACAGTGTCCTAGATAAATTGAAAAGAGATGAAAAAAAGAAGCTCTTTATGAGCCACCTTGTAGTTAATCTAAATCAATTTTCTTAATTTCTAAAAAATTTTTAATAACAGTTTCAACAGTCCCTAATTTTCTATTAATATAACTATGCGGTTCTGATGTTTCTATATGCCCTTCTAACTGTTGTTCAATTACATCACACAGCATACCTGACATTCGACATAAATGGTCAATTGTATCAAGTAATTGAAGTTCTGTAAGCCCAGCGTTTGATCTAGTTTGATAATGGGTTACTTGATAGAAGATGTGATTGAGTCTTTGGTCTAATGCCTTCATGTCATCAATCGTAAATTTATCTTTTAAATTTGCCATAGTAACCATTCCCCCTAAGAATATTTACAGTTTAAAGGTATCAGATTGGCAAGGTAAATAGAACACAATGGCATGTTTCTTTACATGGAATTAATAATAACTCAACAATGCTTGAAAGGAGTGATGACTTCCAATAAAACAAGAAATTTATTAGGTGTATGGGAGGTGGATCAAAATTGAATAAGGAAAAGGACTTTGTATAACTATATAACCGAATTATAATTAGATGGTTTTCGTACCATTTGGACTAAGTTTGATAATAAAGTAAGAACTTATACAAGACACAAGAATGAAATTACATCTAAGTCTCCTGAGTTAGTTAATCTACCTATACCTGACGGATCGATTTTATCAATACCTAAATCCTAAAAAAACATAAAAAATAAAGGGTGATACATATTAGTCATGTCTAATATGTATCACCCATTTATTCAATTAAAGCGCCCTTTAATGGAACAACAAGGAGATTCTCTTTTAACCTTTAATTGGTCTGCAGTAGTCAAACTTCCTCTGTTAGATACTAAGTGTACAATGAAGATACGTGGGGTCGGCAGTCCCTTGAGGGGGATAAGTGCAATCGGAGTTTTCATTTAGCAGTTAATTAAACTTAGTTCTATTTCTTATAGTAAGAAATGATAAAATTTTTAAAATCCTCTGCATAGGATGAAAGATGTTTGTCTTTTAACCATGATATGTTACCAAGATAATCGTCATATGCTAATAAATCTGTAAATAACATGAAGAAGACGCTAATCGTAATTTTTTTAACGATTGGCGTCTTTTTCATTTTTTATGGTTTTGTAATAACCCTATTATATGCTGTGTAAATATCATCTTTATGGCATTGAAATAAAGATCTCTAATATTTGTCATCGCATTTACGATTATTTCCTCAGCTGTTATTTTTAGTCGTTTCTGATAAAAGCCATTATGGTGCTGAGGAATGTGTTGGATATATGATGTTATTTAAACAGCACTTTGATTATTTGCTGCCTTAATTTGCTTTGTTGACTTTGTTACATTGAAAACAATGTTTAGAAAAATAGCAGTAAGGCTTCCTGTTACAATTCCACTGCTGGTAAGGATTTTAACGCCTTCTGGCAGGTGGGAAAACATATCTGGTACGGCAGTTACGCCCATCCCCATACCGACAGAACAAGCAATGATTAGAAGATTTTCTTGTGATGCAAAATCTACATTTCCTAGCATTTTTATTCCGTAAGCAATGACCATTCCAAACATAGCCACCATTGCGCCACCAAGGACAGGTGTTGGAATAACGGTAGTGAATGCCCCGATTTTAGGAATAAACCCTAAAAATACTAGCATCCCGCCCATGGTATAAATGACGTTTTTGCTTTTTACACCTGATAGCTGAACAAGTCCCACGTTTTGAGAGTAGGTTGTGTAGGGAAAAGCATTAAATAAAGCCCCGATTATACTCGCGAGACCTTCAGCACGATATCCTCTTGATAAATCCTTTTCATTTAATTTTTTTCCTGTGATATCACTTAGAGCGAAATATACACCTGTTGATTCTACCATGCTCACAATTGCTACGAGAGTCATAGTAAGAATCGGGGTCCATTCAAAAGTAGGTGTACCAAAATAAAATGGCTTCACCATATGGAACCATGATGCATCAGCTACCGCTGAGAAATTTACTTTCCCCATAATAGAAGCAGCAATAGTACCACCAATTAATCCTATTAGAATGGAAATGGAGCGAATAAAACCTTTCGTAAATCGATAGAGCAAGATGATAAAAAGCAAAGTTCCGAAAGCTAAACTGATATTTGATAGGCTTCCAAAATCTGGGCTGCCTTGACCACCGGCGATGTTATTCATTGCCACAGGGATAAGTGTAATCCCGATTATGGTTACAACCGAACCAGTCACAACAGGTGGGAAGAACTTAATTAATTTTCCAAAGAATTGAGAAATAATAATGACGATAAGTCCTGAGATAAGAATCGATCCATAAATAGCGGAAATACCATACTGTCCACCAATGGCAATCATTGGTCCAACTGCAGTAAACGTACAGCCAAGTACAATCGGTAAACCAATTCCGAAAAAGCGATTCTGCCAAACTTGTAAAATTGTCGCAATTCCGCACATTAAGATATCGATCGATACCAAGTAGGTTAATTGTTCTCCGGTAAATTTAAGTGCTCCACCGACGATAAGTGGGACGATTACCGCTCCGGCGTACATGGCTAATACATGTTGAATTCCTAATGAGGCTATTTTAAACGGATGTTGTTTCATTTGATTAATTCCTCCACGTTCTCATTTATAAATGACACTTTTCCGTTTGAAAGCGAGGCAATTCGTGCTAAAGATTCAACCCTAAAACCAAGGTCCTTTAATTTTTGAGCGCCATGTTGAAAGGACTTCTCGATGACAATGCCAATTCCAACAACTGTTGCACGGCTTTTTTGAACAATATCTACTAAACCAAGTGCAGCCTCCCCATTTGCAAGGAAGTCATCAATGATTAGGACTCTATCATTTTCATTTACATATTTCTTTGAAATGGAAATTTCGTTTGTTTCATTTTTAGTAAACGAATGGACTGAAGCAGTTAATAAATCATCGACTAGTGTCAAGGATTTTCTTTTTCTTGCGAAGATTACAGGAACATTCATATATAAACCAGCCATAACTGCGGGGGCAATTCCTGAAGATTCAATGGTTACGATCTTAGTAATACCATCACCTGCAAAAATCCTTGCAAACTCTTTTCCTATTTCAAGCATTAATTGCGGGTCTATTTGGTGGTTCAAAAATGAATCAACCTTTAAAACATTTTCCGAAAGAACCTTTCCGTCGGTGTTGATTTTCTCCTCTAGTAATCTCATGTTAGATTCTCCTTATAAAATAATAAAAAGCCCAAAGGTCATTAACTCACATCAAAAAATTGAGTGAGATAATGATCTTTGGGCTACATGTCCGAAAGAATATGGAATTAGTGCACTCAAATAGAAGAGCGACTTTCCCATTACTCACTCATAGTCGGATGGTTAATGGCAATCCGGTAGAAACTTGCGGGCCATATCCCCGCGATTATATGAGTGAAACCATATGAATTTATTCACATTATAAAGCACAGGAGAAGAGTAAATCAATCATTTTTCGCAAAAAACGAACATTTTATCAATTTAATTAAAAATCGTTCGTGGATGGTAAGCGTTTTGATAGACAGAAATAAAAGGTTCATGCAAAGATTGAATACTCATTCATTTTCAGGTACTATGAAAGTGAATCATTTATTCTGAAAATTCTAAAATAAAGGGTGATCAAAATGAAGAAATCAATTCCTGAATCATGGTGGAACCAATTAAAATTACCGGTCATTTCGGCCCCGATGTTTTTGGTGTCAGGCACCGAACTTGTGAAAAATTGTTGTTTGAATGGCGTGATAGGTTCTTTTCCTGCTCCTAATGCAAGACCAATTGAGGTTCTTGATCAGTGGATGGGGCAATTAAATGAAGAGTTAGAAGAGGCTCGTGCGCTCGATCCTAGCCGAAAAATTGCTCCTTGGGCGATGAATATGGTCGTACATAGCTCTTACAGCCGCCTGCAGGAAGAACTTGCATTGATTAAAAAGCATCAGCCGCAATTGGTAATTACCTCCTTAGGAAGTCCGAAACAAGTAGTCGATATTGTGCATGAATATGGCGGGCTCGTATTCTCTGATGTGAGTGATTTGAAGTTTGCTCAAAAAGCAGCTGAATCTGGTGTCGATGGACTTATTTTGGTGGCAAGCGGGGCGGGTGGTCACGCGGGTCAAATCAACAGCTTTGCCTTCGTAGATATGGTCCGTAATTTCTGGGATGGTATCATTGTCCTTGCTGGTTCCATTTCAACAGGGAAGGGAATTTTAGCTGCACAGGCAGCAGGCGCTGACCTTGCTTATATGGGAACCCGCTTTATTGTTGCGACAGAAAGTATGGCCAATGATGAATACAGGGAAATGCTGGTTGAAGCCACACAAGAGGATATCATTTTAACGGATGCTTTCTCCGGCATCATGTGCAATATGCTGGTACCTAGTATTAAAAAGGCAGGTTTGGACCCAGATACACTTGTTAAAAAAGACAAGGTAAACTTTGATAATATGCAAAGGGAGACGAATGCGAAAGCATGGAAGGATATTTGGTCAGCAGGACATGGCGTCGGGGCAATAAATAAAATAGAATCGGTTTCTGAAATAATTAGTAGTTTAGAAAAAGAATACAAGGAGGCATTACAAAATATCAATCGAAATGTAGGGAAATTGAGTTCGGTGTCCGTAAAATAAGAAAAGCACGTTAGCGAAATGGGACTCTCATAGTGAAGCAAACAAATGTCCTTGACGAGGAAAATTAAATAGATGGAAAAAAAACCGGGAATTCCCCGGTTTTTCTTTTGGAGTAAAATAACTTATCCCCGAATTTTGCTTACATTTTGTTTTTCTCCTTTGGTACCATATTGACTACTTTATAACCTGGTTTCATCTTAATCTTCTTAATACCACTATTCATTGTGACTTGGTACATGGTAAATTTTCGAGGCTGATGTTCCAGTCTATCAATTTTTTTAATGGTTTCTTTTTGAAAATATTTATGTATTTTCTTCGTTTGTTTTTCTGGTTTTTCACCGTAAAGAAAATCGTAGGCAATAATAAATAGAAAAATAAATACCGCCCCTATAACTAGTGTGTATAAGATTGAATACAAAAATGACAAGGTTGACATCCTTTCTTTGTTGCGTTGGAGATTGGCTCAGTACGATTAAAAAACCATTATAACTTAAAACCATGCCATTATAAAATAATTCATTGATAGCAGTTTGGTTATCTTAAGAAATAACATTATTGTTAATAGGGCATTCTAAAAGATATAAAAAATATTTTTGCTTTTTTGTCCACTAGATATGCACAACTATAAAAATTTATGATAAAGTATAGTACAGGAATCCTTTAATACCAGTGTTTAACAAAGGTGTGGATGTCCGCCTGAAACGGACGATTGTTTTTCCGTTAACGACAAAGCACGTTCAAATGAATATAGGGGGAATTGAATATGTCCAGTACTTTTTTGGTGCAATTTTTAAATGAAAATCTTGATAATTTAAAGGGAAAAGGTTTGTACAATGTCATCGATCCGCTCGAAAGCCCAAATGGACCAGTTATAACAATTAATGGCAGAGAGCTAGTCAATCTATCTTCCAACAACTATTTAGGCCTAGCCACGGATGAACGTTTGAAAAAAGCCGCTACTGAGGCGATTGAACAATACGGAGTTGGGGCAGGGGCCGTTCGAACCATCAACGGAACGCTTAAACTCCATGTTGAACTGGAAGAAAAATTAGCTGAATTCAAACATACAGAAGCAGCGATTGCTTACCAATCTGGATTTAATTGTAACATGGCGGCTATTTCCGCAGTAATGGATAAAAATGATGCGATTCTTTCGGATGAATTAAACCATGCGTCGATAATCGACGGCTGCCGTCTTTCTAAAGCAAAAATTATCCGTGTGAACCACTCCGATATGGAAGATTTACGCGAAAAAGCAAATACAGCAAAAGAGTCAGGCCTTTACAATAAAATTATGGTGATTACAGACGGCGTGTTCTCGATGGACGGAGATATTGCTTTACTGCCTGAAATTGTCAAGATTGCTAAGGAATTTGATCTGATTACATATGTAGACGATGCTCATGGATCAGGTGTGCTTGGTGATGGGGCAGGGACCGTTAAGCATTTTGGTCTTTCTGATAAAATTGATTTTCAAATCGGTACATTATCTAAAGCAATTGGCGTGGTTGGCGGTTATGTCGCTGGTAAGAAAAATCTCATTGACTGGTTGAAAGTTCGCAGCCGTCCATTCCTATTTTCTACCTCATTAACTCCTGCCGATGTGGCTGCAAGTAAGAAGTCAATTGAAATCCTTATGGAGAGCACGGAACTGAACAAAAAGCTTTGGGAAAATGGAAATTATCTAAAAAAAGGCTTGAACGAGTTAGGCTTTAATATCGGCAACAGCGAAACTCCGATCACCCCTTGTATTATCGGGGACGAAGCACTTACTCAACAATTCAGTAAACGTTTGAATGATGAAGGGGTTTATGCCAAGGCGATTGTGTTCCCAACCGTTCCAAAAGGGACTGGACGAGTGCGTAACATGCCGACAGCTGCACATACAAAAGAAATGCTCGACCAAGCGATTGCTATTTATGAAAAAGTCGGCAAGGAAATGGGCGTTATTTAGGTATCACCCTAACTGATTAAGTAACGTAAAAATAAAGTAAATCACTATTTTTAGTAAGAGTGAAGAGGACGGAGAAACGACGATGAAGCGTATTTTAGTCACAGGTGCTTTAGGGCAGATTGGATCAGAATTAACTTTAAAGCTAAGAGACATATATGGTGCGGATAATGTCATTGCTACAGATATTAAAAAGAATGACAGCGAAGCCGCTCAAAGTGGTCCTTTTGAGACTGTCGATGTAACGGATTTAAACCAAATGGTGGAAGTAGCCAAAAAATACAACGTTGATACTGTTATGCATTTAGCCGCTCTTTTATCAGCTACAGCAGAAGCCAAGCCTGTGTTTGCTTGGAATTTAAATATGGGCGGGCTATTGAATGGTTTGGAAACTGCAAGAGAGTTAAAGGCGCAATTTTTCACACCAAGTTCGATTGGCGCTTTTGGTCCATCCACACCTAAGGACAGCACCCCACAAGATACGATAATGCGTCCAACGACGATGTACGGTGTCAATAAAGTGGCAGGGGAGTTATTGTCTGATTACTATTTCCAAAAGTTTGGTGTCGATACCCGCGGCTTGCGTTTTCCAGGGTTAATTTCCTATGTTGCACTTCCTGGCGGAGGGACTACGGATTATGCCGTTGAAATCTATTATGAAGCGATCAAGAATGGCCAATATACTTCATACATTGATAAAGGTACCTATATGGACATGATGTATATGCCCGATGCCCTAAATGCAATTGTTGACTTAATGGAGGCAGATTCATCAAAATTAATCCACCGTAATGCTTTCAACGTGACAGCGATGAGCTTTGATCCTGAAGAAATTTCGGCTTCTATCGCTAAGTATGTACCTGGATTTGAAATTTCTTATAATGTTGATCCAGATCGTCAAAAAATTGCGGAAAGTTGGCCAAATTCAATTGATGCTAGTGCGGCAAAAGAGGAATGGGGCTTTAAATACGCGTTTGATTTGGATAAAATGACCAAGGATATGGTAGAGAAGCTGCATCAGAAAATATAATAATTATAATAATCCTGGACCAAAATGGTTCAGGGCTTTTTTTGCATAAAAGAAACAGCGAAGCAACTAAGGCTTCGCTGTTATCTTGTTACATAGATATATTTGTCTTTTTTCTCGGTAACTCTCCCAATAATCGCAGCATATGCAAGACCATTAGAATGTAGCTTGTCGACATATTGAGCCGCTTCCTGTTCACTAAGTGAAACAAACAGACCCCCAGATGTAATCGCATCACATAGGACCAGCTGCTCCTCCTGAAGAATATCCTCATAAACAACATCATCAGCTATCCATTTATGATTCGACTTAGAACCACCAGGCACCACACCATTTTTCGCTAATTCAAGAGCACCTTCTAAAACAGGGACTTGTGAGAGTGAGAATTCAAAACTAACATTACTACCACGTGCCATTTCACTGCCATGTCCAAGTAATCCGAATCCAGTTACATCAGTTACAGCGTGAGGATGAAATTCTGTTAAAACTTCAGCTGCCACCTTATTTAGCGTAGCCATTGTCTCTGTCACAATCTGTTCCTGCAGAGGAGTTACGACACTTCTTTTTATACCGGTTGTGATAATACCCACACCAATCGGCTTAGTTAACACGAGAACATCACCAGGCTTAGCGCCGACATTTTTCCAAACTTTATCGGGATGGACTATACCTGTAACGGAAAGTCCAAATTTAGGTTCCTGATCATCAATTGAATGGCCGCCAACGGTAATCGCACCGGCTTCTTTTACTTTATCTGCTGCACCACGAAGAATATCAGCCAGCATTTCGGCACCCAACTTTTTAATCGGAAAGCCGACAATATTCATAACTGTTTTAGGTTCGCCGCCCATGGCATAAACATCGCTTAATGCATTTGCAGCCGTGATTTGACCAAACATATATGGATCGTCGACGATTGGGGTAAAGTAGTCAACTGTCTGTATCAAAGCGATGGAGTCGGTTATTTGGTACACTCCAGCATCATCAGAAGTATCAAGTCCCACTAATAATTCAGGAACAGGTTCTTGTTTCGGTAATTGACGCAACACTTGCGCCAGGTCCTCAGGACCAATTTTGCAGCCTCAACCGGCTTTTGTTGACAAAGAAGTTAGGCGAATTTTATCTTGTTCACTCAACATGTCCACCTCCATTTATTTAGTATAACTCTTTCAAAAAAATTGCGCACGAATAGACAAAAAAATTGCTGAAGGAAAAGGAATAGGTTAAAATATTAACACTATCCTTATGTAGGAAACACTTTTTGGAGGGTATTTTTATGAAGAACTATCATGTTATTGTTGAATTTTGCATGCAATGAAATTACGCGCCAAAAGCCGCGAGTTTCGCGGAAGAGCTATTTAATCATTTTTTTAGAGATATTCAAAAGTTAGAACTGATTCCAAGTTCAGGCGGCGCTTTCGAAGTGACCGTGAATGGAGAGAAGATCTATTCAAAACTCGAAACAGGTGTTTTCCCTGATACCGATGAAATGATAGAGATCATTACTAAAAAATAAAAAACACCCCTCAAATTCGGTTGGAAATGAGGGGTGTTTTTTTACAGATAAAATTATTATGTTAACTGAAGCATAAAAAATAATGCCACAAGTTTTCTTAAGGCAGGGTAATGAATCTATTTTTTCCTACTCCTCTATCTATTTTTGAAATAATTACCTCTAGAGTTCCATTTGTAAATGTAGCAAATACGTTCTGATTAATGACTAGAAACGGAAAATTAATGGAACGGACTCTTTTTTGTTTATTCATGTAAGGGGGGTATTTGGATGCAGTAATCATTAATATATTTCCTTCTATATAAACCTTTATTTCCGAAGCCTCGAATTCGCTTAAAATGGCCTCAACAATCCATTCCTTTTCTGTTTCATAAAGATCGATTGGAAATTGTGTTTCATCATAATAAGAAGTAAGTGGATCTAGAAAATAGTTTTCCAGCCATTTCTCCACTAAGTCAAAATCAAAGGTTTGATTTTTAAGTTGTTTCTTTTTTGACATATCTAATCCCCCTTGCTCGTTTCATTTTATTCAATGTGACTTAAAACGTGAAACTGATGTGATATAATTGGGAAAGTTAAAGCGCCCGTTTGTGAATTCCACTCATTCATATATGCTGCGACTAGTCAAATGTCAGAGAAAAAGAACATGTGATAAAGGAGTTTTTATGTTGAAAGAATGGCTACGCTCAATTCCACCTGTCCATGAACTTCAAAATCATGAGAGGTTTTTAACTCTCCTTCTAGAAAGTCAGCTTGATCATACGCATCTGACCAAACAGCTTAAAGAGGTCATTGACAACATTAGGGAGGCAATCCTAGATGATAATTGGCCAGGTGGCAGGCCAGGGACCAATCATTTTATTGAAGACCTATTTTTTATTCTCGAAACAAAAATACAGAAACAGTATTCTTATACCTTAGAAAAGGTCATCAATGCGACAGGAACTATTTTACATACAAACCTAGGAAGGGCTAGATTAAGCGAAAATGCAATCAACCATGTGATTGACACTGCAAGGAACTATTCAAATCTTGAATATAAGCTAACGGAAGGTGAAAGAGGTTCAAGACATAGTCATGTTGAAGCATTAATTAAAGATATCACCGGTGCAGAAGCGGCTATGGTGGTTAATAATAATGCTTCTGCTGTCTATCTGGTTTTAAGAGCTCTAGCCGCTAACAAAGAAGTCATTGTTTCAAGGGGACAGCTTGTTGAAATCGGTGGCTCTTTTCGAATCTCATCTATAATGGAAGAAAGTGGGGCAAAGCTTGTAGAAGTTGGCACCACTAATAAAACACATCTTTATGATTACGAAAAAGCTGTCAGTTCAGAAACTGCAATCGTCATGAAGGTACATACGAGCAACTTTAAGGTCATCGGATTTACCAAATCTGTTGATACCGAAGATCTTGTTGGGCTTACGAAACGATTAGATCGTGTCATTTTTTATGAAGATCTCGGAAGTGGTGCTCTATATGACTTTAGAAAGCACGGAATTGGTGAAGAACCGGTAGTAAAAGAGGTCATTGAATTAGGGGCAGATGTTGTAACCTTTAGTGGTGACAAGCTTCTTGGCGGTCCACAGGCCGGTATAATTGCTGGAAAAAAAGAAATCATTAGTCGTTTAAAAAAACACCAGTTGGCACGCGTTGTCCGGGTTGATAAGATGACGTTGGCTGCGCTTGAGGGGACATTAATCGATTATGCCCGTGGAGAAAATGGCTTAGTAAATATTCCAACCGTCCGTGATTTATTAGTTTCCTCTGAAGAATTAGACGTACGATCGCAGTCGTTTGTTACAAACTTATTACAAAATACTGGAAAATATGTTACAAAAATTACAGAAGGAAGAAGCCAAGTGGGTGGGGGTACGATGCCGGATGTTGAGCTTCCAACCATGGTCGTGTCCTTAAAACATCGTGAATTGACGGCAGAACAGCTGGGAAGAAAGCTTCGATCCGAAGTGAAACCAGCAATTGTTGGAAGGATTCAAAAAGATGAATTTATCATTGATTTACGAACAGTGACTCCAGAAGAAGAAGAGGACTTGCTTCGGTCATTAATCAATGTATAGAAAAGCTTAGTAATCGACGGATGCCCCAGCACTTAAACAAAGTGCTGGGCATTTTTTTGACTTGCGCCTATCTTATAGGTTTCTACATATCGTGATGTGTATTATGTTTGGCTCTAGTATGGTTGCGATTCTTGACTTTGTGGGAACCGCTTAACGGTTCAGGCTGCCCTGATTGTTTTGGTGCATTTTTTCGCATGTCTTTGCCATCGTTTTTGTTCATATTGCATCCCTCCTATATGTTAGGATGCAGTGATAAAGTCCTTTTATACCGTATATTTTTTGTTGTTCTGTGCAATTTAACGGTAAACAAAATGAAGGAGTGAATGAAGAAAGATGGATAAATTCCCATACAATAAAGATAAACAACAAGCATTTCAAGCAGCACAGCAGGGGTATGAGAATGCACAAGGACTATTCGAGACAATTGTAAGTGATAGTGCAAGTTATGGTCATCAACTAAAGCATCTAAAAGACGAAGTCAATGAAGCCTACCAACAAATTGAAAATGCACTAGAAGTGGCATCGGAACATCAACGATCGCAGCTAGAGCGTTTCCAGCAGGATCTGCAAAGCATGGTGACAGAAGTAAACCAAACAGAATAGGAAAAGCAGGCGGGGGAGCCCGCCTGCTTTTTGTTATTATTGATTTTTCTTTCGTTTTTTGTTATTCATTCTTTCTTTTGCAGTTAATTCTGGTTCACTCGCCAATTCCTCATTAAAACCTGCACCTTTTCCTTGCCCCTTGGCTGCATTCATCCCTGGAATTACATGATTAGACTTTCGTTTCACCATTCTAATCACCTCCTACACTTTTACTATTTCCTCCATAGCAAAAAACATGACAATGAAAAAGTTTTTTGAGATAATAAATAATGAAAAAGGTGGTTTTCCCTTGTCTTAAATCATATAAGCACAAATAGTGTTTTTTGAATTTTCGGAACAAAATACATAAAAAACATAAGTGAAACTTATCAATCGCAATAACTTTCTTGTTATTTACTTATGTAATCGCTTGTATTAAGATTAGAATTGTGAGAAAAGTTAAGCAGGATGGGAAAATTCAAATTTTTCAACTTTTCGTTAATTTTCGATTTATTAATGACGAATTAGGGGGTTTTTACATGGTAAAAAATGATGTATTTAACGCACGCACTTCCTTTGAAGTGAATGGTAAACGTTACAACTATTACCGTTTAAGTGCACTGGAAGAGGCCGGAATTGGAAAAGTTTCTAAATTGCCCTACTCTATAAAAGTACTTCTTGAATCTGTATTACGCCAATTAGATGGCCGAGCAATTTCAAAAGAGCATGTTGAAAACTTAGCAAAATGGGGCACAAATGAGCTAAAAGAAGTGGACGTACCATTTAAGCCTGCTCGTGTTATCCTTCAAGACTTTACAGGTGTTCCAGCAGTCGTTGACCTTGCTTCTTTAAGAAAAGCAATGGCAGACTTAGGCGGAGACCCTGACAAGATCAACCCTGAAAAAACGGTTGATCTTGTAATCGACCACTCCGTACAGGTTGATGCATATGGAGCTGCTGATTCCTTAAAAATTAACATGGATTATGAATTCGAACGTAATGCTGAACGCTACCAATTCTTAAGTTGGGCGCAAAAATCATTTAATAACTATCGCGCCGTTCCACCTGCAACAGGTATCGTACACCAAGTAAACCTTGAATACTTGGCTGATGTTGTCCACGTTGCAGAAACAGAAGGTGAATTAGAAGCTTATCCAGATACTTTGGTTGGTACGGACTCCCATACAACAATGATCAATGGTCTTGGTGTTCTTGGATGGGGCGTTGGCGGTATTGAAGCTGAAGCAGGAATGCTAGGTCAGCCTTCATACTTCCCTGTACCAGAAGTAGTAGGTGTTAAATTAACAGGTGAGCTTCCAAACGGTGCTACAGCAACTGATCTTGCTTTAAAAGTAACTCAAGTTCTTCGCAGCCATGGGGTTGTAGGGAAATTCGTTGAGTTCTTCGGACCTGGAGTATCAGTACTGCCACTTGCAGACCGTGCAACAATTGCAAACATGGCCCCTGAATACGGTGCAACTTGCGGATTCTTCCCAATTGATGATGAATCACTTGCATACATGCGCTTAACAGGCCGTGAAGAAGAGCATATCAATGTAGTAGAACAATACTGCAAAGCAAACGGTTTGTTCTTCGATCCAGCGATCGAGCCAGTTTACACAGATGTAGTTGAAATCGATCTTTCCGTCATTGAAGCAAATCTATCTGGTCCAAAGCGTCCTCAAGATTTGATTCCACTTTCTAAAATGAAAGAGGAATTCGTGAAAGCTGTTTCTGCTCCACAAGGAAACCAAGGCTTCGGCTTACAAGCAAATGAGCTTGAAAAGTCTGCAACTGTTAATTTCCTAAACGGTGACGAAACTACTATTAAAACTGGTGCCGTTGCGATTGCATCGATTACAAGCTGTACAAACACATCCAACCCTTATGTTCTAGTGGGTGCTGGACTTGTTGCGAAGAAAGCTGTTGAATTAGGAATGGAAGTTCCTAAATTCGTTAAGACTTCTTTAGCACCAGGATCTAAAGTTGTAACTGGATATCTTCGTGATTCGGGGTTACTTCCTTACCTAGAGCAAATCGGCTTCAACCTCGTTGGTTATGGCTGTACAACATGTATCGGTAACTCCGGTCCTTTAAAAGAAGAAATCGAAAAAACAATCGCGGAAAACGATCTTTTAGTTACATCTGTACTTTCAGGTAACCGTAACTTTGAAGGACGTATTCACCCGCTTGTAAAAGCTAACTACCTTGCTTCACCACCATTAGTTGTTGCATATGCTCTTGCTGGTACTGTAAATATTGATTTTGCAAATGAAGCAATTGGTAAAGATAAAGATGGAAATGATGTCTTCTTCAAGGATATCTGGCCATCAACTGCTGAAGTAAATGATGTTGTTAAACGTACAGTAACTCCTGAACTATTCCGCCGGGAATATGCAAACGTGTTCGGTGACAACGAGCGTTGGAATGATATCAAAACAAGCAATGAGCCTTTATATACTTTTGATGAGGATTCTACTTACATCGCAAACCCGCCGTTCTTTGAAGGCTTATCACCAGAACCAGGTATCGTCGAGCCATTAGCAGGACTACGTGTTGTTGGTAAATTTGGTGATTCAGTTACAACTGACCACATTTCACCTGCAGGAGCAATTGGTAAAAATACTCCAGCTGGTAAATATCTGCTAGAAAAAGGCGTTGCAATCCGCGACTTTAACTCTTACGGATCCCGTCGTGGTAACCATGAAGTGATGATGCGCGGAACATTCGCAAATATTCGTATTCGTAACCAAATCGCACCAGGAACAGAAGGTGGGGTAACTACCTACTGGCCAACTGGCGAAGTGACATCTATTTACGATGCTTGCATGAAGTACAAAGAAAACGGTACTGGATTAATCGTTCTTGCTGGTAAAGATTACGGAATGGGTTCTTCACGTGACTGGGCTGCTAAAGGTACAAACCTTTTAGGTATTAAAACAGTTCTTGCTGAAAGCTTTGAACGTATTCACCGTTCAAACCTTGTGTTAATGGGTGTGCTTCCACTTCAATTTAAAGATGGCGAAAGCGCTGAAACACTTGGCCTGACAGGTAAAGAAACCATTGATGTTCAAGTAGACGAAAATGTAAAACCACGTGATCTTCTAAAAGTAACTGCAACGGACGAAGCTGGTAACAATAAAGAATTTGAAGTTCTTGTTCGCTTTGACTCTGAAGTTGAAATTGATTACTACCGTCACGGCGGAATTCTTCCAATGGTTCTACGTGAAAAATTACAAGCTTAATATTGGAAAACACCATGCCAGCTGGTATGGTGTTTTTTCGGAAGAAATGTTTGACAAAGTTAATGATCGTCTACTAAAATAAAACTAACAAACGAAAAGGAATGATTAAGGTACGATGAAATTATAATCTTATTTTTCAGACATGATTCGAATAACGAAAAATGTTGAACCTGAAGAATAGGATTAGACTGTCCTTTTTTATGTCCTGATCGTATATACCTATAAAACCTTTAAAAGGTTTATTTGTTGTTCATTTTAACGGCAAATGGTGATCATTTCTAAGACATAATCTCTCTTCAGGTTCAATTGAAGGGAGTTTTTTTATGCATTCAAATCAAAAAACAGTCATTAAAGTAATCGGCTTAGAAAAAAGTTTTCATTTAAGAAAGGTATTCGAAAATATCCAATTTGATATAAAGAACGGGGAAAGGATTGGCCTTGTCGGGTACAACGGTACAGGAAAGACAACACTAGCCAATATCCTTTTTGGAAAAATAACACCCGATAAAGGGGTCATCGAAAAATCAAGCGAGTTAACAATAGGCTATCTATCGCAGTCGATTGATTATGAGATAAGTGATTTTCATCAGTCATTATCAGGAAGCACAAGGAAAGAATTATTCCAGCATGCTAGTGAATTAGGTCTTCAAAAAGTCTATGACTGGGAGGATGACCGATTAAATCATTTAAGCGGAGGCGAAAAATTAAAACTGGCACTCTCGACGGTTTGGGCATCAAGACCTGACTTCTTAATTTTGGATGAACCGACAAATCACTTGGATTTTCATGGGATTAAGTGGCTGGTAACCGAATTAGAAAAATTTCAAGGACCTGTCTTAATTATCTCTCATGACCGTCATTTTTTAGATGAAACAGTGCATCGTATTTTCGAAATTGAACATGGCAAACTCCACTTTTACAATGGTAACTATAGTGACTATCGTGTTGAAAAACAACATCGGGCGGAGAATCAGCGCCATCAATATAGCGCCCAGCAACGGCAAATAGAAATGGTTGAATCACAAATGGAACAATTAAAGTCATGGTCGGAAAAAGCCCATCGTGATTCAACCAAAAAGGGAACAGGACCCAGTAAAAGACAAAATGGTATTAAGGAATACCATCGGGCTAAGGCTAAAAAAACAGACAATCAAGTGAAATCAAAAATGAAACGTCTGCAAAATGAGCTTGCAAAAAATAAAATTGATAAGCCTTTAGATGAAGTCCAAGTAAGGTTCCAGTTTGACACTCAAGGGAAGAGAGGCAAACGGATTGTCGAGGCCAAACGTCTAAATAAATCGTACGAGGATCGAACACTCTTTCATAGCTCTAACTTCTACATTAATCATGGAGAGCGAATGGGACTCTTAGGGGAAAATGGCTGCGGGAAAACGACATTAATTAAGATGATCCTAGATCAAGAGACGTATACAGATGGTAATCTATGGAAGAGCGACTCGATAAACGTTGCTTATTTAAGTCAGGATGTTGATGATTTACCAGACGATAATTCGGTGATGGAGGCTTTAGGTTTCACAGATAGGGAAGATGTGTTAAAAGCGCGGACCTTGCTCGCCAATTTAGGCTTAAAAGACGAGTTCTTTACAAAACCTATTAGGACATTGAGTTTGGGCGAACGAACAAGAGTAAAGCTAGTCGATATATTAATGAAAGAATACGATGTTCTTATCCTAGACGAACCGACGAATCATTTGGATTTGCCGAGCAGGGAGCAGCTGGAAAAGACATTAGCAGAGTTTAATGGGACGATCATAACGGTTTCCCATGATTATTATTTCTTAAATAAATTATGCAACCGGCTGCTAGTATTTGAAAACCAGCAAATTAAACGTGTAGAAATGACACCAGAGGAATATTTTAATAAAGAAATAAAGAAAGAGGATAATCAAGAAGAAGCATTATTAATCATTGAAAACAAGATCGCGGTGATTTTGGGAGAAATATCATTAATCGATCAAAATGATCCTAAATATCTTGTATTAGACCAAGAATTTAAAGAACTTCTTAAGCAAAAACGGGATTTAAGCAATTAACAACGGAAGAGAGCAGGGATATCTGCTCTCTCTTTTGTTGTTTTCCTCCGATAATTGATGGTTTATTTGCGAATCCACAAGTTGATTATTTTTCATTTAATATGGAAAACAGTTCTTTCTCTTTTTCCGCTTGCATCCCCGATTTCCACTCATATTCCGTCAAATGGCGAGTCTTCTCCCACTCATAAATATCAGTGATACTTTCCTCAAGCGGTCTAAAAGTAAGTCCACTCTGAATCGCTTTATCCACGTTGATGGAGAAAGCACCTTTCCAAGGCTCTTTAGTCTCAGGTGATAAAGGATAATTCTCTGGTACCCAGAGAGGCATCTCTGTCCAAGGAGCCACTTTTTGATCCAAAAGGAATTTCTCATCTGCCCAAACCACTTCTGCATTTGAATCAGTCACTTTGATACATGCGTCGATAAACTCTTTCATCGTTAGCGGATAATCAGGCCCTGTTGCATTAAAGGTTCCTGTGGAATCCTGCTCTTCCATATCGAGGATCCAATTCGAAAGGTCTTTATTGTCAATCACCTGCACACGTCGATGAGGGCTTCCGGGCACCAAAACCTTGCCGCCTTTTGCTATTCTGTTAATCCAATAGGGAACACGGTCCGTATAATCATTCGGCCCAATTAATTGACCCGCACGAACGTTTAACACTCGTCCAGGCAAATTTTTTTCAGCAATCTGCTCACATAACGCTTTAAAATGTCCATAATATTCATAAACTGGCTCGTCTGAATCCATTGAAAGTTTATTAGCTTTCTCAAGTGACATTTCTAAAACAGAGTAGCCTTCATCTAAATTTTCTGGAACCCAGTCTTGGTAAACGGATATACTCGAGATGAATGTATAATGTTTTACACGATCCTTCAATAAATTGGTTGTATTTTGGACCGTATATGGAATAAATCCGCTTGTATCCAAAACAGCATCCCAGTGGCGGTTTTGAAGCGCTTTCAAATTACCAAACCGATTCCCAGTAAGGACTTCAACGTCTTTTATTCCTGGATTTTGAATTCCGCGATTAAAAATCGTCACTTCATGATTTCGCCTCAAAGCCTCTTCCACAAATGTTCTCCCCAAAAAGCGACTTCCACCTAAAACAAGAATCTTAATAAGAATCCCCTCCAGTCTTGTTTTTATTTTAACAAATTTTCGCGCAATTTAGTTAATATTTAAGAATTCCATCTTACAAAAATGAAAGTATTGCATATGTCATGGATATTGTTAAAATTACATAGGTAGAAGTTGAAAATTAATACATAATAGAAGTTATTTAAGCAGAAGGGATGTTTCTCCATGGAAAACACATACTTACAATCCGTTTCTTATGAAAACGGAGTCCTTAAAATACTAGATCAAACCAAAATTCCAAATATAACAGAATTTCTTGAAACGACGAAAATTGAAGACGCCTGGGATGCAATAAAACAGTTAAAAGTCCGCGGTGCCCCAGCGATTGGAATTGCAGCAGCATACGGTTTAGTGCTCGGTATAAAAGATGCACCTGAAGATTCCTTTGAAGATTTTTATGCTCATTTTAAAAAGCAATCCGATTATTTGGCCACTTCACGACCTACCGCAGTTAACCTATTTTGGGCACTAAAACGAATGAATGACAGGGCCTTAAAAGAAAAAGAATTACCGATCCATCAAATCAAAGAAGCACTAGAAATTGAAGCACATACTATTCGCAATGAAGATGAAGAAGTTTGCCGCACGATCGGGGAGCATGCATTAAACCTTTTAAAGGATGGGATGGGCGTTCTCACACACTGTAATGCGGGAGGCATCGCAACAGCAAGATATGGAACAGCCCTTTCTCCGCTTTATTTAGCAAAAGAAAAGGGCTGGGATATAAAGGTGTTTGCGGATGAAACAAGACCGCTTTTACAAGGTGCTCGTTTGACAGCTTGGGAGCTTATGCAAGCTGGCATTGATGTCACCCTAATCACAGACAATATGGCAGCAATGGTCATGCAAAAAGGCTGGGTTGACGCTGTTATCGTCGGTTGTGATCGCGTAGCGGCAAATGGTGATGTCGCCAACAAGATTGGTACATACGGTGTGGCATTATTAGCGAAGGCCCATAATATTCCGTTTTACGTAGCGGCACCGCTCTCTACCATTGATTTAGAAACTAAGACAGGTGCTGATATCCCAATCGAGGAAAGAGATGCCTCCGAAATAACTGAAGGATTTGGAAAAAGGACAGCCCCTGAAGGTGTGAAAGTATTTAACCCAGCATTTGATGTCACTCCTAATGAATTGGTAACAGCAATAATAACCGAAAAGGGTATATTAAAAGGAAATTATCAGGAAGAGCTTCACAGACTTTTTATATCCTAAAGAAAAGAAAGCAATTAACCAAATCGTTGAAATTGTCACGAAAAATATTTTAGCTGAATTGGGAAACATCTATAAAAACATGTAATCTTTGTGAATTGTCACAGTTTCGGCATATCCATGTTTTGTTTCACCTAAGTTTATAGTGTAAAATCGAAGTAGCAGAGTATGAAGTAAAGGAGGATTCGGGGATGATTAAAAAAGTAATTGCTGCCGTAATATTAGTTACATTACTTACTGTAGCGATTGTTCAGGCAATGGATAAAAAAACAGAAACTCCCGAAACTACAAGTCAAACAACAGCTAGTCAAGAAGGACTCGCTATTGGAGCAAAGGCACCTGATTTTGAACTTAAAACATTAACAGGTGAGACCGTGAAACTCTCCAATTTAAAAGGAAAAAAAGTTATGCTTAACTTTTGGGCAACATGGTGTCCGCCTTGTAAAGCAGAAATGCCAGCTATGGAGAAATTTTCCAAGCAAATGGAAAAGGATATCGTTATTTTAGCGGTTAACATTGATCCACAATTAGATGTCCAAGGATTTGTTGATGAAAATAAAATTACTTTTCCAATCCCTCTTGATGCCGATGATAAAGTAAATGAAACCTATCAAGTACTTTCCATTCCAACTACGTATTTTATTGATAGTAAAGGGATGATCCAGAATAAATATGTCGGTGGAATGAAACTTGAAGATATGAAAGATTTTACAAATAAACTAAAATAAACAAAAGACGTTGGATTACTCCAGCGTTTTTTTTCTTTTATAATAAATATTTAAAAAACGATATAATTTTCAAAAAGTTGTAATAATTGCAACCGTTTCCGGGCATAATAACTGTTACAATAGGAAATAAGGACGGTGATACCGATGAGAAAACCTAGAAAACGCTCGTTTGCAGAGCTTGTATCTGAAAATAAATCACAACTTTTAAAAGATCGTGCTGCAATTGAAAAAATCGAACAACGCTTGGAAGAAAAACGTCTCGGTAAAGCAGAATAACTAAAAAAGATTACCAATTATGTTTCCCGGCCATATGGACAAAATGTACATAAGGAGGGATCAGCACATGGGTAATCCAAAAAAAGACCACAAACATTTTACTCCAAGCCATGTAGGTACCCAGCCACGAGGGTTCAGTGGGAATAAGGGTAAGAAAATGAATGATACATCAGGGCAGCATGCACAAGTAATTCAAACAAAAGGTGAATAGGAATGGATGATAAGACTCAATAGGCGAAAGCCTCTGGGTCTTTTTTGTTATCAAAAATTTTCTTTGTTTATTTTTCCTGCTCAGTAACAAACTATATTTGTACCAATTACACCATAGGAGGAATTATGATGGCCTATAATAACAAACCGAATCCAGATGATCGCAGCGATAACGTTGAAAAGCTTCAAGCAATGATTCAAAATACGGAAAATAATATCGAAGCAGCTGAAGAATCTTTAGCATTAACAGACAGTGAGACACAACGTCAGGAAATTGAAGCAAAGAATGAACGCCGACGTGAAAGCATCGACTCCTTCCGTTCAGAAATTAAGGATGAGGCGCATAATCAAGAAAGCTAAAAAAGTGGGAGACCTGTTCATTATGGACAGGTCTTTTGTTTAGGTATGGAGCGACTGTTATGGTAAGATAGAAGGGAAATTTTGAAGAAGAAGTGATAACCTTGAGAGTACTTGTAAATCAAAAAACAATAAACGAAGACCTATTAAAGCAATGGGAAATTGAATTGAACGAAAACGGGTCCATTTCAAATGAAAGTGCATTAATTTCCGCTCTTACGTACGAATCCAATCCCGTCATCCAATCAAAGTTATTAACACTTGCCGCTTTGTCACGGATTGGTCGAAATAAACAGGATAAAATGGCAGCGGTATGGCTTGAAAGAGCGCTTAAACTATTTCCTGATAATCAAGCCGCAAAAGAATATATGATGCAATCGGATTGGAAAAAGATGGAGGGCTTACTTTCGCAGCTTACCTTTCCTGCAATGAGAGAAACGGATAATCGAACAGCCAAAAAGAAAACAGCGGAACAATACATAGAAGTGTGTCAGAACTTTTTAACGGATGCCGATGAGATTCAACATGTATTAGAAACGAAAAGAGATCTTTCCTCAACATTAGAAAATAAGGATTTATTCCAAAAACATCAGCTTCTTTACGGGTTGTTGTCTTCTGCTATAGACGAAACAGGAAGTTTATTAAAGGCGGCTGAGGAGTACGATCAATCGATTACAGGTGTTTTCCATACTTCCACCTATTATGATGACTTGAAATTGCATTTATCTAATTTAGAGGAAATTAAAGCTACTTGGCAACGGGAATTTATTGAAGAAGAAACTGAGAGTCTTCCTGATCGAATCAACGCCTTAGATCAACTGAATGAAATGATTGGGATGGAGTTTGTTAAAAATCGGATCAATGATTTTTACCGATTTTTAAAGTACCAAAAACAGCGGAAGGAGCTCGGTTTTCAAATAAAGGACGAACTGAGCTTGAACATGATCTTAACCGGTAATCCGGGTACAGGAAAAACAACACTTGCCCGCTTACTTGCGAAAATTTATCACGAATTAGGTGTCTTGCCTCGTGAGGAAGTGATTGAGACGGATCGTTCGCAGCTTGTCGGTTCATTTGTCGGCCAAACAGAAGAAAATGTTCGAGCGGTTGTTGAACGCTCAATTGGCGGGGTGTTATTTATTGACGAGGCCTATAGTCTAAAACGTGAGGGGCAAACAGGCAACGATTATGGTCAAGCGGCTATTGATACACTGGTTTCACTTATGACAGGAAATGAATATGGCGGGAAATTCGCGGTCATTATGGCAGGCTATCCTGAGGAAATGCGTTCCTTTCTAGAGGCTAATCCAGGTTTACGAAGCCGTTTTCCTCAGTCCAATCTCATTCATTTGCCAAATTATTCGAATGAAGAGTTAATAAGCATAGCAGAACATGTGGCATCAGATAATGATTACTTTGTTAGCGAAGAAGCCAAAATCGAAATCAATCATCGTCTCGATCGTGAACGGGTGGATGATTCCTTTGGAAATGCAAGAACAGTCCGCAATATTGTCTTAGATGCGATTTTTAAAAAGGGCTCGGACAAGGAAGTAAATGATGATAACATCTTAGATTATATGTTACTGAATAAAGAGGACTTTCTTTTAGACAAAGAGGAGAGTGTTGAGTCTCCTTATGAAAAATTGGACCGTCTAATCGGTTTAAAAGCCTTAAAGGTGGAGATGAGATCACTTATCTCATTTGTAAAAATGCAGCAGTACCGGATGAAAAAAGGGCTGCCGCCCGTACCTATTCAGCTTCATGCTGTTTTCACCGGAAATCCTGGTACAGGGAAAACAACCGTAGCTAAGATTTATGCGGAGCTTTTAAAGGAATGTGGCATTTTAAAACGAGGGCATCTTATCGTAGCAAGCAGGGCAGATTTTGTAGCCGGATATGTGGGTCAAACGGCAGGGAAAACAAAGAAAAAAATTAGGGAAGCGCTCGGTGGTGTCTTATTTATTGACGAAGCTTATTCCCTTTTCAGTTCGACAACAGGTGATTTTGGTAAAGAGGTCATAGATACACTTGTTGATGAAATGACCAAGCATAATGAAAACCTAGTCGTTGTCTTGGCAGGTTACCCACATGAAATGGACTTGCTCCTAGAAAGCAATCCTGGTCTTCGCTCCCGATTTAAAAAGTTCTTTTTATTTCCTGATTATTCACCAGAAGAACTGCTTGAAATCATGGCGGTCTATGCTAATAGTTTTCAATACCACCTAACAGGGGAAGCAAAAGTGCTGTTACTACAAAAGATGGATGAAGAATCCTTCAAAGGGAATGGCCGTTTTGCAACAAACATGGTGGATGAAATGATTCAAGCACAGGCCTCAAGATTAATGGATGTTGCAGAAGATGAAGATCTTTTTGAAAAGTCCCTGCTGCTTGAAGTAGCAGATGTAATAAAGGCAATCAATAAAATGTAAAATATGATCACGAAAGGGTCGTGACCTGTGGAAAATTTATTTATTTCGACTAGAGAAATTCAGCTCTATTATGCTGATACAGATATGATGGGTGTTATTTACCATGCTAATTATCTAAAGTTTTTTGAACTTGGCAGAACCGGATTTATTGAGGATCTCGGCTATAGTTATCTTGCAATGGAGGAGTCAGGTTATTTTGCTCCTGTTTATGACGTTCAAGTAACCTACAGAAAACCGTTACGCTATGGTGATAAAGGATTTGTAAAAACATGGGTAGAATTAAATGATGGCATCAAAACTGTTTATGGATATACGATTGTAAATGGCGATGAGGAAATTTGTGCAGAAGGAAAAACAACCCATATTATTGTTAAAAAAGATAATTTTAGACCTACTTCATTCAAAAGGTCATTTCCTGAATGGTATTTAAAATATGAAGAAATTAAGAAAAAGGACTAAAATTCTGACTTATATCAGCGAAATAATCTATACATTGAGGTGTCTTGATTGGCCTTTGGAATTAAAAAACAGCAAATAAGCGAATGGAAAAGAAAAATTGACAAAGGAGAAATTGCGTTTTTAACACATTATTGGCTTGATGATCGCTTTCCAGGTTCAAATACAGTCACTAAGGTGGGCTGCAATGACCTTGCAAAATTAGCAGTTTGGGGCCAAAAATATGGGTTAAGGAAAGAATGGATCCATCATCGGAAGGATGGTTATTCGCATTTCGATTTAATAGGTGAACGACAAAGAGAAATTTTACAAAAAGAAGGTTTGTTTGAACATATATGGCAAAAAAGAAATCCGTCCACTTGAAGAGTAACCACTCTAAGAGTGCGGATTTCTTTTTAGGTTAGGAATTTCGGCAAAATTAAACGGGAATCATCACCCATCCAGATATTATTAAAAGAGTCGTGATCAAGGTATGAACAATGAAAGCTGGAATGATACTTTTAGATGATAACGTTAATAATCCAAATAATAATCCTAGAAAAAAATAAAGAATTGATATTAAGATTGAAAATCCAAACATGGTCGTATGTAAGCCAAAAGCAATGCTGGTGACTATCATGCCTAATCGTTGATTGGTTATCGTAATCAGTTTAGAAAGAAGTATTCCGCGCCACAAAACCTCTTCTAGCAATGCATTGAAGCTTGAAAACAATAAAATGAATAGCAAAGGATGCCATTGCACTTCATCTTTTTTTATCAAAAGTATCCCAATAATAGCTAGTATTGAAAGAAGGCAAAGGATAAGAAAAAATTTTCTTAACGAAAAAGCGATGTTAAAAGGGAGTTGAATTTCTCCTGATAGCATAGGTTTTTTTAAAAATGGACTAATTTCTAGTTTAAATTTCTTAATAACATAGCTAATAATAATGATTGGAATTAATAATAACAATTGACTAGACATGACAAGCGAATAAGCTGATAAACGAAAACTTTCTATGAAGTTATCCATATACACTAGCAATAGATTACCTAAAAAAATGATATGACCATCCAGGCAAATAAGCGTTTCTCTTCCTTAAAAAAAGCAACTAATAATAATAAAGCAATCAGAAAAACAAAAAAGGGAGTGTAGTAACCTCTTGCAAAAAAATAGGTCATGGTTAAAAATAACAGACTTAACAAGATACCTTGTCGATTAATACCTTCCATCCGCTTTGTTCCTCCTACCTTTCTTTTATGAGTAAAAAGGCCCCGCTTTACCGGAGCCATTGTTGCATATGTGTTTGAATTTCTTTAAATTTCGCATTAGCATTTCGAAGACCAAATGATCCTGCTTTCTCTAATGGAACCACGCGGAAATTATGATTCTTTTTACTTGCGACATAGGTTGGGTAAAAAGCCGGGTTAGAAAAATCAATGGTGGTTCCTTTTTCTGATACATGTTTTGTAATATCAATGGTGGTTAAACCGCCAATATCTTTATAGTCGCCATGTTGGGCGGAAATAAAATTCCCTAATGAATAAATGACAAACGTTCGTTTGCCTTCTGCTGTTTTTATCCATTCCATTGGCTGCAGGACATGGGGATGAGAGCCAAAGATGATGTCGACTCCTTCATTAGCAAGAAATTTTGCAAGGTCTTTTTGTTCTTTTGTCGGCATTCGCTTGTACTCATTACCCCAATGGATGCTCATGACGACTACATCTGATTGTTTTTTGGCGCGATGAATTTCTTCTTTCATCGATTCGCGGTTAATAAGGTTGACGAGAAAATCTTTTCCGTCTGGTATGGGGATTCCGTTCGTTCCGTAGGTATAGGAGAGAAAAGCAAGCTTAATCCCATTTTTATTTAGTATCCTCAAATTTTGGCGGTCCTTTTCATCAATGAAGCTTCCCACATGTGGCAGTCCAATACTTTCTAAATAAGCGGCTTCCGACTTAATCCCTTTTTCGCCTTTATCTAACGTATGATTATTGGCTGTGGAAACTATATCGACCCCTGAATGGACGAGCGCATCTGCTAGCTCGTATGGGCTATTAAACCTCGGATAACCTGAAAGACCCAGTGCATTTCCCCCTAACATACTTTCTTGATTGGCAGTTAAAACATCTGGCTTTTCTAATAGAGGTTTTACATTTTCAAACATTGGGTCAAAATTATATCTCGCCCCATTAAAGGCATCTTTATAAACTTTGTCGTGAATCAGTATATCCCCAATGGCACCAAGTGTTATTTTTTCTGTCATCTCGCGATTGATCAATAGTGAAGATCGAGGCTTATGCTCTTTTGAAGGATAAACTTTTTCGTCTTCATCTGAATGTTGACTTTGTTGAATTAAGAGGTAAGAAGCTAAACTGATACATGCAATAATAATTAAAACTGAAGGTATAAAAGCATTCCGTTTCATAATTACTCCTTATTAGGCGCTGGTTTTTTATGTAATCTCTTTTTTAGACTGTTAGTTATACTATATTATACTCTTGTATAATTTTAAAACTATTTAAAAAACAAAAAGGAACCGGTATCGGTTCCTTTTCATTATAACCATTTAATCTTTGGTTCCGTTTTATTAATAATTCTTTTAATATTGGCTCGGTGCCGATATATTACAAACGAAGCTAGCAGAAATACTACGATGAGCAAAGGGATGTCCCAATCACGAATAATACCAGTAACAATGGCAAACAAAACAGCTGTAATTCCTGCGATCATCGAGGATAAGGAAACATATTTTGATATGTATAAACTGATAAAAAAGATAACTAGGACCGTGATAAACATATAGGGTGCATAGAACAATACGACACCACCTGAAGTAGCAACGGCTTTTCCGCCACGAAACCCGGCAAAAATAGGATAGGTATGACCGATAACAGCCAATACTCCAGCCAGTAGTGGATTCACATCGACATGAAAAAGATAGGGCAGGGATGCTGCTAATGTCCCTTTCAGTATATCAGCAAGTGTCACCGCCATTCCCGCCTTAACACCGAGTGTCCGAAACGTATTTGTTCCGCCTAAATTTCCGCTCCCATGCTGGCGAATATCTGTTTTATAAAATACTTTTCCGATAATTAAACCAGAGGGGATTGAACCTAGTAAATACGCAAGAACCAAAACTAAAATAATTTGAACCATTAACAAATTCTCCTTCAACAAAAAGATCCAGTCCTTCTATTTTACCATGTATTATAGAAAAAACACCACGCTTTTCCTTTTCTGTCCAAAGTAAGTACAATTAGAGTCAATTTTATTACGAAAAAATGGAGAATTTTCAAACCCTATGTTAATCCATTGAAAGCAAAGTATAGAGACAATATAATTTAGATAAAATCATATAAAACATATAAAACCGGCCGACGATACAAGTGAATTGGTCGGTTTTCACATATCCAATCATCCTGAAATTATAAGAGAGGTGAAAAACCAATGGCAACAAATCTTCAGCAATACCTAAATGATCAATACCAAGATGTTAAAGTCTTATATGTCGAAGAGGAAAAGTTTTCTAGGGAAAAACTAGTGCGAGTTCTAAAGCGTCGTTTTGCCAATGTATATGCTGCAATTGACGATGTGGAAGGATTTCAGCTTTACCAGCGTTACCAACCGGATTTAATTATTTGTGATATTAAAATGAACCAAATGAGCGGGTTAGAACTGATTAATAAGATACGAGCCTTGAACGAACAAGTCCAGGTGATTGCAACAAGTGCTTATGATGAAAATGATTTCTTTATCCAGTGCGATGCAAATAAAATTAATCATTTTATCTTCAAACCGATTGACTTAGGTCAGCTTTTGCACGCGATTCAAAAATCAGTCTATAAAATCAAACTAGAGAAAGAGCCAATTGATGATATCTTGGAAATGGAAATTAGACGTGCCGAACGATTAGGCCAGCCTTTTTCGATTATTTCGATGGATATTGATTTCTTTAATCATGTGAATGAACGCTTTGGACCACAGGCTGGGGATACAATCCTTCATACGATCTCTACCATTGTTCAGCAACGGATTAGAGAATCAGATATTTTTGCCCGTTGGGGTGGCGAAGAGTTTATCCTGCTAACTACTGCTACGGATAGTAATGGAGCACAGGAGTTAGCCGAATCTATCCGTTCCATTATCGAAGACTTTAAATTTAATAATATTGAAAAGATAACATGCAGCTTTGGGATCGCCGAGTTTTCTAAAGGCAAAACGAAAAATAATTTAATTTCTGAGGCAAATCAAGCACTTACTCAGTCTAAAAATAAAGGACGAAACTGTGTAACACTTTACAGCCAAGAATGTTTTGAGGGTGGTTAGAGTGATAATGTGGTATTTTATCCTATCCTTTGTTAGTGGAACCTTCATTTATGTCATTTTCCAATCTTTTTATAAGCGCCGTGAGTTGTTGAAAAAGCTAAAGGAAAGTGAAAAGAGCTATCAGGACTTAGCAAAAATATATGATTCTGTAGAGACTGTGAAACAAGATTTAGAACAAAGAATTCAGGAAGAAGTAGCAAAAAACCGTGAAAAGGATTATGTCCTAATCCAGCAATCAAGACTTGCTGCAATGGGGGAAATGATTGCAAGTATTGGACATCAATGGCGTCAACCGTTAAATAGTTTATCACTATTAATCCAGGATGTAAGAGAAGCACGAGAGTTCGGAGAAATTGATGATCAATATATTGACCGTTTTAATCGAGAAGGCTTGCTCCAAATTAAGCATATGTCGAGGACGATTAATGATTTTCGCAAATTTTATAAACCGAACAAGGAAAAAGTCCCATTCTCCGTGGGGGATTCCATTGAAGATGCTCTTTCTATTTTTTCATCAAGTTTAATAAACCATGAAATACTGGTTGAATTTGAATACAGAGGTCGGAATATGGCATATGGATATCCGAATGAATATAGTCAAGTTGTCCTTAACCTTTTCACAAATACTAGGGATGCATTTGTTCATAACACAATAAATAATCGAAAAATACTAATCAAAATAGATGAAACGGATAAAGAAATATCGGCTGAATTTATCGATAATGCTGGTGGAATTGAACCCTCACTGCTTGAGAAAATCTTCGAACCTTATTTTACTACAAGACATCATGGCACCGGTTTAGGACTTTATATGGCCAAGAAAATATTGGAAAACATGGACGGAAGTGTCTTAGCAGAAAATACTGGTGATGGAGCTCGATTCTGCCTTACCATTCCAAAGGTAGCAGTCGCGGTCAAACCGAAACTTTTATCCAGTTAAAGAATATTTTATGCAGCCTCTTCTACCATGGGTTTTTTCTGTTAAGAACTTTTTATTATGTATTTTTTGAAAATATAGGTAAAATAAAGAGAAAAGGGAGTGAGACATATGAGCATTGAAAATCCAAGTCGTAATGAAATTGGGATAATTTTAAAAGAGGCAAAAAGAATCGCTGTTGTTGGTTTGAGTGATAATCCTGAACGAACATCCTATCAAGTTTCTGCTGCTATGCAAAAAGCGGGTTATGACATTATTCCAGTGAATCCTACTGTCGATCAGGTTCTTGGTGTCAAGGCAGTTGCCTCTCTGAAAGATATTGAAGGACATGTAGACATTGTTAATGTTTTCCGCAGGTCAGAACAATTGTTCGATGTAGCCAAAGAATTTGATGAGATCGATGCCGATGTATATTGGGCGCAGCTTGGACTAGAAAATGATGAGGCGTATGAGTTTTTAAAAAACAAGGGCTATACCGTTATTATGAACCGCTGCATCAAAGTCGAACATGCATTAACAAAAGCATAATGTTTACCAAAAAACTGCTAATTATTAGCAGTTTTTTTCTTTCAATCCCCCAAAAAACGCTAGATAATAATATTATAAAAATATGTTGTTTCAAATTTCGTATTTGCCAAATTAAAATAAATCGCTACAATATAGCATAGACGCCGCAAGATTTATGATAAAATAAGAAGCGGCAAACATTGGTTCTATTTTAAATATAAAAAGATAATAAAAAGATGACTAATCAATTAGTTCATGAAGCAATTAGAAGGATACTTCTTTTTGTAGGGAATGAAAGGGGTATTTTAGTGGCAAGGAATCAGCAAGCTTTTGATTATAATGATGATGCCATACAGGTACTAGAAGGTCTAGAGGCGGTTCGAAAGCGTCCAGGAATGTACATTGGCAGCACCGATTCACGCGGTCTTCATCACCTCGTTTATGAGATTGTCGACAATTCTGTCGATGAAGCTCTTGGAGGATTTGGTGATCAAATCATTGTAAAATACACAAAGATAATTCAATTAGTGTTAATGACCGCGGGCGCGGCATGCCTACGGGTATGCACAAAATGGGGAAACCGACACCAGAGGTTATATTAACAGTGCTTCATGCCGGCGGAAAGTTCGGCCAAGGCGGATATAAAACAAGCGGCGGTTTGCATGGTGTTGGTGCATCGGTAGTTAATGCATTATCTGAATGGTTAACTGTCACGATTAAAAGGGACGGTTTCGTATATGAACAGCGCTTTGAAAATGGCGGAAAGCCAGCAACCACTCTCGAGAAAATCGGCAAAACCAATCAAACGGGAACAACGATTCATTTTAAGCCAGATCCGACCATTTTTTCTACGACTACTTACAATTTCGAAACATTATGTGAGAGGTTACGAGAGTCAGCCTTCTTGCTAAAAGGATTGAAAATCGATATTATCGATGATCGTAATGATTTCCATGAAGTCTTTCATTATGAGAATGGGATTGAAGCCTTCGTTGCTTATTTAAACGAAGAAAAGGATGTCCTTCATCCGGTTATCAGCTTAGAAGGATCTCAGCATGGAATAGAAGTGGATTTTGCGTTTCAATTTAATGATGGCTATTCCGAAAATGTCCTCTCCTTTGTCAATAATGTCCGCACTAGAGATGGCGGTACCCATGAAGCAGGGGCAAAAACAGCAATGACAAGGGTATTTAACGATTATGCCCGCAAGGTTTCATTCTTAAAAGATAAAGACAAAAACCTTGATGGTGCAGATATCCGCGAAGGTTTATCGGCAATAATCTCCGTTCGAATCCCGGAAGAACTACTTCAGTTCGAAGGACAAACAAAGGGGAAATTAGGAACTAGTGAGGCTAGGTCAGCAGTCGATGCTGTTGTTTCTGAACATCTCTCCTACTTTCTTGAAGAGAACCCTGATATTAGCTCCCTTCTTATCAAAAAATCGATTAAAGCCTATCAAGCTCGAGAAGCTGCTAGAAAAGCGCGTGAGGATGCAAGGAGCGGTAAAAAACGGAAACGTTCGGATGCCGTTTTGTCTGGTAAACTAACACCTGCACAATCACGTAATCCGCAAAGAAATGAACTATACCTGGTGGAGGGTGATTCCGCGGGAGGTTCCGCAAAACAAGGGCGTGACCGCCGCTTTCAAGCCGTACTTCCACTTAGAGGTAAAGTAATTAATACGGAAAAAGCAAAACTCTCTGACATTTTTAAAAATGAAGAAATCAATACGATCATCCATGCAATTGGCGGTGGGGTCGGTACGGATTTTAATGTAGAAGATATCAACTATGATAAAATTGTCATTATGACGGATGCTGATACTGATGGAGCACATATTCAGGTCTTATTACTTACCTTCTTTTATCGATATATGAAGCCGCTGCTAGAAGCAGGCAAAGTGTTTATTGCCCTCCCGCCGCTTTATAAAGTGAGTAAAGGGACAGGCAAAAAGGAAATTATCGAATATGCTTGGAGTGATGATGAGCTCCAGGGTGCCCTGAAAAAAGTTGGCAGAGGCTATATTATTCAGCGTTATAAAGGACTGGGTGAAATGAATGCCGACCAGCTATGGGATACAACAATGGATCCAGAAACACGGACTTTGATTCGTGTAAAAATCGATGATGTTGCACGAGCAGAACGCCGCGTTACAACCCTTATGGGCGACAAGGTTGAACCGCGCCGTAAGTGGATCGAAAGTAATGTAGCATTTGGTTTAGAAGAAGATGACACCATTTTAGAAAATGAAAATATTACGGTCTCCGAGGAGGGTTCTGAAGGATGAGTACAAATGAAAAATTCCGTGACTTGCCTCTAGAAGATGTAATTGGTGATCGTTTTGGCAGATATAGTAAGTACATCATTCAAGAACGTGCCCTTCCGGATGCCCGTGACGGCCTAAAGCCTGTACAGCGAAGAATTCTTTATGCGATGCATGTGGAAGGAAATACGTACGATAAAGGCTTTCGAAAATCAGCAAAAACCGTTGGTAATGTCATCGGTAACTACCACCCACACGGTGATACCTCTGTTTATGAGGCAATGGTGCGGATGAGTCAGGACTGGAAGGTTCGAAACGTTCTCGTTCAAATGCACGGAAACAACGGTAGCGTTGATGGTGATCCGCCGGCAGCAATGCGTTATACTGAAGCAAGGCTTTCAGCGATTGCTGCTGAATTAATGCGCGACATCGAAAAAAATACCGTTGAATTTATTCCAAACTTTGATGATACATCGAAAGAACCAACGGTCTTGCCAGCGATGTTCCCGAACCTTCTTGTCAATGGTTCGACAGGAATTTCAGCAGGTTATGCAACGGATATTCCCCCGCATCACCTTGGAGAAATCATTGACGGGGTAATCAAGAGAATGGATCAACCGGATGTATCTGTTGACGAACTGATGACCATCATTAAAGGGCCAGATTTCCCTACAGGCGGTATCATTCAAGGGATTGATGGGATTAGAAAAGCCTATGAAACTGGTAAAGGGAAAATTATCGTCCGGAGCAAAGCAGAAATAGAAGAGGTACGCGGCGGTAAGCAGCAAATTGTCATTACCGAAATACCCTATGAAGTTAATAAAGCCAATCTTGTTAAAAAAATGGATGAATTCCGTCTCGATCGAAAAGTAGAAGGAATTTCAGAAATCCGCGATGAAACGGACCGAACAGGCTTAAGAATAGTCATTGATTTAAAGAAAGATGCCGATGCAGAAGGTGTCTTGAACTATTTATATAAAAATAGTGATCTTCAAGTAACCTACAATTTTAATATGGTTGCCATCTATAAAAAGCGTCCAAAATTAATGGGACTAAGAGACATGCTGGATGCCTATATCGAGCACCAAAAAGAAGTTGTTACAAGAAGGTCGCAATATGACCTTAATAAAGCGAAAGAGCGTCAGCATATCGTTGAAGGATTAATGAAAGCTTTATCCATCCTTGATGAAGTAATTGCCACCATCCGTGCATCCAAGGATAAACGCGATGCAAAAGATAATTTGATGGCAAAGTATGGTTTCACAGAGATGCAAGCTGAAGCGATCGTTTCCTTACAGCTTTATCGCTTAACAAACACCGATATCACTGCACTGAGGCAGGAAGCGGAAGAATTAGCGAAGAAAATTGACGAGCTTACTAGTATTTTAGCAAGTGAGAAAACTCTTTTCTCTGTCATTAAAAAAGAATTAAAAGATGTGAAGAAACGTTTTGCAGATGCGCGTCGTTCTAAGATTGAAGCTGAAATCGAAGAATTGAAAATCAATCTTGAAGTAACCGTCCCTAGCGAAGACGTGATTGTAACGATCACAAAACAAGGGTATGTAAAACGGACGAGCCCACGTTCATATGCAGCTTCCAATGGCCAGGATTTAGCGATGAAAGATTCAGACCGTTTGTTAGCTCAGCTTGAAATGAATACAAAGGATGTCCTTCTCCTCTTCACGAATAAAGGAAATTATTTATTCTGCCCTGTTCATGAGCTTCCGGATATAAGGTGGAAAGACCTTGGACAGCATGTCGCGAATATTATTCCAATTGAACGTGATGAAGAGATTATCCAAGCGATTCCGGTGAAAGACTTTGAGGCAAATCTATTCCTTGTCTTTGTCACGAAAAATGGCATGGTTAAGAAAACAGAGCTTAAACAATATAAAGCACAGCGATATTCCAAACCGCTTGTTGGCATCAATCTTAAGGATGATGATCAAGTTACTGATATTCATTTAACAGATGGAACGAAAGAATTATTCTTAATCACCCACTTAGGTTACTCCTTATGGTTTCATGAAGAAGAAATCAGTATTGTAGGTGCACGTGCTGCAGGAGTTAAAGGGATGAATTTAAAGGATGACGATTTTGTCATTGGCGGAAAAATCATTCATCCAGATAGTAACGAAACGATCGTTATTGCGACGCAGCGTGGAGCTGTGAAGAGAATGAAAATGAAAGAGTTTGAAAAAGCAACTCGAGCCAAGCGCGGGGTTGTCATTTTAAGAGAGCTTAAATCAAACCCACACCGAATCACCGGATTTGTTATTGCTAATGAGCTGGATGTTATTTATCTCCAAACGGAAAAAGGACATATCGAAACACTTCATACAGTAGATATTCACTTCAGTGACCGTTATTCGAATGGCTCGTTTATACTTGATGAGGATGATAACGGCAAGATAACCACTGTTTGGAAAGTAGCAGCACCTGAAAAACCAAATGAATAATTTTTTGTGGACTCTCTTAAAATTAGAGAGTCCCTTTTTCATCTTTTTTCCAAAACTGGACATACTAACTAATAACAGAGTTGGGAGGGTTCATGGATGAAAAAAGAGATGCTTCTGGTGATTGCTTCGTTTTTTCTCATGTCACTTACTGCGATTACTGGGGTTTATGCAATTGAAGAAACTACAAAAACGGTCACCATAACAAAAGAGCAAGCAGATATTACAGGAGACGAAAAGGAGGAACAAATCCTTTTAAAGGGTGTTCCTTATCAGAAAGAAGATACATTTTTAGAGAAAATCTATATTGAAATTGCCGCCTCCAATGGAAAGACCTTTTCCTTCCCTTTGGAAAGTGGTGCTAAGGCGTCACTCCTGCTAGTGGACTTAAACCATGATGGGGTGAAGGATGTGTTTGCAAGTGTGTTAACAGGAGAAAATAAGCGAATTGTTCATAACTACTCTTATTCTATGAAGGATTTTGTCCATACGAATTTAGCCTTACCTGAGCCAATTGAAATGGATAGCCATTTTTTAAATGGGTTTAAAGCTGAAATCAAACTTGCTAAAACAGGAAAATCCTATCGGTTTGATTTAAAGGACCGTCAAAAGTATTATAAAAAGCTCGGTCTTTATTATAAAGGAAAATTAAATGAGCCTACAGAACTAACCGTTAACCCTTATAGCAGTCTCCAACCGATACAATTAGAGGGCAATAAAGTGGGATTACTTGGGGAGCAGAAGGTAACAGGAATCGCAAATGCGGATCTTATTGCATTGGTTAAATCTACTTGGTCGTTTGAAAAAGGGCATTGGAAGCTCATCGGCACGGTGGTTAATAAAGAAATAAATAATTGATCGCTAAACACAGGATTCCCTGTGTTTTTTTTTGCAAAAATTTGACGGAATTTCCAGTCGGGAATATACTTATGTTTGCTTAACAAGCCAAATGATCTTCTTAATAAACTAAATAAATATATTTGTTCATATTTAGTTCATAAAAATAGGATAAAGTTACTTATCAATTATTAAAATGGAGTTGAGAGATGTTGATCAAATTAACCAGATTTCTAAAACCATTTCAATTACCCATCTATTTGGTGTTAGGCCTAGTGCTTTTACAGTCATTGTCAGAACTTTATTTGCCAACGTTAATGGCTGACATTGTTGACAAGGGTGTCGTGACTGGTGATACCAACTACATATGGAAAATTGGTGGTTTCATGCTGCTCGTCGCGGCAGGAGGGATGATTTGTTCCATTGCTGCGAGTTTCTACTCAGCAAAAGCAGCATCAGGGTTTGGAAAGCTCTTGCGGAGCAAAATTTTCTCCCACGTAGGAAACTTTTCACTGCACGAGTTTGATAAACTTGGAACTGCTTCATTGATTACAAGAACTACCAACGATATTACTCAAATCCAGCAAGTATTAGTAATGATGTTACGAATGATGGCGATGGCACCGATGATGTGTATTGGCGGCATCATTATGGCCTATTCAAAGGATACCAAGCTAACGTTAGTTCTTGCTGTCGCTTTGCCAATTCTCGTACTGGCGATCGTCATAATCGCAAGAAAAGGAATTCCACTATTTAAAGCAATGCAGGTAAAATTGGATAATCTCAATCGCGTTTTACGAGAAAACTTAACTGGTATTCGTGTTATTCGCTCATTTAATCGAGTCGAGCATGAGAAGAAGCGTTTTGATGAAGCCAATTGGGATTTAACGCAAACAGCTATAAAAGTAAATAAAATCATGGCTGCAATGATGCCGATTATGATGATTGTTCTAAACCTCTCCACGGTAGCCATTGTCTGGTTTGGCGGACTGAGGATTAGCAATGGGCATATGCAGGTCGGTGATATGATGGCATTTATCCAATATGCCATGCAAATTATGTTCTCTTTCATCATGCTATCAATGATGTTTGTGATGATACCAAGGGCATCGGTATCTGCTGTCCGAGTCAACGAAGTGCTGGAGACGGTAGCCGATATTAAGGATCCATCTTCGACGTTATCAGGAGAAGGCACTAAAGGGCACGTAGAATTTCAGGATGTTACCTTCAGTTATCCTGGAGCAGAAATGCCTGCAATTTCAAATATTTCTTTCTCGATGAAGCCTGGTGAAATAACAGCTATTATTGGGGGAACAGGCTCTGGAAAATCGACACTGATTAACTTAATTCCTCGTTTTTATGATGTCGATAGTGGTAAGGTTCTTGTCGATGGAATTGATGTAAGAGATATGACCCAAGAACAGCTTAGAGAAAAGATTGGGTTTGTCCCACAGCAATCAGTGCTATTTACAGGCACAATCGCAGAGAACATTCGTTATGGGAAAGAAAATGCATCGAAAGAAGAGGTTGATCATGCTGCCGAAATTGCACAGGCGAAAGAATTCATTTCAAACATGCCAGAAGGTTTTGATGCGGTAATCTCCCAAGGGGGAACAAATGTTTCTGGCGGACAGAAACAGCGGTTATCCATCGCTCGAGCCCTCGTTCGGAAGCCTGAGATTTATATATTTGATGACAGCTTTTCCGCATTGGACTTTAAAACAGATGCCAAGCTGCGCGCTGCACTAAAAGGGGAAACTGGCAATTCAACGGTATTAATCGTAGCACAACGAGTGAGTACAATTATCGACGCAGACCAGATTATTGTCCTAGATAATGGAGAGATAACCGGAATCGGCACGCATAAAGATTTGATGGAGTCGAGTGCGGTTTATCGAGAGATTGTGATGTCGCAGCTGTCAGAGGAGGAAATCGCATGAGCAAGCATCAAAAACCAGAACAAGAGTCTGGGCCGCGCAAACCTGGTCCTGGCCCCGGCGGTGGATTTGGCCCGATGGGTATGGGCATGCCTGTCCAAAAAGCAAAGAATTTTAAGGGAACGCTAAACAGATTAATCAGCTATTTGAAGCCTTATAAATTACAGCTTCTTTCAGTATTAATAACTGCCATTATCAGTACGATTTTTGCTATTGTCAGTCCTAAAATCATGGGGAAAGCAACCACAAAATTATTTGAAGGCTTGATGATGAAGCTCAGAGGAGTTCCAGGGGCTAAAATAGATTTTGAGTATATCGGTCAAATTATTATTTTACTAATAGGTCTTTATATATTGAGTGCGATTTTTGCCTATTTACAACAATATATCATGGCTGGTGTCGCACAAAAGACCGTTTATAATCTCCGTAAAGAAGTGGAAGAAAAGCTTAACAGGCTGCCGTTAAAATACTTTGATTCACGTACCCATGGGGAAATTCTCAGCCGTGCGGTCAATGATGTCGATAATATCAGCACAACCTTACAGCAAAGCTTAACCCAGTTGATTACCTCAGTAGTTACAATTATTGGAGTAATCATCATGATGCTATCAATCAGTCCTTTGATGACATTGATCGTGATTGTGACACTGCCACTAAGCGGTATAGCGATTGCAAAAATCGCCAAAAAATCACAACTGTATTTTAAAGGCCAGCAAAAATCACTAGGCGAGCTAAATGGTCATGTAGAAGAAATGTATACAGGCCATAAGGTAGTCAAAGTATTTGGCCATGAGCAGAAATCGATTGACAAATTTGAAGGAATTAATGAAACACTCTACCAATCAGCCTGGAAGGCACAGTTTGTTTCTGGAATGATTATGCCGCTTATGTCATTCATCAATAATATTGGCTATGTCCTTGTATCAGTCGTTGGTGGAATCTTAGTCACTAAAAAAGCGATTGAAATTGGTGATATTCAGGCCTTTATCCAATATGCGCGGCAATTTTCTCAACCAATTGCACAAACAGCATCGATAGCCAACGTGATTCAATCAACTATCGCAAGTGCCGAACGTGTGTTTGAAATATTGGATGAAACTGAAGAGGTCCCTGAAGCGGTTGCTGCAAAAGTGATTTCTACTCCGAGGGGTGAAGTAACATTTGAACATGTTACTTTTGGCTACGAGGAAAATGAAATCTTAATCGAAGACATGCAAATTGATGTGAAATCTGGCCAGACGGTTGCAATTGTCGGACCAACAGGGGCAGGGAAGACAACACTTATTAATTTGTTAATGCGTTTCTACGAGATTAATTCCGGGCGAATTTTGATTGATGGCATTGACACGATAGATTTAAAAAGGGAGCACTTAAGGAGTTTATTCGGTATGGTGCTTCAGGATACCTGGCTATTTAACAGTACGATTTTTGATAATATTGCATACGGAAGGGAAGGGGCAACAAAAGAGGAAGTGGTGGCAGCGGCTCGAGCAGCCAATGCGGACCATTTTATCCGAACTCTTCCAGACGGTTATGATACGATATTGAACGAGGAAGCATCCAATATTTCTCAGGGCCAAAAGCAATTGTTAACCATTGCCAGAGCGATACTCGCGAATCCAGCAATTCTAATACTCGATGAAGCAACAAGTAGTGTAGATACTCGCACAGAGGTACAAATTCAAAAGGCGATGAACCATTTAATGAAAGGGCGCACAAGCTTTGTTATAGCACACAGATTGTCGACGATTCGTGATGCAGATTTAATCCTTGTGATGAATAACGGCAGTGTGATTGAAAAAGGAAATCACATCGAATTACTTGAAAAAGGCGGCTTTTATGCAGATTTGTATAATAGTCAGTTTACTGGAAGCAATTCGATGAAAAATGTAGGATAAAAAAATGCGTTTGGAGAGCATATGAGCTTTCTAAACGCATTTTTAATTTTGCAAGGTGAAAAATATTAAAAAATTTATTCCGTCTCATTTTCTTAAGTATACTTTGAAATTGAGATTTTTTCATTTTTTGTTACATAATAATATTATGTAAACTGATAAAATAAAAAAATTAACTGCCTTTTTACAGACAGTCATTATTAATCCAGTTGTTCTTTTGGCATATCCATTTTATCAACAGCAATTTTTAAATCATCATTTTTAATATGAGTGTAAATCATTGTGGTTTGGATCGATGAATGACCTAATTGACGTCTTAATTTTGGTACATCATTGATTTCAGCATGGTATCTGGTCGCAAACGAATGCCGCAGCTTATGTACAGATAATGCTGGTTTACCAAATGCGGTGGCATATTTTTCAATTAATTTTTCAACGGATCTTCCCGTTAATCTTCGTGATTTTCCTTTTGGTCCTATAGGTGCAGAAATAAACAACGCCGTATTGGCCTTATCAACCTGGTACTTAGCAGTACGAATCGACAGATATTCTTTCAGGTCAGCCATTGCCACTTGGCTAAAAAAAACAAATTGTTCTTTATTACCTTTTCGAATGACTCGTACACAATACTTACTAAAATCGATATCGTCTAATTCAATTCCAACTAACTCCGAAAGACGAAGACCGGATCCTAAGATTAATGACACAATCGCTGTATCACGCTCCTTATTTAATTGATAAAAGTTAGAGATTTTTTTGTTATCTTTGTTCATTTCGCCATAATCCTTAGCAACAAAGAGGCGAAACTTCTCATATTCATCGCCAAGAAGGATTTTACCTTCCATTTTATTTGCTTTTGTTTCCATGCTGTCTTTTACTTCATTAAATTCAATTTTCGCCATGACATTACGATTAATGTATGGTTTTAAATCTGGTGTTTCAGCAATGTTTTGCATGTAATTAAATAGTGATTTTAATGCAGATAATTTCCGATTTACGGTGAGTTCTTTATTATTTAATTGATAATGGAGATAGTTTAAAAAACTTTCAACCTCTAAAACTGTCATTTGCTCCAGACGTTCCAAAGGAATATCTTTGACGTTGCCAGACACTAATTGCTCGCTTATCATCCAGTTGAAGAAGATTTTATAATCATGACAGTAATTATATAAAGAAGCCGTCGAAAGTTTTCTGAGTTTGTGGTTTATGTATTCATCAACATACCACGGTAATTCGTTAAGTATGGTTTGCAATTTTTTATAATTTGTTAATTTATCCTGATTTACCATAAAATCACCTCACTTCTATATTTTACATAATTGAGTTTATTACGTCAAATTTATATTTTACGTAATAATATAAATATAGTTCAATTGCCTTTTAATGGTCCATCCTTATTTGTTCAGCTACTGTACAGCGACACAAATGTGCCTACCATTATATGTCCTCCGCTCACATTATTGAGTTTGATTATAAACGGGTTTTTGTGAAATGGACACAGAAAAACCCCAATAAGGGACTTTTTATAAATAGTGGTTTGATTAGATAGATAATAAGCATGATGATAATAGAAACAGCACCAGCAAACCATACCAATTGATTAGCTGCTTCCCTTGATTCTTCCAGCTGTTTCCTGCCCAAGTATTGTCCCGCAATTACTGCCCCACCTGTTGCAAGTGCTGCAAACAAACTAATGAGTAAAGCCATAACAAAGTCTACAAGAGAAACTCCAGATACTGCAGATTCACCTACATGGGCTACCATAATAGAATCTGCCAATCCCACCAAATATTCTAAACCCTGCTCTATGATAAGCGGCACAAATAATATGAATAAATCCCTATTGGTAAATAACTTTATGGATGGCAACGCTAAAGACTTCTGTTGCAATTTAATCCCCCCGATTTTACTGCTTCATTTTATTGCAAATCTTCTTAACGCTAGTTGTTTTAAAATTAAATATTGATTCATTAATGAACAACTGTAAATAATTATAAACAGATATAGGATGCTTACAATTGTTAATTCAACGCAATATGTTTACTAATGAACAAATCAATTAAAATTGTTCATTATCTTTAAGAAATTTTCAACCATGTTAGCAAGTAAGGGAGCTCCTTCTTTTCGTAGACAATTCCATGAGTCGTGTTTTGACGAATAAAAATGCTGTTTATAGCAGTGTGTTTAAATGGGAAAAAGCCTAAAATGAGCAAGTATTGTATAAAACTTGCATATTTTAGGCTTATTAATTTCATTCCTTATTGTGTAGTAAAGCCGCCGTTTGATTAATTACAAAGCTTCACAAGCTTAGAATTCAATCTTCATTTTAATTGTATTAATGGTCTTAGATACCAAATAAGCAGCCCCAAAAACAGTAACTATTCTTTTCGATTTTAATCTTCGATCTTAAACCATGGACCTGAAGCTTGAATTATCCCCCAAAGTTTTTCTGGAAGCTCAAGACCGCTCACTTGTGAAGTATTAATTGCTGTCTTAATTTCAGTTTCTTTTCCATTTTGAACCTTTTCTACCCAGTCAGGATTCATGATTAACGTATGACCAACTGCTGCTAGGGATAGACCCTTATCTAATGCTGATGCAATATCATCTGCAGTTATCATAGAACCTGCAGCCATTACAGGAACTCTGCCGTTTACTTGTTCAAGAATTAATTCAAGCCGTGTTTTTCCATCTTCAATGCCTCGTGGTCTTGAAGATACATCATCAAGCGATACATGGATGTAATCCAAATCCTGTTCAACCAGACGGTCAATTAATTCATAGGCATCTTCCATCCCATAACCGCCTTGTTCTTCAGGTGATATTCTGTATCCGAAAATAAACGGCTTTGTTGCATGGTTCTTAATCACTTTCTCGATTTCCTGAATGACTGCCAATGGGAAACGCAAGCGATTTTCTAGAGAGCCACCCCATTCATCCTCACGTCTATTGAAGAAAGGAGAGAAGAAGTTTTGAAGTAAAAATCCGTGTGCACCATGAACTTCAACACCATCAAAACCAGCTTCAATAGCTCGTCTGGTTGTTTCTCCAAACGTATGTATCACTTCCAGTATTTCATCATTTGATAGTTCTCTAGGTAATACAGAAGGAGCAAATGCAGTAGCTTCAGTCTCTACAGCACTGGAACTAACCACATCACTATTTGGAGTTAAAGATGGCAGTGCTTTGTTGCCTGCATGGAAAATTTGAAGTAACGCAGGAGCTCCTCCACTTTTCGCCGCTTCCGCCAATTTCCGTAGACTTGGAATAAATTTATCGTCATAAGCTGCGAATTCGTGTGTAAAACCTATACCGTTGGGTTGCACATGAGTACAGCCAGTAATAACAAGTCCTACTCCATGGACTCTTTTTTTATAATAGTTCACTTCTTGATCTGAAACAGTGTAATCATCATTGCTGGACCAAGTAGTCATTGGTGTCATAACAACTCTATTTTTAATGGTGATTCCATTTTTAAATGTCAATGATTCAAATAAGTTACTATATTTTGTGTTCATTTTCTAACCTCTTTCAGTATGTTAGTTTATATGTTCTAATTAGTTTTGCACTATTTTATTAAGGTGTATCATATGGTGCATGAATAGATTAATCCTTAGAGTTCACTCTAAAGCAAGTGCTTTTAAATGAATATTTTTTCCGAAAAAACATGATTTCGAAAGTTGTCTGTACGGATTAATCAAAAAGGAGGCAAATGTGAAAACCATTTGGCTGCTAATTTGTAGAGAAACAGTCTCCTAATTCATTTTCATAAAAATTAATTTTATTATCCAGATGCTCTAAACTTTGACGAAGCTTCTCAAATTCTTCCACTACTTTTTTTCGATGATTTTTAAGTAAAGCCAACCGTTCTTCCATTGTTTCATCTCCGAGATGACCCCACATGGCAAATTTCCTCATGTCTTTTAGTGACATCCCCGTATTTTTTAGGTGGAGCAAAGATTCAATCCACAATTTATTTTCATCCGAGTAGATCCTGACATTGTTATCGTCTCTGTTTACTTTTATTAATCCTTCCTTTTCATAAAACCTCAATGTATGTTCGCTTAACCCAACGATTTTAGAAAATTCTCCAATAGAATATGTCAATTTAACCGCCTCCATTAAATCTGATATGTCTATATCTTCCTTCATTTTTAATTTGTGACACAAAGTAAGAGTAATACTTAGAGCGTACTCTAAGTCAAGGGATTATTTTTTGTCTCTCTTTGACGCACTAACATTTTTTAGATTAATATGTTCGTCAGGCAATAAAAAAAGAAAACTCGCCAACACTACGAATTTTCCTTTTTTAAAGTTATCCCATTCCTTATTCTAAACTGACCCGTTAATACAATAAGTTCAGCTTGATAACTGTGTATAAATATAACCAACTATACAGTTTTGTATCAGAAACGATAAAAAAGGCTAGGAAATGTGATACCTAGCCTTTCTCTAATACTTTTCACTTATACTAAGAGCAATTACACTAATTCATTTCCTCAGAAGTAGTCAAGAACTTCGTAAGTATCTGTTTGTTTAATATTTTTCTTTTTTATTCTTTTATGAATTCCTTTGTACTTCTCACTGTATCAATTGGGCGAACTAATTTTTCTATTTCTGTACGTTTAGGCTCTAAGAATGGGGGTAAAGATAATTTTCCCCAAGTGTTTCATAAGGTTCGTCTCCCATAAAACCAGGACCATCTGTAGCAAACTCAAATAAAATTTGCGGTGCCAATCTTGCGTATAATGATTCAAAAAAGTGACGATTTACATAACCGGATGTATGAAAACCAAAACTATTCATTCGTTCAATCCATTCTTCTAAAACAGAGCGATCTTCTACACGGAATGCCGCATGGTGAACCGTCCCAAAACCTTGTTGAGATTCAGGAAGAACGGCATTATATTCTACAATGACCGAGGCACCATTTCCGCCTTCCCCCACTTCAAATAAATGGAATGATCCTTCTTTATCTGTCTCTTTAAATAATAGAACTTTTTCCATCATTTCTTTAAAGTAATCAAAGTTCGCAATACGGATAAAAACAGGTCCTAAACCAGTAATTGCATATTCCAGTGGAATTGGACCTTTTTGCCATGGTGTGCCAGATTCCACCCCTATATTGAATTCATCTGAAATCAATTGATATTGCTGATCATCAAAATCAGCGAAAGAGAGGGTTTTCTTGCCAAATTGCTCTTTGATTCCAGTATGTTTGACTTCTAAACGATCAAAACGTTTTACCCAGTAGTCTAAAGATTCATCACTCGGTACACGGAACGATGTCTTTGAAATCTCGTTTGTCCCATGTACGCCTTTAGGAATGCCGGGAAATCAAAGAAGGTCATATTGTCAATAATATTAAAATTGCAACCCATCCAAAAAAATTCAAATATGATTGGCATTTCAAGAGATAAATATTACCCATTAAGGAGCATGTATTCTAAAAGTAAAACAGATGATGAATTTAACAAAATAATTCGACTAGGCTTATTGCTAACCCGCCCTGTTAGCCATCCATGAAGCATTAACCTTAACTGGTTCCCATTTTATTTGGATAACCTTAAGGAAACCTTAAGTTCTTAACGGTAGAAAACAATGAAACAACAACGGACCATTCTAGTAAAACTTTAATTAGTGAAAAAATGTTGTGTCCCCCGTTAACTGAAAAGGGAGCCCCTAGGCTCCCTTTTCGAACATTAATGGATCGAATTCATCGACGCATGTTTGACGACAACGCGTCGGATGAAGAACGCCATAGCCAGACCGATTAGCGTAACGGTCAACGTGAACAAGAACACGTTCTGTGAGCCGAACGTCATCGCGTTAGCCATCTCAGACTGTTTCGTTGGCGTTGGGGAGTTGTGCAAATATTTATCCATACCGCTTGTAAGGATGATAATGGCAATCGCTGTTCCAATTGCTCCTGCGACCTGCTGAAGCGTGTTCATGACTGCCGTACCATGTGGGTAAAGCTCCGGTGGCAGCTCGTTCAGCCCGTTAGTCTGCGCCGGCATCCAGACCATTGAGATACCGACCATTAATCCGATATGCAACGAGACGATAAAAGCAATCGAAGATGCAGCTGATATGTCGGAAAGAAACCATATCGATATCGCGACGACGATGAGACCGGGAATAACTAGCCACTTCGGCCCATATTTATCGAACAAACTCCCCATGCGCGGCGACAGGATGCCGTTCAACGCGCTGCCCGGCAACAGCATAAGTCCAGCGGCAAACGGTGACAGGCTCATACCATTCTGAAGAAACATTGGCAGAATAATCATGCTAGACAAGATAATCATCATCGATGACAGTACCAAAAGCAGCCCCACGTTGTACATCGGGTACTTGAAGACGCGCAAGTCCATCATAGGTTCGCGCATAACTGTCTGCCGTCGCGTGAACAACACGAGTGCGACTAGCCCGATGATGATTGAAGTGACCACGACCGGGCTGGTCCAGCCTTCGGTGCCTTCTCCTGCCTTGCTGAAGCCGAAGACAACGCCACCGAAGCCGATCGTTGATAATACAACTGACAATAGATCAATGCGAGGTTTCGTCACCTCTGTGACGTTTTCCAAATACTTCAACCCTACCAAAAGTCCTATCACCAAAAAAGGCAGTGATAGCCAAAATATATAATGCCATGTTAAGTATTCAATTAGGAGACCAGCTACTGTCGGGCCGGTCGCCGGTGCGAACATAATGACAAGTCCGACAAACCCCATCGCCGCCCCACGTTTCTCAGGTGGATACACGACGAGGATCGTATTGAACATGAGCGGAATCAACAGGCCCATTCCGACCGCCTGTAAAACACGAGCGACCATAAGAATTTCGAAATTGAATGCGAGCGCCGCAATTAAAGTGCCGACAATCAAGCTCGTAAGAGAACCAGTAAACAATTGCCTTGTCGTAAACCATTGTAGCAGTAACCCAGTCATCGGCATCAGAATGCCGAGTGTAAGTAAGAACCCTGTTGTCAACCACTGTGCGGTTGCAGCTGAAATTTGGAATACATCCATTAAATTACTAATCGCTATGTTGAGCGCCGTCTCGCTGAACATGCCAACGAAACCGCAGATAAGCAGCGACGCCATAATGGCTCGCGTATTGTATTGTTTCATTTTCGACTCCACTTCCCCCTACTAAAAATGTACACCTAATTCTTTATAAAGATTATTTTAGATTTTAACATTAACATATCCTTAATAAAACTAATTTATCTCCCTCCGTCTTCGGGTTTGTTTACCCCAACGTAATCGATGCTGACTTTAGAATGTGAGTCTAATATTTTACCATACATTTCTCCTGAAGCTTCAACATAAAATCTTATTGAACTGATAAAAATTATCAATTATGGTATGATTGTATAAGTTAATTATTTAAGGAGTGAAATCATGAGTGTACATAAAGATTTAATTAAACATGCGGCAAATCAACATGAAACCTATCAAAAATTCTTAGCGCTCGATCAACAACGCGAACAATATATCGAAGAAGCGATTGAGTTATGTAAGCAAGGTAAACCTTTTTCAACCGATAAAATCAATGCAGTCACCAATAGTATTAATAAAATAAACCTGCGCTTTATTCCATCGAGGCAAAACGTTACGGGTGAAATGATCCAGGAATTCGTGAAAAAAAACTAATAATAAATAAAGAACGGACAGCATCGTTGAACTGTGACCCATAAAATGGACAGTCTAAAAAAAGACCGAATATTTTAAGCTGCTAATAAGTGACTCCGGTATTGTGCCGGAGTCATTTTATTTAGGCTCCATTGATATCCTTTCTAGTTCGTCTAGCTTTTTTAAGAATTCAAGCTCCGTTTCTAGGAATTTAATTCGTGCTTCAGCTTTCTTTAAGTTATCCTCAACTGAAAGAGGCTTTGAAGAGGGTCTACCAGTGCTTGCTTTTCCACGCCTTTCTGTGAAGAAACCATCCTCCCCAAACTGCTCAAATCTTTTCCTCCAGCGTTTTAAACATTCACTAGGTTTATCAGACCCAATCATTTCTAAGTCAAATCCATGTTCAATAAAAATTTGGGCAGGTCCTTTACCATTTGAATTTTCTTTAATTGCTTCTACCTTAAATTCAGGCTTATATGTTTTTGCCACCTTCTTCTTCAACTAAGAAAGCTGCCCCAATATAAAAGTAGGACATTGTTGTTTTGTATAATTGATTAAATCGATCAAGCGGTCTGGATGGAAGTAACATTCTTTAAAACCTTGTCTATTTTTCTCTTAGGTTATGAATAAACAGGCTGTTTTATTAGGACAGTATCATCCCGTGATACATATAAATACAGTGTAAATATATTTATAAAATTTATGGGGGGGGAATTTTTTATGAGTGAAGACATGAATAATGACATCAATAAATATTTCATAGGAAAAGTAATCAGGGTTGATCGAGGCGGACCAGAATCCAGAATTGGGAAGTTACTAGATGCAAGTGAAGATCATCTCTGCCTTCTGACAAAAGAAGACGGAATCTTATACTACAACACTAAACATATTAAAAGTTTTACAGATAAAATAAAGGGTGAAATGGAATTCAACATTGAAGTTCCTAAAGATTTGAAATTTAATAAGGCGGATAATTTCCAAGACCTGCTTGACTCATTGAAATTAAAATGGGTACAAATTAATCGTGGCGGTCCTGAGAGGTTAGAGGGTGTAATCAGTGATGTAAGTAAAAATTTTGTTTCTTTGATCCATAATGAGGAATGCGTTCGTCTTTCCAAGTTCCACATTAAAAATATTAGTCATGGAGTAAAAGGTGAAAAGGCTGAATCCAAAAAACAAAAGTCAGGTCGAAATAAAAAAAATAAGACCAAAAGTAGCAAAAAGGGACCCTTGCATAAAACAGCTGTTAAAGATGCTGATCTAACAAATCTCTTATCCTCGATGGAAAAGTTTTTACGAAATTATTCAAAAAACAAATGAATTTAAATTAGAAACATTTGGGTATAAGTCTTGCACCTTTTAGTTCAAGAAGGAGCCTCAATATTTTAATTAGAAAAAGCAGGCTAGGTTTCCCTATTCCTGCTTAAATCCCATTAACTCCGATATATGTTCTAATTCAATGTTGTTAAACGATAACCCGCTAATTTTTGACCCTCTAGTGAATACCATTAATTCCATTATATTACTTTAAATTTAAGAATACTTTATTAAATTTTGTACCTTTATGAACATTTACCTTGTTCAGCTAGCCTGCTCACATTAAAAAAACTATATATCAGAGGTATAAAGTTTTTTATTAAATAGTATAAATATAGTATTCCGGGCATAAATCTCTCCAACCTAGTTCGACATATTTACTGTTCCTTCGGAACATTGGGATCGCTTCAACATTAGAATTTGTCAATTCAACCTCATTAAAAATACTAATGTGCAAAAAGTGTAAGAAAATTTAGGAGGATTTTATTTCATTTAGCATTGCGTTTAAATTATATAAATTTTGTAAATGATGAGACTAAAGTTTACGAAAAATCTTAAAAACCACAATAGATTGAAGCCTATTGTGGTTTTTAGTCTACTATCAGGAAAAATGTTTTTAATATAAGAATAATTGATAAAAATGTATTGGAGGTTTTTATGCATGTCTTTAAGTCAAGTTCTACAAAAACGCATTATTTTTCACCAATATAAAAATTGGTACGTGCTGGATGATGAATTTTATTGGGACATCAAAACATTATACAATACTATTTTTAAATACTTAGACTCAAATTTTAATATTCCAGTTATTTTTTGTTCTATTCGTCAAGCGAATAAAATTATTTGTGACTTAGGGGATGAAGAAGATGAATATTTACGATTCGCATCAGGTATTTATTGGAGAGAATTAAAGATTATCTTTATTTTTCGCTTCAGTGAATATATCCCATTAATTGAGACTCTTTTTCATGAATTTCGTCATGTTATGCAAGACTTCAATCCTGATTTTAGACATCATTTTGAATGTGATAAAAAATTACCTTATCTAGAACGAACGACTGAAATTGATGCCTTTCAATTTGCAAAAGAAAAAACAAATGAATATTTAGCATCTGAATCATATAAAAAAGTTGACTTATAATCAGTTCAAAAAAAGGAACCATTCCACTCAGGGAGATGAATCCTTTTCTGGTTATATTTTTTTGTTTCGAGTTGGCAAAACTCAAAAACTTTGTTTTGCTTTGGAACAACTAAACTAATTTCAATCAAAAGAACCCATTGTTTGTAATAATTCATTCGATTGTGGAGTGACGTAAATGGTTCGGCTTGGAAAAGCAACTTCCACTCCCTCTTCCTCTAATATCCCCATGATTTCTAAATTGATTTCATGTTTAATTTTAACGTGTTCTGCCCAAACAGTAGAATTCGTGAAAAAATAGATAAGAATATCGAGACTACTCTCATTATAATGATCGAATGCGACCATAATCGTATCCGGATGGATCTCTTCATGAATTCTCAAAAACTGTTCAATCCGTTTAACGACTATTTGAATTTTTTCCTTGGTGGTTTGATAGTTAAGTCCTAAGTGGAAAGAGATTCGTCTTTTCCCCATACGACTCCAATTGGTAATGGCCTCGTTTGCAAGTGTCGCATTTGGAACTGTAACTAGAGCTTGACTAAAAGTGCGAATTTTAGTACTTCTGAAATTAATATCTTCTACTATACCTTCCACGCTAGGTGTTAAAATCCAATCTCCAATGGAAAAAGGTTTTTCTGTTACAATCACGATTCCACCAATTAGATTTCCAACCGCTTCTTTTGCAGCTAAAGCAAATGCCAGACCCCCTAACCCAAGGCCTGCAACCAACCCATTTACGTCATAATCAAATTCCTGGCCAATAATGCTTATACTGATTGCAATTATGATGACACGGATCGTTCTTGAAATAAACGGTAAAAGAATTAAATCAATCTTATTGTTGATCTTTTGATTAACACTTATTAAGATCCCCGTAGTAGGAGATGACAAATTAAACAATCCCCATGTAATTAAAACAATCACCATGGAACGTAAAAATTTTAAAAATAACGCATTATGTTGTTCTATAAAAGGGAAATAATCCATTGCTAAATACAAACCTACAATGATAAAGAACCATCCTAAAGGACGTTCAAACCCTAAACAAATTTTGGTAAAAAAATCAGTCGGTGTTTTTCTAGACAATTTTAAAATCAACTGAAACACATACTTTGTAAATAAGTTTCTAAAAAGAATAAATAAAACCAAAATACCTATAGAAATTCCTAAATTTTTTAACATGTCATAGTCTATCCCCGCCATTGAAACAGCCATGACAAATGAACCAAAAGACATTCTAATATACCTTCTCTCTTTTTACGATAATTTTTTAGCACCACAATTGATAGAAAACTCGATGTAACGTGGAAAAATAAGACCCACGATCCCCGGCTATTGAAATTATTACATCCTCATATAATAACTTTTCAAACAAGATATTTGAATACAACAAAAGTCTTAGATTATAGAAATAATTCTGCTTCAGAAAATGGTGAGAGTTGAAAAAGGAAGGGTCTAATCATCTGTAAGCAATTATACAAACTACAAAACGGGGACAAAGGTTACTGTACTAAACGGGGTTAATTCAACTTATTAGGGCTGATTCTTCAACTCAAGCACCCATTAGTTCAACAAGGAAATCTATCAAATAAGGTTTATGTTCAATTAATAACACGATTTATATATAATATAATGTAAGAATCACATGATCAGTACTCATCATAATCAGAAAGGTGATATTAGAATGGAAAATTTTTATCTGTTTGTCATTATGTGTATTTTTCTAATTATTTTACCCGGTCCCGATACGGCAATTGCTACAAAAAATACTGTCACCGTTGGGAGAATCGGGGGTCTTAAAACAGCTTTAGGTACTTGTTGTGCCCTTCTTATCCATACTTCTGCTGCTGTATTAGGTCTTTCAGCCATCATTGTGAAATCAGCATTATTATTTTCTGTCTTCAAATACGTTGGCGCTGTTTACTTAATTTATCTGGGTGTTAAGACATTATGGTCTTTGAAGAAAAAGGAAGAAACAGCAAGCGTTGAGATGAACACAAAAAGCCAGTTTGTAAACACATCTTGTTTTAAACAAGGGTTCATTACAAATATCCTAAATCCCAAAGTTGCTGTCTTTTTCTTAACCTTTTTGCCTCAATTCGTGGACTCTGGAAGTAATACCTTTATACCGTTTCTTATAATGGGTATGACTTATACTCTATTGACTGCCGTATGGTTTTTACTTTATGTCTATTTAATTAATCAGATTAGTTCATTTATGAAAAAACCTAAAACACAAGATATTATTGAAGGAATCACAGGTACTATACTGATAGGTTTTGGTATAAAACTAGCTCTTGAAAAGACTCATAATTAGCTCATTTTTATTTATATGTAAGACCCTTGATTTCCCTCAATCAAAGGGTCTTATTTTTTGCCGGAATAAAAAAAGCAGATCAGATTTTCCATGGTACCAATCGGGAAAATGATATAAAATATCTTGTTAAGAACAGATAAAACATACTCAAAACAGAATTGGGGGACACTAAAGATAGGAGATGATAGATGTGAAATTAAAGGTATTAATCTTATCTTTACTTGTTGTATTTTCTTTTGTTGCGCCGCAATTCATAAAAGCTGACAGGATCTCTGAAATTAAAGTCATATCAGATGAAGCCAATCCGTTTATGAACGAACTCATCCTGACGAAAGAATACAAAGAAAAATTTAATAAACAAATATATGGACCTGGTTATTTTCCCTTTAAGATTACGCATGTGAGCGGGAAAATTTCTGGCGAGAAAATTACTTTATATTATAAGAATGTGAAAACGCCCTGTGTAGTGAAAATACAAGCAGAGCCAACGGCAGGCGAACTCATTTTGCCAAAAGGGAACATGTATAAACCAACAAAACTTCAAAAAGGCTACAAAGGTTTTATCGGGGAATTACCGGAGGGATATGAATTAATCTTGCTAATCGATAATATCCAGTACAACGTAAAGTTGGTTGGTAACAGGACCAATTATAAACCATCTAAAAGTGATTTAATTAAGGTCGTAAATTCGATGTTTCCACCCAAATGACGACAGTTAAGAATAAATTAAACAATTACATTTTTGTAGGCGAGATTCATAAACCACCTTCATAAATCTCAATCGACTCTCCAAGTGGTTGTGATTTGTTTTTCCTTGTTGTTGATAAAGGTCCAAAGATTCCCGTTCCTGATAAAAGCTGGATTGACATAGCGCCAATTTAGGCGCTTTTATCTTTTTCATTGGAATTCCATGCTACTGCTCCAAATAAAGCTCCAATGATTAATATAATCCATTTTATTGCTTTTTTCATCTTCTGCCCCCCTTTGTTTCATCCTTTTGCTCAAATCTGATAATATCGAGGTAGTTTTTCTTGTTCAACAACTATTCTGTCCCATTAGCATATTAACAAAAAGACTGCCCTTTTATCACAGCCAGTTCTGAGAAAGACATCCCCTTTTCATATCTGCTTTATTTTTATACGAATTTTTCCAGAAAAAGGTTTCAATATAGTTTGATAATTTGAGCCACATTTAATCAACGACTGACACTCCTATAACATCCTCGAAATTAATCCGCCGAAACTCGCCTCCCAGTAGTTCAATCCGAAGTTGGTACGATATGGGATCAACGTTATGAATGCGGCCGGTTATATCTGATGTAAAGCCGTTAGACCATATCGTTATCTTTATCGACAGGTTGTACTCCATCGCATAGCAGATACGTCGGTCAAACTCTTCCTTCTCGTATTCATCAATCATTGGCTTTATAATTCGCTCCTGGTCGGTCCATAGATCTCGCTGTGCCTTAATTAACTCCGGCATTCCAAACGCAAACTGCCATTTCTTTTTACCGCGGTCTCGTATCGCCATATAACGCACCTCGTAATCATTATATACGTACAAATGTTCTGTGGATACACAAAAATAAATAGGACCAATTTAGGTCCTAAATTTAAAATCATTAGTTGATACTTGTTTATTAATGAATGATCTTAGAATCATTGCACTCTGTACATTAAATAAATTTGATCTGCGATATAATCTGAACTAAAATGAAGCCCCTTCTTTTTCCACCACATGATGATGCCTACCAATGAGGCTGTTTTAATATCAATCGCAACATAATCAGCAGGTAAATCCTCCTTACTATTCTTCCTTCTTGTTCCTACTAATTGGTTTAATAATAAAAACAATTTTTCCTCGAACTGATTCATATTAAATAAAATAAGTAAATAATTACGATGGATATATAAATAATCAAGCAATTGGGTTAGCTGTTGTTTTTCTGATAAATCTTTTGCATGTATTAAAGCAACAATTTTATCAATGACAACTATTAACTTCCTTTTAAAATTAAAAAATATAATTACTTACGCAGACCCAGTGTGTCCTGTTGTTATTTCGACTTCCTCATGAGGTTTGGTTCTCCATAAGATAAACAACGAGAAAATCACAATTGCGAGACACGCCCAATAAACATGACGAAATCCTATAAACTGAGCAATCATACCGCCACCCATATTTCCCACTAGCCTTCCAAGGATGGACCCGTTGTAATAAATCGTTGTGGACATCCCCGGTGAACCAGGTAATAAGTTAGTGAAATAGCTTAGTCCATTGCCCATGACAATCGCTACATACGTTGCCTGTAGAAGCTGTGCTGCAATAAGTTGCCAGGTTTGGGTCGATATACTTAAGAAAGTATAATAGATAAGAGCTACAAAACAGCCGAACATAATTAAGGAATGGTTCGATATGTTTCTGCCCAGGGCACCTAATAAAAGCATAATGGGAATTTCCAAACCAGCAGAAATACTCACGACTAAAGCGACATCCGTATGCGTACCACGGAGTTCATTTACAATAAACAACGGCGTGTTAATTCCATTAATAGCATTGACTGCAAAAAGAAAGATAAAGGAGATAAACGGAAGCATGATTTGCCTGCTTTTAAGTGAAAAGGTGCCTATACTTTTGATCTTCCTGTCATTGCGTTGAACAGATTTTCGTTTTTGCAGAAACAGGAAGACAAGAGATGACATCGTTAGATAGATGGCGGATGTCCCTAGAAAAAGTCCCTTGTATCCAAGTGCCCCCAAAATAAATGTACCGACTAATGGTCCTATTAGGAATCCGAGAGATACAAGGGAACGTAATGTAGACATCGCAAATGTCTTATCATCATTTTGGCTTGCATTTTGCGGATTCCTGTGCGGAGGCGTAGATTTGCGGCATGGCAGGAGCCCCTAATCCATTAAAAAGAGTAATCACAATCAACAGAATAATGAAGTTATGAAAAACTAAATACGAAGCATAACCCAAGGCAGATGAAATCATGGCTATTATAATCAACCATTTTCGATCCAGCCCGCCATCCGATCGTTTAGCAATTAGCGAATTGACCACCACTCCGCTTAATGAACTCACTGCCATGAAAACGCCAAAGGCTCCCACACTCATTCCCAAATCTTCTGTAGCATACAAGGATAAATATGGCTGTGTAATGGAAATTCCGATACCAACCAGCAGCACACAAATGTCGAATAAACTATATCCTTTTATTGCAAACAGTTTTTTTACGCGTGTATACAACTTTTAGTCCTCCTCCTTAGTTCTCACACAATAGTTGTTTTATTTAATTCCGGACATAAAAAATTTTCAATAAAACTTTGACCTCCTTATTATGCAATAAATGAATAAGAAACCCATTTCCCATTCCTACCAAATGATTGCCTAATACTATCACAGCCAGTTCCGCAATCGGAGAATATGCATTAGAATAGAACTAGCAAGAATATAGAAACAAGGAGGATTCTATGACTGATTCAATCTATAAAAACCAGGTTGAGCTCGCCAAAATTATAGAGAAATATTCAGGACAGGATGGTGCTCACGTAACTGCGATTCCGTCTTTATTTTTTCTTCGCCGCTCCAATGTTACCGAATTAAATCACAGAATTTACAAGCCTTCCATATGCATTATCGTTCAAGGTGCGAAGGAGATATTTCTGGCACACGAACGCTTTAGGTACGGTCCTAGTGATTATCTTGTTGCATCGGTTGATCTGCCTGTTTCCGGGCAAGTGACGGAAGCCTCTCCCGACGTTCCGTATTTGGCACTCAATCTTGTATTCACACCAAGTCAAATCTTAGAAGTTATACGTGATTTTAAAATTCAAGGCGAAAAAAAAGGAAATGCTAAGCGTGGTATGTTTGTGAGCCCAATTGAGTCATCGATGTTAGATGCGGTAATCAGGTTAGCTCGTTTGCTAGAAAATCCGAACGATATTCCGGCACTTGCTCCTCTATATACGAAGGAAATTCTCTATAGGGTTTTGCAAGGTCAACATGGAGGGTCGCTGGAACAAATTGCAATAGAAGGAAGCTCTACCTTTCTTATCAGAGACGTTATCGAACAGATCATGAATAACTATGACCGCTCTTTTCGGATTGAGGAACTTGCGGAGATAGCAAATATGAGTGTTTCTTCACTTCATCGGCACTTTAAAGAGATAACCGCGATGAGCCCAATTCAATTCCAAAAACAACTGAGATTACAAAAAGCGCGGCAATTGTTATTGTCCGAGTCAACAGATGCCGCTGATGTCGCATTCCGGGTTGGTTATGAAAGTCCATCGCAATTTAGCCGTGAATATTCCCGCATGTTTGGTTTTCCACCCAAAGAAGATATAAAGCGCTTGAGGGAGAACTATGACGAAACGATAAACGTGTGAATCCCCTGCCTAATAGTGGGGGTTCTTTTGTGTGGAGGAAAGGACAATTTTCAAGTGGGATGCAAACAAAACTGTAGTTGAAAAGGTAATAATCTCCCCCTACTTAAAAAGGGAAAGATGATGAAAATTATTTTTTATATAATGAAGCATAGCAAGTTGACCTAATTTTTCTACTTTGGTTAATGTGTAATTTAGAGTAATATCATCTCCGATATAAAGAGAGATTCCTTTCCCTAAAATTATAGGTGCAATGGCAAGTTGGAATTCATCAATTAAATTTTCTTTGAAAAATTCACGAGCTAAGTTTCCTCCACCAATTAACCATATATCTTTACCAGGCTTTTGTTTTATATTATTAATGAAAGTTTTGACATCTTCATCAATAAATGAAGCATATTCATCTGATCCACTAACAGATTTAGAAAATACATAATATTTATAATCACTATAAGGATAATTCATATCAAATCCACGAATGACATCATAAGTTCCTTTTCCCATAACAACAGTGTCAATTCTTTCTAGGAGTGAATTGTAGCCAGAATCTCCTTCTACTTCTGTTGATTCTAACCATTCTAATGTACCATCATCATTTGCAATATAGCCATCAATTGAAGTACCAATGTATAAAATAATGTTACGCTGTTTTTTCATCAATTAACTGAACCCCCTAGGAACATAAACTTGATATTTCTTCATACTTATAATTTTTTTTGTCAATAACCTTTTTTATCTTAAGTTAGATATAAATTTTGTTTTTTCTTGTTGAACTAAACTGCTACGTTAGTCGAAGAACACAAAATCCGGCTATGTAGCCGGATTTTCAACAACTTAAACCCGTTAATTCAATAACATTTTTATGTAAATTATCATTCATCAAGGGAAAATTTAGTTTTGTATAAACATTTCTCATAACTCTCATCATTTGATCGACTAACTCTGATCTTCCGTAGGCTGTATTCTCATTATCCCTTGTATGCTTTCTGCAATTTCACAAGATCAAATTTCTTCATTTTTAGAAATGCTTCCGTTAGGCGCGCAAGTTGCTCCGGTGTGCCCTTGCTCATCATCTCGTCCATCACACTTGGCACAATCTGCCAGGATAAGCCATTCTTATCTTTCAGCCAGCCGCATTGCTCGGCTTCAGGAACTGCAGAGAGCCTTTCCCAGTAGCAATCAATCTCTTCTTGTGTGTCGCAGTACACCATAAATGAGATTGCCTCGTTAAAACTGAATTTGTGCTCGTGCGCGCTATCCATTGCGGTAAACCACTGATTTTCAAGCATGAATTCAGAGAACATGATTGTTCCTTCTTTGTCAGGTTCCATGCCTTTAGGGTAGCGGGCGATAAGTCCCTGCTTTGCGTTCTTAAAGACTGATAAATAAAAATTAATAGCCTCTTCCGCTTTGCCGCATTTATCGCCGACAAACAAAAGTGACGGCACTAATGCAGGCCGCTCTTCACCTTCTGGATTGGTAAGGATTAACTGCCAAGACAAACCAAACTTATCCTGAATCCAGCCATACTTCTCACTGAACGGATACTTATCAAGTGGCATTAACGCTGTGCCCCCTTCGGACAATTTGTTCCAAACCTCATTTATTTTTTCTCTCGCGTCTTTTTCTCGCGATGGGTCAAAATTAACTATGAAAGACACCGACGGATTGAACTTGAACAACGGTCCTGCGCTGATTGCCATGAACTTCTGCCCCCAAAGCTCAAAAGAGACTATATCGGAGTCGCCTGATGGTGTGTCGTGAATTGTTGTTACATTAGTAATTTTTGAGTCCGGGAATATGGAAGCGTAAAACTCGGCTGCTTCTTTTGCCTCCTTGTCATACCATAAATGCGGAACGATTTTTTGATTTGTTTTTGACATAGTTATTCCTCCTTAATTTTTATTCGACAAGAATGTGACCAAAATTCCAGTATAAAGAAATTAGTTATCATTCCAATTTATTTTACCATTTTGCTCCATTATTGGGTCCACCAACATCTTTGCTATCTAACAATATTATTTGTTCTCCTTCATTTTCGTGTGTTGCAACAACATTTAGTTTTCCACTGATAAAATCTTACAATCTCACTATCATCATAAATAATACCTAAACGACCTTTTTCACCAATCATTGTGTAACCAACAGATTTAATTAAAGTACTTTCTGTCCAATTTTGTGTTTGTTTTTTTCATTCACATCGATTGCGCTTTGTGACAGGCGAACTCCCACTTTCGTATAATGAAAATGGATAGAATACCAATCAAAAATAAGATGGTGAAGCTCGTATGAGAATAAATTTATCAGAGAAACAAATTGCAGATATAAAACGACTAGTTCAAAAAGAACTTTTGATAAAAGGAATAGAACCAACAGATGAATATCTATTTATCCACTGTTTTTCGAAAATACAGAAAGAAACTGTATATTATCATCTGTTTAAAGAAAATAATACGTTGATAATCCGCTGCTATGCACGCGTGTTTGACAACCTAGGTCTGAGCGCGATGATCAGAAGCACAGCAAAAAATGTATTTGAATATCTGGTAAACCAAACCGGATTACAAAACACAATCTATATAGAAAACGGGATAGAATATAAATTAAAAAAAGAAGGACCCTATAGTTAAATATATATAAGGACAATTAAATTCCGATTGATACAGGCAGTTTTTTTAATATTTCTTATTGAACTTACGCACCCGTTAGCTTAAGTACAATATTTCACAATCTTGCATTCTTGGATAAAAACTATTACTAAAAGTTTTATTTTGTGTAAATATTCTAAATATGTAAAAAAGCTTACTCAAAGAGTAAGCTTAACCACTATAAACACTGTCACATGTACCGGGTTTTGGTTCATAAAAACAATGTTCTTTAAATTGACCAGATTTAGGTTGTCCGTACCATGTTGGAGGGCATGGAGCATGTGGATTAAAATACCAAAGAGCAAATTTCGCTGGGTGGTCTCTCCAATAATCCAAATTCTGTTTTGCTAATCTTCTTTCAGATGTTCTTGATCTTTGATAAAATACATTCCCTTTTTGAACTGCTTCAAAGGAATAATTTCCTCCTTGTACTTGAAAAATAACCTGGCGAATTAACCTAATATCTTTAAAGTCTAAACAATTTGCTACAAGACGATTTACAATTACATTTCCAACATATAACATTCCCTGTTGTCCTTCACCTTCAGCTTCTGCTCTCATCATCCTTGCCATTAAGTCGACGTCCGAACTTCGGTAATTTACTCTTGGCATTTTTCCACCCCCAAAATATAGTATGAAAAAAAGCCTACATTCATGTCATTGTTTATATAATAAGAATGCTTAGTTTTTAAAGCTTACAGTTTTTTAGTAAAATGAAAACTATTGCATTCTTTTTATCCCTTAATTCAAGTATACTGCCCCACGGCTTATAACATGTTGGTTATAAAAAAGAATGAATTAAAAATAGAATTGCAAAAGCAACACCAGACCGCAAATGCCACTTCCGGTCAATCCTCTGATATCGAAATAGTCCCGATATAGGAACTGGAAGCAGGACTAGCAAGGAAAGCAATCCACTTATATTATTAAAATCAAATTTGAAGCCGTGCATAAAGACAGCTACCGTATGCACGATAATAAAAGCAATGGCGATAATCGCTGTTGGAGTATGCCATCTTCGGGAAAAGCGCAGCAAAGTGGACAACCATTTTTTCACCTTGCCTTGACCTTTCAATTTACGAAGCCTAATAACACGAAGAAGCGCATAATAAGCAAGTACAAAAAATAAGGCAATTCTTGCATTGGAGCCAAACCCTTTAAATGTATGTTCGAACTGCCTGCTGTGCAGAGTGGTTAATGAAAGCTGTAATAGTCCCTTAAGTTCCCAAAGCATTATCGAAGCAGCGATAATAATCGCCACGATTACCCATATACGTTCCTTTTTAGGAATCCAGCCTTGTTTTTGGACCTTGATTTCTCGTGTATTCATTGATCTGTCCTCCTATAAATAACAGTAATGTATACATTACATCTCTGCATTTTTAAATTAAAAAACAACTTTTAGATCTTAACTTGGTCCTTTTCACCAAAACCTCATCTTCAACTTAAGTAACCGATAGATTATATAAAATACTTCACATCCTTTAAATTAATACTGTAAGAACCTTACATGGGGTTTCATCACTACGTTGTTCAAATAAACTTATTAAATATGACATATAAATGCCTCCATTTTTTCCGAAAACAAACTACTTAAAGTTAAAATAACCTTCAATTTTATTTAAATACAATGTAGCACGATAAATGAATGCATTTTCTATATTAATGAATTCTTAATTATAAATTAATAGAAAAAAAATAGATTAATATGAATAAGACAAAAAGGCTATTCGCTTTTAGGTCACTAGCTTTTTCACATTGAATACTAAATTAAAGTTTTTTAACCTTGATTGGGCTCACAATTAAAACAGTAAGGATTAAGGTAATCCATGCATTGCTATTTGAAAAGAATCAGGGTCGCCAACTCGCATAGCATCTTTAATTATTTATTAGAAACAATTTATACAATGGTGCCGTTCCATATTTCTGTTTTGTACATACTTTGTAATTACGAATGGTAGGAGGCTCTGTACGTGGCAAATGGTGGATACGGAGCTGGTTTTGCTCTAATCGTCGTATTGTTTATCCTTTTAATCATCATTGGAGCAGCTTTGTATTAAAAGACACCAATAATTGATGGAGGTGTGAAAAACAACACACCTGTCCAATCCACTATTTTGTAAATACATAATTCATTTCAAATAAGACTATTAAAATGCAAAAAAAATAAGATAAATTTAAAGGGGCAAAGTACATGATCAACGTTTTATTTGTATGCTTGGGGAATATTTGCCGTTCACCGATGGCTGAAGCTTTGTTTCGCGCCTCAGTCAAAAAAGAAAATTTGCCTAACAAAATCGCTGTTGATTCCGCTGCAACCAGTTCATGGCAAATCGGCTTCCCTCCGCACGAAGGAACTCTCGATATTCTAAAGAAATACAATATCTCTTCTGATGGGCTTGTTGGACGCCACCTAAAGAAAGAAGACTTTTGGAAGTTCGACTATATTATCGGTATGGACGAAAGCAACATAAAAAATATTTACAGAATAACCGGCAAGCCTAATCATCCAAAGATCATTAGGATGCTTGACCTGACCAAATACAAGAAGAATGTCCCCGACCCATTTTTCACAGGTGATTTTGATGAAACCTATCGTCTTATTTCAGTCGGCTGCCGGGCATTACTCAAGAAAATACGCAGCGAACAAAACTTATAACAACAAGGCATCCAACTTAATCCGACGATCAAAACAGTTTCTGTGACAAATTTATAACAATATCCAAACAAAAAATACCTTTGATCTATAAAATCAAAGGTCAAAGTTGAACTTAGTGGTCTATGCTAAGTCCATATTAGGAGGTCTAAATTCAGAAGAATCTAAACTATTATTATATTAACATAAAATGAATATTTATTCAATATTTTTAATAATTATACCTTGTCTATACCTTTTTGAATTCAATCCCCCATTACTTTAAGTACATTCCTTCACAATTATCACTACAAATTAAAAAGAGTGACAATGCCGTTACCTCAAAAGGAAATTTTATTAAATCTAAACTTTTTACTTATTTGTATCATTATTAATTAAGGAATCAATGTATTCTTTAGATTCCTTTAAACCAATCCAGTAACCATTCTATATCTTTTAATTGCTTTAATTCTTTTAACTTTTACAATAAGACTTTTTAATTCTTCATTTATCTCTTCTGTTACTGCATCGAATACTCCAATATGTTTAGCTATTTTATCAAGAGTTAAGTTTAATCGTGCACACAATCTGCCTCGCTAATCAACCCAAAAAAGGCGATGCCTTGTAAAGGGCATCGCACCCTTCATCAATAAAAAAAGACATCCCTAATGATAGGAATGCCTCCATTTGTATTAAAAAAAGATTATTTATTCATATGCCATCACGATTTCATTAGATGTACGCATATTAACATTAAAAATGAAATACCTATCATACTCGACACCCATAACCAAGCCAATTCCATATTGCCTGAATCAATGGCTACATATATAGCTGTTGGAATGGTTTGGGTTTTTCCTGGGATGTTTCCTGCGAACATTAAAGTGGCTCCAAATTCACCTAATGCTCTCGCAAAACTCAATATTGCACCTGAAATGATGGCTTTAAGTGCAAGCGGAATCGAAATAAACATAAATAATTTGAACTCATTTGCCCCGTCCACACGAGCTGCATTCTCAATTTCCTCATCAATGGCTTCAAACCCTGTCTTAACAGATTGATACATAAGAGGGAAAGCTACAACAGAAGAGGCAATAACAGCAGCCCACCACGTAAACATAACAGTTTGTTTAAACAATTCTTCTAACATTTGTCCTATGGGACTATTCCTTCCAAATAAAACAATTAACAAGAAACCTATGACAGAAGGTGGCAATACCAATGGTAAAAGGAAAACAGTTTCAACTACGGTCTTCCCTTTAAATTTCGTATTAGCCATCACCTTCCCAAAAAATAATCCTAAAATTAATACCCATACTCCAGAGACAGTTGCTATCTCGATGGATAGTCTGACTGGTGACCAAAAGTCAATTGTCATTGTATATTAATTTATTCCTTTAAACCCATTCTTCTCTAAAGTTTTCATCGATGTTTCATTTTGAAGATAATCGTAGAATAGTTGGGCTTCTTTAGGATGGCTGCTGTTCTTAATCACACCTAGAGGATAAATAATAGGAGCGTGAGTATTTTCCTCTGCGGTTGCTACAATTTTCACCTTTTGAGAAATCAAAGCATCTGTTTTATAAACAATTCCTGCTTCCACATTGTTCGTTTCTACATATGTAAGCACCTGTCGAACATCTTTGGCATATACCACTTTCCCTTCAATCGCTTTCCAAACATTTAATTTTTCTAATGTTTCCTTCGCATATTGTCCTGCTGGTACAGCCTCTGGGGTACCAATGGAAATTTTATCTGTTTTGGTAAGGTCCTCGAATGATTTAATCTTCTTTTTTGAATCGTTTGGTATCACTAATACTAGTTCATTTCCAACTAAATCAATTCGTTTTGACTTGACGATTAGTCCGTCTTGCACTAGTTTATCGAATTTGTCCTCAGCGGCAGAGAAGAAAAGATCGACAGGTGCTCCCTGAGAAATTTGTTGTTGAAGTGCCCCTGAAGATCCAAAGTTATAGTTTACTTTAACATTAGAATGTTCCTTCTCAAAGGTTGCTTTAATCTCATTTAAGGCATCTTGTAAACTAGCAGCAGCTGAAATCGTCAACTCCACCTTCTTTTCAGAAGCTTTTTGATTCTGCTCTTCTGGCTTTTTCGTTTGTTCATTGGCTGAACACCCAGACACGACCAGTAATAATAGCATCATCGAGTAAATTATAAGATTTCGTTTTTTCATAATCCCTCTCCCTTTCTAACTAATTATAATTAGTTATATCTTATTATAATTAGTTAGAATTAAAATGAATAGAAGAAAAATCACATTTGTTCATTTTTTTATCTGGAATATACTTTTTAACAGATAGTAAGTTAAAATAAAGGATGGAGGGATGTAAATGTCAAAGGAGCTTTCCTATACGATTGAAGAGGTGTCGCAGCTTTTAAAGGTATCGAAATTAACCCTTTATGACCTGGTTAAAAAAGGGGAACTACCTGTATTCCGTGTAGGTAGACAGATGAGAATTGATTCAAAAGACTTGGACAATTATATAAAAAATCATAAAACGAATCAGAATACTACATTCCCACCCTCTGTTACCGATCCTCACAGGAACGAAACAAAGGATTCCCAAAACATTATTATTAGTGGACAAGACCTAGTTTTAGATATTCTAGGTAAACACATCGAGAAAAATTCAGCCTATAAACCATTAAGATCTTTTACAGGAAGTTTAAACAGCTTAATCTCTATGTACAATGGAGAGGGTGACATCGTTAGCTTACATCTGTTTGACGGAGATACAGGCGAGTATAATCTACCATATATAAAAAAAATTTTAGTGGGATACCCTTTTATTTTAATAAACCTCCTTTCAAGAAAAGCAGGTTTTTACGTTAAAAAGGGGAACCCTTTAAACCTCACCTCTTGGACTGATTTAAAGCGAAAAGATGTGAAAGTCATTAATCGAGAGAAAGGATCAGGAGCACGAATCCTTCTTGATGAACAACTCAGAATTAACGAGATTCCTTCTAGGAACATTCAGGGTTATGAGCACGAAGAGAACAACCATTTAAGCGTGGCTTCAGCTGTCTCTGCTGGATTAGTAGATGTAGGGGTCGGAATTGAGAAAGCTGCAAAAATAGTGGGCATTGATTTTGTTCCATTAATAACAGAACAGTATGACCTGGTTATTCTTAAAACCCCGAAAACGGAACGACTAATAAACACTGTAAAGGGAATTTTATCATCAAATCAGTTTCAGTCTGAAGTTAACTCTTTAGGAGATTATGATACATCCCAGACAGGAAAAATTATTTATGAAACATATTAAAAAGAAGGCTGCTGAGATTTCAGTAGTCTTCTTTTAATCTACATAAAAGGTGGTTCATTGTTTTCGAAAAGGATTTATAGAATAATTGATGTTGAATGTCGTAACTAAAGAAATTTTAAGTGATGGAGGTAAATTAGGAATGTCGGACAATACCGCAAGTAAAGCTACAGCTAAAATGCACTTTATGCTAAAGTCAACTCCGCCTAGAACAACTTTTCATCAGGATATGACTGGAGAAGAACGGGACATTATGCTAAAACATATTACCTATTGGACGGACAAGCAAAACCAGGGGATTGCTCTGGTCTTCGGTCCTGTTTTAAATCCTTCAGCTCCCCACGGACTTGCCATAATTGAAGTTGAAAATGAAGCTCAAGTTCCAAAACTTATAGAAGAAGACCCAGCCGTAATTGCTGGTATAATGAAAACTGAATTTTATCCGATGAAAGCAATGCTACCGAAACAACACGCTTGACGCTGTAGGCGGTGTTAAATAAAACTTGAAAAGACAAAAGTAAATGGCTCAGTATTGGACTGAGCCATTCAGACTGTCGACAAATCCGAAAAACTTGGGTTTGCCGGCAGTCTTTTTTATGTCTTTGTTAAATTGTTTGTTGATTTGCGCTCCAGGCGCTTCGCTTTCCGCGGGCGTAGCGGGGAGCCTCCTCGGCGCTTAAGCGCCTGCGGGGTCTCCCCTGCTCCGTACTCCCGCAGGAGTCTTCGCGCCTTCCGCTCCAATCAACAAGTTTTAAAATCAATAATGACCTTTAAATCAGTCCTTTGTATAATTAAGATACAGACATATAGATGAGGTGGATGAAATGCTAACTAAAAATACACAGATGAATCGTGATCAAATAGAAATGATAGCTTTAGAACAAGTTGTACCCGCGAACCACTTGGTTCGTAAGATAGAAGCTGCTATTGATTTTTCATTTATCTATTCACTTGTTCAAGATATGTACTCATCTGAACGGGGACGTCCGAGTATTGACCCTGTGGTATTGATAAAGATGGCTTTCATTCAATATACCTTCGGTATTCGCTCTATGCGTCAAACCATTGCAGAAATCGAAACGAATATGGCATATCGTTGGTTTCTCGGCTTTGGTTTTTATGATAAGGTACCTCACTTTTCAACGTTTGGTAAAAACTACGAGCGACGCTTTAAGGATACTGATTTATTTGAACAGATATTCTATCGTATTTTAAAGGAAGCCTCAGAAAAGAAATTGATTAGTAGCGAGCACGTATTTATTGATTCTACACATGTTAAAGCTAGTGCAAATAAGCGTAAATTTGAAAAGAAAGTAGTTCGAAAGGAATCGAAGGTTTATGAAACACGTCTACAAGAAGAGATTAATAAAGACCGGGATGATCACGGAAAAAAGCCATTTCCTCCAGATAAATTTGAAAAAGAAGAATTAAAGGAAATTAAAGAAAGTACCACTGACCCAGAAAGTGGTTATTACGTAAAGGATGAGCGAACGAAACAGTTCGCATATTCATTTCATGCGGCTTCGGATCGAAATGGGTTTGTTTTGGGTGCAATTGTAACCCCGGGGAATATCCATGATAGCGTCATTTTCGAGCCACTACTTGAGAAGGTCATTGAAAAACACGGGAAACCTGAAGCTGTTGCTGCTGATGCTGGATACAAAACACCTGCTATTGCTCAATTCGTAATTGAAAATGATATGACTCCTGCATTACCATATACACGACCTCGTACGAAGGACGGTTATATGAAAAAACATGAGTATATTTATGATGAATACTACGATTGTTATATCTGTCCGCAAGGACAAATACTGAAATATGCAACGACGACGAAGAATGGAAAGCGTCAATACTTCTCTAATCCGTTTGAGTGCCAAAATTGTCCTTTACTTTCAGAATGCACGCAGAGTAAAGAACATAAAAAATTGATTGAGCGACATGTTTGGGAACATTACATAGAAGAAGCCGATCATCTTCGTCACACACAAGAAAATAAAAGCATTTACGCAAGACGTAAAGAAACGATTGAACGGGTCTTTGCGGATGCTAAGGAAAAGCATGGTATGCGTTGGACAACCTTAAGAGGCTTAAAAAAATTGTCCATGCAAGCGATGCTTACTTTTGCTGCCATGAACTTGAAAAAGATGGCCAGCTGGACGTGGAAAGGTCCAGAATTGGCGTAATAATAGTCAAAGGTAGGTCTAAATTTTGCTCTTATGAGCAAAAATCCAATAAAAAGGCATCCGAATGGGCTCATTCGAATGCCTTTTGTCTACAATCTGAATGGCTCAGTATTGGACTGAGCCATTTGCTATCCATTGGTGCTATCACATAAGTGGTACACATTTTTAATTACACAGTTTGTGTCAAATGTGGCATTAACGAGAAAGATATTTTCATTTCTCTTATTCCACTAATCTGCTCCGTTTGCACAATAGAAAGGCTGCCTTATGACAGCTACAATTCAGTTACAATCTTCAACTTTTGCACTCAGTTATTTTTACAAGAAAAAAGACACCAGGATGGAAGATAACTCATGAATCCTTGCTCCCGTTCGTAGAAATATGGGGAAGAAATCGAATCCATTATGTCTCAAATATTAATTAATCTTCAGTTCCTAATACGTCTGTACATGGGGGGACATACCCCATCTGACGTATCATAGCTACAATTTGTCCCTTGTGATGAAATTCGTGAGTAATGGTATGCATTAGCAATTTACCTGGCGTAATGGTTATTGTTTCTGGTGCTTCTCTCCAAGGGATCTTCTTCTGAATTGGCTCATTTAATTGATTTCCGTGTAATTTAAATACCTCATTTACAAAAGAATCCACCAGTTCAAAGCGTACCATTATTTCGTCCAATTTGAAATTTAGCAGGTCTTCCTTTGGAGTAAGTGGCTTCTTTGTTTCTAATAACACAAATGAACCGAGCCAAGCAATATAACAATCTGCTATGTGTACCAATGAGTCTCGCACACTTTGCCAACCGTATCCATTTTGGCGGGTAAAATCATTTGGTTCTAGTTCCCTACAAAAGTCTAACAGCGTTCCTCTAGTCTGTCGGACCCATTCATATTCATTTTGATGGAACATTCTATACACCCACTTTCTCGGAATAATAATACATATTCTAGATATGTAAAAATAAACCTTCATATGATATTGCACAAAAGTCCGTTAGCCTTAGTAAAGTCTTAATAATTTGTGATGAAGATTTATTTTAATTATACCTTTACAGGGATATTCCTTTTTAGGTATATTCAGAAAGAATATTGATAAAAGGAGCTTGGAAAATAAGAGATGGATTATACAACAATCTTAAGAACTCTTGCCGAGCCCAGTAGGTTTCAGATTGTTAAATTACTTCGTAAGGGCCCACTAACAGTACGGGAAATAGCAGTCCATCTTCATATTCGCCAGCCTCTAGCATCTAAACATCTCCGTGTACTGCATGAAGCGGGTATGGTGGAGTTTGATGCAGGATCTGCGAAAGAGAGAAAATAAAGAGAATGAAAACTAAACTTATTGGAGGAATCACAATGTCAACTCAAATCAAAATCACTCATACTTTCAATGCTCCACGTGAACTTGTGTTTAAGGCATTCACTGAATCAGAACACCTCAAGAACTGGTGGGGGCCAAAAGGATGGACGTTTGAGGTTTCTAAATCAGATTTCCGTCGGGGCGGTGTCTTTCATTACAGCCAGAAACCTGCTGACGGCAACGTAATGTGGGTTAAATTTGTATACAGTGAAATTATTGCACCAAAGAAAATCGTTTACACCAGTTTCTTTTCTGATGAAGAAGGTAACACTGTACGTGCACCCTTTAACGCAAATTGGCCTATGGAAACCCTGAATACAATTACGTTCATCGAGGACGAAGGAAAAACAACCCTTACAATGATTGTGGTTCCCGTATCCCCGACTGAGGAAGAGATCAAAACCTTCGAGGATTCAAAAGAGATGGCTCAGGCAGGATATACCGGCACCTTTGAACAATTAGATGTATACGTAACAAAGATATTAACCGTTTAAAATAGCCGCAACAAAAAACACTGACTGGTGTTTTTTGTTATTTATGAGTATCCCCATAGCTAAAGCTAGAGGTTTTACGCTGCTTTTTGATAAATCAATGTATGTTATAAAATCCGGTTCCTGATAATTCTATGACCCGAATTTTCCAAACAAGATGGTCATTTATAAAAATCTCTACAGTCTGAGAATATTGGTCAAGAATCACGCTATTTATACTCCATATTTTCCCCAATCCCTGTATACAGTACATATTTTCCAGTCCAGGTTTTCTGCCTTCTCTAAGAAAAATTCGAGCAGAACCAATTCCGTTTGCTGGATAATGTCCGAGTTCTTCTACTTCATCACATGGTGTGGGCAATTGACCAAGGAGTATTACAGTTATAAAGCCGTCTTTTCTAAACGCTTCAGCTTCGGTAAGCATAAAATTTTCTCCTCGTATTAATTTAATAAATTAAATGTAGTTTTATTATATGTATTCACCCATGGCATGGTACCTAAGTCTACACAGCCGCTAACCATTGTTCAACTCTAGCACCTATTCATTATTCTATAGTAAAGGAATACAAATCAATGGCACCATCACCTTGGTAGGTAAAATACAATGCATTCACTCCATCATTTATCTTCATAGGAGCCCTATACCTTAGCCAGTCTTCCTCAGGAGAAATAGGAATCCGCGTAACCTTTTCACCGCTAGTTGTTGTGCTTACTTGAAGTTCTCCTTTTCCTGTTCCTCTTACTTTAACAGAAATCTTAGAAACCTCTTTAATATCGAAATACTTAAATCCTGCTTTAGCTCCAGCCGTCATGTTTGCAATATTTTGATTAGGATTATCCTCCCTGTCCCCACTCTCCTGAGTAAAGTACGGATGGGATTCATCAACTACATAACCAAACTCATAACGAACGGCACCTGATCTGCTCATAAGGTTGCAAGCGATATATGCAGGGTATTCCCCTTTTCCAATCAATGGATCACTATTCAGTCTGCAGCTTGTCATTTCTACTTGCTGGATACCTCCATCGCTTTTAATTTGAATTTCTTCTGCGCATGCCTGCCTTGAAAATTGATGCTTGATACTTGTTCAAATCGAATCATCTTACCTCTCTCCTTTTCATAATTGCTTACCCAATTTTCCGCTTTGTGAAAATTTCCCATTACATAGATATCTATATATTTTCAAGTGGATGATTTCTAATATTGGAATAATATTTTTAGCTTGCATAGAACCTTCCCTTGCTTCCCAATAAACTTTATTTAAACTGTACACTAAGTTTACAAGGCCTTAATATTCAGATGATATGCTTGCATTATCAACGAATGAGGAGGCAGTAAAAATGAATGTGCGTGCAATATTTATTGATATGGATGGTACACTACTAAACGCCTCAAACAACATATCCCGCCGAAATATGGAAGCCATTTATACACTCATTAATCAGGGAGTCAAGGTTTTTCTAGCTACTGGTCGACACTATGAAGTTACCGCTCCCTACCATAAAGAAATTGGATTACGAACTCCAATGATCTGTTTGAATGGTGCAACAATCCACGATGCAGAGACAGGAAGAGCATTGCAAATGAAAACCGTCAGACTGAATGAAGAACGATTCCACCAACTGACCGCTGAAAATCCTTGTAATGTTATGATCCATACAGCAAATGGGCTTTATTGTAAGGAAACAAATGAAGAAATCGATTATTGGACAAAAGTTGGGCAAATTCCGCCACGATATATTGGAGATTTGAGACTGGCAAATTATCAAGATGTTCTTAAATATAGTGTTCGAACAGGTGCACCAAGTTCTGAATTATCCGCTTTGTTTAAAAAGGAAGCAGAAGTCATCAATTGGAATGACGGTTTTGAAATCGTTGCTCCTAATGTTTCCAAATGGTCTGCTATAAAAAGCTTACTTCGCGCATATCGAATTAGTCCAACTGAAGTCGTAGCCATTGGGGACGGACCCAATGATATAGAGATGCTTCGTCATGTCGGTACTGGTGTGGCAATGGGTAACGCTAGCGAGGATGTTAAAACAGCAGCTGATTTTGTTACAGGACACCACGAAAATGATGGATTAGCTGAGTTTATAGAACGTTATCTTCATAAATCATATGAATCATATGTGATTTAGGGCTATTTAAAATAACTTTTTGTAAAAAAATGACAGGTGTAATCTATTTCGTTAGATTCATACCTGTCATTTTTTATCTCGTTTGTATATGGTTCTCGCTGACATTTCGCGGATTTTATACGGTAAAAAACTTAATATTCTGTTATAATAAATCATAGATAAATGTAGCTAGATTGGACTAGAGGTGAATCAAAATGTATTGGACTCCATTATTTGAAAATGATGTACCAGTAGTACTCTTCGTCTCTTAATGGAGTGAAGGTGACTACCTCTCTCCGTTAGGGGCATTTTCGACCTAAATAAAGACGGAGGGTATAAAAAATGAAAAACACCATATTAGGTTCTATATATTTAGTTTTAGCTTCCAGTATTTGGGGTGGTATGTACGTTGTTGTAAAAATTGTAGTATCCGTCATACCTCCACTGGAACTTGTGTGGATGCGATATTTAGTGGCTATTGTCGCACTTCTCTTTATCGGCTTAATAACACGACAAAAATGGCGAATTGAGAAACGTCATTTCTTAATAATTATAGCCATTGGAATAATTGGTAATGCCATTTCAATTGTTACACAGGAAACTGGTACAATGCTATCCACAGCACAAATGGGAGCCATTATAACTTCTTCAACACCAGCATTTATGGTTATTTTTGCTCGCTTACTCCTTAAAGAACGGTTGACGTTAAAAAAAGGACTCTCCGTTTGTTTAGCGACAATTGGGGTTATTCTTATTGTTGGCGTCGGTCATATGGATTTGTCCAGTAAACTTGGTGGTATTTCACTGCTTATTGCTGCTTTGACATGGGCACTCATGTCTGTACTTGTAAAGCGTGTGCCGAGTAATTATTCACAAATTGTAGTAACGACGTATTCCATCTTGGTAGCCCTAATCGTGTTGACCCCATTTGTTTTGCCACGGTTACACGCAATTAATATCTCTCAATTGACTCACCCGACTATTTGGGGAGGACTCTTGTATTTGGGCATTATCTCAACAGCCGGTGGATTTCTACTATGGAATCGTGGATTACAAATGCTTAATGCCTCAAGTGGGGGGATATTTTTCTTCTTTCAACCCGTGGTTGGAACATTACTTGGATGGCTTATTCTAAAAGAGAACATAGGTGTAACGTTTTGGATTGGCTCTATCCTAATTCTCACAGGTGTTTTATTCGTTATCATCGAGAAAAAATAGTAATTAAACCCCTTCAACTATATTGAAGGGGTTTTGCTTGAATAACAGCACTTATTATTAATATTATGGCTTATAACCCCATTTCTGAAGAATGGGGTTATAAGCCACTTTTGATAAAGGGTGCCTTTTTCTATTATTCTATCCGCTTAGGGTTTACCTCTTTTATTTTTTCATTCACTGCTTTGTGTAGTATTAAAAAATTCAGACTGATCTTTTTTGTTAGCCTTTCCCTTATTGTTGTTTTTACCCATTTTTCCATCTGATTCATAACTTAATTTCTGCGGTACCTTTTTATTCTCTTCCATAATTTCCCCTTTCAAAACTAGTATCACTTGACTTAAATCATTACGTTTCTTGGTTATTGATTGTATTGTTAACTAAGTTTTGAGTTGCATCTCGAGACGACACTGCCGCATTTTCAATAGCTGGCTGCACGTAGTTTAAAGCTGACTGATTTATGTTATTAAATTTTTTCATTTTATTTTCAGGATCATTCTGATTTCGATTACTTTCCTTCATTGTCAATTCCTCCATTGTTTTCTTTCATCTTTTTATTCTCTGATTTATTTTGAAAAATATACAAATCAACTCCTTTTTCCTTCTTGCACTAACCTGCCCCAGTTAGTAGAAGAACATTTCTTCTTCACAATCTCGAATATAGAATAATCATTCCTACGATTATGTTTACTCATAAAATAGATCGTCGATAAACGCTCTCTTCTACTATTAAAGTATCAGGATAGTTGTCAGACTCCCCTGCCCTAATTTGGTACTAATAGAACAGTGCTAATCATATTCTTAAAAAAGAAAACAATTAAAAAGGAGGTAACGTTAGTTGATCAAAATTAAGGTTAGTTTACGACCCATTGTAAGTAAGATAAATTTACCCACTGTTTTGAAATCAACTATACTTCCGGGTGACTCAATTGAAAGATTATTTATTGCAACCCAGGTAGGAGAGATCTTTTACATAGGAAACTCAAGTTTAAGGCCTTTTTTAGATATTCGCCCGCTTGTCATAAAACTAGGTGTTTCTGGTGGTGGATATGATGAACGGGGATTGCTAGGGCTAGCGTTTCATCCCGAATTTTATTATAACGGTCTGTTTTATCTTCATTATTCAGTAGCCGGAACACAAGGTCCAGGTGCCCTTCCTGAACCTTTTAATCCTAACCCGTGTGATCCCAGCACTTTAAACCTAAGGTGGATAAATAGAGAAACTCAATATGATCATATTGATACAGTTGAAGAATGGATCTTACAATCGAATGGTCAACCTCATAAACGACGGACATTACTTAACTTAAGAAGACCATTTTTAAATCATAATGGTGTCAATAGTTTAAACTTTTCACCTGAAACAGGAAAACTTGTTTTAACAACCGGAGATGGTGGATCAGGCTATGATCCATTTAATTTAAGCCAGGATAATTTGGAAATAGCCGGTAAAATCATTGAAATTGATGTAGGTAAGAATACATTTATCAACAATCCACCTGTAGTCACACGTTTTAATGAACTTCCTGCAACTATTCAGGAAACGCTCACGGTAATTGCCAAAGGGGTTCGCAATATACCAGGCATTTCATTTCAAAAGTTTAATAAACAGTATATCAAATATGTGGGAAATGTCGGACAGGATTTGGTAGAGTCGATTTTTTCATTTGTTCATTATAAACCAATACCGGTTACTCAGCTTGTTCAAGCTTCTTTAAGAAACACCGAACCTGACGAAGAAGGATTTATTAACTTTGGCTGGCGAGGGTGGGAAGGTGCTTTTCCTACGTCAATTATAAGGAGCTGTTCTGCAAATCCGACTTTGGATGAGAAAACAATTGCTTATTACAATGAAGCTGTAATCACTTCTGTGAGACGTCTTCAGCCTCTAACTAGTTATTTTCATAAAGATCCCCGCCCCGATAGGTTTGGAGGAACGGCACTTACAGGGGTGCAAGCCTTTATGGGGCATGGAATCCCCGCTTTAACGGGAAGTGTTGTGTTTACCGACCTTGCCCGTGTTGAAGAATCTCGACCTCCGGTTAGAGGGGTTTTAGCTTATACCAGGGTTAGAACAGATGGTAAACTAAATGATTTTAGTGTGATTGAAACCGATTATAATTTTGGGTCTCAATCAGCTTATTATGTTAATTTGGGAACGAATCTGGATCAAACAAGACTATATTTAGGGGTTTATAGCTCTATGAAAGTGACTGATTTTAACCAGGGGACTGTTTTTGAAATTGTACCACCTACTACATTTTAAATGCAGATGTATATGGTACAACTGATATTGTTATTGAACTAACCTGTCATTTACTTGAAGCGTAAAAGAACAATGGGACTGCTGAAACAGCAGTCCTATTTTTTTGACACGTAAACCCAGTCGTTTGTAACTTTTTAAACTTCCACAAATATTACACAAACCCCTTCTTCCATAAAACTGCACCGGTAGTACAATAACACTCCTTTTATGAACTCTGTACAAATTCTCATTTAATTGTCTTAAGAATAATGACGATTGTCCATACCACTGTTGTCTTATGACAATATAATAAATTGTACTTATCAGTTTATAAAACTGGTAAAGCTAAATCCTTCAATAAAAAACCTCCAAAGATAGGATGACAAAGCTTATGCAAACCATTGTATTTATTGAAACGAACAAATCCGGATCCAGTAGAGAAGCAATAAAAGCTGCAGAGAGACTCGGATATTTTACGGTGTTATTAACTAATAGGCAAAAATATATTCAACAAAGAACAGAATTTCCCGAAGTCCATCAAATGATTTTAGTAGAATTATCCAATTATGATGAAATAAAAAAAACCCTCAGCAAACTTCAAAGACAAGGTAAACCAATAAAAGGCATTTTTAGTTTTGTACATTCTTACGTTCATGTAGCAGCCGCCTTATCAGAAGAATTTTGTTCAGGTGTAGTCTCTACGGATTCAATATTAAAAATGGAAAATAAAGTTTTAACTCGTGAGCTTCTCAAAGGACACCCAAATTCTCCTTATTATGCCCTTTATAATCCAGATGATTTTTCCTTAGAGAATTTTATTGGTCAAGCTAAAAACTATTTACCCCTAATTGTAAAGTCTCCCACATCTGCCGGCTCAAAAGATGTCCATTTGGCAAATAACGAGAATCAGTTGAGACTGGCACTACAAGAATTACTAAAAAAAAATGAACAGATTTTACTGGAAGAGTATCTATTAGGACCCCAATATTTAATTGAAGTTTTAGTACACAATGGAAAAGTTCATATTGTCGCGGTAATCGAACAACAGATTACTTTTTTAAAACGATTTATTGTAACCGGATATTGTTTACTAACAGATGTCAATCAAAGGATGTACAATAGTATCCTTGAGACAGTAAGTTCCATCTTAAAGACTTTTCAAATGAAAAATGGTGCCTGTCACCTTGAAATGCGTTTAGTAAATGGAGTTTGGAAATTAATTGAAATTAACCCAAGAATCTCAGGTGGAGCGATGAATCGAATCATTGAAGTCGGATATGGAATTAATTTAGTAGAGGAAACCATTCAATTAATGTTAGGAAATGAGCCTTGCCTTACTAAAAAGCACAGTAAGTATGTATATGCACATTATTTAACAGTTTATTCTAAAGGAAAATTAATAAAGGTAACGGGAAAAGAACGCGTCTCTAAATATCCCGGTGTAGAAGAGGTGTATATAAAACCCCGACAAGGACAGATCGTACGTCCGCCTTTATCAATGGGAGATCGTTGCGGATACATTTTGGCATCCTCAAAGGGTAAATTCGAAGCAAAAAGAATTGCTATGAGAGCAGCTAGCGAAATACAATTCTCCCTTGACCCAATTTAAAAATTCCGAGTGACAAATAATGAGTATGATCTATAAAAACAGAGGTTTTAAGAAATTAGATGAGTTATTAATGATTGAACAAATATTCTAGTCTTTTTATCAGAAAAAGAAGAATGTGGAGAGGTGGAAAAGAACTATAATGACGTTAATTGGCATGCTTCATCATCGCAGTGATCCAAGTAATGTAAAGAAAGCATATGCTTATGCCGCTGCAGCAAAAGCAGAAGGTGTAACCTTTTTTTACTTTACCCTAGGGAAGGTAAATATAAAACAGCAAAAAATTTTAGGAAAAGCCTATGAAAATGGACAATGGATTGAAAAGGAATTTCCTTTCCCTGATGTCATTTATAATGCAAGTTATCTTGCAAGTGAGAAAACTAAACAAATCTTTGATTATTTGTTTGATAGGATTCCGTTTACAAGTCATTCTATTGGGGACAAATTAACGGTATATACCAGAATTAAAAAGGCAAATAAATTTACACATTACCTTATTCCCTTTTATGAATTAACTGACGTTCAGATTTTTTTTGACATGATCCATCGTTATAAAAAAGTTATTATCAAACCGTTAACGGGGCATCAAGGGGGGGGCGTTGTTTTTATTGAAAAATATGGTTCAAATCATTACAAAATGAATGATGCAGGCTTAGTATCAACCTTAAATGAAAAACAATTGCTAGACTTGTTATCTCTTAAAATACAAGAACAAGATTACGTAGTTCAACAGTTTATTACAAGTCAAACAAAATCTGGTCATGTTTTTGATTTCCGGTTGCATGTACAAAAAAATGGAGAAGGAAAATGGGTTATTACTTCTATTTATCCACGGATCGGGCGTTTAGGGACCATCACATCAAATATGAAAAGTGGTGGTTATAGTACTTACCTGGATATTTTTTTAAAAACAGAGTTTGGTAACTCCTGGTATGATATTCAAAGGTATCTTGAACAGTTTGCGATAAGTTTCTCAAATCATTTTGATTCTTTATATGACAATGAATTGGATGAATTAGGAATTGACGTCGGAATTGATGCCAACCAAAAACTTTGGCTTTTTGAAGTAAATTGGAGACCAGGCCCACCTAATATGTTTAATCTTGAATTAGATGTAGCCAAAAATACGATTTTGTATGCAAAATATTTAGCTGATTCAAACAGAAAATAAAATAAAACCAGATTAGCCAGTTATTCCAGGTTATCGTCTTGGAACAAAAATTAAATCCCCAAAAAGGCAGCTTGCCGCTCATGAACTGCACCTCAAATTGTGAACAATTGGGTTGCCGTTCATTAAAGGAAAGCTGCCTTTTTATGAGAAAAGTTTCTACCATTTTAACTTCTTAAATAATCGATGACATCATCGAAGTCTGAGTCATCCCCGCCCGTTTTGAAATAAACAATGTCATTTGGGATTAAAAATGAATCAAAAAACCTCTTTATTTCATCTGCATCTGAAAAATGATAAACATTATGCGGATTTACTCCTGCCTCTATAGCTGGCTTTTGAAAATCTTTTGCAATAAACCCTTTGGTGATGAGAATATCGACCCCCGAAGCACCGATTAGGTTTCCTGCCTTTTCGTATTCTTCATCTGCATATTTTCCCAGTGCTGCCATTCTTCCCAGAACAGCAATTTTTCTTTGGGATGGCAATGCAATCCTGCTTAATGTTTCTAAGCCTTTTCTTAAGGAAGCAGGATTTGACTTCCAAGTATCATCCACCAACGTAATTTGATTTCGTCCTTCAATGATTTGAAAATGGGATCTCATGTGATGATAAGTAGATAATCTCTTTATAGCATAGTGAATATCCACTCCTAAGATTGCAGCAGCTGCTACTGAAGCGGCTGCATTATATACACTATGCTCACCAAGTCCCGGTATATATCCTTTAAATCCCCTTTGTTTATATTCCATCCAAAAAGTCATGCCGGATGAATGATATTGATACTTCTTAATCCTAAAAATAGCATCCTTGTTTTTTCCGAACGTAATAATCTCTCCCTTAAATTTAGAAGTATCTAGGGTAGAGAGATATGGGTCGTCCGAATTTAGGATGAGAATTCCTTTATTATTCATACCTTGCATTATTTTCGACTTTTCTGCTAGATAATTATCAAATGATCGAATTTTATCCGTATGATCCACATCAATCATTGTCATAATCCCAATCGTCGGGTAAAAATACTTACAGGACTCCGTCATATCCCCTTTTGAAGATACGGCTGTTTCAAACACTGCCACATCCGTATCTTCATCAATTCCCATTAAATAAGGAAGGTTGTAACAATTGGCATTTTTGCTTGATATTGTTGCCTGCACCTTGTGTGTTTCTTCCAAAATGTGTTTTAGCATTTCTTTCGTCGTAGACTTTCCGCATGTACCAGTAATGGCGACAACAGGAATGTTAAACAGATGCCTGTAATACGATGTGAATTTAAAGAAACTGTCTTTGAGATCCTCTACCATAATGATTTGATTAGGATTTAATCTTTCCATATGAGAAAATGGTGTATCGGTAACAATGAATACATTTTTGTATTTCTTTATCGTTTCAACAGGCACCGCTCTATTGTTCCAACGAAAAAATAACGTATGACTCCTAATTTCAAATCTGTTATAAGTGACGTTATTGATTCGTATACCTTTTTGCTTTTCATTAGGTTGAATGTTCATTGCAGTTAAAATGTTTTCCAATAATAATGTCTTCAAAATGTCCCTCCTGAAATTCCTTTTTTGAAAAAAGCCTCTCCCCCATAATACTGTTCTATATGGCAGAAGTGATTGAATCACTTTGAATTCAAATGCTAATGTATCATATGACGAGTCCCCTATTGCAGGTGTGTGATAAATACTCAGACAAATAGCGGAAAATTAAGCATTGTTTGTCATAAACTTATGAGTAAATGTCCAGTACATGGTGAAATTTCCATTTTATAAAATTGTTAGGAAGAAATGGGTGCCAAAAGAGCTAGTGAAACAAGAAAAAAGCATTACCGTTGTTCCAGTAATGCACCCGTTTGATTAAGTGAATTTCTTCACAACTTTGCTGGCAATTATGTTGTCTCATAATAAAAGCCACCAGTATGTCGGCAGCCCTGTTTTTTGTAACTCCTGTATTTTTCTATTTCGAACAGTATGGTGTATCCAATAGAATCAAAGAACAGCTAAACCTTGTGATCCATAGTATGAAAAGTTAGTCCAGGCAGCAACCTGCAATCTTTCTAGACTACCATCATCTTGAATATTGAATACTGACACTGTTCCCTGATTTCCGTTAAGAGTGTAAAAATGCCGTCCATCTCTACTCACTCTAACATCCATCGGAAGACCCGGTGCTGTACCTGGCGGTGTACTGGTAATATGCCTTACCACCGACAAAGCTCCATTTGGATCAATTTGGTAGGTCGAGATGGTGCCGCTTAAAGTGTTGGTAATGTATGCAAAACGTTCATCCCTCGTTGTTACAACCCAACAAGCAGTTTTATATCCGCTTGGTACAGAGCCGCTGATCACCCGAAGGATACCGTCATTACTCAATGAATAAGATGACAGTGCATTTGAAACTGCTTCTGTAACTAAGAGGATTCCAGACGATAGAAAATATACGCCCAATGGTCCTTGACCGTAAGAATCATTAACGATTGGACCTGTAAGCGTACCATTTTGATTCACACGAAATACACTAAGATGGTTTGAAGTAAGCTCGGATACAAGGATTTTGCTACCGTCAGGAGTGAAGAGAACCTGAGCCGGCTGAGCATTGAAGGTACTGAGAGAATAGGTGGATCCAGGAATAGGAGTAAGCCGTCCGTTTTCATCTATGCGAAAACCAGTGATGTTGGAAGCAAAATTGTTAGCGGCATTCCCTACATTGGAAACATAGACAATATTACCAAACACATCTACGCTGTTGGGCTGAGCTCCTCCTGATGGCTTCACATCAACAAGAACAGGTGTTCCGCTGTCAGTTATGATGAAACTACTTATACTATTGCTACCCGCGTTAACACCAAGTAGGAAACGCCGATCACGGGACAAAGTTAGGGCGCCTTGTGACGCAAGAGGGTCGATGCCATCGTTTGCAGTTGCAGTGGAGACTTCCTTTGTACCAGTACCTCTACCATAAGTTGGGTAGGCACCCACAAAGGTCAGCATTCCATTCATGTCCCGGTAAAAGACAATGATTTGATTCATTATTTCATTATTGGTCATCATGTACACAATACTCACACGTACACCATACTCACACGTACACGAAAATAATTGTTGATGATCTGCATTTTATGACTCTCCTCCTTTTCATAATTTTATATGATTCTTTTGCCCTTTAAATTCCCAAAATGGATGTTAAATGGTTTACAAACAGAGGTGGACGATCATCCACTTATCTACTAACCTCCACCGTTAGTACAACAACACATCTCCACCATACTCTACTTCTTAATCAAAACGTTCTGTATCTAATCCATCCAAAATATCCTCTAATTCTGTAAGAAAATTTAGTTGTACAGGAGCAGGGATTTGCTCCATCCACTTTTTTATTTCTGGTAACTCCTCAGCCTCATCTATATTCGTTGGTTTTGGATGAAGAGTTGCCCACCATTTCTTCAATTCATCGATAAATTCATAAAAGTAGCGTTCAAATCTTTCTGCCCATTCTGCCCCTTCATCACCAGAAGTCTTTTGCATCATACTCCAGGCTTCCATCGCTGTTTCGAAATACTCATCAATCATCTTCATGTGGAACTCCTTTCTACATACTGTTATTTTCTTTCATTCTCTCATTGTAACAGTAGAAAGCTATGGTCGGTACTAATGACACCTCGTTGTTCATCTGAACATTTTTTTTAAACATAATTATCATTTCTAATTGAACAACCCTCCTCGTTAGTAAAAAAGCGACTGCTCTTATTGAACAATCGCTCCAAGTAATTGAATGATAATTTTTCATTGTTTCATATTCTTTTAAGGGTAGCTTTTTTGCTTAAGGTTTTTAATTTATACATATTTTTATCCGCAATCTTAATTAGACTATCCATATCTTTTCCATCATTTGGATAAATTAGTTTTGGGGAAATCTCCTCAATAAATCGTCTATTATAAAGCCCAGTTAAATAGTCTTTTTCGGAATAAAACTTAGCCTTGTCATATTGTTTCCCAGCCACCAGAGTATCATGGTAGTTACAATCAAAACGGTTGTATCTATGAACGTCCTAATCGAACTTTGAAGTGTTTTATAATTATTAGCAACATAAGGTATTCCAACAATTATACTAATTAAGGTTGTTACTATTCTTCCTTTGTATTTCAAGGTATGTATCACTCTTTCTTTCCGAATTAAAATACCTATTTTTTATTTTTATTATTTACAATAATGTTACATTATAGTTTTCTTAAAAATATTATCATAATCAAATCATAAAACTACTTGTTCATCCGTACCAAATGAGGCATAGCTATGACACTCACTTATTGAATAATGGTGCACCTCTTAATGCGGATCTTTGCTTTTGCCAAGAGACGCTGGAAACACTTTAAACTCACTAAACTAAATTGAGAATTACGCCTCACTAAAGGTCATTAGCGATAAGTCAAAATTTTGGCGTTATCCCTTTAACAAAACAACGTTCGCCTACATAGGTTAATTTATCTTCACTTAATTTTATTGGTGTTCCGAATGTAGTAAAATAGGGATCGTTTACAATTAACCATATCTATGTATCTACAAAGTAAGTGCATGCTAATTGATAGTTCAAGACTGACTTAAAGGATTCTCAACTTCCTCCTCATCAACTCTATCGAACTTTAGATTATTTCCAGGATATTTATCTACTCGTGGAGTTTTCCAGTTTATCTACTTCAAAAACCCCTTGTCCCATCTTACTTGGCAATACTAGAGTCTATATAAGAACGGAGGAACAAGCGTTGTTTGAAAAAACGTACAGAAATCTACCTGTTTACTGGCCTTACCTAAATCAGACTTGTCCGTGCTATCTCTGTTACTCTATTCTGTTTCCTAAACCCTCAATGCACTTGTCAGGACCAATATTTCCAATACAAATAGCACCTTTCTTATCAGTACAATCCGTACCTATACCATTTATTTGGTGTAACTTATCCAAAACTATTTATGGTCTTCAACCAGGTAACTACGTGACCAACACCAAGCCTATCGATTTGCTGGTTTTCGCCCCTCATCCCGACGACGAGACGCTAGGGACAGCGGGCGTGATCATGCGCGCAGTGGCGGCAGGAAAGCGGGTTCATGTTGTTATTTTTACGAATGGAGATGGTTACCCGAGGGCTGCCTCCCAGCTGCTCAAGAAGAATATTGACGAGCTCCGTCCCGAGGATTACTTCGAATTGGCGCGGGTGCGCCAGTTTGAAGTGTATGCTGCTACGGCAGAGTTGGGACTAAAGCCGTCGGATATTACCTTCCTGGGCTATCCCGATGCCGGACTGGATCGTGTTTATAAGTCCGAGGGCCCCGAGCCTTTCCAGCAACGCTTTACCCTGATGAGAAAAACGTATAGCATAGTACACCCGGACTATCACTCGCTTGTTTATGGCATGCCTGCGCCCTATCTGAAGGAGTTTGCCCTCTCCGATACAATGGACCTGATTAGGTGTCTGCAACCAAAGGAAATCTACGTCACCGACGGTGCGGATGGGCACCCCGATCATCAGGCAGCTTACTTGTTTGTTCGTGACGCCGTGCAGGCGACTGGTTACAGAGGCCACGTGTATACCTATTTGATCCACAGCGGACCAGACTCCCAATGGCCATGGCCACGTGGGATTACCCCCAGATTGCCGTTTGAGGCACATGAGTATAAAGAAGAGCGAATTCCCAGCTTTGTACCGTGGCCTCCGCCAGTGCGGGTGCCAATGACCGAAACTGAAGCCATTCGAAAGTTGAAAGCGATTCAGGCTTATCGTTCTCAGCTTGCTACGGACAGGGAATTTCTCGAATCGTTTATAAAGAATGAAGAAATTTTTTGGTGAACGGGGTGGAGGTAATACTGAATAATATAAATCATATGCCTGGCGAGTGGTGACGAATATAAAACGCCTATGGTCTTAAATCAACCGTATGATTTTGGAGCACTGAGTAATTTGTGTATTGAATTTTAAATAGTTAATTTTATATAAATTACACTGTCCTTGTGATGATTCAGTTTCATATTTAACTATTTTAGGATGTTTTATTTGTTGTAGGATCCAAACCAAATCCATTAATTATTAGTGCGATAGAAATGTAAACGGGCTTGAATAATCCAAGCTCGTTTACTCTTATTTATTGGTTTTTTTCTTTTTAAGGATTTTACTTCACAATAAAGAAGCAATAAAATGCTGTTCCTTCTTATTTTCTTGTATGATAGCCATTTTCTCCATTTGGTTGGACCTGATCGAACCACTTCTCATCCAGTTTTCGCAGCTCTTCTTTTTCATTAAAGGATCCTGTTTCCTTCTTTTTGAGGACTTCCAAAACGTCAATTTCAAAGGCATCCCCAAAAACCGGATTGGGCCGATTATGTCGAATTTCCAACCTTAACCAGTCTTAACGTGTATTTTTCAATCAGTATAAAAAAAAGTAAACTTGCTGCTCGGATGCAGATCAGGTAACTCAATTTCCAATCGTCATGAAAAACTAATATCTTCATGTTCAAAAGGATCACATCGCCTAAAAGCAAAATAAAAAAAGGAACCACATTCCAATATTTCTTTTTTGGTATGTAAATACAAAGAATAACAATTACGGCCATACATACGTGATACAAAAAACCACTAAATAATGTACTGTCCCGGTAAATGTTTTCAACCCAATTTACATGAAAGAACTGTTTTCCAAAAAGCATAAGTACGCTTGATGGAGTTTGTAGAATGATCCATGAGATTGTCCAGAATGTTATGATTCGCGGGGATTTATGTCTTTTTCCATTTACTATGGAATACCACTTTTTCATAGTCATCATATAGATAAATGTTACAATGCCAGTCATATATGTGTGCCACCAATGGTGAGTGTAGACATCCGCTTTAAGAAACACAACCTCTACCAGCATGAAAACGATGGATATTAATCCAATCCAGCGGTATGAGAGCTGAAAAACCATTACACTAATCGCTGTTGAAGACCATAATGCTGTATTGGCTATAATATGCCCTATGATATTTTCGGCAAAAGGATCAGAATAAAGTCCGGGTTTATATGCGTAAGCATTTAGTGCAAAGAGTACAACAGCTTCACCAATCCATGACCAAGCAGTTGCGAATACAAAATATGAAAACAAATCAAATACTTTTCTTTTTTTATACATTGTATAGACGGTAATTACCGCCCCGATAACTATTAAACCGTAGTACCAGTATATATTTGGCATAGGTCGCTCCTCCTGTAAATCCGCGGTACCTCCCGGGAATGGGAATACAACATTTATGAACTCTCCCGGTTTTTATAGCCATGTTTATATTTCCAATATACACAACGATTCATACATAGGCATTATGCTATTTATATTCACCTATTCCACTCTGCGCCTGTAACTGCAGGTTAAAAGGCCATTCATTTCGTGGAATGGCCTTTTAACTTGCAGTTATGTTAACGCACGAACGATTAAGGATTACCTTTTTCTTTTTACTTAGCAAAATTCAATAATTGCCTCCCTCTCCAATACGCCATCGTATATCGCTAGATCTAGGTGGACCTATGGTAACTGTTTGATCGATAGGCTTGAGAACTTCAGCTAACTGGGGAGCATTAACACCATAAATTGCCTGGAACACCTCAGGAGGTGTCTTTCTTAAGATGTCGGACCCATATACGACCTGCGTGGAATTATTGTCGAAAATAGCCAACAAGTGGGTGTGATCCGTTACCGCAATTGCCCAATGCCACCAACCCATAGGGATATACACCGTTTGGGGTGGCTTAACACGGTAACTGAGTACTTGAAGGGTAAATGGATTGAGAATAGAAACGTCAGCTTCACCTTGTATCATATAGGCGAGTTCATTCGCGTTCGGATGCCAATGAGCCTCTACGCTATGTTCTCTACTCAAATAAACGTCAAAGATGCTTAAGTTTTGCATGACGGGAAACTGTTTAGCGGTTTGCTGAAGAATAAAGTTTTGACTGTTTTTCTGGAAGTATGGAGCACTTTTTAAGTCAAAGGATAAATTTAATGAAGAGGAGCTTAATATATCACTGGTGGTATACATCGGATACTCACGCCTTCCTTAATTGGATGATTATGGATTCAATCGTTAAGCCCACATACATAGATACATATAGATATGCATGAATCCAGAAATCGTGTTTCTAATGATTCCTGATTGACGAGTCATGATTCTTGCCCACTTGTTTCCAAAGACAAAGCCAAATCGTCAAATTATAATTGCGGCGACCTTAACCTTTTTATTCGCATTTACATTATCCAAAAACATAATCCAACACTTGTTCATCGGTTTGAAAATTGTTCCGCTGTTTATCCTCATCCCATTTCAATTTATCATTCCATTAATATTAGTTATTTGTTTACTCATAAAAAAATACATAATGAAATCATTATAAAAGAGTCCTACCGTTCATTTCCTACTAAAGTGAAAAAAGTCGTAGTAAGGTTCTAATTCTTGATATTACTACAAAATGACGTGTGAAAAGCACACGTCATTTTATTTTATTGTTAAACAGCCAAAAAATGATTGTTCCTAATTCTTTCTTTCAATACCCTGCCCCGTTAGATAAAGATCTACTTAAGTTATGTGTCGGGAAAAAATGTCGCCAGTGGTGAACGTCAAGGAGGCGCCCTGATCCTGGCGGCTTGGGGAAAAACAAAAAAAGACGCATTATTTAGCGCCAATTTCTTTCGTTTTGCTCTTATTAATGTACTTTTTGAGATTCCGGTCATTTCTTCTACTTGTTTTTTTGAACATGATCTGACGCTTCCAATTTGTGTCCGATTTTGTTTACTAGTAAAAGAAGGCAAAAAAAATAGACCGCATTAGCGATCCGACTTCCTAGGGTAAAAGCATCCTTTAGCACAATAAAAAGCCCAATAAGCAGCTCAAGATTCTGAATGAATGCGTAATATTTTAATCCCTTTTCAAATGATAGATTAGTTGAACAACGCCAGAGGTGAATGATTTTGTATTAACCAATTTCAAATTTACCCTTTCTTGTATATCAATAAACAACGGTTTTCCTTCGCCTAAAATAACAGGGTGAACAGATAATCTAAATTCATCAACAAGCCCTAAATGAATAAAACTTGTAATAAGACTGGCTCCGCCATATAACCAGATGTCTCTACCAGGCATATTCTTTAATTTATTGACTTCTTCAAGGATCTGATCATTGATAAATATAGCTTTTTTTTCAGTTCCTTTTTGCGTTCTGGAAAACACATATTTTTGTTTACTATGAACTTCTTCCCATAATTCTTTATCAGTTTGAGGATCTTCTGTTCCTGGAGTATATTGCCCCCATAAATCATAGCTCTTTCTCCCATATAAAATTGTATCAATTTGATTTAAAAAATGAATAAACCCCATGTCCGGGTCCATTATGCACCAATCAACTTCTCCATTTTCCCCTTCAATAAAACCATCTAATGTAACTGCTAAATCTAAAATTATTTTTCTTTGCTTTACCTTTAAAGACATAGTTCTCCCTCCTGTTAGTTATTTAAAGATTACATCATTAAATCTCGTTTTCTTATTTTTCTTCAATATCACGTATTTATAACGGATCAAATGCTTTTACTTTACTAATTCGATAGGCTATTAAATAGATAACAATCCAAATGAGAAAGGAATAAAAAACGTTCCATTTTAACATTGTATATAACCCGATCCACTCAAATAAAGGTTCACCAATAAAAGAAGTAAGTACGGAATAAATAACAGCTTTAATAAAGGGATTTATAGTTGGTTTAAATTGTAACCAAAGCATTATCGTTACTGGTATTAAAGAAAAGTCCCAAGGAAAAAATGACGGAATAGTTGGCAAGACTCTACCCGAATAATGCCAAGAACCAAATACAAGTCCTAAAAAGTCAAACCAAGAAGCAATACATAACGTGAAGCCTCCTGCTAAAAGCAATCTTGCTTCACTTCCACGCTTACGAATTCGTAACCATACCAACCAAGGAATGATGGATAGAGCTACTGAGAGCCAAAATTCCCAGTTCCATAGCGTGTGCTCTTTCCAATAGTAAAAAAGTCCACTTCGACCTGATGAATCCTTTGAAAAAACTCTTCAGAACTCCTAATTTCTTCTTTACTAATTAAAGGCTTCATCTAATTCACCCTTTGATCGAGATTGCTACTAGTATCCCCTTAAATTTTTTCATCTAACCTGCCGTAGTTCGTTCAATTTCTTTTAAGAAGCGAAAACGGTTTTCACGAGTTATAGCTCTGTTCAGATTTGGACTGGGCTGCTTATTTGCATAAAAAAGCACCGCAAAATACGGTGCATATTACCTAGTTTACTCTTTTTCTTCTCATCCATTTTGTTGCCGCCCATTTATCTCCAATGATAACAGGTGCTCCGCCATGCAATGTTAACTCGTTTAACGTAGGATCATTATAAAAATACTCGAAGTACACCGCCATACCCTTTTGTGGAGAGACTGAAAAATTTAGCTTTGGAAAATAAGTTTCTCCCCCTTGCTCTACATCATTTAAGTACATGACGAGTGTGCTAATTCTGGGATTATTAACAACATTAGAATTTGAAAAGAAATCAAAATGAGCTTTATACTCCTGACCCATTTTATAATTAAGAACTTGAAGACCTTCTCCATGTTCAACAGGAATATTCATGATAGAGGATATTCTTTTTTCAATTCTGGCAACAAGATCATTTTCGCCTTCTTGCAAAAACATACTGCTGCTTGTTCTGAGTTTATTTACCTCACGTGACCCTCCGATTTTTGAACGCTGAAGCTTGTCTTTTGATAACCCAATTAACTCATAACACTCTTCCTCACTTAAAACATTTCCTAAAACGACGACTAATGGTTCTTCTAATCTAGCAATTATGTGGATGTCTCTATCTTCTGTTTTAATTTTGTTACCAATGTGATGAAAAATAGTTTGTTCCTTCAACGATAATTCTTTCGAATCCATAGTCAATTTCCATCCACCCTATAATTATTTTAATTTTTAAAATAATTATATGAAGTGTCTGTTGCTGAAAGTACTATATTGTAAGATTTACCTTCCTTCTACTATTTATTCTGAAGTAAAAATTATTCCTCACTCAGGTTTAGTAATTGGTTGAATATTTTTCCTTTTATTCTTTGATGAATTCCTTTGTACTTCTCACTGTATCAATGGGGCGAACTAATTTTTCTATTTCTACACGTTTAGGCTCTAAGAAAGGAGGTAAAGATAATTTTTCCCCAAGCGTTTCATAAGGTTCATCTCCCATAAAACCAGGACCATCTGTAGCGAACTCAAATAAAATTTGCGGTGCCACTCTTGCGTATAATGACTCAAAAAAGTGACGATTTACATAACCGGATGTATGGAATCCAAAACTACTCATCCGTTCAATCCATTCTTCTAAAACAGAGCGATTCTCTACACGGAATGCCGCATGGTGAACCGTACCAAAGCCTTGTCGGGCTTCAGGAAGAATGGCATTATATTCGACAATGACCGAGGCACCATTCCCGCCTTCCCCCACTTCAAATAAATGGAATGCCCCTTCTTTATCTGTCTCTTTAAATAATAGGACTTTTTCCATCATTTCTTTAAAGTAATCAAAGTTCGCAATACGAACAAAAACAGAACCTAAACCAGTAATGGCATATTCCAGTGGTATAGGACCCTTTTGCCAAGGTGTACCAGATTCCACGCCTTTATTGAATTCATCTGAAATTAATTGGTATTGCTGATCATCAAAATCAACGAAAGAGAGAGTTTTCTTGCCAAATTGCTCTTTAATTCCAGTGTGCTTGACTTCTAAACGATCAAAACGTTTTACCCAATAGTCTAATGATTCATCACTCGGTACACGGAAAGATGTCTTTGAAATCTCGTTTGTACCATGTACGCCTTTCGGAATACCGGGGAAGTCAAAGAACGTCATGTCTGTGCCTGCGCTGCCTTTATCATCTGCAAAGAATAAATGATAGGTTTGAATATCATCTTGATTGACTGTTTTTTTAACTAAACGCATACCTAAAACATATGTGAAAAATTCATAGTTCTTTTCTGCACTACTTGTAATAGCAGTTACATGATGTATTCCTTTTAGATGGTTCAATATATATTCCTCCAAGATTTAATTTAAGATCAATGGTCGTAATTTTTCTTCAATCTCTTTTCGATTGGGTTCCAAAAATGGTGGAAGTGCTAGTTTTTCCCCCATTGTTTCCATTGGTTCATCTGTTGCAATCTGAATTTCTACCCCTTAGTGATACAGTAGAAATATCTGAAGTTCCCCTGTATGTTTGCCCAAGATGAGGAATGTCAAAGAACGTAACTTCAGTTCCTGGGGTTCCTTCCGCGTCAGCATAGAAAAGATGATAGGATTCTGTATTATCTTGGTTAACTGTTTTCTTTACCAATCTCATTCCTAAAATTTTTGTATAGAATTCATAATTTTTTTCCGCTTTTCCTGTTAATATTGATACATGATGTAGTCCTAAGAGTTCCATCTCATTTCACTCCTGTCACAATATTAACTTAATTCTTTTGTTCGAAATTAAAGTTCCCCTTTAATAGGTAATGGTCTCATAAAAGACCGATATTTTAGAACAAAAATGAATCTAGAGCATATTGACCGGGACCGATCAAAGCTATACCAATAGCAACTGCAAGTAAAGTTAAGTTGTATTCATATCCATTTGCTGTTGACCATAATCCGTTTGGAGCATGGACTTTTACAATAGCCATTACCATAGTCCCTGCAATCATAATTCCTGCAAGTGGCGTTAATAGTCCTAAAGCAAATAAAAGTCCCCCAATAAGTTCTGCTAACCCTGCGAAAAGAGCCATGGTCACTCCTGGTTTCATGCCAATGGATTCAAACCATCCACCGGTCCCTTTCAATCCATAGCCACCGAACCAGCCAAATAATTTTTGAGCACCGTGACCCACAAATAGTAAACCAATTACCAAACGAATGATTAATAAACCAATATTTATCATCTTAAAATCCTCCTAAATGTTATTTATCTCGAATTCGAGATAATGTATTAAAAAAAATGAAAGTTTAAACTTTATTCCTTACTTTTTTCAAAAGCTGCACCAATATCTCTGCCTCATCAGAATCTAATGATTTAAACATTTGATTAATAAGCTCATGATATTTCGGCATGATTTCGTTCATCAATTCATTTCCATTATCAGTTAATGTCACATGTATCACCCGGCGATCATCTGGACAGGCATTTCGGCTTAATAAACCTCTTTGTTCTAGCTTATCTAAACAATAGGTCATTGAACCACTTGAGACCAATATGCAATTTCCAATTTGTTGAATGGTTTGTTTCCCTTTTTGATAAAGTACCTCTAAAACAGAAAATTCCGTAATACCAAGCTTGTTTTTTGTCATTTCTTCCTTTATTCAATCATGAATTGCTTTAGATGTTTGCATTAATAACAGAAAGGGCAAATTATTGCATTTTCTCTCCATTAATTTCACCTCCATAAAAAATCTTGAATTAAGTTATCTTGAATATGAGATAATAATAATCCTTATAAATTTTTTTGTCAATAACATTTTATTATATTGAAAGAAACTGCCCCGTTAGCGGAACAAGGAAAAGAGTTGCAGCAGCAACTCTTAATTAAACACAGGCTACCGTTAGTGAAAAATCATAAGAATTTGTAAAGAGTGAAAAAAATGCCTCATTGTTTATCTGAACATTTTTCACACATAATTATCATTTCTAATTGAACAACCCTCCTCGTCAGTAAAAAAGCGACTGCTCTTATTGAACAATCGCTCCAAGTAATTGAATGATAATTTTTCATAGTTTCATATTTTTTTAAGGGTAGCTTTTTTACTTAAGGTTTTTAATTTATACATATTTTTATCAGCAATTTTAATTAGACTATCCATATCTTTTCCATCATTTGGATAAATAGCAAATCCAGCAGAAACTGAAATTTTTTTTTCTGTATTTTGGGATAGTTCTCTCAATCCGTTTTCAATCCTCTTAATCATTACTTCAGTTTCAGTTTGATCTGAGAAGGGGGAAATGATTAAAAATTCATCTCCTCCCCATCTTGCGATAATGTCACTGACGTTAGTGCTTTTTAAAAGTATAGTCGAAATATTTTCAAGTACCAGATCTCCATATTTATGGCCATATGTATCATTTATTTGTTTAAAGTCATTACAATCTAATATTAATATACTAAGTTGTTCGATTTTTTTCGCTGATGATATTAGTTTTGGGAAAATCTCCTCAATAAAACGTCTATTATAAAGCCCAGTTAAATAGTCTTTTTCGGAATAAAACTTAGCCTTATCATATTGTTTTCCCAGCCACCAGAGTATCACGGTAGTTACAATCAAAACGGTTGTATCTATGAACGTCCGAATCGAACTTTGAAGTGTTTTATAATTATAAGCAACATAAGGTATTCCAACAATTATACTAATTAAGGTTGTTACTATTCTTCCTTTGTATTTCAAGGTATGTATCACTCTTTCTTTCCGAATTAAAACCTATTTTTTATTTACCGTTATAAATAACCTGTATATTCTCCTAATATACCACATCCTGATGTTTTACATTAATCGTAATGTAAACTTGTTCAATAAGAAAAGCCGCATCAATGGCAGCTGGTTCTTTACTATAAGCACCAGTTAACCATCCATGAAGCTTTTCAGCAACTATATTTATTTGTTTTGATGAATAATATAATCCGCTGTCCGAATTGCCAATGCAACTGTTGTAAGTGTAGGATTGGCCCCTAAAGTCGGTAAGATACTGTTATCAGCTACATAAAGTCCTGAAATGCCGTGAATTTGACCGAATTTATTAACTGCTGAAGTGTAAGGGTCATTACCCATACGGCAAGTTCCCGATTCATGGTTATCATCCCCTGGTGCACGCAGATAAATCTTGGGCTTCCCGTCAATGATTCCTAAGGACGAAATAACCCTTTCCATTCCTGCAGCCAATTGCTGAATGACAACTCGATCCCGATTACTAAAATTGAAATGAGCCTGGATCTTTGGTACACCATATTTGTCTCTCTCATAGGGATCAAGAAAGATTCTGTTTTCAAATCGTGGTTCTACATTTCCATAACCATGGAAGATCATCTCTAACTCATCTTGAAGCGGTTTTTCAAGCATGCCAAATTCGATTTGATAAGGGTTTTCCATCGTATTTGGAATTAAAATGCCAATCCGACCTAAATCCTCTGGTAACAACTTCCGGTTGATTCTTCCAGTTGCACGTAAAGCAGAATGATCTAAAAGAAAGTGGCCGATTGCTGCCCCTGAAATCCCTGAATGAAGGAGGAGACGTGGTGTTTCAAAAGTACTTGCCGACAAAACAATCGTTTTTGCTTTGATCCAGTACGATTTCATATTCGGAGATACGACCTTCACACCCGCTGTTTTTCCTTTTTCAATAAGCAGTTGAACGGCACGAGCATTGACAGCGAGATCAAATGGCATGTAATTTAAAGCTTCTGCAAGAAAAAGGATGGAACTAAATACAGCGTTGGAATGGATCGCGCCATATTTAGTAGGTGTTATGTCGACAGCAAAAGGAATACTTGTCGCATTAAAAAATCCATTTGCCCAAAGACGGTTTAGAATGATTCGAGTGGGTAAACTCGATTTCGAAAAAGATTTATTCACATTCATGACCTGTTCAGCGATTTTGTAGTAAATATTCATCTCTTTTATTGGGATAGGCCATTGTGAAATAAGATAGGAAGGAATTCGAGGACTAGCTGCTGCCCACTGTATAGTCCGGCCCCCAAGGCCAAAAACTTGTTTTGCACCTGAAAATTCAGGAAGTCTTTTCCCAAGTGGTCTTGTTATAGAAGAAATATATTGTAATGCTCGTTCGCGGGAGAATAATCCGAGATTTTCAATATGTGTTGGCAACAATAGGTCTCCTGCTTCAATCATTCCAACTCGTTTTCCTTTATTTCTCCATTGATCACAAAGCCGCCATAAGGCAGCTCCTCCTCCTGCTCCACTCCCTACAATCAACACATCATAATCTGTTTGCGCCATTTTTTCTAACGGGGTGAGTGGAATCCAGGAATCAACAGTTTCCGGTGAGATCACCTGAGGGCAAGCCGGGGGAAAAGAAGCTTGTTTCTGTTTAATGGCAGATGAAGTAGAAAATTTACTGGAAGTATCCAGATAGGGATTATTTTTATCCCATTTTAATCCTATTTTATTTAAAAGCCTTTTTAATTCTTTTGCTGCAACCAAGAAGAAATCCCGATCAGCAATACCTGGCATACCCTTTGGTTCAATCGATATAAATCCGGAATATCTTTTCTCTTGTAATGAAGTAAGTAATTTTACAATTTCAGCGTCTCCTTTACCAGGCGGAACCACTTTACCAGTAGCTATTTGAGCATCCTTCAGATGAATGTAAGAAATATAAGGCTCTACAAGAGGATAGGCATGTGTCATTGGCAGCACTGAGGAGCGTAAAAAATTAACCGGATCAAACGCAAAACGAAGATTAGTGGAGTTGATACTTTGAAGAATATCAAGTGTACGTTCCCCGGTATCCCCATACATTGTCGTATCGTTCTCAAGAAGTAGGATGACACTTTCATGTTCAGCGATATGAGTCAGATCTTTTATTCGCCTTAAAACTTCAGCTCTAAACTTTAAAGGATTTTCTCCTTGAGGAATGATAAAAGAGCGAATCCGAATGTAGGGTGTACCAAAAAATTTGGCTAAATAAATGGCCCGTCTCATGTCATTAAGCTGTGGAATAAAATCATCTGTTATAGGAATAATCCCGATCGGTGAAGCGATGGAGGAAATGCGAAAACCTCGAGCATCCAGGCGTTTTTTTACTTCTGCTACTTCATCATCATTGAGTTGTAAAACATTTTTTCCTCCTACACCACGTAAATCAATATAATAAATCCCTTCGGAGGCCAAAGTATCCATTTGAATTTCCAAATCGGGTGAAATTTCATCACCAAAAGCTGTTAATGTAATCATGTGAAGGCACGCTCCTGATCCTGATGGATGATATAATCTGCTGTTCGAATGGCTAAGGCAACAGTCGTCAGTGTCAGGTTTGCCGAACCGATGGAAGGAATGACACTGTTATCAGCAACATACAGTCCCTCCACACCATGTATTTGCCCATACTTGTTGACTGCAGAGGTTGATGGATCAATACCCATTCGGCAGGTTCCTGAGTCATGATTCTGATCACCCGGCGGCATTAGACAGATGGAAGGCTGGCCCGGTTTCGAATACATACTTATACCACAAAAAGAAGATATCTGTTCAATTGCACCAGCAATTTCACGGATGATGGCTTGATCCTTTTCACTATAGGAAAAATGTATTTGTACTTCTGGCACCCCGAATTCATCCGTTTTATAGGGATCTAATGTAACTTTATTTTCAAATCTAGGTTCAACCTCACCAGAACAATGAAAATTTATTTCTAATTCCTTTAGAAAAGGTTTTATTTGGTATGGTTGATACCAAAAATATCCATTTGGTCCTCTTAGCTGTATTTGATAGTGCCTATCAGGTGTTGAAGGAATTAAAATGCTTAAAGTTCCTAAAGGTTCCGCAAACTCCTCACGGCTTATGGTTCCAGTGGCTAACACATAAGAATGATTCATTAAATAATGACCGATGGCTTGCCCTTTAATTTCCGAGTGAAGAAGCAACCGAGGTGTTTCAAATGTACTTGCGGACAATACAACGGTCTTTGCTTTTAAAATATAAGGTTTTTTTTCTGAAGATATGACCTTTACGCCAACTACTTTCCCGCTCTCAACTAGTACTTGAACGGCCCGAGTTTTTACAGTTAAATCGAATGGGCGGAAATTTAATGCTTTTGCAAAGAAATCGATTGCTCCAAAAAATATATCTGAACCCTCCTGTCCATAAATTCCAGGACCAAGTTCGGCGGCTATAGGAGCAGGAGCAGCTTCTGTTAAACCCTTCCACTGCAATCTATTCAACAATATTTCTGTGATCTGGGAACCTTTTGTATATTCTCTTGATACATTCATAACCCTTTCTGCAACTCGATAATAAGATTCCATCTCTTGGACCGTGACAGGCCATTTTCCAAGTTCTAACTGATTCAACCGTGGGGTGATTGCATTCCAAAATAAAGTTCTTCCTCCAAAAGCAAAAACTTGTTTAGCCCCCTGAAATTCGGGATTTAATCTACCTAATGGTTTTGATACATACTCATGAAGTTTGTTCATACGTTCACTATTCATTGTAGGAATATTGGCGGCTTGTGTTGGGAGCAAAAAATCACCAGATTCAACGACACCTACTTTTTTTTCATTTTTTCCCCATTGTTCGCATATTCTCCAGGTAACTGCTCCCCCGCCTGCACCAGTGCCAATAATCAAAACATCGTATTCGGTATTGGCCATCTGTTCTAAAGGAGTAGAAGGAATCCAATTATTCCTCAATGACTTCTCACATCCCTTTATTGATGCTTATCTATAATCAGAATCTGAAAGTTAACGAAAGTGATCCATATTAAAAAGGTAAAATTACAGATCTCGTCTCCTCATTCATATTATTCAAGATACCTAGTTATTCCTAGTTGTTAGAGCACAAAAAGAAGTAGCCAAGTGCTTTAAAAAAGCCTTGGCTGCTTATCCTATACAGATGAAAATGTATTCCCTTGGGAAACCCACATACGGCAACAACTAAAAGCTATCGTCTTTCACTTCTATTTTCTTTCCCCTGAAAAATGCCATGATGGTAATAAAAAGCATAGGAAGAACGACAAGGGTAGTAACAACTAATGGCCAAATAATAAATGTTGCTTCAACATGCTCCATCCCTGACTTGAACATGGTAAGTGTGAGAAGGAGGGTAATAAACGTAACAGGAAAGATAATAATCTGTTCATCCTTTAATTTTAATAATCTTGATAGGGTCACATTTAAAACAAACAGCATGATGGTTACTTTCATATAAGAACCGACAATCAAGGCGATCCCAATGAAAGACTCATTCCTTGTAATAATTTCCCTAATATTAATCAAACGTGCCAATTCAAAAAGTGAAAATTTAAATGTACCGGAAAGTGGTCCTAAAGCCATAATCGTGCAAAGAATAGAGGTAATGATTAAAAATCCTTGAAGCAAAAGAGCTGAGAACATATATTTTTTTAAAGACCCAGCCTTGTCCTTATTAACGAATGGAAGTAAAAATGAAAATAGGACTATTTCGCCATATGGGAAACCCAGTATGGAATAAGTACCATGTATAACCGGTTTCATTCCTTCTGGAAAAACAGGCAGGAGATTTCCTACGTGATAATTTGGTAAATTCAATATTAATACTAACAATGCAAAAATGATTGAATAGCAAAGAAGCAAAATAAACATTCTGGCCATTACCTCGATACCTGCTCTGACCGTTAATACAGCTACCAGCAATATGAGAACATGAAATACATAAACTGGTGTTTCCGTCATCATTGCAGTAGTGAAAAATCCTCCAATATCAATGATAATGTAAGAAATAACTAAAAAAAGCACGATCAGTAACGGAATACAAATACATAGCGTCATCCATTTTCCTAGTAATTTCCTGCTATAATCGATTAAAGTCCAATTAGGATTTTTACCAAATAAATATAAAATACATGCCAATAAAAATAATCCATAACCATTAGCAATAATCACTGATAGCCACGCTCCATTATTAGCAGCTAACGTCAAAGGCTGTGGGATGTTAATATAGGCAGATCCAAGCATAAAAGAGAGAAATAAACACGCCATTTGTCCAGAACTAACCGTTTCCACTTTCTTCAATTTATTCTCTCCTTTCCTATCCCATTAAGAGCTTATATGGGTACCTTGATAGCTTCGACAATTTTATGGGCAGGTTTTGAAAAAAAGAAGTGAACGAGTTCATCTAAATTTGGCCATGCTAAATCCAACACATAAACGCCACTAAGGTATAGGATGGGCAGTGCCAATAGTCCATAAATGATACGATCTCTACGATTTGATTGCTTTAATTTTGGAGCGTCGCAAAACAAAATACCTAAGCACACGATAACAAGAAAAACAGTTTTCTCAACCAATGTCTATTCCCCCGTTACTTTTTCGCCAATAGGCATGCCCGTACTTCTAATATTCACTTCAACATCAATGATAAATTGGAGGTCAGCAAAGATGTCATCCCAATCCTTTTCCCATTTTTTCCATAAGGCAGGATCTTGTTGATACAGTTTATTCCCAATTCCCAACACATCCACTTTCTCTTCCTGCATACGTTCAATCACTGATTCGATCTTCTCTTCTATTATTTTTTTTATATGATCTTCTAATTTTTTTTCTTCGCCAACATTAGTTATAGTAGTACAACTTAGTTCACCAATCGTTCCTTCAATTTTAGTCAACATGTGAATAGAGGGTCGTTTCATGGTGAATTTGGGAGTTATTTTTGTTTTTATATGGGAAGTTTCTAACGCTTCCATTTTCGAAGACTCTTGACTCCCATCATCCAAACAAGGAAACTCAATCATCCCGCTTTTAAATTTATTTATTAACATAAGTACTTCATGAACGTCACTCGGTTCTAGGAGTTCTGCCATTTTCCCTTTACTAATAATTGCCATTCCGCTGCTATAGAGAGCTTTTGGTTGTGCTTCATTCATTTTAAAATACGGGATTAATGCCGTTTTCGTTTTACTTTTTAATTGCAAATCTATATCTAACATGCTAGCTTTAATTGTCTTACCTGCATATTTAGTAGAACTTTCGATAATAGTTTGCAATTGCTGACTTACTGTTCGTTCAATAAACGGCTTTATTGTCAAATAGTCAGCGGCTTTTCCATTAGTAACAATAACCAACGTAGTGAGGCGAACATCTTCATTACGATTAAAAAAGGAAAGAATCTCCCCAATATCGTGATCCTTTGCAAACTCTTCTCCAATTAATATGACACGCATATGACTCCATCGGGGTACACGTCCTAAATATCGATTTATGTCACGAACTCCGTCAAAGACACTTTCATTTATCGTTTTTATATTTGTATAGGCTTGTTTTTCCCCGCCACCTACTCCTCCTGTCTTTTCTGTCGGTGAATAGGATTGAGCGTTTATTTCAATCGTGCCTTCTTCTGTTTGGTCTAAACTAATCCCCATTATAAATCCAAATTCCGTTAACTCCTTACTGTCCCAACACCCTGTTAAAGATAGTAATAAAAACATAATAGGCAAAGCTTTCATGGCGATTGAATTCATTGTCTACCATACTTTCTTAGGTGATTTAATTTTTACGCATTCCACGTACTCGTGGGGACTTCCACAATGTTTTAAGTGGTGCACGAATGAATACATCGAGTAACAGCCTCGGTCTGAATGGAGTTAGTGGACTAAAGTATGGCTGTCCTAATGACCTTAACTGTGTTATATGTAACATAATGAGCAGGTAACCGATCATAATCCCAAATCCCCCCAATACAGCAGCTAAAACCATCAAAGGGAATTGGAGAATCCGTAAACTGATAGAGATGCTGTAGTGAGGTATAGAAAATGAAGCAATTCCAGTTAATGCGACTAAAATAACAATAATAGGAGAAGCGATGTTGGCAGTAATGGCTGCATCACCAACTATTAATGCTCCAACAATACTTACCGCCGAACCAACTGGCCTTGGCAATCGAATGCCGGCTTCTCGGAGTAATTCAAAGAAAAAAATCATGATGATTGCTTCAACAAACGCCGGAAAAGGAAGCCCTTCTCGAGTATCAAGAATGGCCATTAAAAGGCTGGTTGGTATGAGTTCAGGATGAAAAGTGGTTAAAGCAACATAAATACTCGGTAATGTTAGAGCGATAAAAAAGGCAGCAATTCTTAACAGACGAATACATGATGAAAACACGACACGATGATAATAGTCTTCACTTGCTTGGAAGAATTCCGTTAATAATCCGGGGCAAATTAATATGGTTCCGGTACCTTGTACCATTACAACTATTTTCCCTTCTAATAAACTAGAAATAGCTACATCAGGTCGTTCAGTAGACCGATATTGGGGAAATGGTGAATAAGTTGAATCTTCAATCAACTCCTCAATATATGCTGTTTCTAAAACGTCTCCTTTTTTAGCAGCTTCGATCCTGTTTTTAAATTCAGCTAACATTTCCTCGTTAACCTTTCCCTCTAAATAACCAAAGGCGATCTCGGTTTTAGTAGCTCCTCCTGCTCTAATTTTCTCAATTTTAAAATGAGGGTTCTGTAATCGTGTTCGAAGTAACCCGATATTTCTTTGCAGGTCTTCAACGGTTCCTTCACGGGGGCCTTGTACCACAGATTCAGTGACAGGTTCAGTGACTTGTCGTGAGTTAATTTGACTCGCTTGCGCATAAGACAACACTTTGTTCCAACCATCAAAAAAGATCACAATGTGTCCTTGTAAAACGTTGTCCACAGCCTGGTCAAAGCTATCAACTAGAACAGCGTTTTGACCAGATATTCCATGTTGACTGAAAAATTTTATGACATCTCTCGGTGTAATCACCGTTGCTGGACCAACTTCATGTGGTACCAAATCCTGCATGGATTCTTTCATATAATTTACGCTTTTCTCTTGAACCAACGTCTCGAAATAAACCGAGAAAGCGTTATATATTAAATCCGGCCCATATTGCCACGGAAAGATTTTTAGATCTTCGCAATTAGAAAGAACAGCTTTTAACTTCTCTAGATTTTCGTTTGAATTTTTAGAGATTGTTGTAGATTCTTTAAAAAACATTACAGTAACCTCTTTTTTCTTTTATTGTCTTATTATGGTATAAATGTTAAGGATTATTCCGAAAAAGAAGGAAGGCTCGACTCCTGATTGAAGTAACGTTTTAAAATTGACTAATTCCCGTCCCTTTGAACACACTAAAATTAAAAAGTCATGGAGGTTATAGATTTGATTCTAACAAACCCAATAAGTGCACCAGAGGTGGGTACACTTTGGCTTACATACATAGAAAAAACCCTTATTATGAGAATATTGGAATACTTTATAGAGAAATCGGATGACCAAGAAGCTAGGAATATTATGGGCGGTTTGTGGCAAGAACTGAATTATTTTGTTGTGCAAATGGAAGAGATATTTACAAACCAAAAAATGGCGAAACCTGTTGGATATACAAAAGAAAACGTCAACGTAGAAGCTCCTAAGTTATTCGATAATGGATTTGATATTATGTTGGTCCGTATATTAAAAGAAGTTAGCATGGGTATGTACACCATTAATATGAATATGGCATATAACGATAAAGTTATTCAGATTTATGAGGGACTTACTTCTGTTACTCAAAAATTTTATAAATTGTCTACCCTTTATCTGCTAGAAAAAGGGATTCTTACCCTTCCCCCAAAAGTTACTATGCCAAAAACAACTGAATTTATTAGAAGCAAAAAGTACATGCAAGGATTTAAGCCTTTTGGTGACAAGAGGACTTTAAATGACATGGAGCTTGGTATTATTCACCATGGAATTGAGACAAATAATATTGGGATGCAATTGATTACTGGTTTCGCACAATGTGCAGTTAACAAAGATGTTAAACAATATTTTGTAAAAGGAATTGAACTTTGTAAGAAACAAATCAAAACATTCGAGGAAATGCTTTTAGAGAGTAATGTTCACTTCTCTGCTACATCTGGAAGCACGGTAACTACTTCTACAATGGCACCATTTTCGGATAATCTCATGATGCATTGCGTCTACCTTCTCAATGGATTTGGACTTGTAGGAGGTAGTTTTGGAACCTTTTTTAGTTTAAGAAATGATATATGTATAAAATTTTCATTAATTGCTAAAGATATATATTTCTACGGACAAGAAGGAATTGAAATTAAGATTAAGCATGGGTGGTTTGAAGAACCTCCACAAATGGAGGATAGGGCTCAAATAATAAAAGGTGATTGAATCAATTTGTTTTCTACCTGCTTTTTATCAGATAAAAAAAAGGCACCGCTCCCGATTGGGTTCGCTGCCTCTTTTTTCATAGCGATCATTTAACTTGCTCGTGTCTCTGGTGAAAGACTGCGAATCTCTCCATGATTCCTTTTCTTCTTCGTTTTCGGCTCGCCAAAATTTGGTGCCTTGATGGTCAATGCGATGAGTAATGAAACAATGCTCAGTACAGCAATAAGCTTAAAGGTCGGTATGAAACCACCTAAGGCAGAAGCAATAAATGATCCAGAAATGGCTCCAATTCCGAAGCCCTGATAAATGATTCCGTAATTTTTGCTCTGATTTTTCAAGCCAAAGAAATCAGCTACAATTGCAGGGAATATCGTAATATTACCGCCAAAACAAAAGGCAATCCCTGCAACACAGATAAAGAACAAGGCATAATTAAGCTGCACAAAGCTTAATACTGTTACTGCTGCAGCTGTTACAAGAAGTGCACCTGATACCACTCTTAAACGGCCCACTTTATCTGATAAGGCCCCGAGAATGATGCGCCCGCTTGTATTAAATATGGCAACCAATGCCACTGCATTACTTGCTGCTTCAATATCAAGTCCTACCAATCGAACACCAATATCCTTCACGATCCCAATCAAGAATAAACCACTCATGCACGCTGTAAAGAAAATAAAGAATAATAGGTAGGCTTGCTTTGTTTTAAGCATTTCTTTAACTGTATAATCTTTTTGGATACTGCCACCAACGGTTTGTGGCTCATAACTCATTTTTGCTTCCCGGACAAGGAATGAACCACCCACAACCAAAATCAGGACAATTACTCCCCAGTAAAAGAAGGCTTGAGACACACCAACAGATTGGATAAGTGAACCGTTAATGAACTTGAATAACAAACTGCCCGTACCGTATGCACCAACAGAAATTCCAGAAATAAGTCCTTTTCTCTCTGGAAACCACTTAATTAAATTAGATAAGGATGTGATGTAAGCTGTGCCATCTGCTGCCCCAACGACAACCCCTACTAAAATATAAAGCATCCATAATGATGATACCTGGGAACTAAGGATTAAGCCTGCCCCCAGCACAAGACCTGCACAACCAATTACACGGCGAAGCCCCCATTTATCCTGTAGCTTCCCGGCAAATAAAGTAGAGAATGCCAAGGCGAAGCTCGTAATTGAAAAAGTAATAGCAACTGAATTTAACTTCCAATGAAAGAGTTCTACTAACGGCTGGTTAAAAAGACTCCACGTATAGATGGTACCTAAACCCATCTGTACGATAATAGTTCCTAACACAATCAGCCATCGACGATCTGTATTTGATTTCATTGTGATCTCCTCTTTTCTTCCTTATAAAAATGATCATGTTTAACATCAGAATCTTTAATTGATTTTATTTACATGATCATCATAGCATTGAAAAAAAGAGAGAAACCGTTTTCAGAATGAGATGCCTATTATTCGGAATGAATGGAGGTTATAGATGCATAATTTGTCGAAACGCTTTCACTTTGCTTCGGCTTACCGGAATTTCCGCTGTAAGATCTTTCAGACGGAGCATGTAGGTTTGATTAAACCATGGAACAATTTCAAGGATTTTGGTCAAGTTAACTGTATACGAACGGTGACAGCGAAAGAAAAGATTCTCAGGCAATAGGGAATCGAATTCCGTTATGCTCATCGGCATGGTGTACTCCTCCTTTTTGGTATACACCAATGTAACTTTTTCGTTGGCGATAGCGTAATAGATATCATTCGCATCTGTTACGATAATTTTATCGTTCTTTTTCAAATTGATTCGATTAGAAGCCTGCGTTGGGAATTCTCTTTGCTGTCCTTGAGAATTCAAATGAGATTTAAGGTTGCTATTCGGGAGCGTTATTTCGACGTGATCTCGTTTAAAGGCAGATTCCAACCTGCTTAACATCCCAGCAATCCGCTTCTCGTCATAGGGCTTTAAAATATAATCAAAGGCCTCAAGTTCAAAGGCTTGTGCTGCATGCTCTTTGTAGGCAGTGGTAAAGACAATATAAGGCCTTTTTGTAAATTTACTTATGGTACTAGCTAACAACATGCCATTTAAGGAAGGAATATTAATATCTAGAAAGATTACATCTGTTTCATGCTCCTGCAAAAATTTTAAAACATCTAAGCCATCATCAAAGAAATGGGTCACTTCAATTTCACTATAGGCTTCCACTAAATACTCCAGTTCTTCACGAGCTGGAACTTCATCTTCCACAATAATCGCTCTCATAGGTTCTCCTTTACGATATCAAAAAAAACTTCTGTTCCTGGTGACAAGCGGTGAATGACCAATCCATGTCCATAAATGAGTTTCACTCGCTGGTGAACATTATACAAACCTATTTTGTTGGCCGGTACATCATCATGCAGCAAATGCTGAATGACATCTTCGCTAATTCCAGCCCCCGTATCCTTCACACTAATTCTTATTTTATTTACCATATCCTTAACCGCTATCGTCACCACCCCTGGGCCCTTTATCGTTAAGATCCCATGAATAATGGCATTTTCGACCAAAGGTTGGATGAGCAGGCTCGGGATATTTACATTTACTTCGTCAATATCGTATTCCACCGTTAACCGGTTGCCAAAACGCGCCTTCTCTATTTCAACGTAATCACGGACTTGCTCCAATTCTTTATGGATATCAATCAATTCATCACTAATTTCTAAATTGTAACGCATATAGCCTGAAAGATTAATAATCAACTCACGTGCCTTGTCCGGATTTCTGCGTGTGGTGGAGGCAATTGCATTTAGGGCATTAAATAAAAAGTGCGGATTAATCTTCGTTTGGAGCGCCTTCAGCTCCGCCTTGTTCGCACCTTCCCTAATTTGTTCAATCCGGGAAACCTCCATAAGTGTGGAAATGATTTGCGATAGTCCGATGGCCATCGTTTGCAACGAATAGGTCATTTTATAGGCTTTGCGGTAATAGATCTTAAGTGTACCCGTCACCTCGCCATGCTCCTCAAAGGGAACAATGAGCAGGGAGTGAATTTGGGGTGTATGGTGATCGGCCACTTGATTCCGAATGATGAATTTCCCGCTGTGAATCGCCTCTTTTGTCAAATCACTAATGATTTCCTGCCCGATTACATACCGTTCTTCACCAAAGCCAACATAAGCAAGCACATTATGCGTATCTGTAATCGCAACCGCGTCGGCCTTGATATCATTTTTTATAATACGGCAAATCTTCTTCAAAGAATCAAAATTAACAGATCGAAAATAAGGCAGTGTCTTGTTTGCAATATCTAAGGCTAACTTTGCCTGTCTCGCTGCAATCAATTCCTTCTCACCTTCGACGCTCATCACAAGCAATACAATTAGGCCAATGTTTACCTCTCCTACAATCATAGGAAAAGCGATTTTAGAAACAATGTCCAAACCTAGTTCAAACGGATTCGCCATCGCAAGAATCAGCACCATGGTCAATATTTCGGACAATATGCCGGCAACTATTCCATAAACCCAGCGCAAGGACCTCTTCACTCTTCGGTTAATATAACCCGAAACAATTCCCGCTAAAATGCTTGTAATGAGACATGGGATCGAAGTGGGTCCACCAATATCTATTAAATATCGATGGACTCCTGAAACAATACCGGTAATAATTCCTACCCAGGGGCCAAACAAGATTCCCCCCGAAACGACAGCAATAATCCTGACATTCACAAGTGATCCTTCCACATGAATCCCTGAATATGTACCAAATATGGCAAATAAGCAAAACACAAGGGTAATGACCACACGCTCGGTGGGAGAATGCTGTTCTTTTTGAAGAGATTCCTTAAATCTCGGGATCCGAATCATAAAGAACAGGCAAATCAAGAGCAAGGCAGCTCGTTCGAATAAATGGATCAGCATTTCTAATGATGTATTCATCTAAAGTTCCTTTCTTTTTATATCAAATCTTTTGTCTATTTGATTATCATTTACTTCACAACTAATCATACTACCAAAACCTATATCATCAACCAAAGTGTTTTTAGCATTGACTTCATTATTATTAACTAGAACAAGCAAATACATAGTTATACCATATATTGGGGATGATAATGGAAACATTTTGATAATGGAGTAAAAAAATGAAATTCATTTACCCTGCTTTAAAAAAGTTCATGAAAAAGGATATCCAACCAATTGCTTCAAATCAGGACTCTATATTCTTTAAGGACGTTTTCCATACCATCGATGAAAATATTTCTTTTTTTAAACATACATTTTCCGATTCAGCTGATTTAATGATTAAGGAATTAAATGAAAGAAATAATCGGGGAATTTTGATTTTCTTAGATACGATGGCAGATAAGGATAAGATTCAAAGAGATATTGTAAAACCGATGATGGAATCGGAGTGTGCCCCGTTCGCAAGTGTACTTTATTCTAACTTTCTTAAATCAGATAACTTATTCAAAGCTCAAGAAGCACTCTTGAATGGATCCTGTATCCTGTTCTTGGATGGTGTCAAAGAGTTCTACATGGTGGAAGTTGGCCTCTCCAAAGAGAGGACCATTATAGAACCTAGTAATGAACAAGTCATTCAGGGGTCTCATGAAGGTTTTATCGAAAATATTTCAACCAATCTTCATTTAATTAGGAAATCTTGTAGAACTGCAAACCTTACCATGGAACATATAACAGTGGGTGACCAGATTCAATCCAAAATAGCTATGGTTTATATGAAAGACCTTGCCAATAATGAAATGGTCACCGAATTTAAACGGAGGGTCCATCATATTTCAATGGATTATATCCCCAGTACTGGAGCTCTTCAGGAATTGATCGAAGATTCCACCTGGTCACCCTTTCCTCAGGTTTTAAGTACAGAGAGAGTAGATCGTGTTGTAAGTCATCTGAATGAAGGACGAGTGGCGGTGTTGATGGAAGGGTCTCCTGCTTGTTTAATTATTCCCGTCACTTTTTTTGCCTTTTTCCATTCACCTGATGATTATAATTCACGCTGGATGATCGGAACCTTTATCCGTTCCATGAGGCTCGTAAGCATTTTCATTGCGGTTAATTTGCCTGCTATTTATATTGCGGTGATTGGTTTTCATTTTGAAGTACTGCCGGATGATTTAGTTCTCCCTGTTGTAAGTTCAATCAAAAATATACCTTTTCCTCCGTTAATTGAAGCACTTGTCATGGAGTTGACCATTGAACTGATTCGTGAAGCGGGGGTACGCCTTCCATCAAGGATTGGACAAACCATCGGTATTGTCGGAGGTTTGGTTATTGGTGATGCAGTTGTCCGTGCAGGCCTCATTTCGAATACCATGATTGTGGTTGTGGCGATTACAGCCATTGCAGCCTACAGCATCCCGACCACAGAAATGAGTGATGCCGTACGATTTTTGCGTTTTCCCCATATGATTTTGGCATCAACCTTTGGATTTGTAGGGATTACCTTTGGGTTTATGTTTACTTTAGCTCATTTATGCAGGTTAGAATCATTTGGCACAGCCTACTTTGCACCTTGGGCACCATTTCGATTAAAAGACATTAAAGATACGTTTATCCGTTTGCCCCTATGGAAATTTAATTCACGTCCGCTTGATTCAAAACCGAACACCCTTAAAAAGCAATCTTTGGCAAGGGGCTGGGATAGTAATGAAACAAAACAAGAATAGAATTACGAACAAACAGCTTGTCTTTATGATTATCCAGGCCCAAATTGGTGTAGGAATATTATCGTTGCCCCATGATGTGGCATTATTAGCCAAACAGGATGGCTGGATTTCCACTCTACTAGCAGGAGTCATCTCGCAGGCGATTATTTTTGCCTTTTGGGGACTAAGCAGAAGATTTCCTTCGTCATCTTTGTACGAAATACTTCCAAAATTACTGGGGAAAGTTGTCGGGAAGCTATTCATTCTCAGTTATGCACTCTATTTTATGGTAACAGGGAGCTTAGTTTTAGCAAGATATAGTGATATCCTCGATAAATGGATCTTACCGCGTACCCCTAATTGGATTACAATGGTTTTAATCCTCATCACCTGCATTTACATCGTCAGTGCAGGATTAACCAGTATTGCGAGATTTTATGTATTGGTATCCCCCATTCTGTTTGTATTATTAATGTTGATTGTGTATGCAATGAAGGATGCGAACTTCCTGTATATCTTTCCAGTAGGGGACCATAGCATTCTAACGATATTGAAAGGTTCAAAAGAAGCTGCTTTCTCTATGTTGGGCTTTGAACTGTTTCTTTTTATCCATCCCTATGTGCAAGCTTCCGGAAAAGAGAAGCTGATCGCTATCACAACAGCGAACATTTTTGTCACCTTCTTTTATACCTTTTTGGTGTTTGCAGCCCTTGTCTATTTCGAACCCAATTTAGATATCGGACTGACTCCAGAGCCATTATTATATATGATTAAAGCCTATTCGTTTCAGGTTATCGAAAGGACGGATTTATTTTTCTTATCGCTCTGGCTTGTAGTTGTTGCAACTTCGATTGCGAACTGGCTATTATTATCTGCAATGGGGTTGGCCAGCCTTTTTAGAAAAAAACACTATGCCCGCTTCCTGCCTATTGTTGCAGGAGTCAATTTAATTTTGGCTCTTCTTCCTGATCAAGGAAGAGACTTTGAAAATTTTAATCACTTTCTTGGGCCGACGCACTATATTTTCATCGGCATCATACCTGTACTTTTACTTATTCTCTCGTGGGTTTTATCGAAAAAAGAAGTGGTGAATAAGCCATGAAAAGCAAAAAGCCTATCCTTGTACTTCTATGTTTATTACTTACTGGATGCTGGGACCAGCACCTGATGAAAAATGCAGTATTGGTACAGATATTAAGTTATGATTTAGCAGATAACGACGAAATGTTATTAGGGGTTTCCATTCCCATAGTCGAGGAGTCCTCCGAGGGACCGCAAGCTAGGGTAAAAAGTGAAACACTTTCTGCAAAAGGTCATACACCAAGGGATTGTCGGCTTAAAATCGATCGAGGAGTATCTGGAATATTAGATTCATCTAAAAATAAACTGATTTTGTTCGGCGAGCGGATGGCGGCTGCAGGTATTTATCCACCATTAGATGTCATTTGGAGAGATCCGCGCAATTCGCTTGGGGCGACACTAGGGGTAGTGGCCGGTGAAGCGGTGAACCTGCTTGAAATTAATCCAAAACATGAGCCAAACGTTAGCGAATATATTCAAGAAGCTCTTACTAGCGCAGAAGAAAACTCGATCGTTCCGATTCAAACCATCCAGACACTAGCCTCAGAAATGATTGATCCGGGAGAAGATATCGTCCTCCCTTATCTTAAAATGAATAAAAAGAAAAGCGCAGTAGTGGTCGGCCTAGCCCTAATGAATGAAAAAAAATATTCGGGAAGTTTATCGCCGCAAGATTCATGCCTCCTTCTTTTATTGAATAACAAAAAAGGAAAATACGCACGATTTACAAAACGAGTGAATAAAAAAGAGCAGCAGAAAATAAAAAATTATATTTCATATAATGTCAACAATATGAAAAGAAAATTAAAAGTTCATGTAAAAAATGGAGAGGTTTCTGTTCAATTAAACCTACATTTAAAGATAAACGTAGAAGAATATCCCAAAGGGGATGTTCCAAAAGATATAGAACGACTAAACAAGGTTTTATCAAAGGAGCTTACAGAAGACGCGAAACAGGTTATAACAAAATTACAGCAGGCGAATTGTGATGTATTTGGAATTGGGAGGAGATTGATCGCGTTTCACCCCAATACTTGGAAAATACTAGATAAGAAGGATTATTTTAAAAATATAAAGATTCAAACGAATGTAAAAGTCGAAATCATCAAACAAGGTATTGTCTTGTAATGTTTAAGTAATCAACCATGAACACTAAGAAAGGGAGATGTTCGCCGGATATTGGCAATACTTTTATGTTTTCCGTTCCGATATTGGTTGTTATAATGGAGGTTATGAAATACTTAGGGGGATGGCACAATGACCACATTTGAAAAGTTAAAACCTATTATCGCAGACCAACTGGGAGTGAAAATGGAGAATATTAAACCGGAAGCATCATTCAAAGATGACTTCGAAGCTGATTCACTTGATATGGTGAACCTGACGATGGAAATTGAAGATGAATTCGCTATCGAAATTAGTGACAAAGTTGCAGCGACGCTTCAAACGGTGGGAGATGTCGTAAACTTTATTGAAAATTTTCGTTAACAAATAAGTAAAGGCGGATGACCCAACGCAGGCGGACACTTGAACGCAGTTGGACGTATCGCAGAAGGCATCCGCTACAATCGATATTACATAAATGCTCTTATCGCCGCAGAATATTTCCCTTATAATCCTATCTCATTCTTTCGGCATTTTGCTCATATCCATATACAACACATTCCACCGATGACCATCCAAATCAGTAAAACCGCAGCCGTACATCCATCCTTGGCTCTCTGAAGGCTTTCCAAATATTTTACCGCCAGCCTCTTCTGCATTCTTTGCCATTACATCTACTTCTTCTCTGCTGTCGGCATCCACGGATAGCAATACTTCCGTAGCTTGCTTTGTATCAACAATTACCTGTCTGGTAAAGTTTTCGAAAGTAGACTCTGGAAATAGCATAACCGTAGCATTATGATCCCCGATGATCAATTGTGCTTGGTCGCTATTGCCATGTTGCTCATTAACAATAAATCCTACTTTGCTATAAAACTCTTTTGATTTATTGATGTCTTTTACCGGCAAGTTAATCCAAAATTGTTTTGGCATTGTTATTTCTCCTTTTTTACTATTCATTCGATTGGCATGGCTATTCGAAAATTTTGGATTGGTGTTTATACCGCACTTATTTTTACTTCTAAATCAATTGTAATTATACCATATTATGTAAAACTCGTAATTTTCCTTTTTTAAGAAAGGTACTTTATTTTTTCTTGAATAGGAGTCCTTTCTTTTGGTTCATTGATTTCTTCTGGGTACCCTACACCAAAGATCCCAATCACATCATACCCATCCGGAACACCTAGAATTTCACGGTTTTTCGGAGCAGCCCCCATGGATGACCAGAATGTTCCAACCCCTTCTGCCCAAGCGGCTAGATTAAAATTTTGTACAAAGCAGGCTGTAGCATGTGCGTTTTCTACTTTTTCAATTTCATTGGCACCGTGTTTGGATAAAATGGCAAGTACAACAGGTGCATGGAAGAAATTGGTTTTGTGGTTTAACTTTTCTCTTGTCTCCACACCAACCATATACACTTCCCATGGTTCAGTCATTTTATGATTGGGAGCCATTGAGCCGGCTTCCAGCCATTTGCTGATTTGCTCTATAGTGACCGGATCTGATTTGAAATTTTTTATATTACGTCGAGAATAGATAATATCGATGATATCCAAGAAAATTCCTCCTATTAGTTCTAATTTTACCCCTAAATCTGTCCTGTACCTTGTAGCGTGGAAAACCTTCTACATGGGTATTCGTTTGATATGTTTTCTCACTTCTTGTTTGACCACTGAATCAAGTGAGCCCTTCCGATCTTAATGATTTCGGCAAGTTCTGGTGCAAGTGAAGGCTCATGCAATACTCTACTTACTGCGTATTGAAACTCCAATTGAAATTTATCCATCTCTTCGCGCAGTAATCCAGCTTCCTTCGATTGCTTCCACAATAAATGAAGGCGCCATTCCTCCCAAAACACCTGATCCTCATCGTGAACCGTCTCTGACAGAAATTCCAAGCCATCAGGAGTTAACGTACATACTTTTTTATCTGTTTGTTCATCAATTGAGATCAAACCTCTTTCGGATAAATCCTGCAAAGCTGGATAAATTGTTCCTGCACTCGGAGAATACACACCTTTACTCCGCTCTTCCAGCAGCTTCATCACTTCATAGCCATGTCGCGGCTCCTCCTTAAGCAGCTGAAGGACTGCTATTTGTTTTAATCGATATACATAGATAAAGCAATAGATATATCGATTATTTTTTTCGATATAAAAATTACCTATCTTTTCACATTTTCCTAATATGTTCTCAGTTTGTTCAATTAACAAAAATTCAAACGACTATTGCTTCCACGTTACTTAAAAAGATAAGTAAACGATTGATAGAAAAGAAAAAACAACGATGAAAGGCCACCAATCTGTGACCTTTTATCGTTGTTTTGAACGGTATCAATATTCTATTATTATCATAACAAGATAGTATATTTTATATAACACCCTGTTCGATCATGGGATTAGCTACTTTTACGAATCCAGCTATATTAGCACCGACAACAAGATTTCCTCGAGCATCATAATCTTCTGATGCCTTCATACTCTTACTATAAATATCTTTCATGATGCCTTGTAATTTCATATCCACTTCTTCTTGTGTCCAAGACAGCCTTGCACTATTTTGCGCCATTTCTAACGCGGAGACTGCAACCCCGCCTGCATTTGCTGCTTTGGCAGGTGCAAATAAAACATGATGATACAAATAGGTATCGATGGCTTCTAGAGTAGAAGGCATATTTGCACCTTCGCCCACTGCCTTTACCCCATTTGAAACTAACAATTCTGCCGCTTCCTTATCTACCTCATTTTGCGTTGCACACGGTAAAGCAATATCGCACGGGATCGCCCAGATGCCTGAACACCCTTCTTGATAGATAGCATCTGGATGTTCTTTGACATATTCAATCATTCTTTTATTCTCTACTTCTTTTAAACGTTTAACCGTATCTAAGTTAATTCCATTTCGATCATAAACATAGCCGTTTGAATCACTGCATGCTACCACTTTTGCACCAAACTGCATCGCTTTTTCCATTGCATAAATCGAAACATTTCCTGAACCAGATACCACAACGGTACTTCCTTGAAAGCTTAATCCCTGACGTTTCAGCATTTCTTCTACAAAATAAACCAATCCATATCCTGTCGCTTCTTTCCGGCCTAAGCTTCCTCCATAACCAATGCCTTTTCCAGTTAGCACACCTGCTTCATAAGCACCTTTTAATTTTTTATATTGCCCGAACATATAACCGATCTCTCTTGCCCCTACTCCTATATCCCCAGCGGGAACATCGATATCCGGCCCAATATGTCTGCTAAGCTCTGTCATAAAGCTCTGACAAAAGCGCATAATTTCTAAATCAGATTTACCTTTTGGATCAAAGTCGGAACCGCCTTTTCCACCGCCTATTGGCTGACCTGTTAATGAGTTTTTGAAGATTTGCTCAAACCCGAGAAACTTGATTATACTTGCGTTAACTGACGGGTGAAATCTTAGTCCCCCCTTATAAGGTCCAATCGCGCTACTAAACTGAACACGATATCCACGATTCACTTTTACATTCCCTTTATCATCTACCCATGGAACTCGAAAGGTAATCATTCGCTCTGGTTCGACCATTCTTTCTAGAACGGCCTGTTTGATATATATCGGATTTTTCACAAGGACAGGTACTAAAGAATCAAGTACTTCTTTAACAGCCTGTTGGAACTCCCATTCATTTGGATTACGCATTTGAACACTTTCAAATAAACGATTTACGTAATCTTTCACGATTTGCGTTTGATTTTCTTCTACTTTGTCCAGCATTTTCATAACGTTCGCCCCTAAAAATTTATTAAATACAGTGAAAAATTACTTTTCTTAAATGTATTTTCATTTTATAATTTTATAATTAATAGTTTCAATCTTAATTTCCGATGAAATTAATGCATTTAACGCATGAATCTGGAGTGATTAAAAAATGGAGACGAGGCAAATTCAATATTTCCTAGAAGTGGCTAAAAGAGAGCATGTAACAGAGGCAGCAGATGTCTTACATGTTGCCCAGTCTTCCGTTAGCAGGCAAATCTTCAATTTAGAAGACGAATTAGGTGTGAAACTTTTTATTCGTGAGGGAAGAAGCGTAAAGTTAACCCCTATAGGAAGAATTTTTTATGATCGTATGAAACACGTGTGGTATTTGATGGAGGATGCAAAGAGAGAAGTAGAAGAAAATTTAAATCCGGAAAAAGGAACCGTTCGAATTGCGTTCCCTATTAGCATGGCCGCCCATACATTGCCTTCCATCATTTATGCTTTTCGCACTCGGTACCCGGATGCGAAATTTCAAATGAGCAATGCTCTTTATTATGATTTAATTGATGGTGTGGTAAATGGGGAATTTAATTTGGCCATGATGGCACCCATGCCCAATCCGGAAAAAGAAAAAAAAATCAAAGGAGTTACGTTATTTACAGAAAATATCGTTGCCCTCATCCCTCTTCATCATCCATTATCTGATCGGGAATCGATTCGGTTACGGGATTTAAGAAATGACCCATTTTGTGTCCTACCTGAAGGATTTGTATTTCGCGAACAGGTTGTTCAAGCATGTAAGGATGCAGGTTTTTCACCACAAATCGCATTCGAAGGGAAAGATATTGATGCATTAAAAGGGTTAGTGTCTGCTGGCTTAGGGTTAGCATTAATGCCAGAGATGACATTGGTAGATAACACACCGCGCTCCACCGTCGTGATTCCCATATCAGATGCGAGTCTCTCACGCACAGTCGGTGTCATCTACCCGACACAACGTCAACTGCTCCCAACCGAAGAATTGTTTTATGATTTCTTACTTGAAACCTACGAAAGATTAAATGAGTTTAGAAAGTAAAAATTTCTTAAAGAACATTCTCCGGGTCGTGCCAGGCCCGGAGATTAACAATATTCTTAAGAAAGAAACGTGCAAACTCACATTGTTAAAAAGAAAAAGCTACCTTAGTGGCAGCTCGATCTTCCTTCTAGGATCCATTAGCAGAATAGCAGTTATTGATACAAAATATCGTCTCTTAGTGAAGCTACTTTAGTTAAAGCTGTATCTATGTCTCTTTCATTCACTCCAAAGTGAGCAAGAGCATCGTGAAGATGTTTTACAATAGCATTAAAATGGGCTGGTTGGAGATTCATTCCTTGGTGAGCTTTTGCCATAGATTGACCAGAATATTGATTTGGACCGCCTAATGCAAAACTAATAAATTTTGACTGATGACGGCGTTGTTTTTCCATATCCGTTTCTTTAAAGAAATGATTAACTGTCTCATCCTTAAGAACCAACTCGGAGTAAAAATAGTCCACAACTTTTGCAATCGCTGCTTCTCCGCCAACTTTTTCATAAAGTGTTTGTTCCATATATACACTCCTATTTTGAATTTAATAGAAGTATTTTCTGCAGAAAAATTGTTATTATTCCTGATCAAAAAAAGGGATTGTTCAGCATTCTTACATTAATAGTTAATCTTTAGGATATCTGGGGTAAAAGAATAATAACTTCTGTCCCTATATCCTTTTCACTGTTCACTTGTATTTTACCATTGAAAGAATGGACAATTTGAAAACTTACCATCATTCCAAGTCCTGTCCCACGTTCCTTTAAGGAATAAAACGGAGATCCAAGCCTATTTATTTGCTTTTTTGTCATACCAATTCCTTGGTCCTTAATGATAATCTTTATAAATCCATCTTCTGTTGAAGTACATGTAATCCAAACCATTCCACCATTCGGCATAGACTCTATCGCATTTTTTAAAATATTAATCAATGACTGGTTCAATTTTTGAGGATTAGCATAAATCCAACAGTTATCCAAAAAATCAGTTTTAATTTCAACATTATGTTTCAGGGAGTAACCTTGAAGGATATTTACTACACGTTGTAACTGATAACCTACGTCGATTCTATCGCTGTTATTTATTGTGGGTTTTCCAAAGGATAAAAAATCATTAATAATTTCATTTGCACGATCTAATTCTTCAATGGAAATTTGGATATATCCCTTCTTTTCTTTAGGCAAATCAGGCTCGTCTAGAAGTTGCAGAAAGCCACGAGTCACTTGCATCGGATTTCTAATTTCATGAGCGAAAACACTTGTTAACTCACTTATCACTCGTAATTTCTCTGAGTTCAGCATCTCTGATCGAAGCTGATGAATCTCCCTAATCGTTTCATTTAACATAGTGAAGAACCAAGTAACTACCACTACAAAGATAAGATGAATAATCGGTACTTTAAGATGATCTATGGAAAAACCTCTTAGAATACCAAAAAAAGTAAGGCCAATTAGACAGTAGTAAAAGGAAAGACCAACAGCAATTTTAATCCTTTTATCTTTATGCGAACTTGCAAATGATTTTTGAAAAAACAATATAACAGGCAATGTAAATAATAAGACAAGAAAAGTATTATAAAATCCTATACTGATTCCAGAATAAAGTCGATAAAGTATGATTAGCACTGAAAGGAAGATGCCTGGCCAAAATCCGCCGTATAAGGTCCCTAATAATAGAGGAATAATTCTTAACTCCAAACGAGCATTTTGGCCAAAACTCACTGGAAAGGACATGCAAAATAATATTGATATGCCCCACAAAATGGACATTATTACGTTTCTATTTTTATCACTTTTTACCCTCTCCGTAATAAATGTAAAGTACGTAAAAATGGGTATTACCATAAACGTTAATTGCAGCAAAAAATCCTTTATTATACTCATTTTTGTTACCTTTCATAATCTGTTCAATACCTGATTGGTGCAGAAGATATTCATTTTCAATATGTTTGCTACTGTTCCCTACAAACATATTTCATATTATACTTTAAAGTTTTCATAATTCCCCCTATAAAATAAAAATAGTGACAACTTCTCTTTAATAGAAATCGGCACTTCGTTTATTCGTTATACGTTATCGTGTCGCTTTTGGCGGTGGTTGCGTCACATTTACGTTGGTTATTATTTTTAAATTTCGGAAAGTAGCTCTAGAAATGTGCCTATTTGACTTGTTTTTAGGTAAACTTCTTATTTTTTTTACAAAATATTATCCTTCATTTCGATTTTTACATGTTTCAAGTGGATACCTCTCGGGTAGATATACATTAAATGCGGATGTACTTTATATTCCACATTAACTATATTTTAGGAGGTACGATAGAATGAGTATGGAAAAAAGAATCGTTGGAACCTTTAATTCGGAGCAAGAAGTCTTGTATGCGATTGAAGAATTGAAACGTCAGGGGCATCGTGAAACAGATATGATGGTAGTGGCAGAAAATAGAAGTCGCATTCCATTGGTCATTTCACACACTGGAGTCATGGTAGAAGCGGATGTACAAGTGAGTACTTTAGCAGGTGTTATGATGGATAACTTTATTACCATAATGACTGCAGGAATGGGCGGAGGAAAGGTAAACACTATATCCAACAGGCTTATTGAAAGAGGACTACCAGTATTTACGGCAAAACTGTGTGAAGAGGAAATTAATAAAGGGAAAATGATTTTGCTGGTTGATACGAATGGAACTTACGACAGCTCTGTTAATAAAGCACAATATGAGACTGAAAGATATGAGACTGAAAAAACAAACGCCGTCCAACTCCGTGAAGAACAGCTTGATATCATAAAAGAGCGTGTCCAAGTCGGCGAATTACAGCTCCATAAAGAAGTAGTTGAAGAGCAGCGAACAGTGCATGTTCCACTCATTCGAGAAGAAATATATGTAGAGCGCCGTCCTGTCATTGATGGAAAGGTTGATGGCAGCCCGTTTACTGCGGATGAAATTATTCGTATCCCCATTATGGAAGAACGGATAGAAGTAACGAAAAGACCGGTAGTCGTTGAAGAAGTAATTGTAGGCAAGCGAAAAATTCAAGAAACAAAGCAGGTACAGGATATCATTAGAAAAGAAGAAGCGCGGATTGAGCGCTCTATCCCCTCGCCAATGGAAGAAAAGAAACTGGTCACCCAATTGGCCGTTGTAGAGCAAGAAGAGGTTATTACGGAAAGTCCCAATATTTTGATTGTGGAAGGAAATCCCGATATTGCAACCATAATGAATGAGGTTAAAAAGCAAGAAACCCGCGAAAAACGCACAGGTTCCCTCGCGGTTCAAAGTGAGAAAAACAAATCAGAATCATCTGCCAGTAAAAATGAAAATGCCAGCGGGACGCTAACAGATTCTCCTGTTCTTAAGGAAAATGAAAGTGAAAGTTATGTACCGGTTTCAGCAGCTACTGTAAAAGAAGAAGCATCTCACAATAATGAAAATTCTTCCTTAGATGAGGAAAATAAAAATAATAAAAATCAAATGAAAAGAAGAAAAAATACTACTCAGTAAATAGGATTGGATAGAATATGAAATTCTTAGATACGATAAAAAAGCTGATTTCAAATCACTAAAATGTGATCTTTTGAAGTCAGCTTTTTTTCTGAAGGATTTAAAATAGAAAACTGTAGGATTCTTACCTACAGTTTTTCCACTACTATTGATGTTTTCACAACTTAACCTATTACCTTTACCCTGTATTTATTATCTTTTACCTACCACTTGAAACACTTTCTGTAGAAATTCAACATCACATCTTTTCACATGCTCCTAATAATTTCTCAGTCTGTTCAATTAGCAAGAACATTTCATCCCAAGAATTTTGGGTATTAATATTCTGGGAATGTGCCAAGTTGTTTCTTAATTTTTCTAATTGTTTGAAATAATGGTTCCCCTTGCTTTTTGTTTCAATACCCAAACGTTCCCTTAATGGTTTCTCATTAAGGACAATGTCTCTTTTATCACAAATCTGTAGACAATCACTTAATTGAATAGCTTCATTTTGTGACTTTCTAAGTGAAAATAATTCCTCAGCTAAGCTGATTCGATTGGGACTTAAATGTGTCTTCCAGGTATCTTCAGGAAAATAATGATTAATAATCCGATAAAGGTGCATCTCTAATAATGAAATCAACCCAAATAATAACATTCGAATCGGAGGTTTCTGGAGATCGGCTAGTGTCACAACCTTTGTTACCCTATTTCCTTCTAGTATAAATATTCTATCTATCTCTTTTAAAAAAAATAACGTATCGATCAGTGGTGTTGATTCTGAGACGAGTTCCGTCGGACTAAAACTCCGATAATATTCTTCACAGGATCCTTCCTTCAATTCATTTCTAACTACATAACCAATGACGATTCCGTTTTCTTCAACACCTAAAACATCATAGTCTTTTATAACCATCATACGTTGAATCATTTCGGCATCGTCATGAAGATGACAAGTATCCATAGTTTCTGAAATACTGTTCACAGTGATGTTTTGCTCGTATAAAGAACGTAAATTTTTATAAGAACTCACCTTATCACGCTGTTGCTTTGGAATATATGACAAAGCTTTACCCTCCTATATGTATGTAAATGACATTACGGCAACGATTAGACTGGCAAAAGCAATCGTAATCCTTAATGTTTCAAAAACGGTCAATCAGATCATCTGTTGAACTTAGGCTTTTTCTTAATTCAAAAATTAAACTGAGAAACTGTGTTAGGAACCCCATTCCTTCAAATATAAAGGAAAGTAAAGATTCAACAAAAAATACACCAATGTTGGTGTATTTTCCGTTTAATTTAATCCAAATTCTTTTATTTTGTTATATAATGTCCCTCTTGAAATCCCTAAAAGGTTAGCCGCTGCACTTTTATTTCCATACGTTTTCCGTAATGCTTCCTCAATCTCTAACACTTCAGAATTTATTACAACATCTTCCTGTTGATCGCTTTCCCCTATTGGGCTATTCGTTTGTTTCACAATCAACTGACTCTTCATATTATCAGGCAAATGTTCATCGGTAATAACGGATTTGTCATTAAGGAGAACCAAGCGCTCCATTGTGTTTCTAAGCTCACGGATGTTTCCTGGCCAATCATAGTTCACTAACTGGTTCATCGTTTCAGAAGAGATCTCCGGGACAGGCTTTTTATACTTAGAGCTGAATTCTTGAATATAATTCTGGGCATGAGCAATGATATCCTCTTTTCTGGTTCTTAATGGCGGGATATCGATCGTAATAACGGATAAATGAAAATAAAGCTGCTCGTTAAAATTTCCTTGTTTCACGAGAACCTCAATCGATTCTGAGGTGGAGGTAATTATTCGTGTGGGCGAGGTAATTTTCTCAACTCCACCCACCCGGTAAAAACGATGATCGACCATATAATTTAATAGTTTCCCTTGGACCTGAAGCGGCATCTTATCAATATCTTCTATGAATAATGTACCTTCTAAGGCTTGCTCGATCCGGCCGATTTGTAAGGTTTCTTGTTCCGCTGTAAAGGTTTCCTTTTGAAATCCGAAAAGTTCCATTTCCAACAAGGCAGGAGGGATGACCGAACAGTTTAGGGTGATAAAAGGACCTTCGGCTTTTGTGCCGCCATAATGAATCGCTTGTGCCAGCATTTCCTTACCAGACCCAGGTTCCCCTGTTAAATGGATGGGGATATCCGCATGGGCAACCTTTTGCGCAATCTTCAAGGTTTCCTGAAATTTAGGACTCCCGCTTACCAGAGTTGAAAAGGGATTGGATTTTTGAACAAGCAAGGTTGAGTTTGAATCCAATTCTTCGTTAAGCCGGATAATTTTCGTGATATTTTGTTCGGTCGCGACGCCGCCAATAATCCTATTTTCGATCATGATGGGTGAAGCGTTAATGAGAACATGCGTATCCTTATCAGGTCGATGATATTGTCCTCTTACCGGGCGTCCTTCATTTAAAATTCGGTGAAGGACAATCGATTCATCACGAAAGTGTTCCCCTATTTTTTTTCCGAGAATGTACTCTTTTTTAATCTTATAGGTTTCTTCTGCTGTAGTATTCCAATAGACGACATGTCCCGCTTGATCGACCGCTGTAACCGATTCATTAATCGTCTCCGCTAAGCTCTGAAAATAAGCAGAAACTTGGCGGTTTTCTTCTTCAAGCATTTCGATCCTCTTTTCAGCTGAAAAAACACCGATTATTCCCTTTTCGTTTTTAACTAGAACCGGTCTGCGCCAATCAACAGAGGTATCGATTTCATTGACATCAGAAATGACGGTGGATTCCAGCCAATGGAGCTGTTCAAGCCAATCAATAATGGGTATGGAGTCGTCACCTAAGGCCATCAGGCTGTTTTCATCATGAGTAATGATAAAGTAGGTTCCACCTGATACAATAACAAAATTGTACTCGTTAAGTTTCTTTTTTATTTCTAGTAATGGTATATGATAATTTACATTTGTAAAGGAGTCATCCAGTATAAATGGTGCACTTTTGAACATACTAAAATCCTTTCAAGCTTTTTCTTCACTTTAACATAAATTCAACGGCTATTCTAGCGAACCAGCCCTTTAGGTGTGATATCGTAATAGCGCACCAGTAGGACTCTCCTAATATGAATGAACATTAATAAAAAAAGCTGAACCCGTATTTTTGTACGGGTATCAGCTTTTTCACAAAACTATTCTATAACCCCATACCCATCTTGTTAGGATGTGATTAAAGTTTTCTAGATTTCAGTTTCGCTTGCGTAAACAACAGCAGGTAATCGTATCCGCCAGCTTTTGAATCGGTTCCTGACATGTTGAATCCGCCAAATGGATGGGCACCAACTAATGCACCCGTACACTTTTTATTAATATAAAGGTTTCCGCAATACATGTTTTCAAGGGCATACTGAATGCGTTCTTCATCCTGGGAATGATAAGCGCCCGTTAATCCATAGTCCGTATCATTATAGATTTCAATCGCTTCCTGCCAGTCAGCTGCTTTCGCTAGGGCAAGGACCGGGCCAAAGATTTCCTCCTGCATGATCCGGGCTTTTGGTTTAACATCCGCAATCACGGTTGGTTCAATGTAGAAGCCGTTCCCATCTGCTTTTGAGCCGCCTGTAAGCAATCGGCCTTCTGTTTTGCCAATTTCGATATAGCCCATGATTTTATCTACTGATTTTTGGTCGATTACCGGTCCAATCGCATAGTTCTCTTCAGGAAGACCCACTGTTAGATTTTTTGTTAACTCCGTTACTTTCTCAACCACTTCATCATAAACCGATTCCACAATAATCGCTCTCGAGCCCGCGGAACATTTTTGTCCTTGGAAGCCAAAAGCCGAAGCGACAATCGCCGCTGCTGCTGCATCCAAGTCGGCTGTTTCATCGACTACAACCCCGTCCTTGCCGCCCATCTCAGCAATAACACGCTTTAACCACAATTGGCCAGGCTGAACCTTTGATGCTCTTTCATAAATACGGCATCCGACAGCACGTGAGCCTGTAAAAGAGATAAACCGAGTGTTTGGATGCTCGACCAAATACTCACCCACATCGATTCCATCCCCTGGCATATAGTTGAGGACGCCTGAAGGAAGACCGACCTCTTCCATTAATTCCACAAATTTGGCTGCAATCACAGGAGTAGCATCCGCTGGTTTCAAAATAACGGTATTTCCTGATACAATCGCTGCGACCGTTGTTCCCGCCATGATAGCCAATGGGAAGTTAAACGGAGAAATGATAATCCCAACACCAAGAGGAATATAAGAAATTTGATTGTCTTCCCCTTGAATTTTTACAAGCGGCTGATGAATGCTTGTCTCGCTAAGGCGTATCATTTCTCTTGCATAGAATTCCATAAAATCGATGGCTTCTGCTGTATCAGCGTCAGCTTCAGCCCAGTTTTTCCCTGATTCATAGACAAGGTAAGAAGAAAACTCGTGCTTGCGCTGTCTCATTAAATCTGCTGCTTTGAATAGATATTCCGCACGCTCAGCCGGAGCAACCTTTTTCCAGGTTCCAAAGGTTTTCAACGCTTCCTGCATCGCTTGTTCAGCTAATTCCTTGTTCCCTTTACTAACTGACCCGATGACTTCATCTACATTTCCTGGATTAATGGAAATGGTTTGTTCTTCGGTAAATAACTTTTCATTGCCGATCACGAGCGGATACTTCCTGCCTAGCTCCGTTTTCACTTTTGCCAGAGCTGCAGTCATCGATTGCTTATTTTCTTCCAGAGAAAAATTGGTAAAAGGCTCATTTTTGTAAGGTGCTTGTTGTGTTGCAGTTGTCATAATTTTCCGACTCCTTTTTATATAAAATTGCTATTTTAATAGATTTTTAAGAACAAACCAGACATTGGCGGGTCTTTCAGCCAACCGTCTCATAAAATAACCAAACCAGTCTACCCCGTAAGGCACATACACACGGACATTAAACCCTTCTTTTACTAGTTTTGCTTGAATATCCTCACAAATTCCATAGAGCATTTGAAACTCAAATTGTTCTTTAGCTATTCGGTGTTCACTGACTAGCGTTTTTGTATATTCAATCATCGCTTCATCATGGGTGGCTACCGCTGTATAGTTGCCGTTTAATAGATGCTGCTTAATAATTCTTTTAAAATTTTCATCGACCTCTTTTTTCTCCGGAAAAGCAACGGTTGGAGACTCTTTGTATGCCCCTTTTACGAGACGCAGGTTTGCATTCAGTTGATGTAAATCGGCGATATCCTGTTCTGTTCTAAAAAGGTAGGCTTGAATAACGAGTCCTACATTGTCATATTCCTTCCGAAGCTCTTTATAAATATCCAATGATACTTGACAGTGATCATAATCTTCCATATCGATTCTGACAAAATTCTGATGGAGTTTAGCCCGGTTAAGAATTTTACGCATATTCTTCATACATAACTCTCTGCTAATATCTAGGCCAAGCGATGTCATTTTAAGAGAAAGATTGGAGTTGACCCCTGCTTCAGCAATAGCATCGAGGGTTTGAACGCACATGGCAGTTGATTCCTGTGCTTCTTCTTCTGTATAAACAAATTCCCCCAGGTGGTCTAAAGTGACCATTTTCCCATCACGATTCAACTTTTTCACGGAATCAATAGCTGTTTGGATGGATTCCCCCGCTACAAATCGCCCTGCTCCAAAACGCAAGCCGTATTTTTTTGCTAGTTTGTTAGCTGAGGTATTCTTCCCAAGCGATTGAAACATATTTCTCATTAATAATTCCATGCCTTCAAACCTCCTTCATAGAATGAACATTATTGTTTATTATGTAATTCCTTTATCTAATCTTATAACATATTACACAGAAGTGTCTATATGTTTTTAAAATTTAAACATATTTGTTAACTTGTTAACCTGAATATACACCTTATTCTGTAAATTTTGAACAATATTGTAAGGGAATCAGACATAGTTTTTTATGAATGGTTTTACCTTCCATACGTCAATAAAGACAATCTATGAAAAAAGGCCCTGCAAGCGGCGATATCCCGCCACTCCATGCGATAGGAATAAAGTCTAAAGGAAAATAGATGGATTTACTTTCTACTATTATTTCTTAAAAATAAGAGTAGTAGATTTTGAAAGGTAGCGATCGAGAAAATGCTTTATATAAGAGATATTGAGGCAATAATTGAAAATACTTTGCAAGAGCACCAATTAACTATTGATTATGAAATGAACAATAAACTCCTTGCACCTATGAGCTTTAATGTATCGACGAATACGATTAAGTTTAACTATTTACAAATTAATGGATATATTGCAAATATTAACTTTAAAATTAAAAAGACAGATGAAGATTGTGTTAAAATTATTCTATATCGTCAACTCGGTTATTATTTAGAATTTAAGAATAACAAACATGATTTAAGGGTATTAAAATATTTCGAGGATGAAGAAAAAGCACAGCTTCTAGCTAAAATAGAAAAGAATGCTTGGGATTCTGGCAGAACATTGGTACCTGAAAAATTAGTAAATTCCTATGATAAAGTCCGTGAATTAGATAAAATGCTATTAAAAAACTATTAAATATGATCTGATAGACAAGGAGAAATGAAATGACCTGGATAATTATTTCCACAGTACTAGCTGGATCTGTTGCTTGGCTTATTTTTATCGTAAAAAAGGAAAAGGCGAAACAAAAAGAAATGAGAAGCAACCATTTCCAAGAAGTAACAGCCATTAAAGAATGGCAAAAGGCTTCGATGGAAACTGCAGCAACTAAATTCGATGAGAAGGTCATGCGTTTGAACGAATCATTCCAACGTGAAATAGAAAAACTGTTGATCGAAAACGAAGTGATTCGGAAAAATTATCGAAACGGTGAGGAAATCATTACCCATCAGGTACTAGAAAATTTCAAATCAGATCTAGTTAGAAAGACACTTATCTCACCAGATGAAATGATTATTATGCCGAACATTTTTATTCCTGAGATAAACGGTACTACGCGGCAGATCGATCACATCGTCCTTTTATCAACCGGTATATATATAATAGAAACAAAACACTGGAAAGGCCACATCGTTTTGGGATTACAAAGAATGGGCGGCCACAAGTTTTCGTTCTTAACAGAGATAATAGATAGTGAAAAAGAGGAAACGCTCGTATTTGATAAGGATGAGTCGGGAGCTTTAACTGTGAAGACATATGAAAATCCAATTATTCAGGTTCAGGAGACCGCCGTCTTCCTATCCAATTATTTACAAGATCAAGATATTACCACATGGATCAACACATTGGTATTCTTTAATTACGATGAAAATGAAAAAGAGGTTCACGATTGGTCGGATAACAGCATCGTAAAACGGGTTACGGATAAAGAACAGTTACAACAGTATTTTATCCATGAGCTTACCTCCAAAGATAGAATATATGGCGCTTTTCAGCTTCAAAATATAAAGCATCTGATCGAACACGCTAATTATATTTAAGTTTGCTAGAATTTAAGAGAGGTAGGATACGAGTTTCCTCTTTAGGAGAAAATGCGCCTAAAAGAAGCTTTAATCGTTTTTTTTCGACTTGATTTATTGAATATTAAAGACACAAAAAAGGCAGATGAGGATTCATCTGCCCTTCCTTTGTTAAGCTTTAAAATTCATTCTTTACAGTCAAGTAGAGGGTGACTGATGGCTAAATCCACTAATTTTTACGAAAAATCATTAATGGATTTTAACTTCTTACAACTTTTTCATGCTTTTTGCTTTCATCAATAGGAGCTGGAGCAATACTCTGATCATTGGCTGTTATCAATGCCATAGTCCTTAGCAAACACCATATGTGTTTCCACTAGCACGTTCTCGGTGTTTTCATCTAAATTGAACACCCTGGCACCGCGCAATCTATTTCGTTCTGCCCCTGGAAGGCCGTATGTACCAAAGCCAGTGCTGCCAGCATAGCCTAGCAAGATTCCATAATAATTGCCCATATACGTGTTCACATGGTCATGTCCGCAGAAGACCCCTTTTACATCGCCTCTCTCCAGCATAGCTGAAAACATGCCGCCGTTAATTGGACCCGGGCATTCCTCTTCATTTCTTTCTCCTACAATGCTGTATTTGTTCAGAGCAGTGGCATGATGTGCTTCCGTTCTTCCGTCAACACTTCCAAACCACATAAATCTGTGTTCCCAGAGAGGGATATGAATAAATACAAGTGAAGGAACCTTATGCCCCCATTGCTTCTCCAGTTTTTTTGACGTCTCATAATACCAGCTAACCTGGTTGAAACGAAGCCAGTCCCATGTTGGGTATCCTTTAAAGTCTTGACCTGCAATCGTTGAAGGAGCATATCTTCCACTGTCAAGCAGCCAGAGGTTGAAAGCGGCATCCGTGCCTTTGGAATTTTTGATAAGCAGATTCATATTCCCTGTTCCAGTAATGTCTTTTACTCCAGGCTTGTTCATATTGTATCGGTATGACATATAAATCCGGAGCATGTCCTCCTCATCAAGGCCGCTTTTTGGCGTTGAATCCTCATCATGATTCCCGAAAGTAATGGCCCATTTAATCCCTCTTTGCTCCATTGGCTGGGCTATATTATTAATCGCTTGTTTCATCTCCGTAGGCGTGTCACAGCCTCCTGTGATGTTGTCTCCGTTAAGGACCACAAAATCAGGTTTTTCTGTATCTAGCACTTTTTCCATCAGCTGTATAGTCCGGCGGTCAATGTTTTCATCATCCTGTGTATCGTTAAACTGTACGATTTTGAGTTTTCCGTCCTGATTAAATTGAAGCTTGATATCATCATTTAATTCGGCATGTGCTGTACCAGTGAACAATTCAGCTGGAAGGCCGGCTGATCCAAGTGTTAAGGCAAGTGTACTCATTCCACCGATTTTGATAAATTTCCGTCTGTCCATTTCTAATTTAGAATCCTGATTACTCATAACAAAGCCTCCTAATTTCTTTTATTAAGGATTAAAAAAACTAAACCTATTAATAGATTAGCAAGGCGATATTAAGTCCATGTTTCCTTTTTGTAAATTATCTATTATTTATTGGTAAAGATAGAATTTGGATAATCGTTACCGATAACAATAAAATGAGCCTCCCATTGAAAGAGGCGCATTTGTCTAACTTATCATTCTGTAACCGTTACTTCAATCGGCTCAGCTACTAAATGCCATTCCTTCCCAAGCATTTGGAAGGTATGCATCGCAAATACATTAACCGTTCCAGGCTCAATCGCTTGAATGGTATTTCCTTGGATTTTCACCTTTGTTTCTCCGCTGTTTACAAAGAGCGTCGTCGAAATATTTTCCGTTTTGGCTTCACGATAGTTCACAAAGGATTTCACCTGAATCGTTGCTGATTTTCCGACCTTCAGGTTGACCTTTTTGTTCGGAATTTCCAGACGTATCGGCGCATCCGTCAGCCACTGAGTATAGTCTGTGATTGGTCCAACAACGCCAGCCTCCAAGGCTTGGCCAAACGGATCCTCGTTTCTAAACGTCCAATGCATATTCAGGAATCCGCGCTGGCGCATGAATCGGATGAATTCCGGATTCAGACTCCCATAGTCTGCGTTCAGTGTCGCGTTCATGCTGGCCCCGTACTGCATCATTTGCTGGGCTTTTTTCAGCCTGCTTTCTACCGTGGATGGTACACCTGACGAATAAAGATAACCAGTGCCAACTTCAGGGTTGAGACTGCGGGTATTTCTGATATGATTGGCATTAAAGCTTTGAATCACGACGTTATCAACCATACCGGCTTGCTCGATTTCCTCCATCACTTGCTTCTCGATACCATCCGCCTTAATCTCGACAAGCAGGACTACATCTTTCCCCTTGAACTCATTTAAATACTCTATAAATGTAGGTACCTTCTCCCCTTTGAATTCTGGACTAAACTTGATGCCGGCATCCAGGGAACGAATCTGCTCAAATGTTAAATCCTTTACATACCCTTTACCGTTGGTTGTACGGTCCACAGTATAGTCATGCATAATGACTAGCTTACCGTCCTTCGTCCTCTGAACATCAGTCTCAATCATATCCGCACCTAATTCATAGGCCTTTCGATAGGAAGCCATCGTATTTTCAGGAGCAATGGAAGGTACGCCTCGATGTGCAGCAACCACAGGACGCTGCACAAGGGTATTCTCTGGATACTGCCCCAAAGCTTCAATGGAAGCTGAAGGTTTATCTGTTACAATGCCGTCTATTCCAAGATGAATAATCGAATGGGCCGCTTGCACATCGTCAGCACCGATTCCCCAAACGGAAATGGCACGGCTATGAAAATAATGAACGGTATCAGGGCTAAGATTTTTTTGTGGTATTACTGCCACCATTGCATCACTTTTATGAATGTCACGCGCAAATGCGGCAATGTCATTCTTATTGAAGGATGTCTTATTGTAAAGAAGGGCACCGCGAGCCGTTTTAATATAACCCCTCATTTCTTTAACGATTGCAGGATTGCTGGATAAAATTTGAAAATCCTGTGTCTGTGTTTCCTTCATGATATTCGCGAGACCTTCAATATCCGTATGTTCTTCCACTTGAACAACCGGAATGAATTTGCCTTTCATATTATCTAGGGCTTTTTCAATAGGTGCCCCGTCAACCGTCCATTGCCCCTGCCCGTTCCTATTTGCATGCAGAAGAACTGAAGCTGCACCTTCTTGTGCAACAGATTGCGAAATAATCGTAGGCGGGTTTACTATATTCGTTTTCGCTTCTTTCGGTAGAAATGCGTTCGTACTTGCTAAAGAAGGAAGGGCATTTGGATATTCATTCACTTGAACATTATCGAACTGAACTGTGGTCCCATTCGCTTGAAAGCCAACATCTCCATTTGTCCATTTCCCGGCCTGGTCCGTATCAACCACAAGCTGGCCATCGATAAATTGCTGCACACGATTTCCGCTTGCAATCACTTTTATATGATAAGTCTTATTAAAAGTCATATTTTCAGGATAAAAATTCGTTTCGGGCACAACCCACTGATTGCTTTCATTCCGAATCGCAAACTCCAGCCCGTTCAACGCCGTAGTGCCTTTGCGCATCGCGAATTGATAATACGGATAAGAATTCGGCTGAACACGTTACATCAATGAAGCCCATCGGGTGTCTTCTACTGCACTTTGAAACGTCATGTCTGCTTCAAAAACGTAATTCCCTGTTTGGTTTCCTAAAGGAATCACTACTCTGGCAGGAGCGCTGGAAGATGGAGACGATAATACTAGCTTGCCGTCAACGACCTTGGCATCTCCCTGTACAAGCTTCCAGCCGGAAGGCAGCAATCCATTAGCGATTTGGTCGAAATTCTCCTGTTTGATAGTTTGCTCCGCTGCATGAGCCTTGGTTAAACTATCAATCGGAGCCATCCATAAACTTCCGAAAATACTTGCTGATACTAAAACAGCTGTCAATTTTTTTGATTTTCCCCTGTAATTTGGCACCTAAGTCAGTCTCCTTTTTATTTGGTAGAAACACTGTGACTGAATGACGAGTGTTTTTGTGTATTCTAATAGATAGAGTGCAAAGAAATACATACACTTACTAGGGAAATTGTACTCAATGAAGTTATATGTAGCATTAATGTATTTTAAAGATATTGTAAAAAATTGCAGGCCTTTTGTATTAAGGTATTTTCTACCATTCTCGATATCTAGGACATACTAGGTCTAAATAGTAGTGTTTAACATGTATTCATTTTCATAAACCTAAACAAACTATTGTTGAAATAAGTGAAAACGTTCACAAATAAGTGTGGTAATCGCTTACAAAATCGTATATAATTATATTAAAATTACAACTTGAGAGGTGAAACAGCATGAAAGAATATATTTTTCTTCTAGAAGAACCAGTGGGTACTAGAGAAATTAAGATTTTCGCATCAGGAATGATGGATGCCTTCAAAAAGGCAAAGGAATTTCGAAAAAATATTGTCCAAGGTACTAAATTAAAGGTCAATATGATCTTAAAAGGTGTTAGATATACGGATTAACCTTAAATAAAAATATATTGAAAGGAAAAATCCTAAACTATATGTTCTTATTAAGATTAATAGTAGATAAATAAAGGAGAACACATTCGCTGGTTAACGAAATGTGTTCTCCTTTTAATTTATATTTTTAAAAACTTGGCTTCTTTAGTAATACTAGTATATGTTAATTAGAATTTTCCCCACTACTTACCATTCATTTGTAATTACGACCTTTCCAATTGCCTTTTTAGATTCCAGTAAAGTATGTGCTTCCTTTACTTCATCAAAATTAAAAACTCTTTCATCGACTAAAGGCATGAGTTTCCCTTCCTCTACAAGCTTCGTTACCTCTCTCAAAATCTTCCCGTATTCCTGCCTTTTCTCTTTATTAATTACTTTTAAAAGCATGAAGGTAATATGTAAGGTTAGTGCCTTGGCATGAAGAAGAGACAAATCATGCGTTGAGCGGGCCGCGATTGCTAATACTGTTCCGTATGTGGCAGCAGCTTGGAACGATCGATCGAGATTTTCGCCACCAACAGTATCAAACACAATGTCAAACCCTTTTCCATCTGTATGTTCCTTTACGTACTCCTCCACTGATTGTTCCCTATAATTAATGGACACATCTGCACCCAAACGCCTTCCTATGCTTAACTTTTCCACAGATGAAGCCGTTGTGAACACTTTGGCACCGGCTAGCTTTGCTAGTTGAATTGCCACATGACCTACTCCGCCTGTGGCTGCATGAACAAGGACCGTTTGTCCGTTTTGAACATTTGCACGATTATAAAGTGACTCCCATGCAGTAATTGTTACTAGAGGAAGCGCCGCTGCTTGTGCCATCGTAACATTTTTTGGTTTAGGAGCTAGAAGCTGCACATCCGCAAGCATATATTCAGCAAGGGCACCGTCTGTTCCTTTAAAACCACCTGCGCAACCAAAGACTTCATCACCGACCTTAAACTCTGTTATTCCTTCTCCGACCTCTACAACAACTCCTGCTACATCGCCGTGTAACACCGCCGGAAACTCTGGTGCAACTGCTGGTACCGCTCCGCCGCGAATCTTTGTATCAATCGGATTTACACTTGTTGCTTTTACTTGAATAACAACATGCCCAGGAATTGCTTCAGGGTTAGGAACCTCAGCAATCTCGAAAACAGATGGATCTCCAAATCTTTTAATCACCTGTGCTTTCATTTGTTATCACACTCCTCTCCTATCATTTTACTATAAGCCTCTACAATTTTTAAAATAATGCGAATCCTGGATTTATCTTTTACTAACCTGCGCCCTCAAGCTGCGAAGATCCATCCGTACGTTTAACTTTAGATTAATAGTAGATAAATAAAGGAGAACACATTCGCTGGTTAACGAAATGAGTTCTCCTTTTAATTTATATTTTTAGATACTGGGTTTCTTTACTGAGCACTGTTCATTGGATAGTGGTATCCGCAGTGAAGCTTTTCGTACCAACACAAAATAGGATAGGAAAGCCAGTAAACTGGAGCAAAAGATGATGACGCCCATAGGAACGCCTGAATACGCCCCAGCTACTCCCACAAGTGGAGCCGTTAATGACCCAAGAACAAATGGCAATAAACCTAATAAGGCAGAGGCACTACCCGCAATATGTCCTTGGTTTTCAATCGCTAAAGTAAAGGACGTGGTTCCAATAATACTGATGGAAGATACAAAAAAGAAAATCGGAATCGCAACTGCGAGAAGTGGTGCGTTTAATAGTAGAGCAATGAGTAAACCGGCACCCGCTATATTAGCGATGGCTAAACCTATTTTTAAGAAAGTCCGCTCCGAAATAGTGTCTGCAAATCGACCGACCAACTGACTTCCAATAATTAAAGCTAATCCATTGGTCCCGAATAATAAACTAAATTGCTGTGGTGTGACTTCGTAAATATTCTGATAGACAAACGGAATCCCAGATACATAGGCAAAGATTCCTGCAACAGTAAATCCTTGAGTCAGTGCATACCCCATGAACGTTCGATCTCTGAATAAAGAACGAAAGTTGTTCATGATTTGTGGTAAATTGCTTGGAACACGGTTTTCTGTTGGCAGCGTTTCTTCTAATTTAAAAGCAACCGTGAAGAGCAGCACCGCACCTATACAAGCCAATGCAATAAAAACCCCATGCCAATTGGTAAAAGCAAGAATCCCCCCTCCAGCAATCGGTGCAACGATCGGCCCAAGGTTCCCCACTAACACCATCATCGTAAAGAACTTGGTCAGTTCCCTCCCACTAAAGAGGTCTCGAACAATCGCTCTAGAGATCACAAGTCCGCCGGCAGCAGCAAAGCCCTGGACCAAACGAGCAATGATAAGGAAATAGATATTCGGCGCCAACGCGCATGTTATTGAAGCAAGTAGGTACAAGGTAATAAAGATGAGCAAGGGTTGTCGGCGGCCTTTCACATCACTCAAAGGTCCAATGATCAATTGCCCCAATCCCAGGCCTAATAAACAAGAGGTTAAACTAATTTGTACAAGTGAAGCCGTCGTATGAAAATCTTTTACAATCGTTGGAAAAGACGGTAAATACGTATCGATTGTAAAGGGTCCTAACAATCCAAGTGATCCAAGAAGTATGGCAAGCTGTATTCGTTTTTTTCCACTAGGTTTATTCAATTTCCATCGCCTTTCAATAAAAGAAGTATTTTTTGCTCGTTGCATTTATTTCGATATCCAAAATAATAAATTTTATTATAACCTGAGACTTGCTCAGGGGTAAACAATTAAATTATATGGAAACGATTTCAATTTTCGCCTTTTTGTAATGAAAAATGAATCAAGGGACGGTTCTCATGCTCCGTCCCCTTGCTTTATAGTAAAATCCAATTTAATTATCTCCTTTACTGTAAGATCAAGCCGGACATGAAAAGGATATTTTACAAGCAATGAAGACAGTAAACAAAGCAAATCAGGGCAGATCCTGATTTCTAGTGGGTTTTTATTTTGGCTTTTAACATTAACATGAACGATAACAACAACCAGAATATTTACATCAATAGTAATCCGAATATTCACATTAATATTAAAAGGCAGTCGTTAATTAAAATTATCTGAATATTATTTTTTAGTGGGATTTGTCCCCTTAACCTGCTTTAACGTCGCTAATATAAGAAAGCTGACGATCACTAATAAGACCCATGAACTCACCTTTCCTAAATCAACGAGGCCCCATGGATCGGTTTGGTTTGGATATTTCCATGCTCCAAAAAACGTTGCGATATTTTCGGCTATCCATATAAAAAATCCGATCAGCACAAAAGAAAGTGCGAGTGGCATACGGTAACGAGTTCCAACAACCTCGTATGTGACCCATGATTTCCAAAAGACGATTATGACAAGTCCAAATAACCACCAACGAACATCAAACCAATAATGGTGAGTGAAAAAATTCAAATAAATAGCAGCTGCAAGAGATACAACTACGGAAAATGGCGGCCACTTAATCAGTTTAACCTTAAGCCTCCTCCACGCCTGGCAAAGATAACTCGCCACACTTGCATACATGAATCCGCTATACAAAGGCACTCCAAAAATTTTGAAATATCCTTCCTCTGGATAAGACCAGGAGCCCATATGTGTCTTGAAAAGTTCAAGAGCGAGTCCAATCAGGTGAAACAGTGTGATTACTTTTAGCTCATCCCTTGTTTCAAGCCCAGAACGGACCATCCACCACTGCATCAGAAGGGAGATGATGAGCAGCCAGTCATACCGTGGCAGGAGGGGAAGTGGAAGGATTTGTGTAATAGCCAAAGAGGCAAAAATAACAACAGGAAACAAACATGATAGAGCCTGCTCCCCACCAAAACGAACGAGCTGTTTTAGAGCTGCGATGAATTGTGCCTTCAAAGGTTTCCTCTGAGAATCATGTTGTATAGGTAAATTCATAAGTAATTCCCCTTTTATGAATTGGATTGATTGGAATAATGGAAAAACAAAAATTGATATTCTTCAGAGCTTTAACAGACCATTCAGAGAATGCTTGGTTCTTGTGAATATAGCTTAAAAGTTTATATGCTCGTATCATAAAAGCACCTCACTATATTTTCTTAAAATTGATTATAAGATAAAATTTATTGAATATCAATAAATTTTTATCTATATTTAATATATTATTATCGATTAATCAAATTCATAAAAAAGAACGGACATGCAGCTGCATGTCCGGTAAGCAAAAGACGGTTCCTATCTAAGGAGACCGCTGTGAAGAGATTTTATTAAAAGTTTAAAGAAGTGCCTGACACCCAATCATTTCGAATTCGTAAATTGGGTACTATTGTGCCTTATTGTAAACAATCGAAAATCTTTTTTATTATTTGTATCATCCATACTTTTTTTATGCTAAGGTCGATATTTTCTTGGACCTCTTTGATCCTCTTTTTATTAGCAATTAAAGTACTCATCTTCTTAGTCCGCCCAACTTATTATTTTTTGTATAAACCTTTCTATTATTATGGTATCTAACTAAATATTTGCCCTATTCGTATTTGTAGCGGACGATTTAAAAATATTGAATTCTAACCATTCTTTCAAAATTTGATAATCTTTAAGTTGTTGATCCATGTTTCTGTGTATATTCATCACTTTAGGGCTAGTATGATATAGTGGCATTAGGAAAAATCCATTCCAAAGATGAATTGTTCCTGCGTCCTTGCTTAATTTTAACGTATGATTTCTTATTTTACTTAATGCTTTTAATGCACTAGACCCTAATGTAATAATAATTTCCGGTTTAATAAGTTCAATCTGTTCGCTTAAAAAATTGGAACAGTTCTTAATTTCTCCATCTTTAGGAGTATCATTATTCCCCTCAGTATCTAAAGGCAAGCATAATACTGCGTTAGTAATAAAAAAATCGTCTCTGGTTAAACCAATTGAAACTATCAATTTTTCAAAATTATCACCAGACTGATCACCGCTCATCGGAATCCTGCTTATCTCTGCTCCAAACCTCCCAGGTGCTTCAGCAATAAACATAATTTTCTTTTTGATATCTGCTTCAGTCATTGAAAACACTGGATTACACCGATTCATTCTAGGACAATTTGGGCATTCTTTTTTTTCTATCTTCTCTAACAGTAAATTAAGCTTTAATTTCTTATTGTGTCCCATTGCCAACACCCCGATTTTTTTTAAAACAGCTTCCTTTTAATTGTGGGGGCTTTAAGACCATAATCCAGGCCCTCTGAATCCTCTAAACGGTCGATAAAATCCTTTCTAACACTTCCCTATCACCCTGTAAAAGTTACTTTTACTTACAGACCGATAGAACTATAATTAAATTCGATTTATTGGGTGAATATTCCTGTTTCGTTTTAAAAAAATAAAGCAATAACGGAATGGCAGAAGAATAAAGTAAGCTGTTATACAAGAAATAATTTGATAAAATTGTAATAACTTCCTTATATTTAGTCTGGGAATGGTAGCATTTTTGTGAAAATATATGATAAATGCAGGTGAAAAAATTGGGAAAAACAATTTCAAATCAAGAAGCAGAGACCCTAAGGAAGGAGTTCCGTACATATTTAGCAGAAAATCATCCAGATTGGAGTGATAACACCATTGCCGTCCACTATTCTGACGCATTCTTCGCATATAATAATAATGTAGGGATAGATTTTTGGTCGAGCTTTTTAGATGAGGCATCATTAAACATAGCTGAAGACAAAATCCGGGATTATCTTAAATCGCACAACCAATCCCATCGTGCCAAAGAGCGAGCTAGTGGGTATTTGCATTCTATGAAGCATTTCAAGGCTTTTTTAGATGAAAGGCATCCTAATCTAGCAATAGACTGGAGTGGCAAAACTGCAAGCAATACATATTTAAAAACGGCTTTCCAAAATTGGATGCGGCGACAGAAAAAATCAAACGGAGAACCGTATAAATCTAATACCATTACTGCTTATACCAATTCACTTAAAAATGCTACAGCTAAATTAAACATTGATGATTTACCAGAAACTGATTTATTCCATATAACATCAGTTGCTGGATTTGAAGAGGTATACAAAACCATTACTTCTGCACCTAATTTTCATGAAGTGGACTTAGCTGCTGGCAATAAAGCGTATTCTAATGGATTGGTATTATACTCAAGATTTCTAAAGGAATTAGAAGAACCGTCCTGCTGGGTATTCCAGGGAAACCCTAAATTTTATGATGTTATTGGTGCTGTTCATGATCTTGATACCATTACTTGGGCTGTCAATCAAAATCCTAAACAAATTAAAAAAGGAGACAAAGTGTACATCTGGCTATCAGGACCTCAAGGCGGCATCGTCGCTTCTGGTACCATTCTTTGTGATCCAGAGATTAAACAGCCCGAACGAAACGATCCGTATAACCGTTCCGAGGATCTAAACAAAGAGCCCTATTTAGGTGTTGATATTGATATACAAAGAAAGCTAATTGACTCTATTGTAGAAAGAACTACTTTACTTGCTGATGAACGGACAAAACGTATGGAGATACTAACCTATCCAGGTGCAACTAATTTTCGTGTCAGCAAGAAAGAATATGAAGTCATCGAAAGTATAATAACAGGCTCTTATAAAAAGGTACCTTCATCTCCCACCCCAACTCCAGCGGTACAAAAAGAAAAAAAACGGTATTGGATCTATGCCCCAGGGGAAGGCTCCAGCAAATGGGAGGAATTCTATGATAAAGGAATCATGGGAATTGGATGGGACAAACTAGGTGACTTAAAACAATACCCTACAAAGGATTCAATGAAGACTAAAATGAAAGAGATATATGGTGAAGAATATTCCTATATGAATGCAGGACACCTCACATGGCAATTTGCGAATGAACTGAAAATTGATGATGTTATCATTGTGAAAAAGGGGCTTAAGAAAATCATTGGCCGGGGTATAGTCACTTCTGACTATATTTTTGATGACTCAAGAAATGAATTTAAGCATATACGTAATGTTCGGTGGACGCATAGAGGTGAATGGGATCACGAGGGACAAATTGTTTTAAAAACTCTCACGGATATTACACCCTATACGGATTATTATAAGAAACTAGAAGATATGTTTATTTCAGAGACAGATACGGAAGTTCCAGAAGATGACCCAGTACACTATGAAAGCTATACGGCAGAAAACTTCTTATCTGAAGTGTATATGAACGAAGATAAGTATCACACCCTTAAGAAGATTCTTCTTAAAAAGAAGAATCTTATTTTGTTAGGTGCCCCCGGTGTTGGAAAGACCTTTGCTGCAGAACGCTTGGCCTACTCGATTATGGGTGAAAAAGATACCAGTCGTGTTATGATGATACAATTTCATCAAAGTTACAGCTATGAAGATTTTATCATGGGTTACCGCCCTACCGAAAAAGGCTTTTCCTTATCTAAAGGCCCTTTTTATAAGTTCTGTAAAGATGCTGAGCCAGATGAACGGCCCTACTTTTTTATCATTGATGAGATCAACCGGGGAAACTTAAGTAAGATATTTGGGGAATTATTAATGCTAATCGAACATGACAAACGTGGTAAGGATGTCCGTTTGCTTTATTCAGATGAACAATTTTCCGTACCAGAAAATGTTCATATTATTGGAATGATGAACACAGCTGACCGCAGTTTAGCGATGATTGATTATGCCCTTCGCCGCCGGTTTGCCTTTTATGAATTTGACCCGGCATTCAGCAGTGATGGTTTCAAAGAATATCAAGGAAACATTGCGAGTGAGAAGTTTGACCGGTTAATTGATACGGTAGTGAAACTAAATCTGGATATCTTGGAAGATGCTTCCCTTGGAAGTGGCTTTCAGATTGGGCACAGTTATTTTTCCACTAATGAATACGTTGATGATGGATGGATATCAGATGTGATTGAATATGAATTGATCCCTTTGATTAAAGAATACTGGTTTGACGAGCCATCCAAGATTGAGCACTGGAGCAGCAAGCTGCGCGTTGCTATTCATGATTAAGATAAAAAATATTTACTATATGCTGGCTTATGCCTATCAGTCACTGAACGAAGCCAGCTTCAAAAATATTCAATCAGAAGAATTTGAAAACCTTCATGATTTGATGGCAGCCATTCTTATACGCGGTGTTTCAAACCAATTGAAACGAGGTTTACATAAGGATTATCTCGTTTACACTGAAGCCACAGGTAACTTAAAAGGCAAAATAGATATAACAAGCTCTATTCGTCAAAACACGTTGATGACACGGCGGATGGTTTGCCATTACGATCAATTTTCGGAAAATACACCTTTAAATCAAATAGTAAAGACAACCATGGAACTACTTATTAAATCCGGCGATGTTAGAGTTGCCAATCGTAAGGGATTGCAAAAGCTTACCTTGTATTTTAGGAATATAGAAACTCTTAATCCATTCGCAATCAACTGGAACGCATTAATCTATCACCGTAATAATGCTACCTACAAACTACTCATTAATATCTGCCAGTTAGTCATCAAAGGTCTTTTAATGACGACTGAAACCGGTGAATATAAAATGAATGAGTTTTTGGATGACCAATTAATGCATCGCTTGTATGAGAAATTCTTACTTGGTTATTACAAAAAAGAGTATCCTCATTATTCTGTCAGTGCTTCCTACATTGACTGGAATGTGGACGATGATATCACCGATTTTCTACCGACCATGAAAACAGATATCACACTTACCCATGGGGCTAAAACACTGATTATTGATGCCAAATATTATGGGCGTACCATGCAAACACACTCTTTGTTTAATAGCAAATCGATTATTTCTGCTAACTTGTATCAGATTTTTACTTATGTAAAAAACAAGGATCGAAATGGGAGCGGAAATGTCAGCGGAGCCCTTTTATATGCAAAAACTGATGAAGATATCACTCCAGATAACGATTATTCAATTGGCGGGAATCGGTTTAGTGTGAAGACTCTTGATTTGGGGGCAGATTGGCGAGAAATTGTCGTACAACTAAGGGCTGTTGTAGCGCTTTTATAAAAGTTTCACTATAATTAAGAGAAAAGAAACCATGATAAGTATGGTATCATGGGTAATACTGTAAAATATTTATTAAATTTTCACAAAGAAGAAAATGTGTGAACCTAATCTTTTGAAAAATTTGGAGATAGTAATGGTATAGGTTATAATAAAACCAATTATTGAATAAATTAAAAAAGACCGAACATGCAGTAACATGTCCGGTCCAGCAATAGACGGTTCCCTCAAAAGGGATCAACTATGAAGTGAGTAATCCACCCGAGCCTCTAAACTCAAGGGTGGATTATTTTTGTTTAAATGACAGTACGGCTACGATTAAACTGGCAAAAGCAATCGTAATCATTAAAGCTTCAAAAACTGTCATTCAGCATCACCCCCTTTCTATTGGGAGTGTGCCGACCACCCTTGAGAAATCCTATTCTCTAATATCATTAAAGTATAAACATGAAAAGATTTTATTATAGTTTAAAGATGTCTGACACCTGATCATTTCGAATTCGTAAATTGGGTACTATTGTGCCACATTGTAAACAATCGAGAATCTTTTTTCGCCCAACCATTTTTCTCCGTTGGCATCTATTTTAATGGTAGCCGTATAATCGCCTTCCATTTCAAATGTAGCTTGTCCAACATACACACCATTTCCTGTTTCCTGCATTTTCATAGAAATATCTCCATGACTCATCCCTTGCATATCCAAATCTGCGCTAACCTTCGCACCTTTTACTGGTTTACCTTCTCGATCGAAAATCTTCATTTGAATAGGAGTAGATTGATCGGGTGTAAATGATTTGGGAGTAACTAGCTTGATTTCAAAATTATTGGAACTGCAGCCTGTTATCAAAATTAAAATGAGGCTAATAATTAAACTAGTAAATTTGTTCATTACTCCCCATCCTTTCTTTAGTTTTATATTGATAAAATAAAATGAGGCATTCACCATCTAAGATTATCATCCAAAACCATGACAGTTACAAATATTTAATTTGAGCGGAAGGGCTATATTTTTTATTGTGGAAAAGAAAAAGCCAGATATGCTTCGGCATATCTGGCTTAGTGTTGTCCTTCTAGTTCGTATCCTCTTAGATCGGCATCTCCTTGCCGGTATGATCGACGAATTGGAACCTTGTCTTGGGCATCACTTTGCGTTCGATCAGATCCAGGATGCCGCTTGCGGCTTCGCGGGGATCAGATGGCGCGTTCTCTCCGCCCATATCCGTCTTCATCCAACCGGGATGAATGCTGAGCACCTGAATTCCCCGGTTTTTAACGTAAACCTGTAGTTGTTGGCTGAACATATTCAGCGCCGTCTTCGAGATCGAGTATGGGTAATCGTCTGGATAGGCGTTGCTGATGCTCCCCGCTTCCGAGGAAATGTTGATGACCGATGCGTCATGCTCCGTCAGCAGCTGCAAAAAATGCTTGACAACACGCAGCGGACCGTACAAATTCGTATCGAACGACTTGATGACTTCGTCCATATCCAGTTTCTCGATAGGGGTGTTGCGCGCCGTAAGGATCGCCGCATTGTTCACGATCGCGCCAAGCTCCCTGCCTTCATCCTTCAACTGAGAGGCAAGCGCAGCGATGCACGCTTCGTCCGTTACGTCCAGGTCGGCCACAATCAGACGAACTCCGTGCTTATCGGCAAGCTCGACCAGTTTGCCGTTGCTCGCTCCTTGCCTGCGAACGCCGGCAATCACGGTATGACCGCGCCTCAGCGCTTCGGCCGTCATTTCATAGCCCAATCCGCGGCTCGCGCCTGAAATTAGCAGATTCATAGTTAATCCTCCTTTATTATGCCATCGGTAATGATGATATGCGGCTTCTCAAAGCCAAAAAATTCCGTGTACGCCTGGCTCACCTTCTCGATATCATGGACCAGAATTCCGATATGCGTAATGACATTAGTGCTCTGCAGTTCTGCCATCTTTATCATCCTTTCGATAAAAGAAATTTCTTTGAATATCGAGGGGTGACCGTATTAAAGCCTGCATAGCCGCAGGAGTTCTGTCTGTCGTGGAAGCGTACCAATCTGCTTTCGTTGAGCAAACGTTATGGGACAACAAAGCTCTTGGACTTGTAAAAATGCAAATCGAAACGTCTAAGTTACGGCACCGGCTATTCCCTAACGGATGCTGCTGCTCTTTCAAGCGCTAGAATCACCTTATCGCACCACATATCGAATTCCTTGTCTTCTTTCTGAAACTCGGGATGCTCCAATACGTACTTCAACGTTTGCTTAATCCCTTGGTCAAAGCGGGTCGTTGCGACAAAATTGGGCACCAGCCTCTTAAGCTTGGAGTTATCGAATACAACGGAATTCGCCTTATCCCCTATCAAGGCGCCTCTATAATCCTCTGTACTGCACGCAGCCAAAAACTCCGATGAAACATGAACCGCACGGAGTTCGACCCCGAGCGCATCGGCTATCGCCGCGTAGATTTGATTCCAGGTCAAAGTTTCGTCGGATGTAATATTGACGGATTCCCCGATGGCATGCATATTGTCCATTAACCCGATAAAACACTTTGCAAAATCGCTGTTGTGCGTCATCGTCCAGAGGGATGTTCCGTCTCCGTGAATGATGACGGGTTGGTTGTCCAACATGCGTCTGACAACCTGCCAAGTTCCATTCTTTCCGTGAACACCCAGCGGTATGGAACGTTCGTCATAGGTGTGGCTGGGCCTCACGATCGTAATGGGAAAGCCGTTGTTCCGGTATTGCTTCATCAAATATTCTTCACAAGCGATCTTGTTTCTCGAATATTCCCAATAGGGATTGGATAACGGCGTGCTTTCGGTAATCCGATAGTCAGCTAGTGGCTTATGGTAGGCGGAAGCGGAGCTGATAAACATAAACTGCTTTGTTTTTCCTTGAAACAAGCGGTAGTCTCTTTCCAGCTGTGCAGGATGAAAAGCAATGAAATCCGCAACGACATCGAAGTTCAGATTTTGGATCAGCTGCGATACATGCTCCTCGTCGTTAATATCCGCTTGAAGAATGTTTACGTTGGCCGGCAAGCCCTCATTACGGGTGCCCCTATTCAGGAGATACAGCTCGCAACCTTGTTCCAACAACAACCTCGTGATAGCAGAGCTAATCGTTCCAGTTCCTCCAATAAATAACGCCTTCATATTCCGCCTCCTCAAAAATTTTTTACGGTTTGATCTCTGACATTCATGAGACCCATCCCTTAAACATTCTCAAAAATAACCTCCTTGTCTTTTTCTCTCCTTCCATTTATGTAAGAATCACTTCGTTCATTAGTCTTCAAAAGGATATTTAAGCCCCCATTGACGTCGTAATTCATCACACTGCCTGATAATGGATAAGCTTTGTTTCCATGTCATGATTGGCGATTCTTTCAGATTCTTCCTTATACATTCATTCACATGTGCAATCTCATATTGAAATCCTTCATCATTAATGCCTTCGACCTTTTGTGGTATATTTTCTTCATAAGTAGTGATCTTACCATCCTTCATCACATTAATTAAGGTAGGTTTCCAAAAGGATGGCACTTCAATATAGCCTTGAGTACCATAGATCATTGCACCATCAAGCATATCCGTTCTCACACCGCTACTCATGACGACAAGTTCACCTTTGTCATACTTGGCAATGTAACTTGCTTGCTCATCGACTTGAATATGGTATTCATCAGAATCAATAGTTGCGTATCCTGTATGTGCAACTGGATATTTCCCTAATATTTCTTCAGCAAAATGAAGATTATATACACCTGCATCGAGAAGACCGCCACCAGCAAGCTCCGGATTCATCCATCGTTGATCACGGAGTTCAACCGGTAATCTGAAAGAAAATGCCATATTCATGGCTCTTACTTCACCGATGCCATCATCATTGAAGAGTGACTTTATCTTATTCATTATTGGAAAAAATCTTGTCCACATGCCCTCCATGAAGAATACATTGTTCTTCTTAGCACATTCCAACACTTCAATCAGTTCGTTTTCATTGACACATGCCGGTTTTTCTACCAATACTGATTTTCCATGCTCCATTGCCATGATTGCCAATTCTTTGTGTGCTGTATGTGGTACTGGAATGTAGACGACATCAATATCCGTTCTCTTTACCAAAGCTTCATACTCTAATGCCAAGGAAATATTGTGCTTTTGGGCCATCTTCTGCGCACTTTCTATTGTTCTAGAGGATATAGCCACAATTTCCATATCATTCAACTGTTTTGCACCACAAATCCATTTGTCTACAATGCTCCCTGACCCCATTAATCCCCACTTTATTTTACTTTCCATGGTTATATCCATTCCTTTCGCTTCGCTCAAGACACAAAACGGAATGTAATCCGTTAGCCTTGAGCTGTTTTTTTGTATTCCGAATATACACCCTAATTGGCCTACAGACAGGGAAATCGTTCATCGACATTCATGTGGTCGTTCGTGCTTTTTTGTTTTGTTTGCGCTTTCATCATAACAAAATCCCAGAATCAGAGAATTGGAGAATATTAACATTTTAATTGGACATTATTGAATCGATTGTCTGGCCGAATTGCGCTTAACACCCTCCAGACCTTGTGTCGTTATGTGTTTGGCTCAGTCAAGAAGTTGCATCTGCATCCCTCAACCAATTATTGAACCTAAATCAGACTAAATGCTGAAAAACCTTCCAATAAGGAGAAAATGGAAGGTTTTTCGGCATGCCCTTTTGAAGTATATCATGAAGAATTTAGATTTTTATGAAAAATATTGATAAACTATTTGCTGATTTAGCTCCTAATCATTCATTAATTTTATCATCTATTTTTTTTAATAGTCTTAAAGAGTCTGCCTCAAGTACTTGCTTTACATCCTCTGATAAATTACTCCCCTTTTCCAGAAACACTCGGAAATCATTAAGTTGTTTCATGGATTGTTCAAATCTACCTTTATCTAAATGATGCTTTGACTGCTCTAGCTTATTTATTAACTTATTATATTCACTTTTAACAACATCACCAGATTTTGTCATCTTATCAAGATAGTTCATAATTGATGAATGAGTTGTCTCTATAGGATTCAGTTCAAAATTATCAAACCTCGTGTAATTATGGTTTGATCTAAATCCTACTTTTCCTTGTGTAAATGCTGTGCTGCTGTTGTCAGTATAATCTATTTTAGGAGTTTCCATATCTCCAACAAATATCTTTATATTGGTTCCTTTTGCAACAACTTTCATATGCTGCCATGTATTTAAGGGGTCATCGATTTCTGCACCTTTTAAGTATGTCCAATTATAATTAAATTTCCCTAAATGAACACCATCCTTATTGATATAAGCTACATAACCTTGCATGAAATTTGGATTATTTTGACCAAGTTCAATACCATTGGCTGGATTATTTACTCTAAAAATTAAACCACCGTCACCTGTCCCAGCTCCAATATTAATATCTGCTTCAACCGTATAATCCTTCCACTTACTGTCTCCGATTACCGATTTCGCAAAGGTACCAGGTGCTGTACTATATTCCCCTTCAGGTGCTGTTGGTTCTTCGCCTTTATCTGATGTAAAATTAATACTTCTAAAGTCAAATTCTCCTTTTACCATTTCTGCCTTAATAGTATGTTTTCCAGCTGGTAAAGAAATATCTTCTTTAATAACACTTTCCCAGTTATCCCAGCCCCCTGTTTTTGGCACATCTATGATACCTGTTAAATCGACAGTATCATCAAGCCAAAGCCTAATTTGACTTCCCTCTAGATCTGTTGCAACTCGTATATCTACTTGATAATTGTCCTCTTTTTCAATATCGACATTGTATTTTAACCATTCTCCTGCTTGATTCCAGCCAACATTATAACCGCCCTCTGGATTAACGCGGATATCTACAGAATCTCTCCTATATTTACCACCAATGTTATCAGGAGAATTATCATGATAACCAATACCTTCTCCACCAGTAATATAGTCAACCGCCATTATTTTTCCTGGAAGCTTCTTATGATTATCAAATCTGTGGAGTGTTAATCTGGAAATATCAAATTCTCCCTGTAGGGTTACTAGCTTTAATGTGTGTTTTCCAGCTGGTAATAAAATGTCCTTTAATGAAATGTTTTGCCAACTATTCCAATCTCCTGTATTTGGTATGGTCATTTCTCCTGTTAAATCGATCTTATCATCTAAAAGGAGCTTTACTTTTCCTCCATCTCTAGTTGCAGATGTAAGAATATCTAAACCATATGTGCCCTCTTCTTCAATGTTAACGTCATATGCCAGCCATTCTCCTGTTTGGTTGGAGGTAACTGCGTAACCCCCTTCTGGATTAACTCGAATATCTACAGAATCGTCTCGGTATTCTTGTCCACTTTCCTCCTCAGTGTTATCGTGGTATCCTACACCCTCACCACCAAGATTGTATTCTGCGGCTTCAATGATTCCAGGAACCGGTTTATGAATATCAAAAGAAGTAAAATCTAGACTAGTAAAATCAAATTCTCCTTCTACTATCTCTACCTTAATCGTATGCTCGCCCTCCGGCAATGTAATTCCTTTTTTAATAACTGGCTGCCAATTATTCCAATCACCCGTGTTAGGAACATCCAACACACCCGTTAAATCTGTTTTATCATCTAGCCATAAACGAACTTTTGCCGCATTAAATGTTGTTGCTGTATTTAATTGAACATTATATAAACCTGTTTCTTTAATAGAGACATTGTATTTAAACCATTCTCCTGTTTGATTCCATCCAACTGCAGTACCACCTTTTGGATTATCACGAATATCTACAGAATCTCCTCTTAATACACCGCCAATATTTTCGGGAGTTGTTTCATGATAAGCTACTCCCTCACCACCAGTTATATAATAGGCAGCACCGATTGAGCCTGGTATCGGTTTGTATGCATCAAAGGTGCTAGGTTTATTTGTTTTAACCGTCCAAAATCCTTCAATTTCCTCCCAGCCTTCACTCTTTCCATCATTAAAATCTGATGACACTTGATTTACTTCTTTATTTTTTTTGAAATTCATATTCGATAAATCAAACGTTCCATCCTCGACGACTAAATTTAATGTATGCTTACCTTTTGGTAAATCAATTCCCTCAATCGAAAATGTTTTACAATCGTCTGTTTTTGGAATATTTAATACACCTGTCAATTCAGTCGAGTCATCTAACACTAATTTTACTTGTGCATTATCGCTCGAAGCAGATACTCTAAGGTCAACATTGTAAGCAGCTTCTTCTGCAACATTTACATTGTAGTTGAGCCATTCGGTTTTATTCAAACTTACGTTATATCCACCCTCAGAATTCACTTTAAAATCAACAGCATCTCCTCTATATTTTCCCTTTGTACTTTCAGTAGTTGTATCATGAAAGCCTATCCCTTCACCGCCTTCATTATAGTGAACTGCTTCTACCTTTCCTGGTAAAGGTTTATAAGCATTAAAAATGTTACTTCCGTTAACTTTATTGCTGAATGCAGTAAAGCCAAATGCGGCATGTAGATTAAAAGCGGTATATCCGATTTGACCTCCATTTAACCCAGCAATTTCACGAGTTTGTTTTTGCATTCCATCTACAAAAATCTTAAAGGTGCTGGAAGACTTTTCTACTCGAATTTGATGGAGCTTAGAATAATCATAGCTCTCTGGTAAATCCGTTGCTTCGCTGCTTTGTTCGACCCCGTTTACAATAAAGAAAGTTTCTAATTGATTTTTCTTAGGACTTAGTACCGCTAATCCGTAGTTGTTTTCATCCTTATAAGAGAAAACAGCACCCAATTGTGGATTATTTTTTGATCCTTGTTCAATCGCTTTCATATTAAATTCTGCCGTATAGTCTGAGGCAGTGGAAGCTTTCGTCAATTGTTTAAACGAATTAGTATTATTTATTGTTGTTTGTTGAAGCCACCCAGGCATATCTGAAGTAATAGTCCAACTTCCCCCATTTATATTTTTCCAATTCTCATCAAGTGAAGCTTTGGCAAACCTCTCACTAAAATCGGGTAAATCCGGGTTAGGCTGTTCTGTAGTAGTTGGACCAAGAACAAGCATCTTATCTCCATTCCAAGCGATTCGATCTAGATTCATATATCTTCCTGGATTCGCATGACTGTGATACACCATATAATCAGAGTCAAGATCTGGCCCCCGAACGACTGAATTATGCCCTAATCCTACATTCTCCCCTTCTGTATTTAGCAATATGGGATTTTGTGCAAGGTCATAAGAAAAACCAGTAATCGGACTATCGCTGCTTGCATAGTCAACACGATACGCTTTGTTCCATACATGATTTCCTGTATAGGTCATAAAATATTTACTATTTCTTTTAATAATCGTTGGCCCTTCTGTCCAGCCATCCATTTCTGCACCAGTGTTTGATACTTGACCAAAGGTATAGGGATTTGTCATTGGACGTGCATCAATTCTTCGATCTCCCGTACTGTAGAAATACCATTTTCCATCATCATCAATAAACACATGACCATCAATTCCCATGCCTAAGTTACCAGTTTGCTTCACAAAGGGACCTAATGGATTTGAACTTTTGTACACATAATGACCATTTCCCCCAGGTGAAGTGTACATATAAAAATCACCATTCCAATATACAACCTCAGGGGCATAGGCAGCCTTGGTTGTAGGTTCTTCCGTCACTAGGCCACCATACTCCCAATTGACCAAATCTTCTGACTTCCAAGCTTTTACACCACTCTTATCATCCACCGTACTCACATAAAGATAATAAGTACCGTTGTGTTTTAAAATATAGGGATCTCCTTCTCCATAAAACACTCCTGTATCCCATGTCCATGAATTTGATAATTTTAAGGGGTTATTGTAGGCAAAGGCCGATAATGGCAAGGATAATATTAAACCAGCTAAAATGGCTATCGTTACAAACTTTTTCAGAAAAATCTCCTCCTTTATTTATTCTCCTAGTAATAATTCAAACTAACATTCTATTTAAGCACTGAGCTTAAATTTTCAAATCCTACTACACAAAAATGTAACGGTTTAACTTGTGAAACTCTCAATATCGGAAAAACAAACAAAAAAAAATCAACCTATAACCAAAGGAAATGATTGAAAATTAACATCCCTTTGGCTATATACTTTTGATTTTCTATATATCCATAGCGATTGAATAGTGAGACTAATAACTATATTATTGCTTTTAAAATTGATAGTTTCCCATCTTTGATATTGATTTATTTTTAGCTAAAGCTAAAATTCCTGCCGATAGAAACATTAAAGCCCCTAAAAGATCCATCACAAGATAGGATCCAAACCCTAATAGGATAAACCATATAGGTTTTTTAACTTCTGCTGTATCATCCTTCAATGTTTTAGCTAAAACAAAGTTTAAGATTCCCATTATAACAAATAGCAATCCAAAGCTAACTGAAAACATATACAAACTACCAAAAATGGATTGAGCAGCCTCAAGTCTAGCAAGTGTGTTATACGAAGAATTCAGTCCTTCATTTTTAATATATGAAGCATAAACAAAAATGGTAAGGAGCCCTGAGACTATTTGCCAAATAGAACCGAACATAACTAATCTTCTCTCTAGTTTTCTATTCACAATAAAACCTCCTTAACAAGTAGCATTTGTTTTAATCATCCTTTAACTCCGGATGACAAAGATAGTGATTCCATAAAGTATTTTTGTGTGAATAGATAAAGAATAAATGTTGGAACAATTGCTACCAGTGCTCCAGTTAAAGCATGAGCAACATCAAGCGCATACATTCCCTGAAGTAATTGTAATCCTGGTGTAATTGGCATTTTTTCAACATCATTAAACACAATGGATGGCCATAAGAAGTCATTCCAAGAGGCTGTAAATGTAAACAACGCTACAACAGTCAATACAGGTCTTATTAATGGCAATATTAACTTAGTGAAAATTTGAAAATCAGAAGCACCATCCACTCTTGCAGATTCATCAAAATCCTTCGGAATCCCCTGCATAAACTGTCTTACGAGAAAGATATTAAATACTCCAGTTGCCCCTGGAACAATTGCTGCTAAATAATTATTTACCCATCCTAATGTATCAATAATTTTATACAGTGGGATAAGATTTACGACTGCCGGGAACATCATCGTTGCCATTAAAAAGACAAAGAGAGCATCTCTTCCTTTAAATTTCATTCTTGAATAACCATAACCAGCTAATGAAACGATTACTAAAACTAATACTGTTTGTGATACAGATATAATAAGTGAGTTCATAAACCATTTTGCAACAGGAGCACTTGTGTTACCAAAAAGTACATCCTGGTAATTACCAATAACCCAGTTAATTGGTAAAATCGTAAAAGCACTTGATTGAATATCAGCTTCATTTTTGAAGGAAGTAATAGTTGTATATAAAACCGGTACAATCCATATAAAAGCCATGAGTAGTATAAAGATTAAAGAAACGAATTTTGAAACTCTTTTTTTCTCCAAAGTAAGCACCTCCTAATCACGTTGTCTTAAAAAGAAGAATTGAATTGCAGAAACAACCATGATACATATACCCAGGATTACAGCCATTGCTGCTCCAATCCCAGCAATGGAAATTCCAGACCCAAACGCGTTTTCTTGAATGTACATTAACAAAACTGTAGTTGAACTCGTTGGTCCCCCTTTTGTTAACATGAGTGGTTGCCCATATACATTGAATTGCGAGATTGTCGTAATGACAACTGTGTATAATATTTGAGATCGTATGCTTGGTAGAGTGATTCTAAAAAATCTTTGGATACTACTTGCTCCATCTATAGAGGCGGCTTCATGTAAATCTTTTGAAATACCGTTCAGAGCCGCCTGATAAATAATCATATTAGCACCGATTGTCCACCAAACAGTAACAATAACTAATGTAATCCAAGAGAATGGCTGCGTAGCTAGCCAGTTAGTATCAACCTTTAGATAATGATTAATTGGTCCAAAAGAAACACTAAAAAGCATTGAAAAAACAATCATTACTGCAGAAACCGAGAACAAAGTTGGCATGTAAAATAAAGCTTGAAAAAACTTCAATCCCTTTGGTTTAGTATTAAGGCCTGCAGCTAAAAGTAGAGGAACAATAATACAAGCTGGAACCGTAAAAATCACAAATTTAAATGTATTCCCCAACCCAATACGAAGTTGGTCGTAAAATGTAGATTCTTGATTAAGCAAAATTTCTTTATAATTAGCGAATCCTACAAATTCGGGATCTCCTATTAGATCCCAGTTGGTAAATGAAATATAAATACCATATAAAGTGGGAAGTAGAAAAAAAATCGCAAATAATAGTAGATGGGGTCCGATGTAAAGATACGGAGAAAGAAATCGTTTTCGACTCGATTTTTTGTCTATAACTGCAGACATATTTAATTCCTTGTTCACTCCAGTATTTATCATAAGTTTTAACTCCTATTCTTACGTTATCGAATAGAGAGAGAAACCCTTATGCTCTAATAAGGATTTCTCTATAATTCCACTAACAACCAATATTTTTAAGCTAATTATTAGTATTCTTATTTTTTATTATTTGCTATTTTATCTTCAACCGCTTTTTGAGCCGCTTTTAGTCCTTTATCAATATCCAATTTTCCATATATAGCATCACCGACCAATTTATCAACTTCTTCGGCTACAAAACCATTGTACTTATAATCAAAGATTTTAAGCGTATTTTGCATTTCAGGATTTTTCACTAAAAATGATTGTGGTAAGTTTTGATATTCAGGATCTTCTAATGTCGCTAATGCTGCAGGGTTTTGTCCTGCTTTAGCCCATGGAAGCGAGTTTTCTCTGACATAATCAAGGAAATCCATAATACCCTTCGTCTTCTCTTCAGAGCGATTTTTGTCCTTAAACATAACGAATTGATGAGAAGAAGTCCAGTTTACAATTTTATCAGGTGAAATCTGAGGAAAGCTTGTTAAACCCCAATTTAATTTTTTCGCTTCATTTAAACTATTTTGCATCCATATTCCTTCTGGAAAAAAGATTGCTTTACCGGATTTGAATAACTGTCCAGGATCTTCCCCATCCTTGTTAGTAATTTTGTCATCAACTAACCCTTTTAATAATTCTAATGCTTTCTTAGCTTCTGGAGTATTAAGAGTTGGTGTTTCACCGTCACTAGTTATATCTCCACCCAGTTGATTGTAAATCGATAAAAAGATTGGTCGTGTCCACGTTATTCCAATACCTGCAATCTTGTCTTTTTTAGATAATTCTCCAGCAGCTTTTATTTCATCAAAGGTTATAACATTATCATCGAGTGCATTTGGTGCATATTTTTCTAGTAAATCTTTATTGTAATACATTACAAAACTGTGTACATCTAATGGAACACTATATCTACTTCCATTGATTTCACCAATTTTCCAACCAGCAGGTACATAGTTTTCAGCTTTAATTTCAGGATAGTCAGCCAACTTATCGTCATAAGTTGTTAATAGGTCATTGTCAACAAACTGTTTAATTCTCTCAGCATGGACAATTGTAAGGTCAGGGATACCTTTTCCAGAGTTAACAACAGTTGGGATCTTTTTATACATATCATCAGCTTCAATTGATACATTCTTTATCTTGAATTTTGGATTTGTTTTGTTATATTCATTAACGATTTGTTTCATATTTTCGCCATCAGGTCCTGTAAACGGATTCCAATATATAATTTCATTTTTAGCCGAGGCTGAAGAACCTGAACTGGATGAACTACATCCTGACAAAGCCAACATAATTGTAAAAAGTATAGAAAACATTAATACTGCTTTTCTCTTCATTTGTTTTCCCCCCGATTTTTTATTATTAAAACTAATCCACTAACAGCTTGTAACTTGGACCCCCTCCTACTTAGGCACAGATTAATTAATAAAAAACACATTTATAATTAAGCATTTTACTATATATAAACCCATTTAACTGAATTCCCATAATTTTCAATCAAACAGGTGCATACCTACTTGTTATCAATCTTGATAATGATGTAAAAAATTAATTTAAACATTTTTGTGCCACATATCATTTATTTCACGAATCGTTTTTAAATTACATTTTGGGGTTCGATCATATGTTAAAATACCATTGATCTCCTGTTCTACATCTGTTAACTGTGTATAACAAAAACCATGTAATGAATTAGATTCATAGATTGCTTTCATAACTCGTTCAAAATCAGCTATATAATCTTCTTCACTCAAAACGGAAGTATAACCCCATCCACTTTCATTTCCAACTTTATAACCGATTCCACCAAACTCTGTTAAAAGAATTGGTTCACCACAGTGATCGAATCCTTTTGTGTAAATCCTTCGTCCTGCTGGTCTTGAGTTAAGTAGGTTTTCTTTTGTTAATACTGAATTTCGAAACTCATTGTATTTTTCAAATTCATCCTTATGTCCATGGTTATAATTATGAATAGCACATATATCAGTTTTCGTTAATTCCCATCCATCATTAGAAATGACTAACCTTGTTGTGTCAAGTGAATGTATTAAATGATACATAGCTGCCGAGTGATGCTTTTGTTGTTCATTATTACAGATAAGAGGAACTCCCCAGCTTTCGTTTAGGGGAACCCAAGTTACAATACACGGATGATTGTAGTCACGATTAATGATTTCAATCCATTCATTTGTCAGACGTGCAACTGCGTCCTCACTATATGAAGGAGCCGCAGCACATTCTCCCCAAACCAGAAAACCTAATTTATCCGCCCAATAAAGAAATAGTGGATCCTCTACCTTTTGATGTTTCCTACAGCCATTAAACCCCATTTCTTTTGATAGTTCGATATCTCTCTTTAAATCTTGCTCTGTTGGAGCAGTTAATAACCCTTCTGGCCAGTATCCCTGATCAAGTACTAGTTTTTGATAATATGGCTTGTTATTTAAATAGACCATCCCATTTTCAGTATGAATTTTTCTCATCCCGAAATAAGTAGTAATTTCATCTAGTACTTGCTCTTTCTCTCTTACACGTATATTCAAATCGAATAAATTAGGACTTTCTGGTGTCCAATTCCATCCAGCATGATGGAAACCTGTTCGAAAAATTTTCCTATTATAGAGATTAATTGATCTCCTAAAAAACCCTTCATGAATTTTCACTGAATCATTCGCTACATTATCACCTTTAAACGTGATATCAATTTCAAGAGTTTTATTAATATAGTCACCTGTTAATTCAACATCAATAATAATATCGCCATTGTCAATATCTGGAGTGAATTTCACCTTGTTTATATGAGTTTTATTCACCGCCTCCAACCAAACCGTCTGCCAAATTCCTGTAGTCCGTGTATACCAAATTCCATCTGATTTCTCAATCCAATATTGCTTTCCACGAGGAATCGTCTCTTCAATAGAGGGATCTTCAACTCTTACAACAACAGATTGTGTTCCATTTATTAAATAATTAGTAATATCGAATAAGAATGGTGTGTGCCCACCTTCATGAGTACCTACTAAATTTCCATTTATGAATACCATAGCTCGATAATCTACTGCACCAAAATGCATGATAATTTGCTTTCCAATCATTGAATCAGGAATTTCAAATTTACGACGATACCAAACCCAGTCATGGAAAGTAGAATCGTTTATTCCGCTCAGCTTAGACTGATAGGCAAAAGGGACATTTATTTTTTGTTGGAATTCCCTATTATTTTTAAACCATTTTTCATCTAATCCTATATTCTGATCATCAAATTCAAAATCCCATTCCCCATTTAAATTAAGCCAGTCTTGTCTTATTAATTGTGGGCGAGGGTATTCATGGCGAATTGTCATAACTGTCTCCTTTTACTATTGAAAATTTATTTACTGTTAATTTCTCTAATTTTGTTTAAGTCTACTTTTGGCACTCTATCTTCCTTTAGCAATCCATTAACCTCTTGCTGCACATCGGTAATTTGTGTATAGCAAAATCCACTAATATATGGAGTATTTTTAATAGCTTGAGTAATAGATTCATAACGGTGTAAGAAGTCCTCTTCACTTTTTACCTGATTACCATAGCCCCAGCCTTTTTCGGAATTGAATGCAATACCGCCATATTCACTTATAATGATTGGCTGCCCCTTATATTTATAGCCTACTGCCATAGCATGCTTAGAATTATTAAACGCTATTTCGTTATGAACTACTTTTTCTTTATTTCCATAGCGGCTTAGAAATTCATCCCCATACTCTTCATAATCGTGTAACGTAATAATATCTGAAACTGTATGCTCCCAACCATCGTTTACAATAACAGGTCTCATACTGTCGATTGCTTTAGTTAGATGATAGATTCCTTCTGTAAACTTTTGCTGCTTAACGTCTGTATAAATATTTTTCACACCCCAAGATTCATTAAACGGAGTCCAAGTAATGATACATGGGTGATTATAATGTTGTTTTACAACCTCCATCCATTCCTCTGTAAAATTTTGAACAGCCTCATCGGAGAACTCATATGTTGCAGCCATTTCAGACCAAACAAGTAGACCCTTTTTATCTGCCCAATATAGAAATCGTTGATCTTCCACTTTCATATGTTTTCTTACTCCGTTAAAGCCCATCTCTAATGTACGATCAATATCCTCAATAATCGCTTCTTCTGAAGGTGGTGTTAAATGTGACTCTCCCCAATAACCCTGATCCAAAATTAATTTTTGATAAAGTGGAATATTATTAAGCAATACGTTCCCATTCTCTATAGAGATTTTCCTCATCCCAAAATATGATTTTACATAGTCTATCACTTTACCATTCTTAGTTAATGTAAATTCTACATCATATAAATTGGGAGATTGTGGACTCCAATATACAACTCTCCAATGATGAAAATCACTTGCAATATTAGTAGTAATTGTTTGATTTGGACGGCATACGGTTTGGTCGAAAGATTTTATTTGCTGACCTTTAAAATATATGGATGTCCTTAACTCTAAGGAATGATCAATGTTACCTGAAACTTCATATGCAAACTCAACTGATTCTGTATCTATATCTGGAGTTATTTTGACTACCTGAACATGTGCTTCATTTAAAAACTCAAGCCATACAGTTTGCCAAATTCCCGTTGTTTGAACATACCAACATTCATAACTATGATCTAACCATCTTTGTTTTCCTCTTGGCTGAAAACAGCTTTGACTATCTTCGTTTTTCACAACAATATTTAATTCATTTGTCCCATCTAAAAAATCAGTAATATTGAAAGAAAAAGCTATTTGCCCACCCTTTTTTTTACCAACAAAGGTGCCGTTCACCCATAGCTTCGTTATATAATCAGCAGCTTGGAAATGAAGTATTATCTCCTTATTTTCATATTCACTTGGAATAATTATGCTTTTTTGATACCAGACATTAGGACAAAATACATCCTCTCCAATGCCGCTGGATTCTGTTTCATATGTAAAAGGAACAATAATTTTTTTATCAAAATTTAATTTTTCATACCATCTTTCCTTTTCACCTTTGTTTTCACTATCAAATTTGAAATTCCACTCCCCATTTAAATTCAGCCAGTCTTCCCTTTCAAAATGGGGACGTGGATATTCTTTTCTTGGAATGTTTTTTTCTGTCATTTTATATAACTCCTTTTAAATGAAACTTATTAATGATTTCTTGATAATCCAGCCATTGGAAGTGCTTACATTTACATCTTATATTAAGTAAATTAACTTTTATATACTAAATTTAATATAAATTATACTATTTATTGAAAAGTTAATTTTTTCCAACCTTTTTCACCTTAGAAATAATCACATGAAAAAACCCAAACGACGACAGAGGACGTTTGGGTTTACTACCTTTTGAATGGGATATATACATTGAGGTACTTTATTTTCATATAGTGTAACCATAGTTAGGTTATTATAGTTTCCAACCAATCTACATTTTCACTTACATTAAGATGGACAGGTACATAAATTTTTTTCGGTTTATAAATTCCTCCAATTTGTTCTAATAGTAGGTCCACTGTTTTTTTACTACATTCAGCAATATCCTGCTTTATAAACGAGATTCCAGGTATACCTGGTGAATCAAAGGTTAATAATTCAATATCTCGACATGTTTCATTCTTAAGAGAACTTATTGCTAAATGAGTATACACAGCTAATTCAGCATTCATTGTAAATACAGCTGTCATTTCAGGTCTACTCATTAGAAATTCTTTAATTAACTTTGGAGTTTTATTCTGAGAAATTTCATTGAAACCTAATGTCAGCCATAGATTCTTATTAATGGTAGTTCTCCTTTTCAAAAAAGCGTTTTCAAACCCTCTAGCTCTCTCGTCAGTTACTGTATTTGTAATAATTGGAGACACAAGACCAATATTTTTATGGCCTTTATTTAATAAGAATGAGATAGCTTCTAAAGTCCCAACCTCATTTTCAGAGGTAACACTATAAGTTAAAATATTCTCCATATACCTGTCAATTAATACTAATGGAAATTTATCCAGTGTAAGCCTTAGCACTGCTTCGTTATAATTATCTTTTTCGGTAGGAAAAATAATCATTCCTTTAACTTTCATTTTTTTAAACATCTCAATAGCATCTGCTTCTTCAAATTGAGACTCTCTTGTTATTTTTATTATTAGATTATGGCCATTCTTTGAAACATACTTTTCAATAAAATTGACAAACTCTAGTTCAATCCTTGTTTTCATACTAGGAAGAATAAGTCCAATTAATTCAGTCGGTTTATTCGGTTGTCTGATTGAAGTCGTTAGGTTACTTTCACGAACAAACGTTCCTTTCCCTTTAATTCTTTCTACTATCCCTTCTTCCGCAAGACCAGAAAGTGCGTTTTTAGTAGTAATCTGACTTACATGAAATTCCTCTGTTAACTCTTTTTCGGAGGGAACACGATCACCTACTCGCAGCCTACCAGATAGAATTTGCTCTTTAATTTTATTTTTTATTTGTTGATATAGAGGTTCATTTTTTATCTCAGCTCACCCTTAGCTCGATTTATTCTATTCTTATACTAAATATATTAATACTTAGTATAAATTTTAACAACAAATTTAGTTACTCTGCTAAAAAAGAAAACCTCAACTAATACAGGAATTTGGTTCCAAAACCACCAATCTGCTAAACTAACATCCGCACCAAGCGCCGTCTCCCGTGCTAATGTCTGCAGATTGTCCGCCCCTGTGTTCTAAATTACATAAAATCGTTATCGCATGTTCCACGATGTCGTGTGACTTTTTTCCGCACTACAAACGTTTCCTTCTCCTTTGAAAGATAAAAAAGCCTAATCCCTCCGTATTTTTAGCAGGGAATTAGACTTATGATCTTCCAAAAACGCGCCCTTTAATTGAATAAACACACATTTTTTATTTGCTAGTATTGTTGAATAAACCTTACCTTTTTTGCTGATTAAACCTGAATTAAAGTTCTTGGTAAGTCATTGACTTCAAATGCAGCATGTATTCCGGACTCGATTGCACCTTGGATCCAAGCATGAGTAGTTGAGGCATGTTCGCCAGCAAAATGAACTCTTCCTTCGGGAGTAGAAATATAAGGAGATAATTCTTTTACCTGTTCGGGTTTAAACATCGTAAATGCCCCAGCAGAATACGGATATCGAACCCAACTGTGGCTCACTCCTGCTTGAAACTCACTAAACACCTGTTTACCATAAATGGCTGCCAAGTTTTTTAATACATATTCCAAGCGATCATCATTTTCCAAACTGTCCCAAGGTACAGCATCATCCTCCCATGTATAACTCCCTAAAATAACACCCGATCCTTGTGTACCGAGGTCATAACTCGGGTATTGAATATATTTAATAGGGAGATCCGTAACCGTTTGCCCACCATACAAACCTTGCCTTTCCCAGAACCTGTTTTTAAACTGGATGCCGGTCTTCGTAGAGCCCGCATAATTAAGTTCCCGAATTGCCTTCCATTTGTTTTCAGAAAAAGAATTTCGCGGTTCGATTTCCACAAATTGTAACACTGAAAAAGGAATGGTCACAATCGCAAGATCACCGGTGATTTGAAATGGCTCTAAGATTTTATGGACAGAATAAATGGTTACTTGGTTGTCATGCTGCACAATTTTCCTCACTTTTTGTCCGTAAAATATTTCTTCTTTCAATTGAGTCGTAAATGCTTTAGGAAGTTGATCGTTACCGCCCGTGATTTCATAAAAGGTGATATCAGGGGTAAATAGGATTAACAGTTCACGTAACAGTTCCAAGAAAGAAAGCTCCATAAGTCCTTCCAGTGTAAGAATTACTTTAATCATTTCGATGGCACCCGGAGATAATGTGACTCCAAACGGGTTATATCTCAAATAAGTGTCCATCGAGTATTTATCCAATTCTTTTATGACCCAAGGCCAATTTCTCTTTGGGTTTTGTTCAATAAAATCTGTCACCGGTTTTATTGCTAATTGAAGCAACTCCTTAGCGGTTTTACCTTTTTCTTGTGGGTACACGGGAAAGCGCAAAATATCAGGGTTCTGTTCATACACCTTAAAACGAGTTTTGATTCCTTTAATATAGATAATGTCATTAGGAGTCGAATTGAGAAACCTATTAACCGGAAGTTTGAATTTTTTTATATATTCCAAAGCCAACAAATGAGTATGAGGAATTCGCATTGCCCCAGCCTCAAGATATTGCCCATCCCTTAAATCGCCTCTTAACGTATAGATCCTCCCTCCCACCCTATCATTAGCTTCAAGGATTGTAACATTGTGTCCAGCTTGCTTAAGTAAAGAGGCCGAGACCAGTCCTGACATACCTGCGCCAATAATAATGATCTTCTTAGGTGTTTTGGTTTTTTCAAGTCCATTTCTGATGATTGAAATCATTTGATCAGAGGATAGCTTAGGAAATACGTAATTTAACATGTTTTTTCTCCTCTACACTTCTAATTAGACCGTAATATGGCTTACTGCCATCTTATTCAACTAGAAAGTAGAATTATGCATGGAAGGACAAAAAATCTATTAAACTTGGACATACTGACATTACCTCTCAAAAAGGTGGGATTGATAGCCGTTGAATCTGGAATACTAGCAGCTAAAGAGTCTATAGGAGAATGAAGTTAGATTCAGCATAGGGAGAAATCAAATCAATCCGTTAAGGTTCAGAATTTTGGGGTTAGGGAGGATAATATGCATCACTGAAGTTGATCTTAAAAATCTGCCTATCAGTTCAATAAGAATATTTAATTAAAACAACTACAACCTCTTTTACCACAATATAACCCAATACATAAAGAACGAGCGCAATTCTTGCTACAGAATTGCGCCCTATTATGGAATTTTAATGTATATTCACTTATTTAGTGCTTAAGATTTAAATTGCTCTGTTGCCAATACAAATGAATTGCTTAATATCCCAATCTCTTTAATTTTACATTCAATTGTATCTCCAGCACCGACAAACTCTGCTCCAACCGGACTACCAGTCAGGATGACATCCCCCGGCTGAAGTGTCATCACTTTTGTCAGATAGGATACCATTCTTCGGATCGGAATAATCATTAGCTCGGTTGCACTATTTTGCTTCTCCACACCATTTAGTTTTGCTTCCACCTTCACAGCAAATGGATCTAATTCTGTCTCAATAACGGGCCCTAGTGGTGTGAAGGTATCAAAGGACTTACCAATGGTCCAATGCCCATCCTGATGAAAAAATTGAGGAGCTGTTACATCGTTTCCAACCGTGTATCCGAATACGTAATCCGACACTTCTGATTCAGGAACATTTTTAGCTTCCTTACCAATGACATTAGCTAACTCTGATTCGAACTTCACCTTTTCGATCCCTTCCGGAATGATGATATCTTCCTCAGGCCCAATAACGGAGGATATTGGTTTAAAAAAGAATATAGGAATTTCTGGAAGCTCTGAAGGTCGGTCTTCAAGTTTAGAAACATAGTTTGCTCCAATTCCAATAATTTGGTTTGGCTTTATAGGCGCCAGCAGTGTTACATCTGTTATAGAAAATATTTGTCCTGTATACTCCCAATTATCGCCAAAAATATCTCCATTAATTTCTTGTATCGTGTTTTCAGACATCACACCTGTGTAAACGGACGAACCTCTAGTAAATCTAGTAAATTTCATTGCGATACTCCCTCTCAAACAGTGTATTCTAGTTCAATCTTCTTTCGAGCCACTTCCGTTTTGATGGCAGCCTCAGCGGTTCTGTCTAGAAACCCGGTGTAATGTTTTAAAAAAATAGCATGATGATCCAATTGATTTCAATTATTTTATAAAAATGGCGTGCCCAAACTGATAATAGTTTAGGAACGCCATTTTTTTACTAAAAGTTATTTCTAATAAATAAAAATCTTTTATGTCACGATGAGGCAAAACTCTTTCCGTTCAGATAATAAGCGGACTCCTGAAATGTGCTGAAAGCGACTTCTACTTCTGGAAATTCGAGTGCTTGAATATGTTTGGTTACAATGCTGGCAAATTGATCTTGAATTTCCTGACCGCGATTGAACCATTTTACTTCAATTAATGGGTAACCCGGCACTTCATTGCCATCAAAAACATAGGTAGAATGGACAATTTCTAAGGTAAAATTGTCCGTTCCACATGCACATAAATCCGCCAAATCTTGTACTAACGAAGTACTAATCGTTTTAACCTGATCCACTGAAACTCCTCTAATGATTAAATGTGGCATACAAATCTCTCCTGTAAGGGTTTAATAAATTTTTATTATATAAATTATGACACTAATTTATCTAAGGGCCAAATCAAACCTGCTGATGGAATAGCGATCAATTGGGATTGTAGTTTCACCATCCAGAATTAACTCAGTCATAAGAGTCCCTATTAGCGGCGATAGAGTTACGCCGCTATGTGTAGCTGCCACATAAAGGTTTTCAATACCTGGGATATTCCCCAGAATGGGAAAACCATCTTCCGGCATGGCTCGAATTCCTGAAAAAGCGCGAACAACCTTTGCTTTTTTTAATTGCGGAACATAGTGAACAGCCATATTAGCCGTTTCTTGAATAACATCCAATGTGGTTGCTCTGTTAAATCCTTCTTCTTCCATTGAATAACCGATTAATACCTCGCCATTAAAGGCCTGTCTTAACCCGCTGATGGTATAATGTAAAAATGGTTTTAGGGGTTCGGTAACAAGAATCTGCCCTCTTAACTGGTTGATCGGAATGTTGATATCTACTAATTTTCCTAATTCTCTTGACCAGGTGCCGCCAGCAAGAATAAGATTCCTACAAACGAACGTTTCCTTTTGTGAGACAACAATGAATTTCCCAGGAAGCTTTTTAATTTCCGTTACTTTATTATAAGTAGAGTATTGAACTCCATTTTTCTTGGCCGCCCTCATATACATATCGACTAACCGAAAAGGATTTACATTGCCATCAATGGAACTATACGTAGCGCCTGCAACCTCCGGATTGAGCGATGGTTCCTTTTCTAAGGCTTCCTCACGGGATAAAACCTTAATTTTGATGCCAATTTTTTTGTAGGACTCCGCAAGCCGTAACGCTTTTTCACGATCGGCTTCATTAAAAAATGGGGAAAGTCCGCCAGTCCGTTTATATTCTACATCCCCAATTTTTTTTGATAAATAAGGATAAAGTTCGGCACTGTACATATTAAACTCTGCATACCAAGACGGTGTTTTATTATGAACCCATACCCACGCTTGTGTGGAACCTGAAGTTCCCGACAGAGGGAATTTTTGATCCAGTACCAGAACTCCTTCCTTTTTTCGTTCCGAAAGGTGATAAGCGATGCTGCTTCCGACGGCCCCTCCTCCGATAATGATCGTTTCATAACTAGTTTCCATTTATCTCACCTTCCCATCCTCTAGCTCCACCTCATCTAAAACAGATTTCACCAAGGAAAATGAGGTACTATTCGTCGCAAGGGTTTCAAGCTTAATTGGACTTATCGGCATCCTCATACGCGGCAGTGGAATCTCATGAATAGGCATGCCTGTTTTCTCATGAATGATAGTGGCCACCAGGCTATTGCATATTTTTGACTGGCATGGTCCCATGCCGCAGCGTGTCATTCTTTTAATATCATCAAATCTCTTGGCGCCATAAATAAAAAGAATAAAATGGAAAAAAGGACGGATCTTGTTCATCCTTCCAAGGAAGTGAAAGCTCAAAATTTTAGTCAGCTCAATTATACATAATTAATTTAACACAGGAGAAATTATTGCTAGGGAATAAATAGTTGGAGGAAACAAATTCATGGAAACAAAACATCATATTGATTTAACATCTGCAGAAATGGCAAATCTTTGGACGGCTTACCTAAATGATACGATGATCATTTGTGTTGTTAAATATGCTCTAGCCACTGTTCAAGATACAGAAATTCGTAGCGTTTTAGAATTTGCGTTACAGTTATCTCAATCACATGTTCAACAAATATCTACTATATTTAACGAAGAACAAATTCCGATTCCGGATGGATTTAACGAAAATGAGAATCTTAATTTACAAGCCCCTCCTTTATTTACGGATACGTTCTTTCTGACATACATTCACAACATGGCCAAAGTCGGAATTGAATCATATGGGATGGCTCTAGCTAATTCTTCTCGAACAGACCAAAGTCAATATTTCACCAACTGTCTAACTGAATACACTCAACTATTTAACCAAGCCTTACAAGTATTGTTATCAAAGGGAAACCATACGAGATCTCCGCATATTCCAAAACCAAAACAGGTTCAATACGTTCAAAAACAAAGTTATTTAACAGGTTGGTTTGGCAAGCGTAGACCTCTTAATGCAATTGAAATAGCGAATATCTATTTTAGTATGATACGAAATATATTAGGAGAAGCATTGGTCACGGGATTTAGTCAAGTGGCGAGGTCTCAAGAGGTTCGTAACTTTATGATAAGAGGAAGAGACATTTCAGCCAAACATATTGAAATTTTCGGCTCTGTATTAAGTGAGGATCACTTGCCTCCAGCTAGTAAATGGGATGCTGAAGCAACAGATTCAACGGTTGCCCCATTTTCCGATAAACTGATGATGTTTCATGTAACAGCGTTAGTTTCGATAGGAGTTAGCCATTATGGGGCTAGTCTTGGGACAAGTGCACGACGCGATTTAGGAGCTCTTTATTCTCGATTAATGGCGGAAATTATACAATATGCAGAAGATGGAGCCAATATAATGATTGATAACGGTTGGTTAGAGCAACCGCCACAGGCACCGGATCGTGATCAGTTAGCTAATAAGCAGTGAATGCAATGTCTAGGGAAGGACGAATTTAGAAAATCTGAAGAAATCAACCTATTCCTTCTTCCCGTTTGTCTTTAGTGCTTATATTGTAACCGTAGGGCTGATCTATTCCTCAAGTTTAGAGTTATTCGGGATGCTATTCGGTCCTGTTTTTTTACCTATGTTGTTTTTGATTCCTGGAATGAGCATTGGTACACTTTTTGTCATTCAGTGGTAAAAACTATGTCAAGGATGGTACATTTCATTGGCTGTAATAAGTTAAGATCCAATCTCCAATGGAAAAAGGTTTTTCTGTTACAATCACGATTCCACCAATTAGATTTCCTACCGCTTATTTTGCAGCTAAAGCAAATGCCCCCCCCCCCCTAACCCAAGTCCTGCCACCATTCCATTTACGTCATAATCAAATTCCTGACCAATAATACTTATACTGATGGCAATCATGATTACACGGATGGCTCTTGAAATGAACGTTATAAGAATTAAATCAATCTTATTGTTCATCTTTTTATACCCCATGATATTAAGAACACTTGGAAAGTATCAGTAAAAAATGAAAATGTAATCAGAAATTCAGATAAATGTAACCTTATATTAAAAAAGGTGAAAACTATTTATGGGATAATCACTACTTTAAGGAATTTTTAATAGATTAGAAGCCCTTATTCATTTTTACTTTATCAGAAATTAATATTCTAATAGATTCCATTTAAATAATATATCGAAGTTAATGATTATTCAGCTTAGGTGGTGCAAAAATTTGACAAAGTCGAAAAAGCATAGAATAAGAGTAAAATGGAGGAGAGTGTTTGGCACACTTCTTCTAATAGGAATCTTTATGGTTGGCCTTTTTCATATATTTCAGTACATAGAAGGGACTATAAAAACCCTCAACCAACCACTTAAAAAAGTTGAAGGAAAACAAATATTTCAAGGAGAGAAAAATAAACTTGATGCAGTCAATGTTCTCTTATTAGGAAGTGACTCACGGGGAGAAAAACAAGCTCGAACCGATACGATAATGGTTGCACACTATGATCCACAAATCCATAAAATAAAACTTATCTCTCTTATGCGTGATATGTTAGTATCTGTACCAGAACATGGACAGCAAAAATTAAATGCTGCTTATTCGATTGGAGGTCCTGAATTACTAAGGCAAACGATTAAAGAAAATTTCGGTCTGGATATTCATTATTATGCGATTGTTGACTTTAAAGGATTCGAAAAAGCTGTCGATCTGCTCGTCCCAAATGGCATTGAAGTAGATGTACCATATGAAATGTCTTATGGTATAGGAATGAAGTTAGAACAAGGGAAACAACAACTGCATGGTAAAGAGTTGTTAGGATATGTCCGTTTTCGTCATGATCGTTTAAGCGACTTCGGACGAATTCAAAGACAGCAAGAAGTGATCTCAAAATTAACGAAAGATGCTGTCAGTATTCATAGTGTTGTAAAATTCCCTAAGCTATTAGGTCTTATAAATACATACATAGATACAAATATTGAAAGTTCCACCCTTTTGACGATTGGAAAAGACATTTTAATTAAGAAAAGTAGAGATATAGAAACAATACGCATCCCTGAAGATGGCAGTTTTCAAAATAAAAGGGATGAAGAGCTTGGTGACGTATTAGAAGTGGACTTCGATAAAAATATAGAAGCCCTTAATAATTTTTTAAGAGGAAAAAGTGTTGCCCAAAATGAATAACACAAAGAATAAATGAGATTATTAAAAACGCTAAGATATGTTTGTCCTAGCGTAGTACGACCAGGAAGCAGGGGGACGGTTCTTAACATAAGCACTTGGAAGTTTTGCTCATATTTCGAAGCACTTTATAGAGCAAAGGATTATTCATATAAAGGGAACTTTACTCAGTAATCATCGCAAAATTTTCAAGTGCTAAGAAGCAGGATAGTTTTTTAAAGTTTTTGTGTAACATAATTCGACATTCAATATAAAATTTCCTGCTTCTTCTGCTCCGTCCCCCCTCCTTTGTATAAAACCCTGTTTTCTAACACTATTGTGCATTATTGTTAACAATCGAAAATCTTTTTTCGCTATTCCATTTTTCTCCGTTGTAATCTATTTTAATGGTAGCAGTAAATGTAGTTTGTCCAACATACACACCATTCCCTGTTTCCTGCATTTTCATTGAAATATCTCCATGACTCATCCCTTGCATATCCAAATCTACGCTAACCTTCGCACCTTTTACTGGTTTACCTTCTCGATCTAAAATCTTTATTTGAATAGGAGTAGATTGATCTGGTGTAAATGATTTGGGAGTAACTAGCTTGATCTCAAAATTATTTGAACTGCAGCCTGTTATCAGAATTAACATGAGGCTAATAATTAAACTCGTACCCCAGTATGGCCTGTTCGTTTACAAAGTCTTCATTTAATATTCCCATTTCGCGAATATGTGCCCGAGATTTTTCATCACCCAAATAATATAATAAGGTATAGATCAGCAAAATTCGTAGGTCATATTCTTTATTTTGGGGCTGATGATGATATTCAAGATAAGGAATGTGGGCTCGGAAATAACTTTCCCAATCTGTTTCCTCGGTTTTATCAAACAGCCGTTCTAAGACAGCAACTTGACTTTCCGTTGCTTTAATCTTAAAATCCCATTCTGTTCCATTCATAACATCTTCTTTAATAAGAGTATTGCTTTCATCCACCCAAGCCCCCTTCCCATCTACCGATGTAGCTCCGCCAAACATTTTATAAAACTGTGTAATCGCCTTATCTTCCAATTGATTGTGTTATTCGTTAGAATCATGGGAAAACAAGAAGATAAACAAAATGCTGAAAGTGAGAATCTCATGAGAAAACGCCATCCTTTTCAAGTATCTACTAAAGGAATAGCGTTTTTGGCTTTTTAGAAACACCATTTTGATATGGCTTTGAAGGCATTGGCGGTACCCCATCTATGTATAAATATTTATTTTTTTTATATTCTATATTAAAGAAGAACTAATTCTAAAATCTAAAAGGAAGATTTGAAATATCAAAAAATGAGGGAGGAAAATTATTTGTTAAGTCCTTTCTATTATCGGATTACAACATTTTCCACTTTACCAAATCTATTGATTCTGCTGGTTTGTTTCGTTCTGCTCTATGCAATTTTAAAATTATATGGCATTCCACAACTCAAGATTTATTCCCAAGGATTTGGTTTAATTGATTCAAAACCATTCTATAGTCCTGAAAGAGCATACGAAATGCTTTCCTCATATGGGGAAAAAGGCAGGAAATTCTATATATATTTAGAGATTTTCGATTACATATTTGCAGTTATATACAGTCTTTTTTTCACCATTACCTTACTTTATATGTTTCCTTCGTACAAAATAATGATTTTTCCTTTTTTGATTATTTTTTTTGAGTATATTGAAAATACTTGCATTCTTTGGATGTTGCTGCGATTCCCAGAAAAAATGACGAGAGTTGCGCAAGTTTCTAATATTTCTACAATATTTAAAAGCTTATTAATCATAATATCATTCTTAACAATACTTGTTTCTCTTTTTATATTCTTGGTTAACAAGTTAACTAGTTAATCGAATCTGGAAAACAGCCACAAAAAAACGCTATCTTTTCCTATGCTTTCACAGAAAGAGCAGCGTTTATTTTCGTTTTGGGAAAATGATTTACTTTCTTATTTTCCCTGAGGATTCACCCTTAGATCCCCTTTTGACTTTTTTTGTGCCCTCTCCAACACCTCCAAACGTCCTAAGTGCAAAAATAGACGGTCAAATGTAAGAAGATGAATTCCGATAAATACAGACCCTATCAATGATATAAGTGCCGTTGGCAAACCATTTAACAAAAATCTTGCGACGGGATTTCGATATGAAATATATCTACTAAAATAAAAACCAAAAAGGATTATAAGAAGTAATAGTATTAGCAGTATATTCTCATTTTTTGTAGAATCATTTGTCCATTGAATGAACTTATGACTGTAATTATTGATAAGTACTGCACATATGAAGGCAACCACTAGCTTAATGACTATGCTCCATAATAAGCTCAATTTTACAACTCTAAAAATTCGTTTACTAGCTGATTCTAGATGTCTCTTATAATAATGGTCAACGATTGGTGAAGATACCCACTTTTCAATCTTGAAAAATTGATATTTTTTTTCCCTTAATGATGTATTTGTGACAAGATTGATAATATTGGTACAATTGAATTCATATTCGCTCATTTTATATCCATCCAGCATGAGAGAAAAAGCTTCTACCTCTGAAAAAGAGTCTAAATCCGTACGGACTCGTGAAAGAAGAGTTTGGACATCTTCATTGACTCCAAAAGCCTGAGAAGAAGGTTCTGTTTTACGAAGAACTGTCTTATTATGAAGTTTATGATCTTTATCAAAATAGGAAATTTCCTTTACAGGTAATCCTTTTTTTAGATGTAAAAGGGCTACATTATCTACGTGCTCCTTCAGAAGCCTTGACAACTGTTGTTCACGGATTCGATCCATAAAAATACTATTTATTCTCTTTAAAACCTTTGGTATTTGTACCTGAGGTTCCTTTTCATCATTCATCTGTCCTGAAGCATCACTTATGATAAAATGTGTACACTTTAATTTCTTATCCAATAATCCAACTATCCCTTGGTTATCATGAGTACCGCCGTCAACTAGCTGTACGCGAATCCCGTCATCGTAAAGATCGCTAATCGCAAGGGGAGCAAAAACCCCTGGTAGGCATGCCGAGGCAGCGACTGCTACACCAAGCGGAAAGTCTCCATGTTTGTATATATTTTCATATAATTCCGTTCTTTTTAATCTAAAATTTTTATCAATTGTTTCATCTGGCTCATCGATAGTTGACTCACCCATGTATTCTGCGCTGAAGCGCCAGTTATGTCCATCATTTAACACAGTTGCATTCATAAGAAGAATCGGTACTTTTGCTTTTCTTGTTTTATTTCCCACAGATGGGTGGAAAGATAGCCCCTCACCTAAGGGTCTTATTTTTAGATCCTTCATTTTGATTGGCACTATATTTTTAGGATCCAGAACATTCCGGAATAAAAATTTGTCATAAAGTTCCCCAATATAATCGCTCCGGGAGTAGTTGGCTAAACTCATTTTTAAATTTTTTAAGGGATTGAGAAAAGTGCGGAAACGCAAATTTCGTTGTACGGCCTGAAGAAAGTCAACCTCGATTTTCCCAATAATATTCTGATAGTCTTCATCTGTAATTCTCATATCTTCCTTTTCTTCGAGTAATTTTTTTACATGTAGATAGTATAGTGCACCGATGATGGAACCACCGGATACGGTGGATAGTACTTCCACATGACGAAGCAGACCTAAATCAGCCAGTCTTGCAAGAACACCTATATGAAAAAATGATGCACGGAATCCTCCACCAGAAAGAGCAAGCCCAAGCTTAGTTGATGTTTCGTCGGACAAGTTCATATCTCCTTTCTTGTTTCAAGTAAAGAGTAATATAAAACACCCTATAACGGTTATATTTCCTTTCCTTATAATAATTATACCAGTGTCAACAGGTTAGATATGGACCAAGCGATATTAAAAGTTGGACATCGGACAATGTAATAACGCCAGTAGGAATTTCCCGCTGGCGTCGTTCATTTTCCATTCACCAATATCAAACTAACGGTGGCGTTTTGGACGTTTAACCCGATTTAAAACCGAAGTTTCGAAAGCCGATTTTCCTCCATACCTATGCTCTCACAAATCGAATGTAAATTTTATAAGCAAATACAAAGCGGCATGGATAATCAGTATAGCGAGGGTTTGCTCGTTCAAATGCTTCTTGAAATTTCACAACGGCCTTCTCAATGTCCCTCAATCGCATGAAATCTTCCAAAGGACCTAAACTTCTCCTAATATAATTTGTGTCTGGAATTACTGTTAACTCTTTTAAAAGGTATTCAAGTTGTAAGAGTAAATCCCATTCACTTTTACGTACTTTTTGGGCGTAGTTTACTAATTGTTCCCAACGTCCTGATCCACCTCTGCTTTTAGCTTCCCACTGACAAAGTCCTCGTCCCGGCTTATTAGGATTATTGCCTTGCAATTTACGTGGGTCCATTTCAGACTCCTGTTGGATGTTACCCATTATGCCGGCAGTTGCTTCATCTGAAAAACCTTTTTGTTTAAAGAAGTTCCAGACTTTTTCATGGTTGATACTCCACTTTACATCGGGATGATTACAATGGCCACTAGATGGCGGATGTGGCAGCGGTGATGTTGGTCTGGATGATGTACCATTCGGCGCCTTAGGTATTTTGATCACTTGTCCAATTTGAAGATTCTTTTCTTCAATATCTGGATTTGCTTTTTTAATCGCATCCACACTTACATTGTATTTTCGTGATATATTCCACAGGCTGTCACCTTGTTCTACCTTATACTTAATCACTTGAGGAGTGGTGTTAACAGGCCCTCCTTCAGTCGGTGTGGAATATTTCTGTAACAAAGCCCATGTGTCCTTTCCAACTATTCCATCCACCTTTAAATGATGGTGTATTTGAAAATCCCTTACAGCCTGTTCTGTTTTCAAGCCAAAATCTGAATCAATGCGACCTGGTGAGAATCCTACATTTTGAAGTGCTTTTTGAATGCTAGCTACATCTGGGCCCTTTGAGCCTATTTTAAATATTGGTCGGGTGATTACAGCAGTAGCCATGTCAACACTCCTTAGAATTAGAATGAACGACAATTGTGCTTTTCGCACATAAATAATTTCTGAAGAAACGTTGAATACTATGTCATCTATTTTTTTACATTTAGGCACCGGAAACATATTTTTTTAAAATTTGATCAAAATAATGATTTGAAGGTGAAAAAAACGGATGAATTATCTTTTTATGGATCAAAAAGTTTCATTTTAAGATAGCAAAAAATGAAAAAAGCACATCCGTTTTAATTACGAAGTGCTTACTTCTTTTGAGAAATATAAAATTCTAAGATTGTCCAGTCCCCACTCTTATCTCTGCTCTCTACCTCAAAAAATGGTTCATTTATTTTTCTCTTCCTTAGGTAAAAAGTTATCCTAAAGGGCTATTAATTTATAAAAGTTGATTTGCTGGAATGTCTTTAAAGGTATGATTTGATATCGTTCCATCTTTTGTAAACGGTGCTACTATTGTAACTAATTCTTCTCCTGTAGAGGTAACAAAAACATTATGGATAAAAATACGAGTATTAGCTGGAACAGTATCACCTGTTGGAAGTCGTACATCTTTTGTGAGAGTATACTGTTCACCAATCATTTCTGCAAATTTGGGATCCCTACAGTAGTAATCTGCAGCATTTTGAAATTGATACAGATTACTAGGATATTCATTCGGATAGCTATTAGGATTTTGATTCAAATTTGAATATCCATACTGATTGTTGTAAGGATTCTGATACATATATGAATTTCTAATCGCTTTGTTGTAGTGATTTTGATATATATTTATATATCCATTCGGATAATTGTAGGAACTTATATTCATAAATACTTTTCCTCTTTTCCAATTTTAATATTACATTTACCTATATATTCATTAAAACTTGCATAGGTTTGGGCTATTAAAAATTTTAACCCCACATGCCCTTCCTACAATTCTATTGACTAGCCCTATCTACAAATCCATCACTTCAGGTGATGATATAGTAATATCAACATCCTACGAAAAGCTGACCTAATATTTTTCGTGGCAGTTAAGTTTTGTTCGCCTTCTCCCCCCTTCGAATTACCTTTTGCCAGTAGCTGAGGTTTGTTTAGTCTATTGTCCATGTTATTTTTTATGTTCAGTAATCATATACATTAAACAGTCTGGCATTTTTACAAGCGGGACTAGTATAGGAAAGCTTTGTAACCTCGGTTCATAAGTATTTCCGTAATGATGTATAGAAGGAACCCCCATCAGCTATGAAATCAATTCCGGAGAGTGCAGGAGAAGGGAGTTAAAAAATGGCAAATTGGGAATATGGCGAATTGTTCAATAATTCAGATGAATTTATCAATTGGCTCAAAAAGATAAAAATCACTTCAAAAATCACCAAAGTACATGTTCATCATACTTATCATCCGGCTCATCAAGAATTTAACGATAATAACCATCTTAAATTACAAGATGGAATGAGAGAACACCATCTTAGGGTTCGAAAATTTGCTGAAATTGCTCAACATATTACCATTTTTCCAGATGGTAAAGTGGTAACAGGACGTGACATAAATAAAGCACCAGGATCTGCAAAAGGAGGATATAACGGAAATAATAAGGAACACCCATTTATGTTTGAGATGGTTGGAAATTTCGATTATGGTCAAGACCAACTTAGAGGTCAACAGCTAAATAGTGCGATAGCGATTACTCGTTATTTTTATACCAAAGGGGCAGAAATTGTCTTTCATCGAGAGTGCTTGTTCAATGGAAAACCACCTAAATCTTGTCCGGGAACTGGAATAGAAAAAAACTGGTTTATTAATTTGGTTGCCAATTCAAGAAACTTCTAAGCATAATCTAAACTGGGAAGTTACCAAACATACAGTGCTATACTGTGTGAATGCAACTTCCTTTCGCACCACTAAGCAAATAATCGGCAAAAATGAGACGGTCTAATCGTGGCTACTGAAAAACTTACTTTTTTTCAGTAGCCTTATATCTTTAAATATCTTTTTGGACACTGCACTGTGAAGATAAATTGTATTATCTATATGTTGCTAATATGGAATAGTAAAGAGAAGATATTTTATACCAAGTTCGAAAATCTACATTTCCGTCTTGAGGTATGGAGAATATTTGTTGAAAAGTTTTAACGGCTTCTGTTGTTATGTTTATAAAATTTCCATCTTCCTTAATTTTAGGTATTTTCCTATATCTTTTAGAAATTTCGTTTAACATAACCTGGATTTTACGTACATCAGAACCTGATGATCCTTCTTTTAAAATTGTTTCTAGAGTAGGAGTAGGACGACCTCGGAAAATCACACCTGACCCAGATGTGATTCTAATTGGTCCAAAACACAGATCATAAAAATAGTTAAGAATATCTAGATAATTGTATCCTTTTTTTGCAAGTTCTTGACTTTTAAATTGTCCAAGTTTACAAGGTTTTTTTCTTGTATAATGAGCACGGTATTCCGTTAGTAACGGTTGTTTTTTCTCATGGTCTGGATGTTTAATATATTGATTAAATAGAGTATCTACTAATTCTATTATGTTTTTATAGGTTGTTTGAAAATGATTATATCTAAAATCGAATTGCTTTAGACATGTAACATCAAAACCTAAATATGCTTGGGTGAATATTTTATTTAAGGTATAAGAAGTAATACAAAGTATATTAGCTTTTAGAGCTTCTGGATGCCAAGCAGGGTGAATTTCTGCACAAGCTACTTTTGTAATATAATCTGTAAATTTAACTTTAATTTTAGCTGCAGGTTCTTGAGGTGCTCCACAGTGTACGATAATATATTCAGGTATTAACAGTCCTATAGGAGAACCATCAGGAAGGGATTGCGGATGTGGCAGTGGCTTGGGTTGTGGATCTGGAATAACTATTGGATCTATAACAGGTTTTATAGCCTCAGGCTGAGTTAACTTATGAGGTGTAATTTTGTATTCTTCTGTAGAGCGATCATTATCCGTCTGTATTGAAAGAGTCATTTGAATTTCTTGTATACCTGTAGTATTTGGGACAACTTGAACACCTTCAAGTTTCACAGAATTATACCCGATTGCTGAAACATTGACAGAATACGCAAAGTAAGGCTCTCCAGCTGGTAATACGACTGTTTGAGTTTGTCCAGATTCATTTGTTTCAAGTGTTACATTTTGATTGTGTCCTGTTATCGTTACTTTAGCTCCAATAATAGGTTTGACCTTTTCTCCCCCAAATACAAATACCATTAGTTTTCCCGTAGATTGTCTTGTATTTAAATTATGGTTATACATTCCTTATTCACTTCCCCTGATTAGATGTATATCTTAGGATTATTCATTATTTTTGAGTTGATTTTCATTGTTTGGTCTCTACAAGGGTTTTGATACATAAAATAAATTTTTTTGTCCTTTTTCAAATATAATTTTGTGCTTTTTGTCTTTCCATAAACGGAAGACGACAGGGGTGCACCATGGCTTAGAACCTGGACCCCAAATCCACCTGATGGTTTGAGCAAACTGCTCCTGGTACTCCAGATTGACTAATTCGAGTAATGTTTCTTGCATTCGTATGATATGTGTACATCTGTCCACCATTGTTAATTGTGTAAGAAACATCACCATAAATTGCCTGTGTTTCGTCCGGTTCAGGAGAAACAAAATCAAGTTTAGCATTACAAATTTTTTGACCGTTATCTAATTCTATATCAACATAAAAACCTACTAAATTTATTATTTCACCAGGGGTCACACGTTGGCGAGGTATAACGCTATTATAATAACGATTATAATGATTATTGTTGTAACAATAATGGTTATTGTAATAATATGGGTTATTGTAATACATCAGACGTTCTAACTCCTTTTAGACTTTTAAGCTAAAATATGTATTTAAAAAAATATTGTTCCATATTTAGCTAATATTTTCTGTACTTAAAAGTTGAACACAAAAAAGGGCCACCTGAGCCCATTAATCGTTTTTATATCAGCTTTTCATTTTTCAGTGGTAGAGCACCTCATGTTCATTTCCCACAAATAATTCAATTTGCTTTGACTCTTTTTCGTTTTATATTTTCTTTCTTCCTTTTGAGCTTTAAAGAAATCTTACTATTTCACTAATCTTACTATTTCACTAAATGGTAGTTTACCGCTAAGTCGAATCCCCTCCATTAGTTTGATAGCTTAGAGGAAATTTTTTAAATAGTGTTTCGACTTGTTTCATTCCGCCCCATTGTTCAAATAACTTTTCTCCCTCCTCTGTAATTTGCTGAGAAGTTTTGGGCGTACATGCGGTATCACCGCTCTGTGCAAAGATGATATATAAAATTCCGTCCTCCACCCCTCCTGTTTTAGGACTAGAGAGAATTCCTAGCTTTTCAGCAAGTGCGATAGAACCAATTCCTATAGAATTGTCCGGCTCAATATCCCCCACAATTGCGTAACTTCTTTTATTATTCATCGTATTAATGACTAAGCAAAAATCCCCAATCTTTGCACCCATCATGTGGCGTGCAGGAAGTGCTATATAAGGGATTACTTCAGCATCCAAATACCTCGTTGGGTCGGTAACGGGCTTACTGCAATCCGATAGTGCAGTCTTGGAGATATAGTATCCTGGGGCAGGATCATTGGCCCCTTGAACGATTGGTGTCCCCGAAGAATTCGTTACCAGCCCCCACCAGTATCCAGTAATTCCTGCTCTGCGCAGAAATTCATATGCCAAGTTGCTATTCTGATGATAAGCTTTAGAGGAACCCGCCGCGGTAACCTCCAGTTTACTAACAAAGAAATATGCATCTTGCCCTTTTTTTGAAACTGCTTTCCATATTTTGAGCTTTGCTTGCAAGCCATCATCGAGAAAAGAATTAAACACGACTTTATATGGAGAGATAGCAGGCGGGGATTCAGGTCTCTGGTCAACAGGATATTGTATTTTACGAGACCTTGTAGTTATGGTCAGGGTGCGTCCTGCCGGTATTGCTACACCTGCCATTTGATTTTCCTGCATGATGGCTTCTTTGGTAGTGTTAAATTTAGCGGCTATCGATTCTATTGTATCCCCAATTTGCACTACATATTTTTGAACGGCTCTGATTGAATTGTCGGTTGGCGAGGTTTGAACTGATAGGCCCTTCACTGGTGTGTTATAGTACGGGATGATATTATTTTCGTACCGAGTTTCGATTTGCAATGATTGCCCAGGAACGATTAGATCATTTTGTAAATTATTCGTTTGCATGATTGCATGCTTAGTGGTGTTGAATTGTTGTGCTATGGAACTTAATGTATCCCCCACTTTAACAGTATAGGTTACAGTGGCCCTTGAAGCTAAGGGGATAAAAAGCCGCTGACCAATATAGATTATTCCATTAGCTATCGAATTTGCCTGAACCAAATTCTGTACTGGCACGACAAATTTTTGGGAAATACGAGATATGGAATCTGTTGGTTGAACGAAATACCACATCATCCTTCCTCCTTTCAGCGCTATAACGTGATATTATAGTGTTCTTTCAGCACGAACTTGACCTGCTCCCAACCACCCCATTTTCTAAAAGCTTCATGTGCATCCCTGTTTATTTCCTCGACACTCTTAATGGTTCTAACACCGTTTGCAGAACCTGGAAAGATGATATATACCATCCCAAAAGGTTCGAACGCTTGTTTCGGGTTTGGTGCTATGTCTTTGATATTGAGCTGTTTTCCTAGATGGATGGAACCTTCACCTATTTTACCTGCAAACCTCGTACCCTCTACAAGTGCAGTAGACTCATGTGTTGGACCCCAATCTGCACAAATTGCGTATGACGCTTGTTTAGTTCTTGTATTGATGACCACTCCATAGTCTCCAAGACTTACCCAGTTTGTATTATGAGGCATAACATAGAAGGGAGTGGATTCACTTTTAAAACACTTGCCACATGGACGGACCGATTGGTCGCAAATGGAATAGCACCCTGTTAATTCTACTGCCATTTTACTCATATAGAAGTATGCCGCTCTTGAATTGTAAATAGGTATGTCTTTACGTATATCTTTCGCTTTAAATACTGCAATTTTTTGACCTTTCTTCCATTCTGGCTTACTTGGCCAATAATCAGGCAGTGGTTTTGTTTCCTCAGGACTAGGCACTTGTCGCCCATCATAGTTTTCGTTCAGTTCCTCCCATAGTGCTTCCTCACCTGTCTCCGAATTAAGGCTTTCCCTTTCAGAATGGAACGGGATGATAAGCATTTGACCTGGCATCACAGTAGGAGCTGTCATTTGATTGGCAGCCATTAGCTCCTCTGGTTTAACTTGAAATCTCTGACAGATATGATGAAAAGACTCCCCTGGTAATACTGTATAATACATCGGTCCTACACCTCCCTTTTTATGTATAATTTATTTATCTAAAAATATGAATTTTTTATAGAAAATTATGGTAAATCGTTACAAAAGGCCTATTTGTATCAATAGCCAAAGATTAAGTTTTATTTCCCACCCCTCAACAACCTATTAAATGGTTGTCAGTGTAATCAAATCAATATTCTTCCTCGCTCGGTTTAACTCTATCATTCTTCGCATTAATTCTTTATGCTTATATTTTCTAGCTGTTCAGATTGAATCACGGTACCCTTGAGTAAATAATACTCCGCTTACATTAATCTTCCTAAGAACGCTTTTTCGACCCTACTCAATACTCTTCACCTGACGTTAAATCAAGTTCAAATCCACGTGGAGTTTGTCTTCCGGTAGGGTACCGATTGGCATTTCAATCCCAATCATGGTGTACAGATAAAAATGGACACGCTACTAAACCAGTAAGAGATTATAATCATACAAATTTTAATCATTAATCCAATATCTAATATGTGAGTTAGGCATTGAAGACAATAAATGGTTATGGTGAATTATGGAAAAATGTATAAATCGTAGTTAAAGAAGCAAATTAATCGAGTGTTTAAGACTACTATCAAAAGGAGTGTATATGATGCACAGAACACCCTGTTCCCACAAAAATTGTCAATGTTTTGTTATTCCAAATTATATTCTTGAGAATTTGGCACAAAATGAAGTAGAGGAAGCACGGATCAGTTTAGCAAAAAGTAGACAAGTACGAAGACGCAGAATATTAAAAGACTATGATATTAATGGTGTTGTTGCTCTAACCGATGCAAGGCCAGGACCCCATGGAGAATCAGCTCGCCATGTTTACGATTGCAAAGGGGGAACCCAACTTCGCCTAACTGAGGTTATGAAAGAAGGAGACAGGTCGAGTAAGGACAATGTTGTGAACCATGCCTACGATTATTCTGGAGTTGTGCGTGATTATTTTAAAAATGTTTTACATCGTGATTCTATTGACAACCATGGCCTGGACCTTATCCTAAATGTCCACTATGGGCATAATTTTATGAATGCTTTTTGGGATGGAGACGAAATGGTATTTGGAGATGGAGATGGGCAAATTTTTATTAATTTTGCGAATTCTCTCGATGTGATTGGACATGAGCTTGCACATGGCGTTACTCAGTTCACATGTGGATTGGAGTATGATGGTCAATCTGGAGCTTTGAATGAACATATCTCAGATGTATTCGGTATCGCAATTAAGCAACATTATTTAAAGCAAACAGCCAGCGATGCAGATTGGCTCATCGGTGCTGACATTATGGGACCGACATTAAAAGGACAGGCGCTGCGTTCTATGAAAACCCCTGGTACTGCATTTGACAATAAATTGATGGGTAAGGATTTGCAGCCTGATCATATGAGAAATTATTATCAAGGCGATCGGGATCATCACGGCGTTCACATCAATAGTGGTATACCAAACAAGGCATTTTATCTTGTATCAATGGAAATTGGAACAGATAAAGCAGCTTTAATCTGGTATAATGCAATACGAAAGCTATTCGCAACAGCAGACTTTAATCAATTTGTGAATACCGTTATCAAAGCAGCACACAGACTTGCTGATAGAGGAGAGTGTCCTAATACTGCTGCAAAAACAGTAGAATCTGCTTTTAAAGCTGTCGGATTGCCTCAGTAACAAATTTTCGCAATAAGTGGAGGTTTAACACTAACATGTACATACAATTTATTTGTACCGGAGGGATTGCCAACCTCCACTTAACTTTTCAAACAGATACAGACAAGATGCCGAAGGAAAAAGCTAACAAAATACTAGACTTCATTAAGCAAGCTGATTTTTTCAATCTAAATACAAATAATATGGATGGTTCTATGACTAATGGAGCAGATGCTTTTTCATATCAGTTAAGGATAGAAGACGGATCAAAGAAAAAGTCCTTCTCATTTACAGATGTAACCGCTCCACAGGTAGTACGACCCTTATTAGATTATTTGCGAAATCTAGCCATTGAGGAGAAAATGGGAGAATAACAAAAATATTGTAACTTCAACAATTTGGAAACCTCTCAGGTTTATAAATGGTAACTTCTTAACTTGTAAAAGATAATTAATTCACTAATCTATCTTTCCCAAATAACAAAAACTCCTCTTACTTAAAAGTAAAAGGAGTTTTCTAATTGGGATGGTGATGCCCTCACACATTCTCGTCCACGGAAACTATTGGTTGCCCCATGTCACCAAAAACCAGAGATCCATCATTGTATTATCGGTGAAGTAGAGCTTCACCTTGCCAGCAGGCTTGTCCGGCATAGCAATTCCTCCTGGTACGCCACTTAACTTTCCAACTAACAGGTTATCCAGATTCGAATCCTTTGTTAAATTTTCCTTTGCAGTCCCGTCTACTGTGTCAAAAATATCAAGGTTGGTAACGGCTCCCGTAGTACGGGCCAGAATATCAAAATGTTTTACTTTTTTCAAGCGTCCCTGACTCCAAAACGGATAGTGTTCTTCGCGCAGGTTGAGTTCCAGTTCAAACCGTTGTTGATTGGACCCTGCATGTGGCTTCTGACTTTGAAATTTCGCCCATTCTGTGGGGAATTCGTGCCGTATCGAGAACAGCCTCACAGAACCTGGTGCCTGCGCCTCTTTGATCAAATTGTTTAGATTTTTAACCGCACCCTGACGCAAAAGACCACCGCCTTCTCGTGCGGTATAGCGCATGTGCATAATAACGTCGCTGATCGTGTTGTAGTCAAACTGCCGAAGATCCTTCGGCAGTTCCAACTGCCATTCGCTCACAACACCGAAGTTTTCGAAAGGCAAATAGCGCTCGTCACGAAGATTGGTCTCGAACATCCCACTGTCATTCTGTGCTGTGCTTGTTACGATAGCTTGCAGGCTGCCATAGTAATCACTAAAGCGATGGTCTTCGTCCTCAACATGTCGTGCATAATCGTTACCGTCACCACTTACGACTGGATCTTTTCGAATTGAGTTTCTGGTCAATGTCAAAGTACAGTTTACTGACGTGTAAGGACCTGTGACGGAAGGAATTGTGACAGATACGGTTTTGATGCGACGGAAGTAGTGGCCCGGCCCGTCCATGTCGAAAAGTTCTTCAGGCAGCGTGACCGTGCAAGTACCCGTTATTCGAAGCTGCAACAACGCCATTGGGTTTAACTGCAACAAGCTTATGTTTATTCACGCCGGTTCAACTCGTAATAGGCCATCTCCATACGCTTTAAGTCAAAATACAGCTTTTCCCCTGCCAGCAAACCTTCTTTGCCGGACATATAGCCAACCTCCAAAAAGGTCAAATTGGGCTTTCCCAGTTCGTGCTGTAATGCACGCTCAGCTTTCTTCGCCACTTCAAAAGCAAATTGGAATACCTGTGTATACATACCGCGCACTTCGCGCTTCATCCAGGCGTAAAAGGCCTGATTGGTCTTTTTACCGTTCTTTTCGTTGGTCAAAAAGTCTTCAATTTCTTGCGACTGTTGTATCTGTTTCTGATGGTTGTGCCACTCGCGCTCTGCAATGCTTTCACGGATCTGTGCAGCACGCAGCTGCTTGAAGATCTGGTTGATTTCACCTACCGCTACATTACTTTGCTGCACCCAGTCCTGCTCCCGTCGGGCGTATGTTCCGACTTTAGCAGCCCGGCCAGCTTCATAATTCATACGATCCGCAGCCGCAAGGGCGACGTTGGCCGCAAAACTGCTGACATCGGAGAGCTTCGTTCCGCCAGAGATATCGGTGGATCCTCCCAGACCCCAATAATGGAGGTCAATCTTGAAATCTGGAATCAGGGATAAACCTTGTGCAGCAAGATTTAAAACTTTTACAACATCTTGGATATCTCGTGCTGATTCCGTCAAATCCAGTTCTTTTGCCTCATAACTGTTCATTATTTTTCCGCCCGAGTCACCTAAATCCTGAGCAATGTCTATGTCAACAGGTCGACGGTTCATTTCCGGTTCGGAGCTCTTAAACTTGAACTGTTCCAAACTCTCTCCATCCAGCGCATCTAACCCCGGTATGATAATTTCACTCTCTTTTTTGCCAAGTGAACGCTCAAGATAAATATATCGCTGAACCGTATTCGTTAGAGATGTCTCCAGCCCTTCACGGTTTTTGATTGCTTCCTGCCACTGAGCATATTTCACCGTCTCGGCTAAGCCCAGAATGACCTTCTCGTGTTTGGCACGCAGTATAGCCAGTGCTTCGCTATCTTCTTTCTCTAGTGCTGAGAGAAGGTTGTTCCCTAGGGATTTAACCTCCTGGCAAATCTCTCCGGCCTTTTGTATCAGCAATTGAAAGCGTACCAATGGAAGAGGTTGATTGATGCCCGAGACAACCGCACCCACATCCAGCCCCGTTGCCGCAGCCCTTGCCAATAATGCAGGGTCAATGGGGGGCTCAAACAACGGCAGCTGTCGAAAAATGCCCTGCAAGTTAAGACTGTTGCGTATCTTAAACAGGCGGTCGGCTACTGTATCCCAATAGCTTAACAGCTTGTCATTGCGAGGAACGCAGAAGTACAGCGTAGTTCCAATACTGCTTAGTGCTGCAAATCGATCATCTGCCCCACCAGTCATGGGTAATGGCGCCAGATCAAAAGGAATTTCGCTCTCCAACTTCTCCATGGTGTTGCCGAATTCATCCCATTCGTTCCGCTTACTGGCATAGGTAAGTGGCGCAAGCGTTCCTTTCTTTGGAATGACCTGTGGCCGATTCCCCAAGATCAACGCAGCCAGCACATAGATCTGAGCCGCCTCGTTGATGGTTTCACCTGTATCCTGACGGAACAGGTCATCGCCCCAGTCGATCAAATTATCCAAATACGCCATTACAGCCTTAAACATATACGCAGTCTGGCGGTACCGCGCGACAACGTGGGGACGAAAAGGTGAATCTTTCCAGGCGTTTATCCCGTTGATCGTATCCTGCTTTAAGATTGAATCTGCTCCAGAAGACAAATTCACCAATATTTCTTGGATTTGCTTGACTTCGGTGAATTGAAAGGGCTTTACCTTCCAAAAACGCTCGGGTGTTGGACCATCACTGTCATCGGTAGGATCGAAAATAAAATGAAACCACTTCTGCGCTTCCTCGTACCGCTGATGCTTACTTAGATGTATGGCTACCGCAAGCGGGATATGAAAGAACAATTCCCAGTTATAGACCGAGTATGCTCCGCTGGAACTGAAATCAAGGTCCTCCACCGGGTAAGGCTGCTGCACCACTTCGGATGGGGAATAATGCTTCTCAGTGAAAATTTCCCTAAACAAAGTTGGGCACGGCTTGCCGCCAAGCAGGCTGACATTTGTTCCAGCCTGCACTTCCACGGTGGCTGGCTCTGTTAGCCTGCGCAGCATGTTATCTTCCCCGGTAATGATGATTGCTTCAGGTAAGTCCACCTTTGTTGTGACAGACAACGAGACAATAGCACCTATTTCGAGGTCAACCTTGCTTTTTCCCTCATCTTGAACAACGCGTGTGCCGCGCTTTGAATCATGGGCAATAACACAGCCGGGCAAAGTTCCTTCGCTGCCGTTTGCGAGTTTTATTTTGACGCCGTCAGACAGATTAACCTTCACACTGCTTGCGAGTTTAATGGTCTCAAACTCGCCGGGTTGGCCGGGCCGCGGTAAACTTAATTCTAATCCGACTGGTAAATCCACTTGATAACTGAACGGCAATGTTTCAAACGTGCCGTCGCTGTTCTGAACATAATCCGTATCGGCACCTTGTAAGCCGGTTACAGATTTCTCGATCAACCGTTTTGCCAACTCTCCCACATACGGGTGAAAATGTGGATAGAAGCGGTAACGGAGCGTGCGGGTCTGTTCTACAATATGCCGTTCGCCTGTTAGGGGTATTACCCCTTCCCTCCAAAAATCTATCCCCTTACTGGCGATTGAATCAATTAAACCGTGAAAAGCGACATTACCCGTAACAGTTGAGTGATTCATAATGTTCTTGCTCCTCTAATTGTCATATTTCCGCCAACACTCCTGATCACGCGCGCATTATTTCCAGGATGATCCATTCGTCCTGTACGACCCACTAGGGTATCGCCAAATTGTAGGGCAACACCAGGCTGAGTTAGTGCATCTACATTCACTTTAATGGAATGAAGTGCCACTGGGTCGATCGGATCTGGCTTTGAAATGTTTCCATTCAAAGCCTCCTGCAGATATTTAGACGCAATAAGCGGACTGATATTAGGTGGACGCATGACATAGTCAACCCACCTGGATTTCTGCGATGGCGGGGTGATAGCGTATCCCTCCCACGTATCTATCGTCTTCTCCGTCAATGACGGCTCCACAAAGAATGTGTACATGTCGTCCGCATAAAATATAGGGCTGATCAATGGCGCAAATTCCTCGCTTAGCAATCTCATTTTGTTACTGGTCGGTAATAAGGTATAGTTTCCGACATTTGACAATATGTTTTGTGGATCAGGCGGATTCTCTTTCCTGTCTCCATCTATCGTTACAATTCGCTTAACAAAAGTTACCGATAATGTGCCGTTCCCTTCGTAAAGATTATAAGTTTCATTACTATGAGAATATGGAAAGGCTTGATCGTTCATGTTTCCTTTCCCAAACTGAGGGCGGCTATTCTTGCTAACTACACGAAAGTAGGCTGGGACACCCATCAAGTTTATCAGGACTGCATCTGTCGTTGAGTCTTCCTCCTTTGACACCCTTACAGATATTTCCCCCGGGTTAAATGGCCCTGAAAGATCAATTACATTTCCAATCCCGCTGGATTCCCGTGGAGTCCATGAACCTTGAAAGTATTCAGACCAGTTCAGTTGTATATCTAGTTTGCGCTGGGCCACCCCTTTCGAGATCTGTCCCGCCTCACATACCAATGTGTCAAAGCGAATATCACCCAAATTACCAGTTTGACCTGTTGTAGGTCCATTAGGATTTTCATCTACTTTTTCCATAAATGTCAGCCAAAATAAATGCAGTCTCTCACGCCATATAACGGTAACAATATGATCACTATCTATCTCAGCAGTTACCGGCTCCCACGGTGTCCACATCTGATACGCGTAACGTCGATAGAAGTACTGGTGCGGCTTCGAATAGGTTCGTCCAATTACATGTATGGTTGGTGGACCGAACGGATTCTCCTCAGCGTACATTGTTACCATTTCAAGCCGTGCCAATTGGTCTAGCTTCTTCAGATATACATACAAAGCATCCTCAGCAAGCTGGTTCGTCACATCACCCTGCAACAGGCTGCTTTCCAACTCTTGATACAAATGTGTCTTGTCATCGCGCCACTCCGGCTCGAGCCAGTTTTCGGGAAAAAGAAAAATCTTGCGGTTCGCCTCCCATACTCGATAACGCTTCATCCAGCCCCAGTGCTTTGCGTTCAACACCGATGGATGTACTTGCTCTTCAAGATTCAGGAAGCACCTTTGAATGAAAGTCTGTAAAGACGATATAGCCAGTCTTAAGCGCGATGTTTGTACAACCGGTTCTGTGCCAGGGTCAATTAAGAAGTATTCAAACAGTTTCTCTATACTGTCCAATTTTTCATTGATGTGGATGATGTGGGCAACGAGCGCATCCCGTTTGCGCTGACGTAAAGGATCGAAGATTGATTTAGCTATGCGCTGCCACACCTCCGGCTCATACCTAGACTTGATGGAATTACGGACCTCCTTGGACACATCTGGATTGGGCTGAGGGGTAAGCCACTTCTTGAGCGATGCCATCGACACACCGAATTTCTCCACGATCTTGAGTGCTTGCCACAGGCGTTCCATATTTGCTTCGACTGCAACTTGTTCGGGTACTGTCATCTTCAATTCAGCTGCCACATCTTCCACAACATCAGACTTTCTCCTTGTCAACTTTGCGATCTGTTCGTACAATGTCTTCACATCTGCAAGATTTTTTTGCCGTGCATGTTCAAATATGGAAATGAGACCATCTCCCCCACCCGCCATGTCACGTTTTAGTAAGGAGTAGTGCAGCAGACGCATAAATCCATTAAAAAGAGCGACAGCATCTTCGGGTTTGTTCCCGGGCTCTTTTGTGGGTAATAACCGCCAGTTCACGTTACCAAAATCCGATGGGTGCGATAGAATATGGCGAACCTCCCGTTCATTAAAGCCCAGGCCTTGTGCAATCTGTAACGATTTGGCTAACATCTTGAATGCTCGGGTTGCGCCCTCCACCTCTGCCTTTGGTATAGCGATAAACTGGCTGAGGTTATCTTTGGGTGTGATCTCCCCTTTGACTAATAATTCAAAGGGACTGTCCTGCAATTTGCCAGCCTCCAAGGTGAAGGTATAGAGCACACCCGATTTTAGGTCAATACTACCACTCAGTTCGTCATCATCCTTCATAGCGCTGCCGCTCAAAATCGGTTCAACCACAGAGTCGAGGTGGAGATAAACTTCTGCGTCCTTTTTGCCAAGCTTTGCATAAAAGCGGTATGCCCCGTTCTCCGGAACTTCAATAAACCCCCTCCATGCCGCCTGCCTGCATTTATCTGATGCTGTGATTTCAACTTTTTCTACCGTCTTCTTGATGGTCTGTGCATGTGGATCTGTAGGTGTAAGTTCCATACTGATCCCACCTTGTTCCAGGCCTTGAAACTGTGCCACGAGCGGTTGAGAATCTGCATCCGTTATAGCAAGAAAGTCCTTGTTGGTAAGCAATGCTTCGATCAATGCTGCATCGCTGCCCGTTTGTATCGTCAGCTCCTGCATGATGGTTTGGCGTGCAATCTTCGCCTTGATCAATGGCACGATCTTTTTCAGCAGAATCATACGCTTCTCAACCTGAATCGTCGTTACTGCCGTGCCAAAAAATTCATCAAAAGTTAGTATCCCAGCTAACTGCTTGTCAAACAACGCCTTATATTGGGCCGTTGATTGTGTCTCTATTTGATCAAGTAAATCCGAGAATATTTTTCGTGCATTAATCGCATCCGGATCGCTTGATGATGGTATTTGATTCAGCAGAGCCGTTTTTGCAGAAGCGGTCAACACGCCCAAATGTGTTACCTTTTGCTGCTGACGTATCTCGTCGTATGTGACACTGAACCCATTAACCTCATAAACTTTCGGATCCAGACGATTTTGCGGCAACACAGATTCTTTGGTCTTTGTGAAAGGAACTTTATCCAATAACATCTCAACCACATCCGGCGCGAATACAAGCGTCATTTTCTGCCGCAATGTGTCGTCACTAACGCTGTCAGCTTTGTCTGGCACGGCATACTCATTGGCAATTGTTCTCAACTGTGTTGCCAATGTCCTAATCCATGCCAGATTGAACCCGCTGTCTTCTCGATATTTGCCGAGAGGATCGAAGTGATCCCGAAATAGATAGTCCAGGTCATCTACGGAAAAACTACTCACTTTTACCTGTTGTGCGCAGCGCACAAATTCAAGCGTCTGTGTAAGTGGGTAATCATCTTCGATTCCGTTTAGCGGATCCGGGCTCAGAGGATGAAACGGATTCAGCCCGCTCAACACTTTGAGTGTGATCAATTCGCCAATGGACAAATTCAAAATTTTTGACAACAGAGCATAACGATAGAGCATGGAGACATTGTTCAATGAAAGTATTGCATTGTTGATAGCGTGTTCTTCACCTGCAATTCCGTCCTGCAAAATTTGGGCAATTTCGGTTGCTGTCAAGTTCAACGCAGCCTGCAGCGCTGGAAGATGATCCTTTATAAACACATTTGGTTTGCTTAAGTAATCTCCCAACATATCATCAAAAGTGGGATCTGCCTTCAGGATGTTACGGGTTAAGAACAACTGCTCATACAACGAGTTTTTTCCATGAGTTGGCAGAGTAGCCCACAACGTCAGAAGTTTTAACCGGCTGCCAATACCGGTTAGTTCAGTGAGTTCTTTTAGATGTGCAAGATAGATCAAAGCAGTCTTCATCGCATTACCCAGTGTCGCTTCACTCATGTCCAGTTTTGAAGGAATGAAGGTTTGAAGGGCATGGTCTGTCTCCTCTATGCTCCAACCTAAACGTTTCCACAACCGTACAAATAGGTTCAGTTTTATAAAGGTTAACGCATCCGTGGTGTTGCCGTCTGCAAACGTTACTAAAATGTTGTCAAAATTGCATGTGTCATCGGATCCTCTAAGCGTTACTATTTTCTCAAATTTATGTTCGTCCCAAGTAATATTCAACCATTGCTTTGCATCATGCCCAAATTTCTCTGAGAGCTGCGTGAGGCGGTACTCGAATTCGGCCTCTTCCTCTGACGAAAAAGTTGTGTAGCCATCGTGTTTTTTATAGCGGAAAACATCGGTTACTTCTATCCCCAACTTATGTAACGTCACCAATGAACTCAGATTCGGATTTACAAATAACGTCTGTATCAGAGCAGTTAGCTCTTTGTAGGTCACTCCCAAACGTTTAGAAAGTGTTTTAGCAGACTTTAACGCAGCCAATGTAGTGTCTGCGGTTCCACTTGGATTGTCGTAGCCATAGAGTACTGGCCAAGTTGAAAACGCAGAATCTGTATAAATTTCATATTCTTTGGAAGAGAGACCGAGATATTCTGCAAAAATCTGCGCACGGTAATAGGTCTCCGGGTTCGACTCAGGCGCAAATAAACTTTCACTCGGACGAAAGCTGTCCAGCACCATCCACAATGGAGTCTCAAAATACTCGCAGAAGCTGCGGACACTTTCCAGCCACAAATTAAACGGTAATGTGAGCGGGTATCGAGCATTTTCCAATTTGTCGTACGCTTCAGGGACTATGTTCTGCGGTTCAGACAATAACTCGGCTGATTCGGCATCGCCTGTATCACGAACAGCGTTGGCATCCAGATGATTATTGGCAACATAATATTCAAGAATTTCATTTACAAGATCAATATAAGGCATTGCCTTGTTCGTGTTTTCACACGTTAATGGCAGATAGGGAAGATCCGGCCGGCGTTGAATCAGAGCATTATACGGTTTTAAATAGTTGTAATCTGGACCTGTGTATTCTCTGTTATTATGCTTTTCCTTCCAATCCTTCATTGTTTGGTCCCAATCTTTAGACGGAAGATCAAGGAATCGCAGTAAATCCACTAGATACGCGGCAGGGCTCAGTACCGAGCGGCAATGCTCACATTCACAGAAATCCAAGGAACCAAAGAGTGAGTTCATTGTCGGATAGTCTTTGAGCAGCGATTTCAAATCTTCTTTTGCCTGATTATGGCGGTCATGCTTACCGGAAATAGCCATCACCGGCGGCGTGCTGTCGAGCTGCTTCGCCATAGTGAAGATGTTAAAGGTAACAGAAGTTATCTGTACACTCTTATCCCATACCGCCCCCGTTATTTTGCGTGAACCAAACTTCTCCCAGTATCGTGCCACAAACTCATTCTTTGGGATGGCGGTAACTTCCCTGGCAGAGGTAAACCCTAGCTCAAGCAGTGTCTTCATCGACTCATCGTTGGGGGTCATCTGGTAGGTTCGCGTTAATAGCTTCACACCTTCTTTGGCGAGTTTCTTATTATCATCATTAAAGCCGTTAAACACTATTTCACCATGCTTTTTGAAAAATTGTTCCACTGGCGTGCGCCCGAGATGAAATCCTATATTGACAGCGTTTTTCAAAAAGGTATGCACCGGCGCTTTCATCTGGTCATGTTGTTCACCCAGTTTCAAATCATTCTTCCCCAGCATGCGGTTAACGACGTGGGTCGGAAAACTTTTACGCACCTTTTGTGCCAGATCGTCGGCATAAGCAGCGAGTCGGTCATTTAAATCCTTCTGGATATAAGTTGATGGAATCAAACTGGCCAATTTATCCTCATTTACGACGCCATGGTCATCGCTTGCCAGTCCTTTTAGCCGGTTCACCCATGTCTCTTGCTGATAGAAATCTTTTTCAACCAACTCAGCCAGATTGTCTTGCGACACTATATCCTGCTGCAGTGATTCTGTGAGCGGTGCATTGTTTAACGTCAAAAATGACAACTTCCCCTGCAACTGTAATTTTGCAATCTGCTTCTGAGGGATGCCCTTTTCTTTTGCGCCATTCCATAATTCTGCCTCGTCACCATCATGCGATAACAGCAGCTTTTCAAAAACATCTCGATGGGTTGGATCGTCAATCGGTGCTCTTTCCAGCATTTCACTTAGGCTTGATAAGGCTCCTGGTACAATCATTTTTCGCCGTGTCTCTTCGGAAAACGTAGCGAAAGCAGACTCGGCTGCCTTCATCTTTTGATCATCAAGCGCAATTATTCCAGCATCCTTCGCACGTGTTAGTCCCAATGCGAATGCTTCCGTGGTTACTTGTGCCAATGCTTCGGAATCAGTGGGTAGCCCTGCACGGAAAGCACCATATAAAGCTTCCAGCCCAATGCCTGTCTTTGTATTCACTTTTGCAGCAATTGCAGCAGTAGCAATTAGGCGTGCATCCCAGCCTGTAGGTTTATACAGGAGAGATAGATCCTGTCGGTCATTGTCCTCTTTGGCCTTTGCAAGATTGCTCAGATCATTGCCCACAATTGGCTTCAAATCCCCTGCCATCAGTGTAAATTCGTTAGCTTTCGATTGCACCGTGGACGGCGCATCGAGGTTGATCACTTCGCTGCGGTCAGCGTTCAGTTTAGGATTAGAGAGCCGAATTTGTTTATTATTTTGGTCAAACGTATATACTTCAATGTTAGCTGTCCCAATATTTTGGTCATACTGTAGCGCATAGAAACCAAGGTCGTTTGTCTGGGTATCGCCCAACACGACCGCTTCCTCGCCAAAGCCTTTGTTAACAATACGCACGTTGATCTTTGCAGCGGGCAAGCCGTTATCGAGAAAGATTCGGCCCTCGACCCGTCTTGGATTTTCCACATTACCAACCGCTTTGTCAAGGGCGTTACGCGTTTCGTTATCAAATATACCGGTTAGAGAAAGGCCATTTTTCGCTTGCAATTGAAGTAAAGCATCACGAGTCCCAACGCCGAAGATGGCTTCAGTCGTTTCGATTGCAGGCAATACAACACCTAATCTCATCAATTGCGTCTGCAAATCTTTCACCGCCGCACCGCGAGCGTTGAGTGAGAGTGGAAGAGACGGTAGTTTTCCAAGCGTACCGATCTTCTCGTCAATACTCGCCAGATGATCGGTACCAAGGCGGATGGTGCTCAGCGTTTGACCCTGTGTATTCAAAATCTCGGCTAGCTTAGCCCAACCTCCGTCATCCAGTAGCCCCAACTCGCTCAAAATTGCATTGATTGCATTCGCAGTCGTTTCATCCACCATTCCTCGAGTCTCAACAGTCAGCTGATGCTCTTCCTGAAAAATGCTCACTACTTTCGCAGTGACATCCTTGTAGATTTGATCCGCGAGTTCGCGTTTGAGTATGGTAGACAGCTCCCGCCGGGCTCCCTCGTCGTTGCTGAGGATCATGGCCCGGTCAAGCAACAAGAGGAGCACAGTTTGCAAATCACCCACACTTGGGCCTTGTGTTCCCGGTTTTAGGGGAAATATGATCTTGTTCATGGTAAGCCTCCTTGGATACCCTCAACGGAATTTAAATGAGTTCCCCATCCTGAAAATTGTTATGGGGCACTTAAAGCAGGTCTATCACTTTACATTTCAACATCAAAAACCATTCCTAGCACCCCAGTCTAATATGCCACGGATTATTTTACCAGCTGCGTGTTGTACTGGTCCAGAGCCATAATGGTCCCAATATTCCATTACCGGTGCAGGAGAACCAGTCGTTGCCGTCGCAAAAGCAGCTAACGCATCGTCTACCGCTCCTGCCGGGACTCCTACAGCGGCTGTGGCAATCCACATCAGCCCTTCATTCAGTGCGCCACGATTGTTTCGACGTTCAAGTTCTGCAGTTCTGTTCGCTTCGTTTACAGCCCCATAAACCGTAAGAACTTCCCCGGCGACTTTCAAAACCGATGTTGCCGCCTCAGCCGCCCGAGCAGCACGGCCAGAAAAGGCTGTTACTGATGAGGGTTCATGAGCAACTGGATTAGGTGGATGTTCGTTGATGGGTGCATTTGGTGCAGGTGAAGTCATAGCTGTGGTGCCTGTTTTAGGCACTGTTAGCGGAGGCTCCGAAGATGGCACTGAAATTGACGGATTGACAGGCTGGCCGGGGTCACTAAACGCCCGTTCTATGATTGCCCCAGTCATAGTGGACGGTGGTCCACCAGATTGCCGTAGTTCAGAAGCGGTCTGCTCCGCCCGCTCTGACAATGTTGCAAGGTTGCTAATGATGGCACGATCCAATGCTTGGGGGTTTACTGTCACTCCAGTCGTCTCCCCCGCCAATCGGTATGCTTCGCGTGTCGCCTCAATTAATTCCGATTCACTGGTAATCATACCAGCTCGAACCCGCTCATTTATCTCTGCCTGCAGACGACCTACCTCGGTATGAAAGTAACCCTTTCCTGTTTCTACCAATACGGTCTGTTCGCTGCGTGCAGCTGAGACAGTTCGACTATATAAACCTTGGCGCTGTTCGCTGCGAAGACTAACCTGTATCGGATGATCTCGTTGCACATTATGCCCAATTGATCCACGATCCGGTACAGGTGTACCATAACTCCAATTTCCCATCAATTCAGGACATGATGCTTTAGTTGGATCACATTGTGTGCCGGTAGGGTCATTGTATTTTACGGGGTTTTCGTGAACAAAACCATATAGGTTGGTCCCATCGATCATACACATTGGATCGCAACTCATCCATCTTCCCAGCCATGGCCCATAGTATCTCGCTCCATGATAGTAGAGTCCGCTTTCTTCATCCCGTTCCTTACCCGTATATCGGTAGCGTTTTAAACTCACCTCGGCAACGCTCCTCCCGGCACAGTAAGCCGTGCTTCCGTATGGGGTGTATTCCTCATAGGTGATCACCGCAGCATTTTCGTCCAGTTCCAGGTTGACAGAACCTAAGTGATTGCTAAGTTGGAAGCGAACTAGTGGCTGAAGGTTAGTAACTGGAGATTGGTCCTTAATCGTTTCAGTCTCGATCAGCGCCACACGTTGCTTATCATCCATTACATGAAGCGATTCCCGCTCTAAAGTGACCGTTCCACTGCTATATTCCCGATACACCTCGAATCCGTCGAGATATATACGCTGTTTGCTAAGTGCACCAGTTTGCGTTTCGGTTATCTTACGCACCCGCCTACCTGATGAGTCGTAGACATAATACGTTTTCGCTGTATTTGTATCTCCATTATTGATCATTCTTGTTGTAGCACTTAATTGATCTTTAAAGTCCCAGTTCATTTGCGGCAAGTGTGGCATTGCTGTGATGTTGCCATGCAGGTCGTACGCGTATTTTGAGCTGTAACCAGGCGTTGCGTTATATTCGGGCAGATTCTCAGAGTCACCGGGCAAGCTTGTGGCAAGCAAGCGGTTGCTTTCTAGTGCATATTGATAACGCCGGTTCCAGATCACCTGACCCGGCTGCTCAAGATTACGCCCTGAATGATGCATCATTTGCATGATGTTTCCGACCTTATCGTAGCGATACGTTTCGACGTAGTTCTGCAATGCCTGACAGTCATTGGGAATGGTTGTTACAAATCGGGAAACGTCATCCCAATCATACTGCTGTCTATTTCCCTTGTGTTCCCGTCCGCTGGCAGCAATTAGCCGGTACAGTGCGTCATAACGATACTCTGCACCCGGCTGTACGCACTGGTTGCTATGAAATACTCGATCCTGCGCATTGTCCTGGATCTGGGTGATGTTACCTACCGCATCATACGTGTAGTCCAAGTCTTGCAGCAAGGCACCATCATTGATTCGCGTGGTCCTTAATCGCTTCAGCCGGAAGGTGTCCGAATCATAAGAGTAGGTGGTTTCTGAACCATTGCCGTATTGCAACAATAAACGCTGTCCCTTGGCGTTGTATTTGATGTTCTTCACCGGATGTTCGTTTGCACTACTTGTGTCGAGTAACGTCTGCGGCTCTCCCGATTGGCCGAGCCACAAATCCACACTCCCCAACCTCCCAGCTTCATTGTACTTATACTGAGTTATATTGAAACGTTTTGGGTTGGATTCTGTACTGTATGGTGAAATAGATTGTATGGGCCTGTTCAATGCGTCATAACGGGTAGTTGTAGTGAACCACTCTGTTTCCAACACAGGCTGATTCAGCAGCAACCAATCAGGGGTTGCCTTGTAATCGACGGTCAGGCGGCGTAAGGTACGCAACGGATTTCCTTTGAAATCGAATCCATCAAAGGTCAAGTTCCCTGCTGTGTCAAAATGTATGTAAAGCTTACCGCGCAAGTTCTTTTGCTTATCATCGGCCTGCCCTTCTCCGTAAACCAACTTCTCGAATTGCATCTCACGCTTAGAATGAACTGGATCAGCACCGGTGACAAATGATCCGGTCAACCGATGTAATCCATCGTAGGACATCCTTGTAATGAATGAACGGCTGTTCCAGACGAACATCGGTTTCCCCGCTGCGTCGTTCAACATCCAGCGGTCTCCAGCGTCCATGCTGTGCTGAAAAAGCAGGTTCCCTGCAATGTCGTAACACGGCACAAAGCCTTTCGGATTAATATTGTTTGGATCGTTAAACGGGGATACCCCTTCAGGCAAAGGCGGATTGATATATTGCATCACTCTGTTTCCGCGCGAGTCTTGCACCCAAAGTGGTTTGCCCTCATTATCAAGCTTGGTAAAGGTGACGTATTTCTCATCAGTCAATCCATTAACCGGTCCTACCCGGTTGTGAGCAATGGCGACGACTTCACGCCCGAGACAATCGAACACACTTACCGATGGTGTATCCGCATGTTCAGCAGCAAGAAGGGCAGCCCTTTGCTCTTCCGCCGTTGCAGTCAGTGAACTCTTTTGAACATACCATGCGTTACCCGCTTCCTTTACCGTATCGTTCGGATCGTAGCGAGTCACATGCCAAGGAGAGGACTCTATTCGGGTGTAGGAACCATCTGGTGATTCTGTGCGTATGTTTCGCCCGACGGCATCATAATACATTATGGTCGCCACGCCCGTTTCAGGAGGATCCTCGAAACGATGCCCCACTGTCGGCAAGCTGAAATACGGCTCATACTGTTTGACCGTTTTTCCCTTGTTGTTCAAAATAGTTTTGGCGCTTCCGATCCACCGTAAAGGACCGCCGGAAAGTTCCGGCTCTGCCTGAACTTTCTTGACCACCACGTTTCCTGTGCCATCCGAATACTCAAACGCACTTTGTAACGGGCTGTCTGGTTCATCAGTCACGTGGCGCTCCCTTATGATGCCACAGGCACAGGCTGGATGCTGTTCCCAGATTGTAATGCCGTCTTTAATCATTTCGCCAAAATAATACACATACCGTGCGCTGGCATCGGACAACAGACGCTTGGCTTCTTCAACATCATAGTCACTATTTATGAAGAATTCCTGTAGACTTTCTAGATTCGGGTTCAATAATACGTCATCAAAAGCATTTAGGTTGTCGGCTTCACTACCTTTACCCATTAGAGCCATAGCAGTGGGCATGCCTAAAATATCGAAGCGCACCTCTGTAAGATTATCGTTTGCATCTTTCATTTGAGCTGGGGCCAGAACGCGAAAGTCAAACTTAGTGACTTCCGTTCGGCTGAGCAGTGCATCCATACTCGAATGTACGTAAAGATCACGTGAATCGTAGGTTAGTACCGTCTGGTTATCAAAAGGGTCGGTATAGCGCTCGGGCAAGTAGAAGTGCTGAGGAGCATCCGTGTTATAGCCCGCTAAACTTGAGCACATCCAGTATCCCCCTCCTGTGTTTGTGCCAAAGTACAAATCCAAGTCAGCACCAGTCAAGTAGCCGCTTATTTTCTTGTTCGTGAGTGCATCCTGCACATCCGTGTTCAATTTGTCCTTGAAGACAGTTCCAAGAATTTCATCAGTAAGTGCGAGCTTGTAGTTTTGATAAGGCAAACCCAGTGCATTCAATGTTCCAAATGGCAACGGCTTGTCCAAATGTGAATCGAAGAATAGCACACGTGTATGTTCCACGACTCGTTTTTGCGGCAAGGTGCGGTTGGGCAGCAGGTGGTAGTCGATCTCCTCAACGGGGAACACTTGCAATCCGATATTCGGGTATTTATCACTCAGTTTATACTTGCACAACTGTTCCAACGTAAAGTAGCGAATCGTAAGGCCGCCGTCAGTTTGTGCAATATCTAAGCCAGTCAATTCATAGGTCATCACCTCACATGGTAGACGCAGGCGATAGTTGTCCTGATCAGAGTTTCCTGGACTGGGCACGTCGTTGGTGTAGCGCGTTTCCGTATAGGATATATGTAGCTCTGACTGTACCTTCTGAATCAGATCCTCTGCATCGTCCCTTAATGTGTTGTCCACATACTTTTCCAGTCGTGGATAAACCACAGTAACTGACTGCTGGATATTGCCATATTCGTCGGTGCTCAGATTGAGCGTATGCACGATGCGTGGATCGGGCGTCAGCTGATTAGGACGAATGTCTAACTCATAGTGGTAGGTAACCGATTCACTCTCGGTAACGAGAAAGACCGCATGCTGGTTGGTTGCTTTCGGTTGTACCCGGTGAATATGGCAGTTGTGATTTGCAGCCGAGAACAGTTTTACCGGCTTGTGAATACCACGTGCCAGTTCATCCACATCAAGTTCATATACCTCTTGTCGCAGCATGATGCCTTTGCACGCGCGCAGTGCTTCCCGCCACTCCTCTGGGTTAAGTCCCAGCGTTTCAAAATCAGGTTCTGACAATTCATTCTCTTGAAATGAGCCAAGTAACTGCTTAACCGGTTCCTCTCTCTTTAGCCAATTTGGGAAGTACTCGTCCTTGAAGTGGCTAAGGGTGCTTTTGTGGTACAAACACGCACCAGTGTGATACCAGCTTACGGTTTTTACAGGCGGTTGATACAGGGTTTGGTCGTCAGTAATGTAGGGACTGTTTTTGTTTCCCTGCGTAAACTTGCCATATTCTTCGATATCGGTCTGTTCGACGCGGCCAAAACCGCGAAATTCCCGCTCCTCCCCATCAAAGTAGCCATGGTGATAACTATATGTGGTTGTAAAAGTGGTGTTCCGCCACTTGTCCTTCACCGTGACTTTCTCCACACAGTGTACGGGAAATGGCAACTTTGTAATCCATGGCTTACCCTGCTTTTTATCAAATAAATAGAACTTGGTTGACGGCGTATAGTCGATTCTAGTCTCCAGGCCCAAATTGTTAACCGTTCTGACCAGCAGGTGCGGCTTTTGTCCGCCCATCAAATCAAGGTATCGAAGTGGAAGACCCGCATCACCAGACAACGGTGATGACCAGATTAAACAGGCTGTGCCATTTCCGAGGAGATCCAATGCCTGTACATTAACTATGCTGTCAATTGGAGGAAATTGTTTGATCGTCGTTTCTGTACTCCAACAATTGCCGGAACGGTTAAAATATACACGCACGCCATCACGATGGAGATATAAAATGTCGGTCGTGCCCGTACCGTCGATATCAGCTAGCCGGATACGGTTGGGTTCAAATTGATCACAATGGTCAAATAGCGGTGCGTTATCCATTGTAATTTTCACGCCGAAGCAACCATATCCAAGGTTCGGCCAATAGCATACCTCATTATTGCGTATTCGCACGATATCATTCATTCCATCTCCCGACATATCTGATAGAAAGATGGACTGGCCTGCATCAGCAAAAACAATGTTTGGCCCCTTTTCTTCGTCCCAGGTCTTGCTTGTGCGCTGCGCTTCGTCAAAGCCAATTTCGCCCAGTGAGCGATGCCACACAAACACATCGTGCTCGCTGATTAGAATATCGGAGCGACCATCACCGTCAAGGTCGATGAATTTCAGATTGGGGTCACCCCAGTTTACATTGGGCAGAGAAGCAAACGGCACGAATGGGTCCCAAAGCTCGTCCATGGTCCTTTCATAAAATCCCGGTATCGGGCCTGCATATTCTACAACGTCCGGACGGCCGTTACCTGACAAATCGAGAAACTGCACATGGTTAGAAGCCTCAAACATCGGCTTTGGTGATACACATTCCATCGGTGCGAATTTCGCCTGAATGTGTGAACGATTATCACTAACAACGAAGTTAGTCGGGCTAAGATTGCGTTTGTAAAACCATGCACCATCCTGTTTGGACAGTACACCCGAAAGCCCTTCTCCGTCGAGGTCTACCCACTGATATTGTGCACCGTCAATTCCGATTGGAAGATTTTCTAAGCTGTCCCCGTCACGTAACTCGTGTAATTCAGTCTGAATGATTGCATCGCTGTAGGTGAATTCCAGAGGGGGGTGAGGCTTGGAAAGATAGTCTCCGCGTACCGTACGTTGATAGCTCCGTTGCGTTACCCCTGTAAGTTTGGAGTAAACAGGCATTCCAGAATTTGCAGATTCCTCATCGTACTGATAGGTAAAGTCGGTCGAACGAACAAGGCCGTCGTATCCTTTTTGGCCTTCTGGATCATCAGGTATGTGATGAAACATTAACACGCGTTGGCACAATCGATAAGTACGCACTTCAAACGTTGAGCGATAAGACGAGAACGGGTCTTTGCGAACCGACCATTCGCCTGTTTCCTTGGGTGAGGGATTGTCCTTGCTATGCTCACCATAGTCGAACACTACTTCGAAGTACCAGTTATCGTCCCTTGTGGGCTCGGGCCACGTATGATCTGCTTCAAGCCTAGGAAGAAAAGGTGTGTCATTACCGTAACGGATGTACTTGAGATACCTATTGACAGAGCGTCGAGGATCCAAGTTGTCGCCTCGATTTTGCTCGTGAGCATGCGAAAGCTCAATATTAACGGCATTCTCTGATTTGTAATGATATGAAATGACATTGCCTTTATCATCATGGCTTTGGCAGATAAGCCAACTGTATATACGTTCAGGATTCTCAGGATCTGAGATTCGTGAATTTTCAGATCTGCCGTACCAAGTTGTGCTGTTATCTTTCGAGATTGACCGCCAAAAAGTATCACCTGGTATTTCCGTGTTTGTCCATCGCTCAATTCGGGTGAACAAGCCCTCTATACGAGAGCAAAAGCGGCGAATGCTATAGGTTGTGCCATTAACGATTCGTATATCTTGATCATTCTTTTTTAGTATGGGTACTAAATCTTCGGTACCCGACAAAATGAACACATCAGAGTCTAGCGTATCCTGGTAGCGTGGCAGCCCTTTATCTGTTTTGCGCTTGATGGAAGGCAGGGAGAGATTCCATCCCATCCCAAACGGTCCATTCCCTGCACCGGAATCATATGTTAGGGACAATTGTGGACCAAATCCAGAGCGACCAGGGCTGGTAGCTATCGGTACGGTCATTGAACCTGTACCGGTTACTGGGTTTGCTGCGAACTTCTCGCCAATGTTACGAATGGCCCCCCCACCTTTAGGTAAATCAATCGTTGGGATATCAAGTTTGAAGTTCGATTGCTCTTCATTAGCCATTGATCTTTTGTCCATCGTTTGTCTTTCTTTATCCGGAATCAATGATAACCCCTCGTTTCAAATATAGTAAAATTTTTTTAGCTACAATTAGACTATGTATGAAAATGGAACAGTTTTTCTTCACCTTTAAGATTTGAAATTGTATCAGAATATCTACTTATTATTACCTCGGCGCATGATTCCGGACTATTCTCAACTGAATCAATTTCCTGGCTGCCAAATAAATTTACCTTTTATTTAATGTAATAATTTGTTCCACCTCCTGTAACATTCGGATTCTGATAACAATTTCTTCTTCTGAAAACTGCAGGAGATTGCTAGGGAATTATTTCCTTTTGGTCAAAGGGGGAAATGGAAGCTTGAACAATAAATATAAATATAGCGTTCTATATTGAAAGGCGGGACTGTTTCCTGAACACATCTAACTAACGATTCATTTCTAATATAATGTGTTGTTAAAAAACTTACGTAGATTTAAAACACTCCACTCAATTAGGATCATCATTTTAGTTAGGGCATTCTCATCGGGTTATAACTATCGTTCTTAAAAGAAAAGGCATGCGGAGTTTCCTGTAAACTCAATGTAGAGTTTGTACCGAATAATAGAATTTACTGCAATAAACGAATATATACCAAATTTCTGTTATTTAAATATAAAATTAGTATTTGAAAATAATATTAAAATACTTAGAAATATTATGAAAATTGCCATTTTTTCTTTTTTTTTTAAATGGAGATAATAAAAATCTATTTCTTTCCCGCCTTGATAGAAAGTTATGTTCCGGACTTAAGCCAATAAGAACTGCGTGAACTTGTGTCTAATACATAATCCCACTTCCGAAGAATGTTAGAATCGTTTTTGCTTCAGTTAGACTCGCTAAGTAGAAAAAGTTCATGCCAGGCAATAGATTTAAGAAAATATTGGTACGTCGATCATGTTCACAGTTAAGAACCAAATAAAATCGCCTTCTTGGGAGCTCTGTAACCTTCATAAGGGATAATATACAATGCGGCTAATGGGAGGACTGAATGGAGAAGGAAGTATGCATCTTATTAAATGAAAGTTTATAGCATTGATCCCCGGACATTAATGTATTCCGGGGATTATTTTATTATTAAAAGCTTGTAGAATCTGTCCATTTGGCCTTTTTCTAAAAGCATTTTTATTTGACAGGTGAATGTCTTTTTTCAATTGAATGTGAAAAGATTGGTACAACAAAGGGATATCCAAGTCTAAATCGACATCTTAAAACTCGTTAAAGCGCTCTTTTCGATACTCAGCCTCCTCTTCTTCAGTAAGCAATCTGGTTGCTTCTCCTACTGAACCTCCTTGAAGTTCCCAAATTTTATTATGGTCTGAAACAGCTTTACTAAAATCACCCACTTGCCATTTCTCTAAGATGCCTATGTATAGATCACTGTGATCTAAACCGTTCTTATCTCGTATAACTGCATCAAGTAATTGATCAATTCTTTCTTGAGTTGGCTCTAAATCACTCCATTTCTCCGAAGCATATACCTTAGAATGACTCATGAAATGGATCGCGTCTTGAACTTCATCATCAGTCATACCTTCTGGAAATTCTGTTTCCACTTGCGTTTCAATTACTTCATCATCTTCTGAAGCTACATCAGTAGGGGTCCATGTTTCAATGACGTCCTTTTTTTCGTTTTTTTCAACGTGTTTAACCTCTTCCTTTGATCCTAGCAAACTAGTAGATACATAGTAACCAATGCCCAAGACTAGAGTGGCAATAACGATAACGATGGCACTTCTATATTTCCCCATAATACCCTTCATACCCTTCAATGTAGGTTTGACCTGATAACTGCACCAAATCTTTCCTTAATTTAGGCGTATCCACCATAACGTACACTTGATATTTGGGATTGTCCTTGTTTCTCATGCTGTGGTGAAAATCTTGGCCTAGTTTAACTAACTAACATTATTAATCTTGTGAAAAAGGGTGTATTGAAGAAAAAATAGATATGCTTTAATAGTTCATAATGGATTACAAAAGAAAAATTCCCCGATCCACTAAAGTATTCGGGATTATTTAGTTCTTGTTTTAAGCTATTTTTATGAATCTAGTTGGTCTTTATAAAATTTCAACTGCTCTCCTATCCCTTTTCCTTCAAGTGGTATCTCATATTGAATCCCACTATTTTCTAGAAGCGGAATAAGGTATTCTCTATATTTTTTTCCAGCATAAAAGTCTAATTGGAGTGGCTCCAATTTTATTAGTTGATCAAATCTTCTTTTGACCATTCTTTGCGTTGTGACGAATTCATTTTATTTAAAGTTTCATCATACGGTTCAATTACTGTTTCTTTATTAAGCAATCCATATTTAGAGGATAAAATAAACCAATTATCGTAATTTTGTTTGCTGATAAATGCGATTGCTTTTTTGAATAATTGAGATTCTATGTACATTTCTTGAGCAGAGCAAGGATAATCTCTTTTTAATTTTGTACAGCTAATTAAGGCATATTTAGACATAGAATTCACCTTTCATAAAAAGTGGTCTAATATCACAGTTCCAATAATGTAAAAGGTTATCCCTAGTTCACTTGAAAGAGCCTAAGGTATGCCATCGGACTTGATCCCCATCAACACTTTAAAAACCCCCGTGGGATTCTTATCTAGATCTTCAAAGGGAACTTCCTTCTTTACATCATTCTTGACAAATACAATTTTTCTCTCTGCCTTGTGCATGATTACCTTTATCTCTTTTATCCGATAATAAGCACAGTAAAAGGAACTCATACAACTTGAGATCCTTTTTTTGTTGGAGCTGGATAGTTTAAAACCAATAGGCGCTCATTGAGTGAGTTTCTAAAAAAGATGAAGAGTCCTTTTATGGATTCTCTTTTTAATTCCAAAAAAAGTTTACATCCAGTACATAAATATCATTACTAGGAAAAATAATACTTTCGTAGTACATAATCCAAATTTAGGAGGAACTATTAATGATGAAAAGTTTTAAGTTTATTGCTCCAATTATTGCATTGGTATTTGGATTGATTTTACCGAATACTGCATTTGCACAAGACAAAGATTGCTCTGATTTTTCAACATGGCAAGAAGCACAAAATTATTTTGAATCAAAGGGTGGAAGCCCAACGAATAATGTAGATCGACTGGATGGAACAAACCCAGCTCAGGGAGAACCTGATGGAATCGTTTGTGAGAATCTACAAGGATATAACGGAGAAACCTGGGCCAATCTTCATCCTGCTGACGGTGGTGGTACCACGACACCAACTCCAACCCCTACTCCACAACCTGCACCAATGCCTAGCACAGCAACAAACAACGTCCTAACTTTGATTATTGGTGCTTTAGGAATGGTAGGATATCTCTTCTTAAGACGTACTTTGAATAAATCAGGATCATGAGAAAGTTTTTTGTGAGAGTGGTTGGACTACTCTCACTCTTTCTAGTTTGTAGCAGCTTGTATCAAATGGGATATGCCAAATATTATATGTATCGATCCGAACAATCCTTTGAAAAGCAAGTTAAGGTAAAATCTGTCGAAGTAAAGAAACAAGAACCTGTAGTGAAACCTGCTGTAAAAGAAGAGCCACTTGCCGACAAGGAAGTGTTCCTAACCTTCCCCAAACTGAAAAAGACGGTTTCTGTTGTCGAAGGGATCGATAAGAAAACTTTACTAAAAGGTGTAGGCCACTATCCTGATACCGCTAAACCTAATCAATATGGTATGTCAATCCTTGCAGGACATAATGATACAGTGTTCAAGAATCTTGATCTTTTGAAATTGGGAGATCGAGTTGTTGTAGATGAGGATAATGTATCGACTACATACTATATAACTGGTAAGAAGATCGTTTCAAAGGATTACAGGTTACCGATCACCGATCAGAAAAAACCTGTATTAGTTTTGATCACCTGTTATCCAATGAATATGATAACTCCTGCTCCAGAACGCTTGATTTTAACAGCAGAAAAAAGCCAAGGGAATTAACCCAAGGCTTTTATTTTGACCAAGTAGTACCGTTTCAAATTGTCTAATAGTACGTGAATCCACACCAAAAGCAAGAAATATTACCTCATAAGTCTTCTAAAACTATAAAACTTTACCTCTCACAAGCATAATTATCGTGATCTATATCCATTTTAGATTGATATGCTGGATGATTAGAAGGTAAGCCATTATATCTTCCAAATCCATCCATAAGTAATCGAGCAGTATCTCTTACCTCACCCCAAGTATTTTGGCTTTTGAGGAAAGCAAATCCTTCTCTATGCGAATTCCTTTTTTTATATATTTTTACTATAATTTCAAAAATAATAAATTCTTACGAGGATATTATATATATTGGTTAATGAACCTATCAAATGGTTTTAGATTTTGAAACCAGAATCGAGCTAACTTTAACAACTTTTAACAACTTTGAAAGAAAAGAATTAAATAAAATGTGAAAGTAGGGACTAAATTGACAAACAAAAGAAAATGGGGCTTCCTCTCTCCCTTCTCTTATATATGCAGAAGCTTCAGTACACTCCATTGGTGGTGAATCGTTGTTCGAAACAAAGGAAATTATCACCCCTGAGAACGTCGGACAATTCCATAATAATCCAGACCTAGTTGATTTAGCGGTAAAAAAATTGAAGAGTGCTGGCTTTGATGTATTACAAATTGGCCCGACTTCTATTAACATCGCGGCTCCTGCGGAGATCTACGACAAAGTATTCCAAACAAAGATTGTCCCAAAAGAGCGCGAGGTGATCAGGTATGGGAAAAAAACTCTATCTACCTTTCTTGATACCACTGACACTCCCCTATCAGGTTTTATTGACACTTCGAAAAGTTCGCTTGCAGACGTACTTGAAGGTGTGGCGCTTAATGAGCCGATGTATTATTTTCAAATTGGTAGCAGCGCACTAGCCGACCGACACACTGAAAATACGATTCCTCCCCAAGTTGATCAGTTTCATCTGAGTGTACCAGATGATGTGGCAAGACTTTTACGGGCAGATCGTGTACACAATAGTGGAATCACCGGAAATGGTGTAAAAGTCGTAATGGTGGACACTGGTTGGTATCGTCATCCTTATTTTGAACATCAAGGCTATCGTTCCACACCGGTTGTGTTGGGTGTAGGTGCAAGAAACCCAGAAGATGACGAGTACGGTCATGGAACAGGAGAATCGGCAAACTTGTTTGCCGTAGCACCTGGGATAACGTTTACAATGGTAAAACAAGGGCCTGCTGAAAGTGAAGATCAAGTAATGATCAATGGTGCCGCAGAAATTAATATAGCCTCTTCCCTAAGCCCAGATATCATTTCCTGTAGCTGGGGGCTAAGCTTCCGTGATGGAAGTTTGACTCCTCCACAGAAAGCCATAGCCGCAGCAATCGCGAATGCGGTGAAAAAGGGAATAATTGTGGTATTTTCAGCAGGTAATGGTCACTACGGTTTTCCAGGCCAGCTTCCTTATGTCATATCAGCAGGCGGTGTATACATAGACGAAGATGGAAAACTTCAAGCATCTGATTACGCCAGCGGATTTGAAAGCAAGCTATTCCCTAGTAGAGAAGTTCCAGATGTCTGTGGTTTGGTTGGAATGCAGCCTCGCGCCCAATATATTATGTTGCCAGTACAACCAGGAGACACACTCGACGAGGAAGAATCAAAGGATGAAGTGGATAGAAATGGTAATGTACATCGCGAATGGGGAAATGATGGAACAGCGCCTAATGACGGTTGGGGAATGTTTAGCGGTACTTCTGCTGCTGCTCCACAAATCGCTGGCATTTGTGCCTTGTTGAAACAGGTCAAGCCGAATCTTACATTTCGTGAAGCAAAGGATATTCTTACGAAAACTGCCATCGATATTGTAGAAGGACAAAGTTCTCAGGGCAACTCTGCAGGTCCTGGTCGCGATTTAGCAACTGGCTTCGGTCTGGCTGACGCAGAACGAGCCGTTCAAATGGTTCGCGAGGGAAGATAAGACTAATAACCAAATAATAGTTAATAATCAATTTTGCTTTCACTATTGTTCGAAAAATTGACAAACGACATATTTTTTTTTACTAAAGGAGGAAAGATGATTCAAAATCAATTTACAGGGATTGTTGAAAACGGAGAATTTCACATTAGAAAAAAAGAACCACATGAGGAATGTAATAAATTGAGGTTAACCAAAATACCATTGCAGGCAGCACAAACTCCAGAAAGCGCTATAATTGACCTGTCTAGTTATGAAGGAAAAACAATTACAGTTAGTGGAAAAGAAGACGGATGTTGGATTTTCTCCGCTAACATAATCTAGTAAGTCTCATTTAAACTAAAATATTTATATTGTGGGATTGGTCAAAAATATTCCATATTAGATATACAGTAGATTGGTGGGTTTAGGATATTACAATAAAGCTTTCATTATTTCTTCAGCGGTTCAATGGTTTTCGTCTCCTTAATACATACCTGTCAAAGTCTTGCCCTGCCTTTCCCCTTACGCTCAATTCCATAGCTTTTGACTACAGCACCTTAGGGTGGTTTGCAACCTCTACCTGCATAGCGATTGCGAGAGGCCTTCTCTCATCTTAAGTGCAGCACAGCGAACTAATGTGCTTTTCAAGCACACTTAGTTTGCTTTCGTGGCACACAGTCATCGGCATAGCGTACAAATTTATGTCCTCGATTTTCCAGTTCTTTATCAAGTTCATTTAAGATGATATTGCTTAGTAGCGGACTAAGTGGACCTCCTTGCGGAGTACCTTCTTTATTTACAGACACAACCCCATTTTCCATGAACCCCGCTTGTAGGTACCGACGAATTAGTTTTATGTTGGTTTGTCAGTGATAGCCTTAGAAACGATTGACATTAATTTGTCATGTTGCACTTTGTCAAAGAACTTTTCCAATTCCATATCCACTACATATTCATTTCCATCTTCGATGTATAATCTTGCTTGCTCAATAGCTTAATGTGCACTTTTATTGGGTCTGAACCCAAAACTATATGGACTAAATTGTTTCTCAAATATTGGGGTTAGTATTTGGATAATTGCTTGTTGGATAACTCGGTCAGTTACTGTAGGGATTCCAAGATTTCGTTTTCCACCTTTTGGTTTTGGATTTCTACCCGTCGGACAGCTTGAGGTTTGTATTTTCCATCCTGTATAAGTCGGATTATTTCTTGACCGTGCTCTTTCAAATAAAGGCGGGTTGCTTCTATATCTTTCTCATCGACACCTGCAGCCCCTTTATTTCTCTTGACCTTTTGAAAGGCTTGGTTCATATTTTCACGACTTATGATTCTCATAATTAATTCATTGTCTGGTTCCATATTGTTTCCATGTCCTTGAGTTTGCACAAAGGGAACTCCACTCTACAAATGAATTCGCTGGTTTCCGTCCATCTCCATCTTTTGTAATCATACGATTGGCTGTGTCTTAGTTCCTTTGTAAAGTGCTCTAACATGGTCGCTCCTTTCGTTCCGTCCTTCTCAACCGTAAGGTTGATACTATGACTTCGGCTGACTTCTCTTAATTCAGCTACTTATCACTAAGTAGGTTCCTGTATTGGGTATTAAGCGACCTCCCAGGGTAAGTTCATTCACTTTCTCCTCAAATATCCGCCACATTTATTCCCGTTTCATCCGGAGATATTTTGGACTTTGTTTTGTTCTGCTAACTCGTCCTGAAACGGAAACCTCGAATGTGATTCGTGTACCTCAGACCGAGGATTTGCCTAGAGCTTCCTTCAGATTCCGTGTCACCACGGACACCCTTGCCTTCGGCTAATGGTTCGCATATCCCAACGCCCATAGCGGACTTGCACCGCCTAGTTAATGAACATGCCTGGCACACAAAAAAGCTGGGGCTCGTAAACAGAGCCTCAGCTTAATAAAACATCTATATTATCTACATCTTGCCTTCTATTATTTCAAATCTATGGTCTAGGTAAAACGGTATACGTATTTGATTGTCCAACCGAAACCACATTAAAATAAGTATTTTTATTGTTTGGAAATTTGACCGCGTAGGAGATTCCGCCTCCAAGGTCTTTAACTCCACTGATGGTGACCTTACTAGGCACAGGGATGCTTATGGCAGCGGCTTTATCTGATAATATGAGTTTTTCTTTTACTGGAACTCCATCAACAAATATGGCCACTTCATCCAAATCCACTTTGTTAAAATCCCATATTAACATTCTTGCTTCCCCACCATCTGAACCAGCGTTCGTCACTTGAAAATCTCTTGATTTAATATTACCATTTGTTTCATTTTCAAATAAACTTTCGCCTGCTGTTGTTGATTGACTTATTCTGTTTGCAACCACTTCTTCTGCTGTCCCTTCATCACTAAAACTGGTTGTAAGAAAGCTGCCCAGTATAGCCATCGCTATGATTATCAACGAAGCCCAACCGAGTGATTTGCGAATCAATGGTTGATGTGGGACAATCTCTCTTTCGATCGGATCCTGCTGATATTCAGAATTTTGTTGGGTATATTCGGCATGATTGTCATGGTTGCGCTGCTGTTTGTTTTTTTTCATCGTTTATCCCCTTACATCTTGTGTACTTTATAGCTGATTGGGTATTTACTATACCAATACGTTAGATAGAATCGCACAGTTATGAGACAAAGAATGGATAAGGCAATGGCCATTCCTTTACCGTAAACAAGTTTATCAGCCCACAGGTTGGCAAAAAATATCGCGACCTCTATTCCTATTAAAGTAATAAAAAACATTTGTAAGAGTGGGATTAATACAGGGAATTGTCTATTTAACCAGCCGAGCCTAGGGAATCTATAGGATAAAAATAAGAGGACCCCCAATACAGCTAACAAATCGAGTGTTAAACCTGCTCTTGGTGTACTCAGTCTAAATATCTCTAAAAGAACAGGAAATTCCATTAGTGGCCCAATTAAGATGAAAATTAAGACAAACGGATAGCATAAGTAATAAGCTATCGCTCCTAGAATGGCAAATAGTTTACTCATATTGTTCACCGACTTCCGAAATATCCTCTGGTAGAATGGTCACTAATTGCTCGACAGTAGGATTACTAATTCGACTCACTCGTAATGCATGATTACGGATGGCTAATTCACAAAGGTTTCTCGCCATTCTTCCATTGCCTGCGTTTTCCATTTGCTTCGATTGATAGAACCTTTTCAGTAAAACAGCTTCTGTTTCTGTTGAAACCGAATAGCCTTTCGCTTTAAAAATAAGACGGCTAATTTGTAATAGCTCATGTGGAGTATAATCAGGAAAATTTATAATAGTTGGAAACCGCGAGCGCAAACCAGCGTTAGAATCTAGGAATTGTTCCATGTCATCATCATATCCTGCTAAAATGACAATAATGTTTTCACGATGATCATCCATAAATTTTACGATGGTATCGATTGCCTCCTGACCGAAATCATTGTTACTTCCTAACAGGGCATAAGCTTCATCAATGAACAAAACTCCACCTAGCGCTTTCTCAAGTACCTTTCTCGTTTTAAGAGCAGTTTGACCAACATAGCCTGCAACCAAACCAGAGCGATCAGTTTCTACCAGATTATCTTGTTTAATCACCCCTAATTCCTTCAATCGTTTAGCCAAAATGCGCGCAATCATTGTTTTGCCCGTACCAGGATTTCCTTTAAACACCATATGAAGGGACTGTGAACCCGCCTTTGGCAGTCCTAATTCTTCCCTCTTCTTTGCAATTTCTATTTGTGCTGAAAGAGACCTGACAAATTCCTTTATTTTTTCCAAACCAATGACTTGCTCTAATTCCTTTAAGGCGGCTTCTTTTTTCTCTACAGCTGCTACCTTAAAATCTGGTAAAGATAATCGATTGAGTTCTTCGACTACTAAATCTGGTTGCTCAACGATTCGAATCGATTGATTCCGAATGGCACTCTCAACGGTATTCCGAACAAGGCGTCCATTGCCACTATCATTTTTACCTGGTATTTGCTTTTTCTCATAAAATTGTACTAGTGCAGTAGTTACCTCATCCGAAACAACAAACCCTTTTGATTTTGCGATTATCTCTGTCATTTGAGCTAATTGTTCAGCTGTATAATCAGGAAACGTTATATTTAATGGGAAGCGTGAGGAAAGCCCCGGGTTTGATTGTAAAAAAGTTTCCATTTCATTTGTATATCCAGCAAGGATTACCACTAAGTTTTCACGATGATTTTCTATTAGCCGAACCAATGTATCAATGGCTTCTTTCCCAAATCCTCCGCCAACTGTCCCTTCTTCGACAAGTGAATAAGCTTCGTCAATAAATAACACACCACCTAATGCACTTTCTACTACTTCTGTGGTTTTTACAGCCGTTTGACCGGCATATTCAGCAACCAGGTGTGAACGGTCCACCTCTACAAGATGTCCTCGCTTTAAAATGCCCATTGATTTAAGCATAGAGGCAAATAAACGAGCAATAGTCGTTTTACCAGTTCCAGGATTCCCAGAAAAAATAATATTCAGTGTTTGTTCATTGCTAGTCTTAATTCCCGCATCTTTCCGTCGTTTATTGGCTAATATTTGCTTTTCTAACGTACGAATAAAAGCTTTCACGTTCTCTAGGCCAATGATATCTTTAAATGCGGCTGCTAAATCAAATTCTTCCTTTACACCAATTCCAAAATCTTTACTTGTAAGTACATTTATAGCTGCTTTATTTTCCTTATCGGTACTATTAATAATCCGGACAGATTGCTTTCGAATGGCTTCTTCGATTAAATTTCGAACAAGTCGTCCGTTTCCACTATCATTCCTTCCAGGGATCTGCTTCGTAGCAAATAAATCTATCAATCCTTCATGTATGGCAGGGTCTATTACATATTCACGCTGTTTTGCGTTAATAAGCATAATATCAAGCATTTCCTTTGGTGTATAATCTGGGAATTCTACAATAAACGGAAATCTTGAGCGAAGACCTGGGTTTGATTTTAAAAAGGTTTCCATTTCATTGGTGTACCCAGCAAGAATTACCACTAAATGATCTCGGTGATCTTCCATTCCTTTTACCAATGTATCGATCGCCTCTAGACCAAAGCTGTCATGTTTGTTACGCGCAAGTGTGTAGGCCTCATCAACGAACAAAACACCACCGAGTGCACTTTGGATTTTTCCTTCCGTTTTAGGAGCCGTAGAACCCACATATTCTCCCACAAGATCCTGTCTTGCCACTTCCACGAGTTGACCTTGGGACAGTAATCCCATTGCTTTTAAAATTCTCGAGATCAATCTTGCAACCGATGTTTTTCCAGTACCTGGGTTTCCTGTAAACACCATATGTAATGTCATAGGTGTGATTTTCCCACCAAGCGCTTCACGTTGTTTTTGTAATTTAACGGTTTGCATAAGCTGATGGACAAAGGACTTAACAGATTCCAACCCAACCAAGCTATTGAGTTCATTCAGTATATCGTCTAATGTTTCCTCTTTAATGATGGAGATCGTTTTCAGTAATATTCTTTCTTTTCCTGTATCAGCAATAAATCGATTATCGTCCATTTTTACACTGATTACGCTATTACTAGAGATGACACCTCTTGCTCGTTGGTCTAATAACACTGAAAAAAAGTGATCTTCTACCAACTCCTGGACCGCTTCTCCATATCTTTTGGTACCTAAAATTATTTCAGCTAATTCAAAAAAAACATTGGGGTCGAATTGGATGTTTAACTGTGCCTGCGACTGTAATTTAGCTGCGGCTTTATGCAGTTGAGAATGTAAAATCGTACGCAGCGAATCCACTTCCAATGGAGCAGTATATGCAAAAGATTGAATTTCACGCAACAATCCAGGAGGTACTTGATTGGCAATGGATACAGGAATTTGGTGACCTGCTTCCATTTGATTGACTTCTGCATCCATATAGAGAATTAAAAAGTAATCTGTTGCACTGACAACGATCCCTTCCGGTGTTCGAAAATACCCATCTCGAAACAGCTTTGTTACATAATGAAGAACCTCAGAATGAGCCTTTTCAAATCCAGTGAAAAAGACAGTACCAATCCCATAGCTAAATAAAGCAGAACAATCGACAATAAAGTTCGTATGTATATCTTTTTGACTGTATTGACTTAAATCAAGCGTAGAAAAACTTTTATAGGGTGTTAGTTTTTTCTTGTACAATTCGTTGATCAGAATATTTAAGCTTAGATTTTTCCCTGTTCCTGATGGTCCACCAATTAACATGGTATTTTGAACGGTGCCTTTGTTTCTTGCCAAAAACGCTTTCTTAAAACAAACCAGTAAATCATCAATGAATCTTGTTTGTCCTAATACATGGTTATTTAAAGTGAACTTAATCTCATTAAACAATTGATCCAATTCGTCATTGGACCGATTTAAGCTTAAATTCTTAATCCCTAATCGTGCATCCTTTGCCGCTTCCTTAATCGCCCCACCCGACTGAGGAATGCCACCGTGATTCGTACTTGGCATGTTTGAACCACTTGGAATACTATTAACCCCAGCCACTGCTTGTTTTTCCAAAATTTTTCGTTGCTTTTTCCCTCTAAACCCCTCTTTTTGGATAAAATCTATAAGTTGAATTTCTGGTATCACAATCCTCAACCATTTTTGAAAACTCAAGGTCAGTCACCCTATCTATGTATGAATTCTAATTTAAATTACCATATTAAATTGGATATTTGTGTAAGTAACTTTCGTTTCAAGAATCTCTAATAACTATTGGTCAATTACCGATTAATTTCCCCAGTTACTACTGTTATAATCCAACCTACCATGCATTTTCCTACTATATTTCATCTTCCTGTCTAAGGATAATCGATTTGCTTAGTCTGGTGATCTCACCACAAAAATGAACCACTAGGGTGGTGGGTCTGACTTTCCACTGTAATGAGATAGTTCGGTTTATCACATAATAATTAAAAAAATAATTACTTTGGAGGTTTTACACAAATGAAAACAACATTCACAAAGAACGGCTTAGAAACACGAGTAAAGAAGGGTTTTTCATGGGTCAACTTATTCTTCGGGTTCTTAGTTCCATTATTCCACGGTGATATAGCACGAGCGTTATTGGAGTTAGTGGTCGGGATTATCACGGCTGGTATCTCATGGTTTATCTTCCCGTTCTTCTACAACAAGCACCGAGCGAACCGCTTGGTAGATCACGGGTGGGTCGTTAAACAATAAGTCGAAACGGGGTTGCTCCAGTCTTGAAGGGTTGATCGTCCTTTAACTGATGAGATAGATCGAAAGAGAAACACTTAATTGAATAATGGTGTTGACTCAATTATATGAGTTACTTTACACAGAAAGAGAAAAAATTAGAAAATTAATCGAGTTTAATGTGATCATTGTATATCTTAAAAGGATAACTTGTATCCCATCCCTGTGTTTTGATTAATGCAGTGAAAATTCAACAAAGTATGAAGTCATTCTTTGCTAAACTATTTGGAGGTAAGTAAGATGAAGCAGTTATTAATGGTAGGTTTAGTTATGGCAGGATTATTAACGGGTTGTGGTTCTAAAGAGGAAGTTAAGCAAGAACCTAAGAAAGAAGTTGTTAAGGAGGAGGTTAAGCAAGAACCTAAGAAAGAAGTTATTAAGGAGGAGGTTAAGCAAGAACCTAAGAAAGAAGTTATTAAGGAGGAAGTTAAGCAAGAACCTACAATCAAGAAGGAACAATATGACGTGGTTTGGGGTACATACGATAAAGAATGGGTATATAGTGACTCTTGGACAGGTGAAGGTTTTGAAAGTTTTGATGTAGCGTTAGAGGTTTTAGATAAATGTTCTAAAGCCACCGAGGAAGCAACTGAACAATGTGTTAAAGATTATTTAATTAATCATTAAGGGAAGGCTTATGCTAACCCACTTTACATGTCATCTCTTATCAGTATTACTCCAGTAACAAAGTCTCCTCATAAGACAATTTTCAGATTAATTATACCCATAAATCTTGACCATAAGAATAGAGTAGACCCTTGGCAGGCTACTCTACTTTTTTCGTCAATAAGAAACTTTTAAAAAACAAATTAATTTCATAGGTTCATTTGAGAAGACTGGAAGTATTATAAATTAATAAGATTTAAAAAAGCTGTTTATTTAATTATAAGTCTGCCATTTTTGGTCTGGTTTCTCTCCAGCAAAATCCCATCCAAGTACTGCGTAAACTCTGATTCACCAGAGTAAGATAAGCAAAGATATTCCTTCGCCCTTGTCATTCCAATATAGAATAAAGAAACCTCTCTTTCTTTATCCTCTTCAAGGGGAAATGGCATGGAATCAACATTTACAATAAACACTGCTTGGAAGTCGAGTCCCTTACTGCTATCAATTGTACTTATTTTAATCTTGCCATCTTCTTTTTCAAAAGATCGCTTCGAAACATCATTCTCGGTGATCCAGTAATTTGGCAATGCCAATTCACCTAAAGATCGTTTAATAATATCAACAATCGGATATTTATATGTTCGCTTCACTCTATATAGGATTAGCATCTCCTCAAGTGGAACTTTCTTCTCTTCATGCAATTTTTTAATTTGTCTGGCAACCATTCTCATTTCGTCAAAGAAATTTGCTGCTCGAATAATACCTGGCTCTGGCCCTTATCGTTTCGTGCTTTGTGGAGCAATGATTTCACCCTCAAGATTACGATTAACGACCTTATTTTTAAACATGGAATGCTCACGATAAAAATCCCAAGCAAACTTAACAATTTGTGAGGTATTTCTATAGTTGATTGACAGCACCTTTGAGCGGCCTTGAAAAGATAAACCGGTATCCTGCACGTACGAACGTTTTCGCCTATAAATCGTTTGCGCTCGATCTTCTACCAATAATAAGGATTGAGTATCCGTATTTATTAGCAGGCTCACTAACCTAAGCCAATCCGCATCAAAATCCTGCCCTTCGTCAATCAATATCGCATCATAGGATGGTAGAATGGTTTCTTTCTTTTCGATTTTATCGATGATACCTGATAGGTGCTGCTCTCTAATCTTTAGATCATTCTTTAACCAAGAATGAAAATTCCGCACGATAATATTTTGATTTTGTACTGCCTTACTAGTTGGATCAAAATCAAATAAATCCTCAGGTTCATTCAGCATATGATGAATCATTTGTTGAATCGCATTGGCCAATGAAATGTTATAACAAAGGATTAGAATTTTCCAATCAGGATTTTGTTTTGACAGCATCTTCGCTCGACTGGCCAAAATAATTGTCTTCCCACTTCCTGCTACACCACGAATCAAGCGGTTCTTATCACCAATCTGTTTCGCTAAATTCTCCTGATGAAGATCCATGGTTTTAATATCATGAAGAGATAATAATAGTTGATCCTGGTAAGGAACCGGCGCTTTAAATTCGGCACTAATCCGAACTTCCGGAAATAAATGATATCTGATGGCATTAATATCCTCGATCGAAAGGGGTTCCTTTAAGCGGTATGGGACTACAAACATATTCAAGATCTTTTCCATTAAGATTTCTTCCGAAAACCCATCTTTTTCAGGATCGATTTCATCTCTTGTTAAACAGAGATTTGGTTCAATGACTGAGTAAAGTCCCTCTACAATAAAATCCTTCGCATACATTCTGGTAAAGACGACACCATGACCATATGGGAACTTTAATGAAAATTTATACTTCCCATCCAATTGAATAAGATTTTTGTCCTTTTTCAACACATCAACCACATGAAACATATTGTCTCTCGCTTGTTTCATCGGGCTTTTTTTGACTTCTTGATCACCAGATGTCGTCACAATATGCCATTCATCATGGTTAATTTGAAAAAGGGTATTTTTGGTATAATCCTTCACTTCCAACACTACTATGCCAAGATCCGGTCCAATGATCACAAAATCAGGCCGTCTACCTTGAATTTCTGGTTCAAAGTACACAATATAATCGTCTGGTAGAAAGGTTTTTAAAGTTCGGAAAAACAACCGCTCACCTGTTGTGGCGGTAGACCTAATTGTCTCGGGAATCGTAAATGCCATAATAAACCGCTCCAAAATTTGCATTTTCCTCCATTATACTACAATTAGTTCAATCGGCCTAAATATTTACATAAATCTTCTATAATTGTAAAACCACCCTATTATTTTTAACAATTCTCTACTAAAACAAACAAAATCCTCCAAAAGCATTGTTTTTTCTTTCTTTTCATTGAATAATAGAATGGGTGAATTTACCTACACTGAACGCGAGAATGAAGAAAATGGAGTGGAGATCTTGTTTAAAGGAATCCTTAATAAATTATTTCATACAAACCAACAGACAAAAAAAGTGAACGTCCAACCGATTAGCCAAGCGGAAATAGAGGCATTAGTTGAGGGAAAAATCAGGGAGCATGCGGCAACACTACAAACTACAACGAATGACCAACCCATTCCAAAAACATCAACTGACCAAGAAGATTACACCTTAACCGCAAAACAGATTGAATATGCCCTCTCTTTACTTGAAAAGATCAAGCCTGAATTTGAACTTGCAATTGATCCAGCTCAATTGACTATTAAGGATTTAAATAGATTAATTGCTTATAATCGTTATAAAAATAAAGGGACACTTGTTAATCCGGTAAAAAAAGGGGTATTGAGAAAAAGGTAGAAAGGCTGTAGCTTATACAAAAGGAGATCATCGTGGAAAGAATAAGACCAACATTACAAAACAAGACCGAAATACCGGTAAACATATACAAAGGTGAAAAACTTCTGATAGAATGTCCATCGATTCAACAGGCAGCTAGGCTCTTCAAAAAACATACTGGAGCTGACCGTTTCAACTGGTCAGCTATTAATAAAGGCATATGGGTTAATGAGCCATATGCCTTTATTGGGGCTAGCTATTTTTTCTTAACCGACCCAGAGGCTGTTAAGAAAAAATAGGAGGAACTGTAGCCAAAACATCACGTTTAAATGAAATTTAATTACAGTTACAGTTTGAAAGATTAATTTGACCATACAATAAATAGAGCTTCCCTTTACTCGGACAGCTCTTTAAGGTTAATTAATACGGTTATAATGATTCCCCCAATAAATGACACTAATTAGGGTACCTATAAATACTAAGCTAAACTAAATCAAATTATTGAACAAGGGTATTATTAGATTTCCGCTCAAAGTGGTAATGAAGGCGGTATTCACATATTTCTTGTGTCCAGTTAAAGAGAGTTGTTTCATGTTCATTTAGGACTTCAATGTTTAACGTAAATATATCATTTTCAAATGTGATTAATCCTTTTGAGCTGCCACTCCATTTTGTCATCGGCATGGTAGCAATCAGTTTACTAACACCTTTTTCATCATAATCCCATAATTTTTTAGCACCTTTATCGGAAAAGTCTATCCTTTTGCGATGCTCTTTTTCCATCAAATAATAATGAAAGAAGGGTGCTACGTCTTTTGATGTAATGGGATGATACCAATTCGAAATACCCCGTTTCAGCATTGCCAACAAGACAACCATTTTATAGCTTTTGGCCATACCCGTCTTTTCTACTTCAACGAACCAATTTTCGTAACGGTTGTAAATTTCTATCTCATGATCTGTTAATTCCTCTGCCCATTTAAGAAATCCGAAGTACGAACTAAATTCCTGTCTGTATTGAGGAGAATCAGATGCACCCTTTAAATGTAATTCCAAATACGATGGCCTTCTTCCAAGCTCCCTTTTTAAATCCATATAATCATTGAACAACTTCTCTTTGCGCGGCTGCCGTTTCCGGGACATTGTTTGAAGAAGGTTAATTACATTTACATCTAAATTTAATTCACAGTAAATTGGCAATGTAGGTTCAATGATTCTAGTTTTTCCTTCACCTGGTAGTGTATCAAATAGACTTAACTTTATATCCGCATTTCGATAATTTCCGATTAAGTCAATGATGACACACGTTTCTTTACCAGGATGCAAACGGAGTCCACGTCCTATTTGTTGGGTAAAAACAGTTAAAGATTCAGTGGGTCTGACAAATAAAAGAGTATCGACGGCGGGAATATCTACTCCTTCATTAAATAGGTCCACTGTAAAAATAATATCAATTTCACCTTTTGAAAGTTGAGAAATAGCTTTATTTCTGCTCACACCCATTTGCTGTGAATGAAGACTAAATGTTCGATAACCATGATGATTAAAATAATGGGATAAAAAGTCTGCTTGCCTAATAGAAGAGCAAAATCCTAATGTTCTCGTCTGTTTTTTATTCTCCCAGGCACGAAGTACTTTAAGGGCTAACTCCTCTCGTAACTGGGCTTGAAGTAATTCTTCTTCATCATAGCGGTTACCCAGCCACGTTATTTGACTATAATCCGTATCATCATAAACGCCAAAATATTGGAAAGGTGCTAACCATTTCCGATTAATCGCATCTAAGAAATCTAAACGAAAAGCGACGTTCCCATCACATATCGCATAAACATCTTTATTATCATTTCGATCCGGAGTAGCCGTAATGCCCAACAGGAAGCGTGGTTGAAAATAATCAAGAACCCGTTGGTAGGAGTCAGCTGCAGCATGATGGAATTCATCAATGATAATTAAATCAAACTCATCTGGCTTAAAGTTTTCCAAATGCCTTTTAAGACTTAATGTATAGATAGAGGCAAAGATGGCATCAGCCTGGCCTTCTTTTGTCTTTCCATTATAGATCCCGAATTGTTTTTCAGGCATTATTTTCTTGAAAGAATCTCTAGCCTGATGAAGAATTTCTTCACGGTGGGCAATAAAAAGGATCTTATTAAAATTTTGTGCGAAGAATCCAGCTAAGTAGGTTTTCCCTAACCCTGTTGCCATCACAACAAGTGCCTTATTATACTCTTCATCAAGAGTTTTGTGTAACTCCTCTAATGCTTCTATCTGAGCAAATCTTGGTTGTATCTCCCCATATCCGACCGGAGGATCCAAAATAACTTCTGGCTGTACAGCTATCTCCTTCTCTACTGGCAGCATTAAATCTAATTCTTCAAGCTCCGTCCATTTTTGAACTAAATTCGGATGTTTAAGTTGGTATTCATCATAGCTTTTTCGATATTCTTCTAAGGTTTCTTTATTTAATGGCACGGTTTGATCTGAATAGAAAATTTTTAGAAACTCCGTTTGGGCATCATCAAATACTTGCTGCTCATCACTAACCAAAAGGTTCCATTCCACACCATTATGTAAAGCCGATTTTGATAAGTTAGATGAACCAATAAACAAAACATCATGTTCATTGGATTGGAATAGGTATGCTTTTGGATGAAAAGAAACACCATTACTTTTCCAGATACGAATATCTATATTTTCATCAATTGATAATATTTCTTCTAACCCCTTAGGTTGAGTAATGAACAAATAATCTCCGGTACAAACCTTTATTTCAGCACCGTTCTCCGCAGCCTTTTTTAATGCTTCTTTTAAGTAATCCACACCTGACTTCATAACAAAAGAAGCTAGAATACAAATGGTGTTAGCACCTTCTAGCTTTTCTATTAAATGCTTGCCAAGTTCTTTGGTAAGCAGTTGAACCTTACTCATCTTCAACCTCAATTAAGAATATTTTTTCCTTAAAGCCCCCACGCTTTTCCGCCTTTTTTTGTCGGACCTTCTCTACCTCTTCAAAAGATGAGCCATGACACTCTGCTAAGGCATGGATGATTTCCAATAAATCTGCTAACTCTTCAATTGCATCTTTATCAGTTGCAGCATTTAGGTATTCTTCAAGTTCTTCTTTGCTTTTGTTTTTAAGTTCTTTTATGTATTCTCCATTGTCCAATGTTTTTGCGGAAAACTTTTTTCCGGTACTCTCGATTATTTCTGGTATACGGTCTCGGACTAATTTGTTGTGTACGGGCATTTAAGATACCTCCAATATTGAAATATACCTATATTATATCGAATCATGGAATAGATTGGGAACTTTAATAATGAGAAACTAGGGTTACTATGAATTAAAAATATGTTTATTAATTTACAAAATTAAGTACTCTTCCAGAATTAGATTTGGTTAAAAAATAGGTGGTTAATGGTGTAAACGGAAATAGATTGGCTTAAAATCAAGGGTCGAGGGAACTATATAAAATTAATTAGTTGTGTTCAACGGAATGTGGTCGATGTTGTGGGCAGTCTTCTCCCAATAGTTTATTTGTAGGGGGGATTAAAGATTTACCCTAATAAATATTTACCGTCTGTTGCCAAGAAAGTAACCTCAATTAAGGTTCTTCTTAATCTAGACTATTTACAACCTTCAATATAAATCGCTCATTTACTAGCTGATTTTCAAGATTTTACTTCGTGTTTTCTTTTTAACAATCCTCCTTACCTCATGGTTGAGATAAAACTGCTAGTTTAGCCTGAAAGATGTCCAGCTCGCTACTTCAAAGGTCTTGTCTTTATTTATCCAAACTCTCGTTAAAAATTTTCAAATTTCCATCTTCATCAAACAATGCTCTTTCTTGTAGGAAATATATTTGCACGACAGTCATGCAAACCCTTATAAATCAACGATCTACCATAAATAGCAATGAGCTACAGTTTCCTAAACTGTAGGTCGGAGGTTCGAATCCTCTCTGGGACATCCTTTTAAAGAAACGCTATGTTATCGTATTGTTAACCTTTCAATCATACGGGACAATCACGTGACATAGCGTTTTTTTTTCGTTGTCTGTAGGACGTGGTTTTTATGACTGTAGGACAGATTTTTGTAACTGTAGGACACCTCGGCTGTATCTAAGGAGGAGTCAAAAACCGTATGAAAAGAAGAATTATCGGCGAAAGAGGTCTTAAAGTCTCTCCACAGGACCGACAGATTAGTAATGTCCTATATACAATGGACGAGGCCCTGGAAGCATTTATTCGTGCTAAAACAGCTGAAGGAGTTAGGAAAGGAACGCTCACTGGATACCACGATATTTTCCGTTATTTTCGGCAATGGTTAGACGAAGAAATTACGAATATTAACGATATTACAGCAGATACCATTCGTAATTACATTAATTATCTTCGTACAGAACGAACGCCATATGCCGAGGACCCACAAAGGAAACGAACCGGTAAAGGTTTATCGGTTCATACCATTAACATACGTATTCGTGGTTTATGCACGTTGTTTCGTTTTCTATATAACGATGGCATTATTTCTTATAATCCGATGCAGAATATCTCTCAAGTTCGCGACGATGCCCACGAAGAGGTTCCAGGCCTACCTGACAAACAGATTGACGCTATTCTCGCCTCTTATGTCGACAGGCAGTTCGCACAATGGCGCGATAAGACGCTCATAATATTGTTATTGGATACAGGTCTTCGAATTGGTGAAGCGTTATCCTTGACTGCCGATCAAGTGAATTTCAAGGAATTATCGATTACAGTACCATCTCAGATAGCAAAAAAACGAAAGTCCCGTGAGATACCAATTAGTCGTGAGGTTGCGAAAAGACTACGACAACTATTAGATGAAACGCAGCAATATTTCGGAGAAGGTTGTAAGCTATTTATGAACGCGTATGGCGAGGACTTGACCGACGACGCCTTTCGCCGCAGATTAAATCGACTAAAGCGAAAATTAAACATTTCAAAGTTGCATCCGCATATGTTTCGTCATACCTTCGCAAGAAATTATGTATTAAATGGCGGTGACATTTTTACATTACAGAGAATTTTGGACCATGCAGACATTCAAACAACACGTAAGTACGTACAAATGGACAACGAACATATACGGGAGCAACACAATAAATTTTCTCCCTTGCGTAACATCATTAAACGAAATGGTATTCGAGTATAAAAAGTGCCGTCCAATTTTTGGACGGCTTTTTCGGTTTATTGGTTGTTTTTCTTAAGAACGACTATACCCACTCCACAAAACTAGGTAGACGCAATAAGCCCGCCTTCGTTAAATTACGATATTTTACTCGAACCTTTACCGGCTCAATAAACGCGATCTTCTTCTCTTCACGTATCACCGGCTTTCCGTAAATCTCCTTACGAGCCAACGGTGGTACACCCAACTCCATTATACCTGCATAGCGGCCATCATCGAAAGTTAACAACAAGCCGAATTTACCTGTTGTACGATATCCAACGATATTCACTTCATCATATTGATAGTTAACCACCTTCAGCCACGAATGTGAACGTTTGCCGACTTCATAACGAGAATCCTTACGCTTTAATACGATGCCTTCTAGGGCTTGCGCTTTTATAGCGTCAAAATAAGCTTCACCGTTACCCTCAATGAACTGCGTTTTGGCAATTAACGAATTATCGGTTGGCACTATTTCTGCAAGTACTTCCTTACGCTGCAACAATGGTAACATTGCGATACGTACACCTTTGTGCTCGATCACGTCAAAAGCGACGAAAGTGATCGTGGACTTATCTTTAGAACTCATAAAACGGCTCATTACAGCTTCAAAGTCAGGCTTACCGTTGTTGTCACTAACAATTAGTTCGCCATCAAGTACGGTGCCTGGCGGAATGTTTAGATTATGAAGTTCCGGGAATTTCGATGTGATTTCGTTTTTGTGTCGTGAATATAAACGGACTTTGCCGGCATTATCCACTGAATATATTAAACGGATGCCGTCAAGTTTCAGTTCAGTAATGTAATCTTCTGAATCGAACGGTTCATCAGTTTTATGCAATAGCATTGGCGATATAAACATATGAACACCTCGTCTACTATTCTATCAGATTCCGACTGTAAATTTAATGGAAACGAAAGGGTGCTTAGTTTTTCTAATTCAAACGAAAAGCGAACCGTCTATAGGCTCGCCTGTTGTTCACTATATCATTTAAGTAAACTATGAGACGATTTACGTAAACAAGTCGATTTGGGACTCCCTCGTTAGTAATTGCCTTTACAACTATAAAACGAAATCTTACGTGCTATCCGTTGCACCACTTGTCGGTACAATTAGCTTTGAGCGCTATTATATCAATGGTTTATGCTTGTTTAAGTGGTTTTCATTGCGTGTTATTCCTATAAACAATGATACTGAATCAAACCCTTAATTGCAAACAAAAGGTATGCCCTGCTTATCTGTACAATTATTACCGTGGATAATATGCATCTAATTCGTTTAGAATCTCCTTTAACAACACTAGAATTTTCTTAAACGTGTGGATGTAGTAGCCTATCCACTATCCAGCACATGCCCCACTGATAGTGTGGGATTTATGCCCACATGTCGATTGCAAATGAAAAGAGAACCTCGGTGTCCCTTAACTCACTTGTTGACTCTCTTCGATTAACCTATCTAGGGTTGGTCTAGTCTCTAATTCCTCCCGCTATATGTGATTATTGTTACAAAAATTCATATATAGGGAAATTCATCCTAAACCGCTGGAAAATTCCTAAGTATATTCCTATGAAATTATTAATCCTCAACATCCCTTAGTAGGTTTTTGATAATTTTATACATGTTATCCAATAATGTGAAATGACCATCTTTAGAAATATTTATTAAAACGTCATTAACAATTTTTAACATCGTCTCTTCCACTTTATTACTGTCCGTCTTCAACAACCTCTTTATTTTTCTGATTGCTCTTTTGTTAAGTTTATTTTGATTAAACTCAAAACTATGACTTATAACCGAACAAGCCATCTCATATCCAAAATAGTAAGTCACAAGAATCCAAATGCTGTATAATACCCTATACTTCATAAGTTCACTTGATTGGTCTTTAATACCCATCTTTCTTGCTTCTCTTTCAACCTGTTCCAAGAAATCAAAGAAAAATTCTAAAATAGCAAGTACATTTGCTTGTCCACTTAAATCCTCATAAACCTCCTGCACTTCCCTCACTGTGGGGATTGTGAAAACTCTACACTCATCCTTAACCTATGCACCTTTTATAACAGCTATTATGACTTTTTCAGCTGCATTACTCGCTCATGTAGTTTCCCATAGATACACAGCTAAAAGAGAGCATCAGAAATATATTAAAGAATGTTACCAAAACCTTTATTCACCAATGCTTTTTAAGGTTATTAGATTTATGGATGTCAAAACTACATTTTACAAACCACTATTAAAGGACAATCTTGATGAGAACAAGATTATTGACGATGCTTTGAAAATATTCAGAGAAAATTTGAGATATGCAACTCCCAATCTTATAACTAAATTTGAAGTATAAAACACCAGTCAATCTTCTAGATTACAAAGTTAATAAATCCAATATAGAACAGTACGGTCAATTAACAGGAGGCACTAGGAAATGACAACTGAATTACTTTTAGACCACCTTACTAAACAACTACGGATTCCGACTATCGCTGCACAATACCGTTCTCTCGCAAGAGAGGCTGAGGATCGTAACTTGAGTTATGAGGAATTTCTATTGGCTTTATTAGAATCAGAATCAGAGGCTAGAGAAGAAAACCAAAGACAAAGAAGGCTTAAACAAGCTGCTTTTCCAGTCCAGAAAACACTAGATAGCTATGATTTTAGTTTGATGCCAAGTCTGAACCGAAATCGATTTCTGACTCTATCAAAGGGAGATTTTGTGGAGAAGAAGGAGAACATAATATTTTTAGGAAACAGTGGGACGAGAAAATCGCATCTAGCAGTGGGGCTCGGCCTTGAAATGATTAAAAATGGCTATAAGGTTAAGTTTATCTCGGCTGCAGAATTAGTAGAAGAATTACTTTTGGCAAATGAAGAACACAAGCTAGGTGCATTGGAGAAGAGATGGCTCAAATTTGATCTAATCATCATAGACGAACTCGGCTACGTGCCATTCACGAAAATTGGTTCTGAGCTCTTGTTCCAATTCTTTGCCGGCCGCTACGAACGAGCTAGCGTCATGATAACTACGAATTTAGAATTTACGGAATGGACCTCTATATTTGGAGATGAAAAAATGACCGCAGCCCTACTAGACCGACTAACCCATAGGGCCCATATCCTCCTCCTAAATGGAGAATCGTATCGATTTAGACAAAGTATGAAACAAAGGGATGAGAGCGACCAGTAGTCTGGGCGCGCGAGGAGTGTAGGGTATCTTGCCCCGAGGGGCAAGATACCCTACACTCCCAATCCCCCTCCAAATTTGGAAATAACTCAGAATGAAGTGGCTCACTTTTGAAGTGATCACTCTGGCTCAAATTAATATTGACAAATACATCTACATTGGTAGTATCAAATTCTCCACGAAAAAAGAAATCTAAGAATGGTTCAATGTTTCTCATTAATGACCAATAGAGAATTAAATCATAATTGGTTGTAAAAATGCCTTGGAATTTTTGTAGATACTCATTTAAGAATTGGAACTTTGAATCTTCAAACTCATCCCAAGAAGGATGAACCTTCCTCACAACTTTAACCAAAGCATTTTTTATGTGTTCGTACCTCTTTTCAATTTCTCCAGTTTCTAACCCAACTATATTATTTACAATCTTTGAAGTATTTAGAGCAAATAAAACCCTCTCAAAATCAAAAGTTTCAAACTGCTCAAAAAAATTTAAGTCTTCATCGGATAATACTCTTTCATGGTTTTCATCCTCTAAGGATTTGCACTCAGCTAACAATGTTTGATAACTAAAATTTTGATTAATAGAAATTGATAAGCCATTACCAGTAAGCAAATAGTTATTGAAAGATTGACTAATATCTTGATAATTGTAGATTTCTTCTGTGATTTTTACCCCCTTAATTTTTAACTTTATTATTTAATTTATCGTCACCGAAAATTAGGTAATCTTCCATTTTTACAGGTAAATTATACCACAACAAAACTACTATTGGTATTGTAATAAATAAAGAGAACAGCTAACACTTGATGCTACTCTCTTGTAATATATTTATAGTTTCTTAAACACGAGTAAAAAACCTACCCATTTGTTGATTTATGTCACCATGTTTTAACACCGTTTCAATCCATGTTATTACTGCAACAGAAAATTGATGTCCATATTATTAAGTTTTGTCACTTTTAATTTAAAAGACTATTTATAATAGTTTACTTTGCTCCATTCTCCTAGTTTATTCTTAGTGGAAGAATAGTAACTACTTAGGCATGAAAGATATACCTAATCAATACTAAATAATACAAATGGTAAATTAGTAGTATAAAGGAAAAATTCTATGTTATAATATGGAAAAAATATATTGTAAGTGGGGAGATATTTTATGTCGCCAAAATTGCCAATGATTGAATCAATAACAGATATGATACCTGCACTAAATATTAAGTCCCTTCAATTAATAAACAAATATCTAAGTGAGATTAAGACCGAAAGCACAAATGTTCAAAGTTCAAAGAAAGAGGCTATTTCTAATCTAAATAGAGCATACAAAGACGAGGAATTAGTACTAGTACTTGGAGCAGGAGTTTCTGTACCATATAATCTTCCAAGCTGGGGAAACTTACTACAGAAATTATTACTTGAAACTTTTACTATTACTGATACTAATACTGACGCACCATTAGTATTATCGAAGCTATTTCCTTTGTTATTTCCTAATAGCCCTTTAATTTCTGCTAGATTTCTTGAAGAGGATTTTAAGAAGAAAGATAAAGGAAAAACATTTGAAGAGATGGTAAAAGAAGCACTTTATGCCCAAATAAATAGAGAGGCTGATTCACCAACGATTAAAGAGATATTGCAATTCTGTATTGCTCCTGGAAGAAGTCCAAATCTTGATAGTATCATTACATACAATTATGACGATATTCTTGAGGGTGCTTTATTAAATAGCAATGTAGAAATTCCATTTAAATCAATATATAGAGAGGGGATGAACCCTAAAAATGGGCAATTACCTATCTATCATGTTCACGGATATTTACCCGAAGAACAAGAAATTGATAAAGGCTATAAAATAACTCTAAGTGAAAATTTATATCATAAACAGTATAATGATATCTATAGTTGGAATAATATGGTTCAAATCAACAAATTTAAAGATAATGTTTGTATATTTATAGGTATATCTCTTACTGACCCAAACATTAGAAGGTTACTTGATATTGCAATGTTACAAAAAGGGGATAATCCAAAATATCATTATTTATTCAAGAAGAGGTATAAATTCAAAGATGTAGAAAGGAACTTAGAAGAACTTCTAAGTCAAAATGCCCCACTACTGGATGAAAAGAATAAAGCAAATTTGGAACTTGATGAGACTGCTAAACACCTTTTGAAAAAGATGGAAGAATTCGAAGAGTTAGATGCAGCATCATTTGGCATAAAAATTATATGGATAAGTGACTATGATGAAATTGCAGACGTTCTCAAACAAATAAGAACAAGTTAGCTATTATAGTGCTTATATAACCAGAAAACAAGTGATTATTATTTGTCACTTGTTTTCTGGTTATGCCATTGGGGTGACCTCTAATAAAATCAAAATTTTATTAGAGGTATAAATTGAAAATAAAAAAGCAACATCAAACGTTTACAATGCTTCTTCTTCCTTGTTTCTCGATTTGGAAATTGTTTCTAAAATTTCTTTCATTACTTTAGATTGCTCCTCTAACATTCCTCTCTTTCTTTCAGCTAATAAACCAAGTTCCTCTATCTGGTCTGGGGATTTATTTAACAAGCCTACAGCTAGTCTTAGGAAACTATCATCCCTTTTCTCCTCCCTTGGAGATATATTATAATTCACAAATTTTGGTACATAATATTTTATATGTTCTCTAATTTCTTGAACAATGTTAGGTAGGTAATCCCCTTTATTCTCAAAAATATGAGTTGTTTCGCAATATTGTGGGTATTTGTACTTTAGTAGAAAGAGTAGAAATGCTGGTTTAATATTAAAGTTACATTTTTGCACATCTTTAAAAAGTTCCATATAAAACTTTGGCCAAAACTCTAAAATATAATTGGTCAAATTAATGAAGTTTCTAGGAACTTCAATATTTAATTCTTCGATAATAATATTACATATTTTACTATGGCTCTCAGCCGCATTTCCTTGTTCATATTCATTTAGCTGGTATAACATATAATCTGCTGTACTTAATCCAAAATCATTTGTGAATTTCTCGAAATTATCAATACTTATCAAATGATAATCATTTCCTTAAAAGATAAGCTTCTATAGCTACTTTCAAATCTTTATAAGCTTCTTCACTACGTGATTCAAATATTGGATACATGATTTTTTGCACTAATGTTCTAATTTGATTTTTCGTATTTATATTATAGTTGAATTGAAATATCTTCTCTAAGTAATAGTTCGGCTCCTTGATACCAGACTCTTTCAATGCCTCTATAACAGCATTATAATCCATTGAAATAACAAAGAATAACCCTGGTAAATTAAGAGTAGACCTTATCATTTTTAAAACTGTTACAATTTCATCATGTAAAAGTCTATCAATTTCATCAATAAACACTACTATTTTTTTGTTTCTATCAACATACTCTTTTTTCATTTCCGCTTCTAGGTTTTGTTTTATTTCGCTGAGAGGCATATTTTCATACTCTTCTTTTATCTCTTTAGAGAAATCTCCCATAACCCCGGATATAAAATTGGCACTTCTTTCTTCAATCCCAAGATAAAGTGAAGTTGCATAAGTTAATGCTTTCACAGTTGTAGGTAACACCTTCTTAGAATAAGCCAAAAACTGATGACTTAGTTTCTGGCTTGTTCCATCAGTATTTTCATCTTTCCTCCTTAGCCTTATGAATATTTCTTCAAATAGATTTGAAATAAGTGTTTCTTTATCAGAAACTAACCAAGGATTAAATGGTATAGCTTCACAAGACATATCTAGATTCTTCATTATAAAATTTGCCATAGTAGATTTCCCTGAACCCCATGGTCCATTTATAGCTATAGCAAATGGATATAATGGAGTATGATTATTTATAAATCCTGCAATATGTTTGGCTTGTGCTTCAAACCCAAGAACATCATTATCCTGCTGCGGGTCTGATAATGGAAAGTAGTTTAATAAACTCATAGTGAACTGCCTCCTAATATAATTTTAATTTATACCTTTGCTTATTTGATTTTTTTAAAAATTTTAAATTACAATTAACTTTTAAAAATATTTTCCCTATGCCACTTAATATAATGTTGTTGACCCTCATTTATCCCAATCCTCATAGATTGATTGATATTTAGAAATACCAGAGTTCCAGCATCCAGACACTCTGAAATCAATATTCTTCCATCATCATCAAAACTAATATATCCTTTATCAAATAAAGCATCATGATTTGGACATAGTAGCAATCCATTATCCACATCTAACCGCTCTTGATTATTAGATTTACTCCATGGCTTTATATGGCTTGCTATAAGGAAATGCTCATCATTCACTCCCATAATCTGCATTTTTTATCAAATTGTAAAAGAGCCTTTTTAAAAGCTGACTGAACTATTCTGGTAGGTATTATGTAAACAGTTATTTAGTTGCAAATGGGAATAATTCATTTCTTACCCGAATAGCAGCTAATTTTGCCGCATTGAAATCTTTAGTTCTCATGATATACCGCTGTCCACATGTTACAATCCAATCCTTATGTGTGTTATCCCAGTTTACATTTCTGATACCAGAAATACTATTTTTGTTTGCACCTTTTCTATTTTGTTGATTAGCAGAAATAGTTACATTTCTCAAGTTGCTTTTTCGATTATCCAAAGTATCGTGGTTGATATGGTCAACTACCTTATCATCTGGACAATCATTTACAACTCTATGTAAATAAACTCTCTTTAAAGAACCATTTGTTTCCTTGATGGTATTAACAATATAGGGTTCTCCATTCCCTTGATAGTAGTGCCAAGTATAACCCAAACTATTTACCTTCTCGAAATCTTCTTCATCTATCATAGTGACAACATAGCTTTCTTCATTTCTAACTTTTACAAAAATAAATGCTTTATTATCTTCTACATAATAATCGTTTGTCATTTCTTCAGAATATAATTTAATATTCTCCATTCTAAAATCCAAACGATTACCATTAACAAAATAGGCAGTTTTCTCATTCTCATTACCCAATAAGAATTTTCTCAAAGAGATTTTTCTTGATGCATTTCCCTCGTATATCTTTGTATAAACTACATAATCGTTGATATCATTTTTTCTTTCACAAACCCAAGTATACTTGGAAACTAATTCAACCTTTTTTGTATCTAGGATAACTACCAAGTCTCCTTCATTCCTTCTAGAGATATGCAAATAGCTTATATTGTCCTTTACAACTATCTGGTTTCCTTTAAGAGGCTTATTAAAAGAAAGATTCTCTCTTCGGTTATCAAACGTATTCCCATTAACAAAATATATCGGTTTATTGGGATAGTCTAGAATCCATTTAGCTAAGGTAATCTGTTTTTTCACTCCATTAACCCTATACGTTCCCCTAACTTCTGCTCTATTTTTTAACTGTTGCAATCTCCAAGTATTGGGGAAACCTCTGACTTTTTCTAAATCACTTGAATCAATTACAACTTCTCCAGTAATGTTGTTCGAAGAGTCTTTTAAGAATATCTTTGTAACATTATTACAAGTCTGATAGTCATTATTCATTTATCTTGACCTTTCTCTTTTAATAGTTGGCTGTAAACATATTTTCCCTATGCCACTTCATATATCCCCGCTGACTTTCATTCATATTAATTTTCATAGTTTCATTGATATTAAGAAAAACTTTAGAATGCTTATCCAGACTATCTGAAATCAAAATTACACCATCTTCATCAAAACTAATATATCCTTTATCAAATAAAGCATCATGGTTTGGGCATAGTAGCAACCCATTATTAACATCTAGCCGCTCTTTATGATTAGATTGACTCCAAGGCTTAATATGGCTAGCAACTAACAATCGTTCATCTGAGACACCACACAGTCTACATTTCTTTTCAACAGCTAAAAGAGCATTTTTAAAAATTGACTGTCCTATACGTGCCTTAACAACCGATTCTTTTTCGGTTTTATCCAATACAATCGGTGATTCTATATCTTTCTGTAGTTTTAGAAAACTTTCATTATGCAGTGGATTCACTTTCTCAAGTAATAGTTTTACTTGTGAATTATTTAATCGCTTCCATCTTAACTTTAACGTAAGAGCTTGCAATTCTGTATGATTCGGAGATGGATTATAATTAATCGATAATTCCTCTAGTAATGCCCTGTTAACTATCAAAGGGGTTTCTAATATCATTGATTTTTCTGGATTTCCAAAAACAATTACTTCATTCTCTTGAACTTTATTTCTAAATAAGTGAGGATTTTGGTAATTCAACGTGATTGTATTATCCATTTTTGCTTTTTGAATATCCAAAACCTTTTCCACTTCGTAAAATGCAGTGATACAGGGGTTTTTTTCTATAGTTTTATAAAAAAAAAGGACGTCCCCCTTTGAAACTTTAGTTTTTAAAATTATCCCTCTATCCCCATCATCTCCATAAGTGTACTCCGAGAATAACGGGTCTTCCTCCATATTATGTTTCTTTGGGTCTAAATATGGGATTATATAACTGGTCAAAACACGCTCCCCCATCCAATTTACAGTTTGTTTTCTTAAACAAAATTTCCCTTTATTGATTATCCTAAACGGATAAAGTTGACTGACATAATTTCAAACATAGCCTGTACTTTATAAGTTAATACAGGAAGATTATACCACATCCTTTTGGCATAAATATTTTAAAAGAGAACAGGGTGTTTAAACCTGTCCTTCAAATTTGTTCCCTATCCTGTTCATTTGTAAGCAGATAATAAAAGACGGGATTTATTAGTTTGTGAACGATGTCTTGAATTCCGACCTCTGTTCAATCATCTGCACCAATATACAAAAAAAGAGAGTCTCAATTGAGACCCGTTCACCAGATTCATCTCTTTAGGGATGTTTGTAGGCATCATACTCCTAGCTGCACAAGTACAAATTAGTGACTTCTTAAAACGCCACCACGAGCAACTCTGAGAGGTTGTGGGCGTGTTTGCTTAATGGAATCTCTCTGCTTCCTCTTAACAGGTTCTTATATACGTTATTTAAGTAAACGACAATCAAATTTTTGATATAAGAAGTATTTCTAGATGTATTAAACCATTCACTTCACTTTTATATTATAATAATACAAAGATTTCCAATGTATATTAATTTAAGGGTAGGTTATGAACATGTCTTTTTTAGCAACTGTTTATCAAGTTTTAATTGCATCTCCTTCTGATGTTTCGGACCAGAGGAAAAAAATCCCTGGGGTTATTCACAAATGGAACACTGAACAAACTGCATATTATAACATCGCTTTCCTTCCAGTAAAATGGGAGACACATGTTATTCCAGAAATGGGGGATAGACCCCAAGCAATAATTAATAAACAGATAGTTGAAAACTCAGATATTCTTGTAGGGACTTTTTGGACAAAACTTGGTTCACATACTGGAGTTGCTGAATCTGGAACTGTCGAAGAAATACAAGAGTTTATGAAAAATGGCAAGAAAGTAATGCTATACTTTTCATCCGCACCAGTGGTTCTAGAGAGTGTCAATCTTGAACAATATCAGAAATTAGATGCTTTTAAAAAGGAATGTCAACAAAAGGGGGTATATGATAATTACTCTACAATTGAGGAATTTGAAAGGAAATTATATAATCATTTAACTTCCTTTGCTCAAAATATTGTACCCCCAAAAAAAGAATTAAATAATAATGAAATTGAGAATGAATTACTCGTTCAATACTACTTACCAAACTACAGTAGTTTCTCTAGTAACTTCAAGGCTTTTAAAAGAGACGATTTAATTAAGTCCAAATTTATTACGGATATTAAGGATGAGTTATATAGGCTGATTCATGAAATATCAGATGTTAAACTTCCATCATATAGTGAAATTAGCAAGGAGAAAATAAATATAGGTAAGGATGATACTAAGTTACCAAGGCTTAATTTATCAGTTAAAAATGTTAGTCCTATGGCTTCTAAAGAACTATCTAATCAGAAGCAAACTGAGATAATTCAAAAAACAAATATATTACTTGGGGTAGACCTTGAGTACTCTTTTTTTCACGTTGGTGAATTGATGGAATCAATGGTGACCTTTTCTCACCCGTTATTTAAAACTCCAAAGAAAATTGAAGGTTCAACTGTAGAAAGAGAAAAAGACGAGAAAATCACGAATTTTATTTATAAATTAAAAGAGTTAGAGGATTATCTAAATATATTTGAATATATTGGTAATTACTACATTGCCCCGTTATCATTACAAAATATTGGGAAAGTTTTTAATGAATCAATTACTGTAAAATTAAAGTTTCCAAAGAACGTTGAAATCCTAAAAGCTAATGACATTAAAATACCCCCGCCTAATATTGTTGAAGAATTTACAGACGGCATTTTCAACTTTATTCTCAGACAAAATAAGGATAGCCTTGTGCAAGAAAATTTTAATTATATACCGCTGCCTTCCTATGGCGGAGTTATTGAAATGTACCAAGAATATATAGAAAAAGTTAACAAATTGAATACTGATTATAAGCATTACATTGAAAGTCTTTTTAACGTTGAAATATATATTGAAAGCGACTATACAGTTCTTGAATACTACTTTAAAGAATTAAACCCTAAAGAGAATATTGCTTTCCCATCCTTTATCTTATTTAAATCAACTGACACTTTTAAAATTCTTTACGAAATAACCTCAAAAAATCTCCCTGATAGGGTTGAAGGTGAATTGGAATATCAAATATAAGATAAAAATAAGTAATTAACATTAAAAAGGATGACTTTTGATTAAGCCATCCTTTTTTGTTTCTTTTAAAAATCAATAATAAAATCACAGTTTTATTAATTGATTTTTAAATCAAACCATATGTTCAATCATGCACTTACACACGAAAAAGAGAGCCTCAATTAAGAGACCCTCTGTGTTTACAATTTTTTCAGCATTGTCTCCACTATTCCCCTATGTTCATGTGAAATTTGCAGTACACCAAATCTTATATTCCTAATGCAAGCAGCCAATCTTCTTTAGGTTTTTCTTGCTCATCAGTAAATAGAGAAAGGGACTTCATAAGCTTTTCTTCTTCCTCAATTTTCTTTTCTTTTTCCATTTCCTTTAAACGAATTTGGGTCTCTCTATACGTTTTAGTGTAATCAATAGTGGGAGTAACAGGCTCATTCATTAACTTTTCATTTGCTCTTTTTTGTGCTTCCACCTGTTTTTTACGTTCCTTAGCTTTTGAAATTATATTATTCGAGAAGTATCCTGCCCATTTAGATTCTGGAATACCATTATTTCGACAAATGAAATCCAATTCTTTAATACCAATGATAAGTTGCTCTACGCCACAGATTTCAATAGCCTCGTTTATCTTTGATTTAGTACCCTTGTGCATTGCTAATCCAGCTTTAACAAAACCCACTAAAGCTTTATCAATGGATGGGTCAAGACCAGTATTATCATTTTTGGGTGTAGTAGATTTAGCCACAACTTTATTTGTTGTCTCAACAACACCCTCGTGCTGAGTCTTTCTTTTCTTTGAGATGTAACCTGTAATTTTTACTTCAGCTACCGCTTCTATCACATCTTCCTTATCACTCCAACGTGAGTATTTATTATGAGATTTATCTTTAATAGTGACTGTATCCATGTAAATTAGGTTATATTTTACCAGTATCTCGTTATACCTAAATACAGTCTTTCTATCGAATCCTGTTGCCGCAGCTATTCCCTCAACAGTAGGATACGAAATTTTTCTTTCTTTTCCACTCTCATTAACCATACCAACAATGTACAAATACTGAAACATAATCATTTGTTTACATTCTTTCTCTTCGAAGTAAACTAATTTGTTGAAATCCCCTAAAGACATTTTCAAGAAATTGTCTATTACTGACGGAACTTTAGCATAAAAGTACTGTGTACCTTTCAGTTCCAACAAATTAAGTCTTTTCTTTAACTGAAAGTCCGTGTAATATTCAAATCCTAAATTACTTTCTAGATTTGCTAATGATTGCTTAATCTTATCTCTGTTTTCCGTTCTATTGCTAACGCCAAGCATTTCAGCTAACTGAGGTAAATGCACCATTGCACCGCCATCAAGTAATGAACTCTTACTAAGAATAGAGTAGAAATATGCTTCATTTGCTTCTAGATTTAATATTTTTTTTGAAATTTGAATGTGTAAATTGTCTTGTATTAACAACTATAAAACCCCTCTGTAATGTAATTTTTTAAAATTATCATTACCTCCAGAGTCATTTTCCTGTCCCCTTGTTTAACCTTTTGCCTTCTTAATTTCTTCCTTTAGCCTTAATCACTTAAAGAAAAAGCAAACAAAATGCTCGCCTGCGAGCGTCTATTCTCTTATTAATTGTTTCTTTCTTATTACTTTGTTTCTTTCTTATTAGAGTACCGTTGAGTGTGTATATTTCTACAGTCAGTGATACCATTTAAATAATTGTGTGTAGATATTTATACACTTATTGTTTCTAACTAAGAATTGAGTGTAGATATTTATACACTTGTCTGACTGAAGCAACATTATCATCAGGTCTTATGTTTGTTATTATACCAAAATCGATAATTAACAATTTATGCTTAAAACCATCAGAAAAAAGCTATTGAATCTCATCATAAAATCAAAAATATCGTGTCAAGAACTTTTCAGAAGAAAGTTTACTTTTTTTATCTAATGAAAATCAGCTTCGGATAAAGGGTAGTGTTTTACTAGGAAATCTTTGTATAAACTCTTGATATGGAATATCGGGGATGTTAATGGTTTGCCTTGAAAAATCTAATTTAAGCATATACGTTGAAATTGGGTAATCGAGGCTACCGCTTAATCGTGTCAAAGGTTTTCTGGACATCGTATTGTGTGAGTCTAGGTGCTATCCTTCCTTTCCCTAACAAGAAGGTATGAGATGTGGAAAATATCCCTCTCATTCCTACTCCAACAATGAGCAGCTAAATGGGGCTGCTCATCAATTTAGTACTATTACTCATCATCCATATTATCTCGATTATCTTGGTCATTTTTCCTCTTTATGAAATTCTCAATCCTTGTTTTTAAATAGAAACGAGAAGCAGGGTTGTCATTAATACCAAATCGGTTAATGATTATTGAAGTAGACTCGTCAATATTAATTCCATTATTAATCAAATCAATAGCATAATGTATTTGACCACTGTAAGAGATTGTTGTTGCGTTCAGATACTCATAATCAAATATTTCTGCAATCCTTAAAATACGCTGACTCACTATTTGACCTTTAACTTGGACTTTTCCCCTGAGACCTCTTAAAAGATTAGTACCCTGTGCAATCTTATACTTGCGAGATGTTTCACCTTTGATACTAACATATGTGTCGTCCTTAATTGCTTTTTTCACTAAGACAGATGTTTCAGTACTCATCGGAATTGTTCTGTCTGATAATATGATTTGTTGATTATCTTCATTGATATTATCTAGAGTTAAGTTTCTCAACTCTTCAAATTCATTTTTATGACTTATTCCATCGAACAATAATGCTAGGATAACTCCATCTTGAGCATTATCTGAGTCCATTGCCATTTCCATAATTTCTTCTTTATCAAATATCGTATTTTCTTCTTTATCTTTATTAAGGTACATGGAAATATCCTCCTTCTTTCGTAAATTTTTATAATAATTAATCTTGTTATCTGAAACAACTTGCTGGATTGCAAATTCCAAATACTTTGAAAGTGTTGGTTTTGAATTTTGAATGCTTCTGATTGTCCCTGCACCTAATGCACTTAAGACCTTTCCAGCTTCTTCAAAGGTAAAATTGTATAAATCTTTATTCAACTCAACCTCAAAGTCGTAAGTAATTTTAAATAATTGTTTGGCTACTCGCTGAGTTTCGTGTTCATACCCTGTTAGGAAAGATTTTTTAAAGTCCCTATTAAATATTTTCTCTGACTTTGATTCAAATCCAGCTTTCATATCTTCTAATTCATCCAGCAAATCTTTAAAGTAAGGTAGTTTTTGTTCCCACTGATGGATAAAAGCCTCTATTTCTTGATAAAGAATTGCTGGGACAAGTAATTCTCCTTGTTCTATCTTTCTAATTTTTCCACCACTTCTATCTCTTTTGTTGTAAGCCTTATCTACCCTTGAAAACAACTCTATTAATAACTGTTCACAAAGTTTACGGTCAATACTATTTATTATCACTTCATATTCAAATACATCTTCTCCATACTTTTCATAATCTTCTTGGAGTGGTTTATTTCTCTCAATCCCCTTTTTAAGATTACTTCTATGTTGAGATAAACGTGAACTGCCATCATCACCTTCACCTATTAAAACCTTGTGATTTATCTTGTTATTAATTACGTATACATCTCCATTTATAGTTTCCATCTTATATCTCCTCCATCTCTAAAACAAAACAACTATTACTATATTTATACTACTATAATTAACCGAATAAATAAACCACCAAATTACATTAATGGAATTTACTGTAATAGTGTTACAGTACTACACTTAATCAGCAATTCATTATAAATAAGCCATATCACAAGACTTACTAGCTACAATTAAATAATTATATTAAAATAATTAAATCATTCTATGCTACACAGTGATAACAAGAAAAAAAGAGAACAGCCATGTGACTGTTCTCTTCATACAATGCTAAAAGTTTAATTGTGACTTGTTTCACTTCATACCGTGTGGTTTATTTGACTTGTTTTTTTCGACTTAAACATCTAATGTATTTAATGGGTGATACTTGTCATTTCGCTCCCTCAATTCATTTCCCCACATAGTCATAGTAACAGGAAAATGAAGAATCTTAATCAAAACCTTTCTCAATTGCTTGTTCAAGGTCTTTTCCATAAATCTGAACATAACGCTGGAGCATTTCAAGTTCACTATGACCAGTTTGTCTTTGCAATACAAACAAGTTTACTCCTGCTTCAACTTTCAACCGACAGAACGTCCTTCTAAAAGCGTGAGGACTCACAGAAACCTCGTTCTCGACCTTCGAAACCACGCCGTAACGTTTCAACCGCTCTTGAACCGTTCGAGCGTTTATTGGGGCATTCTCAACGCTTACAAACAGAGCATCATTATCCAGTATTCCACGTTCTTCAATATAAGCTTTTAAAACCTTTCTCAACCTATTGGTCATTGGAACACGTCTTGCATATCGGTTCTTTGCTTGTTGAATTATGACTTCCCCTTTTCCGTCAAATGAAATGTCTTGAACCTTAATTGAACAAAGTTCTTTGAGACGGAGTCCAACATGGGCAAATGTCAACATAATTGCAAGGTCACGGAGACCAACAAATTGAGTTATGTCTGGAGCGTTTAACAGTCTTTCTAATTGTCTCTTTGTAAAGGTTGCTCCGACTGTATGACGTTTCCTCAGTTGTGATACTCCGTCAAAAGGATTCTTATCAATATAACCTTTCTTTAAACAGTAATTCATAAAGGTTCTCCCTGCTCGCATTCTTGCATTGATTGAAGAGACTGCTCTATTATTTTCCAACATGTATTCGACCCAACTCTCAACGTCATTTGTCTTGAAAGTTCTCACGTCTTTCAATGAGACCTCAATTACAACTAATGCTCTAGAGAGTCCTTTGAGTTCTTTATCATAAAATTTGACCGTATCTATTGAAAGTCCTTTAATCTTACAATGCTTAAGAAATTCCTCTGAAGCTTTCTGAAAATCTTTAGATGGTTGTTCCTGCTGTTGAACCAGTTTTTCCAATACGTTTGTGCTAACTGATTTTCTTCTTGACATGATAATGCCCCCCATTGCGTGTTATTCGTTACGTGGTATCCGCAATTGAAAAGCACCCAAACAAAAAAGTTCCTATGCTTGTATAAAACTCATACAAACATAGGAACTCATTGACTTCATGATGTGCTCGGCGAGAATCGAACTCACATTTTAAGCTTCGGAGGCTTACGTGCTATCCGTTGCACCTTCGGTTTGCTTCTTTAAGGAAAATCGTTGCTATATCAATGTTATACAGTGCTTTTTTATTTACCACCGCGCAATATTTAGTACAATGATTAACCTTTACGTTACCCACATGATAATTGAAACCGACCAACATTTGTCAATGGAAAGGTCATCATAGCCCCTTAGGCTAACTCAGTCTTTAATATTTTCAATAGGTTCTGGTGTCTGTTATCAATAAAAGCTTTAAATTCACTATTACTCGACCTAGAAGTAATCATGTACTGTTGAAACAGAGGATTGCGTACGCTCCAATCAAAATATTCTAACTTCTCCAATACTAATTCCCAGTCTGGGATCCAAGCTATATCTTTATCTGCTTCGAAAGATGAGGGTCGCTGCGGCGATCTTTTTACTTGTTTTACTAACGAGGCAGTTTAGTTGAACTAGAAATGTTAAAATAAAGATAAAAGAGGGTTTAATGTAAATGAAAAAGATAATAGTTGTTTGGGTAGTTCTTTTTGGGGTAGTATTTTCTGGATGTGGAAAAACGACAGGTGAATCAACAAAAACCTCCCCACAAAGTTCAAAGCAAAAAACAAAAACAACAGAAACGACATCACAAAGTTCGAAACAAAACACAAAACCTGCAGTGAAAACATCGCCATCTAAAAGTTCAACATCTTCAGAAGTACCACAGGCGAGTGATAATATCAGTGGTGTTTGGCTGGCAACAGGAAAACAGGATGGGGTAAGTAGCACTTGGTTCTTTAACAATGGGCAATTAACAGTCAATTACGTGTACCATTTTTCTTATGTAATCGCTAAAAATAAAGATTCTCATGGGTATACTGTTGTAACGATAACAAATAAAGAAGGCAAAAAACATGCTCTATTATTGAAAAAAAATGGTAGTAATTTTGACGGTAGAACTGTTGAAGGTAAGGCTTATGAAAAATATTTAACTGATGGAACGGTTCCAAATGGACAAATTATCGAATTTATTTATCAACAGAAACAGGAAAAAGTTGATTCCCATAATGCTTATCTCGAAGAGATGGAGCATTTAAAGAAGACGCTTAGGACATATATATTTGATAAGTATATGCCTAGTCCTGATTATGGTTATGCAAAAGGTATTAACTGGTCTGAGAATTTTTATGATAATTTAACCGCTAATGAGATATGGAATGTTATAGAGGAATTTAAGAAAAAACATAACGGTGAAGAAGGAACTCTGTTTGAACAAGCCTTTTACCTTTCTCATAATGCACCCATAAAAGATAATTGGAAAGAGCTATTTTTAGAGAACTGGAATAACAGTTATTATAAGGAAGATAAAATAGAAAAATTAATTGATAGAGGTGATACTGTAGAGGTTTATACGGATTCTTTACCTTATACGGGCGAAAAAGATAATTATCCTTTTGTAACATTAGATAAAAGAACTGGTTCTTGGCACGGATAGAATTTATAAGGAGGCTCGCCGACCTCTATTTCTAAAAGAAAGTATAAAATTTTTCAGCCACCACAGTTTGATAAAATACGTTATGTTTTTGTTGGAATCCTTCTTCAACTAAAGGGTGCTTATGCTAAAGATGAGATGGCTGTGGCGATCCCTTTTTAATGCATTAACTGTCAGGTTAGCTGAACAAGGTAAAAAGTATCTTTAAATTTTTGCACCAGAACCAATTCATATAATATCTTTATTTATATTTGCCAGCTAAAATTTAGTAATCTAATATATAAAGAGGAGAAATATAGGAGGATTTACTAATGAGCACTCATGAATTTGAAATGAACCTAGATGGAGAAATAATCAGATGGGCAGAAAAATCACACGCACAAATCTTCCGCAACTTCTGGCAGTTCTTCATGGAAAAAGATTTACAAAAAACAATTGAAACAATCGAGTTTGCAGGAATCCGTACTTCCAATTCTGAATACTTCGTAGCTAAAAATGGAAGTAAAAAGAAAAACATCTTTGTAAAAGACAATCACTACGTTTACACCCACTTAACGCCATCCGCAATGCAAAAAGTATATGAGAAATTCATTAAAGGCTGGGAGGATATATATAAACAACCGAAGGGCGAAATGCTTACCATAGAACAGGAGGAAACGCCTGAGGAACTGCAAACGGAAGAAAAGCCAAATTTGAAAAATATTTATGAAAAAAGCCATGCAATTGCTTCGGTTCAGGCGAATCATGACCTACATCATAGTTCTCTAGTTAAAGAACCTTCCGTTACAAAATTGCCTGAAGAAACAGAACCATTAAGAATTCTTTTTGGTCATTCGGCCAACAGCAATGAACCATTGTATTGGTATCCAACTACGACGAGTAAAATCATGCATACGAATACAGGTATTATTGGCACGATGGGGACGGGGAAAACTCAGTTTACTAAATCGCTCATTAAACAGATACATGATGGTGCTCTATCTAATGTAAATGGAACACCTATTGATATTCTCATCTTTGATTATAAAGGTGACTATATCAAAGATGACTTTATAGAAGCGACAAACGCTAAAGTGTATGATCCATATCACCTTCCGTATAATCCGTTAACTTTATATAGGGGAAAACAGCTAAAGCCGCTATTGCCTTTGCATACAGCTAGTACCATTAAAGAAACAATTGCAAATGCTTTTAATTTAGGTATAAAGCAACAGCAGTTATTAAATGATTTAATCATTGAAGCTTATTCACAAGCTGGTATTCATAAGGCTGATATGGATACATGGGATCTGGTACCACCTACATTAAATAATGTATTTGAACGATTGATGAATCGGGAGGATGTAAAAGAAGATAGTCTTTATGCAGCACTAAAACAAATATATGATTTTGAAATCTTTTCTCCAAATAGTGAGAATACAAAGTCCTTATACGTCATGATACAAGGAGTAACTGTTGTACATCTGGCTGGTTATGATCCAAGTGTTCAGAACCTAATAGTAGGAATCACTTTGGACACCTTCTATTCCCAGATGTCTACAAAGGGGCACAGTACAATTCAAGGAGATTATCGTGAATTAACGAAAATGATACTTGTTGATGAGGCGGATAATTTCTTGAGTCAAAACTTCTCTTCTTTAAAGAAAATTATGAAAGAAGGAAGAGAATATGGCGTTGGTGTAATCCTATCAACCCAATTCTTAGACCACTTTGCAACTACAGATAATGACTATGCTCAGTATATATTGACTTGGATTATACATAGAGTACCTACCATTAAAAAGAAGGAAGTAAAAGCTATCTTCAGTCCAGAAAATCAGGCTGAGGGTGAACAGATAGTTAATATGATAGCGCGACTTCAAAAACACTATAGCTTAGTCACGTCTGTAACCAATAATAGATACGAAATTATGGAGGATATGGCGTTCTGGAAGCTTCTAAATAAAAATACTAAATTTATTAAAGCTTTCTGATAAAAAAACCCTTTGAATTTAATTATTATTAAATTCAAAGGGTTTCTCATTTACGCTCTATCTGAATTCCTCCTTCATAATAACTTTTTCCGTTCCACTCTATCAATTATTTTTATTAATCTCCCAATGACATGGCAGTGTTGTCGAAACTCCTCAAGTTATTCTTTAAATTCTTAACTTGAAAAATTGGGACAGTCTGATTAATTGAGAAATACGCACCAATTAAATCGTTCTCTAATTCTTTTAATAGATAATCTTTTGCATCTTCAATTAGTGAATAAGAAAAAGCTATCTTTTGACCCCAATCCTTTTTTGCGTGATCCCTTAACCGATTTCTTAAATATTGAGATTGTCCAATGTATAGAAGTGTATTTGTATCGAGTCCAATGACACGATATACTCCTTCTTTATTTGGAATTTGTGATAATTTTTCTACCTCTATAAATTCTGACCACTCAAGACCCATAAAAGTGGATGAAGTTGGAGTGCCATGAAAACTTAATGGCTCACTTGAGATCCCCCATGCTGGGTTACGTTGCTCTGAATCAAACAATTTTCTTCCACGAAATTTACTTGATCTGTTTTTCGATTTTATATAATCTTGATGAAAACGACCATAATTACAATAAGTTGATTCCTTACTTTGCACTCGATAATCCCATAAAAGAAAGCTTTCTAATCCTTCACGCTCCTCTTTTGGCAATTCAATCGTGGAAACTGACAACTCAAATTCCCAACCAGTAGCATCCTTCCAAGCCCATAATGAAGGTGCGGCAGTATGAGGATCATTAAAAGGCATTTCTTCTTTGAGTGTGTTTCTTATAAGATCAGTAAGCCTTTCACGCAAGTTACGACCTGTTTGTCCTATATACATAAAGTGATGATGACTCACTGGCTTAATACGATACATACCAGGAGAAGTCGGTAATAAACTCTTCGTCTCCATTATTTTTCGGAATGAATACCAAGGAGTCCAATTCAATCCAGACCAATTTTCCTCTAAGTACGACTGATTCATATTTGCACCTTCTTATCTCCTATCTGAGTACTTAAATACTGGAGTTGCTCTCCAATTTGCATTCCTTTTAGTGGAACACGGCAAGTATACCCTGCCTCCTTCAATTTAAGTAGCAGGTATTGTCTGTATTTTTCACCTGCAAAGAAAAAAATATCGTAATGAGATGGTAATTCTATTTTAAGTTCATCAAAAACTTTATCTGACCAATTTTTCCTATCAACAGCTGTCATATTAAGACAGGTTACATCGTATGGTGAAATTACTGAATCTTTCTTTAATAATCCATATTTTGCAGATAAAATATACCAATCATAAAACTCAGATTGGTGAATTTATTTGTTAATTTTAGTAAACAAACTTGATGGTCTATACATCTCTTGTGCTTCACAAGGATAATTTTGTTTTTGCTATGTACAACTTACTAATGCTATTTTTTTAGTCACGTATCATCACTTCTCTTTCATTTTTCAACTTTTTGGAACATACGTTTATTCTCTAACCTTCCTAAATGTACCTTTTATTAAATAAACTGCTTAAGATGTTCAAAAATAAAGCTGCCATAAATGGCAGCTTTAAATTAACTTAAGCGCCCGTTTCTGATTACTATATATAAACTGTTACAGATTATCCTCTTTAAAAACATAGTAGGGATTTTCGATTAGATTAATTCCTGTACATCCATATCTAATAAAAAAATTTTCTCCATCCCACTCTTCATTTGCATGCATAACACTTCTTAATCCTTTTTCATCTAGTTTTTTATCCTCTTCCTTAGTTATAAGTGCCGTAAAGTAAAACTTTAACAGGATATTATTAATTATTTCTTTATCAGGATAATTTTTCTTCAATTCATAAATCATTTCTTTGAAATATATATTTTTTGGTACTACATGTTCCTTTATAAAAGAACTTTTCTTATTTATTAAGTATTTTTCTAGTGCAGAAGGTGTGATATATTTATGTACCCCAATACCGTTCCAATTATAGTCTATTTCAACAATTTCAGCTGCAGCTGATCGTAAGCTTCTATATACAAAACCCTGGATGAAATTTGTGTTATTTTCGAAGGTATAAATTGATTCGGGATCCATTAATTTTATTGATTGATAATTTTTTATTAACCACTCTGTTGCTCTTCTATATACTAACTTCTCTGCTGTAGTTATCTTTTTTTGCATTTCTTATCCCCCTACAAAACTAAAATACATCAATGTTTTAGTGGAACTCCCATTAGATATTCATCAATTGTCCATTCATGTGATGGATTATTTTTTCTACCAGGTTTAATGCATTGATGCCAAATAGTTTTATCTAATGAGTGTCCGTTTTTCAATAGATATTCACCTATCATTTGTCTTGCCTCTTTCAATCCACCTTTAAGCCTTCCTTCAATTTCAAATAAATTCTTTGAATTTCCATTCTGCCACTCAATTACGATATATCTTCCAGACTCTTTATCCCCTTCTATTGTAAAAAAATGATTTTTCATTACATCTCCTCCTTTATATAGGAAATTCGAACGAAAATAGCTAAACATTTATGGGTATGCTCACATATCTCAAGTTAACTTCAGGCTTTTAGAAAATGGGTAAGAGCTATTTCAGGTCCATTTGGTATTTCAACAAGCTTTGTATTTCTAATAAAGAATCTTTTCGCTTTATTTACATATTGGCCACCAAGTGGATTAATATGGTAGGACAATTGCACCGAACCAAAGTATTTTTTATTACGATCACCCTTACATAGAAAAACAGATCCAACTTTTTCTTCTAAATAATTGTGGATTGATCTAACCAATTCTCTATAAGATCCCTTGTCAACAATTTCTTTTGGCACTAATCCAGTAGAGAGAAATACATAATTGCTATTGTCGATTTCTTGTAGGATTGTTTTCATGTTTTCCTTCATCGTATTTTCATATATACTTGGATGATTAGTCTTTAAATCATCAAGGATTGCTTGTAATTTAAAGGATTTTGGCTCGTAATAAGGATGAACATTTACAATCGTAATTGACCCTATTTCAAATTTGTTTAAATCATTAAAAGCAATGTGAGAACAAATGTTGATTGTTTCGTCTGAAATTAAATCAGTTGCATGGCTAGGGTTCATTAAGATAAATAGTAATTTATTTTTAAAAGAATTATCGAATTCTGCCGTTAAGGAATATCTAACTTTATAGGGAGTATTTGGAACCTCTTGTGGGTCACATATAGCTGCCTTTACATAAGAAGGATACTTTTTAGACATCGGAGTCATTCCTTTCCAATTCTTTTTGTAGTTCTGCTAAGTTTCCTTTGTTCTTCCCAATTTGACTTCAAAATTTCCCCGTCTAATATCAAATAAAAAAGACTAGCAAAAGCTAGACTTCATAGATGTCGGGAGAATGTTTGAAAGTTTTAACAAAATCAACTAGGCATCTTTCGCATATATCAAATTTCCATTTCTCCTCATCATACATGGAGCCATATCCAAAAGATATGTTGAAAGCATGAAATTTATCTTCCTCAAAACCATATTCAGTTATTTTTTCCGTCTCTCCACATTTGTTGCATGTAATTGAAGTAGCTATTTTTTTCGATACATTTACCTCTTTATATTCTTTCATAATTTCAATCTCCCCTCCGATTATTCAATATGTACATAATTATCTATCATACTTCTAGAATATCTCCTGAATCTCATTTTTGGCAATACCTAACAAAGATAAATTAAAATGGGAATTTTAAACCTACTTAACTAAGTAATAGGTTAATGAGAAAAAGCATGTTAGTGATGTCTTTTTAAAGTAAAATAAAGGATATAATACATACATGGAGGCAATTAAATGGCTACCCCAATAACTATTATGAAAAATGATGAGCTATTATTTAAAGCAGCAAATATTCAAGAAGCTGCAAGATTCCTAGCGGATCACCTCAATACAACTATATCTAGGTGCTATGATCCAATCGAACGTAGCTATGTATATAACATTCCTTACTATGTGAATGAAGACGAGTTTTGTTTTGTTACGCCAGAAAAAATTGCAGCCAATCGACGGAAAGAACTTGAGGAAACAGACCATCATAATGCTCGTCGTTTTTGGTTAGTTCCATCTAATCCAGAAGAATTTGACCTGACGGGTGCATTTAGTCGTTTTGATACAATACACTGGAGAAGGTCCGGTAATTATGAAAAAGGCGATATTATATTTATTTACGTTTCTAACAACGTACAAAAAGTACGTTATAAAGTTGAAGTAGTCAAAGGATTAGTACTACCTAATGAAGTCCAATACAATAAAATGTTTTGGAAAGATGAAGAGAAATTTAAGCAATCAAAAACATGGAATTGGTCACGATTTCGCTTAATAGATCAGGTTGATACTACTGAATTATCGTTAGCCCACTTACGTGAACATGGTGTGAAAGGAAATATACAAGGCCCGCAGAAAGTTACTGGGGTACTCCGGGATTATATCATGTTGTTCTTTAATTATGATTTAACAAAAGATTATTATCCTGACGAAGTCCCTGAATCCTTAGAAGAAGGGAAACGTAAATCTGTAACAGTCAACGTATATGAGCGCAACCCTTTTGCTCGCAAGCAATGTATAGACCATTATGGTGTTCAATGTCAAGTTTGTGATTTAAATTTTGAAAACCTATATGGAGAAGTGGGGAAAGATTTTATTCATGTCCATCACATAGTACCACTTCACGATATACAACAGGGCTATGAAGTAAAGCCCATTCAAGACCTAATTCCTGTTTGTCCGAACTGCCATGCTATGCTTCATCGAAAAGAAAATGGTGACTACTTAACGATAGAACAACTAAGAGAACGTATTTTAAATAGGACCTAAATGGTCCTTTTTTGATAATGAAATAGGACTTAGCAAAATATAAAATCTGAAGTTGATGGCTATTCGCACCAGGTAATTTGTGGTGTTTTTAATTCAAATACATTAAAGTTGCTTAATGAAAGAGGTGTGGTGCAACGTGGGTAAAGTATTATCAGGAGATTACAGCGGTTGTTCGATAAGAGCAAACAAAAAGAGTCTAAAAATTGAATACATATCAGCTAGTCCGTTGAACAAGCATAACATTATTAACGTTATTAAAGCCAATTGCAATCAGGTGAGAGTCCAGTTTATTAATAACGGGGGTGAAAAGGAAAGTGTCCTTGATTTAACGGATAATGAATATGAAGTTCTTATGGCTGTTCTTGCAGAGCAGGCTGAACACCACATCGAAGTATTGAAGCCAGCACCAAAATCACCACCAGAACCAACGCAATCTAAGCCAATAACAAGGAAATGTATAACATGCAATGAGGTTAAAAATATTGAATTATACCCAAACTCTACAGCTAGAAAGTGTAATGAATGCAGGGAAAAGGATGCAAAAAGAGCGGAAGAGGCTAGGCTAAGGTATGAGGCAGAACTTGCTGAAGCCTTGAAATATGGTAAGTTTTGTGGTGGCGGTTTTTGTGTAGAAGGAGTTTATAATGATTTGGATAGAATCAGGCCTTTTTCCGCATTCAGAAAAGATAAGCGTTTCAAGGATGGTTATGCTGATTGGTGTATCCAGTGTGAAAAAGGCAGAGAAGAGTACTATGAACATATTTTTTCAGGCGGCACAGCAAGCACATTCCGACAATTGAAATCTGCGTCTGGGCCATTTCCAAACCCAATAAGGTCTACACATACACCAAGCAATCCTAAGAAGTCAGGATTCTGGGCGACTATCAAATCCGCGCTAGGATTAAAAGGAGAAAACTAGCAGCTAAAAGGTCTGTTTCTGAATCAGCTACAGATTGCTTTAGTTTAAGAAACTGAAAAAGGACCTCAGTAGTCCTTTTTTATTTGTTTAATAAAATATTGATTTTATATATCTACTAGATATTTCAAATTCTTTTCACAAATTTCCCTTTACTATATCAAAATAAGTTAATAATAAAAGGAAAAGTAGTTAGCACACCTATCTTTGTAACTGAATTTGATGTTTGGAAACAAAACAGAGACGCTAAATAAATAGCGGCCCAATTAGTTTATCTATATATTCCATTTGGATGAAAATACCCCCACCAGTCTTTCACCTTTTTAAACTTCTTATCATCTGTAACAAATGATTTTACTTCAATTCCAAAGAGATGTTTGTGATAGGCTTTAAACTGTTCGCAACCTCGCATAAGTTCAAGAGCTGCATCTTTCCCCATATGATCTGTAGCGCCAACTACAATAAAAGGGACATCCCCTTCAATCTTAGCATCTTCATAATGCAGTAGTACCTTTCCACCAAAATAAATGTCATATAGTTCCGGTAATTCATCACTTCATAGCTATTTCCATCAACATTAACCTACTCATTGAATCACTCCTTTTCCCTTTAATTATGAACTTATTTTTATCAAGTAAATGGAAGAATTATGAAATTAATTTGAAATATCTGGAGAATAAAATAAGTATTTCATTACATATTCTGGATACACTACCTGTTGAGGTGAAATAAATGAGCAGATTTAAAGTTGTGTTTGAGAATACAATCCAAAGTGGTGGATTTTCATTGGAGCAGTATTTGATAACATTACATCAAGAAAAAGATATGTTGGATTCATTTGATGGTCATCCAGAATATGAATCAGATATGAAGTTGTTCGAAGAGGAAATTGAGAAGTTGAACAAGTTACTGGAGGGCTGATTGCTCTCCTTTTTTATTTTTATAATAGGGATTTTTTATTATAATTCTGTTTACACTCTCTAAAACCGACATATAATCAGTTCATCAAACAAAGGAGATGTTCACTTATGCAAACAAAAATTCTCGACATCTTAAAATCAAAACTTACTACTCAAAATATAATCAGTTCATTAAATTCAGAATTAAAAACAGATATTCAAATACTAAAACTTGAAAGCAGAGTAGCAGAAGAACCTTGGAGTTTTGAATCTTTAGATATTTTCTGGCTTATTCGATCTTCCCAGGGTGCCTCATAGATATCTACCAATGCTTGTTGTAAGGACGTGTGATCCTCCATTTTCATTTGGTTAATTTTATCCAATTCGGCAATGACTTTCGCAATCTCCCAATCATTCATGGCTGCAAGCGTCAAGATGTTTCTCTTTTCTCGTTCCTTCCACAGATCGAGTATGAGCTTCTCCGTCCCGTCAAATTTCTCCAGATCCGCATATGATAACAGCTCCGAAAGGTAAGACATTCCACCTAATGAATCGAGGTCTGGTAAGGTTGTCCATGTGATTAAATCAACATTCTTACCCGCCCGGTTTAACTCCACCATTCTTCGCATGATTTCTTTATGCCGTGTACTTTCTAGCTGTTCAGGTTGAATGATGGTATCTTGGAGCAAGTACTCCGCCTTCATCAAGCTTCCTAAGAACGCTTTTTCTGCCATACTCATCCTTCTTCACCTGCCGTAAGGTCAAGTTTAAATCCACTTGGAATTGCTCTTCCAGCAGGAAATGATTCGGTTGATTGCCTAGGCTTTGGTGTGGAATTTTGACTCACATAAAAGGAATCAATTTCTTCTACGGTCAGTAAGGAGTCATTTACCCAGTTTTTCAGAATCCCAACCACATAACTCAGCCTTCGCTTGTTATTGGCACAGGCAATATTCATCGCTTTTAAAATCACCTCTTTCGGCTGTAAAAAGCTAGAATCCTCTAACCAAACTAACAGCTGCTCTTTCGCATTCACGTTCGAAAAACCAAATCCATTGTTGTCCCAAAACTCAACAATTTCTTTTACATCTACTTCTTTTTGATTATTTTCTTTGTCTGGATTTTTCTCTATATTTGGATTAAAAGCTTCTTGTTGTTGTTTTTCTTTTTTATTATCTTTTTTATTTTCTTCTTCTTTTTGCCCCCTTCTCGTATCACGATGCGTCAACGTATCGTCAAGCTCTCCACATTCGGGTTCTAGATATGTATCATTTTCATCTTGGCCGCTAACTTCTTTGCCGAAAACCAGCTCTTCTTGTTCACAAAATGATTCAAATAGACTGCGAATTTCCTGTTTTTGAATCGCCTTCGAAACATATTGAATCAGTGAGAGATCCTCCACATCCTTTAACTCGGAAAAAATACAATCCATGAACGGTTTCCCGCCTTTATCCAGGTTATATTTCCCCCAGTTCTTGATCGCCAGTTCTCTCGTTTCAGGATTGTAACGAATCAGCTTGTGATGCACGATGAATCGTTCCATTAACGAGTGGACACTCTCAATCGAATAACCCAAATCAAAAGCCATTTGTTTTTTGGTAATCTTATAGATTCCAATTTGAGTCGTTTGTGGATTCGTAAGAAGATAAAGACAGAAGAATTTGTCCTCTGGAGTCATCTCCTCTGACACCATTGGATTCTTCCAAAAATCAGTACGTACCATTCTAAACTTTGCCATCTTCCACCACTGCCTTTCTCCTAAAAAATTCCTTCATACTTGATATATAAATAAATGAAGAAAATGGTCATATGTTTTTCAATAATATGTGAATACTTTATGACACCTTTTCATCACCTTGTCCTTTGCGAGGGATTTAGGTGAAAGCCCGCATCCTTTGCACTTCAACGATATCGAGATTGGCGGGGTAAAGCGAATCGCCAATTTTCAAATTTGAGGGCTTTTTTTGAACGTAAACGTCAAAAAACGCCTTCAAATTTGATTTTTGAAGGCGTTTTTGCAATTTTGATTATTTTTTACCCTTTTTTTGTGAAGCCGTTTATCTAAACTTTCTTAGGTTATAGAAAGAACTGTTCCCCTGTTGCTTCTAAAATATTGGACCAAAAATTAATTGTTAACCTTTGTTTCTGTCCAATCCAAACAATGAATTATTTTGACCACAAGCACCGTTAGGAATAGCCCTATTTTCGGCCTCGTTTATTATCGGATCCGTCCTTCTTGCCTTACTGATTGAGTACATTACGAAATGGTTCGACCAATAATGGCAAGCTGAAACTTGCCTACCTAAGCTTTGCAATTCTCTCCATACCTGCCATCCTAATACTAGTATTTATGTTTATCGAGATTTTTACCGAAATGCTGCCAAAAATAATAAACAACTGATTTATCGGTGCCTGAACTCCAAGAAGATTGATAAACTAGCTTAAATACTTATAAATAGCTTCCTTAACTTTTAATTTAGATTCTTGATTAATGTATTTCCGGTTTGCTGCTGACGGTAGTGGTGAATAATTAGTTTCCTACTAGTTTTTTCTTCCAGAGTTAACCATTTCTGCATTGCTTTTGATTAGCTTCATGGTTTTGCTCTTTTTACCGTTAGGAATTAGTTGATTTTTGGTGTAAACCTACTGCATTCACACTTCCAACAGTCAAAAACAAAGCTCTAATCATCTTTAATCGATTAGAGCTCTATCTTTATTTCAAAAAAAGTATTTACTTCCACACAGAACCTAGCTTCCATGATTCAATGCTATTTACACAAACCTTGCCGCCTTCTGTAAATAGGTTAAACTGCTTGCTAGTATCCTCTGGGAATATCCGATTGGTAATGACCTGCTCCCCATCGTTAACAACTAGCTTAATGGATGTAGTATCCATAAAGATTCGCAGATTAATGGTGCCATCTTTCTTCACTATCAGTGGTGCTTTGCTAATTCCTTTTTCACCGCAGCCAATATGTTCTTTAAATCGATGATAAAGTCTTCAAAAATACTTACTTCTATAAAGATAAACACTTCAACTGTCTCAGTACGGTTATCTACGATCCAATACCCTTTAACTCCTGTCGGTTCATATACTTTTATTTTTAGCTAACGCTCATGTTTGTCAGTTAATGGCGATGATATTTTTACAATTATGGAGAGGGAACCGAATGGTAAACTTGGTTCCTTTTCCTTTTTGGCTTTGGACGGTGATTTTTCCATGAAGCGAGTCGATAATGCGATAGCTCACCATGAGTCCTATGCCGGTTCCTTTTTCTTTCAGGGAATAAAATGGTTGTCCAAGACGTTTCACTTCGTCTTCATTCATCCCCACTCCCTCATCTTGGATTTGGATCATCACATGCTGTGACTCCTGTTTCACGCAAATGGAAACCGCACCACCTTGAGGCATCGCTTCGATTCCATTTTTGATGATATTGAGGAAGGCTTGTTTCATTTTTGGGGGATGACCCAATATCGCACACTCTTGCTCCGGAAGTCGGACGTCTATGCTTACTTTTCGTTCTAAAGCATAGGAGTAGAGAATCTTGACGACTGTTTGTATTTTTTGGCAAACATCGACGGACTCTTTCGTATCCGCTTCTGGCTTGGCAAGCGAAAGATATTCGGTAATGACGTCATTCGTTCGATCCACTTCTTCTATACAAATTTGAACATACCTTTTATACGTCTCTGAAATTGGCGATTGTAGAAGTAACTGAAGAAATCCTCGATTGGTCTGCATGGGATTTCGAACTTCATGAGCAAAGGAACTGGCCAATTCTCCGAGTATCTTATATTTTTCCGCCTGTTGAGCTTCCATGTGTAACTGGGCATTTTCCCTTAAGGTTTCAATCAAAAAGACGGTTACGATGGTGGCAGCACATATCGCTAAAATTTCCTGAAGTGTGTGGCTAAAAAAATCCATCTCTTGAAAATCCACGAGGATGAAGATCAAGGACATCCCCGATGTTATCATCCAAGCCAGTTTCATTCGACCTGCTCGATCCTGTTGGATGAAACGTGGATATGCTAAAAAAAACATGGGTAAGAAGAAAAGGACTTCGTATGCCGTTGAATAAAAACCTGACCCCCCGAAATACCACCGATACAACAATAAGATGATCGTGAGAACAATACCTGTTGCGTATCCACCTCCATAAAATATACCTATCATAAGAGCTACAAACCGTAGGTCATTTCGCTCGTTTACATCCGAATAGATCGGGAATGACATGCACAATACTAACGTAATCGTTGCCAAGAAACTGAAAATTAATTTTTGACGTTTCGTTTCGATGAATTGATGACGATTGGTTAAATACATAGAATAAAAAAAGACAGGGATCAAAATAATCATTACTTGTAAGAGCAAGTTTTTAGTATGTTCCATACAGTTTACCTCATTGTTAAGATCATTCTAGTATAAAAGAAAACCGAATATAAAAACAGAAGAAAAAAATGGGTTCTGAATACTGTGGGGACGGTTCGGGATTGGTGAAAATCAGACATTATGCGTTACTGGCAAATCTTCATTCTTCTTGGGCAATCAAAAATTTTGCGAAAAGATCTTACCCATAAAATAACGAAAAGGCCCGACTAGCTCCCATCTGCTAGTCGGGCCTTTTCACGCGCAAAATTTCCGATTGTCCCCTTAAAGAAGAACGAAATCGCTAACGCGATGGCTCTTTAAAAGCCCAATATCAAATAATTTTATAAAAAAACAAAAAAGTATGTTCTCTATGTGGTATTGTTTAATCGCCAAACCAAACAATCCATAGAAGGACATACTTTTTCTTATGCCAATTATATCACAACTTACTACTAGATGTCGTGCTCCTCCTTTTGATGATTGATTAATCAACTAATCTACTTATTCAATCATCAGGAGGAATTTTTATAAAGCATTATTATAAAAAAATAGAACTATACTTTGATCTTAAAGGTACTCCCGATTCGTCAAGAGAATCCTATTGGAGACGAATACGGGCATTCTTATCTTTTATGCAGAGTTCAAATAAATCCATAGAGGATATGAAAGAAGAGGATATTCAACAATATATCCTCTTCCTAAAAAAAGAAAAAGGTCTCTCGGCAGGGACCATTAATAATTATATATATACGCCTCCCTGCTCTTAGCTCGATCGGAACACGGTTTGCATTATAAAGTTCTAAAGTGATATGCCCTTCAAAGCCTGGATCCACCCATCCGGCATTTTGAATAAACAAGCCTAATCTTCCAATGGAGCTTCTTCCTTCTACAAAAGCCGTCATATTATTAGGTAAGCTGATACAACTCAAGGGTAGATCCTAATAAAAAGGATTGAGGTGGCATGATGATAATATCTTTACGAAATTCTTTATAGTCAGCGGGTTTGTCGATTGTAATAAGCGGAACAGCATTTTCATCCACTGTTAAAAAATGATTTGCCAACCTTAAATCAACAGATGCAGACTGAAGTTGTGACGTTGAAAACGGATCAATAATTAGCTCCTGATCCTTTAACCTCTTCAAGATTGTCTTATCAGAAAGAATCACAATCTAATACCCCCCAATAATTTTCTTATTGATTTAAATACTGATACTCGTTTACTTTGATTTGTTCTATGGAAATTTACAGTACTATCATCTTATTTTCCCCTATTAGGGTCTTTACAAAAAGCATGCGCCTTTGTCGAATAAAGGCGCACATACGGTAAAATGGTCTTCCAGTTGATTTAGTTATTCATTTCTATTTTGTTTCGCGATGCAATGTATGTTTTTTTAAACGCGGGCAATACTTTTTTAATTCAGGCGTTCTGGGTGTGTCCGTTTATTTTTTGTCGTAATATAGTTTCGATTTCCGGTTTCTGTACACGCTAAGGTAATTTTTACTCTCATTTTGAAATCCTCCCAATTTTTTGTTTTATGCTTCCACAAATGGTGGTAGTGGGTCTTTAAATACAGACCACTCTCTCTTTAGTTCCTCTTCTGTTAATAAACAGTCATCAAGTGTTTTTTCAATCTCTGTTTGATTCATGTCCATTCCAATCATGACAAGCTCTGTCAACCGATCACCATAAACTGGATCCCATCTTTCCAGCAGTTCTGGTTCTTCCTGTAAAACTTGTTGTTTCTCCTCTTCAGGGTAGGCTGCTATCCATTCACCAGCACCTTGAATGGTAATGGATGGACCAGCTTGTGACAGTAAAGCTGCTATATTATTTCGGGACGCCAGCCATAAGAAGCCCTTTGCCCGAACAACTTCTACAGGCCACTCTTCTAACCAGTTCATTAATCTTTCCGGGTGAAAAGGAAGTCGTCTTCGGTAAACGATAGAAGAGATTCCGTACTCCTCTGTTTCCGGTATATGTTCATTATTTAATTCTTTTATCCAGCCGGCACCTTGGCTTGCTTTCTCAAAATTAAACAGTACTGTATTCAAAACTTGGTCCAATGGAACACTGGCATGATCAGTTTCAATCATGCGGGCCTCCGGATTTAGTTTTTGAAGGACTGTTTTTAATTCACGTCTGTCGTTCTCGTCTACTAGGTCCAATTTATTTAATAAAATAATGTTGGCAAACTCAATTTGGTCAAATAACAAATCGACTACTTCTCTTGTATCGGTTTCATCAGTCCCCTGTTTCCGATCTAGCAGGCTTTCCCCGGAAGCAAAATCATGCCAGAAGCGATTCGCATCGACAACAGTCACCATAGCATCGAGCCTGCAAAAAGCCGATAAATCAATTCCTAAATTTTCATCTACGTAGGTAAACGTTTGGGCTACGGTTATCGGCTCACTAATGCCGGTTGATTCAATGACAATGTAATCAAGATCCCCTATAACCGCAAGCTTCTCCACTTCTTTTATTAAATCTTCCCTCAGCGTGCAGCAAATGCAACCATTCTGCATTTCCACCAGTTTTTCTTCTGTACGTGAAAAACCTCCTTGTTTTACTAAAGACGCATCAATATTAATTTCACTCATATCATTAACGATGACAGCAACCTTTTTATCTTCCCGGTTTGCTAAAATGTGATTTAATAATGTTGTTTTTCCTGCCCCTAAATACCCACTTAATACGGTTACCGGTATTTTCTTCATTTTGTTTCTCCTTTATAAATCTGAATGATTACGATTTTGATGATAGACTGTACATGATTATAATAGTAATCCCTACCCCCTCTCCCCTGGTAGGACAAGCTGTTAACAAAGAGTACTTAGTCCACACATAGTTAGGATAAGGTAAATTGAGTAGTGTAAGAGTTTTTAATAGTCGTAATATCTATATCTTTCCCAATTAAGACTATACAAGGATCTGCTTCAAGTTTTTGCGGAAAATCACCTATATGCACTTGATTCGAACTATATTGAAATGGATACAAACCCGGTTTATCTTTCAAGAATATGTATCCTTTGCCACGCATAATCCCTTCTGGTAATGATTTTAGCCATTTTTTTAGCTGTCTTTTAGTTACAGAAGGAACATCTTGAATCGTAATGGTTTTAATGCTGGCGTGCTGTACATGTTCATGATGGTGTGTATGGTCATGATTGCAAGTAGAATGTCTAGGATCACCATAACTATCGGTTTGGTGTTTATGTGAAACGACGGTAGTATTTGATCGTTTTTGTAGTAATTCTCCTATATCCACGTTTCCATAGGAAGCCTTCATTACTTGTGTATTGTTATCTAGCAACTTAGTGAGTTTAGCATCTATTTTTTGTAATTGTTTTTCATTCACCAGATCCACTTTATTGAGCACGACAGTTGTAGCTCCCTTAATTTGGTTTTTAAGCAAGTCACGAACTGTTTTCGAAGTAAAAATATCTTGATTTTCTAGGTATGAACTTGCATCAATCATACTAATGACGGATTGAATGTCAAAAGAGTGCACATAAGGAGGACTAGCCATTACTTCTACGATTTCTAACGGATTCGCAACACCTGTCCCTTCAACGAATAATGCATCTATAGGTTTTTCGGTGTGCATTTCTAAAAGTGATGTTAATGTTGCTTTTAAATCGTCTTGAATGGAACAACAGATACATCCATCTAATAACTCAAATACATTCTCGTCTTCAAACAAGTAACTTTCTACATTCACACTGCCTAGCTCATTTAATAGAATGGCAGCTTTTTTTTGTTGAGATTTGCAATACTTTAATAAATGTAGCAGCAATGTTGTTTTTCCGCTTCCCAAAAACCCTGAAATAATATAAGTGGGTATTTTTTTCATCGTAATCCTCCTCGTCAACATATACTTTCAGTAAAACGTAAAGATTTTATCTTATATAACAACAGATATGCACCGCTCTCCATATAATGCATAATGACGGCATTTATAAAAATTATGTTTAAAAAGGCAATAAATCCAAACTTTCTAAAACAATTTGTTCCTAGAAAACTCCAACCTTTTATGTAATCCGTCACTATAAACTACTAACAATCCGTGCCGCTGCCTGGCGTGCCCCAGAGATATTGCGAGCAATCGTCCATTTATACATACACCTCACCTCTCTTAAATCGTAATCATTACGATTTAAACTTGATACTTGATAATTTATCACTTTTTTATTCAATGAGCAAGTTCCTTTCGTAAAAAATATTAAAAATATTTGTTCCTTGTTGCTGTATACAGTTTAGCCTTTCAGTATTTTGTTTCTGTGCAGTATGCACTACATATGTTGTTTTCAGGGTGAGGACCGTCAATGGAAAGAGAATGAAACAAGATTAAGTGAACTTGTTTTTATTGGAATAAACAAGAATTAGAACAGTAATTTATTCATTGTATGGCGCAAATCAACAGAACTCTTCATCATGACATGACAAATCAGCTATAGAAAAAGAAAACTCAGTTTAGAAATGAATGCCCATCTCTAATTATGAACAAAAAAGCTAATTCCTTGGAATCAGCTTTTTTGTTATTTAATAATGCTGTTCCTCTCTGCTCATTAGGAGAAATATTACTCATGTTATTTGAAAGGGACATGAACGGTATCAATAAAATCATTTAGGACAAGAGATAGTATGATCACAAAAATGAAAAAAGAAGATTTCATAATGATTATGAACAATGAAGAAGATGGATCACAAACTTCACAATCACAGTCCGCCCCTTTTAAATCACTGTTTAAAAGACGGAAAAAACCGATTATAAAAAGACTTACCATGGCAAACAACAAAAAAGGAATCATCTCAGGTTCCAGTATGATCAAGACTTTTTTTGATACATATAGCTTAAAAATCACTAAACTAATACCAATTAATAAAATTCCTTGTAGTTCGTTGTTGAATTGCCAAATAGGGACCTGCTTTTCTTTCATTCTTTAACCTCCATGTATTAGGTAGCCGGCCAGTAATGAGAGGCCAAGTACTGTTATAGTGATGACAAAAAAATAGAATAGTACAAAGCGAACTTTGAACGAAGATAACATAACAAATACATTCTTTAAATCCAAAATTGGACCATAAACTAAAAAACCCAATATCGCACCTGGAAGAAATACATGTCCTAGAGAAGCCGCAACAAAGGCATCCGCTTCTGAACAAAGTGACAGAATAAAGGCAAACGCCATCATCATAATGGTTGAGTTTACAGGTTCTTTTGCCGTTTCAATAAGCATGGATTGCTGGACATACACTTGAGCAATGCTTGCAAGAAATGCACCGATGATAAACACCTTACCCACTGCAAAAAATTCCTGGGAAGTATGATGCAATACCCCCTTTAACTTTGAAGCTCCTCTGTTTCGATTTAATGGCCTTTGCAGAGTCAAATCTTCTGTATTAAATTTAAGAATATTTGTTTTCTTGAAACTAACATAAATTACCGTCCCCGCAATGAGAGCTGTGATTATACACAAAATAAATCGCCCGTAAATAATTTCAGGATGTCTTTGAAAGGCATAAAACGTCGAACCGAATACAATAAAATTCAAAATGGGAGCACCAATCAGAAGTACGGTGCCGGCATGCACTGGCATACCCTTTTGAATCAATCTTCTGACCACCGGGATGATTGCGCATTCACACACAGGAAGGATAGCAGCTGCCATTAACGCAGTAATCATTGCCGGAATAGGCCTCTTGGGGATAACTCTCTGTATGATTTCTTCGGTTATAAATATTTGAATAACTGATGCCATTAATGCGCCAATAACTATAAAAGGAAGTGCTTCAAGTAAAATGCCAAGAAAAACAACAAATACAGTCCTCCATTCACCTTGAAAAATGACTCCTATGATTTGAAGGGTTTCATGATTTCCAAAGAAAAAAAGATAAACAAAAAGCAAAAAAAGTCCATAAAGAAATATGTCCTTTACAGGAGATGAAATTGACATATATAGCTCCTTTAAAACGAAATAATTACGATTTATTTTTATGCTTGTCTACTTTATTACATTCCTGTTTTTCTTTTTTGAGCCAAACAAAAGGGTTTCAAATGATGATAACTTTTTGTACTTACATTGCTTAATTTATTCCAAGGCAAAACGTGGTGTTGTGTCTATGCTTCGTTAGTAATTGTAGAGATTCAGTGTAAAACATTTATTTACTGTGTTGGAAAAGAATCGTTGGATTTCCTTTCAGAGACTGTTGACAATCTAATTCGTAATCATTACTATTATTAAGTATTAATTGTAATGGTATCTTGGAGTAAGTACTCCGCCTTCATCAAGCTTCCTAAGAATGCTTTTTCTACCATACTCATCCCTCTTCACCTGCCGTAAGGTCAAGTTTAAATCCACCTGGAATCGCTCTTCCGACAGGAAATGATTCGGTAGATTGCCTAGGCTTTGGTACAGGCTTTTGGTTCTCATGATAGGAATCAATTTCTTCTACGGTCAGTAAAGATTCATTTTCCCAGTTTTTCAGAATCCCAACCACATAGCTTAGCCTTCGCTTGTTATTGGCACAGGCAATATTCATCGCTTTTAAAATCACCTCTTTCGGTTGTAAAAAGATAGAATCATCTAACCATACTAACAGCTGCTCTTTCGCATTCATGTTCGAAAAACCAAAGCCATTGTTGTCCCAAAACTCAATAATTTCTTTTACATCTACAACTTTTTGATTATTTTCTGTGTCTGGATTTTTCTCTTTATTTGGATTAAAAGCTTCTTGTTGTTGTTTTTCTTATTTATTATCTTTTTTATTTTCTTCTTCTTTTTGCCCCCTTCTCGTATCACGATACGTCAACGTATCGTCATGCTTTCCACATTCTATTTCTAGATATGTATCATTTTCATCTTGGTCGCTCACTTCGTTGCCGTGAATCATTTCTTCTTGTTTACAAAAAGATTCATAGAGGCTGCGAATTTCCTGTTCATTATTTACACATAAAAAAAGCTACCAATGTTTGATCGGCAGCTTCAAGTTGTTATTTGATAAAACCCTTTTGTGTTTTGATGTAAGACATCTGAAACTTCCTCAGCGGAAAGCTTCTTGAGCAGAGCGATTTTCCATATGGATTCCTCCATCATATTCGGATGGGTCATTTTCCCTGCAAATGGACCTTCAAATGGCCAAGGACCATCTGTTTCAACCATCATGAGCTCGAGAGGATAGACGCTGACAAGCTGCTGGATTTCTTGTTCATACACCACATCCGGAGTAATAGAAATATGGTAGCCGTTTCTTATCATTCGGTCTATTGTTTTCTGATCCCCTTTAAACCAATGAAAATGCGCTTTGGAAACAGAATATTTTTCGAGAAGGTCACAAACGAGAGGCGCATCATCGTAAACAGCATGAAGAACAATCGGTTTGTCCCATATTTTCGCCTTACTTATAAACACTTCTAATACTTCAAGATAAGGAGCAATCGAAATCCCCTGCTCTTGCCTTAAGTAGTATGGCAGCCCCACCTCTCCTACAGCAATCATCTCGTCACGGTGGTCGTCCATCCAATTTAGCAGCCCCTTTAGCTCGTTTTCAGAAGGCAATGCTTGTTCTGGATGGTAGCCAAATGCAGGTTTTACCTTTTGATATTTTTGTGAAAGCAAAAGGTTTCTTTTACTGGAATCCAAATGAAAGGATACAGAAATCAAGGCTTCGATATGGGCAGAATCCAATACAATCCTTTTGATTTCCTCATCCTGATAGCGATCCAAATGTATATGAGCGTCGATCATGTTCATTTGATTTCACCTACTAATTGGTAATATACATCCCTTTTCCGTTGAATAAAGCTTTCATCTAGTAGAATACCTTCGTGCCGCGGCCTTTCAAATGGAACCTCTATGTTTGAAACGACCTTTGCTTGCTTACCAGACAGCATCATCACTCGATCGGATAGAAACAGTGCTTCCTCAATATGATGAGTAATAAAAAGAATAGTCCTTCGATGTGATTCCCACATTTCCAATAACCATTTCTGCATTTCAAACCGGGTTAGCTCATCTAATGCTGAAAAGGGCTCATCAAGACAGATCACCTCTTGCGGGCTCAATAAGGCACGGATAAAAGCAGCCCGTTGCTTCATTCCTCCAGATAGCATGTGAGGATAGGCGTTTTCATAATCAGAGAGTCCTGCAATCGCCAGCATTTCTCGTGCTGCTTTTACCTCTTTTTTTCCCTGAAGCTCTTGGCCAAGAAGGACATTTTCAAGTATCGTCCTCCACGGGAAAAGAGAAGAAGTTTGAGGCATATAGCTAATAAAACCACGCTTGCCATTAACGCACTGGTTGTCTAATAGGATCTCCCCTTCATCTGGTGAAAGAATTCCTCCTATTAAATTGAAAATGGTGCTTTTCCCACTACCTGAAGGGCCAATAATAGAAACAAATTCATCTTTATTAATGGAAAAATCAAGGTCATTCAGTACTTCATTTTGCCCGAAACGTTTCGAAACGTTTTGAAAACGAAGATAGCTCATTTTTTCTCATCCCCTTTCGGCTGCCAGCGAACCACTCTTCGTTCCATAAAAACGATTAAAAAGAAAAATAAGAGGCTTAAGAACATGATGGTAAAAATGGCAACGAACACCCGGTCCGTTCGAAAAGACGACGATGCGAATGTCATAAAGACACCAATCCCCTGCTTAGCACCAAGCCATTCAGAAATAACGGCACCCATTACACTATACGTGGCAGAAACCTTAAAGCCTGAAAAAATCGAGGGCAACGAAAACGGCAGCTCCAATTTCCAAAAAAGCTGTGTTTTGGATGCACCTGCCATCCTCATATAATGCTTCAACTCTGAAGGGGTTTGGCTAAATCCATCTAAGGCGGCCACTGTAATGGGAAAGAAACATACAAGGGTGATGACAATCATTTTGGGCAATAAGCCAAACCCAAACCAAATCACCAACAGTGGAGCCAGAACGATAATGGGAACATTTTGCGATAAAATCAACAACGGATAAAAAGAATCCCTTAAAACAGGTACCAGATGGAATAAAATGGCGACTGCCAGTCCAATGAATGCTCCAACTACAAATCCAAATAATGAAATTTTAACCGTTGAAAACACATCTGGATAAAAATCACGCCAACCGGCAATGGCCTCTGTGAAAATCTTTGATGGCGGCGGAAGAAGCCATTCCGGCACTTCTGCTATTTTAACGACAATCTCCCAAATGACAAACAAAAGGAGGAGAACTAAAATCGGTCTCCACCCTTTTACAAGATTCTTCCTCATGATCGATATTTCTCCGTTAAGTCATCCATGGAAATGCCTGTTGGCTGATAAAGGATTTTCACTTGAGAAATGACATTTTTGCTTCCCATTTCAATCATTCGTTCATTCATTTTTGAAATCACGGTAAATAATTCGTGCAGTTCGCCTTCCATTGTTGTTTCTAACGGGTGTACCTCATATTTCACACCAGATTCAACAATGACTTTAATGGCTTCATCAACGTATGGAATGACGTCTTGTCCATCCTTTGTTTTCGGTATGATTTGAATGCTGATTAATGAATTTGCCATGTTTTTCTACCCCCTAGTGTTTTGGTAAAAATTCATTTGTAAATGCTTTTTTCGCATCTAATTTCTTGTCAAGAAGCTTATTATCATACATCCATTGCGCATAATTTTCCCAAACCTCTTGCTTTTGAATTCCCCATTCCTTTGCATCATCCTGATATTTTGGAGACAACCATTCTTGACTCTTCTTTACAAGCTTTGGATCTAAATCCGGTGCTGCTTTAATCAGGATATCTGCAGCTTGATCAGGGTTTTTAATGGCAAATTCATACCCCTTGGCAGCGGCATTTACGAACGCCTTAACCGTTTCAGGGTTCTCTTCGATCATTTTTTCATTTGTTTCTAAAACAGGTGTATAGTAGTCCAGTTTGTCAGAGTAATCTGTTAAGTAAACCATATTAATTTTTTCATTACGAAGGTCTGCTTCTACACCAGTCCACCCATAGTAAATCCAAGCGAAATCGATGTCTCGTTTCACAGCCGTAAAAAAGTCCGTATCCCCCATGTTCACGATTTTCACCTTATTAGTATCAGCGTTTTCCTTTTTCATTAGAGAAGTGATGACAGATTTTTCGACTGGCGAGCCCCATCCACCGTATGTTTTTCCTTCAAAATCCTTCGGAGATTGAATCTGTTTGCCAACAGGTGAAGCGAATCCTGATGTATTGTGCTGAATCACTGCAGCGATCGATACGAGCGGCACCCCTTGTATACGTGCCTGAGTAATCGCTTCTTGGTAGCCAACACCAAATTGCGACTTGCCAGAAGCTACTAGTTGGTCAGCACCGGTCTCACCTGGCATGATAATATCCACATCCAAGCCTTCTTTTTTAAAGAATCCTTTTTCTTTTGCAACATATAATCCAGTATGATTGGTATTTGGCGTCCAATCCAGTACAATCGAGACCTTTTTAAGCGGTTGTTTTTTTCCTTTTACGTTTTCTGTTTCTTTTTTGCTGCTACATCCAGTCATTAGAAAGACTGATAGGACTAGTACTAGCCATTTCTTCATTTTGAATCCTCCATATGTAAAAATAATATCTAAAGTGAAACAAAATAAATAGGCTGAAACCTCAGTGTTGGTTTGAAGGCAAAAACTTGCTTAAACAAAATAAAGCACCCAGGCAAAGAAACCTGAGTGCATATCAGCAAACAATTAATTGTTTAAGAATATGTTCCCTCCGCCGGTATCAACCAGATCAGGTTCCAAGGGTCATCGTCTCACGGACTAAATCTCAACCGGCATCACCGGTTCCCCCACATTACATCGTATTCCACTCCATATCCTACTATTATATCAGTCAAGGCAGACAATGCCAACTGCTTTTATCTATTTATGCTTGTTAACAAATACTTCCTATCATGAAACATCCAGTTCTCATCTTCTGTATAATTTCACTCCCATGAAAATTCAAAAAGCCAAAAAAAGAGCATAACAAAATAGACTCAGAAGTTACATATTTGGTTATTATCCTGAGAAAAAATACCATATATTGATGATTTTAACTATAATAGCCGTTCTCAACATTTGAGAACGGCTTTTATAGTATTGATTTATGTTTGAATTATTTAGAAGTCTTCTTTTGTTTTTTATCACAGCAAGTGCATTGTCCGTATAAAGTTGATACTTTCTCATTCTCAAAATGATCAATTGTCTTATTGCAACTTTGGCAAATGATAGTTCCCATTAGAAAAACTCCCTTTTGTTTGAATTTTATAAGATAGACAATTCTAATTTCTTAAAATGTAAGCGTTTTTTATTTGTTAATATTATAATAGTATGTCACATTTTGTTTGTCAATAATAAATTGTATGACACATTTAAAGAGATAATGTGATAATTATCCCAATCTATCGGAAAAACGTTCCGGACCACATCAGTATTGGGGTCGGATGATAAATTTATTTTTATCAGGGGGCTCACCAACATTTCGGAAATTTTGTACGGTAAGCAAATTAAAATAAGAAAATTGCTTGTTATGTGTACACTAAGATCTTACCAAAAATGTATTTAGCCTTAATAATTGGAGCTTTGGTTTTGGTAATGAGTTTTGGTGCTATAAATTAACTGATTTTAGGTCTTAAAAGACTTCGCTTATTCAAGCACCAAAAACGGTCGTTTATGGTCATTTATCCATAACTAATGAATGAAATGACTTTTTTAATTTTGTTCAACAATCGGGCCATTTAGTTGAAGATCTCATCAGATAATTAATAATATTTAAAGGAATAATTCATTCTGATAAAGAATATTAAAAATGTGATGATAAGGAGGCGATTGTATGGCAAATCATGTAGAAAATCTATATAACTATCATGTATGGGCAAATCAACGGATTATTGATCATCTTAAGACACTTTCTCCTGAGAAATATCAAAAGGAAATGAAAAGTGTCTTTTCTTCTGTTTCAAAGGTTTTATCTCATCTCTATTTGGTGGAATATGGATGGCTTAATACCCTCGAGGGTCAGAGTATGAATGAAGCAATGCAATCTTCATTTCAAATTCAAGAAAAGATTGAGAAACTGCCCATTGAAGACTTAGAAACGGAATTTCACACTTTAACATCTCGGTTTAAATCCTTTTTGAACCGACAGGAAGATATGGAAAAGAGAATAATGTTGGATAATCCATGGGCAGGATTAAGAGAAACAAGTCTATCTGAAATGGTCTTACACGTTGTGAATCATGGAACCTATCATAGAGGGAATATTTCAGCTATGTTACATCAGTTGGGTGATTCTTCAGTTATGACTGATTATGCTTTTTATTGGTATTCTGAAAATGTTATTCATTATAAATAGGCAAGAGAAGAGTAATCCATTTTTTCTTCAAAAAGGTGACGTTTATTGAGGATCGAGAGATGTTTAAGATCTTTCTTTGAGCTAACGGATAACTTTAATCAAACAATTGTTGATCCAAAGTAATCTCACTCTTCTACGATATTTAACATTACCAGCAAGAATAAATTAATTGCTTCCACAATACCGGCTAATTTGAGCTTCTTGTTTATTCAAGAAAAGGGCGCTTTAATGAAGTAACTAAAGCCTAATTTCTCGGTGTTAAAAGCGAGAGATTAGGCTTTTTTTTATATATGGATTTCCTTACCGTTGTAAACCCGTATTTTCCTGATGTTACTCTCTTAGCGTATGTTTTCCGCGTTTTGTTGGTAGGACCCCAACTTGGGAGAACAAATAATTTAGTTATTCAAATGGAAAGTCAACTAAAGTTTGAAATCATATTAAAAGCTATCCCAAGAGAATTAGGATAGCTTTAGAAAAGTATTGTGAATTTCAATATTTTTACATATTTAGAGTTTTATATTTTCCACCCTCTTCCTTAATGGCCATACTGTCACAAAAAGGGAGATGACACACCCTGGCTGTCATCTCCCTTTTTTATGCTTATAATCAATCCCAACTAAATACAATTCGCGTCAACTACCTGTCCAGATACCGACATAAGTTCATTTATGTTGACCCATCCACCAATATTTTGAGATTGGTCAACACCTTCTATTGTAAAAGTCAGGCTAATATTGTTGGAAAGTGACAAAGTGGATCTTTTGCCAATGCAATTCTGTGCTTTTTGCAGAGAATCCACCCTTACACCTTCACACGAAATCGTATACCTTTGCATCGGTACGTAAATTAATACTCCTCTTAAAGGATCATAGGTCCTAATTAAACCTTCAGCAGTTGTTCCATCTCGGAATGATAATCTAATCCATCGCTTTTGTTGATAACAAGCAAGAATTTTTTGAAATAGTCCTTGTCTGTAGTCATAGAAATATGGATAGAAAGGCTGGTAAGGATTATTTGGATACAATGCAGCCTCCCCCTTTCTTTTATCAGTAAATCTCCTCATGTATATGAGAAAAAAAAGGGTTGGTGCTTGTCATCACCTGGTGTGTATAAGAAAAGCGAATATTGCTAACTGTTCGTTGGGTTTTATTTGAAATATACCAATATATGAAGGACGGCAAGTATTTTCCTTTTAACTGGAATTTCAATGATTTTTGGCTCGCCAAATACAGTACCTAAAATGACTACAGAACCTCTCTAGCTACGTGAATCATTTATAAAAGTTTTAACGTGGTTCTGAATAGTACCTCGCACCCAAGAGCAACATCTTCAAAAGAACTCCACTCATCTGGATGATGACTTATGCCATTGTGGCTCCTTACAAAAATCATTCCAATATCTGTAAGATCTCCCAACACCATCGCATCATGAGCAGCCCCGCTTGGTAATTCATAAACAGGATACTGTAATTCTTGCAGAGAATCTTTTACTGCTCTCATCACTATTGGTGAACTCATCACAGAAGATAGGGATTGAACCTGCCTAATTTCACACCCTAAACCACGGTTTGCAGCAATTGTCCGAATTGAATTATAGATTTTAGTAACCGTATTTTTACGCCGTTCATTAGATATATCCCGAACATCAAGTGTAAAATCCACTCTCCCAGGAATGACATTACTACTTCCAGGTTTTACTTCCAATTTTCCTACTGTCGCAACACTTCCGATATTGTCCCGTGCTATTTTCTCAATGGCTAATATACATTCTGCTGCAGCTGTTAAAGCATCTTTTCTCTCATTCATCCAGGTCGTTCCTGCATGCCCCGCTTCACCCATGATCGTTACTTCTGCCCATTCTCCACCAGAGATCCCCGTAACTATTCCAACAGCTAAATCTTTATTTTCTAACACTTTTCCCTGCTCAATATGTACTTCAATATAAGCTTTTACCTGACACTCACCCATCCATAAATGGAGGGGGTTCCACCCTTAAACAACCTTAGCTCTTCCAAATCTATAACAAACAAAAGATGGACTTCACTTTGGTCTAAAAGGCTTCGACAGCCGAAATCGTTCGAATGCACATAATCGAAACATGATTATTTACACGGGCTCGGATTCCCTTGCCACTTACAACTTATTGACTGTTCCGGGGTATGTCTGCACCGAGAGATTTAACCTATTAATCTCTAAGGGATTTATACACCAAATGTTGAGATGAATTTTCTATGTGCTTTCATATTTTTCAAATTTGAGATGCACTCATTTAATACATTGGAAAGTTGAAACCAATCTTTTTCAGCCTGTTGAAGATCCACTTGATTTGATTTTGTTACATATCTAGCTAAAAATGCACTGTATAAATCACGTTGTGCCCGGACCCCGCAATCACAACAATGCCAGCGGTCCTTGAGTCTTTTTTCTTAATGGCACCACAATGACAGGTTTGCGATAACTTTGTGGAGTAGGTTGGAAACTCTCGGAACCTTCCACCTTGCGATTCCACTTTTCGTTTTAACATTTTCAAAAACATACTGGGTGCTTTTCTACCAATACTTTTGCCAAACATTTTCTGAAATCCTTTATAGGAGAGTTTTTCTGTTTGAATGGAAGAGGCTTGTTGAAGGATTTGATTGGTATCTCGACCATGGAGTTGTTTTCTAACTTCTTTTATCTTACGTTCCAATTCTCTGTGTTCTGAACGCGTGTTTATGTATCCTTTAGAGTTGACCCACTTCTTTTTACCTTTTTTCATTACGCCATTGCTTTGATAATGATTGGGGTTATTTGCTCGTCGCTGCCGGTCCATTTTACGATTGATTCTTCTTTTTTCCTTATCGAGTAATACAACTTCTTCACAAAATTCCCTTAATTCGGCTTTCGATTCCCCTACCATCGCAAGCGTGGAAGGTCCGATATCCAGTCCAAACTCTTCTTTTCCTAATTCATATTTACGATGGGAGTGTCCTTCAAGAATTAATTGAACATAAAACCGATTTTTCCCTTTCACTTCCTCTTTGATAAGCCGACAATATTTTATTCTTTGCTTTAAGGCATACTGCATCCATTGATCTTTGGGGTCGATTAGGCATTTTAACGATAGAGTTTTCCCGATAAAAACATAACCATTGGAGTAAGTTAGAAATGTTTTATTGTTTTTGCCCTCTAAGGAAACAAACTCACCTTTTCGTTTAAATTTTACTTTTTTAGCTTTCTTAAAAGCGAATTTTTGCACGGCCTTAAATGCTCTTGTCGAGAGTTTTTGACAGATGTGCGTCCCTAAATGTTCCGCAATAAACTTCGATGCATTCTTCGTTTTTGTCCCAAAGGATTGAATAGAATAATCCGTAAAACTAAATGTTGCATTAAGATGTTTAAAGTTAGCTCTACGCTTTTCTATATCAGTTTCCGAAGTTTTAGATAATCGGACGGTTTCCTTATATAATTCTGTGTTTTGAATCACCTTAATCCTCTTCACACTTTCCCCTAAACAAGCATTATAAAGCTGTCTTCCACAATCAGACAACATCAAAAGCAACTTTTCTTCCTTTGCATTTGTTTTTAATCGAATCGTTGCGATAAAAGAGGGCGTTTTTTCTTTTGATGATGCCATGGTTTTACACTCCTTTTTGGTTTTCTATGTACTGTTTTACAACATCAAGCGTTGTTCCCCCAACAGTGGAAACAAAATAGCTATTGGTCCATAGAGATGGAATTCTACTTTTTAACCATGGGAATTCGCTGCGTAAGTAACGAGAACTTCTCCCTTTCATCATTCTTATTAGTTTATTAATTCCAAATTGAGGATCACATTCAACAAGTAGATGAACATGATCTGGCATAATTTCCATTTCGATTACTTCAGATTTTGTCTCTTCTGCAACCTCTAATAGAATAGATTTAAGTCTTTCATCTACTCCATCCATCAATACATTTCTTCTATATTTAGGGCACCAAACCACATGGTATTTACATGAATATACTAGATTATTATTACTTTTATATTGAATTAGACTTTTCATATCCTTGTTATATCAAATATTTTTATCTAATGCCAATTTAAAAGAACGCTTGTTCTAATGAATATAATAAATAAACAACCTTACCCCATTCATAAATGAAGGGGCTTACGGTTGTTTGTTTTGGTCATTATTTCTAATAGAATTTCATGCCAATCTTCTTCTAAATATTTATACAATAATCCAATATTACTACTTTAGATATAAAGGCTAAAGGAAAATAGAAGGATTTACTTTCCTCTTTCGTCTCTTAAAATACATAGTAGGAGGTTGAGCAGCATGTTATTGCATCAAATATTGAATGGAATGCTTCTTTCGATAAAAATAGGAACATGTAGAAGTATAATGGAAACATGTAGTTTAAGTTAAGGAGGGTTGATAGAGTTGGGGGAATTTCTAGCTTTTTTAGTTGAGGATTTTAGGTACAAACTTTATGTTCCGAGCGAATATCAAGCGGAAAAAGAAACTCCGTTGATGGTGATGCTTCATGGATGTGAACAAGATCCGGATGATTTTGCTGCTGGAACGAATATGAACGAGCTTGCTGAGAAAGAAATCTTTCTCGTACTCTATCCTGACATGAATCACCTGTTTAATCCTTTGAATCCGGCTGGTTATAACCCTTTTGGCTGCTGGAACTGGTTTTTGGATAAAAATCAGCACCGAGGAGAGGGACATCCCAAGTTAATTAATGGGATGATTAATCAGGTTAAAAGGACGTACCGTATTGATTCAAGTAAGGTGTACGCAGCGGGATTATCTGTAGGTGCGGCACTTGCTTGCATTCTTGGAGTTACCTATCCAGATGTATTTAGCGGTATCGGAGTGTGTGCGGGACTTCCCTATGATGCTGCGAATGTATTTTTTCTAACCGATCCAATGGCTAAGGCTGCTAAAGAAAGCATGCAAAAAGGCGTTTCGAACCCCTATGCATGTGGTAACAGCGCCTTTCAGGAAATGGGAAAGTTCAAGAAGAAAATGCCTGTTATTGTTTTCCATGGTATCTGCGATACAGTTGTACATCCTATTAATGGACAACAGGTTATCATACAGTGGGCACAAACTAATTTTCTTGTAGAAGGTGGTACAGGAAGAGCTGATATTACACCTCACCAGGTCAAATCACACCTTATCAATGGAAAAAGTTGTACTAAACATGTATACGGTGATGGGGGCGGTGAACTTTTAATGGAACTATGGATGATCGATCAAATGGGGCACGCATGGTCTGGCGGGAGCTCAAATGGTTCATATACCGACCCATTAGGGCCAAATGCAACAGAAATCATTTGGAATTTTTTCACTAAACATCATCAGCACACTGTTGAAAATCTTGTTGAAGATCTGGTCGAAACACCTAAAAAGAACTTTTTTCGTGACCTTTTTACAAAGCTTTTTAAGAAAAGAGGATAAAACTATTCATCTTATTCTCTTAGGTCCACCTACTCCAACCACATCCTCGAAAGCCACCCGATTAAACTCGCAAGGCTTTACTGCTTCACGAAGTTGATGAGTAATTGGATCAACGTAATGAAATCAAACGTTGCATATCGAATGCTAAATGTAAAAAAGACGCAGGTTGCCATTTAATTTTACCGAGGTCCCGTATGAACATTTCAATCACCTCTTCGATTTTCATTATATACGAACTAACGTTTTGTAAAAAAAAGGACCCGTTTAGGTCCAATTAATGGCTTTCTTCAACTAAAGCAACCCGTTAGCCATCCATGCAGCGGAAAAATCGTCGCCGCACCACAAAGAATGAAAATTTACTGAAGTGACCATACTGGTCCTTAATCCAGACAATCCAATCCATAGATCTAAGAATTAGGGCTCTCTTCATTTTTTTTAACGAATGAGCAGGGTCTTTTTAAGTATTGTCATTTTTCTAATGTTGAAGAAACTTATTTTCATTGTAGTTGAAGATTAATTTGTCCAGTAACCATATAACAGGATTGATAAAATAAAAGTTGGTATCAATAGTAAAATCTTAATTCGCAACCTAATAGTGTAAACAAAAAAGAAACGGATTTTTCGCCCGCTTCTTATCGAAAGTTTTGTTCAATGAATTTTTGTTCTTCTTCGGGTGTCAACAATTGTGTCGCAACTCCGATTGTCCCGTTTTGAAGAGAAAGAATTTCGTTGTGTGTTTCGACCGCATTTTCGAAATTCCCTTCGTTCCATTCGTCCAAGATTCGTAAATAAACGTCTTCGTGTACATAATCCGTTTCGTCTATTGTTTTAAGCAATTCGTCAATTCTTTCGGGCGTCATTTCGGTCGACCCGTCCTTCATATCTGCAGCAACTTTTTGGTGCGTCATACGGTGAACAATCCATTGGAATTCGGCTTCGGTAGGAACGTAAATGCCTTCAGTGATTTTCGCTTCAAGTTTGGCTTCGTTTTCTATATCCGTGTCAAGCGAAGTTTCGGTTCCCACTTTTTCTTTCCAGTCACTAGTCATAGCTTGATATATTAGCACACCGACGACAATGACACCCAATACTCCAACAATCGAAATACCAATCAAAAGTCTGTTCAAAAATTTATCCATTTACCCAACCGCCCCTTTTATACTTATCACAATTTTTATTCTTATGAATACGGATTTCAAATCATTTCGTTTCAAAATACGGGTCAAGCAAAGATTCTTTTTCAACTACAACATGACGAAGTTCCTCCGCAAGTTCGGCAATTTCCCATTGTGCCCCACGTCCTTTTCTACGTTTTGAATAGAAATAACGATCAAACCCATTAAAACAAAAATGCAGGGAATTACTCCCTGCATTTTTTGTAACATTTTAAAGGAAATTTCGAAAAGGTAGTTCCCCCTTTTTCCTCCAAGGTTAATTATACCAAAAAATATAATAACATAGGACTTTAGTTGCAATAATTATTGCTAAAAAAATAGAGAGAAATACAATCCTTCATTACTGTACTTCTCTCAATTCCAAGAGAGTAGGATAGCTTTAGAAAAGTATTGTGATTGTGAATTTCAATATTTTTTTTACATATTTAGATTTTTATATTTTCCACCCTCTTCCTTAATGGCCATACTGTCACAAAAAGGGCGATGACACACCCTGGCTGTCATCGCCCTTTTTGTGCTTATAATCAATCCCAACTAAATACAATTCGCATCAACTACCTGTCCAGATACCGACATAAGTTCATTTATGTTAACCCATCCACCAATATTTTGAGATTGTTCAACACCTTCTATTGTAAAAGTTAGGCTTATATTGTTGGAAAGTGTCAAAGTGGATCTTTTGCCGATGCAATTCTGTGCTTTTTGCAGAGAATTCACCCTTACACCTTCACACGAAATCGAATACCTTTGCATCGGTACGTAAATTAATACCCCCCTTAAAGGATCATAGGTCCTTATTAAACCTTCAGCAGTTGTTCCATCTCGGAAAGCTAATCTAATCCAACGCTTTTGCTGATAACAAGCAAGAATTTTTTGAAATAGTCCTTGTCTGTAGTTATAGTAATATGGATAGAAAGGCTGGTAAGGATAATTTAGATACAATGCAGCCTCCCCCTTTCTTTAATCAGTAAATCTTCTCATGTATATGAGAAAAAAAAGGGTTGGTGCTTGTCATCACCTAGTGTATATAAGAAAAGCGAATATTGCTGACTGTTCGCCGGGTTTTATATGAAATAACCAATATATGAAGGACGGCAAGTTTTTTTCCAAATCGACCTTAGTAGGTCTGTATAATTATATTTACAACTTGCATTTCTTTTTTAGGCGAACAGGATTTGTACTGTTCGTCTTTTTAATTTTTTGGCCGTGTTAAACTTGCCTGTTGATTTCCGCTCCATGCGCTTCCCTTTCCGCGGGCGTTTCGGGGGGCCTCTTCGTCGCTTTAGCGCCTGCGGGGTCTCCCCAGACCCGTACTCCCGCAGGAGTCTTCGCGCCTTCTGCTCCAATCAACAGAGTGGTAAAATCAACAATAACCTTTAACACAGCCAAATTTTTTCAAGGGTGCTTGCCTCTCTCAACGTAAAGCAAGAAATAAAAAAGAAGCTCCCCAAAAGTTTACTCAACTTATGAGAAGCTTCCGTTAAAATCCTCGGATATTCAAAATGTTAGAAATTTACTCTATTATTTAATAACCCATATATATCAAGGCTTTGAGAGCGTTATTACACCATTCCGCCCATACATCAAAAATATTGAAGTAATAGGGGTCTTCAAGTTACTACTTTGAAAAAACTTAAAACAAATGAAAAGGATGCTATGAGATGAATAATTAATACTTAATCTCTGCGGAAATCCGCCTCTTTTAATGGAACCATTTTTGTTTTGTTAACAATTTTATAGCCTAAATAGCCCACTAGGAATAGAGGTAGTCCAATATAAGAAACCAATATACCATACCAGTCAACCTTAGAGCCGATAAATGCCCCATAATTTGTTCCAAGCATTGCGATTAAACATAATACTGTCGCCAAAATTGGACCTAATGGGAACCACTTTGCTTTATAGGGCAGGTCGTTGAAATCTTTTCCTTGTGCAACATAAGCTTTACGGAATCGATAATGTGTAACCGAAATACTTAACCAAGAGATATAACCAGCTAAGCCAGCAGCGTTTAATAACCAAGAATAAACAGTTCCATCACCAAAAAGGGAGGTAAGGAAGCACAGCATCCCAACAAGGGTTGACATGTATAATGCGTAAATCGGAACACCGCCTTTATTTACTTTTTTCAAGAATGACGGAGCTTTTCCTTCTTCCGCTAATACCCAAAGGACGCGCGAAGCGGCGTATAAAGTGGAATTTCCTGCTGACAGAACTGAAGTAAGGATTACTGCATTCATAGCAGCAGCAGCAAAGGCAAGACCTGCATTTTCAAATACTAAAGTAAACGGACTCACTGCAATATTCTCTAAATCTGCGCTTAATAATTGTGGGTCGGTATAGCTGATTAAACATCCAATAATAAAAATCGCTATTACATAAAACAATAAAATTCTCCAGAAGATCTGTTTCACTGCCTTAGGTAAATTTTTCTCAGGATTTTCACTTTCACCGGCTGTAATTCCGACAAGCTCCGTGCCTTGAAAGGCAAATCCTACTACCATAAATACACTAAATATGGATAACAAGCCGCCTTTAAATGGTGCTTCTCCTTTTGTGAAATTTTCAAAACCGCCAGTATGACCCTTCAATATTCCAAAGATCATTAATAATCCAACAACAATAAAGATTAAAATGGTTGCAACTTTAATCAATGAAAACCAAAATTCTGATTCACCGTAACCCTTAACGGATAAAACGTTTAGGCCAAAAATAAGTATAAGGAAAATTGCGCTCCAAATAATACCTGGGGCATCGGGAAACCAATATTTCATGATCAATGCCGATGCTGATAATTCCAAAGCAAAAATAATCGCATTATTGTACCAATAGTTCCAACCAACAGCAAAACCCAGTGCAGGGTCGACAAACCTTGAGGTATACGTACTAAAAGAACCTGAAATCGGAATAAAAGATGCCATTTCTCCTAAGCTGCCCATGATAAAATATACCATTATTCCTGCAATTATATAGGCAGCTAAAGCTCCACCAGGACCAGCATCATGAATCGTGGTTCCACTGGCTAAAAATAACCCTGTTCCAATTGTTCCTCCGATAGCAATCATGGAAAGATGCCGTGTTTTAAGCTTTCTTGCTAAATGTTCTCCATACTCGTGTTCGTGTACTGTTTCTTGGGATTTAAGTGCGGTATTTTGCATATGACACCTCTTATTATAGTTTGATTAATAGATAAGTACTTTTACCTAAATTAGCAGGAATCTAAAAGATGTCTTAAAATATGAATTTCATTCTCAATTACGTTGATAGTAGTCTTCTTCTTATTTGTTTACTTTGTCCACTTGCTGAAGTAATTTTGAGAGATTCATTGTTTTCAGACCTTCAGCAGATTTTTCAATATCTTTTGAGAATATACGGTCTTTTTTAATTGAAGGAACAATTTCTCTTCCTTTCTCATAAAGCCGTTTTGTTTGGCTTGCCATTTTTTCAACTCCACGGTATTCAACCGCCTGCATCGCACAAATAAGCTCAATTGCGAGGACTCTTCTTGTATTCTGAATAATTTGATGAGCATGCCTTGAAGCGATCGTTCCCATGCTTACATGATCCTCTTGATTCGCCGAAGAAGGAATCGAATCTACACTTGCTGGATGTGCGAGCGTTTTGTTTTCTGAAGCAAGAGATGCGGCAACTTATTGCATGATCATAGCACCAGATTGTAGTCCCGGTTCAGGGCTCAAAAATGGCGGTAAATCATTTATCTGTGGATTGATTAACCGTTCAATTCGTCTTTCAGATATATTTGCCATTTCCGCAACAGCAATTTTCATAAAATCCATTGCAAAAGCAATTGGCTGTCCATGGAAGTTACCACCGGAAATGACTTTTTCACCATCATCAAAGATTAGTGGATTATCTGTAGCTGCATTCATTTCAATTTCTAATTTTTCTTTTACATAATCAAGTGCTTGCCACGTGGCACCATGAACTTGCGGGATACAGCGGAGGGAATAAGCATCCTGTACTCTCAATTCCCCCTGTGTCGTCGTCAATAAACTATCGCTTAGGTAACCTCGGATTCGTGCTGCGGTATCAATTTGCTGTTGATAACCCCTTGCGATATGAACCTCTTCAGCAAAAGCATCAATAATCCCATGTAATCCTTCAATGGTCATAGAGGAAATTAACTCACTTTGGTATGCGAGTTGTTCTGCTTCTAGATAACCAACAACTCCCATTGCAGTCATTGCTTGGGTTCCATTGATAAGAGCAAGGCCTTCTTTTGCCTCAAGTGTTACTGGGAAGATTTCTTCTTGCTGTAAGGCTTCAAGTGAATCCATTCGATTTCCTTTATAAAATACTTCTCCTTCCCCGATTAGCACTAACGCCAAGTGTGAAAGCGGTGCCAAATCTCCGCTTGCTCCAAGGGAACCTTGCTGCGGAATCACAGGGATAATATCCTTGTTTACTAAATCTAATAACCTTTCAATAACAAGCGGCCTAATTCCAGAATAGCCCTTTAAAAGTGCGTTAGCGCGAAGAAGGACCATTGCTTTTGCGACAACCTCTGGGAACGGCTCACCTACGCCGCAAGCATGTGAACGAATTAAATTTAGCTGAAGATCTTGAACATGATCTTTATTAATAAGGACATCACTAAATTTTCCAAACCCTGTTGTAATCCCATAGACTACTTTTGATTCTGAAACTATTCTTTCTACTGCTTCCCGACTCTTTCTAGCAGACTCCATACTCATTTCTGAAGCGCTTACCTTCTGATTTCCGTATAAAATTTCCTTGATTTGTTTTAATGTTAAACTTTGACCTGTTAATGTTATCATTAACGTTCCTCCTCTAGCACTTTAGTATAATAAAGAAAGAGGCTGGATTCCGATTCCTATTAGAATTGGAGTCCAGCCTCTTTTATAACCATTTTTGAATATTGAACTATTTCTTTTCGCAGCCTCATAGGTAATCATCCTTTTATTCATATTCTATAATCCTATTGCTATGATAATTATTCTATGTAACGTAACCTTATTTGTCAATTAATTTTTCAGAATTTTAGCACAATAATACTTTAGCACAATAGCAAATGAAAGACTGTCATCCTAAATTAAATGTCGACTTCTCTTGAATCCAAAGCGAATTGCTTTATATACCTAAAAAAGGAGAGTATATATTAGACTTCTCTAATACGTACTCTCCTTTATAATAAATCAATAAAGTTAAGAAATCGCTTGACCTCTTTTACTCATAAGGACTTCCATTCACCATACTTATTGGCCCTTAGGACAATTTGGCACTGGATCGAGTTCCTTATTCGGGGCATTCGTGTTATGCGCCTTGTATGTGTTGCCACGTTTGTCCTGAACAATAATCTCCGCGAATGCAGGTTTTTGACCACAATAGATGCTGTGCGTCCATACATCGTCTTTCATTTTTTTTGCTTTGCCATAAAACTGTGTACTGTACTGCTGACCGTCATAAGCTATAAGATTCTTTAAGCCTTTCCCTTTTGCCTCGTTTTCGGCCACTACTTTACCATCAGTGCCAACCAGCTGCACGGTTATACGTTGGATATCCTGTTCCTTGAGTTGCTCCGGAACGACGGAGAACCCTACGTTGTAGCCTGGTACTTTTTCGGCCCCTAACTCCGTTCCATATGTAAAATCCTCCGGGAGGATTACGTTGGTTTGTGCGGAAACCGGTACGCTAAACAATAGTGCTGCTCCGATTCCAAGTCCTGCTAGTAGTTGTCGTTTCATGTATATTTTACCTCCTTTAGTAATTTCCTTCTTAGTATGGAAAGAATTAAAAGGACTATGCATGAAAGGAATACAGTACTTTAGGCACAGCAATACCCCCTGCCGAATGACAGGGGGCTTAGCTTGTTCATTCTCCGAGTTACTTAGCATTAAAACGTTCCACTTTTCTTACATGATCCATCGTGATTCTTGAAGTAACGCCTTGCAATTTATCATCTTGAGGACTTCCAGCCCATTCTTTAGGCCGGCTTCAAGCCATTCCGTATCAAATAACTTTTCCCATGTTGCTTTTACTTCATGTTCAGGGAATCCAAGTTTTTCAAACTCTTCCCAAGGAACAATAGAAATTGTAAAACCCAATCCCCAAACTCCACATTTTTCTTTTATCTATCCGATTCTACTCCTTCCCCGCTATCATATGAAGGAAATGACTGGTTATACTAAAGAGGACGAATTGACTCAGAAAGGGGGGAAAACGATGTGACACGGAACCTGGTAGCCTTTTTTCTGTTTGCTGTCCTCTCTTTCGCCGGCGGTCTCCAGACAGACGGCCAAGCCCCTCCCGACCCCATCCAGATGGGGATGGAAGAGGGATATTATGAGGGAATCCGTTCGGGGCTAGAAGACCGACATAATTTCCGGATTTCACGTGCCTGGCAGCAAATGCCACAATCCCGGCTGTTCATGGACAACAAGAAGGAAATCGTCCTGCCCCTCATGAAAATAGGGCTTCTCCGGCAGGTGTATCTCTCTTTTTCTTCCGGGAAGAAATTCTACTCATACCTTCATGCCCACCCGGAATTGACGGCGGAACAGGCGGCCCGACGGATACTCGGGCAGAGGTTTGTAAGGGCGTACGAAAGAAGCTTCCGGAAAGGCTATGAGAGATCCCTCACGGCCACGCCTGAGGAGGCGGCAAACTATGCGGCCTTTTTGAAGGCGAAAAGCTGATAAGGGGAAAACAAAAAACGGCAATTTTATACTGAGGACATAACGTCTACATCAAAATAAAACTCAAAATCATTGCGATAACGATGATCCATTTTAGGAATTTCCAAGAATATTAAAGGACATTGGAAGTAATAACAAACTACCTGTTGGATCGCTTTAAATCGTAATCACGCTATTTCATTTTGTAGTTGACTAAGTTCTTATAAATCCAGGTTGGCGGGGCTGCGTGGGAATCGACCCCACCAGACCTGGGGGGCCACTTTAAGGACTAATCACGTCTAAATGATTTATCAGCTGTAATATCGTTAAATGGTAAAATCAGTTTTTTCACCTTATCAAGGCTCATCGAATCTATTTCCTGTACTAATCGTGGAATGGACTGCTCTGGATAACCGTAATCACGAAGTAATTTTTCCTTTTCTTCATTTTGTACCATGTATTGACACCTCCAAAATCTTTTTAGAATTAAACTTTGATATAGTTACCAAATAAAGTGAATGTATATCCAATTTGCTAATAATGATACAAGCCCGAATGCAATATTCATCCATGCCAAAATAAACGCTAATATATCGTCTTTTTTCTGTTTAGCTTTTTTGTACATTTTTGCAAGTTTGAACAGTCTTAAAAAAATAAAACATATTTGCATGGTACTGTCCAAAAATTTTAAGATGCTTCACTTGAAAATGACCATTTTTACCTAAAATGTTTTCTATTAAGGCATCTGTTTCTTTTATAGATGCAGAAATCTTACTTTGAGAAATTGATCTATGTACTCCTCCACCTAATTAATACTTTTTGCCACTTTCTTATAAATATTCCTTATGTCTCTTATATCTGGGATTTTATTATCTTGTTGAACCTTTAAGAATACCCAACTACAGTATGCCATCTCAAAATATTTAAGGATGATATAAAAAATGCCCTTTTATCAAAAAAACACGGTTTGGTACGACCGTGTTTCCTTTGACTAAACTTTTCTTTAGTTACCCATATTTTATATTGAGTGGAATTCACTGAGGATAAAAGAGCTCTGACACTATAAAATTGTCAGAGCTTTTATAATTAATTCGTAGTATTTATTTCATGATTCTGTTTCTTAGAGTAAACGCTTATAAAGATAAATGATGCGACTAAGAAAATGAAAAGAATGACTCCCACGATTTCGAAATCTAGTTCTGCCCAAGGGTTAAAGAAAGTAAATGCCAGATAGAAGGAAACCCCGTATGCCAAGACGACAATCACCCAACCCATTATTCGTGACGCAGCTTGACCGATTTTGCTGGACTGGTTCACCATTTTATAGACAATCATCGAATCAATTGTATCTGTAATCATCATGCCAAACATAAAAACTAGCCCTAAAAATAAAGGGGTATATTCACTTGCATTTCCTGCCGCCAAAGACCAGACGGCGGTTTGACTTACTGTCTCGGCAGCCAAGGCAAACAAAGCCCCTACTAAAATAATAAGAAAAGGATTTGTAGTCCCCTTCGCAATTTTTGGAATAAACTTTCCCTTTAGTCCACTAAGTTGAAACTCTTCGTGATTGTTTCTAGTGCGTAACAGATTATACGTATTTAACGTTCCAATAAGGAATAAAGAAATAATCGACACCCATGATGCAATATTATCAAAATAAGCTGGGAATGAAAAATTCTCTATCACCATTCCTAAAATACCAGCTGTCACAGCTACCATTCCTCCGTGACCAAGTGAAAATAATGTACCCACCCAACGTGCAAACGAACTGCCCATTCGCCAATTATAACGGGTTTGTCCATCAATAAAGGCAAGATGATCAGCATCCAACCCATGCCGAAGCCCCAATACAAAAACAAGTAAAAACAGTGATACAGTTTCCATTTAAAAATTCCTCCCTTTTATAAACAGTTGCAACATAAAAAATCAATCCTAAACCTTTGACAGATTGAGGATTTTTGGGTACGTGCAAATAGTCGACAAACTGGCAGAATACAATTGTCGTTTCATCTAATAAAGATGATCCCTAATACAACTGGCATAAAACTTGCCGTATTACCTGCAGCAATCGCCCACATCGATTTTGGGAATCTTTCAAATTATTATCTTTTCCCTGCTTTCATAATGAAATAAATTTATAGGAACACCCTTGAAAGCGAGTGACATTTCCCTAAATAAGTGTGAAACCACCTCATCACCGTTTGGAAGATTTCCATCTAGTAAAATTCCCGCGACCGTTCCACTGTGGGCGACAACGATTCCACCCTGATAGCGATGGGCCAGCTGATCTAATAAAGGAAAAACAGGCTTTGGCAATATTTTTTGATTCACCCGTGCACTGAGGGTTGCTGCCTCCCCAATATAAGTTAAATTTTTCTCCTTAAACCCTTTTGTAACCAGATCATAGGCTTTCATAAATTGCTGTTGATCGTTCTGGCTGTACTCTTTCGGAACTTCATTAAATTCAATTGTGTTGATTATACCCCCAAGGTCGATACCAACGAGGATGAATGGGGGTAAGGCCCCAAAGCTCTCAATCAGCTGACCGTGAATATAGTCATAGACCACGACTTCCTCATACATTACCCCATCGGTAGGTTCCACTTTTGCGGCAATCATTGAGATCATTTCATTTGTGAGCGGAAGACTATAGCTGTCAGCAATTGCTCTTAATGCAGCAACAATATCTGCTGAACTGCTGGCCAGACCTTTACCAACTGGGATATTAGAGCGTATCTCGAGATCCCCGCCGCCCTTTACCCCAAACAGTTGGAATAACCATTCCCCTGCTCTTTGAGCTTTTACTTTTGAGTCTGCCACTCTTATTCCGTTAACGATTGGATCTGGAATAAACCTAGCCTCACTTCTTAAACTCGATATCGGCAGAGTGATTAAATAAGGGCGATCACCAATGATTCCTTGGACCAATTCTCCAAATGTTCCATTGCAGCTTCCTTTTCCTAGTTTCATATAATTAGACTCCCTAGGCCTTCAATGTCCGCAACGGTTTGCCCATCTTTGCCCGCTCAGAAGGTACACCGAAATAGAATCTTTACGAAACAACTGTCGGGCCGTCAGTAAAATGCCGCCATGTCCAAATTTTTCAATGTAGACCATTAAAACTCAATTCCCTTCACGGCAGGAATTCCTTCATTATAATAGTGCTTTACGGGCTTCATTTCGGTTACTAAATCAGCGCAAGTGATGATCTCCTCTTTGGCAGACCGTCCGGTAATGACCAGATGCATCCCCTTGGGGCGGTGCTGAATCAACTCCAGTACTTCTGTCAACGGAAGGACATCGTCAATCGGGAATTTATCAATCGCGAGCGCATTATTCAGTTCATCTAAAATGACAACATCGTAGCCGCCAAACAGTACCTTTTCTTTCGTTAACGCCCACGCTGTTTTTAGGGCTTCCCGATGTTCCTCCGGTGTTTTCGTCCACGTAAAGCCGACTCCTGTCTGCACAATTTCAATCCCCAATTTTTCGAACGTAATTTTTTCTCCGTACGTTCGATCAGGTGATTTAATAAATTGAATCATGAGCACCCGTTTTCCCCGCCCAGCGGCACGGACAGCGAGCCCAAGAGCTGCCGTCGTTTTCCCTTTTCCATCACCGGTATAAACTAATGTAAGACCGCGTTTTGCTTTGTTTTCTGTTAACTTTTCCATCCGTTTCACTCCTCGTTACAGCCAGACTGTTTTTTCTTCAAAGGATGTCCGAGCCGGCACTTTCGCCTTTTTTAATACTTCTGGATCGGGATAACCGATAAACAAATTTCCGATAATTTTCTTGTTTTCGGGTGATCCAATAAACTCAACCATTCGTTGGTCGCGAACAAGTCCGACGCCCCTTGTCCTCCAGACCAGCCCTAATCCCAATTCTTTGGCGGCAAGCCACATCGAATGGATTGCGCAGCATACGGCATATTCATTGTCGGCAGAGGCCTCTTCATCTTCTTGAACGATGTCGGCTGTAACGACAATATGAACCGGTGTGGTTTTCAGCACTTTTAAGGAGCTTTCGATTAAATTTGGTTTGGTTGGAAAGCGTTCCTGTAAATATTCATAGGCCAACGCCTCATATCGTTTTTTAGCTTCGCCTTTGATGACATAAAAACTCCATGGTTCCCGCATCCGGTCATTCGGTGCCCATGTCGCTGCTTCTAATAAGCTGTGAATCTTTTCGTCTTCGACCTCTCGAGCCGCATAATCACGGATCGCTCTTCGATTTTTGATTTCCGCTATAATCGACATCTTAGTCCCTCCCTATTCCAACAATTTGTTTTTCTTCTGCCTCTTGAAACCAGCGTAATTTCTCGCGCAGGCCGACCACATCACCCACCAGAACAATCGCCGGATGAGTAATCCCGGCTTCAAGGACCCGGACTTCGATATCCTTTAAACTTCCGGTCACCGTCTTCTGCTTGGCCGTGGTCCCCCATTGGATAATGGCGGCTTTCGTATCAGGGCTTTTTCCGTTCTCGATTAATCTCGAAACAATATAAGGTAAATTCCCAATTCCCATATAAAAGGCAATCGTATCGATTCCTTGAGCGAGGGCTGGCCAATTTAATTGATCCTCATCCTTTTCCGCTCGGCTGTGGCCAGTGACGATCGCGAAGGAGGAAGCATAATCGCGGTGGGTCACCGGAATTCCGGCATAAGCAGGCGCTGCAATACCAGCTGTAATCCCCGGCACCATTTCATAGCGGATCCCATGTTCCGCGAGAATTTCCGCTTCTTCACCGACACGGCCGAAAATACAGGGATCGCCTCCTTTTAATCTGGTGACAGTCTTGCCCTGACTGGCTTTTTCAATTAACAGCTCGTGAATTTGATCTTGAATGATCTGATGTCTTCCTGGCTGTTTGCCGCAAAATATCAGCTCTGCCTCCGCCTTTGCATATTTCAGCAGTTCCTCATTTACTAAGCGGTCATATAAAATCACATCCGCCTGCTGGATACACTCCATCCCATAAACCGTAATCAGCTTAGGGTCTCCTGGTCCAGCACCAACAAGATACACTTTCCCATTTGTCATCTTCTCGCTCCTTTCCTACGATCCGCTGCTGTCTCACAGATTTCCCTTGCCAAAAGAGTGAGAGGCTTGATGGCTGTTTTTACGCTATTCATTGGGTGATCCCCCTTTTTGGTAATCCTTCATTAATTGTTCAATGACATTGAGTTTTACATGTTCCCTAACATGTTCTGCCAGCCGGTCAAACGCTTCTTCCCTCAATTGGTTAAAAGATGGGCGCTTGTGGATGGGCTCCAACCCCTTTTTGCGTCGGATCTGATTAAGCAATTCCTCGCGAAATTCATCATTATGGAATATCCCATGAAAATAAGTACCAATGATGTTTTCATCTGAAGAATGGCAGCCATCCCATTTTTCATTCGTAAAAATAAGCCCTTGGGACACTCCTGTAGCCAAGGTTTCGCCCATATGAATCTCGTAACCTGTCACATGAAAGTTTTTTCCGAAAAGATGCAGCATCCCATTTGATAGGATCGTCGTCTTTTCTTTCGTAATGGTCGTTTCAATTGGCAGTAACTGAAGACCTTCGATTTCTTGATGGAGCGACTCGATCGCTAAAGGATCCTCAATTTTTTCACCGAGCATTTGATAGCCGCCGCAGATCCCGAAAAGAACGGAGTGTTTCTTTTTCTGATATTCTGCTATTTTTTGAGCGATGCCGCTCTTTCTTAAAAACAGCAAATCTTCAATTGTATTTTTGCTACCTGGGAGAATCACTAAATCTGGGTCATGTAATTGATCCGCTCTCGTTATAAAACGGACATGACAATCGGGCTCGGCAAAAAACGGGTCGACATCGGTGAAATTGGAGATTTTCGGATACTGAATCACCACGATATCCAATTCTTTTTCAGTATTTTGAGTGGAGGTATATTGATTTAAAATCACTGAATCCTCGGCATCAATATTTAGATTCTCCAAGTAAGGAATCACGCCGAGAACGGGTTTACCTGAATACTCCTCAAACCACGTTAAACCGGATTCTAGCAGGCGGATATCGCCGCGGAATTTATTGATGATCACGCCTATCACTCGGTCGCGGTCCGCTGGTTCCATCAGTTGGAGGGTTCCTACTAAACTAGCAAACACTCCGCCTTTTTCGATATCCCCAATTAAGATCACAGGGGCATCCGCCATTTTGGCGACGCGCATATTGACCATTTCCCGGTCATTCAGATTAATCTCGGCCGGACTGCCTGCGCCTTCAATGACAATCCGTTCATAATTTTGGGACAGGGTGGAGAGTGATTTTTGAATTAGTTCCAATCCCGTTTGAAAGAATTCCCGGCGGTACCTTCCTGCTTCCATATTCTTAAATGGTTTACCATGGACGACAATTTGCGATTGGTTATCTCGGTTCGGTTTTAGTAGAATCGGGTTCACATCAGTAGTTGCCTGAATCCCTGCGGCTTCGGCCTGAACTCCCTGTGCTCTGCCGATTTCTTTTCCGTCCACGGTGATATAGGAATTTAACGCCATATTTTGTGATTTAAACGGAACTGTTTTATATCCGTCCTGGGCGAAAATCCGGCAAAAGGCCGTTACGACAACACTTTTGCCGACATCCGAATTGGTACCTTGAAACATAAGTGGAAGAGCTTTAACCATTTTCTTTGAACTCCTTACATTTCTTCACCCAATTTTCCACAAGCTCGGGGCATGAGCCAAAATGAAAATGGGTATAACCTGCAATTAAATTCCCTTTCCGATAGCCCTCCTGCTTAAACCCGCGCATTCCTTTCGTTTGGTAGGCCGGGTCAAAATCCGTTCTCGAATGAAAGGTAGAGTAGTGAAATTCATGACCTCTTGCACTCAGATTACCCGCTAACAAGAAATTTTCTCCTTCTGCGGTGATCTCACGGTATCCCAAAGCCGCTAGTTTTTTCTGCATTTTCACCTTTCCGGGAATGATCCCGACCATTTTGTAACTCGTTTCATCCGTTGTTTCCAACGATTCGGTTAAGTACATAAACCCACCGCATTCCGCCAAGGTTGGCAATCCTTTTTCAATGGCCGATCGAATCGAGTCCTTTACATCGGTTTGTTTGGTCAGCTCCTCGGCAAATTCCTCTGGGAACCCGCCGCCGATATACAAGCCATCGACTTGTTCCGGCAGGCATTCACCCTTTAATGGAGAGAACTCGATCAGCTCTGCTCCGGCGGCTGCTAACATGTCGAGGTTTTCCTGATAGTAAAAGTTAAAGGCGGCATCTCGTGCGACTGCGATTTTTACAGCTGCCTGCTTTTGTCTCTTAAACTGAGATTCGTTTACCTTTAAAGGGGAAGCTTTCGCTAGCTCATATAAAGAATCTACATCGATGGTTTCAAGCACTAAATCACCAAGCTGCTCAAAAAATGGATCCAATTCTCCCCGTTCAACGGAGGGTATCAACCCTAAATGCCGTTCCGGAATCGAGAGTTCCTCGTTTCTTTTCAAATAGCCAAGGACGGGAATACCGCATTCTTGCTCAATCGCGGTTTGAACGATTTTAAAATGCCCTTCGCTCCCTACCCGATTGGCGATCACCCCGACAATATTGGCTTCTTCCAGTAACGTTTGAAATCCCTTCACAATGGCCGCCGCACTACGGGCCATACTGGCACAATTCACGACCAAAATAACAGGACTTTCGGTGATGAGACTGATTTCGGCAGTGGAGCCCGTATTGTTAAGTGGATTTTTCCCATCAAAGAATCCCATTACCCCCTCGATAACGGAAATATCCGCCCCAACACTTGCGCGGTTAACAATCTCTTTGACCATCTCGTGGTTGAGCATCCAGCTGTCAATGTTTCTTGACGTTCTTCCCGTGACGGCCGTATGATAGGTCGGGTCGATATAATCTGGACCGCATTTAAAGCCCTGGACGGTATAACCTTTTTTCCTTAAAGCAGACATCAGCCCAATGGTCAGAGTCGTTTTTCCGACACCGCTGCCTGTTCCTGCAATCACAAGTCTGCGATTTGACATCTTCTTTTCCCTCCTCCATCAATGGGGAATGACCGCTACTGAAATGGTGACATTACCTGATTTCTTCTTCATTAGCGCTAACTGTTCCGCACCGCTGTACAATAAGGCGGCCGGCTCACTGACACCGTACGCACCGGTATATTTAAAAACCGTTTCAGAAGGGTTCTGAAGTTCAATGGCATTCAATTCAGCTGGTGTGTAATAAATAAACTCCCAGCGGTTTTTATTCACCACTTCGAGCAGCCCCGCTTCATCCTGTTTTAGATCAATCGTGCAAACCGCTTTGACACTTTTTTTCGAAAACCCTAATTCCTCAAGCGTTTCGTCGATAACTGCTTCGATTTCAGCACGAGTGGTTCCGCGGTTGCAGCCCATTCCAAGGACAATCACCTTTGGTCGATATAAAACACCATTATGTAAAATCTCCGTTTCGTCCTCGGATAAATTCCGATGGGTTACTACTAAGGCTGCATCCGGCTTTGCGGCCAGCGCTTCTTGGATTGTTGAATACGGCTGAATATTTCCCGGGAGCGGGCGGCCATATGGCCACCAGCCTTTTTCACCTGACTCCTGAACCACGGCGATTTTTTCTTCGTTCACAACCGAAGCGCTAACGGGCGTCAGCTTTTCAGCCGAGTCCCAAATCCAGCCAAACCGTTTTCCGAACAAATCAACCGCAATCGTTTCCTGTACATCTGAAGCGGTGGTAATAATGGGACGGGCCTGTAGGGCGGCCGCCACTTCTTTCGTTAGTTCATTGGCACCGCCGATATGGCCTGACAGTACGCTGATCACATGTTCACCCTTATCGTCGATAACGACAACGGCAGGATCTGTTTTTTTATCCTTTAAAATAGGCGCAATCATTCGGACCACAGCTCCAAGGGAAATGATGATGATCAGCCCCTTATAGGCCTCGAAAAGAGAGGGCAGAAGAAGGCGAACGCTTCCGGTGAATAACTGGATATCCTTGTTCCGCTCATCTCCTTTTTCAAACTTCGCCATATAGTACACATCGGCATGTTGAAACGAATGTCCCAGCTTGCGGGCCAGTTCGACCCCATGCTTTGTAATCGCAACAACGGCATAGTCACCCTTCTGCTGAATGACCGCCTTTTGCGCTTCCTGAAGCTCGATCATTACGAGTCCACCCCCCGGCGGAATCCATGTGTAAATGTTTTGTCATACAGCTTGGAACGATAATCTTGTTCGTGAATGTTTTCATCTAGCGCCCAGCCGGCTAAGATCATCGCCTGTTTACGAATTCCGTTTACTCGCATATCTTCGTCCAAGCGTTCCAGTGTGGTCCGGACAATTTTTTGATCCGGCCACGAGGCTTTATAAACGACCGCAACAGGGGTATCCATGCTCCAGCCAGCCCCGGTCAATTCCTTGACAAGCTTTTTCGTTAACGTCGCACTTAAGAAAAGCGCAATCGTGCAATGATGTTTGGCTAAATCCGCCAGCTTTTCAAATTCTGGCACAGGTGTCCTGCCTTCAGCTCTTGTCAGGATTACGGTTTGCGTTAAATCAGGAATCGTCAGCTCGGCTTGCGCGGCCGCGGCGGCTGCAAACACAGAACTCACACCCGGAACAATCTCTACTTCGATTCCTTTCTTCTTTAACAAGACGATTTGTTCCATAATCGCCCCATAGACAGCCGGATCGCCCGTGTGGACACGAACGACCTTTTTCCCTTGATGAATTCGGTCAGCCATGACGTTGACCATTTCTTCTAAGTGCATCCCGGCCGTTTTTAATATTTCGGCGGAAGGTTTCGCTTTGGCAATTAAGTCTTCGTTTACAAGAGAATCTGCATAAAGAATGACATCTGCCTGCTTAAGATGCTGAAGACCTTTTACCGTGATTAAATCAGGATCGCCTGGTCCGGCACCAATGATATAAAGCTTCATTTTCTCACCACCATTAATGTTAAGTATTCAAGCTCCGCTCCTTCGAGCTCATCTGCCCGCCAAATAATCTCCTCATCCGACGTTACCTTTGTGACGACTGAAGCCTTGTCAAGCAAATCTAAATCACGTAATACTTCCAGCATTAAATCAATGACTTTCGCTACTTTTATAAATATGACACAATCATTGTCTTGAATGACTTTTTTCATGTTTTCATAGTCATCCCGTGCTGGAACAATCGCCACATGCTCATCCCCATCTGCCAATGGAATTCCCAGCCTAGAAGCCGCCCCATTAATGGACGAAATCCCCGGAACGACTTCAATCGGAACCTGCGGATACTTTTCCTGCATCAAACGCATCATATGAATAAACGTGCTGTATAAAAGAGGATCCCCTTCAGTAACAAAAGCGACATCCTTTCCATCCTGCAGTTTCTCCCACACATTTTCCACGGTTTCCGTCCATTTTCTTTCCAAAGTGGCTGGATCCTTTGTCATCGGAAAGACAAGGCCCAGCATTTCTTTTTCGTTCGGCTGAAAATAGACATCAATGATTCGATGGGCATAACTTTTGCTGCCCTTTTGTTTTTTCGGATAGGCAATCACTGGTGATTCCTTTAATTTACGAAACGCCTTAACGGTAATGAGCTCTGGATCCCCCGGGCCAACCCCAAGGCCGTATAATGTACCTAACATGTTTACTCCCCTTCCTTGCGCCATGCTTCTATTATGTAAATCGGATTTAATGCATCAAATCTTGTCAGATTCAAAATGGGCTTACTTCTGGATATTTGCGCAAGAGTAATGTTCGTCTCATATCCCCGCTCTTTAAACGCCATCATCGCTTCGGAAAGATTTTCAATCGTGACGGCATTTAAGACAATGCGTCCACACGCTTTCAAGCGGCTGCAGCAAATATCCAAAATGTCTTCCATTCCGCCTGCCGTCCCGCCAATAAAAACCGCATCCGGATCTGGGAAGGTATCTAATCCCTCTGGTGCTTTCCCGTGAAGAAATGTTGCATCCACACGAAACTTAGCTAAATTTTGCTTACAGTTTTCCAAGTCGCCCTCGTTCTTTTCGATGGCAAACACTTGTCCTTCCCTGGCGATTTTCGCTGCCTCAATCGCAACAGAACCTGTGCATGTCCCAATATCCCAAACCGTACTGTCTTCCATTAACCTTAGGGCACTAATGCTTAGTGTGCGAATTTCCTTTTTGGTAATTAAGCCCTTATCCGGTTTGCGCTGAAAAAACTCCGCATCGTCAATGCCAATCGGCCAATGCGAGCTTTCCCCCTTTTTCTTGAGAATCACCACATTGAGCGGTGAAAACTCTTCATCCTTCATTTCATCAAGGGTAAACCAGCAGCATCGTTCCTTGTCACTGCCAAGGTTCTCTCCCACAAACGCCTCATATTCAGTCATGCCAAAGGAAAGCAAATACTGAGCGATTTTATTCGGGGAATTTTCCGTGTCGGTTAAGATTGCGACCGTTTTTTTTCCATCCACCCGCTGGGCCAGCCCTTTTATACTCCTGCCGTGAACGCTAGTGAAATACACATCCTGCCATCTTTCTTTCATTCTGGCAAAAGCAAGCTGGATCGAACTTAAATATGGATAAATATCCAAATCGATTTTAGAAGATAAGTAGCTTCCAATTCCATAGAACAACGGGTCTCCAGAAGCTAGAATCACTACGTTTCTCGTCTCCGACTGCAACCGTTCGACAAGTGAAGAAAGCCCGCCTTCAATCGCCATTTTTTCGCCGGCGAATTCAGGAAAAAAAGAAAGCTGTCTCTTTCCTCCTATTAATAGTTCACTTTCATTAATCCACTTTTCGTACATCGGGAGCAGGCTGACTTTCCCTTCGTCTCCGATGCCGATCATTTTAATTGATGCCATTCTTTCGCACCACCTTTCCTAACATTTCCCCCTTAATGGTATAAAGGGTCGTATCTATATCGATCCCGCCATCGACTTCCTTTAACGCAGCAAGGCAGCAATGGTCGCTTAGCATTTCGAAAAAGGAAAGATGGCCCTGTGCTGTCATCATATCGCCAACCTGTGATGCCGTATTGGCCGTTCGAATTTGCTCAACCAGAGCGGCATCAGCACCGGTACGGCTTGCCACCTCCGCTAAAAAGTCAAAATCTACCGGAGCACTTTTCGAGTGGACCATCATGATCCCCATTGCCACCTTTGAGAATTTTCCCATCATGCCGACCATCGACACTCTTTTTACCCCTTGCTTCTTGCATTGTTTAAGGGTGAACCCGACAAAGTCACCCATTTCGATAAAAGCTTCCTCAGACAGCTCGGGGAATTGCTTCATGGCATTCTTCTCGCTCCGCCCGCCTGTTGTAATGACAACGTGCTCGCAGCCACTGGCCCGGGCAACACTAATAGCCTGGATGATGCTGGCCTTATAGGCCGCTGTGGAAAAAGGAACGACAATCCCTCGGGTACCGAGGATAGAAATCCCGCCAATGATTCCTAAGCGTCCATTGAGTGTTTTTTTGGCGATTTCTTCACCGGCTGGTACGGAAATGACGATCTTAATCCCTCTCGTAATCCCGAATTCTTTTAATACCCCTTCGGCCGTCTCACGGATCATCCTGCGGGGAACGGGGTTAATCGCGGCTTCGCCAACAGGAACGGGCAATCCGTCCTTTGTGACCCGGCCAACCCCAATTCCCCCGTCAAGGACGATACCTGGTTCATCGAGCCATGACACGGTGGAAACGATTAAGGCCCTGTGGGTGGCATCCGGGTCATCCCCCGCGTCTTTAATCGTACTGGCGGTAGCCGTTTGTTCCGTCACCTCACAGCTTTCTATCTGAAAGGTTGCAAACCGCTTGACGGGCAAGTAAATGGTCGATTCTGTTTGCGGCTCACCGGTTATTAATGCCGTTAGCGCCGCTTTTGTTGTCGCCGTTGCACAGGCCCCTGTCGTATATCCTTCCCGCAGCTTTCCTTTTGGTACTTCCTGCATGGGTTATCCCCGTTCAGCCATAATGGAAATGGCGTTTAATGCAGCAACAGTCACGGTACTGCCGCCTTTCCTGCCAATATTGGTGATGAATGGGATATCGAGCTTGGCTAATTCTTCTTTTGACTCAGCGGCGGAAACAAACCCAACTGGTAGACCAATGACAAGACCTGGTTTCGCTTCTCCTTCTTTAATCAGGCGGATGAGTTCGAGTAAGGCGGTTGGGGCGTTCCCGATGGCAAAAATGCCGCCGTCCGCTTCTTTGATCGCTTTTCGCATCGAAATAATTGCCCGTGTGGTATTTAACCGTTTGGCTTCTTGTACCACATCCGGGTCAGAAATATAGACCTTGATTTCTCCGCCGAATTTTTGAATTCGCGCTTTATTAGCCCCGCTTTGAATCATTTGAACATCGGCAACTACCATTTTCCCGCTCCGAATCGCACGGATGCCGGACTGAATAGCATCAGGATGAAAGAGGACGCTTTTCCCGAGTTCAAAATCAGCGGATGCATGGATGATGCGCTGGACAATCGGATATTGCTCCTCGGTAAACGGGTGCTCCCCAATTTCTTCATTAATCATTTCAAAACTTCTTCCTTCGATCTGTTCCGGTTGGACGGTTAACGGTTTAAATTCGGTACGAAAATCCATTTCTCTCACTCCTGTATTTAAAATGATTGTTCTGTTGTGACGGTTGGTGTGGAACCAATCCTTTTATCTAATTCTGCGATGACATCAATAAAATTAGCATAGACGGTGACATAATTCAGTTTCGGGCGGCCAATAAGGATGACCTCAATCCCCAGTTCCTTGGCCGCTTCCACCTTTTCATCGACCGATCCGACTTTCCCGCTCTCTTTCGTCACCATTAAGGTCACGCCATATTGCTTATATAGGGCTTTGTCGAACTCTTTTGAAAATGGTCCCTGGATCGCAACAATATTTTTCTGCAGCAGCCCTAGCTGCTCACATTTTTCCATATTATCCACACGAGGAAGCATCCTGGCGATCAAGCGGATGTCCGGGTTTCCTAATAGTTTTTCTGTGAAAATTTGAAGCGTCTTGCTGCCAGTCGTCAGCATCACCACGCCTTTTTTGGCCAATGCAAGCTCCGCTGCTTCCTGGTAGCTTTCGACGACTATCATGTTGTCATATTGAAAAGTTTGTGACTCCCGTTCATACCGGATATAGGGGATTCCCGCCGTTTGGGCCGCCTTGATTGCGTTTTTCGAAGCTTCTTCCGCAAATGGATGACTGGCATCGACAACCGCTAGAATCCCTTTTGTTTCAATCAACCCCACCATGTCTTCATCCGTTAATCTTCCTACTTGAACAGGTATCCCTGACTCCCTTAATTCAACCGCTGCATTTTCTGTGACAACGGAGGCCAAGAGATCGAAGCCCTCCTTTTTTATTTCTAAAGCAAGGGCTCGTGCATCACTTGTACCGGCTAATACGAAAATCATCCTCTATCTCCTGCCTTTTGCTCTGCATGTTCGTGATCATGGTGATGGTCGTGGGCATGGTCATGATGGTGATGGTCATGGCCGTGATGATGATCGTGATCATGATCATGGTGGTGGTGATGATCGATATGTTCCATCACATTGAGACGGTATTGGCAGGTATCGCAGTTCATCTTCACCTCATCACGGAGGGCTTCTTCCACCCGATCGATTAAAATCGTCTGTAATTTTGGATGATAACCAAAATAGTCAGCCAACAGAAATTCAACCGCGGAATATTGATTTTGAATAGGAACCATCATTTCTTCTAACCGTTTAATCAGGATGCCGGTGAATAGAAAGTAAGGCAGGATTACCACTTTTTTTGCTCCAAGCTTAATACAGCGCTCAATCCCTTCGTTCACAAGGGGATTGGTCACCCCCATAAAAGCAGGTTCGACGATTTTATAGTTTGTTTTTTCCCATAGTAATCTAGCAATTTTATATAAATCGCTATTCGCATCGGGATCGCTTCCGCCCCGTCCTAACAAAAGGACAGCCGTATCGTCTTCGATGGATTCTAAATTCTCGCCAATTTCCATTAATCTCGTTTTTAGAATTTCAAATGTTTCCTCATGAACTCCAATTGGCCGGCCATAAGTAAATTGAACAAGTGGATATTTATTCTTCGCCTCATCAATAGCTGCTGGAATATGAATTTTGGAGTGTCCTGCCTGTAAGAGCATGATTGGAATCACGACAATATGGTCGGCCCCTTTCTCCACACACAGATCGATTCCTTGATTAATGGTTGGTCGTTCAAATTCTAAAAAGCACGTCTCCACCAGGAAAGAATCGTCCCAAGTCTTTCTCATCTCACGGATGAACTCGCGAACCTGCTGATTTCCCTCTTGATCTCTGCTCCCATGCCCCACAAATAAAATTGCTTTCAAAATATTTCCTCCCCTTTGTTTGTAAATGCCTAACCTGCCAATTGACCGCTAGACGTCTCCCCTTTACTCCCCGCAAACAGCCGCTTCGATTTTAAGGTTTGGTGTGATATCCTGGTACACAAAACCTTGAACCTCTTTGACCCGTTTAAAAAATTTATAGAAACGTTCATTTGGATAGGCCTTTTGTTTGTACTCTTGAACAATCCCCTCTATGACCCCGACAATTTGGTCCGGTGCGATTCCTTCCGCTACGATTTGGCCGGGATGTGCCGTTCTTCCGGCTACCTTTGCCCCTAGAAATAAATCAAACGCTCCTTTTCGGTAAACAATGCCAATATCCTCTTTTACGGCTCCATAACAGGCCATACCGCAGCCATTTACACCCAGTTTTAATTCCTTAGGAAGTTCCATTCCGCCAAGCTTTTCATGTAGTTCCTCTGCATATGGAATGGACTCCTTCTTTTCTCCGTCACAAAAATCACAGGCTTTTACGGTTAATACGTCGCCAACAGGAGCAATCAAAAAGTTAGCCGCCGTTAGTTTTTCAACAATCTCATCAGGCTTAGAGGTTAAAATTTGCAGCTTCATAAAATGGTCTTGTGTGTATTCCATGACACCTTCTTCTCCGACAAGTTGGGAAAGAATGACCATCTGATTCGCGGTAAATTTTTTATTGGCGACACCAGGGCTGACCGCTACCTCCAAAATAGATTGAAAGTCTTGCTTCACCAATAAACCTTGGGTTAGGCCATCGTTCTCCCCAAGGATCATTTGCAAAGCTTCCTCAGCCAGCTCTCTTGGCGACTCTTTCACTGAGGTTGGGGTGACTTGTTTCTTGTTCACCGGTGTTACATCTTCCGTTTGCTCCAGTGCCCATGGTTCGGCTTCCTTTTGCAAACGCTGATGCGGTTTCAACGGCTGTATTGCCTGGTTTAATGTATACTTCCGCTGATAACCGCGCGGAGTGATGATCAAGCCGTCGTAGAAAAATGTGGAGGAGTTTCCAATTAAAACGGTGGTTAACATACCAATTTCATGTTCGAGCATCTCTTTTAAATTGGTTAAGACGATCTTTTGACTATCACGGTAAGCACTCTTTACCAATCCTACAGGGGTTTCTGGCGAGCGATATTTTAGTAGAATTTTTTGAGCTTCCATGATCTGCCGTGTTCTTCTCCCGCTTTTTGGATTATATAAAGCAATCACAAAATCAGCTTGAGCGGCCGCTTCGATTCGTTTCTCGATTATCCTCCAAGGTGTCAAATGGTCACTTAAGCTGATCGTACAGGCATCATGCATGACTGGCGCGCCTAATAAAGCAGCACAGGAGTTGATGGCAGAAATGCCAGGGACCACCTCCACTTCTACCCCTGAGTCTTTTTTCCAGCCTTTTTCGATTAGCACTTCGTAAACCAGTCCTGCCATTCCATATACACCGGCATCACCGCTCGAAATGACGGCTACCGTGTATCCGAGCTCAGCTTGCTTCACAGCCTCCTGGGCACGGCTCACTTCTTCTGTCATTCCTGTGCTGATGATTTGCTTTCCAGTTATTAATCCCTTGATTAAATCAACGTAGGTTTTGTAGCCGATGATGATATCACTTTCTTCGATGGCTTCTTTTGCCCGTCCGGTGATATGTTTTTCATCACCAGGGCCAAAACCAATAACCAATAATTTGCCTTTCACACTATTACGCCACCTTCCAAAATTTCCAACTAGAATCCAGCTACTATCCGCTGTTAAATCTTTTCTTTAACCGCTTTTTGTACTCCTTCGATGCATTCCGACCCTTCTGGCTGTATGAATCCTGCTTCGGAATATTGATAGATCGCATGCTCCTGAAGGCAATGACCTTCCGCCAGATGACGCTTTACAATCGTAGTTCCTACTTCTGGGGTTACGTTTTTATACCAAGTCCCTGACGGATAGACGATGGCAACGGGTGCATCCTTACATCTCCCATTGCATCTCGTTCTTGTTGTATGTATCAGTGAATCTAAGTTTAAATTGGTGATTTCATTCCGAATTGCTTGTGTCGCTTCCTCCCCACCCTTTCTCATACAGCTGCTGCCGTTGCAAATGAAAACATGGTGTTTCGTCCCTTGTAAATTCCAAGTAGTCATGTCACACTCTCCTTTTCGTTTTTTACGTAAAAAAAGCACCCCTATGGACATAGGGGTGCAGAATATATACACACAAAAAAATAGCGGTGTATGTTCAGCACTTCTACCTATGTTCCCGTAGGTTGATTGAAGTTATTAGGTAAAGGCAGGTCTCCTGACTTAGGTTCATCATCCATTGCGTCTTCCCGAATTCCTTCAGTGACATCTGCAATAAACTCCCCATACAGTGGCGGGTACCGTGACGGATTTAAACCGTACTTCCCTATTAAGCACATATTCGTGCACCTATCCTAATCTATTCAATTGTTAAAAAGGCTTGTTCCTTCTAAAGCTAAACTATGAGAATTAAAAATGATTTAGAATCATCAAAACGAAAAAATCCGTTCAACATTAGTTGAACGGATAAAACGTCAGCACAAAAAAAGTTAATAAATAATCCTTTTTGTCCAAACGTTCCATCTTCTCAACCCCCGAAGAAATCGAAACATTAAAAGTTAAGACAGGTCTCCTGACTTGTGTTTCTTCCTACTTTAGACCCTTCCCGAATCGTCATTAAATAAACGGTCCAGTGGTTTGTCTATTTCGTCCACACTCACAGTTGCGGGGACAGTTCTGGTATTGCACCAGATTCCCTATTAAGCCCTAAGGCATCTTAACTAATTGTTAACAAATTCATATGTAATTTTAAGAGATAATAATTATACTAGTCTAACAAATAGAATATTTCAAGTGCTTTTTTAATCCCTTATTTTATAATCCATGTTGGTCACCTCCGAGGATCGATCTTGTCTGGCTTTTTTTAATAAGAATATTATTATACCTATTAAAAATGATGACACAATTTAAAAGTTCTAAAAAAACTAGGGAGACCAAGCCTTTTTTGTATGATTCAACAAAATGAACCAAATAATAAATGAAAGCAAATCAAGGTATTATTAATTTGAGGTGATAAAATGCCAATCCTCGAAGTTGATGAGAGTACCCTTTACTACACTGTTAAAGGTAAAGGAATTCCAATCATATTTATTCATCCGCCCGTTCTAACTTCAATAAATTTCATATACCAGTTAGAAGGACTATCTCGTTATTTTCAGGTTATCACCTTTGATATACGAGGACATGGAAGGAGTCCTTTTTCAAGAAAGCCTGTTACCTATCCACTAATCGTTGAGGATATAAAAAAACTAATGGACTATTTGGATATTAAGCAAGCCTTTTTATGTGGATATTCAGCAGGGGCATCCATCCTATTGGAATTTTTGTTATCAACATCAAAAGGGCGTGCTTTAGGTGGAATCATTATTAGTGGAATGTCTGAGGTAAGTGACTGGCGTCTAAAAAACAGAATACGCCTTGCTAAAAACCTTGCAAAGATTGGGGCATTGCCTGCTTTAGCTCGCTCAGTATCCAATAGCAATTCAAATACAAAAGAGTTGTTCGACAAAATGTTTCTAGAAGCTAAAAAAGGTGATGTTAGAAACATCTTGCAATACTATGATTACAGTTTGAACTATAACATTTCCGATCAACTAGAGAACATTACTATGCCAATTTCCCTCATTTATGGTGGAAAAGATAAAACATTTTATCGTTATGCACAACAACTACATACGAAACTACCTCAAAATGAAATGACCTTTGTTGAAGGCATTAAACATCAGGTCCCAACAAAGGCAGCAAGTAAATTGAATCATGTTATTTATCACTTTATCCAAAACCTTCCAGAAAAACAGGGGTGAATAAGCTTGGATGTTAAACTATTTCATTTAATAAATTTGCTTTCCGGACGTCATTTAATAATAGATAAATTAATGATACTTATTCCAAAAAGATGAAATTTGTTTTCTTTATTATTTTAGTGATTTTGCTTTTAAAAAAAAGGAATGTAACTATTGAAGCAGTAGTGTCTATCATGATTTCGTTATTCTTGCATTTTATAATTAAGTTATTTTATTTTAAGCCTCGCCCATTTATTGAAGGGAGAGTAGGTATACTTACCCCTTCAAAATTCGATTCGTCCTTTCCAAGTAAACATACTTTAATAACTTTCGCCGTTTCGACAATAGTCCTGTTTAGTCAACGCATCCTTGGATCTATTATGTTGGGGTTTTCTTTTTTAACGGGATTGTCACGAATTTGGCTAGGACATCATTATCCTTCTGACATTGCAGGAAGTGCTGTATTAGGCTCTTTTACAAGTGCGATTATTCATAAATTATTACAAAGGAAATGGCAATGAAAACGCTTAAGAAAATTGCATTGCCTATGAGGTATTATGATTTTTTATTGAAAAATGTTGACAAACAATCAGCTGGTTTAGTTCAATAAGAAAAGGTGATTGCCTTTTGTATTAGTAATCACCTCCTGTCTTTTCTATTCAATAAAGTCTATTTTTTTCCCCGACACCATTCAATCGCAATTTCTTTAAAACACTCATCTCGGAAAGGTCCAATTGTTACATCTCCCCACCAAAGGTGGCCACCGTCTGTCTGTCAGGACCAAACGCCTGACCATTCCATTTCAATACAGTTTGTACATATCCTAGACTGTCCGCATTGTACCTGCCAGCTATCCTTTGATACGCTTCGAGTTCATATCTATTATCCCTGTTAAAATCAATCGGGTATAAACCAGACAAGGGATTCACCCACCCATTAATAGGAGCCTTTAATATACCTTGGGGGTTATAGATTTCCGATAAATATTCCTTCCCCTTATAAGTAAGGTCAAGAATATACTTTTCTCTGAAATGATAACTGATTACCTTTGCTTTGTATTGATTTTCATATGTCACATCGTACTTATAGGAATCATTGAATGCATCCGAATCAAATATTTGCCTTATTTGACCGTTCATATAAGAAAAGATATACGCATAAATAGTGCCGGCGCTTCCTCCGGTATCAATGACCACTAAAATATCATCGCCTTTTTTGCCTGTAAAATTACCAAGAAACAAGGTTGGATTGTATCCTGAGTTATTTTTAAAATGAATGTGATCATAGTGATGTGTTCTCCCATTTTGGACAACCAAGGTGATATCTTTCCAAAATGGACTATCAGGAGTTTTATATGCCGTAAGATAAACATTATCCTTTATCCCGTCTCCGTCAATATCACCCCTCTTTACCGTTAAAACTGTTGGACTATTGGTATGAAGTTGTCTTGTATCAGCAGATTGCAGTTCGGCCCGTATTTCTAAAAGTTTGTGCTTCGAAGGATAAGGATTGGGAAAGGACAAAGCCATATCAATCGTTTGAAGTGCTTCATTTGTTAATCCGGCTCTTGCCTGCGTTTTAGCCAAACAGTACCAATAATAGGGATGATTCGTCTCACGTATTTTTGTGTAATAGTGATGCAGTACTTTATTAAAATCATTGGTGTCCATTTACAACCCACCTGTCTTATTATTCTCCATATAGATTTATGTTCAAATCCACAGGAGCATTCCAAGATCTGGTCTACATGGGTTATCGACTAGTAGGTTCCATTTTTTTCATATAAAAAAAGCAGCCTACCTGAGCTATTATCAGCCATAACCTGCTTTTTTCGTTATGTTCATCTAGAATCAGTTTTATCACCTAACAAGTCTATAGGAGAAATGTCTCCACCCAACCAGATTGCTTGAAATCCTAGCTCGATAAAAAGTTAAGGGGCTGCCCAAAAAGTTAAGTACCCGCCTTTTTGAACAGCCCCTTGTTCTATTTAATCAATTCTTTAAGTGATTAACACGGAAAACCGATTTGAACGTTAAAAATTACCTGCTTTTTTAATGATAGGATTTTCGCTCTTCGTCCTTAATTTTCTAATATCTAGACGAATGAGGAGTGAAACGGCTAGAGCTATGACAAATATCCCTGAAAAAATGACTAAAGTCCCGTGATAGCTTCCCGTGGTCTCCCTGACCCAGGATACAAAAATTGGACCCACTAAACCGGCTGCAGCCCATGCAGTCAATATGTAGCCATGAATGGCCCCAAGCTGCTTTGTTCCGAATAAATCGCCGATAAAGGCAGGTATAGAGGCAAATCCTCCTCCATAACAGGTCATGATCATATAAACAATGATAGAAAACAGTATTCCAACTGTAATATTTGGAAGCATAAAAAAGGCAACGATTTGAAAAGCAAAAAATAGTGTGTAAACATTGGGCCTTCCGATGTAATCGGAAATGGTAGCCCAAGCTATCCTTCCTGATCCGTTAAATAACCCCATGATTCCAACCATTGCCGCTGCTCCCGCAGCTGAGATCCCTGCTAACTCTTGAGCCATTGGAGAGGCAACAGAAAGAATCGCGATTCCACAGGTAATATTGATGAAAAGCATCACCCACAAGGCCCAAAACTGTCTTGTTCTGACTGCCTCATTGGCGGTCAACTGACGAAGGTCCTCTTTAATTTTTTTAGTACCGGACTTTTTGGCTGCTGCTTCTAGGCTCTTAGGAACCCATCCCTCTTTTGGCGGCGCAAGATACTGTGCAGAACAAAAGATGATAATGAAGTACGCAGAACCAAGAATATAGAAAGTGTTTGAAATGCCATATGTTTCGATTAAATGATTCATAATCGGACTGCTTATCAATGAAGCAAAACCAAATCCCATGATGGCCAGTCCAGTTGCGAGACCTCTCCTGTCAGGGAACCACTTTACCAGCGTGGAAACAGGTGTGATGTAACCAACTCCCAACCCTATTCCTGCAATCATACCGTAAAATAAATAGAGTAATAGCAATGATTCTAAATGGATGGCTAAACCTGCCCCAGCAATTCCAACTCCAAAAAACAGAGCGCTAAGTGTACCAGCCGCTCTCGGTCCAAACTTCTCGACAAAGTGCCCTAGAAAAGCTGCTGATAAACCTAAAAATAGGATCGCCAAGCTAAACGTAAACGAAATTTGCTTCAATCCCCACCCCATCTGTTCTTGCAGCGGTTTTGTAAAAACACTCCAGGCATAAACTGAACCAATTGAAATATGAATTCCAACGGCCGAAAGAGCGATCAGCCAACGATTTTTTGTTTGCATCCTTCCATCCCCTATTTCATGTTGTATTCCCTTGCTGTTAGTTGATTTCCAATAGTACTTAGTCGTGAGTAACGATCATTTTGCTAGCTGCTACTGCGGCTCGCTGCCTTGCTTCTTCGACTGATTCTCCGCTGCTTAACACTACTGCCATCCGTCGTCCCACTTTTGTTTCCGGTTTTCCAAAGACCCTTACCTGTGTATCTGGGATGGATAAGCTTTCAGAAATTCCAGCTATTTGGTAGGTCTTGCTTTCCTTCGTTGCTTTAATCGTATGACTTGCACCAGGTTTCAATAGCTGAACATATGGAATCGGGTAGCCTAAAATTGCTCTTACATGTAAGGCAAATTCGGATAGGTCCTGCGTTACCATTGTAACCATCCCCGTATCGTGAGGCCGTGGCGATACTTCACTAAAATAAACACCTTGTGGAGAAAGAAATAATTCAACTCCAAAAAGTCCGTACCCGCCAAGAGCATCAGTGATGTTTTTGGCGATATCCTGCGCTTTTGCGATTTGTTCCGTTGACATGTCATGCGGCTGCCAGGATTCAATATAGTCACCATCTTTTTGAACATGTCCTATTGGTGCACAGTAGGTTGTTCCTGAAATGGAACGGACTGTTAGTAGTGAATTTCCGATTCAAAATGGATAAATTCCTCGACAATCACCCGAGTTTTTTTGGCTCTTCCACCTAAAATAGCCTCGTTCCAAGACCATTCTACATCCTCGATCGAACGGCAAACAGTTTGCCCTTTTCCAGATGAACTCATGATTGGTTTAATCACGCATGGAATCCCGATTTCTTCTACGGCATCCCTTAATTCCTCTAATGTGTTCGCAAAAGCATATTTCGCTGTAGGGAGCCCCAGTTCCTCGCTTGCCAAGCGTCGGATTCCTTCCCTATCCATGGTCAAGTTCACAGCTTTAGCCGTCGGTACAATACGAAATCCTTCATTTTCAAGATCAATTAATGTTTCTGTTGCGATCGCTTCTATTTCAGGGACTACCATATCCGGCTTCTCTTGTTCTATCACTCTGCGAAGTTCTTCTCCATCCAGCATGTCCACCACATAGGAACGATGGGCCACTTGCATTGCCGGCGCGTTTTCATATCTGTCTACAGCTATGGTCTCAAGTCCTAAACGCTGAGCCTCGATGACCGTCTCTTTACCAAGCTCACCAGAACCTAGTAACAACACTTTTTTTGTCTGGGTACCAAACATCTTACACAACCCCTTATTGTTTGTCTTTTGCTTATATTAACCCATATTTACACTTCATTCAAGTGATAATTTCACACAAAACACGAACATTATTTAATATTTTTATGAGTTTCATTCGTCATTTTTCTTGAAAGCGTTACTATTTTTTAACAGATGTACTTGTATTATTTATATTTGTTTATTCTTCACTGCCTTGTGTGTTGTTTTTATGTACACCTGCTAACGAATCAGCGTACTCGTCGTCTTTCGCACATCATATTCTTTTCTTTGTTATTAAAGGCAAAAGGACAGGGTCTTATTCATACGAAAGAAAGCGATTCTCTGTATTTGGAGAACCGCTTTTTCTTATTTGGAAACGGATTTAACACCTAAATATTCTTCAAGTGTAATCCCGCTATTATTAATTGGTTTCGAAATATTACCAACGTAACGAAGATGCCACGGCTCATGTTTATAACCCGTAATGGATTCTTTTCCTTTTGGGTAACGAACAATAAACCCATAATTCGCACTGTTTTTACTCAACCAATTCGCTTCTTTTCTGTTTCCGAAACAGGACGAAACTGCACATATTCCGTCTGTTCCGCTTACATCGATCGCTAAACCTGTTTGATGCTCACTTGTGCCCGGAATCGCACTGTATGTTACCGCTTTTTCAAATCCATCACTCTTAACATAATTGTTAAACAATACTTTTTGTGTAGAATAAGAACGATACGCAGATACCCCACTTAAATAAATTCCATCTTTTTTTGCGGCAGCAAACATCTTTTCCAAACTTTTAGCCGCTTCCCATCTCATTTTACGTTTTTCAATTTTTTCTTTGAACAGAAAAGGTACTTCCGGAAATACTAAATTCTTCGGTACATAAGTAACAGGTAAATAATATTTTTTATTTACAACGGTTGCTATCGAAGATGGATAGGGAGTTAAGGCTACAGCGCTTATTCTTGTTTTCCGTTTTTTATTAAGGTTTTTATCGGTTGGATTCGATATGTTCATTTGATTTATTTTGGGCGTCTTAGATGAAGATGATTCATTTGATTTTTTGTTGCATCCAGTAAGACTAATTATTAAAAAGAACATTAAAAGGACAGTGATGTTTTTCTTAATCACGTATCATAACCTCCTTTAAGGTTACTTTTATAATGACTTATTATAAGCAGGTTTAATCTTGGAAATTATTGAAGAATCCGTGCTGTTAGTTCAAAAAGAAGAAGCTGCCTCGATGACAGCTCCGTTCTTCAACTATTGCACCCCAATAGTTGAAGTACAACACTACACAATCTTGTTAAGGAAAGCACTTTGTTCAATAATGCTACATCAAATGTTTCTCAAAACAGTCAACACCTTTACCTCTCCAAGTACTATTAGCATAATACTTAAAACCCAACGATTTCCAAAACTCTATCGCATTCAAATTTTTTTGTATTACACCAATACGAACAATATTGAATTTTTGTTGTTTTAATTTTTCCTCAAAAGAAACATAAGCCTTTTTCCCATATCCCAAAGAATGATAATCACCATGAATTAGGAGTAAACCTAACCATGGATAGTTGTCTTTAGGATTATTTTTTAGAAAATCAATTATTCCAATGTGCTTATTTTCATGTATTATTAGGAAACTATCAGTAATTTGGGTAAGAAATTCACTACTTACTTCTTTTATCGACCTTAAAGGATTTCCATTTTCTAAAATGTTATAGGTTGGATTTGAATTAACTATACTCAAGCACCCGTTAGTTGAACAAGAACGGCTAATAAAAATAAATCCTATTCGTAAAATAAATAATTGGGGTTCGCTGTAAAATTCACTTATTATTCAATCTGTTTTTATAAAAATCTACATACTATGAGTTTTGTCTAAGGCTTCACGCAATGCATTTGCCAATTTGAAAGGATCGTCATTTGCCCAAAAATGCATAAAGAACAGACGTGGATTCTCTGTTAACATGTGATTATGTAAAGCAGTTACTTCGATACCATGTTTACGTAATATTGTTGCAACTGGATTTACTTCTTCAGAAGTAAGTACAAAATCACCAGTTATGGCTGCTTTCCCATTTTCAGTAGGATGTATATGTATTGCTGTTGCCACTCCCATAGCAGGAGGAATTTCCATTCCGTTAGCCATTATTTTTTCTAACCGAGCAATACTTACATGATAAACACCATTTGAAACGGTACCTTTATGTTTAAAGATTTTATCTAATTTTTGATTATCAATTGAAAAGGAATACGAGTGACCTTTTTGATCCAGATTTATTTTGGTTTGTTTCAAACCTAAACGAATCGCTTTCGCTAATTGAACAGCATTACTATGTCCTTCAATATGCATATACATTATCCGAGGTGATTCATCTAATAAATGATTATGTATCGCAGTTACCATAATTCCTTGTTGAAGCAATTCAGTCATAACTGGTTTAATTTCTTTTTCCGTTAGAACTAAATCACCCATAACCATCGCTTGGTTTGCCACTTGTTTAAAAGCCACCCATCCCCCTAATGCCAATCCTGTACGTATTGGCATACCCTTGACGCTTACTTTCAAATCATTTCGTGGTAGGCTGATATAAAAAACTTCATCTTTCCTCAATTCACCTGTTTTTCCTATTTCTTTCTCTACAAGTTTCCATTGTGATGAAAGATCAGCCGTAGCTAAACGGTAGGGTGAATAGTTCTTTGCATAGATTAAGGTACTCGCTGTAAAATTACCAATTAAAACAACAACTAATAAACAGGTTATTATCTTATATTTTCGTATGTGCATAGAATAAGTCTCCTTTGGATGTATAATCGATTTTATCCTATTTAGAATCCCCTTTTTTTTGCTTTTTCTTGCACATAAAATTTTTAACAAACATCTCCCATCACTATAATTATCCAATTCCTTATTCCACTAACCTGACCGTTACTTGAAGAAGATAAAAAGCGATCTTCGTTTTCGAAGAATCGCACCCCGTTATTGAACATCAAAGGAAAAACCATCCCTGTACCCACACAGCACTAAATACATTAGCCACCAAGTAAATCACTTGCCTTAAGATTCAAAATAAAAACGGTCCTGACCAAAAATTCATTTTACATCTTAATGAATTTTTAATGTTTTATTAAGGGAACGAACAAGTTCGTTTTGTATACTTGAAATTGCCCAATTTGATTGCAGTACCATTCTTGAATTCACGACAGAAAACTATAAGGTTATTTGGGTTTAATTTATATAAAAAGATTTTTTGGGGGGGAAAGCAATGAAAAAATTAGTAGAGGCAACCATGCAAAGAGCCATTCTTATGATTGTGTGCGTTGTTATTATTTTGGCTTGGGGAGGTATTTCTGCTTTCCAAATGCAACGAGATTATTTGCCTGGAATAAACAATACCACTCTTTCAGTTAGTATGAGAGTGCCTGGGTACCAAGCAGCTCAGGTAAAACAGCAAGTGACCGATAATCTAGCAAGTGCCGTCAAAACAGTCGATGGTTTATCCAATGTGGAAACCACTTCTTATGATGGTGGATTATTTATGAGTTTGTATTTTCCGATGAATACAGACATGAAACTAGCGGAAGATCAAGTAAACAAAGCCTTGGCAAATGCAGACCTTCCGTCAACGATTACAAGCTCACCTTCTGTAACACGATTAACAACAAGTTCATTCCCAATTTTGACGTACAGTTTAACAAGCTCAAAATTGGATGAGCAAACACTACGTTCCACTGCAACACAAGAAATTGTTAAACAATTAAAATCTGTTCCTGGTGTAGCGGATGTATCCGCAATTGGGGGAGCAAAAGATGGATATGTATTAACTGTCCGCATGAAAGACCTAGTGAAAAACGGATTAACATTGGATGATGTGAATAAATCGTTTGCTTTGGCTGTTCCATCAATGCCACAGGGGACTATTGTAAACAACCAATTGTCAATACCAGTATCTTTTGATGGATTACAATTGACTCCACAGGACATGGAAAACGCAACGATTAAGAATAAGGAAGGAAAAGTAATTCCTATTTCAGCATTTGGTTCCATAACGCATTCCTTAAATGACGTTAAAACCGTCTCCAGAACAAAGGGAGCACCAAGTGTTACTTTAAATGTAATCAAAACACCATCGGCAAATATCACGGATGTTGCAGCTCAAGTAAAGAACCGTGTTTCACACCTTCACTTGGATACGGTAAATCCAAAAGATGTTTCGTTCCAAGTGTTACTTGACCGAGAAAAAGAATTAAACAGTTCTCTTTTCGGATTAGTTCGAGAAGGACTACTTGGATGTTTATTCTCAATGATCTGTGTGTTCTTCTTTTTCCGAAATGTTAGAAGTACATTATTAATTGCGATTTCGCTGCCAATTTCATTGTTTGCTACAACTGCTTTCTTAAAGTCAATGGGTATCACGTTAAATATTTTAACGGTTTCTGGTTTGATTGTAGCGATGGGGCGTATTGTCGATGATTCCATTGTTATCTTGGACAACATGTATCGAAAACGGGAAGAATCGAAAGATAAACCTCTGCTTTCCATTCTTGCATCATCTGTAATAGAAATGATTCCTGCGATATTAGGTTCTACCTTAACAACGATTGCAGTTTATATTCCAATCGCCTTTGTTGGCGGCGTCATCAGTGCATCTTACAGTGGATTTGCCTGGTCAGTCGTAATTGCATTAATCATTTCATTCTTTGTTGCGATGCTTGTCATCCCTGCACTTGCTTTTATGGGATGGAAAGGTGAAAACGGGGAAAAACAAACTGTTAAACTCGATTCAAAAATGAAACCAATCTTGCAATCTGCTTTTAAACATAAAAAAGCAATGATTATTGTTTCTATCTTAGTCTTCTTAGCTGCTGGTATCTATTCTGCTTTTCTTCCAGTAAGTTTATTACCTAGTGGAAAACTTGGGCAAATTGCCATTAAAGCAGAATTGCCAAAAGGAAGCACGTTAGTTCAAGTAGATTCTGAGGTCCAAAAAATCGAAAGAGCATTAAAAGAAAATCCAAAAGTCGATGCGTATTCATCCAATTTTGGTTCCACCATGACACCACAAAGTGATGACGTATTTGACCAAGGTGGAGGTTTTATAACCTATCCAAATGTCGCCAATTTATCTGTTGTTTTGAAAAACGACAAGGATGCAGACTCTGTTATTAAAGAGTTGCAAAAACAGCTTCCGACATTATCTAAAAAAATGATTTATACTGTCACAAGCCAGAACATTTCTGGTGATGACTCACAAATGCGTATCCTGTTTACTGGTTCAGACCAAGCAACTTTGGATCAAGTAGCTCAAGAAGCAAGAACGAACTTATCAAAAATTGCGAACCTAAGCGTCGATGGTAAAGTAGATTTAACGAATGGTTCACCAAAATACAAAGTTACATTTGACCAAAAAGCAATTCAAGATAAAGGGGTTAAAGTTGCTGACATTCTGACCGTTGTTAATCGTTACATGTCTTCATCTAAGGACGCTACGATTACAGTTGATCATAAATCCCTTCCTGTGGACCAATATTTAGATCAAATTGCAACAGGAGCAAACTCTACAATTACATTAAATGCCTCTGCGGATGATGTTTTAGCATCTCTTGCTGCTGAAACGTTTAATGGGAACAATGGTGAAATGGTCCGTTTTGACCAACTAGCAAAGATTACAAAAGACCAGTCTGCTTCAACGATTAGCGAACGAGATGGTCAATCATTCTCTCTTGTAACAGCACAGATTACATCGAATGATATTAGCAAAGTGTCAGGCGAAGCAGATAAGGCTCTAAGCAGCTTGAAACTTCCTAAAGATGTAACCTATTCATTGGGAGGAATCACTGAACAAGTAAAACAAATGATTTTCGATATGTCCGTTGCCGTAGCATTTTCTATCCTTTTAGTTTTACTCATTACTTCTACAATTTTCAAAGGGTGGAGAGCTCCATTATCAGTACTTTTAAGTATCCCACTTGCTTTAAGTGGTGTCGTGATAGCATTAATTCTATTCCACGGCGAATGGAATTTGGCTGCCTTAATCGGAATACTAATGCTTACAGGTATTGTTGTAACAAACGGTATTGTGTTAATTGATAAAATCGAAAGAAATCGAAAAGAGGGAATGCCTGTTAAAGAAGCTGTGTTGAATGGTAGTCTTTCAAGGATTAGACCAATCTTAATGACAGCAGCAACGACAGTCCTTACATTGTTACCACTTGCATTTTCACATAATGCGGATACGGTTATTTCTCAAACCCTCGGTATTGTGGTAATTGGAGGTATGGTAACATCAACAATTAACAGCTTTATCATCATCCCAATCATTTACGAGTGGTTGCATAAAAAAGCAGGAATTAAAAACATTAATACACCAAAAGAAAAAAGTAAGAGCTAATAAATATTGTAAGGTATTTCAATCATAGAACTAGTTTTTGATGTAATAAGGCACTTATTTAAATTAAGTGCCTTGTTTTTTTATTTGGGTTCGCTTCTTTAACAAATAAAACAAGGAATTAACTAAAAAATAAAGTGCAAAATCGATAATCGCTCTTCAACTCCCTCAGTTTGATACGAATATCTCTTGAATGCTCACTTATTCGCAGGATTTCATAACCCTTATAAATAGAATGACGGGTAATTGGAATGAATCCATATCATTTGGCTTCGTGAAGGCATAGTTAAATAAAGGAGTTAGCTATTACTCCATATATTACCATATAATGTACATCTCCACGCCGCCCCTGGAGGCTTTCCCTCCCATGTCTCAACGGGTCAATTGCCCTCTCATTCCTTCGTCATGCCTATCCAAGGGGTGGAGGCCAGTTATGCTAAACTGATGGGTCACAGTGCCCTTTTGTTGAAGAAACCTGGTACTCCGTACATATTTGAAATACTACGAATAAGACAACATTCAAAATTAAAGTTAACTATTTTAATTGTTACATTTTATAAACTAATGTTTTATTTCTAAGCAGCTAAAGGGATTAATTCCTGTATTTTATTTGGACAGTAAGACTCGTTTCGTCGTGCTATTCCTACAAAAATCCTTGCTAGTTTACCGATCAGTTTCATTATTGATTTCATTTTCTTTATCTTCTTAACCTTCACATTATGGGCATGGAGAGCTTTAAACTCAGGGTTATTCATCACAAGGCTCATCGTTGCTAAGTAGAGGAAACGTCGTAGTCTTGACCTTCCACGCTTCGAAATAACAATCTGACCTTTCCACTTGCCAGAACTTGCTTCAGCTAAATGTAATCCTGCATGACGTAAAAGAGAGTTTCCGTGTGAGAATCCACTTAGATTACCTGATTCACCTAGGATCCCAGCTAATGAAATTTCACTTATTCCTTTAATCATAAGTAGTTTTTTTGCAAATGGAATATTGTTGAGAACTTCTGTAACTAGTTGTTCAACTCTTTCGAGTTGTTTTACAGCGAGGTCATATTCTTCTAATAATTGTTCTAGATGGAATTTATAAGCATCAAGTGCTTGTCCCGTTCCAATCGAAGATTTTGCTAGATTGATCAGTAATTGAGCCTTTTTAGGTCCTGGTTGTCTTTTCATTAATGACTTCCATCCCCTCTGGACATCTATTGACTCCATTGAAGATATTTCAGCTGGAGTTGGAAACAAACGAAGGGTTGCGATTGCACCTTTGCACGAAACATCGTTAAACACTTGTCGCAACTCTGGAAAGACAACATCCACCCATCGATTTATTTGATTAATAGTCATTACTAGACGTTTTACAATCACATCACGATTAGACATTAGAACTCTAAGTTTCTCAAATGATTATGAAGATGGGCGAATAAAGGAATAGTAGCCGTTTTTGACCATATCTGCGATAACTAGTGCATCTTTTTTATCACTCTTAGATTGGGTATTATCTCGATTCTCTTTATTCCTTTTTACTAAGTGGGGATTGACTGTTACTACCTCGATCTTTTGGTTATATAACCATTTTGATAGGTTAATCCAGTAATGGCCTGTAGGTTCCATACCTACAATTATTGAATCTAAGTTTTTTAGTTTTTGTAAGTTTTGAATCCAACTTAATAGTTTTACGAACCCCTCTTCATTATTTTCAAATGAAGAGGATCTCCAACTACAATTCCACGGAAGTTAACAGCTCGAGCAACGTGTAATTGTTGGGCTATATCCACACCAACAATAAGATGTGTATCGGAAATTCTTTCTATTAGTTGATTTTGTTTGTCTTGCATTTTAAAATTCATAGTAGGGCTTCCTCCTTAGGACTCTGAGTTAGATTGGACTCTATACTCGTATCTTACTGAGGGGCTCTATTTTTTTCAAACCTGATATTTAACGATCTACAGGAATGCTAAACTGCTTCGTTAGCTTAAGTACAATCCTTCACAATCTCATCGATAAATACCCAAATTTTTTTTAAACTGATCCTCCACAATCTGGCCCAATTCATAAAGAAAGACGCAATTCTTACAGAATAGCGCCAGATTCTTGAATATCATTTTTGTTATAATGAATATAAAAACGGATTCAGTGCGCAAACTGAGTTAAAAAATGAAATAAATTCTGATAGTACAAAAAACCGGCAGGCGCCGGCTTTTTTGCATCATAACGATATCAGCTCTTTTGAGCATTCATTGCTTCCCATTCTTCTTTGCTAGGACCATATACGCCAGGAACTTTCAAGTCAGCTTGTCTCATAAGGACAGTCAATTGTCCGCGATGATGAGCCTGATGTTGAATTAGCAGACGGAAAACAGCTTGAACTGGCATGTCCATTCCAAATAAATTCACCATTTTGTTCATTTTTTCATCTGAAACCTGTTCAGAAAATGCTTGTGTTAACCGCTGACTTACTGTTTTGTAGGTCTCGCTGATTTCAGCAGCTGATTTCGGTGCCTCTTTTTGAAGATCAGGAATCTCAAATTTTAATCCAACCTGTGAAGGAAAGTAGTAAGATGCTCCAGTAATGTGCCAAGCCAGGCTTCCAATGCTGTATAATCTTGGAGAAACTTCCTGATTCAACGATTCATCCGTCAGCACATCCAGCACTTTTTGGGTAACAGCTGCTTCTTGTTTCCATTCGTTTAAGAAATCATTTACTGATGTAAACATTCCATTCCCTCCTTAAATTAGCAAATCCTTCATTTATTAAACAAGCCTTTCAAATTCATTGTATCATGTTCAGCTATCCATCCGCTTCTCTCAAAGGCATATTAATCGAAGGATATTTTGCTATTCTTGTAAAACCCTATTCAACAATCTGGTCCTTAACATAAAGAAAGAGCACAATTCTTGCAACAGAAATGCGCCCGATAATGGAAGAACGAAAATATTATTAAAGGCTATCGAGTCCATTAACCTTATTGACTAGAGTATTAGCTAAATTAGCACCTTATTATAATCAGCGCACTACTTCTGTTCCTGCTATCCAGTCATAAACATTTTTCCTTTTTTTATTTGTGAGAGGAATTATTAGATATAAAAATATTACAAGATTAACAGCATATAGAATCACATAAACTGTAAACTCAGAAAAGTCTGTTGGAAGCATTAATCTCCATATACCGAAGTGAGCAACCTCCCAAGGAAAAAACTTGATAGCTGTTCGAAAAGCTGAGCGACCGATTCCAATGCGCTGACCGACACCGTCAACAACACGGATACCCATTTTTCTCTTCCCCAATGTTCCCTGCCATTTAGAACATTCACATAAAATAAAATAAAGCGTAACTGGCAACGTCATCATAAAAAAACCTGTTAGTTCAGCTTTTACTGGGGAACTTGTAAATAAGGGGTTTAAAAATGATCGAAATACAAAAGAAATGCCACCTATAAAAATACCATATATAACGATTACTAGATAATCTAATAAGGAAGCGTAAATACGGATTTTAAATGGCGCATAAGACATAGCATGACCAGCTCCTCTATTTCCGTCGCATGATCTCCCAAAAAACAACTCCTCACCAAATATATTTATTTCGGAATGATACCTAACAATCTTCTACCTATTAACCATATTGCCAGACTAGTTCCCCATAAGATCAAAGCAGAGCCAAAGCCCACTACAGACATAAATGCATTTATTTGATATTCCCCCAGCGTAACCTTCTCAGGTACAAACAGTAATGTAATAATAGCAAGTAAACAAAGGAGTGTACCCGTAAAATAATAGATTCTTACTCGGAAAAGATGGGCCAATGGAAGAAAATGAACACCGACAATAATAGCGATTATGAGAGGTATAAGTTCAGAATGACGAGTAGCGTTACATACAGCAATCATGATGAATATAGCCAAACCCTCGGCCGCGAAAATAATGTTAAACCAAAACATCGTACGATTCCCACGCCTAAAATCTGTTTTTGAAACCTGATTCGTTAATTCCCGTGATGCACGTATTAATGAAACACCGCAGATGAACAGAACTATACATATGGTAATAGCAGCAATTAACAACAATGGAACTCCCCAGCCGTTTAATCCCATAATCCCTGTATACGCCCACAGAGTTCCAAAAAACGCCATGAAAAATATGCCAACTGCCGATCCACGAACTGCGGCTCTAGGAATAGTACTTGATGCATGTGTCACAAATAAAAATCTCCTTTCACCTATGTATTTGTTCATTACAACCACTTGTTTGTTTACATTTGCTTTAGGCGGTTCATTGGCGAAAAAGCCATCTATACCTTTATATATTTACATTTATATTTATATTTATATTTATATTCAGGCCGGCAAATTAATGAACTATTCTGCTCGCCCCTTATCTCAAATACCTTATTAAACTATATGGACCAATACACGAAAAAGACGCGTTATTAAATAAACGCGCCCGATTGTTGAATATTGGAAAATGTGAAAAAGCTACAAAAATGGCACTTCAGTTATTTTACTAAAGCACCCGTTAGCTTAAGTACATTTCTTCACAAACTTTTTTAAAAATTAAGAACTGAAAAAACAGCTATTGTCCAATTAAGTTATAACGCCAATTATTGCACCTCATAAAGTTTCCTGGAGGATATTCAAATTCGCATTCAGAAATAAACTGAAAGTTAAGCTTCCGACAAATTGCATTAGAAGCAGGATTATCAATCGATGGGAATGCGTGAATGTATGTATATTTGTTCTCATTAGATGCCTCTTCTATCGCTAACTTTACTGCTTTTGTAGCTATTCCTTTCCCTTGATACGAGGGTAGAATGCTCCATCCAGTTTCATATACACTTTCATTATTCCAAGTAGTTTGCCAATAACCCACAGAACCTACTGCTTCTAATTCTGGTAACAATATAATGCTAAACATACATCCTCTATTACCAAGCTCAAGATATCGTTTATGTCGTTTCAAAATCTGCTCTTTACTCTCTGGACCTCCAAGATGCTGCATCATTTCTGGAGCGTTTATACGAAAAAGTAAATCAAGGTCATTATCCTCCCAAGGCTTTATCTGAATGATATACTCCAAATTTTCTTCATCCCCTCATTTTTTATTATTTACTCTTTCTTTACGAAAGCTAAAAATCCTCTATTTAATGATATTGTTGTTTAATTAACGTGATCCGTTAGCACAAAAAGAAAATGAGCTGCGACAGCACCTCATTGTTTAACTCTTGCACCCGTTAGTTGAATAAGGAATTTAAAAATTAATTTTCTTTTTAGGTATTTTGAGTGGTTTTTCAACTAATCTTGCAACTTGTTTACCTTTCTTAAACCTTACATTATTTAGCCAATAAACGAATGCATCTGCATTAAAACTAACTCCGTAGTATATTTTTCCTTCTTCATCAACATGAGCAACCACCCAATAAGGATGATCATTTTTTCTATCATATATCCATCTATCAAAATCCCTTTGAAGTTGTCGAATATTTCTTCCAACTTTTGAAGGACACTCTATATATTCAGTGTCTTCTTCATATGTAAATTCAATTTTTACTATCATTTTGGATACTCCTATTTTAAGATGATTTTAATATATTGTTACTTATTGAACTTACGCACCCGATAGTTTAAGTAAAAATGTTCACAATTTTTTACCTTAACAAAATCTAATCCCTTTATGTGTAGGGGCATATCAAAAAGACGCCTTTCTTACTAACGAAAAGCGCCCGTTTGTTGAATATATTGCATCTCATTTTCGAAGAAATAATCAATAGTATGAGTGAAAATAATTGAATTTATTCTTTCCTGAGAACAGGTGCCTTTCGATACCTCGTCAGCTGCTCAAATCCGAATGCCGCCTCAATTAAAAGTGGTTCACTGAAGGATGTCCCGGCAAAAGTAATTCCCACAGGCTCCCCTTCAAGAGTATATCCAGCTGGGACTGCTATTGTTGGATATCCTGCTTTCGCACTAATGTTCGATCCTTCCTCACCTGGAAAAAGAATCATGTCTAATTGATATTTGTCAAGTGCATAATCAATCCCCTTAGTAGTTGAATGATACTGATCAAACTCAAATGCCTTTACATACTCTTCCTCCGTTAATGTTCCACTTGTCGATTCAGATTCCAGCAAAACAGCTTGACCATACTTAAGCATCTTTTCTTCATTTTCCTTATTAAATTCAATTAAATCATGAAGTGTACGAATAGGAACGGATGGATGAAGGCCATTTAAGTATTCATTTAAATCTGGTTTAAATTCATATGTCAGCACATAGTATGGCCATTTCAATTTTGCAGAAGGAATTTCGATATTCTCGATGATTTCTGCTCCTGATGATTTTAGAATTGAAATGGCATCATGAATGACTTTCAACTGTTCCTGACTAAATACATTAATAAATCCTTCCCAAGCGATTCCAATTCTCTTCCCTTCGAGTCCATTTGAGATAAGATGCTTGGTAAAATCCTTTTCAGCTAACGGATTTGTCATTGTTATAATATCTTCATCATCACGGCCAGATAATATACTTAATAGAATAGCAGCATCCTCTACTGTCCGGGCCATTGGTCCAGCCGTATCCTGAGTATGAGAAATCGGAATAATTCCTCTGCGGCTGATTAAGCCAACGGTCGGTTTGATCCCCACAAGTGAGTTCTTACAAGCAGGAAATAAGATTGATCCTGATGTTTCAGTGCCGATAGAAACGGCAGCAAGATTGGCAGCAATTGCTGCTCCTGACCCAGAACTCGAACCACCAATTTCAAATTTGCCGGGTCCATAAGGATTTAGTACCTGACCACCGCGGGAGCTATATCCTCCCTTCATTCCTATGGCCATAAAGTTCGCCCATTCCGTCATGTTTGTTTTTCCAAGAATTACAGCACCCGCTTTGCGCAATTGTTCTGCGACAAACGAATCTCTTAAAGCAATCGAATCCTTTAACGCTAAGGAGCCGGCACTTGTATGCATCTTATCAGCTGTATCAATGTTATCCTTGATCAAAATAGGAATTCCATGCAATGGACCTCGTGGCCCCTTTGCCCTCCGTTCAGCATCAAGCGCAGCGGCAATCTGCAAAGCATCCGGATTCACTTCTAGGATAGAATTAATCTCCTTATCAAAAACGGAGATTCTATGTAAATACATCAAGACAAGCTCTTTCGATGTTAGCTCACCGCTCTTCAGCTTTACTTGAATCTCCGTGATCGTAACCTCTTCGAGCCAATTATCATGCAGCTCTTTTAACTTTGGATTTTCCATACTTTTCCCTCTCCCGTTCTTCTATATTCTAGAAAGAGAGAGAAAATCCTCTAAGTATTTTTTACATCATGAGTATCCAATTTTTATTTAAAATGTTACCCAATAATCTGGCCCGATTGTTGAAAAAAAGCTAATAACGATTGTTCAACTAAACTGCTCCGTTAGTCGAATAAGAAAAGGCTACCATAATGACAGCCCTGATCTTCAACTCTTGCACCCGTTCGTTAACTTTTTTCAATCTTACAAATCCACTTATAATAATTCAGTAAAATAACTAACAAAATAGGGTCAACAAGAATAGAATACTCCAATTTCCACCACCCATAATTGAAGAATCCCCAAGGTTCTGGAAGTAATGCTATTACTTCATAAATCAACATAAATACTAACCAATAAATATAATAAAGAATTCTTTTTAATAATGGAGAGTTAAATGGATACCAATTCAAAAACATCATATTTACAGGTGGTATAAGCATTGTAAGGGTAGGTAAAGATGCCCAATCAACACCTTTTGTAAAGTACCAATAACCTTGGTATTTGTGGTCAATATACAAATCAGCAAGTCCCTGAGAAATAATGGTAAATGCCCAAATATGAACAATTTGATTTTTAGTAAGACGGTTGTTAGTTATAAAAGCAATTAAATTAAAAAGTATAACAGCTATAATAAGCCCAAACATAAAAAATGTCCTTTTTTTAACTAGTTTTCTCTTATCATTGTTCAATTATCCTGCACCGTTAGTGGAACAAGAAAAAAGGCTTTACCCTTGTTTATTTTCATAACTAACTGTAGTAAACCGCTGCTAATAATAAAAACTGTCTGCTATACAGACAGTGAAAGTTTAAAGTTATAACACTGGTGGTTTATCTTTAACATTTTATTTTATCTTGCTGAGGTGGCTGCTCTTTCCATTTATTTTCAATCATTAAGGCTTCAGCTTTTTTTGCTGATTTTGCAGTATCCCCTAACAAATCCAAGTAATGTCTTTTTAAATCATTCCTCTGACTAGTAGCTAATGACGTAGCATAATCAGAAAGTCCAGCTGCCGATAAAATAGTAATTTGATACATCATCAATTTATCGGAAAACGGAGGGTGCAAGGAGCTAAAAACTTGAGTCTCTGAAGGCATAGGGGCAGGAAGGTCACTACCTGTTAAAAATTGAGTATGCTCATTAATAATTTTATCAGCTAAATCTGCTGATTTTTGCATAAATTCACGAACTTCTTTAGAATCTGCTGTTTGTCCGAAACCTTTAGCTATCGCTTTACCTATTACATTCGCTTCAATGTTCCCATATAAATGAGAAATTTCAACTGCATTTAAATATCTTTGGTTTCCCAACAAATTAATACCATTTAGATAATCTTTATCTTCAATAAAGTCCGTTTTCTTTGGTGGTTCAATGAATGGGGGTCTTGTATATAACCCTTTATCTAACAATACATCACTAACATCATCAAAAACTGTTGTTGAATCTGATAGACCTTTCTTAAAATGTTCTCTAATATCTTTACGAGTAGACAACGTAAACATTAAACCACAAGATACTACCATTACTCTTGATAAATTCTTTATGTACTTTAAAAAAAAGGAGTCTGAAAATAGTCGTGGGGCATTAACATCTACATCCTGACTACCAAACCCTATTGGAATTGGAACACTTTCTGACTGTAATATCTGTTTAGTATTGTCCTTAAGATGTTCTACAATTTGATAGGTCTTTTTCAGAACATCTATTACTTCTAAATCTTCGGCTTTTGCAATAAAGTATTGCAATACACAACTATTGTGTGTGTGACTAATATATTCAGTCCACAAGGAAGCCATTTCTGACGAAGTAAGTTTGACACTTTCTGGAGAACTCATTTAGAAAATCACTCCATTTTTAAAGATTATTTTTAAGTTCTCCCTTGCATAGGATTAATATTCCTACTTATCATTGTTAATTAAAACTCCAATAACTACATAAAAAAATTGCCTCCTTATTGTACTAACCTGCTTCGTTAGTTGAACAAGAAAAGCCACCATAATGGCAGCTTAATCTTAAACCCTTTTCAATTTTCCAGTTCGAAAAGAACTTTTGATTCTCTCTTACATTTTGCTTGAGGTTATTGCTCAGATTTCTCATCAGCAGGTATTCGCTTATGTTTTTCATTAATTATTTTTTTGTTAAGTATCCTAACTCCACCAACCATTAGCAACCTCATATCCTCTACGATATACTTAGCTAACTCTTCGTCAGAAATGTCATCTCCAACAATATCAAGACGAAAATCCTGCCCTTGTATTCCACCACCATTAGTAAACTCGATTTCAAAGTCGAATTGAACTCTTTTATCCATTTTGAATCCACCTTATGTTAGTTTTGGGTTGATTATTATATTCATATTTTAGTTGAATGAAACAATAACCTCCTGAACTAACCTGACCGTTAGAACAACAAGAAAAAGGGATCGCCGCAGCAAACCTTCTTCAATTCTTGCACCCTTTAGTTTAAGTACATTTCTTCACAATCTCACACTAATAAAACTTTTTTAAGTCCATTTTTGTTTAAAATTCCTATTTCATAAAATGGTCCAATATAAAAATAAAAGCACAATTCTTATTCCAGAATTGCGCCCGATTGTTGAATAACATGAAGGTGTTATATCGACAATAGTTACCCTGAGAACATGACAAATAATTAATGCAGGGAAAATTTTTCAGTGCATTTTCCAAACATATATTTTATTTCGGAAGATTTAGTTACCACGAGACACCGAACCGATGGTGTACTTACCCTAACTGGCGTTTAAATTGTTTACTGGCGAAGAAGTAAGCGATGACCATGATGCCGACGCACCAGGCAAGCGCGATCCAGATACCGTTGCCAACAGACCCTTCATACAAGAGTGCACGAATCGCATTCACGATTGAAGTCACGGGCTGGTTCTCAGCGAATGCACGGACAATTTTAGGCATGGTTTCGGTGGGGACAAAGGCCGAACTGATAAAAGGCAGGAAAATCAGCGGGTACGAGTAGGCTGTCGCCCCTTCCATAGACTTCGCTGTCAATCCGGGAATGACCGCCAGCCATGTCAGCGCCAGCGTAAACAGCCCGAGTATCCCAGCTACCGCGAGCCAATCCAGGATATCAGCGCTGGAACGGAAGCCCATCAAGAGAGCGACGAGGATAACCACCACGACAGTAAGCGCATTGGAAACAAGAGAGGTTAACACGTGAGCCCACAATACCGACGAGCGCTTGATGGGCATGGTAATGAAACGCGCCATCAGCCCGCTCTTTACATCCGTAAACAGCCGCAGGGAAGTGTAAGCGACGCCGGATGCGATAGCCATCAGCAAGATTCCCGGCAATAAATAATTGACGTAGTTGTCCGTGCCTGTCTCTATGGCGCCGCCAAATACGTAGACAAACAGCAGCATCATCATAATCGGCGTAATCGCCACCGTGATAATCGTATCCGGGCTGCGCATGATGTTGCGCATTAAACGCCCTAGTAATACCCCTGTATTGCTTTTCATTTACATCTCCACCTTTTTGCCGATGATCGCGAGGAAAATTTCCTCCAATGTAGGCTTCTTCTCGATGTACTCCACTTTCGCTGGCGGAAACATCTCTTTGAGTTCGCTAAGGGTACCGGTCGTGATGATTTTTCCGCCATGCAGGATGGCGATACGGTCCGCCAGTTGTTCGGCTTCCTCAAGGTACTGGGTCGTCAACAAGATGGTCGTGCCGCCGCCGGCAAGCTCCTTGACGGTATCCCAGACTTCAATCCGCGCTTCGGGGTCAAGCCCTGTCGTCGGTTCGTCGAGAAAAATGACCGCTGGAGTCCCGATCAGGCTCATGGCGATGTCAAGCCGGCGCTTCATCCCGCCGGAATACTTATCCGCCCGTCGGTTGGCCGCATCGGTCAGGCTGAATCTTGCAAGCAGATTGTCGGCGACTTGAGCGGGATTAGAAACTCCCTGCAACTTGGCGATCATCATCAGGTTTTCCCGCCCGGTGAGCATGCCGTCTAAAGCTGCGAACTGCCCTGTCAGGCTGATGCTCTGGCGAACATGATCCGGTTGGCGCTGGACGTCAAAGCCGCAAATACCTACTTCTCCGCCATCGGGCTTCATCAGCGTAGAGAGGATGTTGACTGTCGTCGTCTTGCCCGCTCCATTTGAGCCCAGCAGTGCGAAAATTTCGCCACGCCGGACCTCAAAATCCACCCCCTTTAAGACTTCCTTGTCTTTAAAGGATTTTTTTAACCCTTTTACAGAAATCGCTGCATTGTTCATACTTTTTTCCTCCTTATAAAAAGCGTCTTTGCGGAGCAAAATGCCTATACTCTTCTATTTAGTCTGACTGATAATCAGTATTACTTATTACCAGGTTAAAAATATAACTGAATAGCGAAGGCGGCAATTCACATTTGTAACCAGCTAATCAGTCGGTATGATCTATTGAATTTATTTTTTTCCAAATCGCTTCATGATACTCTGATTCAAATCTTCACGATACTTCGCGAAATAGGTTTTAGCGTTTGCCACTAGTTCGTCGGCAAAGGACGCCACGTCGTCCCCAGTGATTTCCAGCACTTGTCTGCCTTCCGCCGCACCAGTTTCGAACAACTCGATTAATTCATACTGCATGTGCAGCATATCCATCCCGTTGCCCGCTGAGAAATTCCACATGTAGTTTTGAATTTTCTTAAATACAAACTGGTAGTCCTCTGGCAGGGCTTCAACCCGTGCCAGCATCATCTTATACTCTTTTTTATCACCAATCATTTTTTTGAACATTTCCAACATGTTATTTTTCCTCCTTTTTTATATAACTGAACAAGACACTCCAAAAATATCGGACGGAATATCTTATGAAGCTAGATTGACTTTAAGACATTGATTTTTGATGATACAAAATCCCATTTTTTCCAAAACAATTCAAGTTCCTGGCGGCCAGCCTCATTAAGTGAGTAAAACTTGCGGGGCGGCCCCATATCTGACGGTTTTTTTTCTATGGTCACAAGTTTTTTCTTTTCTAATCGTACGAGAATGGTGTAGACCGTCCCTTCCACGACTTCGGTAAACCCGAGCTCGTTTAGGCGGCGGGTAATCTCGTAGCCATAGGTTTCATGGCGGCTGATGATTTCCAGCACGCAGCCTTCCAGCGAACCCTTCAGCATTTCAGTTAAATTTTCCATGTTCAAAACCTCCTTTACCTCCTCTATTTTGTCTGACTTATATTCAGTATAACTTAGTACTAAATAAAATTTCTACTTAATAGCTTTTGGGTAATCGCGCTATTAAGTATTGCTTATTATAGGTACATCGTAACACTTAGTAGTAGGGATGTCAACTGTTTTTCTTAAAATATTTTTGTACCCTCACTATTCAGTGGTATCGGTATCCAGTGTTACTTATTACAAGTATATCGTAACACCTAGTAGAGGGACTGTCAACTGGATTTTCTAAATATTTCTAAAACCAGCTATCCCCATTGGATACAGCCATTTTTCTTTATCGAGCTTTTACTTCCTCCTATGCTTCTTTCACAATGATTACACCGTGGATCATTCCCATCCAGCAGCTGTACATGTGAATAGGGAAATTCTATCCCTCCATTATTTTTCTATTATCTAATTCACTACTTGCTCATTAACTTTGTTAAGTAAAAAGCCGTCTTCTGTTTCAATGAACCCACCGAATAGATCTAGAAATTTGCTGTTCATTAGTATATACCTCTTATGTCTTTACTGGATTTATTATAAATTAAAAGCTTTACTCCCTCTAAGAAATAAAGCTAAATATATTTTCTCCATATTAAAAAACATATCCTCCTTATTTAACTAAACTGCCCAGTTAGTGCAACAAGAAAAGGCTTTACTCCTTATTGAAGTAATGCGCCCGAGTGCGGAATATTGAAAAATGCGAAAGAGCAAAAATGCTCTTAGTTATTAAAAGAAAAGCAATAGATAGATAAAGAAATGGTAAACCTTGCAATGAAGATTCCTTAAATATATCTTTCCTTCCTGTTTATCAATTGCATAAGGAAACGGATAAACATCATTAAAAGAAAGGTGCTTATAAATGTGTATATCCATGTCCATGTATGGTATTTAATTAATTCGGTATATCTTTCAAAAAAAAACTCAATTATCGTTAAAACAGTGGTGTACAAAATACATTGTAGAACAATGTTGAGATATCTTGAACGATAAGTCGTTTGATAAAAGTAAATACAAACAACTGGAAATAGAAGATATTCATAAAGAAGGCTGGAACTAAAATAGTTACTTAAAAATCTCACTGGATATTCGAGCATTTTCTCTTCTACAACAAGAACACCAAAAAACGTTGAAAAACAAGAGGACAATGAAAAAATTAAAATCCAATTTTTGATTGGTGGTTTTCTTAAACTAGAAAACAATAGGGTGATCCCGATTATGAGCAGTGACCACAATATTATTCTTTCCATAGATAAAATAGCCCCCTATCTTTACTTTGCTTATCAATGAGTATAACCAAAGTAAAGATCAAAGATTTTATCAATTGCATAAAACCCATTAAAAAAGACGCTTTCCGGAAAAGCACCCGATTGCGGAAGACCCAGATATTGATAATAATTGCTGCCTTTAGCTTGTTAAACTTACGCACCCGTTAGTTTAAGTGCAATCCTTCACATTTTAATACTTTATTAAATCAGTGAAAGACAAAATTGTTAAACCATCAATTTATTTCTGTCATTCTAAATTATAAGGGAGTTTATTTCATAGGAGATAACTATAGATTCCTCTTAAACAATATCCCCACTTGTTCTGCAATCACACGAGGTGGAACTGTCATTCCATTATTAGGCCACCTTTCAAATAACCCTTCGGAAGCTGAGCTAAAAAATTGAACAAAATTTTTTTAAAAAAGGACATACTGTCAGTGGCATATTACTGTCGATGACAGTATACTGTTATTAACAGTAAGTTGTTGCCGAAAAAATTTTACACTTAAATTAGGAGGTTATATATTTCATGAAACATACAGGGAGACATACAGGTGCATTTCTTCTGCTGTTTTTAACAGAGGGAGATAGCTATGGAGGGAAACTTCTGCAGAAATGTGAAGAAGAGCTTCCCATCAATCCAATTGATAGTGCCATTCTTTATCGCACATTAAAAACATTAGAGAAAGAAGGTGCTGTTGAGTCTTATTTGGACACATCTGATCAAGATAAGTTGATAAAAATGTACAAAATTACTTCGGTTGGAAAAAGAAAATTAGAAGATTTTCAAATAGATATCGAAGAAAAAATGAAGAACTTATCATTTTTCTTAAATAAATACAAAGAATGGAAGGAGTCTAATCATGATTAGTGGTGCTATCCTTTACGCTATGGCTATTCTTCTTCTTAGTATTTCATTTATAAAAGATCGAAATAAAACAAGAGATGCTCTATTAAAGTCATGGAAAAGCTTTCGTAATATAATACCTGACATGTTATCAATTATGCTTTTCATTGGACTATCACTATCTATATTAACTCCATCCTTAATTTCTTCAATCATCGGAGAAAAATCTGGATTGACAGGTATTGTTTATTCAGCATTAATTGGATCTATTGCACTAGTTCCAAGCTTTGTTGTATTTCCTCTTGGACATACATTAGTCCAAAATGGTGCAGGACTCCCTCAAGTAGCTGTATTAATGTCTACATTAATGTCAGTAGGAATCACAACTTTACCTATGGAACAAAAGATATTTGGGCGAAGTTTTGCCTATTCCCGCAACGCATCTGCAGTTTTAATGTCTCTAATATTTTCATATATTATATGGGTGGTGATGGGATGAATGAATTAAAAAGATATCGTTTCTTTTTCATTTTATTATTTGGGCTCATAATCCTTACTTATATAAACCAATCGGTGGGATGGAATGCGTTTCAATTAACAGGAAAAAGCATTTTAGATATGCTGTTTCTACTCCCACCTGTCTTAATATTCTTAGGTTTGCTTGACAAATGGGTGGAGAAAGAAACACTAATTAGATATATGGGGAGGAAATCCGGCATCTATGGCATTTCTTTCTCCCTATTATTAGGAGTAATTGCAGCTGGTCCCCTCTACGTAGCCTTTCCAATTGCGGCACTTTTATTAAAAAAAGGAGCAAGTATGCGGTATATTGTATTTTTTTTAGGAGTTTGGACAACTGCAAAATTACCAGTTATTGTTTATGAATTTGCTTCATTTGGAGTTAAATTTACACTCATTCACATTTGTTTTGGTTTATTATTTTTCTATTTAATGGGTATTATTTTCGAGAAATTTTATGACCATCGACAATTGTTAAAGTATGATATTACTAAAGAATTTTAGATTTAGATCAATAAGTCTTTAATCCCTCAATTAAAGATTAGAGGATACAGAATGTACTGAATCCTCTTTTTTATTCCCTTCTTCAACTCCCTTAGTTCGACGCGAACATACATTCGTGTATAATTTCCCCTTTCGAAAATAGACCATTCACTTCTGTAAAAGCAGAATTAGAATTTGCAGAACCTTATCGAAATGAGTTCATAGATACAATCAAGTCCTTTATTGAAGAAGACTTGGCAAATATAAAGATTGACCGCTCTGATTCAGGGTACATAAGAGATTTAGGTGACATGCTGTTACGTGTTGCCTATCATGAATCAGTTCATACTGGTCAGTTATTGGATTATTTAAGAACAGCTGGGGTTCCAAGAATTCGTATCTGGGATTAGCTTTTACATTGGTGCAACACAATTGTGATGCACCTTTTTAATTTGAACGTTTTTTTAGGACATGTAAGTTAGACAATTTCCAAGTTGTGTTCTTGAACTAACCTGCTTCGTTAGTGCAAAAAGAAAAATGCGTCTCCACTTATTGTAGAAACACACCCGTTAGTTTAAGTGAAAATCTTCACAATCTTTTTTTACCATAACAAAGTCTAATCCCTTAATGTGTAGAGGCATATCAAAAAGACGCCTTCTTACTAAAGAAAAGCGCCAAATAAATGAATAAAGATATATCAGAAATGATCATATGTATAGGGATTATTTCTTCAAGAGATATACCTTATTCTTTCCGTTCAAGTGAATGAGTACAGACACCTAATTTTTTTATTTCTTAGCAATCTATTTTCGATCGAGTGTATGAGGAGGTTCTTCCATCCATTCTCGTTCAATCAACATTTCTATTCCATCTTTACCGTAAATCATGATCTCTATAAGAAATTTGGAGTATTGCGTGGCCAAGTCGATTCTCGATGCTGTGGAAATTGCGTGGCCGATATAGGTAATGGCGGTTGAATTAGCTAATGTAATCATCCCCAGAATGAATCGATCTGAAAAGGGGGACACGGTCGATAAAGATACTGTAGCATTGATCATTGAGTTTTCTGGAAGATCATCTTTAGTTAGAGTATCGTTTAAAAACTCTATTTGCTTTTGGGCCAGTTTCTTTCCTCGAATTAGATAATTTTTGATGTTTTCATCTTTGACAATCTGAATAAATGCCGTTAAAAAAGTTTTGCCAAGAAGGTTACGTTCACTATTGAAAAATATATCAGTTAATTCTAAAACATTTAATGACCGACTGGGTTCAAACCATTTAGATAAAATAGTTCCCTTTTCTTTTACGAATTCGATGCGATCTGGATAGGGAATAAATTGAGGCCGATCATAAATTCCTTTTGTAAGCATCATCTGGACTGACTGATTATAAAACTCTATAAAAGACGTTATACGTTTTGAAAAAAACAAGCGTACGTCTTCACGGGCTACACTTGTCAACAACATGCCATCATTCATAATCGCAATCTTGCACATACCGTATAAATAACTAAGTGAAATAGGATCGGAAAATAAAGGGGGTGCAGATAAGTTTACATCCTCCTCCGTATATCCCCTTGGAACAGGGAACTTTTCTTGAATAAACATGTTCTTATTCTCTTCAAGATAGGTTTGAGTGGTATTCAAAGATTCAGAAAGTAATGGTCTTAATTCTTCATCTTTAAGGTGTTTTAAGAAATATTTCGATAAACAAACGTTCATACTATCACTAATATAAGTTGACCATAGCGCCCCAATCTCTGTTGATGTAAAACCGACCTCATGCTTGTTATTCATTGCCCCTTCTCCTTCCAAATAATGAACTTCGTTTTAATATAATCCCCTTTATTACATTATGCGAAAAATTCGATGTTTCTATGAATGGCTTGTTGGAAGTTAATTAAGCATAGAAAAAATATTTGGAGCTTTATTGCATCATATTCTATAATCTGGCCCGATTGTTGATAAAAAGCTATTGACGATTGTTCAACTAACCTGCACCGTAAGTACAACAAATAACAGAATTGCTGCGGCAATTCATCTTTAACTCAAGCACCCGTTACTTTAAGTACATTTCTTCACAATCTGCTTATTTCTTTTTTCGCATAAAAAGAGAGTAAGCTACCATTAATATTTTGATATTACAACGCGGTGTAAACCTTACACCTGAAACAAGTACTATCGTTGTAATTTTCAAATATAAATCAAACTTAAGAGCAAGTTATTTATTTTTAGGTTCATTTTTTTCACCCCAGTTATATACGAAGGATGAACATTAGCAATGCAGAAATAATTGCGAGTAAACTACTCACACCAAAAGCTGTAAAAGCACCAAATGATTGCCACTAAAACCCTGTCATGTTGTATTTCGAGCTGTCAAAAGAATAACAGGAGTATTACTGTTTTCCTTTCTAAAACTCCTTAGTACCTCGATTCCACTTAACCCAGGCAACATCACATCCAATAAAATCAAGTCGATTTCGGATTGTAAGGCGGTTTCTAATCCTGCTTTACCATCATGTTCTACTGTTACTTGAAAACCCTCATACTCCAATTCCACTTTTAAGGCACGAGCAATTTGAGTTTCATCCTCGATTACTAAAATATGCGTTTTCACTTCACATTCGCCCCTTCTACAACTAAACCATTAATCATACTCTACTTTATGCCTGTCCAAAACAAGCCGTAGCATTTCAAACAACAAGAAGTTAAAAAATATCCATACACAGCCATATACATAACCACCCACAATATCACTTGGAAGGTTATGGGCAGAAGCAATATTTACAACCGCCAGACTTATTAATAAAATTAATCCAAATAAAGGACCAAATATGGGTAAATACTTGTTTTTCGAATGACGGACAAGTAAAAACAAACAGGTTCCGTAAATGATAATCATAATCGTAGCATTTATGTCAGGAAAATTTGCGGAATGAAATTTTCCTACAAACCCGAATGATTGAAGGTATGAAAATGTTTTAATTATGGCATCATGAAAGGGTCTTGCACCCCCTATGGAAACCCCAAGAAGAAGATATTCAAGAACCCTGTTCCGTCCCTTTTTCCAAATCCGAATGATGGTTATCGCAATAATGCTAGCAAGGACAAACGGAGGTTGGAATACTAAAAACCCTTTCATCCAACTCATATAAATAACAGACTTGACCATATATTCTGCTATTTCATTAAACTGAGCAAAGTCGTTATATAAATAGTTTTGAGCCATTCCCAGCATCAAGGTAACCATACCGATTAACACTAAAGTGAGAAAAATAAGAAAGATCTCTATTTTTCTAATGGTTTTTAGATGATTCAACAACCGTTGTATGAAACGAATAAAAAAGTCCTTGATTTGATTCTTATAAAACCGATAGGCCAAATAACCTGCCAAAAATATAACAAAAACAAGAATAAATATAATGAAATATTTACTGGCTGCTTTATGAAAGGGCTCCCAACGAGGTCCCAATACTTTTCCTAGGGTAATAAAACAAAATCCCCATAAAAATGAACCTGTAAAAGCAGGAATAATAAATTTTCGAAAAGGCATTCTTGAAATACCTGAAATATAACCAGTGAAATGCCTAATCCCTGGAATGAAATAAGCAAAGACCAACAGTTTGCTGCCTGAACGCTCAAACCAAGCCGAAGTTTTTTTATATCTTTCTGGTCTCAAATGGATATATTTTCCATATCTTTCAATCAATTTATATCCTCCTGCCTTACCAATCCAATAAGTTGCAGTAATACCCGCACCGCCTGATACAAAGACTGTCAGGAGTGCTAAAATGTAACTCATTTTGCCTTGATATACAAAATAACCAGCGTAGCTCATTAAAAATTCGCCTGAAATAGGTAGGGCCAAAAGCTCTAGAAAGATTCCTGTTAATAGAATCAGATAACTGTGCTGTTCAAATATAGTGATTAAATGTGACATAATTATGCCTCCAATATTTATAAAAAGAAACACTAAAGTCAATTCAAATTTAGTTCTAAATACAATGTAGCACGATAAATGAATTCAATTTCCATATTAATGAATTCTTAATCTGGTTTTAAGAGAACAAAAAGGTTGATGGATAAAATAAAAAAGCTAATCCCTTCGTGAACTGTGACCCATAAAATGGACAGTCTAAAAAAAGACCGAGTATTTTAAGCTGCTAATAAGTGACTCCGGTATTGTGCCGGAGTCATTTTATTTAGGCTCCATTGATATCTGTTGGTGTTGTACTCCTCAATATAGGTTCCTATCAATCCCTGTAATTCCTCAAAGCTCTGACATGAAGAATAGTCTACTTCATCCTTTAAATGACCAAAGAATGATTCCATTGGGGCGTTATCCCAACAATTTCCCTTACGGGACATAGACTGAGTAAGCTTTAGCTTTTTCACTCTTTTTTGAAATTCTGGATGCGTGTAATGGAACCCTTGGTCTGAGTGAATCATAGCTTCCGGATGAACTAGATCACCAAGTGCTACAGAGAGTTTATCCAATGTACAATAAACAAGATCCATCTTTAATGTTCTGGACAAATGATAAGCAACAATTTCCCTTGTCGAGGAGTCCTTTACACAAGACAAATAAGCCGGTTGCGCTGCTCCATAGTACACATAAGTAATATCCGTTAGCAATACTTTTCCAGGCTCACCTTGGTCAAATTCTCGATTTAATAGGTTAGAGAGAGTCTTATGTTCTTGGGTAGCTTTAGCCATTTTTTTGTAAGGATTAATTTGGCGAACCTTTGCCACTAAATTAAACTTCCTCATAATCCGTCGGATTTTTTTGTGATTCATTTCCACAAAATAGTCATTCTCTAAAATCATTTTGATAGTAAGTGCTCCAGCGAAACCCTTTTTCTTATTAAATATTTCCTTGATTAACTCATAATCATTCCAATCATTCTCTTCTCGCTCAGACCGCATGCTTTCAGCCTTTACCCAAGCATAATATCCACTTCTGCTTACCTCTGCCTTCTGACAGAGGAATTTCACCATATGTATAAGCCCAAACTTTCTAATAGTTTGTTCGATAAGCATATACTTCTCTGAAACGGTTACTTTTTCTTCTTCTTCGCCTGCCTTTCTAGTTCGTCTAGCTTTTTTAAGAATTCAAGCTCCGCTTCTAGGAATTTAATTCGTGCTTCAGCTTTCTTTAAGTTATCCTCAACTGAAAGAGGCTTTGAAGAGGGTCTACCAGTGCTTGCTTTTCCACGCCTTTCTGTGAAGAAACCATCCTCCCCAAACTGCTCAAATGTTTTCCTCCAGCGTTTTAAACATTCACTAGGTTTATCAGACCCAATCATTTCTAAGTCAAATCCATGTTCAATAAAAATTTGGGCAGGTCCTTTACCATTTGAATTTTCTTTAATTGCTTCTACCTTAAATTCAGGCTTATATGCGATAGAACGATCCGATACGTGTTGTACATTTGGATTCTGTTCTAGTAGTTTCATTTGAATTTCATTAAAAATAATTTTACTCATTATATGTCCTCCGCTCACATCATTGAGTTTGATTATAAACGGGTTTTTGTGAAATGGACACAGAAAAACCCGAATAAGGGACTTTTTATAAAGTGTCCATTATTCGGGTTATAGTTCATCGAAAAGGTTACCAGCTTTTTTACAATGGATATTAAAATTAAAGTTTTTTAACCTTAATTGGACTTACCATTAACAGAGCGAGGAATAAGGTAATCCATGCATTGCTATATAAAAAGAATCCCATACCAGCCAATGGCAATCCAGCAGCTGAAATGGGTAAACCTTTAAAATACCCAATGGTTGGTTTAACACTAAACTTAGCTAATCTTATTGCCCCCATCGTTGGGAAAAGGATAAACGCCAAAGAAGTTAAAATTGATGGTGCTGCTAACGAATGAAATAAAAGTGCTGGAGCAACTCTGAGGTTTGGCATCCACCTGAGGAGAAGACTATGGCTGATACCGTATAATTTTCATTAGTTTCAAGGTAATGATATTCTCTTTGTATACATTTATTACCACTTCTACATTTTAATGTTTTTTCCTTCTATCAATTTTTATTGAACTATTCTTCTTCGTTAGTGCAATAAGAAAAAGGGATCGCCGCAGCCATCCCGATCCTTAACTCTTGCACCCCGTTACTTTAAGTACAATACTTCACAATCTTCTATGTTAATCAACAAAAAAGGCGATACCGTTTTTAAGTATCGCACCTGTAATACCGTTTATAAACTAAACTTTATTTTGATCTATTCGTTGGTTATTTTGTTCTTTTCATTATTTGAATTAAACAATACAATATTCCCCAAGGTAAAATATAGGTAGTAATAATTTTAAAAGCACTAACATAAAGATTTAAATCATTTGTTAACATTTGATTTTCTAAAAAATAATAAAACGTACCTATTAAAACTAGAGTTAAAATAATAAACCTATATTTAAGAAGGAATCTAGTTGAATTTTCTTTAAATTTTATTAAACCGTCTAAAGGAATAACTAATTGCTTTTCCTTATTCATTATTTAAGCCTCCCTTTTATATATAATTCAACATCATAAATGTAAATTCATTCCTCAACTAACCTGCCACGTTAGTTTAATTAATTTGTAGGAATCCTCCCATAATGCCGTATATCCCAACAGCCAAACATAAAAGTCCACCAATCATAAATAAAATTTTAATGAGAAAGAAATTGAACGAGATTGGTAATGGGGTTATATACTTAATTTGCTAAATTGGTTAAACTCTGTTTTTCTCCTGTTTTCTTAGTTTTTCATACACTCTTATTGTCCAACATTAACCAGTTGGTTTGCGCTTACATTGCTGATATACTAGGAAGTGGCTGCAAAAGCCACCTGAAAAATTACTACATGGTTTGGACAATTGGCGCCGTTGTTCACACCGAATGACTTGAGTGATTGCTTTTATATTCTTTAAATCAGAAAATTCGATTAAATTTTTACATATTTAAACTTGATAAAAAAGGCTTTTTCACTTTATGATTGTGTTGTTTAACTCTATTGGTTCTCTTAGTTTTTTTTTGTACTTTTTCTTCAACTATACTGCCCCTTTAGTTGAAGAACGATAAAGAAATAGGCTGCCACAAGCAACCAATTATCTTCTTCAACTCTTGCACCCGTTAGCTTAATAAGAGAAAGAGAAGTATTGTTATTTAGTTACCACTACATATTGCCTCTCTCTAAATGAAAACCGTTCACTTAATTCATCAAATAAGCGTTTTTGGTTTAGCCTAAAATTTCCTATATCATTAATGAAATGCTTTGTTTTTAAGTTAACAATAATATATAGTGTATCGTTCTTTTCTTTCAGTTCATCTCCATCCAAGCAAGTATATAATTCTATACTCTCACCGTCGGAAAGATTTTTATTAATATACTTAAATAAATCGCTATAACATTTTCTATTATTACGACAATCAAGATGATACACAAAAGGGTTGGAAAATTTCCCCCTTATTTCATCATAACCTTCTAAGTCCCATACTGATATGCCAAAAAAGTCATCTTCTGTCTCATAAATAATCATATTCTCATTCTGCTTAGGGTTTTGACCAAAATCACCAGTTGGAATCTCCCTATTTGAAGCTATATAATGATGAACTGTCAAAATTCTCACCCCTTTTAATGAAGAAAAAAGACTGCCGAAACAGCCCATTTGTTGTTAAAAGCACCCTATAGTTTAAGTAGAAATCTTCACAATCTTTTCTTTACCCTAACAAGATCTAAAATCTTAAATGTGTTGGGGCATTACAAAAAGACGCCTTCATATTAAAGAAAAGCACCCGTTCGTAATATAAGGTTAGCCAGATCTGGCTAACCTTTTTTTATAAGATTAATTAATATGAAGGTATCCCCTAGAGATAGGGTCAATCCTCTCCATTTAGATGTTTCTTTATTTAATAAACGGTTACCGTTCTTGCTGAGCTAACTAATCCTTTGGCATCCTTGGCGGTTACAGTCAGTTTTGTTCCGGTTCTTTGTTTTGGAATGGAAACCTTAAAGTTTCCATAGTAGTCAGATTTGGCACTGTAAACCCTTGTACCGATTCTTACACTAACATCTACATATCGTTCTGTCTTACCCGAAACTGTTGTTGAATAATACCTTACTGCATTTACTAAAGGAATATTAGGCGCAACTCGTGCTACCGTAATTGATGCTGCCGCACTAATATTTCCAGCGGTATCTTTAGCTGTTATATAAATTTTTATTCCGCTATTCTGAATCGGAATGGCTATTTTATAGTTACCATAAGCATCGGCTTTCGTGCTGTAGGTTTTCAAATCTATTTTTGCCATTACAATGGCATACTTTTCAGTTTTGCCTGATACATATGAAGATTTATTATTAACCGCATTGACACCAGGAGTATTCGGAGCGACCCTCGAAACCGTCGTGGAACGTGTTGCACTGATGTTTCCTGCCGTGTCCTTAGCTGTAATATTCAGTTTAGCGCCACTATTTTGGATTGGAATAGCTACTTTATAATTCCCATATACATCGGCTTTTGCAGAATAGGAGCGTGTACCTATTCCTACTGTCACGACTGCGTACTTTTCCGTCTTTCCTGTAACCTGTGCCGCTTTATTGGTAACAGCATTAACAGACGGGATATTCGGGGCGACTCTTGAAACAAGAATCTTCTTTTCTATGCTTTGAAGCTGAGCGCAATCCTGAACGGTAATTGAAATCGCAGTACCATAGTTTTGGATTGGTATGCTGATAGAAAAATTACCAGCGGAATCAGCTTTTCCGGTGACCGTTCTATCTGGCACTCTTACCATTACTAAAGCAGAAGGTTCAGTTTTTCCAGTAATAACAGAAGTTTTATTAGTGATTGTCTGAACCAATGGCTGTTCTGGCGGGGTTACGTCTTTTACCCGGATATTCACAGCATTGCTTTCGTAGTATCCGTCCATGGAGATAATTTTTATCTCAGTGTCAGGCGACTGCCTGGTGATAGGGATTGAAAAAGTCCCATCCTCATTAACTAATCCACTTACAAGCTGTTCTCCATTTTTAAAAATAAGAATCGTTGTACCCGGTTTTGCCGTTCCTGTCACCAATGTTGACTGGTCAGTTATTTCGTAAGCGGCTGGGGTAGGAACTGGATTATAAACATAGACGTTTCGCTCCAAGGTTGATTGATTCCCCGAAGCATCTTCCGCTTCAATCCGCAGCTTATATGCTCCAATTTTATGGTTTGTTGTTTCCCATTCTCCAAGATCGACTATAGAGCCTTCAACTTCTTTAATAGGAATCCATTCGACAGGTGATTCACCATAGCCATAAAAAACACTGTACTTTTTTAACTGAAAATCTGAAATCGATCCTTCAATCCGTATTTTTCCATTAATCCTTTGGTTGTCAGCGGGAGAAACTAGGGAAATTTGCGGTCCCATCCGGTCTTCAAACGTAACGGCCATCGTACAGCTACTACCAAAGTATCCTGTATTTTGATTGTACATTTGCCATATTATTTGAGTAGTTCCAAGTTGCATATTGGCCGGCAGCTTAAATTCAAACGTTTTTGTTTCTCCAGGTTTGATGGTATCCGTTGAAGCTAAATCTATTAAGAAATCAGCTCCATTTGCCTTTAATTGATAACCCCCTGCTTGTGTCCAAGGCTCTACACCCATGTTCTTTAATACAATTTTTACATTAGGAGTGCTTCCAGCTTCTTGAACAGAAATAGGGGCAGACCATCCAACAAATTGTGCATCCATTTTCTCTCTGGCCGTTACAGTGACCGGAGATGAATAGGCAGAATAATTACTTTGATAACCGCCCATATCCACAGCCATTACAGAAATTTTATATGTTTCTCTAGGTAAAAGGTACCTTTCAGGAACCGTTATACTATTGGTTTCTGAAGTTCCAGAAAAAACTTGATATCCAGATTCAGTCGTAATTTTTACGTTATACTTCAACTGCGATTTATCCATTGAGGGGTCCCATGTCAGAGTAAAATGGGAGATCAGCTCATCGGAAGCCTTAATATTTTCTGGAACCGTTGGAGCCGTCGTATCCGGCATTTTGACTGCGGCTTCATCAGACAGTTCTGTTTCGCCATATTCGTTATAGGCCGAAATTTTGAAATAATAGGTATCCGCTGCTCTACTGGTATCTCCCTGACGCTGGTACACCAATCCAGGATTATCGGATAAATCCGTCCCCAACCCATCTTTTCGTAGAGCTACATCTCCATTGTTAATCTGGTCATTAGTCGGCCATAAGTTTTTGCCAAATGAGGACCAGCTTGTAGCCGCTCCGTCGTACACCTGTTCAAATTCTTTTCCGTTATAGAGGTAAACCCTATATCCCTTGGCACCTGTAACAGATGACCATTGGAGATTAATCTTCCCTTTCCCGGAGTTAGCCTGTAAACTATTTGCTATTCCACTTGGCGCCTTCGGCTTAGGTGAATATTGAACTTGTAGTACTGGCACCTGGATTAGATTACTGTTTAATTTACTAAAGGTCCTTAGGTATGTATTTGACTGGGTGCCAGAATCCTTAAGTGCCAAGCCTAAATAGCTACCGGGGTTTTTATACCAATCAAGAACAAGACCCGAAACATCCCAGGTAAAATAGGCGCCGTTTACAGGCATAGCTGTTGTCCTACTGGAAATAGGACTTTCTGATATACCTGGCTTATTCGCCCATGTTAAATCGTTAGCGCTCCACGGCTCTAGGATTTTATGGATTGAGAATTGTTCATCTGTATAATATTTACAGTAGTAGCAGTCGTACTCGTTATTCAGCTCTTTAAGGCGAAGCTTCGCCCCTAAAAATAAACCTCCGTTCAACGCAGGAAGGTTGTTCCCAAATTTTATGTAGGTTTCGAATTGCCCATCGGTATCTTTACCAACCTTTACTTCATTATTAAGGGAAAAATTTTTCTCAGGTTCTGCTTCTGAAGCATATGAAATAGCACCACTATCTACTTCTACATTCTGCTTTTGCTCCCATTTCAGTGTGTCTATATTTTGTTGAAATAACGAATAGGGGAAAAGTTCAGCAGTTTGAGACAAATCATAATTGGTATATATCTGTGAAAACTCATCCCTCCCGACAATGTCTTCTGCCGCAAATGAACTTAAAGGCTGTTGTGATAAAATAATTGCAAATATCATAAACATTGAAACTACCTTTTTTATATTTACCTTCATTACAGTCTCCTTCTTTTCGTTGTTTAATAGTCATACGTAGATTTTATCAGAATTATTATCGAAAGCGGATTATTTGTTCGTACGGATTATTTGATTTGTGTGTAAGGCCAAATGTTTTTGCAATACCGTTTGCCTGGCCTCGAGCCATTTTTTTACAACAAGATGACTCTTTCATCAGTGCCTCAAATTGTGTAGGGGGCATTGACAGTTTCGTTCATATCAGTACAATTCTTCACAAACTCAAAATCGTCATTGGATAATAGGAAACCCGTTCGCTGATGAATAGCGACCATCAGCTTGGTATCGTTGCTGTCCATATAATGTAGCCTTATCCAAGGGGATGTTTTGGTATCTAATGTCCAATCATCGGGTATCTCTTTTGGGGTTAAAACGGTAAAGTCAACTTCTTTCTTTATTTCTGAAATAGTTTTGCTTTGTGATTATACTGATTCTCTTTAGCCATAATTATTTCCATTAAACTAGTAATTTTCGGAATTACATTAATTTTCTTAGTTGGACCTTTATATTTCGGCTTATTTAATTATGCGTTTAAATAAAGTGTTTATTTTTTCTCGGTCACTAATACTATTATTTCAACCAATACCAGAGTACCCCCAATGTTTCGGATATGGGAATCAATCGTTCGGTCTTCCATCTCTAATTTAATGCTCCATATAGAGGAGATTAAATGGTCTCTTGAAAATACTTTATTCGGATTTTTAAAAACAAACTTAATAATGAAATTTCCTTCGGTATCATTGGGATTTGCTGATTTTTGTATTTCTATATAAGCTGCTACGTCTAATGTGACTCCCTTAAATTCCAATGGTATCTCTTGATCATTTTTGGTCCTTCGCATTACAGCCTCCATTCGTGCAAGTAATTCCTCTTCATTAAAAGGCTTGGAGACATAGTCATCTGTCCCTTTTTTAATCCTTTAACTACTTGTTCCACGGCATTTCGAGCTGTCAACATAATAATAGGTACATCTGAGAATTCACGGATTTTTTCACACGTTGTCCATCCATCCATTTCAGGCATCATTATATCAAGAAGGCTACTGGGGGATTCGGAATTGGTCTCGCTAACTCTGAGAATGATTAGCTGTCAGTGAAGGTTAAACTAAAGAAAAATGTGACACTTGCAATGCTTTGCAGCAAAAAGACCCCAAAGGGTCTTTGTTATTTCGGTACATTTATAGTGAATGGAACAGTAAATACTTTTCCGTTTTGTTGGAATTGTCCCCAAATTTTATAGAGACCACTATTAGGGAAACTCGTCATAAATTTCGCTTCAGGACCTTTTGCCTTTTCGTCCAAAGGATGAACATGTAAATAAGTATCTATATCACTGCTTATGGTTACAACGTGCCCCACTGCTCCTAAATATGGTTGTAAATTTGTGATGGGCTTTTTCGTTTTAGCATCTTTAATCGTGAAGGTCATTGTCAAATCCATTCCTGTCATCAGATGGTCAAACTTCAATGTAACCTCTTTGCCATCAACCACTTTTGTTAGTTCCTTATCTTCAGTTAATTGTGAAGTTGTCCCTTTGTTTCCTGCTACCGTCACAACGTAAGATTTTACTTTTTTGTCTGCTCCTTTAGGAACAAAATCGGCAAATAGCTTGTACTCCCCACCAGAAGGGAAATTTGGAGTGACCGTAAACGAACCGTCCCCTTTATACTCTGGATGAATATGATCAAAATAGGATAAATCTTCACTAACCACAATTAAGTGCATGAGTTTTTCGTGTTCAACCTTAAAATCCTTAATTGGTATACCGACTTTATTTTTCACCTGAATGTTTAACGGTACTTGTTTGCCACCTTCAGGATTGCCTTGAAAGGAGAACTCTACGATTGTGTTATCTTTTTGGGGAGTGGATGTCATATTCCCGTGATTCATATTCATCCCCTCATGGCTTGTATTTTTTTGTTTTGTATTTAAATTGTTGTCCATATTTTCCATTGAATTATCCTTCGAACAAGCAGCTAAAAATAATGAAACAACTAGTGAAAAAACAACAAGTATTTTGAATCTTGGATTCATCGTTATCCTCCTATTGGTTAATATAAAACATATCTTAATACAAAAATGTGCAGAAAATATGCATTTATAATCATTTCAATGATTTACGTTAATTCTTTTACAGCAACTACTAGCGGGAAATAATACTTGGAAGAAAACACCAATCGCAACGGTAAATTGCTTTTTTTGTAGTCATTCTTTATATAATTCAGAAGTAAAACAAGCTTTGACATTTATGGAGTGCTTAGAATGAAGGTGATGGATTTATTATCAAAAAAGGACCAATTCTATTAAAATACCCTAGAAAAAAAAGAACATCCCTCTGTTACGGGCTGTTCTATTTGACCAAATATCCAATTGTTATTCCATTTTTAATAAATATTTATTGTTCATTCGTCCAGGTGACTGATTCACCTGTGGATGGGCAGGCTGGGAACTTTTCTCCTTGTTGGAGCACAACATGTTCTCCATATACATCTATGTAATGACCTGATTACATTACCGATTCTCCAGTTCTATGAGTATGGCTTGCATGGGTCCAAATTGTAGAGTCTCCTGTGGAAGGGCATTCAGGAAATGTTTCCCCTTGACTTAGTTCCTTTTTTTCACCAGTAGCACAAATATAGGTACCAGCTTCCGATACCGTTTCTCCTGTATGATGATGGTCTGTGAAGTGCGGCATAAAAATCCCTCCTTTACATACTAACATATGCCATTTAGCAACATATTAGGATTAAAAGCAAAAAATGATTAGGACAATCTCCTGATTTGTCGGAAATGATTTTAAAAATTAAACCGCATACTTCTAATTTACTTCAAGAACGAAGGCATACGAAGCGTCGCCGTGAGATACGTTAACTTCTTTTTTGTCCATCCACCATACACTATATGAATAATAATAAATCCCTTGTTGTGTAGGAGCAGTAAAACGATTATTTTCTACTTCGACCTCAATTTCTTTGTTCTCAGTCATCTGTATAACATGAAATTCATTTGGATTTGGTTTATAATTCATTACGAAAGTTATCTTTTCACCAGGTTTTATTTTAATCGGTTTTTCTCCTTCTAAAAGTTCTTTAGGTCCAGCAGTATCAACGCAGGCACCTCTTCCTCTTATATCCCAACAATAACTCCCTAATGTCGTTTTATACATTTTATTCCCTATCTTAATCGAGGCTTTTGGAGGCTTATCTCCAAGCATCCCGCTATTTGAATAGCCCATGAGATTAAGTCCAATGAAAACTACAAACGCTACCAGCCATTTTTTCATTTGAATCCCTCCCCTTTTTTAATTAGACACCCCTTTTCTATTTTTAGTTACTCCATAAATTCAAAGAATCCCCGTTTGCATTTTTTTAATAAATTTCTTAATAAAAAAAAGCAACCCCTTTATGAGATTGCCGTTCCGTCAAATAATTTACATGGTTTTTTTTCAATTAAAAATGGTCAATATACTAACCAAAAAACGTTCGAATCAGTAAATATACATTCAGACAAATGATGACGATTGCTACAATCCAAGCAAGAATTTTAAGCCAAAGTGGATTTGCGAACTCACCCATTTTTTTCTTATCGCTAGTAAATTTAATAAGAGGCACGACGGCAAATGAGAGTTGTAAAGATAATATTACCTGACTCAAAATGAGAAGTTGCGCCGTTCCGCTTTCACCATAAAGACCAGTTACAATAACAGCAGGGACAATAGCAATTAATCGGGTAATAAGTCTTCTAAGCCAAGCTGGGAGGCGAATATTTAAAAATCCTTCCATGACAATTTGACCAGCCAATGTCCCTGTTAATGTTGAGTTTTGACCAGAAGCAAGCAACGCAACCCCAAATAAAATACTTCCAATTGTCGTTCCTAGAATCGGAGTAAGTAAATGATAAGCATCATTAATATCTGCCACTTCCGTCAATCCTGCTTTATGGAATGTGGCAGAGGAAAGGATCAAGATAGCAGCATTAATAAATAATGCAAAGAACAGTGCAATGGTTGAATCCCATGTGGCATATTTAATAGCCTGGCGTTTTCCCAAACTGGTTTGTTGATACTTTCGAGTCTGAACGATTGATGAATGAAGGTACAAGTTGTGTGGCATGACTGTTGCACCTAAAATACCAATGGCAATATAAAGCTTCGTTGGGTTACTAATAATCTCTGTGCTTGGAACAAAGCCTTTTAATATGCCTCCTACATCAGGCTTAGAAAGGAACATTTCAGTTGCAAAACAACCTCCAATCGTAACAATTAAGACAATAACCAACGTTTCAATAAAGCGAAATCCTTTATTTTGTAGCAGCAATACCACTAGTACATCTAAAGCCGTAATAATAACACCATATTTCAACGGAATTCCAAACAAAAGATTTAATGCAATTGCCGAACCGATCACTTCCGCTAAATCACAAGCAGCTATCGCTAGTTCACATAAAATCCACAAACCCATTGCGACTGGCTTACTGTAATGGTCACGGCACGCTTGAGCTAAATCCCTTCCCGTCACGATCCCTAGCTTCCCAGCGAGTGCTTGTAGTAGAATTGCCATCAAATTAGACAATAATATAACAGAAAGTAACGTATATCCGAATAGGGATCCTCCTGCAATATCTGTTGCCCAGTTACCTGGGTCCATATAACCGACCGCCACTAAGTAACCTGGTCCTGCAAAAGCAAGGAATTTTTTTATCCAAGAACCAGTCTTTGGAATACGAACACTTCTATACACTTCTGGTAAAGTCGATTGTGTTCTTTTATTTTTCCAACCTTCTTCCACCGAAATAGGCAGTTCTTTTACATCCTCACTCATTTTTTCATCACCTCATTATTGGTATACACTAAATATGTTGCACCAAGGAAACTTTTTGAGTAAAAAAATCTCATTTGTTAAATAAATTATATTAAGGAGCAAAGAAGTAGTTTCTAAATATAATTTATTTTACAAATTTTTTTAGTCAAAGGAAACTTTGATTGGAAATTAAATGAAAAGAATCTTAAAATCCTCTTGTTACCATACAAAAATTCAGATTAAAGGAATAGCCATAATAATAATGGCAACTAAAGAAATTCTCTCTCCTTTTAAGAATCCCCAATATGAAATCTGTAATTCTTTTAGTCCGACATTTCTTCTGCCCCTTTTAGAACTAAAATTAAGTTATTATTAAGATTTTTCCACAAAAATTTGCAATTCTCTTTAGTTTAAAGTAAGCCTTATATACTGTGCTGTTTATTAAAAGTTTCTTACTTAGAGATTCTGCCGTTTGTACTGTTTTCATCCCCAACGACCATAGGAAAATCATAAATGGAATTATAATTACCCATAATTCTTCATTTAACATTAAATAATTAAATATTCCATGTAATACAGAAGGAATTAATAACGATAAAACCATCCAGAATATTTTCGTTCCTGGGGTAAATTTCTCTTTACTCATATAAAAACCCATAATAACCCCAAATAAAGCATGGCTAGATACACGTAACAAAGCTCGGTTAAAAGCGATTTCTACCCCTGTCGAGCTCATTCCCCATACATGCAGGTCATGGACTTCTAAAATTGTCGGTAAACCACTTAAGTAATCCTTAATTTTATTTGTATCGATTCCCTCTGGTACGGCATCAAGTGACAAATTAATCGATTCCTTCAATAACCCCCAAGTACCAAATAGAATGACAATTGAAATTAGAAGACTAACTAGAGGGTCAAGCCTTTGCCATCCTGTCCAAAGGATAATAAACCCTGCGATTTCTACTCCAAGTGAAACTAATGCATCCGCTGCCATGTGCATGAAAGCTCCACGGATATTTAAATCATTTTTTCTTCCTGACATAAAAAGTAAAGCAGTAATGCCATTAATCACTCCCCTTTAATTAATAAAAAAATGCCAACCCTTATAAGATTGACTCGAAGGATATATAAATAACAATAATAATATAATAAAAAACAATATTAGTTTATTGAAAAACGATAAAGTATGTGTTAAAGTCATTTTATCATTAAATCAGTGAGGTGCTTTAAATGAATGTTAAACGAGGTTCAACCACTTTCTTAAAGGTAATAATTTTACTGGCTGGAATTGCAGTGCTTGCTTTATGTATTTGGTTGCCTGAGATAGCCATTAGAGATGCAAGGGTACATCCAGATACGGCTTACTTCCTAATCCCTTTTTTAGTATGTGCATACGGATTCTGTATTACGTTTTTTGTTGTGTTGTATCAAGCATTTAAACTATTAACCTATATCGAAAGGAACAATGCTTTCTCTGAGTTATCCCTTAAATCTTTGAAGGTTATAAAGAAATGTACTTTTGCAGTCATTTTCTTCATTGTGTTAGGGATAGTAAGCTTAAAGGTGCTTTCTAAAGTTACAGGTGACGACCCAGCAGGTCCAATATCACTAAGTCTAATGGGCATTTTGGCAACAAGTATCATCGCAGCCATTGTGGACGCACTTCAAAAGCCATTAAAAAACGTCCTTGAATTAAAACCAAAAAATGATTAATTTTTTGATAAAATTTTATTAACGAGGTGCCGCTTTCGGAGAGGGTTGGAATTACTATGGCTAATCTCTCCATTCTGAAAAATGGGAAAGCAAAAGCGGTTCGTTTTTCAACATTAGAAGCGATATGTAAGACTTTGGATTGTCGGCCAGGTGATATTTTGGAGTACAAAAGCGACGAAGACACTTATTAAAAACGGACAACAAATTTATTTAATTAACGAGAGTCGATAGATAATTTAAGGGATAGCCATTAAGCTATCCCTTCTTTGCGTTTATTGATGTTATTTACTCTGAGTATTCCATTGAGAATTGCATTGATATTAGTGACAAAAAATAGGATGTGATTTGCAATGTTTGCACCTCAAAAGGTAACCCGTTATTCTGATTCCCCTGTTTTTTGTTGTTAAATGTTGTGCTAATTAAGATGTGTATTATATTGTTAATTAGCTTGTTAATTGACATTTTGTACTTCAAAACAGAACCCGTTAAAAAAAAAGACGCTCTTTTAATTAATGCAAAAGGTTAGTTAATATGGCTCATTTATAAAAATTAACAATTATTTAGACATTCATTTCGATAAATTTAATTACTTTAGTTGCTGTATCAAATGCTTTTCTACACTCCAAGAATTCTACTAATTTATTGTTATGAAATTAAAAACTCCCCAGCAAAGCTGGAGAGTTAACAAACTTTACTCTTCTTTTTTGGATAAACAACGATCACAATCCATCATATAACTTTCTGCTTGCTCTTGCATACGCTGCCCGCATTCAGGACATTCCTTTTTTGGCAGATTACGGAAAAATTCAACAGGACTCATTAACATTTAAATCTCCTCCTTTATTAATACAGTTTGTTTTTACTTATCTTGTTATAGTACAGTATAAGCAAAAAAGAGAAAAAAGTATAGACCTTTTTTAAATAAATCATAAAAGTTTTAATATGTTCATCAAATCTATTTTTACCTTGAATATCCCAATCGAAATCCTCAGTATCATCATCCCATTCCGAGTTAGGAGAATAGAAATCTCTTTAAGCTACAACTATTGTGTTATCTAAGGTAATTCTCCACGAACATTAAATATGTAATGCATATTCTGGTGTTTCTTGGGTTCTGCCTCTTCTGTTTATTTGAATCATATCCCCGAACCCCATCCAAAAAAGGTTAGATGCTCTTCCAGCATTTTGTAACTTTAATCCCGCTAATTTGCCTAATTCAGAAATAATTACTTCTTTCATACACTTCTCCCTGTTCGGATCATTATTTAAGGAATGCACCCGTTAGTTCAACAAGCACCTTCTATTTTATTGCACATTTTCGTCGAAGTGCTACATAACTTCCTATTTATTGTCGAATTTTTTCGATTTTATTTTGTTCAATATAGTGAACGTTTGTAGTACAATTGTTTCATATTATTAACAATTTTTAGAAAAAAGCAAACCATTTGAAAGATTGGGACGCAAAGCTACAGGTCTAAGGTTATAAACTAAGATGGCTGAGTTGCCTAAAATAGTACATATTTTAGGGGGAATATTATGACTGCAACTGCTGGCAAAAAAGAATTAGACAAAGACTGGTTTGACCTCATTTTGGAAGCTCGTAATTTAGGAATTTCTGTTGATGAAATTAAAGAATTTCTAAATAAATCATCTTGACCTCTGTGAGGTCTATTTTTTTAATTTCTTCGCACTTTTGGTCAAATGCTACATTAAAGAGTCAATTTACTTCTTTAACTAAACTGCATCGTTAGTGGAACAAGAGTTGCCGTAGCAACCCCAATCTTCAACTCTTGCACCCGTTAGTTCAAGAAGCATCATCTAAATAATTCTTCTAGGTCTTTCATTTTCATCTTGCTCGTATTTGATGATTTTTTCATACAGTTCATTCGTTAGAAATATTGCAACTAAATCATTCCAACCATACAAAGCAAATAATCTTTCTTTCGTTCCAGCACCTTCTAATAATTTGTTAATAATTGAAAATGCTCTCCGAGTATTTATTTCTACATATTCTTCATTTTCTACATCATCCTGTGTGTAAAGTGTATATTTTTTACCGTTAACTTGAATTTCATATTTTTCTTCATTAAAATCTTCATTATTTATGATAAGCTGTATACCCTGCTTCTCTAAAAAAGGTGAAATTTCGAAAAAAAACGTTCCTACTCCACCTTCTGATAAATCTTCTTCATCAGCTAAGAAATCTCTTCGAGTATCACCGTATAAATACTCCGACTTAATCGCTTCTTCTTTTACCTCATTAATTTTATCTGAATCTAAATACTTAAAAAATCCATTTGATTCGAGTTCATCTAATAACAGAGAAAAATCTGAATAAGATTTTGTTTTTTCATTCGATACTTCGGTTAAGTTTTTTTCTTTTCCAAATAACTTCTTCCAATTCATATTCCTTACACTTCCTTTTTTTCTATAAAGTAAAGATTCGCTAAGCTATTATTATCTCTTTCCCCTTAAGTTCAAATTGCAGCTTCCCTTATTCAGAATACCTTATAAAATTTGGTTTGATTATGAATTTTTATTGAACTAAACTGCCACTTTAGTTGAACAAGAAAAAAAGCCTTACTCCTTGTTGAAGTAAAGCACCCCGTTAGTACAAAAAGAATCATCGCGTGTTTTAACCCTTCTTAAAAGTCCTCCGGTGACCACGTCGTAATGCTGTCGCCTGGACCGGCAACTACCAACCATTCTTCCCCCGTATACCAAGCACCATCTCCAGCCTGCCAGCATTCGTACATTTCGTGGTGACCGTTTACGAACATCGTTTGACCAGATTGAAAAACAATGTGAAGATGTGGTGCAAGTTCACCCATTTGAACGTCAACAACCTTGTCCCTCCGCAATAAAAATAGTAAGTGGTATTCTTCCTCTTCGGTTAGCTCCTCTAATTCACCCTCCGAGTTAGGATAATCTTTCACCCCAGGAGGGAAAACAGTCCATCTGGTCTCAATGTTTATCCATAAATCTTCGGGTTGTTGGTTTGTATAGTGCATAAATTGAATTAGAATGGCTCCCGCTCCAACACCGAATTTGACACCATCTAATTGACTTCCAATGAATATATGTTTAAGTGCTTTTTCAGAGATCTCCCTTTCTTTAACATCCATTTTCTCACTTCTTTCTATGCTATCGGCAACCTGAAAAGTCTTTGGAATTAACTTGTCCTCATATTTGACCTGACCCATTAGTGAATAAGAAAAAAGCCCTCAAGAGGGAGTCAGGATTCTCTACTAATGCACCCTTTAGGTTAACTAGATCACAGGTGGAATGTTAATTTTTATTGTTGTTTTTATGTGCGAACATTATAGTAAACACTATTATGACCATATAAATTAATCCGAAGGTAATATGGATACTCTTGGTTAGACTTTCATTATAAGTGTCAAAAATCATTATTGTAGTTGCAATTGAAAGTATAATTAGTGAAATTAAAACACGTTTCAATTTATCTTTTGAATAAGCCTTATTTTTAGAAGTGGTCAATTCTTAGACTCCTCTCTGAACTTATCCTTAATAAATTTTATGATTAACTCTATTATTGATTCTACACATTATTTTTTTTATCCTTCTTTCACTAACCTGCCCCGTTAGTGGATCAAGCAAAAAAAGCTGCCGAAGCAGCCACTGATCTTAAACTCTTGCACCCGTTACATTATCTCGATTCCAAAAGTATCGAAATTGCACTAAACATCAATAATAAAGCCATAACTATATTAAACTGAGTATTATACTTTGATAAGAACTTGCGGAAAATTGAACCAAACACACCCCAAGAGTAAGTACCTAAAAAACCAACAAAAGCTAGAAAGAATGAATAGAATATTAAGCTGACATTTGAAGTGTGATATGGAAGGACAAAGGTTGATATTGTAGTTATGCCATATAAAATACCTTTCGGATTTATGAATTGTAAGAGCATACCTGTTAAAAAACTGTTATTCTTGTCCCCATCATTGTGATTACCATCATTCTTACTTGTAATAATTTTTATAGCCAGATACAACATATAGATTACACCTAGAATAGTCATTATAAATTCAACTTTTGGAATGAAGCTTTTAAGCAAAAGACCAAAATAAGCACACAATAATATTAGTATAAAGAAACCTGAACCAACCCCTAACGAAAATCTAATTGTCTTTTTTAATCCGTATTTGTTAGCAACTAACATTGCCATAATATTATTTGGACCTGGGGTAAAAGCAGTAACAAAGACATATAACAAAAATGATAATAAAGCCAAAATGGAACCCTCCTTTGATTGTATGTTATAATGTTCGAAATAGACAATATAACGATTTCCTTTATATTGTACGATACGTGCGTTATATTGTAAATAATTAATTTTAGGAGTGTTTTTATGGAAGAAATAAATCAAATCATTGCCAAAAACTTAAAAGCATATAGAGAAAGTAAAAAATTAAGCCTTGAAAAGGTTGCAGAGGTTACTGGTGTAAGTAAAACAATGATTGGTCAAATTGAAAGAGGTGAATCCAGTCCTACTATTACAACTATCTGGAAAATAGCAAATGGATTAAAAATTTCTTTTACTTCTTTAATCAATAATCCGCAGCCAGATACAAAAGTTATTTCAATGAGCGAGGTTCAAACTCTTGTGGAGGATAAAGGGAAATATCGGCTTTACCCATACTTTCCCTTTGAAGATGATAGACGTTTTGAAGTATATTCTGTTGAGATTGAAAAAGGTGGGTTCCTAAGTGCTGATTCGCACAGGGAAGGAACTGAGGAATTTTTAACTATTTATGATGGTGAATTAACTATCCGAGTAAATGACGTTGAATATACAGTGAAAAAAGGCGATTCTATTAGATTCAAGGCTGATAGACCTCATACTTATCATAATTCTGGAGAAACATTAACTCGATTAAGTATGGTTTTATACTATCCAAATTAAAACCCCGTTTAATTAAAACGGGGTTTTATCATTGTATTATTCACTAATATAACAATGCGTTATTAAACTAAACTGCTCCGTTAGTAAAACAAGAAAAGCCGCTAATGGCAGCTGGATCTTGATCTCTTGCAATCGTTAGAAGAGCTTTTATTGTTGATATGGATTTTTAAGTACCTTTTGCATAAATAGTTCTGGATTAACAATCTGTTCAAAACCGTATTGGTTATATAATGAATGTGCATCATTAGTAGCTAGCATAAATCTACGAACTCCCTGTAATTCGGAATGGTTTGTGATAATACCCATTAACCATTTTGATAACCCTAATTTCCGATAATCTGGCAATATAAACACATCACTTAGATAGGCATAAGTTGCTAAATCAGAAATTACCCTTGCAAAACCAACTTGTTCAAAAACGTCTTTACCTACTTCACCTTTATAAACTCCAAAACATAACTGAGAATTTTCAATTGCCTTTTTTACTATTTGCTTTGGTATCCCCTTTGACCAGTAGGCTTCTTGACTCAAGAAGGTATGTATTAATGTTAAATCTAAATACTCTTTATTTGTAGTAATTGAAAATCCTTTATTAATCCACATTTCCAAATTAAGTCCCCCCCAATTTTTTGAATGTTCTGCAATAAATTAAACTACAGATTTAAATTTTGTTCAACTAAACTGCCCCGTTGGTTGAACAAGCATTTCACTTTCTTATGCATATATTTGCGTACTGTAGGTTACACCTGGATTGATCTTTGAAGGGATACATATTAATACCATAGCTCCATTAAAAACAGAATGTGTCCATGCATCCCTCAATATATATTCATCAAAGAACAAAAGTTGAATTAAAATACAGGATACTTATTTATGTGAATTGGAGGAAAAAAATGTTTAAACCTAATCCCGCTAATACAGCAATTGTAATAACTGACCCACAAAATGACTTTCTGTCCCCCGGGGGTAAAGGATACCATTTAACAAAAAATATTATTGAGCATTACAACACACTAGGTAACCTTGAAATTCTAATAAGTACAGCCATGAGTAAAGGATATCAACTTTTTATATCACCCCATTATATATGTCCCCATGATTATAGTTGGCAATTTACTGGAGCTGAACAAGAAATGTTATTAAAGCTTCGAGTATTTCAAAAACAAAATGACTACACTTCTGTAGGAGCCGACTGGGTTCCTTCACTTAAGCCATACATTTTAGCTAACCAAACAGTCATTGCGACCGCCCATAAGATTGCTAGTCCGCAGACAAATGATCTAGTTTACCAATTACGTCAGCATAGGAAAGAAAAGGTCATTTTGGCAGGTGTCCTATCAAACATTTGTGTAGAATCGCATATGAGAGACTTAATCGAGAATGGATTCCAAACAGCTGTTGTTTATGATGCCACTGCCGCTATAAGTGAGAAGGATTTTCAAGCAGCTGTTACAAATTATCAGGCATTCAGCAGTGCTACATGGTTAACTCAACAGGCGATCTCTCAATTATAAGAAATAAAACATTTTTCCCAATCAGTTTCATGATTGATTTCATTTTCTTCATCTTTTTTACCTTCACATTATTGTTATGGATCGCTTTAAAATCAGTGTTATTCATCACAAGGCTCATAGTTGCTTAGTAGATCTGGAGTTGGAAACAAACGGAGGGTTGCGATGGCTCCTTTGCACGAAACATCTTTAAACACTTGTCGCAGCTCTGGAAAGACAACATCTACCCATCGATTTATTTGATTAATAGACATTACGAGACGTTTAACAATAACATCACGATTAGACATTAGAACTCTAAGCTTCTCAAATGATTCTGATGAAGGACGAATATAGGAATAGTAGCCGTTTTTGACCATAACCGCGATAATGAGCGCATCTTTTTTATCACTCTTAGATTGAGTATTATCACGATTCTCTTTATTCCTTTTTACTAAGTGGGGATTGATTTGTTATAACCTCAACGTTTTGGTTATATAACCATGTTGAAAGGTTAATCCAGTAATGGCCTGTAGGCTCCATACCTACTATTGCTGCATTTAAGTGTTTTAATATTTTTAAGTCTTGAATCCAGTTTAATAGTATAAGGAACCCCTCTTCATTATATTCAAATTTAATAGGGTCTCCAACTACAATTCCACGAAAGTTAACTGCTCTTGTAACGTGTAGTTGTTGAGCGATATCCACACCAACAATAAGATGTTTAACGGAAATACTTTCTATTAGTTGATTTTGTTTGTCTTGCATTTCTTCCACTAACCTGCCAATTAGCTCAATATTAAAAGCCGCCCAAAATGGCAGCTGGATCAACAACTCTTGCACCCATTAGTTTAAGTGAACTTATTCACAATGGCACATTTCTTTTGCAGAATGAGAACAATGTCATTTATCTTTAAACCTTAAACAAATATAACCCCGTCTAAAATTAGGACAGGGTGAACATAAAGTTGTTTAGTTGTTGATAAAAACACTTCACCCAACTGAAAACACTCCAATAAAGTCGTTTAGAACTAGGTTACATCTATTTTTACATAAAGTTACTGCTGCAATATCTGAATAAGGTTGCCGCAAGTATCGTCGAAGACAGCTATTGTGATTTCGCCCATTTTTGTCGGCTCCATAGTAAACTTCACGCCGTTTTCCAATAATCGTTTGTACTCTTTATGAATATCTGCAACGCCAAACATTGTTGCTGGGATGCCCTCGGCAAATATCTTCTTTTGATACTCCATTGCGGCAGGATGCTCATTCGGTTCGAGTAAAAGCTCGGTACCGTCATGAGCATCGGGAGAAACAAGCGTAATCCACCTAAATTTCCCCATTGGAACGTCATGCTTTTTTACAAATCCCAGCTTTTCTGAATAAAATTCCAGTGCCTTGTCTTGGTCTTGTACGAAAATACTTGTAACAATGATTTTCATAATGTTTTGCCTCCTTTGATATTTACCACGTTGGTGCTCTCCAAGCAGAAAAACCCCTACATTCATCAGAAGTTTTTAAATAAATTACTCTATCCATCCCTTTAGCAAATTTTTAAGTGGTTCGTTGTTAAATATAACTACTCGATATTTTCCCTTTCGTTTTGATTTTACGAGCCCTGCATCTTCCAGTACAGAAAGATGTTTAGCTATCGCCTGCCGCGTAATGGAAAGGTCGTGCTTCGTAATGAGACGTACCGTAAGTTCATACATCGTCTGCTCGTTGCGTTCGGAAAGTTCGTCTAATATTAGTCGCCGAGTCGAGTCGCCAAGTGCTTTGAATATAGCATCTCTGTCCCAATTCATAAATCGAGTATAAGCAACTCTATGGTTGCTTGTCAAGTATAAGCAACTGAATGGTTGCGTGATAAAGGAACCGTATCATCCAACCATTAAAGTCACATAATAGTAGTTTGAACCATTATAGAAAAATCAATTTTTAACACTTTTCCTATTCAACTCCCTCAGTTTGATACGAATATCTCTTGAATGCTCACTTATTCGCAGGATTTGGATTTACGGATAATTGAAATGAGTTCAGATCATTTTGGCTTCGTGAAGGCATAGTTAAATAAAGGAGTAAGCTACCACTCCATTTTTTACCATATAATGTACATCTCCACGCCGCCCCTGGAGGCTTTCCCTCCCATGTCTAAACGGGTCAATAAGTTTATTAATCTTTTTAAATCTTGAATCCAATTTAATAGGTTAACGAACTCCTCTCATTATTTTCAAATGTAAGAGGGTCTCCAACTACAGTTCCACGAAAGTTAACTGCTCTTGCAACGTGTAGTTGTTGAGCGATATCCACAGCAACAATAAGATGTTTATCGGAAATTCTTTCTATTAGTTGATTTTGTTTGTCTTGCATTTTAAAATTCATAGTAGGGCTTCCCTCCTTAAGACTCTGAGTTAGATTGGACTCTATACTCGTATCTTACTGAGGGTCTCTATTTTTTTTAAACCTGATATTTAACGATCTACAGGAATGCTAACCTGCTTCGTTAGCACAATAAGAAAAACCGCCTAAAAATGAAGCTGGATTTTCAAATCTTGCACCTGTTAGTTAAAGAACTATTCTTCTGTTTCAGATATTATCGTATACATAGCCAAAGTCCTCTTTTGCTTGCTGTATAGCTTCTTCCCAGTATTTTATGTCATCTTGATGTTTTTTTAACTTTACTGTTTGTTTTATGTACCAGGCTAAGATCTTGTGATAATTAAGTCTTTCTTCCATATTTCTAAGAACTTTTTTACATTCTTCGTATGTCATACCCATTGATAATTTCTACTTCCCTCGTAATAACTACTTAAAGTGAGATAGATTTACATCTCACTTATTCAGCTTACCTGTTCGTTAGTTTAATAACAAAAAGGGGTCACCGCCGCAATCCCCTTATTCCACGAAAGCACCCGTTAGTTTATTATAAAAGTGAAAGATTCTTTTGAGGAAGAAACTTTTTTGAACTAAATATTTTAGTTAAGAACTTTTTTAAATACAATCCTTTAGTTCGATGGACTGATTCTCTCCATTATCAAAGATTCGTCACCGTCGCGTTCATATATACCAGTTAATGCATCCATAAAATCTTCAGTTAAATCTACTTTCCATGCATCTCCTACTTTTACTAATTTTATTTTCACTGGTAACGTCACTTTTTTAGCTGAAGGATTTTTAGCGTTTTTATTACATAAGGTTTCGTATCAACTACATAGGAACCATCACCATCATTGGAATCTTTTTCTAAGATCTCCTTCTTTATTTTTTCAAATGCTTTATCTTGAGCTTTACGTGTGTCAATTGTTGTAATCTTTAAATCTATCGTTGCTTTTTTTGCATCTTTTTGTATTTCCCCTGTTGTATATGCCATTTTTTCAAATAAAATACGATTATATTTTTGATGAGTTTCCCCAAGGAAATAATCTTTTGCATCTGGATTTTCAATATAATTAGATGCACTTTTCCATTTCCCTTTTTGAATACTTTGTAAGAATTCATTAGTAGTTTTCTGTGGTGAACTGCTACTACCATTCCAAACTATTAAACTTACAATAATAATGATCATTGCAAATAAAAAGACAAATTTTTTCATGATGTTCTCCTTCTTCTACTCTAATGTTGTTAATGAAATCTTTCTATTTTATCTTATAACTTATTAGATAACAGGAATTTTTAATTTATTTATTTATCTATTTTTATCTAACACGTATATCCAGTTAATACCTCAGGACTAGGTCTAAGTTTATTCTAATATCCCTTTTAAAATGAGATTACTTAATGAACTAACGCACCGGTTAGTTTAATAACTTGCCCTCAGCTTTAATAGAATTTCCCAATTTTTACAATTTCTGATTTAGCTAATTTGCTTTCACCTTTATATTCAACAGTTAATTCTAACTCTTCTTTTTCTTCTTCCCAATCTAAGTATTGCTTACCGTTTTTTTCTTTATAAAAATATTTTGTTCCTTTAATTTTGTTTTTTTATCCCATTTGGGATCATTATACCAACTTACATAATCTGTAGCAGTTATTACAAGCTCGGCTTTTTTTGATATGTAATGTGATTTTAGTTTATCGCACCTCTTACCGCAGGAAGAAGTAGTCATATAACTCTTACTATACTCAAAAGGGATATAGCCGGGTTCAGCTTCTATTCCCACCCAAGCGCCTGCCCAACTTATTGGCATTTTTAGAGTAGGTGTATAGAAAATAACAAAAAATAAAACAACTACTCCAACAGTTAGAAGGCATTTCAATACTTTTTTCTTAGTAATTCGTAGATGTTCCAAAGTTTTTCCTCCAAATAACCTATTTGAGATAATCTTATCAAATTATTCAATTAAAAATTCGTTTTCTTATTGAACTATACTGCTCCGTTACTTGAATAAGAAAATGCCTTACCCCTATTGAAGTAAAGCACCCGTTAGCTTAAGTACAATCTTTCACAAACTCGTTTTAGAATTAGCCCTTGGAAACATTTCAATGACTAATTCGCCTCCACTAATTCTTATTTATCGATTTTAATAATATCCACCACTGACGAGTTAGCTGTAGATTTTCACATAGCCTTACAGCGGAAACGAATCTAATATGAACGAATCAGAGAGGTTATATGGTGCTGTGAGGCGGGCATTATAGTAATAAAGTGTAAATTCCTTTTCATTTTACAAAACAAATGATTTGTGCAAACAGGGGGGAGCCTTCAATCATTATCAACGCATTACAAAATTCAAAACAGCAAAAGGAGAAAAACGAAATGCAGCAGTTACCCATCAAGGGATTAAAAATGGCCATTAATGAAAGCACAGAGGACTTATATTATTTTACCGACAAGATGCTGAATGATGGCATTTTTATAAAATATTAATTTTGCAGCACCCGGATATTCCAGGCAAAAAAGGATTCAAAGAAAATGTCAATGAATGTATTTATTCAAACAGAGATAATAAATAAAAATAGGTATATCTTATATTTTTTTTCTTTACTCTCGGACCCATCTTTAAATTCATACATTTTTGTTACCTCAATTTACCTTCTTTTTTCTTTAGGCTAACAAATAAGTTCTTCAATTATTCTGATCCGATAGTTTATGTACATTACTTCACATCTTCTGCTAGGAGTAAGTATTTTTGAGATTTTGATTACTCATAGAAAAGATCGTAAAAAAAAGGCGATCTTTTAATTAATGCAAGAGGTTAGTTAATATGGCTCATTATAAAAATTAACAAATATTTAGACATTCATTTCGATAAATTTAATTACTTTAGTTGCTGTATCAAATGCTTTTCTACACTCCAAGAATTCTACTAATTTATTGTTATGAAATTAAAAACTCCCCAGCAAAGCTGGAGAGTTAACAAACTTTACTCTTCTTTTTTGGATAAACAACGATCACAATCCATCATATAACTTTCTGCTTGCTCTTGCATATGCTGCCCGCATTCAGGACATTCCTTTTTTGGCAAATTGCGGAAAAATTCAACAGGACTCATTAACATTTAAATCTCCTCCTTTATTAATACAGTTCGTTTTTACTTATCTTGTTATAGTACAGTATAAGCAAAAAAGAGAAAAAAGTATAGACCTTTTTTAAATAAATCATAAAAGTTTTAATATGTTCATCAAATCTATTTTTACCTTGAATATCCCAATCGAAATCCTCAGTATCATCATCCCATTCCGAGTTAGGAGAATAGAAATCTCTTGAAGCTACAACAATTGTGTTATCTAAGGTAATTCACCACGAACATTAAATATGTAATGCATATTCTGGTGTTTCATGGGTTCTGCCTCTCCTATTTATTTGAATCATATCCCCAAACCCCATCCAAAAAAGGATAGATGCTCTTCCAGCATTTTGTAACTTTAATCCCGCTAAAAATAATTACTTCTTTCATACACTTCTCCCTGTTCGGATCATTATTTAAGGAATGCACCCGACAGCTTAATAACCTTTTGAACTAATCACTGAAATCGTTAGATAGTGTCTCTATCTCTTTAACATCATAAAAGTCTCCATCGCTTATGAATTTTTCAATTTCTACTGTACCATCATTCGTAAACTCAACTTCCCAACGTTGCCCTGGAACAGTAATTTCAACCATTATAGCTTCATCTCTTACTTTATTTAGCTTATAAAATATATTACTTTCTTCCAGTTTATTAAGGAAATTGATTAACTCCTTAATCCCCACCAAAACGATCTCCCAAATTAGGTAATATTACAGATTATATTCTAAATCCTTATTGAACAAACCTGCTTCGTTAGTGGAACAAGAAAAAAGGGCTGCCGTAGCAACCCCTTGTTCAACTTAAGCACCCCGTTAGTTGAGAAGGAAGGTTTATAGAAACCATTCACCTTGGGCAATTTTTTCTACTTTTCCTCCTACATATACGGTGATTTCCCCGTTATCTTCACTTGCTTTCAAAAACAATAAGGATGGTCTTTTTATTTCATATCCTTGTTCTACACGAATATTTATTTCACTTTTTTCAAAATACCGATATTTAACTAAGTAAGAAGCTAAACATCCATTAGCACTGCCAGTAGCTGCATCTTCAGGAACACCATAATAATCTGCAAAGTCTCGAACATTTAAATCATTTTCAGAATTATATGCTTCAGGAGAAAACACCATAATGGCTTTTGCATCAGTATCTTCTATTAATTCAAAGTATTTTTCTTTATTTACGCTTACTTTTTTAACTGCTTCTAAAGATGTTAAAGGTACAACAATCACTGGAAGTCCAGTTGAAACCTCTTGGATAGGAAATCTATCATCTATGTATTCTTTATCTATACTTAAAACATCAGAAACTTTATTTGCATCTAAAATCCGACCAAAAGTTGGTTTGTTTTGTTTCATCCATAGTATTTCTTCTTTATTATCGAACGAGACGGGAATCTGTCCGCCTTTAAAATTTAATATAAGCTTATCGGATGGTTCGGTTAATACTTCGCTTTGAATGATATACGCGGTTCCTAAAGTTGGATGCCCAGCAAAAGGGACTTCTTCGTTAGGCGTAAAGATACGAACGTCGTAACCGCCAGCTTTTTCTTTGTCAGATAAAATAAAAGTAGTCTCTGAAAAATTAATTTCCTTAGCTATTTGTTGCATCTCATCATCGGAAATGTTTCCAGCATTTTTAAAAACAGCAAGTTGATTCCCTGTATATTTTCCTTGTGAAAAAACATCTACAATGGAATAATTTATTTTCCCCATAATTTCTCTCCTTATTTGCATTTTTTGTAATATTTTATATAAGATACCATACATTTCATTTAAATTTAAGTGAAAAGCATTACGATAACCGCACTAACCTGCCTCGTTAGTGGAACAAGGAATGGAGCTACCGCAGCAACCCCAATCTTCAACTATTGCACCCGTTAGCTTAAGTACATTTCTTCACAAACTTTTTTAAAAATTAAGAACTGAAAAAACAGCTATTGTCCAATTAAGTTATAACGCCAATTATTGCACCTCATAAAGTTTCCTGGAGGATATTCAAATTCGCATTCAGAAATAAACTGAAAGTTAAGCTTCCGACAAATTGCATTAGAAGCAGGATTATCAATCGATGGGAATGCGTGAATGTATGTATATTTGTTCTCATTAGATGCCTCTTCTATCGCTAACTTTACTGCTTTTGTAGCTATTCCTTTCCCTTGATACGAGGGTAGAATGCTCCATCCAGTTTCATATACACTTTCATTATTCCAAGTAGTTTGCCAATAACCCACAGAACCTACTGCTTCTAATTCTGGTAACAATATAATGCTAAACATACATCCTCTATTACCAAGCTCAAGATATCGTTTATGTCGTTTCAAAATCTGCTCTTTACTCTCTGGACCTCCAAGATGCTGCATCATTTCTGGAGCGTTTATACGAAAAAGTAAATCAAGGTCATTATCCTCCCAAGGCTTTATCTGAATGATATACTCCAAATTTTCTTCATCCCCTCATTTTTTATTATTTACTCTTTCTTTACGAAAGCTAAAAATCCTCTATTTAATGATATTGTTGTTTAATTAACGTGATCCGTTAGCACAAAAGAAAATGAGCTGCGACAGCACCTCATTGTTTAACTCTTGCACCCGTTAGTGCAATAAGCCAGTTGCTTATAATGGCAAGCTCATAGAAACTGTTCGTATCTTAAAGCCCATTTTTTCGTAAAGTTTTATAGCTTGATTCCCTGCAAATGCACTTAGACGGACTTCAGAGTATCCATCTTGTCTTAGATGGTCAATGGCTGTTCTCATTAACCGTTTAGAAATTCCATTCCCTCTAAATTCATCTCTAACAAATAGTTCATAAATAAATCCATTCATCTTATCAGTAAATTGGTCTTTGCTTGCCCCTATAAGAATCCAGCCCATTAAATTATCGTTCTCAGTTGCTATTAAATAATAGCTTCCCTTTTCCAGCAGTGGTTTAACAAGATGTTTGATTTTTTCATTTGTAGGTTTAATATCACCTAATGTACCATCAAATACCGCTTGGGGAGATAGTAAAATAATATTGTTAAGTTCAGAATCATTGGGTTTCCTAATTTCCATTTATAAGATCATTCCTTCGATAAATTTTATTAATTTTAGCATAATATCCCATTAATCTTTTTCAAAAATATAAAATTAAATTGATTTCTTATCCAAGTAACCTGCCACGTTACTTGAAGAGGAAAAGGCGATCATTCTTATTGAATAATCGCACTTGTTAGTTGAAGAAGAAAGCTAATAAAAGTGGCTTTGCATAATGAAACTTTATTATATAATAATAAATGATAAATCGAATGTGCTGGGGGAAACTATGGAACAGTTTACTTATCAAGTACCTGAAAAGGTTCATATTTCAACAATAATACCAATAATAAACGAACATGGGGAATCTGTATTCGAAATAAGAAAAAAGCAACATAAATTCCTTGCCCGTATCGTCCACAACTCAATACGCTATGGCTTACCCTATTGTTACAAAATAGCCAACGTGAATGGAGAACCACTTTATACCATAGACTGTGCGTTTCCTGGTATTGGGTACAAAATGACTGACCATTTATCTTCCCAAACCGTTTCGATTGCTTCACATAGAGTTCAATTAATTGAAAAAGGCTATCATTTTAGAATAGATAACCATGAATTTCTGATTGAAAAAGATCATACGGGTGCTGGTTACTTAAAATGCGACAATAACCAAGTAGCCATTGTTTCCATGCCTATTAAAACAGATATTTCATTGTTCAAAAAATTGGAATTGGATACTATTATTATACGGTCAACGACGCAGGAAGTCGCTGGTCTTGCTGCCGTATTATTTCATACGTTTTATTATTACGATGCTTAAAAGTAATTTACAAAAATCAAGCTGTTCTTCAACTAAACTGCCACGTTAGTTCAACAAGATTAAAGCAGTATTGTCAAACGTATCTATAATAAAATGACAAATTTATGAATCTGGCGAAAAACTCTTTTCAATTTCAGTTTTAATTGATATTATTCCTATTAAAACAGTAGGAATAGTGGGTGTTTCCGAAAATGTCTTTATATGAAAAATTACCAAGTGATTTTTTGATTCAATTTTATTATGAAGTGAAGAAAATGATTTCAAAAGGATTAGTTTCTAAAAATATGTACTATGAATTAGGACTAATAATTGCAGCTGCGTCAAGAAGAGGGATACTATTGGATAAGCCAAAAGATTTTGAACAACACATTGTCCACGAATTATTAATGGAATTAAGTAACTAGAATTCCGCCGTGATTGAATAAATAGTTAATCGTAAGAGGTCTACCATTAAACAAACAAAAAAGCACCCGTTAATTGAAGAACCATTATTTTTTACTATAATCCTAAAACCTTAACAATTATAATGAGGAACAATAAAATGATATTTAGCCAAACGAAAAATTTAATGATAAATTCAGCCCATAACTTCCTTCGTAGTCCAAAATAAAGAATAACACAAAAAAATAGGAGGCTATAAACTTCCCTTTTAATTCCCAAATCATTGAAATCAATGAATGAATTTATTAAAACAGAGATAACAAATAAAAAAATGTAAGTCTTAAATTTTTTTTCTTTTCTCTCGAACTCATCTTTAAATTCATACATTTTTCTTACCTCAACTTTTCTTCCTTTTCCTTAAGTTTAACAAATATGGTTCTTAAACTAAACTGCCCCTTTAGTGCAATAAGAAAAGCTGCCAAAATGACAGCTTGATCTGCAACTCTTGCACCCGTTAGTAGTACAACTAGCACCTTTTCTTCAATGGAAGTGGAACAAGGTTAGACAAAATATCTGTCTTAACCATGCTTATGTTTCTCTTCCTCTTTTTTACGTTTCCCTTCCTCTTTTTTACGTTTCCCTTCCTCTTTTTTACGTTTCTCTTCCTCTTTTTTTGTACCATAATTAGGATGTTTTATTACATTGTCGATTTTTTTCTTTGGTGGAACTTCTGCAGAACTAAAACCTTTTATATAAAGTTCATTATTCACTCTGTAAACACTGTCTGGTTGTTTAAAACTGGATGTGTCCGTTCCGAATGTTTGCATCATCACTTTAAACATCAACTGCGAGATTTTCGTCGTATTTCCGCTCATATAGTTACCCTGGCCGTTTTGAGCATAACCAGTCCAGACAGCCATGGTGTATTGCGGTGTATACCCTGCGAACCAGCTATCATTTGTCGCAGTGCTTGGATATCCATATCTAGCTCTCGTCTTTGAATCAAAGTTGGTTGTACCTGTTTTCCCAGCAACATCCAAGCCAGGGACATTAGCCGTTTTTCCTGTCCCAGCATTGACGACTGTGCGCAGCATATCCGTTACCATATAAGAAGTGTAATCATGCATCACACGTTTTGATTTCCCCGCAAAAATAACGACTGTGCCATCCGGAAAAACAACCTTTTGGACAAAATGCGGTTTGTTGTACATGCCATTATTGGCAAAAGCGCTGTAGGCACCTGCCATGTCTAAAGGACTGACGGCGTTACTGCCGATCGAGTAGGATTCATATACTTGGTCATTTTTAAACGTAATGCCGAGTTGTTCTGCAAATTTCTTCGACTTATCCATCCCCACCTCACGCATTGTTAGCAACGCCGGGATGTTATACGAGTTTTGCAGCGCCGACCTCATAGTCAGCATTCCATGATTTTGGTGATCCCAGTTGGAAATGGACTGGCCGGTTGAGTAAGTCGTCTTCTGGTCATTGATCATATGGGCAGTGGACCATTTCAAGTTTTCTATCGCAGGGCCGTAATCAAAAATCGGCTTAAAGGATGAGCCTGGCTGACGTTTGATATCGACGGAAAAGTTGTGACCTAAGAATTGAGCTTTATAGTCATTTCGCCCGCTCCCAATTGCCCTGACTTCACCCGTTTTGTTATCTAAGAAAACGAACGCCCCCTGAAACTTCTGATCTGGATAGGCAATGATTTCATTGGTATTCATCATTTCGTCTGCAAAATTCTGTGCTTTTGGATCCAGGGTAGTATAAATCGATAATCCATCCTCGCTTATATCGACATCCATCATTTTTCCCTTTACCTCTTTTACAACAGCATCCAAAAATGCTTCATAAGGCATACTTTGCTGTGTGTTATTTTTCACAAGTCCCTCTTTTACAGGAACTTTTTCTGCTTCTTTCATTTGTTTTTCCGTAATATAGCCATCTCGAAGCATGGAACTTAAGACAATGTGACGGCGATTCGTCGCTGATTCTGCGTTTTCCGGTTTGGTCGGATCGTAATTATTTGGACTCTGCGGCAGTCCGGCTAACATGGCTGCCTGAGCGAGCGTCATTTTTTTCAAATCATTGGCTTCGATCCCATAGTAATTCTTCGCTGCAGCCGCAACCCCATAAGAGCGGTGTCCAAGGTAGATTTTGTTCAAATACATCATTAAAATATCGTGTTTGGAATACTTTTGTTCCAGCTGATACGCCAAGTCCCATTCTTGTACTTTTCTCTTTAAAGTCTTCTCTGGCGTCAAAAATGAGTTTTTAATGACTTGCTGAGTAATCGTACTTCCACCCTGAGATCCGAAATTTCCGGTTACGTTGACGAAAATGGCCTTAGCCGTCCTTTTCAGGTCGATCCCATGATGTTCATAAAAATGGGAATCCTCGGTGGCGATAAACGCTTGTTCCAGCACTTTCGGCACTTGATCATAGGTGATTTTTGTCCGCTTTTCCTTCCCGTATTCATAAAGGAAGTTTCCGTTTTTATCGTAAAATTTTGTGGAAAGTGGATCCACCAGCTTAGAAGAATCTAATGTAGGTGTACCCTTAATCATGGATGCGAACGTAATGGCTCCTGCTCCTGTTGAAACAAGACCAAGCAGCAAACAGACGATAATCACCTTTTTTAACAAATGCCCTTTTTTCAACAATGGCCCTTTATTCGGTATTCGATTACTTCTTTCTTTATTTTGTGTTGCCTTTTCCGCTTTTTTTCTTTCCTCACGAGATTGATAGGTTTCTTCTGACATTCTTTTCACTCCTTATTGTGCCTGTCACCGCCCGAATTATGTCGAACACAATTCAAACATGTTGAGATCGATATTCCGTCCGTCGTTTTCATGAACTTGGATATAACGTATTAAGGATGGATTGATGCAATAATCACCATGGTCACCTTTCGCAAGAAAGTATTTGCGCTGTTCGATCTTTTCAATTCTTTCTTGGATAACTTCTTCCTTACTCATTTCAGGCTCTGTTATGATTAATTCTCGTATTATATCATTCTCTAAGGTATAACAAACCACAAATTCCTTCAAATAACTCACCCCATTCAAACCTCTTAAAGTGGATCTCAACCTTTAAAAGAGTAACAGATTGACGTTAATATTGCATGAGCCTATATTTACACATTCGTATGAATTCTTGCATTTATGGGTGATTTCTGGGTATTATTTCTCATATTAATTAAACAAATATGAAAAAAAGATTTGCCGCAGCAACTCATTCTTATTCAACTAAACTGCTCGTTAGTGCAATAAAAAAGCCTTACTCCTTATTGAAGTAAAGCACCTGTTAGTTCAACAAGCACCTTCTCTTCTAGTTGTATTATGTTCGTTTTGTCCAATAACTCATTTTCATTTCGCCGACAAAGTTCACATATTCTTTCCTTCGGTTCTCGAAGAATGGAAAAGGAAGGTTTTCGAATCAAAAACGTATCTTTTTGAAAGAAGTTAATCATTATTTCTAATAGAATTTCATGCCAATCTTCTTCTAAATATTTATACAATAATCCAATATTACTACTTTAGAGATAAAGGCTAAAGGAAAATAGAAGGATTTACTTTCCTCTTTCGTCTCTTAAAATACATAGTAGGAGGTTGAGCAGCATGTTATTGCATCAAATATTGAATGGAATGCTTCTTTCGATAAAAATAGGAACATGTAGAAGTATAATGGAAACATGTAGTTTAAGTTAAGGAGGGTTGATAAAGTTGGGGGAATTTCTAAATTTTTCATATAAGGATTTTAGGTACAAACTTTATGTTCCGAGCGAATATCAAGCGGAAAAAGATACTCCTTTGATAGTGATGCTTCATGGATGTGAACAAGATCCGGATGATTTTGCTGCTGGAACAAATATGAACGAGCTTGCTGAAAAAGAAAACTTTCTCGTACTCTATCCTGACATGAATCACCTGTTTAATCCTTCGAATCCAGCTGCTTATAACCCTTTTGGCTGCTGGAACTGGTTTTTGGATAAAAATCAGCACCGTGGAGAGGGACATCCCAAGTTAATTAATGCGATCATTAATCAGATTAAAGGTACATACCGCATTGATTCAAGTAAGGTGTACGCGGTTGGCTTATCTGCAGGTGCGGCACTTGCTTGCATTCTTGGAGTTACCTATCCAGATGTATTTAACGGTATCGGAGTGTGTGCGGGACTTCCCTATGATGCTGCGAATGTATTTTTTCTAACCGATCCAATGGCTAAGGCTGCTAAAGAAAGCATGCAAAAAGGCGTTTCGGACCCCTATGTATGTGGTAACAGCGCCTTTCAGGAAATGGGAAAGTTCAAGAAGAAAATGCCTGTTATTGTTTTCCATGGTATCTGCGATACAGTTGTACATCCCATTAATGGACAACAGGTTATCATACAGTGGGCACAAACTAATTTTCTTGTAGAAGGTGGTACAGGAAGAGCTGATATTACACCTCACCAGGTCAAATCAGACCTTATCAATGGAAAAAGTTGTACTAAACATGTATACGGTGATGGGGGCGGTGAACTTTTAATGGAACTATGGATGATCGATCAAATGGGGCACGCATGGTCTGGCGGGAGCTCAAATGGTTCATATACCGACCCATTAGGGCCAAATGCAACAGAAATCATTTGGAATTTTTTCACCAAACATCATCAGCACACTGTTGAAAATCTGGTTGAAAATCTGGTCGAAACACCTAAAAAGAACTTTTTTCGTGACCTTTTTACAAAGCTTTTTAAGAAAAGAGGATAAAACTATTCATCTTATTCTCTTAGGTCCACCTACTCCAACCACATCCTCGAATGCCACCCGATAAAACTCGTAAGGCTTTACTGCTTCACGAAGTTGATGAGTAATTGGAACAACGTAATGAAATCAAACGTTGCATATCGAATGCTAAATGTAAAAAAGACGCAGGTTGCCATTTAATTTTACCGAGGTCCCGTATGAACATTTCAATCACCTCTTCGATTTTCATTATATACGAACTAACGTTCTGTTAATAAAAAGGACCCGTTTAGGTCCAATTAATGGCTTTCTTCAACTAAAGCACCCGTTAGCCATCCATGCAGCACAAAATCAGTGCCGCACCACAAAGAATGAAAATGGTTAGGAAGTGTCAATACTGTTACTAACCTTAATCCAGTTAACCCTAATCCATAAACTTATTAATTATCGCTCTCCTCTTTTTTTTAACGATTGAGCAGGGTCTTCTTAAGTATTGTCATTTTTCTAATCTGGAAGAAAGTTATTTTCATGGTAGTTGAAGAAGAATTACCTTATGTTCAATGCCTCGTTTAAGACTAATTTGGAAAACTCGTGGTCATTAATTATAAATGATTGGACAGTTGCCGTTTCTCATTCATACCTTGAATAATAGTATATTATTGAATTTATTAAAAGGAGGTGAGTATGTGCCTGATTTACACGAACACGAACACCCTCACCACCACCACCACCACCACCATCATCACCACGACTGTTTTCAATATACAGCTCTTGGAAATTCCATTGCATTTGGAGAAGGCGCTTCATTTAACGTCAATGATACTGAACAACACGGATACGGATACGTTTACTACTTTCGGGACTTTTTGGAGACGATTTTCCCATGTGTGAAATTGATTAATCTTGCCGAACCTGGTTTCACTAGAAGTGATTTACTTCACCAGCTGCAAACAGATATGGACGCTCGAGAAGCAGTAAAAAAAGCTGATTTAATCACCATTAGTATTGGTGGTGGCGATTTATTAGATTGCATTTTTCCTTCCCCCTCTCCTGATCTAGTCGCCTGTTTGCAAAATGCGCTTGCAAATTTTGCTCGAAACTGCCCACTGATTATGAAGGAAATTAGAAGAAGTATTCGATCCCATGCTGAAATATTCGTAATGACCGTTTACAACCCTTTCATAGGTGGCACCCCATTTTTTAACACGGCAGAGCCCTTTATTCAGGGAATTAATGCTGTGATTAAAGCAAACGGTTCCACTTTTCATTATAATGTGGTTGATGTTCATGAAGATTTTCTGGGACAATTCACTAACACCACGCAACCGAAGGTTTGTATTTGGACACATTCCTGTCTAGCGCTTGATCCACATCCTACCGACGCAGGTCATTTAGAAATTGCACGCTTGCATGAATTATCATTCCTTAAAAATCATCCGGACAAGCTGCGCCATGACGATGATGATGATGAAAGCAGCGATGAAAGTAGTGAATAAAGGTTTAAATGATTAGCATGAGAAGACCGTTCCTTATTTCTATGGAGCGGTCTTACTTTCGACGGGTTTACCCAAATGCCGCTCCTTCGTTAGAGCAACGTACTAATACTAAGCAATACTCCTTGGAAACGCGAATAAGGACATCAATTGCTCAATCATAAAAACTAAAATATATGATAATGTTTTTTATTATTCTTATTAAAATTGCCTCTTGTTGAAAGTATAGTACCCAAATAATACAATCCATGGTAAACAAAAAACAAAAATAATATAAATTAACATATTTTGGTTATTTTCCTTTTTATTTTTTTATCTTTACCTTATTTATCTTTGTTTAAGCTTCATCAACTAAACTGCGACGTTAGTGCAGTAAGAAAAAAGCCACCAAAATTGCAGCTTGATCTGTAACTCTTGCACCCGTTAGCCATCCATGAAGCGCAAAAATCGGTGCTTCACCACTGAGAATGAAAATTGTTCAAGCAGTCTATACTGTTTTAATGCTGGCGAAGAAGGTCTTTGAACTATGGTGCCTTTGAGCCCATCCGTTAGTCTGACTCCAACGACCACGGTGTACCACCGACTGTCGCGCCCTTTAGGGGTAGCACTCATGGGAGATTAATCCTTTTTCTGGTTGTTGCGCCAGCTTTTCCATATTTTATTTTAAGTAGAAAGGTAATACTATTCGATACAGCCACTCCCGTAAATAATCCTTCAAGAGGCTCAGCCTTTTTTAAAAACTGGTTTTTCTGGGTCTGTTTTTTCATGCCCTTCTTCAGTTTATATTTTCATGGGAGTTTAAGTACAAAATTTCACAATCTATACCTATGCTTGATTTAGAAACCATACCTATTTGTTTATTCCCCTCCAAATCAATGAAGTAATTAAAAGTATTACACCAACCGAAGCACCAATTATCTGGTCTAATAGAAGTTCACCAGTTCTGATATAACGAATAATAAAAGTTCCTCCGAAAATCACAATTATAATAATGGCTAACTGTAAAAGATAAGAGTTTATTTTCATCACTTCACCCCTCTTTTACTTTACCATAAATTTACACACACTTTCACTAGTCGAGTAGAAAGGAACCTCTCTACCATACGGTAGATTGTGTTCCTCCCCCTCACAGAACCGTGCTTGAGTCTGTCTAACAATTAATAATAATTTTTATGTGTAAGAAGAAATCTGATATTAATGTCGAATACCTTTAAGAAAGGGGATGTTAATATGGCATTTATTCTTGGTGAAGATAGAAAACAAATCACTTTATTACCATATACTTTAGAGGATTATGTTAGTGAAGATAATCCAGTAAGAGTAATTGATGCATATATAGATAGTTTAAATTTAGAGGACCTAGGATTTGTTGTTTATTCTGGTAACAGTGCTGGTCAAAAACCTTACAGGAGACAAGATCTCCTTAAATTATATATATATTGTTATATGAATAAAATCCGGTCATCACGTATGATGGAGACCGAGGCAACTAGAAACATTGAATTAATGTGGTTGATTGGGAAAATAAAACCTGATCATGGTACCTTATCTTCATTTATGAAAATTAACAAAAATGCCATTAAGCAGTTGTTTAAAGAATTTATACTTATGTTAAAAGGGTTTGGTCTTATTGACGGTACCCTTGTAGCTATTGATGGAACAAAGATAAAAGCAAGTAGTGCAAAAAATAAACATTATAATGAAAATATTATTAAAGAGAAATTAGAATACTATGAAGCGAAAATTGAGGAATATATCAATAACGTTTTAGAAACAACTGAAAATGAAAGTATGAAACAAAAAATAACTGAAAAAATATCGTGCTATAAAGAAAGAATACAGCAGCTGAATGCCATTAAAGAAGAGCTCAAAGAACAAGGAAAGAAACAAGTTTGTTTAACTGATTCAGATGCAAAATCGATGAAGAACAACGGGAAATTTGAAGTTTGCTTTAATGTTCAAGCAATTGTAGACAATAAAAATAAATTATTTGTAGACTACGAAGTAGTAAATGATGTTAATGATCAAGGGCAATTATCAAACATGATTAAAAAAGCAAAGGAAGTATTTGAGGATCAAAATATTACAGCTTTAGCAGATACAGGTTATTTTAATATGTCTGAAATAACAGACGTGGTTGATGAACAGACCGAAATACTAATTAAGCCCCAAAAAGGAAAACAACAAAAGGTTGAAAACGGGTTTGATAAATCAAATTTCAAGTATGATCAAATAAATGATGTTTTTATTTGCCCGATGGGCTACTGTTTAAATTTTAAATGGAATGGGAAGCAAAACGGTAAAGATTTCAAACGTTATACGTGTGTAAACTATAATGAATGTGGGAAAAAGGAGTTGTGTACTTCAGCAAAAGGCGGGAGATCTGTAGTTAGATTTAAAGATGAAGAAATCATTAACCAGGTAACTGAAAATACAATTAAAAAGGATAATATCTACAAGAAAAGGGGTTCAATAATAGAGCACCTATTTGGAACCATTAAACGACATTTTGGTTATACATATTTTTTAACAAGAGGGCTTGAATCAGTAAACACTGAGGTAAGCTTTATTTGTCTTGCTTATAATTTTAAAAGACTGATAAATATTTTCGGAGTAAAGGAATTAATAAGAAAAATCAGAGGGGGCTTTGCCCCCTTTTTATATGATTTTTGTGATTTTATTTATTTTTGTCAAAAATATTCTTGAATTTATTCAAACTTTATCAAAACAGAAACAATTGTTAGACAGACTCGCTTGCGCTATTAACGCACACGGCTCCTCCTAGTTACCATTCACAAAACCTTTCTAATCTCTTAGGATCAGATTTTGCTAATTCTGCTATCCTTACTAGTTTTGTCTCCATTTATTATTCCTACCTCTGTGTGTAGTAAATGGGTCCCTAGCAAGGGTGATAACTGGTAGCTAGCCTTTCCTCCATCGGCATTACCCAACTTCATTGGTACTACGCTGCTATCCGACTCCCTACACCGGCATTTGGTTTCCTTACTTTTTATCGCTTGTACACCATACTCTTCTATCAAGAAAAGACCGGTAGGGTCTCCCGAGTTGCCGTATCATATCAATGTGTAACGTGCCAAGGTCTCTGACTCCAGAGAGGTAATATCCATCTTGCCTTAAACGAAGGATAAAATGTAGCTTTCTGCTGCAGGTAAAGCATCAGCCCTCTCGTTTTACTAACATTATGGAGCTCAATCCCTTCAACCAATTGGCTTTCGGCCCGCCACCTAACTGTCTACGCTTAAAGACTAAAGTTACCTTTAGCCCTCCAAGACTCGCTACGAGCGAATGGCTAGTTCTTACTCGACGGGAATCCCACCCGCTATATGATACGACCTAGGCTCGGCCGCACACCTGCCCCTCTAGTGGAATAACAAAAAAAGGCTATCTTAGCAGCCAAATATTGTTGAACTCAAGCACCCTTTAGTTTAAGTAGATTATTTCAAAAGAAACTCTTGAACGTGTCTTTGCGGATGCAAAAGAAAAGCATGGTATGCGTTGGACACCCTTTAGAGACCTAAAAAAAAATTTTCCATGCAAGCGATGCTTACTTTTGCTGCCATGAATTTAATGTGTAAAGTAGTTTTCCTTTTTGAACCAATGATTGAAAATCCTTAGTATATTCAACCAAGTCTCCCCACCCCATCAAATCCTCGTCTGAAATCTTCCAAGTATGGTTTGCTGAGTCTTGTCGAATAGCAGCAAAATCATATCGATCTGTTGAATAGATGCTAAAGCCTTCTTTTTTGCATTGATCGATAAAAAAGTAATCCTCCGCACGATTTACTTTTTCAAAACGGACATAATAAAACACATTTTTTCTAAACATCAAAGTTGCACCAGCTACTGTATCGGACATTGAATTTTCGATTCCTGGAACATGAATTAAAGCATTTTTATTTTTGAAGTATATATAAATAGAGCTTTTTCCAACAATGGAGATATTGGGATCCTCAAAGACGGACATTGCATTTGCAATATAATCAGGTCCGTAATAATCATCATCGTCAAATTTGGCTATAATATCATAATTTGAGTTCAAGACCCCAAAATTTAAACAATCACCTAAAGCAGCCTTTTCATGAAGTTGATAAACCCGAACATTCGGATATTTCTTTGCCTTCTTAATCCATTTATCAATGTCCATGGAATCTTTATTCAATATAATAAATAATTCTTTTTCCCTCCATGTTTGCTGTTGATAATTCTTAAAAACATTATCCATACATTCATCTCTTATGGTGCAAGTAATAATAGAGACCATTTTTTCACCCCTCTCTTATGAATTGATAACAGTAGCTAAAAATTTTGTTAGGTTCGGAAACCTTTCAAGTTTTTGTATTTGTTGCATATCTCTTTGCAACTCTTTTTTTGCTTCTGAACTGAATCCTGCCGCACCTATTATATTAAAATGTCGTATATCGACTTCTAGCATCAGAATAATCGTTTCTAGGATATAGATAAATTTTTCCGAGAAAACTTGAAATTGCTCTGGATTAGATTTTAGAAGCGATTTATACTCCTTTAAGATGTTATTCATCGTGTTCAAATCTGTCATCCTAGCGAGTTCTAATGCCAAAATTAACACATCGACATCATGATGTTTTATTGTGAATAAGCCGAAGTTTCCAACCGCCTCTTTCCACTTTCTTTCCTCGACAGGATGTTCTTGGTGGTATGTGGGCATTTTATTACTCACTACGTATTTGACGCCCATTTTATATAACCTGTATCCTAATTCCCAATCTTCATAACCGTAATTAAAAAATTCTTCATCAAACAATCCTGCCTGGGTGATAAGCTCCTTTTTGATAGAGATATTCCCTGTTAGAAATGCCATCCATGGAAACATGAACCCTTCTAACTTTACATTGTAATTACTAATTATTTCTTCGAACCATGGGTACGCACTATACGATATATCTTTGAAGTGCCCCTGTACTATATCGTCTTTATTAATCAGTGGATATGGGGTTTCGATAGGATGTTTAGAATTTTTGAATCTCTTATATATTTGTTGATTCTCTTTTGTTAACTTTTCGATTTTATTCGTGAATTGGTCGGAAAATTCGGGGAAAATACAAGAATATAGAGCTTTTGAATGCATCGTGCCTGTCACAATCAGATTATCGGTTATATGGTGATAGTTATAGTGATTTTGTACAAACTCAGGTTCAGTAATCATTTCAGCATCAAGGAAAATAAGAATCCTGCCGCTTGCTGATTCGATACCTAAATTTCTAACCATGGCTCTTCCGAGTTTTTGTGTGCTGTGAATATATTTAAAAATATAGGGAGGATGATAGTTTTTTAATTTTTCTTCTGTTTCATCAGTAGATGCATCATTAATAAAAATTACTTCCATCTTCTTAACGTTAAAGGATTGATTTTCAAGTGAATAAAGGGTAAATAAATTTAACGGATACTTATTTCGGGAAGGTATTATAATACTTACTTCAATATCATCGTTCGTTTCATTATTGGAGATCTTTTTATTCGCAGTAGATTGATGTTTTACATAACGCATGTTTTCACTCCCTTTACAATAAACCTGTCCATTTGGTCTTTATAGAATATGAGTGACATTTATAACTGACTAAACTACTACCTATTTTAAAAGATTAAATGCACTTTTTTAGTTAATTGGTGAATTCAAATATTACAAGAAAAAAGAGCCCGAAAGCTCTTTTATAGATGTCTAATAAAGGTAAACTAACCTGCCACTTTAGTTTAACAAGAAAAAAGAGCCGCAGATACGACTCTTTGTTAAACCCAAGCACCCATTAGTGTAAGTGAGTAAATGCATAAACACTAAAACAAAAACAAATAAAGGCAAATATAAATAACAATGTTTTGGTAACCTGATATGGCAACAGTCTCAAAAAGATGACAACGAATAAAGCGATGATGGCACCGATGATTGAATCAGCTCCAGAACTATCTATACCATCGTTTTCGTGTCTTTTTTTATTATAGGCGAATCCACCATATAACGCTACAAAACCAATCAAAACAGACATTGCACCCAATATATCCATGGTCTCACCCTATTAATAGCGATACCTTATTTAATAGCTTAATTATACCTAACATAATGTTTTTTGTAACTTGGAGAATTTCACCTTTTTTCAACTAAACTGCCTCGTTAGTGGAACAAGGAAAGCGACTGCCCTTATTGAACAATCGCTACCCTATAGTTTAAGTAGAAACCTTCACAATCTCTTATACATTTTAACATAATCCAATCCCTTAAATGTATTGTTCTAGAATCTAACTCATTACAAAAAGACGCCTTCATATTAAAGAATAGCGCCCGATTGTTGAAGATTATTGCTTAAACCTTTTTCAAGATAAGCACCCGATTGAGGAATATTTTCTAAGAATCCGCCCGTCTTTTTATATTAAATCCCAAATCTCTTTTGTAGTGATATGAAAAAGTTTTACTTTTTATCTTCCACCTTCAAAAAATGTCTTCATTTGCGTTAGTCATGTGTCTATCGACTTTAGATGAGTTTTTTATTTTTTCTTGCTCCTGGTGTAGAACTCCATCACGGTTTGCGGGGAATGCAAATTCCGTATCAATACTAGCTCTTGTTCTTCTTTACAATATCAGTGTTACTCCTCCTTATCACTTTGATTTTCACCTTAACTATGAACCCTGTACGAAAAGCCCACCACCGATTAAGGTGATGAGCAAGATGAAACGAGATTCTTTTTTTACATATACAATTATTGAGCTGTATAGCCACCATCAACAGTTAAGCTATTCCCAGTCATGAATGAGGAATCGTCACTTGCCATGAATAGTACAGCTTTTGCCATTTCTTCTGCTTGGCCAAGACGCTTCATCGGAGTCATCGCAGCTAATGCTTGTTTACTTTCTTCTGGAATAATTGGGGTATCAATGAAACCAGGGCATAATGAATTAATACGAATATTTTGTTCTGCATATTCAAGTGCAAGTGAACGTGTTAAGTTAATCACGCCGCCTTTTGCTGCGTTATAGGCTGCTGAACCAGGTGAACCAACCCAGCCGTACATAGATGCTGTATTCACTATTGTACCGCCGCCCGTTTTTAACATTTCACGGATTGCTTCCCGTGCTACTAAGAATACACCATCTAAATCAACATTTACGGTGTTCCGCCACTCAGAGTACTCTAAATCATGTGAAGAATGAACACGACCGATACCTGCATTGTTGAACACAACATCCACTTTACCAAAAGCTTCAACTGCTTGTTTAAAGACACCGGCTACATCTTCTTCACTAGTAATATTTGCTTTTACAAATAGAGCTTCGGCATTTAGAGATTTCAATTCTTCTTCAAATGCTTTCCCTTTTTCTTCATTTAAATCAACAAGAACCACTTTGGCTCCTTCCGATACGAATAAACGTGCTGTTGCTGCACCGATACCGGATGCTCCACCAGTAATCACGGCTACTTTATCTTGTAATTTTCCCATAATCGATTCCTCCCGTATAATAAATTCAAGCTAATATCACACCTTAGCCAGAAAAGATACATAAATCTAACTTTTGTGCTATTTTGTTCACAATTTAATTGTACTATTTTGTTCATATTTAACAACCATTAAGATATCATTAAGTGTCTAATGAGTAGACACTTAGAACTACACTGTCTATTTTCGGGAGGATTCTTTTGATGAATGATCAACAAAGCATGACATCGCAACGTAGAAATCGTACAAAAGAACATTTAAAGTTAGCACTAATCGAACTTATAAAGGAGAAAGGTTACCATTCTGTTTCAATAAAAGACATTGTAAGCTATGCTGCTTATAATCGTAGTACCTTTTATGTTCATTACCAAGATAAAATTGAACTTGCTAAAGATTTACTCGACTCCATGCTTCAAGGGTTAGAAGATTCAGTAGGAAAACCCTATGTACCTGGACATAAAGTATATTCAGCAAAGCTAAATGCACCTTCCTTTAATATTATTTCCTACATATATGGACACCGAAATTTTTTTGAGCTGATTAAATACGAAGACACATTACCAGAATTACATACTAGATTCCCTCAAACCATCTTAAAAATTTATCAAGAACAGTTTATATTTGAAACGATCAACAACATCCCAGTCAACATGGATTATTTTAAACGTTATACAGCCTATGGCTTTTACGGACTGCTTCTGAATTGGATTACAAATGATTTCAAAGAAACCCAAGATGAATTTATCCAAGAAGTGATTGAGCTAACGAAAACGCATATTTACTCTTTTGAGTATATTAGAGAATAACATATCTATCGCACCAATCACTCATTCATAGAAAAAATCTTCAGTGCTTCCTCCCAGCTAAAAAGCCCATTACCGATTAGGCTAATGAGCTTTTTTCTTGGATATATATATTTTTTTATATAAAAACCTCACATTTACTTATGATACGGTTGCCCACTATTAATGCGAAACTAAATCCTCAACAATATGGCCCGATTGCTGATCAAAGATCAAACAGGACTCTTCCACTAAACTACTCCTTTAGTTGAACAAGAAAAAAGCCTTACTCTTTATTGAAGTAAAGCACCCGTTAGTTGAACAAGCACTATATTAACTCACCGTACATTTCATATGTCCCTAAAAATTCCTGTATTTCTTTTTTCACACTTTGCATATCTTCATATCCATCCACAGCCATTTCATAGTCTGCGTCTAATCCATTTATTTTTGAAAATATTTCATCTTCAATATTTCGTTCCCAAGCTAATCTATACATCAAAGTAACCACATGATGAATTTCGATTTCTTTTTTCTCAAATGATTTGTACAGAAGACCTAATATAACTTTTGATGCAGTTTCTATGTGATTTCCTCTTGTTATTTCATTTAAAAGGCTGATAACGTCATCGATCTTTTTATTACTCGATAACGAAACTTCGTACAATTGATTAGGAATTTCAGAAGAGTCCAATTGTAATATCATTAAATCAACCCATTCAACTACTTTAGGAAGTTTAAAATACCCTATTCCCAATCCAAGTTGATATACAGCCACCTTCCCCGACAAGTTCAGCATTTTTTTACTCCACCGTTCACTAAATAATTTGTTTTAATTTTAGCATATTTTACTTCAACTAACCTGCCACGTTAGCTTAATAAGAAAAGGAGCTGCCGCAACAACTCCTTTGTTTAACTCTTGCACCCGATCCTTTAAATACGTTCTTTTCAATCCCTTCTTCACCTCTTCAGTTCTCTTAAATAATGTACTCACCTTAACCGAGTAATAAGTATAAAAAATGGAAAGCACTACAAGGGTTCTTATCCACCAATTCAAAGTAAATAAATTATTTGAATAACTAAACCATCATATGACTAATCTTTAAAGGAAATGGAGAACTTAATCTTGTTAATTAAATTCACGGAGGGAATACACCATGAAAAAGAGCCTAATCTTAATTGCAATCCTTATATTTAGCCTTGAATTAACAGGGTGTGCCAGATATAACGTAAATAAAAATGATCTTGTAAATCGTGATCAAAATGTAACAAGGAACAACATCGACAACGTCAGGGACAATAATGATTCCAGAATGAGAGTTGCTGATGATGCTGCTAAAAAAGTAACCGACCTGAAAGAAGTGGACACGGCAAATGTCATTGTTACAGAAAATAATGCATACGTAGCCGTAAAGCTCTCACCTACATCCCAAAATGAGGATACTAATAGTATTGAACATAAGATTTCACAAAGAGTGAAATCCACTGATCGAGATATTGATAATGTATATGTATCGGAAAACCCTGACTTTTATGATCGCATGAACAAATATGCCTCTGATATTCGTAATGGTAGACCAATCTCAGGTTTCTTTAATGAGTTTACTGAAACAATTCGTAGAGTATTCCCTAAAGCCAAATAAGGTGAATAAAAAATGCTTGGTAATATGCTAAGCATTTTTTTATGATGTTCTTAGGATTAATTATCCACCATTAGATTTGTTATGATGTTGAATAAGGTCTTGACATAAATAGCTAGAGAAAAAAGTTATTAATTTATACTTTATTAAGTTCTTTTTAAGGTTACTTTCTTGGAACTATAAGTGGAATGACATTCATTTTGACATAGCAATTGATGTACATAAAAGCAAAACTCGCCACAGTATTGGCGAGTTCTCTTCTTTATGGGGGTTTAACTCCCTTGATCAACTAAAGCACCCGTTTGTTTAAGTATATTACTTCACATAATTGTGTACAATATGTCCTGTCAATAAAGCAAGTAGCCGTAAATTAATACCTATAAAAGCTAATAAAAAAGTGCAAAATAAATTGGTTTTTATCATGGCTTTGATAGGGTTAAAAAAATTATTTTGGAGGCATAGCAATGATTAAAAAAATCGTAGAACTGGATGTATCGAATCTTTGGACCCCCTATCTCACCAACACGATGGCACGGTGCGTTAATTCCTATGCTTTAAAAACCATTATGGATTCCGACATCTATTCCATTTTTGAAAAAGCACAACAACTGTCCAATCATCTCCTTCAAATGATCACTGAGATTTTTCAAAAAGAACAGTTTCCGATTCCGCATGGATTTACGGAGAAAGATGTCCATCTTGATGCTCCTCGCTTATTTTCTGATGAATTTTGGCTGTTTTATCTTCACGGAATGACTACCCATGGATTAACCGCTTATTCACTCGGAATGACCATATCTCACAGGCTGGACGTACGAAGATTTTATTTAGAAGCATTCAAAGGCGCTTCTGAGATATATGATACGACCTTAGACATGTTAAAATCTAAGGGACTATCGGATCGGGTTCCTACCATCTCCTTGCCAGAAGAAGCGGAATTTGCTAAAAAACAAAGTTTTCTTGCCGGTTGGTTAGGGGACCATCGACCCTTGAACGTTATTGAAATCAGCAGTCTTTATTTTAATTTACAGAAGAGTACACTCGCAAAAGATTTAATCTTAGGTTTTAGCCAAACTGCTGAGTCGAAAGAAATTCGGACATTTTTCCAACGGGTGGTGGAACAGACAGAAGAGCATCTTTCGATTTTTCGTTCAATCCTGCATGAGGACTTTATCAGTTCGTCGATTTCCTGGGATACCCATATCACCGATTCCGAGACAGCACCTTTTTCCGATAAATTAATGATTTTCCATTGTGCCTTTCTTATTCAATCTGCCATGGCATATTATGGAACTGCCTTGTCCGGTTCCATGCGGCGCGATCTAGGACTCAGATATGCTTCTGCAATTAAAAATGATATCAAACTCGCGGAAGACTGTGCGGAAATCATGATTGCTAATGAATGGTTCGAGAAACCACCGCATTCGGTTGATCGTAGAGAATTATCTAATTGATAAAGTTTCACTGAAAACCATCCTATATTGGGTTGGTTTTTATTATTGTTTTTCAACAAACCCGCTTCGTTAGCTCAATAACAAAAAGGATCGCCGCAGCAACCCCATTCTTCAACTTCGCACCCGTTAGTTCAATAAGAACTATTTACACTTTATTAAAGGTAGCTAACTTTCTCCTATTGGTGTAACTATCCCATCCATACTTATAGAATTTTTCTTTTTACGATATTCTTCTAACTCTGTTTCGCTTTTATTGGTAGCCCACTGTTTAAGAGTATCTCGTTCTCCAATGTATGAATAAAATGGTACACTAAATCCACAAGATGTTTTTACTGTTTCGATCTTTGCATAAATAATTTGCCTTGCACCAGGTAGGATTTCAAAATGATTAGCCATGTCATCCCATTCAGGTGTACCTGGTAATACTACTTTACCACTTCCATAAAGACGTAATATTTCAGGAGGACCTTCAAAAGCTAAGAACATAAAAGTAATTCTACCGTTTTCTTTTAGATGTGCACTTGTTTCATTTCCACTACCAGCTAAATCTAAATAAGCGACCTCCGTAGGTGAAAAAATACGCAGTACATCATGACCTTTTGGGGAAATGTTGACATGACCGTCTGCTGATAGAGGTGCTGAACCAACAAAAAAAATTCGTTGCTTCCTAATAAATTCTTCGTGAATTGGAAGTATTGATGAATAAACTGTTCCCATAAAATATTCCTCCTTGTTCAAAATAAAAAGCCTACATCTCATAAGAGACGATAGGCTTTACCTTCGTGGTACCACTCTTGTTGATTTGCTAATACAAATCCACTTTATAACTGATTACGGATGTCAACCGTTAAGACCTACATATCAGTCTTACCACTCGTGGGCGAGTTGGGGAATTTATCGACTGTCTTTCACCAACCGACAGTTCTCTACTCAATAAACATTCCTTAATACTCCCAGTCATTATGTTTTAACATTTTAAATTTTCTCAATTCTATACTGTGATATTAAATTAGACAACCTATTTTTTACCATTTTCTTCTACAACTAACCTGCCCTATTAGCTGAATAAGAATAAGCCACCAAGAATTTTTGGCAGCTGGATCTTCAACTATAGCACCCGTTAGCCATCCATGAAGCGCAAAAATCATCGCTTCACAACAGAGAATGAAAATGGATCAGGCAGTCTATACTGTTTTAATGCTGGCGAAGAAGGTCTTTGAACTATGGTGCCTTTGAGCCCATCCGTTAGTCTGACTCCAACGACAACGGTGTACCACCGACTGTCGCGCCCATTTAGGGGTAGCACTTATGGGAGATTAATCCTTTTTCTGGTTGTTGCGCCAGCTTTCCTGATTTTATTTTAAATAGAAAGGTCTTACTATTTCGTTTTACCAGCTAACCTTATACTCTTTCTTCAAGTGGCTCAGCTTTTTTTAAAAACTGGTTTTTCTGGGTCTATTTTTTCATGCCCTTTTTTCATTTTTTATTTTCATGGGAGTTTAAGTGAAACCTTTCACAATTATTATATAACAACTTAAAAATAAACCAGTAATCTCTCTTCCAATTCTGTATTCCCAAATTTGATACTATGTTAATGGCTACAACAACGGAAAAAGGAGACGAGCACCCTGCTGCATTAACCTCTGTAAAGGAGAGCGCTGACATATATCCTCCATTTGTAAAGAGACAGAATCATGTAGGTCCCGCTCAAATTGTTCTGTAAGGTCTTTTGCCACGTCTTTACTGTAAAAAAATACACAAACTTCGTAATTTAAGCGAAAACTTCTCATATCATAGTTTGCTGCTCCTACTTCCGCTACTTCCCCATCAATAACCATCGACTTCGCGTGCAGCATGCCTTTGTTATATAGGTAGATATGAACCCCTGCTTCCAACAACTCTCCGTAATAAGTAAAACTTGCATGTTCTACGATTTTTTGATCCCCTTGACGAGGAACCATCAGTCTTACACGTACTCCACGTTCAACTGCTGTCTTAAGTCCCATAATAATATCTTGATCTGGTACAAAGTAGGGTGTGGTGATATCAACGGTCTTTGTGGCTTGTGTTATCCCGATAAAGTAAGCCTGCCTAATAACTGGCGTAGGAATACCAGGATTGCCTTCCACTGTCTGTACATAGGCTTGGTGCATCCCATTGGTCGGAACTTCATTCGCGTTTGTTTCTTCAATAGTCCCCAACTCGGTGCTCCATTCTGTCAACATGGTAAATGGGTTTGATAAGCTGGTTGTAGGAGTGATGGGGGAACCATCTTTTCCAGTTTTTGTTTTCATTCTAGATTTTGTATTTATTTGTTCTGGTGAAGCAATATTCCAATGGTCTTCGAAGATCATTTTCAAATCAGATGAAGCTTCACCCACTACTCTTACATGAGTGTCACGCCAGTGTCCTACATTTGGCTTTAATCCGGTATATTCATCCCCAATATTAATCCCACCGGTAAAAGCTTCCCTACCGTCGATTAGAACAATCTTACAATGATCCCGGTTATTCAAAGTTGAAAAAATCCAAAGGGGACGTAAAGGAAAAATAGTCCGACATTCTATTCCTGCATCCATCATCCGAAAAATCTGAGTTTTAGATAATTTTCTGCTCCCCCAACCGTCTCTTATAAAACGGATATTCACACCGTCCAATGACCGTTCAATCAGTAAGTCCGTAATACGCCTTCCAATTTGGTCATCTTTATATATGTAATATTCCAGGTCAATCGTTTTTTTTGCGTTCTGTATAGATTCCATTAGTATATCATAGGTTTTAATCCCATTTATGAGCACCTGTACATGACCAGTCCTCAATCCATCCACGGTCAAATGTTTCAATGCTTGTGCGATCACCTGAGCTGAACCGCCAAGGGAATCAGGAAGCGTGTCTGATTCGTTAGAAGTAGAAGTCGGCTTTTTACGGCGCTTCATACGTATGGGATTTGATGTAATTAAATAAAGCCCAAATCCAATTACAGGGAATATAAAACTAATGGTTATCCAATTTAAAGCCACTGCTGGTCGCCGTACCTCTCGAATCGCCATAATTATCATAAAAACAGTATTTAATAAATAAAGTCCAAAAATCCATCCCAAAATAAGCACCCTCTTTTACCTTTTAAAATGTGCAAATAGTAACAAGTTTATAACATATAACCCTGGGATTAACGAAAACAATTGGTACCCATGTTTTTCTCTTTTTTGATATTGAAGGGTTTCCAAATACCTCAATAAAAGTAACGCGTGGTCCTTTGTTTTATTGAAAACTTGGCTTGACATTAATGGTTGGAATTATTAAAAACAATGATATAAGCACAAGAAACGGGATAGGTAAACGCATATTCTTAATAGCAAAAAGAAATGAGGACTGTTTTTATGAATTCAGAAGTACAGGTTATGCCACAACAAATAGATATAACAAATACAGATGAACGAATTATAAGGAGACCAATTTTCATTAGACCGCCTTTTCTAAGACCTTTTTTTTGGAGACCTCCTATTTTCTGGAGACCTCCATTTTTTTGGAGACCCTATCTTGGAAACCCCTTTCTAGCAGGATTACTGGGTGGAGTATTGGGCGGTCTATTGGTTAGTACATTATATGGTCCTTATAGATATGTTTACTGGTATCCATATCCGCCATATCCATATTATCCGCCATACCTTATTTATTAATTTCTTATAAGTCATCCTTTGGGTGCTTTTTGGTGCTAATCAATATTGTATTAATTTCCTAGTAATATTTAGCGTACAATTTTATTAAGATATAAAATAAAATTTGCCCATTTTCTTTAACCATCCTTTTTTAGGATGGTTTTGCATTTTGTTAAAATTGGTAAATCACCCAATACATAGCAAATAAAAATTTCCAAATACTATTTTATTAATTCAAATTCACCTAAAAGAGGGATATTAAATGACTGTCATTAATCAAACATACTTGTTGAGTAAAATTTTCTTTTAAAGGAATCTATTTAACCATTTCAAGGAGAGATTGAGACTGTATTACTATCAATTTCCCGCAATTCCACCTATTTTGGTTAATTCCTTGTTCAACTATCCTGCCCCGTTAGCACAAGAAGAAAGGGGATCTCCGCAGCCGTCCCGTCTTTAACATAGCACCCGTTAGCTTAAGTACAATTTTTCACAAACTCGCTTAAACACACTTGGATTAGAAACACCCATTTTTATCATTTTAGGTATTCAATTAAATCATTTGTTCCAAATGCTTTTGCTTCTTCCTCAAGTACCTTTAATCTTTTGTAGTAATCAGGAAACTCGTTAAGATGAGCCAGTGCAATTTTTCCAGTAATAATAGGATCATCCCCAGTAACATTTGTTTGGCTGGATTGTTTTCCATGTTCAAGCTCAGTATTTACTCCCATCCAAAACTCATCTAAATCAAACTTGCTTTTATTAAAGTCAATGCCTAAAAGTAAAGCTATTGCTGCTGCTTCCTCTTTAGAAAAGCTTGTTTTAACGTTGTTTAAATTATTTGTTTGAATCCTATTTGGATATTTGTTAATTATATTTTTTTTTGTTGGATGAGTATAGTGCATACAATAGTCAGAACCACGTTCCTCAGCCAATGCATCTGCTTTAGTTACATGAACCGAACCCAATGGATGTTGTGGTGGAGCATATATTGAGTATAGTTTTAACGGAATATTACCTGTATTGGTTACATTGTGCCATGTTCCAGCCGGTATCATAATGGCAGAATCATCAAACAGCTGTCTTACAAAGTTTAAACTGTCTTTTCTTTTGCCCATTTGAACAAGCCCTTGCCCTTGTTCAATACGTAAGAATTGGTCAAGTTCAGGGTGAATTTCTAAACCAATATCTTCACCAACATTAAGACTCATTAATGTGACTTGCAAATGCTTCCCTGTCCATAAAGCAGTCCGAAAGGTTTTGTTTTGCTTTGTTGCCTCATTGATATTAACTACAAATGGTGATGGTCCATAATCTTTTAACTGAATTTTATTTCTTCCCTTTGATGATTGTAAAAAACCCACTCCATTAGCATCAATAGTCCAGTAATTGGGCTGTCTTAAATTGTTATACATTGGTACATTAACATAATAAGGACTTTTATATTGACATTGGTTTGAATATAAACAAGGTGCATAGTACATTTTTCTAAACCCCTTCATAGATTTATTAAATTATTCTATGCACTATTTAAGGGAATGTACTTATATTCATGGTGACCCCATTAAAGGAATTGAGCTTAGCCCTAAACATTTGCTGCATTCCGTTAGTGGAACAAGAAAAGCCTTACCTCTTATTGAAGTCAAGCACCCGTTAGCCATCCATGCAGCACAAAATCAGTGCTGCACCACAGAGAATGAAAATGGTTAGGAAGTGTCAATACTATTACTGACCTTTATCCAGTCAACCCTAATCCATAGACTTATTAATTATCGCTCTCCTCTTTTTTTTTAGGATTGAGCAGGGTCTTCTTAAGCATTGTCATTTTTCTAATCATGAAGCAAGTTATTTTCATGGTAGTTGAAGAAGATTAATTAGGAAATCGGTTCAAAATTTTTAACTTTACTCATTCTATTAGCTAATAAGTAAATGATGAAATATATAGGGAAGGAATAAAGCATATTCCAATCCTTTATAACGTAAAAACCTAACCATAAAAAAAGTGGTTCGCCTATGAGTGTACTTACACTTGCAAAAATCAATCCTTTTAGGATAGGAGAACTTTTAGGTTTAAATAGAATCAAGGTCATAACAAAAACAGGAAGTATAATCCAATCCCAAGGTACATACGAAGGGATAGAAGGAATTACTTTTCCTGTATAGTACCACTTTCCGCATTGCACTCCTAAGAAATCTAACCAAGAAGAAATAATAAAAACAAACATTCCTGTAAATAAAAGACGGCTTGAGCTTTCTTTTTTGCGAATTTTAATCCAAAAAATTATTGGTACAATAGTAAAAACTATAGATAACCAAAAATCCCAATGAAACAACGTATTATCAAGCCAATATTTTAAGTAGTCCTCATTTGCTTTCGAGACTTCATTATAAAATTCACCGACTTTTTTTATTTTCTCTTTTGATTGCAATGTTTTCATTTTAATCTTTCCTTGTACGTTTTTTTTAGTATTCGAAGAAAATAGGAAAGATATTCCCTCTTAAACTAACCTGCCACGTTAGCTTAAGTACATTTATTCACAATCTTCTCTATTTACTTTAACAAAATTTCCCTAATTTCTCATTGAGTGTTATTCAACAAAAGGACCCTTAACAAAAAGAAAGGGCACAATTCTTGTTGCAGAATTGTGCGCGATTGTTGAAGAAGTTGTATATAATATTTTTTAATAGGATTGCTTGCAAATCCTTAACCCAGTGGGGGGGGTGCTCCCATTAGCCATTGTTTAATTTATTTTCTTATTATCTTTACTTAGAACCTGAAATTCATAAGGACCAGAAAATGATTTGTTAATTTGTTTATATTGGAAAAATTCATTTAAGAGTTCTTTAATACGTTTTCCAATTTCTTTAGCATTTTTATCTGTGCTGTTTATTGCGGTATTAATAATAATTGGATTCTTATCGTCTATTATAGTTGTAGATGTAACTTTAAGATCTTTTATTTCTTTTAATCCTTGATTTATTGACGGCATCACTTTCATTTCCCAATCTCGTTTTAAATTTGATTTAAAACGAATATGAATATCCGTAACATTGAATCCTTTTTCTTTAGCTAATTTTAAAAATTCTTTATGAAAATTGTTTACTTCATTTGGATCAATAATTTCTTTGTTGTTTCTATAAAACATTAAGTCCAATTGTACAATGCGTCCGTCAGTAGCTGAATATTGGGTTCCCATCGAAACATTAATTTTATGAGTCTTTTTCATTTTATTTACTATTTCATTTATAATCTTTTGTTCATTTTCTTGTTGTTCTGTCTGATTCGTTTTAGACCAATCAGCAACAACTTTCACTTTATAATCCGTATATTTTTTTGATTGCAAAACTTCTTCAATATTACTTTGAAGGTCGTCCTTTAAATAATTAAAATTTTTCTTAGAATAAGGTCTAATCACAAGAATGACTTCTTTCTTTGCCCGAGAAAGGGTTAGATCATAACCATCTGGATGGCCTTTTTTCTTTAACACCTTTTTGGTGAAAGAAGATTCAATGGAATTTTCTAATTTGATCGTTTCATAATAGGAAATTAAATTATTTGTACTCCCTTTAGTTGTGGCATCATTATCAGAGATTTCCATTTCTTTATTAGTTTTATTTGAAGTGCATGCTACTACAAAAAATAACATACTGAATAAAACGAATAACATTGATATTCTTTTCAAAAAATCAACTCCTCGAACAATTTACATTTTTACATAATATTGCTAAATATAACATATTTCTTAGTGTTTGTTATTAATTTTCACTATTAGGGAACTATGTAGTGCTAATATTCAATAAGTCTTACCCTTAATCTTCAACAATCTTTCCCTAAAATGAAAAATGAGCGCTTTATCCTTATTCCAGGACCGCGCCCAATTGCGAAAGATCAAGATAATTACTAGTATTGCTACTTTAGCTTGTTGAACGAACGCACCCGTTGGTTCAACAAGATCCTTCTCATCTACTTTTCAATTTTCCATACTAGATTTTTAGGTTTGTCCTTTTCAAGAAATGTTAAACGATAGACATGATTATAATCTTTATCCGCAAACTCCACTTTATGATTCAGCTTCCATTCGAGATTTCCAAAATGGCAGAATAAATCCTGTTCATCTGTTTTTTCGACAGAGAATAGTTTCTCTTTATTGATGACTTCACCATTTCTTTTCTTGATCTCCATGTAAACATCGATACTTGCTACTTCATGATGACACAAGACGCTGCAGATGAACTTCCTGTTCGGGCTGCTTTTCTTTAATAGAGGATATACATTCTCATAATCTAGCTGTTTTATGTTCTCATAGACCAAGTCCAGAGAAGAAATGTCCCAATTAAACTCCTCAGCAGCGAGTTTCATTCCCCCGTGCACGATTTCTAGAACTCGTTCTTTCTTTTCTCTGTCGGATGTCAATGCCAGTATATTTTCAACATCCACCTCTACAAATACAGGAAAATAATCAAAGATAATGTGAGTAAACATATCGATTTACTCTTTTTGTTCTAAATTGTCTACACAATAGATTTGTATCCCCTTATCATCCTTTGTCTGTAGCTTTGGCAGAAGACGGCTATATAAAAATGTAATACATCTTGTTTCGTGAAAGAATGTCCAGTTCTGTTCTTTGTTTTTCGGAACGTAAAGCTGAATATCTCTTATGATCGGCATAAACAATCTCCTTATGGACTCTTTTGGAAAGGGTGATCCAGTTTAAGAAACGGTTAGCAGTGGTATCTCCGCAAGAATTACCATTGAAGTATATCATTTATTCAATTAAACTGACCGTTACTTGAATAAGAAAAAAGCTTTACTCCTTATTGAAGTAAAGCACCCCTTAGTTGAAGAAGTGTTATTTAATTTATTTATACAAAATAATGAGTAACAGCCCTATAAACATAATAATTCCTACCCCTACTCTAATTCGTGACCAGAAAACTGTTTTATTTAACAAGACTTTTTCTTTATTTGAAAGTTGTTCATCTTCATCTATATTCCGTTCCAATTCAGATTTCAATGCCTTTAATTTATTTACCTTAACTCTATCCAATATTCCAAACAAAGCAAAACACAAAATAATATAAACAACTACAAAAATGATATGAAAAATAATATCAGGTCCTTCCATAGAAATTGAATTATAAGATTTCTTTCTTTTAATTTCTTCAAATTCTTACTTGTAATTCTTCATTCTTAAAATCGAAGCCTTATTCAATTAACCTGCACCTCTAGTGGAACAACAAAAAAAGGATATCTTAGCAGCCAAATATTGTTGAACTCAAGCACCCGTTAGTTGAATTAGAATGGATTTTCTCCTTTAACAAAAGGAATAAAAATAGCATAAACAGAGCCAATAAAAAGCACCCAAAAGACAATAGATGTTATACGTTCCCTTAACAAGTTGTTATTTTTATTAATAAATAGCCAACGGATAATTGTATAAAGAAAAAACAGAAGATATGAGACTCCGAACCAATTAACCCATACGTTCCCCATAAAACTAATACCGAAATTCCCATAAATCGTTCTTAATACATTTTCAGTTAGAATAAAACCAATAACTAAAAAAACTAATATTTCGAGAATTGTAATAGCGTACGCTTTCCATATGGACAATTTTCTTCCCCTCCCTTATTTGTCTAGTCTCTATATTTTACCATTTAATACCATCTGTTTGAGTCCTATTTTCCTTTTTCTTTCTTCAACTAACCTTCCACGTTAGTTCAAGAACTACAAACGTAAAACAACCTCCCTAAAAACGAAAGGTTGTAATAAAACGGTGTTGTCAAAAGGTATTTAACTCAATACCCCGATTAACCATATTTCATCTGATGAATAATCTTTATCTTCATCGTCTGCTTTAAATCCTTTAACATCTAACCCATTTGGCAGGTGTAATCCCCACTCTATTTCAAGGTCTGGATTTAAAGAAATCAGTCGATGACCTTCTACCTCTTGACTAAACAAGCCCTCATAAAAACTATCTAAACCTTTTTTTGTAAAAAGAATCGTAATTTGAGCACCAACTAAATGTGGCAGAGGGAAAGTACAAAAGACACGATATTCCCTCTGGGATTCTGTTTTCGTATCAATCAAATGTTTAATTCCATTAATAATTGTTTGCACAAAAAATTTCCTAACAGAATTCGGTGTCTTCTTAGAATCAGGAAAGAAGTCATCGAAGCAAATTTGAAGGGAAGAGTAACCTGGATAAGATGGGTCATTATTCTTTGGTATTGGTAAAGAATCAGCTTTTTCAGTTATATAGTTGAAAAAAATACGACATTTTCTTTTTAATCCCCGTACTTTCTTTTTTGAGTTGCTATGAGTAACCCATTGTTTCATAATGCAAAATCCTCCACATAATTCATTTCTTTATGTATAACACATTTATATCGAATTTTGTGTAGGTATTATTAGACATTTCTGCTCAATAAAAGTAGACAACAAAAAAGTAGCAACAAAAACCCCTATTCATCAACATAAGCACCCGTAGTTGAATTTCATGAGTAGAAAAAACGAAAATAAAGGGCAACAATATAATTAACTATAATAATAAAGGAATAGATTTTTCCAATAAATACAAAACACCCTTTTTCTTTTCGCAGGACAATTAAGTAGCCAATACACATTATTAGATTAATAATATACAAAGGGGCTACTACTAATTTTGATGATAGTACTGGTATGCTCAATTCCATAAATTTGTCAGTCACATATGTTCCCCCTAATTTATATCTAATAATAGCATAATTTAATCATTTCTTATTCAACTAAACTGCCCAGTTAGTTACATAAGGAAAAAGCGATACCCTTGTTGAAGTATCGCATCCGTTAGTGTAAGTACAATCCTTCACAATCTGTTTTTGGAACAAGAAAAAAGGGGACTTTGTATATATTTAATAATTTAGTGCTGTCCTAAAGTGCCCTAACTTGTAGTATAATTACAATAACACTTAAGGGTAGGATTGATTTGAAATTGGGACTTTTAGATAAATTCTTCGAAAAAAAGCAGAAAAGGATAAAACCCATTTTTTATTTACAGCTTGTTTTAATTATTGGATATTTTTCACTGTTTTTCTTAGACATCAATCATTCATTTGGTTATATATTTCTTTCGTTAAGCTTTTTGCTAATTGGAATTGAGAGTTATTTATTAAAGGAAAAAAAAGTCATTTTTATTTTAAATTTTATAGCCTTTTTTATGTTCGCTTTAATTTTCATTTTAGATTATTTTAATCTATAAGGGTACTGTTATTACAGTATCCTTTTTTGTCGCATTTATCATTTATAGAGTAGTTCTTATTGAACTATCCTTCCACGTTAGTGCAATAAAAATAGGGATCGCCGTAGCCATCCCAATCTTTAACTCTTGCACCCGTTAGTATAAGTATAATTCTTCACAAACTAGATACTCACCCTAAGCAAATAATTCTACATTGCTTCTGTTCCTTTTTCTTTAAAGACACCAACCAATAATACAATAAGCCCTAAGATGAAAATAATTGGAAACAAGACCCACATAATTAATCCAGCCCAACCATTTCTAAAATGCATATGTTAAGCCGATTGAAAATGAAAGGAAAGGTGCGATTGCTACCATAATGGTAATACCCCAAATGATATACTTTCTTTTTGTCGACTTTCCTTTGCTAAATTGCCAAGCAACTACTGAACCCAGTATTACCATCGCTAATGCTACCATAATTGCCGTCAATTATTTTTCCCCCTTAATATTATTGAGTAATTATATACTGGAAGAAAATTCAAATTCCTTCTTCAGCTATAATATCATTTATTTACAAACTGAAGTATCTATTAAGAATAAAAAGAGGTAAGAACATTTTTTATCATTTATAACTGACATAAACTATTTACTTGTTAATATTAACTTTCGTGTTTTGCCATCATATATTTTATAACCAATTTCAAAATTATGGTCTTTTGTTACTGTCACTCTACAATAATAAGGGATTGACTTTCCGTAAGCATCAAGGTCAGGAATATCTTTGAAAGTAAACACCTCACCAGTATTAAGCATATTAAAGTCCGCTTCAGAAGAACGACCTGATGAATCTATCTCGATAACACACTTCCCACTAACGACATCATATTCCTTCAGCACAACATATTTTAGGCTTGGAAGAGTAACCGCTAAAAGTAAAACACCAATAAATAAGTATCCAAGGCATTTAACTATACCAATATTATTAATAAAGCCAAATACTGCGGCTATTACAAACAAGGTTCCAAGTATGAACATTATATAAAAAAAAGACATTTTTTCACTTCCTATAACAATTATATGGAATATAATATTACCTCTTCTTCCACTATACTGCCCCTTTGTGCAACAAGAAAAGCTGCCAAAATGGCAGCTGGATCTTTAAACTCTTACACCAGTTTGTTTAAGTATATTTCTTCACAATCTAAGCTGAACCATCAGTTAAATAGCAGGGTCATAAAAGTTTTTTAAATCTAATAATAGATTTAATCTCCTTTTGCTTTCCTGAAAATCTTTTAATGCAAGGTCATAATACATCCTAACGTCCATTTCTTCTTTTGGTTTAAAGAAATGTGTATCCCCATAGGGATCTACGGAAGAAAATTCTTTTCCCTCAAGAGCTTTTTCCCAATAGTCAATTCTCCATTGATTATGCTTAAAATCCTCAAACGAAATATGATATTCTTGTTCATAATTTTTCATCTGCTCAATTATTTTCAAGACTTTTTTAATCTTGTCATCTTCGAGTTCACTTATAATTTTAAGCAATTCTTCCCTATTTGACATTCCAATCACAGCCTAAACAAAATAATTTTCAATATTATATTTTTAACTAGTTCTAACTAAAGTAAACTGCGTTAGCTGAATAAGACAAAGCCACCAAATTGCAATGGTAACTGGAACTTCAACTCTTGCATTCGATAGCCTTAATCAAGTTAATAGTTATTTTTTCTTGATGAAAGGTAAATCAGAAAAAGCTGAACCGAGGGATATAGCGAAAGGCAAAAATAAAACCTTTTGAAAATTTATTTCTGATGGTTTTTTAAAGTAGTAATAAATCAAACCGAGACAACTAATTAGGACAAAGCTAATAATGAATTTATATAATCTTTTTCTTATATCTACCCATTCAATTTTACTTAAATTTAATATCGTTCCAATTACGAAATAAAAAACAAATAATACAAGAAAAATCAAATAGCCAAGTACAAATTTAGTGGCAAATGAATTATCAATGTTTTTATTAATTATAAATAATGTAATGATTAACCCGACAATACCTAACGTATACATTAGAATCGCAAAAAAGTTTTTCTTCATTAAATAACCGCCTTCATTTTTTGTCTTCCAAACTCCATTTTCTCAAAATTCAACTTACATTATATACTGGGAATTATTACCTATCGAACTAACCGGCTCCGTTAGTTGAAGATTGCCGTACTGTATCAAATTTAATAATCAGGTCAATAATTCCTCTAAAAATAGAATTTTTAGGGAGAGATGTATTTTGCTATTATTAAAAGCCTGGGAAATTTATGAATCTGATAAACGAATTGAAGGGTTCTCCCAGCAGACTTTAAAGGCCTATAAACTTCAAGCGTTGTTGGTGATACGGTATTTTGAGGATGTAAAACTCGAAACAATTACTACTATCAAATTAAAAGAATACTTGGTCACCAGAAGAGCGAAACTACAAAAATTTATGCCCAATTAAGTGGTAGTCTTAGACAAGAATTGTATAGAAAATATTTTTAACCAATGGCTCAAATGTACAAAAGCAATACTTCTAAAGAGTGTTGCTTCTTTTAACTCTTATCTAATAAAAAATCATCAAAATGGTAGTGGGGTGTTAAACTCTTGCACCCGTTACTTTAAGTGTAATATTTCACAAAGTTCGTAAAGAAAAATTAATAAAAACAATCCTATTCTATTATTGATAATGGTACTTTTTGGATATTATACTAGAGGTGAATTACTATTTAATACTGAAGGGAGATTTACGTATGGAGGTAACATTTTCAGTAAGCAAATGGGATGAAAAGCCAGTAGACGACACTAGAAAAGAATTCCCTATTAATATTGCCCATGTTGAATATGATATTGAGGGTGAATTAACAGGAAAAGCCTTTGTTGAATATTTATTATTTTATATAGACTCTACTATAGATGATGGTCACGTGGCCACTTCTAAAATTTCCGGATTTCTGCATTTCGAAGGAACTTACAAGGGAAAACAGGGGACATTTACGGCTATAGAGCAAGGAATATTTGATAAAGGAAATCTAGATTCTCCAGCAACAATCATCAAAGCTACCGGTGATTTAGAAAGCTTAAAAGGGTCTTATAATTATAAGTTTACAGGTGAAACCAGTAAGATGATTCTAGACTTTAAATTCTAATAAAACCGTAAAAAAGGCATCTCTGTACTACCAGGAATGTCCTTTTCGTCGAAAGAGATTCCTCAACTATCCTGCTCCGCTAGTGGAATAAGAAAAAGGCTGTTGGAACAGCCTTATTTTCTTAAACTCAAGCACCCGTTAGCTTAACAAGCAAAAACATTCTAATTGATACTGTCTACTGTATTTCTTATATTTATGAAACTCTCATCTTTAATAATACTTGGATATTGTTCAATAAGTTCTTGTATAAAATTTTGTAACCCATTTTTCAATCCTTGATTAAATTGAATAATTTCTATAATATTTTTATCGGTTTGGGGAATTTTTTCCGAATGAGATACTCCTATACCATCGTAGTATATTCCTTTTTGCCAAGGAGGTAACGTGGACTCATATTCACAAATTGCAAATGAAACTATATTTTCTCCCAAGGAAAACACAAGACATTTACTTGTTGAATCATCCTCAACAACAACTGTCTCTTCATCCAATAATCTTTGAGGCACTTCAGGTAACACCGCAAGAAAAGTAGCAAGTTGACCTACAAATCCCTCTTTTGTCATTCTCAATGGACCACCATTTTCAGGGTAATTATAATTACTAAAAAACGATACACCGTCAATTAATATATCTAGTTTTCCCCACAAATCAAAGTTATGGTAATCCTCCGCATCCATATCATCATAATAGGGCATAAATTTAAACCTAATATCCTTAACCATATCTGAACTCCTCTTCTTATATGGTATTTGTACGATATAAGTATTTCAGAACAATTGCTAAACGAATAACTATTTTTTATAACAATAAGAAAAATGGATTGCCACAGCCAACCCCTTTACTCAACTAAAGCACCCGTTTGTTGAAGAATTTATGATAAGATGATAAACAGAAATAACTGCGCTGGTGGGGAGATAAATAAAATGATTAGATTAGACTCACTAATATTTTTAGCTATTCCTTGGATAATTTACAGAGTTGTAGTTTTAGCAGTTAAAAAGCAACTCTCGTTAAAAATCGAATTAATTAAAGCTCTTTTCTATTTTTCAGTAATTTTTATCTATTCCTTAACCCTCTTTCCTTTCCCTTTTTATGTTTATCCACATATGGAAAGAGGAGATGCGTTTCAACTTATGAACCTGACTCCCTTTGCGACCATATATAGTTCACTAACTCATTTTAATTATATGGTTACATTAAGAAATATATTTGGAAACATCCTCAACAAAAGCAAATTAGAAAATGATTTTCACGAGAAAGCCTTAAATCCTTTAAAGAGATTAAGGCTTTTTGTATTAAACTATTCTGCACCGTTAGCTTAATAACAAAAAAGGATAGCCGCAGCATTCGTCGTTCTTCCACAATTGCCCCTATTAGTTGAAGAAGAGTTTATTATCCTAACACTTTGGAATATTAAATAACTATTTAATATGTTTATTGTACTCTAATTGTTTTTGAACTCCTGACCTATCAATTTGAATCCAATACTCTGAAATTTTTTCATCTTCTATCTTATATACAGCACTTGTCATTTGAGTTATTGGAAGTCCTGTAGGCTGATATCCATCGACTACTCCTACGTGTGCACCTACTTGTTTCCAGCGGACATATACTTTATTTCCTTGTACCAATAATTCTTGGATTTCTAAAGAATAATTACCATAGGCTTCAATCATTTCTCTTACGTGTTCAGCATAATCTTTAGGCGTCCTTAAGACTGTTTGTTCTTCTTCGGATACAATTTGATGAGCCAATACTTGTACGGACATTAATTGATTTGAGTAGTCAGGATTTTTACCTGATCGTACTTCTTCAAAAAATTTTCTAATTATTTGTTCGGGTGTCATTTGAACACCTCCATATTTATTTCAAAGCTTATTCTACCAGAATTGTTTCTATTATTGCTATTCAACTAACCTGCCCCGTTAGTAAAAAAGCGTCTCCACTTAAAGTAGAAACGCACCCGTTATTTGAAAATCTGTTATCCCATAAGGTTAGATAATAAATATTGAAAACCAAAGGCCCCTAAAGAACTAATACTTGCCACTAAAACTGCAATTGATAATAAAGGATTATAAGCAGATTGCTTTTTGGAACGAAACAAAAAAAGAATGGATAAACCAAAACTTATGATAAAAAAAACAATCCATAGATTGTTAAATGCAAAAGATTCAAAATTGATAAGGTAATTCGCTATGTAAAAAACATTAATCAAAAGCAATAAGATTAGGATAAATCTTCTCACAATATCACCTTCCCTTTATTTTATAATTTATCCAAATTATAACACATAATATATTCCTTCTTGAACTATACTCACCCGTTAGTTGAAGAAACCTCTCAACAAATAAGAGGAAAACCAGATTGGTAGTTCCATACAGTGTTTGTAATACATCCTGCACCAATATAGTAATCAAGAGGGGAATTCTGAGTGTTGCAGAACCTTAAAACCCCTTCTTAAAGGTTCACTTTTATTTACAATCTCTAATAAGGTATCTTCATATTTTTCCATACTTCTATAAATCTCCTTAGTTTACTGGAATTATTGTACATTGGTATTTTTTATAGATCTAAACAGTCAGTTAGTCAAATAGGAGTTGCTCACTCAGCTCCTGCACCCGTTATCTCAAAAAGAAAATAGTCTTTTCAATTGCGAGATAAGATATTTTTCTTTGAAAATTGGACTTAATTCACTCCATGCATCAAATTTATTACCATCTAAAACAAAGAAAACAAAATTCCTTCCAGAATGTCCTCCATTTTCAATTACACCAACTCTAATTTGTTTATCGCTATAATCTCTATGTATGGCTTCTAAAGCATTTAATCCATTAACTTCAAATGTTATAGAAAATCGTTCGGCACCGAAAATATCATAGAAATTTGAGCTTTGATTTTCTTTAGATTTAACAAGGAAAATACTTTGGTTCGCAAAATTAAGAATTGCTTTGTCTTCGTCTTTAGTACTTAACTCTGCCCCCAATTTGTTTACATACCATTCAGAAGAAAGAAACTTATTTTCAGGTAGTTTAACAATGAATTCATTAAAAATAGTTAGGAATATTAAAAGATATGGACTCAATATCATTTTCTTTTGAATAATACATACATATACTATCCTTATATTTTTGCTTAGATGCAGGTATTTCTATAAAATTAAATTTTTTATAAAAGTCTGACCCAATTTCACTGTAAAGGAAAAAATTATTACAATTTTCTTTTTGCTCCAAACCGTTTATCACTGCATTAATTAATAATGAAGCATACCCTTTTTTTCTTAAATGTAAAGGACTGGCGATAGAACCAATCCCTCTTACTATTAGGTTTTCTGAAGGATTTAGCTCATATACAATTAGCGAACTCAACAACTCTTTTGTTTCTGTTTCTTCTAATACATACCATTTCCCCCTTTTGTACTTACTGGAATCTTGACACATAGTTAAATAATCTTTAGAAAGCATATTCTCTCCCCAAACGTCATAACCCATCATATAGACTACTTTCATATCCTCGCTTCTTGCTTCTCTAATTATTCTCAAAGTATCTCTCCTTGTGACTTGTTTAGAATTGCCATTTTTCTAATCTTGAAGAAACTTATTTTCATGGTAGTGAAAGAAGAAATCCAATTAAGATTCCCCTTCCTTGTAGTATTCACCTGTCGTTTCTAAATTGCTTCACGAAACGAATAAACTATTCTTTTTTCGAAAATAAAAACAGCATATGACCATATTCCTGTAATTTCATCAAAAGCAACACCAGTAATATAACTTAGAAATTCAAGGGCAAGGCATTAGATAATCTTTCACAGAATATGATTATTAGACAATAGGTATTCTTTATTTAATATGGGTGTAACTTGTATAGTGGGGGATAATATGAAAAATAAAATACTTGTTGTCGATGATGAAGAGTCGATAGTTACTTTGCTTCAATATAATTTGGAGTAGGCTGGTTTTGAAGTTATAACGGCCATGGATGGTAAAAAGGGAAAAAGACTAGCTGAAACCGAGTCACCAGATATTATCGTATTAGATTTAAAGCTTCCACTATTAAATGGAATGGATGTACTCAAGCAGCTTAGACAAAAAAAGATCATGACTCCTATTTTAATGCTTACTGCTAAAGATGATGAACTTGATAAAATATTAGGATTTGAGCTTGGCGCTGATGATTATATGATAAAACCATTTAGCCTGAGAGAACTACTGGCAAGAGTAAAAGCCCTCCTTAGAAGGACTCAGATTCAAACGGTAGCTGCTAATGACAATGGAAAAGAAGAGACGAAAATAATAATTGGTAAATTAAAAATATATCCTGAGAAATTTGAAGCCTACTTTCAAGAAAATCTCCTAGAGTTAACAGTTAAGGAATTTGAATTTCTCCTCTATATGGCTCATAACAAGAACCGAATATTAACGCGTGAACAATTACTCAACGCTGTTTGGAATTATGATTTTTCTGGCGTTCCTAGAATTGTTGATGTACATATCTCTCGTTTAAGAGAAAAAATTAAAGAGGAAACGAAAAAACCAATTTATATCAAAACACTTCGTGGAATTGGTTATAAATTGGAGGAGCCAAAAGGATAATGACAAAATTTCGGATTGAGTTACTAATTTCACTAACACCTTAAGTATTTTAAAATAATAATGTTTCAATTCATTTGGTGCTAAATTAACCCCTCAATAAGGCTTCAATCCTTGTAATACTAATCTGCCCCTTTAATTCAATAAGAAAAAAGCCACCAATTTGGCAGCTCGATCTTAAACTCTTGCACCCTAAGTTGAAGAAGAAAAAAATTATATCATAAGAAAAACGCTGCGGGCAACAGCCTTATCTTCCTGAACTCAAGCCCTTTAGTTTACTAAAGGTGTACTTTAGCCACCAAAGTTAATAATTATTTTATATTGAACTTATTCATTTACATTCATAATGGGAATCTAATTGCTTCAAAATGCGTGAGAGATGGGTCAGGATCAGTATTACCATCAGTGATAGCTTGGGCAAAAATTTGTACTCTATCACCCTTAGATAATTGGGTTATAGTAGAAACACTCACATGATTATTATTTGTCAATGGTGCACCAATAAAATCATTATCAGTAGCTGCTACATTTTCATCGTTAATAATGATAAACATCTTCACACTATACTTTGTACCAACATCAGGAACATAAGCAAGTCTTGCTATTATAAAATATACTCCATCTTGTTTTGGCTCAAATGTCGATGTACCTGGGTTATATTCATTGTTCAAATCAAGTATTTGATCTGGATACATAATTTGTTTAATGTCTGCAGGACCCACTTCTTGTGAAGTGGTGGCAGCAGCCATAAAAACTGACTGTTGTGCTTTATGTGGTTCAACTCCCATTATTCTCCTTCCTTTCTTTCATAAAGATTACACTATTTATATTAGTGACATTAGAATTTGTATAGGCATAAACACGAAAGAGGTGAATATCAGTTATAAAAAAATACAATACCTAGTTTGGTATCGCATATTTTTACCCATCCATATTCAAGTAACCTGCTCCGTTAGTGGAAAAAGAAAAAAAGTCGCCGGAGCGACCCTTTGTTTAACATAAGCACCCGTTAGCCATCCATGCAGCACAAAATCAGTGCTGCACCACAGAGAATGAAAATGGTTAGGAAGTGTCAATACTGTTACTGACCTTTATCCAGTCAACCCTAATCCATAGACTTATTAATTATCGCTCTCCTCTTTTTTTTAGGATTGAGCAGGGTCTTCTTAAGCATTGTCATTTTTCTAATCATGAAGAAAGTTATTTTCATGGTAGTTTAACAAGAACTTTTAGTTATACTATCTCCTATAGGTGTAACTATGCCATCCATACTTATAGAATTTTTCTTTTTACGGTATTCTTCTAAATCTTCTTCGCCTTTATTAGCAGCCCACTGTTGAAGAGTATCTCGTTCACCATTGTATGAATAAAATGGCACACTAAATCCACATGATGTTTTTACCGTTTCTATCTCTACATGAATAATTTGTCGAGTACCAGGAAGGATGTCAAAATGCTTTGACATATCATCCCATTCAGGTGTACTAGGTAATATCACTTTACCTTTTCCATAAAGTCGCAAAATCATCGGGGGACCTTCAAAAGCTATGAACATAAATGTTATTCTACCGTTATCTTTTAAATGTGCACTTGTTTCATTTCCACTACCAGTTAAATCTAAATAAGCGACTTCTGTTGGAGAAAATATCTGCATTACATCATGACCTTTTGGGGAAATGTTAACATGTCCGTCTTCTAAGAGAGGTGCTGAACCAACGAAAAAAATTCGTTGCTTTCTTATAAATTCTACGTGGTTTGGAAGTATCGATGAATAAACTGTTCCCATAAAATATTCCTCCTTGTTGAAACTATTGTTTAATATAAAAAGCCTACCATCTCATAAGGGACGATAGGATTTATCTTCGTGGTACCACTCTTTTTGATTTGCTTATTAAACAAATCCACTTTATAACTGATTACGGATGTCAACCGTTAAGACCACATATCAGTCTCACCACTCGTAATTGAGTTGGAGACTTTATTGACTGTCTTTCACCAACCGACAGCTCTCTAAACAATAAACATTCCTTAAAACTCCCAGTCACTGCGTTTTAATATTTGAAATTTTCTTAATATTATTATGTGATCTAAAATATGTCAACCATATTTTTCTATTTCTTCTTTAACTAACCTGCCACGTTAGTTCAACAAAAAAGGGAGTTGTCTCAACAACCTCTTTTTAAACTCTTGCACCCTTTAGTTTAAGTACAATGTTTCACACTAGTCGTCTTTATTTCAGTTTAATTAATTAGCTACACTAGCCCTCACTTCGTTAGAAGAATGATTTGCTGGCTTCTTCCAGAATAATGTTATAACTATTCCCAGAGCTAGTATCACAGTCGCAAGGTAGTAAGGGCTGTTAATATCTATATCAAATAATATACCCCCTAGAATTGGTCCACTAATGTTCGCTAAACTTGTAAACATAGAGTTCATTCCACCAACGAAACCTTGTTCGTTCCCGGCGATATTTGAAAGGTAAGAAGTAACTGCTGGTCGGAATAAATCGAATCCTACAAAAACAATAAATGTAACAAGTAAAATAGAGAAATATGAATGAACAACTGTCATTAAAAAGACAAGTATGGCTGATAATATTAAGCTGTATCGAATCAGTTTAATTTCACCCCAAATTCGTGTAAGTCTATCAAATAATATGACTTGTGAAACTGCACCAAAAATTGCACCACCTGTGATAACAATGGCTATATCGGATGGTTTAAATTGAAATTTGTGGTCCACAAATAGACTAAAGAACGATTCAAAAGCTGCTAAACCAAACGAGGCAATAAAAATTAAAATAAACGCAAGGAAATATTTTGGTGCAATAATACGTTTGAGGCCAATCTTATCATCTGAGACTTGTTCATTATTATCTTCTTTACGATTCGGCTCAGATAATAAAATAATAGAAAGTATAGCCGCAATTGTACCAAGTGCTCCTGCAAAGAAGAATGGTATATGTGTTCCATATTCAGCTAAAAATCCACCAATACCAGGACCAATAATAAATCCTGTACTAATTGCAGCTGACATATAACCGAGTGCTTTAGGACGAGTATCAAGATTTGTAATATCAGCAATAAATGCTGTAACAGCTGGCATAATGAATGCAGCACTAACTCCTCCTAGAATACGAGAAATAAATAACATTTCGATTTCTCTGCCGATCCCAAATAAAAATTCTGAGATGCCGAAAATAAATAAGCCAAATACTATCATAATTTTTCTGCCGAATTTATCTGCTGCTTTCCCTGCAAATGGTGAAACAATCAATTGAGCAATTGCAAACGCTGCTGTTAAATAACCAACTGTGGTTCCAGTAATGCCTAGTTCATTCATAAGCGTAGGTAAGACTGGAATTACAAGACCAATTCCCAAAAAGGCAATGAATAAATTTATTAATAATAATCCCAGGGTGACTTTATGAGTCTTCATCTTTTACATTCTCCTTAACAAAACTAATTCCCGCAAACTTACTTGTATTGTTTTCATTTGTTTACAATTTTCATCCTAGTGTATATAGTAACTATATAGTCAAGGGTGGAGCTGTAAAAAATGAATAAAAAAAATGGAAAATATTTAACTACAGGTGAATTCGCGAAGCTTTGCAAAGTAAACAAACAAACACTTTTTTTTTACGATCAAATAGGGCTTTTGTCTCCGGTATTGAAAAATGAAAAAGGGTACCGTTATTATTCAATTCGCCAGATAGATCTATTCTTTGTTATTGATTTATTAAAGGATCTTGGTATGTCGCTAAAAGCTATTCAACAATATACGCAAAATAAATCGCCTGAAAGTTTTTTGTCTTTAATGTATCAAAAAAAAGAAGAGATTATGAAAAAACGTAAGGAGATTGAATCGAAGGAAAAAATTATCGAGGCAAAAATAGCATTAATGGAAGAAGCGTCACACCTTGATTTTCATCAAGTTACGCTTGAACAATTACCAGAAGCAACACTTTATTTAAGTAGAAATATTGAAAATATAACCGATGAAGAATTTGTAGAGGTCGTTTCAGATTTTATTAATGAATTGAACGTATCACAACTTGATACAGGATATCCAATAGGTGTTATAACGAAACGGGAGCAAGTATTAAAGGGAGAATTCACTAATTATAGCTATTTATATATTGAGCAACCAAATCCCAAGGAAGGATATCCGTATTTTAAAAGTGTTAAGGGTGATTTTCTCAGTGGATATCATATAGGAGATGAGAAAACAATACATAAAACATATAAGCGACTTTTTTCAAAGATGGAACGTTTAAATTTAGGCTTAGGTGATTATGTTTTTGAAGAGTATATTTATGATACAGTTGTAATGAATCATAAGGAACATTACGTCACCAAAATTATGATACAAGTCGATCGAGAGAGTTTATTCTACAATAATTCTTGTATAGATGAGCTTAGGAAAATTTAACCCAAGCTTTTTTTATTTTGACATTAAGCAACTCTTGTTAAACTCATTTTGTTGGGGTCCATCCTGATTTCAGGAAATAGAATATATGACTCATTTGATTCGGAATGTGAGAGAAATCCAATAAGAAAACCTACAATTTGTCCATCCTTTTCTGCAATAAAACTTGTATTTGTAAAATGGTCGAAAAACAATTTTGGTAACATATCAGACATATTTCTTCCACCCCACCACTGATTGATTAATGGAGATATAGTATAATAGTCTGAACCTTTTACTAAACGGATTTTCATTTTATTACCCCCTACTTATGTAAAAATCACATTAATTTAATTTTATCATTTAAGTAATTTCTTGTTGAACTAACCTGACCTTTTGCTCAATAAAAAAGAGCCGCCTCAGCAACCCTTTGTTAAACACAAGCACCCGTTAGTTGAAGAACTGTTCCATTTAAAGTGGATTGGTGCTTGAGTTTACTCTCTTCTATTTTGAATATAGGTAAAGTCCAAAATCTTGCATAACGGAGGTGTGTCCCATTTGCCGCAACATAGTAGCTATATTGCCACGGTGATATGATCCATGAGTGACAACGTGTAGTACCGATTCAGAAATAGAAGTTTCAAGCAACCCAGCATATGGATTATCCACCACAATCAACTTTTCAATATCTTCTTGACTATTCAGAAGTGCTTTGTATCGTTCAGATAAGTCTAGAAATATTTTTTTCATTTCCTCAATACTTTTCGTTTCGACCTGTTCTCTTAATTGATTCGTGAACTCCATTGCTTCATTCATACTTTTACCTGAGATAATGTCAAACCATGCATAATCTGTGAGATAAATGTGAGACAACACCTTTGATACCGAAGAAAAACCACTCTGAATCTCCTTATGATAAATTTCCTTTGGAAGTTCTTTTAAACGATCAATTATAACTCCATTTGCCCATACGTGGTAGTTGTACATTATTAATGTGGGGTGTGTCATCTTAAAGTCCCTCATTTCCAATAGTTTTTTCGGATTTAAACAATTGATGCTTAAAAGATAAATAATTTTTCGATAAATTCTGTTGTTCTATTTATTTATTATTCCCCTATAGTTTAAGTAGAAACCTTCACAATCTCTAATACATTTTATTTAAAAATCAGCTTATTTTCTTGCACTAATGATCTCCGTTCGTTGAGCTGTAAAACCTCGAAAGTTGGCTTGTTTGTTTAAAAAGACTGGGCAAGACGGATTCCAAGGTCTTCTATGCAAAATGACGGATGGCTACGACGACGACACGTAGCCCCACAACCCCTAGCCTCTTCAGCCCAGCTACCACCTCTAAAAATTCGGTAGGAGCCGTACACTTGTTCATCATATAAATCCCAACACCACTCCCAAACATTCCCTAACATATCATACAGACCCCATGCATTCGGTTCCTTTCTTCCTATTTCATGGATTTTGCCTCCTGAATTTTCATTATACCAGGCAATCTTATCAAGCTCTCCATATCTATAACTAGTAGTCCCTGCTTTACATGCATATTGCCACTCTGCTTCTGAAGGAAGTCGATAGCCGTCTGATTCCCAATCACAAATAATGTTTTCACCATCATTACTTATAGAATAACACTCTTTTAGTCCAGCTTTCTGTGATAGTAGATTACAAAAAGAAATTGCATCATTCCAAGAAATATTTACAACCGGTTTTAGCTCTCCGTCAAAAGAATTAGGTGATTTATTTGTAATAGCATAGTACAGACTCATAGTTACAGGATACCTGCCAAGAAGAAACGGTCTTATTTCAGCTTTCCATTTGCTTTTTATTCTATCGTCTCTTAAATCTATTTCTCCTCCTGGAATTTTTGCCATTGGATAGTCAATGTAACTCTTTGTTTCATTTGACACTCTACCTTCCTCCTATTAAATTTGATTTTACAAATTTCACCTCGTTTAGAACCATTAAATCAATACAAAAAATACGTTGTTTTTTTTCAGATAACTGCTTCATTAGCTTGAGTACACTTTTTCAAAATCTTTTATATACTTTAACATAAATATCCAATTTCCTTATTGAGTGTTATTCAAGAAAATGGCCCGCAGCCGCTGCCGCCTATTGTTTAACTCAATAAAGAAAGCGATCCCTGATAAAGAATCGCGCCGGCTTGCGGAAGACTAAAAATATTTTCGTCCTATTTTTTGATTTTTCTCAACAAACTTTCTCATTCGAAACCAGTTTCTTCAAGAAACTCTCTTTTCACTGCAATTGTTAAACTCTCTGGTTCTTCTAAACTTCCTCCTGGAAGGTCATAAGATTTATGTATGGTCCACCATTCTTGTTTATTACTAAAAGATTCCCATTTTCAAAACAAATACCATATACACCAAAAGCTCTGTGGTACTTTTCTGTTTTCTCCATTTCCTACATCCCTTTAAAATTATCTTTCTGCTATATTTCTACATACTTATTCTAGTCTCCTTCTCCTTTAGCTATTAAGAGCTGCCCTTTCGATTTCGATAATCCGGTCAATAATTCCAGAAAAAAAGAATTTTTAGGGAGAGATGAACTTGTTATTGTCTCAATACGAAATCAATTATTTATTACCTAAAAATCAAAAAATCCCGTGTCAAAAAACACCAGCGACTCAACCGTACTGATGTTTTTTTGACATTTTATTAAAGTAATTTTCCTAAATAATACGGCATTTGGCGTCGCCACCAAATCCAATCATGCGAAACATCTTCGCCCCACTCATCAAACCAAGCTGGAATTTGTTTTTCTTCAAAGGCTTCTTTTAATGTATAGTATGAAGGCAGCCCATCCTGTTCCCAATCACCCAGCCCGGTACAAATAATGATATCTGCTGAACGATAGCGATCAATAAACCAGCCGTCATTTTGATTCCATATGTAATCACTCGGTGAATTTTCGTATACAAGCGGATCATTTCCGTAATCCCCAAAAAAGAAACGCACATCGTAAACACCGCTTAGTGCAACGGTTGTTTGGAAGACATCCGGATGTCTCAAGAAAAAGTTCAACGCATGATATGCCCCCATACTACACCCCGTTGTCATAATTGGATCAAACCAACCTGTTTTATGTTTAATAAATGGAATAGCTTCTGAAATCACATAACGGTCATATGCCTCATGAGCTAATGCACGGTCATGCGCCGGTTTTGAGTCGTGCAGCCAACTTTCGCTATCTATACTAGCCAATGTAAAAAATTGAACTTTTCCGGATTCAATAAAGTCATGACACACATCAATCATTCCAAAATCATAGTATTCAGAATGCGTCCCTCCAGATGAAGGAAAAACTACGATTGGCATGCCACTGTGTCCATATCTGTTTAACAGCATTTCACGTCCTAATTCGCCACTCCAATGGTTTAACTGTTCTACATGCATAGAAAAATCTCCTTTCCCAAATTTTTTCGTTCATGTACAAAACGGATAATGTCATCCACTTCTTCATGCGAATCTGCATTAATCGCATAAAATTGATTTCCTTGGAGTTCCGCAAACGCATCTGGCATGCGCTGTTCAAACTTCACACGGTCGCCAAATCGTTCATAAATAGCATTCGTATCATGTTTATACTCATACGCATCACGCTGTGTTACACCGACACAAAACTTGTTTTTGGCATCGGACTTCTTAAATTCTCCTCCTGTCACAATAGAAGCATACTGAGCAAATAAATCAATGGAGTACGCGAAATTGTACATATCAATCGTGTAGCCGCCAGCCAAGCGGTTATTGTATTCAAGTGCAACATAATCCCCATTTTCTAATTTAAAAAACTCAATATGGAAAAAGCGTTCTTTCATGCCAAAAGCTTTCACAATCGCCTTTCCATAAGTTTCGAGCTTTGGATCAATTTCTTTTTGAATCACATAAGCTAAATCCAACTGACCATTAACGAGTTCCAGAGTTGGAACATTATATGTAAAACTTGTTTGGAAAACAATGTTCCCTTTCTGATCCACTAAACCATCAAATGTACAAAGCACGCCTCCTTCGACATATGGTTCTAAGAAGTACACTTGTGCTTCTCCCCATTCTTCTTCAAAATGACGTACAGCCTCTTCTGAACTTAATTTAAAGGTTGCAGCTGATCCAACTCCATTATCCGGTTTAGCGATAACTGGCAGTCCTAATTCATCAATGGCTTTAGATAACTCCGTTTTAGTTTTAACGATTCTTCCTTCTACAACAGGCACATCTGCTTTTTTAAACAGCTTCTTCATTTCAGATTTATACTTAACTTTTTTCAAGTCATTCGTTTTATTGCCGTACACGTTAAATTGCTCACGCAACTGAGCATCAAGTTCTAACCAGTATTCGTTATTGGATTCAATGCGGTCAATTGGACCATGTTTATAAAATAAAAATGCAACAGCACGTTTCACTTCATCTACATCTTCTAAATTATTCACACGATAATATTCTGTTAAAGAGTTTTGTAATTCGGAACCTAATTGGTCATATGGCTCTTCGCCAATTCCTAAAACATTGACACCTGCGTCTTTTAAACGATGAGCAAATGACTGAAAATTACCTGGATAATATGGTGATATCAAAATATAATTCATAAAAAAGCTCCTTTCTCAGAATCAAAAAATTCATTATTTTCACGACTAAGGTACAATTATTCCAATTTAATCAATCTAAACTTCCAAAAATATTCAAAAAAAGTGATAGATTCCTCCCATGATCAAATTCAGTCAAATATAATTATTCAGTTCATTCAAGACCACTTCTCACTTAAGAAACGTAAACATTCTGGCAAGTGTTTTGCCCAAGATTTTTCATTATGTTCTTCATCCGCAAAAATATTTAAACGAATGCTATCAATTGGAACAGAGCCTTTTATCAGTTGTTTATAATACTTAAGCGAGCAATCGATATATGCCTGCTTTATATTACCATACATCAATTGTCGATCGGCATCATCGCCTTCCTGAGTCCCAACTTGAATGTACACGCGTTGTTCAGGATCCAACTCTTTTCTAGCAATATAACTGTCAAAGGCTTTACTTGTAATCCAATTGGCTAAAGAAAAAATGCCTAAACCACCAATTTGATCTTTATATTCAATACCCATAAAAGCCGAAATATTTCCTCCAAGTGAACTGCCAATCATCGCTGTATGATATTTATCCGATTTAGTTCGGTAATGCTTATCGATAAACGGCTTCACGACTGTCATGACAAACTCAGCAAACTCCGCGCCTCTTCCGCCTAGTTCAAAATCTTCAGGAAGTGGGCTTTCAGTAATTTTCCAAGGCGTATATTCATTAATTCGATCTTGTTCAGCGTTATCTATCCCAACAACAATCATCTTCGGAAAATCGGGGTTTTGTTTAATTGCATGAATAACTTTCCATGAATACCCGCTATAAGCTTCACTACTGTAGAAAACATTTTGTCCATCATGCATATAGACAACTGGATAATTTTTAGCCTCATCTTTATCATAATTTTTCGGCAATAAAACACGCACGCGACGTTTTTCATTTTTATAAGACATATGTAATTGATGTGTTTCTAGTTTTAAATAAAAATAGGATTGATTCATTTTACCTTCCTCACTCCTTTGATATTACTTACTAAAGGTCCTTATCCAGAGTAACAAAGTAATCAATTGAGTGAAGTTCCTTATTCAATTCGTGAAGATAATGTGTTACAGCTTCTACTAATACAGTTGTGGAAATAAATGTATTTGTCTGTTTCAAACTCTTGCCAAATTGAATAAATTCTCCAATTATCTTCACCCTCATATAGAAAGTTGATTATAGCCTCGTCATGGTCAATGGTATCAAAGTCCATATTCTCTCTAACACCACTACGAATCTTTTGTAACCATTTGCCCAGTTTCCATCCTAGTTCTGCTAGGTTGGTAAATGGTTCTTCGAAAAATAATTTTTCATCTTTATAAATATTTAAATTACCTGTTATATAACCATTCATATAAGATCCATAATATTCTGGTCCAGTTGGTACATCTGTGTCTAAAACAAACGAAAATCATATATCCATAGAATCACTCCTCAGAGAAATATTCTACATTAAAATCACGATTCCTTCTTCCTAACCTGCTCCGTTAGCACAATTTAAAAAGGGGATCGCCGCAGCTTCACCAGCTCAAAGATGGGGATTGCCGATAAACAATTTACGATGAAGGATATTATTTATTTTAAGTAGGTTCTGTTATCTTTCGTTGTTGATTTACTTTATTAAACTATTTGGAAGTTTTGTTGAACAAGTTGTAAATTTAACATTTTAAAGTAAGAGCATTTCTTTGTAATGAGAATTGCTTTTTATTTTGTCAAAATTAAAAGCATATTTCAATAACAATAATAATATAATAAAAAACAATATGATTTTATTGTAAATCGATAAACAATATGATAAAATCATGTTATCATTAAATATGCGAGGTGCTTTTTATGAAACAAGTTACGACACTCTTTTTAAAGCTAGCTGTTATTTTTATAGGAATCCCAGTTCTTGCATTGTGCATATTTTTGGTGCCTAAGATCGGGAATTTTGCTGGAGAATTGTATCCAGATATTGCTTATATGAAATCTCTCGTTTTAATCGATATTTATGCGGCAGCGATACCTTTTTACTTTGCTCTGTATCAAGCTTTTAAACTTTTAAGCTATATTGATAAGAACCAAGCGTTCTCGGAATTATCGGTAAAGGCTTTAAAGAATATAAAATACTGTGCCATCACGATCAGTACCTTGTACCTGCTAGGTATGCCACTCTACTATCTCATGGCGGAAAGAGTTGACCCTCCAAGTTTCATACCAATCGGATTGGTCATTATTTTCGCCTCTATGGTGATCGCCGTTTTTGCTGCTGTTCTCCAAAGACTTTTACAAGAAGCTATTAATATAAAATCAGAAAATGATTTAACGGTCTGAGGTGGAGGATATGGCAATTATTATTAATATAGATGTGATGTTAGCAAAACGAAAAATGAGCGTAACGGAGCTTTCGGAGAGGGTTGGGATTACGATGGCGAATCTTTCCATTCTGAAAAATGGGAAAGCAAAAGCGGTTCGTTTATCAACATTAGAAGCGATATGTAAGACTTTAGATTGTCAACCAGGTGATATTTTGGAGTACAAAAGCGACGAAGACACTTAATAAAAACAGACAACAACTTTCTTCAACCAACGGGATTAGATAGTGAAATTAAGATGAAGAGATAGCGATTAAGCTATCCCTTCTCTGCGTTTATTATTGTTATTTAATTAGAGAATTCCATTGAGAATGCCATTGATATTAGTGATGATGTGATTTGCAATGTTTGCACCTCAAAAGGGAACCCGTTAGCCGCAGCCATCCCATCGTGAAGACAGGGACACTGCTATTTTTGTCACGGAACGGAATCCTCATCGAATGAGTATTTCCCAGATGCGATACATTATTAAGCGGATTCCAAACCGCGCCAGCATTAACAAATACATTCATCCGCACCAACTAAGGCACAGCTATGCAACCCACTTATTGAATAATGGAGCACCTCTAGATGTTATTCAATGCCTATTAGGTCATGAAAAAAGTGAAACCACCCGGATATATGCCCAGTTAAGTGGCAGCATAAGACAAGAATTATATAGGAAGTTTTTTTAGAAATAAATAAGCAACGCATCTCACGATAGCGTTGCTTTATTTCACTCTTGCCCCCGTTACTTGAAGAAGAAAAAAGTATTAAATGTTAGATTAATTTTATAGTTTTTTGCTTTAGATGAAATAAAACCATAGGAATAAGATGGATACCAGATATAAAAGACCATGGGAGCAAATTTATTGGAGAATGCTTTAAGACTTTATTAAGTTTTCCATGCTATAATTCAACAAAATACTAATGATTGTGAGGGGGAAAAATGAAGAAATGGTTTCCTCATGGGAAATGGACGAAATATTATGTATGGCTACACCATTATTCCATTGTATCCTTTTTAGTTCTCATGGTAACAGGACTTGCTCTTAATATCCCATTTTTTCATGTAAGGCTGATACGGTATCTATTCTTCCTTTATGATGCTCATATTTTCTTTGGAATCGTTTTTTTTCTGTCGTTATTTTCTCCTATTGTGAAGAAGTTGCCAAAGGTGAACCGCATACGAAAAGTCGACTGGTTTATGCCAATATTTTTTGGTACAGCAATCGTTTTAACTGGATTTTCTTTGTGGAAGGTCAATTGGTTTCCCGCAAGCATAAGAGAGGCTGCCTTCGCTTGGCATGGGAATTTGTCTTATCTTTTAGGAATTTGGTTTATCATGCATGGTTTCTTCAAAGCAACCGGAACACAATATCCCCAAACTTACGTGACGAAAAAAATGGATTCAGAACGCAGACAATTTCTGCGATGGGGAGTTTCAGGATTAGTGATTGGTGCAATTTCAATGACTCCTTTCTCGAAGCTTTTCACTACACGCGAGAAAGTATCAACAGATTCGAGACCGGGGATACATGTGTTTCCGGAATATTTTACTGTGACAGACAACTATCCAAAGGTCTCGCTCAACAAGTACCAGTTGAAAATTGACGGTCTAGTAACTACTAAAAAATCCATTACGTTGGATCAATTGACGTCTTTACCTGTTACAAAACAGATCAAAAATTTCCAATGCGTTACGGGATGGACGGTAACGGATGTGGAATGGGAAGGAATTCGCATCCGCGAGCTTGTTTCATTGGTAAAACCCACTTCAGAAGCTTCATTCATCACCTTCTATTCTGCTGATGGGGTCTATACAGAAAGTTTATCCCTTAAAGAGGCGATGGAATCCGATGTTCTTCTAGCTTATAAGATGGACAATCAGCCGCTTCGCGTCGAACAAGGTTTTCCGCTTCGATTGGTGGTGCCAAAAATGTATGGGTACAAATCTATCAAATGGGTAAATCGTGTTGAATTTGCATCCACTCGTATTCAAGGATACTGGGAACAACGAGGCTATCCTGCTGAGGCAACATTTTGAGCAAGTAAAAAATACAAGGTCTTTTTGGAATTACGGCTTTTACTTATTTAAGCCTTCTCTCCAACTCACTGATAGTAAAGAGGTGGGATAAAGGTTTATTTTAATTATCCGCTGCGAAATTTGGTTAAAACGATATCTGGATAATCGTGAAAAGCGGAAGTATCAGGCAGGAATTATATAGAAAGTATTTTTAAATAAAATAAGCAATGCGATTGCGTTGCTTTATTTCACTCTTGCACCCGTTTGTTTAAGTATAATTCTTCACATACTCAATTCAATTCAGTTGATTATCATTTAAATCAAATTTATAAATTGGGTTTATACACTCCAAAATAGATACTATTGCATATCAGATTAACGCATTAAGGCACAAAAAAGCCTGCCTTGATGCATCAGGCAGGCTACTTGAGTTTTAGCTTTTTAGGATATCTTCAATACGATTCAATTCTTCTTCAGAGAAACCTAGGTTATTTAATGCTGCAACGTTTTCTTCAATTTGGCTTACACGGCTTGCACCGATCAGGGCGGATGTAACTTTACCACCTCTTAATACCCATGCTAGGGCCATTTGTGCCAGGTTTTGACCACGTTCTACAGCGATTACATTTAACTGCTGGACACGATTAATTACAACTTCCGTTACTTGATCAGTACCCAATGCGCCTGTTGATTTTGATGCCCTAGAATCAGTAGGAATCCCATGCAAGTATTTATTGGTTAACAATCCTTGTGCTAATGGACAAAAGGCGATCGATCCAACACCGTTTTCTTGCAAAACATCTTGCAAGCCATCTTCAATCCATCTATTCAGCATCGAATAGCTAGGTTGATGAATGACAAGAGGAGTGCCTAATTGATTCAATATTTTGATTGCTTCATCTGTTTGTTCAGCACTGTAGCTTGAAATTCCAACATATAATGCTTTACCCTGGCGAACAATTGAGTCTAATGCCCCCATCGTTTCTTCAAGTGGCGTGTTTGGATCAGGTCTATGTGAATAGAAAATATCAACATAATCCAACCCCATTCGCTTTAGGCTTTGGTCTAGACTTGAAATGAGATATTTCCTTGACCCCCAATCCCCATAAGGGCCTGGCCACATATAATACCCTGCTTTTGATGAAATGATCATTTCATCCCGGTATGGAGCAAAATCTGTTTTTAGCATCCTACCAAACATTTCTTCGGCTGATCCTGCAGGTGGGCCATAATTATTAGCTAAGTCAAAATGTGTAATACCTAAATCGAATGCTCGTCTAAGCATGGCACGGCCATTTTCATATGTATCAACACCACCAAAATTATGCCATAAGCCCAGTGATATGGCTGGGAGCTGAAGACCGGAATGTCCGCTTCGATTATATTTCATATTGTCATATCGAGTTTGATCTGCTTGGTAAACCATGATAGCCCCCTCCTTTTTGATTACATGTAATATTATATACGTTCGATTTTATATGTCTATTAAAAGAAAATCTCCCTAGAAAAAATGTATTCTTCTGCCAACCTTAAATTCCCTTTAATCAACTAACCTTTCCGTTAGTCGAAAAAGAAAAAAGGACCGCCTCAACTGATCTGAACCCGAAAAGTTAGACACGAATATTAGGCAGCTTCCTGGGCATGAGTTCGGTATTGAACCGGACTCATGCCTTTTAATTTTGCCTTAATTCGTTTGTGGTTGTAGTAGTGGATATAATCTTCTAATTCTTGTTTGAATTGCTCCATACTGTCAAATTCTCTGAGATATAGTAATTCACTCTTTAATAAGCCAAAGAAGTTCTCCATGACTGCGTTATCTAAACAATTTCCCTTACGTGACATGCTTTGTGTAATCCCTTTTTCTTTTAACGCGTGTTGATACTGCTTCATCTGATAATGCCAGCCCTGATCTGAGTGAAGAATAGGGGTATTGCCATCTTTTAATCGTTCAAATGCTTTATCCAACATCTTTGAAACAAGTGGATAAACAGGACGCTTTTCAAGATTATACGCAATAATTTCCCCGTTATATAGATCGAGAATCGGCGATAAATATAGCTTTTCTCCATGTAAATGAAATTCCGTTACATCCGTTACCCACTTCTCATTGGGTTTCGCTGCTTGGAAATCGCGTTCTAAAATATTGGGCGCAATTTTACCTACTTTTCCACGGTATGAGCGATACTTCTTCATACGAACTAGACATTTTAAACCCAATTCAATCATTAAACGACGGACTGTTTTATGATTTAGTTTTATGGCACGATTACGTAATTCCAGTTTGATACGACGATAGCCATATCGCCCCTGGTGTTCATCAAAAATCTGTTGGATGACTTTTTTCACTTCGCTATATTTATCAGGTCGATTCATTTGTTTTACCCAGTAATAATACGTACTGCGTGGAATATCAGCTATCTTTACTAAATGAATGATTTTATATTCATGCCTTAATTCATAGATTACTTGAGATTTGTCTTGTTCTGAGACTTTGCCTTTTCTTGAATTAAGGTAAGTAACTTTTTTAAATATGCATTCTCCATACGAAGTTGCTCATTTTCTGTACGTAACGATTCTTCCGAACCTTCAACTGGTGGATTTTTCTTTGGAACCTTCTTCATGGATGGACGCCCCTTTACCTTTGATTGTAGAGCGTCAATCCCTTGTGTTTCAAATAAATACTTCCAATTCCACACGGTGCTAGAGCTAGGAATATTGAATACTGAAGTTGCTTCTTCGATGGACGCCCCCATCTTGTTTATATATTTAAGTACGTCCATTTTAAACTCCACTGTGTAATTTGTATATATTTCTTGAAAAGCTTCCTCTCCATGTTCGCGAAACTTCGCTACCCACTTTTTTAACATTGTTGGACTTATATTGTATTTTTGAGCTATATCCTTGAAGGATTCCACACCCTCAAGATAAGCATGAACTGTAACTAATTTTGTTTCCAAAGAATATTTCGTCATAAAAAACTGCACCTCGAATTGTTAGTTGTATCTAACAATTCGGGTGCAGTTCACAACCAGCAATCCTTCTTAAACTCAACTGCACCGTTAGTAGAATAAGAAAAGCTGCCACAATGACAGCTCCGTTCTTCAACTCTCGCACCGTTAAGCGGATTTCTGATAGGGCAGAGATTAGTAAAGTAATTCATCCACACCAACTAAGACATAGCTATGCAACACATTTGTTGAATAATGGAGCACCTCTTGATGTTATCCAAAGTCTACTTGGTCACCAGAAGAGCGAAACTACAAAAATTTATGCCCAATTAAGTGGTAGTCTTAGACAAGAATTGTATAGAAAATATTTTTAATCAATGGTTCAAATATGTACAAAAGCAACACCTTTAAAGAGTGTTGCTTCGTTTAACTCTTTTCTAATAACCACCAAAATGGTAACGGGGTGTTAAACTCTTGCACCCGTTAGTGGAAGAAGGAATTTATCGCTTTCGAATAAATTTATATACTATATAAATAAATCCGCCTATTAGAAATGAATAGCTATAGCTATTACTATTGATTCTTCGACCTCTTTAAAGTCTTTACCTTGGTTAATGATTAAGAGTAATATTCCACAAATAACCGTTACAACCCCTACAAGATACCTTCCCATTTGATACCTCCCGAATTTAAGGAATTCTAATACTGCTTATTTAACTATTTTGCATCCGTTAATTGAATAAGAAAAAGCGATACTTCGTTAATGAAGAATCGCACCCGTTACTTTAATAAGCCTTTACTAAATAAAGGGGCACCTGGAAACAAAATCATAAAAACTGCTAATAGAAAAACTATTCCTGATACACCCAAATACATTTTATACTTAGCATTATTTTGTTTACGTTCAACAATTGCTAGCAGTAGAAAGAGTATCCCTAAAAGTATTGCTATAATTGGATTTCCTACAAAGACATTAGTAAAAAAACGTAGAATGAATAGCAAATAAATTAAAGAAAGGCACACCACTTTTATAACTTTTTGCATAATATTTCCTTCCATATCTATTTTTTATATTTTAGTGTTTATGGATACCAACTTTTTATTCTTTCCTCTTCCACTATCCTGCTTCATTAACTCAATAAGAAAAGCTGCCTCATTGACAGCTCCGATCTTGAACTCTTGCACCCGTTTGTTTAAGTACATTAATTCACAATCTTTTCAGTAATATTAGCATAAATATCTATTAAAAAATCACCTCTAAGAACTCATAGAGGTGAGGTGATTTTAATCAAGCTTTACAAAATCCCCTACTTTGATTTGATTCTTTTCAAACCATCCAAGATTAACTTCGATTGCATAATGATAAGAAAGTTCCGGATCATAAGTAGGACATTCATCCTCTTTACATGGCACCATATCTAGTATTTTTAGAATTTTCCCATCTGAATCAAGAAATGAAATAGATAAAGGAATTAAGGTGTTTTTCATCCAAAAACCGCCATATGTTTTTCCTGAAAATACAAATAGCATCCCCTCATTTTTGGGTAATTTTCTAACAAACATTAAGCCCTTATCTCTTTTTTCTTGAGTATCTGCAACTTGAACGGTTAATTTGGTTGTCCTTTCTCCACTAGATACTTTAATCATTTTTGTTTGAAGACTTGCTTCTTTTTCTTGACGAAAAAGAAAACCGATTAATTTGAATCTATTTTTCAACATATTCACTCACCTTGTCTTTTCCCTTTATAATAAAAGGAAGAAAGTTGGAGATAAAAAGAAAACAAGAAATAAAAACAACGAGGAAAACTCCTTTTCACTTCCTATACTTATTATATGGTTATACATTTAATACTTTATTTTCAATAATCACAGCTACAATATATAAAAAGATTAAGGAAGTTTTATTCAACTAAACTGCTTACGTTAATGCAATAAGAAAAAGCCACCAAGTCTGGCAGCTGGATCTTAAACTCTTGCACCCTTTAGTTGAAGAAGGATTCCAACAAAAACATAACTTATTTTATCAAACTGTGGTGGGTGAAAAATTTTATACTTTCTTTTAAAAATAGATGTCGGCGAGCCTCCTTATAAATTCTATCCATGCCAATAACCAGTTCTTTTATCTAATGTTACAAAAGGATAATTATCTTTTTCGCCCGTATAAGGTAAAGAATCCGTATAAACCTCTACAAAATCACCTCTATCAATTAATTTTTCTATTTTATCTTCCTTATAATAACTGTTATTCCAGTCCTCTAAAAATAGCTCTTTCCAATTATCTTTTATGGGTGCATTCTGAGAAAGGTTTTGGGCTTGTTCAAACAGAGTTCGTTCTTCACCGTTATTTTTTTTCTTAAATTCCTCTATAACATTCCATATCTCATTGGCGGTTAAATTATCATAAAAATTCTCAGACCAGTTAATACCTTTTGCATAAACATAATCAGGACTAGGCATATACTTATCAAATATACATGTCCTAAGCGTCTTCTTTAAATTCTCCATCTCTTTGAGAGAAGCATTTTGGGAATCAACTTTTTCCTGTTTCTGTTGATAAATAAATTCGATAATTTGTCCATTTGGAACCGTTCCATCAATTAAATATTTTTCATAAGCCTTACCTTCAACAGTTCTACCGTCAAAATTACTACCATTTCTTTTCAATAATAGAGCATGTTTTTTGGCTTCTTTATTTGTTATCGTTACAACAGTATACCCATGAGAATCTTTATTTTTAGCGATTACATAAGAAAAATGGTACACGGAATTGACTGTTAATTGCCCATTGTTAAAGTACCAAGTGCTACTTACCCCATCCTGTTTTCCTGTTGCCAGCCAAACTCCACTGATATTATCACTCGCATGTGGTACTTCTGAAGATGTTGAACTTCTAGATGGCGATGTTTTCACTGCCGGTTTTGTGTTTTGCTTCGAACTTTGTGATGTCGTTTCTGTTGTTTTTGTTTTTTGCTTCGAACTTTGTGGGGAAGTTTTGGTTGATTCACCTGTCGTTTTTCCACATCCAGAAAGTACTACCCCAAAAAGAACTACCCAAACAACTATTATCTTTTTCATTTACATTAAACCCTCTTTTATCTTTATTTTAACAATTCTAGTTCAATTAAACTGCCCCTTTAGCTTAATAAGAAAAGGTACCTTTGTATGGTTACTAGTTTTTCAAGTCGGCTTGGGCAACAACCAGGTATCCTTTTCTTCTATTTTCATCCCCTGAAAATCAAGAGTTCATTCAACGCCCGCTGGATACCCGGAAGGTTGTAGTTCCGTTCGTTCAGGATAAATTCCTCCCCTGAAGAAAATGAGAGCAGCAGGCCTTTATCCCGGCGTAAGTAGCTGAAAGCCCAAAGAATCATGGTCAGCAACAGCACAATACCGCCCGCTATCGCCAGACTCTTATTGTTTAGGGCAGCTCCCAGGATGACGAATCCGATACTAAACAAAAGGGAATTCGTAGGCCTTCCCACCTCTTCCACCGTCATTTCATAGGATACCAGGTGCCCGGATGAGAATACTTTGTTCTCTACCACGATCCGGGTACTGCTGATGGTTATTTCATTCTCTGTGTCTTCAAAAAAAACATGTTCCTGCAGCAATTGTCTCTCCCCCTTCCCTTTTATTCTATCAGCCAGTTAGAAGAGAAAAAATCGATATTTTCAAGTCTTTCAAAAAAGTTTTAAAATTTATCTTTAGGAGAAAATAAGATAATCACTAACCTGCCCCGTTAGTACAATTAGAAAAGGCTGCCTCAATGACAGCCTTTATCTTCAACTCTTGCACCCAGTTAGTTCAACAAGCACCTTCTCATGTATTGCATCATTGGTTCGTAGTGTTCATTAAAAAGATTGATTGGAATTAATATACACTTGTCTATTGTTTCTCCCTCTTTTAAACTAAATGTATTCATATCAATTAGTGGAGAAAAAACATGAACAGAATACTTGCATTTTTAGCTACTTTTTCGTTATTAATGGCTCTCAATTTTGGTGCAGCACATCTTTTTCATGCTAATATTATTGACTTAACTTTTCCAGTAGGTATGCTTGGAATCTTAGTTACAGCACCGAATAATCCAATGACCGATTTATTTAACAGCCAAACCTACATGGAGATTGAGTGTAAAAGGCATATTAAATTTGGAAAAATACCAATCTATGCCTCCATTGCTTATACTTTATTTGCGATTATAATCACATTCTTTTATTACAAAAGCTACTTTTTATAGTTCAATAAAATTTTTCTTAATGTGTTGCTATCTTTAGCAGCACTTTTTGTTTTATTACGCAATATGTGTCAAATGCGACATAAAGGAGTCATTTTTCTCTTCAAGTAAACTGCTTACGTTACTTGAATAAGAAAATGGCATTACCCCATTGTTGAAGTAATGCACCCGATAGTTTAAGTACATTCTTTCACAATCCCTTCTTCACCTCTTCAGTTCTCTTAAAAAATGAACTCACCTTAACCGAGTAATAAGTAAATAGGAATAATCTTTTAAGGAAATGGAGAACTTATTCTTGTTTAACTTAATTCACGGAGGGAATACACCATGAAAAAGAGCCTAATTTTAATTGCAGTCCTTATATTTAGCCTTGATTTAACAGGATGTGCCAGAAATAACGTAAATAAAAATGATCTTGTAAATCGTGACCAAAATGTGACAAGGAACAACATCACCAACGTCAGGGACAATAATGATTACGATAATAGATCTAGAATGAGAGTTGCTGATGATGCAGCTAAAAAAATAGCCGACCTGAAAGAAGTGGACACGGCAAATGTCATTGTTACAGAAAATAATGCATATGTAGCCGTAAAGCTCACACCTACATCCCGAAATAAGGATACTTATAGTATTGAACATAAGATTTCACAAAGAGTGAAATCCACGGATCGAGATATTGATAACGTTTATGTATCGGAAAACCCTGACTTTTATGATCGCATGAATACATATGCCTCTGATATTCGTAATGGTAGACCAATCTCAGGTTTCTTTAATGAGTTTACTGAAACAATCCGTAGAGTATTCCCTAAAGCCAAATAAGATAAATAAAAAATGCTTGGCAATATGCTAAGCATTTTTTTATGGAATAAGAAAAAAGGATCCCCACTGTGATTCACCTTGAACTAAAGCACAGTTACTTTAAGTACAATCCTTCACATTGTCTTTGAAAAGTTGTATTTGAATCATTTTAAGGTCAAAAATTATTGGGTCCGAAAGGATTTTCTGGTGGATATTCCTCTAACTTATCAGCTGTTCTTTCATCTGGTGAAGTCGCCCCAGATTTTTTGTCAAAATAAATGGCTATTCCAGCCAATATAATGATAGGTGTAAATATATAAATCCAAATCATCATAACACCTCCAAACTAACCAACGAATTACTAATATTATATTATAAATTTAACTTTTTTTTACAATACTTTTAAACAAAACTGCCCCGTTACTTCAATAGAAAAGCCGCCAAAAAAGGCAGCTGGATCTTCAACTATTGCACCCGATAGTTTAAGTACATTTCTTCACAAACTCAGCATTTATTGGCACTATGCACCCTTTAACAAGCACAAAAATAAAATGTGTCTCTCATTAATGAATTGAACATTAAATCTATCTTAAAGTAAATTTACATGCTATGAGTTTTGTCTAAGGCTTCACGTAAAGCTCTCGCTAATGTTAAAGGATCGTCAATTCCCCAAAAATGCATAAAAAACAAACGGGGATTCTCGGTCAACATATGGTTATGTATAGCAGTTACTTCGATACCATGTTTTCGTAATGTAATTGCAACAGGATTTACTTCTTCAGCAGTAAGCACAAAATCACCGGTTATAGCAGCTTTCCTATTTTCCGTTGGCTGAAAATTTATTGCCGTTGCTACTCCCATGGCTGGAGGAATTTCCATACCATTTTCCATGATTTTTTCAGACCGAGGAATACTTATATGATAAACACCATCAGAAACAGTTCCTTTATGTCTAAAGATACTATCAAGCTTTTGTTTATCGATGGAAAAGGAATGCGAGACATTTTTTTGGCTCCACTGCTTTTTGTCTAAATTTAATCCTGAACGAATTGCTTTCGCTAAATGAACCGCATTACCATGTCCCTCAATGTGCACATACATTATTCGGGGGGTTTCACCGATTAAATGATTATGAATTGCAGTTACCTTAATTCCTTGATTAAAAAGTTCACTCATTACAGGTTGAATTTCCTTTTCAGTTAGAACTAAATCACCCATAACCATCGCTTGGTTTGCTACTTGTTTAAAAGCCACCCATCCCCCTAATGCTAATCCGGTGCGAATTGGTACACCCTTCACACTTACTTTCAAATCATTACGTGGCAGACTGATATAAAATATTCCGCCTGTCCTTAATTCCCCTGTTTTTCCTATTTCTTTCTCTACAAAGTTCCATTGTGGTGAAGGATTTTTTGAAGAAGAATTCTGCGCATGTATTAAGGTACCAGACAATATATTAGCAATTAAAGCAACAACTAAAAAAGCAATAATTGTTCTATATTTTCGTTTAAGCATAAAATAACTCTCCTTTTGAGTGAAATGGATTATATTTGATATAATTCCCTAATTTATACTTTTTCTTGCATATAACGGACCATTGCTTTTCAATGCGTATTTCTTTGAATTAGGATAAGTTTAATCTCATAAATAAAGACCGTTAACGGATAGTTTAACGGTCTGTTATTATTAAAGTCTTTCCTGATTAAGAACTCTTTTATGGCTAGTTTTAGAATTGGTTCTAAATCTAATCAGTAAGAATACAGCTCGAACATATAAATCTATTGCAATTGAAAGCCAAACTCCTGCTATTCCCATATCAAAGTGAATTCCCAGAATATAAACACCAAGAACTCGTATGACCCACATACCAATAGCTGTACTGTACATCGGGCTTTTCGTATCACCAGCACCTTGTAAAGCCCCTGCCAACACTAAACCAATAGCTAAAGCTGGTTGGGCAAATGCATCAATTCGTAAAGCAGTTACAACCATGCCAATAGCATTTTTATCCGTTGTGAACCATGTAGCGAGCCAAGGAGAAAGAAAATACAACAATACCCCAACAAAGGACATAAAACCAACTGCGATCCAGGTCGTCATCATTCCATATTGGTAAGCCTCTTTCGAACGCTTTGCGCCAACACTCTGACCTACGAGAGTGGTAGCTGCAATTGCCAAACCGTATCCAGGCATGTAAGAGAATGTTTCTATATTACCAGCAATTGAATGGGCAGCATAGGTGTCAGCTCCGATTTTCACAATTAATCCAAAATAAAGAACCTGACCTAATCGCATGATTAATCGTTCAATCGCTGCTGGTGTAGATAATTTTAAAATAGAAAAAGAATCCTCTTTTGAATATGAACCAAAGAAGGAAAAGGAGATTTTTGACCTTTTAATATATAAGTACAATGCTATCGTTCCAATTAATCGTACAATGACTGTAGCCCATGCAGCTCCTGCTACCCCAAATCCCTTTAATCCAAAAACTCCAAAAATGAGAACGTAATCCAATCCAATATGGATTAAATTGATCCACCAACTCACTTTCATCGGTGTTTTGGTGTCTCCCGAAGCACGTAAAATACTTCCAAAGATAAACATCAAGGAAATAAAAATTGAAGGGATCGCAACTATTTGAAAATAGGTAACTCCATCTGCCAAAACATTCGCTTTCGCACCCATTAAACGGAGCAACGGTTCACTAAAGAACAAAGTAATCAATCCAAATAACAGACCAAAAATTGCCGAAATAATCGTTGATTGTCGGGCAATGGATTTCGCTTTATCAATATTTCCGGCTCCAATACTTCTTGCAATAAGAGAAGAAGTTCCAACTCCTAATGCCATAAAAATAGCAATATAAACAGCCAAAACTGCATTGGCCACACCCACTGCCGTTACTTCGTTTAACCCCAATTTTGAAACAAAAAGGGTATCAACGAATCCGACTACGGTTTGCAAAATATTTTCAATCATTGCTGGAACAGCCAATGCAATAATTATATAAAACTTTTGTTTTGTTGTTTTAATTTCCTTTATTTCAACCTCCTCCATTTATCCCCATCCCCTTATCGAATAAAATTATCCAACGCTTTTTTTATATCTTTTAATACTTCTTGCTCATTTCCTTTGTGTACTGCATCTACTAGGCAATTCTCCATATGGTCAGTAAAGATTAGTTTTGCCGTATTATCTAGTGCCTTTCTGATTGCAGCAATCTGAAGAAGAATATCAGGACAATCACGACCTTCGATTGCCATCTGTTTTACTCCTCTTACATGTCCTTCAATTCTTGAAAGGCGATTGATAACATTTTTTCGCTCTTTATGATTGTGGTTATGTTGATGATTATCTGTACCCATAATTTATCACTCCTTATCGTCATTATCCCCCCAGGGGGGATATACGGTCAAATAAAAAAGACAAATTCTCATGAATTTGTCACTTTTCGTTGCATTCAGATGATAACCGTTCATACAAAGCTTCGAAAATTAAACTCCCTCTCTCTAATGCCGTTATATCATCAGGGCTGATTAATCGAATTCCATCACATATAAAATCAAGTCCCGGTGCAACAGGCTCTAAAAATACTTCCTGCACCGTATCTGCTTCATCAATAATTTGAGCCATTCGTTCTAATATCGGATCTTTAACTTTATATTCTCTCAGCATCGTGTGAAATGTACAATGTCCTCTTCGATGGGAAAGACGAACACCAGGAATATCAAATGGTTCCGGTCCTTCCGGCAATGGCTTCTGACCAACAGGAACAAATAAAAATTCTGCTTCAGAATCAATCCACTTTTTTATTAGCCATGCACAAGCTATTCTGTCTACTCCCACATTTTCCCAAGTAACCCATTTCATTCTTATATCCCTCCTCTGGTATTTTGTAATTCTTCCAACACACGTTTTCCTAATTCAGAATGAAAATAGTCCTTAATTCTTATTTGTTGATATTTCTTAGAAAGAGAAACAAGGTCGATTTGTTCTTTCTTCAATTCATCCAGTATTTCAGTGTACTCCTGATCCACTTGCTCCAAAAATTCTTTAATAATATATTCATCTTTCATTCCTAACACTAGATGAGACTCCCATAGAGATGCTTCTCCTCCCAGCTCCTGAATCTCAACAGTTAACCATTGAAATTTCTCTTTTGTTTTTGGTGTAGACGGCAGACACCAAACGGACTCATGAAGAAGAACTGCACCCAGTCGTTTAAGTTTCCGCCATACATAAACACGTACTTTACTTGGATTACGTGGAATTTTATAAACTAAATGCAGCCACTCTTGCATGAATCCATCTCCTAATCATTAATGCATCCTCGGGTACACAATTAATCCTATAATAGCTGAAACCAGAATAATAATAGGTTCTGAAACCTTTTTACATTTCCATAAAAGGACTAATGTAATAATAGCAAACATTGCTGTAGGAACGTCGAAAATTGACCTTTTCCCTAATACAATAACCGCACCACTAATGGCTCCTGTGGCAGCAGCCGTTACACCGTTTACAAAGGCGTTGATTCCAGGAAGTTTTCCATATTTTTTAAAGAGAGGCGCAGGAAGAATGGTTAACAAGTAGGCGGGGAGAAAAGTAGCTAGTGCTGCTACTGTTGCACCAGAAAATCCTGCTACCAAATAACCAATGAACCCAGTTGTAATAACAACAGGACCAGGTGTAATCATAGCAACAGCAACCGCATCAAGGAATTGTTGAGTATCTAACCAACCGTATTCCTTTACGACACCACCGTATAGAAAGGGAACAATTGCAAGACCACTACCAAAAAGGAATGCCCCTGCCTTTGTAAAGTAGGTGAATATGTTCCATAAATTACCTGAATTTGAATGGTTCACAACACCTAAAAGGAAAAGCATTGAAAAAGGTTCATAACTATTCAATTTTGTTTTCTTCCATAACCACTTTGGTGGAGATTTAAATAACCAATATAAAATCCCTGCCCCAAGAAATAAAAGAACATTTTCTGTTTCGGTAATGACAGTTACCGTACCTGCAATTAAAAATATAATCCAAAGAATCCAATCCTTGCCTAAAGTCTTTGTTGTTAGTTTATATGCACTGAAGGCAATAATTCCAATTACACTTGCTCCCACTGCATAGAAAACAGCTTGCATCCAAGTTAGTCCACCAAATTTAATATATGCCCACCCCAAAGCTACCACCATTACAAATGAAGGTAAAACAAAAGCAAGCGCAACTAGTGTCGCTCCTATGATTCGGTAGTGCACATAACCTAAATAAATAGCTAATTGTGCTGCCAAAGGACCGGGAGCAAGTTGTGACAAAGCAAGACCATCCTTATAATCCTGCTCAGAAATCCAATTTCGTTTCTCTACAAGATCCCTATACATATAGCCTGTTAATGCAACGGGTCCACCAAAACCAATGGTTCCCAACTTTAAAAAGTATAAAATCATCAGCAAAAGTGAGTACGTTGCGGCTTGTGTCTTAACATTAGACTCAATTTCTAACGGCTTATTCATTGTCTTCTCCCCTTTAAGTAATACTGGTTACATTTATTAAAATCATTATATGTGAAACCAGTAAATATGAGAAGAAGAATTTGTAACATTGGTTACATTTCTCGGTAATAAAAAAATTAGGGTATGGTTAACTGCACCAACCCTTATTTTTCTTATTACACTAACCTGCACCGTTAGCACAACAACAAAATGCCACAGTGGTCATCTTCATTAATAACGATTTAGATTATTTTATTAATGAATAACAATCGCTTAAACTGCTGTACTCCAATATCATAATCAACTTCTTTATTGTCGATGGAAAATATTCTGGTTCCATATGGTTGTAAAGTCAATTCGTTTTCTAGCGTAATATTATTAATCCCATACCCTTTAAAATCAAAGAATACATCCCATACATCCTCAGATTGTCTTTTAAAAGCTATCGACTCATAATCACAGTTATCCTCGTAATAACCTAAATGCAAATGATATTTATCATCATACAAAATAGCCATTTAGCACCTCTTTTGATCAGCATTTAAATTACAATTCGGCAGATCGGATTAGTAATCCTTCTTCAAGTAACCTGCACCGTTAGTTGAATAAGAAAAAGCGTTCACTATTATCGTAGAATCGCACCAGATAGTTGAATAATAACTTTTCCTTACTCCACATTTTTTCTTAATGGGATATATAAAAAGCCAACATTTAATCTGTTGACCTCTTTTTTAATTATGATTTTTTTATATTAACAAGTCATAAAATGGGGAAAAAAAATTATTTATCCTCGTTTTTATCGGTTAAATCCTGGTTGTACTCGCTTTCAACTACATTAGCAAAGCCTTTAAAACGATAAATTCGACTTTTTACTCTTCGACCCGAACCAGTAGCACCTAAATTAAAAGTTCCTTCTTTATACTGTGCACCTAAACTGCCGTCCCCAGAAGAGTCATAAAATTCCTCAATTTCGACTTCAAATGCATTTTCAATTCTCCTTGCAATCGCTAACTCTTGAGCGACTCTTGCTTGAAATTCAGAAATTCTATTTTCAATCTCTTGTATAGCTGCTTCTTCTTGTAATTTATTGATATCCCCAGCTTCAACAGCATTATTAGATTTTTTAATGGCATTTCTTGCAGACTCTGCAATTAGACTAGATAATCCAAATGCAGGAATTAAAAGTCCGCCAGCAATTTTTGCAGCCTTGGCATAATCATTACTCATTTTTCTGTCTCCTTTAAATAATCTATAAAATAGACATTCGGCACTTCACAACACGACTCCTTTATTTTAATCCTCAAAATTCATTAAGGACTTTTTGTTCAACTAAACTGCACTTTAGTGGAACAACGAAAAAAGGCTGCGGAAGCAGCTCGAACTTCAACTCTTGCACCCCGTTAGTTGAACACGTACACACTCTTTTACTAATCTGACGCTTTTTTCTATTCAAGCAAAGTAAATTTCAGATTTATGAGCATATTAAGTAAGTCGAGTAGACAAAAATATTCACATACTTCTTCAATGAAAAGAGGATTTAAAAAATGACAGTTGGAAAAGATGTTCAAACCGTTTTAGCAAGTTTAAAAAGTACACAAGCAAGCTTTGAAAGTTTTGCTTTAGCAACCGATAACCAGAATGCAAAGCAGCTTTATCAACAAGCCGCACAACAAACAAAATCCGTGCTTGATAGCCTTCAACCTCGTCTTCAAGAAATTCAAGGGGAAGAACCTCAGTACAATCAGCAATAAAGTGTAAGCGTCTTTATCAAATATGATAAGATATCCCAGATACATTTTCTGGCGGTCGGAATATGATGTTATATAAAAAATTCTTGTCCATTTTCCTAAACCATCCTTTCTAGGATGGTTTTGTTTTTTAGAACACCATTTATTCTGTTTCATAAGTTTTTAGCTAAATTACATCAAAAAAAATATTTTTATTGCACAATATGGGTCAATTGCGACATAAATGAAAGATGGATTTTCACCTTTCTTGTTCCACTAACCTGCACCGTTAGTGGAACAAGCAAAAAAGCCGCCGAAGCAGCTGGTGATCTTAAACTATCGCACCCGTTAGTTTAACAAGGTTTTACTTCATTCCTGAATAAGGGTCACTCACATTCCCATCTAACTCTTTAATGTTATCTTCAATTTCTTTCCTTACTTCGGTAATTAAATTTGTGTTTACTAAAGAGGCTTTTGCGGTATGAAAACTCTTTTCTAGTCCTAATAAAGCTATTAAAGACAATAAGTTATCAATTAATTTATAATTGTCTATGTTCCAATTGCTTATAACCCAATTATCAATAAGTTTCTTCAAACTCTCTTCTAAATACTCATATGTATTACATTGCCGTTCAGCTAGTTCACAAAAGGCTTCAGATATACTTAAAGGACTGGCAGCATAATTCAATTCAATATATCGCAATAATTCACAGAAATGAGAATTGATTTCCTTAACTGTTAAATAATCAGGAAGTCGGCTATACATATTTAAATCCACAAAATCACCTCATTTCAAAAAATGGTTTTGGTACTATATTTCTTTCCTAAAAGGACAAATTCCTTCTTTAACTAACCTGCCCCGTTAGCTCAATAACAAAAAAGAATCGCCGTAGCAATCCCCGTTCTTTAACTCTTGCACCCGTTAGTTAAAGTAGATGGATAAATAATAATAATTAACGGGGCAAAATAAAGATTATTATTAGTTAAGTTCTAACGTTTCTGAGTAAGTTAGGATTCTTTGCTTTCAAAAATAGACCTACTCCACCTACTGCTGCACACGCTATGTAAAACATCCACTGTTTGGACTCTGTATCTTTTTTCAAAGATAGCTCAACCATTCGTTCGATTCGATCATTCAAATTTTCTCTTTCTTCTGGAATTAAATTTGGATTTTTTAATTGGTCTGCATAAGTATCCATTGCTTTATCGATAATGCTAAATACTTTTTCCTGTACTTTGCTACCTTCTTGAATGAATTTGGTAGACGCTTCTAATAAAGCAGGGGCAGATTTTTGTAAGATTTCAAGTTCTTCGGCAGTTAATTTTTTCATATCGTATTGGTTGTTTTGAAGCTTTGTAAAAGAATTTTCAATCGCATTGATTTCGCTCATTACGGAGCCTCCTATTTTATTATTTTTTTCCTGTTATAACCACAATCCGAAAAAAGAAGATATTCATCAAATTATTTATTCTATAGCTAATACGGGAAATCCTTCTTCCACTAACCTGCTTCATTAGTTCAATAAAAAACTGCCCAAAAAGGCAGCTGTAGTCATATATATTAGTCCCCAATAGCATATAAGTGTTTCTTTAACTTTATAGCTTCTTCACACATATCATTTAATTCTTTAGCAAAACTTTTTATTTTTTGACCCCAATCATCATTCAAATCATATTTGCTAAATAGAGTCTCACAAATTTTGATAAGCTTGGGTATGTCTTTCGTATAAATAATTTCTGTACCATATGGTTTTATATTTAAAAGCAAATCAAAGTTTTGCCCTTTTTGTTGAATTGCCTGTTTAAGTAGATATTGATGTATTCTTTCATCAAAATGAACATATTTATCTGCCTTGGCAGCTTCTTTATGAGTTACTGCCATAACAAAATCTATACCACACATAACTACCACTCCTACGGATAACTAAGCCCTGTTATAATTCATTCTATACCGATTATAGAATTCCTTCTTCAACAAACCTGCACATTTAGTGCAATAAGAAAAGCTGCCAAAATGACAGCTTTATATGCAACTCCTGCACCCGTTAGTTCAATAAGGACTCCAACAAAAGGTTTTTCCTAGATAAACGCAACCATTGCATAATCCTTTTTTAAGTTATCTAGAATAAATTCTTTGAATACGTTCTTTACATTCTCCAAGGTGTTCAAGGTTCCTGTAATTTTACTACAAGGGATGTTGTTCGTAACTGGTATTCCAAGAATTGTTCTTTGGCATTTCCAAATGGGAATCCTTATTTTTATTTTGTACTTTTCTAAATGGGGTTCTATTTCCACTAAAACTAATGAAACGTAACCTGGCGTAAATAAATTGATACCGTTTTTTATAAGCTCTAGATGAAGCCTTTGGTTTTTCTTTTTAAACATAGGTTCAAATTCATTCATTAAGAAACTACAATGTTGAACGAAACTTTGTTCAGTAGATTTTATCATCTTATTTAATTCATCAGAAAAATCACTCTGTGAGTATTCCATAAGAAACCTCCGATTATCTATTTAACTTTCTTGTTAAGCTAACCTGCTTCGTTACTTTAAGTACATTTCTTCACAATATTTTATATGAGAATAGACATTTTCAATTTTCACTCACAAAAAAAATCGTCGAAAGACGATCCTTTATAACTAAAGCTCCGTATCTACTTATACTTGGTTCTAACAAACTCATTCCAGAGTTTGCTAAATTCATTATCGTTGACCCTTAGCACTTTGTAAACATTCCCATATTCACTAATGAGCTTAATTAGCCTATTATGTCCCCATTTACTCTCGCTGAACTCTACCAGAGTGTAACCAACGTCGTAAACCTTTGCTCTTTCAAATCTTTGGTTTAGTTCCTGCAGGCTTGGATACTGTCCATTTTTCATGAATGGTAATGACAGTGGATTTTTAGTCTGATTAGCCTCATAGATAGCCACTGATTCCCAAAGCCAAACCGGGAAAGATTTAAATTTTTTATCAAACTTGTCAGTATTTAGGGCCTCGAATGGTTAGGAAGTGTCAATACTGATACTGACCTTGATCTAGTCAACCCTAATCCATAATCTTATTAATTATCGCTCTCCTCTTTTTTTTAACGTTTGAGTAGGGTCTTCTTAAGTATTGTCATTTTTCTAATGGTGAAGAAAGTTATTTTCATGGTAGTTCAACAAGAAATCAGTCATTCTTCATTTAACAACCTTTGCTTCATTAAAAATTTGTTAACAGAACCATTTTTTCCGTGGTACCGGGTAATATTCGCCCGCGACGAGTTCTGTAGGTACGGCTTCTTCAATTCGTAAAAGTTCGTCTGAACTTAAATTCAGGTCAACTGCGCCGATTGAAACATGAAGTTGTGACTGCGTTCTTGCACCAATCAATGGGATAACATCCTCACCCTTGGATAAAGCCCATGCGATGGCAATCTGCGCAATGGTTACTTGCTTTTCTTCAGCAATTTCACGCAATGCCTCTACAAGGGCTAAATTCTTTTCAATATTTTCGTTGGTAAAACGCGGACCATTACTGCGTTTATCATCCAAACCTAGAACCCGATCTTTTGACCATGTACCGCTCAATAAACCTTTTGAGAGAACACCATAAGCCGAAAGCGAAATACCTAATTTCCGTAGAGTTGGCAAGATATTTGATTCGATGCTCCGATTAAATAGTGAGTATTCCATTTGCAGCCAACTAATAGGATGTATAGCGTGTGCGCGACGAATTGTATCCACTCCTACTTCAGAAAGACCAATGTATCGCACATATCCCTTCTTTACCATATTGGCAATTGCACCAACCGTTTCTTCAATTGGTACGTTGGGATCGATGCAGGCTGTGCCTGGTTGATAAAGATCGATGTATTCAACACCTAGACGCAGTAGGGTATCCTCAAGGAAATTCTTTACTGTATGAGGGTGGTTATCACTCTCCCGATGACTCTTGCCCTGAGAGTGTTGCTTGCCATCGAATTTCACTGAAATGAAGGCATTTTCCCGTTGGATTCCTTGGAATGCTTCACGTAGAAGTAATTCATTGTGTCCATCGCCATAGAAATCCCCTGTATCAAAGAGTGTAATGCCTCCCTCAAGTGCCGCGTGGATTGTTGCAATGCTTTCGCTTCGATCAGCATTACCATATAGCCATGACATCCCCATACAACCGAGACCAATCTCAGAAACTAAAGGACCTTTATTACCAATTACTCTTTTTTTCATTGTCAAATCCCCCTTATATTCTTCAATCCAATATTTACCACCCTGCAGTCTGTACTGTTATTCTATTGGAAAATAATACAAATACAAGTCTATAACTATTCAGTAATTTGTAGTATAAAAATAGTAGAAATTTTAAGTAAGAAATAAATGGATTTAATAAAAGCCTCACTACACCCCTTCATTAACTTACGAGCATAAACTTCTTTTTATTAGCACTATTTATCTTTAAATTGTCTATCTTTCTTCAACTATCTGCACTTTAGTGCAATAACAAAAAAAGCTGCCTCAATGACAGCTCCGATTTTAAACTCTTGCACCCGTTAGCATAACAAAGATTAATCATACATAAAACTTAATAATTCTTCTTTCCTTGGAAAATACCCAACTATGTTCGAAATAACTTTCTTTAATTTTTTAATTTCAAATATATCCCAAATGTAACTAGTTACGTTACACCTAACTTAATGGTTACTGGGAACCAGGTGGAACGTAAAAAGGTGGTACTTTAATCCATCCGCGTTTACGCATTAAATGTTTTAATCTAGTTGCGAAAGCAAATTTTTCTGTTTGAAACTGAATAAACAATAAACCAACATCTGTACGAATCGATTCAGAGGCAGCACCAGCTGCACGCATAATTAAACTTACGATTTTTAATGATAATTCGTTTGCTATCACATCATCCGTTAATTTAACTCCAAGAGGGATACTATTAGAGTCTGATTTTGGCATATCTGCAGGGGCAGGAGGTAGCGGAATTCCTTCCTTATTCATGAAATCATAGAGTCGTTCTCTTTGACTGGTACCTAATTTCATATCTTCTTCAAGTATTGCTTTTAATTCTTCATCTTCCGTGGTATTTATACCTGCTTGCACAGATACTTTAGCTAATTCAAGTCCTGCTAAGTAAATCCAGCATGACATCACTTCTCCAACATGAAGTGGTTGGTCTTCGTCTTGAACTGTCAGTGATTTCATAGCATCAATGACAGTTTCCAATATATTTACCATGCGAAACCCTCCTGAGTTGGTAGTATTCATACATATTGTTTGTACGGTAAGATTTTTTATTCAGATGGGTACCACCAACATTTCAGAAATTATGTATACTTAGTAAATTTCAGCCTAAAAAAGAAAAAAGTTGCCCTACAAATAAGGCATACTTATCTTCAACTCTTGCACCCGTTAGCTTAAGAAGGGGTATGTAGATTTTTTAGTTGCCCTTTTAATTCAACTAACTTGTGTTTAATAAAAGGATCGATTTCTTCAGGTAATTGATTTAATTTAAAAAACTGAGCTTCTATTGCTTGATTACTATCAGGAGTTATTTCTCCTTCGTACTCGGTACATAAATAACCAATTGCAACAGTATGATACTCATCGCCACTTTCTTCGACTCGATTTATTAATTCCTTGCCTGAGTAAACACCAAATAATTGAAGTGAATGTAACTTTACCCCTAAATCTTCTTTTACATTTTTCTTAATACATTCTTCAACTGACTCATTTAGCTGCAATATTCCACCAGGAATTCCCCAGTCTGCACCTGAATACCTACTTAATAATATTTCACCTTTTTTATTTAAGATTGCTACACTTGGTCTTACCATTATCAAAGGAAAATTTCCAATCATTTCTCTTATGTCTTCACAATAGCCCATAAATACTCCTCCTTATGTAAGAATTTTAATAAAATAAAAGCAACCTTGTACTTTAAAAGATAAATTAAAGGAGTAACCTACTCCTTTCTAGAAGGCATTTGTCAGCCACCTTCTACGCAAGTTGCATTTGAGCTACCCACTACATTATTTAATTCAGTTAATAATAATTGAAGAATGTTGTCGTTAACTAGTACTTGCAATGTCTTTTTTGTAATTGGAACATTGAATTTTTGAAAAACATCTACCGTTTTTTCCCACACAACGGTTATAGCCTTTGAAGTCATATTTGATTGTATTACCACAAAATCAACCTCCTTTAATCCTCATCTTACCACTTTCTTCTTCAACTAAACTGCCCCCATTAGTCGAATAAGAGGATTGCCGTAGCAACCCCCTTTCTTAAATTCAAGGCACCCGATAATGCAATAACACATTGGGTTATTCTTGCCCCTGCATACTTCACAAACTTTTTAACACCGTCTTTTTCAATTCCAAAAGATATATTACCAGAATCTTGTTCATCAAAAATACAAAACACTTTACCAAGATTTCTAAGCCAATCAAAATCATGTTTTTCTTTTAAGTAAAATGAAACACTGTCTAAATTTATTGCTTTCGTCTCTCCCATTTAAAACCTCCATTTATTATTCAAAAAAACATAATCTGTACTCTATAAAAAATCCTTCTTTCTCCGTTAACCTGCTACATTATTGAAATAGCTCTGTTCCTTAACTCAAGCACCAGCAGCCCATTTTTTTGCTTTCAGAACTAATTCATTTACAAAATGCTCTTTACCTTGTTGATATTTATGAATATCGTCAGGATATAGGCTGGCTAGCTTTATTTTTAATTCCCCATAATCTTGAGCGTCTTGTGGATGATTTATTAAATATTCTTTAAAATTTAAATGTGTTTTTATATTTTCATTCCCTCTTTGGAAGATTTGTAAATGATGGGTTCGCTTCTCATTCCCCTTCGGAAAGTGTCTTCTTCCAATTATTCCATTCTCGCGCTCCATTTTTCTGACCAAGGAAGAATTTCTGTTTTCCTCAAAAAATTGCCCCCGCAAAAATATTTCCTATTCACCTTAAATATTCTACCTTTATCAAAAACATTCTTCTTCCACTAACCTGCTTACGTTAGCTCAATAAGAAAAAGCCACCAAATGGCAGCTTGATCCTCAACTTTAGCACCCTTTAGTTCAAGTAGGCGCTAGTGCAACTTTTATTTATTCATCTTCTCCTGCATCTATTTTCAAGCTATTTTGCAACTTCCGGATATAAATGATCTGACCAATGTGATATGCGTTATGAGTTGACACATTTCCGAGTATTGCCCACCATTTCACGTGTCCAGGAAAACCATTAACTTCACTCTCTACTTTTTCTTCAGATAATATCTCTTGCCAACGTAAAAGCAACTCTAATAGTTGTTTCTTTAAGTCAGCAAAAGTATGATTTTCAGGAATAATAAAGCTGTTATTATTATTTCCTATGGAAGGCACAGCATCAACGTGAGATTTTTGGTACCTTGTTTGCCATGTTTGATTCCAATATAGTAGATGCTGCACAATTTCAGCAATACTATTACTTTCTTCGTTTGGCTTCCAAAATGCATGTTCCTCAGACAATCTTTCTACTGAATCTGAAAATGGTAGGTACCAACTAGGGTCATTGGCATTTGCCAACAACTGATCCGATAAAACATCTTTTGCATGAACCATAACCAACACTCCTAATTTTTATACCTTTATCTTAGTTATCGTTATTAACACAAAGTTGTGCAGCTATCTCTTGGACCCGTTCTATAGTTACTCCATCTCTCAATTCCACCGATAAAGGATGGTCGGTTGGTTCGAGCTCAATGAAAGGTCGAATGCCATCTGTTCGAGGATGGACCATTGTTTTTAAGTTTACAGTATCAGGATAACAAGGTAATTCGGTAGATAGCCACCCAAACATTGGTTCCAATAATTCTTGTTTATCCCAGTGCTCTTTTATATTGTTAAAATTAGCTTCACTTAATGAAACCCATACACCCCATATTAGGTGTTCATCGGTCCCAATTATAGGAATCTCAATACATCCACGAATAAAGAAATGTTCGTTATCCATAATGCATAAATCGTCATCTAGCTCAAACCTATCCTCTCGCTCTTCAGGTGCAGCATCATAATAATAGACGGGAGCTGGATTTCCGTAACTTGTAGGAAGTTCTTCGTGATATTTACCGCAACAACTGCAAGCGTATCCCTTAATTTTAGTCATTCTGTTCCTCCATTAATTTCACCATTTGAATCTTCTATAACTTCTTATTCATAATTCGTTATCCAAAATACTTATTCCTTCTTTCACTAAACTGTCCGTTTGTTCAATAAGAAAATTAAAAAGCTGGTGGAGTCACTGAAAAAAGTATGGCAGCATGTTCACTAAAATTATTTTCCCATTTATGCTTCATTTGTGCTGGTATTTTCACACTATCACCAGGTTCCAATATGTATTCTTCATCATCTAAAAACACTTTAATTTTCCCCTCTAATACAAAAGCAACTTCTTCTCCTTTATGCTCCAACTGTTTCTCAGATGAAGCAGTGTTCGGTGGAAAATTCATAATGGCTGTTGCCAGGTTTCCAGTAAAATCAGGTGAAACTAGCTCATAAGATAAGTTTTCAATGATCATTTTCTTTCGATGACTAGACCTAACAACTAAATCAACCGTGTTGGTTTCTTCAATGAAAAAACTAAATGTAGGAACGTCTAGGGATTTCGCTAAAACTTTAAGAGTCTGAATAGAGGGGTTTGCTAAGCCACGTTCGATTTGGCTCAACATTGAAGGCGTTATTTCAGCTAACTTTGCTAATTCTCTATTGCTTAAATCTTTAGCTTTTCTATATTTTTCAACCATCTTACCAATATCTATATTTTCCATTCCTATGCACTCCTTGAAAATTAATTGTTAATTATAATTTAACATTTTTAAATAATACTTAACAACTAAAAGTGTCTATGTTAAACTGTGTTTAACTTAATTAAATTATATTTTACTTCGTTTTGATGACTATAATCAATTCAATAAGGAGGACTATCAAAGTGAAAGAGATTGAATTCAGAGATCTACAAACATGGAAAGAACACTATCCTTTACTAATCAAACTCATTTCGATGAAGGAAATATTGTGGTTAAATCCTAAAATTGAAAAGTTTAAAACAGGAATTAAAAAATCCCCCCTTACTCAAGATGATGTAAAAGATGCAGAGGAAAGGTTGAAACGTTTTGCTCCATATATTGCCAAAGTATTCCCAGAAACAAAAAAGATGAATGGGATAATAGAATCTCCTTTAGTGAGAATTCCTTCCATGAAACAATCCTTAGAGCTGGATTATCAACAACCTATATTAGGTGAATTATTGCTTAAGTGTGATAGTCACCTTCCTATATCAGGGTCTATAAAAGCAAGAGGCGGGATTTATGAAGTTCTCAAACATGCAGAAGAATTAGCTCTTCAACATCAATTATTGACGATTCAAGATGACTATTCCATTTTAGATAGTGATAGGTTTCGAACATTCTTCTCCCAATATTCAATCGCAGTAGGCTCGACTGGAAATTTAGGACTTAGTATAGGCATCATGAGTGCAAAGTTAGGTTTTAATGTGACCGTTCATATGTCGGCTGATGCAAAACAATGGAAAAAAGACTTACTTCGAAGCAAAAATGTAAATGTAATTGAATATGAATCCGATTATAGTAAAGCAGTAGAGGAAGGTCGACTCCAAGCAGATGGGGATCCTACATGTTATTTTGTAGATGATGAAAATTCTTATGACCTATTTTTAGGATACGCAGTAGCAGCATCTCGATTAAAAAAACAATTAGAAGAGTTAGAGATAACAATTGATGAAAATCATCCTTTGTTTGTTTATCTTCCATGTGGAGTAGGCGGTGGTCCTGGCGGTATAGCTTTTGGTTTGAAGTTATTTTATCAAGACCATGTTCACTGTTTCTTTGCAGAACCTACCCACTCTCCATGTATGCTACTTGGTTTAATGACTGGACTTCATGATAAAATTTCTGTGCAAGATATTGGTATTGATAATGTAACAGACGCTGATGGACTTGCTGTAGGAAGACCATCTGGATTGGTAGGTAAAACTATAGAACCGTTTCTTAGTGGTAATTATACGGTTAGCGATGAACAGTTGTATAAGTTACTAAAGGAACTAGTTGATACAGAGGGGATTCATTTAGAACCTTCAGCACTAGCAGGCATGATAGGACCAATTAAATTATGTAAAGAAGGAACCGATTATTTACTGAAGCATAATTTAACAAAAAAAATGAGTAAAGGTACACACATTATTTGGGGGACTGGTGGAAATATGGTTCCTGAAGAAATGATGAATCAATATTATCAAAAAGGATTGAATTTAACGTTAGAGAATCAAAGGTAATTCAACACGGGGGTTAGCTGACCCCCGTGTTTTTATTGGAAAAATTATTTCTTGTTGAACTAACCTCCCCGTTAGCACAATAAGAAAACAGGATCGCCGCAGCCATCCCATCTTTAACATAAGCACCAATTAGCTGAAGAAGAAAATCAACACATCTCTTATATCTATGTCATTTTTTCCGTCAACAACTACTCTTTCTAAAACAACTTCTAAAGGAAGCTCTCTTTATATTAAAACCACAATCTTTTATGATAATCATATTCAGAGATATCGTAATTCTCTTCTCTTTCTTTTTTTGGGGTACACTCTTCACAAGGTTCTTCCGACTGGTTATGTTCACATTGTTCTAATAAAAGTTCCATTGTTTGTATCCCCTCTCCTATTTCTTATTATTTATATTAATGGAAGCGATTACATTTGTCAGGTGCTTTTTATTGGAAAATAATAAATCGTGTTATTAAATTTGTGAGGAAATAAGAGTGAAACAATCATAAAATTTTTCTGTTTTTGAATCTGGTAATTTGGACAGTTCCGTCAATTCTTTGATTCCCTCATAAGCCTTCCTATTCCAATCCCTAAATAGGCATTTCTAAACATAATATGAAAATCCGAATTTTCTCCGAAATATCGCTTAAAGCCTTCTAAAACTTTTTCTTTAATTATTAAACAATCGTACCCGTTAGCACAATAGGAAAAGCCGCCTACGATAGCAGCTTGGATCTTCAACTCTTGCACCCTTTGGTTCAATAAATCTGTTTTATCTGAAGTATATTTTATTACGCTCCCAATCTTCAGGAACAAGCAACCATAATCCAGGCATTACACATTTATTGCGTTGTATGTAATCGATTGGAGTATATTTGAAGGGTTTGTTAAGCATATTTTTTATCCCATCTATTGTTTGTATGTTTAAAGCGTTTATCGAGTATTTTTCATATGAATTTAAAATTGAATTTACTTTTTCACTATCTGCTTCAAAAAAGTCATTTTGCAATTCACTAAACCAACCTTCATAATATGTCGATTTTGGACCTCCCATTCCGTGTGGGCATTCTGTTGTTTCATTATTTGGATTAACATAACACCACCAAGATACATCAGAAATAAGTATTCCTAAAGCTGTTAATTCTTTAATAAACTCTTCTAAATTATTTTTCATAACTATACAGTCAATGTACCCGTTTCCAACTGGTTGAACTTTATACTTTGTAAATAGATGTTCTATTTGTGTGACGAATTCATTCTTATTAGAAGTTAAGTAATCAAAATACCTCATCAATTAAGATCTCCTCTTTGTTTACAACAGTACCCGATAGTTCAATAAGAAATATGGGTTGATGTTGCTACTTAATTTTTAAAACAAGACAAATAATATTGTTATGAGGTTAATAAAAAAGAACAGTAATAATAAGAAGGATACAACGCTCCATACATACTCTTTCCTTTTAATTGTATTTATAAAAATAATTGTTATCGCAATACTTGAAACAATTGAATACAAATATCCTGATATATTCGAAATATAGAACCCATTTGCTAATAAATTAACCATAAAAAATGCGATAGAACAGACGACTAAAATCTTTTCTAATTTTTTCCCTCGGACAAAAACATAAATTATAATCACCACAAAAAGTAAATCCAATAAAAAATTTGAGATCATTACTTATTCCTTTCAATAAAAAATTAAATGGCTTTATCTTATTCAATTCAATTATCCTGCTTCTTTAACGCAATAAGAAAAAGGATCGCTGCCGCAACCCTTGTTTAACTCTTGCACCCGTTACTTTAAGTGTAATCGTTCACAAAATCCTTTACCAACCCTTACGATTACACAAGGAAGTAATATGTGCAAGATGATGTCTACCATGCCAAGCATAGATTCCTATATTTTTACCTACTGAAACTTCACCTGAATCTGGATGAATAAATGTCTTTTCCATATCAGCAGGAGTTAGACTACGTAAAAGGTTGGTCCAGCGTTTGTGTAATGTTTCGAGAAGTAAAAGTGAAGTATCAATTGGCAATTTATAATCAGATAGTTCCGCCCATTTCGTTTCGTCATATGGCTTAATTACAGGATTTTCTTCCGTAAGAGCCAATTTAAAACGAACGTAGGCATTCATATGACTATCTGCAAGGTGATGTATTACTTGTCGAACAGTCCACCCTCCAGAACGATAAGCTGTATCAAGCTGTTCATTATCTAAGTCTTCTACAGCATCTCGTAATAATCTGGGTAAATCTTCAATCTCATTTATCCAAACACTTGTAACACTGCTAGAAATTTCATCATCAAATTGAAAAGTGCCAATTGGGTATTTCATATCCATCTACTATTCCCCCTATAAATTCCTTGGTTTTTGTGGCTAACTAAATGAATCGTTTAAAAAATATGTAATTCTACATCAATTTCTCTAATTCCTTTACACCTTAAATGTTATTCAACTATCCTGCTCCGTTAGTCCAATAAGAAAAGCCACCTAAATGACAGCTCTGATCTATTACTAAAGCATGCGTTAGTTACATAAGGATTTACTTTTTAAATTCTTTTTACTCGTCAATATAAAAAGCAAAATAACCACAATTTGGTAATGTGCAAAAATCAAACTTATTAGCTTCTCATTCTTACTGCATAAGGATAAATTGGATCTTTTAATTGAAATTCATAAGTAAGACCATCTACAATTCCAACTACTTTTTCGCTATCGTAGAGATCAAGCATAAATCCAGCCATTTCTTTAGCTGTATGGTATTTAGGAAGAAGTCCTTCAAGCTTAACATTTTCTTCTAAATCATTCGATACTTTCGCAAATTCAGTTTCAGTTGCAGCCGGAGCTAATACTTTTGCTTTCATGCTTGCACCTTTTTCTTTTAATTCATGTGCAAGTCCTTCAGTAAACGCACTTACATAGAATTTAGAAGCACAGTATGTGATTGCATTTCCAATAATCGTATAACCTCCACCTGATGAAACGTTTATTAATTGTGTTCCTTCAACTGTTGAATAGTCACGCACATAAAGAGAAGTTAAAATAGTTAAAGCCTCGATATTTAAATTAAGCATTGTCTCAATTTTAGTTAAGTTTTGATCTCCAACTGATGCGAAATTTCCAAATCCTGCATTATTAATCCATGTTTCAATTTCGTATTCCTTTAGATTTTCATATAATGTATAAGCATTTTTCGTATTAGATAAATCAACTGTTTTTATAACGACATCTAGTTCTGCATTTACTTTTACGATTTCTGATTTTAGTTTTTCAAGCTCCTCAGTTCTACGTGCCACAATCACTAAATTTTTTCCACGAGCAGCAAAAGCAAGAGCTGTTTCATAACCAATACCAGAACTTGCACCTGTAATAACTGTATATTTTTTCATTTCATTTCCTCCTAATATTTTGTTTTTACTAACAAAAATTGATTTTTTAACTGCTACGGATTTATTATAGTGGTTAGAGTAAACTCTAAGTCAAACCTATTTTTTTACACTTGATAAGCATTGGTTAAAAACGGAGGTTAGTATGTATACAATTGGCGAAGTGGCAAAACTAGTGGGAGTTAGCATACATTACGTTACTATGAAAAAGAGAATTATCGAGGATATGGATGCGACAGTTGAATTTTTAATGAGTGACAATAAAGTACGGATAAACAAATACAACTATTGTATAGAAACCCCATTTCTTTTTTTGTATGATTTCCTTCTAATAAACATAAAAAAGAGCTGTATTTCACCTCACTTGTTCAACCTGCCCCGTAAGCACTATAAGAAAAAGACCGCCGAAAATGGCAGCCAGATATTCAACTCTTGCACCCGTTAGTTGTAGAAACATCTAATTAATTAGCATTTAATCGATAAGATAATATATGACTTATGACTTACCGATTAATCCTTTTCTTTAGTCTTATCTATCGAAAACTTCTTAAATGCCAAGACTGCATTATGTCCTCCAAAACCAAAACCATTAGAAATAGCATAGTTTATTTTTGTCTTAACTGCATGGTTTGGAACATAATCTAAATCACAATTTTCATCTGGTATTTCGTAATTGATAGTGGGAGGAGCTATATCTTCCATGATACTTTTGAGGGCTATAATGGCCTCAATTCCCCCTGCAGCTCCAAAAAGGTGTCCAGTCATTGATTTGGTAGAACTCACCTTTAAATTATAAGCATGAATTCCAAAAACACTTTTAATTGCTTTAGTTTCTGATTTATCTCCTTCAGGGGTACTAGTTCCATGGGCATTTATATAATTTACATCAGTAAGGTTTATTACCCCCATTTCTAAAGCTAATTTCATAGCATTTGCTGCACCGTTATAATCAGGGGAAGTAATATGATAGGCATCCGTTGTGGAACCATATCCTACAATTTCTCCTAAAATTTTCGCTCCTCTTACTTTAGCGTGTTCATACTCTTCAAGGAATAAAACACCTGCTCCTTCTGACATAACAAAGCCATCACGCCCTCTGTCAAATGGACGGCTTGCCTTTTCTGGAATATCATTAAAAGTGGACATTGCTCTCATTCTTGAAAATCCAGCAAAAGCTAATGGATTAATAGAAGCTTCAGCCCCTCCAGCTAATATGCCATCAGAGTAACCATGCCGAATATTTAAAAATGCCTCCCCAATCGCTTGATTCCCTGTTGCACAAGCAGAAACAGGAGAATAGCTAGGTCCCTTAAATCCAGTTTTTATGGAAATAATACCTGAAGCCATATTACTAATCATCATAGGAACCATAAATGGAGAAACTCTTCTTGGTCCTCTTTCAATTAAGAATTTATGATTATCTAATATTGTATTAATTCCTCCAATACCTGAGCCAATATATACCCCTAATCGCTCCTTATTTATATTATCCACATCAAGATTTGCTTGGTCTAAAGCTTGTTTAGCAGCAGCATAACCATATTGCACAAACAAATCATATTTCCCTAATTCTTTAACATCAAGATATTGTTCTGCATTAAAGTCGGTAATATAACCACCAATTTGAGTGCTTATATCTTTGAAGTCCTCAGATTGAATTTTTTTGATCCCTGATTTACCTTCTTTAATATTATTCCAAAACTCTTCTACGTTATTTCCTAACGGTGAAACTACTCCATATCCAGTCACTACAACTCTACGTGGCATAATCAACACTCCTCTTTATTCTTCACACTATTAAAACGATTATTTCAAAAGACTTCTAAAAAGTTCGATTACATTTGAAAATAATGTATTCCCCAAAACACGCCTATATTGTTATCCGCCTTTAGTGATTGAAATCAGAAGAACAGCAAACGATTCTTTCTGGAACATGCGAATCTATCACAGTAATACGTGCTTTGGATTTGAAAATAGATTAACCACCTCATTTTATGAATTAAATCAATCTTATAGCTTGGTATTAATACCTGGTACTAATTATACATAAAAAAAATTCTTCTTCAACTAACCTGCTTCGTTAGCATAATAAGAAAAACGATACCTCTTTGAAAAGTATCGTATTGTTCAACCAGCCCTCTTAATAAAAAAGCGCCTATATTAATAGAAACGCACAATCTAAACAGAAATAATTATGTTTAAACTTCTCAATATTATTGAAGAGCAATATCTTTAAATTCTTTAAAAATTGCTATTTCCTTAGTTAAGGTGTCCTTCATTTTCTTTCCGCATTTCTCACTACATAAAGCAAGTATACCATCAGTTCCTTGTTTTTTGGCTTCTGATTCTCTCGCTGTTACAATCAAAGGAACACTAGTGTTTCGTGTACGGAGACCTATTTGTATTATTTTCCCTTCACTTTCGGTGTAATCTACACCTTCTACAAACTTAACACTTAACCCAAATACTGGCTTGTTATTACTAATTTTTTTCATACACCAGGCACATCTCAGCATATAGATCACTCCCATTACCTGAAAATTTTGTAATAAATATACCTCATTAATTTATAAGGTTCAAACTATTAATTGCTCAATAGATTTTTTACCAATTAATCAGCAACTGCTCTACAATAAACTGCCACGTTAGATTAATAAAGAAAAAGAGCAGCCGCTGCCGCTTATTGTTTAACTTAATAAAGAAAGCGATCCTTGCTAAAGAATCGCTCCGGCTTGCGGAAGACTAAAAATATTTTTAAAGGGCTTAAGGGCATGTTTGCGCTTAGCTGGCTAAACAGAAAATTGTTCGGATTTTATATGGTTACTGAAAATAGACAGCCTTTTTGATCGTGTCACTTGTTGGTAGTAACCCTCCAACCAATAAATCCAAATCAATAATCTTTCAGCTCGATCCCGTTAGCAGCTTTGGCTATCATTTTTGAAATCATCTTAAATTGTACGAGCATAATCGGGGGTATGTGCAACATTAAATTGCGTAGAAAGATTTTGAAGTTTGATTTTTCAATCATACTCCCGGCAGCTATTCGTCCTATTTTTTGATTTTTCTCAACAAACTTTCTCATTTTTTGTTCGTAGGCAACAAATGCACGGGCGAAATCGCCATCTACAGCTTTAAGTTCACCAGCTAATACATAAGCCCCGACAAGCGCCAGGCTAGATCCTTGACCTGATAGAGGAGATGGACCATACGCCGCATCGCCTACCAACGTAATCCGCCCTTTTGACCATGTCGGCATGTGAATCTGGCAAACCTCGTCAAAATAAAAGTCTGTAGCATCTTTCATGGTTTTGAGTAGATGCGAGGTTTCCCAACCTGAATCGCCTAAGAAGGCATTTTCTACTAGTTTCTTTTGAGATTCTGTATCATTGCGGTCGTGCTTCAATGCCTCTGATTGGAACAAGAACATACCCCTTGCTTCGGTATTGTCACGAGCGCTATACATACCTACAGTTTTGCCTGGTATCGTATATAACAGTTGGCGGTGGTCGAGGTTGAGGTAATTCTCGAGAGTGAAAATCGAGATATAACAGCCAAGCGTCCGTTTAAACTGTGCTTCATCTCCAAAAGTTAAGGTGCGTACATTAGAATGAAGCCCGTCTGCACCGATGACAAGGTCAAATGTCTGTGGCTTGCCATGAATAAATTGAACTTCTGCACTAGCTTCAGTCTCATTTATAGAGGTAATCGAATCGCCCCAAATGTAATCAACAGTATCCATGGTTAAATCGTACAAAATGTTACTTAGATCGTCTCGCATGACTTCGATGTCCAGACCCTGCTGGTTCCCCATACTTGCTTCGCTTATTTGACCTTGGATCTTCCACTTGCTGTTCACAAAGTAAACACCAGTCATGTTCGTGTCAGCTGCACGAACTTGATCGAGTATACCCATCCCCTTAAGCACGGAAATGGCTGCACCACGGATATCAACCCCGTAACCACCCGCGCGCAATGCTGGAGCACGTTCTATTACAGTCACGTCGAATCCATGACGATGAAGCCAGTAAGCGAGTGCCGGACCGGCAATGCTTGCACCAGAAATAAGGACGCGCATTGTTTGTTTCATAATTGCCTATTCACTCCTATCCTAATTAAAGTCTTAACATATCCACAGTATATTTACGGACGATTTTACTTATTTAGGACAACAAAATAATAGGAATTTAATTTTAAAAGCTGAGACTAATGTTCAACTATCCTGCCCCGTTAGCTGAATAAGAAAAAACGATACTTCGTTATTGAAGAATCGCACCCTACAGTTTAAGTATAAAATTTCACAATCTTCCAAACGGTGACCGTTATCTAATATTGAGGGATCGTCAATGTTAACCTCCATAAATAGAGTCACTTCCCAAAGAAATTTATGCAATTAACGTTCTTCTTGGAAAAGCAACCCCTGTCCTTAGATTCTAATGCAAAGTGTTTTCAAGTATGTAACCATTCTCCCAAGTTCCTATAAGTATAAATCGGTCATCGTTGCTGAATTCTCCAAAACAAGCATATTGGATTTTTTCAACTACAATGGTTGCTAAGTCATCGTATCGTAGGATTAATACAGTTTCGCTATAAGTAATGATAATTAACTGACCATCATTTGACAGATGAATGTGTTGAAAATAACCAAAGTAGCCAGGGTAATCCTTATCTGATAAGTTAACTTTTTTATAAATTTTTTTAAATTGTCCATCAAGTATAACTACGTCATAATTATGAACGACAATATAAACGTTATGAATTGAGCTATATAGGATGGATTCCCAATACCAAATTTCTGAGTTTTCAATCACTTCTATTGAACCTTTGTTTATTGGTTCTTTCACTTTTAATATTTTATGAACTCTGTAATCCTCGTTATTTACATAACTCAATGTAAATAAAAAGGAACTTTCAGTTTGGATAAAATGTTTATAATCGATTAGGGTAAGTGAGTCTTCAATATCGGTTAGTAACGTGTATTCTCCTTTATCAATGTTGATTAATGCGAGCTGGCGTCCTTCTTTGGTTTTAAGTGTATCAAGGATAAGGAAAGGAATATTAGTTAAAGCAAAGTCCGCTTCAACAAATTGAAATTTTTTATTAGATTTAATGGTCTTGATTAACTGAAATCCATCAGTTTCATACACACATATTGTGCCAATTGTGCTTTTTATATATAAATAATCATCATTTTGTGAGAACTGAATATAGCCAGGATTTTTAGGTTTACTGAGCTCCGCAATTTTTTCCCAAGACCTTGAATCAAAAACAATCGTTTTACTACCCATTGTATGGGATAAAAAACATTGGTTATTTGAAAGTTTTAATTGATAAGAGGTTTTAAATTTTTTAATTAGGTTCATTTGAAGCATACTACCGAGCTCCTTAGAAAGAAAACTTATTCTCCTTGTTTTGTATTCTATCCCTTTTAGTTAAAAAATAAAAAGATGAGTTCGCCACAGCAATCCCATCTTTAACATAAGCACCCGTTAGCTTAAGTACACTTTTTCACAAACTCATATAAAAGCACCGTTAAATTACGATACCTTTTTTTCAAATAAAACCTCGTTTGTACCGCTTGTTCATATTACTCAACGCTCAATAATTGCCATTACATTTTAGGAGCATCCATACCTATCATAGCCCATTCCTCTTTCGATGGACCATACAGACCAGGAACGGATAAACCTGCTTGACGCATAAGAATTGTCATTTGTCCTCGATGATGAATTTGATGTTGAATTAATAATAATAAAATGTCTCCCTTGCACATTTTCTGCCCAAAAATTTCTTGTTCTTCTCTAAGGCTTTTGTCAGTCCATTGATTTTTTATAGCTTGAGACAATGCACTACTTGCTTGTTGATAGCTGTCAGAGATGAACTTTGCTGAGGTTGGGACAGGATAATCTTGATTAGGCGAGTCAAAGGAAAGGTCTGTTCGTGATGCTACAACTCCAATTGCTGTTACAGTATGCCAAGCTATTCTTCCTAATGTCCAATTTTGAGGTGTTACTTCTTGGGGTAAGGATTCATCTGTAAGTTGATTAAGAATTTTCTGAGTAGCGTCTACTTCAATATTCCATAATTTAAAGAAACCATCTAGTGTTTGAAACATATTCATCCTCCTCACTTAAATACTTCACAAATATATTCTTCTTTTTCCAAAAAATTACTGCTCGTTTAACAAAAAAGCAATAATTAATTTCTAAAACAATATTATTAATTGAAGCTTTTATTAGCTACCTTGTTGAACTCTGCTTCGTTAGTGAAAAAGCGATTGCTCTAGTTTAGTTATCGCACCCAGGTAGTTGAAGAATTATTTATTTTTTTCGAGGGATAGTTAATGCCCTCCAATCACCTGATTTTAAAATTTTTGCTACATAAATTATTTGCCCAATATGATAAGAATAGTGGTACATTTGGCGTTCAATAGCTTCGATAACTGAATGGGGTTCATTTCGGATGGTAATTATTTTTAAGAGTTGTTCATCTTCAATACTTTTCAATGCGTTAAAAAAGGTATCCCAGCCAAATTCCCACAGTTCCATCATCTGTTCTTTGGTTTGAATATCTCCCACAAATTCATCATCACGATTTCGGTAGGGTTTTTCTCCATCTGTTGTAAGGAAATCAGTCCACCGAGATACCATATTACCACTCATATGTTTCACAATGATGGCGACACTATTGGACTCTTCATTCGGAGCCCAAAATAATTCGTTTTCGGTTAATTGTTCTAAGGCTTTTTCAGCGGTAACTTTTGCATCCATAAATCGTTGAATAACTGTTTTTAAATATTCGCTACCTATATTCATACAATCACCTCACCATAATACCCTTATTTTACCGTATATCCTTATTGAACTGACCGTTAGCACAACAAACAAAAAAAAGACCGCCGCAGCGATCTTCATCTTTAACTCTTGCACCCGTTAGTTAAAGAAGAACCTTTCAATCACTGACATTTCCAATTAGAGTAATCTGGAATTATTTTTATAGTTATCTGTGATTATTTCTTCTTTATAATAACGGAGAGAAAGGGGGAAATCCTATTGAACAGATGGATTATCGGTGTTCTTATATTACTTTTAGTTGGAGGTTCTATTTATATGTTCACAAACAAAAATGACTATAAAGAAGCACCATATGCGGCGGGAATGAATTTTGACCTTGAAAAGGTAGAACCTTTTATAACATTTATCATCCACAGTATTGGATAAAGGTTTCAGTCAAGACGAAATCAATTCCATTACCTCTGAAATCGACAAAATGAAACACAATGAAGTTAGAGAGATTGGAACCTTTGATGTTATTTATAAAGGGAAGCCGACAAAAATTCGAATCGAAGTCGAACTTCATAGTGATGAAGATAGTCCTCCAGAAGTTGTTCTATATATGTATAGTCATCAAGAATTAGTTGACATCATAGATGAAGAAATGATGAAAACTGAAGAAGAAACGGAATAAAAGAGATGTTGTAATTACATCTCTTTATTTAACTAAACTCTATAGTTAGCTCAATAAGAAAAGCCGCCAATATTGGCGACTGGATCTTCAACTCTTGCACCCGTTACTTTAAGTACATTCCTTCACAATATGTTATATATCCTATTAATTAATACAACAAAAAAAGCACTAGGAACAGTTCTTTTTTTAGTAATACCAATCGTTTAACTTTAACTTTAAAATTTGATTTTTTTGTTAAAAAGCGTTTTTTTAATATCATTAATATATTGAAAACTATATAGAAGTAATGCTCTTAAAATGTCAAGTGCTAAGTATTGGAATTTTGTTAATTTAACTAAGGAAAATATTTTGTAACGTTTTACATATTTTAGTCCTTGGAAAATAAATAAAATATGAAGAATAAAATTAGAAATTAAATATATTGGCAATTTACCATATGTCATTTTTAACATCCAAAGACTAGCGACAAAGTAAGGACCAAAATTAAAAAAATCTACGCTACTTAACGGAGGTATCCCTTTATAAAATCGCCACCAATTTTTCTTTTCACCAAATACATCTATACCTTTTGTGAGTGTACTAATAAATATTGCGGCAGGAAGATATTTTTTTAATGCATTCCTACCTAGTAAAGGTATGGTTAGCCAAGGAAGAATAAGAATAGCTAATAAAAATAATTTTGAGTTTTTCATTATAACACCTCCAAATTTTAGCATATGTATTTTTATAAAATTTATAAGATGGTTGCATATATCTTTTATTGCACTAATTGCTTACTTTAGTTCAATTAGAAAATAAGCTACCATAGAAATGGCAGCTGTATAGTCAACTCTTGCACCCGATAGTTTAAGTACACTCCTTCACAAACTCGTAAAACAAAATGGGATTACCCCTTGTTAAAGTAATCCCCCCAGTAAATATTATTGTACAATCTCTTCTCTTTTTAATGCCAGCCAAGAATTTACCATATACCATGCTCCCGCCAGATAAAACAGCATGTGGACGGAAAACCAGTCAAATACGAACCCAGCACCAAGGATGCTCGCCACGATGATCAATTGCAAAATGAACTGATGGATATTTTCTTTTTTCCAGCTTAGATTGTTTTTTATATCAAATTCTTTTTCCGATAATTTGTATAACGCTTGAAAAATCCCCATAAAACATTGTATCAAGCAAACATGGAATATATTTTTAGTGAACGGCACCGAAATCATGGTTAAACCTAGTCCGAATAACGAAACACTGTACATTTTATCAAGCGGAAGCCGAGATGGAATCCAGGTTAACGCATAGAAGCAGGCAGCGGATGATAAAGCGAATATGGCGTAGAGTAAAGAAAACGCGCTGTAATTTTCCCCTATATTTTTTAAAAAGAGCAGATAGTAAGGGAAAATCGCCGTCTGAATGACTAGGACGCTTCCACGGATCAACAATTTAGTTTTCATTTCGATACCTCTCATAAAAAAGACTTGTGATCGACTCATCCGGGTCGTATTTTTCCTTTTCATGGACAAATTCATCGAAGTTAGGGTAGGATTCAAGCAATTGTTTTTTCGTTGCGTACGGATAATAAGGCAAATAAAAGGTTCCGTTGTGCTTCAAGGTAATATCAATCATCTTTTGAATCGATTTTTGCGCTTTTTCCACGTCCTGTTTTTGTTTTCCATGGTTGAATAATGCTACAAGGGCGATCATATCGGTCTTCCCATACGAAAGCCTCGATGAATGGTCTTTGGATACATAGCGAATGGTAAAGTTAAGCAGATTGATGTCATCTTGTTTTAGAAATGCTCCCATGTCTTTGACATAGGAAGGATACTCATCGATTGGGACGAAAAATTCCTGCAGTGTGTCGGTGTTCATTTGGTTTTTGTAAAGCAGAAAATCGCTTTCCGAACGCATGGCGTTGTTCCTTGAGATTAAGCGTTTATCGAGAGACAGGAAGTATTTCTCCTGCAGGTACCAAAGCCAGTCCTTTCCGAAGCTGGTCTTTCGGGATAAATTTAGGAATGAGTAGGTTAAAAATGGCTGCTGGTCTTCTTTCAGCTTACGAAGATTTTCCGTCAGGGGCTTTGTGGTTTTATGGTATTCTACGACAAACATGCTGTTCATCGATGTTTTTGGCGCAACCGAAATTCGTGCATAAGCCATCTTTACTTCTGGATTTTCCCTCAAGGAATGTACATACTTCGGGAATTCCTCTACGCTGACCTTTTTTGTATGGATTTCATACACTTCATCATCTGTCACCTGCAATTCCACATCCAATATGACGCCAAATAGACCGTATCCGCCTATTACATTCTTGAATAATTCCGGTTCGCTTTTCCGGTCGACTTTCACGATTTTTCCGTTTGGAAGCAATAAATGGAACCAATTGATCGAATTGCCTAAGGATTCGTTTTTGATATCCCTCCCATGCACATTGACGCTGATGGATCCTCCCACAGTGAACATATTCTGGCTTTGCATGACTTTTACTGCGAGCCCTTCCGGCGCAAGGGCATTTTGGATGTCATCCCATGTTGTCCCGCTTTGGACATGGATAGTTTTTCTGTTTTTATCGATTCCCAAAATTTTATTAAAACTCGTCATATCCAACACAACCCCGTCCGGGTAAAAGGTATGCCCGCCCTGGGAGTGCCTTTTTCCTGCGATGCTTACTTTTAATCCATCTTGTTTGGCTTTTTTCAGGATATGGACAATCTGGTCTGCTTCTTTCCCTTTTTCAATCCGCTCTATTTTCGTCGGAAGGAGTCTACCGACATCCTGGATGGTCATGCCTTGGTTCAGGTCATCCGTATAATGGATTAACGAATACTGAAAAACGGCAATTGAAACCGAACTTGCGAAAACAATAAGGAAGAGGATTACGAAACAGATTTTCTTCATCTGAAACCCTCCTTGCCAAGGATATCTAACTATAGTGTAATTTTACACTAATTGTATCATATGTTCTTTTGGTTTAGAACATATATTTTCCAGTTTTTTATCACTGTTAGCACAACAAAAAGACAGGATCGCCGCAGCGGTCCTGTCTTAAAATAATGCTCTCGTTTAACAAGGAACTTCAACTTTCTAAACTGTGATATTATTAAAAACGTTTATATAATCAAACTATTGGGAAAAGGAAAGATTGTGCAAAATCAAATAGAATTTTGCTGTGTACTGTGGAAAAGCCGATGATAAATGTGCCGAAGCCCCTGTTAGTTTAAGAAATCGAGTGAACAATATCCCTTATTTCGTTTTATTTTTAATTTATTTGTTAAGATACAAACCGCCATTACCCCTGCCAATCCTAAAAAAACTATCAAAACGCTTTTTGTAAAAAAGGTCCGAGAGATGATTAAACATTAGAATATCGATTTGTTCATAATTATCTAAATGAAAAGACTGTTGATTTCCTTTGTTATCCTTATAGGTAATCTCCCACGTTCGATATTTTTCATTGGTGAAAATAGGAATATTAGCTGGCTTTATCACATAACCCGTATCCACACTTGTCCAGTCCCTAGAACATAATCGAAATAGGGACTATAAATTTCCGTATAATCTACTTTCCAGTACCATGATCCGCATCCACTCAATAATAATACAAACAAAAAAACAATTCATTTCTTCCCTATTCTTTGCTATGTTCCATACTTCTTTTTTATCAATATTTGCCCCCCTAAATTTCTCCACTTTCGTTCATTAAATCATAGAAATTTTTGCGTATTTTTCAGTACCAATATGCTTGATCGAATTAATGCTTATAAAAATTCCCATCTCAAGCCACCTCACATTACAAAGGAGCCAAATCCGTTATTTTTCACTATTTCTATATTCAAATATCAAAGTCCTTCTTCAAGTAACCTGCTCCGTTAGTACAACAAGCAAAAAGATCGCCGCAGCGACCTCTATCTTTACTCTTGCACCCGTTAGCTTAACAATAATCGCCCTTAAATTTCCCTTTTTAATATAAATCTGGGAGGTGAACCCACTTCCTGTTCAGCTTCAAAATAAGCAATTTTCCCTTCAACACACGAAACAATGGAAGGCATTCCATAGCCAACTACTTTCTTTAAGGCTTCATTTAAGGGCAAGTGTCTGCCATCAGTTTCTTGATCCCACGAAATTACATAACACTCATTCCGTGCACCTTGTTTTTTTAGTAAAGACGCAATTTCTTGATAATCAGAATTAGGAGATGGTATTTCAACCATATAATCTGGAACAAGTGTGTTTTCATAATTGTGGCAAAGTCTGCTTAACGCTTCTATCCTTTTCTTCTTTGATGATAGTTCAAAAATAACTCTATCCTGTATCCTTTTAGAAAAGAACATTTTTACAATTTTAATTTCTAATTCTTTATCCACTTTTACCTCCAGTACATTCCGTCTTTATACTTATCTTAGCAATAGCCTTATTGAATTAAACTGCCCCGTTAGTACAAGAAGATAGGGATAGCCGCAACCATCCCCTAATACACCTCTTGGACCCGTTAGTTACATAAGATTTAGACAATAAAAGTTTAAGTGTAAAAAGTTTTTACTTACCTTTATACCTTTTTTCTTTTTTTCTTGAGTTTTCTTTTTGACTTTGGCTTTATCCAAAATAAAAAGCGATCATAAGACTTTTTTTGAAGGATGAGTATCCAAATAAACTCGAATAGTTGCCACAGCACGATAGAAACAAGAAAGGCAAGGCTGATGTAAGACATCCAAAGAAAACATTTTTCAATTGGAACACCACTCATTACAAGCAATCCAAAAATCAAAACATTCAATAGAAAGATTTTCATTTTGTATCTCATAGAGATTTTCACCTATTCATTTTTTTCTCTACTTAATAATTCTATCTTTTACATCGTTTAACCTTTTCTTCTTCAATTTACCTGACCAGTTAGCTCAATAAAAAAAGCACCCAAAATTGCAGCTGTATCTTCTTAGTAAGCACCCTTGAGATAGTTAAAATTTAATCATCTTATAGTATCATTGTCACCAAGATGTTCAATTTGCTCTAATATCCAGGGATTATCTCCTTTTTTTGAGTAACTTGAAAAATAAGTTTTATTAACCTCAATCAAGTTCCAGACCATTGGTTCTTGGACCATTATTTTTATTTCTTTCTTTTCTGTAATACTGTTGGGGTCATATGCTATTATCCACGCTTCTTTATCATCCTTTGAATGTGCCTTTTTAACTACATACAAATCGGAAGATGTTGATGTAAAGGACCACCACAAGCAGTAACAACCAATAGGAAAATAAAAAAAACTAATAAACTAGGGGTCTTTTTCATCGTTCACCACCAATAATCAATATTTATGACCAATATATTACGGTAATATCCTTTCATTCCTTCTTTAAGTAAACTGCTTCGTTAGTTCAATAACGACAATGAAAACAACTGCCGACAACAGCCCCTTATTGTGAAAGTAAAGCACCCGTTAGTTTAAGTGTAACGTTTCACAATCTTTAACTGATACCATATTGTTAACGGCACTAAACAGAGCTTTTACTGAGGAGGTCATAATATCAGTGTCAATTCCGCAGCCCCAATATACAGCACCATTCTTTGCGGTAATTCCTACATAAGATACAGCGTTTGATCCTGAGCCTATTTCTAACGCATGCTCCTTATAGACCAAATCTGTATAGTCGATACCCAGTTTGGTTTGCAGAGCGTTGCTGATAGCATCCAGTCTTCCATTTCCCCCACCAGAAAATTCATGTTCTTCATTATTCATCCGGATCGATACAATCGTTTCGTAATGACCATTTTGAGTGTATTTGTAACGGATAAATTCGACAGGGGTGTTAATATTCACATATTCGTTGATGAAAATGTCATAGATTTCATTCGGCAAAAGTTCCTTGTGCTTATGATCTGAAACATTTTTCACACTATATCCGAAGCTCTCACGCATTTCGGAAGGTAGATCAATTCCATACTTTTGCTGAAGGATATAACCGATTCCTCCCTTACCGGATTGACTGTTAATTCGGATGATATCTCCTTCATACTCTCTTCCAATATCCATAGGATCAATTAATAGATAAGGTACAGTCCAATGCTGACGTTCTTTTTCCTCGCGCCATTTCATACCTTTGGCAATGGCATCTTGATGGGAACCTGAAAATGCAGTAAAGACAAGTTCACCGCCATATGGATGTCTTTCGTGAACCTTCATTCTTGTTAATTTTTCATATTTGGAAATAATGGTAGGGATATTTTCAAAATTCAGAATTGGATCTACCCCGTGTGAATACATGTTTAATGAAAGCGTTACGATGTCCACGTTCCCTGTTCTTTCTCCGTTTCCAAACAATGTTCCTTCGATTCTTTGCGCTCCGGCAAGCATTCCTAGCTCGGCATCTGCTACCCCAGTTCCTCTGTCATTGTGTGGATGAAGTGATAGGATTACATTATCTCGGTAGCTCAGATTGTCACTCATATACTCAATTTGACTTGCGTAAACGTGAGGCATGGACATTGATACAGTAGCTGGTAGGTTGATAATTACCTTGTTATCAGCTGATGGCTGCCAAATATCAAGTACCATTTTGCAAATTTCAAGCGCAAACTCCACTTCTGTACCTGTGAAGCTTTCAGGAGAATACTGAAATTGGAAATTCCCTTCGGTTTCAGCAGCATATTTCTTAAGCATTTTTGCTCCAGTTACAGCAATATCGATAATTTCTTCCTTAGATTTTCTGAATACTTGCTCACGCTGTGCCACAGATGTGGAATTGTACAAGTGCACCACTGCTTTATTCGCACCCTGTAACGCTTCAAATGTTTTTTTGATAATAGTCTCTCTTGACTGTGTCAAAACTTGAATTGTCACATCATCCGGAATCAAATTTTCTTCAATTATTGTACGTAAAAATGCAAATTCGGTTTCCGAAGCAGCTGGAAAACCTACTTCGATTTCCTTGAAACCTACTTGTAAAAGCAATTGAAAATATTCTAACTTTTCCTCTAGACTCATCGGGACAACCAAAGCCTGATTTCCATCGCGAAGATCCACACTACACCAAGTAGGAGCTTCTGTAATATACTCCTTCTCTGTCCATTTCAAGCTTTGCGCTGGGGGCATAAAGTAACCTCTAGAATATTTATCGATATTTTTCATCCTAACTCCCACCTTTTCATATAAAATTGTTAGTTTATTTAAAAATAAAAAAAGCCCCGTCTCTTTAAAAATATAGAGACTAGGCATTGCTCGCGGTACCACTCTAATTGATTAATCATTACATAATTAACCCACTCATTTTCGGCAGCTATCACCACCTATCATCATAACGGTAGAAAACCGACATCCCCTACTGATTATGTTCAGAGAGTAGCTCTTGGATGAGTTCAAAGGCAATAACTACCGATTTTCACCAACCATCGGCTCTCTGACAAGTTTATAAATCCTTTTACTATTTCCAATCTTTGCTTATTGTTATTTAATTAAATACGATAATATATCGATAAACTCGAGTTGTCAATAATAAATTTACCGAAAATAAAGATTATTATGATTTTTAACACTTCTATAAAGGATTAACCCCTAATCCTCAAAACTCTTTTTTAAGTATTCTGCTTCGTTAGTTCAACAAGAAAAAGCTGCCTCAATGACAGCTATGATCTTAAACTCAAGCACCTGTTAGTTGAAAATGAAATTTATTTTCTTTAGCCTACAGGAGGGAGAATCGACAAGTTGCAGCAGTTGGTTGCTTTTTTTATTTGGGGTGGGGATTAGGATTTCCCACCCGTTTGCAAATTCTATTATTTATGTGGTTTGAAAGTAGGAATTGAATGGCACTAGCGTACTCTGGTTTCATTTAGCTTTTTCTGCATTTCATTTTGCATATTAGTGATCTCTTCCGCTGATACCGAATCTACTGGAAAAAGAGGGGCAAATTCTGTAATGGAACAGATACTGATATATAAATCAGTGAACACATTGCTAAATAATCCACCACCAGGAAGAAAGACAGTTTTAGTCACCCTTTCCAAATGGAGGACCGAATTATCTTTCACATTTCTGATAGCTCCTTGAGCTAGAGCCTTATTGCCTTCTTCATAAATATACGCATAAAAACCTTTGAACTGTTCTAGTTTTTCTGCCATTCCCTCAACGCAATTACAACAATCTTCAGAACCTTTAGAACCTTTAGAACCTTTAGAACCTTTAGAACCTTTAGAACCATGTGAATCTGACATTATAATTTCACTTCCTTTGCAAAGAAATTGTTTACATTACAATGTATGCAAGAATTAGATGGCATGTCCTATGCAAAAACACTACTAAATACGCTTTATTAAACTAAACTGCTCCGTTACTTCAATAAGAAGAAAAGAATCGCCGCATAACCCCATTTATTCACCTACTAAGCCATCACCATCTCGATCATCCATATATTTATAGAGCCATGAATCTCGCGTAATTGGCATTTTAAAGCCAGCAGCTTTGGCTTCAGCGATCGTAACACTTCCGTTATGATTGGTATCCACTTTACTAACATCTTCATTACTATTTTCCGTTTCGTTTGCAGGTACATTGTCTGTTTTCGGTGGCGTACTGCTCGTACCTGTCGTTTTCCCTAAATTTTTGTTCACTTCATCTGGGTTTACATTGTCAAATTCATCTGTAATGGATCTGCCCTGAATTTTGTATGTGAATTTATAATGGTTAGGAATTTGCGTCTGAGTATTTGGATATTGAATCACTGCTACGAAATCTGTACAACCTCCTGCATCTCGAATCACTTTTTCCATATAAGCTTGATCGCCGTGCCTATTGAGAATGCTGTCTTGAGGTGTAATGTTATATGAGCCGATTTCTGCCCTCGATGTATCCGTTCAGGCCCAGGTCGTTAATTTACTGATGAAATTGCAAAAGGAAAAAGGCTTAACCTATCTATTTATTGCTCATGATCTTTCCATGGTGAAGCAAATCAGCGACCGTATTGGTGTTATGTATTTAGGGCAATTGGTTGAATTAACGACAAGCAGTGAGCTGTATAAGAAGCCGCTCCATCCATATACACAGGCATTGCTATCAGCCATTCCGATTCCGGACCCGGATATTGAGGACAAGCGTGAAAGGATTATTTGAAAAGGGGAACTTCCAAGCCCGATTAATCCTCCGAGCGGCTGTGTCTTTAGAACCCGCTGTCCAATGGCCATGGAGGTTTGTGGGAAGGAGAAGCCTGTCTGGCAGGAAATTGAAGATAGCCATTATATTGCCTGTCATCTTTATGATAAAAATAAAACCGGTGATCATGATTATTCTCAGGTTGCTGTTACGAGGTAAGCGATGGATCAATTAAAGGTGAGAATCGAAGAAGAACTTCGTGGTCTCAGCGGTCGAGTGGGGCTGGCGGTTGAAATCGAGGGCGAGAGTCTATATGTTAATTGTGAGGAAACATTTCAATCTGCCAGTCTGATTAAGGTTCCCATTTTAATAGAAGCATTTCGGCAGAGTGAGGCAGGGAAACTAAATTTAAATCAATTGGTTTCGATCACAAATCATGTTGGCGGGTCCGGAGTATTGCAGGCATTTTCTCGCGATGCGCTTTTGACTTTGAAGGATCTTATGACCTTAATGATTACAGTTTCAGATAATACGGCCACCAACATGCTGATAGATAAATTGGTAATGGCAGACATAAATCGATCCATTAAGAAAATGGGACTGAAGCATACGATACTTAATCGGAAAATGATGGACTTTGCAGCCATTGGACAAGGTCATGATAACTTTACAATTCCTATAGACATGTTGACTTGCCTGAAAGCTGTCAATGAAGGGTCTTATTTAAAAGAGGAAAGCCGAGCAGCTGTCTTAAAAATAATGAGCTATCAGCAATTTCAAGATAGACTTCCAGGTTTGATGGATCTGGAAAGGGTTGTTGTGGCCAATAAAACAGGCAGTCTTCCTCGCGTTGAAAATGATTGTGCGGTGATTAAATATAAGGGGAAAACCGCCTATGCTGCGGTCTTAATCGACCGGCTAGACGATGTATATGCGGGAAAGCAGAAAATAAGTAAAATTGGTAAGCATATCTATGATTATTTGTTGGAGGAATAATAGAATATTTGAACGAAGAGTGATCGCTCAAACAGCTATCGCTCTTTTTGCTGTTTGAATAAAAGTAGCAATGATTTGACCTATTAGTTAGGAAGAGTATAGTTAATTTTGTCAATAAAGGGAACCATAAATGAAAAATGGCAATTGGTTAAAGGGAGAGTCCATTTTTTATGTAACTACATAGGCATTACAACTAAAGCAGGGGTGTGAGAACGTGTCAGAGACAGATATGTCAAAATATGAGAAGAAAATAATCATCCGAAATATACGCATCGAAGACATTGATGCAATTATAGCGTTAGGGAGAGTCTGCTTTCCTAACATGGATCCCTGGAAGAGGGAACAATTGCTTAGTCACATTCGAATTTTCCCTGAAGGTCAGTTCTGTGTGGAATATGAGGACAAAATTGTCGGTTCCTGTTCAAGCCTAATTGTCAATTTTGACGAATATGATGACCAGCATACTTGGGACATCATCACGGACAATGGCTATATCACCAATCATGATCCTAATGGACTCAATTTATATGGGATTGAAGTGATGGTCGATCCAGAATACCGACGCATGAAATTAGGGCATCGCCTTTACGAGGCTAGAAAAGACCTTGCTGTTCGTTTAAATCTTGAAAGCATCATCATCGGAGGGCGGATTCCTAATTATCACAAATACAAGGATGAAATGACCGCTCGTGAGTACGTAGCAGAAGTGGAGAAGCATAACATTTATGATCCGGTGTTATCCTTCCAGCTCCTTCAAGGTTTTACCATTAAACGGATCAACACAAGCTACCTCCCAGATGACAAGGCTTCTGACTCTATGGCCACTTTGATGGAATGGAACAACGTCGATTACCGTCCAAAGTCAAAGCGTATTTATCGAACATCATTCCCTGTTAGAGTTTGCGTAGTACAGTATATGATGAAGAAAATTGAATCATTTGAGGATTTTAGTACCCAGGTTGAATATTATGTAGACGTTGCAGCTGATTTCGGATCTGACTTTGCCGTATTTCCAGAGATTTTTACCACCCAATTGATGTCCTTTCTGGAAGAAAAACGCCCGGACCGGGCAGTAAGACGGCTTGCAACCTATACGGATCAATACATTGAACTATTTATGCAGCTCGCTGTAAGATATAACATTAATATTGTCGGCGGAACACATTTTGTTGAAGAAAATGGTGATATATACAATGTCAGCTTTCTATTCCGCAGAGACGGATCGATTGAAAGACAAGCTAAAATTCATGTGACCCCTAATGAAAAAAAGTGGTGGGGAATCGCTGAGGGAAATGAGATACACGTCTTTGACACCGATTGCGGAAAAATAGCTATTCAGGTTTCTTACGACATCGAGTTTCCTGAACTAGCAAGAATCGCAGTTCAAAAGGGAGCGAATATAATTTTTGTCCCATTTAGTGCAGAAGATCGCCAAGGATATCTTCGGGTACGCTACTGTGCCCAAGCACGAGCCATTGAGAACCAAATATATACCTGTATTGCTGGAACAGTGGGTAACTTAACACACGTTGAGAACATGGATATTCAATACGCCCAATCGGGGATTTTCTCCCCTTCAGATATTGAATTTGCACGGGATGGCATTGTCGGGGAATGTGACGCAAACATAGATACAGTGGTTGTCGGAGACGTAGACCTTGAGCAGCTGAGACGTTCAAGGAAATCCGGTTCCATGAGCCAATTACGAGACCGGCGGCATGATTTGTATCGAATTGAAAGGACAAACCTAAAGGCGGATTAAGTTAAAGATCGTCGTACTTTTCCAAACTGAAAATAAGGGTATCGGGCACCGAATTTAGACAATTCCTGACACCCTTATTTTTCGGGAATTGGAAAGTAAACTTCTGGGATAATGCGCAGAGGAACATTATTTTGGACTTATGCTATAATTAAACCAAAAGGTTAGCAAATGATTTTTATCAGTGTCTATATTCTATTGGGGGGAAGTTGAAATGAATAAAGAGATTATGTTGCCAACTGAATTATCCATAAAGGATAGAAAGAATATGGTAAAAGGAAATGTTAATCGAACAGCCCTATTTGCAAGAACCAAAGTAATTGATGTGATAACAGCAGATAACGAAAGATTTTATCTTATTTATTATAAAAATTCCCTTATATACGGCGATAAACTGGATAAGGTGGAAGAGGAATCATTTATTAATAAGCATTTCGTGAAGGTATTGTTATTGAAGCCCCTCATCCAATATTAACGAAATTAATCCCCAATCAATCCGTGTTTATTCCAAATAAAAATAAACTCTTCTCTCAACTTCAACTCCATTATTCTCTACAGGAAATGGCCTATATTGCGACCACACTTGATTCATTTTTTGAAAAAGAGCAGCTTGTAAAAATAATTGACAATGTCTTTTTTCATTATAGAAGAAGCGGTAGTTTCATTAAGTCCTTTCAGGTCCTTCAAATATTAAGTGATTTTTTACCTAGCGTTAGATACTCCCCCAAGTGAGTCAGCAATTACATGCCCTTTATCCAAGGTTGGACTCTCTGTACCAGGAACATTTGCTTCATCAGAGTAATATCTACCTGATGACAAAACATGATCAGTATTCGGATTTTGAAGTGTTATATTTTTCGCCTCAACACGAATTAGCTGACCGTATTCATTTGTATACGCCCAATATTCCCGTTCTCCAAATCCGACATCTACTTTGACATTCGGCTGTCTATATCCTGACATATCCCCGCCGTTTACTACAATTAGGGTATATTTGCTGTAATCAAATCCGTCCGTTGTACCTGTTGCCTTTAAAGTGCTAGATGCAGGAACACTTTTGTTGGGTTCACTATCACTCGTTGGTTTTTCTGTGTCATCGGCAGATGTACTCTTATTGGTTTCAACAGTCTTAGAAGCCGTGCTCGTTGGGGATTGCACTTTTTTTGACGAAGTATGTTCAGTGATTTTTCCGCAACCCACAAATACAGATATTAAAATCACAGTAAATAAAATCATAAATATTCTTTTGTTCACACTTCTGCACACCTTTCTCATGTTTCTACCCTAGACAAAAATCATATTTAAACAATAACACATTTTGATCTTTTGCTGGAATATATCTATCTTTGGTACTGAATCCTTATTCAACTAAACTGCTTCTTTAGTACAATAACCAAAAATGACTATAACTTAGACGGTTATGAAGAAGCCTCTATCAACTCCCTTATTCTTCAACGAGTTATTATTATCTTTACTTCACAATAGGGGTAAAACTTAAAAAAACGTTTACATAAAATTCATCAGAACTTAAAAAATTGCTTTTATAATATAATTATTAAGCCATAACTGTAGTTCTAGAGGAAGCAATATCCGCTGATCAAATTAGAGATTAACTTTTTTATTGGATTATCATAATCAAAATAGAAGGAGAAATTTTTTTGCTATGGTTAGATAGTATCTTACTTATGTGGGTAAATAGAATTTTACTTATTGGTACCGTTTTTTCGTTTGTTTTAGCGGTCATTATATTTAAAAAGTCATCTGACCGTGATTTGCCGTTTATTTCTTTTATTATAGGTATTGGCTTTATCAGCACTTTTTTTATAGTTAATTACACATCAAGATGAATAAAATTAACGAATATTTTTTGATTGCGTGTAAATAAAAAAAACCTCGTCATCTCCCAAGTGTTTTTTTGTGTTTTAATATACGAGTACCCTTATTTAACTAACGCTACCCGTTAGCATTCCTGTAGATTGTTATTTTTCGACTTTGAAAAAAATAGGGCTCCTCAGTAAGATATGAGTATAGACACCACTCTAACTCACAACTTTAGGAGGAACCCTACTATGAAGTTTAAAATGCAGAACAAACAAAATCAACTAATAGAAAGAATTTCCGTTAAACATCTGGTTGTCGGCGTGGATATTGCACAACAATTTCATGTCGGCAGAGCCGTAAATTTCCGTGGAATTGTTGTCGGAGATCCTCTTACATTCAAAAATGATGAAGAAGGATTTACTAGTTTTCTAAAATGGATTAAAAATCTTCAAAGATTAAACAACCTATGTGAAGAAATTGTTGGGATGGAACCAACTGGACACTATTGGATCAATCTTTCAAAATGGCTCCTTAAACAAAATATTGAGGTAGTAACGGTGAACCCACATTTAGTAAAGAGGAATAAAGAAAACCGTGATAATACTCAGTCAAAAAGTGATAAAAAAGATGCATTAGTTATAGCTGATATGGTAAAGAACGGCTACTACTCCGAGGTTAGATACACATCAGAATCATTTGAAAAACTAAGGGTCCTAATGTCTAACCGTGATGTAGTGGTTAAGCGACTTGTTAGTTCTATCAATCAGTTAAATCGCTGGATAGATATTGTCTTTCCAGAACTCCGACAAGTCTTTAAAGACATTACTGCAAAAGGAGCAATCGCAACCCTTCGCCTATTTCCAACTCCTATGGAATTGGCCACCAAGCAGCCTCATGAGATTATTATGGGCTGGAAATCTCTGATGAAGAGGCAACCTGGATTAAAAAAGGCCCAATTACTCCTCCAGGTAGCCAAGAATTCCATCGGTTCAAGACAAGCACTAGATGCTTATAAATTTCATTTGGAGCAATTACTTGAAGAATATGATTTAGCAGTAATACAACTCGAAAGAGTTGAAAAGCAAGTTACCGATGTATTGAATAAAATTCCTTATGCTAAAAAGCTGCTTACCATTAAAGGAATTAGTGGAATATCTTTAGCTGGCATATTAGGTGAAGCTGGAGATATTAGTGGATTTTCTCACGGTAATTCGCTACTTCGACATGCTGGTTTACACCTAGCTGAAGCTAGTTCTGGAAAGTGGAAAGGGCAAATTGTTTTATCAAAACGTGGAAGGTCAAGGCTACGGAGATTCCTTTACTTAGCTACAATGAGCCTTGTGATGAACAACCCAGAATTTAAAGGAATCCACACCCATAATGTTAAGGTTAAAAAAATGAAGAAAATGAAATCAATTATGAAATTGATTGGTAAGTTGGCTAGAATTTTTGTAGGAATGGCTCGAAGAAATGAATCCTATAATTCTGAAAAACTTTAAACAATAACACCTATGGCAGCTTAGTGCGAATGGAATATTAGAATATCACTCGTTCTTATTTAGGACATGGAAAAAGTAATAGAAAACAATACACTTTATTATGATACAAATCGAATGTTGGCTTATTCGTAGGATTTTAAATATGTACGGAGTACCAGATTACTTAAACAAAAGGGCTCTGACCCATCCCGTTAGCAAAACTGGCCTCCACCCCTTGGATAGGCATAACGAAGGAATGAAAGGGCAAATGACCCGTTGAGACATGGGAGGGAAAGCCTCCAGGGGCGGCGTGGAGCATGTACATCATATGGTAAAATATGGAGTGCAATTACACTCCTCTATTTCACTATGCCTCCACGAAGCTAATAATGGATCTGACCCTCTATATTCTATCGTTACAAAATATCAAGGTACATGAAATCCTGCGAATAAGCGAGTATTCGGGAGAAAATCGTATTAAACTGAGGGAGTTTAAGTACATTTCTTCACAAACTTGTCCCTCGTCATCACAATTTAAAGAAATTTATTCTTTCTTTTTGAAAACTTATCAATACAATCTATTATCAAAGACACAAACTGTATTATTAAGCCTATACAAAAAAGTACACGAATGTATGTTATCTCTATGACACAGATACCGAAAACAATGAGGATTATAGCTGCTAAATTAAAATACAAAGGAATTTTCAATTTCCCCACTCCATTAACTATTTGATTACATTATAACATTAAGTGCGAATATTAAAGGTAACTCAATTTTTGGGAGAAACAATGGTTCTCTCTTCAATTAACCTGCCCCGTTAGCGGAACAAGGAAAGCGACTGCCATTATTGAACAATCGCACCCTTTACTTTAAGTACAATCCTTCACAATCTACATTTTAATGTATAGGAAAAGACAATATTCCTGGTTAAAGCATCTTCCCAGGAATTATCCTCTTCTTCCTAACTAAATTGAAGTAGGTTTTCATAGGAGATAATTATTCTTTTTCTATAAACAGAACAGGCTGGAAAGGAAATTTTTTCCTTCCCAGCCTCGTTTTGTTTAATGAATCACAGTTGGACCGACTAATTCTCTTGGATTTTTTCCCAATACCAACTTGCTGATATTAGCATAACTCACTTGTCGATACTCTTTTAGCAACTGTTTTAGTTCAAAGAATTTTGGGTCTTTTTTTAATTTTTCGATTTCCCGATGATAGACGGACAATACATAATCATCTTTGGCTATCGGTTTAAATTGGCTTGAGTCTTCATCCATGAGTAACGATCCCATGTATTCATACCCATAATTTAGTTGACGGGTTAGTTCAATGATATTTAACAACTTATCATAAATAGATGGTTTTGTTGCACTTAAGTTTACAATGGCAATTTTTGCATCTTTCAATTCGTTATAATTTGCTGATACCAACATATCATCAACCCCTAATCCTATGGTTTGTCCGATGTAAGTCTGGATACGAGTTTTTTATTTTGCTCCCTTTTGATCATGCGAATTTTTTCGCGTTCTTTTCCGGTTTCGTAAAGAAATTTTTCTTCCTCTGTTTCTGGAATGACTCCAGGGACTTCCAACGGTCTTTTATTTTCATCTAGAGGGACGAAAGTAAAGAATGCAGTAGCGGCAATTCTTCGTTCCCCGGTTTCAAGATCTTCAGCAACCACTTTACAGAAAATCTCCATCGATCTTCTACCTGTATAGCAAACAATCGATTCGATACTGACTGCATCACTTTGCGTAATGGGATGGAGGAAATTAACCGAATCTGTCGATGCCGTAACACATTGTTTTACTCGCGAATGCTTGCGAGCCGAAAGTGTCGCGCATGCATCCATCTTCTTCATTAGAACTCCGCCAAATAATGTATGATAATTATTCAAATCATTAATCAACACCTGATCGGTATGAATAACACGCGTATCTTTAATTTTTTTCGCTTCCATTTCATCACCCTATATAAAGCAATTATTCTTACTCTCAAACGGCTACTCTTAGTATAGGGAAATGTTCTATCAATTAAACGAGTTACATATTTCCAAAAATAACGTCGAATTTTTTCCGGCGTTCCTCTTCCGGTGATGGCAGCAAATGCTGTTGCTCTTTCTGATAATTTTGGAATTTTTCATCTGCTGCTTTTGCACCCGCGGCAGATGATGCTCCACCGAAGGTGGAAGTGAAGGCTGAGAGCAACCCAGTCTACTACCGGAACAAAGTGATTCTGCTAATTATAATGTTAAATACAATGCTAAAAAGGTGCTATTTGTATAGTTATTTTAACTCTTATTTCTTATTTTGCACTTTAATCATTCTTAAAGTAACCTGCTCCGTTAGTGGAACAAGCAAAAAAAGCTGCCGAAGCAGTCACTGATCTTCAACTCTTGCACCCGATAGTTTAACAAGCCACTTCTCATTTACTGTACATTTTGTTCGTATTGTGCAACAACTGTTTTTAAGAACATAAATAATAGATATTTGTTAATACTTAAGTCATCATCATTAAAAAAAGAAAGTCCTTATGTGATGAAAATCAAATAATATAAAGAGGTTATATCAATATATTTATTTACAACGGTTTTTAGCAAGTTTTACATTAAGTCTTTAAGATTGCATAACCAAGTTTTAGATGCTTGGTATACACATTCATTATTTACTTGGCGTTGGTGGATAGGTGTATTACTAATTGTTATCCCTCTAGCCCTTTGGATTAAATTTAGAAATAAAGAAAGCAGCGATCGTTTACAATATGCAGGTTTAATAGTAGCTATTATTTCAGCACATTTAGACTATATTGGAACTTTTTTTGGTTTATGGAAGTACGATTACGATGTGCACCCAGCATTTTCCACTTACATTCCTTTTAGCATTTTTATTTTACCTATAACTGTAATGTTTCTAATACAAACTAAACCGAAAACCAATCTATTTATAAAAGCACTTTTGTTTGCTATCTTTTCATTGATTGCTCTTCCGATTGTTGATTGGATTGGAATTTATGACCCGGTCAAGTGGAACTACTTATATTCCTTTGTTATACAATTTTTTATCTATATACTTGCATATTTCATAAGTAGGAAAAATAAATTTAATGAATTAATAAAATGAAAAAATATATAAGCTGCTTAACCGCTAGGTATATGATTCCTAGCTTTTTTATTGCATAATTTTTGTCAAATGCGACATAAAGTGATCATTTCTCTCTTCAACTAACCTGCTCCGTTACTTCAATAAGATATATTGTTTTTCTTTAGTGTTGAACGTATTTGTAACCGAAATTACTAGGGAAAATTTCAATTTCCTGTTGAAGAAACATACGAAAGCATTCGTAAATCAAAATTTCATACTGCATAGAATTAAATGCTAAAATTAGATTAACCGACTAAGTAGGATAGGAAGGCGATTTTTTTTGAATATCAATCAAAATGCGATTGAATTACTTGAAGAGAATAATTATGAAGAATCATTAAAAATGTTCCAAGAAGCCGTAAAAATATCCAGGGACATTCAATCATTGACTAATCTTTCGTGGATCTATTGCTATGAAGAATATGATGATTCGAAAGCCGTTGGTTTGTTGGAAGAAGCGATTAATATGAATCCAACATCCCATTTTCCATACAATCTATTAGCTGAGGTTTATTTGAGGTTAGAAAAGTGGGAAAAAGCCAAAGATATATTGGAGAAATCTATTGCTATCCATCCTACTAGAATCGCTTATAATAATTTAGGTGTTGCTCATTATCATCTAGGACAAATAAAAGATGCATCAAACTTTTTTCTACTTGGTTCGGAACCTTCCGATTGGGCAGTGTATAGCCATATAAAGTGTTTAATTGAATTAGGAAATATAAATGAGGCTAAACTTAAACTCGATACATTCTCCGAAAAGGATGATGAATTTGTCGGTGAGGTTGATGTAGCTGACTTATATGTTGAGTTGAACCGTCACGAAGAGGCTGTACTATGGTTTGAAAAGGGTTGGGACGTTTATGCAAAAAATCCCAATTGGATTAGTCGATATGTTTACTCGTTGATAAATCTAAATAATCCAACTCGTGCTCAAGAATTGCTTAATGAAACAATAAATGAAAAAATTGAAGAAATCAAAGATATGCATGAAGAAGAATGCGATGAGGATTGGACCGAAAGTGATAAGCAAGAACGCATTAAAGAATTGATTGCTGAAAAGAAAGAGTATGGACAAATATATGCTCGAATTTCAGAAGGTTATTTTCCCAAAATGGAATTTGAAACATCGATAGAGACGGCTTGTTATCTTTTTGGATGTAAACGTCATAACCATCCTGAATATCAAGAATAATAATAAAAAAACGCTTGGTTCAAGCGTTTTTTCTTTGTCTGTAAAAAATCAACATATTATTTAACAGAGCCTATCTAAAAAAAGACGGCTGCCGTTACAACCCTTTATTCAACTCAAGCACCCGTTAGCTCAATAAGTCTCCAATTTGTTTTTTATCCTTAATATTACATAACCCCCCGTGGTAACAGATCACTTTTTCAATATCAAGGTCTAAAAATTTCTCAAGAGAGTCAATTGCAGTTTTCAAATCCAATGTCGTTTGTGGTATGGGTCTCCGTAAAACACCATCTACTACTACCATAGCATCACCTGCGACAAGAGTTTTGCTTTGCTTTAAATAGAGACTAATATGACCTGGAGTGTGCCCTGGTGTAAAAATAATTTGAATACCACCACAATATGAAATTTCTTCACCGTCTTCTAATGTTTTATCTACCTTTGATTTCGGAGGATTCTTATATAAAAATTGCATTTGTTCTGGTAATGATGACCATTGTTCTTTACTCATTCGATTCGGGTCTGTTTTAATAAGAGGTAACGTTCCTTCAATATATGGTTTGTCGAAAATATTTGCATACACTTCTATATGGTTATTGGATTGGTTTAGTATTTCTGGGAGGGAACCTATGTGGTCTAAATCCTGATGAGTTATAATTACGGCTTTCAATTTATCAAAGGAGACTCCGACTTCACTCATAGCAAGACGTATTTGTTCCAATTGTCCAGGCATACCAGTATCAACTAAAACAGCCATTTCATCATCCCATATCAATGTTGGGTTTAATCCGAAACCTTGAATTTTTAATTCTAACATTGCCAATCCTTTATCGATTCTCATTTAATCTCCTCCCAAATTATAAGTAAGTTTTTTCTAAAAAATTACTTAGGATTAATTTACCATCCATGGAGGATATTTTCAATATACAAATTTATTATTATACCATAAATAAAATTTTTTGTCAATATTTATTTTCAAAAAATTTCACCATTACGTTTACATTTAGTTAATGTCTTATTGTGCTAAACTGCTTCGTTAGTAAAAAAGGATTGCTACTGCAATCCCTTGTTTCAATTGACTATTTATCCTTAAAGATGACCTTAGCAATTACTACACCAACAATAAAAAGTACACCAGCATAGATACCGTGATATATTGGTTTATCCCATTCTATGAAAGAGTCCGAAACAGTAATTAACGTGGCAACAAAAAACGCAGTAAATAATATTTGCGGGATACTCAGTTTCTTATTTATTTTTAACACAATTTTCCCCCTAAAGTAACAAGCTAAATTGGATTTATACTTATTGATTCTATCCCCATATTCATAAATCCTTCTTCCACTAACCTGCTTCGTTAGTGGAACAAGAAAAAAGGCTTTACCCTTGTTAAAGTAAAGCACCCTATAGTTTAAGTAGAAACCTTCACAATCTAAAAATCCGAGCATAGCTCCAAATTATAATTGTAGCCTTGTTTGCAGGTTAAAAGGGTAACAGGGCCAATATCTTTCAACCTATGGTTGAAGGGCCGTATTTGCTTAGCCTTGATAAAAAGAAGCTTTTAATTAGCTGTGATACCTGCCAAGTCTGTTCCTCGAGAAGGAAGTGCCCGCCGCAAAGAAGGTGGGATTCCACATTGTACAGTTCCTTGCTATAGGCAATAGCACCATCCAATGTGAAAATAAAATCATTTTTCCCCCAGATAACTGTCACTGGGGGCTGCTTCGTGCGCAGATAATGCTGCCAAACGGGATATTGTTCTACATTTTTCCGATAGTCGTAGGCAAGTTCCAATTGAATTTGAGCATTACCCGGGCGGTTCAAGAAGAGCTGATCCATCAAATAGCTGTCCGGGCTGATCAGATCCTGGGAGCAAGCACCGGTAAGATACTGCTTCTTTGTGAAATCAAAGGTGAGCAAGGTTCCCATTGCCGCTTCAGTGCTTCGGTTTCTGTCTTTCCACAAAGCTTTAAATAGATCGAACGGCTTGCCAAGTCCCTCTTCATGAGCAACGGAATTTTGAATAACAAATCCAAGCACCCTTGACGGCTGGCGAGCAGCAATGCGGAATCCGACGGGACCTCCATAATCATGAACATAGAAGACTGACTGCTTGATACCAAGCAGATCCAGGAGCTTTTCCATAACAAGCGAGATGTTATGGAACGTGTAGGTAAATCCATCGGGAACAGGCATGCTGCTGTTTCCAAAGCCTGGATAATCAGGGGCAATGACATAAAAACGGTCGGACAAAAATGGAATTAAATTACGGAACATATGGGAGGAGCTCGGGAAACCATGGAGCAGCACAATCGCGGGATTTCTGCGACTTCCTGCTTCCCGGTAAAAAATACGTAGACCATCAATTGTGGCAATGTGGCAGCTTACCATCTGTCCATCCCCTCTCAGTTAGTAACCTTCTATCTTTTTATATTCAGATATGGAGGTGTCTAGTATTTTTTATCGGTTATTTAACGTAATGAGATCCTCCCGTCAATTTTTTTCATTATCGTAATAATGATGGCGGCGAGCATGGACAAAAACGGAACTTTATCCGAAATACGGTTTAATTAATACCAGTTATTAACATCCACTTTGCGTGGGGTGTTAGTTGCGCTGGCATTGCCTTAAATTAGTTACCTTATGCCATTAAAGGACCTTCTAATGGTGTAACTTTAAACTTAAAGATATAACCTGCAGAAATCCTTCTTACACCATAAAATGGCCCGATTATTGAACAATAGTAATACACCTCGCTTACTAAACTCCCTCGTAAGCACAAAAAGAAAGGCTGCCATGATGACAGCTGATCTTCAACTCTTGCACCAGTTAGTTGAAGCAAAAATAGCAGATTTACTTATGTTAGAATTCATTTAAGAATTTTAACATTAATCAAACCAGTACATACATTAATTATGGTTAGATGACTACATTTTTTTCAAGGAGGAAAACAACAAATGATGCCTTACTCTGGGATGTCTCCCCAAATGTATTCGGGACAAATGATGCCTTACTCTGGGATGCCGTCCCAAATGTATTCGGGACAAATGATGCCTTACTCTGGGATGTCTCCCCAAATGTATTCGGGACAAATGATGCCTTACTCTGGGATGCCTTCCCAAATGTATTCGGAACAAATGATGCCTTACACTGGTATACCTTCTCATATGTATTCGGGACAAATGATGCCTTACACTGGTATACCTTCCCAAATGTATTCGGGACAAATGATGCCTTACTCTGGTATGCCTTCCCAAATGTATTCGGGACAAATGATGCCTACTGGTAGACAAAATCCTCAAATGGTTCCTCACCCAGTTCTTACCGTTGCAAGACAAACAGCTCCTAATCAAATTGAAATAACCTATGACCAACCGACCGATATGCAATCTGCAACAAATGTTAGTAATTATTGGATTAGAAATAATTTGGATAGACCGTCCGACATTGCAACTGTTGAAGGAGGTAATATGAATCTCCTTCCTACAAATAGTCTTACACCTAATATGGTAAAGATTACACCTGTTGGAAATTCAAAAAAAAGGTTTTTAATGACTTTTAACCTGAACGCTACTCCAGGTGTTAAATATACGGTGCTGCCGTGCTTTGTTAATCTAGAAGGTAGAACAGGTTTTGGGGGAGAAAATTGGGGTCCTGAAAGCAGGAATACCTTTACCGCTCGAAGGTTTTAAAATAACCAAAAACACCAATTGTTTTATAGAGCGATTGGTTGAATCTTAACTATAAAAAGGAGGATAGTTGAATAATGAACGTCCTCCTAATTTATAAAACAACCTGATGCGGTATTCCAAGTAAAAACAGCGATCCTATTTCTTTAACTCTTGCACCCGTTAGTCACCATGCATCGCAAAATTGCGATGCACCACAGAGGATGAAAACATATTAAAACCGTCAATACTATTTCTATGGCTGGGTGAGGAAGGTCGATAAACTATGGTCCCATTGAGCCCATCCGTTAGTCTGACTCCAACGACCACGGTGCATCACAGAATGTCGCTCCCTTACGGGAAGCACTCATGGTAGATTAATCCTTTTTCTGGTTTTTGCACCAGCCTCCTATTTTTATAGCCATAGAAAGGATGGTTTCAATGAAAGTTATAATTGAACGAGTTTGTGGTATGGATGTCCATAAGGACAACATTACTGCCTGTGTTATGACAAAACAAACCACCGCAGAAGGAGGGGGATTTACACATGATTTTCACCCGCAAAGCATTTGCGCTCACGTTGACGATCGCGATTAGCTTCGGTGCGGAGTCTTCAGCCGTCGCCTATCCGAAAAAAGCGCCGATCCAAGCCCCGGCACTGCCCGGCGCGCAGCCGATCTCGGATAACGACCGCGTGTACACCGCCGACCAAGACTCCAACACGGTCACCGTCGTAAATCCGAAAACGAACACGGTACTCGGCACGATTCCGCTCGGTAGCGTTCGTATGGACACGACCAAGGATGTTCTGGGCGCGATGTATCACGGCGAAATTAACGTTCACGGCCTCGGGTTTTCCCGCGACGGACGCTACCTTTGCGTCATCAACGTGACAACCAACTCCGTGTACGTTTTCGATACCGCCACGAACAAAATTTTGAGCACCGTTTACTTGGGGAGAGCGCCGCATGAAGGCTTTTTTTCCCCCGACGGACGCGAACTGTGGGTTGCAGAACGCGGCATGGACACCATTGCAATCGTCGATTGGCGGCAAAATCGCGTCGTTGATCGCATCGTATCGGAGGACGGGCCTTCGAAAATTTTGTTCAGCCCGGATGGCAAGCTAGCCTATGTCAACCACTTGCACGCCGACGCGCTCGACGTCGTCGACGTGGCCAAACGCCGGATCATTCAGCACGTCGCGATTCCGACCGACGCCGGCGGATCCTCGGATATGGCCGTTTCCCCGGACGGCAAGGAAATTTGGCTCGGCATGCCGATCAACGGCAAAACGACTACGGTCGTAAACGCCGAAACGTTCAAAGTCGCAGCCGTAATGGACACGGGACCTCGAACCAATCATCCAAACTTCGTCACGGTTAACGGTATTAATTATGCGTACGTTACGGTCGGCGACTTGAACCAGACGCTCGTTTACCGTCGTTCGCCAAACGGCGGCCCGCCGACGCTCGTGACACGCATCAACAACTCCGGCGGGGGTCCGCATGGCATTTGGCCGAGTCCGGACAACACCCGCATTTACGTCGCATTGCAATATGCCGACGCGATGGACGTCATCGACACGAAAACGATGAAAGTCATCCAAACGTTGCCGATCGGGCAATCCCCGATGGCGCTCGTCTACGTCGCCCGCCCCGATCCTGGCAGCAGCACGGGGCTCAGCTCGCAAGGCTTGAATCAGAAAAACGTGTACCTCACCCTTGACGTGCAAGGCACGACGGGAACCGGACATGCCCAGGTACGCGCAATGCCGGGCATCGACGAAATCATCGTCGACGTTCGGGGCTTGCCCGCGAACTCCAAATTTACCGCGTACGCCACGAACGGCCAGCAAACGGTCGCGCTGCTGACGTCCACGAGCAACGCCATGGGCGCCATGGCCGAAGCGATGGCCTTTGTCCACTTTTTCGCCAACAACTTTAACAAGATCATCATCAAACCGGCCGCGTCTTAACGGAACGGTGGGACGGTTATTTTGGGAAAATAAAAAAGCTCATTCGCGAGAATGGGCTTTTTCGTTGTCTTATTCAAATGATTCTTTGATCGTTCTCCAAGACGATTGTTCCAATGCTTTTTAATGCGGCTACGCAAATCTGCCCGTTAGTCATCATGCATCGCAAAATTGCGATGCACCACAGAGGATGAAAACATATTAAAACCGTCAATACTGTTTCTATGGCTGGGTGAGGAAGGTCGATAAACTATGGTGCCATTGAGCCCATCCGTTAGTCTGACTCCAACGACCACGGTGCATCACAGAATGTCGCTCCCTTACGGGAAGCACTCATGGTAGATTAATCCTTTTTCTGGTTTTTGCACCAGCCTCCTATTTTTATAGCCATAGAAAGGATGGTTTCAATGAAAGTTATAATTGAACGAGTTTGTGGTATGGATGTCCATAAGGACAACATTACTGCCTGTGTTATGACTCCAGAAGGAAAGGAGATTCAAACGTTTTCTACGAAAACAGTATTTCTTGTAAAATTAGTAGATTGGATCAAGTCACATGGATGTACTCATGTTGCAATGGAAAGTACAGGTGTGTTCTGGAAACCTATTGTAAATCTTATCGAAGCTGAGGAAATTGAGTTTCTCGTCGTCAATGCGCAACATATGAAAGCTGTTCCTGGACGTAAAACGGATGTGAAAGATGCCGAATGGATAGCCCAACTTCTTCGCCATGGGTTACTAAAAGCAAGCTTCATTCCTAATCGAAATCAACGAGAACTGCGAGAACTGGTTCGTTACCGTCGAAGTATTATTGAAGAACGGGCACGACAACATAATTGGATTCAAAAGGTACTAGAAGGTGCAAACATTAAACTTGGTTCTGTGGTTTCCGATATTATGGGTGTTTCATCCAAGGATATGCTTCGCGCTATCGCAGATGGCGAAGACGACCCTGAGAAACTATCAAACTTCGCTCGAGGTACAATGAAAAAGAAGAAGGACGAACTTGAGCTCGCTCTTAAAGGTTATGTAAATCCTCATCAACGCATGATGCTTAATACGATTCTAACTCACATTGACTTCCTGACAGAACGAATTGAAAAGTTAGATCACGAGGTTGCCCAGAGAGTAAGCTCTCATCAGGAGGATATAGAACGACTTGATTCCATACCTGGCATCGCCAAAAGAATGGCCGAACAAATACTTGCTGAAGTTGGAACCAATGTTGAAAAACAATTCCAAACTGCACCACAATTATGTTCTTGGGCTGCACTCGTGCCTGGACACAATGAAAGTGCTGGTAAACGAAAATCAACTAAATCCAAGAAGGGCAACAAGTATTTAAAATCTGCTTTAACAGAAGCAGCTCATTCAGTAGGTGCCTCAAAAACTACCTTGGAGCATTATATAGACGAACACTAGCACGAAAAGGTAGAAAAAGAGCTGCCATTGTCGTCGCTCATGCCATATTAAGAATCGCTTTTTATCTTTTAACGAGAAAAGAAATGTATGTAGACTTAGGCGAAGACTACTTCGATAAACAAAAGCAAGTATCCGTTGTACGACATTCAGTTCGAAGACTGGAAAGTCTCGGCTATACAGTGACAATTACAGAAGCTTCTTGATCCATCATTCACATTAAATATCAAAGGAATCCGGCGCTACCATATTTTTAAAAAAAGAATGAGCTGCGTCTTCTTTAGTATTGCCATTTTCCAACATTTCAGAAGTTAGTTTTCATGGTAGTTTAAGTGAAATGATTCACAAACTATGTAGCATTCTAAAAACATCATAACTTTCCAAAATCCTTTAAACAGCAGTGTATGTAAAATTGTTTTTATAAAAATAATAAATAGTAATATTTTATTTAGACAATAACTAATTTTCAATGGAAAGGTACTCTTTGTATGGTAATGGTATTGGTGGTTTCGTTTTCTGTTCTATTATTAATCGCATTCTGTGTAAAAACCAAACATCTTCACCTATTTGAACTATTATCGATTTGGTTTACGGTAACAGCGGTTAATGCCCTTGTTTACACTTATTTCCTTGTTAATAAACATTGGATTACTGTACCAGATAGCAAGGAATTAGCCTTAGTCCGAATAACATGGTCTCTTATATTAAACCCTCTTATTATTACTTGGATTCTTGATAAGGTTCTCCTGTTGAAACACCTTATCGTTAGACTCATATGTTATATTGCAACCCTTGGAGTTCTTTTTTTAGGGGGCTGGACCTTCCACGTATTAGATGTTGCTCGTTTTGTTTCAGTTGGACTACTTTGGTACATACCTTTTAAATCCATTGTTTTGATTATGGCATTATGTTCCGTTTGGATGATTCGATTACTTATACGGAGTGATGGGATTTAGCATGTATTTAATTTCAAATATTAACGTATGGTTTAGTATTTTTGTATTTCTCATGGGATGTCTTATAGTATATTGTTTGCCACAACGTTTACCCAAAGTTGTTTCAGCACTTATTATGAAAATGAGTTTGGCACTTTCGTTGGGTTTAGACGAAACAATTGGGGTCCCACCAATGGATTTATACGACTCAAACATAAATCCAGGGCTGACCATATCGGAGATTCCAACCTGGGGCATGTATCCTATTAGTGGATACCTGTTCATTTATCTCTACGACAAGCTTAAGATTAAAGGGTTGTTAATCCCTTTTTATATTTTGTGTTGGTCTTTATTCGGGACTGCTTTCGAAGCTCTATCTATTACCTTTCGGGTTTTCCAATATAAAGGGTGGGAACTTCGTTATTCATTCCTTGTCTATGTGTTCACTCAATCGTTGACTGTTATTGTGTTCAAGATTCTTATGAAAAACTTCATTCATAATAAAGGAAAATAGAAGGGGAATTGATTAAGGAATTAAAGGTCATTATTTCCATTTGAGAAGGCTATAATCATCACCACTTTTCAGTCTTCAAAGCCTCCTCGATAGAAACTTAATCGTGCTTTGACCTTCAGTAATGTTCTCCAAAATTGATTCCTTTTTTTACTAACCTGCCATGTTACTTCAATAAGGTAAGGTGATCCTTCTTGAAGCATCGCTACCCGTTAGTGAAAGTACAATGTTTCACAATCTCTCCATAGCAACCACTTTCCTGTTCGAAAAACTGTTTATATCTCTGGAAATTTCAAAATTATAACCTGAATAAAATTGGATTGGTCTTCTAAACCTAATTAGGAAAGGAGGTAATGGATAAATGAAAAAAGACATTCAAAATAATTTAACAAACTCACAATCAGTGAAAAACCAGCTTAATCAACTTGAGGCACAAAATGCTACAAATGAGAAAAATAAAAATGGTAGTACGAATGAGATTAACCCAATAGTAACTGATGAAGGACTAAATCAATAAATTACATGCCCTACTAGTACCACGCTAGTAGGGTTCACCAGTTTGTTTATATTAAGTATTCCTGATGTTTTAATTTGTTTCCTTTTAATGCCATCCGCCAAAAGTTTATGTTACAAATCAACTATACTTCCCCCTTGCGTACATAGTGTGTATTTTTGTTGTTGATATAGCGAAATAGCAAAACCACATGAGACAGCCATTCTTGTGGAAAAAATACCTAGCATAATCAGAATCAGGAAACCCGACCCCAAAAACGGCGATTTTCTCCTGTTTCTGTGCGTCAGCGGACGGAATAGGGATTCCCTTGTTCAACTAACCTGCCCCGTTAGTTCAACAAGCACTTATAATCAATGTTCCATCTGGATTAACTGTAACCAATGGATATTCAGGTAAGTTTTCTCCAGTAAGAATACTTTCTTTATCAAGAATCTTTGATAGATTTTTCATAAATTCAAAAACAGCATTTGCCTCAGATCTACTTTTAACTTCTTTTGGGTCAATATCGAATTCTATCTCGTCTTCTGAAAAGAAATTGCAGTTAATCAAAACACCATTGGTGTTAATAGACATTAAAATACGGTGGTTCTCCTTTTCCTCAAAAAAATGGGCAACATCAGTTTCTTCATACACTGTTATGTGTCCATCCTTGTAAAAAACAATATCCCAAGTAGAAGTGCGAATCCATTCAAAAAATTTTTGCCAATCGGTTAAATTAACGTCAACAATATAAATATCCCTTAGACTTCCATCATTGAAAAATACTTTATCCAAAACCTCATATGTTATTTCCATTTAATCAATCCCAATATACAGATTATTTTATTTGTATTTTACCACCTCTTATTGAACTAAACTGCCAGTTACTTCAATAAGAAAAAAAGAGCCTGCCGCCGCAAACTCTTCTTTAACTCAAGCACCCCGTTACTTCAATAAGAAGAAATTCAATTCCAATTATTTTTCAATATGGTGCGGATGGAACAAATATGATTGGATATTTTTCTCCTAGCTGTTTCTTCACTTCTTGGAATAATTGCAACCCTTTTTCATTGTGATTTTTCTGTTGTTTTAATCCATTTTCCTTTAATGAATCGGTTTCTAAATCAATCCATTTACCATATTCCGATACCCATTGCAATAGTTCTTCCCGTAATTTATCTGATAAAGGGAAATCCTCTATATCAAGATTCCAGCCACATACGTTGCACCAAATAGGGTCAGCCACAAAATCCGCTTCTAGTTTAAATGAATTAGTAAATTCGCATTTACAAACATCTTTTAACATCAAAAAGTCATCTCCCAAAAATACAATTTCTCCTGTAAGTTATTCAACTAATCTGCTTTCGTTAGCTCAATAACAAAAAAGGATCGCCGTAGCAATCCCCGTTCTTTAACTCTTGCCCCCGTTACTTTAAGTATATTCTTTCACAAACTTTTCATCTTCCATATCTATTAAGTAAACATCATCATCCTTAACTAAGAACAATTTGCTCCCTCTGCCAACAGCATAATCATATTTCAGTTCTTCTCCAATCTGATTTACCGTTTGAAATTTCTTTCTTCTCTTGTCCCTTAAAGAATACAAGTACACCACTGCCCTATGGTCATAACCATGACTAAACATAACTAGATCATTTAAGATAGCAAATGCATGACTTCCTTTGATAGGAACATTACGAATAATCTTATAACCCGTCTTATTTAATGTAACAAGTGGAAAGTCAGAATAATAATAAATATTTGTGTCTTTAGAAGTGACATTTAAAGCATAACAATCGCTTATGAATGGAACTTTTCTCCCTGTTTGAATGACAAAATCGACGTAATCAAATGTTCGGACTCCTTCATTATCATAACATCTTAAACCTGAATCCATATTTTCATCGAAATAACTTACCCATATATCAGAATCCTTTGTTGTTTGCAAATCTTGAATTGCATCATCAAACTCGAACGTTTTTAACACATTTCCGTGAACATCAAATAAGGTACCGTTCCTTATATACCTCTCTTCCTTGTCGGTTCTTGCACTAACCAATAACCAATTCTCCTCAAGAGGTTGAACAAAATCAAATGCTTCCAATACCGAAGGGAGTTCTATTTTATTTATTTTTCCATTTACAACATGAAATACCTTATGCAAGTACCTTTCTTGTACTTTCTGTTCTGTTAATAAAACAATATTTCCGTCAAAATCGACGCTAATTCTATAATCATCCTGTGCACCAGCAATATGTCTAACGTTGATATAATGGCTAGCTTTTATGTCATTCATTTTTTGTTCCTCCAAAAATCATAACCAACACTTGTTAAACATAAGCACCCGTTACTTTAAGTACATATCTTCACAAACTTTAATTGAACATATAAAACCAAAAGATTTCGATACCTTCTGTCATTCCAAATATTGTATAATTTGTAGCAAGGGGTGATAAATGTGCTCGTAAAAATGAACAAGCAGGATTTCGATTTATTAACACATACTAACTTAAGTCAAGGCTGTTTTGTGCCACTTATTAAGATTTATAAAAACAATGTAGCTGAACAAAGTTCATCTAATGTTTCCCAAATTAAAGAGCAATTTTACGAGCAACTAACTGAAGGTCAACGAGCGTTATTTATGTTTTATGCTTATTATAATCACGTAAGTAAATCACTTATCGAATTTTATTGGTGGAGTGCATATTTTATGGCTCAGCCTCGAAGTTGGTCAGCAATTAAATCTGGTATAAAGTATTTCGATGATAAATCAATGCTTTCACTCCTCGAAAGAGTAGAAGTAGCACTAAAACAACATAATTATCCAGATACTTTAGAGAACTTTACGGTTAAACGTGAAGACCTAGAACGGAATAAAGAACTCCTAGCATCTTTCATATCACTTTATGCCTTACTTGATAAAATTTCCTCACAAACCATTAGCAAAATTAATAAGTGTATTGAACACAACCCTCAAGAATTTTTAGATTTAGAAGATTAGTTTTAAAACTAATAGGCAGCACCTATTAAACGGGTGCTGTCTTTAAAAAAAACAAGTAATATAGGTCAAACACTTACTATCCTGCCACGTTAGTAGAACAAGAAAAAAGAACCGCTACCGCAACCCTGTTAAACATAAGCACCCGTTAGTTGAATAAATTTTGAAAGTCAATTGTTTCCTTATCTTTAACCATTAAATCTCCCCATCAATATTGTATTATAGTAATTACCATCAGAAAGAATTTTGTCCTTTTTTAAAATACCTTCCACTTTAAAACCGTAGTTTTCATAAAGTATTTTCGCTTTATGGTTGGTTTCAAGAACGTTCAAAGTTATTTTCTTAATTCCATTTTTATCTGCCCAATTAATTGTTTCTTTTAATAAGTTTTTTCCAATTCCATATCCCCAATATTCTTTTAATACACAGACCCCAAATTCTACTTTATGGGATGTTCTCTTCAATTTGTTTCCTTCGCATCTTGAAAAACCTACAATTCTTGCATTAACTTCAGCCACTAAAAATAGGGAATTAATACTTTCGGTATCTTCTTTAATTATTTGTTTAAAACCTAATTCATCTATGTACGCCTCGCCCTTTTCTCTATCTAAATTTTCTGTTTCGCCATCTATCTGTAATCTAACTTCTGTCAAATTTTTTGCATCATTTTCTATTGCAGACCTTATAAAATAACGTAAATTATTATAATTAAATTCTTTTGGATTAATCCTCATTTAATATTGCCTCCCCTTATTTTTCCATTCTATATTACCATTTTTATTGCACTAACCTGCTTCGTTAGCTTAAGAAGAAAAAGCCACTAAAAGTGGCATCCGATCTTCAACTCATGCACCCGTTAGCTAAATACCTATTCAAATTTATTTCATTTAATCTCTTATATTGTGCCCTTATTTTAATGTCATGCCCCATTCTCTTTCCCAACTACGTAATAAAACATACCGCTGTATTCCCTTTGTTTTTAAAAGAGCGTTGCGTGCATGAATAAATGCATCTTCTTTCCGATTCTTTTTAACCAAAAGTTCTGTTGTTAATGCTTCCCGCATCCACATTTTCGGATTTTGTTTAATATATGACCGAGCACCTTCAAAATCATTAATCAAAATCGAACGGGCTGCTTGGTAATAGAGAGTAAACGCTGACTTTCTCATACCGTTTAACAACTTTTCCATTTCTTCCGTTCGTTGGTGAAAATAGGCATGAATTAATTGGTGCTGTTTTTTTATACTAGGCAGGTGAAAACCTTGATTGATTTTTCTAATGGACTCGTCTACATCTTTTTCAATTCCATTAGCAAGCCCATAATAAAATCTGTAAAAAGGTTTCTTTTTATTTTTTAAAAGAATTTGTTCTATTTTTTCCACATCACCTATTCCCCAATATAATCGGAATATCGGAAATACAAGGAAGTATGCAACAATGATAATGACGAAAAAGGAAACAAGAGGTTCAGGAAAGTCTAAAAAACCCCCTATAAAGGAAATTACGAATCCAAAAATCGTCGCATATACAAATGATAACCAATTCATTTTTTTCTCCTTATATTTTGTCTTTTCTAACTATACTACCCCGTTAGCTCAATAATAAAAATGCTGCTTTTCATGGGAGTTGAACAAGGTAGTAACCTCATTCTCTTATTCTTATCTGTCTAATTAGTTCTTTAAATGGTGTAGCATACGAGTCTTGATAATTTTTCATATGTTGTGTTAAAACAGACCAATTACTTTCAAGATATGGATGTATCTGAGTGGTGTCAGCAATACTATACAGTTCAATTAAGAAGTAAATAGTTTCCCATATTAATAAGTCATCGTCTAATTTCAACAATACATCTATAACATTTGGAATGTAGTTATAAGCATCTTGAAGACATTCCTTTGGTTATTGCTTCGAAAGAATTACTAAAATACCACTCGTCCTTATCTAATTTAGCTTCCCATTCGTCATATATCTCCAATAGCCTTTTATCCGTTTTAATCACGCCCAAATTGCAATTTAGTTACACATATATTATCATTTCTTGTTCAACTATTCTGCTTCGTTAGTCGAATAAGAAAAAAGGATCGCCGCTGAGATCCTTCTTGAATTCAAGCATCTATTTTAAAAGGCAATATTTATAAGGTGCAAATTTCCTGTTGCATCTAATATCTGTATTACAAATAATCCCTCTTAGCCAAAGGTTAAGAGGGAAATGTAAAAATAGAGGTAACTATATGATACTGGCGATTAATTGGAGCTAATTAAGTCTGCTATTAAAATATATCGCTGCGGTGCGTCACCAATGTATGAAAATGGATAACACGTCGTAACCGTCAGAGTAGCCCTCGGTTTAGGGACAATCACGGTCCGGTCATCAGCATCAACAATCCGTGTTCTTCTTACTTTATAAGTAAACTTGCCCGCAGATGTCCTCACAATTAATAAATCACCTTTTCCGACTTCTCCCAGCTTCCTAAACACTGTATCCCTGTGTCCTGAGAGAACAGAATTATCCTTTTCACCAGGCAGCACGCTACCTGCAAAGTGACCGACTCCTTTAATCAGTTCATCTTCATTTGCCCCATGAAAAATCGGCAAGCTCTTAGAAAGCTTCGGAATGACCAGTTCTCCAATCCGATCCCCTATTTTGTAACGAACTGGATATAGAGACTTCGAACCAATTTTTTCTTTTACTACTTTGGGTGCCATTTTTTCCTGTTTATTTTGAACCTCATTTGTTTGTTGAAAAAAGGGCTTGATGTTTAATCCCACAATCCATAATCCTGCAAGGACTAGCAAGATGCTAATCCACTTTCGAGCCGGGATTTTACTTTTCATTAGGCTTGCTCTTTCCTCTTGCGATAAAAAATGACACCTACAAGAATCAATAATGAACCAGCCAGTACTCCCTCCATATAATTGCCTGCTGTATTTGGCAGTTTGCCACCTTTAATAGTACGTGGCTGCTTTTCCTTTGTCCTTTTTACAGCAGTTTCAATTCTTTTTACAGTCTTTTCAACCTTTTTAATATCATTAACCGTTTCGTCAATTAATTCAGAATTAAGCATTTCTGCAGGAAATAAAGCATCTAGGAGGAGCTTACCCTTTTTATTATAAAGCTCGATTAACAAGCCATACCCTTGAGCGTCTTTCATCTTGACAAGCTCATTCATGGTAACTGGTTTCTTTTCACTGCCCTTTACCAGATAAAAACGCGGCTCTAATTCAACTATGTTAAAAATTTCTTCGGCAATGCTGATCAACTCGGAAGCCTGTCCAGCTGTAAGCTCGCTTGTATTTTCTAAATCAATAAATGGTTCAAGGCGTTTTTCAATGGATGCCATTTTTTCATTAACCGTTGCTTCATCTAGATTAAGGCTTTCAAAATGGGATATCATAGCCATGATTTCATCTTCTGTAATGCTTATTTCGGAAACAATATTCTCTATATCATTTCCGCTCATATACAAGGCTACTGCCATATCCAGATCTTCAATAGTTTTATAGTTGTCCAGTGAATCCTCATTTTTTGCCAATAAATCCTTCAATTCCTGTATGGTCATACCATAATCTTCAAGAAGTTCATTGAGGTTTTCATCTGTAATCGGAGTCCCGCTTTCTTCTGTATAATAAGAAACAGTATAATCAAGGGCATTAATATATCGAAAGACATCCCCGATTTTTTCACCTTCTTCCATTTCCCCGTTTTGAATAAGGAAAGCAACAAGGTCTTCTTCATTTTCGAACTCGTAATCTTTTATTAATGTCTGTAGGTTTTCTTCAGTAATAGGTTCCCCAAGTGTTTCTTTTAGTTCATCAATAGTAGTAAAATCTTTCAAACTCATATCATAGAAATATTCTAGATAGGAGTCTAGTTCTTCTTCTGTCCAATCATCTTCATTTAAAAATGAGGTTAGCTCATCTGGTGCCACTGCATTGCCAACAGCTGGAAAACATCCAAACAGAAGGACGACTGCCAATAAAATCTTTTGAAATTTCTTCACTTTTTTATTTCCCCCTTAATTTTAAAAAACAGAAAAAAATTGTTCCAACTATTTATTTTAGAGGAAAAGTGAGGGGAAAAATAGAGTTTTATTTATGGAAATATCAAATAATAATTAATAAACTTGGGATTTTTTTCATTCTTCACCCCTAAAAGTTATTGATTATTACAATTATATTACAATAAAATTCCTTCTTTCACTAACCTGATCCGTTAGTGCAATAAGAAAAATGTATCTCCACTTTTAGTAAAAACGCATCCGTTAGTGAAAGAAGAAAAACCCACAAATCTTTAAAGAATTGACCATAGTGAGTTATGACTCCTTCGTTATTTCAATAATGTGAGATTCCAGTTTTTTTCTTAATGGTTTAATAAAACTTTTTCCCGCTCCCCAATCAATATCCAATATCCCATCTCCATTTCCTGCTGATATACACTTTACAATTGTCACTCCGCTAAAATTATCAACAGTTACAGTTAATGTAGCTGTATTACCCGTTCGAAGAAAAAATTTTTCAAATACTAGAATTGAAATTTCTTTTTCGTCTACTCCAGTAACTTTATAATCCTCAAATATCAAAGTTGACTTTAAATCCTTGTCCTCCAAAATAAATTGAACCGCTTGAAAAGGCTTTATATCCACATTAAACTCAATGTATCGTCTCATTTAATTTCACTCCCAAAGAATCGCTTTTTCCAGTTAAAAGCTATCATCTCAAGAAAATTCGCTTAGTGTAATAGAGTCTTCGTTAGCAGAATAAGAACCGCTGCCCCGATGACAGATCCGTTCTCCAACTCTAGCACCCGTTAGTGAAAGAAGAACGGAAATTCCGCAACTCTTAGTTTATAATAGTTTCCTCATTCTATATACCAAATATTTTTCATTTTCTTCCCTTAATTTGACCATCCCATATTTAGTATATAAATTCATTGCTCTTTGATTAGAGGGAGCTACACGCAAATGATATTCAGATACATTAGATTTTCTGAAAAAATCTTCTGCATAACGAATTAAATCCTTTCCAAGCCCATTCCCACGATATTCAGGTATAATATAGAATAAATTAACATAACCAATTTCCTTTTCACCGTATTCCCGAATTTGCAGCTCCATTTGCCCAATTGGTAAATCGTCTTTTTCAATAATTACCTGTCCATTTGGGAATTTATTAACTCTTTCTTTAATCCGATTAATATAAGCAATTTCATCTCCAAACCCTTCTTCAGTACCAAAACTTACAACGTAAGAGTCCTTTCTGAATTTAATAATTGTATCTTTATCCTTTTCAATATCAATAGTTCGAAATTTCAAATCATCATCCCCTTTTTATAAATAATATTTCTCCTTATTTATTTTGATTTCCTTCTTCAAGTAAACTGCTTTGTTAGTGAAACAATAAAAGCTGCCTCAATGACAGCTCAGTACTTTAAGTACAATCCTTCACAAACTTTCTTATAGAAATAATAAGAGAACTTCAACTTGGCGACTCCCCAGCATTTATTCGACAATACAATGTTTGAGCTGTTAGATTAATTATTTAAGTCTTTCTCTTCAATGTATTCTAGGAAGCAATCCTGAAGCTCCCCTACAGTATCAATAGAATTAAGCAGCAGTTTTGGTTCCATTGAACAGTCTATTAGGGTTGAACTCCCGTCAATTATCCCAAGCATATTTGAAATGGTATCAATGATTGTTTGCTCGATAATTTTAAATAGAACACCTTTATTTTCTTCATCTAAACTATTGTATAGATTGGAGCCTTTCTCCAGTAATCATCAGTGGTATTACTGACATTCGTTGATTCGTATAAGCTTTTGTACTGCTCAAGATTTTCTTGAACTATTGACTTGTATAAAGATTTAATAAAATCTTCATTCATTGAAACTCCTCATTTCTGAATATAGATTTCCTATATTTATAATTAAAGATTATTTAAGGTTATTCTTCTTAAACAATTCTGAGCCGTTAGTAAAAAAGCGTCTCTATCCTTTGTAGAAATGCATCCGTTAGTACAGCAAGCAACCTGCCCCGTTACTTCAATAAGAAAAGGCTTAGCTCTTTAATCAAGTGAAGCTTAACGGACCTATATAGGTAATTTCATTAGAGTACTCAGCTTCAATTTCCTCACACAACTCAGGGAGTTGCTTCTTAAAGGATTTTACAATCTTTGTGATTTTACTGAATGCATACTTTTCTACTTCGTCATAAGGAATCCATATCTCGCTATTCTGAATCTGTTCATATAGAGACGAAATAACTGTATCGCGGTAATTAGGGGGTAGTTTCCTTGTTGTGCGTCTTTCTTTCATCTTATCGAAGTAGAGATTACAAAATTCTGTTGTGATCCATTCCTTTTGACTATTTTTTAATTGTGAAAAACGTTTGTTTGTTTGAAGAAGCTTTCCATTCACTTTAATATGATTTTTCATCAATAACCATCCTCATTTACCTTTTATCATTTCTCCTAACTTTATTATTCAAGTAAACTACTCCGTCTTAACGATAAAGAAAAAGGTATATACCAAAACATTACATTTTGGCTTTAATTCAAGCACCCATTAATTGAACAAGATAAATCAAACTTTGTTCTGACAAAATAATATTCTTTGTTTTAGGCCTTATTTTTTACCTTTGAATATAGTACATTGTTTTAGTTATAATGTTGGTAAAAAGTAAAGGAATGCATAAAATGAAAGATCAGATTGATGAATTAACGTTATTATTATTACATTTAACATCTTTTACAGAAGATTATGGATTAGGTGATGCTCAGAGAAGTTGGAAAGGTTATCCTTTTGAGTCACTAAATGAATTAACAGAGAATGATTACATTCGTGGCAGCAAGCAATCAAAATCAGTGTATCTAACAGAAAAAGGAATCGAACAAGCCAAGAAACTGATGAAGAAATATAATATAAAAGAACAATAAGGGATCTCTCAAACGAGATTTCCCTTTGCCTTTCTTAAAAAAAGACCTGCGTTGTAAATTAAGTAGACCTTGAACTCTAGCACCCGTTAGTGAAGATAATCCTACATTTCTGAAATAGGGCTAATATTGATATTCATATCTTCAGTATCATTTTCGCTAGATACCATTCCAAATATCCTGCAATTACCGCACTTTTTGCATTCAAACATATATCTTACTTCCTTGTTATACTCATAGGCATTTTCTTCGCTTTGTATTTCTGTATTAAGAGTGCTTTTATACCATTGATTATCGGAACATACATCACATTTTAATTCCTTACCCCAAATTTTCACTTCGTATAGCATTGAAAAGACACCTCACAATTTTATCAATTACTTATAAATTCAGCTTAGTTAGGATTATCTCCTTCTTTCACTAACCTGCATCCGTTAGCTTAATAAGAAAATGAGGTACAGAATTAGTTCACATTAAAAATATCGTCAAATACTTCACCTGTTTCATAGTCGAAAACCATTCTATATTCCCCTATCACAGATTCATCATATTCAAAATTAAGTCTAATAACTACGTGATTAAAATTCTCATCAGGCCAGTTTGTAATTGTAAGTGAAACTGTATTAACATAAATAAACAATTTCTCAGGTTCAAATCCTTCCTGAAAAGTTTCCTCAAATTCTTCAGGGGATTCTTCCCTCCAACTATTAAAGGTCTCCCAAAACCCATTAATAGTTTCTTTTTCTAAATCCTTTTCAATTACCCATTTTTTTAAATCCTTTATATTTATCAAATTAGACATTTTTTCTCACCCGGTAAATGTTAATTTTGGTACTATTCTCAGCCACTATCTATTTCAACTAAACTGCTTCGTTAGCACAATAAGAAAACGGGATCGCCGCAGCCATCCCATTTTTAACATAAGCACCCGTTAGCTTAAGAAGAATTTTCAGGAAAAAGGGTAGCCTTCTAAGGATAAAACTAGACTAACGATAACCCCTATTACAATTCTCCAAATCCAAGATTTAAACAATTGTAATTTTTGATGCCGATGAATAAGTCTAGCTGGTTGTACTGCTAAAGTGGCAGCTGTTTCCTTTTGAGTTTGTTTCAGCTGATTAATAATATAATCTAGATCACTTTTGGATATTTTGCCTTCTTCGTTCATAAGTCTCCCCCCCATACTCAACCTTCATTTTAGTAAAATGAGATTCTGTACCAACACGAACTAACAATTTTTCATAAATCTATTATACTTTAATTCGACATTTTTTGTTGTATCTATTCGAATTCTACCAATCATTCACAATGAGCAAATATATGTCTATTCTCAAATTTGCTCCTAATTTTAGGAAAACATATTTTGAAAATGCACTATTACTTATGGTACGGTATTTTCGCCTATAAAAATGCCCTAGGCAAGTGATATCAATGCTTCAGACTAAAAACCTCATTTACTTATGATACGGTTCCCCGTGACATATCTAAATGAGGTTTTTCAAATTAATAGAATAAACACCTATAAACAAATAGTATCATCTAAAATAATTGTTTTTCAGCGTTTTGAATGATGCTCTGTTTTATTTGCAAAAAATCCCCTTGGTTATTACTCAATCGTTTTTTCAAAAATAAAAACTGATACAGCCATATCCTCTTCAATCTTTGCATCCGAAAATAAATGAAGTAGCTTTGAACCTACGATCTCCTCCATTCCTTCAGGTATTTTCTGCTTATATATATCCCGAATCATTTCGGTTCGGGCACTATGAATTACTTTTTTACCCTCTTGGGATTGTGCAATAAATTTTTCTGTCGGAGTTAGAATACCATACATGGTTGTGATAGCCATATTATCCACGAAGTGAGTAAAAATTCGCTCCGGTCCCTTTCCAAAAATCTCTTTTCGCATTTTCCGTACAATATCATTAAACGCTGTTTCCTTTTTCCCCATGCTCTCTCCTCCTAACAACTCGATACTATACAACACAGTCTATAAAAAATTCAACCAGTCCTAAATTTTTCTTGTTTTTCTGCTTGAGAGGAGTATAATCAATGCAGTTGGACAAAATTTAGACAAATTTAATGATGGAGCACTAATAAAACTTTTTGTTAGAACTCTATTTATTATTCCCAATGGAATGATTTATTAGTAGGCAATGCTAATTGATTACTCCACCACAAAATGTCGTCTGTTGAGACGATTTCTTGTGGTGGAGTTTTTTGTTTAAAAATGGAAAATGATGTTTTTCTCTCTTGCAAGGTATATTCCAACCTTCGTATTTGCGTCTGAAGAGATTAGGAAAATAAATTATTTTTATCAGGAGGTATTTTAAAGGAATGTCTTGGATGGTCCTTCATTTTATCGGAATTATTTCATATGCAGCAAGCGGGGCTTTTGTAGCCCTTGAAGTAGAATATTCCTTTGTTGGGGTTTACGCATTGGGTTTAACCACAGCCTTTGGGGGAGGGCTCGTACGAAATTTGATTATAGGTGTCCCTGTTTCAGAGCTTTGGGACCATTCCATCATTTTAACGGTTTTAATGACGCTGACATTCATCGTATTATTACCGCTAAAGTGGATTAATCATTGGAAGCGGTGGAGTTTATTTTTTGATTCCATTGGTCTTGCTTCCTTCGCTCTTCAAGGAGCAATGTCAGCCCAAGAGGTTTTTTCTAATGATTTGGGCGTAATGGTCTTGGCGTCGATGTTTACCGGCGTTGGAGGGGGTATGATTCGTGACATCATCGCTGCCCGAAAACCCCTTGCTTTAAAGGAAGAAATTCATGCGATTTTAACAATTTTATGTGCCATATGTATTTGGCTGGGTTGGAGCACCCCCATTCAGTTGACGCTGATTGTCCTTATTGTTATAGCTTTACGCATGTCTGCTATTCGTTATCAGTGGCGGCTCCACCTGCCCTGCAATCATAAAAAGGGTAGGAAAACACAGATACGTATTTCTCTAGGTAGGAAATCCATAGAAAAGCCATCTATGAAAAAAGCAAATAAAGATTTACCAGCCTAATTCTTATCAATATCACTTAACTATTTAAGCTTTAAAAATCATAAAAAGATTTAGGCCCAGTAGTCATCCTACTTGGGCTATAATAACGCACTAAAGAAAAATTTATCCGGCGACAATCAGCTTAGACTTTCGAAATTTTACTTCATCAATGGATGAGAGCAGCAAAAACCATGTTCAGCTGATTTCCATCTTTTTAATTTTATAAGAGTAATTTTTTAGTTAAAAACCTCATTTACTTATGGTACGGTTCACGGCAATTGAAGCTAAATTAATTCTAAACTATCTGCCTCTAGTGCTGAAAAAGAGTTAAAAACCACTCTTCAACTAACCTGCTTACGTTAGTTCAACAAGAAAAAAAGACCTCCGCAGCGACCTCCATCTTAAATTAATGCACCTCGTTAGCTTAATTAGAACATCTTGAAAGGATAAGTAACCCTCCAATAATGATAACTACGGTGATAATCTTAGTAAGACACCCTCCATTTGCTAAAGCCCCCAAGTTTCCGACCATTGAACGGTTTATAGCTTCCCCTAAATTACCCGTTGGATTTTCTTTATTAACTTGGTTTTGTTTTTTCTCTTGTTCGTCTTCCGTATTCATTCATTTACCCCCTATAATTTTCCTTAAGGGATTTTATTCTCCAAGATTCAAAATTAATCCTTCTTACACTAAACTGACCCGTTAGTTTAAGTACATTACTTCACATCTTCTGCTAGGAGTAAATATTTTTGAGATTTTGATTACTCATACAAAAGATCGTAAAAAAAAGACGATCTTTTAATTGATGCAAGAGGTTAGTTAATATGGCTCATTTATAAAAATTAACAAATATTTAGACATTCATTTCGATAAATTTAATTACTTTAGTTGCTGTATCAAATGCTTTTCTACACTTCAAGAATTCTACTAATTTATTGTTATGAAATTAAAAACTCCCCAGCAAAGCTGGAGAGTTAACACAAACTTTACTCTTCTTTTTTGGATAAACAACGATCACAATCCATCAAATAACTTTCTGCTTGCTCTTGCATATGCTGCCCGCATTCAGGGCATTCCTTAATACAGTTTATTTTTACTTATCTTGTTATAGTACAGTATAAGCAAAAAAGAGAAAAAAGTATAGACCTTTTTTAAATAAATTATAAAAGTTTTAATATGTTCATCAAATCTATTTTTACCTTGTATATCCCAATCGAAATCCTCTGTATCATCATCCCATTCCGAGTTAGGAGAATAGAAATCTCTTGAAGCTACAACTATTAAGTTATCTAAGGTAATTCTCCACGAACATTAAATATGTAATTCATATTCTGGTGTTTCTTGGGTTCTGCCTCTTCTGTTTATTTGAATCATATCCCCGAACCCCATCCAAAAAAGGTTAGATGCTCTTCCAGCATTTTGTAATTTCAAACCCAATAATTTACATAATTCAACACGAATTACTTCTTTCATACTTGTCTCCTTGTACTGGATTTTATTTAAGGAATGCACCCGACAGCTTAATAACCTTTTGAACAAATCACTGAAATCGTTAGATAGTATCTCTATCTCTTTAACATCATAAAAGTCTCCATCGCTTATGAATTTTTCAATTTTTACTGTACCATCATTCATAAACTCAACTTCACAATGTTGCCCTGGAACAGTAATTTCAACCATTATAGCTTCATCTCTTACTTTATTTAGCTTATAAAATATATTACTTTCTTCCAGTTTATTAAGGAAATTGATTAACTCCTTAATCCCCACCAAAACGATCTCCCAAATTAGGTAATATTACAGATTATATTCTAAATCCTTATTGAACAAACCTGCCCGTTAGTGGAACAACGAAAAAAAGGCTGCCGAAGCAGCAAAATCGTTCTTGAGCTAAAGCACCCGTTAGTGCAATAAAGTCGGTGTCTAACATTTACCGTTCAATGGGGATCGGGATTTCCCCATTCCTCATTTTTTTTGTTTATGAAATTTGTGGTCAGCAAAATCCTTCGGTTTGCTATTGTCCGGATTAAAACGGCTCGATGGCTTTCTCGTTTTTACCTGTTTGCGGCTGATTTTCAATTCTTCTTTCTTCGTCTTCCTTGGGAATTTTTTTCAGTTGTTTATTTACTTCTTCTACTTGATTAGTAGTTATCATTTCATCCATTTTCAAAAACCTCAATTCATTAAAATATTTTTATAAATATAATATGCCGCAGTAACGAAAATTTTATGACCGCTAAATTAGACAAAAGCACCCGTTAGTTTAAGTGAAATAGTTCACATATCTATTCAATTATCTCGCCTGAATAAGCCTTCAGTTTTTCATTAGCATTTGCCATTGCACTATTTAAGTTGTCAGTAAGTGAAAAGCCAGTTGACTTTTGTAGCCAAGTTTCCCATTCACTATCCCAAAAATAAACGTCAATTTCTAAAAGTCCATCTCTCAAACGTTTATTTATTTCCCCTTTATATGCCTTACTAGGTGAGTATATTTCTTTAACAAGTTCAGGCATTATTCTAAACTCCCCTATGAATATGTTTTAACAGCAACTCCTTGTCCAACTATTGCACCCGTTAGCTTAATAAGAATTCTATTGAAAAGTGTACCTTTCTAAGGATAAAACTAAGTCCTTTAGTTCATCTATATTTTCCCTTTCCCATTTTTTCCTTTCAAATGCCCTGATTACTTTTTTTGAAACAGACAGAATTGAATCTCTAAGTTCTTTGATTGAACAAATTGCAGTAAAATTTACTTGCTTTTTTTCTCTCTCGATACAAAAACGTAATTCTAAATTTTCACTATCTAACTTCTTAGCCAGAACAATTGGAGTGCCGTCCATAAAGTCAAACTCGTATGCTCTTCCCGTTTCAGAAATCATTAATCCCTTCATTGATGCTATCCACCAGGATAATATAATAACAACAAAATCAGACCATCCTTCTTCAGGGAAAAAACGATGGTAATCAATGACGAAATATATATCTCCTGTAATGTTTTGTCTATTTTCCAATGATTCTAAATCAACCTCAATCGAAATATGTTGTGGTATTAAAACCACTCCTTGTGTTTTTGATTTACTTAATAATTCTCTATTTGTTTTAATTCCCCTTCTTAAGCTAACTTGCTTCGTTAGTGGAACAAGAAAAGCTGCCAAAATGACAGCTCCCATCTTCAACTCTTGCACCCGGTAGTTGAACAAATAATTATTAAATATATTACTGCTTTCTAAAAATCACCATACCGAAAATCATTGGTATTATCATTAGCATTCCAACTGTTAAAGAAGGAAATGGTAACTTTGAAGCAAAAATTGCACCAAAGGTTCCTAAAAAACCAGCTATAATAAAAGGAATAGCAGTTGATGTTTTGTTTGCACTTTCCTTTGCATAATACCAAGCATCCCAGACTGTATACACAAAGAAGCCTGGATAAAATAACATACCATCATAAATAACTACCTCTAATGCTTGTTGATGGAAACCATTAAAATCAAGTTGAATAGCTTTGTTTATTTTTCCAAACATATTATCAAAATGTTCAATCCCCACGAAAATAACACCTTTTAAAAATTGTCCATTATATATTTGCCCAAACCCTGGCATAAGTATTGAAAATAACGCTGAAATATTCCTCATAACAAGCATTTCCTTTTTTTGTATTTTATTGTTATCATCTCCTAATTTTTTACATTTTAAAATAACTGTTACAAAACAAACCTGTATCGTTAGTGGAACAAGTAAAAAGAGCTGCCTCGATGACAGCTCCGTTCTTCAACTCAAGCACCCGTTAGTTGAATAAGGGTATCTTCATATTTCAAGGAATCTCTTTGTGTTTACCTCTTCCTGTCCTTCCTTGATGGTAGCCGAGAACGTAACAAACAAGTCCTAAGATACAAAAAACAACATCCTCAGAAACACCTATCTCTCCAACAAACAAACAAATACAAAAAATGATTACAATAACAATTATCGAAATAAAGGTAATTTTATTTTTTTCTCTGATGGACTCCTTGTGTTTACCTCTTCTTTTCCTTCCGTGACGGTAGCCTATAAAGCCGAGAACCAGTGCTAAAATACCAAAAACATCCTCAGAAATGCCTATCTCTCTAAGCAATAAACAAATACAAATAATGATTACAACAACAATAATCGATATAACAGTCATTATTTTGCTTTCTCTAATGGATTTTTTTATATTTTTTCGTTTCGCCACACTCCTTCACCCCTCTCCTGAAGTATACGAGTGTATTGAATAAATAACCCCTTTTATTAGGCAAATTTCTTTGTTTCTAGATATAACTAACCTGCTTCGTTAGTGCAATAAAAATAGGGATCGCCGCAGCCATCCCAATCTTTAACTCTTGCACCAATTTACTTTAAGTACATTCCTTCACAATGTCTTTGAAAAGTTGTATTTGAATCATTTTAAGGTCAAAAATTATTGGGTCCGAAAGGATTTTCTGGTGGATATTCCTCTAACTTATCAGCTGTTCTTTCATCTGGTGAAGTCGCCCCAGATTTTTTGTCAAAATAAATGGCTATTCCAACCAATATAATGATAGGTGTAAATATATAAATCCAAATCATCATAACACCTCCAAACTAACCAAAGAATTACTTATATTATATTACAAATTTAACTTTTTTTTACAATATTTTTTAACAAAACTGCCCCGTTACTTTAAGTACATTCCCTCACATTCTTATGCTCTGAGTAACCATTTCTACGATGCTGTTTATTGGCACAAAAAATGATCGTCTTTTTGCCGTTCCTTTTGTGACTAACGCACCAGATAGTTTAAGTACAATGTTTCACAATCAATCAATTATTCACTGTGGATTTCAAAACAAAAATAACCGAATGCCAAGTCTTCATCAGTAAGCTTCAAGTCAATCTTCGCAGATTCAAATAAACGAGGTAAAATCATATCTAAAAACTTACAGTATCCTTCGAGTAAGGATTTATAAGTTTTGGGGTCATCGTATCTGCACAAGGGGGTAAGAATTTTCCCTGTTTCAAATTCATCGGATGTTACAGTATTAGCATCCAAATTTTCTAAAATATGAAATTTCTCATCTTGGACGGTAAACTGTTCCCTACATTCCAAATAGAACATATATTCATCAAATTCACGTTGTAATTTAACCTTTTCATTTAAATAAAATGGTGTGATTCTGATGTATTGGGTTGTAACTTTGGAACGAATAATTTTATTCAAAAGTAAATACAAATCTGAAATGGTTGGGAAGATACTGTACTTCCCATTACGATAAGAGGTAAATTCATAGACAATTTCATTGATTGTGCCTTCTCTTTTTTCCAACATACAAAGAATCACCTTTTTGTTTGCAAAATTGTAAAGCCCATTAAGACAAAAGGAAAATGCCTTTTTACCAATTATTATTCTATTCTGCCCCGTTAGCACAAGAAGAAAAGCCGCCAAAATGGCAGCTTCAATCTTAAATTATCGCACCCGTTACTTTAAGTACAATACTTCACAATCTGCTTTGTTGAAAAGACCAAAATAGGCGATGCCTTGTTTAAGCATCGCACGCGTTAGTTCAAATAGTTTTACCATTCTCTCCATTCTTCAGTTATGTCTTCTTCAGACTCAAAGCCAGCTATTCGTGCTGCTTCAGTAATAAACTCATATAGTTCTTCTCTCTCCATTGTCTCAATAAAGTAATCATAATTTTCATTTAGTTCATTTAAACTGATAACTACTTTTTTAACACATTCTAATATTTCTTCCTCAGTCGGATTATCTCTTAGAACTTTTAGGCTATTGATGTATGAATCAAGAACCTCATTAGTTGCATTTATATTTTCGTCAGTAAATAGGTCATCATCTTCATCCATTCTTTGTTTCCATTCTAGCGTTGGTTTGTTTTTAGTTAACTCTTCAAAAGTCATAATATCCTCCAAATTTTTTACTTCTTGTTTTGGATTTTCCTCACCCTCGGCGGATTCCTTGTTTTCGCTACAAGCCCCTAAAACTAAAACAGATGATAAAATAGAAATTAATAATAGCTTTTTCATAGTTGTAAAACCCCTATTATGTCTTATACAAAAACAATTATAAGTGAACTTTTTGGAAAATGGTACAAACTCTTTTATCAAATTTCACTTTAATTTTTCTTATTAAACCGCTCCGTTAGTTGAACAAGCACCTTCTCTTCTATTGCACATTCCTCGAAATACGTATTAATGTTATTCATATTTAATTTGATTTCATTTATAATGAAATCAATAAATTCAAGGGAGAGAACAGAAAAAATTATGATAGATATTCTTTGGTATTGCTACTTAGTAATTTTAGCAATTGCTGCTATTGCAATACTCATAACTGGCTATAAAAAAACTCTTGGTATAATAGATTTTCTATTTTCCGTAATTACTTGGATAGGTTTATTTGGTTACGTTACTAATACACAGATTCTTACTCCTCTTGTATGGAAATTTGTATTTGTAATTGGTTTGATATGGGATGTTTATTTTAGTTTCAAAAAGTTCAATGAAGAGGTTGAAGGTGACGATGATACACCTCAATCCATTAAACTAGCAATTATCGGAATTACATTAATTTTCTTAGTTGGACCTTTATATTTCGGCTTATTTAATTATGCGTTTAAATAAAGTGTTTATTTTTTCTCGGTCACTAATACTATTATTTTAACCACTACCAGAGTACCCCACAAGGGTACTTTGATTATTTATTGAGATTTTATTTTGCTCCTTCACAATATGGTTCAATTCGAAATAATAAGACTTTCCTTGTTGAATTAACCTGCTTACGTTAGTTGAACAACAGAAAAAAGACCCTACTCCGTATTGAAGTAAAGCACCCGTTAGTTGCACAAGACTCTTACTCAATCATCTGGATTTTTTTTAAGAACCCAAGGCATTTTAGCATCAAAGCTTACCTGTAGGATTGGGGTTGGGAATCCTTCTGGCACAAACTCTAAATCCTCTGAGAATCCAACTGTGAAATTCTCTATCTTATAAGTATTCATTTCATTAAAGTTAGTTAATGTACACAATTCTCCTTCTAACACTCTTCCTACTAGATGATAATGCCCAAAGTACAACCTTTTACTCTCTTCCTCGGTAGGTAGTTCAGAGAGATGTGCTGGTTTTGCTGGATTTATCCCAAGTTTGGTGAATACATCAGAAACAGAAGTCTTTAAATTCTTACAAGCTTCAACATAATTTTTACAGTATAAGCAATTACAGACTGGTATATCTTTGCTGTAAAATTCTCGTGTCTTATCAATATCAGCTTCTATTAACCATTTTCCTATTCTAATCTGGTGTAGCATTTTCATACCTTCTTCCTGTCAAATCCCCGAATATTCTCCTTTTAACAAATATAAAATTCGACGACTCGAATTAACAATCCTTCTTGAGCTAACCTGCCCCGTTAGTGGAAGAAGCAAAAAAAAGCCCACCGAAAGCAGGCTTACAATCTTCAACTATTGCACCCGTTAGTTGTAGAAGAACGCCTCTCAATAATGAGTAAATCCTAAAAACTACCCTTTGGAAAAATATTATTAACTATATCTTCAATGTGCATTTTCTTCTCCGCGTTTATACAAGATCGGTTATATAAATTAATTTCTTCTTTTAAATTTTGTATAGCATCTTCTTCGTTACGTCCAATCCCTTTGCACCTATTGTATCCATAGCTTCTGGCAGTATAAAATTCATCTTCTTTTTCAATTAAAACAGGCATAAAAATTGGCATTTCAACGATTCGAACTGTTGTCATACTTTCCAGTGTATCTTTAAATAAATCAAACACTTCTTCAGGTAAAATTGGAGAATTCTGTTTGGACCTATCTGAAATTTTTTTTGCTACCTCCTGTAAAAAATCCAGGTCTTTTTGACTCTCTTTCATTTAGATACAACTCCCTTTAGGGCTTAATTATTCATATAATATCACTTTTCACATAATTTTTATTAAACTAAACTGCCAGTTAGTTTAAGAAGAGACGTTGCTTGAAATGGCAGCCGGAACTAACCCTTTAGTTGAAAATGATATTTAACAGTTCTTTTCCCATTGCTTTAGTAATTCAATAATTTCTGTTTGGATATGATCATCCCAACCTTGTTTTGCTCTTTCTAAACAACCATCCATCTTTGCTCCGTTTTCTAACAAATATGAAGCAATGTCAATAAAGCCGAAATAACACGCAATTAACAACGGTGTCCTGCCTAAACGGTCACATAGGTTCAAATCAGCACCTTGATGAACCAATTGTTTTATAAATTCAAAATTATCGCTATGAACTGCCCAGTATAAAAGACTTTGACCTTGAAATTCCTCATTTACATCGTGTGTTTTTAAAAATTTATTTAGACCTTCACTATCTTTTCTATGTAATAAATCGGAATAATTCATTAGTAACCAGCCTCTTTTCTTAATTATTGCAGCCCCTTCAAACTAAATCCTACCATAAACTTCACCTTTCTTATTAAATTAACCTGCTTACGATAGTTGAAGATTGCCGTACTGTATCAAAATTAATAATCAGGTCAATAATTCCTCTAAAAATAGAATTTTTAGGGAGAGATGTATTTTGCTAATATCAAAAGCCTGGGAAATTTATGAATCTGATAAACGAATTGAAGGGTTCTCCCAACAGACTTTAAAGGCCTATAAACTTCAAGCGTTGTTGGTGATACGGTATTTTGAGGATGTAAAACTCGAAACCATTACTACTATCAAATTAAAAGAATACTTGGCAAAGTCAAGTGAAAATCTAAAGCCATCCAGCTTAGCTCACCGTATTCGTTTTATAAAATCACTTTTCCGTTGGTCACACGAGGAAGGACATATTTTAAAGAATCCGGCTGCTAAATTAAAAGAGCCTAAAGCAGGAAAACGAATCCCCAAATTTTTAACGGAAAGAGAAATCGAATACTTAAGGGAAGCCTGTGCCACTCCTATGGAAAAGGCATTATTCGAATTTATGTTTTCAACAGGTTGTAGAATAGGTGAAATTGTTTCGCTAGATAAGAACAGGATCAATTGGTCAAACCGATCAGCGATTGTTCTAGGCAAAGGTGATAAAGAAAGAGAAGTATATTTTAATATTCGTTGTGAAATTTGGCTTAAACGGTACTTAGATAATCGTCAGGATAATGATCCGGCCATTTTTGTTACAGAACGTAAACTACATAGAATGAGCATTGCTCAAATGAGATACATTGTTAAGCGGATTTCTGATAGGGCAGAGATTAGTAAAGTAATTCATCCACACCAACTTAGACATAGCTATGCAACACATTTGTTGAATAATGGAGCACCTCTTGATGTTATCCAAAGTCTACTTGGTCACCAGAAGAGCGAAAACAAAAATTTATGCCCAATTAAGTGGTAGTCTTAAACAAGAATTGTATAGAAAATATTTTTAACCAATGGCTCAAATATGTACAAAAGCAACACCTTTAAAGAGTGTTGCTTCGTTTAACTCTTTTATAATAACCACCAAAATGGTAACGGGGTGTTAAACTCTTGCACCCGTTAGCTTATGTGAAATGGTTCACATATCACTTCAATTATCTCGCCTGAATAAACCTTCAGTTTTTCATTAGCAATTGCCATTGCACTGTTTAAGTTGTCAGTAAGTGAAAAGCTAGTAGACTTTTGAAGCCAAGTTTCCCATTCACTATCCCAAAAATAAACGTCAATTTCTAAAAGTCCATCTCTCAAACGTTTATAAATTTCCACTTTATATGCCTTACTAGGTGAGTATATTTCTTTAACAAGTTCAAGCATTATTCTAAACTCCCCTATGAATATGTTTTAACCGCAACTCCTTGTTCAACTCTGTCACCCGTTAGTTGAACAACTCTCCTCTATAATAACCGTTTCCAATTAAGGTCTTTAACGTCTTTTTCATTAGGTTTTCTTACAAACTCAATACACCTTTCTTCACAAGCTCCATATACAATAAAGTTTTTTTGTGCTTGCCTTAAGGATGGAATATTAGCTCCTCCTTCATAATCAGGGTCATCAAATTGAACTCCATCATCTTCCCAAAAACAAATTTCACATATATCGTAAGTACCTGGTGGTTCTTCGTCTAATGTTTTATATCCACAACAAGGACAAGTATATTTCATATAATCTCTCCGACGCTTTTTTAATTGAATTTTATCATACTACTTATGCAACTAAACTGCTTCGTTAGTTTAAGTACAGGATTTCACAATCTTACTATAATAATGGTTCACTTTGCCTGAATTGACAGCTCCTCCTCTCACATTAAATAACAGACCAGACCAACTAGTTGAATAGCAGTCATACCTACCTTTCCGTTGCAACAGTAGTAATGGCTGTTAATTGCTGTAGTATTTCCTTAGTTATTACTGTATTTATCTCGGTTTTATTAATAGTTAATGCCGGTATTAGAAGTAAGACAACTGAATGTCTGATTTTCAACATGTTCCCATTAAAATTAGAACGTAAGTAGTTCTCTTTAATCGAGTTTTTTACAATTGATTTACCCAATCGGTAGCTTGGCTTGCTAATATTTTTTAAAAACTGCTAATCGAACCATTCTATAAAGATAAAAGACCCCACTCCCAAAACTTACAACCTTGTGCAGCGAAAAAATGGTCAAATCATTTATCAAATTAAAGTTTAAATAGCCGTTTGAATCAACTAATGTTCCACCATTATCTAACCAATAAAGTGAACCTTTATTCTCAGTATCTGGTTTAATAACTAGACTGCAACCATCAAGTCCATCCCTATTGGATACCATCCAGGAGGATAATCTATATATTTGGGAATAACTCCGATTAGTAAAGACGCAAAGAAAGACAGTTACTGATACCACTCAAAATACGGAAAAACAGCCTTATCGCTAATGGACAAGGCTGTTACTCTCATACCAATTCAATTTTCGCCACAGCCTCACAATGTGCAGAGTGTATGTAGCAACACAAGGGTGCTGGTGGGTTTATTACATTCTTGAGACCTTTTTCTTTCAGAAAACAGACTTTATCAAAACAAAAGTTGCCGGCTGCAAAGGAACTTGAAACTGAATAAAATAAGTACACATGAGTTGATGTGATTCATTTTTACTCTAACTTTTTGAGAGTTACGTCATTTCACTGTCCCCGTCCCATCAACATTCTTTTCCAAAGTTATCAAGCAATCCACGCACTTCATCTGTTGATTTCGTGTTCATCAATTGATTTCTTAATTCACCAGCTCCACGGAATCCTTTGACATAAATTTTGAAAAAGCGATGAAGCCCTGTGATTGAACGTGGCAGTGCTTCCGCATATTGATCTTGAAGATCAAGCTGCAGTCTTAAAAGATCAAGGTACTCTTTACTGCTATGCTCTTTTGGCTCTTTTTCAAAAGCAAAAGGATTTTTAAAAATACCTCGCCCAATCATAACGCCATCAATACCATATTGTTCAGCAAGCTGCAGCCCAGTTTGACGGTCAGGAATGTCTCCATTGATTGTTAGTAGCGTATTTGGTGCGATACGGTCACGTAATTTTTTGATTTCCGGAATTAGCTCCCAATGCGCATCTACTTGGCTCATTTCCTTTCTTGTACGTAAATGAATAGAAAGGTTCGCAATATCCTGTTTTAAAATATGCGTTAGCCACTCCTCCCACTCATTTACATCCTTATTGCCAAGTCGTGTTTTCACGCTGACAGGCAGTCCGCCCGCTTTTGCTGCTTGAATAAGTTCTGCCGCAACGTCTGGACGCAGAATAAGGCCACTACCTTTCCCTCTCGAAGCCACATTCGGTACAGGGCAGCCCATATTAATATCGATGCCTTTAAATCCTAGCTCTGCCATGCCAATACTCATTTGACGGAAATATTCTGGATTATCCCCCCAAATATGTGCCACCATTGGCTGTTCATCTTCTGTAAAAATCAAACGACCACGCACACTTTTCATGCCCTCTGGATGACAATAGCTATCCGAGTTTGTAAACTCTGTGAAAAATACATCCGGTCGACCGGCTTCACTTACTACGTGACGAAAAACAACATCTGTCACATCTTCCATTGGTGCAAGTACAAAAAATGGTCGTGGTAAATCACGCCAAAAATTATCTATCATTTCAAACTCAAATCCTCTCACTATGGATACAACTTCAAACTCTCGGGCAAAAAATATAAAGCCAAATGTTCCACTTCTTTTACACTTATATCATGCTAAATAACTTATTATCAAACATAAGTACATTTGGACATTTATAATTTGTGAAAAGCGGCAATGTTTATTTTAACGAAAATCGGTCCTGAATGGTATTTTTATTAACAAAAAAGCAGATGGTATAGATTTTTTCTATATCAAATGCTTTTCTATTATACAAACTCCAACCACGCGACCGCTTCACAATGTGTGGAGTGTAATTGACAACACAAAAGGGATTTTGGTCGGTTTATCAACATTCTTTGAATTTTTTTAAAACAAGTACTTTTTCAATAAAAGCACCCGTTAGCTAAATAAGAAATCAAATTAAATTTGCTGAGTAGAGAGCAAGTATTGCATCAACAGCGTGACTGCTCCATTATAATTGAAAGTTTATTCTCATTTCCAGATAGCCTCTTTGTGTTATTTTTTCTAAAGCAAAAAAACAAGTTATTTTCATAGCTTGTTTTAAATGCTTTCTATCATTCTATACCCAACACCCATTTCAGTTAGAATGTATTTTGGCTCAGCAGGATTTGATTCTAATTTTCTGCGGATATTTGCCATATTGACTCGTAATGCTTGCGTTTCATTGGTGTATGGTCCCCATATTTTCTTAATGATAAAGTCATGTGTTAACACTTTGCCAGCATGCTCAGAAAGCAAAGTAATGATTTTGTATTCAATTGGAGTAAAATGAACTTCCTTCCCTTTGATAAGAACTTTTCGCTTCTCAAAATCGATTTCAAATTCTCCAACGCTAAACTTTTTGAGACTTTGATCATCACTTTCTATAGCTTTCTTATTTCGCCTAATAGCAGTCCGAATTCGAGCAAGCAACTCTGAAGTGCCAAATGGTTTAGTAATATAATCATCCGCACCCAGGTCAAGCGCTTCTACTTTTTCCCGTTCATGCCCACGAGCTGAAACAACAATAATAGGCACCTCGCTCCATTGTCTAATCGCTTTTAAAACCTCGATTCCATCAATATCTGGCAATCCTAAGTCCAACAAAATTAAATCAGGCGAATGAGAAGCCATCATTGAAATGGCTTCATTCCCCTTTTTAGTTTTTATGATTTGATAATGATTTGAAGTTAATATTGCAGAAATAAAATTGCTTATACCTGCTTCATCTTCAACGATTAAAATCAAAGTTTTATACACCATTTTACACAGCCCTTCTTTAGCTTACCTATTATTTCTGAACCTGGTTTACTTGTTATGATAGTGGTAAATAAAATCGGAATACTGCTCCACCTGACTTTCGGTTTTCTGCACTCATTTTACCTTGATGTGCCTTAATAATTGACATACAGATGGAAAGACCTATTCCCATCCCTCTTGATGAATCGGCACTTTTCTTTCCATTTGGTACAAAACTTGTAAATAAATATGGTAAATCTTCAGCGGCAATTCCTTCTCCGTTATCAATTACCTCAATTACTGCATAATTCTTATTCTTTTTCACATTTACATCAATTGCTGTATTGTTTTGTGAATGTTTGACCGCATTTTCAAGAAGATTAATCAGGACCTGTGCAATTAATGTGCCATCCATGGGAACAATTAAAAGTTCATTAGGTACCTTTACAGAAATATTGCTCTCTGGAAATCTCTTTCTAATTCGACTTACTGCTTCTGCAACAATTTCCTCTACAGCCTCCGGTGATTTGGAAACATTCATTGTTCCTTCATGGATTCGTGTTACAGACAACAAGTTTTCTACCATTCGAATTAACCATTGGGAATCTTCTATTATGTTCGCAATCAAATTGTTTTTTGTAGACTCATCAAAAGATGCTTGATTTTCGAGAATGGCAGAACTCGCACCTAGAATAGCTGTTAAGGGTGTTCTTAAATCATGTGAGATTGCACGCAATAGATTACTTCTCATTTTCTCTTTTTCAGATTCTACCAGAATTATGCGCTGTTCATCTGATAAATACTGGCGTTCTAAGGCCATTGCTACTTGTGCAGTAATCATTTGTAAAAAAAGACGATCATCATGATAGAGAAGGCTTTTTTCACAGGATATTCCCATTACACCAAGTATCTTTTTTTGTGATACTACAGGAAAATAATAAGCTTTTGCTCCCATTAGTGTGTCAGCTCCAGCTCCAGCTGGTTTGTGGTTGACAAATACCCAATGTGCGACTGCTTTTTCACTCTCAGATTGTAAAATGTCGTCCTTTATCTCCTCTGAAAATTGCTTCAAGTAACCTATTGTCCCGTTTTCGGGATCTTCTGTGTAAAAAATTACTGTTCGATTGAACAGTTTAACTACATATTCATTTGTCAGATTCACAATACTATCAAGCCCTCTGGCAGCTAACAACTTTTTGTTTATTTCATAAAGAACCTCTGTCCGACGCTCTCTTTCTACAGCAAGTCTTGCTTGTGTTTTAATACGAACCGTCAAAGCACTTGCAAACAATGCGACTAACAACATAATGAAAAAGGTAACTGGATATCCTGCTTGAATAGCATTAAATGTGTAATAAGGTACAGTAAAAAAGAAATTAAATGCTAGAACACTTAAAAATGAAGAAACTATACCATAGAGATACCCTATTGTGATTCTAGAGATAACGAGTACCGACAGAATATAAACCATTATCACATTTTGTTCACCGATTCCAAGCGCACGAAGTTCAATTGAAACAATAGTTGCTAACATTAATAATACAATAGACTTAAGAACATCTCTCCAAAAAAACTGTACTTGACTACGGAAATGAAATCTTCTCGTTTTTCTATAAGGTCGGAGTGTGTTACTATCAGGAATGATATGAATCTCCAAACCTGGTAAAAGCGATATAAGCTGGTCTTCAAAATCCATTTCAAAGACGTTCTTAAATGATTTCTTATTTCGACTCTTACCAATCACAATATTCGTGATACCTGATAGCTTTGCATATTCTGCAACAGCTGTTGCAATATTGTCTCCATTAATTGTTACAATTTCAGCACCTAATTTCTCTGCTAAATCCATATTCATCCTAAGCGATTTTTGTTGTTGTTCTGTAAATCGACCACTATCCATATTTTCTACATAAACAGCTACCCAAGGTGCATGAAATGCTTCAGCCGTCCTCGCAGTCCATCTAATGCATTTCGCTGACGAAGGAGAGGGACCAATACAAACTAGAAGTTTTGTATTGGCCATTTTAGCGAAACTACGTCGTGTATTCAGGTTCTCATGGCTGATTCTATCCGCAACTTTCCGCATGGCTATCTCACGTAAAAGTCGAAGATTTTCCACTGTAAAAAAGTTATTAATAGCTGTTGCAACTCTGTCAGGGCTATATATTTTTCCTTCTTCAAATCGTTTTAATAATTCTACAGGATCAATATCAATCAGTTTTACAGAATCTGCGCGATCAAAAAAGGTATCTGGTACAGTTTCTCTTACAGTAATCTTTGTTATATCTTGAACAATATCGTTCAAGCTTTCAATATGTTGGACATTTACGGTTGTATATACATTTATTCCAGTATTCAAAAGTTCCTCAATGTCCTGATATCGTTTTTTGTTACGAAGACCATGAGCATTAGTATGAGCAAGCTCATCAACTAAAATGAGTTCAGGCTTCCTGATTAAAGCTGCATCTAAATCAAATTCCTTCAGCTCTATGTTTCTATAAGAAGTCTTTTTTGAAGGTAACATTGGCAAACCTTCAAGAAGTTGCGTGGTCTCTGGTCTCGTATGCGGTTCAACATATCCTACTAAGACATCAACACCATTGCCAAAATGTTCTCTTGCCTCGTCTAACATCGAATAGGTTTTTCCTACACCTGCTGCATAGCCAAAGAAGATTTTTAGTTTACCAACTTTCTTTTGTTGTTCAAGTATGTCTTCTAAAAGCTTATCCGGATTTGGACGTTTATCTTCTTGCATCATACGAAATCACTATCCTTTATAGAGACCATCAAGAGCTAAATTTACCTTTAAAACATTTACCCCAGGTTCTCCAATGAATTCTAGAAATCTGTCGGTAGTATATTGATTGATGATTTTTCTAACATTATATTCACTTATTCCTCTTGTTTTTGCAATTCTTGACACCTGGTATTCAGCTGCTGCTGGTGAAATATATGGGTCGACTCCACTACCTGAAGCTGTAACTAAATCCATCGGGATATCAGATTTGTTGTCTGGATCAAATTTATGCCACCAATCAATTCGCTCTTGGACAAGTTTTTCTTGTTCAGCGCTAACAGGTGAAAGATTTGTTGTACCTATTGATCTCCCAATTAAATATTTTGGTTCAGTAAATTTTTGAGCAATTAATTCGGAACCAACGTCCTTCTTTGTTCCATCTTTTAGTGTAACAGTGACAATGCTTCCATTTGATTGGTTTGGAAATATTAGTTGAGCAATTCCAGTTACAACACTCGTATACACCACACCACAAAGAATTGTCATTGCAATAAAAATAAATAAAGCTGGTCTAAATGTTTTTGATATGTTTGTCATCAGTACCACCTCACACAAGACCGCTTACGGTCAGAATCATATCTATCATTTTGATTGCCAAGAAAGGTGCAATTACTCCACCCAGACCATAAATCAAAATATTTCTTTTTAGTAGCTTTCCAGCTGGCAATTCACGATATTTAACACCTTTTAATGCTAATGGGATTAAAAAGACAATGATTAACGCATTGTAAATGATCGCTGACAATATCGCGCTCGTTGTACTTGTGAATCCTAAAATATTTAGCGTTGTTAACTGTGGAAATATACCAAAAAACAGAACTGGGATAATGGCAAAATATTTTGCCACATCATTTGCCACACTAAATGTGGTTAAAGCGCCCCTTGTCATTAAAAGCTGTTTTCCAATTCTAACTATGTCAATCAACTTCGTAGGACCAGAATCTAAGTCAACCATATTTCCTGCTTCTTTCGCTGCTTGTGTACCAGTATTCATTGCCACTGCAACGTCTGCTTGCGCCAATGCAGGTGCATCATTCGTTCCATCACCCGTCATTGCTACTAAATGTCCCTTTGCTTGGTAATCTCTAATCAGTGCTAATTTGGCTTCAGGTGTTGCTTCTGCCAAGAAATCGTCTACACCTGCTTCTGCTGCAATCGCTGCAGCTGTCATCGGGTTATCACCTGTAATCATGATGGTTTTGATACCCATTTTACGCAAGTCACCAAAACGTTCCTTAACACCGTTTTTAACAATGTCTTTTAAGTAAATAACACCCAACACTTTTGTGTTATGTGCAACAACCAACGGTGTACCTCCAGCTCCTGCAACTCGTTTGACAATTTGGTCACATTCAGATGGGTATTCCCCACCCTTTTGTAGAACATAGTTTTTAATTGCGTCAACAGCCCCTTTTCGGATTCCATTTCCCCCAAAATCAACACCACTCATTCTAGTTCTTGCTGAGAATTCAATGAAGTTTGCATTTAATTGACTAAGATCTCGACCACGAATATCAAACTTTTCTTTTGCAAGAATAACGATACTTCTGCCTTCAGCTGTCTCATCTGCTAAGGAAGAGAGTTGAGCTGCATCAGCTAATTCTCTTTCTTCAACATTGCAAACTGGAATAAACTCGCTTGCTTGACGATTTCCTAGTGTAATTGTCCCTGTTTTATCTAATAATAGGATATCCACATCACCTGCAGCTTCAATAGCACGACCACTCATTGCTAAAACATTCGCTTGATTGAGTCGGCTCATGCCTGCAATACCTATTGATGAAAGTAAGGCGCCGATTGTTGTAGGTGCAAGACACACTAACAGAGCAATAACATTTGTAATTGAAATCGCAGTACCCGAACCTGCTAACTTACTTACAAAGTTCGAAAATGGGAGTAGTGTAGCTGTTACAACAAGAAAAATAATCGTCAATGTAACCAAAAGAATTTGGAGTGCAACTTCATTTGGCGTTTTCTTTCTAGATGCACCTTCCACCATAGCTATCATTTTATCAAGAAAGCTTTCACCTGCCTCTGCTGTTACTTGAATAATCAACCAATCTGAAACGACTGTTGTACCTCCTGTAACAGCACTTCTGTCCCCACCAGATTCACGAATGACAGGCGCAGACTCGCCAGTGATCGCACTCTCATCAACAGATGCTGCCCCATCAATTACCTCACCATCCATTGGGATCTGATTACCAGCACTGACAAATACAAGATCACCTTTTTTCAATGTGTTGGATAATACTTCAGTGTACTCATCGATATTAGTTGCTGATTTTAACTTCTTTGCTTTTACATCCTTTTTTGCACTGCGTAGACTATCTGCTTGCGCACGGCCACGTCCTTCTGCAATCGACTCTGCAAAATTAGCAAATAAAACTGTAAACCATAAAATGAGAGCAATGGCTAAGGTGTACCATGAATTCTCATCTTTGATCCCCATGAAAGAAAGAATGTATAGAAATGTTGTAAAGATTGCTCCAATATATACCACCAACATGACAGGGTTTTTTAACTGTACACGAGGTGATAGTTTTACCAAAGACTGACGAAATGCGTCATTTAAAATACTCTTGTTATTATGCTTTCCATTCATCGTTTTCACCTCAGATTAATGTGTAAAATAATCTGCAATCGGGCCCAAGGCTAAAACAGGTAAGAAACTGAGGGCTCCAATTAAAAGAATGACTGAGACTAATAATCCAACAAACATGGTATTACTAGTTGATAAAGTTCCTTCACTTGCAGCAGTTGTTTTCTTCCGAGCAAGATTTTCTGCCAGATAAAGAATAGCTCCAATTGGAATAAAGCGAACCAATAACATCACAATTCCACCAATAATGTTTGTGAAAACTGTATTGGATGTGAATCCACCAAATGCACTTCCATTGTTATTAGCCATTGAAGAAAAATTATAAAGGATTTCTGAAAATCCGTGTGCTCCTGAATTGTTAAGCCATGACGAAGCAGCTGGCATAGAAACTGCAAGTGCTGTACTTAATAGTGTTAAGAGCGGTGGTGCAAGAACAATTAAACAAACCATCTTCATATCAAACGGTTCAATTTTCTTACCTAAATATTCAGGGGTTCGCCCAACCATCAATCCTGCGATGAAGACAGTCAACATTACGAAAGCCAACATTCCGTAAAGCCCGCTTCCTACACCACCAAAGATTATTTCCCCCAATTGCATAAGGAACATGAGGACCATGCCAGCGAGTGGAGTAAAACTGTCATGCATGGCATTCACGGAGCCATTTGAAGCTGCAGTTGTTGCTGTACCCCATAAGGCTGAAGCACCTACACCATGAATGACTTCTTTTCCTTCTATACTTCCTGAAGTTACTACTCCATGAAAAACTGGTGCAGCAAATTGCTCACTGATGGTTACAGCTACGATTGATACCACAAATAGAATCAGCATGGTAATGTATAGTGATTTACCTTGTTTGCTATCATTTACTGCTTTCCCAAATGAAACACAAAGTGCAGCAGGGATAATTAGTATAGATAGCACTTGTATAAAGTCGGAGAACGATGTTGGATTTTCCAATGGAAAAGCTGAGTTCATTCCAAAAAATCCACCACCGTTTGTACCAAGTTGTTTTATTGCAATCTGACTTGCGGCAGGTCCTAATGGAATAATTTGATTTACCCCATTCTCCAACATCGAAACAACTTTATAATGGGCAAACGTTTGCACCACACCTTGTGAAGCAATAAGTAGTGCCACAACTAGCGACAGAGGAATCAAAACATAAAGTGTTATTCTCGTGATATCTACCCAGTAGTTACCTATCTTTTGTTCTTTTTTGAGAATGAAACCTCGAATCAGTGCGAATAGAACAGCGATACCTGTTGCCGCTGAAACAAAATTTTGAACTGTCAGTCCAATAGACTGGGTCAAATATGATAGAGTGCTCTCGCCAGAATAGGCTTGCCAATTCGTGTTAGAAACAAAACTTGCTGCTGTATTGAACGCTAGATGCCAACTAGTCCCCTTCATCCCTTCAGGATTTATAGGAAGGAAACCTTGAATCATTTGTAATCCCCAAAGAAAGAGTAGCCCTATTGTGCTAAAGGTCATAACAGAAACTAAATATTGTTTTGCTCCCATGCCTTCTACATTCCAATTACCGATGATTTTATAAACACAATTCTCTACTGGCGATAAAATTTTGGTCAAAAATACTTTTTGACCAGTCATCACCTTATAAATATAAACACCTATTGGAATTGATAATCCGACTAAAACAGTAATAAAAAAAGTATCTTGTAAAATAATATTGGTCATAGATTTTCACCCTTAAATAAGATGTACAACAAGTAAACAAATAACGACATACCAACAATTCCAGCGAAAAGTAAAACAGCATTCACCTTTACAACTCTCCTTTTCAATTTTTCCAACTTCACGAAATCGTCGGAAAATTAATCAATTTATCTTCTTGTAATGATTTTATTGAATTTGGAATAAAGATAGTGTTCAGATACTGGAGGATGGTGTAAAGATTCTGTTAAGACTTGATAATAAAATTAATAAGTACACACAATTTTTTCTTCAAGCAACCTATTATGAAAGAAAAAAACCAGTAGATTATTCTCTACTGGTTTAACACCTATATAGCCACCACAAAAAACGGTATGTGTTCAGTTTATGAAATTGGTACCACCGAAGGTTAGAAAATCATTGGGATACTAGCAATGGAACGTACCACTCCATTATTGTTATAAATTAACTCAACTGGATCAATCGCCAATTTTAAATCTGGGAAGCGGCTAAGCAAAGTACCAAAGGCAACTTTTGCTTCCAATCGGCCGCCAGGGGGCTGACCGTTGGGTGTCGTGGGTTGAGGGCGGGCGTACCAGGGGCGGGCTCGGTGTTAGTCTTCGATTGCCTGGTAGACCGTGGTCCAGAAGTCGTGGATAAGCCACGATGAATCCGGAGTGGACGCCCCGACCTGGGTGAGCAGGATTCCGGTGAGCTGTTTGTCCGGGTCGGCGTACGTCGCGGTGCCGCTTCCGCCGTCCCAGCCGAACTGGCCGATGGACGCGTAGTCACCACGGTAGGTGCGCACCGCCATCCCGAAGCCCCAGCCGCCGTGTTGCCCTTGGCCGAATGACACATGGACGTTGTTGCTGGCCATGGCGTTTCGGGCGGCTTGTTGCTCGGGCGTGAGGCGGTTGGTGGTCATCAGCTGGACAGCGGGCTGGGACAGGATCCGTTCGGTCCCGTGCATCCCGTGATTCAGCAGCATCCGGAAGTAGGCGTGGTAGTCGTCGACGGTGGAGACCAGTCCGCCGCCGCCGCCCTGGAACGCCGGAGGCTGGCTGTAGCGTCCCCCCTTGGCCTCGTCCCACACGATGAACTCTCCGGTCTGCGGGTCGGGGGCGTAGAGGGTTGGCAGCCGGTCGATCTTGTCGGCGGGCACGTGGAAACCGGTGTCCTTCATGCCCAGGGGGTTGAAGATGCGTTCGCGCAGGAACGTCTCGAACGACTGGCCCGTGACCCTGGCGACGAGCACGCCGAGTAGATCGTTGCTGATGTGGTACTGCCAGCGCTCTCCGGGCTGGTACATCAGCGGAAGCGTGCCAAGGCGGCGCATCCACTCATCCGGCTCGGGCACCGGCTCCGGTAGATTGGGCGTGAGCCCCTGCTCGAAGATCGCGTTCATGATCGGAGTGCCCAGCGACGTCATATCCATGCCGAGCCCGAACGTGGAGGACAGCAGGTCCCGTACGGTGACCGGCCGCCGCGCCGGCACGGTATCGTCCAGCGGGCCGTCGATCCGCTTCAGCACCCGCCGGTCGGCGAGTTCCGGCAGCCACTGCTCTACCAGGTCATCCAGCCGCAGCCTGCACTCGTCGAGCAGGATCATCGCCGCCGCGATCGCAACCGGCTTGGAAGTCGAGGCCATCCGGAAGATCGTGTCCCGGCGCATCGGCGCGCCACCGTCATGGCGCATCGTGCCGATGGCTTCGACGTGTGTCTCACCGTGTCGGCTGACCAGAGCAACGAGCCCAGGAATCTTCCCGGAATCGACATACCTTGCCAGCACGTTGCGCATTCTGCGCAGCCCTGTTTCGGAGAATCCGCTGTTGCTTTGTCCCGTTGTAATCTTTTTCATTTGGTCTCCCTCTCTTTACTTTTTTATCAGCCCTATTGTTCTACAAATTCTCTTTTGTTATCAATGCTTGAAAGCGTGTTCGATGCATCAAAGAGACCGAATATTGGCAATCAAAAGATGACTCACTTCCTGTTCTGGGTGATCAGAATCGAGATATTTCCTGCACTTAGCATAGAGCCATATGTTCATCGGACGTTTATTCTCGGTTTCATCAAATTCAAAGTCACCATTATTCCGTAAGTAATCTTCTTTGACAACCGTTGTCTTGCCCGCCCCATTGGAGCCGAGCAGGGCGAAAATACTGCCCTTATCCATAAGCTCCCACCTTCACATTCCCTAATTATGTATATTCTAGAAGTAAATACATATTCCTTCTTCAACTATCCTGCCACGTTAGCGGAACAAGGAAAGCGACTGCTATTATTGAACAATCGCACCCGCTACTTTAAGTACAATTCTTCACAATCTGCTTTGTGTATCAAACCAGAAAAGGGCGATGCCTTGTTAAATCATCGCACCGAATATGGAATACGTAAATACACCAAAACTAGATTAACCTTGGGATATATAAATCGTTTTTAACCTTTAATTTTCAATAGGCGTAGAGCATTTAAAATTACAATTATGGCAGCACCAGTATCACTTAGCACTGCTATCCATAATGTTAGCCATCCAGGGAAAATTAAAGCTAGGGCAATAAACTTTACAATTAATGAAAACCAAATATTTTGTTTAATTATTTTTAATGCTTTTTTACTTAGATTGATTGTATGGGGTAGCTTTTCGAGATTGTCTGCCATTAAAACAATATCAGCTGTTTCCATTGCTGTGTCTGTTCCGGCACCACCCATAGCAATCCCCAAATCAGACGTTGCAAGTGCTGGCGCATCATTTATGCCGTCACCAACCATTGCTACTTTATAACCTTCATTTTTTAATTTTTTAATAGAATTTACTTTATCTTCTGGCATTAATTCAGCAAAATAACGGTCAATTGGTGTTTCAGAGGCAATCACTTTAGCTGTTCCTTCATTATCTCCAGTCAACATTATGGTTTGATTAATGCCAACTTGTTTTAAAGCATTTAAGGCATTAACCGTTGTCTTACGTAAAGTATCAGAGACAGCAATTATACCCAATAACTTTTGTTCACTACCAATAATAACTACCGTTTTTCCTTTTCTTTGAAACTCTTCTGCTATGGTTTTTATATTGCCTAATGAAACATTCATTTCTTCAAACAGTTTAAGATTTCCTGCATAATGAATGACTCCACCAATAGTAGCCTGAACCCCTTTACCAACTATACTTTTAAACAACTGGCCATTCTTTGATTGTATGCCCTTTTCTTTTGCATAGTTTACAATTGTTTTAGCTATTGGATGAGTTGAATAATCCTCTAATGTCAAAGCAAGGGATAATAACTCGTCTTCTGAAGTGCCTAGAGCCTTTATTTCAGAAACCGTAGGCTTTCCTTTAGTTAATGTACCTGTTTTGTCAAAAGCAATGGCATTTATAGATCCTGCGATTTCTAAGAATGATCCACCTTTAATTAGAACACCATTTTTCGCTGCATTGCCGATTGCAGATACAATCGTTACAGGTGTCGAAATAACCAGAGCACAAGGACAAGCAATTACTAATAGTTCCAGTGCCTTATAAAACAATTCTCCCCAAGTACCTAATCCAAGAAGGGGAGGTATCACCATAATAGCTATTGCTAATACGAAAACAATAGGTGTATAGATACTTGCAAATTTATCGACAAATGCCTGAGTAGGTGCTTTTTGTTCTTGAGCCTCTTCTACCAAGTGAATAATCTTTGATATAGTAGTATCTTCAACTAACTTAGTTACTTTAATTTCAAGAGAGCCACTCTCATTTATCGTACCGGCATAAACTGTATCACCAATTGCCTTATCAACTGGTATTGACTCTCCTGTGATAGGAGCTTGGTTTACGCTGGATACACCTTGAACAATTTCTCCGTCTAATGGAATTTTATCGCCTGGTTTAACAATGATTATCTGACCAATTGAAATCTCTTCAACTGGCTTTTTAACCAATTCAGTGCCAATTAACACCCACGCTTCTGGTGGAGCTAAATTCATTAAATTTCGAATAGAATTTCTTGTCTTCTCGATTGATCGATTCTGTAGAACAATTCCCAAAGAAAATAACCATACAACGGTTGCTCCTTCTAACCATTCACCAATTAATGCAGCACCAATTGCCGCAGCTGACATTAATACATTCATATCAAGTGAACGGCTTTTTAAAGCATAGTAAGCACTCTTCACAGGCTTATATCCAGTTAATACGATTACTATCGCGTACAAAATATTGCTCATTAATGTTGAGATACCATTGTATGACCCAATAAACCCTAGAGCTATTAATACCCCAGAAAAGATGATTAAACCATTTCCTTCGAAATTTTTAGGAGCTTCGGGAGCTTTGCTACTCTTCGTAAGCAAGGACGCTTTATAACCGATTTTAGCTACTTCTGAAATGATATCTTCAACGCTATTGTCGTGATCAACCTTCATTTTTCCAGTAGAAAAATTCACACTTACTTTTCTTACTGAAGGTAAAGTATTCAAATGGTTTTCGATACTTTTTGCACAACTACCACAATCCATTCCTTCGATAGTGTACGTCATCATATTTTTGTTCCGTTCAAGTGATTCGATCGTATAACCAAGTTTTTTAATTTGATTTTCAATTTGATCAAAAGAACCGATATCTCCAACCACCTGTAGTTTTGCTGTGCTGTAGTTCACTGTTACATCTCTAATCCCTTTTAAAGCACTTAACCCTTTTTCTATTGTGAGACCACAAGCTGGACAATCCATTCCGTGTACACGATATACAACTTTTTCTTCAGAAGTAGCTGGCGAAAGAGGAATGTCTTTTGATAGTTCTTCAACCATGTTGCTACAACAAAAGCTTTTTGGACCGTTAGGTTTTTCTAAGGCAATTGAATCACTGCTACAGCAAGAGCTTTTTGCCTCATTAGGTTTTTCTAAAGCAAGAGATTCACTGCTACAGCAAGAACTTTTTATCTCATTAGGTTTTTCTAAAGCAAGAGATTCACTGCTACAGCAAGAAGTCTTTACTTCCACAACATTTTCTAATGCTTTTAAGTTATCGTTGCAACAACTTTTATTTTCATCTATTTCATTTTTCTGTATTTCTTTAGAACTGCAACATTTATCAGCCAAAGTACTTCACCACCTTAATCGATATGATTCTCACAACAAGCTATATCAGTTTGCACTTCTTCGAACACTGTGTGGAACATTTTTAGCAACTCTCTTACTTGTTGATTTCGTAAGCTATATTTAATGTATTTTCCGTCTTGTCTGCCAACAATAAGCCCACATCCTTTTAAACAAGCTAGATGTTGAGATATATTTGATTGCTTGCCATTGAGGTCCTCTACAATTTCTGAAACAGTTTTTTCTTGTTCTTTAATTGATTCAAGAATTTGAATCCTTGTTTTATCTGAAAATCCCCTTAGAAACTTTACCTTCAAATCAACATCTGTTTTTGCCATCGGTAACTTTACCTCCAGTCATATTAGATAGCACTAATATGTTCTAACATTATCATATTAGCAACCACTAATATGTGTGTCGAATATTAAGTGAAAATTGGAATAATTGTTTTTGTTCAGTTACAGTAGCAGTAGATGTCAGTGGTGATGTGAAATAAAAAATTTGGGAACTACTCCTACTCCGGTGCCAAAATAATAACAAGCAAAAAAGCACTCACAAAATTGTGAGTGCTATTAATATGTACCCTTTTTATAAAATTTTTTGAATGCTTATGAGATAAAGAAAAGTAACTATTTACCTCGCTGTATATACTGCTAGTGAGGAATTTCAATGTTTAACCCCCCATTTATCTTCAAATTACTTGTACAACTCACTGCACTTTTACTTCAACAAAAAGGAGCAGTTCTCCTTCTTGAAGAAATGCACCCGTTAGTATAAGTTCAAAGTTTCACAAAAACATAATAAAGAAAGGTCCTTCAAGATAATTCTCATAGGACTTCTTAAGAACAAACTTTTTAAAAGAATTTTTTCACACTTTCCAACTAATTTTAAAAAGCATCCAAGGAATTTCGATAAACTACCCCTGGTTGACAATAGTTCGATGGTTGGAGGAAATAATTCTTCCCCACGACAACCTCGTAGAAAATTAATTGGTCAGATAGAACTCTAAATGTTTTTTTATATAAGTTGGTAACAGCTTCATCACTTAGGTAAGTTTCTATCAATTCTTTTTCGCCATTAATTGCTTCCCCTCTTGCTTTTATAACAGCTTGTGTAATCTCAGCTGAGTGGTCGTAAATTGTCTTGTACATAGTAATCACCTCCACAACTATATGGATAAACAAATCTACTCTTATTTACCTGTTTTTTGGGTAGTAGGAAAACCCGGGATATTTCACAACTGGCCATTTCTCCTTGCGTAGAGAATCGAGCAATTCTGATCCAACCTTTAAGTTGCTTTGAACTAATTCTTTAGAAGTCAGTGCCATCCATTGGTTCAGCGACACATCTTCAAAGCGGTCGCTTTTGAACATCTCTAAAAACCATAATGTTTCTGTACCGGTGTTTTGAATATAGTGTCCAGTTGCAAAGGGTACATATCCGACATCACCAGCCCTATAATCAAATGTACGTGCTGCACCGTTTCCAGCAAACACAGTCATTCGCCCTTGTCCGGTAAGGTAATACTGCCACTCGTCGTTATTGGGATGCCAATGAAGTTCTCTCATTGCACCCGGTTCAATCTCAACAAGTGCTGCTGCGATTGTTTTTGAAATTGGAAAGTTGGAAGAATCCACAATTCGTACACTACCACCAGGCGTTTTGATTGGTGTTTGTTTCAACAGCTCGTGCTTAAAGGTTAAAGGGACTTCTCCGTAGGGTGACTGGACTTCTTGACTTTCCAGTGAACCTGGTACCTCCCCCTGATAGATATATACCTGTTCAGACGGAATGGAGTTAAACGCACTCTCTGGTACTCCAAAATTTGCCGACAGAACATCTTTTGGAGTATGAGCAAACCAGTCGGAGATGGATAAGGTGGAAAGATCGGAAAAGTTTCCGTCATCGAAGACGAGCAGAAATTCGCAATGTTCCAACCCTTGAATCGAATGTGGGATACCTGGGGGGAAGTACCAAAGGTCACCAGGACCCACGTCGGCAATAAAATTTCGTCCTTGTTGGTCAACCGAGGTTATACGTGCCCGTCCCAACAGCATATAAGACCATTCTGCCTGTTTATGCCAATGGAGTTCACGAACTCCGCCGGCCGTTAAGCTCATATTTACTCCAGCAAGAGTAGTCGCTATCGGAAGTTCCCTGGCGGTGATCTCCCGTGACCATCCCCCGTGATTTAATGTCATAGAAGTGTCTGAGAATGAGAATTTCAAGTTAGGAACTAATCCTGCATCTGTAATAGGTGGGACGAGCATATTCGGATTTTGAAGATCCCTCAGGATATTCCGAGGTCCGGAGTCTATCGTGCCAGCTCCATCACTACGGATAGGTTGTGGCACTTTTCCGTTCACTTGATTAATTGTTCGGTTGTCCATCAAAATGCACCTCATTTATGGGATAGTTCAGGAAAAATCTTTTATCGTATTCTTATGAGTTGGGCAACGAATATGTGCCTATTTCAACCAACCTACTTTGTTAGCACAACAAGAAAAGAGATTACCGCTTGCAGTCCCCCTCTTTAACTAGTTGACCTTTTTTCATTTGGTCTTAATATAACTTGGAAAAACTGGTCACCGACCTTCGGTTGTTTTGGAGATATACAATACTAAAATTTTTTCACAGTGAACTCTTTTTTGATACCTCCTAAGCCCAACATGCATAACTTAATAATAGTTCAAGAAAACAAGGAGTATTAAGTATGAATGTTATTTCTGATGGAAATGCAAAAGCATTATAGATTTTCTAAAATTGGAAGGGCAAAGGTTCGCATGACGGGAATTGAAAAAATGAGAAAATGGGGGAATCTTAATGAATATTAATGATGGCATTTCTCATAACTTGCACAACTTATCCAAACACAGTACCAACCCGTACTGCAAAAATCCAAATTGTAAATGTGGAGATCAATGTAAATGCACACCAAATAACCATTGTGGTAGTAAGGAAGCAAATCCGCCAAAAATAATTCTCACTAAATTTGTAGACGAACTTCCAATCCCACCTGTTTTAAAACCTCGATGGACAGATCAGTTATATACGTATTATGAAGTGAATATGACGGAATTTAAACAATCTCTCCATAGTGAGTTAAATGATACAACGGTATGGGGCTATGAAGGCAGCTATCCAGGTCCTACCATAGAAGTAGAAAAAGGTAAAATTGTATTTATCAAATGGATCAACAATCTTCCTGATAAGCACCTGTTTCCTGTAGATCATACGGTGCATGGTGCCCATATGGACGTACCGGAAGTACGGACGGTGGTACATGTACACGGAGCTTGTGTTGAATGGGAAAGCGATGGCTATCCAGAGGCTTGGTTTACAAAAGGATTCAAACAAGTCGGTCGATATTTTAGGAAGCAAATCTATCGATATGATAATTGCGGGCATGATTCCACACTTTGGTATCATGACCATGCCCTAGGTATCACTAGGCTTAATGTTTATGCTGGATTGGCGGGATTCTATTTAATCAGAGATCAACGGGAACGCATCTTGAATTTACCAAGTGGGAAATACGAAATCCCTATTATGATACAAGACAAGACATTTAATAAAGATGGATCCCTTTATTACCCAAAGCAGCCAGATAAACCAATCCCGGAATTAGAAACGTCAATCATTCCTGAATTCGTGGGAAAAACGATTTTAGTGAATGGCAAAGTACATCCCTATTTAGAAGTCGAACCATGTAAATATCGATTTAGGTTGCTAAACGCATCCAACACTCGTTTCTTTAGAATTAAACTTGGCTCAGGACAACTTATGTATCAAATTGCAACGGATGGAGGATTTTTACAGCACCCGATAGGTGTAAAAGAAATTATGTTAGCACCTGCAGAACGAGCAGAGGTGATCATTGATTTTACCAATCTTGAGGGTAAGAATATTATCATGACAAACGATGCGCCTGCTCCATTTCCAACCGGAGATCCAGTTGATGAAAATACAGGCACAGTGATGCAGTTTAGAGTAACTCATCCATTGTCTAGTGTGGATACGAGTGCTATTCCGGCTTATATAATGCCTGTTCCCAAAATAAATGAACAGTCAGCTTCCAAGATACGATACCTAACATTAAATGATAATATGGATAAGTACGGTCGTGAATTTATGTTATTGGATAATAAACAGTGGGATGCCCCCATCACTGAAAATCCAAAATTAGGATCAACTGAAATATGGTATCTCATTAACTTAACTACGGATACACACCCTATTCATCTTCACTTAATTGATTTTCAAATCTTAGATAGGAGAAATTTCGATGTAGAAAAGTTTAACAAGGAGAAAATGATCCATTATACGGGTCCGGCGATTCCTCCGGAACCATACGAACGAGGATGGAAGGATACCGTTCGAGTAAATCCTAACCAGATTGCTAGAATTATCATGAAGTTTGGTCCTTTTACCGGATTGTATGTATGGCACTGTCATATCTTGGAGCACGAGGATTATGAGATGATGAGACCGTTTATAGTTATCGATAAATAGACTGTGTTCTGTCAAATTGAATTGCTTAAACACCTTTATTTAATTTAAAATAATGCCTTAGATTTTCCGGAAGTACAAAATTAATCTACAAAGAACATTGGGATTTAACACCCAATGTTTTTTACTTTAATAATCTAACCTGATCCTTTAGTTCAATAAAAATAGCAGCCTGACTTGGCAGCCGTATCTTTAAGAAAAACAAATTTGATGTAGTTTAATTGTTTTTCTTACGGTGAGACAGGAGATTGTTGTTTTTCCCAATTAGTTGGTCCCTCAACTTGATATGATCACTACGGATCAATTAAAAGCTTATTTAGCAAAATCAAGTGAAAGCCTTAAGCCTGCAAGTTTGCCATAAATAATATCCTTTCAAATAAGTTTTACTACAAAATTCAACGAATAAATAAACTTTCCTTCTTCAACTATCCTGATCCGTTAGTGCAATAAGAAAAAGCCACCAAGACTGGCAGCTAAATCTTCAACTCAAGTACCTGTTTGTGTGGTTAATAGAAAACTAAATCTCAGCAAATTTATTTACTCTACTCAACTTGTGACAAACAAGGTAAATTAAACAATATATCGGAAATGAATAAAAGAGACTCCACTTTATCAGAACATAAAACCCTAACCATAAAAATAAAGGTTCTCCTATGAAAGCACTAACTCCTGCAAAGATTAATGCCTTAAGAACAGGAGATGTGTTAGGTTTATACTGGATAAGGAACATTGCAAAAACAGGAAGAATAGAAGTATCCCAAGGAATATAACAAGGCATAGTTGGTACAGCTTTACCTGAATATAGCCAGAATCCATACATAGATCCCAAAAAATCAAGCCACGAAGTTATCATTAATACAAAAAAACCAACAAATAATAAACGGCTGGTGCTTTCCTTTTTTCTAAATATTAACCATAAAACCCATGGTAAAAATGTTAAAAATAAAGATAAGAAAAAATCCCAGTGAAATAAAATGTGGTTAAGCCAATAGTCTAAAAATTCATAATGTGCATCTGATAATTTTTTATAAAACTCTTCAGTTACTCTAATCGTTTGAGGATTCTCTAAAGTTTTCATTTCTTTCTCCCTAGCTATATTTACATTTTTATCCTATCCACACGCTTCCCAAACAATACTATAACCGACTAGTTTGTTGGACTGATTTGTTTTCCCATTTGTTGTCTAAATTTATTTAGATCGCTATCCATCTGAATTAGTTAACAACAACTTCCTTACTGGAATTTGTCTAAACCTTAACGGTGTATGTTTTATTTAACTGCCGCGTTTGCCTAAAGTGACATAAATGAGTCATTTCTCTACTTCAACTAAACTGCCAGTTAGCTCAATAACAAAAAATGATCGCCGCAGCGATCATTTCTTAAACACAAGCACCCATTAGTTTAAGTGAACTTATTCACAATGGCACATTTCTATTGCAGAATGAGAACAATGTCATTTATCTTTAAACCTTAAACATATATAACCCCGTCTAGGTTACATCTATTTCTACATAAAGTTACTGCTGCAATATCTGAATAAGGTTGCCGCATGTATCGTCGAAGACAGCAATTGTGACTTCGCCCATTTTTGTCGGCTCCATAGTAAACTTCACGCCGTTTTCCAATAATCGTTTGTACTCTTTATGAATATCTGCAACGCCAAACATTGTTGCTGGGATGCCCTCTTCAAATATCTTCTTTTGATACTCCTTTGCGGCAGTATGCTCATTCGGTTCGAGTAAAAGCTCGGTACCTTCATGAGCATCGGGAGAAACAAGCGTAATCCACCTAAATTTTCCCATGGGAACGTCATGCTTTTTTACAAATCCCAGCTTTTCTGAGTAAAATTCCAGTGCCTTGTCTTGGTCTTGTACGAATATACTGGTAACAATGATTTTCATAATGTTTTGCCTCCTTTGATATTTACCACGTTGGTGGCCTGCAAACAATCTGGCTCCAAGCAGAAAAACCCCTACATTCGTCAGAAGTTTTTAAATAAATTACTCTATCCATCCTTTTAGCAAATTTTTAAGTGGTTCGTTGTTAAATATAACTACTCGATATTTTCCCTTTCGTTTTGATTTTACGAGCCCTGCATCTTCCAGTACAGAAAGATGTTTAGCTATCGCCTGCCGCGTAATAGAAAGGTCGTGTTTCGTAATGAGACGTACCGTAAGTTCATACATCGTCTGCTCGTTGCGTTCGGAAAGTTCGTCTAATATTAGTCGCCGAGTCGAGTCGCCAAGTGCTTTGAATATAGCATCTCTGTCCCAATTCATATATCGAGTATAAGCAACTCTACGGTTGCTTGTCAAGTATAAGCAACTGAATGGTTGCGTGATAAAGGAACCGTATCATGCAACCATTAAAGTCACATAATAGTAGTTTGATCCATTATAGAAAAATAAATTTTTAACACTTTTCCTATTCAACTAAAGCACCCGTTAGCACAAAAAGAAAAGCCGCCAAAATGACAGCTCCGATCTTTAACTCTTGCACCCGTTACTTTAAGTACAATCCTTCACAATCTCTTTTATTAACATAAATATCGGCTTTACTAAAAAATTAATATGGTTTAGGTTGATAAAAATAGTTGGGCTTTATAATTTCATTAGTATATGGTTTGTGAAAAATATGTGTTGTAGCTGGTGCTAAGGGTGGAATGAGCCAAGTCCAATCGCCTGAAACTGATCTTCCAATCTCCATTTCTTTTTCTTCAAATTTTTTAAACTGTTGAGCAGCCGTATGATGGTCTACTATACTAACCCCATCTTCCTTAAAAGAATGTAAGACTGCTGTATTCAATTCTAAGAGTGCCCTATCCTTCCATAAAGATATATTACTTTTAGTATCCAATTCCATTAAATTTCCAATTTGAGGAAGCATATTATACCGCAATTCATCTGCTAAGTTTCGTGCTCCTATTTCCGTGCCCATATACCATCCATTAAAGGGAGCCGCCGAATAAGTAATGCCTCCAATTTCAAGAATCATATCCGAAATAATTGGTACTGCATACCACTTCAAGTTTAAATCTTCAAACCATTTGTATTGAGGATGACGAATTGGAACATCAAGAAGAAGTATTTCTGGAATCTCGACTAATTTTGGATGATTCTCATTAATTTGAATGACTAAGGGCAAGACATCAAATTTTCCAAACTTCGGTTCCCATCCTAGATGATTTATACATGTCTCTGTAAAGGATACGGAGTGTGGATCCCCTAAAACACCTTGTTCAGTTTTATAACCTGCATAGCGAACCAATTGGTGATTCCATATACGTACGGTTTTATTAGGAGCTTTCTGTGAAAAAATTGTAATTGTAGGGCGTATACGACCCTTATTAGTTGCATATTCGATGTGCTCAAATAAAGCTTCAATAATTTCCTCTTCAGTATTTACGCTCCTCTTATCGATAACGGTTAAATGATCCCAAAATAATCTTCCTATACAACGATTACTATTACGCCAAGCCACTTTTGCCCCATATTCTAGTTCCACGGCTGTGTGTCCATAATAACCTTGGCTTAGTATCTGTTGATTAATTTCATCCAACCTATTTTCCAGTTCCTGTTCAGTTTTATTTAATTCCCTAAAACAAGAACGAATAAATTCCTCTGCTTCCTTAAGTAAATCGTTAATCAAAATAAATCCTCCTATGATAAATTATGTTCTAATAATATCATAGTGGAGTTGAATAATAACAAACCCTATTTTTTTGTAAAAATCATCATTACCATATAACACCAACCAGATTCACTTTTTTTAACTAACCTGACAGTTAGTTCAACAAGAAAAAAGCCACCAAGAATGGCAGCTTGCTCTTCATCTCTTGTTCACGTTAGTAAATTAATTTATTACATTCATTACTCCTACATATCTGATGCTTTTTTCTCTAATTTCTTTAACTCATTCAAGTAAAGCACTCCGTTAGCCATCTATGCAGCACAAAATCAGTGCTGCACCACAGAGAATGAAAATGGTTAGGTAGTGTCAATTCTGTTACTGACCTTAATCCAGTCAACCCTAATCCATAGACTTATTAATTATCGCTCTCCTCTTTTTTTTTAACGATTGAGCAGGTCTTTTTAAGTTTTGTCATTTTTCTTATCTTGAAGAAACTTATTTTCATGGTAGAACATCATTGGCCCGTGTTACTTAATCGTTCCCATCCCGGCAATTGTTACACGTACCTTGACGTTTACATCAGCCTTCGAAAAGGCTTTCCCCCATTGATTTTGGACTTTTTTCCACTCGGGATACGTATAGGCTCTTGCATAAATCCCAAATCCAAACGGGTCAATGGTGGCGGTTTGCGTTTTCTTTATTAAGCGCTCGAAATCGGCTTGCAGTTTCGTTTCTATACTCTTTTGCAGTTTCGCTGTGTCCTTCCTTACATTGAATGGAAAAAGCCGTTCTGTAATGGCAATTCTCATTTTTACGTCTGTGTCAAAAATAAAATGACCGTCATACCTTACCTTTGTTTTTACCTTGACGTTCGGCGTACTAAAGCTGATCCAATGTTTATCCTGTCCATTCGATTCCAAAGGGACTGAAATGGTAAATGGGAAATCACCTTTTGTTTTATGCTGCAGGATGCGTAATAATTTGTTTTGATGCGGTTTGATGCTTAACTTATATCTGCTCTGTTCATCCAGCAGAGCCGTGCCGGTCAACATGATTTTGTGGTCTTTTTTCATTTCGGTGATGCTTGCTGTCATCCCTTTTTCCGTCTTTTGCTCATGAAATTCTTGAATGGTGGTTTTTACAGTGACATTTCTTCTGTATGCCGTATCCACTAAATTTGCCAAATACAAAGGTAGACGCGGCTTGTCTTTTGGCCTAAAAAAAATGACGTCAGAAACAGGCCCATCTACGGCGACGACTCTTGTGGTTACCGTATTTTTGGGGTCCCGGTAAAAGGGATCGATATAATCAATCCAATTTTTTCGTTTTAGCAGCTTTTTCCCGATTAAGATTAATTGCGTTTTGCTTCCTGATGTCAAAGCCATTACCGTCGTATCAAACAGTTCCCTGGAATCTCGAATCGTAACAGCTTTCACCTCGACCTTCTCCTCTTTGAACTCTGCTTCTTTATTAAACACCGGACTTGACATGAACACCACTAAATGATCCTCCTCATCCAAATCTAAACCTAGGATGAGTGACAGAGTGACATCTTCAATATTTATTTGGTCCACGCATCCGGTCATCATCATAGCCAAGAGCGATAGGCAAAGTAGTATCTTCCTTTTCAATGGCTTACCCTCCGACGGAACTTTTCATATATCCAGCTATAGATCCATAAAAATGGAGGAGCTACGTATGCCAATTGCAGCCCTCCTTTGGCAACCATTTGCTGCCACTTTTCCGATTCATTCCAAGTAGGATCACGCCAAAAGACCAATCCAATAATGATCAATAATAAGATAATGACGTGCCGGCTGTGATCCTGTTTTCCCAGCAATTGACTAGAACAAAAGGCAGTAAAGAATACACAAGATATCCAGGCTGTGGAAACAACAATCAGATAAACAGCCAATAAAACCATGTCAAAACGCTCCAAAAAACGAAATTCAATTAGTTTAAGCAAATTCATGACGGGTTGATTAAATTCGATAATCCCATCGGGGCTAAAATAGGCAAAGCAGGCAATCGTCACTAAAACATAAAACAACATCGTTAAGGTGTTCGCAATCGTGATTCCGAGAACCGCATGCTGCTTTTTTTGCAAAAAGGGGTACAGGAAGAAAGCGACTTCAAATCCCAAAAAGGAAAAAACAGTGGTCGGCACAGCGGATAATACTGGTCTCCACCCTTCTTTAAGTACCGGAAGAAAGTGCAGCCAATTTCCGTCCCTTAGCGGTATCAGGAAAAACAAAGGAAGCCAAATGACCATGTAAAAAGACAGCTCGGAGTATCTTGCTAAAACGCGAACCCCGTTACGGGCTACAAAAAAAGTAGGAATCGAAAATAACAGTAAAATGATATAATTAGGGGTTTTAGGCATGAACCATGCCTTGATATATAGACTGCCGTTCACAAAAATGGACCATGAGTAAAAAGCAAAGTACATCATGTAAACGATGACGACTGCTTTTCCCACAATTTTTCCGAATAAACGGATAAGAATTTCGATAAGGGTTTCATCAGGATATTTTTCGCACGTTTTAACCAAAATAATGCTGGCAGCGGCAGAGAGAAACCAGCCAATCAGGATAGCGATCCACCCGTCGGTTCCTGCTTTTTCCGCAAGTATGCGCGGGAGAGATAGGACGCCTGTCCCGACCTGTGTTCCATTTATCAAAAAAATATACTGCATGAGAGTGATTTCATTATTGGCATATTTTTTCATCGTTTCACCTTTTAGTGCGATTTCGCCCTTGTCGAATAGTTGAAATAGCTCCTGTGCCTTTAGGGCGACTTTTCATTACCCATAAAGGAAAGCGCAGAAACGCATCCTTCATATCGGCGAATCGGAAAGGAGCTAGAGGAGTTCCATAGGGTGTTCCTAATGATTCAAGACTAGCCAGGTGACCAACTATGGTCATCCATCCGATCACAATCCCTACAATTCCAAACATGGCAGCAGATAACATCATAGGAAATCTTAATAGTCTAATGGACGAACTCATATCATAATTAGGGATGTTATAAGAAGCAATCGCTGTAACAGCAACGACAATAATCATTATGTTGCTGACAATTCCCACCTGAACAGCCGCCTGCCCAATGATAATGCCGCCCACAATGCCAATGGTCTGACCGATTGGAGTCGGCAGCCTTAGTGCCGCTTCCCTCATCAACTCCAGGATCATTTCCATAATCACCGCTTCCAGCACGGGTGGGAACGGAACTTGTATCCTTGATTCTGCAATCGAAAGTAAAAGCTCCATCGGGATAACTTCAAAATTATAGGAAATAAACGCAACATAAGTGGCGGGCAAAAATAAGGCAATCATAAAGGCAAAAAAACGCATTACCCGGATAAAGGAAGAAACTAACCAACGGGAACCGTAATCATCCACAGCCTGAAAAAAGGAAATAAAGTTTGTCGGAGCAATCAATACGCTCGGAGAACGATCCATAATAATCACAAATCTCCCCTGAAGAATTTGGGATGCAGCTGTATCAGGTCTTTCAGTCAACATAATTTGCGGAAAGGGTGAATAAGGATTGTCTTCAATGAACTCGATAAGTTCGCCAGTATTAATGATAGCGTCCACTGTAATATTTTGAATCCGTGTTTCCAGTTCTCTTAGCACGTCTTCAGAAGCAACATCTCTCAAATATAAAAGGGAAACCTTTGTTTTCCCTCGAATACCGACGGTCATCTCTTTCAATATTAATTCCTGGTGGGGAATATACCTGCGAATTAGGGCGATATTTTGACTCCCTGTTTCCACAAATCCTTGATGAGCACCTTTTAGAGATATTTCATTTTGAGGATTATTAAGCTGTCTTTGCGGCCACCCTTTTGTATCTAATTGATACCCGGTGATTTGCCCGTTTAACAATAAAACGCTATCTCCTCCTAGAATCGCATTTTCGATCTGCCCCCACGTATAGACCATATCGATCTTTCCTATTGTGATTGGCAGTTCCTTATTAGGATCGAAGGAGCTATGCATCAATGGCTTTAGAACATAATTTTGGATCGCATCTTTATCCGTCAATCCGGGCAAGTACACCAAAGCGGCCTCCGTTTTACTCGCTGCGATGGGAAAGCGACGAATCACTAAATCCGGTGCTTGAGAAAATAGCAGTTGGAGATTCTCTGTATTTTGGGATAAATCAGAGTCCAGGACATCATCTTCCATATTTTTTTTATGAAGATTAGAATTATTGCTTGTTTGATGGAACCGAGAAGAGCGCTTTCCTCTTAAAAACTTCAGAAAATAAGACATCAACTCCTTCCCTTTCTGCATTTGCTTTAAATTATGTTTATAGTATGCATTGTCTAAGGAAAAATATTCTAATCCTTCCCCTGATTCATCATTCAAGAACAACAGTGAGCAGTTGACAAGTTTACTATTTTAGACATCGCTTTTTATTTTTGCCATTATAAACTACTTCAATTAAAGAGGGTTAATTCTTGTAATTAGCTATGTTCTTCTATCTTGACATGTGTAATTACTTGAATCGTTGTTTTTTAGACTCTAGTTGATTTTTTGGAAAAACGGGTACATACCCAAAGCCTGTCCTATTCGTGATACATATAAATACAGTACAACAACACAAGAGGGATAGATGGAAGGGGGGGACAAGAGTGGACTAACTATTGAGGGGGTTAGGTCGTCTCATGGAACCATCATGAAAAACTAGCTAGAAAGAAGGAGAAAAAAATGCAACCAATGGTTTGGATAACCGTTTTATCTTTTTTGGTTACCCTCGGATTGATTCTTTGGAGACCTAGAGGCATTAATGAAGCTATACCTGCCACGATAGGTGCGATTATTGTCATACTCAGTGGAAGTGTTTCTCTAACAGACCTCGGTATAATTGCAGAAACGATAAGCGGTGCTGCGATAACTATTATGGCAACGATTGTAATGGCGATTGTCTTAGAGAGTTTTGGATTCTTTAACTGGGTGGCAGAGAAGCTTGCGGAAAAAGCAAATGGGTCTGGCATCAGATTATTCTGGTATGTCAATCTTTTATGTTTTCTCATGACACTCTTTTTTAATAACGACGGCAGTATTTTAATCACAACTCCAATCCTAGTCATGTTATTAAACAACATGGGCTTAAAAAACCATCAAAAAATTCCGTATTTGCTGTCTGGAGCCTTAATTGCGACTGCTTCGAGTGCTCCAATAGGTGTAAGTAACATAGTCAATCTGATCGCTCTAAAAATCGTGCATATGAGCTTGTATTTGCATACGGCGATGATGTTTGTTCCTGCCACGCTTGGTTTACTACTGCTGACTTGGCTCTTGTTCCTTCGCTTCAAAAAAGTCTTACCGAAAACCGTTCCTACTAAGATTACTGGGCGGTCACTCCCTTCTTACCATCCACTTAAGCCAAGTCCTATGAAACATGGTACAGAGAAGGAACGTTCAAGGTTTATGCGAAACGTCCTCCTGTTTGTATTTGCAGTCCGTGTCAGTCTATTTGTAGCTTCGTTTCTTTCCATTCCAGTCTCTCTTATGGCTGTAATTGGCTCGCTGGTCCTTTTAGGATGGAGATGGGCTTATTTAAAAATACCTCCAACTGATATGCTGAAAAAAACGCCGTGGTATATTATCGTGTTCGCTTTTAGTATGTATGTGATTATTTACGGTCTGAATAATATCGGACTAACAGACTGGTTGATCCAATTTATGCGTCCAATGGTTTCTGGAAGCCTGCTCAATGCAAGTGTGATGATGGGTGTACTTCTATCAGTACTCTCAAATATTTTTAATAATCACCCTGCACTCATGGTTGGAACCCTCACGTTGACGCATATGAATCTAGATCTACTCTCCTTGAAAATCGCCTATCTGGCGAACGTCATTGGCAGCGACATGGGTTCCTTACTACTTCCTATGGGAACGTTGGCTACGCTGATGTGGATGCACATTGTAAAGCGTGGAAAAGTAAGAATCACTTGGTGGGAATATATAAAAGTAACAGCTGTCGTTATACCGCCTACTGTATTATTCACATTAGTGGTTTTATATTATTGGGTTTCTTGGCTCTTCGGTGGAGCACTCCAAGGATAATTTGAGAAAAAAGGAGAATTAAGATGCTTATAGATTTTATAGATTCAATAGGAATTCAAATTGAGGTTGAAATTTCAGGAGGCGTTATTCACAAGGGAATCCTAACAGATGCTGGGTTGGACATCATTGTTTTATACGATGGCAGGACCGATTCATACCTCTATATTCCATTTGTTCATGTGCAAAGATTGAAAGAAACCATTTTAGATGAAGAATATACCTCTTATAACCCTCCTTCAGAAAAACCAATTGAAACGGATGTAATATCGTTTCGTAAATCATTAACGATTGCTAAAGGTTTGTTTGTCAAGGTTTACGTCACAGGGAATAAATCAATTCATGGTTATATAACTAGCATTATGAACGACTATTTTGTCTTCCACTCCCCTGTGTACAAAACAATGTTTATTTCGATGAATCATGTTAAATGGCTAATTCCGTATCCCCCTAATACAATACCATATTCTTTAAACAAGGAAAATCTACCCCTTGTGCCTATACCCACTCCTTTAGCCAGATCCTTTGATGAACAGTTGAAAAGATTAGAAAATCAACTAGTTATTATAGATGGTGGAGAAAACACTGAAAAAATAGGCTTACTTCAAAAGATTCGTAATAACAAAATGATTCTTATAACAGCTGAAGGGGAAACGGTTTGTCGCAATTTAGAGCATATCAAAACAATACAATTACCGTAGATACTTTATGTAATAGATAAGGAACTTAATAAACTCATCTTTAACCAAAAATAAGTAAGTAGGTGATGTCCACATGAGAAAACAAAAGAAACAAAAAAAATAATCCAACCAGAGTTTGCCGACGAGGATGGATTACTCAATCACTTCTAAAGTTGTTTGTTAGACCGTGTCGTTCAAGTCACGGTCTTCTTTATGGTGTACCACATATTGTATTATATGTTGTTTGGTTTAATTTTGTTTAAGGTAAAAAAATATTGTAGTTCTATCTTGCTGTATTATCTCCCCTAAACTAATAAAGTCAATCTTAATTGGCACACCTAATAAATTAACTTTTGGAAATCCCTCGTATTTAAATATTTATGCATTTATTCTTCAACTAAACTCCTCTATATAGAAAGGAAAATATTGAGATACCATCAACAATGAAATTGGGATAGACTTGAAAAGCTTAATATTTCCCCTTTCTGGTAAAATAACTTCAAGTAATCCCTTCTCATCCTTTTCACCTCCCAGTATGAAAAATTACTTTCCCTTCTTAAACACTCCTGGACCGTAAATACAATAAGAAAATGCCGCTTATACTTAATAGACACTTAAGTTAATTTTAATCAGTTTTTAATAAATAGCCCCCCGATTTCTATTATAGTAGAGAAGTAGAGACTAACATCATCACAAATGAAAATGAGCGATGGAAACAATGACTACTTCCAAAAAGGAGATGAGTTCCTTTTTAAGAAAACTCAGCATTTTCTGAACAAACTGAAATAGTCCAACCTTCAGATCGGTAAATGATAAGCAAAGAATCACAAGTCACCATATTTTTTGAAATCGTCAAGATTATAGCAACCATTGTGGGAGAAACAGCGCGGACTTCCTAAATGATAAACCTAGATTTGGATAGGTATCCTTATTTAGAGAGAGAAATAAAATTAAGTTGTGGGCAACCACTTTAAAGAAAGGAAATTATATATGCAAGAAAACCAAAATAAAATGAAAATTTTACTTAACAAAGTGCCACAAGTGACGATTTTCTTTTGGATCATCAAAATTTTGTGTACAACTGTTGGTGAAACATTTGCTGATTTCATCAATTTCAACATTGGACTTGGTTTAACTCTTACAACCATTATTATGGGAGCTGCATTTTTAATTACATTGTTTTTTCAATTTAAAGCAAGCAAATATGTTCCAGCGATTTACTGGGTAACAGTTGTTCTTATAAGCGTATTTGGAACATTGGTAACGGATAACTTGACAGATAATATGGGCGTAGCACTTGAGGTTAGCACAGCTGTTTTCTCGGTGCTACTAGGACTGACTTTTCTATTATGGTATCTTAGTGAAAAAACACTATCGATCCACTCGATTTTTACTAGAAAAAGAGAGGTTTTCTACTGGCTTACGATCCTTTTCACCTTTGCACTTGGAACAGCGGTCGGCGATTTATACTCCGAACAACTTGGTTTTGGTTATCTTAACACAGGAATAGGCGTTGTTATTATTATTGCTCTTGTGTTCTTAGCTTATAAATTTTTGAAACTTGACGGAGTATTAGCTTTCTGGATTGCGTATATTTTAACTCGTCCGCTTGGAGCGTCAATTGGAGATTACCTATCTCAATCAAAAGTAAATGGCGGATTAGGACTCGGGACAACCGGTACGAGTGTGATTTTTCTTATCGCTATTTTAGCGATCATCGTTTTCCTTGCCGTTTCAAAAATTGATACAAATGTTAAAAGTGATATAGCGGAAACAAACCAAAGAAATGCAAATAAGAAACATGTGCTAACACAAACGATTGTTGTACTCGTAATTTTCTTAGTTGTTGGTATAGGTGGTTATAACTGGCGCAGTAATAATATTGCATCACAAGGTGCTGAAGAGCAAGCTACATTAGCAGGTCAATTAAACGATTTTGTTAAAATTGAAAATGATATGCTAAACGCTGTAAATAAAAACGACTTTGCTTCAGCGAAAAATGGGGCAGATGAATTAGAACATCAATGGGACACACTGGAACCTAAGCTTCGAAAAATCGATGGCGCTACATGGACAAATATTGATGGAACAATTGATGTTGTATTAGCAGCAGTTCGTTCATCGAATCCTGATGTAAACAAGTGTAAAACAGCACTTAACAATTCATTTAGTACCCTAAACGTAGAAAATAAATAATAATCTTAGGAATCGCCAATCGCGGTTCCTTTTTAAATAGAACTCTTTTTAAACTGCTTCGTTAGTTCAACAAATACCTTAGTTTCCTAACGCCAATTGAATAAAAAGAAAAATTAGCCAATAATTTCAATTTATTCGTTTTAATTTATCTCTCAACAAAACCCCGTTCCTTACATATGGTAGTTTATGTTCTCAAAAGGTGGTGTTAAATATGAGCGAAGGTACTAATTTCGGATCCGGATTTGCTTTTATTGTTGTACTGTTTATTCTTTTAATCATCGTAGGTGCATCCTTTGTTGGTGGTAGCTATGGCGGTGGCTACGGTGCTGGCTACGGTGGCGTTGGTTATGGTGGAGGCTTTTGTTGGTAATCCCCTCACGTCAAAACAACGTTAAGATTTCGTACTCTGACAGGTCGTTATGACCTGTCTATTTGATTAACTTTAAGGTACTTTAACATGCTTTCCGATTCCTCTTTTGAACAAATCAATCTTTTAGTTTACATAATTTTTATTTCAAAATTAGGTATCAAACTAGTCCACACAATAAAAGTTCACATAGACTAATGATGTAACAAGACAAATTCATATGGAGGTCATTTAATGATGAATAGACAAAGTGGGTTTGGTGGTTTTCCACCCAATATAATGCCAAATCAGATAGCTCCATTACAACCGATGCAAGCCCAATACTTTCCACCACAAGGATGTCCACAATACTGCCCACCTCAAGTGTTTCCTGCTCAGTATGATCCACCGTTGGTTTCACCAGGACAACAATATGTTAAGACAAATATATTCAATAAAGTTGTAACGCATTTACATCCTTCTCACACTACTACAGTCAATAAGCAAATGATTAATCATCAACACTATTTCCCACATACCGAGTCATGTGTAAATGAATGTTGTGAAACACATACAATGTGCGGAGTTCCATACAATCCTTGTTGTCCGCCAAGACCATTTTAATTCTAGCTTCTTTTATCCCCCCGGTTAGGGGGGGATTTTGTTAGCAAATACAAAACAATTGCATATTCTTTAAAAGTTCTGAGAAACAAATTCTCCTTAAGTACCTTTTTTACTGAAAATTAATAAGTCGTTCTTCTTCACAATATGGGTCAATAGGAAGAAAAATAAAACAATACAGTTCCTAAAAAATTTCAGCTAAGGTTGTTGCTAATCCCATATAAGTACTGGTTTTGACCGTACTATACTTCTAAGCCTGCAATTCCGATACCACCAGGTCCAGCATGTGTAGAAATCATTGCGCCTGCTTGAATCCATTTTACATTTTTGAAACCTGTTTCTTTTGCGAATTCATTCATCCCCTGCTTAATACTTTCATCAAGTCCGATAGAGTAAAGTAGATAGAGTTGTTCTCTATCAATTTCGTATTGATTTAAATAATCTCGCATAAGTTTCTCGGAAACAACATCCATTTTCCCACGATATTTTTTTGTTGAAACAAGATTTCCATCAATTAGTTCAATACGCGGCTTTATTTTTAACAAAGCCCCACCGAGATAAGCTAGATTACTGACTCGTCCTCCTGCCCTTAAAAATTCTAAACTTCCGGGAACGAAAGCCAGTCTTGATTTAGGAACTTTTGATTCAATCTTCTTTACTAATTGGGCAGGGTCAATTGAAGGTTCATTCGCTAATAAGGTAACCGCATACATTACAATCGCAGTTAATCCACCTGTTACGTTCAAAGCATCAATTAGAAAAATATCATTCAAATCTTCCGTTGCGATGATTGCATTTTGAAAGGAAGACGATGCCTTTGACGTATAACCAATATGTATAATGATGCAATCTGGAAAATCATTTTTTATCTTCTTGAAAAATTCAAGATATTCATGGGAATTTGTCGATGTTGTAGAGGGTATTTTCTTTGTCCGCTCGTAGTAGTCATAAATATCCGTTACAGGTATCGTTCCATCTAAGTAATCCTGCCCATCGATAATCACGTGCATCGGGACCACCTGGACATTATGTTTATCAGCTAATTCTTCAGGTAAATCCGCACCACTCTCTGTCGACAAAATAATTCTTCTCATAAATATCCCCCATTTCTTACTTTAATTTCTCTCCAGTCCTTCGGAGACATCCTTGGAATGTTTACGCAATACTGGGACCTAACGGTGTGAATGTATTTTTGCCATTTCTATTTTCATTACTTTTCTTATGATTTTTACACATGTAATCACACCCTGTTCTCTTTACGGCTCAAACCCTTTCTGGCTCAGATAAACCTGATTTTCCGGAAAGATATCTATAAATCTCTTATATACTTTTTTAATAACTTGCGGTCCATACCATTCTTCTAAACCAAGTTGGGCATATTTTTTCTCGATTCTAAGTTTTCTTGTGCGTTTTCCTCCACTGCCATCCCCCATAAAGTAGTCATCCATACATATCCGATCGACGAATGGCTTCAATTTCTCAGGAAAATATTCTCCACTCGGTAATATGGGTGCAATCGCCACTTGGGTTGGTATACCTGCATCCACTAATTTTTCCAATGTCTTGAAGCGTGCCTGAATAGGAGGGGCCTCTGGAGTAAAATGTTTACGTATCGTTTCCGAATCCGTTTCAATCGTCATACTTACCCGGACTTTATCTTTTAAATGCCGCAGCAAATCGATATCTCGACTTACAAGTGGGCTTCTCGTCTGTACTAATAAGAATTCAGGGGGATCTTCTACCATAACCTCTAGTAAAGAACGTGTCACTTTTTCCTTATGCTCTACGGGTTGATACGGGTCTGTACTTGATGACATGAAAATGGTTACATTCCCTTTGGCTTTGGCGCGATGAAGCTCCTTCCTTAATAAATTCGCAGCTCCGTTTTTAACATCAACCCAATTTCCCCATTCCCCTTCTCGAAAGAGGGATACAGGCATTTGACGTACATAACAGTATGAACACCCAAATGAACAGCCTGTATAAGGATTTAGTGAATGAGTATATCCAGAAAGAAAGCCTGTACCTTTATTAAGTATGGTTTTCGGGGTTTTATAGAACAATTCACTTTTCATTTTGGGACCTCCTTTCCATTCAATGTACCTAAATAATCACTTATTGCTGGATGAGATCTGTCTTTCCAGATTCAAATGCAATTTCTTCACTTCTAATTCACCACGATAGCTGGTTAATGATCGATACTTAGAGGGTTGGTTTATTCTTTGATTCCCTTTTACATTTTCTCCATTTTACTCATTTGACGAAATTGTGCTGGTGTATGTCCGGTTTTCTTTTTAAATAATGTAATAAAATAGGACGCATTAGGCATACCTACACATATGGCGAGATCCGCAATCGCTTTATTTGTGTGAATCAAATACTCTTTAGCAGCGTTTACTCTCACCTGTTGGATATATTCAACTGGTGTGATGCCTTTAATTTTTTTAAACGTTCGATGCAAATGATAGGGACTCCCATGAGCAATATTTGCTAATGTTTCTAGAGTTAATTTTTCTATGAAATTTTTATCAACGTATTCAGTGATAAAAGCCACCCACTCACTATCAGGCAATCTCTCATTAGTAGGCTTGCATCGTTTACAAGGGCGAAAATTTGCACGGAGCGCTTGTTCTGCGTTTAAAAAAATACGTATATTTTCTTTTTTGGGAATGCGAGATTTGCAAGATGGTTTACAGAAGATTCCTGTGGTCTTTACAGCATAGAAAAATTGATTATTGTACGAAGCATCATTGTCTATAATTGCTTGCCACTTTTCATTTGTCATCATGTCCACGTCAGTCAAAATTCCATGTTCTTCACACTCTTGTAATTCATTACTGATACGATCCGGCATTTATCTCACCTCTCCTTACATTATACCCCCTATAAATTCAGAATTTACAATTCTAGGAATGAAATAGCAAGATATAAAAATTTAATATTTATTTTGAATCATGAAAAATGATTCCAAGACCGTATCGTTCTCCAGAGGTAACCGTACTTACTCCGTGACGAACCGTATTTTTGTAATACCCTTTTTTACCAAGAGCAGGTCTATGGTTACTAGGAAAGATTAGAGCACTGCCTTGTTCTAGAGTAATCACATGCCCCCTGCTCTGAGCACGAGGAATTTGTTCCACTAATAAGGACTCTCCACCGCAAAAGTCTTTATCTCGTTGATTTAATACAAATACTACTTGAAATGGGAAAAATACATCTCCATATAAATCTTGGTGCAAACAATTAAACCCGCCTGTTTCATACTTTAATATTAGGGGTGTCGGTCTAGTTTGTTCATATTCTTCACATGTTCTCAAAAATTCTTGAAGATGATCTGGAAACAGTTCTGGTTTCTTTAAATAGCCCAACCATCGATTTGCTGTTTTAGCCAACTCTGGATAAAAGGACTCTCTTAAACTTTGGATGATCTCAGGTAATGGATAGGAAAAATATTTATACTCCCCATTCCCAAAGCGATATCTCGTCATATTGATTGTCGTTCTGTATGACTCTTCCTTACTATAAAGTTTCATGAAGAAGTCGCATTCCTCTTTTGTTAATATTGCTGGAAGCTTTGCAAACCCTTGCTCATCTAATTCGTTTTGAATTGAATCCCAATTTAAACTTTTTACACGTGTTTTTATATCTTGGACCATTTTTATCGCCCCTATTTAGCTTTCTTGATGATTTATACTATAGCCTAATAAATAGAAAAAAATAAGGTGTTTAGAATATAATAGCAAGATAACAAAGGGCCATGGTGACGGTTCCTGTGGACTTAAAATTACATCCTTTGAGCCATATGAGAGTATTTCTGGTAAATAAAAAAGTTCCTTACAAAATGTAAGAAACGTTGAAAAATAAGCTTTTCTTCTTTTTACTTATTTTCCAGCAAAAGATAATTGTTTTCCTTTAAGAGCTTCATTCAGTATTCGCACCGCTTTCGGTCCAACACCATGTAACTTCAGTATTTCTGACTCAGTAACCTTGGTCAATTGATCAAGTTTATAGTAGCCAGCATTGATAAGGGCTCTTGTAGCAGGTTTACCAATATTGGGGAAATCATTTTCTAGTGGTATATTATTGAATTTGTCCATATTTTCTCCTTTCATTATTGAAGAACTAAATATTTATTTTTTTACTTCGTTTCTCAGTAATATATCAAACTAAATCTATAAATAAAGAACTAAGGTATCGATTTTCACACATCCAATTCAATCCCTTAAATAATCATATTAATGATGTTCCAGGAATTTTATGGCTGACCGAATAGACCGAATAAGACTTGGTCCGATTAATTCTGCTATATCCAAAAAGATATCAAGGAATTCCCACCATATGGATTCCTTTCCTTCTTCTTTTCTCTTGTCTCTTCGGGCTTTTCTTCTCTCTTTAAAGGTATTCACCGTACTCCTCTCCTATCTCGTATCTATTGTTTTAACATTAATAAAAGTATATTTTTGCAATTTTTATTTTTTGTTTGGCATGTGAAATAAACCTATGACCAATTTAATTATATGGTAAATGTTGAGAATTTCAAAGCACTCATTTATAGTAAAAATAGATAAGTTAGAAGGAGGAGTATATATGAACCTGGGAGCTTTTTCAGTGAGTTTAAACGTTAAAGACATTCATCTATCTAAGTCATTCTACGAAAAACTGGGATTTCAAGCTTTTGGTGGTGACATTAGTCAAAATTGGCTTATTATGAAGAATGAAAATTGCATCATTGGGCTATTCCAAGGAATGTTTGAAAAGAACATTCTGACCTTTAATCCAGGATGGAATGAAAGTGCCGAAAATCTTGAATCGTTTACGGACATTCGAGACATTCAAAAACAACTTAAGGCTGAAGGAATAAAAATGCTGACTGAAGCAGCTGAAACAAAAGAGGGACCAGCACATTTTATCATTGAAGATCCAGACGGGAATCAAATTCTTGTCGATCAGCATCGGTGAAAAAAGAGGAAATAAAGGCAGAAGAGTTTTAGTACCTTAAACTTCTATTATTTCTAACAGTTTAATTCTTGAAAGGAAAGGATGATTGAAATGAGTACGGATCAGCAGTCTACATCGAACTCAAAGAGAAAGCTGTGTCTTTTCTACAGCTCGTAGCTTCAGGGAAAGTTCGTGAAGCATACCAGACATACATAAGTCCTGACTTTCGTCACCACAACCCCTATTTCCGTGGCGATGCAGAATCACTCATGCTTGCGATGGAAGAGAACTCAACTATGAACCCTCATAAAATACTTGAGGTCAAACTTGTACTTCAAGAGAGAGATATGGTTTCAGTTTACTCTCATGTGAAACAAAATCCAGAGGATCTTGGAGGAGCTGTTGTACATATCTTCCGTTTCCAAGATAACCAAATCGTTGAATTGTGGGATATAGGACAACCCCTACCAGAGGATTCCCCTAATGAAAACGGCATGTTCTAACTTAATTAAATGGATGTGCTGCTAAAACACGTTTATCCTTTTTGTTACTTGTTTGTTCCGAAATTTAATCTGACAAATTAGGAGATTACGTGGATTCGTTTTTCATGAAAACAGGTAACACATTTAAGCAAATGCTTATGTAAAAAAGGTGCATTAATCCGTTTCTGGATTTAAGCACCTTTTTGTTCAACTATTTGGACTAACCTTTCCAATAAACATTGGATATTCCTTTTATCAAAATTCAAACCAAACGGAATTCAATGTGTAGTTTTAAAGTACTCCATTAACTAGCTGCTTCATCGCGTTTAATTCCGCAGAAAGCGCCAAAAACCATTCCTTATCCCCTGTTGATAAAGCCAGATCTAGGAGGAATTCAATTTGTGACTTGTTGGTTACATTAGAAACAGGCAGTTTTTTCACCCGTTTACTTAAAAAAGGAATTGTTTTGCCAATCGCTTGATTATTGTCACTTGTAACAACCGTTACCTTCACTATTCCTTCTATACTTGACAGTGATTCAATATAACCAATGATTAATTCGCCCTCCAGTGATTCTGCCTTAATCCAATCCCCTGTTTTTAAAATCGTATTATTATTGGAGAACATAGTTTTTTTCACCTTCTTAATTTTTTTTCGTTTAATCCTAGGATATGCCAGCATTAATTAATCTGTAATCTTTTTTATTACATTTTACTTAAAGAAATCTGCAGTTCTAATCCGGGCACTCACGCTTATTAACAAAATGACAATCTCTTTGATTGAATACACCTTTAAATATTCTCCCAGATGTTCTTCTACTCCGAAGAAAATGTTACAGAGAACTCTTTTAAAATTAATAACGTACTGGTCTACTAATCATTACAGATTGGCAAGTCAAGAATATAGCTTTTCTAAGTCCGTGGATATGCCGATTTATTTAAATCTCCCATTGTTTTTTGACTTGTTCTTCTGCGATCCGTTTAATTTTTTCCCATGTCATATCTTTTTCCGCTAGGACATTGGTATGGTAATTCCGATTTTTATAATTTACTGTCACGAAAACTTCAATCATCCGGTATTCCTCCTTTTAAAAACATATATAAAATTTAATATATTTTGGCTTTAGTTTTAAGTGTAAAGACTAAGGATTTTGCCCTTATTATTTCAATTTAATTGGCCTCTTTTTGCAATTCGGTGTACAAATAATTTCGTATCCTACGGGGCAAAAAACTACGAATTTCGTCCTCGTTATATCCAACCTGTAATCTTTTTTCGTCGAGGATAATTGGCCGGCGCACCATTTTAGGATGCTCCATTATTAATTTATACAATTCATTAAGCGGAAGAGTTTCAATATTTACGTTTAATTCTTGGAACGCCTTCGAATTAGTTGAAATAATTTCGCTCGTCCCCTCTTCCGTCATGCGAAGAATCGATTTAATCTCATCGACTGTAAAGGGCTGAGATAAGATGTTTCTTTCCATATACTCAATTCGATGCTCTTCAAGCCAAGCTTTCGCTTTTCGGCAAGAACCACAACTCGGTGTGGTATAAACAGTCACCATACTTTTACACACTCCTTAGTGTATTTTGGCAAGTATTTTTAAATGTAATAAAAAATCTTACAGTTACCATACTGTAAATTTAATCGATACAGTTCATTTTGTCAATTGTAAAGTTTTGGATTGATTATCAAATGTATATGGAAGACATTTTGACAAAGCTATCATTATACCATCTATAACCATCTTCGGTTTTAGTTTTTCATCAATATTTATTGAATGTTTGCCGAAGGAAGAAGACGATTTAGTAGCAGGATAACCTCCATCTACTATGCGGAAGTTATTAACAAATAAAGGCAAAACGAAACAAACTTCAATAACTAGGAGGATTCGTTATAACAATAAAAAAATACATCTCGACTTATTGTAATAATGCACCCCGTTAGCTGAATAAAGCATAATATTTTTTCTTCCTTATTTTTCCTTAGAATGGATTTTCCCCTTTTATAAAAGTGATAAAAACTACATATATTAACGGTCTTTTTGATTTCCATTCTTAATATTTTGATTTTATAGAGGAGTTTGCTAACATGTTAATAGGAATAGCCAATTACAATTAAATGGAGGGGATCGCATGGCGTTAGAAACTCAGTGGGTTCGTTATGGAAAAAACAAAGAACATATTGGATATATGGCAAAGATGGATCGTGCAAATGAAAACCTTCCAGCTGTCATTGTTATCCAAGAAATCTGGGGTGTGGATGCACACATTCAGGACATAACCAATCGATTTGCACAGGCTGGATACCTTGCGTTTGCGCCTGATTTATATGCCAATGACGGAGAGAGAATCGAGGATCTACGGACGGAACGAGTGGAAGAGGTTAAGGCATTTCTGGACTCTTTACCTCATTCCGCGTGGAACAATCCAGGCGAAAGAGATAAAGCGTTAGCTGAACTGGATGCAGAAAAACAAGACCGTGTGACCAAAACCTTTGAAAGAATGTTTGGAGGCATGCACTCTTCTGACTATATCGAGAAGCTTTTAGCCACCACGAAATACATAAGGGAAGAAAATACTTCGACCAAGGGTCAAGGTGTTGTTTCGATTGGATTCTGTATGGGTGGAGCCCTATCCGGACTTTTGTCCTGCCGTGATGAGCAGTTAAATGGAGCGGTTATTTTTTATGGGAATGCACCGTCTGAGGACGAATTACAGAATATTAATTGCCCGGTATATGGATTTTACGGGGATCAAGATAAACGTATTACGGACAATGTTCCTGCTTTTGCAGAACAGATGAAACAAAACGGTAAGACTTTTGACTATCAAATTTATCCTCAAACAGGACATGCGTTTTTTAACGATACACGAGCATCCTATAATGTCGTTGCAGCTAGGGATGCTTTCCAAAGAGTATTAAGCTTTTTCCATGGAATTTTGAATCCGAAAGGGAATAATATTGGTTAAAGTAAATAAAACACCACATAAGTGAAGTGAAGTGAACCAAAAAAATTAGACATATATATTTTAGGCAACCTGTTGGACCTGAGACCTGTATTCTACTGGGCTCAGGTCCATTAACTTTTTCTTCATGCGGATATTGTTGTAGTAGTGAATATAATCATGTAATTCCTGTATAAAATGCTCAATACTTTCAAACTCCTGGAGATAGAGAAGTTCTGTCTTAAGGATGCCAAAGAAGTTCTCGATAACGGCATTATCGAGACAGTTTCCCTTTCGGGACATGCTTTGTGTAATATTCCGGTCTTCTAGAGTTTTCTGGTACTTGGCCATCTGATAATGCCATCCTTAATCTGAGTGGAGGATTAACTTATCTTCTGGAATTAAAACCTCTAAAGCTTGTTCCAGCATGTCGCCTACTAACCGTGCTTGCGCTATTAACGCACACGGCTCCTCCTAGTTATCATTTACAGAATGTAGCTAATCTCTTTTCTTAAATCATATATATTCACTTTTATTCTTGGTGATGGAAGTGGATATTTATTAAGAAATAGACTGAATTTATCCCATGTAAAGGATTTCCTTTGGCTTCTTCTATTGAGCCACTTAAACAATAACTTTTCGATTTTGTCTTTGAAGTTGTTAACATTTTGGGTATTATCAGAGATGCAATAATAGTTGTAATAACCTATTAGTGAGCGTTTAAATCTATCCATAATCGTATGAATATCTTTACTTCTATTACTCTTCAGCCATTCTTTCGTTTCTTTTAGTTTACCTTGTACTTTCTTTCTACTTGATTTCCGTTTTACTCGAAATTTCCCTTGTTTACTTTTCCCACAATAGTGTGTAAACCCAAGGAAATCAAAAGTTGCTGGTTTATTTCTCCCCTGTTGATTTGCATTTTGCTCCGCAAACCGCCCGAAAGGAATAATTTTGGTTTTATCCTCGGCTATTTCTAGATTAAATTTCTTTAATCTAAACTTTAATGAATGGAAGAATTGCTGGGCTTCACTTTTATATTGAAAACAACAAACAAGGCAAGTAGGCCACTGGAACCTCCCCAGTAGCCCCTCTCAGAACCGGACGTGAACCTCTCAGCTCATCCGGCTCCCATTATTCAGCCGTAGGCTTGATACCTATTTCCCAATGTTTAAATAGTTTTGGAATCTGTTTTGCAATTCTACCTAATAAGTATTCAGCTCTTTTCTTGTGACGAGCTAACCTTTTGTATTTCTTCCTTGCCCACATTATTAAGGCTTTATTGATGTGTCTTAATGTTGAGTACATTTCAGATTTGTAGAACTTGCCATAGTAATTAATCCACCCTATAATCTGTGAGTTAAACATATTTGATAGGTCCGTAAGGTCCTTTTCGGCTTTTAACTGTAGCTTCCAGTCCCTTACTTTTTGCCGAATTGATTTCTTAGACTTATTACTAATCGCTGGTGTAAAATTAATAAAATGCTTTCCCCATCTGTTTTTGGAACGTCTTGGTCTGAACGTATATCCAAGAAAATCGAACGAAATATTTTCGTGATTTTCTTTCCTATCTGCATCTTTACAATACACAATTCGTGTTTTGGTTGGATGTAGTTCCAGTTTACATTCCTTCATCCTTTTGTTAAGTGATATAAGCAATTCTGTTGCCTCAGCTTCTGATTCGCAGTGGATAACTGCGTCATCTGCATATCTCGCAAAAGGATTATTTGTATGGTTTATAGTCATCCACTTATCAAATGTGTAATGAAGAAATAGATTTGCTAGAACTGGACTTATAACTCCACCTTGCGGTGTACCAGAAGTCCGTTCTACTATCCCTTCTTTTGTTTGAAAAGGTGCCTTTAGCCATCTATTAATATAGAGTTTTACCCATTTATTACTTGTGTGCTTTTCCACTGCTTTCATTAGTAAACCTTGGTCAATGTTGTCGAATAGTCCTTTTATATCGAATTCTAGAACCCAGTTGTATTTCCAGCACCTTTTACGGGTTATCTCTAATGCTTGAATTGCACTTTTATTGGGTCTATAACCGTACGAATCCTTGTGAAAGAAAGGTTCCACCGAGGGTTCAAAGTACAACTTCACGACCATTTGTGCAATTCTATCTTCAACAGTTGGGATCCCTAGTGTCCTAGTACCGCCACCTTTCTTCGGTATTTCTACAGCTTTTACTGCTGGAGGAAAGTAGCTTCCTGAGGACATTCTGTTCCATAGTTTGTAGAGATTATCTTTTAGATTCATTTCGAATTCTTCAATCGACTCTTCATCAATACCGGCTGACCCTTTATTTGCTTTTACTCTTAGAAAGGCTTCATAAACTACCTTTTTGGATATCGCAAACGACTTTGTTTTATTCATAAGTTCCTCCCATTTAAATGGTTGACTTGGTCATAAAACTGAATAACATAACCCCTTTGCTCCTCCTCCGTTAGGAGGTTTCATTACTACTACGGGTTATTCCGCCCCTATACATGGCATTGGTACTCTGATTCTTGTGGTGCATCCACTTGAATTTCTCCCTTGGCATCCATGTCGTAGGTTCCCACGTTCCACACTCAAGCCTGTATTAAGTTCACGCCGCCTTTATACCGGTCACCGAACGGACAGTAAACAGGTTCCCTCCGAACTAATCCTGAGTTAACGACTCCCCCTCAGTTTTGATGACATCACTACGCTTTCGATACTTCCTCAGCGGTTCAATGGTTTTCGTCTCCTTAATACGTACCTGACAAAGTCTTGCTCTGCCTTTTCCTTAACGCTCAATACCATAGCTTTTGACTAAAGCACCTTAAGGTGGTTTGCAACCTCTACCTGTATAGCGATTGCGAGAGGCCTACTCTCATCTTGAGTGCAGCACAACTAGTTGATTGTGCCTTTCAGGCACACCTCGCCAGTTTTCGTGGCACACAATCATCTGCATATCTCACTATGTATGCTTGTCCCTTGCACTGTTTCCTTTCCCTTTTCTCAAACCATAGGTCGAGGACATAATGGAGGTATACATTGGCTAATATCGGAGATATTACTCCACCTTGCGGTATGCCATTGTCTGTTTTACATTTCTTACCTTCCTCCATGTATCCACCTTTAAGAAACCTACCAATTATCCTTAGTAGGTTAGGGTCAGCGATTCGCAGTTTTAAGAACTCCATCATCCAAGTGTGGTCAACGTTGTCGAAGAAACCTTTGATATCTACATCTACTACATAATTTACTGCCCTCTTTTCAATATAGTGGTTCAGTATTTTCAACGCATCATGGCAGTTGCGATTTGGACGGAATCCAAAGGAACAATCTAGAAAATCATTTTCATAAATGGTATTTAGTATCTTTGTAATACCTTTTTGAACAATTTTATCTTCATGTTCTGGTATTCCCAATGGTCTTTTCTTGTTTGAATTGAGTTTTGGAATATACATTCTCCTTACTGGAACAGGACGATAACTTTTGCTTTTGAGCCTACTTACTAAATCCTCTATGTTTTCTTCTAAACTCTCACCGTACTGCTCTTTGGTTGTACCGTTAATCCCAACTGCCTTCTTATTGGGTAGTTCAAGATGGCATTTAACTAATGCTTTTTTATTTAATAAATGTACAAGAGATGTAAATTTCATTTTAGGATCAGATTTTGCTAATTCTGCTATCCTTATTAGTTTTGTTTCCATTTATTATACCTACCTCTGTGTGTAGTAAATGTGTCCCTAGTAAGGGTGATAACTGGTAGCTAGCCTTTCCTCCATCGGCATTACCCAACTTCATTGGTACTACGCTGCTATCCGACTCCCTACACGGCATTTGGTTTCCTCGCTTTTTATCACTTGTAGAACATACTCTTCTATTAAAATAAGAAAAGACCGGTAGGGTCTCCCGAGTTGCCGTATCATATCAATGTATAACGTGCCAAGGTCACTGACTCCAGAGAGGTTTTATCCTTCTTGCCTTTAACGAATGATAAAATGTAGCTTTCTGCAGTGCTTAAAGCATCAGCCCTCTCGGTTTACTAACATTATGGAGCTCAATCCCTTCAACCATTTGGCTTTCGGCCCGTCACCTAACTGTCTACGCTTAAAGACTAAAGTTACCTTTAGCCCTCCAAGACTCGCTACGAGCGAATGGCTAGTTCTTACTCGACGGGAATCCCACCTGCTATATGATACGACCTAGGCTCGGCCGCACAAGCACCCGTTTGTTTAAGTTCAATCCTACACAAATTAACATGTATTCTTGAGAATAACTTGAATGTCAGGAAAATGAAGGTAGCTAATTGAAATTTTCATTTATAATGGCATTTTCCCCAATTTAAAACAAGGCTCTTCCAACAGGAACAAGCATCCATGTTATCCAATAAAATGATATTAGCTTAGCTAGTACGATTTTATGGATCTTTAACCAAGGGAGTAGGTAAATTTGGGAATCATTAATGGAAAAAATTTTATTGATCGTTTAAATAAGTTGGAAAATGAGATTTGGTTTGATGGTGAAAAAATTAAGGGAAAAATTTCTGAGCATCCTGCCTTTAAAGGGATTATTAATGCAAAAGCTTCCCTTTATGATTTACAAAATAATCCCGTTCTAAAAGATGAGATGACTTTCTTTTTACCTGATAAAGAAGAACCTATTGGACTTTCATATTTGCAGCCCAAATCGAAAGAGGATTTGAAGAGAAGAAGAAAAATGATCGAAAATTGGGCAATACACACTCATGGAATGATGGGAAGAAGTCCTGACTATATGAACACGGCTGTAATGAGCTTTGCCTCCTCTGCCTCACTAATAAAAGGTAGAGAAAATTGTTTTCCTGAAAATATTAGATTTCTATATGAAAGAGCGATGGAACAAGACCTCTCGTTAACACATACATTTATTACTCCCCAGGTAAATCGTTCCCAGCTTTATTTGGATTTTTCTGAAAAGCCTATTTCCGCTAAGATTATTGATAGAAATGAAAAAGGAATAGTCATAAAAGGTGCCCGACTGCTCGCTACTCAAGGCGGGTTAACTGATGAAGTATTGGTTATTTCTGCCCCAAGATTATTTGATAGTGAAGAAGCGTTCGCCTTTTCTATCCCTTCTAACACGAAAGGATTAAGATTTATTTGCAGAGAATCTTTTGTGGGAGGAGAATCTTCTTTTAATCATCCCCTCAGTTCAAGATATGAAGAAATGGATTCAATCGTTGTCTTTGACAATGTATTAGTTCCATGGGATAGAGTATTTTTTTACGATAATATTGAAGCTGCTACTGACTTCATGAATCAAAGCTCTTTTTACACCTTTGCATACCATCAAGTTGTAACCAGACAAATTGTAAAAACAGAATTTATTCTTGGGGTTGTTCAACTTCTTGTCGAGACGATTAATGTTAGTGAGTATCAACATATACAAGAAAAACTTTCCGAAATGATTATTGGTCTTGAAACAATGAAAGCACTATTAGAGAAATCAGAAAATGATTCAGAATTAGATGAATGGGGATATATGCGACCTAGTATGATACCATTACAAGTCGCTTGTAACATCTTTCCTAGAATTTATCCCCGCTTCAGTGAAATTATCCAATTAATTGGAGCTAGCGGAATGGTTTCCTTACCTACTGAGAGGGACTTTGATTCTGATATTAGAGAAGACCTGAACCAATACCTTCAAGCGGCAAACAAGACAGCTAATGATCGGGTTAAAATTTTCCGATTGGCATGGGATCTTTCGATGAGTTCATTTGGTACAAGACAAACCCAATATGAAAGATACTTTTTTGGTGACCCCATTCGATTATCAAGTGCTTTATATAAGAACTATCAAAAAGATAAATATGTTGAAGAAATTAGCAAATTTTTAGATCTAAAAAATTAAGAGTGTCTGGTCAAATTGTCATAATACAGTATCGACCAGTAATAATTTGTCAACTTTTTCCATCCCTTACAAGAAACAGGCGTTTCTACAATTATGGAAACATCCTGTTTCAGAGAAACTTCATCCCATTATTATTTGGAAGTTTTTATGAGATAATTTTAATAATGGTGGTAGTACGGGTAGTGGTGGTGGTGTGGGTGCGGATAGCCAAAACCAAGTCCTGGATAAAAACCAAATCCTGAACCTGGTCCACCTAAGCCAAGACCTGGAGAGAAACCAAAACCTGAGCCTGGTCCTCCTAAACCAATACCTGGATAAAAACCTGGTCCTAATCCTGGTCCAAAATCCTTATTGAATCATCACTCCCGTTATGCAGTAATATTCAACGTTATTATTTTAGGTTTGCTATCATTAAAAATGAAATCTGTTGCTCATCTGTACTTGAAATCTGTTCCAATTGATTAACAATTAACTTTTGTCGCTCCGATGAATGGTTTTGACTTAACTTTGCTTTCCCTTCTATTTTGTTGATTTTTATTTTGAATCCTTGAACTCCCTTGTTCATGCCAGCGAGAAACTCACCATCAACATCTTTTAAATTGTATGAACTGTCAGGAGCTTCGTACTTCAATACCATATCATTTAAGGAGTTCATTAACTCATGTTCATCCTCTAATAGTTCGACTTCTCCGTAAACATGAACAGTTACATAATTCCATGTTGGTACTGCTTTATTCGTCTCATACCAAGATGGTGAGATATAACAATGAGGACCATGAAAAATAGCTAAGACGGTTTGATTTTTGATATCTTTCCACTGAGGATTAGGACGAGCAAAATGTCCATATAAGTATGAATTATCCTTGTTCAAAATTAACGGTAAATGAGTCGCAAATGGCAACCCATTATGTTGAGAAAAAAGAGTCGCAAAACTATGTTCCTTCATAATGTCGAAGGCAAGTGTTTCGTCTTTAATTTTAAAATGTGCAGGAATATACATCTTTTTTTTCTCCTCTCAGAATCTTTTCTTATCATTCAATTAATAATTCCCTATACGATAACCGTTTTTTAACCACAATCCTAATTATCAATGAAAACTTCTTCATCTACTACAATTCGGTCATTCCATAAGCTATGCTATAAGATTTATTCCTTTTCAGATTTAATTTTTTAGCTATGTCAATTAAACATGAAGTTAGTTTTTCACTGATACAGAGCCTTTTTTTGATACGCGAGCATTTTTGCCTAATATACTGAAAAAACAACAATCACTGCTATTACAAGAGTGAAAAGTGTGATGGATTCATCTAGAAATACTGTTGCAAATAGAATCATCAAAAATGGTTGTAAGTATTGAATCTGACTAACTCTTGCTATTCCGCCCATAGCCATTCCGCTATACCATGCAACATATGCTAGAAACTGACTAACCACTGAGAGATAAATAAAACTAACCCAAGCTTGTAAAGGTGCATGGAGCATTTCAGTTGTAATGTTTAGCCCAACTGGAATAATGAAAAATGGAGCACCGATCATAATTGCCCAAGCAATCACTTGCCAACTACCTAATTCTTTCGCTAATCTTCCACCTTCTGCGTAACTAAGTCCAAGTATAATTACTGCTGTTAGTAAAGCTAAATCGGCAAATTGTAATTGACCGAATCCAAGATGAAGTGCATACATAATAACAGCTAAAGAGCCGATTATACTTGAAATCCAGAATTTGAGAGAAGGGATTTCACCTGCTCTAAACATAGCAAATCCTGCTGTTGCTTATGGTAACAGGGCTAATTCCACAGCTCCATGAGAAACAGGCAAGGACTCCATAGCCCAAGAAGTGAGGAGAGGAAATCCTAAAACTGCACCAACAGCAGCAACAATAAGTAGACTTTTGAATTGGCGAGGAGAAGGTAGTTTTTCTTTTCGAACAATCAATACCCCAGCTACTAAAATAGCAGCAACAACTGTTCTTCCTAAACCGACGATCGTAGTCCCAAAATACTCTACTGCAATACTTGTAGAAGGGAGCGTTAAGCTAAAACAAATGACACCTACTAATCCCAACAATAATCCAAATTTCTCGCTGGTTTCTCTCTGCATCTTATCCTACCCCTATTTTTTATTTTGTTTCAAATCTGTACCATTTTTAATTTCCTTAAAAAACAGTTCTGATATAATTAAAATATTAATAGGTACACACACTAAAAATAAACCATTTTTTTACCCATCTGTCCTGGTTCAGTTAAAGGAGGATCAATATATGAGCTCAAAATATATTAAGCTAATGGAAGAAATTAAGCTTCAGCTATCAGATGGATCGCTCATTGCAGGTAGTAAACTCCCTTCTGTTCGTCAGTTATCTGAGTATTTTTCATGTAGCAAAAATACGGTCATTAAAGCATACGAAGAACTAGAAAAAGAGCATTTAGTTTATTCTGTTCCTAAAAGTGGCTACTATGTTGTGAATGAATTACAAAATGCGACGAAAGAAAATGAGGTGATTGATTTCTTATCTGCTGGTCCAGATAAAAACGTAATGCCCTATGTTGAATTTCAACATTGTATGAATCAAGCAATTGAACAATATAAAGAAGAGCTTTTTACATACTCTGATCAACAAGGGCTTTACTCATTACGAGTACAGGTAGTGAAATATTTGCAGAATTTACAGGTGTTCACTCAACCTGAAAGAGTAGTCGTTGTATCTGGCTCGCAGCAAGCCCTAAATTTATTAGTTTCTATGCCGTTTCCAAATGGAAAAAACAATATTCTAATTGAGCAGCCTACTTATTTCGGGTTTATTGAGTCCATCAATCTGCACCAAGCTACTACTTTTGGAATTGAGTTATCGATGGAAGGGATTGATCTTGATCGTCTGGAATACATTTTTCGAAATAATGATATAAAATTTTTCTATATTATCCCGAGATTTCACAATCCTCTTGGACATTGTTACACGAATAGTGAAAAGAAAAAAATCGTTGAGTTAGCTGAAAAATACGATGTATATATAGTGGAAGATGATTTTTTAGGAGACCTGGATCCAAATGCAAAATCAGATCCTTTATTTTCTTTTGATCCTTCTGGAAGAGTGATTTATATTAAAAGCTTTTCGAAAATTTTTCTCCCAGGGTTAAGGATTGCTGCTGTCGTTCTTCCTACATTAATGATTAACAATTTTTTACGATATAAATTTAGTTCGGATTTTAATAGTTCAGCACTTTCTCAGGGTGCATTAGAAATCTATTTAAAAAGTGGTATGTTTAATAGCCATCTCAAAAAAATAAAAGAGGTTTACCGTACTAAAATGCAAATCCTTCAAGAAGCCTGTGAATTATTGCTACAGGATAATACTCATTTTTCTAAACCGACTTCAGGATTCTATCTTTCCATCAGTTTGCCCGAGAATGTAACAGCAAAACAGGTAGTTCATATGCTAAACGAGCAGCATATATATGTCGATGATGCCTCTAGAATGTTTTTACCAGAATATAAAAAGGAAAATCTCCTTCGATTAAGCATCTCTCAAGTGAAAGAGAGTCAAATTAAACTAGGAGTAGAGCGATTGGCTCAATGTATTGCTTTAATTAACAGTAGAAAAAATCATATTACTCCGAATAACTTTTTACTCTTTTAGTATGGGTAAGTGTATATAGAGGGTAGCATCAGGATTATGCGGATTTCCAACTTTTAAATAAAATAAAACCTTCTCAAAACGATGATTTTTGAGAGGGTTCTTCAATTAACTTGCCTCCGAAGTATTGAAAAACTGCTCCGTTAGTAAAAGAAGTTCATATAAAAACTTAATTTGTTTAAGAAATTTTACTTATCTTCCCTTTCATTCAATAATCTTTATTCCATTATAATTTGCCCATATACGAAAAAGACGCGTTCCTAAATAAACGCGCCCTATAATGGAATAACAACATATAGAAATAGATACTACTTAGCTTATTTTTCTTCAAGTAATGCCTCCGTTAGTGTAATCAAACGGTAGTTTAAAAAAGTTGTGAAAAATATGACTTTATTAAATTAAAATTAGTGACAAAAGGTTATTTAAATACTACTACGGATAGATGAAATAAGAGAATTAAGAACTGCTTTTAACTGTTCTTTCGTAGTAGAATCTAGGATTTCTGCTTTACTATTAATCTTGGCCCCAACGACACCAAAGCAGTGATGAACCCCTCGCCGCGCTCTGTGGATGCCTCGTACTCTTTCGCTCCCATTGAGAGCAGCTTCTTAAAAGTTGATGTTACATCGTCGACGTGCCAGTAGACTATAGCACCTGCCGGGCCGGTCGCTGAACCATCGGGCACGTAGCGTTTTTCGATCAGGCCCAGCTCGTACTGGTAATCGCCGAGGCGAAACTCGGCATATCCTGGACGTTCAAAGTATGGTTCGATGCCCAATAGCTCGGCGTACCACTTCCCTGCCGCTAAGTAGAACATCCGTCCAAAAATTGACTGTAGCAAGCCCTCGTATTGTCTGTCTGTCGCTCATAATCGATTTCCTCCTTATGTTGAAGAGAGGTAACCAAAGTAAAAAAGACTTTTAATGATCGAGCTAAAAACTTGAAAAAGGCAAGGCGTGCTGCGGAACTTTTGGATAAGCGTCGAGAAAAAATCTAAGTGTTTGAGTGAGGAAATTTCCCACTCTTTTTTTATTTTTCAACTTTATATTAAACTGTGTGCAAAAGAAAAAGCGATTGAACTTAAAGCTGCGGCGTCCCGTAACCCTTTTGAAAAGACAGTTTATCAGAGTCATATTTTAAGCCTTGGTATGTATATAAATATGATTCTTCAGTAAAAAAAACATCTATCAAAGTAAGAGTCGGAGATAGATGCCCTCGCTAAGGAAATTGAAGAATATAATATCCTCAAATCTATCCCTGGTATCGGAGAAAAGATCGCTGCAACGATAATTTCTGAAATTGGAGAGAAAGATCGGTTTAATGATACCAAGAAGTTAGTTGCATTCGCTGGAATAGATAGATCCTAGTTTGTGTACTCTTCAGGAAAGTTTACTGCATCGGTAAACCGTATAACCATACATGGCTCGTGTAGATTTCTCCACGCCTAGTATATGGCTGTTCAAATTGGTATTCGGGATGCCTGTAAAAAGAAAACGACTGAGGAGATCATTCCACGCAATAGACGACTACGAGTTTTACGATAAGAAACGAGAAGAAGGAAAACCCTTTATGCATGTGCAAACAAACTATTAACTGGTTTAGCTCAAATTAAAAATAACTAGTATAGTTAGATAATTTCGATACCTAATTCCATGTACTTGTTTAAATTATGACTTAGTGGACCGTCTTCCGTAATTAAGTAATCAAGTTCTGAAACGGGACCAACCAAGTAATTGGAAATAGTATTAAGTTTACTTCTTGTTACCAGGGTTGCGATCTTATTTGAACTTTTAATCATCTGACGTTTAGAATGAGACTCTTCTATATGAGGGATGCTGATACCAAAGTCAGGGTGCAGGGAATACACTCCTAAAAAACAGAGATCGGCTCTAATATTTTTAAGCACATCAATTACATCCAATCCTACAGTCACAAAAGATTCCTTAAAGAAGGTTCCGCCCAAAAGGATGATATCTGTATTTGGATGCTTTGATAATGCCAAACTAATAGAGGGACTATTCGTAATAATGGTTCCTTTAAACTCCATTGGAATTTCTTGAGCCAGAAAAAGATTTGTTGTACTTCCATCGATTAAAAGAACTTGTCCATCTTTAATAATTTCCACTGCTTTTAAAGCCAATTTTTTTTTTGCATCTATATTTTCTTCCGTTCTTTCAGAAAAAGTTAAAGCACTCGCTGATGCAGGAAATGCCCCGCCGTGTACTCTTTTGAGAAGACCAAATGAATCCATTTCCCTTAAATCTCGTCTAATTGTGTCCTCGGAAACATCCCATTTCATGCTTAATTCTTTAGCAACGACTTTCCCTTCCTTTTCAAGTATTTGTAAAATTTTGCTTTGCCGTTCTTTTCTAAGCATAATAATGATCAGCCTCCGTGTTTTTGCATGTTTTTTCTTATATTATATTATTTTTTCTGGAATTCACCAATTTTAAAAAAATTTCACGAAATTATTCTTGTTTTTTCTTGTTTATAAAGATAAAATATTCTCAAACACGAAAAAACTGGCTTTAAGATGCAAAAACAAGAAATTATTCGAGGCAAGAAATCTAATAACTGACATTTTGTACTAATTTTAAAATTACATGAATAAAGAGGAGGAAAAAAAGATGAATTACAGTATTGAAACACTAGCTGTAAATACGATTCGTACCTTATCAATTGACGCGATCAACAATGCTAATTCCGGTCATCCAGGGCTTCCTATGGGGGCTGCTCCAATGGCATATGCACTCTGGGCACATCATCTAAATCATAATTCTGCAAATGCAAAATGGTTTAATCGAGATCGATTTATTCTTTCTGCCGGACACGGATCTAGTTTGTTGTATAGTTTGCTTCATTTAGCTAGGTACAATGTATCTTTAGAAGATTTAAAAAGTTTTAGAAAGCTTAATAGCAAAACACCTGGTCATCCCGAATTTGGTCACACAGAAGGTGTTGAAGCGACAACTGGGCCTTTAGGGCAAGGAATTGCAAATGCAGTAGGAATGGCGATGGCTGAAGCGCATTTAGCTGCAAAGTTCAATCGGGATGGATACTCTGTTATTGACCATTATACATATGCTCTAGTTGGCGATGGAGACTTAATGGAAGGCATCTCTTATGAGGCCATGTCTATGGCCGGTCATATGAAACTAGGGAAATTAATTGCATTATATGACTCAAATGATATTTCTTTGGACGGTGAATTAAACCTTTCATTTTCAGAGGACATTCAAAAAAGAACAGAATCTGCTCATTGGCAATATTTACGAGTAGAAGATGGCAATGATGTAGCAGAAATCTCAAAAGCTATTACATTAGCTAAACAAAATACAAACCAACCAACTTTGATCGAAATTAGAACCACTATCGGTTATGGAAGTCCCAAAGTTGCAGGAACAAACAAGGCACATGGAAATCCCCTTGGAGCAGAAGAAGCTCGTGCAACAAAACAAGTATATGGCTGGCACTATGCAGAGGATTTCTTTGTACCGGAAGAAGTTAAAGCCCATTTTGAAGAGCTAAAACAAAGAGGAATTAGCCAAGAACAACAATGGAATGCATTATTCCAGTCTTATCAAGAGACATATCCTGAATTAGCTAAGGAACTGCAACATGCCATCACGGGAGAAGTTTTAATCCATACGGAAGACATCCTGACATTTGATACGGGTAAAACAATTTCAACTCGTGTAGCCAGCGGAGAAGCCATTAACCATTTTGTAAAATCAGTTCCTTCTATTTTTGGAGGAAGTGCGGATCTTTCTCACTCCACAATGACAGATATAAAGGAAGACGCAGCATTCGCAGTAGAATCATTTAGCGGACGAAATATCTACTTTGGTGTTCGGGAACACGCAATGGGAGCGGCTGGCAATGGTTTGGCTCTTCATGGCGGGGTAAAGCCTTTTGTAAGCACATTCTTTGTTTTCAATGATTATCTCAGACCGTCAATTCGTCTGGCAGCCTTGCAAAAGCTTCCAGTCACTTATGTATTTACACATGATTCGATTGCGGTTGGTGAAGATGGTCCAACTCATGAGCCAATTGAGCAGCTAGCTTCTCTTCGTGCGATCCCAGGGCTAACTGTGATTCGCCCATCAGATGCAAACGAAACAGCAAGTGCTTGGGCTTATGCACTACAACAAATAGACGGCCCGGTTGCCTTGGTACTAAGCCGTCAAAACCTGCCTGTGTTCCAAGGAACACAAGCCAATATAGACAACCTTTCTAAAGGAGCTTACGTATTAACGCAAACAAATGAACAACCAGAGGTTATTTTGATCTCTACCGGTTCAGAAGTGTCATTAGCCATTAACGCGAAAGCTGAACTTGAAAAGGAAAATGTGTCGGTTCGCGTTGTCGCAATGCCAAGCTGGGAACTTTTCGATCGTCAACCGAAAGAATACAAAGAGCTTGTCTTCCCTGCTTCTATTACGAAGCGTGTGGCACTAGAAATGGGTATCTCTCTTGGATGGGAACGCTATGTAGGATCAGAAGGGAAAGTATTATCTATTGAAACATTCGGTGCTTCAGGAACGGGCACTGCAGTCATGGAGCTATTTGGATTTACGACAGAAAATGTTGTTCGAACTGCAAAAAGTCTACTGAAATCTTAAATTGGAGGAAATATACGATGAAATTATTTATTGATACTGCAAATCTTGTTGATATTAAAAAGGCATATAAAATTGGCGTTTTATCTGGTGTTACAACCAATCCTTCCCTAGTTGCTAAGGAAGGCGTAAAATTCGAAGACCGCATTGAAGAAATCTGCCAAGCAGTTCCACAAGTAGAGTCTGTTTCCGCTGAAGTAACTCCAGAAGCCATTACAGCTGATGAAATGATTGCCCAAGCTGAAGAGCTTATTAAAATTAACGGCGGAGATGAGAAAATTACAATCAAGCTTCCTATGACTTTAGCTGGCTTAGAGGCTTGCCGTTATCTTGCTGATAAAGGCGTTAAAACAAATGTCACACTTATCTTTACAGTAAACCAAGCACTATTAGCAGCTCGTGCTGGTGCAACGTATGTATCTCCATTTTTAGGCCGCTTAGATGATATTTCCGAAGACGGTGTCCAATTAGTATTAAAAATAGCTGAATTGTTCCGCATTCATAATTTCGACACACAAATTATTGCAGCATCTGTTCGTCATCCTGATCATGTAACTCGTGTAGCAATGGCAGGTGCACATATTGCAACGATTCCATTTTCAGTCATTGAGCAAATTTCTAAACATCCACTTACTAATCAAGGAATCGAAAAATTTGCTGCTGATTGGGAAATTACTCTTAAAAACTAAGTTAAATAAAAAACACGACAGGAATTCTGAACTGCCCCCCGTCAAGTAGACAGTGGAAATAATAAAAATGCACTAAGCGGCTTTAGCTCTATATTCCATAGGGCTAAGGCCGTTTAGTCGTTTTTGATATCTTTCATAATTATAAAATTTAATGTAATCGTCTATCGCAATAGAAAGTTCTTCGAATGTCTCATACTTATGTAAATAATACTTTTCACATTTAAGTGTTCCCCAAAAAGATTCCATTGGCCCGTTATCAATACATCTACCCACCCGCGACATACTATGCGTCATCTCTTCGGCATCTAACTTTCGTTTAAATCCATGAGAGGTGTATTGATACCCTCGATCACTATGAATAAGTGGTTTGTCTCCATCTAAATGGGTTATTGCTTGGTCTAGTGTCTTAAAGACAAGGTTATTATTATTTGAATGTCCTAAAACATAGCTAACAATCGACCCATCATATAGATCACGAATCGCACTTAAATAAGCCTTTTTTGATTTGCCATATTTAAATTCGGTGACATCCGTAACCCATTTTTCATTCGGTTTTTCCGCTGTGAACTCACGATTGAGCACATTTTCTGCAACGTGTTGGGGAGTTGAGGGCTTATAACGTTTCTTCTTTTTCCGAATGACGCTTTCAAGGCCAGATATCTTCATTAGTCTATAAATTCGCTTATGATTGAGGTCCTCCTCGAATTTTCGATTCATATTTAAAGTCATTTGACGGTATCCATAGATTCCATCAACTTTCTCATGAAGAGCCTTCATTTCCTTTATAATTTCTTCATTTCGAATCTCACGAACAGAAGGTGTGCGATTTAGCCACTTATAATAAGCAGATCGTGCAATTCCTGCAACCTCACAGAGTAAGACAATAGCGAGATTTTCTTCCTGATGTAGCTCTTGAATTGCGATATACTTATCTTCAAATCGAATTTGACTTATCTTCGCCTCCTTTCGATCTCCTCTAACTTTTTTAAGAATTCGTTCTCTGCACGTAAACGTTCATTTTCTTTTTCCAGCTTTCGCATCTCGAGTTTAACCTTCTCTTCTGGAGAAAGCTCTGCTTCTACTTTATTCTTTCCTCGCTTATCCCTAAGCGCTTCGTCTCCACCATCTTCATGCTTTTTAACCCACTGATATACTTGTTGATAAGAAACTTGATAGGTCTCGGCTGCTTTTTGATAATCTTTACCGTTCTCCAAGCAATAATAAACAATTTGTTTCCGTTCATCTAAAGTGGTTTTTCTTCCTTTAGTCATAGAGCTCGTCCTTCCGTGTGACGTATCCTTTAATTCACTATGACTATTATACTTGTTAATCCATTTCCTGAGGACCGATAAATCCGATATTTCATACCTTCTTGTAATCTCTCGTAAAGAATATTTACCAGAAAGGTAATCCCTTATGGCGGATAGTTTTAGTTCCTTAGAATACCTTTTCCAAGTGGAAGACTCCTTTAGACCGTCCGTCCCATACTTATCAAATTTATGTTTCCATTCCAAAATAGAGGAGTGGTGTACTTTATAAATTGATGCGACTTCGTTTATCGAATATTGATTATCCTCCAACACTTTCAATATCTCGAATTTTTCTTCTACAGAATAGGACCTTTTAGACATAATAAATACTCCCCAATAAGTAGCCAGATTTTTTATTTTTTAATCTGTCTACCTATTGGGGAGCATATCATTCCCCTGTCGTGTTTTTAATACCTAATTTGTTATATAAGATTTTCAATTGCCGCTCTTTCAATTTCAAGTCCGTTGGAATAACGTTTCATAAATTGCTCAAAGCCCTCCACATCCTTAGAATCAGGAGACATAATCTCACCAGCTTTTTCTGCAAATACTATCTGACTTAAATACGTTTCCAGTGTTTCATTATCAGCTTTATTAATCATATAGGATGCAAGCAAAGCGATCCCCCCATGCTCCGCCTCTTAGAGCGTGTGCGATTCGTGCCGCTTATGAAGCGCCAAATCGTCAGAAGGATAATGAGACTCTTTTTCAAGTCCTATCTATAGGTACCATATTATTTAATCTTGGCCTCTTTTTTATTTCATCGTATCGAATATAAGTTACTTTCCTCATTCTAAACTCCTTTTAAATAAAAAAATCCGAGAACAACCATACTATCAAAGTATGGTTGTTCTCGTGATTTCAGATTGTAGACAAAAGGCATCCGGATGCCTTTTTGTTGTCCTTTTGCTCGTAAGAGCAAAATTTAGGCCTATCCTATGCCTATTATTACGCCAATTCTGAACTTTTTCATGTACAGGTTGCCATCTTTTCGAAGCTCACCAAAAATCCCCAACTGGCGTCCATTGGTAAGTTTCTTTATAAGTTTTTCTATTCGATCTTCCGAAACATTCATGGCTTTGGCAATTCTAGGTACCTGTGCCTTAGCTGCTTCCGGAGTTAAATCCGGATCATAACCAGAACCGGAAGTTGTCACTAGATCTGGTGGAATCGTGTCACCTAAATTTCCATTTTCCTTTTTTAATTGATTCACATTGTCTTTCACTGTTTGAATGTATTCTTTTGATGCAACGGCTGCATTCGTTGCTGCAGATGCTTTTGGGTCATATTTTGCCGCGGATGCTCTTGGATAGAACCATTGCGGACCCTTAAACTGTTGAGCCAAATGCTCTGAACCCTTAGTCGATTGACTAGCCAAATTGTGTAAACAAAATGCAAAGATAACGATTTAAGACTCCCAATTTGATCAAGCTCGCTTTTGTGCCAAAAAACCTTGGTTGACTATCTTTTTATTATTTAAGAAACGTGATAATCCAAATGTTGTAATACTTGCAAACACAATACTTAACGCACTGAACCATGTAATTGATGATAATGATATTTGCCCCACAATTACTCCACCTAAACCTGCACCAACTGCAAAACCTAATTGCATCATCGATTGGTTCAGACCTAGCAACACATCTGAGGATTCAGGTGATATCGTTGCTAAATTATATTGCTGAGTTGCACCTGATGACCATCCTGCAAATGACCAGACTGTCAATATAATAAATACTGCAATAATTGAATGTGATGTGAATGAAAGCACGACTAAAGATGTTCCGTTTACAAGTAACCCTCTTTTTAATGTAAAAATTACGCCTCTTTTATCTGCACTAAAGCCACCTAGCTTAGAACCAAATAAGCTTGCAACTCCAAGAACAAGTAAAGTAATGCTTAAAAGATGATCACTCATACCTACAGTATTTACAAGGAATGGAGATAAATAAGTAAAAATAATCCCGTAACCTGTCATTAAAAAGAAGGTGATTGATAATGCTAAAGCAATTTTTGGTTTTTTGAACATAGCAATTTGTCTCGTTAAAGAGATTGAAGCTTCACCATTCATTTTTGGTATTGTATTTAAAATAATAAAAATCACAAGTAAAACTAATAATGCGATACCGATAAAAACAAATCTCCATCCATACATAGATGTAATAAAACGTCCAATAGGAACACCAATGATTAATGATCCGGTAAATCCCATGACAACTGTTGCAATTGAACTTGCCTTTTTATTAGCAGGTGCAACCTTTGCTGCGATACTTAAAACTGTAACGACCGCTACACCTGTACTTAAAGCCATAATAATGCGAGCAATCATAAATAATCCATACCCTGGAACAATTACTGAAAGTAAATTTCCTATAATAAAAACAAATAAAGTATAGATCAGTAATTTACGTCTTTCCATTTTAGCCGTTAATACCATTAATATAGGTGTACCGATTGCATAGGCTAATGAAAAGACTGTAATTAATTGACCAGCCGCTCCAATTGACACTCCTAGGGCATCTGCCATTTTATCCAAAATACCTGAGATGATGTACTGAGAAGTACCAACTAAAAAACTTATCAAAGCTAAAATATAAATCTTTGCTTTATTTGACATGTGAAATTTCCTCCTCAATATCACTATTAATTTCTATATTTCTATAAACACTGAAATAATAAACAAAATGAAAGAAGCTATTTCAGCTTCATTCTATTCTAATGCTTTAAATTAATGTATTAAGATGCTTCTTAACATCGTATTCTTCCAATTCTTTACCACTTTTTAAACGATGAATAAAATCAGGATTAGAAATTAATGGACGTCCGAAAGCAGCGACATCAATTATTCCCTCTTCAATCGCCTGATTCGCCCTTTCTGGACTTAATGTACCTACCCCAATAATGACACCATCCCAGTATTTTCGGACTAATTGATGCATCGTTTTTCCATTTGCAAGCACTCGATCAAATTGCATAATTGATGGGTGAATCATTGTTGCACCCGCTTCCTTAAATGCCTCAACAAATGTACGAATAGCCATTTCTGGATCTTCCCACATGTAATTTGATATATCTGCTTTATGAGCAGAGAATCGGATCATTGTTCGTTCTGTACCGATTGCGTCGATAACTGCTTTAATTACTTCCTTCATGAACGTTAATCTTTGAGCAAGGTCACCCCATATTCGTCTGTACGATGATTTGTTATATCTGAATTAAATTGGTCAATTAAGTATCCGTGGGCACCGTGAATTTCCACACCATCAAAACCTGCTGCTATTGCATTTTTCGCAGCTTGCGCATATTGATTGATTACTTCATTAATATCTTCAATTGTCATTTCTTCAGGAACATCATATGGCTTTCGGAATCGAGAGACTAGGCCTTCAGCTGGAATAGCTGATGGTGCTTGAGGAGGCAGATTTCCAGCAAGCTCGTGATGAGATAAACGACCAACATGCCATATTTGAGCGATCATTGTTCCTCCCTCTTTATGCACAGCATCAGTTACTTTTTTCCATCCCTTAATTTGTTCGTCTGAATAAATGCCTGGAATTCCAGGATAGCCTTTTCCACGAGGACTAATGACGGTTCCTTCTGAAATGATTAAACCAACTCCATCGGCAGAACGTTTTCGGTAATATTCAACAATATCCTCTCCTACTACGCCCGTCTGATCATCTGCAAAGGATCTTGTTAACGGTGCCATTGCGATACGAGAGCGTAAATTCCAAGCTCCGATTTTTATCGGTTCAAACAATTTACTTTCTATCCCATTTTTTAAATTTCTCCAAGAATTTGTTTCTTTGCTAATATGACCCATACATTTTCCCCCGTTTATTTCAATTATACGGTATTTCTATAAATACTGAAATAAAATTAAAATTATTCCGCTTTAACATTAAAGTAAAGCGGGAGCGTATTGTTCAAGGACTTCTCGTTGTAAACTGTAATATCTGAAGGTTCCCTCTCTGCGAACTGCTAATAATCCGCAATCGAGTAATGGTTTTAAATGATGTGTCAATGTTGAATTGGCAGGGACTTTTAATTGATTTGCCATTTCCAGGCAAGCTAACTCTGATTGTTGAGCAAGTAATTTTACGATTTGTAAACGAGTCGATTCACCTAGTGCCTTATAGACTTTTACTGCAATATCATCACTCACCGATAAAAACCTCCTTTCAGCAATTCTTATTTCAGTATTTCTAGAAATATTGTATTTAATCAGAGATGCTCTGTCAAGATATATATATATTATATGTCTAGTTAAATACACTCATTAAGGATTAGAACAAACCTACAAAGAGTTGCTCAATTTTTTTATTAATTAGATTCGGGTTGTACCCCACAAAACTATTAAACAAAAAACCCTGTCAGATATACTTACAAGAAAGTTAATAGAAAGTCCACAAAGTTGTATATTCAATTTAAGAAAAGCAGAAAGATGCCGAAAGTCGACCATCATAATTAATATAGTTTTTTATCCTTAACAAAAACAGCATAATACTAAGGGAGTTGCTTAATATGGCGTTCTTAAAAAGCGCTTTTAATTTTACCATTTATTTTAATAGTCTTATCACTAATGCTTCTACCAGTTTTACTTTTAACAGATAATGTAAGTGCTTTTCCATCCTTAATGGATCTTTAGGTGTTGTATAGTCCTTAATATTAGGCTCATCCAAAAAACCTTATCATCACTTGTGATAAGGTTCAGCGTAAAAGCGGTAAGTGCAAAAAATCACCTGACAATAAAAAGCAAGGGTATACATTTATACACTTGCCTATAAATTTCGCGTTTAATAAGATTAGCCGATGAATGCTAATTCGTCATTTTCTATTGTCTAATTTTCATAACTTTATTTATCCGAACTGTTAAACATATAGTCAAGTCTGAACCTGGCCCTTGAGCTTTCCTCATATTTCCACGTGGCTATTTCATCATCAACCTAGTCAAATCTTAGATGTTTTACGTGATTTTAAAATTCAAGGTGGTAAGAAAGAGAATGCTAAGCGAGCCATGTTTATCAGCCCGATGGAGTTATCGATGTTGGATGCCGTCATCAGGTTAGCACGATTGCTAGACAATCCGACCGATATTCTGACACTTGCTCCTCTATTTACCAAGGAAATTCTCTATATCATTAAACATTAATCTTTTTATACCAAATCAAATTAAAGTATTAGTTACAAGACATTGTGATGGGAGCAATGAAAAGAACCTCCATTTCTAGAGGTTTCTCATTCATTAAATATTATAAATAAAATCCTCAGGTATGACCCGTCTTAAGAAATGCTGGGTTCTTTCTTCTTTTGGTCTTGAGAAAATCTCCTTTGGAGAATTCTCTTCTACGATCACACCGCCATCCATAAAGATGACTCTGTTGGCTACATCCTTTGCAAAAGACATTTCATGCGTCACCACTAACATGGTTGTTCCTTCTTTTGCAATATTTTTCATGACGGTTAAGACTTCACCGACTAATTCTGGATCCAGTGCAGACGTTGGTTCATCAAATAAAATAATATCTGGATTTAACGCAATCGCTCTAGCAATGCCAACCCGCTGCTGCTGCCCGCCAGACAGTTCACTAGGGTAGGAATTCAATTTATCTGCCAATCCGACCTTCGCCAAGGCCTGTTGCCCCAGCTCATTGGCTTCTGCTTTCGGCACCTTTCTTCCAATGATAAGACCTTCTGTCACATTCTCTAAAACTGTTTTATTCGTAAACAGATTATAATTCTGAAACACAAAAGCAATCTTTTGCCTGATTTGATGTATTTGTTTTTTGGTTGCCGATTTAAGGTTTACATAAATATCACCAAAAATGGCTTGCCCCTGATCGGCTCGTTCAAGAAAGTTAATGCACCGAAGCAATGTGGTCTTACCAGAGCCACTCGGGCCAAGAATGACAACCACATCACCCCTATCAATCTGTAAATCTACTCCTTTTAAAATCTCATTCTTACCAAAGGACTTGTGGATATTTTTAATCTCTAACATGACTTTGCCTCCAATCATGATCTTAGGCAGCGGCTGCTTTATACTTCCTTAACCGTTTTTCATACAGCTTAAATAAGGTTTCCACTAAGCTGCATAAAATGAGATAGACAAGAAAGATATCGATGTACGCTTCAATAAAATTGTAGCCAACATTGGCTGCCACTTGAGCTTTTAACGTAATCTCTCTCAATGACAAAGCATAACCCAAAGAGGTAGCTTTAATAAGATTGACCGTTGCTGTACAAATATTGGGCAATGCCACCACTAATATTTGTGGAATGAGTATTCTTCTAAACGCTTGCACATTGTTCAACCCAACAGAATAAGCTGCTTCCAGCTGCCCCTTACTGACCGTGCTAATAGCAGAACGAAATACTTCAATTAAAATAGCCGTTGTATTCAACGAGAAAACAATAAATGCGTACCAAATCGGATTGATATCGTAGATACTCGTTTTAACATGATACTTCTCGAATATGGGAGCCAATAGTAAAGGAACACTTGTAAAAATAATAAAAATTTGAACAATAACAGGAGTCCCTCTCACAAATGAAACATAGACTCGTGCCAACTGGCTTATCACTGGAATTCTATTAATCCGCGATAAGGCGAGCAAAAATCCTGAAGGCAGAGCAATGAGTAAGGAGACAATCGTAATGAGTAAGGCTATAGGCACTCCAGATAATGCAACAAAAAAGGTTTTAACTAAAAATGAAACATCCAATCCGACCGACATGCTGTCACCCCCTATGTCGTTTTTATAACCAGTTTACCTTTACTAAAAATCTTTTCTAAATTTGAAAAGAACTGTTCAATCAAAATGGATAAAACCCAGTATATAAGAGATAAGGCAAGATAAATTTCTAACGAATGAGAATTATAGTTATTTGAAATAATAAGGCTTGCTTTCCCCATAATATCAACCAAACCAATGGTATACGCTAATGATCCTTCTTTCATTAATTCAAGGAGGCTGTTGCCGAAATTGGGCAATGCGACAACAAATGCTTGCGGCAACACAATTCTCCGAAATGCTTGGGCAGGACTAAGCCCGACACTAACCGCTGCCTCATATTGTCCACGGTCGATCGCTTCATAGGCCGTTCTCATCACCTCAGACATGAAGGCCCCAAATTGCAGCGAAAAGGTAATCACAACATAAATCAAAGTGTGAAGATGATTCAGTTCTGTACCAAAGTTACTGGCTATTGCCGGAAGCCCGTAATACACTAAAAATAAAAGAACAATAGAGGGGGTACACCTTAAAATGGTGGTATACCCATTGGCGATTTTTCTGGCAGCCGTACTCGTTCCGAGTTTCATTACGGCTAAGATAAAACCTAGAATCGTACCGAACAAAACCGATAGACCTGCAACCATAAAGGTTACGTGTAGAAACGAAAGAAGTTGTGGCAATGCTCCCCAAATGTAGGTACTATCAAAATACGTTTGCATATTCCACCTCTTTTTAGATGGTTACCTTTTAACAGTATCCAATAGTTTAAATAAATCAGTATTATAGAACTTAACCATCAGTTTGTTTGTCTTCTTTTCCTCTTTTATTTTCTTGATGGCTTGATCATAGGCATCTGCAAATTCTTGTTCTTTTTTGTTGAATAATGGCCACGTTTTGACAACCGCAAACTCATTATAAACAAGGTCATTTGCTAAATTATGATAAGGACCATCCTTTGCAAGAACTTGCTTTTCATACGTTGCTCCCAAATAAATGCCTCCATCTACACGTCCTTCATTTACCCATTGAACGACATCCACTGAGAATGCATCTCCTGCTTCCAGTTTAACTTTATTGTCTGGATTGGCTTGGTTATATTCATCTACAATGGTATATTGAGCATTACTTGCCGCAATAGGTGCTAACGAAAGCTTAGCTTTAGCAAAGTCTGATAAGTCTTTTATATTATCGTTTTTCTTTTTTAACAAAATGCCAACTCCGCTAAGTCCGAGGAATTCTTTCGGAAAAATATAACTCTTCGTTCTTTCCTCTGTGAACCAGGCATTTTTTACCCCTACTTGATATTTTCCTTGCTGCACCCCTACCAATAAATCTTCACTGGATGTTGGCACATATTCGAATTCATATTCTGGCAATGCTTTATCCACTAATTTCATGACTTCAATTTCATATCCGGTTGGGTTGCCCTTTTCATCTAGGTATCCGATTGGTTTACCGCCTTGATCAAACGCTACTTTTACTTTTCTTACTTCTTTCTTAGCAGCTCCCTCATCCGATTTTGCCCCAGTTGTTGACGTTGAGCCGCAGCCCGCAATGAGGGTTACTAAAGCGATTCCTGTAGCTGCGATTTTAAAAAACTTATTCATTTTCATTGTCTTTTCCTCCCTTAGATTCATATTGTTGAATAGCTGTTTGAGCTAATTTTAAAATAGTTAGATCATCCATCGGCGGATTATGCAGGCCTGCCCGGACATCTCGGTAATAACGCTGCAGTGGATTGGTCAGCTGTAAGCTTTTTGCTCCGACTAATCGCATAGCTTTGTCGACCACGGTAATCGCGGAATTGGTCACAAGATGTTTGGCTACAAGTGCTTCATTTGTGATATCCCGTTGACGATCCTCATCAATGTAAGCCTCTGCCGTACCATATAGGGCAAATCTTGCTTTGTATAATTCCAAGTCCATCTCGCCTAATAAAGCCTGCACGTTCGACAGCTGAGCGATTGGACCCTTAATACTATTGGGCGAATGGGTATTGGCAAATTCGAGTGCATAGTCCCTGGCCGCCTGCGCGATCCCTAAATAGGTGGCAGGAATCAGCAGACCCCAGCCATTCAGTTTAAACCCCGTATGATAACTGGGAATTTCGACTAAGTCCGACTCATCCACTTCCACGTTTTCTAATACTAGATCATGGCTGCCGGTACCTCGCATCGCGATTACATTCCAATTTTCCTCGATGGTTAGTCCTTCCGCTTCTTTTGGAATCAGCAAAAAGCCTACCGTTCCTTTTTCTTCGATCCAAGCAGAAGTTAAAAAATAATCCAGTTCCGGTGAACAGGTTGTATAGTTCTTCCGCCCATTAATCACCCATTTTCCAGCTGCCCGCTTAGCACTTGTTCCGGGCCGGCCACCGCGAATGGGACTGCCTGTAGCCATTTCGCTTACTGCTCGGTTAATGATGGCCCCATTGTTCACCTCTTCAGCAAAAAACGCTAACTTTTCTGGATTCCAATACCGATTTTCAAATAATTCTCCAACGGTCATTAATGTCCATCCAATCGATAACGCGGTGCTGCCATCATAGCTTCCCAGCTTTTCTTGTAAGAGAATGGAATCGTATAGAGAAAATCCTGACCCGCCAAATTCCTCTGGTAAGGTCAATTTGGTATAACCGATTTTTCTTAACGCTTGGATATTCTCTCTAGGGAAGCTGCCCTCCTTGTCGATTTGCGAGGCTTGTGCTTTAAAGTCCGCTTCTAATGGGTACAGCCGTTCAAGCCACTTACGCTGCTTGCTATTTTTTACAAATAAGGCATGCATGCTCTTTGCTCCCTCCTAACATTTAATAAAAAAGACTGCCCCCATTTAGAATGGAAGCAGCCTTCAGTTGACTGATAAGCTAAGCTCACAAGTTTTTATATACATTATTTGGAATATTATGTATCTATTACATTATAATAAGCATATTAATCCAATGTGTCAACTAGGAATTTAAATTTGAATTTCCATTAACTAATTTACATACTCCAGATTCATATGAATCATCAAGAAGATCTGTACCGTATTGAGATTTTAAATTTTCAATTTTATATAGGTTCTCTTTATTATCTCCATACTGAATATACTTCTTAATAAACGCACGAGGTTTGCACGCTTGTCCCTTTACAAATACTGGAGCCTCATCTATATAATATTGATAAACCTTATCGGTAAGTGGATCCTTCTCGCCTTGATCAATATAATTATGTAAGTAGGCACAACTTTTGAACGAAAAAGGCCATGAAAACCGTCCCTGTGGTCCTTTAACGTCTAATTATATTTGCCATTACTAAACTAAATTAAAAACGGTAAAAATTTTTTACCTAGTAGTAAAAAATTTTTACCTCAAATTGTATTTTTCCAATTTATAATTTAATAATTGTTTGGAAATTCCTAATCGTGTTGCCAGTTCTGTTAATTTCCAATTTGTATTTTTATATTCACTAATAATGATCGATTTCTCAAACTCCTCAATCGCATTTTTTAGAGTCCATTCCTTGGTATTCTTTTGATTACTTATTGCTGCCTCATTGTATTTTCTAATTCTCTTAGGTATATCCTCAATAGAAATCTGATTAGAAGTAGCATTATTATAAGCTGTTTCGATTGCATTCTTTAATTCTCTAATATTCCCTGGCCATGGATACCTTTTAAACCATTCCAACACTTCGGGTTTTACACCTTCAATAAACATATTCATGTGATTATTGTAAAAATGAATATAATACTCAAGCAATGTTTCAATATCTTCTTCTCTTTCAGCTAAAGTAGGTAAATCAATTTGGACAACTCCCAATCTGTAGAAAAGATCCTCTCGCAATCTTTTTTCAGAAACTAGGATTTCTGGATCTTCATTTGTTGCCGAAATGATCCTTATGTCAACATAAATATTTTTGTTCCCGCCAATTCTTCTTATCATTTTTTCTTCAATCGCTTTGAGCAGTTTTGCCTGAAGATAATAATCTAAAGAATTAATTTCATCCAAAAATAATGTTCCACCTTCAGCTTGTTCCATTAATCCTGGCATATCTGTGGAGCCTGTAAAACTTCCTCTCACCGTACCAAACAAAGTACTCTCCAGCAGGTTAGGTGGAATCGCACTGCAGTTTAGTGAAAGAAAAGGAGAACCATATCGATCACTTAAATTGTGTATCGACTGGGCAACAACCTCTTTTCCTGTGCCGGTTTTACCATTTATTAGGACAGTAGAATTGGTTTTCGCAATTTTCTCTATCTTATTCTTAATGGCTCTCATATTTGGATTGGCAGTAATAATATTTTCAATTGTATAAATGGTATTATTTTTTCGATAAACTTTATGGCTTGCCATTTTTTCCAAAGACTGAATATTTTCCTTGGAATAAATGTGTTTTGAGAACTCAATTGCTCCAACCACTTTATTGTTGTCAATAATCGGATATGTGGAGTTTATTGACTCAAAATGATTTCCACTTTTTGTAACCAACAGTTGTCTAACATTACTTTCGGCTTTTCCACTTTTTATTACTCTCATAATGGTGCTGTTTTCATTTGTAAGGTTTTTATAAAATGAGGTAATATGTTTTCCCATAAATTCCTCAGGTCTAAGACCAATTTCTCTAAGTACATTTAAATCGGCTAGATCAAAAAAAATGATTATTCCTTTTTTATCGGCAACTAATATATTATCATAATCCACTAATTTTTCGATATTTCTGATATCTATTTTCAAGATTCGACCTCCATTCCTCTATTGTTAAAGGAAGAACACAATCCTTATTCAATTTTTCAAAAAAGTTATATTACCATTATTATAGGGTATATTTAAATTCAAAGGAATACAAAGAACAGCCCTTTTTAAAGAGTAGAAAAAGATACCTTTTCACTTTGATTTCTTTAGTAATAAGGTATCTTTCATTTAGGAAAATATATTTTTAGTTATTATTTATTGGAATAATGGTTCAACCAATTTATGGCTGTCTGAACAACGACTGCTACTCCCAATGGAATGACGCCTTCGTCCATTATAACGTTCGGATTATGGAGCGGATAATTGTTCTCTCCTAAACCGTTGGCACCAGCCCACATAAACATCGTTGGTACAATATTGCTGATATAGGAAAAATCTTCTGTGCCAGCCAACGGCTCCTTGTTGACCTCCAAATTGTTCTCTCCAATGACTTCTTTTACATAAGGTGCCATTTGCTCACACAATTCCTCATTATTAAATAAAGAAGGGGTTGAGACTGTTTCAAGGCTGTAGGTACCGCGTAACATTTTAACAGTTGCATCAATAATCTCTGGAACTCTTTTAAATAAATAATTCCTTACTTTCGGATTAAATGTACGTAAAGTGGCATCAAGGTGGGCAGAATCAGGAATAATATTTGCGACAGTTCCTCCACCCATCTTCCCGATAACAAGAACGGCCATTTCTCTTGGGTCTACTTCTTTCCCAACTAAACTATTTAATTGCGTGTAGACCGCATTAATAATCATTAAAGGATCGATGGCTTTTTGTGGTTCAGAGCTGTGCCCGCCTTTTCCCTGTACTTTTAGGAAAAAGCCATCCAATGACGATGCTGCAATCCCCGGCTTATATCCGAATTTTCCGACCTCTAAGCTTGGATCAACATGCAGGGCCAGTGCCGCATCTACTTTTGGGTTTTCCAATAGCCCATTCGCCACCATATCCTTAGCACCTGCGCCAATTTCCTCGGCTGGTTGGAACATGATCTTGACCGTTCCGTTAATCTCATTTTCTTTTTCCTTTAATAACTTTGCCGCACCGAGCATGAATGTCGTATGGATATCATGACCGCATGCATGCATAAATTCATTAGTGGATTTAAATTGCAGATCTGTATTTTCCTTTAGAGGTAAAGCATCCATGTCTCCTCTTACCAAAAGAGTTTTACCTTTTCCCTTACCAATAGTTACAACTAATCCCGAGGTCCCTACCTTTATAGGTTCAAGACCCATGTTATTTAAAATTTTTTCCACGTAGGCAACCGTTTTTGGTAAATCAAAGCCGATTTCAGGATTTTGATGGAGATATCTACGATATTTGATTAGTTCCTCTTTTATTTCCTCTGCACGTGATAAAATATAATCTTTTCCTAGGGTTCTATTCATAGAAATGCTCCTTCACTTTTTGCTCTATCATCATTAAAAGTATTTAATTCAAACTTTGGTTTTATTTTAGCTGCAATGGAAAATAATCCAAATTGGACAATAGAAAGAACCATTAAAACAGTTAGAAGTGAACCGTATGAATGGCTTATATGGTAAAGAGCACCTGACACGATTGGCGTTATGGCTGCACCTAATGAAATAAAAATGGCTACAACTCCATATTTTGCACCAAATTCCTTCTCACCAAAAAGAGCTCCTGTCATGTAGGCAGGTGTAACGGTAACCGCTGTTGAGCCAATTCCTGAAAAAACAGTATAAAGAATAGCTGGTAAGATTATGTTTGCTTTCATTAAAAATAGAAAACTTACCATACTTCCTGCAGATATAATAAGTAATGTTGTGACTAATCCCAACTTGTCAAATAACCGACCTACTACCAGTTTTCCAACAATTACCATTCCCGAGCCTAAAGATAATAGCAATGCAGCTGTTTTGGCAGTTGTACCTATACTAGCCAGATAGGGGGCAAGATTGATTAGCATTGCGTTAACAACGAGCCCGCCAACTAAGATAGCTAAACAAAGAGTCCAAAATGATAGGGACTTTAATGCTTCGCCCTGAGTTGTACCTGTTAATTCTTTCTTTTGTGTACTTATTAAAGTGGATTCTTCACTAAGTGGTGATAGACCTTTGTCAGCTGGATCTAATCTTATTACAAATACAGCCAACGGAACTAATACAGCAGCTATTAAAATTCCTAAGACTAGATAAGCTGATCTCCATCCGTAGGCTGTAATAAGCCAATTAACTAAAGGGCTAAGGATTACGCCCCCAAATCCGCTGCCTGACAAAGCAATTCCTAAACATAAACCACGTTTTTTATTAAACCAATTGGTGATGAGAACGGATGCTGGAATCATTGCTCCTCCTGCCATACCTGCCCCCATTAGTATGGCAAATAGATAAAAATGAATGAGTTTAGTTGAAAATGAAAAACCAACAAATGCAACAGAAGCAATTAAAATAAATAATGTTAGATATACTCTTACATCCATCTTTCTCATTAATCTACCTGCTATTGGACCTACAGCCATGGCAGCTAAAGCCATTATGGTAAAATATAGCATAAACTGAGATGGACCAAATCCGAGTTCTTTCGTAACAGGCAGAATAAATAATGAAACCAAGTTGGCAATCGGAGCATAAATTAAAGTCATAATCAAAAAGGTTGCTACAACAATCCACCAACCATAAAAAACCTTCCCCTTTTCTTTCATACCATCCCATCCTCTTTTAATTGAAATTTTAGGATTCTACTACTAATTTTTCGATTGAATCTAATTTATAAACCAAATTACCAGCTATATAGGTTTCCACTACTTGTATCTGATCAATTTCCTCCGGATCTATGACCAATAAATCTATATCCAAGACAATGAAGTCGGCATGGAAGCCTGGTTTCAGCTGGCCAACATTTGGGATCCGGATGATTTCCTGTGCCGCTCGGGTATACAGCGTAATCGCTGTTTCAACATCTACCCTTTGTGTTTTACCGGTATCTGTTCCGTCATGAGCAAGACGGGTAACGGCCGATTTAATTCCGACGAAAGGATTTACGGGCTCAGCCCATGCGGTGGCGGGAGCATCGGATGAAAATGCTACTTTTATTCCAGCCTCTAACATAGCTTTAAATGGATAGGTTTGCTTAGTTCGTTCCGCACCTAAATTACGAAGATAGGTTTCAATTTCTGCGAACAGGAAGATGGGCTGCGAAACAAATGCAATTCCCGTTTCTGCTGCCCGCTTCAGTGTACCTGGTGTTGGCATGGCCGCATGCTCAATTCTGATCGATGGTGCGTCTGTCAGCCAGCCTATTTGCCCATAGAAGGTAGCAACAATCAAATCAATTGCCTGTTCACCCATGGCATGGATCACAAGCTGGATGTTATGTTTTTTTGCTGCTTCTGCGGCAGCCAATAATTCTTCCCTGGTAGTCATTTGGATGCCATAATTTTCTTCTTCCCCTAAAAATGGCGGGTTGACCCAGGCTGTTTGGCCGGAGACACTTCCGTCAGAAAACAATTTAATTCCGCCAATGTGTATTTGATTTTCTCTTACCATTTTTTGCTGTTCAATGAAAGGATGTTCTTTTAAATCTTCCCAAATATAATAAAGAACGGAACGCTGCTTTAGTCCTTTTTCAGTAGCCAATTGATACATTTCTAAGTAATCATTTGGCTTTGTCCGCCCCATTAATTCCGTAATGGCTGTAATCCCGTGTGAAAGTAAAACAGGGCTGAGTTCTGCAAGTAATGCAGCATCATCTTCCAATGTCGTTTCAGGCATGACTTGATTAACAAGATCTTTGGCATTCTCACGTAAAATACCTGTGGGCTCACCGTTTTCATCACGGTCAATTTTGCCGCCCTGCGGGTCTGGAGTATCCTTCGTTATTCCTGCCAATTCCAATGCTTTACTGTTGACTGATATGATATGGGCGCAAGTTCGAGTAATGACAACCGGAACATCGGGTGCTGCCAGATCCAAATCCCTGCGAGTTGGGGCTCTTCCTTCTAATAACTTACCTTCGTCATAGCCCCAGCCTTGAATCCAGGAATCTTGACTTTGTGATGCACGCACCAAACGAATTTGTTCTTGTAAATCTGATATTGAATGAATTAGAGGCTGGGTACAGGCTATTTGCTTGGCAGCTCCAGCCAAATATAACGGATGTAAATGTGCATCAATCAATCCGGGCAGAACTCTTTTACCATAAAGGTCGACACACTTTCCTTCTATATTTTTCAAATCTTCTTCTTCACCGATCCAGGCAATCCTGCCATTACGGACGACCATGGCACTGGCATAAGGCTGTTCTGGATTGGATGTAAAAATTTTCCCATTAATAAATGTTAATTCATTGCTGCTTTGGCTCATGTTTTCTTCTCCTCTCATTTTGTCAATACCGAAATCGTTTACATAGGAAGGATGAAATCATCATTTGCTCCTCGCTTTTAGATATTGCAATAATTGTGCCAACTTTTTAAACATTATTTGTAGATTTTGTGAATGTTCTTCTTACAACCTTAAAATCTTTTATTCTCGGCAAAATTAATCACTCAATTCCCGAAGATTTAGTAAATTAAAACAACAAATATACCAAAAAATTTGAGACTCTGTAAAATATTTTTGATTTTTCGTAAAAAAATTTTTACCAACAAATTTGCGTTTCAGGTAAATCAATTTCCCATCCTAGGTGTTCTAATAATTCTACCGATGCCTTTCCTACTTTACTTTGAAACATGTCTACTAGACAGGTAGCAAATAGCAACCAAAGCAGCATAATTGAGTGATTATGACACACACCAACTAAATCCCCACTTTGTCACAAAGTTCGGCCGGCTCCAGATATTTAATTTCTCTCTTCTTGCCAGACTCTCATCGTCTCTATATAAATCTAGATATCTATAGGGTGGCTTCATAATGTACCCCACTCGTGCGAATCCTTCTTTTAGCAAGGTTTCTTGCACCGATTTGCCATCGACATAAACATAGGCTAGTAGTCGTCCGTAAGAATCCTTAGTGTTCTCCTGCTCCAGTTCTATCGTTAGAATTCCACTCTTTACTAACTCGTCATTCCTTAAGTAAGCTGCCATTGCGTAAGGCTGGATACACATGTCTGGCTTTTTTGATTCCGGTGTATCGATTAATAAATAACGAACCGTTTCGATTTTCCCCTTCACTCTTACCTTTATGGTATCACCATCAACGGTATCGACGAATGTGACGGGTACTTGTCCTATCGGGATGACCAACGCTTCATCCATACGTGTGGTACTCGCTGGAGTCTCATCCTGCTGTAGGCTGACCCTTGGTTTTATTTCTTCTTGCTGAAATGATGGCGGATGTAAGGCTAGAAGCGTGGCTGCTACTAATGCGACTCCTGTTATTCTTTTTCGCAAAATAAATACCTCCCTAATTTCAAGCTTACAAGTCTACAAACTGTCCATAGGATTCGTCCAAAAATCAGTACGTACCATTCTAAACTTTGCCATCTTCCACCACTGCCTTTCTTCTAATAAAATTCCTTCATCTTTGATATATAGATTAATGAGGTAAGTGGTCATATGTTATTCATTAGAATATGAATAGTTTATGACACTCCTTCATCACCTTGTCCTTTGCGAGGGCTTTATGTAAAAGCCTATGTCTATTAGCACTTCTACCATATCGAGATTTTGAGAGGTAAAGCGAATTTCACTTTTTCGAATTTGAGGGCACTTTTAGCGCTCAACAGCAAAAAAACGCCTTCAAATTTCACATTTGAAGGCGTTTTTTGCAATTTAGGACGAATTTTGAGCTTTTTTTGTGAAGACGTTTATCTTTCTTAGGTTATGTGAAAATCTTGTTTCTACTATTCTTTTAACCTTACTTTCATTTATAAGTGGTTTATATTCATCTATACCAATAAGGGACGACAAAAAGTATGATCCTTTTGCCCCGTTTGAACCATTTCAGCCTTCATCCGCCGATTCCAGACGATGGTCAAGTTTCCTTCGAGCCATGACGGAATCTGATCTAAACTTGTAAGCGTTATGCCTTTCTCGTTTACCATCACTTCGGTCTGAAAAGATTTGCTCTTATTTTTCAATGTTACATCATATCTTCCAGGAGCAGGGAGTGTATAGTGTGAATACGGAGTTAAAAAGGTTCCAGCGCCTTCGCATATTATTTCGTAAGAGTGCCCGATCAGATAGGGCAGCTCCTCGACATTCCCATCTAACAGTAGTTGTCTGATACGAGTCGAACTGATTTTTTCCCTTTTGTGCTCCACCTTGTCGACCGTAGTTATATCAATCCGATCTCCGGAATCTTGTTTTAGTGTATCCATATTTCCTGCACCTAGGCTTCCATAAGAAAAGTCATATCCCGCTACTGCATGAATAACACCCAGATTAACCAGGTATTCCTTAACAAATGCCTGAGGTGACAACCCTGCAAAGTCACTATTGAACTCCACAAGGTAAAAAGTATCAACACCTAGTTCACAAAGCCTTTTTTCTTTTTCGGACTGCGGCATTAAATAGTGAAAACACGCTTTCCCCCCGATGACCGTTTTCGGGTGAGGAAAGAAACTCATGACTGAGAGAGAGACTTGTCTTTCCTTTGCTTTCTGCCATGCGGTTTGAATCACTTTTACATGCCCATGATGGAGACCGTCAAAACATCCAAGTGCCATAACATTTGCGCTTGCCATTTCCTGATAAGCAGCCAAATTCTCCTTATTTAAATAGATTGTTTCCATCCAGTCTCCTTTCATGTTCCAAAAATGAAGTCAGCTTATACTTCTGCCAATGCACGATATTTTCCGTTGAAGAACACAAGTGGTTCCTTCTCTTCAAGGTGAATATCGGTTACTTTTCCTATAAACAAAGTATGATCTCCTTCCACATGCACCACGGATACTTCACAAGCAACCTGTGCACACGCTCCATCTAACACGGGTTTACCATCTAAACGATCAAAAACAACTTCACGAGGTTCCTTGATTTGTCCCGCAAAAATCATCGATAGCTCCTGTTGATCTGCAGCTAAAATATTCACGGTAAAGATCTTGCTTTCCTTAATCTTATTTAATATTTTTGCTCTTTCTCCAATTGAAATGACAACGAGCTTTGGATCAAGGGATACAGACATGAAGGCATTTGCTGTCATACCATGTATATCTCCATCAAGTTCTGTAGTAATCACGGTTACCCCTGTTGCGAATTTTCCCATTGCCGTTCGAAATTGGCGATCATCCATCACTATAAACCTCCCAAGATTATTTTTATCATAGTGGCAATATTGATATTGCCCATTTTACTTTTCGAAATCCTCCATCACTCGTAGGGCTCATCTTTAATAGATTCATCATTTAATAAATCTTAAAATATTCTCCACGAACGGCTCAGTTTTTTCGATTTGTGTCCAATGCCCGCACTCATTAAATACATGTAGTTCTGCATGCGGAAGCAATTCAATAAGACGATAGCTTGTGTCTGCAATGGGGATAACCTTGTCATTCAAGCCATGGAATAATAGTGTTTGTACGTTTATGCTTTGAATTTGTTCATCCGTTAACGCCAATTCGTCCAGTTTTTGTTGGCGAGGCTCTGGGAACATGGCCGAAAATGCCTCTTTCCCCTCAGGTTCAATACTAGCTTCATAGCGAAGACGGACTAATTCTTCATTTTTCGCTGCTTTTTCATCGTACGAGAATAATTCAATTAATTCTCGCATGGACTCCAAACTTGGCTCATACCCCCAAACACGTTCTAATCCTTCTGAAATTTGGTGCTTGATGCCAACACTACCCATTAAAATTAATTTTTTCACAAGGTCCGGTCTTTGATAGGCAACATGAAGCGCTAATGCGCCGCCCATTGAGTTACCGACTAGGTACACAGGCTCATCCGACACGGATTCAATAAAGCTAATTAAATGTTGTACCCACAATTCAACGGTATATTGATGATTGGGGAGTTTATCCGTTTTACCAAAACCAATAATATCTGGTGCAAATACATGAACGGATTCACTTAAGCGTGGGATAATTAAGCGCCAGTTTGCGAAGGCAGATACACCTGGTCCTGAGCCATGTATTAAAATAATATTTTCTGCTCCTCTCCCCTCCTCATGATAGTGTGTGTTAATCCCATTCACATCCATATATTTTGAGATAATCGTCATAACGCATTGCTCCTTCCATCTATTAATAAAGATAGAGGAAACTATCGAAAGCTTCCTCTATCTTTTACATTCCATACATGGTGAGCTTGTACATTGGAGAAGCTCACCTGTAACTATTCACCAGCATTTATTTTAGTGGTGCAACTGCCTTTTTCTTCACTGGTGTTCCATATTCAAAGAACTCCTGTGGTAGATTAGAGCCGTACCAAATAATTGCATGCTCTAAATCTTTCCCTTTCCATTCAACCGTTTTCCAGTCTGGGTCAAAAATTTGATAACCCGTGTCACCAAATAATTCAACACGATTACCCCCAGGTTCGATCACATATAGGAAGTAAGCCTGAGAGACACCGTGCTTGCCAGGACCTGCTTCAATTTTAAACCCATGCTCCACCAATAATTCACTTACATCCATTAAATGTTGGGGATAGCCGTACCAGTAGCAAATATGATGTAATCTTCCTTTTTCAGCCAATGCGTCTCCCATGATGGCAACTTCGTGCACTAATGAGTTGGAACTTAACCATGCTGCTACATCTGTATTATCATCATTTAGAATACGTTCGCGCACTTTAAATCCAAGTGCATTTTCTAAGAACTCAACGTTTTTATTTGTTTCGCTCGCCAGGACATTCACATGGTCTAATCTACGTACTGGCACACCGCGACGTGGACGCCTTTGTGGACGGTTTAAGAGTGGTGTAGCTTGGTCCTCATTCGCTTTGAAATATTCAACCTCCCAAAGAATTTCCATTTTATGCCCATCTGGTGTGGTAAATTGATAGGCTGGTCCATGACCGACATCGCCTTCAATCCACCCCATACCATAACCTGTCGCTTCGATTTCTCGTACACGACGCTCTAGAGCTTTTGGTGAAGTGGCACGCCATGCCACATGCCCAAGACCCGCTTCATCATTTTTCGTAATGATCAATGTATGATGATAAAAATCCTCGTAAGCACGCATATAAACAGACTCACCTTGACGGTGCGATTCTTCCATCCCTAAAATTTCTTTAAAAAACCAAACAGACTCTTCTACTTTAGGACTATAAATTTCAATATGTGCCAGATGTGCCACATCAAAAATAGGTTCTTTCATCATTTCACATTCCCTCCAAAGTTTTATTACCAAATTGGGTTTCCTTTAAAGCCAAAGATTGACTTGCCATATGAGCCAAGCGCATCTTCGTAATGGTGCGTCGGATGAGAAGCCGCTGTCATAATGTCACGCACAAACAGTTCAGTAGGTTGTCCTTTAAATACGGAGTTTCCACCTAAAGTAAGTAAAATACGGAGCGCCATCTCAGAAGTCGTTTTTGATATATGCCCACGAATCCCAAACAATCTTTCACGCTCTTCTTCATCCAATGTACGAATACGATTTTGTTGATAATACGTTAACCTTTCTACATAATCCTTTGCTAAGCCTTTTAAAGAACTTAATTGTAGTTTTAATTCCGCCATTACGCGTTGACTACTAGCTGCTTCTTTTTCATTTGAATTATTGTTAAAAATACGAATACGATTTTCTGTTTTTTCTTGGAAAATATCAATCAATCGTTCAATGCCACCAATCTGAATAAATTGGAAGCCCATTAAGAACCATGGGATATATGGTACATTGAAAATTTGATAGTCAGGCTCAAAATTACCATCTACTGGGCCTTCACCGTTAATGACACGTGTAGCATGGAAAATTCGATTCGGCGGTATGTAAACGTTGTCAACTTTCACCGCGTTACTTCCTGAGCCACGCAAGCCCATTGCATCCCAGTTATGGACGATTTCCGCTTCCTCTTTATTCAAAATAAATAAACAATATTCCGGCTCTGTCCCATCCTTTAGCTTGGTGATTGCGCCTAGTCCAATCCAATCACTCCAAAGCACTCCACTACAGAAGTTCCATTGCCCTGAAAGGCGATAGCCTTCGCCATCTTCTGTTACTTTCCCGACAGGGGCAAATACATCTGCCATTAAGCCACCATGTCCATACAATTCATCACGGCTTTCTTTTGGTAAAAACGCAACCCAGGTTTCATGAATAACAAAGAAATAACTTAACCATGCAGCGGCGATACTATGATTCGCGATCGTGCGGATCATTTCACCAAAAGTAAAGTAATCTAAATCTTGGCCGCCATATTCTTTTGGTCGTAAAAGTTTATGAAACCCAGCTTCTTTTATTTTTTCAATTACTTCATCTGGAAGCTTTGAATCTTGATCTGCCTTTAAAGCGTATTTTTCAGCTAATAAACCAACCTCCTTTGCCATCATAAGAAGTTCTTCTTTGTTGGGAGTCTTTTTAACTTCTAAAATATTAACTGCCATATACCTTCCTCCTCTTAAGTAAACGTTTTCAAATCCTATCATGCATCTACTACTGATTTGAATTATAATATTTAGAATATTTTAAATATACCTACAGAAGATACTGAATTTAGATTGTTTTTAACACGTTTTCTATTAAATATTTTCTTTATATATTTAATTGGATTGCGTAAATCATGATAAGTTTATATTTCTAACCGTTACAAAAGAAACGGAGTTAGTTTGATAGTTATTGTAAAATGATGAATCAAACAAACTTTTTTCATTATTTAACTACGAAAAAGCCTTGTCCATCAACAAGTTAATGGGCAAGGCTTATAGTTACATCTCAATTTTTCCTTTTGCTTTTAAAATATTGATTGCTAAATAAAGTGTGAAGGCATATTTTGTATCATTAAGATCATGGTTTAAAATCTCACTAATTTTGGCCAGTCGATAGCGTAATCCGCTAATCGACATGGATAATTCCTTCGCAGTATCGTTAATACTGCTTCCATTATCTATATATGCAAATAACGTTTTTATTAACTCAAATTCATTACTATCTACTTCTAACAACCTACCAATATGTTGATTCACAAAGCGCTCAATCAACACATCATCCTGTATTTGGAATAAAACACTTTCAATGCCTAGCTCTTCGAAGTAATATACATTTTTTCGATTGTTAGTTGCACGTAATGCCGCCAATGTTTCATTGTATAGCGTGACAGTTTGTGAAAACTCTTGGATGACAGAGCTAACACCGACAGAAATCCTATATTTTGGGAAGCGCCGTGAACAATGCTTTAACAATTGATCAATAAACGTAGACTGTGATATATGCAAACTTTCAAAAGTTGGGTACTCAATTAATATAATAATTTTGTTGAGTTTTTGTGAAACGATTGAATTGATCGTTCGCTCTTTCAAAAATAGATGAATATGACGAATCAATTCTTCATTAAACGCTATTTCATGTTCAATTTTTGGTTCCTTTACAAATCGTTCAAACGTTAACATCCAATAGGTCGAGGAAGGATTGAAATCTAAATAATAGGCGATTTTATACATTTCTTCCTTTGCTAATCGACCTTCCAAGATATCATTTAAAAAGCTCCGTTTAATCGTTTGCTCCGTAGTAACTTTTATACTTTCATTCAATGATATAAGCGAAGAGGTTATTGCTGCCTTTTCAATAATCATATAATCAAGCTCATTCGGCTGATTCTCTCCAGTATAAACAAAAGAACAATAGCCTTTAATTTGCTCTCCATAAAAAATTGGGGTGCGTAACAATGAAAGCTTTTCTGAATAACGTACAAATGTAGTGTTCGAATCTCTAAATGTATTTAAAGAAAGCGGATTCGGAAGGTTTCCTGATTTTACAATGATTTGATTATATTCATCTTCAATAAAGACTGTTAAACCAGTCGTTTCAAATAAAATATCAACAACTTTTTGTAACCCTTGGTTCGACAGTAGTTCCTCAATTAATTGCCGGTGTATATCGCTCGCTTTACTTAAATGGTCCCGTTCCATTTTTAATTTCGCTGTTATTTCATCGAGTTCCTTGATCATGCTATTCGCTTGATAGTAACTCAGGTCACTCGTAATTTCTTCTCCCCATTTTTCAATTGGCATACAAATACATTTGCATTGCTCGTGGCCCATCGCGCGACATTCTACTTCCTTAACAAGGATGGGCTGTTGCAACACTTTTGACAGGTAACCGCTTGCATATCCACACAAGGTGTGACAAACAGGCCCTTCACTGAGGCCTTTGTCTTTTAAATATTGAGACGCTTCAAACGTATTAATCCAAAGGACTTCAATAAAATTGCATTTCTTTTGCTCATCAAAGCTCATTTCCAAAATTTCCACTTTATCTAAGTAACCATGCAACCTGTGAAATTTAGGACCTGCATTTACCAAATCCATCTCATCGTCCCATTGCAATGACATGGCTTTTTCCGCATCACTCACACCACAATGCCAGCCGTAGCGAATAAACACGCCCCTTGTTCGTTCATCGCCAATGACGGTAATGAGCTCATTTTTCAAATTTGTTCTTGCTTCAATAGGGATTGAAATAATTCGTTCATAAAATTCATTTAAAACGGTTTCTTTAGGTAATTCAAAAGCATCTTTTATGTGCATTTGGTTAAAACTCATATTTACTCGACCCCTTAGTCTGTGCTCCTGAAAAAGTGCCTGTCCCACTCGAAATTTGTAGCATTCGACAAGTGACAGGCACCATTTTATATTTCATGTTTTTTCCTAAATTAATGATGGAAAGACTTTCATTATGTAATATGTAATTATTCAAACAACTAAGAATAATTAATTATTTTAAAAGTATTATAGCATAATATTCATAATATTATTTACTTTGTTTGAATAGTAGGCTTTTTGAGTATCTCTTTTTAGCTGATTAACTGAATTTGACAATTTATTTCACTCCTATTTTTATATTTTTTAGCCTTGAATAAGGTTATTTTTTCCCCATGGTCCGATGATAGATCGTTATTCCCTTTCTCTTTTATTGAAAAAATAAGAGGCCCTCATTTCAAGATAATCTCACCTTGAATTGAGATCCTCTAGTTAACCAGTCGGCATATGAATTAACTACCGCCTTCATCAATGTCCAGTATTGATATCGTTTTCATCCGTTTTACCCCAATGGCTTGTCAGTTGGTCAAGTCTTTCCATACAAACTTTAATTCGATAAACCTCAGTATGGAGTAAAGAAATATGGTGGTGTAGACTAGCTTCTCTTTCCACAATGGCCCGCTTCATTTCCTTCGGTGCTGGTCCACCAGGCAGCGACCGAGTTTTAACAAAGTGTTCTGGGTCCATTGCTGTGCGAATGATCTCCTCCGGTAAATTCAACGGAATTCCGACAACTGCTTTTGCCGCTTCATCCACGAGTACAGATGTGACATGAGTAGCATTCAGTCCTCTGGCCAAGGCAATTTTCACCACCTGGCTGGCAATGGAATGAGAGGTTCGAAACGGGATGTTTGCTTCCCTAAACAGGGTGTCGGCTAATTCCGTTATCGTCGAAAAACTTTCTTGGGCCCTTCTTTTTAACAGTGCTTCATTTACTTCAAGTGTTCCAACCACCACGTTTGTTAACCGAAAAACTTGATCAATAAGGTGCAGGCCCTTCCATAAATACGGCTGAAGGTCATCCTCGGTATCGTTTATATCTCCGTATGGTGTGTTATGTAACATTTGAAGTACGGTTTGGGCATTCCCAATTCCGCTAGAGCTTAATGCACGAATATGCTCTAGTGAAACAGGATTTCTTTTTTGCGGCATAATGGAACTCGTTTGAACATAGGGGTCTGCCACACGAATCGCTGAAAATTCCTGGCTGGACCATAAGAGAAGGTCTTGTGAAAACCGGCCGAGATTGATAAAGGTTAATTGTATCGCTGTTGCAATTTCCCCTAAATAATCGGCACCGCCAATCGCATCATAGGCACTCTTGATGATTTTCGGAAATCCTAATAACTCTGCGACTGTATTTCGGTCAATCGGAAATCCAGTCGTAGTTAGGGCCGCCGCACCGAGAGGACTAGCATTGCATGTATCATAGGCTGCTTTCAATCTTTTTAAGTCACGGTCAACGACATCGTACATACCCAGAAGATAATGGGAGAACGTCATCGGCTGGGCTTGCTGCGTATGGGTATGCCCAAGGACAATGGTTTCCTTATAGGTGTCGATCACCCTCAAAAGTGTTTCTTGAAAGGAAAGCAGCGCCTCGATGGCGAGTAGAATCTTTTCCCGAAGAACCATCCTGTACATTGCAACACCCATATCGTTCCGGCTCCGAGCAAGGTGCAAACTCCCACCCATTTCGCCGGCAACTTTCATAATTTGACTTTCTACAAGGAAAAAGAGATCCTCATACTGTCCATCATAGGTGGATTGGAGAATTCTCTCCTTATCAAGTGCGCAAATAGCTGCAAGGATTTGGGAACCCGCACTCTCCTGCAACAACCCTTGTTCCACCAGCATAATCAGGTGGGCTTTATGGATTGCTATCATCGGCTCTAGTAAAGATTGCTTGGCGTGCTCATAAGCAGGTGCCAATACTACCTCTGAATAGGTCGCTCCAGGAAACTTCCGACCTTCTTTTTCCAATATGCTCTCCTTAATATTCATCACAATACCCCCAATATTCCCCTATCATGGTTAATTCGGTAAAAAAGGCTACAAGAATGATTAAACCTTAAATGACTAGTAAACTTTTGAAAATAAAACAGGAGAAAAAAGTTCACAATCTTTTGTTTATTTTATGTCTCCAGCCTATTTATGTTAATAAAAAAAGCATGAACATTGTATGTTCATGCCATCGGTTGTCCGGAAGACAGTAAATAATACTTTATATCTCTACGGTATTTATAGATTAATTGAGTTTTCTTATACAATACAAACTGATAACGAAATGTATCAACTGTCAAATTGATTAAGGGAAAGCCTTGATAAACAACGAGTTAGGTTGATAAATTTTTGTATCAATCAAATGAATTTTTGTCACAAGTATCTGACCCTCGTTGTCTGCCTTCCATCAAGTTTGTTTGCCCTCATAAATTTGCGGACAGAGAGAACGTTGATTCCAAGATTAAAAGATTCTTTTCTGCCCCAACATTGAATTTTTTAATTTTCTTGCCAAAAAAAGACCGCAGGTGTGGAAACACCATTCAGTCTAATGTATCGTAACCATATTTATTTTATATCCACTGAATAGATCCAAACTCACCATGCGGATGGTTTTGAAATTTAAATCTTCTATACTCATATTCTAATTTCGATAGTGGCAACTCATAAAGCTTTTGATCGTCTTTGTTATAGACGTTTAAAAAAATTAATTTATTGATAAGTTTTTGTCGCTTTTTTTCATCATTATTTCTCAACAGAAACACTCCCTTAGTTTTACAAAAACTTTCCCTTGAATACAACCACTTTTAATTTCATTTATTAGATTTATTAGATTAATTTTATTATAAACCTATAATTCCTATCAGTAAAGTATGAATTAAAATTAAATAAAGAAGACACTATCATCATGACAGTGCCTTCGCGATATTCAATGACAAGCGGTATGGACCCAATCAGTTAAATATTTATAACTAATCGATTAATAATTTGTGCCAATCGGAAACAAATTGTTCGTCATATACAGCAATCAGCAGATCATTGTTGTACTGGAAGGATTTTCTTCATTCTATCTGCTCCTCGTATAGCTAAGCCTTTTACCGATCTATAAGGATTTTCTATTGTTACCAATCGATTCGTTTTCCATCTCTGAAGAATCCCCCGTTTGGTCCTTCAGGTCCAATTGTCGCTAACCACAGGATAGACTCAGCTGCTTGCCTAGGAGTTCTTGGAGCAGTTGGTCCACCCATATCTGTACTTACCCATCCCGGATCGACTGCATTTATTTTGATATCACCATTGATTTCTGCTGCTACCAATCGTGTCAATCCATTTAGGGCAAATTTAGACAACTTATAAGCACCTACTCCTTGATAAGACATCTCGCTCATCGCCCCATATTCTGAAGAAACATTAATGATTCTCCCATAGCCTTGTTTTTCCATGACGGGAATAAAGGAACGGATAACATGGTAAGCGCCGAAGAAATTGGTTGTCAGTGTTCTCTCCAGAATGGAAGGGTCCATTGCCACTAACTTTTTATTCTCATCCAGATACACGCCAGCATTATTAATCAATACGTCTAATCTTCCATACCGCTCATTTACTGTAATTGCAGCTTGATGGATGCTTTCTTGATTATCTATATCTATCACCACAAATGAAACGTCCAGATTTGATTCCTTAAGTCTTTGCGTAGCTTCATGCCCCATTTCTGGGTCACGACTTGCCAAAATGACCTTAAAACCATTCAACGCCAATTGCTTGACCAACTCAAATCCAATTCCTCGATTCCCGCCGGTGACAAGTGCAACTTTTATATCTTTTGACATTTAAAATCCTCCATTTCTAGTTCTCAGATTGAGTGGTATCTAAAAATCCTAATCGGGATACTCCTTATTTTGAAAGTTGTTGTGTAGGGGTAAACATGTAGTTTCTTAGTAAAATAGTTACCAAACTTAATATTAATGATAAGAATCCCACCAATACGACGTAATGTGTGCCCATATCCGATATAATTAACCCGCCTACAGCTGCGCCAAATGTTGTTCCTAAATTAGCAGATGTTAAAAATAAGCCATTTGCGAAATCAGGTGCTTCGGGAGCTGAAGACGCAATCCAGTATTGGTTAATATTGCCCCCTATTCCAGCTAAAATTCCCCAAATTAAAGTAATGATAGCCATTGGTACGGTAAATTGTCCAAAAAAGAATAATAGGATGTAGACAACTCCCAATGCAAAAGGAAATGTCATTACAGATTTGATCGCATTTTTAGTAAGTAACTTCCCTGCGACAATGCTTCCAATAATATTGGCTCCGCCGTATATGAATAATATTAGACTAATGGTATTGGAAGACATATTCGTAACAGTTTTCAGATAATCTGCAAGATAACTATAAACTCCAAATACGGCTGAGTTTAATAAAATGACAGACACAATCGAAAGCCAAGTAATAGATTTTTTTAATACCGATAATTGTGCTCCGTAAGAAAGGCTTTCCTTAACAGGCATTGAGGGTACAAATAGTAAGGTAGCAACGAAAGCCAACATATTTACAATAGCAAAGAATACCATTGCCATTTGTAAAGAAGTTGTACTAGCAATAAAACTTGCGATTGGTACACCGACTACCATACCGGCAGATACTCCTATAAATACTTTGGAAACAGCTTTTGGAGCTTCTTCTTTACTTACTAAGGCAACCGCTACTGTAAATGCCAACGAACAATAAATTGGATGAAAAAAGGCTGGAATTATCCGAGCCATTAATAGAATGGTAAAGTTAGCTGTAAAAATGGATACAATGTTTCCCAAAACGAAAACACCTAGCACAAGTAACATGACCTTCTTCCGATTTATCCCTGAAAACAATAAAGGCATCGTTGGACCAGATACTGCAACAACAAGGGCAAAAAAACTTACCAGCCATCCTGCTTTTGATACACTGACATGAAAATGATCAGCAATGGAAGGCAATATCCCAATAACCCCCATTTCTGTATTTAAGATGCCGAAGACTCCGATGGTTAATATAAAAATCAACAGATTATTTCGTTTAGTCAAAAAAACAACTCCTTTCTACTGTTGTTATTACTGTATATTCTAGCTACGGCCCTTTGATATAGCCAATGCTTATATCTTATATCATGATATGCTTGATGGGTATTTCAAAAACGTATATACTAAAACATCATAAAGGAGGGTGTTTTTTTGGAACTAAGAGTTTTGCGCTATTTTCTTACTGTTGCAAGAGAAGGAAGCATGACGGCTGCTGCTGAATTTTTGCATGTTACACAGCCAACCTTGTCAAGACAATTAAAAGACCTTGAACAAGAGTTAGGGAAAAAACTATTTATTCGCAGTAGTCACAGTATTATTCTTACAGATGAAGGAATGCTTCTGCGAAAAAGATCAGAAGAAATCATAGATATGGTCGATAAATTAGAGACAGAGTTTAGTTCCATGGAAGAAACAATTAGTGGGGATGTCTTCATAGGTGGTGGAGAAACAGATGCTATGCGACAGATTGCACGGGTAGTAAAAGATTTACAGTTAAGTTACCCCAATATCCGGTATCACCTCTACAGCGGAAACGAAGACGATGTGACCGAAAGGCTTGATAAAGGATTGCTTGACTTTGGTATTTTAATTCAACCAGCTGATTTATCAAAATACAATTATTTCAATATCCCAGGTAAAGATGTTTGGGGCGTTGTTATGAGGAAAGACAGTCCTCTTGCCTACAAAGATTCTATACAAGCAGTGGATTTATTAAATGTTCCGCTGATCTGTTCACGACAGGCTATGAAACAGACATTTTCTAAAAATGAATTTGCGGATTGGTTTGGTGAAGATTTTGATAAATTAAACGTCGTGACTACCTACAATCTTGCCTATAATGCTGCCATTATGGTTGATGAGGGCATTGGTTATGCAATAACTCTTGATAAAATAGTGAATACGTCTAGTGATAGTAACCTTTGTTTTAGACCGCTAGAGCCAAGACTTGAATCTGGTTTAAATATTGTTTGGAAAAAGCATCAGGTTTTTTCCGCTGCTGCTGATATGTTTTTAAAAGTAATTCAGTCGAAATTTTCAAATACCTTAAATTGACGAAAGCCTCTACTTCTGTTGGGTCCGTAATATCCATTTTCAAAAAATAAGAGAGTAGTATGAATACTACTTTGAAGCAACATATATAAAAGGATGTCCAAAAAGCTAGGCTTTTTGGACATCCCTCGAAACTAACATTAGAATTTATCATTTAACTCAAATTGTGCTGGTGTCAATCACAAATCGATACTTCACATCTGAAGCTAATACGCGTTCGTATGCTTCGTCAATTTGGTCGGCTGAAATTACTTCAATCTTAGGAACAATGTTATGTTCTGCACAGAAATTTAACATCTCCTGAGTCTCACGGATTCCTCCAATCATTGAACCTGCAAATGAACGGCGATGACCGATAAGTGAGAATACGTTAACTGACAACGGCTCCGCTGGTGCACCGACATTGACCAGTGTACCATCCAGCGTTAGCAGTGAGAAATAAGCATTAATGTCAATTTTTGCACTTACAGTGTTAATAATTAAGTCAAACGATCCGGCAAGTTTCTCGAATGTTTCTGGGTCGTTTGTGGCATAGTAGTTGTCAGCCCCGAATTCCAAGCCATCATCCTTTTTCTTCAATGATTGTGACAGAACAGTAACCTCGGCACCCATGGCATGTGCAATTTTAACAGCCATATGACCAAGACCGCCCATACCAACAACCGCTACTTTCTTACCTGGACCAGCTCCCCAATGGTTTAAGGGAGAATATGTCGTAATACCTGCACAAAGTAATGGTGCTGCCGCGTCTAGCTCAATGCTATCAGGTATTCTGACTACGAAATCCTCAGTTACGACAATGTGGGTAGAATAACCACCTTGAGTTGGCTCGCCGTATTTGTCAACACCAGCGTAGGTGGGTACATTTCCATTGAGACAGTATTGTTCTTCTCCTTTACGGCAATTTTCACAATCGCCACAGGAGTCAACCATACATCCGACTCCTACCCGGTCACCGAGCTTGTACTTTGTGACCTCTGCTCCTACAGCTGTGACAATACCTGCAATCTCGTGTCCAGGTACGAGAGGATAGTTCACAGGACCCCATTCGCCATGAGCAGTATGGATGTCAGAATGGCATATACCTGCATATTTAATTTCAATCAGAACATCATGCAAATCAAGGTCTCGTCTTTTAATTTCAGCAGCTCGAAACGGTTTGTCTGGACCGTCTACAGCTCGCGCTTTAGCAGTTATCATAAAAAAACCTCCAATAATTTATATTTTTCAAGAGAATGGCTTGTACTGGATATAAATGAAGAACTCAGGTTAAAATTCCCCTTCATTCCCTTCTATCCCTACTTTTCTCTCCTGCAAAACAATATTAATCCTTATAGTTAACTCTAGGTCAAGAGATTAGTTTAGATTCTTTTTGAAGATCCCCTGACCACAATGGTTCCAAACCATGTCAATAGGCCTATAACTACTATATTCTTTTATTACTAAGTATTTCTCCGTAAAACAGAGACAAGTTATAATTTCCTGTAAGGTGACTTTGACATTATGAAAATACCATGATAAAATCTCGTCATTCATAGAGTTAACTCGAAGTCTATATCATTAAGAATAGGAGAAAAAGGATGAAGACATATTCAATAAGCGAAGTTGCAAAAGAATTAAATCTAACAGTTTATACCTTGCGTTACTACGACAAGGAGGGTCTAATTCCTTTTGTAGAACGGACACCAAGCGGAACACGAGTGTTTAAAGAGTCCGATATCGACGCTTTAAAAGTAATAGAATGTCTGAAAGCAACCGGGATGCCAATTAAGGAAATTAAAACTTTCATTGATTGGTGTTCTGATGGGGATTCCACGTTGCAACAAAGATATGACATGTTTTTAGACCGAAAAGCTCATGTAGAAGCACAGATGGAAGAACTAAAAAAAACAATGGAAATCATCGAGCATAAATGCTTATATTACAAGACTGCATTAGATGCCGGAACAGATGATATTCATAAAAATACAAAAATAGGAATTTCCATTTCTAATTAACAGAAAGTCCCCTGATATCATAAATGTGGATATGAAATACAGGGGACTCTATTTTATAATTACTACCAATTAGGAAAAGGATTTGGCACAGACATTTAGATATTTCGAGATCATAAATAGAAAAATTTAAATTGTTGATTATTATTAAACCAGCTAGGAAAACCTATTCTCTCAACAATGGTTTAGACAAAAAAACCAACAGAAAAATACTCTGTTGGCTTTTTTTGTTTCTCCATGGAGATTTAGTATTTGTTTAGCTCCTGAATCGGAGTTTGAATGATGACTGGATTCTTTTTCGGATTCAACCATTTCAAGATGTTTACAACATTCTTTTGAGAAGTTGAGGTACATCCGAGCGTGTAGCCACTTCCAATGTGGAAGAAGATAGCACTCCCTTTATACGGAGTTCGTTGTGTGTTGTAGTTGATAACGAAACCGTAGGTATAAGCTGAGATATTCATGTTTTCAGCACTCTTCCATTGACCTCGTGTTTTACTTCTTGATTGCCAAGTGTTGTAAAGTTTTGAAGTTGGATCATCTACCCAAACATCATCGATTGTGATTTTTCGGTAAGGCATTTTGGTTCCCGGATTTCCATAACGTCCAAATGCTGTTCCAATTGAATACTTACCAATTGGAGACTTTTTACCGCCTTCATGCATATTTGCTGCAGAGGCAAATCCATATTTACCAATATGGCCTGTTGTGGTTAAAACAGGAACCCATTTACCTTGGATATTTCTTTCAAATGTACGAATTTCAGCATTAGAGGTATTGTAGCCATTAGAAGTGACAAGAATTAATTGTTTGTTGCTTCCTACTGTCTTTAAACCTTCCGCCAAATTCTTAGGCGGTGTAGGGGCTGCGGGTTTTTTAGTCGTTAGGTATTGATTGGATGCCCAACCTGTTTTACCACCAACAGTTACTCTATCCCAAGACCCTTTAGTTTGTGAAACTGTTACAGCTAGGTTTTTCTTAATAGTTGTTACCACTTTGTAGGTCGTTCCCGGACCAGTTCTGACATTCAATGCATTCGCTGTGACATATTTTGTTACGCTTGTCGCAGCATGAACCGGTTTAACCACATGAAATCCTGTAAATAAAACAAACATTGCAACAAAGATTGCAAATCCCTTTTTAAACATATACTTTCATTCTCCATTCTAGTCATGATAACTTACTTAATTTTTGTTATATAACGATTATATCATTCTATTTCAATAGGAATTAAAGCAGTAGGCGAAATAATTGTTTAACTAAATTAGAGGATAATAGCTGCATTCATAACGGCAGCCACATAGACCCATTGTCCTCCTTTCAACTAATAGGCAAAATTCATTGTCTTTAATTCTTTATTTATTTTTCTTTTATTTTGAATTTCCATAAAGGATAATCAGTGGTGGCACCCGTAGCAAAGTTACCAGCAGATGTAGCAACAGGTGTAAATATTAATAATCCTAAATTACCACCAGTAACATTACCAACATTAACACCAGAAACAAAAATCAAACAAGAACTACTAAAGATGGATGCTGAGCACAATCTTGGTAACATAGAAAATGGTACAGTACGATTTTGGTATGAAGATTTATGGATTTCTGGGTTGTATCCGCAAGAATTCTACAGATACCAAAAAGAGATCATTACAATTATTGAAAAAAATACAGGTAAGAAAGTCTCTGGATTTTACATCAACTACGCTAATTCAAAATTCACCTTAGGTGTTAACCAGAATGAATAAGAAAATTGTATCAGTGCTAGTCTTCACTTAGAAAATGACAAAATAATTCCCCTTATTAAAGTTAAACAACTTATTGAGTATGAATTGAAAAATTAAATAAAACCAATGTTTCTATCCCAAAAACTTCATTCACAAACCTGTGACAAAAATCACGTTTACTATACTTAACGTTAAGGAAATGACGCCTATCCTACATATAGGGGGCGTATCAATAAAAATAAGGATAGTATACCCTAAGCAAAAAAGCCGTCCATTAATGGTCGGCTTACTGTATACATATTTAGATTTTAATGATTAAGCAGTAGGGTAAACAGTTGTTGTAAAACCTTTTTATTTTATTTACCTTTTAATACCTATTCACCTAAATTTCACTTATTCCATACCAAGAACAAATTGAAGAATAAGCTTTTGAGCTTATATTCTTTTTACTTACCTATTTAATTGTTTCACTTTCATAGGCTTTTTTTCCTTGCTTACTTTGATGATTTCACCAATAATACTGATGGCAATTTCTTCTGTTGTTTCCGAACCCATTTCTAAACCAATTGGCGAATGGACCTGATCCAACTGTTCTTGCGTGACTCCTTCACTTTTTAATTTTTCAAAAATGGTTATGACCTTGCGTTTGCTGGCGACCATGCCAACATAGGCAATCGGAAATTGCAGGGCTGTTTTTAAGACAATATCATCACCATCTTTTGTAACAATTACCACATATGACTTTTCATTTAAGTTGGCTGCGAGTAAGGCCTTTCCAATATCCTCGTTCACAAAAAGGTTTTTCGCATTAGGAAAGCGTTCCTTCGTACAATAGCCCACGCGATCATCGACAATGCAATATGGATATTCAAGGGAATCAGCCAGCTTTGATAACGCATAGGCTAAATGACCGGCTCCAGCGAGAACGAGTTCAGGCCTGCTTGTATAAACTTCAATAAACACCCTCAACGTTCCCCCACAACTCATTTGAATTCCATCTTTTGCATGTCTATTTAATTTGTATTCAACGATTTTCGATTTACCCATTTGGAGTGCTTTAACACTCTCTTCGATGATATAGTGTTCAGCCAAGCCACCTCCGACCGTGCCTTCAATTGACCCATCACGGTATACAATCATTTTTCCAACATGCCTGGGAGTTGAGCCCTTTGATTCAATAATCATGGCTAAGGCAAAGATTTCGTTTTGACGGTTCAGTATGGCTACTTTTTCCATCAGTAGCATGAATAGCTCCCCCCTTTTTTTAATATTGGCTTTGTTATATATCACTGATGATAAGATGGAGCAATCGAACTCTTATTGACCGTTTCAGTGATTTATAAGAGGAAATGGGCTTTATAAACCATTCTTATTGACCACTTCTGTGTTCCATAAGTGGATACAGGCTTTATAAAACGTTCTTATTGACCACTTCTGTGCTCCATAAGTGGATACGGGCTTTATCAACCATTCTTTTTGACCACTTCCGTGTTCCATAAGTGGATACGGGCTTTATAAACCGTTCTTATTGACCACTTCTGTGTTCCATAAGCGGAAACGGCTTTATAAAACGTTCTTTTTGACCGCTCCATTGATTTATTAGTGGGAAGTGCGCAATAATCCCTTTTTCAATAACCTTGCATGTTTTTTTCTTAATCGCATTGGTTTAAGAATAATCAACATTCATCCTTAAAATAGCCTAAACATTAATTCGGTTGATATTGCTTCTTGCTGAGGAAATAACGTAAAAGGTTTAACGCAACAGTTTTTCTGTAAGTCGCAGTGGAGCGTTGATCGTCGATTGGTCGAATGATTTTATCAAAAGCTGCCATTACATGAGCGATTTCTGTATCGGCTAATGGTATGGTCTTTCCAACTAGCTTCCTTTCAATATCAATGGAACGAACCATTGTAGGTCCGACTGCCCCAAAGGCAAAGCGCACATCTTCGATTCGAGCATCATTGATCCGGATATATCCTGCAAACCCTACTTTGGCAATAGCATCTGCGTTGCGGTTGCCGACTTTCTCAAAAACAACATGTGCACCTTCTGCTAATATGGACGGCAAAATAACTTCTACCAAAATCTCATTTTGATAACGTTGTACCCTTCTTGGTCCTTGAATAAAATCGCTAATAGCTACTACACGATCACCATTTACAGAGCGCAACAGAAGCTTTGCATTGTATACATATAATAAAGGAAGTGTGTCACCTGCTGGAGAGGCGTTGCAAATATTCCCACCTAATGTCCCTCTGTTTCTTATTGCCGGGGCCGCAATGGTTTTAATGGCGTTCTTTAATGGTACCGGGATTAACGGATGTTCAAGTAATTCACTATAGGTACAGCAAGCCCCGATGTGAAGATCCTTCTGATTTTGATACACCCGCTTTAGTTCAGAAAGATGATCAATAAAAACAAGAGGTTTTGGGAGTTTCAGAGGTACTCCCCTACCACTTTTGTGAAGAACCATGACATCGGTGCCGCCGGCCATGATTACACAGTCTTCTCTATTCAATTGACTCAACGTTTGGTCTAAACGATCGAACCGATACGCGGCTAATTTCTCTACCATAATCCGTCACCTTTTTTAGCTGCCTGATTGATCGCATCAACAATCATATTGTAGCCTGTACATCGGCACAGATTTCCAGAAATACCTTCACGGATTTCAGCCTCTGACGGATGAGGATTTTTAGATAACAAAGCTGCACTTGCCATAATCATCCCCGGAATGCAATAGCCGCATTGTACTCCCCCTGCTAAGCTATAGCTCTCATCTAAAATCTTAAATTGTTCCGTTTCAAGTATCCCTTCTATCGTTTGAATATCGGCACCAGCAATCGAGCCTATGGGAATTAGGCAGCTGTTTTGCAGGAGATTATTCACAAAAACACTGCAGGCGCCGCACTCCCCTTCACCACAGCCTTCCTTTGTACCGATTAATTCAAAGTCATCTCTTAATAAATCTAGTAATCTTGCAGTAGCAGGGGCGTCCGTTTCTATGGTTCTTCCATTTAGGGTAAATTTAATCAACCTTCCCACCTTCTTTCATCCAAAGACTTTCAATAATGACTTCTGGTGTGATTGGAATTTGCTGAAATGAAGTTTGCAGTGCATCCTCAATCGCTGCTTGGACGGCCGGAGCGCCGCCGATTAACGTTAATTCACCTGCGCCCTTCGCCCCGTATGGACCGTCAGCATAAGGGTTATCAAAGACTTTACTTTCGATAGGAACAACGTCCAATGAAGTCGGCGGTCCATAATCCGATATGCTTTTTTGTTGGATCTTGCCTTGCTTTGACGTCATCTTTTCTAAATAACCGTACGCTAACCCTTGAGCCAAACCACCGTCAATTTGGCCTTTCATAATCCGCTCATCGATGACCTTTCCGACTTCATAATTACCGTATACCTTTTCTAACTTTACATTTCCTGTTAACGTATCCACTTCCAACTCAACGAAATTCACACCCCAGGAATAAGCCGGGTAAGCATCTCCCGTGAAGGTCATCTCGTTCCACGGGATCATTTCACGGTGAACATAATGCTCTACTACTTCCTGTTCCACCCCTGTTTGCCACTGAACCTTCAGTTTTATTGCGGCCCGTTCCAGCAATTTCCCGACAATCATTGTCGTCCTGGAAGCGACGGTCGGACCAGAGTCTGGAACCTCTTTTGTATCGGGATAAGGGTACAAAACATCTTCATAAGGGAGGTTTAGTTCTTTGGCGACAATTTTACACAGCGTCGTCAAAATGCCTTGTCCCATATCAGAATTGGAGATTTTTAGAGATACCTGGTCGTCCTTTGATTTAACCAGCTTCACTGTTGCTTTAATATGGTCTCGTTCGCCACTGCCTGTAAATCCACAGCCGTGGAGGAACAGCGAAGTTCCAATGCCTTTTTTATAGCGCTGACTTTGTTGATTGAAACGCTGAAACTCCTGTTTCTTCTTTTTGTATTCCGACGAATTGAGCAGGTCCTCAATCATTTCTTCTACTAATATTGGATCGCGGAATATTCCTTTGGTGATGGTGGGGTCTCCTTGTTTAACGAGGTATTTTCGTTTATATTCAAGTGGGTCGATGTTTGCTAGTTTACTAAGATGTCCGATATGGCTTTCGATTCCGGCAAAGCTTTGTGGTGCACCAAAGCCTCTGAAGGCGCCATTCGGAACGGTATTGGTTTTTAAGACATAGCCTTTTGCATGAAAATGAGGAATTTTATAAACGCCTGCACTGTTTATTAAGGCGCGCTGCAGCACGACAGAACTCAAACCCACATTCGCTCCGCCATCGAGATAGATTTCAACACAAAGGCTCAAAATATTTCCTTCCTTATCTAAGGCAGTTCGATAGTTGAGTTTGGCCGGATGCCTTTTTGTCGTAACCACCATATCCTCCGAACGGTCGAACACAAGCATCACCGATTTTTTGACTGCCTTTGCCGCAACGGCTACGTGACACGCCATCATCGAAGGAAAGTCTTCTTTGCCGCCAAAACCTCCGCCGGTAGGGCTTTGAACCACTCTGACATCATCGTCACCACAGGCTAACGCGCTTAGCAAGGCATTTTTTATATAATACAGACATTGCATCGATCCCTGGACTTCAATTTCATCATCCTTATAAATGGCAAGCATTCCTTGTGGCTCAAGGTAGACATGCTCCTGATAACCCGTATCATATTCTTCTTCGATGATTTGATAAGCTTTCTGCTCGATCGCTGAAATGATCTCTAAGCTTTCCCCAAATTCATAGCTTGCCATATTGACCCCGGCTGCAGATTTTTGCTTGATCGCTTCGTCCAATGTATAGATAGGCGGATGTTCTTCAAATTCAATCTCTACTTCATTTAACAAACGGTACAAGATATTCAGGTCTTTCCCAACGAGCATAAGAATCGGCTCACCAATATAATTGACCCACTCATTGGCAAAAATGGGCTGATCTTCTTTGATAATTTTGACATAATTCGGTCCAGGGATATCCTCTGCGCCAACTGCTTCATACCCTTCCGGAAGGTTTGGTAATTGGATGGAGCTGATTTTTCCATATGCAATCTGAGACCGAACCAAAACACCATAAACCATATTTTCCACTTTCACATCACTAATATAGGGCAGCTGGCCCGATACTTTTCCTGTATGATCCTTTTTGGGCACTGAGGTACTTATGTCTTTGAGACTCATTGCACAACACCCTTCGACTCATTTTTTATAGCGGACACATTATAAATAGAGAAACCTCTTCTTTCGATTTTATAAATGTGAAAGATATTTTATGATTAATTTCATTCAAGAATATCGTTGTTTTTAATTATATTTTTATTTCGGGCAGCTTTACCTATTTATGTAAGAATTTTTGACAAAGTATTTTCATTTAACTTGCTTGTTCTTTTCCGTTTCAATCAGTCAAGGTAGAATTAAACAACTTATTAAAAAAAGCCAAAATATACAAGCGGTGAAGTCGATTATCAAACATTCCGTATTTTACTATAACAAATCATAATGTTTTTAATTTTTACATAACTTTAACATCAATAATTATACAATTAATGGTATAATTATTGAAAAGGCTTACAATCTTTGGAGTTTGAGGTGAATAAAAAATGGATTTCTATGAAAAGTTACCTGAAGAGTTATTAATTCGTTTTTACTATGAAATTATTAATAATATTGAAAAAGGTATTCTTACGAAAAATATGTATTATGAAATAGGAATAATTATTTCTGTTGCTAATCGGAGCGGAATTTCCTTAGACCATCCTTCTGATTTTAATGATGTGATTAATCAGCAAGCCTTAAATGATTTATTACAATCAGAACAAGTTGGTACAAGGTGTAGTTCTCAGATTGCCTAGCCCTTATTTTGTTTAATGTTATAATTTAACTAAATTTACTTCCATAAATAAAAACTGACTTTTAATTATAAAAATGGGTGCTGCCAGATAAGGTAACACCTTTTTTTGCCCATCTTTTTGGTAAAGCACTCCGTTAGTTGAACAAGGTCGGTTCAAATAAGGTGCTACCAATTAAAGGTAACACCTTTTCCCGTTACTTATGTTGGTAATCTAATACTTCTACCTTAAAGCCGTGACTACATCCAATTTTCGGAAAATAACCTTACCTATTCACAACCTTTTTCAACTAACCTGCCCGTTAGTCGGATAAGAAAAAGCCACCAAAATGGCAGCTGAATCTTCAACTCTTGCAAATGTTAGTTAAACAACATCTTACGATAATTTGTCAATTAAGGATTTTTGGGAGGTGAAAGCACTAATACAGAGTTTGCTTTTGTGTCCCATCTGTTTTTATTCGATATACCATTTTCTCTGTTCTTGTGTAATAAATCCAATCGTCGAAAATGTTTATGTTCGTTACAAAATGTTCATTTAAAAAAGTTTTACCTGTTCCATCAAGCTTCATTTTGTAGAGATCACCACCAGGTACATCTACAGTGGTATAGTATATCCAACCTTTGGACACGTTGAAGGTTGAAGTAGGAACATCGCTTAATTTGATTTTATTTGATCCATCCAAAGTCATCTTATAAATTCTATTTTCATCTGCTGGATTTCTGAAATAAATCCAATAGCCATTTATTTGAATATTGTAGGCACTTGTATCATTTAGTTTTGTTTTTTCCGTTCCATCAATTTTTACTTTGTATGGTTTTTGGCCATCTGATACATTTTGGTAATAAATCCAATTACCAATTAGGTTAATGGCGGAGGATTGATCTTCATTTAATTTTATCCTTCCTGTTCCATCTACGTTTAATTTATATAATTTAGCACCGTCCGACTGATTTGCATAGTAAATCCAATTACCTGCAACCATAATATCGGTAGAACTATCATCCGTTAATTTTGTCCTTTCTGTACTATCAATTTTTATTTTGTATATCTTCCCATTATCCCTGCCATTTCGATAATAGACCCATCCATTTAAAACATTAATATAGGTTGGATCATCATTGGCCATTAACGGTGTATCCATTGTCAAATCTGTTTTAATTTTAGATAATGTTCCATACAACGCTGTACCTTGCCGTTTATTATAATAAAGCCATTCGTTTTCTTTACCAACAATGCCACTGTTCAATATATTACCTGCTGTATTCCCCAGCCCCTCCATAGACAAATCTTCAGTAAGTGATAATAAATATTGATTCTCCTGGGTTAGGACATTGACTCTATTTTTCAATTCATCATAATCAGAAGTAACCCTAATTACCTGATTTGTCTCATCCCATATAACCTTGGCCCCAACCCTGCTAAACTCGGCAATTGGAACATAAATAAAAGGGTAGGTTGCACCTGTAGGTTGAAAATTTAATACAGGATATAGCCCAGTATTAATATCTACACCATTAACCAATATAGGTCTATCTGCTGTGTACGCTGTAACAGGTTTGTATTGTAATTGCCTAGCTTCAATACTCTTTTTTGAAGCTAGTTCGGGAATCAATAGCGTTTGGCCAATATATATGATCGGGCTTACGAGATGATTTAAGAAAACAATACTTTCCACAGAAGTATTGAACTTCAATGCTATTGAATATAAATTATCAACTGGTTGAACAACATAACTAAGATTAAGGTTTCTGTTCATTATTGCACCCTCCTTATGACAGATTACATTATTTATCGTATTATTCTGTAAAAGAAAAAGTGCCTAATTGATTTTACATCCGTTAGTTCAATAATAAAAGGAGATGCCGCAGAGCACCGTTTAACTCTAGCACCCGTTAGCTCAAGAGCAAATGAAATACAACTCGTTAATTCTCCCAAAGCTCGACCAGTCGACCTTCAGGATCTTCAATCCACATAAACTTTCCAAATTCACTAATCTCTTTTTTCTTTGCAAGAGGTACACCAATATGTTCAAGATGCTTAATAGTCTCGTTTAGATTATGTACTTGGAAATTTAACATCACTTGTTGTTCTGTTGGAAAATAACTGTCATTCTCGGTAAAGAAAGAAAAGATAGTCTCATTTCCTAATTGGGGTTTAATCACAGTCCCATTCCAATTTTCTATTTCATCAATCTTCAACACTTCATTGTACCATTTTTTTATAACATCAAGATTCTTAGTTCTCCAAAATATTCCTCCGAAACCTTTTATTATCGTATCTAACTCCTGTCTGTCTTTAAATTTTTAGTTTTTCGATTATTGTTAAATTCCTTCTTCAACTCCCTCAGTTTGATACGAATATCTCTTGAATGCTCACTTATTCGCAGGATTTCATACCCCTTGTAATTGGATTTACGGGTAATTGAAATTAGTTCAGATCATCTTGGCTTCGTGAAGGCATAGTTAAATAAAGGAGCCAGCTTCCACTCCATATTTTACCATATAATGCACATCTCCACGCCGCCCCTGGAGGCTTTCCCTCCCATGTCTCAACGGGTCAATTGCCCTCTCATTCCTTCGTCATGCCTATCCAAGGGGTGGAGGCCAGTTATGCTAAACTGATGGGTCACAGTGCCCTTTTGTTGAAGAAACCTGGTACTCCGTGCATATTTGAAATCCTACGAATAAGACAACCTTCAAAATTAAAGTTAACTATTTTAATTGATACATTTTATATAGATCATGTTTTATTTCTATGCTACTAAAGGGACTAATACTTGGACTTTATTTGGACAGTAAGACTCGTTTCGTCGTGCTATTCCTACAAAAATCCTTGCTAGTTTACCTATCAGTTTCAATGAAGTTCTCTCATTGCACCCGGTTCAATCTCAACGAGTGCTGCTGCGATTGTTTTTGAAATTGGAAAGTTGGAAGAATCCACAATTCGTACACTACCACTAAGCGTTTTGATAGGTGTTTGTTTCAACAGCTCGTGCTTAAAGGTTAAAGGGACTTCTCCGTAGGGTGACTGGACTTCTTGACTTTCCAATGAACCTGGTACCTCCCCCTGATAGATATATACTTGTTCAGAAGGAATGGAGTTAAACGCATTCTCTGGTACTCCAAAATTGGCCGACAGAACATCTTTTGGAGTATGTGCAAACCAGTCGGAGATGGATAAGGTGGAAAGATCGGAAAAGTTTCCGTCATCGAAGACGAGCAGAAATTCGCAATGTTCCAAACCTTGAATCGAATGTGGGATACCTGGGGGAAAGTACCAAAGGTCACCAGGACCCACGTCGGCAATAAAATTTCGTCCTTGTTGGTCAACAGTGGTTATACGTGCCCGTCCCAACAGCATATAAGACCATTCAGCCTGTTTATGCCAATGAAGTTCACGTACTCCGCCGGCCGTTAAGCTCATATTTACTCCAGCAAGAGTAGTCGCTATCGGAAGTTCCCTGGCGGTGATCTCCCGTGACCATCCCCCGTGATTTAATGTCATAGAAGTGTCTGAGAATGAGAATTTCAAGTTAGGAACTAATCCTGCATCTGTAATAGGTGGGACGAGCATATTCGGATTTTGGATATCTCGCATAATATTACGCGGGCCTGAGTCAATCCCTCCAGCTCCATTACTTCGGATAGGTTGAGGCACGTTCCCACCCACTTGATTAACAGTTCGTTTATCCATCATTACGCTCCTCGTTTATGGGATTATTAAGGGAAAATTCTTTTTCATAGTGTATGACTTGGGCTTCCAATGGTTACTGTGCCTATTGATAAAATATACAGGGGCATCCCTTAATGAAGAAATGCTCCCTTAGTTTAAAATTAATATTAGAAACCACTTCTAAAATTTTTGTTGTTCAACTAAACTGCCACGTTAACATAATAAGAAAAAGCTGCCACTTAGACAGCACTGGTTTTTCGTTAAATCAACAGTCAGTTCAATAAAAATGCAGTTGAGAATCTTAAAAAGAGCAATCAGGCTAATCTCATTTGCTCTTTTTTCATATTATTGATTAGCCTGTTTAACCCATTTGGCACCCATTTTGTGCGTTTACCTTGATCTTAACATCTGCTTCCACATCATACCATATCGCCGTTTTGCACTACTGGTACAATTGTTAAAACGGTTTTTCCCGACATAAATAGCAGGATAAGTGGAAAAATCCCCGATAAGACAAATGTTCATTTTTAAAATAATGTCATGTGCAAAATTAACTAATATTAATTAAAGAGTCTAGCAAGAGCCATCTCTAACAGCAGCCACCATATCCATGATGGAATGGATAGCCGCCATATCCATGATGGAATGGATATCCACCATATCCATGATGGAATGGATATCCACCATATCCATGATGGAATGGATATCCACCATATCCATGATGGAACGGGTGACCACCATAACCATGATGGAATGGATAACCACCATAACCCATGCCATAACCAGGATAACCTCCATAACCCATACCGCTTCCAAAGAAATCTCTTTCCATTTTATATCTCCTCCTCAAATTGTTTCAAAAATAGTGTATGTGTCCATTTTTAAAGAGGAATAGATATTTGCCTATTTGTAAGTGTCTTCTTGGCTGTTATTTTAATTGCGGTATAGTCATAACTCCTCATGGTACTAGTGTTAATGCTTTTTTATATCGTGGGTTTTATTTCTTCGTATGTACCTGTGCGTACAAAAGATAAAAATAAAAAAACCCTTTGGGCTTGGCTTTAATAATCAGCACTTGTCCCATTCAGCTTTAATCTGAGTGCATATGTTATTATTAAGCCCGCCAGACATATATAATTACCTCAGAAAAGGCGTTTGCATGTATTGCAGACGCTTTTTTATTTTTAGAAATTGTTTAAGCAAAACGCATATTTTGTCCTAACCATTATGACAATTGTCCAATCCATCCTTGTCTTAAGAAATATATATACATAGTGAGAGTTTTTTCCTTCAGATATTCCAATAGGAGGTGAAATGATATGTGGGGCTTATGTGGCGGTTACGGTTATGGCGGCGGTTATGGTTATGGCGGCGGTTATGGCGGCAGTACATTTGTATTAGTCGTTGTATTGTTCATTCTGCTAATCATCGTACTTTCTAGTTTTTGCTAATGTTTGATAAACCAAATAGAAGGATTTTGGCTGAGTAAAGTAAATTTAAATAAGAATAGTTGGAGGCGTTATACATGGGTGATGGAATGGGAAGTGCTTTTGCGTTAATCGTTGTATTGTTCATTCTGCTTATCATTGTCGGGACTTCTTTCATGAGCGGCTACTAAATTGTACGGAACAAAGGGCGGGTTAAGTTAATCTGTCCCTTTGTCATATAGACTTCTGAAATGAAAGGAGGATGAAGCAAATGCCATTTGATCGAAGAGATCGATTTTTTCGTGATGACTTTAGAAGAAGACGATTTTTCCCCTTTTTCCCTTTTTTTCCCTTTTTCCCCTTTGAACTCGAAAGAGAGAGTAGAAGAAGACGTAGATTCTAGTAAGCAAATGATTTAAACAGTGTTTCCATAGGCCTATGGTAAGAACTTGCTGCCATCAAAGGCTGTTGTTCTTATTGAGCTAAGAATCTGGCTGAAGAAGGCTATTCTAGGACCTAAATGGGTCCTTTTTGTTTTGAGTAATTATCAACATTATTATTTAACAGAGTTTTTATTAAAAGGCTTCATACAAAATAGCCTGAATATTATTTATGCTGTAATCCGCTTACAAATTTGACCAATGACAGCATTTAAAATCATTACCAATAGTTTCGTATTCTGATATATTTAAAATGTCATACAGGCTAAATATAAAACATCCGTTCAAATGAGGATAGCGAAGATAGTAGCATCATAGATGCCGATCTTAAGGAAAAATAAAATTAAGCACCAAAATATAAAAACTGCCTTTAACGTCGAGGCAGATTTTTTTCTGATAAAAGAAAAATAAATTTAATTACTTCGATTTCTTCTTCAACTAACCTGCTAGTTAGTTCAACAAGTAAAAAAGCTGCCTAAATGACAGCTCGGATATCTAACTCTTACACCCGTTAGTGCAATAAACCCCAAAAGGAATATATTCCAAATAAAAAAATGATAAGACCCGATAATCGGTTAATCCATATTAAGGTTTGTTTTTTGAGAACTTCCTTGAAAAGCCCCACAACAAAACAGAGTATAAGCCACCAAATTCCTGAACCAAGAAATACACCTAAAACCAAAGTGACCACTGATCCTACATTAACTTGAGTGAGTCCCAATCCTGAAAAAATGCCAACAAAAGATATTATCGTCATAAGGTTTGTCAGAGTAAGGAGAAAAACTGAGGTATAATCCCCAAATAAATGCTGACCTTGGACTCGTGCAGGGTTTTCTGATGCTTTAGATATTGCTATTTTTATTCCTAAATAACAGAGGAATGCTCCCCCTGCTAAATGAACCCAAAACTGATGACCTATAAAAAAATTTGTAATAAAGGTTAAACCAAGCCCTGCAATAAGTCCATAAACTGCATCCGCACTTGCTGCCCCAACTCCCGACACAATACCATATATTCTCCAAACGTTCTTTTAATAACCAGTACACCAATAGGTCCTACAGGAGCAGCAATAGAAAAACCAATAACTAAACCTTTCAAAAATACAAGAATCTCCATAGGTGGGTATCCTTCCAAATAAAGTATCTATAGAAGATGTTAAAAAGAAGTTGTTTTATATATGTACAGTATTCAAGAATTAGTGGACATCATCGATTAAGAAATGCTGAAAACTGAAGAAGAAATGGAGTAAAAAGAGATGTTGTTATTAACATCTCTTTCTTTAACTAACCTGCCACGTTAGTTCAACAAGAAAAATCTGTTAGTCACCTAACTTTCCCCTTTACCTTAATAAGAAAAGGCGATTACTCTTTGTTCAGTAATCGCTCCTTTTCTTTTCTATTCAATAAAGTTTATTTTATTTTCCTGACACCACTCAAACGCAATTTGTTTAAAATACTCGTCCCGGTATGAATACCATTGATCTTCCATTTCAAAATCTATTAATTTGTCCTTAAATCTTCTGAAGGCACCCTTTCCCTTAATTTGACCATCCCAGACTTAGTATATAAATGAATGGCTCTTTGATTAGTAGGAGCTTCACGCAAATGATATTTAGAAACATTAGATTTTCTGAAAAAATTTTCTGCGTAGCGAATTAATTCCTTTCCAAGCCCTTTACCACGATATTCTGGTGTAAGATAGAATAAATTTACATAGCCAATTTCCTTCCCATCGAATTCCAGAATTTGAAGTTCCATTTGCCCAATTGATATATTGTCTTCTTCAATGATTACCTGTCCATTTGCGAATTTATTGACTCTTTCTCTTATCCGATTAATATAAGCAATTTCATCTCCAAAACCTTCCTCAGTCCCAAAACTTGCAACTGGATCTTCAACACAAGCACCCGTTAGTTCATCAAGAAACTACTCAACTAATCATCTAAAAGGTTTAATTCCAAAGAAATGCATACCTATTTCTCTATTAGTAAAAAATACTGAGGAGGTGAGAACAAATGGAAAATGATAATTTAAAACTTACATCTTCTGAAATAGGAACACTATGGGGGGAGTATGTAAACGGAACAATGGCCGAGATAGTAAATAGGTATATGATTTCTATTTTAGAAGACGAATCAATAAAAAAAGTTTTTGAAATAGCCATTGAGACATGGGAAAAGCAAAAGAAGCAGCTTGTTTCCTTCATTGAGAAGGATGGATTTCCAGTTCCCATTGGATTTACTGAGTCCGACCTTAATAAAAGTGCAGAGAGATTGTTTTCTGACACATTCTGCTTAAATTATTTACATATTATGACTATACATGGTTTGTTGGGTCATACCACTGCTTTTAGTGTTTCTGTCAGAAAGGACCTACGGGAATTTTACAATTCATGTGATAATGATGCAAAAAGTATGTACGATTTAACCATTGAGTTATTGCTTAAAAAAGGAATATTCCAAAGAGACCCCTATTTCTATCCTAACGAGAGCCCTGAATTTATTTCTACCAAAGATTTTACTGATGGATTCTTCGGAAAAGGGAGACTTTTATCTGCTACAGAAATTATCAGTATTTCTCTTAACATTAAAAAGGGCATTATGGCAAAGGTCCTTTCAATCGGATTCAGTCAAGTCACAGAATCGAAAGAAGTAAGAAAGTTTTTTGAGGAATTAGAAAAAACCGCAGATGAAAACCTACAAGCACTTTCAAAAATAATGCACAAGGATAATTTGCCAGTTCCAATGTCGTGGGAATCAGAGGTTACAACGTCAAAAGACTCTCCTTTTTCAGATAAATTAATGTTGTATCATATGGGTTTCTTGGCTCAAACTGCACAAGTATATTACGGGACAGGTCTAGCAGGAGCCATGCGAACAGACCTAGCTGTAGCTTATGAAAAAGCAATTCTAAAAACATTAGGAGTTACCAAAAACTGGTTCGATATTATGGTGAAAAACAAGTGGTTAGAACAGCCACCACTTGCTCCCAATAGAAAAGAACTGGCACAAGATAAATAAGATATACCCCTCATTAGTGAGGGGTATATTTTTAATTAGCTTCTTAATTTAATGGATAATTCCAACATAAAGTAGCTATTCCTTCTTCAACTAAACTGCCCGATAGTTTAAGTACAATACTTATCGATAAAAAGGAATAAAATGTGTTAAATACTTATAAAAGCGTCCGCTACTACGAATTGATTAATTTATAAAATTAGGTCCGCAATCATTTGGCTAAAGATTTACACAGCTAATCTTCGGCTGCATGGTTCATAAAATATGAATTTTTTTATTTTTTTAAGTCATCCTACTTATATATAGGAGGCGAAATTATGGAAAAACGTCAAGAATCTGTCATCGCGGTCCGTAAGAATGGAGATGACGATATTATTGAATTAAAGTTGTCAAACGGTCAAGTCGTTGATTACAAAGAAGCACAACAGATGGCAAAAAGTGGGTTAATTGTAAACGTCAATGTTTTCATGGGTGGCGATGGAGAGGAACATCTTCGGAGCAATCCGGACGGTGATCCGACCAACAACCTTGATAATCTCCCCCAGTTCTGACGGAAATATTAAAAAAGAGTCTTTTAGTAACGGGTTCTATTATGAAGTACAAAATTCCAATTAGTGGTTAAAATCAAGGGAGAATTAACATTAGGATTAACAAGAAAATTAACAAAATAATCGGCATATAAAAATATGCTCAGAGCATATAAACTCTGAGCATTTTTCTATATATTAGCTTATTGAATTATAGCACCGGTTAGTTGAAGATCATTGCTGATTTTTAATGAAGGAAAGCACCCGTTCGCCATCCATGAAGCTGATTTTTAATGAAGGAAAGCACCCGTTCGCCATCCATGAAGCTCATTTTCAACACAGAATATGTAAGAAAATATCGTTCTTAAATGGTAGTAAAAAGGAGTACCCCTTTACATAGCCTAAATAAAAAAGAGAAGGAAACAACGTTCCCTCTCCATAGCATTCTATTTTAGTATCAGTAATTTAATTTATTCTAATAAAATGCAGTCTACTACTCCTTAAAATAAAAATACTTAGTTTTTACAAATAATACTCAATCATTTTTGCAAACTTTTCTTTCAGTTTTTCTTTTATAGATAATTGATTGACGTCAGAGGATGTTACTCGCTTTGAATTTTGGATGTCTTCATTGATGACTGGCTTTATTTTAGAAATAAAGACAGGGTCATGGATATAGCAGTTCATTTCTTCATTTAAATGAAACGAGCGCGAATCAAAATTTACGGTCCCTACCATCAATACGTTTTTATCAATCAAGAATACTTTACCGTGTATCACTCCCTTTTTATAACCGTATACTTCTATTCCCTGTTTTAATGCTTTTCGAATATATGGATACGCTGCCTCTTTAACTAACAGTGCATCCGAATGAGGTGAGAACAGAATTTTAACACGAACTCCTCTTTTTCTTGCATCCATTAATGAGTTCCAAATAGTTCTGTCATTTAGTATAAAATAAGGTGTTACTATAATGATGGACTCTTTTGCTTGATGAAACAGCATTGCATAATCTTGCCCAAGTTTTTCTCCGCTATAATATGCAGTAAATCGATGCGAGGTTGCTCCCTTTTCCTTTGTCGCGCTGTGTATAGGAATCTGTTGCTCTGTGTTTTTCTTCCAGTCTAACACAAATTGATGTTCTAGATCTTGAACTCCTTCTCCTCGTATTTGAAGGTGATAATCTCTCCAGTGACCGAGTTTTACTTTTTCTCCTAAATACTTCTTGCCGATGTTAAATCCGCCAATGTACCCAATCCTTCCATCAATAATTGAAATACGGCGATGATTCCGACGATCCAAAGAAGCAAAAAGATAAGGAAAAGCAGGCTTATTGTAATACGTAAAATGCACTCCTGCTTTAACCAATAATTCTCTTTCCCTTTTCTTTAGTAAAATTCCACCCATCCTGTCCACTGCATAATATACTTCTATACCTTCCTGGCTTTTTTGTCTCAATAAATCTAGAAATTGATGACTTACTTTATCATCAGCAATAGAGAAAAAGTTGATATGCACGTAATATTTTGCTTTCCTTATATCTGAGAAAAATTGATTGTTTAACTGTTTCCCGTCCGTATACATAGTAATATTACTTTGACGAATCGGGTATTGAATGGGCTGCTGGTCAAATACCATCCTTTTTTCGGCTGCTGTTCTGTCAATTTTACCCCAAACAGGCAAAACACAACATGCGCCGATAAATACAATTAGGAGTACTTGAAGGATTTTCAGTATCTTTTTCAGCATATGTAATCTCCTTTATATATTATCGTTTTCATTCTGTTAGTTTATGTTATCGGGACAAAACTATCCCGTTAGCCCTCCATGGAGCGGAAGTTTCGTAATAATTGTTGTACTGTTTATTCCACTTATTATCGTAGGTTCTGCCTTTGTTGGTCGAAGATATTATTAATTTATAAAAATGGGGGATTTTAAATGCTTTGTTACTGCGGATATGGTTATGGTGGTAACGGCTATGGATGATATGGTTACGGCGACCGTTCAACATTAATCCCATACCATATAATATAACTACCATTCGTTTAAACAGAGTTACAGATATCTTTCCTAAATTTCCCTCTATTATCCAAATCTTCAACAAGCAAAAGCATAGAAAAAGTACAAAAGTGAAGAAGAAAATTGTATCTTTTCACTGACTCACTTTTGCACTTTTCCGCTTTTAACTTTAGTTAACCCTTCTTCAGCTAACCTGCTTCGTTAGTTCAACAAGCAAAAAGATCGCCGCAGCGATCTCCATCTCTAACTCTTGCACCCGTTATTTTAAGTACGTTTCTTCACAATCTTTTTTTTATGCTGTTTTCTCAAGTACTGTTGCACAGGATCAACATGCTGTGTGAAGCATTTTTATGTATTCGCCCAACTAAGATTAATATTTGCTCTTTACATAGTAACTAAATGTGTGTTCCACATATTCAACTACCGTACCATCTATAAAAAAAAGGCTTCCTTTAATTTAAGGAAAGCAGCCGTTAACATATCCACATCCTATCTCCTAACAATTCACTTTTTTTAATTTTTTTTATGATTATCTTTATATTTCTTTCTTACATTTTACAATTATAAATTTTATTGGAGGTTTATTTTTCATGTTCTTACTTGGCTCGTCAATTTCTGAAAACTCTACAAGTCCATATTTTCCAAATTCTTGTTTTATGGAGTCAGAATCATAAAAAAACATTTTTACGCCTTCCATTATCTCGAAATAGTCTTTATCCAATTGTTTGCCCTTACCAAACATAGGGGCTTTTTTTGAAACAATTGTAAAAATCATATATCCATTTGGCTTTAACTGATTATAGCAATCATTAATAAACTTATCTCTCTCACGATTATTCAATAAGTGAATAAGTGCATAACAAAATATTCCATCATAAAGTTTGTTATCAAAAGGCATGTCAGTCACTGAACCATGAAAAATACTAATATCAAGCCCATTTTGCCTCGCCAAATCAATCGCTGTTTTTGAAATCTCAATACCAGTAACATTTATTCCATTTTCAATAAAAACCTTTGCATTTCTACCATACCCAATACCTGGTACTAGTATATCTTTAACATTCCTTTCAATGAAAAAGTCCTTTGTTAAGATTGCGGAGTCTGTAGGTTCAAATCCCCACATCGTTTGTTTTTCTATAAAACTTGATTCCCAGAATTCCATTATATCTCTATCTCCTTTATGTTTTATTTTAGTTTGGCTACTATGTTGCTTGACGTTAATGTTTATTTTAATTAAAGACATAATGAGTTTTTAACCCACATTTATGCAGCTAATCTTCAACTCTTGCACTATTACTTTAATAAGAAATTTATTGACGTGGTGCAAACAAGATTACCGAAGCACCAATTAAACATATTCCTGCACCCACCCAATCATATAAATCGGGTGTTTTTTTATCTATGCCCCATCCCCATAAAACAGATAGCACTATAAACACTCCACCATAAGCAGCATAAACTCTACCGAATGAAGGGAAGGTTTGAAATGTAGCTATTATACCGTATAAAGCTAATGCTATCCCTCCACTTATTCCCCAATAAACCGGCTTACTTTCTCTTAACCATAACCAAATTAAATAACCTCCGCCAATTTCAGCTAATCCTGCAAGAATAAACAAAACAATTGCATTAAAAATTCAGACCACTTCCTAACCATTAATCAATATTCAAAGTAAAACATACTCTTATTCAATTATCCTGCTTCGTTACATTAAGTACAACATTTCACAATATATTCTGTGGAAAAAGAAAAAGGCGACCTTCATCTTGAAGTATCGCACCCATTAGTTGAACAAAAAACCTTCAAACATAAAAATTATTTATCTATAACAAAAGATAAGATTTCTATACATCATTCTTCATACTGTAAGGTATTAAGCAATTACAATATTTCGATATACCCTTCTGTCCCATTCACGCGAATTCGTTGCCCGTCTCTTATCAGTTTGGTAGCATTTTCTACCCCGACAATTGCTGGCAAGCCATATTCACGTGCGATAACTGCTCCATGTGTCATCAGTCCACCAACTTCGGTGACTAGGCCTTTTATGGATACAAACAATGGTGTCCAGCTAGGGTCAGTAAAGGCGGTGACTAATATATCTCCATCTTCTAAATCAGCATCTTCCATATTTAAGATGACACGAGCACGTCCCTCTATAACTCCGGAAGAAACAGGTAGACCTACAATAGCTTCGGCTGGGAGATTTTCTCGTTTGTATTCACCTACAATGATTTCACCATCAGACGTGATAACACGTGGGGGAGTTAGTTTTTCATATAATTTGTACTCATCTTTTCGTTTACTGATGATCTGGTAATCCAGTTTATTTGTGCGTACGACTTCGTGAAGTTCTTCAAAATTGAGATAGTATATATCTTCTTTTTCATAAATTACGTTGGATTTTAGGAGTTGTTCGGCTTCTTTCAGTAAAGCCTGCTTATAAACGAAGTAGCGATTAATCATGCCATATTTTGGATATTCACGATAACCGATGAAATTCCGGATTAGATCGATCATTCGTTTTGTCTCTTTGGCCTTTTGTTCACCATCCGGCAATTGCTTCAATCGATCTAATAACTCTTGTTCTTTTTTCAAAGCTTCCTGTCGCCCTTGCTCAAATTTCCGATTGCCGGCATTAGGCTCAAAGTTTTTGATGTTATTGAGAATCATGGGGACAAGTGTAATTGGTTTTTCACTCCATCGTGTTCTAGTAATATCGATTTCTCCGGCACATCGCATTCCGTATTTGTTGAGAAATGCATTGAAAGCGTTTCTAGCTTCCTGTCCAACATCAAAATTAACTAGTTCATCCAAAAAGTTATCATCTTTTACATGTTGTAAATAATCAATTACTTCTGGATAAGGACGAATCACATCTGCGACATCCAATAGTGCTAGACCCATTTCCGAAGTAATATTATTTGGTACAGATTGAGATAGCGTGTCTGCTGCGTTTTTTTCACCTAACCACTCGTTCATTTTTTCATTGATCCATGTTGAAGCATTTATAGCAGCCATAAATACAGCTGAACTTTGTGGGTCAAATAAAATCTTCTTTAATTCCTGTATATCTTCTAGAATAAAATCAAATAAATCTGAACGTATTTTCGTTTGAATGTTTTGTTTTAACTCTTCTATAGATGTTTGGCTACGATTAATCAAATCAGAAACGATTGATGGATTGTTTTCAATTTGTTCCAGCATATCTGTATTGCCTCTGCTGGGACTCGGTGCTTTAATATCATTTGGTAACGATTTTATAAAATCTCCACGCTCAATGATGTTCATAAGTGCGTCTTTCATGAGCGGATCGTGTTGTCCCATAGCATTTAATAAAATGTTTCTACTGACAGGCGAAGCCAGTTGATGTGTGACATCAACAAACAACCTTCCACCAGCTTTCCGCATAGGTGCAGGAGTTATTAACAGGTGAAAAGACAATCCCAATGGTTTTATAGGGTCTGTCATCATTTGTTGATGACCGACAGATACATAGACGTGATTTTCTTGATCATTCGCTTTAGGGATGGGGAAAAGCGTAGTGATTGGCCGACTCTGGACAATATAAAATTTATCATCAACCAAACACCATTCGATATCTTGTGGGCAACCAAAATAAGCTTCGATCTGTCTTCCGATGCTTGCTAGTTGTAATATTTGTTGTTCAGTAAGTGTTTGAGTCTTTTGCTGATCAGGATCGATTTGCTGGGTCTCTGTTCCGCCTTCTTTTCGTCCATAGATAGCCAATTTTTTGGTTGCTATCCTCTTATCGACGATTTCCTCTTCCTGTACTTTATAACAATCGGCAGATACTAAGCCAGAGACCAGTGCTTCTCCAAGTCCAAAACTGGCATCGATTGATAGCAGCTTTCGGTTAGAAGTAATCGGATCAGCGGTAAATAAAATCCCTGAAGCCTGTGGGAAAACCATCCTTTGAACGATAACCGATAAATAAACTTGACTGTGGTCAAATCCGTTTTGCATTCGATAGATTACCGCACGATCCGTAAATAGGGAAGCCCAACATTTGCTGATATGCTGCAAGATTGCTTCTTTTCCGATGATATTTAAATAGGTGTCGTGTTGACCAGCAAAAGAGGCATGTGGTAAATCTTCAGCAGTCGCACTAGAACGCACTGCATAAGCATGTTCATCGCCAAACTGGGAGAGATAGTGAGCAACTGCGCACGCAATATCTGAAGGAATTTCTACTTCAATAATGAGTTGTCGAATTTTCCTACTGATTTCACCAATTTGATCTCGATCCTCTACTTTTAGCTTTGTTAGTTGATCCAACAAAGCTTGAAACGTTTCGTTTTGTTCGATGGCTTTTTGATATCCCACTGTTGTAACACAAAATCCTTCTGGTACTTGTATTCCTTGAATTTTTGATAATTCCCCTAAATTTAACCCTTTTCCACCAACGAGCAAAAGCTGTGTTTTTTCCATTTCCTGAAAACCGAGAACCAAAGAACTCATTCTACATCTCTCCTACCCATTATATTTCTTTTGGATTCTTTGATATATTTATCCCACTCATCTAATTCAAGTTCTATTGAATTTTAGCAGTAGAAAATGAGAAAAAACAGTCTATTTTGACCATTTTTAATATGCTATAATTATATTAGGAAGAAGAGGAGTTAAAGTTCAATTTTCAAAAAATAGCTAGATCTTACCTTACAGTAACTTGAAACTCATCCATTTCTTGTTCCATTATTAAAGTTGTATATCAAAGTATTTGGCTAAAATCTCTCCTTTCAATGTTTTAACACTGTTATTGAATAGTGTTTTTTCTTTATTACTTAGTTCCAGTTCAATAATGCTTTGAATACCTTCTCTATTAACCACACAAGGTACACCTATGTAAACATCTTTAGTAGCATATTGACCATCTAAGTAGGCTGAAACAGGAAGTATGGCATTTTCATTTCGAAAAATTGCTTTAGTAATACGTAATAACCCCATAGCTATTCCGTAATATGTTGCCCCTTTCCCTTCAATAATTTTGTATGCTGCATCTCTTGTATCAATAAAGATTGCATCTAAGTCTTCAAATGAATATTCATTGTTATTATCAATCAATTTAAGAATATTTGTGTTTGCTACACTGGCTGTACTATAAACAGGTAATTCACTGTCACCATGTTCTCCAATGATATAAGCATGAACATTGTTAGGTGATACATTAAAGTATTGTCCGAGGTTGTAACGTAATCGAGCTGTGTCAAGAATTGTTCCAGAACCGATAACTCTTTCTTTAGGCAGCCCACTGTATTTCCAAACAGCATAAGAAAGAATATCAACAGGATTTGTTGCAACCAAGAAGATTCCATCAAACCCGCTTTCCATCACACTGTCAACAATCCCTTTGAAGATTTTTAAGTTTTTATCAACAAGGTCTAAACGTGTTTCCCCTTTCTTTTGAGCAACACCTGCACAAATTACAACTAAATCAACGTCATGGCAATCATTATATGTTCCGTATTTAACATCTGTAGGATGTGGTGCAGCTATCATCCCATGATTCATATCAGTTGCATCTGCTTCAGCTTTTTCTGAATTAATGTCAATTAGAATAAGTTCATCGACAATTCCTTGATTGATTAATGCAAAGGCATAACTTGAACCTACAGCACCTGTTCCAATCAAGGCTACCCTATTAATTTTTGGCATTCTAATTTCCTCCAATGTAATTATATTATTCACATAAAAGTAGTATCACCCTGGATAGGGAAATTTACCCTTAACACCGTTACACTCTTGAAGTCCTCATATCTTCTATAATTATAACGAAAAAAAAGTTCGATTTTTGATGTGCTTTTTTATATTTAAAGCTTAAATGACAAACTTTTTGACATAGCTTTTGTTATATAAAAATGCAAAAACTCGGCACAAAAAAATGTGCGAGTTTTTATGCAAATGTTATTCACAACTTTCCTCAACTAAGGCTGCTTTTTGGGCAGCCAGTTCTATGATACTGAACACCTTTCCATCGGATATACTTTATTTATTCTCCTTTGCTTTCCAAATCAATTCTGGAATTAATGGAAGATTATGAAGCGAAACACCAGCGGCCAAGGACAATGCGTTACCGAGGGCCCCAGGCATTCCCATTAACCCTAGTTCTCCTATTCCACGAGCTCCATATGGTGCATCAATCTGTGGAGTTTCAACAAAATCAACCAAGTAATTAGGATTTTCTCCATAGCGGAGCGGGCGGTAGGTCCGAAGCTGTGGATTCAAAACCCTCCCTAACTTATCAAAATAAAATGTTTCCCTCCCAGCAAATGCTAACCCCATACTCATTGCCCCCATAACCTGACCTAATGCTGCTTTTTTATTCATCACCCTGCCAGCGTCCAGCACCGTCGCCGCATGAACAAGTCGATAAGTATAATCTTTACGGTCGAATTCTACCTCTACACCATATGCTGCAACAGACCATTCCGGACCAGGCTTGCCTGCTCCAGTTTCAGGATCCAAGTGAGTTAGATGACGTAATATATAATTTCCTCTGCCAATGATTTGACCACCAATAGCGTTACCATTTGGATACTTATAACCATAGCCAATTTCTTTAAAATGGAGCCCAATGGATGGATCATCTTTTAAAAACACCCGACTATTCGCCACTTCAAGATCTTCCTTAGGTGCTCTTAACACACATGAAGCCACTTCTTTTAATTGCTTAATCACATCGTCTGCAGCATTTAAGGTAGCCCTACCTGCCATAAATGTTCCCCTACTAGCAACGGTCTTAAAATGTTCTGGCGTTGTCTGGGTATCCACTTCCATTCGAACATGAATTTCATCGATATCCATTTTTAGTCTCTCAGCAAGAATTTGAGCAAGCACAGTTTTGGTTCCTGTTCCAATTTCGATAATACCTGACATTAAATTGATACTTCCATCCCGATTAAATGTTAATATAACGCCTGAAGGAGCGTTAGTATCAATCGTAGACGTTTTCCAGCTGCAGCTAACGCCTTTTACTCTAACAAAACGTTCATCTATCACTTTAATTGGACCTTCGTCCCACTTGATTAACTCTTTTACTCTCACAATACATTGTGGTAAGTTTCCTAAATTGCTTTTATTTAAAAGAACCCTTGTCGGAGTCGTATTTCCCGGCCTAATGGCATTTATATAACGGAGCTCAAGCGGATCCATCTGCAATTTTTGAGAAAGTAAGTCCATTGTTCTTTCAACCACAAAGGAAAGCTCGGAATGAGAAAATCCTCTAAATGGGGTTGCATAAGGATGATTGGTATACATACAGTACGAATCACACCAAACATTCTCAACATTGTAGGGACCTGTGCAGTCGACTGCACCTGATCTCGTTACATCAATCGCTTTATCGGAATAGGCACCCCCATCCCACAAATAAAGGATTTCCATCACTTTAATTTTCCCTATACGGTCGGTCCCAATTTTAACTGTTGCATCCAAGCCAATGTGACATGGAGATGTAATGATATCCTCTTCACGGGTATTGAAAACCTTTACAGGTCTGCCACCAACAGCCTTAGATGCTAAGTAGGCAAGTATTTCAAGCTGAACGGGTGCCTTTCCACCGTAGGCTCCTCCAACAAACGGCGTGTGAACCACAATTTTCCCTATATCCTCACCAAAGTAATCAGCTATAAGTGTTTTGACCATAAAAGGTGCCTGAGAAGAAGTCGTTATATTGATTGTCCCATCTGGTAAAATCTCACAAGTCGAACATCTTGTTTCCATTGCGGCATGGTCGGAAGGCGCAAAGGAATAACTTGCTTCTACTGTTATTTCACTGTCAGCCCATCCTTTATCCATATTGCCCTTTCTAATTTTCGTAAGGTGAGCTATGTTTGTTCCCGGAACCGGACCTGAATCTTCCTCCTTTTTATATTCGCCTAAATGTTCATGGACGAGGGGAGCATCCCTTTGGAAGGCTTGTGTTGGTGAATTTACTACAGGCAATAATTCATAGGACACATTAACCAGTGAGGCTGCTTTCATAGCCTGATCTGGAGTATCTGCGACAACTAATGCAACTACTTCCCCGTGATAACGTACTTTATCAACAGCAATTGGTGGGCGATCGCGAATCGCCTCACCTGTGAGAGGAAAATTTTTTCCTGCGATAATCGCCCTAACTCCAGGTATTTTTAACGCTTCAGTCGTTTCAACCGAAGTAATCCTAGCGTGCCCATATGGACTGATGACCTTTTTACAAGAAAGCATCCCGATCGATTGGTAATCATCTGTGTATTTCGCCCGGCCCGTCACTTTATCCCACGCCTCTTTACGTATGACACTTTTTCCGATTACATCCAAGTCGATCCCTCCTAACCGCCGAATTTCATGAAACCTATCCCTGTAAATTAATATTCGCGAACATAAAGATAAATACAGATACGTAGAAATAAACCTTATGATGATTTCTCCTTAATCTAATCTACAATGAACCGTTAGTGGAAAAAGAAAAGCGACTGCTCTAATTGAACAATCGCACCCGTTAGTTAAACAAGAACAACCTATTTGCTATGAAGAAAGCTGTTCTTCTTCTTATGTTGTATAAAACAGACAATAGTACAAATTTATTTTACATAATGTTTTTTAAAATCTGAGTGAATTGAGAATTTATGGCGTAAATTCACGAGGTTTTCCCCAAAACTTTCCTCTAAAAGTTCTCTATGTTTCTCCATAATTTCCATGAGATACAAATCATGAATCATGACTTCTGTAATTGGCATGACTAAACCTACATGCCTTGTCCATGCTGCACGGCTATCTTTCCCCAGCGAGACAATACCTGCTACTACTTCTGAATCATCTGCACTAATAACAATCCATCGTCCACCATACTCTTCTGTAATTTCATGACCCATATAATGAAGGTAAACATTAGCAAAATCAGAGGCGATTTCCCCATAAGCAATAATTGTTACGTTGACCCCTCTTTTTGCTGCCTGCCTTAGTTCAGACTCCAATTCTTCGAATTCCTCTTTCCAAATCTCTAAGAGAATTCTTTTTTTTGCAGATAATATACAATTTTTTACCTTATCGAGTATTTCATTACGTCCCGTGATATTCCAGATATTTTCACGGTCATTTGCAGAACGTTCGAACTCCGCTAATGATTTTTCTGCCAGTTCAAAATTCTCTTCTGCTTCCCTTCGGCGGTTTTTAATTAGCTCCTTTGCAGGAACAGGAGTATACTGTGGCGTGTTTCCAGGACTAACCAGAATATCTCCTCGTATGGCGAGACTATCTAGAACTTCATATATTCTTGAACGTGGTACACCAGAATTTTTCGCTACTGCATATCCAGTTAATGGAGATTCCTCCAATAAGGTAAGATACGCTTTCACTTCATATTCGGTAAAATTTAGATTCTTTAATGTTTCAAAAATGATTTCTTTCATAAACCCTCCAACATAATATTAGTCGCTACCTTAGTAACTAATATTTTATCAAAATCTGTTGATTATTTCCAAATGCTTCTGATATACTCATATAAGTAGTTACTTTGGTAGTCACTATTGGAAAGGAAAGGGAGAAACAACATGGATAGCTTACTAACATACATTTCAATTGCTGCAATGATGGTTGTTATACCAGGAGCAGATACTATGCTCCTGGTGAAAAACACGCTCAGATATGGTCCAAAAGCTGGACGTTATACGGTTCTCGGAATGGTAACGGGACTTTCTTTTTGGACGCTTATTGCTATTCTTGGATTATCTGTTGTCATTGCAAAGTCTGTAATTCTTTTTAGTACAATCAAATATTTGGGGGCCGCTTACTTAATTTATTTGGGTATAAAAAGTTTTTTTGCTAAAAGTGTGTTTTCTTTAGAGGAAATTCAAGCACAAGCGAATGCACCTACCAATTCTTCAAGTCGGCATAATAAAGAGTCCTTTATGCAAGCATTACTTAGTAATGTTCTTAATCCAAAGACTGTTTTGGTTTATATAACTGTCATGCCTCAATTTATCGATTTGAACGGAAATGTAAATCAGCAATTGATAGTGTTAGCATCAATCCTTACTTTACTTGCTGTATTGTGGTTTCTAACCCTTGTTTATGTAATTGATTACGCAAAAAAATGGTTGAATAACTCCAAATTCCAGAAAGTATTCCAAAAATCAACTGGCTTAATTTTACTAGGTTTTGGCGTTAAAACAGGGATTTAAATTTCATTTATTAACACTCCTAATTCAACTTTCTCCGTTCAGACAACTGAACGGTTTTTCTTTTTTGTCCTCATTTGCTTCAAACATGTAACTTACATCATTGTTCAACTAACCTGCTTCGTTAGTGGAACAAGAAAAAAGAGCTGCTTACCGCAACCCTTTGTTATATATAAGCACCCCGGTAGTTGAAGAAAAGTCCTTCTTTATAAAAGGAATCTAATGAATTTTACTTAACTTTTTCCTGATCATAGATATCTTCCTGCCATAACTGATAAAGATATAGAATGACGGCTAGTATTGTCATTGTCAAAAGATTTTTGAGTGGAGAGAAACTACCAGTTTCTCTTATCTCTAGCTTGTTTAACATTTTAGTAAGACCTATCCCGTAGAAGAGATCGATTATTAAATTAACAATAATATATATCCAAAATTTACGAAATGTAAAATAAAATATCCATATTGTCCCAACTAGGAATATGCTATATACAGTAAATAATGGTGCTATTTTGTCCCAGCTAAAAAGAGTCTCTTTAAATTTCCACCAGTTATATGTCCAAGCCATTTGTGCCAATATAGTGTTGAGCACTGTGGCAAATAGAGCAACAGGCATATATCTTCGAATTGCTGAACGGTCTAAAAAGATCAAAGAAATCCAAGGAATAATAAATATAGACCAAATAACCACTTTAACCATTTTATAAGTCCTTTCAGTATCAACTTATATATAACGTGTCCTCTTTTGCTAAATAAAATGCATCTTCTTATTCAACTATCCTGCATCGTTAGTGCAATAAAAAAGGGATCACTACAGCTATCCCAATGTATACCTTGCACCTTGTTAAATTAACAAGCAACTTTTTTTACACATTTTGTTCGAACTGCGTAGTAAAAGCCCCTTTATTAATAGCTACCTAGGGACTCAAAAAACAATCACCTGTAATTTTTTAAAGTCATAAAATATATAAAACCCTTAGAAAGTTGTGATCTAATGCCTGTTGTTATTACCGGTACGGATAGTGTCATATATCAAGGCTTTCCTGCTCCCCTTTTTGGAAACTGGGGTCTGCCTATTATGGGTAGCCCCCCTTATAATTACTATATAATTGGACATACCAAATATTATTTAAGTCCAGGATCAATACCTGTTTTTCCCTATTGGGCTCCATTTCGCTGTTACACAGTTTAAGTCTAAATTTACTTTGTAATTTTCAACCAGACCTATATAATTAGGGTATTAAACGAGAGGAGAAATAAAAATGAAACAAGTTGCTCTCCATCAATGGCAAAAGGAACATAATAAACGAATAGCAAAATTTCATAAGAACCACGAAATGAAAATACAACGTGGTGAAAATGGAAACGGTTTGTTGGCTAAATGGGAAAGATTTTTTTATAACAATGTCATTTCCCCACTTAAAAAATAAAATACTTATTAATTGAACTGTCTTCATAGTACAGTTCATTTTTTTCGCAATTTGTGTCAAATACGACGTTAATGAACAATTCCTTCCTCAACTAAGCTGCTACGTTAGCTCAATAAGAAAAAGGCTACCGTTTTTGGCAGCCATTTCTTAAGGAAAGCACCCTTTAGTCTAACAAGGGAAAAATTTTTTAATTGAAAAGAATATTTGTTAAATTATTAACTTAGAATATTCCTCAAAAGTTTCTTTCGTTTTTCCATTTGAGGGGTTCCTCATTCTATCCGTTAGTCAAAATAAAAAGGACACAGATAAAAATATATATTGTAGAATCTTATTTTCTATTTATTACTTTACTAACAATTTGAGTTACGGCAGCTCTACTCATTTTTTCCTTCCCTTCTGTTAAAGCATCAAGTGTACCATGAGCAAGTGCTATCGGGATTTTACAAAAATTAAGGATCGGACCGGGTTTAATATCCTCTAAATAAACGTCAGCCAATGCTAGGTTACGTCGGGCGTACATAAACATATCTTCTAACTCCCATCCATCGGGAAAGAAATCAACACCGCGTTCTAAATCTTCAGAACGATTGCGAAGAATATTGACAGACTGTAAGCCACGACCAAAGGCTATAGATAGTTCCCTGTCCGTTTCAACAGCATCATACCACTTCCAAATATCAGAGAGCATAACTCCTACCAAACCTGCAACGTAGAATGTGTATTCATTCAAATCTTCTTCATTCTTAATCCGCCACTCTTTTAAAGCCCAGTCTGCCATCCCCTTCGCCATAGTAGATGTGGCATTCGAAATATTCTCTACAATTGTCGGTGGACAAAGATTTATCCAATCGCCAAATCGTAAGGTAACCTCCGGTAGGAGGGAGTGGTATGGGTGAAATAAAGCCATTAACTCCTTATTATTGAAGGGGTTTTTCAAGAGCGAGCTGATTGAATGTAATAGATTATGTTTGGAATCCAATCGGAGTTGGGGGTGGTCTTCAATCTCGTCAATAGCTCTCATGCATAAGTAAGCGGATGTAACAGCTTCTTGTAATCCTGACGGTAGATGACTAATAGGAATAAAGAAGGTCCGGCTTGTCGCCATCAACATGTTTATTGCACTTCTATGTAAATTGATTGCTTCACTCATCTTGTATTGCCCCCTTTTTTGTCAACATGCAAATTTTCTTTAATTGAAGTGGTATTATCCCCACTATATAAAATATCTAATAATAAAGTTCTAACACGGAATTCAAGCCCTTGTTACTAAATAAACATGCTGCTTTATTTGTAAAAAAACAAGCAAACCTTCATTATTGAAGCATCGCCCAGTTAGTTCAACAATCTTTTATACAATAATATAATAATTCCGCAAATAACAGCCACTCCTATAAATGTTAATAGAGAAAGAACAGGAGAAATGACCATACCAAACGCTACTTCATTTTGAAGTGTATCTATTTTATCCCACTCACTTGCAATATCAGGTTTATAAAGGCACGTTTTTATATAACCTACTAAAAATATACTGGAAAAATAAGTTACGTGAATTATTACTGAGCAAATAAATGCTTGGAGAACTATGCTCTATAGACACCCCCTCAAAATCCAATTATACCATAATCACCCATTTGTGTTATTCCACTAACCTGCTAAGTTACTTGAATAAGAAAATGCCTTACCACCATTGAAGTAAAGCACCCCGTTAGTGTAAGTACATTTCTTCACAATGTTGTTCAAGTTCAAACCTTTTCGATTCCCTTTCCAGTAAAACAAAATGTGAACTATTATCTTTTCTGTTAAAGAACCTCCAGTGTTCACTTTGTTCATCTTCCTCTGAACTATCTGGAAAAGCCTCAAGTACATATCCATCAGAAAAGATATCTTTAATCCACCAACATCATCCGATTCAATTTGTACTACTGTTAATCGTCCATTGTCCTTTATAAAAGTTTTAATTCTTTCATCAAATCGATTCTTACCTTGGGTATCTGTTAGTTGAAGAACAAAATTCAGAAAATGTATTTATGTCTTCATTATCACAAGGAAGGAAATGTTAATCCATTGTATTTTTCAATTTTTTCTTTTTATGTTCCATACTCCATTCGTGCATTGAATCTAAAATCGGCTTCAATGTCATTCCATATTCGGTTATAGAATATTCCACTTTAGGTGGGACTTCACGATATACCTCTCGACTTATGAGCCCCTCCTCCTCTAGTTCTCGTAATTGATTTGTTAGCATTTTGGGGGTAATGCCTACAAGTGCTTTTTTTAATTCTCCATATCTCATTGTGCCTTCCGACATTAGATACAATAAGATGATAGGCTTCCATTTCCCAACCAAGATGGAAAGAGCATCGTGTACTTTACAATATTCAGGTTTTATTTTCATCTTTACCTCCAATAGTATCTTTTTACATACTATATATCTTCAAAGTGCATACTTATATATTTGATTTTAATGGTTTATTATGATTATGAAAAGGGGGCAAATAATATTAAACGTCGTGAAATAAAAAAAGTATGGACAGTAACCGAACAAAAAATAAGCAACATTCATACCGCAAGTCCTATCCTTGCACCTGGCAACTGGGTAGATTATGACCCGTTCTTATTACTAATGGAAGATAAATTTCAAAAAGGAGCATTTAGTGAGCATCCCCATCGTGGTATAGAGACCTTAACATTTATCATTGACGGAAGGCTTAATCATTATGACAATGCTACGGGGGCGGGTGGAATCCTAGAAAAAGGGGACCTTCAATTTATGACTGCTGGTAGAGGAGTGATCCATAATGAATCACCACTTGACGGTGAAACAGTTCATCTTCTTCAGCTTTGGGTTAATCTACCTCGTAAATATAAAATGGTAAAACCCCGTTATCAAAATATGCACACAAAAGATATGCCTGTTCGTCAAGAGAACGGTGCCTTAATTCGAGTATATTCAGGTTCGTCTGGAGATGTTGTATCGAACACCCTGAATTACGCACCTGTCACGTTTGTAGAAATGGTGTTGGAAGAAGGAGCATCCATTAGTCAAGACCTTCCTGGTACCTATAATGGCTATATTTATGTATTAGAAGGAAGTGGAACATTTGGTGAAAATAAAGTTGAGGCGAAAAAAGGGCAAGCAATGTGGCTAGGTTCCGTAAATGATGGGGAAATGAGCAGTATTCACATTTCTGCAAACGAAAAATTACGACTTGTTCTTTTTGCAGGTGAACCTCTCAGAGAACCTGTAGTAGCATATGGACCTTTCGTAATGAATTCAGAAGAAGAAATACGACAGGCTTATCGGGATTATCAGGAGGGTAAATTCGAAACTCCAGTAGATTAAAGATTTATGGAAATAGTTGAGTGAATTTGATTAACTCATCAACGAACAAATTAAATAAAGATAATTAAAGATAATTAAAGGAGCAAAAAGATGATAGGGTTAGGTTTATTGTTAATACGCTTAGTAATTGGATTGTCATTCATAGCTCACGGAGCCCAAAAGTTATTCGGCTTTGGTGGCGGCGGTGGTTTAAAAGTAACTGGGGAGCATTTTGAAAAATTGGGAATAAGACCAGGGGTAACAATGGCGTTACTCGCTAGCCTATCGGAATTAATAGGTGGAGCTATGTTTGCGTTAGGGTTACTTACCCCTCTTGCAGGTATTGTGATTGCTGGAACAATGGTAGTAGGGATTTTAAAAGTCCACGGACCAAATGGTTACTGGATTACAAAGGGTGGATATGAATACTGTCTTGCTGTATTAGTTGTAGCAATTGGTGTAGCTCTTACGGGTGCAGGACAATATTCACTCGATGCTATTTTATTTTAAATTATATCCATTTATAACGGCAAATGTTTTGGATTCAAGGAATCAGACGCTCAGAAGCTAATTCTGAGCGTTTGTTGTGAAACCATCATTAAGCATTTCTATAATGGTTAAAAGGTCTTTGTATGGGACAGGCAGCGACATTCTTTATTCAACTAAACTGCTTACGTTAGTACAACAAGTAAAGGGATTGCACAGCAATCCCAATTTTAAACTCTTGCACCCGTTACTTTAAGTACAAGTTTTCACAATCTTTCAATATAGCTCTTTTTAATAAAGCTTTTGAATGAGTCTATTAATAATCATGCAGAATAATTAGTCAATTGTTAAAACAAGTTTACCATTTCCTATACCTTTTGCTAGCTGTTCAAAGCCCTGCGATGCTTGCTGGAGTGGCAAAGTTGTACCAATAATCGGACTAAGTGCGCCACTTTTTAGCATGCCAATTACACCATGAATGCTTTGTTCATATTCATCTTTTGGTGCGTTCCAAAGGGCTGTTGCTAAAATATCACATTCCTTTTGCATTGCAAGACGTGGATTTATTTCTATGGAACCACGATTTCCAACTATTACAATTTTACCAAATGGTGCAATCAGCTTTAAATCTGTTTCTAAATTAATATTTGCTAAAAACTCAATAATTACATCAGGTCCATTGCCATCAGTTAAGGCTAACACATCTTCAATCGTTGCTTCTGTCACATGATCAATGACAACATCTGCGCCAGCTTGCTGAACCATTTTTTTACCCTCTGATTTACTTGCTGTTCCAATCACTTTAGCACCGTGAGATTTCGCCATTTGCACAACCTGTAATCCAACCCCACCACTGGCTCCATGAATAAATACGGTCTGACCAGGCTTCAGACAGGCACGTTGAAATAATGCACGATATGCAGTCGATGCAGGTACTCCTAATGCTGCACCTTGTTCAAAAGATACATGGTCTGGTAATGAATGAACCAAAGTTGCATCACATACTATTTTTTGTGCAAATGTGCCTGGACTTTTACTTTGCATTAAGGATGCAATAAATACACGATCACCAACGCGAACATTTGTGACTCCTCCTCCAATAGACTCCACAATCCCTGCACCGTCTAAGCCTGGGGTATAAGGCAACTGAGGTATACAAAACGCATATGTACCTGTTAATGTGTAAGTATCACTCGGATTGACACCCGCCGCATATAAACGAACACATACCTCTCCCTTTCCTGCTACTACATCCTCAACGTCTGTATATACTAATTTCTCAGGTCCACCAAATTGTGTAACTTGAATTGCTTTCATGTTACCAACCTCCTCGTAGTTATTATATATCGAAAGATTAGAATTCACAGTAATATCTAGGATTGAATTACTAGTTCTCACAAATTCGGATATTAAATTACTACTTCTACTCTTTAAAAAACGATTGCTTATTCTACTAACCTGCCCCGTTAGTGAAACAAGAAAAGCTGCCTAAATGACAGCTCTGGTTTTTAAATCAAGCACCCGTTAATTGAAGAACAGGTCTAGCATGAGTGTAGTGGCTAAATGAGCTGCCTTAAGTAAGGCTTGATGATAATAACCATCTATTTCAATTATTATTAATTATCACTTCTGCTAGATTTTGTTAAGGCGTCTTTTCCATACATACGTTAAGGTAATAAAGATGTAGATGCAAAGTGTAATGATCGTTACGATGATGGATGTCGTGAAAATGATTCCGATCAGGATCGTAATTAAAGCGATGATTGCAGCCCAAGTCGTATACGGGAACCATTTAACTGAATAGGCACTTGTTTTTCCGGGCTGTTGTTTACGTGATTTCAAATGGGCGAAGGCTATGATCAACCAGATGAATAATACGGTATATCCCAGCGATCCCATCAGGAAATCGAAGGTCTTGCTTCCAGCAAATAAGGAAATCAGTACACCGCCAAATAAAGTGGAAGTACACATTAATATTGCGTAAACAGGAACTTTCTTCTTGGATAAACTTGAAAAGATTTTCGGAATGCGACCGTCCACGGCTTGTGTATACAGAACGCGGGATGAACCATACAATCCAGAGTTCATCGATGAAATAATCGCTATTAGAACAACGGCGTTCATAATATGGTCAGCACCTGGAATCCCTATCATTTGAAAGACCATCACAAACGGACTTTCAGGCACCCCGTTTACTTCGTTCCAAGGAATTAAACTAACGATGATGAAAAATGGAATGATATAGAAAGAAATGATCCTGACCAATGTACTGCGAACGGCTTTTGGAACCACTTTTTCGGGATTTTTCGTTTCTGCCAATGTGACCCCGATAATTTCTGTACCGCCATATGAATAAATTACCACCAGCATCGCCGTGATTAAACCTGTTAATCCATTCGGGAAGAAACCGCCATGGTCAGTCAAGTTAGAGAAACCGACTGCTGTATGATCACCAAAAGTCACGAGCAGCAACAATAATCCAGCCATGATGAACACAATGATGACGGTAATTTTAATTAAAGCAAGCCAGTACTCCGTTTCAGCAAAAACCTTTACTGATAGCAAGTTGATTGCTGTAACTAACACCGAAACAGCTAATGCAAGTATCCAGATTGGATATTCAGGCACCCAATATTGAATGAAAATAGCCGCAACGACTGATTCGGCCGTGATGTTCAATACCCACATTTTCCAATAGATCCAATCAAGGAAATAGGCAGGATACTTTCCTAAAATAGATTGGACAAGATCCCTGAATGTTCTTGCACCGCTATTACGCACCGCCATTTCAGCTAAACCTTGCATGATGAATAATAGGATGATGCCCCCTATCAAGTAAGCAATTATTACGGATGGGCCTGCCATATCAATTGCTGAACTGCTTCCTTTAAATAAACCTGCCCCAATGGCACCGCCTAATGCCATCATCGTAATATGCCTTGAAGTCATTGTCCTCTGTAAATTCCGTTTGTCCGTTTCCATATCCTAACCTCCCAAAAAATCATAAAAGGCATATCGTCTCTTTCTTCATAATCAAATGAAGAAAGAGACGATATGCCATAAGCTTACCGCGGTACCACTCTTATTGGCTCTTTTCGAACCCTGCTTTAAAAACCTTGTAACGAAGGTCAATCGTTAAAACCAGAGAATAGATTAACTCTAATCTTTCGCTTTACCACTCCCAGGCAAGTTCAAAGTATCATTGGACTGCGTTGCACCAACCCGCAGCTCTCTTTACCGAATAATGAGCTTTTACTACTCCTGATCTTTGCGTTTTGAAAATTATATCTGAATATTTTTTATAATATCCAATACTATACGGATGAGAAGTAAATTTGTCAATATTTTTTAAAGATAATAATTTTAAAGAAACAAATCATAGGAATATGTGATGAAATAGCTATATAAATCAGTAAAATACTATTAAAAATATAATATGATGCCTAATCTCTTGGGAGAACTTACGAGTGGCAACAAATAAAGCATGCGTTAGTTGAATTAACCCCCTACTTTTTCCCCGAGCGACCTTCCTATTGAAGAATCGCATTCGTAATTCACCTTTATTTCAATGTCGGATATTGCTTTCCATATCTCACTAAAACGTGCCACAATAGTTTTAATTCCTGAAGTACCTCCTTATAAGTTCCGCGATCACTCCAAGTTTCAGGATTGCGGTTTAAATCCAATACGGCAGATCCAATTATCTTTGCATCGATAAAATTATTTTGTGCAATGCGTTTTGCCAAGGAAGGCATTGATGGACCTCTAAAATCAGAAGGAACTTCATCTACCATAAGAGCAAAGCCCCTGTGCCAATACAGATCAATGGAATACTTATGGCATATTTGTTCCAAGATTCTCCCTACATAAGTTTCCTTGAAAGAAGGATCTGCAACAAGCACTTCCGCGTCTTCTTTGAGTGATATATCACCATGAACCTGGGCTTCAATATAGTGATTAAGATTGCGGTTAGGCTCTTTGTTTGCTGGGTCCGTAAATGGTCTTTCAAGATTAACCAGCAAATGATTGATTAAACTTGCTGGTGTCAGATTTCTTTCGCCAATTGCAAAATCTCTTAAGAACGCCTCTTCCAAGAGTGCAGCCAAAATGAGGTCAAACTCTTTATTGGTACCCTTTTCTTTTGGGCCTTGATGCGAATCTAAATAGGTGTAAGTGGAACGATATGAAACCTTGGGGGATAGAAGAAAATAGCATGATCCAAAACGTGGAGCAGGTCCATCTGGGTGCAACATCAAATTTAGTGCCCCATATTTAGGACGTTGGTTATTGGTTGTGCCCTCCAGTTGATATGCTCCACCAAAAATTCTCTTCTCCCAAAGGTCGCGTTCCCCACCTGGGTATGCGGATACGCTGCCATTAGATATAAATGTTTCAAACTGGCTCTTATATATTCCCTGCTCCAACAGTGCTTCAGCAACGCATTTCATAGTTGAATCTGGTCTATCTGGATGAAAATGTAATCCTATCTTTGCGTGAGCCTTTATTTTAACAACAGCATTTTCAAATATTTTATCCGAGATATTAGACATTTTAAGTATGTGATTAATTGTTTCTTTAGCTTCATGTCTATTGTTCCTTGCATACCTTGTAATATTCTCTAAAGCCAATAATTGAGACATTGATAATTCCATGAATATACGATTCTCTCCTTTCATCGAATTTAACCTAATATTCAACAAAAGTTTCTTTTTTCCTTCTCAACAAACCTGCTTCGTTAGTGGAAGAAAAAATAGACCGCCGCAGCGATCCTTCTTGAGCATTAGCACCCGTTATCTTAATAACACCTCTATATATTTAATTAATGGTTCATTAAAAAATTCACCATTTCACTAAATGCTTTTTGTGCTGATTTTTCATTATATTGTGGAGAGTAAGGGTCACTGAATCCGTGTTTTCCGTTAAATTTATGTATTTCGATATTTTCTAAAGTTGAAATTAACTCGTCCACATTAAATGATTTTTCTTCTTGCGGAAAGAATAGCATTGTAGGACATTGTGGTGTTAATTCCACATAATTCCTAATACGTGAACCATAGTATCCAACTACTCCATCGACACATTCTTCGTCACTACACAACCAAGCAACAGTTGCCCCTACACTAAATCCAATGATAAATATTTTTTCGTATTCATCTTTAACATCTGATAATATATCTTTTATTTTATGCAAAGCGTAAGCGAATCCAACGTTATCCATAAAATTACGATAAGCAACTTCCTCTTGAAAATAATCGAAAGGTGTCTCTCGTTCTAATAAATTTGGGCAAATGACATCAAAACTTTGTTTTGATAATAATTCACAAAAACTCTGCATATGTTGGTTAATTCCATAAATTTCGTGTATTACAATGATTACAGTACCAGACTTTTTGTGTATTTGAATCATTTTGTAACTCCTTGAACAGCTACTCCCATTATACAAATTAATACCATATTATATCATTTCTTGTTCAACTAACCTGACAGTTACTTTAAGTACATTCCTTGACAATCTCAATTATTTACATAAATATCTAAATTAACTACCAAGTGTTGTTCAACAAACTGGCCCGATAAAAAAGACGCTTTCCATGTTCCAGAAAAGCGCCCGATTATTGAAGAAGCTTGGCCTCGTATGATTTACTCATTAGCCACACAACCATTGTATTTGCAATTGAGTAAGCCTCCTGGCCATTCGCGAATAGGAGGCTTTGTTTGTTGGTGGAGCGGAAGTCTGTTTGTTATTACTGCGGTTGCTCTCCTGGGACATTCACGTTGAAAGTAACGCCGAACTTGTCCTTTACTTGCCCGTACAAGGGGCTCCAATCCGTCTTCTGAAGGGGCATAATGACTTGTCCGCCGTCTTCCAAAGCGGCGAAGATTTCTCTAGCTCTAGCCTCTTCTTTGGGATGGATGGCAATCTGAATCGTATCGCCTGGCTGATAAGGCATGCCTGCGAACGTATCGCTGAACATGAGATCCGCGTCGCCTACTTTCAAGTGTGCATGCATAACGCGATCCTTCATGTCATCCGTAAACGGATGATTCGGGTCCGCCGGCAATATCTCCGTACGTCATGATACCCATCACTTTCCCGCCAAGCGCTTTCTCGTAAAAATGGACCGCTTCTCTCGTGTTACCGTCAAAAAACAAATACGGGTTCAAACTAATTGACATCATTCAACAGCTCCTTAGTTCTAACTTTTTTTACAATGCTTAAGAAATTTCCAAGTGGCAGTAACCACCAACCATTATTACCCATAAATATACTTTAAATCACAGAACGTACGTTCGTCAACAAAAACATAACTGAATACTAACAATTTTTTACGTTACACTTACATTCTTTATTAGATGATCGCGGACGATTATAGAAGATCCAATCTTATTAAAGAAAAGCGCCCTTTAATGGAAGATCAAAATAATGATTATGAATTTTGCCTTTAGCTTGTTCAACGAACGCACCCGTTAGTTGAAGTGCGTTTATTCACAAACTTTTTGCTAAAACAAGCCGTTTCCCATAAGGAAACGGCTTGTTTATTGTTAACCCTCTAATTTTGGTTTTGTGTTTTGTATTTTATTGAATTAAGTTTTAAAGCAGAAGCTAGTATGATTACCATACTTACTGCTCCAATCCATACAAGGGTAGATACGGACGAACTCCAAGTTAATCCTTTTCCGAAGAAGAATAAATCACGCAAACCTTGTATCATAAATCGCATTGGTAACCAAGAATAAATCCAATCTCGATAAAATGGAGACATCATTTCTGGAGCCATTGAAAGCAATGGTGCCCCAAAGAATAACAATAAGGCAAAAATACCGATACTTCTGATTCCCAACCACGAAAGTACCGCTGAAATCATTAGGAAAAAGCAAAAGGAAGTAATCGAAAGGAATAAAGCTGTGTCCGTAAACTGTGGAATATGGAGTCCTACCATATCACCTGCCAGCCAAGTTAAACCAAATCCAACGACAAGGGAAACGACCACACCTATTAAAATCTGTCCTATCTTTGCGATAAGGTTCTCTTTCCGATTTGTAATTGATAATTTACTAACAGCGATAAAGATAATAGCAGCACCTGCCAAGCTTCCTATCCATAATGGCTGAAATAAGGAAACAGGAGAATTTCCGCTTGCACTATTAGTACCAATTTCATTAACATTTGTGACTTTTTTTGAAATAGGAGTTGCTAAACTTGCAGCTTGTTTTGCTGTTAAAGGTGCACCTTGTTTTTCAAAACCATCAAGTAGTTGGGTACGAATTTTATTGTTCATATTGTCAACTACTCCATTCAAGACCTGTCCTGCCATCGTTGAAGCTGCTGTATTCATTCCCTGATTGATATATATTTGAACTTCAGGTGAAGAAGGTGCTTGTGTCCTTAATGATGCCTGCTTAGCACTGAAATCCTTCGGAATGACCAATGCTGCATAATATTTTTGATTATCCATTCCTTTTTGTGCTTCCTCTGCTGTTATTACTTCAACCCATTTTACAGCAGTGTCTTCATCTGTTGTTGCTTTTGAATTTTTTTGCATCGCTTCAACGATGGTTTTACCCATATTCATTTCAGGTTGATTAGGGATTTGCACTCCCTCATCCTCATTTACGATTGCAATAGGCAGATTTTTGGGTTGTGGCTGTACTGATGGAAATAATGTTAGTGAAAAAATAAAAATAACAGCCAATGCAATGATTGGTGACAGCAATACCAGTTTGTTTTTGAACATATTTTTTATCCTCCTTGGTTTTGCGTTATAATAATGAACAACTTGTTGTTTATTACATTCAAATTATAAAGTGAAATCAAGTTCTGTTTCAATAATCAAAAATGGCAGATGTGTTGGTTATGGAACATCTTTAATAAATGTGTTGGATAAAATTAAGGAGGAAGTAGCTTGCGAGATAGTAATACGGATTTACGGGTCATTCGGACAAAAGAATCAATCCGAGATGCACTAGTTGAGTTGATAGATGAAAATGGTTTCGATACCATTACTGTTAAGGACATAACAACTAGAGCAAAAATTAATAGGGGTACATTTTATGCACACTATCAAGACAAATTTGATTTAATCACCAAATGCGAAGAAGAGATTATGCTTGAGATGTCCAGACTTGCAAAAAAGAACTTACCAGGTGTTATTGCTGCACTTGAAACTAACTCACCGAATGCAACACCATTTTCCCTTGCAGTTTTAATATTTGAGTTTCTTAATGAAAATAGTGGTTTTATGAAAGCTGTGTTAGGTCCAAAAGGCGATTTAACCTTTCAAACAAGGCTGAAAGATTTTATGTGGAAAACGCTGTTTGGAAATGATCCAAACGCACTTATTAAGGAGGAAAATTTACTTGTGCCAGGACAATATTTAGCTTCTTACATTTCGTCTGCACATATAGGTGTAATTCAACAATGGTTGAATAGTGGCAGGAAAGAATCTCCTCAAGAAATGGCTCAAATCCTATCAACCATAACAGTTAATGGACCCTTCTTTGCAGCTGGTTTGAAAAAGTAAATCCTTCGATGAAAAAGGGAGATTACCTTAGAAAAAACAGGTAGTCTCCTTTATGATTTATTTGCTTATTCAATTAACCTGCCCTTTTAACTTAATAAGAACTGAGTGCGGTTTCAATTTCGTGAAACAGGTCAATAATTCCTGAAAAAAAGAATTTTTTGGGGAGAGATGAACTTGTTATTATCTCAAGGATGGGAAACGTATGAATCTGATAAACGTCTTAAAGGCTTTTCGACGCAAACATTAAAAGCATAAAAACTACAGTCCGGCTTACTTATACGCTTTTTTAATGATGTTCAACTTGATACGCTCACTACGGATCAATTCAATTAAAAGCTTATTTAGCAAAATCAAGTGAAGTCCTTAAGCCTGCAAGTTTGGCTCATCGAATTCGTTTTATGAAATCTTTATTTCGATCGTCTCATGCAGAAGGGCATATTCCCAAAAACCCAACAGCTAAAATAAAGGAACCCAAAACCGGGAAACGAATTCCTAAATTTAGTAGTTACCGTTATAATAGAAAAGACATTGCTATTTTCACAAGCAAATTAGTATTCACTTATTTTCTTCCACTCAAAATCATTGCATTTCCTAATACTTTTTTGTTTAATAACAGCTTTGGCAATTTCATTACTTTAGCAAGTTTGTAGCCATTCATTTCAGATACACCATGGTTCTTTAAGACTTTTAAGAGCTCTTTTTCATCCACAAATATTTTTTCATCCATAAACAAATCTAAGAAGACAAATTCACCACCAGGTTTTAACACTCTTAATGCCTCTTTAATTACTTCAGTTTTATTTCTTCTATCTTTTACTTCATGAAATGTTAGACAACTTACAATTACATCAAAATCATCATCATTAAAAGGGAGCTCTGCAGCACTTGCTTTCAGAAAATCAATCCTATCAGAGACCCCTTCTATTTCAGCATTTTGTTGGCATTGAGCTTTCGAATATTCCCAATTCCCGCCCCAATAATCAATTCCAGTTAAAAAGGACTTAGGAAAAGTCATTGCCAGTTTAATAATCAGTGAACCACTGCCTGTTCCTATATCTAGTATTTTTCCTTTTCCATCCCAATTCACCTTGGCAACAATTAAATCATGTATTTTTGACTGATAATTCCCCCCAAATGCTGCGAATTGGTAAACAGAATAAGAAAGTATAAATGCTATATAAATAAAAGGCAACGCTAAAATCCCTGACAGGACGCGCAGATATAAATTAACCTGTAAAAATGTAACCAAGAGAAGAATGAGTGAAATAACCAAAAAAATAAGTAGTTTGTAAATTCGAATCCAAGTTTGATATTTAGCTTTTGTTTTCAAGTTATCAGCCATCCTTAAATAATCTATTTTTTGTTTGTTATAATTATAAAGGAATTTAATAATCCTCTGTTAAATCTTTAAAGTTCCTATAATCATAATAGCTTTCAAAAACGATGAAACGGCCTTAGCCCTATTGAATATAGAGCTAAAGCCGCATTAATCACTTTTATTATTTCCACTATCTATTCTGCCCGTTAGCCATAATCAATCCGTATTTTTAAGTCTCTTCATCGCTTTTGTACTCTAAAATATCTCCAGGTTGACAATCCAAAGCCTTACATATCGCTTCTAATGTTGAAAAACGAAACGCTTTTGCTTTCCCGTTTTTCAGAATGGAAAGGTTCGCCATTTTAATCCCAACCCTCTCCGAAAGTTCAGTTACGCTCATTTTCCTTTTAGCCAGCATCACATCAATATTGATTATAATTGCCAAGTTATCCACCTCACACTATTAAATCATTTTCAGATTTTATTTCTACGACTTCATGTACAAGCCTTTGGAGGACACCAGCAAAGGTTGCGATTACGCTTAAAGCAAAGGTCGAATATAATCCCATTGCTATGACACCTGCTCTGTCACCTTCCATATATATAGCGACGAATTTAATTCCTGCAACAATCAAGGCACTGATTGTGATGGCACAGCACTTGATAACCTTCAAAGCTCTAACAGATAATTCAGAGAAAGCCTTGTTTTTATCAATGTAAATTAATAGTTTAAATGCTTTATACAGTGCGATGAAAAATGGAATAGATAATAAATAGGCTGATAGTAAAAAGGGATATTGCAAGTAAGCAGTCTCTGGATGCGCTTCTGCATCTCTACTGGCTATCTCAGGCGCCCAAAATATACACAATGCAATTGCCACAATTCCAATAAGAAGAATAACTCCCTTTAGGAAAAAAGTTGCCCCTCGGTTCATAGAAAACACCTCTCTAATAATGTCCATGCGTTCCTTACGTTTTCAAATCAATTACCTTTATTTTTCTTTTAGTCAGCATCACTTTGATCCTGATTATATTTGCTATGTTTTTGCCTTATACCGTTAAATCATTGTCTGATTTTATATCAATCGCTTCTTTTAAAAGCTTTTGAAGAACAGCAGCAAAAACGGCAATCACCATGGAAGCAAAAGGTACAACCAATCCGACAAAGATGACTCCTGGGGCGTCGTCTTTCTCCGCAAAGAGATAGAAAAACGGCAAGACTAGTACATGCAAGATACTGATTGTGATGGCACAGTTTTTGATTTTCTTTAAAGCTAATACAGAAATTTGCGAGAAGGCTTTATTTTTGTCAATATAACGTAATAGTTTGAAAGCCTGATACAAAGCAAAGTAAAAAGGAATCGCCGATGCATAAAAAACGATGGAAACGAGATATTTTATATAAGCAAACTCTGGAAGCAATTTTGCTACAACATTCCCTATCTCAGGCACCAAAAAGATACACAAAGCAAGAACCGGAATTCCAATAAGAATATCAGCTATCTTTAAAAATAATGTTGTTCCTCTTTTCATAAAAGCACCTCGCTAATTTATTGTTAATTGGATTTTAATACACTTTTTATCGTTTTTCAATAAATTTTTATTATTTTTAATAATATTTTTGTTGTGAAACAATTATTAATTTTAGACAAAGATAAAAAGCATTCCTATTACAAAGAAATGCTCTAGAAACTTAAACTATAAAATTTATAAATTGTTCAATATAAAAAATAATTTTAATTCAATTAAATGTATCAAATCTAGATTCTGTATCGAAATATATCATCCTTTATAATAATCTAAGGCTTTTTGGTAATCCTCCAGTGTATCAACATCCATTATTACTCCCGGGTCATCTACATTTATGTACATTTTTTCGAAACCGCCCAGGACCGCACGCAAATTGCTTTCTGGATTGGTTTCGAGAATTTTCTGTTTCACTTCGCTTGATAATTTGATGGGATGGCCGCCTTTATAATGAAAGCTGGGAATAACGACGTTCCCTTTGTGTTCTGATATTAGATGAACGGTCTCTTTTTTAACAAGCGGACAATCTCCGGGTGTTATAAAGAAGCTTGGTTCAGTTACTTCGTTACAGCCCTTTTGAATGGAACTAAACATTCCATTGTTAAAGTCTTCATTATGAACAAACTTGATCTGAAATGAATAGGCATTTTTACTGGTGATTTTTTCCATTTTCTCTTGGATGAGTTCCGCTTGAAACCCAGCTACGACGATGACCCTGCTGCATAATCCTTCAAATTTAGATAAGGTATGCTCCAATATGGACATTTCCCCCAGAGGCAATGTCATTTTAAATGTATTCGCTCGGCTGGAATATCCAGCAGCTAAGACGATTGCTTCCATTTTATGTCCCCCTCTACCTATCGTTTAATCTAAGTCTTCTATTAGTCTTGTAACCCCACTTTTCAATTACATTTTCTTTAATACTTATTCTATATGATTTTTAAATAGACTATTAAGCCTCACTTGCTTTTTCACGAACATGGTCACGGGAAAGGTTCTAGTTGCCATCTACTTCATAGAAGTCACAAAGTTAGTCAAAAGTAGTACCTCAACACTTCTAACCCCGTTCTAAGAAAGAACGGGGTTAGAATAAAGTTTTTTATTTTTGATTTTAAATACTTCGTTTCTTTTGTATTATCATTTTATGAAACCCCTCGCTTTAGTGATGGGGAGATTCATTCTGATGGCAATTCGTTAAAGAACGCTACATCCTCAATAGGAAGACGTGTAGTAGGATGTCCTGGTTTTGTTGCTTTCCCAATTGCAATGAGCATAACCGGCACAAATTGTTCGGAAATTCCGAAAGCTTCTACGAACTTCGCTTTATCGTACCCTCCCATCGGAACAGTGTCGTAACCTTTGGATCGGGCGACAAGCATGAGTTGCATCGAGATAAGGCCTCCATCAGTATATACGATTTGACGAGCCACTTCAGACGGCAAGTTTGAGTACATGCCAACTGTTCGTTCGATGAATGATTTAGCCGTATCAGCCGGCATAAAGCCGGCTTCAACTGCCTGTCCATAAATTTTTTCGGCTTTTTTGTAGCTTTCCACATCGCCAAGCACAGCAATAACGGCAGAAGCTTCGACTACTTGTTGTTGGTTAAACGCGATTGGCAAAAGCTTTTTCTTTAACTCCAGTTTATCGATGACTAGAAACCGCCATGGTTGCAGGTTCGAAGACGAAGGAGCCAACGTTGCTAGCTCCAGCATTTCGGTCATTTCTTCGCGTGAGATCCGCACTGTTGGATCAAATGTACGAACAGATCGACGTTCACGGATAACATCTAAGAACATTTGCTGTTCGAGCCTATCTATAGTTTGAGAGTTTGACATAATAATTCCTCCTAGTAATGATAGTTTACTTCATCTCTACTACGAACATTTTAAGGAAAATTCATATATAGTAAGAGTTTTTAACCCTATCATGAAAAATGTAATAAAAGATACTTCATACACTATTGTTTGCAACTTACTAAGTTACCTTACTCAAATTGAACTAAATTGTCAAAAATAATATAATAGTAACTTTAACCATTAACACTGCTAATCCCCTTTAATTTGGGAGGAAAAAAGACGATATCCACTACTTAAGGGGGGGCCGTCAGGAAAATGCGGATTTACAACGTTAAGGAAATTCTTAAATAAATAGCCCAATTTCTCAGCATTAAAATTGAGAAATTAGGCTTTTTCGTTACTCGGACATACCCCAAGTGAAGTCGCTGTTAAGGAAGTAAAAGAAGAATCGGGATTTAATGTGAAACCAATCAAAATATTAGCTGTAACCGATAAAAAGTGCCACCCACATCCTCCTTCTGCTTTTCATGTTTATAAAATATTTATTCAATGTGAAATAATTGGCGGGCAGCCAGCTAAAGGAATTGAAACAAGTGAAGTGAAGTTCTTTGCTGAAAACAACCTGCCTCCTCTGTCAACAGCTCGGAATACAAAAACACAAATTGAGATGGCTTTTAAATACTTAAAAAATCCCCATGAAGCAGTTTATTTTGATTAAGTTTATTTTATAAAAGTACTTCCTTTTTTTAATCACTAAATGTTTAAGACCAAGATGTATTTGAAATCCCTCAAAATACATCTTGGTTTTGAATTTCTATTTTCTTTAAAGCCCCGAATCTTTACACTAAAAAATTTAACCTCATATTTTTCAAGAACTTTATCATGTGTCTTGTTTGAACTTCACTTTTTATCTTTATCATTTGGCCACTGCATCTTAATAGATTCTCTGAATTGGTCCATATTAAAGTTTTTACCTGGACAACTTTTTGTGACCCCTTTTAATTCACGATGTCCCAGAATGTGAGTAGTTGATAAATTAAATTGATGTAAAAGGAAAATGCATAGTTTACTCAATGATTTTAGCTGCTCTATTGATGGAGTATGAATATCAAAATTACCAGCTAAACAAATACCTATTGATTTTTCATTATATGAATATGCGTGTGCTCCAACATGGTATCCTCTTCCTTTAATAATTTCACCATTTTCCTCAATAAAAAAATTGTATCCTATTCCACTCCATAGACGATGATCCTGATGAAACCTATGCGTCTTATTAATATCCCAACCTATATCTTCTGTATGGTGTACAATGATGTACATGACATCTTTTAAAGCAATAAGCGGTTCTTTAAACGATAAATTAAGATCTTTAATCATTCCCGGTTCTACTTTCATGTAGACTTCTCCTCATCACATAAGCTTAATCATGATCCCCGTCTTATCATCTGAACGAAGATTATTCCTTTTCTCATATTGTTCTAAGGCACAAGAATATACTTGTAAACCGATTCTATGTATCTTTTTAAATGTTTCTTCAATTGAATAGTTTGGATGAAAAAGGCCATCTGTTATCATTAATATTGTTTTGATTTCACTGATATTTACTTGACCATGCTGAATAAGATTGAAAACTTCTTTTTTTCCATTAGCTACAGTGTAACCATATTCCTTATTAGCTAATGAACGATTAAAGATAAGCTGTTGAGTAAGATCCTGATAATACTCCTCATCTGGAATTTTAAGTCCTTGCTTTCTTTGTTGTTCACGCCATGCCTTCGCTCTATAACTTATATCTTTTACGGTATCCCTTGTTAAGGCTTTTATGGTTCCGTTTTGATACTCAGCAATGATCATACAATCACCAAGTTGAGCATAAGAAATCTTTCCGTCTTTTTCAATCTTTATAATTGCAGCACATGTTGACCAAAGATTTTCATATTTTTCCTGATTCACCTTGTATTTTCCCATGTGTTCTCTCAACATTCTATTAGCAGCCATGATTCCTTCAACTAATGAAAGGTTACTTCGGTAGAGTCTTAAGAAATAATCTTTAAATATATTTGATGCTAAATAAGCACCGTTCATTCCGTTTTCATCTTTGAATGGCATTAATGGAGTTGCCCCATCAAAAACCCCATAGACATTTATCTTTTCATTTAATACGATTGAATCTTCACTTACACTTTTATGAGGGGCAGCACATAAAAAAGACTCAACTTTCATTGGTTGTCCACCTTCTTTTTTATCAAAATTAACAGAAAATCGATTAAATTTTTTAAGATATTATATGATGTAACAAGAATTTTTATGGTACAGAAAACGCTCTGAGCAAATAAAGCTCTGAGCGTACTTTTTAACCAACCTAAATATATTAAGTGTTCATTTATAAATGACTAAGACTCGATTTCTAAAAACAATCTCATTAATAATAACCATGGATTTAAATTTAATATCTATTATCTCTACATCCTTTGTTTCTTTTAACCAATCATATAATTCTTCTAAATCTTCAAATAATTCCACTTGAATAGATGAAGCATACGCATTACATAAACCCATCAAAATCCTCCAAATAGTTACTTAACAAAACAGTTAGCTAAAAAAACCCCTAATGAAATATTTTCATCTTGGGGTGTGAATCAGCAAATCATGTGAGTTTCTTGTTAAAGTGTAAATTAATAATGATTTATTATCTATTTGTCCTAACAAGTACTTTTGTGCTTTCTTTTAGAAGATTTACTAGCATTTTATGATTGTTTTTTGCTATTTTCACATATTCATTGCTTACTTTTTGCAAGCCACTGCGGCCTTCGCGTGAGTAGTGAATGTAGGTTTCACAACTCTCTTCAACGTTCTTTTCTAAACGTTCGATTAGGTCAACAGTTAATTTGATCGGCGTTACAGCCAATTTCTCTAAACGTTCAGAAGCTTCTTCTACTCGATTTGTAAGCTGAGCCGATTCTTGATTCAATAGGTCATTTTTTGCAAAATTGCTGGATACACCTTTAACGATTTCATTATTAATCTTTCTTGTTCCTGTATATAAATTAGCGATTGATTTTCTATATTCTTTATTGAACTTAATGACATCTTTTACAGTCTTAAGATAAGCTTCTTCACTACTATCGTGGAACTTTCTTGCTCGATCCAATATTTGCTCGTATTGGTTCCAAAGTGTTTCTACATATGTATTAGATGGAACTACTTCTTCTTGAACTTCAGCATTCATTTGTGTTTTCGTTTCTACAAATAGCGTAGATTCAATTACTTCTTCTTGAGCTTCTGCTTGTGTTATTGTTTCTACTACTGGATTAGATACAATAACTTCTTCTTGATGTTCACCTTCAATTTGTGTTTTTACTACTTGACCTTTTTTGCTTTTCATTGTCGCGGTTGAATTCATTTTTGTTCCTCCTCATTATTTACATTCGTTTCTCTATGGAATCCTTCTTTTGAAATGAAGGGATATAGAGCTAAAGTATACTGAAACTCTTCGCTATCTTTTGTCAACTTATATCTTTTATTTGAATATATATGTATTTTACACCTATAGGTCGAATTTTGTCAATCGCTGAATCCTTTTAACAAATCGAAATTTGTAAAGTGTGAATTTTCAGAATGAAGGTGATACCCCATATACACCTTTAAAAGTTCGCCAAAAATTCTCTTCAACATAATATAAGAAAAAGGCTGCCATTTTTTTCAAGACCTAAATAAAAAAAATCCTTAAAAAATAAAGAAGAGCACATATTATACATGACTAATATGTGCTCTTCTTTATTTAATTAATGCGCCATTTAACTGAATAAACGACTTCATATTTTAGCTCTTATTATGGAGGAGAAAATGTAACTAAAGCATGTGTCAGTTGAATAACAGGGTGGGAGAAAAATACTTCTAATTTAATTATTTTGCTCAAGGCAATGATAAACTGCCATCATATCTTGTTTATTTAACTCACGAATACGATTGAAAATTGGAATATCAGCGACAGCTTCTGTATATAAGCTTTCATCAACAACATCACATGTGGCATAACCTTTTATAAAATTTCCTTTACATCGGGTACACTTTATATATTTACTGTCCTTTTCTAAATTTCAATTAATGATTATCCTTGCAAATCCTAGATTAGCTTTAGGCCACTTACAAAGATCAATACAGCAACAACCGTACGCAGCGGTCTTGTCGGGACCTTTGCAGAAATGCTACTGCCGATCAATACTCCTGGAATGGAGCCAATGAGTAAATTACCCACAAGCATATAGTTAACATTTCCATAACCAATATGAAGCAATCCTGCAACGGTTACCAAAAGAAACGCATGAGTAATATCAGTACCAACCATTTCTGATGTCTTCATTTGATACAGATAAATCATTGCCACAGCGAATAGAGAACCTGAGCCTAAAGAAGTTAGTCCGACAATAAACCCAAAAAGGCAGCCAATTAAAATGGTTAGCATTTTCTTTTCTTTCAAAGGTTTTAATTGCCAACGATTCGGTCTTAATTTTTTCTCCACAAAGGTTCTGATAATGATAGCCAGTGAAACAGCTATCAGAATGTATCCGAGGGAATGCCTAATAATCTGTTCTTGATTATGGTAATAAGCTTCAAAATAATGAAGGGAACCAATTGCTACCACCGCACTAGGAATACTTCCTATCGCTAATAACTTAACCATCTGAAAATTGACTGTTTTTTGTCTCCAATGTTGAAAAAGTCCGAAGAATTTCGTAATTGAGTTATATACAAGGTCTGTACCAACAGCAATTGAAGGATTAACCCCTATTAGAATTAATACGGGGGTTAGCAGTGCTGCTCCTCCTACACCCGTTAACCCTACCAAAAAACCTACAAGTAAACCCATCAATGTAATCCCTATACTCATATGCTCACGCCCTATCAATTCCAAGTATTTATATAGGGATTATATACATTTATATGAATCTTGTAAATAACAAAATATTTATTAGATTCTGAGAGTTTGTAACCGGTTATTTTCATTATTAAAAAGCTTATTTTATTTGAGCTTGTAACTTATTTTATTTCATTAGAAAAACTTAAAAATTTTGAATGATAATAAATAAAATACATAATCATGAAGTAGCAACTCTATTTTAAAGGAGGTATTTATATGAAAAATTCTCCTCTACCCAAAGTTAGCCCCTATCTGATTACAAAGAAGTTAGATCCTGAAAATCAGGAAACACCCATACATTTTAATAATTCCGATATTGTAAATGAAAAACTCTTTTATAGAAGAAACCATTTTCCTTACCCCAAGTTCGCCTCATCCTTCTATTTTCTTCCAATTGAGGGATTAGTGTACACCCCAAAAGTCTTTTCTTTAAAGGAAATTTACTCATTACCATCAAAAACAATAAAACTTGTTTTAGAATGTTCAGGTAATAAGCGAGAGTTGTTTAACCCAAAAGTGTTTGGAGAGCAATGGGGAAAAGGTGCGATAAGTCAAGGGATATGGAAAGGTATATCTTTAAGATCCTTATTTCAGTACACAGGATTGCTTGATACTGCCAAAGAAATTGTTTTTGAGGGTTATGATTATGGAGAAAGACCTGATTCTAACCAACTTTTTAATTTTTCGAGGAGTTTACCCATTGAAAAAGCCCTTAATCCAGATACCATTATTGCTTATCAATATAATAATCACCCCATCCCCTTCAAGCACGGATTCCCTCTGAGATTAATTGTCCCTGGATGGTATGCCATGGCATCTGTAAAATGGATAAAAAGAATTATTGTGATTGATAACGAATTTAAAGGTCCATTTCAATCTATTGATTACGTTTACTATCCGAGCAAAGAAAGCGATACTAGCAAAACTCCTGTCACTTCAATTAATGTTAACTCAACCATACTATACCCACTTAATATGCAACTAATGCGTACGGGAGTTTATGAAATTAATGGCATTGCTTGGGCAGGAACAGGCCAAATTACCCTGGTAGAAATTAGTTTGGATGAAGGTCATACTTGGAATACATGCCAATTGACTTCATCATCCGAGAAATATGCTTGGGTACGATGGATATATAAATGGGATGCTCTTAATGAAGGAGAATATACCATAAAATCAAAAGCAACTGATTCTTTAGGCAATATTCAACCATTGGATCCAATGTGGAACAGGAAGGGCTATGGTTATAACGCAATTGATTGTATAAAAGTAAAAATAGAGTAACCTGGAAAAGCACAATTACGAAGTAGATAAAATTCTTAAAAATATAAAAAGTCACTTCCGTTTTATTGGAGGTGACTTTTAGCGTTTTTGTATCGTCCTATGTAATAGCCCACACAATTTCACTAGTTATGGCTGCTGCGTTCCCGCCCTGACCAGTTTCCTAATGTCCTTGTTGGACTATAACTCCGCAGGTAGGACTCGAACCTACGACCGATCGGTTAACAGCCGATAGCTCTACCACTGAGCTACTGCGGAACAATTCTAACTACCTATTACATGATCATCGGATAATGAATCTAATTCAAGCTGTTTGTTGGTTGGTTTTAGTGGAAATGACGGGAGTTGAACCCGTGTGCAAAGATATTGGCACTTATACTTCTACGAGTGTAGTCAGTAGAATTGATTTCACTTACTTCGTTAGCCTACTGACAAGCATTGAAGCAGCTAGTCTGGTTCGTCTCTTCCTTCATCCTCAGACGGTGGAATTCGGCGTAGTCCACTTATGATGAGTCCCTTACCCTACCACATGGACGATGGAGGGAGGAACCGCTATCGTCTGTTATTAGGCAGCGAAAGCGAAGTTGTTGTTTTGTTTGCCAGTTATTAGGCTTTATCGTTTTTACGAGGACGATTCCCTCGACTCGCCATATAAGCTCAAACTATCCCTGTCGATACCATGACATCCCCATAATATAATGGCAGAGAAGAAGGGATTTGAACCCTCGCACCGGTTACCCGACCTACACCCTTAGCAGGGGCGCCTCTTCAGCCTCTTGAGTACTTCTCTGTAATAAAAGCTTACGCGTTAGTTCCGTTAAGAACTTACAAGAGAAATATATCATGTCTGCCAAATGGATGATAGCTGTAAATTTCGGTAGTCCAAAAGACCTAGTTGTATCATTGTTTTTTTCTACTTCAATCACTTGCAATTAAGTGTAAAACATTCCGTTTAAGGTTGAAAAAAGCATTACAATTATCAGTTTTATAAAAATTACAGAAGAAATTAATTATCGTTAGTGGACAAACAATGAGTTTGACACTTAACCTCGCCATAAGAAATAACTCCTTCTTTAGTTTTAGTTTTTAAAGGAAGCCACTTTTATGAAATATCCCTTTTTAATAAATTTCTTCTCTTCCATAAAAAATAAATCAATATTGAAAGGACCAATAAGCTCGTAATTAAATAAATACTATATTTCGATATATATAGTTCCACACTAGTCCAATTTTCCCCTAATATTCTTCCTAGTGTGATAAAAGTAATACTCCATATTAATGCACCCATAAATGCGTAAACCGCAAATTTTCTAAAGGGGAAGAGATTGACAGCAGCTATATATGCTGTAAGATGACGAACCCCAGGTATAAAATAACCTAGTAATAAAAGATAAGGTCCGAATTTCCTGAATAATTTCTTTGTTCTATTAATTTTTTGCTCAGTAATGTGAATTTTTGGTCCAAACTTTTCTAATAAAGGCAATCCAAATTTATAACCGATGAGGTAACTAAGCGAAATCCCCCCGTGGCCCCTACAAAGGCACTTACTATTGACATTATGTATGATAATTTTCCCTGAAACACATTGTAACCAATATATGTAAGAAGAACCTCATCGGGTATAGGAAGTCCAACAATACCACCGATCAAGGCGAAGGTTATTCCGAAGTACCCATAATGTTCTAGAAGGTAGTCAATATGGTTCTGCATTTAAGTGAGCAAACTGTAAGAGTGGAAAGAAAGTATCTTCTTTTTTATTTATTAAAATACTTCTGATAATAAAACTTATCTTAAAGGTGGAATGAGAAAAACTGTCGCTTTATTAAAAAAGCCACCAAATGGCAGCAGGTCTTCAACTCTTGCACCCGTTTGTTAAACAAGCCCCTTCTCTTATACTGCACATTTTAATCGTATGGTGTGAGCCGCTCAATTGTTTAACTTTTGTACTCGTTACTTTAAGTACAATTCTTAATAATCTGTTTCGTTAATTAAATCAAAAATAGACGATGCTTTATATTAAAGCATCGCACCTGTTAGTTATACTAGTCCCTTTTTAAACCAATATACAAATTTTTTAACAATATATAAAAATTGGATGTGACTTTTAGGGTATCTTTTAGAGATTTTGTTTTGTCCTATGTAATAGCCCACACAATTTCACTAGTTATGGCTGCTGCGCTCCCGCCCTGACCAGTTTCCTAATGTCCTTGTTGAACTATAACTCCGCAGGTAGGACTCGAACCTACGACCGATCGGTTAACAGCCGATAGCTCTACCACTGAGCTACTGCGGAACAATTCTAACTACCTTTTTACATTATCATCGGATAATGAATCTAATTCAGTTGGTTTTAGTGGAAATGACGGGAGTTGAACCCGTGTGCAAAGATATTGGCACTTATACATCTACGAGTGTAGTCAGTAGAATTAATTTCACTTACTTCTTTAGCCTACTGACAGGCGTTGAAGCAGCTAGTCTGGTTCGTCTCTTCCTTCATCCTCAGACGGTGGAATTCGGCGTAGTCCACTTATGATGAGTCCCTTACCCTACCACATGGACGATGGAGGGAGGAACCGCTATCGTCTGTTATTAGGCAGCGAAAGCGAAGTTGTTGTTTTGTTTGCCAGTTATTAGGCTTTATCGAATTTACGAGGACGATTCCCTCGACTCGCCATATAAGCTCAAACTATCCCTGTCGATACCATGACATCCCCATAATATAATGGCAGAGAAGAAGGGATTTGAACCCTCGCACCGGTTACCCGACCTACACCCTTAGCAGGGGCGCCTTTTCAGCCACTTGAGTACTTCTCTGTAATAAAAGCTTACGCGTTAGTTCCGTTAAGAACTTACAAGAGAAATATATCATGTCTGCCAAATGGATGATAGCTGTAAAATTTGGTAGTTCAAAAGACCTAGTTATGTCATTAAAACTTTATGGTTAACTTATATTTGATGATGATTGATGATTTCGTGTGAATTTGATTTCCACATTAAAATACCCATTAATTTTAGTTTAATACTATTTCTTGTATAAAGAACAAATGTTCGTGTATAATATAAAATATGACCACTACTGCTGTTAATAGAAGCACCATGGCTTACCTAATTTAATGACAAAGGAGAAAGTAAAATGATTAAACCCTATTTAATGTTTAACAGAGAATGCGAAGAGGCTTTTAAATGGTATCAAAAAGCATTTGATGGAGAAATGATTTTAATGCAAAGATACGGTGAGATGCCGGCAAATCCTAATTTTCCTATTCCTGAAAGCCATAAAAACCTTGTGTTGCATGCACAATTGAAATTAACGGATTCGGGTATTATTATGGGTTCGGATGGAAATCGAGACTTTCCAAATAGCGAGAAAGTGGTCATCAGTGTCGAACTTGACTCTGAAGAGCGTGCTAAAAATGCATGGAATGTGCTTGAAGATGGCGGAACCATTCTTATGGATCTTCAACCAACTTTCTTTGCCAAGCTGCATGGTTCTGTGAAGGATAAATATGGAGTAAGTTGGATGTTTACAGTAGAATAGATACGGCATCCCCATGTTACAAAAATGATTATTCTAGTTTAAGATAACAACAAAAAAAATCCCCTCCAAGTCTAGAAATCTTTGATGATTCTTTAGACTGAGAAAGGATATTTTTCGCTAGTCATTCACTCTCACCTATTTTCTTTTCAACATTAATGCTCTTATTTTCTATTTTTTGTAAATTATCCATTGAAATGTACGTGATGATAAATAACAACAATGCGGCGATCTCAAGATTAATATAATACATAATCCCACTGCCTAAAAATGATAATATTGTTTTTGTTTCTGAAGGGTTCGCTAAGAAGAAAAAATTCGTTCCAAGCTTTTGATTCAAGAAAAAAATAGGTACGGCGATAATGTTCACAGTTAAAAAGTTAAATAAAACCCCTTTCCTAGGAATCCTGTAACCTTCAAAATGGATAAAATACAATACGGACAATGGAATAGCTGAATGTTGAAGGAAATATCTTATGAATCGAAAATGAGGAAATTGGTTGACAATACCAGGAGTAATCATACTTAAAATAGGAGGTAGGGTACCGATAAAAAATAACAAATTAAACGCTTTTTGATTGTTTTTCAAGTATAAGAACAGTGCTAAAAAGGTACTAATTGAACAAAGCTGTAATGGAAGATCATCGACTTCCCATTTATTTGTTAATATTAACCACAAATGCTGTGATATCTCACAAACAAGCAAAATACCGAATAGTATCCATTTTATAATTGGCTGGTATGGTTTAAGTTTCTTTTTGTAATAAACTAAAGCGCAACATGTAATAAAGAAGAGAATTAACGTAACAATATGGGGAATAGAAAACAACGTGAAATTCCTCATTTCTGTAACAGAAAACATGATTTCATCACCTCTCACTGTGCATATAAGGCGGAGAGCTAAATCTAATTCTTTTCATATAAGCTGCTTATTGCCGCTACATCTTTTTAACCTCGGTTTTACTTTATATCCATTTCCTTTATATATATTTTTAATTTCTTGTACTAATTCTCAAAATTCCTCATTACACTGAACACAGCTAGTATTAAAATGTTGTAAACAATAATTCTCCCACGTAAATCACCTCTTAGGTTAATATACTATTGAGTATTAACAGAAAAGGGTGTCCTAAAAACTACACCCTTTTATGGTTACAGGACTCCCTAAAAAATAAAACACTTCACTTATATGAACTGTGACCCATAAAATGGACAGTCTAAAAAAAGACCGAATATTTTAAGCTGCTAATAAGTGACTCCGGTATTGTGCCGGAGTCATTTTATTTAGGCTCCATTGATATCTGTTGGTGTTGTACTCCTCAATATAGGTTCCTATCAATCCCTGTAATTCCTCAAAGCTCTGACATGAAGAATAATCTACTTCATCCTTTAAATGACCAAAGAATGATTCCATTGGGGCGTTATCCCAGCAATTTCCCTTACGGGACATAGACTGAGTAAGCTTTAGCTTTTTCACTCTTTTTTGAAATTCTGGATGCGTGTAATGGAATCCCTGGTCTGAGTGAATCATAGCTTCCGGATGAACTAGATCACCAAGTGCTACAGAGAGTTTATCCAATGTACAATAAACAAGATCCATCTTTAATGTTCTGGACAAATGATAAGCAACAATTTCCCTTGTCGAGGAGTCCTTTACACAAGACAAATAAGCCGGTTGCGCTGCTCCATAGTACACATAAGTAATATCCGTTAGCAATACTTTTCCAGGCTCACCTTGGTCAAATTCTCGATTTAATAGGTTAGAGAGAGTCTTATGTTCTTGGGTAGCTTTAGCCATTTTTTTGTAAGGATTAATTTGGCGAACCTTTGCCACTAAATTAAACTTCCTCATAATCCGTCGGATTTTTTTGTGATTCATTTCCACAAAATAGTCATTCTCTAAAATCATTTTGATAGTAAGTGCTCCAGCGAAACCCTTTTTCTTATCAAATATTTCCTTGATTAACTCATAATCATTCCAATCATTCTCTTCTCGATCAGACCGCATGCTTTCAGCCTTTACCCAAGCATAATATCCACTTCTGCTTACCTCTGCCTTCTTACAGAGGAATTTCACCATATGTATAAGCCCAAACTTTCTAATAGTTTGTTCGATAAGCATATACTTCTCTGAAACGGTTACTTTTTCTTCTTCTTCGCCTGCCTTTCTAGTTCGTCTAACTTTTTTAAGAATTCAAGCTCCGCTTCTAGGAATTTAATTCGTGCTTCAGCTTTCTTTAAGTTATCCTCAACTGAAAGAGGCTTTGAAGAGGGTCTACCAGTGCTTGCTTTTCCACGCCTTTCTGTGAAGAAACCATCCTCCCCAAACTGCTCAAATGTTTTCCTCCAGCGTTTTAAACATTCACTAGGTTTATCAGACCCAATCATTTCTAAGTCAAATCCATGTTCAATAAAAATTTGGGCAGGTCCTTTACCATTTGAATTTTCTTTAATTGCTTCTACCTTAAATTCAGGCTTATATGCGATAGAACGATCCGATACGTGTTGTACATTTGGATTCTGTTCTAGTAGTTTCATTTGAATTTCATTAAAAATAATTTTACTCATTATATGTCCTCCGCTCACATCATTGAGTTTGATTATAAACGGGTTTTTGTGAAATGGACACAGAAAAACCCGAATAAGGGACTTTTTATAAAGTGTCCATTATTCGGGTTATAGTTCAATATTTTTAGTGGAGTGTTTTGTCTGTTTTATTTATTAAATGCTTTAAAATTCTTCGTATACTGCAGGATCTTGGTTGTTTATTCTGCCATAAGGGCGAGTTAATCCTGATAGGATACTCATTTCTATTTCATCTAGGGAGAAGTCAAAAATAGATATATTTTCAAGCTGCCTTGCAGGAGATGATGATTTAGGAATGGCAATGGCCCCAAGTTGATAGTGCCAACGTAAAATAATTTGTGAAATAGACTTGTTATGATGATCGGCAATCTGTTGAATGGTATCATTTTGTAAAACTTCATTTGCTCGAGCTATTGGGCTCCAGGATTCCGTTGTAATGTTATTTTCTTCATGCCATTTTCTTTGTGGTGCTTGATTGAATAATGGGTGTAATTCGATTTGGTTAAGGCTAGGTTTCACACCTGTTTCTTTTTCTAAACGCTCTATATGTTCAGGTAAGAAATTACAGACACCGATCGAACGAATAAGCCCCCATTTTTTAGCATCAATTAATGCTTCCCAAGCTTCCACGTATATGTCCTGTTTCGGATTTGGCCAATGAATGAGATATAAATCATAATAATCTAGATTTGCCCGAAATAACGATTCTTGAATGGTCGCAACCGCCCTGCCATAGGTTTGATAGCGACCTGGCAGTTTCGATGTAATCTTTAATTTTTCTCTTGCAACAGAACTGCGTCTAACAGCCTCACCAACCGTGCCTTCATTTTCATAATTATAAGCAGAATCTATTAGTCTATATCCCATATCAATTGCGCTTAAGATGGAATGAACACCATCATTCCCTCTTAGCTTATATGTACCCAAACCGATCACTGGCAAAGTTAGCCCATCATTAAGTGTAATTTCTGGAATTAATTTATCCATCACTAATCCTCCTTTCCATAATAATAAAGCTTAGCATAATTTTGGTAACTTTTCATGGAAAGACTTCATCGCCAGCGGTTGTCATTACCCTAAGTATCGATGGTATAGTGCCTTTGCTTCGGAAATATCCTTGGTTCCGTGGACTAACACCCTTCCGTCTTTAAAAATGACTAATCGGTGCGGATCCACTGAATAAGATAATAGATACGGATTTCGCTGTACTGTTCCCCCTTGATTTGCCAATAATTTTTCTAATGCCACCAAGTCACGCAAGGCGGGAAGCGCAGGACGTATCTGAACAGAATCTCTTCCACAGAGGACAGCTGTCTTGGTTTGATTTTCAAAAGCTAAATAGGGGAAGAATCGTTCTTCCCCACAGGTTGGACAATCTTCTTTTTTCAATTTATCTACTTGGATCGTACTATGTTGATTTTTCCACAAGTCAAAAGACACGAGTTTGTTCCGCAGCGAATCCGCATCTCCGACCAAAATCTTCAAGGTCTCACTTATTTGATACGCAACGACCATGTTCACAGCTGGACTTATTATTCCAGCTGTGTCACAAGTTAATCCGCCTAGCGGAACGGTTTCAAGTAAACAAGCAAGGCAGGGTGTTTTTTCTGGAATAATCGTGTAGGATATTCCGTAGCTTCCCACACATGCCCCGTAAATCCAAGGGATGCCCACCTTTTGTGCTACATCATTCATGATCATTCTTGTTTCGAAATTATCGGTTGCATCAATCATCAGATCTACATTTTGAGCCCAGTCAAGAAGCTCTGTAACGGAGGCATCGCCAATGATGGCCTCAATCAGCACCGAAGAGTTAATCGCTGTTAATCGGTTTTTAGCTGCGATGACTTTGGGAATTCGGTTTTTGGCATCTTCTTCAGCATAGAGCTGCTGCCGCTGTAAATTCGACCATTCGACATAATCACGATCCACAATGGTGAGCTTCCCAATTCCCGCGCGGACAAGTGCTTCGGCACTTCCTGAACCGAGTGCTCCCATTCCGATGATGAGTACATGTTTCGTGGAAATTAGCTGCTGCCCGTCTTTCCCAATCGGTGAAAATAGTTCCTGTCGTGAGTAGCGATTCACCCGATACTCATTCCTTCCTTGGGACTGCTGGCTGTCGCATATCTCTTTTTCTCGATTCGTCCGGCTTCAAAGCCTAATCGTCCCGCTTCGATCGCTAAACTCATGGCTCGAGCCATTTTGACCGGATCATTTGCTGCTGAAACAGCCGTATTTAATAACACCCCATCAGCTCCTAATTCCATCGCCAATGCTGCATCAGCTGGGGAGCCAATACCAGCATCCACAATCACAGGCACGACCGCTTGCTCGATAATAAAGCCTAGGTTAACAGGATTGATGATCCCTTGACCGGATCCAATCGGCGAAGCCCCTGGCATGACCGCATGACAGCCCACTTCTTGGAGCTTTCGAGCTAAAACCACGTCATCGGATGTATAGGGGAGGACAATAAATCCTTCTTTCACTAATTCTTCCGTTGCTTTAAGGGTTTCAATCGGGTCAGGAAGCAAGGTATGATCACAGCCAATCACTTCCACTTTAATCATATCGCATAGTCCTGAAGCTTTCGCTAGTTTTGCGATCCGAACCGCCTCTGCTGCTGTTTTTGCTCCAGCAGTATTAGGCAGAAGCTTATATTTTTGAGTGTCGAGCTGTTCTAAAAAATTCGGCTGGCTTGGTTCAAAGATATTCATTCGTCTCACCGCAAACGTGAGGATTTCTGCTTTCGACACTAGCACTGCTTCCTTTTGGATTTCAAAGCTTGGATACTTTCCCGTACCAAGTAACAAACGAGATTGAAAGGATAATGAACCTATTTTTAACATGTCAACCGCCTCCTACAAAATGGACTATTTCGATTCGATCTTTATCTGATATTCTCGTACTTTGGTGCTCTAACCTGGTTAATATTTCACCGTTTACTTCCACAACAACGACCTTATCTTGGATGTCATAATATTTGAGAACATCTGAAACAGATACGATATGGTCGGGTAATTGGATCCACTCGCCATTTACTACTACCTCCATGGTTTTCCTCCTAACTAACCGTTTCTTTGTGCCGTTCTAGGTGAAAAGCAGAGAGTAGTTCCTGATTTAGTAATCTACCTGACACTAGGTCCGCAACTAGTTCCCCTGTCATCGGGCTTAATAAAATTCCATTTCGAAAATGGCCTGCTGCCACGAACAACCCACGCAAGCTTGGATGTTCGCCCATATAAGGAATTCCATCGCCTGTCTGCGGTCTGACTCCAGCCCATACTCGCTCCCATGCTGCCTCCTTAATCTGTGGAACTAATTGAGTCGCTCTTTCTATCAATGTAGCAATCCCTTCAGGAGTTACCTTGGTATCAAAGGTATTTTCAATCATAGTCGCACCTATATAAATTTCCCCATTTCGTTTCGGTACTAAATAACAACGTTTGTCGGAGAAAATGGTAGTGTTGATGATCGGCCTTTCTGTTCTAATCGAAAAGCATTCTCCTTTAACCGGATACACAGGAATATCGATTCCTGATTCTTGCATTAATTTCGCCGCCCAAGCTCCAGTGGCAACAACCACCTGTTCACAATGGATGACGCCCTTGCAGGTGGTAACCCCTTTAACCTGACCGTTTTCATAGACAAAAGACAGAACCTCCGTCTCTTCACATATTTGGGCACCAAAATGTTCCGCGGCTTTTGCAAAGGCTTGTGTTAACTTTGCTGGTTGCACATGCCCATCATGAGGGAGATACATCCCTCCAGCTACACTTGGTGAAAGAGATGGTTCCAGCAACCGTACTTCCGATGCATCGAGCCAGGTAATGGTTGGATCCCATTTTTTTTGGAAGGTGATCTGTTTTTTTACCTCGAGCGCTATTTCTTCGGTTTCGGCAATTTTCACCATTCCTTTATTCACATACTCAATATCAATTCCCGTATATTCAAATAACTCACTTGCGAGCGTTGAAAACATCGCTTGACTTTTTAAAGCTAGCTGGAATAAAGGACCGTCTTGTTCCAGCTCTGCTTGTGCTGCCAACATTCCTGCAGCCGCACTGGACGCTTGGCAAGCGACTCGTTCCTTCTCAATTATGATGACTTTTCTTCCCCTTTTTGCAAGCTGGTAGGCAATCGAGGACCCGATAATTCCGCCTCCGATAATGGCCACATCAAATGATTTTTCCACTTTGTTCATCTCCATTTAATACATTTAGGTAAGCCTTAACTGCTGCTAATGGATCGTGAGCACCTAAAACTCCTGACATGACTGCGATCCCTTTTGATCCTGCTTGAAGTACCTGCCCCGTATTTTCAGGTGTGATCCCGCCGATGGCTATTACCGGGATGTCTAATTGGGTAAGCCTTGCTAATTCCACTAGTCCTTTTGGGGTCTTACCCGGTTTTGATTGCGAAGGAAAGATATGGCCATATAGCACGTAATCAGCACCATTCTCTTTTGCTTGTTGTCCTTCCTCGTAGGAGTGGATGGAGCTCCCGAGGAAAAGCTGAGGAAAATTTTCTTTCACAAGCGCTGCATCTAAACTATGGAAGGCTAATTGAACTCCTCTAGCCCTTGTAACGCAGGCAACATCGACTCGGTCATTAATGATAATCTTTGATAGTGGGATGTTTTCATTTGTTAACCGTTGGACGGCTTGGAAAAGTTCCTTGGCTGTTTTTTGTTTTTCCCGCAAATGAATCGCGGTTATATAAGGATGAATTTCGCTTACAATTTCACATAACTGTTCGATTGGAATTTTCCCATTGGAGATAATATGTAACTCTTTATCTTTTATACTAGTTGAAATACCCGTCCCTCCTTTTAAGCAGATTCCGAAGATCTAAGGCTTAAAGTGAAAAACAAAAAACCACTTTCTTTAGGTAAGAAAGTGGTCGAAAATTCGAAATAGAAACATACGTTCTTCAAATATCCCGTTTTCCACTTCCCTACGCTGGTATTACCCAGATCAGGTTCATAGAGTCCCGAAGTAGTACTTCAATCTCAGCCCTTTAAAAAGGCACCTCTAGCGGATTTGCTTCATCTATTTAATTGTCATGTAATGATTTCCCTGCATGGATAATGTTAACACTTCAGGTAGAAATGTCAAATGTTTTTCTTTTTTTTATGGTAGACTAAACCCTATAGATGTTAACCAAATTACAATTATAGTTTACTTTTAATATCAAAAGGGAGTAAACAAACTGGGGGAGAATAATGTATAAGCTACGAGGACATCATCTTTTTTGCCTTCTAGGCTATCGGGGAATGGGCTATTCCCAAGAATACGTGGAAAATATGACTCTTTTGCATCAAACCTTGAGAAGCAACCCAAAAACGTTGATTATGCTTGTAAAGGGACCAGATCAGTTGTGTGAAAAGTTCCCTAATTCAGGTGAATACCATTGCCAAGACGACCAGATCTTTGAAAGAGATGCCGTTATTTTAGACAAAATGAACCTTACAATCGGACAAATTCTTAGATGGGAGGAAATTGAGTCCCGTATCCTAAAACATGTCATCCCCGCCGATATTCAAGTTGTCTGTGAAACTTGTTCTTGGCGTTCTTACGGGGTTTGCGAGGAAGGTATTCGAGAGATTCATGAAGGGAAGGGCTTAAGAAAAATTCAATAAACTTCATCTATTCAATGTCCACATGCCCACAGGGACGGTTCTTTTGGCCTTTTTTAATCTCTTTCCTTGTCCAAAAAAGCCAGTAGAACCGTCCCCATGATCCCATGGTCCTTCATGGTCCCTGTCCTTACACGCCCCGCTTATTTCCCCAAAGAAGTGCATGCAATTGTGGTAATACTTTTACATCATTCAATTGAGGGTCCGAAACCACACAATTGACTAACCACTCATATTTCAATAGTAGTTTTTGAATCAATTCATTATTATTGAAATTCGTAATATCATCGTTCCCAACCTGGAGATAAAAAGGAATATCTGCGTATCGGCTATGAACCTTTTTCGCATACTCAAGATCGGCTTCATCAAAGATGACGACTTTTAGACTCACTTGATGTTTAAAATCATTGTCGTTTAAATTTTGAAAAATAGAATCTAATATTTCGAAATTGGTTACCATGTTAGAGCTCGGCGGCTTTGGTGAAATGGTCAGTTCATTGACGTTTAGGAACCAGTCCTGCCATCTGCTTCCTTGTGTTTCGATGCCAATTTTGATGTCTTTTTCTTTTAATAAATCGATAAACACATCTAAGTTTTTCAATAGCGCCGGATTTCCCCCTGAGATCGTCACAAACGAGAAATTGTCCCCACCGACTCTTTTTAATTCATCCCAAATTTCTTCAGCGGTCATTTGCTGAATATCCTCTTTGGCACTGCCATCCCATGTAAAGGCAGAATCACACCAGCTGCATGAATAATCACAGCCGGCTGTCCGAACAAACATCGTCTTTTGACCAATGACCATGCCTTCTCCTTGAATGGTTGGGCCAAAAATTTCTAATACAGGAATCTTACTCATTCCTCCATCCACTCCCTTCTCGCTTCTGCGTAGCTTGTTGGGGTTTCAAACAGACGGACAAATTCCACTCTTGCACCATGATATTGGTTCCTACGTTCTTCTGTTGCTAAGGCATCTTTCATTTTCTCATATATCCAGACAACCATGTTTTCGGCTGTTGTATTCATCGATGGAAGGGTTTCGTTTAGGTATTGATGATCAAGATAGATTTCGATTTCATTTTTCCAAATGTCTTTAATATCGCCAAAGTCGATCATTAAGCCGCGTTCATCAACAAAACCACTTAATCCAAAAATAACTCTGTACGTATGGCCGTGCAAATTCTTGCATTTCCCTTCATAGCAATGCAAGTGGTGTGAAGCATCAAAGGTAAATTCCTTGCTCACTAGCACACGTTTCGAATGATATTTTAATTGATGAGGTTGAATGTCCTCATTTATTTTTTGAAGTTTATCGACGATTCTGAAACCCATCGTTTAAAACCTCCCATTAAGAAAGTCATCAAGCCCTCTTTTTCTTAAGACGCAAGCTGGACACTCTCCACATCCATCCGAAATCACACCATTGTAACAGGTTAATGTTTTTTCACGAACAAATTCAAACGCTCCTAATTCATCTGCCATTGCCCATGTTTCAGCTTTGTTTAACCACATTAATGGCGTATGAATGACAAAATTATCGTCCATCGATAGATTCAAGGTGACATTAAGTGATTTAATAAAAATATCGCGACAATCTGGGTACCCGCTGAAATCTGTTTCGCAAACACCAGTGACTAAATGCTTGGCACCGATCTGACGTGCTAAAACACCTGCGAAGGTTAGGAATAACAGATTACGACCTGGCACAAATGTAGACGGCAGTTCCCCTTCGCCGCCATCAGTCACCTCAATATCTGAACGTGTTAACGCATTAGGGGCTAGTTGATTTAATAATGACATATCTAAAATATGGTGTTTCACACCAAGTTCTTTGGCTATATTTTTGGCACATTCAATTTCTAAACTATGCCGTTGATTGTAATCAAATGTAACTACTTCTACTTCTTTAAATTGCTTTAATGCCCAAAATAAACATGTGGTGCTGTCTTGTCCACCACTAAACACAACAATTGCCTTTTCGTTTTTCAACATGTATATCGAATACTTCCTTTCAAATAGAAAAAAACAGCACCCCAAGATAGAAGTGCTGCTTCATCTTAGTTTTTTTAATGTGGGGGGCTAGAACCACTTTCGCAAAATGCGAACTATATAATTTTAAATGACTAAATGATTATAAACCATTTTTTCAATTTTTTCACCTATTTGTTCACATTTTTAGAATCAATGACTTGAAGTATTAACGAAGTCACCAGCATAATTCTTCCTGCCAGCAGCGTGGTAGTCACCAATCAGTGGAGTTCCTCTTGGTGAGAAAGGGTTCAATCGTTACTTCTTTTGTTACTTCGGGTACTTCTTGCTCATTTTTTGCGTTGATTATTAAATCTAGTGCCACCCTGCCAAGTTTTTCGTAATCATGGTTAATCGAGGTAAGGCTCGGCGTCAAGATATCTGCGACAAACGAATCATCATAGCCTACAAAGGCAAATTTCTTGGGATTGATCTGTTGCTGATTGCACGCAACTAAAGCTCCGGAGGCAATCATATCATTCATACAAATAATGGCCGTTGGCAGCTCCTTGTTTTCTAACAGCATGTTCATCGCTTTTTGTCCGCTTCCTACCGAAAAACCACTGTAAATATGCCATTCAGGATGATAAACTAGACCCTTGTCCACCAGGTTCTGCCTGAATCCCTCTACTTTTATATCGGTTGAAGTGATCCCCTGCTTTCCTCCCAGCAAGCCAATTTTTTTGTGCCCCATTTCGACTAAATGCTCGACAATCATCTTCATACCCAACAGCTCATCGGATTTCACTTTATAACAATCGACACCGTCCATCTCTCCGTTGACCATCAAAATAGGGATCTTTTTCATAACCTCTTGCACCTCAGCGGCATCTTCCGCATCCGTTAACGATTTATTAATCCGGCCGCCCATCATGATGATCCCTTCGACCTGGCGTTCCGAGAGAACCTTTAGGTAAACGGACTCCATCTCGCTATCGTTCATAGAATTACATAAGAATATCGTATATCCCTTTTTTTGAGCGTATTTCTCCAATTTCATGCAGAAGCTTGAAAAGAATGGATTCGTGATGTCTGGCAAAATCAGCCCGATCATCTTTGTTTCTTTTTTTGATAAACTTCTTGCAATACTGTTTGGCTGAAAATTATATTCCTGTATTTTCGCCAGCACCTTCTCTTTTGTTTTTTTGCTGACTGGATAATTGCCATTTAGGACCCGCGATACAGTTGCCGGAGATACATTTGTGGCTTCGGCAATATCATAGATGGTAAACGTTTTTTTGTCCAACTGAAGCCCCCCTTCTTAGAGATATAAACCTAAATATAGTAATCGGTTTTATCTTAAGTATCTTTCTTCCAATTGTAATCTATTTTAATAGAAAGATGGTAGTCGATAGGGTGAACGTGAAGGCGGGGGAAAAAATGGCAATAAAAAGTCATAGTTGTGGACTACAGCATCCTCAACTATGACCAATTGGATTATCTAAATTTAACCGTATAGGTTTCAGTCCGGAGCCCATCCTCCGATTTTACTGTGATCACAGCAGCGTCCTCTACTTCAGATACCTGATAAGAGGCAAATAGGTCGTTGGTTACTGCAGTAACAACAGGAGAATTCGATGCTTTTTCCTTCACATCATAAGTAAATTGGTCAGGTTGGAAATCCTTTAGCGGCTTCCCATCGATTAAGATGCTCTCAAGTGTTGCATCATCGCCAATGCTTGGTTCAGCCTTCGTGACATCTCCTTTTCCAAATACCTCAATTTCCGAAATCGCAATGCATGTATTCGGCATCGCTTTCATCACCACTCGGACCTTCGATGTGGTTACTGGTGCAAAATTCACCGTTAAGTCCTTTTTCGCATTCACATCTAATTGGGTACCATCGATGGCCTTCCATTCGGTACCATCCCAGTACTCAAGCTGTAGGGATGCTGGTGGTCTCGTTCCACCCCCATCATCATAAAAATGCAAATCGAGTGTAGAAATCGTATCTTCACTCCCAAAATCAATTGCTACCCAATCTTCTGACCTCCAGCTGTTTGGATCCCAATTCGTCCAGCGAATGGAAGAGATTTCACCATCGTTAACATTTGCGGCTTTATCATACTGTCCTGTAAAGGAAGCGGTTGCCTTTGGAAACTCCTGATCAGAGCCTGGAAGGTTTAAGGCAATGTTCTGCAATGCCGGTTTGGTGACTTGCACATTGGCAGTTAATTTAACCGGACTATACGGAATCGAGCCTTTTACGGTAAATTTGGCAAGCGTTTCATACTTGCTTGGGTCAATTGTTTCCCAATTCACACGTACGTTTCCTTCTGTACCGATTTTAAGTTTAGCAGGAACAAATTCAGGCAGTTCCGGCGCTTTACCTGGAACAGTTTTCACTTTAATTGGTTCGACACTTTCCACTTTGCTGACGGTAACATTGGCAACTGCTGGGATGTTCGTTCCTTCTACCGTGCCCTTCACGGTAAAAAAGGTTTCCCTGTCATATTGATCAGGTACAACCGGCTCCCATTGGACCGCTTTTTGCACTTTTATCCCGTCACCGTAAATAGCAGTTATCTCCTGTGGCAGTTCCGGTGCGATTTTTTTCTTCGTGACAACGACATTGGCAGGCTCAATTTCTACAATTCCGGACTTGTCGATTTTCCAACTCTGATTCTTTCCAGCATTCGCTGACCAGACGTCCACACCAGCATCTTCTATTGTTGACGCGCCGCCAACTTCCAGCAGCTGACCGTTTGCTGCGTTAATGAAAGTGTATTGCTGATTGCCTGAGGTGGATAACATCCACTTTTGGCTGACAGTGTTTTGATAGGTTTGTTCCACAGCGGACCCATTTTCTACACCAATTACTTTGCCACTGTTGGTGTCGACGATTTTATATAATTCCTTGGAGCTGTATCCATTGGTCACTTTTTGAAGGCTCCATTGCTGGCTCGCTTTATCGCGGTCATAGGATTTTTGCACAATCTTGCCATCCTGAGTGATATCCAGGACCTTTCCACTATTTAGATTGCTAATTTTGTATTTATCATGATTATTTAAGAATCCGGCATCCTTGTTGACTCCAGAAACACCGGATACGACGAATGTTGTAATCGATTGTGCGGGAACCACCGCTGCTAATTTTTCATCCTTTACCTTGATGTCTTCTTTTTTCTGCAAATTATCGGTGGCCGATGTTACATATGGCGTTGCCGATGCTGTACCATTTATCGTTTCAAATCCAGATAAGTCTAAGTTGACTACTTTTTGTTCCGCAGTTGAATTGGTATAAACGACGACAACGGAGTCATCTTTCGCATCAATGGCGGCCAAGGTATTTTGGTTGTTTGTGTTGATAAACTGGTCGCCAGGGCGGATAAATTTACTGTAGTTGCCCACTGCGTAGTATTTTTTATTTTTGTATATTTTAAAATTGCTGAAATCCTTTGCGGCAAAATCAACCTGAATCAAACCCCAGTTGCCATTTTCATGCTCAGGCCTCATGTTTACTTCATCTTCAACTGCTTGCCAAAGCACCCATGCTTCCGGCTCGAGCTGCTGGATATCCGCCTGGATTCTTTCTGATATAGCAATCCCTGGCTTGATGTCCTCATGATTCTGGCCGCCGACACTTAGATCAACCTCGGACATCCATAGTTTTTTTCCCGCACCCTTGGCAATATCTCTGGCACCATTTCTTTCTCCCGTTCCGTACGTATGTACATTCAACTGTCCAATATTATTGCGGGTTTCCGTATTGTAGGCATCCCAATTGGATCGGAATTTTGATGGATTGGTTTCGTCCATTGACGAGACAACGGTATTCAAACCTTTTTCGGTTAATTGTGTTTTCACCTCATTAATCATTTTCGCTTGTGATGCCGGTGCCCAGTGTGATCCTTCCTGTCTGCCTTTGGCTCCCCAATAGTTAGTATTGGGTTCATTTACCGGTGAAAGCGTTTTAAATTTAATCCCTGTTTCTTGCTGTAAATGGTCCACAACTCCCGTTAAATAGCTGGCAAAATTCGTGTATTGATCAGGCTTCAGGTTATCTTTGTTTGCATCCCAGTTTCCGGATACGTATCCACTTTGCGTCATAAAGTATGGTGCCGAATTTGAAAAGGCTTCAAACGTATCAGCCCCTCTAGACTTAGCTGCTTTCAGCCACCATTGCTGGTTGGCATCAGCGCTCCAGTTCCAATGGTCAGGGTTTTTAGGGTCCCACCAATTCTTCGGCTCTGTCCAGCCTGCTGTGTTACCATTGGGCGGTCCAAATTCGGCCGGCCGATTCCAATAACCTGGGACTGCTCCGCCAAGACGCATGTACGGAGTGGTCTCTGGTGAATCACCACCGCCTATATTATATCGAGCAATATTAAAATTAAGTCCATCCTTGCCATAAAGGGCATCGGCTAATTGATTTTTTACTTCATCCGGCCAGCCTCCCGTAATATTAGCAAACCATACAAGTGCTGTTCCCCAGCCATCAAATGGTGCCTGTTGATAACTTGGGTCTAATTTCACCTTCTCTGTTACAGTGTTCGATTGGGCTTCTTCGGCGGCAATTGCTACAGGTGCTGCAGGTGCGAGCAAACTTAGGGTAAGGGCCGTGGCCGAACCGCATGTTAAAATCTTTTTAGCCATTTGTTTAAAATTAGCTTTTACCATGTTATATCCCCCTTTTACTATTTTCCTAGATTGAGACAGTTACTTTTATGATTACCTCCTAAATTTGTTGGTATAGAAACCGGTTTCTATATTAGCGAAAAAAAATATATCTAGTAGTTTTGTATGAATAAATTTTAAGTAAGGATACGTGCTGTTATTTTTTCAAATAGAAACCGGTTTCTATTTGAAATAGATGTCTGTTAATTCTGAATACTTATCTTGAGTATTAATATAAAATTTGCCATGGATGCTGTCAATATGAAAGGATAATTTTAGTTCATTGTTCCTATATAAAATAGGACTTAGGGACTACAAAGACATTTGCTTAATATAAAAAAAGAAACAGAAGAACTCTCCTCTGCTCCTTAAACATTTATTTTTCTTTCTCCAATTTCCTTAAGGCCAGCACGGATGAGCAGGAAGACAACTACCCATGAAGCTAGCATTAGAAAAATCTGTCCGAAGGGGAACATTCCTGTTATAGGAGTGTCCCATAATGCATGCATCAGAACCACTAAGATAAAGACGCGTAAAAACCTAAAGCGGAATAGCATGTTAAGATTAAATGGATGGTCTCCTTGTACTCTACAGAATGCTGCACCAGTCAGTGCTGCCCAGGCAATATGGCCGCCGGGTGCAAAGATCCCTCTCCATAGGATCGTGTTGTAGAGAGTTGCACCATCCCCAGAAAGCAGTGCCCTTAGAGCATATCCAGCTGTTTCAAACGCGGCAAAACCGGCTCCAACTGCAGCACCAATGAGAAGGCCGTTTAGAATATATCTATATTTTCGGTATCGAACAAACGTAATGACCGTAATTGCTTTGGCAAGTTCCTCAGCAATTCCAATCGTTATCGGATTGATATTGTTTTTCAATATATCGAAAAATACAAGTGCGACTAACATGGAGAGAATCCCACCGATCATCACGACGTATATCACTCGATAAAAGGCAATATTTTGCGGAGCATTCATCTCCCAGAAGAAGATTAACGTTGTAAACGGAACAGCAAAAGCACCAACAATAATGAGTCCGGGTATAAAGTTCACATTTCTAAAATAGCTCACACCTATATAAAAGCCTACGAATGCAAGAAGCGAAATGATGAATACCCTTGCAAAAAGCCATGGTTTTGGCCAAGTGTCTTTCACTTCCGAAATTTTTGGTGTCGTAAGCGCAGTTCCTACGATAAACAGCCGGTCCGCTTCCAGTTCACTATGATTACGGAAAACACGCGAAAATATGTTTTGAAATTTTGGTTCAATCGATCGTTGGAATCTTGGGACCATATCAACGTAATGGGCAAACTCATAAAAAAAGCTATTTTCATCCTCTTGTGTGTTATTTTTAAAAAACTTTTCTCCGCAGCTTAGGCAGAACTTCACTCCATCTGGATTGGTATAAACACATTGCGGGCATTTCAAAAAATTTCACCCCTCTTGGTTAGCAAAAACATCCTCAAATAGAGGATGCCCAATAATAGGTAAAATATTTGAATACACGTTCTATCCACAAAAATCCGCACCTGCCAAGGCAAGTCACCGGTTACCTGTGCAGTTAGAGAATATCCTTTTTCAGCGAGCTTTTAATCAGCTTCATTTCTCCTTTTTTAGGGATGAATTCACTGATGTTTTCGTATTTTTCTTCCCTTTTTAAATGGTTTTGGTCCTGGGCCAAATATTCCTTAAAGGAGTAGCAAAAGAGTTTACGGGCAACTCTTCCTTTATCACCAATGAGGTTGAACCAATTTTGCCCAACATAAAATGAATTCGTTACTTTTTTATCAATGAGATCATTAATACGATCCTTTTCTTCCACTGGATTAAATTTTGTTTTAGAAGAAAGGGCCAAGATAAAATAGTTTTTATACTTATCAAATTCTAGTAATTGAAGATGGTACTTCTTACGCTCCATTTGATTGAAATCCCTCAGGACTATTTTGATACTTTTTTCAACATCAATTTCAAATTTACTTGCATCTTTCCAGGTCGATAAACGGGAATCAAAAATGGACAATGTTAGTATATAAAAGGCTTCAAAATTTTTGGGATCAAATACTTCATTTCCAACTTGTTTTTCATCTTCCGGTACAACAATATAGTTTTTATAATCAGCAAAGAAATTTTCATTCATATCGGATACCCTCTTTCATATCTTGATAGAATTGATGAATAATTCGAAATTATATAGAATATATTCCTTTATTTAAATCAAAAATCCTGCTAATTCTTTCAAAATTCCTCACCTTTCATGGTTTTTAATTATATAGTCCCATAATAGAATGAATAATTTGTCGTGTATTCGAAATGCAGCCTTAATGATATCGAATTTTTGCTTAAGATTTTCGTCATAAAAAAATGGCTCAGTACAGTGAATACTAAGCCATTTTTATTTTATTGTTTTAAAGCTTCTACATCATGTATGGAGCTCTCATTCCCAGTTAGAGAAGTTACACTACAAACTATGCTAACACCTTACATATTTGCGTTTGAAACCAAGTTTCCCTCGATCAATTTCCTTTTGAATATTTTCGGAAGCAAGCAGAATACTGCTTTTTTTCTTGTCCCGCTTGATTTCTACTGGGCCTACTGCCTTTGCAGTTTCAACCGACTTATCATGGAGCGGCAAATAGGAAATTCCGACTGTGTAGATAAAATTATTCATAGCGGATTTTGTTCGTTCAGGAGAATCGTGAATCATATTTTCCACCTGATCAAGCATACTGGCAATCTTGCTGGCGCTAAATTCACTATCCGGTCGATTACCCAAAAGCCAGCAGTAACAGCTCCAGCCTGCCGACATTTTAAGTTCTTCCCCACTTGCAATCCATTTATCGGCAACATCTTGCGCAATATCAGTTTCAGCCAACGTTACAGCAACCACATAATCGGAAAGCATATAAAAATACGCCCCATCCATCCAACGCTCAAAATCAGCCTCAGTCATTACCATTGGGTCCGCAATGATGCCTGCAAAATACATGGCATCGTAGTTCCCGGTGGCGTAAAGCTGATCGGCTAAAGGCTGATTTTTCTTGATTTTCTTTGCGAGCGGCTTCATGGCACCTGTAGCTACCCCAAAAACCGGCTCGTGTGCACCATTGCTTATGTAAGTCTTTTTCATTCGTTCCTTGCTAAGCGTTTCGAGTTCCTGCATAACCATTTCGAAATCCATCGTTTTGCCCTTCCTTCCTTTTCATCCATTAAAATGAACTATCCTACTTTTTATCCTTTTGATCATGCAAATCAATTACACCATTTTAATAAATTTTACTATGAATTAAGCGAAGTGAATAGAGTAAGGCTACTAGTATGTGTTTTTAGATTAAAAAAGGACACCTGTATACTTCGCAAAAAACACCACAATTCAAAATTTTGGTTAAACATAGATGGTTAGAAAAACAACCGTAGGCAGTTGACAGAAAATCTCTGTCGCAAGGTTAAAAAATGAGCAAAAACAGCCAGTTCGATAAACTGGCTGTCTTTAAAACGAAAAATGTGAATCATTCCAGTCTTGCCTATTAAACAAGCAAGGCCGATTGGCCCTGCTTGTTATTTGACAATTACTTTTCCAGCCATACCTTCCTGGAAATGGTACCTACATATCAGGTCATATGTACCGGGACTATTCGGTTTCACGGTAATGGTTTTTTCTTTTCCCGGCTGGACTTCGGTGTCAATACTGAGCTTTTCCACTGTGAAGGTGTGCTCTTTCTTACCTTGGTTTTTCAAAATCAGCGTTGTCGTAATTCCATTCGGAATCGTGATGACTCTCGGATTAAAGGAATCATCGAGCAACTCGACCTCTATCGCTTTCACTGTCTCAACAGGCTGTGTTACGACGCCGGATTCAGCGAATACATCGAGTGAGCCTGGAGTTGTCATCACAACAATCATCGCAAACATAACGACCAATCCAGTTAACCACTTTTTCACATACATTCTCAATCCCTCCTTTCCTAAGCACTATTGTTTTCCAATTCATAAAATATTATCACTATAAATTGGGTTCCAATACTTCAATTAGTAAATCTTTTATCTGAAACAGCGACAAAGAAAAAAGATCGACGCTAATGACGATCTTCTACAATATGTTTCCAGTCTAGTTGTTCTTCGTAATCCTAATACACCAGCATTTATACATTAATTTACTGTGGAGTTTTTCTTTTTTACACTTAATAAATTGTTTCTATTCAATTTGATATTTAATTTTTCGGAACCCAAGAGCATTATTGCAATAAAACCTGCAATGACAAATGGGAAGATTCCAATTGACGAGTGTACTGCAATGAAACCAAGAAGAGGCGGCAGGAACGTACTACCTGTATAAGCAATGGCCATTTGATACCCCATGATTGTTTGGGAATGTTCCTGCCCAAATCGTGTTGGCGTTTCATGCAACATACACGGAAATATCGGTGCCAATCCTAATCCAACCATAATAAAGCCGACAAGCGAGAAAGTGGAAGGCAAAGGTAGGAGTAGGAATGCGGCACCAGTTAATGCTATTATTTGCCCCACCCGAATAAGCATACGGTTACTCATTTTCAAGGTAATAAAGCCTGTAATAAATCTTCCGATTGTGATACCCGCGTAATACAAGGAAACCCACTTTGCCGCTGCATCTACGGATAATTCTTTAACATTTATCAGGAAACTACTTCCCCAAAGTCCCATAGTTGACTCTGCACCACAATAAAACAAGAAAGATATCAAAGCTAGCTTAACTCCCCTAATTTGCAAAGGTTTTCGATTTTTAGCTCCTGCTCCATATAATCCATCATCTGTATTTTCTGTCTTATTAGTTGAGTTCACAATGCTGTTTCCTCTAACCTTATTCCATAAAGGCAAAGTGAAGAAAAGAATGACAACTAATGCAAACTGCAGACCAGCGATGGCAAGATACCCGTTTCTCCAAGAATGTTGCCCTGAAATAAACTGAGCCATAATTACGGGACCAAGTGTAGCCCCAACTCCCCAAAAACAATGAAGCCAACTCATGTGGTGTGCTTTGTAATGTGTCGCTACATAATTGTTTAATCCCGAATCAACGGCACCTGCACCTAATCCAAGTGGTATGGCACAAATAAATAGCCAAAAAAGCGAAGGAGCAAAATAAAACCCAAGCAGTGCTCCTGCAGTCATTAAACAACTGAAAAATGTGACAATGCCAGTTCCGAAGCGTTTAAGTACAACTCCACTAGCAAAACTGGAAATGATCGTTCCCCCAGCGATTGTCATAAAAAGCAATCCGGCTGTCTCAAAGTGAGCTCCAAGTTCCGATTGCATCAAAGACCATGACACTCCCAACAATGAATCAGGTAAACCCAAGCTGATAAAAGCCATGTAGATAATTACTAAAAAGAATGTAGCCAATATAACCCCGCCTTTAAATTTTTATAATAGGTATTGATTTGTCTTAGTTGTTTATTCCGGTGATCATGAGATCAAGACCAAGACTTTGTAATCCAAATAAATAATCTTGTTTCCAATCACTCATTATCAGTTCTGGAAGATGCTCTGCTGGAATATACTTTGAACTTCGGTCTAAAATTTGGTCTAGGATAAATTGGTTGACTTCATCATCGCAAAAAATAATGGTATAAGGATTAATAATAGATACAAAGGAAGCTACTAATCTGCTAATGGCGTCAATCTCATATTCCTCACATATAAATGCTCCCTTAGTCCTTTTTTCATTTTGCAAAGCCTGGCCAAAGTTTTGGTTATCGTACTGTGGAACAAATGACACCTCTCCTGAAAAATTAGTACTGCCTCGTACCACGACTCCATTGACCATAATTCCAGCACCTGGACCATTTTGACCTGAATATAAATAAACAAGGGATTTATCTTTCTTATTTCCCTTACTATCGTGATATCCAAGCACCGCCGCATTCATATCGTTCTCGATTACAACAGGTATTGAGAAACGACTTTCCAAATATCCCTTCAAATCTAAGTTTTGAAGGTGTTCATACCCTGGTATATAAATAATCCGTCCATTATCTACGGAACCAGGTACACCAATGGATACACAACTTATTTTTGGATATTTCCCCCTTATCTCTTCAACACAGTAGGTTAATAATCGTAAATTTACATCTACTAAGAGACTTGAGGTTTTTCCAACATCCTTCACTTCACCTAAACAGTTAAAGACAATATAATTTGTCTCTGTCCTCTCTAAAAAGATTGCCAAACCTAACATATACTCTGGATTATATGTATATCTTTTTGCCCTTCTTCCTCCACTCGAATCATCAAGACCGACTGGAATCAGTTCACCATCCTTTTCCATCTGGGTTAAGAATTTACTTATGGTAGGAAAACTAATTCCTAATTTATCGCTAAGTTCAACTTTTGTTGCACTCCCAAGTTCTAAAAGAGATTTACGAATACCGCGAAGGATTTCCTTCCCTATCGATTTTGGAGTCGTGTTCATAAGGGTCACCGCCTATTAGAATGCACTTATTAAAGAACTTTAATAAGTATCGATCAAAAACTTATTAAATCTCTTTAATAAGTCATGTTAATAATATAGCATATCATTTTACCGGAAACAATGGAGATCTTTAATGGAATGGCTCTGTATACAAGCGACCCTTCTTTGAGCGCTAGCACTCGTTAGCCATCCATGAAGCGCAAAAATCAGTGCTGCATGAATGGCTAACGAGCAATTTAGTTTAATAAGCATTTAATTTTTTTAGGATATAACTTTTTGTTTTACCCTTTTTATCAACATGCCGTGTTTTGCAATTATTATTTATTACATCGAATGTAAGATTCATTTTTAATTACTTTTGAGATAGCCTTGATCATGCCTTTTGGTCCACTTCTTTTTAATTTTTGAAAATTCTACTCAAGAATTCACCGATACCGCCGGACTTTGCTTCCTTATGCTCTGTATTATAGGATAGTCCAAAACCGTAACGATACTTGTCACCAGATTTTGCTTGGTATGCATAGGAAGGGGCCTCATCAAAGCCTGGTACGTCCATCTTGTCGTTTGCCACGGCTTCCTGATTTGCTGGAATTGTTAGAGGCAGTTTCCCCGTCGGATTAAATTTCCCACGAATCACATCAATTAAAGCTTCCGTTTTCACTCCGAACGTTCCAATGACAGCTGCAGCATTCGGTTCAATTTCTTGAATCAGCCAAGGACTACTAAAGTTGATGGCAGTAATAGTCGGTACAGTTTTCTGTATTTTGATCATCCGATTTTTATTATAAATATGCGTATTCGATCCTATGGAAATCAATGGTTGCTTTGAAAGAAGATCTTGTTTGGGAGTTATCCAAACAAGTGCATGTGTGGCTTCTTCCAAATGATCCGTCAAAGTGATGCCCGGATCATATTTCTGAATGGTTTCTTTAAATGCAATCGTATTTGCATTCTGTACACCAGCTGGGAACGACTCGACATAAAGTTTCAAATCTTTTATTTTTTTATCATTTAGGGGCAAAAGATTCTGATCATTGCGTAATAAGACAATAGACTTCCGATGGGCTAAGTCTGCCTTTTCTTTTGATTCCGGATTATTTACCACTTGAAGTGCCCTTTTCGGTTCCACATAGGGGTTTTCAAATAAACCTAAATCCATCATTTCGGTGAGCAAATATGCCACGGACCGATTGATTTTCTCCTCACTTACCAAACCTTGTTCTACTGCATTTATTAATGGCTGTGTATCATTCTGTCCGGAAAAAATATTTGCTCCAGCTTCCAATGCTTTAGCAATTCTTTCTTCCTTCGACAATTGTTTAGCACCCCATGCCATATCAATTATTGCCCCCATATCTGAGTTGACATATCCTATAAAACCAAGTTTCTCGCGCAATATGTCGGTTAAAAAAGCTTTGTTAAAAATAAAACCGACTTCTTCAAATTGCTGTTTTTCGTTATAGGGAGGAAGCCCTTGATTTGCACTTTTATTACTTGGATATGCATAGTAAGGTAGTATTGAAGTTGTTCCAGCTTCAATGGCTGCTTTAAACGGTGGCAGATGATACTTTTGCAAGCTACCTGTTGTTGGATAAATATTAAAATTTCCTTCCTCAAAATGCGGATCTTTCCCCAAATATCTTGATCCCCCACCAGGAAAATGCTTTGTAGTCAAAGAAACACTGTTTTTGTCAAGTTCTTCACCTTGAAAACCTTTGATTAACGAATAGTTTATATCTGACACAAGTTTAGGACTTTCTCCAAATGTTTCTAAGATCCTTGGCCATAACGGTTGTGTTGCAACATCAGCATTGTAGCCATACATTTTACGAAGACCAGAAGATGTCCATTCTTTTCGTGCAATTTGAGCAAATTCTCTAACCAAATCAAGGTCTCTGGTTGCAGCGAGTCCTAAGGAATCTGGCCATATGGAAAAATGACCAGGACCATCTTTTGCGGGTACATAGTAATCTTCTACTTTTTTTAAATCTGTAATATCTGCGATCATAGTGAAATGGTTTCGGGGATTTGAAATAAGGACTGCCGGTATTCCTAATCTTGTTCCCTCAGTCCTTTCTTGCAGTATATTATTTGTATTGGCAATAACATCAGCACTAGATGTCTTACGATAAACAAAATAACGTGCATGTTGATCAATCATATTATTCGGCTGTTCCATCATTGACCCTTCAATTTCATGAAATTCAGGTATAATCATTAGGCCGGCTTTTTCCTCAAGTGTCATTTGGGATACAAGATCAGCAACTCGCTTTTCTATTGGTAACTCCCAGTTTTCATAATCATCAAGTTTTCCATTTGAATTTAAATCTTTAAATACTTTTCCATTGACAGTAAGTGTTTCTTTTACTCGTACCAAGACCTCTGGGTTAACATTTTGGGCATCCACCGAAGGTATGATAAAAAGAAAAGATAAAACCATTGTAATTAAATAAGTGAGAACCTTTCTTCGTTTCAAATTCATCCATTTCCCTCAATTCAATCATTCATGTTGGTTGATGTTTTAGTCTCCCTTTTCTACCTAATTTTTTCTTTATTAGAAAAAATTATCCTCTCAACTCGAGGCAAAACGAAAGAATTGTGGAAAAATGAAGGCTCTTTTCTGCTAATAAAGGCACTTGCGGGTGCGATTCTTCAACATCGAAGGTCTTTTTTTTCTTCTTCAAATAACGGGGTAGGATAGTTTAGTAAAAAAGTGACAGTTTTGGAGATCCTACTACAATAAAATCAAAATTTTTTATGTTGGAGTTATGTATTTTTTGTCTAAAATAAAAGGCAACTCTAAATAAAGTAGAGCTGCCTGAAAGAATTGATATTTTTTATAGTCTTTATTTTTTTAAATGATAAGGAACAGTCGTGATAATTACATTTCTCCGAAACAGTAAGAAGGCCCGAATCAGTAAACTTGATTGATTATGCAGAATATTGTGCCAACCTTTCTTTGTAATAAATTGTGGGATGATTACTGTGACTCGGTAATTCGATTCACTAGCTTTATGTTCAATAGTATCAACAAATTTGGTAAGAGGATTAATGATACTTCTGTAATGCGAGTGAAGCGTCACCAGTCTTACATCTGGTTGCCACTTCTTCCATTTTTCTTCAAAGTTTTTCTCGTCATCTCTTTCAAAGGAGACATATACTGCAATAATTTGATCTTGAGAAAGTGATTTTGCATAGTTGATCGAATTCGCTACCACATTAGTCATGCCAGCAACAGGAACTATTAGTACATTTCCTTCAATTGGCATCAATGGTTCACAAGTTGTAAGGCTAAGCTGGGCACCGACTGCTTCATAATGCTTTCTAATTCGGTAGAAAACAAAAAGAATAATTGGTAAAAAAACTAAAACCGACCATACTTGAGTGAATTTAGTTAAAAAGAACATCATTGACACAATAAAGCTAATAAAGGCCCCTATTGCATTTATGATTAGTTTTGGAAGCCACCCCTGAGGCTTCTCGCGAATCCATTTAACGATCATTCCGGTTTGGGACAAGGTAAATGGAATAAACACACCAACAGCATAAAGAGGAATTAGATGCTCTGTTTCTGCCTGAAAAGCAATAATTAAAATGATTGAAGTGATGGCAAGTATGATAATGCCATTTGAGTATCCCAATCGGTCTCCTCTAACAAGAAACATCCTTGGAATAAACTTATCTTTTGCAAGATTAACTGCCAGTAATGGGAAAGCAGAATAACCAGTATTTGCAGCAAGGATTAAAATTAATGCTGTAGTACCTTGAATAAAAAAGTACATGAAATTCCGTCCGAAAGTCTCCTCAGCAATCTGTGATACAACGGTTACCTCTGCGCTTGGCGTAATCCCATAATAATAGGCTAAATAAATAATTCCTGAAAATAATATGGCAAGTAATGCGCCCATCATCATTAACGTTTTGGAAGCATTATTAGGTCCGGGATCTTTGAAGTTAGGAATTGCATTGGATATAGCTTCAACCCCAGTTAAGGCGGAACTTCCCGAGGCAAACGCCCTTAAAAGTATAAACAAACTGATTCCGGTAACAGGTGTACCAATTGGGGGATGTAATTCAGGCGAAACTCCTCCTGTTAGAATATTATAAATTCCCACACCAATTAATATGAACAACGCTAATACGAACAAGTACACGGGGTAGGCTAAAATTGATGCGGACTCCGTTACTCCTCTTAAATTTAAAATTGTAATTAAAATGACGAATACAATCGCAATTTCGACATTAAATTTATGTAAGGTCGGAAAGGCAGATGTTATCGCGTCAGTACCAGCAGACACACTTACAGCAACAGTTAGTATGTAGTCTACCAATAGAGAGCCTCCAGCTATTAAGCCAGGATTTACACCTAAGTTATTTTTTGAAACCACATATGCTCCCCCACCGTGAGGATACGCGAAGATGATTTGCCTATAAGACAAGATAAGAGCTGTTAAAAGTATTAATACACCAACTGCGATAGGAATTGAATACCAAAATGCAGCTGCACCAACTGTAACTAAAACTATCAGTATTTGTTCAGGACCATATGCAACCGATGATAGAGCATCAGATGAAAGGATAGCTAATGCCTTCGTTTTGTTAAGTTTCTGTTCTCCTAATTCATTGGATTTTAAAGGACGTCCAATTAAAAACCTTTTTAAGGCTGAAATCATTAAATACTCACCACCCAATAGTGTTAATAGTTTTATATTACCCTTTAAACAGTAATTTCCACAAAAAAAACAATTTTTTTATATAAATAAAAAAAGTGCCTACAAGCCATAGTAAATAGACCTGTAGACACGTCATTTATCTTGTGTCACAAGCTCCACCTTCCTTCTCATTTAACGCTTACGAGGTTAGCTGTCGGATTCGGACCATTGAGTAGCCCTACCTTAAAAGGATTCACCCCGTGGATTAAATAACAACCCACAAAAATGGTTCCCCCGTACCATATGGTTTCAGCGACTTAAGAATTTGAAACTGTGATTATATTACTCCTGTAAATAGCAAAAGTAAATGAAATTTATGTAAAAAGATTAAAACTTTAGGTCAGTGGTAATGTTAGTAATAAAGATTTTATTTCAACCTCGTAGAATATTTTAAAATTCCACACGGAAATGAGGAATTATATGTTCAAAGAAAATAGTCCCTTTTTATCTGATGACTTTTTAGATGAATTAGCTAAGGAGATTAACAAACAATTTGGAGGTCCTACAAATGAACAATATGTAGAGCCTACCAACAATGATATTGATTAAATTGCACGCTAAGACGGTATAACTTAAATATTGAATCTATAAACCGCATTAAAGCGGTTTTTTTGTTGTCCTCTGCTTATACACTAACCTGACCGTTAGCTGAAGAAATATAATATAGAAGAACAATAAGGGATTTCTCAAACAAAGATTTCCCTTTCATATTTACCAGCCATAAATACAGCGAGTATTGTGATTATTGCTATCAAAATAGGTTTCAATTTATTTTTCATTTACTCACCTTGATTCAATTTGTATATTTGAAGTTTTCTTTAGCATTCCCTAAAGTCCTTCTTGCACTAACCTCCCCCGATAGCACAACAAGAAAAACTGCCAAAAATGGCAGCTGGAACTTCTAGTATTGCACCCTTTATTTTGAGTACATCTCTTCAATATTAGAGAAGGAATTATAAGAATAGGGATAAGAATAGTCGTTTTCAGGTTTTAAAGGTGGCTTGTGTTCGAACTCAATGGTAACGGCATTAATTAACAAAAATGAACCCAGAACTTGAAACCAGCTGCCAACCAATAAAATTTGTTCCCCTATTACATTTTTTTTGTTTAAAACATAGATATTACCGATCGATCCTAAAAAAGCGCCAAAGAAATGAAACCACCTCCAAATATTGTAAGTGTCCTATAGTCCGATTCTTCTAAAAGGGTTGCACCTACAGCTTCAAATGCTGCACCAAGGCCTTGTATTCCGCTACCAAGGGTATCTATCACTGTTCCTTCCTCTTCAGGACCGTATATTTCAATATCTACACCAACTGCATTCGTAGTGTTACCAGCAGCCTGAAGCCAGGCACCTAAGATGGTATATATTTGTGATAGTTCCCTCTTTGGTGTTAACAACTTAGTTCTCCCGATGGCTTGTAAGGAATTTCCGAAAGCTTCAATTCCATTTCCTTTTGCGATTAAATCTTTACCCTGGTCGCTCCCCGATAAACTTTGCTGTGTTTGCCCGATTGCATCAATTAGTGAGCCAACACCCAGTATCCATTTTCCTGCAATGACAAGGTCCTCTCCTTGAAAATCCATATTCCTAAACACTCCTTCATCGAGGTATTATTATGTTATTCATGAAATTGTATTAGTTAACATAAAGATACAAATCAATGGATTAGTAAAGAATTGACGTCCTAGATTAAACACAAGCCATTTTTTTATTAAAATATGAATGGTCGCTATTAACGTCCAATAAAAATTTTTCTTTATCAGAGTTTGATTCCTTAAGAAAAATATCTTGCAAATGGTTCGCAACGTAAAGTTTTTATTTTGAATTACTGCAATGATATCATCTAATCGATTAATGGCTTATTAAGTTTTCTCTTCTCTTAGTTCATAGCTTTTTAGCCTTATTTCTATACAGTATTGAAGTATATTAACCTGTCAACTCAATAATGACCAGTCAGAAGGCTTAGCCTTTTTTAAAAAGCATTTTTACTGGGTCTATTTTGTTTTGCTCTTTTTTGGGTTTTGTGCTTTTTAAATCTTCATGGGAGTTGAACATGAAAAAACAACTACATAAGATTTTAATGTGAATATCTTTTCGCATTATTTCTTACAAATTCAATGATTAACTTAGATATTATTAACATTAAAACTGTAACTAAAAAAGAATAAAAATAGTTCCAATTTTCTAACTTGTACAATCCAAAATAAACAAATATGGGTACCCCAATGAAACAAATTATTGCTGATATAACAATAGTAGCGAGAAAATAGGCTTTCCATTTACTAAAGAATTGATAGGTCAAAGTCATAATTACTGGAACCGCTGCAAAATCTACCGCATTAAAACGATGTGATAAAACAACTAACTGGTGGGGATAACTCCAAAAATCGAAATTATTGCCTATTTCATTTCCAAGCCCCACAATTTCAAAATTCACTAAAAAAGCAAAAGAAATTAACAACCTTCTATAACGGTCCATTAAAAATAAGAACAAAATAAGACATAAAACATTAAAGATAACAATACCCCACCATCCAGGACTAAATAAATCGTGATGAAGCCATATATCTCTTTGTATTGAATTAAATTTGCTTCCCATTTTGTCAATTTGAGTGTACATTTTTACTCCTCTTTCTTCATCATCTGATATCCTTTCATTAAATTAACCTTTTTTCCCAGCGTTATACTGTTTCTTTCTATCTAATCTGCGAATAAATTTTAGATTCTTAACAACAGAGTATATAAAAAAGGATATGGAATAACAGATAACCAAATATTCGAATTTATTAACATATATGTACCCACATTTTAGTCAGAAAGGTTCGTAAAGAGTAGAAAAAACAAACATAATATATAATAAAAAAATACCACAAACACATCCTATACTTATCAACAGACAAAAGAGGGAGATTATGTGGTATCTTTATGTTTCTGTATTGACCTTTAATACCGTAGCCGTATTAACCAAAAAGAAGTTACAAGCTATTGTATATTATGCTTCGATCTTCTGGGGGCTATTCTCAGCAGAATTTACTGACAGATGGACAGATAAATGGGACTGGTACGGATTCTTTGAACCACAGGTTATTGATTGGGAAACTACCCTTATTATTCTAGGTATTTATCCAGCAGCTACAATTCTTTTGATTAATTGGTATCCTTATCAACGAACCAGGAAAGTCAAGGTTACTTATATCCTTGCGTGGTCTGTATTTTCAACTGCATTTGAGTATTCTTTTTATCTTTCTGGATATGAACACTTTCACGGTGGATGGAAATGGTGGCATTCAGCTTTATGCTATCCATTCTTATACGAGATACTATTTATACAAGTATGGTTTGTAAGGCGACTAATAAAAAAGGGGTAAAAATCCTCTGGATATACCGAGTGTTTTTTTGTAAATAATAAGATTGTTAAATAATAAAATGCGGAGGAATTCTATGCAACGGGAACAAGATAAAGAGAATGTGGGTTCTATTATGAGACCGGAATTTGCCGGTACTGATGCACAAAAAGTAAAACAAGAAATTCAAAAGGATGTAAGTCAAGGACAAGGTGCAATGACTTCCCGAGAGGCAGGAGCAATGCAAGATTAAAAAACCACTCTGAGTGGTTTTTTATTTTTCCTTCACTCTTTCACCCGTGGAGTAAACTCCCCCGTTAGCGTAAGTCCAATGATTCACAATTAAAAAAGCTGCCCCAATATAAAAGTGGGACAGCGTTGTTTTGTATAATTAAATATCGAGTTTCCTTGTACCAATCCATTTCACCATTTCAGGATCTCTATGTGAAAAGAACAAGCTCTGTTTCGTGTCTAACGTAGAGATCTTCTCCATATCTTCTTGGCTTAACTCGAAGTCAAAGTTATTGAAGTTTTCGATGATTCTTTCCTTGCGAACAGACTTTGGAATGACAACGACTCCTCTTTGTGTCAGCCAACGTAAAATCACCTGGGCAACAGATTGATTATGCTTTTCCGCAATTGAAACTAACAATTCATTTTGGAAGATATCATTTTTACCTTCAGCAAAAGGTCCCCAAGACTGTATTTGGACATGATTCTCTTTCATGAATTGAGCACTTTCTATTTGCTGGTTGAAAGGATGTGTTTCCACCTGGTTAACAGCAGGAATCACTTCATTATGAATGATTAAATCGATCAAGCGGTCTGGATGGAAGTTACTCACTCCGATAGACTGGATTTTACCTTCCCGATATAATTCCTCCATCGCACGCCAAGAACCGTATACATCACCAAATGGCTGATGTATTAAATACAAGTCTAAATAATCCAATTGCAGTCTTTCTAGTGAATTTGCGAATGCTTTCTTTGTGCTCTCATAACCAGCATCCTGAACCCATAGTTTTGTGGTAATGAACAATTCCTCTCTTGGTACACCACTCCGCTTAATTGCTCTACCCACTGCTTCTTCATTTAAATAAGAGGCAGCTGTATCAATCAGACGATAGCCTGCCATAAGAGCATCGTAAACGGCTTGTTCACATTCTTTTGGATCATTCATTTGAAACACACCAAAGCCAAGAATAGGCATCTCTACGCCATTGTTTAAGATTACTTTTTGCATCTAAAAATCCTCCCATTTTATAATAATATTCGTTAAGACATTCATTTTCATTAAAAGAATGTAATTACTCCGCTAGGAATTGTACTTTATTATTATGCAACAAATGATAAGGCAACTGATATCCAATTCCTATCAAATCATTGCCTAATCCTCTCGCCACCACTTTCGCCCATCTAAAGAGGATATAAAACGCCTGAAGGAATCCTATAAATAGAACAAGGAGCAGCGGCCTTAGACCACTGCTCCTTGTTTAATTTATTGCCCATTTACATTTCCCACCATGATGATACAGGAATAGAGATCGATTCGACTAAAGGAACCTTTTTCACCTGCTCTTTTTTTTCAAATAATAAAGACTCCTTTTTATTTCCTTTTCTACTTTTTGAAAAAACGTCTCCAAACCCTTATTAGCTCCACCCTCTAACACCCGCTGACCTGCTAAAGCGAGGGCACCTGTTACCTGTGCTTCAGCTATACAGTTTAGTTGGGTCGCCTTTTGTTGATCTTTAAGATAAAGTTCAGCTTTACCGGAAATTTCTCCGATATTACCACTTCCAATTACTTGTAATTGAAGGATGGAGGATGGCTTCTTCTCATGGAGTCGAATCTCTAGGACAAAATGATCTTGAATGGGGCCCATTTTTATCTCCACTTCAGCTTGGTATACACCTCTGGCCACTTCTGAAAAAGACTTACAACCAGGGAGTGAGTTCCGGAGCACCTTTTCATCCTTGATATATTTCCAAACAATGTTCCTTGGCAGCCCGAATGCGTATTCGTACTCGAATTTCACTGTTCCCCCTCCAATTGCCACAAAAATTACAATCAATTATATGTATTCAATTGGATTGTGAATGGTTAATAGAAACTGAATATGCTGTTTAAGGAAAAGATACCTGCTCTTTATTATCATTCCTTTTTTATGATTGGCCATCTAAGCGGTAGGAAAAACTAATCTCGCCGCAAAACCAAGAAATTTGTCTTTCACAACTATCACGATAAGGAATTCATCTCTTATTCTCCTGTTTTTTGTAATAAAAAACCTACTTCCACCGGGAAATAGGGTCTTACTCTTTTCAAATGAGTAAATGATATTTTATTGTGAGAGTAGCTGCTGCGCAACAATATAACCTGATCCGCCATTCACTCCATGCCCAGGCCAGGTTGCGGCACCGAGCATATAGACATTTGGAATAGCTGTCTGATGACCCGGCTGCCCTTGTAACTTGAAGCATAAAATTGCCACTATTTGAAGCATATAATTGCCATAATATTAGGGATTTGGGTTCAAAGTATATATAAATTGAATCATAATATTGCCAGAAGACTTTTTTTGAAGCATATAATTGCCAACGATCTTTTTACTACAAAAAAGAATGTGCCTCACTTAGGACGCACATTCCGCATTTTTCTTGGTTTTATCGATAATTCATGTAATGTATGTTCAATATAGTTTCTATACACTTGGTTTAAAGAAATAGGCCTACCGATTTTTTTTTCAATTTTTCTATAAGCTGGATACTTTCCTTCTGAAACTAATAATTCTATGGCTTCGTAAATTTCTCTTTTAATGGACTCATGCCTTTTTACTACCTCTTCAATTCTATACTCTTCGTGACGAATAATTATTTGCTTGCAAAGTTCAGGGAAAAGTTTCCTTAAAGCTTTGTTTCGATATTTCAAACCTAGTCTTTCATGAGTTTCTTTAAAGGAGATTGGCGGGTTTAAATTTAGGATAACTTTCAATTCCTCTTCTATTTTTTCGTAATTATATTTTACAGAAATAGAGTTAGTACTCTGAATTTCAATAGGTACTTCACTTAAATGTGGTGTAAAATTAAAATCTCTAGAAAATAAAACATCCACAAGATCAACATTCAAGTAGTAACATAATTTTAAAAAATACTTTAGACTAAATCCCTTACCCATTCTCCAATCTCTTAATGTACGTCTATTTATATTTGTATTTTTACTAATTTCTATAATACTTATATTATAACTTGTTAAAATCTCAAATATCTTTTTAATATTTCTACCATAATAACTTTCTAATTCAGTTTGATTAATTAAAAATAATAATTTTAGATTTTTATTAACAAAACGATTCCATTCAAGTTCATTAAATGCAAAGTTTTTACTATACTCATTTCTCCCCAACCATTTTTTACATTTCGCACAATAACCTATCCTTGCATAGTTGCATAAAGGTAACAAGGGGGCATCACAATAAAAGCACTGATTTATTAATCTACATTCATGTAGCTCACACATATCTACACAAACCAAATTCCAAACAAGTTTTTCGTAAATCACATTACCAAAACCCCCCATTTCCTCTATGCATATGGGGCACAAGTTTATTGTTTTTTTTAAATCTTTTGTATTAATAATATTCTTAAATGGAAGTAAAGTTAAATTATTAAGGCCCTGAGTTGTTGTTAATTTTTCAAGGATACTACTAAAAAATTCAGCACTATCAGAAATATTATTAATAGCTGAACCAACCTTGTATTTACCATGACAAACTCTTCTAGTAGGGTAGAAATTCTCTGAAATATATTTCATTAGCCCTCCTATTGTTATAGAATGTTGCTCACATAGTCTTGTAATATAACTAGAAAGACTTTCAATGTCCATCCCTTGTCCCATAATTTCTAATCTGTAAAATGCACTCCTTTCAGGAAAACTAATTGAATCGTGTTTTTCCAATGTAATAGGTTCAAATTTAATCACCATCTCCAACACCCACTTTATCCCTCTTAGGATTCCTTAAACCTACGTCATTTCTCTTCCCTTTTGATTTTTCCTTAGCACTAATTTCTTTGGCTTCTTTTTTAGGCATTCCTAATTTCTCTCTTACTTCGAGAATTGTATTTAGTTTTTCCTCAAGGCGTGATTCTCCTTCTATTATTTCTTCTAACATTTTAGATACTTTATTAATTGAAGGAGCGGCACGTTCTATATGTTTAAATTTTAAGGTTATTAATTCCTGTTTTTCATTCTCCTCTTTTTCCCTCTTATATTCACGAACTGCGGTTCTTACACTTCGCTTTAACCAATCCTTTAATACTCCAGTTAATCCAAGTGATCTTTCAAAAAATAAATCTTCATATTCTTCGTCGTTCAAATCAATTTCGATATAAAAATATTTTTGAATACGTTCCTTGAAGTGGGTTATAATGGCTCTAAAAATTTCAAGATCCTTTTTATTACGAATATCATATCTTGGAAAGTGAATTTCATCGCTCCGTCTACTTAATTGGCCGCTTAAATTAACAAAATTTAAAAGCTCATAAGTACCTATACATACAATTACGGCATTCGTTACGTTCGCTAAAGATTTAATGGTATCCAGTTGATCTTGAAACCTTCTTGCTGTACCCATTTTAGCAATATGTTGTGCCTCATCTATAATAATTATCTGAGTCCTTCTATGCTTAATTGCATTTTCAAGTGATCTTCTAAGTTCTGGTGCTGTGTAGCCATTTTCCGCAGGAAACTTTCTCTTTTTGGGTCTAAAATTATTATCATATTCTTCGTAATCTACCTTTTTATCAATTAAAGTCTCATTTAATTTTGCCAAACATCTGACATAAAAGTCTTTCCAATTAAACACTCCAGAATCTGCAGCAACTGCTTCTATCAACAAATAAGGAATAAAACTTGGATCTTCAATGATTTGTTTTTCAAACAACTTAAACAATCTCTTTTCAAGTGACTGACTTAATGTAGTCTTTCCGACTCCACTAGGTCCAATTACGTTAAAAATTTGAGTACTGTTATCCATTCTAGCTTCTAAAACTAATTCATATACCTCGTTAATAGAATTAAGTAAGCTTGGGTGAGCAACCATATATTCTGCAAAATATGTTACTCGTTCGTCCTCTACCTCGTTTAAAAGCACCAATTCACCACAACTCCCCGAAAGATAAAGGTTTTTTCTCTTTTTTCTCCTTTGTGTTATCAATTGTTGCAGATGATACAGAAGATGGTTCGTCTATAATTTGGGTTTCTTTAATTTGAGTTTCTATAATTTCGTTTTCAATAGCTTCTTCAACAGAAGCAGTTTTTTGAAGTGAGTTAATACTTGTTTCAACTTTTCTATTCTCACGGTCCTTGATTTGTTGTAACTTTCTCTCTTCAGAAAGCTCCGAAGACTTAATAAATTGAGCAATTATTTTTGCATTTATCTTTTGTATATTTCCATTAAAATGTCTTTTCTTATTTAAATTTTCTTCCGTAATAATCTTTAATTCCTTCTCAGTTAAACCACTGTAAGCAAGATATTGTTCTGAAAGACACTTCCTCCAGGATTTGTTTGCGAAAACATAAACATAGGATAAGTCGAATGGGTCGTATTTTACTTTCACTTCTGAACCCTCAACCTTCGGGTCATGAAAAACATCGTTCCAATAAAATGAACTTTTAAACTTTACACCTTTAGTTGGAACAACTTTACGAGTTGGCTTATCACTTACAAAAGGTAATGTCAGGATAATTAAGCTTTCATTATAAGGTATTATTCTATTCTTTCTATTTCCTGATAGTTTAGAGTCATTTTCAAAGAGCTGCCTAGGTGAAGTAAGTAATGTTTCATGATAAACTTTATCGTAGACTTCATAACAATATTCGCATAATTTTTCAAACAAATCCGCAAGGCTCCATATCGCATGATTTTTAGGATTAACGCTTTTAGTAACCTGCCTTACATTTTTAGTGATTTGAGTGTTACCTGAGAGGTTATAAATAAACCTTTCATTTGTTGTTTTAAAAAGCCGTTCAATGACAGAACCGTAACGAGCTTTTGCAGAGGGCCGTTGAAATTTGGTTACTTTTAAACTTGCAAGCAAAGTTTCAAAACTAGTACTCTGAAATTCTTTACCTCCATCAACTACTAATCCATCGGGAACTCTGTTATGCCGCCTTACACATTCACGAATTACCATCATATTCGAACGGTATGATGGTGGATTATAAGTCAAGTATAGGGCTAAGATTCTTCTTGAATAGGCATCAATTAAAAATGTAAGGTAAGGTCTACCTAGAACTTTATTAGTTATTGGGCAAATTAGTTCAATATCTAATTGAGTGTGATCTATATGTCCAATTTCAAACGGCCTATCGCCATGACGCGGAGTAGTAAATTTAAGATAATATATTCTTTCCTTTTGATAAGCTGCTCTTTCACCTTTTCTTTTCCTTTCAGTATTGGCTGTTGGTCTATTTTGAATTTGAGTATAAAAAGTTCGGAATGAACACGGTTCAATCCCTAGTTCATCACAAGCTAAGAAAAATAAGTTATAGACTGCTAGAACTGACGATTGCTTTATCGTTTCATATCTTTCATCAATAAATTTGTCTATCAATGCTATGGTGTCATCATTTAATTTTCTATTGTAATTTCCTCGCAACGACTGCTGAGTAATAAGACCAACAAATCCATTCCCATATCTTTCTTCAGCTTCTTTGTAATTTTTCACCCAATAACGAACAGTTCGTTCTGATTTATCACCAATCTGCTCCTTATTTAAATATTTCTGAACATACTTATATTTCAAATTTGCTTCTTCTAGTTCTTGTTCACTCGCACTACAAAGGATTTCATAAACTTCTTTTTCTATTTCATTTTCATTGGCAAGTTTTTGAAGTGCAGTAATTTGTCCACTTGATATATAAGATTCAAATATTTCTTTATCAATGTCGATTGCTTTTCTCTTTTCAGAATATAAAGAAATATTACTAGATCCTATATTAATGATTCTCCATAAAACAGAGTCCCATATTATTTCTTCACCGACTTCAAGATTAACTACTAAATTTATTGAATCACTTTTTTTTTTAGGAATTGCTTTTGCAAAAATTTCATTAGCATATACAGAAGTTTTTGAATATTCAGAAATTAGTTCTGATTCTAAGTCTATAAAGATTTGTTTTGTGGCAATACATTTATAAATTTCATCCGACTTGCCATCGAATTCATCTATTAAATTTATTAATTTCACCCCGAAGTTATCTGTCACATAATTCACAATCTGTTTTTTTAAATCAGGTGAAACAGGTTCATCATTTTTTAGGTAATCCTCTAAAAACCTAACGTTCCTTATATACGTGTAATTAAGTAATGATGAGGAATTGACTTTAAATTTAATATCATACTTCTCCAACGCTTCCTCTGCTGGTGGGCATCTCCAACCATGTTCATCTTTTATGTAACGGTATGGAGATTCTTTTGAGAGTTTTTGTAATTCTTCCTCCGTTTTCCATTCTTCAAGATATACTCCATCTTTTCTAATTACCAAAAAATCGGGAGTATATTGGTGAGCAATATCACCTCCTTTTTTTGTACTAAAGTACTTTATTTTAAATTTGATCGGTTGATCATAGTATTCATATACGTCGGTGTCAAATTCCATCAATAAAATTGCAGGCAATTCTACAGTTCTACTTTCAAATTGGATTGTTAAACCCATTTTAGTTGATGTGTATCTTCCTGGAACATTTCTTGCTCCTCCGCCAACTCTTCGAACTGGTTGTGATTCTCGAATTTTCTCAACATATTTTATAGTTACTTCCGAGAGATTGAGCGTCTTATATAATTGAGAAAGTTCTTCCTTTTCCATTCTCATCACCTTTCAATTATTAAATTTTGAGTTCATAGTTTTCCAAGAATTCATTTCAAGAATGGAGGAAAGCTAATAGATAATTAAGGAAGCAATTAATGATTGCATCTTCTCATAATTATCTAGAAATGAGTTATTGATCAAGTCTTGTAATATTTCATTTTCAACTCCATATACTTATATTCTGTTTTAACTACACTCCTACCAATTATACATATTAAGAAAACGCACCATTTGTATTTCTTGTTTTGTATTTCAGTCGATAAACACCCCTCTATAATTCTTATAGAAAAATACTTTTATAACGATTCACCAAACAATTTTTCCGAAAATAAAAACTATTTGTATTATTATCTTTAGTGTTTTTATCATACAAAATCTTTTTAAAAAACACAACAAATTTATTGTCTTTTTTTTTATATATGATATGATGATTAGATGTACATTTTTATGCACATTTAATACACATAAAATGTACATTTAAATGTTGAAAAAAATGATAAAAAAGACCAATGATAGACATGGCCTTCTAAGTTTTGCTTACTATTTTGTTTCAAAAGAAGGTTGGATTGAATTCGAGTCGATCCCACCATATCCCATTTCCCTAACCTTGAATACTTTTGCACTCACTTTATGTGTATAAGTATCAAAACTATTCTATAAACAAGAGGAATTTTCTACTCACTAGCTATACTATAAAGACATTACTGCTCCAATTTTAGCTGCCTTTTAATACTATTTACGGTCGACGATTTGCGTTTCCTCCTATGTTCAGGGTATTTTGAGTAACATTTTGATGCCCTTAATTGAATTCAATGTTACGTTATGTAAAAAAAGAAAGAGCGAGCTGTAAGCCCACTCTTTCAACGAATAAATCCCTATAAGCCCCCTTAGTGAGCTTTCCGATATTTTAATGAATTCTAAACCCAAACATAATTCACCTTAGATATTCGTTCGTTTTAAAATTATATTTGTACTTTCTCCGTTACCATTTCAACAATTTCTTTTGTTATTTCCGTTTTCCTTTTAACCCAATCTTGTGACCAAATCCGATAAATTTCCCAACCTAAAGACTCTAAAACGCTTTGTCTTAATCGGTCTCTGTCACGTGCTGTTTTTGTAGAATGATAAGTTGCACCGTCACATTCAATTCCCAATAAGTACCGCCCTGGATTATCTGGGTCAACAACAGCCATATCAATTCTATAACCTGAGCAGCCAATCTGGTTACGTATTTCAAGTCCAGCTTTAATAAGCGTATCATAAACATCTTCCTCGAATGGCGAATCAAATTCCCCATTGTTCATGATTCCATCATTAAAGTTAAACTCTCCACTTGTTTGAGCAAAGTATAGAAATTTCTTAAATAACTGGGGTCCCTTCTTCTTCAATCTGCTATCATCTAAGTCCGAATGTTTAATACTTGAAACAACAATTAGTTCATATTTTGCACGGGTTATGGCAACATTGAGTCTTCGTTCCCCACCGTCATTGTTTAACGGTCCAAAGTTGTAGTGTAAAATACCGTTGGAATCTTTACCGAAGTTAACACTTAAAATAATTGTGTCTCGCTCATCACCCTGAACATTTTCTAAGTTTTTAACAAAAAATGATTCCATTTTTTCTTCATTTAGTAATGCTTCATAGACAGGATTATTCCGTGTTAGTTCATCTAACTTATCCCGTATTGCTTCTTGTTGATATTGGTTGAAAGCAATAACTCCCAACGTTCTCTCAGGTGTTTCTTTAAAATGATTAATTACTAGTTCTGCTACTCTTGCAGCTTCATTTAAGTTCTTTTTTGACCGACCTCGATCGTATAGACCATTCTCCACATACACATGAGAAATGCCATCTCTTTTTTCATTAGTTGAACTAGGAAAGGTATATAACTCATTTTTATAAATTTCTCTATTGGAAAAAGCAATTAATGACTCATGTTTGCTTCTATAATGCCATTTTAAGAACATCGGTGGCATAATCAACAGTGATTCATCAAGAATGCTTTCAAAGCTTTCATATGCCTCTTCTTCCTCTTCATTAATAAATTCATCATCCATTTCAATTTGCTGAGCAAAAAATGAAGTTGGTGGCAATTGTTTATCATCTCCAGCGATGATAACCTGATTTCCCCTCATAAGTGAGCCAATTGCATCCTCTGGCCTTATTTGTGAAGCCTCATCAAAGATGATTAAATCAAATTTGATGCTGTTTGGATCGATAAATTGGCTAACTGATAACGGACTCATCATCATACATGGCTTTAAAGTCAAAAGAAGTTGCGGTATTTCAGAAAACAGTTTCCTTATTGGCTTATGTCTTTTTTGTTTTTGTATTTCACGGGTTAATATCGCCAGATCGTTACTTTTATATTGGATATTTTTCAGGTAATCTTCTTTTTTCTTCAATAGCTTCCTAGTTAATCTAGAGCTATTAGATTCAAGAAGGTTTTCATCCAAGTTTTTAAAATCGTTAATATAATTTAAATGAGTTTTTAAATCAAAGCGTTTTAAAATAGGTAACTTCTTATAGGTGGAATCCAACCAAAGCTTGTAAAATCGCTTTAAAAAAATATCCTGGTATAAATTATTTGTTTGTTCCATTAACACTTTATGGAGAAAATCGGTTAATCCACCTTCTACTGCCTCAGCTTTAACCCTTTGGGAGACAATCCATTGCTGCAGTTTATGTGTGGAATTAGCGAAAAGTTTTAAAATGCTGCTTAATTCCCTCAGCTCCGTATTTAAAAAATCGTTGTTTTCATATTTTATTAAATTAAGTGGAAAGATTTTTGTATAAAAATTAATATCCTCAGTTAAATCCTTCTTTTTAGCTTTTAATTGTTCACATTGGGATAAAAAGTGTTCTAGTTTACTATTGTTATTTATTACATCAATAAACTTTTCAGGGAAACGGCCATTAAAATTATTGTCGGCACCTATTGTCCAGTTTATTGACTCTTCGATTAGCTTCCAATCGGTATCAATGCCTTTATATAACTGGCCATAAAGGGAATTAAAAACTACCCTTTGTTCATCAACTTCTTTTTGAACATCTTTAATTTTATTTATTTGAAGAACCAAAGCATTTATTTGGTCAAAATTAAATGATTGTTCAAACAAAAATTTTGAAAGCAAACCCTTTGCATCTAAAATCCTTTGAATTCCCTTTTCTAGCTCGTCGATTTTTGGAATCATTACTAATAAATTTTGGTCCTGTGATTTTATATTTGTAATCCTTGAGAAGCAGACTTTTTCAAGCTCATCTAACGATTGGTCGATTATTACTAATTGGTTGTTTAATGATTGACTTAATTCAAATAAGTTTTGTTTATCCTCTGTTTGGTACGACAACAAGAACTTTTCGAATTCTGCTTTATTTTCGCTATCTTTAAGCTTAGCTATTAAAGCATAGAATTCTGTAAGAACTTTTGTTACCCTTTCCCAGTCAGTCTTCTCCTGTTGAAAAATCTCTCCGAACATTTCTTTCCATTGATTTCTTTTTGAATCAATTTCATTTTGTAATTCCTTTAACCTTTTCAGTGACCTTAAGTCTTTTATGATTTCATCAACTTTAATGGATTCTTTGTTTCTTTTTAAGGATTTAAGAAGATTTTTGTCCCTTTTATAGTTTTTATTGAAAATCCTCATGAAGGAAGAATACTCGTTTATAAAACGGTCCAACATTCCATCTATATCCTCAATTACAAGTTCGGGTAAGTACACGTCTTCAATGATTTTTCGTTCAAATAAATACTTATCATAAACCTCTTTGCACTCAACAATTGTGTTTTCTATAACTTCCCTTTGTACACTATCGAACCAAAGCTGAGTCGGTTTAGAATTATTTGTTATATAGTTAGAGATTAATTCAATTTCATTTATTTTTTCAGGTGTTAGTTCTAACCCATTCATTTGCAGCTGGCTTTTGATGGACAAAGATGCTTTGTTTACGGTATCTAAGCTTAATTTCAATTCCGCCACCTTGTCTAATATGAGTTGCTCATTTGAAAACAAATTATTTATAAAATCTTTATAAGTATCAATGTAATCATTAATGGTTTCATTATTTCCATTTAAAATGACGTTATTGACTTCGCTTAAATCCTGTTCAAGTATTTCTTCCTTCGATTGTTGTGACAGGGATTCCCTTAGTTGCAAATATCCCTCAAAGATTACTTGATGCCCTTTATAAGAATCTTTTGCTTCATATAAGATCTTGTTATTGCCTTCTATATACCAAACCTGTGGAATTTCAGGCTTTAATGAAAGCATCTCCCCTAACTTTAACAATTCGTCTAAACCCGTCAAAGTAAGTAAGCCTTGAAAATTAACAAAATTAAATGCTTCCTCAAATAGAACATACAGTTCAAATAGTTTTTTACTCAAAATTGTAAACTTTGCCTTAATCTCAGATTCACTTTCAAAGCTATTTTCCTCTATTAACGTGCCAAACCATATATGGACTTCTTCATTTGATAAAACATCCCGATAAGTTTCTATATCCTTTATTTGTTTAAGAACTTTATTTAACTTTTCACTTGAATACGAATCAATATTGGGAAGCTCAAATAATACCTCAATAACATCATTTAATTTTGAGAGTCTTCCGAGAATGGTATGAGTACTACATTCCAATGGATTTATTACAGTATGAAGTGCATCAACATAATCATTTAAATGCTTTTTAATGAAATCCAAATCAGTCAATGGACCTGTTGCTCTTCTAGGAATTTCCCTATTGGTTAGTGAATGTCTCAGTTCCTCTAAAACTGCCTTTTTGTTGGAGTTATGGCTGTGTAAATCTAAACAAAAATCATCTAACCCTTTATCACTAATTCTTTTTTTCACCACATCTAAGGCTGCCTTCTTTTCACTAACAAAAAGAATTTTTTTTCCTTGGGCTAGTGTTTCAGCAATAATGTTTGTGATTGTTTGGCTTTTCCCAGTTCCTGGGGGTCCTTGCATCACGAAGGAAACTCCATTTTTAGCAGCAAGAATTGCTTTTTGTTGACTAGAATCAGCATCTAAAATTTGATATGACTCCAAGGACTTTCCGCTTCGATCAAATTCTTTTATTGAGACAATTTTCTCTCTTCCACATATATCTTCATCGTGTTTAACACCAGCTAATTCTTGAATAATAGGGTGGCTTTCAACCGTATCTTGGTATTGTTCAAAATCCTTATACATAACCAACTTACTAAAGGAAAAAACCCCAATGTAAGAATCGTCGGTTACTTCCCATGACTTTTCTAGTTTCAATTCTTGTTCGTAAAAGTGTAAGATTTCCTCAATATTTTCATAATCTAATTGCTCGATAGGCGTAATTGATACTCCAAAATCCAGCTTTAATTTTTGTTCCAGTACAGGATTAAAAACAATGTCTTCATCCAATTTAAATATGTAATAAGGGTCTCTTGCAGTTTCTCTTTTTAACGTAATCGGAATAAGAATTATCGGTGATGAAAAAATGTCTTTACTATATTCCACTTCCGTCCATTTGAGAAAACCCATGGTTAAATATAGAGTATTAATTCCTTTTTCTTCAATTGATGACTTACCTAATAACCTGATTCCATTTAATTTTTTCTCTAAGCTTTGTCTGACCTTCTCTAAATTTTGTTGATATTTTATATCCGCATCAGATTGGTCAGGATCTTTGGTCAAATTAACTTTTGCCGTTTTGGTGGTTAATTGCTGGGCCATTTTGTTTATATCAACAATGGAGCTTACCATAATTCCTTTTGACCGTGAAAAAACGTTAAAAATTTCTTTAATGTCCCCATCTAATTCTAAAGTAGAACTTTTTGATGCCTTAAAGTTTAATAACCTGTTTCTCTTTGTTAGGTCAATTAACCTAGATTTCCAGTTATTAATCTTCAATTCCATTTTTCCCTTGTCCACCACCAAAGTCCCCTTTCGCATGACCTGTATGTAATTAAATGTATATGTGTTTGTTCAAAATAGAATTAATAAAATAAAGGTTGTTTAACTTTTATATTAGCACAAAATTCCTATTTATTTGATAAATAATAACAATTATCTACAAGCTTATACCTTTCTTCATTTATCTCGATTTTGAACGGTCAGCATTGTTAATACATTACAAATGGTTGTCTTAAAAGTCCTGTAGTAGTTATTCGAAAAATCTCTTCTAATGGTTCTGTAGATATTTTTTTCAATTCCTTATCCAATTCCTGAACAAGTTGGTCAAGGAGACTATATTCCAATAATTTGTCATTTCCCAAAAATGAATTTTTCTTTTTAATATCTACTCCATAGCAAATAACCATCGTTCTTTTCTTTTCCATAGGTCACTCCAATGATTGATTGATTTATAGACTGAGATTAATACCGTTTACCCATTTTGTGTGAGCAAAGTACGATTTTTGATAATAAAGGTTTATGCTGATTTATTGTTTTGTATGGCGATAGAATACTATAATCTTATAGATCCAATCCTAAAAGTACATACGGATTAATGGGTTCTTGGGAAATCTGAACTATTTATATTAAATTTTCACGTATTGAAAATTGCAATTTGTGTGTAATTTGTATTTGTTTTTTGATTTTAAAAGAGTTTTATTATGAGACTCAAAACTCGTAAAAATACGTTTTGATGATAAAAGAAGATAAAATTTATAGTATTAAAACTATGAAATTGATATAATGTGGTAAAAAAGGAGTATTTTCCTATTGGCAAAAGTATAGGGCTTTAAAATGGCGTGAAGTGCGTTTCTGGGGAAAGTAATTTAAATATTATAATTTTCAAGAAAGTACATAATTTTAAACAGGAAGGGTAATGAAATGGCACGTATTTTTCTTTCACATAGTAGTAAGGATTGGGAAACAGCAAAAAAAATAAGTGATGGGTTAAAAAGTTTTAAACATGAGATTGTAGTTGAGCCAGAAGAAATTCCACCTGGGGAGAATTGGAGGGAATTTCTTTTTACTTCATTAATGGAATCAGATGGAGTAGTTGTAATTTATACAGAAAATACTGCTAACTCACAATATGTAATGAGTGAGATTGGAACTTCTAGAGCTTTTATAAGAGCTTCAAATAATAAAAAGTTTTTGATTCCTGTCGTTATAGGGAATATTGGTATACCTGATGTTGTTTCCGATATTTTTTGTATCACAACATTAGACGAAGACGAGTCGGATCTTTCAAAAACTATAGAGAAGCTAAATGACGTAATCTCAATTCACGAGGTCAAAGTAGCCGCTCAAATAGAGAAAGAAAACCTAGAGAAAGTAGAAAAAGAAGAAATTATAGATAGAATGCGTAAAAATCCAACTATCCTCGAAACAATTAAGAGATTGGAAAAGAGGGAGATTGAAAGTAGATCTCTAGCTTTTACTTGCTATTTCATTAGTTTAATAGCTCTGTTATCGGGAATTTTATTCACTTATTCTAATGTTCTTAACATACAACATGATAAAGCTATGTATTACTACATAACTTTAGGTGCTAAAAGCCTAGTCGTCATAGGTTTAATAACAGCAATTTCTCGGTATGGCTTTACTTTAGGAAAGGCTTTTATGAATGAAGCGTCAAAACATGAGAATAGATTACACTCAATTAATTATGGCTTGTTTTTTATAGGATCATTTAAGGCACAATTAACATACGATGAAATGAAGGATATTTTTCTACACTGGAAAAATATCGGTAGTAACGGGGATTTTATTATTAATCCAGCAGATCAACAAACAGTAGTATCCGAAACACTTAGTCAGACGAGTCAAGCGTTGGAACAATTAACCAAACTTACTGATACAGTTAAAAAATTGGTGGTAAAATAAGATTTTAATGCATAACACACCCTTTTGATCGTTAGTATTATTGTTGAGAAATACACAACTAGCAAGTCTTTTTCGACCTGCTAATTGTGTATTTTTTCCTTTTTAACGATGGTTAGACCACATTACCAAAGCTTATTGTTATTCAATATTTTTCATTGTTAATGACCTTCTCCCAGGTAGCATTAACAAATTTCCCTGTATCATTTCTGACCTGGCATTTGACTAACAACCATTGATCAGCATACTTTTTTGCATTTGTATTACACAACAAGGTTTTGCATTTTTAGGAGAATATTTAGTCAATTTAATACCTTAATATTTCGGTTTTGTAGTTCCCAAATGTGGCAGCTAAGCTTAGAAAAAAGAAAGCTTTGTCTAGGTTATTTTGGTGTAAAGTGGTATCTTATTAATTGTTTAATATATTCTTTATCTTCAGAGTACTGTGCTGCTTCATGGGTTCTATTACCTTTGTTTGAAAGGACATTATAACTACCTTCTACATAAAAAAATTCATCACAGATAAATAATTTGTAGTGGGAGTTCTTACGACAAAGAAACAAAGTTCCATCCCCATTTTTTCTTTTTTTCAGCTTTTCCTCTAATTCCCTGGCTACAATATCACTTCTGTCACTACGACTCCAATCTTCTTTCTTATGTGAACTATTTTCATCCATTCCATAATTTATATGAATATTTACTCCTCTCGTAATGGCTTCCCTCATATATTTCAGCATATTATCCTTATCGGATAAAAGCCATTCTGACAGCCAAGGAGATTGAATATACACATCTTTTTTAGCAATCTCCAACGCAAAATAAAGCTTATGTTTAATTTGTTCATTCTCAAGATGTTGGCTATTAGAAAAGTTTATTCTTTTTTCTTGTAAACTTTGAATTGCCAACTCCATTATTTCAAATGTCGTTTGTTTGTCCCTTTCTTTTATTTTCTGCTCCACTTCTTGCTGAATTTTATCACCGTTTGTTTTAAAAGCAAGTTTAAAATCAGACATAATCGCTTCTAGCTCTTTATTTTGAATTTGACTATGTTTTTGAAGTTCTCTAGCGAAATTTGTTTTTATATCCTTACTATTATCCTGAATTGCGGCAGCAATTTCCTTTGTAATTTCTGCTTTAAATCTTCTCCAGGTTTCTTGCTGATCTAAAAGATTAGTGTCAGAAATTTGCTGCTGTTTTTTCAATCCGTCTATATATTCATCCAGCTTTTTAAAAAAGCCTTTTGCAAGATTTTCAAACGATTCTTCTTCCTCTAGCTTTGTTATCTTTCTTGAAGTTGTTAAAGAGGTATCAGGTCGACTAACTTGCGGTATAAGGAAATGACTTATTACCGCAACTCCAATAAAAAACAAAGAATTAAATATGCCGCAAAGTGTGTTTATATTCGTAAAGAGCGTTAAGAAAAGAAAAACTGCCCCTACTCCAACATAAACATAAGGCTCTTTACTAGAAGCATTTTTCTTTAATTCTCTATATAATAGAATAAAAAATATTATCCCCATAACAGTAAGAACTGCCAAAGCAACATATGTTGGCAAAAACCAAGGGAGAATAGATAAAGTAATACTAAGTATAAATATTTGAATTTTACTCATCTTAGGTCCCCTTAGTCTACTAACACTTTATCAATTACTATTTCTAATTGACCTTCATAAACATCCACCATACCTAAAATACGAATTGCAAAATGAGCTTTATTAGCATTAAGGATACGTTGCTTTCTGCCCGTATTTTCCTGAGAATCTGCCCTAAAAAGGACTGCTTTAATTTCAGCTCCATTGTTTTCCATTGTAAACATTACATTTCCATCATCTCTTGGTTCTATACTCTTTACAAAACCATTAGTGATTACCATTCTTCCTCTATCACTGCTACCGATGTTTTTCAATTCAACATTCTGGACTGATAGGTCGTTTCCTTTTTTAAGAATACTTATATCATTTAATGAAGATGGCACTATCTCTAATTTTCCTTTATATTCTGTTACTTTTCCATGAAGTTCAATTAAAGACCCTATCGGATAATTATCAGAGTTTGGTTGCAAATTTTTAAAGAGAGGAATGTCCATTTCTTGCTCATTTTCCAGTTTTAAAACAATAAATAAATGTCCTGTAGGATGAGCATATTTAGATATAATGGTTCCCTTAATATTTTTTTCTTTACCAATATCACTTTTAGTGATTTTTTCACTTTCAACTAATTTTATATCTTCCGCTTTTTCAGGAATTACCTCTACTTTTCCATTAAAAACATCTACTTTACCTTTAACTTGAATTATTTTTCCATTTTGATAATCATCGGTATCAATTTTTTTATCAGCGAAAATAGGAACCTGAATCTCTCCAGTTGAGTCGGATAATGTGAGAAAAACATGCCCTTTACTATGATCAATTCTATTGCTAATCGTTCCTTTAATTGTTTTAATACTTCCTTTTGATTTCGGATTGATAGAAGCAATATCCATAATAGTTGTAAAATTAGAACTACCTTTTGAAGTGCTGACAACTTCCTTTTTTGCCTTAATAGTTTTTGGAGAAAAAACACCTTGTTTGTATGCGTATCCTCCACCAGCTAATAGAATAATAAAAATTAGTGTTGCAAAAAATTTTAAATTACGACTCATCCCGCTCATACCCTCTTTGTAAAAAAATAAAATATAAATCTAAATATTCCCACATAAAATCTATCATTGTTTTAAATGATTTTCTATATTTTCTCAAAAAAATAATACGGAAATAATTAGTAATAACCAAAAAAATAGCGATTTTTCCACGATGGTTTTCTCTATCCATTTTTCACGCAATAACACTTCCCCTTGTTTGTTAGTTAACTTGTAGAAAATTAAAAAATGAGCAGGTCTTAATGACCTGCCAATCATGATTATTTAAAAATAATGTCTAAAACTTACCTTAATGGACAAGTGTACCATTAATGGCCTCAATTTCTTTTTCCAATATGTCTTGTGCAATTACCTTACACGAATTAATGGCACGCTTGCCCATAAAAAATGTTAAGGAGAACCCTGCACCAGCCCCCAAAACAGGAATAATTTGACCTGCTCTTGCAGCCACTACTTCTGGTGCGAACCTTTTCAACAAAGGTAAATATAATTCTTTAGCACCAATTCCATGTTTAAGAACGTTTAAAAACACGTTATATTCCTTCATTTTTTCCGTTTCTTGTTCTTCTAAAAGAGCAAGACGCTTTGGTGTTAAAGCAAAATGGTTACCAATTGCCTTAATCATTTTTATATTTGATGGAATATCAATTAGTATCCCCGCACCAACTGGCACCAAGCCAGCACCTGCACTTAATGTAGAGTACCAAAGCACTGTCTTTAGCGAAGCTTTCTCTTTAGCCACCAAAAAGGATTGCGAATAGGCTTTTGCATTTCTATAGAACTTTTCTTGTAAGTCAGAACTGAGACGATTGGCAATGGTGTCTTGTAATTCTGCAAGCCCTTCTCCTGTTCGTGAACTTACAAATAAAAGAGTAAATTGAGGCCCAAATAACTTCTTAATATAAGTTTCCTCTATTTCTGCCTTTAATTCTTCTACACTTAGCTCATCATCATAAATATCATCAGATTTACTTCTAACAAAAATTACATCTTGTGCATGTTGTATTGCTAATTTAAAGAAATGAGCATCATCTTCAGTTAACTTGTTTGAAAACATGCATATTAGAATATCCATTTCTTCTAAGTTATGAAACTCCCAATATTGTTCTACATTATGTTCTTTAGGTAATCCATTATATCCTGGCAAATCCCAGAATACGATTGAATCGTTCTCCCCCCAAGCAAAAGGTGTTACTTTAACGCCTGGATTAACACCTGAATCAGCGATCTTCCTTCCAGCAATCTTGTTCATTAGTGTGGACTTTCCCACCCCAGGTGAACCTATAAATCCTATGTTTAAGACTTTATCAAATTCGTTTTTTAATTTTTCATGTATCGCATCTATTGGGCTACCATCAACACCCAAATCTTTTAAAATTTCATCTAATTCTTTATCCCACTCTTGATTTTCCATCCTTAGTCACCCCTGATATAATTATAGATATATTATACATCATTTCCCAAATCAGGAAAAAGGTATTAGTAATAAAGAATGGCGAATTATTTAATAGACTCTTCTCGGTTATAGCTTCCGTTCAAAACAACTATAAGGCTTTAAAGGATTCCACTAACTAGCATTTTAGTGAACATGAAAATGAAAAATGAATTCCAAAGATGGCAAAGGTGGTTAATGAAATGAAAAAGATGCTAGTTGGTTTACTAGTTTTACTTGGGGTAGTCCTTTCTGGATGCGGAAAAACAACTGATGAATCAACCAAAACTTCTTCAGAAAGTTCGGAACAGAAAATAGAAACGGCTGAAACAACACCACAAACTAAAAGTTCAACATCTTCAGAAGTATCCAAGGTGAATGAGGATGTCGGTGGTGTTTGGAAGGCAACGGGTAAAGAGGATGGGAAAAGTAGCACTTGGTACATTAATAGCAGAAAATTAGTAGTTAATTACGTGTATAATTTTTCTTATATGGTCGCTGAAAATAAAGATCCTAATGGGTATACTGTTGTGACGATAAAAAATAATGAAGGCAAAGCACATGCCTTATTGTTGAAAGGTAATGGCAACAATCTTGAAGGTATAACTGTTGAAGGCGAAGCTTACGACAAATATTTAGCTGATGGAACGGTACCAAATGGCCAGCTTATCGAATTTACTTTTCAACAGAATGCATTGGGAAGTATGGATGAAGCAATTTATTTTTGGGAGAAGACACATAAGAATGCTGAAAATGAGGCTTCTAAAGAAATTGCATGGGAAAATTACCGAAGAGATTTGTGGAGTTTAGTCAAGGATGGAACTTCAGGCAATACGATAACGTTACACTTTACTAATATTAGTGGTGCTGGTGGAAGCTACGATCAATTTGTTAAAAATGATGAAAAAACAGTAATCACGTTCTTTGATGGAAATGCATCGTATCCAAAAAACCCCGCCATTAGGTTTACAGTTCAGAATGCAGATTATAAAGTGATTAGGACAGAAGAATTGTGGAAGCATTAGTAATGAAAAAGGCATAAAAAACAACATTGGAAAAGGAGCCATACTGGGTTCTTTTCCAATGTTGTTTTTTATGCCTTTAAACAAATGAAAAAAGAGTCAATAAAAGACTCTAACTAGGAAATATATTCAACGAACGATGGGATGCGTAATAACCCCTGTTTTGTATAATTTCTAAATTTTACTCGGCACTGTATTTCTGGCTTGATAAAAACAAACTTCTTATCTTCCCCGATTATTAAATCCTGGTATCTAGCATAGAACTTCATCTTTTCCTTTTGGTTAATAAATTCCATTACACCTGAAGGTTTTAGATTATCCCCTTCATAAGTGCTTAATAGCAAGCCAAAATCATCTTTCCTTAACCCTGTTATATAGACATCTGCATATTTATAATTAATCACTTTTAACCAGTCGTGCGATCGTTTATTAACTTGATACGTAGAATTGGCTCTCTTAAGCACTATTCCCTCTAAATCATGCTGCTGAACAAGATTAAAGTACTCTTCCCCCTGTCCGACCATCCACTGAACCATGACGATCTCATTTGATTGAGGTAAGAAAGAATCCAATAGTTTTTTTCTTTCTACTAAAGGCAGGTTGGTAACTTTGTCACCTGCATAATAAATAACATCAAAAACACAATATTGAATTCTAAGATTAGACTTATTAGACTGAAATCTCTCCATTGCTGCCTCAAAATCAGGCTTTCCATCTTGGTCTGCTACGATCAGCTCCCCATCCAAAACTGTCCCATCAGCAATATCGATGTCTAGTAACTCAGGAAACCTGGCTGTGACCTCATTTTTGTGTCTAGTATATAATCGTACCTTTCCATTTAACTTGGAAAGTATTAAACGAATCCCATCTAATTTCAATTCTGTAATGAATTCTTCATCATTAAAGGCATTTTCACTCCGCTGAAGAAGCATTGGTGCAACAAACATAAAATCACCTCTATTGTAATTTTATCATGGTTCCACCGTTTACTAATCTGGTAATAAAGTGAAAAAACCTGAATGAGAAACCCCTAAAAGTGTCAAATATTGCTCACAATTTCAAATTTTATCGATGGGACTTCCCTCTTCTTGTGTCGAATATTGTTAAATAAAAGGAGGGATGTTCGTGAACAATCATTTATTAGCTATTAACGTTGAAAAAGCAAAAAAAAGATTAGTAAAGTTACAAAGCCAGGTTATTGATTTAGAAGTCTTTATAGGTGAAGCCGAGACATACAATGCGGAAAGTTTTGAACAGAAAGTGATAAAAGAATACGCTTATCTAGGCAGTTTGTTCAAAGTAACCGCAAAACTGAATAAAGAGCTACTTGAAATGGGTGAAGAAGGGAAACTAAAGATGTCTGATATTTCTAGTATTATTGAGAGCCAGCCAATTGATGAGCTCCATAAAAATGTCAGGAAAATTTATAGAACAAATAAGAAAAATTTGCACTGAAAGAAACGAGTCAGCATTTTGAAGATTATGAAAAGGTCTTTTTGTTTAGGGTCCTGAGAGTGTTTGGCTCTGTGTTCAGTCCAATATTTCAACAAAAGTGACACAACTGATGTTAATAATGAGGGTTTTATTAATAAAGGGTCGTCATTAGATGATCCTTTTTTCTGAGGATTAAAATTGTTTACTTGGCGATGATATAAAAAAAGACACCGAGGAGGTGTCTGATGTGTTTTCAAATTAGCTCACCGATAAATTGGAATTTTTCTTTGGGATATTTACCAGCAAGAATCAATTACCTCTCTTCAGTGTAACTTCCTTGCCGCAAAAGTTCCTTGGCCTCGCTAAGGCGTAAATCCCAATATTTTTGCAAAAGATAAATGATTTTCTCATCTTCAACTTCGGCTTCCTGCAGAGCCGCAGTTGCCTTTTCAATCCCAATGACTCTTTCTTCAAAGACAGCTTCATCTAGCCATGCATTGCTATTTTCTCTTATTCGTTCCAACAGTTCACTACCAAATCCCGAAAGGGAATCTCTAATAGAACGGGCCATATATATTCCTCCTTTAAATTGAAATTTGCCAAAATATTTGCCTGTATAATATCATATGTTTGCAGGAAATTACAAACTAACAGGGGTTTTGATCCAAGAAGGATAGATGCCTATTTAGTGAACTCCTTATTGAAGTAAAGGGGCAGCATTCCTGTAAAATTGAAAAAGAGTTCAAGTTTGTGAAGTATAGCACTTAAACTATCGGGGGCTTTACTTGAAGAAGCCAAAAAGGACCTAAATGGTCCTTTTATATTTGGTAATAAAATACGAATTTCATTTATTGTATTGGAAATACTATCTGTCGAGGTGAAATAAATGAGCAGATTTAAAGTTGTGTTTGAGAATACAATCCAAAGTGGTGGGTTTTCATTGGAGCAGTATTTGATAACATTACATCAAGAAAAAGATATGTTGGATTCATTTGATGGTCATGATGATTACGAGTTGGACATGAGGTTATTTGAAGGGGAGATACAGAAAGTTAACCGATTGTTGGAGAGCTAAGGCTCTCTTTTTTATTTATAAAATAAAGATTTTATTTTCTTCTTCAGCTAACGAAGCAGTTAGTGTAATAACAACTTGAGCCGATTAAATAAAAACAAACTTATGAGAGAATCAAGAAAAATTAATATAGACCCCAACAATGAAGTAAGGGTCTAAGGTAAATTCCATGAAAGCAGTGACCTACCAAGGAATCAAGGTCTGTTTTTAATTTACCCAAACAACCCAAAAAAAAATAACGTGTTCCGTTGAGGGAGAGAAAACATTAAATAGCAATCGATTTAGCAGACCATTTCGCATAGCGTTTTGGTCTTTATTTTTAATTGTTAAATCAATGTTTGTTCCGATTTTACTATAAAAATAAGTGGTATTAGCAACCTAATTATCAAGTGGACAATAGTTATTGTCCTCTGTAAAATTGACACGTTAATTAAGTAACTAATGCAAGTTCTCATCTCCCACCTTTAAGAAAAACAGGATGATTTTTAATGTTATTTGGAATTTTATGCTAAGATATTATTAATGTTGTTTAAAAAAAGAGAAAGTTCAAAAAAGGAGTGGGAGAATTGTTTCCAACACTAGAAACAGAAAGACTTATATTGAGAGAAATTGTAAACAAGGATGCTCAAGGCATTTTTAATTGTTTTTCTAATACTGATGTTATTCGTTATTACGGACAAGACGCTTTAACAAGCATAGAACAAGCAGGACAGTTTGTTGAGTTTTTCTCTAAAAGTTACAAAGAAAAACGAGGAATTAGATGGGGAATTGAATTAAAAGAAAAAGAAGGAATTATCGGGACAATTGGGTTTAATGTTTGGTCTCCTAAACACAAAAGGGCTGAGATAGGTTATGAACTTCATCCCCTTTATTGGAGAAAAGGGTACGCAACTGAAGCTGCATCAAAAGTAATATCATATGGCTTTAATGAAATTGGATTAACACGAATTGGTGCTGTTGTTTTCCTTGGAAACAAGACATCTAATGAATTATTAAAAAAGCTGGGCTTTGAAAAAGAAGGTGTTTTGAAAAGCTATATGTATCAAAATGGTGTTCCATATGATACCAATGTTTACTCATTGTTAAAATCAAATTAAAAAAATTTATAATAAAACGCTCAGAATAGGCTCTGAGCGTTTTTTACAATTATTGTGTTAATTTGGATGCTAAATATGTTGTTATTCAGTGTGTTATTTAAGAATTTCTCTCCCAAAACGGAACCCGTTAAAAAAAATTATAGGTTTTTTATTTAGTTTGAAAAGTGGCTGAAAAAGAACGAAACATACATACAGATATAATCAAACATTTTTGTTAAATCAACAACCTGCTGTGGTAGAGGTGGAAGAGGCTTTATTACCCAACAATAAATTTTGACTGAAAAAAAGTAAATATTTGAGTTCTAAAAAAATGAAAGGAGTTTTATCACCTTCAGTTTTATCCGATATGTAAGCGTTATTTGTATAAAACTGGATTTATTGCGAAAAATAGTCCTTAACCGAACAAACACAAATCAGTAGGTGAAAATAATGAAAAATCCAAAAGTGTTTATGATAGCTTTGTTAGTTGTTCCTTGGTTAACGGTACCTTTACTAGGTAGAAAAGCATTTAAAAGATTTCTTCCAACTGCTATATTTATGTGTACGTTCACTAAAGCTTTAGATTTTTATGGTGAGAAGAAAAATTGGTGGAAATTTTATAATGGCATCGGACCTTTTGATAGTATGAACTTTATGAATTTCGGTGCATACCTTGTAACTAGTCTATGGGTGTTAAAACTGACTTTTGGGAAATTACCATTATTCATCATTTCAAATACTCTTCTCCATGTTACATTTATCTTTGGAGGATTAAAATTTGTAGAAGGCTTTAAAATATTTTCTTTAGAACAATTAACCAAATTTCAATACTTGGTTTTAAGCTTTTTCAGGTGTTTGATTTTATATGCTTTTCAATATATAACGGAGCTGAATCCTCTCAAGAAATCGTTTTTTTATAAAAAGTGGATTCGATAAACCTTCAAACACGAAGGTTTTTTATTTTGCTTAACAGTGTCATAAAAAAGATTGTGAAAAAATGTACTTAAGCTAACGGGTGCTTTACTTCAATTAGGGGTAAAGCCTTTTTCTTATTCAAGTAACGAAGCAGTTTAGTGGAAGAAGGAACTGTTATGATTTGGGCGATTTTGGTATCCTTAAATTAATGCTTTGTTTGAAATGAGTGATAAAAGTGAATGAGTTTAAAATTGCTGGTAAACAAGGATTCATACAAATTGAATTAAACGAAGTGTATGGTTTTCCTAATGAAACAAGTTATTTAGGTGGTTATGATGTTAAAGGCAAAATCAACATAAAGAGTAGAAATTATTATGTTAAAGATGCTGAAATATGGTTTTCCACTGGTCAGGTATATCAGTTCTTCATTCAGTTGCAGAACTGTTATAACGAATTAAAAGGTAGTGTTACCTTTTTAGAATCAGAGAATAATCTGAAAATCGAACTTAATTTTAATAGGTTTGGTCAGATAAACATTCAAGGATATTTTCAAGAAGTGGCACACCAAGAAAATATTCTACATTATGAGTTTGAAAGTGAACAAAGTTATTTAACCTCAACATTACGCCAGTTGAATAGTATTGTTGAACAGTATGGCGACTTAAAAGGTATAAAATAAGTTATTCCTTATTGTGCTAACGGGGTGCTTTACTCCAAGAGGAGTAGAGCCTTTTTGGTTGTTCCACTAACTGGCAGAATAGTTTTAGAAGGAATGGTATAATATTTATTTAAGATAAAATACCAAAAAGTGAGTGAAATTTTATGGGCAAAAGAGTCTTTATTTCTATATTTATCGCTGCAATTCTTTCCGTTGTTATTCGTTTCATACTTCGTGCCAATGGTATCCACAATTTTCTTAGCGAAGATTTAGGTGGTCAAGCATTAATATATTTGGTCATTTGTTTATTGATTTTCTTTGTTTTTAAAAAGAAGTCTGAAAGATAAGACTTATGCATTGTTAAAATCTTGTTCACCTAACGGGTGCTTTAGTTAAGGATCAGCTGCCATTCTCGGCAGCTTTTATTATTGAAGTAACGGAGCTGGATAGATCAAGAAAGATAATGGTGAAACTAAATTGGAGGCGAATTTGTGTTTCAAATGAACCTAATAAAGAATTTAAAAACTTCTTATGAAATAGTGCTATCGAATGACAAAAGGTTATTGTGTCATACAATGGGTGGAAAAACTGTCATTTTTGAAACCGAGACTTGGGAAAAAGTTATAGAGCTTACAAAGCCCAATAATCCAGACACTCTCCACTTTTCAAAAAATGACGAACTTCTTTACATAAAAAACACAGTTGGCACAATCTGTGTTTACGATACTAAAAATTTTCTACTTATTAAGACCATTAAATCTAGAAAGTCTTTTCAGATAGAGGAAGGGAATTTTGCACTGTTAAATAAACCATTTACTATTCTAGATGTCCTTAAAATTAACGATCGAAAACAGGTTTGTGCTCTTAACATAGAAACAGGGAATTATGAAATCTTAACAGAACTTGAGGGAACACATATTGAATTTAATCAGTCTATACCATATGATAATTCCTATTTATTTACCTTAAGTTATTTGGAAGGGGTAAAAGGTTATTTAAAATATAAGTTAGTTAAGGTTGTAGACCCTTCGGTAGAACGATCTTATTCTATTGTGGAAAATCTAGGATTAACAAATTGGGATTTGGTTTATTATGAGCCAGTTCATCAAGTTTATATTTTTGTTCATAAGGACTATGAATTAACAATTATGGACGCTGAATTAAAAACCGTCTTAAAAAAAGTAAATTTAACCGAAAATGGAGTTCAAAGTACCGATGAGTATTTTGTCCATATAGCTGCTTCTAACGATGGCAGTTACATTGTTCTCACTTCAAGTGATAGGGTCTTTATATTAGGATTTGAAGACTTAACCCCTATCCAAATTGAAGAATTGGAATACACCTGTTTTGCAGAATTTAGCAAAGATGATACTTATTTTCTTGTTGGTACTTGGTCAAAAGGCTTTGTATTTGAGAATAATCTTAAGGGATTAAAAATTTAAATCATCCTTATTCAACTAAAGGGTGCAAGAGTTAAGGATCGGGATGGCTGTGGCTATCCCTTTTTCTTATTGCACTAATGGGGCAGTTTAGTTGAATAAGAATACGGAAATTTTTGTATTAAACGAATGAACCTTATGTTACAATTAGTGTAATATTACACATTAGTGTTTTTAAAACATAGGGGGTTCTAAATTTGAAAAAAATAAGCATTGGTATCTTTTTAGTTATTTTATACTGTTTTCCATTTGTATACTTTTCTATGAAACAAGACTTTGCTAACCGTTCTATGATAGGTTATCTTATAATGATTGTGGCAACCTCCCTTCTTGCATTCCTTGTGAAATATTTTTGCAATTTCATCCCCTTTATAATTGGAAATATGTTATCTATGATGGTTTCGTTTTATTTTAATGGAGGTATGTCGGATACAGAAATGTGGGATGGTGGTTACTTTAAACCATTTTCTTCTTCTCAACTAATAATAGTAGTAAGTCTATTGAATTTAATTCCTCAGTACATAGCAATGATTTTAGCAAAAAAGGTTCATAATATTAATAAATTTTAAAGTCAAAAGGAATCTTGTATTTTAGGATACTTCATCCGTTTGTGAAAAAATTCACTTAAAGTAACGGGTGCGATAATCCAGGAGGATTATCGCTCTTTTTGTAGAATATCCTTATTTAACTTAAGGGCAGGTTTGCTTAATGAGGAACCAGAAAATAAGGAGTGGTTTTTATTGAGAAAACTATTTGTGATTTGTATATTACTTGCATTAACTGCTTGTACTTCTGCTGAAAAAAAAATGGACATTATTCAACAAGTTGAAAGAGACTTGGAGAAAATGGTAACTCCAAGTGATGTTAGCAAATTGTCTTCAAACCCAAATGATTATATTAACGCTCATAAAAATGAATTTAATAATATTGTTGAACAAAAGCATATCGCTCTTAACCATTTTTTAAACAAGTTTGCCAAAAGCAATGAGGATGGATTGGAGGAGTACATAATGGCATCTGCGTGTTCAAAAATTTTAGGTGAAAAAAATCCAGTAAAAGAATGGTCAACGGGAAAAGAATGGTATGAACAATATATTGAAGCTACTGAAGAGTAGTTAAAATGAAAGCCGTTTCGATATGTCACTAACGAGGCAGCATTCCTGTAATAAACCTAAGTTTGTGAATTTTTGTACTTAAACTATCGGGTGCGTTAATTCAAGAAGGATTAACGCTATTTTTGTGGAAATTATAAAGCTAACGTGCAGGTCAGTGGAAGAAATAACAATTAGGTGTGACTGGGAAATTGACGATGATATAAAAAAAAGACACCTAAGTGTCTTATGTACTTTCAAATCAAACTCACCGATTAAATAATTCCAGCAGTTTTAAGAAATTTTATTTCCTTTTCGTATGTATTACAAGTATACGGAATTTCAAATAAAGGTATATTATGTGACTTGGCATAAATACGTTTTAATTCGTCATTCTTTAATTGAGACTCATATTGTGAAACACCACCGAACTCAGCTACAGGCTTATAATGCTGTTCACCTTGACATTCAATAAGACATTTAATACTGTCATCTGAACCGAGAACAGCAAAATCATAACGCAACAATTTCTTATGCCCTACACCATATAGGTCTTGAAACGAAACTTCAACTCTATATGCCACATTATGTTCTCTCAATATTTTTATAGTTCGCCATTGAAATGATGAAATGTTATGACAGTCACAACAAGTATCACAATAATATCCTTCTGTCGCTCTACGTCCGTATGCATCAATTTTTATTTCAAAATCTGATGATTTATATTGATATTCTTTGCCGCACAAATAGCAACGACAATTATATAGTTTAAATACTTTACATTCGACACCATTCTTTTTTCTTCTATCAATTACAACAAACCCTTCTTCATAATTTTCATTAATACATTCTAATATCTCTAATGATTCATGTATGGTATTGGAATAATCAATATCATAGCTTTTATCCTTTACCCTGGGATATGAAGCTAATCTCTTTTTCTCACGCTCTTGCTTTAACGCACAATTTTTTTGTTCTCCTATCTCTCCAATTCCTTCACAATCTCTCCGTTTCTTGAAAAATAAAGCACTTTCACTTAAATAAACTATTCTTCCACATTTACACTGACATTTGTATTTCTTTCGAGACTTACAATCTTGTATCCATTTATCAAAAGTTTCTACAGATTCAAAATTATTATTAGGATTTTTTTCCCCATTTATAAACTTTTGCTTGTCTTGTTCTAACTCTTCAATTCTTTTTTTAGTAACTTTTTCTTGATATTCTTCAAAACCCCCGATTATAGTAAAACATCCGTTTTTCGTTCCAATAGGCAATGATACGTTTTCCATGTTTTCAAGACTCCCCCATTTTTAATATAGACATAACGATCTATCGAATACTTATGTATAATATAGCATCCATTTACACCCTCTTGCTCTTGTAATGCATTAATTTACTTTGCCCATTATCCATCTTAATACATTGATTTCTTTATCTCTTCAAATTCTAATTTGTCTGTCTATGATATGGACGGGAAAGAGTTGCTGCTCGCTGAAGCATTAGAGAAATTAATATGGTGTGGGATGCCATTTATCATTTCTTGTATCCCCAATAAACTAGTATATTTTCAGGGAGAACAATCCTATGGTCCTCCCCAAAGGTCTATTTTAAAAAGGTGATATTTAAATAATGTTTTACAACTAAGGGGTGCATTAGCTAAAGTTGATGATCGCTGCAGCGGTCTTTTTCCTTGTTGTACTAAAGGGGCAGTCTAATGGAATAAGGAGTTTTACCATAACTAGGTTAATAACATTAAGGATTATCAAATGGGGAATATAAATTTATTCGTTTTTTGAAGTATTTTAGCAGTATAATAGTATTGGTATTTCTACAAATGTTTACAAAAAGGGGACAATTTATGAAGAAATTAACCTACTTATTTATTGCGTTTTTATTAGTTTTCCTTGCAGCTTGTTCATCAAATGAAACAACTAGCAAAGAGGAAAATGCCCCAAAAAATAAAACTCAAGAAGTAAGCAAAAAGAAAGCAGCCACTGTTGAAAGCAAAAAAAGTACACCTGACGATGAAGCGGAAAAAACGACTACTGAAAGTTCAGTCAGTCCAAGTGTTCCTGCCACTAGTACACCAACGATAACAAGTGTTAATGGTGACTTTGACTACAGTAAATATACACTAATTGAAGTAGATGGCGGAGATATGTCAGGTTATAGAAAGCCAAATGTCAGAGTTGATGTTGGGTTTGGTGACAGAGAATATTGGGCTTTTACAAATGAATACGGTCAGTTAATTCGTGTTGAGGCAAAAAATATAACACTTCAAAATTCGAATACTGAACATGTTACGTCATCAGGTAGATATTACTCTGATGAAGCAAATGTTCCTGGTACAGAGAGTCCAACCTTGGATAAAGGACATGTGATTGCTGACTCGCTTGGGGGAGTATCAAATGCCTATAACATTACACCTCAAGACAGCACTCTCAATAGGCACGGCGACCAAGCTTATATGGAAAAAGTGATTCGAGATGCAGGAGGTTGTACAGATTTCGTAGCAGTGATTCAATATCCAAATACTCAGACGCAAATTCCGAACCATTATAAATTCACATACAAAATTCAGGGCAGAACAATTACAGATGAATTTGACAATGTAAACCCAGATGAAGTGAACAAAAATTTAGGGGCAACAACAGGTACTAAGAGTACGCCACCGAAAACAAACAATGTACCAGCAAACCAAACGGTAAGTAGTGATGAAGATGTTAGTAAGGTAGATACCAATCATAATGGACAAGTTACGATCTCTGAAGCTAAAGCTGCTGGCTTTAAAATGCCAATTACACGGGATTCATGGCTCTATAAATATATGGATGATCGAGATGGTGATGGCTTAGTAGGTGAATAAATGGGGTTATGCGGCGATTCTTTTCTTCTTATCGAAGTAACTGGCAGGTTAGTTAAAGAAAGGTTGTGTATCGTTTACACAACTTTTCTTCAATTCAACCTAGAAAAAAGACATATATATTAGTCGGGATAAAAGATAATTATGTAGAATCTAACCATTTCATCCGAAGAGTTTATATAAATGTGTTCAGTATTTGCATTAAATTTAATCGACTCATCAGGGTCTAATACAAACTTCTCACCTTGGACTTCGATTGTAAGTTTACCTCGTTGTATAAGTACATATTCCTCACCAATATGTTTTTCAGATATATGACTAAATCCTGGTTTTAGGTCTACAGTAAAAATCTCAAACTTTTTATCTGGGTTAAATGGGAAGATAGAATATACAAGATAATTTCCATCATTATCAATCATTGGATTAAGTTGATTAATGTTTATTTTTTCAATTTGTGGTTTTTCATTTTCCTTTAAAAATGCAGAGAAAGCAACAAGTTTTAGATATAGAAGCTCAGGAGTGGAAAAAGATTAACGACAATGGGGTTTTGCCTTTTTAGAAATAATAAAACTATGACCTAAAGTCCGTCCAACATAAATGGTTGCTTTACCACAATAAGGAGTAAAAATAATGAGCCTAAAAGATGCGAGTTTTTTATACATTACATGCATCTTTTGGGCTTTTTTAAATTCAAAAATGCATAAACAGCATTTTTTAATTGCTAAATACACGTCTTCCGTAAAATAACCTAGAAGTATATTTTGTTTTCCTCAATCGTCTAATGACAAGTATTCCTCTACAAACTTATTGAGTTCTTTATAATTTATAAAACCTTTCCTCCGTTTTTTCTTTACAGATCTAAAGTGAATCTTAATTTTATCCATACTCTGTAAATCTTTTACGACTAAGTCTCCATTTAATAGTCTTTTTGCCATTTCCTTGACTTCTTCATCAGAAGTTTCATTGAATAGAAGATAAGCCCAATTTATATTTAGGTTATTAAAGTAAAATAGTTAATTATAAAGGGACCATACAAATTGGACATGTCTAATTTGTAGTCCTATTTTATCCCAATACTAACCTTCCAGTTTAAGTACAAACCTTCACAAAGTTATAGATAAAAGCCGAACTCCACATATGGAAATCGGCTTCCTTTTAATATATAAATTCGATTCATAATTTATTATACCATTCGTCATCAACAGGTTGTAACCATTCAGTTTCCCCTGGTGTCATTGCTAAGTGTACAAACCAACTGTCTTTTGTGGCACCATGCCAATGTTTCACATTCGGCGAAATGTTGACCACATCCCCCGTTTTGAGCAAACGAGCTGGTTTTCCCTCTTCCTGATACCAACCTTCACCACCAGTAACTAACAAAACTTGCCCAACTTTGTGTGAGTGCCAGTTATTGCGGGCTCCTGGTGCAAAGGTTACATTCCCGATTGATGTGTTGAGTGGTTTTGGATCGGTAAATACCATTTGTAAAAATGCAGCACCGATAAAGTTTGCTTCAACTTTTTGTCCCAATGGAAAGATAGTGCTATTACTCAATTGTTCATTTTTCATTTTTAATTCCTACTTTCTTTTAATGTAAAAATTTTATTAATCCCGCTTTGTAACATACTTCATCCATAACCCACCATGGTCCAGTTTTTCTATGTCCTTTAAATAGAAATTTACTGGTTGAGTTTTATTTAAATAAGAACTCGTCTCAAATAGTGTCACAGAGTTGGATGCAGCATCTGCAATTGGAACTAAAACGAGGCTTAATTCATCAATTAACCCTTCATTTAAAAAGGAGCCGTTTAGAAAACCTCCACCTTCTAACATTAACTTATCGATGGAAAATAGCTTTTTTAGCTTTTCCACTACTAGACTAAAGTTTAATCGCTCTTTTCCACCAAAAATATAAGAAATTCCTATCTTTTTCAGATGAGCCAAGTATGCATCAGATACTTGCTCTGTAAGGACTTCTACTATATGGTCTTCAAACTTATGCTCATTCCATGGTGCAATTGAATTTTCGGTCCAGCCTAATTTCCCAGAGGGATCTACTGCTACGACGTATGTTTTAGCATCTTTATTTGCTACGTAATCAATTCTAGGGATTGTTTCTATGTCTTCTTGTACTAAATCTAATATATTTCCAAAAGTAAAGTGTTCCTCCATGGTAACCCTGCCACACATCCATGCTTTACATCCGTACCGTCCATGAATTTTTTCGTATTCGTCTGTAAAAAATGCTGCTCGTTCCACCTTCAAGTAATCTCCAATGATTTTCCCATCCAATGAGGTTAGCATGTGACAAATAATATATGGCCTTTCCATGTCCTTACTCCTTCTTCACCTAGAATTCAGCCTAATTATTAAGGTTGGCTTACACCCAAGCTGTTCCGAACTTCCATTCCTGTGTTAGAGCCAATTTAACAACCAAATCCGCCGAGATACATCATGTCCTTTAAATGGTTCGCTATTCTGAGTTCTCATATCTGATTTCATCTTCATAGGTAAACCACCGTGGCCACAAACTCGTATAGTCAAGGTCTGAGGCCAATAATGGCAGCTGAATCTCGATGAGTATCTAATGTAGTACGATACCTCTCTCCTGGGACTGACAAGCCTCATTTCTAATTAGGCGGCTGCATTTTGAGATTCTTGTCATTATTCTTCTGGTTTTAGTGGTCCGTAAAAATAGGAAGCCGTCGCTCCACCGTCAATAAGGAAATCAGACCCTGTGATGAAAGCTCCCTGCGGCATCATCAGCAGCTCAGCCACATTTGCAACCTCATCAGCTGTTCCAGGTCGTCGGGCAGGGCACTTGGCAAACATATTCTTATAGAACTCTCCTTTTGGACCATTGAACTCGTCTATAGCAAGCGGCGTTACGATAATCCCTGGAGAAATGGAATTGATACGAGCGTCTTTTTCTCCCCAGCGTATAGATTCAAACATAACACGCTTTACATTGCACCGTTTCGCCATTTGATAAGCGTGCAACGTATCCTTGATATTTTCTGGCCGAAGGAATTCCAAACTAAGGAGCTCGTCAGTTGGTGTCGTTGCCAGCTGCTCGTCAATTTCAGTTCCCAATTGAGGCATTCTGTGTCCAGACTGACTGGAAATTGTTACACCAACACCTCCAGGAGCTATAACTTTTCCTACTTCCTCCAGTAATACTGCCGTTCCGTACAAATCCACCTTCAAAATGGTTTCAATAGGTGCCTGACTAGGTGATACGCCAGCTGCATTGATAAGAGCAGTGATTTCACCATACTTCTGACCTTCTGCAATCAAATTTAAAATAGATTCTCTGGAGGAAATGTCCGTTTCGACTGGTTCGACATCAAATCCTGCTTCTTCCATAATTTTTGCAATAGCTTTGGCATTATCTAGGTTTTTATCACCAACAATAATTCTCTTACCAAAACCGATTCTTCTAGCTATCGCCATGCCAATCTGTCCAGCACCTGTCCAAAGTACAACATCTTTCATTGTATGTCCTCCTTACTTTTATTCTAGAATCAAGTTACTTTATAATGGTCTTACCGTTCCTGTGATGTTGGACGGATGATCATTTCATTTATTGCTACATCAGCTGGCTGTTCAATAGCAAAAGCAATGGCACGAGCAATCGCATCAGCATCAATCGCACCTTCATAGATTTTATCTATTCCTGGTTTTAGGTCCATATCTGTAATTGTATTGGTTAATTCAGTCGTTACTGCTCCTGGTGAGATAATGGTGGAACGAATATTGTTCCCAGCCTCTTCTTTACGAAGACCTTCCGAAATCGCACGCACAGCATGCTTCGTTCCAGCATAGACAGTACTACCAGCTCCTACAACGTGTCCTGCCACCGAAGAAACGTTAATAATATGACCTGATTTTTGTTCCCTCATCGTTGGAAGAACAGCAGCAATAACACAAGTACGCCTTTGATATTTACATCTATCATCTTGTTCCAATCATCCACTTATTTCTTATAAAGAAATGAGTGTGGCATAACTCCTGCATTGTTGACTAAAACATCGATTTTTCCATACTCTTTAAGAGCCAACTCAGCCAGCTCTTCCATTTGTTCATGAGAAGTTACATCTGTTACCTTGTAAATAGCTTGATCGCCATTATTTTGAATCTCTTCTTGCAATTTCTTTAATCGATCTTCACGGCGAGCTGATAAAACCAATTTCGCACCTTTAGATGCAAGTTCCTTTGCAGTAGCCTCGCCAATCCCACTAGAAGCACCAGTAATGATTACAACTTTTTCTTGAATACTAGACATATTACATACCATCCTTTCAGCAAAAAAGATAAATATTAATACATTAATGAACTCACGTCTATTATTATAAATAGATATAGGATACTTACAATTGTTAAATTACCGCATTTTGTTAATTAATGAACAAAGCAATTGAAATTGTTAAGTATCTTATTAATAAATTGGAATTAAAGCATCACAAGATTTACGTAAATAAACCGCCTCTTCTGAAGCGGTTTAATTTCTATGGAGTTATAAAACCATTTACCGTTTACTTCCTTTTTAAATTAACATTATTGTTATCAATGAATTGAGTATCATTTTCGGAAGCAAACTCCTGACCAATGTTGTTAACATTTTGTTCATGGTTGTTATGTTTGTCGGTGTGATTTAAGACGAATTTTGCGAAATTCCCATTGTTAATGTTTTTATCTTGACTCACGAGAAGCCCTCCTTAGTGTTGGGTTACATAGTTGATATATCAATAACGAATCGATAGCGAACATCACTACGCAGAACACGCTCATACGCTTCATTTATTTGGTCAGCTCGTATTATTTCGATAATTGGCTTAATTCCATGTTTAGCTGCAAAATCCAGCATCTCCTGTGTTTCACGAATCCCTCCTACAAGTGAACCAGCAATGCTCCGACGGCCCATGATTAGAGAAAAAACATGGTACTTATCTGCTTCAGCAGGAGCACCGACATTTACAAGTGTTCCATTTACCCGAAGCATAGATAAATACGCATCAACGTCGAGATTTGCGGAAACAGTGTTTAAGATAAGATCGAAACGACCAGCCAATTCTTTGAATGTATCGGGGTCACCAGTTGCGTAGTAATGATCAGCACCTAACTTGATGGCTTCATCTTTTTTTCTCATGCTTTGGCTTAAGGCAGTAACTTCGGCATCCATGGCATGTGCAAACTGAACAGCTACGTGTCCAAGGCCTCCAACACCCACAATGGCAACTTTTTTACCTGAACCTGCGTTCCAGTGTTTCAAGGGAGAGTATGTAGTGATTCCTGCACACAGTAGTGGGGCCGCCGCATCCAAACCTAGAGCATCTGGAATACGAACAACGAAATCTTCTTTCACAACAATTTTTTGGCTATATCCACCGTATGTTGGATTACCATCATAGTCTAGTGAATTGTATGTACTGACAACACCTTTTGTACAAAATTGCTCTTCACCGCTCTGGCAGTATTCGCATTCCCCGCATGAGTCAACAAAACAACCAACACCAACATGGTCCCCAACAGCAAATTTTGTAACTTTGTCTCCAACCGCTGCCACAACTCCTGCAATTTCATGACCAGGTACCATTGGGAAAATTCCGCCACCCCATTCATCGTAGGCACTATGAATATCGGAGTGACAAACACCACTAAATTTAATATCAATTAAGATGTCGTCTGCTCTTAATGCTCTACGCTCAATGGTAGTGTGTTCGAAAGGTGCTTTTGCCTTTGGAGCACTTAAAACACCAGTAGTAGTTTTTGGATTATTAGACATAAAAGACCACTCAATCCTTTCTTAAAGACACCAAATGATTCCAATTAACAATAATAGATTTACCCCTATCCTGTACTATATACATACAATAATGAACACTTTGATAGGATTTGTTCATTATTAGACAAAACAAACAAAATCATCAATTATCTTCAAGAAAGTTTGTTTACCCTTTAATGACTAAAGTCGAATTAAGCATAGTCAGATTCGGGGCGGTTATAAGCTTAGGTCGCTTGGTTCTACAATTTATTGTGCCGTCTTATTTAATAAAACGCTGGTTTATCGCCTTTCGTATTTGGTTTGTTAACACCCCAACTGCGACGAACACCCCATTCTGGAGATTCGGCTATTTTGACAACCAAAGCGGCAATACTTTTGCGGGAAACCTCGGTTCCCAAGAGAGGTTCACCCTTTTCCGTTATTTCGTAATCCACTTCGTTTTTGTTGGTGAACCAAGTACATCTTAAAATCGTGTAATCAATATCCGAGGCTTCAAGAATATTGGCAGCTTTTCTCCAATATTCCATTCCTCTGCCGACCATATATTTATTCCATTCACCGAACTTGCCAGGTACTTCGTCGTAAATCCCTAAAATATTAATAAAAATTCCCCTTTTAACACCAGTGGCGTGCATTGCATCGATTATGTTTTGAGTTTTTTGAACAATATCTGAGCCGCCAATGTTAGCATAAACAACATCTTGTCCATCCATCGCTTCTTTCAACTTAGCAACATCGTTCACGTCACCTTCTATGACACGTTCTCGACCTAAATCAACGATTTTTAGTCTTCTTGAGTTACGTAGATAAAGAGTCAACTGAGCATCAGTTTCCTTTAAAAATAAATTAATAGCAATATGTGCAACTTGGCCATTTGCACCAAGGATTAAAACATTAGTCAACATAAACCCTCCTCCATTTATTTTTAAAGTCTTAAAAATAGAAAACAGTCAAAACTGCTTTTAGAAAAAATTAAAGACGGGTCAACCAATAGATTGATCCATCTTTAATTAAACAAGACTATTACAATGTAGACATGTCAATAACGAAACGATAACGTACATCGCTACGAAGAACACGCTCATATGCTACGTCAACTTGGTCTGCATTGATTACTTCAATCATTGGGGCAATGCCATGTTCAGCAGAGAAATCGAGCATCTCTTGTGTTTCCCTAATGCCGCCAACGTTTGAAGCAGCAATGCTGCGACGACCAGCGAATAGGGAGAAAACATTGTATTGATCTGGCTTGTTTGGCAACCCTACATTTACAAGTGTTCCATCTACGTTAAGAGTTGATAGATACGCATCGACGTTAATATTGGCAGACACTGTATTTAAAATAAGGTCAAATCGACCAGCCAACTCAGTGAACGTAGCAGGATCGCTGGTTGCATAATAATGGTCTGCTCCAAAGCCAAAGGCTTCATCTTTTTTATTCATAGTCTGGCTTAGGACAGTAACTTCAGCACCCATAGTATGGGCATATTGTACAGCGAGGTGACCAAGACCTCCCATTCCTACAATCGCAACCTTCTTACCAGGACCGACATTCCAGTGTTTCATAGGAGAGTAGGTTGTGATACCTGCACACAATAGAGGGCTTGCCACAGCCAGATCCATGCCGTCAGGAATACGGACAACAAACTTGTCCTTAACTACGATTTTTTGGCTATATCCACCGTATGTTAGTTCACCATCGTAGCCCATTGAATTAAATACCACGACAACACCTTTTTTACAAAATTGCTCCTCGCCTCTAAGACAGAATTCGCATTCTCCACAGGAGTCAACAAAGCAACCGACACCAACACGGTCACCAATAGCAAATTTTGTAACTTCTGATCCTACAGCAGATACAACGCCTGCAATTTCATGACCAGGCACCATCGGGAAAACACCCCTGCCAAAATCATTATGTGCATTGTGAATATCGGAGTGGCAGATTCCGCAATACTTAATATCTATTAAAACATCATCTGGCCGTAAATCTCTTCGTTCAATTGTCGCCTTTTCAAATGGTGCTTTTGCACTCGGAACACTTAGCACACGGGTTTTAATGTTTTGATGATTATTACACATAAGATAAAACACATTCCTTTCTTGTAAACACTTTAAATTTGGATATACATTAATCGAAATTCCTAAAATATGAACAACAATACCTTAATGTACATATGTTTATTATTATAAATGGATTCTTCATGCTTACAATGGTTAAATCAATGTCCTTTGTTAATTAATGAACATATCAATTGATATTGTTCATTAACTTTAAGAAAATTTTCGTTAACCAAATTGTCTTCATACGCAAAAAGCCCACTATGCTAAAAATTATCATTTAATCTTTTTGTTTAAATTGCCTGCAACTTAGTCCACTTTTCACTTATATATCTTTGGACGAAAATCATCGCCTTGATAATCCAATCAATAAACATAGCTACCCAAGTACCGAACATTCCCATATGGAAATAGATGCTGAAAAGATATGCCAAGGCAATACGGCAGCAAAACATGGATAAAATCCCAACGTACATCGGGAATTTGGCATCGCCTGAAGCACGGAACGTTACAGGTAAAGTGTATGCAAGCGGCCAAATGATGACTTCAAATGCTGCATGCCACCAAACGATTTGTGTAGTCAATGATCTTGCAGTTTCCGATAATCCATAAACATTTAATATTGAAGGGAGTAAAGCAAGTACGAATGCACAGCTTATTACTTGTGCAGCATACACAATATCCATAATCTTTTTGGTGAAATATTTAGCCTGTTCATAATCCCCAGCACCAACACATCTTGCTATAATAACAGTCAGTCCAAGCCCAATTGCCATACCTGGCAGGACTTCAAACATAACGATAGTGCCTCCCACCGCATTAGCTGCAATAGCTGCCGTACCAAAAGTAGAAACAAGGCTGAGTACAACAATTCTTCCGAAATAGAACAAGCCGTTTTCTAATCCATATGGAACACCAATGCCTAAGATTTTTTTAATCATTGACCAGTTAAATTTATGCTTTAAACTTTTCTTTATATATAGTGGCTGCTTTTTGTTAAAAGCCAATGTAATAATAATTGCTGCTGCCGCAACACGTGATAGAAGGGTTGGTATCGCAACGCCTTCCACACCAAAGTTGAAGCCATAAATAAGAATGGCATTCCCCACTGCGTGAGCAATGTTCATGGCCAACATTACATACATGGGCAGTTTTGCATTACCCATCGTCCGAAATATAGCAGCTCCAGCATTATATAGGGCAAGGAATGGAATCGATATGCCAGTTATGATTAAATAAGTATTGGCACTTGTGCGTACTTCATCGGAAATCTCTCCAAACAGTCCATTTAATATTAGTGGCTTGATTAGATAGATAATCAGCATGATGATAATAGAAACTGCACCAGCAAACCATACCAGTTGATTGGCTGCTTCTCTTGATTTTTCCAGCTGCTTTCTCCCCATGTATTGCCCTGCAATTACTGCCCCACCTGTTGCTAGAGCAGCAAACAAACTAATAAGCAAAGCCATAACAAAGTCTACAAGGGAAACCCCAGATACGGCAGATTCACTTACGTGGGCTACCATAATGGAGTCTGCCAATCCCACCAGATATTCTAAACCTTGCTCTATAATAAGTGGCACAAATAATATGAATAAATCCCTATTTGTAAATAACTTTGTGGATGGCAACGCTAAAGATTTCTGTTGCAAGTTAATCCCCCCGATTTTATTGCAAATTTCCATAACTCTAGTTGTTTTTAAATTAAATATTGATTCATTAATGAACAACTGTATATAATTATAAACGGATATAGGATGCTTACAATTGTTAATTCAACTCAATATGACTAGTAATGAACAAATCAATTAAAATTGTTCAATATCTTTTAAGAAAGTTTGGTGAATCTTAAAATGCCTAAAGTAGATAGAAGAATAGCAAAAAGCCAAGAAGCCATAAAAAAAGCCTTGATTGAGCTAATGTCTGAAAAAAATTTCGATGACATTACCATTCAGGACATTTCCGATCACGCAAATGTTAGCCGAGGAACCATCTATCTTCATTACGTGGATAAGTTTGATCTGCTGGATAAGCTCATTGAAGAACATATTAACGAAATGGGAGAAATCTGTGAAGCAACCTCCGCTGAAGAATATAAAGATGCGAATCTGCCTTGGTTCGAATACCTTGAAAATCATTTTTTATTCTTTTCAACGATGTTAAAGAGTAAGGGAGCTCCTTCATTTCGTAGTCAGTTCCATGAGTTTCTTATCGAAGAGTTTAAGGATGAAGTTGATACTTCACAAGGAAAGAACCATGAATTAAATGAAGATGTTCTTCTTCAATTTATTGTCACTTCATATGTTGGGATTGTGGAATGGTGGATCAACAATGGGATGCCTTATCCACCTCAAGTCATGGCAGAACAGGTGGGAATTCTGTTAGAGAGGAATCTATAATAAGCATTGAGTGATTGCTTCTAAAAAATGACTATATCGAGTTTTTTATAAAAGAAAAACCTAAATCACAAAATAGGAGACTTCAAAAGCCTCTCTTATTTAGCGATTTAGGTTTTTTCTGAATGATCAGTAACAATCCATTTGGTTTTGCCTGTATCCACTATAATTATAAACAGAAACAAAATGTTTACAATTGCCAAATAATCTTGTTTCGTGAAATAATGTACAAATCGATTAAATTTGTTAATTATCTTTCAATTAGCTTATTTTAATTAGAAATGTGTTTCGTCAATATCGATTTTAGATAAAGCAAAATTTAGGCTATCTAATTCTTCTTTTGTTAATTCTATATCAGCACCGCCTAAGTTTTCTTCCAGTCTGTGTAATTTTGTAGTACCTGGGATTGGAATAATAAATGGTTTTTGAGCTAATTCCCATGCTAAAACAACTTGAGCAGATGTTGCATTTTTGCTTTCAGCAACTTCTGCAATTATATTTAATAACTCTTTGTTATGGTCAATGACTTCAGGTTTGAATCTACCCATGAAGCTTCTAAAGTCGCCTTCTTTATAGGTTGTATCTTTTGTATATTTTCCGCTTAGGAAGCCATTTCCAAGTGGACTGTAAGCAACAAATGAAATACCTAACTCTTCACAAATATCAAATAATTCTTTTTCAGGTTCCCGCCACATCATGGAGTATTGATTTTCAATGGCAGCAATTGGACATACAGCATGTGCACGTTTCATATAATAAATTGGTGCATTCGATAATCCCCATGCTTTAATTTTACCTTCATCCATTAATTCTTTCATCGTTGCTGCAACAGATTCTGGTTCTACATTTTGGTCAATACGATGTTGATAATACAAATCAATGCAATCTATTTTCAATCTTTTTAAGGAACCCTCCACTTGTTCTCTAATGGATTCTGGTGTGCTATTTAAAATATGTTGAGGACGATCATTTACAATTTCTGTCCCAGTGATTCCAAATTTAGTCGCAATCACAACCTGTTCTCTAACTGGTGCAAGTGCTTCGCCCAGTAATTCTTCATTGGATTCTCCATAAACAACAGCAGTATCAAAGAAATTGCAACCAAGTTCAACAGCTCTACGAATTAATTTCACCATTTCATCACGATCAGCAGGCTTTCCATAAGCATGATCCATTCCCATACAACCTAAACCAATCGCAGAGACTCTTAAGCCGCTGTTTCCTAATTCTCTCATTTTCATTTTACTCATCTCCTAAAGAAGCATTTTCTGCCCATGTGTTTAAATCACATATCCCCAAATAGCATATTTTAAATGTCGATAATCAAAAAGGAAGCCCTACTAGCTTCCTTTTCTTCATGGTCTTTATTGTTTATCTAACTAGTCCTGTTATCATTTCAACTGTTTCAGGAGCGTAATGTGAGAAGAATAAACTTTGTTCTTGATCTAATTTCGCAATTTTATCCATATCTTCGTTTGATAAAGCAAAATCAAAGACATCAAAATTTTGAATCATTCGTTCTTTTGTTACCGTTTTAGGAATGACAACAACATTCCGTTGAATGAGATAACGCAGGGCCACTTGAGGAACCGATTTACCATATTGCTCACCAATTTCTTTTAGGGTTTCATTATTAAAGAAATCATTTCTTCCTTCTGCAAAAGGTCCCCAAGACTCGATTTGAGTCCCGTATTTTTCCATTATTTTTTGAGCTTGTTTTTGTTGGTTAAACACATGTGTTTCTACTTGGTTAACCATTGGTGTGATTTCACTAAACTGAGCAATATCAATGAAACGATCAGGATAGAAATTACTTACACCAATTGCTTTGATTTTTCCCGCCTTATAATACTCTTCCATAGCACGATAAGTACCATAGTAATCATTAAATGGTTGATGAATCAACAGTAAATCAATGTAGTCTGTTTGCAACTTTTGTAAAGACTCTTCTATTGATGCTTTTGCTTTCTCATAGCCAGCATTGGAAATCCAAACTTTTGTGGTAATGAAGAATTCTTCACGAGGTATGCCACTTTTACGAACCGCATTCCCTACAGCTTCTTCATTCCCATAAGCTTGGGCAGTATCGATAGAACGATACCCCACTTCAATTGCTTCACTCACGACACGTTCACATTCTTCAAGCTCAGGAATTTGATACACTCCAAAACCTAAAATTGGCATCTTAATTCCATTAGATAAAGTAACAGTTTCCATTTACAAATTCCTCCTATATGGGATTACTTACTTTTGGCTTCCATGCAATCAAAAATGACTCTTAATTTTGTTCCCATCGATTTATTAAGTAACATCTGTGTATAATTTTAATACAAATATGAGATGCTTCAAATGGTTAAATTCGGACGATTTGTTTATTAGTTCACAAATCCAATAAAATTGTGTACTAAATATAATGAATGCTATTCCTCAATCATTTCAATATAATCTTCTCAATCCGTGTTCATTAACTTTAGGAAAGTTTTCTTTTCCTACTAATACTGCCTTATAAAAACTTTGTTCAGATCCTATTTCCTTTATTCTTTTTTACAGACCCCGTAATAATCCCTGAAAGAATAACGAGTAGAATCGTTACGATAATTAAAGAGAAATATGTCTTCGTGAAATTAGATAGGAATCCGCATATCACTAGAATTATCCCTCCCACTACTCTGTAATATTGGACTTTCCTAGTTATATACCAGAGATACCATCCCTGCGATATAAGGTAGAGGATGGGACCACCAAACAGAAGAGTGGTCATTGATGCCGATGCCCCCGAATAAGGGTGCTCAATCACCAACTCAATTCCTACCGCAAACAAAATTAAACCTGCAACAGTTACTATTAAACCGTTCATCGCAAGTCTTGCAGCTAGAATTGGATTTGTAGTTTCCTCAGTATAATGTAGCACCAAATGTTCTGATCCACCGAAGTAAATAGCCCATAACGCTACAATCGATGCGATAGAACATATTCCTGTAAGAAGCGTGATATGATTAATTGGAGCTGTTGATATGGCTCTACCCGTCGTAAAAACAATCTCTCCCAGTGCAATAATTAAGAAAAGCCTACATCTTTCAACCATATGTTCCGCATCAAATTCTACATTTTCGGATCTGAGAACACGACCAGGTAATGGATGGGCAAACCACGTTCCTAAGATGTCAATTCCTGCTGCAATGCCCCACCATATAAGCCTCTCTTTGCTATCTGCAAACGAACCTATAATCCAGAGTGGTGTAGTAGCAAGAATCCATCCAAGCATTCTTGAGTAATGAGCTTAAAGACCAGTTTCAGCAAAAGTGGTAAATAATCCATTTCCTATCTGACATACTAGAAACGGAGTTACAAATGTCCACGCCTCTACTCCAAATGCACGATGAATTGAGGCAAACATGAATAGCCCTAAAAGCATCACGATAAGCATCATCCACTGAGTCTGAGTCTTTCCGACATGTATGAATGTGGCTCCAAAGCTCGTATATGACCATACATTATATACCGCAATCAGCAGGGCTATCATTTCCGCCAGACCATACCAGTTGAGATGAAGTAGTAAATGTTCTGACAGCTGGGACAATGCAAACACAAATCCCAAATCGAAAATCAGTTCAAGAGGTGAAATCTCATACTTATCTGTGGATGTTTTTACATTATCCTGCTTTAACTCAATTTCCTCCTGTTAAGTAGAAAAAAAATAATAACTAATTGTGGAATAACAAGTTAATGTTCCCCCCATTATCACACTGATATGCAGAAATCATAAACCCTATTAAATCCTTGTCACCATTGCGACTAAACAAGGTTTTAATAGGGTTCCCATTTTTTGAAATGTTAAATTATGTCGTTGTTATCTTATTATCTCTGTTTTTTATCTACTTGTTGCAATAGTCCTTACAGGATACCAATTGTCTCCACGTTTCTCAAAATGCATTTTCATTTGCATACTCCAAGTGTTTCTAAAACCATAAATTCTAGCATCAAGTTTAGTATCACAAATAAGAGTAGCAGTATTACCTTCTATTGTAATTGTTGTTTTTTGCGGCATGGTTTTGTAGTATTTCATTTGTTCACTATCTATTTGTTCAAGCCATTCTCGCTTAGGTTGATGATAACCAGTCATGTGAACTAATACATAATTGTCATCAAGGATGTTTTCCAAGCCTTGAGTATCTTTATTAACCATTGCAGCATCAATCTGTTGATAAATTGCAAGGATTTTTTGTTTATCTTCACTCATTTTTTTGCAACCTCCTAAATAACGTTTTTTTTATCTATTGAGAACTTGCTTATTATTCGTGCTGTTTTCGTTTTCCATTCTTTCACTCATGAACGGTTCGGATACAATAACTTTCAATAGTTGGACTTAGTGTAGACAATATAAATAAATTCAGCATCGTGTAGCTAAAATATACCTTTCGATACTCGACAACTGAAAATACTATACAATTCTTTTTCTGCTTTTTACTGCTCTATGTGCTACAACATTAGGCTTATATTGAGTAGAGTTTATTTTTCTTTTTAAAGGCAAACAAATATTGTTGGATTTAGTGAACGCTACATTCTGTTTTTTATTTCCATCATCCTTTTGAGAGAACATCTTTTTAAACAAGATGGGTGTTACTACACAGGAGATGACGGCAACCAGAATAAGGGTCCCACTCATCTGCTGGGTGATTACGCCTATTCTTTGTCCAACCGTAGCGGCAGCAATTACAACCGAAAGAGTTGAAGTCAGAAGCAACCCTGAAGAAATAACTGTCTTTATGTCATACCATTTTCTTAGAAAAATCGCTGGGATTAATTTGGACAATAACAGTGCAATAAGAAGAAGTGGTATAAGCATCAGCATTTTTTTCTCACTCAACAATGACCATAAATCTAATTTCACACCAATCATCACAAAAAAGATCGGGATGAAAAATCCATACCCAAATGAGTCTAATTTAAGAACCATTTCCTTGTTAGGCGACAGCAATGATACAATTACCCCTGCCAGAAACGCCCCTAGGATGTTTTCAGCTCCAACAATTTGAGAAATAGCGACAAACGCAATTAATAAGGTAAATACTGCCCTTGTCCCAATCTGTGTCGTTCCTGCTGCCAATACTGAAAAAATCTTTCGCTTCTTTAACCAGTTGGCGATAAAATAGAGTCCAGCACCTACAGCAAACAAAATAAGAAGCGTCCAGGTATGTCCACCATCTTTACCAAATAGAGACTCAAACACAGCAAGAGAAATCATTGTAACCAGATCAGCAATAACTGCAATAAGCAAGATAATCTGGCCAATGTTTGTTTTCATTAAATTCGCTTCTTTTAATGTAGGGACAACAACCCCAAGAGAAATCGATGAAATAATTAAAGTCATTAAGAAAACATTATGAATAAAGCCTGCTAGAACAAATAGATAGGATAATCCAAAGGAAACAATAAAAATCCCAGCAAAAATGATGCTTGAAATCAGAAAGGTATTCGGTTCAACTTTCTCCTTTATTAGTTTCTTACCTTGTTTCATGGAAAAACCACGAAAGTCAATTTCAAGTCCACTTAAAAACATAAGAAATAAAAATCCTAGAGTAGAAAGAATTCCTAGCCATGTGTCTTCATGCACAAGATTAAATCCACTCTTTCCAATAATTAAACCCATAATAATTTCTGCAACCACTACGGGAACAAAATGTAATTTAAAACGGTGCAGCAGAATAGGTGTTAAAAATGCGACAATACTTACAATTAAAAGTGAGATAATAGAACCTTGTTGTTCCATCCAATCCCTCCTCATCAATTTTAATAAAAGATAAAAACACAAGAATGAATTAATGCTCTCATGTATATTATTATAACCATATGCAATATATCCACAATTACTAAATAATGATGATTCGTGTATTAGTGCACGAATGGATTGAAATTGTGTATTTTAGAGGGCCATCCCAGAATTAAGAGTACGTATCAATTGAAATTATTTATATTATAGAATGACGTGTCGTGGGGTTGATTGAGGATTGAAATACGTAAGACAATAATAGGGTCAACCAATAGAATTAATTGGTTGACCCATCTTCTTTGGTTCATGTTAAAAAAAGAATCGTTAAAATTTACAGAGTAGACATGTCTATGACGAATCGATAACGCACATCACTACGGAGAACACGCTCATATGCTTCGTTTACTTGGTCAGCACGAATTACCTCAATTTTAGGGGCAATGCCGTTTTGAGCTGCAAAATAAGCATCAACATCAAGATGTGTTTTTATGACTTCACTTCAACATTTTTACGAGAGGTGTTGCTAAATCCTAACGAACCAACTGAAATAATGACTGCAATTAAGGCTGATGCAGCCCCTACCCAAGTGATCGGTTGCATTGTACTTCTTGTCGCAACCCCTCCAATACCAGCTCCCGCCGCAATCCCAATCTGAATAATAGTCATGTTTAGACTTAGCAAGATACCAGATGCTTCCTGTCCAATTGTGACTATTTTGAAATTCTGGGTTGTCGAAAATGTCCAAACAGCGATTGACCAAATCATAATTAACACGATGGAGATAATTACAGAATGAGCAAACGCCATCAAAACGATAGACAAAATTGTAAGAACTAAAAATTGGACAGAAAGGCTGCCGAAGAGTGTACGATCGATGCCAATTCGGTCTGCCAGGAATCCTCCAAGTTTTGATCCAACTAAGCTAGCAATACCTAACGCAAAGAAAATAATGCTGATTTCTCCTTCTCCCATATGCAAAACTGAAGAAAGGAATGGGGTCATAAATGTATTGAATACCGAATAACTAATAAATCCAAATAAGGTAACTCCGATAGTTAACGCAATGACTGGTCTTTTTAAAAGTCCCATTTGCATTCTAAATGGGATAGGCTTTGCTGCTTCTGTGGTTGGAATCCAACGTGCAATAGCAAAGATCGCCAATAAGCTTAATAAACCAATGCCCCAAAAAATAACTCTCCAATCGTATGCTTGAGCTACAATTCGACCAATTGGAATACCAATGATAAGCGAAGTACTAAAACCCGCAAAGACAGTAGCTATCGCACTACCTTGACGGTTGGGAGATGCTAGTTTTGGTGCAACATCCATGGCGGTGATGACAAATATGCCAGTTCCTACGGCAAGTACAACACGTGATACTATTAAGAAGATGAAACTAGGAATTGCAGCTGTCATAATACTTCCGAGCACAAGGATCGCTAAAGAAATCATTAATAACTTACGCTTATCCATTTTCGCCAGAGCCATTATCACCAATGTTGGTCCAAACGCATAAGCAATGGAGAAAACGGTTATAAGCTGTCCTGCTGCCGAAACCGATATATGTGCTGAGTCAGCCACTTTATTAAGGATCCCCGCAATAACGAACTCGTTCGTACCAACGAAGAAGCCAATGAAGGCTAACATATAAATTTTCCAAGTATTTCCCATATTATTTTTCTGTTCTCCTTTTCCTTTATTGAATCTATCTATCTTTTAAAAAAACTTAAAACAATAATTTGCTCAGCTATTTCCAGAAAAAATGACTGGATAGTATTTTACTATTCCCAGTCATTTTCAGGTGCTGTTTGTATAGCAACCAAACATTAATCCTTAATCTTTAAACAACTTAGCTTTGTGATGTTCGTTTATAATTAATCGTATAGTGAGAAATAAGTGTCTTGACTATGCTTATTCAGGTTTATTTACACCCAAGCTGCTACGAACTTCCAATCCTGGCGTTACAGCCAATTTAACAATCAAATCTGCAATACTTTTTCGTGAAACATCATGCCCTTTGAATGGTTCGCCTTTTTGAGTTGTCTCATAGTCAATTTCATCCCTATTGGTAAACCATCCAGGTCTCAAAATCGTATAGTCAAGGTCTGAGGCTTCAATGACCGCAGCTGATTTTCGATATGGATTTAAGATGCTACCATGACTTTCTCCTGGGACTTCATTATATATGCCCATTGAACTAACCCAAATGAGACGATTAACACCTGTATCGTCCATTGCATCCACAATTGTTTTTGCCATTTGTTCCAGATTACCTGCAAGATTGGCATAGACAACATCCTGTCCAATCATCGCCTCTTTTAGTTTTTCAAGGTCCATAACATCGCCTTCAATTACTCGGACACGATTTGTATCAATGTTTCTTAGTCTTCGTGAGTTTCGTAAATAAAGCGTCAACTGTGCATCGGTTTCTTTAAGGAACATATCAATAGCTACACTAGCAAGTGAACCGTTTGCTCCAATGATTAAAACATTCGTCATATTTAAACTTCCTTTCATACATTCTAAAGTTGATTTTTACATTCACATTATTATTAAGAACTCCCTAGTAATAGGACTAGGGCGTTCTTAGAGATTCCTTCTGTTCAACCAAGTCTGGTTATCCAATATTTTTAGTATAAACAGCCTTCTAATCCTCTCATTAAAGAATATTGATTTATGATGGTAATACAATTAGAAAGTCATACCTAGCACTGGATGTGGAACATATGGCTCTTCAAGCATCATAATTTCTTCAGGTGTTAATTTAAGAGAAACAGCTGCTACCGCATCTTCAATATGGGGAATTTCAGTCGTACCGACAATTGGAGCTGTTACTGGTTCCTTCTGAAGTAACCATGCAAGTGCGATTTGTGACATCGGTACACTACGTTTTTCAGCTATTCCAGTTAGACGTTCAACAACTTGTCGGTCAGCATCTGCTGTTACAGAATAAATAGCTTTTCCGATGACATCTACTTTAGCACGCTCGTCCATTTCACCCCAAGGCCTTGCCAATCTTCCTGCGGCCAACGGACTCCATGGCATCACACCGATTTTATCTTCCTTACAAAGTGGCAGCATCTCTCTCTCCTCTTCACGGTATAAGAGGTTGTAATGGTTTTGCATGGTTACAAACTTGGTCCATCCGTTACGCTCAGCGACATTCTGTGCTTTTAAGAACTGCCAAGCAAATATAGTAGATGCTCCTATATACCTCGCCTTACCAGCTTTCACCACATCATGCAATGCTTCCATGGTCTCTTCAATCGGAGTATTGTAATCCCAGCGGTGGATCTGATAAAGATCTACATAATCAGTTCCCAGTCTTTTAAGAGTTTTATCAATTTCACTCATAATATGCTTTCGGGAAAGACCAGCACCATTTGGACGATCATTCACTGGGTAAAAAACCTTTGAAGTGATGACAATTTCATCCCGATTGGCATACTCCTTCAATATTTTTCCAGTAAGTTCTTCGCTTGTTCCAGCTGAATAAACATTCGCTGTATCAAAAAAGTTGATCCCTAACTCAAGGGCTTTTTTAATCATAGGACGACTTTTCTCCTCATTAAGTGCCCAAGGAAAATCTCCCCGTTCTCCTATACCAAAGCTCATACAGCCAAGACAAATCCGAGATACATCCAAGCTAGTATTTCCAAGTTTCACATATTCCATTTAATTGTTCCTCCCTTTACTATCCATGTAAAATTTAGTTTCGATTTATATATAAGGTAAATAACTATGGTATTTGCTTTTTAATCTCCCAGTTATAAACAATTAGCTTTGTAGTGTTCGTTTGTCATTAATCGAAAAGTGAGAAATACGAGTTTTGATTGACCAAGTTCCGTTTTGACGCACATACTCATCGTCATATCGAATACTACTATCGGTGATGACTTCTTTCCCATCTTCTTCGCTCACTAATTTAACTTGGCAGTAGGCAATACCTGTGGCAGTATCGCCATCAATTTTGACAACTTGTTGTCCGTTCATATGAAATGAACGTTTAACATTAGCTGTGAAACTTGTGAATACTTCTTCCAGTTGTTTTGTTCCTGAAATATCAAACAATAAATTTTCACCCATGTACACTTGAACTTTGGTATCAGGTGTAAATAAAGGCATTTGACCTGGAATGTTTTTTTCATCGGCCAAATTTGAGAATGTATCAACTAATTCTTTTAATTCTGATTTTGCTTGTAAAATTTCTAATGACATGGAATTTCCTCCTTATTTTTAATTTCTGTTCCTGTGATTTATAGCGAGCTAGTTTAGGAACAGAAAACTGTTTTCTTATTCCTCTATCTTGATGTCATTAATAATTCACATTGATGAATTATGTGACATCTGTATATAATTATAAACAGAAACAAAATGTCTACAATTGTCAATTAACCTTGATCCGTGAAATAATGCACAAACCGATTAAAATTGTTCATAATCTTTTAGAATGTTTGGTGACTACCGCATGTCTAAGGTGGATAGAAAAATCAAATTAGCTTTGTAATGTTCGTTTGTCATTAATCGAAAAGTGAGAAATACGGGTCTTGATTAACCAAGTTCCATTTTGACGCACATACTCATCGTCATATCGAATACTACTATCGGTGATGACTTCTTTCCCATCTTCTTCGCTAACTAATTTAACTTGGCAGTAGGCAATACCTGTTGCAGTATCGCCATCAATTTTGACAACTTGTTGTCCGTTCATATGAAATGAACGTTTAACATTAGCTGTGAAACTTGTGAATACTTCTTCCAGTTGTTTTGTTCCTGAAATATCAAACAATAAATTATCACCCATGTACACTTGAACTTTGGTATCAGGTGTAAATAAAGGCATTTGACCTGGAATGTTTTTTTCATCGGCCAAATTTGAGAATGTATCAACTAATTCTTTTAATTCTGATTTTGCTTGTAAAATTTCTAATGACATGGAATTTCCTCCTTATTTTTAATTTCTGTTCCTGTGATTTATAGCGAGCTAGTTTAGGAACAGAAAACTGTTTTCTTATTCCTCTATCTTGATGTCATTAATAATTCGCATTGATGAATTATGTGACATCTGTATATAATTATAAACAGAAACAAAATGTCTACAATTGTCAATTAACCTTGATCCGTGAAATAATGCACAAACCGATTAAAATTGTTCATAATCTTTTAGAATGTTTGGTGACTACCGCATGTCTAAGGTGGATAGAAAAATCAAATTAGCTTTGTAATGTTCGTTTGTCATTAATCGAAAAGTGAGAAATACGGGTCTTGATTAACCAAGTTCCGTTTTGACGCACATACTCATCGTCATATCGAATACTACTATCGGTGATGACTTCTTTCCCATCTTCTTCGCTCACTAATTTAACTTGGCAGTAGGCAATACCTGTTGCAGTATCGCCATCAATTTGGACAACTTGTTGTCCGTTCATATGAAATGAACGTTTAACATTAGCTGTGAAACTTGTAAATACTTCTTCCAGTTGTTTTGTTCCTGAAATATCAAACAATAAATTATCACCCATGTACACTTGAACTTTGCTATCAGGTGTAAATAAAGGCATTTGACCTGGAATGTTTTTTTCATCGGCCAAATTTGAGAATGTATCAACTAATTCTTTTAATTCTGATTTTGCTTGTAAAATTTCTAATGACATGGAATTTCCTCCTTATTTTTAATTTCTGTTCCTGTGATTTATAGCGAGTAGTTTAGGAACAAAAAACTGTTTTCTTATTCATCTATCTTGATGTCATTAATAATTCGCATTGATGAATTATGTGACATCTGTAAATAAAATTATAAATAGAAACAAAATGTATACAATTGTCAATTATCCTTGATTCGTGAAATAATGCACAAATGGATTAAAATTGTTAATTATCTTTTAGAAAGTTTGGTGACTCTCACAATGTCTAAGGTGGATAGAAGAATACTCAAATCTCAAGAAGCCATAAAAAAAGCTGTTATTGAACTGATGTCTGAAAAAAATTTTGATCAGATTACGCTACAAGAAATTTCCGACAGAGCAAATGTTAGCAGAAGAACCATCTACCTTCATTACCTGGATAAATTTGATTTACTCGATAAACTAATTGAAGAACATATCAACCAACTAAAGGATTTGGCCGAATCCGCATCAGATATGGATTTTATAGATGGGAATCTGATCTGGTTTGAATATTTTGAAAGACATTATTTATTCTTTTCAACAATGTTAGCTAGTAAAGGAGCCCCTTCTTTCCGTAGGCAGTTCCTTGAGTTTGTCATGGAAGGGTTAAAGGGGGAAGTTAATGTAACAGAAGGAAAAAATCACGGAATAAATGAAGAAGTTATTCTTCGATTTATTGCAGGTGCTTATGTGGAAATAGTGGAGTGGTGGTTCATGAATGGAATGCCTTATACGCCTCATATTATGGCGGAACAAGTGGGTATTTTGATAGAAAGAATTGTATAGTTAAAAAATCAAATAACAAAAAACCCTGATCTCCTTCTTTATCTAAGGAAATCAGGGTTTTGCTTTCAAAAAAAACATAGTTCAAACACTAATACTTGGCCATAAAAAAAACATTGGCAACTAAATGCATGTATTTTGTGCATGTCAAATAGATTAAAATTGTTAATTATCCACCCATTCTAAAATAAAAAGCTGCCAATTGACAGCTTATTTAATTCCTTATTTTGAAAGTTGTTTTATAGGGCTATTCCTGTAGGTTCTTAGTATAATAGATGATAAGCCTAATAACAAGAATACCGAACCCCCTAATAATACGTACTGTACACCCATTCCTGATATAATTAACCCACTTACAGCAGTACCAATTGTTATTCCTAAGTTGCCGCAAGTTAGAAACAATCCATTGGCGAAATCAGGAACTTCAGGAGCTGCAGACGCAATCCAATATTGACTAATATTATTTCCTATAGCAAATAATACTCCCCAAATCAAAACAAATATTATAGCTATGGGCCCAATGAAATTAGTCATTAAGAATGCTAGAATGTAAACTATTCCTAATACGATTGGGAAAGTTACTACAGTTTTAAGAGTGTTTTTAGCAAGTAACCTCCCCGCCACGATGTTTCCAACAAGACTGGTTATACCAAAAAGGAATAATACCAAACTCAAGGTTTTCCCAGATATATGAGCGAAGTTTCCAAGATACTCAGCAACGTAACTATAAACCCCAGAAACTGCTGAATTAATAAAAATGACAGTAGCAATTGATAACCAAATAATAGGTTTTTTTAATACACTTACTTGTGCTCCGTAAGAGATTCTATGTTCTACGGGCATAGATGGTACAAAAAGCAAGGTAACTATGAATGCAATGGCATTAACGATAGCAAAGAATGACATCGCCAATTCTAATGAAGCTACATTCGCTATAAAAGTAACAATCGGTACACCAAGGATCATACCAGCAGAAACTGCCATCATTATTTTAGATATAGATTTTCTTGCTTCTTCTGAAGTACCTGATGTAGCGGCCACTGTCAAAGCTAAAGAGATATAAATGGGGTGAAAAAAAGCAGGAATGACACGGGCGATTAATAAAATCGTAAAGTTTGATGTAAGCATTGAGACAATATTTCCTAAGATGAAAATGCCAAGTACAAGTAACATGACCTTTTTGCGGTTTATACCAGAAAACATTAACGGCATCGTGGGACCCGATATTGCAACAACAAGTGCAAAAAGACTTACAAGCAATCCTGCTTTAGACACACTGATATGAAAGGTGTCAGCAATTACAGGTAATATACCAACAATCCCCATCTCGGTACTTAAGATACCAAAAACCCCTATGACCAATATAAATATAAGCAAGTTATTTGATTTAGCCATCACACATCTCCCTAAATTTTTTACTTTTTATACCTCTTACTTTATGGTTTAACTAACCCTTAAAAATTTACATTAAGGTATTATTAGACATCCGTACATAATATAGAATAAAAAAAAGATAACTACAATTGCCAAATAATCAAGTTCCGTGCATTAATAGACAAATCAAAATAAATTGTTCATAAACTTAAAGGAAATTTTTAAACAAAACGGCCATTCCAATATAAAAGTTAACCAAAGGCAAAAAAAAACCCGACTTCCAGCATTATTTAAGGAAATCAGGGTTATCGCTATTAAAAAGCTATTGCTGAAACAAAATTACTTAGATTCTAAGGCACCAACTACAGGATGTGGAACATAAGGCTCTTCCAAGTATGCAACTTCTTCATTGGTTAACTTTACCGATAGAGCACCCACTGAATCTTCAAGGTGAGAAATTTTTGTAGCACCAATAATAGGAGCTGTGACTGGTTCTTTCTGCAATAACCAGGCAAGTGCGATCTGGGATCTTGGCACACCATGTTTTTCCGCCAATTCCGCAACTCGTTCCACGACTATACAATCATTATTTTCAGTTGCACCATATTTAGATTTTTGGGTTGCGTCTGTTTCAGAACGGAGAGTGTCTTCCGACCAATCACGGGTTAATCTACCTGAAGCAAGAGGGCTGTATGGAATTACGCCGATTTTTTCTTCCCTACATAACGGCAGCATCTCCCGTTCCTCCTCACGGTATATGAGGTTAAGGTGATTTTGCATGGAGACAAATCTAGTCCAACCATTTTTCTCAGCCACATGGTTCGCCTTCAAAAACTGCCATGCATACATCGCAGAAGCACCGATGTATCTTACCTTGCCAGCCTTCACTAGGTCATGTAGAGCTTCCATTGTTTCTTCGATTGGTGTGTTGTAATCCCAGCGATGAATCTGATACAGATCCACATAATCAGTCCCAAGACGTTTCAGACTCTTATCAATTTCTCTCATAATATTCTTTCGGGATAATCCTATACTGTTCGGGCCTTTGCTGTTTAAATCTTTGCCCAATGGAAAATAAACCTTAGTTGCAATGACAATTTCATCCCGATTGGCAAAATCTTTAAGGGCACGTCCGAGAAATTCTTCACTCGTTCCATCCGAGTAAGTGTTCGCAGTATCAAAAAAATTGATACCTAACTCAAGAGCTTTTTTAATAACTGTACGACTTTTCTCTTCATCAATTACCCACGGATGCATCCAACGTTCCTTTTCTCCAAAACCCATACAGCCAAGGCAGAGTCTAGATACATCCAATCCTGTATTTCCAAGTTTCGTATATTCCATGTGAATATTCCTCACTTTCCAATTGATGTAACATATTTAATCTTTGATTTTAAGTAAATAAATAAACATTATTTTACATATCAAGTCGATTGATACTAATTTATTAAGTTCTTAAGACCAATCCATTTCCCAAATTTGAGGGTTGTTATGTGAAAAAACAACTTCACTTTGGTATCTAAATTAGCAATTATCCCTATATTCTGACGGCTTAATTCAAACTCAACTTTTATACCAGATTTAATTATGACCAACTATTGAATGAGGCACATATGGCTCTTCTAGAAAAGCAATTTCTTCAGGTGTTAACTTGAGTGATAGAGCACCTACCGCATCATCAAGCTGAGAAATTTTCGTAGCACCGATAATAGGAGCTGTTACTGGTTCTTTCTGCAGCAACCAAGCAAGTGCAATATGAATACGAGGAACATCACGTTTCTCTGCGATTGAAGCAACTCGTTCTACCACTAGTCTATCTAAATCCGCAGATGGTTCATATTTAGATTTTAGAATCTTGTCTGTTTCTGAACGATGAGTCTTTTCCGACCAATCACGTGTCAATCTCCCTGATGCAAGCGGACTATATGGAGTCACCCCTATTTTTTCTTCCTTGCAAAGAGGCAACATCTCCCTTTCCTCTTCACGGTATATGAGATTGAGATGATTTTGCATGGAGACAAATCGAGTCCACCCATTTTTCTCTGCTACATGTAAAGCCTTTTGGAACTGCCATGCGTACATAGCAGAAGCACCTATGTATCTTGCCTTTCCAGACTTCACCACGTCATGTAATGCTTCCATTGTTTCTTCAATTGGGGTATTGTAATCCCAGCGGTGGATGATATAAAGATCTACATAATCTGTTCCCAGTCTCTTAAGACTTTTATCAATTTCACTCAGGATGGCCTTTCGGGAAAGCCCAGACCCATTTGGGCCTTGATGCATACGCCCCCAAACCTTTGTAGCGAGAACAATTTCATCACGATTGGCATAATCCTTTAATGCCCGTCCAACAATCTCTTCACTGGTTCCACCTGCATAAATATTTGCTGTATCAAAAAAATTAATACCATAATCAAGGGCTTTTTTAATAATAGGACGGCTGCTCTCCTCATTAAGTACCCATTGATGTCCCCCAGGCTGCACCTCACCAAAGCTCATACAGCCAAGGCAGAGTCTTGAAACATCCATTCCCGTATTTCCGAGTTTTGTATATTCCATTTACATTCCCTACTTTCCAAGTATTTTTAATCTTCAATTATAAGTATAAAAATAAATGTGAGACTTACAATTGTTAAATAGTTATAATTTGTTAATTAATGAACAGATGGAATAAAATTGTTTAATAACTTTAAATAATTGATGGCGAGTAAGTGTAATGGCGGACCACGCTTATTTGGAACAATAAAACAGCCAGTGTATATAACCTGGCTGTTATCCTTCAATCTCCTAGTAATAAGTGTTCCTCGATAAACTGATTAAGTTCTTTTGATTTTATACATCCTTTTCTCCGTTTTTTCTTTACAGCTCTAAAGTGAACCTTCATATTATCCATATTTATTAATTCTTTTAGCGATAAGTCTCCCACAAGTAGCTTAATAGCCGTTTCCTTTACCACTTCATCAGTAGTTTCGTTAAATAGAAGAAATGCCCAATTTATATTTAGGTTAGATAAGCGAAACAGTTGATAATTAAAAGACCGCACATTTTAGACATAACTAATATGTGTGGTCGAATTCATTTTTTTCTTAAACTAAAGCACCCGATAGTTTAAGTACAATGTTTCACAAACTTTAGTTCAATAACTATCATTTTCTTTTCAAAATAAATCTCGGTGGGGGACCATAAGACTGCTCTGCTTCGAAGTATGCAAGTTCACCTGGAATACAAGAGACAATGGATGGCATTCCATATCCAACAGCTTCATTCAATGCAGTTGTTAATGGTAAATCCTTTCCGTCAATACTATCACTCCAAGATATTGAATAACAGGACTTTCTTGCACCGTACTTTTCCAGTAATTGAGCAATTTCCTCTGGGGCAGAGTTTGGTTTAGGTATCTCAATCAAAAATTCATTTCGGAGAGTCTTCAAATAATTATGACACAACCTGCTTAATGCATCGTGTCTTTTTTTCGGAGAAAAAAGTTCAAACAAAACTCTTTGTTGAATTCTTTTATTAAAAAAAGATTTAACAATTATTTCTTCAAGTTCTTTATCCATTCCACCCCCTCCTTCAACTCAATTTTTATAATTCGACTTGGCATTCTTCAAGTCCTTTTTATTGAACTATCCCGACTGTTAGCGGAACAAGCAAAGAAAGCTGTCGCAGCAGTCACCGTTATTAAACTCTTGCACCCGTTAATTGAAAAGTTAATGATAGATAATTAAAAGAATCCCTAAAAATATAAATCCAAAAAGAATGATTAAACCACTTGTGTCTAGTAGGACACCTATTACCGCCCATAAGAAATAGAAAATTTTAATTTTTGTACTTTCATTTTTATAATTTTTATAAGACTCTTTAATTAACCATCCTAAAATGCTACATCCCACAACAACCAATATAATACCAATAGTCATTATTTTCATAAACGTTCCTCGGTTATAAAATAATTTACTTCATATACCTGTTAGTTTGTCACTTTTCTTGTTCCACTAACCTGCCACTTTAGTTGAAGAAAAAACGAGATCGCCGCAGCTATCCCATCTTTAACATAAGCACCCGTTAGCTTAAGTGCACCACTTCACAAAGTTACACCGATTTTAACATATATACATTGAAACTTTTCTTACTCACATTTCATTTTATATCATATAGAGCACCTCCCAGAACAAAAGGTACTCTATACATACGATTCATTGAACTTCTTGTTATTCTTTTCCGCTAAACTCTAAAATATTTAAACCCTCGGATTCTTCTGGTGCTTCAAAAAAACTAGTTACATGAATAAACACCGCTTCCGTGTCAAAAGCCGCTCTTTCAGGTTGTTCGTTACGCCTTTGTGCAATTTGACGTAAGCATTGGTCGTTATTTAGATTAAGGAAAATTAGTTGATGGCTTGCATTGACCTCTGATGCCATATCCAAAAACCACTTTCGTAGTTTTTTAGTGTTAGCTGGAAAATCCATTACAACATCTGTACCGACACTCAATATGTTTTGGACATGCTTTTTCACCAACGGTTTGAGCTGTGCTGAGAATTTTATATAATCTTCAAATGATGCGAACTGATTGGGGTAAAGAGATGAAAGCCATTCATCCTCAGACAACAGTACCGCATTTTTATCTATCGCCAATTGTTTTGATTTAGTTGATTTCCCTGCACCCATTTTTCCACAGAAAAAGTATAGCGTTCCCAATTGTTTCATATTTTTTAACCCCCTTTTGGTTTAAACTTTTTACTTCTTTAGTTCCCATAGACATTCTCCGCTTATTAATATTTAGATGTTAAGATTTATATCCAATTACTTATTCTACCAATTTCATTTATATTCCTTCTTAAACAAACCTGCCCGTTACTTTAAGTACAACATTTCACAATCTCTACTCTTGAGCGTTTCTGTATAAGCAGAAACGCTTTTCATTACTTGATGGAAAAACATAAAGCCTTTATATTGAACTTAATAAATAAAAAAAGCTGGTGGACTGAGTGGGAGATTCAATAGTTATCGATCAAATGCAACAGGATGATTGGGGACAGGTTCGTGAAATCTATTTAGAAGGAATTGCAACTGGTAATGCCACTTTTCAAAATGAGGATCCGTCATGGGAAGAATGGATAGTGGTCATATTAAAGAGTGTCGTCTCGTTGCACGCTTAGAGGATAAGGTTATAGGATGGGTTGCGTTAAACCCAGTCTCTGAGCGATGTGTCTATGCGGGCGTAGCCGAAGTGAGCATTTATGTTAGTCAAAGCAATAATGGAAAGGGGATTGGTAGTAGACTTTTAAATTCCTTGATTGAACAAAGTGAGCAGAATGGTTTCTGGACCATACAATCAGGTATATTCCCTGAAAATGTTGCTAGCCTTAAATTACATAGTAAGCATGATTTTCGGGAGGTTGGTAGACGAGAGCGTATTGGGAAAATGGATGGTGTTTGGCGTGATACTATTTTGTTAGAACGAAGAAGTAATATCGTTGGAATTAATTAATTCTATTCCAGCGAAAACATAGGGTTAATTCTATGCTATTGAAGGTGAAATAAATTGCGTATACTAGATTGTTCAACAATTGAAACAACAATAAAATCTCTATCTACTTTACTTAAAACTGATCAAAAGACCGTAAATTTGTTCATTGAATCGAATAAGTACCGAATAACTAATAACGATAAAAATACTTATTATGATAATCTTTCTATAGAAAACGTACTAAATTTTTTTAATCTACGTGAAAATGAGATTCTACCTAATAAATTGCTTATGTTCCATTTAACTTCTGGAATTGATGACACCAGTTTTCGGCAAAATGGAATATTGAACTTAGAAACGGTTATTAAAAATGGAATATTGTCTGATTTCTTTTCTGAATCAGGGGTCCAAATTAAATATGAGGAAGGCTCGCCTCCAATTATAAAATACAAGGGAAAAGACTATAGTGATGAGATGCTTTTCCATCGTTTTAACACAGATAATTGTATAAACGGCTTCTTGATAAAGGAGGATGCAGAAAACAATAGAAATGTAAGCCATATTAGGGAGTGTCCTGAATTTATATGGGATATTAGTAAACTAATAAGAATGCCACAATTAGTTGGAAAATGGACAGAAAATGCTAAACCAATGAAACTATCGCTTCTTCTCAACTTCGAGGATGTCCAGCATTATAATCCTTCGGAATATGTCCTAAAAGCAATTGAGTATGTTTTATTCAAAAATACCTCTTTTTGGGACCCTGATAAAAACTTTATGGTCTTCTTACATGAAGATGTTTGTATATCACCTAAAAATATAATGGAGGTAACCCAAATCAGTTAAGTTTTTACTAAAAAAAGAAGACCGACAAAGAACGGTCTTCTTTTATGTGGTTAATTTAGAAAAAACATATTTAAGTGTTCCTCTACAAACTTATTTAGCTCTTTACTTTTTATATAGCCTTTTCTCCGTTTTTTCTTTATGGAACTAAAATGATTCTTGATTATATCCATATTTTTTAAATCCTTTACGGTTAAGTCTCCATTTAATAACATAATTGCAGCTGCCTTCACTTCTTCATCAGAAGTTTCATTGAATAGAAGAAAAGCCCAATTTATATTTAGGTTATTGAAGTGAAATAGTTGATAATAAAGGGAAAACACATATTAGTCATATAACCAATATGTGTTTTCCTATTTATCCTGAAGTTAAACTAAAGCACCCGTTACTTTAAGTGAATTTTTTCACAAACGGATGAAGTATCCTAAAATACAAGATTCCTTTTGACTTTAAAATTTATTAATATTATGAACCTTTTTTGCTAAAATCATTGCTATGTACTGAGGAATTAAATTCAATAGACTTACTACTATTATTAGTTGAGAAGAAGAAAATGGTTTAAAGTAACCACCATCCCACATTTCTGTATCCGACATACCTCCATTAAAATAAAACGAAACCATCATAGATAACATATTTCCAATTATAAAGGGGATGAAATTGCAAAAATATTTCACAAGGAATGCAAGAAGGGAGGTTGCCACAATCATTATAAGATAACCTATCATAGAACGGTTAGCAAAGTCTTGTTTCATAGAAAAGTATACAAATGGAAAACAGTATAAAATAACTAAAAAGATACCAATGCTTATTTTTTTCAAATTTAGAACCCCCTATGTTTTAAAAACACTAATGTGTAATATTACACTAATTGTAACATAAGGTTCATTCGTTTAATACAAAAATTTCCGTATTCTTATTCAACTAAACTGCACGTTAGCACAATAAGAAAAGCTGCCAAAATGACAGCCCCGATCTTCAACTCTTGCACCCGTTAGTTAAAGAACGAATCATCATAACCCATTATGTTTATGTTCTTTTTTTAAAAGAATCTCGTAAAATTAAATAGCTAAATATTGGTATCATTACCACCATTGCTTCGTCATTTTTATAAAATAAAAAATACAGTCCAAATATCCAGGTAAATAATAAACTGATTACAATTAAAATGATTTTTTTTAATCTTTTCCCTTTAACATCTTCTTCAACTTTTGTTGTTTCCACGTTCACACTATTTGTCCGTTTAAATTCTTTTATAATGTCTATGAAAGTGAATATTGAAACAAGAACACAAAACAAACCTATAAATATGGCACTTACTCGGTGGTCATAAATCAGTTTACTGATACCAAAAATTAAACCAAAAAGTAATAAAATAGTATTTCTTAAAATGTCAGAATCCTTCTTTAAAAATGCTTTTATTCTACCCAATCTAAATCCACTTATCTTATAAAATTGTAAATTAATTATATCTCATTTAAGGTTTCCCTTCTTCAAGAAAACTGCTCCGTTAGTTTAAGTGCAAACTTTCACAAACTTACTTAATACAACGAAAAAGTATATAGATAATATATATTATTGATTACTGAGGTTAAAAAATAAACGAAATAATCATTTACATTTTTTTACACATATACTAAAATATAATTAAGTAAAAAAAATTTTAGTAAAAAATACTTTATCAAAGGGAAGGAGTGTTTGAAAATGAGCCTATTAGATATTTATTTACAAAAGAACGAAAAAAAACGATACGATGTATTCAAAGAAACTGGAATAAGTCAACAAATGCTCTCAAGTGTAAACAATAAAAGTGTCAGCAGTTATTCAGTTAAAACTTTACAAGCAATCGCTAAAACATTAGGGAAAAGTGAAGGGACTGTGCTTGATGAATTATTACGATTAGAAAACGAAAATCCTTACTTCGAGGTTTTTAATGCTGAAGATTTACTATTAGCATTGAAAAATAAGGAATCGTATATTCTAATTAAAGGCGAATACAAAAAAGAAATGGAAGAATTAGCGAAGTCACAACTTTCAGATACAGAAACATTAGGTTTGGAATTAGGTTCTGCTGGATTGGTAACTGTTTTGGCAGAAGTAATACTTCAATTAGTAGATTTATTCAGTAGTAAAGATGATGACAAAAAGAAAATTGAAAGCCAAATCCGTAAGTATAAGTTTAAAAAACTTAATGAAAATGAAATCCTATTGTATTTACGCCAATTAGATTATTAAGAGCATAAGAAGAAGTGATACTGCTTGGGAGTGGCAAGTAAAAGAAAGGTAACTGGAAATAACAAATAAATCTATCCTTGAGAAGCCCTCTTGGATGGATCTTTATTTGTTAATAGCATAATCCATTGATTTCTACATTGAATTGTTTAATTTCTTCTTGAAGTAACCTGCCCGTTACTTGAAGAAGAAAAAAGCATTACCGTTGTTTCAGTAATGCACCCGTTAGTTAGATGGTAATTCTAATTATTAATACTTCGTTTAATATCCTATTACAACTGATTTAAAGGGAATATTATCTATTTTGCTGACACTAAAAAAGATAATATTTTAGGGAATCTTTCTCTAAAGAAAAAATAATTATGTTCCGCATCGTTAATAATTTCAAACTTTACATTTGATATTTTCTCTCTTAAAATTTCATAAATGGAATTATTTGAAGCTACAAATTCCTTACTAATTAAAGCTTCACCTGAAGCTTCTTTAGTTCCACAGTCTAAGTAAAAATCTTCAATCGATGATAAGTCGGAACTTTTTAATAACTTTTCTAGCTCCTCCTGGTTACGGTAAAAAGCAGAAGAAACAGCAGCTACTCTGGTGAAAATGTGAGGATAACGGCACGCAGCAAAAGTGGAAATTAGCCCTCCTAGTGAAATTCCCGCCATCGCAGTACGGTCTTTTAATGTAAGGTATTTATTATCTATGAATGGCTTTAGTTCATTTACGATAAAGTCTATATACTCTGTCCCTTTTCCACCTTCTGAACTAGTATAACCTAATATTTTCTTGCTGTATTCTCCACTTACCCAAGGACAATATTCATTTTTTCGGTCTTCACTATTTTGGTCTATACCGACAACAATAACTTCCAATCCAATTTCATCTAAGTAGTTTTCGAGTTCTAAAGATTTGCCACCAATTGCATCATTATCACGAAAAACATTTTGCCCATCGTGCATATACAATACGGGGTACCTCTTATTTTCCTTGTTGTAATTTTTAGGTAGATATACTCTAATCAGTCTTTCTTGTTCAAACGGAGTTATATATACAGGAAATATTTCTAACACGATTATTCCGCCTTTCACCATCATTTCAATATTTTATTTTTTGATTTAATCCCTTGCATCCTTGTTGAACTAACCTGCTTCTGTTAGTTGAACAAGAAGTACACAATATGTTCGTATTGTTCATTCTCTTAATACTCCTATCAATGTAATTATGGCAATATAAATAATCCAAATCCAAGGTTTATTAAAGTATTGAGATAGTTTTTCCCGCCAGAGTTTCATTGCTATTCATCCATTTTGTTTCGAAATATGTGTCAGATATGCATTAAGCGTTTGTTACTTGAATCTTCTTGCTCCATAATAAGCAACAGCAGTACCATTAAAATCCACCGACTAGAATAGGAGTTAAATTGTTCCACTCAAAATAAAGAAACTAAAGCACCTAAGCAAAACCAAAGAAAGAATTTTATATTCAATGGGAAATCACCTTCCACTGACATTTACCTAATCTTTATTCCATACTAGTCAATTAATTTCCTTCTTGAACTGCTTCGTTAGTTCAACAAGAAAAAGACCGCCTCAGCGATCTTCAACTATCTTTAACTATTGCACCCGTTAGCTCAATAAGAATCGTCAAAACGTTCATTATCATATTCAAATTAAGACCTTTAATAAAATGAAGCTCTGAAAGAGATTTTTTCTGCTATTGTGTTCTTTCTAACCTGTTCCAAACATAGATAAAAACCATATCAATCAGAGATATTCCTATAATAGTGCCTAAATAAATCATAACTCCTATTCCTTGACTGATACCATCAGTTTCAGTTAGGAACCACCATAGGCTTCCTAAACCCATAACAACTATATTTACCAATAACGCTTTTATAATTGCTGTCACTGGTCTTTTTTTGTTTGAATCTTTTCGACCTAATATAAGAGAAACTAATAAAGAAAAAACGATAAGACCAAAGAAAATAATTAACTTCATACAAGTCCACCTCCAATTAATTTTTTCCAATCGTATCCAGTTACTAAGGGGTAATTACCAAAACACTGTAAACCTAATAACAAGTCTTCCCATATCAATCCCTAGTGTACATAAGTGTAATTTTACACTAATTATAACATAAGGGTAATGTAAGAAGTATAGAAATTTGCTAAAAATGCCCATCCATTATTGAGCTAACCTGCTTCGTTAGTTTAAGTACATTCTTTCACAATCAATATGAAAGACAGACTAAACACGGAACTCCACAGCAGCTTTCATAATGCCCTGTGATTCAAGCTTGAGTATCACTAATGTAAAAAGAGGGGCGGAAGGGAAAGGGAGGAAAGGAGATAGAACCGCTTAAAACGCCACCACCAGCCATTCTGAGCGTCTATATCGAGCATGGGTTGCTTATAAGGCTCATTAGACTCATTAAATGGACTTACTATGCCTCCGCTAACCTATCCGTTAGCACGAAAAAAACGTTCCTGTTTGTTACAGAAACGCTGCTGTTCAATAAAAAAGGCGGCATTCTCTGTTATAGAAATGCACCCCGTTCATCAAGGTACTTCTATTTTATATAAAAATTTATATCGTCTAAAGCCGAACGAGACTGTTCCCTTACAAAACTACTTTCATCTTTTAAACCTTGATTAATTATTGGCAAAACCAGTTTTTTGCTTATCTTTTCATGTATTTTTGCAATGTGACCAAAACAAAGTATTGCAGTGCCACGAATTTTAGCATTCTCGTGTTCACTGTATCTAGTCATAATATCTTGGATAAAATCTAGGTCATCTGAATTCAAGGCTAGTCCTAATAACCCATTTACAACTTCATCTGTATCATCGGAATTTATCAGTTTACAAGCATTTTCGTTCTTTTCGACATTATTACTATATCTTTCAGTTTTATCATCTACAATTTCATTTAAAATCTTCTCATAAGACTTTATTTTGCTCCAAAGTGACTTATATTCCAACGAATCTTGTTCATATTTGTCTAATTCACCAAACGCATTTATTAAAGATTTTTTTGTTTCAATTTCTTTATCTGTTTGACTATGTATATTTCTTCTATCTTTATACATAATGAGATTTTCTTTAAAATTTCTTCTTGCTTCTGTAAGAGAGTAATCCCCATTTGGACCACCCCAAACTTCATCTGCATATGGGTCATCTTGTCCATCATCTTCCCAATGACAAAGTTCACATATCTCAAAATTCCCTCGCTCTTCTAATGTTGGAAAGCCACAACAAGGACACTTGTCACGTTGCACTAAAAATCCCACCCTCATTGTTTTAGTTTTTAATAATATCAAAATCTTTCTTTACGGGTTAAACATTCTTATTTAGCTAAACTGCCACTTATATGTAGTATGATTTTCCACCGTAATCAACGTAAGTAAAGATACAAAAAGTGCCATATTCGTATCTTTGTAGAAGCATTATATATAGTAAGTAATTATAGTTTTTAACGTTAACAAACATAGGACTTTACTTGGAGGGGTGGGTATGATAGGCTTGCATGCCTGATGAAACAACGGCTTCAGCCTTTCAAGACCAATCATGCCCACAGAGGCTCCAAGTCAAGTCCTTACACGCTTTTCTATGGTTACATGTAAACATAGATAAAAGGGGCTTTCTATCAATCTTTTTGGACTGATACTATATATAATGGCAGTTTAGCTCAATAAGAAAAGTTGCTAAAATGACAGCCCTGGTTTTCGCTAACGCACCCGTTACTTCAATAAGGCTTTTACTTTTTACTCATCATCAAAGTCATCATATTCTTAAGAAAATATAATAATAAATTCCTTTAAACTAGGTGCATATTCTTCTAATTCTGTTGATTCGTGATTCCAAAGATAAATGGTATCTCCCATTTTCCCGTTCATTTTTTTAAAGCAAAGTATATCTCCCGAACCATCATCACCAATCGCAATAAGGTCCTCAGACATTCTTTCATCTCTTAATTCCTTATTTTGTCTAACAACATCATCCCAAGTTTTTTTAGGATTTATTTGGGTTTTAATAGAATAGAGAATCCATTCACCAATCTCCGCATTATTTACTAACTTAAAAAGTTCTTTGTACTGTTCAGGAAAAATCAAACCTAACTTTTCCTCTGCCAGCTTAATATCCAATTCATCAACGCCTGATTTCTTTGTTTCGATTAAATTCCGTACATTCTGCATTTAGATAAAACTCCTTCACCCATAAATCTTTCATTATTATTAATTCAATAACAAATTTATCATTTCCTTCTTCAAGTAACCTGACACGTTAGTTTAAGTGAATCATTTTACAAACTTCTTACTTCTTGCGTTCCATTGATTTAGAGTAACCAAAACAATCTCTATATAACTTCCTGCCAATATATTGTTCAAAATTATTGTATCTATTTCTGTAATATTCGTTCCAATAGCTAATCATTCTATTATAGCTTTTACAAAACGGCATAATATTTTCTAGACAAAATCTCTTAATCCGTTCTGTATTCTGTTCTTTTAACATTTCATAAGTCATTTCTAACATTTCTACGACATATTCATCACATATTTTTACAATATAAGGAATAGCCCAATCTTCATAATCCATCTGAAGCAACGAATACAAATGCTTTTGGCGAACAAACCCATCACAACTCCTAGAATAAATGCAATGCAAAATCATTATTTGTCGTTCACTTAAATTCTCTATAACTTCATCTGAAATATCAATGTAGTAGATACGATACGGAAATCGAATCACGTTATCATCTTGAAAGTATTTAATACTATCCTGGGAGACACCAATAGTTACATTATTGTAAGTCTTTTGTGGAATCAATCTAACTGCTTTAGTCACATCATCTTTCAAATAGTTAGGAAATCCATCTTGAAACATTCAATCACATCCTTGGTTCGTATAATGCTACAAATGGTGTACATTAACCAACTGCGTCTTCAGTACAACAAGAATTATTCAACAGAGATTAAAAAACCTCCTTCTTATAAAAGTAAACTGCCCAGTTGAAGAATGTTTAGATCTCTAAAAAGTATTCAGTAAGCTTTTCATTTTCTTTTGAACGTAATTGCTTATTTTCTTTTTCAAGTACTTTAATCTTTTTCTCTAGTTTTTCGATTCTTCTTTTTAGAGAATCAATGATAGCTTTTTGATTGTTTTCATCTCTTTGAATTCTACCTATTATATAGGTCTTTTCTGTTTGTTTTTTTAAGAAGTCAATCCGTTCTTTCAACTGTGGATTATTATATAAGGTAGCCTTGCTTATCCCAGCTTCTTTTGCCACACTGTTAAAATTAATATCTTTCGAATTCTTTATCAATCGTTTGATTGCCTCTTCTACTTTATCAAACGTTTCTTTTTTGCGTTTTTCGTGTAATTGTTTTAATTGTTCTGCACGATCATAACTAGCCACGTTTAGCACCCTTTCTATTTCTTTCCATTTCCTTTTGTATACGTTCGAAACGGCCAAAAATCACACTTCCGCTCTTAATGGTTTCGTAAATTTTTTGGTACCGTTCCAAATTGTTTTCATTTGCTTCGACCATATCTTTTCGTCCGAACTGTTTTGCTGCTTCAATCATTTTCATGGTTGACTCAATGTGAAGTTCATATTTTCTTACATCCATGTCAGAAATTCCAACAGCCAAATCAAAACAGGGTTTCCCATTATTTGCAGTTAAACAGGGAGGTTCTACTGCAAGTGGACAATTGCCATTAATTCTTGCACGACATGACCCGTAAGGGTTGTCTAAAGCGTTAAGCTTTTCATTCTTCCACAACATATCCATAACATCATTGGGAATTTCTTCGGATTCTTTTACTTGGTGCACCTGACCATTGAGGTCAAATGTAAAAACCCCTTGTTTGACTACTTTTTCGAAAGCTTTCCGTTTAGTATCATCCAACAATCGGGCGTATCTCATTGTCATTTCAGGCGAAGCATGTGCTAATAAATCTTGTACGGTTAAAATATCTGCTCCGCCGTTTAACATCTTTACTGCATACGTATGCCTGAACTGATGGATTTTAAAGTGAAAGATATTGCCTACCTCATCAGTGATGTTCTTTTTAATTGCCAGTTCATTTAGTTTTTGTCTTACCCAACCTTGATTAAACGGCCTCCCTTTTCGGGAACCATTGTAACGAACGAAAATATATTTTTCAGGATTGTTATCATCGTTGCTTCGTTCCTTGGAGCTATGGATTAGAACAGCGATTATATTTGCTAGCTGATCATCAATTGGAATTTTATGACCTTTTACATACGTCTTTTCAATATCCGTTTGAATGGAGTATTTACCATTTAAGCGAATCAAACAATCTTGAGTTAATCCTAATGTATCACTGATTCGCAGACCTGTTTTGAAAGAAACCCACACAACTGGTTGTAAATCGGGATCTAGGTCCTTCAGATTTTCAAACAGTTGTTCTAATACATAATCAGGAATGTAATCAATATCATCATCAGATTTCTTATCTCTTTTTGGATAATCCTCAGAATAAATTAGCTTGAAAATTGGTTTCCTTGGTGCAATACTGTATTCAAAACGTTGAATGTCGAGAAGAAAGGGGTTTACACATTCCAAACTACTTTTTATATAAGTCTTAGGATTTGAATTTTTTCGTTTTAACCTATCATTTTCATTCTCATGAAGGAACTCTAAATATTTTTCAATATGGTCCCTTTTAAGGTCACTTAAATCGTTCCAATCAGGTTCAAGTTCGACAATGAAGTTTAAAAAAAATGAAACATTGAATACATATCTTCTAGCAGTTCCCCACGAAAAATTTTTTCCGCTTAACAATCTATTTTTGACATATTTTTTTAAATAAAGTTTATAATTTTCATTTTTGATAAAAGTAAAATCTGCATAATATTGGGATACTGAATGATTATATGGAATTCCGTATTTCTCATTTAAAATTCTTATATCCCATTTATCTTTTCCCCATTCTTCTCGTGTGTCTGTTAGATTAGATAATTTTTCATATACCGAATGTAAGAATATTACCATAGGTGACTTATATTCTGTTTCTCCATAGATAAGGTCTTTTCTCTTTCTAGTTATTTTTATATTGTTTTTATTAAGCCACCAAACCCATTCTTTTTCAGCTTTATCAATATTTAAATCTAGTAGAGAATTTAGTCGAGGGTGTTTTTCATCTATAAATCGACTAAATCTATTTAAGTTGTTGTAGTATGTCGTAAATAGAGACCCAAAACTCAAATCATCTTTAAACAATTTGTTATAGAAAACAAATTTTATTTCTAAGGCAATGTTTGGATTTTTAATCTTGAACCTTAAATTTTGATTTGTCCCTTTGTATTTCTCAAGTCCTTCCTGGAAGTTTGGGATTTCGCCTATGTCATTTACGTTCCAAATATCGTTAACTAAAAAATAATCGTCATTTACGATGCTTCTTTTTACTTTCCCATCGTTGGAGACTTCCGTAACCTCATAAGAGGAAAGGGTAGAAGTGATTAAATCCCAATATTGACTTTTGGGAAGTGTATAATTTTTCATGATGTTTTTCAAAGGGATTTCCTCCTAAACTAATATTTGAATTAAAAAGGAAGCATTTCATCAAGGATACTATCTTTCTCCTCATTTCCTATTCCCTGTCCTATTTGAAAAGCAGGGGCGGCTTTTTCCCAGTCTTTTCTTATATCATCTTCCGAAGGATGAACATATAGGTCGATTGTGGTTTGGATATGTGCATGTCCTAAACGTTCCTGGACCATTTTAATATTTTTGGTAAGAAGGTAATAAATTGTTCCATGAGTATGGCGAAAAAGGTGAGGGGTTACATAAATCCCCGTTTTTTTCTCCAGTTCTTTAAATGTGGCATAAACATCTGAATACGTCATTGGTTGACCCGCATTTTCTCCACGGAGTTTTACCAGAACAAAGTTATGATCAGGATTAAATTCATCAATGACTTCGTACAAATAGTCATCATATAAATCCATCAATCCTTGAGAAACGTCCAAACTTCTTTCTCCAGTTTTAAGCTTTCCACCATTAGGAAGTTCGCCTCTATTTTTTAAAGAGATTTTGTGTTTTCTTTGTTTGCTGTCAAAATTAAAATCTTCATGAAATAAAGCGAGACATTCGCCTATACGAAAACCAGTTTCAAAAAGCAGCCGAATCAAAAATTTATCCCTTATGTTGGTGGTAGCCCGATAAATGGTTTCTACTTGTTCTTTTGTGAAAACTTTTACTCTCTCTTTTGGTTCGTCCAATTTTAGAATGTTTCTGTTGTAATGCTTATCTTCATTTACATGATGCAGAAAGCCTTTGTATCCTCTACCACCAGGCCCCTGCATATACCTTTTTCATCAATTTTTCAACTACATTTGGTTCAATTAATTCATCTCGATATAGAAAGTCATAAAAATTGGTTACTGCAGTAATATACAAATTAACCGTCTTCTCTGTTCGTTTAGGCTTTACTTTTCCATGGGGAATCACTTTGCTGCTCTCAAATGGATTTCGAAGATACGCAACAAAATTTGATAAATCTTCAAACATAATATGGGTATACTTTAGGTTTTCTTTATTGATGTATTCAAAAAAATGTTTTAATGCAGTACAGTACGTGTGCAAGGTGTTACTGCTCATTTCTCTGTTATGCAAATGCTTCATATATTTAGCAACAGGAACAACAGGTTTTCCTGATGAATCGACAAGCAAAAAAACCTTTTTGTGATTTATGCTTATTTCTTCTACCTTCATAAATGCCTCCTACGAGAATTAACTTCTACATAGGAATTATTTAAGTGAAACATATTAAACCCTTTTTTTAATCTGCAAATAATTATTCAATTATGTACAAAAAAAAGATAATTAGTTCTCAAACTGAACCAATTATCCTTTGTTTTATTATCTAAACTTAACCCAATCGGTTACTTTATCCATTTCTAAGCTTCGTCACCATCCCAATTGCCCCATATTTTGATTTCTTTATAATTCACTGGCTTTCGGCTCTTATTTTCAATTAAGAGCAGACCCCGATTTAGCTTATAATCATGGCAAAACTTATATTCTTTTGGCTGTTCATTATCTACGTAAAAGTAAACATCAATGTTAGGTCTATGCCAATTAATGTCTGTATCATTTTTAAGGCGAACTTCATCCCAATTAATGCTTCAATGTCGCCACATATTCCTCTCATTTCTTCGATAACCAGTTTTTCGATTCTATTAATAAGGCTGTCACTCATTGCTATTCTCCAATTCTTTTAATCGTTTATAAGTTTTTTCTTGCGATTCTTTATAGCCTTTAATGAAGTGTTCAATGTATCTTTCACGAGCTTGAGGTATTATGAAATCTGCTTCATTTGCGTCTTCCTCTGCGATTTTGCGTATTTCTTCATCAGTGTCTAGGTAATCTTCGGGAACAATTTGGCCTAACAGTCGTTGGCGTTCATGTTTCTCATACAACTTTTTGCAATCATCAAGAAACTTAATCCGCTTTTTCTCTTCTTCTGGATCCACTTTACCGTTTAGCTTGTCTATGACATCTTGAGCGTCTTTTCCCGTGAGTTTAATAGGTTTGTAATTGTTCGGATAAAACCGTTCCTTCACTTCCTCAACCGTACTATAACGGTTCGGATCATGCTCTACCCATTCTGATTCGGGGAGTTTTGCTCTTTCTTTAACCATTAATTCTTCATCTTCTTCCTCCAAATTCGAAGGGAATTCTCTGCTATAAAAATATGTTTCGTGCAACAGTTTTAACGTCCTAATCCTTTCACCATTATCCATTGATTCGATTGCTGCAACAATGTCCTCAGCTTTCATCATCGTCCTCCTTTACCAGCGGCGGCTTAATGATTTTGATAATTATGAATGGTAAATCGCTTTCCTTTGTTCTTTCCGTGAAAAACTTAAAGAACTCGGCTTGATTCGCAAATTGAGGCAGTATTCGTACTTCATCGGCTGTAATATCAGCAGTGAAAATAACTTCATCACCTGTTCTTAATTTAAGTTGATAAGTATATGATTCTCTCATTTCTTCACCTTTTGTTCTTTCTTCCATTTCTTATAGAATTTATCGAAATCCTTTACGCTGTTAAATACTAACCGTGTTTCACGTTTGAACTTGATTTCTTTCGGCGGTTCCGAAGGGAACAGAATCTCCTTCGCCCTTTCGACAGCTTGGTCGAGTGCTCGTTGCCTTGCGACTGGATCCTTTATATAAAACGGATGTTTAGTGATGTCTTTTTCCCTTTTAGCAGTCATTTGTAATCACCTTTTCTAAATGGAGGTAAACTAGCTCTAATTCGTGCTTGTTCCATCAATTCATCCGATACTCTCGCATCTTTTACCAAGCGGTAAAATTCATCGACTATTTTACCAAACGCTTTTTTCGCTTTTTCATTAGTTTCGGTTTTTATTAAATCTTCAATATCACGGATAACACTTAATCGAGCTGCTAAATAGGTTGTCGAAGACATATTATTTAACTCTTCGATAAACTGTTTTAATTCACGCTGGTATCTCTGTTCTTCTAGCGGTAATTGACTTAATTTTAATTGCTCGTAACCTCTACGATAATCGCTTATTTCACTTTCTGTCCTTATATCGCTCCAATGCCAATGTTTGTGTATTTCACGAATTACTTTTTCAAATATCAAAAATTATTCACCGCTCATTTATCGTCCCGCCTGGGATTAATAATGCTGGCAAAATGCTTGGCGATTTCAGGCCTATTCTTAACCATTTCTTCATACTCTTTGCGAATCATTTCGTCATTTAACTTTTTTGCCGTTTCTTGCAACCATTTTAATTCTTTATCGTCCATTGTCGTCCTCCAAGTGTTTTCGCAAGATTTCGGCTGCTTTTAGGCATCCATAAGCATAATCACTTTCATCCATTAATTTTTGTACTGATTCCTTGATTACTTCTACATAATCAGAATCACTACTTTCGAACAATTCAAGCCATATACGATGCTCATTTAATGTTCTTCGCCAATTTTCATACTCGGTTTCAAGGTGCTCTATTACGAGTTCCAATTGCGAATCGCTGTTATTATCGCTCATTCTAGTCCTCCTTCAAATCATAGCGTGATAATGATTCCTCATCACGGACCTCAACGGTAGTAAAAAATAAGTCCTCTGGAACCTTTCTGTCCTCCTAACCCATATTTAAGATGACGCTCCCTTCTTTAAGGGCCACTGCTGTACAAACATCTAAGAACTCAAGAGTTCGCTCTTTTTCTGCTTTTGCGTCAAGCTTTTGGACTCCTCCAGCAATGGTGAGCATGCCAACAATCGGATCGAGTTTTTCTATCGTTGGCTCGCTATAAAACTCAATTTTTTCTATATAGTTATAAGCATCCAATAATTGCACATCTGTAAATGATATATCACCTTTATCTCCGCTGTAATGGCCGTAAGGATTTTCCAACCCCAGTGACTTATAGAAATGTTCCACATTCGGATTCCAGACCTGAAAACTCTTACTGCCAATCAATCTACCCTCTTTGGTTCGTGCTTCGGTGTAAAAACCCATTAATCATCGCACTCGCTTTCTTTAATTATTCGGCCATCGGGATATTTACGAACAATATCTCCTTCCTTATTCTTGTAAACGATATAGGTGCCATGCTTTCGAGCCTCTTCTAGAGCGTATTCACCAGTCTTGCGAATGATTTTACTATTTCATTATCAAAGAATGTTTTAACCACTCATTACCCAACCACTGCACTGATTACTGCACCAGCCAATGGATTATCAATCTTGCTATTGCGGAACAAGTAATTGATTAGCACAGGATCCGTGTAGAACTCCTCTACTAGAACTTTCCCTTCCAGAAACAACATAATAAACTCACATTCTATTCGAATTTCCACACCATCTTTGTTCAATATCCTTATATCATTGGCCCACTCGTACGAATACCCGTCATCATCGTCTTCAACGTTTATATCGTGGAGTTCTCCATCTTCGGACATGCCTTTTTCGTAATAATCGAAGTTACCGTTTCTGTGCTCACCTAGGATTTCCCGCAAGAACTCATAGAATCCCTTGATATTTTCCTTGAATACGTTATTTTTAAGGAAGCCTTTTATCGTGCCATCTTCTTGCAATTCCAAATCGAAAATTGACGTATCGATTCGTTTATCTAATGCTTCCTTCCATTCAGCTTCTGTTAATGCTAGATTTTCACGGTTCCATCTTGTTGGCCCTTTGGTTGCCTGAGCACCGAATTTGTTAATGATTCCTAGTGTATAAAATGTCCCCACGTTTTGTTTTCCTCCTCAATTTTGTTTTGGAAGGTGGTCATTTAAACCAATCCTCCCAAACTATGGTTAAAAACATTAATAAAATTAATACGTTATTAAATATTCAATCTCGAAGTACTCTTCGGTATTCAATCCCACTAATTTGAGTACGTCTTTTGGTTTTCCTATATTACGTACATTCACGATCGTATCGCCTAGAGTCATAACTGAAAATAAGACTCTTAATCAATTGATAAAAGTATCCAGTCGTTCGACCTTCCCACCAGAACAAGGATGAAGTAATGGGTCAGAATGTTAAAGATTCCATCCCATTGGTTAACTCTTAGTCTTCCTTTTGGGGATTTCAGTTAATTCTTCAATGAATTTAAGCTTTTCTACGCTCGTTATATGCTTATATTGAAGGGTTGTTGAAATAGCCGATAACCTCATAAGTTCGATCATATGTTCATGCCTTTGCATCATCATTTTCAATCTTATTTCATCCCATTCTTTACCCATGACTTACCTCCTGAAATTTTTTATAGTGAGAACTAATGCAATTACAAAAATAATAAAAGCCAACTGCGACAAGTACACTAATGATTGTTAGTGCTAACATATTACACACACTCACTTTTTCCTTTTTCTAAACCATTTTCGAAAACATACGGTAAGAATGATTGGGAGCCAAAAAATCCCGCACACGATCAGCAGAAATGGAATAATGACTTTATATCCACCAATCGGTTTACAAACCTCTAATAACCTTTCAAATTCATGAATAATTTCTTCGGTCCCTTTTTCTATCTCCTCATCAAGTTCTACGATTAGTTCATAACCAAAAGCAAGCCCAAGGATGATATAAGAAGCAAATATAACAATTTGAGATGGTATGAGGACTCACCTCTTCAGTTCCTTGGTTAATGCTCTGATTTTTCCCTTCTCTCGGAGGTTTTCAAGTTTGTTTTGGTACATTTTTATTTCACGATACGAGTTTGCTTCACTTAGCTGTTTTATAAGTCCTTTATATAACAGTGCTTCTTGAGGCGTAAAAATGACATCGGACTTTTCCATCCTATAACCCTCCATGTAAGGGCGAAAATGAACGTTTTTTATGTTCCTAGACCTTTGTATGCTATTAATAGGAATTCATTTCTGTAACACTAGTTATATTAAAATATGGAGTTTTAAATTTGGATTGCAGTTCATCTTGAAAAGCAATTGTTTTAGCCACTAAATCAATTTGAACGACCTGACATACCTTTTTATTAAAAAATCCACCTTTCCAAGTAGTAACTTGAAGTAAGGTGCCTTGCATAAGGCTTTTTTGCAGCAATCGTTCCATTTCTTCAATCTCCATTTCATCTAGGACAGGGCGGGGTTGCTTGTTTGCCTCGTTCATCATTTTCTTTAATTCACGTATGTGTTCAGGCATCATAAAAGAGGCTGTCCATTTTTTTGTTCCTCGGTCCCTTATCATCGTTGTTTTACTCCTCCTTAACTAATGAATAAATTGGTTGGAATAAGTCCTTACAAAAAATAGTTGTTTGATACGTTCAAGGTTTTTAAAGTACCAATCTTGAATGGCCAGTAATACTTCTTCATTCATCGGTACGAAAATCGTTGTGTGATCAACCCTCTTTCCTCGACTATCCAACCATTCATCGCTTCTCCTCTTTAAACATTCCTTATTTCGAACTTCAAATTCTTCTGTGACTTTAAGGAAAAAGAAGTAAATGTAATCTTCGTCTTCCTTTTCTCCGTAAAGGCCCCAAATATAAAGTCCTCTACTGTCCTGGTTTTGATATGGCCTCATAGATGAAAATTTTAAAAAATGATTTTCAGTCTCGATTTCGTTTGTCCCCCTTTCTATTAATGTATGCTGCCTTACTTTCATTTTATAAGAACGTACGTTCCTAGTACATAGCACTAAATAGTGTTATTTTGCGTTTAATAGAGATTGGCGAACCTGCAATAACTAATGGAATTTTATTGATACAGAACGTATGTTTGTGTTATGATGTTAGTAAGAAATTTCATATAAATAAAGGCCTAGAGGGTGATGAATATTGACGGATAATCGGGAAAGGTTTGGAATTTATCTTCCTCCAAAGTTAAAAGATAGACTACGAGATCTGCACGATGAAACAGGCTATTCAATGAATCAATTAAGCCTAATGGCGATTTGTCATCTAGTGGCGGATTACGAAGAAAATGGGGCCACAATTTTTGAGGAGTTGCAAAAAATTAAGAAAGAAATGAATGGTCGTTTGAGTTAAACTGGAATACGATTGGTTCATAGGGCGTTTATAAATTAAAAAATTTCATAAAAGTTCAATATTGGACAAAAAAGAGAGATGATAATTTATTTAACGGGTTCTGTTACCTGTCACAATACTCGAAAATGCAATCGAAAATGTAGCCTAATTTGTACTGCCTTTTGTATCTGGTTTTGCAAATAAAAAATAAATCGGCTCAGTTCACATACTGAGCCGATTTTTAATATCCATTTTTGGTAGCTTGTTGAACAAACGCACCCGATAGTTTAAGTACAACATTTCACAATCTTTCTTTTGGAATAAGAAAAAAGGCGACCTTCATTTTGAAGAATCGCACCCGTTACTTTAATAAGCATTAGTTTTTTTGTATTTTTCAAAAAGGTATTGAAATCCATATAAGAAAAAAGCCTTGTAAAAGAAATATAGAAAAAATTGAAATTCGTTTAATCGAACTAATTTATAGAGTTTTAATTTTGTAAATATTCTTGTAATTGGAAATGCAAAAATTGCATGGAAAATAGCATTTAACATAATAAACTTTTTAAAATTTCCGTATGCCCAATTTAATGTCCATAATCCTACCATTAACATTGGACCTAGGAGAAAAGGAAATTCATTTTGAATAAAGGACTGTGGTTTATTATTAAAAGACCACCATCTGCGTCGTTTTCCAATTGGAACATCTATAAAACATAATAGAACTCCAAGGATAGAGGCTGGTAAAAATCTCTTTATATTCAGCCTTCCTAACAGAGGCATTGTTAGCCATGAGAGTATTATCATTGCAATATTAAATACCCACTGATTTTTCATTGACATATTACTACCCCCTATCCAAAAATAATCATTTAACTTATTATATCTCCTTCGTTATTTAACTATTCTGCTCCGTTAGTGGAACAAGAAAAAAGCCGCCGCATCGAACATTATCCTTAGCAAAAGCACCTGTTTAATTAGATATTAATCATTTATAATATACTTCTCCCATTTGATACTTCGAACTTCTTCATCTGTTGGTATTGTTACTCGATTATCTTTGATTTCCGTTCGTGCTTTCTGTGATTTTACCTCTGTTGGGTTATTCCATTCATTATCACACTCATCACACATCACAAATAGTTCATCAGTTTCAACATCTTTTACTATCTCCACCCAACCCTGAGAACAAATCGGACACCAAGCAACTTTATTTTTATAATTTTCCATTTTTAAATCACCCTTTGAACATACTACTTATATCATAATCCTTCTTCCACTAACCTGCTTCGTTAGTTGAATAAAGAGAAAAAAGGACTGCCGAAAACAGCCCCATTGTTGTAAAAGTAAAGCACCCTTTAGTTGAAGAAGAGGTAACATTTGTTAAATTTTAAAGTTTTAATACTGTTGAATTTCTGAAACGTGTACAAGTTCATTTCTAGTGTTTTCAATATTTTTTATTTCACAATATCCACTTTCATATAACCAATGAATTTTAAATTTTTCTTCATTGAAAATAACTATGTCACCAATATTCAATTATAATGCCCCCTGACAAAAGACCTAATCATTTAATTAATTATATTATAACTTAAAATAGAAAAAGGAAGTGATTAATTTCACTTACCAAAAATTACCATTTCAATCTAAATTAATTTTATAATAATTGCATTTCTTACGTAAGAAAAGCACCCTTTAGTTTAAGTACATTCCTTCACAAAAGGATTATATTCCAAAGTGTATCATGTACTTATTTTCCTCTTTAGCCTTTATTATTTTAGAAGCTAACTGATTAAGTTCAGCAGAATTTTTATATATCGTTGAAGATGTAATCACATCATAAAACATTGATAAAGATTCAGGTGGAATAATTGTAATTCCCCAGTAAGCTAACCCAAACTCAGGGCGTTCAAGCGAATGAAAGTAGGTTCTCATTATAGAAAAATGGTCATTTAAGTGAATAATAATTTCATCATCAACAGAAATACAATTATATTTTTGTGGTTCATAACCAATATTTCTTTTCACATTTTCAATATTATCAATTATTCCAAATTCATGAACAGGCATTATTATCGACCTCCTGATACACATAGTAAAATGCTTATTGCACTAAATTGCCCTTTAGTCTAATAATAAAAGCCATTAACAAGATGGCAGCTGGATATTAAACTCTTGCACCCGTTACTTTAATAAGCCAATCTTATTTACTATTTTTAAGAATTGAGTAGACATATGTATCGTGTGCTTTACCATTTTGATACATATAATCCCTTAGGACACCTTCTTTTTGAAATCCAACTTTAGTTAGCAAATTATTAGATGCTTCGTTATCTATAAAAACGACAGCTCCTAAGCGAGTAAGACCTAATTCATCAAAGCCATATTGAAGGACTTTCGATACTGCTTCCGAGGTATATCCCTTTCTCCATTGTTCGGGATGAATTTCATAACCTATTTCCGCACGTTTATGTTTAGGCGACCAGGCATTAAAGCCAATGGTTCCAATTATTCCTTGAGTTCCTTTTCTTTCAATTCCCCACCGTATGCCCCTTTTTTCTGTAAAACTTTTTGCAAAAAAATCAACGAATGTTTCCGCTTGTTTTATATCCTCTAATGTTTCTTGTCCATAATAACGTGTTACATTCTCATTAGAAAAACAAGCAAATATGTCTTTTGCATCATCTTTTGTTATTTCTCTTAATAGTAATCTTTCTGTTTTTAATATAGGAAACACCTTTTTCTCTCCCTTTTTGTTTATCTGTTTAAATTTCAGTTAGAACTGTAATTATTCCTCAAATTCAAATAATTACTTCCCTCCATATTAGCAGATAATGGTATTTTTTTATATGTGCTTCTTCCACTAACCTGCTTCGTTAGCGTGAGTACATTATTTCACAAACTTTATTTCAGCTTAACGTATATATCCAATTATATGTGCTTTCTAAGTATTTTTTGTAAGCCAATTTGTATATCAAATTGAGGGTAAAAATGTAAGGGTACAATGGCTGTTGTACCCCTACATTTTGGGGTGCATTTTCCTATACAAATTTTTATGTAATTTCCACACAAATGGCTTTAAACCAATAAAAAATGAGTGTCAATTGCATATACAAATTGGCACTCATTTTAACCTACATTTTTAATGTTTGTGATAGGAAACGGAACCCGTTATAATTTATTATCTCTCTCTTTTTTGTCCAGAGTATCACTTAAAGAACTTATCTAAATTTAAGGAGGTGCTTTTGAATTTTGCTGACTCTAGCAGTGGATTGAATTCCAAATGTGCATCAATTAACTTACTCACATCTTCAAATAAATCAATAATATCGTTTGCATAATTTATTAATTCTTTATGAATCTCATCTAAACTATATAGAGATTCGTTTTTTATATAATCCTTTGCTCTGAATTTTTCACCTGAATTGTATTCTATATCGATATATAAATCATCCTTAAATTCCATTTTTAAATTTCCTACAACAGTATTAGGAGCAGCTTCATCAAAGAAAGGTATAGTACATGCTAACCCCATTTTGTTGTCTCTAAGATTAGTCTTTCCTTGTGGGGTATCAACATTAAAATCAAACGGTTTGTTGATTTCTTTAACTTTTAAACTATGTTTATGCTTGATTTGATTTGCAATTGTTCGAACTGTAAACGACTTAGAAGAATTAAAGATATTTGTGTTCTTAAAACTTTCAAAGGTTTGTATTAAATTTAAAAGGGCTGGATCATTTTGAGCACTAAAATAGTTTAACACCTTTTTTAAAGAACATGACTCTTCCGCAGTCTCTACCCAACCGTCATTATTCCTTATAATTGTTATTGGATTCCCGCTCCAATCTTTTCCATTATTTAATCGATTGGGTTGATAAAGACTTCCTCCTGGGTTGAATTCATTCCAAATACGATAAAAGAACCAAGAAATTTGAAGTAGTAAATCAAAACAATTATTTAAATCGATAACAGCATGTCTTAAATGAATTCGCCGAATAAAAGCTAATTCCAATTCGTTAATATTGGGATGTTCCTCTGGATTTGCATAAGTTAAGCCAATATATGCATCCCCAAGTGTCTCTAAGAAATCATTCATCTTTAAAACTGCTAGCCGAATATCGTACCCCTCAGTCTCCATATAATACTCAGGTGAAAATAACTTATCAGGTACATTTTTTAATATATACATACGCTCTCCCCCTATTAGGTAATTCCCTTAATGAAACTTATTTACTTCAACGCTAAAGTCATCAAAAAGCATATTTCCAATCTCATCTATTATTTTTATAAATTGGTTCTTATGAATGGTATTTTTCTTAAGATGATAGGAGTTTTCTTTTAGGAAAACTTTAAAAGGCAAATATCTATTTGTTTCGAGACTTTTATTGTTTAGCATATTAAATATCGGCCTCTTCCGCTCTATAAGCATACAAAGCATTTCAAACTCTTCAATATCGAGATGATAATACCCCTTTATCGGTACTGAAAAATGGCTCGACAAATTTTCTTGTATTATACCTTCGTAAGGTTTGAGAGTAGGAAAATACCCCTGGTTAACCACCATTAAATATATTTCATCAATACCTTTTAATGATTCGTGCCCTAACTCCCTCAATTCATTAACTCGATCATGAACCTGTTTGAGTGGAGCAATAATCATCTTGTTAGTATCCTTTTTTATTGATTCTACATTTGCCTCAGCTGCTGAAGGTAATGAAACTCTATAACTTTTTACTTCTATTGCCAACAGTTTGTTGTTAAGCCTGAGCATAATATCGGGGGAATGTTTCACCCCTGCTTTGCCATATGTAAACTCAGGAAGAAACACATAAGGTAGTTTTGATTGATTAATGGATTCTCTGAGCAAAATCTGTGTATATTTTTCGAAGGGTTTCCCAAAAAACGAAAGGAACCTTGTATCCTTATCAGGATAAATGTGTCTAACTTTATGAAATAGACCATTAAATAATTGTTCATTTAACAATTTCAAGCTAAAAGGGAGAAATTGTTCATTTTCCAATAATAATAGAGGCTTCTTTCTAAATTCGGTAAAGTCCCAAATAGAATCCAATTCTTGCTTTGCCCATTTAGAGATTGTTTCATAATCCACAATTATAGAGTTGATGATTTCTCTTGCTAATGGGGCTAATTTTGTATGCGATAACATTTCCTCTTTGTGCTGAGTCCAATTCAAGCCCAAATCTTTTGGTTTAAGAAACACAACAATCAAACTGTAAATAACCGCAATATATTCCTTAATCTTGTAACCATTCACCCTATAAAAATCTTCATTAATGTCCAGAAATTCTTTGTTATTATATAATTCTTTGTTCTTTGCAATATCTGAATAAATCATAACCGTGCGAGCGATAGTGGTAAACAAATTATCTTCATTGTTAAATACAGTATTGCTAAATAAGTATGCATAGAGTTGTTCATTTGAAACACGCTGGTTTGGTTGATCGAGATGATCATTCACTAATAAAGCCAGGTAACATATTTGTGTTAAACAACCGTTCTCTTGGTAAAGATCAATCTTCTCAGGATCTCCATAGGCCAATACCCATTTCCATAGCTGAAGAATACTCTGTTGAGGGAATAGGGCATTTTCAAGAGTTTTATTAAACTTGTCCAATAAGGTTGTATATACTCTTTCACTGACCACTTTTGGAGGGGGATTGCCATCAAACTGCTTATTTAACAATCCAATGTATGTTTCTTTAAACTCTTTCTTCAATACATTTTCGTCTACTTCGTTTGAAGAAATTTGTGACAGTAGTACAAATATTGATAATAGAGGCAACCTAAATATCAGTTCCTGAATTTCAGCTTTAGGTTTTTTGTTCCCTAATATCTCTTCATTAGTGGCTATTACTTTAACGTGTTTTAACATACTGCCACCCCTCATTCTAGTATTTATGTACCAAAATAATAATAACCAATTTTACTATATCTTTACAATGATTCTATAGTAAGTTCCTTTGGCATCAGCGGATAGATCACAGCATTAGCACAATATTAGGGCATAACTTGATCGCATAGCCTCGAACTAAAATAGTACGCAACACAAGAACATATGTTCCACGTGAAACTTTTATAATAATATATTTTTAAACAAAAAACAGCGGTTGACTATTTCCACTGTTTCTCATAATACATTCAATTGTCTGTCATTTTCTTCTTGGTTATTTGATCGAATAAACTCGTTCAATTTTTAATTTATCTACTCTTACCAGTCTTAAATTATTTTTATGTTCAGCTATTGAATCCACTGTAATCAATTTAAAGTTGGGATATAAGACTTTTTGCTTCTTATTAAACTTGGCTGCTATTGCTTTATCATTGTAAAAATCAATCACCAAGTAATCAGTTGTGTTGCCAACTAAATAGAACTCATGTTGTTTCATTGCATATGATACTCCAACCATATAGGGTATTATGAGCATTAATATCACCCATACAGCCAAGAACAATTTTTCGAATTTTTTTAAATGACAAAAACCCATCCCAAACAACAAAACTATCCCAATGAAGTTAATTCTTGTTGCTTCTTTAACGATAAACCAACCAAATAAAAAAAAGATAATACCTACCATACACAGGATTTGTAACGATATGTTCCAGTTCCTATTCGTCACGTTTATAGAAAATAACTTTGTAAACAAGGTCTTTATATCGCTCTTTTCTTGAAAAAATGTCACATACATCACAATAAACGTAAAAAATACTCCAAGAAGAGCGATGCTTTTCGTTACATTGGCTACTGATAAATCGATAAAGGATATTGGAATTCCGAAATAACTGTTGTAGCCCCAGCCGAACAAAAAGGCCGTAAGATAACCAAAGCCTGTTAATAAGAAAATATATAATGCAACATCTATTCCTTTTAATTTAGATAACATTTTTAACCCCTAATAATTGGTTCAAACAAAAAATATAGAGCCGATTTTTAAATCAATTTAGCACTGTTCTGATTATTTCGTTCAAATTTTTGATACTTTGTGGTTCTAAAATTCCTGCTTCTTGTAGCATCATTGGCAGCTTTTCTAAAAGTTCAATTCCATTTGTCTTATTCAAAATTAATTCACATAAGTATTTGGTGACAGCACTCTTATTGTCCTTGTCTTCTTCCCACAGCCAAATTAGTAAGTCTATTATAATGGAGAAAGCATATTCATAATGAATGTCATGTTCTTTAAGATAATCAAATAATCGTTCTGTTTCACCAGATATGAAAATTTCATTTTTAGTTAAAAAATACCGATAGACCTTCTCACCAGCGGTAATATAACGATAACCAATAATGATTAACTTTCCGATAGCTTCAATAAATTTTTCATCTGATATTTCCTTTCTTGCATTCAGCGAAGAAATCAAATCAACTACTGAAAAGATCTCAACATTATAACGTTCTTTCGAATAATCTTTTATTAAAAAGCTATCAACAAGCATATTATACGAAAATTCCATGCACAATTTTAAAGAATCATCGATAGTATTTAATAGTTCCTTTTCATCATCATTCCTTGGACTTATTAAGGCACTTCCCACCTTTGTACAGTGCAGATCAATCCATTTTAAAATTTTGTCCATAAGTTGTATGGTTTGGTTAACCTGCTCAGGAGTGGCTTCATCCCTAACCAAATTCCCTTCATAATAGGCTATTGTCTGAACCCCTTTGGGCTGAGACAATCTTAATTGTTGATACTCAATAAATAATGTTTCATACTGTTCCTGCGTAATATATAGATCGTACAATTCCGAAAGTTGATCAAGTAAATCTAGGTAATTAAGAGTAAAAAGAGAAAACAAGTCACATAGTACCTGACGTGATTTTCTTGCCACTTTGACACCGCTAAAAGCCTCTTCAATGCTCCCAGTATGATTTACCCAAATATGAAGATTTGGTTGATTGATAATACTAGCCCATAGTTCAAAAGGTTTTTTATTGGTTAATTGCCTGAACATTTCTAAGCTCATTCTGTGCTCATTATAAACTGACACCAAATGGGCTTGTCCTTCCGAAATCTCTTTTAATTTGTTTATAAATTCTTCCGAAATTCCTCCACCTTCCTCTATTACTTTATATTGTTCAAATGGAGGTCTCTCGTCAGGGAACTTTTTGTTAAACTGACTTAAAACCTCATGGTAAGCATCAATATATTCTTTTTTCATAATTTCTTCAGGTACAATTGTAGACAGCATTATAAATTCACTGAAATAGGATCTCCATACTTCGGGTCTATCCTGCCCAAGCTTAAACGTTTTGTACGCAAATTCCAATGCTTTTTCATAATATCCCAGTGTTTTATATGCGTGTGTCATTAAATTAAAATCTTGAACTGAAGCATTTTCCTGTATTTTTTTCTCTGCAAATGAGAGTGTATTAAAACATTCCTGAGTCTGTCCAAGATGGAACAAGCATTCAGCAAATCTTATTAAAAACTTAATGTTTTGAGTCTTATGATAAAGTGATTGGAACATTTCCTTGGATTTATCAAACCATTTATTTTCCGAATAAATAGCTGCAACGACTTCTTGTAAAAAGACAGGTGGCTCATTAGATTCGTTATGATAAAAATTTAAAATTTCTGCGTAATCACCCAAATTGTAAAGTGCCTCAATGTATTGTCGAACCAGACGCTCATGTTGTTTCCAGTGCTTTAGAGTTGTAATAAGTTTAATAACAACTTGCTGATCCTCTTTTTTTCCCCTATTCATATAAGCATCGATTAATAGGGGCTTTACTGATACTGCTGTATCATCATCATCTTTATTTTCTATCGCCTTATTAAATAAATCGCAAGCCTCATCCCAATCATGTTTCAAAAAGGCTAAAAATCCCTGTAAAACATATGCAATAGTTATTGATATATTTTGTTCAACCTCTTTAATAAAGGACTCCATTTCGGTTGTTTTTAATAATAAAAACAGAGCTTCCAATTTAACAAAGTAATAATCCATCGGTTCTTGCCCTGTAATATTGTCGAAGAAAGTCTCTAAGACTTTAATTGCATCATAAGGACTCCCTTCACTTAAATTCAACCTAGCTAGAAATACAGCATTTTCTTCCTCGTATTGAGGAGACTCCTTCCCTTCAGCCAAGATTTGTTCAAGTAATTTAATTGCACTATCTATATCACCACTTTGGAAATAAGACCAAATTGCATTATTAAAATATTGTTCATTTTCCTTACTTGGTTCCTCAGAATAAAGTTCGTGAAAATAAACCGCAGCCTGCCTAAATTGCTTATTCCGAAAATATAAGCCTGCTTTTAGAGCTTTTACTCTTTGCAATTGTCTAGAATTCTCATTTTCTTTTTCAATCGTTTCTAAATCCATTATTACTTCACGTAAAGTTTGTTTAGGATCTAACGAACCTCCATTTAAGACGGAAAGTTCCATTTTTAGAACGGTTGCATCCGCTTTAATAAGAAGCCATTCCTTGGAATCTGGTTTTTCTTCTAATTGTCTTTCAGCAATTGCTATAACTTCTTCATATCGACTTAAACTTAACAATATATTCGCTTTTACACTTTCCAAGGCTGAGAATGGATGCTTGTCGAGTAATGAAAGACCTGTCTCATAATCACGTTGTTGTAAAAAAATGTTTAACAATAATTGTACATTTTTCTCTGTATATCCATCGTTCTGTATATTTAGTTCCACTAGTTTACCTGCCTGATCTAATTCATTATTTATCAAATGAATGAGAGTGTTGAGTCGGTTTTTTCGTGAATTATCTTCACATTCCGCAAGTGCCCCATACAAGAATGGAATTGCTTCTTTTTCATAACCTAGACATAAATAACTGTTAGCAATGAGTGCGTTTAACTCTAATTTTTCAACAGATTTTTTTGCATGCTTTAGACGTTCTTCAGCTTTTTTCCTTGCAGTAATAATTTTCCCTTCGTTCAAGAGTTCTTGTAAATCTTCAAATCCAACAGAACCTAGATAATTTTCAAACAAAGCCTGCATATTTTCGTTGATTTTATTTTCTTGATTTACTTGTTGTTGTTTTAGGCGATAAAAACCATTACGCATCTCGTTTTTAATTACATCGATTCCATTTAATATATTTAGAATTTCAGGATCCCAGTGTATCTCTTTATACTCAATAATATTATCGAGGATTAACTTTAGAAACGGAATAATCTTTTCCTTTTCATCAGGATAGTTTTCAAAATAAGACTCTAACTCTAAGGAATCGTCAGAAAAATCTTCATATGAAACTCCTTCAATAATCCATCTAAAGATTTCATTTCTAATGCTAATATCCTCTAGCAATTCTTTAATAAGACCTTCTGGCAGTTCTAATAGTGCCTTGGCATCGTCTACCCCAGCTTTAAACATAAGGGTAGTTTTTAAGGCGTAATTATCTTTTAACCATCTCTTTCTAAAATCTCTAACAACTTTTGAATTTTTTATTCGAGGTTGTGCAAATGAAAAAAATGCAGTTCCTAAACTTTTTAATAATGGATCCATTTAGTCACCTTTTCTCTAATTGGTTACACATAATACCATTATACTATTAAACGAATTTCTCTGGTAATTACAAACAATCACTATTTGCCCAAAACAAGTAAATGGTTGTTGTTTGAAGAGGTCTTCTAAGAGGTCTATTTAACTAATTCCCCTTCATATTAAATTGTTTTTATTATTTATATTAAAAAAACCGAGAGGACAGTTAATCCTATCGATTTATATGAGGGATATTTAAATGTTTATTTTACTTTCAGAACTTTTTCTTCAAATTCATTTATTGAGATTAATCCATATAGTTAAATTTTATTTAATATCCCACTTAATTTTTAAAAGCATAGAAATACTGAAAGGATAACACTAGCACTCTCTTTTTGTGTAGTACTTCTTATAAATTATAAAACCCTATATTACCTTTCATTGTTTAATTGTTGTATGTTAAATTGTGTCGTTGCATAAAAGATTGATTATGTATTCTGATGTTCTTCTAATATGATCTCCATTCTTAAAATATGTTTAAGGGTTTCGACCCTTTCTAATGTTAAACAGTTCAATGCTTTTGGTTCTCCAAACTGGTAATACAATATGAGTGTGAGGAATAATAAAGATAGGCAATACATCGAGGAAAATAAGGGATATAAATTATCTAGCACAATGTAAAATGATATTTGAAGCATATATTTGCCTAATTTACTTTGAAGCATAAGCTTGCCACTGCGGCAATATTATGCTTCAAGTTACAGCCCTGGTAATGGTCTAAAAAGATAGCTTTGCGCCAAATCGTGCGCACCGCCGTAGGGATCCCCGGGTCCTGAGTTCGGGTTAAACCTGGCAATCGTATCCGGTGTGACGACGTATTTTCCGATCACCGCACTTGGGATGTTTGGTATATGTTTGCTCACCACATTTAGGACGCGTTCTGTGAACCGCTCGGTTAAATCATGCGTCCATGTACCATCTCCGACATCGATAAGGTTAGCCGCATCCCTACGCGGACGGATGGGCACTTCCAGCACTTGAATGCGCATGATTGCTTTTCCTTCCGGTGCTCTCGTTGAATCGAGGTTGGTAGAACAATCGACCGTAAAGGTAGGGTTGGACGGAAGCAGATTGGCCGCCCCCTGGGCAATCGCTAGAGTGAATCCGTCCAGTCCATCTGTTAGATGCGGCTGCCCGACACGGTTAAACCGTTTATCTGGCCAGTTTGGCGGCTCACTTAGCGCTAGATGAATTTGGACGCAGCCTCGGCCGTATCGATACTGTTTCGCTTGTGCTCGAAGTGGTGGTGAAATCTCCGTATCGGCCAAGAGCGAGAGATAGAGCTGATCAGGTGTGGTTGAGGCCACGACTGCCTGCTTAGCACGATATTTTTTCCCCTTTGAAGTTCGGACACCAACCGCTCGACCGTTCTCCACTAAGATCCGCTCGACATGAGTATGCGTAAGAATCTCGCCGCCTTGATCCTTTATCAGTTGAGATAATGCTTGAGCCAGTTTCTCACTGCCGCCTTCAGGTATCGGCATTCCGCCGCCCATCAGTGCCATCACGGTCAGCGGTACCCAAATCCCGCTTCCGACTTCATCCGGCGTGCGGCCAAGGTGTGTAACCCAGGAGGCCAGCATCGCCCGTGTCACTGGTGACTTTAAAGAACTGACGGTATTACGGGCGGTTGAAACTAGCCAGGCAGCAAAAGGCGAATATCCCGCCCCGCCCCCTTCGTGAAGCAAGCGCTTCAGGATCGGTGCAGCTTCAGGACTGGAGAGATCCATATTGAATAATCCAAATACATCGTTAACATATGGATTTAACTGTTCAAACATGCTGGCCAGTGCTGCACCGTCTCCGGGAGCCAGCCGTTCCGCCTCAGCTATGAGCCCTTCAAATGAACTCGGCAGGACAGCCGTTCGTCCGTCTTCCATCGAAACACCGGTCGGCAGGTCCGTATTTATGTATCGGAGCCCGCGTGCCTCTAGATCCTCTCTTAGTTCAGCGTAGGCTGGTCCGGTTGTAAAGAGAGGATGTGCAGCAGCAAACACATCATGTTTAAAACCTGGCAGCGTCAGCTCTTCGGTGCGCAGAAATCCGCCAGGGCGATCATTTTTTTCTAAAACTAGGACACTGCGGCCCGCGCGCGTTAAATAGGCAGCCGTAATTAAAGCATTATGGCCGCTGCCAATCATAATGACATCAAAGTTCTCCATCATATCGCTCCTTTAATAAAATCAAGCCATATCTACGTAAAAAGATATTCTGGAGGATGGATTTAAGTACTAAATCTTGTACATTTTTCCAATTACTGAGGATGAACCTGTTATTAAAATAGTTTTCACTTTCTTCCCCCTAAACTTTTACCAATAAATCTATCTTATTTAGGAAGAACAAACTCTATGTCAATTTGCATATCAAAAAAACATCAGATGATGGGTACTTCATTTACCCAAATTCAAAAAAGAACTGGCTCACGGTAAATGTAAGACCCCTTCATTTACCCAAATGCAAAAAAGAACAGCCTCACGGTAAATGTAAGACCCCTTTATTTACTCAAATGCAAAATAAAAGGATCTTACAGTAAATGTAAGACCCAGCCGTTTATTCAAAAAGGAAAAAAAGGTGCCACGCTCCATGATGTGAACCAATAACGAGCTGCACCTTTTTTTCTTTCATATTTATCGATCTAGAATCATTTCGTAATCATCGAAGTGGCCTTTGTATGATGATTATCTCCCTTTAATAGGCCAGGTTATATAAAAGTTCAGTTAATAGTTCAATCCCTGTTTCTAATTCTTCCAAACTCGTAAATTCTTTTGGAGAATGGCTGATTCCATTTTGGCTCGGTACAAATAGTAAGGAAGTGGCACAGACGGCACCAAATACTTGGGCATCATGTCCAGCACCCGAGATCATTTCTTGATAGCGGTAGTTTTTCGCCTCTGCAATTTCACGGGCCCACATACACATCTCCCCATCCATCTTAACCGGCTTTACATCCATCCACTGGGAGATGGTCACTTCCATATTTAAGTTTTCAGCGAATCGTTTAAACTCCGCGAAAATCACGTCACAATAATGGTCCATCACAGTGTCATCATGATGTCGAATATCCAGGCTGAACTCTACCTCACCAGCGACTACATTCGGTACATTCGGTTTGACGTTTAACCTTCCAACCGTTGCGACTAATTGCGGGTCAACAACTTGCGCTTTTTCTGTTAAAAAAGAAATAAAATGGGCGGCTGTGCTAACTGCATCCTTCCGATATTGCATCGGAGTCGTCCCCGCGTGGTTACTTTCTCCCTTGATTTGAACCGAATAACGGCGTTGTCCGACAATATGGGTCACAATCCCGATTTGATTCTTATTTTTCTCGAGAATCATTCCTTGTTCAATATGAATCTCCACAAACCGTTCCACATCCCGAACTGCAGGAGTATACTTTTCCGGATCAAACCCCGCTTGTTTCATCGCTTCTAAAAATGGAATTCCTTCTGAGTCCTTGACCTTTTTCACTCGGTCAAGGTTGTAGGCACCACTGATATTTCTCGACCCCCAAAAGGCGAGCGGAAAACGACTTCCTTCTTCTTCGCATAAAGAGACGACTTCTATCGTTTTCTTTGGGAGACCATAGGTTTGAAATAGCCTTAATACAGCGATGAAACTGGCAATGATTCCATAGGCACCATCGTATTTTCCACCATCGACTACCGTATCGATGTGAGATCCAGTCAAGATGGTTTTCCCATTTGATTCTGAACCTGGTAATCTTCCAAATAAATTTCCGACACTGTCAAAATACGTATCTAGTTTCGATTGGTCCATTTTACTTTTTAACGCCAGCTGTGCATCGAGCCAGGATGGAGAATACAAAAGTCTTGTCACACCCCCATTCTCTGTCATTCCAAACGAAGCAAGCCATTCAATCATTACTCCCACATGACCTTTTTCCAAAAACTTTTTGTCTCTTTGAATGGCCATCCACTTCACTCCTCAAAAATAATTATGTAATGTTATGTTATGATTCCTTTACTAAAAAAAAAGCCTATTTCCATAAAGAAAATAGACTCTAGAATCGATTGCACCTCTTATAAAAATTAAAACAACTTATTTATGTCATTTTTAGAAACCAATACCACCTTCCCCCGTTCATCTTCTTTTTTAATTTCGTACAGACCGTTTTTATAATCGTATATGATCGTATATACATCTCCAGCGAAAAGAACTTTGTCATTCGTGCTCATATGAAGCCCTCCCTAATATTTATATATAGATAATTTAATACAATTATCTTTGTGAGTCTCCATTTTTGTTAACTTATCTTACGTAATATTTACAAAGGAGAAAATCAATGTATGCGATTGTCGTCATTATTTAAGATTAATGCCCTGCATAAATCCCTGCAGCCTTCGAATGAGACCTCCATTTCCAAATCGGATAAATTTCTGTTGGTCCTTCACAACCCCAAAATCTTTACTAAAATCTAAAAATTTCAATATGAAGATACGGCGATATTGAACGCGTTCAATTCCAATTCCGTAAAACCACTGGTCAATCGTATTATAAACTCCCTTATTTAACCCATATTGTGAATGACACCATTGAAAAAACTGTAAGTCCGGCAGATTTAGATATTCACTTTTTTCTAAGGAATACTGTTTTGTTGTTTTTAAGTGAATCCCTACAGAACGAGAATTTGAGGTATGCATAATGAATATCCTCCTTTTAAGTATTGATGCGGTCCTATCAAAAGATTTATTTTATTGCGAAAAAATACACTTGTTAGTCTAGTAGAACTAGACTGGATCATGACAAGCAACCCAATGCCCTGTAGCAATTTCCCTAAATAGGGGCTGTTCTTCCCGACACCGAGCAGTCGCTGCTGGGCAACGAGTATGAAAACGGCATCCTGTTGGAGGATTAGCAGGAGATGGGATTTCCCCCTGAATGGAAATTCTTTCTCTAGGACGGGTTGGGTCGGCATGGGGTATCGAGTCAATTAACCCTTTTGTATAATGGTGGGCAGGATGCAAGAACATTTCTTCACTCGTTGCAATCTCAACCAATTGACCCAAATACATCACACCAATGCGATCAGATATATGACGAACGATATTTAAACCGTGAGCAATAAATAGATAGGTTAAATCCCGCTTACGCTGTAAATCTTGTAATAAATTTACAATTTGAGCCTGTACAGACACATCTAACGCCGAAACCGCTTCATCTGCTAGAATAAACTGAGGATTAAGTGCGATGGCTCTTGCTATCGCAATCCGTTGACGCTGTCCTCCTGAAAATTCATGTGGATACTGATTGTAGCCATTTTTATTTAATCCAACTACATCTAATAACTCTCGGACTCTCGCCTCCTTTTCTTTCTCACTAAGTGATTCATGGACTCGAAGAGGTTCTCCGATAATGTCTCCTACTTTCCAACGAGGGTTTACTGAACCGTACGGATCTTGATAAATCACCTGCATATCCTTCCGCATTTCACGTAATTCTTTCGCACCAAGAGCTGACAAATCCTGTTCTTGAAAAAATACCTTTCCACTAGTTGCTTTCTCTAGCTGTAAAAGAACTCGCCCTAAGGTGGACTTTCCGCTTCCAGATTCTCCCACAAGTCCAAAAGTCTCCCCTTTTTCGATCGTAAAGGAAACCTTATCGACTGCTCTTACATGGGAAGGATTTCGCGAAAATACACGCTTGCCAATCGGATAAAATTTGCTCAATTCTTGAATAGTAAACAACGGTTGACGGGTTTGTTCTGATCCGGTTTGAACTACTTCTTTTTCAGACCATACGTCTGTGTTAATTTCTACTCTAGGCTGTTTCCAATTATCTGTCATGACTAGATCCTCTGCGTGCCAGCATGCGGTTTGGCGGCCATTCACTTCTAACAATGGAGGTGATTCGACAGAACAGCGTGCAGTTGCAAACGGACAGCGTGGATGAAACTGACATCCAGAAGGTAATTGGGATAACCCTGGAATAGACCCTTTAATGGAATAAAGTTTTTTACTTCGATCACTATCCATTGTCGTAATCGATTGCAACAACCCAAAGGTATATGGATGGTGTGGCAACTCGAACAATTGTTTGACGTCCGCATGCTCAACAATTCTTCCTGCATACATCACAATAATCCGGTCGGCCATTTCTGCAGCAACGCCCATATCATGGGTAATTAAGAGAATCGACATTCCAAACTCTTCTTTTAACTCTTGAAGAAGCCTAAGGATTTGTGCTTGTATGGTGACATCGAGTGCTGTCGTTGGCTCATCTGCAATCAGTAAGTCGGGACCACAGGCCAATGCCATGGCAATCATGGCCCGCTGCAACATACCTCCAGACAACTCATTGGGGTATTGTTTCATCCTCATTTCTGCATCCGATATACCCACCTGCTTCAGTAAATAGAGCGCGCGTGCCTTCGCTTCCGATTTACTAGATTGCTTATTTTCAAGGATCGTTTCAATAATCTGGCTTCCAATCGTAAAAACAGGATCGAAAGCGGCCATTGGTTCTTGAAAAATCATCGCCACTTTTTTCCCGCGAATGGAACGAAGCTTTTTTTGAGGTAGATGTGTCAGATCAATACCATTTAGTACGATACTTCCATCTGTTATCTTTCCATTTTCATAATCAATCAGTCTCATGATCGTTTTGGATGTAACCGTTTTGCCGCTTCCTGATTCACCTACTATACAGACAGTTTCACCCTGGTGAATATGCAAAAACACATCTTTAATGGCTGTAAGGTCTCCATGATTATTCGTGAAATCTACTTTCAAATTCTGAATATCTAGCAGCTTCTCCATCTTTTACTCTCCTTCATCTCATTCTGCTTGTTTTCGGATCAAAAATATCCCGAAGTTTATCTCCAATAATATTTACCGAAAGGACAAAAAGAGTAATCGCTAGCCCAGGAAATGTGGAGATCCACCAACCCACTGTTAAGTAACCTCTTCCCTGGGAAAGAAGTGCCCCCCAATCAGGGATTTCTTTGATCACGCCAAGTCCAAGAAAGCTTAATCCTGAACCCACTAAAATGGATGTTCCCAGACCAATTGTCCCCATGACTAACATTGGTGACCAAGAATTCGGCAATATATGCCAAAGAAAAATCCGCCATTTAGGCGTACCAATCGATCGAGAGGCATCCACATATTGACGTTTTTTAATACTCATCATTTGTCCTCTCATCACACGGGCATACCCCGGGATAGACGCAGCCGCAACAGCTAAGACAATATTAAACAAGCTTGGTCCGAGCACAGCAGCAATGGCTAATGCCAGAAGAATACCAGGAATCGTCATCAAGATTTCGATAAACCTCATAAAAATGACATCAATTAAACCACCAATATATCCCGCAAGAGCACCTATCGCCCCACCTATTAATCCGCCAATAACTACTGAAGCAGCACCAATAATGAGTGAATCCCTGCTCCCATAAACAACAAGGCTAAACACATCTCTCCCAAAATAATCTGTCCCAAACCAGTGGGCCGCACTTGGGGCACTTAATATAAGTTCAGTGTTCATAAATGTTGGTGAATAAGGTGCGATCCATTTAGGAAATAGCGCACAAGCAATAATGAAGAACACAATAAAACCAGAAACATAGATAAATAGGTTCGATACGGAAAAGTTTGTTTTATATTTGGCAAAATTCCATTTTGGTATCTTTAGTACTGCTTTGGTATTCGTCACTTCTCTCATCGTCATCACCCCTTTTTTTGATGGTCAGCCTTTTACTGAGACCGGCGTACTCGTGGGTCAATAATCGAATACGAAAGATCCACTAATAGATTGACAATCACATAGACTATGGCGCTAAAGAAGACAACACCTTGAATCACAGGCAGATCTTTCGCCATGATCGCATCGGCCACAATTCTCCCAATTCCTTGTCTTGAAAATACGGTTTCAATCACCACTGTACCAGACATCAGTTCTCCGATATTCAGACCAATAATCGTAATAGCTGGAATAAGTGCGTTACGAAGGGCATGACGATACATGACGACCCGTTCTGATAGACCTTTCGCACGCAGCGTGACAATAAATTGCTCATTAATCACTTCCAGCATACTATTTCGAACCATTCGAATAATTAATCCTGCCCCGACAAAACCAAGTGAAAGTGATGGCAGCACAATGGTTTTCCACCCCTCTGACCCCATAGCAGGAAACCAGTTCAATGAGACTGAAAATATAAGAATGAGTAAGATTCCTGACCAAAATGTTGGCATGGAAATTCCAAATAATCCAATTAAACGAGCGATGAGATCCAGACACTTATTCTGATAAATCGCTGACAACACGCCGAACGCAACCCCAATCACAACAGAAATAACCGCGCTAGCAAAGGTTAATGCGAGTGTTGCAGGAAAATGTTCTAAAATCTTAGGAAGGACTGGTTCGCTATTCATTAACGATTGTCCGAAGTCTCCTTGAAGAATATTGGTAAAATAGTGGATAAATTGCATGTAAAACGGTTGATCAAGCCCCAATTCCTTGCGCAAATTTTCAACCATTTCGGGTGTTGCCACAGAGGGATCAATCATAGATAGCACTGGATCCCCCGGAAGCAAATAGTTGATGCAAAAGACAAGGATTAAGGAGCCTATAATCGATACAAATGCAGTCGAGATTTTTAGAATCATCTTATTGACTAATGCCACATGTATCAGCTCCTCTACTCTTTATTTTCCAATCGTTACATCGTTAAACAATGGATAGCCTAATGCATCAAATCCAATTCCATTTACCTTCTTTGATGCAGCAACTGTGTACGGGAATACATAAATAGGTAAAATCCATGCCTCTTCAATAATTTTTTGCTGCACTTTTTTATAGATTTCTTCCCTTTTTGTTGAATCCGATTCTATTGTTCCTAGTTCCAATAATTGATCCAATTCTGGGTTTGATCCTCCACCTAACCCTTTAAATGCCGCCTCCTGTTCTGGAGTTTTTGTATGATATATGGCACGCAGCGCATTTGGATCGGAATTTACTTGGCTATTTCCATACAAATCATAGTCAGCGTTTTGATAGACGACTGAGGCAACATCTTTAGTAATATTAATTTCCACTGCAATTCCGATCTCTTTCAATTGTTGTTGAATGATTATAGCGATATCATTTCGTTTCTCCCGGTTAGGAGACCCATCAACATAATTCAATGCCAATCTCTTGCCGCCTTTTACTCGAATCCCATCTGCTCCTTTTTCATAGCCAAGTTCATCAAGGAGTTGATTTGCCTTTTTAATTTCCGGCTTTACACTGCCTTCTAGCGATTGATCGTACCCTAATATTCCTGGTGAAAGTGGTGACCAAGCTCTTGCATACGTGTTTAGGTAGAGCGTTTTAACAATCGCATCCACGTCAACCGCTAGCTGCACTGCCTTCCGAACCTTTACATCATTCCAAGGTTTTTTTCTTTGGTTGAAAAAGAGCGTATACGGAAGCCCGAGTGTATTCACTTGGAGCAATTGAGTTTTTGGATCATTTTTTAACGAAAGAATATTTTGTGGCGGTACTGTTTCGGCTGCGAGAACTTGCTCACTTTGTACACTGCCAATTCGAGTTGCTTCCTCTGGGATAATTTTAAAAGTAATTTTATCTATCTTAGGAGTACCTTTGTTTTCTACGATGGATGGAGCCCATTTGTATTCATTATTTTTCTCCACTTGAATGTCTGCATTTTCTGTCCAACTGACAAATTTATACGGTCCCGTTCCTACTGGATTTTTACCAAATTGATCTCCATATTTCTCTGCCGCTGTTGGCGATACAATCCCTAGTAAACCTTGGCTGATATTACTTAAAAACGATGTAGAAGGGGTGGAAAGGTTAATTTTGATCGTATACTCATCAATGACTTCTGATGATTCATAGGGTTGAATTAACGCTAACGCATTGGCCGCTTTTGTTTTAGGATCAATGATCCGGTCATAATTGTATTTCAAAGCTTCGGCATTAAAGGGTGTCCCATCGTGAAACTTCACATCCTTGCGCAACTTAAAGGTATAGCTTTTTCCATCATCCGATACAGTCCATTCTGTTGCGAGCCATGGTTGAATCGTATTGTCCGATGCTAGCACAACTAAACTATCAAAAATAGTTCTAAATGCACGAACCGCTACCGCTAATCCGCTGCGATGAGGATCCAGCGTATCTGGTGAAGTAGCCAATGCATATGTAAGCTCTCCACCTATAGGCGCCTTCCCCTCATTCTTGCCGTTGGTTTCATTGCTACTGCTCGTACTTGCACTACTGGAGCAACCCGCTAATAGGATTACAAGAACAGATGTAATCGTGAATAATTTCGTCCAATTTGCAAATAACTTCATTTCAGATTCACCCCAGCTATTTTTTTATTGTTTCTTTTGCATATCGATTGATTGGATAAGGCAGACCGAGATTTCCTCGTAAAGTTTCTGCTTCATATTCTGATCTGAAAAGACCCCGGCTTTGAAGAATTGGGACGACATGATCGATAAAATTTGTTAAATCGCTCGGAATATTCGTACCGATAATAAATCCATCGGCGGCGCGCCCTTCAAACCACTCTTGAATACGATCCGCTACTTGTTCTGGGGTGCCTATAAATGGAGTTCTAGGTGTCGCTGAACTGAGTGCCACTTGTCTGAGTGTCATGTTCTTCTCTTTTGCTTCTTGTTTAATCCGATCTGTGCCACTCTTAAAACTATTACTTCCTAAATCTCCTAATTCAGGAAAGGGTTCATCTAATTCATATTGAGAGAAATCGTGGTGCTCAAAGAATCTCCCCAAATAGGCAAGTGCCTTTTCGATTGTCACTAGGTTAGCAATTTCTTGATACTTTTGCTCTGCTTCTTCCTCTGTATGACCGATGATGGGCCCAATACCAGGCAAAATGAGAATTTCGTCTGGATTTCTACCAAAAGATGCTGCCCTGCCCTTTACATCTTGATAAAATTTCTGTGCCTCCTCTAATGATGGATGCCCAGTGAACACTGCATCCGCTTCTTTTGCGGCCAGATTTTTGCCATCTTCTGATGATCCTGCTTGAAATATAATCGGGCGCCCTTGCTTGGATCGAGCAATATTCAGCGGACCTGATACAGAGAAAAATTCACCTTTGTGATTCAATTCATGCAATTTTTCTGGATCAAAAAACACACCCGTTTCTTTGTCACGGACAAATGCGTCATCTTCCCACGAATCCCACAAGCCTTTCGCAACATCAATATATTCAGCGGCAATTTTATATCGTTTTGGATGGTCAGGATGCTCTTCAATCGTCTTACTGAAGTTTAATGCCGTTTTTTCTAGTGGTGAGGTCACCACATTCCAACCTGCACGTCCTCCACTGATGTGGTCTAATGACGAAAACTGCCGTGCAACATTGAACGGTTCACTGTACGAAGTAGACAGTGTTCCCGCAAGACCAATACGTGAGGTGACAGCCGCCAAAGCAGATAGAATAGTAATAGGCTCAAAACGGTTTAAGAAGTGAGGAATAGAGTTCTTGTTAATATGCAAACCATCTGCAATGAAAACAAAATCAAATTTTCCTTCTTCCGATTTTTGTGCTTGAGCTTTATAATATTCAAAGTTTACACTCGCATCTGATGGAACTTCTGGATGTCTCCAGCCTGAAATATTGCCGCCTACTCCATGAATTATCGTTCCAAATCTTAATTTTCTTTGTTCTGACAAAACCATTTCCCCTCTCATTCTCTTATTCTTAGAAATCAATCCAATTAATCCTATAAATTTAGTTGGTTTTAATCAAAAAAATTCAACGGTTCTGTAAAAATGGAGCTAATACCTTTTCAAGATGGTTGATCCCCACCTCGATTACCCCTTGATAAATGCCGTCTTGACCAATTTCAACCACTGGTACATGACGAATCCCATATTTAACCTCTAATATATCGCGGTATTCATCGTGATTAGTCACATCAACCGTTTGATAATTCACTTGTTTTTCTTCTAAAAATTGTTTAACCTCTGAGCAATAGTGACAACCTTGTTTTGACCACACAACAACTGATAATGGATTTGACATGACAATTTCCTCCTAAATTTTATTATTTCACTGGAACAGATATTTCCGAAAATGCCTCGCTTAGGAGTACGTATGATTTAAGTCTCTTCTCAAAATTTTGAACAGGTGTCACGACAATAACTTCTTCCAAATCGTATATATTTTGGAGGTGAAGAAGTTTTTCTCTTACTGTTTCCTTTGAACCATATAGGATGTTTGCTTCTTGTATTTCTAGTTGATAGCTTTCATTCGCCTGCTTCGCAAACAGTTCTGCTTGCTCCACGCTCCCTACAGTAACGGTCTTGCCACTCTTAAGATGCACTTTGACGATTTTAGAATTAGCCACGAGTTCCTTTGCTTCCTCCTCTGTATCAGCCACAATAACAGAGAGTGCTAGAATAAAAGAAAGGGGCTGTAACTTTTTCCGTTTCTGCAGATGGCTGAACTCGTCAAAAGCTTCATTAAGAATCCTTTCCTCACTATTAATGAACTGAGCAAATACAAATGAGTATCCTAATTCACCAGCGAGTTTCGCACTTGAGGCACTTGCTCCCAATAAGAATAGTTCGGGTGGCGTTGGTGGAACCGGCTCAGCTTTAAGTCCATAAAACGGATCATATGGTTCAAGCGTGTCAGAGATAAACTTTTTAAGGTCGACCAGCTTTTCCCATAATTCTTTTGGATTTCCATCAAAATCCTGCTGAAGGGCTTTTGTTGATAACGGAAGCCCTCCGGGTGCTTTCCCCAACCCTAAATCCACTCTCCCAGGTGATAATGAAGCTAATACATTAAAGGTTTCGGCCACTTTATATGGACTGTAATGCTGGAGCATCACACCTCCTGAGCCAATTCGAATTTGTTTCGTTTTTGCGAGAAGATGGGCTATTAATACTTCTGGAACTGATCCTGCTAATTTCTCAGCATTATGGTGCTCAGATACCCAAAAGCGTTGATAACCCAACTCCTCTGCCCGTTGTGCTAATTCAATTGTATGGTTAAAGGCGTCAAAGGCAGTTTCATTTTCAGCAATGACGCTTTGATCCAAAATGCTAAGTTTCAATCCCAAAAGGATCCCCTCCTAGTAAAATAAATATCTATTAAATCCAAGATGCTTAAGTGGTTAAATGATCGAGCTGATCACTCCTTTATCAGATAACAAGGACGGCTGTAACGTATTCAATTCAGTATCTAATCGTTTTTTAACTTCTCCATCAAGTTCATAACGATTATTCACTAGTTTTTTTACTTGACTATCTACGATATAAGTCCCTTTTAAGATGTGGGTAGCTCCGAGGGATGCGAGCACTGGTTTTAGTGCGTAATCAATCATAAGGAGATGTCCGATCGATCCTCCAATGGCAATGGGTAAAATCGTTTTATTCACCAAACTATTTTGTGGCAGAAGATCCAAATAAGTTTTTAAGACCCCGGTAAATGATGCTTTATAAACCGGCGTTAAAATTACAATAATAGATGAATCTTCGACGTTTTTATTTGCCTTAATTATTTCTGCGCTGTCAAATCTCGCTTGAATTAAATCCTCTGCTGGAAGATTGCGGATATGGATGATTTCAGGAGAATGATTCACTCCCTCGAAAAACTCTACAACATAATCCAATGCCCCATTTAATCTCGTATGTTCAGAAGGACTTCCCGAAATAATCGTTATTTTACTCATCTTTGTTACTCCCTTTCTTATGTGTAAATTGATATCTTTTCTAAAATCTCTGTTAAACCTAGTTGTTGATTTCCGCTCCAGGCGCTTCGCTTTCCGCGGGCGGTCCGGTGAGCCTCCTCGGCGCTAAGCGCCTGCGGGGTCTCACCTGCCCCGTCCTCCCGCAGGAGTCTTCGCGCCTTCCGCTCCAATCAACATGGCTATAAATTCAATAATGACTTTTTACACAACCTTTTTAGAAAAACTAACCCGACTTATCTCGTGTGCAATAGTGAGTTAAAAAAGTAAAAGCTCCTGTTTTTTTAACAGGAGCCTTTGGTAGACCAATCGGCGCAATCTTATTTTAATTTATCGATCCATACCACTGGATCTCGATTCATGGGATTCCTTGTATAAATAAGCCATGTTAGATATATTAGGTGGCACCCACTTCACTGGTTTGTTCCCAAACGGTGCTGGGTTTCTCCCGCCGCAACACTGGTGCCACATCTGTTGCAAATCTATGCAATTGTTCCTGCTGTTCTGATTCCGTTAAGCCATCAACACTGATGCTTAATACCTGATTTCCATATGCCTCATGGTAGTTTAAGATTTTCTCGATTACTTGCTCTGCACTACCAACCAAGACTGGCCCATTTGCTATATTATCTTCAAGATCTTTAAAAGGCGAGTTATTATGCTTCGCTGCTTCTGTATCATGAAAAGCATTGTAGTAAGGCCGGAAACGGTTGATTGCCTCCTCAGCAGTATTGGCAATATATAGACTGCTAGCACCCGATCCAACGATTGCTTTCTTAGGATCGTGACCATAGTAAGCCAACCGCTCACGATAATGATCAATTAACGCTTTATACTTGGCTTGGGGATGAAAAGTGTTGGATGAGAAAATAGGATCCCCATATTTTGCGGCCAATTCAGTAGAACGCGTACTTGATGCGCTCCCATGCCATATTGGAATGCCCTTTTGAAAAGGCCTAGGTTGTGTCGTGACATTGGTTAATGATGTTCGGTAGCGCCCCTCCCAGCTTACGTTCTCCTCATTCCATAAGCGCTTTAGTAATTCGTATCGCTCTGCAAGCGAATCCCATTGCTCCTCCTCGGATATTCCAAAAAGCGGATAATGACGAGGATCGTTGCCTTTCCCGATAATCAACTCTAACCTCCCTCCTGAAAGGTGATCTAGTGTCGCAAAGTCCTCTGCCACACGAATGGGATCCAGAACACTTAGAACTAATACTGTCGTCAATAACCGAATGCGTGAAGTTTTTCCAGCAATAGCCGTCAATACTACAGCTGGTGATGAGGAAAGGAATGGTGTTCCATGACGCTCCCCAACACCATAGGCATCAAAGCCTAGTTTCTCTGCTAAAATTGCCTGATTGACTACATTTTGAAATTTCTGCTGAGCAGTCAGTGATACACCGGTTACCGCATTGGGTTCATTCATCATAAGGGTAAACAATGCGAATTGCACTATATTAAGACCTCCAATGCACTCTTGTTTTTTCTGGGATTATCTGCCCTTTATAGTACTTTCATCACCAAAACCAATAAAAAAGACTCCTGTTAATAACAGGAGCCTTTGGTAGTCCAATCGGCTTTTACAATAATAGGTAAAACTCCAACAAAAGCAAAGCTTACATATTTTCATAAGTACAATTTTCATTAAATTTTTTGCTGCTGAGAAGAGGTCTCATTATCTAACTTAAACACGAACTCCTATTTCACCTACTGGTTTACTTGGTATTAAGATACTAACTGTTGAATACACTATAAATCTTAATTAGTGTTGTTGTCAATCCATTACTTTGAATTTTTAGATAAATTTTTTTATTAATTCCCACTTGACTTATTATTTAATAAATCTGCATCTTTATTAGTCACTAGAATAAAAAACTCGCCAATTGGCGAGCTTTCAATTGCTGTTTGTAATTAAGAGTGGAGTTAGAAGCCTTCATCGATTCTATGTTGTTCATACTTATAGCTATTAAAATGAAATATTTGCACCTTAACCTTCAGATTCGTTAAGGAGTCTTTTTTTAAATAAAAGCCTTTTGATTTTTTTAATTCCCTATATTGCTTCGGGTGTTCTCTATACCACTTTTCACCAACATTTAGTATATCTGTGTTATTTTTCACTCCATTTTTATAAATGGAAGTAAGTTTTCTTTTTATATCTTCTTCAATTAATTTCGTTAATTTCTGTTCGGGAATATCTTTGATTTTTTCGATCAAATCTGCTGGTACGGTTAATTCTATAGCAAACTTTGGGGTAGTCGTTCCCTTCTTGTATTTTACCTTCATTTTTGGAGTGGCTAGCTTCACTGCTGCGACAAGCTTTCCCTCTTCATCTACTCTTTGATTTAAAGAAACCTTTTTTTCTAATAACCAATTAGTATAAACAGCGTCCTTGAATGGAAGGACTTTAATAAATTCTTGCTGTTGAAAAATCGCATATCCATCGAAAAATACAATGGGGTACTTTCCGTCAGCCTTCCAGGTTTGAGAGTCAATTTTTACATTAGGTAGTTTAGCCACCCCCATAGGCTCATAATAGGCTCTTAAAAAATCCATTAATGCCATAGGCTTGATCTCATTTTGATACACTTCGTTCTTTTCCTTTCTAAAAAGAACCGTGTATATTGCTGGATAATTAAATAATGCTTTTATATTAAATATTTCGCTTATATTTTCATCCGTTGTCATGACTCGTATAGTATGCCTGAGTGAACGATTTCTTCCTATTTCTACCATTACTTCCTTAAAATGATTCCTGACTATTCTTTGACTTAAAACAAATGTTTCTACGTGGCCAAAAAATAAAGGAGGCTCCGACTTTTTATAAAGGTTACCCACAGCTAAATTTAGTGTTTCTCCAGTTGCTGATGCAATAAAAATCGGGATGGGTTCAGTAGGTTTACCTCCTTCTACCTTTGCTACATTAGCGAAATTTAAGGATTGAAGATACGCGATATACTCCTTCTTTTCTTCATCATAGTCCATACCAATTGCCACAACATAAGTTAAATCTTGAATATTTTTTAAACCTGAACAACCGGAAAGAATCAGACAGCCGGCTAAAAAAGAAATCATCCATTTCCTTTTCATGATTGATTTCCACCCCTTGTTGGATCATCTGGACTGGTTAAGGTTGTTCTTGACTTATAAAATTGCCTTGGAGCCCTAAGGAATGACTTAATCATTCCTTTTAGATTGATTGGCGAAATAGAGCCTAGGTATGGAGACCCAAAGGAAGAAAGGGTTGAAAAGTAAAAAACCGTTAGAATAAAGCCAATAATGACTCCGAATAATCCAAATAAGGTACCCATTAAGATAATCGTGAATCTTAAGATGGTACAAGCCGTACTTAAAGTTTGATTCACCAACGTAAAAGACGAGATGTAGGTAATCGCCGCTACAACCAGCATGGTCGGTGATGTTAACCCCGCCCGAATCGCAGCATCCCCTACGATTAAGCCACCTAAAACAGCGACGGTTTGCCCAATTGCTCTTGGCAAGCGTACCCCAGCTTCATTAAATATCTCAAACAAAAATAGAACAATAAACATTTCAAGTGGTGAAGAAATGGGCAGCCCAAAACGCGAGATTGTAATAGTCGCAACCAGTAAGTAGGGAACCTGTTCAATATTATAGGCAGAAAATGCTATCCATGCACCAGGTAAAAAAGCAGATACGATCAAACCTATCATCCTGATAATTCTTTCTAGTGATACATAAGCATAGCTTATGTAATTGTCCTCAGGTGATTTAATCTGCAATAATAAATTGACCGGTGCATAAGAGACTGTAGGATTTCCATCAACTATGAGAGCAAACCGGCCTTGATTCAGCGCTTGAACAATAAAGTCAGGTCTACCCGTATAGTCCGTACTCGGGAAGATGGAATACGGTCTATCACGAACATATGATTCAAGTTCATGAATACTCGTCAAGATATCCAGTTCTACTTTTTCTAACCTTTTATGGATTTCATCTAAAACTCGCTGATCAATTAAATCATCTATATACATGAGTACTACTTTTGTTCTACTTCTTTTACCAATCGTATATTTCTCTAAACATAAAGACGAGGTGTTAAGTCTTCGTCTTATTAAGGAGATATTTGTCTTTAGATCCTCCACAAAACCATCCTTAGGACCCCTTATTGAGCTCTCAATCGCTGATTCTTCAGGTTGCCGCATAGGAAAGTATCCTGCCTGAATACTTAAAAACGAATCACTGAATAAAAATAAGACATTTCCATCAAAAAGTAAATTTGATAAATCGTCTAAGGATTTCAAACTTACATCATCTGCTTGAAATAAAGTTTTCAGCTTTTTCTTGATAGAATCTTCTTTATTACCGCTGAGTTTAGGTAAAATATATTGATCTAAATAATGTATATCAACTAAGCTTTCAAAATAGATAATTTCAAATGTTTCCATTTCTGTATTGTGCTCTATAAATCGTAGGTCTTGACTTTTCTTAAATTGTATTTTTAGGTTATCGGCTTTTTCCTTTAACCTTCCATTATGAAGTGGATTCGAGAATATTTTTCTTACCATGTTTTTCATCCCATTTCTTTAATACTTTTATAATTATGGCTGATAGCAGGATTTGAAAAAGAAAAAATGCCATAATAGCCGGCAGAAAGTATTTATATATGGCATCATAGAAATAATATGTCTCGACTTTTATTGTCATCAGGCCGAACAAAAAGAGATACATGACACCAACAAGCTTTGGGTTCAGTCTATAATGTTTCTTTTTATTAGTAAAAAATGTACCTAAAAGATACATGAATAAACCAATTCGAATCAACGCACCGCTAAGCCATTGATATAAAGCAAAAAAATCTAGATGTGATATATATTCCCCAATGCTTAATACACGCCACTGTTCATAAGCTGGATACCGAAAGTGAATTGCTTCAGTAGGTCCAAACTCCATAATTGATGCAGAAAGAGGCCCTAAGATTAAGCCTGTTAAAAAAGTCAATAAAATAAACAACTGTTTAAATTTAATAGGTTCCTGTGAAAATGGCTGCAACAAGATAACCATGTAAATCTCAAGAAGTCCTGATAGAACATAGATTCCCCCTCTAATAAGAGGAGAATAGCCGTCTGCAAACACAGGAAATAATAAGCTCGGGTCCTTTAAGCTCGTGTTTGTAATTGCAATTAATATGCCAAATAACACCACAAGCGGCAGTAAAAAACCGCTAGATATAGCCATGCTCTTGACCCCAGCAAGTGTGATTAAAAAACAGACTAAAATCAAAATAAAATTAATCATAAAAACAGAAGCATCCGCGAGAAAATAGGCCTTTAACCAGATCATTAAGTCCCTAAAAGTTACATAAGAGCTTGTGAATAAAAATAGGATGACAGAAATCGAAAAAACGGTAGAAAAAGTCCTTCCGAGACGCTGTCGAATCATAGAAAAGAAACCTTCATTTGGACTGTTTTTTACAATAAAATACACCAGCCATAGAAAGAAAAGAGCAATCGGATATGCCACAATGACACTTAGCCAACTGTCTCTTCCAGCTGCCGTAAGCAAATTTGGGATAAGAAGGACATGATTTAGTAAACCTGTCGAAAGGATAAGCAACAATAATAATTGCCTTGGAAGGAGGATTTTAATTAAGTTTTGCATTAATATCACCGATTTTTCTCATTTTAGGTATTATTATCACCAATAAAGAAAAATATATGTTTTCAAGGTTAATCGGCTCACGATATACGGAATCATTCAACGATTTGATTTTTGATCCTTTCCAAGATTACAACTGCAACGGTCAGCTCAAAAGAAAAATATCAGAAATAAAAAAAGTTCAAGGCCCCATTAATTTTATTAATGGGACCTTGAACTTTTTTGTTTATATAATACGTGCGGTTACGATTCCACCGATTTGATCGATTTTTTCTTGCAATCCAGGAATGATATCGCCATTTACTTTATTGTCAATGTCAATCATCGTATAAGCATATTCCCCACGGCTTCTATTAATCATGTCTGCGATGTTTAAATTATAGCTTGAAATAGCTAGTGTAAGCTGTCCAACCATGTTTGGAACGTTTTTATGGAATACTGCCACACGTTTTTTTCCTGTATAAGGTATGGATGCGTTCGGAAAATTCACTGAGTTTTTGATATTTCCGGTTTCCAGAAAATTCTTCACCTGGCGAGCAGCCATAATTGCACAGTTTTCCTCTGATTCTTGCGTAGATGCACCTAGATGAGGGATTGGAATTGCATTTTTCATTTTCAATACATTTTCATTTGGGAAGTCTGTAATATACTGACCAACCTTGCCGCCTTCAAGCGCTGCTGCCATATCTGTTTCATTCACAAGCTCTCCGCGTGAGAAATTCAAAATGTGAACTCCAGACTTCATAATGCTAAAGGTTGCTTGGTTAAACATTCCTCTTGTGTCATCGGTTAATGGAACGTGAACAGTAATATAATCAGAATTAGCAAACAACTGTTCAATCGTCATCGCGCGCTGTACATTTCGGGACAAATTCCAAGCTGTATCAACAGAAATGAACGGGTCAAAACCAATTACGTCCATGTCTAAATCTAGGGCATCATTCGCTACAAGTGCTCCGATTGCGCCTAAACCAATTACTCCCAGCGTTTTCCCCTTAATTTCTTTTCCAACGAATTGTTTCTTACCTGCTTCAACTAGCTTCGGAACTTGGTCACCTTGGCCTTCTAAGGCTTTAGTCCATGCTATGCCGTCAAAAAGGTTTCGGGATGAAGCCATCAATGTAGTAAGAACCATTTCTTTTACAGCATTAGCATTCGCACCAGGGGTATTGAAAACCACAATTCCCTGTTCTGTACATTTTTCAACCGGAATGTTATTAACACCCGCTCCGGCACGTGCAATGGCCTTTACATTATGACCCAATTCTAGTGAATGCATATTAAAACTACGCACAACAATCGCATCAGGATTTTCACTGTCATTGTCAATCGTAAAATTATCCTTATTGAATACATTCAGCCCGCTCTCTGCAATATTGTTTAAGGTTTTGATTGTTTTCATTTTGTCTAATGTTGTTGTGCTCATCTTGTAATCTCCTCTATTCTTATATGATAGTTTGAAATTTCCTAAATTCATTAAGCAAGCTGAAAGGGTCAAATTTCATTAAAATCTGTATCTACTTGATTTTTAAAATATTAAAGTAATCTTGGCTCATAGCCGGTTGAAATATCCCCTCCTATAAACAGAAAGAGGTAAGGAATAATTCCCTACCTCTGCCCAGGCGAACGGCTACGAGACATTATGTGCTCCCTCACGGTAATCCGTGTTTCGCCAGTTACACATCGTCTTTTTAATTTCTCTTACTATATCAAATTTTCTTACAATAATCAAGCTAGAAAAGGCATTATTTTTTTGTAGTTTGTGTTCAGAAAATTTTCCGCTTCCTACATTAATTTTTTCAAATTCTCAAGAAAAGCTGTTACCTCTTCCTCTTTTGTTGCCCAGGATGTTACAAGTCGAATCGCCGAGTAATCGGTATCGACCTTTTCCCAAATATGAAAGGCATAATGTTTCTCTAATTCCGTAATCAGCGCATTTGGTAAAATCGGAAAGATTTGATTCGATGGAGAATGGGTTAGAAACGGAATATTTGCTTTGCTGATTTCATCTCTAAGTATGGTAGCCATCTTATTAGCATGCGCGGCCAAATCAAAGAACAAATTGTCCCTGAATAGTTCAAGAAACTGGGTGCCCAAAAGTCTCCCTTTTGCGAGGAGTGCGCCCTTTTGCTTCATATGGTATCGAAAATCCTCCTTAAGAGAATCCTTGCAAATCACCAAAGCCTCACCAATAAGTGCCCCATTCTTTGTTCCCCCGATATAGAAGGCATCCACAAGTGTTGGCAGATGACTTAACTGAAGATCATTTTCTGTTGAACAAAGCGCTGAGCCTAACCTTGCACCATCCATATACAATATGAGATGGTTCTTTTTACAAAAATCACTTAACTGCACGAGTTCACTCCGGTTATAAATTGAGCCAATTTCGGTGGAGTTTGATATGTATACCAGCTTAGGCTTGACCATATGCTCATCTGGATGACCGTCAAGTACCGCTTGCACATCAGATGGGGTAAGTTTCCCGTTCACTGTTTCAATTGATAGTACTTTATGTCCTGTCGCTTCAATGGCTCCCGTTTCATGCCCCAAAATATGGCCAGTACTCGCTGCCATTGCTGCTTCATGCGGTCTTAAGAAAGCAGAAATCGCAATTAGATTTGTTTGTGTCCCGCCTGATAAGAGGTGAATTTCAACGTCTGTCCGTCCCATTCTCTCCTTTAACAGTTCAACCGCTTTTTGGGAAAATTGATCCTCCCCATAGCCATCCTCTTGGACAAGATTGGATTCTATTAAAGCATTTAATATTCTAGGATGTGCGCCTTCGCTGTAATCGTTCTTAAAGCTATACATCAGATTGCCCCCGTCTAATTTTTTATTAGTGTAACTTCATGTCCATCCTAACATATTTCTTAAAGAAAGATGGGTAATTAGAGGATAAAAACGGTAATTACCTTATTAGTCTTTGAACAAATTTCATGTTAATTACAAGAATTAAAAAGATGAACGGATATACTGCTGCAGAATACCAAAGTTTCCATCCACTATAATAAAAAAATTCAGTTTGCACGGTGAACCATTCAAAAATCACTGAGAATATGGACCAAAGGATAATATAAATTGCTTTATATGCTATTTTTCTTTTTGTCGGATAATAATTAAGAAATAAAAAGCTAATGGAAGGAAAGTATAGAAAGATCCCAAGTAAAGCTTTCCATTGAAAACCCTTTTCAAAATAACCATAAAGATGATAATGAATATCGAGCACCATGTCAGTCGTCATTCCGTATGCATAAGCAAAAAAACAAGTGGCATAAATCTCAATTCTGCCTATCCTTTTTGGAACAAAAAAGGAAATTATATTAAAGATAATAAATATGATAAAAATTAGGATCCACATTATAAATTTCCTTCCTTATATCAGGCTTTACTTTCTACCCACAGTATTCCAAAATTTGGTTTCGTCTATTCTATGAAAGAAATTCAAAATAAAAGAGACCTCTGAGGGTCTCTTTTAACATTCTATATTGCTTTTTAAATAACTTGTTTAATGGATTGAGATATGGCAAAATTCAATCATTTTACTTTCTCTCAAAACGCAAATAAACAAACTTCAACATCTTAAATAAATCAACTACCCTCATCATGAGGCGAGTTCCACTTTCCCAATTCTTACTTGCGACTATACCTTTAAAGTACGATTCGCAAGATAATACCTTAATTTTAGATGACCAGTCTTCAAGTACTTTGGGATTGTTAACGTAGAAATACATTTTTGCACCTTTGTTCCCCGTTTTTTCCACTGTTCGATTTGAAGTCTTTAACATAAATTTTGATTCTGCATCGAAGTACAACTCGCCCCCTGGAAAGCGAATTGCCATTTCCTGAAAACTTTCTCTGAGCTGACTTTCCTGAAAATAGTAGAAAACTCCAGCAGCTATAAACAGAATGCCGCCTTCTTCATTAAATATCACGTCATCAAACCAAGAAACGTCAAAAAATGATTTAGCAATGCAAACGTTTCTCTGAGAATCTGCAATCAGAGTTTTGCGAAAAGCTATCGCATCGGGTAGATCAAGGTTATACCAGTTAATTGTCCCATTATCCACTCTTGAAAAAGTAGTATCAAGTCCCGCACCGATGTTTACAATAGTAGCCCTAGGATGTTTTTCTATATATGCGCGGATGGTATCGTCTATTTTTCGCGCACGTACTATATAGCTTATGCCACCGTATTCACCAAAAGTCTTCGCTATTTCAGTAAAATCAAAGTCGCAACCTCTAATAATCTCTATCGCTTCTTTGTCGTACAGTATTTCTGGATTCTTCTCACTGGCAGTGGCTCGTCCCCAAAGAGGGATTAGCATCGTGCCTTGAACAGATTGTAAATTTAATGTCATATAATCATCCCTCCATTTTTTTAAGCAAATAATTCACTTTATGCAAAGCGAAATGAAGATCGAATTGCTCTTCACTATCTAACTTGGATAGATCATTGACGAAGTTCTGATAAATTATTGTCCATTTTTCATGTTGTGAAGTTTTGCCTTTGTCTGTTAACTCAATAACAAACGACCTCTTATCAACTCAAGATTATTTAATAATCCCAATAGTAGTACTAGCTGTCGTCGCTGGTATATTGAAATTCAAATATATGAGAAGTAGACAATTAAATGAACCTCCAGGCAAATTTGATCATCTACCACCTATGGATTAACTCACTTTAAACTTAGCTTAAAATCATGTTTTATGTATAAAAAAAAGCTAAAATATGCAAGTTGTGTATAAAACTTGCATATTTTAGGCTTATTAATTTTATTTATTACTGTGTTGAAGCACCCAGTTAGTTAAACAAGAAATTAGTCATTCTTCATTTTAACAACCTTTGCTTCATTAAAAATTTGTTAAAAGAACCATTTTTTCCGTGGTACCGGGTAGTATTCTCCGGCGACAAGTTCTGAAGGTACGACTTCTTCAATTCGTAAAAGATCGTTTGAACTTAAATTCAGGTCAACAGCGCCTATTGAAACATGAAGTTGTGACTGCGTTCTTGCACCAATCAATGGTTTAACATCCTCACCCTTGGATAAAACCCATGCGATGGCAATCTGCGCAATGGTTGCTTGCTTTTCTTCAGCAATTTCACGCAATGCCTCTACAAGGGATAAATTCTTTTCAATATTTTCTTTGGCAAACCGCGGACCATTACTGCGTTTATCATCCAAACCTAGAACCCGATCTTTTGACCATGTGCCGCTCAATAAACCTCTTGAGAGAACACCATAAGCCGAAAGCGAAATACCTAATTCCCAAAGTGGTTGCTTATACGCTTAGAATTATTTCCGCCAAAAAGTTGAACAGTCTGCCTTATCCAAAATATTAAACTCGATCATTTTCTCAAGTAATGAGAAATCAACCGGACTATCCCAATGGATACCTACCAACTGCTTGGTGTGATCATAGCCAGCCTGCACAATTTCATCAGAAAAATGATTAATCCCTGCCATTTCAGGGGCAACAGCCAAATGATGTTTGGCTACGCTAAAGCCAATAATAAATGTGCCGTGATCGGTAAACATAGGCTGATTCCACGCAACTTTTGGCATTAAAGTTGGAAATTTCTTAGTTACCCAAGCCAAAACTTCTTCCGTTCGGGCCCGATGTTGCGGGTTATCAATATGCGCTAAATATTCAGCAAAAACTTCCATGTTGTTCCCTCCTAAAATAAAAGGTATTCCTTCAGAGAAATTCCTCAAACCCATTCGCTTGTAACTGTTTAAACTTCTACAGATAATACACAATCTCCTTCTTCCATAAACTTCCTCCACCATAGATTGAAGAAATAGTAATACGTGATGGATTAAAATACCAATTGAACCAAAATCATATATACAATCGTTCCTCCAGCTATAGACAGGAGCATGTTTTTCTTCCATAAGTGAAGCAACGCCACTACTACTACCCCAATCAATTCAGGTAAACCGTGCCTTCCAGAAACTAAACTCACGTCCTTAAAACAATAAATGACCAAAAGCCCAATTACTGCTGCTGGCAGTACTTTACCGAGATACTGTACATACTGCGGTGTAGGCTTACCCGATGGGAAAACGATGAATGGAAGAAACCTTGTAAGCACTGTGCCCAAAACCACCATAGCAATCGTAATAATCTGTTGCGTTAAACTCATTGTCATATGGTGCTAACCTCAACTTTCTCCATTGGCTTTCTAATGAGGGTCAGTAACCCAAGAATGGCAAACATCGCAGGGATAATGAAGTGGTCTCCGCCAAAAATAAAGAGACTGACAGTTGAAAGCCCAACACCGATGAGAGCACTGTGGTGCTTTTTCTCTTTCATCCACTGTTCAATGAAAATGACTACAAAGAGAGCAGTCATAACAAAATCGAGCCCTTCTGTGTTGAACTTGACAAGAGATCCAAAAATACCGCCAATTGCTGAACCTATGACCCAATAAGAATGATTGAGTAGTGTCACAAAGAACATAAACCAGCCCTTGTCTACATTCTTCGGAATATCAACGGTACAATTGATAGAAAAAGACTCATCGCAAAGACCATAAATCATATAGAGCTTCTTTTTCCCAATTCCCTTATACTTATCCAGCATGGATATGCCGTAAAACAAATGTCGTGCATTCACCATTAAGGTTAGAAAAAGGGCGTTAATCGGATTGAAAGCGACAAGCAATAAATTGGCTGCCACAAACTCCATTGATCCTGCAAATATGAATAGACTCATCAGAATCGGGTAAATTGCACTAAACCCTAATGAATTCATATAGATGCCATATGCGATTCCCAAGAATACAAATCCAGCAAAAATGGGTACTGTATATGGAAAAGCCGCACGAAATGCAATCCATATTTGATTTCTTTTTTTCAAATGATTCACATCCTCAATTGATAAATTTATTTAAATTTAACATACAAAATCCATACAAAAAATAAGATAATTGTATGGATTACAATTATCCCTACATAGAAAATACCCCCTTTTATCAAAATGGGGGTACAGATCGATTTTGTCCCTATATAAAACATATTCGTTTCTTCACCTTTTCAAACGATCCGATTTCATTATAAGAATTCCATACAAAAATGATATGATTGTATGGAACACATTTATTAGAGGTGTACTATGCCAATCAATTCATTTGAAAATTATCCAATGTCTTGGAAACCTGATAAGAAATCCTTAAATCGTCCTTTTTATAAATCGCTTGCGTTACTACTTGAACAGGATGTTATTAATGGGTTTTTGGCACCTGGGACAAAGTTACCTCCGCAACGAGAATTAGCGGATTTTCTTGACTTAAACTTCACAACGATTACCCGTGCCTACAAAATATGCGAGGTAAAGGGATTGATTTATGCCGTTACGGGAAGTGGAACATTTGTAGCTCCAAATGCCGCCCGTTCTATAACCATTTCCACTGATAAAACAGCAAACCTCATTGAGCTCGGATTTGTGGCATCGTTTGAGCAAACCAATGCTAGCGTAACAGAGGTTATTCAAAAGGTTGTGAACAAAAGTTATGTAGAACAGCTACTAAATTACAACGAACCGACAGGAATTCTACATCAAAAAACAGCAGCTCTAAACTGGATGGAGTCCTTCGGAATTCATACGGATCATGAGCATATAGCAATCGTTTCTGGTGCCCAAAATGCACTGGCAATTGCTTTAGCTGCTTTGTTTGAGCCTGGCAATAGAATTGCCACCGATTTATACACGTATTCAAATTTTATAGAATTAGCAAAAATGTTCCATATTCAGTTAGTCCCCATTCTCGGAGACGAGTTTGGGATGTTACCAGACGAACTTGAAAAGCAGTGCAGCCAAATAAATATTCACGGCATTTTCCTAATGCCCTCTTGCTGTAATCCTACCACAGTGATGATACCAGAGTTTCGAAAGCAAGAATTAGCTGCGGTCATCAGTAAGCATCGTTTAATTTTAATTGAGGATGATATTCATGCTTTTCTGACGGCAGGTATGATCTCCGATTACCAGAAGCCAATGTTCAATTCACTTCCAGAACAGAGCATTTATATTTGCGGCACCTCTAAGTCCATATGTTCTGGCTTAAGAGTTGCCTATATGGTCTATGGTGATGCGTTACGCGAGAAAATTCAGCGGGCTATTTTTAACATCAATGTAAAAACCTCATCTTTAGACGCAGAGGTAATTACAGAGCTTATTTTATCAGGGAAAGCTCATGAAATTGTCTCTCTAAAGAAACAGCTTGCACAAACTGCAAATGATATTTTTTTTGAATATTTTCCTTTAAGGAAGAATGTTGGACACCCTTTTAGTTTTTATCGTTGGCTTCCAATTCAAGGATTTAACGATGCCTTTCAGTTAGAATTGGATTTGAAAAGACAAGGTATTAGAGTTTTTCATTCTGACCGTTTTTTAAGTGGGCAGACCACCTCTGATAAGTATTTGCGCATTGCACTGGCTTCCACAAACTCATTAGATGAGTTAAAAATAGGATTAAGTATATTAAGACAGTATCTCAATTAATTCGAACAAAATGAAAAACGGATGAGAAAAATCATCCGTTTTTTTTACAATCGAAGCACGTTCGCTTTAATTAACGCCCCCTAGTCAACTGACTCGATGCGTTAGTTTTACAACGTATTAAACCATTCATCATCTACAGATTCAAACCAATCCGTTTCTCCTGGTGTAATTGCTAAGTGTACAAACCAACTGTCTTTTGTTGCACCATGCCAATGTTTCATATTCGGAGGAATATTCACCACATCACCCGTTTTGAGTAATTGAGCTGGTTTTCCTTCTTCTTGATACCAACCCTCACCACCAGTAACTAACAAAACTTGTCCAACTTTATGAGAATGCCAGTTATTACGAGCTCCTGGAGCAAAGGTTACATTCCCGATTGGTGCATTTAGTGGCGTTGGATCGGTAAACACCATTTGTAAAAATGCATCACCAATAAAGTTTGATTCTACTTTTTGTCCCAATGGAAAGATGGTGCTATTGCTTAATTGTTCATTTGCCATATTTTAATGCCTACTTTCTTTTGATTATTATAGTTGTTTTAACTTTGATTTTTCCTATCCAAGTGTATTACCCCTGAAATAACGACAATCCATCGCTAGTACCAGCATGACTGTACTGCCTGTCAGCGACATTGCGATACGGTGTGCAAGCAGTTCCCCGCCATGAAGAGAGACGTACTTGGTAATACTAAAAATTTTGAATACACATTATTCGATTTTCCCACATCAAGATGTTAACATAATAAACATTGATAAATTAATGAACATCTGTATATAATTATAATCAGATACAAAATACTTACAATGGTTAAATAAACACGTTTTGTTAAGTAATGAACAAATCAATTTAAATTGTTAATTATCTTTATGAAAGTTTGGTGACCCTCACAATGTCTAAAGTGGATAGAAGAATAGCCAAAAGCCAAGAAGCGATTAAAAAAGCAGTTATTGAATTGATGTCCGAACAAAATTTTGATGACATTACAATACAAGATATTTCCGACAGGGCCAATGTTAGCCGGGGAACGATCTATCTTCATTACACGGATAAATATGATCTACTGGATAAGCTCATTGCAGAACATATTGAAAAACTACGGGAGATATGTGAATCGGCATCTGAATTGGATTATATAGATGCAAATCTCCCTTGGTTCGAATACCTTGAAAATCATTATTTATTCTTTTCCACGATGTTAGCCAGTAAAGGAGCCCCTTCATTTCGTAGTCAGTTCCTTGAATTTCTCATCGAAGAATTTAAAGATGAAGTGGATGTAGCAAAAGGAAAAAATCAAGGATTAAATGAAGATGTTATTCTTCAATTTATTGTCACCTCTTACGTAGGGCTAGTGGAATGGTGGTTCAACAACGGAATGCCTTATACCCCTCGTGTGATGGCAGAACAAGTAGGGATTTTATTAGATAGGAATTTATAAAAAAACAGAGCAGTGTTGGCACGTTGGCACACTGCTCCTAAAGGAGTTCCGTTTCTTTAATGTTATGGTTTTTGTTATCATGTACACCATTAAAACACTATGTATAGCTCGTATTGAACTAAACTAAGGGACCAACTACTGGGTGCGGTACATATGGTTCCTCTAGTGATGCTATTTCTTCAGGTGTTAGCTTGATTGAAAGAGCTGGTACTGCATCTTCAAGATGCGATATTTTTGTAGCCCCAATAATAGGAGCTGCTACCGGTTCCTTTTGCAGCAACCAAGCAAGTGCAATTTGGGCGCGAGGTACGCCGCGTTTTTCGGCAATGGCAGCAACCTGCTTTGCGATCAATCTGTCCGTATCAGCAGTAGCATCATATTTAGACTTCTGAACTTGGTCCGTTTCGGAACGATGCGTTGTTTCTGCCCAATCACGCGTCAATCTTCCTGAAGCAAGCGGGCTATACGGAATCACACCGATTTTTTCTTCCTTACATAACGGCAGCATCTCACGTTCCTCTTCACGATACAAAAGGTTTAAGTGATTCTGCATGGATACAAACCGCGTCCAACCATTTTTTTCAGCAACATGGTTTGCTTTTAGGAACTGCCATGCCAAAATAGCAGAAGCACCAATGTATCTTACCTTACCAGCCTTCACAACATCATGCAATGCTTCCATTGTCTCTTCAATAGGTGTATTATAATCCCACCGGTGTATTTGATATAGATCGACATAATCTGTCCCTAGCCGTTTAAGACTCTTGTCAATTTCACTCATAATATGCTTTCGAGAAAGACCTTTTCCATTTGGACCTTCATGCATAGGGAAATATACTTTTGTTGCAAGAACGATTTCATCTCGATTGGTATATTCCTTTAAAATTTTTCCAACAATCTCTTCGCTTGTTCCATCTGAGTATACATTCGCTGTATCAAAAAAATTGAGTCCTAACTCAAGAGCTTTTTTAATAATAGGACGAGTTTGTTCCTCACCTATTACCCAAGGATGTACCCATCTCTCAGCTACACCAAAACCCATACAGCCAAGGCAAAGCCGAGATACATCCAAACCAGTATTTCCAAGTTTCATATAATCCAATTGATTTGTCCTCTCTTTCTTAAATAACATAGTTAACTATTTCCTATTATAACCAGAAGGAAAGCACATTCAATTGTTAAATATACGGAATTTGTGTATTACTAAACAAAACCATTAAAATTGTTCATTATCTTTTAAAATTGTAAGGAAAAAAAATCAACCCACTACCTCCTATATGAGAAGTAAATAATGAAAAGTGTCTCCAATGCAGCCCAAACCAGATAAAACTTTCATTATCTATTTTGATTTCGAATTGCTTCTCTATCTATCGATTGTGGAGGTTTTTCAAACCATCCATGATCGATCATAATTTTTGTCCCCTCTTCCGCATATGAACCTACCTTTAGAAGGTATTTTTCATAAGTAAGGGCTAAATCTTTCCGAAGTGAGGCGGCAATGGCAAGACCGAAGTCTCCAATCCCAATAGCACTTTGTACATTAGTATGAAATAACATCAATTTATCAGAAAAAGGAGCATCCGTGCTATTGGTAATAGTTGAATCCCATGTAGAGGGATAAGAATTATCGTCCTCTTTTAATTTTATCATAAAATCTTCTACCATTTTCTTCCCTAGATCATATCCTTCTTTAAAATAGTCACTTATTTTTTTTGACTGTGCTACTTGACTAAATCCTAATAGCATCGTTTTACCTACGTTTGCCACCTCTATATTAATACCACAATGAGCAACTTCCATTGCAAGCAATGGACGACGGTGACCTATAAGACCTCCAAGAAATGATCTCTCCGTAATATATTCCACTTTTTCTGGATATGAAAGATAAGGGGAACGTATAAACACGCCTTTTTCCTGCATCAATTTTGTATTTCTGTCATATAGCGTTTCCGTTTGGTCATAAAACAACTTAAATAAGTTACGAACATCTTCTCTCGCTGAAATGGATTTAGCCAAGCTATATGTATTTAATCCTGTTCTCCCCATATGATGTAGATAACGCATATAAGTTACATCAGAAAAGAGCTTTTTTGCCTCTAAATTTACATCTTGTTTTCCAAATCCATTCGGAAGAGGAATACCTTCTAAAGTAAATAATTCAGATATTTGTTGGATATGGTCATGTGCAGATTTTAGAGCGAATTCAATAATAGGTTTAATGTCATGGTCTTCGCAAGTTTGTAAAAAATGATTTAGAATACAAATTGCCATTGTATCACCAATGTATGTACTCCATAACATAGAAATTTCCGCCGAGGTTATTTTTGGGGAATGATGTTCCAATAATTTTCAACTCCATTAAAAGTTTTCACATCATTAGAATTCCCAATAAAATTGATAATGATTCGGATTCTTGTCTCGGTAGTCGAACCATTTCGATAAACCAAGGAGAAATTAAAAAAGCCGCCCTCACTTTTGTGCGAGAACGGCCAGTTCAATAGAATATTACACCATTATTTTACAAATATCATTCGTAAATTCTACTGGGTCACTGATTGGTAATCCTTCAATCAATAGTGCTTGATTGTATAATAACTTGGTATAGAGATCTAATTTTGATTTATCGTTTTCAAATGCTTCTTTTAATGATTGGAAGACTTCGTGATTGTTATTGATTTCTAAGACCTTATCCGCTTTGATATTTTGGTTATTCGGCATCGCAGCAAGAATTTTTTCCATTTCAATCGATATGTCCCCTTCAGTTGCCAGGCAGACCGGGTGGGACTTTAACCTTTTTGAAATCCTTACATCCTTCACTTTATCCGCTAAAATGGTTTTCATATAGTCAAAGAGCTCTTTGTTTTCCGTCTCTGTTGATTCGGAATCGTCCTTGTTTTCTTCCCCTTCGATACCCAGGTCACCACTTGAGATCGACTTGAATTCTTTTTCTTTGTAGGTCATTAACATTTTGATTGCGAACTCATCGATATCCTCAGTGAAATAAAGAATTTCATAGCCTTGTTCAGAAACGAATTCAGCCTGTGGTAATTTTTCAATTCGTTCAATCGATTCACCGGAAGCGTAATAAATATATTTTTGATTTTCTGGCATCCTTGATACATACTCATCTAATGTAACTAGTTTCTTCTCTTTAGAAGAATAGAACATGATCAGGTCCTGTAATAATTCTTTGTTTGCACCAAAGTCATTATAAACTCCGTACTTTAACTGACGACCGAAGGATTGATAAAATTCTTCATACTTTTCTCGTTCTTTTCTTTGAAGGCTTAGTAATTCGCTTTTGATGTTTTTGTTAATGTTTTTAGCGATCAGCTTCAATTGGCGATCATGCTGCAGCATTTCTCTTGAAATGTTAAGAGATAAATCTTCGGAATCGACCATCCCTTTAACGAAACTGAAATGGTCTGGAAGCAAGTCAGCACATTTTTCCATGATCAGAACCCCATTGGAATAAAGTTCTAATCCCTTTTCAAATTCTTTCGAATAGAAATCGAACGGAGTTTTTCCAGGAATATATAGGATTGAATTATATCTAATGGTCCCTTCAACACTGATATGGATATGTTTAATTGGCTTGTCAAAACCGTAGCGTTTTTCTTTATAAAAGTTCTCGTAATCTGCATCGGTAAGCTCGCTCTTATTTTTTTTCCAAATCGGAACCATGCTATTGATAATTTCTTCTTCTTGATAATCCTCGTATTCGGACTCACTGCCTTCCTTGAGTCTTCTGTTGGTAACATCCATTTTGATTGGATAACGGATGAAATCTGAATATTTCTTGATAATCGCTTTTAAGCGATATTCCTCTAGATACTCATCATAGTTTTCATCTTCACTATTTTCTTTAATCTTTAAAATAATTTCTGTCCCAACTGAATCTTTTTCTACCTGCTCAATCGTATATCCATCAGCACCTGTGGATTCCCATTTAAAAGCCTCATCGCTATCTAAATTTTTACTAATCACAGTAACTACATCAGCAACCATAAAAGCAGCATAAAAACCTACTCCAAACTGACCGATAATGTCATAGCCATCTTTTAATTCGTTTTCCTTTTTAAATGCTAGGGAACCACTTTTGGCAATCGTCCCAAGATTTGTTTCCAGTTCTTCTTTGGTCATCCCGATCCCTGTATCGATAATCTTAAGTGTACGGTTTTCTTTGTCAGCTTCCAATTTAATATAATAATTGGATTGGTCAAAACTTAAAGCATCGTCAGTTAAGGCTTTGTAATAAATTTTATCAATGGCGTCACTTGCATTCGAAATTAACTCTCTTAAAAATACCTCTTTGTGAGTATAAATGGAGTTAATCATCATCTCTAGTAATCGTTTAGATTCTGCTTTAAATTGTATCTTCGACATAGAAAAAGCCCCTTTCATTTCTTAATATGTAAAAACTGATTTAGGATTGTCTAAAAAGTAAATCAGCACCTATTAGCACTCTCTCCACCCGAGTGCTAATCCATATATTTAAATATCATATTTCACGTTGTCGTGTCAATAAGTATCTATTTTTATTTCACAAATCTTTTAACAAAGTGAAAAAAAGCCACCAATAAAGGCAGCTTATTCTTCCGTTTTATGAAGTGCGTTTTTACCAAACTGCAATCTCGTTATTGACCCGGAGCATTGCTGCCTCATGACCACTACGATCTTCTTTTTTTAATGAAACCTCTAACCTATCATCATTATCGAATTTTAAAACAATATTTTGATCACTAATAATTTTCGACTTCTTTACTTGATGGTTAATAAGAGAACATAAAGAATCTCGATATCCTAACGAGGCGCTTTCAAAATATCGGCCATTCACGACAGAAACTGGCAATGAATATGTAGTCAAGGTTCCATTAATCTGTTCACCTTCAAAATAAAACTGCAAATAATCTCTAATAAAAATGACTGAGCTAACTTCTGTATTTTCTAAGGTTTTAATAAACATGGTTAACCTCCGAACTTCAGCATATTAATACGCTTTTCTCCCTAATGTGAATATGAAAAAAGGCAGCAAACCCAACTCTCATTTTAATTAAAAACCAACTATTTAATTAAGTATTTATCTAATTCTGTAATACTTAATCCTTTTTTATTTACGCATTTATTGATGAGTTCAATTTCATAGTTCAACGATTTGGACAGTATGGCATTTTCAATTTTTTTATTAATATGATAAAGAAATTGTACAAGTACATCGAGCGGTAATTTATCATAAAAGTTAGCCAATTTCACACCTACCATTTTGGGAACTATTTTTGTATAACATATCATATTACTTGACTTTTTAAATGTGCAATTTATGAAAATATTATGTCAATTTTACATTTAGACCTAAATTGAGTGGTACTGATCCATTCTTCTTCCTTATTTCTAAAATCATTTCACTTCTACACATTTCTTTTGTAATTAGTTTTTACGTAATTGACATATTCGTAACGATATTGACATATATTTTATCAATCACATCGGAAGGAGGGTAAACCAAATGGATAATCGAATTTTTTTATTACTTGCTACAATTTTATCTGGTTTCGCACTTATTAGAGTTCCTTTAGCTGATTCATTTCTTGAAAGCGTTTCCCCAATCACTGATATCATCGGTATACTAACTGTTCTAATCTTCTCACTCGTCTTAATTTATAAAGGAGTTAGAAGTTTGTTCAGTAAGTAAATATGGTTATGGAAAGCACTCTATACGAGTGCTTTTCCTCTTTCAATTAAATGTTAGCCAGGTCCTAAAATAAATTCAAAATTTTTGCAATCAATATTTATTAAAGGAAGATTTACAATCCAAAACTGATTGAAAGGAGATTCTAAAATGAAAAAAGATACATACTCGATGGATTTTGTATATCCCCTGAATAACTCATTTAAAATTCTCCTCTTTTTCTTATTTATTTTGAATCAGTACTGAATATGACGGTATCCTTTTTTGAAAACACAAACAGCTTTTGCCCAAAATAGTTTAACAGCGTGTACAAACAGGTGCCTATTAGGACTGAGATATCGGTTTTAAAAAACGGACTGAAGAACTCATTTTTGTTTAGAATCCATTCGACAAAACTTCTTCCAATTTCATAAGAAATGAAATAGCAGCCCAAGATAACAACAATAAAGCGGATAGCACTCTTTGAGACTGAATCCTTGCTTTTGAACGTAAAATTTCTATTTAAAATAAAACTAACAAAGGCTCCAATCGAATTGCCAACAAAAGTGGCGATCCAATAGGACTGTCCAAGTAGATGTAAAAGAAGATACATAACGGATAACCCAACCACCGTATTAACAATTCCTACTATAATAAAGCGAACGAATGAATATTTCATAGCTTCTCCTATTTTTCAACTGCTGCCTTTTGCAGTTGTTCCACTAATAAACGCGAGTATAAGTCTTTTTCAACGGCATATCTTGGCCGTCTTTTTACCTCATGATAGATTTTACCGATATATTCTCCAATAATACCAATACCTAACATTTGTAAACCTCCAACAAACCAAATGGAAATAATTAAAGAAGTCCATCCGGATTCGGTATGACCTAATATTTCTTGGGTTATCGCATAGCCCTCTGCTATTGCACTTATTAACACTGCCAAAAATCCAATAAATGTGACAAATCGAATCGGGGCGACACTAAAGGATGTCATTCCATCAAATGCGAAGGCAAGCATTTTCTTTAGTGGGTATTTTGATTCTCCAGCAAATCTCTCTTTTCTGTCATAGTAGACCTTTGTGGATTTATAACCAACAAGTGGAACAAGTCCACGAAGAAATAAGTTTGTTTCTTTATATTTTAATAGCTCATCTAAAGCACGTTTACTCATAAGACGAAAATCTGCATGGTTTGGGACAAGTTTAATCCCCATTCTTTCCATCATCCGATAAAAACCTAAAGCAGTTGTCCGCTTAAAATACGTATCCGACTCTCGGCTATCCCTTACACCATAGACAATATCCTGTCCTTCCCAAAACTTTTCAATAAATTGATGGATGACCTTAATGTCATCCTGCAAATCCGCATCGATTGAAATGACACAATCCGATTGCTTAGAGGCTATCTCTAATCCAGCTAAGAGTGCATTTTGATGACCAACATTTCTAGCAAGCTTCAATCCTCTTATATTTGGATTTCTTTCATTTTCCACTTCAATTAATTCCCAGGTCCGATCCCTGCTGCCATCGTCCACAAAGAGGATCTTGCTGTCTATTGAAATAAGCGACTCCTCCATTAATTCAAATAAAACAGAAGATAATTGTGCCGACGTTTCAGCTAATACTTCTTCTTCATTAAAACAAGGGACCACTATTGTTAGCACCGGTTTATTCATTTGGAATCACTCCTGTAACCACATTATTTGACTTGGTAAAGGTAAATTTTCCAAGCAGAATCTCTTTGCACAAAGGCCTTTTTGAATACAAGTCCATTTTCATCCGTATTTAAGATAGGGACTGCTGAGAAGATATATTGTCCGCCCATCTTTTTAAATACTTTTGTATTAAGTTGTAAATGGTCGATCTTTACCTTTGAATCTTTTTTAAAATCATATTTTTTTCCTAATTTTGCGACAAAAAGATAACATCTGCCGCCCCATTCATCGAAGTATTCCTTCAAGGTAGGACTTTTATCTAATTCTTTCGAAATAATTTTCCGAAACTCTCGTTTATAAGCTAAGGGATAGAAATTATTATAGGTATCAAGTGTATAAAAACCATTATATTGAGCAATCGCTGGGTGGAGTCCTATACTTGCCACCCTGTAACTACTTTGTGGTTTACCGATATATTTTTTAATTTCATGAAATTGGCTTGTCGCATAGAATTGCTTTACAGAGGGCTTTCCAGCACTTCTGTAGACAATTTCATCATTTGCTGCAAACAAGACTAAAATCTGAACAATGAGACATATTTTAACAAATCTCCGCCAATTCTTTCCGAACCTCCAAAGTAAATAGGAACCAACTGCAAACATAAGATAAATAATTAAAGGTCTTAGGAAATGAAATCTTGCAAAGTTGAATGTATTTAGAAGAGAGACACGTTCCTTTAGCGGCTCCCAGCCTTTATAAAACCAAAAAGCATACCAAACGGATAAAACGATATTAAACAGGAAAAGATAAAGATAGCGATTTTCTAACCAGTCTCTTTTTTTATTTATCAACATCCATAGAACTAGAAAAGAAAGAGGGACGATTACTAAGGTGTGAAGTGTTAATACATGTGTATGGCCTAAAAAATAGTTTTTAAAAACTAATCGAATGGTGCGCCAAAAGCCAAGTTTTGAACTAACAAAATCATTTCTGCTGGTTGGTGCATCAGGAAACACTAACGAGTAAACAAGTCGATACTCTATCAGTAAATAAATAACTGTCATTAGTGCGATACTGGAAAAGAAGAGCCAATTGCTTTTTCTTTTTACGAGAAAATCTCTTAACCATAGCAATCCCATGAAAAATAAAAAGAAGAAAAATCCTAACACTAAACTAGAATAGAAAGGTAACAATATAAGAGTGAGCCACTCTTTCCAGGTATGTTTACCCTCTCTAATATTCAAAAAAGCCCATAATGCAAGTGGCATTCCCAAAGTACTAAGCATACCGGACGGCCAAAATGGGGTCAGGGCAAAAGCCACCGATACCCAAACACGGATAGGGTAAGCCTCTTTTTCTTTTACAAAATGATTCTTTAGAAGAAGATACATGCCTAAAAAGGCAAACACTCTTGTGATAGTTTGGCTTATAGAATACGCAAGCATCGAGGGAAACAGGTTATGCAGCCATTGTATCCCACTGAACTCCGTACCAAAGGCATTTCTAGGCAGGCCATTAATAATTTGCGGGAGAGTACTATTGATCCCGCCAAACAATTGGCCACTATCCTTCAACACTTTATACCAGGCAATGTTAGAATCTAGATTATCATGAACCCTTATATGGGCGTTTTCGCCTAAAATGAATAACGGCGATACATATAAAATCATGAGCAGTATTGCTAGATATAAATGTTTTTTCTCTTGACTTAAGTTTTTTTGAAAATTACACATTTTTTCACCGCATTTATAAATTCTTCGTTAACTGAGCTATTAATCATCTATTTAAACAACCACTGTTTGTTCTTCTCTCCCAAGTTCGACTGCACGGACAATGACATCAAGTGCATCAAAGGTAGCTGACTTTGTCTGGTACTTTCTTATTTTTTTTCTGATGGATAATAACGGGATCGAATCGTCTAACATGTGATGAATTTTAGAAATTAACTCCATTTTATTTTCAGCTTTAATTGCAAGACCTGCATTTACTAGATAATCGGCATTATCTTCTTCTTGTCCAGGCAGGGGATTGTATATTAATAAAGGAAGCTCCATAGCCAATGCTTCAGATATCGTTACGCCCCCGGGTTTAGAAATTAATAGGTCGGAAATTGCCATCAGTTCATTTACACTATCGCTGAAGCCCGTGACGAGGAAATGATGCTTAGAAGTCTTTAGTTCCTCCTCTATTTGTTTTCGTAATCTCTTATTACGTCCACAAATAATGATAAATTGCACCTGAGAAGTGAGGTCTTCAAAAGCTTGAAAGTTTGATAAGTCTTTCCCTATAAAACCATCTCCACCACCCATTACCAGAATGGTAAATTGGTTAGAGTTGAGACCGTATTTAGATGCGAGGACCTCTCGTGACTGTTGCTTCAAAAACTTTTGACAAATCGGGATCCCTGTATTATTAATTTTATAATTTTCTACTCCGAGACAAATCAAACGATCCCGTACCTGATTGGACCCAACGATATATTGATCTGTAAAAGGATGAATCCAGAAAGAATGGTCTGTATAATCTGTAATAATAGTAACGACAGGAATATCAATTAGCCCTTGTTCTTTTAATTTAGACATAATACTAGCAGCAAAAGGGTATGTGCTTACAACAACGGTAGGATTTATTTTTTCCACTATTTCAAGTAACGAACCCATACCGACTGTTAATAAAGCATTTAATTTATCAGAGAAAGAATTTTTTTCACGTGTACTTTTATATAGATAGCTATATACTTGAGGAAATTTTTTAATTATCCGCCTGTAAAAGTAATTACTTACAGGATAAAGGAAGGGATGAAGCCACTCCAAAACGTCTAAAATAATCGGTTCAACATTTGGCAGGGTAAATTCGATTGCTTCAAATATGGCAGTTGCTACCTGTTTATGTCCATCTCCAAATTTAGCTGAAAGTATGAGAATTTTATCGTTCGCACTTTTATTCATACTTATACTAGCTCCTCAAACGTGATTAGGATTCTTAATATTTACCAATCTTAGTGAATGTGAAAATATGCTTATACATTTTCATTACTAACTTTAACTGCTTCATTTCGCTTATTTTTCCATTTAAAAAAAAGATAAACGAGAGTTACAACAACTGCGATAATAATAGCTGGTGTTACAAATGGTTTTGCTGCCTGGTTAATTCGTTCCCATTTCGTTCCTAGAGTCATTCCTAGATAAAGAAATAGGATGGTCCAAGGTATAATGGCAAGAATCGTATAGGTGGTAAATTTCACAAAGGACATCTTTGCGATACCAGCAGGAATGGAAATAGCATGCCTTACAACAGGAATGAACCGTGCGGTAAATATAACACCTGTTCCATACTTGCTAAACCATTGCTCTGCAAAATCAACATGATGGGGGAGAATTAGTATATATTTTCCGTATTTATTTAAAAATCGTCTGCCTCCATAACGGCCTAACCAATACAAAAAATATTGGGCAATTATTCCACCTATAGTACCTGCAATTACGGCTCCTGGGAACGAAATATCCCTAATTGAAATCAAGTAGCCTCCATATGCTAATACAATTTCGCTTGGAATTACTTCTACCATTAATCCCAGGGCAATTCCTAAATACCCAAGACTTGAAAGCATATCAAAAACGGACTGAACCAAATGTGACATATGATTCCTACCTTAAGAACTATTTATTTACACATGTTGATTTCTTTTTGATTACTCCTTTACTTTGTATCATTCTAATAACGAAAATCACTTACCAAAACAGTTTGAATATATTGAGTACAGGTAAAGTATAGTGCAACAACCTAAAAATTGTATTAATGCAATATTAAAAATGAATTAAAATACCCATAAGTAGAGGGATTAGGGTTCCTAAAGTCGAACCAGTAGATTGATAGAAAAAGAAGGATGTGATTGGATATGTCCTGGCTTGTATTTGCTCTACTATCAGCTATATCAGCTGCATTGGTGTCCGTATTTGGAAAATTAGGTTTACAAAATATTGATGCCAACACTGCGACGGCCATTAGGGCCATCATAATGGCAATCTTTTTAATGGGAGTGGTCATTTTCGAGGGGAATTTAGGTAAAATCCCGGGAATTATCGGGGAAAAGAGAACTTTACTCTTCATAGTATTGAGTGGTGTGGCAGGTGCAACGTCTTGGTTGTTTTATTTTATGGCCTTAAAAGTGGGCAAGGTGTCTCAAGTAGCAACTGTTGATAAGTTGAGCGTTGTCATTGCTACACTGTTAGCTATTTTCTTTTTCGGGGAAAAGCTCAGTTTGGTAAATGGAATTGGCGTAGCGCTTATTGCTCTCGGCGTGATCATGACCGCATGGTATTAGTTTGTCAACTTAGTACTAAAAAGAGGATTCCTTATAGTAGGATTTTCGGTGACTGAAAAAAAAAGGTTGCAGTAGCAACCTAATCTTCTTAATCTAATAGTGTCATAATTCATGATGAATATGACATTATGCGTATTTTATTCCAGCAAGCATAATATTATTTTTATCCTGTGACCCGCAAGGTGTTACTGCATAAGTCATTTCACAAATTGGGCAATTCATAATAACCGTTTCTAATGTAAAGGTTTCTCCACACTCACAGCTAATCTCGTGCGCAAAAGTTGGTGCAAAGTTTTCTTTCCCTTTACTTTTAACATGATCAACTAGGTCTTTTCCATCTTTTAAATTCGTTGTACAATCGCAGCTCATTAAATAACCCCCAAGGATTTTATCAGTTAAATTAACAATAGCATAGAAACATATCAATCCATGGGTCTAAAAGTAAACATATTATGAACCTATCCAATTTACCCTTCTATGTAACGCTCTTTCATTTACCGGGGATGCTCATTTTTTCGTTACTTTGTCAATGTAACCCTCTTTCATTTACCGCGGCTATTCATTTTTTCCTTACTCGGTCAATGTAACCCTCTTTCATTTACCGCGGCTATTCATTTTTTCCTTACTCGGTCAAGGTAACCCTCTTTCATTTACCGCGGCTATTCATTTTTTCCTTACTCGGTCAATGTACCCCTCTTTCATTTACCGCGGCTATTCATTTTTTCCTTACTTGGTCAATGTAACCCTCTTTCATTTACCGCCGATGCTCATTTACTCACACACCTAAAAAAAAGAAAATGCAATCCTTCTTAAATAGAAGCATCGCACCTTATGATAGCTATCATCCATCGTAGTGTTCTCTTTCTCTCTCTTCTTCCTCAAACATTTCGTCATTATCCTTGATTGGGTTGCTCTTGAGCAAATCCTGTGATTTGTGAGAATCGTTTTTTTGCGAGAGAATTTCTTGTTCATTGGTATTTCCGTTCAGTTCCTCAGAAAATTCAGTCAAAAAACTTGGTTGATTTTTCATAATAGGTTTTCCTTTTCTTGTCGTATTTTGTACTTTGGACCTAGTGCTAAATCTAATCACATAATAAATCAATGAATATAAGACAACCATTACGATCCCTGCTACCAAACCAACTCCCTGCCCTGGAATAAACGGCATACACATAAGGACTATGATCATGCTTATTAACACAATCCAAGAAATGTACGGATAACCGCGCATTTGACAAATTCCTTCTGGGGGATAGCCTTTCCTTTTGCGAAAGCGGATAGGACTGGCCATTTTGACAACATAGGTAAATATTAAAGCGAAGCCGCCCGTGGTAATTAAAACCAAGTAAACTCTCGGAAACAAGAGCCCAAAACCTAATCCTACAAACATCGCAAATCCAGAAAATAAAATCCCTCGATAAGGTACGTGCTGATCATCCTGAAGCCATTTCGGCGCATGCCCTTCATCTCTTAGTGACCTGATCATTCGCCCTAGACCAAATATGCATGACAGCATGGCAGAAAGAATGGCCGAAATTAACACTATATTTATGGCCCGCCAAGCCCAACCGATTCCCCATCTCTCAAGCGGGCCACCATCGGACTCACGCTTTCATTTAATGATGCTGTTGGGATGAATGGCAGTAGGACCGCAGCATAGAGAATATACAATCCAACCAATGAAAACATCGTATAACGAATGGCTTTTGGAATCGTATCTCGCGGATTCTCTGCTTCCGTCGCGGCTAATCCAATGATTTCAAAACCTGCATAGGCAAAAATCACGAGGAGCATGCTTCCGGCAATCCCCTTTATTCCTCCTGGCATGATTGGATCTGTCCTCAACTCTCCAGCACCAACCGGCGGGGACCCTGGAAGTACTCCGAAAATTAGTACTAATGCCGTAAGGATGAAAAAAATAATCGCAAATATTTTCACCCCAGAAAGACCACTTGTGAGCTTACCAATCTTATCAGCCCCTAGAAGGTTCAGCAGCGTAACACCGATGATAATCGCACTTCCTAGCAAACCTATTGATACATTGGGAACCCATTTCCTAATTAGGATGGATATAGCTGTCGCTTCGCTAGACATGGATAAAACGGTTCCTGTCCAATACAGCCATCCAACAACGAACCCAGTCCCCTCTCCAAGTTCTCGTGATGCAAAATTACTAAAGGAACCTGTTGTAGGATTAGCTACAGTCATCTCTGACAAGGCGTATAGAATTAAATATACCAATCCACCTGCTAAAATATAGGAAATTAAAATTGAGGGCCCTGCTGCATGAATGGCGGCCGATGAACCTAGAAAAAAGGACCCGCCAATTACACTTCCTAAGGCCATCATGGTGAGCTGCCATGCGGACAGTCCTTTGCGGTTCTTCCCCATTAATCTTTTTCTCCCCTACCATTTATTTTATAAACTGAGGTTTACTGTTATTATTTACTCAGCTTTACAAAAAGATTCTGACAGGGAAAAACGCCGGACTTGCATGGTCTCCCAGTTTGCCATATACGAAAGACAAATTTTCTAAATTGATCATGATTGTTAAAAAAAAGCTTTGATACATGGTATCCTTTACTTAAATATCAATGATTTGGTTATAAAAAAAGTTCAAAAGAAAGTTGGTGAATATTGATGAAGGTATATACTAATTTGGATAATGTGAAGAGCTACAAATCGTTTAAGGACATGCGAAAATGGCAGAGTGAACGAAGGAAGAAAGTGAAGGATTTATCGGTTAATATTGAACAGTGTCCTTCTAAAAAAGTGAGAGAATTAAATGAAAACAGAAGCCAGACTTCTTATACTTGGATTGGACATTCCACCTTTTTGATTCAAATGAATGGGATGAATATTCTAACTGACCCTGTTTGGGCCAAGCGGATGGGACTAGAAAAAAGATTAACGGAGCCGGGCCTCTCGTTAGCAGATCTGCCAGAGATTGATGTGGTTGTAATTTCTCACGGCCATTACGATCATTTGGACTTCCCCACTTTAAAAAAATTAACAGGGAATCCCCAATTCTTTGTTCCAGCGGGTATGAAGTCCCTTTTTAACAAAAAAGGCTACCAGAAGGTAATTGAAATGAATTGGTGGGAGAGGGCCGAACATGGGGGAGTAACTATTCATTTCGTTCCTGCTAAACATTGGACAAGAAGGTCGCTGAAGGATATGAATACATCTCATTGGGGGGGCTGGATTTTTCAAACCCGAGAAGAAACGCTTTATTTTGTTGGCGATACCGGCTATTTTAGTGGTTTTAAACAAATAGCCGAACGATTTACCATTGATACGGTGTTTATGCCGATTGGTGCCTTTGAGCCAGAATGGTTCATGGCGCCAGCCCATATATCACCAGAAGACAGTGTGAAGGCATTCATTGAATTAAAGGCAAAAAACTTCGTCCCGATGCATTATGGCACTTATCGGTTAGCTGACGACACGGGGCCAGAAGCCTTGGAACGTTTAAACCGTGCGTGGGAAAAGCAGCAGCTGCGCAAGGAACAGTTAACGGTTCTTCTACTTGGGGAAACGGTATTTTAGTTATGGTCTTCTAATTTAAAATTTACCTGCTCTTTGACTCGCATAGTTCGACTTTAATTGGTCATTATATATTTGTAAGACCATTTTTAAGGGGAGTGACTTCTGTGGTGAAAAAAGGTTGGGTAACTTTTGTTTTAGCAACTACCTTAATAGGATTAACTGGTTGCGCAAATAATAAAAACAATGCATTGAATGACAATAATGCAGGCAATATGGGAGTAAACAATGTTAGAAACAATGCCATTAATGGTGTTAACGTAAGGAATGTTTCGAACCAAAATTTACGTGTTTCAGGTCGTGCCATTAGTAATGTAGAAAGCCTGAAAGAAGTTGACCAAGCCCATGTAATCATCCGAAATAATGATGCATATGTGGCCGTTCGATTAAATAATAATCTTCAAAATGGCACCCGCGCCAATAAAGGCACAACTGGGACGGGGCCAAATATGAATGCTACTTATGGGAATGGCTATAACTCCGGTACAACAGGTACCAATGGCTCTACAAATATGAATGCTACTACCGGCAATCTTGACAACACGGTTACCAATGGAACAAGAAATAATCGAGGAACTACAATAACTGGAACCCGTGTGACTACCACCAAACTTGATCAGAAAATCATCGATCAGGTCCGTGCAGCTGATCGAAATATTGACAACGTTTATATTTCTTACGATACCGATACTTTCGGCCAAATGACAAACTATTCAAATGATATTCGTACTGGAACAAACAGAAATGGCCTGTGGAACGATTTTACGAATTCTGTTAACAGGATGTTTAGATAAGAGCAAATCAGCTGCCGGATAATTTTCGGCAGCTTTTTTTTCTTTAGAATTGTTCACTCCAGTCACCGCTCACGATAAATTTCATGTTAGTTGGTTTGCTTCCTATTAGAAGGAAGTACATAGACGTGTCCTCCTTGAAACCCAAAGAAATAATTTCAATACTCCATTAATTAAACCTCTAGGTTCATACCAATTTTTCAGTTGTATCTCTATTTACCTTATTTTAACTGGAAATCAACTCCTACTTATTTTCACTTGTTATTCTTGATATAATAGAATATTCAAGGAGTGGTTGGTATGAAAATAGTAAAATATCTAATAGTTTTTGTATTCCTCATTGGCCTTGGTAGTTCTGCGTGGTTTTATTACCCGCAGTACCAAATCCACCAAATGAAAAAACACGCGGTTGCGGTGGTTAATAAGAGTTCTGACCAAGTCTCTTATCTCAATTATTATCGAAATGCTATAACTTCTCAGATTCACCATTTGGCGATTGGTGATTCTATTATACGTGGAGTCGGTGCAGGAAAGAATGAAAATTTTGTCAGTCTATTTTCTAGCAAATTGGCAGAACAAACCGCAAAACAAATTGAATTTCAAAATCAAGGGATCAATGGGATCACCAGTAGTGAATTAAATGACTTGGTTCAAGAGGGTCGATTTGATGAATCGATCAAGCAATCCGACATTGTCACGATTAATGTGGGCGGCAATGATATTCTTCGAATGGCAAACGGGCAAAATTTTCGTACCGTCATTCAAAGCTATGACCAATTGCAAACCACCTTCTCGAAAAATTTGTCTGAGATTACATCGAGAATTACCAAGCTAAATCCAAAGGTCACAATTGTATTCTTAGAATTGTATAATCCATTATCACCAGATGACCAACTGTACCCTCTGGCAGATAAAATGCTGCCAAATTGGAATGTTAATATATATGAGGTCGCTCATAAAGTCCCACGGTCGATTGTCATTGAAACAACAAAGGTCATTAACGGGGACCACCTGCAAAATCTTTCCCCTGATGGTGTTCATCCAAATCTGGCTGGATATACCGCCATTTCGGAGCAAATGATTTATCAATTTAAACATCAATTCAGAAAAAGCACCGTATAGAACCGAAGGAAGATCGGTAAAAGAACTCTTTAACAGCTTAAAAACCAACTCAAAAATACACCTTCCTCGTTTCATTTTTAGGAAAATGAATGTGAGAAGGTGTTTTTTTTGATTAAAAATAAATCGCTTAACACTATATTAGAGGTCTTCCCGAATCAGGTGAAAGATTGGGATCTCCACCACCAGTGATAATGGCGCTGTCTGGCTGAATATCATTATCCTCTAAGTTAGCTGTAAGATTTGTTTTGCTATTTTTATGATCATTTACATTATTTTGAAACTCTTGAGGTACATTCTTTTTCTCTTTATCCATGATTACACCGCCTTTTTACTTGTAGTGTTTGTAATTCAAGAATAAATATACAAAGCATGGATTTCCTAAATCCTAACTGTGACTCTCTCTTTATTTTTAAAATAAACCCATTTTTTGAAGCCGATTTCCTTAAGCCGCCGTTGAACTTGATCAAACTCGTCCCCTACTCGATGTGGATCATGGGCATCCGATCCAAACGTTACCTTCACACCATAGTGAAGTGCCAGCTCTAAAATATCATCAGACGGATACCAGCCGCCAACGTCTTTTGTTTTTCCGGATGTGTTGATTTCAATCGCGATATCATTTTCTCCAATCACCTTAATTGTATTTTCAACTGCAGCTGTCTGGATGGATGAAAAGGCAGGATAGAATCCTTTCATGGCATCAATATGGCCGAGGATTTGAAACATCCCACTTCGAGCCGATTGCTCAATAAGCGAATAGTAATTTTCTTTCGTTCTGATTTTTTCTTGTTCTGTAAGCCCATTCCAGCGCTTTTTATTAAAAATACTCACCCCGTCCACATGGTGAACCGAACCAATGATGTAATCAAATGGGTACGGCTCAAAACAGGATTGATAAATCTTCACTGACTCAGGGAAGAAATCAGATTCCACTCCAAGAAGAACCTCGATTTTATCGCTATAAGCTTGTTTCAGCTGCAGTACTTCGTTGACGTATTCGGGAAACATACTTTTTGCCATCGCGATATGGGGACGGAGCTGGTCTTCGTCACTACTAAAGTAAGGGGAATGATCGGCAATCCCGATTACACTTAGACCTCGTTCAATCGCGGCATCAATATAATCACGAATCTTACCGCGTGCATGGCCGCAACGATCATGATGTGTATGTAAATCAAATTTGGGATTTGAATTCAACTTGTCCACGTTAATCACCTCACCTATTAATATGTACATATATCAGAAAAGATTAATCAAAGTAAAAAAAAGAAAACACCTTCCACTATTTCAGATGTTAAGTGGAGGCGTTTTCTTTTTCGAAACAATTAAACATAATTCTGCTTGATTGAATTAAGAGGTGTTTCTCGTTTATTGCGTCTTCTTTTAAGCCTTTTTGTTTTTTCTTTTTCATAAAAATAATAAACAATAAAGTAAGAACTAAAGCTTAGAATCATCCCAAAAATGGTCATACCTATTAAAGTATGGAAGCCTCCATGAAGGATACTTATTAGACTATGAAGATCACCATGGATTAACTTTTGAAAAGAAAATGATGACTTGTGACCTATATTTACTTTCATCGGAAAAATCAATTTCCCAATTTTTTTTGCAAAAGGTAACAGAAGTACTGGAAGAAGGGTTAGTTTCCCGATGACATTACCAATAATGGATGCAGGTAATGAACCTTTCGCTAAACGGACGATTGGTACAAATAATATATAAATAAGCGAACCTGTTGAAAGAACCAACATTTCCAAACCAAGGCCCAGCGCAAATCCTAAGGATACTTTTCTAGCTCCACCAGGAGACCGTAGAAGTTTAGTAATATTAAACTTAAAAGCACGTCCAAATCGCTGCAAAAAATTATACTTTTTTGGTTTTATGCTCATGATGGGTATCTCCTTACTACATTAGATAAGTTTATTATACTCTATATGAGCCCTAACTACTATTCTAAGAAATCAATTAATTGAATAAAAATAGAGCTGATTCCATCTTGGAACCAGCTCTGCATTATATGGGATTTCACTGCTTAGGCTTTAACTTCATTATTTAAATGAACCCATTCTTGAGACAGGATTTCTTTGACAGAATCCCTTCTAGTTTTTCCACGAGAATATGCCTGTTCTCTTATATACACTGGCAATTGAATAAGTGATTTTAATTCGGCATAGGTACCATTTGGTTCAATTTCAATATCCACGATATTATAGCTCCATTCTATTTCCGCTGGGATATGAATGGCATTTAGACCAAGCTCAATCGCCGGCTTGATGTCTGTTTTGAGTGAATTTCCGATCAGCCAAGTCTTCTTTTTGTCTGCGTTTATATTGTTTAAAACCTGTTGCAATGCTTCTGTGGTTTTATGTTCAAAGATAAAGATTCTTTCTTCAAAGTAATCCGTTAAGCGCAATTGGGAAATTTTCCTATTTTGATTCTCTTCATCGCCTCCAGTAAATAAATATAGTTGATGCTGCTCTGCTTGTAAGGTATCCAAGATTTCATACATATAAGGAAAAGGTTTCACCTTTCTTTGAAAAACACTTTGACCAATTTTTTCTACTCGATTTAGTTCAGACGCTTTCATTTTTCTCCCCGTTTTTTCGCAAAAATACCGATAGGTTGTCACTAGGGATTGCGTATATAAGGAAGAATGCAAGCCATTATTTTCAACAGATTTTATATCAATTTCAGATTGTTTTTGGAGAATTTCCTGCTTTGGTACGGATTTAAACCATTTCTTCATCACATTTGCAAAGCTGTTTCTAGATTCTACAAAGTATTTATTACAGTGAATCAAGGTGTCATCTAAATCCAATATTAAGGTTTGTTGATTCATGAACCAATCCCCCCTTAAATAGTGGTGTAACATAAGTATATGGGTTAACTTCATTTTCATGATAAAATGAACCTTTCCCATCAAAAGTTAGTGCATAAGTATTAGCGGACAATGTAAAAGCACAAATAAACTTTTCAATATAATAAGTGACACTGACAAAAGCCAGTGTCTCGATAGACCCTAATTAAGATTTATATAGTATAATAAGGAAATTATAGCAAACAGGAGAAGAGAACATTGGAAAAACAAAATAGCAAGTATAGATGGGTCGTTTTTGTATCAATTTTATTAACGTATTTATTAATTGTTAGTCAACGAACAGCTCCAGGTTTAATTTCCGATCAATTGATGAAGGATTTCAACATTACAGCCTCTACGATTGGATTACTGACAAGTATTCAATTTTTTGCCTATGCTGGTCTGCAAATTCCTATTGGGATCTTGTCTGATCGGTTTGGCCCCAACTTTTTTCTAGTGATTGGGGCGCTTCTTACTGGAATAGGTACATTAATTTATAGTCTAGCCACGAATGAACTAGTGCTTCTTTTGGCTAGATTATTGGTAGGTACGGGTGATTCAGCTATTTGGGTTAATTTAGTGTTGATCCTAAATCAATGGTTTAAAGTGAGGGAGTTTGTTGGATTACTGGGCATAGCTGGAATGGCAGGGAGTTTTGGCTTTTTACTAGCGACCGTCCCCTTTTCTGCATGGATTACACGATCAGGCTGGCGCCCCCCATTTTTTACATCGGGAATTATGGTAGTTCTCTGTGGAGTGCTTCTCTACTATGTCCTAGTAAAAAAACCAAAGACTTTTGAATGGAACGATACCCTACCTAAAAAACAGAAAAAGCCGCGTGAAAAAACGCTGATTTTGTTACGTCGTATTTTTTCTACCCGCCAAGCATGGGCCACGTTCTTCTGTCACTTTGGTACTGTTGGAACGTATGTAGGATTTATTGGTTCGTGGGCTGTCCCCTATGGGATGCATGTTTATGGATTGTCTCGTTCAGATGCGAGTCAACTGATTATGGTAGGACTTTTCGGGGCAATTATTGGTGCTCCATTAACTAGCTGGATTTCCAGCCGCTTAGACTCGATTAAACGTCCGTATGTTATTGTTCACTGCATTGTGTTTTTATGCTGGGCGTCTTTCCTTTTCATGAATGGAAAGCCGCCAGTCTTAATGCTTACGATTATTTTCTTTCTTATTGGATACGGAAATGGAGCAAGTGCTTTAACGTTTGCGATTGTTAGAAAATCCTTCGATATCAAAGAAGTCGGGGTTGTTTCTGGCTTTGCTAATATGGGCGGTTTTTTAAGTGCTGTTCTTTTGCCAAGTATTTTTGGGAAAGTGTTAGACCATTTCCACGCATCTGCAAGTAGTGTTGGATACCAATATGGTTTTATTATTCCTGTCATATTTGCCTCTCTTGGGTTAGTGGGTGGATTGATTATCGTGGAGAAGCGACAAGAAGTTTTGCAAAGTCAGGTAAATTAATTTTCTTAATTAAACAAAAAACTAGGGAACTCATAAGGAGCTTCCTAGTTTTTTTCTGTTATTATTCGATTTTGTAATCCATGACCCACTCCGTGTTTGGCAGGTAGTTTATCAGGAAACGGCGTCCTTCCACATTTTTTTCGATTGGATATTGTGGATTTGGAGATATATTTAAGCGTTTATTATGGATTATTACAGTAATAGTCCCTTGGATTTCACCCTTGGAAGGTTTCTCATAAACAATTTTTGAAGGAATCCCTTCTAATATTGTGTAATTCTTTTTTATGTAAGCCGGTGAATCTGCCCAATACGCAGAAGCGCTGAACAAGGCTAGAGCTCCAAGTCCCAGAATCCCGAAGCGATAGATCCACATGACCGATGAACCGATATAAGGTAATTCTTGTACCCTGGTGAATCCCTTCCAGACATTTTTTACTTTTAAACTAATTAATATGAATGATAAACCTGCACCAGTTAAGCCAATCGCACAGAATGGGAAGATATTTGTATACATGCCAAGTGGGACTAATAAGAGGAAGGTAATACCCAGTCCTAAAATAAATGGTGTTTTCATATATTACTCTCCTTTCCAGCTATATTTTCCATGTAAACTTCCCGATTATTATGTGTAATTTTCCCCAAAATTACTTCACTCTAATGCACTAGTTTAGATTAAATTTCCACACCATGATAAAATAGTTTAAGAGCGGAATTACATAAATATCGTGTTTCCTTGCTTCAAGGTTGCTAATATTCAACTAATTTATAGAGATAGAAGGGTTCTGTTTGATCAAATTTGCAAATGACGACAAAAGGATTCGATTTTGTGTCTCATTGTTAATCGCTTTAATAGGAGGAATTACGTTCGTTGCACTACATACACCTATTCCATGGCTGCTAGGACCGATGGCAGCTGTTTTAATTGGCTCAAGGTTTAGAAAAGTTCAATTTTACTGGCCTAGTTCCATTCGCGACATAGGTTTAGTGATTGTCGGATATTCGGTTGGCCTCTCGTTCACAAAAGATGCACTTTTGGAAATAATGGCCAAACTGCCTTCCATGTTGCTGATGACAGTATTACTTGTTTGTTTTTGTGCTGGAATTGCTTTTGTTGTTTCTAAGTTAACTGGTGTAGATTATCCAACCGTGTTGATTGGAAGTATTCCGGGCGGGCTATCACAAATGATTATTTTCGCCGAAGAATTGAAAGGAATTAACATTACTACGGTGACCTTTCTTCAGGTAGCTAGATTAATAATGATTATTTTCTTTGTTCCTTTTCTTATATTAGGTCCGCTTTTTAAAAATACGACAAACACAACTTCGGACTTGTTTAATAGTGGTACAGTCTCCCCTATCCCACTTTTTCCAACCATCATTTGGTTTGTTGTTATTTGTGTGGTTTGTGCATTTCTAGCTCGGAAATTCAAATTTCCTACTCCCTATTTGTTAGGTCCAATTTTAGGAACAGCGGTCATCCATTTATCTGGCTTGCATGGTCCGGCGTTACCAGCTTCGATTCTTGATGTATCTCAATTTATGATTGGCGGGTACATTGGTTTGCTATTAAAGCCTGAAAAACTGGAGCACAAAACAAAAATTATTACACTTGCGTTCCTTAGTGGAATGGTAATGATTTTGGTCTCCAGCGGGCTAAGTTTATTACTTGTTGCTTACTACCCTATCAACCATTCAACCAGTTTTTTAGCTTTGGCTCCTGGAGGAATGGATCAAATGGGAATTCTCGCTCATGAGGTCCATGCCGATTTATCGATGGTGACCGGCTATCAACTTTTTCGACTCTTTTTTATTTACTTTGCCGTTCCACCGCTTCTAAGATGGATTTTTAAAGTCGGGATGAGAAAAACAGCAAAGACCCCTTAGGTCCCATGTTCCAAATATTTGTATTTTATTACTTGCAGATGTGTAAACTATGGGAAAAACGGAGATTAGAAAATGGAGAAGAAAATAGCAATCATAACGGATATTCATGGTAATTATTCGGCATTAAGAGCAGTTTTGAATGAGATTGACAAGGACGAAAAGACTGAGCATATCTATTGTTTGGGAGATTTGATCGGGATTGGGTATGAAACAAATGAGGTTCTTGAGCTCCTAAGTTCACGTGCTGATATTTCGTTTGTAATGGGAAACCACGATGAAGCTATTTTGGATATTATTGCAGGTAGAGAGCCTTATAGCAGGGGTAGTGAAAAGGTACATCATCAATGGATTGCAGCCCATCTAGACCATAAGTTTATTCCGTTTTTAACCGAGATTCCTGTCACATTAGAATCGATTTACAATGGTAAAAGATTGTTTTTTGTTCACTACCATTTGAGTGAACAAAATAAATTTATCTCCGTGGATAAAGAGCCAACCGAGGAGAAACTTGACGCCTTTTACCAGACATCTAATGCGGATATTGTTTGTTTTGGCCATCATCACGTGATCCATCACTTTAAATCCATGGAGCGACTCTATCTCAACCCAAGCTCTTTGGGCTGTAATTATAAGCCATTGGCCACCTACGCTGTTGTGACGATTGGTGAACAGGGAGATATTTCTGTTGCTTTTAGAGAAGTGCCGTATGACAATAAAGAATTTCTGATCGGTTTTAACAGATTGAATGTACCTGATGCGGAATATATTTTAAAGATATTTTATGGCAATCAACATTTGAAATTTATGTAATTCTGTTTACCGCATCTAAGTTAACCCCGCGCAGACTTTTTTATTCGTAAAATAATAGCCCCCGATTATAATTTCCTTAAAAAATGACGATGAGCTTGGATCATTCCAAGCTTATCGTCATTTTTTTAATAAGTATTACTTTTTACGAATGGCAAATACGAGAGCCACTAATGATAACAAGGCTGCAACAACCGATAAGATGGTCGGAAGTGAATTAGTGTTATCAGAGTCTGTTTTTTTAGCTTCAACTGTTTTTGTTTCTTCTTTTTTCGTTTCTTCTATTTTAGCATTGTCGTTGTGGTCATCCGTTGATGCGCCTGCAACAATGTCAGTAATGGAATGAGGGCTATCTGCTCCTTCGTCCCCTGTCCATTCTACTATGCTGCCATCTTTATAATATTGAAAAGCATCCCAAGCTGCTTTAGTTGCCGTTTCAGGGTTTTTTCCAACAAACGTAAATTGCTGGAATTGACCTGGTAAAATTCCGTCACCTGTTGCTTCGAAAGTAAATGATTTTACTATACCTTTCGCATCTTTTTCATCGGAATATTTCCATCCAGGGACTGGCTGATAAGACTTAATTTCAACTCCAGCTGGTGCTTTTAACGTGAATTTTGTCGTGGCTATATCCTTTTCAACGGGAACTTTAACTGTATATGTTTCCCATGCACCTGTTGTCGACGTTTTCGGTACTACTGTCACATGAGCACTTGCTACACTTGAGAATAATAATAAACCTAATACTGTTGGTAAAAACACTTTAGAAATCTTTTTCAATGTACGTTTCATCCTTTTTGCTCCTCTATTTTTATTTTTTACTGCAAACAATAGTAAAATCTACCTACTTACTTTCATTCTACAAATCATTCTCATTTATTACAGCCACATCCACTTTGACCATTCATTCTTTTTTGTATTTCTATGATGACTTCTTCGAATCGAAGAACTATGCCACCAAAGCCTTTTTGAAATTGATCGGCATGTTTTAATGAATCAAAAGCTAATACTTGTGGCTGGCAGCAATTCAAATTAAAATCTGCGTCAAGTAAGAAATACGCCATTTTTGCACTAATGGTCGTATCCTGAAGGAAATCGCGACAAATGATTTGAGAAACATCTTTTTCTATGTCCTTATATCGTAATAAGCCACAATGAGGACAGCAAAGGTGCTCTACCCTTAACTCGTGGGTTATAATTTGAACTGGGTGGCGATTATTTGATTCTTTCAAGCAATATTTACATGCGCATGAAGAAATGGTAGTTTCTTGTGTTAAGCAGATTCCACCTGAAGTTTTAATGACCTTTTTGTCCTCTATTAATGGCTTTATATCTCGATAAACGGTCATTTCAGAAACTTGTAAACGATTGCTAATTTCTGTAATCGATAGGGTTCCTTCATTATTTAACCAAGTTAATAGTTGCTGTCGACGTTCAATAGGTAACAATTGTGCACCTCCTCCAAGATTTGTAGAAATTACTTTTATATAATAAGATTAGAATACCTTTAAGATATTAACAAGGTATGAATGTGAATAACTTGTGAAATTTTATCAACAAAATCACATTTTCTCACAAAACTAAAATTGGTTGAATCAAGAAATAGGTATAAAGACTAAGGAAAATAGAAGGATTTACATTCCTAACATTTCTCTTAAAATACATAGAAGGAGGTAGAGTACAATGATTAAAAGAGTGATCATCCTTTTGGTGCTCTCATCAATTTTAATAGCATTAGTATTAGTAAAAGATCATACTTCTGCTCCTGTTAACAATACAATAACTAAAAACAATGGTTCCTCTGAGTACACCACGGTAGAATACAAGATTAGTAAAATCAAAGGGAAGCAATACTACGGAAAAAGTGATGACGGAACAGATATCATCTTTTCTTCAAAGAACATCCTTTCAGGTGATAAGATACGCGTTCATGATGTGGTCATATGCTATTTTGATAAGAATAATTTAGGTAAAGGTTTAGTTAAAGTGGAGAAGAAATAGATATTACAAGATACCCCCTTGTGTGGCTTCTGCCCACTTCATTCGAGGGGTAGATTTCTTTTTTACAGAAGTACTTTTGAAAAAAAGAAGAAATTTTCTATTCATTAACTACAATTAATTACAGAAAGGAAAATTAGATTGAAGGAATTTACAGTTTGCTATACGTTTGATCATGAGATAATAACCGAAAAAATGATAAAAGAATTAGATGTTAATAAAGAAGATGTTGAACAAGAAGTAGTTGAAATGATGGAGCGTAACAAATACTTTATCGTGAAAAATGATCAAGGGAATTATATTATAAATTCCTATTTAGTTCGTTTTGTAAGAATAATTAATGAAAGGATATTAGTCAAATAAACTAGCTGTAAGCCTTGGAAGTAATCTTTTGCCTCTCTATACAAGATTACTAAAATAGTGAACTCTTCATAATTACCTTGTTAAAAGCTAATTTAAAACCGTTTCTTTCCATATTCCTGGCGGATGTGTTATTCGGTTTTGTCGTAAAAAAGCAGCTGAATGAGATAAATTTAAAAAACCTCTTACGGATTCGATTGAATCCTCCGTTGTGTTCTGGTCGCTCGAAAAACCAAGGGCAACGGTTCGTGCCCATTCATATGATTCTTCAGCTCCCACTTTTACAATTGAAACATCTTCATTTCTTACATGTCCTTGGTTTGGATTCCAATCCTCTAATTGGAGTAATCGCCCCCGAACGCATTTATGTATCTTTCATTTTTCAATAAACATACCCAATATTAATTCTACACAGTTTTTTTCTTTTGAAAAGTTACGATTATTACCCCCAGCTAAAATTGAGGTAAACAGCATTTTTCAATTTTTTTTTGTATTAGTAATTTGGTCTAAATTTAACTCATATATTTTATATGAGCATTTTTTATGTATCACATACCATAAGAAATAGGTGAGACCAAAATGTTTGCTGTTCATTTTATTGAAAAAAATAACGTTTTATTAACTCAGCTGCTTAATCGTGTTCCAACCGAAGGTGAAGAGTTAAAAATTAAAGGTCGAAAGGCAAAAGTTGCAAGTGTTAAGAATATTGATGATCTCAATATTCATGTTCAGGTTACCATAGAGGTCGTTAATAAAAATAAACTTGTTGTAGATAATTCAAAAAAGAAAAAGCGGTAAACAAGAATAAGAACGTACATGTTAGATTTTCATCTCTAATATGTGCGTTCTTTTTATTTTTGTTTTCACAACCTTGAAATATATTCACAGTTGATTTTTTATCCTCTAACAGTGTAAATTATTGGTAATTTAGCCTAAATTTAGTGGAAATATGTCCTTCAAAATATACAATGCATAAGCTATAAAGAATTAATTTTTTGCAAAGAAGGTGAATTTTAATGACTCATGGTCATGGTCAATCACAATCCTCATTTATGCCTTGGGAACAGTGGCATCAGCACAATCCACACGGTAGTTGGCAACAATGGCACCAACAACACCCTTATATGCCTTGGCAGCAGTGGCATCATCACTATCCTCATGGCACTCATCATCAGTGGCAACAACAACATCCTTGGGTACCTTGGCAGCAATGGCATCACCATCATCCTCATGGTACCTGGCAGCAATGGCATCAAATGTATCCACATAGAGAAAAGTAATAATATACAGAATTATTGTCGAGGTGAATTATTCACCTCATTTTTTTACACTTAAAAGCACCATTATATCAAGGTAATTAATACAAAAATCAGCAGACTATTAAAGTCACATTTCAAAAAAGTTATGTCTCTCTACACGGCATACTCTGAGAGAAAAATTCTTGTACCATTCTTTTTTCCCTTTATCCTGTGCTATTCTATGAGCAGAATTTTCCTTCCAGTTTTTTATAGATTCTAATGAATCCCAATATGAAACTGTAATTCCTAACTCTTCATCCCTTGCACTTTCCACACCTAAGAATCCTTTTTGCTGAGAAGCTAACTCTACCATTTTATCTGCCATTTTTCCATAACCACTGTCACCTTTAGTTCTCTGTGAAGCAAAAATCACTGCGTAGTAGGGTGGTTCAGGCGTTTGTGCAATTCTACTCATATTTCATTCCCCCAAAAAGTTTAATCCTATCATAATTTTAATACATTTTCACTTATGAAAAAAGGAGCTGATTATCTACAAATGGTAGGTAACCAACTCCTTTTATACCTTCGTCTAGTTAATTATTGATTAATTCTGTCCCATAAGAGTTATCGATGGCACAAAGCCAATCCCCTTGTGAATTTTTCTTAAATACATAGGTCGCTTTTCTATCCATAGAATATTCCGAATCCTTTTTATCAGCAGCGAGTAGTGTCTGTGAAATGACTAATGCCGTGTCTCCAGCTTCTAGTATAATCATTTCACCCTGTGTTGGTACAACACTATTATTGAAATAATTTGCAATCGCAATAAATGCTTTTTTGATTTCCTCTTTTCCGCGTGCAATCATTCCAGGCTTTACAACAAGAATGGCATCATCGGTATAGTAATTCATCAGCGTATCAAAATCTTCCTGTTTAATTGCCATATCACACTTTTTGATGACCTCTTTTAATTCGTGTTCCATCATCTATCCCTCCCAAACATAATTATAAATCCATTGTCATAAATACACTATTTGGGTCGTCCATGTAATCCGCAAAAGGCATACAAAACTGGAACCCGAAACTTGCATATAGTCTTCTTGCTGGTTCAAAAGCATCCATTGATCCTGTTTCCAAGCTCAGCCTGTGATAGCCACGCTGTTTGGCTTCTCCGATTATGTGGTTAAGAAGTTGTTTGGCAACACCTTTTCTTAAATGTGAGGAAGATGTTCGCATGGATTTGATCTCTCCATGTTGATCATCAAGTTCTTTCAAAGCCCCGCATCCAAGTAGTTCACTTCCTTCCCATGCACTCCAGAAAGTAATCTCTGGTTTTCGTAATTGATCAAGATTTAATGCATGGATACTTTCTGGGGGGGAATTCAGTCTCATACCATGAAGATGCTCCCCCACCAATTCAGCCACTTCTGCTCCCGTTAAATTATCTATTTTTATATCCATAGAAAATCCCCCTAGTTTCTATATTGGAAAATATATTAAACTATTAGCAGGAATAGTTCTAGTATATTTTTTAATATTTCCATATCCAATCAAAAAAGCTGCCAATGGCAGCTTTCTTCAACGATTGTACCCAACTTGATTTTGAACTTGACCTGACACAAGTAACCTGCTAATTTGATTCTCTAAAATGTCAAATGCGCACCCCTAGAATAAGTGTAGACTAGTTCAGCTTCTATCGGTCGCATTTTTTAATACACTATCCCTCTTTCATAAAAACTCATTTTGGGTAGAGAATCTCGTCGATAATCCCATACTCTTTTGCTTCCTCGGCACTCATGAAGTAATCTCGGTCCGTATCCTTTGCTACCTTTTCAAGCGGTTGGCCGGTCCGTTCTGAAATAATTTTATTGATATGCTCTCTTAGCTTTAAGATTCTTCGTGCAGAAATCTCGATTTCCGTTGCCTGCCCTTTGGCTCCACCTAACGGCTGATGAATCATAATTTCACTATTTGGCAGTGCGTACCGTTTTCCCTTTTTTCCAGCAAGCAGTAACATCGCCCCAAATGATGCAGCCATCCCAGTGCAGATCGTCCTGACGTCCGGCTTAATGTATTGCATCGTGTCAAAAATGGCAAAACCCGCTGTAGTCAAACCTCCTGGGCTGTTGATATAGAGCGAAATTTCTTTATCTGGTGCGTCTGCTGCTAAAAATAATAATTGGGCAACAACACTATTGGCCGTGTGTTCATTAATTTCATCACCAATGATAATAATTCGATCCTTTAACAGTCGTGAATAGATATCATAAGAACGTTCTCCACGATTAGATTGTTCAATTACATATGGAATGGTACTCATTCCGACCCCTCCTTAATAGCAATTTGGCTATGCAGCCATACAGAGAGTGCTTGAAGGAGTGAAATTTGGTTTGGAATGTAATTTACCTGTCATGATCTTAGGAACTTTATTAATACTTGTTCGTAAAGGAAGTGCTTGAATAAGGATGGTTGGATCTTGATTTTTTAATGCTTCATAAAATAGGTCCGATAGCTGCTCCCTTTCTTCTTCTTCCCAAAACAAGTCAACTGACTGAACTTGCTTCTCTTCGTTTGCTTTTTCGAGTCGCTTTTTCGCACGATGAAGATTGGACTTCACAGACATTTCTGTAGAATCTAACATCGAGGCGATTTCCTTCAGCTGATATTGAAACCCCTCTTTTAACAAAAAGATAATAGCTTGGTTTGGGGTGAAATTCTTTAGGAGTATATCAACCGATTCCCTTGTGTTATCAAGTTGATTTGTTAAAGAATGAGTGGAAAAATCGGAATCTGCCTCAACCGTTTCATTTTTTCTTTTTCGAAGCATATCAATCCAATGATTATAGGCAATCTTATTTAGCAATGCAGTGGTAAGCTTTTGCGAGTGATTGCCATATTTTAAGGCCTTAATAAAGGTTTCCTGTGCGATTTCGTCTCCATCCCATCGATTGTGGGCAAGAAAGTGACAATATCGCAGAAGTTTTGGATAATTTTCGATCCAAAAGTCATTTTCGAACCTATCTTCGTTCTGTGACCTTGCTAAGTTAGCTTCTCTAAGATTGTGTGACATGTTTTCACTCCTTTTGCACTCTCTACACTTTAAACGTTTCGAGAGGGATGAAAAGATACGGGGGAAATAAATTTTCTTTTGTTAGAGTTACTTTATGTTGTTGCTATTTAATATAAACTTGACCATTTTAGAAATCAAAAGAAAAACTTTAGAAAACGCTCCTTTTATAATTAGGCCTGATTTATAGTTCGAAGTTTTCAAATATAATTGGAGCTTCTATACATGATTATAATGTAATTAAATAGTTAACAAAAAGCTGTCGATTAACTCAACAGCTTTAGTTTATTTCTATAAACAATGTAAGAAATAATTCACACCTACTTCTTCTTTAAATCCCATTTCTTTATATTGAACATAACACTGCCTTTTGAAGCAAAGAACCTAATTTGGTCACAATCTGACTCTGGGAAAATCCGTGCTGTAAAGACTTCTTCCCCATCATTAATAAATATCTCAACAGAAGAGGTATCTACGAACATATGAATCGAAATCTTATTGCTATTAAGGTGACATGCTCTTTTTGTCCCGTAAGAAATCCCAACCTCCTCACCAGAATAACTGCGATCCAAAATCACCTTTTGTTCGGCAAGATGATATTTAATTACGGTTTTTTTCGTATCATTCGCCCGAAACTCGATTCCACATTCTTCTGCAAAAATATCAGACATTTCACAATACAATTCAAAGGTTGTACCATTCATACCTGGGAAGCTTTTCACATCATTCTCAATAAAGTCCGTAATTTTTTGTTCAACTTTTCGAAGCAGTTTCATTTCTTCTATTGGCTGTTGGATTAATTTATCATTTTTCACCTTTAGTTCGCGAGGAATTGTTAAACAATGAGCCCAGCCGTTAGGATCCGTTGGATATTCTATTTCCGGTAATCCCATCCAGCCAATGAGAATTCTTCTCCCATCCGGTCCAAGTGTCGTTTGCGGGGCATAAAAATCAAAGCCGCGGTCAAGCTCACGAAAATCACCGTGGCCGAAATTTCTATTCGGCAGGTCTAGCTTCTTTCCCAGAATATACCCTGATTGATAAATGTTATGGAAATCATCGCCATGGGGTTCGAGCCCTTGAGGAGAAAATACAAAAATGCCTTGATGGGCGAGTTCAAAATAATCCGGGCATTCCCACATATAACCAAAATTCTCTAGCTCCGTTGCTAATTCTCCTTCAAAGTTCCATTGTTTTAAATTGGACGAACGATAAAGGACAGCAGTACCGGTTAAATTATCACGTTGTGCACCAATAACTGTATAATATTGGCCATCCTCAGACTTCCACACCTTTGGATCACGAAAATGGTCTGTATAACCACTTGGTACAGTTGAGATTACTGGCAGGTTCTCTTTTTCAATATCTCCTTGTTCATTCATAACAGCCAAACATTGATATGGATGCCTTTGCCAATTTACATCGCGTGTATTCCCTGTATACAGCAAAAATAAATTTCCATCCTGTTCAATTGCACTGCCTGAATATGCTCCATGGCTATCGAAAAAATCCCCCGGTGCAATGCCTATTCCTTCGTCTTCCCAATGCACTAGATCCTTTGATTTCACATGGTACCAATATTTCAACCCATGGACAGGTCCTAATGGAAACCATTGATAAAATAAATGATAGTAACCATTATAAAAAGCAAAGCCATTTGGATCATTTAGTAAACCTGTATTAGGCTGTATATGAAACGATTGCCTCCAAGGGCAAGCATTTACCTTTTTCATTAATTCCTGCATTGCTTCAGGGCTTTCATCTTCAATTCGGCGGTATCTTTTCTCTTTAGTCCACTCCATAATGTTTCTACTCCTTAAATAAATGGAAGAGAATCATTAATGATTCCCTTTCCGATTTTATAAATATCTATTTGGCTGATACTTGCTTTTTCGCATCGCGTTTCCCGAGAAAAATAGTAACTAGGAAAGCCGCAGCAAAAGAAATCGCCATGCCAATAATATAGAAAGTAATTGTTCCTGGTTTTATAGAAATGATACCTGGTAAACCAGCAGCCCCCATGGCAATAGCTTGCACTTTAAACAAGGTAACAAAGCCGGAACCTACGGCAGAACCTACGATTGCACCAATAAACGGATATTTTAACTTAAGGTTAACCCCGAACATGGCTGGTTCAGTAATACCTAGAAGTGCTGAAATACCTGCAGCAGAAGCCACTCCTTTTACTTTCGCATCCTTAGTCAATGTAAGGACTGCCAGCGTTGCCGCTCCTTGACCCACATTGGACATGGCTGCGATTGGAAAAATGAATGAACCGCCTGTTTTTGCAATATCAGCCAATAGCTGCGTTTCAATGGCGATGAAGCTGTGGTGCATTCCAGTGATGACAATTGGAGCATAAACAAGACCAAATAAAATTCCGCCAATAAAACCAGTTGTGTCATATAACCAAACTAACCCATCTGTTAGCAAGTTACCCGCTCCACGTGTGATCGGTCCGATTAATGTGAACGTAAGAATTCCTGTGATAAAAATAGATAATAATGGTGTAACTAAGTTATCAAGGAAAGAAGGGACTCTTCTTCGTAAAAATGTTTCAATTTTTGCTAAAACAAATGATGAAACTAGTACAGGAAGCACAGAGCCCTGATAACCTACCTTTTCGATTTCAAAGTTAAAAATCTTCCAAATTGGAACTTCGCCTTTAGCTACCGCATCAGCATACCCGTAACCATTTAATAAGTCAGGATGGACCATGAGCATTCCAAGTGCGGCTCCAAGATATGGGTTACCACCAAACCGCTGTGTTGCGGAGAAGCCAATTAAAATAGGCAAAAATACAAAGGCTGCATTAGCAAACGTGTTTATAAGTCCAGCCAAATCGGCGATATTTGGATAAGCTTCGATTAATGACTTTCCTGCAATAAAGAAATCCTTCGCAGTTAAGAGATTATTGATTCCCATTAATAAACCGCCGGCAACGATGGCTGGAATAATCGGAACAAAGATATCCGATAGCATTTTGACAAATTGTTGAATAGGATTTAGCTTCTTTGATCCTTCTTTGGAAACTTCCTTAGTAGACATTTCAGATAATCCTGTTAGTTTAGCGAGTTCCTTGTATACTTCATTTACTGTTCCTGACCCTAAGATAATTTGAAATTGACCACCCGTTGAAAAAGTACCTTTAACTACATCCATTTCTTCTAATTTAGCTTTATCAATGTTTTCATCTTCGTTTAAAACCATTCGTAATCTTGTTGCACAGTGTGCTGCTGCCGATACATTTTCCTTACCACCAATTGCATCAAGTATCTCTTCAGCAATCTTTTTGTAATTCATCAACAATCACCCTATCCTATCAGTTATTTTGTGGAACCGGTTCCGAAATTATTTAAAAAAAATCAATTAAAGGAACGAGTTCCAAGAGGTTTTCATAGGAACCGGTTCCAAAATTAAATGTATTAAAGTGGAACCGGTTTCATCTAGATTATAAGATTAATAGTTTACCTTGTCAACGCTTTCTTGCTCCATTATTTTAAATTTTGAAAGTGTTGTTTTTTCTATTTGTTCCTCATTAACTAATTTAACTATATTCATTGCGGCTACATGTCCTGCCTCTTTATAGAAAAACTTAGCTGTTGTGATGCCTGGAAATGTGATTTTCGTGACATCATAGCCGCCAAATCCAGTAATAGAAAGGTGGTCAGGCACCGTTAGCCCCTCCATATTTGCTGCTCTTAAAGCACCTAAAGCGATATTATCAGTTGCACAAGCAATAATAGTAGGATGGAAGCTTTTAATAATATTGGGGACATTTTTGATTGCATCTTCAATTTTAAAGCTTGTTTCAAAATAATGAACTTCACACCCAGGTTGTTCTGAAACTGCCTTCATGAACCCAGCTTTTCGTTTGACACCTACTGCTATATCCCTTTCTGAAACACCTAAGTAGGCAATTCTTCTATGTCCTTTTTCCAGAATATATTGGCCTAACTCGTATGCGGCTTGATAATCATCGTGGATAACGCTGTGAAAATTAGTATGCTCCTGCCCCACTAATATGGTGGGTACTTGAATATTATCAAAGGCTTCAATATGTCTTTCGGTGATTTCGGTTGCAAGAAGAATTATTCCAGCTACCTTTTGTTTGGCCAAACTATATATGTTTTCAATTTCTCGATCGAGATCCTGACTTGAGTTGGATATTACTAATTGATAGCCTTGTTCCCTTAGCTGGTCATCCATCCCAATCAGTGTCTGTGATGTGGCGAATGAATCTAATCTTGGGACAATCGTGCCAATAATATTTGTCTTCTTAGCTTTTAGGCTTTGGGCAAATTTATTAGGTGTATATCCCGTTTCTTTAATGACACTTTCAATTTTTTTACTGGTTTTTTCACCCACAGATCCCCCGTTTAAGTAACGAGAAACCGTACTCTTTGCAACACCCGACAGTTTTGCTATATCCGCTATTGTAATCATATCTTCAACTCCATTTAAACCAATCACTATTATGAATGTATTATACACAATTTCCACTCAATAATCGAAATTAGATAAAACATTCGATGTAAACGGCCTTATTTGCTGATTTTTGATGAAAAATAATGATGGACTATTTTTTCAAGCCTGATATAATCCATATAGAAAACAATAATTTATTTTTAAAGGTGGACATTATGGCGAACACTTGTAGATATGTTGTCAACGCACTTGGAAAAGGTGGGGAAACATATTATACGCTTTGTAAAGATAAACAAGAATTACAGAATTGGATTACAACCAATCAAGAAAAATTAATCATGGAAGAATTAAAGGTAACTGATAAAAATCAAACTTTATTCTCTAAACTATTTAACTTAAAAAAATTATATTAATCTTTTTTAGACGCCATTCTTAATAGAATGGCGTCATTATTTTTGTAGATTACTAGTGTATTCACGCCTAGCTTTTTAAAGTTGGAATTTTTTGTGAATATAATTATACTATATTTATTAGAGGGGTGATTTTTTGTGAAGGAATTGAAAGAAATTAATAATCAACCAGGTTCGAATAACAATAAAAATGATGTCAGGGTAACTAATAATTTCACTTTGAATATTAACCTTGGGGATCCATTAAATTTATTTGCTCTAATTGGCGGTATTTATATTGTTAGTAGATTAGTTAAAAAACGTAAAGGAAAAAGAAAAAAAATGTAATGACGCAATCATCATTACACTTTTTTCTTTTTTATGTGCATTATTCACTCTTCCAACTCTCTTAATTTCTTTCTTAATTCAATCATTACAGCTCTTGGGTTTTCAATTTCAAAAATGACATATTTATACTTTCCGAAATTTTCTAATTCAAAATGGATAAGTGGTACTTTATGTTCACATGAAAGGAAGTACCATTCATTACCAAACTTAAAGTTGCCTTCGTAAATATTGAGCGGTGCAATGGCGGTTCCAGGCATGCGGAGCATCCACATTAGAGGATCAAAATCATCAATATAAACACTTTTAATCACTTTGTAAGGAATTTTTAACTGCCACTTTAATGCAAAAATGCTTAAAAGCCCTGTTAACTTCAGTACGAATTCTTCCTCTTTAAAGTGTACTTCCCTTCCCATAAAGGGTCACCTCACCTGCAGATTTGAAACATACCATCATCTATATTTTACCATTGGAAGATTCAGTAAGCCAATTATTTATTAAATTTTCTACGTGACTCTAATCGGTGGAGTTATACAATTTCGGGCACGTAGACGTGCTCTACGTGACCCTAATCGGTGGAATTATACAATTTCGGGCACGTAGACCTGCTCTACGTGACCTAAAATGTGAAAATGAACAAAAAAGGGCACGTAGCTAATCTACGTAACCCTTTTTGTTTCCAGCAATATCAAAGTGTCCACTCCATGCGGACAAAATCGAAATACTGTCTTTTCGTGGTGCCTGACACCAAATAAAGACATCAATAAATAACACCAAATAAAGACTCCAATAAATGAGACCATTAAACCGCTCTACTGACGAATTTCCGCTTTTGGATGTATATCAGTCTGATGGATAGGGCTATTCCGGCTGCGAGCAGGCCGATGGTTAGTCCGATCCAGTAGCCTCTTGCTCCTAAACTCGTATAATGTGCGAGTAGATATCCTGATGGAAGACAGATGAGCCAATAGGCTATGAGTGTCATGATAAAGGCAAGGTTGACGTCCTTATATCCTCTTAAGGCAGCTTGTGCAGTTGCCTGGATGGCATCACAGATTTGGAAAAATAGCGCAAAGATTAAGAAATTAGCGGTTAAATTAATGACGGCTGTTTCATTCGAATATAAACCGGCAACTTGATAGCGAAATATCACTACTAATACTCCAGTCACAACGGCAATCAAGATGGCAAGATAAACTCCTAACCAGCTGTATTGTTTCGCATCTTTATAACGACGGGCCCCAACTTCATACCCGACTAAGACTGTTTGTGCCGTCGAAATACTAATCGGAATCATGTATAGAAAAGAGACAATATTTAATGCAGATTGATAGGCAGCAATGGTAGTGACATTAAATTTACTTAGTAGGATGGTAACCACCGCAAACATACTAGTTTCAAAGAATATAGAGAGTCCCATCGGCACACCGATCTTTAATATCTCTTTACATTTATCCCAAGAAAATTCTTTTAAATCAGCGAAAACGGAGTACGTAGAGAAAGGTTCTTGGGTTTTAACGATAAACACGGTCATCCCCATAATCCCCCAATACGTAATCGATGTTGCATAGCCTGCCCCTGCACCACCAAGCTCTGGAAAACCCAAGTTTCCAAAGATGAGCACATAGTTTAAAAAGAAATTGGCTGGTAAAGACAATAACATGATAATCATAATGACCCTTGTTTTGCCAAGTGCATAAATAAATGATCTAAGTACATTAAAAATAAATAGCGGAAGAATTCCATAGCTGAGTCCGACTAGATAATGAAAGGCAGTTTTTTTCACACCGGAATCAAGTTTCATTAAATCTAGGATCGGGTCTAACAAAAAGAAACCCAGGATGATGACAACGAGTGCAATTAAAATGGAAAGATATATTCCATGTTTCACCACTGATGCTACTTCGTTGCTCTTCTTTTCACCAAAGCGTTGAGCGGCAATTGGTGAAACCGCAAGAAGAATTCCGCTGATCCCCGTAAAAATCGGACTCCAAATCGAGGACCCAATCGCTACTCCGGCTAAAGCGGTGGAATGGTACTTCCCTGACATAATCGTATTAAAAAACACCATTGAAAACATGCCAAGCTGTGTAATTAAAATAGGAATCAACAAAATAAAAATTTGCTTTGTCTTTTCCTTTAACGTATAGGTTTGATTCATATACAGGTTCTCCTTGAGAAATAAAAATCCGAAACTTCATTATACTCTATATTTGATTATTATTCCTCCATTAAATTAAGAACCTTAGAAATGTTTGCCTTAGCAGGAAGATGATTTCTCATCTGCTGCATCTGTGCAGCAGGATTCGTTTGTATTAGAAGTTCCCGCTTGAGTTTCAGTTACCTCTTTGATCTCCACATTACAGCAACTTGAAGATTTGGATGTTGGTTTACCAGTCAGTTTTTTGAAAAAGTTCATATTACCCATCTCCTTTTTGAAGTTAATTTTAATAAATCAATTATTTTTGATTTATAAGTTAAATCAACTTTTTTTGATTTACAATTAAAGTATATTAACAATTTTTTCTATTTGCAACCACTTTATCAAAAAAAATTTATAAATGATTTTACTGTTTTCACGGACCAATTGAAATTTTTTTCTAAATCAATTTTTCTTGATTAAAAACATTGACATATGAAAAAATTGACCATATGATAAATGCATCAAGATAAATTGATTAATAAAGAAGGTGTAAAAATGGAACAGGAAATCCAATTACAGGATATATCCCTGGAGAAAGTATTTGAAAAATACGAGTTAAAGTTTAAAGCGATTGCAGATAAAAAGAGACTGCAGATCATGAATATTTTAACTCAAAATGGCTCAATGTGTGTATGTGACCTCGCACCAATCGTTGATATGACTCAATCAAAACTGTCCTATCATTTAAAGATCTTGTTAGATGCAAACATCATTTCAAAAGAAACAAGGGGTACCTGGAGCTACTACCAGTTGAATCAAGATGAACTAAATCATCTATTGTCCCATGAACTTTGTTGCCTATTCAAACCAACCTGCTGATTATTTTTTTAAGTTATAAATCAATTTTTTTTGATTAATATATCAATATTATTTGATTAATAGGGGGAATTAAAATGTGGATGGACATCTTTAAAAGTTTTTTATCAATTGCGTTTGAGTTAACGGTTCTGTTTATCGTCATTTCATTTATAATTAGTCTACTGCAGGGCTTTATTCCCTATGAGAAAATCGAAAAAAAGTTTGCAGGGAAAAATAAACTGTTCGCTGCCTTTACAGCAATTGTCTTTGCATTTATTACACCCTTCTGTTCCTGTTCGACGATACCGGTTGTCGTAAATATGTTAAAAAAGAAAATGCCTTTTGGGATCGTCATGATATTTCTGTTTGCTTCCCCTGTCCTTGACCCTACGATATTGACCCTTATGGGAGTTGTCCTAGGTTGGAAAGTAACGGCCATTTACACCGCTTTGACTACCGTATTTTCGATCATTATTGGTTTTACACTAGAAAAGTTAGGTTTTGAAAAATCTGTAAAAAATGTCGTTATGACAGGTTATCAGGAACAAAATCAAAAATTTAATGTGAAAATGGCGTTAAAGGAAACCCTCGATTTAATGAAAAGTGTTTATCCTTATTTAATCATGGGTGCTGCCATTGGCGCTGTCATTCACGGTTTAGTTCCAACAGAATGGATTTCCAGTGTGTTTGGCGAAGAACATTGGTGGCTGATTCCTATTGCCGCCATCATCGGGATCCCTTTATATATCCGTCTTTCCAGCATGATCCCGATTTCACAAATTTTTATTGCTAAAGGAATGGCATTAGGACCTGTCATGGCGATAATCATTAGTTCTGCAGGTGCTAGTTTGCCTGAAGTGATCCTATTAAAATCAATCTTTAAAAAACAGCTGGTTTTTACCTTTGTCTTATCTGTATTTGCCATGTCAACTATATCCGGATTTGTATTTTACCTATTAGAATCATCGTAAACATGCAAAAGAACGCTGGATTTTACTTATCCAGCGTTCATATATTTAGTGGCCAACTGCTTTTCCCAGTCCACCCGGTTTGTTGTGAACAGCAAGTTTTTCAATCAGTTTATTGCTTTCAGAGTTTAATCCTTTTAAGTTTACTTTAACTCCATTTTGATGGTACTTAATGACTACTTTATCAATCGCACCAATCGCAGAATCATCCCAAAGGTGGGCATTGGATAGGTCTAGGTCAATTTCACTAACGTTTTCTTTATAATCAAAACTGTTTACAAAGTCAGTTACTGAAGCAAAGAAAAGTTGCCCAGTAACATGATATATTTTTTTATTTGAGCCTTTAGCTGAACTTGATACTTTCACTTGTGAGATTTTTGAAGCAAAGAATATCGCACTTAAGATGATTCCCGCTAAAACCCCTTTAGACAAGTCATGAGTCTGTATTACTGTAACAACGGTCACAATCATCACAATTGTATCGGTAATTGGCACCTTTTTGAATGACTTTAGGCAAGACCAATCAAAAGTTCCAATCGAAACCATAATCATCACACCCACAAGTGCGGCCATTGGAATTTGCACGAGGAATCCTCTTAACGAAACAATCAAGATTAATAAAAACGCACCTGCGACAAAAGTGGATAATCTGCCCCTGCCGCCAGATTTGATATTAATACCAGACTGACCAATCATTGCACATCCAGCCATTCCGCCAAAGAATGCTGAAACAATGTTCGCAATACCTTGTCCAACGGCTTCCCTGTTCTTGTCACTCTCTGTATCTGTCAGATCGTCGACAATTGTTGCCGTAAGAAGTGATTCAACCAACCCTACAATCGCGATCGATAATGAATAGGGAAAAATTATATGAAGTGTTTCAAAGTTGAATGGAATGTCCGGAATCAAAAAGACTGGTAATTTGGATGTTAATTCTCCCATATCTCCGACGGTCCGAACATCACTGCCCGTAAAAATAGCAATCGTTGTTACTACAATAATCGCAACCAACGCTGAAGGGACAGCCTTCGTAAAACGAGGTAAGATATAAATAATGGCAAGCGCTCCTGCGACCATGGTATACATTTGCCATGACTCCCCTACGAAATGCGGTAATTGGGCAGCAAAAATAAGAAGCGCAAGTGCGTTAACAAACCCTGTCATTACGGACCTGGGAACAAATTTCATCAATCGCCCCAACTTTAAAGCTCCCATAATGATTTGTAAAACACCCGTTAGAATCGTTGCAGCCAGTAAATATTGCAATCCGTGGTCTTTAACCAATGTCACCATTAGTAATGCAGTGGCACCTGTTGCTGCAGAAATCATCCCCGGCCTACCACCAACAAACGCGATTGTCATTGCAATACAAAACGAAGCATACAATCCGACCATTGGGTCAACACCGGCAATAATAGAAAAAGAAATAGCCTCTGGAACTAATGCAAGTGCTACCACAATACCTGCTAATATATCGCCCTTTGTATTTCCAAACCATGAATATTTAATTTTATTTAAATCCAAAATTGCATCTCTCCCTTTGTTTCACTAAATGTACAGATTCTTACTGTACAGTCGTTTCTGATTTATAACTTGACTTTCAACTCTCATGAAAGTCGGTTCCGTTATTAACAGAAAAAAGTATAACGGATTGTGAACAATTTGTGAAATCCAATGTAATCGGACACAATCTATATTTGCTTTGTTTTGCGCCATTTCCTTTGGATTTCGTCTTATCTCCAAAAAATTAGAGAAAAGTGATGGGAAGCAAAAATGTATTTAATAAAAAGGATTCTTATCAATTAAACTGTAATAAATGATCAAACAAAAAAAGATTGATTCCACTTAAATAGCGGACATCAATCTTTAGCTTATGTCACTCTATTTCCACCAAACTTTATTTGGGTAATCTTCCGAACCAATATAAACCGTTTCACCGATTTTCGGCGTGGAAATAGCAAGATTTTGTGTTTTGGCCGCGCTCGTTACTCTATCGATTGGATCCGTCCAGTCATGTAAGGCTAGTGTAAAGGCTCCCCAATGAATTGGTATCATTATTTTCCCCTTCACATCCAGATGTGCTTGGACGGTTTCTTCTGGCGTCATATGAATTGCCGCCCAACGCCTGTCGTATTGACCGCATTCCATTAGTGTCAGATCAAAGGGACCGTATTTAGCACCAATCTCTTTAAAATGTGGCCCATACCCGCTGTCCCCACTAAAAAAGATATTAGTATCCTCCCCCTTTATTACCCATGAACACCAAAGGGTCGCATCGCGGTCTGTTAGGCTTCTGCCTGAAAAATGCCTTGCTGGTGTGGAAGAAATCTTAAGTCCTTCATGATGAAGCTCATCCCACCAATCTAGCTCTATTATGATTTCTGGACTCACTCCCCATTTCTCTAAGTGGCTCCCCACACCTAACGGGACAATAAATTGTTTGACCTTTTCCTTTATTTTTCTAATCGATCCATAATCCAAATGATCATAATGGTCGTGACTGATGATGACTATATCAATCGTTGGAAGATCTTCAATGATAAATGGGAGTCCTTTGCTATAGCGCTTTATGCCGAAGATTGGAAATGGTGTAGGTGTCCAGCCAAACATCGGATCTAATAGTATTCTTTTTTCATCCAATTCTAAAAGTAGAGCCGAGTGCCCAAACCAGGTGATTTTTGGTTGTGTAACATCCTGTCGATCCGAAAGTTTTAATTTTTCCATTCGGATGGCATTTTTAGGTCTTCCATTGGGATTACCTTTGATGAAATCAATTAATATCGAAACCGTTTCTTTAAAGCCATTTTCCATTATTGTTGGAACGCGGTTGACGAATTTCCTTTGATGAGAGAAGTTTTCGGATTGCTCATATTTCCTAAGCCTCTCCTTCGAAGCCTTTTTGCCAAACGGGGGATAATACCTTAGGAAAAAATAGGTGATTCCAATTAATCCTAAAACAATAATCAGTGCGATCATACAGGTGCCTCTTCCTTTTACATGTTTGTCATTCCTCCATCGTATCATCAATGGTTTCACTTTTCTATCAGGATGTGATTCCAATCACCACCTCGAACCTTATATTTTCTAAAATATATGCAAAGGGATCGGTGATATTTGATATGGAAATACAAATGAAGGATGTAGCTGATTTTGAATGCTATCACAATCGTCAAGTAATTCTTAACTACTATAATGATGAGGATTTTTTATGGAAGAGGGACGGATTCCACTTTGATTCTATCCAGTTATTAAATGAACAGCTGATATTTATGAAGAGGGATGTGAATTACCTAACCATATTATTGAAAAAATATGACACCTGTACGAAAAACATTGATTTTCAAAATTACTATATATTAAATAAGGGCGAGGATCGATTGGAGATTTATTTTCCTTAAATCAACACGGCGGATATAACAAAAATAGGACCTCTAAAAGAGTGTCCTATTTTTTAACGATTTTTGATGGGTTATTGATTTTATACAAGACCGGGACATCTACTAAGAATTCTTCGTCTATATCTTTTCCTTTTCCAAGTTTCTTAGCAGCAACTTTACCATCGAATTCAAGTGCATCCCCTATTGCCAATTCAAACTTTTTGAGTGTCTTACTATGGCTGCACCAGGCTAGACCGATTTCTAGTGGATTTTCCTCGTTGACAATCTGAACATTTTCTAAGACAACAACTTCATCATTTTCCTCATTAAACGGATTGTAAACGAGCGCGAACTGTTTTACATTGGCAGTAAAATGGACCTTGTCCACTGGAAGTTCGAGTTTTGGAGCCTTCTCCTTTTTAGGTTTCGGTTCCTTTGCTTTTGGTGGCTTAGTTGCTTCTTTTTTTGCAGGTTTTTCGGCTGGTTCTGTGATTGCCTCTGCAATTATTGGTTCACTTTCGTCCACAGTCACAAGATCGGGTGCAACCGTTTCTTTTTCATCAAATGTTAACAAGCTTTCTTTTCCAAAGCTCGATTGCTGCATTTCTTTTAAATAGGCTGGATGGATACAGGTGAGATTTCCATCTTGGAATTCAATCACAAGCGTATTAATATCCAATGCTCTCCCGTAAGTTTCATACCCTTTAATAGTTACTTGGCGCTGATAGTTTCGATCCTTGTACCAGAACTCTTTTTTCGCTTCTCTCGCTGAGGATAAACCCCATTCCTTGAGTTTCTCTTTGTAATGGTCCATATCACGGAATGTTTCATATTCACCTTTGGGCGGAATATACTTCGTCAATTCGGACTGCTCTAATTGAGGACGCTGGATGATCATCCTAACACTTCCTTCCACTATGTATGTGATTTCATTATATTTCAACTTCTGCCAATAAAAAAGGGAAAGAGCTTTTCCTCTTCTCCCTGCGGTATTTTTATGTATTTGCGTATAAATTGTTTGAAATTAAAAAAAGGCTCTACAAGAGAGCCTTTTCATTCACATTTATGTGGTTTAGATTATGCTTTACGAACGTTAGTTGCTTGTGGTCCACGTTGACCTTGTTCAACTTCAAAAGTCACTGCTTGACCTTCGTCTAAAGATTTGAAACCTTCGCCTTGGATAGCAGAGAAGTGTACGAATACGTCGTCTCCAGCTTCGCGCTCGATGAATCCAAAACCTTTTTCTGCATTAAACCATTTTACTTTACCTTGTTCCATTTGTGTTTCCTCCTGCTGTGTGCTTTGCACACATAAAATTACTATCCTTGCTCAGTTCGATCTTTTAGACAAAAAGCAGTATTCCCTTTTTTCATCCTTACCGACTAACAAAAATAATTCTCCTTAACTATAACAGATGGTCCCGAATAATGCAAATATATCTTAGGAATTTATTATTTCTTTTGTAAAAATATTGTAGAAATACTATTGTCTTTTTATCATTAAAAGGCAGAAACAGTACAATCCAGGCGGAATATTTCTAAGGCTATCACAAAACACTTTCATACATGATCCATAGGTTAGTTATTTTAAAATAATTTCGAAAAAATCAAGTATTCTTGTTGTATAATAGCTATAGAATTTTTATGAAGATGGTGGATGAACATGCGCACATACAACGAAAAAGTAAGTATCTATCATGGGATGGTGTCTACCATAGCTGTGAACCTTGCCAGTAATTTTTTTCCTATTTTCGCTATTTCCATTCTCGGCGCAAGCAACTATCAAGTCGGCTTGATCAGCTCGCTTCCGCCATTAGTTGCACTGATTATGACAATTCCAGCTGCTATCATGTTGAATCGTTTAGAGCAGCAAAAGAAGACCGTTGCCATGTCCGTTTTATGGGCAAGAATCTTATTTGTTTTTTTAGCTGGAGTCCTTTTTATTCGTTCGGATTATCAAGCATGGGCGTTTTTGATCATAGTGGCTTTAATGAATGTACCCGGAACGATATCAAATATCGGCTGGCAAACGCTTATTAGTGGAATGATAAACGAAGACCGAAGAGGAGCGTTTTTCAGTGATAGAAACCGACTGTTAACCATTGTAGGCATGATCACAACTTTGATCATTGGAATCGTTATGAAAAACCAAACCAACCATGCGGTCGCCTACCAGCTTTTATTTCTCATGGCCTTTCTTTTTGGATTATTAGAAGTATTTTTCTTAATGAGGCACAAGGAAACGGTACAACCGAAGTCGAACAAGGAGCAGGAGCAAAAGAATTCGTCTATGGATTGGTCAATTTTTAAGGATAAAGGATACAAATGGTTTCTGATCACTGCCTTATGTTTTAATTTCTCATGGCAAATGGCATGGGGATTATTCAATATTTATAATGTGAAATATGCTCATGCAACGATTCTTTGGATTAGTATATTTTCAGTAGCGAATCAATTAGTGCAGATATTTACCTTCCCATTATGGAAAAGATGGGCGGAACAAAAATCCAATACCTTAGTGCTCGTTTGGGTTGCTGCTGGAATGGCAACTGCACCGTTTTTGACCGTTTTGTCCACTAATCTAATCTATTTAACCTTTGTCTCGATGACTTCTGGGTTCTTTCTTTCAGGTACCATGCTGCTATTGTTCAACCTTTTGTTGGAGCAATCTCCAAAGGAAAAAAGAACGTATTGCATCACAACCTATAATGTCCTATTATCCTTTGTTGCCTTCATCGCGCCGCAAATCGGCATTTGGCTTCTCGAAGTAACCGGCATACAAAAATCAATGAACATCATATCCATCCTAAGATTCATCAGCGCAATCGTCTTCTTCTTAATGTACGTTAGATTTATGAAAAATAAAAAACTAGCAGATAATTGGAACTATTAGTTTAAAAGTTTCATATTTTTTTAGAAGGAGTGGATTAGGGAAGCAGGTGGGAAAATGATTAAAATAAATCAGCAAACGATTCACGTGGATGATCTTAGTCATACCCTTACAACGAAAGAACAGAAAGACATCGTTACTAAAATGGAGAAATATCCGGAAATTTATCAATATCAAACTTTAAGTCAATTCAAATTTGAGCTGCTGTTTCGAACCAAGACGCTGCAAGCTGCCCGAGAGCTTAATAAAAGTAAGGTACAGTTTACAACCTTTACTTATGCCTTTTGCAATAAAAGGTATTGGGATCGTCTAAGTAATGGCGGCTTTCTCTTGAAACCAAATGTAAGGCCCAGCGTCGCCATTCTTGATGTTATTAAAAATGGAGCCCTTTATGCCTTTGATTGTTCAACAGGAATCGCGATTGTCTTATATCTTGCTACCCTATATTCGATTGGAAGCACAAGGTTTGATCTACTTTTTAACCGGCTTCTCTTAATGGATTGGCAATTTGATAACGACCTGAAGATTTGGCAAAAATATGGGGATGATTTTATACCTGGTGACATCTTGCATTTCAACAATCCTGATTTTAACCCGAACGAGTCGCACTGGCGTGCTGAGAATGTGATTTTTATGGCGGATGACCAATACTACGGTCATGGAGTAGGCATTAAAAAAGCAGACACCATCATTACTTTCTTAAATAAAAAAAGAAAGCCCAATCCGCGGATCTCTGCTTATCTCATGAACCTTATCACAAGACCCGTGTATCGATCTTTTTTATAAAAAAGCTAAGACCGCTGCCATTGAAGCCGCGGTCTTTTGCATTTGATCATATGTTGCTAGTTTCTTATCTGTGCTAAAATAAACGGATCTTTGATTTTCTTATCTTCCGCGAGCAAAAGGACTTTTGAAACAATTTCGGCTGTTTTTGGGTCCTCGTCCATGAATGGCAGGAAGATTCGACCACGCTGCTGTGAATGGACGGGAACGATATAAATGGCACCTGCAGCCTGTTTATACACATTGGCACTACCCAGGTGAACACTATAATCCCCTAGACTTCCGTTAATCAGCGCAAATTTGCCCTCGATCCTTACATTTTCCAATCTCATTAATCGAACCGATTCAGTCACTATTACTTTTCTCATTTCAATCGTCGTTAGGCTCGCCTCTGGGTCCACCCCGCCCACATGGGCGATACTGACAACCAAATCAATGTCTCGCATCGTTTCCGAGAAGATCACCTTCGGAATACTTTTAATTTCTATAGGTTGATAGGTAAGACGGTCGAAAAATTCGATTGTTTCCAAGGTTGGACACTCAACATCCGATGGCGAGAACCAATCGGCTAAAGCATTTAGTTGCACGATAATATTTTCCTTGTAGTAGACTTTTTGAAGTCCCGTTTCATAGCTCGTCGTCCACAAGCGACTTTTTAATATGGCAACTGTTTTTTGCGGCTGGATTTGGTGACCCGCGTATCTTCGTGTTCCCGTTCCCAATGCAAGTTCATCCTGATTTGGTAAATATAGTTCTCGAAACACTTGCTTGAAAGGCTGTTTCACCTTCCGAGCGAATAAATCCCGTTGGAATTCACTCCATTGCCCACTCTCAAAGAGATGGACCGGGTGAGCGATGAAAATTTCATCAGTGGCCTGAATGGAATACTTGTCAACCGCCCCAACACCATATAGAGAACCGTCTTCAAAAAAGCCTAAATAGTTCCCCACTTTTAATACCAATGATGTCATCAGTGGCGTCAACACCGGATTTTTCATCATAGTATAAACTTCACTTAAAAGAAAACTATTTCCAAGCTCCATCGAGCGTTCCAACTCTTCCTTTGCTCGTTTGTATTGCTCCCTTAAATCTGATTTGATCCCTTTTAAGACAACAATATAATCATGTTTATTGTACTTGGCTGGGAGAGTTTTTAGTGCTTTATCCCCTTTTACAGCTTTGATATCTCCTCGCCCATTGGCATCAATCACGAGCTGTACAGTCAGATCATCCATCACTTTTGGCTCAAGAAATGGTGCAATCTCTTCCATTTTTTTCGCTTCCATTGCCCACTTTAACCTAGTTACATCCTTATAACCTGCATTTCTGGCGAGGTTATCAAGGGCAATCGTGACTGTTTTTGATTCACTGGCCCGGCGCTGGGCACCAAACTTCTTACTTTCCTGTAAAAATCTTTGTAAGAATATATACCGTTCGAGAACATCTTGTTCATTTTTCACTGGAATCAAACTGTAACATAATACTTGATCCTTTGTTCTTTTTTCCTGAACTAGGTTTTTAGTATTTTCAAGCGCTAATTTCCCCAAGACCGCATCCGCAAACAGCTGTGATCTGCGATGATTCGCACCTGCCGAAATGTATTTGGCACATTGATAGAGAATTTGAAACCGTTCCTCACCCAACTGTTCGTAAGACTCTTTAAACCACCTGATGTCAAAAGCACCATCTTGAAATTCCTGTGGTGAAGATGGGCGAATAATGCGCAACAATGGTTTCTTTTTCCTCGGAAAATGTCTCATTGATATGGGCATGGAAATACCAGGCGGCACTCCTCAAACCATTCCAATTTAAGTGCTTTGAAACAATGTCTAGCCATTGCGGGGCATACATCGCTGCCTCTAATAATCTTTTATCCGCTAATGCCTTTCCCTTTAAAAGATGCTTTAGTTGTGCTTCGCTGTCTCCCTCTTTTGGATAACTTGTTTTTAATAAGTGGGAGAATACTTCTTTTTTAGTGAGATCGCTGCCATGACCATAAATATAGCCGCGTACGAACGATTCTTTATCAAGGCCTAATAGGATTTGAACAAAGGAACCTATGCCTTCATGGCGTTCAATTCCCATAGCCACGGTAGTTACCTCTGTAGGGAGATCCCCTCTTTTTAGTTCAATTTCTAATATTCTTTGAACCACCCGATCTTTAATAGGAATCATATCAGGATAATTTTTTAAAAAATGATCTTTGGGATTGGTTAATTCTGATACATAATCTCTACTCGTTTCATCTCGACCCAAAAGTTCTTGAAAAATGACCTGTTCATCGATTATTTTACGTGCATAAGCTTTTGCTAAATCTTCCATCGACGGAAGAAAACTTTCAAAATTGGCCATCGTATATAACTGATAATGAAGCTTGAAATACACATCAAAGGATTCACTATTAATATCGGCAAAGTGTTCAGCCCATTCCAGCCATGGATCGATAAGAAAATCAAGCATTTTGTATTCGGTTTTGAGTTTATCTTCAGGGATCGAATGTACCAGAAAATTTAAAACAGCACTGATGTTGTCGAAAAGCTCTTTTGAATCTTGACTGGTAAAATGAGCATCGAAAAGCGTTTCTACTTGGGAACGATAATTCAAATTATCTAGAAAGCGATTCACTTCTTCGATGTTTTCGATTGCATAAATTTCTTCTAAAAATGTTTTCCTCCAGCCCTCTACCTTTGGATAATCCATAACCTCCCAAACATCCAGCCTATTACTGTAATAGCTTAAGATCCTGTCAGCGTGAAGATAAAAGGCAGTCTGAATGAGCTCTGGTGCTGTTAGCTTATGAGTATTAATATACTCCTTCCAAACTTCAGCTAATGGAAGTTGGTCGATTTGCTGTTTTTCATCCTCTTGATAAGAGTAAGTGCACCTTAATTCCTCGCCAATATGGAGTGTATCCTTTGAGCCATCGTACCACTCGACCTCATATTCCACTTGACGATGTTCATGAACCAATGCGGCTAAACCTTGAAGAAATTGCTTGCTAGAATCAGGTGATGGCTGCAAAAGGTTTTTTAACTCTTGTTTAGGGTGCTCAAGTTCAAGGTTTACCCGATGATTCGGGTCATATAATCCAAATCCATTAACCAGGTTGTATTCCTCGGTTTGAAACAATTTATCAAGTAATATTTGTTCTTTTGAGCCAGCTTTCATTTGGAGGATTGTATTTTTAAACGCTTTAACTAGTCTTTCACGTTCAGCCTGGTCGTTGATTTCTGATAAGATTTCAAGCGCACCCAATCGTTGCAACTCTGCTTTACTTGATAATAAACGGTCAAGCGCGGGTTCTAGGTGATCCTTCGGGAGTCCTAATAAAATCTGAATAGCTCCTTGTCGGAGGGCTCCAGTTTTTAATTTTAATATCGCTTCAATCTTTTCAATCTCCTCAGGCATCAACTCCATTGATTTAATATGCGCAAGGGCGATTTCTCGATTGTTCACACTTTTATCAGCAAGACTTGCAAAAAGGAAATCGCGTTGTGTTTTATTCGAATTATCCTTGATAAAAAATGAAAGCAGATCTTCTCTTAATTCAGCACTTAGCTTGTCCTTCGATTCAATTAATTGTCTTAGCCAATCCTTATCCAAGTCGTAGGCAGTTAAGAACATCATTTTTCTCGCAATTTCGTCTCTTGAGAAAATTAGGGTTAGTCCTTGATTCGTTTCTGATTCGATTTCGAGTTCTCTTTTGGGCATTTGTAAGAACATGTTTTTAAACAACTCAAACTGTCGAGATCGTTCCTTCTTGTTTTCTAACAATGGTACCTGGTTGATGGTCAGTGTGTTTTCACTTTTTTCAGATTCGTATGACCAATGGATATCATAGTCATACACATAGTTTTTGAGAAGATAATATTGCAGCTCTCCATTCTTTTCAAATAAAAACGGGTGCGCTAACTCAAATCTCATACTCGCATTTTGGCTTTGTGTTAAAAAGAATTGGGCCATCACCTTTTGATAGGTTTCGCCGTTTTCCATCAGGAATTGGATCGGTTCTTTTATATCGTCTTCTTCATTCACAGCTGTGGCCCAAAGACTGATGAAAAGCGTATTCAGATTCTCGCTTCTAACTCCCTCTTCACGCAGCTCTCGATTGGATAGAGATCTTGCCGCGTATTGAATCGATCGTTTAGTCACTCTATTGTCTGAGGCTTGCAGATCCAAACCTGTCCAAACATCAAGTGCCCTCACGACGGAACTGTAACGAATAAGTTCGTGGTCGAGGATGACTTTAAGCATGTAAATAGTAGCTTCTAATGTACCCTCATCTATATTTTCGACAATGCTTTGGCGCAGGCCCTCTTGCAGTCTGGCGGCAAGTAACAAATCACCGAGCATTGTATATCCTTCCTGGCTATGGCTTTTAAAAACGCCCTTGATCATTTCATATGTAAGCAGTGCTGTGTTATTTTCTCCGAAAATAACTTCAGATAAGCTTGGATTACCCGCTCATTTTTTTGGTCGATTTCATAGGCAATCACATCACTGATCAGTGGATTGTATATCGGCGAACCCTCACGGCAGGATAGATAATCAATAATCGAAAACTCTTCAAAATCCAAGTCAAAAATATAAAGGAAGCTCTCGATCATTCCATAGTAGTGATACTCGAGGTTTCTCGTCCGAAACGGTCGTCGCGAATGTCCTTCACTGTATGGATATTCACACTTATGGTCGATGATATATTGAAAAAGAGCCCCGTATTCTGCTCCGATTAAGGTGTGTACAATTTCCACAAGCGGTTGGAAAATGAGTGGGTCACGGGGACTTTTTTGTGTGAATAGGATATTTCTAATTTCTTGAAGATTTGTGTCGCGTACGATGTAGGTCGCGTCCATTAATTTTATGAGAAGCAGCGCCAAATTCTGCTCTGCACCAGTAAATTCTTTGTTTGCCTTCGCTTCTAAACTCTCATAATATAGATCCTTATTTTTTGCTCTCATACCGTTCCCCCCATTACCACATACGTCCTGCTAACATCGTCAGCTTTATAAAAGTAAGTTGATCTTCCTCTTGTAAACCCAATCGCTCATCTAAATCGAGCGTCTCTTTTTCATTAATGACTACTCGGTATAAACCATCTTCAAAGGCTTGGATAGCCACCCTGACTGCCGTTTGCAGATCGGCTTTTTGGTCACTATATTTAGTCCCAAACCCAACTTTACCAGCATAGACTTGCTGTTCGATTTCCTCGTTTGTTAGGAAACTTACCATGTTGGTTTCTGTTTGGGTTGTTGCATTGAACTCCTGGATTTGGATTGACACTAATTCTGTCAACAGCACTCTAAGTGTCGTCGGAAAACCCTCTAAATGAATCTCCTTTTTGGTAAGATACGCCTTCCTCATAGCCAGACTTTTCATTGTCACATAGATTTTCATGAAGCTACCTCAATAATAGATTTTACCTATATATTAGCAAACTTCAATGAGGTATACAGCAACAATCCAATAAAAAGAACAATAAAAAATGTCCACCCAGGGCGGACATTTTAATCGTTTTGTCTTTTTGTGGTGCCTGACACCAAATTACTGGCACTGACACCAATTTACTTTAAAAGTTGATAAATGCATCCTCGGCTTTTAGGGTGTCTTTTATGACTTTTTTGTCTTTTAGCCATTGGGCTGTGGTTTTCCATGTTTCTGGGTCTTGGTAGCCGAATGGTTTATCTTTTGCTTCCATTAGCGGGAGAAGGATTTCTAGGCTTTTTGTTTCGACATCCTTCTCAAGTGGTGATGTTTTATCTTCATGGTTCATTACAATCGAAAGACCATCTTCTGGATGTTCCTGAACGTATTTTTGGCCTTCCGTAATCGCAGCCATAAACTTTTTATACACTTCTGGTTTTTCTTTTAATCCCTTTTCGCTAGCGACCATAACTAATTCATAATAATCTGGAACCCCATAGTCCGCAGGATTTAATGCTCTCATCGGGTGACCTTCTTTTTCCAACAATAACTTCTCATGGTTAATATAGCCGCCGATTAAAGCATCAGTTTTTTTCGTTGCCATCGCAGGAATGAGATCCCAGCCCACATCGACCATTTTGATCTTTCCTGCGTCTCCTCCGTCAGCTTTCACCATCGTTTGAACGATCGCTTCATCTAATGGAATCGATGGGTAGCCAATCGTTTTCCCAGCTAGATCTTTGGGTGATTTTATCGAACCATCTGCTGGCACCATTAATTGATTTAATGGATGACGGACAATTGCTCCAATGGATTGAACAGGGATATCCTCACTGCGTGCCACAAGTACCTGTGGTTGATAGCTAAGTGCCATGTCAATTTGGTTGGCCGCAACTAGTTTAAGCGGGTCATTGGTATCTGCTGGCATTTGGATATCAACATCTAAGCCTTGTTCTTTAAAATAGCCCTTTTCTTCAGCGACAAAAAGAAATGAGTGCACTGCATTTGGATACCAATCTAGCATTAAGCTAACTTTTTGTAGTTTATCGACAGCCCCCGTGGCTTTATCTGATTCCTTTTCATTGCTTTTACCACAAGCACTTAGTAGTAGTAACAATAGACTTACCATGATCAAAAAACTTTTCTTCATTTGAGTTTACTCCTTTTCTAGTTGCGAATCTTATTTTTCAATAGCTGTTTTTCCAATAATCCAATCAATAAAAACAACACAATCCCTAAAAGCGATAATAAAAATATTGCCGCAAACACGGAGTCTGCCTGTAAGTTACCAGACATTCGTCGACTGAAGTACCCTAAACCTTCACTTGCCCCCAGCCATTCACCAACCGTCGCTCCGACAACACAATAAACAACTGACAACTTCAATCCTGAAAAAATGGCTGGCAACGCCATTGGAACCTGGATTTTTTTAAAAATTGTCCAGCGATTGGCGCCCATCGTTAACAGTAATTCACGGTATTCACTTCCACCAGATTTCAACCCATCATATGTACTTACGACGATGGGAAAGAAGGCGGTTAAAATGGTCACGGCAATTTTGCTCCAAATCGAATAGCCAAACCACATAATAAAAATCGGTGAAATTGCAATTAGCGGCACCGTTTGTGAGATAACAAGAAATGGATATAGTACCTTTTCAATGGAACGAGAAAAGTGCATAGCAACTCCCAGCGATAATCCACCGATTACGGAGAGCACAAAACCGATCAGAACTTCCTTTACAGTAGCCGGCAAATGCACTTCAAATAAAAGCTGTCGGTTTTCTTGTAATGACCCCCAAATAGCCGAAGGAGCTGGCAAAATAAAAGAAGGAATCATGCCTTGCCTGACGACCCATTCCCATATGCTGAGAAGGAGGATCACCACGATCAAAAACAAACCGTACTGTTCCGTCCATTTTTTCAAACTAGCTTTCATTTTGAATCAGCCACTCCAGTTCTTTTCTCATCGTAATAAACTCTGATTGATAGATTAGCTGTGAACTTCTTGGTCTCGCCAGGTTGACCTTCATTTCTTTGATTCCGGTGTCTTGGAGCAAATAGATTCTATCGCTCAACAAAACTGCTTCTTCAAGATCATGGGTAATAAACAATACCGTCTTTTGTAATTCCCCCCACAGTCCTAATAACCAGCTATGCATGTTCCGTTTTGTCAGGGAATCGAGTGCGCCAAAGGGCTCATCCAATAATAAAAGATCTTTCCCTGTCATAAGGGTTCTTAAAAAGGCCACGCGCTGCTTCATTCCTCCCGAAAGTTCATTCGGATAAGCTTTTTCATATTCTGCCAAACCAAACCGCGATAACCACTCTCGTATTTCAGGAATTCTCGCTTGCTTTGGTTCCTTTGTCACTTCTAAAGGTAGTAACACGTTTTCTAAAACGGTTCTCCATGGTAAAAGCAGATCCTTTTGCGGCATGTAACCGATACTCCCTAATCTCTTACCAGTCTTTTGACCATTGACCATAATATCTCCTTGATCAGGTTCAAGTAAACCAGAAATCAATTTAAAAAGAGTGCTCTTTCCAGATCCACTTGCGCCTATCACTGAGACAAACTCTCCTGGCTTAACGTCTAGTGAAATTTGATTGAAAATAGGATTGGAGTTTCCTTCACTTTGAAAAGAGTAGGATAAGTTTTTTATAGATAACATGGTTGAGTTAGACAGGCCACTCGCCTCCCTGATAGACCATATCCCAGAACATATATTCAAATTTTGATGTAGTCAGGAAGTGTTCTTCTAAGTTGGCTAATTCCCGCTCCGGTTTACCCTCTGTCAATCTATCTAACAAATCGATCAACCAAGTTGTTAAAGAACCAAATTCATCAGAAGAGTACATTTTCACCCATTCTCCATAAAGATGGTGGTCACTAGCATTTGGATAGGTATCTGCTAGCATCTTGCTAATCTCCCAGTAGCTCCACATACACGGCAAGAGAGCAGCAATTAATTCCTCGAGCGAACCTGTTTGAGCGACATTTAGCATGTAACGAGTATAAGCTAAGTTAACCGGCGTTGGTTTTGTTTCCTCCAGCTGTTGATGGGTAATTCCAAACCTCTCAGCATACTGTCGGTGCAGATCCATTTCCCCGTGCAATGTCTCATGCAAAAGCTTCGCAAATGCGGCCATGGTTTCAATATCCTTTGCCTTAACAGCCCCTAAAGCAAACAGCTTAGAGTAGTCAATTAAAAACACATAGTCCTGTTTCATATAGCGGATAAAGGATTCAACAGGCAGATCCCCTGTACCTATTCCGACTACAAATGGATGCTGATGGGTTTTCTGCCATACATCATTTACTGATTGATAAAGTCTTTCGGTGAGTTTCATTTCCATACTCTTCCTTCCTCGTGTTGCACCATTCCGCGATAAATACAGCTAGTACTTTAGTAAAATCTAATAATTGCCGAATTTCAACTTTTTCATTGACTGCATGGGCATCTTCCAATTTACCAGGTCCAAAGATGACCGTTGGAATTCCAGCTCGACCCAGCCAGCCTGCATCTGTAACGGTGGTTGACATGCCCACCGTCGGCTTGTCTGTTAACAATTTTTCATAGGAATTAGCTAAAACCTTCGTTCCAGGATGATCAGAATCAATTTCTAACGAAGGAAAAATTTCACCACGATCGACAATCATAGATTTTCCGCCCCAAACAAACTGTGGCGGATTCTCGCGAAGCCAGGGATCTGCCGCTGCAACTGCACAAATATGTTGTTCTATTTCTTTAATTACCTCTTCATAGTCTTCATTCGGGTAAAAATGAACGGTAACCCATAAAGCACAGCGATCAGCCACAAATGCCGCATGCCTGCCACCTTCAATAACGGCAGGATTAATCGTATTTGTGCCGGGAGGAAAGCCCTGATAACTTTTCGTAACGGCCCAGTGGCGTTCTAAGTCTTGTAGTCCCGAAATAATCTTCATCATTTTCTCGATCGCACTGGCCCCTTTAACACCGCCACCTGCATGAATCATCTTCCTCCGGATTCCATCATGATAAGTTTCTTTGCTTTGAATGGTAATCCATCCAGTTATGACGCCGCCTTGTCCTTGAATATGTAAATCACTTGTATCAACCACTACTGCATAGTCAGCGGTATAACCCCTCTCAGTGCATGCCAGCGTCCCAGCCTCTCCAACTTCTTCACCGATAACAGATTGAAATTGGAGATCACCTTTGAGCGGGATACCCAGATCTTTTAAAAGTTTAATTGCGATTAGGGATGCTGCAATTCCACCTTTCATATCTGCCACACCACGTCCATATATGTAGGAATCTTTGCGATAGGCAGAAAACGGAGAATAATCCCATTCTGTATTATCACCAACTTCCGCGACATCCACATGACCATTTATAATCAAACTATTATATTGATCAGAAGATTCTCCAGGTAAGTGGCCAACCACATTCGGATCTCCGGGATAGACATCCCACTTATCTGTGGAAAATCCCATGTTTTCTAAATACCCTTTTATAAATCCCTGGATATCATTTGTATTCCGTGCAGGAGGACTAACGGTTGGAAAAGCGATAAGGTTGGTCAACAATTCGATTAATTCCGCTTTTCTCGCTTCAACTTCTTGTGAGATTTTTTCAAGCAAATCCTCTTTCATTTGTTTACTCCCATGATTAGTTTCTGATAGTGGTATCATTTTCACTAACAATCAAAACTTTCTTTCTTAAAAATACGGTTAAAATAATAAATCCAATCAGCGCTCCAGCAAACGAGCTAAATATAAATAATGGAATAAACCCAAATAATGTGGCCTTTTCACCGAGAAAAAGAATAGCGATTGGGTAAGAAAGCAGTGCCCCAATGATACCCGTTCCAATTACTTCACCGATAAAAGCAAGATAGATCTTCCTAGTCTTCCAAAATAATAGCGAGGCCAGTAAGGCTCCAACCATACTTCCGGGAAAGGCAAAAATCGAACCAGTTCCCATCAGATTTCTTAGCAGGGAAACGCAAAAGGCCTGAGCTACAGCATAATAAGGTCCTAAAAGAACGGCTGATAAAACGTTCAAAAAGTGCTGAACCGGGAAGACCTTTGTAAATCCAATCGGTATATAGAACAGGTTGCTTGAAATGGTACCAATGGCTATCATCATAGCAGTTAACGTCAGTTTATGTGTTTTGTTCATTTGAATACCTCTCATGAATACCGACACTTTTTCTTAACGCTCTGGCTGCTTCGATTGGTGATTCTGCATGACTTATTGCCGTAATAACGGAAACCCCATTTGCCCCAGCTTCCACTACCGATTGAGCGTTTTCTACCGTGATCCCGCCGATCCCAACAATCGGAATATCAATGCCATCTTTTCGTAATTTTTCGATCAGTATTGTTCCCCGTGATGGCTTGGCATCCGCCTTTGTTTTTGTCGGAAAAACAGGGCCAATGCCAAAATAGTCAGCACCACCGCTTATTGCAATCATTGCTTCTTCCGTTGAATGGACTGAAACCCCAAGGATTCTCCTATCGCTAATCTTCTCTCGAACTGTGAATACCGTTTCATCCTCTTGTCCGATATGTACACCGTCCGCATCAATTGCCACAGCCAACTCGATATCGTCATTAACAATGAAAGAGATATGATGTGCTCTGCAAATTGCTTGAAGTTCTTTCGCAAGTGCATATTTGTCAGCTCCAGTTAATGCGCCGTCACCCTTTTCTCGATATTGAAAAAGTGTAATCCCACCGGCAATTGCCTCTTTTAATACTTCGGCTGGATCCTTTAAACAGTTGGTACTGCCCATGATAAAATAAACACTTAAAGCCGCTTGTAGGTTTTTCATAATTCAGCCAGCTCCTTAGCGCTTTTCCTTTTTCGATATGCCCAATGGTTAGTTGGACCATGTCCTTGCCCGATCTCCAAATGGTTCTCAATTGCCGCCTGAATAAAATCCTTTGCTATACATACTGCTTCATAAAGAGTTTCCCCTTTTGCTAGTTCAGCAGTAATTACTGCTGAAAAAGTACAACCTGTTCCATGTGTGTTCTTTGTCTGAATTCTCTTGCTGGTAAAGTAGGAAAATTCCTTTCCATCAAATAATAAATCAGTGGATTCAGACTCATTTTCATCATGGCCACCCTTAATCACGACATTTTTTACGCCTAACGCATGTAGTCTTTTAGCAGACTCCAGTTTATCTTCCACCGTCATAATCGACATGCCCGTTAGTACTTCCGCTTCTGGAATATTCGGGGTGATTACCGTTGCTAGCGGCAATAAGTATTTTTTCATGGCAGAAATGGCTTCCATTTGCAACAAGGAAGCGCCACCTTTAGCAATCATGACTGGATCGACAACAATATTTTGCCATTGATAATTCCTGAGCTGTGCAGCGACGGCCTCGATGATTTCAGCATTAAAAAGCATTCCTGTTTTCACCGCATCCGCACCGATATCCTCGCCGATCGCTTCGATCTGTTTTACGACTGCCTCAGCTGTCATTGGATAGACAGCATGGACTCCTAATGTATTTTGGGCCGTTACAGCGGTCAATGCTGACATTCCGAAAACCTCTAATTCCTGAAATGTCTTTAAATCCGCTTGAATTCCTGCTCCACCGCCGCTATCAGAACCAGCGATTGTTAATGCTTTTTTCATTCAAATTACCCCCATTTATCGATTAAACTTTTTAAAAGAAGCATGTGAAATGATATCTTCGGAAGAAACTAAAGCTAATTGGTTTAAAAATTCGATTTGGAAACTTCCAGGTCCCATTTCAACTGTTTTTGCCGCTGCCTTTTCTGCCGCGATTCCATAATACGTTAAAGCAGCCACTGAAGCTTGAAGCAGGTCCTTCTCCACTCCTGCAAACGCTCCAATCACTGAGGTTAATAAACATCCAGTGCCTGTCACCTTCGTTAAAATTGGATGTCCATTTGACACGACATAGGTTGTTTTCCCATCCGAAACAACATCCTCTTTTCCAGTGATGACGACAAGACCATTCAATTTTTGTGCTGAAGTAATAGCTAGTTCAATGATATTTCCTTTTGCATCCCCAGCATCGACGCCCTTAATTTCCCACTTTTCACCAACCACATTGGCAATTTCGGCTGCGTTTCCTCTAATCACAGAGACATTTACCTCGTTCATAATTCTTTGCGCGGTTTCGGTTCGATAGCGGGTAGCCCCTGCACCAACCGGGTCAAAAATGACGGGAACACCGGATTCATTGGCCGCTTTTCCGGCAATGATCATCGAATCTACTGTCTGTGGGTTTAATGTTCCAATGTTCAATACTAATGAACTTGCAATCTTGGCCATATCTGCTACTTCCTCGGCTGCATATGCCATGACCGGTGAGGCACCAAGGGCAAGAAGCCCATTTGCCGTAAAATTTGTAACAACCACATTGGTAATATTATGTACCAGCGGGTTAACCTTTCTAACTTCTTCCAACGTTTCATACAAACTATTTTTTTCCATCTCAATTTCCCCGTTTCTTTTTTTAAAATAAAAAAACCAGATCCAATAATGGACCTGGTTAGTTAGTCAAAGAAATAATTAACATTCACTTGGCTACTTTCCTACGCTGGTATTACCCAGATCAGGTCCGAAGGGTTGAAAATTTCTCCATTTTCTCTCAGCCTGTTTACAGGGCACCCCTAGTAGATCTAATACTTTATTTAATTAACTACATAATATTCCTATAGTACTAGAATGTAAAGGAAAAAGTACCAGTTAACATAACATTATTATTGTTTGCCTTTATAAAGGAAAGTAACAATAAATGTTGTCCCTTTATCTTTTTGGGAATGAATTTCTATCTGTCCATTTAATTTTTCCAAGCTTCTCTGCACCAATGATAAACCGATTCCTCGATTTTCACCTTTGGTGGAATACCCTTTTATAAATAAGCGATTTTTTACAGCCTCATCGATTCCTTTTCCTGTATCATGAACCTCTAAGGCAAGGACATCATCGTAATAGTCAAACCTTAAGGTAACTTTTTTTTGCGGACGGTCCGTAACAGCATCTAGTGCATTATCTATTAAATTCCCAAGGATCGTTACCACTTCATGCGTTATTTCCTGCTGTTGTGGTTCAGGTAGACTTCCTTCCCCATCAATGATTAATTCACAGCCATTTTCTCTAGCGAAGCTAAGTTTTCCTACAATAAAACCTGCTAAAACAGGATCTTTAAAACGACTAATAACAAATTCTACCTCAGTTTGTTGGTGATCGACAATTTTGGTAATGTATGACGAGACCATTTGATAGTCTTTCATATGAATTAAACCTGATATTACATGCAGTTTATTCATGAATTCATGTGACTGGGTTCTCAGTGCTTCCGCGTATAGCTTTACACCGGTTAATTGTTCAGCTAATTGCTTGATTTCGGTTTTTTCTCGGAACGTAGCAATCGCACCGACAATCTTTCCTTTGACAACAACCGGAACCCGATTGGTTAAAATGGTAATATGATTGATTTCTTGTTCTTGGTCTAATTGAGATTCCCCCGTTTCTAGAACAGAAGATAGCATAGAATTTGGCATGTAGTCATCCACTTTTCTTCCTAAAAAGGACCCATGAATGCCAGCTTTTTGAAGAAGTCGGATCCCCTCATTATTTACGAGAGTGGTAAACGCATCCTGGTCAACTGCCAAAATTCCTTCCTTTGTGGATTGAAGCATCGCACTACGTTCCTCAAGCAATTTTGCCATCTCACTCGGCTCAAGTCCAAAAAGAATCGCTTTGATTTTTCTAGCTAGAAAAAGGGCACCTAGAATCCCAACTAGAATTCCTACTCCCACTCCGATCAAAATAATTTTCCTACTTTGTTCGATCGCCTGATTAACTTTTTCTAAAGAAATCCCAACCGCGACTGCTCCTATTTGATTATTTTCTTGATCATAAACAGGAACAAACGAACGTAAAGACAATCCCAATGTCCCTTTGGCAATGGAAATATGCTCTTTCCCTTTTAAAACAGGTCCTTCATCTCCACCGACAAAATGCAAACCTAATAGGTTGCGGTTAGGATGTGATTTTCTTGTTCCATACATGTCCATTACGACGATAAATTCAACATGCGTTGATTGTTTAATATCATTCGCAAATGTTTGGATATCCTTCTCTGCTGTTTTATTTTTAAGCCCATTCATGACAATCGGAGACCTTGCAACAATCCTCGCAATATCTGTTGCTTTCTCGGCTTGGCTTTTCTCTGTTTCCTGTGAAATTCTGTTGGTGATTAAAATCTCGGTTACTAACAATGCCATCACGACCACGATACAAACCAGCAGGGTTATCGTCGATTGTAAACGAAGTTTTGGTTTGGACAACCTTATTTTCCACCCCAACTTGATTCCCCCTTTCTCACAGGCAATCTTTTCAAGGTATTTGCGTTAAACACCGTAACGGTTGATTGGTCTTCCGACGCCGCCGTAATGGATATGAATTTTGACTTTTCCTTCTTTTTCTAAGTAATCAAGGTATCTTCGAGCCGTTACCCGAGCCATTCCTATGCTTTCCGCTACTTCTTCCGCAGAAACAGGTTCTTTTTCCTGCGAAATGAAATTAGTAATTTTTATTAACGTATTCATATTTAATCCCTTTGGTAAACTCTCTCTTTCACTTTGTTCTTTGCTATCAATAAATAAAATTTGATCGAGCTCCTCCTGTAAAAGAGCTTTCTTTTCTCCTAATTTCACTCGATAGTTTTTATAATTATCAAGTGATTTTTTAATTCGATCAAAGGTAAACGGTTTTATGATGTAATCAACAGCCCCTTGTTGTCGAACACGGTGGATGGTTTCGATGTCGCTCGCAGCTGTTATCGCAATCACATCCACAGAATAGGCCTCTGAACGAAGTTCGCTGAGCATTTCCAATCCACCCATATAAGGCATATAAATATCGATAATCGCCAGATCCGGACTGAGTTCTTTCACTAATCTTAACCCCTCCATCCCATTGGAGGCGATTCCAATTATCGAAAACCCTTCAATCCTATCAATGAATTGGCGGTGTACCTCTCGAACCATCGGATCATCTTCAATCAATAGTACTTTTAACGGAAACATCCCCCTGCTCCCCCTTACATTAAATGAAACTGTATTTCCCTTTATATTATTATCATGGCCTATTTTATTAAAATAGTAAATTCATAGATAGCATTTTTTGTTCGATTTTTATGAGAGTTATTTAAGGTATTTTCTATAACAAAAGGAACAATAAGACCAATATGACCAAAACCTTACTATTATCTGAATTTTCATTTATTATGTGCTTGGGTGGTTTGAAAGCGGTAACAGTTTTATTAAAAAAAGGGGTGTATGAGAAAATGAAAATTAATTTCAAAAATTTGACCGTCCAAGTATTATTGGGGATCTTACTTGGGATTGTCATCGGATTTCTTTTTCCGAAATTCGGTACAGAATTAAAGGTTTTGGCGGATATCTTTATCAAGTTAATTAAAATGGTCATTGCTCCAATTGTATTTTTTACAATAGTCATTGGTATCGGTAACATGGGGGATTTGAAGAAGGTTGGGCGTATCGGCGGGAAAGCGCTCCTGTATTTTGAAATTGTAACGACATTTGCTTTAGCGATTGGTTTACTCCTAGTTAATATCATTAAGCCAGGATCTGGGTTTAATACAGATTCCGTAAAAGGCGGAGATATTTCACAATTTACCACGCAGGCTAAAGAAACAAGCCATGGATTTATCGAATTTATTTTAGGAATTATTCCTGATAATTTTGTCGGGGCAATGGCGAAGGGCGAGCTGCTTCCAATTTTATTCTTTGCGGTCCTGTTTGGAATTGCACTTGCTTCCTTAGGGCAAAAAGGAAAACCAGTTGTTGCCTTGTTTGAGCAATTTACGGAGATATTCTTTAAGATTGTTAATATCGTAATGAAATTTTCACCCATTGCAGCATCTGGTGCAATGGCCTATACGATTGGTAATTTTGGTCTAGGTTCTTTAGTTTCTCTTGGAAAATTGATGGGAAGCGTTTATGCAACGATGTTTCTTTTCATCGTCTTAGTCCTAGGTTCGATCGCGAAACTTTATGGATTTAATATTTTAAAATTTATCGCTTATATTAAAGAAGAAATTCTCTTGGTGCTAGGTACTTCATCCTCTGAATCCGCTTTACCAAGAATGATGGAAAGACTTGAAAAATACGGCTGTTCCAAATCAGTAGTTGGTCTTGTCGTTCCAACCGGGTATTCCTTTAACTTAGATGGTACTGCTATTTATCTTTCAATGGCAGCGCTCTTTATTGCTCAGGCTTACAATGTCGATATTACGATTTGGCATCAAATCACTTTATTAGGTATTCTTATGTTGACATCTAAAGGTGCTGCCGGTGTAACGGGTTCTGGTTTTATTACACTAGCTGCTACTCTATCTGCTTTCCCGGTAATACCAGTTGAAGGGATTGCCTTGTTACTAGGTGTCGATCGTTTTATGTCTGAAGCACGTGCAATTACCAACTTAATCGGAAATGGTGTAGCAACTGTGGTTGTTTCTAAGATGGAAAACGAATTCCACCCTACCGCTGAAATTCAAAGTACCAAAACAGATAAATCAATTAGTGCATAAAAAATTACAGAAAAATGGCTTGGGGGATTTTACTCCAAGCCATTTTTGTACTGAATTGACAGCTGCACCTTAACTTTTTGCTATTTCTATTAGTTCCTTTAATTCATTTGTAAATCCTTTCACTGCTCGATTATCAACCACAGTAACAGGAACCCCTAGAAAGCCGTATTTCTCCACTTCCTCCTGATATTCAGGGTTTGCCAACACGTCCCTGGATTCAAAGGCAATTCCTTCCTCATTAAGAACTTTTTTGACCATCGTACATTCAATACAGTCTTTTGTTGTATAGACGATTACTTGTTTATTCATTGTTTATTTTCCCCTTTTACATATTTTCAGAATTCTGTTTAGTGAAAAAGATATGTTTAGACTCCAATGTTACCCTTATTGGCATTTGGTTAACTGAAATACAGATAATTTTCATTGGGCGACTCCAAACTTTAACTAATAAAATAAAGTATATCCCAAAAGGATTAATTTTTCATATGACACGTTTCCATTTAAATAAATTAATTCCATTCTGTTGGGAAATAGACAGGGTATATCACATGAAAAAAGTATCGATAATTGTCTAATCATGCGCTTTCCCGAGGAATAATTAAGATTTATTTCCCCAAAATTTATTTCCCATCCAGACATTAACCGCAATAAAATACTGATTTTTCTGTCAATAGAAACCATTTACATCTAGTCTACTATTCCTTAAGGTGAAGTGGCTCCCTATCTATTCCGTAATAGCACCACAATTTACGCCAATAAAGGGCTCGATATTTCGTTGACTTGCCTCGTGAATAAAGCGCGCCAGTACCTCTTTTCCTGTTCCGGTTTCACCCTCTATTAAAACAATTACATTTTTCCCGGCTACTTTATATGCTGTTTCTATTAATTGATTCATTTCAGGGTTTTTTCCAATAATCAACCCTATTTTATTGGCTAGATCATTGATAAGCTGCTGGGAAGTGCTGCCTGTCGAAATTAACAGCTGATCAATTTGTTTTTCCAATAAATCAATATCATCGAACGGTTTTTCGATATAATCACTTGCTCCAGATTTTATCGCTTCCACCTCCGTGTGAATCGTACTGTACCCCGTCATTATTACGGCTTTACATCGGGGCTGTTGTTTTTTCAAATCCTTCAGGAGTGTTAACCCGTCTGCATCCGCTAGCTTTAAATCAATCATTGCTGCATGAAAGTTACTCTTTGAAAAATCGATTTTGGAGAACTCTTTCCCGCTATTAACTACCTTGACGTTATAGCCTTTCGATTTAAAAAGATGGGACAGGAAGTTTCCAACCTCGATTTCATCATCCACTATTAATAGATTTGTCATCCTCCGACCTCCAACTCTTGAGACAGCGGCAATGGTAGTCGTAAAGTGAAGGTACTACCTGTTTTGACGGTGCTGCTCACTTCGAGTGTACCTCCATGGGCATTAGCGATTCCGAAACTTACAGAAAGACCCAGGCCGGTACCCTTTTCTGCTTCTTTTGTTGTGTGAAATGGATGGAAAATTTCAGATAATCTATTTTCCTCAATCCCAATTCCATTATCTTTGATGATTAATTGCACTTCATCTTCTTGTTGAGAGGTGATGATTGTAATTTCTTTTTTGGCTTTATCTGCGAGCTCTAAAGCGTCTCTCGCATTTAGCATTAGATTAATAATGATTTGTTCTATTTGCTGCTGACTCCCCTCAATTTCAGGGAGGTCCTCATCCAGTTCAAGGATTATCATAATTTCATTTTTTTCTAATTGGTATCTAAGTAAATTAAGAACTTGGATTATTCCATCGTTTAATGAGAAAGATCCAAATATGTACTCATCCTGTCGGGAAAAAGTCAGTAAACTTTTAATTATTCGCTACAGCGGTCCCCGCAGTTTTTTATATCATTTAAAAGTAATAAGGCAAAATCCTTTAATTTCCCTAAATTATTTGGAGATTAACTAAAAAAGCCAATGTCCACGCGAGGTGGACATTGGCTGAATAGTGTCTTTTTGTGGTGCCTGACACCATTAATTTTTTATCGAAGCATTACACCTGTTAAAAAGGTTAGAAATACGTGTGTGCCGAGTTTTACTGTTGGCTGTACATGTGTGTCTTTTAGTGGGTCAAGGCAGACGATGTCCATTGCTTTAACTTTTGGATGCTTGGCTGCCGCTAGTACCCCTTCCAGCAGTTCTGCTGTTGTCATGCCCCCCGGCGTTGAGGCCGGTACCCCTGGAGCATAGGCAATATCAAGAACATCCATATCGACTGTTAAATAAATGGTATCCACCTTTGAAGCAAGCGCTTCTAAACAGGCAACAACCGTTTCTTCAATCCCCTTTTTTCGAGATTCACGAAGCGTGAAATAGTTGACACCTTTTTCATCAGCATAGTTCTTCAAATCTTTTGTATTAAAAAATCCATGCAGGCCGATGTTGTACATATTACTACCCTCAACTACTCCGCTTTCAATTAAATTCCGCATTGGAGTACCGTTGGACGGGCCGTTATCGGTCATATCCCTTAAATCAAAATGGGTATCAAATTGCAGGATGCCAATTTTTTCATTAGGCCTCACTTGATGCAGACCTTTGACCATCATCGCTGTTATCGAATGATCACCGCCAATGGCACACACCTTTGAGGCATCAAAATGTTTATGAAGGGCAGCAGATGCTTCGATGATATTATCATGACACCGCTGGATATTCGTGACATGCATCGGCACATCACCAACATCCACAGCTGTCATTTCCGACAAATCGATATCCTCATCAAGGTTATAAGTAGTAAAACTCCGCCACGAGCGCCGGAATGCCTCAGGAAATTCCGAGGCACCCGAAGCACTAATTGATGAGCGAGACAGCGGAACACCGACGATAACAAAGTCGGTGTCCTTGCTTTTTTCAGGATCCGAGGCAGCTGTCAGAGGTTGGATCCACTCGTGAACCTTCGCAACCTCTGCCCCTTCATCAGGTCTCACCCATGTGAAACTCGGTGGATTCAGTTTAGGATAGAGAAAGCTCTTCAACTAACTGACCTCCCCTGACAACCACCTGTCCATTTTTCACAACGGTATCCGTATGATTCACTCCATAAGAGTATTGCAGTTTCATATAATTCCCTACGTTAAAAATCGTGACATCTGCTTTTTTTTCGACCTCTAAACTGCCAATTTCTTTGCCTCGATTAATGGCATGTGCAGCATTAATTGTCGTAGCAGTAATCACCTCTGCAGGTGTCATCCCCATTTTTAAACAGCCTAGATTCATAATGAATGGCAGTGAAACAGTTGGTGATGAGCCGGGATTACAATCTGTCGATAGTGCCACCGGTACACCCAAATCTACCATTTTACGGCCATTTGCAGACTCTGCCATTAAAAAGTAAGCTGTTCCTGGAAGCAACACGCCAACTACACCTTTTTCAGCCATTGCCTTCATACCTTTTTCCGAAGCCTTTAATAAGTGATCCGCCGAAATTGCGCCAACCTCTGCCGCTAATTCTGCCCCTTCATAAGGCTCAATTTCATCCGCATGGATCTTCGGAATCAAGCCATATCGCAGGCCTGCTTCAAGAATTTGCTTCGATTGCTCTGGAGTAAAAACACCATGTTCACAAAAAACATCATTAAATTCTGCCAGTCCGAGCTCTGCCACCTTTGGAATCATTTCGTCAATCAGCAAGCTTACAAACTTATCAGGATTTTGTTTGTACTCTTTCGGTACAGCGTGGGCTCCCATGAATGTTGATACAACATCAATCACATGCTTGTCATTAAGCTGTTGGGCCACTTCCAGCTGCTTTAGTTCCGTTTCCCATTCCATCCCGTAGCCACTTTTCGCTTCAACCGTTGTGACACCGTGGCGCAGGAATTGATTCAAGCGCTCAAAGCTTTCTTGAAATAGCTCTTCATGTGTCGCAGACTGCGTCCGTCTAGTCGTCGCATAGATTCCACCGCCGCTGTTCATGATTTCCATATAAGTAGCACCTTGTAAGCGCATATTGAACTCATTTTCTCTGCTGCCAGCAAACACAAGATGTGTGTGCGGGTCAACTAGCCCTGGAGTTACCAGTTTTCCAGTTGCATCCACTACCTCCGCTTCACCTAATCGCTCCGCGTATTTTTCTACCAGCTCTACGTCCGTCCCGACAGCTTTGATCACTCCCTCTTCCATCCAAACACTGCCATTCTCAATAATGCCAAGCTCAGACATCGCGCCCTTTACAAGAGGAGCATCGGAACTCCCTTGTAAAGTCACAAGTTGAGAGGCATTTCTAATAAAAATTGGTGTACTCATTAATCTACCATCCTCTCAGTCTTAGTCTTGCTTAAGCATTGGCATTTTGATGCCCTTCTCTTTTGCTGTTTTAATCGCAATCTCATACCCTGCATCGGCATGACGCACAACGCCCATTCCAGGGTCAGTCGTTAATACACGTTCTAAGCGAATTTCCGCATCCTTTGTACCATCTGCAACAATTACCATACCGGAATGTTGAGAGTAACCCATGCCAACCCCGCCGCCATGGTGTAAGGAAACCCAGCTCGCGCCGCCAACAGCATTAATCATCGCATTTAAAATTGGCCAGTCAGAAACGGCATCACTTCCGTCTCTCATGGCTTCAGTTTCACGGTTTGGTGAAGCAACAGAGCCTGCATCTAGATGATCACGACCAATAACGATTGGTGCTGAAACTTCTCCAGAAGCAACCATATCATTGATAATCTTTCCAAAACGAGCACGGTCACCGTATCCAAGCCAGCAAATCCGAGCTGGAAGGCCTTGGAAGCTGATTTTTTCTTGGGCCATCTTCACCCATTTACAAAGATGTTCGTCATCTTTATACTCACGTAGCAAGGCTTCATCAATTTTGCGAATATCTTCTGGATCACCCGAGAGTGCTGCCCAGCGGAATGGACCTTTTCCTTCGCAGAATAATGGACGGATATAGGCGGGAACGAAACCAGGGAAATCAAATGCATTTTCCACACCTTCATCCTTCGCTACTTGACGAATGTTGTTACCGTAGTCAAACGTTACCGCACCTTTTTGTTGCATAGTAAGCATTGACTTCACATGTACAGCCATGCTTTGTTTTGAAAGTTCTACATACTTAGTTGGATTTTCTTTTCGTAATGTTGCCGCTTCTTCTAATGTAAAACCAACTGGAACATATCCATTGAGCGGGTCGTGTGCAGATGTTTGATCCGTTAATACATCTGGATTAAAGCCTTTTTCAATCATGATTGGTAAAATTTCAGCTGCATTACCTAATAAACCAATCGATAATGCTTTACCTGCAACCTTTGCTTCTTGAGCCATTTTTAATGCTTCCTCAAGGTCATTTGTTTTAATATCAAGGTAAGCGGTTTCAATACGGCGGTCGATTCTTGTCTCGTCCACATCAATTGCGATACATACCCCATCGTTCATTGTTACGGATAAAGGCTGTGCTCCACCCATGCCGCCTAGACCTGCTGTTAGAGTGATGGTGTGTTTCAATGTTCCTCCGAATTCCTGACGGGCAAGCTCGGCAAATGTTTCATACGTTCCCTGGACAATTCCTTGGCTGCCGATATAAATCCAGCTGCCAGCTGTCATTTGCCCATACATCATCAAGCCCTTTTTATCTAACTCGTGGAAATGCTCCCAATTCGCCCAAGCCGGAACCAAATTGGAGTTGGCGAGTAACACGCGCGGTGCATCCTTATGCGATTTCCAAACAGCCACTGGCTTACCAGATTGAATCATTAACGTTTCGTCATTCTCCAATTCTAGGAGCGTTTTCACGATGGCATCATAAGACTCCCAGTTCCGAGCGGCCTTACCAATTCCGCCATAAACGACTAAATCCTCCGGTCTTTCGGCAACCTCTTGATCGAGATTGTTCATCAGCATGCGCAGTGCCGCCTCCTGGATCCAGCCCTTTGCATGTAATTCGGTACCTTTATAATTTTTAATGATTCTTGATTTCGCAGTGTTTGTTTCCATTGTTTCCACTCCCTTTTTGTTTTAGGTATATTTTTATTATAAAAATAAAATCTTCTGAAAAATACGAATGGAACATTAGATAATAGCTAATATTTATCGTTTGAACCAGATTTTTTTTAGATAGTTCGTCCTTATAACTATAATATCTTTATAAATTAGATATTATCTTTAGGTTTTATTACATAAAAAATAACCCAATCACTTTCCGGATGGGTCCAATTCTGGCTTTATTTTAAGGAACACAAACAAAGTATTAATTTTTATTTTGGAGGGCGGTATGTGCCCTGTGTTCTTCATCTTTTTTTACAAAAATATCATATTGTGTTTGATCCTTAAACCCAGCGTCATTGTGAAAATTCACAGGAGTTTTGATTTTATATTTTACTCCTGCAGCATTTAACTTAGCAATAATCATAAAATATTGATCATGTCCAAACGCCGTGTAAACCAGCTGCCATTTTCTATTAATAAAAAGTTGAAGTAATGAAATGAACAGGAAAAATAAAACCAAGATAATGATTACTGTCTTCATTTTTTCCCACATCTCCCCTCATAAATTAACAAAAATCAGTCTGTTTCCCTCTCGCTTTTAAACATATTCGCTTTATTCATACGAAATTCTCTCGGTGAAGTACCTACTAATTCCTTAAACATCCGGCTAAAATAATTAGAATTTTGATAGCCTGCAAGGTTTGAAATTTCTTTAATTGATTTGTTCGTTTCAATCAGTAAGCGTTTTGCTTCCTTCATTCTTATTGCCGTCAATACATCTGTAAAGCTTGAACCGGTTTTAGTGTTCATCATATGGCTGAAATAGGAAGGATTTCGGTCAACATACAGCGCCACATCTTCGAGCCTGAGCGAACTATTGGAAAAATGAGTTTCCATAAATGATATGCCACGTTCAATCGGATCTTGATTATTTCTGGTGCTATTCTCTGCACCTATAAACAATTTTTGAATAAATAAGATGAGATTTTGAACAGTACGGTAAAGGACCTTATCGTACAAAATTGAATTGAAAATATAACGGTACTCCAGTTCATAGCTTTGGTTCTCGTCTAAGCTATTGGTCTTCATAAATCTTCTAACCTGGGCGAGGATACTCGTAAGCTGGATTCTAACCAATCCTGGATCAGGAAATGGTTCTTGTAATTGTAAAAATTCCTCGTACAGCCACTTCTTTATTTTTTCTAAATCGGTATTAGTCAGCATGTCGACCCATGCTCTCTGTTCAGGAGGGGCTAAAAAAGGGTCAATATGTACCCATTCTGGTGAGCTTTCAAATTCAGCTACTTGGCGATAGCCTTTATAATAGGTGAACTCCAGCATTTTTCGGGTTTGGAAGTATTGTTGATTCAAGCTCATTGCCGAAGAATTTCTTTTATGGACAACGATGGCAAGAGGGTCAGAAAATTCCTCCTCCCATTTTCGCATTGCTTTTTGACACTGCTCTGTTAACTGATGTCCCGTTTCCTTAAACAAAATCACAACCATATCGTCCATTGCGAATATACCTTGGACACCCTTGAAAGGAAATTCTCTTAAGAAAGAATGCAATGAACTTATCTTACCTATACCTTCTGTTTGAAAAGCCGCTAGATGAAATTTTTCTGATAAAGATGGTTGAGAAATAAATAAAGCTTCATATGATATTTCCATATATGTTTTGGGACTAAGGATTCCGTCTGCCTGATTTTTGGTTCCAAGTTTTCGTGAGGATTTATGGAAAGAAGATGTAACCTTGGTTGCCGACAAAGGTTTAATCATTAAATCTAACGCTTGCATGTCAATGGCAAGTCGAGCTTTTTCAAAGGTTCCTTCTGCGGAAGTTAACAGTAAGACCGGATCATAGATCTGCATCAGGTCACGGAAGGTTGTCCAATCCTCCTTGGAGATCATATCAAGTTCGATTAAGACAACGTCTGGCCTTTCTTGTTCAAACCTAACGACAAATTCCTGGTAATTTGAAGCCAATAATATGTTTGTGACAGGAATGGATGACGTTTTCAACAGCCATTTCAATCCCTCACGTTCATTCAAATCGCGATCGGCAATCAACCACTTTCCTTCCATCGTGATGTCCCTCTTTCTTTCGTATTAATTTTTAAAACGATAGGCTGTACTCATAATACTTAATTTCTTCGAGGCCAATACTACGCCTTTTTTCCCCGATTGGAGAAAATAATACCGAAAACCAGGCTAATTATAATAGCCATTAAAAAAATAGTTCCTGTTGATATCGACAGAAAATTGATGATCATTCCGTAGCTTTTACTAACTAGACTTAACATAATTCCCTTAAAAAATGGTGTGTAAATGATGAGATAAGGGACGAGCACTAAAGGAACTGCCAGCCAATAGTGACCTATTACATATTTGGTCAATAGAAAAGAAATGATTGCAAACAATACAGCAAATCCGTAAACAAACCAATTGATGTATTGGAGAGCACGTTCTGGCTGGTCCAAAAAAGCTAATATATTGAGGCATACAACCCAAATGATTGCAAAAATAATTGAAAGAACCTGTGTTTTAAACAAAAATTTCATAAAAAAATCCATCCTCAAATCAAAATAAAATAGTTAACTCCACAATACCCCAAACCAAAAACCCTGTCCATTTAGATAGTCTAAACAAAGAAAAAAGGACAAAATGGTCAATCGACCTTTTTGTCCTTTTTTCTTTCAACATCTTAACCTACATTTAAGCCGAAGTCTGTTGCGATGCGTGCTAGTCCACCTTGGTAGCCAGAACCTACGGCAGAGAATTTCCACTCACCATTGTGTCGGTATAATTCACCTACAATGATGGCGGTTTCAACGGAGAAATCCTCCCCTAAATCATAGCGAATGATTTCTTGGTTTGAATCTTCGTTTACGATTCGGCAGAATGCATTAGAAACCTGTCCAAAATTCTGACCGCGCGCTTCTGCATCATGAATCGTAATAACAAACGAGATTTTCTCCACTTGAGAAGGAACAGTGCTAAGGTTAACTTTTACTTGCTCATCATCCCCGTCACCTTCTCCCGTGCGGTTATCACCTGTATGTACCACGGAACCATTTCCGCCCTCTAACTGATTGTAAAACACAAAATCCTTTTCAGAAGTCACTTTTCCATTTGCTCCTAATAAGAATATACTTGCATCTAAATCGAAATCTTTCCCGCCGTCATAACGATTTGTATCCCAGCCAAGACCGACAACTACTTTCGTTAAACCAGGATTTGTTTTTGTTAAATCAACCTTTTGCCCTTTAGACAATGAAATAGCCATAAAAACACCCTTTCTAATTTTATTATTTTATATCACCTTCTATTATAAATAGAAAGTTCATAACAATCGAATCCTACCAAGAATTATTTACCTTACGAACATAATTAAATCAGTAAAATTACAACACTTTCCTTAAGTTTACAAAAATAAGGAATATTTTTCTACCCTTATTTACTCACTCCAATATAATCAAATAGTTTCTGCTCAACTGGTTTTGAGGAGTGAAAAATGGTTAAAATAAGAAAGTCAAATCTAATTAACAAAGTTTGTGCTATAATGAACTGTTAGCAAAACGGGGACACCGTTTATTTTAAGCAAGGAGCGATTTTCTTAATGATAAAAATTGAAATACCTAATCCTGATATAGTGATTACGAAAAAGAACCAAGTTGGAGAAAAAATTGAGGCGCCGCTAAGCAGCGTTTATGGATTTACTGATTACAATAAAATCCCTAGAGACAAAGGCGGGATTATTCTATTTTCAAACGCAAATGACGAATTACTATTTGTTGGAAAAGCAAGGAAGTTACGCCCTCGCGTAAAAAGACATTTTGAAGATACTGTTTCGCCGATCAAATTACATCGAGATGAAGTTTATAGAATTGCAGTATGTGTTGTGGAAGATCCGATGGAGAGAGAAATCTATGAAACCTTTATCATTAATACCTTACATGCAAAATACAATATCGATAAAGTTTTTTATAAATAAACTTTCCTAATAGAGAAAAGAGCGGGTAGATACAAAAAACCTGCTCTTTTCTTTTTTTGCTTATTTATTTAACTAATATCGCCATATTTCAGAATCATTTCCTTCTCAATATGACTTGCTCGAATTCCAAACCTTGGTTTGACTACTTCCACCTCTTCACCAAGTAAAATCTTGATGGCTTGATAAGGCAAGTTAATCCCTGACAAGCAACTAATGTGCATTCCCCCGCTCATTCGCGGATTAATCTCCAACAGTTTCGGCACACCATTGTTGTTATATTTTACCTGAATATTGAATACATAAGGCAATCTGAACTCGTGATGAAAATCATGTGCTAATTTAATGAGTTCCGACTGTTCCACAAGCTCCCTGACTCGTCCATCCCCCTTCATTCGAGGAATAGCAGCATACAACTTTTCATGGGACGATAAACAATCAATACTATATTCTCTGCCTTCTAGAAATTCCAACACCATTAAGTCAGGGAAGGTATCTTGCTGGCTCAAAATTTCGCAGGCATGGGCATAGGGAATACGGAAACCAATTCCATGATTGAAAAACTGGTCAATGGACACAATTTGGTCTATTATGACCCGAAATCCATTGGCACCTTCACCAATCACTGGTTTAAAACAAACCGTATGGCCTTTTTCCTTTAGTTTTTCATACGCCCTCTTAAAATCTTCAAGATTATTGACGACATAATAGTCCGGTATCAAAAATCCTGCTGCTCCTTTGGATAAAAGTTGATAGGTATCTGCTTTATTATCCATTGTCTCCATCAACTTTGCTTCAGGGCAAACTAGTACTTTAACACCCAAAGCCTCAAACTCATTAAGCCTTTTTGAGATGAGGACATTTTCTTTCCTTGGGACAAAAATATCGATCCCATGCTTCTGACAAAATTCAAGACAAAAACCAATATATTCTTCACCAGATATATCTGGCTCGACAAAGGCGTAATCACAATTTTGTAAATAAAGGGCATCTTTGTTCGGATGTGTCCCATAAATGATAAAATTCCGCTTATCTCCATTGAACCGGATCATATCAATATAATGGGAAACCGTTGTAAACCATCTGTTAAACCAAATTTTCATTTAAATCCTCTTCCTTATTGTATTAAGACCTCTTTCATTATAGTCATTGTTTCTTGTTTTTATAAGCAAAATTTGACAAAAAATTCATATTCCAATGTGGGACATCGAATAAATTGTCTATAAGCCCTTAAAAAACAACAAAAAAACGTTCTGCAAAAGCAGAAACGCTCTCATTCCATTTTCAAGTTAATAACCTGATACTAAACAAGACTTTTTATATTATTTAATTTGGACGCAAATTCCTTGATGGCCTCATAATCTAAATTGGATTGATCAATGGTTGCACCGCTCACTTTTTTTACAATTTGTTTTTCTAGAAAGTTCATTTCAGATATGAGAAATTCTCCGCCAAATAACCCCATTGCGGCGGAATTTTTGCGCAATTCTTGTGGAAAGGCATTATTAAATTGCTCGATGGCGGTCTCGCCATCATACATGCAGCAAAGGAAAAGACCGACGTCTTTTTCCAAAAGTGTTTCTAGGTTGTTTCTTATAAATTGTTTTATTTTTCGTTGAATATTCCCTGCATGAATCGAGCCGCCAATGATAACGGTATCAAAATTTGACAGATCGAACTTTTCTTTGTCCCGCTTCAAATCCACTGCTAAAACTTTCCCTTCAAGACTTTCACTTAAAAATCTTACTGCTTTTTCTGTAGTACCATGAGACGAGCAATACACAATTAAACTTTTCATGTCAATTACCCCTCCTTCATATTACATTACAAAAAAAAACGCCACATTTACTTGCAAACGTGTAGGGTATGAAGATTTAATCTCATTATATAACTAAATTCAATCCCCGCCTGTGGTAATATTGGCAATATTATTACAATTAAACAAAGGTACAACATGGTGTCAGGCACCGCCTTCTTAAATAAAGAAGAAGAAGGCTCTCCATTAGAGCCTTCCAGATTGTAGACAAAAGGCATTCGAATGAGCCCATTCGGATGCCTTTTTATTGGATTTTTGCTCATAAGAGCAAAATTTAGACCTACCTTTGACTATTATTACGCCAATTCTGGACCTTTCCACGTCCAGCTGGCCATCTTTTTCAAGTTCATGGCAGCAAAAGTAAGCATCGCTTGCATGGACAATTTTTTTAAGCCTCTTAAGGTTGTCCAACGCATACCATGCTTTTCCTTAGCATCCGCAAAGACCCGTTCAATCGTTTCTTTACGTCTTGCGTAAATGCTTTTATTTTCTTGTGTGTGACGAAGATGATCGGCTTCTTCTATGTAATGTTCCCAAACATGTCGCTCAATCAATTTTTTATGTTCTTTACTCTGCGTGCATTCTGAAAGTAAAGGACAATTTTGGCACTCAAACGGATTAGAGAAGTATTGACGCTTTCCATTCTTCGTCGTCGTTGCATATTTCAGTATTTGTCCTTGCGGACAGATATAACAATCGTAGTATTCATCATAAATATACTCATGTTTTTTCATATAACCGTCCTTCGTACGAGGTCGTGTATATGGTAATGCAGGAGTCATATCATTTTCAATTACGAATTGAGCAATAGCAGGTGTTTTGTATCCAGCATCAGCAGCAACAGCTTCAGGTTTCCCGTGTTTTTCAATGACCTTCTCAAGTAGTGGCTCGAAAATGACGCTATCATGGATATTCCCCGGGGTTACAATTGCACCCAAAACAAAACCATTTCGATCCGAAGCCGCATGAAATGAATATGCGAACTGTTTCGTTCGCTCATCCTTTACGTAATAACCACTTTCTGGGTCAGTGGTACTTTCTTTAATTTCCTTTAATTCTTCTTTTTCAAATTTATCTGGAGGAAATGGCTTTTTTCCGTGATCATCCCGGTCTTTATTAATCTCTTCTTGTAGACGTGTTTCATAAACCTTCGATTCCTTTCGAACTACTTTCTTTTCAAATTTACGCTTATTTGCACTAGCTTTAACATGTGTAGAATCAATAAATACGTGCTCGCTACTAATCAATTTCTTTTCTGAGGCTTCCTTTAAAATACGATAGAATATCTGTTCAAATAAATCAGTATCCTTAAAGCGTCGCTCGTAGTTTTTACCAAACGTTGAAAAGTGAGGTACCTTATCATAAAAACCAAAGCCGAGAAACCAACGATATGCCATATTCGTTTCGATTTCTGCAATGGTTTGACGCATAGAGCGAATACCGAAGGTATATTGAATGAAAGCCATCTTTATCAATACCACAGGGTCAATACTCGGACGTCCCCGTTCAGATGAGTACATATCTTGAACAAGTGAATAGATAAATGAAAAATCAATAGCAGCTTCTATCTTACGAACCAAGTGGTTCGCGGGTACAACTTGTTCTAAAGCTATCATTTCTATTTGATCACGATTCATCTGTGTATTTTTAGTTAGCATTTCATCCACCTCATCTATATGTCTGTATCTTAATTATACAAAGGACTGATTTAAAGGTCATTATTGATTTTAAAACTTGTTGATTGGAGCGGAAGGCGCGAAGACTCCTGCGGGAGTACGGAGCAGGGGAGACCCCGCAGGCGCTTAAGCGCCGAGGAGGCTCCCCGCTACGCCCGCGGAAAGCGAAGCGCCTGGAGCGCAAATCAACAAACAATTTAACAAAGACATAAAAAAGACTGCCGGCAAACCCAAGTTTTTCGGATTTGTCGACAGTCTGGAAGGCTCTCCATTAGAGCCTTCTTCCTTTTTAGTGATTATGCTGTTTGGATGCACCTCTAACCAAATAGACACGTTCAGGACGGCCCACCGATCCGTAAGCTAAATCTGCTGCAATTTTTTCCTCTGACATGAGATGTTCAAGATACCTTCTTGCTGTTGTCCTGCTTACGCCTATTTCTTTGGCGACAAATTCTGCTGTTAATCCGAAGTCGACTTTCGACAGGACATCCAAAACCTTTTCAAGTGTAAGCGGATCAATTCCCTTCGGCAAATAAGCTTTCTCGCTAAGGGATCGATCAATTTCTTTTCGCAGCAGCTTGTCCACCTGTTTTTGGGTGACATGAAGATTTTCATTCCTCAATTCAACTAGCTTGGTATGAAATTCCTGATACCTAAGCAATGATTGTTTGAATCTCTCGAAAATCACTGGTTTAATGATATAATCAAACACACCTATACTAATTGCCTCTTGAACCTTATGAATCTCTTTTGTGGCTGTAATCATGATTACATCCATTTGTTTATTTTGCTGCTTTGTTTCTTTAAGTAAATCAATTCCATTCATGTCTGGAAAATATACATCCAGCAAGAGAAGGTCTGGCTGTAGTAGATCAATATAGGTCTTTGCTTCTTGATAACTTGCCGCAATTCCTATCGTTTGAAAACCAGCAATCTGTTCAATAAATCGTTTTTGAATTTCTGCAATTCGTAAGTCATCCTCAACAATTAACACTTCTATATCCGGGTTCTGCTTCATTCAAACACCCCCTGCTTTTTGGTATCGCTACTGTGAAAATGGTCCCTGCTCCTTCATTCGAGGAAAAGGTGATATATCCCCCTAAGTCCTTTATGGCTTTCTTAACAAGACTTAACCCAATCCCCGCATTGCTTTGACGGTTTTTCGTTGAAAATCCATCTTGAAAAATTTGTTCACTAAGGATCGGGTCAATGCCTTTGCCGTTATCTTCTATTTCAATAATCAATTCTTTTCCCAGGTCAGTTAAAAACAAAGAAACTCTTTTTTCTTCCTTACCATTTTCTCTTACAGCATCGAAGGCATTATTGACAAGGTTACCTATAATTGTGACTAACGTATCCCTACTGATTTCCGCTGGAACATCCATAAAGCTGCTCTCTCGGTCTATTGTAAAATTGATTTTTAACTCGCTCGATAAACTGACCTTACCTAAAATAAAACCGGCAATGATCGGGTCAGGAATTTCCTTCATTAGGAAGCTTATGAAACCTTGCGCGACATCCACTTCCCTTGAAATAAAATCAATCGCTTCTTTATAAGAACCAAGCTGAATCAAGCCAAGAAGTGTGTAAAGACGATTGGAATATTCATGTGTCTGTGCCCTTAGTCCTTCAGCATATGCTTTTACATGGGACAATTCCTGAATCAGATTGGAAAGCTCTGACTTGTTTCTGAAGCTAGCAACTGCTCCAATTACTTCTCCCTTTTTATTAAAAATAGGAATACGATTAACCAAAAATACCTCTCCAAAAATGGCAAATTCCCGATCATACTCCGCAAGACCCGTTCGAACAACTTCATATAGATGCGTATTTTCAAGTACATCTTCAATTCTTTTTCCACGGAGAAGGACCTCTTTCGGAACATTAAGAAATTTATGTGCGGTTTCATTGACTACAGTTATTCGCCCATTCGTATCGACAGCGATAATTCCTTCATGGATGGATTCTAATATGGCATGTTTCTCCTGGTACATCCAAGCTATTTCTTTTGGTTCTAGTCCGAAAATCGCTCTCTTAATATTTAAGGAGATTAATAATGCGGCTAGTAATCCTCCCAGTAATATAATCATTGTTACCATAAAGATTTTTCTTCTAATCTTTGAAACTTCTTTATTAATATCCGTTTGAAGATATCCTACTGAAACCACTCCAATAACTTCGCCATCACTAAATATGGGTGCTTTTCCTCTCAAGGAAGGCCCAAGGGTTCCAATCGATTCTGAGATAACCGATTCTCCTTTAAAGACTCGATCATTATCTCCGCCAACCATTTTTTGTCCTAATCGGTTCGGGTCTGGATGTGAATAGCGAATCTCCTTTCGATTCCCGATAACAATAAATTCCGCTCCAACCTGTTTTCTAATTTTTTCTGCGATCGGTTGTATACTAGCAGCAGGATTGGAACTAGAAAAGGCTTTTTGAATATCTGGCATATTTGAGATGGACTGTGCCACCGATAAGGCCTTCGTCCCTTTTTCGTGCTTAAGATTGGATTCCATAATATTTTTAAAAGTTATTTCAAAAACCCCGCCAATTAGGAGGATTAATATAAAAATACCTAACATTAATTTCGTATGTAATCGCATACAAACACCTCTACATTTATCATATAGAAAAAAACCCCTTAAAAAAAGGGGTTTTTTGCAATAATCAGAACTTTAAAAAGATTATCCTTCTTCGTTAATAACGACATTTTTTCCTCTCATCTTCATTATGACCGGAATAACCAACCAAAGAACGGTCATAATTAAGAAACTTAATGAGATAGGACGTGTGAAAAAGGGTCCAAAATCTCCATTTGAAATCGTTAAGGCTCTTCGCAGGTTATTCTCAATCATTGGACCTAGTACAAGTCCTAACACCAATGGTGCAATCGGGTAATCATGTTTATTAAGAAAGTAGCCAACTAAACCGCATCCTAATAGAAGCAACAGATCATTAATCGAAACTTGAACCGCATAAACTCCGAAAATAGAGATGGCAATAATGATTGGAATCAAATATTGCTTGGGTGTCTGAATGATTTTTGCAAATACCTTAACAAGCGGGAGGTTGAGTATTAACAGCATGATATTTCCAATAAACATACTCGCAATCAACCCCCATGCAACCTGGGGATGATCTTCGAATAATAACGGACCTGGCTGTACGTTATACATCATCAGTGCCCCCATCAGGATGGCAGTTGTGCCGGAGCCCGGAATTCCTAATGTTAACAATGGGATCATCGCTCCACCTGATGCGGCATTATTCGCAGATTCTGGTGCTGCCACACCAGCAATCGCTCCAGTTCCAAATTTTGAGGGGTCTTTGGAGATCTTCTTTTCTAAAATGTAAGAAAAAAAGGATGCTAGAGTAGCCCCTGCTCCGGGTAAAATCCCGATAAAAAAACCTAAGATGGATCCTCTGGCGATCGGTCCAGCCGATTCTTTCAACTCTTCTTTTGAAGGCAGTAAATTATTAATCTTTGCCATTTGTGTATCTTCTTCATCTTTTTCTAAGATTGTCTTAAACACCTCGCCAAGGGCAAACAAACCTACGGCAATGGTCAAGAATTCAATCCCTTGGTATAACCAAGGGATATCAAAGGTAAAACGGCCTATCCCAGAAACATTGTCAATTCCGATCGTAGCAAGGAGCAGCCCACTTACCGTCATAATTAAGGCTTTCGTAACGGACTTTCCTGCCAATCCGCTAACAGCGCCTAGTCCTAAGAGCATCAGAGAGAAATATTCAGCAGGACCAAATTTAAGTGCTAGATTTGACAATGGTTCCGCTAAGGCAATTAGTGCGACCAACGTGAAGATTCCAGCCACAAACGACCCAATTGCCGCAATCGATAACGCACTACCCGCTCGTCCTTTCTTTGCCATCTGATAACCATCTAATGTTGTCACTACTGACGATGACTCGCCAGGAGTATTTAATAGAATAGAAGTGGTTGATCCACCATACATGGCTCCGTAGTAGACACCAGCGAGTAGAATGATGGCACTAGTTGCGGCTTGTTCAGGAGGAAGTCCTCCCGTAATGGAAGCGGTAACAGGAATAAGCAAAGCAACGCCGCTCATCGGACCAATCCCCGGTAACACCCCAACGGCTGTCCCAATCAAAACTCCAACAAATGCAAAAAGTAAATTATACCAAATAAGTGCCGAACCGAATCCGTGCATCAAATAATCAAGAGTATTCATTACATATCCCCCTTTCCTTCCAAGAAACATGGTGCCTGACACCATAACTTAATTGACTAAAACCAAATTGGCCAGCCTGGAAGCGTTCCTTTTAATATTTCGACAAATATGAAATAGACAAGGCCCGAAAAACATCCAGCGATTATTAGTGAGGTCAGCCATTTAGCACGTTCCATTGTCTGAAAGCAGACAAAAAGAAATAAAAATGTTGTGATCACATAACCAACTGATTCTAGCGTCAAAATATAGATTAATGTGGCTGCCAATATGATTAAAAAAGGCTTATACTGCAATTTTTCTTTTTTCTTTTCCTGCGTTTTTCCATTAAAGGTTTCATAAAATAAGCGAATACTTAAGATCGTCAGCAAAACCCCCAGAAAAAATGGAAAAATATCTGGACCGACTACACTTCCATACGAAGAGCTTGCAATACTTCTGCTTCCGATAATAAATAGGACTCCTACAGCTAGAAACACTATAGCAGCGATGCGATCAAATTTAATGTCCATCCGCAATCCCCCCAATCCGTGCGTTTTTAAAATGAAAGGGAAGGAGAAAGTCGTTCCTTCCCTCTTGGATTACTTCTACTTCTACTTCTACTTCTACTTCTGCATTCCTAATGCTTCTAATAATTGTTGTACTTGTGATTCCTGATCTTCTAAAAACTTTTTAAAATCTGCCCCATTTTTATACTCTAATTCCCAGCCTTGTGTCTCGACTTCTTTTTTCCATTCAGATGATTGAACTAATTTATCAATGGTTTTTTCCCAATAACCTTTTGCTTCTTCGGACATTTTTTCTGGACCAAATACACCACGCCAAATCGTAAATTCTGCATCGACACCTTGTTCCTTCGCTGTTGGAACATCTTTAAAGTCACCTGATAAGCGTTCAGTGGATGTAATCGCCAGCACCCTTACTTTGCCAGCCTTAAGAAACTCTTTTACACTAGAGGCATCCGTCCCAATTACATCTGCGTTTCCTCCAAGTAATGCGGTAATCGCTTCGCCACCGCCATCATAGGAAACGTATTTAATTTTGGTTGGGTCAACCCCATATTTATAGGCTGGTAAAATGGAAACTAAATGATCCATCGAACCTGGTGCTGAGCCACCAGCAAAAGTCAACTTACTAGGATCCTTCTTTACTTCTTCCAAAACCGATTTTAAATCTTTAAATTTGGAATCGGCTTTAACAACTATTGCTCCATAGTCTTTCGTAAGTTGTGCTAATGGTGTGGTATTCTTATAACCGTACGGACTGTTTCCTTCTTTCTTTAAATTGTTGATAATAATCGGCGGTGAATTGACAAACAGCATGTCATTATTTTCCACTTGCTGGGTTGCATATTCGGCCATAAAAACTGCCCCTCCGCCCCCAGGCTTGTTCTCAACTGTTAGCGGCTGCTTAACTAGCTTTGTTTCATTTAACACTTTTGTAAACGAGCGGGCTGTTAAATCCCAGCCACCACCTGCTCCTGATGGTGCAATGACACTAATAGCCTTTGTTGGATAACCGGTTCCTTCCTCTTTTTTACTTGTACTCGCTGTTTCCTTACTGCTGCAAGCCCCCAAACTTAATGCCAATGCTCCTGCACACATTACTGCTGAAATTCTTTTGATAGAAAACATTTCATTTCCCCCTTTGTAAACGTTTTCTTAATTTTACAAAAATTTTGAGGTTTTCATAGATTATTCATTTAAACAGCATTAAAAACTTAACTACCATTTTGTTCATAAAGTTCATAGGTTGAATTATTGTTATCAACACGTGAAAGAACTCCTGATTCAGGATCTCAGGAGTTCTCAGATTTTCGTTTATAACTTGGACCCAATATCTGGCCAAGGTATGCTTAAAAAAATTATTGGAAGGTTTTCTTTAGGTAATTCCCTATTTCACTTACAGCCTTTTTCGCTTCAGGTAAAGTATCACCACTAATTTGCCAGACATGCCACATCTTGTCCCATACTTTAAAAGTGACATCAACACCTGCATGACGTGCTTGTGTGGCGAGCAATTCTGCATCGCTTTGCAAGATCTCATGATTCCCTGCTTGGATGAATAATGGCGGAAGCCCGGTCAAGTCTGCAAAGACAGGTGATACGAGCGGATGGTTGAGGGAATTCTCATTCCCCGCATACATTAGTGCTGCATCCCTTACACCTTGCACACTTAAATAGGGATCAACTTCCTTGTTTTTACGGTAACTTTCCCCGCTGCTGGTTAAATCGACCCAAGGAGAAAGACAAATAATGGCCGCCGGTAACGGTTCATTTTGATCCCTTAAGACCAAAGTGGCAGCAATGCTTAAGCCACCTCCTGCAGAATCTCCTGCCAAAATAATCTTGGAGGAATCATAACCTTGTCGCAATAGCCAGCGGTACACGGTAACAGCATCCTCGATTGCAGCTGGGAATGGATGCTCCGGTGCTAGACGATACTCCGGAAATAACACCTTTACACCCGCCGCTTTCCCAATTCGAGCCGCTAGTGGGCGGTGGGTATTGGCTGAGCAAAATGCATAACCACCACCGTGTAAATAAAGGATCACCCTATCTTCTAAGATGTCTTTGGAAGTAAGCCACTCAGCGTACAAGCCTTCAATTTCAAGTTGCTCAACCTGGCAGTTTTTTGGGAGTTTTCCCAGTTTTCTTGCAGCCGTGTCGAGCATCTGCCGCTGTTCATCCTTCGCCAGGTCTGATATCCCCTTCTTTAATGCTCTTTTTACCGAAAGTTTAATCCCTTTTTCAAAAAAATAGCTTCGGATACTTGGCATCTACTTACCCCCATTAATCCAGAATTTGCTAATATCATTATACTAGAAAAACCTTCTATTAAATCAATGCTTTCAACAATATTGTAAATATTCTGTAACCATTCTTCCATTTCCGCCTACCTGTAGTACAATTGTAGTAAGAGGTAGATATTTTCGGAGGTTTTCCAATTTATGAAACGACTGACTGACCATTTAATTATCATTTCATTTGATTGCCTTTCAGCCTTAGATTTTCCTAAGTTAAAAGAACTACCACACTTTCAAACCCTATTAAAAAATGGGACCTATGTAGAAAAAGTCGAATCCATTTACCCTTCCGTCACTTATCCTTGTCATGCAACGATTGTCACTGGTAATTATCCGAACCGCCACGGTGTAATTAATAACACACTTCTACAGCCAGGCATGGTTTCTCCTGATTGGAACTGGTTCAGAAATTGTATTCGAGGAACAACCTTGTATGACGAAGTAAGAAAGGCAAATATGACTACAGCTGCTTTATTATGGCCAGTAACAGCCAAAGCAAAAATTGACTATAATATGCCCGAAATTTTTGCGAACCGCCCTTGGCATAATCAAATTCTTGTTTCACTGATGAGTGGAAGTCCCCGCTTTCAGTGGGATCTAAATAAACGTTACGGGCATATCCGAAAAGGCCTTAGTCAACCGGAATTGGATGACTTCGTCTTGGAGTCAACCGTCGATACCATTAAAACCAAGAAGCCGAATTTATTGATGGTCCACTTTACGGATTTAGATACCCAGCGGCATTACCATGGTTTTTCTTCGGAGGAAGCACTCGCGGCAATCGACCGCCACAATAGCCGACTTGGCAGAATTATCGAGGCCTTAAAGGAAAGCGGTATCTATGAGAATTCCACTGTGGTTGCACTAGGTGATCATAGTGCATTAGATGAAAATAAAGCCGTCAACCTAAATGTTCTTTTTCATGACCGAAATCTGATCACCACTTATGGAAAAGGAAAAATAATTAATTGGAAGGCATATTGTAAAAGTTGTGATGGCTCTGCATATATTTACATTAAAGACAAACAAGATTTCGCCACACAGGATACCGTAAGACGATTGCTAGATTCCTTACATGTTGATCCTAAAAACGGGATTGAAAACGTTCTCACAGGGGAACAAGCGGCTGAAAAAGGCGCAGATGGAACATGTTCCTTTATGGTTGAAGCCCAAAGAGGATTTTTCTTTTTAGAAGACTTCGAAGGGGAGTTCATCAAAACGATCACGAAGGAGGACGTAAACGCGGATCATAAATACACCTTGGCCTGTCATGGCTATTCACCTGAGAAAGAAAATTATGGAACCATTTTTATGGCAGCTGGAAAAGGGATAAAATCAATCACCCTGCCTTCTATCCGTCTCATTGATGAAGGTCCAACATTTGCAAGGCTTCTAGGAGTAAATTTAGGCCAGACAGATGGAAGGACGATAGAAGAAATGTTGAAGAATGAAAAGGGGGAAAATCTATGAGTCGGATGTCAAAGCAAGAAAAGAGCTGGGCGTTATATGATTGGGCAAACTCTGCTTATTCGATCCTAATCACAACCGCAATCTTTCCGCTTTATTTTAAAGCAGCAGCTACCGAGGCGGGACTTGAAGCTTCCACTTCCACTGCCTATTGGGGCTATGCTAATTCGTTTGCCACCCTGCTTATATCGATTTGTGCACCTATTTTAGGAAGTATTGGGGATTTCAAGGGGTTTAAGAAACGATTTTTTACCTTTTTCTTTTCATTAGGAATTGTATTTACCTTGCTGCTTGCTGTCGTACCTAGTAATCAATGGCTATTTTTATTAATTTGTTACATGATTACCGTGATTGGTTTTGGCGGAACAAATATTTTCTATGATGCTTTTCTTGTCGATGTAACGACTGAGGAGAGGATGAACCAGATTTCATCAAAAGGCTATGCAATGGGGTATATCGGAAGTACAATCCCCTTTATTATCAGCATTGCTCTGATTATATTATCGCAGCAAAACATCCTCCCAATATCTGTTACGGTTGCAAGTAAAGCGGCTTTTGCGATTACCGCCTTATGGTGGGGCTTATTCACGATTCCGATGCTAAAAAATGTCAAACAGGTTTATTATAAAGAATCCGTTCCAAATCCCATTTCCAATGGCTTTAAACAGCTTGTTAAAACATTTAGGAAGATTAAATTGTACCGTCCACTGTTTCTGTTTTTAATTGCCTATTTCTTTTATATTGACGGAGTGAATACGATTATTACCATGTCTACAGCATACGGATCTGACCTAGGAATAACTTCCACTAACCTACTCATTATCTTGTTTGCGACACAAGTAGTTGCTGCACCATTCGCGATTTTATTTGGAAAGCTTGCCGATAAATTTAAAGGCAAAACGATGCTGCTAGTTGGAATTTTTGTTTATATCATCATTTGTACGTATGCTTATTTCTTAAAAACTACGTTAGATTTTTGGATTTTGGCGATGCTCGTTGCCTCCTCCCAAGGTGGAATCCAGGCCCTAAGCCGCTCCTACTTTGCGAAACTAGTTCCAAAAGAAAACGCCAATGAGTTCTTTGGCTTCTATAGTATTTTTTATAAATTTGCAGCTATTTTAGGGCCATTCCTTGTTGGATTCACCGCACAGATAACCGGAAATACCAACAGCGGTGTGTTTAGCTTAATTGTTCTTTTCATCATTGGAGGCATCCTCCTCCTTCGCGTACCGGAGTCAACCTCCATATCACAATCAAATTCTATTTCTCAATAAAAATTTCAAGACCTCATCTTGAGGTCTATTTTTTTTACTAAAATGGTGCCTGACACCAATAATCTTTCAAAATTTCTATATAAAATTAAAACCGATTTTCTTGTAAATTCGTTTATTTATGTATAGGGATCAGGAAATGAACAGGAGGACTGCCTTTTTTATGCAAAAATTGAGTGATGCCGAGTTAATGCTTTTAATTAAAGTTAAGCATCGTCCGGCTTTAGAAGAATTATATGACCGCTATATTAAACTGGTATACTCCTTCGTTATCAAATCAACAAAGGATGCAGACAAAGCTAGAGTGATTGTACAAACTGTCTTTACACGAGTATGGACGACGGAGACCGGTTATAACCCGGAAAAGGGACATTTCGTCAATTGGCTTCTAACAATCACTCGTAATATCACGATTGATCATCACCGCAAGGAAAAAAAGGAACAAGCAATCGTCTCAATAGACCAAGAACAATTGGAGCAGATTCCCGGTCATCAATCCTCCAATCCCGCAGAGATTTTATCACGCAAGCTCGTCCGAGAACAAATACAGAAAGCCTATCAATATCTATCAAAAAATCAAATCGAACTAATCCAGTGGTTATATTGGGAAGGATACACGCTTAGTGAAATTGCAGAAATGAATAAGGAACCAATCGGCACAATAAAAAGCAGGCTGCATCAGACTCTGAAGGTTTTGCGGAAACACGTTGTCGTGGAAATGGGGGAATGAAAATATGAGTTTAAATAGCAACTGTTCATTTTCCAATGAATTAGTCTCTTACTTGATAAGTGAAACTACTAACGAAGAACGGATTAGGATGGAAAGGCACCTTTTGAATTGTTCGTCTTGTCAAAAAGACATACAAGATCTGCAGGAGGCGTGGACTATGCTCCCTTATGAATTAGATGAAGTGGAGGTACCTGTTGATTTAAAGGATGAAGTGATGAACGCCATCTTCCCTCCTGAAAACACTTCCCAGACTGTGATTGTAAGGAATAATCAAAATGGATCAAAAAAGAAATTAGTCCGAATTCGCTCCTCTCTTTATGGATTGGCTGCCGCCGCTCTCCTCTTTTGCTTTGGAGGAGTCATTTGGAACAATATAAATCTCCGAGATCAGGTAACAGAATTAACGGAACAAACGCAAACTCCAGCCGAGGTTATCCAGGTATACGCGTTAAAAACAGCAAATCCTGCAGGAGATTCTGCTCAAGGGCAGGCATTAATTTACAAGCAAGGAGATAAAAAACAGCTTGTTTTTCAGGCCCAAGGACTGGCGAATACCAAGGGCTCTGAGGCTTATCAAGTGTGGCTCATTGATGATGGAAACAGAAAAAGTGCCGGGACCTTCCATGTGGATAAAGAGGGCAATGGCTACCTGACCTACCAATTGAACAAGGAAATATCTTTTGATGCGATAGGAATTTCACTCGAACCAGATGCCAATGGAACCCAACCACGTGGCAAAAAGGTTCTAGGAACATAAATGAAGAAAGCCCATGAATCTCAGACTGAGAATCATGGGCTTTTTATTTAAGTATAAGTTTCTTATTGCTTATTTATTAATACTTTCCGTTGGTGATGTAATAAACCAACCTACAGGTGCAGCTCCGACCGGATGAGTTAACGTTCTTCCATCGATCACTGATTGTGCATTGTTATTTGCAATCGTCCCATCACCTTTGAAATTGTAGTAAATACTTCCCTTGTTAATATCCTTATCTTTAAAGCTGAACGTGAGTTGTTTATTATTAAATCTATCTATTATCTGACCGGTCTCTAAATCTATGACTCTAAACGCGAAATTCATGATCACGGTTTCTCCAGAAGGAGCCACCTTTTGGAATTTACTATTATCCCCTTCAAGCACTTGAAACGTGACGTCGTGGGTAAAAGCTCCTTCGGGAATTTGAATTTTAATTCCGCTGTGACTTAGTTTTGCAGCTGCCCCTGCCTCAATCTTCCTTTCTGCGACCACTTTAGAAAATCCCAGTAGTGTAAAATCTGTTGCTGCGAATGCAACTGCACCAAACAAAAACATCGACATAATTGACATCCCAAGTAATACTTTTAAACGCTTTTTCATTTACATGCAACTCCTTCATTCTTATTGGTTCTTCGTTAAAGGTAACGAGGATAAATCCCAATCGGTTTGAAGGAAATTCAAATTTTATTATTTATTCTGCTTTTTTCGTAAATCATGTTGTTATCACTCAAGGGGAGCCTCATCAAAATGATATTTAGTATAAAATTACACCCGATTTTGGGCATTTATGATTTATTTAACGACTTATCCCATTCATGGGCGAATTTTTGAGGTTTACGGGCGAATCTGAGGGCTTTATGAGCGAATTTTTGGGTTTTATGGGCGAATCTAGTGCTTCTATGGGCGAATTTAAGAATCTACAATCTTTTGGAAAGAGCGCGTTTATTTTTTACTTTTTATAAAGTGAACGATTGTCCCACCAATAATGGAACCAATCGCAACGGATCCAAACATCATAAAATAGATTCTCTCAGCTAAATCACCCATTCCTTCACCTGGATAAAATACCGCCTTCGCACCCATTATGATTGTTGCTGCTAAAAAGAATACCGCTGGGATCCAGTTTACCAATCTAGAATCTATTTTCATTAATATGAATGGAATGACCATCCCAATAAGAACTAACCCACAGAAAAACATGTGCACCCACCCTTCCTTGTAAATATTATATTCACCTTTTGAATGGAACGTTCTTTAAAGATGGTGTATCCCAAATAAAAAAAGCCGGAAAGTATACTAATATTAGTACCTTTCCAGCAAGAGATTGCTTAGATTTACCTATTTCATATTAATGAAAGTTAGTACATTGACAATTACCAAATTTTTACAATGTCCTAAAACTACTTAACTGTTACCGCCACATTTGTTAACTTTCCACCAGAAGTAGAGACCAGTGTGAGAGTTCCCCCTTGAACTATGGACTTGGCTGAATTAATAGTAGTGAAAGTAAAAGCCCCTCTGTTATTTACATTCACACTTGTGAGCAAGTTTGCTGGGACTGCATCACCAATATAAATGGAAACTTTTACACCTGGCCCAAATATATCTGACGTTCCATTAATAGTCCATCTTTTACCAATTTTTCTATATTCTGCAGTGGTGACGGTCAGTTTATCGGGTTGAGTGGAAATTGTAACTTCATCAGTTGATTTCTTACCTTCTGCCCCAATTGCAGTAAGTTCAAAAGTCAGGTTCTCCATTTTTTTCGGAGCCGTAAAAGTTGGTTTAGCTGGATTCGTTAAATTTAGTGTAACATTCGTACCTCCTGTCTGTTTCCAGGTGTATGTGGTTGCATCTGTTGAGGTACTGCCATCTAGCGTGACAACAGTATTTTGTTTCACACTTTGATCGGCACCTGCATTTGCGACAGGTGTAGGAACTGGGTCTGGGATTGGATCTGGGTCTGGTTCTGGGCTAGTTACAATTACCTTGACCGTGCTCATTGAAGTTCCAGCTGGCCCTGTAAGGGTTAATTTAAATAAAAACTCTCCACCCTCGGCAGGCGCCTTGAAAGTAGGGTTTAACGTATTTGCACCAGTTAATTCAACTTTTGGCGCCACAGGTGAAACTTGTTCCCAAAGGATCGAAGTTACTTCACCCCCAGTATTTGCACCCTGAAGTGTTACATCACTGCCTGGTTGCACTGTCTGTTCCGTTCCTGCATTCGCAACAGGTGCAGGTGCTACCGGAACATCCGTAATGGTAACAGGCACAGTAACAGTACCATTTTTAGAAGAGGTGACTGTTATATTAGGTGGAACATAAGATGGATTTTTCATCGTCAATCCCTCTTGAGGTACCGTTTGCTTGAAACCTGATACCGTAAGGATCGGTGATGCAACTTGATCACTCGATGCTGCGGTAATGACTAAAGTTTTTGAATTGACTTCATAAGTTGCAGTTGCGGTGATTTTGTCGACAGGTGTTATCGTTTTGACACTGTCTGGATTATCACTTGTATTCGTTACTGTAATATTCGGTGTGGTTCCGCTAAACGCAACACGAGTAAAATATTGCCCGCTTGAACCCTCCATTACAACTGGATCAATTCCTACTCCTTTAACTTCGATGGTTTGAGCTTTTTCTTCTTCTGTAGAGGCAAAAACATCTATCGTTCCTCCATCTGTTGTACGGCTATATGTAGCCCGAGCTATATCCACACCTGCTGTTGTGGCCTTTTTCCCCATTAAACTAAATAAATCTGTTTGGATACAGTTGTCACTTTTTACTGGACATTGATTAGCTACAGGTGCACCTTTACCAATCCCTGGCCCTTCAATTTTGAACATGTTTTGATTATTGATACCACCGGTAATCTTATGGTCTACGTTCGGATCACCGATATAGCCTTCAGGTGCACCCTTATCCCATTCTAAAAAGGTACCAATACGGCTTTTCTTTGCAGCTTCAAATCCACCTGAAATACCAATGTCTTCTACAAATCTTACTTCACCTACAGTTGGTGTATCTTCATCCTCTTCTACTGCTACAAATTTATCGACACCATAGGGATGTGTGATCGTGTACTCTTTCCCTGTCACCAACCCATCAACCCTTAGACGGACCCTTCCGAATACGATTTGGTCACCATCTTGCGCGATCTCATTTGCCCATGCCGCTTCAAGTGCAAAGGTGGCTACAGCCCTGCCTCCATTCGGAAGGTCAATTGTAGAACTAGCCAGCTGATAAAAGGCTTCAACTGGAAAATTACCATTTTTTAATGAAATGGGTGCGGCTGGATTAGGTATTTCTGCGGGATCCAAAGCACATAATGGATCATTTACATCTAAACAAAGCTGCAGTCGAGTACCTTTTGAATCCTTATACCAGACTGGATATCCATTATCTTCGTGGATTGGACCGACCTTGGCTAATCTAGGGAAATCCATTGGAACAGTTTCAGCCTCTGCCCAAAATATACTACCACTTAACGTGATCAAAACGGTTAACGTAACAAGGAATAACCGCTTGATTGCTGACTTTCTTCTGTTGGAAATTTTCTGTTTTGCATTTTTAATCTTTCGAGATTCCATTTTTTGCAGCCCGCCTTTTCAATTGAAATTAGTAAATATAATGAAGAATTAGGGGATTACCACACTTAACTGACCTTATCCCGTTCTTCAACTGCTTTGTTGAACCCTGAGAGTTCCTTTCCTATTTTATCTACCTCTATTTTGGTCATTTGATAGCTGCGTTCTATTTGTGGATCCTCTTCAGTTTTTATCTCAACAAACTGATTAAGGGCTTTAAGAACCTTAGTCTCTACTTTAACTAGATCTTCCTTTTGACTTGCTTTGGTTTTTATCCTGCTTATATTCACAATAATTTCCTTACTATTGAGTGATTCATTTCCATACTTATCTACAGACCTAATGGAATAGGAGTAGCTTGGAAGTGGCAGTATTTCTTCTTCTGTAAATGAACCACTTCTATTAATCTCCTTATTTACCTTCTTAAAGGCCTTTTCCGGAATTGCTTTTCTGTAGATGTTAAAACCAACTATATCTTTGCTTTCAGTCATGTCCCAATTAATTGAATTTGGTTTGGTCCCCTTCCTAACATTGATCGGAGCTTTCGGGAGGCGGTCCGGTAATGAAAGAAGTTGATTTATTGGTTGGTCATGAACTCGGAGGATTCCCCATAATCCCCCCTCTAGGTATCTTCTAAGTTTCATTTCTCGGTATAGATAATCACCTGCTGGATTAAAAAAGCCTTCCTTTTGAATTGGTATAATATCAAGCGATTCTCCTGGTGTAAGCGAACCTTGGCTTCCCACCACCTTGGAATTCGGATCAGTCCACTGATAGCGCCACTTATTACTGTGTAGAGTGAAGACACTTCCCCTCGACCGATCTGCTGTTTGCATCACACGTAGTCTGATAGGATCACCCATATAGGCTTCTGGAATAGGAGTTGATGGGTCTCCATGCACCACTGAGCTAAAAATCAATGACTTATCAGGATTGTTAGCAAGGCGATGTTTAAAAGGCTCCGAACTATAATTAATTCCTTTTTCTCCATGGTCCTCCAGATCCGCATGTTCACCTGTTTTTGGATCTATTTCCCCTGGTGTTGGCGCGCTTCCATCTTTTCCAATCGTAAAGAGACCATCAGAGAACATTAACGCCTGCTCTCGGAAATCAGGTTTATTCGGCACAATAATATCAGCAAGTGCACCTGACAGGATCGATTCACCTGTTTTAGGGTTTCGATAGACAGCGTCCTTCGGCTCAATAATCAATGCTCCGTATCCACCATGCAATCGATGACTGCGGATATCTCCATAATCGTATAGAATCGTTCCGCCATGTTCCTTATCTGCATACCATTCATAAGAAATCGTTTCACCTGGACCGATGGTTTGATCATAATTATAGCCAATAGTTGCTCCATCAGACCCTTGAACATCATATTGAACCATTTGCGGATGCAGACTTACGCGGTTAGAGTTCTTCCAATCTACTTGATTAGCCATTAGCAGGGCAGGATCATTCTTATTTTCTGGCGGGTTTATTGGTAAGTTATTTTTCAACCTAATCCTGATACATTCTCCCTCATTGGCCCGAATAACCAAAGGCTCTGTTGGTTTTGTACCGTTTCTTATTGCAGAAACATCATTCGTTAAAACGAACATAAGTCCATATGGATCATGATCTCCCGCTTTATTGTAGACAATGTCTTTCATAAATGCGGTCACATCGAATGTTTTTATTTTGGCTGTTTTTGGACAAATTTGGCCCATACCTCTTGCTTTCTGTAGGCCAGTTCTTTCTTTTTTCATCTTCTTAAATTTATTCATGTCAATCTTTTGCTTAACCTCGACTCGATCCGGCAGCTTTTTAAGGTTGGTATTCTGTTCACCCCAAACCCTGACAAATCCCCACAAACCGCTCCACAAATCTTCAATTGGCTGTGAAGACCAAAGATAATCACGCTGTCTAACTCCAACAGGATTGGGCTGAATGTCCATAGTGAACTGTTCGGACATACCAATCGTTTGTGTAGAAGTTAATTCGGAATCTTGTTGTCCTGATTCTTTTTTCCAACTTAGTCCGTGTAAATTAAAGTTATGCTGCGTTTCATGGGCACCTTGAATTAATCGTATCTTAATAGGGTCATTCGGATAACTTTCGATAATAGGTGTTTGTGGATCGCCATGAACCCATGAACTAAATACGTAGGCTGGGTCGGCATTATTTCTTCTGAAAAATGGGGCATTCGAGTAATTGACTGCCGCATATCCGTGTGCCTTATGTGTGTTGGAAGGGTCGGATTCTAGTGGCAGCAAGTTCCCGTTTTTATCCCACATTCTTGCAAAATCATGATAAACAAGTACTTGTTCACGAAAATCCTCTTTTTCCGGGGTAACAATCATAGCTTCAGTGCCTGATTTAATTTCCAAAACCGTCTTTGGATGCAGCCATTTTGAGCCTTTTGGTTCAACAATTAACGCCCCAAAAGTACCATGAAAGCCTTTTTCTCCTGCTGACATATGGTCGTGGAAGAAGATGTTCCCTTCTTCATCCGCAAACCAGCGGTAGCGTATTTTTCTCCTGGTTCTGTCCCTTGATTATAGTTCCAGCCAACCGCTGTTCCATCTGAACCCAAGGGATCAAAACCAACATAATGAATGTGCATCGAAAGTGCATTAGGTTCATCCGCATTAAATAAATGGTTTTCCAAGGTGACTTCCACACAATCTCCTTCGTTGGCACGAATCACCAGTGGACGCGGTCTTAGAGTCCCGTTTAATATTTTTGCTTCATCTTCGGCAAGGACAAACATCCGCCCATCTTTGTCATGATCACCCTCGGTATTGTAAACAATATCCGTTTGGATACCCACGACATTATATTTGCGAACCTGTGCCGTTTTTGGACAGCGATCAAAATTAGGTGCGCCCGGTACAAGTGCTCCTAAAGCTTCTTTTTCTTTTTCCGTAGCTGGACGGAGTTCCGGATCTGGTGGCTTCGGTGCACGTTTCCCCTGCTCCCCAGGAATGTAATTCGGGAATCCAGGATTTTGCTTTGTTGGTTCGGCAAGTGGCTGCCGGTCCATTAACGGCAATAAGTCAGGCTGCAACTTATCAAAAACTCTCAAAAGTCCCCACATTCCTTGTAAATAATGAGGGAATAGATGGCAATGCCATAAATAATCGCCTGGTGCTCCTTTACCATTTTGGATATATCCAGCGTCATTTGTTAGTTCGGCAGTTTGGGAGCTGCCTATATTAAGTGTTTCGGAGTCTACCGTATTTGTTTTCTTTGTATCACTTTTCCAGCGATGCCCATGAAGATGAAAAACATGGTTTTCTTCCTCATTTGCCCCAATAATTCGAAATCTAACAGGATCCCCAACGTAAGCCGGGGTTATTGGCGTTGCCGGGTCGCCATATACCCAGGAAGAATAAAACATCGTTGGGTCTTTCCCATCTTCCGTAATGGCGTTTTCCATTCGTTCATCTAGAGGTTCCGCCCGATAATTGACTGCATAAAGTTCTTTTTCGACTCCATACTGATCATTTTCCGGATCAGCAGGGTCCTTACCACCATCAGCGGGATTTTCTTCATTATCCGCAGGTTCACCGTCCGTATGGGGAGGTTCAGTTCCAACTGGTTGATTCTTCCCTAGTGCTTCCACTCCATCATGAAAGAAAAGCGCAAACTCACGAAAATCCGGTTGATTAGGGAGCTCGATATTAGCATATAACCCGCTCGATAATTCTCCTCCTGTTTGTGGGTCGGTCCACTTGGCACCGATCGGTTCGACGATTAATGCACCGAACAATCCATCTCCCATGGTCCCTTTTCCACCGGTTGGATCCGTATAGAAAGTCAAATCCGCCCCATTATAAAAAAAGAAAGTTCCTTCCTCTTCCGTATTCCAACGGTAAATGATCTCAGCATTTGGAACAGCAGTTGAATTGGAATTATATCCAACTACGGTTCCGTCAGATGTTTGCACATCGTAACCTACCCCATCAATATGGATCGATGCTTTTTCTGTTAACTGATTGGAGAAGGTAACCTCTATGCAGTCCCCTTTATTGGCACGAAGAGTAAGAGGCTGTAATTCTTTTACTGGCTTTCCAGGATTGGCCTCAATTGATTGTTGTATTTTCGCCACATCCTCTTTTAATGCATAAACCTTAGCAGAGGGATGGTGGTCGCCAAATTTGTTGTAAACCATGTCCACATTTATTGCGGCGATAGTAAATTTACGAACTGGTGCATTTTTTGAACACTGATTGTTTAAATTCATTGTTTCATTTGTAAGAATAATATTACTATTATTTGCATTTGTCTTTGACGATTGATTTTCTAGGTTGCTAGATGAATGGCTGCTGTCGATTGTTGCAACGTTTTTACTAGAGGTATGAATTGGAATGGGAATATGAATTTGATCATCTGATTCGATGGAATTCGATGCCACCTTATTTATTGCTGTAAAATTCTCGGTATCTAAATTAACCGCAAACATCAAGCCTAAATAAATGGTGATTATAAAACAAGTACCAAAAACAATCGCAAGGGTATGACTCATCAATTTATAACTAATAAGGATAAGAAATAAAAATAACAGTGAAATAACTATTAATAGAGCGGAAGATATCGTTGGTACAAGTTCTACTTGACCAGAAATAAACGTATTTTTTGCAAGTAGCCATTCTAGCCATGTCGGATTTGCCGCCAATGTCTGTGTGGCATCAACTTCATGTGGCGGGGGTAATGTCCCCAGTACACCAGTACAATAAAAGACAATTAATAAAGTTAGGCTCTCAGCTTTGATCCATGGTCGTGGATTAAAGCTTGGGAGCTTGACTGTTTTTCTTGAAAGGAAGCCATTAAGGAACGCAAAGGTTAAAACAGGTATAATGCTAATATGCTTGATGAGTAACATCCGTCCGTACGGAACCTGCCAACTGTTTAAGTATTGTTCTTTATTTACAACCACAAACATGATCATAAATCCTGTTATTATAATGACTACAAAGCAGCCGATTGCAAGTGGTGTAAACCAGCGTAAAAAACTGGACCAGTTTTCTCGATTACTCGAAAACCACCCCACATGAAGTAAAACACCTACCCATACTGACACTACTAGAAAATGAATAGAATGCGAAAATACACCAGGCCAGAAGTCTATCGATGCCACATGGCTGGCATTTCCGATAGCAAAGATCATCAAAAGTAACCATTGAGCACGAAAAAATCTCGATCCATTTACATAAATCGTAATCCATAGGAGTACAGCTAAAATGCAAATAAATATCCATGCCCTGCCAATCTCAAAATCTGTTAGAACAGTTAATACCGCTGATAGAAAACCACCACTATTATTAAAATAGAGAATAACTTGTAAAAGAGGCGCAAACGTAAAAAGAATAATCCCAAGCGGACAAAGAAGTAATAGTGGCTTACTGATGTGAATTTTGGGTTTTCTCGTTTCGGGAATGAATAGCAAAACTACGTGTCCTACTAATATCGAAAATAATAAATAATGTCCAAATTCAGTAATAGGAATAATGTAGCCCATCTATTCATCACTTCCTTCTGAATAACAGAAAAAATCCGATAACCAAAATTACTAACAAACCAATAAAAATAATAACAATTAAGTTGTTTGATGATTTCTCAGGGTCTTCTTTGTTGATTATTTCAGCCTTTTCCACGTTAGTTTGCTGGGCTGTTGTAGTCGATGGATTTTCTTTTACCTCACTATTTGTTCCTTGATTTTGATTCTGCTCACTTGTTGATCCTTGTTCTTGATTTGTTGTCGGTGTATTGGGATACTGACCAGACTGATTCTTTTGAACTTGAAATTGTATTTCACCAGTAACAGGATGACCATCCTGTCCGGCTATTTTCCATTGAAGTCTGTATGTACCATTATCTAAGGGTGTTATTAAGGTACCTACCATTTTTGCTCCTTGAATTTGGATCTGATTAAGCGGGATTTCTTTATCACCCTCTAGCAGTCCCATCGTACTTAATTTTTCAATATTTCCTTCAAAGGTAAGCGAAATCTCCTTGATATCCTCAGAAATAACTTGTCCTTGTTGTGGGTTAGAACCTGAAAGTTGAGTATGTGCGCTTGCTATCGTTGGCAAGAACAAGATTGCCCCTAAGAATAATACGATGAATTTTTTCAATGAATCTACCACCTTCCTATCTCCCATGTAAATATACTTTTTGCTGAATACTATCGATATTGTTGCCAAATGAGATTATCCACTTGGCAACGACATTTGTACTATTATCCTTTGAAAAAAACTCCCCATTTTAAGGGAAGCTGCTATTTTTCATTATTTTCGTTCTTTATGAATCTTATAGATAAGAAGGGGGAAGTTTATCCTTCGATTCTTTTTCAGGTTCAAAATTAAAATCGGACAAGGTTTCTCTGGTAGATTTTTTAAACTCTTTCAATGTGGTTCCTACCGCACGCCCTAACTCAGGAAGTTTACTCGGTCCGAACACGATTAATGCTAGGACTAAGATCAAGATTAGTCCAGGGACACCAATATTACTAAACATCTACTTTCCCTCCTGTTTCATGTCGGCTTCATCATTTTTTCTATTGAACTACAAACGGAATCCTGCCATTAAATAGAAAGGCATCGCTTAGATGATGTCTGTACTCAACCTGTGCATAGGAGTTCATAGGCTTTGTTGTTCGAATCAGGACATCACAGCGCTGCGCAGTACTCATTTCAATCGGCGTACCTGCCTTAATGGTATACGGATAGTTATACTTGCCAAACGGAGGCACACCAAGGGAACGTCCATCATAGGCGATACAGACAACATCCACTGTGAAAACCACCTTTATCTTGACAAAGGCTGCACAGAGCATCCGGACAAGGATTGTTTGATTTACCTTTGCATTAATTGAAACCTGCATTCCTTTTACCCCGCTATTTAATTCAGGGGGAATCGTCACACCAGTGCGGATGGATGCAGCACCGCCTACACGGCCAGGGAAGTTTTGACCGGTCACAACGAAGTAGTCAGGGTTGTAATCATGAAAGGCAAAGAAATCGTAACTTCCTTTGTCATTATTATGAAAATCGTCATTGACTCCAGGCTGATCACCATGCTCAGGAAAGGTTTGATGGGCATTCTCTGCCTGTTCACGCCATACAGAATCAATGTCATCAATGACCCAAAGGGCTTCTACATCATATGGTACGGTCATCGCATGAGGGTCACCGCTCTCGAGATTTCCGCCTACAAATCCAGGAAACACTGGATAATTCGCTAGATTTGCTGCCGTACGTCGTGGGTAACCTCCGACATTTTTACCATCCTTCGGATCATAGGCATCAGGTGGTTCGATGATTAGGAACCCGTATAGGCCGAACTCAAAATGCTGGATCGTATTTCTATGACAATGGTAGAAATAACTGCCGATATGGTTTGGCTGCCACTGGTACGTGTAGTCCCCTACCTCCATCGAGGTGTGCCCGACCCCGTCGTTAATGGCAGTAGGCTCAATTCCGTGCCAGTGGATCGTGTGTGGTGGCTGCCCATGACCTTCCACTTGTCCGTGAAAGACAACACCACGTGGTACTCGGATCGTTGGTCCAGGAAAAGTGCCGTTCGCAGCCATGGGAACATCAGGATTTCCGATTAGAAAATATTCAATTTTCTTGCCATCCCACATTTTCAGGTCTGTACCGTGCATTAAGTGAACCCTTTGCGTATAGGGCAGTGCCATTATTGCTCCAGGAACATTTGCAGCAACAAACGCAGGAACCGGATTCGTCGGTTTAAGCAAATCCGGTGTAGGTGGACTTGCTTTGGGGGGATCAAAGGATTTCACCCATTCGGCTTCATGGCCGGCTACGGACCTGCGTGGGATTTTGTGCCCAGGTTTCGAAAAAGACATATCATTTCTCCTTTTCGTTTTCCAATTTTATAGTTTTATTTTTTAAAATCTAAGCCTAATGATCTGAATGAGATATGTCTGGTCCCGCCGCCGTACCTGACATATCAGGACCATGAGATGATGGAGGATCTGGGAAGGTTGTTACTCCTCCAGTTATATTGCGATCACCTATAAAATGTATCCCGCTCATCATTCCGAGTCCGTAGTTACCGCCCTGTGCGGATTGACTCGCTTCAGAGTGGTCATGCATTGGGTAACAGATAGGGGACATTCTTACAGATATATCGAAATCTCCAGCTTTCTCGCCTTTTTCTGGTAAGAAGGTGTTCAACTCTTCAATCGGCGGCCAGACCGGGTGCGGCTGGGAGCCAGAGATGGCGGGATTCGCAATTGACATCAACGGCTCATCTGCTAGACCGATACCACGCTTATTAGGAACATCCGGTGGTCTAATATAAGGAACCGCCCATTCGACGATTTCCAGTGGATGAGCTGTATACGTGTCTATCCAGTATGGGTTTCTTTGGACCTCACCATTAACCCCAGTTACATAGATATGGTTCGCATGAATATGCAGCGAATGCAAGGACATACCGGCATTTAGAATTCGGATGATACATGGTTCCCCGACCCGATGGTTTGGTGTAATATAGGGGTTGTGCGCTGAAAACCATCCAGACTGTCCGCTTATTGTAAAGAATTCGGGTTTTTTGTTTAACCCATCTGATCGGAATTTATCAGTCTGATATGCCTTGACAAATTGTGCTGCCGGATAATCTTTTCCAGCCGGGTACTTTCCAACTTCCGCAAATAGGCGCGAACTTGCAGCGTGAAGAATCCAGATATACTGCCGAAAGGCTGGAGTATTGGTCGCATCATCTCCTTCCTCCCATGCTAATCCAGGGAAGTGAGCAGCGGTCCCAAAATCGTCAAAAAGCTGTTGAACTGCGGGTGTTGGGTTAGAGTAAGGAGTGAATCTATGGCCTGCTTTTGCCTCTTTGGGCATGACAACAAGCGCACCATGGAGACCCATTATTCGGTTCACAGGGGCATTCAGGTTGTCATAATATAAATAGGTTCCTGCCTCAGCCGGAACGAATTGAACTGTTTTTGTAGCTCCAGGACGTATTGTACCAGTGTCGACTAATCCTCCTATGTAAAACGCATGGGGTTCATCCAATCCATTTGTTACTGTAACCTTAACTGTACTTCCCACAGTGGTAAAAATATGGGGGCCAGGTACCTCTGCAGGGAAGTTTTTCTCTTTGTAAAGCCAGAAATAGCATTGCGCTTTGTTAATAGCATTATGTGATGCCATATCCTTTATCGCGTCGGTAATTGTAAAGTTCAGTTCTTGAACTTGTTGTGATGCAAAAAGCTGGTTACCTGCAATCCACGAAGGCATCATACTTCCTACGAATAACGTAGCAATACCGCCCCCTGCATACTTAACAAAATCTCTACGCTTCATGTTTTCCTCCTTTTCATAAAACTATCTTAATAGTACTAAATAACTATTCATGAATAGTTGGGAAAATTCCTAAAAGGATTGACATTTTTTGTTTTGTGATATTTTTACTGAGGTAAAAAAGGTCCAGTCATTTTTTCATATTTTAGAAGGTAAAAAAGCAGGTAAATCGTACAATTTTACTAAAAAAATCACGATTGAGGAATATGCAGGTCCAACTTTTTTCCTCGTTTCCCATCACTCACGACAATAATGTTTTTAGAGATGGTTGGGAAAAATCCTTTGAATTTTTATTTATAATAATATATTTATCAGAATATTTCAAATATATTATTCGACGTTTCTTTCAATTTTTCTTCTTAAATAGACCTAATTTCCTATAAAATAAAAAAGAATGTACCAGGGTACATTCTCCTTCGAAAAATATTATTTTTTGGTTGTCCTTAGAACACCAATAGATTAGATTATTTTTTCATTAATTTTTGGATGGTGACGAGAACTTCATCCAAGACTTCAAAATCACCTTGTTGAATTCTTTCGACAACACAGCTTTTCATATGACCTTCAAGCAGGATTTTGGCGACACTGTTTAAGGCGGATTGTGTGGCTGATATCTGGTTAATGACATCATCACAATATGTATCTTTTTCAATTAAGCCTTTTATGCCGCGAATTTGCCCTTCAATCCGGTTTAGTCTCGTAACAAGATTATTTTTTACTTTATCCGGATGATGACTCTTCCGATCGCTGCCTTCATCTGAACAGCAGGTATTATCAAAAAGTTCATCTACCTTCCCTACTTCATTAGACATTGGTCCATCTCCTTTTTGGGAATATTATATCATACCTCAGGAAAGTGACGGGAACGGTTGCTACAAAAGATTTATGAAAGACATAAAAGCAAACTAACCACATGGGTTGGATTAATTGACAGCCCTTACATGCCCATGCAATACTTGAACTACATTTCATGTTTTAAGGAATATTCCCTCAATAAAGGAGCAATCGATGAAACCACGCTACTTGATAAATTTCATGACCATCATAATTGTTTATTCTGCCATAACATTTTATATCGGTTGGAACGGCTGGGTTTGGCTGCATTCAGTATTTGATTTGCAGGATAAATGGATATACGGTTTAGTCGTTAGTCTCATTTCCTATTCATACATCATCGGACATTTCACAAAAAAAGTGCCTCTATTTAAAATGATCGGCTCTTATTGGTTTGGATTATTCCAATATGCCATCCTTTTCCTGCCTCTTTCCAATCTTGTTGCCTTTGTTCTCATTTTTGCGGATTTTTCCACAACATCAGTCATCAATTGGGTAGGAGGAGCGGTGTTAATATCTTTTGTTATTCTATTTATCTTCGGAACGTTTAATGCATATAGCCCAGTCGTTCGGACTTTTTCACTTGTCATTCCAAAACAGGTGGGCAATCTAACTGAGCTTCGAATTGCCATGGCCTCTGATATGCATTTTGGCAGACTTTCAGGCATCCGACATGTTCGCCGGCTTGTCCGTAACGTAAATGCGCTAAAGCCGGATATCATTTTACTGCCAGGCGATATCATTGACGACGATCCCGAGCCATTTACTCAAAAGAAAATGGCTGATGTCATGAAGGAGTTATCGGCTCCCTTAGGTGTCTATGGAGTCCTAGGAAATCATGAATATTATGGTGGCGGAATTCCAAAGTTTTTGCAGGAAATGGAACGAATCGGGATAACTATCCTTTTGGATCAAGTATTCAAAATAGCCGACAGCTTTTATCTTGCAGGTCGAAAAGACAAATCTGATCGAAATCGGCTACCGATTGAAGCTTTTCTAACAGATATTGATCCATCCCTGCCAATTATTATGATGGATCATCAGCCAGCTGAAATAACTCAAGCGCAAGAAAATCGTGTCGACTTACTTTTATCAGGCCATACACACAGAGGGCAAATGGCACCGAATCATCTGATTACAAAAAGGATATTTGAAAATGATTGGGGCTATCTTCAGAAAAGTCAGCTTCATTCCATTGTTTCATCCGGTTATGGTTTTTGGGGTCCTCCACTTCGGATTGGCAGTCGTTCTGAAATCATACAAATACATCTTACCTTTTTAAAAAGGGAATAGAGTAAAATACTCACCAATCATTTGCATCCCACATAAGAATAGAAGATAAATTATTTTTGCGTTCACAAAACGGAAAATATTTTTTAACTTTTCTGATTATTTATACTAGCTTAATTTCCTTTTCTTCATATATAATATTTTCATAACTATTTTGAAGGGTGTTGGTTAATTTGGCAAATCAATCTGAAGCGAAAAAAATCTCAGTTAATTCCACCATTTCTTTAAAAGGAATTGTAAAAGCCATTTTCAACGATACCGTTCATGTTCAAATTGGCGGGAAAATAATTACCCTCCCAGCATCTGAGCTCCTGCTTGAAAAGCCACTACAATAGTTTAGTTTTATAAAGTATATTATTATGGAACATTAGGAGTATATTTTTTTTCCAAAGACAGCCCTACACTTTAATGTGAAGGGCTGTCTCATTGGCATGACTATCATTGCCAATCATTAATAATCGTTTCTTGAATGCTGCGAATGACATCTCCCCTGCTGATTACACCAACCACATGATTAGACTCATCAACAACAGGTAGTTTTTTAAAATGATGCTTAGACAATAGTGAGACAACTTTTTTCATTTCATCTTCAGGATGGACTGTTAATATTCCGTGGGTTTTTGCAATCCTAATGACTTCCCTGTCAGCCAATTCACTCAGCCGATTCTCCATGTCTTCTTCTGCAACATATGTGATAAGAGAGAAATAATCATGAATCCGACGATCCAATGGACTGATTGCCCGTAAAATGTCACCATCTGTTACAAATCCACGTAGCACACCATTCTCATCGATAATTGGTAAACCGCCAATTTTTTTCCCAACAAACAATGTCATTACATCTTTAATGGAAGCACTTGGACTAGCTGATATAACATCTTTAACCTGAACATTTATCATATCGACACCGCTTCCATTAGTTAATAAAATGCTAAAGAATATCTGCTAGTTAAACTATTCCGCTAGAAATTTTACTTTTTAGGGCGGAGTGGTTCTAAAAATGGAATATGAATGTTTTCTTTTTGCATGTTTAATAACATGTGCTCTACTTCCTCTTCTTGATCAGCATGCTTTATCTCTATTATTTCTCTGTGAAGCCTTTCCATTTTTCGATCAAGACCTGCTGCCATTGTGGCAGCTTCTTTTAATTCATCAAGCATATGTCCGGGAATTTCCTTGTTATATTTATAATAGATTTTGTGTTCTAAGCTTGCCCAAAAATCCATCGCAATTGTCCGAATTTGTACCTCAACATTCGTTGTTTCCACTCGGTCAGACATGAAGATCGGAATTTCTAAAATTAAATGAAGGCTCTGGTAGCCATTGGGCTTAGGATTTTTTATATAATCCTTGTAATCAACCACTCGTATGTCTTTTTGATTAGCGAGCATCTTACTTAATTCATATATATCTGAAATAAAAGAACATGTAACCCTTATACCAGCAATATCTCTGATCTTTTCTTTAATGACTGGTAAAGAAAAGTCATAGCCTTTCCGATAGACTTTCTTGAATATACTTTCCGGTGACTTTAACCGTGACTTCACGTGTTCTATTGGATTATAGTCATGAATATAATTAAACTCTTCTTTAAGAATGTTAATTTTAGTGTTCATTTCGTCTAACGCAAACTTATAAGCCATCATAAACCTCGTCAGTTCAACCTTAAGGGCTTTAAGTTCTTTCATGTCAATACTATGTTCAAAGTTCACCAGTTACTTCCTCTCTAGCTGTTATTTCGATTATTCATTTCATCCGAATTTTGCAATTGCTGTAACACATCTGGTGGAAAAACCATCCGGCACATTACTTTCGAAATTTCTAGAAAATCCGCTCTTTTCCCAGTTTGTCCCTCTTTCCCATGACCATTTTCCACTAAGACTAAAATTGCCCACGCGACAGTTTCTAAATCGAGATCCTCCCAGGTTAATCCTTTTTCTTCCGCTTGTTTTAGCCCTAACAAAATTCTCGAATGAATTTTCCTTCGTGCGTCACCCAAAAATTCAGCAAGACCAGGATCTTTCATCACTAGCTCAGGCAACACACGCTGTATCCCTAACTCATTAAGGCGTTTATTATGGGCTTCTAAAAGTGATGCTAATAATGATACTGGATCATGGGAAATCCAACTAGGTTCAGGTGGGAGAAGCTTGTCTAATTTGTCTTCTAATAATGACATTAAAAGTTGGCGTTTATCTGAAAAATAACGATAAAAGGTACCGGTAGCAACACCTGCATGGGCAGCAATTTCCTTAGCAGTAGTTTGCTCGTACCCCTTAGAAATAAACAAAATTTGTCCACTTTCGAGCAGTGCATTTCTTTTTTGTTGCGCCCGTTCCTGTTTTGGGAGAAAAGGGAATTCGCCAATTAATAGGTCATCACTGTCTGGCATTTTATCACCTCAAATATATCATACCACGATTTTAAAATTTGAACCACAGTTCATGTTTTCGTTGACAGACAAATTCAAAAATGCGATACTTGACCTACGGTTCATGTTAAGTCGCTATTATTGTTTAAACACCCCTTTGCAATATAGATAGATCAAGACATGACCGATTTTTTTATAAAAATCCACTTGCCAAAGCAGGAGTTTCTAATATTTTTCCGAATAATTTAATGTATCTTTATTTTAATTTTTTGCTATAAGTTCCTATATTTCTACCAATTTTCGAAAGGCGTTGATATTGTGGCAAACCAAGCTGAATCCAAAAAAATCTCTGTCAATTCAACCATCTCCTTAAAGGGAATTGTGAAAGCCATTTTCAACGACACCATTCATGTCCAAATTGGCGGCAAGATCATTACATTGCCCACATCAGATTTCGCGCTTGATAAACCTGCACAGTAATAAGCAAGCCATTTTAATTGCCAATAAAGCCCATCACGGTTGTGATGGGCTTTATTTTTGTAAAATTAGGAGCATCCTTCTATTCATTTCATAATATACAAAAGAAATCCTTTAGCTGCACAGATTTCTATCCTTGTCATTATCGTTGTACATGAAGAGTTTAATTTGAGTAGGTTGTGAAATCGTTGAAAAGTAGTTGTGACTTAGAAAATGGCCTACAAACAGTTATATCTATCCAACGAACTATTGATATTATAACGGCATTTTTATTATTAACAGGTCAAGTGACAGTTGTTAGACTTGTTATAGAACCAGGAGGATTTGCCCTATCTGTTGGTGGGCCGCTAACTGGAAGAGACCGTTTAGAAGGTAAATCAGGTAATAAAACATTGAGTTTGTTATTGGACATTGGGGATATCCTATTAGCCATACTATTGATTAGCGATCAGACAAATGTGTCAGGTATCTTTTTAGGACCAGGCAGGTTTAGCATTAATATTACAGGACCTATTTTTGGAGTTCCTAAACACGAACCTACATTGCCTGATTTAGAAAAAGTCTTTACTCAATTTCGCTGGATTGTATCTGAACATTTTGAAATCGATCCTGAAATTCTAATCTAATTAAGAAGGAAGTGGCCATATTGTCTTTAACAGACCTCCCAACGTTCGAGCCCTCTAAAGCAGAGATATTTCTATTTTTACTGTCAATTGCCATCTTTATATTTTTCTTTACACAACCTAAGGAAAGCGATGTCTCTTCATTGAGATAATCGCTTTTTTCATTAGTTCATTATTTGATGTGCTTTTTGATAACATTCACAGGTCACGATATGGTCATTCACCATCCCTGTTGCTTGCATAAACGCATAACAGATGGTCGAGCCAACAAATTTGAAGCCGCGCTTCTTTAAATCCTTACTTAATTGATCACTAATATCCGTGATTGCAGGAACATCTTTCATTTCACGGAAGTGGTTTTGAATAGGCTTACCGCCAACAAAGGTCCATATGTACTTACTAAACGAGCCAAACTCCTCTACAACCTTCAAAAACGCATGTGCGTTTGTAATGACTGCATTGATTTTTAGCTTATTACGGACAATCCCTTCATTAAGGATCAATTCTTCGATTTTCTTTTCATCATAGCGAATAATTTTTTCCGCTTCAAAGTTATCAAAAGCTTTCCGGTAGTTCTCTCTCTTTTTTAAAATGGTGTACCAACTTAGTCCTGCCTGGGCACCTTCGAGATTTAAGTACTCAAATAGCAGGCGATCATCATAGACCGGAACTCCCCATTCATAATCGTGATAATCAATATATAGTGGATCCTGATTTACCCAACTGCATCGATTCATCTTTGAAAAGCCTCCAGTACTTCATTTGAAAGCTTCTTCGGAGCTGTCTGCAAAAAAGCTTCTTTGATGTAGCCCTCAATTTCTTCCCAATTTAGATCTTGATTGGTAAATAATGAAGTCCAGCCGTGCTGCCCGATATAACGAGTTTTAAAAAACCTTTCTGGCTGTTCTAGTAGTAACTGTTGGGTCGTTTTTAGTGTTTTAATTGCTAAAGAAGCACCTTCTTCGTTTTCCCCCATCATTATAAATGGTTTATCCTTTACACGAAACGATGTATGCCCAAATTTATCAACCGCTTCTGTTACTTCTGGGAATTGAATCGCAATTTCTCTAACTTTTGAAAGAAGCTCATTTCCCTGTATTGAATTTATAGTTTTATTGTGAATCATAGCAATACCCCTTATTTTATAACTTACGTTCACTTAAGTATTACACATTTTTTTTTAAATAAGAACCTCCCATCATAAAATTGAGAGGTCGATTCCCTATTATTCGATAACTTGATGGTTATATTCATATGGATTATTTTTTACCATTATAAGTAATTTTATTGTACAAAAATAGTACAACTACTATTATCTTTTTATTCGAAAAGCCCTCCGTTCAGCATATTGTGAACATGGAACACAGACTTTCATGGTCTCGCCCTTATCATTAATATATTTTCGTATGGGCTTGATCTTTCTTTTGCAAATATCACATTTATTATTAAAAAAACTAAAAATAGACACTGCTTGTCACCTTCTATTATTTAATGGGATTTCTTAATATATTATTCGGCTCAAAACGAATTGGATTCAATTGTAGGACGTATTTTTACTAGATTTATAGTAAGATAGTTAGATGACATATGTTTAAAGGAGACTTCAAGAATGCCTTATAAAATGATTGTACTTGATTTAGACGATACACTATTGCAGGACGACCACACAATATCTGACCGCACAAAGCGTGCACTTATGGATGCACAAGAATTAGGAGTGAAAGTGGTGTTAGCTTCTGGCCGGCCTACGTCAGCCATGTATGCTATTGCTGAAGAACTGCGGTTGAATGATTTCGGCAGCTTTATTCTTTCTTTTAATGGCGCTAAAATTACTAACTGTCAAACTGGTGAAGAACTGTTTAGCAGCACTTTATCGCCTGATGTCGTTCACTATTTATATGAAGTAAGTCGTCGTGAAAATGTTTGGATTCATACGTATGTTGGGGATCATATTGTTACCGAGGCTGGAAACCAATTCACAAATATTGAAGGAGAAATTACTGGCCTAGAAATAATTGAAGTCGGCAGTTTCGTGGAGGCTGTATCGGAACCTGTTGTAAAAGTGCTGATGCTTGAAGATGAAACAAAACTTGCAGATGTAGAAGAAAAACTGCAGCAAGAGTTAGCTGGTCAGTTAAGTGTCATGCGTTCCAAACCATTCTTTCTAGAATTTACGGAGCATGGCGTCACGAAAGGTACAAGCCTTAGCCATTTGATTCAACAGCTGGGGATTAAGCGCGAAGAAGTCATCGCAATTGGAGACAGCTATAATGACCTTGCAATGATTGAGTTTGCAGGCTTAGGTGTTGCGATGGGGAATGCTCCAGACGATATTAAAGAAAAAGCTAACTTTGTCACTGACAGCAATATGAATGATGGTGTCGCAAAGGTCGTAGAAAAATTCGTATTGAAAACACCGGCTCTTGTTTGAAAATAAAATTTTATCGAAACAACGCATGGAATTTTCCAAGCGTTGTTTTTTTTGCACTCTTTCCTTTCCAACAGCCCAATCATGTCCCCTCTTTAGTTTTTCAAGCATAAAATATTGCAACCAAATACAAAAAAAGGCGGAGAGAGGTATGGGATTATTCATTAATAATAGTGACCATCCAGATGTTTATAAAAACAAACAAAATCCACAAGCATCGAATCAAGTCATATCAAGACAGGATTTCCTGTCTCAATTAATTTATGAACAGCAAAAAGCGAATACTACGCTCAAAAAAACTTTATCTGAATTAGGTATGCAATCACAGCATCAAGAAGAAACACACCTCAATCAATGGAACCATGTAGGAAATCAACTAAATGATTTACAAAGTCGGTTGGAGCGTTATGAAGATGCTAATCATAACCTTGCCATTCAACTGAATAAACAACTGGAATTACAAAAAGAAATTTCGAAAAAAATGACTAAACAAGAGGAAATTCAAGGCGGAGTTTTACAGCGCTTGGACAATCAAGAAGCCCTAATGGACAAAATTTCCCGTCAAATCAATCATATCCGTTCCATTCTGTTTGAACGGACGAATTATTTGGCCACGAAGATAGATGACGGATATAAGATTACCTCTTCCTATGTGTATAAATTGATGACCGGTTCCGACCAGCCATTGACATTCTTCGTAATGAATAAAAAGCAAGAAGAGAATCAAATCAATTCTGACTAGGTTTCCTAATATACTATTTTTCAACTAATCAAAAGGAGATTGAAAAAACCGTCCATGAAATGTCTGAACTATAACCCGAATAATGGACACTTTATAAAAAGTCCCTTATTCGGGTTTTTCTGTGTCCATTTCACAAAAACCCGTTTATAATCAAACTCAATGATGTGAGCGGAGGACATATAATGAGTAAAATTATTTTTAATGAAATTCAAATGAAACTACTAGAACAGAATCCAAATGTACAACACGTATCGGATCGTTCTATCGCATATAAGCCTGAATTTAAGGTAGAAGCAATTAAAGAAAATTCAAATGGTAAAGGACCTGCCCAAATTTTTATTGAACATGGATTTGACTTAGAAATGATTGGGTCTGATAAACCTAGTGAATGTTTAAAACGCTGGAGGAAAACATTTGAGCAGTTTGGGGAGGATGGTTTCTTCACAGAAAGGCGTGGAAAAGCAAGCACTGGTAGACCCTCTTCAAAGCCTCTTTCAGTTGAGGATAACTTAAAGAAAGCTGAAGCACGAATTAAATTCCTAGAAGCGGAGCTTGAATTCTTAAAAAAGCTAGACGAACTAGAAAGGCAGGCGAAGAAGAAGAAAAAGTAACCGTTTCAGAGAAGTATATGCTTATCGAACAAACTATTAGAAAGTTTGGGCTTATACATATGGTGAAATTCCTCTGTCAGAAGGCAGAGGTAAGCAGAAGTGGATATTATGCTTGGGTAAAGGCTGAAAGCATGCGGTCTGAGCGAGAAGAGAATGATTGGAATGATTATGAGTTAATCAAGGAAATATTTAATAAGAAAAAGGGTTTCGCTGGAGCACTTACTATCAAAATGATTTTAGAGAATGACTATTTTGTGGAAATGAATCACAAAAAAATCCGACGGATTATGAGGAAGTTTAATTTAGTGGCAAAGGTTCGCCAAATTAATCCTTACAAAAAAATGGCTAAAGCTACCCAAGAACATAAGACTCTCTCTAACCTATTAAATCGAGAATTTGACCAAGGTGAGCCTGGAAAAGTATTGCTAACGGATATTACTTATGTGTACTATGGAGCAGCGCAACCGGCTTATTTGTCTTGTGTAAAGGACTCCTCGACAAGGGAAATTGTTGCTTATCATTTGTCCAGAACATTAAAGATGGATCTTGTTTATTGTACATTGGATAAACTCTCTGTAGCACTTGGTGATCTAGTTCATCCGGAAGCTATGATTCACTCAGACCAAGGGTTCCATTACACGCATCCAGAATTTCAAAAAAGAGTGAAAAAGCTAAAGCTTACTCAGTCTATGTCCCGTAAGGGAAATTGTTGGGATAACGCCCCAATGGAATCATTCTTTGGTCATTTAAAGGATGAAGTAGACTATTCTTCATGTCAGAGCTTTGAGGAATTACAGGGATTGATAGGAACCTATATTGAGGAGTACAACACCAACAGATATCAATGGAGCCTAAATAAAATGACTCCGGCACAATACCGGAGTCACTTATTAGCAGCTTAAAATACTCGGTCTTTTTTTAGACTGTCCATTTTATGGGTCACAGTTCAGTCTATGGACGGTCTTTCTTCTTATAACCCTTTAGTAAAAATATCAGTCAAGACAGGTACGATTTGCTTTTTGCGTGAAACGACACCTTTTAAGGTAGCAATGTTATTAGCAAGTGTAACATTATAAGCTTTTTCTACTGCAGCTGTTTTGCTTCCTAAAGCTAAACCAACTGAATCGTTTGTTAAGATATCAGTAACCACAAACAAGAATAAATCTAAGTTCTTTTCTTCGATAATCGTAGAGATTGCTGCTTCCAATTCTTCTTGGCGAGCAAGCACATCTGCCGTGTCAACCACATTGACTTGAGCAATTTCTACTTTACTTGAGCCCATTTCAAATCCTTTAGCATCTAGGCTTAGGAGTTCATTAATTGACTTATCACGAACATCTGCTCCAGCTTTCAGCATTTCAAGGCCATATGCATCTGCATCGACACCAGCAATTTCAGCTAACTCACGTGCCGCTGCCACATCTTCTGGCGTACAAGTTGGGGACTTAAATAATAATGAGTCAGAAATAATCGCAGAAAGCATAAGACCAGCAATTTCTTTGCTTATTTCTTTGTTGTTTTCTTTGTACATTTTATTTAAGATCGTTGCTGTACACCCAACAGGCTCGCAGCGGTAATATAACGGATCACTTGTTTCAAAGTTAGCAATCCGGTGGTGATCGATTACTTCTAATACACGAACATCAGCGATATCATTTGCACTTTGCTGGCGCTCATTGTGATCAACTAGGATGACCGCGTTCACTTCATTCGAAACTGCTTCAACAAGGCGTGGAGCCTCTGCATTAAACTGGTTTAGTGCATATTGTGTTTCACCATTTACTTGTCCTAAGCGCACTGGTTCAACATCCATCCCCAATTGTTTTTTTAAGTCTGCATAGGCAATTGCAGAACAAATCGTATCTGTGTCAGGATTTTTATGACCGAAAATAAGTACTTTTTCCATTTTATTTCTCCTAATCCGATGAATTTATGTAGGTCAAGCCCAATCTACATGAGAATGGCCCTAACGAAAATTATATAATATTATGAATTAGGATTCAAAAAAATTTTTTTAATTACATTTTTTTTATCATTTGGGCTTGCTCCGTTTTTTTCTCAAAGCCTAAATCTAGTAAGAATGGGATAACAGGATTTGATAATATGGAATTAATTGTCATAAAGTTGACAGGCTTTTGATGTTCTCCAGATATAGAAGTGAAAATAGACTTTATCGTTTCCTTTTTAATGTCATTGAATAGTTCAAGCTGAAATAAGATTACTTTTTCTAGTTGCCCGTCCTGGTTCCACACTCTCTTATATAATGAATATCCTAACGGCTTATCATTACCGTCGAAATAGATTTGTGCCTCACCCGACTTAGCACTCTGCCACTGACATTGCCATGGAACCTTATCATTATAAAAATGGAAAGTTGGCAGTTGCTCGGGCCGGATAGATATAAAGGGAATGGGAGTGTGATCAGCCTCTAGAGTCCCATTTAGATAAACAAGTGAATTAATTATTTCATAGCCATGTCTTTTATATAATCGAATGCCCTTTCATTTTCCTTAATGGCTTCAAGTGTGGCAACCTCGACCTCTTCTTCGGAGTAAACTTTTATGGCTGCCTCCATTAAAAGATTTGAAACACCCATTCCACGATATTTGGAGTCGATTCCTGTCCCGCCATTCCATGCAGTTTTTTTTCCGTCGATCACACGAAATCCATTTAATACAATCGCTACAGGGTCTTCTCCATCATAAGCTACTAAAGAGTGCTTCAAAGATAATCCTTCATTAACCAATCGATTAAAAAACAATTCGGCAGTCATTTCCATTTGCACAAAATAACCTTCAAACCCCCGATTCCAAGCTGTTATCGTATCTTGGACGGTGCATTCTGTTAATCTTTTAAATGTAATTTTCATATTTTCAACCCTTTCTGGCGGATGGTTTCCTGTTACTGGCGGATAACCTCCTTTTACTAGCGGATGGCCTCTTTTTACTGGCGACTAGGTTCTTTTACTGGCGGATAACCTCCCTTTACTGGCGACTAGGTTCTTTTACTGGCGACTAGGTTCTTTTACTGGCGGATAACCTCCCTTTACTGGCGACTAGCTTCTTTTACTGGCGGATAACCTCCCTTTACTGGCGACTAGGTTCTTCCTTTGGAATGTATAACTAAATTCAGCAATTTATTAAACCCAGCCAGCTTGTCTTCGCGCTGGCTGGGTCACATTAAAAATCTATTTCACCGGCAAGGGAACAACCTTTTGCCCAATTGCCGCAATTAATTCTTTTGGCATTGGGAAGCTTAGTGCAGCTGGGTCCTTCATGACGGCTGGAATCGCCAACTGAAGTGCCTCTTCGCTAATGTTGAATTGCTTGAAATCAGCCGGTAATCCTACCTTATACTGAAGCAATTTAATTTTCCCAATCACTTTTGCTAACGCTGTTTGTGGGGTATCACCCTTTACATCCACGTTCAAAGCTTGTGCCAATTCAGCAGCCTTAGGCAGATATAAATCAGGAACCAATTCCATGACCACCGGTAAAAAGACAGCATTTGCTAAGCCATGTGGAATTCGGAACAAGGCCCCGTACGCGTGAGCCATATTGTGAACAGGAATCGCATTTAAGGCGAAACTGAAAGCGGTGATCCCCATTAAGCTTGCTTGCAATAAATCCATTCGGGCATCAAGGTTCGAACCATCAAAAACGGCAACTGGTAGATTTTTTTCAATAAGGCGAATTGCATGGAGGGCATAGGCATCGGTTAGACCTGTTGCGGTTGGTGATGCGAGCGCCTCGATGGCATGCGTTAAGGCATCAAATCCAGTAAATGCCGTAATGACTGGTGGTAGTCCGACGGTTAAATCTGGATCCAAGATCGCCATATCGGCATTAATAAACGGATTGATGATATTCGTCTTCATTTTAATTTCTTCATTAAAAATAACGGCAATCGGTGATACCTCTGAACCGGTTCCCGCGGTAGTCGGAATGGCAATATGGGGAATCGGCATGTGATTTGCTTTTGGGAATGACTCGTACAACAAACCTCCAGGGATCGCTTCTTTTATATCTGTCAATCCTTTGTGGAGCGCATACTTTACCCCTTTTACTGTATCCAGAACACTGCCCCCGCCAACGGCAAGTAAGGAATCTGCACCTATTTCTCTTGCATAGCGGACAGCTTCATTTATGCAGCTGCTTTCGGCATCCTGTTTGATATCAAGAAATTGACCGACAAGTTCTGGACCAGAGCCATGGCCTGTCAGCGAAAAAATATCGGCCACTTTTTCAACAATTCCTGCTGCTTCTAGTCCTCTATCACTTAAAAGGAGCACCCGTTTGGCACCCAGACCAGCAAAGAGACTTGGGACCATCGCCCTTGAGTTTGAACCGCTGTATATTCCCGTACGTAACATAAACTGTGATAAGGTTGTTTTCATTTTCATCCCCACCTTTTCATTAGTTTTGGCCAAACAGAATTCCATACCAATTGCGTCGTTCTAGTTCAGGCGACATCGATGTGTGGACATGCTTTACCTGGGTATAGGAATCGAGTGATTGCTGTCCCATTTCTCTGCCAATTCCGCTTTGTTTGTACCCGCCAAACGGGGCATCACTTCTGAGCATATGCCAGTCATTAATCCAGACCACGCCCGCCTGCAGTTTTCTAGCCACCGCGTAGGCTTTATTGACATCACGTGTCCAAACTCCTGCAGCTAAGCCATAAATCGTATCATTCGCCATTCGAATCGCATCGTCCAGTTCTGAATAACGAATCACACAGAGGACTGGGCCGAAAATTTCTTCTTGGGCAATTTTCATATCATGGGTGACATTTGTAAAAATCGTTGGTTCGATGAAATGTCCTTCCTCACAGCCATCAACCTTAACTTCATTGCCACCACAGACAAGGGTAGCGCCTTCTTGTTTACCTGCTTTAATATAGGAAAGGATGGTTTCCTTTTGCTTTTTCGAGATTACTGGACCAACATCGGTGGTCGGATCAAGGGGATTCCCAAGCTTTAATTTATTTTTGTGAGCAACTAAACCTGCAATCACTTGGTCATACAGCTTATCCGGTACAAATAAACGTGTCCCAGATTCACAAAGCTGGCCAGAATGGAGAAATACTCCAAATAGACTTCCGGGCAGAGCAATACTAAGATCGGCATCCTCTAAAAGGATATTAGGTGATTTCCCACCTAGTTCTAGTGTGGTTTTCTTGATCGTCCCTGCAGCTAGTCCCATAATTCGTCTGCCAACCTCAGTCGAACCAGTGAATGCCACTTTATCGACCTTTGGGTGGTTAACTAAAGCTTCGCCCACTTCCGCACCAGGACCTGAGACAACGTTAATTACACCTGGAGGGACCACGGTTGAAATAATTTCTGCTAGCTTCAAAGTGGACAGAGGCGTGTAGCTGGCTGGCTTGATCACAATTGTATTCCCCATCGCTAATGCCGGTGCAATTTTCCAGGTAGCAATCACCATTGGCAAGTTCCAAGGAGTAATCGCTGCACATACACCGATTGGTTCACGCCAAATAAAATTATGTGCTGGTCCTGGGAATGGCGGGACTGGCAGTGTTTCCGAGAATGGATACTCAACTGTAAAATTGGCTAATGTTTGGAACAAGTCAATCATTTGCAAAATATCACTATTGCCAATTCGGCGTACTGTTCCACCTGAGCTAATCGCTTCTAAGTATGCTAGTTCCTCGGCATACTCGGCAATTTGATAGGAAATGGCATATAACACCTTGGCTCGGTCTTTTGGCTTCATGTCTTTCCAGTCACCTTGATCAAATGCCTCGCGGGCCGCATTTACAGCACGGTTAACATCTTCCGTAGTTCCTTTTGCTACTCTAGCTACAAGTTCACCATTTGCCGGGTTCAATACATCAAACGTTTCTTGACTGGAAGCAGGCTCCCACTTTCCGTTAATAAAATGCGGAAATGTTTGCACATCAACCTTTACTGTCATGATAATTCCTCCTTTTCTAAAATCATTTATAGCACTCCTAACTCACTATCTGTGTATCTATAAATCTCTTCGATTTTTTTGCCTTGTGCGCGCGCTAAGATTTCCATTCGGACTGCAAGTTGTTTTAAGGTAAAGTTCATGATATCTGCAGGATCCCCGCCGAATGCACTTACCTCCCTTCCCGCGATGCCTTCTTGATTTAGCCTAATTGCTAATGGGGTCAGCTCGCCCATCTTGGCTGCCACAAAATCAAAGAGATGTGGATGTTCACAAATTAACCGTTGCAAAAGGAATGTCCCATAGCCGATATGCCTGGACTCATCCTTTTTTAAATTGCCGACACCTTCAAGTAATCCTGGCATGATATCAGCGGTTTCTAATGTTTGATAGAAAGAATAATAACCGGTTTCTGCTAATACTCCTTCTACAAACATGTTGTACACTACGGATGCCTCGGCGATCGCTTCTGGGGATTGGTCGGAAATCAGCCGTTCCATTGTTGTTGGGAGAATCTCATAGAAAATCTTCTGATAGGTTTCGGTATGAAAGTGAGATAAGTCCCCTCGCTCCCCGATTGCATTCAAAACTAGACGGAAAAATTCTGTATGTTTCGCTTCCTCGTATAAAAAGGTCGTCAAAAACATTTCTTCCTCAAGACGACCTTCTTTCGCAATCGCCATGATCAGTGGAAGGAGATCTAACGTAACCGCTTCCTCACCCGCTTGAAATTGAGAAATAAGCCGCAAAATATCTGCTCGCTGCTCGGCATTCATCGTATTCCAATCCTTTTGGTCCTGACTGAAATCGATATCTACGGGGTTCCAGGTTCCTAACCGTTTTGCTTTTTGGAATAAGCGGTACGGGAAAGAATCCTCAAGCAATCCTCGACTGCTAGTTGTTAATATGGTTCTTTTTTCCATATATGTTTTCCTCCTTTTTTCCTTTACGGTTTGATTACAATTTCTGATGCCTGCTTGCGGAGATGCGTCTTTAATATTTTCCCAACACCATTCCTTGGCAGTGCCTCTAGGAAAACGATTCTTCGCGGTGTTTTGTTTTTTGCTAAATGCTCCTGGCAATAGTGAATTAGCTCCTCATCAGTTACTTGTGCACCGGTTTTTTTCACGACACAGGCAACCATTTCTTCTCCCATTCGTTCATCAGGAACACCTACAACCGCTGCCTCAAAAACTTGTTCATGAGCATTTAATATTTCTTCGACATCACGAGGATACACATTAAATCCTCCTCGAATAATTAAATCCTTCTTTCGGTCAACAATATAGACATAGCCATCGTCATCGATCCGGGCCATATCGCCTGTAAATAACCACGAATCTTTTAAGACACGGCTGGTTTCTTCCGAATTTTGATAGTAGCCGGGCGTGACACTATCACCTCGGACGATTAACTCCCCTACTTCTCCAGCTTGAACTTCCTTGCCATTTTCATCGACGATTTTCAACTCTACCCCAGGAATCGGTATTCCAACAGAGCCTGGTTTTATTTCGATCCCTTTGCGATGAGCAGTAACAACCGGTGCAGCCTCTGATAACCCATAGCCCTCGTACACTTTTGCGCCAAATTTTTGTTCAAAAGCATGCAATAAGGCAACCGGCAGCGGTGCAGACCCGGTTCCAACTGATTCAAGACTGGAGGTGTTATATTGGTCGGCGTGTGGATACGATACTAAGGCATGAATCATCGCGGGAACAGCTGAGAACGTCTGTACCTTATATCTTTCAATCGCCTTAAATACCTCTTTTGTATCAAATTTTGAAAAAATAACAATAGAGCTGCCTGTTAAAAAGCAAATATTTGATATCGTCAGGCCATATACATGGGCAAGCGGCAGGACACCAAGTGTTGTTCCTCGCTGGGTTACATTATGTTTTGCCGAATTCTCGGCATTAGAATATAAGTTTTTATGGGTTAATAGCACTCCTTTTGGATTTCCAGTCGTACCTGAGGTATATAGAATGACTGCTTTATCATCTGAGTTCCCACCATCGTCTAGTTGATTTTCGGCGGGGACAAACAGTTCATAAAAGTTTTTCGCCCGCTCATCTGATGGCAGATCAACAACGATTAACTGTGGTTTAGCCGGTAATCCTTCTAATGAACATTCAACATTACTCCTTAATGCGGAGGAGGTAATTACTGCTTTTGCGCCAGAATTTCGTGCGATGTAGTGAAGTTCGTTTGGATGCAAAGTAAACATAACTGGGACAATCGTTGCTCCCGCTCTAGTAATCCCTTGATAGGCAAAGAGGACCTCAGGACAATTGGGCATACAAACAATTACTCTGTCGCCTTTAGCAATTCCAAGATTTCGCAAGCCACGAGCAAATTGGTCCGCGTATTGCTTCGTTTCAACATTTGTGTACGTCTTTTCTTTGTAAAATAAAAAAGGATACTCACCAAATTCGGCGATATTTGTTTCCAGCAGGTCTTTCAACTTCACACCATCCGCTCCCTTTTTAAAAATTTGGCTCTTTTAAACTTGGCTGTTGATCTCCGCTCCAGGCGCGTGCGATTCGCGGGCGGTCCGGGAAGCCTCCCGCAGGTTATTGAATAAGCTTCGTTGAATCAACACCCCACGAAGGAAATAGCATTTTCGAGGATCTCGCGCCTTCCGCTCCAATCAACGTAGGCTTTAAAATAAACAATGACCTTTAACACAGCCAAAATCTAAAAGAACACTAGAAAGCACAGGACTACCACTATTGCCAGGTCGAACGATAAATAACAACTGAATCTTTTTTTTCATAACTAACCTGCTGTCTTTCTTCAAGTAAATCCAAGTGACCTTGTATTTGTGATAATCCTAAGAACACTGTATTTCCGTGCAATCGCGGATACATTTGCTTGCAGATTTCATAGATGCATTTTCCTCCGGTTGCAAGTACCGCTAGAATTTGCTCACATCGTTTTTCTTGTTCTAGTAATCTTGTTTTGATCAAGGATAAATGATCGCTAAATGCCTCGCCGTGACCTGGGTAAATCATTTCTAACGGCAGTCGGCTTACTTTTTCAAGCGAATTTCGGTATTGCATTAACGGCCTCGGCCGATTGACCTCGCCCGGATTAGGTGGTTCGATAAAGGCATTCACCGAAAAAGACTTTAATAAATGGTCGCCGGCAAAGGTATCGCCTGTTTCTTGGTTCCATAGTAAAATATCAGATTGGCTGTGGCCGGGAACATGAACTACCTCAAACTCCTTTCCACCTAAAGGAATAACATCACCTTCATTTAGATAGGTAATATTCCGCCACTTTTCCTCTTTAAATGGCCGTTCGATGATGTGATTGAGTGGGTTGGCACCACAGTTCGTTAAAAACTGGTGAAAAAAAGCCTGCACTCGTTGATACTCGTCCACACCAACATTAATCGAACCTTTCGCCTGTTCATGCACATAGATTGGCACATCTATTTCTTCCAAAATGTAAGGAATTGCACCCGCATGGTCGATATGAATGTGGGTAAGGACAATCTGATCAATTTCCTTCAATTTAACTCCGTGCGTATGTAGTTTGCTTTTAAGTTGTTGAAATGACACTTTCCCAGGGTTACCTGTGTCGATTAACGTAACGGAATCTCCAATCGCCAAAAAGGCATTTACCGTCCCCTCAGCAAAATGGGTTTCTAATTCAAGCGGTACAATTCTAAACAATTTAATACCCCTCCCTTCTAAATCATTATTTAACTATCACTTTGACAGGAGGATAGACCTAAGCACTATCAAAACTATATTTCACTTTCACTAGAAATATGAATACGATTCATCCAAAAAATGAAAATTTTTATTTTTTTCAAAAAATGTTTTAATCACCAGAACCCCCTTGATAAATACGTAAACGAAATTACGTATTTATCAAGGGGGTATTCATCATTAAGAGCTGTTATTTTTTCCACTTAATAGGGACAATTTTTCCATCCTCAATAGCGGCCACTTCAAATTCACCATCAAAACCGCCCCCGGCAAACTTTGTAAATTCATAACGCTGTCATTTCATGAAAACCCTTTTACTTCTTTAACAAGGTAGGAGGCATGTCTGCCTCTACTACCCCTGAGAGGCCTAACAGCACGAATTATTCGCGTTCAATGATCGTTGCAATTCCTTGTCCGCCGCCGATACAGGCGGTGATCAGCGCATATTTTCCAGCTGATCGTTTTAATTCATAGACTGCTTTTGTAACCAGGATGGCACCTGTTGCGCCGAGTGGATGTCCATGGGCGATGGCACCACCGTTTATATTTACTTTTTCAAGGTCCATCTCGAGTTCGCGATTACATGCTAATACCTGTGCCGCAAACGCTTCATTTATTTCAATGACGTCTATATCATTTAAGGAATATCCTGACTTTTGGAGCACTTTTTTTACAGCTGGAACAGGTCCAAATCCCATAATATTCGGGTCTACACCCGTAACGGCATAGGCGCGAATTACTGCTAGAGGGGTTAGATTTAATTCCTCTGCCTTTTCTCTTGACATAATCACTAGTGCTGATGCCGCATCATTTAAGCCCGAGCTATTGCCCGCTGTAACTGTACCCCCTTTTAGAAAAGCTGGCTGCAGCTTCGCCAAAGTCTCATAGGTCGTTTGCGGACGCGGGTGCTCATCAATTTTAAAAATAAATGATTCGCCCTTTTTGACTGGAATCGTGATTGGGACAATTTGTTCATCAAAACGCCCCTCCTTCATCGCAATCGCCATCCGCTGTTGGCTTTGTAGGGCAAATTGATCCTGTTCTTCTCTTGTAATCTGATATTTTTCCACCAGGTTTTCAGCTGTTATACCCATTGGCGGATCACCAATTTCCTTTGGTGACAGCTGCGATTTTCTGAAACTTGGCGGTGCAGGGCTGAACGGTTTTTCTGGTCGATCCATCAAATACGGGGCCCGGCTCATGCTTTCCGTCCCGCCGGCAATATAGACATCGCCATCCCCGGCACGTATGGCTTGGGCAGCAAGATTGATGGCATTGAGTCCGGATCCACATTGGCGGTCAACAGTTAAACCAGGCAACTCCATTGCTAACCCTGTCTGTAAGGCTGTTAATCTAGCAATATTTCCACCGCCAGATAAGACATTTCCAAATATAACATCGTCTATGATTTCCGGTTTAATTTTAGCGCGTTTAACGGCTTCTTTAATGACCTCTGCTCCCAATACATGGGCAGGAACACCAGCAAGTGCACTACCTTGCCTACCTATCGCTGTTCTGACGGCTGAAACGATGACTGCATCTCTTTTCATTACGCTATTCACCCCTAGGATTTGAATATTATTATTTTTCAGGAAAAGTTTTGATTTTTTCCGTAGGCTGAGCTCATTTAAAAGCTATTTATTAAATAAAATAGGATTCTATCAGTAGATTATTGTATTCAATCAGCGAATTTCATACTTCTATCAGCGAATCTGCTAATTCAATCGTCGAAGCTCATTTTGGTGACAATATCTACATTGCATGGGCCCCGCCATCCACAACAACGATATCTCCCGTCACAAAGTCCGACGCTGGTGCAGCTAGGAATAAGGCAACTCCTTTAAGATCATTATCGGTACCAAATTTCCTTAATGGTGTCCCTTCAAGAATGGCTTCTCCCCCTTGGTCAAGCAGCCCTTTTGACATTTTCGTCGGGAAAAAACCTGGGGCAATTGCATTTACATATATGCCACTAGGTCCCCACTTAACAGCTAAATCTTTAGTAAAAGTAATCACAGCCCCTTTACTAGAGTTATAGCCAATTGCATTCATATACTTTGGATTACTGCCCTTTAAACCAGCCACCGATGCAATGTTAATTATTTTTCCAGATTGTTGTTCGAGCATCACTTTTCCAACTGCCTGTGACATTAAGAACGTACCAGTAACATTGACATCCATTACTTTCTTCCATGCTTCGAGCGGCATTTCCTCGACCGGTGCTCCCCATGAGGCGCCACTATTATTTACAAGAATGTCGATTCTCCCAAATCGTTCCATTGTCCGCTCAACGACATTCTTAATATCCTCCGGGTTGGTGACATCACATTTTAAGGCGAAGCTCTCCACACCCAGTCTGTTTAAACCTTTGCTTACTTCCTCACACGCTTCCAATTTTCTTGAACAAACAACAACATTTGCACCCGCTTCCGCAAAGCCTTCTGCAATCTGCTGGCCAAGTCCCCTGCCGCCACCTGTTACAATTGCTACTTTACCCGTTAAATCAAACAACTCTTTCACATTCATTGATCGTTCCCCCTATTAAAAAGCTTCATTATTCATTGAGCCCTTTGACAACCGAAACTGGTGAAAAGCTTCCAGCATATCCCTCAAATTTACAGACAACAACTAAATACTAACCAGTTGGTATGTAGATACCCATAATGATATCAAAATTTTCATAATATTCAACATCTAATTATTCGTCAATTTTTTCATTAATATATTAAAAACATATTAATTAAATAATCCAAAGCGTCGCTAATCATTACTAACCTGTTCACCTTCACCAACAATGTGAAGAAGTTATTCTACCAATAAAGAATAAGCTGCCTGTTCCTTCAAAAAACAAGCAGCTATTGGATACTTTTTTTCAAAATCTGAATCTCGTTAAATATAATTTTACTCATTCCAACTTTCCTCCGGTTATATCCTCTAAATGAATATAAACGGGTTTTAATCCAGGGGACACAAAAAACCCGAATAAGGGACTTTTTTTAAGTGTCCATTATTCGGGTTATAGTTCAGCAACAAGAAGGGTTTTTTCTTCTTGGTGCCGGGTCTAAATTTACTTAATGCAATTAATATTGGCGGTACAATACCTCACCTTTTAATACTTCATTTCCTTGTTGATTGACTGCTTGGACAGTAAAGCGCAAATTTTGATCCTGCTTTTCCTTAAGCGTCGCTTTCAGCGTAATTACATCATTCAAAAATACCATTCCTTTAAAACGGATCGAGTAATCCTGTACAAAGCCTTCTTCATAATAAGAAGTAAAAAGCTTTGCAAGGTTCCCCATTGTCCACATTCCATGGGCAATTATTCCTGGTAATCCCGCTTTTTTCGCCTCATCATCAATCGTGTGTATTGGGTTAAAGTCTCCTGATGCACCTGCATACTTGATTAAGTCAAGCCGCGATACAGGCGCCAGTTGAATTTCTTTGACCGTTTCTCCAACTTGTAATTCAGAAAGAATACTCATCGTGCCAACACCTTCCTCACAGCTTCAGAGATGACAATCGTTGAGGATGAGCTAAAAATTAAAGCGCCGGATAGATCCTCGCCGTAATTTTCCACAACCAGGAATCCCATCTCCCCAAAGTTCCCTTTTTTCTCAAAGTAGCTTTTTACTTTGGTATAACAGTAAATTGTTTCGCCAACCTTTAATGGCCGCTTGTAATTAAATGTTTGTTCTCCGTGGATTAAACCTTTATTGGGAAGATTTAATCCTTCGATGACACCATAATCAAAAGTTCTTGGAAAGGTAGGAGGTGCAATGTTGGCTTTGTTTCTTGAATTTCTTCCAGTTTCTTCATCAAAATAAATGGGATGAAGGTCACCAATCGCCTCCGCAAATTTTTTGACGGCTCCTCTTTCAACGTCATTTTTAACTTTGTTTGATTGTTTGCCTATCTGGTCTTTAAACAATTCATCTTCACCTCACCTAATTAACATTTTGGTCCGCCGGCAACATAGATAACTTGACCATTCACGAACGATGATTTTTCATCAGCAAAGAAGGCTACTGCATTGGCAATGTCTTCTGGCTTGCCACTTCTGCCGACTGGAATATGTGCCACACTCGCTTGAATTAATTGCTCAAATGGAATGCCGATTCTGGCAGCGGTTTCCTTCGTCATCTCTGTTTCAATAAATCCAGGCGCCACTGAGTTTGCTGTAATCCCATATCTTCCCAACTCAATTGCGAGTGTTTTTGTAAAGCCCTGCAAGCCGGCCTTTGCCGCCGCATAATTAGCTTGACCGCGATTTCCAAGTGCTGATGTCGAAGAAATATTGATGATACGCCCATATTTATTTTCGACCATATATTTTTGAGCAGCACGGGCCGCATTGAATGATCCTTTTAAGTGCACATCCATAACGGTCTGCCAATCTGAATCAGTCATTTTAAAAAATAGATTATCGCGGATTACCCCGGCATTATTCACGAGGATATCTACGGAGCCAAATTCCTCATAAACCTCTTTCATGGCATCTTCAACCTGCTCGGCATCAACCACGTTTGCAACTTTTGAATAAACGTCATAACCTTTTTCTTTTAATTCACTGGTTGTTTCACTTAACGCTTCTTCGTTCAAATCTATTAAAGCTACCTTTGCTCCTTCTTTTGCAAAAAGCTCGACAATCCCTTTGCCGATTCCACGGCTTCCACCCGTAACAAAAGCAACTTTTCCCGTAAATCTGCCTGCCATTTCTATTCCTCCTGAGTTTAATAAATTTATAGATTGCGCTTACATTTATTTTCTTACACGTATTGACCGATCTTCACATGACCTTTAATCAGGTTACGTGCGATAATCATTCGTTGGATTTCGTCTGTGCCGTCGTAAATTCTCCATAGTCTGGCTTCACGATACCAGCGCTCAATTGGTAATTCTCTTGTATACCCCATCCCGCCGTGAATTTGAAGGACACGGTCGACGACATTGTTGCCCATATTTGCACCATATAATTTTGCCATCGATGCTACGTGTCGATTATCTTCCCCATGATCTAGAGTAAAGGCAGCGTTCAAGACTAGCCATCTTGCCGCTTCAATTTCAACCGCAGAATCTGCGATTTGCCATTGGATTGCTTGTCTTTCGGCAATGGGTTTCCCAAATGTAACCCGTTCCTTGGCATAATCAATCGCCATTTGCAGCAAGCGTTCTGCGGCACCGACTGCTCTTGCCCCAACAACCCAGCGTGCAAACCCAATCCACTCGAGACCAAGATTATAGCCCTTGTGTAATTCACCAAGGATATTTTCCTCCGGAACACGGACATTATCAAAAACTAAGCCGGCTGGACCCCATTCTCCCATTGTATGTATATACTCTGATTTCCAGCCCATATCGCGATCGACAATAAAGCATGTAACCCCTTCGCGGCCTTGTGTTGATTGATGTCGTTCCTTATCCGTAATCGCTATCGCCATAACGAAGTCCGCTTCGTTTCCGCCGGTAATAAACGTTTTTTCACCATTTAGAACCCATTCACTGCCGTCTTTCACTGCTGTCATTTTGATATTTCTGGTATCAGAACCAGCTCCTGGCTCGGTCATTGCAAAACAAGACTTTTTCTCGCCATTAATCGTCGGAAGTAAGTATTTTTTCTTTTGTTCTTCATTACCATAGTAAAGAATATTATCTGCACCACCGCCGAACTGGAATGGGACAAAGGTTTTTGAAACTTCCATTAACACAATTGCCATCATCATTTGACCAAGATCTGCACCACCATATTCCTCTGGAGTGTTAATTCCCCAAAAACCAGCTTCCTTCGCTTTAAGTTGCAGCTCTTTTAGTTTACTTGCAGGAAGACTCGGTTTACCTTCTCGTTCATTGCGGAGTACATCGTTTTCAAGGGGAATAAGTTCTTTTTCTACGAATCTTCTAATTGTTTTTTGTACCATTTTTTGTTCATCAGTCAATCGTAAATACATACCATTCACTCCATTCTTATTCTTAACATCAAATTTAATGCCGTTAAAATATAATATGCTGAACCGTTTGTAGGCATACCTACCGGTTGGTATGTTAACTTTATTTTATTCCGAACTTTCAGATAATACAAGTTAATATTTTCTTAATAAAAAAAATTCTCTAGCTATGGCGCCAAAGAATTTTTTGTTAACTATACATGGCTAATTACTTTTCTTGCTGCCCGCTCTCTCAAGGTGGAAAGGGTAAGTGAACTTCCAAGCCAAAATAGGAGACCTAGAATGATACTAAAAATCCAATTTTCACTGGTTTCCAATGTTATTAAAACTGTTATTACACAAATGATTCCACCAATCATTCCATATACGGAGCCTCTAGCAATATTTGTTGCTTTCTTAGTCCCCGAGGCAATTCCCACCATAATAACGGCTGTCAGCATAACGGCTGGAAAAGCGGCAAAAATACCGGCAAGAATCTTCCATGGGGAAATAATAGTTATAAGATAACTTAGGGAGACTGCTGCCCCACCTAGTAAAAACCGAATAAATAAGTCTTTTTTATTCATGTTGTCCACCTTTTTCATTTAATGAGATGTAATGAATACAACAACAATTGATACAGTAAACCAACAAGCCATTGCATGGAGGATTCCTTTTTTCCAACCTATCTTAGGAAGCAGATAGCCTGCGAGGATGGCGACAAGAATATTGATTGCCATTCCAAAAATGGCTCCTTTAGATAACATGATCGAATGGGTAATAAGCTGACCGCCGTGAAAATCAAGACCGATGGTGAGTAATGCTGCCAGGTAAACAGCAGGAAATGCAGCAAATATTCCCCCAGCTTTCTCCCCTAACTTCTTTGCTACGACAGTACAGGCAACTACAGCTAGACCTCCCAATAGGAATCGAAGAAGCAGTCCGCCAAGTGATAAACTAACCATTTTAAATTCGCCTCTTTTATTGTTTTGACATGCTGTTAAAAATAATTTGTTTTGTGAATTGAATCACAATCATTCGATGTATTCATTTTAACTCATTTCCATGACTATGCATGTGAACGTTTTATTAACGTTTTTGAAGAGATTTCTCATTAAATTCAAGTTTGATGACTATTTTCCTGTCATTTGACAAAAGATAATAGTGATATTCATTAGAATATCGTCGTTTCAAATCCTTTGATGAGGTGATTTTAGATGAGTTATAAAGACCATTTAGATCCGCACTCAGAGCTCTTTCACTACCATACGACGCGTCCAAAACGTCAAAATTCACAAGTGAATGGGCAAACTCAAGTGACGCACAACACGATCATCTTAAGGAGCAATGCCAAGGCCCACCGTTGGGTTTAGGCAAAGAAACGAGGAATGGCAGCATAACAATTACTGTCATTAGAAATGACCTTTTCTCGAATAGCAATTTCGAGAAAAGGTTTTTCTTTTTCTAAGTAATTTGTTATTACAATATTGATAATGTTTGTTCCAAAAGATATCATAAAATCTATTAAGAAAAAAACGGGAGTGGAACATGACATGTTTGATGACTTTACGATTAGAGATGCCGATATGTGTGATTTGCCTGTAATTGTTGATATATACAATACAACCATAGCAAGTAGGATGGTTACAGCCGATCTTGAACCAATATCAGTAGAAAACAGAGTTCAATGGTTTAACGAACATTCATCAACCTTTCGTCCATTATGGGTTGTAGAAAACCAAGGAGAAATCTGCGCATGGGTTAGTTTCCAATCTTTTTACGGCAGGCCTGCCTATAATGCGACTGCAGAAATTAGTATCTATATTCATCCCGACTTTCGAGGTCGGAAACTTGGTAAATATTTAATCCAAAAAGCAATCGATGCCTGTCCAAGTCTGCAAATCAAAACCTTACTTGGTTTTATTTTTGGTCATAATGAACCTAGCATTAAACTTTTCTCAAGTTTTGGATTTGAAAAATGGGCACAGCTTCCGAATGTGGCTGAGCTGGATGGCATTGAACGTGATCTAATTATCCTTGGAAAAAGACTCTTCTAAAAATCTTGAAATCGAAGAACAGATAGCTTATGGAATACACTCCATAAGCCTTTTCCATGTAGGCAATCAGATAATAATGTAGCAAAAGTTTTTATAGTTATTAATATTTCAAGCGTTCCATTATTCCAAAATAATGGATTATCTAGTACTATAGACTAAGGAGTAATAAATACTCACTACTCCTTGTTTTTAATAAACTTTATTCCTTGAATAGAACTGGAGATTTCCATGAATAAAATAAAGATCATCATCCTCTACTTTTTTACAAGTATTATTTGGATATATGGGTCCAATTATGTAATCGAACAATATGTGCCTTCTTCACTTATTGAGTTGGTGTTAAGGTCAAAAGAGATCTTTTATGTTGCCATGACTGGAGGGTTCATTTATTTCTTCATTAGTAAAAAAGAGGAGTTAGATGTTTCCCAGGAAGATCAGAAACGTCTATCTACTTTAATCAATTCAATGGTTGATTTTGTTAACTTTAAAGACGGTGAAGGCAGATGGATTGAAGCAAATGAATTTGGTTTACAATTGTTTCAGCTTGAGAATGTCGATTATCGGGGGAAAAAGGATTCGGAATTAGCCGAGTATACAGACTTTTACAGTGATGCTCTCAGATTTTGTGAAACTTCTGATGAAGAAGCTTGGATTAATCGAGAAATCACTCGAATAGAGGAAGTCCTTCCTGTTCCAGATGGATCAGTAAAAATATTTGACACGATTAAAGTACCACTATTTCACGAAGATGGCAGTAGACAAGGTTTGGTCATCATTGGACGTGATATTACCGAAAAAAAGGAAATGGCCTTAAAATTAGCAGAGAGTCAGCAACAATATAAGTCATTATTTGAATACAGTCCAGATATTGTTTATATGATGGATTTAGGCGGAACTATTACCAATTTAAACCCACAGTATGATGTCATTACAGGCTTCAAACGGGAAGAAGCGATTGGGAAAAATGTAAAACAATTATTACCGAAAAGGTATAAACGATATCTTCCAAAGTTCATTTCCACTGTTGTGGAAGAAATAAAACCGGTCATGTACGAGCTGGATATACCACATGCAAACGGGAATCGGATTATCTTACAATGTACTTCCCTTCCGATCATTATTAATGGAAATATCGCTGGAATTATTGGCTATGGCAGTGATGTGACCACCTTAAGGGATGCAGAAGAACGTCTTCGCAGGACAGAAAAGCTATCAATCGTTGGTGAATTATCTGCCAGCGTTGCCCATGAAATTCGGAATCCGCTGACGTCATTAAAAGGATTTGTCCAACTTTTACAAATGGAAGATGAGAAGCATCAATTTTTTTATCAAATTATGCTCGACGAATTAAATCGTATCAATGACATTGTTGGTGAGCTTTTGTTATTGGCAAAACCTCAGCTATTAAAATATACCAAAGCAGATCTTCAGAAGCTTTTAATGGATGTCATTTCATTATTAAACACCGAAGCCAGTTTATATAATGTTCAAATTGATTCTCTTTTTCCAAAAAATGACATATGGATTGAATGCGAACCAAATCAACTCAAGCAATTGTTTATCAATGTGATTAAAAATTCGATTGAAGCAAGCCAAAATGGTGGAACAGTCTCTATTGTTCTAGAGCAATTAGAACAAAGTCATGTGTTAATTACCATTAAAGACACTGGCTGCGGTATTTCAAAAGAGAGATTAGAGAAAATTGGCGAACCCTTCTACTCTTCTAAAGAAAAAGGGACCGGGTTAGGTTTAACGGTTAGTTTCAAGATTGTTCAATCACATCAGGGAACCATCCGTTTTGAAAGCCAGAAAAAACAAGGGACATCTGTTCAAATTTCCTTACCGGTCAAGCAAAAGGACCTTAAGAAAATTAAGCACTCTATACCTGAAAAAGTGGAAAACAACTAGGATTAGCTCGTCTATTATGACGGGCTTTTCTTTTTCGTCCGATTTCGGAAAAAAGCAATAATTAATAACACGCAAGGAATGATAATTTGAAAAGGCCAATGTAAATAAGTGGGTACAATTACTAGCCCTTCCTTTATATGTTCCGCATAATTAGATGCAATGTTAATGGATGCAAATAAGACGATCATTCCAATTGGAAACCCAAGCTTACGTTGGTTTGAAATTTGAAAGATATCCGCAGCACCAGCAACTGCAGCATAATAGTAGATTGCAATCTTAAAAAAACCCCCAATGACTAGATAGAGCATAAATAATACATCGAGACGTTCGATAAAATCGGCAATTTGGATTCTCCCTATTGTGGTTAATAAGGGGAAATTGGATCGACGGAAGAGATCCACACCCAAAACAGAAATATTTACTACAACTGTAATAGTAATATTTATTCCGCTTAATATCATTCCACTTAAACAGACTATTTTAGCCTTCTTTTTATCATTTATGAACGGGAGCAGCATCGTAAAGACGACCATTTCTCCAAAAGGAAAGTTGATGGTTTGACTTAAAAATGTTTTTATTACTGGTTTCAACCCATTCTCTAAGATTGGTTTTAGATTTCCCAAATGAATTAACCCAGAAAAGGTAATTAACATCATTCCTAATATCGCCGTCAGGTAGACAACCCCAAAGTAAATTTCGCCAACTCGGGCTAAGACTTCAAACCCTTTATGGATTGCATAGATAATGGTAATAATCATCAAGCTATTGATAACAAATAACGGAGTACTATTATAAATAGTCGTTGTTAATAACTCTCCAAAATCTCGCAATACCCTTGCTGCAAGATAAATAAAATAAACAATATATAATAACCCAATCAACCTGCCAAGCCATTTTCCAGTAATTTCTTGAACATAACTCGTTAAGGGCAGGTCAGGATAATATATATATAATCGGTGATAAACTAAAAAGATCATTATACCGCCGGATAAACCAAGCAAAATGGCCATCCAGGCATCCTGTTTCGCATCTGCTGCGATCCCAACAAGAATCGCACTACCCATTTCAAACAAAACGACCAGGACGAACAATTGGGTTGTACTTATTTTCGCCTTTTCCATCTACGATTGATCCCCCCTTAAACAGGGTTATTTATTTAAGCAGAGCTAGTTTGTTTCTTCCTATTAAGAAAAAAAGCAATGATTAGTAAAATAGAGGGGATGATGATTTGAAAAGGCCAAGACAAATAAACCGGCACAACAACGAGCCCCTCCTTGAGAAATTCTGCAATATTAGATGCAATCGTTATTGATGAAAATAAAACGATCATTCCAATTGGAAACCCCAGCTTACGTTGGTTTTTAAATTGAAAGATATCAGCAGCCCCGGCCACTGCAGCATAATAATAAATGGAAATTTTAAAGAAACCACCAATGATTAAATAGAGCATAAATAATACATCTAAACGTTCGATAAAATCCGCAATTTGGATTCTTCCTACTGTGGTTAATAAGGGGAAAGTGGACCGCTGAAAGAGACCTGCTCCCAAAACAGAAATATTTATTACAGCAGTTATTGTAATATTTATACCCGCTAATATCATCCCACCCAAACAAACTATTTTGGCCTTCTTTTTATCATTTAAAAATGGGAGCAGCATCGTAAAGACCACCATTTCCCCAAAGGGAAAGGTGAGGGTTGTGGTTAAAAATGTTTTAATAACAGGTTTCAATCCATGCTCTAAGATCGGGGTTAGATTACTCAAATGAATTAAACCCGAAAAGGTAATTAGCAGCATGCCTAAAATCGCCGTCAGGTAGACAACTCCAAAGTAAATTTCTCCAACTCGGGCTAAAACTTCAAACCCCTTATGGATCCCATAGATAATAACAAGGATCATTAAGGAATTGACAACAAATAGCGGAGTGCTATTATAAATCGTTGTGGTTAATAACTCTCCAAAATCTCGCAATACCCTTGACGCAATATAAATAAAATAGACAATATATAATAACCCAATAAACCTGCCAAACCATTTTCCTAAAATTTTTTGAAGATAACTAGTTAAGGGCAGGTCAGGATAGTACATATATAAGCGGTAATAAATAAAAAAGACAATGATTCCCCCAGCTAAACCGAACAAAATAGCAATCCAGGCGTCCTGTTTCACTTCTGCTCCGAGACCAAGAAGAATCGCACTACCCATTTCAAACAAAACGATCAGAACGAACAATTGGGATCCACTTATTTTTGCCTTTTCCATGCACGATTGTCCCCCCCTCCTTATACCGCATTATTTATTAATGTCTGACCAAAACGGATTTGTCCGAACCCCTTCGCGCCGCACGTAGGAATCTACCTTAACATTCACTTCTAGGTCTGCAAAATAATCGTTCCAATCCCCTTTAAGCTTCTTCCATAGTTTAGGATTAGCTTTATGTACATAATCACCAAACCCGAAGATATCACACTTTAGTTTCTGGGCTTCCTTTACTGAAGACTGTATTTCCTTTTTAATTTCTTTTTCAACTAACTTTTCAATTTTTCCAATCGTTTTTGGATCCATCAATTCTATTGCTGTATTCGCTTCACTAATCCAGCCCTCATTCTCAATTTTAATATTTATTACAGGTTTCCCATTTTTAAAGATGGTTGAAACTTTGGTTTTTGATCTAATTGGCACCATACTAATGGCGTTTTTCTTCCCCTTCCACTTAAGTGTGATATCGGTACTCTTCGCTTTATCTAAGACCCAGATCACTCCACGAGCCTTGTTACTCTCTATCCAACCGATCAATGCACCCTCTTTAATAACCGCTAAGCCATCAGCTGAGAGGAAAGCATAGGTTGTTGTTTTTTGCAAATTAGTTGCTTTATTGGCTTCTTCTTTTTGACCAATTAGTCGATAACCGTTTAGAATAGGCTCTTTCCCACTGTCGACAATTCCATCAATGATATCATCTATACTTACACTTATATTTTCCCCCTTCATAGCTTCAGTAGATTTGATTTCTTTTGTGACTTTGGTGACAGGCAGTTTATCGAGAATAGTCAGAGTAGTAACTATTTCCTCTGCTGTAGAATCTCTTGCAATAATTAACTCTGTAGTTGTTCTAAACTCTGGATCCCTAGCAAAGGCATCCAACAGATTAAGCATCAGTGTTCTATCACTCGCCACCTCTTCACTAACAACGACTAAATTAGTGTGTGCATAATATAAACGGCGCGAAACCTTTTTCGTTGCATTTCTTGACGCTTCAGTAATGGTTCTACCAGTGCTTTTATAAACGGCTATCGGCAGCCCCTGGCCTCCTCCTCCACCTTGCCCAGCTGAAACGTTGCCTGGATTAACAAGCTGAAACGAAAGATGGTACAGATCGTCCTCACCCCTATCAATACCAAGTGCCATTACAAAGGCCAAATCAGTAAGTTCTTTCTGATTCCAGCAAGCGCTCAGGATCGGTAGAGACATGATTAATATCAAAATAATAATGAAACATTTTTTCATCATTCTTCACCATTTTTAGGTTGATTTTCCGTTGATTTGGGTGGCCCAGGTTTTTGATTATCTCCAGTTCTCCTCATATTGCCTTTACTAATAAACATGGGTCTATTTTTCATAGACCAGATAGGAAAGCGAACGAATGCGTCTTGTTGATTATGGATGTTGAATGGTGCGAGCGGCATCATGTATGGAATTCCAAACGAGCGAAGCGAACATAAATGAATGGACATGAACATAATCCCTAACATGATTCCATAAAATCCCAAAATCGCAGCTAATCCCATCAGGACAAAGCGAACTAATCTTGCTGCTATCGCCATCGCAAAAACCGGTGTGGAAAAATTTGCGATAGCGGTGATTGAAACGACAATAACCATTACAGGAGAGACAAACCCAGCCTGTACTGCTGCCTGGCCAATTACGAGAGCCCCTACAATCGATACGGCCTGACCAACAGCCCGTGGAAGCCTAAGACCCGCCTCCCTTAAAATTTCAAATGTTACCTCCATGATTAATGCCTCAACAAAGGCAGGGAAGGGAACATTTTCACGTTGAGAAGCAATAGCAATAGCCATCGTCGTCGGGATCATCTCTTGATGGAAAGTGGTCGCAGCAATATAAACAGATGGTCCAATAACAGCAATAAGGAATGCTAAAATTCTTAACAAACGTATTCCTGTTGAAATGTCAAACCGTGAATAGTAATCATCCGGAGCCTGGAAAAATTGAATAAAAATAGCTGGAACTGTAACAACAAACGGAGTCCCATCAACTACTATGGCAATTCTCCCTTCAAGTAAATGTGATGTTACAACATCGGGCCTTTCTGAATGGTAGGTGGTTGGAAATGTTGTCCATGTTTGGTCTTCAATCAATTGCTCTATATATCCAGAACCAAGGACCGAATCGATATCGATTCGATTAAGCCTTTCTTTGACCTCGCCAACAATTTTTTCATTGGCAATGCCTTTCATATACATAATTGCGATATCTGATTGGGATACAGCTCCTATTTTCATGGAATCCACTCTCAAATTTGGACTTTTAATCCGGCGACGAATTAATGCTGTATTCGTCCGAAGGGTTTCTGTAAAAGAATCCTTTGGACCACGAATCGATAGTTGTGTGGTAGGCTCGGAAATCGCACGCCTTTCCCATCCTTTGGTTTCGCCGCTGATTGCTTTGTTGCATCCCTGTAAAAAGATGACTGTATCTCCTGAAAACAATGAATCATATACTTGGTTCCAATTCTCAATGGTCTTGACACTTCCTAGTGCCATTGTTTTATCCAACATGAATTGAAATATATCGACTGGTACGTCGGGTACTTCTGTCTCCATTACGGTTTCTAATATATAGTCGGCTATTGCGATAACACTAGCCAATCCGTCAACATAAACAAGAGCACCTTTATATGCACCAATCTTAAACTCGCGAACGTTAATGTCGGTACTATTGCCAACTTCCTCTTTGATACGTGATATATTTTCTTGATAATCTCTTAAGATTGGCAAGTCCTCCGGTTTTTGCGGATCTTGTTTTTGCCTATAATTATCGTCCTGTCTCTTTTTTTGTTTATTTTTAAGCATTTTAGATAAAATCGACACAATATCCGCCTCCCTTAATATTATTTGAACACTTTTCTCCCAATACTGGATATATTGCCCAAGGTATATCACTTTATCCTATTGAAATCGGTTTTTATACAAGCATTCTTAACATTTTTAGTTCCGAATAAGGAACTGCTTAGAAAAGAACAATAAAAACAAGATGATTCCTAAAGGTGTGATGAGGCTGAAAATATTATTTGTAACAACCCTGCTGGCGGCTTTCAGTTTAATACTAATTATTTCATTGGATCTTTTGATGGGAATAAGTATTTCAGGGATTTTTTGGAAGGCATTAAACCCTTTTAGGGTTATGGAGACAGCTGAATATATTATTATTTTATTATTTATATTGTTTTACGTCATTGATTCCATAGGTGCTTTTTTAAATAGGAAAAAGGGGAATTCTTCTAACTAGAATTTAAAATAAAAAAAAGATAAGTGCTTACCTTATAATGGCAAGCCCTTATCTGAATTAGAATTCGATATTTCTTTTTCTCTTTTATGGAACACTCGTTTAAAAATAACACCTGCAACAGACAGTTTACTCCACCATCTCCACTTTCTTTCATAATTTGCACCATACACATAACGGTTCCAAAAATAGTAGATGAATTCCTCTAAAAACAGCAATAGGACGAAACAAAGAGCAGAAATAGTAATCCAAAACCACATTTTAAGGACCCCTTTCCCAATAGATCATTAATCCTATTCAAAAAACAATAAAGAAGTACTACTAAGGGCTAAAACCTAAGTTTTCCTCTTACCATATCTCTCATCCTTATTTTAACAAACATTTGGGAAATTGTGGGCATCTTAGTAATAAATGTAGTGTTTTTATTTTGGGTCACGATGTAAAAAAATGCCTCTGGTTTTCATCACCAGAAGCATTTTTTTATCTTTTTCAAGTCGTTTTTTCCATGCTGGAAGCTTTAGTGTCAATGAAAACTTTGTTTCCAGCTGTAAAGAACACGATACTTCCTAGTGTTATTAGAGCAATAATCCAAAACATGATCTGTCCTTGATACAGGCTAAGTATGTAGCCGCCTATGACTGGCCCAAGAAAATTTCCAATTTTCCGGAATTGAGCTGCTCCGAAATAGGTGCCGCGCAAATGCTCGGGGGCTAATTGATCAATCATCATACTGTTGGAAGGAAAGATTAATATTTCACCCAGGGTTAATAATACGATTGCAAGTATAGCTGTTACCCAGCCACTTACAAAGCTAAATGCGATTAAACCTGCCGCCATAAAAATTGCACCGACTACCATTACCTGCATTAATCTAAACTTTTCAGCAACATAGCTAATTGGCATCTGCAGGAAAACAACCATCAAGGCATTAATCGTTATGAGCGAGGAAAAAATCACAATGCCATTATCAACCGTACCTTCTAAAATCTGCGGTAAATTGGAATCTATTTGAACATAGCCAATGTTAACTAAAATAATCCCAATGATTAAATACCTTAAGGCCTTATCTGTTTTAATAATCCAAAATGCATCCCCAAGGGATACCACCTTTTTACTAATCTTATCTGTTTGGATAACCAGCTTTTTCATAAAATAAACTAATACAATCGCATAGATAAGATAAGTTGTTCCCGTAATCGCAAAGGAAAGCTTAGCAGCCGTACTTGCCAAGTATGCACCAATAAGCGGACCTACGGATGCTCCGATATTCATCGCAGTGTAGCGTAAAGAGTAAACCTTCATCCGCTTTTCCTTGCTGGTTAAATCGGCCATCAAGGCTTGCGAGGTTGGTTCGAAGAATGAGGTACAAAGCCCGTTTAGTGCATTTAAGAGAATAAACCACCCCTGTCCTGATGCAAGGGTGAACCCATAATAAACAAATGCTAACGCAAACAAAGCAGTCAGCATAATAGGTTTACGTCCGAACCGGTCCGATAAATGGCCGCCAATAAAACCGCCGACGGTCGCCATTAATGGACTCATCCCAACGGTTAACCCAATCACGATTGGTGACAGGTCCATATGTCTAGATAAGTAGATTGATAGAAAAGGGAGCGTCATAAAAGCCGAGCCCCTTGACAAAACTGTACCTAATAACAAAACCCATACAATTGGATGATATTGCCCAATATAGTTTTTTACTTTTTCCATATATGTACTGCCTCTCACGAATATTTTAGTCAATATCTAGTAAAACAATTTGAATAGATAATGTAAAGAATTTTCTCACTGTTCCAATATAACTAACAAAAAAAGCCAGTTCCATTTTGGAACTGACATGAGTTAATTAATTTGGGTCCTTGTATTTTAACGCCCGTTCACTGTCCCCATAGCCCTTAGTGGTTGGATCCTGTACGATTCCTAACATAGACAGCAATACAAATACAGCATTTAAAAAGGTTAACACAGAATTTTGAATAGCATCCGTGAGTTGAAAATCAATGATCCCAAAGGAATTTAAACACGCAAACACCATTTGAGCAACAATCATAATTTGAGATACAAACGCGATAACCCAGTTCCGGTTTCTTAATCGGACCTTCCAGTTAATCATCTTCCCCAGCCCTTTCCTTTATGTTAAACAATCTTTCTATTAACATATGCTTGGACTAGGAATTGGTTGTCCGCGAATGGTACGGAATTTCAGTGGATAACCTCGTAACTAAACTTCTCTTCGCATTGCTTTTAATACATCAACTTTTGTTGCCCGCTGTGCTGGTCGAAATCCTGAGATAATCGTAACACCATAACAAATTACAATACAAATGATTGGTAAAATAAGTGGGATGTCACTAAATATTATGTCTAAGTCCGTTTCTTGACCAAATGCCTGTTTGATAATTAATGGAATCGCAAAATTCACCGTATAACTAATCCCATAGGAAACGACTGTACCAATGAGTGCACCGATTAATCCAATATAACTGCTTTCAAGCAGAAAGATTTGCTTAATTGTTTTCGGATTCGCACCGATTGCTTTCATAATTCCAATGTCAGGCGCCCGCTCGGTCACCGCCATCGTCATCGTATTATAAATTCCGATAGAAGCGATTAAAATGGCGATCGTCCCAATAAATATGAGTCCTGCTTTTGCAATCATGAATACCATATTTACCTCTTTTAATTCATTTACCACTGAATACGAAGCATAATTCTTGTCTTTTAATTGATCAGAGATACTTTGGACGGCTTCCATGTTTTTAGCATAGATTTTAACTTCATCATACGAGTTTTTATTGACATTCAGGTCGACAGGTACTTCACCATTGGCATCGAGCTGGTACCCTTTTGGTGTTCCAGTGAACGTCTCAATTTCCGTTAGAATTTCATCCGAAATAAACACACTTCTATCTTCGGCCCATTCTTTCGTTGGCTTTTTAGAGATGCCAACAACCTTCAAAGGAATCGTTTTTACTACTTGTTTGCCCTCTTTAAACTGCCTGATCGTTAACGAAATTTCCTTGCCAAGTAATTCGCCTTTATAGAGGTACTCCGCTTTAACCTGACCCTTCTCATCGTACAAATCATCGCCAGCCTCTTTTTCTGCGAGATTAGTTAGGAAATTATACCCTACGGCCACTTCATCTTTCCCCTTTGGCAGCCTGCCCTCAGATAATTCAAAACCGGATTTTATTTCTGCCGGAAAATTCGCCACAAAAGTTTGCGTTGCTTCTTGATAATTCCCAATCGTATAGGTGCTTTCCTGTTGCAACATTTTCCTTCTTGTGATAGCTTTTACATCTTTAACTTTTTCAAAAATTTGAATATCTTTATCATTTAAAGGACGAAAAACCCCTTGATCTTTTGTTTCTTTGCCATGGACATCAATTTGGGTAATGACCCTGCGTTCAGTAATTTCTTTTACCACTGATTTCTGTAAGCCAAACCCGACAGAGGCGAGAACAATTAAGAAGGCACATCCCATTGCTGTCGCAAGAATCGTCATAAATACTCTCGTTCTATTTTTCTTCATATTCTGGCTGACGAAGCGGAATTGATCTTTTAACTTCATAACAGCACCCCCTCGACAATACGGCCATCTTTTAACTCAATCTTTCGGTTACCGATATCGGCCACCTTGTCATCATGGGTAATTATCAAAAAGGTGATTCCTAAATCCGTATTTAATTCCTTAATGAATTTCAATAATTCTTCCTCTGTTTCACTATCAAGGCTGCCGGTCGGTTCATCGGCAAGAATTATCGGGGGATTAACAATTAACGCACGGGCGATACTTACCCGCTGCTGCTGCCCGCCTGATAATTCTCCCGGATAATGATCCTGGTAATCTAGCAGACCAACTTTTTTAAGCATTTCTTCCGTTTGGATTTTTCGTTCCTTTTCGTTAATACCTTTTAAAATAAGCGGCAGCTCCACGTTTTGAAAGGCAGTCATGCTCGGAATCAATTGAAAGCTTTGAAAAATAAATCCTAGATTATTAATCCGAAAATCTGCAAATTTCGTTTCGTTCAGATCTGTTACCTTTTCCCCGCTGATCCAAATTTCACCCTCTTTCGGATGAATAAAGCCACTCACTAAATTAAGAAGCGTTGATTTCCCCGATCCGCTTCTACCAACAATCGTAACAATTTCACCTTTTTCGACCGTCAAAGAAATATCTCTAAGTACCGGAATAATTGTTTGTCTTCCTTTTTTTCCAATCACAAAATCATGGCTTAAATTTTTTATCGTTATCATTATTTCCTCCTGTTTCCCATTCATTACACCTAATAGACGAAGTTTTTTTAATGAACCCTACACAAATTTAAAATATTTTTTTAATTACTTGTTAGACGTACCTAAGTTTTATTTGTTCCTAGGGGGAATAATAATAGCCAAATGGCTTTTACTAGTCTTTTAATTCGATAAAATTTATAATAAAGGAATTAAAAATTACTCTTTTAAAGTAAGGAGGTCACATGGAGAAATTGCATCCATTTTGGGAAAAAATCGTTCGTTTCTGGAAAAAGAAACACTTAACTCAAATATTCTTATTAATTATTCTAGTGGTTGTTCTAGCGACCATCCTCTATTTCGGCTGGCTCGCGATGAGAGCAAATGTTCAATCATTAAAGCAGGGTCTCAGTCAGCCGACAGTTATTTATGATAAAAATGGAAAAGTGGCTAGTAATGTCGCTACCAATCGGACGAAAGGCGTAAAAATCGAGGACTTGCCAAAGTATGTCCCCAATGCGGTCGTTGCCATCGAGGACGAACGTTTCTATCAGCATGGCGGTTTTGATATCAAAGGAATTGCCCGTGCCTTTTTCAGTAATTTGTTTGCGGGAAGAATTACAGGCGGTGGCAGTACTTTAACGCAGCAGTTAACGAAGAATGCCCTTCTTTCACCAGAAAGGACCTATAAGCGAAAAGCAGAGGAATTATTTTTAGCGGTAAAAATTGAAAAGGTTTATACCAAAAACGAGATTCTGCAAATGTATATCAATCAGGTTTACTTCGGGAGCGGTGCCTGGGGAATCAGCAATGCGTCGAAAAAATATTTTAATAAAGATATTACTGATGTAACGGTGAGCGAGGCAGCAATGCTAGCCGGACTATTGCATTCACCGAATTATCTGGACCCTTATAATAACTATGATTTAGCGATGAAAAGACGAAATACGGTGTTAGCAAAAATGAAAGAACTAGGTATGATTAATAATTCACAGTATACCGAGGCTAAAAAAGAAAAGATTCGTCTTCACGATGGCGGCGGGAGCTTTGTTGAACGAAAATACCCTTATTATGTGGATGCTGTTTTAAATGAAGCTATCAATAAATACGGCATAACACAGGAGGAAATATTAACAAGAGGTTATCGAATATATACTGCTTTGGATCAAGATCTTCAGTCTGGACTTGAAAAAGTCTATAGTAAAAACTACTTGTTCCCAAGGAGTCAAGGGGGTAAATTAGTTCAAAGTGGTTCAGTCTTAATGGACCCTGCATCAGGGGGAGTACTAGCCCTTGTTGGAGGCCGCGGTGAGCATGTATTCAGAGGCTTTAACCGAGCAACACAATTACGTGCACAGCCTGGATCAACGATCAAACCATTGGCAGTATATACACCAGCCCTTGAAGAAGGATACAACTATTCATCCAAGCTTGTCGATGAACCAACCACCTTCGGAAATTACAAACCAGAAAATTTTTCAAAAACATATTCTGGAAAGGTTGAAATGTATAAGGCACTTGAGAAATCGCTGAATATCCCGGCAGTGTGGCTGTTAAATGAAATTGGCCTAAATAAAGGGATAGATTCATTAAAAAGGTTTGGCATCCCTGTTACAAAAGAAGATAAAAACCTAGCAATTGCACTAGGGGGAATGAGTAAAGGGGTTTCTCCCCTACAAATGGCTAACGCTTTTTCAGCTTTCCCAAATGGCGGAAAGCGTGAAGATAGCCACTTAATTACTAAAATAGTGGGACCTACTGGAAATGTTTTAGCAGAGCGGGAAGCGAAAACCACAAAAGTGACGTCAGGAGAGGTCACGGATGAAATGACATCGATGCTCTTAAATGTAGTAGAAACCGGGACGGGTAGACGCGCCCGTATTCCTGGAGTGCAACTCGCCGGAAAAACAGGATCGACCCAGTTACCATTTAAGGATGTCAGTGGAACAAAGGATCAATGGATGGTTGGATATACCCCAAATCTTGTCGGGGCAATCTGGTTAGGATTTGACCAAACCGACCGAGAGCATTACCTGCCAAGTGCGAGTTCAGCCAATGTGGTGCCAATTTTTAAAGAGATGATGAAGGAGTCTATTCAGCATCTTCCGAAAGAGCAATTCGAAGTTTCTTCAATTAATGCACAGCTCGCCGGAGAAGCTCCCCCAAATCTAAGAATCAATGAACAGGCGAAGAAGATAAGCAAAGAATTAAATGAAAATGCTCAAAAACTAGGTGAAACCATAAAAGAACAAGCCCCTGGATGGAAAAAGGGCTTGGATAGGGCTTTATATAAGCTCGGCGAGGCCGTAAATTCATTAGTTGAAAAAGTTAAAAATAGAGGTGAATAGCACGCAATCGATGCGTGCTATTTTTTTATTTCCAATAGGTTGAAAAATCTTCCTGCTGTTTTCATTACTGTTTCTTCCTGTCCTAGATCATACACAGCCAGAAAGCAGGTAGCTGGTCCAGCTGATTTTAAAATATCTACGTTTGGGATGATCATTTCCTGTGAAAATTCTAGATTAGGGAACATCTGATTGATCTCATATAAAATCCCTTTCGAACCAACCGGCCAAACCATTACATCATGAATCCTACTGATCTTCTGAAAAACGGACAGAGGGGCAACTTGATCATTTTGTTCGATCACTTCCTCCCCAACCAAAGGCATACCTACAACAGCAAACCTCAATTGGTTAGAGTAAGCCATTTCTAATGTTTGAGCAGTCAATTTTTTGCCGATAACAACTAAGCCAAGTGCAGATTGCATCAGTGAAAAATTACTTTCTGTACTACCCGTAATCAATACATCTGATAGATTTAGGTCGTGCAAACCTTTTTGAATGCCACTAACCAATTCATCCCAGGGTTCATTTCCACAGAAGTTGTGGAGCACCACTGAAATGGGCTCCGCGCCTGCTGAGATACATTCCATGACCGCAACTCTAAACGAATAATAAGCCACCGTTTCGTATGGGACATAAACTAGATCTTTTTCCTTCATCCCGATAGCTCCACTATTATCACAAGCAATAATGAGGGAGTCCATACCATTTAAAGGAACGGTTATAATATCTCTCATAATTTTTCTTCCCGCTTTGCTAAACCAAAATTGACCAATGAAGAAAGGCGTGGAATTGCTGCCAGTGCAATTACAGTATTGATGACCGAACCGATTAGCAATGAAGGCACAATTCCTAAATAAAAACCGACATTCATTAAGAACATAAATGGTAAGGGAGCAACAAATGCATTCCCAATAATGAAGAGCGCACTTGCTAAAACCTTATTGTTTTTATAAAGACGTCCAAACATCCAAACGAGCATTGCCATTTCGACAGCAATTAATAAGTGCATTGGCCCCAATGGGAAACCACCTATTAGTGCAGATAGGAGATGACCAAATGCAGCCACAACCGCTCCAGCCCCCGCACCAAACAGGACTGCTGCCAATAGGGCTGGAAAAACATCCAATGCGACACTGCCGACAATGGCTGGAATTTTTATCATCGCTCCGACAACTGACAATGCCGTTAACATGGCCAGCCCGCTCACCACTTTTCCCTTCATACTACTTTTCCTCCTTACGCTTCCCATCCCTGAATACATTTGCACTGCGCACATACTCAACGTCGTTGACATTTAATCGGAAGTTTATAACTCTAGCCAATGCAAAGAAATAATCTGATAAGCGGTTTAAGTACATTAAGGCTAATTCAGGTGTTTTAGAGTCAGCCTTGACTAGCTTAACAACTAATCTTTCCGCTCTTCTTGTCACCGTTCTAGCAATATGAATCGATGCCGCGGGCTTGGTTCCTCCTGGTAAAATAAATCGCTCGAGTTCTGGTGCTTCTTTAATGTATTCATCTATTTTCTTTTCAAGGTAATCAATCGATTCTTGCTGCAGCTTTATCACTCGCTTCTCAGTCACATTAGCAAGGTCGCCGCCACAATCAAATAATTCATGTTGAATTTTCTCCAGATCATCAAGCACGTCCTTGAATAATTTGGGGTCAAGCTCTTGAATCGCCTGACCGACAAAGCAATTCACTTCATCTACCGTTCCATACGCTTCCACACGGGTATCATCCTTGTCTACCCTGCCACCTATTATGCTTGTTTTTCCTTTGTCACCTGTTCTTGTGTAAATTCTCATTGAAACTTCTCCCCTTTACTTAATAGTTTGCTTTAATCCATACCAAATGACGTCAACCTTTGCTGATTTTGCTGCGATATCTTGATAGGCCCATCCTGTTACATCCCGCCATAGTCTATTTTCTACTTCCAATGGCACAATTCCTTTTGTGATATCTGTTCCAATCACAACTAATTGGTGATGTTCGCTAATTCGTTCCCAAGTTAGCCAATTCTCTAAACAATCATTCCAGATCTTTCGACACTGGTCGGCATCATTTGTCGCCGTTAAATCTTTCAACCAAATTTCTACTCCCTCAAGGACCATCACATCCTTGCCAAAATCGATTAAATTTATCGGGAGAGAATGGTTATCATATGCTGAGACCCAATGTTTATTCTTGTATGCAGTGTAGGTATTCTTTACCCATGCCCTTTTGCCGTTAAAGGCACCTCCAATAATAAAGTGCACCGCGTCCCCCTCCTTAAAGAATCTTTTTCAAATATGAGTTCGAACCCCTGATCATGGTTAACCTGCCACTCCCAAAATTCTTTTTGGTGTGGGGCAAATTTTGATAAAAGATATCTGATGACTCCCCCATGTGTAATTACTGCTGCGTTCTGCAAACTTGAATCGAGAATCTCTCCAATCATCCTAGCCCAGCCAGCATCAACTCTTTTAGTGAACTCATCAAATGATTCTCCGTCAGGCGGACAATGCAAAACAGGATCTTCCAGCCATTGGCGGTAGAGACTATTTTCTTTCAAGTCTTCATACGTTTTCCCTTCCCATTTGCCGAAATTCATTTCTCGTAATTCTTTTAATAAATAGGGGCTAGAGTTTGGAAATAATATTTGCGCTGTATTAGTACATCTTTGCAAATCACTAGAAAAATAGTGCTGATAGCTTTTTGTTACGAATGTAGTTTTTGATTTCGGACATAAAGGCGAATCATTCCACCCTAGATAGGCTTTCCGTCTATTTTCTTCTGTTACACCATGACGAAATAATGCAATAACCACACGGTCATCCACAGAATTAACTCAGTCCCTTCAACAGCTGCACCTAAGACATCCCCCGTTATACCGCCGAACCATTGCACAGCTTTCCGACGAAAAAGGAATAAACAGCATGCTGCAGCCAAAATCAATAACCCTATTAAGAAGAATTTATTTATGAATAAATTAACAAGAACTAGTACACCAATTAAATAAATAGGATATAGCCATAATGCCTGCGGTTTCGCCGCATTCTGGAATAACGCGCCCAGCCCCTCATCCTTGGCTGACTTTACCGTTAACAACAGAACACCCATGACAGTTTTACTTAAAAAAGGAATGACTGCAATCATAATAAATAGTACGTTTTCGATCTTTGCTGTACTCTCATACATAAATAGAAACCGACAGCTTAATAAAACAAGAATGGAGAGGACACCAAAGGCGCCCGTTCTTGGATCCTTCATAATTTCCAGCCTTTTCCCTTGATCTTGATAGGAAAAATAAGCGTCACTTGCATCCATCCAGCCATCCAGATGAATTCCTCCGGTCAGAAAAATCGTTACCAGCCAAAGCAAGAATGCACAAGCAAGATGGGAAAACGGAGTAAATTCAAGACACAGATAAAATACCGCTGAATAAATGATCCCTTGTATTAATCCAACGAGTGGGAAGGCTTGGACTGCCTTTTTAAGATGGTCTTTATCCATAGGTAACTCGAGTGTTATAGGGATTGCTGTAAAGAATTGAATATTAATCAAGAAGCCTTTCAAAAACTTCATGTTTTTGAACCCCATTGATTGATAATCTTTTTAATCAGATTCCATTTTAGATGACTTTTCATTTCGGCAGCGATAGAATCAAATCGTTTGTCCTTATAGTCGCTAATTGAACGAATTGCTTCAGCTGGGAGTCCTTTCCTTGTCCGAATCATGTTTAACCAGTGATTTCTCCACTCATCATTATGAAATAAATGGTGAAGGTACGTTCCGATAATTTGACCGTCATTGGCGATATAGCCTTCTTCTTCCCCGTTTGATAATGTTAAAAACGGACAGACTTCTTTAGAAAATATAGTCTTTCCTAAATGGATTTCATACCCTACGATCGGCTGGTGGATTGGTAATTCTATCTCCTTGTGATACAGTGCACTGACTCGATTTGTTTCCTTTTCTTTATAAAAAGTGGTAGCAGCAGGAATCACTCCTAACCCCTTCACCTTGTAGTTCGGTATCCCAGTGTCGGAACCAACTTCATCGATCAAATATCCGCCAAGGATTTGATACCCGCCGCAAATCCCAACAATATAACCGCCATTTGCTACGTAGGTTTGGACTAAGATATCTAACTGTTTATCTCTTAAATTTTTCAAGTCGCTAATCGTACTTTTCGTCCCCGGAAGGATAACGGCATCTGGCTGTCCAAACTCACTCGCATGATTGACCAAACGGAGCGAAACATCTTTTTCAAATAAAAACGGTTCCAGATCACTGTAATTTGAAATAAACGGCAGGTTGATGACTGCAATATCAATTGTCCCTTGATTCTGATTAGAAAATTGGCTGCGAATCGATAAAGAATCCTCTCCATCGATCATATGATTCTCCACAAATGGCAATACACCCAATACAGGGATACCTGTTTTCTCCTCCAGCCACTGAACTCCATCTTCAAATAGGGTGATATCTCCGCGGAATTTATTGATAATTACACCAACAACTCGTTGCCTTTCGTAAGGCTCCAATAATTCAAGTGTGCCAACAATACTAGCAAATACCCCGCCGCGATCAATATCAGCAACCAGTATAACTGGTACATCGGCAAGTTCGGCTACCTTCATATTCACTAACTCGCGGTCCTTTAAATTGATTTCAACCGGGCTGCCTGCTCCCTCAATCACCACAACATCAAATTCATCGGCAAGCTGATGAATTGATTTCTTAATCACCTCTAACCCCTTCTCATAAAAATGATCCCGATACCCACGCCCCGAAAGGGTTTCGATCGCTTTTCCTAGATAAACAATTTCGGCATGCTGATCTGACCCTGGCTTTAATAGAATAGGATTCATCCAAATAGTTGGCTCCACTCTAGCAGCTTCCGCCTGAATCCCTTGTGCTCTGCCAATTTCTTTACCGTCTTGTGTCACGTACGAGTTATTGGACATGTTTTGCGATTTAAATGGGGCGACCTTTACTCCCTCATTGGCAAGTATTCGGCACATCGCCGTTACAATTAGACTTTTGCCCACATCTGAAGCCGTACCCTGAATCATGATTCCTTTCATTGCGATACTCCCTTCATTACGATAGGAATCCCTGCCTCCACTAAAAACACTAACTCCGCTTCCTTGACTAAATATTGATGGATTTGGCCCAGCAAGCGGCCATAGGTAAACACCAGATCATTTCCAAGTAACGGCTCGTTTAATACTTCATTACTGACGACAATTATTGTCCGAGCATGATTTTTTATCGAAGTAATCCCTGTAATCACATTTTCTTTAACCGTTTCTAAAAAACGTTCATCCCATGCTTGCGCAGAAGAAAACAATTCATTATTTAATAGAGTCGTGACACAATCCAACAAAATAACATCCTCGCCATTAAAGTCATCAGCTATATTCCCGATTTTAACTGACCGTTCATACGTTTTCCACCGGTAAGTTGCTGAATCTCGATCAAGTTGGTGCTTTTCAATTCGTTCCTTCATTTCTTGGTCAGAAGGAACACCGGTTGCCAGATAGGTAAGCTGGCAGCCTGTCTTACGAGCGATCTCTACTGCTTTCCTCTCAGCAAAGCTGCTCTTCCCACTTCTTACTCCGCCTGTTATGAAGATTAATGATGATGACGCCATTTCACCAACACTTCCATTAGTTGATTATTTTCTTGATTACTTTTTATGGCAAACCGAAGCCATCTTCCCTCTAAACCAGGAAAATTAAAGGTATGCCTTGGAATGATTCCTTGATGAAGAAGGAACTCAAACAACGCAAACTGATCTTTCAAATGCGGATCCTTCAATAAATAGAAATTCACGTTGGAAGACGAAACCACAAATTCTTCCTGTGTAAAAAATGCAAACAGCCTTTTCCGCTCATGACTAATATATGCCTGTGACTCTTTAATAAAAAATTCATTTTGCAGACAAAGTTCCCCTGCTAATAACGCAATGGTATTGGTACTCCAATGTGATTGTAACTGGCTAAGGCTTGAAACAATAGCTGGCTGAGCGATTAAATATCCCAAGCGTATACCTGGAATTGCAAACATCTTTGTCAGCGAGCGAATAATAATTAAATTTGAAAACTTGTTTATGTATGGAACAACTGATTCATATTCTATTAAAAAATCAAAAAATGCTTCATCCAAAACGACCAAGCAATCTCGCTTTTCACATTCCTCAATGATCGAAATAACCGTAGAGGCCGGATAGTAAATACCTGTTGGATTGTTTGGATTACACAAAAACACCGCATCTGCATCCATCAGACTCGAGTGAAAATCGACTAGATTTAATTCAAAGTTCGGCTCCACAAGTTGATGGTAGACAATTTCACATTTGTTTGCCCGACATGCTTGTTCATATTCCGAAAATGTGGGTTCCACAATGAGTACTTTTTTGCCGGCAAGCATACGGGCAAGCAGCGTAATAAGCTCTGCTCCTCCATTTCCAATCAGGATTGTATCGATCGGGGTCTGCTCCGATTTTGCAATCCTTTCCTTAAGCTGTGTTGCATAAGGATCTGGATAAACGTTAATTTCTTGAAAAAAACCCGGCCATTTTTCTTTCAAAGCAGATGGCGGGCCAATCGGGTTAATATTTACGCTAAAATCTATAAACTGCAACGGGAGTGCAAGCCCCATTGCCTCATATAAATATTGAGGATTCGAGCCATGTGACGGCCAGTTCAAGGAGCATTCCCCCTATCCATAAAAATAGTAAAAATAAAAAGACCGTTTTACTTAGAATGTGATTGGCTTTGATGATATGTTCCGCTTGGATCGTATGAATGGGATCACCCATTTTTGCCCGGTTCGATATCATGCCTTTATAATAATTGATTCCGCCAAGCTGTATCCCTAAAATAGCTGCAACTGCCGCTTCCCCCCAGCCGCTGTTCGGGCTCGGATGCTTTTTCGCATCACGGAATAAAATCGCCCAAGCTTTTTGAAAACTCATGGTTTCCGGTTGCTTACCTATCAGCATGATGATCCCTGTTACGCGACTCGGAATCCAGTTCATCACATCATCCCATTTTGCAGACGCCCAGCCAAACTCTTTATATCTATCGTTCAAGTGGCCCACCATCGAATCACATGTATTGGCTGCGCGATAAACCATCGCCAGCGGGGCTCCGCCAATCAGTGCCCAAAACAAGGGGGCCGTCACCCCATCACTAGTATTTTCGGCCACAGTCTCAATCGTACCGCGAGCGATTTCACTCTCATCCAAGGAATCTGTATCACGGCCAACAATATAGGATAGTTTTTTCCTTGCTTCAGGAAGGTCCCCTTCTATTAATGGACGATAAACTTCTAGAGAAGCCACCTTCAAGCTTTTTTGAGCAATGGTTGTAGAAATAATCATACTTTCCACTAAAATTCCAACAAAAGGATCAATCCTATATCCAATTAAAACTAATAACAAAACGATGAAAAAAACTAAGAGTAATATAAAAAGGAGCATGGCCACCCCTTTCCATCGCTTAGACTTGCCATTATTCCAACGTTTTTCAAGAAAAGTTATCATGGTTCCAATCCATCTTACAGGATGGGGCCAATCGGGTGGATCCCCAATAAACAGGTCAATTATATAGGCAACTGTGATTGAGATTAAATGATAGACGATCATTTGCGTTTCCTTTTGCTGGATTTTTGAATCGCTTCGATCGTGCACTGATAAACTGCCTTGCTAATAAGCTTGCCTAACGGGGTAATGGTTCCCGCAAATTCTAATACTTCACCCGTTTGAGTAGCAGCAATTAAGATACTATCTGTCGATGTACCAGTGGCGATCGTTCCGGTGACTTCATCGATTATCTTTAGATCATTCAATGCCTTGACCTTCGCTTCAGTTGCGGTCATGATACATTGAATAAAAGCTTCCTCTGTCAGCTCGCCGCTCACAAAAATCCAGGTATTGATTGTTCCAGGTGTCATTTCAAATGTATGCTGTTCACTTCTCGATGCATCAATCGCATTTCCTACTCCTGCTGTCACAACAGCAAATATCGAGAAGCTATTATGTTCAAATCGCTTGTAAACTACATCTTCGAGGACAACTGCGGTCATCATGCCAACAGTTTCCGACGGTTCAAACCCTTTTGATTTTAAAAATGAAGCCATTTCTGAGCGATGGTCACTACAGCTGTAACCCTTGTGAACATGGCGGTTCACAAATGTTTGGTGCCATCCCGTTCCCGAACCAATCACCCCAGATGACATCGTCCTTAATGGCATGGGGGATGTTAACTCGATTAATTCTTCTGAGATATGTAACATCGACTCATTTATATCAAATTCGACAACTTCGTTTTTCACTTTTGGCAGTAAAACCATTTGCGGTGCAGCGACTTTAGGATGAGGATGTTTTTGAATATCTGTATGATACACATCTCTTATTCGTTCTTCCCGAAGCACCTCATTAGGAATATGATCGATATTAATTCTTCCATTTTCGAGAAGGAGCAATCGATCACAATAAAGCCCTGCAAGGTTTAAATCGTGAAAAATGGAGATGACTGTTAATCCATTTTCTGACGTCCATTGTTTTAAGAAATCTAACAATTCCTTTTGATACGACAAATCCAAATGGTTCGTAGGTTCATCTAACAATAATATTTCAGGCTCTTGGGCTAATGATTGGGCGAGAAATACTCGTTGTTTTTCACCGCCTGATAACTCCTGAATATTTTTATTTTGGAACCTGGAAACACCAATTTGCTTCATTACTCGCTGGACAACCTCTTCATCGGCTTTACTCCAGGATTGAAATAACCCCTTTTGATGTGCATAACGGCCAAGCGAAACGGTTTCTTTTACGGTGTACGAGAAAGATTGTGATGAATGTTGTGAAAGAACGGCAATCATTTGGGCCAGCTGTTTTGGTCTGTATTCCTGCAGCCGTTTCCGATTGATAATAATCTCACCTTTTTGGATTGGTAAAATTCCACTAAGCATTTTTAAAAGGGTTGTCTTTCCACTTCCATTTGGCCCCAATATCCCAAATAATTCTCCCTTTTCCACATCAAAAGAAATGTCCTTCAGAACCGCTTCACTCGAGTATCCACCGGAAACCTGTTGAACACTAAGCATTCTCTAACCACTTCTTTCCATCCTTTTTCTTTGGAGCAGGATTATTGCAAATACCGGTGCACCAATTAAAGCAGTGATGACACCAATGGGTAATTCTATAGGAGATATGATTGTTCTTGAAATTAGGTCAGCTAAGATTAAAAAACCGCTTCCAGTTATGATCGATAAAGGAAGGAGATGCCGGTGATCGGGACCCCATAATAATCTTGATAAATGAGGAATCACTAACCCGACAAAACCAATGGTGCCTGACACCGCAACCGCCGCTCCTGTTAAAATAGAGCCAGCTGTTAATATAATTAGCTTTCTTTTTTGAACATTGACCCCTAAATGCTGTGCCCGCTCTTCCCCAAACGACATGGCGTTTAGTTCTTTTGCATTAAAAACCAGCAGGCTTGAGCCAATGATAAAAAATGGCAAAATGATCTTTATGTACTCCCATCCTCTCATCGATACGCTTCCTAATAGCCAGCCAATAATTTGCCGGAGCTCATCCCCGGTCAGCGCAATCATCAGCGAAATTATTGCCCCTAAGAACGAGCTAAAAATTATCCCTGTTAAAATAATCGTTTCTACTCTCATGGAGCGCTCTATTTTACTGGCGAAAGCGAGGACTAAAAAGATGGTTAAAAAGGAAAATAGAATACTTAGCAATGGTAATGTGAAGGATCCAATAAAAGGGATTGATAGATGAAAAAACAGTGTCAACACCGCTCCAACAGATGCCCCGGAGGATACACCAAGTGTATAAGGATCTGCCAACGGGTTTCTTAACAGTCCTTGAAAGGCTGCCCCTGCAATTGCAAGAGAAGCCCCGACAAGACCTGATAAAATCACTCTAGGTAAGCGAATATTTAGAACAATACTTGAAAACATGGGGTCAATTGTCTCCAATGAAATTACCCCAAAAACTTTCGCACTGATTATTTTAATAATCGTTAACATTGGAACCGAAACTGTTCCTATTGAAATACCTAATAATATAGCTAGGAATAGGAAAATTCCAGCTATTATATAGGCTGTATACTTGTTATTTAAAAATTTCAGGATAGACAGCCTTTGCAAGATCTTCTACTCCTTCAACGATCCTAGGGCCTGACCGAGTTACTCGATCAGAATCTACATCGACTACTTTCTTATTTTTTACAGCGTTGACTGTTTCCCAGCCCTTTCTGCTTAAAACTTGTTCTGCCGGATTTTTCACATAGTACCCGTATGTTGTAACGATAACATCAGGATTCCGTTTAATCATCGCCTCTTGATCAATTTTAATCCAGCCTTCTTGATCATTTGCAATGTTTTCAGCATTAATCGAACTTAGCATTTGATCCATAAAGGTATTCTTTCCAGGTGTATAAATTTCTGGAGCCGGTGAAACCTCAACTAATACCTTTTTCTTTTCTTTTATTTCCCCAGCCTTTGCTTTAATTTCGGCCAATTTATCCTTCATCCCTGTAATCATTTCATCGGCTTTCGCTGTTTCACCGGTAGCTTTCCCAATCATATCAATGGAATCATAAACTTGGTCAAAATTTTGCGCATCATTAACAACCAAAACGGTAATTCCGGCATCTTTAAGCTGCTGAAGCCCTGCTTCAGAATTATGAGCGGACGATGCATGTGCTAGCACTAAATCTGGTTTTAAGGAAATGATTTTTTCTAAGTTTATTTCCTGTCCGCCGATTTTTTCTTTTTTCGTCGCTGCTTCCGGATAATTATCGAAATCAGACACGCCCACCACTTCTTTGTCAAGTCCTAATGAAAATGCAATTTCTGTATTACTTGGAATTAGTGAAACGATCTTTTCAGGTTTCTTTTCGATAATAACTTTAGTTTTGGTAGCATCTGTAAGTGTAACAGGATATGTTATTTCCGCTGTTTTCTTCTCTACGCTGGATTTATTCTCTTCCTTAACTTGGTCTTTCTTTTCAGCACAACCTGCTAAAACTCCTACTGTTAATAATACTACTAACAGCAATGAATACAACTTCTTCATTTTTCTCCCTGCTTCCTATGTAATAAAAGTATGTGACAAAAAATAAATCCATTCTTGTGCCAAACAAAATAGCTTGGATAACAACAAAAAACATCTCCACAATGTAAATGGAGATGTTGGTATGAGTAGATTCAGGTTACTAGCAACAAGTAAAAAGAGTCTAGACTTCAACACCGTCCTATCCTCGTAGGTCATTGGCGCACAAGAATTAGGCAGGTTTCCTGACTCATGATCGTCGCTTCCTATGCCTTCCCATCGTAGTCGACAGTGACACAATATAGGTTGCTCTCATTTACAGTGGCGGGACCGCGTTGGCTTATACCAAACTTCCCTTTTAAGCAGAAAATCTTTCGAAAAGATTTTAGCACCTAATTTTAAAAATATTTTTTGTTAAACTCATTATAGAAAAGTTGACATGAATTGTACATGTTTTTTTGCAATAATTCTATAATTCAATACTCCTGCATAAATTTGCCATTTCAATCGCAGCAGATGCTGCGTCCCAGCCTTTATTACCTGCTTTAGTTCCTGCACGCTCAATCGCTTGTTCAATGGAATCCGTGGTTAACACTCCAAAAATAACCGGAATACCACTACTTAAATTGATTGCAGAAACACCTTTTGCCACTTCATTACAAACAAAGTCAAAATGTGGAGTAGAGCCGCGAATGACTGTGCCAAGCGTGATAACTGCATCATATTTTTTACTATTAGCCATTTTTTGGGCGATTAATGAAATCTCAAATGCACCTGGTACCCAGGCAACATCCACGTCTGTTTCGCTGACGCCATGTCTTTTGAGAGCATCCTGTGCACCGCCTAATAATTTACTTGTAATGAATTCATTAAAACGTCCAACCACGATTCCAACTTTTAATCCTGAGCCAACTAAATTTCCTTCAAAAATATTACCCATGAGTATTCCTCCTAAATTTGATTTTAAACTTCCCGCTTAACTAAGTTTTCCTTGTTGTTTCGGTATTCTACTAAGTCTTTTATCGTAATCATTTTAACGTTTAGCTTATCAGCAATTTTGCGCAGTTGGGGGACACGGGCCATCGTTCCGTCGTCATTCATGATTTCACAAATGACACCAGCAGGTTTGGCACCGCATAAAATTGCAAGGTCTACAGCTGCTTCTGTATGCCCCGTTCTGCTCAGGACTCCGCCTTTTTTAGCAATTAGCGGAAACATATGCCCTGGTCTTAAAAAATCAGATGCTTTTGATTCCGGGTCGACCATACTCAACACCGTTGCTGAACGTTCAAATGCAGAAATGCCAGTGGTAGAAAATTTATGGTCAATGCTTACGGTAAAAGCTGTTCGATTAGGATCCGTGTTCTTGGAAACCATTGGATGTAAGTCGAGCTTTTGAGCTAATGCCTCGTCAATGGGAACACAGATTAGACCTCTTCCGTGAGTGGCCATAAGATTTATAACCTCCGGCGTTGCTTTTTCAGCAAGAGAAATAAAGTCCCCTTCATTTTCCCTGTTCTCATCATCGCAGGCAATAACAACCTTTCCTACTTTTAAATCAGCAAGAGCTTCGTCAATCGTATTAAACACGCCACTTCTCTCCTTTCAAAATTACAAACCAATTAAAACTAGACTTTTCCAACCATCATTTAATTAAAGCCATTGTCAGCTAAAAATTGTGCAGTTATCCCTGTCTTACGCTTTTCCGCTGTATCACTTGAAAGGTTTTTGATAAAATGACCAACGTATTTACCAATCATATCGCATTCTAGATTAACGATATCCCCTGACCCTTTTAATCCCAAAATCGTTTCCGATAATGTGTGAGGGATGATCGATAATGTAAAACTATTTTCTGTTACCGCAAAAACAGTCAAACTTGTCCCATCTACCGTGATAGATCCTCTTAAGATGACATATTTTAATATGTTCTGCTTCGCTTCAATCTCATAGTAAACCGCATTTTCGAAAGACTGTTTACTTTTAATTATGCCAGTTCCATCGATATGTCCAGAGACGAAATGACCGCCAAACCTTCCACCTGCTGCCATCGCCCGCTCAAGATTTACTTTGGAACCCCGCTTAACCATATTTAAACTTGAAGCTTTGACCGTTTCGGGCATAACATCTACCGTGAATAGCTTTCCCGTAAAGGATGTCACCGTTAGACAAACTCCGTTGACCGCAATACTATCGCCAAGGTGAACATCATTTAGTATTTTCTTTGCTTCAATGGCTAACACAAACGACTCACCTGTCCGCTGGATGTTCGCGACTACTCCAATTTCTTCAATAATTCCAGTAAACATAATTTCCTTCTCCTTACTTTGGTTCCACTTAAATTCTTACGCTAAAATGAAAAAGACCCTGAAGACAATAAGTCCTCAGGGTCCTGTAAAAGACAATAGAAAATAAAGGGTTAAAAATAGGTACACTACACCCTACCCTTAAACCTGTCTTTTCCTTCTCCCATCCAGACTTTAACTGTCGGCTCTGGAGTTTCACCAGATCCACCGTTTAACAATAATATGTTAACCGGGTCACGGACTAAGAAGCAACGCTTCATCACCGCCGGTTAGGAATTTCACCTGACCCCGAAGGCGACCGTATCTTAACCGATGCGGTCGTTTAAATATGAAATTAATTTTATCTTACTTCAAGATAATGATTCTTGCAAATAAAAATGCTCACAAGTGGGTGCCTAGAAAAGATTTAGTGTGACGCAATGCAGCATCTCTCCCTTCTTACCAGGAAAGGCTCTTAGTCTAAGCGACTAGGAGCCAGTTTTTATTTCATATTTAATTTCAGTTACTAATAAAACATCATCTTCATTTCTGCAACACGGACATGAAGGCTGGATTTCAATCGATAAACCAAGTCATTACAGCAAAAAAAACAGTGATAAATGATTAGGCTTTGCATTGTTCTGCCTCCTTTTGCTTACGCTTGATTCTATCTTCGACCTTGCCTGGCAATTTCGTTATAAAGCGCGAATACCCATCGCGACACTTGACGTAATTCATTGCGTGGTATGGTTTCATATTAGCCAAGTCTTCGGCCGTAAACGGATAAAGCTGGGCTTTTAGTTCTTTGTAATTATCTTCGTCACAGCCCGCGATTAGCATATACGACGTGTTGGCTGAGCGCAGTTCTTTGCGCAAATGCTTCAGTTGATTAATATAGTGGCAACTTATAATCGGCTTGCAGATAAACTTTGCGATTTGTGACAGCTTTTTTTCGATAAACTTTTCGGTGTTCTCTACTTGGTAAATTTCGTCGATAACTAAGTTAACTTTACGTTGTTTTTTATAGTCACGAATCTTATCGGCGCGAATCTGTAGAGCTAACCATATTTTCGTAATCCAATAAGTCGTAGCAATATCCCGTTCCCCTTCAGTCGGAAACTTTGACTCAGGCATCCGTATGCAAATCACCTGATTTTTCTGCATTTCTTCGACGAGGTTGATGTTCGTGTCCATATCGCGCTTCAGCATTAGCTCCATTTGAGTATTGCGCTTCAATATGGAAAGCCTGTCGATGATGCCGACGATTAAGTTTAGCTTCGTTCCGACCACCACGTCGTCCTTAATTTCGTCAAGCTCTTCTAATGAAGTCATGTATTCTTCCATAAATTCAAATTGTGCTTTCGGAACCTGACTGAGATAATCATGGCGACTATTATGGTTTTGTAATACGCGAAACACATCGCGAATGCTACCGGTATTGATAAAGACAACGAGTGCTGCTGCTTCGAGATACCGTTCCATCTTCGGCGATAAACGACTTTCGTCTACGTTTATCGCATTGATAAGCGCCAGCAGATTCGCCGTTTGGCGTTTGGCATTTTCGTATTGAGCAAACGTATTGCTCGTATAACCGACCTCGTTATATCCGAGTCCTTGCAATTGCGCCGGATCGCTGTTGTCGATGTTGAGTACTTTTTCCTTCGGAAACAAGGCCGATATCTCATCGCTCAATTCGCAGTTCTTAATGAAATCGAAGATAATCACACACTCGCCGTTTTCTATCGAATCTATACTGAGGTTTCCGATTAGATTCGATTTTCCTGCACGAGTTGGTCCGATTAGTAACGTTAATAGATTACGATAATGTTCGTAGTTGCTAAGATATGCTTTTTGCTTGGCGCCTCGAAACGTGCTTTCACCGACACACATAACGCCACTCCGCAAGTCCTCCGGCACTTCCGTTTCCTGTGTTTCCACCTTTTCGATAAAGTTATAGCGTTCTAGGATGTCCCGCCCAGCCAACGCAATAAAGTTTTGCGCCTCCTCATCTCCAACTTTGTTTAGTTCAGATCCTGCTATGGAATAGTCCGTAAACTTAAACGATTTTCGTAATGGTTTAGCCACTAAACGATTATCCTCAGTTATAGTTTCAAACGATTGTGCCAAACTCCTGGCATTATTACGTTCGCTTAATTTATCCTTGCTTTCGCTCATGACAACAATTTGAGCATTTAAAACGGTGGCTGTAGCTTTTTTGCTTGTGGCATCACTTATCTTTTTCCCACCATTCAAACGTTCGATAAGGGCCTCAAATACGTTCTCGTCACTAACTTTTTTCTTGCTTCCTGACAGCACTTCTCCCAGGTCATCGAATAGACCGGAAACAATACCAATCAGCATTTTTAAAATATAAGCAGTACCCACTTTATTTCTTTCTGTTGGAAGGTTTCGTTTTACTTTTTTTATTGTCGACTCATAGGAGCTGCGCCAACTAAATTGCGTGGTGGGGATAAAGTTATAAAACACCCCGACCTTATCCCCTTCATTCATGACATCGACTACATTTAATTTTGAACGAAGCAGATCATCGTTTCTTCGATCAGTTGCAAGACTTAACGCATTTTCTTTGGAATAAACGAGCTGGTACTTGGTGGCTGACTCTGAAAAGTTAGGTAGACCTTTAACCTCCTTGACAGTTATATTCGTCCATGAATCACTTATTTTTTCTTTAATAAGTGATAGGTGACGTTTTGGTATGATGAAATAAAACTCCACTTTCTTTTTCTCGATATACACGTAATAACTCACTTTAGAATTCATTTCGTACGAATATTTTGTACCGAATAGGAATTCTTTATTTAGAAACTTAATGACCTTGGCATCTTCTTTTTTAATATTTTGGGTAATATTTCGGTAAATAGAAGCGATGGATTTGGCGATTTTGTGAGTGGATTGATTGCGGATTGAATTGTTTGGAGTTAGGCGCAGATAGACATAGGACGGTTTGACGACGTTGATATAATCGGAAAGTTTAATTCGTTTCATGTTAGCGTACCTCCTTGTAACTTAGGTACATCCACCTGTGAAGGTTATCTAGCGTTAAATATACGACAATTAATTTACCGTTGTGCATTCCGCTCAGTCTTCGAATTTTCACGTTAAGCCCCTCCGAATAGATACTTTAGTAATATATTCGCCGTGATAAGCACTCCCGTCCAGCGCCCTCCGTCTTTCCACCCCGCGACCTTGAGAATTATCATTACGGCCGATCCGATGAGCGTTCCAGCGAGCAATAGATCTTTGAGAGCATCAAATATGCCAAATAATATTTCTGTTGTCACATCGGCAACATGGTCACGGATGGACTCTGTGCTACCCCACAATAACCGAGTAAGTGGACCTTGCGTGTCATGATTATTAAATAGCTTTGTTAAAAGTCCAGGAGAAACATGATTACCACTAACGCTGGCTAGTTGGTCAGCGACAGGAGTCGGATCTAATGCGTGACCGCTTGCATCTTTTAAACCAAAGTGAAGATGTGGCCCAGTGGAATTCCCTGTATTGCCACTTAAACCGATGATTTCCCCAGCGTTAACATGTTCCCCCACCCTTGCTTTCACGTTGCTTAAATGCCCATAAATCGCCCTGGTACCGTCCGGCATTTTAACGGATAGTCCTTTTCCTATTAACCCATTGTCATCAAATACTTTATCAACCACCCCCTCAGATACCGACCTCAATGTGGTTCCTTCGGGCATAGCTAAATCAATGCCCGAGTGTGGCTGGAAACCGCGTACGGGTGACAACTCTCCGAATTTTCCTGTTAGTCGGAATTTCATTTACTCCCATCCTCCCGATGATGACGTAGGAACCGTATTTAAGTGGTCAAATATTCCTCCTATCTTATCCATTCCATACGGTAATGCCAATAAAAACAGATAGGTTAATAAGTAACCGAAAAAAGACTTTTTTGCGGAATCGAAATCTCCATTACCGACTGATTTTATTGTATCGATCCCGCCTTTAAAAACAATGATCCACTTTCCAACGCCAATCACTTCTTTATAAAGTTTATTTGCTTCAACATCGATGCTCCCAGCTGCGAATACATCGCCCCCCATCCCAGTTAAAAGAATCAAGGTTACTCCAGCAACTTTATAAACCAATCCATACTTTTTAAAATGACGTTCAACTTTTATAGAAATAGGCTCTTTTTCTCTATTTAAAAACTGACTTATGGACATAGCCTGTGTTTTCATTGGTTAACCTCCGTCAAACTTTATTTTGGTTCCTAACCCGGTGTACTTGCATTATTCCGTAATCTGGAGCATAAGCTGACGTAAGAGCGCGTCGGCTACCTAGCCATAGTCTGCACTATAATTTAATCCCGTTTAATTGCGTCATACTCAGGTTACTAACCACCTGGGATGGCGCTTTTTTTATGCTTCTTACCTTTGTCCCCTCCTCCATATCCCTTTGAATCAATCTCTTCACATAAGCTGAAAAATTCGGGTATTGCTCCGCATAATCTTTCATCTGTTTTTGAAACGGGTCTACCAAATTAAAACTCACTGACTTATTCCTAATTTCCTTTGCCATACTGGATACCTCCTAACTAAATATGCGCTAGATAGTAACTGAATAAGACCTCTTAACTGGTTACTATCTAGCTCTTTACTAAATCATATGTGCGTTTGCCTAGATATTGCATGTACCTAAACATTTTTGATAACTTTTTTTATCATTTTTTTTAACAGGAGTTAGCGAATATGTGTTGAATTGGTAATAACAAGAAGGTGATAATAATTGTTTACTAACAGGATTGAATATTTGGCCAAGCTTAAAGGGGTTAAACATAATTACTTAGCAAAAGAATGTGGAGTTTCGATACAAACTTTTTCTCGCTGGGCAAACAATAAAACTCAGCCTGATTTAGAAAAAGCGTTTATATTGGCGAAAATATTACATTGTAAAATGGATGATTTAGTCGAAGTTATTGAGAACGAGTGAAACTTGCTGCTTTATTAAACGTAAGAGTAAATGGGTTTTATAAATTAAAGGGGGAAGTCAGTTATGAAAGAACGGATTGAAAAAATACTTAATATTGTCGGTTGGGTATTCATGGTCTCAGGGATACTTTTGGGGTTAATAACTTATGGAGGAATTGATAAGGAGCCTTATGAAAACGCTAAAGAGGCATATGAAAGTATTCCAGATAATGAGCTTGCACAAGCAGCTTACCAAACTGCGCTAAATATTTACAATGTCCAATTTACTTATGCTATGTCGATATTGTTTGGTGGAATTGTAATTGGATTGTTATTCATCGGATTTGCCAGGATTATTGAATTGCTAAAGGAGAAAAATGAGAGGGATTATAAAACCGCGCAATTAGTAAGCAGAATTGATACACATTTAACCGAACTGAAAGATATTAATCATTCCTGATAACTAAGGGAAGTGAAGAAAATGAACGTAGTGATTGAGATACATTACAAAGCTGATAGTAGAGCCTTGCAAGTTGGTACATTTCCTCTTAAAGGACGTAAACCTGAATATATCGCTCTTGAGTTTTGGAGGCAAATTAAGAAGCAAATGTCTCACCGAGCAGAATTAGAAAAAATTATTAGCGATGGGGATCGAGACATCACGCAGCTAGTGATTGACCTGGAAAAACATGAGTGGAATAAATCGATGAATGATAATTTGCCTTTTTAAAGCAGAAAAAGCCCCTCTCCAGTGAGAAGGGCTTTAAAACTTTAATAACCTTTCGATTTTAGGACAGCTTGTAATTTCTTACGAGTATTTTGTCCGTAAACACCATCCACTTCATATGGCAAGTAAACCTTTTGAAATCGTGTAACAGCATCTTCGGTCCCAGGACCGTAAATCCCATCCACATTGCCACAATCGAAATAAACAGCGATTAATGCTCTTTGTAGCTGTTTAACCCATTCACCTTTAATTCCTCGCTTTAGGGTGTCATTTGGAACCGGAAATCTGTAGAGTTCTTGTGGTTTCATAGGTTCTTCTGGTTTAGGAGTAAATGCATTTTTTGCTTTGCCTAATTTAATCTTTTGCCCCACTTTAAGTTTCGTCGGATCCACAACAGGATTTGATGCAATCAGATCCTCCACTGTCACCCCTTGAGCTCCATCCCGTCCAGCAATGCTCCAAAAAGTGTCACCCTCTTGAATAGTGTACATTCCAGGCAGCGGATCCGGAGTCGGATTTACCTTAGCTGGGGTAGCGCCTTTGTAGGCGATCGCCGCATGATAATCATACATACAACATTCTTTCCAGCTGTAACCAGGCATTTCTCTGTGTGACTTATCCTCTTTTCCAATACCATCCTTAACAAGTGCAGCATGAAGTTCAGAGATAGATTTTAGTGTAGTTTCATCCAACTTGTCTGACCTGTAGTCCCCAGCCACACAGATTCCCAATGAAAATTTGTTGCTGTTTCCTACATGATAGGAGCTGACTCCAGGATCATGAGCCCACACGATTCTGGCTCGGTTCTTTCCATCTGCACCTCTGACCAAATTCTTTGGCTCAATGATAAAATGATATCCTACTCCCGGCCAGCCCAGGCTTTCATGATAATTAGCAAAAGCCTCAGCCGTTGAACCAGATAGCTCTTTTTTTGTCAGGGAGTGATGCCACACCCGGACAGTTTTGGTAGACACCCCGTAATTTTTGTATTCTCCAATTTCTTTGAGCCCTTCTCTCATGTCCACTAACTGAGGTAATTTTTCAAAAGCATACACCATTATTTACCCTCTCCTTTATGAGCATTTTTAGCATCCACATGGGCTTGTCCAAGGACGTACGCAGCAACTAAAGAAACTAGCGAAAGTACAGTGTTATTATCCAGTTTTAAATTGAAATAATCGTTTGCTACAACAGTAATTACACCCGCAATTGTGACCAGAAATTTTCTAGAGCTAAGCTTCTTTTTCAATTCATCCTACTCCCCTTTACCTTCCATTTTGTCGATTCGTTTATGGAGCGACTTGTTCGATTCTTCCACTCTTGTTACTCGCTCGCTTAATGCTCCAATTTGACGCTCGTTGGCTTTTAAATCGATGCGGATATCATCGACCCCTTTGCCGATATAATCAAGTTGCGCTTGGATTTTAGCATCTTGCCTTGATTCTGATTTTGTTTCTTTTTGTTTGTTAAGTTGAAATCCTTGATAAGTGATAATTAAACTAAGAGCTCCTATTACAACTACCCACTGAATATCCAAGCGACCACCCCGTTCTCAAAATAAAAAGAGCCCTGGGAAGGACTCTTTACATAACATGATATCTTTTAAATGCTTGCTGTTTACGTTCTTCTGAAACTTGACTATAAATAAGCGTAGTTCCTGGATTGCTGTGTCCCATCAGATGTTGCAAGTCTGCAAGCTCGATTCCTGCATCCATACTTAAGTTTGCAAAAGTATGGCGCATAACGTGAGGTGTTAATTTTCTCTGTATTTTGGATGCTTTTTCGATTGCATCTATTTCCCTTTGTATCGCTCGGTTTCCCAAGCGGCAATAAGGTTTTTTGCTCGTGACAAACATTGCTTCACTGTCATCATTTCTGCTGTTTAAATATTTCTTCAACTGTCTATAGGCCTTAATGGAAAGATATACAACCCTTTCCTTATTACCTTTTCCGATGACCTTCATGTTCATATCCTGAATATTAATATCATTTTTACTCATGTTTGAGACTTCCGATAATCGGCAACCAGTTGAATACATTACCTCAATTAGGGCTCGTTGCCGTAAAGTTTCGCATGAATCACGTATCGTTTCTAATTCCTCGATACTAAGACCTTTGGGTAAGCGTTTCGGCTTTTTAGGCAATTTGACCTTCGCTGTTGGATCACGTAGAAGTATTTCCTCTTTTACCATCCACCCGAAAAAACTTTTAAGGACGGATAACTTTTGTCCAATCGTACTCATCATCGCCTCATTAAAAGATGCTAAGAAACTCCGGATATCGGCAGTAGTGACCAGGACCGTTGCTTTGTGACAGAAACGACTAAACACATATAGCTCACTTTTGTAGCCGGCGAGCGTTTTTGAACTTAGGCCTTCCAACTTCTTAGAAGATATATAGAGTTCGATTTTCTCTGGGATGTCCATTGCCAGCTTCTGATCTGACTTTCTACTAATCTCATAATTACATAATACCTCCTCCAATCGGATAGAAAGTTTATTAATTTCGACATCGGGGACAATGGTACTTATTACTGTATTTAAGTCATTCATGAGGCGGGCTGTGTCGTTTGACATCTCTCTTCCTCCTTTTTTAATACGTTTAACGTATTGATTAATTTAAATATATTGTAATACACTAAACGTATCAATAACTAAAACGTATCAAAATTAAAATAAGGAGGAAAGTCCTATGAGAGTTGTCATCAAATTAGATAAATTGCTTAATGATCGTAACATGTCTCAGCATGAGCTATCCCGGTTAACAGGGATAAGGCAGCCATCAATAAACGAAATGTGTCGGAATCAGACAAGAAGAATACCAGCTGATAACCTGGCAAAGATCTGTGAGGTATTAAACTGCGAAATATCTGATTTGTTAGAGCTAGTAAAAGAAAATCCCGACTGTTAATCAGCCGGGATTTTTACTAATAGAGTAGCTTGTTTTTGTGTTTATCAAACTCAAGTCTAGCTTGGTAGTATACCTCTACTAGGTTGCTAATTTGAGTTTTTACTTGCTCAACATCACCATTACTGTTGGAAATTACACTTTCTACATTTGAGTGAAGAAAGTCTTTTAAGAAATTATTCACTCTTTCTCTGTAGATAAGTTTAAAATATTGTATTGATCCATAGGGTTCTTGTTCTTGTTCTTGAACGAAAATTAATTCTCCAGACGTATCTACTTCATCTCCAAAAACCATCTTAAAATCTTCTGCCAAAAAAATCGCCCCCTCTTCTCATATTTGGATACGTATAAAATTATGATGAGGGATTCTTTATTATTACGTCACTTAGTAAAAATAACCTCGAACCCATAAAAAAAAGAAGACTGAATATCAGCCCTCTCTCTTACTCAATTCTTACTTATCTCTTACGACGCTATTTCGTCCAAGTGTTCATTCAAAAGAATAAATAGCAATTGTTTTAGATAAAAACATTTTTAAACTTCGATTAATTTATTAACTTTACTATAATTTAAATTATTTCCTAACACATGAATTTTTTCAGAATTATACGTTGATTTAGTTACATTCCTAGTATCATAAATTAATTGAGCGTTGTCTGTTATCCATTCATAATCAACATTTGAATGATCAGTTGAGATAACAACAAGATCACATTCGTTTACTATTTCTTTTGTTAATTCTACAGAATTAACAACAATCCCTTGATTATTAATCTCCTTTATATATGGGTCAAAGTAAATAACATTTGTCCCTATTCTCTCTAATTCACTAAAAAGTTTAATGGCAGGAGATTCTCTGTAGTCATTTACATCTTTTTTATACGCTACACCTAATAACATGACCTTCGAATTTATCAATCCTTTGTTTCTTTTTTCCAACAAAGTAATTATTTCATTAAGCATAAAGCCAATCATATCCTTATTAACCTCATTTGCAAGTTTGATAAACTGACTATTGAAGCCAATCTTATTGGCTTTCCATAATAAATATATAGGATCTACCGGTATACAATGTCCTCCTACTCCTGGACCAGGGTAAAAAGGCATAAAACCGAAAGGCTTCGTATCAGCTGCCTCTATTACTTCCCAAATATTTATCCCAATATGAGAAGACATTTGTGCAAATTCATTTACCATTCCGATATTTACAGCTCGAAATGTATTTTCAAATAATTTTACCATTTCAGCAGTTTCTAAGGAGTTTACAGGCACGACCATATTAACAATTTCTTTATAAAACATTGCACCGATTTCTAAACACCTTTCGGTCGCTCCACCTATAACTTTAGGAGTATTTTTTATATTAAATAATTCATTTCCGGGATCCACACGCTCTGGAGAGTAGCATAAATAATAATCACATCCTACAGAGAAACCTCTGTTTTTTTCAATTTCTCTTTTAATAAGTTCTTCTGTAGCACCGGGATAAACAGTACTTTCTAAAATAATTAGAGTATTCTCTTTTAAGAATTTTAAAATTTGCTTTACTGAAGAGCTGATAAATGAAACATCAGGCTCCATATTTTCTTTCAATGGTGTAGGAACGCAAATTATAATTACATCAGCTTCATTTATTTCATAATAATTTTCTGTAAAAGTAATACTTCCATTGTCAGCCAATTCCTTAATACGTTTATTATTTATCCCCTTGATGTATGAAACACCATTTTTTAGGTTTGTTACTTTCTCGCTAGATTTATCTAGCCCTTTTACTTGGTATCCTGACTCTGCAGTTAAAAGCATTAAAGGCAGACCTACATATCCTAATCCAATAACAACTACTTTGGCATCTTGGTTTTGTATCTTCTTTTCTAGTATCAACAATGTCAGCCCCTAAATTTACTTTACTTCAAATTGGAATTTAAATTAGGAAGGCTTTAAGTAGGTGATATTTTTCTGCATATCTAACACCCGCTTCTAATCCCCTTTTTTCTGCCCATTGCCTTACTTTTTCAGGAGAAATTAAGTGTTCTGAATTTCTAATTTGTGATTCATGTTTATATAATGCTTCAATTTTTTTATCAATTGTTTCACTAATATCAAGGTACAACTCACCTACATTATTTATCTTTGGATATTGCCATACGATTAGTGGATATTCAAACATTGCAATCATTTTGTAATTACGGCCAGGTACTGGTCTTAAACCAGCCATACAAGCATTAAACAAAAGTTGATGATCTTGGTGAAAACTAGGGTATGGAATAAGTACAATTGTTGGTTTGTATTCCATGAGTATTTTGTCAATTTTCATAACTACATCCCGTTGAGGAACCATGTCTAATGGATTAGTCTCGCCCTCATACAATACTTCAAAATCGTAACAACCCAAAACCTCTAAGGCATTTTTTAATTCCTCTTTACGATGTTCTACTGTTACAACGTTTCCGCTATGCCAGAAGAATGAGTCACTTATAGAACCAATTATTACTTTTGTACTATTGCCTAAACGACATGCTTTTTCAATTAACCCAGCACACCCTAATACTTCATCATCAGAGTGTGGTGCAAAGATCAATATTCTTTCTTTTCCTGATTCCAACATTCTTACACATCTACCTTTCTTGTAAATCAAGGTTGTTTTTTTATTCAATTAAAGAATATCATCTTTTCACACTATTTTCTTCTAAATAAATTTGGTACTAAGAGCTAACACTTGGTTCACAAGCCTAAATCTTAACTTCAAAATAAAAAGCCCTCATGGAGGACTTAACTCAAAAGTTGAATAATCATTTTTAACCATCCTAAGAAAGAAATCCATAACGGTATACTCAAACTCGTCCCAAACAAAAGACCTTTTAAGAAATTACCTTCTTCATAATATACCATAATGAACAACTCCCTTATTGGTTTGTTCGATTAATTATAAATGAAAACGCTTTCTTTGTATATACTTTGTTCATTAAGGTTGTGTCACAGTTTTCTACTGTTGGGATGCAATCAAAATGGCGGATAAAACTCCCAATTAGCTCTTTGGTAAGAATCAGAAGTATCGTTTAACCTACTTGATACTCTTCTGTCAATTTTCTGTCTAATATACGGAATAGCAGTTTCAAATTTCCCCTTAATACCATCTAATGCAATGATAGTTACTAAGTTAAATACTGTACTTCCTATTGAATGATAAATATCTGTACCATGCAGAGATGAATTTCTCCATTTATATATCGTGTTTAAAGCATTATTAACATTCCATGTTTTTTCAATAATTTGAAACATTTCCGTTAATTGTATGTGTAAATCTAAATTAGATATTTTTGCATGTAGCAAATATAATAAAACTTTTAGACTACTTACTCGAACAGGATCATTAACTCTAAATACTTCTTTGGGGTGAATGTGCTTTGGTACTGTAAAATTTTTCAATACTTTCCCAGACGAATCTACATATTCTTTACAACTTTTTTTCAATACCCCTTCTAATAACGGAAACGACAACTGTGAAAAAATTAGGGAACTATGTCTAGCTAGATCTATCGTATTGAAATCAACACTTTTATTAAATGATTTCGCTTCCTCAAAGTTAATTTTGTATGATGCTTTTCCTGTTAAAGATGCTCGTACACAGGCAGAAAAAAGTTGTTGTAATCCCATTTCATTTTCCGAAAAATATTCAAATTCGCTGAAAATCAGCTCAGCTACCCACGCTCTAAAATAAGAGTGGTCTAATGATTCTGCTCTTATACTTGTTAACTCTTTGCAAGCTGTTTGTGTATCCTCGAAGTCAAATTCATGAAATTGAATACCAGTAGTTAATAGCCTATATTTTTCACCTTCTAATGTATAAGACACACTTCCATCTTCATACTTAACTGAATTTCTCCATTTTTCACATAAATCCTTAATTTTAATTGATGTTTCTGACATAGGGACCACCTTTTTATATTGATATTTATTAATTCTTTTATTCAATATAAAAACCCTTCTAAGTGAATATTAAAGCCTTTCATCAAAATCTCTAATGCCTCCACCATTCACCGTATCATATTGACATAGTTTAACGTGAACCGTTTCGCCAGTAGGCACATACACGTCTGAGTCATTACCGAATGATATACATCCTTCATACCATAACTCACAACTTTCTACACCTTGCGCTCCTTGTGTTCCCATTCCTTGACTCCAAGTAGCATCAGTTGCTTTACTATCAAAAGTTACAATGCCTAAGTTTACACTTTTGACTCCTTGCACATCTATTTGATTACCACCCACATTATGATAATAAGTGCAGTTAATTCTTATTCCGTAACTTTTCGCATGTGCCGTAGAACCGTTATGGGTATTAGCTGTGTTTATTGTATTGTCACCGTTCGCAAAGGCTTTACAGTTAACTTCAATAAAATCAGGTATATTACTATTGCCAATGGTTGTAGAATAGTTAAAACCGTCTTTAACAGAGTAAGCGCAAATTGAACCTTGATGATAAGAGCGTTTTGCATTCTGTGTAAGAACACAATCTAATGCGGTTGAATAATAAAATTTACAGTTTTTAGTGTATAGTTCATGATTATTAAAGTTTGCATCGCCTAAGAGATGAACAACTTTATCACCGCCCACTAAAATTAAATTCTCAAGATAAATTTTAGCACTTTGGGTTGAAACATTGGAAGCATTCGCATTTTGAACCATCGCTCTTCCTGTGGTGAGTAAAGGAAGTATCTTATTATTAGGAACTTTATTTCCACCGCTGTTAACATAGGTTTTAACATTATCCGTATACCATGAATATTTATTCGCTTCGACTTCTGCAATTGAGGCAACTTTCTTGTATTCCACAGGAATATCCATATTGTTAAAGTCAACTACTCTTTCCACAGCACTTCTTGTTACTTCATATGTTTTTGTATAACCAGAAGTAAGTACCCATGTAGGAGTATCGCCTTTAAATGCAACAATCTTATTTTCAGCAATAATATTCACATTCTTCGAAATAACTCCATCATTTGCCCATCCAGCACGACTAATCATTGTTCCTTCTGGGTCAATACAGATAATTGTGTCTCCATTAACAGCAAGCACCATTGCTTTTTCAAGCGATTGGCAAGGGGTGTTCCTTGTCAAACCATCGTTGGAAGAAAGTCCCGTTGTCGTACTCATGTAGATAGTTTTACCACCTGTATTTTTGAAGTTTGCAACATCAAAATTCGTTGTAAATCCTCCTTGGTTGTCAGTAAAAACAATCGGCAATTCATCATATCTCAATGAAAAGGGAGTACCATCCGATCTAAGAGGATAAGCATATCTATTTAATGCAGAAATAGTATTATTTTTTCTGATTTTAGAGAACTGTCTTTTTCTTTCAATTGTAACATCTGTCTGTTTCGCTTTTTGGGCCAATTGTGTCGCCTGGGTTTCGATATCTGCCCTTGCTTGAGCGTCAATTCCGGTCCCATTAGTCCGTAAATCCTCTAAGAGTGCTTCGTTGTCCGCAATAGCTTGGGTAATCGATTGAAACTCGTTTGTGCTTTCGATGGTATCATCAGAAAGGATTCCTTTTTTTGCTATATAGCTAAAGCTACTTGTGACCGCTACGGTATCAGACGCATAATACACCATCACTTCCGCTTCGTGGGTTCCAGCTACATTATAAGCTTGGGTGCCTAAAACGACCTCACAGCTTCCAGCCAGTGGATCCACAATTGTACAATCCTCTAAGACGGTCTTTTGATCAGGTTTTTTAACTGCTAATCGGACGGTCGCACCGGTTAGATCCAGCGGCTCTTTGTCCTGATTAATTAAAATACTTATCTTTAACGTTTTTAAATCATTCGTGTTCACATTAAACGATGGATTGGGTATGGTATCCATCGTATCAAGCAATACGTTATACTGTTTAACCATGGTATCACCTGTCTTTCCTATTTAAGTGCATAAAAAAAGAGCCTATTTTTGTCATAGGTTCTTTATGGAGTTTCTAAGGCTGCTATCCGTGCCTCTAAAGCGGCGAGTTTTGTATCGGTCTCTTCTGTCGAATATGCCCCGCTTGTTGGCACCCAAGTATTGAGGATAAAGTCAAACTTTTTCAACACATTTACGGCTGGGTTGGATGTGTCCAGCCACATGCCATTTACATATAACTCATTTTCCCAGGTCGCCATTTACTCACCTCCGATTAAATCTTCTCTCCCCTTGGAAATTAAATAAGCGTCGATACCTTCTTTGAGGTCCGGACGCTTAGATATGACATATTCATAAGTGTAAATTCCATCGATAATTCTCTGCCCCATATATGCAGCCATTTACAACATCCCTCCTAATATGAGGTCATCAATAGCTTGCTGTACGAGTGCTAATTGTTGTTCAACAGTAGGTTTATTCCTGCGATCTTCTTTTTCTTGAATAAGCTGTTGTTGAAATATTTCATCTTTCTTCAGATCCCCGTTTTCATAGATGAATATAATCGGATTTATGAGCGCTTCATGGTCATCTGGTACAATGAACTCGATATCCTCATCGCTCCCTCTGGTGCTTGAACTATGAACCAGGCGGTTGTTTTCAGTCAACGGGCTATAAAACTTCTGCATTCACTTCACTCCTCTTAAAATTCTACTATTTCACGTAATACCACATCGTTCGAGCCATAACTTGCACTACTTCCATTTCCTCCGACACTATTGTCATCATGACCCACAATTTTGTCGTCATAAATATAAAGACGCTTATTCACGTAGGAAGAAGTGGTAGCACTTAACGAAGTAGGAATTTCGAACATTTCCGATTTTCCATTTGCAGATACGCCTCTTTGCTTAAAGACTGGTGATTCATAAAAATCATAGTCATTACTCCCGACACCCGGATCATAGTCAGACCATCGAAGTATCCAACCATTTTTACACTCTGATAATTTTTTTGTAGGAGTAATAGTGGAAGCTGCTGGAGGATACCCGGCCCCCGTCCATAATACCGTTTGAGCGTTCTCTATTAATTTTGTAATCTTCTCATCAATGGCTAATAAATTGTTGTTATAATCCGTCCAAGTCGTTATCTTTTCGTCTGTTGCCGCCCACTGTTTTAGCAATAAATTAGGTGTTGGTTCACCCATTTTTTACACCTCACTTTCCCACGTTTGCGATAAGTCCTCATCAATCCATCTAAATTTGATTACATCTGGAGGAGTAGGGCCCTTAAATATTTTTTCTCCCACTTCATCCCATGTTGCTTCCTTATAAAGTAGTTTTGACTGCAAGGCCCGCATATCTTTGGTAATATTACTTTTTGCGTTTTTAAAGTTTCCTAATGTACATTTATCGCGGCTCGGGTCGCTGAAACAAGTTTCTAAATATCTAACACGAGCGTCAAGATACAAAGCGGGCGAAAAAGTTTCGTCAATCGCATACAAAGTATCTCCAAGACGTGTTTTTTCGTGTTCCGCACCCGTTAATCTCTCCAAAAGTGCAACATCGAGTTCATATGTGATTTTAGGAGTTTTTCGCCTTTGCAATTCTGCCCAAGTTTTATCTAGAAGTAACTTCGGATCAGTCGTGTCATATTGATAAACCCCAAATAGATGCTTTCCTTTGATTCCATATCGTTGTTGTGCGACAGGGTCACCAACCCAATCCTGACCTGCTGGCTTATAGTAAGGTGTGCTCTTAGATATAGCTTTAAATGTAGTGATAAGTCCTTTTGCGTCTGCCTTTCCTACACCAATCAATGCGGTGACTAGATTGGGATTGGTCATATCGACTTTCTTTCTTATCGACGTGATGTCTTTGTTATACGTAAAGCGCTTTTTAGTATCCGTCCCTCTTTTGGTAATCAGGTCCACATACCGAGCGACAATCTCCCCGTTTTGCATCTTGACTCGGAAGCTCAACTCGCCTGATAATCGATCGGATATATATTGAAGCGCGGACACTACGTTTTGGTAATCCTCGAAATAAAAGTTTTCGACACCGAAATAATCAACTTCGCCTTTAATCCACCGGGTATCCTGCAGCACGATATCAAGGATTTGAGACGCGTTTTTTGACATATGCGTGGCTGGTCGAAAGATATCGTTTAATAGCTCTAATCCCGCATTTTCAGCGTAAATATACTTATCACTGCTGCCTGAATGAGTTTCCTCGATTCGCATAACGGTAAACATGACTAAATTATCGTCCAAGTTCTTGCGGACAATAAAACCGCCTTCTTCTATTTCGTTGGATTTAGGGTGATTTGATGGAATCCAAAATTCATAAGAAGAGGCTCCAGTATCCAGATCTTCTTTTAGCAAATCATCGTAATAAGGGCAAGAGTCAGGACTACCGTTATTTGTAAAAATGGCTTGGACTTTCTCATGACGGTCCATATAAAAGATCAAATGCTTTCACCTCCTACAAATACCTCTCCGTAAACTCAGCGGTAAAGGTAGCCTCTGTATCGTCGGAATTTACCTTTACCTGGGTCTCACCTTCGTTAATCGGAAAAAACGTAGAGGCAACGTCCACTTCTTGCATGAAAGGTTCCCCATTTAACCACACGCTGCTATCTGATAAATCTACCTCAAGCTCATCGCCTGCGCTGAAAATCGCTGGAACATCGATCACAGTGTCTGTATTATGCTTTAGCACCTTTAAGTCCGTGACGCGCATACGTTGAACGACGGGAGTAGTGTCATACTGAGCATAATGAATGACGATATACGATAAAGCTGACGTAGTAAATGTATCGTCTTTATCATAAAACGTCTTTTTAATCGGTTTCGTTTTCTTACCATTTACTACTCGCGAAACTTCTGCGTACCATTTATCGCCTATACGTGAAAGCACGAACTCGCCATAGAAGTCGTTGTAAGTTCCAACATGTGACGGATACAGCCACTTTGTAATGGTCTTATCATACACTTGTAACTTTCGTCCAACCTTTAAAGCGTCCGTAGTCCGTGATTTATTGAGCGTTGCCAGGTCCTTTGCAGACATATGAAACTGTTTCGCTACTGACGCCCAAGTATCGTTCTTCTTTACGGTGTACGACTTATACGTTTTCTGTAGCTTTTTCTTACCCGCGGGTGCTTTCGGCTCACTTTCAAGAAACGTTGAATTTCCAATGAAGATTTCCGGAACATTAAACTCATATTGCGTATATGAATCTCGCATAACCATTTTGCCAATCTTGCCGCCAGATTGATTAAATAAGTAGATTTCGAGACGCCCAACCCTATCCCCATCAAGTTTGGAAGTACCGTCTTCAGACGTAAAGTCAATTCTAGCTTTTACTTCGAAATTTTGGACTATTTGTGATAAGTCTTTGCGAACGGCTGGACCGTGCCATATCTTAGCGCCGGCAGTGCCAACTCCATAGTTTGATGCTGAGATACCGTCATCTACTGAGATAACTGAACCTGTGTTTATGCGTCCGCTGTCTAAAACATCCCCCGCATTTGCCCATCCGCTTGTGCTCGTCATTGCATCGTTTAAGATAGTTTGCGATTTTGGCAGCACGATTTGGTCAGGGTCGCTCGGATTCCCCACTAAGATAACTCCATCGGGACTAATGAACGAAACGAAAGTGGCATCATTTTCGAAATTAACCGTGAACTTTGGAAAGGTTGCGGTCGTCCCATTATTAACGAACATGAACATATTAGCGCTTGGTACGATGGTTTTCGCATCTGTACTATAAGCAAACGGGTCTGGGCAAAGGAAGGTAAGAGTACCTGTACCAACTCTCATAAGATCATTAGTCATATCGGTGTTTCCGGACAAGATAGCATAATTCAGTTTGTTAGGTTCATCAGAAATAATTAGTTCCGTGGGTTCTTCGATATCTAGGCAATATGCTAAAAATCTTATTGTATCCATGTACTCCGTTGCCGTTTTTGCGATGACAGTGAGATCTAAACTTATTTGTCTAACTCCGTATCTTGCGCCTGTAAAATACGCTCCGTGCCGAGCAGGAATAGAAAGCAAAGATATTTCGCGCGGGGGGAGAATGCTTCGGTGAACTTTTTGAATGCGAAAATAATCACTAATTTGAAAACCACCTAATGATGCTGTTCTCACGTTACTCCCCCCATTCGATTTTCCCTTACTCTCAATATATCAAGCGCGTTGCTAATATCGTCAATGGTTGCTCTTACAAACTCTCGACCATTTATTATCATGTTAACGTCCCGGCTCGCTAATTTTTCAATCGCATTGACTAAAGGTTGTAAACCGTTATTATCCTGAACAGTTTTAGGTAATGATGTTGTTCTAGCCCCGCGCATATCCACAAGCTCTCTTCCCCGTTCGCCAACTAGAGCGATGCCTGAAGCAAGAGCCTCGCCACCATTTGCCAGCATTGGAATGTTCCAACTTCGTAATAGTTGCTCCGATTGCCGATTAGGAATAACCTTTGCGCCCCTTGGGAGGTACGTTAATTCAGGACCATTTTCCCCAACCCAAGCAAGCCCTCCCGGTGCGTTTCTTGTGCCCCTTGCAAAGCCCGGAATATTAATCCCTGACATTTTCTCAAATGCTTTAACTGCACTTTTAAAAGAATTGGAAATGGATGCGCCAATACTTATAGTCTTGCTGGCACCTTTACCCGCCTCCTGGTGGATAGCATGGGTTTTTCCATAATCAGTGGCATTTATTTCTTTTTTTGCATTTGCATTTGCTTCGTTACTGATAATTTTCGCTTCACTATATCCGTCGCCAGTAAATTTAATATTTTTCACTTCTGACGCAGAAAGAACCTCAGACATTTCGCCAGCCTTACTCGTTCCATCTTCGATTTTTTTATTAACTGTTTTCTGTTCACCTTGTATTTCTTGGATTGACTTTTTAGCAGTTCGGTATTTATCAAGAGATCCGTCAAGGTTTTGTAATTCTTTTTTTTGTGCTCCATCCAAATCGCCGTATTTACTTTGGATTCTTAGTAATTCAGCTTTACGGTCCACTGTTTTCTTAATGGCCTGGTCTAATTGGCTAATGCCTTCTTGACCTTTGGTGTTAATTCCTGCTTGTGCTAACTGAAGATTAATCATTTCATCAAAAAGGGCTTGAGTTTTGGTAATTTGTTCGGTAGTTTTATTGACTGCTTTTTGCTTTTCCTGAACCTCAGAGGCGATAGAATTAACGTTACCATTTTGGAGATTTACTTCTTGTTCTAGAATCAAAATTTGAGATTTCATCCCGTTTGCTAGTTGATCCTGTCCAGCCTTGTATAAATCTTGTTGTTGCTTTTTCGCCTGCTCTAATTGATATTCTTTAGCAGCAGCTACGATCTTTGCATTATTTAAATCAATGACCCTTTTGTTTAACTCATCTATGCCATTAATTTGGTCACGAATGCTTTGATCTAATTTCGCTTCTGCTTTTGTTTTTTGTAATTCTAATTCTAACTGAATATTTTCTCTTAATTTATTATTTGCCTGGTGGAGGTCGTCCGCATTCGTGAGGATTTTATTCCCTTGATCGGAAAAAGCTTGCCCTACCGTTGGAGCTTTTTCTATCAATTTATCGTTAAGACTTAGCATTTCTGATAACTGTGCATTCGACAATCCTGATTTTTCTCTTAGATGTTCCGCTTCATCTTTTAATTTCCCTATTTCTTCTGCGGATTTCGCTGTTTTTAATTCGCTTTGAATGTCCCGAAACCGTAATAATTCATAGTTTGAGAGGTTGTTTTTATCGCGTAATTCCTCGTATTTTCCGGTTAATGTTTCAAGAGATTGTTGCTGATCGATGAGTGATTTTGTATGATCAAGATTTACATTGGTAGATTCCTTGGCACCATTTTTAAAAGCTAACACTGCTCCTGTAACAAGACCTACACCAGCAATGGTTAGACCAACAGGTCCAGCAAGTGCTGTAAGTGCTCCAACTAACCCTCCTGCGCCTGCAATGGCTGTAGATGCCGCCCCAAAAGCTGTTACAATTGTACCTACTGAACTAACGAGAGTGCCAGTTATGACTAATACAGGACCAACCGCCGCCGCAATCCCCGCGATAGTAAGTATTGTTTTCTGACCTTCAGGCGTTAGTTTCTGGAACTTGTCAACTAAACCTTGAATAGTGGAGGACATTTTTAAAACTGCAGGTTTAAGTGTAGTACCAATAGTGATAGCCGCAGTTTCAATCGTTCCGCCTAATTCATCTATGGCACCTTTTAAATTGTCTTTCATTTTATCTGCCGCTTCTTTAGATGCCCCTCCGCTATCCTCTAACGATTTTGTCATCTTATCAATGGTAGACGGTCCAGCTTTCATAAGTGACAGCATGCCCGATACCGCTTCTTTACCTACAAGAGCAGATATAGTTGCCGCCTTTTGCGTTTCGGTTTGACCTTCCATTGATTCTGTTAAATTCTCAATTAACTTAGAAAGTCCAACGAAATTCCCCTTAGCGTCAGTTATTGCTACACCCATTGTGTTCATTCGCTTAGAGTTTTCTTCAGAAGGATCTAATAGTCCTAAGAGTGCCCCTCTTAATGTTGTACCAGCACTTGATCCATCCATCCCCGCATTGGTCATAATTCCTATAGCTGCTGACGTTTCTTCTAATGTCATCCCCAGTGCTGCAGCTGGTGGTCCTGCATATTTCAAAGCATATTGCATGTCGGTTAAACTCGCAGCTGATATGTTAGCTGTTTTCGCTAAAATGTCGGCTACCTTAGTGGCGTCAGTTGCTTTTAAACTAAAGATATTGAGCGAGGACGCCATTACATCTGCAGTTTGAGCCATATCTGACCCGGATGCTTCGGCAGCAGCAATGACACCAGGCATTGCCCCAATGACTTCATTCGCTGTAAAGCCCATAGCGGCCATGTTTTCCATACCTAAAGCTACTTCTGATGCTGATTTTGACGTGTTCGCACCTAAATCAAGAGCAGTTTTAGAGAGACTATCCATATCCTCAGATGTAGCACCCGCAATGGCTCCTACTCTGTCCATTTGGGCCTCAAATTCCATCGCAGTTTTAACGGATGCTGCTCCAATTCCTACGATTGGCAAAGTGACAGAGGCGGATAAATTCTTTCCAATATCTTGCATCTTACCGCCAACCGCTTTAAACCTGTCTCCCGCGGCGTTTAATTGCTCGCCTAATTGATGCCATCTACCCGACTGCAAAGTGATTTGCTCATTCACATCTCTTAATCTGGATTCTGTTGTTCGCATGCCCGCTTGAGCGTTATTATAAGCAGCCAGCATTCGTTGGGTAGCTGCGGCATTTTCACCCTGCGTAGTTCTTAACTGCTCATATCGACGCCTAAGAAAATCAACTTTTTCTTGCTGTGCTTTTAATGTGTCTTCTAAATACTTTGATTTAGCCTTAAGGCCATCCATGCTTTTACCAAAATCGGCGATTCCTGCTCCGGCTAATTTAAACTCCGATTGAGCAATTTTTAATCGGTTACTTACGTCCCTCATACCACTTTTAAATTCGGCGTTGGTCAAACTCATATCAATATGCAAGGATCCAATTTCTTCGGCCATATAAATCTCACCTCCTAAAACACGTCGTCAATAAATCCCACTTTGTCTTCCGCTACGCTAGCCATTAACTCAAAATAAAATTCAATGTCCATCTCATCTATTTCATGAAGTTTATATCCAATTTTCATAAGATCCTTATACATTTCTTTTATCGCTTCATAAGGATCCGTTAATCGTTTTTTGAGGTGTCGGTCCCGCCTTGAATACTTTTTGTGCCACGATCAATAACCTCAAAAAATACACCCTGCAAAGCCGGTAATATCCCGTCTAACGGCATTCCATCCCACACATCGTCAGGAGTAAATTGACTATTAAAAACTTCGCAAACAAAATCGACTAGTTGATCTGTTACCTCTTCGGTTATCTCTCCTCCTTCGTTAAACACTTTGTTCATTTTTAAGGCTTTTCTAAAAAGACGGCCCTTTACAAAAGGTACTGAAAAGGTTTTTTCTTTATCTTCCATAAACAATTTAAACTGCATATCCTTTCCCTCCTAAATAAATAAAAAAGGAGTAAGGACATTATCCCTACTCCGATGTTTGTTCTTAAACTGTTGTAAATTTTGTTACACTAGGTGATGCTAATGCATTACCCGATACATCTTGAACCCCTTGAGTAGCAATCGCCATGTATTGAGTAGCGGCTGTCAAGTTGGTGCTTGGTGTAAAGGTGACGATCCTTAGAGTAGCATCTAATACGAGTGTTCCTGCTACTTGAGCTGAGCCGTCCGCTTTTTGGACCAAGAAATTTCCTTTGTTTACAGTGCTTGCTAAGATTGGTTCGTTGAATGTCCAAACAACGCTAGATCCTACTGCAACCGTTGTAGCATTATTAGCAGGAACAATTGTTACTGTTGGCGGAGTGGTATCAAGAATTTGTTCAACGGACGTAAACCAATTTGCTCCAGTAGCTGGAACATAACTTGAAAGATCTTCGTCTGTGACGCGTTGCCATTGCCCGTCATAATCCCTTTTCATAAAAGTACCAGCGATTTTAGGCGTTTGAACAGAAGGCTTATCTTCCTTCGTTTTATCTTCTTGTCCTGGCAAATCAAATTTACCTTTTAGTAGCCACATATAACGGTACTTCCCATTACTCTTAGAAGACCGATATCCGATCGCCACATAAGGAGGAATATCCGTATCCTTTTTAATAAGAACCCCGCCGACTATTGAATGCCCGAGTAGGGCAGCTTGAACATCTAGAGGTAAATCCTTTGTTTCCAGTTCCAAACCGATCGTCCCAAGTTGATTGATTTGTTCACTCGGACCGTCATCTGCATAAACCGTAAGCGATTCGCTAGAAGGAGAGATTTTTGCGTTGATAAGACCCGCGATTTTAATCGGTGCACTATACGCTACCCCAGTACTATCATCTTTTGTTTGAACTGCATAGTATAAATCTTTTAAGCCAACGATTACTGGCATAATAAAGCCTCCCTATTGAACAAAATTAAATCGTAAAACCTTGTGATATATCTTTGTATCGTTCTCGTAAAATTCTGTTTCGTTTGTTCGCCGAAAGCCTATAGCTTGTAAGCTATTTTTCACTTGATCTACAAGATTGGTATAGTCATTTAAGGACCATATATCAACCTGTATTGAATGTGCGGTCATTTCTTCTGAATCGTCCGCATTTAGTGCTGATTGCTGATTAAATTCAAAAAACGTAATACGTGGAAAAATGGAACCCGAATAGGTTAAGAAGAATGTTGGAGCGAATGGTCTTAATGTTGTAATAATTAAATTGTTTAAACTCATAAGCCCAACTCCCGCCTAATCACTTCTGCCATCTTTTCCTTTGCTGCTTCTTTTTTTCGCTCAAATGACGGTCCCATAAATGGCTGTGCCGCCATTTTTGAAGTCCCGAACTCCAAGAAATGCGCATGAAAATATTCGATACCTGGTCCGATAACTGCTTTGTCATCTTTTATGTTAGTAATGATCCCGTCCGCCATGTGGTCATGGTTTATGTTACTCCGTTTGGTATTGCTCTCAATCTCAGCCCGAATAACTTCAACGCCTTCTTCAAGCGCAGTTTTCTTTACTGCTTCTGCCTGTTCTCCTATCTGTTCCAAACGTCGTAGCAGCTCGTCCATTCCGGTAAAGGTTATTTCACTCATTGGATTTCGTCCCTAATGGAATTTCGTCATAGGCCTGGCACACCAGCTCAGTCATTTTGTCTTTTTCATAGGTTCGGGTGACTTTATACGTTTTGTCTTTTTCATAGGTTCTAATAACCTTATACATTTTCGATTTATATTCAATATATTTTTGAGATTCATATTCAAGCGTTAAAACCTCAAACATAAGCTCAAGTGAAAATCCACTTTGAGAGGCTAAATAAAATTCACTGCTTCTAATACTTCCTTTTTTAGCAAAGACCGTTTTCCTGCTTTTTATTGAGAGTTGAGGAAAACCATTATCGTTGGTCGATTCTTCTAATTCCAACAAGTCGATTACGATGTCTAATCTCATTACGTCACCTCGCTATCATAGGTGAGTTGGTTAATAAGTGTATTTAAGGCCGGGGAAAATCTAACTTCACCTGGACTCGTCTGCCATAAATCAGCTACGCCCATAACGATGACACCAACAGCAAGGTCATCCTCCATTTTTGCATCAGATACGCCGGCATTTTTCATATATGATTTAATCGCTTTAATCTTTTGATTTAACAATCCATCAAATACATTGCTGCCTTCTGATATGCCTAGTCCTTTTTTGCACTCGATTAACAATTCATAATTCTCCACTCTATCACCTCAAAAAAAGAGGTGGTGGGAGAATACCCAGTCACCTCTAAATTTTTAACTACGCGCCTTTTTTGACGATAACTACTCCGTTTGGATCAATGAGTTTACCGTCTGCAATAAGAATTGCTTTGTCAACCCATTCGTTTGTATCGTGATCAAAATAACGGTACATAGTCATTTGCATGTTGCTGTTGAAACCGTAATTCTTAAGGTCAACATAGACAGCAACGACATCAGCAACAGCTGCAGTATCGTAAGGTACGATAATATCATCTTCCACTTGAACAACAGCTTTACCACCGAATCTTTCTTGAGGGCCGTCTGCAATTCCGTAGTTTGTACGTCCTACAGGCTGACCCTGTGTATCTACCATTCCATCAATATAGCCTTCAAACGTGCCAGAAGCCATAAAGAATGAAGCACCCGCTTTGTAGCTTAGGGGCATTTTAGCAAACACTTTCTTCTTCCAGGCATCCCATTTAGCAAAATCAGTTGATGAAAGAGTAACGATTTGAGCAGCCGGTACGCGTGTATCTTTTGTAATTCCTAACGGTGTTCCCGTACCTGTTCCGTTAAGGATAGAAGTGTCCAAAGCTTTTACCACTGCCTCAGTAATAAGGTCAGTAATAGTATTTTCAAAACCTGCAAGATGAACAGTATCAGCCAATAAAGAAACGGAAACTTTACATTCTAGGCCGTAGTAGCTGAAAGAAATACTTGTATTCGCTTGAACCTTTTGTTTGTCAGATACTGCTGACTCTCCAATCCAAGTCGCTACAGGTTTTAGTGACAGAATTGGGATTGTCATACCGCCTTTGACATTTAACTTTCTCACACGGCTAAAAAGTTGACCATAAGACGTAACTTTTCTAATGACCTCGTTCAAGATTGTGGATGGGATAACAGCAGAGATATCACCTGTTCCAGTCATTGCATTAGCACGAAGTTCTGGAGTGATAGTTCCTGTTCTTGCGAACTCCATGAAAGCCCTTCTATATTCAAGCGTAGCATAACGATCTTCAGGTTCTTCAGAACGTTGTTGTGCAGGTGCGCCCGCGCCTAAACCAAAGGTAGCTAACGGATTCATTTGTCCAGCAGGTGTCATCCTTTGCTCAATTACTGGAGGTGTAACTGCAGGCGCGGCAGGTGCAGCAGCTGGTTCAGCAGGAATGGCTTCTAACTGAGCACGAAAATCAGCAATCTCACCGTCCAAGCCCTCGATTTGTTCGCCAATGCTACGTACTTCGTCGATGTTCTGGCTTTTCTTTGCCTTTTCTTTTAAACCTGATCTTGCTTCTTCTTTTGCTTTGATTTGTTTTAATAACCAATCTTTCATTTATAAACACCCTTTCAAATTATAATAGTTGAATTTTTAATTTTTCTAATGCTAATAGCTGCTCGTTTTGAGAGTTATCCAACTCTGACCTGGCATTCTCCAATGCCATCGCCGCATTATCCAATACGGCTTGATCACGTGCATTTATGTCAGTCCCGGCATAAGCAGGGAAATTGACCGCAGAAACTTCTCTTACAGTTTTAATTTTTGATATATACCTGGTTGGCATATCGGTATCTAAATTAGTCCATCTTTCTTCTTCTACATAAAACATAAAAGACATCCCATCGATGTCTCCTCTGCTTACTGCACTATAAAGGCTTTTTGCTTCTGCATTATTTTCAGTGTCTAACGTCGCTTTAATAGACAAGCCCTTGTCATCCACTTTCAGCTGCATTGTAGAATTGCCGTTGTTTCTCCGGCTTCTGGCCAGTGGCAATTTTCTCAAGTCGTGATTGACACAAAAAAGAACATCATCAAAGTTGGTAGAGTCGAAAGCCCCTCGTTCGATAATTTCATAAAACCATCCGCCTATGTCGGTTTTCTGGTCATAGACAGCAGGATGTCCTTCAATCGAATTAACATTTTCATCCCCGATTGCTCTCAGATCTTGAATGCCAAAACTACGAATAACCGGCTCTGACTTGAGTGGTATCAGTTTATTATTTTTCCCCATTTCCTTTCCCCTCCGTTCCCGTTGCCCCTGCCTGCTTCAATTGATAGTTAGCAGCAAGGTTCACGTCGATATAATTGAGTGATATGGTTCTTTTATCTCCACCCTCAATAGGCGGGTATCCAAGTATCGCGAGCTTTTGATTGTCCGTTAGTAGCCCTTGCTCACCAGCAGTTTTAAGTAAATTTAGTTTTGCGTTTGTACTTAGGTACATCATGTCTTTTTGATAAAAGACGATCTCATTACCTACATCTAGTTCTCTATTAGAAAATAAAGTTTTACTAAATGCCTGCCCTAAACTGATTATGATAGGCTCTAATGTTTTTTCATAAAACGCTTGATACTGTTCATCGTTAAAATCGCCGCTTAGAATCGGGACAGAAACACCGTAATAGTTTAATATTTTGTCCTGCAAAAATTGCAAGGTGTCCTTGTCGATTATTTTCGGGTCCACTTTGATATCTTGATATTCGTTTTTCAAATCCATTGGCAGTATTCCGGATTCACTGTTCCTCATAGATGTTTCAAAACGTTTACGTTCCTCTTGCTGTTTCGCATCATCAAGCATGGTATTGATCTTTATAATTCCCCGAATAGAGAAGCTTGTTTTTATCCCCTTTTCCAATCCTTGTAATACGGTATCATTGATACCCAATACTTTTAGGATGGCTGAGTTGTCTGGTTGACCGCTTAATCCACCGCCCATGATTTCACTTACGGAAAACTTTTTACGCAAGTGAATGATATCTGAGTATGCAAGCGTATAATCATATCCGCTAGAAAATTGAAGCTTCACAAAAAGAGATCCTGTCTCATCTTGTAAAAATGTAACTTGAGTCGGATTAACCGGGTAAAATCCAGTGTACTCTTTTCGCGTCTTCCCATCCGCCCCAATGACGACGTCGTAAGTCGGATAGATAAAAGAATTGTAATTCATGTAAAGGAGCCAAATTATTTTTTCAATAAAATCCTTTGTTGTCATCAACTCATTCGGGGAAAACTTAAAAAGCCGGTTGATGTTGCTCTTTACGTTTGTTTGCATATCGTTGGTATCTGTCCGAATATGTTTGGGCATGAGTTTACTGCATTCTGTCGCAATAATATCTATGCACGTCTGAACAACATCGGATGCGTAAACATCGTTACCAAACTGGCTAAAAACGGGAGCGTAGCCGTTTAGCATTTTTGCGTATTGCATGCTTTTATTGTTCTTGCTTGAAAAGAAATTCTTTAATCCCTCCATTAATGCCAAGTGATCACCTCCCTACCAGCGAAAGAAACTCAGTTCGATTATCAATATAAATCTTATATCCAATGATCATCGTAACCGCGCCATCTATTTTTTTATCTTCCTTGCCCTGGACTTTAACCGGCATAATCTCCTGCTTCGAATTCAAGTTAAGAGCCGTATTCTCCAAGCACCATTTATCGATTGGGTTATTGCCATAGTTCACGAGGTTACTTTTCAGATCCGCCTCAACCAACTTCATCGGTTCCGACATGCTGCCCCATTCTTGAGATACCCTCTGGCAATCGAATCCGTAACTCTCCATTTCTTTGGCCCAATAGGTTGCGGACCACTTATCGTAGCCAACTTTATAAACCCTGATGCCATATTCCTTAAACAGCTTAATGAACCACGCAGTCACGAGACTAAAATCGTTTTCATTTCCAGGTGAAACGGTAATGAGATCCTGTCGAATCCAATCCAAAAACATGGCCTTATCCTCTTTGTTTAAGTCGTCCAACTTTGACTCCGGGATAAAGTATTTCTGGAGCATGTATTTTTTTTGACTACCTGGTTTCATCATAATGACTCTTGCACTTGCCAAGTCCCCCGATTTAGATAAATCAACTGCACCGATTGCAAAGGAATTTCGAAATTCATCAATGGTTAGAGTCTCTTCATTTTTGATGTCTTCAGGCGTCAACCAGGCAGTAGCATTATTCTGCTTAATATTAAAGTCCTTCGACAAAACAAAGACGCGCATAGCCTTACTTGTTTTGGCCTCGTCAATCATTTTACGAAGAAAGCTCCGCTTTTTTATCACGCCGAGGCCCGGATTAGATTTTGCCCAGGAGTTTTCATCCTGCCAAACTTCTTGTTCACTATCCTGCGTGTACATCCATATTAGCCAACGCGGTCTTTCTAATTCACCACTCAAAACTTGTCGTGCCTCTTTTAATCGGCCGTCCAAATACCCGTCATTGACTACGCCCTCAGTGGTCAACTCAATATATAGAGGTTCATCTTGTGTAGACACTGCCTGGCGAATTGGCATAACGGATGTGTTATCTTTCAACTCATGTACTTCATCTACAGCGCCGACCTTAATGTTTTTTCCTTCTTTGGCGCCCGTTTTCGCTGAGATTTTTTTGATTTGCCCTTTATTTTTATAGCTAAACTTACCTGTGTGTTTTGGTTTTTTGGGGTTACCAAAGAAAATCCCTTTGATATTGCTTCTTGTTACATTTACGAGGGATTTACTTTCCTCGCGCATGGAGTTAATGGCCTGAAACATCAGGTCAGCTTGTTCATAATCATTGCTGGCACATAAAATCCGAGTGCCCATCTCTCCACAAAAAAACTCAGCTAGACATTCCGCTGAGATAAGTGGAGTTTTTCCGTTTTTTCGGGCGACTAAAAAAAGGACGTCCTGGTATAACCTTACCCAGCGCCCAATTTCCTCGTCAAAAATCTTGAAAATGTAGGTTGCTTCGATGAATGCCTTCTGGAATAGCTCTAAAAGAAACGGTTTGCCCGCAAAAGGTGCTTCAAAGTGTTTGCATTTGGTCTCGATAAAATTGATTCTTTTATTGGCATCGCCGAAATCAATCTTTATATCAGGATTATCGAAATGCGTGAGCAAAACATCCAGCATCTGCATGAGTTCCTGGCCGATAATTATTTCACCTGACTTGCACTTATTGATGTACTGCAGCAGGTAAGAGTGCGGTAAAGCGTTTTGCATCATTCAAAATCACTCAGATCGTCTTCTTCTTCAATCATATTTTTGCTTAATACCCCATTCAATGTCTTAATGACAACCGAATAGCTATTAATATTTTTAAGATACTGTTTTCCTGCTTCGGTAGGTTTCTGCAGCTCGGGATATTCTGGATGTACCTTGACCATCCCGGTTTTAGATATGACCTGTTTTAAAACGTCATTTTCAGCTTTTAAAAAGGCAGCATCTTCGATAAGCCCTTCAACCAGCTTTCGCTTTGAAACATCCACATCAGCGAATATTTCGGTCAACTTCGCCAACTCTTGTCGATAAACTTCGCTTTTTGACACAGCTCAAAAAACCTCCAGCGTTTTTCAAATTTTTCGGTTTGTGCACAAAATGAGTCCCCTCCTCGGTCCCTGATAAATTTGTAACCTTTTTAAGATGGGGGGGCTAAAATTTTTTGCGTTTAACTAAACGACCTTGTAAATTCAAGTTTGAAAACTTCTAGTGCTTCTTTTGCCAATGCTGCAGGATCCTCTGTACCCTTAGCTATGTCTTCTAAGACTTCTCTAACTAACTTATCCTGTTCGACATGCGCCTTCTCACTGGCGATAACCGGATGCTCCTCCTTAACGATTTTATGGATCAGCTCCAGTCTTTCTTTTACATTTTCTTTTGTTATGATTGGTGATACAACTACTGGCTGCTCTTCAGTTACTTGTTCTGTAGTATTGATTAGTTCATCTGCTATTGTTTTCTTTGACATATTAAACACCCCTATACTGTATATTGTTCAAACCATTTATTGATATAACCTTCCCATTCATCCTGCCTATAGATCCTGTCCTGGTCCATGTTCAATCGCCTTAGACATTCCTCTTTGCTTACATCACAGAAGATGATCTCAGCACCTAAGTCATTGGCCGACTTCTCGCGCTTATACTTATCCGCGTATCCACCAACTACCCAGGCAGTAGTCCACTTACCATATCGAGTTTTAATGTTATCGATTAATTGATTGTGGATTCCTATAACATTACTAAACAATTGGTCCGGCTTATCATAGCTTGGCAGCATGGTGATAGCTTCATAGAGTCTGTCCATATCTACGACAATATCCCCTCGACTAATGTAGTTCTGAACATAGTTCTTCTTCCCAGACATCGGCGGACCATACACAAGATAGACTTGCTTAGTTGCCCTATGCCCAAAGCGGTTGTGCTCCTTGTTATGGCAATCGAAGCATACTAGATCTACTTGGTCAGGATTCAAACTGATCGTGTAGTCATGGACATTCTCAGGAGTCAGCTCTATCTTATGGTGACCAATGAGGTCTCTTGATCTGGCAATACGTTCGCCACACCTAGAACACTTAGTGCCTCGCTCATTGATTAAGCCTAAGCGGAAGTTTATCCACTTCTCGGAAGCATAGAAAGATTTTAATACTGCATACTTAGCCATAGCCTACCAACCTTTTGTTTTTTCTTCTCGTTCCCTTAACTCAACGACACGCTTATCTAATTCATATTTCATATGATTTAATTTCATTTGCTCCTCTGCCAGACGATGCTTTTGCTGATCCGACAGTAAGTCAGTGTATTTCTCTAACTTCTCTAAAGCCTTCATCTTGTCGTGGAGCTTCAAGGTTATCCCATCTTTACTCTTCTTAACCTCACTAATGATAGTCCCGTCTACTTCATCCATATCTTTAAAAAACATTTCATTAGATGATTCAAGCTTAGGGACAATCTCTTTAACGGTCCCGTCCGGATTCAATAAGACTTCCATTTGGTCTGTCTTAACGTCACGGCGGTAGAAGGTAATGAAATCAGTAATGTCTGCAAAAGCAATGTCAATGTACTTTTGAAGCACCGACATACCGTCTAAGAATAGCGCCTGTTGTTGCTCGGCTTTTAATCGGTTAATTTCAACGGCTATCTTAGGATTGTTAAGGTGACGATGTCCTTCGACAGCTGCTGTTGTATATGCACATCCATAAGCTTTCTGATAAGCCTTTGTTGCGTTGTAATACTTGAGATAGTGCAGGCAAAAAAGCTTTTGTTTTTCGGTTAATTCATCAGATAAAGTCACTGGTTTAATGGTTGCATCCTTTTTCTTTTTAGTGGTTGCATCCTTTTTTGTAGGATCCCTCGACCATCCTTCACGGCTCTTTCTACTTTTAAGTGTACCTAATTTGATTCCGTATTTTTCGGCAAGCGCCTTTAATGTGATGGCTGTTGATTCATATTCTTTTCTGATTAAACTCCACTCCATTTACATAGCACCTACCTCCCGAAATCTATTTGTTTTTAAAAATTACTCATTAACGGCTTCATTTACTAAAGCCTACCTGTACGCCTATTATCTAATACAAGTTGTCCACTTACTGCTTTTGCAATCTCGTTGCCATCAAGTTTAATAACACTAACATCAAAGGTATTAGCCATGTTCTTTTGCTGCTGTTCCAATTCCTTTAATGCTTCAGTTGCTCTCTTCGCCTCTCTTGTTACTGCTTTTAAACCTTTCAACGCGTAAGAACAATCCACATCAATCTTTACCTTTAATGCGCCAAAGTTTGTCTCGCGCTTTTTTTCAGTCATGTCACAACAACTCCTTATATTAATTTCTTGATATTATTTGCTTGTCTTCATTACCAGATAATGTACAATTTAAAGAGAAAGTGTGGTGAAAAGAAATGGATGATAAATTATCTTTAAAGGAGAAGTTAGAAATAACTGTACAAACCGGATTACAATTAATCCCATATGTTGGTGGAGCCCTTTCAACTGCTTACTTTTCAACAAAACAAGAAAAAAGGTTTAAAAGAGTCGAATCATACTACATAGAAACTGCAGATAAAATAAATCAGCTCCAACTTCAACTGCCTCCTATAAATATTCACGATGAAGATAGCTTGACTTCATTAATTGAACATTTAAATGACAAAATTGAGAAGGAACATTCTGATAAAAAAAGAGAGTATTTTAAAAACTTCTTTATCAATATGCTTAGAACTCCAACATTAGAGAATAATTACGATGAGAGACGAATTTTTCTTGAAGCACTTTCAGATATAACCATTCTTGAATTTAACGTTCTCTTGTCTTTTTCAGAAGAACATAAAGCAAAAACAATTCTTAATAATGATGATGATGTTATTGTAGGAGCAAAATCAAGACTTGAAATGTTTGGTTTCCTTGAAGGTCAATATATGTCATTTTTAGGTGGCACAACGGTTAAGTCATTATTAATTACTCCGTTTGGAAAGAAGTTTATTAATTTTTGTTTAGAATAAAGTCCGAGCGCATTTCGGGCTTTTTTAATTTCATTTCCTTCTCACAGCTCCATTCCTTACAAATAAAAAAGCACCCTAACTAGGATGCTTACTCATCTTCCTCATTATGATTAAATAGAACAGGTAACTTTAATCTTTCTCGTAATATTATTATTTCATCAGTTATTAGATCAATAATTTCATTATATAATCTATTTACTTTTTTATCTTTTTTCTCTTTCGATGCCCATTTTAATTCAATAAATTTTGAATACATTACTGAGTCGCCATAAATAACATTTTGATTCATAAGAGATAAAAAATGTTTTTGTTGGTCATTATTTAAATCAGAAAAACTATGTGCACCATACTGGTGAATAAATTCCGCATTTAAAGCATCGACGGGGTGATAAAAATTGAATAACCTCTCTTTTGAAGTTTGCAAAAACACCTCTTGTTCCCTAATTAGATTTTGTTCGGCAAGTGTTTTGTTTATACCTTCAGTAGAAGATTTCACCGTAATATTTACTCCAATAAGAGTTAATGCACCTGAAATAACTCCCCCAAGAATAGCACCCCAGAATGTTCCTAATGTAGATATCCAGCTATTTTGATCACCCGACACTGGAAAAATATTAATAAACATTAAGATATTTATTAATATTGGAAACAATATCATAATTGCACCTATAGACATTAGAAATTTGTTAATTCTTTTTTTATCCATCAATCATTATCTCCTTTCAATATAAAATTCGATAAAAAGTGATAAATTCCTTCTCATTTCCTTCTCACCGCTCCATTCCTTACAAATAAAAAAGCACCCGCAATGGATGCTCCTCTTACATATTAACCACCTGGCTTGATTCCTTGGACAATAGCTTTCGCCTTATCTCCACCCGGTTTAGTTCCTGTATAACCTCTTAATCCACCTGTACCTGGATCTTCTAAACGATATCCACCTGGTTTAGGTCCTGCATAACCCCCTACTTTATCACTCATATAAATCCCTCCTTGTCTTAATTATATACGACATTAAGGAGATAATTCCCTTCTTATTTCCTCCGGACTGCTCCATTCACTCGTTTATAAGTATCTCGATTCATTCCCATAAGTACTTCCCAGTCTTTTTGACTAAGATGTTCTTCCTTCTTCCTCGATTTCTTTTTAGGAGAAGAACGCATTTTATTTAACTGCTGCTTTTGTTCTTTGGATAAATGATCTGCAATCCGCATTTCCTCACCTTCTTTTACAAAATAAAAAACACCTGTTTATTACAGATGTTTTAAAAGACAATCATTCCTTGCAAATGATGTTGCAAGTATATTTCTTTATATTTTTCTTTATATTTTTCTTTAGAGTTTTCGCTCTAATGAAGGAAAAATTTTTATCGTCCTACAGGTGTGGTACGATGACGTCCTACAGGTGTAGTACGATATCGTCCTACAGGTGTGGTACGATAAACATCGTCCTACAATTGTGGGACGAACAAGTTTTCTGATTAAATAAGCACTCTATAAAAGATGCTCACCGTCTATTCGATCTAGTCTTATACATATATCCAGACCTCATAAGTTTATGAAGTTCGTCATTGCCTCTGCTCTTAATGACGTTCGTAACGAATTCTCGGTCAATCTTTAATTTTTCCGTTACCTTTCCAATGCTGTTCGTAATGGCATATTCCTTAATGATTTCCTGTTCAACCGTATCGACAGGATAGGACTCAACCAAAGTAACATAGTTCTGCAGCTTAATAATTTCATTCTTTGCTCTTTCAAGCGTCATCAATTTTGTCATTTACTACCTCCTCCTTTAAAGGAAATATTCGACAAAAGTTTACAACCGCCTATTATTAGTTGTTAATGTTTTGTGACAATATTAAAAGCACCCTCGAAAGGATGCTAGTAAACTTTATGTGGAAATAAAAATATGCTACCAATTACAATTACAACTACAAATCCTCTTCTAAACCACTTTAGATCAATATTTACTTCTACTTGCGCTTTTTTTACTTTTTGTTCTTCACCTAAAAACTCGTCAAGTGGGACTGTTTGTATTCTCAGGTTGTCTCAACTCCCATAGGAAAGATGTCATATTAAATAGATATTTAGCAGGACTTATCCGAAATACCAATTAATAATTATTTCCTCCTCATTGCCCCTCTAACTCGCTTATAGGTATCACGTTTAGGATTTAAGCCCTTTTACGCGTTTTAAAGAGCCGTGCACCTCTCGCCAGCCTCTTTGTGCACGTGACCTTCCCTATATTCAGAGGACCCCCAAATAAAAAAGCATCCTAAGGGATGCCTGAAAAATGATGCGAATATTCCTCTCTTTATATAAGCAAAATAGAAATGGGAGGTGATATCGCATGCTGCAGATTAATTTAAACATTGAAATAAATGCAGGAAAAACACTTTATTTCGTTTGTGTAATCTGCTTTTTAATATTTAAATGATTTGTTTTGGAAATGCTCTAGGGCCTAATCTAGGGCATTTTCATTTATAATACAAATGTATTATATCTATATTATGTCATTATTTCTTGCTTTTATTATTAGATTAATTAATTTTAAAAATCACCTCTTTATGACATAGAAAAACAGCTGAAGGTTCTAGCTATACCAGCTTATCAGGCCTATACCTTTGAACGAACTCTTCCGGCTGTGCTGCTTATATATCAGCTACCACTTACTGCGGCTGGTAACAAACCGTCTCGATCCACACCTTGGGCAGTTGAGATCACTGTTTGCCCAGGAGGCCTAGTCAGGGGTTATGGGTATAAGCTGCGGACAGTCTATGAAGGACCTGCCGCAACCAGGTGTGGAGTAGCAAAGTTTAGGATTTAGCAATTAAAAAAGGAACTGATAAGGTTGTCCCTTAATCAATTCCCGATGATATAAATTTACCATGTTAGAAAGCAATCAACATAAGTATTTTTTACAATTATCCCCTAAATTTTTAATAAAATATTTAATTTAATTTTAAATTTATGTCGTCCAATCATTTCCAAAAAATTGAAAGAATTCACTTTTTCATATAGAATATCTATATTCATATTATTTTTTTAGGAGGATTACTTTGTCTGCAATTAGTCGTACTTTTCTTATAGAGATTGAAAAAAGGTTAACCACAAATTCCTTTCTTAGTGAAGATTTTATTATTACTTCTGAAAGTGAAGAACAAGATAATGCAGTCTCTGTAAAAATTAAATATCTATATATTCCAGATTATTATTTTGTTGTCTACATTTCTGGAAACGGATCAAATTTCGAGGTAGAGTACTGTCCTGGAATGATTATCAAAAAAGAAATTACAGAATGTAAGAACACTTACAACTTTTACTCAACTTTAGATAAATGGTTATTTAATATAGAAAAAGAAATGCAAGCGAGCCCAATCGTAAGAAAATTAATGGAACATGAAGATATATTAAAACAATTTCAAGAAAAAATTCATCAAATGGAAAATGCAGATAATTATTTTTCAACAGTTGAACAAGACGATTACCTGCAACGCCTCGATAAACTTGAAGAAGCTTTTACAAAGAAATTAGAAGAGGATATCCAAGAAAACGATGAATTAAGTGAACAAATCGCAAAACTTAACTCTGAAATTAATACGCTTAAAACACAATTAGATGCACTATCAAAGAAAAATTGGTTCTTATCCCTTTCGACTAGATTGTTTACTTGGTACAAGAGAAATCCCTCTGCCGCAAGACAGTTAGCCGGCTTTACAAGGGAGTTGCTTCCTCAAGAAGCAAAAGACGCTGTTTCACAAGAGGCACTTGATCAACTCCTCTTGCCAGTTGACAGTACTGCAAAGCAAACGGTTGAATAGTCAAAAAAAAGCCACTACTCTGTGGCTTTTTTACTTTCTTTTGTAACAGCAATATTCAAATTTAAAGCAAGTCTATAAAAAGCTTTCCACCTAATTTTGTCATAGGTCATCGCTGAGATAGGTGGCTGAAACTTATGACAATATACACTGTAATCAGTTAAATACTCACTAACGTCTGTCATGTACCTAGCCTCGATTAAAAACCTTTCCATAGGTGGAAGATGCTTTACTGCTCTTTCAGTACGGAAACAGAAATGTTTTCTTTTTTCTTGCTCATCAACATTATAAATAGCGATTTCCCCTGTTTGGTCACTCGTCTGATTTGTTGGGCCGTGATATCTTGGGGTGCTGCTGGCTGTCACGGAAGCTTCACGCTCTTCAAATGTCAGATACTTAAAAAGGCGATATTTTAAAAGATGTTCCTCCACCTTCCGTTTTGTTGCTTTTCTATCTAGTTCCGGAAGTTCAAAATCCAAATTGTTCAACCCCTTTAGGAGCTTCCCCGGGAATAATCCCGGGGCCTTCTGCTAGTTTAATAGGTCGCTATCCAAATCATCTTCAATTTCTTCTTTCACATCATCCAGCGTTAATTGATCTGGTTTAACCTCGGCGGTACCATCAGGATTGATCTTGTATTCCACACCTTCATGCGGGCCATCCTCGAACTGCTCAGAATCATAAAATTCCTCAATACTCATTTGTGATTCTGCAACGTGAAGCGTCACATCTGACCCGGCTTTCCTATAAAAGTTAAATGATTGGTCTGCTGATGTGTCTCCTTTTACAATAAATTCTAATGCTGTTTTCTTGCTATCTTTAGTGGTTTTGCTGAATTCGCAGGTAAGCTTCTGCTCAATGCCCTCAATCTGCAGCTCAACCACTTCACGAGTCATTTGGTTAATCTCAGGCTTTTTTTCGTCCTCGCCTTTTACATAAAATTGAATAAGCTCTTTTTTACTATCCTTGGTTTGTTTATTAAAATGCGCTTTGACGGTTACTTGCATGATTAATTCTCCTCTCTGGATTTAGCAAATCGATTGGCAACTTTTTGTTTTTGTTCCTCAGTATAAACTCGTTCTTTTTTCATGCTGACCATTTTCTCTGATAACTCACATTTGATTGCAACCGGTCTATCTCCGTCCGATTCTAAGGTCAGAAACTCCGTTAATTTAGATAGTTTTCGAATGTGTTTTGGTACAGTCGAGTAAACGTTCCACTTACCTGTACTGTTGTCAAAAACCATTGTAGTTTCTTGTTCTTCTCGGGAAAAACCCATTTAGGAATCTCCTTCCCGATTCAAGCTCATTTCTTTATCAAAACCATTAGGATATCGTTTCATCAATTTGGTTACATTCATGGTTGCTACTTGCTCCAGTGAAAATCCTGCTAATTTTGCAAGGTTAGCAATATACCATAAGCAATCCCCAATTTCTAAAGCAAGATCATGACGATTTATTTCATGGCCGTGAAAAACACCTTTCTTTAAAATGTCAGAAACTTCACCCGTTTCTCCACTTAACCCCATTGAGTAATTGCATAGAGCCTGCGGCTGTGATAATTCCTCATTATGCGTTCGCAAAGCCAATTCCTGATATTCATTTAATTTCACTGTTCCCCACTCCTTTAAAACCATTTATTCAAATCGCATTCAATATTCGTTTCTCTGTATTTCGTTTTTAATTTTTCATTATCATCAATTCTGAGTTTGTCGGTCATTGATTCTAGCTGTTCTTTTCCTTTCTGAGCACTATTAGTCTCGAAAGTTCTTAAACACCTACAACGGGTTTTATGGCATTTTGAATCAGCTGTCACCAAACTCACTCCTTTAATTGACACTTAACGAAAAGCTTTTGATACAAATCCTTATCATCTTTCAAACGTCCGATTTCTTGAGCAAGACGTAAATTATGTTCTTCCAGCTCTAAACATTTAGAAACTCTATCTTTAATTTTCAAGTCACGGATTGTTTCTTTGGCTTGTAAGAGCTGTTTGTTCAACCATATGTTTTCTTCTTCCAGTTCACGCAAATCATTCTGTAAAGCCTGCATTCGTTCTAATGCTGCATAAATATAATGGGTTTGATCCACGTTCTCTTGCATAGCGTGTTCAATAATTTCCTCGTTGCTCCAAGAGGCTGTTGTAAAGGGCTCCGGGTATTTCTTGGATCCTTTTACTATTTGTCCAACCCTAACTTTCTCTCGATATTGATTAGCGTCTTGATAAAACGGATGGTTTAAATGCTTTTGTTCGTTTTGGTCCGTTTTCATATATACACCTCACTTCACAAAAAGGATTTTTATTTCATTTTCTGCTTCTGTTAATCTGCCAAACTTATATCCTTCGATTAGGACATGCTTTTCGTGATCTGTTAACTGGCGGCGCCATTGTTGCTCCAAGTAGTAAATAACTTCGTTGTAATACATATGAGGATAGTGAAAGGGTTTCTGCATCGATTTATCCTCCTTTTTTGCGTCATTATTTGTTCGTAATGTGCAATACACTAATCTATTTGATATAATTCCATGTTTGTCCATTTCGGTATCAAGATATTTCACATAAGATGTACAAGCTTGAAATAAAGGGGGTGAGACCTTATGCGCAACTTTGCTTTAATTGTTGTCCTCTTCATCCTATTAATTATTGTTGGTGCGTCTTTAATGGGTGGTAGTTACTAATTAATAAATAGGGTTTAAGCACCATGCCCAAATCTAGAATCTAACACCTTAATTTTTAGTGGAAGTGTGTTTTTTCACGCTTCTTTTTTGTCGTCTTTTCCATCAATTGTACAGTTTTCTCGTATTGTGCAGTTTTAACCTATGTCTAATTTCGACAACATTTGTCGAATCTATTTCATAATCCGAAATTTATTCTATAATGTTTTAGTGTGATAAAATCAATAATTTTATCTAGGAGAATTTTAAAAAAATGAACAAATATACACTTGAATTATCCTTGTTAAAACGTATAAATGTAATGAAAGAAACATTGGTGAATGTTGCAAAAAGTAAAGGTATCAATAGCCCTGAAACAATATCATATAGCCAAGAATTAGATAAATTACTAAACCTACATATGAAGCATGTTTCTAATTACGATAAAGATAGAATAAGCAAAGCCTCATGAAGTATAAGAATTTAGTCAGGAGTTTCCTGGCTTTATTTTTTTTATACATTCACAATAATTGACATTTATTTACTTCACAATATGGGTCAAAGGCACATCATTTCTTCCGTCCAATTTCACTCAAAAAACCAAAAGCAATGATGACCCCTAAGGTTGTCCACCAAGGATGCTGATATACAACTTCCATTAATTTTTCCCTCCTTTTTTAGCTCCTCTTTTGCTGTTTTTATAATGCGGCTTCCGGTCCTTAGCAGCAGCATCTTTGAGTTTCTTAATCACTCTTCCTAAATGCCTGATTGTTTTATCCTTATTGATATTGGCCCGGCGCAACTGCTTATTCTGTATGGTCACATTGGCAAGTTTTTCCGTTAGTGCCTGGTAATCGATATCGTCCATAAGCACATCTCCTAAACAGTTTGGAGTAACCTATTAAATTTTGGTTATTGCCTGACTCGCCTTTTTCCTACATTCATGACAAACTCGTTTTTGCTCAATCACGACCGTTTTATTGCTAGCCAATACATTTCCACACCTGCTGCAACTAACTAATTTCATGCTTCTTCAACCTTTCTCATTTTCGCAATCCAGCAACTGTTTTCGGTATTTTCAACAAAGATTTTTCTGTTATAAGAATCCCGGGTAAAGGTTTTTCCATCGCTTTTTAGTTCCGTTAGTGGAAAGATAAGGACAAATCCTCTTTCCTCCAGGTCTTTTATGGCTTGTTCCGCCTCATGCTTCCTTTGACGGTGGATGGTGACAGGGAAATCTTTTCTTCTCATGCTTTAGCCTTTTTCTTTTTTGCTTTTGGTTCTGGATGTAAGATTTGCTGAATCACTTCTGCTTGATGTTGTGGTAATAATCGGAATATATTCTGCTCCATCCATATTTCTTGAGCAATTTGAGCCAAAATGTAAGCATCCACTACGTTGTCGCTCTTATGCTCAAACGAATAATGTTCCAAGACTGCTTTCATAACAACTCGTTTTTTCTGTGGTCCTGTTAGGCGTTCTTTTTTACCTACTTCTCCTGTCCAACCAGTAACATTAACGAATTTTTTTACGGCATTCGGGGCAACTTCATAATAGGGAAGTTTTCTCTTAAACAATTCGTTTCTTATGCCGTGGTGCAATCCTCCTGCAAACATGGCACGCTGAGTATCAAAGGGAAAACCTTCTATACAAATAAAGTCGCCGGGCTTAACATGGGCTATAACTTCATCGATAAGAGTAGACATCCTACGCAGATCCTCAGAGCCAACGCCAGTAAGCTCTTTAGCCCGGACGACCTGTCCTGATTGATCTATTGCGATAAACCCTGTTTTAGTTGATGGGTCAATTCCTACAAAGCGAGTCATCACCTTTCATCCTCCTTCTCTGCAATTCTTTTACAGCTGCATACCGTTCAACTAATCTATTATTCTCGTCCAAGGCAATTTCATAGAGTTGCTTTTTAGTAGCTGTTGAATAGTCCATTACTCAGTCATCCAAATCATCGTAGGGTGTTTTTTTTTGTTCCAAACGTCTTTCTGCCTTTAATTCCTTTATCATGCCATTAGCGACCCTTAATTCTTTGGACATTTCTTCGAGAGCCTTTTGCTGTTCCTCATAAGAAAGAATTAAACTCCTAATTTCATTTGCATTTCCAACAAAGATCTTTGAACCATTATCATTAAGGTATTTGTTTTTTATCGCTTCAAAATCAAATGTCATTTTGTCTGTCCTCCTTCACTTTCATTATTTAATTTCATCTGGAATTTCGGTGAATTTCTGTTTCCAGTTCATGAAAAGAAGCTTGAACTCATTAACACCGACATCGCGGCCTTTAGCGAAGGTTTGAATGATTATTTTCCCTTGTGTTGTTTTTTCTCCCTCACTCCACAAGAATTCAACAACGTCTGCATCTTGTTCAATGGAGCTAGATTCTTTTAGATCAGAGAGTAATGGCCGTCCTCTTTTATCTGATTCCCTTGTCATTTGGGACAACATCATGAAACAACAATCCATATCCATGGCAATTTGTTTTGCTTGTCCAGTCACACGTCCGATGGCTAATGCTCTTGTATCGCCTTTGGTTTGAGGGATATTCATGATTTGCAGATAATCAACAACAATCATGGCAATCTTTCCGTATTTCTTTTTAAATTGCTTTGCTGTTGCTTTAATCTCGTCAATGGTTACACCAGAAGAATCTTGCATGAAAATAGGCAAGTGCACATATTCGTCATAAGCAAAATTGACTAAAGATTGTTCCTTTTCATTCAAGTTTTTCATTTTGATTTTTTGGAATGCTATTCCTGTCTGTGCGGACATCATTCGATCCTTTAAAGCATTTCGTTTCATTTCTTGACTCCAAACAAGAACGCATCCCTGATTTTGTTTAGCCACACCGTATATTCTTTGCAAAGCTAAGGCAGTTTTCCCTACAGACGGCCGGCCGGCACTGATAAATAGCCAACCTCTCCATAAACCTTGTGCCCATTTGTCATACTCATCGAATCCAGTTTTAATAAATTCCGCCGGCGTTTTGAGGTGTGTATAATACTCTTCTTTTGTTTCGGAAAAATTAAGCATTTTTGCATTATCCTGTGGCCTCAGTTCGGCTATTAGGTTTTCAATATTCGAGAAAAACTCCTCATCTGTTTCGTAATCATCCCTAGACATGCCTGAAATAATATCGCCCATGTTTCTTGTTCGTCTTTCCATGGCTTTGGAGCGAACGATCCGAGCGTAATATTCAGTATTTGCCGTAGTAGGACAGGATGCTGCTAGTTTTGAAAGGTACGAAACCCCACCCAAATCCTCTACGTTTCCGAATTTAGCTATTGCATTGGTTACGGTGATTATATCGACAGGTTGACCTTTCTTTTCTAGGTACCTCATAACCTTATAGATCGACTGGTGACGCGGGACAGAGAAATCACGTTCTTCTAAAAAAGTGATATCGTCCATAACTGAAGCTTCAAGGAAGATCGCACCCAGCACCGATTGTTCAGCTTCTATGTCATGTCCAGTTAAATTCATCTGGATTGCCTCCATTCGCACACCATTTTTGAAACTCAATATCTTTATCTCTTGTATCTAAGTGTTGAATTGGTTTTGGTATTTTATTTTTTTGGGAGTTTTTCATTTTAATAGCAAGTTCACTGAATTTCTCCCGAAGCTTTTTAGCAGATAAAACATTTGTTTTCCAAAATGCATCTTGTGTTACCCAATCCATTACTGCTTTTGCCAAATGCTTGTCTACTCCATCATTTTCAATCAGCTTTCTAAAATCATCTGCCCACTTTTGTAGATTAACTTTTTTAATTAAATGTCCTACGCCAGCTTCATTCGCTACAGCTGAAACTTTATCAAAGAAGTAAAGGGCCATTTTAAAATAACTGCTGTCCTCGTCATACGTTTTTTGTTGACGAGTATTTTTTTTAATATTTTCTTTAATACTTTCTTTCTTGGTACCACAAATGTGGGACGATATCGTACTACAGGTAGTGGACGATGATGTACTACTATTGTGGGACGATGATTGATGTACTACATCTGTAGGACGTTCTTGCCATTCTTCGTAGTTCTTGTTGAAGCTCAAAACCCTTCCCCTCCTTGAACCGATCCCAACGATACTAACAATCTTGCGTTCTATTAAAGCCGTGAGTTCTCGGTCGACATGACTCTTCCTGGTGTCTATCGCTTCAGAGAGAAAAGTAAGTGATAATTCGTGCTGTTTCCTACTGAAGCCATATGTATAGCGCCATATCACCAAGACAATTCGCATTTGCGTACCGTTGAGATCGGTTTTTGAGATGTGTTCTAATATCTCATTAGCAACCTTGGTATAACCTTTTTCAGTTTGTGGGTTTGCCATGAGTAATCATCCTGTCTATTTTGCTTTCTCCAATTCTCTGTATCTATCAATTTCTTTACAAGCTGTTTTCAAGGTCCTGGATAAGAGTTGAATGTGAAAGTTTACTTGTTCGAGTACTTTGTTTTGTTTATTGATTATTTCAGTTAAATCAATCACTTTTTCCTTTTCTTTATTAAGCCTAGCAATGTAATAAGCTTCGATGCTCTCCCACTCTGCTTCTTCCACTTAAATCACCTCTAAATGATAATGTGTACCAACTTTAAATCCTTTTCTTGCTAATGCTCTTTTTACCGTCATTTCAGCCAGCGCAGGCATGTTGTTATTGCTTGATAGATGTGTCAGGTATATTTGTTCACCGAGACCTGAAATTAGCTTAGAAAGCGTTTCTGCGGTTTGCTCATTACTCAAATGTCCAATGTGAGAAAGTATCCTGGCTTTAACACTGTTGGGATAATCAGATACTTCAACCATATTAGGTTCATGGTTAGCCTCGATAATGTAGATGTTTGAAAATTCCATTGTGGCCAGCATATTTTGATCCACATGACCTGTATCTAAACAGACGGAACACTTCTGCCCTTTGTAATCACTGAGAACGTACCCAAGGGGGCTGTATGCGTCATGGTGAGTTTTGAATGATTCGATGTACCAATCATCAATGTTTATATCCGAGCCTGCTTTAATTGGTCGCTGTAAGTCCTCTTCCACGCCTTTTAGGGATTTCCATTCACCATCAGCAGCATAAACAGGAATCTTATATTTGTTGGCAAGTGGTAAGCCTTTGACGTGATCTGAGTGAGCATGTGTTATTAAAATGGCTCTGATGCTATCTGGACGAATACCTACATCAAGAAGCCGTTTCTCAACCTTCGTTTTGGCTATTCCTACATCCACTAGAATAGTAGCTTCAGAGGACCTGAGAGCGATGCAATTGCCCCCGGATCCCGATGCTAAGATATCTACTTTCATGGATTAATCCAACATGTCGCCATCACTGGCTTGTGCTTCCTGCATTTCGATGTGCATGTCAAGTAATTGGCTTAAACCAACAAAATCGGAGAGTGAACCTTTAAAATCTTTAATGTGCTTTTCCACATATTCCGTTTGATTTTCTTTGTCGATACCTAACTTTTTGAATTTTTTAGATACCTCTGTGCGGACTGCTTTCAACTTTGCAGCTCCTTCGTCTTGCGGTTGTTGTTGAGGATGAACATCAATCACATCGTGGTTAGGAGTGATATCTTTTCGCTCTTGTGACTTGTACACTGGAATTGTGTTTTCCTGTGAACCATTAGTAATGGTTTCATCATCAAATTCAAGACCATACTGCTTTTTTAGAGCACGTTGCTGTACATGTTTTCCAAACATATCTGATGTCCATTTGTTCCAGTTGTCTTTGTTTTGTCCTGTAAACATATGGGCCACTTCTTCGATGTCCAATACAACAGTCACTGGACGGTGCCCATCTCTGTATGCAATAGAATATGCACCGATAATCTTGCCTCTTGGAAAGCCGATCTCATGTAAAGTAACTTCTAATTCTTTTGTTTCTTTATTCATTGCAATTTTAAATTCATCATTTTCATGGACCATTTGCGTATCAGGTGGTTGAAATCCTTCCATTGCCCTGGCTTTTGCTAGGTAGGCCTCAGCTGCAAACTGAATGCGAGCGGTGTTTCCGTATTTGATGAAAAAGATTTCGTTTTTAAACGGATCCAAACCATATGAAGCTGCTTTGTGAGCAAATAATAAAAACTCAGTGTCTGTAGCTGTTGGTGCAATTGATGTGCGGATAACTTCCAGCACAGCCGGTGCAAATGCTTCTGAAATTTCCGGTGTTAGTGGTAATGTTGCTAGTTGATTTTTTGACATAATTTATTTTCCTCCTAAACAAAAATAGTTTTTGTGGTACCTGTTTCCCGGTGAACCAGAATCATTTGGTCAGATTGGTTTTTAACAACCAACCAATTACCTGGATTTAATCCTGCTTCTATAACTTTTTTCTTTTGGTTTCGCGTTGGCCTCTTACCGTTTTTCATGCACCCACCTCAATTTTTAATTCCTGCCCAGCGACAACTCTAGATGTAATCAACTGGCCATTCGGTTGTTTAAAGCTTGTAATCGATTCGGCATTATCAACAAAACAAGGAGTAATGATCCCGCTTTGCTGACTAAGCACATCACGAAGTTCTAACCCTGCACGGATGCCTTCGGATAGCGATAATGTCCTGTAAGGCTTTTCATTCATTTCAATTTCAAAATCTGGTTTAAATTCTCCATCGCCTTTGTTTTGCTTGAACAATCTGATTGAAAGTGTTGTGAATAAAGCTTGTACTTTTTCAGCTTGCAATTCGGCTGATTTTGCATTAAAAGCCTTTATGCTATCTAGGACAAAAATTGAATCGTTTAAGGACTGTAGGATCTCTTTTTCGTTTTTCTTAGCAACATCCACTTGGGTTCGAAGGTGCTCGTATTCATCAACGGTCCTAATGGCATTAAGTAATGACTGGCGATTGGATTCTAATTCCCTAACGTGTTCGAACTGTTCAGACACATCAATGTATTCCATCTCCGCAAGCTGGTTTTTCAGTTCATCACGTTGTTTAATCAGGTTGTTATGATTCGCCTTGTATTGCTCGATACGAGTTTCTTTATCTGTTTTAACAGCTTCCACCGAATCTTCATCAAGCGGTCGTTTGCAGGTGCGACAAGTATCTTCAATGGCCTCGTTTTTAAGTGCCGGCCAACGCTCTTTTGACATTTCAATTTGGTCCTGCAACCCTCTTAATTTGGATTGAGTAGTGTTATAGACTCGGTTCTTATCACCAGCAGTATCTGTGACTCTTTCAATCTCTTTAATTTGTCTTTCATATTGACTAATTTCAGCCTTTAATGACTCAACAGGGGCATTTACACTCGGTAAACGTTCCAGTTGTTCCAGAATGGTTTTAGTACGGCTTTGCGCAGCGATATATTCTTTGTCTTTTTTGTTTTTGTTGTCTCGATGTATTTTGTCAATATCAATTAAGTTATGTTTTTTTAGCAAGGTTCCTAATGTCTCAGCTTGCAATTCTGGTAGTTTCTTAAGTACTTCCTTATTCGCAGGTGCAGTTACATATTTTAATAGCATTTCCCTTTGCTTATCCCATTTAAGAGTGAAGAAATAGGATGGATTAAAAAGCGAGAGAAACAGATCTTTATCAAATAATTGCTCCACAATTTCATTGAATTCTGTTGCTTTCGAAGGCACTTCATTAATGTAATAGCATGCTTTTCCCTTCTTTAACCCGCGGCCGAGTAATAGTGATTTTCCATCAACCGATAAAAGAAGTTGTACTAAAGTTTCTTCAGCTGCATAAGTTAGTGGTGTAGGGTCCAGCTTTCCCCCGAACACGTCTGTGCCGTATACTGTAAATGTAATTGCTTCTGGAATGGAGCTTTTACCCATTGCATTTTCCCCTGTGATCTTAGTGGTCTCGCCAAAGTTCACTGTAAGGTCACAGTGGGATTTATAGTTTTGTAGAGTAAGAGATATAAATTTTATAATCATCCTTTTACCTCGCTTTCATTGCTTCTTTTGAAAATGGCATGTTTCTTGCTCTTGCGTCCATGACAATACGTTTTGCCTCTTGAATATCATCAAAGTACCCAAGAAAAATATCCTTACCATTTAACCCAATTTGCGCTCGCCATTTTTTATGTTGTTTGTTCCAATACACTCCGCGTATACCTGATTTACTTTGTTTATGCGCTCCGTTTCGATTTTGCTGGTTTTCTGCATTTGTTAATAATCTAAGATTGCTTTTCACGTTTTCTAATGTTTCATGATTGTAGTGGTCAACATGGATATTTTTTGGAGCGCCTAAAATCCAACGGTGCATTATAACCGTTCCTTGCTTCGAGTTGCCTACACAATAAAAACCATTTATACTTGGGTCCCAACGCGCATACCACTTATTAGGGAATTCTTGCACCCTAGGTAAATCCTGTGTATCAATAAACGTCTCCAGCGGACCGTATTTTGGACTATTTAAAAATATTGCCGTAACATCCCCACGAACTTCATAATCATTCTTCAAGAGGCTCGCCTCCCTTATAATTCAGCTAGTTCCTGTTCTAGCCTTTCGATTTCTTTTATTGCAGCATTAACGAAAGCAAACTTAAATTCCTCCAATAGTGGTTTATCAGTTACTTGAATTGATAAACAATCACGCATTCCGAAAAACTCAACTTCTTCGCAACCTTCGATGCTTAGAGCTTTTCCAGAAAGTTCGTCGATTGCATTTACAATCTCCCTTGCTTTCTTAGACTTTTCTTCCATTAACTCCAATGTTTTGCGATCCATTTATCCTCACCTCCTTAAAATCATTTCTCCAGGACCCAAATCGTTAATTTTTTCAGTACCACATTGTGGGCAGCAAATACCTGACTGGTCCTCCAAAGCCTGCTCTACAGAAAACACCAAAATACAATCCTCACATCCATAAACATGAACCGGGATATTCACTTATTCACCTCCTTGAAACGCAATGTTTATTTAGCCTTTTGTAGTAACTGAATTTACCTTGTTTTTTTAACATAGATACTTGAGTTGCTAAGCTAGTTTCTGGCCTTCCTAGAGCAAAAGAAATGGTCCGAATATCGTCAAAATCAAAGAACCTACACAAGTATTCAAGCTCTTCTTCGGTGTAACGTTTTCCATTGTTAAAATGAAAATCCGGATGATAGAGCATACGACCTTGTTTATCGAACCGAAGACCATCTTCTAGATCTTCCTTCAGCACTTTTTGTACCATTGCCCATTTGTTCACCTCCTTCGTCTTCTTTTGGCATTAAGCCAAATGCCCAAAATAGGAAGTACCCTGTAAACACCCCGACGAAAAGTATCACTCCAGCAGCGATGTACCCGATATGAACCAACTCCTTAACTTAGAACTCTTTTCGTGCACCAAATTTTGCAATTTAGCTAAAAAGGAAAGCCTGGTTAGGCTTATCGAAAAAATCTTAAAGTTATTGCTTCCATGGCTAATTTCTTGTTGTAATCATCTAAATAATCCATCTCCGATAAATTTACTTTGTTGCTATCGTTATAAAGGTGTAATGCTAAGTTCAACATGAACTTTTCAGATTGGGACCATGGAGCCGCTGCCCTTTTTAAAGCTGTAATTTTGATTGATCCATTCTCTAAATCAAAATATTTTGTGGTAAACAAACTTTTTAACTTAGAGCTATTCTGAAATAAGTGAATAACTCCTTTCCAGTAGCGATCTGTCGCAAGGTAGTTTGGAATTGCGGCCATTTTCAATCCCTCCTCGAGAGTTCCTTTTCTCTTTTCCGCTTTTCCAGCTCCTTAGGTAGCAAATCTTTTAAAGCGATATCGATTAGGATTTTGGATTGTTGCTCATTCAACCTTATTACCAAGTTGCTTCCTCCTTCCAAGGTTAAAAGTTTATGTTAGAATCATCATTCCCTTTAGGTAACACTTCATCAAAAATAAATAGCTGTTCAAAATCAGCTCCGGCACACGTTTTTAAAATTTTGGCAATAAATTCATTTCCTGGGTTACGAAGTCCTCTAAACACTCTGTAAACTTGTTCGTAAGAAACGCCCATTTCTTCCGCAAGAGCCCTTTCATCCCAACCTTTAAACTTCATATATTCTTTAACTTTCTCAACATTCAATGTTAGTTTCACTGCATCACCTCCCATTCGTTACCTCTTGGTAATAATATAGCATCATCGTTACCAGTAGGCAATAGATAAACCCAATAAAATTACAAAAACTTTTCGATTATGTAATATTTACCGTTTTTACCTACGGGTAATACTTTTGATAACAAACCATTTACCTACAGGTAATATTGTATTTAAATATAAGTATAAGTAGATACTATTTTCCGATTGAGGTGAAAAAAGTGAATTCGGAAGAAACAACCGAAATTGGAGCCTACATTAAAAAGATAAGAGAATCAAAAAATTTAGGGGTAAACCAATTAGCTCAATATGCTGGGGTAAGTGCTGCTCAAATTTCTAGGATAGAGAATGGGAAAAGAGAAAATCCCAAGCCTGAAACGCTTGCAAAATTAGCGAAAGCATTAAAAGTTGATTATGACGAATTAATGAGTAAAGCTGGCTATATTGATACAGATGAAAAAAAGAAAAACGAAGAAATCAACACCGCCTTCCACGATTTTGACAATTTAACGGATGAAGAAAAAGAACATTTAGAAATCCAACTTGAAATTTTCCGGGAACTGAAAAAGAGGAAAATGACTAAAGAACGCAACGAAGATAAATAAAAAGACACCAAGACCTATATTTTTTTGGCTAGGTGTCTTTTTATTTTGGAAAAACATAAGGACTTTTTTCACACGAACATGGGATTACATAATGATAATGTAAAAATTAATTAGGGGCGAAGGAGAACACAAAAAGTGAATCTTATTGAAACGTTAGACACATTAAACAAAGTTGTTAATGACAACAAAGATTTAATTAAAAATGAGGAATCAACGAAACAGTTTTTAATCTTACCTCTCCTCAGGGGACTTGGATACGATATATATAGCCCTCAAGAAGTAACACCAGAATTCACTGCGGATTTCCATAAAAAGAATGAAAAAGTTGACTATGCTATTTCTATTAATGGTGCACCCAAAATTTTTGTTGAAGCTAAATCTGTAAACAATAAAATTACAAAAAGCGCTCCACAACTTAGTAGATATTTTAGTACTTTTCCTAGCGTTCGACTAGGTATCTTAACAAACGGAGTAGAATATCATTTTTTTACAGATCTAAATGACGCAAATATAATGGATCCCAAGCCGTTTTTTGTTTTTAATATTACAAACTATACTGATGAAGATTTTAACAATTTGATTAAGTTTTCTAAAAACCTTTACGACTATGAAAGCATAAAAATTATGGCTGAATCACTTATTTACTCTCAATCTTTTAAGTCAGTAATTAAGGAGATTTTCGATACTCCTAATGACGATTTCATTAGATTTGTCATAAAAGAACGTTTTAAATTTAAAGTTACGCAGCAATTTATTAATACTGCTCGGCCTCTAATCCAAAAAAGTATCCACGAAGCTTTATCTGAATTAATTAGTGAAAAATTTGAGAATGTTATGCAAAACCAATTGGTACAAGAATCAGCAGCAACTGACATTGCAACACAAGAGGAAAAACGGGTGTATTATTCTCCAGAAGAAATTGAATCGTTAGGTTCCTATGAAGACTTTGAGGGAATTAGGATAGTCCTTCCTAATTCTGAATCATATAAAAAATTAATGAAACTATCAACTGATGTATATTCAGTTGACAAAGGCAATCCAATAAGTGATTTTTTTGTGTCCTCTGTTCTAATGCAAGGTAGTTCTATTGTTGGATATTTGATCGGACAATATTATAATAAACAAGAAGACACTACACTTTACACAGTAAAATCGAATGAAATTGCTAAATTCTTATCAGAGAATCCAATCGTTGAACAAACTGGCTTTATTAATGCAAAGTTGGGGTACAGAACCAATAAAAATAACAATGAGAAAACATACTATTTGAGAAGTTGCTTAACAAATCTTTCTTTTAAAGATATACCAAATTTAGCTTCAAAAGTTGATAACCTTGATGAATTTTTTAAAAGTATTCAGTGAATAAATTAATAAATATGATTTCAGTAGTTGCATTTCTAAATGTCCATAATATGGGCATTTTCTTTTTATTGTAAAACAGAACATATATTCGTATAATAACAATATAATTGATTAGTTTTGGAGGAATGTACAGTGCTAAGTGGATATACTCTCACTGAAACCGAACGGAAAATAGAAAAAATGTTCATGGAGAGAAATATTTTAACCCCTTCTGATTTAGCTATTCGAAATGTAGCAAATCTTTTTCAAATAGAATTAGACTTTTCAAATAATGGTCCGCAACGGGCGATTTGGGAAGATGATTTTTCAGTGATTTTTTTGGATCCTGACGAAACTGAAGAAAATCAAAGAAAGGTTTTCTTTCATGAACTAGGTCATCCCATGTTACATTGTGGGGACCAAACCAAGAATATGAGTAAAAAATTTAGGGAGCTGCAAGAAGCTCAGGCAAATCAATTTCAACTTTATGCTGCTATCCCCTTTTTCATGCTAAAGGAGCTTGAACTCCCGCCCCTCGAGTATCAGATTATTAAGTTGATACAAATGGTATTTAAAGTTCCGGAATCATTAGCAAAAAAGAGAGTGGAACAAATCAAACGACGGATTCTTCAATCTAAAATAGATGTTCGTTTACCTAATCTACCTATCCCGCCTACAAAGATTGCTGAAGAAAAGGAGCAATATGAAATGGAAACTTATCCTTTGTTAGAAGATTTATTCTCACCAAATGAAATCAAACAATATTTCTCCACTAAAGTAAAAAGAAAAAACAAGGTCTATTTTGATGTTGATGAAGGTCACCCTATTCCCCGTTGGTATTGTATTGAGGTGAATCGTGGTGAAGTGAACTGGGGCAAGAAAATGCATCTTTTTCCTATTGACGATGAATTTGAGTTTTTACCCATTTCGGAATTTCAAAATAGTGACTCAGATGCACATGTAATGGAATTGTTTCTTCATCCCTCCTATCCAAATGATTTTGCCATCAATTTAAAGGCCATAAAGAAACAACTAAATTTTTTTAATGTGGATCCTTATAACATTAATCGAATGATCATCGATGCGAATTATTTAGAGCATTTACTTGATTTGAATATATTCGGAAATCGATTAATGCAAGTAGTCAATAACGAGGTAACCAATAATTAACACGTACTGACCTTTTATTTTAGTTTTATAATGGTTGATGGAGGTGAGAAAACATGAAAGCAGCATTATACCCCAGGGTTTCAACTGAGGAACAGTCAAAAGAAGGATATTCTCTTGCCGCACAATTAGACAAAATGAGAGCCTACTGCTTTTCTCAAGGCTGGACAATTTACAAGGAATATGTTGAGGAAGGCAGATCAGCAAAGGATATGGAGCGTCCCCAGCTACAGTCGTTATTATCAGATATTCCTCATTTCGATGTGGTATTGGTTTACAAATTAGACCGTCTATCCAGAAATGTTTCGGATATCAATATTCTTCTAAACACTTTCGAAAAAAATAAGGTTGCCTTTAAAAGCGTCACAGAGCCCTATGACACGACAACAGCTCAAGGCAAACTGTTAATCAATATCTTTGCTTCTCTTGCCCAATTTGAACGAGAGCAACTGGCAGAGAGAACTTATATGGGGATGGCTAGAAAGCATGAGGAAGGTTCCCGTAATGGAGGCCGTGCTCCTTTTGGTTATTATCTGGACGATCAAGGTAAGTTGGCTATTGATGAAGTAGAGGCGAAGTGGGTACGATGGATGTTCGAAGCATTTCATACCAAGGGTAAGAAGATGATCACTGAGGAACTAAATAAGAACGGGATACGAACAAGAACAGGCGCTCACTGGAATCATAGTGCTGTAGACTATGTCGTGACCAATCCTGTCTATTATGGAGCTCTAAGGTGGAATTACCGTACGAAGCAAGGCAACCGTACCTATGAGGAAGTGATTGTGGAAGGTAATCACCCTGCTATTATCACCAAAGAAGTTTACGAAGAGATTAAGAAAACACGGAAAGATCGTAAGAATACAGGTTGGAAATCGAGGACCGTTTACCCCTTTTCCTCCGTTTTAAGATGCGCCCGCTGCGGACATTCCATGTCAGGTGGAAAAAGGAATCGAGCTGACGGAACCGTGCACCGGTTTTATAAATGCTCTGGCCGCTTTGAATATAAAATTTGTGATATGCCTGTAATTGCTGAGGATACCATTGAACAAGAATTTATTAAATCTCTTGAATATCTACCAGTTGAAACCGACGCTCCTGATCAGCAAGAAGTTGATATAAAAGAAATCAAGAAAGAACTAAAACGGATTGAAGAACGGAAAGCGCGCTGGAAAGAGTTATATGTGGATGGGGATCTAACGAAAAAGGATTACAAAGAAAAAATGGATGCCGAAATAGAAAAAGAGAACGAATTAACTCGCTCTCTCGAAATTAACCAAGAAACTCCAACATCTGAAGTGATTAATACTATCATCGAAAACATTAAAACCAAATGGCAGGATATCTCGTTAGAGAATCGAAAACGAATCTTAACCACCATTTTTGATACGGTACAAATCGAATGTCTCAAATCCCACTCTGGTGGTTTGGGCGAACGGCCAGTAATTGAAATCAAAGAAACCACTTTTAAATAGCCTTAACACAGGCTTTTTAATTAACTTCAATCGGTTGAGTTATGACCGTCACGCGACCCCGAAGGAAATATACAATTCTTAAATTAATGATAGTATACTTTATTGGAACAGTAAAGGAAAACGCACTAAAAAGTATTTTCATACTAAAATTATTTGATTATTATTTCACATAAAATCCATTAGCTAAGGTGATTGCTTCTTCCCTTAGCTTGCTTCAATTGAAAGAATTAGTTTACTCTTTATAAGTCTTTACTGGTAAATAAATATCAAAGTGAAGCTCCCCAGAAGCATACAGATGTTTATGCTCTTCTTTATATACTTCAATGCTTAATGCATTGTGATCCTGTTCATAGCCATATTCTTTCATCAAAGCATATATTTGTTGATATGTATTTTGGACTTCCTCTTGCGGTCCTTTATGAGTAGCAAAAACATAATTTTTACTTGGAATCGTAAATCCAACCATACCATCGGGAATTTCGTCAATTTTTTCTACGGGCGTTGTTACATAATAGGTGAACTCTGTTTCCCGGCTATGAAAAGGTGCAATCAAGACAGGTTCTTTCGTTTGATAGGATACTTCTTCTAGTCGATTAACCATTTCTTGAAAAAGACGTGGAAGTGTACTGATTTGTGAGTAAGTTCCATTCCATGAAATCCCAACAACTTTCATTTCTTCTTTTTCTATTACCTGGATACTCATGCTAATCCCCCTTTTGAATCATCATATTAATATAATTCTAATCTTAGTCCTCTAAATCCTGCATATATATTTCGACCAAATCAGTAAATTTATTTCAAAAAATGCAAAAAAGCACCCTAAAATAGGTTAGTGGAGGACGATTCATTTTAGAATACTTTGTGGTATCTTAAAAACATTCCACAGGAAAGTAGCAAAGATAGCAGAAAGAATCCAAGCTAAAAGCGGCTTTTTATAATGAACATCTAAAACAATAAACATGACGAAATTAAAAAAAGCTGACCAGCCTAAATTCCAGCCATTTTTATGCACTATTACACCTAATTTCAAATCAGTGAATTCATTAATCGTATAGAGAAGTGTCCAGAATAGGATAAACACTAGTTTCTTCCATGCTGCCTTGGGCATATTACCAAGGAACATGCTAATAGTTGCAGGATACTTAATTAACATAATCAAAAAAGCAATATGGGTGTGCTTAGCCCAGCTTTTATCACTTCCTACTGGTACATATTCCCACATACTATGCTTATAGAATAAAAATTGATAAACCAAATCACCTACCATTAAAAAGAGAAAGGTTGGATAATAAGATTTCCAATTTTTCCAATCGCCCCATTTTATTGCTGAAAAAATAAATATCGCACCATACATCACGTTAAGATTCACGAGCAGGCTCCTTATCACTTATTGTTATTTATTTTTTCCAATTAAATGGAAATTATAACACAATAAGGAATAACCGTAATCCTCCGAATTCACTATATGAAAAAAGACCGCTCAACTAAATGAACGGCCTTTACTAGTTTAATAGTTACTTTACCTCTTGAGGAATAGCTAGATTTAACCCTTTGGCTACTTTCTCACCATATTCTGGGTCTGCTTTGTAGAAATGTTGAATTTGACGAAGCTTTATGTCATCCCTCTCAACTGGCTTCATTGCGCCTACAACTGTTTCAATTAAGCGGGCCCGCTCCTCTGCTGACATTAAGCGATATAAATCACCTGCTTGTGTGTAGTGGTCATTTTGATCATAGGCTACTTGTTCAGCAAGGCCAGTAACCTGGAAAGCAGTTTGTTTATGTTCAGGTTCTTCCTTTGGTCCTCCAAAACTGTTTGGCTCATAGTAAACCGAACCACCACCATTATTATCGGAACGCATTGCACCGTCACGTTGATAGTTATTTACTTCTACCTTCGGACGGTTAATTGGGAGCAAATTATGATTCGGTCCTACACGATAGCGGTGGGCGTCCGAATAAGCAAATAGTCGGCCTTGAAGCATTTTATCTGGCGAAGCCTCAACACCAGGGACCATTGTTCCAGGAGAGAATGTGGCCTGCTCGACTTCTGCAAAATAGTTTTCAGGATTACGGTTGAGTACCATACGTCCAACCTCGATTAATGGGTAGTCCTTATGTGACCATACCTTTGTGACATCAAACGGATCGAAGCGATATGTTTCAGCATCTTCAAATGGCATGATTTGAACATGGAGCCTCCATGCTGGGAAGTCACCCTTGTCAATTGCATTAAATAAGTCTTCCGTATGGTAATCAGGATTATCACCAGCTAACTTACCAGCAAGCTCTGGTGCCATATTCTTAACACCTTGCTCGGATTTAAAGTGATATTTGACCCAAACTGCCGCTCCATCCGCATTTACCCATTTAAAGGTATGGCTGCCATAACCATTCATATGTCTTAGTGTTGCTGGAAGTCCTCGGTCACCCATTAAATAGGTAACTTGATGTAAGGATTCAGGTGACAGTGACCAGAAGTCCCAAACTGCGGTTGGATTTTTCAAATGGGTTTTAGGATCTCTTTTTTGAGTATGAATGAAATCAGGAAATTTAATCGCATCGCGAATGAAGAAGACTGGCGTGTTGTTTCCTACTAAATCATAGTTTCCTTCTTCCGTATAAAACTTAACTGCAAACCCACGCGGATCACGAACTGTATCCGCTGAACCAAGTTCACCTGCTACAGTTGAGAAGCGAATAAACATAGGTGTACGTTTTCCAACGCTATTAAACAATTTTGCTTTTGTATATTTTGACATATCATTGGTCACTTCGAAATAGCCATGTGCTCCGGCACCTTTGGCGTGGACAACACGTTCAGGAACTCTCTCACGATTAAAGTGTGCCAATTTATCTAGTAAATGTACATCTTGAATCAATGTTGGTCCACGTGATCCAGCCGTCATAGAATTTTGATTATCACCGACTGGTGCTCCATTTCCTGTTGTTAAGTGTTTGTTACCATTACCCATTTGATCACCTCGTAAACTATTTTTTTTAAAGCTTAAACAAATTATAATATAAATCTTATTAAAATCAATATTAAATTATAATTAATATAAATTAATATTGATTATCACTAGATTAACATGTACCCACTATTACATAGGTATTAAAAATAAAGGACGTTATTCCAAAAATGAGAAATAACGTCCAAAAAATTTTTACTTTTATGTTAGTAAGCCCTTAGTTGTGATTGAAATTGTCCGCGGACGTCACTCATGTTCATTCTACCATATTTTAGTATGATTGATTAAAAGAATATTTTAAAGAATATGAACATTTTAAGGCAAGTTAAAGAATTAATGGTTAAATTTTAATTTGGACGAAAATAGCTTATAATGTAGTTAACACTTTATTAGGAGGATTTTTTATGAGTGATTTAAACCAAACCAATCCACAGGAAGAACCGAAGAAGAAAATTAGTCTTCAAGAAGCGATGAAACAGCAGTTGGAAAATAAGAAAAACAAAGCGGCCGGAGGAAATTCAAGCTTAAATAGCTCACAGGCAACTAAAAAGCTACAAAGCCAGCAGACTAAAAAGGTAAGTAATTCACGGAGAAAAATGGGTGTCTAGTGGTCAAAATAGAGTAGACATTGTCCCAGGAACTTTAGTCAAAATAGTCCTAAAAGCAGATCAAAGAAGCGGGAAACTCACTGAGGGGACTGTTAAGGATATATTGACCAAGTCAAGTTTTCACCCTCATGGAATTAAAGTGCGGCTGACGGATGGACAAGTTGGCAGAGTCAAGGAAATCAATCGTTAAATTAACCCTCTACATTTATGTAGAGGGTTTTTTGTAAATGGGACGCTCATTCATTGTTCACACAGAACGGTTTTTCCAATAAAAAACAGACCCAAATGCTTGGGCCTGTTTTATCGGTGGGTCATTATGCTTTACGGACGTTTACTGCTTGTGGTCCACGTTGACCACTTTCAATTTCAAACGTAACCTCTTGACCTTCATCTAACGTTTTGTATCCTTCGCCTTGAATAGCTGAGAAGTGAACAAATACATCTTCTCCACCTTCACGCTCAATGAATCCAAAACCTTTTTCACCGTTAAACCATTTTACTTTACCATGTTCCATTTTTGTAGCCTCCTAGCATGTAACAATTACATGTAAATTGCAAATTGACTTGCCTAATTATTTTTACCCATTTCCTGTTTGCATATACCATTCTAATTCTTAAATAAATTTTTCATCCAAATTTTATTTTGAAAGCACCCATTTATGGATTGCTTCCGCTACTCCATCCTCTTCATTGGTTTCTGTTACCCAGTCAGCGGACTCCTTTACCGTATCCTGAGCATTTCCCATCGCTACACCCAAACCAGCTGCTTTGATCATCGCTAAATCATTGAGGCTGTCCCCAACGGCCATAACATTTTTCATTTCCAAACCCAGCCGGCTGCACACAATCCCCAGTCCTTTCGCTTTATTAATACCAGCTGGATTCACTTCTATGTTCTTCAGGGTTGAATTGCTTAATTCAAATTCACCTTTAGCGTGTAATTCATTAAAGATTAGTGCTCTTGTTGCGTCATCATCGATATTAAAGCCAAATTTCATCCATTCCAGTGTATGTAGGTCAGCCGGCATTTCATTATGCCAATTACGCTCGGTACTTATCGCCCAAAATTTTGTGTTATGCTGTTGAGATAACCCCCACATCCACTCAACCAGCTCCGATTTAACCAAATTCCTTTCCACTAGTTCCCGTTTCTCATCCCAAATCTCACTTCCATTTACCGTTACCAAATATGAATTCAGCTCCAATGAATCAGCATGCTCTCGACTAGTAATCACAGAACGTCCAGTACTTAGTACGACAAAAACTCCTTTGTCCTTTGCTGCTTTAATTGCCTGGCGATTTGCTTCCGATATCTGGCCTTTATTATTTAATAGTGTGCCATCCATATCAAGTGCTACTAATTTGATTTCAACATCATTAATAAAATTATCCATATGTTTAAACATTCTCCCTTCTAACTTTTCCCATTATAAGATTAACATCATTACTAAAAACTAATCAAATCATTAAGTTTACATAATACATTTACGTTAAACAAAAAAGAACCCTGCGAATCCACATTCAATCATAATACAGGAATACCATTAAGTAACAAATAGGCACACTTTAGCATATAGTACCCATAAGCCAAAGGATAGAAAGGTGTTTAAAGATGCCATCGGTTGTAATCAATTTATATTATTTAAAAATCAATAGTATTTCGGGTAATGGTTCCATAACTATAGGGGAAGCATCTCATAATAGTCCCACTTCCAATACTAAATCGCAAGGAATTAATGCTTCATATGGAGACACTTCACCGACTGAGGCAATGATGGAAAACCTATTAAATGATCCTGACGTCAATGATCAAACTTCAATTGGAACTACTGATGTTGCAAATGTAAATAAACCCATTCAACCTGTACTACCAATCTAACATTATAGGGGTTATATGATATGCCATTTCAAATAAATATTTTAAATTTTAAGATTAATGGAGCTACGCAAAACGGAAATGTTGATATAGGTCCCACTGTGCATAACAGCCATACTGCCAATAGTAAATTTGTCGGAGCAAATTTTTCTTTAGGTGATTTTTCACCTGCTTCTTCTCTTATGAACTCAGGCAATATAGATCCAGATATTAGTGATCAGGATCAAATAGCTAACCCTTCTATGCCTATCGCCAATCAAATTTAAAGGAGTAGTAAGATGGATATAGAAAAAATGAGAAAATGGCTAGAGATTACAAATGAATATAGAGAGAGCAATTTTTGGTCTAGTGTACTTAAGCAAAAACATCCTGATGAATTTTTTAGAGAAGCGGTATGTAATCCAAAATTTGATATATATCAAAATGAAAATTATTACTTTATTATTTTTGAAATACCTGGAGTAAATCAAGAAGATCTTTCAATTAACTTAATCACAAATACACATTTAAAAATTAATGGCAGAATAAAGCCGGTTCTACCATTTGAAATGGAAATGAAAAGAGAGCGAATATATGGTGATTTTGAACGTGTAATTGAACTTCCAGAACCAACATATGTTCATTTAATGCAAACACAAATTTATAATGGACTACTTCATATATCATATCCTCGAAAAAGTGTGTTAAATAATTGTCAATAGAAAGAAAAGAAAATAGTCACCAAAAAAAAACGCAGTGAACTCACAAGCGTTTTTTCTTGTTTTATTAATGGTGATGATGAACACCCATTGTTGGGTTGGTAATTAGCCATTCTTCTTTTGGTAATTGGAAATATTGAATCCAGATATTATTTAATGTCGGATCATTTTTATCAAGAATAAAGTCAATTTCTTTATCACTTGTAACCACTACATCGTTTTCTGTTGGTGTATCAAGCTTTAAATCATAATGGGCGTGGTCCCCGTGGATACTTGTCACATATACTCGAAACAATTTCCCTTGTGCCTCTTCTTGTTCCATCATTTTCTTCAATGCTTTTGCTGCATTCCGATTAACTTTTACCTTCATTTTTTGCTCTCCTCTATCTATGTATTCCTTTATATTATCCCACTTTAAATCCAAAATAGACAATGTTTAGCTTTGAAACAACAAAAGTCATAAATGCACTTTTTGTAAAATCAACTTACCTAATTTTTCCTAGTAAGGGATTTTAAAACCTTAACAAATTTGTCACAATTTAATCCAAAAACCTATATTAACATCACAGCAATGTTGATAATATAGATTTTAGGAAATACATACAGACTAATTAATATTAAATGATAATTAATTTAAATTCTTACATCTATTACAATGAAGGAAGGAATTAGTCTTGTTTTGTTTGTGAATGAATTCACGATAATCATATCAAAAAATGAACATTCTAGAAGGGAGAAATATTCATGTTTAAAAAAAGCTACATCATTCCACTGTTAGCTTTAGTACCAACTTTACTTTTAAGCGGCTGTACGAATATGGTCGTCTTTGATCCAAAAGGCCCTGCCGCACGTGACATTCTAGAATTAATTAACTGGTCACTTATTTTTATGCTGTTGGTGGTTGTCGTTGTATTCGGTTTATTTGGATATATCATTTGGAAATATCGTGCGAAACCTGAAAATGCAGATTACGAACCGCCTGAAGAACACGGAAGTACAAAATTAGAGATTATTTGGACTGTCATTCCTATTCTGATTGTCATTGCTTTAACGATTCCAACTGTTAAAACAATATATAAATTAGAGAAAGTACCTGCCGGGTATGAAAATAAAAAACCTATTACCATTAATGTAACATCAGCTGATTGGAAGTGGATTTTTAGCTATCCAGAACAAGGGATCGAGACAGTGAACTATGTGAATATTCCTGCTGGCACTCCGGTACAGTTTAAGTTAACCTCTGCTGGTACAATGCAATCCTTCTGGGTTCCTGCTTTAGGTGGTCAAAAGTATACCATGAACAAAATGGAGACAGAGTTGTATCTCACAGCAGACAAGCCTGGAGAATTTCTAGGTAGAAATACAAACTTTAACGGCAAGGGATATGCAGAAATGGAATTTACAGTTGAAGCGAAATCCCCGCAAGCCTTTGAAAAGTGGGTTAAGGATGTCAAAGATACTGCCCCTAAGTTAACAGAAAAGAAATACAATCAACTTCTAAAACCTACACACTTAGGTCGTGAAACATTCCTTGGAACTCATCTAGCCTGGGTAAATCATGCTGATATGAATTCTAAAACTTATACAAATCCTGAATTGTACGAAGTACATGGCGTCAAAGGAAAGATTTTTAAAGAGAAAGAAACAAATGGGCATTCTATGGACATGGGCGAAAAATCAGATGGAGGTGAGCACGATGGGCATTAATTGGCATGACTTTTTTATTGTCGGCAACCCATTAATACTAGGTTCTCAGATTGCTATTCTATTAACAATGATAGGAATTGTAGCAGGGGTTACCTATTTAAAGAAATGGAAATGGCTTTGGAGAGAATGGTTAACAACCGTTGATCATAAACGAATTGGGATTATGTACATCCTTTCTGGTGTGCTGATGTTTTTCCGGGGAGGCGTAGATGGTCTTTTAATGAAGGCTCAAACCTCTCGTCCAGAGATGAAATTTTTAGATGCGCAGCATTACAATGAAATTTTTACCACACACGGTGTGATCATGATTTTGTTTGCGGCAATGCCATTATTAATTGGTTTAATGAACGTGGTAATCCCGCTACAAATTGGCGCGCGTGACGTGGCATTCCCTCAACTTAACGCGCTAAGCTTCTGGTTGTTCTTTAGTGGTGCTATGTTGTTTAATATTTCGTTTGTTATTGGAGGGTCCCCGGATGCCGGCTGGACAGCCTACTTCCCTCTTGCAGGTAAAGAATTTACTCCTGGGATCGGAAATAACTATTACGCTATTGCCCTGCAAATTGCCGGGATTGGTACGTTAATGACAGGAATTAATTTTATCGTAACTATCTTAAAAATGAGAACTAAAGGTATGACACTAATGAAAATGCCAATGTTTACTTGGACTTCATTCATTGCATCTGTCATTATTGTGGCTTCCTTTCCAATTTTCACTGTTGCACTTGCCTTGATGACCTTTGACCGGATCTTTGGAACGCACTTCTTCACCCTAAGCGGTGGCGGTATGGATATGATGTGGGCCAACTTATTCTGGTTATGGGGTCACCCTGAAGTATATATCGTTGTTCTTCCAGCATTCGGGATGTTCTCTGAGGTTATTTCAACCTTTTCTAGAAAAATGCTGTTCGGTTATAAATCAATGGTATTCTCCATTGTTGGAATTGCGTTATTAAGTATGCTTGTTTGGGTTCACCACTTCTTTACGATGGGAGCCGGACCAGGAGTCAACTCTGTTTTCTCCATTACGACGATGATGATTGCTATTCCAACGGGTGTCAAAATGTTTAACTGGTTATTCACGATGAGAAAAGGTCGAATCGAGTTTACAACAGCGATGCTGTGGGCGCTTGCATTCATTCCTTGCTTTATCATTGGTGGTGTAACTGGGGTAATGCTTGCCATGGGTGCTGCAGATTATCAATATCACAATACCCTATTCCTTGTCGCTCACTTCCACTATGTGTTAATTCCTGGTGTTGTGTTTGCGGTGTTTGCCGGGTTATATTACTGGTGGCCAAAAATGTTCGGACATATGCTAAATGAAAAAATCGGTAAAATTCATTTCTGGTTCTTTACGATTGGATTTAACTTAACGTTTATGCCGATGTTTTTCCTAGGCTTAAACGGTGCTGTCCGCCGTTCATACACGTATTCAGCTGAATCAGGCTATGCACCATTATTCATGTTATCTACCATTGGCGCAGTGATTTTAGCTATCGGATTTGGTGCTCTTTGCTATAACATTTATTGGAGTGCACGCTATGCGGACCGTAATATTTCAAACGACCCATGGGATGCAAGAACCTTAGAATGGGCTACTGCTTCACCCCCTCCATTCTATAACTTTGCGAAATTACCTGAAGTGAAATCTGTTGATGCCTTCTGGTATATGAAAAAGGATAACGTAGGATTGACCCTGAAAGACGACGAAATTAAAGAAATCCATATGCCAAGTAATTCCGGCTTACCAATCTATATGGGGGTTATCTTTGGCATCGCCGGGTTCTTCCTTGTCTTTGAATGGAAAATTGCGGCTCTTGTAGCCACTGTTGGAATAATTATTGGGTTAATCATTCGTTCGTTCGATTATAACGATGGCTTCCATGTTACAGTTGACGAAATAAAGGAAACGGAAAAAGCATGGCGTAACGTCGATAAAGGGGGGAACAGCCATGTCGGCTAATGTAAACACAGCCTTACCACTCGAATATCAAACTGAACAGAACCGGATGAATATTCTAGGATTCTGGATTTTCTTAGGAGCTGAGATTGTCCTCTTTGGAACTCTCTTTGCGGTCTTTTCTGTATTAAATGCAAGGTATGCTGGTGGTCCCACACCAAAGGACCTTTTTGAAATAAAAGATGTAATGATCGAAACCATTCTTTTATTAACAAGTAGTTTTACTTGCGGTCTTGCGATCTATGAGATGCGTCGCCATAATCGTAATGGTCTATTATTATGGTTTATTATTACCCTTCTACTTGGTGCTGGCTTCGTATTCATGGAGATAACGGAGTTCATCCATTATGTTCACGAAGGAGCAACAATGCAAACTAGTGCTTTTCTATCTAGCTTCTTTGTATTACTTGGTACACATGGACTGCACGTGAGCATGGGTATCGGCTGGGCAACAATGGTGATTATTCAAATATTAAAAAGAGGTTTAACACCTGTAACTGCCCGTAAAACATTTATTATCGGTCTATATTGGCACTTTTTAGATGTTGTATGGATTTTTATTTTCACATTTGTGTATTTAGCAAGGATGGTGTCATAATGGCTAAAAATACCAAAGGGTTTCCACTTACACACGTGTTAGGTTTCATCATGTCATTAGTACTAACCTTTGCTGCACTTGGTGTGGCACTAAAAACCTCTCTTCCTTTTACAACCATCGTTTGGATTATAGGCACTTTAGCTGTAATCCAAGCTGCCCTTCAATTATATATGTTCATGCATATGAACGAAGGGGAAGACGGAAAATCCCAGATCATCAACGTCATCTACGGCTTCTTCATTGCCTTCGTAACCGTTGCTGGATCCATTTGGGTCATGTCGTTTGGAATGTAAGTATGGAAATAGAAATAGAAATAGAAATAGGGTGTCAGGCACCATGTGAAAATTTCACATGGTGCCTGACACCCTTCTTTATTTTGGACTATTTTTTCTTTTGTTCCGAACTAATTGGTAGCCAATAAAAGCTATATAAAGCGGTATTGCTACGTATATGAAGTATGGAAAGCGGTGCTGTTCTTTTTTAAAGACAAGGTATATGGCGTATCCCAAAAATAGTGTGACGATAATTCCGTATTTTGGCAGCGGGATATCCTTTAGGCTAGGAATTTTAATGGTACTGACCATCAAGTAGCACAGAATAAAAAAGGCAAATGGAAGGATAATCGCTGGCATTTTCCCGTGGAACAAGGTAAGAAGTGTTAACAATCCACCTGCAGCCGTTATTGGGACACCAGTAAAATACTTATTGGATGATTTAACCGCATTAATATTAAAACGAGCTAACCGATAGGCACCGAATAAAGGAAATAGACCAGAAATGGCCATGCCTGCTACCCCAAATTCAGAGAAGTAGGAATAATATGCCATCATGGCTGGTGCTACCCCGAAGGTAACCACATCCGCTAAAGAGTCTAATTCTTTCCCCAATTCACTATCCACCCGTAACATTCTTGCAATTCGGCCATCCATGCTATCGAGCATCATTCCTATCAAAATTAAAATGGCTGCGTTTTTGTAATCCCCTTGGGCAGAATACATAATTGATAAAAATCCAAAAAATAAATTAGAAATCGTAAATAAATTAGGAATACTGTTTCTGATGATATGTATCACTCCATACTAATTAAGATAATCATGCAATACCCTTTTCTCTTTGTTTCTTCTTATCATAACGTTTCTCTTGGTAATATTGAAAAAACAAAATCGCCGTTGTAATCCAGAACCCACTTGCAAAATAGCCGCCAATTATATCGCTTGGATAATGGACACCTAAATAAATTCGACTGATTCCAATTGCTAAAATCATTACCATGCTTACGGAGATTAACACACCTCTGCCAAACCTGCTTGGAATATGACGCCATAATAAAAACGAAAGAATCCCATAAACCGTAAAAGCATTCATCGCATGTCCACTTGGAAAACTATAGCCTTCAATATCAATTAAACGATGGAAATCAGGACGGACTCTTTGAAAAAACTGCTTTAAGATACCATTTAATATCGCAGATCCCGTGATTGCCGCAGCAAACAATATTAATTCAAAGCGATGATGAAGTACTTTATAGAGAAAAAATAACAGAAAAAGACTAAGAACAATGACAAAAGGGGCAGAACCAATAAACGTAAAAATTTTCATCACATTTGTAAGAACCAATGTTTCAGACCCTTGAACCATATCAATTACGGTACGGTCAAAATGGATGATTTTCTGATCACTTATTAATAAGGATATCAAACTAAAGCCAATTATGGAAACAACACTAATGCTAAAGGCAATAACAAGATACGTTTTTAAATTCATCAACTTAAACCTCTCAGGCAAATAGGATTTGTGATTGTACGATTAATAGGTGCTCTTAGTTTAAGCCTTTACTGTCTATACTATCACTGAGACTTTGAAAAGTATCTCAAAAATGTATATTCTTAGGTAGGAATAATAATAAAAGGCAGACAATCATAGTCTGCCTTTTATAAGGCTTAAAAAGAAATAATAATTATAAAGTCTCTTGTTCTTTTCTCATTGGTTCTGTGCTGTTGTCTTTGGAGAAAAACCAACCTGCGGCAGCAATACCTACCAACACAACATAGAAGGTTACTTTCCATCCCATTGAATGCGCAAATTCCTCGCTTAAAATAGCCAATGCAGGATGTGATAAGGTGTAAACTGCTAGCTTCACACCAACCCAGCCAACAATCGTAAAAGCTGCAATTTCCAGACCTGGACGTTTTTCTAAAAGCTTTACAAACTGATTTGCTGCAAACCTCATAATAATTAGACCAATAATCCCGCCGGCGAAAATAACTAAGAATTTACCACCATCCAGACCACCGATATTTGGAAGTGGTGTGTCTGGTAAAGCAACTGCCATAGCGACCGCAGCAAGAATCGAATCAACCGCAAAAGCAATGTCAGCCACTTCGACTTTTAATACTGTCATCCAAAAGCTGCTTTTTTTTGATCCTTTCTTCTCCTCTTTATCCTCTGTTGCCTTCCCTTTGATTACCTTACGGAAAATATGATTTCCAGCCATAAACAGTAAATAAAGTGCCCCAATTGCTTGAACCTGCCATACATCAACCAGAAACGAAATCACAAACAAGGAAGCAAAGCGGAACACAAAGGCTCCTGCTAAACCATAAAATAATGCCTTCTTACGTTTTTCTTCGGGTAATTGTTTAACCATAATTGCAAGTACTAATGCGTTGTCGGCAGCTAACAGACCTTCTAATGCCACCAAGATAATTAACACCCAGCCGTATTCGAGTAACAGAGTTAAGTCCATGAATGTTTCCTCCTCAAAAGTTTGTTTTTTTTAAAATACTCCCTTACGCCATAAAAATAGGCCTTTACTGGTTACAGTAAAGGCCTAAAAAAACACAAAAAGACCTTTACAGTACAGTAAAGGTCTTGCTAACAACGTAAATGTTGCCAATAAAGCCGGAGAATTGAATTCTCGGAATGACGACTTTATTGTAGCAGCTACTCCCCTTTAAAAAGGAAATATTTAATTACTCATACTATAATATAATTCAAGTTTATTGTCAATGTGAGTTTGAATGTTTAATAAACTTAAATAGTTTACAATTCGTAAACCTCTGCATATTTTTTCTCAAGGTATTCGACCAGGTATTCGGCGTTTAATTCCTCACCCGTTACCTTTACAATCAATTCATTTGGGGTGTAAAGCTTCCCGTACTGATGAATATTTTCTTTTAACCAATCTTGAATCAGGTCAAATCTTCCGTTTTCGATATGATTGTAGAATTCTGGAAGTTCTCTTTGAATTGTCACGAGGATCTGCGCTGCATAGAGATTTCCTAATGAATAGGACGGAAAATAGCCAATACCGCCAAATGACCAATGAACATCTTGGAGTACGCCTTCTGAATCAGTACTTGGTGTTACACCAAGGTAATCCTGCATTTTCTGGTTCCAGACAGTCGGAAGGTCTTTCGCTTCGATCTCACCGCTTATTAATGCCTTTTCGATTTCATAACGAAGCATAATATGCAAATTATACGTTAACTCATCCGCTTCTACACGGATAAATGAGGGTTTCACACTATTAACCGCCCGATAAAATTCATCCACAGAAATAGTTTCGAGCTGTTTCGGAAAATACTCCTGCAGTTTAGGGTAAAAGTATATCCAGAAAGCCTTGCTGCGGCCGACCATATTTTCTAAAAACCTCGATTGCGATTCATGGATTCCGAAAGATGCCCCGCTTTGGAGAACGGATTCCTCATAATCAGGGCTGATATGCTGTTCATAGATTCCATGTCCCGCTTCATGAATTGTACCGAATAGTGCGGACCGGACGTTTCTTTCTAAATAACGAGTTGTTAACCGTACATCTCCAGTATTAACGGTTTGGGCAAACGGATGGACCGTTTCATCCAACCTGCCTGCCTCAAGGTCAAAACCAATGATAGGCAAGATAAAGCGATTAAATTCTTTTTGTCTTTCAATTGCAAACGATTGATCAAAAATTTCCGCCTGTGTCCGCTTTCCCTTTTGTTGAATACGTTCTAATAGTTTAACACTAGAATCTCTTAACTTGGCAAATAGCGGGTCCAGTCTCTTAACGGTTAATCCAGGTTCAAATTCATCCAAGAGCGCATCGTATGGGTGGTCAACATATCCATATATTTCAACAAATTTCCGTTTGTACTCAACGATTTTTTCTAAATAAGGGAGGAAGCAGGCAAATTCATTGTTTTCCCTAGCTTCTTCCCAGGCATCATTTGCCTGAGCTGTTAGAATGCTATATTCCTGAAAAAGGTCAGCAGGAATGCTCTTCGATTTTTGGTAGTACGCTCTATATTCTCTAACTCTTGCTTTTGTTACTTCATCTAATAAATCAAAGTTGTCAGGAAGAGTTAGTTCCGCTAGCAAGTCGCCCATTTCCTGAGAGACAGAGAGTTTAAAAATTTCCGTCCTTAGTGTGCCAGTTGCCTTGGCAAAGATACTTCTACCTTTTTTCGGTGCCATGACCTTTTGATCCCAATCAGCCAAACCGATGATACTTGAAAAATGGGTGATTTTTACATCCAAACTCTTAAATTGAGCTATTGCCCTTTGTACAGCTGGATCAATCACTTTCTGTTCCATAATATACAGACCTCCTAATCAATCTCTTTTTCTGCTTCTAAAGATGTTCGTTCAAGAAAACAACCACATCCCAATTTATTATAAATTAAAATTTCAAATATGGGAAAAAATTAGAAATTTTTTTTATAGACAAAAAATTCATAGAAACATAAATACTGTCGATAAATGATCCCATCAGTTAAAGAATTAGAACAATTTTCATACCATTATTTACAAATGGGTAGGATATATATGTAAACATTTTTGTTCTGTAAAAAGGATGTGCAGGCAATTTGGATAAACAGAAAAAGAAGAAGTCTCACTTCCCCTTTCGGTTAAATATCATTTTTTTTAGTGTTTTTTTACTATTTTCTGTTTTAATCCTGCGGCTTGGCTTTGTGCAAATCGTGTATGGTGAAAATTTTAAAAGGGATTTAGAAAGAAAAGAAGATGTAACGGTCAGTAATCCTGTCCCAAGAGGAAAAATACTTGATCGGGATTACAGGATCATCGTTGATAATGTACCAAAGAATGCGATCAGTTACACGAACGAGGGATATAGCCAACAACAAATGCTTGAAACCGCTGAAAAATTAGCAAAACTAATCAATAAAAAAACAGATAAGGTCACCGAAAGGGATAAACTTGATTTCTGGATTATGAATAATCCTGAGCGTGCTAATGCCAAAATCACAAAGAATGAAATGGAATTATATTATGCAAAAAAATTAACAGACTGGGATATTTATCAGTTAAAATTAGAGCGCATAACACCTGAAGAATTAAAGGAAATAAATAAAGATAGACTTGAGGTACTTGCACTTTTTAAAGAGTTCAATAGTGGGTACAAATTTACAACACAAATTATTAAAAATGAAGGAGTTACCCCTAAAGAATTGGCCGTTGTGAGCGAAAATCTTCAATCCCTTCCCGGAGTGGATACTACTACCGACTGGGAGAGGTCCTATGCGTTTGACCGGACCTTAAAGTCTGTGTTAGGAAAAGTCACCAAATCAGATGAAGGGCTGCCAGCTGAACAATTGGAATATTTCTTGGCTCGGGATTACAGCCGTAATGATCGTGTTGGCAAAAGCCAACTTGAATGGCAGTATGAAGATGTTCTTCACGGCTATAAATCAAAATTAAAAAATGTAACGGATAAAACAGGCAATATAATTGAAAATCATCCCTTATCAAAAGGAAAAAAGGGAAAAGACCTTGTCTTAAGCATTGATATGGATTTGCAAATGAAAGTTGATCGGATCATAGAGGAGGAGCTTTGGGCAGCTAAAAGATATCCTGGTACTTTTTTCACTGACCGTGCCTATGTTGTCTTAATGAATCCAAAAACAGGTGAAGTTTTAGCCATGTCAGGTAAAAAAATCGACAGAAACAAACAAACTGGCAGAATTGAAATGGAAGATGATGCCCTCGGGACCTTTACCACCACGTATAACGTGGGTTCGACTGTCAAGGGTGCCACGATTTTGACTGGTTATAAAACAGGTGTAATTTGCCCCGGAACTGTTTTTGATGATAAAGGTTTAAAAATTCAAGCTACTCCTCTCAAAAAATCGTATGCCTACTTAGGAAAGTTAAACGAAATTAATGCCCTAAAATTATCTTCTAACGTTTATATGTTTCATACGGCAATTAGAATTGGAAAAGGGCATTATGAATATGATAAACCCTTAAATATTAACGCGAAGGCTTTTGACACGATTAGAAACTCATTTGCTTCGTTTGGTCTCGGATCAAGAACTGGAATTGATTTACCAAATGAACAAACCGGATTTAAAGGTCAGAGCCACTTGCCCGGATATTTGCTTGACCTTGTGATTGGACAATATGATACCTATTCCGCCATGCAGTTGGTACAATATGTTTCAACAATTGCGAATGGTGGATATCGAATGCAGCCACATGTGGTCAAACAAATGCTTGAACCAAAGGAAGGGAAAGATGAACTAGGTCCTGTTGTACAAGAAATCTCTCCAACCGTCTTAAACACGATTGATGTGAATCCAGATTGGATGTACCGTGTCCGATTAGGTTTTAAAAAGGTCATGCAAGAACGTGGCGGTACGGCCTATAAGTACTTCAGCACTGCACCCTACTCACCTGCTGGTAAAACAGGCACAGCTGAAGCCTTTTATGACGGGCCGGAGCGATATAGGTTTGGTAAGGAACCTCCTCCCGTAATGAACCTAAGCTTGGTTAGCTACGCCCCTAGTTCGAATCCAGAAATCGCCATGGCTGTTATTGTTCCATGGGCATATCAGGGAAAGAAAGACAACCGAGCAAACCTGAAAATTGGCCGCCGAGTACTAGACACCTACTTTGAGATGAAAAAAAATAAATCATGGACGAGGGTGCCATAAAATGGCATCCTTTTTCGTTAGATCATTCCCCTTTTGTCATTACTTCTTGAGCACTGATTTCAATGCACTTTCAATTTCTGCATAGCCGGTACATCGGCAGATATTCGACTCCAGCCATTCTTTAATTATTTGATCACCTGCTTCTGGATGCTTTCGTATTAACGAATGGCAATTCATAATAAAGCCGGGGGTGCAGTAGCCGCATTGAAAAGCAAAGTTTTCCACAAAAGCCTGCTGGATGGGGGTATTCTCCAACCCTTCAATAGTTATTACTTTCTTTCCAACCGCTTCAACGGCAAGCATTAAACATGATTTCATCGGCCACCCTTCTACATTCACTGTACATGCGCCGCAGTCTCCGTTTAAACAGCCCGGTTTTGCACCTGTCAAGCCAAGTTTATTCCGGATCGCATATAAAAGTGTATCGGCAGACCGAACGGTTACACTTCGAATTTCTCCATTTATATTCATCGTAATTGTGTGAGATTTCAAGTTACTCTCCCCTCCTTTTTTTATTTTATCAATCTAACTTCATGTTCCATCCAACACTGCTAACACATCCATCAATAGATTCCGCAAAACAAATAGCCTATATTTTGGTGACCCTTCTACATCATCTAAAATAGGCTTTGGTAATTTGGAAACCCCCTCATCAATCCTTGAAGCTGCTGGCAGATCTCTTTTATTTAACGAAGCTTCCAGTTCTTTTGACCGAAATGGAAAAGGGCAAAAGCCACTGATTGCAACACGTACTTCCTGACCTATTTTTAATGCCGCTACGGTGATCAACGGGTAGCCAGTATCCCACTGCTGACGACGCTTGAAACTAAAGAACGGTGCTTTGATAAACCGTGTTTCTGTTGCTAATTGAACGAGAAATTCCCCTTTTTTAAGTTGAAGCTTTTCTAAAAATATCTCATTGATTGGCACCATCTTTTTTCCTCCTGGACCGACAATCAAAACTTGGCTATCAGAAAGTAAAAATGGCAAAACAGCTTCCCGGTAAAAAATCCGAGCACAGATATTCCCTCCTAAAGAAATCTTCCCTCGAGCCGTATGATCAGCGACTTGACTGGCAGTTTTCGTTAATAATGGGAAAAGATTTGCTTCTTCTATTTTTGTAAGTGAGAGGGTACTGCCAAGCAGCAATTGTTCCCCACTAACCTGCATTACATTACATTCGGGGATATCCTTGATATCAATAACTGCTTCGGTATAGGCTAAATCTATTCTTCCAAGTGTAATTAATTCGGTTCCTCCAGAAAAGAACATCGGTTGCTTGCCTTGCTGATCTAAATACTGATGTAAATCGACTGCTTCTTTCAATGAGGCCGGCTTATAATAATCAAAATCAATGGGAAGCATTATTTTTGCGCCTCCTTTGCTTTCCAAATCAACTTCTTTCCAGATACCTTATCAAGTGCCTCTTTGCGAATGACACTTTTCCCAATAATATGCAATTTCATCCCTCCACCATGATTAAGTGGATTTTATACTGAGTAAATCCAACTTATTATGACTTATAACACTGTTATTACCTACTGAAGAACAATTCCACTTACTCGGGAATGGTCCATAGAAGTTGCACTCTTTCATGGACAGGCTTTCTCCACACCTCAATCAATTGAGCAACGATACTAACAGCGATTTCCTCAGGACCCTTTGCTCCAATATTCTTACCCATAGGTGAATAAATCCAGGTTGGGACATTTTCATTTTTAAGCAGCCTTTTGGTTCTTTCCCGCGGCCCTAGTACGCCTAAGTACTTTATATGCTCATTGCGTACCTCCTTTAATATTTCTTGATCCCTCTCATAATGATGCGTCATGATGACCACATAATCATAGGGAGAAAAGGAAATTTGCTTCAAAAGCTTTTTAGGAAAGCCCAAAAGGAGCTGCTCAGCTTTGGGAAAATATTTTTTTTGACAAAACTCTTCCCGCCAATCGCATACAGTAACTAAAAATCCAGTTTCCGCGGCAAGGTGAACAAGCGGTTTTGCGTCTGGTCCTGCCCCGAAGACTATGAGCCTTGGCCTTGGTTGATACGTATGTTGATAAAGGGAATCAGTTCCAGGTATGATTCCACTTTTAGATGTAAAGGCAATTTTAGGAATATCCCCTGACCAATTGCCAAACGGATCCCCTTCCTCCTCAATAAACAGATACTCCCCCAATTCATCGAGTTTTTTTAACATAATTACAGGTTTACATTTATCTAAGGATCTTTTTACAACAAAGAAATCCTCTGTTAATTTTTCAGAGACTGGCTCTAATAAAATATCAATTGTTCCATTGCAGCCATTCCCTTGACCCCAACTCATATCGTTTTCATCTGCTAAATTATAATGGAACATTTTTGCTTCTTGCTTGATGAAAACCTCTTGAGCTTTAATGGTCAAATCTGTTTCCAAACAACCTGCAGTTAACATGCCAAATTGCTTCCCATCTTCACAAAAAAGCATGGAAGAACCTTCTCTTTTATATGCTGATCCTTGAACACGAACAATGGTTGCTAATACCTTTTGGCCTGGTTGATCAATGACTTCTAAAATCGGATAAATATCATCCATAAGACTCCTCCACTTCATTCTCAAAAATTCCTATCTTATTTATATTAGTTTGGAGGCTATTCCTAGAATGATAAATTTTCAATGTGCCACTCATAGAAATAAATATATTGCAAAAAATAAACTGATTCTAAATCCAGCAAAGGATGAAGACATGAAAAAAAATCGTGCATTATTTTTAACAGCTGTCGCCTCTGGAACGATGTTAAATCCTCTTAATTCATCAATGATCGCCTTAGCATTACACAGTATACAGAAGGATTTTCAGCTTTCCTTTACAACCGTTTCGTGGTTGATATCCAGCTTTTATTTAGCAAGTGCAGTAGCACAGCCGGTTACAGGAAAAATTGGTGATATTTTTGGGCGAAAAAAAACCTTTTTAACGGGACTCATTTTAGTTGCCTTGTCAGCGTTTGGTGCACCTATGTCACATACCTTTCTCATGTTACTTGTCATGAGAATGTTTCAATCGATTGGGAGTAGTGCCATTTATCCAGCAGGGATGTCGTTAATTCGAGACCATATCAAAGAAAGACAGGCCTCAGCCCTTGCCGTATTATCAATTTTCGCTTCGGCAATGGTAGCACTAGGGCCTACCATTGGAGGTTTCTTAATTGTTTGGGGCAATTGGCCTGCCATCTTCTGGGTGAATTTCCCTTTTATTATCCTCAGTTTTCTGCTGGGGTGGTATATGTTTCCTAAGGACATCAAACAAGATAAGGCTCACATGAAAAAATTATTCTCCAACTTGGATTTTCTAGGAATCGGGTACTTCGCTGCAGGAATGGTATTCTTTTTATGGTTTTTGTTATCTTTTGAAGGAAAAATTCATTATCTGTCGGGAGTTGTTGGAATCATCTTTTTCGGTTTATTTGTTCTGAGGGAGTTAAGAGTCAAGGAGCCATTTATTGATATTCGTATTTTTAAAACACATCCAAAGCTTTCGATGGTGTACATCCAGTTCATCTTTTTGAATATCTTTTTTTATTGTTTATTTTTCGGGCTGCCCAGTTATTTTCAAGAAGGATTGGGTTTAAGCGTGGAAATGAGTGGCTTGTTAATGTTATTTATGTCTGGAATAAGCATTATTATTTCATCTGTAACGGGAAAATGGATCGACCGGGCCGGTGTAAACCTGCCGATTATGGTTGGCTCTTTTATATCGATTATTGGTGCACTAGCTTTTATTCTGTTTTTTGTAAATACTTCCTATTTGGGTATCGGGATTATTTTATCAATCATGGGGTTAAGCTATGGAATTGGAAATGTTGTTCTCCAAGTGGCCATGGTTAAGGAGAGTCCAAAAGAGATTATTGGGACAACATCCGGCTTATTTCAAACCTGCCGATATTTGGGCTCTATTTTATCCTCAATCATTTTAGGATTAATCTTTGGGAAAGAAGTCACTGCGGAAAATATGAAAATCATCGGGGAAGTTTTACTGTTCACGGGCATCATTAGCTTTTTAATGAGCCTATGGTTTTCTCGGGAGACATTTAACTATAGAAAAATGCGGCATGTTTAATCACACACTATTCGAATTTCTGTCCTCATGAACGCTCCATGAGGACAAATTTCGCTCTTTGATTCTGATTTCTGTCCTCATGAACAACTTAAGAATGAATCGGCAATACATAAAACAACACACAAAAAAAGTGAGCAACACTGGCTGCTAATACAAATAGGTGCCAGACTGCGTGGTGATATTTAAACCCACGCCAAACATAGAAAATGGCTCCGAGTGTATACAGTGCGCCCCCAATAGCTAAATAGGTCATCCCTTCCAGAGATAGATTATTCACTAATGGTTTCCATGCGAAGACAATTAACCAGCCCATGACCACATAAAGCGCCGTTGATGAAAAAAGGTACTTTTTCACAAAAAAGCATTTAAAGACGGTACCCGCAATCGCAAGTCCCCAAACGATTCCAAAAAGTGACCAACCTAGTGTTCCTTTGATTACGATTAATAAAAATGGTGTGTAGGTCCCGGCAATAAAAAAGTAAATAGACGAATGGTCAAAAATTTCAAAAATGTCCTTTGCCTTTCCTTCAGGAAAACTATGAAGCAAGGTAGATGACATATAAAGTATAAACATTGTTACTCCAAAAATCGTGAAGCTAACCACATGCCACACCGTTCCATATAGGGATGCATATACAATTAAAATAACTAAGGCAGAAATGCTTAATAGGGCCCCCACTCCGTGTGTGATGGAATTAGCTAGTTCCTCTTTTTTTGAAAAAGTATGTGTAGCTGCCAATAGAAAGTCCTCCTTTCAAGTAAAGCGCGATTCAATTAAATAGAAATGATATTCATGAAAATAACATGATTATCAAAGAAGGACAATGGACATTTGTCATCTACAAAAACTAAAAAAAGTGAAACTTATCGTTAAGTATCACTTTCCTTTCTAACCTTATTAACATTATCGATTATTTTCTTAATATTTTCTCTCGGAAACCAGCAATTAAATTTGTAGTTCGTTTTTGTCTCAAAGCCTAAACGACTACAAAAGTAGTGCATCCCCTCTGGCTTTTTTTCTGCTTTAAAATGCCTGCATGTCGCACAAAAATGGAAATCTTTCATTTATTCTCCTTATCTTTTCTTAAACTATTAATCTTTCGTTCATAATTTATTAATAATTATCCATTAAGATTTAAATAGGTTCACGGAAGAGCCTTAAACCTCCGCCCCCTTAAAATATAGATTAGTTTGAATACCCGGCCCCATGGCCGGGTAATTTTTTTATAGAAATTTCCACACCTGGATAAGTATACTTCTCCTAAACCCTGTCAATAACAATACCAATCAAGGAAATAGAATGAGGTGTTGTTTATGAAGGGTATTTATTTTATCAATGATCGTATTTGTATAAATGGTCTAACTAAGGAAGAAAGTATTTCAATACAAGAACAATCTTTAAAAAAGATGATCCACGACCAAAAAATTCAAGTAGTAAAGTTCAACCCCTACCAGTTGAATGACTATTACACGATTCCACATGCACTTTTATACGATTTAAAAAAAGAAAAAGTTCCTATCGATTGTTTTTTGTATTACTCCTCTCAGGTGATCGAAGATTTTATTTACAGCTATCCAGCTAAATGGCTTATTTTAAAAAGCTTCTTTAAGGAACTAATCTCCGTTGAGGAACAAAATGATTTAAATATTCAAGAAGTTGTTTAATCAAGAGAATTCTTTGCCTGCTTTCGATAAACAATAACAAAGTTAATCAGGATAATGATGACCATATAGGCGCCGTAAAGCCCGAAAGAATAAAGCTTGTTGTTACTAAATGAAGCACCTGCATACGACAAAAGCAGAATGTTTGGAACTTTTCCGATTATGGATGCAGTAAAAAATGTTAGCCATCTCACATGACTTAACCCACAAATGATATTGACAACCGGTGCTGGAATGATAGGAATTAATCGACAGGTTAATATTGCTACAAAGGAATTTTTGTTTAAAAACTCATCGTATTCCTGAACTTTTGGATATATCATCAGTTTATCCTGGGCAAAATCGCGAAAACCATACCTGGATAAGAAGAAGAAAGCCATCGTCCCAGCCATGGCCCCTGTTAAGGATACAAGCATCCCTTGGGCCGTTCCAAATACGGCTCCGATCATTCCTGCTAAAACTGGAAACGGGATGACAGGAAAAAAGACACAAATCGACACTAATAACATACTAATAAAAATCGATAAGGCTCCGCCTTGTTTAACAAGATGCAGTAATTCATCTTTTTGAAAAAAACCAATCGCAATGATTACTAGCAATATCACTATACTAATAATTTTTTTAAACATCCGACAACTCCATTCACTTCAATTTTTTTGATTAGCCTTATCATACTATATTTTTAATTTTGAAAAAATAAAAAGAGCCTTTCAATGTTGAAAGACCTTTCTACTTTATCTATTAAAATGCAGTCCTTGAACCAAGGTACCTTGGTTTCCAGTAGGAATTGGTCATATCTGCAATCGATACACCTTTTGATCCCGCTTGAATGAATTGGTTATTTCCTAAATAAATCCCTACATGTGTAGGACCTGGAGCATATGTTTCAAAGAATACTAGATCACCGGGATTTGGGCTACTGACAGCTTTCAGTCCAGACCATTGTGTTGCTGACGTTCGTGGAATGGTTACTCCAACTTTATTAAATACATAACTTGTCAAACCGCTGCAATCAAAACCTGACGGCGTATTGCCACCCCATAAATAAGATGTTCCAATGTATTTTTTGGCTTCATCTATCACCAGTTGCGCCTTTGATACTGTTGGTGCAGGTACTGGATTTGATGTACCACCCGCATTTATCTTTAAGACTTGTCCTACATAGATCGTATCTGATGTGAGGTGATTCAGTGATTTAAGCTGGGCAATGGAAAGTTTGAATCGTACTGAAATAAGGTAAAGTGTGTCCCCTTTTTGGACCGTATAGGTAGGTGCAACTAGTTCGTGGCTGTGTGGTGCTAATAATGATAGCTTCTGATTTACATAGAGATTATCACTTGTTAGGTGATTCCAAGTTTTCAAGTCAGAGACTGAGACTTTGTTTGCTTGTGAAATCTTCCAAAGTGTATCCCCCGATTGGACATTATAAATGTTTTCATGTGCACTAGCAGAACCAACAAATGTAGAAAACAGGATTCCCGCCGTTGCTGCGAATGATAATAGTTGTTTTTTCATCGTAGCATCCCTTCAATTCGTTTGTGTACCTAAATCATAAACGAACATTAAGGATGGAATAAACCCCAAGGATATGGCTTACAAGGTAAAAAAATCCAATTCTAGCAAAGAAAACCGTAAATATAACAAACACAACTATGTAACTATCCGCTATATATTATGTTTATAATGGAATCTTACATTATTTATTAATGTTTTTGTAACATAAATGTAATACAAAAGAAGATTATGATTTTTATAGATATCACATAATTCTCACTAGGATGTAGAAATATTGTAACAATACTCCCATGCACTGTGGGTTGATAAACCTATAATAAACCTATAGTTTTATAAATATTAATGAATTTGGGTGATGATGATGCAAGGAATAGGAAAAGGACATCCACATGCTATGGGGCACCCTCATGGAATGAGAAATGTAATAGATTATGATAAAAATCCATTTATCGTCATTTGGGAAGTAACGAGAGCCTGTCAGCTTAAGTGCATTCACTGTCGTGCTGATGCGCAGCTTACTCCAGACCCACGGGAACTTTCACATAAAGAAGGAATCAATTTAATTGATCAAATTTATGAGATGGATAATCCAATGCTCGTTTTTACAGGCGGGGATTGTATGATGAGAGAAGATCTTTATGAACTTGCTGATTATGCAATTAAAAAAGGGATGCGCGTGTCGATGACACCTAGTGCCACAGCGAATGTAACAAAAGAAAAAATGAAACTGTTCAAAGATGTAGGACTCTCACGCTGGGGCTTTAGTTTAGACGGCCCAACACCCGAGATTCATGATCATTTCCGCGGGACCCCTGGATCATTTGATTTAACCGTTGAAAAAATTAAATACTTAAATGAATTAGACATGCCGCTCCAAATCAATACAGTAATCTCTCGTTATAATTATGACTCGCTTGAACAAATGGCAAAACTTGTTGGCGAGCTAGGCGCTGTTATGTGGTACATCTTCCTACTTGTCCCAACTGGCAGAGGTCAAATGGACGCATGTATTTCTCCTACTGAGCATGAAAAGGTGTTTCGTTGGTTGTATGAATTAAGCAAAACTGCACCATATGATATTAAAACTACCGCAGCACAACATTACCGCAGGGTTGTTTTACAGCAAAAAACGCGCGACCAGTTAATTGAAAAAGGTGAAATTCATTACGAAGACTCGATTACAACTGATTTTGCTTCCATGCATGATGGCTTGAAGCGTGCGCCAAAAGGCGTAAATGATGGCAATGGCTTCGCCTTTGTCTCCCATCTTGGAGATGTTATGCCAAGTGGATTACTTCCTATTGTCGGTGGTAACATCCGTGATACCCCGCTTGCAGAAATTTATCGTGAGTCAAAAGTATTTAAAGAACTACGTCAACCTGATAACTACAAAGGCAAATGCGGCTTTTGTGAATACAACAAAATGTGCGGCGGTTCCCGCTCTCGAACTTATGCCGTAACAGGCGATTATCTGGAAAGTGAACCGTTCTGTGTTTATATACCACAATCGATGCGGAATAAAGAAACTTCACCAATCGTATAACCATTATTAATTAGTAAAGAGGCATTCTGCTATTAGAATGCCTCTTTATAGTCCATTAAATCTCTCATTTTCGAAATGGACTATAAAGTCAGGGAAACTCCTTATATAATTTTGAAAATTGACCATTAAAAGTTATGATAAAGTTATACATAATAATCATTTTATGGAATGATAATCGAACGAACTAAGGAGTTAACATGATTAGAACAATTGCGATATCCCAAACTAACCAATTGAAACCAGACCTTTCAATTGAGGAACTGATAAGAGGAGATTTTCTATGGTACTGGATTGATTTTGGGCAGCCAACCACCGAAGAAATTGAATTCCTAAGGACCCCTCTCTCCTTTCATCCACTTGCTATTGAGGATTGTGTCCATACTTTACAGCGACCAAAGCTGGATTATTATGAAGACTACACTTTTTTGGTTACGCAAGCACTAAATCAACAGATGCTTACAAGGGAAGAAATTGATTTCTTTCTTAGCAAAGACTACATAATTACTTTTCATCATAACTTTTCACCTGAAATTGATGAGGTTTGGAAGCGAATTACTTTATCAACCAACGTTGAAGAGTGGGAGCCATCCCATATTTTGTACCTTGTTCTTGATAAAATGGTCGATAATTATTTCCCTCTTGTCTATCTAATTGAGGATCGGTTAAATGAAATTGATGAGAATTCAAAAGGAAGATCTATGGAGGCATTGCTCGAAGATTTATTTGATACAAGGCACCATCTTCTATCATTGAGGCATACTATTACACCGATGCGCGATCTTATATACAGAGTCTTAAATTCACAGCGAATGACTTCGATTCAGGGGAAAAGGGAATACTATTCTGATATTCATGACCATTTGCTTAAATTAACAGAGATGATTGAGGCAAACCGTGAACTTACCACGGACATCAGGGATAGTTATATTTCGATAAATTCACACCAAACAAATCATGTAATGAAGGTCCTTACCGTTATTACCACGATTTTCATGCCGCTCACCTTTATTGCAGGTCTATATGGGATGAACTTTCATTATATGCCTGAGTTGACATGGAAATATGGATATTTCGCAACTATTGGGCTGATGATTCTTGTAGCGATCGGCATGTCGCTCTGGTTTAAGAAAAAAGGTTGGTTTAAGTAAAAAGACTAGCTGCTGCTAGTCTTTCTTGACTTCTACTTTATTTCCACTCTTCAAAGTCAACAGTTCCCCCTGTTAAATCAATCGTGTTGCGCTCACCCTTATAATAGGATTTCCCATCCTTTTCAAAAATTAGATTCTCATACGTATAGACCTTTTGTCCGTTTGGAAGATGGATAACCACCTTTGGTCCCGGATTTTCAATTGGTGCTTCAATTTGGATTGTGTTTTGATAGAAATAACGAAAAACAAAAAAACCGGCGGTTAATACAATACAAGCTAATATGAAAAAAAATAGACCCTTAAAGGATGATTGCTTAGGCTTAGAGTGGTATAATTCGGCTCTGGTCAACTTTTTCTCCTCCCATTGGTGATTATTCAATTAGTTTTTTAAATAGTTAGAATAGTTCCATTCATGCCCATACCACCATTTTTTATTCCTATTTAAAAAAAATTTAATACTTGTTAACCTATGCATCACCTAAGGAAAAGTTGATAATAATCGTATCAAGACACATCATTTTCGTAATTATGTATAATATTAGAGAAAGAAAACAGAAAGGGGTATTTGCTTTGCCTACTATAAATCCACAAGAAACGTTAAAATTAATCACTGATTTGGTATCCATTCCAAGCCCATCAGGAAACACAAATGAAGTGATTACCTTTGTTGAAAAATATCTTGCTGAGTTACAAATTAAAACCTATAGAAATCGTAAAGGCGGTTTAATAGCCACAATTGAAGGTAGTGATTCAAGTAAGCACCGCATGCTTACGGCACATGTGGATACTCTCGGTGCGATGGTAAAGGAAGTAAAGTCAAATGGTCGCTTGAAAATTGACTTGATTGGCGGTTTTAAATATAACTCGATTGAAGGAGAATATTGCCAAATCGAAACCAGCAGCAGCAAAAAATATACTGGAACCATTTTAATGCACCAAACATCAGTCCATGTTTATAAAGATGCTGGAAAAGCTGAGCGAAATCAGGAAAATATCGAAATTAGAATTGACGAGAAAGTACATACTGCTGAAGATGTTCGTGCATTGGGAATTGAGGTCGGTGATTTTGTTTCATTTGACCCACGTGTAGAAGTAACTCCAGGCGGCTACATTAAATCCCGCCATTTGGACGATAAAGCAAGTGTGGCCATTCTCCTGCAATTAATAAAGCAAATTAAGACTGAAAATATTACCCTGCCATATACAACCCATTTCTTGATTTCTAACAATGAGGAAATCGGATATGGTGGAAACTCAAATATCACGCCTGAAACGGTGGAATATTTAGCGGTCGATATGGGAGCAATGGGCGACGGACAATCGACAGATGAGTATACTGTTTCGATCTGTGTGAAGGATGCAAGTGGACCCTATCATTATGAGTTGAGAAAAAACTTAGTTCGACTAGCAGAAGAAAACAATATCCAATACAAATTAGATATCTATCCTTTTTATGGCTCAGATGCCTCAGCAGCGATCCGCTCTGGTCATGATATTGTTCATGGTCTAATCGGACCTGGCATCGATTCATCACATGCATTCGAGCGTACACACGAATCATCCATTGATAACACGTCAAAGCTGCTATATCATTACGTTCAATCAGAATTAATTCAATAGGAATATTCAAACTGGTGCAGTGTTTCAACGTTTTTTTCTATTCCATTCGAATTTTGTACAATTAAAGATAAAAAAGGTATAATAGACACTAGTTATATAGCATTCATCACTAGGAGATGTAAATATGTTTTCTAATATTGGAGTACCAGGATTAATTTTGATTTTAATCGTAGCCTTGGTCGTCTTCGGTCCAAACAAACTTCCTGAAGTTGGCCGTGCTTTTGGCAGATCGATTCGCGAATTTAAAAGGGCGACTGACGGAATTGCTGACGATATAAAGGAAGAGATAAAAGAGGAAATCAAAGAGATTAAACAAGAAACAATTAGTTTAAAAAAATAAGTTTTATGAATTATTGTTGTCAATCATAGGTAATTTCTTTCATCATTAAAAACATCCCCATCAACGGATTTAGGGGATGTTTATTTTTTGGATTATTTTTTAGTAAATGCTTGAAATTGATTCATTAATTTTTGCCTGGATTTTGGATTACGAAGTAAATATGCAGCACCTAGTGCAACGGTGGTCATCATTAAATTTTTCCTTCTCATTTCAAACCTCCTCGGAATTTATCATTCTTAAATATTCCCTTTATTAAGTTATTTTAACAGCAGTAATTATTGACATCTTGTCATCATGAAGAGGTTGAATAATTGAAGATTGAACTGTTTAAACAAAGAAAAAACTAATCCCTTTGAATTAGTTTTTCGATAGAAGCTCATTACTTTTTCAGTAATTCTTTAATTTTTTGATTATGCTGTTTTGTTTGATCTAACAGTTGATTTAGAAGTAACACGGCCTGTTTGTTGTCTTTCTTTTCAACGGCATTCCTTAATTTATGGAATGTCCTCCAATGTGACATTTCTTTTCCGCCATGTGCCTGTTTTATAAATTCCTCTTTTGTTAACTTACCTGCATCAAATTGTTTTTTTAGTTCTTCTATTTTCGCCATTTTTTCTTTTTTCCATTGCTCACGTTTTTCAGCATTTTCAGGACTCATCCATTGGTTACTTAGTGTTTTCTTTTCCGCAAGGACGGTTGTCCACTCGCCTTTTTTATCTGGAGTATACTGGTCTACCCATGATAGAAGCATTTTCTCTCTTTCCGCCATCTTTGCTTGCCAATCTTTATGCATCATATGATGCTCTCTGCCCTCTTTACAATTACAAGGTGCTTTTTCCCTTTGTCCCCCATTATTGGTGTCAGGCACCGTTTGGTTTGCTCCAGCCATTCCAGGCACAGACAATAATAATCCTAATGATAAAAGTAACATTTTAAACTTCATAATTATCTCCTTCCGATTTTTTAATTAGTAAAATAAACCTTTTTTTAACGGTACGGAATTATCATTCCCAGTTGGGCAAAAAAAATTTACCATTTTGACAAATATTTAGTTATTAAACACTTGAGATTTTATTTGGATTATCGTATTCTAAAAACAGAGAAGATATGTGAAATATTTCACAAGATAACAAGAGCATTCGCTCTATTTTTTTATAATCCTCATGTGAAATGTTCAAAAATGGGGGTTACCAATTGAAAAAGGCAAACTCGCTGTCGACTCTTATCTTCGCGTTAAGGACACGAAAAATGTTTTTAGTATCGGGGACTGCTCATTATTCATGAAGGATGATAAATCTGCCCTGGCCCCGACTGCACAGGTGGCCTTGCAACAAGCGCCAGTCAGTAAACCTAACCATTATTTATGCTTATTTCCTTCCGGCTGGGGTCCCCTCTCCCTGCTGGAAATTGAATAGAATCATCCCTAAGAAATGTGCCTTCAATCCCCCAATTTAAGGCATTCAGCCCCATTCCAAATTTCTGGAGTGGAGCTGTATTTATATCTCAAAGGAATTTCTAGAGCCATTCTAATAATTCAAGTCGATTGCCAAACGGATCATGTACATGAATTCTGCTCGCCCCTGGAAGTAGATCGTCCTCTGTATACAAAACTCCCTTATCACGTAGATGACCTTTTAAAGCCTCGATATTTTCTACCACTAATGCAGGATGTGCTTTTTTAGCTGGTGAAAATGGTTCCTCTACCCCAATGTGAAGTTGAAAGTTCCCAAATTCAAACCAAACCCCGCCGCGTTTCTTTAATTCTGCTGGCTTTTCAACTTCAATTAATCCCAGAATTCCATTGAAAAATTCCCTCGCGGTTTCTTCACAGCCCTTTGGGCCAGCAAGTTGAATATGATCGATCTTTTTTATTGCAAATGACATAGACACTCCTCCATTTGTCAATTATCCTCTCTAATATTTTATTAATTTTATAATATTCTTTCAAGTTGGAACTTTTTTAATTTTAATCGGTTAAACTGGGCTGTTGATTTCCATTCCAGGCGCGTGCGGTTCGCGAGCGGTCCGTGGAGCCTCCGGGGTCTCCCCTGCCCCGTCCTCCCGCAGGAGTATTCGCGCCTTACGCTCCAATCAACTTGGCTATAAAAATCAACTATGACCTTTAACGCACCCAATAAAAAAGCTATTCCCGCAAACACGGAAATAGCTTTCTCTAATAGACATCTCTCCTAGTAAAGACAAAAAATGAAACGAATAAAGCAACTGCCCACCACACAAAGAGGATTTGGATGGAAAATGAAAGATCCATGCCTTCAATCGGAGGTGCTGTTCCTTTCATATAATCGGTTAACCGTAAATTAACCATAAAAAAGTACTTGGCAGATTCCCAGGAGGATACCATGTTCGTTAATATAGCTCCTGAAATTAAAGAGGCAAGCATGACACCCATGCCGGCAGCCGTACTGCGAATCAAAACCGACAGCATAAAGGATAAGGTACCGACGACAATAGAGACAAACCAGACCAGTCCAAAGTCCATTAATAAAAATTTCCATTGCCCCATAAGTTTGACTTCTGAAGTATTTAAGCCTGTTTCGGTCACATTAAAGCCTGTTAAAATGGGTGCTCCCCAGCCTTTGTACCCAAACACCAAACCAGAAATCAAATAAGAAAGGATTCCTGCGATCGCAATAATTAAAGAAATGGCTAAGCAAAGAGTCAAATATTTACTTAAGAGTACCTTCCATCGTTTGACCGGCCTCGTCAAAAGCAGTTTAATTGATCCTAAACTGTGCTCGGATGAAACCAAATCACTGGCAATGACCATGACCATTAATGGAATAAAGAGATCAATCGAGTTTTCTAAGAAAATCCTCATAAACGTTGGTGCACCAGGCTCAGAAGGATTAATATCATGATCCAGATAATATTGTTGCTGTTGCAGGGATATTTGCAGTTGTTTCTTCCATTCATCGGTAATCCGACTGCTGCTCAAACGATTGGTCGTGTCAACAATTTGCTGTTGTAAAATTGTTCGCCAATCACTAGTTCCCAATTTTTCTCGTTGTGTTTGAACTTGTTTATATTGTGCATATGTAAATAACATGACAAGAACGCCAATAATGATAGCAATAACAATAAGCCGCTTCTTGGCAATCAGTTTCATCATTTCATTTTGAATCAATTTATTCAATCGTATCACCCCCCGTAAGTTCGAGGAATAAATCTTCCAGGACTGGCATTTTTCGATTCATTTCAGTCACAGCAATTCCTGCTTCAACCAACTGCTTATTCCATAGAGGTATCTTTTGTTCATTAAATTCTGTCAGTATGGTACCATCTTCTGTTACATCAATTTTGGTTAACGAACTTAATACTTCCTTACCCTTCTCAAGCGGATGAACCTGCCAAACGACTCTTTCGCGATTTGCTAGCAGTTGATGGACAGTATCCGTTCGTATAATCGTCCCTTTTGAAATAATCGCGACACGGTCACACAAAAGTTGAATTTCGCTTAGCAAATGACTGGAAACTAAGACGCTTAAGCCTTCATCCTCTGCAAGAAACCTTATAAATTGTCTCATTTCACGGATTCCTGCCGGATCCAACCCATTAGTTGGCTCATCAAGAATCAGCACTTTTGGTCTCCCTAATAAGGCTTGAGCAATCCCAAGACGTTGTCTCATCCCTAAAGAATAGGTTTTTACCTTATCATGAATTCTTTCTGTTAAACCAACAAGTTTAGTAACCTCTTTAATTCGTTGTTCTCCGATTCCTTCGAGCATTCTGGCAAAATGAAGGAGGTTATTATACCCGGAAAGATAGGGATATAATTCTGGATTCTCGACAATACAACCAAGATTGGTCATTGCTTCTTGAAAATTCTCTTCTATATTCGCGCCACAAATGTGAATGCTGCCGGATGTGGGTTTGATTAATCCAACAAGCATGCGGATCGTCGTTGTTTTCCCTGCTCCATTTGGGCCTAAGAAGCCAAATACCTCTCCTTCCCGTAAATCGAAAGTCAATCCCTTGATAATTTCCTTTTTTCCAATTACTTTTTTAAGATTTTTTACAGATAGTGTAATTTTTTTCTCCATCGAATTCCTCTCCTTACCAGGTAAGCAATGAAGCTACCCGTTCGGCAATTAAACGATACCCTTTTGAATTTGGATGAAACTTGTCGGAATATAAGTAGTCATTCACTTTTAACTCAAACAAGTCGAAGGTTGGTACAAACACGATTTTTGGAAAAGAAGCACTGACTTCTGCACTATCGTAATTCCAGTGGCGGACCACTTTTGACATCTCTTTTCCCTGCTCTAATTCAATAAATGGATTATACAAACCAATGAAAAACACATTGGCATTTGTATTGTTTTTACGTATTTGCTCAAAAACAAACTTCAAATTATCCAGGTATTTCTTCTCAATCGCTGCAATATCTTCAGCTTTAAAATCGCTTAAGCCTTGCCCCCCGCGGAACAAGTCGTTTCCGCCAATCGTCACTAGGACAATATCAGCTTTTTGAATTTGGCGCCCTACTTCTGTTTCCTGTACTTGCTTCCTTAGAGATCCAGATCTTTGACCATTGATACCAAGGTTGGTAAGCTGTACCGGACGCTTTGTTTTTCCCTTGATTTCATCAATCAAGACACCCACATATCCTTTTCCGGTTTCATCGCCTGTTCCTCGAGTTAACGAATCACCTAACGCCACGATGGTTAACCCTTTTTTATTTTCCACCTTGGAAACGGTTTTTGCTTCTGGAACCTTTTCTGGTTTTCCAGCATAAAATTCCCCTACCGCCCAACCAAGCCCGATCAGCCAGAGGAGGCAAAATAATACAGCTATGCCCGTGATCGAACGTATGACATTTTTATTCATTAAATAACATCCTTTCTGGCCATTTCTTTATTTAATTTAATCATAGTTGAGATATGAATCAAACTTTCAAGGACCATATATCGTATAAAATACATAAAGTTCGAAAATTGTTAACTTCTACAACTATTTACTCTAAATAAAAATCAAAGGAACCGTTGAGAGGACTCCTTTGATCTTAATTTGTTCTCCTATTTCGTTCCTGTTTCTATAACTACATTCCTTAATTTCCTAATCCCATAAATAATTACAATTAAAATGATAAGAACCACGCTGGTTAAAATTAAATATTTCCTTATGATTTCAAAAAAAACTTCCCATTGAGGACCAAGTATTTTTCCTAATGAGATAAAACTCGAAACCCAAATCGCTGACCCAAGCCCTGTATACAAGGTATAAATCCTAATTGGTAAACGAGTGACCCCAGAAAAATAACCGATAAAATGCCTAAATACTGGAATAAATAAGGCAATGATTAATAGTTTATTGCCATATTTTCTTAACCAGTTTGAAATTGAATTCAAACGATCTGGCTCTAAATGCAGCCGCTTCCCATGCTTTTCAAAAAATTGAATCCCAAGCTTATAGCCTACCCAATAGGAAAGCAACATTCCAAGCGTACAACCAGCTGCAGAAGCGAGTATACTTCCAAACCAATTAAGCTTTCCAAGAAAGGATAAAAACCCTGCATATGCCAACATTGCTTCCATAGGAATCGGAAGTGCAAATATACCAAGTGTAATGGAAAGAAAAAGAACAAGATACCCGTACTCGTTTATAATCGTCATTAAAAAATGCAATAATGTTTGCTCCTTTCCTAAAAGGGATATTTGGAATTGATATGGCATTAATTCTTATTGGTATTTTAACCAAACTTCTCTAATATAGTTATCGACTTATAGATTTCAAATTTATATTTTTGAAAGGCTGTTCGTAAGTTCACTACAAAAATAAAGCCGACTTCTATTAGAAATCGGCTTGTTTCTCTGTTATTCTTCTAAATTCCCCATAGGACCAAAAAATTCAAAGTGAATTCTTTCTTGATTTACTCCTAATTCTTTTAATGAACGATTAATAGCTTTCATAAATGGAACAGGTCCACAGAAATAAAAATCGGCGTCCTTGGTTGTGATATTTTCTTTCAGCCACTCACGGGTTACATAGCCTTCAACATCAAAGCGGTTATTCTTGCAATCCTCTTCTGTTGGTGAATCGTAAAAGAAATAGGAATGTACGTTTTCAAGCTTTGATATCTCTTCTACTTCGTCTCTTAGTGCATGTACATTCCCATTCGCAGCTGCATGGACAAATGTTACCTTACGTTCTGGCTGGACTTCAACGACTGTTTTTAACATACTCATCATTGGTGTTAAACCAACGCCCCCACTAAGTAACACAACAGGAGTATTCTTATTAGTATCAAGAACAAAATCCCCTGCAGGAGCACTTACTTTTAAAATATCTCCTTGGTTCACTCCGTCGTGTAAGTAATTGGACACCATTCCATCTGGATTTTCAGTCCCAGATTCGCGTTTAACACTGATTCGATAATAGTCCTTACCTGGAGCATCTGAAAGGCTGTATTGACGAATATGTGTGAACTTTTCACCTGCTATTTCTAGCTTGATACTAATATACTGACCAGGGGTAAAATTGGCAATTCCTTTATTGTCTTCTGGTTTTAAGTAAAACGAGGTGATCACTTCACTCTCAACTACTTTACGGTCGACTTTAAAGTTACGAAAGCCGTTCCAGCCACCCTGTTGATTTTCAGTTTCATCATATAATTCTGCTTCTACACTGATAAAAACATCTGCTATTACATTATATGCTTGAGCCCATGCGTCAATAATCTCGTCTGTTGCTGCATCACCTAATACATCCTTAATCGCTAGCAGTAGATGTTTTCCGACAATCGGGTAATGTTCAGGCAAGATGCCAAGGCTTCTATGTTTTTGTGCAATTTGCTTCACTACTGGAAGAATAGCTTCCAGATTATCGATATACATGGCAGCGGCATATACCGTTCCAGCCAATGCTTTTTGCTGTCTGCCTTGTTTTTGATTAGCATGATTAAATATATTTAGTAATTCAGGATGGTTGCCAAACATCAATTGGTAAAATCGAGTTGTAATTGTTTCCCCATGTTTTTCTAGAACAGGTACAGTTGATTTGATTATTTCTATTGTTTTTTGATCTAACATTTTTAACACTCCCTATATATTTCACTGTTTCCATAGTGATTATATGATATTTAACGCACAAAATAAGTGATTTAAATCACAGACTACTATTTTTGAACAATTCGAACTAGGTCCTTTTTGGGGTTTCTCTCCTAAAAACTTCACAAAGTTTTCATATTTTAACATGACAAATATAACTTGTTGGTTAATATTCCTTCTTGTAATGTTGAATCTAGTTATCAAAACAAAGGGAATAAAACTAACATGTGTAATGAGTAATATTGAGATTATATGATATAGAAATAAGAGATTTCACTGGAGGAAGAGGATTAACATGAATGCAGCAAAAATTGCATGGATTACTGACACAACGGCTTCGCTAAGCAAAGAGTTTATCGAGCAAAATAATATACATGTAGTTCCACTTAACATTGTAATTAACCAAGAATCCTACAAGGAAACAATAGATATTACACAAAAAGAGTTTTATGAGCGAATGAAACATGAGGATTCGAAATTTCAAACCACCCAGCCTGCCTGGGTGATTTTGTGGAACTTTATACAAGGTTAAAGGAAGACTATGACTACGGAATAGCTCTTCATGCTTCTAGTCTCTTATCAGGGACGTTTCAAACCTCTGTAATGGCAGCAGAAATGGCTGATTTTAAACTGTTTCCTATCGACTCCATGACAGGTTCCTACCCTCTTTCTTTTTTAATAAAAAAAGGGATCGAACTTGTAGGACAAGGACATGAGAGCGGTGAGGTTGTCGCAGAATTAAATGCACTACGCGACAATACACGCTTATATTTAGTCCCCTCAAATCTGGACCAACTCAAAAAAAGCGGCAGAGTATCCGGAGGCCAAGCAATACTAGCTTCATTATTTAATATAAAGCCGATTTTAGCGATTGAAGACGGTGGCGCTAAGATTAAAGATAAGGTTCGCACCGAAAAAAGAGCGATTTCCTGGTTGATTAATAATTTACAAACAGACTTGGAAACAGCGAATGTTAGGAAAGTTGCTATCGTTCATGCTAATGATATCGAGAGAGCTGCCGTGCTTGAACATTTAGTCAACGAAACATTCCCTGATATCCAAACTGAATTAATGATGCTGATTACTGTGGCAGGCGTGCATACTGGGGTAGGAACGCTTGGACTGTCGTGGGTTTGTGAATAATGAAAAGGAAAGGACTGGGGGATCGTCCTTTTTTAAATTCAACATATGTTAGTATTTCACACCAACTTAATCTATTATTTTGTATAATAGGTTTAATTAGTTGTGAAAAAAACTTGAAATGGATTTGAAATCATGAAAAATAAGAAAAGAGTGTTCTTGTTGTTGGGAGTTTTCGTGGCTTTAGGTTTAATTTACATTGGCATATTACAAATTAAAATTAGTCAATATAGTAACATGGAAACACCTAAAAATGCAGACTATTTGATTGTCCTCGGGGCAAGGGTAAAAGGAACCGTCCCTTCCTTAGCGTTTGCGAGCAGAATAAATGCCGCTGCAGACTATTTAAAGAAAAACCAAGATACACTCGTCATTGCTTCTGGGGGGAAAGGATCTGGTGAAGAAATATCCGAGGCTGAATCCATCAAGAGAGAACTTAAGAAACAAGGAATTAGCGAGAATCGAATTATCTTAGAGGAACAATCAACTGATACATATGAAAATATTAATTTTTCGAAAAAGCTTATTCCCGAAGGTGCCAAGCTTGGTCTTGTGGTTACAAATAATTTTCATCTATATCGGGCAGTCTCAATTGCCCGTGATTATGGCCTACAGGTACAGGGACTCCCAGCAGAAACACCATGGATTGCTGTGGTAAAATCCTATTCCCGCGAATATTTGGCGATTACTAAATTCTATCTAAAAAGATATTTCCTTGATTAAATCCCTGTAGATAGAGTTTTTCAATAAGTTCATGCAAAAGAGTACTGAAAAATCAGTACTCTTTTGCTGTATTAATTATTACTTATTTTTGCATAAATACATGTATCACGTAGATCTTTTCTGTCCGCAGACATTTCATCACTTCTTAAAATGCCTTCTAAGGTAAACCCTAAGCGTTCAGGAATGGCCCGACTTTTGATATTTTTTGAGTCACAACGAATTTCAACCCGTTTTGCTTTGAGTTCATTAAAGGCAAATTTCGTTATCGCCTCTGCCGCTTCCGTTATATACCCCTGCCTGGTATAGCGTGTATCGATCCAGTAACCTATTTCAACCTTAGGGATATTCCAATTGATCCTGTGCAATCCAGAAGAACCGATGAATTCTCCTGTTTCCCTATTAAAGATATGTAACCTCAAATCCTCGCGAGTTAAAAACTTAGCATGTGCCTCACGCATGTTTACTTCTACATCTTCCTCGGTTTGCTCCCGATGGGCCCAAGGCATCCAATCTTTTAGTTCGTTTAATGATGCCTGTATTGCATGGTAAACAGCTTTACCATCTCCGGGTAGTGGCATGCGAATGAATAATCTTTCTGTGTAAAATTGATTGGGAAAGTCTAGTAGTATTGGTTTCATAACCTTTCCTCCTTCTGAATATAAACAATTCGCTACGATCATTGTTCATTCCTTTTTTCAGAAAAAAATATGGAGGAGCCGATTCGCTAATAGAAAGGGAAGATTGGCAGATAGAAAAATCCGCTGATACGCCAAAATTTTAATTCGCTCATTGACTGAGAAATTCGCCCATTCAACTAATAAATTCGCTCATAAAACCAAGAAATTCGCCCATTCAATAAATAAATTCGCTTAAATTCGCTCATAAACTTAATTTCGTTCACTGTTGCAGCACAATATAAAATAAAAAAGACTCTTCCTAACCAGGAAGAGCCTGAAAGTTTGCTATTTTTAGTAAGCTTTTGCCCAATAAACCATTTTATTGGCTTCTTTTCCACAGCATACACATTTGTCAGATACTTTTTCTTGCTCGAATGGCAAACATCTAGATGTTGCCCCTGTATCTTCTTTTATTTTTTCCTCACAAGCTAATTCGCCGCACCACATGGCCTTGATAAAACCTGGTTTTGCTTCGAGTGATTGCTTTAACTCATCAAGTGTTACAGCAACAGTGGTTCTTTCTTCACGATGAGTAAGTGCTTTATTATATAAATTTGTTTGAATTTCATCTAATAACTCAACAAGCTTCGTTTCTAATTGGTCGAGCGGAACAAACACTTTCTCTAAAGTATCGCGTCTAACTAAAACCACTTGCTTGTTTTCGATATCTTTAGGTCCCACCTCAAGACGGACTGGAATACCTTTCATTTCATATTCATTGAACTTCCAGCCTGGCTTTTTATCACTAGCATCGATCCCTACACGTACAACACTTGATAAAGTCTCTTTTAACTCATAGGCAAAATCAAGAACGCCTTCTTTATGCTGAGCAATCGGCACAATCATCACTTGAGTTGGTGCAGCTTTTGGCGGAATCACAAGGCCGCGGTCATCGCCATGCACCATGATTAAGGCACCGATAATCCTTGTGGTGAAGCCCCAAGAGGTTTGATGCACATATTGGAGCTTTCCTTCTTTGTCTGTATATTGAATGTTAAATGCCTCGGCAAATCCTGTGCCGAAGTGGTGGGATGTACCAGACTGTAATGCTTTTCCATCATGCATTAAGCTTTCTATCGTAAAAGTAGCTTTCGCACCTGCAAACTTTTCTTTTTCCGTTTTTTGTCCTTTTACAACTGGAATCGCAAGGATTTCTTCACAAACTGCGGCATAAACATTTAGCATTTTAATGGTTTCTTCCATAGCCTCTTCGTCAGTTGCATGCGCGGTATGACCTTCCTGCCATAAAAACTCTAATGTCCGTAAGAATGGACGGGTTGTTTTTTCCCAACGGACCACGTTTGCCCATTGGTTATAAAGCTTTGGCAGATCTCTGTAAGAATGGATGATGTTACTATAATGCTCGCAAAAAAGAACTTCTGATGTAGGACGGACAACTAATCGTTCTGCTAATGGTTCAGACCCGCCATGTGTGACCCATGCCACTTCTGGTGCAAAACCTTCAACATGATCTTTTTCTTTTTGCAGCAAGCTTTCAGGAATAAACAAAGGCATATAAACATTTTCATGCCCCGTTTCTTTTATACGGCGATCCAATTCATTTTTTATATTATCCCATAAAGCATAGCCATATGGTCGAATAATCATCGAGCCACGAACACTTGAATAATCAATTAAGTCAGCTTTTGTTACCACATCGGTATACCACTGGGCGAAATCATCGTCCATTGCAGTTACATCTTTTACAAATTCTTTTGCCATGTTTGACACCTCATTAAATTTTTTTAAATAAGTAACGGACGCTTCCGCATTTCTACACAAAAAGGCCTTGATCCTCAAAAAAGGGACCAAGGCCTGGCGGTACCACCCTAAATTCATAAAGCAAAAAGCTTTATACACTTTCCATGATAACGGACATTATCCGCATGTATCTTCATATGTATCCGATACAGAACTCAGAGGCAGGTTCAAATGACCGTCTTAAGAAACCTCGCACCATTGGTTTCCTCTCTTGGTAAGACCTTTTCACTTTACTAATCCCCGTCACAGTTTCAATAGTATTTTTGAAAATTATATATTTCATTATAAAAAAAGTCAATTTTTTTATGGAATATATTGCTGAAGCGAGCAATTTTCTTTCAAATTTACTTTAAACGTCTAAATAAATCAGTTAAAATGCTAGTAATTAGAAAAAATGGGGTGGCTTACTTGGAAAAAGAAAAGGATGATCTCCAACAAGAGGAAGAAGAAAAAGAATTTCTGCTTGAATATATCAAAATGCAGAATGAGGCCATGAAAAGAATTTATAAAAATACCCTTGATAAAGAAAATAAAGAATAAAATCGATCTCCTACTATTCCATATCCTAATTTAACCTCAATAATATTCATAAAACGTTCATATTAATCACTAAAAATACAAATTTGAATGGGTCATTTCCATTTATAATACTCATATGTTGTAAATTATTTAATGAATAAAACATACACATCTGAGGAGACATAAAATGAATATTTTTGCGATTATTTCGGCGATTGTAGTTGCCATTGGTACCGGATATTCCATTTATTCTGTTTACCGTCATAAAAATAAGCTAGCCAATACATCTGGGATTATGATTAGTATGGTCATTGCGGTAATCACAGGGTTACTGACCGGCAGTATCATTGGCATCATTTCCGGTGAGATTTTTCTAGTAGTCGGAGTCAGTATGATTATTGGTTTCGTCGTAGGGTTCTTAGCTGGACACCCCGTTGGAATATTAGCCATCCTAATGGGATCAATTTCTGGTTTAATGGGCGGGATCATTGGAGCTATTCTCGGTGCCTTTCTTCAATTTATTAATCCTACTATTTTACTTGGAATCTTGTTAGGTTTTTATATATTAATTATCGGATTCGTAATCATGTATATTTTCGTGGAATCGAATAATAAATTATCCCTTGATACACAAGAGCTCTCACCCTTTGCGATCATCGCAGGAGGCGTTGTGATAGTATCATTATTTTTATTTATGTACAGCAGTGATATGGTCGAAATTCCAGGTCAAAGTAAAACAACTCAAGCAACAACTCAACAAGCTGCTACTAGTCAAGAGGTTCCCAAAACGGAAGTTGATGTGTCAAAGGAAAGCAAGCCACTTGTAAAGATGGAAATAACCACACAGGGGTACACGCCTAATGTTATTCGAGTGAAAAAGGGTGTACCAGTAGAACTAGAAATTAAAAATCCATTGGATAGTAGTAATTGTATATCCACCTTTATGATTCCTGATTTTAATATTAACAATGTCAACCTAAAAACTGGAACAACAAAACTAACCTTAACTCCGGATAAGTCCGGAGAATATACCTTTAGCTGCGGGATGCAAATGTTTAAAGGGACAATTATTGTTGAATAAGAATGCAAAAAGCACACGACAACTTCATTCGTGTGCTTTTTGTTTAGAAAAAACAAATTCAATTTTTTTGAGTTTTTGGAAAAGTAATTTCAATTGTTGTCCCTTTTCCAAGGGTGCTTTGTACCTTTATTTTTCCATGATGCTTCTCAATAATCCACTTGGCAATCGACAGGCCCAATCCTGTTCCCTCGGCAGCCGTTCTAGCTTTATCGCTTTGATAGAAGCGGTCAAAGATTTTAGGGATATCCATTTCAGGAATACCAATTCCGTTATCTTTTACTTTAAGGAAAATAGACGAATGAGTATGTCCACACGAAAGCAGGATCTCTCCTCCTTCAATCGTATATTTCATCGCATTGTCCAGTAGTATGACGGTAAGTTGATGAATTCTCGCTTTATCACCAAAAAAGGTAACAGGTTCAGCTGCTTCTAACCGAAGTGATTTTTCTTGATACATAACAATTTCTTCGTATTGTTGATGGATTTCTTTTAAAAGTTCATTTAGATGGAACGTTTCCTTTTTCACTTCAATTTGGTCAGAATCCGATCTCGCCAATGTCAATAAGTTGGTGACTAATTTGGAAAGTCGCCTAGATTCATTTGAAATCGTTGATACATCAAGAATTTTGTCCTGTATCGTTGCAGCGGGAGACCGAAATAGTAAATCCGTTTTTGCTTGGATGACGGCTAATGGGGTTCTTAACTCATGCGAAGCATCGGAAACAAACTCTGTCTGCTTTTGCCAAGCCTTTTTAATCGGGACAAGTGCCTTTCCCGCTAAAAAATAACCAGACACAACTGCACAAATGATTCCAACTCCCATTCCAATCAGCATTATCAACAATAGTCTTTCGAGTAATTTTTGTTCAGAGTTTACATTACGGATGAATTGAACAGTGATTTTTCCTAATTGAGGATGATCCACTTCGAAAGCAATATACCTAAACGAAAAATCTTCTACATCAACATCCTTAAGGGTATTTAATGTTTTGGGGCGAATCAGCTTCTCATTATCTTGAAAAATTTCAGAATCACGGTTTTGATCCGACATGAGCTGATTATTTTCATCCCAGATTAGGGTTAATATCCGGGGATCTCTCCTTATAAATCTTGGAATAGGCCCCCCATCGTCCCCACGAATTTCACCTGGTCCCCCCGGCTGCTTTTGAAAATGTTCAATCGATTCATAGAGCGATTGGTTTACATCTCTATATAATTTATTCTCTGTGTAAAAATAAATAACGCTTCCGAGTGCGCTGATAAGTACAATAAAGACTAATGAATTTAAAAATGTCAGCTTAATAAGTGTTTGCCGAAACATGAGATGCCCCTATTCTTCGTTCAACATATAGCCTACGCCACGAATGGTTTTAATATCGGTATGATAGCCTGATGGTTCTAATTTTTTACGGAGGTGGTGCATGAATACCTCAACTATAGCGATTGTTGTATCCGAATCAAAGCCCCATACACGGTCATAGATTTGCTCTTTCGTTAGGATGGCGCCTTTATTCTGAATCAGAAATTCTAATAACTCATATTGCTTGGCCGTGAGTTTTAACTGCTCATCATCGACGACAATATCTCTTTCCTTCCCTAACAATTCAATGCCGCGAAATTGAATGGTTTGATTGGTTGTTAAGCTGCCACTTCTTCTTAATAAGGCACGGATTCTGGCTTTCAATTCTGCTGCTTGAAATGGTTTAACTAAATAATCATCTCCCCCGCTATCTAAGCCTTTGACACGATCTTCGAGGGAATCCCTTGCAGTAAGGAATAGGACAGGAATCTTTAATCCTTCCTTTCGAATCGTACGTAAAACTTCGAACCCATCAATCTCAGGAATCATGACATCTAATACAATAACATCATGGATATTCTGCATCGCTAAAAATAAGGCATCCTCACCATTGGATGCTTGATCCACTTCAAACTCATCTGATAAAAGCTGAACAATCGATTCCAATAAAGGAAGATTATCCTCCACAACTAATAAGCGCATTGTCGATCTCTCCTAAGTTTGTATCTAAAAATAATTATATAGCAAATAAAGCAATCGTAACAAAGGACATGTCCGCTGTTTACCTTTCATTTAAAAGAGATGTTTGGGAAGCTAAAATTACCTCCTGCTTAGTTTCCACCCCTACCGCCAAATTTTCCTTGACCTCCAAAGTTCCGGTTCATTCCGCCCACGTTTCCGATTCCACCAAAAACACTGCTTTGGGAATTACTACTTGAATTATTTGACGAGCTCGCTTTTGCTAATTGAGGTAATTTTACTGTTTCTCCTTCCGATACTCCTTTTGTTATTTCCACATAATCTTCATTTGCGATGCCCGTTTGAACTATATTTTCCTCTGCTCCTGAGGTGTCACTATCTGTGCTCTTCGAATTGACTATGACATATTTCTTCTTGTTTGATGTGTATACAGCATCAAGTGGAACATAAAGGGCATTAACTTTACTTTCTGTTAAGATTCTTGCTTCCGCACTCATCCCGACTTTAAGCTGATCTGGTTTGTCAATATGAATGGTAACATCGAAAGTGGAGACTCCGTTCGATGATGTTCCGTCTTCAGAAATTGCAGATACTTTACCAGTAAATACTTGATCAGGAAACGCATTAATGGTTAGGTCAACTGGCTGGTTCTTTTTAATTTTGGATATATCAAGCTCATCAATTTGGACCACGGTTTGTAATTGCTTATAGTTTGTGACATGGGCAACAACTTGTCCATTTGTTACTGGCTCTCCTGCGGAAACTGCGATTGTCGTAAGAACGCCAGTGGCGGGTGCTGTTATAGGGTCACTTCCATCCGAAAAAGTAATTAATTCATCTCCTTCGGTTACGTTCTCCCCCACAGCTGCAAGTACTTCATCAACTTCATTATTATTAAACGTTGATTTAATATCTTCACTCGTTACCGCTTGAACTGTCCCCGAACCACTAATGTTGACGTTTAACGTCCCTTTTTGAACAACCGCTGTTCTGACTTGAGCTGACACCGTTTGTGTACCTAACTTTAATGAATCCCATCGATAACCAACGAAACCAACAACGAGTATACTGCCTACAATAATTATCCATTTTTTCATCTATACCTGCTCCTTTTCCGTCCTGAATTCCTCCCAGGAAGACAAATAATCTAATCTACACCCATTATTATGTTTATTTCTTAACTTTTCCTTAATTGAGAGTAAGATTGATCAGCATGCTTTTTTATGGCTTTATATATTTTTGAAACTTTTTCACACCTGTATCGTACATAAAGTGTGGTATAAACAATGAAGAAACTTATCTGTCATGAAATTTTTCCCTTTTTCAAAAATACATTTATAATGTACATATGAAAATAATCAAGAGGAGTGAAAAAAGTGGGTGTTACACTAAGCAAGGGGCAAAAAGTAGATTTAACAAAATCTCACCCTGGACTGCAAAACGTCGTTGTCGGCTTGGGTTGGAACATTAGTCAACAAGGGTCCAATTTTGATTTAGATGCTTCTGCATTTTTATTAGGGCAAACTGGAAAAGTGAACAGTGACCAGGATTTTGTGTTTTATAATAATCCGGCAGGTGGAAATGGCTCCATTATCTATAGCGGTGACAATCGAACTGGTGCAGGAGCCCAGGATGATGAGCAGATCAGGATTGATTTAAACAAGGTTCCTTCCCAAATTCATCGGATTGCTTTTACAATTACGATCCATGATGCGCAAGCGAAACGGCAAAATTTCGGACAAATTTCTGATTCTTATGTGCGTATTTTTAATGAGCAAACAAATGAAGAATTATTGAGATTTAACCTTGGACGGGATTTCACGGTTGAAACAGCAATTGTGGCAGCGGAGCTCTACCGTCATAACGGTGAATGGAAGTTTAATGCAATTGCCAGTGGCTTCCAAGGAGGATTAGCTGCTTTATGTGGTAACTTTGGTATTACCGTTGACGACCCACCTGCAAGTGTGCAAACACCGCCGCCGTCTCAGCCAACAAGTTACCAATCAAGCCCTAATTCATATCATCAGAGTAATCCATACCAACCAAGCCAAACAAATCCTAATTCTTTTCAACAAAGTAATTCATATCAACCAAACCAATCAAGCTCAAATTCGTATCAGCAGCCCATTCATCTTCAGCCAGAATCGACTTATCAGCAGCAGCCTGCCTACGGATATCCGACACAGTCCTATCCTGCTTCAGCAAATTCTCACCAATCGTATGGTGGAGATGATATCATTTGTCCACGCTGCCATTCCTCAAATGTCAGGACAGGAAAGAAAGGGTTCGGTCTTGGTAAAGCAGCAATAGGCGGGTTAATCCTTGGCCCTGTCGGTTTACTGGGTGGTTTTATTGGAAAAAATCAACTAAAGTTCTCATGTAATAGCTGTGGCAACAACTGGTCCCCTTCGCAAACAGATTACGCGGAGTGGGCAAACAATCAAAAGAAAAAAGCACAAGAACTTTTTAATCGATATAAAAGCCAGGATGTACTCGAAGCAGTGGTCGCAGCCTGTGCATTAGTGGCGATGGCAGACGGGTACTTGGATGCTTCTGAACGCCAGAAAATGACTGAGTTCGTCCATCAAAGTGAAGAATTACGAGTGTTTGATACAAATAAGGTCCTCCAAAAATTCAATATGTTTGTTTCTAGAATAGAAAATGATCGGATGCTTGGTCGTGCCGAGGCATTTCGTGCCCTTGGAAAAATCAGAACTAAGCCAGAAATTGCTCGTCTTGTCGCTCGTTATTGCATCGCCATTGGCTATGCAGATGGAAATTTTGACAACAATGAAAAACAAATGGTTAGCGATATCTGTCGTGAACTCGGCCTAAACCCTGCAGAGTTTCTATCTTAAAAAGTAAAAAGCCTCTTTCCCATCAAAGGATCGAGGCTCTTTGGCTATTTTTTCCAAACTCGCTTATTTTCCACTCGCTTTGTAAATCCTAATGCATCTAATTTTTCTAAAAACGGAATCATGTATTTTCGTGACAGTTCAAGAACATCTTTTGCATCCCCGACCTCAAATTCAGAACCTGTATGGCTGCGCAGTTTATCCACGGCTTGTTTAAATACTTCCCCATGATAAGCAAACTGTACATCCAATTGGATAAGTTGTTCTTCCTCTTCAAGAAAGCGTCGTAAATCAGCTTCAAGATTGTCAGGAATACCGGCATCAGCAAAATATTCCTTTAGGTTACGAACCTTTAATCCATCCCTCTGCAATCCATTAATTAGATTTTCAGTCCGCTTCGCCCAGTTTTTTGGTACATGTGGTACAAAACTTGCCAACGAAACAAACTGTCCTTTTCTGTGAAAAATATGATTTGTCATTCCATTTTCCAAAACATAATCTAGCAGTGATTTAGGAAATCTTTTTTGCATTGTTTGCAATAGCTCTGCTTTATTGATCCCAATCTTCATCGAATGAAGTTGATGATAATCCTGCAATCTATCAAAGATATCTTCCTCTATCGAATCGATCAACTGCTGGAGTGTATACTCTTTTCCATCATATAAAACAAATTCTGCTTCCGATAAGTACTCAATTAAGGTAGCTTCATCTAGGGAAGTTCGTTTGATCAACTCATGTAGGGGTAAACTTTTCGCTTCCATTAAAGCAGCAGAAATTCGCTCGTTCGGTGTGCCGACTTTTTTCTTTTCAAGATCCTCGATGGTTTGAATGCCGAACCGGTATTTATCTCCGCGTGGGTCAATCACCCAACCCCCGCCAATCGTCTCTTGCGGGCTTGGCCTGCGTAGAATAAAGCGGTCACCTCGTTTTGTAAGAATTTCATCCTCAAGCCTCAGTTGGCAAAGGATTTCACCATTTTCTTCCTTGATTTCATTGCGGTCAAAAAAGACAATCCGCCCCATTACCTCAGCTGTTCCAAGATGAAGCTTAATTGGCATCCGTTGTTTAACCATATGCTCTAGGTCCTCAACCACACGAATAGCAACATCCAAAGTCTTCGTAACAAGGAAATGTTCAGACGATACAAGCACATCTCCCCGTTCTACCTCTTCCTTTGCAACACTTGAAAGGTTAATCGCCGTCCGTTGTCCAGCATAGGCCTTCTCGGCCGGATTATGATGTACTTGAATCTGCCGCGCTCTTACCTCAATACCTTTTGGCATAATCTTAAGTGTTTGTCCCTCTTCGACCGTTCCTTCATAAACAGTACCTCGAACCACAGTCCCCTGACCCTTAACCGTGAATACTTGATCAATTGGCAGACGGAAGGCCCCTTTTGCATCTCGCATTTCTTGTTCTTTTAACATTTTGATGATTAATTCTTTAATTTCTTCGATCCCTTTTTTGGAAAGACTGTCTACTAAAACAAACGGTGCATCCTCAAAGACGGTCCCAGTAAGTTCCTCCAAAATATCATCTTTCACTAGCTCGATAAATTCTTCTTCTACCCGGTCAATTTTTGAAATAGCGATTAAACCATTTTTAACTCCTAAAAATTTCAAAATATCCAAGTGCTCCCTCGTTTGCGGCATAACACCTTCGTCTGCTGCAACGACAAGTACTACTAGATCTATACCAGCTACACCAGCTATCATCTGCCTGATAAACCGTTCATGTCCCGGAACATCAATTACAGAAATTTGAATTTCATTATCTTCATATAAAGGCGCAAATCCGAGTTCAATTGAAATTTGACGTTCCTTTTCTTCTTTTAAACGATCTGTATCTACATTAGTTAACGCTTTCGTTAACGACGTTTTCCCATGATCTATATGCCCTGCCATACCTATCGTAAAATACCTTTTTTCCAAATTTGCCACCTACTTTATCGTTGTTCCATTCTACTCTAGCCTAGCCTTTATAGCTCTATTGTTCAAGAGTAGATTTTGCGACATCTACTCTTATCTTTCAATCAAAAAATTTAAAGGTTTAAAAAGGGATCATTTTAATTACCTCTTTTTCTCTTAAGTTATAAATAAACAGGCTAATTTATTAGGACAACATCATTCCGTGATACATATAGATGCAGTATAGATATAATTAATTATTTTAAGGGGGAAAATTTTTTATGAATAAAGACATCATGAAATGTTTTATAGGGAAAGTAATCAGAATTGATCGAGGTGGACCAGAATCCAGAATTGGGAAGTTACTGGATGTAAGTGACAATCTTATCGTCCTTCTCACGGAAGAAGATGGGGTCGTTTACTACAATACATCTCATATTAAAAGTTTTACAGATAATATGAAGGAGCAGATGGCATTCAACATTAAAGTTCCAAAAGATTTCAAGTTTAAAAAAGCTGCTAATTTCCAAGACCTTCTTGACACATTGAAATTAAAATGGATAAAAATTAATCGTGGCGGTCCTGAGAAGTTAGAGGGAGTACTCTGTGAGGTAAATAAAGATTTTGTTTTTTTGATCAATAATGGGGAAATTGTGCGCCTTTCTATGTCCCACATTAAAAGTATTAGTTATGGAGTAAAAATTGAAAAGGCAAAATCAAAAAAATAAAAGAGCGGCATTAATAATGATAAGAAAAGGATGAACCAGATGAATCATTTCCTCATCCTCTTCTTTTGATCTTTCAATTCGTCAATGGATTCTACCTCCAAAATCCTATGTAAGTTATGTTATACTGAATTATATTGATTTTTCAGAAAATAAAACAACACAATAGATAAGTACTTTTAATTAACCGGGGGGATTCATTTGAAATTTGACGTGATCGTGGTTGGTGCAGGTTTAGCTGGTTTAGTGGCTACGGCTGAACTGGCTGAAGCTGGAACAAAAGTGCTGCTATTAGACCAAGAACCCGAAGCGTCTATCGGTGGACAGGCTTGGTGGTCATTTGGAGGTCTATTTCTCATCGATTCACCCGAACAAAGAAGAATGGGCATCAAGGATTCACGGGAACTTGCCTGGCAGGACTGGTTAGGGGCAGCAGGGTTTGATAGAGAAGAAGATGAGGATTATTGGGGGAAAAAGTGGGCCGAGGCCTATGTTGACTTCGCCGCAGGTGAGAAACGTGAATGGCTGTCAGGGATGGGCGTTCGTTTTTTCCCTGTTGTTGGCTGGGCAGAGCGTGGCGGATATACAGCGGAAGGCCATGGCAATTCAGTGCCCCGCTTTCATATTGTATGGGGAACCGGTCCAGGTCTCGTTAAGCCGTTTGAGGATAGAGTCAGACAGGCAATGGAAAAAGGTCATGTCGATTATCGCCCCCGCCATCGTGTGAATGAATTATTAAAAGAAAATGGTGCCATCATCGGAGTCCGGGGTGAATTACTAGTTCCAAGTACTTCTGCCCGCGGTGAAGCAAGCTCTCGCGAGGTAATTGGAGATTTTGAGTTTCATTCATCCGCCGTAGTGGTGACAAGCGGCGGTATTGGTGGAAACCATGCGTTAATTAGAAAAAATTGGCCGGGACGGCTCGGTAAAGCTCCTCAAAATATGATTTCCGGAGTACCGGAACATGTAGACGGTAGAATGCTTGGAATAACGGAGAAAGCCGGCGGACGTATCGTCAATCGCGACCGGATGTGGCACTATACCGAAGGAATTAAGAACTGGGACCCCGTTTGGCCGATGCATGGTATCCGGATCCTCCCTGGTCCATCCTCGCTTTGGCTCGATGCAAAAGGTAAGCGTTTTCCTGCGCCAATCTTTCCAGGATTTGATACCTTGGGGACCCTTGAAGCGATTATGAAATCCGGCTACGATTACTCCTGGTTCATACTAACACAGAAAATTATTGAAAAGGAGTTTGCCTTATCAGGGTCCGAGCAAAATCCTGATCTGACTGGAAAAAGTATTAAAAAAGTATTAGCCCGTATTCTTCCTGGACCCACTGCACCGGTGAAAGCCTTCATGGATAAGGGAGAGGATTTTGTTATTGCGAATACCCTACCTGAACTTGTTGCTGGGATGAACAAACTTACAGGTGATAACTTACTTAATTTCGCCGAAATCGAACGGCAGGTTCTAGCTAGAGACCGGGAGATAGAAAATAAATTTACAAAGGACCTTCAAATTACCGCTTTGCGTGGGGCTCGAAATTATCTTGGAGATAAACTGATAAGAGTGGCATCCCCGCATCGAATTCTCGATCCAAAGATGGGCCCATTAATCGCTGTCCGGTTAAACATTGTTAGTCGGAAAACGCTGGGCGGTCTGCAGACAGATTTATCCGGCAGAGTCCTCGATTCATCAGGAAATCCTGTTCCAGGTCTATACGCAGCTGGAGAGGTTTCAGGATTTGGCGGAGGTGGAATTCACGGCTATCGCTCGTTGGAAGGAACATTCATCGGCGGCTGTTTGTTTACAGGAAGACAGGCTGGACGTGCAATTGCTAAAGAATTATCATAGTTACGATGAGAATTTTATTAAAGGAGGTGAAAATATGTCATCATTAGTTTTTATGGCACTTTATCGTCCAAAACCAGGAAATGCAGAGGAATTGAAAGAAGTTCTTAAAGTACATATCCCAACATTAAGAGAAGAAAATTTAATTACAAACAGGGATTTACTAACTCTTCAAGCAGAGGATGGGACGATTATCGAGATCGCTGAATGGGTGTCAACGGAGGCAATTGAAAAAGCACACCAATCGGCTGCTGTCATGGCCGTTTGGGATAAAATTGGTTCCTTAGCAGAATTAACTAGCCTTTCAACACTTGCTGAAGCTCAAGAACGGTTTCCTAATTTTAAGCCTTTATGAGTAATGGATATTTTTAAAGTCCGTAGAAAAACACGAAAAGCAGTGTGATTTCAAGCCATTGAAATCACACTGCTTTTCGGTTTGGCCATGGGAGGCTACCAATGCATTAATTAGTAAACCTAAATTCCGTCCTGCTGCCCGTTTGGTCTGCCATGACCTCTAGTCTGACATCAATTCGTTCTTTTAGTTCTGGAACGTGCGAGATAATTCCAACCAAGCGGCCGCTGCTCTGAATATCCATTAAGGCTTCAATTGCCTGATCCAGGGACTCAGGATCCAGCGTACCAAAGCCTTCATCGATGAACATCGTTTCTAGCGATACCCCGCCGGCATAATTTTGAACTACATCTGCCAGTCCTAGTGCTAGAGATAAAGAAGCTTTAAAGCTTTCCCCACCCGATAATGTTTTGACATGCCGTTCCTGGCCCGTATACTGGTCAAACACCAGCAATTCCAAACCGCTTTGCGTATTACCTTTGGATCGATCGGTTTTTCTCAGCAATTGAAAACGGCCAGAGGTCATTTTTCGTAAGCGACCGTTGGCTTCTCGTAAAATATCATCAAGAAAAGCCGCCAGCACATACCGTTCAAATGTAATTCGGAAGTTATTTTGACCCTTAGCAATTTCATAAAGATGACCAATTAACTTGTACCGTTCTTCTAAAACCTTCATCTGTTCATTCAAGCTTTCTACCCGGCTGTAAATTTCTTCGTTGTCCCGTTTTTTTACAAATAAATTTGTGCTTTGATGATTAAGTGCCTCGATTTCGCTAGTAATTTTCACTAACTCTTGCTTTAATCCCTCCAAATCAGGTGTTTTCACGTCGATTAACAGTTCAGTAAGTTCTTTCAAACGGTCAGAAACCGAGCGTAATTCTTCACGGTAGCTGCGGATTTCTGCTTCAAGGCTGCGAATCTCTCCTTCTGTCCGTTTGGAAGCAGCATACATACCGTATTTTTCAAAGCCCTGCTCTGAAAGTTTGTTAATAAAGATTTCCCTTTCCGTTTCGAGCTCTTTGTGTTTACTTGCATGGTGATTCTCTGCATCTAGTAATCTTGCCGTTTCATTGGAAAGTTTTTCTTTCACTGCCTGGAAGCGCTGCTGTGCTTCTTCAAGCTGTTTAATTAGTATTTCTTGGCGGTTCCGGGAGACAGAGACAGCCTTTTCGTATTCCGCTTCCGAGCGAAGATTTTCGGGAATGACTTTCATCATCCGTGAAAGATTGGTCTTCTTTTCGGTGAATTGCACCGTTAACTCATTCATTTGAGCAGAAACTTGATGGATGGTGTTTTGTACATTAATTTTTTCAGTTTCTTTGTTTTCTATTTCCAACCTAACCTTTTCAAGCTGTTTAATCTGTTCAGCAAGCTTTCCTTGAATCTGAACAAGCTGGTTCCTTGCAGTGACAGCCTCAATTTTTGCATGAGGTAAATCAGATTCTGTAAAATCTGGCCGATACGTACGTATTTCTTGCAATATTTCATTTACAGCCGCCTTTTGTGCTGCCTCAACTGACTGACTTTGATAAAAAGCAGCTTCATCTGCTGACTTTTCTTTTTCCCATTTGGCAGATTGTGCCTTAGCTGCCTTCATTTCCTCTTCAGTTGGAATACTGTCATCGTGTTGGATTGCTGGTGAAGGATGATGCTCCGAACCGCAAACAGGACAGCCCTGACCTGATTGAAGCCCTGCTGCTAATATCGTTGCCTGCCCGTGCATCCATTTTCTCTCTAAATTTTCAACCATTGCTCTGGCATCAGCAAATCTAGCCGTCGTATTTTCATAACGGGCGGTGATCGCCTTTAGATTTTGTTCAGCCTTTTGATGTTTTCCGAGCAGAGTTTCATATTTTTCATAACGGTCAAGTTCAGCCTTTATTTTTTCAATTCTTCCCTCATTTTCTAAATAAGTCAGCTTTCCTTTTTCAATTTCTTCCTTCTGCCGATTAAGGAATCCTATTTGTCCTCCTAGTTGTTCAAGAAGTTGTTCGGACTGCATATGCTTTTCTTTCGCAGTTTTTAGTTCAGTATCCTTGTTTTGTGTTTCTTTAAGCAATGCGGCAAACGAATAGACATCATCTTTCATATTTACTAATCGATTCACCTCATCAAGGGCCGTCTGGCGCTCACCCTCTCGTTCAAGCTCCCGTTGCAGCTGTTGCTCATGCTGTTTTAAAAGTCCATCCAATTTTTCCATTTCCATTTGAATCGACTTCAAATTTCCCTCGAGTTGATCAACTTCGCGTTTTAAACGGTGGCACAGTTCCTCCTGCTTTGCTAAAAGGGCAGCCTTTTGTGCAAGTTGAACCTGCTTTTCTTTTTCAATAAACACTTCTTTTTGTGAAACTAGGCTGGCCTTTTGCCCCTTTAATTCCTCTTTCATTTGCAGTTGTTTTAAGATCGCTTCTGCTTCAAAAAGCTGCCCCTTAAGTTTGTCCTGTTCCTGTACCCTTCCTTTTAATTGGTGGTTCAATTGTTCCAACGCTACACCCATGCCGGCAATTTCTGCTTGTAAAAGCGGCATAATGATCGTGTCATTTACAGAATCCGCATCCAGATACCCACGAAGCTCTTCATTTGTTACCGTATGAATGCGTCGAATTGCTTCATTTCTTGATTGTACCTGGTCTTCAACAGTCCTTTTTAACTCCGTTGCTTCTTCCTTCAACTTATCTTCTACCATTTTATATAACTGGGTATGGAACAGGCGCTGCAGGATCACTTCTTTATCCTTACTATCTGAGGTGAGAAGTTTACGGAATTCGCCCTGCGGAATCATTAATATTTGCCGGAATTGATTCGCATCAATAAGCATAATTTCCTTAATTTTTTCCTCAACATCATTGATTTTAGAAGCCAGCAGCTTCTTCTCGCCATTTTCTGTCCACATATATAACTCAGCTTTGGCACCTAATTGTGTATAGCCATCACCTTTTTCTTTCTTCTTCAACTGCTGCGGTGACCTTGTAATCGAATACGCTTTGTTACGAAGGGAAAAATCAAGTGAAACCTCGGTTAATACCTCATCTTTGGCAAACTGGCTGCGAAGTTCGGGACCATTACGATCCTCTCCACTCGCTTTTCCATAAATCGCATAACTGATTGCATCAAAAATGGTTGTTTTTCCGGAACCGGTTTTACCAGAAATGACAAACATCGTACGATTGCCCAGGGCGGTAAAGTCGATTTCTTCATTTCCTGCATAAGGGCCGAAAGCTTGCATCTTCAGTTTTAAAGGTTTCATTTCAATCCCTCTTCCCTAAGCACTTTTTCAATTACATCAGTCATTGCCTCTTTTTTATCCATTGAAAATTCAGAGGTTGTCATTTCTGAGTAAAATTGTTCAAACAACTCAAGCTCCGACTTTTTTTCACTTCGAATAGAAGTGAAAGATTGTTTCTTCTTTAAATCGGTAATATCCAGTTTTCTTTCAAGATGGAGGACGTTCGGATACACTTGACGTAACTTATTAATCGGATCGATTAAGGCTCCTTCATCAAGGAGAGTGATTTTTAAATAATCATGCACTGTTTCTTTTTCATAAAAATAAGGATCAAGTAATTCTTCAAGATGTCCTTCTAGTTCACGCATATCATGTTTAGGTTTAAGCGATCGATAACGTTGTGTAAAGTTACCCTTTTCATCCATTTCAATAATGGAGATCGACTTTCTTTGTTTTGCTTCGGAGAAGGAATATTTTAAGAGAGAACCAGAATATTTCACTTTGTGATGGTTAATTGCCTCTGGACTGTGTAAGTGACCCAGTGCGGTATAGGAAAACGGTTCGAACAATTCGGCGCCAACACAACCTGAGCCGCCTACCGATAAGACTCGTTCAGAATCAGAAGTTTGTCCACCTAAAACAAAGGCATGTCCAACCAAAACATTGGGCTCGTTTGGATTAAGGTGTTCCTCCATTTTTCCTATCAGTGCTTTCATCGCTTCTTGATGGGAGTGAATCGAATCATCCTGGAGAAGTTGACGGACCATCCCTGGCTCTGCATAAGGAACTAGATAGAAGTTTACTCCATTGATTTGCACAGGAGTGAAGCTTGTTGATAATTTTCCAGAAAGATAAAATTGGCTGTGCTTATACCATGAACTGCCAAAAGAAAGTCGCTCTGCACTATCGTGGTTCCCAGCAATGGCGACAACCGGTGTTTTCAATTCGACATTTATTTTAAAAAGCATTTCATCAAGTAATTCCACGGCATCGGTTGGCGGTACCGAGCGATCATATAAGTCTCCTGCGATGACAACGGCATCGGGCTTTTCTTCAGCAACAATGGCCACAAATTGCTCTAGTACTTCGCGTTGATTCTCTGTCATATATACCCCATGGACTAATTTTCCTAAATGCCAATCTGCTGTATGGATAAATTTCATCTGCTCACCCCAATTTTTTAATCTGCATCTTTTCCAATAATACTATTATAACAAAATACTTTCAGATATGAGCTTGGAAATGCTAGCAGATTACTGGAACAATGGGTATTTTATACTAGAGGTTATTTGAAGGGAATCTATAAAAATGCAAAAAACAGCCCGGAACTAAAGTACCGGGCTGTTATAGTAGATTACAATATTATTTTTTAGTTACGTTAGCAGCTTGTGGTCCACGAGCTCCTTCAACTACTTCGAAAGATACTTCTTGACCTTCTTCTAAAGTTTTGAAACCTTCTGTTTGGATTGCAGAATAATGAACGAATACGTCGTTACCGTCTTCAGCTTCGATGAATCCAAAACCTTTTTCTGAGTTAAACCATTTTACTTTACCGTTTTTCATGAAAAAAATCCTCCTATTGGCTTATACACTTAAGCCATGTGTAAATTCACCAAATTACAACGTGATAGCTTTACCTTCATTTCCTCATCCAAACATCGGTTAAAACTTTGAACAAGCTTGTAATATAAATCTAATCTCGTGCAACGGCTGATTAAATTTTAGCATTCTAATAGCCTAAATGTCAATAAAGGACAAAGTAAGATAAACCTACATACTTCTACATTTCCCCCTTATTTCCTGAGGTAATTTCGAGCCAAATCGACATCTCTTCAAAAGGGACTATTCCATTCAAATGGAAAGATTATAAGAAAACAATTACCGAAGATAATTAATTCTTCGGTATTGCTGGCTCTTCCTCATCTTCTTTAAACTTGTCTAGTATTGTGATCGTATCAACGAGATGATTGTTAAATATTTGCCTTGCAACGGCTAACAATTCGATGATCATCGGATCCTTTAAAGTGTAGATAACTTTGTTGCCCTCTTTCGTTCCAGACACAATATTTTTTGCTCTTAGAATAGTTAACTGCTGTGAAACTGCTGACCCTTCACTGCCAACAAGGGTTTGAATTTCATTTACATTCTTATCCCCTTCGGCAAGAAGTTCTAAAATGCGGATTCTCAAGGGATGCGCTAATGCTTTGAAAAATTCCGCCTTAAATTGTTGCATTTCAAGATTCAAATTGTCCACTCCTATGCTTTTTTAGAAAGTAGCCGTAAGTTTTGCTCTGCTTCCTTCTACTGCCTCCGCAGCTGATAGCTTATTGCATTCTCTAAATGCGTAATGCTTACAGCCTAGGCACTTATTTTTGTTAATATGCTCAAGTGCATATTGGATGGCTTCACCAGTATGTTCAAAAAAATGTTCCTCGCCGATTATTTGATATAATCCTGTCTTTTTCAAGACATTTTCCGGCTGCTTATTTAAACCCGATATCATAATTATACCATTTTTAGAAAAATGACGAACAATACTTGATAACGTTGCTTCTCCGGTTGTATCCATTAAAGGCACCTTACTCATTCGCAACAATAGGATTTTAGGTCGATAATTTATTGTGCTCATGATCGTTTTTTCAAACGTTTCAGCGGCACCGAAAAATAACGGACCCTCCACATTAAATATACTAATTTGTGGACAGTCATTTGTATCAGAGACAATTCCTGACTCTACCTTTTCGTGTTTATGTTTTCGGTTTGGCAAAGCTTTAGCAGTAACCATAACATCACTCATTCTTTTTGCAAAAAGAATGGCAGACATCACTAAGCCAACCTCAACAGCCATAGTCAAATTTACAAAAACGGTTAATAAAAACGTAACCGTTAAAACAAGTGAATCTGTGGATTTTGTTTTTAAAATATGTGAGAATACTTTTCTTTCACTCATATTCCAAGCAACGACCATCAAGATTGGCGCCATACTTGCTAATGGAATATACGATGCATATGGTGCAAAAAATAGCAGGACTAGCAAGACAACAAACCCATGGATAATGCCAGAAAACGGAGAAATCGCTCCATTTTTAATATTTGTCGCTGTCCGAGCAATCGCACCTGTTGCTGGAATTCCGCCAAATAACGGCGTAATCATATTGGCAATTCCTTGTCCGATTAATTCTTTATTGCTGTTGTGCCTGCTATTGGTCATTCCATCAGCCACCACTGCCGATAACAATGATTCAATACCGCCTAACATTGCAATTATGAATGCAGGCTTTAAGAGCCTGACAATCATTTCTAAATTTATGTTAGGAATATGAAGTTCGGGTAATGTGCTTGGGATTTGACCATAGGCTGTTCCAATCGTTGCAATTTGACTTGGGTAAAATATGGTTGCAATGACCGAGGAAACCACTAAACCAATCAGCGGACCTGGAACTTTTGGTGCAACCTTTGGCGTTACAATGACGGTTACTAAACAAATAGCTGCCGTTAAAATACTGAAAATATTTATCGTATCTAAATGAACAAAAATTTCTTGGATATTTTTAATAAATTCCTCATGTTTCTTAATTCCCACTAAACCTAAGAAACTAGCAACCTGCCCAATAAATATTGTCACCGCTATCCCTGTTGTGAACCCAATGGTTACTGGTCTAGGAATATATTTAATTAGTGATCCAAGTTTAAATACTCCCATTAATAGCAGAATAATACCGGCCATAAATCCAGCGACGAGGAGATTATCATAGCCGTATGTCATCACAATACCAAATAAAATGGGAATAAACGCTCCAGTTGGGCCGCCTATTTGATACTTCGATCCGCCAAATAAGGAAATAAGAATCCCTGCAACAATCGTCGTATAGATTCCATATTCTGGCTTCACTCCTGAAGCAATAGCAAAAGCCATCCCAAGTGGAATTGCGATTACCCCGACAATCAATCCTGAAAGGAGATCCTTTGGTACACTCCTTAAGGAATAATTATGGAATCTTTTGTCAATAAACATATAAACCCTTCTTATCTTCTTATTTTTGTATATCTGATTATTTGAATATATGGTAATTTGAATTATATAGCAAGCTTTTTGTTTTAAAATCTGGAATAATATTTATATAAATACTACTTGTTAGATACTCGTTACCATGTTACAATAGCTAAGCGATGAGCTGAGTTGTGTAAGTCGAGAAACATTCCTTTTTGGAGCACACTATGTGGAGTGTGGTTTTTCGCCTCAATACGCAAAAGACGTCTGTGAAAACAGGCGTCTTTTTATTTTATTTTATTAAAATTAGCACTTTTTTCCTAAATTTTTTATAATATATATAGATTTGCCATTATAAAAAGTGGAGGGAAAAGTATGAATAACCACGAAATTGATTATAAAATCTATGGAGATGACATGCAGTTTGTTGAAGTAGAGCTCGATCCACAAGAGACAGTTGTTGCTGAAGCAGGAAGCTTTATGATGATGGAAGATGACATACATATGGAGACTATTTTTGGTGATGGCAGCGGCACTAGTCCAGGAAGCGGACTTATGGGTAAGCTGTTCAGCGCTGGTAAACGGGTACTTACCGGTGAAAGCTTGTTCATGACTGCCTTTACCAATAACGGAATCAGCAAGAAACGGGTGTCGTTTGCTTCTCCTTACCCTGGTAAGATTATTCCGATGGACTTAAGCCAATTGGGAGGAAAAATTATCTGCCAAAAGGACGCCTTTCTTGCTGCAGCTAAAGGAGTTGAGGTCGGGATTGAATTCCAACGGAAAATTGGTGCCGGCTTCTTTGGCGGCGAAGGATTTATCATGCAAAAACTCGAAGGTGATGGTCTTGCTTTTGTTCATGCAGGTGGAACGATTATAAAAAAAGACCTTTTGCCAGGCCAGTCTCTACGCGTGGATACAGGCTGTTTAGTGGCGATGACAAGTAGTGTTAATTATGATATCGAATTTGTAAAAGGTGTTAAAACAGCCTTGTTTGGCGGCGAAGGCTTGTTTTTTGCCACACTCCGCGGTCCTGGTTCCGTTTGGATTCAATCCTTGCCATTTAGCCGTCTGGCAAGCCGTGTTTTTGCTGCGGCACCTTCACGTGGCGGGGCAAAAGACGAAGGCAGTATCGCAAGAGGAATTTTTGATATGTTTAATGGTGACTGATATGGAGGCGGGATCAATTGATCCCGCCTTTTTAATGTTTAGCTTCTAATTTACCCAGGCTATAGTTTTTGAACAAACTCAAATTTTTTTGAGGAATGGGATTCCATCTTAGGAACCTTTCCCTTTGTTTCTTTCTTTTTCACAACCCTAGAACCATATAGGTTCTCTTCTAGTTCTTTCTTGATCAAATTCACGATGACTATGACCACAAAAAATCCAACCACGGGACTTAAAATGGACCACGGGGCACGAATAAATTCACTATAATTTTGTCCAATTAAACCTGCCCATTCATTGGAAAGTGTTGCCGGCTTTGGCGGTTCTTCAAACCCTAGTACTCCTGCCCGATTTCTTCCACCAAGAAACATTCCAAACAAACCAAGCTGCATTGTAAGATGAAGGGTGCTTATAAACTGTTGGACAGTAAATAATAGCCCGTAAGAACGTATATACGGCATCAATTGCTTTCTTACAATATGTAATTTGCCAGCCCCCATTAACTTAGAGCTTTGCACAAAAGAGGTTTTTAATAATCCATCGATTACATCGGTGGCGAAAATCGTAACCGATGGAAATCCGATAAAAACGAGAATAATAATTTGATAGGTAACAATAGAAGAAATTGCAACATCATTAAAATCTCCCACAATCGGTATCATTAAAATGATCGCAATCAGGATCGATGGGATGTAACGAAAAGTTAGGAAAAAGTCTTTAACATAACATTTTAAGAATGGCGCCCATAATGATAGGAAGATTCCGAATATCCCACCAAGGAATACTCTTAATAAGGCGACTCCAAATGCCGAGATTAATGTAAATTTTGCACCATAAAGTAATAGCCAATGCATATCCTCGCCATTCTGATTAGTACCCAGTAAATGTTGTGCTGATGGAGGAAACGGTGCTCTGCCAAGTATTTCGCCCTGTTCATTTTTTACCAGCACCTGATGATTGTAATCTTTTGGCCCGTAATAAGGGTACAAAATACTCATTAATAAGAGAATCAAAAGCAACGTGGAGCCAATAATAGTTTTTTTATATTTTCTCATAAACTGACTGCCTCCCTCCCTTTGATTAGCTTAGAAATCAACCATCCCGCAGCTTCCATTACCAACAGTGGAATCGATAACATTAGTAAACATACAACGAGTGAAGCAAAATCTCCGCCCATAAAAATAATCTTTAGAAATTGCTGAGTAAACCCATTAATATTAAACAAAAATTCAACTAGATAAATATTGGATAATAATACCCAAATGATCGTCCGCAGCTGCAAGATTAAGAGTGGAAAAATGTTTCGCATGATATGGACGAGTATCGTTCTAAGACGTCCCATTCCCTTTGCCCTCGCATAGAGAACATATTGCTGGATTTGTTCCTCATTGATGACTTTAATCAGAAACTGCAAGAATAGGAAAAAAGGCAGAAAGGATACAGTCATGATTGGAACAAAATAAGGCTTATGACCAAATATCCCATAGAGTTGTAAAAACTTTAATCCCGTCGTTTTATATAAAGTAATAACAAAAAACTGAAATAGAAAGATTACTAGTAAATCAGGAGCAGCTTCGAAAAAATTGATCCCACTTTTCATTCGATTTTTTGCTTTTTCTGGTGAGAGCATAATTATTATTGCCACAATCATAGCAAGGAAGATAATAAAAAAGAGGCTGATTAGAAGAATCGTCATCGTGTACTGATAACTCTCGGCTATTTCTAATTTCTTAAAAAAAGCTATGTATTGATCACCGTTAAATTCCACTAAAAATTGAAAATCCGACTTCATATTAATCCATAGCGTTTTAAAATTAACTATGACATGGTCTTTTCCAATCCCTAATAACGAGGGAAGATTAAAAATAAACAGAAAGCCTGCTAGTATTAATCCAATTCTGATAAGAGCCCGAAATAAACGTTTCATTTTTTTCCCACCCAAAAATTTTATTCTAAAAAAATACAGTCCTTTTCCATTTTTACATTTATTTAGTAATTTTGCAATATTCCTAATTTATTCAGATTAATAAACATCAACTAAAAGACGATTCGGATCACCGAATCGTCTTCATTTTACTAGTTTATATCCAGCTTCTTAAGTTCTGAGAATGCCTGCTCTCGTTTTAGATTATACGATTGCCACGGCAAGCTTTCAGCAAGTGCTTCCTGTTTTCGCTCTAGTAATATTGTTTTTAGTTCAGGTATATTCTTATCTTTTTCATAAAGGTTTATTAAGCCTAAAACCCCTCTATATGACAAGTTATTAAGGTAATGAACATCAATTTTCCCGCTGGTCTCGTAACGGTTCATATTTTCTTTCACGACGATCTTATCCAAGTCAATAACTGTAATCGCTGTATAATAGATTAATGAAGTAATAAAATAAAAGTGAAATAACGACAGCTTCTCCACCCAAATCTTCACTAGTGTATAGGTAAAGATGACGACTAGGAAAATCATAAACGAATGCACAAGCACCCTAGTGAACGTAAATCCATACGCTTCTTCATACATACTTAACCGTAGGAAGGCGGAACTGAGCATCACGGAGCTCGCAAGGACAAGAATGGTCAGCATAATTTGCGTTGCTCTTCGCATGGAACTGGTTGCACGATTCACGAAGGTTAATACCATTACTGTTATGGATAAATTAATTAGTGTAACAAATAAGAGCTCGAAAAATCCTTTTCTAGCGTATTCGGCAAAGGTAAAATCCGCTTGTAATGTTCCGCTGAAAAAATACCTGAATTGTACGACGGTAAACAAAAGATAAACGGCATTGATGATGACAAGTACTGTAATTGCGATAATTCCATCCATCTGAAACTGTTGCCCATTTGTTTGTTGTTTGATTACGTTCATATGTCTGTTGTATAGGATTTGCATAAATCCAAAGAAGGCGGCGGTTAAGATTAGCATAACAATTAGTCTCATGATCCGTTCAACATTAATGACTTGGAACCATTGTGGTATGCCGCCAATTAATCGTTCAAACTGAGCATCTGCCGAAATTAGTAAATTCAAGACGACAAAGAGGATTGGCAGTGAAATCGCTATCCCCAGAATTATTTTTTTCCATACTACAAATTTGTCCTCATTAACACCTTGTTTAAAGCCCTTTCCAAATAATGCCGCGAAACTAGCATTATATTTTAGTGCTTGGATTAACCTAGTCAATATATAAGTAACAAACGCGGGTTTATTCCATTGAAAATTATTCGGACTGGTGACTAACACTAAATGAAAGATAACCAACCCAGGGATCACCAATATATTCAAGACATAAAATAGCTCGTTATTATTTAAAAAATAACTGGCTGACAGCAGCCAAATACAACAAAGAATGAGGTAACCTAGTCGTTGATGTGAAAATTGAAAGCGGCGGTAGCGCCAAATAAATACCGAGTAAAAAGCTGAAATAAACACAAAATAGGAGATCCCTACCTCACTGCGAAAGAAAGCTTCTTCACCTAAAATCCCAAGCAATAAACATAAGACTAAAAAAATCCAATCAGATTTTGTAATTTTCATTTCCATCTTCATCCCCCTTTTGTATAGAAATTCTATATATATAGTTTTACTAGGTAGTTAAGCAAAAAAAACTGCTTATATCGACGCTTTTCTCCCCCAACGATAGCCAATCCAGCTGACTGGGTATAGAATGATGGTAAAAATGATACAAGCAATAATAAATGTCTTGGTTAATAACGGAGCAAACCAAGAATGTGGAATAATCTGAAAAACTGTTAGGACCATTAATAGCAAATTTGGAACAAGCGATAGTAAAAACGTTTTTCTAAGGAGCACTCTTCCATTATGCCCAAATCCCTTTCCTATTTCATAACCTAACAATGCCCAAAAGAACATATACAAAAAAGCAATTAAGGTTGGAATCGAGGTTAAATGATTCCATAGAACAGAAAGCCATTCCCACTGAAAGATATTGTGAGCCAAGGTTAGTAAACTGCCTCCTCCAAAAAAAAGAACATTTAAGAAGATAAACACCCATTTCATATTACTTGGAGTGACAGAGAACTCTTCTCTCCATACTTGGGCAATTTCTTCAGGGCTGCCAAGCCGGGATACAATCAGGTCAAAAACCGTTTCCTCATCCTGACAATCCGATTCCATTAGAATTTCATCGATATGTGACGCATATTCACGGAGAATCTCCTCTTTATCTAATTGAATTCCCAGCCCTTTTGCTAGTTGTTCAAGAAACCTATTCTTCGGCCGTTCCATGCTTCGATCTCCCTATCACTTTGTTCATCACTTTAACAAAGTCCTGCCATTCACGTGTTTTTTCACCTAATAATTCCTTTCCAGCCGTGGTTATCTTGTAATATTTTCGCGCTGGTCCCTTTTCCTGCTCCTGCCAATAACATTCAATGTACTCTTGCTTTTCAAGCTTGTGAAGTGCAGGATACAGGGTCCCTTCTTTAACACTTAAGTCATTATCACTGCGCTGTTCAAGCACTTTCACTAATTCATAGCCGTACATATCCCGCTCGTTTAATAATTGAAGCAGGATTAATGAAGTACTGCCTTTCACTAATTCACGGTTAAACATTTTATCACCTACCTAGATACATTAGGTACATAGAAATTCTATACTATAGAAATAGTATTGTAAAGAGCGTATAAAAAAATAGTGGTAATTTTTTAATCACCACTACCGAAATCTAACCCTATTTTACTCTTCCGTTATTTCTCAGAACCTTAATATTTTGATTTCGTTCTCCACCATCAGATAATTCCTCTGAAAACTCAAGTTTTGCTTCGCTCCCAACTAATTCTCCATGCTTGATTGTCTTTCGTGGCACATTATTATTGGGTGCAGCTTGTTCATTCCATTTTCCCATCTTCATCACCTCGATAAATAGTATTTGAATTTTGCTTAAACTTATCCAATAACAGAAAAAAACGCTCAATTTCAAGCGTTTTTAACATGGTAAACTATATAATCATTTTTTTATTTTCATGCAGTTGTAATTCTTGTTCACCTTCACCATCTTGTTCGCGGTTCTTTTTAATTCTAAAATGATAAATTAAATAACAGGCTGCTACAAACGGAACCCCAAGATACAGAGCCAAACGTTGTTCTGAATCAAACGCTAAACTTGCCAATACGATAACGTTTAAAGTTAAGGCAATGATTGGCAGTGCTGGATAAAGCGGCGTTTTGAATTTAAGATCCTTTACATTTCCACCTTCACGGATGAATTTTCTACGGAAGGCAATTTGTGAAGCTGTGATTGAAATCCAACCGACTTGAGCCCCTAATCCTGCGACGGAAAGCAGCCATACAAATACTGTTTCTTCGGCAAAGAAGCCCGACAGTAAGGATAATAAAGCGATCCCGATCGTCAAAACAAGCGCATTGATTGGTACTCCTTGTTTATTTACTTTTGCAAGTGCAGGACTAGTCATCTTCTCTTTAGACATCGCATATAACATTCGTGTTGCTGCATATAGTCCTGAGTTTGCAACAGAAAGTAACGCCGTCAGAATAACAAAGTTCATAATGTCTGCTGCATAAGGGATTCCAATACTGTCAAACACGACAACAAATGGACTTTCCACGACCCCAGCTTGTTTCATAGGAATTAAACTGGCTAATACAAATATCGCTAAAACGAAGAAAAATAGAGTTCTCCAAACTGTTTGTTTAATCGATTTCGGTATGGTTTTTTCAGGCTCCTCACTTTCACCTGCAGCTATCCCGATTAATTCTGTGCCCTGAAACGAAAAGTTAACTGCAATCATTGTAATAATTAAGGCAGTAAGACCATGTGGTAATAAACCATGTGCGGTGAAATTAGAGAAAAACGGTGCTGGTTGTCCACCTTTCAAGTGAATTAAACCAAACATCGCCGCTCCACCAAGAACAATAAATGCGATGATAGCTAATATTTTAATACTCGAAAACCAAAATTCGGTTTCGCCAAACGCGCGTGCTGAGAGTGCATTCAGCGAGAATAATACAACAGCAAAAATCGCACACCAAATCCAAATAGGGGAATGAGGAAACCATCTTTGCATGAGCTGTCCTGCAGATAATAACTCCAATGCTACAGTTACAGACCAGCCTAACCAATAAAGCCATCCAAGTGCAAATCCAGTTCCAGGACCAATAAATTTCGTGGTATAAGTTTGAAATGAGCCAGATACCGGCATGGCAACAGATAATTCACCGAGACATAGCATGGTTAAAAACATGATCAAACCACCGACAATATAAGAAAGAATAGCACCCGTTGGTCCTGCTTGGCTAATCGTGTACCCTGAACCTAAGAAAAGACCTGATCCAATTACCCCACCTAAAGAGATCATAAATAAATGTCTCGTCTTCATCGTTCTTTTTAATTCATGATTTGAATTATTTTCCTGCAAATTCATTAAATATCCCCCTTTTTCCCTTAAAGAATACGCTTTCAAACCTTATTAACACAAAATAATAGGATAATTTTCTGCCTAAACTGGCAACTTTACAATATAACCTTTTGCATTAGAAATTATACGGAAATAGTAGCCTATTTTCAATAGCTAATACTAGCTAATAATTTCTAAATTATCACTATATTTCAAAATATTAAAATGCAAGTTTCATGCCAAAATTAATATGCCTATTTGTGAGCATTTTTTGAACAAATAGGCAAAATATTTTTGCATGATTTATAAATATTTTGCACCTATACCGCCAAAATAATTTTTCCACAAAAAAGGAAAGAGTATCTATCTAGCAAAAATTACCGTATTGAGAAATTATCTGATAAACGCCAATATTCTTTGCAAATTTCCACGATTTCTCTATGAAACTGCAAAACTATTTTGCATTATTACGTTTTATTTGGTTAAATAGGTGCATAAGGGATAAAACAAAGGGAATGAATCACGATGGAGAAAACAAAACAAACAGCCAATTACTTACTATATGTAAATCGAATGTATAAACGGATTTTGGACGAGGTGAATGTTGGTGTTCATGCCGTAGATGAGACTGGAAAAACGATTATTTATAATAAAAAAATGATGCAAATGGAATCGATGGACCTTCATGACGTTATTGATAAAAACCTATTAGATGTGTTTATGTTTAAAGACGATCAATCTAGTACTCTTGTAAAAGCGCTGCAAGAAGGAAAAGAAACGAGTAACGTAAAACAAACCTATTTTAACAATAAAGGTCGAGAAATTACGACAATTAATAATACTATCCCAATTTATTCGGAAGAAAAACTCCAGGGAGCAGTTGAAATTGCCAATGATGTTACAAAATTAGAGCGATTAATTAAAGGCAATATGAATAAAGGATCGACTCGATACACGTTTGATAAAATCATCGGAAGTAGCCGTGCCATTAAGGAAGTAATTGAATCAGCTAAACGTGCCACCCGAACTTCCTCCTATGTTTTGATTGTCGGAGATACAGGGACCGGGAAAGAACTTTTCGCCCAAAGTATTCACAACGGGAGCGGGCGATTATCAGCACCATTTATTTCTCAAAACTGTGCAGCTCTTCCTGATAATTTAATCGAAAGCCTCCTATTTGGGACAAAGCGTGGTGCCTTCACGGGTGCTGTTGATACCCCAGGATTATTTGAACAGGCAAATGGTGGAACACTTTTGCTAGATGAGATTAATTCATTAAATTTAAATCTTCAGGCAAAGTTACTTCGTGTTCTTCAGGAAAAGACCATTCGGCGAATAGGTGATACGAAGGATACACCTGTTGATGTACGGGTTATTGCCAATATGAATGAAGATCCGATCGATGCTATTGCAAATAATCGGATGCGTAAAGATTTATATTATCGGCTTGGAGTCGTAACTATTTTTGTCCCACCCTTAAAAGAGCGCAAGGAAGATATACCATTATTAGTCCAAAACTTTATTGAAAAATACAATGAACTTTTTCAGATGAATGTAAAAGGTTTGTCAGAGGAAGTTAAACAGTCTTTCTTTGAGTATGACTGGCTGGGCAATGTTCGTGAGCTTGAGCATATTATTGAAGCAGCTATGAATATTATGATCGATGAAGAATGGATCATGTACACCCATTTACCCTACCAATATAGAAGCAAAATGCAGATGAAAGAAAGAATGATCCCTCTTTCTACAGTTGATAACTTTATAAAAGAAAATGCAGAGATAGCTGTTCCCTTAAAACAACAAATGGAGTTATTTGAAAAATCTTATATTGACCATGTATTAACTAAAAATAATTTTAATGTTTCAAAGTCAGCTCAACTACTTGGACTAAGTCGGCAAAGTTTACAGTATCGAATGAAGAAATTAAACATTACTGGGAAATAGGATGAACACGATTTTATGAAGCTGGAGAGCAATGATGCTTTCCACTTTTTTTATTTCCATTGTAAAACCACTCACAAAAATGACTTTTTTTACATAAAATTATTATAGAAAAGTATTGAAGTTTAATAAATGGAAAATTGTATATTTCAATCGTTTCCCTATATGCAATAAAATAATACAAGCATAATAATTCCATTTTTTCTACATACTAAGAAGAAAAAAGATGAGGTGAATAAAATGGGACTACTCAACTCTTTTAACCAGTGGAAAGAGACTAAATACCAAAATCATGTCTCGAATATGAAAGACCAGGGCAAATGTCCTGATTGTTATGGTCGAGGCTATACCGTGTACCCTTATAATGAATTTGCATACTTTAATTCGTTTGAATGCCCGGGATGTCAAGGCAGTGGTCAATATACAGATTGGGAGGAAATGAGGTAATACTGTACCCCATTTAAAAGAAACATAAAAAATCCCTTCATCAAATCCGTTTTCTCGGTTCAATGAAGGGATTCTGTCTGTCTTTAATGGCATCTTTTCATGTGCCAAAGTTCACATTCTTACTAGCTAGATACCTTTCTTTACTTGGTCTTGGTAGGCTGTTGATGTCCTTACCTCTATTGTTAGTGACCCATTTCTTACAATCGCCTTTAATATTAAAGGTACACCAGATGTATTTTGAAATCTAAAATCTTTGCCGCCATAGGATACGGTAGCATCTCTTCCCTTTGGCACGTAACCGACCTTTAAGGAATGATGATGTTTTTCTACATAAGTTACAGCTAGTTGATCGATTGCATTATACAAAGTAGAAGAAGTTTGGCAAATGCCTCCGCCATATCCTTCGACTAATTTCCCGTAATTAATCTCTGGTGCTTTTTGGTACCCGTGCTCCGCATCACTCGGGCCAACTGTCGTATTGTATGAGAAGTAATCATTCGTTCCAAGGATGACATTATTTATCGCTTCTGCCGATAGTTCAATATTTTTCGTTCTTCCCACAACACCACTATTAAAATAAGTAGTATATGAGGCAATTACCACTTCATCTAAATGGGCCGCGTCTTTGTTTTCATATCCACTCGCAGTAATATATAAAGGAATCTCTACATCGCCGCCTTTTTCAGAAACGTGCATAATCTTTTCAGCCAATTCCTCTTCATCAAGGATTGTTTGAGGTGTTCCTTTGATCACCTGACCATTTCTATCCAACTTATCAAGAACCATTCGTTTATCGTACCCAGGTGTCGATTGAGATCCACGCGCTAATTCTCTGGTCAATTTTGCAATTTCAACTTTATAATTTTCAGGATTCGTTATATACCCTAAATCTTTCGTATTAAAAGTTTTTACCTTGTCTTTCGTGTTCGGATCAATAATATTTACATATACAGGCCTTGCTTCTTCCCGTTTTCGTTCTTCTTCACGTTTCTTTGCTTCTGCCAGTTTTTTTTCTTCTTGTAATTTTTTCTCTTTTTCACTCTTTTGTTGCACTTCTGCTGCCTTTGCTTCTTTTTCCTTTGCGGTTTGTTCCGTACATCCAGTTCCAAATAAACAAACTGCTACTAATAGTGAAAGTACCCAATTATGCTTCGCCATTTTATCCTACTTGACCCCTTTTTTTATAGCTCTATGCCCTTTTATAAATAGTTAGACGATACCCATTGAATTTTGTTTCATATGACTCTCCTATTCTATTCCATTTTTAATTACAATTTCCTGCAAAAAAGTTGGAAATTATAATATAAAAATAATAAACAAGATGAAGTTTGTATAAATCGTAGTCTTTTTTTAAAGGTGCGTGGCAACTAAGCCCATTTCCTCATATGGTATAATTAAAGCAGAAATCAATTAAATATCAATACCACTTTAGTCCCCTCTTTGACTTCAGCACCAAATTATTCCTTGTACTAAACGATTTCTGCACCCTGGTTAGAACGAAAATAAAGGGGGAATTACCATGACAGAAATCTTATTACTTATTAGCATTCTTTTATTTTCAGTATCTCTTGTTTTAGGAGTAATTTCTCATGCCCATCGAAAAAGCAGAAAAGGAATTTATTATACTCTGGCAACAATCTGTTTGCTATGCGTTGTTTCCCTGTTGTTTTTTCACTGGAACCTGCCTGCCCTTAGGAGTGGAGAAACAATTGATCCTCCTAAAACAGAGATACCTTCAAGTTCCGGACAAAATAATGGAACAGATTCAGGAAATGAAAATCCACCCGACGCTGAAAGTCCTCCATCCGAAGAACCTTCAAAAGAAGAACCTAGTCAACCTAACCCGACTACTCCCGAACAAATTATTGTGGGTGATAATGAAACAGTTGAATACAAGGTCGTTAAAGGCGATACATTATTCTCCATCGCCAAACGAGCAAATGTGACTGTAGAAAAAATTAAGCAATGGAACAGTCTCCCTTCCGATGTCATCAATGTGGGTCAAATATTGAAGCTTTATGGGAAGAATGTAGAGCCGGCACAACCTGCAGATCCACCAAAGCAGGTTCCCCCACCTTCATTAGCTTCATCTGTGATTATTTCAAACGGCAGCCTCCATCAGAAAAAAATCGCATTAACCTTTGATGCCGGTAGTGATGCAGTTGGCATTGGGATACTCGATGTGTTGAAAAAGCATAATGTCAAAGCCACCTTCTTCCTTACTGGTAAATGGGTTGTGAAATATCCAAACCTCGCCAAAAGAATTGCCGATGAAGGACATGATATAGGTAACCATTCTTATTCCCATCCGGACGCAGTAAAAACGACAGCTAGTGCTTTTAAAAAGGATATCATCAAAGCTGAAGAAGCAATCAAGAATGCAACGGGAAAATCACCCCAACCGTATTTTCGCTTTCCATTCGGATCATATAATTCATCCGCTCTCAAAACAGCAGGTGAAGCTGGGTACCCGTACAGCATCCAGTGGTCACTTGATACGATAGACTGGCAGCAGCCGGCTACTGGGGTAATCATCTCCCGTATTAAAACTGGAGCAAGCAACGGTGACATCATCCTCATGCATATCGGTGGAATAAACACACCGGAAGCTGTTGATCAAGTAATTCCATGGCTAAAAGCCCAAGGGTACCAACTGGTTCCATTGAGCGACTTATTACAGTAAAAAAAATGGTGCCTGACACTCCATACATAAATGTACCGGGTGTCAGGCACTCCTTATTCAAAAGAATAATATTTTTGTAAAAAGAACGTTAATCTTTATCTAAAAGAACAGCACCTGCGATTCCAGGTTTGGTCATTTCATATATATTCAAAATAAGATCTAATTCCTCTTCGCTTAGGACATCATATTTCAGGCATAATTCACGAACAGACTTGCCAGTTATAGTTGCTTCTCTTGCGATTCTCGCCGCCACTTCATAGCCAAGGTGTGGATTAACCGCAGTAATAATACCTACGCTTTTTTCAACATTCTCTTTTAAGCGAGCCTCGTTAGCCTCAATCCCTACAAGACAATGATCCGTAAACGATCGGAATCCGTTGTTCATAATACTTATAGATTGAAGTAAGTTAAAGACTAATACAGGTTCCATGACGTTCAATTCAAGCTGGCCTGCCTCTGAAGCTAGACAAATGGTATGATCGTTTCCAATCACCTGAAAGGCGATTTGATTAATCAGTTCCGGCATAACAGGGTTTACTTTTCCAGGCATTATCGAAGATCCTGGCTGACGGGCTGGAAGGGAAATCTCAGCAAGGCCAGCACGAGGACCTGATGCCATTAACCGTAGGTCATTGGCGATTTTTGACATGTTCATCATACACACCTTTAATGCTGCTGAAACTTCGGTATAAGCATCCGTATTTTGCGTAGCATCAACCAAATGTTCCGCATTGACCAACGGTAATCCAGTGATTTCTGTAAGCTGTTTGACGACATCTATTATATATTTTGGGTCTGCATTTAATCCTGTTCCAACTGCTGTTGCTCCCATGTTCACTTCATATAAATTCCCACGAGAAAGATTGACCCGTTTAATATCCCGTTCAAGCACTCGAGAGTAAGCCTCAAATTCCTGACCTAATCGAATCGGAACTGCATCCTGAAGATGGGTTCGACCCATTTTGATAACGTTTTCAAATTGCTTAGCTTTATCCTTAAAGACCTTAAGCATACTCTGCATAGTCTCTAGCAATTTTTCAAGTAATCTGAGTGTAGCTATATGAATAGCTGTAGGAAATACATCATTCGTTGATTGCGACATATTCACATGTGTATTGGGACTTAAATGCATATAAGCACCTTTTTCATGACCAAGTAACTCTAGTGCACGGTTGGCAATCACTTCATTAGCGTTCATATTCATTGATGTCCCTGCTCCACCTTGGATCGGGTCGACGATAAACTGATTGTTCCATTTACCTTCAATTATTTCATCAGCTGCTTGGCTAATAACGTTGCCAAGTCCACTATACAGCCTCTTCGTATTCATATTGGCAATTGCAGCCGCTTTTTTAACCATCGCGAGGGCGATTATTAACTCCTCATGAATTCGATAACCTGTAATTGGAAAATTTTCAACTGCCCTAAGTGTTTGAATACCATAGTAAGCATCTGTTGGTATTTCTTTTTTTCCTAAGAAGTCTTGTTCAATTCTTTTAGTGTCCATGATTTTCTTCTCCCACCCTTTATAAAAAACAGTCATTTTAGAGAAATTTTTATTACACAAAGATAATACCAGTTTAATCAACTCATGTCTCTCTTTTTAGAGATATAGTGCGAACTTCCTTTCGAGAGATTTACAGAGCTGTTATCACCGCTGAAGTCCCGATAAAAAAAGAGGTTGATCCAGAAAATTGTCCATCACAACTTTTTGGATTACCTTTTTTCAATTAACTAGGACTTTCCTCTATTTTTCGTATAAAAATTTAGGAATTGAAAGACTGATTGAATTTTTCCAAAAGTATCCCGAATAATTTGCGTTCCTCATCAGACCAGTCTTCTAGTAGTTCGGTAATTCGCTTCAAACGTGCCTGTTTATAATCGATTAATTCCTTTGTACCCTGTTCAGTTAACTGAAGAGTGTACGCTCTCCCATCCAATGGATCGGGAATTCTGTACAAATAACCTTTATGCTCTAAAGCTGCTGCCTGTCTACTGACTGTAGATATATCTAGCTTGAATTCCTCCGCTAAAACTTTAACCCCTGCAGCTCCCTTCGTTTTGATGCGATGAAGGATTAAATAGGCTGATCGATCCAGATTACCGAGCTTTTTATTGCTCGAAATTGAAGTGGTTCGGCGGATCAGAATTGCTAATTCTAGTTCTATCGTTTCTAAAGAATCTACATCCATTTCTTTTACCTCACTGTCAACCTTATTTCCACATATTAATTATGATAACATACGGGCTCTATGATAAGTAATCACGGTCTAACGTACATTGCAAAAACACTATTGACGCAGTGAAAATTAATTGTATAATACAATTATATACTTTCATTATACAACTAATTCAAAAAGTTGGAAACAAGTAAAACTTAGGGGGAAATTAGATGTCACCAAGACCAGAATTTAAATTAACAATGCAACCACACAAATCGGAGGCAAACGGTAAAAAGGTTGGTTTACTTACCCAGCCAAAAGCAGTTTGGGCTGTTTTTTTTGCAAGTATTATCGCGTTCATGGGATTGGGTCTTGTTGATCCTATTTTACCAGCAATCGCCGATCAATTAGATGCCACACATAGTGAAGTAACCCTACTATTCACTAGCTATAATGCAGTTATGGCAGTTGCCATGCTTATTACTGGGGTAATCTCAAGTAGGCTTGGCATCAAATGGACATTACTTTCTGGAATCGTGATTATTGCGGTATTTTCGGCTCTTGGCGGATTTTCAAATGGTATTTGGACGCTCGTTGGGCTTCGAGGCGGCTGGGGCCTTGGAAATGCACTGTTTGTTGCAACGGCTTTATCTGCGATCGTATCCCTCTCCAATAGCGGAACGGCTAAAGCAATCATCTTATACGAAGCTGCAATCGGACTAGGAATTTCAGTTGGCCCACTACTAGGCGGCTGGCTTGGCGCAATGTCCTGGCGAGGCCCGTTTCTTGGGGTGGCCACCTTGATGGTAATTGCCTTTATTGGCCTTTTCATCCTAATGCCAAAAGCAACTGCTCAAAATGCGGTAAAATCTCGCACTTCATTATTAGATCCATTTCGCGCTTTAAAGCATCGTTCACTATTAGTTTTTGGTATAGCAGCTGCCCTTTATAACTTTGGCTTCTTCACCTTGCTGGCTTATGCACCATTTGTCATGGGCTTAGATGAACACGGTCTAGGCTACGTATTCCTTGGATGGGGAATCTTACTGGCTGTCACCTCTGTTTTTATGGCGCCAAAACTTACCGAATGGTTTGGAACCATAAAATCAATGTGTATTATGTTAATTTTGTTTGCTCTCCTTTTAGTCGTAATGGGGATGTGGACGTCGACACAATGGGTGTTAATCGCCGCTGTTATTCTAGCAGGTGCATTATTAGGCAATAACAATACCCTGATCACCACAGCTGTGATGAATGCAGCCCCGGTTGAGCGTTCAACAGCATCTGCTGCATACAGCTTCCTACGTTTTATTGGAGGAGCCATTGCACCCTATACTGCCGGAAAACTTGCGGAAATTTACAATCCAAGTGTTCCATTTCTTGTTGGAGCTGGTTTTGTAATAGTTTCGGTATTATTTATCTGGGTTAATAATAAACATGTGAAGCATGTGGATGATATTGGTTTAGGCCACTAATGATAGTTGAAGGATCTGTGATTCATTTGCAGATCCTTTTATTTATTGTTAATGAATATCCTTTTTCTTAAATCGGCCTCCACGGACTTCTGAAATGTCTGCTATGGCTAAAAAGGCTGTCGGATCAATATCCTCTACAATTGTGGTTAATTTAGATTCTTCCAACCTCGTGATAATACTGAAAATGACCTTCTTGCTATCTCCAGTAAAGGCACCTTGACCCTTAATGTAAGTAACCCCTCTTCCCAGTCTGGCATTGATAGCATTTCCAATTTCTTCTGCCTCATCACTAATAATCCAAACAGATTTGGACTCTTCTAATCCTGCAACAACAGCATCTATCGCTTTAGATGCAATAACATAGGCTAACAGAGAGTACATCGCCCGATCCCAACTAAACACAAAACCGGCAGCTCCTAAGATAAAGATATTGATAAACATGATGATCTGGCCAACTGAAAATGGGACCTTTTTAGTGATCACAAGTGCCAATATTTCTGTCCCGTCTAACGCTCCGCCATTTCGGATGACGATTCCTACGCCCATACCCAGAATCATCCCCCCAAAAACAGTAGCAAGGAGAATATCATCTGTAAATGCAGGAATCGGGTGGAAAAATGATACAAAAATAGATAAAACGATTATTCCATAAACAGTAGAAAATGCAAAGGTTTTCCCCATCTGTTTATATCCCATATAAACAAAAGGCAAGTTTAGAATGAAGATGAAAATCCCTAATTTCCATCCAATTATATGGGCAAGCATAATTGAAATACCTGTAATGCCGCCATCAATAACATGGTTAGGAACTAAAAAAATCTCTAACCCGGTAGCCATAAGAATGGCTCCAATTGTAATAGCAATGGTTCGAAGAATAACTTTTCGAAGTGGTAACTTGCGGTGTTGAATTTTTTCATTTATAAGTTCTGTCACATAATCACATCTTTTCGTTAGATTTTACCATTTTATTATCCCCTGCTTTAGACTCTCTTCTAATAGATTTATTTATGTAAGAGATATTTACATTTACACCTTTATTATAACATTTATCCTATTGAAAAGTGAACTTTAGTTCAGGTTTTAAGATCATTTATATAATATAATTCCAAATAAATAGCTAATAATCCATTGGACTATTAGCTATTGTGCTTTAATAATACTTAGAGTATTTTTAACATCCTGCAACCCGTTCAATGATGATATCCTCAATGACTCGATGTTTGCTAAGCGAACCTGTGTGGATAATTTGCTGACCAAGATTTTGTCTCATGCTGACCTTTTGATCGACTTCCTTTAAAAGTAGACCGGAAAATAATAAATAAGGAACAACGATTATTTTTCCAGTTGATTTTTTGGAAATAGCCTCAAGACCTATTGGGAACTTGGGCTCAGTTGCAGCCAAATAACAAACAGAAACAAGTTTCGTTCTGAGGCGTTCCTGAATCCCTTCAGATATCTGTGCGAAGGCAGTGTGAATGCTCAGGTCACTGCTTCCTCTTCCAACAATTAAAATGGAATCCTCCGAAGATAAATCTACGACAGTATTCCTAACGAGTTCAGCAATTCCATCGAGAATCCGCCCCTGGACACCAAAAGGATTCCTTATTTTCACTTCGATTTTCGGAAACCGCTTCTGAAGAGAAGTAAGTGCACGAGGAATATCTTCTTTAATGTGACCTGCTGCCAACAAGAACAGGGGAATGACTGTAATTTCAGTCGCTCCCCTAATCACACAGCGCCGAAAGCCTTCCTCAATACTTGGTTCGGTCAACTCAAGAAAGCTCATTTCCTGAATAGAAACATCAATTCGTTCCATTACTCTATTTATGAATGAATTTGCTTCCGCTGCTCCTTCTTTTGAGCGTGTGCCGTGGCCAATGTAAAGAATACCTCTCATTCTCGCTGCCCCTTTATTAATTCATCATTTAGATAATTTTTTTCTCTCTTAAATAAGCAAAGACTTGTTCCACTGCCTCTTCCACACTTACCTGATCAGAACGAAGTGTGATTTCCGGTTGTTCTGGCGCTTCATAAGGTGAATCGATTCCCGTGAAGTCCTTAATTTCGCCACGACGCGCTTTCGCATAGAGTTGTTTAGGATCGCGACGTTCACATTCCTCGATTGGACATTGGACAAAAACTTCAATAAATTCTCCGTCTTCAAATAAAGCCCGCACTTGCTCACGATCAGAGCGAAATGGTGAAATAAAGGCGGTGGTCACCACTTTGCCGCTGTCGACAAACAACTTGGCAACTTCGCCAATTCTTCGGATATTTTCAGTTCGGTCATAATCGGAAAAACCAAGATCCTTGTTTAAACCGTGGCGAATATTATCACCATCGAGGACATATTCATTGATTCCCTGACGGAACAATTCGTTCGATACAGTATTTGCGATAGTTGATTTTCCCGATCCTGAGAGTCCCGTAAACCAGAGTACACAGCTTCCGTGACCATTTTTTTCACGCCGATTTTTTTTGGAAATAGATGTTTCATGCCAAGTAATATTCGTTGGTTTAGACATTGATTTATTTTCCTCCTTACACTGTTGCTTTTTCTTTCATTCCCTCAATTAACACTTCAACAACTTCTTTGCGGCTAAAGGTAGACGGTGGAAGTACTCCTGCTCGTAGCATCTCTCTCACCTTTGTTCCAGAAAGAATCACTCTGTCTTCCTTGCTATGCGGACAAGTTTTATCTGAGGCCATTCCTTCGCATTTATTGCAATAGAAGCTATGTTCAAAGAACAAAGGCTTGATACCAAGTTCTTCTTCTGTAAAATTACTGAAAATATGCTGGGCATCGTAAGTTCCGTAATAATTTCCAACTCCTGCATGGTCACGACCAACAATAAAATGGGTGCAACCAAAGTTTTTACGGGCAAGTGCATGGAAAATGGCTTCCCTTGGTCCTGCATATCGCATAGCTGCTGGATACACACCAAGTTGGACTCGTTCGCTAGGATAATAATTCTCTAGTAAAACACGGTAACTTTTCAAACGGACATCCGCAGGGACATCATCTGACTTTGTTTCGCCAACAAGCGGGTTGACGAACAAGCCATCGACCGTTTCAAGGGCAGCTTTTTGAATGTACTCATGTGCACGATGAATAGGATTTCTTGTTTGGAAACCTACAACAGTCTTCCAGCCCTTTTCTTCAAAAATGGCCCGTGTTTCCTTCGGTTCAAACCACACATCACCGAATACTCCTTTTTCGGCTTTTTTTACGAGTACAACTTCCCCAGCAACGTAAACAGGTCCTCTTTCGTAAAGACGTTTCACACCCGGGTGGGCAAGTTCTTCTGTTTTATATACTTCAAGTGCTTCTTTGTCTAAATCAGGTTCATACCATTCTGAAACCCTAATAACACCATAGACTTCCTTGTTAAATGAAAGTTTGTACTCTTCTCCTTCCACAAGTGTTTCAGCAACACCGTAAGATACGGGCAATGTTACAGGGATAGACCAGATGGTATTGTCTGATAAACGCATATTGCTCACGACAGATTCATAGTCTTTTTTGCCGAGAAAGCCCGTTAAAGGACTGAATAATCCGATACCAATTAGTTCTAGGTCACTTAATGCAATTGCATCAATTTCAATTTCCTTTTCGATTGTGGTAAGATCGTAATTTGGGTCGAACGCTTGAATAAGTTTTCCTCCATGAGGTTTAGGTAAGTATGACATTTTGATCAACCTTTCTCTACAAATTTTAATTTATTCGCTACCTTCGTATTCGTGACTCCTACCTTTGAAGGTGATTTCTTCATTAGGAACAATACGCCAAATACGGAGATTAAAACACCTATCATTGCAATAATTGGATAGAAGTTCTGTTCAATCACCAATTGAATAATGGTGTATGAAAGTACCATCGATAAAACAGGAGATACAATCCAAACAGTTAATAGCTGAACCACAATATCTTTTTTTAGAACTGCTTTTCCATATTTGGCAAAGCCAATACCGATAATGGAGGAAGTCGTAATTTGCGTTAATGGGACAGGAATACCAAACAGCGAAGCAGCAGTAACAATACTTGCTCCAGTACCTGAAATTACACAACCTTCTTCTATCCTGAGAGTCGTTATTTTTTTTCCATTGGTTTCAATCACCCGGTTACCTAGAAAGAAGGCACCTAGTGCAACGGCTAGACCGCCCCAGATGACCGCATCCCCCTTATGCATTAATCCTGCGGCAACAAGTGGTCCAACTGCATTTGCTACATTATTCATTCCAGCGGAGAAGGCTTCAAACAGGCCCATAAGTACAACAATGATTGCTAATATAGGACCAGCTTTTGACTTCTCCATCCATGTTTTAATGAATGGTCGCCTCAACAGTGATGCAGCCAAAATGGCAATAACAAATGCAGCAAAAGGAGTCAGCAGCCAAAACATTGCTATCCACAAAACCTTGCCTACAAAAACCGATTGATATACTACACCAGCTCCAATAACTGATCCTACTGCCACTTCGCTGGTCGAAAGAGGAATCCCAAAAATGTTGGCTAGGAATAATGATAATGCTGCTGAGGCAAGCACAATCAAGGCAATCGCCGTCGTAAAAGTACTGCTAGGGACAATACCGCTCCCAATAGTCTTTACGACTTCCTCTCCACCTAGCCAAGCACCTAGGAAAACTGCAATGGCACATAGAGCCAATGCCTTTCTTTTTGCTATTACACCGGCTCCATAGGATATACCCATCGACGCAGCAGCACCACTAGCACCAATATTTACTGCAAAAAATAATCCTATTGAAACCGCAATTATGGTAAGCGTAGGAATGACCTCCTTTACTTAGAGTGCAAACCGCACTCCGTTTTACTGCTGCCCGTCCAACGCCCATCTCGGGAATCACCATTTGTTCCGACGGCCTGTGTACATGGGAAACAGCCAATACTTGGATAGTTTTGATCATGTAATTGGTTATAAGGGAGGTCTCTTTCCCTGATGTACGACCAAACCTCATCCCACGTCCAATGAATTAATGGACAGATTTTTATATTTTTAAATTTATCATCTTTGTTAACGAATTGCGTATCCTTCCTTGTTGGCGACTGTTCTCTCCGAAGACCTGAAATCCATGCATCTTTTGGAGTCAATGCCTCGCGCAGAGGGATGACCTTTCTGATTTGGCAGCATTGGTTTGGATCACGTTTCCATAATGCCGAGCCATATTCTGCTGCTTGTTGGTCTAAACTCAAATCAGGGGTTTTTCGCTCGATTTGTAACTCTGGAAAACGAGCTTCAATCTTATCAATCACTTCGTACGTTTCAGGAAAGTGGAGCCCTGTATCTAAAAAAACAATCTGAGCATCTTTTTTTACCTGATAAATCAAATCGATTAATACAATTGCTTCAGCACCAAAACTGGATGCATAGATAATTTTCCCTTCAGGATAATTGCTATATGCCCACTCTAATACAGACCTGGCACCCTTAGTCTCATCCTGAATAGAGAAGTTTTCCGAGATTTCACTCCAATTATTATAAGTCACTGCTTTTGTCATCCTCTATGGACCCCCTTTGTCAAATTACAAAGGCTGTCTCCCACCACAAAAAGGTGTAGACCGCCTCAAGTTTTTCTAGTCAGCGAATTTTATTTGATTGAAGACGAACCTTTTCATTTTTCTCAATTTGTACTATTTTTCCATCCTGAACTACTAGTGTAATAGATCCATATTTTAATGTGTCCAGCATACGTTCAATATGTTCCTTTACTTCTTGCCACTCTGTACCTTCCAGTTGATTCGCCTCCCTTTCAAAAACCGCCAATCCACTCAGGAAATGCGATTTAAACCTTATCTCCCACCAGGTTGCCTGGCTTAATTGGACCAGTCTCCTCAGCCAAACTTGATAAGAATATTTAATATTAAAATTAATCCTACCATACACATAGGAATTGTCAATATGATTTATTACAATATTTAAAAAATCCTAGAGTGATCACATATAAAAAAAGAGGCAGACAATTGTCCACCTCTATTGCACTAACTAAGGAATGATCTTAGTCGTTCTGGCCTTTTCTGCTGTTTGTTGAATCCGTTTGCTTAATGGTTTTTTTAATATCAATGCTACAAGAAAACTAATGAAGACAAAGACAATTAATGAAAGGATATCTTTAATAACCACCTCTTTGATCATTCCACCGACCGTTTCACGGAGCATGCTTACCGCATACGTAAACGGCATAAAGGGGTTTAACTTTTGGAAAAAGGAAGAGGTCAAACTAACCGGAAACGTAGCTCCCGAACTAGATATTTGCAGGACTAAGAAAAGGATTGCTAAACCTTTTCCAATATTTCCGAACACCGAACATAAGGAATACGTAATCGTAACAAACACGATACTGATAAAAATACTTAAAAGTACAAACCAAAGTTTGTCCACTGCATACGTGTGAATTAAAAACAAATCACCCAGGGCTACAATGGCTGCTTGGAAGATGCCGATCGTCAGAAATGTTAGTAGCCTCCCTAAATAGATTTGGTAGCTTTTGTATTTATTCTCAGGGTCATCGACATCTACTTTTAAGGAAGCGATCAGGAGAGTGGCTCCGACCCATAGTGCCAGCATCGTATAGAAAGGGGTCATCGCCGATCCATAATTCGGGATAGGAAATAACCTTTTCGTTTTCAATAGGATTGGGCTCGATAAAAAGTTACTTTCCTTTTGAGGATCATGTTTAAGTAATTGGATTAAATCATTTATATTCACACTGCCTTCAAACTTACGAATTTTATCGGCCGCACTTCTAATTTTAGTTTCAAATCCTGGTAAGTCATTTCGAGCTAAGTCCGCTGCTTTATGAACAACTTTTACAAGTTCGGGAAGCATAGTTTGAACAAGGTTCCTTGCTCTCCGAATGTCCTCCTCCACTTTTGGCAAATCATTCCGGACAAAATCAGCCGCCTTATGTAGTTTCTGTTCAACCTTGGGCAAATCATTTTTAAAAAATAAGGCTGCTGAATTAATGCCTCCGGTAATTTCGGCTACTTTCTGTTGAATGCCAGTTCGAGTTTCATGGATGCTATTATGGATTCTTACTAACTCCTCATACAATTGGTCTAGTTGCTCTTGATTTGCTGTAGTATCTACCTGTTTTGTATCCTTTACGCTATCGATTGCTTGGTTAAGTTTCGTTTCTATCTCATTTAAATTCGATCCTACTTCTGAAATGATATCGGTGGTACGCTGCATATCAGTAAGTTTCCCCTGTAGTACGATCACTTTGTCCCCGGCATCCTTTATAAGTGGCAAACTAGCTTCAACCTTTAAGATACTGGTGCCGGCCTGCTGGATTTCGGGAATTCTTTGTTCAAGCTCAATAATTTTCTGTCCCTTTGCTTGTATTTCGGGCAGCCTCTCCTCCAGTTCAATCGCCTTTTTTCCCATTTCCTCTATCTGCGGTAATGCTTTTTCCAATTCAAAGATTTGTTTCTCAACATTATGTATGGAAGGCAATGCTTGCTCAAGCTCAATACCTGCTTTATAAAATGCAGTGAATAACTCATTTCCCACCGTTTTAATAAACGCCTGACTAATTTGCGCCGTAACACTCGATGCCCCTGAGTTGGCAATTTTCGGCGCCACAGCATTGATTTTTTCGTTAACAGCGAACTCTATGTTTGGTTTTTGAGGGTTCACTTCTAAAATACTCGTAAGTTTCTTTGAAAAATCTTTTGGGATAATGAGATATGCATAGTAGTGCCCTTTCTCTACACCACTCTGTGCATCCCTCCGATTCACAAAGACCCAACCAAGCTGGTGATTTTTTTTTAGGCTTTTTACAGTATCATTTCCAACATTAAATTTCTTCCCACGAATTTCCGCTCCTTCATCCTCGTTGCTAACAGCCACCCGAATCCCCGATGTATTGCCGTAAGGGTCCCACATTGATTTGATATTAACCCATGCATAGGCAGAAGGCAGGATCATGAGTGCCCCAATTAACAAAACTACAGTTGGAACTCTAAATATATTTCTCCAATCTGTTTGGTAAATATGAAAAATCTTCCCCACTATTTCCCCCACCTTTCACTAGTAGTCCATGATCTTATCTTCCTACTATCTACAGGAAAAGATTCAGGAAATAGAAACGAAATGCACAAAGAGGGCTGCCTAAGAAAATTTACTTAGGCAGCCCTCTTTGTTTTACTTACTTATTGGGTTCCACATCAGTCGTGGGATTATAGTTATATTTTGAACGGTCGACAGGAATAAACGTTTCAGGTTTGTAGAAACGTAATAAATCTCCATTTACAACTTTATCTGATAGCTTTAATTTATATTCGACGATTTTCTGATCTTTCTTAGCTTCTTCGGTTTTAGCTTTATCTAATTTCATTCCCGTTTTGGAATCATAGAACTTACCATCAATAGAGGTGATAGTTGAACTTACAAAGCCTCCATTTCTGAAAGGAACTACATCATCATGCTGCTCAGATAATAGGTCGGTACCAAATTGGACATATTCTTTTGTGTCAGTTCCAAGCAAGTGAAGAAGTGTTGGAAGAAGATCGATTTGACCACCGTATTCGTGGTTTACTCCACCTTCCATTCCTGGGACACGAATAAATAATGGCACGCGCTGTAATCCACTATTTTCAAATGGTGTAATTTCTTTTCCCATTACCTGTGCCATTGCTTTATTATGATTTTCTGAAATACCATAATGGTCCCCGTACATCACAATAATGGAACGATCATATAAACCTGATTTTTTCAGATAGTCAAAGAATTGCTTCAATGCTTCGTCCGCATATCGTGCAGTTTGAAAATACCCATCAACCGATTTATCACCCGTTGTACCTGGTGCAATCGTTGCGTCTTCTTCATTAATTGGGTACGGATAATGATTCGAGACGGTAATAAATTTTGTATAGAATGGCTCTGGTAAAGATTCCAAAAGTGGAATCGATTGTTCATAAAATGGCTTATCCATCAGTCCATACTCAGCTAGATCTTTAGAATCTATTTGATAATAGTTTGAATCAAAGAACTTGTTAAAACCAAATGATTTATAAATTTCATTACGATTCCAGAAGCTTCCTGAATTCCCGTGAAATACAGCAGACGTATAGCCTTGCTGACCTAGTATTGCGGGAGCAGCCTCATAGGTGTTTAAACCTTTTGTCGTATACGCTGACCCTTGAGGTAATCCATATAATGAATTTTCTAACATAAATTCAGCATCCGACGTTTTACCTTGTCCTGTTTGATGGAAGAAATTATCAAAGTAAAGTGTATTTTGATCTTTCGTTAATGAATTTAAAAATGGTGTTACTTCTTCCCCATTCAACTTGTAATTAATAAGGAAGTTTTGCATTGATTCAAGATGAAGATAGATTACATTCATTCCTTTTCCAGCACCAAAGTAAGCTGGATTTGGCTTTGCATAATTCGATTTTGTATAGTTAACGACTTCAGTAATATCATCACTGCTCGCCATAACCCTTTGAGCGGATGCTTTCGTACTTTGAACGGCATCATAAATCGTGTAATTGTACATACCTAAATATTTCACGATATAGTTTCGGTCAAATCCTCTTGTTAATAATTGAGGACGGTCCGTTTCAGCTAGGGCTAAATTCGCACTAGAAATCGCAAGAGCCATTGAGAATAATGCTGCGACTTTCCCACGATTCATGTCATTAGCCTCTATTTTCACAAAACGTAAAACAAGTAAGGCAGCCAAAATAATGATATCAATGAAGAATAAAAAATCATATGGTTTTAATAGGGACGTCACACTCCCGCTTACATCGCCAAAATTTTGTGTCTGCGTTAATGTTGGTAAAGTAATAAAATCATTAAAGAAACGGTAAAATATGATATTCGCATATAATAAAATTGATAAAAGAAAATCGATGACAATCAGCCCGATATACTTTTTTCTCCCTTTTAAAAAGAAAGAAAGTCCTAAGAAAAGTAAGGCAGATCCGAGCGGATTGATAAATAATAGAAACTTCTGAAGTGAATTTTCTATTCCTAAGTCAAATTGCGTTAACTGAACGATATATGTTTTTATCCATAGGAAAAACACAGTCAAAAAGAAAAAGCCAACATATTTATTAAAAATACTTTGACCTCTTTGCAATAAGTTATTCATATAGCACCTGCCTTGTAGTATATTATTATATAATTTTAGTCATTATTTTAAATATAATGGGTGGATACTGTTCCCAATAGTCTATCATCTATATTAGCATTTAATTATGAACAATCCATGAATATTTAAGAAATAATCAAATCGGGCAACACAAGAATACTACTATACTCCATTTTTTTTAAATGTCAAGGAATCGGTAAAAAAATAAGAAACTGACCCCACCGTGAATGTTGCGTTAACGGAGAATCAGTTTCTATTCATTTTATTTTACTTATAGGCACCGTGAAACTTGCCTGTTGATTTCCGTTCCAGGCGCTTCGCTTTCCGCGGGCGGTCCGGGGAGCCTCCTCGTCGCTGCGCTCCTGCGGGGTCTCCCCTGCCCCGTCCTCCCGCAGGAGTCTTCGCGCCTTCCACTCCAATCAACAGGGTGCCAAAATCAACAATAAGTTTACCATTGCTTACTTATAAAACTTTCTCTACTTGCTTCTTATCTTTTCGCTTCATTTTCATCAGCGTTTCATACACAATCGGTACAATCACTAATGTAAGCAGCGTCGAACTTGTCAGTCCACCGATGACAGTGACACCTAATCCCTTCGAAATTAGTCCACTTCCCTCCATACCGATTGCTAGTGGTATAAGTGCACCAATTGTCGCAATTGCTGTCATAAGAATTGGGCGAACACGTGTCCCGGCTGCCTCAAGAAGGGCTTCTCGTGTCGATAATCCATCATTTTCTTTATGAATAACACGATCAATTAGTACAATCGCATTCGTTACAACTATACCAATTAACATCAAGGCACCAATCATTGCTGAAACACTTAAGGTTTCGCCAGCGATCAATAATCCTAATAACCCGCCGATAATGGTAAATGGCAACGAGAATAGAATCGCTAGTGGTGCTAACCCTCCACCAAATGTAATAACGAGAACTAAATAGACAATCGCAATGGCTGCAAGCATTGCTAAACCTAACTGTGTAAAGGATTCAGCAATATCTTCCGAAACCCCGCCTACTGAAATATCGACGGCTGATGGAAGTTTTAGTTTGTCTACTTTCTTTTGAACCGCAGCTGAAACTTTAGAGACATCTTTGGTAGTAATTTCAGCACTAACACTTGCATAGATACGACCATCTCGTCTTGTAATCGTATCAGATGTATTTCCCTGTTTTATATCGATGACATCCTTAATAGGGACTGCCATACCCATAGGGGATTGAATTGTCTTATCAGTAAGTTCATTTATATCTTCAAAATCATCTTTCTCAACTTCTAAATAAACATTCATTTCTTTGCCGTCTTTTTTAATTGTTGTCAATACTTGACGCTGTCCATTACCAGCTAGTTCCATGCCAACTTGCGCAGCAGTAAGTCCTAATTGACTTAACTTTTTCTGATCAGCTACTAAGGTATACTCTTCATAAGTGTCCGCAATACTAGTTTTCACATTTCTAAGTGAATCATTTTGTTTTAAAATTTTTGAAATATTGTTTACGACTGGTTCAATATCATTCATATTGTCCCCAAATACATTAAACGACAGAGCATTGGATGAACCCATACCTGAAAAATCCTGACTAGCCCATTCGCCTTTATCTTTTCTTTTGTTCAAATCTTTGATCACATTTTCAGTTTCTTGTGAAAAGTCTTTTGTATCTTTATTATATTCAACAAAAAACATCGCCGAATTACTTTGACCTGGATTCATTGGATTTTCTCCACCAACGGAAAACTGAATTGTTTTAACTCCAGCTCTGTTCTCGAAAAATCCCTCTGCTTCGGTTGCAATCCGTTCAACCTCATCCAATGTTTGACCTGGTGCTGGTTTATAAGTGGCAACAACCATTTTTTGTTCATCAGATGGAAGGAAACTTACCCCGATTACTGGTACAAGGAACAAACTGCCTACTAATAACAGAATAGCTAAACCGAAAGTAATGATTTTATGGTTTAATGACCAATTGAGAACCTTTTTATATCCCAATGCTAATTTACCTGGTTTATTTTCAACATGTTCTTGTTTCATTGATATGCCCTTTTTAAATAAGGAATGGGCCATCATCGGAACAATCGTAATGGCTACTAATAGAGACGCCATTAATGCGAATACGATGGTTAATGCAAAAGGTAAAAACATTTCCCCTACAGGACCTTTTACTAAGCCTAATGGAAGGAACACAGCAATTGTTACTATTGTGGATGAAAAAATGGGCATAAACATTTCTCTAGTGGCGGCGACAATTAATTCTTTACCACTTAAAGTTTCATTTTTAAGTGACATCCGTCTAAAAATGTTTTCGATAACAACAATCGAATCATCAATGACTCGGCCGATCGCTACTGTCATTGCTCCAAGTGTCATCATATTAAGCGTAATATCCATTTGTTTTAGCAGTAATATCGCAATTAATATGGATAATGGTATCGAGATAACTGAAATTATCGTTGTGCGGAAATTTCTTAAGAAAAGCAAAATTATAATCATGGCGAAAATTGCACCAAATATGGCTTTATTCAGCATTGTTGAAACTGATTCTTCGATCGGTTTCCCCTGATCAAAAATGGTAGTCACCTTTAAGCCATCAATCTGATCTTCAAAATCACCTAATTTTTCTTTTACCGCGTTCACAACATCCACTGTATTTGCGTCTTGTGCACTGGTAATCTGCACTCCGATGGACTCTTCTCCATTTGTCCTAGAAATAGATTCCGCTTTCCCAATTACCTCAATTGCGGCAATATCTTTTAGTTCTATAGTAGGGATAGCTGCAGGTGCATGTGCAGATTGTTTGCCTTGGGTAACTTGGCCTCCAGTCATACCTTGTTGTCCCTGGTTTTGTTGACTGCCCGTCATTCCTTGTTGGGTGCCACCTACCGATGGAATGACGGGAATTTTAATTGCTTTTAAGTCGTCTATTGTAGTAACATTACCATCCATAACAACGGACTTTTGCGTATCTTTAAACGTGTATAATCCTAATGGAATGGTTACATCGGAAGCTTTGATCAAATTTTTTACCGTCTCTTCAGATAAGCCATATTCCTTTAATTTAGTATGATTAAATTTCAATTGAACTTCGTCAACCTGTTGACCTGAAATTTGAACGGTAGATACCCCTTCAATACCTTCAAGTTCTGGAACAATCTCTTCATCAGCTGTTTTTGTTAATTCTGCCAAAGATTGTTTGGAATTTGTAATACTTAATGACATGACTGGGAATGCAGAAAAACTCATCCGGGAAACTTTAGGTTCCTCTACTCCGTCCGGAAGTTCCAGATTGCTCAATGCTTCCTTCACTTCATTTTGAGCTTTTTCCATATCTTTATCAAAATTGTATTCTATTTGTATAGATGAAGCATTTTGAAACGATGAGGAACTAACAACAGAAACCCCGTCTAAATTTTCGACTCGTTTTTCAATCGGTTCTGTAACTTTTTCAGCTACTTGTTCTGGCGTCGCACCAGGATATACCGCCAAAACTGAAACAAGTGGTGTGTTGATATTTGGAATAGTTTCGAGTTTCATGTTCATCCCTGAATACAATCCAGCAATTGTAATAATAATGGTTAACAGCCATACGGCAAATTTGTTCTTCAATGAAAACTGAATAATTTTCTTCATATTTCGCTCCTTCTTATACCTTGTTGACATTTTGGTCTGATTCGAATAGGATTGACTATACGGTCATAACAGATTTAATCATACTGACCAACCGGTCATAAGTCAAGAAATATTCATTATGGCATAGGAACATCAATTAATGGAGGGTTTATTTTGACAGAAAAGGAGAAAGTAATCATAAAATCAGGGATGAAGCTTTTTGCTCAAAAAGGTTTTTCCTCAACGTCTATACAAGAAATTGCTACTGAAAGTAATATTTCTAAAGGAGCTTTCTATTTACATTTTAAGTCCAAAGATGATTTATTACTCGCAATTCTGGAATATATATTTGAAACAATTGAATCAAGTAGATTAGTTTTTGAAAACCAAGATTTGTCCCCCCGAGAAAAATTCATTAAGCAAATCTCTGCTTTTTTCGGAACCTTTATCGGACATAAAGAGTTTTTAATAATGCTCTCCAAAGAACAAGCGATTCCAAGGAATGAAGAAATTAAAAAGCTATTTTTTAAAAAGCGCTTTGAATTCCATTTATTATATCGCAAAGGATTAGTTTCTATTTATGGATCAAACACAGAGCCTTTCTCAATTGATCTGGCGTTTATTCTTGAAGGGTTGTTTCAATCGTATGTAGGGTTATTGATAATGGAACCAGCGGAGTTTGAGATTGAGGAGTTATCCCACTTTTTAATGCGAAGGATGGATAGTATCGTTAAAGACATTTCAAGCGAAGTCCCCTTCTTAACTGAGGAAAAGCTAGGGAAAATAATAAAAAACTCCAAGCAATGTTTTGAACCTGCAAATGTAAATAATATTGTCCAAAAAATGAGAAATGAAATCGATCAAATAGAAAATAGAGAAGCGTTAGAAATCTCACTAGACGTGCTTGAAGAGGAGATTAACAAACAAAGCCCCCGACTTCCAGTCATAAAAGGGATGCTTTCAAATTTTAAAGGAATTTCAACACTTGAAAAATATATTAAGGAAATGGCAGCTTTTTATGGATTTGAAATATAGAGGATATGGTACAAATATCCTTTACTATAAAAATGATTGACTGACCGGCCAGTTTTATTGTATATTTTATGACGGTACTTTATTAATAACATCCAGATAGGAGAAAACGATATGGAGATAGTAGAAAAACAGATAAACACAAAATTAATCATTACCGGCTTAATTATCGGTATGTTTTTCAGTGCTTTAGAACAAACCATCGTAGGAACAGCCATGCCTACGATTATTTCAGAATTAAATGGGTTTACCATTTTTGCATGGGTTACTACTGCCTATATGATCACATCGACAACGGTTGTCCCGATCGTTGGGAAACTATCTGACTTGTATGGTAGAAGGTTCCTCTATTTAATCGGAACGATTATCTTTATTATTGGTTCAGGTTTGTGTGCAACTGCAACATCTATGGAACAACTAGTCATCTATAGAGGTCTTCAGGGTATCGGCGGCGGGATGATTATGCCCCTTTCTCAGACAATCATTGGGGACATCTTTACGGCTGAACAACGGGCTAAATGGCAAGGGATTTTTGGTGGGCTGTTTGGGTTAAGTTCAGTTATCGGTCCTTTCTTAGGCGGACTTATTGTTGATAGCATTAGCTGGCACTGGATTTTCCTGATTAACGTTCCCTTTGGACTTCTTTCCGCTATCTTAATCTTTATGGGATTCAAACACGAAACAGTTGCAAGTAAAGGCAAAGTGAATATTGATTATTTAGGGATTATCACATTAATTCCTGCCATTGTCCTATTATTGCTAGGTTTGACATTCGGCGGGGATAAATTTGAATGGGCATCAGCCACATCTTTCCTTATTTTCGGTGGTTCCATTGTGCTGCTTATCATTTTCGGTTTCATCGAACGAAAAGCAGTAGAGCCAATTTTGGATCTTTCATTTTTTAAAAATCGAACATTTGCAACGATGAATGCTTTAGGATTTTTACTTGGGCTTGGTATGTTTGGGGCCATTATGTTCGTACCTATGTACATGCAAGGTATTCTTGGCGTTTCACCAACCCAGGCTGGTTCTACTATGACTCCAATGATGATTGCTATGATTGCTGCAAGTATAATTGGCGGACAACTATTACTAAGATTTAGCTTTCGCTCTGTACTAACAGCAGGTATGCTGCTTGGTGCTTTAGGATTCTTTTTAATGAGTACAATGGGCATCGATTCAAACGAATACACTGCTTATGCATATATGGTTGTTCTTGGTTTAGGAATGGGCTTAGTTATGCCTACATTAATGATTGCGATTCAAAATGAATTTCCAAAATCCCAACTAGGAACTGTTACATCAGCTTCCACCTTCTTTCGCTCCATAGGTGGAACAATTGGGATTACCGTTTTAAATTCAATCATGAATCACACACTTAAAGGAGAAATGGTTACTGCAGCTAATGATGCTGAAAATCCAATTGCACACCAAGCCTTAACAGCTCTATCAGAAAAAACGGATTCATTATTTAGTTTACTGCTCAATCCGAGTCTTTTAAAAATGCCTGAAGATATACAAAATAGCGTGATTCATGCCATTCAAATTGCCTGGTCCGATTCTTTTTCTACGGTTTTCTTGACAGGGCTCATCTTTATCGCAGTCGGGGTTTTTGTGGCTCTTGCTGTTGGCAAAGGTCGTATAAAACGAGATAGCGAACTTAATGAGAGCGGCGAACAACAAGTGACATCGTTTAATCGAGATGCAACTGAATCATAAGATGAAGAAGATGTAGAGGGATTCAAATTGAATCCCTCTTTTTCTATGTGAAATATTCTATTTTTGCTTGCGGAAAATAGGTGTTAATATATCTGCCAAGAGTATCTTTTATATCTTCTTGCTCTTCATTCGTATAAACGAATTTACCAATCCCGTAGCGCCCCCATTTCCATTTACGTTTGGTCTCATCTAATTCAAGTTTTGTCATCGGGTAATTTTTTTGAATCACACGCTTAGCTGGTTTTGTAAAACGATGCTGAATCATTTCAAAGGTTAAATCCTGTTTAGCCGACTCCGGAAGTTCCGCCTCCAGTTTTTCTAACATTTCTTTATATCCTTCCTTCCATCCCTCATGCAGATATATCGGGGCAATAATGAAACCTAAAGGAAACCCAGCGCATGCCACTTTACCTGCTGCCTCTATTCTATCGGGCAGTCTTGATGTTCCCGGTTCAAAGTTCTTGATAATATAATCGTCATTAACACTAAAGCGAAAACGAGTTTTTCCATTGTGTTTAGCATCAAGTAAATGGTCTACATGGGCAAATTTAGTTACAAAGCGGAGCATGCCATATTCAGACTGTCCGAAAAACTCTATCGCCTTTTTTAATGTATGGGTCAAATGGTCAACGCCTACGATATCGGATGTACAGGAGGCTTCAAACCTGGTTGGTTCAGGTGCACGTTCTTTCATGTAATTCTCTGCAGCCTCAAAAATATCTTCAAGATTGACATATGTACGAATATAAGGTTTACTGCCCATAGTTGTCTGTAAATAGCAATAATGGCAATGGCCCATACATCCTGTCACAAACGGGATGGCATATTCTGCAGATGGTTTGGAGGTATCAAACTTTAATGTTTTCCTTACCCCAATGACCAACGTGGATTTAGCGTTGCGGTATTTTTGAAAATCATTATCCCCAGGTAAATTTCTTATTTGATTGTGTGAAGTTGTTTCCCTTATTTCAATGCCCATATGTTCAAATTTGGCAATTAACTCTTTCCCAAGTGGATATTCCAGTGCACTTGGTTCAACGTAAACAAGTTGAGGAACAAAAGGCTTAACCATAATAATCCCCCATCTCTGCCATTCCAAACGCCTCCTGATAAGCAGATTCCGCCTCATTAGCCGACGAATAGACAGCAATTTCATCTGTTAAAGGGTAATAGGTTTCGTAGATAAAAAGTGCTAGTTGATCAGGGTTCTCAGGATTCTGCACAACTGCGGCTTCTTGGATATTGGCTACATCCTGTGCATGCGGGTTCCGAATAATTATATGAACGATTTGTCCTGGTTGGTATGATTCCATTTTTCCACCTAATCCTTTCATATCTAGGTTTTCTATTGATATTATTCTCCAGAGGAGATTTTTAAGTGGATCGAAATATTTCCATTTCCAACGTGGAACCTACTGCTTTAATGGAAGAACATTGATTGAAGAATAAATTTAGTATCTGAGGGAAATGTAATGATAGGTTTGTAAAATATCATCTAGGGGATGCTGCAAGTGGCAATTTTTGTGTATCAGACATTTGAGATCAAACAGGATAAATTTAAGGAAGGTATTGAAAATTTAAAGGAACTAAAAACATTCAGAAATGAGAATTATGATCAAAATGTCGAGATCTTAACACCCGTTTCAGGTGAGGATCATACATATGCACTACTTACCAAATATGAAGGCTTAGCTGAAATGGAATTACAAAACAAAAAAATGTTTGAGGATGAAGAATACTTAAAGCTTATTGGAGACTTTTTCCTACAAAATATTGTTCAAGGCAGTATGTATACGCAAATTTACCGCGCTCTAAGTGAGAAAAAAGCCGACAAAAAACACGGTTAGATTCAGCCGTGTTTTTTAATGTAAATTATTATCTTCTATTACCTCGAATGGTTTTTGTTTTCTGATGAGGTACCACTTAACGTCCCAATAAGATACCCCATTATTAAACCAATTAGAGCTGGGACTATCCACCCAAGTCCTTCCATGTAAAAAGGAAGAATATCAAGTAATCCACTCCATTTATTTGCAAGGAAAGTTTTATTAATCGTATCTATGATACTAAAAACGGCAACAAAGCTTACAACATAGATATAAATCTGCGGATATCTTTTAATAAAATCATCGATGAGGCCTAAAAAGATAATTACGATCGCCAACGGGTAGATCATCCCAAGTATCGGAACGGAAATCTGTAATATTTGCGTTAATCCTAAATTTGCAATGGCGGTACTCAGTACAGATAATATAATAACCCACTTCTTATAATCTATTTTTGGAATGGCATTTGCGAAAAATTGACTGCAGGAAGTAACTAAACCAATTGACACGCAGAAACATGCAATTGTAAAGACTAATCCTAAAATAAAGGTGCCGCTTTGACCAAATAAGTGAGTCATTACATTGGATAATATTTGTGCTCCATTTTCAGTTTGTCCTAAAGAGGAACTTGCCGCACCTAAATACCCTAATATCAGATAAATCACGGTTAGCAGTACTCCAGCACCTAATCCTGCGTACATCATGTATAAAGATCTTTTTTTGTTGTCGTGGACACCTTGAGCTTTTAATGTGTTTGATATCACGATACCAAAAGCTAAAGCAGCCAGTGCATCCATAGTTAAATAACCATCTAACACCCCTTGAAATACAGGGTTTGTCTCATAATTTCCCTTCGGTACTGCAAATGTACCTATTGGGTCAATTAAGCTCTTTATAAAAATTATCGTAATTAAAGCCAAAAGAATAGGAGTCAATAATTTCCCGAAAAGGTCAATAAGTTTCGACGGAAACATACACAACCATGCCACTAATCCAAAAAAGATGATGCTATAGACTAACAAAGAAACTGGGTTACCTACTAAATGTCCTGGCAAAAAAGGAGCTAACCCCATTTCAAACGCAAGACTCCCTGCACGAGGAATAGCTAGTCCAGGTCCGATAGCGATATAAATCAAAAATGGGAAAATGAAAGCAAAAAAAGGATGTACCCTTTGGTTTAGCTCGTTAAAGCTTCCTGCCTTTGCAACCGCTATAACGCCTAAAATAGGTAGTCCAACAGCTGAAACTATAAAACCAGCAAGAGCTGTCCAAAGATGGGTACCCGCTGATTGCCCTAGAAAAGGTGGAAATATAAGGTTACCTGCACCGAAAAACATTGAAAAAAGCATAAAACTAATAAAGACAATTTGTTTGGCAGAAAAATTCATTAAAAATCTCCTTTAAGATAAAAATATTATTCCATAATAATAAACTATATTTGCCCTTTGTTGGTATATTTATTTTTAACAACTAATTAATAAAAATCCTCTTCCTTATTTTTTTGAAAGAGGAAATTAACTGTTTCTTTATCTAATTCAAAAATAATCTGAGAAATATGGAGTCTGTCGTTCAATTAAATTCTCCAATATTTCCACGGTTTGGTCATTGCTGCTTAATCTACCGATAGCTGCCAAATAGGATGGTCGTTTGTACCCGAATAACATTGTCGTCAGTGTTTGGATATCAACAGCCACTAGAGGCTGATCCTCACTTTGAGTCAGTTCTCCCTGACCTGCGGCGGAAACATGGAGTGTGAATAATCCCTGGTTCCACTCAAGTAGTGGATCATTAAGCAAGATTGTCAGGTTTATATCTATGCCTGGTGCTCTAAACGGGTATTGATTTATAAACTGTTTAACATCCACAATTCTTGCCATAAAATAGGGTGCGATTGTTTCTTTAATATCCCCGTCTTCCAGCCAAAATGCCAATGGTTCATCCGTATAGATGGCCCCTAAAACCTTTGAAACCATAGAAAAATGGGCACTGATGAAATTCCAAAGTCCAATCCGCGCCTCTTCATTCATATAGACCATTTCTTTAATATGAAGCACATCATGTGAAATCCAGTACAATAGATACCCTTGGGGCTGGTGGGAACTATCATAATATACAGCTGCTGTTAAATCCTCCAAATCCCATCTCCAATATTCCTCCCAGGCCAAATTATTTCGAATCATAGCGGCATGGCGTTTACTAGAAAAGAGTTTGTAAACCGTTTTAATATCAGGATGATCTGTAGTTAGCCGATCAACATAGCCTGACACTTTTTTTACCCTCGGCAATTGATAGTCTTTTATTTCAAAGGTCATCTTATCGGAAATAATCTCCCAACCTCTTTTCCGGTAAAAAGGTAATGAATATGGATATAAATAGGTAATCGATTGTTTTCTTTCTTTCATATCTGCGAGCGCTTGCCAAATCAACTTATTCATTAATCCCAAATTTGCGTATTCCGGATAGGTGCCTACACCTGTCAAGCCTCCCATTTCAAATGTTCGTCCAAAAATATTTACTTGAAAGGGATAGACAGCTACTTGGGAAATCAATTTTTCACCATCAAACCAACCCAACACATCTGCCTGTTCCAAAACAGGCAGTTTTGCTAATGCTATTTCACGTTCCTCCCACCCTACCGTTTGCAGGTCTTTTTTGGTTACTTGGAACACATAACGCAATAACTCGTTGAACTGACGCCAATGCTTTGGTTCCACTTTCTCCATCTTGAGCCTGTCCAATCGACTCATACCATTACCTCCAAAAATTTAAAATCTTACTCTATGTAAAGGTTTTTATATTAAATTTGTGTAATTTTCTTCTTTTTCATGCGTTTATTTTTGGTAATAATAAAGTGTTTTTGTTTTTATTGTCTATACAAAAAAAAGTTGCTCATCAATTGGAGCAACTAGTTTATATTTATTATTTAGGCTCTGTTAAACTGGGCTGTTGATTTCCGCTCCAGGCGCTTCAATCAACTCGGCTATAAAATCAACAGTGACCTTTAACACAGCCATTATTTAATTCCGAGTGCTTTTTTCGTGGCTGGCCCCACAACCCCATCAATTGTTAATTTACGTGCCTTTTGAAATTTGCGGACCGCAGTATCTGTGTTTGCTCCAAAGACACCATCCACACCTTTCGTACTGTATCCAAGTGAGGTCAGCTTGCGCTGAAGCTCTTGGACGGCAGGACCCCGACTGCCTTTTTTAAGGATTTCTCCAGTGGAACTAACAGGAACAGATGGTGCACTAGACCCGCCATTAACTTTATACCCATTGGCTGTTGCAATCGCATTGAAAGACTTCCCTGAAGATGTGATGATTACTGGAGTACCTGTTGGCACCTGATTAAAAAGCCATTCTACTTCATTATCATACATCCGGATACAGCCGCTGCTAACGTATCCACCAATGGAACTTGGGTTGTTGTTTCCATGAATCCCGTAGGTCGTTCCCCATGTTCCACGGGCATTCAGACCGAGCCAGCGGTTACCAAGCGGATTACGAGGGTCACCACCTGGTATATGTCCCTTATAGTACGGCCTGTTCTTGATCTTATTAACAATCTTAAACTTGCCTTCTGGTGTATACGATCTTTGTCTCCCGGTTCCTACTTTAAACTGTTTTTTAAACTGACCGTTTTCAAAGTAAGCAAGCCGGTTTGTTGTCTTGTTAATGATAATAAGTTTTCCTCCAGAAGCCGCTGAACCTGTCGGGACACCCACAAACAAACTAGACAATATAAAAAAAGCAAATACAAAAAGAAGCAACCACTTTTTTGGCAATTGAACCCCTCCTATACAACATAAATACTCATCCGTGTATCCTATGTCGGAGGGGCTTGTCTACATTACAATTTTATTTAAGATATAACAATATGGGTGTAAAGTAGGTAAACTACCTCTTCGGTTTCAATATCCTTTATGGATATATAGTAATTTATCATCAAATAATAAGGTAAAGAGGAAAGTAGGTGTACTCATTAAAAGGATATTCATTTTCTTTCTTATTTTTTCCCTCGTGATAGCCCTTGCTATTTTAATGGATTTGCTTCAGGGCCTCGGTGCCTATCCAAGGGGTGGAGGCCAGTTATGCTAACCTGATGGGTGAGTGTCCTTTTGTTTTTTGTCTATGAACTTCTTTCGTATTATAGCGATGAGTAGAAGGAGCATCGGAATGATCGTCATCAAAAATGGTAAATAAAAAGGTAAAATGGTTCCTAAAAAATGGCTTAGTTCTTGCCCGCTGGAAGAGGACCAAATACTAAATAGAGTCACAAGAACACCAAGTTTTGAAAACTTGTTTTATTGTTTCAACGTTTGTAGTTTTCACTTTGTTCTATATGAATCATTACTTTTATATTTTTTATAGAATGAAAGTCAAATGCTTTTATCGTATTTACATCCCATTTTTTTTGATAGTATCTATAAGATTTTTCACTTATATTTAATAAATCTGTTCCTAGTCCTTCACCTTTCTTCACTGTATCTAAAATATCTTTTTGTATTTTTTTATTTAAATCTTTTTCAATATTATTTATGCTTCTTTGTCCTTCATTTTGAACCATTAGAGCATTTGCTTTCACAACTATGCTGTACGAGGGTTTGTTTATAATGAATTAAAAAGGATGATTAAAATAGGAAATATTATTTTTCCATCATCATAAAGTAGGAATCTTCTCAAGGGTTCGCCATTAACAAACCCTACGTACCCAATAAACTGTTTTCCAACAAGTTTCTATGTTTATCAAAATGATTCATGCTGAACAATCTTTTGACTAATTTTTTATTAATTCGATAGGCGGATTTGTGAACTCTTATTTATAATCCATCAACCTTCTATATCGAGTTATACAGCCCCCGATCAAACTCTACTTCACGGTATCTAACCGTTCGATTAGTATCCTTGATATGGATCGAATAAAAGAACTTAGAGACTCAGGTGCGATAAACATATCAAACTTGGAAATTTTAATGTTAACAATTTAAGTATTCCTTTATGATTTTCAAATGATTTACTAGATAGAGAAAGAAGCATGCTCCAGTATGGATTCATGCTTCTTTCTAAAATAAATAGGTTGTTAAGGTGCTCATGCAATCCCCTCAAACACGGCATAAATGATTTATCTGTGTTTCTTAGTGAACTAAACAAATTTCACCGCTTGTAGTTGTCACTTTGTTCTACATGAGACGAATGAAGAACGATTGATGGCAACTACAAGGGGTATATTATACAGTATTGAAAATGCAGATGTAATGAATAAAACGAAGAAGGCCGTCACATTTAAGGAAGAAGGATTTGAAAATAAATTCATTAATTTGTGCCTTATGGCTTATAAAATAATACGTAATCCCCAGGTCCAATTAGGGCCACCCCAAGGACAACAGCAATCAAAATGAAGTTGTATTCATAGCCTCCTTCATTAAGCCAAAAGCCATTTTTGAGATGGACGGTAAAAATCGCGTCAATCATAACGATAATGATTAGTATTGCCCCAAGCCATGTCAGCAAGCCAGCCGAAAAAAGGAGACCGCCAATTAGTTCGAATAATCCTGCTAAAATCGCCCAAGTTATTCCACCCGTCTTGATTCCGATCGACCCTAACCATTGACCGAACTTGACTGGACCCGGTCCACCAAACCAGCCAAATAACTTTTGGGCTCCATGTCCTACAAACGTAAGACCAACAGCCAATCGAATAATGAAAAGACCTATATCTGCCATTTTTTTATCCTACTTTCAAATAGAAATTAAATTAGTAGACCTTGATTTACACTACTATTCTTTAACTCGTGACCGTTTAATAAAGAATGATAGAATCAAAGCTACAAATGCAATTCCAGTTGCAACCATAAAGGTATCATTAATTCCATCAATTGTAGCTTGTTGCATGGTCTGACCATAAATCAAAAAGGTGGCAAGCTGCCTTCCCGCATCAGCCGGCATGTGTGTTAAAGCCCCCAAACCCTGGCCAAGATGTGCAAAATTACTAGCTATAAAAGGATTGGAGGTTGTGATGACACTACCATAATCACCTGCGTGCATCCCTTGCCTTGTCGTCATGACAGTAACAAGAAACGCCGTCCCAATACTTCCTGCCACCTGCCTTGCCGTATTTGAGGCAGCCGTTCCATGCGCCCCCAATTGTCGAGGTAATTGGTTAAGACCTTCTGTCATGACTGTCATCATGATGAAGGACATACCAAACATCCGCATCACATTTAGAAAAAGAATATGGCTATAGCTTGTAGTCATACTAAGACTGGTAAATCCCCATGAAGTAATTACCGTAATTGTTAAGCCGATTACCGCAAGCCATTTTGAACCGATTTTATCAAAAAGAGCACCGGCAATTGGTGACATAATTCCCATCACGATTGCACCTGGAAGCATCAATAAACCGGATTGTAATGCCGTAAAGCCGCGAATATTTTGCAAATAAATCGGGAGCAAGATCATTGCACCAAACATAGCCATATTAACAAACATACTTATTTTAGTCGTCAGCGAGAAAATATCATATTTAAAGACCCGTAAATCAAGCATTGGTTTCTCGGCAGTCAGTTCACGCCAGACAAAGGCGATAAATGAAATGGTACCTATGATTAATGTTGATACTACGATAGTACTGGTCCAGCCATTATTCCCTGCTTCACTAAAACCATATAACAAGAACCCGAAACCTAATGTCGAAAATAAAAATCCTGGGAAATCAAATTTAGGATTCGTTACCTTGGTTACGTCTTTCATCCACATGAAGCTAAGAATTAAATCAAGGACTCCGATTGGAATGACAATGTCAAACAATAATCTCCATGAATAATGTCCAATGAGCCACCCGGATAATGTAGGACCAATTGCAGGAGCAAATATCATAACTACACCCATAATTCCCATTGCCTTTCCACGTTTTTCTGGAGGAAACAATGCGAAAAAAACAGTCATTAACAGGGGCATAATAATACCAGCACCACACGCTTGGATGATCCTTCCAATCATCAGCATACTAAAGTTGGCTGATAAGGAACAAACTAACGACCCTAAGGTGAATAGAAAAATAGCCGCAATCATTAGCTTCCTTGTTCCAAACTTTTCAATAAGATAAGCTGATATAGGAATAGCGATCCCATTCACTAACATATAACCGGTTGAGAGCCATTGAACGGTACTTGCAGAAATACCTAAATCATTCATAATATGTGGGATGGCCACATTAAGTAAGGTTTGATTTAGAATGGCAACAAAAGCACCGATCAGCAGAGCCGCAAGTAATTTCCCTGTTCCTGCATCGTTTTTTGCGTCTTTAACTTGTTGTATTGGCTGGTTCATTTTTTCTTTCTGCTGAACCTCAATTTCTACGTTTTTCAATGCTGATTCAGAAATAGCTGAATCTTCCAGCGTTTTTTCCAATTGATCTGATAAATCTTGTTGATCATTCTTCTGGACTTTTGTATCACTCTGTTCCGTTCGAGTACTACTTTCCTTAAACTCTTCAACCTTAAAATCAGCTTTACCAATATTCTCCCTAACCTCTTGCCTCATCATTTTCGTTTGATCGTAGTTGGGTTTTTTTTGTTTCATCATCCTAAAATTGATGAAAAGCAATAACAACAGGGCTAGTGCAACATAAACCGTGATATATATTGACATATTATCACCTACTTCTGAATTCGCACGGTTACGTTCATGCCGGGAACAATTGCAACACCTTTATTATCATCTATCGTTACTTTAACTGGAACGACTTGAGTAACTTTTGAGTAATTACCTGTCGTATTTGAACTTGGTAATAGAGAAAATGTTCCCGCTGTCGCTAAGCCGATTTGTTGGACTTTCCCTTTTAACGTGCTATTTGGAAAAGCATCCACATAGATATCGACATCTTGACCTACAGCAATTTCGTCGATGTCCGTTTCGTCAATATTTGCAGTAACCCATAATTTAGTTAGATCATATACTTGTGCCAGCGGCGTTCCTGCAGCAACAAAGGAATTTTGCACGGCATTATTTTGGACAATCGTTCCATCTGTTGGAAGGGTAACTTTCATATTTTCAGGTGTTCCATCTTTCCCTGTTGTTGTGATTGTTCCTATAGTAGAATCCTTCGTAAAACGGTCACCAACATTGCCCTTCCAATCAGTTAATTTCCCAGATGCAGGAGCAGCTATGGTTACTTGTTGGCCAGCAATTTGTGCATTATCTGTCGTTAAATAGTTGGCAGTTCGATTGTAATAGGCATACCCCCCTACACCTGCTCCGACTAATACAAGTAACATAATAATGTTCAATAAAAGTAAACGTTTCGTGCTCATTAACCTTACTCCTCCTCTAATGCGCTTTGATAAAACCCATTTTTGCGAATGTATTAGTTCATCCATTCATACCTCATAGCTCTAAATAAGAATTTGCCATTTGTTGGTTACGTTCTTTTCTCTGACATGTACATTATTCTCCTTTTTCATAAAATTTGTACTTAAAGTATATTTTTGTACTTTAATTATAGAACCTATCTTACCATTTTCAGAATACTCAAGCAACAAATAAATGAACCATTAGTACAAAAGTATACTAATGGTTCATTGTGGTATAATAAAAATAGAGAAAAAGTCAGACTTGACATAAGGGGAAAAAGGATGAATAAGAAAAAAAGGAATGTTATAGACAAAGCACATGAACTTTTTATTGAAAAGGGTTATCACGCTACATCCATTCAAGATATCTTGAATCATAGCGGAATTTCAAAGGGGTCCTTTTATAATTATTTTATTTCTAAAGGGGAATTGTTTAAAGCGGTTTATAATCTTATACTAGATAACATGAAAATGGAGAGAGATAAATTACTCATTGGGGAAGACATTACAGACAAGGACATTTTCATTGAACAGGTCCATTTTATGATAGAACATAACAGAAAAAATAAATTAAATCAGCTCATTGAGGATGTCCTCGTATCTAATGAACCAGAGCTGATTAAATTTATAAAGCAAGGGAGATATTTATATTTAAAATGGATATATGGACGTTTTTTAAATATTTTCCCAAACAACCAAGCAAAATACATGGTCGATTGTGCCGTTCTTTATTCAGGAATGATGGAACATATTTTGAATACAAGTAATGTATTGCACAGAACGATACCATTACGGCAAATTGCTGCTTACTGTTTGGAGCGTGTTATGACGATTCTGGATGATATAAGTAGAAAGGACATCCAATTATTCGTACCAGAGGATATAAATCAACTACTTCAAAAATCAGATTACCATGATTTTTTTAATAATGAATTTTCCATGGCCACATTGAATGTAAAAAAAGTAATTGAAAAGAAATTTGAAGCGGAAAATCCTAAAAGTGCCACGTATATAAATTTGTTATATTTTATACAAGAAGAACTGATGAATAATAAAGAAGATCCTAGAGAATTTTTAATTGAAAGTGCATTAACTACATTGAAAACAGTAAGTGAAATAAATAACACAAATGAATTTAACAGGTACGAGCAAATGTTAGCAAAAATGAATTTTTACCCAATTGTATAGAAAATTCACAGAAAGAGCATTTTTTGAAGATTTTGTTTCAAAACATGCTTTTTAAATTAGGCTCTTTTCGAATAGTTGTTTTTCGTAGTTTCTTTTCCGTTAATTCAGCTGTAAATAAATGCTTGCCAACTCCTAAAAAGATTTTAAACGAAATCTAGGATAGTCTAAAAGGAAGAAACGTTTTCTCTTCCTTTTTGATTATTTAAAAAAGAACGACACTCAAATGAGTATCGTTCTATCCGCATGTACTATAATAAAAAGTAAATATTTTAAATTAATATTTGAAAGCCTTCGTAATTATTTCCCATTGTTCCTCATCCGTTAGTTCTCGGTAATCTACTTTTACATTATAAAATAAATTCCTACAAGATTTAATCAGACAATTTTCAACTTTACCCATATCAAGTTCTCCTCTCCCAGTACAAAATTAAGCAACACTAAAAATTCATCTGAATGTGCTAGTTGTCCTTGAAAGTCTTTTGATATTCTAGGATTGATATAAACCAGATAGGCCACGTTTGCTATCTGCCTATTAACATTATATTTGTAAACGCTTACACATTCAACAAAAAATTTATAAAATTCAGATAAATTAATTGTGTTAAGAAAACTTTCATCCTGTAAAGGAAGAGTTTTCTCAATTATAAATTTTCTTATCTTATTTATGAATGGATAAAATCAACAAAATTTGAAACTCCAATGCTTTGAAATCTCTGAGGTTTTTTGACCAGCCATAAATTTCTTTTTATTTCTATCCCTGTCATTTTTATTTCATATAAAAAGCCTTGTTCTAATTCTCTTGCCACGGTTAGCCTTGGTAGTATGCTAATTCCAAGTCCCGCCTCTACGGCACTTTTAATTGCTTGTGTACTGCCAATCTCCATATAGCTTTCCATTCGATCTAAAACTCCATAATCCCTTAACGCATTTTCTACGATTAGTCGTGTTCCTGAAATGGATTCACGCCAAATCATTCGTTCATTTGCCAATTCTTCTATATTGATTTCTGTTCTATTCCTCCACGGGTGATCGGCAGGATATACAAGAACCAATTCATCATCAGCAAATTTCTCTACAATAAAATTCTTATTTTCAACCATACCTTCTACCAACGCTAAATCGATTACATTATTTGCTAAATCCTCTAAGACACTTGGTGTATTTTTAATGGTTAATGTTACTTTTATTTCTGGTGCTTGTTTTTTAAAACTACCTAATAAGCTTGGTAATAAATACTCACCAATTGTCAAGGAAGCGCCTACCATGAGGCTCGCATTTGACTCGCCAGTTACTTGATTAATCACTTCTTTTGATCGGTCGAAGTCATTGACGATTGCTTTTGCAAAAGGATAGAGCATCCTTCCTGTTTCTGTTACTGTCAATTTCCCCTCTGATCGGTCGAACAACAACGTTCCATAATAATTCTCCAATTGATGAATCTGCCTGGTTACGGCAGGTTGTGACACATAACTTAATCGTGCCGCTTGGCTTATGCTGCCTTCATCCACTACCAAACAAAACATTTTCAAGTTTTCTATGTTCAATGAAATCAACTCCAATAATTGAAAAGCTCCGTATATATGATTGTAACATACAAATAAATGAGAAAATTTTTCTTAAGTATAATAATCTGTTATACCCCATGCATTTCTTGCAATTTACCTTTTCTATTTTACCTGATAACGTTATGTATAAGAACGAATACATGATAAAAATGCAGATAGAACTAACCAAGAAAGTTGGGAATGTGATGGAGAAAGACTGGAAAAAATTGCTTCAAATTTTTTGGACTTTTTTTAAAATAGGTCCTGTTACATTCGGTGGTGGATTTGCCATGATCCCTTTAATTGAAAAAGAAGTGGTAGATAAAAAAAATTGGTTAAAAAGTGAAGATGTTACAGATATATTTGCCTTAGCTCAATCAGTGCCAGGGGCTGTTGCCATTAACTCTGCAACATTTATTGGAAAAAGAATAGGCGGGATAAGAGGGGCAATTGCCGCCCTGCTAGGTGTTTCCTTGCCGACCTTTTTAATTGTCCTTACGCTAGGAATTTTGTACAGTTTATTCCAGAGTAATCCCAAAGTAGCAGCTGCCTTCCTTTCAATTCGAGCTTCTATAGTTGCCCTAATCGTATATGCGGCTATCAAAACTGGAAAAACAGCGATTGTTGACAAATCCACATTCGGGCTTTTTGTGGTAGGGATTCCTATTCTTTTCTTTATTCATCCTATATTTGCAATTCTAGCTGGTGCTTCAGCAGGTATTATTTTAACCAATATAAAAGAAAAATTGGGCTACAAAGTCCAATTTGACAAACAGAAAGAAACGGATGTATATGATATCGATTATTTTATGGGCTCAGGAATTTAAAATGAAGGGATAAAAACAATGATATTGTGGGCACTATTCAAAATGTTTTTTGTCGTTGGTTTAATTTCTTTTGGTGGAGGATACGCTATCATGCCGGTCATAGAGCTAGAGGTGATTAAGCATGGATGGATGACAACTCAAGAGTTTACAAACGTTATAGCCGTCGCAGGTATGTCACCTGGTCCAATTGCAACAAATTGTGCTATTCTTGTTGGGTATTCAACAGCTGGAATTACGGGTTCTATCATTTCTGCCTTAGGAATCTTGCTTCCATCTATCATTCTGGTTCTTATTGTAGCAACCTGTTTTCTTAAGTTAAATCATTATCCAATTGTAAAATCAATGTTTTATGGGTTAAGACCGATTGTCACTAGTTTAATTTTTTATGCAGCCGTTAGGTTTGCACTTTCAAATAACATTATAAGTCTCCATTTTACATGGCATATATTAAGCCTATTACTTGTCTTTGGATTGTCACTTGTAGCTCTTCTAAAATTCAACTGGCATCCCGCCTATATTATTGTACTTTCTGGATTAGTAGGGATTGCTCTCTATTCATAAATTGAGCATTTTTATTATTCTGGTTCTAATGCATACATTTTTTGTCTTTCTTTACTAACCCCCAAAAAAGCATCTGCAAACCTGCAGATACTTAAAAGAGCAACAACCCAATTGACTGTTGCTCCCATTCTTTACTTTATTTTAAACCTAAAAAAACAATGAAAAAAACCGCAATACCTATCAAGGTTTTGCAGCTTTTGTATCCCAACACTTTTCAATCTATAACTTCGTACTTAAACTCCAAAGCTCTGGGAAAAATTGTTGGTCAAGTACTCTTTTTAATAGGTCACTCCAGACGACCCACCTGTCACCAGTTTATGACCAATGATTCTTTCCACCGTACTCATATGATTAAAACGCCATAATTGCTATTGATTGCCAATATCGACTAACTTCTCTGCCAACTCGTATAGATCCAATTATTGATTTACATAGCGTTATACTTGTTTGCTATGCTTCTTCAACACTGGAAATCTGTGTTTGAGTAAAAAACTATAAAACTTCTAATCACGACCCAGCAACTTTTTTTCAGTAATGCCCCTTAGCTGAACCATAATTTTTTTCATGAAAAAGATATAACAAATTTTTAAATTTACCCATTAAATACATTTGGACAATCTTGTTGACTTGGTTGATAAAAACAATGGTTTTTAAAACCTCCAACTAAACCTTGAGAATACCATTGCGGTGGGCAGGGTCCTGCCTCCCCTGGAGGGTTAAAATAAACGTATGAAAAGACCACAAACCTTATAACTAGGTTTGCGGCCTTTTGTATCCCAACACTATTCAAACTAAAGCTTCGTTCTTAAACTCCAAAGCTCTGGGAAAAATTGTTGGTCTAGTACTCTTTTTAAATAGGTCACACCAGACGACCCACCTGTCCCCTGCTTATGACCAATGATTCTTTCCACCGTACTCATGTGATTAAAACGCCATAATTGCTGTTGATTGCCAATATCAACTAACTTCTCCGCTAACTCGTATAAATCCCAGTATTGATCAACATTTCGATAGACGGTTAGCCATGCTTCTTCGACGCTTGCATTCGGCTCATAGTTTTTAGACAAATCCCGATGGCGAACCTCATGATCAACAGGTAATCCGCGTGCAACGAGTGCCTGTATCGCGGCATCATAAATACTTGGTTGATGCAGGGCCGCTTGCATTTTTTCGTATAGCTCGGTTTGATGTTGATAGACTGCTAAGGTATGGACATTTTTGTTTCCTAAGGCAAATTCAATCAAACGGTTCTGGTAAGACTGGAACCCTGACGATTGACCCAATTTATCCCGAAACTCCAAGTATTCAGCAGGTGTCAAAGTAGAAAGAACACTCCAAGACTGAATTAATTGCTGTTGTATTCTTGAAACACGCGACAGTATTTTGAATGATGGCTCTAAATCGTTGTTTTGTATATACTTAATTGCCGCTGTCAATTCATGAATGATTAATTTCATCCATAATTCACTGGCTTGATGGATAACGATAAATAACATTTCATCATGGTGATCGGACTGCCGATGCTGACTGGATAAGATTTTATCAAGATGGAGATAATCCCCGTATGACATCGCTTTTTGAAAATCTGTTTGAATCTCTTTCTCAAGCCCAGGGTTTGTGTTTTTTTCTTGTGAATTCATTCTATTAGACCTCCATCATTCTATTGTAGTTAAGTTATTTATGAGTATTTAACACGTTAATTTACCTTTTTGTTAAGAACTGCATCTGACTCGTTCTTTTCAGGATTGTTTCTTCTTTTATTAAAAATAAAGTAGGCAGCAGATAAAAACAGTAACCAAGGAATACCGAATTGAAGCATGATTTTAAAACCTGTAAACCATGTGGTGATCATTAAACTCAGTAGAAGTACCGCTCCTAAAATCGTCAAATATGGAAAACCAAGCATTTTAACTGGCAATTTCCGGCCGCCTGCCTTCTCCCACTTTTTTCGGAAAAACAAATGAGAAACAAACACCATAAACCACGTGAATATCGCACCAAACATGGAAATCCCCATCATAAATGCGTAAGACGATTCTGGTAATAATGCATTTACGGCTGCCGCAAGAAAAATACCGAGTGTAGATATAGCAAGAGCGCTTAAAGGTACCCCTTGTTTGCTTAATTTACCTAAAAAGGCTGGTGCATAATTTCCTCGTGATAGTGAAAACATCATCCGAGTTGAAGCATATAACTGACTGTTCATTGCTGACAGGGCAGCGGTTAAAATAATAAAATTCATTATTCCACTTGCACCTGGGATATTTAAGAGTTCCATAACCTTTACGAAAGGACTTTCTTCCACTCCTGCTGATTTCCAAGGAACAATCATTAGCATGATGCCAAGAGTAATAATATAAAATGTTGATAAACGGAAGACAGTTGCTTTCAGTGCTTTAGGTACCGCTACATCAGGATCCTTCGCTTCCCCAGCTGTTACTGCAATCAATTCTGTTCCTAGAAAGCTAAATAAAGATATAAAGATAGCCACCCACATTCCCCACCAGCCGAACGGTAGGAAGCCTCCAGCATTGACAAAGTTCTCAGGTCCCATTTCTGGCTTAGCCGAGCCTCCAAAGAAAACGTAAGCCCCAAGAAGAATAAACCCAACGATTGCACTGATTTTGATCATCGAGAACCAATACTCAAATGTGGCAAAAGTATTAACACTTGTTGCATTTACATAAATCAATACAGCCGCGAACAATAAGATCCAAACAAACCCAGGTACATCAGGAAACCAGAACTTCATATATACCGCAATTGCACTTACCTCTACCCCAACAGCAAGTACGTTTGCAATCCAATAGGAATAGCGGACAAGATAACCAGCGAACGGGCTAATATATTTCTCAGAAATAGTACCAAACGACCCTGATGTTGGATGGGCAACAGTCATTTCTGATAAACATCCCATTAAAAGTAAGACAATGAAAGCACCAATGGCATAACTGATTAATACACTAGGACCAGCTGTACTAATGGCAAGTCCACTACCTAGGAAAAGGCCCGTTCCAATCGCACATCCCATGGCTATCATTGTCAGTTGATTTGTTTTTAATTCACGCTTCAACCCATTTTCTGAACCATTTCCATTATTTAAATGAGTTTTATTGTTCGCCATATAATTCCTCCTCGTTCCATTAGGTTAAGCAACAACTTCTCGTTCATTCTTAAACTTTTCATATTGCTTTTCAGTCATAATTTTCTTAAGAATTTGGACCACTTCCCAAACCTCTGTATACGAGGTATAAAGTGCAACTGGCGCAAGACGTATGATGTTTGGAGCACGGAAATCAGGTATGACACCATTTTCTTTCAACGCTTTGCAAATACGTGCAGCTTCTTCATGCTCTAAACTTACATGACCACCCCTACGGATATCGTCGCTAGGATTTCCAATCGTGAATCCGAAGTCATGCAGCTCTTGGTTAATTAAATCCATTAAATATTGATTGATATTTAATGACTTGGCGCGAATATTTTCAATTCCTGCTTCTGCAAAAATCTCCAACGCACCAAGTAAAGGGGCGAGACTAAGCACATGTGGTGTTCCAATCTGATAGGCTCCTGCTGAATCAGCCGGTGTTAAAGCGTGCTCCATATCAAATTGTTTCTCTTTTTTCGAACCAAACCAGCCAGCAAGACCAGGGGCTGTTCCAAAATGTTTAGAATTCACATATAAACCTCCAACACTACCTGGACCACCATTTAAATGTTTATAATTGCACCAATAGGCAAAATCTACACCCCATTCACTAAACGAATGCGGAATTGCTCCGATCGAATGACATCCATCAAAACCGATTAATATCCCTCTTCTGTTCGCTTCAGCTGTCAGAAGCTTCATATCCAAGATTTGGCCGCTTCGATAGAGTACTGTTGGCAAAATGATAATCGCAATTTCATCAGTCATCGCTTCGATAATATCTTCTTCCTCTAAAAAGCGACCATCCCGACTTTTTACACGAATAAGATGTGTATCGGGATCAAATCCATGAATACGCAGCTGACTTTGAAGTGCATAAATATCTGATGGAAAGGTTAATTCGTCAGCCAAAATTTTAGTCCTTGTCCCTTCTGGCTTATAAAAAGTAGCAACTAACTGATGCAAATTGACAGTTGTGGAACCTGTTACAATCACTTCATTTGCTGAACCACCTACTAGAGGAGCCATCATCTCTCCTAATTTTTCCGATAAAAAGAACCAAGGGTGGTTCCCATTCGTCCAACCGTCAATTCCATGCTCTTTCCAATCATTTAAGGACTCCAACAGCGTCCGTTCTGCTCTTTTCGAAAGCAGCCCCAATGAATTCCCGTCCATATAAATGGAATTCGGCTTTATGTAAAATTCTTCTCGAAATCTGTTAAGTATATCTTCTTGATCCAATTGTTTTGCATACTCTAAAGTGTAAAGCATCGTATTCCTCCTCGAATCTTGTGTCATTTTAGTTAGGGCGTGAAGGGAAGCTATGATTTGCAGGAGAATGAGACACTGCCTAGATCTGCAAATTGTGCCAAAATCGTATCACCGGGTTGAAAGCTAATTGCCTCCGTTATCGCACCGCTAAGAACGATTTCACCTTTCTTTAATCCCCTTCCTGTTTCTCCGAGCTTGTTTACAGCCCATGCAACAGCAGCAGCTGGATCTCCTAATACGGCAGCACTGGTCCCAGTTGTCGCAACCTCTGAATTCTTAGACATGTATACGCCAATTTCTTTCAGGTTTAGAGCATCCGGCGATACCCATTTGTTCCCTACTATAAATTTGGAGGAAGAACAGTTATCCGCAACGACGTCTACGAGAGTAAACTTGAAGTCTAAGTAACGGCTATCAATAATTTCGATCGCTGGTGCTACATATTTCGTCACCTTTAAAATATCTTCGGCTGTAACATTAATTCCTTGGATGTCTTCATTAATCAAGAAAGCAATTTCCGGCTCTGCTTTGGGATGAATTAAACTGCTAAATTGGACTGGTTCCCATTCCGGTACAAGCATATCATTCATTAAATAACCGTAGATTGCTTCATGGACACCCATCATCTCTTGCTTTGCCTTACTTGTTAAACCGAGTTTCACTCCAATTCGGCGAAGCCCCTCCTGTTCTTTTTGCTCAATTAATTTTTGTTGTATTTCATAAGCATGCTTAAATGTTAAATCAGGGTAACTAGTGGTGATTTTTTCGACTTCCCGCTTTTCCTTTTCTGCAGCTAATAGGTAGTCTACGATTTCTTGTTCTGTTCCCTGCAATATTGTCATAATGGAACCTCCACTTTTAATAATTTTTATTCGAGAAAAAACTTACTTACTTAAATGTTACAGATACATTACCTAATGGGCCAAAATTTGCTAGTATCGTGTCGCCTTCTTTTACTGCAATCGCACCAGAAAGTGCTCCGGGAAGAATTAACTCACCTGCTTTTAGTGTAATCCCAAATTCATGTAATTTATTGGCTAACCATGCGACGGCTTGGGCGGGGTGTCCTAGAGCGGCCGTTCCAGATCCTGTGGCCACAAGCTCATCATTTTTATAAAGGACCATTCCTTGGGTTCGCAAATCCAAGCCTTCAATCGTGCTCAGCTTTTTCCCAACTACTACTCTCGCTGACGAGCCATTATCTGCCACTGTATCAATCAATTTGATTTTCCATTCAGAAATACGGCTGTCAATAATCTCGATGGTAGGTACTACATATTTGGTAGCCATTAACACATCTAGATAATTCACATTTGGACCAACTAAGTCTTGTTCTAAAATAAAACCAATTTCCGCTTCAACCTTCGGACTGATAAATTCAGCAATTTTCACTGTTGATTCATCAGTTATTTTCATATCATCTAATAGGTGGCCATAATCAGGTTCATCGACTCCAAGCATTTGCTGCATTGCTTTACTTGTAAGCCCAACCTTTTTCCCGATCACTTCATTTCCTGCTTTTAACTTTTTACCGATTACTTCTAGTTGGATTTGATAGGCATCGCTTACAGACAATTCGGAAAAGCGCTCCGTCAGCGGTGCGACAGAATATTGATGATTTTCTGCGTCGATTAATTCATTTGCAATCTTTTCTACTAATACTCCCATTTTTTCCTACACCTTCCTTTTCTATATTAATAGATAAAAAGTGGCCATTCAGCCACCTTTTACTTTTAATATTATAATTTCATTGTAATCGTCTTAGCCTCTGTGTAGAATTCAAAACTATGACGTCCACCTTCTCGGCCGATACCACTTGCCTTGGATCCTCCAAATGGAGTTCTTAAATCACGATAATACCAGCAATTGATCCAGAATAACCCTGAATCGATTTGAGAAGCGACACGATGAGCTCGTCTTAAATCATTTGACCAAACGACTCCTGCCAAACCATAAATCGAATCGTTGGCAATTTGAATGGCTTCCTCTTCCGTTTTAAATGGAATGACGACTAATACCGGTCCAAAGATTTCTTCCTGTGCGACTCTCATTTTGTTATTTACATCATAGAGCACGGTGGGTTCGTAAAAGTTTCCTTGTGACAATCCTGCCACACGCTTACCGCCTACAGCAAGTTTCGCACCTTCAGTAATTCCAATTTGCACATAGTTTTCAACCGTTTCTAGGTGACCTTTGGATATAAGCGCACCCATATCCGTAGTTTCATCCAATGGATCGCCCACTTTGATTTTCTTTGCTGCTGTAACAAATTTTTCGAGAAATTTATCGTAAACCGATTCTTGGACTAATAATCTAGAACCTGCTAAACAGATTTCCCCTTGATTTCTAAAAATTGCTTCAATCGAGCCTGCCACTGCTTCATCTAAGTCAGCATCCTCAAATACGATATTAGCAGATTTTCCACCTAATTCTAATGATACTGGAATTAATTGTGATGCTGCATTTCTCATAACCGTTTTCCCAGTAGAGCTTTCCCCGACAAAGGAAATTCTGCGAACGTATGGATGAGTGGTCATTGCCGTTCCTACTGTTCCACCTGGACCTGTAAGTATATTCAACACGCCCGGCGGTAATCCTGCTTCGTTGGCAATTTCACCTAACATGACTGCACTTAGTGGTGTATAGGATGCTGGCTTAACAATCACTGTATTACCTGCGGCTAACGCAGCGGAAGCTTTCCATGTCATTTGCATGAATGGTAAATTCCAAGGAATGATTAAGCTTACTACACCTGCAGGAGCGTATTTGGTATAACTCATATGCTTGGATTGTTCGTAATGCTCGTGATTGATATATTTTGCCATTTCTGCAAAGAATCTTAAGTTTGATGCTGCGCGCGGGATATCAAAATCTCTGCTTTCTCTAATGGGCTTACCCACATCTAATGTTTCAATTAGCGCTAACTCCTCGACTCGTTCCATGACCAGATCCGCCATTCGGCACAAGATCTTTGCTCTTTCTTCTACTGGCATTTTACTCCAAATACCACTATCATAGGTACGCTTTGCCACTTGTATCGCTCTTTCTACATCTTGCTCACTTGCACTAGCGACAGCAGCTAATTTTTGATTGGTAGATGGATTAAGAGTGTCAAAGGTTTCTCCTGAAAGAGCGCTTACATATTCTCCATTAATAAACAGCTTGGCATCGTTAATTTGAAGTTTTTTTTCTAGGACGTTACTCACCAAGATCACCATCCTCAACTTCAACAATCATCTCAACCTCAACAGCGTTATTGTGTGGCAACTGGGACATCCCTACTGCTGATCTCGCATGCCTTCCTTTTTCACCAAACACTTCCACCAACAAATCGGAGGATCCATTCATTACTTTAGGATGGTCTTTAAAATCAGGAGAGCTGTTGACCATACCAAGAATTTTGACAATCCTTTTCACTTTGCTAAGGTCACCCAGTTCATTCTTGACCACTGCTAATAGATTAAGCATACATTGTCTTGCTGCTTGATAGCCTACTTCTATCGATACATCTTCACCAAGTTTTCCACGGTATTCATCTGTACCTTGTCCTGATGTGAAAATAAGATTCCCTGTCCGAACACAACTTACATAATTACCAGATGCGGGGCGGAGTGCTGGAAGCTTTAATCCAAGTTCCTCTAATCTCTCTTCTGGGGTGATTACCTTGTCTATCATCTTCTCATCTCATTTCCTATTAAATTAATAAATTAACCGGTATATTTAAAAATCTTAGTGCATTTTCACCTAACATGGCTCTTTTCTGTTCTTCGCTTAGTGTTAAGGTGTCATCAATAATCTTCCCTGGTGGAGTTTCCCGCAGTAAGAATGGGTAATCCGATCCCATAATGACTTGTTCAGCACCAAATTTTTCGACTAAGAATTTAATATTTACAGGGTTATTTACGATTGAATCATAGAAAAATTTCTTGGCATAAAAACTTGGAGGATGCTCCGTGAGCTGCAAATGCGGCCAAACATTCCAACCATGATCAAGTCTAGGGAGAATGTAAGGAAGTGACCCGCCTCCATGAGAAAAACAAATTTTAAGATTTGGAAATTTCTCGATGACACCTCCTAGGATCAGACTTGCTGCAGCTAAGGCTGTTTCACTTGGCATTCCAATCGTATACATTAAGTTATGGGAGGAAAAACGCTCTCCACCCAGTGTTTCCCATGGATGAACAAATATTGGAACATTCCATTTCTCACACATCGCAAAGAAATCAATTAATGATTCATCGTCTAAATTTTTGCCATTAATGTTTGTGCCAATCTCAATCCCTTTTAAGCCAAGTTGATGTATACAGCGGTCTAGTTCACGAATCGCTTCTTCGACATTTTGGAGCGGAACCGTCCCTAAACCAATAAACTTGGTGGGATGCTGGGCGACTGTTTCAGCGATGAAATCATTTTGAAATCTAACCAAAGCTACCGCTTCCTCTGTAGGTGCCCAATAGGAAAACGTTACAGGAATTGGCGATAAAACTTGTATATCTACATTTTCTACATTCATATCGTGAATCCTTTTTTCTGGACTCCAAACTTGGTCGGTCACTTCTCGAAAAACCTTCCCAGCTACCATTATATTAGCACCGCAAGAGCAAGTAGGCTGGAGGACTGGCCACTTGTCGTTTTGGTACTTTTTCGCAAAATCAGGGAAATTTTCAGGGATAATATGTGTATGAAAATCTACTCGCATTTCCATTCACTCGCTTCTTCGGGCATAATATGTCCGCAGTTCTTACAAGACCGGAGCTCTAAATTACTGTTAAATCCATGTATCGCTTCTTTTACCTGTACTTCAATATTTGTCAATTGGACGGTAACGCGGTGCATTTCATGATCACATTCATCACAGAACCAAACAAAATCCTCTAATTCACCTTCACCTCTGTCACGTTCAATGACGATCCCGATTGTATCAGCGACCCGATGAGGGGAGTGGGGAACATTTGGAGGGAGATGAAATACTTCTCCTTCTCTCACTGTAATTACTTCTCTTTTACCATCCGCATTAATAATTTCAACGTAGCAATCACCTTTTAATTGATAAAATATCTCTTCAGATGGATCCACATGAAAATCACGTCGTTTGTTTGGACCTCCGAGGACCATGAACATTAGTTCAGAATCCTTCCAAACTACTTTATTATTTACTGGCGGCTTAAGTAAATCCTTATTTTCTTCAATAAATCCCCAAAGGTTAATTGGTTTTAATGGGTTTGTCATAAAAATCTTCTCCTCTCAACTTTTAATACAAAAGCTTATCCATTTACTGTTGCAAATTTTTCCTCGGATGATTTTAATGCCTCCTGCATGAAGACCACTTCTTTTGCTAAAGCAGTAATTCTTGTTAGAACCTCAGAATCGATGATTTCATTTTCTTCATTAAAGTGATCGTTATTAACATAGACATAGCCTGGTGCCACAAAGGCTCGGAAAAATCCTGCAATCGGCTTCAATTGATTTTCGATCACAAGGTAATGCTGGTATGTACCACCTGTTGCAACAAAACCGATTACTTTGTTGCGAATCTCCTTAGGATTGATTAAATCAAACAAATTTTTGAGTGGGCCAGATAAAGATCCCTGGAATATCGGTGTTCCGATAATATAGAAGTCAGCAGAATTAACAATATCGAGAACTTTCTTCGTGTCACCTGTATAGTTTGAAGGATTTCGTCCATCACAGAACTGAACATCATACTCTCTTAAATCTAGCAGTTCTACTTCAATGTTAGGATGATGTTTCTTGACTTCCTCTAATACCTTTTGAACAACAATACTTGTCTTTGCTCCAATAATTGTGCCTGAAATTCCTAATAACTTCATAGAGTGAACCCCCTTCTAATGCTGAGTAGTTATCACATAAACTAATTAACTTTATTCCAGTTTACATTCCAAGTAACGAATAGGACTGCTGGAAATCTCCCTCTGCAATTAACTGGCGGATTCTTGTCGATGAAATAAGTTTTCCGCCCGTACAATAAACAGGGGGGGTGATATTGATATGAAAATACTTTTCTAAAAGATTTACATCCCCTGCTCTGTTTTTTCCAAAATGAAAATCAGAACCAACTGAAATCTCTACCGGGTTAAGCTTAGATAATTCACAAATAAAATCTTCAGATGGACGGGTTGCATACCATTCATCAAAGCTGGCAACGATTATATAATCCACACCTAACTTCGCTATCCTGCTGACCTTTTCCTGAATTGGTGTCAAAATTTGAACGCCCTTAAAAAAATTTCGAGGAGGCGGGTCGAAAGTATATACAACGCTAGGAACCTGAGAGACCCGACTCTTTTCCACAGCTTGCTTAATCACGGCTTGATGTCCTTTATGAACACCATCAAATGCACCAATGGCAATCACAGAACCAGATAATGTCAAAACTCCATCTTTTAGCGTTTGCATCCTTCACACCTCCTCTTACTATCGATTAACTTTTATAAGCTAGTAACCTCATTTTTTCGATTAAATATTTTCATTGCTTCATCAGCCAGCTCAAAGGAATTCTGCTTTTTGTGGTTGTTATAGAAAATCGCTCTTTTACGAATTGGATCGCCAGTATAATAGCGTTCGTATTGAAGAACTCTTTGTCCAAATGCCTCACCGCATAAATCCCATGCTAGCTTAAAGAGATGAACGCGTTCTTCCGCTGAAACGCCCTCTCTTCCAAGATAATACTTCTCTAAATCCTCTCTTAATTCAGGATTCTCGAAATCGGCATCTGTAGGAGACATTAATAGTCCACCTGCACCAATGATTTGCATAACCTCAATCGCCCGTGGGTACATTTTTGGCAGCAATCCTCTAATGGTTTCTAGTGGTGCATAGGCTGGCATCGCTTCCCCAGTAGCAGTTACTTCATGTTCATACTCTGAAATTCTGAGTAATGCCCTAATCGATTCAACCGATTGGACTAATTCTCCTAAATCATTTTGTACATTTAGGTAGGCATCAACACCGATGGAGTCGGCGATTTTACAAGCCACTTCGGTTGCAAATTGTAGTTTGATTAACCCTCTTACACCAGACTGATGGGCTGGCTGCTGAGCGATTCCTGTTTTCGGATAGAGTAAATTTGCTGCTTCAACATTGTTATACAGGAATACACGATCCCAAGGTACTAAAACATCATTAAAGACTAAGACCGCATCCATTTCTTCGAATCTTGATGCTAATGGGTGGTCATAAACAGAACGCGTCCCATCCTGCATGGCTTCACGGCAGATAATGCGAAGACCTGGAGTATCAAGTGGTAGTGCAAACGCAAGTGCATAGCGCTCATCACCAGGCTTAAATCCAGGAAAAGAATAAACAATTACTTCGTCAGTAATCGGTGCAAGGGTAGCTAACATTTTCGCTCCTCTTACAATTAAGCCATCAGGTGTTTCTTTAACAGCACCTAGATGGGTAAACATATCCTGTTGTTCGTGTGATGATTTGCTGCGGTCATTTTGCGGATTAATAATTGCATGAGTTAAAAATAAATCATTATCGCGGATATGCTTATAATATGATCGAATGTTTTTTCCCCATTCAGGATTGTATTTGTCCAGGAACTCTGAATTGCTCGCCATGGATGTAACGACGACATTTAAGAAATCAGGTGTTCTTCCCATTAAACCAAAGGTCGCTTTGGCGAACTCTTCGAAAGTTCTTCTCCGTGCTTGTAAATCTTGATAGCTTTTTGGTACCAAGAATGCATTCGAGATCCTTTCTCCCGTTTCTTCACAAATATGAGTAATGTCCTCTTGATATTTGGAGTCATGCTGCATATCATAAAGCTTTGCAATTTGAAGAATTGGCTGATGAAAAACTGGCTCTTCAAAGATATTTTTTACTTTTTTTCCTGATAACCAAACTTCTGGATTTCGGGACTTTAATGCCTCGATATATTGTGCTCCTGTACGAATTCCCATAAAACATCCTCCTTTAATTTCATATTTTCATTATAAAATTGATTTTTTTGAGTCATTGTAGTCTGATTAACATTTTTTCTAAAAAAATAAAATTTTCATTTTATTAAAATAAATAAAGCAACTCACATCATTCTGAATTCAAATGATGTGAGCTGCTTTTCTTTTTATATATGCTAGATCTTCATATCCCCTTTTTTAGGGATAAACAAAATAGTGATTGATGCAAGGACTCCTGCTGCAGCAAAAAGATAAAAATTAATGGAAAAATCCAAATTTGAACTCATAAAATATCCAATAAGAATAGGTCCAGAAATCGCACCAATCCTACCAAATCCAAGCGCCCAGCCTAGTGCGGTGGCTCGATTTTCTGCTTCGAAATATTTGGAAATATAGGCATTGAGAATAAGTGTTGTTCCAATCGTCCCAAACCCTGCAACTCCCACTAAGCAATACACTAGTAACATCGATGATTTAATACTAAGTAGGGCAATTGAGACTCCTGCTAAGAAATAGGAAATACTGATGATCTTTTTGGATCCCCAGCGGTCAGCTGCAGTTCCGGCTATTAAGGCACCAATTGCTGCTGATAGATTGAGCATGAGTAAAAATCCTAAGCTTGGTCCGAGTGGATATCCAGCCTCTCTCATCATTTTCGGAAGCCATGTACTCAAACCATAAATCATAAGCAGACCCAAAAAGAAGGTGACCCAAAAAAACATTGTTGCCCGAATATTCTTTCGTTCAAAGAGACTTGCGATTGCTGCAAATTTGTTCGTTGATTCTTTATTTTCAACCTTTGGATTACTTTGGATAAAATCATTGGGAAGATGATATTTTTGGGCGATACTTTTAGCTTCAGCAAACTTTTTCTTTGCCATAAGGAAACTAATCGACTCAGGTAGAAATTTTATAAGAAAAGGAATCACTAAAAGTGGTGTGACACCAATCCAAAACATTAATCTCCATCCATAATCCTCTAAAAGAAACATTGAAAATAATGCACCAAGGACTCCTCCAATTGGATAACCAGTATACATAATGGCATAAAGTTTTGATCGATGTTGTACTGGAGAATACTCGATTGTTAAAGCGGACGCTGTAGGTATTACTCCCCCTAGTCCAAGACCACCTAATAAACGAAACAATCCAAACATTTCAGGAGAAGTAGATAATGCCACAAGACACATCGATATCGAAAATACAGCTATACAAAAGATCAATGTCAATTTTCGGCCAATCATATCGGTAATTGTCCCTACACAAATGGCACCGATCAGCATTCCCATTAAAGCATAGCTTCCGATCGCTCCTGCCTGTGCAGGAGTCATACTCCAGTCTTTGTATTCCATTAATGATGGTAAAACAGCCCCATAAATCCCCAAATCATAACCATCTGCTAACATCGCAAACCAGCACAACACAACAACAAGTAATGTTGCTTTCGGCATACTCTTTAATGAAAGATTAGTAGTATTTTGCTCAATCATTCTCTTTTTCGATAAATCTTGAGCTGCTACTGATTGTACTTCCTGGTTCATCCAATCATCCCCTTTTAGAATTTGCTCCAATAGTCACTATTGTTATTTCTTTACGTGTACAATCTCTGCCCCTCCTTTCTTTTGGCTGAATATTTCGAATTCATGACCCAATATTGATTTTATATCCTGAATCTTTTACACTGTTGTTAAGTTGTTAACATAAATAACCTATTTTTACGTTGAAATGTAAGCGTTGCCAAAAAATTACCTCTAGAGTCACCAATTAAGAACAAAGCATTTTGATTAATTTACATATTTCCTAGATTTACAGTTTTATTGTTTTTTTCATCCATTTCACTTAGGAGTTGATTAGTTGGCAATCTTGTTTGACAGTGATATTAATTGGGAATCATGTTTGCAGTTTGGTACTAGACAATTCTTCAAGGAGAAATCATCTATTTACCAGCAAGGGACGCTCGGGGATGGATTTTATTATATCCAAAAGGGATTAATTAAAGTAACGACTACCACTTCGATTGGAAAAGATCGAATGTTAAACATCGCTATTCCAGGGCAGCTATTAGGAGTTCAAGCGATGGACCGACAGCCACATTTTACTACCGCTACGGCAGTAAATGACTCTATTCTCTATTTTTTCTCATGTGAAAATTTTCAAAAATTAATTAAAGCCCAACCTTCTATCCTTAACATTTTTATCAAAACCGTTATTCATAAAATGCACATATTAGCTGATAAAATTTATTTGGACTCTCTCACACCAGAACAGCAACTGTCGGTGATACTACTAAATATTTGTTACGAATTTAAAAATTATGAAGTTCCTCTCACACAACAAGACCTTACAAAATGCACAGGCTTAACGAGAATCACCTTATATAAGATTATAAAACAATGGAAAGCTGAAGAAATTATTGAGATTCGTGGTAAGAAGTTTTTAATAAAGAAACCTGATGAATTAAAAAAGCTTCTTGGTAAGGTGAAAATATGAAAAATCTTCGATATTCGTGGAGCCCATTTTTAAAATATGGAAAAAAACTAGAGATTGAGGAAAATTCAGTTGTATACCATCAGGGAAGTGAAGGCAAGGGTTTTTTCTACTTATCTAAGGGTGGGATAAAGATAACCCTTCTCTCACAAGAAGGTGTGGAACGGACGGTGAATTATGTACCAGAAGGAATGCTATTTGGGGAGCACGGTGTGAAAAATGAACCCTATTTAACCTCAGCCACCTCGAGTAGTTCATCTGAGATCTATTTTTTTTCTGATGAGGCTTTATTCATGATTTGTGAGGAACAACCTGAGGCAGCGTGTATTTTCACCAACTCACTAATCTATAAATTTAGGATTCTTGCAGAAATTATTTCCTTTCTTAATTCGCCTATTGAGCAGCAAATGGCCCACTTCCTTTTAAAGTTAGTAAGCGAAAATGGTAATTTTTCAATCGACCAATCTTCTTTTGCCCGTTACATAGGGACCTCTAGGATTACGGTAAATAAAATACTGAATAAATGGAAAAGCCAACAATGGATCCAAATATCAACCCGTACAATTGACATCTTAGATATTTATCAATTAAAAGCAATCCGAGACTCTGGTGCAATCGACATTTCGAACTTGGATGTATTAATGTTATCTCTATAGATGAAAGAAGCAGGCGCCATAAAGGTTTCCTGCTTCTGTTCCACTAATCTACACAGTATTAAAATAAAATAGTCGACAAATATACAACCGTAGTCACAGTAATCATGCTTAGTAATGTAGACAATAAGACCACTTGTGCTGCATATTCTGGGTGATTTCCGTATTCTAAAGCGAAAAGAGCACTGTTTCTTGAAGTTGGGAACGAGCTTGCTATAAATAAAGCCTGTGCCGTCGTTCCATCCAATTTTAAAAGTAATATAATGATCATCGCGATGGAGGGAGAAAGTATTAAACGGCCAAAGAGACTTAGAATAAGTGAGATGGAGAATCGATTTATTTTTAAAAAAGCACTTTGTGCACCGAGCGTAACCAGTGCCACAGCCACAAAGGCATTTGAAATATTTTCAATCGGAGTCCACAAGTATTTTGGTATTTTGATAGAAAGTGAATTAAAAACCAAGCCTAACAAAAAGGCATAAACAACTGGATTTTTCATAAATACTTTCATTGCTAGTAAACCTTTGTAATTTACTCTTATTGAATTAAACAACCCATATGTATTGGTAAGAAGATTTTGATAAATCATAACCACCACTTGGATGGATAAACCAAGTGGATTATGCTGAAATACAAGTTGACTTACAGGTAACCCAAAATTCCCAGAATTGTTTAGTATCACACTGTTTTTGAAGGTCGAAGATAGTCTATTATCAAATTTGGCTAATCGAGATATGATGGTACTGAAGAAAATAAGACAAAGACTTTGGATTACTAAAAAAGTAAGAATATTTAAGACTGTTTCTCCCTCCATTTTAGTCTGATAAATGTTGACAAAACTTACAGCAGGCATGAGCAAATAGTTATTTAATTTTGATAATGTATTCATATCAAATGTAATTTTTCGATGTAAAAACGCACCAATTCCAATAAGACAAAAAACAGGTAAAATGACATTTAATATGATAAGAAGTAAAACACTCAAAAATTTCCCTCCAATTAAAACCTAATGCAGCGGGACTGCTATACTGCAGCATATTGATACATAAGAAACCTCCTTGCTTAGTTGGAGTTTCCCACAAAGCAAAGAGGTTACACAGTTTGTTTAATAGTACCTATATACTTGAAAGTTTAAGATATTTTAGTATCGTTATAATAAATAACCTCTGAGAGAATCTTACAACCTTTTACTTTATTAAAAGCTTCTAAAGCTTCTTTTTCTGTATTATATTCAAACAACGCAGGGATTTTTCCTTCTGAATAGACAGTGAGTATCCACATAATCATTCATCTCCAGTCAAATTATTAAATGATTTTCATGAGAATTCAGCAAATTTTAATTAAAAGGGAAAAATGGACAAAATTATAGCAACAAAAATCATAGCCGCTGTGGATCCACAGGCCCATTTTAAGAATGCTCTCTGCAGGTCTCCGAAATCTTCTCCAACCATACCGACTAATAAGTAAGTCGAAGGTACGAGTGGACTTAATAAATGTACAGGCATCCCCATGAGTGACGCTCGTCCAATTGCAGCCGGATCAATTCCATATACACTTCCTGCCTTGGCAAGTAATGGCAAAACTCCGTAGTAAAATGCATCGTTGGACATAAAAAATGTTAAAGGTGCACTGATAATCGCAGTAATCATAGCAAAATGGGAGCCCAAAGCATCTGGAATATGAGAGATCATCGTAGTTGCCATTGCATCAACCATTTTCGTTCCAGAAAGAATACCTGTAAAAATACCTGCAGCAAAAACCATTGACACAACTGATAGTGCATTATCAGCATAGTGCATAATCCGTTCTTTTTGTTCATTTAGATTTGGATAATTGATGGTGATCGCAATTGCAAATCCAATCATAAATAATACCGTTGTAGGCAGCATTTCTTGGATTAGTGCAACTAAAAGCAGAATAGTTAGCAGATAGTTTACAAGAATTAATTTGGGACGTTTAAGGAAAGCAGCCTCAGATGTAGCTGCCATCAAAGACAATGTGCTATAATCAATTTCCATAACACCTATCCGTTTACGCTCTTTTCTACCAAGACAGTAGGCCATAAATAATACAAACAACACTCCCCCCACCATACTAGGAATTACGGGAGTAAAAATATCTCCCATCTCTAGATGTAATGCTGTCATTGCTCTAGCTGTTGGTCCTCCCCAAGGAAGAAGGTTCATAACACCTGAAGATGATACAGCGATTCCTGCAAGTACCAATGGTTTCATGCCAATACGTTTATACAAAGGAAGCATGGCAGAAATGGTGATCATATATGTAGTTGTTCCGTCACCATCAAGGGAGATTATTAACGCAAGAACTGCTGTTCCAATCGCTATTTTTACGGGATCCCCTTTAACTACCTTCAAAATCGTTGAAATGATAGGATCAAAAACCCCTGCATCTATCATGATTCCAAAGAAGAGAATCGCAAATAGAATCATGATTCCTGTTGGTGCCACGCTTTTTATACCTTCAAGCGCCATTGGTCCCATTTCTTTTCCGAATCCGCCTATCAATGCAAATACAGCAGGTATCACCATTAGAGCAATCATTGCGGATAAGCGTTTTGTCATAATTAATACCATAAAAATAATAATCATTAAAAATCCTAAAGTTGCCAGCATCTCTTCCACCCCTTTTGTTAGTAAATTAATAATAATCTAAATATTCTAAGGTGAAAACGTTTCCAAAATAAAGTTATTATCGTACATTAATCTATATTTTGTTCATATTGTTCACGGTAGAATCCTATCTGACTACTGGAGTTTCCTTAAATGGTTTGTACATAAAAAAAGGATGCCTTTAGGCACCCTTACTAAACAGGATAATATTTTCTTTCCGGCCTCCCGACAATACCATAAACCACTTCCGCTTTTGCTTCCTTAATGGAGGATAGATATTCTAAATATCGACGTGCAGTAATTCGGGATGCTCCAATTTCCTTTCCCACTTCTTCAGCTGAAAGGCCTTGGTTATTAATCAGAAGCGCATTTTTCACCTTTCCAAGTGTGATTTCATCAATTCCTTTAGGTAATCCCGTGCCCCTTCCCACCTTTTCAATCTTTTTATTTCCGAACAGGAGGTCTACATAATTCTGGTCTACATCTTGTTGGGAAGTTAGGAGGGAGTGCTTTTTTATATATTCTAAAATGACTTCGTCAAATCTTTCTCTATTTACAGGTTTAATCAAATAATTTTCTACTCCGTAGCTTAATGCTTTTTCTAGAAAAACTTTATCTGTCGCTGCTGTGATCATAATAATACTAACCCTTGGAAAACGATCTCGGATAATTGGAAGGAGATCGGATCCCAGCATATCAGGCATATACACATCCAGAATCAATAAATCAGGGGTTTTATCCATTAGAATTTGAAGTGTCTGATCACCATTCAATGATTTACCAACAACATCTATTTCATTAAACTTTGTTAAAAATTTTTCATGTATATCGGCAACTCGAAAATCATCTTCAGCAATGGCTACTTTTATCCTACTCAAGTGTTTGTCTCCTCTCGTATTCCTTTGGAAGGTAAACTGTAAAGACAGTCCCACTTTCCGGGGTACTTTGCACCTCAATCATCCCATTCATTTCTAACACTGCCTCCTCAGCATTCGATAGGCCAAATCCCCTTGGCTCATCTCCTTTTTTAGAAGTATAGCCCCTGTCAAATAGAAGCGGAATTTCTTTTTCAGTAAGTCCCTTCCCATTATCAGCAATCTCAAAAATGATATCGCTGCCTATATCAGTAACGAAAAATTTCACTGTCGGAGAATCGAAACCATAGACAGCTTCGAAGGCATTGTCTATTAAGTTTCCAAGAATCACTATTAGATTGGATAGCTTAAAATGGGATGGAAGTGCCTCTAATTGACTGTCCGATACAACCTCAAACTTTACTTTCTTTTCTGAGGCTTTTCCCAGTTTCCCTAAAAGGATGGCCTGTACTTTTGTATCTTTAATATGGTTAAAAACAATAGAATTCTGAAATTGCAATACCTGTGTTTCCGTTTGAATCATATCTATAGCTTGTTCATATTCCCCGAGCTGTAACAGGCCTGATAAGACATATAATTTATTTGTAAACTCATGTGTTTGTGCACGAAGATCTTCCGAATATCTTTTTACTTCCGATATGGTGTTGACCATTTGCTCTATTTCTGTTTTATCACGAAAAGAAGCAACCACTCTACTTACCCCATTCTCATCAAAGAGTGGCGTACAATTGACGATAACTGTTTTATCTTTCCAGACCATTTCTTTATCTGCTTGTGGATTTCCAGACTTTAAAACTTCATATAAATAGTCAGAAGGAAACAGCCCATCTACTTTTAAATTACGGACTGTGCCATTAATATGTAAAAGTCTCTTTGCAGGTTGGTTCATCATCGTGATAAATCCATGTTTATCTATGGCTAATATCCCTTCTTTCACTCCATGAAGCACTGCATTTTTTTCTTTATATAATGCAGCAATTTCATAGGGTTCGAGACCCATCGTGTCTTTGCGGATATTCCGCCCGAGCAGAATACTGCCTAAAAGAGAAATCAAAAGCGCGAACAGGGAAACAAGAAGTACCTTGGTAACATTATTCATAATTTGTTGATGGACATCTTCAAGAAGAAATCCAACCGAAACGATTCCAATCACTTCTCCCTCTTTATTCATAATAGGAGATTTTCCTCTTATAGATGGCCCGAGTGAACCCTTTGCCTTGGATACATAATATTCTCCATTTTTAAGTGCTCTTTGGTTATCTCCCCCCTTCATCTTCTTCCCAATCAAAGATGTTTGAGGATGCGAATATCTTGTACCCTCTTTGTTTCCTATGACAACAAATTCTGCACCAGTTTCTTTGCGAATCTTTTCAGCTAGCGGTTGAATGGTTTTAGAAGGATCACTTGTTTGAAACGCAGCGATAATGTTCGGTATGAATGATACCGTTTTTGAAATTTCCAATGCCAACCTGCCCTTGTTTTCCTCTATTTCTTTACTTTCCATATAGCTGAAAAATGTTGTCAGCAGCAGGATCAACAATAATCCCAGTAATAGAACCAGCCCAAATATTTTTGTATGTAGGGATATTTTTTTATTTTTCAGGCAGCATACCTCCTGTTAAACTCAATGGGATAAATACAAGACCATTATATCTTTTATATTAGAAGATTTCTTTATGGAAGCCCTGCCATTTAAAAAAAAAGAAACTATCACACGATAGTTTCAGAAATATTATTATGTTAAGGTTTTTATTTCTTCTTTTTCAGGTTGTCCTCAGCTCGCTTCATATTTTCTGCAACTCTAAATTTGACAATCTCGCTTATTAATATATAAGGAAGCGGCTTTTCTATCGGAAATTGCACTGAACCTTTAGCACCTTTGTATTGCGATAATTCATCCTTAAATGCAGCAATTCCACTCGAAGTTGGGTAAAAACCGATATGATTTTTATACGCTGCGAAATGCACCAGATTTCCACGTAAAGCAAACGTAGGCATTTGATAACTAATCTTTTCTTCTGCATCCGGGGCCGATTCTTTTATTACTTTTCTTAACGTATTAAGTTTTTCCTGAACATCCGGGGGAAATTGTTGGATGTATTCATCAATTGAATTAAAAGTTAATTTGTTTCCTTCCATGATATCTCCTTAATGTTTCTTTCTTATTTTAAAATGTGATTACGAAGCGGCACTAGCATAGATTCCTCTATGCCTTCAAGTACAAGACTGGCAGTCTTCTCAGCACCAGCCTCCTGAAAATGAGTGTTATCATGAACACCATTCGGATAATTCTTGTTCTCTTCAGCATCCAGCCAGAGGAAAACATCCTTTGTTCTTTCTGGTCCAAGCTCTTGGAACAATGCCTTGCTTTTGGCAGTAAGGTCAATGACAGGTACATTTTCTTCCATTCCAAGCTCCTTCATGGCAATAGGATACTCCCCGTGTGTATCACGCGCTCTTCCTTCTTCAGAAAAACTCCGGCGTTCAACAGGTGTCACTAGAACAGGAATGGCTTGTTTAGCGCGGGCACCGTCAATATATTGTTTTAAATAGCTTTTATAGGTAGAATAGGGCTCCGTATAACGGGTTGGATCCTCTTTTTTTTCATCATTATGACCAAATTGAATAAACAGGTAATCACCCTTCTCAATCTGATCTAAGATTGATTTGAGTCTCCCTTCATCAATAAAACTTTTTGAACTCCTGCCAGATGAGGCCTCATTTTTTACGACAATCTTATCATCGAAATACCGATTTAAGACCTGTCCCCAGCCTGCCCTGGGTGCTAACGAGCAGGAATAGTCAGAAACGGTTGAATCTCCGGCCAGATAAACGGTTATTCGGTTTTTGTGGTTTTTTTCGTTTTTTGCAGCTGTACCAAAATAATTTCCAAAAATCAAGGTGAGAACTAATAGGAACAAGGATACCCGTAGCATTTTTCCCTTAAGCTTTCGCCGCATGATGTTCCTCCTAGATGCTATTTACTTTAGAGTTTAATAATATTAGTTAGAATTTACTTTATGAGAAAAAAGTCCTCTTATCATTCTTCCTTCTTTATTAATTATTATTTAATTTTTCTTCTTTATAATACTTTTAGCAAGGACAAAAAAAGTCGCCAATAGGGTAATTGACGACAAAAGATATGAAAAAAAGATCGGTAAGGGGTTAAATCCTTCGAGTCTATTTCAATTTGATACTATTTCTAAAATAATCATAATCGGTTTTAATGAAATGAAAGGCTGTTGCATTACCGCCGTGATCTGGGTGAGTTATTTTTAATAATTGTTTATATCTGGTTAAAACTTCTTTATCGCTCGCCATTTTTGAAAGACCTAATTTTTGCCGATAATCATTCGTGTTAGGTGAAGAAGGGGGAACGTCATGTGTCTTATCAGTATCTCTTTTGTTTCCTTTAAAAAGTTCTTCTTTAAATTTTAACAATTCATTAGTTAAATCAATATTTTCTTTAAGTAATTTCTTGGTTTCCTTTTGTAATTCACTTTTCTCATTCTTTAGGTTGGCAATTTCTTTATGTAAAATATCTCTTTGCTTAATTAAATTGGTTATGGACGTCTTATGTAGATGTTCAATTCCTTTTATATGTTCATCCTGTGCTTTTATTCTTATTTTCAATTGGTGGACGACCTTATCCTGATCTGACGGATTAATAATTAATCCCTTTGAATCTGTTTCATTTTGCTGGTTTTTTGTTTTATGATTTCCAGTCCCCACGGTTTGAATCTTACCTTCACGCAGCAAGCGACGAACAATTTGAAATGCGATGCTATCTGTTACACCTGCATCCTTTAACATGTTAAAAACTTGATCTGTATTATCAATTATGTATCCTCTATCCCGTTGTCCTGTTCCCTCGTAGTTAATCTTTCTTTCACGGAGCCACCGTCTAACCGTTTGAATACTAGTATCTTCTGTGACGCCTGCTTCCATTAACAAATCAAAAGCTTGATCCGTGTTCACGATCTTCCTTCTTTCCTTGCATTTATTATTTATACTATAGGAGTAAATATATAAAGTGAATGGATAAAAAAGACTATAATAGAAGTCCTCTAGAGAATTGAATTTGAGTGAGCAAGGACGCTTTCAGTACCAATTTCCTAGTTGAATTTTGGAGATGTTTATTCTAATAAAGGAAGTAATTGATCCATACAAACAGCCATTCGTAGCAACGAGACCGTTTAAATAATTAAACGGTCTTCATTCTACTTTTTCGTTATCAGTTGTTAAATCCCAGGAAATGGGGGTTTCGATGATCTTCTTTACTTCTTTACAATCATTTGTTTTTCCAAGTGCCCACATAAGCTTAGAAACAATAGCTTCGGTGTTCATATCACCTGATAGTGTGACATTATATTGTGCTGCCTTCCTTCCAACCTCATAGAGATAAAGGTCTTCCCCTTCCTCTAAGCATTGAGTAGTAATGATAACGGTTATACCAGCTTCAGTTAATTCTTTAATCTTAGGTAATAAGTTACGGTCCTCAAATGGCAGTCCCCCATTACCAAAACTTTCAATAATGACGCCTCGATAGCAAGCTTTCACAAAGTCAAATACTTCAGGCTTTGTTCCTGGAAACAATTTCAAAACAAATACATCAGGAGAAATACGTGTATCTACACTTAATTCTTGATGCATCTTCTCCGGTTTGAAATAGTATTTAACAATGTCCCCAGTTATATAAGCAACATAAGGATGGTTAATACTTTCAAAAGCGTCATAACTTTTCGTTCTAATTTTGACTGCACGGGTTCCAATTATAACTCGTCCATCAAAGACAACAAAAACCCCACCAATATCTTCACAAGCAAATCGAATCGAATCCGCAACATTTTTTACGGCATCAGTTCGACTAAAGCTAATTGGAACTTGGGATCCAGTTACAACAACCGGTTTTTGTAACCCTTGCAGCATATAGGATAAAGCTGAGGAAGTATAAGCTAGTGAATCAGTACCATGAGTAATGACAAATCCATCATACATAGTGTAATTATCGGCAATTGCATTTGCCATCATTACCCAATGTTCTGGTTGCATATTTGTACTATCTCTATTCATAAGAATTTTGCACGTTACCTCTATTGATTCAGATACATTCAGACAATATCGGAGTAATTCATCAGGAGACATTCCAGGAACTAGACCTTCATTGCCCTCCACCGATGCGATTGTTCCCCCTGTTGCAAGTAATAATATTTTTTTCATCCTTTCCCCCCCTTTTACTTTATATCTAAACGTACGCGTTTTGCGAATGAATATAACTGATTATAAAGCTATTAATGTATTAAAATCAATCATTGTTTTCATATCGCGTATATATTTCTTTTTAAACGATTTTTTCTATGATATAATCAAGCAAAAAAACATGGGGGAAGGGAACGAGAGTGTTAAAACGATTAGTAGACCTTAGAAAACATAAAAAGTGGTCAATGCAGGAAACAGCCGATCAGCTGGGCATTGCCAAAAGTACCTATGCAGGCTATGAATCCGGGTATAGAGAGCCTTCTTTACATGCTTTATCTCTTATGGCCGAATTATTTGATACAACAGTTGATTTTCTCTTAAATCGAGTTGACGAAGAAAAAATAAAGTTTGAATTAAACTGCGTATTACAGTCGGGTAACAGTTCAATTTATCTCGATGGTACTCCATTAACTGAAGAAGAACTTTGTGATTTTATTGCCTTTACCAGGACAAAACGTCAAGTAAAACAAACAATGGTTTAAACATCTTCTAAAAATAACAATATGACAAACTATTAATGATTACGGTTAACTATATAATTTAATAAATGCTTCAGAAAAGTGATATTGCGTGGCATCTCTTGCAACGCTTCCATTGCTAGACAGTATTGTTCCCACATCTCTTTTCTAGCACCATCCTGACCTAGAATTGACACAAAAGTAGAACTGTTGTTTTCAGCATCTTTGCCAATCGGTTTTCCGAGTAAGATCAGATCTCCTTCCACATCAAGCAAGTCATCTTTTATCTGAAACGCAATACCAGCATGTTGGGCGAATTTTTTCAAAGCTTCAATTTCGATTTCATTTGCATGGGCGAGGATTGCAGGCATGATTAGGGAAGCTTCAAATGCTATTCCAGTTTTATAAAAACACATCAAATTCAATTGTTCCAGTGTTAATTGTTTCCCTTTAGAATCCAAATCCATCGCCTGTCCCTTACACATAACAGCTGTCATTTGAGCTGAGTATTTAATCAGGTTAAGCACCGATTTCGAATCGAATTGATCAAGAGATGCTTGTTCTTCAATTGCCTTTTGGGTCAGAAACAGTCCAGTTAATTCTGCTATGGCAATGTTATAAACCGAATGTATTGCTTGACGCCCCCGACGGGTAGAGGAATTATCCTGTGATGGCAGATCATCGAAGATTAAGGATGCCGTATGCATGTATTCTAATGATCGCAGAAGTGGTACGATGTCCGAACTATTTAATCCATATTCGTTAACGCCCATGACCCAGGTCATTATTGGCCTCAATCGCTTCCCGTCACCTTCCAGACTGTAATTTGCAGCATCAATTATTGGCTCAACTTCTTCAATTTTAGGGATATTTAAGACGTTGTTGATCTGATTACGGACAGTTTTAGTCGTTTCTAAAAAGTCTTCCTGCTCCTTCCGTTCATTTTTCAAAATGGTAATCATATGATCCCGAAGTAGTTTATCAAAGAAATCTACATCATCTGCTTTACGAACCATATTTTGAATCACACGATTAAACTTTGGAACTCCTGAAAAAAATAATTTCATAACTTCGTTGTATTTTTCAGTTCCCATTCGTTCTTTAAATCTCTTAAGACCATTTATAGCACGATCAAGAATCACCTCGCAGGCCTTGTGATCTGAGTGATATACCTTATGGATCAAATTAGAAATGACCGTCCAGTATAATTCAAAAGGATTGATAAGATCGAATCGCTTTTCATGATACTTCAGATAATAGGTATAGGGGGTTACCCGGTCTTCTTTCAAGTCTTCATACATATCTGCAAAATCATCCGCAAGCTGGTTGTATATGCCATAATAGAATGTTCGGGTGTCAAAGCCTTCATCCTCCGGAGCACTGATAACTGAACGGACAATCAATCGGGAAGAAGAGGATTTTAAAATGACCGGAATGTATAACTCTTCATTCGTGTAATTTGCGTTGGATAGATCCTTTACACGGTCCACTTCCTGTGAATTAAAAAACACATAGGCCTGCTCGAAAAATTTTTTGTTAGTCTCTGGACGCAAATGAGATTTAATATACTCAAAGGCATCGCGGAGTTCTGAATGAATAAATCGGATCAGGTTTACGTTATTCCCCGTCCACTCACCCAATTCCGGCACAGTTCCTGTGATAAGGGTGGTACGAATTAAATCGGAATATTGTTTTTCCTCATTGGCAGATAAGACTTTGGCATCGAGAAGATCGTCAATAAATGGATAGGTCAAACCATAGCAATAGCCTAGCCTAATAGCATCATCAAGGTTCTGCCTTCGTTCTTCAGGCGAAACCTCATCGCCCATCTCTTCCACCTCATGCATAATTACACCAGCAATAATTTTAATGAGCTTTCGCTGAGCATTCTCAGCATCCATTCCCATTGGAATATTGGAGGATACAGTCTTTAATTTGTTTAGTAACCAGATCATCGTGGATTCGATGCCTTCCTTCTGGGCGATTCGATACAACCCGGCCATGCTAAACGTCTCAGAATTGGCACTTAGGTTTGTTTCGGTAGACTGAATTAGGTGATTTTTTAAACTGTCAACAACACGCCGTACCCTATTCTGTGTCTCAGCTGAGTCCAAGGCTTTGCCTAGGTCCCGCATGAAAATATAGGAGATACTACGATCCAAGTAATTATCAAGTTTGCCGGTGTAATCGAGCCATTGGATATACTTGTGATACCCTTGAGTATTAGGTTTTCCTTTTCCACGCGAAAAAAAAGATAGGATTGAATGCTGATGAATATGGTTGTGTTTCCAGGATTGGATATCTTTTGTTAGGACAGGAACAAAGGTCTTTTGCATGACCTGTTTATTAAGTGATTTAAAATAATGAGCAGCCTTCTGCTCAGCTAGCTGATAACATGCATTGGCATTTTTTATTAACTCCTCATCCATACTGTACATTACCTCTTCTTAAGGTTGTCTTATACATGTTTTGCAATATAATTCAAATTCTTTTTTTATTTTTACCAATCCAACTATTCCCATTATATTTAAAGTTGAATGGTTTAACAATGCAGTATGTAAATATATTAAAAACGTATATCCTTTTATGAATGAATTTTCATTTAGGAAGCAAAGCGCAATTCTCTAAACTATTAATCCTTCTTGTGGCTTTAACATTTTACCCTGCATTTTTAATCAAAAAAATAGGTTCCTAAGCATATTAGGAACCCCACTCTTCTTTCTAATAATTATTTTTTATTAGGTTAACTTGCTGTAATGATAATCCCATACCTTCTGAATGTTTCTAGGCTGCCAAATGAATTGTGCCATACTGCTTATTTCCCCTTCTTCTAATGAGTGAGAATACCCTATTTGGCTGGCCATGTATTGACGGTATGCATTTTCTTCCAAAAACACGCTGCGAGTAAATGTTTCAACGATTGTTTCACCCGTAATTACAGCCCCATGCGCCTTTAACAGCGCTACATGATGATTCCCCAGTTTGCCGGCTAGCTCGTTCGCAATGTCAAAATTGCTAATGGAGAACGATTTAGGAAAGATTGGGATCGTCCCTAACACGGCACCCTGGATTATGACTGGCCTCAATGGGATTTTAGCGATTGTAAACAGTGTGGACCACTGTGGGTGGGTATGTGCAATCGCCTTTACATCTTTTCTATACTTATAAATCTGGGTATGTAGGGGATATTCATTTGGTGGCCTCTCGACTCCTTCAACAACTTCCCCATGCAAATCAATCGTAATGATGTCTTCGTCGGTGAGAGAACTCCTGCTTGCAGTAGCCGAATTGATTAAAATGTAGTCCGTTTCGGGAAGTCGGACACTGAAATGGCCATTAAAATCCATATGCTTTGCCTTTTCCATCATCCGGATGGTATCAGCCAACTGTCGCTTTAATGAATAAATAGAATGATCCACCAAAGTTTCTTCCTCCTATCTTCCTATATTATTAACTGATAGCAATAATGCCTGCCCCCGTCATCGCGAGAACTGACGCTAAAACGACAGTCCTTGTAATTCCCTCGTTGGTCTTGAATATTAGAGATGACAAAAGCAAAGTGAAAATAACGTCAGTTGATCCGATTACAGCAACCTGAGAAACCCCGCTGAACGTTAAAGCGAAAAAATATAGGATTTGGCCCAGAGAGGTTGCAATTCCTGCACCAAAAAGCCAAGGCCGGAAAGTTGTAAAAGTCAATTTAATAGATTGTCTGTTTCTTTTTTTAAACAAGGATAAAAAAAGGAATATTAGGATACCGACAGCTGCTCCGATCATCGTCCCCATAAAAGGGTCTGGAATCTCCGCCAGACCTTCTTTTCTGACCACATATCCAATAGAATAAGCTAACGCGGATATCACTCCATACATATATCCTAAACTAGCAACTAGTTGAATCCCCTTTACCCATATATTTCTCTTGTCTTCTCCTTCAATAAGGGAGCCTACTTTTTTATTCGTTTGCGTTGTTGCCGCAATCTCCTTTTTTGCTCTAGTATAATCAGTAAAAGATTCAAACATCAAAACAGTCGAAGCGCCAAAGATAAATACCATCCCGATTACCGTTAATAAATTTATTGGCTCATGAAGAAACAGTACGCCTATCAGGACGGTAAAGAGTGGATTTAATCGTTTTATCGCGGAAGCCCTTACTGAACCTAAGTGCTGGATAGATGTAAACAACAACATCCGCCCGATAAATGCTGTTAGTATTCCGGCTAAGACAAACCACCAGAATCCCTTAGTGGTTAAAGGGACCCACCCCTGGAACAGTCCACTTCCAACAGTGAAGATTCCTGCAAGGACGAAGGTAATAAGGACCGATAAAAAAGTCCCGTTGTCCACAGATTGGGGAGTTGACCCTTTCTTGACCATCACGTTTGCGCACCCAAAAAACACAGCAGCCAACAAGGCTAATACTACTCCGATCATTCCCCCTACCAAACTTGAATGATATTTGCAGATTCCACTGCTGCCCACAGTGTCTTGACGTCAAAACCATCGCGCTCGGCGTCTGCCCATTGATCATCGACAGGTCGCAAGCCAATGACTACTGGAATTTCTTTTTCGCGAAGCAGCCTTGCATATTCCTGTCCCTCGCTACTGAATCCAAGAATGGCAATCGTTTTCCCGTAAAAATAATCTGGTATTTTAATTTGACTAGATGATTGCATTTAAAATTACCTCCCTGTTAAGATATTTTACATTTGATCCAATGGTTGTGAGCTTTACTTATTGACTAAAATCAGCGATTCGGAAGTAAACATAAGCTTTACTCAGGATAAAAGCTTTCATCTACTAAATCTTCTAAACTCACTTCTTTTTTAGACATACCAGTTTCTTTTACCGTGTTGATTGCCCAGTCCACTCCATCAAGATTTATCCTTCCTTGGTCCGCCAAAGCTGGCAAGACAAAATCAAAAGATTTTTCTGCATCGGATTGGGTCATCTCTAATTCTTCTATAATTATTTTTATCACTTCATCCCTATTAGCAGGATCTTTTACATACTTCAACGCTTCATTATTTGCAGCCATGTATGCATGGAGAACCTCGGGCTGTTTTTTTATAAGGTCACCGTTCGCAACAATCATATTATGGTTGTATGTTGTCAATTCATCTCGCATCCGGTATTGTTTAAGTCCCATTTCATCCGCTCTTATATCAGTAGGTGGACTTAATATCGTCAAAGCAGCTTGACCTTGCTGAACTGCTTGCAGTCGTTCGGCGTTATCTCCGGCATTGATGATTCTTACGTCCTTGTTTGGCTCGAGCCCATGATTCCTAAGCCAGTATTCTAGTTGAATATTTGTCCCGTTACCGGTCACCATACCTGCGGCCGATTTCCCTTTTAACTCCTTTAGGTCTCTGATACTCTTATCTACATAGATTGTATACATCGATTGGTTATCAAATGTCCCGATTATTTTCGTGTTGGCTCCTGCAGCTACACCGGTAATAACCGACTCAGGTAAAGAGGAAATGATTTGGAAGTCTCCTGTCTGCAAACCTCTTAGGGCCAAGACTCCCCCTTGAACATACGTTAACTTGACATCCAAATTGTGTTTTTGATAATAACCCTTTTTTAAAGCTACATAAATGGATATATAGCTCATATTCCTCTTTGAAGGTAATCCCATCTTTACTTCGGTCATTTTTTTCGGCATTTTCTTGACCACTGAAGTGCTTCCCTTCGTTTGAGCTTGTTTAGCTTTTGGTTCCTGGGTACAGCCTACCAGACTTAAGACGAAAACAATTAAAACTAGAGCTTTCAATAGTAGTCGACCTTTTATAAGTTCCATGAGTATACCCCCGTTAATTTAACTTTTCCATGCTTATTCATTCTTTAAGTGTATGTTGATTACTTAGGCTGTCAAAGGAGAGGCACCCTTAATCCTTTAGAACTAGCTTCATAGAATAGAGGAACTATTAGTGCACAAGGTTAATCCGGTCTTTCGTCATTGGATGGTTTACACGTGAACCGATGAAACGTTTTCTTCCATCCAACGAGTCACTTGTGCCAGTTGAAGAACGTCACCATATTTCATTTGAATGTCCATCAAGCTGACCTTATGAGAGATCTGACTCCGATCTCCCACACACTCTTCAGGAACAATGACTTTATAATTGTAGGAAAAGGCATCCACCACACTGGCTCTTACACATCCACTGGTAGTCAAGCCGGTAATGAATAAGGAATCTACACCGTGGAAGATGAGCATATCAACCAAGCTTGTTCCAAAAAAAGCGCTTGGTCTTCTTTTCTGAAGAACTACCTCGTTTTTGAGAGGTGTGAGGTCTTCCACAATGGTATTCTCTTTTTCAGATTTTTCCTCGCCGCCTTTCCATAGCCCGATTCCTGCCTTATGCGGTTCTGAGAAAGGTTTTGTGAAAAAGATGGGTATTTCTTTCTTTCTAGCTTTCTTCAACAGAAGTGACGTAGCCTTTACTGCAGGATATCCTGTTGCTGAGTTCCCTAGTCGGAAACTGCTGTCGGTGAATCCATAAGTCATATCCACGATTAAGAGAGCAGGCTTTTTACCAAATCCCCTTGTTTTCCCCATATTTGATTTCAAAAACCTCTTCTTGTCTTCCTCATTTAATACATCATCCCAAACCGCCACAGAATTCACCTCTATTTAAAAAATTTGATTTTCACATACCTGCTATTAATAATTGCGTTCTTTAGGTGTTTCTAAAAGATAGGACCCTGCGAATCTAATATTCGCAAAGGCCCTAAATCCTCCTGTTGTTTTATTTTCACAAACATGCAAGTAAAATTTTAAGGAGTCCTAACGTCAAAAGAGACTCTCATTTTAATATTTAGCAGTCATGTTTTCGTTTAAGCCCTCTCTCCAATCGACGCCTTTTGGAAGGAATGCATCACAAGCCCTTGCTGCACGATAGGTTTCTGGATCAGTTCCTTTAAGCCGTTTCCCATTTTCAATAAATCTTGTTGCTTCCAGCAGCATGTGCCTCGCAGCAATAATCGCTAAATCTGCCGTTCCCAACCGTTCCTTGGTTCGATCAGGGAACGGTTTTTCCATCGTTTCCTGGAGTGCATAATCCTGTGTGTTAATCCCGGAAATCCCTGTAAAGGTCTTTGTGCGTTGTACCTCACGATCGATTAAGAAATCATTCGAAGGATTGCGCTTTAAGCGATACCCTGGAAGGACATCATCAGGTCCCCTGCCGAATAGGATCTCTTGTTGTAATGAAAATTCTGGATCTAATGGAATTGATGGCTCAGACGTATATTTAAAGTTCCAGACACAGACATTCTCATCATCTACTGGTACCCAAATATGCCCTCTAATTGTCGGATATTCTTCCTGGCTTCCATCATGCCATTTCATCATTTGCCCTCGCATCTGTTGGGCCGGCATGATGAACTGATAGGCACGAATATAATTGCCATCCTCTTTAAGGTCGCGAATGCCGACATACCTGAATCCATAATCTGTTTTATCTACTTCTAACTTAGGATTGGTCGCACGGCTGCGCATAGACGTTTTATCCTGAATATTATTGTTGTGAGCAAAGGATGAATGGGATGTATCAATTCCTCCCTCAAGAGCCTGCAGCCAATTACAGCTTTCAAATGTTTTCGATACCTGGAAATGAGTTTCAGGAGCTCTTAGCCATTCGTAATCCGGTAGTCTTGGCAGTTCTGACTTCGGTCCCATATAGGTCCAGATAATCCCCGATTTCTCCCATGTCGGGTAGGCTGTTAACTCTACCTTATGCTTGAATTTACTTTCTTCCGGTTCATTCGGCATATCAACACAATTACCATCACGGTCGAACTTCCAACCGTGATAGACACAGCGGAGTCCACATTCTTCATTTCGTCCCCAGAATAAATGGGCCCGCCGGTGAGGACAGTAAGCATCTAAAATGGCAACATTACCTTCTGAATCACGGAAAGCGACTAGTTCTTCACCTAGTAGTTTCAGTTTTACTGGCGGACAGTCCGCTTCAGGCACTTCTTCTGTTAACATCGCAGGAATCCAGTAACGCCTAAATACTTCCCCCATTGGAGTTCCCGCATCAGTCCGACAAAGTTTTTCATTATCATCTTTTTTTAACATGACCCTCGCTCCTTCTTTTCCAATATTAATTGAATAGTTTCATAGCCTTATTATAAAACGCTAAATAATCTATAAACATCAACAGTTCCTTCATACGGAACATTGTTTCGAAAAAATTTATTCATAATAAAGGGACAGTGTTGGTGTACTGCCCCTACATATTAAGAATGCCGCCAGGGAGCCAATTTCTTTTCAAAAAGCTTTAAAAGAGCTGTCAAAATAACTGATAGAACCATTAAAAGAACCACATATGCTAGGTATTGAGCAGTTTGGAATAATTCGGATGCGTGCCGGATTGCAAAACCAATACCGATATTTCCCGAGAGCATTTCAGCAACAACGACCGCGATTAATGCACGCCCAATAGCTAATCGAATACCTGTGATGATAAACGGAAAAGCAGAAGGAAAAATAACTTCTTTAAACATTTGAGCTTCATTTGCTCCATAGGAACGAGCTGCTTTAACCAAGGACTGGTCCGTCATTTTGACTCCTGCCATCGTGTTAATCAAAATAGGAAAAACAGACAATGCAAAAACCATCATAACCTTTGAAAGGGTATCCAAACCGAACCATAAAACAAACAATGGAGTCAACGCAATCATTGGAGTAGTGTACAGTGCAGTAACAAATGGATCAAATGCAAGCTCCATTTTTTCCCAGTAACCCATTGCCAGACCAATCGGTATTCCTATTAGCGCCATCGCAAATCCTAATCCAACTTCCATACCGCTTACAGCAAGATGCTTAAACACCTCACCGCTAATAAAAAATTCATTCGCTTCGACAAGAATTTTGCTCGGCCAACTAAACATGAACGGATCGATTAATTTCAATCTTCCAAATATCTCCCAGACCACCAAAATAATTAGCAATGTTACAGATGGATATAGAATGTTCCTAGGAATCCGCCATGAAGTCTTTTTAATAGAAGATACAGTAATATTTTCTGAGATTTCTACTTTTTGCATCATGCTTCCCCCTTCTTATACTGTCTTCTGACTTCCCCTTTAAGGTGGTCCCAAATAATCTGTTTGTATTCCTGGTATTTAGGTAAAGCTTTCGTTTCAAGTGTCCTCGGATAAGGGATATCAATCTTGACCTCCTCGACAATTTGTCCAGGGCGGACTGACATTAAGAAAATACGACTGGACAAAAATACAGCTTCGTCGATGGAGTGTGTTATAAAGACGACCGTTTTCTTCTCATGAACCATGATTTTCAAAACTTCTTCCTGCATGATTTCCCTTGTTTGTTCATCTATTGCAGAAAAAGGTTCATCCATAAGTAATACTTTGGGTTCAATAGCAAAGCCGCGAGCTATCCCCACTCTCTGTTTCATTCCTCCTGACAGTTGATGAGGATATTTTTTTTCAAAACCATCCAATCCTACCATCTTTATATAATGCATGACTTTCTCACGGATTTCCCGGTCTTTTTTCCCTGCCATTCGCAGCCCAAATGCAACATTATTATAGACCGTTTGCCATGGCATCAGTGCGAAATCCTGAAACACCATAGCTCGGTCTTTATCTGGGCCATGTACAAGGGAACCGTTTACAAAAATCGTACCAGAGGTAGGCTTTAACAAACCATCCAATGTATGAAGTAATGTACTTTTCCCACATCCACTTGGTCCAATAATTGAAATGAACTCCCCTTCATCAATCTGCCCTGATACATTCTTTAAAGCATGGACTTGATTTGGTTGTCCTTCGTTATAAATCACATTTAGTGAATCAAATTTCAGGATTGGAGTTTTTGTTTTTATCAACGTTTCAGTCATGGAATTCACCTCTTGTCATTTTTTACGTGCCTTTTATTACTTAACAATATAAGATTCATCTATCAATTGTTTAAGCGTTACATCAGCCTTTAACGCCCCTGTTTCTTTCGTTGTTTCGATTGCCCATTTTACCCCATTCTTATTGAATTTCCCTTTATCCGCAAGCGCTGGCAGAACAAAATCAAATGACTTTTGAGCATCTTCCTTTTTCATTTCCAATTTTTCCATGATTAACTGAATCATTTCATCTTTATTTTCCGGCTTTTTGGCATACTCTGTTGCTTCAGCGATAGCAGCCATGAAACCTTTGGCATCTTTTGGATTTCCTTTTAAAAAGTCACCATTTGCCATCAACATGTTGTGATTGTAGCTTTTTAAATCATCTCTTATTAGGGCTAATTTCTGCATCCCTGCAGCCTCAGCTTTCAAATCAGTCGGCTGACTGAGAATGGTCATTTTTGCCTGGCCTGTAACTAATGACTGAAGACGAGTAGAATTTTCTCCCGCTTCAATAATTCGGACATCCTTATCAGGTTTTAGACCATTTTTTTTCAACCACCAGCGAAGTTGGATATCTGTTCCGTTACCTGTACGGTTTGTTGCTACGACTTGTCCTTTTAAGTCCTTCGGGCTCTTTATATCTGAAGTAGTATAAATAGTGTACATAGACTGATCATCCAGCGTACCGATTATCTTTATATTTGCTCCTTGTGCCACACCGGTAATAGCTGACTCTGGTAAACTTGAAATAATTTGGTACTCATTTGTCTGAAGGCCACGAAGTGCAATAACTCCACCCTGTACTCTCGTAAATGAAACATTGACATTGTTCTTTTCAAACAACTTATTTTTTTCAGCTACGAATAAGGGAAGATAACTTGCATTTAATGAAGGAAGTGCCATTTTGATGCTAGTCACTTGATTCTTCTTAGTAGCACCGCTTTCTTTACCTTCTGATTTTGTACTTGCTGCACTACCACATGCACTAAGCAGCACAACCACTATAAGGAGTAAAACCGTAATATTTGAAGCAGAAAATAATTTTAATAGTTTCTTCACGTTTGAGTCCCCCTCGAAATCTTTACTTTAATAGTTGACTATTGGGTTCTACCGATTTGAAATAATAAATCTACTTCAAAAAATCCTACCTCCCTTCCCCTTAACTAGAAACCGTTTTCATTTTATGATTTGACTTGCAAATCGAATTTCTAAACAATCTCTGGTCAAGTATTTAATCTAAAAATTCATAATTGTCTTATTTATATATTCGCATAAAAAACAATCAAAGTGGTAACTGCGTTTCTGTATATGGAACATAAATAAAAAAAATAATGTATTCACTGTGAAAATGATGAAAACATTAATATACTAGTCATTTTAGAATAAAAAAAGGAACGATCATATAGGGATCGTTCCTACAAATGAATTATTCAATTATTTTTTGGTGATCTCATGCTAGACAAAATAATCCATCCCCATACGGTCAGTAATTTGGCGACTGCAAGTTCGCAACTCGCGCACATACTGATCAATTTGGCTAGCATAAAAATGGGATTTAACTCCCGTTACACTAATAGCACCTACTACTTTCCCCATATCATTGTATACAGGTACTGCAACAGAAGAGATTCCTTCCCTCACTTCTTCCATTGTAACCGCATACCCCTTTTTCCTGATTTCGAGGATTTCCTTTTTTAACTCATGAGGAGATACTATGGTTTTATTTGTATATTTGGTTAATGGATCCGTAACTACCCGTTCTATTTCTTTTTCACTTTGATGAGCTAAGAGCATTTTACCAATAGCAGTGCAATGAACCGGAACTCGGTCACCAATCTTGGAAATAGTTCCATAATCTTCGTCGGGATACTGTTTAGAAAGATAGACAATTCCCCCTTTATCATATACGCCAAGCCTTACGACACGGCGTATGGATTTAGCCATCTTCTCAAGGATAGGAGCCGAAACACGGCGAAGTTCCATAGAATGATAGACAATGAACCCTAGTTCAAAAGCAGCGATGCCCAGTTGATATTTCTGGGTTTCAAGGTTTTTCTCTACTAAATTAGCTTCATTTAATGTTTTCATAAGTCGAAAAACAGTACTCTTAGCCAATCCTAAGCGGACACTCATTTCACTGATTCCTAATTCCCTCTCTGAAGTCGAGAATGTTTGTAAAATACGAATGGCATTATGAACTGAAGACAATACTTCTGCTTTCTCTCCCATAAGGGCCCCCTGCTTTTTTAGAATAGTATAATTATTACTAATTTAGCAAAAACATATAAGATTTTCAACAGAAACAAAATAATAGAAACCCTCTAATACAAAGAAACCATATTAAAATATTTGAAATAGCGTTCCGTATAGAGGAACTGTTGGTTTCATCTACTCCATTAACAAGAGATAATGTATTTGAAGATTCTAACTAATTTGCTAATAAGAGATTAAGAGAAGGAGTGAGTTTGTAATGTCAAAACTAAACTTAAGCTTTGCTTGCTGGGATTATGATCGGATTCACGCACTGACAAACGGAACTGTCCAAGCAGATGGCATTAGCTTAAATTGGCTGAATATGCCAGTTGAAGAAACTTTCTGGAGAATGATGCGTCATCAGGAATTCGATGTATCGGAATTATCGCTTTCTTCTTATTTAATTGCGAAAGATCGCGGACTTCCCAATTTTACAGCCATTCCCGTATTTATGTCCCGCTGCTTTCGGCATTCCGGAATTTATATCAATAAAAATTCTGGAATTAAAGAACCTGCGGACCTACGTGGGAAACGAGTGGGGATTCCAGAATATCAGTTGACGGCATGTCTTTGGATCCGGGGAATACTGCAGCATGATTATAATGTTCACCCTGAGGACATTATTTGGTATACAGGCGGACAGGAAACTTCCGGTCGAATTGAAAAAATTAAACTTGTGCTGCCCCCTGAAATCAACATTATCCCAATTAATGAGGAGCAAACATTGAATGAAATGCTTGATTCAGGGGAAATTGATGCACTTATCGCCCCACGAGCCCCATCTTGCTTCCTTAAAGGGTCTCCAAACGTGCAACGTCTGTTCTCTGATTATGTGACAGTCGAAAAGGATTATTACCAACGCACAGGAATCTTTCCTATTATGCATGTAGTTGTAGTCAAGGATGAGGTCTTAAAAGAGCACCCATGGGTAGCAACAAATTTATACAAGGCATTAGAAGAAGCAAAACAAAAGGTATATGAAGGCTTCAAGCAAACTGCAGCATTGAAAGTTACGCTACCTTGGTTCACTTCGGAATGGGAGAACACTACCGAATTGATGGGAGAAGATTTTTGGCCATACGGATTAGAGAAAAACCGTAAAACTTTAGAGGCAGCTGTCACATATTCTTATGAACAAGGCCTCATAAAAAATAAATTAAATATAGAAGATCTGTTTTCGAAGGCCACATTAGAAAAATATACGCTCTAGCAGACTCATAAAGGAGGCAATGAAATGGCGCGGAAAGTAATAGCAGCTGTAGCTGTAGGTGAAAAACAGACAGAGCTTCAGGAATTTGAAATGCCTCAGCTGTCACCAGAAGAAGCGATACTCCGAGTAGAAATTGTCGGTGTCTGCGGAACAGATGTCTCTTATTACAGTAAAAACCAGGAACCTCGTATTTTAGGCCACCATGTTGTCGGTTATATTGAAAAAATCGGCGATGTAGCCTCTAAAAAATGGGGATTTATCGAAGGCGACAGGGTTGCAATGGAAGAATATATTCCATGCGGGCAATGCGAGGCATGCCGGACAGGAGTCTATCGCTCGTGTATTTTTACTGATCCCCGGTCGGGCGGAATCCGCTATGGCACCATCCCAATTTCCCTGAAGCCTTCCTTGTGGGGAGGATTTAGTCAATATATGTTTCTTCACCCAAACACAGTCCTTCATAAAATGGCCCAGCATGTTCCAGCAGTTGAAGCAGCCTTGACCCTTCCTTTAGCTAACGGTTTTGAATGGATGAGTATAGAGGGTGGTGTAAAACCAGGCAAGGTTGTAGCTATCCATGGGCCCGGACAGCAAGGTTTAGCATGTGGTTTGGCCGCAAAAGCAGCTGGGGCAGAGGTGATCATGATTGGGCGCAGCTCCAGTATTCGCCGCTTAGAGTTGGCCAGAGAACTGGGAATGGATTATACCATCAATATTAGTAATGAAGATCTGCTTTCCCGCGTAAATGATATCACAGGTGGTAGAATGGTTGATATCGTATTGGATGTTACATCAGGAGGAACTGCTCCAGTGACCTCCTCGCTCGAAATTGCCAAAAAAGGGGGAACTGTTCTACTTGGGGCCTATAAATACGAAACGATTCCGGAATTCAATAGTGATTTAATCATCAAGAATACATTAACCGTTAAGGGTGTTCGCGGACATAGTTACCAATCTGTAAAAATGGCGACAGAGTTCATTGCTTCCAGACAGTTCCCGCTTAGTAAACTGAATTCCCATAACTACAGATTGGATCAGGTCGACCTGGCATTAAAGACAGCAGGAGGTGAAGGAGAGCCTTCCCCGCTATTGGTGACAGTAACTCCTTAAATAAATTGATTATGGCGAGTTCTATTTAGAGCTGAAGGCTAATACCTCAAAAGACATCTCTCTGGAAATTGGCAAATTGAAGCCCCCTATACGGGCTTCTTTTTTGTTTTCCATTGTAATATAATCCTTTATAGGAAATTACATACTATTTGTATAGTAGAAAAGATGAACCGGCTTATCGATCTTTATTTAACAAAAAAACGCCCCGAAAGGCGTTTTTTTAATAAATGTAAGTGTTTTGCAGTACCTTAATAGAGGTTCTTTAAGCAATCTAACCTATTTTAAAGTAGTAGCCACTGTACTTTCAGGTGATGTTACCTTGTCATAAAAATCTACGAATTGATCACGTTCAGCACTATCACGGTATGCCATGGCAACTCGTGGATGTTCATTAAGAACACCTGAAATCATATAAGGAATGATAAAGCCCCACTCCCACTTTTCACGCATTTCGAGCATGTGCTTCTCGATGACTCCAAGAACTGGCTTAATCTCATAGCTTGATTTTTGGATGTAGCTAACAAGAAGTTCTGTGTTACAGTTACCTGCTGCCCGACCCATGCCATATACAGACGAATCGAGATATGTAACCCCATTTCGCATCGCAGTTAACGTATTGGCAAAAGCTAACTGCATATTGTTATGTGTGTGAATTCCAAGCTGTTTGTTAGGGATCAACGCTTTGAACTTTTTCACTTGGTGCTCAATATCTACAGGGTCTAAGCTTCCAAAGGAATCAACGATATAGACCACATCTACAGGGCTTTCCTTCACCAATTCAAAAGCTTTGATCAGCTGTTGTTCAGGAACACTTGATAATGCCATAATGTTCAGTGACGTCTCATATCCCAAATCATGGAACATTTGGACAAGTTCTAAGCCTTTATCTACTTCACGGATATAGCACGCTACTCGAATCATATCTAAAACACTTTGTTCACGAGGTAGAATATCATTGGGATCTACACGCCCAATATCGACTAAAGCCGATAGCTTCGTGAACTTTTTGACAGGGATAATTTCTTTCAGGAAGTTATCATCAAGAAATCGCCATGGATTGGGCTCTGTCGCTTTAAGAAGCTTTGGAGAATTTTTATAGCCAATCTCCATGTATTCAACACCCGCTTCACTTAGGCCGTTATACAAGTCTTGAACAAATTCGACACTGAAATCCCAATTGTTAACTAATCCTCCATCACGAATGGTACAGTCTAAAATTTTGCTACGAGTTTCCATGATCGTCATTTCCCCCTGTTTATTCCACATTTCTAATATTATTTCATACTTTTATGCTTTTAATTACTAAAATTTTCTTATTGTGTTTATAACACGTATTGTCCGGAGGTGTCAACCTATTTTCCGAAAATTCACTTTATCAAAAGTAACCAATTATATTCTTCCCCATGTCATTAATTCATTAGTCCTCTTTGTATTAAAACAAGGTATTGCTGATAATCATTTGATAATATTTCTTGCTGCTGTAAGTTCTCACATGTGCTTATCTCCCTTAAATAAAAATAAAAAAGAGTCTACTCATCCCATAACAAGGGACGAAGAGACTCTCCGCGATACCACCCTATTTGATAGGCTAGAATTGCCCATCCACTCAATAAATAAGCTCATGAAACTGCATCTGTAATTCATACTCTTGTACACCTGGATTTGCACCATCCATCCAGTCTCTATTTGCTGTGTAGTAGGTACTACTAAGAATGCTGAGCTTTGAATCTATTTTCTTTTACACCAAAAGGATTAAACACTTAAACGCTTAAACGCTTTTAAGTATTAAAGTAATATTAACAAAATACTACTAATTTAGCATTCTGTCAATGTTAATGTAAATTTTTAAATTAAGCTCTTTCTAAGTAAACCCGTCGAACAAGTTACACCAAAATGATGTTTTTAGGTAGTTTAACTGATGTTAGAATTTCTAGCTCTGTTAATCTCTGATAAGTATAAGAAGACCCGTTTAATAGGTTATTATCTAAGTATGCAGGGTGACACATAACTTCAACTGTTATGCCATCTTTAATACGATCTTTCAACTTTGAAAAATAGTCCGGTGTAACACCTTCACCATAGAAATCAAACAATGATACGTCAGAGAAAGAGTCCACACCAGAAATGGAGATGTATCCATTTTTCCTTACTGGCAGCCCGAATTTAACTGATAATTTCTTAACCACAGGATACACTTCTTTCAAGGTATGAACATGGTGATGGCTATCGAGATGGGTTGGTTTAAGTCCCGAATCGATAAATCGGTCGATTTGAGCGGTCCACTCAGCTTCCAGTTCATCTAAAGAAATATCTTTAGGATTGAAAGAGGACAAGGGTTTAAAAAGTCCATTAACATCAACCAATGAGGGCGCCTTGTCTACTAATGGTTTGCCACATGTTAGCACAAGGTGAATTCCTACCTGCAATCCTGGATTTTTTTTAGCCAATTGAATGGCATGCTCTGTCCCTGCCATATTCATCATCATTGTAGTTGATTTTACAATTCCATATAAATAGCTGTCGATTATTCCATGATTTACGCCTCGACTAAACCCGAAGTCGTCCGCGTTAACGATTAATTTTATCATGATTTATTCATCCTTAAGGTTTTGGACTAAACATAGAGATATCCTAATTATCCATGAATGATGGGCAATTTAGAGAAGGTTTTACATTTTAGGTCCTATCATTTGATTCTTTGGTACAGTTCAACCATTTCTACAGCCAAATCCTTTACTGTCATCGCATTCATTAAATGATCTTGTGCATGAACCATTAAAAGTGAGATTTCCGTTTTTTCTCCTCTTATCTCTCCTTGAATGAGCGATGTCTGGATATGATGTGCCTCATTCATGGCATTGTCTGCTTCCATCAATTTTTGTCTTGCTCCTTCAAAATCCCCTTTCTTTGCTGCCTGCATCGCTTCCATCGCAGCGCTCCTGCCGTTGCCGCCATGGAGTATAATTTGAAAGATTACTGCCTCTAAATTTTCCATTTTACTTCCCTCTTTTTCTTGATAATTAATGAAACTGGGGTAGGTATTCTTTATGTGCCTCGAGCATTTCGTCCAAAATGACTTTTGCCACGCGATCGCTTGGTACAAGTGGGTTGATTGTCATAGCCAGTAACGCCATTGCATAATCCCCGCTTATTGCCGCTTCAATCGCTACCCTTTCAAATGATTTCATTTGCTGAACAAGCCCACGAACTTGTATAGGCAAATCACCCACGGCAATCGGTTTCGGTCCGTCCTTTGTAATGATACAGCTGATTTCGACAGCAGCATCAAAAGGGAGACCTGCAATAGCCCCGTTATTGATTGTGTTAACAGCCTGAATGTCACGTTTATCCGTATACATTGAGTGGATAAGTCTTACAGCTGCATCACTATAATAGGCGCCGCCTCTCATCTCTAATTGAGGCGGCTTAATTGCTAAATGAGGGTCTTTATACAACTCAAATAGCTCTTCTTCCAGCTTTTTAACAACCTCTGCACGTGTTCCGCCCTCTTTATAGTTTTTCAATTCTTTTTCCAGCATATCTCCAGATTTATAATAGTAATTGTGATAAGGACATGGTAAAATATCTAATGCCCTCAAGAACTCAGGCTCCCACCCCATTGCATGAATGTTTTTCATCGTTATACTTTTCTCGGGATCATTAATTAAAGAAATCACCTTATCCTTTACGGATACCCCATCGACAAAAACATCCAATCCGTATACCATGTGGTTTAATCCAGCAAAATCGATTCTTACTCTGTTATGGTCTACTTCTAATAGTCTTGCAACGCCCATTTCCATACCAATCGGCACATTACACAATCCTACCACTCTATCAATATTACTGTAACGAAGGACTGCCTCTGTGACCATCCCGGCAGGATTTGTAAAGTTTATGAGCCAGGCTTTCGGACAAAACTCCTCCATTTCCCGGCAAATATCAAGAATAACAGGAATAGTTCTTAATGCTTTAAATAAACCTCCTGGGCCATTTGTTTCCTGACCAAGTACACCGTGCTTTAACGGAATACTCTCATCCTTCTTGCGTGCATCAAGCAACCCTACTCGAAATTGAGTAGTTACGAAATCAGCAGACTTTAAAGCTTCTTTTCGATCAAACGTCAAATAGATCTTTATCGGAACCCCTGCTTTTTCTACCATTCTTTTGGCAAGATTACCGACAATTTCAAGCTTATCCTTTCCATTTTCAACATCTACCAACCATAATTCACGCACAGGCAGTTCGTTATAATATTTAATAAATCCTTCAATAAGTTCAGGGGTATAGCTCGAGCCCCCGCCTATCGTTACGATTTTTAAACCGTCTTTCATTTTTTAACACCTCTGCTTGAATTTTATCTACATATTTAAGGTATCAGTAGTTTTGGATGTTTCACCCATTTCTCTCCTTGCATCAATGCGTCCCTGAGCAATGACAAAAGGCAGATAAATAACGATTGAAATGCATAAATTCACTGCCGCCAAAATAGCACCGGAAACATGCCCGCCAGTTGCTAATAATCCTCCTATAATTGCAGGTGTTACCCAAGGGATATCAGCAACTACTGGATGAACCAAACCTAAACTAATGGATGTATAGGCTACGATTGTCATGATGATTGGTCCTAGTATAAACGGAATGAACCAGATGGGATTTAATACAATGGGCAATCCAAAAAGAATGGGTTCATTGATTTGGAAAATCCCAGGAGGTGTTCCTAATGCGAGTAATTGTTTATTACGTTTCCTCCCTGCAATAAACATTGCTACAATTAAACCTAAAGTTGCACCTGAACCTCCCAGATAAACAAATGCATCCAAGAATGAACCAGAAAGAATATGGTATTCACTTAAATCTTTAACACCTTTTGCATACATATTCACATTTTCTTGCCCTAACTTGGTCATTAAAGGAGTTGTAATTCCCCCAAGTATGTTTGGACCGTGAAGACCAAGAATCCAAAATCCATGTACCAAGGATACGATTAAAATAGCAAACCACATAGAATCTACCGCACCAGTAAGCGGTGATACGAGTACTTTATTGATCCAGTCATTTAAATAAGCACCATCGCTAATAAACTTTCGTAAAACAAGGCCAAATAAACTAATGGTAAAAATGGTTGCCATTCCTGGAAGGAGCTTAGCAAATGAACGTGAAACCGCTGGCGGAACTCCATCAGGCAATTTAATCACCAAAAACTTGACTTTAGCTAAACGAACAAAAATTTCAGTGGCTACAATGGCTACAATAATACCGGTGAATAAGGCAGTTGCATTAAAATAATTCCAGCCAATGAACCCCCACGCACCCCCTGTTACAGCTTCACCGCCCTCAGGAGTTATCGACACGTTAGCAACTTGAGGAATCAGGACAAAGAAAGAAGCACCAGCTACTAGCATTGCTTCGAAACCATCGTCCCCATAAGATCTTGCCAGCTTATAAGCTATTCCAAACACCGCAAATATCGTCATGAAGGCAAGGGTACCCCACCAGATATCTGAGCCTAAAGTTTTCCACGTTTCACCGAAAATAGATATCATTAATTTTTCATAATATTTACCAATGCCAGGTACAGATCCTAGGTTGTTTAATAACACGGCTAAAGAACCAATCATGGTAATCGCGATCATTCCTACCAAAGCGTCACGAATAGCAAGAAGGTGCCTGTTGTTCCCTAGCTTATTTGCGAAAGGCATAATAAATTTATCGATAAAATTCATCATGTTACCTACTCCCCTTTTATTAGATTAATTGCTTGCTTCAAAACTTCCTCTCCATTACAAAGGCCGTAATGCTTCGGATTAATAGAATCTACCGGAATACCAATCTTTTCTCCTGCCTTTTTAAGCTGGGTAAGCATATAGCGAACTTGTGGACCAAGAAGCAATACGTCTGCCTTGTTTATCTGGTCATTTATTTCAGTGGATCCTACTGCCCAAATTTTACAATCGATCCCTTGTGATTTGGCGCTTGCTTCCATTTTGGAAACCAATAGACTCGTAGACATACCAGCGGAACAGCATAATAAAATGTTCATCAATATCCCCCTTAAAGAAAGCGATTACATAAATTAATAAAATTGCAAATGAGTTCGATTTTTCGAAAAAGATGCTTAACATTAATAATGCTTATAACTAATCTTCCTCCCCCTATAGAAGTAAACATGTAGCTTATTTCAAAAAGTAGTAAAAGGTTTTTATAATCTTATTGTAATGACAATTCTGAATATTTACAATACATTTCTCGCTAATTTGTTATTATTTTTAAAATTTGTTATTACAAATATAAATAATTGTACTTTTATAGTACCTTTAAGAGCTATTTTTTGTTAATCTATAGGTATTGAGGGGGAAGTCCACTATGATAGAAGATACAAAAGACGGAAGTGCTCTGCACCTTAAGGTAAAAGATGCAATCATTCAATTGATTAACGACGGGGAATATAAACCAGACTCACAACTTCCGACGGAGGCTGAATTTTGCGAAAAATATGGTGTAAGCAGGACAACTGTACGAACTGCCCTACAACAATTAACGATGGAGGGTTATGTTTATCGTAAACGAGGAAGCGGAACTTTTGTTTCCGCAAACAAGGTAAAACAAATTTTAACAACGACGGTTGACCACTTTTCGAGTCAAATTTCCATGCAGGGAAAAAAACCATTAATCAAAGTAGGACAATTAGAAGTAATACCAGCAGATGAGTATCTTAGTGAACAATTAAAGATCCAGGAGGGAGAACCAGTTAATGTGCTAGAGCGGATACGTTATGTAAATGAAGAACCGATACAGTTTGAAACTGCCTTTTTACCCTGGTATAAAACCCCAGCTTTAAATAAACAGGGTTGTGAAAATTCATTATATAAACTTTTGGAAACACAATTTGGTTTAAAAATAAACAAGACAATTGAAAGCCTCGAATTGTTTATTGCAGATCAAGAGGCAGCAGAAAAGCTACATATCTGTGTTGGTGACCCCTGCTTTGCGCTCGATACCTTGGCCTATCTTCAAGATGGTTCAATCATTGAATATTCAAAAACAATCTATCGTGGAGATTTGGCCCATTTTGTCATTGAAAGAAATTACTAACGATTTATATATAAAACAGTAGATTAACGTGAAAAAAGGATTGGTCATTTCGAAAATCGCCTCCAATAATTGGCATTGGCATTATTAATACCAATGCCTTAGTTAAAAAAAGGAGGCCTTAGGACCAATGATACAGTTTTCCTTGCCTGCTAAATGATTGACTGAGATCCTTTAATGTGTAAATTCTAGCCGTTAAGAGAAATAAATCATTGTAGTTATTATGGATGTATTCATCAATAATCTCGATTCCTTCTATAAATTGATCAACTAAATAATACGTGTACTTTTCATCCCAGGAAAACTTATTGATTCTTAAAAGTTCATCTGCTAGTATTTGAAACTTAAACTCCTCAATCAGGAGTTTTATTTGAAACAATTTATCCGGATTAAACCTAAAACTGTTTTTATTTTCATGGCTTTTCTGAACATATTTTATAAAACCATTGATATTTTCAGCCAACATATTCGCTTTTTGCATCTCGAAGTTCAATTTGTCCTCTCCTCAATTTCTAATTTCCAACCCATCTTTAAAAAGAGTGTATGTCTTGGGAAGGAATAATGACACCAACAAAACCAAATGTCTCGAAAAAATTCCTTATTAATGAAAGAATCAGGAAAAATAAGTGAAAAATCTTCATAAAAAAGAGGCACAAATCCAATTTGATTTGCAGCCTCAATTTAGTTTAGAATTTATTATTTTATGAAGATGCTATAAGAGTCAATTCACACTGCTTTAGATAAAGTAATGTTTTGATCTTGATTATCTTTTCTTTTTTTCAAACTAACCATTGCTATAAAGGAGATACAGTAGAGTACAGCAAGATATCCCATTGCGATCGTCACATTAGCATGCTGCAGGATATATCCTACTAAAATAGGAGATAATCCCCCTAATGCTCTACCGAAGTTAAAGATAGTATTGGTTGCTGTGCTGCGAATTTCTACTGGATAATAATTGCTTATTAATGCACCGTAACCAGCAAACATTCCATTCGAGAAGAATCCTACAATCGCACCGCCGATTAAAAGACCCGCACTTCCTGAAGCAAAGGAGTATAAAAAGACTGCGATTGCGGAAGCGAATAAGAAGATTCCGAATGACCGCTTCATTCCAAGTCGATCCATAAACTGTCCAAAAGTTAACATACCTGCAATCATTCCCGCAGCTGTACTAATCGTCCAAAGAGCCGAGTTTGAAACTGATAATCCCTGGGATTGTTGAAGCATGGATGGCAGCCAAATCATCAAGCCATTATAACCTGCAATTTGGACCGTTGCCATGATAGCTAAAGCAATCGTCGTAACTGAAGTTCTTGGAGTAGCAAACAATTGCTTTAAATTCCCTTGCTTTGGCACAAGTTGTTTTTTCTTTTGTGATGCCAGCCACACGGGTGATTCGTCTAATTTTTTTCGGACGATAAAGGCGAATATAACCGGAACCAATCCGATGAAAAACAATCCTCTCCATCCCCAAGCAGGCAGGATCATGGCACTAAGAAGTGCAGCCAGAATCACACCGTATTGTGCACCGATGCTAACATAAGAAGAAGCGCGTCCTTGTTTATTCTTTGGCCATGCTTCAGCCACAAGCGCCATACCAATTCCGTATTCCCCACCTGCGCCTAAGCCGGCAATAAACCTAAAGATGTACACTTGTTCAATATTTACGGCTAAACCAGTTAATGCCGTTCCGATAGCAAATAGTAGAATCGTATAGGTAAATATTTTAACTCTCCCAAATTTATCTGCTAAGATACCGAAAATGATTCCTCCAGCGAGCATACCTAAATTGGTAATCGAAGAAATAAGACCTCCAGCAACCATGTCAATATGAAACTCTGCAATAATCATCGACATCGCAAAGGAGATAAACATGATATCCATGCCCTCTAAAGTTAAACCTGCTACTGATGCAACTACTGTTTTTTTACGATAATCCATTTTTGTCGTTCTCCTTTCAAGCCTCACAGGACTTTGATTAAAAGATTATGGGCAAAAATAAAATGCCCTTTCATCCAAAGGACAAAAGGGCATTCATATACATAATTAGTATGATGAAGTTTACTTTTGCCTTTTTGACCTCTCTGGACCAAATTAAAGGAATATAATTTCATCTAATAGTAACACGATACATTTCATGTGACAATATTTTTATTATATTGCAAGAATTCTACTTTACGCAGATATTCTAATATTTTTTCCCTTTGTCCTTTTAAATGAATACACTATGAATAAAAGAATGAACCATAATGGTGTCATTAATAAAGCGACACGAGTTGATTCTGCAAATAGCATAATAATGAGAATAAATGCAAATAACGTGAGAACAAGATAATTAATAAATGGGGTAAATGGTGCTTTAAAAATCGACTTTTCATGTAAATCTGGGCGTGATTTCTTATATCGCAGATGACAAATTAAGATAATGCTCCAAACCCAAATAAAACAAATCGCACTAATCGTTGTCACGATACCAAAGGCTTGTTCTGGAATCAGCTTACTTAAAAGAGCTCCGACGGATAGAACAAGTGCAGATATAAATAATGCGTTACTCGGTACATGATTTTTATTTAATTTAGCAAAATTCGCGGGTCCCTGTTGATGATTACTTAAATTAAATAATATGCGGCTCGTTGAAAACAATCCACTGTTACAGGCAGACGCAGCAGATGTTAAGACGACAAAATTAATAATTCCTGCAGCAATCGGAATACCAACTAAACTGAACGTTTTTACAAAAGGACTGTTTGCTGCATTCAGTTGCGTCCATGGATTGATGCATAAAAGGATAATAAGGGCTCCCACATAGAAAAACAGTATTCTTAAAGGTATTTTATTTATTGCAGATGGGATATTTTTTTGTGGATTGGATGTTTCGGCTGCTGATACACCTACTAATTCAACACCTACAAATGCAAAGACAACCATTTGAAAAGAAAGTAAGAAACCTGATAATCCATTTGGGAAAAGACCACCATGGCTCCATAGATTTTTTACTGTAACCGTTCCTGAATCTGTTTGAAATCCAATAATTAACAAAATGACCCCTATGATGATTAAAGCAAGAATGGTGATCACTTTGATTAAAGCAAACCAAAACTCTAATTCTCCAAATAGCTTTACTGTTAATAAATTTAGTCCCAATAATAGAATTAAACAGACAATAGCAGGCATCCATTGTGGGATATCGAACCAATATTGCACGTATACACCAACAGCAATAATATCAGCCATTGCTGTCATAATCCAACAAAACCAATAGGTCCATCCAGTTACATAACCAGCCCACGGTCCAATATAATCCTCGGCGAAGTCCGTAAATGATTGATAGCCCTTATTTGATAAAAGAAGTTCTCCTAATGCCCTCATTACAAAAAAACATGCGATACCCACAATTAAGTAGGCAAAAATGATAGATGGACCTGCTAACTGAATGGCTTTCCCTGAACCTAGGAATAAACCTGTACCAATCGTACCTCCAATCGCAATCAGTTGTACGTGCCGATTTTTTAAATCTCTTTTTAATTCTTGTTGCGCCACTTCTTTTGCCCCCTCATTTAGTAATAATTTCCTTTGTCCACTATGTGAAGATATGAACAATGGGTTAAACACCATAAAAAAAGAGATTGGAATTTCTCCAATCTCATCGGTCATAAGAATAACAAATAATATCCATTACTCTTTTGTCAGAATAACAAATAAAACTCGTACTCTTCTGTCCTTTTGCCTGAGATTGTGAACCCTTCGGCGCCGCATATTTCCTGCGGTCTCTCCAGAAGCTGCTCCTGCTATAGTTTGACCCATAGCAATCATAGCTTGCTTAGTATTTAATTTATGTAGAAGAACAAATGGTTCAAAATCCCCCGCTAAAAAAAGTTATGCATTATTACATCTTATCTCATAAACTAAATTATTGTTAAATAATTTCTAATTTTAGTAGTATTCAATCACTTTGTCAATAATTAATTTCAGAGAATCTAGATTCATGGAGAAACAAAAAATGAACCCACTGCAAAGGATTGGGTTCATTTATATCTCAATCGTTGATTCTGCATCCTTAATCTCCTAGTACCAAAAAATATTGAATATGATTTGCTGAGATGGGCGTAATCGCGATTATACGATAGCCGATACTTAGTAATTGCGACAAAGTTTCAGCACAATTGTGACGTGGAGGCTCAATCGGAGCATGGAAACTTTTATAAAGATTAATAAATTGATTATTATTTGTACAGTGAAGCAAGATCACATGTCTACCGGTCCATGCTTGACCAATCATGGTTTGTGGTTGGGTTTGTATTTCCCTTTTGATTCTCATAATGAACACCCTCAAGTATTGATACAATAGAATATGGAAATAACCCTGTCCAATGTTCTTGGAAAATTAGGAAGTTTTTTTATATTATCCAAATATCTCCATAACAGCAAAATGGGGTGTTTGCTTAAACTCCCCCTCACCTTTTATTAGTTATTATATTTGGCAGATTTGTGAACTCACTCCATACGTCGAGGTTTTGCAGGATCACAATTGGGTGAGTCAAGATTTGCCGATTCTGCTAATTTCATAAGATAATAACATTCTTCACGGTACATATGATCCGCCATTAGGGGGGCGAATGTTCCTAATGCATGCTTACTTAGTCTGAGTTCTTCTATTTCATGTAGAAAATTTTGAAATAATTTTATTTCTAACTGGCTGTCTGAATTCAATTTTAACAAAGCAGGGAACGAGTTCAAATTAGTTCTTAAATATCCTGCTAGTTCAACTGATTTCAGGTAAAAATCTTCAAAGTTCTTCCTAAATGTATTACTTTTCTCAATGAGTTTCTTTTCAACACTATCTAAATTAGAGGAAATTGCCTCTGAATGACCCGCAGCATCTAATAACCATAAAAGATGATGATGTAGTTCATGGTAAACAGGAGGAACTTCCCCTGCTTTTAGGTGTATTAAAATTCTTAAGTATTCCTCTAATTCATTGACCATATGATTGATGAAGGTTGGCGAAAGGTGAATTTTTATTTTCCCAATCAGATGTTTTCTTAATAAGTCCATTTTAAATTCCCGTAATCTTATAACCTCTGTTTCAGCTTCGATTGTTAATGTCACTAAATCTGAGGAATTTGCACGATCCAGAAGCTTGTCAAAAACTCGAATAAAAGATGATGCCTTTTCAATTTCCTCTTTTTGAACGGGTGCAAGAGCTTCATAAATAAACCGCGAATGATCACCTAATATTTGTAACCAAAAACGATGTTCAAATCTTGCTGTTCTTTCAAGGACATCATTCATGTTTATTCCTCCCCAATAAGAAATCCCCACACTATTTTGATGTTTATTCTTCTTATTTGCTTCTTATGACCAATGACATGCTGTTTGAAATTCCAACAATTTCAATTAAATCTATTAATCTCCTTTCTTCATCACTTTTATAGCCATTTCCTTCCATATAGTGCATTACCTATACTTCATTCAGAAAAAATTCTAATAAAAAAAGGAATTCTCAGCGTTTTATAGAAGTGTTAAATTGGAGGTGTAGTGTTATGACGATAATATATTCACCTAGTAACGTACAGGAATTGCTTGGAATTGATGGCAATACATTACGGAAGTATGCCACTCTCTTGGAAGGACATGGGTATCAAGTTCAGCGTAATAACAGAGGACATAGAACCTATTTTGAAAAAGATGTTCTCACATTCCGTAAATTAATCGAATTCAGTATGCAAGAAGGTATGACGATGGACCATTCAGCCGAAGCTGTGATGACATGGATCTCTGAAGAAAATAAAACGGTAACACTTTTGGAAGAAGTGCCGTTACAGACAACTAATGATGGCGATACTGAGCAGAATACTAACACTAATGAGTTATTGGATCGTATAGAACATTTGGAGCAAGTAAACTTAGATTTAATCAAACATTTGAAGGAGAAGGCAGTACGAGAAGCTCAGCTAGAAGAAAAGATTAATCTAATTTTGAAGTATGTTGAACGTATGGAGCAATTGGAAAAGGAACGAAGTAAAATGATTGAGGAAGAAACCAGAAAGCAAATCGCAGTCGCTGAGCAAAGGAAATGGTGGAAATGGTGGAAATGAGAAAAGCCGTGCTTAGAATAGCATGGCTTTTTTTACAAACATAAGTCAAACAATGAAAATTTTTTTCTTTTATTAAAAGAAGTTAACAGTTCATTTAAAATGAGGAATATCGACAACTTTTTCAATATACCTTGTTTATAATGACTTAAGTATTGAAGTGTAAAAAATTGAGGAGGAAACTAATGGACCTTCTACTCTATATCGGTACGAATCTATTAGGTGCTCTTGCTATTGTGCACCTGATTACATTCACTTTTAATCTATTTTCTAAATAAAGTTCGAGAAAAGGCCTTTTCAGCTACTTATTCTTTAATCTTTGCATTCTTTTAACCTTATATTGTTCAAAATCCCACTTCGATAAAAATTCTTTTGTAGAAGAATAGCCTGACATATAGAGAAAATCGATTTCAGCCGTATCCAATTCAAAATCAGTAGCGTTGATGTCACCAGTTGGAATTTGAATGGTACGTTCAATCGTCTCTTTGTTCAAATATCGTAGATCATGGGCCTGAATCATCGTTTTAAATATATTTTTAAAAAGGTGGAGGGGCGTTGGTATTACGGGATCTATGTTAACTTTATCTTTCACAAAACGGAAGCCGAACGTTGGAAACCGAGGATTGTCCGTATCAAATATCCATATTGGAAAGTTACTTAGTAACCCACCGTCTAAAATGTAGGACTTTTTACGGTCTTTTGATTTCCAAATAACCGGACGGAAGAAAAATGGGAGAGAGGCACTCATCATAACTGCGGTTGAAACCTTAAAATCAGCAGGAGTCATCCCATACCGATCCAAATCATCTGGCAAAACAAGCATTTGGCCATTCGTAACATCAGAAGCGATTATTTTCAATTTTTCCGCTGGTAGATCCGCAAATGTCTTAATTCCTTTTTCTATAAGAAGTGAATCCATCCAGATTTCCAAGTAATCGTTTTTATAAATTCCAAGATGAATCATTAGTTCTAATAAGGTACCAAAAATCGGAATTCGATTCAAGTACGTTCTACCTCGTAGCTTTGAAAAATCTAGTTTGCTCAAATGATCTCTAATTTCATAGCTTTTGTAGCCGCTTGCCAAAAGAGCAGCGATTACAGCTCCTGCTGATGTTCCAGCTAATCTTTGCCATTCTACTTTTTCCTCTTCCATTGCTTGAATCGCTCCAATAAAAGCAATTCCCCTAGCCCCACCACCTTCAAAAACTGCATCCGCCTTCATTTTTTTCCACCTCACGAGTTATATATTTTAAACTGCTAAGATAGTTGATTAACGACGAAAATTAAGTTTTCCTGACAAAACCCCATAAGTAAAAATGATGATTACATATTGGTTAATTGGCCCTTTATTAAAGTTTTATCTAATTCACGTACTTTATCATATGACTGTAACAGTTGTTCCGGTACCAATGTTCTCCCGTATTCCCAAGCATTCGTTTCAATTTCAGATTTAAGCTTCTCTATTTCTTCATCTTCACCATACATTAGAATCCTAAGATCATGTTTGTTTTTTTTAAAATCCAAGTAATACCCAATCACATGATAAAGAATAATTCTAACAAAGTTTTCATCTATCTCTTTAATTCTAATTTTGTTGATATAACCGTTAACTTGTAGATAATTAAATTTTATAGTATTTGTCGATACGTTATAACTCATCGGTACAGTGAGATTATTGTTAAATTCATAGTCAATATTTAAATTATGCTTATCTAATGTATCATTTATGATCTTTTCAATGTTCCTTATATAAAGCATTTTACTATCACTCCCTTTTAAGAACTTACTTCATCCAGTGGTATCAATATTTTCTTTTACATCCTACCTTTATATTGATAAATAGTATTCATTTGGACATTAATATGCTGTAATTATATCTTTATAGTATCCCGATTACGAAAAAACTTCGAAAGCCATATTTACCATTTCTTTCTACTTCAGCTACTATTTTAATAGTAATATAGGACCTTTGTTAAAATAATTTTAATATATAGGATTTTCAACTTGTCTGTTGATTTGCGCTCCAGGCCAGTTAGCAGGGATAATCAATAAAAAAATCGGGATTTTGGATCAGACAAAATGAAAAATTGCCGAGAAAATGAACCTTTCTCGACAATCTGAGCAGATCCATTGGATCTGCTTTTTTATATGTCTTACTTTCTGTAGGGAAAATTCATTCATAGATCATTATTTTTTTACTTTTATTGTCTCGGGTATGGCCTTCCAGTACATAGGGTCTTCTAAGCCGAGTCGCCAAATGCCGATTCCTTGTAAGTTATATTTTTCTACAAGGTTTAGTTTAGACCGCAGACTGTCACTATTCTCAAACCAAGCCTCGTGGATATGGTTTTTTTCATCTACATAATTGTAATGAGGTGTTTGCGTACGAGGGTCCCACAAAATTTCAGCTTTATATTTTGTTTTATGCTCCATTAACAGTGCATAGGAGCTATATAAAGCTTTTTTAGCTGTTTTGTCCCAGTCCCATCCATAACCAGCGATACCGAGTAAAATTTTTGATTTTGGGACTCCTTTCTTCAAAGCATAACGAATCGTTGCTTCTGTCCAATCAGCCGACGCCGTTGACCCGGGTGTTGTGTTTGCGTTGTGTTCATCGTAGGTCATAATCATTACCCGATCTGCAAATAGACCAAGTTTTGGGTAATCAAACCACGGTGACCAGGGATTAGCACGCGAATCACCTGTGTTTGCCGGGACGGAAACCGTCACTACTTTTCCATCACGATGCAGTGTATCAGACAATTTTTTAATCATTAGACTAAAAGAATCTCGGTCTGTCAAATACAAATTTTCCATGTCTATATTAATTCCGTCATAACTGAACTGTTTTATTTCATTTCGTAAATTTTGAATGAAAACACTTCGGTTTTTATCGTTATCGAGTACATTACTCGCTACTTGCTTGCCCTTCTCCGTGGTTTCATAAAAGAGGTTGTGAACAACAAGATATACCTTCACCTGTTTTTCATGAGCGCTTAGAATAACCTTTTTCTTATGAGCTGCTGTAACGGAATCTATCAGACTGCCTGGACGTTTATCATCAAGCTTGTACCAAAAGGGTGCAATGATGCTTATATTGTTGAATTGCGAGTTAAATGTAGGCTGAGAACCGGGAAAACTGCCTTCCTGTTCTGTGTAAAAGCCTAAAACTTCACGAGGAATTTTATTAATATTATGTACCTGAACTCTCCGGTCGTCCGTTTCTGAATAACCTAGATGAAAATCCTGCATTTTCTCTGGCGATGGCTTTTCGATACTGTTCGTATTTTCTCGAACACTATTTGGACTACCACTTTTTCTTTGTGAATGACTGCATGATGACATCATTAGTAAAAAAACCATGCCTAAAGAAATTATGGTGAAGCACTGATAGAAGTTCCGCGACACCTATTACACCTACTTCTCTAATTTGTTTATTTCTTAAGTTGATGATAAAAGTTATAATTTATTCACGGCAAATTTTTAAGTCCTTCCTTCATTAAAATGCTGGGCGGGCTGGCCATGATTAATGTCCTAACTGACTCTTTGAAGATGAGCTTTTCAGCGCGTTATAAAACATTTGAGTTAGCTAATGAGTATGTGTCATTTTGGTATATTCGGTCCTATGACAAGCCGTTTTCAGAAAAATCTAAATTTTACTTGGAATGTTTACAAATTTATTGTTGATATTCGGGGATGTAATATATAGGTTAACGGGAGATACGAACCTGCTCCTCTTCTCCTAAACAAACTTGAGCATGTTTGGGAAAGAGTTCTTCCAATTAACTACGAAAATTCAAATCCTAGATAACGAAAAATACCCATCCAAGTTTAAATTGATGGGTCTGTTATAACCTAATATTGCTTCATTTCAATTGTAAGGTTAATAGTCTCGCTTGCTCAATTTCTATTCTTGATTTGGCCATCTGTCATCTTTTTTTTGATTCTATAACATTAACAAGTTCTTCTATAATATCGTTTAAACTCATAGTGCTTGTATCTTTTCTTAAAATGATAGAAGTTTTAAATAGTAAAGTTTTTTCTTGTTCACTCATAAATATAGTTTTTTCTTGTTCATTCATATAACTTCCTCCACTTTAATAGAATGCTGAATTTTAATTCTAAACGGTAAAACCCAACTTATTCTTGGAAGATCTCTGAATAAAGAATAAATAAATTTATCTGTAAGTCTAAAGATTCTTCATAGGGTGCAAGTAATCTATGATTAAAAAACATTACTCTTATCTACGAAAAAAAATATTTTACTATATTCAAATTCTAATCTGATTTAATATACTGATTTAAAATTTTTCTATAATCATTTATGGGTGATTCATTAATAAATCGTGTGTTTAACTCATTAGCCAATAGCAGAATAAAGTCTTTGCAAAGATTTAACTTAATAGCAGAATTAAATGCTTCTAGCAATTGTTCAGTGCTAAGGTTATGCATACTTGTCTCACTCCACTTTACTCAAATACCTTCTTTCAAGTAAGAATATGAAGAGGGAATACTCAGTTGTAACAAAATTAAAAAAGCAGCGTGCCGTGAAGGTAAGGCTGCTTTTTTTGTACGATATAGGATATTTATTAACAAAGAAGGGCTCATCCGATTAAGAATGTGTTTTCCTTTAAATATGTACATTATTTACTTGGAGCAACAAGTACACGCACGCTATCTTCCAATCGATGGGCAATATTTTGATGAGTTTTTCTAGCCTGTTTTAAATAGTTGTCTGTGACAGCTTCCCAAGCATTCAGTGCTTCATTTGTATAGTCAATAAATGCCTCGCTATTTTGTTCAAAAAGTTTCTCAGTTCTTTCAATTAAATCAAAGGCTGAGTTAATTGGAGTTAAAGAAAGCTCCTCTAATTTACTAGCTGCTTCACTAACATGACTTTTTAAAGATTCAGTCACTTCATGAGTCGATTCATTTGTTTTAAAAATGTTGTTTTGGAATAATCCTTTACGCAAATCGCCATTTAATTTTGTTGTTTGCTCAAAAAGACCCTTTAACGTTTTGAGGTATACTCCATTGAACTTTGTAGTTTCTTTTATAGCCTGTAAGTAAAGTTCTTGGCGTTGTTCTCTATAATCTCTTGTACGAGATACGGCACCTTCAATTTGATCCCAAAATGTTTCAATAAATGAATCCGTAACATAGCTTGGTTCATTTTGCTCCTCTACTTTTTGAATCTCAGCTTTCGGAACCTCCACTTTTTTAACTTCCTTTTTTAGGACTTCTTCTTTTTGATGAATCATCTTTTGGACCATCTTCGTTCCTCCTCATTTACTTTGTAAATTTCTCTATTTTATCCTCCCTATAAAACGGAGGTATGTAGAGCTCAAGAAAACTAAAATACATTTTAAAAAATTGATCGAGCATGGATTGGTATAGCTCGAGTTGTCTAGCATGACTCTTTAAGTACGCTTTACCAACATCAGTTATTGAATAACATCTTTTGGCAGGACCGCTTCCATTTGTATGCCACTCAGATTACACAAGATTGTCATTCTCTAGTTGTCTCAATAAACGATACAAATTTCCTTGGTCAAGCGTGTGAAAACCAAAAGCTTGAAGCTTTTGAGTTTAGTTCATAGCCATGAAGTGACATCCTACTAAGAAGCAATTATATAAATGGAAGGATAAAGTTCTTAGATGGAGTAACATTATTTTCATTTTTAGAGTTCGTCATGACTATACCTCAACAAAATTACTATATATGTATTTTACACATATAGATTACATTTCGTCAATTACATATAAACAATAAAATGAATAAAATTTAATAATGCATCTATTTTTTGACTATTAAAGGTGCTTAAGGTACTTTTCTCCAGTAATATCAATATCGAGATGAGCTCTTTTTTATCGAACGCTAACGCCCGTCATATAAAAAATAGTGGCCTGGAATTATTTCCAACGCCACCATTCTCTTATTGACAATATTTTTACTTAAAGACACGTCACATCAACGTAATTAGTTTGCTTATGAGACACCCCTATGGCACATAGATGGATGTGTGGTACTCCTAATAAAAATTTGGAAGTTCCTCCTATGAAACAACAATAATTTAATATTTTTACTCTCTATTAAAAAGAACTGCTCCTGCAATGCCGGGGTGTGTCATTTCATAAGGATCTAATATTAGGTCTAATTCTTCTTCTGTTAATACATCATTTTGCAGGCAAAGCTCACGTACTGATTTTCCATTTAAAATGGCTTCTCGTGCTATACGTGCTGCCACCTCGTATCCAATATGCGGATTTACAGCTGTAATAATCCCTGCGCTTTTTTCTACATATTCTTTTAAACGGTCTTCATTTGCTTCAATGCCTGCAAGACAGTAGTCGGTGAATGCGCGGAAGGCATTATTCATGATGCTGATGGATTGAAGTAAGTTGAACACAAGCACAGGCTCCATCACGTTCAATTCAAGCTGGCCCGCTTCAGATGCCAGGCAGATCGTATGGTCATTGCCGATAACTTGGAACGCTACTTGGTTAATCATTTCGGGCATAACCGGATTGACTTTTCCCGGCATAATGGATGAGCCGGGCTGACGGGACGGCAAGCTAATTTCCGCAAGTCCCGCACGAGGGCCTGAGGCCATTAATCGTAAATCATTGGCGATTTTCGACATGTTCATCATGCATACTTTCAAGGCAGCAGATACTTCTGTATACGCATCCGTATTTTGTGTTGCATCAACAAGATGCTCAGCGCCTATAAGTGGAAGGCCGCTAATGTCTGCCAAATGTTTGACCACGTTTTCAATATAGCGAGGGTCTGCATTTAAGCCTGTGCCAACGGCTGTCGCACCCATATTGACTTCATATAAATGCTGGCGTGATTGTTGAATACGTTTAATATCACGCTCCAACACTCGGCTATATGCTTCAAACTCTTGCCCAAGACGGATCGGTACCGCGTCTTGAAGATGTGTACGCCCCATTTTAATGACATGATCAAATTGCTGTGCTTTTTTCTTAAACACTTCCAGCATATATTGCATCGTGTCTAACAATTTTCCAACCAAATGAAGGGTTGCGATATGAATGGCGGTTGGAAACACATCATTCGTTGATTGTGACATATTGACATGACTATTTGGACTTAACTCAAAATAGGAGCCTTTTTCTTTACCAAGCAGCTCAAGGGCGCGGTTCGCAATGACTTCGTTGGCATTCATATTCATGGATGTACCAGCACCGCCCTGAATCGGGTCCACCATAAATTGGTCATGCCATTTTCCTTCGATGATTTCATCTGTTGCTTGAACAATCACTTGTCCAAGTCCCTCATATAAACATTTCACATCCATATTTGCAAGTGCTGCTGCTTTTTTAACGATGGCCAACGCTTTAATCAATTCTTCATGAATGCGATAGCCCGTAATCGGGAAATTTTCCATAGCCCTTACTGTTTGAACACCGTAATACGCATTAATAGGCAGTTCTCTTTCACCTAAAAAGTCTTTTTCAATTCGTACATTTGATTGAATGGTATTAATCATTGACAAAACAAGCACCTTCCTCTTTGTTAAGAAATTCTATGATGCTTGAATTAAACTTTTCAGGATTTTCTTGATAACACAAATGACCGCCTTCTGGAATAATAACGAGCTGGGAGTTTATCAATTCTTCATGAATCGCTTTCGATTCCTTTACAGGAGTAACAGAATCCAACTCACCACAAATAACAAGAACAGGAACATCTAACTGAGATAACACCTTCATTTGATTTTGATAATAAAGTGAATATGCTACTGAACGATATCCTGCCGGTCTAACCTGTGTCATAATCTCTTTTACCCGCTGATATACTTCTTTTGAAGCATAGGGAGATAGCAAGGCATTGATCCTTTTTTCCGCTATCTCCTCAGGAGACAGATTTTCAATAGAAAATAATCGATTTTTTAATTTCAGCTCGTTCTCTTCTGGATCCAGAGCAGCAGCTCCTCTTGTTGGATCAGCTATTATAAGCTTTTGAACCTTATGAGCGTAAAGTCTACAAAACTCTATTGCAATTGCTGCTCCCATTGAATGCCCGAGAAGATAGATCTTTTCCAACTTCAGCTGATCCAGCATGCCTTTTAGAATATGTGCAAACTCTTTAAAATATCTAAATTCTTCAGTTGGATCTGAACTTTTCCCATAACCCGGTGCATCCCAGGCAATAACTGTGTAATGCTTTTTTAAGTCCTGTATTTGTTCCTTCCACGACTGTGAATTATTGCTCATACCATGCAGCAATACTAATGGTTCTCCATTTCCTTCTATTTCATAATGGATACTCAAGTCTTCTACTTGTACGTAAGGCATACTACCAGTCCTCCGACTTCCCATGAAAAAGTTGATATTTCACCGATTTTACTTCTCATAAGTAGGGTCCATTTGTTCAGACAATGCCACATGAACGGACCCCATTATTGCTGATGCATAAATGACAAATTTTAGAACCTTCTTTCTAAAGGTCTATTTATTTCATTTTTTTATTTAGCCAAGTCCTCGCACTGACAATCCGCCATCGCTGGAAATAACTTCACCGGTGATCGCGCGTGCTTGGTCGGATGCTAAAAGTACATACGCCGCAACATGATCTTCTGGCATCTGGGCGAGTTGAAGTACATTTCGTTTTTTAATTCTGCTTGCTTTCGTATCATTATCCACGATTTTAACAAATGGACGCAGCGGTGGGATAACCGAGAGTGCTGTCAGTGTGCCCCCTGGTGCTACCGCATTTACGCGAATAGACGGCGCGAGTTCGAACGCAAGCTGGCGCATCAGTCCTATTTGAGCGTGCTTGCTCGCTGTGTACCACACTCCACCGCCATCAGGATAGAAACTCGCACCAGAAACAGTAAAAATAATATTACCATTTGTTTTTTGCAGTTCTTCAAGAGCTGCTTTTGCGCCGAAAAAAGAACCTTTTACATTAATATTGAGAAGGTAATCATACGCTTCGGAAAGCGCATCAGGAGTCACATCGGCAAATTTAGCAAAACCATCGAATACTCCAGCATTAGCGATAAAAACATCTAACTTTCCAAATTTTTTGACAGTAGCTTGGACAGCTTGCTCATTGTCTTCGTATTTGCTTACATCTCCCTGATAAGTGAGGATATTTTCACCAAATTCTTCTTTCATTTTCTCTAACGTTTCTAAAGAGCGGCCGATAATGCTCACTTTTGCTCCTTCTTGTATAAAACGGCGTGTGACAGCTTCTCCTATCCCTGAAGCGCCACCTGTAATCAACACTACTTTATCTTTTAAGTCCATTACCATTGTCTCCACCTCTCTAGTTATCTTTCATATGTGATTATAGTTACACGAAGATGGCAAGATTTCTTGTATTTATTGTTGTTTGATCTACAATGAATACCCGTTTGGAAAGTTTCCATTTTCCATCTTCAAATAGAAATTCATCATTTCGTTCACCCGAAATTAAATCATGATGAATATCTGTGCTTCGGCTACGGTAAATCAGCAAATAGCTCTTTACAACTGCCTTTTCACCCTCAACAAAGTCTTTCACACGCACATTGCTGACAAAGCGGCGCGTTCTTGAAGGAGGAATTTCCGCCCATGCATAATCCGTTTTCAAACGCTCCACGCGAAGCTTTAACAACTCAATATCATCATTAAACGTAAACATATCAGTTGAATAGTCTGGACGTTCTACTCCTTCTTTATTAACACGTACAGGCATTTGATAACGCAAGCTCGAGTGCATTAAATGAAACCAATCATCAAATTCAATGTCATCAAGTAATTGTGCTTCATCATACAACCACTGTTCAAACTCACATTTTGTCAGCATTTTTTCTACGTTCATTTTTCTTCCCCCTACTGCTCATCACTTCGTCATTAATTCCAGCCAATATTTGTAGAAATTACGCTGAGCCGCTTCTGTAAATTTATCATTGAAGGCAACACCTGGTCCGATAAACTCAACAGGTTCGCGATGAAGACCCATTGTATAGTTATAATTTAACTTATTTTGGAAAGGCATTGGGCCTTGGGCTGCTTCCGTAATGTCCGTAAATACCTCCGTATCATCTTGTTCAAAAATACCAGATGGGCTAAACGTCAAGATAAACGAATCTCTCGAACGATCCTTCCAATCTTGAGGGGCGTTTTTTTCAACGAGCATCCAAGCGATTACTTCCATCTTATTAAGACCAATTGGCCGCCACATTCTTATGGAAGTGTTAGAGATTAACTGGTCTTTTATTTTTGTATGGGAAATTAAAAATGATAGGTTCGGAAAAACGTTACCAATCATATTTTTCAAGTTTGATAACACTTCAAATTGTTCTTCAGACAAATTATTTTTATATTCATCTTTCAATTCTTCCGGGAAAGCAAAGTCAGGGTTAGGTGTTCCGAGATTTAGCCCATGTCCGTTTTCTGTGTAAATTTGAAAACCGCGCTTTGAATACGTTGCATTTGGCACCATTCCTAGTTTTGCAATTGAACCATGTGTTACCATCGTATGATAGGAATCACCAACAAAGTTATCAGAACCGACTTTCCAGTTAGAGTTCACGATAAATCGTTGAGGAGCCCCAATCACTTCCATTTCTGCGCGTCCTACAACGATATCTAAATACCATTTGAAATCGCCGAGAAACTCTTCAAGCGGCTCCGCATCTTGATTCCATGTTCCAAATAAAAGACCTTTATAAGATTGAAGCTTCACTTGGTGAAGACCCATTTCTGAACGGTTAAGCGTCTCGCCATAAATATCTTTTTGAAGCGGAACACCAACAAGCTCACCTGTATTTTTAAAGTTAAATCCGTGATATGGACACGTAAATAAAGACTTATTCCCTTTGTCAGCCCGACATAGTTTCATTCCACGATGGGTACACATATTATAAAAAGCACGAATTTCTCCTTCTTTATCACGTGTAATTATGAGTGAATATCCGGAAAGTTCACGTGTCATGAAGTCCCCTGTGTTCGGGATTTCAGATTCATGGCCGACAAAAACCCACGTTTTCAAAAATACTTTTTCATGCTCTAAATCGTAAACAGTTTGATCGCCTAAAAGGTAAGCAGGGATTACCCCATCCTCTGGTTTGACCGTTTCGTTCAAATAATTAACCACTTGCTCTTTCGACATTTCTTTTAATGATTGATCAGTTTTAAGCATACTTGTACTCCTCCCTCTACGGGCTTCACTTAATTCATTATCCAACTAGAATAGTCTTGTCTTTGTTTTGAAGCGTAGCCAGTACACTTAACGCAGCTAAATAACTCGTTTTCGGATTGTTTGGCATCGGATCATTTTCTACTTCAAGCTTAAGTTTTCCGAACGAACCTGACGCTTCAATAAGATGGCTATTCTTCAACACATCTGGATCGGCAATAATTTTTACTTTCGTCTTTTCAGAACCAAGACCAGCTAAAGATAACACAATCGCAACATTAATATTTCTCGGGAACTGCTTAATTGCTTCAGCTGCAAAGCCTTCAAATAAAACCGTTTCTTTTTCTAATGAAGCACCTGCTGGCAATGCGCTTGTCGGTTTTCTCGTTGTAATGGACACTGATTCAAGTCCATTCACGGCTTTTGCAGATTTTAGTACATCGAGTCCTCCAATCGCACCAGATGGAAGAAAAACGTTTACATTATTTTTTCGGCAAATTTCGCGTACGCTTTTTTCAAAAGCAGCATCGGCCATTACTCCTATGCTACTTAATAATAAATCTTTTCCACCTTCAAGCACTTTCAATGAGTACTCTTCAGCAGCTTCAATGGTCGCTGCTTCAATGACTAGATCCACATCAGAATGAAGGAGTGAGCCAACATCTCGATACGACTGTGTCCCAAATTCCTCTGCTAGTTGAGCTGCGATTTCTTCTCGGCGTGCATAAATCGAAACGATTTTTCCACCTGGAAGAAGTCCGTCCTTATTTATTGCCTGAAGCAGAAATGTACCGATATTACCGCACCCAATTAGCCCTAGTTTCATGCCATTCACCCTTTCTCAATCAGCAAACCCGTATGAATCTGCATAGAATTCCAGTCCACAATATCTCGTTTCGCGGGAAACACCACTTTCTTTTAAACCCGGAAAGTCGAGAGCCAAATCACTGAAAACGGTATGATTATTATGGAAAACAGCTCCTGCCTCGAGGCGATCGGCCAGCTCAATAGCTAATTCTTCATTCTCAGTCCAAACAGACGCCCGTAAACCAAATTCACTATCATTCGCTAACTTTACCGCTTCATCAACATCAGAGAAAGGCAAAATAGGGATGACTGGTCCAAATTGCTCGACGCGAACTACTTCGCTTTGCTGATCGATTCCTGTAACAATCGAAGGAAGCATATAATAACCTTGATCCCACGATTCAGGATTAAGTTGAATGCCGGCAGTGATTACTTCTGCACCTGACTTAACTGTACGTTTGATCAACTCATTCACATAATCAAACTGCACTTTATTATTTAACGGCCCCATTGTTACAGCAGGCTGAATGCCATCACCAACAACAACCCGTTCAAACTCTTTCGTTAATTTTTTCACAACTTCTTCATAACGTGATTCATGGACATACACTCGTTTAATAGTTGAGCACACTTGGCCTGCTGCTCGTAAAATACCCATTTTAAGACGATTGATCGCTGCTTCATCCATGTTTGCATCGTCCAAAATAATTGCCGGATCATTGCCGCCGAGTTCCATATATACTTTTTGGAGATTTCCTGCAGACTTCTTCATAATATCTTTTCCTGTTTCAGTACTGCCGACAAATGCGACGGTACGCACGCGGGAATCAGAGCAAAGTATGTCACCGATTACTTTTCCTGAACCTGTCACAATATTAATGACGCCTGGTGGAAAATGTTCAGCGACTACTTTTAAACAAGTCATAATTGTTAACGGACAATTTGTAGCAGGTTTTACAACGACGGTATTGCCTGCTAAAACGGCTGGGATGACTCGTTTAAATGTTAAAATCATGGGTGAATTCCATGGTGTGATCACTGCTGTGACGCCCCTTGCTCTTCTTCTAACATGGACTTTTTGATTTCCTGGAAGCACTTCTGGTTTCCACCAGTTAAGCAGCTCTGCTGCGCAGCCCTTCATGACCTCAACACAGCGTAGTAAATCTTTTTTAGCTTCTACAAGTGTTTTTCCATTTTCCCGTACAAATAGTGTGACATTTTCCTCGATGATAGTCGCCAGTTCTTCTGCCGCTGTGTTCATGAGGGCTGCTCGGTCTCCTATATCAGAACGAGACCAGGTTTCATAAGCTTTATCTGCCACTTCTATCACTTCATTTACAATGTCCTCAGAACATATTGCCACTTGGCCTACTACTTCTGAAGTGTTTGCAGGATTAATCACATCGGCTGTTTCTTTTATTTCTTTCCATTCTCCATTAACGAGGTATCTTCCTGAAACAACTGGATAGGTCGAAATCATTTTCAATCCTCCTTTATATTTTTTTTGGTTTAAATGCTTCCGCTGCCCCTGGAGGTCCGCCGAACGGTTTTGCCATTGGCCCAACAGCTTCCATATCGACAACGATCATTGACGGTTTACGTCTTTCTTTTGCTTTTTTTAGTTCGCTAACAAATTCATCTCCAGAACCAATCCGTACAGCAGCATAGTGCATTGACTCAGCAAGCTTTACAAAATCAGGACTCAATAAATCCACAGCTACTTGGCGTCCATATGCAGCGTCTTGGATATTGCGAAGAACCCCGTAGCCTGAGTCATCAAACAATACAATGATGATAGGTAAATTTTCTTCAGCTGCCGTAACCATTTCCCCGACATTGACCATAAACCCGCCGTCTCCAGCCATCAGCACAACTGTTTTATCTTGACAGCCCATTTGTGCACCAATTGCTGTTGGAAGGCCTTGACCAATTCCGCCCCCTGACGCATGAATGGATGTTCTCGGTTCATAAATTTCAAATAAACGGCTTCCCCAAACGTTAGCCTGAACAGTTACGTCACGAACTAAAATGGTATCGCGCGGCAATATTTCTCTCATTCCATCTACAAATTGCTCATATGGTCCGAGCGTTTCACGGAGTTGAGCGCGCACTTCATCTCTGAGGGAACGTACTTCTTCTATATAAGAAGGTACTGCAGAAACTGATTTTTCTTCGAGCTTTTGCACGAGAGCTTCTAACAAATCTTTTGCATCGCCAACTAAACCGAATGTCGCTTTATAGTTACGGTTGATTGCCTGCCAATCCGCATCAATTGCAATATGCTCTTCTGGTACAGGTACTTTCCAGTTGGACGTTTCATTCCCTCTAAAACGGACACCTACGCTGATCAATAAATCCGCATTTCGCAAAAACTCTTTTGTGGACTCATATGCCGCAAAATGTCCGATGCATTGTTCGTGGTCTTCTGGAATCGAACCTTTTCCTGTTTGACTTGTAATAACTGCTGCGCCAAGAATTTCCGCCAATTGTTGCAGCTCATGTGAAGCATTAGCAGTGATGACACCGCCTCCTGCCCAGATTACTGGACGGCGTGCTTCAATAATTTTTGTCACTGCTTGTTCAGGAATAAATGCCGTTGATTGTTGTTTAGACTCTGCAACTTGTACACCATCAAGTGAAAGATCCTCTATAATCGCCGATTGAAAGTCAATCGGAATTTCCAGTGATACCGGTCCAGTCGGCGCAGTTAACGCTTCTTGAATCGCCTTTCTTACTACTGCAGCTGTTTGTTCCGGCCTTCTAAGCCGTACAGCATGTTTACATGCACCGCTCATCATCGAGAGCTGATCTTTGCATTCATGTATGTATCCTCTACCTGTTCCAAGATATGGAGATGCGACTTCACCGGTAAGATGAAGAAGTGGAACGCCGGCAGCCCAAGCTTCAACTAATGAACCAGCTGCATTTCCTGCTCCTGTTCCCGTACTTGTAATAACTACACCTAATTTTCCAGTCGCACGCGCATAACCATCTGCCATATTGACTGCACCGCTCTCACCACGCGAACAGATAAGCTTAATGCTTCCCTCTCTAAGAATGGCATCATAGATAGGCATATTATGAATACTGACAATACCGAAAGCGGTTTCTACGCCTGCACGTACTAGCTCTTTTACAATGGCATCAGCTGTTGTAAACTCTATCTCTTCTTGTTTTTTCATTGTGATATCCACCTTTGTTTAGTAATATAATTAAAGCGCTTTACCTATCGCTCCTGCAGTTTCAATCGTCGAGCCAGCTACATAACTCGCTTTGTCTGAAGCTAGAAATACAATAACACTAGCAACTTCTTCCACTTCACCTACACGGCCAAGTGGAATATTCCGTTTTTTCGCAAGATCTCTATAATATTCTTCCGGATCCATATCAGGGGCATTTTTCAATCTTCTGCGCTCCCACTGATCAGTCCGAATCAACCCGAGGCTAACTGAATTCACTAATATATTGTCTAAGGCCAGTTCTTGAGACAAAGTTTTGCTTAAATTTAAAAGACCAGCCCGTGTAGCTGCAGTCGCTACCATGTGACGCTCAGGCTCTTTAGCAAGCGTTGCATTAATATTAATAATCCGCCCGCCACCTCTTTTAACAAGGTGTGGATGAGCAGAACGAACCGCATAAATGATAGCAAAATACTTTAATTGAATTTGTTCTTGCCACTGTTCATCTGTAATGTCAAAAAAATAACCCATCACGCTTTGTCCAGCAGCATTTACTAATATATCAATTCCGCCTAACTTTTCTGATGTGCTATTAATAAACGATTCAACATCTGATTTCGAGGTAACGTCACAAGTTGATGCAAAAATATCTTCTTTGTTCCCAAATGATTGCAATTGATGTTGGGCATTTTCCATGCGCTCTTCGCTTCTTCCACATATAGCTACTTTTGCGCCTTCACCTAAAAACATTTCTGCTGTTTTTAATCCGACACCTGATGTGCCTCCCATAATAACAGCAACTTTTCCTTTCAAACCTAAGTCCATCTCGTCACTCCTTTAAATATGTAGCTTCTCGATTCGCCGCATTAACGAACGTTAACTGCTCCATCTACCCAGCCTGGACTTGTTCTTCAAAATTCGACGTTATCAAACTAATATGTCGTAAATGAGTAATTCCAAGCACTTTTTATACCTCCCATTAAACAGATATCCCTCTCATCAGAAAGCGGTTTCACTTGGCGACCCTCTAGAAAAGGCAACTGCATTACTTTTCATAATGCAGCTGTGACTTTTCTATTTTATTAATCAACCTTTAATGATTGCTTCTCTTTCTTTAGCACGTTGTTTACGTAGTTCTTCAAGTGCGCTACCTTCTGGATAGGTTGGCAAATTAGGCTTAACTGCTCCAAGCATAACGAGCATACGCGCCTCTTCTTTCCCATCATTTCTGATCCCGCGATATACTCCTGGAGGGCTGCTGATGCAGTCTCTCGCATTCAGTTTAATTTCATGAACTTCACTGTTGCTGTCTTCCTGAATTAACGCTGTAACTTCTCCCTCAAGAATAAAAAATACTTCTTCTACATCATCGTGGAGGTGCAACGGCCCGATACATCCTGGAGGAAGCACCATTGTACTTAATGTAAAATGTTCCGCTGCAATTACATTTGAATCATTATTCGCAGTAGCACCTCGTCCAATATACCGCAATTGTGCACGTCTATAAGCTGGGGCAATTTCCTCCTGGAACTTTAAGACATTCCAATCAAGTGTACGGTCTTCCAAGCGAGCCACATATTTTTTTTCAAATTCTTTAACCGAAAAAGTTTCTTTTGTCATTTTATAAATCCTCCCTTTATTCATTGTTCTTTACTTGCATTTTGTTTTATATATAAAACAATGTTTTATTTATAAACTAATTCTAAAATGGAATCATTATATTGTCAAGATTAGTTTTTAGAAAATTTAAAAGTGTTTTTATTTTAAAACCCCCTTTTTTTTGAACAATCCAAGGCTTTATCTAAAACTATGAACAAAAGCGGAAGGAACATATAAAACTTGGAACTTTATGTCGAAACGCTTACCCGCAGTTTATAAATTTATTTTCTAAACGACAAAAAAGTGTGGTTACCCTTAAAGATCGGGTATCCACACTTTTGAAAAAAGATGATTCTTTTTATAGTTAAGATCAATTGTTTTTACAGATATCCTTTTGATTAAGCGCTTTTGGAATTCCTCCACTGTATCCCATATAATTCGATAGTAAATGGGAAACTTCCAGTACTTTTGGCAAGGAAATTTTATCCATAAAATCTTCCTGGTAAGCCGATTCTGTTGCTACGACATTCAAAGCCGCCAAAATTTCTCCAGTTCTACCAAAAATCGGCGCTGCAACAGAACGAATACCCGGATGGAATTCTCCACTAGTCATTGAATATCCTTTTTGCCGTATTGTTTCTAATTGCTGTTGAAACTCACTCGGTGTTATGAGTGTCTTATCTGTATAAGGAGTTAGGTTTGAGACATGAAACATTTGCCTCAGACTTTCTTTTGACTGATAAGCAAGCAATAATTTTCCATTGGCTGTTGCATGGGCTGGGAGCCTCATGCCAATGTTCACATTGATGGCGGATACACCCCTGACCGGAGCACTTCCTACGTATACCACTTCCTGTCCATCCAAAATAGACAAATGACAAGAAGCACCGATTTCATCACGCAGCTTTTCCATATAAGGTTGGGCAATTTCCGGGAATTTCAAGCTGTTTAAATAACTAAAACCCAATTCAAGCACTTTTGGAGATAATTTATAATGTTTTGTATTTTCATCCTGAGACAGGTAACCCATATTTTGAAGTGTAAATAATAAACGATATGGTACCGTTCTGCTAACGCCCAGCTGTTTCGCTATTTCTGAAAGTGACAAGCTCGGCTGTTCTTCATTAAAAAGCTTTATTATTTCCAATCCTCTTACTAATGAATTGGCACTATACTTTTCTTTTTCTTCGCTTACCATTCGAGTATTCCTCCCGTTGTTTACTCTTTCAGAGCCCCTTAATATATAGGAGAAACTGATCATTATCTAATAATTTATTATTTCATATATAAAACATCGTTAATAAATAAATTATATATTTGTCTGAAATTAAATTCAATATGTTAAAATATTAAATTGACAAACAATTGTACTTATTTTATCGTATATATATTAAAAATGTTTTATCAACAAAACATATTTTTCAATTGTAAACGCTTTAATTATTGATTAAGTTTTAACAAGGAGAAGATATTATGCTTCAAGGACAAAAAAGATGGTTATATATTGCCGTACCGATTTTTTTCTTTTGGTTCTTTGGACAAATTGATAAGGTGGGTATTTCCATCATTCAAACAGATCCGGATTTCTTGAATACGTTCGGGATAACAGGTGAAGACAAAAATACAAAAATTGGTCTTCTTTCGTTTGTTTTTACTATTGCTTATGGGGTTTCAAATCTTTTTTGGGGCTTCATTATTGACAAATTTGGTGCGCGAAAAACAGCTATTGCTGGATTATCCATTTGGACGCTTACCATGTTTTCGTCAGGTCTCACTACTTCATATGAAATATTTTTAGTAAGCCGAATTATTCTCGGTTTTGGCGAAGGGATGATGATTCCTGTATCCGGTAAATTTATTTCTTCCTGGTTTAATAATCGCGAAATAGGACGTGCTCAGGCATCTGGGCTTACTGGAAACTATTTAGGACCGGCGATCGGAGCCGTTGTTTTGACTCTCATTATTTCATCACTCCACTGGCAGTCAGCTTTCTTTATTCTAGCGGCGCTTAACTTATTTATTAATATCCCAATGTTTATCTTCCTGACAAGAAATAAACCAGAAGAGCACCCGCATGTTAGTAAAGAAGAACTGGCTTTTATCCGTCATTTGGATGATGATGAAAAAGAGGGAATCACGTCTGAGAATAAGAGTTTTGCTCAGGATTACCGTTTCTGGATTGTCTGGTTTGGTATGCTCGTATGTTCTTTCCTTTTCTTCGGAATCAGTATTTGGCTCCCAACATATCTTTTGGAAGCAAAAGGCTTCGAACAAAAAGGGATGTCAAGCATCACTTCCCTCTCCTGGTTATTTGCGCTTGGATTTGTCCTGTCATGCGGTTTTCTTGCCGATAAGACAAGACGGCCAGGTTTAATGGCATCGATTTTATTTTTAATGACAACCATCTTTTTGACAGTGGCAGTTTTTATCCCAACTCCAATTATAGCGGGGATTTGTATGGGTCTTGCAATGGGATGCCAGGGCGGTGTGTTCCATCTGAGTAATATGCTTATGGTAAAATACTCAACACCAGAAACAGCCGGTCGGGCAGCAGGCTTGATGGGATTCACAAATATTATGGGCGGCTTTTCAAGCTATATTATGGGCTGGCTTCGTGACATATCAAACGGGGACTTCAGTACATCCATTGCTATGTTAATTTTTGCATCTATTTTAGGTTTGAGCGCTTATGTATTTACGGTTAAAAAAGAGGCAGCTGAACTTCATTCAGCTCCTCTCCCTACGCAAAATAGGCACGCCTAATAGAATGCGTTTTTCGAAAATATGTATTGAATCAAAAATAAAAAAAACGTAAAATTACAAATTGATAAATCCCCTGCCATTAGACCGACCAAAGTTAAATCTTTGAAGTCTTCTGGCAGGGGATTTTTAGATAGACATAGTTGCCCTGGATTTATACAAAAGCAGGTAGTTTTTCTTCTTCAAGTGTTAATAGACGCTCTTTGATCTCTTCTACATTTACAATTTTTCGTGAAACACCTGTTTCCATCGCAACTTTAGCCACTGCCGATGCTACATGGGCAGCAACCCGGCGGTCAAATGGATTGGGGATCACATAGTCAGTATGGAGGTCTTCCTCTGAAATCAATCCAGCAATGGCATAAACAGCTGCCAGTTTCATTTCTTCATTGATTTCTTTTGCGTGAACGTCTAAAGCACCGCGGAAGATGCCTGGGAATGCAAGTACATTATTCACCTGATTCGGGTAATCAGAGCGGCCCGTCCCAACTACGAGTGCTCCCGCTTCTTTTGCATCCTCCGGCATAATTTCCGGTACCGGATTGGCCATCGCAAAAATGATTGGATTTTGATTCATGGAACGAACCATCTCTTTCGTGACAGCACCTGCTGCTGATACTCCGACAAACACATCTGCTCCCTCCAGTGCATCCGCTAATGACCCTTGTTGTTGTTCTTTATTAGTCATACGGGCCATTTCTTCTTTAAATGAATTCATTCCCTCAGGACGGCCTTTATAGATGATTCCATTTGTATCACATAAAATAACATCTTTTACACCCATATGAAGCAACAGCTTAATAATCGCCACTCCTGCGGCACCCGCACCGTTTGCGACTACGCGAATATCTTCAATTTTCTTGTCAGCCAATTTAAGAGCGTTGATTAATCCGGCAGCTGTTACGATTGCAGTACCGTGTTGATCATCATGGAAAATGGGAATATTGCAGACTTTTCGTAAGCGATCTTCAATTTCAAAACATTGAGGTGCAGAAATGTCTTCTAAGTTAATCCCGCCAAATGTAGGCTCAAGCAATTTGACAACCTCGATAATTTTGTCACAATCAGTTGTATCTAAGCAAAGAGGGAATGCATCTACATCGGCAAATGATTTGAATAACAATGCTTTTCCCTCCATAACCGGCATGGCAGCTTTTGGGCCAATATTTCCAAGTCCGAGTACAGCTGTACCGTTTGAAACAACGGCAACTAGGTTACCCTTCATGGTATAGTCATATACCTTGCTCTCATTCTCATGAATGTCTAGGCAGGGTTCTGCAACGCCTGGTGAATAAGCAAGACTTAAATCGTTTGCATTGCGTACTGCGACTTTTGAGTAAACACCAAGCTTTCCTCGATTTTCTTTGTGCATCTTTAATGCTTCTTCACGTAAAGTTGACATACAATGTCTCTCCCTTTGTTTAATATGTTATGGTTATAGGAAAATCTAGAGAAAAGGGCTATGTGAAAAGGATACAAAACTTTGGGCTTCAGCCCATTTTATTCTTAGTTATCATGGTAAAGATATTAAACAGCAACTAAATCAACACCATAATCATTATAATAAGCAATCTCGGAAAGAATCTTACAGCCTTCAATGTTTTCGAAAGCTTCTTTTGCTTCTTCCGCTGTGTCATACTCAAACATTTTTATATTTGAATTTGAATAGAGCGTGATGACCCACATTAACATTTCCCCCAATTAAATTTGACTTCATTTCAATTCCATTTATACAATTACTTTATTTCCTGATGTATTGCTTAGATGATTTCCAGCAGCCTCTTTTTTAATCATAAACAGGTACGCCACAAATCCAATAATAGCTGCCACAATCAACATGATAATGGATGGACCAAAATCTCCGCCGGACGAATCGCGTGCCCACCCCATAATATAGCTCGAAAAACCACCCATAATATTCGTGAACCCCATTAAACCGGCTGCGCGGCCCGCTGTTTTAGGTGTTGAAAATTTGATGATGAATAAATTGGTTAGATGAAACATTCCTCCCTGAGATCCCATTGCGAGTCCCATTGAAACGCCTGCCACGATAGGATTTGGTGCAATAACTGCAATTGTCAAAAAGGAAGCTGTAAGTATGAAAAGAATCGCCGCCTGTATACTCGGGCGTTTCGTTTTGTCTGCTAGGAATCCACCAACCAGTACAAATCCAAGTGCGAATAGCCACGATAATGAAGTAATCCCCGTCATTGCTTCTCTTTCAAAGCCTTTGGCTTCAACGAGATATGTAGGCAGCCAAATACTGATTCCAAAGAAAAGAAAGGACGACATCAAATTGCCAAACCAGACAATCCAATAACGAAAATCCTTAGCGAAGAATTGCTTCGTCTCTGCATCAACTGCTTCGTCTTTTTGGCGAATATAGGAGACCTCTTCTTTACTGAGACGTGGATGTTCTTCTGGCGTATTACGTGTCAGAAAAAGGAACATTGGAATATTAATAAATAAGTTAAAGCCGGCGAGAACAAAGAATGCGGCCTGCCAATGAAAAGTGGAAATAACTAATATGAGGATAACCGCACCCACTGCTGGACCAAGATAGTTGCCAATAATCCAGGATGATTGTGCACGGCCAAGTTCTCGTTTATTAAACCAATTCGAAATAAATTTACCCGATATTGGAATCATCATACCTTCCCCGATTCCAAGGATGATTCTACTAATTAGAAACATTTCATATGAAGTAGACAGCCCTCCAATTACCATGGTCGCTGTCCATACCAGTAGACCCAAAACAGCTGTTTTCCTTGCCCCTAACTTGTCGATAATAATTCCCCAAAAAACGTTGGAACACGAGTATGAAATCATGAATATAAAGGAGATTAAGCCAATTTTGGCATTTTTATCTGGACCAGTTAAACCAAGATCACTTAAAAATCCCGGATCTGTTTGGATAACCGAAATGCCTACTTTATCAATCTGACCGAAAAACCAAAAGAAAAAAATTGGAACGGCAATATACAACCATCTTTTTTGACCTTGTAACATGTTAGTATCCCCCTTCAATATAGTCCTACACGAATACGCTTTCATAATTTGCGATAAAAATAATATCACTCACACTATTAAACACCATCAACTCCCCTTTAATAATTAATAGAGTAAACCATTTGTTTTATATATAAAACAATGTTACTATTAATTATAATATTATATTGTATTTTAATAATAGTCAATAATATTCAGACAATTTGTTTCGATAAAGTAAAATAGTTTTATATACAAAACAAAAAAAGTATTGTTTCATTGAAGTTAACAATGAAACAATACTTTTTTCTTTTTCATCAATACTTTTCCCTGTATATCCCATAAAACCGGATAAAGAATCTGAAATTTCACGTGCCTTCATTCAGCCTGATTAAAAATCCCTTTTCTGCATTTTTTTCATCTTTGTGGACTAATAATCTAAACTATAGTTCTAGATTCTATACCATGAACCTATTTTATGATTTACTTAGCAGAAAAACTAAAAAGCTTTTCTAATTTCCGTACAATTTCATCTTTATCCGCCTCAACAACTTCTAGATGCTGCGGTTTATTAAACAGTTGACTTATTTGTTCAGGGAATGTCTGCTTAATATCACAACGTTCAATGGATTCATTAAATTTTGCTGGGTGAGCTGTTGCAAGTGTGACACAAACCTCACTAGGCTTATTACAACTTTCGTATGCAGCGACCCCACAAGCCGTGTGTGGATCTAATAAATAACTAGTTTCAGCATGGTACTTCGTAATTGTTTGTAAGCATTCTTCCCCTTCAACTCCATGTGCTGCAAAATCCTCTTTTACCTTTCGGAGCAGTTCCTCGTTCACAACAATTTTTCCTTCTGACTTGAATTTCTCCATTAAGGCAGATACTTCGTTTGGATTTTCACCAAGCAAGTAGTACAAATAACGCTCAAAATTGCTAGCTACTTGAATATCCATAGAAGGGCTATACGTACTGCGGAACTCACCAGGCATGTACACCCCATCAGAGATAAAATCTTCTAAAATGTTATTCTCGTTGGTCGCAACGATGAGTTTACCAACCGGCAGTCCCATTTTCTTTGCAAGATAACCAGCAAAAATATCTCCAAAATTTCCAGTCGGCACACTGAAGTTAACGCTCTGTGAACCTTTCTCTTTTGTTACTTGGAAATACGCATAGAAATAATAAACTGTTTGAGCCATTATACGAACAAAGTTAATGGAATTGATCGCACGCATATGGTATTTGTTTTTAAAATCCACATCTGCGAACAATTCTTTGATGATTCTTTGACCATCATCAAACGTCCCTTTGATGGCTAAATTCAAAACACTTTTATCATCAACAGTTGTCATTTGTAATTCTTGTACCTTACTTACTTTGCCATGTGGGTGCAAAATGCAAATGCGAATACCTTCTTTTCCTCTGACACCCTCAATCGCTGAGGCACCCGTATCCCCTGAAGTAGCGCCGAGAATATGAATTGATTCACCTGTTTTCTTTGATACATAGGAATATAAATTCCCTAAGAATTGCAGAGCAATATCTTTAAAAGCAAAGGTCGGACCATGGAACAGTTCTAGCACATACATGTTTTCCTTCAGCTTTTGAACAGGTGTTACTTCTGGGTGGCGAAAGGTTGCATAGCTTTTCTCGATTAAAGCCTTTAGCTCATTGTCTGGAATTTCACCATCAACATAATAGGAAAAGATTTCGTATGCTAGTTCCTGATAAGTTAACTGGGACATTGCTTCTAACTTATCTGCAGGAATTTGTGGGATTTTCTCAGGGACTAAAAGTCCCCCATCATTAGCTAATCCCATTAAGACTGTATCAATAAAACCAATTTTATTTACATTTCCGCGTGTACTAACAAAGTTCATAGCATCCTCCAAGGTTATATTAAAAGTTTTTACTATCCGATAAAATTTGCTAACGAGGGTTTCCTATATTATTTTCGTTTAGCTATAATATATAAAATTCATTTTAATACATAATTTAGCGAATAGTCTATAAATTGTCGTTTAAGAAAGCATATTTTTTCTCAATTTCTAAATCAGGCACCATCCTCATGGGAGGAAGATGCCCGGGACAAGAAGAATATGTAAGTACTTTCCTTTTTAACCTCTCCTAAGTGGAGATTCAGGATTCCTCTCCATAAACTTGATTCAATTTCCATCGGGGGTTATTTTACTTCTCTATAAAGGTTGATTTCTGTACTTTCTCGAAGTTTTCTAAGCTCTGGAACAATTTTCATAACATGTTCACTTTTATTATGTTGATTTAAAGCCTCTTCATCCACCCATTCTTCGAGCATAGTAAGGATGGTCGGATCATTGATATCTTGATGAAGTGTGTACGTTATACAGCCTTTTTCTTTTCTGGTTTCTGACACAACTTCTCTTGCCAAAATAAAATATTCTTCTACCTTTACACCTGGTTTTAGTTTTGCTTTACATACAACTTTAATCATTTTATTAACTCCTTCTCTTTTTTATTATTGCCTTATTACGGAACATAGCTCAACTTTATAATAACATGATTTTCGATATAGCTTTACACTGTGCACTCTATGATTACATATTCAAAAGCTTGATCTATACAAATTCCAAAAGCATCACAAATAATAGGTCAGCCGCAACTTATACGTATAATGCTAGTAAATTATCTCATGGTCAATCTCTTGTTTTTTTGTTAATATTATTTTATTAAACATGTTGTACGCACAAGTAAATAAACTTGCTTCCAAGTTGAAAGTGGTGTAATCCAATTGGCTCAACAAACTAAATATAATATGGTAAAAGAAAAGATAACAGAATGGATAACTAGCGGTCAGGTAAAACCTGGGGATAAGATTTATTCTGAAAATGAACTTGTCAAAATGTTTGGTGTAAGCAGACATACGATTCGTCAAGCTATCGGGGATTTGGTTCATGAGGGATGGCTATACAGAGAACAAGGTGCTGGTACCTTTTGTTCCAATAAGTTATGGAATGAAAAGCCTCAAATCCAGCATCAATCGAGTAATGGAAAAAATATCGGAGTTATAACCACCTACATTTCTGACTATATTTTCCCTTCCATTATCAAAGGAATTGAATCATATTTAACAGCTGAGGGATATTCTTTAACCTTTGCATGTACGGATAATGATGTTGAGAAAGAAAAACAATGTTTACAAACGATGTTAAGCAGGAACATTGACGGTCTTATTGTTGAGCCTACTAAAAGCAGCAATTACAATCCTAACATTCATTACTATCTGGAATTAGAACAGAACCATATCCCATACTTAATGATTAACCAATTCTATCCCCAGCTTATGCCTCCTCATATCGTTGTGAATGATGAACACGGCGGATTTGCGGCTACTGAACATTTAATTAAATTAGGACATGAAAAGATAGTTGGACTTTTTAAAACGGATGACCTCCAAGGGGTAAATCGTATGCAGGGCTTTATCCGCGCTTTCAGAGAGCATGGCATCACATTTTTCCCGGAGATGGTGATTACCTTTACCACCGAAGAAAAAGATAGCAGATTATTAGAACGATTAGAAAAATTTTTCAATGCAGATTCAATCCCTTCAGCAATTGTTTGTTACAATGACCAACTGGCCTTACAAATATTAAATATGTTAAGAGAACTTGGATTAAGTATTCCTGATGATGTTTCAATTGTTGGCTATGATGACTCCTTTTTAGCAGAGGCATCAGATGTAAAACTAACATCAGTAACCCACCCAAAAATGCAAATGGGGATTGATGCTGCAAAATGGATTGTTGCTGCGGTCGAAAAAAAGGACAACATTCCTCCATCCATCGTATACGAGCCTGAGCTTGTAATTAGAAGTTCAACCACTGTATTGAAAAAATAACAAGTGAAGAAATTATTTTAAAGTTAACTCGAAGACGCTTTCGTAATGTATTTTTCAACACATTACGAAAGCGTCCTTTATTTAATTTAAAGAGATATATTAATTCCAGAATCTTTCATGAGGACATGTTCTATTAGATTCTACAAGTTTTGTCAGCATGACCCTTACATATGAAATTCAGATGTTATATTTATAAAAATCGTTTTTTTCGATTGCGCAAGAACGCTGGTATATTCAGAGATTCTTCTGACTGTTCTGAGTGTCTTTCATAATCTTGAACTGGTTCGCCTCGGTTTATTGGTTCACGCTGTTTACGTTGTTCCCTTTGATATGGATTAGACATTTCTTCCATTAATGGCTGGGAAAGCGGTTGTGCTAATATCTCCTCTTGCTCAGTGAATCCAGTGGCAATAACAGTTACGATAATTTCTTCTTCTAAGTTTTCGTTAATGACCGAACCAAAAATCATATTTAATTCCTCATGAGAAGCAGAAGCAACTATATCGGCTGCCTCCTGTACTTCAAAAAGACTTAAATTATTTCCACCAGTTATGTTCATGATCACACCATGAGCTCCATTGATGGAAGTTTCAAGTAAGGGACTATTTAAGGCTTTCTGCGCAGCCTCAACAGCACGATCTTTACCTTTTGCAATACCAATTCCCATTAAGGCAGTTCCCTTATGGGACATGACCGTTTTCACGTCAGCAAAATCAAGGTTGATTAGCCCTGGCACAGCAATTAAATCGGAAATCCCTTGAACACCCTGGCGTAGTACATTATCCGCTTCACGGAAAGCTTCAATCATGGGTGTTTTTTTATCTACAATCTCTAATAATCGATCGTTGGGAATAATAATTAAGGTATCTACTGCTGCCCTCATTTCGTTAATTCCACTTTCTGCGTTAGATGCACGCTTTTTGCCTTCAAACTTAAACGGACGTGTTACAACACCAATAGTCAGTGCACCAAGATTGCGGGCAATTTCTGCTATGGCAGGCGCTGCCCCTGTGCCTGTACCACCGCCCATACCGGCTGTAACGAAAACCATGTCTGCGCCTGCTAACACTTCTTTTATTTGCTGTTTGCTTTCTTCCACAGCTCTTCTACCTATTTCCGGGTTTGCCCCTGCTCCCAAACCTCTTGTCAATGCAGTACCGATTTGCATCGTGACCGCTGCTTTTGATTGATTAAGAGCTTGTGCATCTGTATTAACGGCAATAAATTCTACACCCTCAACTCCTTCGTCGATCATTCGATTCACGGCGTTGTTTCCCCCGCCCCCAACACCGATAACTTTTATCTTGGCGAGTTGGTCCATATTTGTATCAAATTCTAACATTTTCATTCCTCCGCTATAGTAGATTAGGTGACAGGAAATTTTACTATTGCTTTCTAATTATTTCAGAGCAAAACCTTAATCCTTATAAAATCCTGAAGGAAAAAGATATTGGACAGGTTAGGTTCTTCCCCTCTAATTAAAGTTGCTTGTATGACCTCTTATGATAATAAAGGTATTTATTATGAACTAGTTTTTAGTCTACTTAACCTAAATTTTCTTGTCCAGTTAAGATTAACCTATTTATAAGTTTAATAAATGGGAAAAAACCACCCTTAAATAAGAAAAGGATGAGGAATTTTTCTTATTTATTTTTGCTTTTAATCAAAAAAAAGGAAACCAGTGCGTATTCACATTGGTTTCCACTTTGATTCATGCCTTTAATCGATTATTAAAATGAACAAGCCGGTCTAAATCTGCAACCATTCTAAGACAATTAATATAATCCTTTTTACGGCGTTTTTCGACTCTCATTCTCACTGTATGATGTCTTCTGTAATCTTCATAACCTACACCATGTGCACTATACATCGCTTTTTCCATTTCGCTCGTATAACTTAATTGTAAATGATTGATAACAAATCATTCCTTTCAGTTCTTTTCCCCTGGGCGAATTGTTCTTTTACGTAGGTTTCATCTTATCATTGAATTCTAAGTCACACAAAGTCAAAAAACCGGTGTATTTTGCTGTATATAGGATTGTCATTCAAACTCGAGAATATATCACTGACATCCTTACTTTTTTAGCCATATCCTTCCATATAGTGCACAACCTAAAAAAAATTCCAGAAAAAAGAATCTAACAGGATTTATAAAATATACTCAATAATAGGCTGTAATTTGTCGTTTTAGAAAGCAGAATTTTATCATTTACATGTTTCGATAGTAGATTTACTCATAATTTAGGAGGATCCATCGCATTTCATAGGAAAGTGACGATGAAAACTCTTTCTAATCATACAGGAATGTGAAGAACGATATTGAATTATACACCTACAAGGAAAATAATCTTGTAACAAATCGGAAAGGTTGTGAGTTTATGAGACTCTCGAATGTGCAGCCTAAGAAAAACTTCAGTTACATCTTCGTTCAATTTCCAGGGATGAAAATGAATGTCCCTATGCTTTCTGACGAAGAAGGAACGGTGATGAAAGAAGATGTTGCTTTATGTGTTCAATTAAACAGTAAAGAGAAGGTAAATCAATTATTCTTTGTACGCACCCAGAGTATAAAACCTTTTGATTTTACAGATGAAGGAATTGGAGCAAAAGCATATTATCGAGTCATTAAGCAAAAAGAAAACTCTCAAGACTCACACACGAAAGAACCCGAAGAATTCGTCACGTTTATCACAGATGAAGTAAACATTTTACAAAAGAAAACTGAAACAGGATATAACTTCATCTTGGTTGTAAACAAACATGAAATCGGAATAGTCGCTTCGATTGAAGAAGAAGTTTTCCAAACCGAGAAAGGACTATTAGTACTTAGTGAGAAAGTGAAAGAGCGTGTCACTGTTAACACAGATAGCAAGAAAAATATGAATGCCATCGTAAGGAGGAAGAAAAAGAGGATAATCATGGGAGGTAATGTCTTTCAGAATCATGTAGTTCTTGAGCCGATCCGAATTGCTTTGGAGGACGTTAAAAGAAAAGTTAAAGTATTTTCTCCTGCCGCATTAGATTTCATCGGTCCAGGTGATCAGAACCCATCCAATTTAATGTCGAGGAGGTGTTGATTAGGATTGTCCTTTCGGAAAAAACTTCATACTAGTAAAATCGAAACAAAAGGATTAAATGGATAATCCTTTTCGATAAATAAACTTTAGGAAAGGAATGAATTATTGGCTTAAGCCTAATAATTACTAAGGAAAACTAACGAATCCATTTTATTATAGGGACTTAACCAACGAGTTAAGTCCTTTTTACTGTTCAGACAATTACATACTCAGAATTTTGATGCCGTGAAACATAGTAATTATAGTACTTTTTCTTCCAAACTTAAGTCATCTGCCTTTTTTCTTGAAAATAAATTGGCAAGAGCATCTGGCATGGCAATCATCGCCGGCAAAAAGACAGGAAGTAGTACAAAACAAAGCACTACGAGGCCTGTAATGACAGCGATCGCCAATTCAAACAAAAGCAGGATTCCGGAAGGCATTAGTGTAGCAAAAGTACCGCCAAGTATGATGACTGCGGATATGATTACCCCACCAGTCTGCCTGGAAGCCAACACGATTGCCTCTTTTGGCGACAATTGTGGATATTCCTTAAAGCGCATCATCAGGAATATACTATAGTCCACTCCCAAGGCAACAATGATAATGAATGAGAAAAATGGAACGAACGAAGATATACCTTCAAATCGCAATAAATCTATGAAAATATAATTTATCATGAACATGGCTGAATAGTATGCTCCAATAAGAGACCCAGTTATGAAAACCGGTATCCAGAAAGATCTTATCACAAAGAACAGCACAAGTAATACTCCAATAATTACTATAGCTGTTGTTTTATTCAGATCCCTGCTCAATATTTTATTCATATCATTTGTAGTGGCACTTGGTCCTGAGACACCAAACTTTGCCTGTGAAAGGACTGTGCCTTTAAGTCCATCAGAAACAGTTGAATTTATTTTATTAATCGTACTTAAAGCTTCTTTTGAATAAGGATCAGCTTTTAAAACAATAATCATCTTAGTAATTTTTCGATCATTGGACATAAACGCGTCTAATGATTTTTTGAAGCTCTTGTCCGTCAAGGCTTCCTTTGGAATAAAGAATGTTTTATTTGTTTTAAATTGCGTTAAGAAACCATTCGTTTGTCCTAATCCGTCAGAAATTTGCTCCAATCCGCCGTTAACATCGGACAGCTTTTGACCAAAAGTACTGAATCCATTAAGGCCGTCTACAAGTTGCTGCTGACCTGATTTCATCTGCCCCAGCCCATCGGTTACACTGTTCATATTTGTAACGATTGTGCCTATTCCTGAAGATGCTTTCCCAAGGCCGCTTTCGAGTTTTTTCAAACCATCGGCCATTTGGGAGAGACCGCTGCTTATTCTTACAAGATTTTTATTTGCTGTACCAAAACCAGAAGTTACTGCATTATAATTTTCATTTAATGCTCTAATTCCTTCTGGTGTAATTTGGTTTAAAGATGAAGATAACTGATCTATTGTTTGCTTTAATGCTTGGTAATTAGCATCATTCTCTGAATCTGAATAACTATTTCCTAGAGCAGCCACCATTAGTTGCATTTGAGAAAGTGCACCTTTTACACCAAGAAGAGCCCTTGCCGCATCTTGGTAGTGAGTTCCCATCTCTTTGTAACCAGACTGCATTTCCCCATAATTATCAGCTAATACAGCTACTCCATTACTCATCTTTGAGAGATTCGTTTCTATGGCCGCTATACCATTGCTTATCGTTTGTGAATTACTTGCCCCATCATCGATACCAGCCTGGATTTGCTTTAATCCATTGGTTAAGGCAGCCACACCATCTTGAAGCTTTGCCGTACCATCCACCATTTGGCTAACCTTTGAAAAGTCTGCTGATCCAAGTTTTTCTTGAGCCAGCTTTAATCCATCATTTATTTGATCCACACCATTTTGAGTTTTTGAAATACCATCCGTAACGGACCCCATTTGACTATCGATGTAAAAATCCTCAATTTGCTTTCCCTGAGGTTGTGTTACCGAAGAAACCTGATCCACACCATTAATACTCTTCAGTCTTTCGGTAATGTTATCAATTACGACAAGAGATTCATTAGTATCAAGGGCTTCACTATGTTCAATAGCAACAGTAGCAGGCATGGCCTGGCCTTTACCAAAATGCTCTGCAATTAAATTAAAGCCTTTAGTGGAAGGATATTTATTTCCAAGTTCTCCAATGGTATCAAAGTTAAGCTTTTCCTCATGTAAATACACCATCGGTCCGATGATTAAAAGAATTAAGACCACTGGTAGAAGAGGATGCTTTGTTGCATAGGAGGATGTTTTACCCCAGAATTTGTTTTCCTTATGTCCACCAACATTTTTGGAAGGCCAGAAAAGTTTTTGACCTAATACTTTCATGATGAAAGGTGTTAGTGTCAAAATTTCCAACAATAGAATCGTTACACCGATTACCACCACAACACCGGATTTATAAATAGGCGATTCAGCAAAAACGAGAGCAAGGAAAGCAATAAAAACAGTGAGAATACTATAAGCAATTGTTTTCCCAGCCGTTTTATAGGTATTTACGATGGATTCATCGATCGAGTGGCCTAGGGATAGCTCCTCCCTAAATCGATTAAAAAGTAGTATGTTGTAATCTGTACCTATCCCAAAGAGAATCAGTACTAGGAGCATTTGCGTAAGACTTGTAATCGGAAATCCTGCTTTATCAATTAATTGAGCTGCAATTCCCATGGAACAAAGATAGGAAAAGGCTACAGCCACTAAGGATATCAAAGGAGTAACTACTGATCTAAACGCAATGACAAGTACGACTAAAATAAAGATAACTGTCAATGCAGCACTTTTCTCTACACCACCTTGAGATGCCTTCAGATAATCATTATTGATAAAGTCTTCACCACTTAGGTAATATTCCACAGGTACTTGATTGAGTTTGCTATCCAGTTCTTTTTTTATATCATCTACTTCCCTTGATTTCTTATCAAGCTTAAAGCTGACCATAAGAGTGGTGCCATCCTTAGAAACTAACGAGCTTTTGGCATCCGGCATACTAAAAGGATCAATCATATCTGTAATCCCTAGCACTGTGCTGCTATCGCTAATGTCCTTGACAGCATCACCGATTTTGTCCATTTCTTCATCTGAAATTTTATCTTTATCATAAAAAACGATAAGATCGTTGGTACCCTTAGCCGTATCGATCTTCTTTAGAATATTATCTGCGACCACTGAGGGGCTATTACTATTTGCACCTTGCTGCCCTTGTTGTCTTAATATTGCATTGATGCCTGGCTGAATAACTGTAAGCACGATCGTCGCGATTAGCCATATAGAGAAAATAGCCCAACGGCCTTTTATAATCTTTCTCACCTTATACCCTCCCAGATAAATTCGTTTAAAATATTTATTTTTCATACAACACATTAAAACAACTAGTTATTATTTAAACACTCCGTTGATTTAATGGCATGAAAAAAGTATATTAAATCTAATGGAAGGTAACAATAAGCAATTTGAAAACATGTGTTATTAAACCGACAAATCTTTTGTATTTTGTTCAATAAAATACCTATTGAAAAAGATTTGGTTTTTAAAGAGGAGGAGTATTATATGGTTGGCGTAAAAGGAAACCGGCGAACATTGTATAGCAAAAAAGTAATTATTGATGCTTTTTTAATGCTGCTTCAAGAAAAAACCTTAAATAAAATTACAGTTACCGATATTTGCAAAGAAGCAGATATTAATCGTGGAACTTTTTATTCTTATTACAATGATCCGTTTGATTTAATGAGAAGTATCGAGGAAGAAATGATAGAGAAGTTGATGAGTACCATTAATATTTCTGGAGACGAATCTCTTCAAAATATGCTTAATGAAATATTTAATTTGATCCTTGAAAATAAAGAGCATTGTAAAATTATTTTTAATGAAAAAACTAGCTCTCATGTGCTAAGCACCATTTTGAATTCTGCTTATGAAAAAAAAATCGAAGATATAAAAAAACAGTTTCCAAATGCTAATGAGACTCAATTAGAATATTATTTCACCTATATAACTGGAGGAACAATTGAAATCATACGAAAATGGATTAATGATGATATGAAAATTCCTACTGGAGAAGTTATACGTATCTTAGAAAGTTTGTACGAGACCTAGTCTCAAAACTTTTTAAATGATTAAAAGATTGAATTTGCACAAACCTGAAACCATATTTTGAAGCTCAAAATACATAACTTATTTCTACCAAAACAACAATAAGGCCATCAATTAGTGACCTTTCATCGTTGTAAAACATAAGTTCTTGAAATAATATCAAAAAACCGCACGAGTGATAAAATCCAGTGCGGTTAATTTATAATAGTTTTTGATGGAACCGTGTGAGAAACCCCTAATAAAATTTATCCTATCACTGGGACCAGTCCAATCTTTTAATTAACTAGTAATTCGACACCAATTTTAAATGAAGCCTCCGTTTTTTCAATAACTTCCTCAACCGATACTCCGTCCTGGGTTTCCACGAGAACCATTCCTTCCGGAGTGAAATCAAATACAGCCAAATCTGTTATTAAACGGTGGACCACTTCTTTTCCAGTAAGGGGAAGTGAACACTCTTTTTTGACCTTTGATTCTCCGTGCTTATTAACATGTTCCATAATAACCACAACACGTTTTGCGCCGTTTACTAAGTCCATGGCTCCGCCCATTCCTTTGACCATCTTCCCTGGAATCATCCAATTAGCCAAATCTCCTGTTTCAGAAACTTCCATTCCCCCTAAGATAGCAAGGTCGATATGACCGCCGCGAATCATTGCAAATGATTCTGCACTGTCAAAAAAAGAAGCACCAGGTACAGCAGTTACCGTTTCTTTTCCCGCATTTATTAGGTCGGGGTCTTCTGTACCTTCAACAGGATAAGGTCCAATGCCCAATAAGCCATTTTCTGATTGAAGCAAGACGTTGTATTCGCTTGGAATTTCATTGGCAATAAGGGTAGGGATCCCAATCCCTAAATTTACGTTCATTCCATCTTCAATTTCTTGAACCGCACGTTTTACAATGGTTAACCGCGCATCCTTCAATCTACTCACTCCTTGTCTCTTTTAAACTATTAGGCTTGTACTACTGTACGTCTTTCTATCCGTTTTTCATAGTTTGTTCCGAGCAGCACACGTTGAACGTAGATTCCTGGCGTATGGATTTCTTCTGGATTTAAATCTCCTACCCCAACGATTTCCTCGACTTCTGCAATTGTAATTTTCCCGGCCATTGCAGCCAATGGATTAAAGTTGCGTGATGTTTTTCGGAAAACAAGGTTTCCAAGCGGGTCGGCCTTCCAGGCTTTCACCAGGGCAAAATCGCCGACAATTCCCTCTTCTAATAAATAGGTTCTTCCTTTAAACTCCTTGTGCTCTTTTCCTTCTGCAATTGGAGTTCCCACCCCAGTAGCCGTATAAAAACCAGGTATTCCGGCGCCGCCGGCACGAATTCGTTCAGCAAGCGTTCCTTGAGGGACTAGTTCGACCTCAAGCTCACCGCTTAAAAACTGCTTTTCAAAAATTTTATTTTCACCGACATACGATGAAACCATTTTCTTAATTTGCTTATTTGCAAGCAGCAGACCAAGCCCCCAATCATCAACACCACAATTATTGCTAACGATTGTTAAATCCTTCGTTCCTTGATCTCTTAAGGCAAGAATTGCTTTTTCCGGAATTCCGCACAGTCCGAAACCACCGACAATGATGGTATCGCCATCTGAAATATCTTGTATTGCTTCCACAAAGGAGTTTACAATTTTTCCATTCTTCACAGGATCCGCCTCCTTATTAAGATAAAGTCTCTTAAAATAGAAATTAACTGTTAAAAATTAGACCGGATATACAGAATGTTTTCGTTCTGAAAAAATGAGATATTTTGAAGAGTATGCCTCAAAACGATTAACAAGCTCTTTACGTAATGAGTTTGCTGGAATAATACCGTCGATCACCATTTCGGAAGCTAGATGGTAAATATCAATGTCCTCTTTATATTCCTCACGTTTTTGTTCTATGAATGCAGTTCGCTCCTCTTCAGGAAGCTCTGCAATTTTATTAGCATAAACGGCATTAACTGCTGCTTCTGGTCCCATAACCGCAATTTGAGCAGAAGGCAATGCAAGACAAGCATCCGGTTCAAATGCAGGGCCAGCCATTGCATAAAGACCAGCTCCATATGCTTTACGTACAATAACAGAGATTTTTGGAACACTTGCTTCAGCCATTGCTGAAATCATTTTCGCACCATGACGTATGATTCCTGCCCGTTCTACCTTTGTACCTATCATAAATCCAGGCACATCAACTAAAAACAAAAGGGGAATATGGTAGGCATCACAAAGATTAATAAATTTTGCGGCCTTATCTGCTGAATCGTGGAATAATACCCCGCCTTTAACACGCGGCTGATTGGCAATGATTCCGACAGGTTTCCCATCCATGCGGGCAAGTCCTGTAATAAGTTCGCCAGCAAAAAGTTTTTTGATCTCAAAGAAGGAGCCTTCATCAATAATCCCGTTTATTAGATCATGCATATTAAATGGTGCATTCTGATTAGCCGGAATCAGCTCTTCTAATGGTTTTTTCAATGGTTTAGGAGCCACAGACTCACGAACTGGCGGTTTCTCTGAAAAATTAGCAGGGAAATAAGAAAGATAGTTTCTTGCCATTGAAATGGCTTCTTCTTCATTTTTTGCAAGAACATCACCACAGCCTGAAACAGAACAGTGCATGCGCGCGCCGCCCATTTCCTCCAAGGTTACTTTTTCACCAATAACCATTTCGGCCATTCTCGGTGATCCCAGGTACATCGATGCATTTTTATCAACCATAATAACAATGTCACAAAAAGCTGGAATATAGGCTCCACCAGCAGCAGATGGTCCAAACAGAATACAGATCTGAGGAATTTTACCTGAAAGTTTTACTTGATTGTAAAAGATTCTTCCTGCCCCACGACGCCCAGGGAACATTTCCACCTGATCCGTTATCCGCGCTCCAGCAGAATCTACCAAGTATAATAATGGTACCCGAAGTTTTTCAGCTGTTTCTTGGATACGAATGATTTTCTCAACCGTCCGAGCTCCCCAAGAACCGGCTTTGATCGTTGAATCGTTAGCCATCACACAGACAAGCTGGCCATTAATCTTGCCCATCCCTGTCACAACACCATCTGCAGGAAGATCCCCCGCCATGCAGTTTGCAAATAGCGCATCCTCCAGTTCAAAGCCAGGATCGAATAATAATGATAAACGCTCGCGAACGAACAGTTTTCCCTGCTCTTGGTTTTTTTCGTGATATTTGGGAGCTCCGCCCTTTTTAATTTGTTCGACTCGATCATTCAGAGTTTGTTGTAAAGGTTTCATATCCACTGTCATTATTTTTCCTCCTATTAATCTAGTTTTCTTATTCACCATTGTAGATTGGGGTGCGTTTCTCCTTAAAAGCCTGTAATCCTTCTAAACGATCTTTTGTTGGCATCGTCACTTCATAGGCATTTTGCTCAATGGCAAGACCGGTGTTTATATCAACATCATAGCCTTTATCGATTGCGAACTTTGCTTGTGCAACGGCAATCGGGCCATTCCGAACAATTTGTCCTGCAATTTCTAATGCTTTATCAATTAAGCTTTCAGCAGGGACCTTATACTCTACTAATCCAATCTCAAGGGCTTCTTTTGCATCAATTCGTCTTGCAGTGAAAATCAGCTCTTTTGCACGTCCCTTTCCTACTAATCTTGGTAAACGCTGTGTTCCGCCTGCACCAGGAATAATTCCCAAAGATGTTTCCGTCAGTCCAAGTTTCGCAGTTTCAGAGGCAATACGGATATCACAAGCGAGCGCTAGTTCAGTTCCTCCGCCAAAAGCAACGCCGTTCACTGCCGCTATAACCGGTTGTGGTAATGATTCTAAAGAGTTGATAGTTTCACGGATCAAAGAAACCGTCTTCCTCACCTCAACTGGATCCATTCCAGCTCGTTCCTTTAAATCAGCTCCCGCACAAAAAGCTTTCTCCCCAGCCCCTGTAATGACGATACAGCGGACTAATCGATCATATTTACAGGTAAGAATGGCGCCCTTGAGCCCCTCTAACATCTGTAAGGATAAAGCATTAGCAGCTTCCGGCCTATTTAAAGTAATCATCACGATTCCGTTTTCCATCTTGTTAACTAATATGGTTTTACTCATGATCTCACCTTTCTCACAAAGCATTTCCAAGCTTTCCACTCAGCTTGGAACTCGCGGCTTGAAAACTTTTACTTGGTAAAGGTCTACCAAGTTTCTCCTGAATGAATTGGGATGCATGAAGCAGCTTTTGCTGATCAGCACCAGTGTAAATTCCCATCCCGTGAAGCATATAGAGTAAATCGTCTGTTGCCACGTTTCCGGATGCTCCAGGCGCATAAGGACAACCTCCTAGGCCGCCAAGCGAAGAATCAAAAATGGTAATTCCCATTTCTAACGATACTAAGATGTTGGCCAAAGCCGTTCCACGTGTATCATGAAAATGCATTGCTATTTTATCTGCTGGAAATCTTTTTAATAAAACTTCCAACACATTTTGAACTTGCCTTGGATTTGCCACACCGATTGTGTCCCCGAGAGACAACTCTGCAATACCCATTTCAAATAATGTTTCGGACACTCTTATGACCGCATCGATATCAACATCACCTTCATACGGACAGCCAAAAACAGTAGAAACATAACCTCTGCTTAATTTTCCTGCTGAAATGGTTTCTCTGACCAAATCCCGTAACACAGGGAAAGTCTCGCCAATCGTTTTATTGATATTTTTTAGGTTATGTGTTTCGCTTGCTGACATAAACACTGCTACTTCATCAATGTTCGCTTTAAATGCCCGTTCCAAACCTTGAAGGTTAGGAACGAGTGCTGTATAGGTGACACCAGGCACTTTGGTAATGCCAGTAGCAACGGCAACTGCATCTGAAAGTGCAGGAATCCATTTGGGATTAACAAAAGAGGTAATCTCAAGATGTTTTAGTCCACTATCTGACAATTGATTAATCCAAACAATTTTATCTTCTGTTGATATAAATGCCTTTTCGTTTTGCAATCCATCACGAGGACCAACCTCTTTAATCGTTACACCTTCCGGCCACTTCATTGTTTCATCTCCTTTCCACCTATATCCAGGCTTTATTCAACTACTACAATGACGTCGCCTTCATTAACAAAGTCGCCTTCGTTCACTTTCACTTCTTTCACCGTTCCATCGAATTCAGCTGCAATTGGAATTTCCATTTTCATCGATTCTAAAATCACTACATCTTGGCCCTCTTCTACCTGATCTCCAGCTTTAACTAATACCTTCCATACATTTCCTGCCATGACTGCAATTACTTCACTCATGATAATTCCTCCTATTTTACGTTATTTTTTTTTTTAGTTTTTAAATGCTTGTTAACAAAGTCTGTTGTCGTATCACCTGAATGGAATGCTGAGTGGGCAATAACCTCTTGCAGCATTGGGATATTTGTTTTAATACCTTCAATATGATAATCAGCTAATGCAGCTTGCAGACGATTTATTGCCTCTTCACGATTGCTGCCTTTGACGACAAGCTTAGCAATCATTGGATCATAAAAAGGTGTGACTGCGGATTGACCGTGAATGGCTAATTCATGTCGAACTCCAGGACCGTTCGGCAACTCTAATTTTGTTATTTTTCCAGGTGAAGGGAAAAATGTTTTGGGATCTTCCGCATAGATTCTAACCTCAATGGCATGACCCTCACGTTTTACGTCTTCTTGAGAAAATTTCAGAGCTTCACCTGCAGCAATTTGTAATTGTTCTTCAACTAAATCCAAACCTGTAATTTCTTCCGTAACAGGATGCTCTACTTGTAAACGGGTATTCATTTCAAGAAAGTAGAAGTTTTGCTCTTCATCAACTAAGAACTCGATTGTTCCTGCATTTTTATACCCAATTGATTGGGCCGCTTTTACTGCAGCCTCCCCCATCTTGGTACGAGTTTTTTCAGTAATAAACGATGATGGGGCTTCCTCTACGACTTTTTGATGACGGCGTTGGATCGAACATTCACGTTCCCAAAGGTAAACGGTATTTCCAAAACTGTCTGCCAAGATTTGAATCTCAATATGCCTTGGATTTTCAACAAATTTTTCAATATACATTGCTCCATCGCCAAAGAAATCAGTAGCCCGCTTTTGGTTCCCCGCAAATGCTTTTCGGATTTCATCCCCGTTATGGACCACTTGCATTCCAATTCCGCCACCGCCTGCGGAGGCTTTTAGCATAACGGGATAACCGATACGTCCCGCCGCTTCGACCGCTTCCTCTTCATCTGCCAATGGGTAGGTAATCCCTGGAACGACAGGTACACCTGCTCCCTCCATCGCTTTGCGTGATTCAATCTTACTTCCCATTTTAGAAATAACCTCTGGAGAAGGCCCGATGAATACAAGTCCTGCTTCCTCACAGCGGCGGGCAAAGTCCGTATTTTCAGACAGCAAGCCATATCCCGGGTGAATAGCCTCCGCTCCTGAAACCTGAGCGACCTCTAGAATTTTATTGATATTTAAATAGCTTTCTGCTACACGGGAACCTCCGATTAAATAGGCCTCATCTGCCATTTTTACATGGGGAGCATCCGCATCAGCCTCTGAGTATACTCCAATTGTGGTAATCCCTAAGGCTTTGCATGTACGGATTACACGGACAGCAATTTCGCCACGATTAGCAATTAAAACTTTTTTGAACATGCCTTTCCACCCTTTCTATCTTCTATTTAAGAAGGTTCAAAACTCGTCAGCATTACAAATGCTTAAACTGTGATGATTAAGGAGATATGTAAAAATCTAACAATTCATTTTGCAACATTCTTTACGTTTATCTTTTACTCTTAATCTAGTAATATGGAACCAGTCATTTGCCGGTTATTTTCCTGACAAATGACTGTCTCTAATTAATAATTATTTAACTGATGACTTTTCAGCAACTATTTTTTGGATTTGTGCAACCGTCGTCGGGTCTTCTAGTCCTGTAATGTCGCCGGAAACCTTTCCAGATACAACAATTTCCTTTAATAAGCGGCGCATGATTTTTCCGCTGACTGTTTTCGGCAACATATCTGTAAAAATAATTGATTTTGGGGTTGCAATCTTACCAATTTGTTGAATGATGTGATTATTTATTTGTTGTTTTAATTCCTCTGTTCCTTCATAGCCATCGGCCAAACGGACAAATGCGAGCGGAACTTCTCCTTTAATTTCATCTGGGATTCCAATGATTGCGCTTTCAGAAACACCCTCACATTCAAGTACAGCACTCTCCATCTCCATTGTACTTAAGCGGTGTCCGGCTACATTAAATGCGTCATCTGAACGTCCAACTACCCATAAATATCCATCATCATCTATTAATGCTAGATCGCTAGCATAATAGCAGCCATCCACTTGGCTATAATAGGATGCGTAATATCGTTCTGGTTCTTTCCAAAGTGTCCGGCATAGCATAGGAAATGGTTTTCTAATAACCAGATTTCCTAAGACACCAGGTTTAACTGGATTGCCTTCTACATCAACGATATCCATAACCGCACCTAAAAATGCAGTACCTGAGGAACCTGGTTTCATCGGCGTCAGCCAAGCTGCTCCAGCTATAGGCGATCCCGCTGTTTCGGTTTGGCCCCAAGTATTATTGATATATACCTTCTTCTTTCCTAAAACTTCATATGTCCAATGCCAGGTTTCCGGATCGAAAGGTTCTCCAACAAGGGAAATGACATCGAGGCACGATAAATCAAATTTCTCTAATGCCTTTTCTCCCATACTTTTTAACATCCTTAATGCTGTTGGGGCAGTAAACAGTTTATTCACCCTGTATTTTTCAATGATTTGATAAAAACGATCTTTTGTTGGATAATCAACAGCCCCTTCAAAGACAACGGTTGTTACACCATTCGCTAAGGCGCCTGTAATTCCCCAAATATGCATGGTTAACCAGCCGATATCCGCGGTACACCAGAAAACATCGTCTTGATGGTGATCCATATGATACTTGGCATATGTGTAATTCTGTGTGACAAAAGCCATGCCGGAATGCACGACGCCTTTTGGTTTACCTGTCGTACCACTTGTATAAAACACAATGCCGCTCTCATTCGCTTCTATTCTCTCAGGTTCACAAACGATACTAGCCGCTTTTGTCTGCTCATGCCACCAGTAATCCCGGCCATCTTTCATTTGAACCTCAGAACCTAATCGGTCGACAACAATGACTGCTTCAATCGATGGAATAAATGGTACAACATGATCAACTTTTTCTTTTAAAGGAATGAATTTACCCCGACGTTCTGTTGCATCCGCAGTGATCAATACTTTTGGCTCAAAATTGATGAGACGGTCTGTCAATGATTTTTCCGAATATCCTGAGAAAATTGTATTGTAAATAGCACCAATTCGAAAACAAGCTAAAACGGAAATAAAGGCTTCGGCCAGATTGGGAAGAAAAATAGCAACACAATCACCTTTTTTTACACCAAATGATTTAAGAACATTCGCAAAACGATTTACTTCAGCAAGAAGCATATTATACGTGTAAAATTTGGTGTCCCCGTTTTCACCCTCCCAAATGAGAGCGGTCCGGTTTCCTGCGCCATTTTCTACATGCCGATCAAGTAAATTTACACTTGGGTTACTAATGCCGCCGGCAAAAAAGCGAAAATCGGGAAGCTGTCCACTAATGGTTTCATTCCATGGTTCATACCAAACAAGTTCGCGGGCTGCACGATCCCAAAATTTAGCAGGATCTTCTTGTGATTGTTTAAGAAGTTCTTGAAATGCTTCACTGCTCCCAATGGAGGTTGAACAGACTTTTTCTTCTTCTGGATAAATGAGTTTACTATTTGATACTACTTGTAAAATTCCACTGATATCCATGTAATGGCTCCTTTAACAATTTTTATTTAATCACTATGTCTCTACTAGACAGTTGATTTCCGCTCCAGGCGCTTCGCTTTCCGCGGGCGTGCCGGGGAGCCTCCTCGTCGCTTCGCTCCTGCGGGGTCTCCCCTGCCCCGTACTCCCGCAGGAGTCTTCGCGCCTTCCGCTCCAATCAACGTAGTCTTAAGATCAACCATCACCTTTAACACAGCCATCCTAAAATAATTCATTAACATCCAATTTGTTTGGCAATAACCATTCGTTGAACTTCAGATGTTCCTTCACCAATTTCCAAGAGTTTCGCATCACGGAAGAATCGTTCCACTTGATATTCCTTCATATATCCATATCCGCCATGAATTTGAACGGCTTGATCACATGCTCGCATGCATATTTCCGAAGCAAATAATTTCGCAAATGCCGCTTCCTTTTTAAAAGCTCTTCCTTGATCCTTTAACCAAGCTGCTTTAAAAACCATATTCCGGGCTAATTCAATATTCATTGCCATGTCAGCTAATTTAAATTGGATTGCCTGGAAGTTGGCTAAACTCTTTCCAAACTGTTTTCTTTCTTTTGCATATTGAAGAGCTTTTTCATAGGCTCCTTGAGCAATACCTACAGCCATGGCACCGATTCCAATTCTTCCGCCATCAAGCGTAGCTAAAAATTGCTTGTAACCGTTTCCATCTGTTCCCAGCAGATTTTCTTTTGGAACCCTTACATTCTCTAAGATAAGTTCTGTGGTATTTGAGGCATGCAGACCCATTTTTTCGTAGTTGTCGATTACAGTGAATCCTGGAGCATTTGTAGGAACAATAAATGCGCTGATTCCGTTGATTCCTTTTGAGCGGTCTGTTACCGCTGTCACTGCAAGGTGATTAGCATAGCTTGCATTTGTAATAAAACATTTTGAGCCGTTAATGACCCATTCATCTCCATCAAGAACTGCTGTTGTTTGGGTTCCCCCTGCATCGGAGCCTGCATTCGGCTCAGTTAATCCAAATGCTCCAAAAGACTCTCCCGTACAAATTGGTGTTAAGTATTTCTCTTTTTGCTCATGTGTACCAAATAAATTAAGAGGAGCTCCTCCTAATGATATATGTGCTGAATATGTAATTCCTGTTGATGCACAAACACGACTAAGTTCTTCAACGACAATTGCAAAGCTGATCGTGTCAGCCTCACCTCCACCGTATTGTTCAGGAAAAGGCAGACCCATGATCCCTAACTCTGCTAATTTTGCAAAAATTTCCTTAGGGAATTCCCCCGTTCGATCACGTTCATCCGCTCCAGGAGCAACTTCTGCATCAGCAAAATCTCGAACTAACTTGCGTATCATCTCTTGTTCTTTCGTTAAATCAAAATTCATTTATCTTCAACACCTTTCTAAATATTCCGATTGTTTCAAGCAAAAAAAATTAAGCCTCCACTACCTATCTTTACGCTGAACTCCTTTCATTAATTTCAAAACTTTCTTATAATAAGAATATAATCATTATGAATATTATGCTATGTACATTTTCATGAATATTAATATGAAAAATTTGTGTCTTTTACACAAAAACACGAAAATGGATGAAATGTAAAAAATCTTAGAGAAAGGATGATGACAGATGCAAGATACATTAACCCATCGGCAACTAAAGTCCTTAATCCATGTGTCCAACGTTATCAATTCCAAATTAGATATTGATACGATCTTTGATTCAATCATGAATGAAACGATATCTGTCGTTGAAGCGGCAGGAGGAGGCTCTATATGGATTTTTGACAAAAGCCAGAATCGACTCATCGCAAAATCAGCTCAAGGATTATTTTATCCACATATTTTTAGGCAAATTAAACTAGTTAGCGGTGAATCCATGACTGGGATGTCTTTTGCTGCCAAAAAATGTCTCATTTTTTGGAATGAGGTAGAAATTAAACAGGCGTTGTCAACATTAACGCCATTTAACAGAGATTTATTGGATCAGTCTATTCCGAGTAATTTTCATTTTACATCTGTCATTTCTTCACCTATTTTACAAAACGGAAAATGTATTGGCGTGATTACATTGGACTCTTTTGAACAATCTTTGCAGTTTAAGCAAGAGGATATTAATCTATTGGAAGCGATTGGCCACCAAGCAGCAGTTGCCTTGGAAAAATCCAGTCTTTATTATGAGAAGGAAAAAATGGTTCAGAAGCTTTCCCATTCAATCGAAATACATAGGAACCTGGCCAATCTCGTTGTAAATGGAGAAGGAATTCAATCGATTATGAATTTTATACATAAAACAATAGGACAACATATGTTTCTCTTTGATGAAATAGGTGAACTTAGGGCTTCTGCCTGCTATTCCTCCTTTTCAATTGAAATGACCGAGTATATGAAAGCGTATGCAAAACAAATTATCCTAACACTTGAAAACTCACATACCGTTTCCGAAATAACATTAAATGATGAAACGTATCAATTAGTTGTATTGCCACTTGGGTCCAAATTAAAGTCTCTAGGCGGACTAATCATCCTTTCAAAACATAAAATGAATGAAGTGGATATCGCTGCTCTTGAACATGCTTGTACAGTCATTTCACTTGAACTGGGAAAAGAGCAAGCCGTTTTTGAAACACAGCAGCGTTTAAGAGGGGAATTCGTGACCAAGCTTTTTTCAGGACAGATCGATGAAGCACTTATACAGAAAGCAAAAAATTTAAATTTTGACCCTAACCGAAACTATGTTACCATACTTATTAATTTTGAGGATAAGTTAAACGAGCAAAAGGTGATCGGCGATCACTTCATAAGGAATTTACTCCATATGGCCAATACATTACTTGGGAGGAACTCGCAAGTAATGGCAGTACGGGATGAAAATCAAATCGTTGCCCTTCTATCTTTGCATTCAAGAGTTTCTTCATCCAATATTATTGCTGAATTAAAAGAACTAGCAAAAATTTTACAGCATGAGATTAAAAATAAATATAGAGCGATAGACGTATCAATTGGGATTGGAAGAATTAAGCAGGGGCTTATCTTTGTCCACGAGTCATTTGTAGAAGCGACAAAGTGCATAAAGTTTCTCAAAAACTATCGTTTTGATCATAGAGTCCTTAGTTATACAGACCTTGGCGTTCAGAGGTTTATTTTACAAAATTCAAAGGAAGAATTGATTGATTTTATCCATGAAGTATTAGGTCCCCTCATTGAATATGAACAATCTAGAAAAGGCGAACTGTTAAGCACTCTGATTGTTTATTTAGACCAAAATCAAAACATAAAGAAAACGGCTGATTCTTTACATATTCACACAAATACCTTAAGCTATCGTTTAAAACGAATTGAGGAAATTCTATTAACGGATTTGAATGATAGTCAACCATTATTTAATATTCATTTAGCAATCAATATATATCAATATATAAAAGATAACACTAGTGTTGCCTTAATTTAATTTCAAACTAAAAGTTACTTACCGATAACGTAAAAAACCGATTTCCTAATGGAAGTCGGTTTTTTGTACTCTAATTATCTTTCTTATTTTCGAATACAAGCCATTTCCCCTCCCCCAGGAACCGCTTTCAGAATAGTATTAAACTTGAGCATGGCGGTGTTACCACCATGCTCAGTCATTTTCTATTTTTCAACCGGCTCCCCAGCTTTCCCCCAATGTGTTTTAGGAATCTCGGTTACGAGGACTCTTATATTCTCCTTCGGTGAATCCAATGTTTCGGATACGGTGGTCGTGACATTGCGAATTAATTCAGCCACTTTTTCTTTCGGTCTACCTTCCATCATTTGCACATGAATAATAGGCATTAAAATCCCTACTCTCTACAATTATTAATCTGTCACGGTAAAAGACACTTCGCCAAAACCATCAAATTTCCAGCTGACAACTGTTATATATGGCAGTGTGAAGGTAACTAAGATGATGGTTTTTTTTCATTTATACCCAACTACTCTCGTAACTCGAATACGAAGAAAGCGACTCCACAAAATGAAGTCGCCTTTAATAATTATTGAAATTTTTCAAGTAACTATTAAGAACTTTTCTATACCGCCATATATCTTTATTATCAACCGGAAGCTCATTTATATCCCAAAAAGCTTGATACTTCCTATGAGCAGTAAGCTTGCCATCAGGATATCGCATAAATGTAACAGTGCCGTTGTTTTGATCATCTTGTAGGGCAATGTAGTGCTTCGAACCATCCCAGATGGCCAAATCACCAAACCTCTCACAAAAGAACTCAACATCGGCTTTACTTCGAATAACCATTTAATTCACTCCTTGATAAAATTATTTGATTACCGCTCTTATACCGTTGTTTCTTGTGAGGAAGTGACTATAAGCTGCTAGGGTATTAATTGAACAGTGAATTTCAAAATATCTTTGCTAGAAATATATTATGAAAAAAATTAAAATTCGAGCGCTTATCATTGATTTGATAGTATTATAACATAACTGAAATGGATTTGCCGAAATGAATGTTATAGTAATCCTATGAACATGATCCTTTCTAATTTTAAGTATTAAATAGACCCAAGTGCTTCCGCAAACCTTTTAATTCCTTCATGTATTAATTCTTCATTTTCCCTAGCAAATGTAAAACGAACAAAACCTTTTTTGGACCCCATCGTGTAACCTGGGACATAAATAACTCCTCTTCTGATTGATTCCTCCAGTAATTGCATTTCATTCACCTCTTTTTTTATCCTGCACCAAATATGAATTCCTCCCTGAGGGATGGAGAAATCAACTTTATCCTTTAAATAAAATATAAGACTAGTAATAATTTGATTTCTTCTCTTTTCTAATTGTTTGTTTAAATTTTCAATATGAGATTGGAAATTTTCCGATTCTAAAAAATCATTTGCGATCCACTGAGTAAAACTAGCATGACCAAAATCAATTTGCTGCTTCGCATCGGATAATCTCTCAATAACAGGTGTGGGGCCAATAATCCAACCAATTCTTAATCCAGAAGCAACGATCTTTGTTAAAGAGCTAATATATAAGACATTTCCGTTAATATCCATTGATTTTAGAGTAGAAATATTTTCCCCTGTAAACGAGGTTAAACTATAAGGATCATCCTCAACCACAGGTATACCATGTTCTGAAGATATTTCTAAGATCGCTTTCCGTTGCTTTTCCTGAAGTAAGGCTCCTGTTGGATTTTGAAAAGCAGGGTTCAAAAATATCATTCGGATTCGATGCTTTTTATGTAATGAAAGTAAGTCATCCGGGTTAATTCCATCTTGGTTTACAGGTATGAAATAAGGTCTCAATCCTGCTGATTTAAAAATCGGAAGATTATAGTTATAAGAGGGATCTTCCAATGCAACTGCATCTCCTTGTTTTAATAGGCATTGAACCACCAAGTGCAATGCTTGTTGTGCCCCAGATGTAATTAATATGGATGAAGGATTTGTTTCAATTTTTCTATATAGCTTAACATGCTTTGCAATCGTTTCTCTTAATATTGCGTTTCCTTGCGGGTGATCATAACCTAAGCTTCCTATAAACGATCTAGAAGAAGTAATCTCACTTAGGTATTTCAACGGAAAAAGATCCTCTGACAGTTCTCCGCTAGCTAGATTGATTAACTTTTGTTCTACTGCTTCCTTCCTTATCCTCTGTGTTATAGGCAAGTTTGGTAAAAACGATCCTGCTTCAATATACCTGTTCCAGTTCGGTATACGTTTCTTGGTAATTCCCCATATATCTTTACTTATGGTCGTCCCGCTTCCTCTATTCCTTTGTATTAGACCATTTGACTCCAATTCATCATATGCTGCAACTACTGTACTTCTATTTATGTTAAGGTCCTTAGCTAAATTTCTTTCAGAAGGTAATGGTTTATCTGGAGGAAAAGTACCATCTGCAATTCCATTTTCGATATAATCAGCAAGTTGTTTATAGATAGCTTTTTTGGCTTGGCGATCTGGTTTCCAATCCATATATTTCAGTCCTTATTATGTAATGTAGTCTAACTATTATGTTTCTTTATTAATATTATTAATCGTTTGTTATGAACTTTTAAAAAAAACTATTGTTCATAATAATTAATTACCATCCGATTTTATTATAACTTACAGCGCGTTGTATTGCGAAAAGGCCATCCAGTCAATACTAGAAGACTAGAAGCAGAGAAAAACGGGAAACAGCCTAAAAAGTCAAAAAAGGAATCCATGTCTGACGGGTGGAATGGCTGATTCATGAAGAGAAAATTATGTTAGAGGAGGAATCGCATTGACCAAGGAAGAGGTAGTCAAACTTTTAATACTTATTGAATCGGTTTATCCCGACTGCATTTTTAAGGACGAAACGGTCCAGCAATGGTTCCAATTTTGTTCTGAAATGGATTATGAAAAGGTAATGGCGAAGGTGAAAAACCACATTCGAAAAAGTCCTTTTCCACCTGCGATTGCTGATATTGCTGTATTCCCTTTTGAAGAAAATAATTTTCCAGAAACATTACAAAAATGGATGAGGAAAGGACCGGAGAGAATTGAACACGAAGGCGAACCTAACCAACGAAGTACATTACCTGATTGGCTTGCCGAATATTCAGCAAGAAAATCTGTTTGAAGCAGAAGCATCCTATTAGGCGCGGTCTTTCTCTCTCCTGAACTGATTCATGAAATCACATTAGAGCCATGCCATTTTTCGCAGAAACGAAATCAGCACTTGTTTCAAGCGTTGAAGGAATTGCAAAATAAAAATCCCACCTTCCATATCGAAAGTGAGATTTTTTACGTTTATATCCTTGACTATATGATTGTATTACCTTATTGAACGACTACTTCTCCCTGATAAATCCGAAAGGCTGGAACAATCGTGTCCGAAACAATTTCTTTTCCTTTTTCACGAATGAAGTCCAATTTATAATAGGAATCAAATCTTTGGCTGATTTCCGTTTTCACCAGTTCAGGCGGTGTGACGACGATGAATTGGAACTTCAGTTTTTCGGCTACGGCGAAGATCGGGTCAAGGACATGTGCCGAAGCTGCTTGTCCGAACGGATTATCACAGACTAAAGGAACCCAGCTTTGATCGGTTTCGCTTTTAACTGATAATAACATCATCATCATCACCATTCGAGCGGATAGCTTTTGTCCGCCGCTGCCATCGGATTTCGTCCTAGAACCTTGATTAATAGTCTGCCAGGTTGAATAATGCTCTCTTTGCGGTTTCCCGTACATAAAGGCATTATCCGTTCGCATATTATAGACGAGCAGCTCAGGATATCGATTTCGGAGTGATACAAATAAAATTTGCTCATCACTTATCAGTTGTTTTATTTCTTCATCTAAGGCGCGATTATGATCATCAATCAAATCAAATTGTTTAGTGATTTTGTTAATAGCAGCTACAAAATGCTGCTTCAGCAGTGGTTCAATATCTTCCGCCTTTTTAGGTAAGATGTCTTCTTTGAGCTGAACGAGCGGAAAGGATCCTCGTTCATTTTTCAGCTTCATTTTCGCAATCATAGAACGAATCGCCTCTGCAATGCTCATCACTTTCATGCTGGCACGGCTTGCCCAGAAGTTTTGAGCCTTTTCTGCCCTTTCTTTGTCGCGTTCTAATTGTTCCAACCCACTTTGTGAAAAACGCTTCATGTTTTTAACGATACTTTGGATATGTGTATAATGCCTTGTATCCATATGGTCTAGTGTGGTTAATACTTCATTTTTAAAGCGAATCTCCCAATCTTTTCCTTCAATCGTGAGCTTTAAATTCCTTAATGATTGATCGATTTTCGCATGCTTCTCCTTACCTTCTTCCTGAATCACTTGATGTCCTTCACACCAGGATAAGATACATGCTTTCCCTTGACTCTTAATTTTTTCTAAATCATGATTCGTAAAGGCTGCCGCTTCCTCCTTTAGGATAACGGATAAGGTTAACAAATCCCCTTCGAAACCCGCAATATTCGTTTCTGTTTCTTTTTGGCGTTTCTCAGCCTGCTTTACTTCCTCTTTTGTTAATTTCGTTTGGTCTTTAATTTCTAAAGCCTTTACTTCTAAGTCAAGGTCTGCCCATTCTTCCGGCTGTTTTTCATGCTTTTCAACTTTCTTTCCTGACTTGTCACGCTGTTCGGTCGCATGCTTTAAGGACGTTTCTGCTACTGTTACAGCCGTTCCTTGTTCCCGTTCTTCTTTTTCCGCTGTCTTCGCTTCCTTCTGTGCGGTTTGCAGCATATTTTCTAATATACTGATAGGTTCATCTGGTTCTGGAGCTTTATTCCAATCCTCATCATGAGCATTGAGTTTTTTCTCTAATTTCTTTTGCTGCTTTTGTTCGGTTTCTTTTTTTGCTAGAATAACGAGTAATTCTCTAGCCTGTTCTTCCTTTGATTTCTGGAGCTGTTTTAGCTCTCCAATACTTCCGTTTATCTTTTCTAATAAATGTGATGAAAGATGAGGGACCTCATCACATGGGTCTGCTTTTTCATCAGTAGGAAAAACCGCTTCTTCCATAAAGAACCTGATCTCCTTTATAGTTTGTTCAGTTGTCAGCTTCCATTCTACATACGTTTGATTCCACTGGTTTTGCAGTTCAACTGTATTTTGGAGCTCTTTTCCTATTTCTTGCTGCTGAGAACCTAAGGCTTCCTTTTGCTTTTCTTTCTCTAATTTCACTCGTTTATTTTCTTGATGAAGAATTTTTTCTTGATCAAAACCCTCTAATGTTTCCACATCTTTTGTAATCTTTTCTATTTTACCTTTTGTATTCTCCAGCTGTTCTTTTAGCTGAAGCTGTAATTCTTTTTCTTTTTCTTCTTGTGCTTTGATTTCCTGTAAATTTGTTTTCTTAGAAAGAAGCGCGTTTTGTTCCTGATTGAGAGCTTTTTCGATATCAATAGAAAGATCGATCGATAAAAATCGATCGATTTCCTTTAAAACACGACGTAAGGAGGTTTCTGTTTTTTCAATTTCAAGGAGTGTATCTTTCTTTTCTTCTATTTGTTTAGCAATCTTTATTTTCCAGTTGGTGAATTGGTTTTTATCCGTTAATAGCTCTTGCTCGGTTCCATTAATGATCACAAAGGAAGTTGGATGATATTCGCTGTTCATTTCCTCCCGCAAGAAAATCGGAACAGGACTTTTGAACATTCTTCCGGAAAGAACCTGCTGATTTATTTTTTGCCATTGCTGCCCGTTTACGACCAATCCGTATGGAAGGAGTGGATACTTCATAAGGTTATTCGCTAGGTCCTCTGCACGTAAGGATTGGAGAAATTGGGTTCCATAAAACACATCAATGCCAGTCTTCTCATCGATCCATTCCTTTAATTCTTTTACATCTTTATTTGCAACCCAAAAGGGCTCATCGTTTAAGGAATGGTCGAGTTGTGTTTCCCAAAGTTCTTTTTTTATTTGTTCAGCTTGTTGTCGGTTATTGCTTAGTATTTCTTCTATTTGTATAGAATACTTCGATAAGAGCGAGTGAGTAAACGGCGCTGTGGCATCATCTAATAAACCATGAAGTTTATCTAATAATTTTGCTTCTCTTTGCATTTGCTCTTCATTTACTAGGTTTAATTCTTCACATTTTTCTTCTGAAAACTGAATCGATTGGACGAGGGTACCATGTGAAGTGGCAAGTTGGTTTTGCCGTTCACTAGACTCTTTATCTTTTACTTGCAACTCTACTAATCTAGCCTTTTTGTCTTCAATTTGTTTAAACAGACTTTCGATCAATCCCTTTAAGTCATAGCTTAAGCGGTCGCCAAATGCTTGGATTAGTGCCGCTTCCTTGGACTCAAAGGCATGCATCTGCGTGTAAAGAAAATCAATTTCAGTACTAAGCTGAGCAATCTTTTTTGTCTTTTGTTTATCCTGTTGCGACAACTCCGTTCCTTTTTTCTTTAAGAACTTTTGATATCCCACATACTTCTTAATCGCTTCTTGTATGGATAAATAGGACTGCTCCCATTGCTTTTTAGCTTCTTGTTTGATTTCTTCCATTCTTTGATTCACTTGCTCTAAGCCGCTATTTTGTTCCAATGTAGCTATCTGCTGGGAAAGAGAGCGAATGGTTTGTTCGTTTTCACTCCACTCTTTCAATAAAGCCTGAAATACTAACGCTTCTTTTCGCTCCTGTTTCTCTAGAACGATGGCTTGTAAGGAAGTATGCTTTTTCCTTTCTTCCACTAATTTCTTTTCCCAATCCATAACTTCTCTGTGAGCTTTTGCATACTCTAAATTGTCTTTTTGATAGCGGAGTTCTGCTTGCCTTATGATTAATTTCTCCATGTCTTTTTCTAAAGTAAGCCGTGTTTCCTCTTCCGTTTGCTTCAAATGCTGTAGCGCACCCAGCAGTTGTCTTCCTGCCTGTATACTTGCTTGTACAATTTCTTTATGTTCTACACCTTTAGCTAGATGCTCTTCAAATGGGACAATATCTTCTAAAAACTCTTTATGGGCTTGCTCTCTTTTTAAGAGAACAGGCAGGTCCTTAGCGATACTTGCCTGACTCTTGAAAATCTCCACAAGATCGTTCTTTTGATGTTCCGTCCTGTGCAAGACTTGACTAACAGTGGGAACAATTCGTTTTTGGAACAGGGAATGATCATCCTCCGCTCCCTCAAAGTATTTCCCAACGCCGCCTTCATCCTTGTTAATATCTTTCATAATATCCCAGTCTTTACGGTTAATTCCGTATGTATCCAGGATGCGATAGTGCTTCTTCGTATCTCGGTAAACGTCATATCCATTCCATTTTAAATAGTCCTTTAAACTTTCGATTTCAGCAACCTCATCATTATCGTAGAGTGGAATATGCTCAAGCGCTGCCTCTTCTTTCCGTTCAAATTCTCTCGTATAAAAGGTAATCGTAGGGAGGATTTTTGCTTCCTGTTCCAATGTTTTACTTTCATTTCCACTTTCTTCACTCATCGAGATCCGTTGTTCGGCTGAGAACATTCCTCCAGTTATCAGATACCGACGGTCAGCACCATCCAATTCCCATTGAATGAGAACATGAAAGGTATAGGGAATAAATTGTTCTTTATTATTAAAGAAAAACTGTTGATAATAACGATTGTTTTGTTTCCCCCACGAAGTCCCAGGTTTGAGTATTTGGAAGATCGTTTGAAGGAACACACCTTTCCCGCCCCCATTCATCATTGCTATAAGGCCATTGGTTGATGTCTCTTCATTATGGAAATTAAAAGTGGTATCTTTATATTGCTTTTGCATGCCATCATATTTCAGGTTAACAATTCTAATTCGGTGGATTTTCGGCATGCTCATCCTCCTCTGTTGTCATTAATTTTTTCAAAACTTCATAACGGTCATAATCGTGATACAGGTATTCAATTCGCTCAAAAAGCTCTTGTTTTGGTATCACCTTAGCTATATCGTCCCGATCAAGAATGACGATCAGCCCCTCCGTCTCTAATAAACGCATAGCTCCGGCAATTAAACCGATTCTTGTTCGTCTATTGCCTTTTTTTACTCCATAATCGTCCGTGTCAACCTCCATGTATTTCCAGGTGGTTACAACTTCCTTCATATCAATTCGTTCGTTTTCCCCGAAGGTCGGTTTAGCTTTAAGAATGCTATCCCATTGAATCATTAGGTCGTTGACTTGCCGTTCTAATGCGTAATAGCTAATCCCTTCGCGCTTCGTGCGAATTTTTGCAGCCTGGTTGCGATCGATGGCCGCTAAAAATGACATAATGACAACACTGATAAGATGAAAATGTTTCTTATTTTCGACTTGTCGATGCTTTTCTTTCATGTGGGTAAAATTGGTAGCAAAGACGGATCCAGTAGGCTGGACAACTAATTGGATGCGTTTTGGCGATTCAATGATATATGTACCAGATTCGTCTGCTAATAAAAGAACTGTCTGTCTTACTTCTGGATCAAAATAAGTCTGGAAGTGTTCACTATTCTCGTCGATTACTTTATCTTTTAATAAAGTAAAATAGACAGCGGATGCTCTTTTGATCGTTTCTGCATTCATCCTTTCTCCTCCTGTACACATAGTTTAAAAGGGGTCATTTTCGTTTGATACCATAAAAAAGGCTCCGCTTTATGATCAAACTCGGTAAAGATTTTTGTGCCCTCAAAGGTTTGAAATTGAGGATATTCCTTCATTAGTTTATAAAGAAGAATTTCCCTCTCATCGCTTAATGTTTCTTCCTTTCGATACAGCACTTGAACCTTCAGCGGCTTTTTATCGAACATCATCCATAAATCAATCGTTTCAGATTCTTCAAACCATAAATCCTGCACTTCTAATGGCAATGTCGCTAAATCAGCTAACGAAAACTCTCCGCTGGTTTGTAAAAATTGAAAAACATAACTCCATGCCTTAATGACAGATTCCCAGTTCGTCACTCGCAGACGAGTAATACTTTCTTCTGCCTCCTCTTCAATGACGGCATCGGTTAGTTGTTTTTCATCGAATTCTTGCTCACCCCAAATCCAATCGAGCGGCAAAATAAATTCATTCTTCGGTGAAAATAAAGGAGAAAGCACCGTTTCGATTTCCGTAAAAGTTTGAATTCCATTCTTCATGAACCAATTTTCATAAATATGCTCTCGAAAGGAGACCAAACTGTTTTCCCAAAACAAGGAAGGGTTTTCCACTTTTAATTTCATTTCATAGGAAATATTTTGAATAACCAGCTTAGCAAAACGATCGTGCAATTGCCTTGTATGGCCAATTTTTTCTTGGAGAAGAATCAATTCTTTCTGAATATAATCATTTTCTTCATTTCTTTTCGTTTTATCGATCATACTAGTGATGGTACGGAAGTGGTTTTTTTCTTCTTCAAATTGCTTTTCAATTTCCACACGATTGTCAGCCCTTTGCCATTCCTCTTCCATCAATAAGATTTTGGGATTGTGGATCATTTCCTTTTGAAAGGAGAATTCCTTTGCCATTAAGCGGTTTACTCGTGAAATGAGGTGATCGAGGTTTCGAGTAGCTTTTCTAAAATTTCCGTTTTTAATCAGCTGCATACTGTAGAGTTGTTCAATCGTGATCGAGAATTCCTCAGCCATTTCCCTGCTCATAAAAATCATTTCCTGAGCAACATCCGTGAGTTTATAAACAATGGATCCTCCCATCTCTAAATTCGTATATAATTCATCCATTGTGACATATCGGAAGACCTGAGTCTCCCAGGATTGTCTTATTTCATCGTAATATAAGGCTTCAAACGGTTTACTATACTCTTCTTTCCCCTGATACAGGAGCCCGCTTGTCATCCGTTCAATTTGCTTATCGTCTGCTAAAAGCTTCATTTGTTTAATGGAATCTTCCACCATATACTTGATATCTGACTTGCGTCTATGATCATCATCATTTAATTCTCTATAAAAGATGGTCAGGAGCACTTGCATGAGTATGGTTTGGATATGAGGTTTAAGCTCACCCACTTCCATTCCCCTCCCAAGCTCAAACAGTGGATTTAATCGTTGCATTCTCTGCGCGAATCCTTCCCATGATTCGTTCACATCCATCGCCTCCATGTTTCTATGTTTAAGACTTCTTGTGGGATCCGCTTATTTTCTTGCCATAATTGCATTAATAAGGCTTGCTCCTCTTCCGAAAACCATTGAAAGAATGCATCACGGTATTTGCTGTTTTGTGTTTGCCCTTGTTTTTGGTCATTCCTTTGTTCTAGACATTGTATCATTTTGCGATAAATTTTTAAGGCAGGCTGAATACAGCAATCCGAGTATTTTTCGATAAGCCGAATGAGGATCCCGTATCCCGCGGCATCAAGGTCTCCTGCGTAATAGAAAAGATAGGGTTTGGGCGGAAACATTCTAAAGAAAAAGGAAAAGCTCCGTTCGATTTTAGTCCCTTCACCATAAATGATTAGTTCAGGTTCATAATCAAGTTGAACGGCTTCCAATAACTTAATGGAAGTATGAAAGAATGATAGATTTTCGACGATCAGAACCCGCTGAATATCTTTTATTTCTTTCCCTTGTTTCATCCAAAATACAAAAGGCTCCCCGTAATTCACCATTTTAAGTTGCTCTTCAGATACTCCAATTCTAGCTAAAAACCCATTTCCATCCGGAAAGCTATCATTGTCTAGTAAGAATTTTTCATGACCAAAGAGCTCCAAACTTCTTTCTTCGACTGACACGTTTTCCCGTTCCTGACTGGATTGGAGAAAAGTATAAACATGTTGGATTCGATTCCATTCGTCTTTCGTTTGCCATTCGGGATGCCGTTCATAAAAGGAAAAATCAAACTGATCACCTAATTTCATCATTTCGAGACGATCCCATTTGAGTGTCTGAACTTTTGTATTAACCCAGTAATATAAGGCAAGCGCTGGGCTTCTTCCATTATATTGATTATTTGGAATAGGAATCAGGTGTCCTTCCGCTTGCAATGTTTCAATGGCACGATAAAACAACGAATAGCCGTCCATTTCAAAATAATCATCCAAAAGCCTACGCAACTGAAGTTCTAAATCGTTAATATTTATTCTCTTTTTTTGATTAGGGTGTTGAATATCAGCTATAAAACCTCTCACCCGTGTTTCAATGACATCGATTATCATTCACCTACTTAAATCTTCTTAGTTTCATAGGAGAGGACTCCTACTATCCAATTTGTACATCCTTTTATTATAAACTAGTTGTGTGATTGTGGGTAAATGGTTTTTTAATCAGCGCCAATAGCCTTGCATCTTTCTGATTCGTTAAATGAACCCCTTCGATTTTACTTACACTCTCAAAGACAACTTTTTGGGGATTCCATATCTTTATCCAAATTTAAGGAAGTGCAGCATAAGTTTTTGAAAAATATCAAAAAACCGCACGAGTGAAAAAATCACCGTGCGGTTAAAGTGTAGAAATAGCAACTTTTTATTTTGAGCGGAAATAGGCTAAAAACAAAAATAAAAAATAGATATATATAGGAAAAAGCCTCATGGGTGAAATAAAGCCTAATAGTGAATTAATTTAACCTCTTTTTCATAATTATTTTTATATTTATTTTAACAAATAGCTTTGAATGTAAATAATAGTTAATATTTAGTCAGCTTCTTTTCCCTAAATATATATCTAATCCATAATTAATTTACAACTTTTCGTATTTCCGTCTCAAATAGACAATGCTTTCATCAATGAACGGTTCCTTTGTTCCTTCTATCAAAATATTGATAAATGGTTTTTTGTGCTTGATTAAGTCAAATAACTTATCGTAATTTAACAAACCTTGCCCTACTGGAACTTGTATTAATGATCTGCCCTCAATAATAAAGTCTTTGGCATGGAAAATAACCATTCTGTCTCCCAATAATTCAAACGCCTCTTCAAAAATTTCTTCCTGATTAATATAGTTATCAATGCTCAAAAGATTAACCGGATCAAAAATAACTTGGAGATTATGAGAGTCAATTATATCTAAAAGACGCTTCATTGTTTGGACAGAATAGATAGGATGATTAACTCCCGCTTCTACTCCTACAATGACACCAAATTTTTCTGCCTCTTTTACAAGTTCTGAAACACTTTCAACTACCTCCATAAAAGGCTTTTCTCTAAAGTTTTCTTCTGTGTAAACAATCTCCGCATTGACGTTTCCTGTTTCTGTCCCAACAATGCTACAGCCAAAATCTCTTGCAAATCTTAGATGCTCTTTGAAACGATCCATCCCTTTTCTTCTCTCTACTTGGTCTGGATGAATCATATTAAAATAACAGCCCAAAACGGCAATCTGAAGCCCTGTGTGAGAAAAGGCGTTCCCAATATGGCGGGCAAGACCTGGAGATAGACTTCCTAATCCTGGATAAAGTGTCGGCAATGACTTACCTAAAGCAAGTTGAACACTGGTCAATCCTTTATCAGCTATATCATTTACCAACTTTTCTAACAAATTGGTTTCGATATCATGGGCTCTAATCCCTAAATTCATACGAATACACCTCTTTCGTTCTATAAAGAAGCCGTACCAAAAAAGTCTGGTACGGCTTTTTGATTTTTTATTTTGGCCCTTTCCGAGTTATCTGGCCAGCCACCCTCCATCAACTGTTAACACATGTCCGTTCATATAATTAGATGCCTCACTAGCCAGGAACACCACAACACCCATTAGGTCTGCCGGATTTGCCCAGCGTCCAGCCGGTATCCGAGAAAGAATTTCCGCATTGCGTTTTTCGTCCGCACGAATGGGTGCAGTATTATCCGTAGCAATATATCCTGGTGCTATGGCATTGATTTGAATATTATACTCAGCCAATTCATTAGCAAACGCCTTGGTAAGGCCGGCTACAGCATGCTTGCTGGCCGTATAAGGAGGAACAAATTTACCTCCCTGGAATGAAAGCATGGAAGCAATATTGATGATCTTTCCCGATTTTTGTTCGGCCATAACCTTTGCTGCCTCCTGGCTGAGGAGGTACAAAGAATTAAGATTGATTTCCAGGACGTCATCCCAATCTTCCTCTTTGTATTCCAGCAGCGGCGCCCTGCGGATGGTTCCCGCATTATTCACCAGGATATCAATTCTTCCATATTCCTTAAGACATTCTGATACTACCTGTTTTACTTTTGTCCTGTCACTTAAGTCCGCTTGAAAAAATACAGCGCGTTGGCCGGTCTCTTCAATCAGTTCCTTTGTTTCCTGCCAGTCCCCGCTCCGTGCAACTACAAAAAGATCAGCCCCTGCCTTGGCCAGTGCAGCAGCGTACGCTTGCCCAAGACCTTTATTGCCCCCAGTCACGATCGCAACTTTTCCTTTAAGGCTGAAATAATCCAGTGAAAAAGCTTTAAGCACATTAGACATTCCGATAACCTCCGCTCTTTAAATCCTTCAAATTATGTTTCCATGAAGGCAAAACGCTTATCTCAAATCTTCCATTTTTACAAAATCCATGTCCGTATAAGTGATGTTCTCTCCGCACATTCCCCAAATGAACGTGTAGTTGCTTGTAGCTGTCCCCGTATGTATAGACCAGCTTGGCGAGATGACCGCTTGTTCGTTTTTAAGGATTAAATGCCTTGTTTCTTCCGGTTTACCCATAAAGTGAAATACACGTGTTTCTGGTTCCATATCGAAATATAGGTATACTTCCATACGGCGTTCATGTGTATGGCACGGCATGGTATTCCAAACACTGCCTGGGGACAACATCGTCAAACCCATTTGAAGCTGGCAGCTTTCACATACATTTGGATGAACATATTGATAAATTTTGCGCTCGTTCAAAGTACCAGGCTCACCGGTTTCTAGAGGTACAATTTCATTAATATCGATTTTAACTGTAGGATACGAATGATGAGCCGGGGTAGAATTAATATAGAATTTAGCCGGATTGCTGGCATCCTTTGAGCGGAACAGTACTTCTCTGGTTCCCTTTCCAACGTACAATCCATCTCGAGCCTTCATGTCATATTCTTCCCCATCAAGGATGACAAACCCATCCCCTCCGATGTTAATGATTCCTAGTTCACGGCGCTCAAGGAAATATTCAACACCCAATTCTTTATCCAGTTTAATAGTCAATTCGCCTTCTGCCGGTGTAACCCCGCCGAAAATCATGCGGTCATTGTGAGTATAGGTTAAGTGAACCTGCCCCGGCTCAAAAAGGGTTTCTACTAAAAATTCTCTTCTTAACTCTTCAGTTGTATATTTTTTCATATCTTCCGGATGAATCGCGTAACGTGTTTCCATCTTCCATTTCTCCTTTACCATCAATTTATTAAGAAAAACTACCGAACAATTTTTCCAGGGGCACTGTCAGCAAAGCGAAATACTTCCTCTTTTGTGAATATATTACAGTCACCGTGAATAGTGTGTTTCAGTGCCGAGGCTGCTGTAGCAAAAGAAACGGTCTGTTGCTGGCCAAATTCTTCAAGGATTCCTGTTAAAATACCGGATGCAAAGGCGTCCCCTCCGCCAACCCGGTCGACAATAGGATCAATATGATGAACTTTGGACTGATATAGTTCGCCTTGTGCAAACAGATTGCCTTGCAGTTGGTTGTTGGATGATGAAATGACCGTTCTGAACGTGGAGCTGATAAACTGAATGTTCGGATACATTTCAGTGATTTTAGAATAATAATGTATTAGTCTTTCAGTCTGTGAGAGGGACTCATCTGCTTCAGCGAGACCTAATAAATAGATGGCATCCAGTTCTCCGAACGAACAAATATCTATAAAGGGAAGCAGCGGAAATATGGCTTTCCCAGCTTCCTGCTGGTTCCAAAGCTTAGCCCGGTAATTGAAATCAAAACTCGTTTTGACACCCAATTCCTTTGCCTTTTTTACCGCCAGTAGGACTGTTTCCCTGAGCTCGGGTGACAGCGCCAATGTAATCCCTGAAACATGGAATAATGAAGCATCCATAAAAATTTCAACCCAATTAATTTCATCCGCTTCCAGCATAGAAAAGGCAGAATATTTTCTATCATAGGTAACTTGTGCGCTTCTTTCCCCAATCCCCGCCTCAAGGTAATAGGTGCCAAGACGTTCCCCTCCCTTTAACAGGTAGTCAGTTCGAACACCGTGGGACCTTAAATGCCTATCAACGGCTTGACCTAAAGCGTTATCAGGAACTTTACTTACAAAGAAGGCATCATATCCAAAATGAGACAAGGAAACCGCCACATTGGCTTCAGCTCCTCCATAATTCACGGTCAGCTGGCCAGTTTGTGACAGCCGTTCCCCGGCAGCAGTCGAAAATCTGAGCATGATTTCTCCAAGTGTGACAACCTTCTTCATCATAAGCCCTCTCTTGCTTCCTGTACTTTTTTAACATATTGGCTTGCATATTCCGTAATTTTTTCGTATTCTCCTGTTTTTGCTGAAGCAACAAGATTTCCTCCTACTCCAATTGCCACACATCCGTTTTTAATCCACTGGTCCGCATTCTCCAGACTTACACCGCCTGTTGGCATAATATTGACCTGCGGAAGCGGGGCCTTCACTGCTTTGATAAAATCCGGTCCGAAAGCATTCCCCGGGAACAACTTAATAACGTCAGACCCATATTCCAGAGCTGTTTTCATTTCCATAATGGTCATGCAGCCGGGCATGTACGGTATCTGATATAGATTGCAGAGCTTGGCAGTCTGTTTATCAAAGCCTGGACTTACGATAAACTGGGCACCAGCTAAAATAGCAATTCTGGCTGTCGCAGCATCGAGTACGGTTCCTGCGCCGATGACGACCTCAGAGTTGTCACCGAAATAGGAGGCAAGTTCTTTAATAACCGTTTCTGCCTCATTAATGGTAAAGGTAACTTCAATTCCCATAATCCCGCCCTTTACACAGGCCTCAGAAATTTGTATTGCTTCTTCTTTCGAATCTGCCCTGACAACGGCAACAACACCACAATCCGTAAGCTTGGTTAAAATTCCTAGTTTTTTCATGTCTGCCTCCTTAGAAAGTACACTTACTATGACAATTATTTTTTGCAAGAATTCAGTTAGTAGAGATGAACAACACAGATTTATAATGTCACGCCGCTTTTAAAAATAGAGATTTCACGAAAGTCATTCTTTTCGTTATTCGCCATTTCACCACTTGCCACATTGACGATATAATCAACAAAATTATTCAGGACTTGGTCTGCCGAGATATGGTCTTCCAATAAAGTGCCGGCATTAAAATCGATCCAATGAGGTTTTGTTTCATAAATCTGGGTGTTTGTAGAAATCTTAACGGTCGGAACAAAGGTTCCGAACGGTGTTCCCCTTCCTGTAGTGAACAGAACCATATGACATCCTGCGGCAGCAAGCGCTGTCGAAGCAATTAAATCATTTCCAGGTGCACTAAGAAGGTTTAGTCCTTTTGTTTTCAGAACCTCCCCGTACTTCAGGACATCAACAACTGTTGACGTGCCAGCCTTCTGTGTGCAGCCAAGTGATTTATCCTCAAGGGTTGTGATCCCGCCAGCCTTATTTCCGGGCGATGGGTTCTCATAAACTGGCTGATTATGTTGAAGGAAATATTCTTTAAAATCATTAATTAAACCGACTACTTTGTGAAATACCTCTTCATTTGCTGCACGTTCCATTAGAATTTTTTCCGCACCAAACATTTCCGGAACTTCGGTAAGAACCGTTGTGCCACCTTGGGCAATGAGATAATCAGAAAATCTGCCAAGGAGCGGATTCGCCGTTATGCCAGAGAAACCATCAGAACCACCGCATTTTAAACCTATTCTTAATTCTGACAGTGGGATATTCTCCCTTTTATCCTGTTTTACTTCTTCATAGAGTTCCATGACTAATTTAAAGCCTTCTTCAATTTCATCGGTAACCGCCTGTGAGATCAGAAATTTAACTCTACTTTCATTCACTGTACCAAGAGCTTTTTTAAATGCAGGGAGTTCATTGTTTTCACAGCCAAGCCCTAATACAAGGACTCCGCCTGCATTCGGATGGTTGACAGCATTCACCAAAATCCGTTTTGTATTTTCATGGTCATCCCCCAGCTGGGAACATCCATAACTATGCTTTAAAACTAGGACATTATCAAAGGGGTTATTGTCTCCCACATATTTTTCGAATCGTTTAATAATTTTTTCTGCAATTCCATTCACGCAGCCTACTGTCGGAACAATCCAAAGTTCATTTCGAATCCCTACTGACCCATTTTCACGTCGATAGCCCCTAAAGGTCCGCTTTTCTTCTTTAAATGTATTTGTGGTTTGAACTGGAAGGTATTGGTATTCCTCGGTACCGGATAAATTTGTTTTCGTATTATGGGTATGGACAAGTTCGCCGGGTGCAATCCCTGTCAAGGCGTGGCCAATCGGGTACCCAAATTTGATGATATCTTCATTTTTCCGGATTTCTTTGATGGCCACCTTATGTCCTCGGTAGGTCGCTTCTTTTAATTGAATCATTGCCCCGTCAACATTCAGCTGTTCATCCTTCTTTAAATCTTTTAAAGCTAGAATGACATTATCGTTTTCATGAATTTTAAGGTAATCTCTCATCAATCCCAGCCCTCCTTATTTATTAATCAATGTTTTAGATAATTCTTTTAGTGCACTCCTTACTCCCAGTTGTTCGATATCACTGAGGTGTTTCGTTACCGTGCTTGATAGATTTGAAATCTCATCAAGGTCCATATCCCAGAGAATCTTTTCACTTAGTACACTTTCGACTAGCTCGTTTAACTCAATTTCCTGATTTTCATACATGTTCCAAGTAGATTGAAAGAATTGCAGTGTTTCAGGTCGATCCTGCAAACTGATGCTTTCTTCCCCCCGTTTACCTCGGTAAAAGAAGATAAGGCAGCTCAAAGCAAAAACCATTCTCATCGGAAGAACGTTAGTCTTCTCTATGTAATCAATAAGCGAAGGCAAATTTCTCGTAATAAACTTAGAAATCGAATTTAAGGATATACTCATTAAATAATGCTTAATATATGGGTTCGCAAACCGGCTTAGGACTTCCTCTTCGTAGACTCCGAGTTCCGCTGCATCCCCTTCCAGGGTAGGTACGATTTCCTCGGTTATCAGTTCGCTGATAAATAATCCTATTTCATTGTCATTTACTGCTTCTTCAACCGTTTCTAATCCAGATAAATAAGCTAGAGGTGTCATCGCTGTGTGAGCCCCGTTTAGAATCCTGACTTTACGAGTTCGGAATGGAGTTAAATCCTTTACAACCATCGTATTTAATCCGGTACCTTCTACTGGAAGCTCGTGTTTGATAAATTCAGGTCCTTCTATTACCCACAGATGGTACTGTTCACCCACCACCATTAATTCATCCTGATAGCCAAGCTCCTCCGTTTTTTCATGGATGGTGTCTGAAGGAAATCCAGGGACAATTCGATCAACCAGACTCGAGCAAAACGTATTTGCATTCTCGATCCAATTGATAAACCCACTGCCAAGATTCCAGTCTTGGGCATATTTTAGAACAATCTCCTTCAGGACCTTCGCGTTATTTTCAATCAGTTCACAGGGAATAATGATACAGCCTCGTTGTTGGTCTCCGGAAAAAGCTTTGAATCGATGATATAGGAAGGCAGTCAATTTTCCGGGAAAACTCTTCTGAGGCTGTTCCTCCAATTTATCCTCAGGGTCATAAGCAATGCCGGCCTCTGTAGTATTGCTTATGATAAAGCGTAGTTCCTCTTTTGCAGCCAGCTCGATAAACGCCTGATAATCCATAAAAAGGTTAATTCCACGGCTGATCGAATCAATTACCATATGTTCGTTAACAGGGCGGCCATCCTTGATACCCTGTAAATATAGTGTAAACAATCCATCTTGACGGTTAAGCCTCTCGATCTTCTCAGATCCTCTTGGCTGAACTACAACAACACTGCCATTAAAATCGGTTTTCTGGTTAAGGACCTGAACTTGCCAGTCAACAAACCCTCTTAGAAAGTTCCCCTCACCAAATTGAAGGATTTTTTCCGGACAAATTTCGTATTCCTTATAATTCCTTCGATTTAATCTTTGCATAGCCCACAACCCCTTATTAACAAAAATATAAAATGCACACGTGAACATTTTTAGGCACACCGCTACGGATAAACCCATAGCAATAAGTTAATTAATTTTCTTAACCGAATCCCTAATAATCAGTTCTGTTTTTAAGAAAATCTTTTCGTAACCCTTCTCACTACCGAGCATAATCGATAGTATTTTCTTGGCACCTAGGATGCTAATTTGTTCCAAAGGTCGTTTCACTGTAGTTAATCTTGGTGTTGTATATTGGGAAAAACCGATATCATCAAAGCCAAAGATAGAAATGTCATCAGGTACCTTTAATCCTTTAGCAAATACCGAATGAATGGCCCCAATGGCCATATCATCGTTCGAGCAGAATACAGCGGTTGGAGGTTCCTTCAGGGACAACAGCCTTTCCATTGCTTGGTATCCGCTTTCCATATCATAATTTCCCTGTACGGAGTATTCTTTTTTAATAGGGATTCCATAATCAATTAATGCTTTCAAGTAGCCCTCTTTGCGCATTTGTGATGATTTAAAGCTTGGAGTTCCTTCGATAATGGCGATATCCCGGTGGCCATTCTCTATCAGGTACTCCACTGCCTGGCGAGATCCCTCAGTATCATTGCTTAATATATTAATAAGATCATCCTCTTCTATCTCCCTATTAAGTACAACCAGCGGAATGCCTTTTTGACGAACATGATAGATAAACGAGTTGTCCCGGACGCTTTGGCTCATTAGGATAATTCCATCAAACCTTTGCCGATTAATACTGGAATAGTCTTGATAGTCATCAATCCCGCGAATGAACAGGTTATAATCTTGAGTTATGATGCTATTGACACCCTTTATGGTATCAGCAAGAAAACTTGCTGATGTCCCGTTGCTGATGCTGGTTAAAAATAATCCAATTGTATAGGATTTCTGCATCACTAGGCTTTTCGCATTAAAATTTGGTGTGTAGTTCAGCTGAGAGGCAATCTCAAGGATTTTTCTTTTTGTCGGCTCTTTGATTAATGGGCTGTTGTTAAGTGCCCTTGAAACCGTTGTATGTGATACGTTGGCTAATTTAGCAATATCCTTTATGGTAACCATCTTTGTAAGCTCCTTTTTCTGCCTCTACAGCATGAAATCATCTTAATAATTTAGTTTAGGGTGCCAGCTGGCTCTGCGATTTTAAAATTAAAGTAGTCTTTGGCATTGTTGTAACAGATGCCTTGGACGATTCTGCCCAGCAGCTCCATATCATTTGGGACTTCGCCGTTATCGACCCATTCTCCGATTAAGTTGCATACCAGCCTGCGGAAATATTCATGTCTAGTATAAGATAAAAAGCTTCTCGAGTCTGTAAGCATACCAATGAACCTGCTGAAGAGACCTACATTAGACAATGCCTTCATCTGATCCATCATTCCATCTTTCGTATCATTGAACCACCATGCCGTGCCAAATTGTATTTTTCCAGGCGTGGTTCCGTCTTGAAAACTATTGATAATGCTCGCAATCACAAAGTTATCGGTTGGATTCAACGAATAAAGGATGGTTTTTGGAAGCTTGTTTTCTTGTTCTAAGGAATCAAGAATCCTTACCAATGGTTTGGCAATTTGATCATCATTGATTGAATCGTAACCGGTATCAGGACCTAGTTTGTGAAACATTCTCTTGTTGTTATTCCGATGAGCATTGATATGGAATTGCATCGCCCAGCCTAGGTCTGCATACAGCTTACCAAGGAAGATAAGTGTGTAAGTCTTAAATTTCCTTTCGGCTTCTAGTGGAATCACGCTGCCTGATAACCTTTGTTCAAAAATTTGAGCAACCTCTTCAAAGGCAGCTTCTTTATAAACCATGGAATCTAATGCATGATCGGAAACAGTGCCTCCGGCTTCATTAAAGAACTGAACTCGTGCTTCTAATGCTGCAAGATAGTCTTCAAACGTGTTAATTTCAATGTTAGAGGCTTCCTCCAGTTTTTCCACCCAATCAAGAAAACCTTCACGGTTTATTTCAAGTCCCTTATCAGGTCTGAATCCCGGTACAACACTAACTGGGAAATCCTTTTCATCCTTTAACAGCGTATGATATTCCAAACTGTCAACCGGGTCATCTGTTGTACAGATTACTCGCACATTAGACTTCACGATTAGTTCACGGACAGAAAAGCCTTCTCCATTTAGTAAAGCATTTACTTTTTCCCAAATTTCAGGTGCACTCTGTTCGTTCAGGATATCATAGATACCAAAAAATCGTTGTAACTCTAAATGTGTCCAGTTATATAATGGGTTGCCAATTGTCATCGGAATAGTTCTTGCCCAGGCTAAAAATTTCTCATAGTCGCTGGCGTTGCCGGTTATATATTCCTCGGGTATCCCATTAGCTCTCATTGCACGCCATTTATAGTGATCACCATAAAGCCATGCTTCTGTAATATTTTTAAATTTCTTATTTTCATAGATTTCTTTTGGGCTTAAGTGGCAATGATAATCAATAATTGGCATTTCCTTCGCAACATCATGATATAAAGAGACAGCGGTTTCATTTTTCAATAAAAAATTTGGACCCATGAATTTTTCCACTTCGAGCACCTTCCTATGTATATTTTGTTAACGTTAACAATTTTCTATAAATTCAGTCTAACAAATGATAGAAAATATGTAAACAAAAAATGTTAACGTTAACACTTCTCTTTAAAAAAACTAAACAGTTTTCTGTTCTGCCACCTGAGTGATTTTTTGCCTTCGGGTTACAACGAAGTAAACAGCCAGCAGGCCGATTAATTCACCTGTTGAAGCGGCAATAGCACCTGCCTTACCATTTAGCGCCGGATTCCAATACACTAATGGAATAATGACCAGGACCACAGCAATCATATTAAAAATTTGCGGTTTTAACAGAGATTTTGTACTTTTTTGAAGCATGAGTATGCCGCCAAAGTAATCCACCCAAGGGAAGACCATGGTTTTAATGATAAAAAATTTTAATACATGCAGACTTTCAGCTGCCAATGCCATGTCAGCACCTAACACTGTTCTCATAAACCAAGGGCCGACAGCTGTAGAGCTAAGAATTGCCAGAAAGACAGATGGAACGATACTGAAAACCATCACGCATTTCAAAACCGTTTGTTTGTTTTTTTCATAGAATTGCAGGACAATCTGATGAGTGTACATAAAAAAGCTGAGTATCAGATTCGTAATGCTAAAAGCCAATGCGAATGAAGCAATCCCTAAATGAACATCTTGAATTTTGCCAAGAAACGCGTAAATCACGGGGATTATGATGGTCTGAAACGACAAATAAAAAACTAACGGAAAATAAAAAGTAGAAATTTCTTTTTGTCGCAAAGGTGTTTCCGTTTCCTTATCGTTTTCTCTAACAATCAAATTCCCGCGCCAGACACTAATGAAGCATTCGATTCCCATTCCAGTTAAAAAGATCATCGCACCTGGAGCACTACTATTTGCATGATGAGACAAGTTCAAATAAGCAGCGACAGCAAACATGCCTGCTAACCGTATAACGACGCCAATTGTTAACCATTTTGTTTCCAATTTATTAATAATCATTCCCTGATATAAGCAGCGGAGACCGGAAAATAAAATGACGCCTGAAAGAACAAGAAAGGTTAACTTCAAGGAAGCCATAGAATCAGCTTCCGCATTAAAACCATACTTAAACACCAAATCCCCGAGCCGAGTAAGACCAATTAATACACAAAGGGCTGTTATTACAAGCGAAACCTTGATAAAAAAAGCGGCAATTTTGTTGAAGGAAGCTTTCCCTTTTGCCAAGGCTGAGCTCGTTTGCCTAAAAACCAAGACTGGCCGTTCAAGGATTCCAAATAAAGAGAAGGCAATCGCGTAATTGGCAATAATGACTTCAGCATGGTCGGCCCGGCTCAATGTTCCATTAATAATAACATGAGAAATGGATGTTAGACTTGCAGATACAGCCAATGGAATAAAAAAGATCAGTATCCTTGTAAAACTGGAATCCTTAAAAATCTTTGGCAATTTAATTTATCCACCCCTTTTCCTTTACACTCCGTTTTTTTACAGGGTCATTTATTTTTATCCCGAGTGCCGAAATAATATGCCTATTTCAGCTTTTTAAATTCGATCGGAGTATAACCCGTAAATTTTTTAAAACAGCTGCTGAAATATTGAGGATTAGAGTACCCTATCCTTTCAGCGACCTCATAGGTCTTCAAATCCGTTTTCTGAAAAAGCTCCATAGCCTTCTTCATCCTCGTTTCAAGGAGAAAATCCCCAAAGTTAAAACCCTTCTCTACTTTAAAGAGATTACTAAGATAAGCTGAGCTCACATGAACTACTTCTGCCACTGTTTGAAGGCTTAAATTGGCCACATGGTAATTTTCACGAATGAAGTCAATTGCCTTATCAACAAGTGTGTGCTTTTGATTCCCATTTAATTTTTTTATAAACTCAGCCAAATCGACAGCAATTATTTTTATTTCTGAAAAGATCTCATCCATGGTCTGCAATATTACTACCCTGCTCTCGACATTTTCAAATTTGGTATAGTCCCAGTTTTTTGCCATTTTAGATGATTCATAAAATAGTAAACTAATGACTCTAACAGCAAACAAAACCATTTCCTGCAAGGATACTCTTTTATTTGTCAGAAGTTCTATTTTTGCATTCTCTAGCAGCTCAGTTACTTTTTCCGGAAGTCCCAGTGTAATATATCGGAATAAATCTTCTTCAATTTTTAGTTGTTCAGCCACTTCCTCACACTCGGAAGCTTCAATTTCTTCTATAGAATAAGCTTGATTGATTCCTATTAGATGACGGAAGTTCATAGCTTTTACAGCTTCTCGATAGGAGCAGCTAACGTCATCAAGTTCATGATAGATTCTCCCGCTTGTAATAGTAATCGTCGTATGAAGATTTTCTTGTATCGTTGAAAGGAATTCACGTGTAACATTCGTAATAGCACCAGTAAAATCATCTGCCAGTAAATCTGAACCAAATAGAAAGACAGCAAAATGCTCGGTTTCAGCGTTTACAACGCAACCATCCATCTTAAAAAGGTCAAGGATCTTTCTGCAATGCTCCATGATACAGTCTTTCACGGTTTCCATGTTTGTCTGTGAGCCAAAATCTGTTTGGTCCATTTTGACATACAGTGCCGCTGTATGAGTCCCCTTAGGATCCATACCTACTTTACTTAACTCTTTATATATTTCTTCATTCGTCACGTCGTTAAGACTTAACCTTTTAAGAAACTGCTGCTGGATATAATAATGACTCTCGTTGATATGATTTTCTTTCCGCAGCTCAAGCTCTAATTCTAACGAAGCTTGTTTAAGCTTTTCAATCAATTCACTAGTTTCTACTGGTTTAAGCAGATAATCATAAGCTTTTAATTTAATTGCCTCATGGGCATATTTAAAATCCTCATATCCCGTTAACAAAATTACTTTTGTTTTAGGATTATGTTCTTTGATCTCCTTAGTCATTTCCAATCCATCCATAAAGGGCATTTGAATATCGGAGATGACAATATGAGGATCATGTTCTTTAATAATTTCCAGACCTTGTTCACCATCCGCACCTACACCAACCAATTCAAAGCCATGTTCCGTCCAGGGTATAACACTCGATAACCCTTTGCGGATAATTCGATCGTCATCCACTATTGCTACCTTATACATTAGTTAAGTCCTCCCCATGTTTTTGGGATCCTTACTAGGGTCTTTGTTCCTGCCCCTGCGTCACTTTCAATGGATAACCCATAGGCCTCCCCAAAATGAAGCTTGATTCTTTCATGGACACTCCTTAGACCAATTCCAATGGTCGGGGAATTGCTCCTTTTGCTCTGAAGTTCTTCCTTTATGACACTTAGTTTTTCGCTGTCGATTCCAGAGCCATTGTCGATTACTTCGAGGCATACCATATCGCTGATTTCATATCCCTTTATAATGATCTTCCCCTTGCCCCTTTTTTGCTTAACTCCGTGATAGATGGCATTTTCTATCAGAGGCTGCAGTGTCAGTTTTACAATTCTGCAGGTTAATAGATTGGGATCGATATTAATTTCATAGGAAAAATCATCTCCATATCTCATTTCCTGGATGATAAGATAATTTTGGATATGAGCAATTTCTTCCTCTAAAGTGATAATTTCTCTCCCTCTGCTGATACTAATACGAAAAAAATTGGACAGTGCTGTAATCATACTGCTGGCTTCTTTATTCATCCCCATATCGGATAAGCCCTTTATGGAATAAAGGGTATTATATAGAAAATGAGGATTGATTTGTGCATGCATTATGGAGAACTCTAGCTGCCGCTTTTCATCCTGTTCAAGCCTTATTTGCTCCAAGAGCGTGTTAATTCTAACCAATAAATCGTCCAATGCTGTTTTCAAAATTCCAATTTCTCTAGGGCCTTTATGAGAGAAAGTAATATTTAAATTGTTTTCATTGATTTGCTTCGTTTGAGAAACTAGAGCAGAGACTGGATTGGTAATGTATTTAGCCAAAAAGTTAGCAATTAAAATAGCTATCGCTGTTAACATTAAAATAACCATAACCGTTACAATTTTAATATAATTGACTTTCTTTAAAATCTCATCCGTTGGGAAAACAGCAGCCACTTTCCACTTATTTACACCGATTGTATCGTAAATAATCGTCATGTTCTTTCCAACTGCATTTTGAAACTCATAACGCCCTTTTTCATCTTGTAATGACTGCAGATAGCTTAGTTCCTTTGAATTCAAACGGTATTCGTTTGCCACTGGTTTTGAATTAAAGGTACCGTCCCGGCTGACAAGGGTAAGATAGCCATGTTCCCCAATCAATGATTTATTTAGAACATTTTCAAAAAAACTCTTCCTTAAATTAAAGAGCAATATACCATTTGCTTTGGAGCGGTCGTTGCCTATCAACTTAAAAACGCTTACCACTTCTGATTTACTGGCAAAAATATCATCAAGATGCTCATTATGCCAATAAAAGCCTTGCTTGCTGCCACGATATTGTTCTGCATATTCCTTATAAGGAAATTGATTGAAATTCATCCGGAAATCACTGCGATATAAAGTAAATTTCCCATTATGCATATCAACTAGAATAGATTCGATAATCGAGTTGTAGTTTAAATGAATCACTTTCAATGAATTGCTCATTTCAATGTAATCATTAGGGTCCGCTTCAGAAAATTCAGAATCAATCAGTTCCAATGTCTTCAGGTCATTAGAGAAAGTAACCAGCTGTTCGAACACATCATATAGTCTGTTTTCTAAAGAGGACTTAGTCTGGAATACCGTATCATTGACACTTTTATAAGCATTTTCCTCCAGCTGGGTTACAGCTAGCTGATAGGAAATCCAGCCCGTAAATGCGATAAAAAATAGCATGACCGGCAGAAATAACGAAATGATTGTGGATCGTAGAGAAAATAGAAAATACTTTTTAATGAATACGACTAGTTTATTTCTCATAGGCAATATAGGAAGCGTTTCCAAATCAACAACTTCCTCTCCATTCCTTTTCTACTATAATCTTAATATTAAAAATACATTATTTTTCTAGACTGGTAAATGGGTTTTCTCTCGTATCCTAAAACTTCCATGACTAAACAGCTAGAACCCATAATAATTTTATGGGTTTTTTACCGCCTATTTTAGTTTGCCTGTACCCGCCTTTGCTTTTACCAGCGCTGGGACTGCCTGTGTCGGATCAATTCTTGTAAACAAGGATGGTTCCCAGCCAACATTTTCATTTAGCTGGACTGTATGTGATTGATTAAAGGCAACTACTAAATCGACTTCCTTCGCGGAGCTTTTTCCATTTACAAAAGATCCACTTTCATAAATCGAAGTGCCCTTCCAATCTTTGATAATTTCTCCAGGATCAATATCATAATCAAAATCAAAATAATTGTTCTCTGCATAAATTTTTGAGTTTACGCCAACGCCTAGAGCATAATCAAACTCATAATCTGACTCTTTATTAAACTCATAGTAATTGTTGTAAACATGTACTTGACCATAACGGACCCTTGGCAGACGCTGTGTTAGGTTTTTGTAATAGTTATGGTGAATCGTGACCTTTAAGTGTCCCTCGTCGCTCTTTTTACTATCACTGGAGCCGATAAGTGAGGTCTTGTCATGGTCCTCTAACACATTGTAAGAAATGGTTACATAATCAGCGCCATTAGTCACATCAAGCAAGCCGTCATGCTTCTGGTAGGTTCTTCCAAAAACTTCCCCAAAATCCTCATCATGATGTTCTCCATCAGTAAACTTGTTATGGTCAATCCATACATGATGAGTGCTATTTGTTACCGTTACATTGTCATATTCGGAATTCCATTCACCAAAATCGCCGTCTGTCGGATCCCATTGAGGGAAGAAATCAACAGGTGCTTCAAATTCGATATTGCGGATAATGATATTTTCCACTCCGCTCATAATAAAGCTGCCGCCGATTATTTTGGCATCATCGCTCACTCCAATAATCGATGTGTTTGAGCCAATATTAACAACTATCTGCTGTTTTTGGTTCTGAGCGGAGCGTGCACGTGCATCCTCGAGCGGACCGAACACTTCTTTGTCGTGTCCCCATACATCAGGATTATAGGCTTCAAGGTAGGCATTATAATCATACGCTGGATCTGCATAATACTCAGGTCCGATTGGCTTATTATTCGAATCTACATTAAAGTCAATCGTCCCTTTAACATAAATAATTTTAGGAGTGTTATCATTGCCGCCGCCAAGAGACTTAAGAAGCTCGGCTTTATTTGTTACGGTAAAAACATGGCTGGCATCCGCGTTTGCCCCGCCAGTGGTTACCTTGTCATATGCGGCCCAGCCATCCTTAGGTGCAAGGACTTCACTGCCCAATTCGGACGAAGATGCTGAAACCGAGGAAATACCATTGCCAACAAAGAGACCGCTAAAAGACTGCTAAATGTTTTTTTCATCCAGAACACTCCTTTAATTTATTATTTAATGATATTTACTAGTGCCATGCTGGCTAAAATAAAGGCACCAACACCATGAAGGTCATTTTCGGACACTGGACGAGAAACGTAGTAGTCATACACATCTGCGGAAGTTCCGATACAGATTCCTTTCATCGTCAATGAATCACCATCGACTTCAATCATCTCATTTAATAACCCCTGGTATCCCTTTATTGCAGCTTCAAGGTATTCTTTACCCACGTACCCCTGCTCAACCGCCCTGGCAATGGTATAAATGAATAAGCTGGAGCAGGATGATTCTAGCCAGTTATCCTCAAAGTTTCCTTTGTCCACAATTTGATACCATAACCCGGTTTTTTCGTCCTGATAGTATACAAGACTTTTAATAAAACTTTGTAAGGACGAAATTAATTCTCCTCTTCCGCTATGATCGTCTGAAAGAAGGTCGAGGATATCAATTAGGGCTGTGCCATACCAGCCAACCGAGCGTCCCCAGAATTCCGGTGAGCACCCTGTCACAGGATTTGCCCAAGGCATCTTTCTGCTTTCATCGTAGGCATGGTAAAGAAGTCCAGAATTTTCATCCTTCATATTTTTCCGCATGAGCTTTTCCTGATATAAAACCATGTCGTCTAACCCTTGTTCGTTAAAGGCATTCTGGTACATCAAAGCAAAAGGTCCAGCCATAAACAAACCATCCAGCCACATTTGATAGGGGTATTTGTCTTTATGCCAGAAACCGCCTTCTTTTGTCTTGTTCAAGGTATGGAATAAATGTCTTAGTTTATCGGCAGCATTCTTATAACGTTGGTCCTTAGTCTCCTTAAACAAAGGATATAACAAAATCCCTACTTGAATAGAGTCCAGCTGGTCGCGCTCGAACAGGAAATTGCCTTCTTCATCTACGAGATTATCAATATAGCTTTTAAGATAATCAAAATACTCTTGACTTTGAGTTTTCTCCCAAACACGCTGCATCCCGTAAAGGTAAACCCCTTGATGATAGTGCCACACATTTGCCGGCGGCAGTTCTTCCGGTGTAAAAGTTCTCATCAATGTTCTTGATGCTTTTTCAGCCATCGCTAATGCAATCTCTGCAGTTACATTTGTTGTTTTGGTTTCTGAATAACTCATGATTGTACCTCCTGTTATTTCCGATTATTTAAGAAAATCGTCTCGCTGTGGTGTAAAGATATCTAAAATAATAGATTCGGCCTCCAGGGCCTTCACACCGTGAAAGGTGTTGGAAGGTATATAGATACTATCCCCTTTGTCAACGCGTTGTACTTTCCCATCCAAAGTAAAATCAAAACTGCCTTGAACAATATAACTAATTTGTTATAGAAGAGATAAAGCCGTCTCGAAAGTAGTTTCTAGACGGCTTTATTTTTAATGTTTATTTTTTGAAATGCTCATCGTATTTCTTTTGAGCGTCTTCAATTGCTTTTGCCCACTGATCAAGGAATTCTTCTACCGTCATTTTTCCGCTCATTACAGCCTGTGTTCCTGGATCAACTACTGTATCAAGAATGGATCGGTATTCAGGCAAATAGAATGGCGGCTTGTAAAGAATGGTATTTGGATCATCATAAACTTTGAATGCTGTTTGAATATGTGGAGAATCCTTTACCCATTGTTCACTTAATACATCAGAGTTCGTAGGAATCTGCCCAACCTGCTGGTTCCAGTAAGATTGGCTGTCCTTTGAATTTAGGAATGCTGACAATTTCCATGCTGCTTCCGGGTGTTTTGTCGTTTTAAATACACTGATTCCGATGGTGTTTCCGCCTTCTGCCTCATATTTGCCATCAGCCGTTTTTGGAAGTGGAATTGCTTGGAACTGATCTGGCTGTAGTGCCTCTTTATGTTCGCCAAAAGAACCAATGTTATGCTGAACCATAGCAACTGCACCTGTATCGAATCCAGCAATCATTTCTTTGTAACCATTTGTGATATCACTTTGCGGAGTATATTTTTTATATAAGTCAAAATACTTCTTCAGAAACTCAACATGCTTTTTGTTGTTGATTGTACTTTTACCATTTTTAATGTAGTCCTCTTCACCCGAGTATGCATACATTAAACGTTGTAATTGGAACGATCCGCCATCTCCGCCGCGGATGGTATAACCGTAGCGGTTGTTTGCTTTGTCTGATTGCTGTTTAATGGCAGTGAAGAACTCATCCCATGTCTCAGGAACTTTTGTCCCTTTTTCCTTGAACCAGTCAGGACGAACCCAAAGGATATCAAGGTTTTGTGTATATGGAATGCCATATAACTTGTTGTCAAAAACAATTTCCTTGTTAAACTCGATTGCGCCTTTATTAATCTTTTCTTTATCTTCCCATTTTTTGAAATAGGAATCTAATGGCAGCAATGCCTCTCTCAGCGCAAATTCTGGAAGCCAGCTCGTCTGCACACTGCCCACGTCAGGGGTATCCTCTGCAGCGATGGATGCATCGTACTTCGCTTTTGCAGAGTCCTTTGGCAGCCCGACATATTCAACGTCAATGTTAGGGTTTTTCTCTTCAAATCGTTTGATTAATTCTTCCCAGATTGGTGTACGCTGAGGCCCGGCATTTTCATCCCAAAACGTTAACGTAATTTTTTCATTTGGATCTGTTTTCTTTTCCTTTGTGGTTGCTTCTTTACTGCTGCCGGAATCGGAACTGCAGCCTGCAAGTAGTAATGAAGCAGCCATTGAAGTAGCGGCAACTGTTTTCCAAAACTTTTTGTACACAAAAATCCCCCTCAATGATTTGTTATATATGTTTTGTTATAAAAACCAGCATTATTAAACCCTGCATTACCCTTTGACAGCTCCACCCATACCATTAACCAAATGCTTTTGCGCATAGGCAAACATAAGGACTGTTGGAATTAAAGCGATTACACTACCGGCCGCCAAAGCACCATAGTTGATATTAAATTCACCCATCATATAGCTGAGGCCAACTGGAAGTGTAAACTTGCCCTGCTGATTTGTCAGCATCAAGGCAATTAAGAATTCATTCCAAGTGTAAATGAAGGTGAATACACTCGTTGCTACGATTCCTGGAACCAGGAGCGGGAAGATAACATAGCGGATTGCCTGCAGCTTATTGCAGCCATCAACCATCGCTGCTTCTTCAAGTTCTCGAGGAACGTTTGAGATGAACCCATTCATTAGTATTGTCGTAAACGGGATCTCAACTGCCGCATAGGTTATGATTAAAGAAAGCGGATTGCTGATTAATCCTAGAAACTTAAAGATAATAAACAGCGGGATAATTAGCATGGACCTTGGAATAAACTGTGTGCATAAAAGCATAAGAAGGAATGGACGCTTCCCCTTAAACTTGTATCTGCTTAAGGCATAACCTGATAGTGTTGATAGTATTAATACTATAAATACCGTACATACACCAACTATTAAACTATTTTTAAAGTAGGTTGAAAATCCTACATTTGTCCATGCTGTAACGAAGTTATCGATTGTCGGCGATGCTGGTATGTATCCAAGTGGCCGCTTGACAATATCTCCTTCGTGCTTAAAAGCCGTATTAATGGTCCAGTATAACGGAAAGAGAGTAAAAGCGAGCATAACCAGGAGCGGCAGATTAAATGTCAGCAGCCGGTCAACTCTTTTTTGTTTATTCATGTTAATTCCCCTCCCTATCATATCTCGTAATGCGTAAATAGATGATGGCAAATAGTAGTAATATACCAAAGGCAACAACAGTTAGTGCTGACCCATATCCAAAATTGGAACCATGTACTGCCTGTTCAGCAATGTACATCGTCAAGGTTGTAGTACTGTGTGCCGGCCCTCCGCCGGTAAGGTTGAAAAGAAGATCGACGTTATTAAACTCCCAAATCACACGGAGTAAAGTTGTCAGGACAATTGTATTTTTCAATGACGGCAGTGTCACATATAAGAACGATTTCACTCTGCTTGCACCGTCCACCTTTGCCGCTTCATAGAGTTCTTCTGGAATACTTTGAAGTGAAGCGAGTAAGGTAATGGCAAAGAAAGGAATACCTCTCCATAACTCAGCAATTACGACCGATATAAAAGCAGTAGTGCTATCAGCCAGCCATGCCTTGCTTTCACTGATAATCCCTAACCTGATGAAAAGATCATTGATAACACCCATATGTTCATTAAACATTAGTGACCACATCACAGAGGCTAACACACCCGAGATCGCCCAAGGAATAAAGGCAGCCGCTCTTACCATCCCTCTAAACTTAAATTTTTGATTGAGAAGGAGTGCTGCAATTAAGCCAAAAATTAGCTGTAAGCCTACCTGAGAAACCACCCATTTAAAAGAGGTTAGCAAACTTGGAAGAAATAATTTATCCTCCGTAAAAATCTTCTTGAAATTGTCTATCCCGGCAAAACCGTTATAAAAGGGAGCGGATATATCATAATTTTGGAGACTGTAATAGAACACCGTCCCGATCGGATAGAACAAAAAGATTACAATCATTAGTGTTGATGGCAAAATAAACAAATAAGGTATCCATTTTTCTAGTTTATATTTTTTGATTGGTTTCTTTTTCTCAGTAGAAACTACTGATACTTCCAGCTCTTGTCTTAGATTCATTGAATGGATCCTCCTTTCTTGTTTTTTATTTTAACCGAAAACGCTTACACAAAGAATTCAATATCTTTAGCCGTTTGTTTGATTTTTTTAGATGTTCATAATTTTTTTAATATTGTTGAAATGCACACAACAAAAGAGGGTGTCCCAAAAGTAACTTTTAGGGGCACCCTCTTTTGCATCGTTCTTTTAAACTTGTCTGTTGATTTCCGCTCCAGGCGCTTCGCTTCAATCAACAGAGTGTAAAATTATTTATTGAACTTTGTACAAAAAAATAAGACAATCACTCCATTTGGTATAATGAAGTTACCACACTGACACAACACCAGAAAGGAATGATTTTCTTAAGTATATGAATTAAACCACGACAGGACAATTAGTTCTACCTATGGATACTTTTACACTATTACTTTATTTTATTTTAGCCCTGGGGGCATTTGTTTTACATGGATGTCATGTGTTGCCTCCAATCCATGGTAAAAACACATAGTTAAACCTTTTATTATTAAAAGCTGTGTTATTTTCAACAACCATTTTACCTGGATTAAAATTGTAAAACCGTCCATATTTAATGGTGCCTGGTTTTCCTGGTGCTGCATTGTTTGTACCAATTTTTTCTGGCAAAACATTCGCGGTAAAATTCAAATCTGTTGACTGGCCAAATGTAATACTTTGCCACACTAAATTCTCACTTTGGGCTGCTTCCTGATTACCGCCTGTTTCTTCTGCATATGCAGCTGGAATGCTGCTGCAAATTAAAAGCAAGGCAAGTAAAACACTTCGAATTTTTGTTAAGCCTTCAAATTTCTCACTCCCTATTCATTTTAATAACCCTTATTTTGATCATTCCTTCGGATCCATTTTTGATATTTTAATAGATTAACTTTTAAAAAATATTGCCTGCCTTATTGATATTAGGACAGACAATTGACAGAAATTTACTATTCAACATTACTCACATTATGAAATATAAAAAGAGGGTCAGTTGATCGAATACTTTTGGACTTACACCCTTCTATTTCAATTTCATTGCCGTTTTCCACATAGAAAGCCGGCCCTTCATGATTGCTGACTGATACCCGATGGAATCGAATATCCGTAACATGGCAGCAATAAAAACCTCTTTGCTTCATTGGTTCAAGTTCCGCCATCATCGCAGGCAGACCGGGTTTGGCATCTTCAGCCATTGACACAGAAACATTTTCAAATGTGATATCCTCCACGTACATTTCGGCAAGACCATATAAGAAACCGGCTGCGGCACTGACGTCACGGGCCGTTATATTGGCAAAATGGATTCTTCTAAACACAGGTGTTTCCTTGGTAATCGGGTAGGGATTTTTATCCCACACATATTTCTCCTCGCCCCGTGGACCCCAGTGGTAATATAAATTGGCAATAAAAGGACAAATTACACCCTTCATGATAATATTATTGATGCGCACATCTTCAATCACACCGCCACGGCCTCGTCGTGATTTCAGGCGGATGCCCCGGTCTGTTCCTTCAAAGATACAATTGCTTATGGTGACATTTCGGATATCTCCGCTCATCTCACTTCCAAACACAATGCCGCCATGACCATGAATCATCGTACAATTGGTAATGGTAATATTTTCACAAGGAATACGTTCCTTTGTTTCCTCTGTACCTGCCTTAATGGCAATACAATCATCACCGACGTCAATATGGCAATCAGAAATGCGAACGTTTCGGCAGGATTCCGGATTAATCCCATCCGTATTTGGAGAGTCACTCGGATTTTCAATCCGAATATTATGGATCGTGACGTCTTCACAGCAGAGTGGATGAACGGTCCAGCTTGGGGAGTTCATCAGTTTCACTCCTGAAATCAAGACATGTTTACAATGGTCGAAGCTAATCAGCTTCGGCCTTGGGTATTGATTTTCTTTCCTTCGAAAAAGGCTCCACCAATAATGCCCGCTGCCGTCCAACGTGCCATGACCGGTTACCGAAATATTTTCACCATTTTCGGCATAAATACAGGAGGAGTAGACTTCCCTTGTTACCCCCTCCCAGCGGGATTGGACTATTGGGTAATCTGTTTCATCAGGGCTGAATACTAAAATGGAGCCAGCCTCTAAGTATAAATTTACATTGCTTCTTAAAATGACAGCTCCTGTAAGGAAACGCCCGGCGGGAACATAAACGGTCCCACCGCCTGCTTCAGAACATGCTTCAATAGCGAGTGAAATAGCGTTTGTATTATTTGCTTCCCCATCGCTGATTGCTCCAAATTGCTTGATATCATAAATACTTGATGTCGTTGAACTAATCATTTTTTACCTTCCTTTTTATCAGCTGCAGTCACTTTGCTGAAAACTTTGTACGATTTTTATTTTAGGCTGTGTCAAACTAGCCTGTTGATTTCCGCTCCAGGCGTTTCGCTTTCCGCGAGCGGTACGGGGAGCTTCCTTTCATAAAGTCTAAGTGTAATTATGCAAGCGAGTTCTTTTTTTGAGAATATAAAATTTTTAGAAAACTGTTTTATATTTTTGGTTGTTCTTAAGATTAGTAAAATAGGCACAGGTTTAATACCTTACATTTGCCTTGCGTTTAGTCATAATTTCCCATTTAATTTTTCTAAGTGATTTAGTCACTAAAAACAGGGTGTGATTCTAAAATCGCACCCTGTTTCTTCTATGTTTCTTCTATTATATTATCAATCTAAATTACTCTGATTTAGCCTGTTCACTAATAGCCTTACCTGGTATTAAATGAACGGTTTCGCTTGGCCCAAAGCCACTCCAGCGATATCCTAAAACTTTTTCAAGACCGTTTGGAATAACATCGGATAGTCTTTCTCTTTTTGAATATTTGATTCCCTGCCCCACTGCTTCCACTTTAAATGTATACTGTTTACCTTGTTTAAGGCCGGTAACCGTATAATTGGTTTCAGCTGTTGTCATTTCGGCATTAATTGGTGTAAACTCAGCCCCCTCAGGCTTAATAGGTTTTCCGTTTACATAAACACGGTATCCAATGACATCTTGGTTAATGGCGGCTGCCTTGTTCCAAGAGAGGGACACACTTGTACCATCCATTCCAATCTGACCTTTTAGCCCGCCAGTAAAAGATGGAGCCCCAATCGCGTACGGTGCAGCTGTTTCGACTTCCATGGAGGAGCCGTATTTTGTTTTATTGCCTGCAAGATCGACAGCCTCCACTTCCACTACATATTTGGTACCTGGCTGAAGATTGGTTAACGTATAGTTGCTGGATTCAGCAAAGCCATGGAATTCCCCGTTTGCATACACATTATACCCGGCAACACCTGTATCATCACTTGCTAATTCCCAGTCCAGCGAGGCCCATGTGAATCCAGGGTAAACCACTTCTACTTCTTTGCCGCTGAAAGTTTCATTTGCAGGAATCGTCGTGGTTGGTTCTTTAATTTTAGTATCTCCTGGAAGCACTGGTGCTGTTACATCTGCTTCTCCCTTTGTTGTTACTTTCATTTCAGGACCATCAGAAGTGCGATTGCCAACTGCATCAGTCGCTTCCACTTTGAATGTGTATTCCTTGGCAGGCGTTAAACCGTTAACTGTAAAGCTTGTGTTATTGGTTGTCGTGTATCCTGTGCCAATTTTCTTTCCATCTTTATAAATCGTATAACCTGACACTCCGATATTATCGGAAGCTCCATTCCAAGATAAGGTAACGCTCTTTCCTTCCTCTGACGATACAGCTTGTACAGCTGCGGTTTCAGACCATTTAGGTTTTTGTGCCGCATCTCCAGGTGCTCCTGTTGTATTTTCAAAGACAAGTCCTGTTGTATTTGTAATTCTCCATGGGTTTCCACCATTATCCTTGACGTTAGTAAAGGAAACATTTTTAAATTTAAAGTCTTTCGCGTAATCCATATTAACGGAAAAAACATTGTCGAATTTAACATTTTCAAAGGTGATATTTTCGTGATAAACCTCCCCTACATCGTTATTTCCTTTTACAAGGATTGCTTGTTTCTTGCTGCCCCCTTGATTACGAACTGTGGTATTCTCTATCCTTATATCCTTAAATTGAGAGATTTGCTGTGCAGGCTCATAAAGAATTGCAGCATTAGCATCTTCATAAGAAGAGGTGAATACAAACGGTCCATCCCCATCAATGCCTTCTAAAGCATTGTCCCTGAAAAGGATATCTCTCGCTCCTCCGCCCATTGGTGTGTTCGTTTTGGCACGCAAGCCCACGTCTGTTTTATACATAATATTATCTTCCACTAAAAAGTTCTCGAACCAGCTGCCCGTATGGCTTCCGGTAACAACCCCGCCGTGGCCTTCGCGAATATAGTTATTGAAAATCCAAGCCTCTCCGGTAGGTTCCTCATCAGCTGCCGCCTGCCCCATGCCTGCAGCAAAGTTAATCGCGTCATCTCCGGTATCCACAAAGTTATTGAAAACCATGATGTTTTGCGAATCACCAAACTCAAACCCATCAGCATTGTTGGCATCATATGTTTTTGCTGTTATACCATTTACAACAATGTTTTTACTATGAAGGTTAACAATCCCGTGAAAGGAAGGATTCAGCTGCGTAATTCCTTCATAATACATTCCGTCCACGCCACGTACCGTAATTAGATTGGAGCGCGCAGAGTAGGCAGACTTTGGATTCATACCATCCACCTGAGCTGAATATGATTGAGCTGCTGCCAATATCCCATATGTAGAATCAGAAGCTGGATCTAATGGACTCATATGTCCATCTTGAACAGTAACATTGCCAGTCACTTTTGAGTTACTGCCTGCGATTAAGCGCGGAAGCTCATTTCCTGCTTCATTAATGGTGGGAGAATTGGGATCAGACTTCCATCCATTCCCATCGATTGTACCATTTCCTACGATGCGAATATTCTTTAGGCTGCCGTAATCATAGGTATGGGCATTGATGAGAGAATATGAACGTTCATCTGTTGAGTAGTCGTACACCCAGAAATTCCGGCTGTAATCTTCTGCATCTGGGGAACCAAGTAAATATCCATTGACCTGAAGCGTCATATCCGATTTAAGCCATATTTCTCCAGAAATAAATTTGCCTTCCGGAATTAACACTTTCGCTCCTGGTGTAGCCGCATCAATTGCTGCCTGAATGGCTTCTGTATCTTTTGTTTGATCATTTGGTGTGGCACCAAAATCAACAATATTGAAAACCTCTGGTTCAGCTGTTGTTTTTCCAACAATTTTATTAGAAGGAGCGGATTCAACACCCTCTGCATTTACGGACGTTACATAAAATTCATACGATTTGTTCGGCTTAAGGTTATCAACCATGAAATTATGAATAAGAATATCAACGTGGAAATGATCTTTTTCAATATTTTTATAGAAATTATCGATATAAGCTTTTGCAGGGCCGCTGTTATCTTTTAAAGCGCTGCCAATTTTCTTCCCATTCATATAGACATTAAAATCCACGATATCACTATAGTTCTCAGGCTTTTCCCACACAAGGGTTATGCTGTCTTCGTCATAAGCCAGCTTTGGAATCTGTAAGTTTACTGGCGATGCTGGTGCGTTTGGAGCCGATTGTTTATCAGCGAGAGCTGTTGCACCAAGTTGGCTGAATACTAGTAATGTAACCAAAATGATAGAAATACTTATTTTGAGTCTCTTCAACTATGTTTCCACCTTTCATACTGTTTTTTGAAATACGATTAACTCTCTCCCTCCTTGATAGTTCATTATAGATGAAAACGCTTTCTAAAATAATTCAATATTTTTAGATTTTTGAAAAAAATCTTTATGGATTTTTGTTATTTTTTAGTTTTAGTAAATCTAATTCTCTCAAAATATTGTTTCCAAATTCCTCACCTCCCCCTTTCATTTATGCTTAAATCATTTAATTTTATGGCCAGAAACCCCTTGTTCTTATTCTCGTATACCCGAAATCAGCGAATTTTTACTGCTATTGTTGTGAAAAGATGAAATCCTTATTAAACAAAGCCCCCGTTTTATATAAATACTCCTTTTAAATTATGTTACTTCAACTCCCTCAATCCCCAATTTCCGCATAGATTTGGGGGCTTTTCTTCCGCTTGTCTGCATAGAATGTAGACAAGCGGAAGTGATCTCTCAATGAAAATAGTTAACCTGGAGGGAATAACCTAATGCAATTTATTGAAGATGTTAAAGACGTGAAATTTAGCTTTTTGGAAAAACCGCCGGCGTCGTCTATGACTTATGCCTTTGTTTATGTTAATAATCACAACGAATACTATGCAGTTAAAAATGGAGAGCGTTTGTCACGTAGTGAATTGCGGATTGGCAAATATGAAAGGGTTTATACAGTCAATATGCAGCAGCAAACCATCACCTACAAGGAGGAAGTCCCTTCGGCAACAAGAGGTAGAAGGTTTTCTGTCAATTTATTTATCGATATTGCCGTTGAACACCCCGAACGGTTAGTTCAACAAAATGCAGGAGAAATTGGCAACATTTTTAACAATAATCTGCCCTTCTGGGTGGAGTCGGAAGCAAGATTTTTTCCTATTGAAGAGGATCTGAGTTTTGCCCGGCATATTGAAGATTTTTTTCAAACCTCGCGATTGGTCAAGGTGTTAAGAGATGCTGGTATTGTTGTTCGAAATGTTCGTGTTTTGATCCGGCAAGGTATTCGGGACCAGCGCCACGATGAGGCGATCGCCGATTTAGACCGAAACGCAGAACTATCCGCCTATCAAGAGGCTCTGGACTTGGAGGAAGCGCGCCGGATTTCGGCCTCGATTAAAGAAGCCCTTCAAGCAGGGGATTTTATCGCTGCAGGGAAGCTTGGAGAAAAGAATGAAATGGCAAAGCGGTTAGTGGAATCGGAGTTTAGCCAAAATCAAGCCTTCAAATATGAGGTAAACAAACAACTTTTAAACTTGATCAACGATCACTCTATTGACCAGTTTGAGGCAGAACAAAGATTGGCCAAGCTAAAAAAACTATTCCCGTATCTCCCGGTCCATCTGGAAAACATCAATAGAAAAAAACAGATTGCTGGTCCAAGGAGAGAACTTTCATCCTATTTATATAAAGGAGATTAGCGATTGTGGAATCCATTTTAAATCAGCTGTTTTGGATCTGGTCACTTATTTCTGTACTTCCGGAATGGTTGCGTATTTTTTTGGCTCTCTTTGTGCTCCTGCAGCTCGCAAGGCTGATTTTGTTGTACATTGTTCCTCCCAACTTAAACTTGTTGTGCCGTTTGTTGAAAAAAATGCTTTATCTCATTTCTTACCCAATCATGGCACTTCTTTGCACGATGCAAAGGAGACGGAGAGAAGCAGGAAAAACGGGCATATCTGTTTGGATTGATATCATTGAAGGAATGTTTGCCTTGTTCGAAAGTTTTTTCAACAAAATCATTCAGCATTTCATGAAACGGAAAAGGAATAAGACCAGGATTAAAAGATGGACCTTCTATTCTGCCACAGCTTTAGTGATTTTGCTTACTGCAGCAATCATGAACAATCCAAATGAGTGGTACACAGAAAAATGGGAGAAAGCTGAGGTATGGTTAAACCAAGAACATGTGCACATACAAGAGGCTTCCCCTGATCAAAAAAAATTAACTTTAAATAAGAAATATGAAGAAGGCGGAAATATTCGTGAAGCTCCCACACTAACCGCGCCCCGTCTATACACTATTACAAATGGAGAAATAATGCACTTTTTGAATGAAGAACAAGTAGATTCCAAAGGAATTAAGTGGCTAAAAGTTCAAACCGCAAACGGGATCGAAGGCTGGATTTCAGCCTTGATTGTCAGGGAAAAATAATAAATTAAGAGGGATATTTACCATCTTAGTGTCGCAATGAATTGGAAAATTCCCGTGATTTTATGATCCTTTTTCCAGTTCATAGAACAACCTAAATAAGGAGAGTAGACTTCAATGGGATATTCCCCTCTCCTTATTTAAAGCTCTCCCCAATTTTTTCAAACCGTGAACCACCAACTAAAACAAAAAGTTCTCGGCCAATTTTAGAAGAAAACTGAAGAGAATTAAATTTACCTACTTTTTCTCTACAATATTTCACCGACTAAGAATTATTGACTTACCTTTTTATTCAGGAGTAACTGTACCTCCAGAATAAATCCTTGTAGATAGGATTGTTAATTGCTATTACTTTTCTTTTTCTCTTTTTTCTACTTTCTTTACAAACTTGTTTATATTCTTCTTCGGTTAAGGTAGGTTTTTTATATGCTAAAAAACAGGGACAGTGTTCCTGTCCCTTTGTCCTACCGACTTTAATCTCTTAGTGTCATAGAAATAGACTCCTACTATCCAATTTGGACATCCTTTTATTATAAACTAGTTGAGTTATGGTTGGTAAATGAAATTTTCTTGATATAATGTTGTCTGCATAGAGATTTGGAGTCAATCAACGACAACAAAAAGGATCAGTCCCCCAAAGGAGTAATACTTTACTCGATTGGGGACCTGACCCTTAAGAACTAATGAATAATCATTGGTAATCGATTCACTTCATCAAAATCAAGATAATGGCTTAACGTATCCTACAGCACTTCAGGATCGGCTACGTTTGCATACTGAAAACATTCGATAAATTTCTTCTTAACTTCATCAAAAGATGTTTCAGGGTGAATTCGTTCTATATGTCTTTTTGTACCTTTAGCGGTTACTATCTTAATATCACCTAAAGGAATTCCAGGCGTATCAGCCTGTGTTTGCTCAATCTTTATACGATTAGATAAATCTAACACTTCGGTATCCATAAGTGCCCTCTCCGTCAAATTATTCAAGTGAACACTCCCATGAACAAAAGCAAATGCCACCATAAAAGGAATACTAAATTTAGCATCTTGTAATGTTTTAGGATGACAACGATCCTCAAGTGGTTGGCATAACATATTCGCCGTTTCATTTACCCCTATCACAATTTGGTCAATTTCATCATGCCTACAATGGGCCCGAAGTACAAGGGCAGAGTTAATAAATGGATGTGAGTAACGACAGCTAGGATAAAGTTTAATAGATGTATCGGAAAACGCCCATGTTTCAGAGTTCAATAATACGCTTCGTTGTTTTTCATTTAAATTCTTCCCAAAATAAATTAGAAAGAGACCCGTCTTCCCATCCAAACAGCTTGCAGGTGCGGTCACCCCTTCTCGAGCCAATAATGCTGCTTGAACACCTCCCACAATTCAGGACGGACAGCATTTGCCATCATTTGTTGAATTTCTTGAGAGGATGGCCAAGTATCCTTCAAAAAAACAGGCTGCGTATTTTGATCATGTCCAATTGGTTCTTTCGTTAAATCGATACCAACCGTACCAGCTAACGCATAAGCAATCACAAGTGGAGGAGATGCCAGATAATTCGCTTTGATTTGAGGATGTACACGACCTTCAAAGTTTCGGTTACCTGATAAAACAAAAGGAGAAGACAATGTTTCATGAATCTTATTTGCTGTTCGTTCTGTTTCCTCTTTAGTGGTGTTATTTAATAAGAAAATAAATTCATCTCCACCCTGACGGCAGATTAAATCATTTTTACTTAATGATTTATGATTTAATTAGGGCTATTGCTCTTATTGATTCTTTAGATAATCTTCAATTAACTCAATAAATAAGTTCATAGTTTTCGTATGTAAGTCGACAGTTTCTGTAATAACGGAAAAATTTCTTTTTATCGGTGTCCCTTTAACATTTAATACTTGAATGGTACCAAGCAGCCTTTCTTTTTTAACCGTAAGTTCAGATAAATAACTAATACCAAGCCCCGCTTCGACTGCTTCTTTAATTAGTTGTGTGCTGCCGAACTCCATTAACCTAGTAGGACGTATTTGCAAAGTTTCAAATAATTTCTCTGTTGCATCTCTTGTTCCAGAACCTTCTTCACGAACAATCCAATTCTCTTGTTCTACCTGTCTTCGTGTAACTTCCTTGTTGAAATAAATTGGATATTCCCCTCCTGCTACGATATACATTTGGTCCGTTGAAACTGTTTTAATATATATATTTCGATGAGATATCTCACCCTCTACAATTCCTACATCAATCTCATGACTTAAGATTGCTTTTGCTATATCTCTTGTGTTGCCAATCTGTACCGAAGGAATGATATTAGGAAATCGATTCTTCATTGTTGCAAGTATATGCGGTAAAACATATTCACCAAAAGTATAGCTGGCACCAATTTTTAATAGTCCTGTTGGCTCGTTATTTAATTCATTCACTAACATAGACATTCTTTTATATAAAGCTGTTATTTCTTTAGCATGTAAATAGACAATTTCACCTGATTTAGTGAGCTGTACATTTTTGTTTGTCCTTAATAGCAGCTTTGCACCTATATATTTTTCTAACTGTTGAATTTGCTGGCTAACGGCAGGCTGCGTCATATGAAGCTCTTCCGCTGCTCTAGAGAAGTTTCTTTTATCTGCTACAGATATAAATACTGATAATAGTTGATCCATGTGTCCACCTACTCTATATCGTTTTTACTTATTATAACTATAATAATCATTTATTTTCCTTATTGTAAAACATACGTTAGGATAAATTTAAATAATGCAAATGAGGGGATGGAAACCATTGGAACAAAAAGCATTAATATTCTCCAGTCCTAATGAGCAAAAAAAATCAGAAAAAAAGCTCAATGTTTCTTGGATATTTGGAATTGGTTTTACAATGATTATAGCCATGTGCGGGTTTCTTTTGGCGACATTGCCTGGTCTAAATCATATAGGAGCACTTGCATGTGCCATTTTACTTGCTTTGGTTTATAGACAAGTGTTTGGATACCCAGAGAGATTACGTACTGGTATTCAATTTTCATCCAAAAAACTGCTAAGATTTGCCATCATTCTTTATGGTTTAAAGCTTAACATGATCGGCATATTTCATCAGGGTTTTCCACTATTGCTAAGAGGAGCCGTAACAATCATTTTTTCAATCGTTGTTCTGATGATACTTGCAAAATGGCTCAAAGCAGATCTTAATCTTTCTTTATTATTAAGTGTTGGAACAGGCATATGTGGTGCCGCTGCAATCGCGGCCGTATCGCCAATTATAAAAGCAAAAGATGAAGATACAGCTATGGGGGTCGGCATCATCGCATTAGTAGGAACAGTTTTTTCAATTATCTATACTTTACTATTTCCTTTTTTACCTATTAGTCCTATAGACTACGGGAATTGGGTTGGAATTAGCCTTCATGAGATTGGCCACGTTGCTTTAGCAGCTGCGCCTGCTGGCCAGGATGCTCTACCGAACGCTTTACTCGCCAAACTTGCCCGCGTGTTTCTATTAATTCCACTTTGTTTTGTCCTAATGTTTTGGATGAAAAAGAAAGGAAAAATAGAGGGTGACGCAAAATTCGAGTTTCCATGGTTTTTAATTGGATTTATCGGTATGAGCTTTGTGGGGAGCTATATTATCGGTAATGAGTTTGTAGTATCAAAAAAACATATGTCAGATATTGCAGTTTTCACATCATTTTTATTAACGATGTCTATGACCGGCTTAGGATTAAATATAAGCTTAAAAGAATTACGTACCAAAGCAATACGTCCTCTTATTGCCATTATCATTACATCTATTCTTTTATCTCTTCTAACGTTTTTTAGTATTTAACTAAAAAATCATATTCATAAAATTAAAAATCATCGTCCCATAAGTGAAGTGACTATTCAAGCAGACGAACTTAATCATTTATTAATGGAGCATTTGTACGGTAATATTAGCACAGCTCATATAGCTAGCTCCCTCTTAATCCTTCATTCATTTCGGGTTAGTATTAAAGATTAGAAAACGATGCTTTATTTTAAAGCATCGCACTTGTTAGTTGAAATAAAATTATTGTGTATTATTTTGAATATTTCTACTCTCATAAATGTGTATTTACCTATATAATAGTTATTTCTTGGTAAGCTCCTAACAGATCTTATAAAATTATTAGCTCTTTCATGGTTTATCAACAATACACATTTTTTCACTTTTGAATCACCTAAAACTTACTATACAGAACATTTTCTTAACCTTTTGGTGTCATATAGGTATTGACCTGCATATGGTACACCAAGTAATTGTCAAATGTTTATTGGGGGGGTTATTTGTACAGGCAATTCCAGGAACAAACGTATGGTAACTATCCTTATGGAACAAAGTTAATTAGCCTCTACTAATGGTTTGCTTTACGCATTATCGTTTTAAAGTAATGGAGGTATCGTATGACAAATTTTTATTCTTTTCACGGGACTGTCACTATGATTAGTGATTTTTTTACAGGTCAAAATGGTGAAGGAGAAGGCTGTAATAAATTAATATCTGTAGAAAACGGATTGGGAGCATTAGTAAATTTCGTGGTGTCACCCACAACTTACTTTGTTGACCATGTAATGGTGGCAGTAGGAGATCGCGTGACTGGATATTATGACGGAAATGCACCTGCTCTTCTGATTTACCCTCCACAATATCAAGCACTTGTCATGGTAAAAGATAGCCCATATCAGAATGTAAAAGTAGATTATTTTAATAGTGAGTTGGAGAGTAGTGATGGACGATTACGATTAAATATTTCTCCATATACTCAAATAGTATTAACAAATGGGCAACTCTTTTCAAGAACCCCTGCGAACAGAGATCTAATTGTTATATACGGACCTGTCACAAAAAGTATCCCCGCCCAAACCACACCCTATAGAATTATAGTTTTGTGTTTACGGTTATAATAGAAAATTCCTGTTTAGAATATTAATTGGTATACAAAAACACAAAAGACTCGTCCATTTTGTTCTAAGACCAAAGCACCCGTTATCTATCCTTGCAGCCAAGTTGTCCACTACAGAGGATCGAATATAATGCGAAATTCTGGTTCAGCTAAACTGCTTGTTAACACAACAAGGAGCTGCCAAATGGCAACTCCTTTCTTTACAGCCGTTGATGAAGATTAAGGTATATTTTCTCCAATTTCTTTATCCTTGTGACTTAAACAAAAAGGAAATCTATGTTAGTCAATAGAACAAAAAGATTTCTATTTTTTAATAGAATTTAATAAAAAATAGCAGAACGGTATTAGGATATATATATTATATGTACATTGTAAAAAAAACAGCGAAAATTCGCTGTTCTACTTAAACAAATTAAATGCCATTTTTGTGTTGGATTCAAATAAATCCATAAATCCTTTTTGTGCAGTTTTAAATTGATTTACAGCCTCTTCACGAATCTTTCTTTGCTGTTCGATACTATTTTTAATCGATTGTTGAAACTGCTCTTGTGACTGATTTAATAAATTTAAACTTTCTTTGTATGGAGTGGAGGTTAACTGTTGAACACGGTTATTTATTTCATCTAGTTGAGCATACCACTTTTCGAAAGTTTGGCTTGCTTGTTCACCGTAAACTGTTTCAACATTTTGCATTACATAATCGCGAACATCTGCAATTAATTTTTTCTGTTGTTCTTGGATAAAGTCCATTCCTTCAGCAATTTTCTCCAATGATTCTTTTTGTGTTGTAAATGCTTGAAGCAAAAGATTTTCTATTTCTTTTTGAGAATCGGTCACCTCGTCCAAACTGTTTGTCCAAATGTTTAATAGAGAATCACCAAAATTAGTAACGAACTCATTGTTTAATTCCATTATAAAAAACCTCCTAATTAATAAATAACACTATATGTAATTTACACCTATATGAGAAGCTTGTCAAATATAAGCTGATTCAAGGGGAACTCGAAATTCGCGGACGAAAGGTCAACTTAAGCAACATCACCGTTAATGTACTCAACCTTTCTGCTGAAAGAGATCATATTGCCCAGCCGCACCAGGTGGAAGCGTTAATGAAAGTAATATCCAGCAAAGGTAAAACGTATATTTCTCTTCCAACCTTACACGTATCTGGAGCATTTGGCTCTAAAGCAACAAAAGTCACTTATCCAACAATAGGAGATTGGCTGGAACAACGGTCAGATTAACAAAGATTTTAGGATTTGCAAACTTTTTGTGGAGTACAGAAGTTGGTTCCTTCTTCTGTTTACGCCGAACGTCCAAGAGGAATCTCTTGGACGTTTTATTAAAGTAGCAGAACTTCACTCCACTACTTCATATTTAAAAATCCATATCTATGACTTCTTTAATAGTCCCTTTTACTTGATCACTTTCGACTAATTGTCCTTCTTTAATATCTTTCACTTCTTCCGCAGGTTCAATGGCAGGATTATACTTATTTGGATCGGTAACCGGACGGAAGGTAAGTTCCTTTTTTAGTAAGTTAATCTCGTCTAAAAACTCTCTGCGGAGGGAATTTAACAACGTTTGGAATTCTTCCTTGTCTAATTTTTGCTCACCCAGTTTCGTTACAAAATCCCGCAACTCGGTTTCTTGGCCGGACCCCATCTCATTAGGATCTTCAACAAGACGTGATGCGAATTTTTGTTTAAGTAAGTTGATCTCACCTAAAAACTCTTCACGAAGTGTATCAATGGTTATTGCCTCTTCTTCTTTTTCCAATTGAGCTAAATCATGCTCAACAAGATTTGTAATATATTCCTCAAGCTCATTTGCTTGTGCTTTTTGCTCAAGTATTGAATACACCTTTGGAGAGATTTTCAAAGTTTCTAAAGTAAGCAATACACGTTCGTATTTACTTCCTGATTCCTTATTCATTAATCTGACCTCATCCGTTTGGTGATTAACAGCAGTTAGAAAAAAGTTCGATAGTACGTAAAATGGTGAAACCATCTGTGCACCTAGATGTGAATACATATTGTTTAATCCGCCAATGAACTTTTCACCAAGAAGATGATCTTTGTTGTACATACATTCTCCCCCTCTTCTTAAGCGAAAACTAAGTTTGTTTCATGCCTGCTTATTATTTCTAGACCATATAAATTTAACTTTCTTGTATCTTGAAGGAATAGATGATTTTGCTCTCTAATTTCGTCTCCATACCTTATATTGATCGATTCTTGGATGAATCGTTTAAGGATGCTGGCTATTCCACCAATATAAACATATTTATAGACCTTATCTTTAGGTGATGGGAATGTGTTTTCAATTTTAGTTATTAAAATTTGCGTGTACTCCCTTAATGACTCATGGATTTGCTCTGTGAGATCAACCTTTTTACCGCTATTTCCATCCCTTTGCTCCATTTTTGTTTTCTCAATGTTATTGATAATGAATTCTTCTAGTGAACGCACATCAACAAAGTACTCGAGTAACTTTTCACTTCTTAGTTTCTCAATGTGTTTTAGATACGAAATGTCGGCGAAGCAATTCAATGATTCCCTGCTCTTAGGAGCTTGAAGTCCTGCTTGAAGCAAAGCAAGATCAACAGTCCCTCCCCCTAAATCCACAATTAGAGTTTCAAAGTTTAGAAATGAATTTGCTTCCTCACGATCTTGTAAATCAAAATCTTTTTTAATTGCCCAACGAGCAACTTCACTTTCAATCCGGCATTTGCTTGTTTTTACGTGAATGGATACAACTCTTTCAAATCCTGGTGTTAAAATCGTAACTTTGTGCTCCCCTTCAAATCGACTTGCCATTTTATTTTGCATATCACTGAACTTGTTCGTTTTCTTAAGCAACCAAATTGGAAGCATGGTTGAAAAATAATTAATGTTCACTCGTGTATCTTCAATGCCGTTCCCTTTTAACACATTGTAATAAGCTGCTGATGCTAGGAACATCACATAGGGAATCTCAGATTCCGTTTTATCATGAAGTTTGTTGATATGACTGTTTCCTAATACTTGTTTTTCCGCTGAATCACCCACCAGATAATATTTCTCTACACCGTCTATCGTAGTTGAAATGAGTAAACTTTGAAGAAGGGATTGGGGATCATGGAAAGTAGACGGAAAGTGGCCGTCTGCCTTTTCCCTCTTTATTTCTACTACATTTGTAGGAATCTCAAAATAATAACCGTCCACAAGGGTTTGAAAGACCGAATTACCAAAATCGACATTTTGACGTTTTATATCCATTATTTCTCCTCTTTTCATGTTTTTTCCTCATAATGATTATATATTTTTCTATTCTATATGTCTAAAGATGTTAAAAATTTAGATTATTATAAATTAATATTCGACATTATCCTTCTATAAATATGTTTACCTTTTACGGTTACAACCACCTTCTGACCCTCTGTTACACTAATTTTTATTATCACGACAGTGAATAACTAAAGAAACATGAACGGTGGATTACAAGAATGAAGCTGCCTGGAATGACCGGCAGCTTTTTGAAGTAGTTATACTAAATAATCAATCAGTTTTATAATTAGAAAAAGCTGTCACAATGACAGCTCTGGCCTAAACTCTAGAAGTTGTTTATGGATCATAAACCATTTAGTTTGTTCGTAGATTTTTTATTGTTACCTTTTCCAAGTTCGCTTTAGATTCTGATTCGGAAGCTTGTTTTACCTTCTTGATAAAGAAGGAAAGAAGTAATCCGATGATGCCGATCCCAATAATGACAAGATAGGCGTCATTAATACCCTGAATGGTGGCTTCCTTAATAAGCTGCCCTTGGGTAAAGCCTTTAGCAGCTGCATTAGGAGCCATATCCTGCAGATGTGATTTCGTTCGGTCTGACATAACGGTAACGAGAAGTGAAGTTCCGACAGCACCAGCCACTTGCCGAATTGTATTGCTTATGGCTGTTCCGTGAGCACTTAACTTTTGTGGCAATTGATTCAAACCAGCGGTCTGTAAAGGCATCATCATCAAGGCCATCCCAATGCGACGCCCTGTTGACATCAGAACCAAAAAGGTATAACTTGTCGAATCTGTCAAGTTGGTAAAGCCCATCGTTGTCAGAATGGTAATTATCATTCCTATAACAGTTAGCCATTTTGCGCCAAAGCGATCGAACAACTTCCCTGTAACTGGCATGAGGAAGCCCATTATTAGCGCACCTGGAAGAAGGAGAAGACCGGACTCAATTGCTGTGTAACCACGGATATTCTGAAGGTAAAGCGGAAGCAGCATCATGTCTGCATACATCACCATCGTAACCGCGATATTGATAATGGTTGTTAAGGAGAACATATTATACTTGAATGCACGCAAGTCAAGTAGCGGATTTTGCGATTTCATCTGCTTCCATGAAAAGAGTGCTAGGGCCAAGATGCCTACTGCGACCGTACTTAGTACCTCCATGTCCGACCATCCAAGGCTTCCAGCTCGGCTGAAACCATATAGTAAGGCACCAAAACCAATGGTAGAGAGGACAACACTTAGGATATCCAGTTTTGTCTTGATACGATCAGATACATTTCGGAGAAAAATGAATCCCAATACAATAACAATGACAGCAAATGGAATCATCCCGTAAAACATCGTTTCCCATTTGTAGTTTTCAATAATATAACCGGCTATTGTAGGCCCAATGGCTGGGGCGAAAATAATCGCAAGCCCGACCATCCCCATAGCAGCTCCTCGTTTGTTGGGAGGAAAGATGGTCAGAATGACATTCGTAAGCAGCGGCATGATGATTCCTGCACCAGCCGCCTGAATCATGCGTCCGGTCAATAATAAAGGAAAGCCCTTTGCTATAGCTGAAACGATGGTTCCGGCTAGAAAGATAAACATGGAAGCTTGAAAGAGCTGACGTGTGGTAAACCGCTGCATTAAATAGGCCGTAATGGGAATCAAGACACCGTTTACGAGCATGTAACCTGTCGTTAACCACTGTGCCGTTGCAGCTGAGATGTTAAATTCAACCATTAGTTCGGGAGTGGCGACGCTCATGAGTGTTTGATTTAAGGTTGCAATGAAAGCACCTAAAATCATAATGAACATAATAGGTCCTTTTTTTATCGAATTTGTGACAGTTTTAGGATTATTTTTCAATTCTCTCCTATCCTTTCTAACTTGAATATAGACTTTTTTTACAATGTGTTTAATAATTAACATTGTATAAATTACATTATAATAAGATCGTTGGTTCTGACAACAGACAATTTCTTAAGAAGTGTAAATTAGTTATCATTTATTTCAATTTTGTTGAGAAAGCCAAAAAAAATAGACAGAACTAAAATTATTGTAAATTACCAATTAATAGGAATGGTGATTAGAAATGAAAGACAATGAAAAGAAGCGAGTAGATCCTCGGGTACTTCGTACACGCCAATTAATAAAAGACGCTTTAATAGATTTACTGCAGGAGTTGGAATTAAATAAAATAACGGTTAACCGGATTGCGGAACGCGCAACCATCAACCGTGTTACGTTTTATCTACATTATCATGATATACAAGACATGCTGGAGAAAATGGCGCAGGAAATGGCCGAGGATATTGAGTGCATTATGATGCGTACGACAACAAACATGAATTCAACTGAAGAAATTGATTCGTTGAAGCTAATAAACCTGCTTGAACATATAGCCGAGAATGCCAAATTCTATAAAGTTGTTCTTGGTTCCACACGAACGCCAATCTTTACAGAGCGGTTATTAAATATCCTAACGAAATCAATAACAGAGAGAACAGAGATAGACTCCTTGCTCGCTACTACCGATATCCAAAGGGATATTGCTATTTGGCATGGTTCTTCAGCTCTTATCGGCACGATCGTAGCTTGGTTGCGTAAGGACATGCCTTATACACCGCAATTTCTTGCTAAGCAGCTGTATATGCTTTTTCATTTAAGTAAGGAAAATAGGAAATCAACATAAAGAAGCGATTATACCAGTTGGACCTTTTTGGTAGTTGTTAACTACTGTGCTTTTCCTTTGCAAACAAAAAATCCCCTTTTGACAAATTCCGGGGATTTTTTGTTCGTATAAACCGAATTGTTTCCTTCCTATTTTCAATTAGCCTTTCCAAATTATTCAACATCTGTAGGTGAAGTTAATTTATCTTCATATTTGTCTACAAAAAGGTAACCACCGCTATTGACTACAGCATAATAAATTTCTTCTATTCGTAAATTTCTTCTTTTGAATTCAGCTTCAATCCACTCACGGTTATAGATGCCGACAGCGTTCTTTTCGATGATTTTCCCGTCCATAATTAGTTCAACTGGCAGCGACTCTGATGAATTGGGCAAATTTAAATCTTTTTTTATTACATTTTGAAACGGTATCTTTTTAAGAATGGATAATTCCCCGTTCACCTCTAGTAATGCGTATTCCACTTCAAATATATTAAAGATATCCTTTTCCCTCAAAAGCTGATTAAGGTCGTCAATCGAGAACTTTACCTTTTTCATATTTTCGTCTAGTAATTTTCCTTTTTCTATTAGCAGGGTTGGTCTACCAGATAACCATTTTCTAAAACTTCGACTCCTAGAAGATAACACCATGAACAAATAAAACATTAAAACTAATACGAGAAATGAAATTAGCATTTCTTTGAACTTTAAATTCGTATCAAACCCCATGTTAGCTATAAAGGAACCAATCGTAATGGATAAGGCAAAGCTATAGTGGTTTTTATGAGAGTTAATATGCTTTCCAATAACCAGAGTAACAAGTATTAAAAGCATAAAGCTGACAGCTGTTCTCAGAATAGGTATAAGTGTATCTTCCATTTAAATCTCCTGTTTACTGATATTGTTTAACCATCTTGTATTTGAACTCAACTATAGTATAAAACAACAGCTAAAATGAAATGTAAACATCCAAATATCGTTAATTATTTTTTGTCAGCACTTAATTAGATATGAAAGAATGGAATTAAAGAAAAGATGGCAAAAGGCTGTTATTATCATAAAATATCCCCTTTTAATTAATTTATCTTTCCAATTAGCGATTGTATTTATCCATCTATTTCAGATTTCATTAAGCTTCAATTATAGGTATATATAGGAAAAAGCCTCATGGGTGAAAATTCACCATGAGGCTTTATTATAGAGTTATCGTGAGTAACAAATAATTCATTGTGGGAACTTTAGACTCCGACCATTTTGAGAATTTCTATTTTATGTTTCTCGTCCCGGTATTATTACATCAACCTTCGCTGGTATTGCCTACCTTTTCTCTGGATAAAGCCTTTTTAAACTGTTCGATTAGAATAGGAACGATTTCAAATGCATCGCCAACAATTCCATAATGACAGGTCTGAAAAATTGGCGCCTCTTTGTCCTTATTAATAGCAATAATTAAACCGGAATTTTTCATTCCCACAATATGTTGAATCGCACCGGAAATTCCAATTGCAAAATAAATTTTTGGTGTTACCGTCACACCGGTTTGTCCTACTTGATGAGCGTGATCGATCCAACCCGCTTCCACCACATCCCTGCTGGCACCAACCGCTCCTCCAAGAGTTTCCGCCAAGTGGTGTATTAATTGAAATCCCTCGAAGCTCCCTAAACCTTTTCCTCCTGCTACAATGATGTCCGCCTCGTCGATTCTTACTTTCTTTACCGTTTCCTTTACAATTTCCAAGACTTTTGTCCGAATATCTTCTTCCTTTAGGGATATTGTTTCTTCAATCATCTTGCCTGTTCTCCCGGACTCTGGGGTCAGCGCCTTCATGACTTTGGCGCGTACTGTCGCCATTTGGGGCCGATATTTTTTACATAAAATGGTCGCCATAATATTTCCGCCAAAAGCCGGCCTGCTCGCTAATAGTAGCCCGGTTTCCTCTTCAACATCCAACTCCGTCGTGTCCGCCGTTAAACCTGTCGGCATATCGGTGGCTACCGCACTTGCCAGGTCTTTTCCTGTTGAGGTGGCCCCGTAGAGGATAATTTCTGGTTTATATTTTTCAGTACATTCCAGCAGCGCCTTCATGAAGGACTCGGTCCTGTAATGCTTAAAGATGGGCTGATCATATACATACACTGTATCTGCTCCGTATTCAAAAACGGTCTTCGTTAAATGTTTAACATTTTCCCCAATTAGAATACCGGCCAATTCCACTCCCCGTTTGTCTGCCAACTTTCTGCCGGCCCCCAATAGTTCAAGGGATACGGAAGCAACAACTCCATCTTTTTGTTCAATGAACACCCAAACACCTTTATAATCTTGGAAATCCAATTACATTTCCTCCTTTGATTCAAACAATTCTTTCTTTTCAAGCATGACAGAGACCAACTGCTCTACTTGTGCCATTGGGTTGCCTTCAAGGAACGTTCCCCCTGCCGGCTTTTGTGGAGCCCAAACTTTGGAGACAATCGTTGGAGATCCCTTCAAACCAAGCTGCTTCACATCAACCTCTTCCAGGTCATCAACAGACCAGATATGAGGTTTATATCTGGCAGCTTTTATCATGTTTGGAAACGGAGAATACGGCACTTCATTGATTGTTTTTTCAACGGAAAACAAACACGGCAATGTGGATCGGACGACTTCATATCCATCCTCCAACTTGCGATGGACAATGGCATATCCATCTTCTTGATTAATTTCCACTACTTTGTTCACAGAAGTCAGCGGTGGAATATCGAGCCTTCGTGCAATTCCTGGTCCGACTTGCCCGGTATCACCATCAATGGACATTTTTCCGCAAATGATCAAATCTACGGGCTGTTGTTTTCCTATTTTTTCAATCGCCTTTGTCACGGCATAGCTCGTTGCCAATGTATCCGCACCCGCAAACCGGCGGTCCGTGATTAAATAGCCCTCATCGGCGCCTATTTCAATACACTTTTTAATTGCGGTAACCGCTGGAGGCGGCCCCATTGTAACAACAGATACGATTCCCCCATACCTATTCTTTAGACGAACCGCCTCTTCAACAGCATGGGCATCATACGGGTTCAATATCGCAGGCGCCGTCCTCCGGTCCATCGTGTTTGTCTTTGGATTCATCTTGATAATTTTGGTGTCAGGTACTTGCTTGATACAGGCTACAATATGCAGCATTTTACCCCTCCCTTTTATTTAAAAAGCACATATTTTTTTACTTTACGTAATATGAAACTTGCCGGTTGTTTTCCGGCTAAAAAGCCTTTTTTCGCCCGTTTACTTTTACTTTATTAAAAGAGATGTCCAGACATTCGAATTTTCTAATTAATATCTATGTAAATGTTGCCGAAGAAAAGCCAAACAACGAAAAAACCGCACGAGTGGATGAATCACCGTGCGGTTTTGGGATCAAAGTTGATAACTATCTACAATTCTTTTATTCTCTACTTCTTTTAATCGTTTAACCGTATCATTCTTCCAACCGAAGCATTGTTTTATGATTTCCTGCCTTTTAATTAAAACTTTTTTTCAATTCTTCTAATGTTAGATTCTTAGTTTTTTCAACTGGTTTATTGGATGTAGGGAAGTATGGATTGATGGACATGAAGTTCTTTTCGACATAATTAAAGTCAATAATGTCAACGACTCCATCTTTGTTAAGGTCTTCCTTCAATCTATCCCCGGAAATTCCAGCATTATTTGCAACAAGCTTTGCGTCATAAATGTCGATTACATGATCTCCGTTTACATCTCCAGCAGCAGCCGTATCCGTATAGACATTATAAAAAATACCTTGAACTATTCCATCGATTGTCCTGCTTAAAATTACTTTTTTGCTGTATTGGAAATGCCCAGGAATATCGACAATTAATGTATATTCATCCTTCGTGGCGGGAATATCCGTTATTGTCATATAACCATTTTCTGAAATATCAGCAGGGTACTTTTTACCTTTTTTATCAACTAGATAAGCTTTTGTTCCAATCTTTGAATAATCTAAATCATAATTATCTAAATTAACTGCTTCACCATGATAGTACCCTTCGAACCATGAGTGCTGTGAAATGAATTTAAACCTTTCAGCAAAAGTTGGTAATGAAGACTTACTACCAGAACTTGTTTGATAGGAAGATTCTTGATAATAAAATGCACCTTCTACCATGTAATTATGGTCATCGACTACTTTTAGTGTGATATCCAATAAATCAATATCATCATTAATTGAAACTGGTAATTTTGTCTTTTTATCTGAAATATCTACAGCAAATGCTGAAAGATTAGACCAAGTGTTTTCTGTAATTTGTGGCTTTGCGACATTAATTGTCCAATTATTTTTCTTTGCAAGCTCATCTAGCTGTTTTGATGGCTTAACGTCTACAACTTTATAGAAATTAGGGACATCGATTGTTACAGAAGCACTTGTTAAATCTTTCGCGTTTTGAACTGTAAATGTATTTACAAACTCAGATCCTAGACTTACACTTTTTGAATTTGGTTTTATTGTGGAATATTTATCCCCTTTATTAATAAAAGTAAAGTCTGGGAAAGTCGGATTTCCTGCAGTAGCGTAGTCATAAGTATAGATGGCTACATTTGTTGGATAGTTTGCGTATTCTTCTGGTAAGACACCAAATTTAAATTCACCATTTGCATTTGGGAAAAATTCAGCTGTTGGCCAATATGAATCTTGATAGGCGTACGCGGTATTTGCCTCTTGAGTGATGTCATGACCTCTACTTTTTAAATAGTCAATCGTATCATCATATAATTTTCCATGCACCCAATAGGCTGTATAATCTTGTCCATCATAATTTTCAGTTGTTAAATCTGAACTATTGAGCTCTTTGATTCCTGTTTTCTTATCAAATTCAAGTGTAGGAGCGGTATTATCGATCACCATGTCATTATCGATTTTATATGTTTTACCATCTACCCCTGTACCAATATAAGAAACAATGTATTTCCCTTCTTTAAGTGGTTCATATTCAAGTGATAAAGGTTTATTCGGATCACCTGTAAAATGTTTTACTTCACCTGAAAATCCGAAAAATATTAAGTAATCCGTATCAACTGACGCATTTTCTAAATTAAATGTGCCATAAAACCCAATTGGTTTTCCATCTAGATCGCTAACCACTACATCAATCGTTTTCATATGACTATTTAACTTGAAACTGACTGGTGTAAACGGCTCGATATACGGATGAAAGTTACTAAGGTCATTCGTTATCGCATGTTTAAAAAACTCTAATTTTTCGAATCCAGGTTTAGAATAACGAACATGGAAAGGAATTTGATATTCTGCAGTTTTCGACTCATTTTCGATATAAATGTATCCCTCATATATACCAAATTCTGTATCGGCTGGAATTGATATTTCTGCATTAATATTTTTACTCTCATTTCCATTCACTTCAATCGTAGATGGTAATTGAAGCGTTACACCATTCTTACCAGCTTCCTTAGAGACTCCATCGATGGTTAAGAATTCTACTCTTGTACGATATGTTTCTTGTTCACTACTTAAATTCTTAATAGAAATCGAGGTTGTTCTATTTTGAGTCTCATTTGATTGTGCAATACTACCAAAAGGTAGAGATCCTGAGATGTCCTCGATTTCTATTTTTAAACCTTCTTCATCTAAGGTAGTCGTCTTATTTTGTACTTCAAATAACGTTGTATTGTGAACTGCCTCATAAGCATCTACACGTCCTGCACCAACTTCATTCACATTGTAAGTACGACCTTTTAATGGATCAGCCGTATTCATAAGCGCAGCTTTTACATCGGCAACTGTATAATCTGGATGGGATTGTAGTAATAAGGCTGCAACTCCAGCTACATGTGGTGTTGCCATGGAAGTTCCGCTTAAACTAGCATAACCACTCGAATAATCGACACCATCTTCTGGACTATTAATATATTCTGGAACAGTTGAGAATGTCGAGACTCCAGGTGCTACTACATCTGGCTTAATATCAAAGTTATTATTTACTGGTCCACGTGAACTAAAATCTGCTAACACATCACCTGTAGACATATTTGACTGTAAGTCTGTTAATTTAAGTTTAGCTGTAGGATCTGCTTTTAATTTTTCTGAAAGTTTTACTCCGTCGGCCTGTAACATTTTATATGTTGGGACATAGCCATGATTTTCACCCAAGAAAAATGGAATTTCTCCATCCTCATTATTGTAAATCAATACAGCTACAGCACCTTTATCATGAGCTCGTCGGATTTTTTCATCAAATGAGATCGTGCCACGAGAAATTAATGCCACTTTTCCATTAATCTCCTTGTCAGTATAATCCTCTTCTGTACCAATTCCTACTTCAACAACATCATACTCTTTATCCATTAACGGTAGATAATCCATACCAAGGCCATGCCCCATTAAAGTATTTTGAATTGAAATATCTGCCAAACTTGTTTTAACGGTTGGAATATCAGTCGGCACATCACTAGCACCAACAGTGATTGCTAGTGGAGAAGCACCTGGTGAACCTAACGTACCAGAATTTGGCCCTGCATTTCCTCCGGCTATTACTGGTATGACCCCTTTTAATGCGGCATTGTTGATGGCTACAGATGTAGCGTCTAAGGAATGATTAATACCATTACCTAATGATAGATTAATAACATCCATTCCATCTTCTACAGCTCTTTCTATTCCTGCGATAACCGATGAATCATATCCTGATCCATATTCTCCTAATACTCGATAGGCATACAAGTCAACATTCGGAGCTACACCTGTCATTGCATATTCAACATCATTTTTAGGGTTAGATGCGATTGTTCCAGCAACATGAGTTCCGTGTTCTGTATAGTATGAACTACCATCTATCGTTTCAGGTTGACCAGATGCAAGCCATTTCGCTCTAGTTGTTTCCATTGGATCGGAGTCATTATCGACAAAATCATATCCGCCTTTATAAACATCTTTTAAATCAGGGTGATTATAGTCAATCCCTGTATCAAGTACCCCAACTTTTATTCCTTGTCCTTTTAAGCCCTCATTATGTAAACGATCAACTCCTATATGAGGCAGCGCTGGTGGAATTACTTTTCCAGGTGTTGGTTCTTTAGTAGTAGTCGATTCATTTATTGGTAACCTAACGACATTGTCTTTCCAAATCCTTTTTACTACACCAGTCTCAAGCAAGGTATTAATTTCATTTGTAGGAATCGTCATAGCCATTCCATTAAATACATTCTGGTAAGTTTGTTTAATTTGATATTTAATTGACTTTTCTTTTTTATTTTGGTTTAACTCCTCTTTCTTTTTAAAAATTTCAGTTAATCGTTGTTTAAAATGTTCTTGTTCCCCTTTTATCTTTTCTGCTTTATTTTTAGATGTACCTTTTGATTTTGACTGCTGGGCATTTTCGACCGGAGCTGTTTTGAACTCAACAATGACATTTGCGGTTTTATCTTTAAGTGACAATAAACTTGGATCAATGATGAATCCTTCTTGTGGGGTTATTCGTTTTATAGACTGTCGTTGTTCTTCAGTTAGTCCTTTTAATATCGATTCTGCAGAATTTGATATAGCATATGTTTTTTGCTGAGGCATTAAATAAGATGTAAGTAAACTGGATGCTATTACACCTGTTACCATAACATTTAGAAATTTTTGTTTCTTTCGAAGTTTCATTATTCAACGCTCCTTCTTTAAACTTGATATCAGCTGCAAATTTTAACACTTTTACTTTTTAAAAATAACAATCTAGCAGGCTCACTTAATAAAATGGTTACATATTCCTATGAGCATCGCTTTCCTCCCTAAAGAAAGATAGTGTAAAATAAGAGTATGAATAATTAGATAACTCTATTAATTCCTATTGTACTCGAGCATTTTTCAACGGTAAATTGGGGGAATTGTTCTACGAGTTGTCCTAATTCGACTATACGATTTGAAGAATACCTTGTAGAAAATTGTAAAACTTTGAAGAATTGACGATTATTTATCAAGATATATTACTAGAAAATGACATTTTTTATATTATATAGAGAAAATCATTTTTGTACTTGGGGGAATCTTGGTTTTCCTATACTCAAAACTATCAAAATATAATTTTTCTAAAAGGAGAATTTCAATATGTATGAGGGGAAAATCATAAAGTTTTATCGGGAAAAATACCAAATGACTCAAGAGCAATTAGGAAAAGGGATTTGTTCTGGAACACATATTAGTAAAATAGAACGATTACATACTGAATATGCACCTGAAATCGTCACTCTTTTATCCGAACGGCTAGGAATTACGATCGAAAATGAAATAATAAAACTTAAAAATATAAAAAAGCGATTAAATCATTGGCATGATGTTCTTGTCATGCAATTATTTGAAGAAATGGACCTTATTAATCATGAACTTGAGCAAGAAGATTTAATACAAATCTCTGATTATATTTATTTTTACAATTTACTTCGGGTTAGATATTTACTAATGCATAATTTGACCGAGGAAGCATCAGACATCATTGTGGAAATCCAAAAGAAAGAACATAAATTATCATCCTACGAAGCTAATTTGTTTAAACATATTTTAGGTGTTTATTATTTAGCTAAACATGAAAATCTGAAAGCAATTCAAGCATTAAAATCAATTAATGAGGCAGATTACAATAACAAGGAATATACCTATCATTTAGCAGTCGCGTATCATTCCATTGAATCACCCGTTATGGCTTATTTTTTCGCAGATAAATCGCGCCAATTTTTTAAAGAAATTAATAACTATCCTAGAGTGATCGATGCAGAAATGCTTATGGTGATTCAAGTAAAAGATGATGGAGATTTTAAGGAGACCATTCTGAGGTTTGAAAACTTAATCAAAAGCTGTGACCTTTGTCATTCACCAGCTCGAAAAGCAAGGGTATTACACAACTTAGCTTTTGAATACTATAGAAGAAAAAATTATGAACCAGCCAATAAATACTATAAAGAGTCAATGAGTCTAAAAGATAATGAATCATTCCCATACTTACTTTCTTTAGAAGGGTTTATAAACAGTGCATTTTATGGGGGTTTACTTCCAAAGGATGAATTATTACAACTGGCAAAAGAAGGACTAGAAACAGCTCTAAAGAAAAATGAACCATTATATATTAACTTATTTACCTTATTTAGTTTTTTAATTCAAGATAAAGAACAGGAATACCATCAATACTTGTCAGAGCATTCATTACCTTTGTTTGAAAAATTTGGTTTTGTTTATTTAATTAAACGTTCAAAAAAAGAATTGTTTAATTATTATCTTGAAAAGAAAAAAACTGGTAAAGCATTAAAAATGGCCAATTTATTGATAAATTGAAAACCTTTTTTATCAACAATGGGCCAATTTCTCCTGTCGTTACTTCTTGGCTTTTCAACTTTGCTGCCTATAAAAGATAAGCGGGAAGGATATATATCCTTTCCGCTTATCTTTTATGCTTGTAAATTAAAAATTATACAAGTACTTCTTGAATTTCCTGTGATCGAGCCGAAAGCCACTTATCCCAAACATCAGCGAATACCCCGGTCAAGACCAGTGAAACATGTCCACCTTCATAAACCTCATAAGTTTTATCCTTACTTGAAACAAGGTTCATCAACGGAAGACTTTGCTTATCTAATATAAGTGTGTCACGTGAGCAAGAGAAGACAAAAAGCGGGCAGTTTATCTTCTTTAAATCCACCTTCCTACCGCCAATCACCAATTCTCCCTTTAAGAGTTTGTTGTCTTTATAGAGATCGTTAAACATCTGTTTGAATGCAGCACCTGCAAACGAAGCAGAGTCCTTCGTCCACTTATCCATTCGGCGCCACTTTTCTACATATTTCTCATCATGTGCACGGGTGACCAGATTGATTTTAGAACTTGCAAAACCCGGTGATACCATCCTAAATAACAAATACATAATTTCTGATGGAATGGTCCCATGTGCATCGGCAAAACGATCAAGACTTAGCTGCCCTTTTTGTAGTGCTTCCAGCAATTTATCTGGAAAGTTGCCGATACTAAAATCGATTGGAACGGCTGCAAGGGATAAATTCTTAATTGGCAGTTCCGTTATGGAAGCCAAGATGGCTGCAATGGTTCCACCCAGGCAATAACCGGCAAGGGATATTTCCTTTGCACCTGAATGTCTTAAAGCTCGTTTAAGGGCGTTCTCCAAATAATCAATGATATAATTATCAAGGGTGATATCAGAATCTTCAAGCCCAGGGGACCCCCAATCCAATAGGTAGACATCATAGCCGCGCTCGGTAAGTCCGCCTACAACGCTGCTTCCTTCACCGATATCAAGAATGTACGCCTTATTTATCAAGGAGTAGACTAGAAATACTGGGATGGCATGTCTTTTTTCCTTTGCAGGATGATACCATAAGGTTGCTTTATTTTTCTTCCAAACAGTCTGTCTCGGTGTAGGTACAATCTCTGGCTTTGGCTCGGTCATAATTTTATAAAGCTGATTCCACCGTTTCGTTTCTTTTTCTAAGTTTAAGATTGGAAAAAGGTTTGTTCCTAATGCTTTCATTATTATCACTGCTCTCCTCGAAGTTATTTAATTTTATTAATACCGGTGAGCACTTGATCTTTATCCTGCTTTTTTCCCGGTTCTTTTTTCTGCTTTTCTCGCTCTATTTCAATGAGACCTCTCTCTATTTCTTTCCGCAATTCCTGAAGGTCATCATTCATTTTTTGCGTTTCCGCCACCTCTTGGGCCATCTTTTGGAATTCATTCTTCATTTGCATGACAATATTTAATATCTCTTCGAACATTCCTACATTTTCTTTAGAAATGGAGCTTACACTGTCTTGTAATTTCCAAATTTGTTCTTCTAAAATATCAATTTTTTCTTCTGTCTGAATAGAAAGCTTTGCGGCATTCGCGACATCTTTCTTTGTCGGGATATTCAATAGTGCCGCAATTTGCTCTTGGTTCTTTCTAAGTCGCTCTAGGTAAAATGAATAGGTGTTGAGGCCTGAACTTGCTGTGCGAACAAATTCTTTGTTGTCTGTAAGGTTATATAATAGGCCAGTTACTTGTTTGTCCCACATTTCACTCAATTGGTTGAATTTAAAAAATGGATCAAAGATTTTTTCGTTTGACATGTTGTTGTTCTCCTTAAATTAAGAATTTGTAGGTTCTTCCGTTTGTTCCATATATTTATTTAGCGGGAAGATAAGTTCTTTGAATTGTGTTGCAAACAGATTGACAAATCCTTTTTGATATTCATAGAGCGGATTTCCAGCTTGTTTAACAGTTTTGATATATTGCATTCTTCCTTTTTTCCTAAGATCAATATATTGACCAATCATTTCTAGGTATTTTTCAATCGCCTGGCAGTTTGCCATTGTTTGACACGGAGTACTTAAGAGAGACAATACCGTCTTTTGAATCTGATCAAAATGCGCATTCATTTCCTCATAAGACCAAATCGGAAAGAAATGCTGCAAGGTGGTGGTTGACATTAAAAATTCATCTCGTGCAATCTTTTCCCATTCTGTCAATTCCTTTGTAAATTGCTCTGCTATTGCTTTAATATTTCCCTGATTCCGTTGTACACTTTCAGAGAATCGTCTAACCTCTTTTAAGAAGACATCGTCGCGATGATCAGTACACTTTGCCCATTCATCTAATTCATGAAATGCATGTCTCCAGAGCAGGTCTAGGCTAGAAAGCGATGCTTCTTTTTCGCCATCGACAGTGATTACTTCGTCCTGTTTTTCCTCTTTCAATGATTCTTTTAAATTATCTTTTTTTGCAGCCATTTTACTCCCATCCTTTTAAAAATCTATTAAAGATTTTGGTTTAGTTTGAAGTCTAGGTTAGTAATTAGTCCAGTGAAATAATCACAAATCAAAGTTGGCATTAAAGGTTCACTGTTCTTTTATCAATCTTAGTTGAGACTCGTTGTTTTGGCTTTCCGAAAAGGAACATGAACACAGCTGTTACCACCAAAGCAACAGAGATTCCATAAATGGATGCGCTAAAACCCACTGCTGGATTTGCACCTGAAGCTTGAATGAGCTTTCCAAAAATAATGGGAGCAAAAATACCTGAGGATGTCATTATTCCATAATAAGTACCTGTCATAACACCTCTCCGCTCTGGAAGTAAACTAATGATTACTGTAGGATTAAGGTTTGCAGCTGTAACTGCTAACGTATACACTATAGAAAGGACGATGATGATCGAACCCTTCCAGAAACAAGGGGATATATCGCGTAAAAAATGCCTGCTAGAATCAGACTACTGGCAGAAAAAAGAATTCGCGACTTCCATAAATTTAGAGTTTTTTTGTATATTCGATCTGAAATGATTGCCAGTACTAATGAAAATATAGCGCATATTAATCCGGAAATAGCAATAATTTTTCCAGCTTGTTGTTCGGTGAACCCCTTAACTTTCATTAAATAGGCGGGATTAAAGGTAAGTCCAAAGACAATAAAAGAAAAGCCGATACATGCCGCTAAGGATGTAAAAATAAAAATAGGGGATCGTAACGCTTTCCAGATGTCTTTCCTATTTGTCTCTTGTTTGTTTTCCTGTTTACTTCCCTCCTCTTCAAACGGAACATCTGATTTCAGCCGTCCGAGCCAAAGCCAACCAATTAACCAGACAAAGCTAAGAATGCCAGAAATAAAAAACGTTTGTTTCCAACCATAATTTGACATTAGAAAAACCACTATCGGGGCTGTAACAGCTATGCCCACAACATTGCCAAAATTTAAGATTGATATGGCTAATCCACGTGATTCCGGTTTAAACCATTTACTAATATGACTGACAGCAGTTGCTTGAAAAGGACCTTCTCCTATACCTAGTAATACTCTAGTAAATAAAAGTAGTGGAAGGCCTGAAACAAACAGCACCATTGATTGCGAAATGGTCCAAATAATCGCCATAACAGCCAATATCTTTCCCGTTCCATAACGGTCTGATAAAGAAGCCCCTAATATTCCAGCTAATGAAAACAACCAAAAAAAACTGCTTCCAACAATTCCAAATTGAGAGAAAGTTAGATTCAAATCCTTCATAATATGAATTCCGGCTAAACCTGTAATGGATTTATCAGCAAAATTAACAATAGACATAATAAAAAGTGCAAGTAAAATAATCCATTTCGTCCAACTTTTCATTCAAACTCCTGCCTCTCACCAAATATATTCATTTTTTTCGATAAAAATTAGCAATCATACCTAAGGAGAAAAAACACCTGCATTGCCCGCCTTAATAGCGCGCAAGATTGAGCAGGTGCTTATAGTGAAAAAATTGAATCATAAATGATTTTTCTCAGTTAGTTAAGGAGTTACGATATTTGGTAACCGGTCGAACTCATCTAAAAGTGATAAAAATTCATTCAGTTTCGTTTGGTCGCCAGAAATGATTAATTTACCTGCTGCTACTGCTTGTTCTGGTGAAAGGAGGCCAAGTCCAATTCCATAGAATGTGAATTGATCAAGAGCTAAGGAAACATCTGGATCAGCATCTAACTTACCAGCTTTATAAATTAAAACAGAATTTTCTAAATAAATTGCATATTGTTGGTTGGAATTTGATAACGTTACATTCAACATTATTTTTTTACCATCTGCTTTTGGACCGTTTAGTTTAACAGCGATCAGCTTTAAGAATTCATCTACTGGCATATTTTTAATGATTCCAGAAACATCTAATGGGGAATTATCTTTATTAATTCCATCCCTTAGTTCGGATGCACCAACAAGATAAATATTACGCCAATTGGCTGATTCGGCTTGGTATCCTAATTGTTCGAATGCATCTGCTAATAAATTTTTTGCTTCCGAATTTTCTGGGTCTGCCATTACGACATTTTTTAATACTTGAGCTACCCAGCGATACTCACCATTTTCAAAGTCCACTTTTGCTTTTTGCAAAATAGCAGCCGCCCCACCCATGTATTCTACATATTTAAGCCCCGTTTCCACTTGTGGTAAGGGATCTAAATCTGAAGGATGAGCACTATAATAACCTAAGTAAAAATTGTAAATTCCCTTTGAATTATGCTTTAACGTACCATAATACCCACGATTCCCCCAATAAGTATCCAATGCTTTTGGAAGTTTGATTGTTTCAGCTATTTCATCCATCGTATATCCTTGATTGGCTAAACGAACTGTCTGATCGTGCATATATTTATATAAATCACGTTGCAATTTCAAATGGTTTAATGCCTGACTCTTACCCCAAATTGGCCATGCATGAATCATGAGCAATGCATCAATCTCTTCATTTTCAAATAAATCGATGGTTTTATCGAGTGAATTAGCCCAATGAAGGGCATCCCGGGTTTTTGCCCCTCTTACCGTATAAATTTGATGCATCAATTTATTGGCGTTCTCTGAGACAAATAATGCTTTGTAATCTTGGATATAAAAATGCATTTCAGCCGGTGCTTCTGTGTTTGGAGTTAATAAAAATTGAAAGGTTACCCCATCGATTTCCATCGTTTGGATTTCATTTACTATTTCAACAGTAGGTTTCTCAAAACTCATCGTCCCTGAACTCATCGTATTACCTATACCTATAGATACGGAGCCCTTCGTGCCGTCTGGTAAATTTTTACCAAACTGATACTCTGCTCGACGCGCCATGATTGTCCCTAAAAGCACATTTTCACTTAACGCTTCTTCTGTAAAATATTGGGGAGCTATAATTGGAATATTTGGATTCTCTGCATATTCTAGAACGGCTTGAATACCGCCAAAATGGTCCGCATGACTTTGACTTATAATGATGGCTGAAACTGGCTTTCTTGGTCGATGATTAAAATATAATTCCATTGCGGCTTTAGCAGATGCATTACTTCCTAATGCATCACAGACAATGACTCCTTGTTTACCTTCAAAAAAGAAAGTGGTGGCGATTGATTGTCCACGTATTTGATAAACCCCTTCTACTACTTCAAACAGACCCGAGATAGCCTGTAATTGTGCATTTCTCCATAAACTTGGGTTCACTGTGTCAGGAGCCGTGTCGTTTAGAAATTCTAACTTATCGATGTCCCAGATGATTTCCCCAGATTCATCCTTAATCATGGTGGATTCTAAAGGTGCAATAAAGCCTCGGTTTGCATCTACGAAATCCTGTAAATCATCAAAATTTAGAGATTCGTACACTGCTAAATTTGCCTTTTTTGTAAAAGAAGATGCGGACATAGGTTGAGTTGAAACTTTACTTTTCATACAAACCTCCAAGTATTATTATTTTAAGATTTAAAAAAAGGAAAACACTTTTGACTACCTGGCTATAATGTCAGGTCACCAACCAAACATTAAGAGGAGTTTTCAAGTGTTTTCCATATAACTAGATTGCCAGATTATGAAATGTAAAATTAGCGCTTTACATCTTGTAAACGAGATTAAGCCTTTATCGCAGGTACCTCGAAAACTTCATTTATTACTTTGGTGATAATCGTGGCTGGTATCTTATAGAAAACTCCGGATGGGTCATTATGAACAGCTGGTACCAAATGTTGAAGTGTCTCTTCGTTACATTCAAATTCACCAAAAGTGTCTGGCAAATTCACTGCTTTGCGGAGATCCCTTAAATATTGGACAACTTCCTCTAAACATTTCTCTGGTTGTTCTGATGGATTTGCGATACCCAACGCTTGGGCAAACCCTGTAATTCTTGGCAAATAGTACATTGGTAAGGACTCCATTACATTCGGCAACAATACAGCGTTAGCTAGCCCGTGCGGGATATGGAATTTTGCCCCTAACGCATGTGCCATGTTATGAACTGGAACCGCATTCATCGCAAGGCAAAAAGCAGAAATAGCCATCGAACTTGCCATTAGCATATTCGCTCTTGCTGAAAGATCGTCCCCTTTTCGAACAGCAGTTTCTAAATTGTCTACAATCATTCGAATCGATTGAATTGCATAGGCATCTGTCATCGGATTGGCCTTTTGTGAAAAATAAGCCTCCACTGCATGAGTTAATGCATCAAATCCTGTAAAGGCAGTGATTTTAGAAGGAAGCCCTACCGTTAAATCCGGATCCAGAATAGCCATATCTGCATTGATAAATGGATGAAGAAGATTTGTTTTTATTCCAAGCTTTTCATTAAGGATTACGGCTACCGGTGATACTTCAGCACCTGTTCCCGCCGTTGTCGCAATAGCTACATGCGGAATAAAAATATATTGGGCTTCTGGCCACCACCCCATCACATTTCCGGTAAGAAGTGAATCACGTATATCATCCAAACCTTTATGGAGCATCCACTTGATCCCTTTTACCGTATCCAAAACGCTGCCGCCGCCAAGAGCAATTAAGGAATCACCGTTGCACTCTTTAAAGAAACGAGCGCCGCGATTAATAATTTCGCCTTTTGCATCCTGTTCGATATCTTCAAACACTCCAACCAGCTCAGGCTTACCCGGCATGATTTCAAATAATTCTTTAATTTGAGCTGTAATTCCGGCCTGGGTTAAACCCTTATCCGTGAAAAGTACTGCACGTTTACCCCCAAGCCCTTTTATCATCTCAGGAAGCAAAGTTCTTGATCCCGCCCCGCTATTTACAACCGTTCGAACAGAGAATTGAAAAAATGATGTCGACATAGAATCACCCTTTATTATTTTTGTATAGTCTAGGCTAAACTTGCCTGTTGACTTCCATTTCAGGCGCGTGCGGTTCGCGGGCGGTCCCGGGAGCCTCCCGCAGGACATTGAATTTGCTTCCTTGAATTTACCCACGCACGAAGGAAATGCGATAGCATTTTCGAGGAGTCTTCGCGCCTTTCGTTCCAGTCAACAGGGTGCCCAAAATCAACATTAAACTTTAACATAGCCTTGTATTAATAAATGAATCTGTTTTATCCCAATAATATTTGGTACCAAGGTCTTTGGCTTACTTCTGGTACGAGTGAACAGTGAACATGCTTTAGCTGCGAATATTCGTCCAGTGAATGGCGGCCTAATTCTCTTCCGAAACCGCTTTGCTTGTATCCCCCAAATGGTGCATCACTTCGGAGCATATGCCAATCATTGATCCAGATCGTTCCAGCCTTTAATTCACGGGCTATTTTCATTCCTTTATTTACATCCTTTGTCCAAACTCCACCTGCTAATCCATAAATCGTGTCATTCGCAATTTCAATTGCCTCCTCAACTGTGGAGTAACGGATGACTGAAAGAACAGGACCGAAGATTTCTTCTCTAGCAATCTTCATATCATTTTGAACATCGGCAAAAATGGTAGGCTCAATATAATAGCCATTTTCAAAGCCTTCTACAATTCTACGCTTTCCTCCACAGACCAATCGCGCCCCTTCTTGAATACCGGATTCAATATAAGAAAGTACAGTTTCCAATTGTTGCTGTGATACCATCGGTCCCATTCCCGTTGCGATATCTAATGGGTTTCCAATTGTAATCGTGCTTGCAAGCTCAGCTAGTTGTTCAATGACTTGGTCAAACATGGAATCATGTACTAATACACGCGTACCGGATTCACAAACTTGCCCAGAGTGGCTCAAGAATCCGAATAAAATACCCGGAATGGTAATGCTCATGTCAGCATCCGGCAATACGATTGCAGGTGATTTCCCGCCTAACTCAAGCGTGACGCGTTTCACCGTTTTAGATGCCTGCTGCATAATGCGGCTGCCTACTTCTGTAGAACCGGTAAAAGCCACTTTGTCCACACTTGAATGCGTGACAAGAGCTTCTCCAATGCTGGCACCAGGGCCAGATACAACATTGAATACACCTGCTGGTATTCCTGCTTCAACAGCCAATTCCGCTAATTTCAAGGTAGATAACGGCGTATTGGATGCTGGTTTGACTACGATCGAGTTCCCCATAGCAAGCGCAGGAGCAATTTTCCACATAGCTAAAATCATTGGAAAGTTCCAAGCAGTCACAGCTGCTACAACCCCAAGCGGCTCTCGCCAGACTTGGTTATTGCTTGGTCCAGGAAATGGTACAGTAGGAAGAGACTCAACATACGGATACTCTACAGTAAATTTTGCTGTTTGTTGTAAGAGATCTACAATGGATAGGATGTCTAGGTTTGAAATTCGTCGAACTGTCGCCCCCGAACTAATCGACTCTAAGTAACCCAATTCTTCGGCGTGTTCAATAATCTTGTTTCCAAATTGGACAAGTACGTGAGCACGTTCTTGTGGAGTTTTTTCCGACCATACTCCCGAATCAAAAGCCTGTCGTGCAGAGGAAACGGCCTCCTCCACATCTTCGATCCCGGCTTTCGCTACCTTTGCCGCGACTTCACCAGTTGCAGGGTTTACTACCTCAAACGTTTCTCCGCTTAATGCAGGCTTCCATTCCCCGTTTATATAGAGTGGAAATTCCAAAACTTGTAACGCTGCTTTCATCGAAATTCCTCCTTATTATTTGCTCGTTTGCCGTGTTAAAGTTGCCAGTTGATTTCCGCTCCAGGCACTTCGCTTTCCGCGGGCTGTTCGGGGAGCCTCCTAGGCGAGTTGCGCGCCTCTGGTGTCTCCCCTGTCCCGTACTCCCGCAGGAGTCTCGCGCCTTCCGCTCCAATCAACTTGGTTCAAAAATCAACATTTTCAAGAAAAGTTCTATATCAAACTACTTAACTTCCACTTGTTCAATCCGCAAAGCTCTTCTCAATATTTTACCTGTACTGTTCTTAGGTAATTCCTTCATAAATTCCACTTGTTTTGGAAGCTTGTACTTTGCAAGCTTGTCTTGGCAGAAATGTAAGATGTCATCGATCGTTATACTTTCATCGTTAGATACAACGAAAGCCTTTACAGTCTCTCCATATTCATTATCCGTAATCCCTATTACAGCTGCTTCCACAATGGCCGGGTGTTGATATAATACTTCTTCCACTTCTCTTGGATAAACGTTGTACCCGCCAACGAGAATCATATCTTTTTTACGGTCTACGATATATATGTACCCTTCTTCATCCATTCGGGCCAAATCACCTGTATAAAACCATCCATCTTTCAAGGCTGAAAATGTAGCTTCCGGCATTCCTAAATACCCCATCATCACATTCGGACCTTTTACTATCAATTCTCCAATTTCTCCTCTTGGAACTTCCATTCCATCCGGATCTACCACTTTATTCTTTACCCCAGGTATATCTATGCCAACAGAACCAGGTTTGCGTGTCCCCCGTAATGGGTTGAAGGCTGTCGTGGGGGCAGTTTCAGAAAGGCCATAGCCTTCTAAAATGGGTACATTATACTTCTCTTCAAATCTATGGAGCAGTTCAACCGGAAGCGCGGAACCACCTGAAAAACAAGCGCGAATTGAAGTTAAATCTTCTGCTGTTGTCTCCGGCAACTGATGCATGAAGCTAAACATGGTTGGAACCCCAGCAAACAATGTCGCTTGCTCTCTTCTAATCGTGTTTATCACTTCAGAAGGACTAAATTTCGGAACAATGACAATTGTCCCCCCGCAGGCAATAGGCATGTTGATACAAGTCGCAATACAAAACACATGGAACACGGGAAGAACCGCAATGATACGATCTTCTTCAGTGAACTCAGCAAGCTGGGACATCGAAGCAACATTGGATGCCATATTTCGATGGGATAGCATTGCGCCCTTCGGCTTTCCCGTTGTTCCGGAAGTATAGAGAATGACTGCCAGATCATCCTCATCGATGGAAGGGCTTACAAAATTATCATTTTCTTCTTGTAAGAGACTCTCCCATGTCCATTCAGACTTGATCGAATCTGTATAGATGACCATCGTCAAGTGCTCTAATTGTTCCCTCAATGGAGATATTGTTGAATCTAAAGAAGAATGAGTAATCACAGCTTTCGCATGGCTATTTGATAAAATATAAGAAATTTCTCCTGAAGTGTAGGTTGGATTAATTGGAACAATTACACCACCAGCCCGAAGAATCCCATAGTAAGCAATTACAAATTCAGGACAATTTCCAAGCATTAAAGCGACTCTATCCCCTTTTCTGATGCCTGCGGCAGATAATCCGGATGCAGTACAATCTACTAATTTATCAAGTTCCGCATACGTTGCACTTTGATTCAGAAATGTGTAAGCGGTATGATCAGGAAATCTTGCTGCACTGTTCTTTAAATTCTCATTCAAATTTGTTTCAATTCCCCCTCTTTTTAAAGTATTTTAAGAAAATTATTAATTGCTTGAATTTATTATATATATAATTTACACTTAAATAAATCAACCATTAATGAAGTATATAGAAGCAATACTTCTATATTTATAGGGAGAAAACTATGCATATCGAACAATTGGAATACATTGTAAAGGTTGCGGAAACAGGATCTATTTCTATAGCAGCAGAAAAGCTACATGTTTCTCAATCGGGAATCAGTCAATCGATTACTAGATTAGAAGATGAGTTGGGCGTTAAACTATTTAAACGCCACCGACGACTTGGCGCCGTACCAACGAATGAAGGCAAAACCTTAATTAAAAAGGCATACGAGGTATTAGTCAGACTTCAAGAATTTAAAGAGGAGGCCCAATCTTTCAACACAGTGACTTCGGGAAATTTAAAGCTTTCATCGATCCCTGGCTTTATGTTGTTCCTGTTAGAACCTTTAGCTTCTTTTAAGAACGCTTATCCAAATGTAAATATAGAAGTTTCAGAAAAAGGAACTCAGCATATTATTGAGCATGTTGAAAATAACCAGATTGACATTGGCTTAATCACGATCTACGAAGATTTAATAAATAAAAGAGAAGATTTAATATTTGAAGTAATACTTGAAGGAAAGATGAAAGTGTACGTCAGCAAATCCTCTCCTTTAGCGTCACAAAAATTTATAACTTCTGAACAATTGGTGACTCAAAACGTTATTTTATATAATGGGGATTTTGTGAAACGATTTGCAAATGATTTAATTAGTAAATTTGGGCCAATGAATATTTTATTTACCTCTGATAATACAGAAGTAATTAGAAAAGCGATTTTAGAGGGATTAGGAATTAGTTTCGGGCCAGACTTTTCTAACAAAAATGATCCTTATGTATTAAGCGGCGAAATCGTTCCTATCGAAATCATAAATTACGAACAGGAAAAGATAGGTGTAGGCTGGGTACGCTCGGAGAATAATCATTTTTCTATTAACACAAAAAAATTTTTAGAGCACTTTAATTTTCATTCCCGAATGCTGACCTATTCATCTTAATGAATATTGTTCAAGAAAACCCCCATCCAAAATGGAGGCCACAGAAAAAGGACCTCAATAGGAAAAAGGAAAAAAAGCCGACTCCACCTTCCATTAATCAGGAATGAGAGTCCGCTTTTTTTATCATACCTTTTTGTTAATCACCATAGCTTTGTATCAAATTAGCGATATGTGCATAAGCTCCTCCTGCAAGTAATGCTGAAGTAACCATTACTGCTTCTGCAAGCTCTTCATTTGTGCATCCAAGCTTCATGGCATTTTTCGTATGGACATCTATACAATATGGGCATTGCGTAGCATGAGCAACTGCCACAGCAATAATCTCTTTAAACTTTCCACTCAATTTGCCATTCTTCATTGCTGTTCTACTAAACGTAGAATAACCTTTAAAGCCTTCAGGAGCAAATTTATTTAATTGACCAAGGTTTTTTAGATTTGAACGTCTATAAAGTGAATCCTCTGCTTCTGCATCCATCGCATTATGTATATGAGTACTATGGGTTACTACCCCACCTGCTTCTACTCCTGCTACAACAAAGACCGCTTCTACTAATTCTTCAAGTAATGCTCCTTCAGCTTTTGCACGTCGTGTATGTGAATCAATACAATAAGGGCATTCCGTTACATGTGCAATTGCAACCGCTATGATTTCTTTTTCCTTTTTACTCAGTGCACCATTTGTCATGACCGCTGTATTAAAATCCGTAAAAGCTTCAAGCTGTTCTGGTGCTAATTCTATAAGTTTACTAAGATTTTTTAAATTTCCTTTTTCATATAAATTGTTTGTCATTGTAGACATCCTTTCTTTCTAATAAAAATTGAGGATCTTGTAATAATTCCCATCAGACTTTTTATATTTACTCAACTTAATAAAGTTAATCATTGAGTCGGATAGACTTTTTTATGATCAGCAAGGATCACCAATTGTTTTTCATTAGGTTGAAAATTAATTTGTGAATCAGATGAGTAATACCAAGTCTTTTCGTTTTCCTTTGCTTCAAATATATTTAACTCATCCTTAAAATCTAAAACTGTCGAAGCAGTTTCTTCATCAACAAATAAGGAGATCAGCCAACGATCGTCTTGCTTTTCAATACGGTAATTAGTAGTTTGACACAGCAATCGGCTGCCTATAGAGTGACGAATCATTAACATTAAAATTCACCCCCAGGTAAATCAATTAATAAAAAGAAACAATCTTGATTTGCCTGAATCGTAATTTCATGGATGTCTGTGATCCGTTCCGCATCCTGGGATTGTAAAATGGAATCCTTATTAATTGAAATTTCTCCTTCTATAGTAAAGATGTAAATCTTCCTGCCTTCTTCCTGTTGAAAGTTCAATGTCCTATTTCCATCCAACTTTGATAAATAAAGGGTTAAATCTTGATGGATTCCTGCCACCCGCTCGGAGACAGTATGGGATATTACAGGTAATAAGTTATTTTGTAATTGTTCAACATCATATGAGATATCTTCATAGGATGGAGTTAACTTTTTTTCATTTGGTGAAAACCATAGCTGTAAAAATCGGACTTCTTCATCATTGGAAGCATTGAATTCAGAATGGAGCACTCCCGTTCCAGCACTTATTCGCTGTATATTTCCATAGCTGATAATTCCAGAGTTCCCCAAGTTGTCTTCATGTTTTAGCTGCCCCTTTAATACGATAGAAACAATTTCCGCTTCCCGATGAGGATGAATTCCAAAGCCGCAACCACCTTGGACGGTGTCGTCGTTAAAGACACGCAGTGGACCAAATCGGATATTGGAAGTGTCATAATACTCACCAAAAGAAAAACTTAAATTACTCTCCAGCCATTCATTTTTTACTGTGTATCGTGTACCTGCAGGATAAACTTGAATCAATTCTGTCACTCCTTATCTGAATTTCTTAGTCATGAATATCGAGCTTTATTTCTTTCATTCAAAACAAAAAGTTGGAATATATAACAGGAGTTCTTCTGCTATATGCTCCAACTCTTTCTTTCCTAGAATTTCCTTATGCTTGATATTTTTTAATCAAATCAACAAACACACTGACGAATGATTGGAAAAATTGGACCGTTCCTTCATCTTTAATTTTGCCGTTTTCATCAAATAAAGCTGAAACATTGCCAATATAAGCTTCCGGCTGTTGAACTATTGGCATATTTAAGAAAACAAGAGATTGTCGTAAATGGTGGTTTGCACCAAATCCACTCAAGTTACCAGGAGATTGGCTGATAATGGCTGCCGGTTTGCCGTTCCATACGCTTGCTCCATATGGACGGGATCCTACATCTAGTGAATTCTTTATTACAGCTGGTACAGAACGGTTATATTCAGGAGTTACAAATAAAATAGCGTCCATCTCTTGAATTGTATTACGGAAAGTAGTATACGCTTCCGGTACATTGTTTTCATCATCATAGTCCTGATTATATAAAGGCAGATTTCCAATTTCGATAATTTCTGCTTTATAACCCTCAGGAAATAAAGTTGCAACATTAGCGGCAATTTTTTTAGAAAAAGAATCTTTCCGTAGAGATCCAAGTAAAATACCAATTTTGGTCATTTTATATCATCCTTAACCATTAATTATTATTTTTAATTCGAGATAATTGTATTCGAAATAAATTTAATTGTCAAAAAAAGCTTCTCCGAACTGATAAATTCATTAAATTTGAAAATGCTGACTTTTTTTATTCAAACTAAAAAATTTAAGTTGGTTTCTCGTTTCTTTAGCTGAATATAAAGCTTGGTCTGCAAATTTTATTAATGTTTCGCCTCTCGTTCCATCCTTAGGGTAAATGGAGATTCCAATACTCGCTGTTGTTTTAATATAATGCCCCTTAATTTGATAAGGCTGTTGAAGTGCTTTATACAGCCTCCGTGCAATTTTTGCAACGTTTTGAGAATGCTTAATGTCTTTTAACAGGATTAAAAATTCATCACCGCCAATACGGCCTATGACACTATTTCCCCTTACATTATTTATTAATCTATTAGAGAACTGTTTCAGATCATCACCAATTTCATGCCCTAATGTATCATTTACTTCTTTGAACTTGTCCAAATCCATATACAATAAGGCAAACTGTTCTACCTTTTTATTTGCAGTCTCAATCGATAATTCCAGCAAATCGTGAAAGCTTCGTCTATTTCTAAGCCCTGTAAGAGAATCGTAGATGGCCAAATTTTCCAACTCTGACTCAATCATTTTTCTATCCGTTATATCCTTAATTAGAATTTGCATGACCGGTTCTCCGTTAAAAACCATGGGAATAGCCGTAATATCCGCATAAAACTCCTTATTGTCCCATCGAATCAATCTTTCTTCAATCGGCTCCGGTTTAGCTTCATTATTTTTTTCAATCATTTCTAAAAATTTGTCCTCGATACTTTATTTTCCGAATCAATAAGCTCCCATATGATCTGCCAATCATGTCCTTAGAACATTCTTGACCTAGAATCTTTACACCTGCAGGATTTACAAGGACAATATGATGTTTATTTTGAACAATAACAGCGTCAGGTAAGAATTCAACAAGTTTCCGATAACAAACTTCACTTTCTTCAAGTTTCCTCTGTATTTCCATTTGTTCTGTAAAGTCTTTATACATACCTACAGCAAGAATCTCACCCTTGTTAATGGCGCGGTAGGTTGCTCGGATATCCAGGATTTCCCCATCTTTGCATCTTCTTTTGTAAGACTATAATTAACATTTTCTCCGTCTCTTAATTTATTTAAAAATGCATCATGTTGTTCTTTCGTCATATTATGCAAAGATGGCGGCAGGGTCAGTCCTTTCAGTTCCTCGATTGACCAGCCTAGTAAATCTGTAAAAGTTGGATTTGCCTGTAGAATAGCTCCATCCTGTCCAATTAAAAAATTGCATCATTGGTATTCTCCCAGATTAGTTCAAATGCTTCTTCCCCAATTTTCGGATTATCTAAAATTAGACTAGTCATTTCATTCTCCCACATTTCTTCTATTCACCTTTGGATTAGCTTTCTATAAACTTATCATGCTGCGCGTAATACCCCTGACTTCAGGCATGGGGATATAAGCCTATCACTTGACCTTTCAATCAATTTGAAATATAATAGTCATTAACACGAACACCTGTTCTTTGATAACTGAACATAGAAGGTTGTGGCATATATAAGAGCTCTGCCGCGTAAAATGTTCAAGCCAATTAAGAGCTATGACACGTTTTCTAACGTGAATCAAATAGGCTTTGATTAAAGCAAAGCTGAAGGTCTTCTCTAAAGACCTGATGTATTAGTGGGTTTTGTGGTCACCCACATAAAGACAATGCCACTTAAACGGTATTCTTTATGAAACCCCTCGCTTTAGCGATGGGGAGATTCATGCACTCTTTACCTTATCTAATTTTTTAAAAACCCAACTAAACCTCTTATAATAAATAAAGTAAAATTTACACTTGCAAAAGTATGAAAGGCGGTCCATTTTTTCCATTTAAATAATTGGGAATTCTTTTCAAAGTACCATTGACCGATACTCATGGGAACACTAAAAAGTAAACTTTTCAAAAGTATTTTGCCTAAATGATCGTTATTAGTCAGTTTCACCCATAAAACACTTAAAAGCGGGAAAAACAATAGGTCATAAATGATGTTTGTCTTAAAAATTTTTGGAAAAGGACGAACTGGATATTCTAGTCTTTTGGTACCAACCACAAAAGCATCAATTAGAGTTGCAATAACTCCTTTTGAGAAAAAAATAACAAGATTTTCTCGCATTTTAGATCCTTTAAATAAAAATGGGAAGGAAACCACACACAAAACAGTAAGTAAATTCAACAGTTTCTTTTCCATAAAAACATCCTCCGATATGAATCAAAATTTGATATGCTCCCGCCTTACAATGTTCTGTAAAACCCCATCAAATAAAGCAGAGTAAAAATAATTTCCTACCTATTATTTCTTTATGTAGTATTTACTATTCCTTCGAGTATAAAAGTATTTTCTATGTAATTAAAAAACTAATCGAAAGGTTCCGATTAGCTTTCTTTTAAAATTATCATTCAATATTAAGCAGCTTTTTTTAACTCAATTGAATCCTTTTGAAAAATCAAGTCACTAACTGATAATAGCTTGCTTCCATTGATTGCAAGATAAACTGCCATTGCTAAAAATGCTAAATCCAACTCATATCCCGCCATTTGTCCATTTCCTAATAAACCAACAGAAAGTTTTACTTTTAGTATTGCCCCAATCATTAATAGTCCTAACAAAGTGGATACAAGTCTAGTTGCTAGTCCAATGATTAATGCGATACCTCCAATGATTTCAAACAAAGCAACTCCATATGCCATAAATCCTGGTAATCCAATACTTTCAAACCATCCTACAATATTCTCAATTCCACCTTGAAACTTTACTATTCCATGAATTAAGAATAATGCCCCTAATGTTACCCGTAAAATAAGTGCTCCTATTTCGTTTTTTGCCAACATTCTTTTCTCCTCCGTAAAATAATTATTTGTTTATAACTTTTCGATACCATTGCGCTGCGGCTTCAACTTCTTGAGAGGTTAATTGATGACCTCTATTCTCCCATTGAATTTCTACATTCGCATTTGCCTTTTCTAATAAAGATTGTAATTCAGCAGATTCTAATGGCGAGCAGATTGGATCATTGGTACCAGCTGCAATAAATACTGATTTCCCTGTTAAATCAGGTAGTTCGATTCCTTTTCGCGGCACCATGGGATGATGAAGAATCGCACCCTTTAAAGCATTTTGATGGTGAAATAATAAACTCGCAGCAATATTAGCTCCATTTGAGTAACCTATCGCAAGAATATTATCTCGATCAAAATCATACTTTTCGGAGGCCTCATCTAGAAACTCGTTTAACTCTTTTGTTCGAAAAATAAGATCTTCCTCATCAAATACCCCTTCTGCTAATCTGCGAAAAAATCGAGGCATTCCATTTTCTATTACATTCCCACGAACGCTTAGTACATTTGCCTCATCATCAATCATTCCTGCAAGTGGCAGCAGGTCTAATTCATTGCCTCCTGTACCATGAAGCAATAACAACGTGAGTTTTGTTTGATTTTGCCCCTTATTGAATATATGTTTCATTATTTATCTCCCTCCAGAACTCGAACCTCTACAGGCGGTAAGGTTTCTTCTAATTCTTCTCTTTTTGACTCTAGCCAAGATGGCAACATAAGTTTTTCCCCTAGGTCAGCGACTGGTTCATCCACTGAAAAGCCTGGTGGGTCGGTAGCTATTTCGAAGAGGATACCCCCTTCTTCATGAAAATACACTGCTTTGAAATAGTTTCGATCTCGAATTTCTGTTGGATAGTATCCTTTGTCTTGAAGAAGAGATCTCCATCTGAGTAAATCCTCTTCATCCTTTGCTCTCCATGCTATATGATGAACTGTTCCTGCTCCCATCAGTCCCCTGACTGATGGGTTTAACTGAATATCAATCGTATTTCCAAAATGTCCTTCAGATTTAAATCTTAGGAATTCATTTTCCTGCCCAATACATTCCATTCCTAAAGTATTTTCCAGCACTTCCGTCGTTTTATGTGGCTGTGCAGAAAACAGAACAGCGCCGCCAAACCCTCTTATCGCATTCTCAGCTTGAATTCCCCCAAAGTTCCTAGTATTTATTGGACCTTCATCTCTTTCTATCAGTTCAAGCAAGAGTCCGTCTGGATCGTTAAATTTCAAATATTTCTCACCAAAGCGATTGGCTGAAGTAAATACAATTCCGAATTGTTTGAAACGCTTCTCCCAGAATTTTATTGTACCTGTTGGAATAATGTAGCTAGTGACTCCAACCTGACCTTACCAATTCGACCTTTTAGCTGTTTTGCCCATGGGAAAAACGTAATTACTGTGCCTGGTTCTCCTGTTTCATTCCCAAAATAAAGATGATACACTTCTGGACGATCAAAATTGATTGTTTTTTTAACAAGCCTTAACCCAAGTACACCTGCATAAAAGTCAATATTCCTTTGTGCATCGTTTACCATCGCTGATATATGATGAATGCCTGCTGTTTTCTGCATTTTTTACTCTCCACTTCATAAATGGGATTTTAAGAAGTTATTTAGGCCTTTCTATTTCAAAAATCTCACCGATTTTGGCGTAATTATTCCCTGCTAATCGACTTACCGCAGCTAAACCTCTAGCATCAATTCTTCCATTTTCATAAATTTCATCTTCAATATGAAATTGAACCACTCTTCCTATAATAAAATCACATCCAGGACGATCAGAACTTCCCAATTCTAAGGAATGCTCTAATGAACATTCCATTCGAATTTTTGCTTCCTTCACACCTGGTACCGAAATTTTTACACTATCCACTGAAGTCAAGTTTGCTAACTTAACTTCACTTTGATCAGAAGGAAGACTTGCAGCCGTCTTATTTATTTTTTCAACATTATGTTCGTCAACAATATGGACCACAAATTGCTTGGAGTTGATGATGTTTCTCGCTGTATCCTTTTGACTCCCCGCTGAACGTTGAATAGATAATGAAATCATCGGCGGATTGGATGAGACGATATTAAAATAACTAAATGGCGCACCATTTAAAACGCCATCTTTTGAAATGGTTGTCACGAAAGCAATCGGTCTAGGTATGATGCTTCCTATTAGAAACTTATAATTTTCTCTTTCAGACATTAAGGCTGGATCAATTGAAATCAAAGAAATCATTCCTTTTCGTATAATCAGTCTAGTTCTCTTACTTCAAATGGAAGTAATCTGCGTTCAATTTGTTCTCTTTTGGGTTCATACTGTGCAGGCAACATCAATTTTTCTCCCATGGTTTCTTGTGACTCATCATGAGAGAAGCCTGGAGGATCTGTTGCAATTTCAAATAAGATTTCTCCGTGTTCTCTGAAATAAATGGCATTAAAATAGTTTCGATCTTGTACTGGAGTTACGCCATATCCATTTCCTGCAACATACTTTTGCCATTCCAATTGATCCTGGTCATCACTAGCCCGCCAAGCGATGTGATGTACGGTCCCCACACCCATTCTTCCGCGTCCAATCGGAGTTAATTTCAGGTCAATGACATTTCCGATATCAGCTGAAGAACGATAACGGGCGAAATCTCCTTCTTTACCTACGAATTCAAGTCCCATAACATTTTCTAACAAATCTGCCGTTTTATTGGGCTGTGCTGATAATAGAGTAGCTCCGCCAAACCCTTTGATGGCAACCTCTGGAGTTACCCCGCTAAAGTTCCAATTATTAACTTCTCCTTCTTCTCTTTCAACAATTTCAAGGTGAAGGCCATGTGGATCATCAAATTCCAAATATTCCTCACCGAATCTTTCCATTTTAGTAAAAGAGACTTTGAACTTTTCTAATCTGTTTTCCCAAAAGTTCAATGCACCTTTAGGAACAACATATGAAGTAACTCCTACTTGACCATCACCAATGGTTCCTTGATGAGCCCCTGCCCAAGGGAAAAATGTGATGATTGTTCCTGGTTTTCCTCCTTCATCACCGAAATAAAGGTGATACGTGCCAGGATCATCAAAGTTTACCGTTTGTTTCACTAGGCGTAATCCTAAAACACCTGCATAAAAATCAACATTCTCCTGTGGATGTCCTACAATTGCAGTGATATGATGAATACCCATTGTTTTCTTACTCATTTTGAAACACTCCTTTTAAAATTATGATGTCTATTCAATAATTAAATTATTGATACTATTAAAAATCGGGATTCTCTAATTCGAGATATTTTAGAATAAAAAAGCATCCAATGCATATTTTCCAGGTCCAATTAATGCTAAACCAATTACAACCGCTATCAACGTCAAATTATATTCGTATCCATTTTGTGTTGCCCAATAACCATTAGAAGCATGAACCTTTACAATTGCCATTACCATTGTAGCTGCAATCATGATTCCTGCAAGGGGAGTAAGAAGTCCTAATGTAAACAATAATCCCCCAATTAATTCTGCTAATCCTGCCATGAGGGCCATCATTACACCTGGTTTCATACCTAGCGACTCCATCCAGCCTCCTGTTCCCTTTAAGCCGTAACCGCCAAACCAGCCAAATAATTTCTGTGCACCGTGAGCCATGAATGACACACCCACGACTACCCTTATAATTAATAATCCAATACTCATCATTTTATTACCTCCTATTTTCACTTATCTCGACTTCGAGATATTAATTTAAAAAATATATTATTCCACTCTGTTTCTAACTTTCTTTAAACAATGGACCATCAACTCGGACTCATCTTCTGTTAAATCTTCAAAAATAGAATTAACCATGTCTTGATACTTCGGCATGATGTTTTCCATTATTTCCATTCCTTCAGCTGTCAAGGTTACATGAATAACCCGCCGATCTTCTTTACAGTTATTCCTTTTTATGATTCCTTTTTGTTCTAGTTTATCAATAACATACGTCATCGAACCGCTAGAGATCAAGATTCTATTTCCAATCTGCTGAATGGTTTGTTTCCCTTTGTAGAAAAGTACCTCTAAAACAGAAAACTCGGTAATACTAAGATTATTTTTGGACATTTCGTCTCTTATTCGTTCCTGAATGCCCTTTGAGGTTTGCATTAGTAGCAAAAATGGATGGTTAGTACATTTCCTTTCCATATTCACACCTCCTAGTTAAATATCTTTAATTAATATATCTTGAATTCGAGATATTGTCAATACATGTTTATAATTTAATCTATAACTGTTTTTCTACAATAACCCCAGCCGAATCACGGACTTTATAGAGCTGCTTCAATAAGCTATGGACTTCATCAAGTTGGAATACACGCATTTTACGTGGCAAGAAACACCGTAACTCTTCTTCATTAAACCCTACTTGTAATCTTTTTTCATCAAGGATTAATGGTTTTCTTAATAGCCCAGGATTCTCTTCAATAATCGTATACAATTCTCGGAGTGAAAGAGAGTCGATATTAATATTTAGCTTCTGGAAAGCTTTTGACTTTGCTAAATCCCCTGTTGCTCCAAATAAGACAAAGGTCATTGATTCCATCATGATTCCCCCATGTTTGTATCTATTTTCCCTTATATCGATCTTCGGACTTTCGTTACAAGTTTGTTATCAATAATGGTAATAACAGCATCAGCAAGCCCAACAAATAATCCATTATCAACCACACCAGGTATAAGGTTCAGATTTTCCTCTAATTCTTTTGGATGATTAATTTCTTGAAAACTGCTGTCTATAATAAAGTTACCGTTATCGGTAAGAAAAGGATTCCCATCCTTTTCCCGCAGCTTTGGATTGCCTCCAAGCTCTCGAATGTACTTCATGGTCATCTCATATCCAAATGGGACCACTTCTATCGGCAGTGGAAAAGTTCCTAATGTTTCTACATTTTTATGGGAGTCTGAAACGACAATAAAAGTTTTAGCTGCTTTCGCGATTATTTTCTCTCTTAAAAGGGCTCCGCCTCCTCCTTTAATAAGGTCTAAATCTCGATTCACTTCATCCGCACCATCTATGGCTAGATCAATATGATCAATTTCATTTAATGAAACAATTGGGATTCCTACATCTATAGCTAATTTTTCCGTTTGTTTAGACGTAGGTATTCCTTTAATAGAAAATCCTTGTTGAACTAATTTCCCAAGCTTAGAAATGGTATAAAATACAGTGGAGCCAGTTCCAAGTCCAACTACCATTCCTTCTTTCACATAATCTACAGCTTTTTCTCCGACTTCTTTTTTTTCATTCAAGGCCATTTGCCCCTTTCACTTAAAGATCTGGAGATTCATTTTTTATTTAACCATTGTTTCTTAATTTGCACTTGTGCGAAATTCAAAATTTGTTCTTCAGGTGTGTCCTTTTTAACAATTACATTCGTTAAATAATATTTTCCTTTATAATTTAATTTCACAGTCACTTCTATCATTTGTTTCACCCCTATCCATTTTTCAATTAAACATTTTAATAAAACATTTATATACCAAGCAACTATAAATAAATTTAGTTACTTTATGTAACCTATAATATCTTCTGAATAAATTATCATCAAGTAAAATATCTCGAATTAAAGATATTTATTTTTTTTACAGTATGGTTATGAGATTTATTATAGCTTTCTCCAGTTACAAGATTTTAATGGTAAGAGATTGCCCACAAACTCTTAAGGGAAAAATTTATAATACCTCAGTTCATGTATGGCGTATTGGTTGCCGTTATTCGTTTTTTGGCATGAGTCTAAATATTCCTCATAAAATGTACAAGAGTCTAATCGCTATCTCTATTGTTTCCGCAGTTTCATTAATCGTGTTTGGTATATATTTGGGATACCAAGGGATTTATGCACTCTAGGGTTACGCTTCATCTTGTCTTTTTTGACGTTCCCATGGATATGCATTTCGTTAAGTCCTTGTCCCTCCATTCATATAGTAAACATATACGGATGAGTGATGAACAGTATTACATAGGAGGAGAATATGTTTATTTTTATTGAAATAGCCGTTTTGGGAATGGCATTAATAAGAGTACTTTCAGGAAGTATTGAAATACTTGCAGCTATACTCATGATTAAGTTTAATTCAGTTGAAAAGGCACTTTTAGTTAATAGTTCTTTAGCACTCGTTGGCCCTATTATTCTCATCTTAACGACTACAATTGGTGTTCTGGGATTGACTGGGAATATTTCATTTACCAAAATAGTCTGGATTTTCATCGGAGTTGGCTGTATTTTTATCGGTGTAAAATCATAATCTTCCGTTTAAGTTTCTTTATAGGTAGAAAATAAAGGAATGACAGGAAAAAACATTGATCAAAAAGAAGGTTGTATTTGTCAATATTAATTTGAGCCAGTGTGATCACTTCAAAAGTGAGCCACTTCATTCTGAGTTATTTCCATATTTGGGGGAGGACTTGGAGTTTAGGGTATCTTGCCTCGAGGGGCAAGATACCCTAAACTCCTCGCGCGCCCGGCCTATTGGTCGCTCTCATCCCTTTGATTCATACTTTGTCTAAATCGATACGATTCTCCATTAAGAAGGAGGATATGAGCTTTATGGGTTAGTCGGTCTAGTAGAGCTGCGGTCATTTTTTCATCTCCAAAAATGGAGGTCCATTCCGTAAATTCCAGATTCGTAGTAATCATCACGCTAGCTCGTTCGTAGCGACCGGCAAAGAATTGGAACAAGAGCTCTGACCCAATTTTCGTGAACGGCACGTAGCCCAGCTCATCAATAATGATCAAATCAAATTTGAGCCATCTCTTTTCCAATGCACCTAGCTTGTGTTCTTCATTAGCCAAAAGGAGTTCTTCTACTAGTTCTGCAGCCGAGATAAACTTAACCTTATATGCATTTTTAATCATTTCAATTCCGATCCCCGTAGCCAAATGCGACTTTCCAGTCCCGCTGTTTCCTAAGAATATTATGTTTTCCTTCTTCTCCACAAAATCTCCCTTTGATAGAGTCAGAAAACGATTTCGGTTCAGACTTGGCATTAAACTAAAATCATAGCTATCTAGTGTTTTTTTGACAGGAAAAGCAGCTTGTTTAAGCCTTCTTTGTCTTTGATTTTCTTCTCTAGACTCTGATTCTGCTTCTAATAAGGCCAAAAGAAATTCCTCATAACTCAAGTTACGATTCTCAGCCTCTCTTGCGAGAGAACGGTATTGTGCGGAAATAGTCGGAATTCGTAGTTGTTTAGTAAGGTGATCTAAAAGTAGTTCAGTTGTCATTTCCTAGTGCCTCCTGTTAATTGACCGTACTGTTCAATACTGGATTTATTCACTTTGTAATCTAAAAGATTGACTGGTGTTTTATCAGTTGGAAGAGTACTGATTGGTATGTTTTGGTTTGTAAGCCTTTGTATAATTTCATGGACTTTCTCATATCGGAAATCTTGCGTTTTCTCTGCTTCCAATAAGGCTTTTGTTAAATTTTCCATACCAATGTCACGATGGAGGAGGAGAAGTCGAATGAACTTCCTATCACCTTCAGATCCTTCCTGCTCACGCATTTTCAAATGGAATCGCTTAAATACATCAGGGATTTCAGTGGTTTGGAATGCGTGAGCGTCCCGGATTGCCCGGGGTTTTTTAAGCAAGACTTCCAGATAATGATCAAGAACCGTAATCACCTGATTGCGTTCATAGGAACGAGGGTGTTCTGCGATCACACGGTTTTGAGCCACTACGATTACTCGATCGACAAAAATTTTTGCCCATACAGCTTGACCAGCATAGCTACAGGGTACAGAATAACGATTAGTTTCCACTGTAATAAGGGAAGTTTTATTTACTTTGCACGATAGAAGTTTACAAGCTTCAAAACGATTAGTAGGAAGAGGATGGAGACTCTCTTTTTCTTTCTCCCACATTTCTAGGACAGTCTCTGATTTATTAGGGACGTGAGTCCTTCCAGCTTCCTTTAAACACCAATCTTGGAGATACTCGTTCAGTTCATTAATAGATTGAACCTCAGGTAGAGGCACCAAAGCATTCCTTCTTACATATCCAACAGTGCCTTCGATACGACCTTTTTCGTTTCCACTTGCAGGATTACAGAATTCAGCTTTAAATACATAATGAGCCTGGAGACCAATAAAAGCCTCTTGTTCTAGCCGATCTCTGCCTTGAAGGATTTTTATTACAGCTGTTTTTAGATTATCAAGTAGACCTTCTGTCGGAACTCCTCCTAAGAACTCAAACGCATGAACGAAGCCATCCAGGAATGCTTCCTGTTTTGCATGAAGATATGCTCTCACAAACCGCATACGACTTGCGGAAAGTTGGACGCAGAAGAGATAAACCCGTTGTGTTCGACCCTGTAGAATAATATCCGCCTCTCCCCAGTCGAATTGGAATTGGTGGCCGAGTTGAAAATCAAGCGGTATAAATACTTCCTGAATTTGTTGCCTGCGTTTGGCTACGATTTTGCGAATGTTTGAGGCAGAGCCTTTAAAATCATATTCATCTTGTAATCTCTTGAAAATTTTGATAGCGGTATGCTTTTGCTTTTTCCAGCTCTTTAGGTCATCTTCTAACCATTGATCAATGATTGGAATTACCCGTTTTGTTTCTGGAGAATATTCCTTTGTTCCATACACGTATTTTCGTAAAACTATTGTTGGTGCTGTATTATTTTTTAGGTATTTACTCACGGTGTTACGGGAAATTCCAAGCTTTGTCGCAATTTGCCTTTGCGATAATCCTTCAACCTCTTTTAAGAATTTGATATTATGAAATTGAGCCATTTCGATCATCCTTTTCTTCCTCTCTCAATGAAGTAAGTTTGGTCACTTCCTATCATAAGAGGGGTTAATAGAATTGGGAATCATGTGGCTCATTTTTTATGTGATCAAAACGTTTAAAAGTGGCTCAAATCTAGATTATCAAAAACAAAGGTCTTAAAATTAAGTATTTTAATTTCTTCAATTCTTGAGGAAATTATTTTCATGCGAGTTGTACATGAAGTCTAATGTCATTTACTGCATTTGTTATTAGCATTTATTGTCTGTTCATTATAGAGGATTGCCATCCCGGTCCGTTCAGCATACTGGGTTCAGCAACAAAAAAATAATCCCCCATCATTCCTTGATTCTGAACAAACGGGGGATGATCACCTAGTATTCTTTTTAGACATAAAATACCTCTCTTTCTTCTTCGTTTAAACTCTCTCTAATTGCCTCTTCCCACCATCGAAAGTCATCCAGAATAAGATCTTTCATGAGTTTTAACCGTTCATTCGCAAGCTTTTCCTTTCTTAATGTTTCTTCCTCTTCCATTCCACAACAGATTTGATAAATATCATCAAAGTGAGCGAGTGACATTTCCATCACCTTCTTTCATAGTTCTGATGAATTATTTGAATCTTTGCCCTCCCTTCTTTACGTTCATTATATGATGATTAATACGACAAAATCGTTCTTAATTTTGTCAATATTTTGAATTATCAAGGCGGTATCTCTCATAGTAACCGTACCTTAAATGTAGGCGTGGTGATGTTTACAAACAACTATAAAAATAATTTAACATTTATAAGTTCCTCCATCTTATTTACCCCAACTTCATGTATCATTGAATTCCCTTCATTAGCAAAGTAAAAAAAACAAACTCCCTTCTTAATTGTCAAAAAATTCATCTGTAAAACGGAGTTTTTCGAACACCTCATTATAGGAATAATTTATTATTTTAAATACCTTTAGGTAAATTTTTTTAATAAAAACAAAAGGGATGGGGGATATCTTTATTTGATTAATCCACGAATTATAGTGTGGTAAAATAGGAAAATAACTTGTTAACGGAGGGTTCTATGATTTGGTTTTTGCTGCTTGTCGTTCTGTTTGCTTTTTTGATGGGATTTTTCCAGGTTCCCATCTGGATCATGTATGGCGTATTGGTTGCCGTGCTTGTTTTTATCATGTTTCGAAACCCGCTTTTATTTGGTAAGGATGCCGAAAAGATGATGGCGTACTTAAAAAAATCAAAATCACCTTATTTGCAATTCCTTTACCATTTTCTTCACGGGAACCTCTCGGAAGCGGAACAAGCGATGGGGAAAATCCGTTCCAAAAAATCAAAACGAAACTCCGAATTGATGCTCTTGATGGAGCGGAAGCAATACGGAAAGGCAAAAGAACTTCTTACACAAATGGGTGGACATAAGACAAAGTGGTACGTTTTGTCGGATATCGCCATTAATGAAGGCGACATAGAAGCATTCAAACAAAATAAAGAGAAGATAACAGACACCTTTTTTTTAAACATGTTAGACATCGATCAAGCTGTTTATGATGGGAAAAAGGAAGAGGCGGTTGCGCTGCTCGATAACATGATTCCAAAGCTTAGAGGTTATAAATTACTGACAGCCGTCCAGTATCGAAAGCAAATACTTGAAGGAAGAGTCTGACCCAAATTACCGATGGGTAAAGCCCGAAATCTATGATTTCGGGCTTTTATTTAATGGATTCGAAATGGTAAGGGTTGAATAAAAGTGGGCCTATATGTGATTTTTTAATCTCTTTTCCATCAGTTCTGCCATTTGTTTCGAATTTGAATTTCCTTCATTTTGTAATTTATCTATGATGTTAATATAATCCGTTTCATTTCGGTTCTGACTTAATTTATATGCAGCCTGGATTTCTTCCACTTTAATTTTAAAACCAACAATACCTTTTATTTGATTTTCTAATAGTTTAGGAGAAAGTTTGTCCCATAAAACAGGATTTTTACGATTTTCTTCATATTTTTCCAGCATTATTGTTAATTCTTCTATTAATTCATCTTTCTCTAAAATGCTTGCTTTACCATATACATGGACGGCTTGATAATTCCATGTTGGAACTTCTTCATGCCCATACCAAGAAGAGGAAATGTAAGCGTTCGGTCCCTGAAACATAACAAGCACATCTTCACAGGTTTCAAATGTTCTCCACTGAGGATTTCCATAAGCCATATGCCCAGTAATATAGTAATCATCACCTTTTTTATTTAACCCCAAAGGCAAATGAGTGGCAATTGGTTTCCCTTGTTCTGTTGTGACAATCGTGCCAAAAGAGTTATTTTGAACAAAATCCCAAATTTCATCAACCTTTGTGACCTTAAAATATTTTGGAATATACATAATAATCCGCCCTTCATAAAAAGTTATATGAGTGTTTTGGTCATTATTAAGTCCGTTTGTTCTTCATCACCCATATAAAACGAGTGGGCTCCAGTTTGAACAAACCCCATTTTCTTATAAAAAGCAATAGCATTTTCATTTTTTCCCCATACGCCTAGCCAGATTTTCTTTTTATTACGTTCCATCGCAATCTCCATAGCTTTATTTAGCAGATATTTACCAATCCCATGTTTTTGAAATTTGTTCTTTATATAAATCCTCTCGATTTCAAGTGATTCATCACCCATTTCTTCAGACTGAGCATCATTAGTATTGACCTTTAAATATCCAGCGACTTCATTATTAAAATAAACAAAAAAGAATTGCGAAGAAATATTGGATAATTCTTTTTCTAATTGTTTTAAGTTAAATGCCCTTTCCAAATAGGCATTCATATTTTCGGGTGAATTCTGATGCTTAAATGTCTCATTAAATGTTTCATAACTAATTTCTTGAAGTTTGAGTGAATCTTCAAGGGTACACTTTTTAATATTTATAGTCATTTAAATATGTCGCTCCTTTATATAATCAATAATTTCTCTTGTTTCCCTTTTTTACAAATTCCCAGTCTTTTTCTATATTTTTTCTTACTCTTTGAAGAAGATTGAAAATGGTTTCTACTTCTCTTTCGGAAAATCCCTCTAATGCAACGCTATTGGAATAATCATTTTCTCTTTTTATAAAAGGATAAACATTTTTCCCTTTCTCTGTTGGAAAGAGCTTTTTTATTTTTTTGTTATGTTGATCTTCTTTCTTTTCAATAAAGCCATTCATTTCAAGTTTTTGTATCGCACGAGCTGCTGTTGTTCGATCTACTTTTATCATCTCAGCTAACTTTTCTTGAATGATTCCTGGGTTTTCACATATTCGCACCAGGTACAAATACTGCCCTTTTGTAAGATCATATTCTTTAAATTCTATATTACTTATAGAATCTAATGCCCTTGCTATCATTCCAATTTCACGAAGAATTTCCTTCATAATTAACTCCTTAACCCATTCTTTTTGTTGCATTTACTATAAAATTGATATAAATTAAATTTAACCTAATTTTATTGCATTTGCAACAAAATAACGATAGACAATTTAATTTAAAAGGACTGATAAAAATGAATGCAAAAAGAGCAACGATTGATGAAAATTTAAGGGTAGCATTTGCAATAAGGAAAGAAGTATTTGTGAAAGAACAAGGCGTACCACTAGAGGATGAATTTGATCAATTTGATACACTGAGTGGACTTTGCGAACACATATTAGTCCATTACAAGGAACAACCAGTCGGAACGGGAAGGATAAGGTTTATTGATGGAGTTGGTAAATTGGAAAGAATCTGCATCCTCGAACCTTATCGTAAATTTGGACTTGGAAAAATCATTATTAAAGCGTTAGAAGAAATCGCGGAAGAACGGGGAGCCTCGCAGGTTAAATTACATGGACAAACACAGGCGGAAGGTTTTTATAAAAAACTTGGTTATCGTACTTCATCTAGTATCTTTATGGAAGATAGTATCCCACATATTCTAATGCTCAAAGAATTGTCTAGTAAATAATGATAAAGAGGTCGAGTAAAGTGAAATATGTTTTTTATGTATTAGGAATTTTAATATTAACTCTTGGTATTTCTTTCACTATACAATCAGATCTTGGAACTTCACCTTTTGATGCACTTTTGGTAGGACTGTCCAGAAATGTGGGGCTTTCTGTGGGAAGTTGGGAAATAATAATAGCTTTACTATTGATAGGTTGTAATTCATTTTTAAAAAGACAAAGACCAGAAGTTTTGGGGTTGTTAACAGCTTTTATAACGGGTATTGGTATTGATATGTGGCTTTTTTTATTGCACAATTTGATATCACCTGAACTATGGTACAGCAAAGTTGTTTGTTTTGGAATCGGCTTAGTTGTTATAGGATTAGGAACCGCAACATATTTAAACACAAATTTTGCACCGATTCCAGTTGACCGATTAACCTTAATCATACAAGAATTAACTAGAACAAATATATTTTTTTGAAAACGTTCATTTACCTCGTATTCTTAATGATGGCAATGTTTTTAAATGGACCAATTGGCGTTGGGACTTTATTAACCGTTTGTTTAGGGGGGCTAATACTTAATTACTTTATGCCATTTACTGAAAAAGTATTAGACCGCATATTAACACACTCAAGTACATCACCAAATTATGATAAAGATAAAAACCATTCAATATAGGATGGTTTTTGTTGTTCTTGTTCCACTAACCAGCCCTTTGTTGAATAAAAAATGCCAACCCATACAAGGCTGACTCAATGCATGATGTCCACTTAGTGCAAAACCTTGACTCCGACAACACTATCGAATGTTACCCGCTTAAATTCTCCAGAATTAACCTCTATCCTCAGCTCATACGTTAGCGGATCGACGTAATGAACACGGCCTGTAATGTCGTGAGTATATCTTCATCCCAAACGGTAAGATTTACCGCATGATTGTATTCTGTTGCGTATGCTTTACGCAGGTCGAACTCTTCCGACTGATGTTCGTCTAATAATGGCTTATAAGTCCGGCTTGATCGTTGAACATTTGGCTGGTCATTTCGAATCGGTATGAAAGAGGCCGACTGCCAATTCATTAGCTTTTCCCCCAAAATTCAAAACTCCTCCTAAATTTATATGTGACATATATTCAAATGCTGTTGCTCCATATACGCTTTTAAAGTGTTTGTTCAAATGGGGTAAATCCACAAAACCAAATTCAGTTACTGCTGCATATATATCTCCATTTTTTTCTATTATCTGCTTTGCACGTTCTATCTTACAGTTAAGAAAGAATTGGTATGGTGAAATTCCAGTATGACTCTTTGTGAGCGTGCCTTTTATATGTAAAATCAACCGGAATTTGCATTAGGTGTATATGGCAATTAAAAAAATACTGTTAAACAGTATCTTTTACAATGTAAAAAAGCCAAAATACGCAAGTAGTGCATAAAAACTTGCATATTTTAGGCCCTTTTAATTTTATTCCTTATTATATTAATGCCTCCGATAGTTGAAGAATGGAATCAAAGCCTTCCCCAGGTGTTCCGTTCCAAACTTAAATTTAGCTGTCTGTGAAAATTTAGACCCTTAGCGAGCCACGGAACCCTCTGGCAGCATAGTAAGAGTCCGCACCGTTGTGATACACGAAGACGTGCCCGAAGCGACGATCGCAAAAAAGGGCACCGCCGAGTTCTCTAATATCAGAGGGTGTTTGCACCCAGCTAGACGTTTTCATATCGAAATTTTCAAGTTTTTGCAACGCTCGATATTGTTCTTCCGTTAATAGTTCAATGTCCATGGCAGTTGCCATATCAATAGCGTTATTTTCTGGTTTATGATTTTTCCTTGACTCCAGCGCTTCACGGTCGAAACAAACACTTCTGTGACCTTTAGGACTTTCCGCTGAACAATCATAAAAAATGTATTCGTCCTTCTTTTTATCATAGCCAACAACATCCGGTTCACCGCCAGTTCTTTCCATTTCATTGAGCGACCACCGTTTTTCAGTATTAGCTTCCAGCTTTTCTTGGACTTTAGCCCATTCAAGACCTTTATGGCGGTTCATGTTTTTCTCAAAACGGGCTTTCAATGCTCTGAGTAATTCTTCAGGTTGTTCAGATGCATACTCCTTTTTATTGCTGACTTCATTACTTTTTGTCATGTTAGTTTCCTCCTTATTGTTTTTACCTCATAGTGGTTTAAGTATATATATAAATATTGGTTTATAATAAATCGTTTTCTGAAACTAGTTGGAAGAATCACCATATTAGTGCTGATTATGATTTTCAACTTAATCTAAACTGTACCTTTAGTTTAAGTGTTTTTCTTCACAATCTAAATCTATTTCACAAACTAATCTCTTTTAATAAAATTCAAAAACATTGCCTTTTCCTATTTTTTAGTAATATGTATACCTTCGAATGTCATTAAAAAACCCCCTAAACACAATGAATTTTCCATTGTGTTTAGGGGGTTAAGTCAAGGTAAAAAAACATCAACAATTAATATATTTTTTATCCCCTGCAAAATACTATTTTATTATAATTGACTTCATTTTGCCGGGATATAACTTAACTTCTAATAGTTACTAAACTTCAAAAAATCACCCAAATATCATGTTCAATGCTAATACTCCAAGTATTCCATAAATAGCAACAAGGGTATACATGAAACACACAGTTTTAACTGTTTGTCCAATGGTCAAGTTAAGATATTCTTTAGTCATCCAGAAAGATACATCACTTGGTGGAGCCCAAGCTATGGAAGCACTTCCAATTGCTAGTACCATCAATTCAGGACTAACACCAGTAGCTGTTACAATTGGCAACATAATTCCTGCGGTGGTTAAAACTGTAACTGTTGCAGACCCCACGGCGATCCGTATGATAAGGGCAATAATCCATGCTAATATAAATGGTGAGATATTCCATCCACTTGTAAAATCAGCAATATATTCTGCCATTCCGCTATCAAGAATTACTTGTTTAAATGCACCACCTCCGCCGAGAATGAAAATGATTCCTCCCATGGAGATCAGTGCTCCTTCTACAATTTTCATCAATTGAGGCATCGTCTTTCTTTTTTTATGTAAACCAAAGACGTATACTGCGATAAAAAGCGATATAATCAAAGCCATATCAGCATTACCAATAAAGGTTAAAATTTTATTAATTATAGAAGTTTTAGGTAATGAAAATTCTGCAATTACCCCTATCAAAATCAAAATAACTGGTGACAAAGTGGTTAAAAGGGAAGTTGCAAAGGATGGGACTTCATCCATGTTGAAATCTTTTTTTGATACTAAATGCATTGGAATCTCTATATCCCAATTTTTATATAACTTAGTAAATAGCAGTCCAAAAATAAATGCTGCTGGAATTGCTAGAATCAAGCCATACCCCAGAACAACGCCTAAATTTGCCCCTAAAGCACCTGCAATAGCAGTTGGTCCTGGATGCGGAGGTAAAAAGACGTGTGTTATGGATATTGCTGCTAGAAACGGGATACCCACTTTCAACAGCTTCACCTTTGCTTCAATTGCAACTGTATATACGATTGGAATTATTAGAATGTAACTAACTTCATAGAATAATATGACCCCCATAAGGAATGATGCTATGCAAATGGCCCAATCTACTCTTTTTTCGCCAAATACCTTAATTAGAGTGGTTGCAATTCTATTCGCTCCACCACCTTCAGTTATGATTTTTCCAAAAATGGCACCCAACCCAATAATGATGGCTAAATGTCCTAGAGTACCTCCAAGTCCAGTTTCAATGGATTTGACAATTGCTAATGGTTCCATACCTAGGATAAGGCCTACGGATATAGCTGATATCATTAGAGATAAAAAAGCATTAAGCTTAAAAACTATAATTAAAATAAATAATATAACGATCCCTAAAGCCAATGCTATAAGTGGCATAATATAAACACTCCATTCCTTGATTAATTTATGTATTTTCTTCTCCACTTCCGTGCCTAGAAATAAGTATTTGCAAGGAAAGTCCTGTGGTAAAAATTAATATAAAATGCCAATAAAATCCACAGATTCGAATTCATTTTCATGCTATAGTCCCTGATACCGTTTACCTTACTCCAACCAGTTCTGGCGCAACCTTAAATTGCGCTTCTGTTTTTTCTTTTACTTCATCTAAAGTAACACCGTCTATGGTTTCAACAAGGATCATACCTTCATCTGTAAAATCAAAAACCGCGAGATCTGTAATTAATCGATCTACGACTCCTTTACCCGTTAGCGGTAACGTACATTCGCACTTAATTTTTGATTCACCATGCTTGTTTACATGTTCCATTACAACGATGACCCGTTTTGCTCCATTGACAAGATCCATCGCTCCGCCCATACCCTTTACCATCTTTCCTGGGATCATCCAGTTAGCCAAATCACCATTTACTGCCACTTCCATACCGCCTAAAATAGCTAGATCGATATGACCTCCGCGAATCATGGCAAATGACGTGGCGCTATCAAAGAATGAAGACCCCGGTACGCAAGTAACTGTTTCTTTTCCAGCGTTAATCAGATCCGGATCTTCTTTTCCTTCGACTGGATAAGGTCCAATACCAAGCAATCCATTTTCTGACTGCAAAAAGACGTTAAAATCAGACGGAATCTCATTTGCGATTAGCGTCGGCATACCAATCCCAAGATTAACATTCATGCCATCCTCAATTTCCTTTACTGCGCGTTTAATAATAGTAATTCTTTTATCTATCATCTTGATTTTCTCCTTTATCGTGCGGCCACTACGGTCCGGCGCTCGATTCGTTTTTGATAATCGGTACCCACAAGTAAACGCTGTACAAAAATACCCGGTGTATGAATTTCATCCGGGTCTAGTTCACCCAGCTCAACAATTTCCTCCACTTCTGCAATCGTGATTTTCCCTGCCATCGCTGCAAGTGGATTAAAATTACGAGATGTTTTCCTAAAAACAAGATTTCCGTATGGATCGGCTTTCCACGCTTTTACTAGAGCAAAATCCCCAATAATACCCTCTTCAAGTAAATAGGTTTTTCCATCAAACTCTTTCGTTTCTTTTCCTTCAGCAATTGGTGTACCAACTCCCGTTGCTGTATAAAATCCTGGTATACCTGCGCCACCCGCCCGAATTCGCTCTGCAAGGGTTCCTTGTGGCGTCAATTCTACTTCCAATTCTCCACTTAAATATTGTTGTTCAAAGATCTTATTTTCTCCGACATAGGAAGACACCATTTTTTTTATTTGACGGTTTGCCAGCAAAAGACCAAGGCCCCAGTCATCCACTCCGCAATTGTTGCTGACGACCGTCAACTCTTTTGTCCCTTGCTCTACGAGTGCCTGAATCGTTAACTCTGGTATCCCACATAAGCCGAATCCTCCGACAACTAATGTTGAACCGTCTTTAATATCCTTAACTGCTTCATTAAACGAATTCATCAATTTAGTATTTTTCATAGAAATCACTTCCCTAAGTTTTTTTAAGATATCATCACAGCATCATAGGATTTATTTATCAAGAGTTATACTAAAAAACACGAGACTTTTGGAAAAATGTTAGCTATTTTGACACTACGATGTTAGTAAACAAATAAACTGGAAAAATTCAAATTTTCAAATATGTTTTTTTACATTTATCCCAATAGGGAAGGTCTCCCTATTAGGAATATATATCGCCAACTGTAAAATTTACGGTTGAAGTTTTTTGAACGTTATTTTCACTAAATTTTTTTAACTATTATTTAGTTTATTAATTTGGTACTTCTTCTTTGATGGACGATCTATCGATATAAAACTCAGATGCTTTAAGTTGATGGATCAGCTTTTCAGCAAACCTTTTCTTAACCGCAGATATTTCATCTTTTTTATATTCGTAAAATCCTTCTCCAGATTTCATGCCTAGTTTTCCTTTTGCTACTTTTTGCCTTAACATTTCATTGGCATGTTGAGAATTATCCATAACCTTTAACAAGTTATCACCAACTGTACACCAAATATCTAAACCACCTAAATCGGTAATCTCTAATTGTCCAGTTGTAGCATATCTGAAAGCTGGACCAAACTTTAATGCTTTATCAATATCATCTGGGGTTGCGGCCCCCATTTCAATGAGAGAGAAAACCTCCCGCGCAATGCCTTGTTGAATTCTGTTAGCTATAAGTCCTGGTATATCCTGTAGAACTTTAACAGTTTGCTTTTTTATGGAGTGATATAATTGTTCTACTTCCTTAAATAAATCATCTGGCATATTCCCAAAATATGATAGTTCTACGAGGGGCATCAAGTGACCTGGATTATACCAATGGTTTACGATCATTTGCTCTTTCCGTTTATCACTGATAAGTTCCATCATACTAGTTAAAGGCAGACTCGATGTATTACTTGCAAATATCGTATGTGATGGACAATATTCATCCAATTGCTTAAAAAGATTTTGCTTAAGCTCTAATATTTCAGGGACAGCCTCAATTACATAGTCACGATCTTCAACAGTTTGCTTTAAATCCGTAAATACCGTAATCCGCTCGAGAGTTATCCCTACAGACTGTGACTCGATAAAGTTCGCTTCAACTAACATTTTTAGTTCTTCTTCAATTACTTTTATAGCATCCTTTAATTTATTCTCATCAGTATCATACAGATTAACGTCATATCCATACATCGCAAAAGCCTCTGCAATGCCATGCCCCATGGTCCCTGCACCTAAAACAGCAATTTTATTAATCATGGTCTATCACCGTACTAATAAACTAGGATCAAAATGTTTGATATTAGATGTGAACTCTGGAGGACAACCATTATTCTCAGATTCTTTCACTAATTTTACAACAAGATCATTGTAAGGGGTTTTTATTCCTACTTCCCTTCCCTTTTTACAAACGAAACCGTTGATATAGTCAATTTCTGACTTTCTATTCTTCTCCAGGTCTTGTAGCATGCTCGCTTTGGTATTACTATGTGGTCCCCATACTTCTTGATAAAAATCCATTTTATTCGGTATATCATTTTCGTCTTGGAGTTCAAGAAATTCCATATCTTTTCCTTGCATCACTTCTAATCTAATTCCATGTGCTCGTGCAACCTTTATGGTTTCATCTGCAATATGTGCTAAACTAAACATAGCTGTCTCACTAGATAAAACTTCACCAAAACGACAGCCTAATGCAGCTGACATGCCACTAAATGTTGCATTCATTAATAGTTTTGACCACTTTATACCCATGATGTTATCTGAGATATGACAATGACCAACTAAATCCAAAATCTTTTTTACTTCTTCGAGACGAGAAGTCATCGTTCCATCTAATTCTCCAATGTCAAATGCATAATTTTCTAAAGTATGTTTTTCTGTTGCGAGTTCAGAAACACCCGGTCCTAACCATGTTGCCCCAAATCCTACTACGCCTCCAATGGTTCTTTCGCGTCCTATATAAGAAGAAACAAAATCTTCAGGGATACCATTTTGTAGCGTACAAACGATACTATCGGGATTAAGATGAGGAATCAATTGTTCTAAAGAAGTTTGGTTATATACTTGTTTGGTCAGCAAAAATACCAAATCGTACTTACCAGTCATTTCATTGGGCAACAATGCTTTTACAGGTACACGGAGATCCATAAATCCATTAATTTGTGCACCAGAATGATTTAGTGCCTCTACGTGTTCCTTATTGATATCAATTAAATCTACTTCTTGTCCACCTGCAGTAATCAAAGCCCCTATTATAGTACCTAAGGAACCCGAACCCATTATGGCAATTCTCATATGTATTCCTCCTTTGAATGTGATTGACGGGTTAATAAATCCACAACATTTCCAGATTACTTAACGACACCAGTCACGTTATTCAGTGCTTTAATATTTCTTGATTGAACCAGTCCTAAAATTTCTCTTGCATCGTTTGGTGTCGCAATTTCTCTTCCCAAAGTTCTAGACAAATCTACAATTCTTTCAACAAATTGAGCATTTGTTTTAGCTAATTCACCCCGTCGATAATAAACACTGTCCTCCATTCCTACTCGGACATGTCCCCCCAATAGAATACTCATTGTATTGATAGCTAATTGCTCTTTACTCGCTCCAATTGCTGACCAGGTTGAACCGGGCGGGATATTTTCCGTTAAATACAATAAATTTTTTGGAGTAGCCGGCATCCCGCCATGTATGCCTAATACAAATTGGAAATGAAATGGAGGGTCGATCAGGCCCTTTTTGACAATTCGCATGGTATTTTCAATCATTCCAACATCGAATATTTCAATTTCAGGTTTTATCTGATATTCTTTCATTTTTATGGCCAATCGCTCTAAAAAATTGGGTGTATTGAGAAATACATCGGATCCAAAGTTCATTGAACCAGCATCAAATGTTGCCATCTCAGAGCCCAATTCACATACTCGCAGCCGATCTTCATCGTTCATAGCCACTCCGCCAGCCGTCGTTAAGTTGATAATGATATCACATTTGTCCTGTATACGATTAACTACATCAATATAAGTATCTAAGTTAAGGGTATTGTTACCGTTTTCATCTCTCACGTGAATATGGGCTATGGACGCTCCTGCTTGCCAAGCTTCATAAACGGAATCTGCGATTTCCTTTGGTGAAAGTGGCACATAAGGGGTATGTTTGCGAGTTGTCTGAGCTCCGGTTGGAGCAACTGTAATAATCAATTTTTCCAAAATAATCCCTCCATCTAGTTACCTTAAATTGATTTTCTAGCGAAACGTTTCGTTAGGAATAAAAAATAATAGTTTTTTACAAAGATAAAAAACATCTACTTCTATTGGTCCCAAAGCCCATTTTCCTATACTTCAATAGGTTATCTATTAACTTTTAAAAATTTAAATAGACTCCTAACTTGTAAAAATAGACACCCAAAGTAATGAAACCGTTTTATCGTATCCTTTTATCGAAACGTTTCGCTACAAATATAGTATAAATAGAATTAATTTTAAAATCAATAGTTTCTTTCTGAATATTGTAATAGTATTTTATTAAATTCATCTATCTAATATTTGGAACGAGAAGCGATCACGAAGTCAAATCTTTATCTATTTTTATAGTCTATTTGTTATCTTTTGAAGGTAAAGGAGAACAAAACCTTGAGTAAGTCGGTAAAATACTTTTCTTTTAAATGTACCATTATGAGACAGAAGGTAAAACTTTCCTCTATACCGAGAAATAGTCCATCGAAAGGTTGTCAAAGTAATTAGAATAGACATTACTCAAGCGATTTCAAATAAATTTAACCCCTCTCAATGTTGCTGTCTCACTTTTTACCTGCAGATAATCAATTATTGATCTTATTTCTCGTATACCCGCAACTTTCGCGAACAACTAAAGATGGAGTAAGTATTACTTGTCTAGGCACAGTTTCATTCTTTTCCTTGATCAGTTGTAAAAGCAACTCCATCGATAATTTCCCCATTTCATAAGTAGAGTGATCAACACTCGATAGTGGAACAAGAAAATTTTCGGAAAAAGTGCTATTATCATTTCCGATGACAGCAATATCCTCCGGAACACGAATCCCAGAATCTCTAAGTCCCTTGATAACTCCGAAAGCCACTACGTCGCTTACTGTACAAATTGCGTCTGGTAATTTTTCCACTTGTTCGAGCATCTTTTTCACATTGTTATATCCCGATTCCAAGGTGTATTCCCCTTCAAAGACAAGCTTCGGATCCACATCTAAACCATGAAGAGTCATGCAACTAATAAATCCTGCTTTTCTTTCTCTTGCGGTGTTTATTGCCAAATTACCTCCAAAATATGCAATTCTTTTATATCCCTGTGCAACTAAATGATTAACAGCTATTTCAGAACTGAGTGGATTATTAACTCCAACAAAATTTTTATCATAGAATGGGGGTTTTCTATTTATTAGAACATATTTTAATCCTGATTTTTCAATTTCAATTAAATCATCCGATAAAGCAATATTAGCTAAAAGGAGACCGTCAACTTGTTTTTCCAGCATTAGTTCTAAATAAGCCAAAATTTTATTATGTTCATTTGATGTATTACAAAGGATTACATTGAAATTATTATTAAACGCTACATCTTCAATACCTTTGATCATTAGCGGATAAAAGGGATTTAAAATATCTGTCACGATGAAACCAATGGTGCTAGTGCTCTTCTTTTTCAAACTTCGTGCTACTGCATTTGGTCTGAAATTTAGTTCCTTGATTGCCTGCATCACTCTATTAGTAAGTTCCGGACTGACATATGCTGAATGATTAATTACAGCTGAAACTGTAGAAAGTGAAACATTAGCTTTTTTTGAAACATCTTTCATTGTAGCCATTTAAAAACCTCCACTAAAACGTTTAGATATCTGTAATCTATATTAAATTTAGATCATAAGCAATTCAATAACCTTATCTTTTAGAAACAATAAAATGATTTTCCCCAAAATTTATTAAACTGTCCATTTTTTCTGATATCTTTTCGCATAAAAAAAACCTCCAAATATTATTATTTAATGGCTCTGAACATACCCAGTATATACTTCGCGGTATCCTACAGTGTCGTTCAGAATGAACAAAGGACCGTGGAGGTTGGAAGTTATGTAAATGATTGAAAAAGTTATTTTGGCGGGACTGCGTGGGAATCGAACCCACCAGAGACCTGGCACGCAGGTCTCTAGCAGTTCTGAAGACTGTGGAAGACACCATTGGTCAAATATTCCGTTCAAACGTAATAATATCTCCTACTTTTAATGGCAAATAAATATCCTCCTGAAGGTTTTATACAGTATGGTTAATAATAATCGAATATTACATTTAGTTATGTGAGAAAATCTTGAGGTTTCCAATCTTTCGGCTTTATGTTCTCATTCATCCAATTCTTTTGTGGTGTTTGGTATGGGGTGGAGGCGATGAAATGATTATTGTGCCAGCTTGCTGCTCCGGAACGAATCATTTCATCGAGCAGGATTGGAATAAATTCTTCTGGCTGAAGCTGAAAAGAATAACGTGCAAAATCATGGAACCAACCACACTTTAGTAGGTAGTTATCGATTTCTTCTTTTGCCAATCCATTTTTTATGATTAATGTGAATGAAAAAATCCTCTTGCAGGCATGCCAAGAAATTTTTTCTGGCATCCTGAGCCACTTTTCAAACCGTTTCCTTGCTGCATCAATGGCCGACATAGGATTCTCCATATTAGGTCCATGTCCTGAATATGCCTGCCTGATCCGGAGCATCGACAACCGATCCAAACTTTCCATCGATCGTTGGATAGATGAAACACCCTCTCGAAAGATATTTAACCATCCGATATCATTTTTGTGAAAGAGATCTCCGCAAATTAATATCTCTTCTTCTGGTTCATATAAAGAAATATGCCCTAACGTATGTCCCGGTGTGTGCAAGACTTTCAAGGTTCTACTTCCTGTGTTAATCCCATCGTTATCTCTGAGCTTTGTGTCGACTCGATAAGGTTTTACAGGCTGATCTAACCATTCTGCACTACAGGCTTCAGAGTCACAGGAATTAATTAAATCGGCGTCCCATTTATGAGCAGCAATCGTAATACCATAATTTTTTTGAAGATGAAAATTGCCTCCTACATGGTCACTATGGTAGTGCGTGTTCACAATAAGGTGTAATTCTTCTGGTGAAACGCCGGCTTCTTTAATTAATTGCTCTGTTTCTTTCGCATCACTCCCAAAACCAGTATCAATAAGGATCGGGAGCTGATCCTTGATAAGGATCATATTTGCACTTGGAAATTTTCTTTCAAAGAAAATTGTATTGGATTTTTTCATAGGCTATCCCTCCTTATATTTCAATGACTAAACAAAAGCTTCTTCTCAATTTAGATGTGACATATATTCAAATGCTGTTGTTCCATATACGCTTTTAAAGTGTTTATTCAAATGGGTTAAATCAACAAAACCACATTCAGTTACGGCTGCATATATATCTCTATTTTTTTCTATTAACTGCTTTGCATGGATAATATGACGATATTAGTAGGTCCTGGTGTAAAAGTAACAATAATACAGTAAATTAAAAAAGATGTAATATTCATGACGAAAACTCCTTTCTAGTATTCTCATAGAATTATACATCTAGAAATTAAATCGCTTATAGTATATTATTGCATGATTATATAAAACTCCTGTAAAGTTAACTCTACAAATTTAGCCTTAATTTAAAAATTCTCTTCTTATTAAACCTGACCTGTTTGGGCACTTTAGAAATTAAAGAAGCTTTTCTAATTCAAGTTTATGCCGTGTACATTCCACCTGTTCAGGTTAGACCACAGTATCCTTGAGCAAGTACCTCCCCTTCATCTAGCTTCATAAAAGATCTTTCTCGCCATACTCATCCCTCTTCACCTGCCGTAAGGTCTAGTTTAAATCTACCTGGAATAGGTCTTCCGGCAGGAAACGATTCGGTTGATTGCCTATGCTTTGGTGCGCAATTTTTACTCTCATAAAAGGAATCAATTTCTTCTACGGTCTGTAAGGAGTCATTTACCCAGTTTTTCAGAATCCCAACCACATAACTCAGCTTTCGCTTGTTATTGGCACAAGCAATATTCATCGCTTTTAAAATCACACCTTTCGGTTGTAAAAAGATAGAATGATCTAACCAAGATAGTAACCGTTGTTTGGCATTCACGTTCGAAAAACCAAATCCATTGTTGTCCCAAAACTCAACAATTTCTTTCACATCTTTTTGATTATTCTGTAATGGATTCTCGATGACTGGATTTTCCTCTATATTTGTATGAAAAGGTTCTTGTTGTTGTTTTTTAATTACTTTATTATTATTTCCTTTTTCTTTTTGTCCCCGTATCGTATAACGAGGCGTGAACGGATCATCTAACTCTTCGCACTCAGTATCGATATATGTATCTTTTTCTTCTTCTTCAATCATATCATTGCTGTTAAACATGTCTTCTTGTCCACAAAAAGATTCAAATAAGCTGAGAATTTCCTGTTTATCAATGGATTCCGAAACATAAAGGATAAGCGAGAGATCCTCGATATCTTTTAATTCCGAATAAATACAATCCATAACCGGTTTCCCGCCTTTATGGAGGTTGTATTTCCCCCAGTTTTTAATCGCGAGCTCTCTCGTTTCCGGATTGTAACGAATCACCTTGTGGAGCTCGATGAATCGTTCAATTAACGCATGAACACTTTCAATCGAATACCCCAAGTCAAAAGCCATTTGTTTTTTGGTAATTTAATAGATGCCAATTTGGGTCGTATGTGGATTGGTAAGAAGATACAGATAAAAGTATTTGTCCTCGGGGCTCATCTCTTCTAAAACAACCGGATTCTTCCAAAAATCAGTACGCACCATTCTATATTTTTCCATCCTCGACCACTGCCTTTCTTCTAATAAAATTCCTTCATAATTGATATAGAATGAAATGATGAAAATGGTCATAGGTTTTTCAGATATAATGTGTAGATTTTATGACAAAATAATTTCGTGGTACCGATCACTTCCCTGTTACTATAAAAAGAATGGTATGATGTACTCTTTTCCCCAAACAAAAAAACATTCACAAACATTTAGAAAACAACATTTGTGAATGTTTAGTGTTATTAAAGAAGTATTTCTCCAGTCGAGGTTAAATCAATCGTGAGCAGCGGGACTGCGTGGTAATCGAACCCACCAGACCTGGTACGCAGGTCTCTGGCAGTTTTGAAGTTTGCTGGCTTCTGTTTTTCTAGTATCACTATGTACCCTCAAGTACTGATAAATCAAGCCTTTTTGCTTCCTAGTGTTTTCTGGTGATTTGTAATTTATAAAATTTGGGCACCAAAGCAACTATGCAGGAGGATCTCCAGTGATAATTTGTTGTTTATCAGCAACTAGCAATTGTTAAAGGAGGAAAACCATCCATATCGGGACCATCGTAAAAAGAGCAAGCAGTTTATTCCGCACTGTTTGCCCTTAATAAATATTTTTCTATTATAAAATAAATGAAGATTTGAGCACCTAAAAGTACACAGTGATGATTTAGAAATATCTAAGTAACTCGAATTCTACCAACTCTTCTATTTCGATTACGATCTTTATTATTCAGTGCTATTTGAGATTTAGGAATACCTGGAAATGACATGAGGCCAGCCTTAAACAGGGCATATCCGATAAAGGTAGCAAAGAACGTACTTCCGATCAGAAACCAGATGAGTCTTCTGCCAACATTGCGTAACATGATTTCACCTCTTTAACCTCTCATTGATGATAAATATGATGAAATCATCTTTTTTATGTCGTCTTATTCAACTCTGCCATCATTCTTCCTGCCCGAGAATTCTAGAGTTTTGCTGTAGATTTCTGAGTACTTCTTGAACCTTTTCGCTGAGATTTCCGAACGGACTGCATAAAAAAATCCACCTTTCTTAAGAATTTGGTGGATTTGAAACATTAGTACACCTAAAATCAGTCGCACTAGTACTATGTAATTTTTTAAAAAAATACTGGTGAATTTTTGCTTTCAACTAACTGTTTAAACAGTCGGAAAAACAGAGCTAATAAACAGTGGAAGCCCTTGATATTACTGGGTTTAATTGGCGGGACTGCGTGGGAATCGAACCCACCAGACCTGGCACGCAGTTCTCAGGCAGTTTTGAAGACTGTGGAGGACACCAGTGGTCAAATCAGCTTCAAATTTCCCAGTAATATCAAGGGGCCTCGGCAGTCTCTTGATAGGTTTTTAGACCGTTTTCCCTAAACCTCTACAGTCTTCATTTTAGAATAAATATTTACTTAAGACAATTTAAAATATTATCCAAAAGCTCAATTTATTAATATCTCATGCTGGAGTTTATACTTTTTTAAAAGTCACTAATACGTGATTTAATTATAGTATCTTGTACTTAATTTTATGAACAGACCGCTTTTCTGAACCACATCAGCGGCTGCACTAAACAAGAAAATTTTTTGTAAATTTTTTTAAAATTTTAAAAGACTCGGATGTAAAGATCATTTTCCAGTTGGACCAACATACTGAGCCTAAAACCTTTACAATAGTAGCTATCACAAAGAACTATAGTGGCTTGCCAAAAAGAGAAATCTGAACTTCCGCGAGTTAATTAAGCTTCATAGTTACTACCCCTTCTTCCTTATAATTCGATAACGTTTTCAATCATTTTGTTACTTTGCACTAAATGAAACTTCAGAAAATTTATATTAAATTTCTGAACAACTAAAGTAGTAGAGAAACTTTCTTTGTTGTTCAGTAAGAATTATACAAAAACAGGTTGTTCTTCCTCTTCTAATAGGCGCCTTTTGATTTCTTCTCCATTGACATATTTTTGTGATACTCCTGTTACTATTGCAGCGTTCGCAACAGCTGCTGCTACATTAGCCACTACTCGCCGGTCAAATGGATCTGGAATCACATAATCCGCGTGAAGGTCTTCATCTGAAATCAATCCAGCAATGGCATAAACGGCAGCAAGTTTCATTTCCTCATTAATTGCTTTTGCACGAACGTCTAAAGCACCACGGAAAATGCCAGGGAATGCGAGGACGTTATTCACCTGATTGGGGAAATCAGAGCGTCCAGTTCCTACTACGAGTGCCCCCGCTTTTTTTGCCTCTTCCGGCATAATCTCAGGTATCGGATTGGCCATGGCAAAAATAATAGGATTCTGATTCATAGAACAAACCATTTCCTCCGTAACAATACCTGCAGCAGATACCCCCACAAACACATCAGCCCCAACAAGAGCATCTGCTAATACACCTTGTTTTTGTTCGCTATTGGTGATGCATGCCATTTCCTCTTTAAATTGATTCATTCCAAACGGGCGGCCTTTATAAATGATTCCTTTGGTATCACATAAAATGACATCTTTTACACCCATTTGAAGAAGCAGCTTAACAATCGCCACCCCTGCAGCACCCGCCCCGTTTGCTACAACACGAATGTCTTCAATCTTTTTTTCAGCTAATTTTAAAGCATTGATTAACCCAGCAGCAGTTACAATGGCTGTTCCGTGCTGGTCATCGTGGAAAATAGGGATATTACAAACTTTTCGTAATCGATCTTCAATTTCAAAGCAATGCGGTGCTGCAATGTCTTCTAAGTTCACTCCGCCAAATGTCGGCTCCAATAAAGTAACGACCTCCACAATCTTGTCCGGGTCCGTTGTATCTAAGCAAATCGGGAATGCATCGACACCCGCAAACGATTTAAATAACAAAGCTTTTCCTTCCATGACCGGCATGGCCGCTTTCGGACCTATATTTCCAAGACCGAGTACTGCTGTTCCGTTCGAAACAACAGCTACCAGATTTCCCTTCATGGTATATTCATAGGCTTTGCTTTCATCTTCATAAATGTCCAAGCATGGCTCCGCTACACCTGGAGAATAAGCAAGACTTAAATCTTTTGCATTACGTACGGGAACTTTTGAATGAACACCAAGCTTTCCTCGATTTTCCTTGTGCATCTTTAATGCTTCTTTACGTAAAGTTGACATATAATGTCTCTCCTTAATTTAATAGATGTTTGTTTTAGTAAACAAATAGTTAAAAAATTCTCAGACCTCTGAGTAAGATCTTAAACAGTAGCTAAGCAACATAATGATCATTAAAGTAAACAACCTCGGAAAGAATCTTGCATCCTTGAATATTCTTGAAAGCTTCCCTTGCTTCATTTTCTGTGTCAAATTCAAACATCGAAGTATTTTCCTTTGAATAGACTGTGATTACCCACATATAAAATTCCCCCAATAAAAGATTACTTTTCTCTTTTCCCATAGACTGATTGATAGTTTCTAATACTGTAGGTTTAATTTATATAAGGAACTACATAATCATACGTAAAAATACAACACAAATTAAAATTTTCAAAATATATTTTGCATTACGTACGGGAACTTATGAATGAACATCAAGTTTCCCTTGATTTTCCTTGTCCATCTTTAATGCTTCTTCACGTAGTGTTAACATATCAAAGTCTCTCCTTTTGTAATACCGTGTTCCTTCTATCATATACCCCAGGTAGGTATATTCGTAATATCCTCTATAATTCCGTCAAATAAATAATATCAAAAAGGAAAACGCTTACAACTTGGCGAATATATACTTTGAGTTACTAATAGAAGTACACGGAGGGATGTCTTTTGATGAACTGCAAAAAATGTGAAAAAGAGTTTTATTTCCAAGTTACGGAAATGAATGTCCCTGGAGGCAGAGAGCGTGAGTATATAAATTGCCCCCATTGCGGTGAAACAAATGGTTCAGTTGTAACGAGCGGTGTCGTGTATATTCATAAAATTGAGGAAAACTCTAAGAATTAATTATCGATACTTTACACGACAATTGGGCCCTTGAACATAGGGCTTTCTTTTATTTTTGTACAAATAAAAACGCCACCCGTTAAGGTGACGCAATTGGTAAACGTTATTTAAATACATAATTCAGCGTAGGTGCCCTAATCGGCTTGAAGCTTTTATGTATCGGCTCATAAATCCACGCCTTATCCTCGTAACAATAGCGTAAGAAAGCACGCATAGTCCTGACGCGAATGTTAACAGTCCCTGGCTTATAGTTCATTTCTTCGATCATATACGTAATCCATCCGACGAATAATTCGGTAGTCATTTCCTCCGCAGTATGTTCTTTTCCGATATATGTCTTAAAATATCCGAAATTATTATAGTGCTCTTGAATAGTCCGTTTCGCCAGTCCTTCGCCCTTCTTTACAAGCATATACTCCTCAAACATCTCCGTTATAGTAAGCGAAAATTCAACCGGAACATGCCGTTGTTTTCGTCGAGTTAAACCTTTCCGCATCATAAATAAAAAATCCCCTTCCGCAAATATGGTAGCGTAAGAGGACGAATAGTTTTCGGCAACTATCAAAACAGTTTTACCCGTCAGCCTTAAACAGTCTTATAACGAGACTGGGCGGAAACTGTGAAAGTTAACGGATCAATCAACGGCAACAATCACCGAGTCAATCATCGTCAAACCCTTGCGGGAGTATAATCGTTGGCGGGACTGCGTGGGAATCGAACCCACCAGACCTGGAACGCAGGTCTCAAGCAGTTTTGAAGACTGGACTTTTATTTTATGATTTTTTCTTGTAATTGAAACAGAATAATCCCCGCCATCTAAAGTTAAAATGGGTTTTAAGAGGAAAGTGTCATCAGTATTATTCAATTAAATCACTAGTACTTTTGTCAAATCCATTAATATCATTTTACTTTAATCATTAGTATTTTAAAACAATCTGATTTAAAAAGTCCTCCAACTAAAAGTAAATAGATCATTATGTTTGACCCAATAGTTATCCTCAATTCAACTATAGACCCTGTTCAATAAGAAAAAACGATCAAATAATTTTGAAACATAAAAAAGAAGTAGCATAAATATCTGCCACTTCTCTCCTATTTGTTGTTATTTTAAATAATCAGGTTCACGTTTTTCTAGAAATGCAGAAATCCCTTCTTCTCCCTCGTTACTACATGCTCTTTCAGCAAGAAATAAAGACTCCATACTCATTTGGGACTCAAGTGTTTCTTGTATAGAATGATAAAATAATTTTTTGGTTGCTCCAAATGCGTTCATTGGTCAATTTGCTAGTGTCTCGGCTAAATCAAGGACACCAGCCATTAATTTATCATTAGGAACTACATGATTGACGATTCCCCACTCATTTGCCTCTTTCGCACCCAATAATCGATTTGTATACATTAACTCTAATGCTCGTTTCATCCCGACAATACGAGGTAAAAAATAACTTCCTGATCCATCGGGTGTTAAACCTATTTTATTATAAGCCATTACAAATTTTGAATTTTCCGAAGCATAGACAAGATCACAAGCACATGCAAGACTCATTCCTGCACCAGCAGCTACTCCATTAACGGCTCCAATTAACGGTTTATTCATTCTTACTAAATATGAAATTGCTTGGTGTAAATAAGCAGTCACACTTTTCAGATGTGAGCTAATTTCATCACCTTCATTAGCAAAACTTTTTAAATCCCCACCAACTGAAAACTTATTTCCAGCTCCAGTAATAACCACTGCTCGTATTTTTTCGCTTTCCGAACAAAAGATAGCTACATCCATTAATTCCCTTGCCATTTGCAAATCCAATGCATTCCCTACTTCTGGACGGTTTAAAGTTATAATTCCAACATGATTTTCAATTGATAGATGTACACTGTTATTTTCCATTTGTTTTACCCCTTTTAAAGAAAACCATTAAGCCCTAACTCCCTTCTAAATCTGTTAGTCATCTATATTGACATCTGGCTCTTATATAATCCCCAGTTGTTTTGTTTGCAAAGGTGTCCGTGGGGGTTTAAAGGATTAGCAGAGTTATAAATAGGTAACATTGAAAAAGTGAAGAGAATTAATTATCTGGTCACCTTTTTATCATAATTTTACAAGTGTTCTTCCTCGTGCTTGACCTTTAAGTAGAGTAGGTAGAACATCTGGAAGTTGGTGAAGTGTTACCTCTTGTTGAATGAATTCTTCTAGGTTTGATGGTTTGAAATCTGTAGCTAAACAATTCCATACTTTCAATCGTGTTTCCATCGGGCAATAGACAGAATCGATTCCTAGTAAGTTTACACCCCGTAAAATAAAGGGGAAGATGGTTGTCGAAAGCTTTGTTCCTGCTGTTAACCCACTTACAGCGACTGAACCCCCATATTGTATTTGACTTAATAGAGATGCTAATGGTTCACCACCAACTGGATCGACGGCAGCTGTCCATTTTTGTTTGCCTAATGCTCTAACTTTCCCATCAAAGACCTCATCACGTGAAACAATTGAAGTCGCTCCAAGTTTTTTCAAATACTCTTGTTCAGATTCTTTACCTGTACTTGCTTCAACTTGATAACCGAGAGTTGAGAGAATAGAGACAGCAAAGCTACCAACGCCACCAGTGGCACCTGTGACAAGCACCCTTCCCTTTTCAGGAGAAACATTATTTTCTTTTAGTCTCTGGACGGATAATGCAGCAGTAAAACCAGCTGTTCCGATAATCATTGCTTCCTTTAACGTAAGACCTTTTGGAAGTGGAACAATCCACTTAGCCGGAATACGAGCATACTCACTATAACCTCCGAAATGGGAAACACCGATTTCATAGCTAGTAGCAATAACCTCGTCACCTTCTTGAAATCGAGGATCTTCAGATGAAACAACGACACCAGCTAAATCAATTCCAGGTACAAAAGGATAGGTCTTGACGATGTTACCATTAGGAATAGTAGCGAGACTATCTTTATAGTTCACACCAGAATAACGGACGGAAATCAATACTTCTCCCTCTGGTAGATCTTGAATCGTTAACTTTTGAAGTTCCACAGAAAATTGTTCTTCTTGTTTATTGACTACTAGTGCATCAAATGGGCGCATGATCGTTATTACTCCTTTCGATTTTAAAAAAATCTCATAAAATGATTTATACAAAAAGGGAATCATTATCATAGAATGATTCCCTATAGGATTCAGTAGATGGAGCTTTACTCTTAAAGATCGGGTCTTCTTTTGCTGTAATATTGCTTATACAATATAGAAGTTTTTTTGTGGAAGGAATCCACGTTTGACAGCGTCGAAAGCGAGTTGTTCCCTGAATTTCGGATGGGCAATGTTGATCAGGGCTTCTGTACGCTCCTGCACGGTTTTGCCTTTTAGTTCGGCTTTCCCATACTCAGTCACAATGATGTCAACGTCATTTTTGGACGTAGTCACAACTGCACCATGTGGCAGTGCAGGAACAATTTTTGAGATGGTATCATTTTTCGTTGTAGAATACAGACAAATGATTCCCCGGCCATTTTCGGTAAGGCGAATTCCTTTTGTGAAATCTCCCTGACCCCCTGAAGAAGAATAGTATTTTCCGTTAATCGTTTCAGAGTTGCACTGGCCAAGGAAATCAACCTCAACGGTGGTATTGACAGATACAAGGTTGTCCAGTTGGGCAATATTGCGGACATCGTTGCAGACATCACATGGCAGCATGAGAATATCCTGATTATTGTCCAAGAAATCGTACAATTTCTTGGAACCGAGGGCAAATGTGGCCGTTGTTTTCCCTTTGAAAATCTTTTTATTCGCATTTGTAATGACGCCTTTTTCATATAAGTCGACTACTTTGTCAGGGAGCATTTCTGTATACACCCCAAGGTCACGGTGGTCTTTCAAATACTCCATAACCGCGTTAGGCATCGAACCAAAACCAATTTGGATCGTGTCACCGTTGTTAATTAATTCTGCGATTGTCTGACCAATCTTCATGTCTTTTTCGGTAAGTTTAGGATCAGGAAGGGAAGGCAATTCGAAATCGTTTTCGATTAATGCCGTTACCTGGCTGATATGAATCCGGTTTTGCTCCCCGAATGTCCGCGGCATATTTTTATTCACCTCAACAATGATGGACTTCGCATCTGCGAGTAATGGTCCAACATAGCTGACGCCTGTTCCGAGTGAAAAATATCCTTCTTCATCCATCGGAGAAACCACTGCCATAATGACCGGGTTGGGTGTTTGACGCTTCAATAATGAAGGAATGTCGGAAAAGTGGTTGGGAAGCAAATCGATTGTTCCCTCGCTGAAGCCTTTGCGGTCAAGGCCACTCAGGAAAATGGAAACTTGCTTGATTTTTTCCGGTTCAAGATCAAGAACTGGTAAGGCAGGGAGCATACGGAAAAGTCTGTTCCCTAAAAGTCTTCCGTTAGACGGAAGGGCTTCCAACAAGGCGGGTGGTTCACCAGTAATCGGAATAATGATTCCATCCCCTGGCTCAACAAAACGCACAGCTTCTTCTGCAGAAAAACGCTTAGCTTTATAAACTTCTTGGTAACTCATTACTTTTTCCTCCTTCTTTATATGTAAAAAGATATAAAATCTGTCCATCTATAAGTTTTGCAATCTGCCAATAGTCTTTCACAGACAATTCGGCCAACTTTTCTATTCCTACTCCCCTTTAAACGTAACCTTCCGTTTTTCCAAAAATGCCGACATTCCTTCTTTTTGATCTTTAGTGGAGAAAAGCGAACCGAATAATTCAGCTTCAAGGGATACGGCCCGTTCAATGTCCAGGTTTACTCCCTCATTAACAGCTTTTTTGGTAAAGCAAACTCCGAGCGGTGAATTGGCAGCAATTTTTTGCGCCATTTTTATTGCTTCAGAAAGAACTTCAGACGAATCGACGATACGGTTAACTAGACCAATTTCATTAGCCCGTTCGGCGTTAATCATTTCACCGGTAAACAAGATTTCTTTCGCAATCCCAAAACCTGTAAGACGAGCAAGCCGTTGGGAACCGCCGAATCCTGGCATGATGCCAAGTGTAATTTCAGGCTGGCCAAATTTTGCTTTGTGGCCGGCAATCCGAATGTCACATGCCATTGCCAATTCACAGCCGCCCCCGAGAGCATAACCATTTACAGCCGCAATGACTGGCATTTTTAAATTCTCTAATTTAGAAAATGCCTTATTTCCCAAGGACGAAAATTCACGGGCTTCTAAGACATTTTTATTTTGCATTTCCGAAATGTCTGCGCCGGCAACAAATGCTTTTTCTCCGGCTCCAGTCAAGACGACTGCGCGGATGGATGAATCTGCATCGATGATGTCAACAACTTCCGATATTTCTCTTAGTACATCTGTGTTTAAAGCGTTTAAAAACTTGGGTCTATTGATGGTGATCACAGCTATATTTTCATCAACGGTAAAAAGAAGCGTTTTAAATTCCTTCATAATTGGTCTCCTTTATTCATAGACATAGAATCCGCGTCCGGATTTAACTCCGAGCCATCCTGCTTCCACATACTTTCTAAGGAGCGGGCACGGGCGGTATTTTGGATCCCCGAATCCTTGATACAGCACTTCCATGATTGCAAGGCAAGTGTCCAATCCAATATAATCAGCGAGAGTGATCGGTCCCATCGGGTGATTGGCACCGAGCTTCATTACTTCATCAATGCCTTCCGGGGTGGATATCCCTTCATAAACAGCAAAGATTGCCTCGTTAATCATCGGAACAAGAATCCGGTTTACAGCAAAACCCGGAAAGTCTTTGATGGACACAGGCACCTTTTTCATGCTTTTAGCCAGGTCTTCAATGATGGAAAATGTATCTTCAGATGTAGCCAATCCGCTGATTACTTCCACCAGTTTCATTACCGGAACAGGGTTAAAGAAGTGCATCCCGATGACCTTTTCAGGCCTTTTTGTAACCTTGGCAATTTCTGTAATTGGCAGAGACGATGTATTGGTGGCGAGGATTACATTTTCCGGTGCAATTTCATCCAGCTTACGGAAAATCCCCAGCTTAATCTCCTTGTTTTCTGTTGCTGCTTCAATCACCAATTGGACATCTTTTGTGTCCTCCAGATTGGTCGAAGCCTGGATTCTGGAAAGAAGCGCCGCTTTTTCTTCTTCCGTTTTACGTCCCTTTTGTAGATCACGGTTCAGCTGCTTCGTGATTTTATCCAATCCTCTTTGGACAAATTCTTCTTTTATATCATTCAAGACAACCTGGTAACCTGTTTCTGCCAGCACCTGTGCGATTCCGCTACCCATTTGCCCAGAACCAACTACCATGACTTTTTGAATTTCCATTGATAAACTCCCCCAGTACTTTTACATGAGAATGAAATTCCCTAATCCATCTGAATATAAGGAAATAATATGTAATCGGTCACAATTAAATTATAATAAAATACTAAATTTTCTTGTTTTAAAATTATCTTCTCATTATTTTAATTATTTTGCTTTTTTGTTTTTGGCTGTTTTCGCAAAGATTGTGGTTTTTCGTACGATATGTCTAACCCGCATGAATTAACGGATCATCGACACCTTCAAATTCAGAGCCATTTAATTGCAACAACTCTTTAATAATTAAAATAATCGTTTGAAAAATAATAAGTTTTAAAATTATCTTCTTTTCAATTTCATTTTTCTGCTCGGTTCCCGAGTCTTCATCGTCAAAAAAAGACCGTCCATTCTACGAATCGGTCTCTGAAAACGTACACATATTCCTGTATTCTTTTGGAGTTTGTCCTTCCTTGCGTTTAAAACTTGTTGCAAAATAGGCCGCGCTTCCAAACCCTGTGAGGTTTGCTATGGTTTCAATTGGCATCACTGTAATCTTTAGGAGATGCTTTGACTTCTCCAGACGGTAATCGGTTAATAATTCAACAAAAGTCACTCCCGTTTCTTCTTTGAATAAACGGCTGAAATACGATGGACTGAGGTAGACCAAATCGGCTGCTTCCTTTAGATGAATAGGCTTATGATAATTCAGGTGGATAAATTTAATGGCCGTTTGGATCGGGTTTCCCAGGTCAGTTTCCAATTCTCCTGCATCAGGCTCCTTCTTCGTTTCCAAATAAGGCAATGAATCATGGAGCAGTCGGGCAGTATAAAGGCGGTCAAGGGTCTGCAGCAATTCCCCGTTGGCAATAGGCTTCAGCAAGTAGGCTGAAAAACCAGCATTCATGCAGGACTGGACGGTTTTGAACATTTGCAGGTGCGTAACAACAATAACATGGAGGGTTGGATGGATTTCCTTCGCTTTTTTTCCGAACTCGATTCCGTCCATATCAGGAAGTGACAATTCCATCAATAGAAAAGCAGGACGCTTTTCCTTAATGAGCTCGATCCCCTTATTTGCCATTTCTTCCTTCCAAATGGGAGTGTCCATAAATTGGCTGTTTTCTATGATGGATTGGACAGCCTCCCATGTTTCCCTATCATCATCCACAATTAAGATTCCGTTCAAGAAAACACCTTCCTTTTCTTTAAAAATTTTGTCAACAGAGCAAAATTTTTAAAAAGCTACTTCACCATAATTCCCTTCCTTTAGTTGGCGCCGCAAAATTTTCCCCGCTGAATTTTTAGGGATTTCCTTAATGAATATATAATTTCGCGGCCTTTTGTAATTCGGCAGCCGTTTATGCATTTTGCAAAAATAGTCGAGCGCCTGAGGGGTCAATTCTTTGTCATCCGAAACGATAAAAGCTGTAACAATTTGTCCCCACCGTTCATCATCCTCACCAACCACCACAGCCTCCCTTACACTATGGTGTTCAGCCAAAACTTTCTCGATTTCCTGCGGGTAAATGTTTTCCCCGCTGGAAATGATCATGTCATCAACCCGTCCCACGACATGAAGATCCCCTTCCTCATCTATAAACCCGACATCACCGGTAAAGTACCAGCCATCCTTGATTGCTTTTCTTGTTACGTCAGGCCTGTTCCAATATCCTTTAAAAGCCTCCGGTGAACTTATATCAACAAGGATTTCACCTATTTCACCCTTCTCCGTTAACCAGACAAGCGGTTTTTTCCATTTGCTGTTCGGATTTACCAGCCTGATCCGTTGATGGATCCCTGCTTTCCCAGCGCATCCTGGTTTCTTTCTAACATCTGGAAAGGTGCTGAAAGTATAGATTTCTGTGCTCCCGTATTGGTTAACAAAAAAGTCGGGAGCCATAAGTTCCCCACATTTTTGGATCAGGTGGCTTGGCATCGGACCGCCGGAGTATACAATCGTGTGGATTGTGGAAAAATCAACTGCTTTTGCATATGGGTGAGTGACAATATCATGATACATAGTCGGAGTCAGGAAGAGGCAGCTAATCTTCTCTTCTGGAATCATTTTTAGTGCTTTATAGGCATCAAAATCTGGAAATGGAACATAAACACCATTGAGGAACGTCATTGCCAAAAGGGAACGAAGCCCAATGGTATGGGACAAAGTTGGTATTCCATAGGTCCTCTCAAACGGCTGATAGCTGCACTGAATAATATGGGCCATGGTTGAAGCATATTCATTTATGTGGGAACGTGGAACTCCTTTTGGCTTGCCGGAAGTACCGGATGTATACAAAATAACAGCCAGGTCGTCATCATGTGCAGGATAAGGCTCTACCTCCACGATAACTTTGTTTAACAGCTCCCCGTAACTCATGTCACCCAATGAGTCTTCCAATCCGATCAATAACGGACGCTCAACATACTTTTGGTTTCTTATTAGATGTTTACTTGCGTCTTCAAACACGATGAATTTGGTTTCAAGGTCATTTACACAATAAAGGATTTCTTCTGTTGATGAACGTAGATTAATGGGTGCGAAAACGGCTCCTAATTTTTGTATAGCCCAAAAGACAACGGCCGTTTCCATTCTATTTTTCAAAAGGACCATGACGCGGTCCCCACTCTTTAATCCAAGCCTGTGGAAAGAGGAAGCAACCTGGTTCACTTCTTCTGAAAGCTGGGAATATGTGGTTTTCCTATTTCCATGGATCAAGGCTGGATAGCTTGGATAACGAGCGGCAGAAAAAGAGAATAGTTGGTATAAATTCAAAGCGATCAGGTCCTTTCATTCAATTTTCTACCAGGAACAAGTATTTTTTATTCACAAATAACCATCAATGTAAAGAGTTATGTATTCTTTTTAAAATAAAATGATTGTCTACTACTATATCACACATCTATTTATTTCGATTTAACTTTAAAAATTTCTAATATCAATATTATAAATATTCGAACGTTATATTTGAATCCAATTTTTTGTCCCGGCTATTTAGAACTTCATAAAATGCGCTCACCAGTTCCACGATGCTCGATGTCGTTCATTTTCAAACGAGACCCAATGTATTGTTATTTCTGTAGAATATAGCCTCGCACCTGAACACAAATCAAATTTCTAGTTGGAATGGAAGATGTCTATCTTGCTACCAAATGGTTATTTAGCAAACAAGAGAAAAGAGCCGTCAATCAGTAATCAATTGTGATTCTATTCGTGGATCGGGCCCTAATTTGGTACAAATAGAACAGTTCTAATTATATTCTGATAAAAGAAAACAATAAGAAGGAGTGTAAAGTAGGTGAAAAAAGTTAATGTTAGTTTACGGCCCATTGTTATGCGGTTCCAATTTGATGTACCCACTCTTTAAATCTACATTACTTCTCCTCATATTAAGAAGTTCTGATATTCTTACCATTGTATCTAATAATACATAGATCATGACTTTATCTCGAAACCCAACAAACCTTGAGTCATCAATTTGGTTCAGTAGTGCTTTTATTTCAGCTGGTGTAAAGGATTGTATTTCATCTTCTGGAGTTTTAATCGGCTTAAACTTTTCGTGAATTGGAATTACAATCCATCCTTCTTGATAACAATGTCGTAAGAAAGCTCGATTTGTTCTAATCCGTACATTAAAAGTAGTTGGTTTTAAACCTTGGTCATTGAGCATATAGCCAATATAATTTCGAAACTAATCAACCGTAACTTCTTCATTAGGAACATCCCCTCCCAGGTAATTATTGAGATAATGAAAATGTTCATAATAGCCTTGAATTGTTGGCTTTGCTAAACCCTCAATTTGTTTGAAAACCATAAATCGCTCAAACATTTCAAACAGAGTCATTTTTTGTTCAGTTTGTTTGAACCGTTTAATATTCTGTGTACTTCTTAATAATACTTATTTGAAATAGAAAAAAGCTGACTATTCAAAAATAGCTCTCTTTTTATGATTTTACGCTTATGTATTTTTTCTAAAGATGTATCATTCCACTTTCTAGGGCAACAGCGACCGCTTCTGTTCTAGTGTTAACACCAAGTTTATTGTAAATATTCGTTAAATGTGCCTTAACGGTTCGTTCGGCAATACCCATATCAAAGGCTATATCTTTATTTCGGTATCCTTTGGCTGTTGCTTGTAAAATAAACAGTTGCTTTTCAGTTAGTTTATTGGCTTCAAAGGGAGCTATAACCTTGGATTTCTTTTCTTTAGCTCCAATTAGTTTGGCCATGATTTCTGGTTGTAATAATGTTTCACCCCTGATAGCAGATTCAATCGTTCGAAACAGATCTTCCCGGCCTGTATCGCAAGGGATGTGAAGTTTGCGGAAGACTGTGCAAACTTCATGATTTCCAATGGATGGTTTGAGGAACCGCCAAGTTCCGTTGATCGGCGAGAATTATCTTAGTGAAACTTCACAATAACTGCGATTTTACGAAGTACACAAAACCCCTTGAGCACCAAGGGGTTTTGTGTACTTATCAATTATCCATGCAAGTACATATTGCTGAATTAGCGTCTTAGTGCTAAATTAATTTTCTACACTTTACGAATATTCTAACCATTAAATATAATTTACCTATCTTTTTAAAAAATTATAGAATGTTTCCTCCTATACTTGGAACAATACCATTGTATTTACGTAGAAAGGTGGGTAATTAGAAATGGATATTCAAAAATTAGCCGATCATGAGTCATTGGATCTACATGAAGTTATTAATTTTAAAACCCTTTGCTTAGCGAAATCAAAACTAATGCAAGGACTGGTATTTGATCATGATTTGAGAGCATTAATGCAAAAAGATGTTGAACAATCCATGCAAGCGCTTGGAGAATTACAGGCAATTTATCAACGTGCACCTTTTGAAGCTCCTGTTCCTCAAAACCGGCCAACACCAATAATAAATTGAAAAGGTGGCAAATTCATTGAATCATGACTATTTAGACCCTATAAACTCACTACACGTACCAGAGCTAGCAGATACCACATTTGCGATGGATTTACTTCTTCGTGCCAAAGAAGGTGTTCGCAATATTGCTGTCGCATTAACGGAGTCCGCATCACCTGATGTTAGAACCCTCTTACGAAACCAGTTAATGCAAGGGATTGCCATGCACCAAGAAATTACAGAACTAATGATTAATAAAAAATGGTTCCATCCATACGAACTAAGTGAACAATATCAATTAGACCAACTCTCTGCCAACAATACATTGATGATTGGCAAAATGAATCTATTTCCTGTTGAGACCAATAGAAAGGGTATGTTTGACCGGACACCTGATGAACACTAACACTGGAGGCTGTATAGCATGAAGGCAGTAACGTATCAAGGTATTAAAAATGTTGTAGTCAAAGAAGTTCCAGATCCAAAGATTGAAAAACCAGATGACATGATTATTAAAGTAACGAGTACAGCTATATGTGGGTCTGATTTACATTTAATTCATGGCATGATTCCTAACCTGCAAGAAAACTATGTTATTGGCCATGAACCAATGGGAATCGTCGAAGAAGTTGGTCCAGGTGTGACTAAGCTAAAAAAGGGAGATCGAGTAATTATCCCCTTTAATATAGCATGCGGTGAATGCTATTACTGTAAAAACCAGTTGGAAAGCCAATGTGATAATTCTAATGATAATGGTGATATGGGTGCCTATTTCGGATATTCTGGTACGACGGGTGGCTATCCAGGTGGGCAAGCTGAATATTTAAGAGTGCCGTTTGCCAACTTTACTCATTTCAAAATTCCAGAGACTTGTGAAGAACCAGATGAAAAGTTAGCAGTTATTGCCGATGCGATGTCTACTGGTTTTTGGAGTGTTGACAATGCAGGCGTAAAGGATGGAGATACAGTTATTGTTCTTGGCTGTGGTCCGGTTGGTCTTTTTGCTCAAAAATTCTGTTGGCTAAAAGGAGCAAAGCGTGTCATTGCCGTAGATTATGTAGACTATCGTTTGCAACACGCCAAACGTACCAACAAAGTTGAAATTGTAAATTTCGAACACTTTGAAAATGTGGGAATGCATTTGAAAGAAATGACGAAAGGCGGCGCTGATGTTGTCATTGATGCAGTTGGTATGGACGGTAAAATGACTGATATAGAATTCCTTGCGAGCGGAATGAAGCTTCAAGGCGGAGCATTCGGTGCGTTTATCATGGCTTCACAAGCAGTGCGTAAAGGCGGGACAATCCAAGTTACAGGCGTTTACGGTGGCAGATATAATGGATTCCCAATGGGAGATATTATGAACCGAAACGTCAATATCCGCTCTGGGCAAGCACCTGTGATTCACTATATGCCATATATGTTTGAATTAGTTTCGACCGGAAAAATTGATCCAGGAGATGTCGTGAGTCATGTACTTCCACTTAGTGAAGCAAAGCGTGGGTATGAGATTTTTGACACAAAAATGGATGATTGTATAAAAGTCGTGTTGAAACCTTGAGGAAGGAGGTATAAAAAATGAACTACGCCTTACATGAAGTTCTTGAGGTCCATGAGATGGCTGCATTTAAGACCACTTGTTTGACTAAGTCCAAAACGATGAAAGGGTTAGTTACAGATCAGCAATTAAAAGATATTATGCAGCGAGACATTGATGTATCTACGAGACAATTACAAGAATATGCTTCTATCCTTTCCAACGCTAAGCAGTAAATTAGGAGATGAATGAACATGAATCCAATCATTGAAAATTTAACTGGCATGAACGCACTATCGGATCAAGTGGTTACAATGGATTTATTGATTTCAGCTAAAAGTGGAGTTAGAAATTATGCCATGGCAGTTACGGAAACAGGAACGCCCGAAATTAAAGAAATGCTCACTCGCCATTTAATGGAAGCTCTTGATATGCATGAACAAATTTCCTCATATATGGCAGAAAAAGGATGGTATCATGCTTGGGATACAAACGAACAAATCAATTTAGATTTAAATAATATCAATACAGCATTGAACTTACCCACTCTATAAAAATAAAATAGGAGCAGTTTAGCATTACCAACCTAAACTGTTCCTAATAAACCATTTATATTTAAATGATGTAAATATACGATTTCCCTCCTTTTGCGACCACCATTTTCTTTTACAATTACAAATTTGATGTCTTTTCTTTTATGAATAGAGCTATATTAAGCTAATTAAGACCTATTGGCTCCATGCTTACCAGTTCAAATTTCACAAAAAAATGAACCAACTATTTTTATTATCAAATGGTAGGAGCAGGAAATTCATCAATTTTCATACGAAGTAAACTATAAGGTTTTTGTCGCAGGTCTTTTCCATAATGAAACCTTGCCTGCCGATGTAATTGGTTCACAATGACATATAAGTTTTCATCCGGACCAATCGAAAAAGTATCCGGCCATAAAATTCTCGGATCATGTGCGATGGTTTCCATTGTGCCATTTGGCAATATCTTTCGAATACTATTGTTCTCATAATCTCCAGCATAAACGGCCCCTTTTGCATCTGTAATCATTCCATCAGACGCACCTTTTTCTCCCCAATACTCCACATGATAAAGTAAATCCATGTCCGGTATATTTCTGTCTCTCAGGGCTTCTGTTGAGATCGAGAACAGATGACGACTTGTTAGTGGACAAAAAAATAATACCTTTCCATCAGGAGAAATCGCAATACCGTCAGACGCCAATCTAAATGGAGAAGTCCCGCCATCTTTATTTCGATTCATCAACACTTTTCCTTCTACTTTCGGTATAAAATAGGGATCGGGTGAAGTTGAATTTGCTCCATTTAACCGTCTAAACGCGTTTCCATTTTCTAAATCTACGACGATAATAGCTCCTGGTCCTTTGGAAGAAGAATCCGTTATATAGGCATAACCTGCATTTCCAACACGCAAATCAAATCGGACATCATTCAGGTAAGTTGTTGGCAGGACAACATCTTCTGTAAAGGTATATACTCTTCTAATTGTATTGGTTTTTAAATCAACAGCGACTAATTTTGCCCCACCTTTAATAGGTTCAGAAAAATTGGGTGCCGCTGTATCTAATACCCAAAGCGTTCCCCTTCCATCAGCAACTACACTTTGGACACTGATGAAAGTCATTGTGATATTCTCGGGGTTAACCAAATTGTTTTGTAAATTAGGATAAGGCTGCAATTTATCCTCAACAATTTCCGCCACCGTAAATTTAACATCGTCTCCCCATTTCGGAAAACAAATGAAAATACGACCAGTTTCCGAAACACTAACACCTGTAGGCATAGTACCATAAAATGCATAAACTAGTTCTAACTTACCGAAATATTTTTCAATAGGTAGCATAGGTTTCATGATATCCTCCTCAACCATTTAAACGGGATATCACCTATATATGATTTATATTTTTTCTAGTGCATGTTTCTTAATAAGTTTTTCTATACGAAAAGATGATGGAATTGATTGTTTTCGAAATTTAAAAAGTCTGTCAGGCGAAACTGCGTATGCTTTAAAAGCAAATGACAAGATGAAGAAATTCAGGTATTAAACAGCAGCATCATCTGGTTCCCAGCTTCGCACTAAAGTATATACCCTTTTGATAAATACCACTCCCCCCTGTAAAGAATATCTGTATTTCGATATTTTTTCACCTACAGGAGTGGGGTATTTTCATAGTCAGTAACCCGCATAACCTAAAAGTATATATCCCTCCAACCTGTTTTCGATGGATAATTAAGACCAACAAAAAACATTCCTTCAATGAAAAGTGCTATAAATAAATGTTCTTCCCTTACATATTAGCAGCTTGTACTTAGCTTGATTTACAACATCTTCAACAGCGTTTGGTTTCTTTGTTTAGTTGACAGCCATGTTTGTGGAATATGTCGGACCATCAAATTAAATATTTACCACACTGACCACCCTATCCCTCCCATTCAAAAATTTCCTCTTGTAATAAAAATCCACTTTCCTCGCAATCTAAAACTTTTATATAAAAATAAGGGGAACACCCGTTTAAAATGTACCCTTTGTAAAGGACATTTAAAAAAGGGTTAGGCAGGTATATGGAACTCGAGAAGATCATCAATTTCAATATGACAAGGAAAATGACGAGGTTACATGCCCTGCAGACTTGCATCTTTAAAAGCGTCCCACATCGCAAAAAAGTAAACACATGGATAAAACATAAGCCATTGATATTTTGTATGGTCAATGGCGTTTTCAATTCACCGTTAAAACTAAGCATGATTAATTCATTAAAATGAGAGCGGACATTAATCACAAATTCTAATGAAATAAAAAGAATCCCTTTGAGGTATTTCCCATTAAGTAATTGACCAAACCCTTGAAGGGCTATACTCCATAATAATTTTTCTTTTGGATTCACATTTGTCTAACCTTTTTCTTTTGGATTTTAAAAAATAAATGTTAAATTATTACTGAATTTGGAAAGGGTTACTCATCGTTGGCTAACAAATTTCTATCAACTGCAAATGGTGGTTGTTCCATCCAACCGTTTTCTATCATTATTTTTGCTGCTTCTTCAACAAATTGTGCTATAGTCATTAATGACTTTGTATACATGAGTCCAATATCGTGTCTACCGTCTACAGCCGCAGAGTTTCCATAAGCCCTAATTTTCATGGAAAACATATCCGCCTTATGGTATAACATTATTTTATCCGAAAAAGGAGAAAATGTTGATTTGGTGACCAAATGGTCAAGAAATGATGGTGTAGGTAAATCTTCTTTATGTAGTTTTGCCATGTAGGTTTCAATGTGTTTATGAGTAAAATCCTTGCCTTTTAAAAACAAATTTCGTATCTTTTCAGATTTAACCACTTGACTAAATGCCATTATCAGTGCTTTGCTTGTCACATTATTTTCAATATTATCGTAAAGATGGGTAATTTCTAATGCATGTAAGGGTCTTACATCTCCAAAAAAACCATTTAAAAATTGGTGCTTTACAAATTCAACTTTGTCGGGAACGGGAATAATAGGTGGTTTAATGATTAAACCTTTATTCATTAATATTTCTTTGATTTGTTTCATCAAGGCCATCGTGGAATCCATACAATAAATAAAAAACTCTTCTACATCCCTCCTATAAACAAGTGGTATAGCAACGTTATAAATACTCATTCCCGCTTTTGCAGCATACCTTAAATAGTGTACATAATATTCATCTTGAAATAACCGAGGGGCACCAAGATTAACGTCTTCTTGTTCCGAAAAACCTTTTGGTATTGGGAAATCTTCTTTCTTGAAAATCTCTTCCGTGGTTTTTAAGAACTCTGTGCTTAATTTTAATGCGTTTTCTAATAATGCTTTAATATCTTCATTCTCAACATGTTGAAGGTAATACTTTATAATGCATTTTGCCATGCTGTTTCCCATATAAGTCGCCCACAGTTTCGCCATTTCGGCTGCGGTTAGTTCTTCTTTTAGGTCTGATTTTGTAGAACCAACTTTAATTGGTTTGATCGTGTCCATAGAAAAATCTCCCTTTTATTGTTTTGCATAGTATTTTCCTTCAATCGAAATCATATTCTGCCTAAAATTTTTCGTAAAATTGTCTTTCACTTTATTCAACTAAACCGCCACGTTAGTCGAATAGGAAAAAGGCTGCCGCAACAGCCTTACTTTCTTGAATTCAAGCACCCATTAGCCACCCATGAAGCGCAAAAATAAACGCTTCACCACAGAGAATGAAAATGGTTTTAAACCGTCAATACTGATTCTACGGCTGGGAGATGAAGGTCGATGAACTATGGTGCGTTAGAGCCCATCCGTTAGTCTGACTCCAACGACCACGGTGCACAACTGACTGTCGCTCCCTTACGGGAAGCACACATGGTAGATTAATCCTATTCAGGTTACTGCACCAGCCTCCAATATATTGTGAGCCGTAGAAAGGATGTTTTCAATGGAAGTTGTCATTGAAAGAGCATGCGGTATGGATGTCCATAAGGACAATATTATTGCCTGTATTTCGACACCCGAAGGAAAGGAGATTCAAACGTTCTCTACTAAAACTGTATTTCTTTTACAGTTTGTTGACTGGATTAAACAACATAATTGTACCCATGTCGCCATGGAGAGCACGAGTGTTTATTAAAAGCCTATTGTGAATTTACAAGAAGCTGAGAATATTGAGTTTTTAGTGGTGAATGCCCAACATATGAAGGCAGTTCCAGGACGAAAGACAGATGTGAAGGATGCAGAATGGATTGCCAAACTTCTTCGCCATGGACTACTTAAAGCCCGTTATATCCCTGACCGAAATCATGCGTGAACTCGTTCGCTATCGTAGAAGTATTATTCAAGGAGCGTGATAACCGAATCCAAAAGGTGTTAGAAGGCGCGAATATTAAGTTGGGGTCGGTTGTTTCAGATGTGTTGGGTGTTTCAGCACGAGATATGCTTGATGCCATTGCCGATGGTGAAGAGGACCCTGAAAAACTAGCAAACTTTGCACGCCGCACTATGAAAAAAAAGAAAGAAGAAATAGAACTTGCCCTAAAAGCTATATCAATTCACATCAACGCCTTCATAAAATTGACCGTTTGGCAGATCAACAAGAGACATACCTAATATTGTTCATGAATTACAAGAGAAAAACATCGGTGTTGTATTCATCAAGGAACAGAACCACTTTTCAACTCCGGCTGGAAAGCTCATGTTTACCCATGATGGGGGCTATTGCTGAATTCGAGCGCGATCTCATCAATGAACGGACCAAAGAAGGGCGAGAACGAGCGAAAGCACAAGGGAAACACTTAGGAAGAAAAGGACAGGACACTACAAAGACGGTAGTATTTACGGACCAGGCTTAACGGATTTTCCTTATTAAGAAGGCGACTATGTAACGATTGTTGTCCGCTATTGGACTAATAAAGAAGTTGAAGATGATCTATATTATCATGGACATATAGCACAATTAGAGGACGAAAGAGTAGGTTTTTGGGCTGTTTTAGATGATGACCCCGATCCAGGAAGAATTTTTCCACTTTGGAGATATAGAGGCCGTGTTTGATGGAGATAAAATTCCCTTCTTGGGTGGCTGGACTAAACGTATTAAACTTAAAGAATAGTTGCGTTAAATAACAAAGCCTACTCAATTATGTTGGAGAAAGGCTCTCAGACAAAATTAGATTCAGTTCTTTGGGTAGTTCTGCGAATAAAAAGACAGAGGTGCCCCTGCCACACTTGTTTTAAAAATTGAATAAATCCTATCTGTTTCCTTGGATAGAATTTAACATTCTGATTATGATAAGACTATAGATACTTGTAAGAATGGCACTCCCAATGCCAAACCATGCTATAAATTCTAAGGTTTTTTCCTCTTTTTTAAACAACAGTAATAACCCCCTTTCCATACTTTCTGCAGAAGCAATAAATAACTATGTTCTATTCCCTGGTGAAGTATTCTCGTTTAATAAAGTGGTTGGAAAAAGAACTGCATAAAAACGATATAGACCTGCAACCGTGATTATTAAAGGAGAATTTTCCGAAGATATTGGCGGTGGAATTTGTCAAGTATCTACCCCCTTTTCAATGCTGTCGATAATGCGGGAATAAATGTGATTCAACGCTCCTCACGCAGCAGGGAAGTTTCATACGTTCCTCCTGGACGAGATGCCACAGTGAGCTGGAATGGGCCTGATTTAATTTTTAAAAATAATTACAACCAGCCTATCCTCATTCAGGCGAAAACACTAGAGGACAGATTGTTAGTTAATGTTTATTCTTCTGATGTCATTACTTATAGACCTAAAAATGTTCCATCTCTTCCAAAGGATCGAAATTACATGCCCAAGTGAGGTTACTCACTTGGGTTTTTATAGAAAATTTAATCTTAGAGTGTTAAGAAGGATATCTCACCACTACATGTAACACGGCCTCTTCATCACCGATATTCTTATAAAGATGTTTGCTCGCAGCTTCAAACTTAATGGAATCAAACTGTTTGAGTTGGTATACCCTCTCCTCTACTTTAAAGCTGATATTTCCCCTCATTACCGTCACAAATTCCATTGCTCCTTTATGATGCGGCTCCGGCGAGTACATGGCTTGCGGTTCAAGAAATGCTCGATATATTTCCATTGTTGGTCCATCTGTATTCCGAAAAACTGTCTCTACTCTCCATGTTTGGTCTGGCCCATAAATCATAAAGCCCTCTCCACATCTCGAAAGATCGACATGATCGTCCATTACTAAAATTCTTGTTAAAGGGATCGATAACCCTTCTGTAATTTTCCATACAACTCCTAATGTGGGATTCGTTTCTCCCCTTTCAATCTTTCCTAACGTGAGCTTGCTAACACCTGTTTTTTCGGCAAGCTCCTCGAGGCTCAATTTTTGTTCGCTTCTAATTTTCCGAAGCAGCCCGCCCATTTGTTGAATTAATTTTCTTGTTTGTTCATCCTCTAATCCCTTCATTCGGTCCTCCATATTTTTTGTATATTTTTATATACATTTAATCAGTTTTAATATATTATACTATACTGTAGCCTGTTTTAGGAGTGAGTACTTTGTGGAAGAAGAATATTGTTGAATTTCCCCGATTATTATCGATTGGAAATATTTCAAATGGTTTTGTGGCCTGGCTATTCGGCGCAACTGGACCATTACTGATTGTTTTACAAGCAGCTTCGAAAGGCCACCTATCTGATTCAGGGATTACATCCTGGATCTTTGCTATTTATGGAATTGGAGGATTGCTATCGATTGGTCTCTCCTTTTATTACCGCCAGCCGATTGGATATGCTTTTTCGATTCCTGGTGCAATTCTTGTCGGAGCATCCTTATCTCATTACACATTTAGCCAGGTAGTTGGTGCCTATCTCGTGACAGGCATCGTCATTTTTCTTTTGGGAATATCTGGAATGATCGATAAATTAATGAAGGTCCTTCCTATGCCAGTCATGATGGGAATGGTTTCCGGCGTCCTTCTTCCTTTTGGTACAGATATGTTTCGTTCTGTTCTCAACAATCCCTTGTTAAATGGAATTCCTTTTCTAGTATTTCTTGTTCTTTCTTTTTTCGGAAAGCTGTCAAAAAAATTTCCTCCCATTGTTGGGGCTATTCTCACATCTATTGTTTTATTAAAAGTATTACCAGGAATTCAAGTTCATGGTGTATCATTTTCTTTGGCGGTACCGCACGTGGTCTTTCCTTCCTTTAATCTATCTGTGATGGGAGAACTGGTTATTCCGTTAGTGCTTACGGTCATCGCAATACAAAATGCTCAAGGAATTGCTGTTCTGGAGAGTTCGAATTATCTCCCGCCCATTAATTCTATGACGCGTTGGAGCGGGATTGGATCGATTCTCAATGGATTTATGGGCGGCCATTCTGCTTGTATTGCCGGTCCAATGACTGCCTTATTAGCAAGTAAAGAATCTGGATTGAAAGAAAATCGTTATGCCGCTGCAATCGTATTAGGAATTTTGTCATGTTTATTAGCTGTTTTTGCACCAATGGCGGCAGCCGTTCCCCATTTGATTCCCTCCTCATTAATTAAAATGCTGGGCGGGCTGGCAATGATTAATGTCCTGATTGACTCTTTGAAGACGAGCTTTTCAGGGCGTTTTAAAACAGGTGCTTTATTTTCATTTTTGATTACGATTTCTGGAATTTCTCTCTTTCATATCGGGGCACCTTTTTGGGGATTGGTTGGAGGAACCTTAGCTTCCTTCTTCTTAGATCGAACAGATTTAAAACCTTCTGCTTCACAGGATCAAACAACTCAATCGGTTTAATAGTCACAAAAAATGGCTTGGAGTTTCCTCCAAGCCATTTACCATTATTCCCCTTTTGTAATATCTGCCAAAATTTCATAAGAACAAAGGCGGGCTTGGTGATCATACACCTGGCATCGCCATAATTTCATCGGCCCCGCTTTCCTCTATAAAGTTCTGAAGCTTTTCTTTCACTGTTTTAGGGTGTAAGCGTCAAGTACATTTGAACAATTTTGCTTATTAAATTTGAACACTTTCTTCTTTAAAAATTGTTTCGCGATGTTTCATCCTATAACTTGAATCATTAAAATGAACAATTTCTGCTCGTTGAATGAGACGGTCCAAGATAGCTGTGGCCACACCTACGTCACCCAGTAACTCGGTCCACTCTTTTGGAGAACGATTAGAAGTTAAGATAATCTATGAATTGTTATATAAGTCATTAACCAACTGAAAAAACAAATTAGCTTCCCTTGGATTCATCGCTGTGGTACATCAAATCATCAATGATAACTAAATGTGATTCTTTTATTCGCTTAATCCTAGTTTGGGACTTCCTCGTTATGTCCATGGTTTTTAAGGTATGAACCAAGTCTCCCATTGAAATAAAGGAGACTTGGTAACCTCATTTAATAGCTTCTAATCCCAGTCCAACTTCCATGTGTGTTTTCCCTTTATGCAAAGCTTTACATAAAGGGAATTATCGAAAGTTTTTGTTTATGGTAAGAAATAAAGTATATGCCCTATTTGAATTGAAATATACGTTTATTTCTTTCCATAACACCTCACAATAGATTTATTAAATCTAGGAGGTGCCATATGGAAAATCGAATTCCCATTGAAGAATTAGTTTCAAAAGTTTTATCTGAATTAGATAGGCTAAATTATGCTTATAACACTATTTGTGGATATCGTGCTTTTTACAAAAGAGTTATTTCATTTGCAAAAGCAAGAGGTGAAATCTATTTTTCAGAAGCGTTAGGAAGAGACTTTTTGACGGAAACTTACAATTGTACTGTTAACTATTATCAGGAGGCTATGCCTAAAGGACTCAAAGGCCCCATTAGAAGAATAAGAGTCTAGGTGATTATCAACTCCATTGTGTGATTATCCGAAGAATCGTAAAAAAGCCAGGATATGTTAAACCACTACAGTTTGAATCAGAACTTACTGTAGAGTCTAGTATATTTCGTAATCATTTCTGCGGTAATATCATTCGAATTCTGAACATTTCTCCTGTCAAGATAATCTATGAAAAAGAACACACGCTGCATACGTATACGTAGACCTCTTTTGGAGTACTCGTTATTTTTGCATTCCTTTTCATAGGCACTAAGCAATGGAAAAAAGGCTGGAGGAGGCGGTCTTTCTGCACAATCAGTGAAACACCATCATCGTCTTATTTTTAAGGCTTTAAAAGATGCAGTAAAATGGCATTTAATTGTAAGAAATGTCGCAGAAGCGGTAACTCCACCGAAAACAAGAAAAGTTGAAATGGAAACATGGGATAATGAACAAGTAAAAATCTTTTTGGATGTAAGTAAAGATTCTTCTTATTATCCAATTTTTTTAACAGCAATTAATACTGGAATGCGTCGTGGTGGAGTCCTAGGGTTAAGGTGGCAGGATATTGACTTTGATAATAACATAATTTATGTTCGACAATCCTTACAAGAAGTAAAAAAGGTAGGTTTAACATTTAAGGAGCCTAAATCAGGCAAAAGTAGGTCTATTTCTATAACCCCTTCCCTTGCAAAAGAATTAAAAAAAATATATAAGCAACAATTAACAGACAAGCATTTATTTGGTCAAGGATATCAAGATTTAGATTTAGTTTTTGCTCAAAAAAATGGAAAACCAATTCAACCTACCGAAATGGCAAGAAATTATCGTAAGATGGTAGAAACAAGTGGATTACCATATATACGATTTCATGATTTAAGGCATACACACGCTACTTTAATGCTAAAACAAGGGATACATCCTAAGGTTGTTTCCGAAAGGCTTGGACATTCGACCATAGGGAACACAATGGACACTTACACTCATGTGTTACCAAAGTAAAGATTTTGAGTTGTTCGCGAACAATTTACCACTCATTCTAACTTCTCTGAAACCCTCAAAAACCGTAATATATCAAGGTTGGCGGGACTGCGTGGGAATCGAACCCACCAGACCTGGCACGCAGGTCTCAAGCAGTTTTGAAGACTGGACGCCTTAATTGTAAATTAATTGATGTTTATGAAATCAGGAGAATCCTCTCAAGATCAAACTCAGATGAGTTTGATAAAGATATAATCACAAGTATTTTTCTATTTAAATCACTAGTATATATGTCAAATCCATTAGTTTTATTTTATCATACCTTTTACCCTTTGAAGGGAAAATATCCCATTGTAAAAACATTAAAAGGTTATTAAATTAAAAAACACCGTTGATTTTCAGACTGCGCTTCTTGCAAAAATAGTAAATTTTATTGATAGGCAAATTTAATATATATTGTTGGAACTTTTGGAAAAATATTTTTTCTATGGAAACGCCTACACAATTTATTGAAGCCCCGGTATTATAAAAAATATTTTGGATTTTAGCCGTAAAAAGAAGATTTTATTGATTAGAATTTAACATCATTAAAATCTATAATTAGTTTAAATTATTGGTTAGTTGTAATTTTTACATAAAAATGAAAGCGTATTAATTCAGCCGCACGGAATGTTTTTTTTGATATCATAATATAAAAGGAGCTCATTTTTTTAAATAAGGAAGTGATGTTATGGATGATGAACAACTTTTAACCTTTATTACTGTTTTTGAGTTAAATAATTATTCGCGTACAGCAGAGCACTTGAATTTAACACAGCCCGCGGTAACGGCAAGAATTCAAAAATTAGAAAATGAGCTGGACTGTAAATTATTTTACCGAGAGGGAAAAAAAATCCTATTGACTAAGGAAGGAACTGCCCTCCTTCCATATGCACGTAAAATATTAAACTATGTAAAAGAAGCAAGACAGGTGATTGAAGGTATTAAAATCCCAACAATTACCATTGGATTATCACCTGCCATCTCAGTTTCAATTGTCTTAGAGGTTTTATCACATCTGCGCAGAACAAGTGAGTTTTCTTTTGAACTAGTGGAAGCAGCGGACTCTGTAGAAGTTTCTAAGATGATTAAAGATGGGTCAATCGATTTAGGGCTTGTAAGAGATGTAATCCCATTTACAAATCTAGAATCAGAATATATTTTTCATGAAAAACTTGTTTTTATTGTTGGAAAGAACCATCCATTAGTTGGAAAAGCTGAAATTTTAAAAGACGATCTTATTGACCAAACGATGATTTGCTATCGTAGGGAAACAGCCTTATGGAGAAAAATTGATGAAAGATTAATCGGAGTAAGAAATCTAAAACGAATTGAAGTTGGCGGATTCGAAATGGTAATATCGATGATTAAAAATAACTGGGGTTTTAGTGTCGTACCAGAACTAATTCTAGCTAATCACACAAATAAACACAATAAAGATTTATGTACCGTCCCTTTTGCTGAATTTAAAGATCTCTCTTATAATGTTGCTGGAATATATAAAAAGGATTCTCCAAAATTAGAAAGGATTCTTCTGTTTCTTCATACTTTTGAAGCTATTTTAAAAAATTTAAAATCTATTTAAATAGGTATAAGCTATGGATTAGTAAGAACAAAGGACATTCCATTTAAACAGAAATGTCCTTTGTTATAAATCTATACTGTTTCTTTAATAACACTGTGGCTTTATTTAACCCCAGAAACTCTAAGCATTTTCTCCAAGCATTTTTTCTTTTCCTCATCCAACACGTTTTCTAACATTTCGACTAAATTTCCTGGTGGCGCTTCTCGCAGCAAAAATGTCTAGTCAGTACTCATGATGATGGGATCAGCCCCCAATTTTTCAATCATAAATTTAGGTTGTGCTAGTCATAGACTAGTATATCGTAATAAATTTTCTTCGCATAATTGCTTGGCGGCTGGTCCGTTGTACGGATATGCGGCCATACTTCCCAAGCTTGATCGATCCTTGGTAATAAATAGGGCAGGGTTCCTCCACCATGGGCAAAACAGATTTTTATATCTGGATACTTATTAAAAATGCCGCTGAAGATTAAACTTCCTGAAGCAAGCGCTGTCTCGGAAGGCATCCCGATTGAATATATATTATCTTCAGGCATTCTCTCTTCGCCAACTGTCGCCCAAAGATGGACTAAAATCGGAACATCCATTTTTGCCGATGCTTCTAAAAATCTTTGGAATCTCCGGATCATCAAGACTTTTGCCGTTTGCATTGCTACTGATTTCAATACCAATCAGCCCAAGCTCTTTTATAACTCTTTCCATTTCTGCAATTGCCAAATCGGCATCCTGCAATAGTACCGTTTCAGTGGATTTCTAACGAAATAATCTTTGTTTTTGCGCCTCAATTCAAGATTTTAGTTATATTCATAAGGTTATTAAATGTTACACAAACTTATAAAAAATCAAAAGACCGACAGATATATCTCGACGGTCTTAACATTTAAATTATTTGTTTGAGTTAGTTCGTTTTCAATCTTCTTTGTTATGCTTTTTCCATAATGACTTTGGACTTTGGACTCTGTACTTTGCTATAAATTTTATTATTAATCGTTTTGTTCTCTCACTAAACTATCATTCTCAATTATTAATGGTTTTTCTACAAAATTAATCTTTTTCATTATTTTTTGTATTACTTTCGGAAAAAAGTAAGCTCCAAAAAAAGCGCAAATAAAAGCCTGTGACCAAGTTTTTAACCATGCATGTAAAAATGTTCCATTATAACCCCTATTTATTAAGATTAATATTAATGAAATAAAAAAGGACATACTAAAAGCCATTAAAAATACAAAAATGATATTTTTATATTTAATATTAATATTTATTATTACTCATCTCCTCATCATTTAATTTAACTACATTTTTATCTTACGAATACCTTCATACATATTGTTTCAAGTAAGAACAGAACAAATAACAGATATTTCCTGATCTATAGAACCTATAGGTCAAGATAAAAGAACATTCCTATCAAAATGGAATGTTCTTTTATTTGGCCTATTCCGATTCTTTAATAAAACTCTCTTTATTTAATCCAAGAAACTTAATCGCATTTTCTCCAAGCATTTGTTTCTTTTCCACATCCGAAATATTTTCCAACATTTCAACTATTTTTCCCGGCGGTGCTTCCCGCAACATGAATGGATAATCTGTACCCATGATAATATGATCAGCACCAAATTTTCTAAGCATAAATTGGAGATTGCACGGATCGTAAACGAGCGTATCGTAATAGAGTTTCTTCGCATAATAGCTTGGCGGCTGTTCCGTTGTGCGGATATGCGACCATACTTCCCAGGCTTGGTCGATTCGCGGTAATAAATACGGCAGGGACCCTCCGCCATGAGCAAAGCAGATTTTTAATTTTGGAAATTTATCAAGAATACCGCTGAAGATTAGGCTTCCTGCCGCAAGAGCTGTTTCGGACGGCATTCCGATCGAATACATAAAGTTATGGTTTGGCATTCTCTCTACTCCGACCGTGGCCCATGGATGAACTAAAATGGGTACATCCATTTTTGCCGCTGCTTCCAGAAATCTTTGAATCTCCGGATCATCGAGGGTTTTTCCATTGGCGTTGCTGCCAATTTCAATCCCAATCAGCCCCAGCTCGTTAACTGCTCTTTCCATTTCTGCAATCGCCAAATCCGAATTCTGCAAAGGTACCGTTCCAAGGCCAACAAAACGATCAGGATATTGGGCTACTACCGAAGCTATAAAATCATTTTGTGCTTTCGACAGCTCTAAACACTTTTCTACATCTGCCCAATATGTAAACGTAACCGGAATCGGAGATAAAACTTGGACATTGACACCTTCTGCATCCATTTCAGCGATGCGTTTTTCAGGATTCCAGGCATTCTCGTCAACTTTTCGGAATGACTTTCCATCCTTGTAAATTTCAGCTCCACAGCTGCACGTATGCTTTAAAATCGGAAAACGATCATCCGCATATTTTTCCGCAAAATCAGGAAAATTCTCAGGAATAATATGGGTGTGAAAGTCAACACGGAAATTCTCACCTTTTGACACGATTCTGCCTCCTTAAAGGATAATTATTGATTGATTATTGATTAACTTTTTCCAGGTCTTCCTTTATCAATTTACCAACTTTTCCCCATCCTGGTTTAGGTCTTCCTCCCCATTCATCAAGGGTATGCATGGTTGGTTCTAGACGGCGAGGCTCTCTTGGATTTTCCTCCGGAAATTCTTCCATTCCTTGACTATACTCAATCGTTAAGCCGTCAGGATCCGCAAAATAAAGGAAAATGCTGCCCGATGGGTGATGTTTTCCTGGCCCAAATAGAATCGGAACATTGTTATCCTTTAATCTATTAACTTGAATCCCCACATCATCTACACGTTGAGCTTGATAAGCAAGGTGATTCAATTTATTTTCTTTTCCTTTTGTCAGGGCAAAATTATGGTGAAATGGAGTTCCAGCTGCCCTTAACCAGGCCCATCCCGTTTCCCTTCCTTGGATATCTGAAATGTTGAAGTTCAAAACATTCGTAAAGAAATCAAATAATTCGTCAAATTTATTAGTTTCATAAACGACATGAAGAAGTCTCGTAATTCTGGCCTTCTTAGGAACAAATGGTGTACCCATTTGCATAATTTGCACATAGAATTCATACGTTACCCCTAAATATGGATCTTTAAAACGCAATGTTCTACCTTGGGCCAAATTTTGGCACTCCTCTGCGCTTAATTCGACAGGATTTACACCTTGTTTTGTTAAATGGTCAAACACTGCTTGAAATTGGTCTGCCTTTTCAAGCTCAAATGCTACTCTTTTTAACCCAGGTTCTTCTCCTTGTTCAAGGATTAAATTGTGATGGTCCCCGCTGCATCGAAGGTATGCCGCATCAAGAACCCGTTCAACAAATTCCAAACCAACAATATTTTCATAAAAATCTACCGATTTATTAAGATCAGTCACGCTTAACACAACATATCCCAACTTTTTATAACGAATCATTCAAAAACCTCCTATATTATAGTAGAGGGTCTGACCCTCATAGCTTAACCGCGTTAATGTGTTAATTCGTATGAACCCAATCAAAATCTGACTTCATATTATAAAATGATACTTACTTTTCCGTGCGGGCGGAGACTGTCCAATTTGAGAATGACTTTCTTGGATTGAATCTTTAATTCACCATTTTCTTTTACTAAGATGTATTCGTTGACCCCGACATAATTGTCCAGTACTTCACGTTTCGTACGGTAAGTAGAGAAATTGCATCTGACTTTTACGGCATCCTCTTCATTATTAACGATTCTTACATTTGTCACATTGTGAAGAGTTGTGGAGTGCGGGTATTCTACATGGGCTTCTCTTTTCAGTAATCGTAACGCCCGCTGTTCTAAACGGGGACGATCATCATGAACAAAGAAAAGCGATTTTTTAAAATCCGCATCAGGATTTCCGATGGGCGGAATCACATACGTTCCATTGCTTGCGAATAATGCAGCCCACTCCTTTAACTTAAACTCATCAAGAAGCTCCGCCTCATGAAATAAAAAATCTTCAATTTCCTGACGTGTTATGTTCATACTTCCACCTTCCCAGCTTCTTCTTTTTTGTTTTCTGCTGCTGTCATCCGTTTATCCCATTCACGCCAAAAGGCACGCATTTGTTCTTCATCCGTCGCTTGGGGAATTTCCCTGTTCATTCCTTTGGAAATATCATTCCATCCGACTTCTTTAGTATTTAAAAAGCCTTCCTGGCATAGTTCAAGTGCTTCATTATCATCAGGAGTCGCAAAACCGCCTGGCCCTAAAAACTCTAAGTAGCTGTCATTCCGTACCTCTCTGAAACCGTCTGTTTCATTTATAGGAGATAAAGCATAGGCGGTTACTTGCATATAACCCGGTTCAATCGGATAAAAGGTTCTGATTGCAATCGCCATGATATCATTGATGACCAGGTTAGGGAAAATTAAAATATTACGGTTCTTTTTCGAAATGCGGTGGGCTCTTTCTTCGCCAAATTTTTCTACTAAGCGGGCATTGATTTTATCGATAATTTCTTTCGCTTCTTCACCGTAACCTTCAATCCATTTTCCGATTGGTCTTGGCCACGGGGCATAATATTCCATTACGGCATGTCCATTCCCCAGAGCGCGCGCTTCCCCTGCAAGACTGTCTTTTTCCATTATTCCGCCGCGGGTCGCAACAATATCAAAATAGGTTTTATGGGTTGGTACCCCGTGGTATAAATCAAAACTATTTTCACAAAGTAATTTCCAGTTCGCTCGTACACTATATTCTTGGGGATCCTGCAAAACTTCCATTCCAACTTCTGTTTGATCTGCCACCAAGTCGAGATACTCTTTGGCACCTGCCAGGTATTCCTCTAATGATATGGCGTTGTCATCAAAGTTAACGAATACGAAACCGCGGTAACTTTCAAGTCGTTTGACAGCCAGCATATTTTTGGAACCATCGCAGTTATGGTCTTCCAAGAAACCAAATTTATCAGGTAATCCGACTAATTCCCCTTGCGTATTAAAGCTCCACGCATGATAGAAGCAGCGGAATACTTTTGAGTTTCCTTTTCCTTCACGGCATACGAGCGCACCCCGGTGTGGACAGGAATTATATAATGCCCTTATTACCCCATCACTACCGCGGGTAAATAAAAGGTTTCGTCCACCAACTTTTCTTCTATGAAAATCGCCTTTATTCGGTACTTCTGATTCATGCCCGATATATAACCAGCATTTATCAAAAATTTCATTGCGTTCGCTTTCTAAAATTTCCGGATTAATAAAAACTTCACGATTTACTTTAAATAAACACTTCTGTTGATCATCCTTAAGATAATTGCTCATTGGCTTTCCCCCTAAATAAGTTTTTTTAGTAAACCTGCTCATCATCTGTGTCAGTTCTGAAAGAGGTTATAGAAAACATTAAAATCATTTTTATTGCATCGTGCTTCCGCCATTTACACTAATCACTTGGCCCGTAATAAAAGTCGCCTTATCGGAAGCAAGGAATACGACGGCATCCGCCACCTCTTCCTTTTGGAATGATGTTAATATAGCGATCTACCAACCCCGTATCTCTCTTTCTGATCACATCCAGCAGTTCCCCCTCTACTGCCGGGGGAGCGATGACATTCGCGGTAATATTATTTTTGGCGAATTCTCTTCCTGATCCGGAAACAATGGCATGGACCCCGCCCTTTGCAGCATTATAGGCTGCATGGTCCCATAAACCATTGCGGACAGAATCTGTTATGGCTTTTTCAACCATCTGGATAACGTTTTCATCTTTTGATAGATTAACAATAGAGTAGTCTGTTTCCCGTCCTGTTAATTGGTCCACTTCCTCGGAGACTTTCTTCAAACGTTCGGGATTGGTTCCTGTAACCAATACAGTCGCACCTGCTTGTGATAAACCAATTGCAACCGCTTTCCAAATTCCTGTGAGGAAACTGTTACAACGGCTACTCTCCCTTCCAATAGATAGGCTTGTGATTGACTCGACAAGCTAAAATCTCCTCCTTTCCTTGTAAAAATGGTCTGTTTCCTTTTTGTCGCGCAACTATCCATTGCACAAAAACTAGCATCTATCCGGATACCTCAGCTAAATGTAATCGCATCCAAAACTTAACTCAGTGTGCTTAGGTAAACAGCGTTTAATGCATTTTTCCAGATAATATCTGAACATATTGACACTTAAAATATCAGAATATTATCTTAATTGATTTAATTTTAAATCTTTTTTTTGTGAAAATCTAATCGAAATATTCTTACTTTTAGCGCCTGAATTCAAGATTATATTTATATATAATCATTATGAATACGCTGTTAATTCGCGTGCAAAGAGATGATTTAAGAGGGATAATTAAAAGATTTCGTTTGTCCTGAGTAATTTCTAAAGACATTTAATGGGCATGACATAATAAAAAAAGGGTAAGGGGTGCTCAAAATTATAAAAAGAATAAACTAAAAGAATCTTTATATTTGTTTTTGATAATCTAGATTTGAGGCACTTTTATACGATTTGATCACATAAAAAATGAGCCATATGATTTCCAATTCTATTAACCTCTCTTATGATAGGAAGTGACTAAACTTACTTCATATGAGAGGACGAATAGGATGATCGAAATGGCTAAATTTCAAAATATCAAATTCTTAAAAGAGGTTGAAGGTTTATCGCAAAGGCAAATTGGGGCAAAACTTGGGATTTCACGTAACACTGTTAGCAAATATCTTAAAAATGATACTTTATGATAACTACGAATCTAGAATTTACTGAATGGACGTCTATATTTGGAGCTAAAAAAATGACCGCAGCCCTTCTAGATCGACTAACCAACTCTGATACAATCTATTTTCTAAAATCACTTGAAAACTTTACCATATTAAAAAACCCCTTAAGTTGGATTATTAGTCCAACTTAAGGGGGGCACTTCATTAAGTTGCCTTTTTCTAATGCTAAAATATTGTTTATTACAGTGTTATTTACTGTTAAAAAAGTTACCTTCCCTACGAAAAGAGAACCCGTTACTTTTCCTCCTGGCTCCTTTTTGTTGAAACTGGATGAATTACATAATAGAATCCTAAAATACTTTCAATTTCTCCTATGTCTAAATATTCATCTGATGAATCTTTAAGCACTATCTGTGCATCTTGAATATCCAATTTCTCTAGTTTTTCAATGAGTTCAGATACTGTCATTTTTTATTTTCCTCCATTAAAATGAAAAGCTTCCTTTGGAAATTTGCTGACAATTGGGGATTCTAGCATGATTGGAACTCAAGTTATTATCAACCCTGCCGGGATTTCCGGATTCATTCGGCTTGCGGGGTCCCGCTTCCATTTGTCAGCTACGGGTAAATTTTCTCTAAGTGCGAAACCAATTAAGCAATTCCCACTTGGTTCTATTTCATATTTGTAAAATCTTTTAAAGAAACCTTTACCGATGTCTGCAATGTTTTTATAAGAGTTTGCACCTGGAAAATAGACCTGAAAACAATGGATTATCATGATAAAAAAATTCGTTAATGTAACATTTAAATCAGACAGATATAAAAAATACCAATTCAACAAGATGAATGGGTATGCCTTTAAATCTATTTCTACTATGGCTAATCATAAAGATATGAGTGAATAACAAGAAGAGGTGTAGAACCTCCCTTAGGGGATGTTAGTACCTCAGGTATATCGACAAACCCGAATATTTTCGAATTTGTCGACAGTCTGAACTCCCTTTCAAAAAATATAGGAAGTTATAATTTTTTATTTCTAAGGTTGTGAAAAATTACCTTATAAAAACAACAAATAGTTTGTCAATTTTCTAGAATACAGTTACTAGACTCATGCTTATTCGTTTATTTTCTTTCAGAAACCGGTACACCGGCAACTCCCCAATGTGTTTTTGGCATTTCATTTACCAATACTCGAACGCTAGTTTTTGGTACAACTAGTGTTTCAACAACAGTATCAGTAATATTTTCAATTATTGCTTTTATTTTTTCAGGTGGTCTGCCTTCCATAATATTTACTTGAATAAGTGGCATGATAATTCCCCCTTCATAAATTATATTTTCCTATTGTAATATGTTTTAAAATTGCTCATTTATTCACCAACAGAGAAAGTTACTTCGCCCAGGCCATCAAATTTACCTGAAACAACGTCGCCAACTTTTAACAATATTGCACTTGTTAAGGCTCCCGATAAAATGATTTCGCCTTTTTTAATTTTATCTCCTTTTCTGGCAAGCATGTTTGCCAATACTGCAATGGAATTGGCAGGATGTCCTAAAACGGCAGCGCCAGCGCCCAATTCTTTAATTTGGCCATTAATCGATAAAGTTGCCCCTACTAATTCAAGTTCAAAGTCATTTGGTTTTCGAAGTGTATTACCGAATACGACCCTTGATGTAGATGCATTATCAGCAATTACATCTGTGTGAGTAAAGTTAAAATTTTCATAACGGCTGTCAATAATTTCAAGTGCAGGTAAAACAAACTCTGTTTTAGCTAACACTTGTGAGCCGGTAATTCCAGGTCCTTCAATATCTTCACCAATCAAAAACGCAATTTCTGCTTCCACTTTTGGATGAATCAGATCAGAAAATGGAAGAACACCACCGTTATCGATCAACATATAATCAAACACAAATCCGTAAATTGGCTCAGAAACGCCCATTTGTTCCCACTTCGCCTTACTTGTTAATCCCATCTTAGGGCCAATGATTCTTCGGCCCTCGTCTAATTTTTTTTGAACAAGCAGTTCCTGTACCTGATAAGCTTCCTCAACTGTTAAATCAGGTTTAAACGTCTTAGTTACCTTTACAACTTCACGTTTTTCTACTTCCGCAGCAACTAAGTAATCAGCAATTTGTTTAATAATATCAATTGCCATTCCTTTTCCTCCTTTAATCCAGATTCAGTATCTATTTAAGTCAATTATTTAAAGTTAACGCTTACTTGACCAAGATGAGCAAATCTTGCTGTAAAATTGTCGCCCGGATTAACGACAACCATGCCTGAAAGTGCACCCGAAAGGATTACTTCACCTGCTTTAAGAGTAATATCATAATCTGCTAAACGATTCGCCAGCCATGCAACACAAGTTGCCGGATTTCCTAGTGCAGCGGCTCCAACACCAGTATTCGCAACTTCACCATTTTGCAAAAGTACCATGCCCATTAATTCCAGATTAATATCTTTAATTTTTGTAGGCTTGCCACCCAATACAAATAATCCGGATGAAGCATTATCAGCGACCGTGTCTGGTAGCTTAATTTTCCAATCTTGTATCCGACTATCAACAATTTCTAAAGCAGGAACAACATAATCTGTTGCTTGCAGCACATCAAGAACAGTCACATTCGGACCTTTTAAATCTTTCTTTAAAATAAATGCAATTTCACCTTCTACTTTCGGCTGAAGCATGGTTTCACAAAAAATAGTACCTCCATTTTCAACGACCATGCTGTCTAATAGATGTCCATAGTCAGGCTCATCAACACCCAACATTTTTTGTACGGCAACAGAGGTTAATCCAATTTTTTTGCCAACAATTTTCTGTCCTTCAGCTAGCTTCTTTTTAATATTTTCCAATTGAATATAATATGCCTCATCGACAGTAATTTCTGGATCTACCATAGTTAGCGGATTAATTCCAACGCGTTTTTTTTCAGCTTCTAATAATTTAGCAGCAAACTTTTCAATTTTACTAGTCAATTGAATATATCCTTTCTATAATAAATGTATTTTCACACTGTTTAGTATAAGCTGAGAAACATTCAAAAAAGTTGCACGGTATATCTTATTAAAACCTTGCAACATATCCATGTTAAAAACTAAAATTAAAGTTTAACACAAATATTAGTTATTTCAGTGTAGAATTCCCAACTATGACTTCCGCCAACACGACCTAGTCCACTGTCTTTCGTACCTCCGAATGGAGTTCTAAGATCACGTACAAACCAGCAGTTGATGTAAGATAAACCTGATACAATTTTTTGGGCTACACGGTGTGCACGACGGATATCGTTAGTCCAGATTGTGTTACTTAAGCCCATCCGAGTATCGTTTGCTGCCGCAATAACTTCTTCTTCTGTGTCAAATGGAATAACTGTAACAACCGGTCCAAAGATTTCTTCACGAACACAACGAGATCTGTCATCTAGACCAGTAATGATGGTTGGTTCTATGAAATATCCTTTATCCAAACCATCAGGGCGCTTACCGCCTGTAACGAAATTACCGCCTTCTTCTTCAGCAATTTTCAAGTAGCTCATTACTTTATCATAGTGTATTTTGGCGACTAATGCGCCTTGATCATTACTCATATCAAATGGATCGCCAACTTTTAATTCTCTTGTTTTAGATGCAAATTTTTCTACGAATTCATCAAAAATTTGGCGTTCAACATAGATTCTTGAACCGCAGACACAAACTTCCCCTTGATTTGTAAAACTTGATCTAATGGTTGTTGCCACTACTTCATCAATATCCACATCTGCAAAGATAATGTTAGGGTTTTTACCGCCTAATTCGAAAGAAAGCTTTTTTAGTGTAGGCGCAGCTTCTGCCATGATTTTAGCACCTGTTGATACTTGCCCGATAAAACCGACACCTGCAATGTCAGGGTGTTTGTTGATTGCACTTCCAGCACCAGGTCCAAAACCGTGAACCAAGTTTACAACTCCATCCGGAACACCTGCTTCTTTAAGAATTTCCATTAATCTTGTTGCAGTCATTGGGGTTAATTCAGATGGCTTAATCACTACTGTGCATCCTGCAGCCAAAGCTGGAGCTAATTTCCATGTTAATAAGAATAATGGAAGATTCCATGGCTGGATTAATCCAACTACTCCAATCGGGCGGCGATATCCGTAGTTAAGCGCATTGTGTGTTTCATCTTGGTATGCCTCTGTTCCTATAGAAATCATGTAATCAGCAAAAAAATGGAAGTTTGCTGCTGCACGAGGAGCATCAACGTGACGTGAGAATTTAAGGTGCTTACCAGTATCTAATGATTCTAATTGTGCGATTTCTTCTTGTCTTGCTTCAAGAATGTCACCAACTTTGCGGATAATTCTTGAACGTTCATTTACAGTCATTTTTCCCCATGGGCCTTCTTCAAAAGCACGTTTAGCAGCTTTAACAGCTAAATCAATATCTGCCGCGCTTCCTTCTGCAACTGTACCATAAACTTCCTCAGTTACAGGATTCACGTTATTAAACGTTTTTCCATCTACAGATTCAACAAATTTACCTTCGATATAATGTAAACAATCAAATGGTTTTACGATAGGTTCAACTACTGTTTTAGTTTCGACTTGCACCATTCATAATTCCTCCTTGGTTTTGATTTTAATATTTTCTAAATATAGCGTTAATGCTTACATGTTTTATGTTAATGCTAATTTGTTAGTGGAACTTTCCACTTCACTTAAAAGAGTTAAAAAAGTGTGCGTCTGACCCAACCTAAATTATAAGATAATGCTTACTTTTCTGTGCGGACGGAGACTGTCTAGTTTTAGAGATGACTTTCTTGGATTGAATCTTTAATTCTTCTTTTTCTTTTACCAAGATGTATTCGTTGACTCCGTCGTAATTTTCGAGCACTTCACGTTTTGTGGGAAAGGTTGAGTAAATTCAGCTTACCTTACGGCATCCCCTTCATTACTAACGATTCTTACATTCGTGATATTGTGAAGAGTGGTTGAGTGCTGATATTCTACATGGGCCTCTTTTTTCAATAATCGTAACGCCCCTGTTTTAGACGGGCTCGATTATCATGAACGAAGAAATTTTTAAAAGTCCCCATCAGAATTTCCGATGGTCGGAATCACATACGTTCCATTGCTTGCGAATAATGTAGCTCACTCCTTTAGCTTAAACTCATCAAGAGGTTCCCCCTCATGGACTAAAAGATCCTCAATTTCCTGACGTGTTATGTTCATACTTTCACCTTCCCAGCTTCTTCATTTTTGCTTTCCGCTGCTGTCCTCCGTTTATCCCATTCACCAAAAGGAACGCATTTGTTCTTCATTCGTCGCTTGGAGAATTTCCCTGTTCATTCCTTCTTGTCGTGACTATCAAATGCACGGAAACTAGCATCGAACCCGGGCACCTCAGCCAAATGTAATCGCATTCAAAAGTTAAGCCAATGTGCTAAGGTAATCAGCGTCTAATGTATATTTCAGATAATATCAATATCTAAAAATGTTAATATTTAAATATATCGGAATATTATCTCGATTAATTTAATTTTAAATCTTTTGACCATGTAATTCTAATCGAAATTATCTTTCTTCTAGCGCCCGAATTCAAGATTTTATTTATATATAAACACAATGAATACGCTGTTAATTCTAATGCAAGGAAATGTTTTAATAGGAATAATGACTAGACTTCGTTGTCCTGAGTGAGTTCTAAAAAACATTTAATTAAAAAAGGGTAAGCGGAGTTGGAAATAAAAATAAAACCACGAATAAACAAAAAGACATCTTTCTATTTAAATCATTCCAAATTTATTTTTTACCAAAAAAAAAGCCGTTCTCCCTATAAAATGTACCCTAATAGAGTACTTAAAAAAGTCTACCTAGAGGGTACATTTTTGTATAATAAAGAAATACAACTCAGCGAACTAAACATGGAAACGGAGTAATTATGAGTAAAAAGTTCTTCACAGAGAAAGAGCTCAAGTTGCAATTAGCTAATAATTACGTTAAATCTGTAAGCTCAAAAGGAATCACTTATACTTATCAATTTAAGCATATATTTATTGTGGAAAAAGAGAAGGGCAAATTCGCAAGAGACATTTTGTTGCTGTTTGTAACATCTTGTTTTCTCCTCCTAATATGGCTTAATTTTCTAAATAAGAATTATTAATCAATACAGTAATATTTTCTCCTTATAGATCCCGTTTTTGACTTACAACTATAAAAAATATTTTTAAAAAACCGCCTTTTAATAAATTATATTCTATTAGATATTTCAATAGCTATTAATTACAATATAAACATTCGGAAAATTCCCATATATCTAAAATACTTATTTTCTGAATGTTTAAGACAAAGGGAATTCTTTAAGTTATTGGAAGATTTAGGGTTATTTAAAAAAGGGGGGCAATGAATAAGCCATTATTAATGGTTGCACTTGGAGTTATTCTATTAATTATTTTAATCACGGGCTTCAAATTAAACGCTTTCATATCATTGATTATTGTTTCGTTTGTTGTGGCGCTGGCATTAGGGATGCCGCTAGATGACAAAGTCACTTCAGTAGAAGCTGGATTAGGCGGTACTTTAGGACACATAGCGCTAATCTTAGGTTTCGGAGCGATGATTGGTCGTTTGATCGCTGATGCAGGTGGAGCCTATCGAATTTCAATTACATTAATCGATAAGTTTGGAAGCAGGAATGTGCATTTGCGACATTTACGATTCTTTCATCAGTAGCATCAATTGTTGGAATTATTCTTTCTTAATGGATACTTCTTACATATTAGCTGGTGTAACCATTGCAGCTATCCTAGTTGCTGCAGTTGATATTCACATGATTGAAGGGTCTGGAAGCAAGAAGAAGCAAATTAAAAATATTTCTGTTTAATCTTTATATATTTACATAACACCAAGAGAAAGCTATCTGATAAATTCCTTTCACAATGAAGTTACTACTATAAAAATAATTAGCAAGATGCTTCCTATTTTTAATAGACTTTCTATTCTAATTATGAAAAGTGAAGAAAATATAATACGAAATGGGGTTTTTAAATGAAGATCATCACAGTACTTGGTGCAGGTATTATGGGTCATGGCGTTGCTCAATTACTTGCTCAAGCAGGATATATTGTACGTATTCAAGCTAGACGCGATACATCATTGGAAACAGCAAAAAAAATGATTACGAACAGCTTAAAAATTATGGTTAATAAAGGAATGCTGTCACAAGAAAAAATGGAGCAGACTTTGGTTAATATTATATATACAACAGATTTACTTGAAGCGATCCAGGATACTGATTTTATTCTAGAATCTATTCCAGAAGTGCTTGAGACAAAATTAGATACTTACGAGATTATTGAAAGCATTGTCTCTGAAAAAACGATTATTGCATCTAATACATCTACTTTCCCATTAAAAGAATTAACACAAAGAGCAAAACATCCAGGAAGATTTATCATTACACACTACTTTAACCCTCCACAACTTGTACCAATTGTAGAAATTGCTAAATTTGAGAAGACAGATGAAAATGTCGTAAAAGTAACTTATGACCTAATGAAAGAAATCGGTAAAACTCCAGTGGTACTGAAAAAAGAGATTACCGGTTTTATCGTTAACCGCATACAAGTAGCTTTTCTACGGGAATGCTTCAACTTAATTGAATTGGGAGTCTGTACGGCAGAAGATATTGACATCGCTGTAAGAGGATCCATGGGCTTTAAATGGGCTTTTTGCGGACCAATGGAAAGTCAGGATTTAGCAGGTCTGCAAACAACACAAGCTATGGTATACAACATCGAGCAGGATTTATCGAATACAAGAGAAGTTCCTAAATTCTTAAATGAAATGGTCGAAAAAAGTGAACATGGTATTCGTTCAAATAAAGGTTTCTATGAATACGATGATAATGGGGCAAAAGCAATTTATACACGTGATGATAATTTCCTAGATCTTCTAAAATTAATTCAAGATAAAGAAGCAAAGAAGGAAAAAACAGCATCAGCAGTTAAATAAGCAATGTGACAGTTTAAAAATAGTGAGAAAGAAGTTGGTTTAGCCGGCTTCTTTTTTTTGCTCCGTACAGCGTCTCCTATTCTGGGATAGAAAAAGCTTTTGTTGATTAACTTAGATTTACCCCCTCGGACCCAAGAAACAATTATTTTAAGTTCAACTCTACTGTTACTTGAAGAAGAAAAAGGCTACTGAAGAATCATTTCCTTCAAAGGCGAATTCCCTTCTTAGTTCAAAAGCTATTTATTATTTAGCGTTTTCTTTAGTCCTTCTAGTTCTGCCAATGCACCTGTTGCTCAATAAAATTTAATCTTATTTTCTAATATCTCTTTTTCCTCTTCTAAACTTAATTCCTCCACTGTATTAGTTACTCCCTTTAACAATAAGGGCAAGAACCAAAATGAAAGTGTGTATAACCCGCGATTAAATTTTCTTTCATATTGCCCTCTTTTTTAATCCTTGCATGCCCTTCGTATAGTAAGCATACGGAATTTCCGTTTTTGGAACAAAGGTGGAATAGTGAAATTCATGCCCTTTCACTTTTAGGTTTTTAGCTAATAGAAAATTTCCTTCTATTGCTGTAATTTCCCGATATCCCAAAATTGCACTTGATATTAAATCATCTTTGCTCTTGATCATCAGTATTTAAGACGTTACTTGGAACAGCAAAGACAAAGACTTAAACAAAAAAGAAAAACAACATATTGAATATCAAGAAAACAAGGACTCTAATTCAAGGAGTCCTTTTTAAAATGGAGGAGGAATTTGATAATGAATAAGAAAAATGACTGGTTCGTTAAAAAACAAGAGAAGTTCTTTTTCTGTTACTCAGAGAAAATTGCTTCATTTCTGATTGAGGAAAAAGGTCTAAGTTTCATTACTGAAGCTTTTAGTCTTCATGGTCACAAGTTCGTTCTTTTTGAAACGAGTGAACAGCTTGACAAGGCTCTTAAAGAATATCAGCAAATGAAAAATTAGTTACTTAAAGGAGTTATGTAGGTTATGAACAACAAATTTCACCTAATGTTTCCATTCAAAATGTTCTCTTACAGTGACAAAAGCTGTTTCATTTAGAACTCCGACGCTTTGGAGAGCAACCTGGTCAAGTGCACTAATACTATATTGATGCATAAACGGACGGGCTTTCACTCCAATGAAACTAATACGAATATTTGCTGTTGTAGGCTGTAGCCCTTTTTCATTTATCATAAAGCCTATCCTTTCAAGGAAAACCTCAAGAATCTTTTCTTCTCTAGACAAATCTTGCTCCAAATAATCTAGAAACCATTTAAAATGAAGATGATATTCTTCCAGTGTCCTAGGGATAAACCTTCCGACTGCAAGTACCAAATAAATCGCTCAAACATTTCCGTCATTGTTATTTACTTTAGTAACCTTTTTAGTTGCTGTCACTCTACCATACTTTCTGACACATTTACGCAAACAAAAAACCTCCAAATTTTAGTAATTTGAAGGCTCTGAACATACCCAGTCTTCACTTCTTGGTCTCCCACAGATTCGCTAAAAAAACAAACACTGTGGAAGTGATAAGTTATGTAAATGATTGAAAATCTCATTTTTTGTTATTCATCTCAATTGCTCCATTAAATTATTGAATAATAGTTATTATGATAAACTCATTGGTTCGTTCCCCTTTCAAGGTAGAAGGTCTTCACCCAATTAAAATAATTACAAAAGACCGATGTCCTTTATAGAAATCGTTCTTTACAGTCTTTATTCTGTTTCAATATTCAAGCAATATTATACTGTAACAAGTTCTTTTTGACTTTGCTCTTCGTACCGACTAATTATTTGCCATATTGGCAAAAGACAACCTAAGAAGTAGACGTCCTATTTTGACGCCTCTTCTGTTAAATAAAAGATATCGTTTACTGGTCGCTTTATCTTTTCGCTGATCTGTAAAGCCACCTCGAGCGTAGGCTGCCTGGTACCTCGCTCGTAACGATTGTATTGGTAAATGCTAATCCCGAGAAGTTCAGCAAACTCCGTTTGTTTCATACGGTGATCGTGACGCAAGTCTTTTAGTCTGTTGCTAACTGGCATAGAAGTCACCTCGTCCATGAAGAAAAAGGCAATGAGAATGAAAACGTAATATATTACGGTTTCTGATTTGCTGGAGGTTGTGTATGTTAGAGGGAATTTTCTACGTGAATTATCAATTGGATAGAATAAAGGAACTCCAGTAACTGAAAAATAATCACCAAGAATGTGAAACAAATACCCAAGGCTTATACCTAGTGTGAATGGATTAGGAACCAATAATAGTAAAATAAATAATAGGGCCAGCCAAATGCTAAGTGAATGTGTAATACCTCTATGACCGAACCTTCTTTTAATGACCTTTGCTAAGCCAAATGATGGCTGCCAATAAAAGATTGAGGTTCATCAATGTCTGGCAATTAACTCCCTAATGACACACCAGCAAAAAAACTAATTGTAAAAGGATAAGAAACAGCCGAGACTATTGTGGAGCTTAGGGCAATAGATGTTGCAAGATGTGTTTTATACATCATAAGGAACACCCACTTATCTTATTGAAGATGCCTGTCTATTTAACATAATAGATATGCTTGATTCTAGAGATTCATACCACTGGGAAAAGTGTAAAAAAATCCGAGTTCCCCAACAATAAGGACTATTGAGGACGAAATCACCTTAAAAACCAGAAAAAAATGTCCTCAATAAGCGCTATTGAGGACAAAACCCACATCGAAGTGGTTTATTGCCAGCCATCGGCCAGGTTTAGATCTAATGAACTTACTTCATTGCCATCTACAAAAAGTTTCCCATCTGAGATGGTAAACTGTTTATTTAAGTAATAAGTACCATTTTGGAAATCTTCCACTGCTGAAATCTCGTATTGCCCATCCGGCAGGCGACCTTGATAAAGGCCGTTTTGGATCCAGCTAGGATAACCGGCTGTCCAGTTTCCATCCAAAGAAGTGATTGCAACGTAACCATCGGGAACAAGGTTTTCCCCATTATACACAGTACCTGATAAGGTTACAGGGGCAACGGCAATGTCAAGCTGCTCCGCTTGTTCACCATTTACATATAATTGTCCTGATTCGATAGTGAACTCTGTGCCAGGACTGTAAGCTGTGCCATCATTAAGATAGATATCATAGACTTTGTATGTGCCATCTGGCAGGCGGAATTGGAATCTGCCATCCTCAGTGGTTAAGCCCCCCGCTTGGACAGGATTATCTGCATCGCCAGTTTCCATGATGTACATGTTCCCCATGATCGGATTTCCATTTTCCGTTAACGTTCCTGTCACCGTGACCGCAGGTACAGTAACCTCAAGCAAATCCGTTACCTGACCATTCACATATGTCTTCCCGTCCACAACTGAAAAAGCGAAATCCATAGACGCAGCGGTTCCATCATCTAAACTAATTTCTTTTACTGAATAATCTCCATCTGCTAAACGCAGGGAGAAGGTTCCATCCGGGTTTAGGTTTTTCCCATTAGAGTAGCTTCCGTCTGCTGAACTAATCCACATGAAGCCATATGATACAGCAGCATCTCCATCTTTCACTAATCCATGCACAGTAACTGGCGGAATCTGCAACTCTAGTAAGGATTGCTCATTACCATCGATGAATAGCTTGCCGTTAACAATTTCAAACTTCTTATTAAACTGAAGGTTTTCGCCTTCATCAAATAGAAACGTGTTGGTGACTTGATAGCTGCCATCCTTCAAGCGCATCGAGTAGATTCCACTTTCATCTGTTACGCCATCATAGTACTCCGTCGTTCCGTCTTCAGAAATTTTTTCAACATTAATCGCACCTTGAAGGGCAGTCCCTGATTCGACAAGCTTCCCTTGGAAGGAAACAGTCGGCAGGTTAATGTCTAAAGTTGAAGCTGGCTCTCCATTTTGAAGGAGTTTTCCATCACGTATTTCAAATGGAATGTCAACCCTATTAAATCGGTTTTGTTCATCAATAGTCCTAATGGTATACTGGCCGTCCGGGAATCGATACTCAAAGTTCCCATTTGCGTCAACAGGTGTCCCGAACATATAAAAATCTGTCTCGGACTTCTGCCATTCAAAATTGACATACGCATTCGTCAGGGACTGCACACCATCAGAGACTGTTCCTTTTACGTTAATATCGGGAACAGTAATGGTAAGTAATGAAGTCTTCTTCCCATCGATATAAATAGCTCCGTCTACGATTTCAACGGTGATAGGATCTACTGAAATATAGGTTGGGTGATAAACACTAATGCTATAGGTTCCATCCGCTAATTCCCTTAACGAAAATTCCCCTTTTTTGTTTGTTAACACACTTTGAATAAATTGAATATCATCTTCCAGGCGTTTTTCTACAAGAATCGTAGCCTCAGTTAATGGAGTAGTAGAGTCTGCTGCCTTCCCTGCTATTTTGTTGACAGGGATGGTGATGGATATACTCGTTTGCTGTTCATCTCCAACATATACCTTGCCATCATTGACTGTGAATGCTAACTGATAGCGATAAGAGCCATGATCCACTTCTATGTCAAACAGGAAATATTGCCCATCTGGTAATGAAGCTGAAAAGCTTCCATTGCCTTTTGAGGATACTGTATAAATATCTTCTTGATATTCATTATATTTTGAGATAATTAAATCTGCTTTTAAGCCCTTTTTTCCTTCCTTTAAAACACCGTTGAAGTTACCGGATGTTTCTGAAGGAGTTTTTCCCTTTTTCGTATTGGAAAGGTTGATTTCCCCTCCGGTTGAACCTTGAATCTTACCTTTACTTACGACAAAACTTTGGTTTGTACTATACCAGGAATTACTTTTGTCCTTGATCCCTTTTACCGTATATGTACCGTCAGCCAACTTTGTTTTAAAGGCTCCGTTTGTGTCTGTAATCGTCTGAATCCACTTTAACGTTCCTTGTTCCTTAATCATAACTTGGGTATTCTTTAACGGTTGGCCGTGCTCTTTAATCGTCCCCTTCACCACATCAGCTTTGGCTTTGGTTGGTGCAGCGGCGTTTACAGGACCGTTTGATACACCCAGGATACATACAATTATTAATAGCATGTACATTAGTTTTTTTCTCATTTCTAATCCCCCTCTTAAAGTATTTTAAAAATATAGTCTCTTCTTGGAAACTATCATTTTTTTCCAACTAAATTAATTCGATTTTTTCTAAATAACTCCTCTAGGTATTTTGGCATATATTTTATACTTGATGGAAATTTTCGAGGAAATCAATTAAAAGGAGCTTTTCGTTCATAAAGTTGTCGAAAGGAATAAAATGAAACCTGTCGAAAATTCCCTAATAAGGAGGTGAATTTATGGCAACAAAACTAATAACTGTTCCAAGACGCAAGCTGAGATAAGAAGGCTTCAACAGTACATAACTTTGGTAGAGGAATATCAAGCAGATACCACTTTCTTCTTAAATGACAAATGCTATTCCAATTACATAATGTAGATCATTCATTTTAATATAAAATAGAAAGAAATAATATATTCAAAAAGGCTTTAGATCAACATTTTCAGGAGATTTAACTTAAATATTTTAAATATGATATAAAACATCGGAGGACAAATAGGAGGACACTTGAGGACAATTTAGATGTAATAAAGTATAAAGCCCTTCTCAATTGAGTGGGCTTTTTCTTGTTCAGTAGACCATCCTTCTTCAACTAACGCTACCCGTTTGTTTAAGTAGAAATCTTCACAATCTAATTAAGACCTACTTTTGTAAGAAGTAACAACTGTACCAAATAGCCCTCCAACTAATATAGGGACTAAATTATCCCACTCAAAATTCCCTTTAAACAAACTAATAATAAAAAAAGTTACTATCGCACCTAAGCAAAACTTAATAAAAAAATTAATATTCACTGAGAAACCACCTTAAAGGAAATATTTTACTTAAAGTTATTCTTCATTTTTCGGTTAATTTCCTTCTTCCACTAAAATGCCCCTTTAGTTTAAGTAAAAATCTTCACAATCTACTTTGAAAAGTATTCTAATTCCACCTGATCTCTTTAATAATATAGCCGTATGTCCAAAAAGCCTCCCGGAATAGACACTCTATTTCAAACACAAAAAGGCTCTAGGGATCATACCTTAGAGCCAATTCTTTAAGAACTATACAAACTTATTTAACAGCTTCTTTTAATTCCTTGCCTGGTTTAAAAGCTGGAACTTTAGAAGCAGAAATCTGAATTTCTTCACCAGTTTGTGGATTACGACCTGTTCGAGCTGCACGCTCACGCACCTCAAATGTGCCAAATCCAAATCAACTGGATTTTCTCTTCTTTTGCAAGAGTATTAGAGATGGTTTCAAACAATGCATCGACCGCATTTGCAGCATCTTTCTTTGTTAACTCTGTTTGTGGTTACAACAGCATTCACTAATTCTGTTTTATTCATATTCAAACACCTCTTCTGTTTATTTTTAAATTATGTAGGGATAAAAACATAACATATGTTCTACATGTTTGTCATTAAGTTTGTCATTAAATAAGATTAGATAAAAGAAAGGTATATTCCTGCTTTTTCATGAAGATTAATATTAAAACTGGCTTTTTGGCGAAATAAAATGCATTATTCTCTTTTTTTTCAAATAATTCTCCTTTAACTAAACTGCTTCGTTAGTGGACCAAAAAAAGGGCTGACTTAGCAGCCAAATATTGTTGAACTCAAGCACCCGTTAGTTTAAGTGCAAAATTTCACAATCTTTGTTTAAGATAATAAATAAGCCAATTGAAAGTTTTCGATCAGCCTCCATTAATTCTTATTGATTAGCTTTTTTCACCCATTCTGCAACTGTAACTGTACGTTTGGCTTGATGTTTTACAGTTGCTTGAACAGCTAAAACGTCTTCAGCCATTTTTCCATCTTGATTAACAGTAACACTTGTGCCGTATGGGTTACCACCTGCTCCAAAAATAACTGGGTCTGTATATCCTGGAGTTGCAACTATCGCCCCCCAATGATACATGGTTGTATAAAGAGATAAGATTGTTGCTTCTTGTCCACCATGAGGATTTTCTGCTGAAGTCATAGCACTTACGACCTTATTCACAAGTTTTCCATTAAACCAAAGACCACCTGTGAGATCAAGGAATTGTTTCATTTGGGATGGCATATTGCCAAATCGAGTTGGAACGCTTTAAATGATCGCATCTGCCCATTCTAGATCACTTAATGTAACCTCTGGTTCATCTTTTGTAGCCTCAAAATGGGACTTCCAGATTGAATTTCTTTCAATCTTGTATTGATAATCAATCCCTCTGTATCCTAATTTATCGTATACATCAAGATAAACAGGTACTTTTAATATTTTTGCTTCGGCTCCATTTTCTCTTCCACCCTCTGCTGCCCATTTAGATAAATAAGAAAAGGCAGCCGTAGCGACCCTAGGGGAAGAATTTGACTGGCTTTGCTTACGATAAACACTATTAGTGTTATCCAATGATGTACAACTAAGTAATATATGTTCAGTTTTTTATGTACAGTTTTACGGTGAAAAAATGTACATTTATCGTATTTATGTACATCGCCGAATATATGTACAGGGACATATAGTTGGTTGATATGCATATTAATACTACGTTTTGATGAAGAAAAATCAATATGTACATAAATAGAGAAGGAGATATATCCGTCCTGGAACAATGATGGGGAAGCTGTAACAGGACTTGACCTTTGTTTCCTTCCAATGGATGGGGAAATCAACGAGCTTGGAACAGATATAATTGTGAAATTTCTAAAATGATATTATACTGTTTTATCGAATAAACCGGAGTCTTGGTACTCGATGATTGAAAACTTGGAAGCAAAAGAAAAAGTGGCATTATTATATTTTTAATCATTGTGCCCATACAAGTAGGGTTATCCTAGAGTATTAACAATAGAGCCTGGCATAAGAGGAACATGTGTGTTCCTTACTTTTGCTGGGTTCTTTTTTATTTAGGAAATTTAATATTTTCCTCATTTTATATATTTTTAAATTAATTATTCATAAAAATTCTGTTTTATCCATCTATTATTCTCTTTCATCCTCAAATAGAATGTTATATCCAAAAATTCAGACAAGTGCAATAAATCTATTATAAAATAATCTCAAATAATCAGTCTGTTATAAGACAATAGTTCAGAAAGGCGGACATTGATTAGGAACAAGTCATATCAAAAGATTTCTAGTTTGATTTAAGTTGAACCCTTAGTGATTTTGGATAGTTTACTGCAAATAGAAAAGTATCTTTTGAAGTAACAATATAAAAGATAAGGAAGACTTATTATGAGCGAACAAGAAATGAAGGAACTGAAAGCTTCTAATCATAAAAACTATCAAAAACTATTTCCGCCAAGTGTTTGCTTCTATTGTGGTTCCATTATAGAAGATGAACATGAATCGTCCATGACGAAGTGCCAAAATTGTTTAAGTAAGGAGAAGAGTAGATAAAGGAAAAACACTAACTTGTTTTGAAAGCGCTTGATTTAACAAAACTATAGAGATGTTTCCTTAGAGAAAGGTTAGTACATTTAATAAATTCAACTAAAGGAGATGAATTGAATGTCCAAAATTCTTGTAGTTAATGCTGGAAGTTCCTCATTGAAATATCAACTATTGCACATGCCAGAAGAATTTATAATAACAAAAGGTATGGTGGATCGGATTGGTTTAAAAGATTCAATGTTTACTATTGATGTTCACAACAAGAAAATGAAATTAGTTCAAACGATTAATGACCATCTGGAGGCAGTTAAAATCCTATTGCATAAGCTGATCAATTTAGAAATTATTTCATCGCTTGATGAGATCGATGGGATTGGTCATCGAGTTGTTCATGGGGGCGAAAAATTCAGTGAATCGGTACTGATCAACGATGATATATTAAGAGAAATTGAGGAAGTATCGGAGCTCGCGCCGCTTCACAATCCTGCCAACCTTATCGTGATAAATGCGTTTCGTGAAATATTGCCTGATGTACCTTCAGTAGCAGTATTTGATACTGCTTTTCATCAAACGATGCCAGAACAATCTTTTCTTTACAGTTTGCCATACGAGTATTATCAACAATATGGCATTCGTAAATATGGATTCCACGGGACAAGCCATCAATATGTATCACAACGTTCCGCAGAGTTGTTAAAACGTCCAATAAGAGAGCTTCGTCTAATTTCCTGCCATCTCGGAAATGGAGCAAGCCTTACAGCGATAGATGGAGGTAAATCAATTGACACGTCGATGGGATTTACGCCGTTGGCAGGGGTGACCATGGGAACACGTTCAGGTAATATTGATCCAGCACTGATCACCTATATCATGGAGAAAACAGGTCAGAGCGCTGAGAAAGTGGTGAGCATTTTAAATAAGGAAAGTGGCTTGCTCGGGATATCTGGTTATTCAAGTGATCTCCGAGATATTCAGGAGGCAGCAGAGAAGGGACACAAACGGGCAGAGCTTGCGCTGCAAGTGTTTGCAACAAGAATTCAGGAATATATCGGGATGTACGCGGTAAGGATGAAGGGTCTTGATGCGATTATCTTTACTGCTGGTATTGGAGAAAACAGTGACCTTATCCGCGCTCGTGTTTTGGAAGGTCTAGAATTTATGGGAGTGTATTGGGATCCTAGCCTTAATAAAGTAAGCGGCAGAGAAACGTTCATTAGTTATCAGCATTCACCGGTCAAAGTGATGGTCATTCCGACTAATGAAGAAATCATGATTGCAAGGGATACGTCTCGTTTAGGTATTCGTGAAAGTTTACTGGTTGTATAGAATTTTATAATATAAAAATATTTTTTATCTTGTTTTCGGTAAACTTGTAATCTACCAGATGAAAAAGCTAGCGTAAAGGATTTCCAATTCATCAGTTCATACAAGGAGGATTATGATGGTAAAAACGAAGGGCTTAGAAGGCGTCGTTGCAACAACTTCTTCTGTCAGTTCGATTGTCGATGATGTGTTAACGTATAGGGGGTATTCAATTGATGAACTAGCCGAATATACCGATTTTGAAGAAGTTATTTTTTTATTGTGGTATGGCAATCTTCCAACATTGAAGCAGTTAGAGGCATTTCGAAAAGAACTAAATGAAAATGCATTACTTCCAGCCGAATTAATTACACAATTGAAAAGTTATCCTGCCAAAAATATTCATCCTATGGCAGTCTTAAGGACTTGCGTATCGGCACTCGCACTGTATGATGATGAAGCCGATGACAACGATGAACAAGCGGACATTCATAAAGCAATCCGTATACAAGCGAAAGTACCGTCGATTATCGCGGCTTATGCTCGAATTTGTGAAGGGAAAGAACCTATTTTACCAGATATTTCACTGAGTTTTGCTGCCAACTTTCTGTATATGTTAAAGGGGTCAATACCTGATCCAACGTCGGAGGTAGCTTTTAACAAAGCACTTGTTCTTCATGCTGACCATGAACTAAACGCCTCAACCTTTACTGCTCGTGTATGCGTTGCCACATTGGCAGATATGTATTCAGGGATTACGGCTGCAATTGGAGCACTGAAAGGACCGCTTCATGGAGGAGCTAATGAGCATGTAATGAAAATGCTGGCTGCAATTGATGACATCGATTCTGTTGAGCTTTATCTGCACCGAGCATTTGCAAACAAAGAGAAAATTATGGGTTTCGGGCATAGGGTTTATAAAAATGGCGATCCGCGTGCGAAACATTTACGGGAAATGTCGCGGCTTTTATCCAAGGTGACAGATGAAGATAAGTGGTATAACATGTCGATAAAGATTGAAGAAATCATCATAAGAGAAAAGGGATTGTTGCCAAACGTTGATTTCTATTCTGCGTCGGTTTATCACTGCTTAGGGATAAAACAAAACCTTTTCACACCTATTTTTGCGATGAGCCGCACATCAGGCTGGATCGCTCATATTTTGGAACAGTATGAAAACAATCGCTTAATTCGCCCTCGTGCTGAATATATCGGATTGAAACACCAAGCATATGTCCCGATTGCGGAACGTTAGTTGACATGGCTTGACTATAAAACAGTCAATCTATAAAATTCTGGAAATAAGCATGAAGATTCTTTCTTTCGAGCTTCAATTAATACTAGCTAATCTTTAAGAACGGAGGACTTTCTGTGAGTGAGCAAGAAGAAACGTTGATTTTTAAAACTTCTATCATTCTGGGAAAAGATACTAGTCAAATGCCGTTAAACGATATTATTCAAGAACTGGTTCATGTTATCAAGACAGAAATGAACGACGATTAATAATAATAAATAAGATTATAAATAAGCTAGATAAGACATTTTTTAATAATGTGTTTTGTCTAGCTTTCTTTTGTCTAGTTTGATTATCTTAAATTTTATAATATACCCGTTAAAAATTGAGCTTTAGTGAGAGCTTTTTAGTTGAAGAAAATTATTTTCTAATAATCTTCCTTTAATTGTAAAAAATGTGAGAAAGTCTTTAAAAAGGACTTTCACACATTTTTTTTGGACTATAAACTACCCTTAATCTTAGCTACTTCATTGAAGACATGGATGACGATTTATGAAGTAAAGGATTTACCTTAATTATGCTTAATTGGACAAAAAACCAGCCATACAATATGTATACCTAGAATCGCTAAAAGAATGGCTGAACAAATACTAGCTGAAGTGGGAACCGATGTTAAAAATACAATTCCAAACTGCACCAGAATTATGTTCATGGGCAGCTCTTGTACCTGGACATAACGAAAGTGCAGGAAAAAGGAAATCGACAAAATCAAAAAAAGGCAACAAGTATTTAAAATCTGCTTTAACAGAAGCAGCTCATTTAGTAGGTGCATCAAAAAACTACCTTGGTGCATTGTATAGACGAACACTAGCACGAAAAGGTAGAAAAAGAGCAGCCATTGTCGTCGCACATGCCATGTTAAGATTTGCTTTTTATCTTCTGACGAGAAAAGAAATGTATGTAGACTTAGGCGAAGACTACTTTGACAAACAAAAGCAAGTATCCATTGTACGACATTCGGTTTGCAGACTGGAAAGTCTAGGGTATACCGTGACAATTACAGAGTCTTCTTGATCCATCAATCTCATTAAATATCATAGGAATCAGGCGCTGCCACTTTTTTAAAAAATGAATGAGCTACGTCTTCTTTAGTATTGCCATTTTCCAACATTTCAGAAGTTAGTTTTCATGGTAGTTTTAATCCTTCTTATTCCACTAAACTGCTTCGTTAGCTGAACAAGCAAAAAGACCGCCGCAGCCATCCCATCTTTAACATAAGCACCCGTTAGCTTAATAAGGTATCTATTTTATTTCATTTTTTGGTCTCAAAAATAACGATTTATCAAGAACTAAAGATAAATCTATTTGTGGAAATTCACGTTGTATTAGTTCGTACATTTCCTTTATTATTACTTCTAATTCTCTTACAGAAACCTTTGGGTCTTCAAGAAAAATAGACTCTAAGCGGCTTGTTATATTTTTAGGAGTGATTTCCATTGAACTAAGTGTATGTCTTTGCCACTTAAAGGCTGGATGGTGTACGAATTGACGGTTTAAACCGAATAAAACTCCCATTATATTGGTTTGAACGTCTACCATTACTTTATAAAGCATTAACCAATCTTTTCGCTCAAGTAAAGCTTCACGATTATTCCATCTATTACCTAAAAAAATATTCTCCTTTACCATAGCCACACTTAATTCATAAGGGTATTTACTTACTTTCTCTTTCATACTATTAATAACTAAATCACCGCTAAGTGTAACTCCGTTATAAACCGTTGCTACAATACATTGCTTATCTAAATCCGTATCATAAGATATAATCACATCACTTATAACTTTGTTTATTGTTTCTGTTAAAAAATTGCTTATTTCTAATTTTACACCTTGAGTTATGTATGTTTCTGACCATTCCTCATCTTCATATGGGTGAAAGTCGATAATATTACCATTTAATTCTATGATTGGAGCCTTCCTTTCCTCGTCAGTAGGAGCTCCTTTCCAAAAAACAAATAGTTCAATATCCGAATGTTCATCTTGCCAATTTCGTGATACAGAACCTCCTAATAAAACGGCTTCAACTTTTGGATTTTGTTGATAGATATTTGCTATTTCTGATGCTAATATTTTTAAATCCACATAACCTCTACCTTTCGAAAACTTCTTTGATTATTCCGCTAGTCGAGTAGAAAGGAACCTCTCTACCTTACGGTAGATTGTGTTCCTCTCCCTCACAGAACCGTGCTTGCGATATTAACGCACACGGCTCCTCCTAGTTACCATTCACAAAACCTTGCTAATCTCTTAGGTTTAGATTTTGCTAATTCTGCTATCCTTACTAGTTTTGTCTCCATTTATTATTCCTACCTCTGTGTGTAGGAAATGGGTCCCTAGCAAGGGTGATAACTGGTAGCTAGCCTTTCCTCCATCGGCATTACCCAACTTCATTGGTACTACGCTGCTATCCGACTCCCTACACCGGCATTTGGTTTCCTTACTTTTTATCGCTTGTACACCATACTCTTCTAACAAGAAAAGACCGGTAGGGTCTCCCGAGTTGCCGTATCATATCAATGTGTAACGTGCCAAGGTCTCTGACTCCAGAGAGGTTTTACCCATCTTGCCTTAAACGAAGGATAAAATGTAGCTTTCTGCTGCAGGTAAAGCATCAGCCCTCTCGATTTACTAACATTATGGAGCTCAATCCCTTCAACCATTTGGCTTTCGGCCCGCCACCTAACTGTCTACGCTTAAAGACTAAAGTTACCTTTAGCCCTCCAAGACTCGCTACGAGCGAATGGCTAGTTCTTACTCGACGGGAATCCCACCCGCTATATGATACGACCTATGCTCGGCCGCACACGCACCCGTTACTTTAAGTGCATTTTATCACAAAGTGCCTTTTCAAGTTTTTATCGATTCTACCCTTCTTTGCAGATGAATATCTTTGTTATAATTGAAAAAATGACAAAAATATATAAGGAGTGGGAGGATGGAGAAGGAAGAGATCCTAGAAGACATGGTTTCCATGCAAGTTAGTTGCGCCCTATTAACAGTTTTAGGGTACTTTCCACACGTGATAACCAGCTGGAGTGATAGTGACGAAATCTTTATTCCTGAGTATTTACTTTTCTATTCATATCATGGCTTTATTCTGACATTTGTAGTAAGCGCCATAACCTCATGGATATGTTATGGAATAGGTAAATATAAGATCATCAGATGGATAATTCTGATTCCCTTCTTTTGGATCTTCTGGGGCGCCTTCTGGTTTATTATTGTGGAATCTTATTACTGATACTTCGAGGGTAGCCAATTTGTAATGGTTTCTGTTGTCATCAGCATTTCAAAAAAGGGTGAACCACTATTTCCTAAACCATGTAAACAAACAATTGTTGGTTTACTTTTTTTCTCCCCATTCATCAAAAGTAAACACTATTATCGATAATTTAGACATAATTCCTTCATTTTGCCCTCCCAGTTTGCTTCTTTTTTAACTTGTTTATTTCTTTAAAAGTGTGATATTCCTTATTAAACTCCCTCAGCTTAATACGATTTTCTCCCGAATACTCGCTTATTCGCAGGATTTCATAACCATTGATTAGGAATAACAAATGAATCGAATGAGCTCAGATTATTATGGCTTCGTGAAGGCATAGTTAAATAGAGGAGTATAGTTCAACTCCACAATTTACCATATAATGTACATGCTCCACGCCGCCCCTGGAGGCTTTCCCAGTGGCCTTTCACTTTGGAATCAGTCTATTAAAAAAGGACATTGGATAGTTCACACTAGCGACATTTTAGATGGCTTATTTCCTTATTCCCAACAACATATTATAAAGCCAACCTATAATCTAACCCACACATTAAGAAGCCATGCAGCAATCGAGTGGCATAAGTGGGTAGAAGATCTATTTCAATGTCATTTTTCAGACTTAAAGGAGTCAACTTCGTTTGTCATACAGAATGGATTAAATCTTTATGTAACACGCAGCGTAGAAAAAGCACGGACAATGGTTCAAAGTGTATATCAAGATACCACAAAACAGTATGGTAACTTAGTTTCATCAAAGGGATTTCGAAGAGGAACACTTCCTATTCTGGAAGATAAATCGCATTATGTATGCTTATTTCAATCATCCCGATTCAGCTTATTTTTCGTCAAGATTGAATCACTATGCTACAGAATTCCAAACACAGAGGCTTGAGTTAGATTTAGGGATTCTTCTATGGGGATATGATTTCCGTATTGAAAATGGACAATGGGTGAACTATTATCAAGACCGCCGATTGAAAAACCCTTATCAAATTCGAAAAAATAGTTATCGTGTCCTGCTTACACGAGGAAGAGACGGCACTATATTAGTCATTCCAAATGACCCAAGATTAGATGATACATACGATCTATTTGTTTCTCTTGGAGTTCCTGTACTTAAGTAAAATCTTCAATTAAACAAATTCTATAGTAAAGCCAATACCTAAAAGCATTGGCTTTTCTTTTTCTTCATTGCTCCAGAAGTATGAATGACTTCCCTCTAATAGGGTTGCTTTATAATGTCAAGTTGGTGGCAAAAACTTAATCATATTTCCACCAACTACATCTGTTTAAACTATACATAGGAAAAAAGAAGTCTATTATAATGTTTGGCCTTTTTTAGGTGTACACTTTTATTTTCTGTCTCAAGCAGTTTTGAAGACCCCTTTTATGGTATTGATATGCCGACAAAAGAGGAGTTATTTGCTAACAGACATGAACATGAACATGAACGAGCAATTGGAGAAGTAATTGGCGCGGATTCATTAGCGTTTTTAAGCACTGAAGGTTTATTGGAGGCGGTTGATGTAAATCTTGCAGAAACCAGCAGCCGTTGTGTTTCCTGTTTTAGCGGAGCTTATCCAACTAAATTATATTTGAAATGAATAGTATCACACACCTTATATGAAACAAACTGCCCCCCAATTGTTAGACAACCTAACAATTGGAGGAGCAGTTTTTCTATGGGCGGAAATAAGCAATTCCGAAGAACTGCTTATCTTGATTTTTTCTATTCAAGAAATAATTTCTTTGACCAGCAGATTTATTCGATCGTTTTCAGCCTATTCCTTGATTACTTTTTATTTGCTCGTAAACTTTTTGGTATGTAGCTGCTTCTTTTACCATTCCTTTATGTTGATACATACGACTTATTTTCTGTACAGGATTAGGGTCCTGTGGTTGAAGTTCCATTTCCCAGAAAAAGCAATCAATAGCTTTATCAAATTGTTTAAACTCTGCATAATAATCCCCCAATTCCATCATCTGATCAGGGTCCTCTAATAATGCTAACATATTATTCATTTTTCGAATCACCGCTGAATAGGGGTGTATTTTTTGAATAGGTAAAAGTTTTTCGTGAACCTCTTTGAGATCATGCTCTTCAAGCAGGATAACAGCGAGTTGAAAGATTTTTTGTTCCAATAGTTTAGAGTGATCTTCGGGGACTAGCTGTTGAAACATAAAGATGAAATCGTCTAGGTGAGATCCTACAAATCCAGCATTCAAATTCCCCCATAATGAATTCAGGATAGCATCATAGGAAGTTGGCAGATCATGGATGAAATTTAATAAAAATAAGGCCGCTGTCTCGTAATTATCTTCTTGAATCATTTTTTCAATAATGGACTTTGCCTCAGGTAAAACTCGATACGGATTGATATTTACCTCTCCTAGTATGAATATCCATTCTTTCATCGTAACAAGTTATAGAGCAAAATCTGTGTACTTTTTAATCGATTCAGCCTTTGGAGATTCAATCCAGAGCACTAACAACTCCAGTACAGTAAACAATCCTGTTTTGTAAATATATCTTCTAAAAAAACACGCATTTCTGGATTTGATCTATTTTGGAAGCAAAGTAGTTCAACAAATAGTGGATCCTTTTTTAGGATGGAAGGTAAACTCGAGGATTTGTAAAAATCATGATATGAATTGAATTCTTGTGAATTTTGACGTTCATTTGCTGATTTTAATGAAGGTACAAAATCATGTAAAATTTGAATAATCTGAAATGACTTCATAAATTTTCCGCTTCTTCTATAGTGAAAAAAGACCTTGTCAATAATTTTTACAAGCTCATCCTTATCAAAAAATGAGTCAAGTGTTGTCGCAATATAGGCTATTTCCTTTAAAGAATAATGAATTTGGAGTTGAGTGAAGAGTTTATTTTTATTTTGAATAGAAACGGATTGATTGGGGATTAATGCATTTAATATTGGATGAGGAGATTCAATCACAATACCTTCATGAAATGCTTTATTGATAAATGATCCTTCTTCCACCTTATCTAGTTTATCACCATATATTAATGAATTTTTAAAGTATATAAAATAAAATCTTTCGTTATCTGCTGTTAAAACTTCGATTACATTGGTTCTTGCAAACACCGCAGCCCGGATAACATTACCTTTTACTTTATACTTTTTATCTTTTATGGATATTTCAGTTGGTCTTATAAGCTCTTTATACATTCAACTTAGCCTCCTTGCATAATGTATACACTGATTTTCTAGCTTTCGTGGTTAATTATTAACATACTTCCCAAAAAAGCTACTGTTCACAGTGATCCCAAAGTTTTCCCTCCGGAAGTAAAACAAATAAAGGTGCCAATCACCAAATCCAAGTCTGGTGCTTGACACCCTAAGTTATAAACAACTTAATCCTGCTTTATGCTAATCCAATCCATTCCATTCAATTCGATACAAATCATGTCGTCGATCGCGTAATTGGCGCAGCGAACCAGAATTCCGAGAACGTCTCAGCTTCTCAAGGTCTACGTCACCAACAACTACGGTGTCAATGTTAGCATCACATTCCCCTACAATCCCATCCCTTGCAAACTCAAAATCGGAAGGCGAGAAAATTCCAGATTGTGCGTACTGAATATCCATATTCTCAACATGCGTTAAGTTGCCCACGGTTCCAGCAATACAGGTATATACTTGGTTCTCAATCGCACGTGCCTGGGCACAGTAGCGAACACGGAGGTACCCCTGACGATCCTCCGTACAAAAAGGTACAAATATAATGTTTGCACCCTTATCAACAGCAATCCTTGCGAGTTCCGGAAACTCGATGTCGTAAGAAATGTGGATAGCAATCTTTCCGCAATCCGTGTCAAACACATGAATTTCGTTTCCTTCTGAAATGCCCCACCACTTTTTCTCGTTTGGTGTGGCGTGAATTTTGGACTGTTTTTCTATCGTGCCGTCGCGACGGAATAAAAAACCAACATTGTAGACATCCCCATTTTCTTCAACAAAATGTGATCCACCAACAATGTTGATGTTATATCGTACTGCGAGTTGCGTAAACAGTTCAATATATTGATCTGTATAGGTTGCCAGTCGTCGAACTGCCTGATCCGGCCGTTTTTCTTCCAGAAATGACATCATTGGGTTGTAAATATCTCCGGAAATACAACAAAATCAGATCCGAAATCAGCCGCGACGTCGACATAGTACTCAATTTGACGATTAAAATCCTGAAACGAGTCAATTTTTTTCATCATGTACTGAACCGCACAGATTCTAACCGGGAACGATGTGCGATAAATTCGCTTATTCTTTGGACGATAATCGATGTTGTTCCATTCTATCAAGGTAGCCATAGAATCAGATGCTTTGTCATCTGGCAGGTAGCTTGTGTTGATACGTTTAATAGTAAACCCCTGCAGGAGCTGAAAGGACAAAACTGGGTCATAAATACTGTGCTTCTCAACTGCAGCAACATACTCACGAGCCGTCATTTCATTCTTGTATTTGTGGTAATTTGGGATTCGTCCGCCGATAATGATGCTTTGAAGATTTAATCGAACAGCGAGTTCCTTGCGCGCCTCGTAAAGACGGGCACCTAGTTTCATGCGCCGGTATCCTGGATCGACCATCACTTCAATCCCGTACAAATTTTTCCCGTTGTGGTCGTGATTCGTGATATACCCGTTGTCCGTAATAACGTCCCATGTGTGCTGGTCGTCATATTCTTCAAAATTGACGATTAAACTTGAACAGGAACCTACAATCTTGTCCTCATATTCCACGCAAAATTGACCCTCTGGGAAAATTCGAATGTGACTAACCAATTGCTCCCGCTTCCATGGGTCCATGTTAGGGAAGCAAACTTTCCCTAACTCTATAATTTCATCAATGTCTTCGATTTGTATGTTGCGAATGATTATTTTCTTCTCGTATTTCGACATATCTGTCTCTGACACGTTCTCACACCCTCGTTCTAGTTGTAAAGCTATGTAGTTTCCTTGAAAATATCCTAGCTTCTATTAAAATGCCATTATTCATTTATGATTCCCTTTAATTACATAATTAATGATGCATATAAAAAGTTATTCTGAGTCAAAATTTCCATTTTCCCCTTAACTTTGCGAATGATTGATTTTTATAATAACTCCGTCTACTAATACCTCACACTTGGTGACATCATCTCCTTAGCAAAAGCAGTAGGTTGGTGCTTATTCCACCGCTTATGTCATTCCAATTGTAATGAATAGATACGTTATTAAGAGTAATCCTGTTTTAATTCTTTGTCACGTTAAACGAAAGACTGTAAGTTAAGCCATTCCACAGCATGGTTGAATTTCAAGATTTAATGAACGCAATTGAACCGATACGGATTGCTTGCTCAAGCAGTCTCCAGACCCGCTCTAGTACGCTCTGAGATTATGTTACGTTTCATCTCAGCTAGGACAAATAATTGAAAAAAACGACAAAAAAAGAAAAAAATGGATTAATTTTTCTTTTATATTTTCATAATTAGAAGTATAATAGTTTTCCTCATCAAGTGATCCATGACTAAAAACTCTCATAAGATTCATTTTATATAGCAGTGAGGGGAGGAGAACCCTTGAATAATCGATTATTCGTTTTACGCAATTATGAAACAATCGTAAGTTAGTTTGTTTGTTGTATCTGCTTACCTTGTGTTTTATTTAAATATGAATGGAGTGTATTTCATGATTTTCAGCCAACAGGATTTCAATGTAAAAAAATTAAACTACTCGATTTGATCTGCTATTAAAAGAGACGCAAAATATTTGTCTAAATTAATATTACAGATTAATGGAGAAACCAAAAATATGGACCTTGAACAGGGAGAGGCGTTCATAGACCATAACTTTATCTCGGAACAACGAAGGTCGACTCGTCAAATTCGTTGAACGGAGTTTTAATTTCAGTAACAGTTTAAGATTCAATAGTGTCTTCTTCTGTCTTCATTGGCTTAAACTTATCATGAATTGAAATATGAAAAAGGTTTTCAAGATAACACCAACGCAGAATACTCTCAGGTTCTTACACCAATATTGACTGTTATAGGTTGAAGACCTTTATCGTTGAGCATAAAGTCAACTCACTCAAGGAACACTTCAAGAGTCATTTGCTCTCTTCATAAGTCTTCACCAAGATAATCTAGTAACCATTGAAAGTGAATCTGAAAATCTTCAATAGTACGAGGAGCTAAACCCTCCGTCTGTTTGAACCACATGAATCGCTCAAACATTCAGTCATAGTCAAGATCTCAGTAACCTTTCTTATGCCTGTGACTCTTCCTTGTTTTCTCAATCCTTACGCATACAAAAAACCTCCAAATAATATATCTGAAGGCTCTGAACACAAATGGTTTTGGCTTCTCGGTTTCACACAGTGTCGTATAAACTTAACAAAAGACTGTAGTGGTAAGATGTTATGTAATGGATTGAAAAGTCATTATTGGCGGGACTGCGTGGGAATCGAACCCACCAGACCTGGCACGCAGGTCTCAGGCAGTTTTGAAGACTGTGGAGGACACCAGTACCCCATTCAGCCCCATGGATGTTAAAATATCTAAGATGTTTGGACTACAGTAACACAGTCTTTTGGCGAAAGAAACAAATTCCTTCGCTTCCCTATCATTTGATATCATATTACTATGGAATATGGTGATAATCAATAGAATCAGCGTATTTGTCTTTTTTTCGACAAGCTTTTCATCAGTAAACTACGGAACCATTACCTGTTTAGTGCATTCACTATGATTCGATTCTTGATTAAAATCTTAAGTATAATTTCATTCAATTTTGTCCAATACTTGTCTTAATTCATAAAATCAGACTATAATAAGAAGAAAAATAGTTATCTTGTAGGTGAATAGATATGCTTCATGGTTGGTTTCTATGGTTTATCCTGTTCTGGGTATTTTTCCTAGTTGGGTCATTTGCCATCGGAGGATTTTTTATGTTCCGTAAGTTTTTGAAGAAGATGCCGAAAGAAGACGGAAAGTCAGTTATGGATTGGGAAGAACATTATGTAAATGAATCGCGACACTTGTGGGGGCCTGAGGAGAAAGAACTCCTAGAGGATTTAGTCAGTCCTGTTCCCGAATTATTCCGTGATGTTGCCAGACATAAGATTGCCGGAAAGATTGGCGAAATCGCCCTTCGAGAAAAAGCTCCAAAAATTACTCAGGACCTCGTTATTCGTGGATATATTCAAGCCACACCAAAAAGAGATCATAAATTTTTACGAAAAAAGCTCTTTGAAAATAGAATTGATGTTGCTCCTTTTGAGCACTTATTTTAACCATCTAGCTAATAGATGGTTTTTTTATTTTGTCATCAACGGACACCATTGGATACATTTTTCATAGTTCTTTCCTAAAATTTGTCGTCAATAGCCCTCATTGGCGACACTTTTCTCTGATTTTCACTGACTTTTGTCGCCAATAGCCCGGAACTATGCAAACATTTTCGACCAATATTTCAAACTCATTATTTAACAAATCCTAAAAAGAAAAACTGATCCAATAAAGGACCAGTCTATCACATAATTATAATTGCTTATCACCATGAAGTTGCCTAAACAGCTTTTTGTAGTCCATATACATCGCAATCCGCCAGGGGACAATCATACAATAGGCAAGGAAAAAGAACATCCCACTTAATTCTCCCAAATCAATGCTTGCACTTAGTACCGACTTCATAACAAGGCGAACAACTAATAGACCAATTAAAATAAAGAAAAATGCCTTGGATCGCTTTAGATAAATATCGTTATCGCGGATCTCAAACTTTGAGGTTTTAATTAGTAAGATAGAGAATAGCATCCCAACAATCGCTGCCTCGATCATTTCTGCTCCAGTTAGTCTAAATTGCGGATCTATATACATTAAAGCCCCACTCGACATGAAAAATGGAGGTAGAATTATTTTACGAGCATTCGTGGGTTTCTTTGCAGCTTTCATACGGACAACCAAGGCAAGGCTGCCCATAAAAACCGCTCCAATTGAAGAAGCAAGAACTATGTTCATTAGATTCATTCCTTATCTAATTTATTTACTAACCCATTATATCGCAAATAAATTCATTTGAAAAAAATTAACTCATGATAAAATGTTCCCATTTCTAACACACAGGTGATCGATACAAAAAAAGGAAAAAACCTCCTAAGGAAGTTCCCTTTCAAAAAATATAATATTTTTATATATTTATCATTTTCGAGTTTAAATTAGAACCCCGTAAAGCCACCAAACATTCCTGAAAAAATAGTAATGATTTTAGTCATCCAGTCAAAGAAGAGGACAACCCCCATTACAATCATTATGTAACCGCCAATTTTAACAATTTTTCCGCTGTTCTTCTTAATCCAAGTCATGCGTCCAAGGAAGAACGAAAGGATAAAGAATGGTATGGCAAAGCCTAGACAATAGGCAATCATATACATCATACCTGAACCTGGATTTGTGGCTGCCAGGGAAATAACAAACGATAGAATCGGACCTGTACAAGGCGTCCAACCAGCTGCAAATGCCATCCCAATTAAGACAGAACCAAAATAACCTGAAGGACGATTTTTAAATTCAATGCGGCGATCCTTCATCAAAAACTTCGGATTTAATATTCCTACGATCACTATACCAAAGAAAACAATAAAAATTCCGCCTAGTTGACGAATAAGATCTTTATACTGTAAGAAAAAGCTTCCTAGAAACGAAGTTCCAAATCCAATCGCAATAAAAATAATTGAAAAGCCTAAAAGGAAAAATAATGTGTGGAGTAAACTCCGCTTTTGAAGCATGGCATTTTCACTTTTTAGTTCCCCAACAGACATACCTGTGATGTACGAGAGAAATGCAGGATAAAGCGGTAAACAACAAGGAGAAATAAAGCTTAAAAATCCTGCCCCTAAGGCTAAAAATATATTTACATCTGACATATTAACACTCCCACTATAGTCGATACGTTTATATTCTAACAAATGTTTGATATAAATGATAATGGTTAAATTGAATATTTTATGTCGCCGCCTTTTTTTGTTCCACTGAAATGCCTCTTCCATAAAATATATACATAAATTCGTTGGATATTTATTTACAAATGCCTTTGTAAAAATTTACATCATAGGTTATACTAGTAAAACCAATGTCATTTTGATATATTAGTAGTCTATTTGCACCATAATTTAGGGGTTACTCCGGAAAGGACATCGGCCGTGACAAAAAATGATTTAGTTACATTAATTGAAGAAAAACGAGCTGAATTAATTCAAGTCGCCATCACCAACGGCTTGACATCCTCCGTTGCAATTCGTTACAGCCAGGAACTTGATCATCTCTTAAATGAATATCATAGAATATATATAAACAAGATGCCTTCATCAGCTAGTTAAAAGAAAGTCCTTGTATGTCGTCATCATTAGAAATAGACAATAGACCTATATAATGGAAAAAAGCCTGGCGACTCCGCCAGGCTTTTTTCCATTAATTCACAACATCCTCAAGTCGTTCTACCCCTCCGTTTTGCAAAAGGAACATTTTATGGTACAAGCCACCCAGAGCAAGCAGTTCTTGATGGGTTCCCCTTTCAACAATTTCCCCCTGATGCAATACTAAGATTAAATCAGCATCCTGAATGGTGGACAGGCGATGCGCAATGGCAATAGTCGTTCTACCTTTTCGCATTTTGGCGAGTGCGGTTTGAATGGCTTCTTCTGTTTCTGTATCAATGTTGGCGGTCGCTTCGTCGAGAACCAATATTTTGGGATTAGCGGCGATCGTTCGGGCAAAAGCGATTAGTTGCCTTTGACCGCTTGAAAATGTGGTACCACGTTCGACAACCTTATGTTCAAAGCCATCCTCCAACTTTTCAATAAAGGTGTGGGCTTGGACAAACTTTGCTGCTTCTTCGACTTGTTCATCCCTCATGTCATTCGAATGAAGACGGATATTATCCTTCACCGTGCCGAAGAACAAGAATGGATCCTGTAAGACTAAGCCCATTTTCTCCCTGAGTTCTGTCTTTGTGAAGTTCCGAATCGATTGACCATCAATCAAAATGTCCCCCCGTTCATATTCATAAAAACGCATTAACAAATTGATAATCGAGCTTTTTCCACTTCCAGTATGGCCAACCAGTGCGACTGTCTCACCAGGATTTGCCTTAAAGGAAATAGATTTTAGCACATCCCGTTTTCCATCATAGGAAAAACTTAAATTCTTAAACTCAATCATTCCTTTTTCAATGGAATTGGTCCGCTCTTCTTTTTGTATTGGTGCTAATTCTTCCTCATCCAGCAGTTTAAAAACACGGGAGCCAGCGACAATCGCTTGTTGGTACAAGGATAGCCTCATCATCATCTGATTAACCGGTTCGAAAAAACGATCCAAATAATTTATGAAGGCATATAACACGCCGATTTCCACCACATGGTTAAAAGACGTTATTCCAAAATAACTTAATACAATGATTAAGCCCAAAATATAAATTAAATCAATCGCTGGTCTTAACAGAAGGCCATCTATTTTGATATTTTTCATTCCTGCCTGATAGTGTTGGTCATTAATAGCTCCGAATTCTGTCCGGAGTCTTTTTTCCTGCCGAAACACTTGAATAATCCCCATTCCTGATAAAGATTCACTGAGCTTGGCATTCAATTGGCTCAGCCGTTCGCTCATATCAAGGTAAAATCGTGAACTTAATTTTCTGTATAGGTTCATGACAAACAATAATAACGGAAGGATCACGACACATAATAAGCCAAGTTTGATGTCCAGAATAAACATCGCAATAAAAATACCTAGTAATAAAAATCCACCTTGGATAAACGTTGCAATAACGGTAACAAACATGTCTTTAATGGCTTCGGTATCATTGGTCACCCTTGAAACGATACTTCCTGCTGGGGTCTTATCAAAATACTTTAACCCGAGCGACTGTACTTTAGAAAAAACATCAATGCGCAGCTGTTGGATAATTTTCAAAGCCAGTTCCTGGAATTTAACCAATTGAAAAAACATGAGAATCGCTTTAATGATTTGGATTGACATGTATGTGGAACCTAGGATCAATAGTGGCTGAAACTCTAGCTGCCCAGGAGTTAAATAATCATCGATAAATATTTTTACGATAATCGGTAAAACAATATCGCCAATCGTTGTTAATAGTAAGAAGATAAATGCTGTGACAATCGTTTTTTTATGTGGTTTCGTATAAGAAAGCAAACGGAATAAAATATTTCTTTGTTCACGATCTGTAAGCTGAAATTTCTCATCCATCTTAATGCCCTCCATGCTCAACCAACTCTTCTAGCTGCTGGCGTAAATACATTTCCTTATACCATCCACCCGACTCCATCAATACTTCATGTGTACCTCTTTCCACAATCTTTCCATCCTCAAGAACGAGAATGAGATTTGCATGTTGAATGGCACTTAATCGGTGTGAAGTGATGATGGTTGTTTTTCCTTCCCTATTCTGTTTCAATGCTGAAAGAATGGCTTCCTCTGTTTTTGCATCTACTGCAGATAAGGAATCATCGAGTACTAACACTTCTGGCTTCATCAAAATAGCCCGGGCAATCGAAATCCTTTGCTTCTGCCCGCCCGATAAGGATACCCCACGCTCTCCAACAACCGTTTGATAGCCTTCAGTAAATTGAAGGATATCAGTATGGATATTGGCAAGCTTAGCTGCATTCTCGACTTCCTCTATTGATCCCCCGGAGTTCGTAAAGGCGATATTTTCACTAACAGAGGCTGAAAACAAGAAATGATCTTGCGGTACATAACCAATGGCCTCGCGTAATTTTTCAAGCTTGTATTCCTGCAGAGATTTCCCTCCAAATCTAATTTCACCTTGATAACTATCAAACTCACGAATGAGCAATTTTAAAAGCGTGGTTTTACCAGCACCTGTTTTACCAACAATGCCCACCGTCTCGCCGGTATATATCGAAAAATATATATCCTTTAAAACCGGTGTGGTTTCTCCAGGATAAGTAAAGCTAGAAAGATTGTATTCAATATCACCCGCGGGCACCACGTTTATGGCCCCTTCCTTATCGGTTATATCTTCTTTTGCTTGAAGGAGCATGGAAACTCGGTCATAGGAAGCACTGCCTCGCTCAACAATATTAAATAACCAGCCAAATGCAAGCATCGGCCAGATGAGTAAACCTAAATATGTAGTAAACGAGAGTAATTGCCCGATTGTTAGTTCCCCATTAATCACGTATTTTGCACCAAACACAATCGATAAGAAAAAGGAAATACCAACAATAATCGAAATCGTCGGATCGAAAAGAGAATCAATTTTTGCGACGGTGATATTTTTTTGGACGACATCTTCTGATTGCTTCCGAAAATCCTCGATATCTTCATTTTCCTGGCCAAATGTCTTAATCACTTTAATCCCAGTAATACTTTCCTGAGTTTTATCATTTAATGATGAAAATGCTTCCTGTGCCTGATAAAAGGTTCGATGGAGCATTGTTCCAAACCAGCTCGTAAGGATTACCATAAAGGGCATCGGAATTAAACAGATTAATGTTAATTTCCAGCTAATCGTAAATGCCATGGCACAGATGACAAACCCACCAGTTGAAAGAGAATCAACGAAGGTTAACACGCCGACGCCCGCTGTTTGTTGAATGGCTGACAGATCGTTTGTGGCATGTGCCATTAAATCCCCAATCCGACGTTTTTGGTAAAATGATGGCGACATATTTGTAAAATGATGATATAGCCGATTTCTAAGCAACTTACTTAACTTAACTGATGATCCAAAAATCATAATTCTCCAGTAGTACCTAAGGAAATACATTGCAAGGGCAACAATAACTAATACGGCCATCCACTGCAAGAGAATTCCCGTTGTCATAGTCCCATTCTTAATTTGGTCAGCAATGATTCCTATGATCTTAGGCGGCACTAGTTGCAATATTGCTACAAGCATTAGGAGGAAAATCCCGGATATATACGCTTTTTTCTCCTGTTTAAAATACCAGCCTAATTCTAAAAATACTTTCATTAAACCGCCTCCAAATACGAGTAATCGATCTACCAAAAATTGAATACGTTGATAATTGAAGTTATTCGGAAAAATAATCCAACGGACTGAGGTTTAATTTTACCAAATTTTTATAAAATAATAAAGATTTAGAATATTTTTATCAGCACGAAAAAAGCACCCATCTATATGAGTGCTAGTCCGTTTTATTTTGATTGTTGTTTGTTCATGGCAGCCATCATTTGGTTGATCTTCTTTTGTGATGGTTTTTGTCCCATTTGCATCATCATCATTTTTAACATTTGTTCATTGATTGGCGGATTTTTCTTTAAGTAGCTCATCATATATTTACGAGCAATGAAAAATCCTAGTGCTACACCAGCTGCTAATGCTAGTATACCAACTAGAATGTAATAACCCATATTCAACTTCCTCCTTCATGTTGTCTACCATACAGTGTACTAAATAAAACACGATTAGACAATATCTGCAATTAGATAAATTTTCTTTCCTTTATCGGCTTTAACCAACCGTATCGCTGATGTTCAAGGTCTAGTGCCAAAAAGGAAGACTCACATTTTCTTAGAACTTCAAAAAAAGCCGTCTCTGCTTCATAGCTGCCTTGTGCCTCGATTGTAATTAAGTCTTGAAAAACCTCTAATTTTGCCGTACTTAGTTTTCCACTTAATTCAATTGAATATGCACCATGCTCAGCTTTAAATCCCTTGATTTTTCCAAGCTGCTTTTGGGTAAGTTGATGGATCTTTAGAACCTCAACCTTTTTTGTTATATAGGAAATTTGTTTTTGTGTAATAAATTTAAATTCGCCGTTTGCTTTTCGATGTTCCTGAAAAAGCTGAAAAAACAATCGTTCTCTTCCGAAGTAATGGGTCGCAAATTCATCTTCTATTAAATATAGCTGATATTTTCTCACCACTGTTCTCTCCTTCGTTGATTACCCTTTTTACTATTATAAAAAAAGATTAACGAAACATATGTCTTACGGCGGCAAAAACTTTCACTATTTTTGTCGATTAGCAGGAATCTAAACTATTCTTCTATAAATTCTGTAAATTTGTTGAATTTTCCTGCAAATATTAACCTTGTGCATAATATTGTTGAAATTTGTACTCTTTGAACCATCAAAAAAGGAGAACGGATGATTTCCGCTCTCCCTAAAATTTCATTATTTTATTTTTGCAAAAGTGCTTTTATACGTGCAACTACGTTGTTTACAGTGAACCCGAATTCTTCCATAATCTTTTCTCCTGGTGCTGAAGCTCCGAAATGATCAATAGCAAGAACATCGCCTTCGTCACCAGTGTATTTATGCCAGCCAAATGATGCTCCCACTTCAATTCCAAGACGCTTTTTCACACTTTTTGGCAGAACAGAGTCTTTGTACTCTTGAGATTGCTGCTCGAATCGATCCCATGAAGGCATACTTACAACCGAAACATGAACACCTTCTCCAGCAAGGGCTTTTTGAGCTTCCACTGCAAGGCTTACTTCTGATCCAGTTGCTAATAACAACGCATCTGGAGTTTCTCTTTCTGAAGGAGACACTACATATGCCCCTTTAGAAACTCCCTCGTACGCATTGGTATCGGTTCCTTTTAATGTAGGTAAATCTTGACGAGTTAAAACAAGTGCAGTTGGTTTGTTGGTAGACTCCACTGCAAGTTTCCAAGCAGCTGCCGTTTCATTACCATCTGCAGGACGAATGATTGATAATCCTGACATGGCACGTAATGCTGCAAGCTGTTCAACTGGCTCATGTGTTGGTCCATCTTCCCCTACAGCAATACTGTCATGGGTAAAGACATAAGTGACAGGTAATCCCATTAAAGCTGCTAGACGAATGGCAGGACGCAAGTAGTCAGAGAAGACAAAGAATGTTCCGCCAAATACTTTTACACCGCCATGAAGAGCAATACCATTCATTGCCGCACCCATCGCAAATTCACGCACACCAAACCAGATATTGCGGCCTTCATACGAACCAGGCATAAAGTCTTTTGTATCTTTAATCATTGTTTTATTCGAACCAGCAAGGTCTGCGGATCCACCGATAAAAATAGGTAGATTCTTAGCAATACCATTTAATACTTCCCCTGAAGAAGCACGGCTTGCCAGGCTTTTCCCTTCAGGGTATACAGGGATATCTTTATCCCATCCTTCAGGAAGTTCATTATTTAATGCTTGTTCAAGCTGAGTAGCTAATTCAGGGTACTCTTTTTTATATTGAGCGAACAAATCATTCCACTCTTTTTCCTTTTTCTCACCATTTTCAACTATAAGTTTCTGGAAGTTATCATAGACTTCTTGCGGCACATGGAAATCTTCTTCAAATGTCCATTTATAAGCCTCTTTTGTAAGTTTTAATTCATTCGCTCCAAGTGGTGAACCATGAACACCTGAAGTTCCCGCACGGTTTGGTGAACCGTATCCAATTACTGTTCTTACTTCAATCATCGTTGGTCTGTCTAAATCATTTTTAGCTTCTTCAAGAGCTTTTGCAATTTCTTCTAAATTATTGCCGTCTTCGACACGGACATATTGCCATCCGTATGATAGGAAGCGATCTTTGACACTTTCTGAGAACGACTTATCTAAGTCTCCATCAAGTGAGATATCGTTTGAATCATAAAGGACTACCAATCGCCCTAATTTCAAGTGTCCTGCTAGCGACGCTGCCTCAGCAGATACACCCTCCATCAAATCTCCATCTCCACAGATACTGTATGTAAAATGGTTCACAAGTTCATATTTATCTTTATTATAAACACTTGCAACATGGCGTTCTGCCATTGCCATTCCTACTGCCATTGCAATCCCCTGTCCAAGTGGACCAGTAGTTGCTTCTACACCTTCAGTGTGGCCATACTCTGGGTGTCCAGGCGTTTTAGAGCCCCATTGGCGGAATTGCTTTAAGTCATCCATTGTTAAGTTGAAACCAGACAAGTGAAGCATGCTGTATAACAACGCTGAACCATGACCTGCTGACAAGACAAAACGATCACGGTTAAACCACTGTGGATTCTTTGGATTTTGGTTCAAGAAACGAGTCCATAAAGTATAGGTCATTGGCGCTGCACCCATCGGCATTCCTGGATGTCCTGAGGTTGCTTTTTCGATCGCATCAATGGAAAGCGTTCGAATGGAGGTAACAGATAAATCATCAATAGTATTAAACATGAATTACATCCTTTCCTAATCACAAGGTTACTAAATACATTTTCAATTTTATATCGCTACCGTTTTTTATTCAACAAATAGCATAATAATAAGAAACAAAAGTCACTATTTTTTATATTTTTACACAAAAATAGTCAGTATATGTAAAATAGGAATACAAAAAATGTATTCCTGAACTTTTAGTGAAGTGTATTTTTTTTCCTAGCCTTGATTTTTTCCGGTGTAACGTCATTTCCTTCCGGATCAATAAACTTGGTGTTGGTAAGGGTATCAAGCATATTCGAACGAAAAGTAGCCAAATATTCACTTCTTAATTTAGTTTGCTCTTTCGCTTCTGTTTCAGTCAATCCTGTTGCTTTTGCTTTTCGTGCCAGCTCATTAATTCTAGCCATCTTTTCTTTTGAAAGCATTTAAACACCTTCCTTTCAAACTATTTACATGACACCTGATTTTACTAAAAAAAAAACCTAATGACAAGGCAAAAGGTCTACTCTTCTTGTGATTCAATGTATTCCTGGAATCTTCTATGAACCGTGGCTTTAGAAATGTTATAGCCAAAACCTCTAAGTGTAGCAGCTATTTCTGAAAAAATTAATCCATTTTTTCTTAATCGGACAATTTCTCCAATTGGAACCTCAATTTTCTCGCGTCCAGAGGATTCTCCGAGATTTTTTAAGTTTTTTTCTGGTTTATATCCATTCTGGACTGCTCGCTTCATTCCACGTTTGATTTTTGCATTATGTAGTTTTCGTTGGTACTCTTCAACCATACTTACGATGTTCAAAACCATGGAATCCGATTCTGAAAGCTGTAATTCTCCACTATGGGAGATACTATAAAGTTTAATATTTTCTTTTAATATGCAATGCAAGAGTGCAATTTTGGCGTTACCTCTACCGAGTCGTGTTTCATCCTGAATTAAGAGGGCTTGTACCTGCTTATCTCTAATTCGTTCTAATAATTGAAAAATCCCCTCACGATTGAAATCATAACCACTAGCCTTTTCTTTAATTACCCTATCAATCTCAAAGTGATAGGTGTTAGCTAGTTGCGTTAATTCCTCTTCCTGGCGCTTTAACGAAGATTCTTGTGTTTCCTTATTTGTGCTGACACGGCAGTATATAATTGCTTTCATAAAAATTCCTTTCTATTCACTAACGGCGCTAGCAAATTCATTCGTAGATGAGACTTCTTTACTCACCGGAATGATAATTTCTTCACCAGGAAAAATTTGATCATCATCTAATTCATTATGCTTTTTTATCCAAGCAACAAATTCCTTGTTTGATAATGAATGTTGACCCGAGAATTGATCAGAGATTTCCCATAGTGAATCTCCTTCTGTGATTGTAACCTTTAAATAATCATCTTGCGCGTTCGAATGATGTTGGAATGATAATATGATTGAAAGTGAACAACTTAAAATAATAAGAGTAATAGCATAGGAGTATTTGTTCCATAATTTTTTCATAAATAACACCTCTATAAGAATGTACGTTCGATTTGATATTTTCATTATAAACCGAACGTTTGTTTGTTGTCAATCATATTTTCGAACTTATGTTTGTATAAAAAATGCGAACATGTTATAATAAAGTCAACATTAACCAGGCGAGGTGGATTTTATCATGGCTAAAATATCAAAGAGGCAGCAAGATATCTTAGACTTCATTAAAAGTGAGGTTAAGAGTAAAGGATATCCCCCTTCAGTAAGGGAAATTGGAGAAGCGGTTGGACTCGCATCCAGCTCTACTGTTCACGGACATCTAGCAAGATTGGAAAGTAAAGGACTTATTAGACGAGATCCTACAAAACCAAGAGCAATTGAAATATTAGAAGCAGATGTTTCTGCACATATACCAAGAAATACAGTTGTCAATGTTCCAGTGGTTGGGAAAGTAACGGCAGGACTCCCAATTACAGCGATTGAAAATGTGGAAGAGTATTTTCCACTTCCAGAAAGTCTTGCACCTGCAGATGAACAAGTGTTCATGTTAGAAATCATGGGTGAGAGTATGATAGAAGCTGGGATCCTAGACGGGGATTATGTAATTGTGAAACAGCAGCCAAACGCTAATAACGGGGATATTGTTGTAGCAATGACCGAGGAAGATGAAGCCACCTGTAAAAGATTTTTCAAGGAAAAAGATTACATACGCCTGCAGCCGGAAAATTCTACAATGGACCCTATTATATTAAGGAATGTTTCGATTTTAGGTAAAGTTATTGGGGTTTACCGACATATTCATTAAGTTTAAGAGAGTTGGCATATACGTGCCGACTCTTTTTTTGTTGTGCAAATTAACCTCAAGCTGAAGGAATTACAGAAGCCGGGGTAGAGGCGGCCTACGTGACCGTTCCAGAAGAATCTCTGCGAGTTGGGGCACGTAGAGGCGGTCTACGTGACCGTTCCAGAAGAATTCCTACGAGTTGGGGCACGTAGAGGCGGCCTACGTGACCGTTCCAGAACAATTTCACAGAGTTGGGGCACGTAGAGACGGCCTACGTGACCTTTCCGGAAGAATCTCTACGAGTTGGGGCACGTAGAGACGGCCTACGTGACCTTTCCGGAAAAATTCCTACGAGTTGGGGCACGTAGAGACGGCCTACGTGACCTTTCCGGAAAAATTCCTACGAGTTGGGGCACATAGAGACGGCCTACGTGACCTTTCCGGAAAAATTCCTACGAGTTGGGGCACGTAGAGGCGGCCTACGTGACCGTTACAGAACAATTTCACAGAGTTGGGGCACGTAGAGACGGTCTATGTCACCGTTCCAAAGAAATAACAATGAGGTCGTTTCCTATTGTCTCTATGACAGAAGAGCTGCATTATTCAAACTAAAAAGGAGCAGCCATACGCCACTCCTTTATCTTCCTAATTCACTATTCTTGCTTGTATTTCAGATAGTTTCACCTTAAAAAGCACTTTATATACTTTCGTGTCCCCTTCATTAAAACTGGAATGTGTAACATACGTTCCTTTCAAGGTCTTGCGCTGTTCATCAAATAGAAAACATTCCTGACCTTTTGTTCCTGATTCTATCAAACTTAAAATAAGATCAGGCTTCTTATACGTCTTTTCTCGTAGTATTTCTTGGGTTAGAGCATTACAAATTTGCAGTTTATACAATTTAGAGCACCTCCCAAATGTTTACAACTTAAGCATATATTATTTAGGATTAAGTAAACCGTAAAAATTGTGAATTTTTAAAGAACATCAAGCACCTCTTCCTTTCTATTCTATTCCTATTAATTTTATTTAGAATGATCGAAGATGCCTAATTGGAAAAAGAGCCATTGTATGTATTGACGTCCGAGGTCGTTGAGAAAGAGCAATTTGGGTCGTCAATCGGGCTTATTGGCTACCGTAATTGTTGTAATGGAACAAACCTGGTAGCCAATGGGATAGCATTTTTCACTGAGAGAATTTTAGAAAAGAAGCGCGACATAGAAAAACCCTGACGCTAGGCGCCAGGGCTTTGATGAGATTAATACATGCTCATATATTGATCGCGTTCCCATTGGTGAACGACTGTGCGGAACATATCCCACTCGATTTCTTTTGCTTCAACAAAGTGTTCCATAATATGCTCTCCAAGACCTGACACAATTACTTCGTCAGATTTTAGTTGATCTAATGCTTGAGCTAATGTTGCAGGAAGATCGACGATACCTTCTTCGATTCTCTCTTCTTTACTCATTACATAGATGTTTCTGTCAACTGGTGCCGGCGGAGTTAACTTGTTTTTAATTCCGTCTAAGCCAGCCTTAAGAAGAACAGCCATTGCAAGGTATGGATTAGCAGATGGGTCTACACTTCTTACTTCCACACGTGTACTTAATCCACGAGAAGCAGGAATACGAATTAATGGTGAACGGTTTCTAGCTGACCAAGCCACATAGCATGGTGCTTCATAGCCAGGAACAAGACGCTTATATGAGTTTACAGTTGGGTTTGTTACCGCTGTAAAGGCTGGAGCATGTTTTAGAATTCCAGCGATAAATTGACGAGCATTATCACTCATTTCTAGATCACCAGATGGTTCGTAGAATGAATTAACTCCATCCTTAAACAATGAAAGATTCATGTGCATTCCAGATCCATTGACACCATACAATGGTTTTGGCATGAATGTCGCGTGCAAACCATGCTTACGTGCAATTGTTTTTACAACTAGCTTGAATGTTTGAATTTGGTCACAAGCTGTTAGTGCATCTGCATATTTAAAGTCGATTTCATGCTGACCTGGTGCAACTTCATGGTGGGAAGCTTCGATTTCAAAGCCCATTTCTTCTAATTCAAGCACGATATCACGGCGGCAGTTTTCGCCAAGATCGATAGGGGCTAAATCAAAATATCCGCCTTTGTCGTTTAGGTCTAATGATGGTTCGCCTTGTTCGTCTAATTTAAATAAGAAGAATTCTGGCTCAGGCCCTAAGTTAAAGCTAGTGAATCCAAGGTCTTCCATTTCTTTTAATACTCTTCTTAAGTTATTACGAGGGTCACCTTCAAATGGTTTTCCTTCTGGAGTATAAATATCACAAATTAAGCGGGCAACTTTCCCTTTTTCTGCTGTCCAAGGGAATACAACCCATGTGTTAAGGTCAGGATATAGTAACATATCAGATTCTTCAATACGTACAAAACCTTCAATTGAAGAACCGTCAAACATCATTTTGTTATCAAGTGCTTTTTCTAATTGGCTAATTGGAATCTCCACGTTTTTGATAGTTCCAAGGATGTCTGTGAATTGCAAACGAATAAATTTCACGTTTTCTTCGACCGCTAATCTTTTAATATCTTCTCTTGAATACTTTGCCATTTTCTTACCCCCTATTTTTTAAAAAGAAACTTCCACATTAATGAAAGAATCTTGACATATCTCCTTGACGTAAAGAGGATCGATTGTTTCGACCTAAATGCATCATTTCGTTGCGTAGCAACTTTCTAAGCTGTTCATCTGTTAATTCGCGCTTAGTTTTTTCTGTTTGTTGCTCAAGAATGTTTGATTGTTGCTCTTTTACTAGGAACAATTGTTTAATGCCTGCCATATTGACACCTTGATCAATTAAATCCTTAATTTCTAGAAGCCTATCAATATCATTTAAACAATATAGCCGTCTATTCCCCTCGGTTCTTGCTGGAGAAATCAATTGGTGTTCTTCGTAGTAACGAATTTGCCTGGCTGTAAGTTCCGTTAGTTGCATGACTGTTCCGATTGGAAACAGTGGCATGGAACGGCGAATTTCCTTTCCACTCATCTAATTCCTCCTCCCCTCGGGTTATTTATAATACTATTATATTTCGTGTTAGAAAAGTTGTCAATGATATGTTAGGTTTTCTTACATTAAAATTTTTAAAATAATTGGACACTTAGCTGTTCTCCTAAAACAATTCGATTAATCCTTTATCCGTTAATTGGTCTATGGCCAGACAAACAGCCATCTTTACATGTGCATAGGTTAATCCACCTTGTACATAGGCAACATATGGTGGTCTAATCGGTCCATCTGCGGTGAGTTCAATGCTCGCCCCCTGAATAAAAGTACCTGCTGCCATAATCACATCGTCCTCATACCCTGGCATATAGCTGGCATGGGGTGTGACATAAGAATTAATCGGTGATGCAAATTGAATGGCCTGACAAAAAGCAATCATTTTATCTCGGTCATCAAACTGGACAGACTGAATTAAGTCAGTCCTTTTAGCATTCCATTTCGGAGAAGAATTCATGCCTAATTTCTCCAACATCGCTGCTGTGAAAACGGCCCCTTTTAATGCCTGGCCAACCACATGGGGAGCAAGAAAAAAACCTTGATACATTTCTTGCAGACTATAGAGGGACGCTCCTGCTTCGGCTCCTATCCCTGGTGAAGTCATTCGATATGAACATGCCTCCACCCACTGTTTTTTACCAACAATATAGCCGCCAGTCTTCACAATCCCTCCGCCTGGATTTTTGATAAGTGACCCTGCGATTAGGTCCGCACCAACATGACAAGGCTCGATCTCCTCAACAAATTCCCCATAGCAATTATCTACAAATACGATCACATCTTGTTTAATTTCTTTGACAAACCTGATCATTTCTCCAATTTCTGCAACCGTAAATGATGGTCTTGTCGCATAGCCCTTGGAACGCTGAATGCCAATCATTTTTGTATTCGGTTTTATTTTCTTTGAGACAGCCTCCCAATCAATTCCACCTTGATTCGTCAGAGCTACACTATCATAGGAAATTCCAAATTCCTTTAATGAGCCAACCCCGTTCCCACGAAGTCCAACAATTTCTTCAAGCGTATCATAGGGTTTGCCCGTTATATATAGAAGTTCATCCCCAGGTCGAAGAACGCCAAATAAGGCAATGGAAATGGCATGTGTGCCCGAGATTATTTGCGGACGAACAAGTCCTGCTTCTCCCCCAAATACATCTGCATAGACCATTTCAAGTGTATCTCTGCCATGATCGTCATAGCCATAGCCGGTCGACGGATTAAAATGTGAATCACTCACTCTTTTGTTTTGAAAGCTTTTTAATACCCGAAATTGATTTGTTTCGATTCTATTGTCTATTTCTTTATGTACTTTAGTGATTTGTTGTTCAACTTCCTCAACCATCGGCTGAAGCTTTTCCCCATTTTTTAACTGTTGAAACATGTTGTGACTCCTATCTATATTGTGAATTTCTTTAATTGTCCTGTAATTTGATGATCCTGAAGTGTATATCCTTTGCATCGATAGAATTGATCTTCTTCATCAAATACAAGCTCTCTTAATATTGTCTCATTTTTTAATAAAGAAAGCAGCTTTCCTTCAGTGGACGGAATCTGAACTTCGTAAGAATCCATCATTTCCATAACTACCTTCTCCATTTGCTGCTTCAAGGCTTGACGGTCCTCTGCATCAAATGCGCTAATAAACGCGGTCGGTGTATCAGCGGTTGGGACAAAATCTGAATGCTGTATATCTTTTTTATTATATACTGTTATTTGCGGGATATCTTTAACTTCCAAGTCTTCAAGCAGCTTTTTAACTGTTTTTTCGTGATGGAAATAATCTGGGTTGGACATATCGACCACATGAAGAAGCAAATCAGCTTCCTTGACTTCCTCAAGCGTCGATCGAAATGCAGCAATAAGTGTTGTCGGTAAATCTTGTATAAACCCAACCGTATCGGTAATCAAGGCTAGGAAACCACTTGGTAAAATCAATTTTCGTGTCATTGGATCTAGTGTTGCAAACAATTGATTTTCCTCGTACGACTCTGCTTCGGATAAACGATTGAAAAGACTGGATTTACCGGCATTGGTATAACCGACAATCGCGACCTGAAAGGTTTTATTTTTCTTTCTTCTTTCTCTGTATCGATCCCTGTGCTGAACGATGACGGAAAGTTGGGTTTTAATTTCATCGATTCTGCGACGGATATGCCGGCGGTCTGATTCTAACTTTGTTTCACCAGGTCCTCTTGTTCCTATCCCAGCACCCAAACGTGATAATGCAGTTCCCTGACCAGCAAGACGAGGAAGCATGTATTGCAATTGGGCAAGTTCAACCTGTAATTTACCTTCTTTGGAGCGAGCTCTTTGTGCAAAAATGTCTAAGATGAGCTGGGTTCTGTCGATTATACGAGCATTTAGGTCCGTAGAGAGATTTCTTTTTTGACTTGGTGAAAGCTCGTCATTAAAAATGACTATATCTGCCTCCAATTCATCCACCAGGACATTAAGTTCCTCCACTTTCCCTTTACCTATATAGGTAGCTGGGTGGCGCCGGTCCCTTTTTTGAACGACTGACATCAATACTTCACCCTGAGCGGTTTCTGTTAGTGCACCTAACTCTTCCATTGAATAATGAAAGCGCAAATCAGTATCCCCATTGGTCTGACAGCCAACGAGGATCGCCTTCTCTTTCGTGTCTTTTTGTTCCATAAGGCATCGTTCCTTCCGTAATCTTCTATCTCCCATCATAACAAAAAAAGGTTGTATACTCTAATTTGCCCAACATTAGAAAAAACTTATTGTAATTTCCCCATATCTTGATATAATCTTACTGTTTTCTAATAACATTTTTATTACTATTTTCATAGAGTTAAATAAAATAAAGATTTCAAGGAGAATTCGGATAGATGACATGGGAAGTTTTAAGTATGATCGGAACAATCGCCTTCACCGTTAGTGGGGCCATTGTTGCGATGGAAGAGGAATATGATATTTTTGGCGTATACATTTTAGGTATTGTCACCGCTTTTGGCGGTGGGGCGATTCGAAACCTATTAATCGGTGTACCTGTATCAGCACTTTGGGAACAAGGGTTATTTTTTCAAATTGCCTTATTATCCATAACTGCTGTGTTTTTATTTCCAAGCAACCTTTTAAAACACTGGCAAAAATGGGGGAACCTATTTGATGCGATTGGCCTTTCAGCCTTTGCAATCCAAGGTGCTCTTTACGCCGTTAAAATGAATCACCCGCTTAGTGCTGTTATTGTTGCAGCTGTGCTAACCGGAATCGGTGGCGGGATTATTCGTGATTTATTGGCAGGAAGAAAACCAATCGTCTTACGATCGGAAATCTATGCAATATGGGCAATATTGACTGGCCTTTTCATCGGACTTAAGATCGTGACGGATTCTTGGGAATTGTATTCTCTCTTTTTCATTGTGACGGTTTTACGCGTCCTTTCCTATACCTTTGATTGGAAGCTCCCGATACGTAAATTTGAGGCCAATTAATAACTAATCCAAATAGAAACGGCAGATTGCTTAGAATCTGCCGTTTTTTTGTCTCTAATCTTCTTCAAACACAAGATCATTACTTCTAATTGTCATTAATTCATGCCTGTCATAACTATTTAACATGAGCAGCCTCATGGCCTGGGCGCGGATCGATTTTTCAATGATATTTCGTACATACCTTCCATTTGAAAAACTATTTGGACTTAATACCGCTTTAACCCATATTAAATGTTCTTTTAACTTTTTTTCCGCCTCATGGCTAAACGTGTATTCTCTTTCGATTAACATCCTTGCCGAAATTTCCATTAGTTGATTTATATTGTAGTCAGGAAAATCAATAACTAATGGAAAGCGTGAATGGAGCCCAGGATTAAGTGTCAAGAAATACTCCATTTCACGAGAATATCCAGCAAGGATAAGAATAAACTCATGCTGCTTATCTTCCATATGCTTAACCAGTGTATCGATTGCTTCTTTGCCGAAATCCTTCTCACCGCCGCGCCCCAATGAGTATGCCTCATCGATGAACAAAATTCCCCCTTGGGCCTTCTTGATTAAATCCCTTGTCTTCTGTGCTGTATGACCAATATACTCCCCCACGAGGTCCGCACGTTCCGCCTCAATTAAGTGTCCTTTAGTTAAAACGCTCATTTTTTGAAATAACTTACCTATTAATCTAGCGACTGTCGTTTTACCTGTTCCAGGATTTCCTTTAAACATCATATGGAGGGCTTGTTTTCTTGCTTTCAAACCCATTTCCTCACGTTTTTTATTCACGTAAATCCATGCATAAATTTCCTTTATCATCTTCTTCATTTCTTCCATGCCAACAAGAGCCCCTAACTCCTCTTCAATTTCCTTTAGAGCCGAATGCTCAGGTGGAATGTCCTTTGGAACCACCTGAAAGTCAGGTAACTCTTTTGTCATCGTTTTCCCTATTTGCGAATTGAGAACTACTCTTATTTGGCCGTTACTTTTCATTCTGATGGGTTGGTCCAAAGCTTTCACCTCTCATTTTTACCAACAGTTTATATGATGCGTTTTTATGGCCACTCAGAATTTACATTCTGAACTGATTATTTGTACAAAGGAATGCATAATCCTTCATTTTATATGTATTCAAACTCCCTGAATTTCATTAAAAAAGTTTTTTAAAATAAATAGCAATGTTAAATTTCCATGTTGATTTCAGCTTCAGGCGCTTCGATTTCATCTCCAATCAACATGGTGCCAATATCAACAATGAGCTTTAACAGAGCAATATAAATAAAAAAAGCCCAATGTTTGGGCTTCTAAAAATGACTTATTGGTTATCCAGTTCAAGCTGCACGTTTCTTTGCGGTGCAAAAGTTGAAATTGCATGCTTATATACTAATTGTTGCTTTCCTTCTGATTCAAAAAGAACTGTAAAATTATCAAAGCCCTTAATTTGGCCTCTTAATTGAAAACCGTTAAGTAAAAAGACGGTAACATGTATGTTATCTTTGCGGCACTGGTTTAAAAATTGGTCCTGAATATTGATTGTTGTTTTCATTTAAATTTCCTCCTCTTTTATCTCTACTAATATGTATTCGATTTTACTTTAAGCTTTCCTTCAACACAACGTGAAATTTCCGTTATTTTTTTTGAGGTGTCCTCCACATTGGTCATATCAAACCATGATACCTCCATTTTGTTCCGAAACCAAGTTAATTGCCGTTTTGCGTATCTTCTTGAATTTTGTTTTAAATTCTCAATAGCCGCTTCTAAAGGTACAATACCTTCTAAATAGGCATACATTTCTTTGTAGCCAATTGCTTGGATCGATTGACAATCGCGCAAACCCCTTTGATACAAACCTTTTACTTCCTCGATAAGCCCTTCCTGCATCATTAAATCCACTCGATAATTAATGCGCTCATAAAGTTTCTCGCGTTCCATCGATAAACCAACCATTGCTGTATTGTACAAAAGATCTGGTTGTTGAGTGCTTTGGAATTCTTGCATCGTCTTACCTGTAAGATGGAAGATTTCAAGTGCGCGAATGACTCTTCTTACATTATTTGGATGGATTTGTGAAGCACTACCTGGATCCACCTCCACCAATTCTTTATAAAGTGCCTCATTCCCTATTTTCTTGGCTCTTTCCTCTAGCTTAAGACGATAAGTCTCATCGCCTGATACATCAGAAAATTGATAATCATAAATGACGGACTGTATATACAACCCTGTTCCACCGACAATAATGGGCAGCTTTCCCTTTTTAGCAATCTCACCTATTTTAGCCCGAACAAGGAGTTGAAATTCAGCAACGGAAAAATTTTCAAAAGGCTCTTTAATATCAATCAGATAGTGAGGAATACCTTCCATTTCATCTTTTTTGATTTTTGCCGTCCCAATATCCATGCCACGATAGATTTGCATAGAATCTCCGCTGATAATTTCACCATTATAGCGTTTAGCCATTTCGATACTTAACTTTGTTTTTCCGACGGCGGTTGGTCCAATGATCACTAATAATTTTTGTTTTGAATCCAATATTTTCACACTGCCTTATCCCATTTTCAGTGAAAGCAGGTTTATGATTCCACTTCCACCCCTTTATCGTAACATAATTTTTAAAAGCAGTAGAACATCAAACTAGTATATACATAAAAGTTCATTTCTATGCCGTTAATTGGACATGAATTTATTTTATCCATTTTTCTTCCCAAATAGGAATATTTTTCATGTTAATTTACAAAAGGATAACGGTTCATTTACAAAAGGCTTTCTACCCCCAAATTTATGGTAGACTAACGCGTAGCTTATTTTGAATGAAAAATAGGGAAATTAGGTGAAATAATATGTTATCTACTTTTGATATTGGTATTGATTTAGGAACTGCAAATATACTAGTTTATAGTAAAAATAAAGGAATCGTTATTAATGAGCCTTCTGTTGTGGCGATTGATACAGTAACAAAAAATGTTGTAGCTGTTGGTACAGAAGCAAAGGAAATGATAGGAAAGACACCTGAAAAAATCGTCGCCATTCGTCCCATGAAGGATGGGGTAATAGCAGATTATGATGTAACCACTGAATTGCTAAAACACATTATGCGCAATGCATCCAAAAAGATTGGTTTTGCTGTGCGTAAACCAAATGTCGTTGTTAGTATTCCATCTGGTTCCACAAGTGTTGAGAGAAGAGCGATCCAAGATGCAGTAAGACAGGCTGGGGCAAAAAAAATCAGCTTAATTGAGGAACCAGTTGCTGCCGCAATTGGTGCTGGATTACCTGTCGATGAGCCGGTTGCCAATGTGGTAGTGGATATTGGCGGCGGCAATACTGAAGTAGCGATTATTTCCTTTGGCGGGGTAGTTGCATGCCATTCGATTAAAATTGGCGGTGACCGCCTCGATGAAGACATTATTCAACATGTTCGGAAAGAATATAATATCCTAATTGGTGAAAGAACTGCGGAAAACATCAAAATGGAAATTGGTTTTGCTCTCATTGACCATGAAGAACGTTTCATGGATGTCCGCGGACGCGACCTTTTAACTGGACTGCCAAAAACGATTAAACTTTCATCCTATGAAATTCGTGTGGCGATCAAGGAAGCACTATTGCATATTTTAGAAGCCATTCGTGCAACCCTAGAGGATTGCCCAGCAGAGCTCAGTGGAGACATTGTCGACAGGGGCGTAATTCTGACTGGCGGTGGAGCATTATTGAATGGCATGGAGGCATGGCTAAGTGAAGAGATAGTTGTTCCTGTCCAGCTTGCCCCAAACCCTCTAGAATCGGTAGCCATTGGAACTGGAAAGGCCCTAATGTATATGAGCAAGCTCCCAGTAGCTGTGAAATAAGCAACTTTGGCGGCAAGATCATTTCCAGAGATTGCACTCAAATTAATAGTAATATCAAAGCTGCAGAAAAATCCTTTTCTGCAGCTTTTTTCTTTTGGGTTGTCATGAATAGCATGTCTACGTTACCCGATTCTTTATTTCCCCTCGGTTTCGGGCACGTAGAGCCTCTCTACGTTACCGGGTTCATTGGTTATCCTCGGTTTCGGGCACGTAGGGCCTCTCTACGTTACCATATTCAATGTTTACCCTCGGTTTCGGGCACGTAGAGCCATCCATCTTTTCAATAAAATCACTTAACCAACACTCAAAATAAAAGAACGCTCCTAATAAAATAGGAACGTTCTTCTTAGTTACATAACCCGTTTAAACATTTTCTCCATTTCATAAACCGAATAATGCACAATAATCGGTCTGCCGTGCGGACAAGTAAATGGATCAGATGCTTTCCTCAAATCATCAAGGAGTGCTTGAATCTCATCATTTCTTAAATGCCGATTTGCTTTTATGGATGCCTTGCAGCTCATCATAATCGCTGCTTCTTCACGTAGTTTCTTAATATCCACCTTTTTCATCAATAAAAGCTGTTCAATCATGTCTTCTATGATTTGTTTTTCTTCCCCTTTTGGGAACCACTGTGGATGAGAACGGACAATAAAACTATTTAGTCCAAATTCCTCAAGAAACACCCCGACCTTTTCAAGCTCACTTTGGTATTCATTTATTTTCAAAAATTCATCCGTCGAGTATTCAAAGGTTAATGGCACAAGCATTTCCTGCAGTTCTGATTGGACTTGCCCAACTTTCTCACGGAAATACTCATACTTCAACCGTTCCTGGGCCGCATGCTGATCAATGATATAAAGGCCATTTTCATTTTGAGCAAAAATGTAAGTTCCGTGCATTTGTCCAATCGGATATAACCGTGGAACTCTGCTCTCGACCGAGACATTTCCTGTCTCAACAGTATCCACATTAAGTTCAATCGTTTGATTACTAACATCAGGTTCGTCATCTGATTCACTAAATGGATTAATAGATTGCCAACTGTCTCTTCCACCTGTCGCTTCATCACGCTGGAAACTAGGTAATTTTTTTACAGGTGTCTCAACAGGCACTTCCAGCCATGGACGGTTCTCCAGGATAGTTGCTGCTGCAACTGGTTGATTCCATTCAAACTCTTTCTCATCAGGTGCTGGTCTTGTACCTTCATCCAGAACCAAAGAAGTTTGTTCTTCCTTCGGTACATCCTTTTTCACCGCTGTATATGCTGTTGGGATAAGGATCTTTGATTTAAACGCTTCTTTTATAATCGAAGTGACAAGCTCATTCAGTTCCGCTTCTTTACTAATGCGGACCTCCATTTTCGAGGGGTGAACATTGACATCAACGAGTAAAGGGTCCATTTCAATATTAAGGAGCACAATCGGGAACCTGCCAATCGGAAGCAAGGTATGATAGCCTTCTTGAATTGCCTTGGCTAATGGATAGTTCTTTATAAATCGGCCATTAATCATCGTCGAAATATAGTTTCTTGAGGCTCTCGTTACCTCAGGCATCGATGCAAATCCACTAATTTTGTAATCAAGTGATTGACCGGTGATTGGAACTAACTGCTTGGCGATCCCCATACCGTAGATCGATGCCAGCACCTGACGAACATCCCCGTTACCATTCGTTTGCAGCAGTTTGCGATCATTATGAATGAGGCGGAAGGCCACCTCTGGATGTGAAAGGGCCAGTCGATTCACGACATCTGTAATATTTCCAAGCTCAGTATGAATCGTCTTCATATATTTTAAACGGGCAGGTGTGTTGAAAAATAAATCAGTAATCGAGATATCAGTCCCGCGCCTGCTTGAAGCTTTTTCAAACGTTTCAACTTTGCCGCCTTCAATCACCAATCGATTTCCGGCACCTTCACCTGTAGAAGTCTTCATCTCGAGCCGTGAAACCGAGGCAACACTTGGCAGGGCTTCTCCACGGAACCCGAGAGTCCGGATGCGGAACAAATCATTTTCATTTTTAATTTTGGATGTGGCATGACGTTGAAAGGCGAGTAAAACATCCTCTTCCTCGATGCCATTTCCATTATCAGTAATGCGGATTTTGGCGAGTCCCGCTTCTTCTACCTCAATTTCAATCACGGTGCTTCCGGCATCAATCGAATTTTCAACCAACTCTTTTACAACAGAGGCAGGCCGTTCGACTACTTCCCCGGCCGCGATTTTATTAGATAAGGCATCATCTAATTGAATAATTTTACCCATTCGGATTCACCCCCTACTTTAACTTTTTCTGGAGCTCGTACAACAGGTTGATGGCCTGAAGTGGTGTTAAATCCAATATATCAAGTTCCTTCATTTTCTCTATGACTCTTTTCTCCTTCGAAGAGAGATCTTGCTTTTTCACTTCTTTTGGTTCATCAAAGAAAGATAGTTGGGCAGGTTGTTCTTGTACCTCCACTACTTCCACTACTTCCACTACTTTTACCACATCTTTTTTTGGCTTGTCTGGTTGGATATCAGACTGCTCGAGTGCGGTTAATATTTCATTGGCACGGCTGATTAATTCTGAAGGCAGGCCTGCAAGCTGGGCAACATGAATCCCGTAGCTCTTATCAGCCGGTCCTTCTTTAATTTTATGAAGGAAAACAACTTTTCCATTATGTTCAATCGCACTGACGTGAATGTTTTTTAACTTATCCAGTTCTTCCTCTAAAACCGTTAATTCATGATAATGGGTGGAGAATAGAGTCTTTGCCCCAATCTGGGTGTGAATATATTCAATGATGGCTTGAGCAAGTGCCATTCCATCATAAGTAGATGTACCGCGCCCAATTTCATCAAACAAAATTAAGCTGTTTTGTGTCGCATTTGAAATCGCATTTTTGGCTTCCAACATTTCAACCATAAAGGTACTTTGTCCTGAGATCAAATCGTCAGCGGCACCGATGCGGGTAAATATTTGGTCAAAAATCGGCAGAACCGCTTCTGTGGCCGGAACATTACAGCCAATTTGGGCTAATATAGAGATTAACGCGATTTGGCGCATGTACGTACTTTTCCCTGACATGTTCGGACCCGTTATCAACAAGACTTCGCGCTCGCCGTCCATGAAGCAATCATTCGGAACATATTCTTGGGCGTTTAATACCTTTTCAACGACTGGATGGCGGCCTTCCTTTACAACGACCCGGCCTTCCATAGAAAACTGCGGTTTTATATAGTGCCGGTCTTCACTTACTTGAGCAAAACACTGCAAGACATCAAGCTCACTAATCGTTTTTGCCAAGGACTGTAGGCGCGGGATTTGTTCCTTCACAATTTCGCGAATTTCGGTAAACAACTCATATTCAAGCTCACCGCATTTTTCTTCAGCTTGTAAAATTAATGCTTCTTTTTCCTTTAAATCTGGAGTGATAAACCGTTCTGCATTCGATAAGGTTTGCTTCCGTTCATACTGACCCTCTGTTAAAAGATGCAGATTCGCCCGGGTAATCTCAATATAGTAACCAAATACACGATTATAGCCTACTTTCAACGATTTAATACCGGTTTTCTCGCGCTCTTCACGTTCGAGTTGGGCAATCCACGTTTTCCCGTTCCGGCTGGCATCACGATATTGATCGAGCTGAGCATTGTATCCATCACGAATCATATTGCCTTCTTTTAAGGAAAGCGGTGGATTTTCAACAATCGACTGCTCCAATAGATCTGTGATCTCTTCACACGGGTCAAGAAGATCGGCAATTTGGCTCACCTTTTCATTTTGCATGCCTGAAAGGATTTGTTTCAAGTAAGGGACCTGCATTAATGAACGCTTTAATTGGACCAAATCACGGGCATTAATATTGCCAAAGGCTACTCTTCCCGCTAATCGTTCTAAATCGTAAACTTCTTTCAGCTTTTCACGAAGTTCCTGACGCTCGAAATAATAAGACATCAGGACTTCAACGATGGTTTGACGTGATTCAATTTCATTCTGATTGATTAACGGTCGGTCGATCCAGTGTTTTAACATCCTGCCGCCCATTGCGGTCATCGTCTCATCCAGGAGCCATAATAATGAACCTTTCTTTCCTTTGGAACGAATCGTTTCCGTAAGTTCAAGATTGCGCTTTGAATAGTAATCAATTTTCATATATTGATGGATTTGATAGGTAGTGACTGGCTGTAGATGGTCCAAACTTCTTTTTTGTGACCGGTATAAATAGTTAAAAAGTCTTGCGATGGATTGCTTTAATTTTTCTTGATTCAAATCTTGAAGTAAATGCGAATAATTGATATCTATTGAACTATTATCTTCAAACGAAATCGCTAATACATCGCGTTCACGAAGTTTTTTTTGTAGTTCTCCGTCAAAACTGCTAGAGACAACGACTTCCTTTGCACTTAATACGGCTAACTCATTTAAAACTTCGTCAAAATTATTTGATAATAACGTAACCCGGCTTTCGCCGGTTGAGATATCATTGTAGGCAAAACCATAGGTTTGGTCATCAAAGCTTGTGATCGAGGCAATATAGTTATTCTCTTTATCATTTAATCCCTTGCCCTCCATCACTGTACCCGGTGTGATCAATTGGACAACTTCCCTTTTTACCATCCCTTTGGTCAGTTTCGGGTCTTCAACTTGCTCACAAATGGCCACTTTATAGCCTTTTGAAATAAGTTGTTCAATATAGTTCGGTGCCGCATGGTAGGGAACGCCGCACATCGGAATCCGGTCATCGCTGCCACCTTGTCTGCTCGTTAAAGTTATTTCTAATTCTTGCGAAGCTCTAATCGCATCGTCAAAAAACATTTCATAAAAATCGCCTAAACGAAAAAATAAAAAGGCATCTTGGTAATCTGCCTTAACTGTTAAGTATTGCTGTATCATCGGCGTATATGCAGCCATAATGACCTCCACTAAATAAAGTCTTTCGATTTTCTTCGACAAATTATTATACCATAATTGGAGAAGACTTTATTAGGAAGAAAAAACCTAATCATAATCAAAAAGGAAATAATAAAAATTTCTTAAGAGGAGTAAAAGCAAATCCCATAGAATATAATTATTAAAGTAAAACTAGCATTAATTTACAATTGATAATTGTTTTGATTATTGTCTACAGGGGTGGTGGTAATATGGATGGAGTGTTTGGCCGCAGTAACAAAAACTTTGATTTTGAGATGTTTTCTGCAAGTCACTTTGTTATTATCTCTATCTTACTCTTAGTTTCAGTCTGCCTGTTCCTGTTTAGAGATAAATTGAAGGCTAATGAATGGAGACGGACTGAAATCGGGGTCGCTATTTCACTAATCATTATGGAATTGACTTATCATTTTTGGATGATTGTGAATGGAAGTTGGGATGTGAGTCACGCCATCCCTTTAGAATTGTGCAGCATCAGTCTGATATTAACCGTCATTTTATTGCTAACTAAGAAAAAAATAATCTATGAGATTTTATTATTCACTGTATTATTAGGCGCATCTCAGGCGTTATTAACCCCATCATTAAATTATGACTTCCCGCATTTTCGGTTTTTCCATTTCTTTTATACACATTTGATGGAAATCTGGGTGCCGCTTTATTGTACATGGGTAAAGGGATACCGACCGACGATATGGTCAGTATTAAAATTATGTATCTTTTTGAATGTGTTAATGCCGATTATTATGTTGATCAATAAGCTGGTGGACGGAAATTATATGTTCTTAAGTCATAAACCGGACAGTGCGAGTTTATTAGATGTTTTAGGACCTTATCCATGGTACATTTTATCGCTAGAAGGTCTATTAATTGGGCTTAGTATAATCGTCTGGTTGATTTTCCGTGAGAAGGCTGCAAAAAAAACCGAAATGGCGAGAGACCTGCCAATTCAATAATCTCAACTTTTTATTGACCTTTTAGAATTAACAAATTATAATAAATAACGTTCCTATTTGATTTGTCTCAGTAGCTCAGTAGGATAGAGCAACAGTTTCCTAAACTGTAGGTCGGAGGTTCGAATCCTCTCTGGGACATCTTCGTTATTAAAGCGCTATGTATCGCGGTTTGTCATCCGTCAATCAATACGGTGACAATGCGGTGACATAGCGTTTTTTTGTAGTCTGTAGGACGTGGTTTTTGACGCTGTAGGACATCGAATGGTGAACGTAGGACACTTGCGGCTGAATTACAGAAGGAGTTAAAACCGTATGAAACGTAAGTTTATTGGCGAAAGAGGAGCAACAGTAGCGCCCCAAGTCCAAAAGCCTCGGGAAGTCTTATATACCATTGAGGAAGCCATCGAAATCTTTATTCGCGCTAAAACAGCGGAATGAGTTCGGCCGGGAACTCTCACCGGATACCATGATATTTTCCGTTACTTTCGGCAATGGTTAGACGAGCACATCACGAATGTCAATGATATTACCGCGGACAATATTCGCAATTATATTAATTACCTTCGCACGGAAAGGACGCCTTATGCCGAGGACCCTCAACGGAAACGTAGCGGTAAAGGATTATCGGTACACACTATTAATATACGGATTCGCGGACTAAGTACGATGTTTCGTTTTCTATTTAACGAAGGTATGATTCCGAATAATCCAATGCAGAATATTTCGCAAGTACGCGACGATGCCCATGAAGAAGTTCCAGGCATTCCGGACGAGCAAATCGATGCCATTCTCACCTCTTATGACGATCGGCAATTTGCACAATGGCGTGATAAGACTCTTATTCTATTGTTATTGGATACCGGCCTACGAATCGGTGAGGCATTGTCATTAACCGCAGCTCAAATTGATTTCAAAGATTTAACGGTCACTGTGCCGTCTCAGATTGCAAAGAGTCGGAAGTCTCGCGAGATACCTATTAGCCGAGAGGTCGCTAAGAGAATGCGACATCTTTTATAATTCCGTCAAATGAATAACATTAAGAAAGAAAACGCTTACAACTTGGCAAATGTATACTTTGAGTTACTAATAAAAGTACACGGAGGGATGTCTTTTGATGAACTGCAAAAAATGTGAAAAAGAGTTTTATTTCCAAGTTACGGAAATGAATGTCCCTGGAGGCAGAGAGCGTGAGTATATAAATTGCCCCCATTGCGGTGAAACAAATGGTTCAGTTGTAACGAGCGGTGTCGTGTATATTCATAAAATTGAGGAAAACTCTAAGAATTAATTATCGATACTTTACACGACAATTAGGCCCTTGAACATAGGGCTTTCTTTAATTTTTGTACAAATAAAAACGCCACCGGTTAAGGTGACGCAAAGCAATCAATCAACGACCTTAACTCCGACAACACTATCGAACGCCACCCGCTCAAACTCTCCGTCTTTAAATTCAATGCGTAGCTGATGGTAATAGGATCCACGTGATGTATATGTCCGGTCATCTCCGTAGTAAAGCCGTCCTCCCATACCGTAAGCCTCACCGCTAATTTGAACTCTATCGCGTAGTCTATCCGCTGGTCAAACTCCTCCGTATCGAATTCGCTTAGCAACGGCCATGGCTGGCGTTCTTGATCCTTGAACATTTCGCGCTGCTGCTCGAATACTTGCGGCATAAAGGACGCTGCATTCCATTTAATTAAACCGCGATCTTTTATCGTCATTACGGTCAACTCCTTCGCTATTATTATACGCGAACTAACGTTCTGTATGTAGATAAAAAAAATCTATTGTAAATCTTTTCAGCATATTAATTCAAAATTGCGTATATTGTCGAAATTTTCTCATTCTTAATAATAAACAAATATGGTACTATTTTCTTATAAGCTTTAAAGCTTTAATACAGTAAAGGAAAATATCTAGATCGGGCTTCAAAGCTTCATGCCTAAGGTTCTTCACTATGGTAGCTTAGCTATCAAAATATTTCAGGAGGATAGATGGATACAAATTTACCTAATGAAAAAGAACTAGATAGTGAATGGATAGACCTGATTTTGGAAGCCCGAAATATAGGGATTTCTATCGAAAAAATTAGAGATTTCCTAATGCATTCTGCTTAGACCGTCAAGGGTCTTTTTTTTCTAAGCTATCTAATTTAGATTTGTTTAGTACGATCGTAAAACAATTATTCACTTACTTTTTTATTTATTGTCGTATATGACATAAAAAATGACCAACACACTGCAAAGAGAACCCTTATGTACACTGTGATTGTGAACATTTTAGTGAGAATGAGAAGTACACAAAATGTCAGATTTTAGACAAAAAAGCAGCTAACAACTTTATTTACATGTAAACTCTGGAATTATTCATGAACGTGCTTTCTAACCATTGTCAGCTTAGGGATTGTGTATATTAATAGACTTTGCTTAAGGAACATTTGCTCGACAAATTGTATACATTCTGTCATAAAAAGCTCAATAATTCCGCTGCTAATTACTTACGGACAGAGCTTAAAAAATTGCTGTGTACAGTGAACCAATGACTTAGGCAAAAAAAGAAGGTCAACCAATTTGGTTAACCTTTTTCAGAACGTTCCTTCAGCATACTATAAAGTTCTTCTTCGCTGACTCCAGTCATTTTAGTGATTCCTTCAATTTCCCAATCCCAGTCGTATAAATCCAATGCACTTGGATGGTCTTCTGGATTTACCTCTATCCTTCCTCTGGCTTTCTCAAGATCAGTTTTTGTTCCTTCCAGTTCTGCGATAACTCCAATCATATTGAACATAGCCTTTCCAACTGGAGTTGTTGTGTCGATTGAGTCACAAATGCTCACCAGATTGACTCCAAGCTCCTCTAGTTTCTCACTAAGCTCAATTAAGTGTTTGATATTACTTACAAGTCTATCGAGCTTGTAAACAATGAGTATATCTCCAGAGCGTAACACGTCTAGACAACGGTCTAGTTCTGGAAGGGCTTTCTTTGTTCCAGACACTTTCTCTGTAAAGAGTCTTTCAACTCCAACTTTCTCTAGAGCCTCCAATTGTAAGTCCAAGTTCTGTTCCATTGTTGAACCACGAGCATACCCAATTTTCATTCCAAGCCCTCCACTTATTGGGGTTTTGTAAACAGTTAATAAAGGTATATGCTGACACATTAATTTAGAGACCACTGCTTATCTTAGTAATTTTCGTAAATTCAACTAATGTAACAGAATGTAAATTATGTTACATTCAGAACCTTATCAGACCAACATTCTCTTTATACAAATTCTTATACATTTCACAAACTTTGGATTCTAATTGATTCCAAAATGACCTTTTGAATAAAACCAACCGTGATAAGTGTTGGTTTAGAAACATTCTTACTGTATGACATTGAATAAAAATACAATAGAAAATTACGTAAAATGTCGATTATCTGTAATTTTGTAACCATATCTGTAAAAAACTCCTTCATTCCGACCTGCCTTTTTATAACGATATCAACAAAGTTTTCCATCTTTCAAGAATTTTTAGTTAAACCTAATTTAGTTGCAATAATATCGCCAAACCCCTTTCTCCATTTCCTTTTTAATTTCCCCTTGTATTTCCAGATAATCTAGATATCCAATAATTTCTGACATCACATTGAAAAACTGCTTTTCATACTTTTCTTTATATCGAAATTGGGCTATTTCACTTGCGGTTGAAATTCCAGATATGATCATGTTTTGGTATTGGTTGGCTTTTTCATCTATCTCTTTTAATCTTTCATTTATTAAATCAACAGGATTGTCTATGATCATACCATGACCTGAAAAAACGAGTTCAACATTCAATGATAAACATTTCTCTAGTGACTGCTTTTGTTGTACTAGGGATTTTATACGGGTCCCATCATAATTTGGTTCAATGAAGGCATTGCTTGTTATATGTTCAATTAATAAATCTCCAGTAAATAGCCACTTACACTCTTTCTGATAGAAGGCAACCTGGTCTGGTGCATGCCCTGGGATTTCCAAAATATCAAAGCCAAAAAGTTGGTTGTTGGTTATTTCTTGGATTTCGCAATGGATTTTCTTATCCTCATCTAAAATTATTGGATGATGTAAATTAGCTGCTTGCTTCTTACCAATTTCACCACATCCCATCTCTTCGTACAGCTTCCTGAAAAAATCTACCCTCATTTTTATATATTCAGTGTCTCTTTTCAGCACCTTTATGGCATAAGGATGCGCGTATACTGGAATGGAATGGATGGAGGCAATTCGGTTGAGTAAGCCAATATGGTCTGTGTGATGATGCGTTAGTAAAATCCCTCTGATATCAGAAAGTGTATAATCATGATCACTTAATGTCTTTTGTAAGGCATTCCAGCAGCCATCCGAGTTCAATCCGGTGTCAATTAACGTTATGGAATTCTCCTGTTTTACTAAGAAAAAGTTAAAACTCTTCAATTTATTGGAAGCCGGAACGATCACAGGAAAAACTTCCACTTTGCTTTTATTAATCAAAGACAAAGAATCCCCCTCCTTCTATTTCAAGATAGTGAATTTTTGAAAAAAACTTGTAACTTTGGTATAACAATTTATACTTAACAATAGGAGGATTATGAAAACCTATTAAAAGAATGTTAGTAGGTTTTCATAATCGTAGGAAATTCAGAAGAGAGTACAAGCCCCCACACAATACATCCAGAGTATTCGACTATCTTGAATGAAGGAGGACAAAAAATGCAGGACAAAAAACATACGATTGATCGCAGCTCTGGGATTCCCATTTATAAACAAATCAAGCAAATCTTGATTGAGGAACTGCAGGCTTCTGAAGGTGAGACGAGTCGACCCTTCAGTACTGAGCAGGAGCTAGTTCAGCGCTTCCACGTGAGTCGGGCACCTGTTCGCCAGGCATTAAAGGAACTCACCACTGAGGGATATGTGTACCGGGAGCGTGCGAAGGGCACCTTCCCAGTTCAGGGGATACCCGTTCGCCCTCCAGGTCTTGAACTAGGCGGGCTGGTCGACTACTTTCGCAAACAGGGAATGGAGGTTAACTCGAAAGTCTTGGACGTCGATCGGGTCCCTCCCCCGAAGAATCAGCGTTCTTTACTTGGCTACGAGCCTAACGACGAGGTACTGCGCATCTCTCGTCTGATCTGGTTCAAAGATAAGCCGCTTGTATGGACGCAGACCTATCTAAGTGTCCCGGAAGACTTCCAACCAGGCGCTCGGGAACTTGAGGAAGTCGGGAATGTCTTCTTTCTCCTCGAACGCGATCTGGGGATCTCCCTGTCCCGAGGTGAACATCAAATTTGGGCAACAAGCGCAAGTCATGAGGAGGCGCAGGTCCTGGGCGTTACACCCGGGGATCCGATCCTCGTAATGGAGACAACTATGTACACACGGAATGACATCCTTATTGGCTGGAGAAAAGCTGTTCACAGGGCCGAAGACTACAAGTACGCCTTCATGGTCAATCGATAATCGTTAAAAATCGTTTGATTTATGATTAACTGCCATCGTATTCAAAAATTTTAGAAGGTTTAACTATAAAACGGAAGTGACCAAACGCAACGTTTTTGGTTTTCGTCGCTAGGCTCACTTCCGTGGAAATACTATTAACCTATTGAAATGAATAGTTTAAGCTCATGTTAGAGTAGGTTAACATCCTCGCATCCTTCCAAGAAGAGTTGTTAATGAACAACTAAAACTAAACTTGGACACTACTTTTGATTTCTGGTCCCTTGGTTAATTGTACTTTAGATGGTGCTGTTTCTTTGAAGAAGAATGAGAATAGTAATGCCAACACAGCAGCACCGGCAGCTACGAATAATGGTGTTTGAATACCATATATATCTGCTAAAGCACCATTCACCATTGGATTTAAGAATCCACCGATTAATTCACCAATACCGATTGTTAAACCGATTGCTAGACCTGAGTATTGTAAAGGAACAGACTCAACCGGAATAACTGACATCGACATACCAATTACACCTGAACCAGCCGAACCAATGAATAAAAGCAGCATCATTAATGGAATGGAATCCACAAAAACGATAGCTAGTGGTATGAGAATTAACAACAAGCCGGAAACTAAAGAAGCCGGTTTACGTCCGGTACGCTCTGAAATGGCTGGGATTAAGAAACCGAAGATTGCAAATCCAACTCCAAATGTAGCCATGACGAAACTCATTTTTGTTTCAGATAAACCTTTTGCTTGGACTAAATAGGTTGGCCCAAAAATTTGGAATGCCATAAGTGTGGTCATAACTAAACTGAAAACAACAACTGATAACCAAATATTACGGTGCTTAAGGACATCTTTCACTTTCACTTTTTCAGACGATTTTGTCGCATGCATAGCATGGAATTTCGCTGGGTCTGGATTTTTAACGGTTTTGAGGATGACAAAGCTTAAAATAATCCCAGGAATAATCGTTAAATAGAAGGCAGTGTGCCAGTCAAAATTTGTTGCTAACGCAACGATGACTACAGGTGCTAAAATACTGCCGAATAATGCGTTACTTGTGTTCATGGTAAAGCCTAAGTTAAATCCTTTACGACGCTCCGAAGATTCCATTGCTAAAATCGATTGTGTTTGCGGAATCAGTGGACCTTCTACAATACCCATTAATAGACGTAGGACGAATAACATGGCAAATGATTGTGCTAAACCGTGCGCTAATGAAATAAGCGAGAATGCGAGTACTAAAATTGCTAACATTGATTTCTTACTCTTAACTTTATCTGAAATGAATCCACCTAATGGACCGGATACTGACCAAGTTAACGCAAGAGCTGCTCCAAGTAAACCTAATTGCGTGTAGTTTAGTCCTAAATCAACAGAAATCATTGGGAATAGGTAGTTTATCGCTAAACGGTCAAAGAAAACGAACCCGATTGTGAAGAAGACGATTACCACTAACTTATTTTCATAAGTCCAAAACTTTTTATTTTCCATAAAATTAAACACCCCTTTAAATTTTAATTATAGTTCTGAATATTTTGAATATTTTTGACAGTCCTATTCCATCCACCCCGATGTTTAGATTTCCAGTCATCCTTTTAACCGTCCATTTTCACCCCCTTTAAGCTATTAACAACAAAGGTTAAAGACTTACACGCTAAAACGGAAGTGATCAAACGCTTTTGCCTTTGGACCGCCGCGATGACCACTTCCTGGAAATGTCTGTTAACCTATCAATATTCTCTACTTGGTACTCAAAAATTCCGCTGTACGTTTATAAATGTCTTTATATTCATCAAGATGTGTGAATTTACCTAAGAACCCATGAGTAGCGCCTTCATATCGTTTTCTTTCAACAGGGACACCACATTTTTTTAAATTCCCCGCAAATAGTTCCCCCTCATCTCGCATTGGATCATATTCGGCTGTAATGACTAGTGCTGCCGGAAGATTTTCTAAATTTTCTTCTCGTATTGGTGAAACAAGCGGATGATCCGTATCTACATTTCCAACTAAATAGAAGGAGTTATATTCAGCTAATTGATCACTTTCTACGAAATAGCCCTTTCCATTTTCCACCTGTGATGGGTAACGAAATTCACTGACATCAAGGTCCAAGGATGGATAATAAAGTACTTGTTTCGTAATGGCAAATTCCTTTTTGTCACGGGCCATAAGTGAGACAGCTGCAACTAAGTTACCGCCCGCGCTATCACCTGCAAGAGCGAGATTCTTGCCATCCCATTGCAATTCATCCTTATGTTCTGTTGCCCATTTTGTTACGTTATAGCAATCTTCTAATGGAGCTGGAAATGGGTGTTCAGGAGCAAGACGGTAACCTACTGAAATGACTTTGTATCCAGATTCCAAGCAAATCGGGCGAACAATTTCATCATGACTTTCTAAATTTCCCGAGAAAAATGCGCCACCGTGAAAATACATGAGAATTGGATAAGAATCTGCTTCCTTCGGTGTATAAATTCTTACTGGGATATCCGCTTCAGCAGTAGGAATAGATCTTTCTTCAACAGAATAAACTTGGACACGTTGTTCAACCGGTAAAATAGGTGCATCAAACATTTTCCTATGTTCTTCTGGTATTATTTTTGTTTTAGTATCGGACGATGGAATAAAATCCAATATTTTTTTTATCTCGGGATGTACAGGCATCTATTCAACCTCCTTTTTATTCATTACTCAGTTACATTCTCAAGGAATTCTTTTTCAGGGAAAGCCGTTTCTTCCTTGTCAGTATGGAACTGGCGAGATAAATTTTGAAATAATGTTCCAAGTGGTTTTCTTAGAGACTCATATTTTTGTAAGGCACTTTCAACGCTATCAGCTTCAAGTAAACATTCAGCCATTACCCCTGCATCTTGGATCGCCATATTTGCACCTTGACCTTGGTTATGAAGCATAGAATGGGCGGCATCCCCAAGCAGGGCGATACAATTATTTGTCCACTGTTCGACTGGATCGATATCGTATAGTGCTCGAACATCAAAGTTATTGATATCTTCAGCAATCTTCTGAAGGTTAGGATGGAAATTCTTTAATTGGTTAAGCATATCTTCTTTCGGTACGTTTGGTCTGCCTGATCGGTCTTGGTGTGGGACTGTAATATCAACTGAAACTTGTTTCCGATATTTTAACGGCAGTAAATAGTAATTGACTTTATCATCACAGAAAATTCTCAAAGTGTCTTCAGATGCTAAACCATAGGTTTCATCCTCATTCACAAGAGCCCGATAGGCATGGTAACCGTGGAAAACCGGCTCAGCATGACTGAAAAATAGCGACCGAGTAAGGGAACGAATACCATCGGCAGCAATAACTAAATCGGCTTCGACTTTGACACCATTTTCAAACTCAATTTTTGCATAATCTTCATGGCGAACGATATTTTTACATTTGTGATTCAAATGGATGAACTCAGAAGGTATGGCATTAATTAACGTGTCTAAACAGTCTGCACGATGAATTAATCTCGCCCATCTTTCATTTGGGTCATCTGTTAGCGCAGGCCATTTTTCCTCAAGTACTACTTCTGCTTTATCTGTAAGGATTTCCATTAAAACGCTTTTATGGGTTACTCTTTCAATTTCATCCAAAAGCCCCCATTTCTTGAAATAACGGATCGATGGCGGACGCAAACCGATACCTGCCCCTACCTCAGTTATAGCTGATGCTTGCTCATAGACGCCCACATTGAATCCCGCATGCCGTAAAGCCACCGCCGTTGCTGCCCCTCCAATTCCACTACCGATAATAGCAATTCTTAAAGACTCTGATTTCATATACCTTTCCTCCTAAGCTATTAATTTGATCTCTACACCTAATATTTTCGAAGTCCACTTTATCCCTTGATCGCGAAGGAAGCCAACTAGTCCTCCTAACTCTACCCCTGGAGGTCGTACGGGGAGTTCCTGAACGGGGAAGGTCCCCTGCTCACCGATGAACTGCGTTCAATGGCTGGTTTTTTCGAGTGCTTAATCATTAATTTGCAAAGTCTCTGATTCAATGTCATTGGTCGCATGATTCTTAAGCGGAGCTGCTGTGCGTTCCTGCAAGTATTCAAACGTTACACCAGGAGCCAGTTCTTGGACGACAAGGCCGTCATCTGTTACGTCAATCACTGCAAGATCTGTATAGATACGATCTACACAGCGAGGCGCAGTCAATGGATAGGTACATTCTTCCACAATTTTCGGCGTTCCCTTACTCGTATGCTGCATACAAAGGAAGATACGCTTGCTCCCAACTGTCAAATCCATGGCTCCTCCAACACGTCCAAGGGTTGTGTTAGGAAGCTTCCAACTAGCAAGATCCCCGTACATCGAGACTTGGAATGCTCCGAGCACTGCGGCATCGAGGTGACCGCCACGGATCATGGCAAAAGAGTCTGATTGTGAGAAGAAGCTCCCACCCGGCTTTAATGTGATCGGTTCCTTACCTGCATTGACAAGATCCATATCTTCTTCACCTGGTTCAGGTTTTGGCCCCAGCCCAAGAAGACCATTCTCACTATGCAGAATAATTTCTCGTTCTTCAGGAATCACATCGGCCACAAGAGTAGGAATACCAATACCTAAATTCACGAACCAGCCATCTTCTAGGTCTTGAGCTACTCGAGTAGCTAACTCGATCTTTGACCATCCAACCTTTTGTTGATCTTTACCCATTTACTAACACCGTCCCTTCACGCTGCGGCTCTAATTTGACTAAACGATGTACGAATACGCTCGGTGTGACAATGATCTCTGGATCAATTTCTCCGACTTCCACGATTTCATCTACTTCGGCAATGGTTATTTTCGCTGCTGTCGCCATTACCGGGTTAAAATTACGCTGCGTCTTATTGTAAACAAGATTCCCCCAGCGATCTGCTCGATGTCCCTTGATGAAAGCGTAGTCACCTGTGATGGCTTGCTCTAAGAGATGCAGACGATCATTGAACACACGTGATTCCTTGCCCTCTCCAAGTTCAGTGTGCGCTGCCGTCGGTGTATAAAAGGCTGGAATGCCCGCGCCGCCTGCACGGATACGCTCTGCTAATGTTCCTTGCGGGACGATTTCTAACTCGATCGTGCCGTTCTGAAGACGCTCAATCAGCTCGTCAGCGTGTGGACCGACAGGGAAAGAGCAGATAATTCTCCGTACCTGATTGTTGCTGATCAGTGCGGCAACACCATCGCTTACCGCTCCAATATTATTTGATACAACTGTCAGATTCTTCGCTCCTTGCTCAACTAAAGCAGCCACAAGCTGGGACGGTAGTCCGCTTCCCCCAAATCCTCCGACAAGCAACGTTGCTCCATCCTTAATATCTGCAACAGCTTGTGCTGCATTTTCAAACTTCTTCTGAATCATTTAGAATTTCCTCCTCTCATTTATTGTCAGTATCAATAAGTTCTTCTTTATAAGCATGCATCGTCACAAAGAACGCACAAGGTAAGTTCCGAGGATCCCCTGTATAGCCAATTTCAGCAGCAACCCAGCCAAATGGTCCAAAGAGTTCATGCTCTTCAGTAGGAAGTCCATTCGTTAAATGGCGCCGCACGACATCACGTAATTGGGCATCCCGATCAAGACTTGCTTGTAACACAGCTGCTACTTGTTCCCCTTCAAGTTGTGCACTTTGCATATCGCCATTGCTATTGCGGAATGGATGACCTAAGAATAATCGTTTAGGACGAACTTCATCTAACAAGCGTCGTACACTCTTGCGATATAGAGATGAGTCTTCAATCGTTGGTAAGCCGCCTGCACCGCCATACATTTGAACTGCATCCGCTGCAAACGCCCAGTCTTGCCCATCCAATACAAAGGTTACAGAACCAATGGAATGACCCGGAGTTTCAATCACTTTTAAAATGATATCGCCGCCAAGATGGATAGTATCACCATCAACTACTTCTGAGTATGGTTCGATATTGCCGCCAATATCTGTTTTTAACATGGTGATATGTTTTTCTTGGATGGCTGGATCAGTGATGTATTTACCTTGCAGTGATTTGTAATCAAAGATATGTTCATTCTTATCACGCAAGAGGCGAGCTTCTTTTTTGGGAATGACTACTTTTGCCTCCCGTCCTGTTTTTTCCCATACTTCATATGCACCACCGAGATGATCCACATGACCATGCGTCAATAAAATCCAACGAATATCTTCGATTTGGATCCCATGTTCAGCTAAGGTTGGTTCAATGTCTTGGCTTGCCGAGACATTCACACCGGTATCGATAATTGCTGGTTCTGGTCCATCCACATAATATGCAAATGCAGAGATTGGACCAAATTTACATTCAATCGGGATAACACGTACTGCATTTGCCATGTTGTTCACTCCTATAATCTAGTAAATTAGCAGATTATTTATTGGTAACATCGAATTGTTTTGGAATAACTGGTAAAACTAAACGTGATGGATGATCTGCATCACGATAGATTTTGTGAGTTGTTGCACGCCCGCTTGGTAAATGGTAGCTATCTGGCGGCAATAATTTTGCATCTTCTCCATCAAGTGGTTCGTTACATGCAAGTTCTAATTCAATCCGATTTCCTGGTTTAATTAAAAATGAGAATGGATATAAGCGAATCGCATACTCCTTGATTTCACCAGGTGTGACTGGTACCACACGGTTATGCGGGTGCCATGGCTCACCGTATGTTGATTTCTCTTCATTTAATTCACGATGAGATGCTTTTAAATAACCGGATGTCATTAATGTACGTTTGCCGCTTGGATCTACATCATAAAGCTTGGCAATGAAGTTTGTATCATCCGTATCGATTTCTGCATGAATGTACAATGCCCCTGTACCTGTCATTTCTACAGCCTCCAGGAATTTATCACTAGTCCATTTGATCTTTTCTGATGTTGTTGTTACGGTTAATGGTGCTTGGTAGAAGCCATCCGGATGTGCATATTCAGATGTTAACGGCTCGCTTTTTTCGCTAATTTTGTGGCGAGGACGTAAATAGAACGCTTTCTTTTCTTCATAGGGCAATGGCCAGTGATCTTCATTGCGCCATTTGTAAGAACCTTCTACAGAGAACTGCACGGTTGGTTCATCCATAATGCCATTATCAATGCCTTTTAACCAGTAATCATACCAACGGAACATTTCGTCATGACTTTCATGGAATGGACGCTCTAACATTGGCGGCAGCGCTTGGATATCAAGCTTTTTAATTCCTGATACTTTGTGGAAGCATTCGATTGTGCCTTCAACGTTCCAGCCGCGGCCCCATTTTGCTTGGAAGTATGTTGGGATAGTTACTTTATGTGCCACATCTATCGCGCTGTCTTTTTGCCAGAACGGGCCATCAAGTGGATTCAATAAGTAATCCATCCATAATTCGTGACGGTCTTGATAATGTAACAGGTGAACAAAGTCGGACCAATGGGCAATATCTGGGTCATTTAAGCGTTCTTGCGTCTTCTCTTTAAGCTCTCCTGGTGAGAATACTTTTGAGCTCTTACTTGCTACGTTATTGAAGGCGTTTCCGCTATCGCCGCCGCGTCCTTCGCGAGAAGCACGAGGCATTAACCACATAATTCCGCCGTGATAACAAAGTTCATAAAGATCGAAATGCCCGCCGTTCGCAAAGATGGCTTTTAAGTGTGGCGGCTGCTCCGCTGCACCTAAAATTTGAACCGATGCAAAGTACGAAATACCGATCATCCCGATGTTGCCATCACACCAATCTTGCTCAGCCATCCATTCAACAAGATCATAGATATCTTTACCGTCGCCATGACCGCCTGAGTTATAGTTGCCGCACATTTGACCTTCTGAACCACCTGTACCGCGTACATCTGCGATAATATGTGCATACCCGCGAGATACTACTTCACGAATATCACCTGCTTCAATTGCTCCGTTCCAAAGATGGCTTGGGCGAGCTTGTGGAGGTAATGTTAGCGCTTGTGCTTGCAGTTCCTTACCATACGGGCTCAGCGCAAGTAATGCCGGTACTTTGACTGCTCCATCAGGAAGATAGATATCAGCAGCAATATGTACTCCATCACGCATAGGAATCCGTACGTCCTTAATGATTCTCATTTTTATTCGCTCCTCTCTTTAGTCCTTCTAAGTATGTTAAAAGTTCTTACTCACCATCAACAGGTGTAAAGCAAGGTATAAAAGAACCCGGATTATCTTGATCGCCGCTTTGCTTAAATACCACTTTTACTCTTTGATCAATGTGCACTGCATCGAGATCACAATCTACGATATTTGTCATCATCCTCGGACCTTCATCGAGCGTAACAAAGGCGATCGCATACGGAACTCCTTTTCGCATGACACTATATGTGTAGATACGTCCAGTGCCTTTCGCTTCTTTCCATGTCGTCTTATCGTTCATACAATACGGACATAGTACTCGTGGGTAATAATGATACTCACCACAGGATTCGCACTGCTTGATCAGAAGCTTTCCTTCTGCAGCGGCCTGCCAAAACTCTTGATGTTCCGGATGAGGTTCAGGAATCGTCATCTTTCTTGATTGATACAGAGTTGCCATTATCTACACCCTCTCCAAGATCAATGTTGCACTGCCATGACGACTTGCCAGCCCGCCGCCCGTACCATGAACTAGTGCTAGATCACAATTTTCCACTTGTACCTGCGGTTGTGCCTCCCCGCGCAGTTGGCGCACAGCCTCTAGCACTTTAACCATACCGCCTCGGCTCGCCGGGTGATTGTTATTCAACCCGCCGCCATCGGTATTGACTGGAAGTTTTCCGACTCCTGAAATCAAGTTTCCATCAGCAACGAACTTCCCGCCTTCGCCTTTCTTACAGAAACCTAAATCCTCGAGCTGCATTAATACCGTAATGGTAAAGCTATCATAGATTGATGCGTATTTTATATCATTTGGTGTAACCCCGGCTTCCTCAAAGGCTGCTGCCCCGGACCATACCGCACCACTATATGTAAGATCTACTTTACCGCCCATTAAACCTTTAGGAGATTCTCCGGCCCCCATGACTCGGACAAGCGGTCGTTTTAGACTTTTTGCGATTTCAGGGCTTACCACTACGAGAGCACCGCCCCCATCACTTACTACACAGCAATCCAAACGGTGTAAGGGATCAGCAATCATTGGAGACTCAAGTACGTCCTGAACCGTCACTACATCACGCAGCATCGCGTTTGGATTGTACTGTGCATGATGAGAAGCTGCGACTTTAATCCAAGCTAGTTGTTCATTTGTTGTACCGTATTCATGCATATGGCGCATCGCAGCCATTGCATATTCATTTACAGCTGTTGGTCCATAAGGAAGTTCAAACGGTGTATCAGGAACATTGGCACCAACCAGCTTCTGTTTCACACCGCTTCTGCCTTCGGAACGCGGGCGGCCTCCCATTGTGATCAACGCTACATTACATTTCCCTGCTACAACTGCCTGTGCGGCATGTGAAACGTGAGCAATGTAAGAAGAACCACCTGTATCAGTACCATCGACATGGCGTACATTAAGTCCTAAATAATCGACCATAGATAGTACGCCGCCCGGTGCATCACCGGCACAGAAGTAGCCATCTACATCTTTAAATGAAAGCCCGGCGTCTGCCAATGCACCCCTGGCACATTCAGCATGGATAACTGCAACAGACTTGTCCAGGGCCTTACGTGTTGGGTGCTCAAACGCACCCGCAATATAGGCCATTCCTTTAATACTCATATCACTTAACCTCCCGTTAATGTTGTCAACCATTTTCCGAAATCACATTCTTCCGTTTTTTCGAATTAACGAGGTTCTTGCAAAGTTAGGAAATTCGCAGGAGTATGGAGTAAAAGTTGCTCAAATACTTCTTCACCGACACCTGCTTTTCGAAGATCCGGAATAAACTCTTCAAATAGATAATTGACAGAATGCCCCTTTAATCCTGGCCAGCCTAGAGCACAGCAGTTAGCATCTGCTGAAATAACGGCGCGGTCTAGAAAACCTTTGTCAAGGAAGCGAAGGAAATGATCCACACGGTCTTGCCGAGGACGTGACCAATATGGTGCGTTTTCCATCTCTGTGTCATATCCAATTGTATCGAATCCTACGTAACCGCCTCGGCTCGCGATCAATGCATCACGTTCATCATCAGCGTCTTGCCCAACATCGGCATGACCCATTAATACGCGGTCAAGAGGCAGGCCTTCTTCTTCAAAAATTTCAAGAGCAGTCATTGGATCCGTTGATAAGTGTGTAATAATCGGAGCACCCGTTTTTACAGCAGCCCTTGCGGCAGCACGATAGATTCTTTTATCTAGTTCACTTAATTGACCACCGCGGCTTACACCTACTTTAAGGGCACCTGCTTTTGCACCTGTACCGTCAATACCCACTGTAATTTCATGGACGAATAAATCTGTAAGATACTCAACTGATTTGTTTCGGAAATATGGCAGTGCTGAGTCTCCAGCCACAAAGCCTGTAACCGCAACTATATGAACACCCGTTCTACGTGATAGTACTTGGAAATATTCGATATCGCGCCCGTTTCCAATCCCTGTACAGTCTACGAATGTTTTACCGCCGTGTTCACGGAAGCGGCGTAACTTTTGAATGGTAACTTCAAACGCTTCTTCAGGTTTTTTCCACCATTGTGTATCTAAGTCACATCCCGGCAGACCGAAACCAATATGTTCATGCATTGCTGTGATTCCCAAATCTTCTGTCGCAACTGGGCCTAGAACTGTATTAACCTTACCCATCATTCATTCACTCCTCACCATTACTTTTGGTCTGCTCCTCCAACTGATTCCTTATCTGTAACTACTCGGCATCAACAGCAAGTACACGTTGTGGATTTTCTTCTAATAAAATACAAATTTGTTTCTCCGTCACACCTGCTCTACGCATGATTGGTACGAACTTTTCTAGTAAGTAATCAAAGTTAAGATCTTTTGCTTCATGACCTTTTGCACAACCAACGGCATTCGTTGAAATCAGTACACGTTCACCAAGACCTTTTTCAAATAGATCTACAATTAACTGAGCACGGTCTGTATCATTTACGTAGCCTTCAGTTGTAGACCAGCCAACATGATCTAATGCAACATACGCACCGCGTCCTGCAACAGCGAATGCTTCTTTTCGTTCTACAGCATCTAATCGGTCAAGACCTCCGATGATCACACGGTTTGGTTCAAGGCCTTCACCTAGTATGACTTCTAGATCGTTTACAGCATCTGCACCGTATTGTACTGATACAGGTACGCCTGTAGCTAGAGCTGTTTGTGCAGACCCACGGAAAAGGTTCTCTTCGATTTCTGCAATACCGCTTTGAGTAGCGATTGACGTTACCAGGCCAGCTTGACCTGAACGTTCAACACGTGGTACAACAATTCCTTCAGTTGCCTCTTTTATGAACAAACGAGCAAATTGTTCTGCTGGCCACGGGGTAGGCGGATGCGTTTGCGGGGTAGTAAAGTACCCGCTTAACATCTTCTCAGGTCCTAAGCCTGTTGAAGCTACAATATGTACACCAGTTGTTTTAGAAAGTGTTTCGTAAAGCCATATATCACGACCATGGAACATCCCGCTGTGGTCGACGATGGTCTTACCGCCTAGTCGGCGGAAATCAGTAAGCTTTCTTTTTAGGACCTCAAAGATCTCGCTCTTATCCATATTAATCTCAGGTGCAAATTCCGCACCAGGCACTACAGAAAGTAGTGATTCATGAATGAGCACAACACCTAAATCTTGAGCTGCCACTGGTCCAAGAACAGTACGAACAACACCTGAACTTTTTTCTTGTTTTTTATCTGGCATTGTAAAACCCCCTATCATTTAATAGTTCCTCATCTTAGAGATGGGGAAGACGTTGACTTAGTTAAATAGAGAATTGTCTAAACAGACTGGTTGGTTTGTAAAGTAGAAAATTGTCTAAACAGACCGGTTGGTTTAGAGATTTCAAAAATTAATACAACATACCCTTTTGCATTCCTCAACTAAGTAAAAAACTGACATGGAAAAGTAAGGGGGTTGAATTTTCCTTACCTTCCCCAGAATGCACTTTTTTCGATGTAATCGCTTACTCTTTCAATAAAGCAGTGATGCATCTCTATGTTGTTAGTTTTATATTATAATATTGTTATACCAAAGTCAAACATTTCTTAGTTTTCTAAATAAATATAATATTAATATTATAGATTAAAAAAGAGCTGCCCACAAAGTCAGGAAGACTTTGTGACAGCTCTGCCTTTAATACAGAAATTATGAAACGATCATGTTATGATTAATTGTTTTTCGCCTGTTTTCTAACTTCTTCTTCATCAAATTTGTTGATCTCATCGAGAAGTGAGTAATCAAAAAGTTTTGTCACGTCTGGAATTTTAGCTGATAAGCCATTATTAGCAACAAATTTCTTCCAGCGTTCTTCCGAAATAAAGCCCCATTTACCATCTGACGCCGGACTAAAATTACTTACTGTTACACCTAACGAAACTTTAGCTTCCTTTTTAGCCTGCTCTTCTGATTTATCGGTAGGCTTAGATGCAGGATACATCTCCCAGTTTACATCCACTGCCTTATCCGGATTTTCTTGAGCGAAAATCGCTGATTTTACAACAGCACGAATATATCGAGAAATCGCATCTTTTTTCGCTCCATCCGTATCCTTCCGCATAACAAATCCTGCTGCAAAGCCCTCTTCAATTTCTGATGGGAAAGGTAAAATTTTTGTCTCTTTACCAGTTACTAGCGAAGAAATAGCTATGTCACCTTGATTTCCTACATAGGCATCTATATCTCCTTTTCCTAACGCCTCCATTGCCGCGGCCCCACTGCCAATCGTAACAGAATCAATTGTTGAAGGGTCCCCTCCATCTGCCTTTACATTTGCCTTCAAGAAAGTTTCAAATGGTGCACCTAACGCAGTCATGGCAACTGTTTTGTTTTCAAGTTGCTTTGGAGACGAAATATCACTGGATTTTTGTACAGCAATACCGAACACCGGTTTTTGATAAGGTGTGAAAATCCAACTTAGTCCCTGATCATTTCCCTGTGCCAAAGGAAAAACAAGAGCGTCAGGTTGAGAAATGGCGATATCAGCCTTGCCGGCAACGACAAGTCCAATCGCCTCTGCCGGTTTTCCGGCCAATGCGACAATTTCAACATCTAATCCTTCCTCTTCAAAAAACCCTAATCCTTCCCCAAGCCACAAATATGCTCCACTCGGTGCTCCCGGAACAAACGGAATAGCTACTGTAACTTTATCTTTTGACTTACTTTCAGAACCTGATTTTTTGTCTGATGATCCATTGCTTGAAGAACCATTACTACTTTCAGAACATGCACTAAAGACTAGTAACACCGCTAGCAACAAGGTAAACATGAATATTTTTTTAAAATTCAGAATTTTAGACATATCAACTACCCCTTTTCCTTCATTGATATTTAGATTCCTTTTTATATCTACAGCTGAGTTTTTCATCTCGCTTATTTCCTGCTTCGCTCTGCATCAGACCAGAACACTAACTTTTTTCGTATATGGTTCAGGATCATTGTTAAAAGCCAGCCAAGTATAGCAAGAACGGTTAGGACACCGAAAATGCCACCAGTATTCAACACTTGTTCCATTTGAATGATGAGAACCCCCAGCCCTTGTCGACCAGCAAGAAACTCTGCAACAATGGCTGCTGTCATTGCTTGAACTAACGCAACTTCAAGCCCCGCAAACAAGAATGGCAGCGACCCTGGCAATACCAGTTTGCTAAAGATTTTCCATTGCGAAGCACCAAGTGAACGCATTACCGCTAAACGCTCTGGTTCCACCGATTTGAAACCGCTTAAACCGTTTACTAGTACTGGGAAAAAGACAATTAGAATGACAAGAGCAATTTTTGAACCTACCCCAAAACCAAACCAAATGATAATTAGGGGCGCAATGGCAATTTTAGGAATACTTTGAAATGCCACAATAAACGGTTTAAATACACGTTCAAGTAGTGGAATTTGAGATAACATTAAAGCAAGGATGATACCAACAATTGCACCAATTACGTATCCAGAAAGAACTTCATAAAGGGTACTAAGGATATGAGCATAATAATTTAGAGGACTTTCTGGGTTTAAACCACTTATAAAATTTTGCCACACGGCTAATGGTCTTGGAAGAATCACTGACCGAATGTCAAAAATAGTAATAAACAAGTCCCATACAGCTATAAACGCAACAAACACAGCAGGTATCAATAAATAATCAGGACGAAAGCGACGCAATTTCATATCAGTAGATTTTTTTTGAGAAGTTACTACTAAGGGTTTTTCCAATGGTATTTCTCCTTTCTCATTTTCATGCTAGTCCCCAATTGTTGCTCCAAGCAAATGACGAAGATGCCCGGCCGCCTCACTGAATCCCGGCGTTGACATGACGTCAAGATCTCGAGGACGTGGAAGATTAACTTTGAAGTCTTCTGCTACTCTTCCTGGGCGAGGTGACATAACTAACACACGATCTGCCAAGAAAAGGGCCTCAGTCACACTATGCGTTATGAATACAACTGTTTTGCGTTTCATCTCCCAAATACGCAAGAGCTCTAACCCCATGGTTTCTCGTGTTAAAGCATCCAAAGCGCCAAATGGTTCATCCATAAATAGAATCTCAGGGTCGTGCATGAGAGCCCGAGCGATACTAACACGTTGCTGCATCCCGCCGGATAATTCATACGGATATAGTTTTCCTGAATCTCCTAAACCCACTAATTCTAGTAATTCTTGTGCACGTACCTTCGCTTGAGACTTTTCCAAACCTAGTACTTCAGCGCTCAACATGACATTATCTACTACCAATCTCCATGGAAAAAGCGCTGGTCGCTGAAACACGATGCCGATGTCACGGTTCGGACCTTTCACATCTTTCCCCTTTAATTGTACTTGTCCTGATGTTGGTTTAACCAAACCCGCCATAATCTGCATCAATGTACTTTTACCACAGCCGCTTGGTCCGAGAATTGCCAGAAATTCGGTATCACCTATACTGACATTAACATCATCAAGTGCCACAACTGTGTTGCCAGAAGTAGTCTTAAATCTTTGGTCTAGATTACATACTTCAATGATCGGTTCCCGCACTGACAACGTTTTTTCTAGAACGTTGCTATTTAAGGCATTAGTAGTCATCGTCATTCATTCCTCCTATCCATCATTGAATGCCATATTTTTCATTGTAATCGCTTTCTTTTTTTAAAAAAAGTAATGTAGTCTCTAAGTTGATAACAAAATATTATAATATTGTTATACCAAAGTCAAACACTTTTCTGATTTTTCAAAATAAAATGGATATTCAATTTAAAAATTTAATAGTTACATAATACGATACAACTACTTATGATGATGTTCTGTATGATTTTGATCTGTATTATAAAGGTTAGAGTGAGTCTTATAGAATGAACCCACCACAATAAACGAACACAACGCCACAGTGAGCAAGGCAATTAGAACAGATAAGCTTTTAATTTGCCCTTCATTAGACTCCGTTTGTTTTAAGCTGCCTGTTTCTTGTTTAATAGCATTACTAAGCAGGCTAATAGAAAATAAAAATAGAGCGATTAAAATGAAGCTTAAGATAACAATAAAATTGGGGTCTAACATTTCACCCAACATTGCTCCCATCAACCCTCCCATAACCCCTGCCATCATACCTTCCAGAACAGTCAATGGATTAAAAGGTAATCCCATAATAATCCCTATACCGATCCCAATAATCATCGCTACGATTGTATTGATAGAAAAGCTAAGATTAACAGCCAGAACAGTCCCCGTTAATAGACCTCCCATCGACCCCATCATCATGGCAGCCATCATAGCAGTTGAACAGGAAAGTTCTTTGCGTACTGTAAAGACTAAACGATATACCTTTACCGTGCCAATACTGATTACGAAAAATACAATGGCTTGTGTAAGCAAAGATACCATGATTTTCCCCTCCTTTTCTGAAGCATAATGTAACTTTTGATAAGCTATGAAACAACATGGCCGATTATATTATCCATTTAGTTGATTAGCTTGGTCTTTTTCCAAGAAAGCCGGTTCAGCATCTTGTGTTGGTGCCATCCGGGATAATTCTTGATATCTATCGGTAATTGGCTTTCTGATTGCCTGATAGTTTTGTAACGCTTCCGAAATGGAACCAGCTTCACTTAAACATTCAGCCAAAACTCCTGCATCTTGGATAGCCATATTTGCTCCTTGACCTAGATGATGTTGCATGGCATGGGCAGCATCCCCTAGCAGTGTGATACAATTTGAATGCCAACGATCGATTGGATCGATATCATAAATGGATCGGCAAGTGTACACTTCTACACTTTTTGCCGTCTTCCGGATGTTAGAGTCAAAGTTTGCTAAATGTTTTAAGATATCTTTTTTCTCTACAATCGGCCTCCATGCTGAGTCTTCTGATTGTAACGTAACATCAAAAGAAACTTCCTTTCTATGGTGTAACGGTAATACATATATTTGGGTACTGCCATCTACGAAAACTTTAAATGTGTCATCAGGAACCAAATCAAATGCCTCTTTGTTATTCACAACCGCTCGGTAAGCATGGGTTCCAGAATAAATAGGCCCTTTATCGCTAAATAACTGCGACCGAATTGAGGAACGAATACCATCTGCTCCAATTACTAAATCCGCTTCAATTGAATGACCGTTCTCAAAATGGATTTCCGCATGATTTCCATGATCGATTATCTTTTCCAGCCTGTGACTTAAATGTATCGAGTCAGGTGGTAATTGATTCAGAAAAGTCTCGATTAAGTCTGCACGATGAATTAATCTTGCCCATGTTTCATCCGGATTATCAGTTAAAAGAGGCCATTTTTCATTTACTATGACATGCCCATCAGCTGTCACCACTTGCATCCAATTACTCTCCAAACTCTTACTCTTTAATTCTTCATAAATCCCCCAATTTTCGAAAAAGTACACGGTTGATGGACGCATACCAACACCTGCACCAACCTCTTTTATAACCGGGGCTTGCTCATACAGATCTGCACGAATGCCTTCACGTCGTAAAGCAACCGCAGCTGCCGCACCACCAATACCTCCACCAATTATAGCCACTCTTAATTCTGATTTTGATTTCACAAATATTTCCCCCTTATTTTTTTGGTAATAGTTTCTCACCTATTTTGGTATAGTGATGCTTTTTTTTCTATCTGAGTCATGTTTTTTACTTATTTTTCAACAAATTTGGACGTTCCATTGACTTAATATTATTTAAATTTAGATTATTTGTAAAATATATATTTCATTACTTATTTATATCTATCACATATAAATGATTTCTATTACAATAGAACTAGTAAAATAAAATACGTATGAAAGGGATGTTCAATAATGGATATTCGACACTTAAAATATTTCATTACGATTGTAGAAGAAGGGAAAATCTCACAAGCTGCCAAACGCTTGAATATGGCACAGCCCCCTCTAAGTCAACAGCTAAAGCAATTGGAAGATGAACTGGGTGTTACCCTTTTTGAAAGACATACCCGAAAAATGATAATAACGGAAGAAGGAATGCTCTTTTATCAACGCGCTAAAGAAATAATGGAATTAATAACCGGAACGATTGAAGAAGTGAAAGAATTTTCACAGGGTACAAGAGGGACATTATCGATTGGGACAATATCCGCACTCGGTGCCCAAATTTTACCTGAGAAAATACGTGATTTTCAAATCCACTATCCCGATGTTCAATTTCAAGTATGGGAAGGAGATCCCAATCGGATTATGGAGTTAGTAGAAAACCGTATTATAGAATTGGGGATTGTTAGATTACCAATTGATAACAGTATTTTCGACATGATTCATTTACCTGATGAACCGATTGTTGTTGCGATGAGTAATAAATGGAATTGTGACGATGATAGGCCTTTTATTATGCTATCTGAACTTGAAGAGAAGCCATTGATGTTACTTAGAAGACAGCAAGGCACATCGATGTATAACCAAGATATGTATACAGGAGACGTTGTGAAGACCGCATGCTTAAACGCAGGATTTGAACCTAAAATTATTTGTGAAAGCAGTGATATCATGACGCTATTAACATGGGCTAATCATGACATTGGGATTGCCTTAGTACCAAAATCCGCATTAAATCTGATCCCGAACACTCAGCTTATTATTAAAGAAATTATCCAACCTTCCATCATGGCGAGACCGTCAGCCTTAATCTGGTTGAAGGGAAGATATCTTTCTTCTATATCCAGAAAGTTTATGGAATATTTCTCGGATGAACGGACACCTATTAAAAGTTAATTTCGAGTCACTTCCAAACATAAAATTGGATGCATACGAAAAGGAGCTGTATGTATCACAACTCCTTTTTAAGTAAATCTACAATTCTACAACACTTCAGCATTTCAGATTAACGAGGATCTTGCATCGTTAAGATTTTTGCAGGATTTTGTACTAAAAGTTGTTCAAACACTTCTTCCTCTACACCGGCTTTACGAAGGTCCGGTAAGAATTCTTCAAACAAGTAGTTTACAGAATGCTCTTTTAATCCCGGCCAGCCCAGAGCACAACAGTTCGCATCAGCTGAAATCAGTGCACGGTGGGCAAAACCTTTATCAAGAAAACGAAGGAAATGATCCACGCGTTCTTGACGAGGACGTGACCAATAGGGTGCACCTTCCATCTCACTGTCATAGCCAATTGTATCAAAGCCTACCCATCCGCCTAATTCTGCAATCATCGTATCGCGGTCTTCATCAAGAGAAAAGCCATCATCAGCATGACCCATCAGTACACGATCAAGTGGTAAACCTTCTTCGTTGAAAATGTCAATCGCCGTTTTTGCATCTACAGATAAATGGGTAATGATTGGAACACCCGTTTTTACTGCAGCTCGTGCAGCTGCGCGATAGATACGTTTATCGAGTTCACTAAGTTTACCACCGCGGCTAACACCTACTTTAAGCGCACCTGCTTTTGCGCTCGTACCGTCAATTCCCACCGTTACTTCATGTATGAATAAATCGGTAAGATACTCGACTGGTTTATTACGGAAATATGGAAGAGCTGAATCACCTGCTACAAAGCCTGAAACAGCAACAATTTGAACACCTGTTTTTCGTGAAAGTACCTGAAAGTACTCGACATCCCGTCCGTTCCCGATTCCTGTACAGTCTACAAATGTTTTGCCGCCATGTTCGCGGAAGCGGCGCAACTTTTGAACGGTCACTTCAAACGCTTCTTCTGGTTTTTTCCACCAATGGGTATCTAAGTCACAACCTGGCAGACCGAATCCGATATGCTCATGCATTGCTGTGATTCCTAAGTTTTCTGTTGCGATAGGACCTAATACCGTATTTACCTTACCCATAAAAATTTTCGCTCCTCTCCTTTAATTTTGCTCTGCCTTTAAAGCAAAGGAGTCAGACCCCACAATTAACTATCTAGTAAAGATCTATATCTATCTTTACTAGATTGCGAATTATTTGTGGTGTCAGACCCCTTATGAGACTGATTGCATAAAAAGTTTCTTACTTTACCTGAGTTTGTTTAAAGGTGATGCCCTCCGCATGAACATGCATCGCTAATGTTTGGCACCTTCCAGAGCGGATTATTACAATATTTTGGATCAGCTCCTACCATACTCATAAACATCGGATGATAGTTTTCACAAATATTTAATTCCGAAAGTACCCATTTCTCAGGATCTTCCGCATAATGTTTCCAGTAGTCTCCAGTCATGTTCAGACCGGGAACTGCCGGAATCCAAGATTCAGATAATAATAGATCCGGGTCTCCATATTTTGCGGCAATTTTACGAATCTCCGGATCATCCAATGCCATTAGATGTCCATCCTTTATAAGGGTTTCCGTTCCTCCGCCGATCATTTCACATGTCATCGTTGGAAAATACAGATGAACATGCCAGTGACCAACAGGCAATCCCATATTTGCAGCCTGACGCTCTGCAGAACTTGAAATAACCGTTCCAAACCCTATATGAATAACACCACTGCGCATACGCTCATAAAGACAGTTTAACCATCCATTAAGGAAACCTTTTCTTGGACGATGAATATGAGGGTTTGTACCAACGGAAGCCTCCCACCAACGGAAAAGTCCTTTATCCGGGAAACCGGGATACTGTAGGTGATCCGTCTCGGCTTTTAACTTTCGGAGTTTTTCTCCAAATTCTCCACCCTCATGGATTTCCGATATTTTCCCATTATCAACCTTCAACCCAATCCAAGGAACAGGTCCGATATGGTTGGAAGTACCTGCGATATAACCCGTTGCGTCTTCTTTCGGAAGATACATCCATGGCCGGCCTAATATGTGGCCCGGCAAGTATGTTTTTCCAAACTCTTCATTCCCTTTATAAAATATATCCACCAAATCCGGGTTATAAAACTCTCGTTTTGAATCCCAATATTCATCATGATTCGTATAGCTTAAATCCGTTCCCTCCGGGTCTGTAATGTGAACCCTGCGGGAATTGCGAATTCGATCCCATGTCCATTTATCAAGTGCTTCAATAATTTCATAAGGAATCGTGTGAGCCGGGGTGGCTGTGAGTTCAGGTGTAATAAATGGCATCCGTTGAATCTTTATGTTTGCAGATCTTAATACGGGACCGCCATATCCCATTAAAATCTTATCGTAGTTACCATCCTTCTCCATTTGCTCCCATTCATCCATCCACTCAGCCAACTCTTTAGTACGAGCTAAATAATATTCAACTTCGTCGTGGCCCTTCCATTTAATGATAGGCCCCTTATCAACGTACTTTATTTCATATTTTGTATTGTACTTTTCGAGTATGAGCTTACAAGCATCAATTACCATTGGATCATGCCAGTTATCTACGCGAAGAAGTACCCGTTCACCTGGTTGTAAGTCCCACCCTGCATGTAAGCCATGATTATATGGTCGTTTGGCTACTGCATCTAAATAGGGAATCAATTCCTCCGCACTTTTAATATCAACCATTGGCGGGCAGCGAGGTGTTTGTTTTTCGATTAACGGCGGACTTGTAAAGTTTGGTTTTTGTGGTAAAGTTGTGCTTTTTTCTATCTGAGTCATGTTTTTTACTCCTTTTTCTACAAATTTGAATGTCTCAATATCTTAATATTATTTAAATTTAGATTATTTGTAAAATATATATTTCATTGCTAATTTATATTTACTTCATATAAATCATTACTCCACTCGATGCTTCATTAAACTTGATTCAATCCATTTGACCGAACTTTTAATTAAGATTCCCATAATAATTATGACAATGATGCCTACAAAAACACGGTCAACAGTAATATTGGCTGATGATTGTGCCACAAAATAACCAATTCCTCCGGTAGAAACGAACATTTCAGCGGCAATAACCCCAACAACCTGAAAAGGTTAGTCAGCTTGAGGATGATTGCGGTCTCTTACAAGAGAAAGAAATTGCCTTTGCAAGGGAACCACTGGTTTCATCCTTGTCATCTGTATCCATCCCAATATTAAACTATAAGAAAAAACTGCTTGGAGCCGTAACAGTAGTGGGCTTTTCAGAGTTTATCCCTCAAAATGAAGATAACGAACTAGCTCATTATTTAATCCAAATCAGCAAAGATATTTCAGGTAGTTTCGGGTATATTTCACCTGTGGAATAGGAACTAGGATATATCAGTAAAAAAAGAGGAATAAATCTGATGAGGGACAAAACGAGGTTCGATTATAGAAGAAATGTCCTTCATCAAGCCGATGAAAGACAAAACTTGATTCGATCGCAGTAGAAATGTCCTTCATCATGCCGATGAAGGACAAAACTTGGTTCGACTATAGAAGAAATGTCCTTCATCAAGCCGATGAAAGACGAAACTTGATTCGATCGCAGAAGAAATGTCCTTCATCATACCCCTGAAAGACAAAATTAGTTAGATAGTAGAAAAAGTGTCCTTCATATCGACTATGAAGGACTTTTCCAACAAACGGTTAAGCTTATTTCATCATTTGTTTAACCAATTCTCTATTGCGCTTCTTAAAGAGATCATTGTGGGAAGAGACCATCCCGATTTTACTTGCGTCAGGCTGAATAAATTGTTTTGCTTTATTTACTGCGTTCGCTGCATCTTGGAAGGCACCCCGTTATTAAATTTACCTTACCATCATACATAAGGATATCACCGGCAGCATAAAGCCCCTCAATGGATGATTCACTCACTGAATTACCAGCAATATAATAATTGTCTGCTAGCTTTATATTTAAACTACTGTTTTCCAGTAATGCAGCGTCTTGTTCATATCCATGATTAATAATCACTTCATCAATTGGCAAATAAGAAACCTCTCCTGAAACATGGTTTGTCAGTTCCACCATTTCAATGGCTTCATGATTGCTGCTGGCAATCAGTTTGGTAATCGAGGTGTGAAATAAACAAACAGCCGAACTTTTCATTAACTGAGTTGCTTGTGCCTCGTGACCTTTTAATGCATCTTTTCTATAGGTTACATAAACTTTTTTGGCAATCGACTCTAACTCATTCGCCCAATCAATGGCTGTATTTCCACCACCTGAAATGATGACAGTCTTATCTTTGAAATGTTTTAATGACTTGACTGTGTAATTTAAATTAGATACCTCAAATCTTTCAGCCCCTTCAATGTCCAGCTTTTGTGGGTTCAAGATTCCACTGCCGATTGCGACTATAACCGTTTTCGAAAAATGCATCTGGCCGGAAGCTGCTTGCAATACAAAAATACCATCTTCATTACGTGTAATCGACTCAACCTTTTCGTTTAACACTACGGTTGGATTAAACGTTAATCCCTGTGCAACCAATTGTTCTATTAATTTGGCTCCAGGAATGGGCATTTGCCCGCCAACATCCCAGATCATTTTCTCTGGATAAACATGAATTTTCCCACCTAATTGCGGCTGGAATTCGATGATCTTAGTTTTCATTTCTCTAAGGCCGCTATAAAAAGTAGAATAAAGCCCTGCTGGTCCCCCGCCAATTACGGTCACATCAAATAATTCCTGCTGCTCCATCTTTAAACACTCCCTGCCAAGAAAATCTTTTTATGAATAATATGTAGTAGATTCATTACCATTTCGCGAATCACGTTCACAGACATGTTCAAAAGGACAAGATTCACAATCTTTTTCATTGTATACCTCATTAAATCTTGAAGAATTACCTAGTAAATGATTCATTAATTGCAAATAACGGATGCCTTCATCAATTCTTTCAGGTGTAGGAAAATAGGTATGCTTCCTTCCATCCAATAAAGTTGTCACTTCAATTCTACTAGGGATTTTATTAAATACCTTTTTTGAAAATACTGCGATTAAATAGTTATATATTATATAGCATTAGCATGTCTTTTTCTGCGTCAACCAAGTATTTTTTAACAACAAAGGAGGAATTGGACCATTCCGCCACATCAATAGTTAACGAGAGATCCATATCTAGTTCTTGTATAGTGGATGTAAATTTTTCAAATAAAAACAAAGGCGGGGCTGAATCTGTTTCTGCGGTCAAATTTTGCATTAAGTAATCGGTAATTTTAGCTGTCACCGTATAATATTGAATTCGAGACTCAAATATTTGAGGAGAAATGTTGGACCAATATCGTTCAACCAATGAAAGTATCTTCGTTGCTGACCGCTGTTCAATTGGGAGTCGAAAATAGGAAAAAACGACATGATTTACCACCTGTTGCACCATATGTCTCCAGTCCTTTGGTCGTTTTTTCTTCTCAATATATTCATAATAAAATTTATAAGGACAAGTAATGAACACTTTTAAATTTTCTTCTGTCAAATATTTCATTACGTTCAGCTGGCTCTTCATGTCAAAGCCCCTCCCCAAAATCAATCCCACTCTGCTAATTGATAAATATTATCACTTAATCCTATTTTAATTGATAACGATTATCAATATCAAATGTTTTTTTTATTTTTTTGAATTTTTTTATTAAATTATAAACATCCACTCCGTCCTATCAACGATTTCCCACTCTTTTCACAACGATTCTCTGAAAAACTAAAAAAATAGTTATTGACAAGAAATAAATCGACCGAATATAGTTAAGCGTGAAAATGATAATCATTATCAACAACATGTTGTTACTAACTCTTGTTTAAAAGGAGGTCAATAATGGTTCGGTTATATACAGAGGATTTAAACATTAGCTATGATGAACAATTGATTGTTAAAAATCTCAGTGTGAAAATACCCGATCGTAAAATTACAACCATCATCGGATCTAATGGCTGCGGGAAGTCTACATTATTGAAAGCAATCACACGGATTATTTCGCAGCAATCTGGAACCGTTTTGTTAGATGGGAAAGATATCTCAAAGGAAAATACAAAGATTCTTGCAAAAAAAATGGCCATTCTCCCGCAATCACCTGAAAGTGCCGGTGGATTGTCAGTGGGTGAGCTCGTTTCCTATGGCCGCTTTCCCTATCAAAAAGGCTTTGGACGCTTAACGAAAAAAGATTATGAAGTTATTGACTGGGCACTTGAAGTCACAGGTTTACTAGACTTTAAGTTTCGTTCAGTCGATTCCTTATCTGGAGGCCAACGCCAACGAGTTTGGATTGCCATGGCTCTTGCTCAAGAAACGGACATCATCTTTCTGGATGAACCAACCACCTATTTAGATATGGCCCATCAACTGGAAGTACTAGAGCTTCTTCAACGGCTGAACATTGAACAGGAACGTACAATTGTTATGGTCCTTCACGATTTAAATCATGCTGCGCGTTTCGCTGACTATATAATTGCTCTGAAAGAGGGCCATATCATCAAGGCAGGAGATTGCGAGGAAGTTATGAATCCTGAAGTGTTGAAAAAAGTTTTCCAAATTGATGCCCAAATTGGACGAGATCCACGAACAAATAAGCCCATGTGTATTACTTACAACTTATTAAAAGGAGAAATTAATAATGAAAAAGCTACTATTTCCGTTTATCCTGCTCTTAGTGTTAATTATTAGTGCCTGCAGTAACGAGACCTCAGGAAAAGAAGAGAGTTCCAGTAAAAAAGAAGAACAACCAAAAACCATTACATATCAATCAGAAAATGGACCAATAGAAGTCCCTGCCAACCCAAAACGTGTCATTTTGCTATCAGGATTCACCGGTAATGTCATTGATTTAGGTGTAAATATCGTTGGTGTAGATGTTTGGTCTAAAAATAATCCCACTTTTAAAGAAGAATTAAAAGATGTCGCAGAAGTATCTGATGAAAACCTAGAAAAAATTATCGAATTAGAACCAGATTTAATCATTGGGTTATCCAATATTAAAAACCTTGATAAATTAAAAGAAATTGCTCCAACCGTAACTTATACTTGGGGGAAAGCCGATTATTTAACTCAACACCTAGAAATCGGAAAATTGTTAAATAAAGAGAAAGAAGCCCAAGCTTGGATTGATGACTTCAAAACACGGGCCAAAACAGCGGGAGACGAAATTCGTTCAAAAATTGGTGAAGATACAACGGTTTCAGTCATCGAAGCTTATGATAAGGATCTATATGTATTCGGCAATAACTGGGCAAGAGGAACGGAAATCTTATATCAGGCCATGAATTTGAAAATGCCTGATAAGGTGAAGGAAATGGCATTGAAATCTGGTTACTATGCGATTTCAGCAGAGGTACTTCCTGAGTATGCTGGGGACTATGTGATCCTTAGTAAATACGCTGATGCGGATCACTCATTCCAAGAAACAGAAACATACAAGAATATTCCAGCCGTTAAAAACAATCGTGTCTTTGAACTAAATGGAAAAGGTGCTTCCTTTAGTGACCCAGTTACATTAGATAAGCAATTAGACTTTTTTAAGAAGTCATTTCTCGGAAATTAATAATCTATGAGGGATTCTTATTCAAGAATTCCCTCTTCCCTTATTCTAGGAAAGAAAAGATGAGAGACTGATGACAAAAGAAAATTTCCCCTTTGTATATAAAATTATCGCTGCTTTCCTTGTTTTTGCTGGTATGACCATTGCTGCCTGTATTTTTGGAGCGGCAGATACTACTGTCAAGGATGTATGGCAAGCCTTAACTTCAAATGTAAGTGATAATGCCACTTCGATGCTCCGTGAAATCCGATTTCCAAGAGCAGCGGCAGCCATTTTTGTTGGTGCTGCTCTTGCTGTTTCAGGAGCAATCATGCAAGGACTGACGAGAAATCCACTAGCAGATCCTGGTTTACTTGGATTAACAGCTGGTGCGAATGCGGCACTTGCCATAACCATTGCGTTTATCCCTTCTGCCAATTATTTCAGCTTGACGATCGCTTGTTTTGTGGGAGCTGCTGTTGGAACATTGATGGTTTTTGGTATCGGTTCCATAAAAAAAGGGGGCTTTTCTCCGCTTAGAATTGTTATAGCTGGAGCAGCGGTCTCTGCCTTCCTTTATGCAGTTGCAGAAGGAATTGGGATTTATTTCAAAGTTTCCAAAAATGTTTCTATGTGGACTTCTGGAGGGATGATTGGGACTTCGTGGAAACAGCTTCAAATCATCGTCCCATTTATTATTATTGGAATTCTTGTGTCACTTTTTCTCTCCAGACAGCTTACCATTTTAAGCTTAAATGAAGAAGTTGCCGTTGGACTAGGTCAAAAAACAACTCAAATAAAGACGATTCTATTTATAGTGATCATTCTATTAGCTGGTGCTTCGGTGGCACTTGTCGGGAATATGGCTTTCATCGGCTTAATGGTTCCCCATTTGGTTCGCGCAATCGTCGGAACGGATTACCGTTTCATCATTCCAATGTCCGCTGTTTTTGGAGCCACTTTAATGCTTTTTGCTGATACCCTTGGCCGAACAATTAATGCTCCTTACGAAACACCTATCATTGCAATAATGGCTGTAATGGGGTTGCCCTTCTTCCTTGTTATTATTCGTAAAGGAGGAAGAGTATTTTCATGATTCAACCTTCTTTATTAAAAAAACAGCGATTGCTTTTATCTATTTTATTAGTACTCATATTGATTTCAAGTATTATTGCCATGGGTTTGGGCTACTCCTCCCTATCCTATGACAGACTCATACCAACCCTTCTCGGACATGGAAAGTTTAAAGAAGATTTTGTTTTATTTTCTATCCGCTTACCAAGAATGATTATTACATTGTTAGCAGGGATGGCCTTGGCCTTATCTGGTTCTATTTTACAAGGAATCACACGAAATGATCTTGCTGACCCTGGTATTATTGGGATAAACTCTGGAGCAGGTGTTGCTATTACCGTTTTCTTTTTGTTTTTCCCGATCGAAGCAGGTTCATTTATCTACGTGCTTCCCCTTGTTGCTTTTTGCGGTGCGATACTAACTGCCGCACTAATCTACCTATTTTCATATAAAAGAAGTACTGGCATGCAGCCGGTTAGATTAGTTCTAGTTGGGATTGGTTTTTCGATGGCACTTTCTGGGGTAATGATTGTCCTGATTTCATCTGCCGAACGGGAAAAGGTAGATTTTATTGCTAAATGGTTAGCGGGGAATATTTGGGGAACGGATTGGCCATTTATTTGGTCATTCTTACCTTGGTTATTGATTCTAATCCCCTACACATTATTCAAGGCTAATCGATTGAATCTTCTCGGACTAAGTGAACCTGTAGCCATCTGTGTGGGTGTTTCGATTGAAAAGGAACGGATCGTTTTACTAGTAACAGCCGTGGCACTTGCTGCTTCTGCCGTTTCAGTTACGGGAGGAACTTCCTTTATCGGATTGATGGCTCCCCATATAGCAAAAGCGTTGGTAGGACCTAGAAATCAACTATTTATTCCCTTAGCCATTCTAATAGGCGGTTGGCTCCTACTCATTGCTGATACAATTGGACGGAATTTGATTGAACCCAATGGTATTCCAGCTGGTATAATGGTTGCCTTAATCGGTGCTCCGTACTTTATGTATTTGTTATTGAAAAAATAAGAAACAATGAATCCCAATATTTGAGGGATTCATTGTTTCTTTATACTTCCTTGCTCATGCTCGAATTGTCCTCTTTCTGAATTCCTTCGGTGTCAGTCCATATTTCCCTTTAAAAATCCGGTAAAAATAACTGATATTATCATAGCCAACCTGCTCCACAATTGAAGCAATCGCCATGTCGGTTCCTTCCAATAATTCTTTCGCTTTGATAAGTCGCCTCTCTTGCAGAAGCTCTTTGAATGTGTGGGAGGTAGCCTTTTTTATGGTTTTACTTAAACCATAGTGAGATTGTTTCAATCGATCGGCTAATTCATATAACGAGGCGTCCTTAAACTGTTCTTCAATATAATTAAGTGACTCTACTACCAAATAGTGATTGATAGATGCCTCTTCTTTTCTCTCCACCTTATCAGAATTTTTAATCAGTTCAATCAAGAAAAGCCCCATATACAGTTTAATGGTTGACTCTGAGAAAGCAGAAGGATGCATGATTTCCTCAATCATTTTTCCAATCATATCCTGAATAGCAGGTACATCAGCCACTTTAAAATAAAGGAATTGACCGTTCTGCGTGTTGTTATATAAGCTATTAAGCAGAAAATCACTGATTATATTTTCCGAACTTAAAAAGGAAAAAATAAAGTCGAAGAAAGAAGGACGAATGATAAAATTAATGACAATGTCTTCTTTGGCACAGGCATTGATCTCATGTTCAATATGCTGATTTAATAAGAGAAGCTCTCCCTTTTTCAGGGTTAATTGTCTGCCGCCAACTGTTTGATTCAATTCCCCGTTATAAACATAATTGACTTCTATATAGTCATGTTTATGTAAGGGGAAATCGACAAATCTAGTGTGCTTTCGAACCATGATCATTTTGTCTTTGCTAAGGAATTTTTCGCTTTCAATAATAAAATTTGTCTTACTTGTGTAGATTTCTTTACTTACTTCCGTTTTTTGCTCAAGGATGCTTTTCTCTTCATCCGTAATCTGTAAAAGTTCATTTAGAAGGTCATAGTTCATACAACTCACCTTTTTCCTGTGTTCTCTCCCAGCGTTGCATTCGTTAAGTCAAATCATATCATATTTCTCTTCACTCCATAGAACAAAAGACATGTTCCTTATTTCAGGAACACACCTTTTGTTTACTTCTGATTAAATAAACAAAAACAGACCTCAAAGGTCTGTTTTTGTTTGGTCTTTTAGAATTAAACTAGCAAATCAATAAGATTTATCCTTCTAATAATAAAGAGTGCGGATCTTCCAACAATTCTTTCACTGCAACTAGGAAGCTAACAGCCTCTTTTCCGTCGACAATTCGATGATCGTATGACAGGGCAATATACATCATTGGTCGGTTTTCCATTCGTTCACTGTCAATCGCTACAGGTCTTGTTTGGATTTTATGCATACCGAGAATCCCCACTTGCGGGCTATTCAAGATTGGCGTTGACATTAATGAACCGAAAACTCCGCCGTTTGTAATCGTAAATGTTCCACCTTGTAAATCATTTAAAGTAAGGGCATTATCACGAGCTTTTTTACCGAGATTACTGATTTCTTGTTCGATTTCAGCAAAGTTTTTCTGGTTAGCATTGCGTACAACCGGTACGACCAACCCCTCTGGTGCTGCCACGGCAATTCCGATATCATAGAACTTCTTCAAAATCAATTCATCGCCTTGAATTTCAGCATTTAAAAGCGGGAATTGCTTCAAAGCTGAAACCACGGCTTTTGTAAAGAACGACATGAACCCAAGACGAACCCCATGTTTTTCGAAAAAGGCATCTTTCCGCTTCGTGCGTAAATCCATAACAGCAGACATATCCACTTCGTTAAATGTGGTCAACATCGCCGCTGTATGCTGGACTTCTACTAAGCGCTTAGCGATGGTTTGACGCCGGCGGGACATTTTCACACGTTCTACTGGTTTGTCAAACTCTTCATCTATTTGTTGTACGACAGGTTTTGGGCTGGTCTTTTCCAACTTTGGTTCTTCTTTAACCGCAGGTGTATGTGTATATGCTTTTACATCCTCTGTTCTAATTCTGCCAAGTGGATCACGGCTGCTTACTTGGTGTAAATCGATTCCCCGTTCTCTTGCCAATTTTCTTGCTGCTGGTGAAGCAATTGGACGTGCGGCTATCGAAAGTTCTGGCTCAGGTTGGTTGCTTTGTTGATTAAAAGTTTCTTCTGCCGGTCTTTCCGGAGCTGCATCTGGAACAGTTGGAGTGCCTGGAGTGGCTCCTGCAGCCGTATTCTCTTCGATAATCGCAATTACATCGCCTACTTCGACGATATCGCCCGTCTCTTTTAATAATTTTGAAACTATACCTGAGTATTCGGTATTTAATTCGATATTCACTTTGTCTGTTTCCAGTTCAACAACACTATCTCCTTTGGTCACTTTATCACCAATGTTAATGAGCCATTGTGAAATGGTACCTTCTGTAATGGATTCTGCCAGTTCTGGTACTTTTATTTCTATCATGTGGTGTATCCTCCTAGGTATGATGGTAAGTCTCCTATTATGCAAGTATTTCAACTATCGTAATTTGTGAGTGATGATGGTTAGTTAGAACTAAACTCTCTTTCTTGTTTCTGAGTATCTTCCAGACTCTATATAGTTCAAAGCCTGTTGGATAATGCGTTCTTGTTCCTTTTTATGAACGATTGGATCGCCGCCTGCCGTACTTGAACGCTCCTGACGTCCAATGTAACCAACTGTCAGGCTGCCGGAAGCAAGATCAAAGAGAATTGGGGCGATATAGTGCCACGCACCCATATTTCTCGGTTCTTCCTGTACCCAAATGATTTCCTTCAAGTTTGGGTAACGCTTCAAGATTGCTTCTACTTTTTCCTGAGGAAATGGATACAACTGTTCGATTCGAACGATGTGTAACTCTTCTAAGTTTTGATCTTCTTTCTTTGATTCGATCTCTACAGCAAGATCGATGGCCATCTTACCAGTTGTTAATACTAAACGCTTTACCTTGTCTGTCTCTTTTCCGAGCTGAGGCTGTTCCACTACTGTTTGGAAATGGCCTTCGCTTAGCGCAGTACCTGTAGAAGCAACCAACGGGTGACGAAGCAGACTCTTTGGTGTCATAATAACCAATGGCCGAACAAACTCTGTACCTAAGATGGAAGCTTGACGGCGTAAAATATGAAAATATTGGGCCGCACTTGTCAGGTTGGCAACTGTCCAGTTGTTTTCAGCTGCTAACTGTAAAAAGCGTTCCGGACGGGCACTTGAATGCTCTGGACCTTGGCCTTCATACCCGTGAGGCAACAGGAGAATAAGCCCTGATTTTTGCCCCCATTTCGCTCTTGCGGATGAAACAAATTGATCATAGAGGGGTTGTGCTGTGTTGGCAAAGTCGCCATATTGTGCTTCCCACATGACAAGTGTTTCAGGAGCAAATACATTATATCCATATTCAAAACCTACAACCGCTGCTTCCGACAGCGGACTATTATGAACCGCAAACGAAGCCTGTGCTTGCGGAAGCTGGTGCAGTGGTGAATAGGTATCGTTTGTTTCGGAGTCGTGTAGCACAATGTGTCGCTGCGCAAACGTTCCACGCTCAGAATCTTGGCCGGTTAGACGAATCGGCGTACCATCTTTTAACATCGACGCAAATGCCAACACTTCTGCTACCGCCCATTCTACTTTCCCGTTCTCTTCTAGTGCCGAATTACGGCGCTCCAGAATTCGTTTTAACTTTGGATATACATGAAAACCTTCCGGCCATTTCAATAAATCTTGGTTTAATTCACGAAGGGTACCAAGGGGCACGCTTGTTTCTACCGGTGGAATTCCTTTGGCGATCACCCTCGGAACCTCTACTTCTGCAAGGGGTTCACTCTGCTTCTTCTCGGACGCTTTTTCAAACTCAGCCTGCAACAGTTCTTGCACGCTGCGGTTAATGTGCTCAACTTCTTCTTGTTTGAGAATGCCACTATTTTGCAACTGTTTGGAATACACCGCTCTTACCGTTGGATGGTTCGCGATTTTTTTGTAAACCTGTGGCTGGGTGACTGCTGCATCGTCCATTTCATTGTGGCCAAATCGCCGGTACCCAACTAAATCAATCAAAAAGTCCTTTTGGAACCGAGTTCGGTATTGATAAGCCAGACGAACGGCGACCAGACATGCTTCTGGATCGTCCGCATTTACATGTACAATCGGAATCTCAAATCCTTTTGCTAAGTCACTCGAATATCTCGTTGAACGAGAATCGTGGCTATCTGTCGTAAAGCCGACCATGTTGTTGGCAATGATGTGGATGGTTCCACCTGTTCGATATCCTTTTAACCCGCTTAAATTCAAGGTCTCCGCTACAATCCCCTGGCCCGGAAAGGCTGCATCACCATGGACCAAAATCGCAAACGCCCTCTTAACATCCTGCTTAGGGTAACCGGCAGACTTTCGTTCTTCTTGGGCAGCTCTTGCAAAACCTTCGACTACCGGATCTACAAATTCAAGATGACTCGGATTATTGGCTAAAGTAATACGTGCGCGAACGTTTCCGGGGCCTTCCATGAATCGATTTCGGCCTAAATGGTATTTCACATCTCCAGTCCAGCCCTCACTTATGTCGACCAAATCTTCTGACGGACCCTGTTGTTTGGCAGACGAGTGCTGAAATTCAGAGAACATTTTTCTGTATGGTTTGTTTAACACATGCGCAAGAACACTTAGGCGGCCGCGATGCGCCATTCCAATCACTACATTACGTGCTCCATCCCCGACACCTTCGTGCACGGCTTCATTCAGCATGGGGACAAGCATGTCAACGCCTTCAATAGAAAATCGCTTTTGACCGACAAAGGTCTTATGCAAAAATTGTTCAAATCCTTCAACCTCTGTCAGACTCTGTAACAAGTTCGTTTGTTCTTCTTTAGATAAGGAGCGATGCAAAGAACCTGTTTCCACCATTTGAGTTAACCATGCTCGTTCATCCATATGTTGCACATGGTTAAATTCATAGGCCAGTGTGGAGGTATAACTACGCTTTAAATGGTTGATAGCATCCCATGCGGTTTGAATACTTGCTGGTGCCTCCTCCCAAACAAGTTTGGATGGAATCGCTTTCAGGGCTTGCTCACTTACCCCATGTTTTTCTGGATTAAACAACTCTTGATTTTGTGGATTCCCCTCTAATGGGTTCATGTTTGCCGCTAAATGACCGTTTGAACGAATATCTTCAAGCAGTTTTACCACTTTAAGTACTTTCTGTATATTTATGGAATTATCAGGATTAACAGATTCATTATTGATGGTTTCTTCGGTATGACTTGATTCAAAAGACAAAGGGGAGCCCCATTTAATAAAAAGCTCTTTTAATTTTGGATCAAGGGTGTCTTCACCGTTCGTGTACCGCTCATATTGTTCGATTACATAGCCCAGGTTTGGACCATTAAATTTCCGCCATGGATTATGTTCGTTTTTTTGTACTCCCATTCCCAATTCCCCCATTGTTGTGTTACTTTATATGTTTTGTTTCGGATTATTTAGTGAAGTAATTATCAATTGCTTTAGGATAAGGATAATGTAATAATTGAAATAAATAAAATGCTAAAAAATTATATTAATCTATAAAAAATATTTATATCAGATAGATAGGTGGAAAAATGGATTACCGTGACTGGGAAATACTAAAGGTGCTTTATCATCAAAAGAATCTAACAAAAACAGCTCGCCTCTTATTTCTTACTCAACCCGCGTTAACGACTCGATTAAAGCATATGCAGGAAGAACTAGGCGTTAAAATCGTAACTCGTGAAAGCAGAGGAGTGCATTTTACCCCACAAGGAGAATATCTTGTTCATTGTGCTGAGGAGGCCCTTGCTCATTATGAAAAGATTAAAGAAAATGTCCAAAATATGAGTAATAACGAAAGTGACGAAGTGGTAGGTACGTTGAAATTGGGGGTATCCAATTTTTTCGCGAATTATGAACTTCCCTATGTTTTGAAATTATTTAAAATGCAATATCCACATGTGGAATTCAAAGTGGTTACAGGGTGGAGCAGAGACGTAACTCAACTTATACACAATAAGGATGTTCATATCAGCTTTGTTCGAGGAGACTATGGTTGGCGGGGATTATCAAAACATCAATTATTTGAGGAAGACATATGCATTGCGTCAATGGATGAGATTGATATAATGGATCTCCCTCGTCTTCCTAGAATCGAATATAGAGGAGATTATTTATTAAAATCAGTAATTGATCATTGGTGGGGTGAAAATTATTCGCAAGCGCCCTTTATTAGTATAGAAGTTGACCAAGTTGATACGTGTAAGGAAATGGTTATAAATGGTTTAGGCTATGGCATCCTGTCCAGCAGGGTACTTACCGGTATAGAAGATTTACATAAAATCCACCTACTTGATCAAGAAGGAAATCCTATATTGCGAAGAACGTGGATGTATTATCATAAGGAATCTCTGGAATGGAATGTTGTTAAGGCATTTGTACGCTTTATTGAAAACTTTGATTGGAAGGACAATTGAATTTAACAAGCTCAGTGGAGAATTTATTGAGCAAACAGGTTCCTAAATGTCAATATCGCTGACAATGCAAAAAAAAGAGTATATCGACAAAAAAAACCAGCCGGAAACGCTTCCTGGCTGATTTTTGTTTCGTAACTATATTAAAATATATAATATTTTCAAACTTTCAAGGGAAGATAACTGTATAGATTAGATCCTTGACATCCTGACTGCCATGTATTGTCTGCCAGGGAGCTCGATTCGGAATTTTCCTTCATAGATTTCTTCCAATTCGTTAATTGTCATATTCCACGTATCAATTACTTCTACTTTATACTTCGTCCCTGGCTTCATCCGATATTCTCTGAAGCGAGGCTGGTTAAAGCCGTAATAGAAAAGATAATATTCGTCCGGTATTCCTGCCGCAGGTGCATCCCATGACATTTGCAAAGGATTCAATCCATCTTTTGGACCTTCTTCCATGATGCCCCTTAAGAATGCAATACGATCGGGACTGCTTCCATACAGTTTGCCGCCTTTAGACCACCATAAAACCTCATCTGGACGCAGGTATGTTTCACCATGCCCAACATATCCTCCTCTTAAGGCACCTTCCCAGAATCGGCGTGTCATTTCTTCACCAGGAATGTTGCCCCAGCCTTGATCAATGTCTCCTTCATATGCACATTCGTCTATAACAATTGGCTTATTCCATTGTTTCCGCCACTCATCAGTGCTCTCGGCCGTCTTGTACACATCAACGCGTTGAACGCTGCAATGAGTAATCCATGGCCGGTTGTAATCATAAAATTGTAAACAGTTGTGGATAGAGATCAAATGATTATAAGGGTCATTTTCCGTAATAATTTTTGCAAAACGTTCCCAATCATCTATTTCCTTTGACCACATTAAATCGTACTCATTGGCCAAAGACCACCAAACATGCCGATAGGCGGAAAGACGGGCAACGATGTATCGCAAATACCGATCGTCAGCGCCCTTTTTCATATCCGCAAATCCCCATCGATCATATGGGTGGAACAAAATCAAATCTGCTTCGATACCAAGCTTTCCGAGATCGATAATTCTTTGTTCCAAATGTTGAAAGAACAATGGATTGAATCGAGCATTATCCCAACCTTCCTCAATCGATCCCTCATACGGGTAAAAGGGAGGTTCGTTGGTATTGAAAGAATACGATTTCGGAAAAACACACATACGCATTTTGTTGAAGGGAGATGTTCCAAGCGTTTCCAGTGTTTGCTTAATCAAATTTTCCTCCTGATGGACCCAGGCATAACAAGTCGTACCGACCGGAATATACCTTGTTCCGTCCTCATGAGCAAAATGAAAGGTGTTTTGTACACGAACCGGACCCTGATTCCCTTCCAATGCTTCCTTACAGACAAATTGACCTTCAATGCTATCAAGTGATCTGGCGGAGCTTTTCGTCCGGAATGCCCAGCTGCCTTCAGTGTCAGGCATAAATCGAATCCGGTAAACGCCTTCTCCGTCATAGAAACCTAGTGTTTCCAGTGTTCTATCTTCAAAACTAAATTCAGCACTTAGAGCTACGTCGACAAACGGATTTCCGTGATCCGGGCCCTGCAATTTCAACTCGAATACGCCCCACTTGTCGACATGATCAGGCAGTGTAATCGCCGCCGAACCTCTAGGCACCGATTCATTTTCATAATCAGTAGCCGGTGTAATCTCACCGCTGTCCTCCGACTCCTCCGAGACCTTTGCCAAATCCTGCTGCAGTGCTGTTACAATTTCCGACGTCAGTGTTAATTCTGGAATATACGAAGCAAGCTGTGGTAAATCAGCTAACCTAATAAATGTACCTAGACTTGGATCAAGCATTAAATCAAAAAGTTGAGGAATATGTTTTTCCAATATGCCCCTAGCTTCTTTATTAGACAAAACACTACCTAGTTTCGTTTTTTCTGTAAATTCCAAAATGATAACCTCCAGCTGGTAGAATTATTTAATATACTAAAACACCATTTACTGACTGCTTCCACCCTTGATAATACTTATCTCTTACATCACTTGTCATCAAAGGGCGATACAATTCATGATCCTGATTAAGTTTATTTATTTCATCTTTAGATTTCCAAATTCCGACTCCTAAACCCGCTAAATAAACAGAACCCATTGAAGATAGTTCGGCTACTTCTGAAGCAATAACATCGCTATCCAACATATCTGCTTGATATTGCATTAAGAAGCGGTTGCTTGTTGCGCCTCCATCCACTTTTACACTTTTTATTTGAATATTGGATTCTGATTGCATCAGTTCAATAATATCCTTAACCTGATAAGCGATACTTTCTAATGCTGCACGCACGATATGTGGTTTTCCGGTATTGCGGCTCATTCCCATAATTGCGGCACGAGTGTACGGTTTCCAGTAAGGAGCTCCTAAGCCTACAAAAGCTGGTACAAGATAGACACCCTGATTATCTGATATAGAACTTGCCAACTGCTCAGCCTCATCAATTTCATCAATCAATTCGAGCTGATCCTTCAGCCATTTAATCGTGTCACCGGTACTATTAATAATCCCTTCCAGTGCATAACTTACTTTCCCATTCATTCCCCATGCAATGGAAGTGACTAAACCATTGGTACCATCCACCAATTCATCAGTTTGCATCAGTACGGAAGTGCCTGTACCATATGTCGCTTTGGCCATGCCCGGCTCAAAACATTTCTGCCCAAATAAAGCACCTTGAGAATCTCCAATTATCCCTGAGATAGGAAGTTGTGTGAACGGAAGAGCGGGATCCTCGGTAACACCAAATAGTTCATTGGAATCTTTTACTTCAGGAAGCATTTCTTTTGGGATACAAAAAAGTTCCAACAACTCATCATCCCACTGAAGGGTATGAATATTAAATAGAAGTGTTCGGCTTGCATTCGAATAATCGGTTGCATGGACTTTCCCGCCTGTTAATTTCCAGATGAGCCAGCTATCAATCGTTCCAAGTAGGAGCTCGCCTTCTCTTGCTCTTTCTTTGACGCCATCTACATGATCCATTATCCATTTTACCTTAGATGCAGAAAAATATGGATCTGCCTTTAACCCAGTTTTTGATTGTATAAGATGTTCATATCCCTGCTCTTTTAACTCTTGGCATTTGTCAGACGTTCTTCGACATTGCCAAACGATAGCATTATAAACTGGGATTCCTGTTTCTTTATCCCAAACGACTATCGTTTCTCGTTGATTTGTAATCGCTAAAACAACTAAATTTTCTTGTGAGACGACAGATGTTTGAACCATCTCTTCCAACAGTGTTTTAACATTTTCATAGATTTCAACCGGATCATGCTCTACCCATCCTGGGTGTGGATAGTATTGTGTATGACTTAAAGCACATTTATGAATTATTTGTCCTCTCGTATTAACGAGCAATACTTTTGTTCCCGATGTACTTTGATCAATCGAAAGAATATATTTCTCGTTTGTCATAGGAACACCTCATCCATTATTCACCATCTGCATGGCAATCTTCCTAACATTGGTTACACTTAATCCATAGTGTTCAAACACTTCAGCTGTTTTTCCTGCAACAGCTGGTTCGTCTGGCAGACCAAGAATCTTGACAGGTATCGGGTGGCTTTGTGAAACAACCTCAGCTACCGCTGAACCTAAACCGCCATAAATGCTATGCTCTTCGATGGTGATAATTCTTCCTGTTTCCTGAGCAGCCCTTAGAATTGCTTCCTTATCTAACGGTTTGATCGTATGCATATTGATAACCCGACAATCGATTCCTTCCTGTTGAAGGGCTTCTGCGGAATCTAATGCAATTCTGACCGTCTCGCCAGTTGCAATAATGGTTATATCTGTTCCTTCTTTCATCGTCACTGCTTTACCAATTTGAAACTCATAGTCTTCAGATACATATGAATCTTCAACTGGATTGCGACCAATCCGAAGATATACCGGTCGATCATATTCAACTAATGCTTTAATCATTTTTTTCGCCTCATGACGATCCGCTGGCATCATTACATCTAGACCAGGAATAGCACGGGTCACAGCGAGATCCTGGAGAGAATGGTGAGACATGCCTAGTGCACCATAACTAACGCCGCCGCTAATGCCGATTAGTTTCACATTTGTATTGGAATACGCAACATCTACTTTGATTTGTTCAATACTTCTCATGCTTAAAAAACAAGCAGGTGATGCAACAAATGGTTTTTTACCAGAAGCCGCCAAGCCCGAAGCAATCCCAACGAGATTTTGTTCTGCAATTCCGACCTCTACAATTTGATGCGGTAATTCTTTCCCAAAATTCACAAGAGAAGCTGATCCTCTGGAATCACTGGTTAAGACTAAAATATCTCTATTTTCTTTCGCTAATTCTTCTAAAACCTCACTGATAGCTTGACGATTAGCGATCATATTTCCTTTTACACTTTTTAAAGCCTCTTTAGTCATTGTAGCACCTCCAGTTGCTTTGAAAGTTCTTCCATTGCTAATTCATATTCTTCTTTATTAGGTACGTAATGATGCCATTTTGCTACATTTTCAGCAAATGAAATTCCCTTACCTTTGACTGTATTGGCAACAATCATCGTTGGTTTTCCGCTCACTCTAGGCGTATTGCTCAAAACTTCTACTAACTGTTCGATATTATTTCCATCTACTTCTACGACTTCCCAGCCAAACGATCTCCATTTATCCCCTAACGGTTCAAGGGACATAACATCCTCGGTACTTCCTGTTATTTGCAATCTATTGCGATCAATAATAGCGACTAAATTATCCAGCTTGTACTGTGAAGCAGCCATAGCCCCTTCCCAAACTGACCCTTCTGCCTGCTCGCCGTCCCCCATTAAGGTATAGACTCGGTACGATTTTTCATCCATTTTGGCAGCCAAGGCCATACCAACTGAGATTGGCAACCCATGTCCCAACGCACCTGTATTCATTTCTACACCAGGCACTTTATTGTTCGGGTGACCTATTAATCTTGTATTAAATTGAGAGAATGTTTTTAATTCCTCTTTTGGAAAAAAACCCTTATCTGCTAATATCGCCCAGTATGATTCAACGGCATGCCCTTTACTCTGTATATATCGATCACGATTTTCCCATTTAGAATTCTTTGGATCCACATTCATAATATGATAGTAAAGAACCGTTAAGATATCGGTATTGGAAAGAGAGCCACCTGTATGACCGGTACCCGACTCATAAATCATTTTTAGCAGTTCCATTCGAATTTCTGTTGCTTTACGTTTTAGAAACTCAATTTTACTCATCCTTTTTACCCCCAGCTTTATTTATTAAGGTCGCTCCCACGAAGCCATGCTCTAATTTCACTTTCAGTTGGATCTACTGGATCAGGATTCAACCCAGGAATATATTCACATGCATCAAACAGGACCGGGATAACGTTCGCGTGGACACCTACTGAGTGGTGAATATATGGTCCTTTCACTAACTTTTCTTCCCATAATGGCCAGTCATTTACTTCCACCCAAACGTATGAACCTCTGGTGAATGGACCTTCAATGCCCTTTGCTTTTCCAAGAAAGATAGAATATTCACCATGATCTCCGTCAAAACGTGCAAGCGTCATTTCTCCACCCTTTATTTCTCCTTCATGAGTTCCTGGAGAATGATCATCAAATAAGAAATGTTTGTTTAGCTTTGGCTTTTCTTCTACACTTAACGATACAGGGAAATTTCCGCAGTGGAATAATAACTCTCCATTTGGATTTTCAGGATGACGTACTGTAATATCTGCGAAAAACGTTGGTTTTGTATTTAATGTAGCTGCTTGAACCATAATGGAAGTTATCGCACCATGTATATCTGTTTCACAGGTTACTGGGATTTGTTCGTCTGTCAAAATCGCATTTGCCAAACATGGCATAATGCCAATAATATCTTGTAAGGTTGACCAGCATTGAATCGCAATCGCTGTACTTCCTGTATCTGCAGCCATTTGTTTCATCGCTACTTTTAATGAAGCGATTCGCCGGACATCCTGTTCTGTTACTCCACTCCAATCAAGCTTTTCCTTGATATAGCCAATTGCTTCATCTAATTCTGGGCTATCAGACTTTTCTATCTTCAATGTTCCTTTTTTCAACTCTTCGAGAGTGATCGGATGAATTTGTATTCCAAACGTCTCTAACAATTCACCCTCATTGCAGATAACAGACCAAAAGTCAGAGGGCCTAGTCGATATTTGCAAGATTCGTAGATTAGTAAATTGCTTTACAACATTGGCTGCACCAATAAAATTCTTAAACCCGCGTTCAAAAACAGGGCTATCCACACTGCAATTCGTAATATATGTAAACTTTACATTAAATCTTCTTAGCACTTTACCAGTTGCAAAAATTCCGCATTGTGAATCACGAAGACGCATCCCATCTTCCAGTGGAGCCTCATCCCTTGGACCCCAAAGTAAAACAGGTTTTCCAATTGCTTTTGCTACTCGTGCAACAATATCCTCTGTTCCAAAGTTACAGTGTGGGAAGAATACAGCATCCACTTCTGCATCTCTAAATCGTTTAATAATGGCCGGTTCTTCTAATCGTTCATGCAACAACCCTTCTTCATTAATCCCCTCTAAATCAACGATTTCTATTTCCAATCCAAAGCTCTCTATTTTTTCTCTTATTAATTGTTTAAACTTCAATGCATCTTCTTTACTAAATACAAATCTTCGAGTGGGTGCGAATCCAAGCTTAATCTTTTCCATTTCCTATGCCTCCTAAGCAATTTCACATCAACTAAAATTCAACTAAACATACTAAAACACTCATTTTATATAAAGCGCATTCAAAAAACAAAAATGTTAAATAAACTAAATTTATTTATCTTATATAAACTACTTGAGTCAATAATATCAACATTTAAATTATCAGTCAATTGTTTTGATAAATTTATTTAGTTGTTTTCTTAGTTTTATATAATTTTTTTTATTTAAGCAATTTTAAGAACTTTCTCTTGAAACGTATAAATACTACCGAATTACTACTGAATATTTGTATATAAATTGATTTATTTTCACTAAACATCCACTGAAAAAACTTGTCTTATGCTATAATCAAATGAAATAAGTTTATAAAACAGATCAGTACTTTTATCAACTAGGTAGGTGTTATATTTATGAAAATAGATGATATTGCTAAATTAGCCAATGTCTCAAAATCCGCTGTCTCTCTGGCGTTGAATGGAAAAAATGGGGTAAGTCAAAAAACGCGCGAGAAAGTCTTACGAATCGCACAAGAACATGGATACATTCCGCGCCCTATTATTAAAGCTGATCAATATTTTCAGCCAAACACAAAATTATTGAGATTTATTGCTTGCACAAATGCAGGAATAGTAACAGAGCAATATGAATCGCTCCCTTTTTTTATGGAGTTAATTCATAATCTTGACAAACAAATCGGCTCCAGTGGTTATTCTCTGTTGGTTTCATCTATCAGTATAGAAAGCCTTCAAGAAGAAGTATCGAGGCTCGAACAAGAACAAAAATCGGCAGGCATATTATTGTTAGGTACCAACTTAACGCCAGAGCAAATTAATCTAGTTGCAGACATACAGCCAAATATCGTTGTCCTGGATACTTGTTTTGAAACGTTAGATGTAAACTTTGTCGTGATGAACAACGTATATGGTGCGTACCAGGCAGGACAATATTTAATGGAGTTGGAACACCAGCAAATTGGTTATGTAGGGTCAAATACAAGAATGTATAATTTTGACATGAGGAAAAAAGGCTTTTTGCAAGCACTCACTGAAAACGGTTTAAAAATTGCCGAAAGTAATTACTTTTCATTATCCCCAACAGTGATTTCATCCCAAGATGCTTTTAAAGAAAAAATCAATAAACGGATGGGTCAATTACCCACTGCCTTATTTTGTGAAGCGGATTATATGGCCATTAGCGTAATTAAATCGCTCACTGAATTAGGTATAAAAGTCCCGGAGGACATTTCTGTTATCGGCTTTGATAACATTTTTGAATCACAAGTGATTACTCCTGAACTAACGACAATACATGTAAAAAAAGACAGGATCGCATTACTATCAGTAGAAAAACTAATTAGACAGATTGAAAATAATGACTCTGATAAAATAAAATTGTTTGTTGATACAGAACTCATTGAAAGGAATTCATGTGCAGTAAACAAAGAAACAAACTAGGAAGGATTAAATCAAAATTTGGTTTTAATACAACCTCTATTCGGAACTTTACAGACTCCGATTGGTGAATTTTGAACCCCTGTTGGTTGCCATGGCAAAAACCCACGGAATGTAATTTTCCGTGGGTTACTTATTTTTAAAATAAACTTGTGAGACAGCTTAAATTTGTTTTTTTTAATGCGGTTATTGTAATCCTTTCCATTAGGATTTCTTTGGGTCAAGCAAAAATTTTTCCTGCTACTAAACACGCTAAACAAATTTTAGTTTATATAATGAATTCTTTTCCTTATAGAAACTTTAAGCAGAGTAATTTGAACTAAAATATATCTTATTTATTTGCCCCCCTACTCAGTGAGAAGGGGCGCAAATAAGGTGTAATCTACTTATTTCTTAACAAAATTAGTTTCATTACTACCCGAGAATCGATTTAATTCGTCCATCAGATTTGTTAGCATTTCTTCTGTAAACGCACCCATGCTGAAGTTGACTAATGCACGAAGAGGCATATATTTCATCATGGCTTCCATCATTTCGGCAGCATCCCCTTCATTTGCTCCTAAATTCGGGAATGGATTGTGTTTATTTAATAATTCCGTCGCTAACGGTAGTAAAATTGGATCTGCCAGCAAATCACCAATTAAGGTATTGCGGTGAACCTGCTTTCTAATGGAAACTGTTGATTGAACAACGATGATATCTTTAAGGACAATCTCTTGCGACGATTCTCCTACTAAAATTTCAAACTCTCCTGTTTCCACATGCCAGTCTTTCATTTCCACATTATAGTAAGCAAATGCTCGCTTATTTAATAAGAACGTAACCGTTTTTTCCTCACCTGGCTGCAAGTCTACTTTTTCAAAGCCTTTCAGCTCTTTTTCAGGTCTGTTGACACTGCTCTTAACATCTTTTACGTAAAGCTGCACAATCTCTTTTCCAGCACGATCACCTGTATTTTTAACGGTTACACTGACTGCCACCGTTTCGGTATCTTGAATCTCTTTTTGACTGATTGAAAGATTGCTATATTCAAAAGTAGTGTAGCTTAATCCAAATCCGAACGGGAATTGCGGTTCAACTTTTTTGGTATCATAGTAACGATAACCGACAAAAATACCTTCCTTGTATTCCACTTTGTCGCCTTCTCCCGGGAAGTTCAAGAAAGAAGGGTTATCGCTTAATTGTTTAGGGAACGATTCTGCCAATTTTCCGCTCGGATTTGCATCGCCAAATAATAAATCTGCGATGGCACCTCCAAGTGCTTGTCCGCCTAAATAAGCTTCAAGTATACCTCTTACTTTTCCAATCCATGGCATTTCAATCGGTGAGCCGTTGCTTAACACGACAATGATATTGCGGTTCACTTCCGCTACTGCTTCGACTAATAGACGGTGGTTTTCTGGCATGCGCAAATGTTCGCGGTCATAGCCTTCCGATTCATACCGATCAGGAAGCCCGGCAAAAAGGATCACCGTATCAGCTTGAGCCGCCACTTCTTTTGCTTCTGCAAGAAGCGTTCCGTCAATTTCGTCAGAGTCGAGACTGTATCCTTGAGCATATAACACATTCGTGTTTTTACCAGCAGTTTTTTCGATTTCTTCCACAATGTTTTCAAGCTTTGTCGGTTTTACATGAGAACTTCCCCCGCCTTGATATCTTGGCTTTTTAGCAAATTCTCCAATAACGGCAATGGTTCCTTCTTTTTTCAGCGGAAGAATTGCTTCTTCATTTTTTAATAACACCATGCTTTCCCTTGCCATTTCTCTGGCAAGCTGGTGATGGGCATCTTTGTCATAGACAGCATTTTCTTTTTTATGATCAACGGCCATAAAAATAATCCGCAATAATCGTTCAACTGCTTTATTGAGTTTTTCTTCAGACAGTTTACCACTCTTCACAGCGTCGACAATCTTTTGGTCACCGATGCCATTACTAGATGGCATTTCAAGTTCCAATCCGGCTGATAATCCTTCTGCACGTTCATTCACCGCACCCCAGTCGGAAACGACAAAGCCTTCAAAACCCCATTCATCTTTCAGAATCTCATTTAACAAATATTCATTTTCAGAGGCGTATTCACCGTTTACTTTGTTGTAGGAGCACATAACTGTCCATGGCTGGGACTGTTTGACCACGCCTTCAAAACTGGCCAAATAAATTTCGCGTAATGTTCTTTCATCAACAACAGCATCCGTTGACATCCTGCGGTGCTCCTGGTTATTAGCTGCAAAGTGTTTCAAAGATGTTCCGACTCCCTGGCTTTGAACCCCTTTAACATGGTTGGCCGCCATTTCTGAAGCTAAATAAGGATCTTCAGAGAAATACTCAAAGTTTCTTCCACAAAGCGGTGAACGCTTAATATTCACTCCTGGTCCAAGTAAAACCGCAACATCCTCTGCCTGGCACTCCTCACCTAGAGCTATCCCTACTTTTTCAATGAGTTCGCGATTCCAAGAGCTGGCCATTCCGGCAGCTGACGGAAAACAAGTGGACGGGACACTGTTATAAATCCCTAAGTGGTCTGCACCCTGTGCCTGCTTGCGAAGACCATGCGGCCCATCTGTCACCATAAGAGATGGAATCCCTAGTCGTTCAATCCCTTTTAAATGCCAGAAATCTAATCCAGAGCATAGGCTCGCTTTTTCTTCTAATGTCATTTGTGAAATTAATTGTTTGATATCTCGCATTGTGAACCTCCTAGTATGGTTAATAGAAAACGCTTTCTATTTTTATATTGTATTAATTTCTCGTTGTTAGTTATGGTAATATTTATCGAAAAATAGTATTATCTTATTAACTAAATTAAATAATATTGAATTCGTTTACTTTAAAAGGGGAACTAACTAAGCATGCCATATCTTAATAGAGACCACTTAGAGTATATTTGCAGGCATATGAATGAGACTTTGAAAATTCCTTTTTACCTATTTGATTCAACCGGTGAATTACTTTTTGAATCCTCATCAGGTTATAGACAAAACCCACTAAACCTTGCAAAAATAGACTATTTAAGACAGCTAATGAGGAACGATGATTCATCAGAATACCCGATCATCAAATCGACTAAATTACTTGAAAATTACTTGATTGTTAATTTACAGGGTGGAGATACATTCCAAGGGAGTATTATTGGCGGTCCATCCGTTTTTACTAATTACTCTGAAGACATGATAAGAAGGATGAATCATGACCTTGGATTTTTTATCGATCAAGAATTCATTATTCTTTACTATCAATCACTTCCAGTTATGAAGCTACATGACTTGACACGTGCCGGTATCCTTGTCCACTATATGATCTATCATCAATTACTGGATACAGAAAATGTTATCAAACAAAATCAAATAATGGAGCATCAGGAGGTTCTTACTGAAAGTCCCGACTTGGAAATATCTTTAAGACGTCAAAATACTAAATTCCATCATGATTATTTAATTGAAAAGAAACTTTTTGGAGCAATAACAAAAGGAAAAAAAGAGGAACTGTTAAACTATTTGAACATCGCTAATGAGGAATTTGAATATGGAGTCCTATCAAAGAATAGCCAATTAAGAAGTGAAAAGAATTTAACCATTTCAGGCATTACCTTAGCCACTAGAGCTGCAATGGAAGGCGGTTTATATCCAGAAATCGCCTATTCCTTAAGTGATTTATATATTCAAAGACTCGAAGAATTACAGGATATTCATGAGGTAAAGAAATTAATGGAAAAAGCATTTGGTGACTTTGCTGAAAGAGTTCACACAAGCCAAATTGAACAGTATTCTAAACCTATCTCACTCTGTCAGAATTTTATTTTTAACCATGTATATGAAAACATTACATTGTCTCAATTATCAGAGCAGGTACAATTGACTCCAAATTATTTATCCTCGCTTTTTAAAAAAGAAACAGGAGTTTCTTTGAGCGAATATATTCAAAAAGTGAAAATAGATGAAGCAAAAAATTTATTAACATTAACTTCCTATTCTCTTTCCGAAATTTGTACTCTATTAAACTTTACGGATCAAAGCTATTTTATAAAAGTGTTTAAGAAATTTACAGGTGTTACCCCCAAGCATTTTAAAGATAATCCTATAAATTAAAGAGACCGTGTATGTCTGCCACGGTCTCTTCAAAAATTATAAATGAATTTAGTAATCAGCTATCTGTTCATTTACGTTTTGCTCGTCTGGCTTCTAATTCAGCAATAATTTCATGATGCGGCTTTTCCCATTTATAGACAAAAGCCATAATAAGGATGGATACAACACTAAAAATAATTGGCAGCCAAAGGTAGCTAAGAGAAATCATTTGCAGAGTAGTCTCTGTTTGCTGTTGATTAGCAACGTAACCACCGGCAGCCAGTAGCCAAGCAGGAATCGCACCACCCAGTCCAGAACCTAATTTAATTCCAATTCCTGCAGCTGATACAAGGATCCCCTGGGCACGGACTCCTGATTTCCACTCACCATAGTCAACAGTATCTGCCATTAAGGTAAACAGTAACCCTGCTGGCAATCCCATACCTATTGATCCTATGATCGTTCCAGCAATAATTATCGATACATTATCTCCACCCATAAAAATGATTAATTGACCAATGATATTGATAACAATACCTGTATTAATTAATAGTACTTTACTAAATTTCTTTGTTAAGAATGGTACTGCCAAAATACCAACAAGTGAAAACATTGCAAGGGTGTTGACCGTAGAAATGATGTCAGGTTTACCGATGTTATAAGTCATGTAATAAATACCTGCAGACAATTTCATGATATACAACATGAAGAAGACGATTCCTAATAAGGAAACAGCCATCCATGGGCGATTGCCTTTAATTGCTTTTAGACTTTCTTTTACAGGAATAGCTTCGTTACCAGATATATTTTGAACACGTTCTCTTGTGTTTAGGAAGGTAACAAAGAACAAGATTAAACCAATAACAGAGAATAGTGTCATCGCATAGAAGAAACCTTTTTGCTGATTGCCAGCACCAAAATAAGCAACGAGTGGTAATAAAGATAAGTTAACAATTAATCCGCCCACCTGTCCGCCTAACATACGGAACACATTGGCAACGGTTCTTTCCTGAACATCGCTTGACATACTTGGAAGCATTGTTGTTAATGGGTTATTAACGGCTGCATATAACACATTGGCTGTAATATAAAATATGTAAGCGTAGGCCAATTTACCGGAAGCGCTTAATTCCGGTCCCATAAAGAGAAGGATGGAAACAATCGTAAATGGAATACTAGACCACAATATCCAAGGTCTTGATTTTCCCCATTTAGTATTTGTCCTATCGATCAAGACCCCAAAAATCGGACTATCAATCATATCTACAAATCTTGCAATTAACATTAAGGTACCAACTGCAGCGGCCCCAATTCCAAAAACATCCGTAAAGTAATACGTTAAATAAGTGGTTATAACCGTATAAATTAAGTTTGAACCTGTATCTCCCAAACCGTAACTAACTTTTTCTAATAAGGACAGCTTTTGATTTGTACTTGAAGTATGGTTTACTTTTAGTAAATCTTGTTCTCTTAATGCCATGGTTTTTCCTCCTTAGATAGTTAAAACGTTTTCATTTTTGTTGATTTTTAATTTGTCATACTCTTTTCAACATGAGGTAAAATAATAAATTAATTTATTTTGTATTTTTAAAGCGCTTTATTTATTTATAGTATAAATAGATAGGAAGCTAGTTTATGGTATTATTTTAGGATAAATAGTATTTTTTAACTTTTATCAAAAATAAATAAATATTCTGAGATTACCTTATAAGGATAGTGAAATTACATAAAAATGGTCCAGGATAGCACCTGGACCATAGAAGAAATAATTATAGCTCAATTCTTAAAATGACTACACTATAAGCAGGGATTTCATACATATTACTATCCAACTGCAATACAGTTTCAAGAGGAATTACCTTGTTAGGGTCTTCCATTGTATTTGTATTGTTTGGATCGTCAGAGGTTAAAATAATCTGCTTACCCACTAGTTTCTCTTTCCCCTCAATATCAATCAATGTTCGTAGATTAAACTCAGAGGCATTAACTAATTTGACGATTACCACATTATTCTTTTCATCAAGGGTGGTTACGGAAGTGAGATACGGTATGGTTACTATTTTATACTCATGCACCAGCCGACCATCAAGATAGCAATAAATAGAATCATTTGTAACTTTGGCACATAAATGATGAGCACCATCTGGATTAACATTCACAGCTTGATTAGGGGTCAGCTTCACTCGAGACCATCCATTGATATGAAGTAACCGACTCTCACCATTTGAGTCTAACTCCCAAAGAATATAGTTTTGCTGCCATTCTTTTGTGCTGTCAAGCAGTCGAATTTTTAGCCCCTGTTGCCCTAGCGTTGCATCCATAGTAACTGTATATTCTTTCCAAGAAGGTTCGCCAATCCGCAGTACATTCCATTCAAGGCGAGTTAATGAGTTATCTTCTGTTAAGTTTTCACTCTTAAATAGAAGTTGGTCACCACTTGTAATGCTTATTTCTTTAATCTTCTGAAGGTCATTTTGTGTGATTGCTACTTCACCTTTAAATGAAGGGAAGCGACTTTCTGTTTCTACTTTACTTTCTAGGACTATATCTCCCCTGTTTTCTGCAAACAATTTTTGAACATGATAGGATGGCGATACATACGAATCCGTTCCATTAAAATAAATGAGATTAGGTGTCCAGTTAATATGATTGACATTTGCAAATAATGGAGCGTAGGAAGACATCACGACAATATCCTGATTTCGTTCCATCCCTGTCATAAACGCAGCTTCACTTATCGCTCCTTTGAGAGCGCCCGCTCCATTGCCAAGTATCATTGCATATTCCCCAACATAGATCTTCGGACCATTCCGATCATAACTATCATACATATCGTGATACATGACATAATAATCAAAATCAGCATAAAAATGCTCATCTACTATTTCGACCGGCAAGCCTTTCGTCTCTGTTCCTACCTCCCAATGTGTATTCCAAATTGTGATAATTTCAGGATATTTTGCTTTTACTGCCTCATAAAACAATTTGTAGCGGACATTGTATTCGGGTCCAAAATTTTCATTCCCTATTTCGATATATTTCAAATTAAAAGAAGCTGGATGGCCGTTTTCAGCACGAAGAGAACCCCACTTGCTTGTAACAGGTCCATTCGAATACTCGATCGCATCCAGCATGTCCTGAATCCATTCATCAAGATCTTCTATTGGGACCTGCTCTCCTGGTCTTCCTTGACAAGTGAGCCCGCAGTTTACGACGTACATAAGCTCTAAGCCAAGATCCTCTGCCATTTGTAAATACTCATGGTAGCCTAAACCATTTGTTGACCGGTAATGCCACAGCGTCCAATGAGAACTCCTCTCGGTTACATCCCCTAGCGTTTTCTTCCAGCGAAAAGCCGTTTCCACTGAGAAACCTTCTACAAAGCACCCACCAGGAAATCTCAAAAAATTCGGCTTAAGGTCTGTAACCCTGTCAACTAAATCTGGTCGTAAGCCATTTTTCCTTTCCATAAAGGTTTTTTGGGGAAATAATGAAACAAACTCAAGCCAAAAAGTTCCTCTTTCATTCGTAGAGAATGCTAGAATTCCTTCTGACTCCTCGCCGTTACTTTCTAATACCAGCTCATATTTCTGCCAATTTTCGGATACTATTTCACAAGGTTTTGAGAACAATTTTACACCTTTTTTATTTTCAAGAGTGATTTCCAAATCTCCCGAAAATGTGGCGTCCTTTTTTGCATAGAAAGATAAATTGTATCTTTCATTTTTTTTCAAGGGGATTCCCCAAAATCCTTCATTATATACTGAAATCCATTTATCCAATGATTCTTCAATCTCTACCCTGAGAGAAAGAGGATTTTCATTATTAATAGGGTCATTTCTATCTAGGGAAATGCCTGCTTTACTATTCGGATCATCCGTGCGGAGATGCCAGCCTGGGATTGATCCCGGGGCTTCTTCAAAAGGTGAAACCCACCCTGCCGGTGAATGCAATTCACATCCCTCTACTTCGCAGCGGTCAGGAATGATCGTATCCTCAAAAGACCTATTTCGAATTAACTCCCCATAAATTCCTCCATCACCAGCACGGTTAATCTCCTCGAAGAAAAGACCATATAATGATGGACTTACAGGAAATTTTTTAGCTTTCGTATCAATGATTACTTTTGCTGACTTATTCAACAAAATCCCTCCAACTGAACAATTTCTTCATAATTTTTTATTGATTTTTAACTATTATTAATGATAAAAAAGGTGACCCCGGTATTAAAACCGGAGTCATTGGTTTACTTTAGAACAATCGTGTTAAAAGATTCAGGTTTTAAATCAAATTGATAGGATTTGCCTTGATATTCAAATACTAATTCCCGTTGTTTTTTTAGTGGATTGTTCACAATTAATACAATGGAATTATCGGGATTTTGGAAAGCTAGCGAATGGGCCGTAAGATGACCGTTTGTTTCTAGTCTGACTGCTCCATTTTTCACAAAATGAGAATGGTGTTTTACTACATAAAATTCAGGATTATATGTGAAGTTGTTCGTTTCTGGATCCACGGTGATCATGGAATTTTGTTCCCAGCCCCAAGTGCTGCGGCCTTTAGGCTCTAGAACCGCATTCCAGTAAACATATCCATTAGCCCCATTGACAAAGTAATGGCGGAACAGGTTGCTGACATATTGAGCGTATTCCCAAGTATTTTTGCCGTTTCCACATTCATTTTCCGTTTGCAGAAAACGTATTTCAGGGTAGCTCTCTGCTGTCCGCTGGATCGCATGTTTTCCAGCCCATTGATAGCCAACACCACTGATATACTTATAGGCTTCAGGATCACTGAGTACAAGACCTGCGTACACATCAAAATCAGATGTCGTATCCGTCATTAACTCTTGCCAAGGTTCGGGTGCATTGATGGTCCCCAGCCAGATTTCTGTTGCAAGATTGTGCTTTTCAAAAGCGGGTCCAAGATAGTCTCGAATAAATTCCTGTAATTGTTCCCCTGTCCACTTACAAGAAGGAAATTTCTGGTCAGCCATTACTTCGTTTTGCACATGAATTTGGTTAATTTTTATTCCTTCGTTTTCATACGCTTGGACAAATTTAACGAAATAAAGCGCGTAAGCCTCAAGTACTTTTTTCTCCCAGCGCAGTGTTCCATAATTATAAGCTTTCGGAAATTTCAGCCAAGTAGGAGGGCTCCAAGGTGAAGCGAAAAATTTCATATCCGGATTTCTTTTTTGTGCCTCACGAATGTATGGGATGAGATATTTTTGATCCCTTTCAATCGAGAAATGCTCCATCTCATAGTCGTCATCGGTTTCATTATGACTATACCATTCCAAAGCATAATCACTTGCACCGATTGGCAGGCGGCAAAGCGTAAACTGACAGTCTCCATCTGTCGCGAATAAAGAATCTAGCACTCTTGTACGATCCTCTTCAGACAGGGATTGAAGCGAATACATTCCTAGTTCATTAAAACAGCTGCCAAAGCCTTCAACGACACGGCCTTTATTAGCTGTTATGATTAAATTACGTTGGTTATCAGTAGTTTCAACAGGTTCCTTCGTTTGCCAATAATTATCACGAGTGGATTCAAACCATAAAACACTTTTTTCAGTCATGAATTCCATTCCTTTCAATTGCTAGTTTTAATTTATGTAAACGGTTTAATACTTGTCAGTTTATATCTTTTTTTAAAATATTTATGGTATTTTTTACGGAAAAATAGTATTTATCTTAGTCTATTGTCGAACAAGAACTAGTTTTTTATTTAACTCATCTAATTTTTCTGAAGAAGCAAACGAAGTGAATAATGGGAAATTAATTAATTCTTCCAATGATTTTTCAATAAATTGATCATTTTTTACAATCGGGTTATTTACGATTTCTGGCAGATTATTATTAATAATTTCTTTTGTTTCTTCATTGTTTAGAAGCTCTTTTAAACTACTGTTTGTGCTATAAGTTAAGATATAAGATTTTGTCGGTAGATATTGAAATACATATGTGCCTGCAGTAAGCTCACATAGAACTTCCTTACTATCCTGCTTAGCTTCCAAACCTCGATTAACGAGCAAGTCGCCATTTACCTTAATAGTTTCCAAAGCAGCATCAGGCAGGAAAACTTTAGCTGAAGTATTGAATGGTACAACAAAGCTAAAAGTTAACGACCCATCCTCTTTTAATTCCCAGCCGCTCTCAATATATCCAGACGGAGAAGAAAATTTCGCCTTGGCGTAGGATAATTTTCCATATGGTTTAGGACAAAGTTTAATCTTTCTAAACCCAGGTGCATCTTCAACCGGATTGATTCCGCACATATAACGATACATCCACTCAGCAATCGAACCATAAGCGTAGTGATTTAATGAGTTCATTCCTGTTCCACTAATGCTTCCGTCTGGAAGCACTGAGTTCCATCGTTCCCAAATCGTTGTAGCACCAAGTTTGACCGCATATAACCAACTTGGAAAATCATCATTTAACAATAAAGTATACGCATAATCATTAGCTTCATTTTCAGATAATACGTAACAGAAATAGGGCGTACCGACAAATCCTGTTTGTAAGTGCATTTTATCCTCACGAAGCTTAGCCTTTAAATCTTCTATTAACCTTAGCCGAAAGCTTTCTGGTACCAGGTCCATATATAAGGCAACAATCATGGCGGTTTGAGTATTAATCGCACTTCTGCCATTTGGCGTAAAATATTCCTTCATGATTGCTTCTTTAATTTCAATTGCTAGATTGTCATATTGTTTCGCCATTCCAGTGTTACCCAAGACCTTTGCTGCTTTTGCCACTAGCTGTGCCGAATAACAATAATAAGCGGAAGCAATATAATAAGAATCGGTTCCACCCATAGGGCTTTGAGGATCCTTTCCATCTAATGCCAGCCAATCACCAAAATGGAAACCAACCTGCCACAGTCTCTTTGCACCTGATTCATCATCCACTTTTTTGATATAATCCACCCAGTCCTTCATTGCATCGAACTGCTGACGAAGAAGCTCTTTATCTCCATAGTACGTATATAATGTCCACGGAATAACAGTCGCAGCGTCACCCCATGCAGCTGACCCACTACCTGAAATAAAACCGTTTCCATCCTTTGGCTTTACGACAGGTACTGTGAAAGGTACGGAACCGTTTAACCTTTTCTGTTCTTCATGTAAATCAAACATGTATTTTTGGTAAAATGCAGGCGAATACATATTGTAGCAGGCTGTAGGGGCAAACACCTGTGCATCACCTGTCCAGCCCATCCGTTCATCGCGCTGTGGACAATCTGTAGGTACATCAAGAAAATTTCCTTTTTGTCCCCATAACGCATTTTGGAATAATCGATTTACCATTGGATTTGAAGTTTCAATTGTTCCCGTTTGTTCAATTTCACTGTAAATAACACTGCCAGTAAAGTCATCCAGGTTTATGTCTCCTTCAAAACCAGTAAGCTTTACATATCGGAAGCCATAGAAGGTGAAGTGAGGCTGGACCTCTCTTACACTTCCGTCAGAAATATAAACATATTCAGCTTTGGCCTCTCGCAAATTTTCGCGATAAAAATTTCCATTTTGAAGAATTTCACCGTATTGGAGCTGTAATATGCTTCCTTTCGGTGCATTGGTTTTAAAACGCACCCAGCCGGTCATTACTTGACCAAAATCAAGAACCACTTCTCCAGCAGGTGTATGTATAATCTCCATTGGTTTTCTTTCTTCCATGATTTTGATAGGCAAATTTCGTCTGGCTGTAAAACATTCTGTATTGATTTCCGTTTTCCTTACACTAGTCCATGTACTGTCATCAAAATCAGGCAGCGTCCAGTTTTTACTCTCTAGATTTGCATCATAAATCTCACCATCATAAATGCCGCTAAATGTGATCGGTGCTGGTGCGCTCTTCCAGTCTTCATTCGTAGCAATGATGATGGTAGTTCCATCTTTTAGCGTTACAACGATTTCACCAATGCAAGCAAATTCACTTCCATATAATTCATGATATCCGCCTTCAAATCCAAAACGGCCTTTGTACCAACCATTGCCAAGCATAATACCAATCGCATTTTCCCCGCTCTTCAATACGTCCGTCACATCATAGGTTTGATACTGAAGCCAGAAATCATAAGCATTATAACCCGGAGTAAAATATTCCTCTCCAATTCTCATTCCGTTTATTTCAACATCATATAGACCCACTCCACAAAGATAGGCTCTAGCTGATACAATATCAGCAGGCAGTATAAAGTTTGTTCTAATCAATGGGTGGATTTCCTTATCCAATTCAGGCGTAATCCAATTTCCTTGCCATGACTCATTCATTTTTGCTGTTTCAAACCAGGCAGTTTCACTTGTTTCCACGTCACCAGCATTCCCCCATATAGTTACCCGCCAAAAATAACGAGAACGTGGTTTCAGCTGTAGGTCCGGAGTGTACCCTAAATTATCAATCTCTTGACTTTTCCCGCTATCAAAAAGAATCGATTCGAAGCCTGGATCAGCAGCTATTACCACTCTGGCGGCTGTTTGAAAAACAGAAGGGCTCTCCCCTGACTCGGTCACCCATGAAAGACTTAATCGATCGAATTCAAATCCGAGCGGATTCACAACGTGATTTGTTCTTAAATTACTAATCTCCATTTTTTTACCTCCTAATAAATCGTTTTAATTTCTTCGCATTGGCTTTTGCCTCTAATATTAATTTACTTTAGTACTGCTTCTCGCAACGGAAAAATTAGTAGCTTTATTCATTTTTATAAATACATAGTTACAAATCCACATAAGTAAAAATGCAATGAAACTCCCGCTGAAAAATGGAAGAAGTCCTGGTAATTTTATTAATATAAAACAAAGGAATCCCGTCAGAATTCCCATACAAAACGTCGCCATAGGGTTAACAGTCATTAAAATAAACGCATTTTTAATTCCCTCTGCCAGGCTGACATCAAAATGGACAAACACTGGAAAAATATAAAAGAGAGTAAGTAGAAATATGAAAATAACAATCACATTTGGTATATAAAGTAGTTTAAGCTCATGTACCGTAGTGGCTTCCACGATTCTGATATTAGAATACATAAAAATACCAACTAAAATAATGACAAGTCCTAATAGATTGCTTTTTACAAATTCTTTTTTATAGGTGAACCAAAAGGTTTTCAAGACTGGAATATCGGACTGCTTCAAAACCCATTTACGAACTACTGTAAACATTGCTGTAGTGGCAGGAAAAAAGCCAAAAGCGATAAATCCAAGCAAGGAAAATGAAATCCAAAGAATATTCACATAAGCAAACTTCATGATCCACTCCGAGATACTATAAAAGCCCCGCATAAAACCTTCCATCAGTTATTCCTCCTTTGCTTTTACTCTTATCCTAGGAATATATCATTGGAGGGCCATTGCTTTGCAATCGACCCTCCATGTGATTAATATAATTAAATCATCCTTTAACAGATCCTAAAGCAATCCCTTTTACCAAATATTTTTGGAAGAATGGATAAGCAATCAGTATCGGCAGGACACCGATAACAGCAATCGCCATCCGTACACCAGTGGTTGGAACTTGCGAAGCAGCCTGGCTTGCGTTTGTGCCTAGATTGCTGCTTGCTAAAAACTGAATGTCTGACAGCATCCTGTTTAAGATGTTTTGGATACTAAATAATGACGGTTCAGTGATATAGATCAGTCCATTAAACCAATCATTCCAATATATGATCGTTTGAAGCAATCCAATCGTGGCCAGAATTGGCAATGAGAGCGGCAGAATGATAGAGAAGAAGGTTCTAAATTCACCTGCACCATCCATGCGTGCTGATTCAATAACTGGCTCTGGAATAGAAGTCATAAAGAATGTCCTCATCAACAATACGTTAAACCCGTTCATGAGTAACCCTGGAACTATTAGTGCCCAAATGGTGTTTTTAATATCAAATACTTGGGTATAAACAAGATAGGTCGGAACAAGTCCGCCATTGAACAATAGAGTAAAGAAAACCAGAAAAGCAAAAACGTTTTTATAAGGTAAATCGCGTCGAGAGAGCGCATATGCCAAAAACGAAGTAATCGCCAAGCTTACAAAGGTGCCAAATACCGTAACAATGATGGTGATTCCATAAGCCCTTAATATACTAGATGAATTATTTAGCAGGTAATTATAAGCATCAAAGCTAATCTCCTTAGGAATAAAGGAATATCCCTCTTTCATGATGGCTGCTTCACTGTTCAGAGAAGAAGATAAAAGAATGATAAACGGAATGATGCTTCCTGCCGCAAGTATGATTAAAAAGATATGAGATACCCATTGTGTAATTCGATCAGATTTATACATCTTCTTCGACCTCCAGCTTAAAATAATGCATTATCTTTACTTTTTTTACGTACGAGATAATTTGATAATAATACAAGGACAAATCCGACGATCGATTGATATAAACCTGCTGCAGCTGACATCCCGATATCCCCAAGCTGCATTAATCCACGGTAAACATAGGTATCAATAACATTCGTTGTGTCATAAATAGCACCTGAATTCATTGGCACTTGATAGAACAAGCCGAAATCGGAGTAAAAAATGCGTCCTATCCCCAATAAAGTCATCATGATAATCACAGGCATAATTGAGGGAAGGGTAATGTGAATAATTTGCTTCCATTTGTTTGCCCCATCTAAAGTGGCTGCTTCATAGTATTCTTGGTCGATCCCGATAATCGCAGCTAAGTAAATGACGCACAAGAAACCGACACCTTTCCACATATTGATGAAGGTTAAAATATATGGCCAAAATTTTGATTCGTTATACCACGAAATACCATCAAGCCCAAGTAACGGTAAAATTGTTTTATTCAGATAACCAACATCTTCGCTAAGGAAGGCAAAACCTAAATAACTGACAATAACCATTGAGATTAAGAATGGCAATAGGATGACACTTTGGTAAAAGCTTTTCGCCAGCTTATTTTTAATTTCATTTAACATGATCGCTACACCGATGGCCAATATCGTATTTAAGATAATAAATCCTCCATTGTAGAGAATGGTATTCCGGGTAATAACAAAGGCATCTCTTGTACTAAACAAATATTCAAAGTTTTTAAATCCAATCCAATCACTGCCGAATATTCCTTTAGCGTAGTTAATATCTTTAAAAGCAATCAAAAGGCCAAACATTGGTAAATAATTATTGATCAATAAGTAAATTAAGCCAGGCAGCATCATAATAAATAATGGCAGATACCTTTTAAATTTCATCATTCTAACACTCGTTTTTTTCCCAGTTGCAGCATGGACGTCCGTACTTAACGGCTTTACTGTAACTTCTGACATCCTCATTCCCCCTTGTTCTAATAAAATGTTTCCGCTTACAAAAACTATCCTTCCTGCTTATATATTTATTCTATTAGACTAGTAAATTTGTTACTATCCATAATACGACTTCTTATTTTCGTTTATCCGACTTTTCAGAATATATTTAATTTAGTTTATCAGCCATTTTAAATCTATGGATTTATAAAAAAAGAGAACTAGATCTACACTAGCTCTCTTCTCTTCGTTCTTATTTCTTTTCTTCCCACTTATCATACTGTTTTTGTTTTTCTGCAATAATTTTATCAATGCCGGATGCTTTAAGTTTCTTATTAAATTCCTTTAAACTTTTCTCTGGATCTAAAGTACCAGATTCAATACCTAATTTATACTGATTTAATACGTTCGTCGATGCCGCAATTTCTGTTTTCACAGGATCTGGATTAAATGTAAAACCAAATGCCGGAGAAAATATCGCTGAATCATTATGTTTTTTCATAACTTCCCAATAATTCGCTGGATTTCCTTCCCAAGGGTATGTCAGGAAGTTATTACCGATTTGCCATTGGCCAAATACATATTTTGATTCTTTTACACCTTCTGGCAATGTAATGACACCATCAGATTTAACTGCATAATGTTTCCCTTCAATACCGTTATCCAGTAAATTCATAATCTCTTTATCAGTGTAAAGTAAATTGATAAATTCCATTGCTTTTTCAGGATTCTGACTGTTTCTGGCAATGGACAAATTAAAGCCTGTTGCAGCATCGGTATACGAATATACATCCGTCAATTTTACAGATACCATTTCATGTCCAGTAATACCTTTTTCTTGTACTTCAAAGCCTGGTTTCATATGAGAGAAATAGCCAAATCCTTTATTAGCCTTCACAATGTTCGCTGCAACTTCTTGTGACGTTGCTGAATCCTTCATGATATAACCGGCTTTGAACCACTTTCTGGCTAACTGGACCGCGTCAACATATTCAGGTTCTTCAAACATATTGTCGATTTTCTTGTCTTTAAAGGATACTACTCCTAGGTTGTCCCCAAGAATGTCAAATTTTCCACCTGCAATGACGGAAGCAACCGATACAGTTCCTGCGTTTACAATCGGAGTTAAAGTTGGTTCTTTTTCTTTGACAATTTTAAAAACACTTTCCAAATCAGCAAATGTTTTTATTTGAGAAAGATCAATTTTATATTTATCTACTATATCTTTTCTCATAATAAATCCATAAAAAGAGCCCCAGTCTCTAATACTAGGAATTCCATATATTTTACCGTTTACCTTGTTACCCTCTAAAAGATTTTTTGGAACAACTTCCAAAATACCTTTTCCATTTGATTTAAGCAGATCATCTAATGCAACAAGTTGTCCTTTTGTGGCTTGTGTGTTGTAACCAAAAAAAGCTGACGAAACAACCAAATCAAGTTTTTCGTTTCCAGTCAGCATTAAGTTTGTTTGCTGTTGATAGTTCGCTGCATTAATCGGGACTAATTTCACAGTAGCATTAATCTTCTTTTTAGCAATTTTATTAATTTCTTCCTGAACTAAAGGAAGATCTTCTATATTCGTAAAGTTCATATACGCCATGTTAAGCTCATTTGGCTGCCCCTTCGGGTTCGTATCGTCCTTTGAACTTGAACTACTTTCCTTTGAACTACAGCCAGCCAATAGTAAAACTGCTGACATTACAATCAGTATAAACCTTGAAAATGTCTTAAAAAATTTCATCCATTCTTTCCCCCTTATGATCTAGTTGATTCTATGATAACTCTTGTTGAAAGCGTTACCACTCATCTAGTTTTAGTATAGAGGTTGGCTTAAAAAACACTTACTAAAAATACGACCTATTATTTTTGTTATTCCGACTTTTCTGAAAAAAACGACTTTTTTCGATATTCCATCGGATTTAATTGGGTTGATTTCTTGAATATAGTAGAAAAATAGGAAAAATTTGAATAACCTGCAGATAATGCCACTTCACTTACAGGCAGATTGGTTTCTATTAACAGTTTTTTGGCGTATTCAATACGCTTCTGCTGCAAATAGTCCGATATGGATAAACCTGTTTGTTTTTTAAATATTCTTGTTAAATAATCAGGATTTAAATAGACATAATTGGCAATTTCATCACGAGTTAACCGCTGTTCTCCTAGATGATGATTAATATAATTTTTTACTATGTCCACCACTGATCCTTTTTCTTGAGGCTGATGGAGCTGGTTCATGGCAACATCGGCAATATATATGACCCATTCTTGGAGCGAGTTCAATGATTTCAATACTCTTTTTGGTTTTTCAGTCAGCAAATTTTGTGAATAAACCTGATTGGCTTGAATTCCTTTTACCTGAAGAACATAAAAGATTAATTGCAAAAAATCTTGATAAAACAAATGAAGGGATTGAGCGGTTATATTTCCATCCGATTTTTTCCAATCAGTAAAATACTGATTGACCGCATCTATAAACTTTTCTTTTGGACCATTTTTCATTAGACTCGTCCATTCTGCAGAAGGAAGCAGCGGGGAAGTGCATAAACATTTTTTCTTATTGTTACATTTAATCGTCTGGTTACTTACCGTTACATTATTGCGATCAAATTCCTGCAAAGTATGGACCATCCCTACTAATTCTTCAATCGGAACCTGATTTCCAATGTAGCCACAAAGTTCACAAGAAAAAAACTGAGCGAATTGTGAAATAAAGTGATTACAATTTTCATTAAATTCCTTCAGGTTGATTGGCTCTACCAATGCAATAATCACTAAGACATAGCCAATTTCTACATTAAGTACATAACCATCCATATTATTCTTTTCGATTACTTCACCCAGTGCTTTATGAAGAGCATATTCGCTCACCTTTTCTTCATGGACAGATAGTTCCTCTTTCCATTGCTGAACATGAAATAAAATGGGTAGAAAAGTAGTTAATTCTGAATAGGATAAATGATAATTCTTCATTTGTTTTTCAATTTGATCTTTGGTTGTTGGGATAACTTGATTAATAAGATCTAACCAGAAACGTTCTTGCATGACTGAATGGTGGGACTTTTTCAATTGAAGGTAAGATTCCTCTACCATTCTTGTTTCTTGATCCTTTTTGATTTTCTCCAATGCGCTATGAATAACTTCTTCAAGTTCTTGGTAATCGACGGGTTTTAATAAATAATTAAAGCTTTTCAATTGCAGAGCTTGCTTTGCATAAGAGAAGTCTGAATGACAGGTTAAAAAAATCGCTTCAGTCATTGGGAAGTGTTCGCGCACCCACTTTAGCAAATCAATTCCAGAGCCTCTAGGCATTTCAATATCACATAATAACAAATCAACTTTGTTATTTAAAAACACTTCTTGAGCTTGTCTTAAGTTATTGGCTGTATAAACAGAAGAGATATCATGCTTTTCCCAATTGACACCAGCCTGAACACCCCTAATGGAATGAATTTCATCATCAACTATTAGAACCTGAAATTGATTCATAAACCCTAACCACCCTCTTGACTTAAATTATATTGTTCGGAATTCGTATCCGAACAGTCGCCCCTTTGCCTGGTTCATTCGAAAATTGGATATTTGATTTTTCTCCATATAACAAACTTAGTCGTTGTTTAACGTTCCATATTCCAATGCGCTCGCCTTCAGCATTTGTTAAAGATTCGTCTTCTTTCAAACTGCGTAAAACATCGTCAGGAAATCCATCACCTGTATCCTGAATTTTTATACTTATAAACCCAGGGTCCTCATTCTTTTTTACCACTATTAAAATATCAAGCGGGTCATCTAGATTAAAGGCATGTTTAATTGAATTTTCCACCATCGTTTGAATGACAAGCGGAGGAATCTTACATTCTAAAAGCTCTGGTGGTGATTCAACAGAATACTTAAAAGTATCGGGAAATCTGAGCTGTTGAATTTTTAAGTAATTTTCCGTATGCTTTAGTTCATCTTCTAAGCTAACAAAATATGAATTACTCCGAAACATAAAACGAAAGTAATTGGCCAGACATTTTGCCATCTCTTGGATGACTGCAAAATCCTTAACTGTAGCTAGATTATAGATAATATTTAATGAATTAAGGAAAAAGTGGGGGTTGATTTGCAGCTGTAAGTGTTTTAATTCCGCTCTTTGAAAATTTAGCTTTTCCTCATATACATTTATTTTAAGATCCTTAATCTCAGAAATCATATGATTGAAAGTACCATTCATCACCTCAAACTCAGTAGAATTTCGATGGATGGGAAGGCGGATATCCAAATCACCTTGTCGTAGTTTTTTCATAGCGGCGACAATTCGATTAATTGGTTGAAGAAATACCTTTCTCATGATAAAGATAAAATATAGTAAGAACAAAACAGCTAAAAAAGTAATAACCGACGATATTCTTTGTAAAAATGGTAGTTTCTCTAGGATTTCTCTTTCAGGTATCAATGCTGCAAGATAGAAATCACTTTGTGATGATTTTTTTTTCATTAAAACAAAACGGTTATCTTTCCCAGTAATAATATACTTTTCCTTCTTAATCGATAAATCTATTTTTTCCTTTTCAATAAATTTCTTATTTGTAATCGGTTTTAGGTCTGAAGTTGCCAACAAGGCTCTTCCTGTTTCTCCAAAATCAATATATTTAAACGGAGTAATAAGCTTGTCCATATTCACCCAGGCGCCTACATATACTCCATCTACTTTATAATATTGAAGCAAGTAATAATTTTTTGCACCCTTCCAAATATTCCATTTCCCTTCTCTAAGCTGCTCCGGGTTTTTCTCAAACAACTGGTAAATTTCGTCTCTTGCTTCATAGCGTTCAAAATAATTGTCACCGGATTTTTGTGTAAATAGGAAATCCTTATAGGCATCCGAATAAATAAAAATGGAATCGATGGCAGTGTAGAAATAAGACTGATTGGTAATAGAATTAAATAAACGTATTTTTGCTTCTTCATAATCATTGGGATCTATCGTTTCATTATATTGAAGAAAATATAAATCTGTATTGTTTTGTGTAGTTTGAAAGATATAGTTTCCAACACCCTCCAAACTTCGGTCAATTTGGTCCATATAAATATTCAGCATATTTTTGTTTGACTGGGCCACCTGGCTCCTGATAACTTCGACCGCATAGTAGTTATTTACAATGTGAACGACAATTAATGGTCCAATAATTAAAAACACACTCAAAAAGAGTTTAAACAGTAACGAATTGAAAACTAGTTTCATTTTTCCCATAGTGATCCTCCAGTTGTAAACTCTCTAAAATGTAATTCCAATTATACAATATAAATTAAAAAATATTCTGAAAAGTCCATTTTAAAAAAAGGCTTACTAAGGGAATCCTTCTAAAATAAGTGATAGTCAATAATAAAAGGCCGAGAGCTATTTTTTACTCACGGCTATTAGTTACGATCGAATTAATAGAAAGCGTTTTCAGATTTACAATCTAATTATATTAATTTCTAACTTGATGTATGGTAATATTCATCGAAAAATAGTAATATTTTATTATATAAATAAAAAAAGAAAAAGAATTTCATAAAAGAATCATACTCTTATTATTATAGGAATTTAATGAAAAACAAAAAGCCTTGAGCTAATTTTCACCCAAGACTTATTTTATAGAAGTTTTTTTAGGCTCAAAGTGCTCCATAAATAACAGATCGTAGTCTAGGCTGCTGAGAGTCCTCAAAGTTTGGCAGCATTTGCTGCATATAAACAGCAGAAAGATTTTCTTTTGGACAAATCGTTACCCATGTTCCTGACATGCCGTTCCAGCCGAATTCACCAACAGGGCTGTTGCTGCCTGACAATGGAGGATTCATCATTATCTGCACTCCAAGACCATAGCCATACCCGGCCAGGCGATCCCAATTATAATCAACTGAATTCTCCGAGTTTAGATGATTCATTGACATTAGTTCGATTGTTTTTCTTCCTATAATTCGATTTCCATTCATTTCCCCGCCACTGGCTAACATATGAGCAAATTGACTATAATCACTTAGCGTAGAGAATAGACCTCCGCCACCACTTTCAAAGCGAGTCTTTACTTTTGGAAACATATCCGAGCTTTTTATCAGGCTGCCTTCCTCATTCCGTATGTAAAAGCTGGAAAGGAAATCTTTTTTCTCATCAGGCAGATTAAAGAAGGTGTTATTCATTGATAAAGGTTGGAAGATTTCATCTTTTAAGAATTGGCCGAGAGTCTTTCCGGATACCACCTCTATTAATGCTCCCAAAACATCATGACTATAACCATACTTCCATCCGGTTCCGGGATCAAACGCAAGAGGAATCGTACTTAGTGCTTTAGAAAGTGTTCGAATATATGTTTCTTGGGTAAAATCATCCTGACTATTTAATCGTTCCTCTACTCTTCTTACCTCGCTTTCCTGTTCTGTTGTTCCCCAGCTATAACTTAAACCGGATGTCATCGTGAACAGGTCTTTGATCCTGATAGAATTTGATGCAGGCGTTATAATCTGTTCTCCTTCTTTAGCAGTCCGGTAGACATGTGGATTTTTGAATTCAGGTAAATATTCCTCGAGCGGGTCATTCAACAAAAACAGCCCTCGTTCATATAAGATCATGGCAGCTGTACATGTAACGATCTTTGTCATGGAGTGGATCCGGAAAAGCGTATCGGTAGAAACAGGTTTTTGAGTTTCTAAATCAGCATAGCCAATGTACTCTTCAAATACCTTTTCTCCATGGTGCATAACAGAACAGGCGCAGCCAACAGGCCCCCTTTCCACAAAACTTTTTAATAATGGGCTTAAGTTTTGAAACGACTTCATACGGCTTTCATCTCCTCTTCATTTTTCGAGTTTCATTCTTAACTTTTTTCTTTGTTGTTTAGGTTACTTTTTTCTATTTGGTTTTTTGATATTTTTTTGTTCTATCATCTTGAATCCTACCAGCCCAGTTAAGACCAAATGCGAAGTCATACACATGACCTTCAGAGTCTGCATGACACTCCATGTCATGGGCCACATCTTCCAATTGATCTTCGACGGTTTTCATGTTAGCAGGCATTTGCATTGGTAGAAGACCCGAAGGCTCAGCTCCGTCTGTTAAAATATCAAAAATAGCTTGATCCTGAACCCCAAAATTCGTAATAATAGCATCGACATTCTTTTCAAATTCATCCACCACTGTCGGGTTCGATAGGAGAAGCGAAACAATTACCGGTTTTCCTTTCATTACTTCAATTGTTTCTACCACCATATCCAAATCCTTGGTATTACTTGGAGTCACCGTTTTTCCTTTGTACGATCGGTTTAAAACATCACCCTCACGAGCGTCACCAGCAAGACTTTTTTCTCGAGCATAAATCGCCGTATAGGGTTTGTATTGAAGGCTGATTGGTACATATCCATTTCCACCTTCCTTTACATCATCATGACTATAACCAGTTCCGGACTTAGGAGTGCTAATAAAGACCAATCCAAAATCTGCATCTTCAGGGTTATCCGTTACCTTAAAATATTTCCTAGCAACATCGATATTAACTGGATATTCGAATTTTTCAGGTGTTGGATTACCAAACCAATCTTTGCCTGCAGGTGTATATTTTTTAGGGATATAGACGACTTTTTCTTTATTTAGTGGCAGGATGCTATTCCTATTTTTCAACATAACAATAGACTTAAGCTGCGCTTCATATCCTTCCTGCATATACTCTGGTTTCCCAACCTCATGAACACTTTCTTCCACTTTTATATAAGGATTTTCAAAGATTCCTAGACGGAAGATATTTTTTAATAAACGTACTGCTGATTCTTCAAAGCGCTTGCGCATCCATGCCTCACCAAATTCAGCAATCCCCATTTGGTACGCTTCCAGGATTGGACCCGCTTCATTATTCCCTCCGAATTGATCGACCCCAGCTAAAATTAATTTATAATGCCGCTCGGCAACGGTCAGATTTTCAACACCCCATGGCTTCCCGCCGACAAACGTATCAATATTCTCTGGTTCATCGGCAGTAATGATCCAATCCGTGCAAACAACACCATCATAACCATATCTTTTTCGAAGCAAATCATTTATTAAGTAAGAATTGTAAGAGTTACCAACATTTTCTCCATTTACCGGATCTTGTTCCACTGAAATAGTGTAATAAGGCATAACCGCAGAAGCCATCTTTGTTTTTCCAGGTAAGTTAAAGGCACCTTCAGTAAATGGAATTAAATGTTCTTCAAAGTTGCCGCCTGGATAAACGGCAAACTTACCATATCCATAGTGTGCATCCCTTCCACTCTCGCCAGAGCCGCCTCCCGGCCAATGTTTTACCATTGCATTAACACTGTAATAACCCCAGCCTTCAGTAATTTCTTTATCACCTGCTGAATTCTGAAAACCTTCCACATAAGCTTGAGCCATATCAGCGGAAAGCTGTGAATCTTCACCAAAGGTTCCATTAAAACGGAACCAACGCGGATCTGTTGCAATATCAATTTGCGGCGATAATGCAGTTGTAATGCCTAAAGCCCGGTACTCCTTTGAGGCTATTTCTCCAAATCTTTCTGCCACTTCTGGATTAAATGTTGCCGCAAGACCAAGTGGCTCAGGCCACATAGAAATGTTGCCTCCCGCTCCTGCATTAAATTCTGTACTAGAATCTGAACCATGGCGTGGATCTGAGCTGTTGTTTGCTGGGATACCAAGCCCTGTCCCTTCTGCAAAAGCCTGAATATTGTTATTCCATCGCACAGCAGACTCAGGGCTTTCGACCGTAGTTACGAGGATATGTCTTAAATTATCTTTAGAAAGAAACTCGATTTGTTCATCGTTTAAGTCCCATGGATTCGCACCGCTTTCTTCGTAGGACTTACCCCCGTACGTACCAGCAAACCAACCCTTACTCCCTGCAGGAACGGCTTGATGCCTACTATATAACATGAGTCCCGCGATTTGCTCAATTGTCATTTTAGATGCAAGGTCCTTTGCTCTCTCCTCAGGAGTTAATCTCCAATCTTCATATTTATCTATTTTTCCATCTTTGTTTAAATCCTTAAAAAAATGGCCATCTTTTTGGATGATCGTAACTCCAGAAGTTTCGGAATATCCTAACGTTGGTCCACCTTTATTTTCCACATATTTGATATGATCTTCAGTATCGATTTTTGTTTTAACATTTTTCATTTATAATCCTCCAATGAAAACAGTGTAGTAGTGACCATCTTCATTTCCAAAGTTGCTCACAATATTCAATTTGCTCTTTTCTGAATTCTCACCATGTTTTGTTTGTTTAAAAATAATACGGAACAATAGACAAGGAGAAAAAATACCATTACGAAGGCTGAAAACAAATAAATAGAACCATAATTTGTTTTTGCCGCAATCAAACCAAGAACGGCAGACCCTCCTCCAATTCCTAAGTCAAATGAATTAAAAAACATGGCGGTTACTTTCGTATACCGTTCAGGCTTCGTATTATTCAGTGCCCAGGCCTGGAGGGAAGGGAATAATGATCCTGTACCCATCCCATATAGGATTGCAGCAATGATTAAATCACTTAAAGTAGTAGTTTGATATATTAATACAAAACCAATTATGACTGAGATCGAACTTGGAACTAACACCCAAGCATGTCCTTTACGGTCAAATACTTTTCCTGAAATGAAACGGATTAAGAATCCACTAACCGTATTTACGAAATAAAACCATTCTACACCTTCTATCTCTAACTCTTTTGCATAAAGTGCCATAAAACTAATGACTCCGCCCATGCATATGCCAAATAAAAGCATCAAGTAGCTAGGAAAAATAGCAGAAGGTTCAATCAATGATTTTAGGAATGATGTTTCTTTTTGATTGGAATTGATCACACTTTCGGGGAAAGAAATGAAACTAATACAAAACAGGAAGATTAGTAAACTAGCTCCTGCGGTACCGAATAATATGATTGGATTATAGGAATTAAACAGCCATATCCCAACAAATGGCGATAATGCTAAAGCAATCGTTGTACCATTCCCAAGCATACCCATCCCTTCGCCCCTTCTTTGTTTTGGAATAATCTCCGCTGCTAAAGTGGAAAGAATCGTGACAGCAAGACCAAAACCGAAACCATGCAGAATACGAATGGAAAGTGCAAGGATGAAGTTTGTCCCAAAATAATAACCTAGAGAGGAGATTAAACAAATAAGAATGGAGACTACTAATGTTTTCTTTTTTCCAAATTTATTGGTAAAGAATTCAGTAAAAGGACGAATGATAATGGCTGAAAAAGTAAAACTCCCGATAATTAATCCTATTTGGGATATATCGAGTCCCCCATGTTTTGCCAAAAAGAGTGGGAGAGTTGGCAGCAATATATCAAATGCGAAAAAAGCAAATGCATTAGCAAACATGATAATAAAAAAGGTTTTGTTCCATAACGATGGTGTATTCGACACGAATTTTTTACTCCTTTAATTAGAGGATCACCTTTTTGCTCAGAAACAGGTAGGAAAAAGGAGGATCTAAAATCCCCCATTTTCTTATTCTTGATTGCCCGTTTATTAAAAGTCTATTGTTTTTCCTGTCTTTGCTGAGGTATATATCGCCTCTAAAATTTGTGTGACAACTAATGCTTGTTCCGGTTTAACAAGTGGTTCTGTATCATTAATAATGCATTCCAGCCACTGTCTCGCCTCTTTTACTCCAGGCTCCTCTGCCCCTGCATCAAAATAAGCAATTCCTCCGCCTGTGGCAGGTTTCGTTTCAACCAACTTTCCGTATTTTGTGCCATTGAAAACTAACTCACTTGTAGGTGAATTTGGTAATGCTTTCATTTCAGCACCACCTTCTGTGCCACATAAGGTTGCCATTGCTTCTCGAACATCCGTTGTATTTAATGCCCAAGAACATTCTAAAATGATCGTGGCCCCATTTTCCATTTTAATAAATCCAAACGCTGAATCTTCTACCCTATATGTTTCTGGGTCCCATGGTCCGAACAAATTTCCTTCATGTTTATCTGCAAGCTTATGGAAAACGGAACCTGTTACAGATTGCGGTTTGTAATTGTCCATACACCAAAGCGTCAAATCCAATGCATGTGTACCGATGTCGATTAATGGTCCGCCACCTTGTTGTTCTACATCAAGAAACACCCCCCATGTAGGAACCGCTCTTCTTCTAATGGCATGTGCCTTAGCAAAATAAATATCGCCGAATTCACCTTCACTTGAAGCTTTGTACAATACTTCCGAGTCATCACGAAAACGGTTTTGGTAACCTATTGTAAGCTTCTTTCCTGTTCGATTGGCTGCATCAATCATTTCTTCGGCTTCTTTTGAATTGATGGCCATTGGCTTTTCGCACATGACATGCTTTCCTGCTTCTAGTGCATCAACAGTGATAAAGGAGTGTTGCAGATTAGGAGTAAGTACATGAACAACATCAATCGAGCCATCCTGTAATAACTCCTTATAATTGGTATAAACTTTTGCCTCTTCTGTGCCGAATTGCTGTGCTGCTTTAACGGCTCTATCCTCTACCACGTCGCAAAAGGCAGTCATTTCTCCTAAATGACCAAGCTTTGCCAATGAAGGCATGTGCTTTTGATTGGCAATTCCGCCACAGCCGATGATTCCAATATTTAACTTTTTAGACATTAGGAACACTCCTCTTAATTAATTTTTGATAAGACCTTTTATAGATTTCTCCATTACTGTTAAATCCCCCGAAATGCTTGTAAATTTATCTCCTAGATGTCCTTCGTTTTCCACAATTGCATAACGGATGTATCCTAATTCATTAAGTATTTGATAGGTTTCTTGAAAATTAACGATACCAGTTCCGAGATTGACAAAATCATTTGGCTTCACATACTCTGTATATATTTTCATCAGGTCATTGCTTTCTTCTTGGCTCGATGCGGTAAATATACTAACTGGATTTACATGTTTGCCTAAGTCCTTCTGATGGATCATGTCGCAGCGACTCCCCAATTTCTCAAGCAATGCAAGAGGATCATATCCGCCTCTCATAACCCAAACGAGGTCCAGCTCAAATTTCACGTTCGCTGGATCGGTATTTTCAACTAGAAGTTCAAATAAGGATGTTTCTCCTATTCTCTTAAACTCATGCGCATGGTTATGATAGTAAAAGTTCATCCCCGCTTCTTTGCACTTTTTTCCTATTTGATTTAGATGTTCGGCTGTTTGAAGGGTATCCTCACGGCCTGATATAAAAGCCATCGGGAAAACAATAGACTGACATCCAAGTGTTGCATTTTCTTGAATAATCTTATCCCAATCAGCATCTAGTAACGCTTTACCAGGGGCAACACCTTCATGTGCTGCAAACGCTTTTAATCCTAGCTCGTCAAACTTCTGTTTGATGACTGGTAGGGAAAAGGTATCCGAAAAGCGCTCGCCTGTAGAAAAATTAACAGAAATCAACTCTATATTTTTGTACCCTATTTGAGCTACCTTTTCTAACGTACCGAAATAATCCTCGTTTAAATCTCTAAATACTGAAAATAAATTTAATCCAATTTCCATTGTCATTTTTACTTCCCCTTTTTTTATAGATTCGTCGTTTAAAACATTCATTGGCTGATAACTTTATTAGTTATTAATCTACTGATGCACCTATTAATGCTGTTAGTAAATCAGTTTTTGAATCTTCACCTCGTACATAGTTAAAATAATCAAAATGGGCAGGTGCAGTAGAAATCTTGCCATTTCCAGTCGCATACATTCCAAAAAATAAGCCCGTAAAACCCCCAGCAACTTCAGTCGCAAGTATAGAACTTTCCCCTTTACCCAAAGTGATTTTTTCTCCACTCGAGGATGTAATAGAAAAGGTAAAACTAAAGTCATCTGCTTGAATTCCAAAGACAACGGTCGGCTCGTCATACTCTACTTCTGCTTCTACCTTCCACAGGCTGCCAATTCGGCGGCGGAATAATATAATAGACTTTCCTTCCTTAAGTGCTCTAGCAATTTCATAATGATAATTCTCGTTCATAAATACGGTAAGTCCTGCTTCCTCTCCATCTTCATTTGGGATAAATTCCATAAGGGCCGAAATCTCACAGTTAAAATGCTGCTGCCTGCGGCCAACAAATGTGGGAGATCCTGAATCATTCAATGTGGAAGATTGACCATATAGTGTTAACCAACCAGATCGTTCCGTTACTGACCAAGAGCCTGCCATCGGATTACGGTAAAAATTCCAAACCGGCGAAAGGAAAGCGTTATCAAAATTTTCTTTTTCCTGCCATGGATGGGATTGATCTAATGGAAGTAATCTGGCTTCATTCACCAATTCTGCTCGACCTGCTGCTCCAATAATGGGCCACCCTTCCTCTGTCCAATGGACTGAAGCAAGATTGGTTTCACGCCCAAGGTGATGACGTTTTGGATAGCCCACAGGTCTGATCCCTAGAAACACAGACCACCAAGTACCGTCCTCTGCTTGGACCAAATCTGCATGACCGGTGGCTTGAATTGGTTCATCAGTACTCCGATTCGACAGGATTGGATTATTGGGATTGCTCTCAAAAGGCCCGTAAGGGCTTCTGCTTCTTGCAATCGTTACCATATGGCCATATTCTGTACCACCCTCTGAAATCATTAAATAATACCATCCATTGATTTTATATAGATGCGGCCCTTCCGGAGAGCTGCCCCCTGTTCCTTTCCAAATTAACTGACGCTCTGTTAACAGCTGTCCAGACTCAATATCAAGCTCAGCCTGATAGATTCCTACAGGTTCACTGGAACCAAAAGAGCTTGTTCCACTCAAATAAACTTTCCCATCTTCATCGAAATATAAGGACGGATCAATTCCACCCCAGCCCTCAACGACTATTGGCTCAGACCAAGGACCTTCTGGCTGTTCGGCATGAACATAAAAATTCTTATTTGTTGAGATATTGGTTGTAATTACATAAAAGCATCCATTATGATAACGGATTGTTGGAGCAAATATTCCTTGTGAAGGTCCCATTCTATGAATGCGGATGAGCGGAAGCTGACTTTCACGCGTCAATACATGGCCAATCTGTTTCCAATTGACTAAATCGGTACTATGAAAAATCGGAATTCCTGGAAAAAATTCAAACGAACTGGTAACCAAATAATAATCTTTGCCAACCCTGCAAACACTTGGATCAGGGTGAAATCCGCTAATAACTGGATTTGAATATTTCATTTCATTGTCACATCCTCTTTTCATTACGAATCTTATTTTGTAATGATTTATTTGCAGGAGAAATTTTAGATAGTTTGTTCTATATTAAAGATAAAACAAATGAAAACCCTTTCCTACTGTAAATCCGACTAATTTCTTTCAAAATTCCGACTTTTTAAAAAAATAAAAATAACTCACAGAGACAAATCAAACAAGCCATACACGTTTTAATGTTTGGCTTAAAGTGTATAAAAAAGCAGACCGGACTTGGCCTGCTAGTTGATAATTACTAACTTTATCTTTTTTTCTTCCAACTCGATTCTAGTTTCTTCATTTATATTTGAATCGGTAATAATGCAATCGATGTTAGAAACTGGTGAAATATGCGAAAAAGCACGTGTCCCAAATTTGCTGGAATCAACCATTAGAATGGTTTCATCGGCTATTTCCATCATCTGCTTTTTTAATAACGCTTGCAATTCATTTAAATCACTTAGCCCTTTATCAAGGTGTACCCCTTTGCAGGAAAGGAAGACTTTGTTAACGTGATACATGGCAAGGGAGCGCTCTGCAAGTGGTCCAACATATGAAAGAGATTGTGATAGTAAAGTTCCGCCAGTAGAAATCACTTTTATTTGTTCCTTTTTACTAAGCTCAATGGCTACCTTTATTGAATTTGTAAGAACGGTTAAAGGCATATCTGGCAGTTCCTTTGCGACATACCATGCGGTAGTACTTGCATCCAAAACAATTTGGTCACCAGACTCAATAGATTGAACGGCTGCTCTTGCTATCGCTTTCTTTTCAGCAGCATTCGTAATCTCTCTTTCCAAATAGGAGGTCTCCGATTGATCTTTCTCAATACTAACCGCACCGCCATGACTGCGCATTAATAAATTTTCCTTTTCAAGCTTTTCAAGATCACGACGAATCGTTTCCTCTGTTACAGAGAAAATCTTGCTAAGCTCCGTAACCCGAATACTTAATCGTTCATTAACCAATTCGACAATCTTTTTTTGTCTTTCTGCAACAAGCACTTGTTCTGCCCCTTCCTGCCCCGCTATTTTTATTTATGTTGTTTTGTATTTGTTTTTTATTCATTCTCACTATAACTATAACATATATTTTTGAAAAACAAACATGTAAAAATTAAAAAAAGAAGACCCAAAAAGGAGTCTATAAATCTCCTATTTGAGTCTTCCCCTAATAAATCCACTTATCTTTTTAATAAAACCTCTTGCTCATACGCTTTTACTTCTTCTAACCAAGATTCTTTTACTGGAGCGCCCATTTTTTCACAGTAAAAATCCCAAACTGCACCAAATGGATAGGTCTTGAATTCTTCCATTAACGCTAATCTTTCAGTGAAGTTGCCTTCTTCTTGAAGCTGTTTCAAATATTCATTTGGAACCAGCATCGCATAAAGCAATGCTTTAATCATGTTACGTGTACCTATTGTCCAAGCAGCCACACGATTGATGCTTGCATCAAAGAAGTCAAGTCCGATGATGACACGGTCTAACGCATCATTACGTACAATTTCTAAGGCAATTTCCTTTAATTCATCATCAAGGATAACTACATGGTCACTGTCCCAACGTACAGGTCTTGAAACATGCAGGGCAAGCTTTTCGCTAAATAATAACATCGATGAAATTTTATTTGATACTGTTTCTGTTGGATGATAGTGCCCTGTATCCAGTAAACATAATTTTTCATTTTTCATTGCATAATTTAGATAAAATTCATGAGAACCAACTACATAAGATTCGGAGCCAATTCCAAACACTTTACTTTCTACTGCATCAAGATTAAATCTTTCATCTACATCAACGGCAAAAATTTTATCTAATGATTCTTTTAATCTTTTTCTTGGAGTCAGGCGGTCACTTGGAATATCCTTATAGCCATCTGGAATCCAAATATTTGTTAAGGCAGGTGTACCTAGTTCTTTTCCGAAATACTCACCAATTTTCCGGCTGCCAATACAGTGATTGATCCAGAATTCACGGATTTCTTCGTTTGGATGGGAAAGTGTCAAACCGTCATCTGCTTTGGGATGTGAGAATAGCGTTGGGTTGTAATCCAAGCCTAATCCATTTTCCTTTGCCCATTTTACCCAATTTTCAAAATGCTTTGGTTCTAGCTGGTCTCTTTCTACCACTTCTCCATTAGTTTCCGCATAAATGGCATGTAAATTGACGCGATGTTTACCTGGAATCAAGGAAAGTGCTTTTTCTAAGTCTGCTCTTAATTCTTCAGGTGTCGTTGCCTTACCTGGATAATTTCCAGTAACAGAAATTCCACCAGATAATTCTTTAGGGTTCACTTCAAATCCACCGATATCATCACCTTGCCAGCAGTGAACCGAAATCGAAATATTTTTTAAGGTTTCGATTACTTCATCAACATTAATTCCCCATTTTTCATAAGCCTTCTTAGCAAGTTCGTAGTTTTCTTTAGTAGACATAAATATCTTCCTCTCCAAGGTTAGTTTGTAATCGGTGCAGTTGGCAAATATTTCTTTACCTCAAATGATTTTTTAACAATCGTGCGTGCTTCTTTCATATCTTGAATTTCATCGAGTGCCATTAACTGAGCGACGATATTACCGATCGCAGTCGCTTCAATAGGTCCTGCATATACTTCTTTCTTCGTTACATCAGCGACAAGTTGATTTAACATTTCATTTTGACAGCCGCCGCCGATGACATTGATTTTTTCAAATCTCTTTTCAAAAATTTCTTCAATTTCTTGAACGGCATCCTGATAGCTAACTGCTAAACTATCATATACGCACTTCGCGACTTCTCCAGGTGTGCTAGGAATTGGCTGATCCGTTTCCACACAATAATTCATGATTTCCTGGACCATGTTCTCAGGTTTTAGGAAACGGTCATCATTGACATTAACCACTGCCTTAAAGTCCTTAGCCTCTCTAGCTAAATCAACCAGCTCGGCAAAAGAATATTCATTATTGTAGTTGCGTTTTACCTCTTGAATCATCCAAAGTCCCATAATATTTTTTAAGAAGCGGTATTGATAATCGATTCCGCCCTCATTGGTAAAATTGTAGTCCAGTGCTTTCGTTACACAGATTGGGAAGTAGTTTTCAACTCCAATCAACGACCATGTTCCTGAACTGATATATATCGTTTCATTTTCTTCAGGTACGGCAATAACCGCTGAACCTGTATCATGTGTTGCTGGAAGAATCACTTGAAGGTCAAAGCCTAACTCTGAAACTAGTTCTTCTTTTAATGTTCCAAGAACAGTCTTCGGTGTCTTAATTTCATGGAACATTTCCTTATTTATTCCCAATAGATCCAATAAGTCATGATCCCACTTTTTCGTAAAAGCATTTACAAGTTGGGTGGATGTAGCATTTGTATATTCATTTGCTTTTTTTCCTGTCAGTAAATAATTGAAGTAATCTGGAATCATTAAGAATGATTTTGCTTTATCTAGGATTTCTGGAGAGCTTTGTTTAATCGAATACAATTGATAGATGGTATTAAACTTTTGGAACTGGATGCCTGTTTCTAAATACAGACGCTCTTTCATGATTTTTTCAAAAACCTGTTCCATCACCCCGTCTGTTCTCGGGTCACGATATGAGACAGCCTCTGTTAATGGTTGATCGTTTTCATCCAATAACACAAAGTCGACGGCCCACGTATCAATTCCGATACTATCTGGTTTTATGCCAAGCTCATTGCACTTTTTTAATCCATTTTTGATTTCTTGAAAAAGCTTGTCGGCTTCCCAGCAATAGGAGTAACCTTTTTTGACAATTTTGTTATCGAAACGATGAATTTCATCTAGTTTTAATAACCCATTTTCTAAATATCCTAGTATTAGCCGGCCGCTTGATGCACCAATATCAACAGCAATACTGTATTTTGTCATTAACATCACCTCTCGGTTGGAAACGCTTACTGATAACTCTATCTTACTAGAAAAATACGATTTTCCTATAACGTAATTCGACCAATTTGTTGTCCTTATTTGCCAACCTTAATTCTTAAATACCAAAAAACACCACAGAATTTTTCTGTGGTGTTTTCATCTCATCGTCCCTTTCCATTTCTCAGGATGTATTGATAGTTTTTGTGAAAGATCGACCTTTTAGACCAATCAGTGGGAAGACTCTTTACATTACCGCTTTATTTGACCCAGTAGAAACCACGGTTTTTACCGATGGCATATTTGCAATAAATACGCCTAGTAATACCAAAATACCGCCAATGATTTGATTCAGCAAGATATGATTCCCTAAAATAAAATGAGAGGCTATGATGGCGACAAACGGCTGGATATTCATGAACATTGAAGCTGTACCTGCACCAACTTTAGCTACGCCTTTATTCCACCAAAACCCAGCAATACCTTGAGCCATGATCCCAGCAAAAATTAACAAAATCCACATAAAAAGAGAATGGCTGATGACAGAGCCGCTCACAAAGTTTTCGACTCCGGCAGCAGGAATCATTAGTACACTTCCTAGTACGGTTGAGTATATCGTAATAATAAATGTGTTCATAGTTTTTGATAAACCTCGGATAAATAATATACTAATCGAGAGGCAAAGCATGGCGATTAGTATGTTAAAATCTCCCCATGAGATTCCCAAACCGCCATTTGCAACACCAATAATTGAAAAAACACCAATTAAACTAATAATGGCTCCTGCCGATTTTTTAATGGTAAACTGGACTTTAAAGATGATTCGTTCCAATAGAATTGTCGCTATCGGTGCCAAGGAAATTATTAATGAGGCGTTAGCTGGGGTTGTATGATGGAGACCCGTAAAGTAGAAGGTTTGATTTAACAGGGTTCCAAAGATTCCAACACCAATGAGGTATTTCCACTCTGAAATGGTGGGACGCTTCATTCCTTTATGAATCATGGCAACGATTATCAAAAAAAGTGAGGTAAAGCAAATTCGAACGGTTGATAAAAAAACAGGTGAAAATCCTTGCAGTAAATAGGAACTGACCGGATAATTGCACCCCCATAAAACAGAAACCAAAAAGAGACTAATAAAAGCTTTTATCATACTACTCGACATTTACCATAGACAACCCTTCTCAAAATGTTTTTGTTGGTGACTTTTATTAGTATAGCATGGTATTTCGCTTATCGAAAGAATTATCAAAAGGAATTTTCATTCCTCTTTCCTAACACTTCGTTTTATAGAGATTGATGGCGTAAAGGATCACGATTGTGAACTTGTTATTGCTTGGAAAAAAAAAATATAAATCCATCTATTCAACTCTTTATAGATGTTATGACAAAAAGTTGACCCCTCTTATGGAGTCAACTTTTTATGTTAATTAATCTTAAATTGCTTTCTATCTAACTCATAAACTATTAAATCAATAAAGTCTTGTTGTAAATTTAACTCAATGGCTTTATTTAATGTTTCCAGCAATTGTGCAATGCTTAGTTTCTTCATTATATTTTCATTCCAATTAGTTTTCACATAACTATCTTACCTCGTAAACGCAGCTGGCACTCCGCCATCCACCGTTAACATACATCCAGTTGTTCTATCTGATTTTGATGAGGCAAAGAATGCGATTGATTCAGCGATATCTGAAGGATAGATATTAACTAATAGAGTTGTACGTTTGCGATAGTGATCTTCTAATTGATCAGGATCAATTCCATATGCTGCAGCACGTTCTTCACGCCATCTTGATCCCCAAATAGTAGATCCTTGAAGAACGGCATCAGGAAGGACAGAATTGACACGAATGCCAAACTCGCCGCCTTCAGCAGCAATACATCTTGCCAAGTGTGTTTCAAGTGCTTTTACAGAACTGTAGGCAGCTGCATTTTTTCCAGCAAATACAGAGTTCTTCGATCCGATAAACACCATGTTTCCACCAATGCCTTGCTGTTTCATTTGCTTGAATGCTTCGCGGGCTACTAGGAAATAACCAGTTCCTAGTACATTCATATTTAAGTTCCACTCTTGAAGAGACGTTTCGTCAATTGGACTTGATGTAGCAAGGCCAGCATTGTTTACAATGATATCAACCCCGCCAAACGTAAGTGCTGTTTGATCAAAGGCTGATTCAACTTGCTCTTCTTTGGTTACATCCATCTTCACAGCAAGGGCACGATTTGCTCCGTACTTTTCATTAATTTCAGCGGCAACCTTTTCTGCACCTTCAAGATTCAAGTCTGCTACAACTACATGTGCTCCTTCAGAAACAAAGCGACGGCAAGTTTCACTGCCAATTCCACCAGCTCCGCCAGTAACAAAAGCTACCTTTCTAGAAAACTCAGCTTCAGCTGGAGCAAGCGATAATTTATATAATTCTAATGGCCAATATTCTACGTTGTAGGATTCATTTTCACTTAATGAAACAAAGTTTCCGAGTGTAGTAGAACCTTTCATTACCGCAATTGCACGGTGGTATAATGCACCGCTGACTCTAGAGTTGCTAACATCCTTTCCAGAGTTCACCATACCAATTCCAGGGATTAAGATAACACGTGGAGCTGGTTCAAACATTTGATCGCCTTCGTGTTTGTTGCGGTCAAAGTATTCTTTGTACTGTGCTTTGAAATTGTCAATCCCTTCTTTTACACTAGCAATTAAGGCTTCTACGTCCTTCGTTTGTGGATCCCAATTGATATAAAGTGGAACCATTTTTGTGTGGACGAGATGGTCTGGACAGGCCGCACCTACTTGAGAAAGCTCTGGTGCTTGGTGACTGTTTACAAATTGAATAACATCTTCACCACGGTCAAACGTTAACAGCATTTTCTTTTCATCACTTACTGCTCCGCGGATCACTGGCATTACTTTTGCTAGGATGCTAGTTGCTTCTTCGTCGGTAAGAGATTCATATTTTTGACCACCAAAAACGGTTCCTTCATTAATTCTTTCATTTATATATTGTTCTGCTTCATTAATAATTTCGATTGTTTTGGCATAGGACTCTTCTGAAGTTTCTCCCCACGTAACAAGTCCATGTTTTTCCATTAAGACAAGCTCCGCATTTGGGTTATTTCTTACTCCTTCTGCGATCATTTTTGAAAGTGTAAAGCCTGGCCGTACATATGGAACCCAAACAAAACGATTTCCAAAAATCTCTTCAGCAAGCTGCTTCCCATTATCAGCACAGCATAGGCTAATAATCGCATCTGGATGTGTGTGGTCTACATGGTTATATGGTAAGAACGCATGTAATAATGTTTCGATCGATGCTCTTGGATGTTTACTGTCAATCATGCAATGTGAAAGATAGGACACCATATCCTCATCTGTCATTTCATCACGTTCAAATAGTGGACGGATATCTTCTAGAATTAGGCCTGTAAAGTTATGAGCCTTCATTGTTGCCAAATCGGAACCGCTTCCCTTTACCCACATCACTTCTATATCACGACCGCGAAAATCCTTTTCAGTTGTCTTCATCGATGTATTGCCGCCACCCCAGTTACATACGGCACGATCTGATCCAATCAAGTTGGACCGATACACTAATTCTTCTACTCCTTTTAAAACTTGTGAAGCCTTTTCAGTATCCCAAAGATTCTTTACCATCTGAATTCCCCCGTTTGTTTATTTATGCGTTTATTATGTTCTGTTTTTTATTATAAATCATTTTTGTTTATTTTTGAATATACAAAATACAAATTTTTATTTTTATTTATTTCTGTTTGTACCTTTTTCTTGCAATGAATAACCCAACATCATGTCGAAGGATTAAAGCGGACTCTAATTTATCTGCACGATTTTCGACATAGACAAAACATAAAGAAAGACCCCTACCAATTAAAGATAGCGGTCTACTCTTATTTATTAAGGTAAATTATGATGATTTGTTTTTATTATAGATATCAAAAGCTACTGCAGCTAATAATACAAGGCCTTTGATACCTTGCTGCCAATCTATTCCTAAACCTAGTATGGACATTCCGTTATTCATGACACCCATAACAAGACCACCAATAATAGCCCCTGGAACCGTACCTACTCCACCATATGCTGATGCCCCGCCAATAAAACATGCTGCAATCGCATCAAGTTCAAAAAGATTTCCTGCTCTAGGTGTTGCAGCATTTAATCGAGCAGCAAACAGTAGCCCAGATAGAGCTGATAACACTCCCATATTTACAAAGACCCAGAATGTAACCCGCTTTGTTTTGACCCCTGATAAACTGGCTGCTTTTTCATTTCCGCCTATCGCATAAATGTGACGCCCTGCAATTGTTTTTGTTGTAATAAATTGATAAGCCAATATTAATAAAGCCAAGATAACTAAAATATTAGGAATTCCTTCGTAAGTAGCAAGAACGTACACAAATACATTAATTAAGGCAACTATTGCAATAATCTTCAAAATGAAAATTCCTATTTGTGAAACATCTAAATTGTATTTTATTTCAACTTTTCTAATTTTCAATTCATTGAAGATTAGAATGACAGATAGCAGAGCTCCAATGACAAGAGTTAAAATATGAAGGTTCGCTCCACCAAACACATCTGGAATGAAACCTGAGCTAATTTTTTGAAATGTTTCAGGAAATGGGGCGATTGATTTGCCCTCCAACACAACCATAGTCAATCCTCTAAACAAAAGCATTCCTGCTAGAGTAACAATAAACGCAGGAATTTTGACATATGCCACCCAAAATCCTTGCCAAGCGCCAATAAGTGCACCAATTAATAATGAGATTATAATTGCGGCTGAGATTGGAACTTCATAATTAACCATTAAAATAGCAGATATAGCTCCGACAAAGGCTGCTATTGAACCAACCGATAGATCAATATGTCCGGTAATAATAACTAAAATCATCCCTATTGCCAATACTAAATTTTATAAAAGCCCTTACATTTCAATGATTGGAAGATTCATTGAGCATAAGTTTCAATTATTGCATCATTACTATATTCTTAGCTAATAGCTGATTTATTTTTACTAACTCTGGATTCAAAAGTTCTTTATCTTTGCCATATCATACATTTTCCTGCGATAACTCTCAATACTTTTTTCTTTAAAAAATGCTTTTCTCAAAAATCTTTAACCCTTTTATCCCTGCATACATTTTGGCCATATCAAAAAGAAGCTTTGTTAATTCCCCTCTCAGGAAATAACAAAGCTTCTCAGATACTAGTAGGAGTCAGACTTATTTTTACTCTTGTACAATCTGGTATAGTTCATTTCGATCAATGATGCTGCCGGTAAATTCATGCGTCAACTTTCCATCCTCGTTAAAAATAAAGGTTTTATTATCATGTAAAACTTCCGAATTCTTTTTTTCAAAATGTTCACCAAGCGTGTCTGCCAAGTTTTGAATCTCATTCATATCTCCTGTCAGCATTTTTAAGTAGGACATATCGAAATTCATTTTCTTTGCGTGTTCCTTCATGGCTTCTGGTGTATCATTTTCAGGGTCAAGGGAAACGGAAACGAGTAAAAGATTATCTGTATTGTTTCCCTTCGATTTCAAATCCTGTTGCAAGTTGCTAAAGTTCCCCAACAAAACCGGACATGCATTCGGATCCACGCAATTCACATAAGTAAAGGTCAAAACGACGGTTTTTCCAATCAGATTTTGTTTTGTGACTGAATTCCCATTTTCGTCGATTAACTTAAATTCAGGTAAGGTAACTTCTTGGGTCACTTTATGAGCATTCTCCAAAGTTTTTGCTTCGACAGTGAATTGCTTTTCTTCTTCAACCATTTCCCCGTCGTGTTCCACTTTAATTGAAGCTACCCAGTCACCGTTCATCGCTAAATTAGCAGTTCCTATATATTTGCCGTCACCTAATTCTTCCACAGTGACAGGAGTTGTCCCGTGATCCATGTTTTTCATATTTAAATTGGCATTCACTTCGGCACCCTCAATCGGATTTCCCTTATTGTCGACTACGGTAAATTGCATCGCAATTATTTTTCCTGGGGTAAATGTTTTTGGCGTGATAAGTTTCACAGTTAAATTATTGGATGCCCCACAGCCCGCGATAAATATGATAATAAGACTCATTATAAAGACAGAAAATCGGTTCATCTTGCCAAACCTCTCAGTCAGATAAATTTTAATATCTCAGCTCCCTTTCACTATATACTACAATCTTCATAAAAACTGTGAAGTATTATACAGTTTCAACCAAAATGAAAAGGTAGTTACCTGCGCTTTTCGAATTTTTTTTGAACATTATTAAGACAGTATCAATTCGCCAAATTTCTCCACATCATTATACAAATTTCTACGATATTCATTGCTATATTTTATGACAGTACCAGATTAATAGTCTTTTATATAGGGAGGGAATTTTTATCGAGCTTGGAGAAGAACTAGATATGCCGATGAGTGTTTATTAATGCGGTGTTGGCGCATGAATTATTCATGCGCCTTTTTCAATCATCAATAGGCCTTGAGTTTATCTTTCTCATCAACCTGTAGTCTAGAAAGCATCGGCCTGTTGTTCTTCCACTCCACATGAACTGGAAGATTGAAAAACGCCGTTAGTTTTTGACTAGATATCAATTCACATGTCTTTCCATCTGCAAAAACTTGTCCCTCTTTTAGTAATAAGGTTTTAGTGAAAACTGGTAAAATTTCTTCGATATGATGTGTTACATAAATCAATGTCGGAGCACCGGAATTTTCTGCAATTTTTTCAATCGATTCTAACAGTTGTTCGCGCGCGATAAAATCCAATCCATTCGTAGGTTCATCGAGAATGAGCAAAGAAGGTTCAGCCATCAACGCACGAGCAATTGAGACACGCTGCTTTTCTCCTTGTGATAATTTGTCGTAATTTCGGTTCGCATACCTTATACAACCAAGTGATTCCAATAGTTCAACAGCCTTTTTTCTCATTTCATCTGTCGGTGTTTCGTAAAGACCGATAGAAGCAAAGGCACCGCTTAAGACAACCTCAAACGCATTATCCCCTGGATGAAATTTTTCCTGAAGGGATGAAGAGACAAATCCGATCTGTTTACGCAGTTTCTCACTTAGATAGGTTTTCCCAAATTCCATCCCCAGTACAATTACTTTTCCTTTTGTCGGGAAATTATAGGCATTTATTAAATTTAATATGGCTGTCTTACCCGAGCCATTTAATCCAAATAAAACCCAGTTTTCGCCTCTATTAATCTTCCAATTTACATCTTGTAAAATCCAATTTCCTTCTCGTAATAAAGAGACATTTTCAAGCTTTAAAACCATCATTTTTACTCCTTTCTATCATTCGTAGGTTGAATATAAAATTTTGGCAACCCCATTGTACCAAATTTTCAGAAAACAAAAAATAAGTCCTACCAAAATGAGGACTTAAAATAGGATTTTGAATCTTTTAGCTGAGTCTTCCTTAAACAAGGACCTTTTTCAGTTTCTCCGTAAGTGCTGGTATCACTGTCTTGTAGTCGGCGATTACACCGAGATTGGCCCGTTTAAAAATGGGTGCTTCTGAATCTGTGTTGATGGCAACAACGGTCTTTGCACTGGTAATGCCTGCTAGATGTTGACTGGCACCGGATATTCCGACCGCAATATAAAGGTCTGGAGCAACAACAGCTCCCGTTTGTCCTACCTGCAGGTTAGAAGGAACCCATCCAGCGTCACATGCTGCCCTTGAAGCACCGACTGTCCCGCCCAGTAGTTCTGCAAGGGACTGCAAATCTTGAAAGCCTTCAGGTCCGCCAAGACCTCTACCGCCGGAGACAATAATTGTAGCATCCTCAAGACGGATATCTGACAAGGCAGACTGAATCTTCACCACCAGTTTTGTTAAAACAACTTCCTCTGGAACGGAGTAATCAACAGAAATGATTTCACCTATGCGCGTTGAATCAGGTACAGCCAGTTCCTGACTCTTTTGGCGAATGCCAACAACCACCTTAGGACGTGTAGTTGAATACTCCCCATATGCTTTATCACCATAAATTGGGCGCACCCATGTCAGCTTATCGCCTTCAGTTCTAAAATCAGTCACCTCTGTTATGGCAGATGCGCCAATGCGTGTAGCCAGTCGACCTACAAGATCCTTACCCATTCTATCGAAGGAGAGGAGCAGCGTATCGGCAGCAGATTGTTGGAAAACAGTGAAGAGGCAATCCACGTAAAGTTCAACCTGATATTCAGAAAGTAAAGGATTATTAATGGTATATACTTTGCTTGCTCCAAAGGCAATTGCTTCCTTTGCACCAGCCTCAGTCGCGGGTCCAACCAAGACAGCCTCCACACTTCCGGCGGTGGCACTTGCCAATCGACTGCCGAATGCCAGTGCTTCCTTGGCACCAGGGCTTAGTAATTCTTCTTGCTGATTTGTAAAGATAAGGATTTTGGACATAGTTTGAGACCTCCTATAATATCTTGAGTGCCAAGAGCTTGTCAGTCAATTCAGCTGCGAGCTCTGAGCCATCGCTGCCAGAAAGGATTTCGCAATTGACATCTCTGTTTAGGACGTAGGCCCGCTCCAATTTAACACCCGGCTGACACCGCACATGCTCTAAATCAATATCATCTGATTCAAATCGAGTGATTGGCTTGCTCCTCGCAAGTCGGATATCTTTAACCTTTGGGAGGCGAGGGACATTTGCCTCAGAACTGATAATTGTAAAAACAGCTGGAAACGGAACACTCGCCACAGTATAACCGCCTTCTGCTTCGCAAGTAGACTTTACACTGCCTTCATCCAGTTCAAGTTCGGAGACAAGCGTCACACAAGGAATCCCAAGTTCTTCAGCCATGACTGGTCCAACAAGGCCTTCCTCAATGTCACTTGCTTGATATCCGGTCAGTACAAGCTCCGCACCACCAAGGGTTTTGATAGTTTCCGCAAGGATATGCCCAACGGCCTGACCGTCGAGATTTTCCCACTCCGAATCCCAAACTCGTACGGCAGCGTTTGCCGTGAAGGCAAAGGCTCGGCGCAGAACTTCCTCCGAGGATTCGTCACCCAGGCAGATGGCAGTCACCGTAGCACCCGGTGTTTTATCTCGAAGTTGAATAGCCAATTCAAGCGCGTTCTCGGCAAAAGAGTCCAAAACCATGTCGGAATCTCCATTCACCGGACAATTGGTCTCTGGGTCAATTTGAAAATAACGCGGAGTAATTTCCGGATCAAGAACATGCTTTAGGCATACGACGATATGCATCTCTAGTTCACCTCTTGTCTTTTTATTTGGTTAACCTTTTACTTCTACTCCTGCCCTTACTGCTAATCCTCGCTGGTTAGTAGGATTTGGGTATGGGTCTAATCCGTACATTTCTCGTAATCTTGCAACCGCTTCTGCTGGTGGTTTTGAGTTGTAGTAACCGCTCCGGGTCATATATACTCCTGATACTCTTTTTAGGTCCGCTAGTGATTCGCACATCTTGATTCCGGCACCAAATGAGTCAACGACAGGTACGTCACCAATCCTTGAAATCCCGAAGGTTGCAAGGAAAACGTTCATCGGCCCCTCGCCTGGGACAATCACATCGGCTCCTTGAGAGATGGCAGTCTCGGCTGCTCTTTGAAATGCCGCAATAACTGGCTCAGGATTACTGAAGCCTGCGAGCACATCATCAAAGCTTGATTCCAGCGGCACAATTGGTCCGAGCTTTTCGCCGAGGCCGTACCGGGCGGCGTTTTGTCTAAGTTCGTCTGCCAATGGGGTTAAAAAATTGACTACTCCGATACGGTCTCCAAGCATGGATGCCATATGGAAGGAGGCTTGCCCATAACCAACCACAGGGATATCAACGAGCGTGCGTGCCTCCAAAAGACCTACGTCAGGAATGGTCCCAATAAACATCGCATCGTATCCTGCGGCTTCAGCCATTAATGCAGCACGAACGAACTGCTCCCGGTGCAGGTTCTGCAGGTAGGAATGAGTAATAAAATGCCCGGGGTAATGTGTGGGATATGTCTCTTCAGACATGCCATGTAGAACGACCTCCACGTCTGGTCGTGCAATCTTCCGCACATGGTTCATGATTGCATCTCGGTATTGAGGAACCCGGTCAATCGTGGTTAGGCTCTGATGCCAGATTTTCATAAAATTTACCTCCTTTTTGTGCCCTTTTCGAAAAAATATATAAAAAGAGCGTTTTTGTTATTAGATTTGTTTGGAAAAAGTGTATCGATGTTTATTTTTGCGGAAATTCATCGTTTGTTAGTGAAATTTAATAGTCTATGAGCGAATTCTCAAGCCATATCAGCGTATTCCCCGGTTCTATCAGCGGATTTCCGAGTTCTATCAGCGAATCCAAATTTTATGAGCGAATTTAACCATTTTATGGGCGAATTCACCAATCTTATGAGCGAATTTTTTACCTTTATGGGCGAATTCAACCATTCTATGAGCCAATCCTAATCTGAGCCTTTCCACTCCCATGCAATTCAATTATTTTACTGTTACCTCTTTCAATGCCTCTTGGACTGCTATCCGTCCAAACACCGCACATTTCCCTAAAGAACTTCCGGTCATGTAACCTGCACCGTGGAATCCACCTGTCACCTCTCCAGCTGCATACAATCCTGGAATGGGCTCACCGTATGGATTCACCACTTGTGCCGCTTTGTTCACCGACATCCCTGCGTATGTTGCCAGCATCGCGACTGTCGACTCAAATGCATAGAATGGTGCCTTCTCAATTGGTGTTGGTTTTCCATAGTTATGTGTTAATGACTTCCTGCCGAATTGAGGATCTTCTCCGTCTTCAATCCCTTGATTGTATCTGGAGATTGTTTCTTCCAATACTTCATGCGGCACATCAATACAGTCAGCCAATTCCTCCAGTGTGTCCGCTTGATATAGAAGCCTGCGCCGCTTCAGTAATTCCAAATCATAGAGAGGGTCATCGTGAACACTCTTGTTCATAACCGTTTGGTCCCAAAGCTGGAAACTCACTTGATCAAGCTGCTCGAAAGCAGCCTTTCCTAATAGTTTATAAGAAATAGACTCGTTAACGAACCGTTTCCCAAATTGGTTGACCATGATTGCACCCTTGTAGAAGGCTAACCCTTGAGACTTTACTGGTCCTGCAGCTGTAGGATGAAATCCATAGGTCCCATTCAAGTATGGTAAATCCTTTAACCAGGCCCCATGCTCACATGCCATCCGTATTCCGTCCCCATGATTTCCACGGCCGCCAATCCTTAGTGCTCCCTTTAATTGGGGGGCAAACTGCCCTAATAGATCCTCGCTTTTTGCAAACCCTCCAGATGCAATGATTACCCCTTTGGAGGCATGCACAAATCGCTCTACCCCTTCGGCCACATATAAAACACGATCAATCCAACCATCGTCATTTTTCAATAGTCTTCGTGCTGGAGCATTGAATCGAATGGTCACGTTTGACATCAGCTTAACCCTTCGCTTAAGTGTTTGAATCGCTTGGTGTGGGTCAATAATATGTCCGCGGGGAACACTGTGACCGCTAACCGCTTCGAGTGAGCGGAACTCAACACCGTGCTCAATAAGCCAATTATATGTCTCTAATTGGTGCTGGCCATAAGCTTCAACAAGTGCCTGTTCATTCACCCCGCCGCCGACCTCAATCATGTCCGCCAATAAGGTCTCGGTTGAATCGATGATACCTGCCTTCTCTTGCATATCTGTTCCGGCAAAGGCCATATAACCTGAACTTAGAACCGTACTGCCGCCTAGTTCATCCTGTTTCTCCAGGAGAAGGACGTGTGCACCCGTTTCACCTGCCTCAACTGCAGCACTCATCCCCGCTAACCCGCCGCCTAAAATAATCAAATCATAGGTTTCCATCCATCAACACCCTCTTACTCTAGGTTATTTAGCACTTCTAATGCTGCCTGGCAAACCTGCATATCGTGAGTATAATGTCCGCCACTAACCCCAACACCACCAATCAGTTCGTTATTGATTTTGATTGGATAACCACCGCCAAAAATAATCAATCTTGGAGTGTGAACAATCCCATGCAGCAATGGTGGATCATCCTTTAATCTGTCGTACCATTCGTGTGTTGCTCTATTATAAGTGGCAGCAGAAAATGCTTTATTTTGAGCAATTTCCAAACTTAATACCGGTGCACCGTCCATGGCGGCAAACGCTTTTAGGTTCCCCACACGATCAACGATTGAGATGCTAAACGGCATACCTAGTTCTTTTCCCTTAACAAGTGCCGCCTCTAACATTTTATTAGCAAGTGCTAGACTGATATTTTTTGATTCAATAGCTGGAATTAATTTTTCCATTATGATTTCCCCTTCCAACTTTTAGAAATATTTATAAATTTACTGGTCGTCCGTAACCAAATGCTTCAATCGCGGTAGCAGTTACAGCTTGACTCTTTGGCAAACATAAATCGACGATGACATTAGCAAGGTCTATTGGATGCAACCAATTGTCTTTATTCACATCAAAATCGTCCATCATCTTTGTATTTACTGGACCTGGGCAGACCGCATTCACTCTAATTTTGTAAGGCTTTAATTCTTCACCCAGTGCTTTGAAAAATCCGAGACATGCGTATTTGGAAGCAATGTAGGCACTTCTGTCAGGACCGCCTTTTGTTCCCCAAATCGACGATAGATTGATGATCACACCGTGTCTTTTCTCCATCATTTGCGGCACGACTGCTCGAGTACATAAATAGACTCCACGAATATTAACATCTTGTACAAAGTCCCATTCTTTAACCGTCATTTCATTGAACGGCTTAAGGAGCATGACACCCGCATTATTGATTAATATATCAATCGAACCCAAACTTTCTTGTGTTGTCTGGACTGCTTGATTTATATCCTCTTCTGAACGAACATCCCCAGTAAGGGCGATTGCTTCGCTCCCAACCATCTCAGAAATATAGGAAGCAGTTTCTTTGCTTTCAGATTCATTGTCGGAAAAAACAGCAACTTTAGCACCTTGTTTCGCTAAGAGAATACAGGTCTCTCTGCCGATTCCTCTTCCTCCCCCAGTTACTAACGCCACCTTGTCTTTTAATTCCAAAAAACCTCACCCTTTCTCAAGAAAACCCTCTACTAAACCTCTAATTTCTTTGAATCAGTTACGTAAGCAACAGCATGACCACCGGCACGGCGGCCAAACGCAAGACCCCTTAGCACAGATGTCCCGCCTGGATATTTCCCGTAATAAAGACCAGCCGTTTCACCGACTGCATATAAACCTGGAATCGGATCATGATCTTGAGACAGAACACGCCCATTCGTATCGGTAGCTAATCCACCATTGGTGAAAACATTGGAGCAGACAATTGGATAGGCGATAAACGGAGCCTTATTAATCGGAATCGCCCAATTGGACTTCGGCGGCGTAATTCCAATCGCCTGTTTTCCATCTTTTTTATCCCAATGAAATTCACCCGGTTGAACAGCAGCGTTATAGGATTCAACCGTAGCCGTTAATTGGCCGACAGGCACACCAATCTTCTCCGCCAGTTCTTCGATCGTATCAGCAACAATGGCCGGTATATCGGTTTCCACAGCTCGTTCATAGTTTGGAATTTCATACATCTTTTGATCGCCGATCATATAGGCAATATGACCAGGAAGATCGTGGAATATTGTCCGTGCAACCTCTTCATATTGCTCATCGACTGTTGTTTTCCCCTCATCAACGAAACGATTTCCATTCTGATCGACTAGAATAAAGTAAGGGTATGTCATTACAGCAGCCTCTTCCCGTTTACTTCTTGGGTCGACCGGTTCAGCATGGAAAGAATCAAATTGACCAGCCGTTTTTGCCCCTAGCTCCATTGCCATCCGGATTCCTTCACCTTTGTTAAACAATCCACCCTCGGCTACTGTCCGAACTTTATGAGCATCTCTGCCAACATATTGTGCCATCATCTCCTGATTTCCCTGAAATCCACCTGACGCTAACACAACAGCTCCCACTTTTAATTGAAGGGAAGTGCCACCTTTAACCCGCACCATCAGTCCATTGACGGAACCTTCGTCATCAAGAAGTAATTTCCAAGCAGTAGCCTCGTAAATAATCTCTACGCCAAGTCCACCTGCACGGCGGGATAGTGTGTCAACGATGGCACGACCGCCGCCTACTGGAAGTAAACGTGGCTTTGATGCGGTTAAAAACATTGTTGGCAGGTAGTCGAACTCAACCCCTTTTTCCTGGACCCAGCGAAGTGTGCTGCCAGCATCCTTGGCGAGAGTTTCTATGTACTCCCGATCGGAATAGTTGTCTGAAAAAGCGAGCATGTCTTCTACGAAATTATCAGCCACTTCATCGAGATTCTTCATCCGCATATAGGAGGCAGTCCAACGAGAATTTCCACCCCTATGGTCATAATCAGCTCGTTCTAAAATAGCTATTTTTAAGTTCTTATTTTCCTTTTTAGCCGTTTCAGCGGCAGATAATGCGGCTGAGGTCCCGGCAACTCCACATCCAATGACTATAATGTCGTAATCTACTTCTCTCCCCACAACTAAGTCCTCCTTTAAAGTTCTTAATTTATTAAAAAAGTAAAATCACTTTTTAATTAATGACTGATTTTCTCCATACTTGTTTTCCCACTCTTTAATCTGATTGAGTTTAAAGAGTGATTGTCGCTCTTCCCACGTACAAATTAACTCGTGAACATTTTCGTGTGAACCTTCGGATTTTAATATTCTTAACGACTCTGTGATTCCTTTGATGGCAGAGCGAAGAACAGTATTAGCGCAAAGCATGATTTTAAATCCGATCTCTTCTGCTTCTTTCAAGGTAATCAGCGGGGTTTTACCGCCTTCTACCAGATTTATTACCTGTGGTATCCCTTTTAATGAGCTGGTAATTTGCTTTAATTGTTCCATGGTTGTCGGCGCTTCAACAAAAATAATGTCGGCTCCAGCTTCCGCATAGGCATTTGCCCTGTCCAATGCATCTTCCATGCCATTTACGGCTAATGCATCCGTACGGGCGATGATTGCTAGATTTTCATCTCTCCTAGTGTCAACAGCAGCTTTGATTTTCCCGACCATTTCATCTTTTGAAATAACATCTTTCCCATTGAAGTGGCCGCATTTCTTAGGTGAAACCTGGTCTTCCATTTGAATCGCTGCTACACCTGCTCTCTCAAACTCTCTTACAGTACGGATAACATTAATCGCATTACCAAAGCCTGTATCGGCATCGACGACAATCGGAATCGTCGTCACATCCGTCATCCTTGCTACAATGTCAACCACTTCTTTTAAGGAAGTCAGGCCTACATCCGCCCACCCTAATTGAGCATTAGATATTCCAGCACCAGTGGCGTATATCGCTTGAAAGCCGATTTCTTCTATTAATCTAGCAGACATTGCATCATAAGCACCTGGTAAGATAAATGAACCAGGTTGGTGTAATAGTTTTTGGAACTCTTTCGTTTTATTCACTTTTTATAGCCCCTCTTTTTTAAAATTATCTTTTATTAAAACTTCTGGTTATCCGATTTGAACAACTCCTTGAATCCACCCATGCTCTTGATAAGAATTTTTCACTTTTCCGAGGATTTGTTCGTGCCAAATGATAGAAAGAACACCATTATCATTGGATGTTAACTCTGAAACTAATTTTAGCGGAATCAATTCTTTTTCTTTTGTAACAATCATTTCTAGCACTTGTGATTGATTTGCTCCTCTTACTGTGACTACATACTTTCCCGGAGCAGGCAATGTATAATGAGGCCTTACACTTAGTGAAGTACCGTCCCATTCACATGCCACTTCATAGGGACGTCCTAAAAATGCTGGCAGATCCTCAATATTTCCACTGGCCAATTTTTCACGAATGCAGGTTGAACTAATTTTCTCCCCCTGGTATTCCACTTTATCTACCTTTGTCACTTCGAGGATCCCGCCTGAATCACTTATCAAGCGGTCCATATTTCCAACTCCACGAAAACCATAGGTATAATCAAAGCCGGCAACTGCATGGACGACACCAAGATCAACTAAATACTTAGCTGCAAACTTTTCTGGGGAAAGTGACGCAAATTCTCTATCGAATTCAACGATATAAAATATGTCGACCCCCAGTTCACAGAATATTTTTTCCTTATCAGAAAGCGGCATCAGATAATCAACATGTGTCTTTCCAATGGATAAAACTGTTTTCGGATGTGGAAAGAAACTCATCACAGATAGTGAAAGATTCCTTTCTTTTGCTTTCTGAAAAGCTGTTTTAATCACTTCACGGTGTCCATTATGAATACCATCAAAAAATCCTAGGGCCATGACGCTGAGGCTTGCTTTTTGCTGATAGTCCGCTAGATTTTCCGGGTTCAAATAAATCGTTTCCATGCAGTTCCCTCCTAATCATTTAATCTACGCCTCAATCATTATTAAATATTTTTCGTATTGCTTGAAAGACCACATAATTCTCGGCCAAAGTTTTCTTTGGATGTAATTGGCGAAACTGTTCTGTGGGTGTATAGAGCAGCAAAGTCACGTCCGATACTTTGCATCGGGTTCCCATTGCCCACATAGGCCGAACCCGTTGCAAGGATTAAGATATCGATGGCTTCCTTACAGGACTGCACCGCATAGCCGATATTGGCCAATGCCTTGACTCTTTCAAATTTGCTCATGTACTCGCCACTTGTAGCGCAAGCATCAAGGCGGTCAGCAACTTGGTAAAAGTGCATGGCAGCGGTTTCAATTTTTAGCGATGCTTCTGCCGCTTGATGATGAGTGGTAACGGCATCACTTAGGTATTCAACCCCCAAATTCGCCGCTCTTCGATTTGGCAATTTTTCCATGAATAATTCTAAAGCTGCCTTCGCCATTCCTAAGCCCGGAACACCGATTGACATCGCCAGCGCAGGGAATAGTGCTGTATTATAGAGTGGAATATCTCGAAAATGATCAGATTGAAACTTTCCAGCAATGGCGTCTGTAAAGGATACAACCCGGTGATCTGGAACAAAAACATTTTTCATATTGATACTGTTACTTCCTGTGCCGCAAAGTCCCATTACATGCCAATCGTCCGTAATTTCCACTTGGCTCATTGGTAAAGTAATCAAGCCTTGATCAACGACGTTTCCATCTTCATCGATAATTGGCATTCCGAAGTATCCCCATGTCGCATGAAGGGAGCCAGAGCAAAACGGCCAATAACCTTCTTCAATGATGTAACCGCCTTCAACCTTTTTCACCTGAATCTTTCTTGGTTCAAATACACCTGAAAAAACAATATCATCACCAGATCCGTAAATTTCCTGATGCGTCATTTCAGAAAAGGATTCCGATATCATCAATTCCCGAATACAACAAAGGGCAACAATCCAGCCGGTTGATCCACAGCCACGGGAGATTTCCGTCACAATATCCGTATACGTTCTCATGTTTGTTTGGTAGCCGCCAAATTGTTTTGAACGAAGGATATAGAAAAGGCCAGACTCTTTTAATTCGTTAATTGTGGCATCTGGAATTCTCCGAATTTCCTCTGTCTCTTTTGCTCGTTCGCGTAATCTTGGTACAAACGATCGTGCCTTTTCTACCAGTTCAGTCTGTACATCCAAGATAGTACTCGTCATCATCGCATCTCTTCCCTTCCCATTTGATTTAGCCCATCTATTTTAGTAAGTATTAAATGAAGTTTTGTTCATAATTAAATTTTAGAAAATTCGGTAACTTCAATCTAGAGTAAAAATCGTTTGAGTTAGCGCAGTTTTTAGATAGTTTTTATTGGTTTTTTTATTTGCATGAAGTTTGTATCGAATTTTGATCTCCTTTTTTCGTTATTTATCCATAAAAAAACACCTAAAATTTGATTTAGGTGCTTATCTGGCGGATAACCTTCCATTACTGGCGAATAGCTGCTATTTACTGGCGGATACGCATCTTTTACTGGCGAATAGCGCCTTTCTTCCTAGTACCTAAGGGCATTCGATTCCAATCCTGCCAGAACCCGTCCGTAGTTTTCTTTTGTGATCGTTGGTGAAAGCGAGCGGTGTGAATACAGTGTCCAAAAATCACGGAAAATTCTTTGTAGAGGGTGTCCCTCATAAACAAACCCTGATCCACTGGCGAGCATCAAAATATCGAGAGCCTCTTTACACATTTGATTTGCATAACCGATATCTGCCAATGTCTTTACTCGTGCGTGACGATCCATGTGTTTCCCGCTTTCCGCCCAGGAATCAATCTCATGAACGACACGATAATAATGCATTTCAGCGGTATCAATTTTTAAAGAGGCATCAGCCAACAGAAGATGGGTGCTTGTGGCATCTTTGGAGTATTCAACCCCAATATGACTAGCTCTTCGATTGGGAAGGAATTCCTGGAAGAAATCCATTGCAGCCTTCACCACCCCTAAGCCAGGCAAACCTAATGATAAGATCAGGGATGGAAAGAGTGCCGAATTATATAGTGGAATATCACGCAAGTGCTGTGAATTAAAATTTCCGTTCAAAACTTCAGAAAATGAAACGCAACGATGTTCTGGAATAAAAACATTGGTCATTTTAACACTGTTGCTGCCTGTTCCTTTTAAGCCCATTGTATGCCAATCATCCATGATTTCTAACTCATCAAATGGCACCGTCATTAAAGCTTGATCGACTAATTTTCCGTCCTCATCTGTAATCGCCATCCCAAAGTATCCCCATGTCGCATGAAGGGAGCCAGAGCAAAACATCCAAATTCCTTCTTCAACCAAATACCCGCCATCCACTTTCTTCGCAATGCATTTTCTTGGTTCATAAACCCCAGCAAATAGAACATCTTCCTCATTTTCTCCAAAAATCTCCAAATGTGTTTTTTCAGTAAAAGATTCAGCGACCATTAATTCCCGAATCGCACAGAGCGCTACAATCCAGCCAGTGGAAGCACAGCCCCGGGAAATCTCGACAATACAATCGGCATAGGACTTCATATTGGTTTGTAAGCCGCCATATCGTTTCGGACGGAGCAGCTTGAACATACCTGCTTCCTTTAATTCCTTTATTGACGCTTCAGGGATTCGACGAATTTCTTCCGTTTCCGTCGCCCTTTCCCTTAATTTCGGAACTAGTGAGCTAGCTTTTTCTACAAGAATATTGTCAAATTCTTTAAGTTTCGGCATTAAAACATCTCCTCTTTTTCTTTTACTTGGGTAATAAAACGTGAGGCGTTTTCACCGGCAATTTTCCCAAATACCGATCCTGCCATTAAGCCAGCACCACCAGGGTAATTAAAGTAGAATAGGCCGCCTACCAGTTCACCCGCAGCATATAACCCGGGAATCGATTGGGACATTACATCTTGAACTTCGGTATTGGTGTTTATTTTTAAGCCGCCAAACGTAAAGGTGATTCCGCATGTGACGGCATATGCCTCAAATGGACCTTCATCTAATGTATTGGCCCAATTGGATTTCCGCACCGCTAACCCATCTGTACAACGGCCATCCTTAATATTAGGGTTGAATGGTATATCTTTACGGACAGCCTCATTGTATTCCGCTATCGTCTTTAAAAAACCTTCCTGATCCACATCGTCAAGCTTATCAGCCAATTCTTCTAAGGTATTCGCTTTTACCTTTGTTACCTTTCTTCCCCGATATTCGTCGCGTAAGAGCTTGGCTACTTTAGCATCGAATATCTGCCATGCAAATTGTCCTGGCTGCTTGAGGATCAATTTCCCATATCTCGCATAGGTATAATTGCGAAAGTCAGCCCCTTCGTCGACAAACCGTTTTCCTTCGGCGTTTACTAGGACTCCAAACGGATAGCTGAGTTTTTGGAACCCTTCTGTAAATTCAGGTAAATAACGATCTCCGCCAACTGAATGACAGCCTGACCAGTTTCCAGCTGCAAGAGCTCCAATATTTAGCGCCATTTGAATACCCTCGCCGGTGTTAAAACGGCTCCCTCTTGCTTTAGCTAAATCCCAATTTGGACCCAAGTATCGAGTTCTCATCTCCTGGTTGGCATGAAAACCCCCAGATGCTAAGATAACTGCTTTCGCATGGACTTTTGTTGTTTTTCCATTATGTTTAAAAACGACCCCATGCACCCCATCATCATCGTGGATGAGTTCGGTCGCCATAGCATTAAATAATACTTGAACACCTAAATGTTCAGCTTCCTCGTGGAGTGCACCGACTAACCCTGGACCTCCACCAACAGATTCAACAATCATTCCGCCCCAAAATTTAAAGATGCCCTCCACTTTAAAGGCTTGGCGACCGTAAATCGGAACCCACCTGACTTTATGGGACTGCATCCATTTCATCGTTTCAAAGCTTTTACTTGTTAAGAGGGAAGCAAGCTCTGGGTCGGTTCGATATTCCGTTATACGGCACATATCATCAAAAAATTCTTCCTCCTTATAGGAACCAAAATCTGTCATATCTATATCTTCTTGTGTAAGGTCAGGCATAATTTGCTTTAACTCATTGACATCCTTGTAGGCAAAACGAATAGAGCCATGGGTAAACGTGCTATTGCCCCCTTTTTCAACCTCTGGAGCTTTTTCAAACACAATGACATTGGCACCATTTTCCCGTGCAGCTATTGCAGCACACATTGCGGCATTCCCTGCCCCTACTACAACAATATCAGTTTCATAGATTTTGTTTTCCTTCATAAGACTGTCCCTCGCTTTCAAAAAAGCTGACTCAAGCTATTTCCTGAGTCAGCTTATACATCACGCTTCGATCGTTGGTTTATTCATTTCCTTATCGCTTACGGTTTCTCCCCAATAGGTGTTAGCAATCGAGTGTTCTTCCTCCGTCCACTCGACCGGTTCCCAGTCTGGTTCAAAAATTAAATAGGATCCGCTAAATAATTCCACACGGCAGCCGCTGCCAGGGTCACATACATAGAGATAAAATGCTTGAGATACCCCATGTTTACCAGGACCAATGAATTTAATGCCTTCTTCTGCAAGAATATCAGCAGCCCTTAGGATATCTTGGGCATTATCGAGCCAATAGGAAATGTGATGAAGCTGGTTCGGTGTTTCGGCTTGCGGTCTTGAAATAACTGCAATATCGTGAACTAAAGGAGTAACGCTCATCCAGCCTGCGACAGTCGTTTTTTTATGGTATTTCACATATTCACGTAGCTTAAACCCTAATTGGCTGCCTAAGTAATCTAGTATTTCACCGACATCCATGGAAGTAGCAATATTTACATGGTCAAATCGCCTTGGGGAGCAGCCGCGCGCCCATGCTTTGTATGTTTGATTTTTTAAGACAGAACGTCTTTTTTCATCTGCTTTAGGTTTTTCTACATCATAGTAAATTTCAAAAGAATGCTGGCTTGGCAGTTTAAAGCGTATCGCCCTTCCTTGGCCGGCTTCTTCGCCCGCTTCAATCCAGTTAACCTCTGTTCCAGCTTTTTCAAGCAGTTGGGCAAATCCCTCCACATCTTCCGGTCGTTTCGTTCTCCATCCAATATGATCAACGTACCCTTTATCTCCTGCTGTTAATGAGAGGGAATGATGTTCAAAGTCACCCCATGCACGTAAGTAATAGGTTCCGTTTTTTTCTTCTATTACTTCTAATCCAATAACATCCCTGAAAAACCATAAAGATTTTTCCAAATCCGGTGTGACGAGTGCTACATGTCCTAACTTTGCAATCTCTGGTAAAGTCATCTTTATACCTCCGCTCCTAATGTTTTTTAGATTGTACTAGAGAAATAGTTTTTAATTAAATTATTAAAACTTTCTTGGTTCTCAATTTGCGTCCAGTGGCCGCATTGACCGTATACATGCAATTGAACATTCTGGAGATGTGAGAGTAGGTAATAGCTAGATTCAACTGAGCAAACCATGTCATCACGTCCATGAACAAGTAAGATTGGGTTTTGGATCCGTTTAAGTGCTGTTACTGGCACAGGGACAGCTGCTGTTGCAAAGATGGATTCGTTGGAAAGATGGATTTCTGGACGCATCGCTGTCTCATATCGAGTAGCAGCAAGTGAGTCAATTTCTGGGGCAAGTTTTTCCACATCATACACGAACCAGCCCATAATTTGACGCATTTTCTTTTCGGATGGATTGTCGTAGAAGCCCTTTGCCCGAGCTAGTTCAGGACTTAGCTTTGTATTCGGTGTCCCTCCAGGTCCCATTAAGACAACACGGCCAAAACGTTCAGGATATTCTACTAATAGTTCCAATGCAATGGAACAGCCTAACGAATTCCCAACCACGTGAGCCTTTTGTATCCCGTAGCGATCCAGCAGTTCAATCAGCTGATTTACCCATAGGTCCATCCATCCCTGTCTGTTCTTTGGAAGTGATTCAGGATGTCCACTCTGTCCGAAGCCAAGCAGGTCTGGAGCAATACAGTCATATGTTTCACCGCACGCATTTAATGCGTATCGCCAGTTAGCCCATGCGAAAACACCTGGTCCTGAGCCATGTAAGAATAATATAGTTTCAGAATTCCCCTCACCCGAGCGATTTACAAATGTTTCAAAGTTTTCCGTTTTAACTAATTGTTGAGTAATGTTTGCCATTTTGAAATTCTCCCCCTTCTGTAAATAAAACAATCATGGGAACATCCAATAGAATGTAACCCTTTTCATATTTTAATCCTATCTAAATTTTAGAAAATTCAATAATTTTAATCTAGAGAAAAAATCATCTGACTTCCTACTATTTTTAGATAGTTTTTATTGGTTTTTTAATTATATTTCTACGACTATTTTGTCTTCCATTTCATTCTGATCTTTCTTCGATAATTTAAGTGTTGTGAGTGTGATTAAACTGATAAGCAGGAATCCAGCTATGATAAACATCGCTTGTTTAAAAGTGAAAACACCCATTATATAGGGTCCAACGAAACCGCCTAATGAGGAAAGAGTGCTTACTAAAGCAATGCCAACAGGTGCAGTAGATTCTGAGAAGAAGAAAGTGATATATGCATAAAAAGTACCTGATATACCATATAAACCAGCGGAGGTAATGGAAAGCATTAAGACCATAAATGGAACGCTTGATACAAAAGCACAGCCAATGAATCCAACCATGGCAATAAACACACTTGCTCCTAAATGCAATTTGTGAGAGTTCGTTCGATCTGCATTCCATCCCGTAAAAAGAATCGACGGAATCGCAACAATCGATGGAATCATAGCTAACCAGCCAATTTGTAAGTTAGTTGTTGAAGATGAAGATAAAGATTTAATAATGGTTGGCATCCAATAAGAGAGTGCATTCACTGCGATAAAACCAGCGATATTAAATAAAGCTAATTTCCACAATTTTGACTCTTTCAACATGCCAAGATGAGAGGTTTTATTTAACTTGGCACTTAATTTTCGTTCCTTATCTAATTCTCCCTCAAGCCAAGCTTTTTCTTCCGTCGTTAACCATTTTGCGTTAGCAGGTTTATTGGTCAAATAAAATATAACCACAACCCCTAAAATAACAGCTGGCAAACCTTCTAAGATAAACATCCATCTCCACCCCGCCAAACCACTCCATGAAATTGTATCCATGATCCAAGTTGACAACGGGGCACCGATCAACGCACTTAATGGCAAGGCAACAAAAAAGAGCGCTGTTGCTTTCCCGCGTTCCCGTGCCCTAAACCAATATGTTAAATATAGTATGATCCCTGGGACAAATCCTGCTTCAGCTGCACCCAGTAAAAAGCGTAATATATATAAGTGGGTTGCTGATTGGATAAAGCCCTGTAACACAACGACAATTCCCCAAGTAACCATAATACGGGCAATCCACAACCGTGCCCCCACCTTATTCAAAATCATATTACTAGGAACTTCAAAGAGGAAATAACTGATAAAAAATAGACCAGACAACAAGCCAAATACTTCAGCTGTTAATGACAAATCCGCATTCATCTGTAAGGCTGCATACCCCATATTAACTCGGTCTAAAAAGGCAACCACATACAAAAGCAAAATAAATGGTAAAATTCTTTTCATTGTTTTCTTCACCGTGCTTTTTTCAATCAGATTAATAGATTGTCCTTGATTCAAATAAATTCCTCCCTATAAATAGCTCGAATTTGAAAGTGCTTACATTTTTATATTTTAGAAAATTCCGCATATTGTATCTAGAGTAAAAACTATTGGAATTTACACTATTTTCAAGTTGTTTTTGTTGGTTTTTATCAAATGATGAACTCAATAAATTAGAGCAATCCGATTAGGACTGCCCTTAGTTGTTTATATATTTAGCTCTCCTAATGCCATCAGTGAGTCAAGAATTAGCAAGAGCTGATAGCTTTGGGAAGAATCCCGCAAATCTTTATTGATGAGCGCTTCAATCTTATTGATTCGATACATTAGACCACTCATAGATAAGGAAAGGTCATCCATCGTCTGCTGAAGTTTTCCACCATTGGATAAAAAGACATAGAGTGTTTTCAGTAACTCTTTTTGTTTCATATCATTTAATTTATATAGTGGTCCTAATTCTTGTTTTGCGATTTTCTTAATCCCGCTTACATTTTTTGAATTTATTAGGACACCAACTATCCCTAAATCTTTAAATCCATTAATTTTTTTTTCTGTGGACATCCGTAAGGCAATTAATGACTCTTCGAAATAATCCAATATACTCTCAATATCCTCGGATTTATCGCTTATCCCGACTTTATAATGATAAGATGAATACGTTGTTTCAATATGTTTCAGGATTTTTTCCATTACAGCGATAATATTTGCTGTTTCGGGTATCAGCATTATAATCTGACCCTCATACTGACCAATTAACGCTTTATATCCTTGGATATCGAGATACTTGGCAATAGTCTCTAATATTTGGTCATAGTGATCAAAGCTATTCTGGGTGGTCATTCCCTTCTCTTTATAATCAATTGCGGCAATATAATAAGGGTTCTCAAGGTTAAATCCCATATGCCAGCCACGCTTGATAATTTCCTCCTTGGAGGAATATTGCCCCTTAAGGATTTGTTCTAAAAAATACCCCTTCATTTTTTCTAGTGCTTCAAAACTTGTTTTTTCGTTTAAAAGGTACAATGAGGCGGCATTGGCAACCCTCTCTATAAACATAATATCCGTTTCTGCGCTTTTCCCTAGGTCATTTATATAAAAAAAGGTACAATATCCAATTACTTTTTTTTGGACAATAATCGGCGTAATCAAACGTTCCTGATTTTCTGTCTTTATTCTAGTCGTTTCATTAAATAATGGCAGCAGGTTGTGATTATTCCTATTTTTTCGAATTAAATTCTCTTTTAGGTTGTGATTAAGACTAATATATTGCTCATCTTTCAGCCCTGAGTAAACAATTTTTTGGAAGCTCAAATCTTCAATAGAAATTGGGATTCTCAATAATTTAAAAGTGCTATCAGCAATATCCTGAAGATTGCTTCCATTCGAAACACTTTCCGTTAATTTCTTATGAAATTTAGATACGGTTTCGATAAAATTCCGCTGCTCTAACAATTGCTCATAAGTATACTCCAGTTCATCAATGATATTACTTTCATGATAGAATTTAAGTTCCTCTTGAATTTCATTTCCCCAATCCTCTTGCAGTCTTGCTTCGAAGCAGCATTCAGCATCTCCCATAGCAATACAGCTAATTTCCTTAACAATGACACTCTTCCTGCAGACAGTTGACATATAACCGCTTGCATATCCTGTCAAGGTATGACAAACCGGTGCTTCTGATTGGCCATGGTGCTTGATATGCTCCATTGCTTCAAATGAGTCAATCCATTTTCCTTTGCCAAGGATCGATTTAATGGTTTCTGAATCACTCATTTCGATTATTCTTTCGGACTTCATGTCTCTAAAATGTCCCGTGCTTAAATGAAGAATCGATGCTTGATTAAGAAGGTCATTGATCGATGAACTTGTTTTCATTGCTTCTTCTGCATCACTAACACCTAAATTCCAACCATAACGAAGTAGAAACCCTTTTGCTCTTTTAGTCCCTAGATTCTCTATTAATCCTTTCCTTAGGAGTCCAAAAGCAGCAGAAGTTGAAAGGATTTTTTTATTTCCATCTTCTCTGGAGCTAGGTTTATATGATTGGGCTAAGTTACTCAATATTAATTCCCCCTCTCAATTTAAGGGTTAAAAGGAGTTTACATGGCTTTTCTTTATACTTGGAACGACTTTATTTATTTGTTCGCCAAGATCGATTAATCCATTTGAGCTACGAATTTGGCAGCGAATGACATCGCCGTCCTTCAGGTATTTGCCACTGATTAATTGTCCTTCTTCAAGTAAATCCAACTTTTGTTGATAAGGAATAGCCATGTTTGATAAAAGTTCCAATACTTGTGGAGTTAGATTTAGAGCAACCCCGCCTGCAGTTCCAGTAACTATCAGATCCCCTGGGGATAAATCCATAATTTCTGAGAGCTCTGTAAGGGTTTCTGCCGGTTTGTAAAGCAGTTGATTTGAATTGGCAGATTGCCTTAATTCATCATTCACCCAGAGATTTAACTCAAGATCATGAAGCAATGGCAGCTCTTCCTTGTCAAGCAAATAAAGATAAGGACCTGTTGGACAAAAAGTTCGGTAGCTCTTACCTTTCAACCATTGCCCCTGAGAAAGCTGAACATCTCGCGCAGAAACATCATTAACAATCACGAGCCCAGCGATATACTGATGAAGGTTTTCGTCAGTTATATCTGACTCCTCTGAGATTTCTGTTCCAATTACGAGACCAAGCTCCAATTCATAATCTAGTAGTTTAACATCGCGCGGCCTTACAATTTCGCTAGTGGCGCCGCAAAGGGAACTGTCAGCTTTGCTAAAAATCATATTAAATGGAGCTCGTGCAGCTTCCATTCCCGTCTCAGCACGATGCTCTGAGTAATTGACTCCCTGACAAATGATTCGTGCTGGCTTTGTCACTGGACTCAAAATGGTCGCTTCATTTAATGCAACACATTCTGTATTACCTTGAACATTGATGGTACGAGCTTCTTCTTTCCCATGCTCCAAAAAATCAGCTAAACTTTGGTATGTACCTGATAAAAGGCGGATTTGATCTCCTGATACCACTCCCCATTGCTCTTTTTGTTCCTTTTTGAATCTAACAACTTTAATACCCATTTTACTACCCCTCATTTTATGGAATTTTTTTTCTTACAATAAAGACTCCTCACATAACGATATACAAGGAGTCTTCAAACATAAATCGTACTAGTGTTTTATTTATTTTTAACGGTTTCTTTTGAAGCTCGCTGATACTGAACCCATATGTTCAAATTCTGCTGTGAATGTATCCCCATCCTCTATGACTATCGCCTTTGAAAGAGCTCCAGCTAGAATAACTTCACCAGCATATAGAGAGATACCGTAATTACCTAGGGCATTAGCAAGCCAGGCAACGGCCTGAGCAGGATTCCCCATTACAGCTGCACTTACAGCAGAGTCCAAAAATTCATTATTCCTAAATACATTCATGCCAATTTTGGTGAGGTCAAGCCCATCTATCTTAGCAGATGTTTTTCCGATAACCGCCCCTGCTGAAGAGCCATTGTCTGCTACCGTATCTTCGAACTTGATTTGCCAGTCTCTAATCCGACTGTCAATAATTTCGAGTGCCGGTACGATGTAATCGGTTGCTTCAATGACGTCATTTATTGTTACTCCAGGACCCTTTAAATCTTTTTTTAAGACAAAGGCGATTTCGAATTCAATCTTTGGCTGGATAAACTGATTTAGTCCAATCGTCTCTCCATCCTCATATATCATGTCATTAAGAAGGTGCCCATAATCAGGCTCGTTCACATTAAACATATCCTGCATTGCTTTACTTGTGAGACCGATTTTTTTCCCAACAATTACTGCACCTTTATCCACTTTATGATGAATTTGGTGCAGCTGAATTTGGTAGGCTTCATCCACAGAAATTTCTTCTGTGGATGAAGTAAAGGGAGCAATCGGCTGTTTCTCACTTTCCGCTTCCATTAGTGCTGTAGTAGCTTTTTGAATATCCATTACCATTGCTCCTTTATATCGATGCTATTAAAGCATGGTTGTGATTTTTTTAATTTGATGTAACACTTGATTCCTCTAATAAGGTACGATAGCGTCCGCTATAAAAAAGAAGTGGTTCAGCATCTTCAAGCTTAATATCAGTCACCTTGCCGATAAAAAGGGTATGATCCCCTTCTACGTGCTCAGCAGATACTTCACAGGCAATTTGGGCGACGGCACCAGCTAATACTGGTTTCCCATCAAGACGATCAAAAATGACTTCCCGTGGCTCTTTTATTTGTCCAGCAAAAATCATTGAAAGTTCCTGTTGATCTGCAGCTAAAATATTGACTGAAAATATTTGACTTTGTTTTATTTTCTCAAGGATTTTAGCTTTTTCCCCAATCGAGATGACAACTAGCTTTGGACTAAGTGACACTGACATGAAGGCATTTGCAGTCATTCCGTGCACATCACCCTCGACATCTGTTGCAATAACGGTTACACCTGTTGCAAATTTCCCCATCGCAGTTCTAAATAATCGATCATCCATTCTAATGACCCCTTTCTGCTTTTCCGATTGTATTATCTTAAGTTATCTATTAAACTCTTAGGCTTCGATCGTCGGATTGTTTTCTGGTAGTGTGTCCGTTTGGTCGCCCCAGAAGGTAAATCCAACATCCATTTCATCCAAAGTCCACACGATAGGTTCCCAGTCAGGTTCAAAGATTAAATACCCATTGGTAAACAACTCAACACGTACCCCGCTGCCTGGGTCTACGACATATAAGTACATCGCTTGCGAAATGCCATGCTTACCAGGACCTTTAAACTTTATTCCCTGTTCAGCTAAGATATCAGCTGCACGAAGGAGATCTTGGGCATTATCCAACCAGTAGGCAATATGGTGGATTTGATGTGTTGTTGGTGAAAATGGATCATGACTTACCGCAATATCATGAACCAAAGGTGTAACACTTAACCATGCACCAATTAATGATTCATCTGGTGCTTGCACGCACTCACGCATTTTAAATCCTAACTTTTCCATTAAATAATCAGAAATGACATTTGCCTTTAAAGATGTCAGAATATTGACATGGTCAAATCTTCGAGGAGAAACGCCGCGCGCCCATGATTTATACGTCTGATTCTTTAACACGGACCGTTTGGAAGGCTCTGCTAATGTTTTTTCCATGTCATAATAAATTTCAAAGCGATGCTCACTTGGTAATTGAAAGCGAATCGCTCTTCCTTGGCCCGCTTCTACACCAGCTTCAACCCAATTTACTTCTGTCCCTGCTTCCTTTAGAAGCTGGGCAAATCCTTCAACATCTTCCGGTCGTTTTGCCCGCCAGGCAATGTGGTCTACATACGACTTCTCTCCTGCAGTAATTGAAAGCGTATGATGTTCAAAATCACCCCATGCACGTAAATAATGGGTACCGTTAACTACTTCTGTTTCTTCAAGACCAATTAACTCTTTGAAGAACCAAAGTGATTTGTCAAGATCCGTTGATACTAATGCAACGTGCCCTAATTTTGCGATTTCTGGTAAACTCATACCATATACCTCCTTGAATTTTATGAAAATTATCAATTAATCTAATTTTAGTACTAGTCAGATATTTAAGGTTGCACTTATGAAAAGATTAGTAGAAGGATATTAAACAAAATAAGTATTCGGTTCTTGTCCACACAAGACTCTACCATAAGTTTCAATTAAACTTGATGGAGTGATGAAGCCATGTAAGTGCATGGTTAGAAAATCTCGATAAACTCTTTGAATTGGGTTTGTCTCATACGTGAACATCGAGCCAACCCCAGCAACTAGGAGATCAATCGCTTCTTTACATAATTGGTTCACATAACCAAAGTCTGCTTTTATTTTGACAATTTCATTTTTATCCAATACCTGTCCACGCTCGGCATAGGAATCAATTTTGTCTACAGCTCGATAAAGATGCATCTCAGCTGAATCAATTTTCAGCTGCGCTTGGGCAACCTGGTGATGTGTTATTGGTGCCTCAGCTTGTTTGTTATAGAAAGTATTTCCTATACCCGCTTTTGGAAGCCTTTCCATAAATAAATCCATTGCTGCCTTTGCGAGTCCCAACGCAGGAGCTACAATCGACAAAGTTAGTGAAGGAACAAATGATGACCTGTATAAGGCGACATCTTTTAGTGGCTCAATGAGATAATGGCCTTTACTGGCTAGACGATCTAATGAGACACGGTGATCTGGTACAAACACATTTTTAATATGACAGCTATTACTGCCTGATCCTTTTAAGCCCATTACATACCAGTCGTCAAGGACCTCTAATTCGTTGCGAGGAATAACCATAATGGCCATTTCTACGCCGCCGTTTTCATCAAAGATTGGAAACCCAAAGTAACACCAGTCAGCATGTGGACTTCCTGATACAAACGGCCACTGCGCTTCCTCGATCAAATAGCCGCCATCTACCTTTTTGATTTCACATTTGATTGGCTTAAAGTTTCCTGCTAGGACGACATCTTCTCCTTGTTTGTAAATTTCGCTTAAAGCTTTTTCTCCAAACGTATAAGAAATCATATAATCCCTAATATTACTAAGTGCGACAAACCATCCTGCCGACCCATTTCCACGAGAAATTTCAGTGACAACCTCTGTATATGTCCGCATATCTGTTTGATAACCGCCAAATAGATGTGGACGTAATACTTTTAACGTACCTTCATTTTGCATATCATCAATAATAGCTTTGGGTAATGAATTAGTCTTTTCAATTTCTTCCCCATATTCACGTAATTTTGGAATCAGAGACCTGGCCTTTTCTACCAATTCTTTTTTTATATCCAACACGCTTTGTTCCATTAGAGTACCCCCTGCAAAATAGTGGTTGTTCCTTTTTTCATTAGCCCGTGGAATTAGTTAAATACACGTTGGTTTAAATCAATGTCCTGATATTTTTCTCCTACAAGCTTAGCTACTCGACGCATATGTTTCTCCATTAATCTTTTGGCCATTTTACTGTCCTTTTCTCGTAGACTATAAAAAATAATCCAATGCTCCGTTTGAGACTGTTTTCTTCGCTCATCCGTGAATAATTCTTCTGGGTTTCCTACAAAATTCAGGTAATCCCAAAGTGTCTTCGCGAGATTAAAGGTATAAGTTAACTTTGAGGCTTCATAAATGGTGCGATGAAAATCAATATTTAAGTTGGAGTATTCATCAGCTGATAACCCAGAATTATCCATTTTTGTTAAGATTTCTTCCAAAAAATGAAATTCCTCTTCGTTCAGATTTAATGCAGCCTGCTCAGTCATTAATGCATCTAAATTGGCACAAACCAATAATCGTTCTAAAACCTCTTCTGGGTCAGGTCTTTTTACAAAGACACCAACCTGCGGAATAATTGTGAGAAATCCTTCTTGCTCAAGTTTAGATAATGCCTTGTGGACGGGTGTCCGGCTCATATTTAGTTTTTCCGTAATCTCATTCACATTTATCGAGGTTTCTGGTTCCCAGATTCCTTCAATGATTAATCTTTTAATATAGCGATAAGCCTTATCAATTTTCATATCATACACCTGCTATTTTCTAGGATTAGTTACCCCTATAATATGTTAATTCACTAGCGAGTGTCTATTGTCACTTTAGGATATACTAGAGTTTTATCCTAATCTACTATAATGACGATCAAGGGTGCGTTAGTTTTAGTTTATAGGTCACCATTGAAAAAATCCGATGTTAATTTGATAAATCTTTCTTTTTGTTCGACTTGCGCCCAATGTCCACAGCGCTTAAAGACATGCAGCTGTGCATTTGGTAAATAGTCCATTACATATAGGCTGCTTTGGAGTGGTACAAAACGGTCAGCATGTCCGTGAATTAGTAAAATAGACTGGTCCATTTGTTTCAGTGCTGAAGGCGGGATAAGCATATCCGACAAATGTGATTTCGAGAAATTCTCCTCATATGATCTACGAACTTCGGGCTTTAAAAATAGCTCTAATCGCTCAGACACAATGTTCTCCAATTCATCTTCAAGGATGCTTTTATCAAATAAGAACCAGCTTAATAAATTTTTGAATGCAACTGGATCTGGGTCTTTATGGAAGTTTGCTAGTTTTGCAAGTTCTGGAGTTGGTTCTGTTAAACCGCCGCCAGCCCCCATCAATACTACTTTATCAAATCGATCCGGTGCATACATGAGCAGATGAAGGGCAATGACACCACCGAGGGAATTCCCAACTAAGTTGGCCTTTTCAACCCCTAAATTATCCATTAACAGCAATACCTGTTTGATCCGCTCATTCATCCACTCTACACCATTTTTCGGATAGGTCTCAGGATGATCGGTATTGCCAAAACCGAAAATATCAAGTGCCACTACGTGAAATTTCTCATTAAAATGTGGTAATATGTGCTGCCAGTTTGATTTTGCACTTACCCCTGGTCCGCTTCCATGAAGAAAGATGATCGTTTCGGAGGAGTTGTCACCACCTTCATGAATAAAGGTTTGATAGTTTCCTGTTTGAACCTTCTTTGTTTCAACTGCTGTCATATTCGTTATCCTCACTTTGTAAAATAATTTTTATCATTAATTCTCTTTGACATAAAATTTCAGTATCGTATTATCACTATGAATATAGTGGATAAAATAGTAATAAAAGCGCTTTCTTTAACTAACTATAATTTTACTTTGGTTTATTTAACCTTGTCAATAAATTCTGAATATTTTTTTATTTAGAATTTGGTGAATTCTCCTAAATAAAAAAGAGGATGTCTTAAGCTTTTTGACATCCTCTATTAAATCTTCTATATGTTGGCTCTGTTAAAGTTGCCTGTTGATTTCCGCTCCAGGCACTTCGCTTTCCGCGGGCGGTCCGGGGAGCCTCCTCGTCGCTGCGCTCCTGCGGGGTCTCCCCTGCCCCGTCCTCCCGCAGGAGTCTTCGTGCCTTCCACTCCAATCAACAGGGTGCCAAAATCAACAATAAGCTTTAACACAGCCTATATTTTAGAAATTATTCCAGCAATCTTGCACCAGCCATTGTGCCGCCGTCAATTACTAATTCCGATCCAGTTACGAAGGAAGATTCATCTGATGCTAAGTAAAGAACACCATATCCCACTTCTTCAACTTTTCCAAAACGACCAAGCGGAAGTTGATCCATTAGGTTTCTGCGGACAATTTCATTTTCAAGCGCATCTTTTACAAGGTCAGTCATGATAAGTCCCGGATAAACGCTATTGACTCGTATATTGTCCCGTGCATATTCAATAGCCGCTGTTTTCGAAAGTGATCGTACGCCCCCCTTTGCTGCACTATAGTGAGCAAAGCTCCCTCCCCTAAGAGCGGCAATCGAAGCTATGTTAACAATCGAACCACTGCCATTTTTCTTCATATAAGGGATAACAGATTGGATACCAATAAAAGTTCCAGTTAGATTTATTTCAATCATCTTATTCCATTCTATTAATGTGATGTCTGACATTGCTGTTTCCTTATGTATTCCAGCATTATTTACTAGAATATCAATTTTCCCAAAGGACTCAATTGTTTTTTCTATTACCACTTTCCAATCAACTTCTGAAGAAATATCATGTTGCATCGCGATTGCGGTGCCATTACTGTTATGGATTTCCTTGACAATCTTAGCTGCACTTTCAAAGTCTATATCTGTGACAACAACGGACGCTCCCTCTTTGGCGAATAATTCTGCTTCAAACGCTCCCTGTCCATTACCGGCGCCCGTGATTATAGCCACTTTACCTTCTAATCTCTTCAATCAACTCTCCCCTTTCTGCACAGTCTATCATTTATTAACCTGTTTATTTTCTTCGGATGATAGGAAGGTAGAATTATGGGATATGATGTTACCCATGCCACCGCCAACAAAGATTTTCTGCCCTGTCACATAGTCAGATAATCCTGACGCTAAGAATAAACACACACCTGCAATATCCTCAGCCGTCCCCATTCTGTGCATCGGAACTTCTTTTTTGGAAAGTGCTGCTGTAAATTGATCTCGTTCAGGACCAGGAGACATTAATTCATCCCAAAAAGGAGTCATAATCGGACCTGGCGAAATGACGTTAACATGGACTCCTAGCGGCGCAAGTTCAAATGCGAGATTATGGGTAAGACTCTCCACCGCACCTTTGGCAGCATGGTAATGCAGTACAACCGTATAAGCATTAAATGCCCCCATCGAAGAGAAATTAACGATTTTTCCATATCTTTGTTTTTTCATGTACGGTAAAATTTCCATAATTGGATTAAGGGTACCATTAAGATTTAACTTTATGGTTCTGTCCCAATCCTCCATGTTAATATTTTCACTGCTCCCGTTAGCACCAAAGGTACCTCCTGCACAATTTACTAAAATATCAATTCTGCCAAATTCCTCCATCGCCTGATCTACTGTTGCTTTAATCGTTAATTGATTAGTGACGTCTACCTGATTATAGGCGCGAGCTTGTCCTCCGGCTGTTTGGATGTTATCAGAAACGATCCGGGCAGCATTAAAATCCAAATCGGCAATGACTACGGTCGCGCCTTGTTCGGCGAATTTTTTAGATGTAGCTTCTCCCATGCCCTTTGCTCCACCAGTTATGACGGCTATTTTATCTTTTAACAGCATTTTATATCCCCCTTTGCTTTTTGGATTGATGTCTATATTCCTCTTACACCGCCATCAGATACGATGGATGTACCAGTCATATAGGATGATTCATCAGAAACCATGAATAAAATTGTTTTTGCCTGTTCTTCTGGTGTGGACATTCTGCCCAATGGGATGATTTTTTCCATGTGAGGGGTATTCGGATTATCGGCAATCATTTCCGTATAGACGACACCCGGCAATAAGCAATTCACCCGGATGCCTTTTCCGGCATACTCAGCAGCCACTACCTTTGACATATGGGTGATTCCTGCTTTAACAAAACTATAGAGTGCATGGGTAGGCATGACACTGACCGCAGCTAAAGAGGTCACATTGACAATGTTTCCTGAAGACCGTTTTTCCATATGCGGGAGGACCAACTGCATGGCACGGAAATAAGAATACGCATCAAGTGCAACGAATTCATCCCAATCACTGGTTGTTAATTCAATAAATGGTTTTTCAATAATTCTCCCTGCATTATTGATAAGAATATCAATTTGACCAAATCTCTCTAACGTACTATCTACTAAATTTATGATTTGTTCTTCGTCCGTCATATCTGTCTGTACGAAAATCGCTTCTCCTCCCTGGCTATTGATGGAATCAACGATTCTTTCTCCGTTTTCTCTTCTTCTTCCGACAACTACAACTTTTGCACCCTCTGCAGCAAATAATTTAGCAGTTGCATCGCCAATTCCGGAGGTACTGCCCGTTACAATCGCAACTTTATTTTGTAATCTTTGTAATGAATTCCCCATCATACGTCCCCTCTCATGTAATAATTTTTTTCATATAAAAAGCTAAAATGATGAATTTTCTACTCATCATTTTAGCTTTTTCTTTGTCATTGACTTAGAGTAGCCTCAATATCCCTTTTCGGCTTCATTACCGAAATAGCCCAAATGATTGCTAATGCAACTAATCCAATTGCACTAACTGCTAATGGAAATCTACCTATATCTTGGTTAAATATATTTTGAATCACTTGAAATCCAAAAGGCCCTAAAATCCCTCCAATCCCTTGCCCTGCAACCACTAAACCTACATTTGAAGGAGCACCTACTGGAGTTAACTCAGAAACCCTAGTAAATACTCCTGGAATGCCAATACCCATCGCAAAGCCACCGAATACACTTCCAATTAAGATCATTGTTAGAGTTGGAGAGTAGTAACAGATGGCCATTCCAACACCGGTCATTAAAACAGCAAGCGGTAAATACATGGTTGGAAGTTTGTGTTTTATCTTCCCAAAAAGGAAACCAGCTATTAAAGTACCAAAAGTAAAGATGGATATAGCCAAACCAGCTTCTGTGGCATTACCTAATTTATCCGCTTGGATGACAACTGATATATTTACTACATAGCCAAAAATTAGCGCTGAATAAAAGACCTGTCCGAGACTTACCCAATAGATTGCTTTTGGCAATTTAATCTTTACGGCTGCCTGTTTACTATCGACTATAGCTACCTGTTTCTTCTCAGGCTCGGGCAGGTAAAGAATTGTAATAGCAAGAATCCAAATAGGGAACAGGTAGGTTAGGAAACCATAATGCCACCCATAAGCATCCGCTAAGATCCCTCCAACCAATTGGAAGAAAATTGCTCCGATACAGGCAATCGTTGATGTACCAAATCCAATCAAGAAATCTCTTTCTCTTCCATCAAAGAAATCTGTAATAACGTCCACCGATAACGGCATTGTAATCCCGACACCAAGCCCTAAAATCCCTCTCATAGCAATTATCAACCATAGGTTATCAATAAATGTTGGAAGGACTCCTCCGATGATGAAAAGGCTTAAGCCTACAAACAATAGTGTTCGCTTCTTGAACATTTTGGAAAGTTTACCATAAAAGAGAGCAGGAACAATTTGTATTAATCCTGGAAAAGTAGCAACTAACATAACAATTGTGGGGTCATATTGTGGAAATGCCTTAATGATGTCAGCCATTATTGATCCTGCTACCCCTGCAGCAACATCTTGGAAAGCAAGAATAACAACCAAAAACTTAAGAAAATTTCTGCTGATGGTCTTTACTGCCATTGTTAAACCTCCCATATCATTTCATAAATGTTTTGAAATAGATAATGAATCCGCTTTCAAAATAAAACAAAAATTTCGAGCAGGTTGTTTTGTTGGCCATCAAAACAACAGAACTAAAATTTTAATTTTACGTTTATTACTTTTTTAATTGTATAAAACGGTAAAAAAGCGCTTTCTTTTACTAACTGTAATTCTACACACCAAATAAATACTTGTCAATATATTCTAAATATTATTTATTTTTGGAATTATAGTCGTTATTTCGCGAAAACACTAAAAAATGCCCTGAAAATTTCAGGGCATTTTTTACATATCGTTATCAAGTAAAATTTTACTGATAATCTTTGCTTATCGAGTCTATTTTATATAATCTTTTCAAAAATTAGTAAAAAACTAACCAATCTGCTTAACCCACCAATTACTCTTCTGCTAACAATCGGTATTTTCCACTAAAATAGATTAATGGCTCAGAATCTTCAACTTTAAGATTGGTTACTCTGCCAATAAAAAGTGTGTGATCACCTTCATCATGCTCCGCTGATACTTCGCAAACAATTTGAGCAGTTGCTCCTGGTAAAACTGGTATACCCTCGAGGCGGTCAAACACAATTTCTTGTTGATTTTTCGACTGTCCCGCGAAAATCTTTGATAATTCTTGTTGATCTGCCGCAAGTATATTGACTGAAAAGCTTTTACTTTGTTTTATTTTTTCAAGCATTTGTGCTTTTTCAGCAATTGAGATTACGACAAGTTTTGGATTTAGAGAAACAGACATGAATGCATTCGCAGTCATTCCATGGACATTTCCAGCCACTTCCGTTGCGACCACCGTTACCCCTGTTGCAAACTTTCCCATTGCGTTTCGAAATTGACGATCATCCATAATTTCACCTCGCTAATTTTTATTTTTCTTTATTGCCTTTTTTTTCAAACGACGATACATCCGATATCCTTTTCGCACCGCATCGACGATAAAAAATGGGATAGGCGGATGATATTTATATATATATGGTAAATAAATCTTGTAATAAGCTTTTTTTAAATCTTTCCATTTTTTGCAGTACCCTTGTTTATAAAAATCAGAAATATCAACAATATAACCTCTCCCCTCAAACATGACGACATTCTTGCCGTGAACATCATAGGGATTTAATCCAACCGACCTCGCATAATCCAAACCTGAATCAATATCCTTTATGACAGCCTCAGGGATTGGAACTCCCTTTACCACAGCATCAAACAAGGTAATACCGTTAAGCTTTTTTAAGATTAAATAATTTTCCCCATAATCATAAAGTGAAGAATAACTTTTATGATTTCCTAACCTCTTGTAAACATCAATTTCTTTTTTAAGCTCCTCGGGGCTTCGACCATAAACTTTTACCACCCACTCTGGATGAGCATCAAGTGTAAAGACCCCAGCATAATTGCCGCTCCCGATCGTTTTCCATAACGGTGACATATTTTTTACAATGATGGGGTCAAACGGACTATCAGACGTTAATTGTATTCTTGGTAATAATTCTGTTTCTATTAAATTTATATACTCTGCTTTTTGCATTTGCACACCTTCTAATCTATTAGGCATTCATTTTTTGAAAAGGGTTAATCTAAGAAATGATTTTCTCCACACATCTTACCACTATGTTAGATAAAATGTTCAACTAATTTTATTCAAAATTTAATGGAAATTTCTTATAAGCCATTATACACTATTAGTTAACAGAAAAATTTAGTATTCATTTGGAAATCCCCTTTTACCGCTCTTATTGAGTATACAGGTAAAGGGACAAATAGAGAGGGTTGCCATGACTTTTCCCATTTTAAATACGAAAAGACTTAAATTAATTGAACTAACACATCAGCATGTAGATTATCTATACGAGATTTTATCATTAGAAGAAGTGACCCGTTTTTATGGAACAAATCGTTTTACTTTACCTGTCGAAGCTTCAAGATTAATTGATATGTTTCATAAGAACCTGGTTGATAAACGTGGAATCCGCTGGGGTATCAAATTAAAGGAAAATCAAAGGATCATCGGCACTGTTGGTCTTAATGGTTTACATCTAAAAAATAAGCGCGCAGAAATTGGTTATGAGCTTCATCCCGACTATTGGAGGATGGGCTATGGTTCAGAGGCGATTAAAGAAGTGATCCGCTTTAGTTTTAATCAATTGGATTTATTTCGAATTGGAGCTATAGTTTACCCTGAAAATATGTCATCCGTAAATTTACTAATTAAGCTAGGCTTCACGAAGGAAGGTTTACTACGAGGGTATATCAATCAAAATGAGCAATTTCATGATACGTTTGTATTATCATTATTAAAACCAGAATGGAAGAAAAGCCAGGTTTAATATCCTGGCTTTTCTTATTCCTGAAAGTATTCCTTCATTGCTTTAGCATTTTTTACTTCCGTATCATGATAATACGGATTATTTTCTGAAGTATCTTTTGGGTCAAGATTTGTTTTAATAACTAACATTGGCGAAGGAGAAATTTCAGCGATAATTCTGTCATTTAATTGTTCAAAATCAGGCATATTTTTATTTCCAGGCTGTCTGGGTTCCATAGTAACACCTCCTTAAAATAGCTTGCTGATTTTAGCATCTAATCATTCTTAAATCAGAATTTTTCCATCCTTTTTCCGAAAAAAGAAAAAAACTAGGAAGTAAAAACCTCCTAGTTAGTTTTATTCTTCTTCTGAGCCGACTAAGAAATCAGGATTTAACTCCTCGAATTCTTCATCGTCTACGTCCATTCCCCACTCATCGTCATTGTCCTTGCAGCCTTCAGAACTGACGCGAACACAAACCTTAGTCTCGCCAATCACCTCTACAAGGAATTCCCTTTCGACATGGACGATGATTCTGTTACCATTAGGGGAAATGACCGCTTCACAGCAATTAGGCTGCTGTAGCACTCGAGCACTTATTTCATTGTCATCGAGGCAGTCATGGTCACGATACTTTAACTTAATGACATCTGTATATTGGACACGTTCTGTAACAACTTCTGTTTTGGTATTGTCATTAAATGAATACCAAACATTGATGTCGTAAGAGCCATGTATCTCTACAGTCTTGCCAACCTTTTTCGCATTGTATTTATGGTTGATGATCCAACAGCCAAGTATACTTGTTGGACTATGCGCCGGGCTAATCGTATGATTGGACTGGGTGAATTTACGTCCTTTCGCTACTACGGCCTTGGTAATTATCTCTCTATAGTCTCCCATTTCGCGCGAACCCTCCTCATTCATTTTCATTTCATCGTATGCATGATATAAGACTAGTGTGATATTTATTTTGATGAGTGCTGGATAAAAGTTTAGTCATAGTTCATTTTATGCGGGATTTATAGGTGTGTGCCTTCCTAGCCTGTACTTAAAACGAAGGTTAATAAAATGGCAGGAATCAGGGGAATATAAAAGTGGATAAGATTTATAAAAATGGCTCTGTTCAACTTGGCTGTTGATTTTCGCTCCAGGCGCTGCGCTTTCCGCTCCAATCAACTTACTTGGTTATAAATCAACATTGACCTTTAACAATGCCTAAAAAAAGCCAGGCTTTGTTAAAAGCCTGACTAGAATATTAATGATCGTGATCGCAATCGTCGTGACCTTCACAAGCACCGCCGCCATTTTGCATGCTAGATCCAGTTTCTCCTAACAATACATCGCCGCCCGTTGAAATGATAATTTCATCGGTTACAGTATTCGAAATGGTTGAGGCAATGATTTGTAGCAATTCATTCACTTCTAATTGTGATTGCTTGAAATCCTGGACCACAGGTATTTCATCCAACTCTTGCTCAATTGAAGCAATTTTATCTTCTACCTTTTTTAGTGCTTCTGGTTTTCCATAATGCTGAAGGTTTACAGCCTGCTTTTGCAATCCCTTAATGTCAGCTATTAAGGTATGAACTTTCTTATTTTCATTTAATTGAGCCTCTGCTCGTTTAAAAAAGTCAACTTCTTCTGTTTCTGCAATCATCCGTGCTAAATCAGTTGCACGTGCAACGATATCGTCTTTTGTATATTTCGCCACTTTACTTCACCTCTGCTGGTTCTAGTTCTTCCACCATTTCTCCATTTAATGACCATGTTTTTGCTTGTGTAATTTTCACTTTTACAATCTTGCCAATCGCTGATTTTGGTGCAACAAAGTTTACAAGCTTACTCCTAGAAGTGTAGCCTGCAAGAACATCAGGATTGTTTTTACTTTCCCCTTCAACAAGAACTTCAAGGATTTGGCCTTCATGTTTTTTCATAGCTTCTAATGAAAGCTCATTCACAAGAGCGTTTAGGCGTTGTAAACGTGCTTTCTTCACTTCCATCGGAACGTTATCCTCCATTTTTGCAGCTGGAGTACCTTCACGCGGAGAATAAATAAATGTATATGCTAATTCATAACCAACTTCACGATAGAGGGACATCGTTTCTTCAAACTGTTCGTCTGTTTCGTTTGGATAACCAACGATAATATCCGTTGTTAAAGCAACATTCGGAATGGCCGCTTTGATTTTTTTAACAAGCTCTAAATATTGTTCTCTTGTATATTTACGAGCCATGATTTTTAACACATCAGTTGATCCTGATTGCACTGGCAAATGGATATGATCCATTAAATTGCTGCCTTTGGCAAGGACCTCAATTAGACGATCATCAAAGTCACGCGGATGGCTTGTTGTAAAACGAATCCGTGGAATATCAATTTTTCGCAATTCATCCATCAGTTCACCAAGTCCATAAGTTCCGTCCTCTAAATCTTTTCCATAGGCATTCACGTTTTGACCAAGCAAAGTAACTTCTTGGTAGCCTTGTGCTGCTAGATGACGAACTTCTTGGATAATTTCTTCTGGACGTCGGCTTCGTTCTTTCCCACGTGTAAAAGGTACGATACAATACGTACAGAATTTATCACAGCCGTACATGATGTTAACCCATGCTTTAATATTTCCACGGCGTACTTTTGGAAGGTTTTCAATCACGTCGCCTTCTTTTGACCATACTTCAACAACCATTTCTTTTGACATATATGCTTCATGCAATATATTTGGTAAACGATGAATATTATGGGTACCAAAAATCATATCGACCTGATGGTAGGTTTTGAGAATCTTATTAACTACAGATTCCTCTTGAGACATACATCCACAAACACCGATAAGTAAATCAGGCTTTTCCAATTTCAAGGACTTTAAATGGCCCAGTTCACCGAACACTTTATTTTCTGCGTTCTCTCTGATCGCACATGTATTTAAAAGAATGACATTGGCATCCTCCGTGCTGTCGGTTGGTTCATAGCCTAATGCTAAGAAAATCCCAGCCATTACTTCAGTATCATGTTCGTTCATTTGGCAGCCATAAGTACGGATATAAAATTTCCGCCCCTCGCCCATTCCACGAAATTCTTCAGAAATAGAAAAATCATTATGGTACTTTACTTCTTCTTTTCCGCGTTTCTTCGCTTCTGTTAAAGAAGGTGCAGTAATTACTTGTTCAAAGTACTTGCTGTAATCCTTGGCGGATTTTTTGTCCGAAGAATTAACAGACTCGACTTTCTGACCTTCTAAACGTTGTTTTTCATTCATTTGTTCAAATGCCCCTTTCTTTTCATATTACGTAATTCATCTATTAAATTTTTAAGATTTTAATCTGTGCAAAAGATGAATGAAGACTTCAGACTTTCTCCGCACATTATTATAGTATAAAGGTTAACTTGATTGAAAACAATAGAAAATCCCGTGACGTCAAGTCACGGGATTTTGCTTGTATCATTAAATAAATTCAGAAACTAATTTATCAAAATAATTTTGGTCAAGATTAAGGTCAGCTTTAGATAACGGTGCTTCCGAGTAGCCCGTGATCAGTTCTTGATAAGACTTACGCTCAGTATTTTGATAAATAAGTCCTGTAACAAGACCATTATGCTTCATTAATGTCTGCATCGCATCTTCGCGATTTGAAGGGTCATAACCCTCTATATCACTAAGTTTTGTTAGATTTTCTTTAAACCAATCATAGGTGTTCACTTTATTATAAGTAACACATGGGCTGAAAACATTGATTAAAGAAAATCCTTTGTGTTTTAAACCGGCTTCAATTAAAGCAGTTAAATCTTTTAGATCTGTAGAGAAACTTTGTGCAACAAATGTTGCTCCTACAGTCAACGCCATTTCCATCGGAGAAATTGATTGCTCAATCGACCCCATCGGAGTTGACTTTGTTTTAAAGCCAGTAGCTGAACGTGGAGAAGTTTGACCTTTAGTCAAACCATATATTTGGTTATCCATAACGATATAAGTTATATCAAGATTACGACGAATGGCATGAATCGTATGCCCCATCCCGATCGCATAACCGTCACCGTCACCACCAGAGGCGATAACAGTTAAATCACGATTAGCCATTTTAACACCTTGTGCGATTGGAAGTGAACGACCATGAATCCCATGGAAGCCATATGAATTAATATAACCGGAAATACGTCCTGAACAGCCGATTCCAGAAATTACAGCTAAGTTTTCTGGCTCTAAGCCTACATTTGCTGCCGCACGTTGCATTGCCGCTTGTACGGAGAAGTCGCCACAGCCAGGGCACCAGTTCGGTTTTACATTGTTACGAAAGTCTTTAAAAGTGGCCATTTAGAACAACTCCTTACATTTTGTATATACTTCGTGTGGTAGGAACGGATTACCATCATATTTAAGATGCTTAGTAATTTTTTCAGCATGTCCAACATTCATTTTCATAATATTGGCTAATTGTCCAGTTGCATTGTTTTCCACTACAACAACTTTCTTCGCAGAACGAACAAGCGGAAGAACTTCGTCAGTTGGGAACGGATGGATCAAACGAATATGGGCATGATTTACTTTTAAGCCGTCTTTCTCTAAACGAGTCATTGCTTCTTCAATAACACCACGAGTCGAGTTAAAACCTACAAATAGTACATCAGCATCTTCGTGCTTAACATTTGTATATACTGGTGTATTAAAGCGGATATTTTCGACCTTCCGGAAACGCTTATCCATTTGCGCAATTCGGTTTGGAGCAGATTCCGATGGTTTACCAGTCTCATCATGCTCGACACCTGTTACGTGATGAATACCATTTTTCATACCAGGGATTACACGTGGAGAAACTCCGTCCTCTGTTACTTCATAGCGTTTAAAATATGCATTGTTTTCATTAGCGGGTATGTCTTCTGTTACTAATTTTCCACGTCTGATTTCAACCTTGTCATAATTTAATGGTTCAACCGTTTGTTTACCCAAGGATAATTGTAGGTCAGATAAAATAATGACTGGACATTGATATTCTTCTGCTAAATTGAATGCTTCAGCTGTATCATAGAATGCTTCTTCAACAGTGCTTGGAGCCATTACAATTTTCGGAATTTCACCATGTGTTCCATAAATCATCGCCATAAGGTCTGATTGTTCTTGTTTTGTTGGTAATCCTGTTGATGGACCGCCACGTTGCGTGTCAACAATTACTAGTGGCGTTTCAGTAATACCTGAGAGGCCAATTGCTTCCATTTTTAAAGATAATCCTGGACCTGCTGAAGCAGTAATTGTACGAACACCGCCGTAGTTTGCTCCAATTGCCATTGTACATGCAGCAATTTCATCTTCGGTTTGAATTACAGTTCCACCTAGTGCAGGTAGCTTTTTAATCAAATATTCCATTATTTCAGAAGCTGGTGTAATTGGGTAGGCTGCCATAAAACGGCATCCGCCTGCAATAGCTCCAAGAGCAATAGCGTCATTTCCTATCATGAACATCCGCTTTTTGCCATCAGCCTTTTCAAGCTCCATTGTTTGGATGCCAACTGCAAGATTTTCCTTCATTTTATCAAAGCCAGCTTTGATCGCATCCATATTTTTTGCAACTACTTGGTCGCCTTTTTTACCAAAAATCTCGCGAACTACTACTTCAAATACATTAATATCTAAGTCTAATACAGCAGAAGTTGCACCAATTGCAACCATGTTTTTCATTAGAGAAGTTCCGAGCTCTGTGGCAATTTCAGTAAATGGAACCGCATACAATGTAGCTTCAGTATCTTCCGGCTTCTTTGGATTGAATTTTGCATCAGCAAGGATTACTCCTTTACTGTGTAATTCTTTGTAGTTTACATCAATAGTTTCCTGGTCAAATGCTACAAGGATATCTAAGTCATCAGAAATAGAACGAACTTCTGTAGTACTAACTCTGATTTTATTGTTGGTATGACCACCTTTAATACGTGAAGAAAAGTGACGATAACCATACAAGTAATATCCCAGGCGATTCAGTGCAATAGCAAAGATTTCCCCAGTACTTTCAATACCTTCCCCTTGTTGTCCTCCAACTTTCCATGAAAGTTGATTGATCATGACTTACACCCCTTTGGATATGTAAAAATAAGTAGTTTTGATGATCCATTTATTAGTTTAGCACTATTCCGAGTAAATCACTAAAAATTAGCCCATTTTATATAAAAAGACTAATAAAAAGTAGAAAGGATATGTACTAAACGCTTACAATTCTAGACCTATGAACTAAAAATTGCAACCCTTAAAAGCGAAATAATGTTTAAAATATGAATATTTTTTTATTATTTGAAATATACTTGCTTTCTACAAGATAACAAATAAAAAAACATAATTTATCCGCATTATACGGCGTTTTGCAATATTAATTCAACCTATGCACATTCATGATTTGAAATTTAAAAATTATTAAAGGTTATGGTAGAATAATACTTTAATAAGTAAATATCATTTAATACCAATTAGTGAGAAATAAAACCTAAAAAATACCTGCTTGTAAAACAAGCAGGTAAAGGTAAATGTCCTTTTGTTTGATCGCCTATAAATAGTCTATCTCTTTCAACGTGGTTCTACAATTAGCTTGATAGCTGTGCGTTCTTCCCCGTCAATTAAAATATCGGTAAACGCAGGGATACAGATTAAATCAACTCCGCTAGGTGCTACAAATCCTCGAGCAATCGCTACTGCCTTTACGGCTTGATTCAATGCACCCGCCCCAATTGCCTGTATTTCCGCTGCACCTCTTTCACGCAGAACCCCGGCAAGCGCACCAGCTACAGAATTAGGATTAGATTTTGCTGAAACTTTTAATATATCCATTTCTAGCTCCTCCTTAGAAAATCCCGATCCCGCATGAGCAGTTTCATGAACAAATCAGGTTATAACATTCCACTGCTACTATATTCATTTGTCAAAAAACATATTCCGGCTTGGACAAAAAAATTAGAAAAGCGGAGGCGCCCGGTTAGCAGCGGATGGACTGGAGCGCTTTGACTGAGATAAAGGAAACACGGAGAGCGAAGCCATTCGATGTTGACTTATCGTAGGGAAAAGAGCGAAGTCCACTAGCTGCTGGGCGCTTGAGCTAGACACTGTTCAAAGATATTTAGTAACAAAAAAATAAGAGCAAATGAAATTTGCTCTTAAGAGTAAAACGGATGGTCATCATTTATTAAAATGGGCTGTATCTTTTTTGTTAAGCCTGTTTTACGATCTAATTCAATCATAACTGCACTTAATTGATTTCTTCCTGCGGTTGCCACTTCAAACCGGACTGGCAGGCTGGTTAGGAATCTTTTAAGGACTGCTTCTCTCTCCACCCCTAAAATGCCATCATACGGCCCTGTCATCCCTACATCAGATAAATATCCTGTGCCTCCCGGTAAAACCCGGTTATCGGCCGTTTGAACATGTGTATGTGTCCCCACAACGGCAGATACCCTTCCATCTAAATACCAACCCATTGCCTGTTTCTCACTTGTTACTTCCGCATGAAAATCCACAAAAATATATGGGGTTCTCTCCCTAGCAATTTCAACTAATTCGTCAGCTTTCTTAAAAGGACAATCCAATGGAGCCATAAAGGTTCGTCCCTGCAGATTTATAACAGCAACTTCTAAATCATTGACTTTAAAAAAAGCCATACCTTTCCCTGGTGTTCCTTCTGGAAAATTCGCTGGTCTAACCATATTTTTTGCAGAACCGATAAATTCAAAAATTTCACGATTATCCCATGTGTGATTACCCAGTGTTACCGCCTGTGCCCCATACCCTAAGAATTCACGATAGATTTTTTCAGTAATCCCCTTGCCTCCTGCTGCATTCTCCCCATTGATAATAGTAAAGTGAGGACGATATTTTTCTTTTAATTTTGGCAAATATTCCTTCACCATGTCCCGGCCTGGTGAACCGACAACATCACCGATAAAAAGTAGATTCATTTTGGTCCCTTTCGTTAAAAAAATTGTTATTGTATAAATTGTATCACATTCAGACTTTATTTAATCCGATAAGGTGCTGCAAAAAATAAAGCGGTGCATGCGCACCGCTTTATTTTGCGTATTCAACAGCCCGTGTCTCACGAATAACTGTCACTTTAATATGACCTGGATAATCAAGCTCTTCTTCAATGCGCTTACGAATATCGCGTGCTAATCGATGAGCAGCAAGATCATCAACTGAATCCGGTCTAACTATAATACGTACCTCTCGACCTGCTTGAATGGCAAAGGATTTCTCTACACCTTCATAGGATTCCGAAATCTCCTCTAACTTTTCAAGACGGCGAATATAGTTTTCAAGCGTCTCACTACGTGCACCTGGTCTTGCAGCTGATAAGGCATCTGCTGCTGCAACTAAAACGGCTATGATAGATGTTGCCTCTGTATCCCCATGATGGGAAGCAATACTATTGATTACTACCGGATGTTCCTTGTATTTAGTTGCAAGTTCAACACCAATTTCAACATGGCTGCCTTCTACTTCATGGTCAATGGCTTTCCCAATATCATGAAGCAAGCCCGCACGACGTGCCAAAGTTTCATCTTGGCCAAGTTCAGCGGCAAGTAAACCAGACAGTTGCGCAACTTCCATTGAATGCTTTAATACGTTTTGCCCGTAACTAGTACGGAATTTTAAGCGACCAAGAATTTTGATCAGATCTGGATGGAGTCCATGAACACCCACTTCAAAGGTGGTTTGCTCACCCACTTCACGGATATACTCATCTACTTCGCGACGTGATTTTTCTACCATTTCCTCAATTCGTGCCGGATGGATACGCCCGTCTTGGACCAATTTCTCCAGTGCTAAGCGAGCCGTTTCGCGACGAATAGGATCAAAACCTGATAAAATGACAGCTTCAGGAGTATCATCAATGATTAAATCAATTCCTGTTAACGTTTCAAGCGTACGAATATTTCTTCCTTCACGGCCAATAATACGGCCCTTCATTTCGTCATTTGGCAGGTTGACGACAGAGACAGTCGTTTCCGCAACATGGTCAGCAGCGCAACGCTGGATTGCTAACGAAAGTATTTCCTTTGCTTTCTTGTCGGCTTCCTCTTTTGCACGATTTTCGCTTTCCTTGATCATTATCGCAGTGTCAGTGATAAGTTCCTGCTCCATTCGATCAATAATGATTGTTTTCGCTTCCTCGCGCGTTAAGCTCGATATTCGTTCGAGTTCAGTTTGTTGTTTTCGTACTAACTCGTCCACTTTGCTTTCCATCTCTTCAATATGCTGTTGTCTTTGGTTTAGAGAATCATCCTTCTTTTCTAAAAGATTTTCACGCTTGTTTAACGTTTCCTCTTTTCGATCTAAATTCTCTTCTCTTTGCAGTAAACGGTTTTCTTGTTTTTGCATTTCATTTCTTCGTTCACGAACCTCACGCTCTGCTTCAGTCCGAAGCTTGTGAATTTCATCCTTTGCTTCTAGCAAAGCTTCCTTTTTCAATGAATCAGCATCACGTTTAGCATCTTCAAGAATCTGCTCTGCAGCATTCTTTGCACCTGCTACTTTTGCATCAGCAATGGATTTATGAACAAAATAGCCAACAACGGCACCGACGATAAGGCCAAGCAAAATGGAGATGATTGTAATTGGTTCCATCGTTACACCTCCTCTTGCTATGAACTTTTGTTACATTTTTTAAGTGTCGGCATGTACATTGTTTAGACTCAACATACAGCAAGCACCAAGGCTTTTTTCGAATTGTAATAATACCAAAAATGTAAAATATACATGTTAATTGTAAAGGTGGGAATATTCATTGTCAAGGCTTAGTCCTATTGGCTTTTTGAAATATTTAGAATAGGACATCATTTATTCCTCCTAAAGGCTGAAATCCATTGTATTTTAACAATTGGCTCTGTTAAACTTGGCTGTTGATTTCCGCTCCAGGCGCTTCGCGTTCCGCGTTCCGCGGTTACTATCCGCCTCCTCGGCGCTATGCGCCTGTGGGGTCTCCCTGTCCCGTCCTCCCGCAGGAGTCTTCGCGCTTTTCGCTCCCCAATCAACTTACTATAAAAATCAACAATAGGCTTTAACAAAGCCTAACTAATAAAACTTTGTTTAAAAATAACATTATGTAAAAAAAGAGCAAAACCATAAATAGCTTTGCTCATCTACATTAGTCTATTAATTCAAATTGTTCATCATCGTCTTTCTCAGTGACAAATTTTTCACCATCTAAACCATAATGTTCACGGATTTTCCCTTGAATTTCGAGGCGAACATCTGGATTTTCCTTCAAGTATAGCTTTGCATTTTCACGGCCTTGACCTAATCTTTCAGAATTATAGGAGTACCATGATCCGCTCTTTTCAACGATATCTAATTCTGCGCCTAGATCAATGATTTCACCTTCTTTAGAAATCCCTTCACCATACATGATATCTACTTCAGCCGTACGGAAAGGAGGAGCGACTTTATTCTTAACTATTTTTATCTTTGTCTTATTACCTACAATATCATTTCCCTGCTTTAACGCCTCTGCACGACGAACTTCAATACGGACGGTGGAATAGAATTTCAATGCACGTCCACCTGGTGTTGTCTCGGGGTTTCCAAACATAACGCCAATTTTTTCGCGAACTTGGTTAATAAAGATGGCGATGGTCTTCGATTTATTGATGGCTCCAGATAATTTACGTAGGGCTTGCGACATCAAACGAGCCTGTAAGCCCATGTGAGAATCTCCCATTTCGCCTTCAATTTCCGCTTTTGGAACTAATGCTGCTACTGAGTCGACTACAATAATATCAATTGCACCACTTCGTACTAATGCTTCTGCGATTTCAAGCGCTTGTTCACCCGTATCTGGCTGTGATAGCAATAACTCATCAATGTTAACACCTAATTTTTGGGCATACGCTGGGTCAAGGGCATGTTCAGCATCTATAAATGCTGCTTGTCCGCCATTTGCTTGAACTTCAGCAATCGCATGCAAAGCAACCGTGGTTTTACCTGAGCTCTCAGGACCATAAACTTCGATAATACGCCCTCTAGGATATCCACCCACTCCAAGTGCTGCATCAAGTGCTAACGAGCCACTCGGACTCGTTAAAATCCTCGTATCTGTTTTCTCTCCCATTTTCATGACAGAACCTTTACCAAATTGCTTTTCTATTTGCTTTAACGCCATTTCTAAGGCCGCTTTACGATCATTACTCACGAATCTTTTCCTCCCTTATATAAACACAAGCAAATTGCTATAATCTATTAAATTAATTCCTACTAATAATATAACCGCTTTTCGGATATTTGTCGAGTAAAAAAACGAACATTCATTCGTTTATTTTCAAAACAAAATCGTTGTAAAAAAAGGAAAATCCCCCTGACTTTTGTATCATTTTGCATTTTTAGTAGTCCGAAAAGGATAATTTCCTCTATTGTCAGACTTTTTTCTAATCCTAGTTTATTAAGAAAAGCGCAATCGCCCTGTTCAGCGGCGTATGGCCTGGAGTGCTCCAACTGAGATAAAGGAAACACGAAGAGCCGAAGGCGCATTCGTGCTTGACTTATCGTAGGGTGGAGAGCGAAGGACACTAGCCGCTAGGGCGCTGGAGCTGGACAATTTTCAAAGTCGAAATTTAAACTTTCTTATCTTGTCAAAAAAGTCACAGAACGCTAATTAGCATTCTGTGACTCTTTTAAAATTCGAAGGAGAAAATAGCAGCCAAATTTCACTGCACGGCTCCTGTTCGCTTCCCTTGTTCCGCCAAGTGTGATCTTTTCTACAATTGTCGGCCTTCCCTTCATTGCAATCCCTACATAAATTGTACCAACTGGCTTGCCTTCAAATTCTTCAGGACCAGCAACACCCGTAAAACTAATCCCAATATCGGTTTTAAATACCTTTGAAGCATTTTCGGCCAGCTCTCTAGCACATTGTTCACTTACCGCACCATGTGTTTTAAGCGTTTCTTCCTGTACATGTAATAGCTGTCGTTTCACTTCATTTGAATAACAAACTACACCACCGTAAAACACTGAACTTGCACCCGAAATTGATGTTAACTCTTGCTGGAATAGTCCTCCTGTTAAACTCTCAGCGGCAGTAATAGTTAAGTTTCTTTCTTTTAAAGATTTCATTACTTCTATCAAAAGCGACGTATTATCATAGCCATATAAAAATGCACCAAGACGCTGATTTATCGTCTTTTCTAGTTCATCCAGCATAGCCTGTGCTGCATTTTCGTCCACATGTTTTGCTGTCAGTCGTAAAGTAACCTCCCCATCTCCTGCAAGCGGGGCTATCGTTGGATTGCTTTGCGCATCAATTAAATCAATAATTTCTGTTTCCAGAGCTGCTTCTCCAATTCCAAAAAACCTTAACACCCTTGAGACAATTTTCTCGGTGGACTTGTTTCTTTTAGAAAGAGCCTGGGACCCATACTGGAGAAACATCGGTTCCATTTCCTTTGGCGGGCCAGGCAGCAGCATATACGTATGACCGCCGGATTCTACAACCATGCCCGGCGCCATCCCATGATCATTTGGGAGAATGTGAGATCCTGCTAATACGAGTGCCTGCTTTCGATTATTTTCTGTCATGACACGATTGGTCCGCTTAAAAAAAAGTTCAATCGATGCTAACGCCGTTTCATCGATAACGAGTTCTTTACCAAGCTGACGTGCAATCGTTTCCTTCGTCAAATCATCCTTTGTAGGCCCAAGCCCGCCAGAAAATATTATAATCTCTGCACGCTTTTGGGCTATTTCAATTGCAGACTTTAGCCTGTCAGAATTATCACCAACAACTGTATGAAAATAGACATTAATACCAAGCCCAGCTAATTGCTGAGACAGAAATCTCGCATTCGTATTCACAATTTGACCGAGCAATAACTCCGAACCAACTGCAATAATCTCAGCATTCATAGCAATACATCTTCCTTTACAACATAGTAGAATTAAGTTTACTTTGAATTTTTAAGGACATGACTATTTTTTGCAAAATAATCCCAGCCAGACCAGATAGTAAAAATTAAAGCCACCCATAATGACACTATATCAAAACGGAATGGTATCATTGCAAAAATTATATTATGTAATAAAAGCGATGATATCGCGACAATTTGCGCCCATGTTTTAATTTTGCCGAGCATATTAGCCGCAACAACTTCGCCTTCCCCTGCAAGCAAGAGGCGTAAACCTGTTACTGCAAACTCCCTGCTAATAATAATAATAACTAACCATGAAGGTGCATAAACATCATTCAGTTCAACTAAAACGATAAGTGCAGCCGATACGAGTAATTTGTCAGCTAATGGGTCAAGAAATTTCCCCATATTAGTGACAAGGTTATATTTACGGGCATAATGTCCGTCAACCCAGTCAGTTGCAGAGGCTAAAATGAAGATCAATGCACCGACAAAATGGGTAACTGGAAGGACGGTCCCAAGAAGTTGCATGTCGCCCCATTTAAAAGGAGCAAGCATAATAATCAAAAATATTGGAATTAATAATATTCTTGATACCGTTATTCTATTCGGAATATTCATAGTTTTCCTCCGTTTATTTATTAAAAGTGAAAAATAGTCATCTACAGATGACTATTCGTCTTTCAGAACATATTGAATCGTTATGTTCTGAACATTCGCAGTCGCTGGGACTGCATACTCGAGCTTTTGGTCATTCACATAAATTTCAGTGTCAGCAGCATTTCCAACCCTGATCACAGCCATACTTTCTGCTGATAAATCTTCTGTCTGGCTCTCAGTTGTACCTGTTTTTAGTGTTCCTTGAAAAAAGGATTTCCCTTTCCCATTTTTAATACTAACCCAGGTTTGACCTTTAGAAACCAACTTCACAATAAATTTATCTGCATTTTTTAATTCATAGGTTGAATTCCTGCCACTGCTTTGAACTGCTGTAATTTCTTGTTTAGGTGTTTCTTCTACCTTTGTTTGTTCCTCTTCCTGTACTGCATTATCCTTCTGTTCCTCATTTACTTTCTGATTATCTTTATCATCTGCTTTTTCTTTTTCAAGATTCTTCGATGTAACAATTTTAACGGGTTCATTCTGCTTACTAATTGATTCATTTGAATTTCCACTAGCATGATTTGATATAAAGTAATATAAAAGGCTTGCTGCACCAATTACAAAAACACCGATTAATACCTTTGGCAGAATATCAAATATTTTGGAATTACCTTCAGTAATTGTTTTGTGTGTTTTCACTCTAGACAATTGCTGGGGTAAGTCATCATTATAGGTAGCAGGAATTTCGCCTTTATAGGTTTCAAAGATTTCATCAGGATTGAGGCTTAAAGCCTCTGCATACTGTTTAATAAATGCACGCACGTAGAAATTTCCAGGCATGCTCGCATAATTTCCTTCTTCAATACCAATTAAATACCGCTTTTGAATTTTGGTCATGGATTGGACATCATCCAAGCTTAATCCTTTAGCTAATCGGGCTTCTTTTAGTCGATTCCCTAATTCAGTCAACTGTTAACACCTTCCAATTTATTAAAAATCAAAATCACCAAAATCTGATCCGGAGAACATGTTATGCTGATCAACGACTTCATATGTAATCTCTTCTTCCGCGTCATTCCTAAGCTCAATAATATAATCAAAATCATCGAGTGTGTATTCTGAGTTTTGTACAAAGACATCAGGGTGCTCGATTACTTTTACTGACGGTAGACGCATGATTTCTCTGACAAGCTGCCAATGACGTTCATTTGCTCGTTTTGTTGATACTATTCCATCAAGAATAAATAGATTATTTTCGTTGTACTCATCTTCAATTAATTGATTGCGGATTGTTTGTTTTAACAGTGTCGATGAAACAAATAACCAACGTTTATTTGCACAAACACTCGCTGCAACTAATGATTCTGTTTTACCTACCCGTGGCATTCCACGAATACCAATCAGTTTATGTCCCTCCTGCTTAAATAATTCTGCCATAAAATCAACTAATAAGCCAAGTTCATTCCTTACAAAGCGAAAGGTTTTTTTATCATCAGCATCTCTTTGAATATATCGGCCATGTCTAACTGCAAGCCTGTCACGCAGTTTTGGTTCCCTAAGTTTAATTAGTTTTATTGTGTCCATAGTATGTAAAATTGACTCTAGTCGTTTAATTTGATCATCGTCTTTTGCTAAAATGAGCAAACCACGTCTTCCTTCATCCACACCATTAATCGTCACAATATTAATAGAAAGCATACCCAGTAGGGATGAAATGTCACCCAATAGCCCTGGACGGTTCTTTTGAATCTCATATTCTAAATACCATTCTTTTTTCACGATAATATAAACCTCCTATAAAGAAGTTTCGACACTTTTCTGCATTTCCTCATCTAACCCCTATAATAAATGATTTTGGATGAAGATGAAAGTAAAAACACAGATATTCGTTTCTTTAATGGTGTTTATAGATTTATACATACAAAAAGAGAGGAGAAGCCTCCTCTCTTTTAGCGGGCACCATTATTTTGAATCAATTTAACCATGATATTTGCAATAGCTTGTTGTTCTTCTTTATCAGCAACAGACCAAAGATCAGCAAGAATTCTTTCTTGCTCGTTTTTTGGCTCTACTTGGCTTGATAAATAATCCCCAATTTGAAAGGCAAGATTATTAATTGCTCCCTCACTCATACCTTCATTTTGTGCATGGTGAAGACGTTCAGCAAGAAAGTCCTCCCACTGTTTCCAGTTATCTAAAACAGACATTGTTTTCCCTCCTTTAAATTAGTACAAGTTTATTTTGCGATGAAGTGAAGGGAACTATACATGAATAACTTGTGAATTTTATGTATACCAGCCACCATTTAACGCAAGGACTTGCCCGGTCATATAGGAAGATTCATCTGAGAGCAAGAAAGCGACACACCTCGCTATTTCTTCTGGCTGACCAAGTCTTCCCATAGGTATCTCATAAGAAATCTGGTCCATCTCTTCTTGTGAAAAACCTTCCATCATTGGTGTCGCGATCGCACCAGGGGCGATCGCATTAACGCGAATGCCATTCAATGCTAATTCTTTACTTAATGCCTTTACGAAGGCAATTTGTGCACCCTTTGCGGTAGAATAGGCCACTTCACAGGCCGCACCTGTTTGACCCCAAATGGATGTAATCACGACAATGTTCCCTTTACCTTTAACAAGTAATTTCGGCAGGAGCTCTTTGGTCAGCATTAATGGATTTAGTACGTGAACATTCATTAATGCCTCTGCTTCAGACTGTAGCAAATCAATAAGAAGTCCATATTGACTGTTTCCACCGCAATGGATGATGGCGTCTAGCGAAAAAACCTCAGAGTAGACTTTCTTATAACCATTAGGGCCGCCAAAGTCTGCTTGGATAGGAATATACTCTCCACCGTATGGCAGCAGTTTTTCGACTAGGTCTCGAATCGATTGTTCATTTTTATTATAATGCAGATACAAATGATAGCCTTTTTCAGCGAGGTTAAGCGCAATGGCTTGTCCTATTCCACCACTTGCCCCAGTGATCAGTGCATATTTCATTTCTTCACTCTCTCTCTAATGAAAAACTTTTATACGAAGAAAAAGCGCCGTTTTACGACGCTTTCACTTTTCTATTTTTTCTTTGGAACTACTTGGCAAACTGAAAAGCGTTCTTCCGAGATCACCTCAGATGCTAGTGATTGTATATCATTTAAGGTGATTTTTTCAAGTGTTGGAACAACATCAAAAAGATTCATATCATTAAATGCATAGCGAGTAAATTGATTTGCAATATATTCAGGTGAATTAATCGCTCGTAGAAATGCCCCTATCTTCTTTCTTTTCGCTCTTTCCAATTGTTCTTCATCAAAAATCATTTGGCTTTTAGCCATCAGAAGCATTTTTTCTAGTGTTTCAGCCAGCTTATCAGGTTCACCTGTATCCCCGCCAATCATCGCAAACCCAAAGCCTTGTTCCTGCGTGTAATCAAAGGAAAAGGTTTCATCAATTAAACCTTCATTATACAACTGATTATAATTTTCGGAGCTTTTTCCAAACAATAGATCCAGTAATACATTCATTGTTAATTCATTTTTAAGCAATTCATCGCCTGTTTGGTCGACATGAAGTGCTTTAATACCTAGTAAGCATTTTGACGTTTGAACATTCATTTCAAGTACTTGTTTCTTTTCAGCTGCTTGTGGGGGTTCTGTTTCAAATTTTCGCTTGATTTCAGGCATATCCTTGTATTCTTTTTTTGCTTGATTTTCTTTCACTTGGTTCATGAAACTGTTGGGGTCCACTGGGCCAACAATAAATAAAAGCATGTTGCTCGGATGATAGAAGGTGTTATAGCATTCATATAGCCAATCTTTTGTAATATGTGAAATAGACTCAATGGTACCTGCTATATCAATCTTAACTGGATGGTTCTGATATAGATTTTGGATTAATCCAAAGTATAAGCGCCAATCTGCATTATCATCATACATTGTGATTTCTTGCCCAATAATCCCTTTTTCTTTTTCGACCGTTTTTTCAGAAAAATAAGGATCCTGAACAAAATCAACGAGTGTTTCAAGGTTCTTTTCAACATCAGAGGTGCTTGAAAATAAATAAGCAGTCCGCGTAAAGGAGGTAAAAGCATTTGCGGATGCCCCTTGACGGCTAAATTGCTGGAAAACATCACCGTCTTCCTTTTCAAAAAGCTTATGTTCTAAGAAGTGGGCTATGCCGTCTGGTACTTTAACATACTCCTCTTTGCCTAATGGAACAAATGTATTATCAACAGATCCATATTTCGTCGTAAAGGTAGCAAAGGTTTTATTAAAACCCTTTTTAGGCAAGATATATACATTTAGTCCATTGGCTAGTTTTTCATGATAAAGCTCTTCCTGAAGCTGGTCAAAAGTTATTTTCTCCATCTATTTGCCTGCCTCCGTTCCAGTTAAGAAGTAAATGGTATCAATTTCGATTTTTTTTGCAACTTCTACAATTTCTTCTTTCGTAACCTTTTGCATTTCTTGAAGCCATGTATCCAAATTAATATTTGCATCGGCCACGACGTTATGATATAGAATTTCCGTAAGTCCTCTTGATGTGTCTATCGTCTCAAGAATTTGATTTTGAATCACTGCCTTGGTTTGTACGAGCTCTTGGTCTGTGAAATCACCATTTTTCATTGCCTCTAATTGATCATGGATAATGCCAACTGCCTGGTCATAATTCTTTAAATCAATGCCTGACATAACCATCATCAAGCCTTTGTGACTTTCAAGACGGCTCGCTGCATAATAAGCAAGGCTTGCTTTTTCCCGCACATTAATAAATAATTTGGAATGCGAGAACCCCCCAAAAATGCCGTTAAACACCTGCAAGGCAAAATAATCTGGGTCCCCATAGACGATATTTGTCCGATAACCAATATTTAATTTACCTTGTTTTACATCTTGTTCTTCTTTTATTTCCTGTACCTGACTATTTCTGTTTATTTCCTGTGGTACTACCTTTTTCGGTTTTCTGTCCTCAAAATGTAAAAGTTCAGCAGCATAATTCTTTACCTCTTCTTCATTTACATCCCCGATGATATATAAATCCATTTCATCATTAATAAAAGCGTTTTTATAATATTCATATAGATTCTCAGCCGTAATGGCATCGACATCTGCTGCATCTCCATTTACCTCTAAGGCATAAGGTTCGCCTTTACACATTTCTTGTATTAGTCGGACATTCGAGTAGTGCATTTTATCGTCAAAAACTGATTGGATCCTTTGTTTTTGTGTCCGCTTCTCCTTTTCTACAGTATCATGGTCAAATGCAGTTCCCTTAATATTTGGATTGGTTAATATTTCGGCTAACAATTCGAACCCTTTTTTTAATAATGGGCTTGGATCACTTAAGAATTTTTCATTGGCAATTTCGATAGAGAAACTCATTATATGGTTTTCACCTTTTTTCGAGAGGTCAACAAAAAAGGTGGCACCATATAATTCATCGAGATACGAACGAAGTGCCGTGGTTGTAGGGTACTTTTTAGTGCTACTTTGCAATACTTGAGGGAGAAGAGCCCGTTTGGTAACATCCTCCTTAGTTAATGGTGCTTTCATCTTCCAAATCAATGTATTGGTTTTATATTTTTCTGTTGGTATAAAGTGTAAGTTATACCCCTTAAGTGGTGTTATTTTTTCTGTAGCAGTGGCCATTTACATTCCTCCTTAACTATTCAAAGGTCATACTTAACAATATGTAAACATTTTTCTTTATATCTTTTCCTTTGAAATAAAACCTATACTTATTACTATAATTTGACATGCTTGGTCATTACAAGCAAATACTCTTTGTTTCAAAAAAAAGAACCTCTGAAATAAAATCAGGGGTTCTTTTTTCAACCTATTATCGATTACCTTTGATGTAGTGGGTTCCACTAGCTTTTGGTGCATCGGCACGACCGATGAATCCAGTTAAAGCTAATATTGTTAACACATATGGAGCAATTAACAAGTATACATTTGGAATTTCCTTTAAGAAAGGTAAACTTGATCCAATGATACTGATACTTTGCGCGAACCCGAAGAAGATTGCAGCACCTAATGCACCAAGTGGATGCCATTTACCGAAAATCATTGCGGCTAACGCCATGAAACCTTGACCACTGATTGTCGAGTGGCTGAAGTTAGACGTAATGGATTGTGCATAAACTCCACCACCGAGACCACCAAGAGCTCCAGAAAGGATGACACCCAAATAACGCATTTTGGTGACATTTATACCCATAGTGTCTGCCGCCATCGGATGTTCACCGACTGAGCGGAGGCGGAGACCAAATGGTGTTTTGGTAACGATAAACCACACTAAAATGGCAACCAAAATTGCTAAAAACGATGTCCAATACGTATTTTGGAAGAAGATTTTACCGATAACAGGAATATCCTTTAAAACAGGAATATCAATTTTGCTAAACCCCTTACTGATAATTCCAGTTTCACCTTTATCATAAATGAGTTTTACAAGAAAAAGGGTAAGCCCTGTTGCGAGTAAGTTAATCGCCACACCGGAAACCGTATGGTCCGCCCGGAAGGTAATTGCCGCAACCGCGTGTAATAAGGAAAAGATTGCTCCTGCAGCCATTGCTATTAATAATGCTATCCAAGGTGTAGCACTGCCAAATGTATCAAATGTAGTTAAGTTAAACACGATCGCCGAAAATGCCCCAATTACCATTAAACCTTCAAGTCCAATATTAACTACCCCAGAACGCTCCGAGAAAATACCGCCTAATGCAGTGAAGACAAGAGGAGCAGCCCATAATAAAGTGGATGGAATAAGAATGATTAAAATATCCATTAAACTCAACTTACTTCCCCTCCTTCTTACTGAATCGGTCAAGAAATACTCTTATTATATAGCTTGATGCAACAAAGAATACGATTAACGCAATAATGATATCAACTAATTCATTTGGTACTCCAGCTTCAAGCGGCATGTTTAGTGCTCCTACTTTTAGAACACCAAATAGTATCGCTGAGAAAAATACACCTAGAGCAGTATTACCACCTAGTAATGCCACAGCAATTCCGTCGAAACCAACGCCTGAGAATCCACCCTTAACAGCGGCATATTCGAATGTTCCTAGTCCTTCCATAGCACCAGCTAAGCCAGCAAAGGCTCCGGAAATAACCATTGAAAGGATAATATTTCTATTCACGTTCATGCCCGCATATTGTGCGGCATGTTGATTAAAACCTACTGACCTTAATTCAAACCCTCTTGTTGTTCTTTCTAATAAAAACCACATTATAAAGCAAGATATAATAGCAAGAATAATACCCCAGTGAAGTCTAGAATAGTCAGTTAGACTTTCTAACCAGCCAGATCGTAACGTTGCCGATTTATGAATAGGACCTGAATTGTCCCCATGATTTGTGATTACATTACGAATAAGATAATTCGATACATGTAAGGCTACATAGTTCATCATAATGGTTACAATTACTTCATGCACACGAAAACGTGCTTTTAATAGACCAGGAATAAATGCCCAAAGCGCACCTGCAACTATTGACGCTAAGATAGCAAGTGGTAAATGAATAATACGAGGCAGGTCAAAAGCTACCCCTACCCAAACCGCTGCAAGCCAGCCTACTAAGAATTGCCCCTCAACCCCGATATTAAATAAGCCCACTCGGAAAGCAAAAGCAACAGCTAATCCGGCTAAAATATATGGGGTAAACTGTCTTACTACTTCCCCGATATAATAGATATCTCCAAATGCGCCATTCCATAGTGCCGTAAAGGCAGCAATTGGATTGTACCCACTAAATAACATGATAATTGTTCCAACAATGATGCCTAATAAAACAGCAATAATTGGTGTTAAAATACTTTTAAACCGTTTAGACATGGTTTTGTTCACCCGCTTCCTTTCTATTCGATCCAGCCATCAACAATCCAAGTTCCTGCTCAGTCGTTTCCTTTGGATTAACTACAGCCACGATTTTCCCCTCATAAATAACCGCAATACGGTCACTAACATTCATAATTTCATCCAATTCAAAGGATACTAGCAAGACACCTTTCCCATTATCGCGCTGCTCGATTAAGCGCTTATGAATGAATTCAATTGCCCCAACATCCAAACCGCGAGTTGGCTGTGCCGCAATGAGTAGGTCAGGGTTACGGTCTATTTCACGTCCAATAATCGCCTTTTGTTGATTACCACCAGAAAGGGCACGTGCCAATGTGTATTCACTTGGTGTACGAACATCAAACTCACTTATTAGCGATTTAGCCTTTTTATAGATTTCACTAAAGTTTAAGATTCCGTTCTTTGAGAATGGCTTTTTATTATACGTTTGTAAAACCATGTTCTCTCCAATTGGGAAATTCAATACTAACCCGTGTTTGTGGCGATCCTGAGGAATATGACCTACGCCAGATTCAGTAATTTGCCTTGGAGTATGATTGATCAATTCTTTGCCATTTAATTTTACACTGCCAGTTTCAGCTTTTCGTAATCCTGTAATTGCTTCAATAAATTCAGATTGTCCATTTCCATCAACTCCAGCGATTCCGACAATCTCCCCAGCATGGATAGAAAGATTAAGACCATTAACAACCATTACACCACGAGGGTCTTTAACAACCAAATCCTTGATTTCAAGTACTTCTTGTTTTGGGGTTGCTTCCTTTTTATCCGTTTTAAAGACAACCTCACGTCCAACCATTAGGCTCGCAAGTTCATTAGGGTTTGTTTCGCTTACGGTTACAGTTCCAATCCCCTTACCTTTACGAATAACGGTACAACGGTCTGAAACTTCCATAATCTCTTTAAGTTTATGGGTAATGAGAATAATAGATTTGCCTTCTTTAATAAGCGTTTTCATAATTTGGATTAATTCTTTAATCTCTTGTGGTGTTAATACGGCTGTAGGTTCATCGAAAATAAGAATTTCTGCCCCACGATAGAGTGTTTTTAAGATTTCAACCCGTTGCTGCATCCCCACCGAAATATCGGATATTTTCGCTTGCGGGTCAACCGCTAGACCATAGCGCTCTGAAATTTCACGAACTTGTTGTTCTGCCTTTTTAAGATCAATTCGACCAGCTGAGGTTATTTCTCTACCAAGGATAATATTTTCAGTGACAGTGAAGGTATCAACCAACATAAAGTGCTGATGGACCATTCCAATTCCAAGATCATTAGCGATATTAGGGTTTGCAATGTTAACCGGTTTCCCTTTCACACGGATTTCACCTTGTTCTGGCTGATATAAACCAAAGAGAACATTCATCAAGGTTGATTTTCCTGCACCATTTTCTCCAAGCAAGGCATGGATTTCACCCTTTTTTAATTGAAGGGTTATGTTATCATTCGCAACGAAGCCATTAAACTCTTTACGGATGTTTAGCATTTCAATTACATATTCCATCTTTTCTCACTCCCTGTGATAAGGTAAAAGGAAAAATTGACCAACAGTAGTAAGAGGTCAGACCTTTCCGAATTTTAAAAAAACAGGGAATTCCTCCCCACTAAAATCTTAACTGAAGTGTAGAATATTTATTCTACACTTCAGTTAGGATTCCTTAGAAAGGAATAAGCGAGCACTTTTTAAATCCCGCTTATTCCTCATAAAAATTATTTTACACTAAAAGTCTTTAATTCAGCACGAGTTCCTGGAACCTTTACTGCACCTGATTTAATCTTTTCAACCCATTCTTTTACTGCAGCTTCAATCGCATCTTTTTTATCAGCTTTTGCGTTGATTGGCGCTACGCCCACTCCATCTTCAGCTAAACCGTATAATGCAACTTCTCCACCAGGGAAATTGCCATCCATTGCTTTTTTAGATAAATCCTGTACCGCTACGTCAACACGTTTTAGTGCAGATGTAAGAACAATATCTGGACCCATGTCGTTTTGGTCACGGTCTACACCGATAGCCCAAATTTCTTTACTAGGATCTTTTGCTTTTCTGTCAGTTGCTTCTTTGAATAGACCGTTCCCAGTACCACCAGCAGCATGGAACACTACGTCCGCACCTGAAGAATACATTTTAGATGAGATATTTTGACCTAATTCTGCTTTATCAAATGCACCTGCATACTGAACATCCACTTTCACTTCAGGTTTTGCAGCTTTAACGCCTGCAAAGAAGCCAGCTTCGAAACGTTCGATAACTGGGATTTCCATCCCACCGATGAATCCAATATGGTTAGATTTTGTTTGAAGTGCAGCTGCTACACCAGCAAGGAATGCTGCTTCTTGCTCTTTGAAAAGAACACTTGCAACGTTTGGTTGTTTAACTTCAGCATCAATAATTGCAAAGTTTGAATCTTTTTGTTGCTTCGCAATTTCTTCTACTGCAGCTTGCATTAAGAAACCAATTCCGTAAACTAAATCAAAATCTTGACGTGCAAGAGTATTTAAGTTAGTTGAATAATCAGCATCAGATTTTGATTGAAGGTAATCATATCCACCTTTACCTTTTGTTAAGCCATTGTCTTTACCGAATTTTTGAAGACCTTCCCATGCAGATTGGTTAAATGATTTGTCATCAACACCACCAACATCAGTTACCATTGCTACAGAGAATTTATTTGCCTTTTCTCCACCTGTAGCTGGTTCTTTACTTGTATCATCACTTTTTCCACATGCCCCCAAAAGTGTACCAGCAGCTAGAACTAGTGATAAAGCCATTCCAATTTTAAGCTTCTTCATGGTATTGACCCCCTATGAATATGGTTTGATTTAGTAAAAATGTTTTTATAGCAAGACTGGTTGCGTTTTCAAAAAGGATAAAAAATTAAATTCTTTTCCTTAAAACATGAAAACTAAACTTGTCCGCTTTAAAATAGTTTACCGAAAACAGGATTGGTTCATCCATTTCATCGAAATGCATTTGTTTTAAAACTAACAAAGCAGTTTCTGGTTCGCATTCTAGAATTGGGGAAATTTTTTCATGATAGCCAATTGGCTCGATTTGAGCAACCGCGTATGTAATCCTTCGGTTTGCCTTATCTTCCAAAATACTGAAGAGAGATTCTTCTGTATGGGAAAATGTTTCTGGCAATATGCGTTCTGGTACCTTGTCGACACAGTAGACGACCGGTTCTCCATTTGCGGTTCTTACCCTCTCCATCACGAAAATCTCCTCACTTGTAGAACAAGAGAAACGACGAACATCCTCTTCGGTCGAACCTTGCGTTGATGAGCTAAGGAAAATTGTTCCTGGTATCATTCCAGCTTGCTCTATCATGGCAGTGACACTATTAAGTTGTTCAATCCCTGAAGTAAACAATGGCTTAACATTAACAAAAGTTCCAACACCGTGGCGTCTTATGATAACGTTTTCTTCTTCAAGTATTCGCAATGCTTCTCGAAGGGTGGCCCTGCTTACACCAAGCTGTTTAGCAAGATCAAACTCAGAAGGTAATTTTTCTTTTTCTTTATATACCCCATCAGCGATATCTTGTTTTAACCGATCGATTACTTGTAAGTATAAATGCCGGTTATCTGATTTTATAGACATGCTGTTTCCTCCAGCCTTATTCCTTAGACATCAGACATCTGATATCATTTCTACTAATCGAAATTATATTAACACTTTTTTGGGGATAAATAAATAGCTATTAAAAAATTTGTCGAAAAAGGCTAAAAGGTAATGTCACAAATATAACTAGGAATTTTCGCCCATTTTCTATTTAGAATCCCGGGGGGGGGATATGTAGGTATTATATTTATTATGATGAGACTTTAGTATCAAGTTCTACATTGTTGTAACCTCCTACTATTTTAGTATTTTATTTGACTCATTATTCATAGTATAAAAAAGCCTTTATTATGAGTTGTATACTTCAACATAATAAAGGCTGTGTTATAGATGTTAATTAACCTGTTCCGGACTTTCAATTATACTTTTAAATGATAACTTCTTATTCAATTATGAACTTTGTTCTTCTTTATCTTTAGGTTTTGGCTGTAAAACAGAACGTGGCTTACTGCCCTCATATGGACCAACGATACCGCGTGCTTCCATTTCATCAATTAACCTTGCAGCTCTTGTGTAGCCAATACGGAACCGTCTTTGTAACATGGAAACAGATGCTGTTTGCATTTCAATAATTAACTCAACTGCATCATTATATATATCATCATCGACCGCACCTGTTACTTCAGGAATGTCATCAGGAATCATCTCATCTTGGTATTGTGCTTTCTGTTGGGAAATAACAAATTCAACCGTGTCCTCGACTTCTTGGTCTGACAGAAACGCACCTTGAACACGAACTGGTTTGGATTCTCCAACCGGAAGGAACAACATATCCCCTCTTCCCAAAAGTTTTTCCGCACCACCCATATCTAAAATTGTCCTTGAATCGGTTGCACTTGACACTGCAAAGGCAATTCTGGAAGGAATATTCGCCTTTATTACCCCAGTAATTACATCTACCGATGGCCGCTGCGTGGCAATGATTAAGTGAATTCCCGCTGCTCTCGCCATTTGAGCAAGGCGGGTAATCGAATCTTCTACATCCGACGAGGCAACCATCATTAAATCTGCCAACTCATCAACAATTACCACAATGAAGGGCAGTAGTGGCTGTTTATCATTTTCCTCTAAATTATGCTTTCTTACGTGGTCATTATAGCCCTCAATATTACGTGTACCCGTGTAGGAAAACAATTCGTACCGTCTTTCCATTTCATTTACCACTTTTTTCAAAGCTTGTGATGCTTTTTTTGCATCCGTTACAACAGGTGCTAACAAATGAGGAATTCCATTATAAACATTGAGTTCAACCATTTTCGGGTCAATCATCATTAGTTTCACTTCATGGGGCTTTGCTCGCATTAAAATACTCGTGATAATGCCATTTATACAAACACTTTTTCCGCTACCGGTTGCACCTGCAACAAGTAAATGGGGCATTTTATTTAATTCAGCTAAAACAGCTTCACCTGTAATGTCCCGGCCTAAGCCAATTAAAAGCTTGGAGTCAGGCTTGTCATTTTGTGTTGCTTCTAATACCTCGCGAAGCGAAACTACAGCAACCTCAGAGTTAGGAACTTCAATACCAATTGCGGATTTACCAGGAATTGGCGCTTCAATTCTTATCCCCTTAGCAGCTAGTGCTAAGGCTAAGTCATCACTTAAACTGACAATTTTACTTACCTTTACACCTACGTCAGGATGAACTTCATATTTTGTTACAGCTGGTCCTAAATGGACCTGTGTTACTCGCGCTTTCACGCCAAAGCTTTGAAATGTCCTCTCTAGCTTTGCCGCATTTGCATGAATTTGTTCATATTCTCCACTCTGATCTGTTTTCTTTGGCAAATTGAGCAATCGAAGTGGTGGCAGCTCATAGGCAATATTCTCTACTTCCGTAAAGGTGATTGGCGGGATACTGTCCTCATTTTCTTCAGAAGTTCCTTTTCCATCCTTTGTTTCTTCTCGGTGATTCTTATCCTTGGCATCTTCTTCCACATATGCCTTATCGGCAAAACTTGATATAATTGGCTCAGATGTTCTAATTTCCTCTTGGAGTGGTTGAGTTTCTGCATTTAAGACAGGCTGATTTTGTTCACGATTTTCCTGCTCTTTTCTTTTTTGTGTGATTCTTTCTGCTTTTCGCTCTCGTTGTTTTTGTTTCCAATCTGTCATATCCGTTTTAAAGGCATCCCATTGACTTTTTGAAAAATCAACCATCACAATCATGATTTTCCCGATGAAATCTCCAAATGATTTACCGGTAAGTAAGATAATTCCAATTAAAATGAAAATAAATGCAATAATTTTAGTACCTGTTTCAGCGAATAAATAATGGAATAAGGCAAATAAAACTGCCCCAAGCATTCCCCCGCCAAGATCGGTGGTGCTTGTTTCACCTCTAAGTTCCATCATAAACAATTCCCAGGTATTACTGATAACACTTGGATCTTTAAATTTCCCATCATTTGTTAGCAAATGAAAAAGGGTGACATGGCTTAAAAGCAGAATAGCAGAAGTAATAAAATAACTTCCAACTAATCTAATATGGAAGAAAAAAGGAATAGTCCGTTTCCACATCAAATAAACGCTTAACACAACAAGCCCAATTAAACTGAGCATATACCATTCTCCCATCCAAAAACGGAAAAAGATAACGGTTGCCTTCCCAACTGCACCAAGCTTAGCTATTGATATGATCGCAATAGCTAAAAGAGCCAGTGCGGATAATTCAAATTGAACGGTCTTTTTCAAATGGTTATCTCTCTTTTTTGGTTGTCTTCTTTTTTTCTTTGCCATCTAATCACCTTGTTGTTTCATTATGGTATATTTAATCCTTTAGTAAAAGGAGTTAAAAGGAAGAAAGCAGCCATTCAGGCTGCTCTTTTATCTTACCCTGATTATACCATAATCTTCTATTCCAATGCGGACAATCCTTCCAGGCTCGCGAAAGAAATTTTTGCGCCTGGGCATATTTGATTATCCATATAATGCTGTGGATCCGTGCTCAGAATTCGGATAACTTGAACATTTTGCCCATCTATAGACTCGACTAAGAGTGGAATTCCTTGATAGCTTGCCATTTGTTGATTGCCAGGTGAACTGGCCTCATATGGAAAAATGAGTTCTGGTGGCATCATCGTATAAAGAATCATTGAATCAACACTTCATTCTTTTCTTTATGAAGATCTATCAATTCATTTAACTTTTTCATTGCCTGCCCAAGTCCGCCAACTTCATCGATGAGACCTGTTTTTACGGCATCAACTCCAATGACATTTGTACCTATGTCTCTGGTTAAATTACCTTTAGCAAACATTAAATCTTTAAATGTTTCTTCGGTAATTTTGGAATGCTTTGTTACAAAGTTGACAACCCGCTCTTGCATTTTATCCATATATTCAAAGGTTGCTGGAACTCCAATCACCAGGCCAGTCAATCGGATCGGATGGATCGTCATTGTTGCGGTTTCCGCAATAAAGGAGTAGTCACAAGAAACAGCAATCGGAACCCCTATCGAATGCCCTCCTCCTAATACAATTGAAACAGTCGGCTTTGATAGGGTAGCTAGCATTTCGGATATCGCTAGACCCGCCTCAACATCGCCACCAACCGTATTTAAAATAATAAGGACCCCCTCAATTTTTGGATTTTGTTCTATTGCAACGAGTTGAGGAATTAAATGTTCATATTTTGTTGTTTTATTTTGTGGCGGCAGTGCTAGATGTCCTTCAACTTGACCGATAATGGTCAGACAATGAATTTTAGAATCAGTTGAAAGCTGTGGAACATTGGTTTGTCCTAGCTGCTGAATTTTTTCTATCAATGCAGAAGAAGGTTTATCCTCTTTTTGAGGCTCACCGCCTTCTTGGTTTTCAGATTCGTTTTTTTGTATATCGTTATTCATCCTAATACTCCCTTCAAGCATGATATAGATTAGTATTTACCTGTAGGAGGTGATTTCATGCTTAAAATAAAAAGCACTGGATCGCCCAGTGCATTTTAATATGAGTAATATAGCATTTATGATATTTAGGTTAGCTTTTTAGATTTCCATAATTATCGGAAGAATCATTGGTCTTCTTTTTGTTTTTTCATATAAATTTCGGTTTAATTCTTCTCTAATATCCTGCTTTAAACTTGACCATTCAAAGGAATCTTTAGCTATATTTCTTTCTACAATGTCTCGAACTAGTTTTGTTGAATCATCCATCAATTTTTCGGATTCGCGAACATAAACAAACCCTCTTGAGATAATCTCTGGTCCCGCAGCTATTTTCCGATCTTGTTTTGTTAAGGTCACTACCACAATTAGAATTCCATCCTGCGATAATAGTCGTCGGTCGCGAAGGACTATATTTCCAACATCACCAACACCAATACCATCAATGAGTATATTCCCAGATGGAACCTTGCCAGCAAGGGCAAGGTTCCCTTCTTTCATTTCAAGGATATCGCCACGGTCTGGAATAAAGATTTGTTCATCGGTAAGTCCACATTCCATAGCCAATTTTCGATGTGCCTTTAGCATCCGGTATTCACCGTGAACAGGGATTAAATATTTGGGCTTCATCAAGTTAATCATAAATTTTAATTCTTCTTGGCTTCCATGACTCGATACATGGATGGTTCTTTTACCTGATATAACATTTGCCCCGGCTCTAAAGAGCATATCAACAGTCTTGAATAAAAATACTTCACTACCCCTAAGAGGTGAAGCTGCGATTAAAACGGTATCTCCCTTTTGAATATTAACCACTTTATCAATTTGCTTTGCCATTTTCTGCAATGCCTCTATAGGTTCACCTTGACTTCCAGTCATTAATACGACTATTTCTCGGTCTTGATAATTTTTTATCTCACTAACAGGAATGATTAAATCCTCTGCTACTTCTAAATATCCTAAATCAAGGGCAATATGATAAATTCTTTCTAGACTTTTCCCTACCACTGCGACTTTACGTCCATTCTCATTTGCTGCATTAAAAATATGCTGGATTCTATTTATATCTGAAGCAAAACAAGCAGCAATAATCCTCCCCGGTGCATTATAGAAAGCATTTGACATTTCACGCTCAACAATTGCTTCAGATGCGGTGTACCCCGGCTTTTCTGCTTCTGTACTATCAGACAACAAACATAATACCCCTTGTTCTCCGATAGATGCCATCTTCCCAATTTCTGGTTTATAAAGCTTTGTAGCCGCTTGATCAAATTTAAAATCACCAGTATAAACGATGATCCCTTCAGAGGTATGTATACAAACACCAACAGAATCAGGGATACTATGATTGGTTTTAAAGAAGCTTACATCAACAGCATCCAAGTTAATAATCGTATCCGAATCCACCTCAATAAAATTTGTTTTACCAAAATAATCTTGTTCTTTAAGTTTAGCATTTGCAAGGGCAAGTGTAAGCTTGGTTCCATAGACAGGGATATCTAATTGACGAAGTACATATGATAAAGCTCCTATATGATCTTCATGGCCATGAGTTAAGAAAATTGCTTTTACCCGGTCTTTATTTTCTTTTAAATATGTAATATCCGGAATTACTATATCTATGCCAAGCATTTCTTCCTCGGGGAACATTAAGCCGGCATCTATGATAAATATGTCCTTGTCCACCTCAACAAGATACATATTCTTTCCGATTTCTCCTATACCACCAAGTGTAATTAACTTAATGGAATTATTTATTTTCTGTACCAAATTGTAAATCCTCCTAAGTTGAAACGAGTATACGCCGTTAACATGCGCTTCCGCTTTTTAATTTCCGATCGAGATCAGTTAGAGTTATTATACTAGATTTCTGAAAACCTTTCCAACATTTATAATAATAATGATAATTCTAAACAAAAAAAAGCCAACCGAATGATCCTTCGGTTGGCTTTAGGTAGTCAGTATAACTTATTTAATAAAGTAATTAACGCTGCACGTTCTTGTTCTGTTAGCCCTACGAGAGGAAGCCTAACTGATCCAACGTCTAATCCAGTTACCTGTAAGGCTGTTTTAACAGGCGCAGGACTAGGAGCAGTAAATAAACCTTGCATGAAAGGGAGGAGATGCTGATGCAATCTTGCAGCCTTTTCATTCTCACCATTAAAGAATGCTTTTACCATTTCTTGCAATTGATTTCCAATCACATGTGAAGCAACCGAAACAACGCCTGCACCGCCAATGGAAAGAACAGGGATTGTCAGGCTATCGTCCCCACTATATAATACAAAATCATCATCTGTATTGGCAATGATGTGTGTCATTGCATTTAAATCCCCGCTTGCCTCTTTGACTGCAACAATATTAGCTAACTTAGAAAGTCTAATGATCGTCTCGGGAAGTATGTTAACTGCTGACCGGCCAGGGATGTTGTAGACCATAACCGGCAGGGATGTAGCTTCTGCAACGGCTTTAAAATGCTGATATAGACCTTCCTGATTTGGTTTATTATAATAGGGTGCGACAACCATTATAGCATCCACGCCAAGTTGCTCAGCTTTTTTTGTCAATTCAACAGATGCATAAGTATTATTGCTTCCTGTTCCTGCAATTACGGGAATCCGCTTTTTTACCGTTTTTACAACATGATCAAATAATGCCAACTTTTCTTCCTTAGTTAACGTTGGTGATTCACCAGTAGTTCCAGCAACCACAAGTGACTCTGTTCCATTTTCAATTAAAAAATTCACTAATTGCGTGGTCTTGGCAAAATCAATATGTCCTTTTTTATCAAAAGGGGTAACCATTGCCGTCGATACTCGCCCAAAATGAACCATATTCTTACTCCTCTCAATACAATCCAGCATACTAAAAACACTCATTTTCTCTTCCGAATTCAATATAAGGATTTACCATTGAATTGGTGAAATCATCTATAAATCTGAAAGATTAAATTCAAATGATTCTTCTTCTAATTGAAAAGCATCATGAAGGGCATTTACGGATTTAACCAAGTCCTCCTGCTTTACAAGTACCCAAATCGTAGTATGACTATCTGCAGATTGTAGTATACGAATTCCATGATCCGATAAGGCCGTTACGATTTTCGAAGTAACTCCAGGAACTCCGGCAATCCCTGCACCAACAACAGAAACTTTTGCACAATGACGCTCTACGACAGGATCATGACCTAATTCGTTTAAAACCTGTATTGCTCGATCGGTCATTTCCTCTGTTACTGTATAGATTACTCCGTTTGGCGAAATATTGATAAAATCTACACTGATTCCTTCATTGGCCATCGCCTTAAATACTTCTGCCTGCAAGTAATATTGATCCTTTTTAGCGAATACCTTTATTTGCGTAACATTTGAAACGTGAGCGATGCCAGTTACAACTCGTTCCATTATGTCACTGCCACGATTATTTTTATTTAATGAGGTTACCAAGGTTCCTAATTTATCTGAGTAGGTTGAGCGAATCCGAATTGGTACTTTTGCCTGCATTGCGATTTCAACTGCTCGTGGATGAATGACCTTTGCACCTTGATAAGCCATATTACACACTTCTGTGTAAGTTACTATGGGAAGTGGTCGTGCATTTTCTGCAATGCGTGGATCGGCTGTCATAATTCCTTCCACGTCGGTAAAGATATCTATCCATTCTGCATTAAGGGCAGCACCTAAAGCTGCAGCTGAGGTATCACTTCCGCCACGGCCAATTGTGGTAATATCGCCATTTTTTGCAGCTCCTTGAAAACCGGCAACCACAACAACATCATTTTTCTCTAACTCAGTTAGCAACCTGTCACATTTCATTTCATTGATTTTTGCATTTGTGTGGTCATTGTTTGTTCGGAAGCCTGCTTGAGCGCCAGTTAATGCAACAGCATTAATACCATGTTCCAATAACATATTTACAAAAACGACACTAGAAATAATCTCTCCGCAGGACAATAATAAGTCGTGTTCCCGTTTTGAGATTTTGCTTAAGTTCCCATCGATTAATGAAAGTAATGTGTCCGTAGCATAAGGGTCACCTTTTCTTCCCATCGCACTGACAACGACAACCACTTTATAGCCATCAGCTAAAGCTTTCTCGATATGGCCTTCCGCATATTTCCTACCTTTTTCATCTCTTACAGATGTACCGCCAAATTTTTGAACAATAATTTTCATGGTGACACCAAAACCTGCCTTTTTGATGTAACTTTATTTTACAATACCTAATTTAACTAAACTTTCTGCGATTTGAACAGAATTCCAAGCTGCTCCTTTGAGTAAGTTATCAGAAACCACCCACATATGGAAACCACGAGGCTCGTCAATGTCTTTTCTAATCCGTCCAACAAATACATCATTTTTCCCAACGCAATTCGCAGGCATAGGATATATTTGGTTTTCCGGATCATCCTGCAAAATAACACCGGGGGCATCTTTTAATAATGCTTTAATGTCATTCGCACTTATGTCATCCGCTTCAATTTCAAAATAAACAGATTCAGAATGACCTACTGCTACTGGTAGTCTTACACAAGTAGCGGAAACCTGCAATTCTGGTAAGTGCATGATTTTTTTTGTTTCATTAATCATTTTCATTTCTTCAAATGTATATCCATTGTCTTGAAATTTATCAATTTGTGGAATCGCATTAAAAGCAATTTGATAGTGATTTTTATCTGATTTGACAGGTAAAATCTTAGGCTCATATGCTTCACCGTTTAAGATTGAACGAGTTTGTTCCATTAATTCCTCGACAGCAGCGGCACCAGATCCTGAAACAGCTTGATATGTTGAGACAATAACTTTTTTCAAACCAAATTGTTGACGGATTGGCTCAAGTGCTACAACCATTTGGATGGTAGAACAATTGGGATTAGCAATAATACCATTTTGATGGTGAAGGTCCGCTTCGTTCACTTCAGGAACGACTAATGGTGTATTCTCATCCATTCTAAAAGCGCTAGTGTTGTCCACCACGATAGCACCACGTTTAACAGCTTCTGGACCAAGTTCCTTGGATACACTACCGCCCGCACTGAATAAGGCAATCTCGACCCCTTCAAAACTCTCAGGCATTGCTTCTTCAATGATATATTCCTGACCATTAACCTCCACTTTTTTACCAGCTGAACGTGCTGATGATAATAAAGTAAGTTTTCTGATTGGGAAGTTCTCTTTTATTAAAGTGTGAATCATTTGTTGTCCTACTGCTCCTGTTGCTCCAACAACAGCAACGTGAAATCCATTTTGTTGATTCATTACAGGTTCCCCTTCCATACTAGCTGGTCATTATATTTCAAAAAGGAATTGGCCTTTATATAGTTGCCAGCATGTTATTCATATTTTTTATTATCTCATCAGTGGGTAATGAAACTCCCCACTGATGATAGAATAATTTATTTTACCATATTCCTTTAAAGAAATAACCTTTTTTGATGAATGAGGGGGGGAGAATTAGTCAGAATCTTTATATCTTTCTACTAACACTGGTTGAATTTGTTTCCCTTCGATCGCAGCTTCAACTGTTTCTGTGAGTAACGTCATTCTTGCTACCATTGAATTTGGCTTTTTTATTGGGTCATCCTGGCCATAGGGAATAAAATAAATATTCTTTGTTGCCATTAGCCTCATTAAGTTTACTCCATTTAATCCAAGTGCATCGTTAGTCGAGATTCCGAGTACAACGGGCTTTAAATTTCTCAAAGTTGCTTTCGCAGCCATTAATACTGGACTATCGTTCATTGCGTTGGCAAATTTACTCATTGATACACCGGTTAATGGAGCAATGACCATACAATCAAGAGGGATTTTGGGTCCCAGCGGCTCGGCTTTGACGATCGAATCAATGACTTTATTTCCTGTTAAATCTTCAATTCGCTGGATCCAATCCTCTCCTTTACCAAACCGGGTGTCTGTATTTTTAACTGTAAAAGTTACCACAGGCATTACTTCAGCACCGGCTTGAACTAATTTTTCTATTTCAGGGAATACTGCATCGTACGTACAATGAGAGCCAGTTAAGCCAAAGCCAATTCTTTTCCCCTTTAAACTCATTTCACTTTCCCCTTTCGCTTTCGTAAATCATCTTGGAGCAGTTGAGCAAGAACATTTGCCAGAATTTGCCCGGCTGTTTTTGGTGCAACAATCCCTGGCAATCCCGGGGCAAGCAATGCTTTTATCCCTCTTTTCTCCGCATATCTAAAATCAGTTCCTCCCGGCTTTGATGCAAGGTCAATAATGAGCGTATGTGATGGCATTTTAGATATAACCATCGCTGTTACGATTAAATGTGGTGCTGTGTTAATTAATATATCAGTATTCATTACTTCATTTTCCAAATCCTTCAAATGAAACGGCGCTAAGCCCATTTCAGTGATTCTTGCCAAATGTTCACTTTTCCTAGCCCCTACCTTAACTTTTGCTCCAAGGGCTGCAAATGTTCTCGCCACACTCATACCAACTCTGCCTAACCCTAGAACCGTAATATTCGACCCATGTATTGTAAAATCAGTGTGTTGGATCGCCATCATAATCGTCCCTTCTACTGTAGGGATTGAATTATAGATGGCCACATCATCCCTTTCAAATAACTGAATAAGAGTCCGTTTAGCTTGCTTGGTAATCCCATTTAAATAAGCATTGCTGATTCCTGAATAAATCGCACAATGTTCTGGAGTCTTAGAGAGTAAATCCCCTGTCAAAATAACCTTTTCATTTGAAAAGATTGTTTCTACCTGCCCTTCTAAATTTGTACCAGGCACTGGCAAGATCAGGGTATCCACTGTTGAAAAGTCCACCTCATCCAGCTTTTCCTTGACCGCACCTGTAAAAGCATGATCAAGCTGTTCAAAACCAATAAGCGATAATCTCGCATCTAATTCAGTTAACTTGCGGATGATTTCCAGCTGTCTGGCATCCCCGCCAATCACGGCAATCTGCATCCCTGTCAGCATGAAAACATTCACCTTCTTCTTTTTAAAAATCCTACTAAGAATTCCTTTTCTGTATATCACTTCACCATCTTATGTAGGTTATCTTCATTCGGTGAGTTTTCCATACGTACTAAATAAAAAAGCCCAAGCAAGTTGACACTCGCTTGGGTTTTTTATGCTGAAGTGTATTAATCTTCATCCGGTACATCGATTATTATCATATCTGATCCTATCTTTTTAATGTGCTGCCAAGGAACCCTGATTTCTTCCCCTTGTTTTCGGAAACCAAACCATTTTATTGAAGGTATTAGCAGTGCTTGAATTTGTCCGGTGCCTTCATTAATTTCTAAATCGGTTTGTCCAAGTACACCTAGCCGTTCTGCCTTTTTTACGTCAACAATTTCCTTTCCGCTTAATTCACTTAACCTCAATACAAGATCCCCCCTTCATTTGCCCCTTATTAATAGTTTATAAGTGGAAGTCCCTATTTAGACTAAGAAATGCACAAGCGCTGTTAAGTGGACCTTTAGTATCTAGGACAACAAAAAAAGAGGTAATCCATCAGCATGGAATACCTCTTTTCATTTACGATAATGTATTCGGAAATTCTCCGTCTGGACTAATTAATGTCACGGAATAGTTGTCTGTAAAAACGGACTTTGTCATTTCGTCCACACTTTTTTTGGTAACTCCATCAATCTGATCAATAATTTCATCTAGTGAACGATGACGTTTTAATAAAAGTTCATTTTTACCATTACGACTCATTCTGCTATTTGTACTTTCAAGACTTAGCATCAAGCTGCCCTTAAGCTGCTCTTTACTATTAGTTAATTCCCTTTCAGTAATCCCTTCTTGCTTTAATTTATTAAGTGTTTCTTGGATGGTTTCAAATAGTACATTCAGCTGTTTAGCACCTGTTCCACCGTAAACCGTCACAATCCCACTATCTTGATAAGCTGAATGGTAAGAGAAAACTGAATATGCTAAGCCCCTTTGCTCACGGACTTCCTGAAATAATCTCGAGCTCATGCTGCCACCCAATATATTATTTAAAGTAATTAAGCTGTAGATGTCTTCATGCCCAACCTTTAATCCTTCAAAACCAATACATAAATGAGCCTGTTCCGTATCTTTCTTTCGTGAAAGTCGATTGGAATGGAAGGTAGGAATATTTTCAATTGCTTGGTTGTTAGCACCTTTATAGGATCCAAAATACTTTTCGACTTCTTTAATAAATGTTTCAGATACATTGCCTGCGATTGAGATAACAACATTTTCAGGAGTATACCTTTCATGAATATATTCCTTTAACGTTTGGCCAGTAAACGTATTAAGTATTTCCTCTGTGCCTAGGATTGGATACCCTAGTGGATGATCTCCATACACTGCTCTGCTAAGTAAATCATGAACAATATCGTCTGGAGTATCTTCGTACATTTTTATTTCTTCTAAGACTACATTTCTCTCTTTGTTTAGTTCCTCTTCCACAAAAGTGGAGTTAAAGAACATATCAGCTAACACATCTAGTGCAAATTGGGAATGTGTATCAAGGACTTTTGCATAATAGCAGGTATACTCCTTTGAAGTAAACGCATTCACCTGTCCGCCAATACTATCAAAGGATTCGGCAATTTCCTTAGCAGACCTTGTGGTAGTACCTTTAAAGAACATATGTTCCAGAAAATGCGAAATACCATTGTTTTGTGGGTTCTCATCTCTTGAACCCGTACCAATCCATACGCCTATTGCAACTGAACGTACAGTAGGGATATTTTCTAAAACAATTCTAACTCCATTTTGGCAAGTATATTTATTAATCATCGACTTCCTCCAGTCTATATACAGAAGCTGCTATTACTCCATCTATCATTATACTTAGTAAAATGTTTTTTCTCCAATTTTCAGTATATCTTACTGTGATTATTACTCAACTCTTTCTTCGCTCATTAACTCAGAAACTGTTCCAATTTCAAGGTTTTTTTGTTTGATCTGCGTGATTAAGCGATCGAGCGATTTCGCAGTTGCTTCTGTTGGATGCATAAGGACCATTGAGCCATTATTAATTTTTGTCATTACACGATTTATAAGTACATCTGGTGATGGTTTTCTCCAGTCAACCGTATCAACGGTCCACATAACCGTCATCATTTTTAATTCGTTGGCAACTTTTATTGTCTCATCCCGAAAACTGCCACTAGGCGGGGCAAACCAAACACATTTCACTCCTGTAGCTGCTTCTATAATTTCATTCGTTTTCACCATTTGTTCCCTTGCTTTTCCAGCCGTCAATTGTTTCATATCAGGATGAGAATAGGAATGATTCCCCACTTCATGACCAGAACTGACTATCATTTTAGCAAGATCGGGATTTTTTTTGACCCAATTTCCTTCTAAAAAAAAACTAACCTTTATATTATGTCTTTTTAGAGTAGCAAGCATCTCCGATAAATATTCATTCCCCCACGCTACATTAATAATAAACGTTACCATTGGTTTATTAGGGTTTCCTTTATAAATTGGAGCTGGCGGCAAATCTTCGAGGTGAACCTTTGGCTTTTTCTGGGTAAAGACAAGGTTCTTTTCATTAAAAACACCTTTATCTTTCATATGCTTATAGGAAGCTGCAATGTTAACCTCTCGCCCACTATAGCCCGGAATTGCCTTCCAGACCCTATCAATAGTCGCATCTATAGGCGGTATTTCATATGTATGGGCATTTTTAACAATACTTTGATAAAGAGGGTCTGACTCTTTTGCTGTTGGCAGAGCTGATTCCTTTTTTATAAAAGGATTACCCACAGCAATCCAAACTGCTAAACAAATACCAATGAAAATAAATACCTTTTTCATTAACTTTCCCCCTTTCCATACAGATTATGTATAAGAGGGACAAGGTAGAACTTCAGGATACTGTTAGCGGCTGATTCTAATGAACATAGAGCGAATTTATAAAACGATCATACATGGAAAAAGCCAGGGTTTGTCCCCTGACTTCCTTATCGTCTCAGAATAAATGTCCCGAGTCTCTTGTTATTGATTTTCAGCCTTTTCACGCTGTTCCTTTAAAATAGCTTTACGTGAAAGGTTTACACGGCCCTGTTTATCAATTTCGGTTACTTTCACTAGAAGTTCGTCCCCGATCTTAACAACATCCTCCACTTTACCTACACGTTCTTCGGCAAGTTCAGATATATGAACGAGACCATCTTTACCTGCAAAGATTTCCAGGAAGGCTCCAAATTTTTCAATTCGTTTTACCTTACCAAGATACATTTCGCCTACTTGAACTTCACGAACAATATCTTCGATGATTTTCTTTGCCATTTGGTTCATTTCTTGATTTGTAGAGGCAATAAATACTGTACCATCCTGCTCGATATCAATCTTAACGCCAGTTTCCTCAATAATCTTATTGATTTGTTTACCGCTCGGTCCGATAACGTCCCTGATCTTATCAGGGTTAATTGACATAGTTAAAATCTTAGGTGCAAACTGAGAAAGTTCTGCTCTTGGTTCAGTAATAGTAGCAAGCATCGAATCTAAAATGTGCATTCTGCCAACTTTTGCCTGTTGTAGTGCTTCTTCTAAGATTTCACGAGAAAGACCTTCAATCTTAATATCCATTTGAAGTGCAGTGACCCCTTTAGCAGTACCTGCTACTTTAAAATCCATATCCCCAAGATGGTCTTCCATTCCTTGAATATCAGACAAAACAGTATAATGTTCTCCAGATTTTACAAGTCCCATTGCAATTCCTGCTACAGGAGCCTTAATCGGAACACCTGCATCCATCATCGCTAATGTACTAGCACAAATACTTGCCTGCGAAGTGGAACCATTAGATTCAAGTACCTCAGATACAAGTCGAATGGTATATGGGAAATCCTTTTCAGATGGAATAATCGGTTCAAGGGCACGTTCACCAAGGGCACCGTGACCAATTTCACGACGACCAGGTCCTCGGATTGGGCCTGTTTCACCGACACTGAATTGAGGGAAGTTATAATGATGCATAAAGCGCTTTTCTTCCTCAATTCCAAGACCATCAAGAATTTGTACATCACCCATTGCGCCGAGAGTACAAATGCTTAGGGCTTGAGTTTGTCCACGTGTGAAAAGTCCAGAACCGTGGGTACGTGGTAAAATACTTATTTGTGAAGAAAGCGGACGGATTTCATCAATTTTTCGGCCATCAGGACGAACCTTCTCCACTGTTATTAAGCGGCGTACCTCACCTTTTACAATCTTGTCCAGTATTTGCTTTACTTGCTTCATATCTTCATCTGTAGCTTCTTGTTCCACAAATTTGGCAATCACTTGGTTTTTGACTTCTTTAATGGCATCTTCACGGGCATGCTTTTCTTGGACCTGAATGGCTTTTACCATATCAGCTTCGCATATTCCCCTTACTTCTGCCTCAAGTTCCTTATCTATTTCGTAAAGATTGATTTCTCTTTTTGGCTTGCCAATTTCAAGGACAATTTTCTCTTGGAACTCAATTAACCGTTTAATCTCATCATGGCCATACATAATAGCTTCAAGCATAGTTTCTTCAGGAACCTCTAACGCACCTGCTTCTACCATGTTGATTGCATCTTTAGTACCAGCAACAGTTAAATGGATATCACTTTTTTCAGCTTGTTCTACAGTTGGGTTAATAACAAATTCATTGTTAACCCGTCCTACGATCACACCAGCAATCGGTCCTTCAAAAGGAATATCTGATGTACTAAGTGCTAACGAAGATCCGAACATTGCAGCCATTTCAGTAGAACAATCCTGATCCACACTCATGACAATACTAATAACTTGTACATCATTACGAAAGCCATCAGCAAATAGCGGACGAATCGGTCTGTCAATTAGTCTGCTTGCCAAAATTGCCTTTTCACTCGGACGACCCTCGCGTTTAATAAAGCCACCTGGGATTTTTCCGACAGCATATAAACGTTCCTCATAGTTAACTGTTAATGGAAAAAAGTCTAAGTTCTTTGGTTCCTTTGAAGCTGTTGCCGTACTCAATACTGCTGTATCTCCATAGCGTACCAAGACTGCACCGTTTGCTTGCTTTGCTAATTGTCCAATTTCGACAGTTAATTTACGGCCTGCCCAAACCATGGAATATTCATGTTTCAATTGTTCCATATTTTTACCCCTCTCTATCTAAATCACTTAGGAGGATGATGCGAAAATTTTCACTTTCGCTGTACTCATCATACTAAATCTAACTATTATTAAAAAGCTTAGAAAGCTATTGTTTAAATGCGAAATCACCTTAATAGTATGCACAAAAAAGTCATGACTTAAAAATATGTATAAAAAATTCTTTATTTTCTTTTCCTCTTTTTAAAGCTAATAAAAAAGCGGGAATAATCCCGCTTCTGTAAACTAACGACGTAGACCAAGCTTATTAATTAACACACGGTAACGTTGAACATCTTTGTTACGTAGGAATGTTAAAAGATTACGACGTTTACCAACCATTTTCAAAAGACCGCGACGTGAGTGGTGATCTTTTTTATGAGTACGTAAGTGCTCATTCAAATTGTTGATTGATTCTGTAAGGACAGCGATTTGAACTTCTGCAGATCCAGTGTCGCTTTCATGAGTTTTAAACTCATTGATAAGTTCATTTTTACGTTCTTGAGTGATTGCCATCCGGATTCACCTCCTAAATTTTACAAATCCCCTGTTACCGAGCAAGCGTTGGTGATTCGTCTTGCCAAGTAGAGGTTATTTTTAATACGTTAATAAGAATACAACTTTTCACATCAAAAAGCAAGGCTATAACGAAGTTTATTGTAGGAAAAACGCCTTTTATAAGTGAGAATGTGGAAGATTGTCTTGTTTTTTAAAATAATCTAGTGAATTTTGCTTATCTCTTTCAATTTGTGCAACGAGCTCTTCAATCCCTGAAAATTTTTGTTCCTTACGTAAGGGAAGATGCCACTCGATGACCACTTCTTCACCATAGATATCTTTATTAAAGTCAAATAAATGAACTTCAACAGAAGGATGTAAGGCTTCCTTATTAAAGGTGGGTTTATAACCAATATTACAAACTCCATTGTACCATTGGGTTTCAACTTTCATTCTTACTGCATATACACCAGTCGGCGGGATCATGTAATCGTCATTTAAGTCAACATTCGCCGTTGGAAAGCCAATCGTCCTGCCTCGTTTATCACCATGAATGACTATGCCCGATGTTGTATAAAATCGTCCAAGAAGTGATAAAAGCGCGTCTGTTTTTCCTTCTTTAAGCAAGGTTCTAATTCTAGTTGAACTAACCTTTTGATCACCTTGTGTAAACTTTGGAACGACCGAATAAGAAAATTGATTTCTTGAATGGAAGGGTAATGTTTCCATCGTCCCCTTTCCCATACGCCCATAGGTAAAATCAAAACCAGCAACTACGTGCATTACGTTTAGTCTAATAACATATTGATCAATGAATTCCTGAGGAAGCAAATTGGCAAATTCAGAAGTAAAGTTAATGATAAATAAATAATCAATACCAAGTTCTTCGATAATTTTTATTTTTTCAGATAATGGAGTAATATATTGTATCTGCTGTTCCGTTTTTCCTAATACTACCGAAGGATGGGGGTCAAATGTCATGACCGCACTGCAAATCCCTTTTTCTTCAGCATGCTTTTTAGCCTCAAGAATTACCTGTTGATGGCCACGGTGCACTCCATCAAAGTAGCCCATTGCCATTGTTAGGAGCGGAAATTCAACATTTGTTATATCGTATGGAAATCTAAGCTTAATTACTTCCAATGAAACTCACCTTTTCTATACCGTACCTTTTTCTTCTAAATCATTACGTAACACTTTAACTGGTTTAAAGAGGTCTGGCTTGCTTGGATGTTTTGAATAAATAGCAAGAGCTAGTCCTTCAGCAGTTTCAGTGACAATCGGTCCGTTACTAGATTTTAAATGCTCTGGCATTTGTAATAATGCGCCATTTTTCACTTTCTCTGCTACTTTATCATTAATTAGTAATTTCGGCAAATGAGAAAGTGCTGTTTCTAAAGGCCTTAGTACACTTGAAATTGTCCCAGCCTCCATATGTTTTTCAATTTCATCAAACGTCAAACAATCCTCTAATGAAAAAGCAGCAGATTGAACTCTTTGTAAAAAGGACATATGTGCAGGGAAGCCCAGAATTTCACCAATCATTACCGCTAAGGTCCGGATGTACGTCCCTTTACTGCAACTGACCTTAAACCTAAACTGTACAGTTTCACCGATAAATTCATCACGGTCATCTAATAATTCAATGGAATAAATCGTTACCTTTCTAGTGGGACGTTCGACTTCTATACCCTTCCGTGCATATTCATAAAGACGAACTCCTCCCACTTTTACTGCCGAGAACATAGGCGGTGTTTGTTCAATTTCACCGGTTATTGAATGAAAAACTTGGAGAATCTCTTCTCGTCGAATGGTCCGATCCACTGGTTTCTGCTCCACTATTTCACCAGAAGCATCTTCAGTAGTAGTCGAAAAACCAATTGTTACTTCTCCCTCATACGATTTACCAGCATCGGTTATGTATTCAGCAACTTTTGTTGCTTTCCCTATACAAATTGGAAGCACTCCTGTTACGTCTGGATCAAGAGTACCCGTATGCCCTACCTTTTTTGTTTTTAAAATCTTCCGCAATCTAAACACACAATCATGGGATGTCAAACCCGCAGGCTTATATAACGGTATTATTCCTTCCAATTAAAATCCTCCAATCAAAAAATTATCGAAAAAAAAGGATAGACAATGTCTATCCAATTATTCTTCTTCACTTTTTTCTAAAGGCTTTTCATCCTTATGCAGTTGATGAAGAAGTGTATCAATTCGATTCCCGTAATCGATAGATTCATCCCATTCAAAGATGATTTCAGGTGTTTTACGAAGGCGAATACGGTGGCCAATTTCGGTCCGAATAAAACCTTTTGCTTTGGCCAGCCCTTTTAAGGTATTTTCCCTTTGCTCTTCATCACCTAATACGGAAATATACACTTTCGCCTGTTGTAAATCTCCTGTTACTTCAACGTCGGTAACCGTCACAAAACCAATACGTGGATCTTTGATTTTGCGACCTATGATGTCACCTAGTTCTTTTTTCATTTGTTCTCCAACACGATTTGCTCTGTGGCTCATCACATTCACCTCTTAACTTAAAGCCATTCAATCTCGGTGATCGTTCTCTCTATTTCTGGAAATGAGTCGATTAATTTCAAAGCATTTTGCAACTCATGTTCCGTCGATACACGCGTGGAAGTTACGACAACTATGGCAATTTTCGTTCGTTGCCACATATCCTGAAAGCCAACTTCTGATACAGAAACATTAAATTTCTGTTTTAAGCGTGTAAGGATTCGTTGAAGGACAGCCCGTTTCTCTTTTAAAGAATGAGCATCATAGATCATACATTCACATTCGGCCACACCGATGATCATTTACGTTCAATTTCTTCCATTACATATGCTTCAATGATGTCTCCTTCTTTAACATCATTAAAGTTTTTAATTGTAATACCACATTCGTAACCTTGGGCAACTTCTTTTACATCATCTTTAAATCGTTTTAACGCATCAATATTACCTTCAAAAGTGACAACACCGTTACGAATTAAACGAATACCGCTGTCGCGGGTAATTTTACCATCCGTTACATATGAACCAGCAATTGTTCCTACCTTTGAAACTTTAAAGGTTTGACGGATTTCTGCTTGACCAATTATTTTTTCTTGGAATTCAGGATCAAGCATACCTTTCATTGCTGCTTCAATCTCTTCAATCACTTTATAAATTATACGATGAAGACGGACGTCAACTTTCTCCGCTTCTGCTGCACGTTTCGCATTTACATCAGGGCGAACGTTAAAACCGATGACGATGGCATTAGATGCAGCAGCAAGACTAATATCCGACTCATTAATCGCTCCAGCACCGCTATGAATAATTTTGATGTTAACACCTTCAACATCTATTTTTTGAAGAGAAGCGGCAACGGCTTCAGCAGACCCTTGTACGTCCGCTTTAAGGATGATGTTTAAATCCTTCATTTCACCTTGCTTTAATTGATCAAAAAGCGTTTCTAGACTAACAATGGATTTTTCACCACGTTGGGCTACCAGTGCTGTTTGAGCTCGTGATTCTCCAACTTGACGTGCAGTTTTTTCGTCTTCAAATACAACGAAACGATCTCCAGCTTGTGGCACGTCATTAAGTCCAGTTATTTCAACAGGAGTTGAAGGACCTGCCTCTTTGACACGGCGTCCTTTGTCATTCACCATTGCACGGACACGGCCAAAGGTATGACCAACAACAATTGGATCACCAATTTTTAGTGTACCGTTTTGTACTAGTAAGGTTGCAACGGATCCACGACCTTTATCTAATTGTGCTTCGATAACAGTACCAACAGCTTTGCGATTTGGATTCGCTTTATATTCTTCTACTTCACTAACGAGTAATATCATTTCTAGAAGGGTGTCAATGCCTTCTCCCGTTTTTGCAGAAAGTGGTACAAAGATAGTATCTCCACCCCATGCTTCTGATACTAATCCATGTTCAGTCAACTCTTGCATTACACGGTCAGCATTTGCAGCTTCTTTATCCATTTTATTAACTGCTACAATAATTGGAACCTCGGCAGCTTTTGCATGGTTAATCGCTTCAACAGTTTGCGGCATAACACCATCATCTGCAGCTACTACTAGGATGGTAATATCAGTTATTTTAGCACCACGTGCACGCATTGTCGTAAAGGCAGCGTGTCCTGGTGTATCAAGGAAGGTAATCTTTTTCCCGTTTTCAACCACTTGATAGGCACCAATATGCTGGGTAATTCCCCCCGCTTCACCCTCTGTAACCTTTGTGTTACGGATGGAATCTAGCAAGGTTGTTTTACCGTGGTCAACGTGACCCATTATTGTTACAACAGAAGGTCTTTCCTCTTGAGAATCATCTGAATCTTCAGTAAAGTATACTTCAAGATCTGTTGTATCTACTTTAATTTCTTCTTCCACTTCAACCCCATATTCGCTTGCAATCAATTCAATCGCATCTTTATCTAAGACTTGATTAATTGTGGCCATGACACCTAATAAAAAGAGCTTTTTAATAATCTCTGAAGGCTCACGGTAAATTTTCTTTGCTAATTCGCCCACAGTTAGAGATTCACTGAAAGTAATTTTCGCTGGAAGCTCCTTCTCTTTTTTCTTCTGTGGCTGGGCTTGTTGAACTGGCGTATGAGTTTTTTTCTTATTTTTATTATTATTATTACGATTTTGATTATTATTATAAGGCTTGGCTTTAGCTTTATCAGCATTGCTGAAAACCTTATTTTCTTTGGATTGATATTCCTGGTTTTGCTTTTTGCCTTCGACCGTCTTTGGAGGAGAAACAACTTTTACCTTGCTAGGAGCGGCATTTTTATCAGCTGCTTCTTCAAATGCTTTAGGAGTTTTCGTCTGAACTTGCGGCCTTTGCGTTGACTGTGCAGGTCTTTGGTTTTGACGCTGCGTTTGAGTTGGACGAGAGTTTGTTCGTTGTTGCTGCTGTCCATTTTGTTTATTCTCTGTGTTTTGCTGTGGAGACTTGTTATCCTTTTTACTGAATGTTTCGTCAAGCTTTTTAACTTCTGCGTCTTCTATTGTTGCCATATGATTAGAGACCTCTATATTCATTTCTTTTAGTTTTGTGATGATATCTTTACTTGAAATGTTGTGTTTTTTTGCATATTCATATACACGTATTTTACTCATCTTTTCACCCCCGCTAGATTTAATCGAGCAACGTTACCATTTTTTTGGCAAATCCATCATCCAGTACAGCTACAACAACGCGGGCTTCCTTACCAATCGCTTGGCCAAGAAGATGACGATTTTCCACAATTTTATATGGAACCTCATACGAATTACACTTATCAGTAATCTTTTTTGTCGTATTTGCAGAAGCATCTGCGGATAATAAAATGAGATGCGCCTTTCCGCTTTGAATCTGCTTCACGGTAAGCTCCTCACCTGATATGATTTTGCGTGCTCGATTGGCCAAGCCAAGCAATGACATCCATTGATTTTGTTTCATTTGGATTGTCAATTCTCCTTCTCTATAAGCTCAAGTAGCTCTTCGTATAACGAATCATTTATAGAAACCTGTAAGTGATTAGATAGGGTATTTTTTTTCTTGGCAAGTAAGACAGCTTCCTTGTCCCTTGAAAGGTAGGCACCCCTTCCGGATTTCTTCCCCGTCAGGTCGATGGATACCTCCCCTTCCTTTGAGCGAACGATGCGAACAAGTTCTTTTTTCGGTTTCATATCACCGGTTGCAACACACTTGCGCATAGGAACTTTTTTCTGATTGTTCATTCATCATTCACCTCACTTTTTAGTCCAACTCTTCTTCATAATCGAAATCAGTATCAACTTGATCATCAAAAAGCCTAATGGTTTCTTCACGTGGATAAATTCCAATCTCACGTGCTTCAGTTTCTGATTTAATATCAATTTTCCAGCCTGTTAGTTTTGCTGCTAGGCGGGCATTTTGTCCTCGTTTCCCGATTGCTAATGAAAGCTGATAATCAGGAACAACAACTGTTGTTGCTTTTTCATTCTCGTTAACCATAACATCTAATACTTTTGAGGGACTAAGTGAGTTTGCCACAAACACTACTGGGTCCGCTGACCACTTAACAATATCGATTTTTTCACCCTTTAATTCATTAACAACAGCTTGAACCCTCGCACCCTTAGGTCCAACACAAGACCCAACTGGATCTACCTCATTATTATCCGAGTGGACAGAAATCTTCGAGCGATCCCCTGCCTCACGGGCAACTGACTTAATCTCAACGGTTCCATCATAAATTTCAGGAACTTCAATTTCAAACAAACGTTTTAAGAGACCAGGATGTGTCCGAGATACGAATATTTGCGGCCCCTTGGTGGTCTTTTCAACTTTTGTAATAAATACTTTAATTCGATCATGAGGCTTATAACGTTCATTTGGCATTTGCTCGTTTACAGGTAATAATGCCTCGATTTTCCCAAGACTTACATAAATGAATTTAGAATCGAGTCTTTGAACAATACCAGTCATAATATCTTCTTCACGGTCAATAAATTCCGAATAAATAATTCCGCGTTCAGCTTCTCTTACACGTTGAGTAACCACTTGCTTGGCAGTTTGAGCTGCAATCCGCCCAAAGTCCTTGGGTGTAACTTCCATTTCAACAATATCTTCAACTTGGTAATTTGGTGTGATTTGTCTCGCATCCTCTAAGGAAATTTCGAGACGAGGGTCAAATACTTGATCGACCACTTCTTTTCTAGCAAAAACGCGCATTGATCCTGTCTGTAAATTTAAATCAATCCGAACATTCTGGGCTTGATTAAAATTTCGGCGATATGCCGAAACAAGAGCTGCTTCGATCGCTTCAATTAAAACATCTCTGGAAATACCTTTTTCTCTTTCCAGTATTGTAAGAGCATCTAATAATTCGCTGCTCATCTTTTTGTATCCCCCTATCCTTTATCTATAATTTCATTACGAAAAAGTAACAGCTAATCGCGCGTTGGCTACTTTTTCATAGGGAATTTCAATTGTCTTCTTCCGGGTTTTAATCTTCATTTCGATTTTTAAATGTTGACCATCAAATTCTAATAATGTCCCTTCGAAGCTTTTCTCCCCATCAATCGGTTCATAAGTTTTGATAAAGACACTTTTACCTATTGCCTTTTGGAAATCTTTATCTTTTCTCAATGGACGCTCTGCTCCAGGTGAAGAAACTTCAAGAAAGTAGTTATGGGGAATCGGATCAAGCTCATCGAGTTTTTCGCTGAGTTTTTCGCTAACGAGTCCGCAATCCTCAATATCAACACCGTTGTCTTTATCGATATATACGCGAAGAAACCAGCTTTTCCCTTCCTTCACATACTCAATTTCCACTAATTCCAAACCAAGCTCTTGAAAAATAGGCGTAGCAAGCTCTTCTACAACTTCCGTTACCTTGCTCATGCTTTACCTCCTTTTCCGAAAATTTCACCCATATTGTATGTAGTTCACGGAGAGTTTTATCAAGTTACTAAGAAAAAAGATTTATACAAAAACGAAAGAGCGGGTTTCCCCACTCTTGATCACGAGAGTATTTCTTAGTATTTCCAATAAAACTATACCATAACCAACATTTTAATGCAAATAGCGCCCAAAAGCGGAAGCGCCTTGATCAGGGGCGACCAGCATAAGACAAGCGCTGACAGAAGGCGCTTTTTGCCTTCCGAAGCGATTGGCTTATGACTCGAGCCCGTAGGCGCTGGAGATAGAAGATAATCCAAGTTAAAACAGAGAAAGCTGGTTTTGCTCTGGAAGGGATGATAGGCACCCTTGTTTGTCTAAATATTCAAGGATAGTCTTAGATACCTTTCCTCGTTGCTGTAAATCTTCTTTGGATAAAAATTCTCCTGATTCCCTTGCCTTGACAATATTATAGGCCGCATTCGTTCCTAAGCCTGGAATCGAATTAAACGGCGGTATTAAGGTATTGCCTTCAATGATGAATTCAGATGATGAAGATTTATATAAATCGTAGTTCTGGAAAACAAAGCCCCTTTCAGTCATTTCAAGTGCTAGTTCCAAAACCGTTAATAAGTTTTTTTCTTTGTTTGATGCTTCTAGGCCTTTTGCATTTATTTCTTCTATTTTTGCACGTATCGATTCTGAACCGCGCGACATTGCTTCAATGTCAAAGTCTTCCGCGCGGACAGTAAAATAAGCGGCGTAATAAAGGAGCGGCAGATGTACCTTGAAATATGCAATTCTAACTGCCATAAGTACATATGCAGCAGCATGGGCCTTTGGGAACATGTATTTAATCTTCTTACAAGAGTCGATATACCATTCTGGAACTTCGTTTTTCCGCATCTCTGCTTCCATTTCTTCACTTAAGCCTTTACCCTTACGAACTGATTCCATAATTTTAAAAGCAAAGGATGGGTCCAGTCCCTGATAAATTAGGTAGACCATGATATCATCACGACAGCCAATAACTTCACTAAGATTACATGTTTGATTATGGATTAATTCTTGGGCATTCCCAAGCCATACATCGGTACCATGTGATAACCCCGATATTTGAACAAGTTCAGAGAACGTTGTTGGTTTCGTATCCTCAAGCATTTGCCGAACGAATCGAGTTCCAAACTCTGGAATACCAAGTGTTCCAGTTTTACACATGATCTGCTTTTCAGTTACGCCTAATGACTCGGTCCCGCTGAAGATTTTCATGACTTCAGGATCATCTGTAGGGATTGTTTTCGGATCCATTCCGCTCAGGTCCTGAAGCATCCTAATAACGGTCGGGTCATCATGTCCGAGGATATCTAGCTTTAGGACATTATCATGGATGGAATGGAAATCGAAATGTGTTGTCTTCCATTCTGAATTTCTATCATCTGCCGGGAATTGAATCGGTGAAAAATCATAAACATCCATGTAATCAGGTATAACAATAATACCACCTGGATGTTGACCCGTTGTTCTTTTAACACCTGTACAGCCTGAAGCAAGGCGTTCTACTTCGGCACCACGCAGTTGTAGATTGTTATCCTGTTGATATGCTTTAACATATCCAAAAGCGGTCTTGTCTGCGACTGTACCAATCGTCCCAGCGCGGAATACATTATCCTCACCAAACAGGACCTTTGTATAATTATGGGCCTTCGGCTGGTATTCACCAGAGAAGTTTAAATCGATATCAGGAACTTTGTCCCCTTTAAAGCCAAGAAACGTTTCGAACGGAATATCGTGCCCATCCTTATGGTATTTTCCACCACATTGTGGACAATCCTTATCAGGTAAATCAAAGCCTGAACCGACAGAACCATCATTAAAAAACTCTGAATGCTTACAGGTTGGACACACATAATGAGGTGGTAGTGGATTTACCTCGGTAATTTCTGTCATTGTAGCTACAAGTGATGAACCCACAGATCCCCTTGAACCTACAAGGTAACCATCATCCAAGGACTTTTTAACAAGCTTATGAGAAATCAAATAAATTACGGCAAATCCATGCCCAATAATACTTTTCAATTCCTTTTCTAACCTGGCTTCCACTATTTCCGGCAAGTTGTCACCGTAAATTCTCCGCGCCATTGCATAACTCATTTCACGCATTTCTTCATCGGCGCCTTCAATTTTCGGTGTATACAAATCGTCTTTAATTGGTTTAATGACTTCAATCATATCCGCAATTTTATTCGTGTTAGTTACAACAATTTCTTTTGCTTTCTCTTTTCCTAAAAATGAAAAAGCATCAAGCATTTCATTAGTTGTCCTAAAGTGAACATCGGGAAGTTCATGGCGATTTAGCGGGTTAGCTCCACCCTGGGAATTAATTAATATTTTTCGATAAATTTTATCATTTTCATTAAGGTAATGGACATTTCCAGTTGCAACAACTGGCAATTCTAATTTATCACCAAGCGTAATGATTTTCGCAATAATATCTTCCATTGCTTTTTCATCGCTCACCAATTCCATTTCAATCAACGGTGCATTTACTTCTTTCGGCATGACTTCAAGATAATCATAAAAACGGGCAGCGCCTTCCACTTCCTCTGGGGATTTTTGCATCATTCCTTCAAATACCTCACCTTTATTACAACCGGAGCCAACTAAAATCCCTTCTCTGTATTTTTGCAAAACAGATCTTGGTAATCTAGGAACTCGATAAAAATATTCAAGGTGTGATATAGATACGAGTTTAAAAAGGTTTTTTAATCCCGCTTGTGTTTGGGCTAAAAGTGTACAGTGATAAGGACGTGCCCGTTGGTAGGCATTTCCTTTCCCCATATTATCATTGAACTGGTCATGGTATTCAATTCCTTTTTCGAGGGAATCCTTTAACATTTTCAATAGGAGATAACCGGTTGCCTCTGCATCATAAATGGCGCGGTGATGTTGGGTTAATTCAATATCAAACTTCTTAGTTAGTGTATTTAAACGATGGTTTTTCATCTCTGGATAGAGAAATCGTCCAAGTTCAAGTGTATCAATAACAGGATTCTTTGCCTTTTCAAAGCCTATTTTTCTATATCCGACATTGAGGAAACCCATATCAAAGGAAGCATTATGGGCTACAAGAATAGCATCACCAGCCCATTCACTAAAATTCCGAAGAACTACCTCAATTTCTGGGGCGGTTTGGACCATATCATCGGTAATTCCAGTGAGGTTGATCGTTGTTGCCGATAAACGGTGATGAGGATTGGCAAAGGATTCGAAGCGGTCAATGATTTCACCGTCATGTATTTTCACAGCAGCAAGCTCAATAATTGTATTGTACACCGCTGATAGTCCCGTAGTTTCAACGTCAAATACAACATAGGTATCCTCAGCTAGTTGACGATGTGCATCATTATAGGCAATTGGCACCCCATCATCCACTAAATTTACTTCAACCCCATAGAGAATTTTAATATCATTTTTCTTCCCAGCACCATACGCTTCAGGGAATGATTGTGCAACCGCGTGATCGGTTACTGCAATTGCTTTATGTCCCCATTTTTTTGCCTGTGCAATCAGTGCGCTAACAGGTGTGACTGCATCCATTTGGCTCATTGGTGTATGAAGATGGAGTTCTACACGTTTCTGATCTTCGGGTGCAGTATCCTTTCGGCCAACAGGCTTAATTTCATTAATATCATTTCCAATCATCACGAGGTCACGAACAAAGGTATCATTCTGAATGCTGCCTCGAACTTTTACCCACATTCCTTTTTTGACAAGCTGGAACAGGGCTGCATCCTCTTTATCGCGTGAAAACATTTTTACCATAATAGAGCTTGTGTAATCAGTTATTTTGAAGGTCAGCAGGGAACGGCCGCTCCTGAGTTCACGTATTTCCGCATCAAAGATAAACCCTTCTACAGCTATTCGTCTTTCTTCATCAACAATATCAATCAGACTTCGGAAGTCATTATTATCCTTAATGGTAAGTCCAATAGTAAGCGGTCCAGATGGAAGATCACCAGATGCCTGATCCTTTTCAGCTTCTTTTCTCTGCAATTCAACCATTGCTTGAAGTCCGCGTTCTTGATCTTCCTTTTGCTTTGCAAGAAGAAATTGTTGATATTCTTCATTTTTCTCGTTACTTTTTATTACTGTCTCAATCGATAAATTGGGAAATCCAAATGATTGATAGATCTTAGCGATCGTCTCGCCATATTTCCGCTTTAGTGCTTGTCCCTCAGTATCATTACGAACTGAAATTGTAAGCTTATTACCGTTCACTTCGGGAAGTTGTTCATGTAATAGTTTTAAAAGCGGCGGAGCAATTCCATCAATTTGCTGAATGCTATAACTCCAATAATCTCGTAATAATTCCGGTGAAATAATTTGATTTGTTACATTTATATGGAAGGAAATCGTTGCAATGTTTGAAAATGTCCGTTCAAGCTGTGACGTAAACATTACATAAACATTATAGGGAAGTATATTTTCAAATAAAAATTGAAAATGCCACTTTCTAGCTTTTTTTTCCACTAATAACCTTTCAATTTGCGCATTATTGAAATGCACTACAACAGCATCCTCGATCAATTGCAGCTGCTGGAGCAAGAGTTGGAATCGCTCTTTTTTGCCTAGGGCATGTTCGCTCATCGTTCTCTCTCCCATCTATTAAATATCGCTTTTTTTATCTCGTCAAAAAGTAATTATATCATATGACTCAAAATGATTCGGCTTTATTCGACAGAAAAATTTCTCCATTTTAGTTAAATAGTTTTCTTTAAAAATAAGAATAGGGACCGTATTTAACGGCCCCCAAAATAAATTAAAGATTACATACTACAAGAAAAACCTTTGAATGTCATTCCAAGTTACAACAAGCATGAGCAGCATTAAGAGGGCGAATCCTATAAAATGAACCATACCTTCCTTTTGACGGTCAATCGGCTTGCCTCTAACAGCTTCGACAGCAAAAAACATTAATCTTCCACCGTCAAGAGCGGGAATAGGTAATAAGTTCATAATACCTAAGTTAATGCTTAAAATCCCTGCCCATTTCATTAAATAATAAATACCCGATTTAGCTACAGAATCTGTTGCTTGGTAAATACCAACAGGACCAGAAAGTGCATCAATTGAAAATTGGCCAGTGACTAATTTACCAACCATTACAAAAATCTGTTTCGTCCAAAAATAGGTTTCTGTGAAACCTGCCTTAATTGCTTGAATAGGAGACTTTTCAACAGGACTATAAACACCAATAAGCCCAATTTTCTTTCCTTCAACCGTTTTTTCAATTGGGGTTACTGTGATATCTAAATCCTTTTTGTCACGGAGAATAGAAAAGTCGAGCTTTTCATTTGGATTTTTCCGAATGACCTCCACTACATCAGACCAACTCGAAATTTCTGAACCATTAATCGTCTGGATGAGATCACCTTTTTTAAGACCAGCAGCCATCGCTGCCCCATCAGGAGTTATTTCACCTAACTTAGGTTCATTCGTAGGTACCCCCTGTATAAAAGCAATAATAATAAATAAAATGAATGCAAGTACAAAATTCATCATCGGACCAGCAAAAATAGCCATCGTTCTTTGTCCTAATGTTTTTGATCCGAATTGACGATCAATTGGAGCAATCTGTGACTCGATTCCATTTTCCACGATGACTGCTTTTGGGTCAATGATAAAGGTTTTTAATACTTCATCTTCATCTTCAGGAAATCCTTTAATAACTAAATCCTTTTCGATATCGGCATATTCCACTTCTACGATCCGACAATTAGGAAACTTCTCTTTATTATTTAAGATGATTTTATTTACTTTTTCATCCTTATCTAACAACAAGCCAATACGATAACCAGGCTTTATTTCAATCATTTCCGGATCTTCGCCAGCCATGCGCACAAATCCACCAATCGGAAGTAACCGAATGGTATATGTTGTCTCCGCTCTTTTATGGGAAAATACTTTTGGGCCAAAACCAATTGCAAATTCACGGCATAAAATACCAGCCCTTTTTGCGAAAATCAAATGACCTAATTCATGAAAGAATACGAGTGCGCCAAAAATCACTATAAAGGCAATAACTGTAGTCAAAATAAAACCACCTTTTTTTTCAGGATAAGAGAGATTCTTTTACTTGCGCTTCCGTTTTTCTTACAGGAGTGAATGAACATATTCTCTTGTTTCTTTGTCTATTTCTTGGATTGAAGTTAGGCTAGGGTGTTCCGTGATTTGATGGGCGGTTAGGGCTTTCTCAATCAAATCTTCAATCTGCAAGAACCTAATTTTCCCTTCTAGAAAAGCTGCCACGGCCACTTCATTCGCTGCATTCAATACCGTTGGCATCGATCCACCTTTTTTCCCAGCCTCATAAGCAAAACCAAGACAGCGGAATCTCGCGGCATCCATTTCCTCGAAATGCAATTTCCCAATCCTTGCCAGATCCAAACGTTTTGATGAAGGCAATGGCAAACGATCAGGATAGGTGAGCGCATATTGAATTGGCACTCTCATATCTGGCGTTCCAAGCTGAGCAATGATACTGCTATCGTGAAACTCAATCATTGAATGGATGATGCTTTCTTTATGAAGCAGTACATCAATTTTTTCATATGGCATATTGAAAAGCCAATGAGCTTCAATTACTTCTAAACCTTTGTTCATCATTGATGCCGAATCAATTGTGATTTTTGCCCCCATCGTCCAATTTGGATGGTTTAGTGCTTGCTCCACGGTAACATTTTTCAATTCTTGCCTGGAGAGGTCACGAAAGCTCCCGCCGGAAGCAGTTAGAATTAATCTTTCAATGTTTTTCTCCTTTTCCCCCTGCAAAGCTTGAAAAATGGCAGAATGTTCACTATCGACCGGAAGGAGTGGTACATTATTTCTTTTAGCCGCATCCATAACTAAATGACCTGCAGTAACCAGTGTTTCTTTATTGGCAATCGCGATTATCTTCCCACATTCAATCGCTTGTAAAGTCGGGTTTAACCCCACACTGCCAAGAACTGCGTTGACAAGAATATCGGCTTTTTCATAAACTGCTGTCTCGATTAGTCCTTCCTGACCAAAAGTGAATTTAATATTAGGAAATTCTGCTTTTAATGTATTACAGTCATGATAGTCTTGTACAGAAACAAGCTCAGGCTGAAATTCAACAATCATTTTTCGAGCCAAATCGATATTTTTACCCACAGAAAAGGCTGCTAATTTAAATTCAGATGGATGCTCACGGATAATATCTAAGGTTTGGGTTCCTATCGATCCGGTTGCACCCAATAAGCTAATGGTTTTCAATAAAAAGTCAACTCCTAAATGTGAAGCGCACGCGCTCTATAACCAAAGGTGAAAAAAATGTAACAAGGGCCAAACAAATAATAGGCTGTCAAATCGATCAAGAATTCCACCATGACCTGGCAAGATTGTACCAGAATCTTTGACATTAAAATGACGCTTAAAGGCTGATTCAACTAAGTCACCAATTTGTCCAAAAACGGAAAGGACGATTGTAATTCCCATTAATGTTAATAGACCGACGTTAATGTTTGAGAGGAGAACAAAGATGACAGCCACAACAACTGCACAGGCGATTCCGCCAATCGACCCTTCAACTGTCTTATTCGGGCTAATTTCGGGCCATAGCTTTGTTTTACCAAGAGCTTTTCCAATAAAATAAGCACCTGAATCAGTAGCCCAAATCATAAATAAAGAATATAAAATATAGACAAGTCCCCCATCCTGCCTCGTTTCAAAGAAAAAGTAAAAGCCAATACCTACATAAATGGCTGATAGGATAGAAAAAGAAACGTCTTCAAATGTAAATTGATTTTTGGTAATAACGGTGTAAGTTAATAACAAAAGAACTAATGCAATACATATCTCTATTTTTGAATAATAAAAGGAATCTAATATGGGATAATATTTTTCGGGAAAGAGCAACACCCACAGAAATAAAAGTGCTAACACACCATTAACCGAAAAAATAGTAAGTTTTTTCATTTTTAATAACTCATACAATCCGATCGTCGCTAAAAAGTAGGTTAATATTACAAGTGGAAATCCACCATAATAGACAATTGGTAAAAATAGTGCAGCTGCAACGACTCCTGTAATGATTCTTTGCTTCATCTAATATTTCATCACCTTTGTTGTTCTATATGCCACCAAACCGACGCTGTCGATTCTGGAACGTTTCAATTGCTTCAAGTAAATGTTCTTCATTAAAGTCTGGCCATAAGACATCTGTAAACCAAAACTCTGAGTAAGCCAACTGCCAAAGCATAAAGTTACTCAAGCGGATTTCACCACTAGTTCGGATTAAAAGATCTGGGTCTGTAAAATTAGCAGTCATTAAGTAGGAAGAAAAGACTTTTTCGTCTAACTCCGTCTCGTTTAGTTTACCACTTTTGCTGTCATTTAAGACTTGCTTCACAGCATCAAGAATCTCAGCCCTGCTCCCGTAATTTAATGCAAAGTTTAATACTAATCCATCATTATTTTTTGTTTCTTCTATAGCTTTTTCTATTGCACGCAGTGTATGTACTGGAAGTTGATTTTTATAGCCCATCATTTTCACTTGAACATTTTCCTCAATTAAATCTGGCAAAAATGTTCCTAAAAATTCATCAGGCAGACTCATAATATATTCGACTTCATTTTTTGGCCTTTTCCAATTCTCAGTTGAAAATGCATACAATGTTAAGGTTTTAATGCCGAGCTTATTTGCTAATTTCGTTGTTTTCCGAACAACCTTCATGCCCTCATGGTGACCAGCAATACGTGGTAATGCCCGTTTCTTAGCCCAACGTCCGTTGCCATCCATAATAATCGCCACATGCTCAGGAACAGGCGATTTTTTTATTTCCTCTATTTTATTTCGGAGTGTGGAAGTGTTATTTCGGTTCTTCCCAAGCCTTAATTTATTAAACATAACATTGCTCCTCCAATTAGTTAATCATTTCCTCCGAAAATTAAATCATATATCAATTCCATTGAAGCATGTGTGTTGTTATGTAATGGACATTTCGGGGTAGCATGTTTTTATCATACCAAAAAAGCAAAAAGATATCTCTAATATTTAACTTATGTAAAAAAACAGAGATTAAGAATAATGTTCAGACAACTTTCAGGGAACAATCAAAAATCCCCAAAATACATAATAAAATAGTGAAAAACCCCCTAAACAGAGGGTTCTTATTTATTAATTAGACTTCCAAAATTTCCTTTTCTTTGTCTTTTGTAATTTGATCAACTTTACTAATATATTCGTCGGTAAGTTTTTGGATATCCTCCGAATGACCGCGAAGACTATCCTCAGTAATATCACCATTCTTCTCTAGCTTCTTCAATTCGTCATTACCATCTCGACGGATATTACGGATAGCTACCTTCGCTTCTTCTGATTCCTTTTTGACTAATTTTACTAACTCCTTGCGGCGCTCCTCAGTCAATTGTGGAATAGCAAGGCGGATTACCATACCGTCGTTGGTAGGATTTAATCCTAAATCAGATTTAAGAATTGCTTTTTCAATATCCCCAAGGGTGGATTTATCATATGGTTGAATAACAATAAGCCTAGCTTCAGGTGTTGAAATTCCAGCCATTTGGTTGACAGGTGTTGGTGCACCATAATAATCAATTGTAATTCTGTCCAATAACGAAGCGCTTGCTCTCCCCGCACGGATGCTGGCAAGCTCACGCGAATATGACTGAATGGCTTTTGTCATACGATCTTTAATGGTAGAGATGACTTGTTTTGGCATTAATGTTTCCCCCTAACAATTGTTCCTATTTTTTCCCCCATAACGGCTCGTTTAATATTCCCCTGCTCCATAATCGAGAAAACAATCAATGGAATATCATTGTCCATGCATAAGGAGGAGGCAGTAGAGTCCATAACTGCTAATCCTTCTTTAAGAACATCTAAGAAAGACAAATCTTCATATTTAGTAGCACTTGCATCTAATCGAGGGTCTGCAGAATACACTCCATCGACATTATTCTTCGCCATTAAGATTACTTCAGCATCGATTTCCGCTGCTCGGAGTGCAGCGGTTGTATCCGTTGAGAAATATGGATTTCCTGTACCCGCCGCAAAAATGACTACCCGTTTTTTTTCTAAATGCCTAATTGCACGGCGTCGAATATAAGGCTCTGCCACCTGGCGCATTTCAATAGAGGTTTGCACCCGTGATTCAATTCCTAAGTGCTCCAAACTATCTTGCAGTGCTAAAGAATTCATAACCGTTGCAAGCATCCCCATATAATCGGCAGTTGCCCGGTCCATACCCATTTCACTGCCAATTTTTCCGCGCCAAATGTTACCGCCACCGACAACGACAGCAACTTCTACACCAAGCTCTGCTATTTCTTTAACTTGAATGGCAATCGATTTGATCACAGAAGGTTTAATTCCAAAGCTCGATTCACCTGCAAGTGCTTCTCCGCTCAACTTTAATACTACGCGTTTGTACTTAGGACCGCTCATATAAACCTCCATTTATGTAATTAATTCTTTTTAAAAAAGGGAACACACCGTGTCCCCTATTTAAAAACCTATTTCATTAACATTCCCTTAAAACTATTTTGTTTTAATGCTAGAGAATAGTTTTTGATTATTTTTTGATTTGATTCATAACTTCTTCAGCAAAGTTATCTTCGCGTTTTTCGATACCTTCTCCGACTTCGTAACGGACGAACTCACGGATTGTAGCACCCTTAGATTCAACAAACTGACGTACTTTTTGATCAGGGTTTTTAACGAAAGTTTGATCAAGTACACAAACATCTTCAAAATATTTTCCAAGACGGCCTTCAACCATTTTTTCAACGATTTTTGCAGGCTTGCCTTCGTTAAGTGCTTGTTGTGTTAATACTTGACGCTCATGCTCAACTTCTTCTTGAGAAACTTCGTCACGAGAAACATACTTTGGTTTTAGTGCTGCGATATGCATTGAAACATCCTTCGCAGCATCCGCATCTGTTGTACCTTCAAGTACTGATAAAACAGAAATGCGGCCACCCATATGAATATATGCACCGAAAGCATCATTGTCTGTTTTTGATGTAACAGAATAGCGGCGAAGTGTTAATTTTTCACCAATCTTAGCAATAGAAGCATTGATATGATCTGCAACAGTAGCGCCATTCTCCATCGTTTGAGTAGATGCTTCTTCAACAGTTGCTGGCTTGTTCTTTAGAAGATGTGCAGCTAGATCTTTTACAAGAGCTTGGAACGCTTCATTCTTCGCAACAAAGTCAGTTTCAGAGTTTACTTCTAGAATAACTGCATCGTTACCTTCAGTTACAACATATGTTAAACCTTCTGCAGCAATACGGTCACCCTTCTTAGCAGCTGATGCAATCCCTTTTTCGCGTAAGAAATCAATTGCTTTGTCCATATCTCCATCAGTTTCAGTTAGTGCTTTTTTACAATCCAACATACCTGCACCAGTTTTTTCACGTAGTTCTTTAACCATTTGAGCAGTAATTGCCATAATGTAAATTCCTCCTTTATTTTACTATGTATCCATATCTTAGCCAATGACAGCTATTCTAAAACTTTCCAATAAAAACCTTCTTTAAAAAAAGGTGATAAAGGGTCTCCCTCTTATCACCTTTTGATTTAATTAAGCCTGAACTTGTACTTCTTCACCTTGTTTAGCTTCAAGGATAGCATCTGCCATTTTACCTGTTAAAAGCTTAACCGCACGAATCGCATCGTCATTCGCAGGAATAACTACATCGATTTCGTCTGGATCACAGTTTGTATCAACAATACCTACGATAGGAATGTTCAATTTCTTAGCTTCTGCAACCGCGATACGCTCTTTACGAGGGTCAATAATGAAAAGTGCATCTGGAAGTTGTTTCATATCTTTGATACCGCCTAAGAATTTCTCTAGACGCTCTTGTTGTTTCTTTAATTGAACAACCTCTTTTTTAGGTAATACTTCAAAAGTTCCGTCTTCAGACATTCTTTCGATATCTTTTAAGCGGCCAATACGCTTTTGAATTGTTTCAAAGTTTGTTAAAGTACCACCTAACCAACGTTGGTTAACATAGTACATACCAGAACGGCCCGCTTCTTCTTTAACAGAATCTTGAGCTTGTTTTTTTGTACCAACAAAAAGAACTGTTCCGCCGTTACCAGCAAGTTCCTTTACCCAGTTATAAGCTTCTTCAACTTTTTTAACTGTTTTTTGAAGGTCAATGATATAGATACCGTTACGCTCTGTGAAGATATATTTCTTCATTTTAGGGTTCCAACGGCGAGTTTGGTGTCCAAAGTGTACACCAGCTTCAAGCAATTGCTTCATAGAAATGACTGACATGATTTTTCCTCCTAATGGTTTGTTTTCCTCCGCTCACCTCATCTTTAAACAGAAACTGTTATGAACAGCACCATCTGATTAAATCAATGAGCGTGTGTATTAACACCATGAAATAATATAGCATATGTAATAATAACAATCAAGCATTTGTTTAATAAAAAACAAAATCCCCAGTTAGCTGGGGATTAGTTATGATTAATTAGATCTTAATTTATCAAGTTCCATCAGAAACTTATCATTTAAAACTTTGATATATGTTCCTTTCATCCCTAGTGAACGTGATTCAATTACCCCTGCACTTTCAAGTTTTCTTAGTGCGTTAACGATAACAGAACGAGTAATACCAACACGATCAGCTATTTTCGAAGCAACCAATAAGCCTTCACGGCCATTTAATTCTTCAAAGATATGTTCAATCGCTTCAAGTTCACTATATGATAATGAACTAATAGCCATTTGAACCACTGCTTTGCTTCTAGCTTCTTCTTCAATTTCTTCAGACTTTTCTCGTAAAATCTCCATACCTACAACTGTTGCACCATATTCTGCAAGGATTAGATCATCATCGTGGAACTTTTCTTGTAATCTTGCAAGAATTAACGTGCCAAGGCGTTCCCCGCCGCCAATAATTGGAACAATCGTAGTTAAACCTTCTTTAAATAAATCTCTGTTTTCTACTGGAAAAGCAGTATATTGGCTTTCAACATCAAGATTTGATGAGGTTTCTTGAATATTAAATAAACCATTTGTATATTCCTCAGGGAATTGACGATCCTCAAACATCTTTTTCATTCTTTCATTTTCAATTTGCTGATAAATTGAAAAACCAAGTAGTTTCCCGCGACGGCTGACAATGTACACATTTGCTTCAATTGTTTCACTCAATGTCTCGGACATTTCCTTAAAGTTAACCGGTTTTCCTGCTGCCTTTTGCAATAATACGTTAATCCTTCTAGTTTTTGTAAGTAAATCCATCTGTTTCTTCCTCCTAATTAACTACAACCATTATTAAATTATTAATTAATCTTCAAATACTACATTTTAGGGTATTTAAAAATGAACATTTCTTCTTACATGGGATTATCAGACGTTCATTTTTATAAGATAAACTGACTTAAATCTTTATTTTTCGAAATAGCACCAAGTTTATCGTCGACATATTGTGGTGTAATAGTTATCTTCTCCATCGAAATTTCTGGAGCTTCAAAAGATAAGTCTTCTAAAAGCTTTTCGAGAATCGTATGAAGACGTCTTGCACCAATATTATCTGTATTTTGATTCACTTCAAATGCAACTTCGGCAATTCTACGAATAGCATCGTCAGAAAATTCAATTTGTATACCTTCTGTTTCCAATAATGCCTGATATTGCTTAATAAGGGCATTATCTGGTTCGATTAAGATTCTGAAGAAATCTTCCACAGTTAGCTTTGTTAATTCTACACGAATTGGGAAACGCCCTTGAAGTTCTGGAATTAAATCGGAAGGTTTCGCCATGTGAAATGCTCCAGCAGCAATAAATAATACATGGTCGGTTTTTACTGACCCATATTTGGTCACTACTGTTGAACCCTCAACTATAGGCAAAATATCTCTTTGAACCCCTTCTCTGGATACATCTGCAGAAGATCCTCCCGAATTTTTACTAGCGATTTTATCAATTTCATCGATAAAAATAATTCCAGCTTGTTCCGCACGATAAATGGCCTCAGAATTTACTTCATCCATATCAATAAGCTTAGACGCCTCTTCACTAGTCAGCACCTTGCGAGCTTCACGGACAGTCAATTTTCTCTTTTTGCGTTTTTTCGGCATAAAGCTGCTTAGGGCATCCTGCATATTCATTCCCATTTGTTCAATCCCTGAGCCTTGCAGCATATCAAACATGGATGGAGCTTGCTCATCTACTTCAACCGTAACGATTTCATCCTCTAGTTGACCAAGTGCTAATTTTTCTTTGACAATTTTTCGTTTTTCAGAAATCGAAAAATCCTCTTGATGTGTTTCTGGTTCAGTTGATGTATTCCCGCCTCCGAATAACATTTCAAGCGGGTTTTTATAGTTACTCGTTTTTTTGGCTGATGGCACAAGCAAATCAACTAGCCTGCTGTTGGCATTTTCTTCTGCACGTTCCTTCACACTTTGCATCCGTTCCTCTTTTACTAAACGAACAGAGGTTTCCGCAAGATCTCTAACCATGGATTCTACATCTCGCCCAACATAGCCTACTTCAGTAAACTTAGTTGCTTCCACCTTAATAAAAGGGGCACCCACAATTTTGGCAATCCTTCTGGCAATTTCTGTTTTCCCAACTCCAGTCGGACCTATCATCAATATATTTTTGGGGATAATTTCATCCCTAAGTTTTTCATTTAACAAACCTCTTCTATAGCGATTTCTTAAGGCAACAGCAACCGCTTTCTTAGCATCCTTTTGTCCAATTATATATTGATCAAGTTTTTCAACAATTTGACGAGGGGTTAAATTAGTTGTTTTTCCCATGATAATTAGTCTCCTTCCCGTTATAGCTCTTCAACAATAATGTTATGGTTCGTATAGACACATATTTCAGCTGCTATTTCTAAAGAAGCTTTTGCTATTTCCTTTGCAGATAAATGGTCTCCTGAGTATTTCTTTAAAGCACGTCCAGCAGATAATGCATAATTTCCACCTGAACCAATCGCAAGAATTCCATCGTCAGGTTCAATTACTTCTCCAGTTCCTGAAACAAGCAGCAAATATTCACGATTCATAACAATTAGCATCGCTTCAAGCTTCCTGAGCACTTTGTCACTTCGCCACTCTTTGGCAAGCTCAACAGCAGCTCTTTGAAGGTTACCATTAAATTCTTCTAATTTTCCCTCGAACAGTTCGAAAAGAGTAAAAGCATCTGCAACAGAACCTGCAAAACCTGCTAATACCTTTCCATTAAATATCTTTCTTACTTTTCTCGCTGTGTGCTTCATCACTACCGCATTACCAAATGTCACTTGTCCATCACCTGACATTGAATATTCACCGTTATGATGGATTGCAAAAATCGTTGTCGCATGAAATTGGTTCATTAAGATGAGCCTCCCTTTGGAGTGATTTCTATTCACATTACCTCGCAGATAAGTATGTAACAGGTGAACTACCATTTACATGAAAGTTATGAAAACTGACTATGTTAACTGGAATATTTGACCTCATTACTTTATGGGTTATTACCACCATGTAGATAAGAAATTTTACTGATGTCATGTTGATTAGGTTCAAGTGTATATTTTGAGTAATTAAATTCTATTTGTAAATACTCAATAATTAACTTTAAAAAAACATTCACATTTGTCATAATATTCACCTCGCAAGGGCTACTAAATCGTAACATACTTCGTATTCCCTTGCAATAAACTTTACAAAACTTTCACAAAGTTCTGAATTGTTTCTAACGCTCTATTTGCGTGTTCTAAATTCCTCTCCTGCTTTCCTTTAATTCTTACCGGCAGCTCTGGAAATAAACCAAAGTTAGCATTCATTGGCTGAAAATTTTTAGCGTTCGTCGTAGTAATATATCGGGCCATGCTTCCAATCGCGGTCTCTTCTGGAAATTCAAGCGGCTCCATCCCTTGTATTAAACGCACTGCATTTATACCAGCAACTAAACCGCTAGCAGCAGATTCTACGTATCCTTCAACTCCAGTCATTTGACCAGCAAAAAATAAATCTTCACGATTACGGAATTGGTAAGTTGCTTTTAGTACCTTGGGAGAATTGATAAATGTATTACGGTGCATCACACCATATCGAATGATTTCCGCATTTTCTAACCCCGGTATTAATTGTATAACTTCCTTTTGGGCACCCCACTTTAAATGTGTCTGAAAACCGACAATATTAAAAAGTGTGCCAGCGGCATCATCTTGACGGAGTTGTACTACGGCAAATGGACGTTTTCCTGTTTTGGGATCCTCTAACCCAACTGGTTTTAACGGACCGAAAAGCATTGTTTTCTTTCCCCGTGACGCCATCACTTCGATTGGCATGCACCCTTCGAAAAAGACTTCCTTTTCAAATTCTTTTACTGGAACTGTTTCAGCGGATATAAGCGCTTCATAGAAACGGTTAAATTCTTCTTCAGTCATTGGGCAGTTAAGATAGGCTGCTTCCCCTTTATCATAGCGGGATTTTAAATAAACTTTCTCTAGGTCTATGCTTTCCTTTTCAAGTATCGGTGCTGCAGCATCATAAAAATAAAGGTAATCCTCACCGGTTAGCCCTTTGAGCTGCTCTGAAAGGTCTGGACTTGTCAGCGGCCCCGTCGCAATGATTGTTGTTCCCTCTGGAATTTCAGTTACTTCTTCATTAATAACCGTAACATTTTCATGGTTTTTAACCAAATCTGTTACTTTGGCGGCAAATTCATGGCGATCAACAGCTAACGCACCGCCTGCTGGAACAGAACAAGCATCCGCTGCAGCGATAATAACGGAATCAAGCTTTCGCATTTCTTCCTTTAACACCCCTACTGCATTTGTTAGTGTGTTGGCACGTAATGAATTACTACAAACTAATTCTGCAAATTTATCTGTATGGTGTGCAGGTGTTTGCTTCACTGGTCGCATCTCATATAAGCGAACCTTTACTCCACGCTTCGCAATCTGCCATGCTGCTTCACTTCCCGCTAATCCCGCACCGATTACGTTAATTGTGACATCTTTCATTTAGAATCCTCCTAATAGATACCATGGTTTTATGTAAATAAAAGGTAGTGCATGTACCTATCAATACTTTTCCCACTTTTAAGTCCAACTTGCATTGTACTATACGAATGAAAAAGAAAAAAGTTTTATGCAAATAACGAAGAGAGTGGACTATGCCCACTCTCACTTTAACTTTGCGGTTCTTCCTTGTAATCACATTTAACGCATTGAACTTGAACACCTTTTTTTAACTTCTTTTCAACAAGCTGCCCTTCACATTTTGGGCATTCCCTCGGTAATGGTTTATCCCAAGAGATAAACTCGCATTCAGGGTATTGTGTGCAACCGTAAAAGAGTCGCTTTTTCTTACTTTTACGCTCAATGATCTGTCCTTCTTTACAATTAGGGCAGGTAACACCGATTTCTTTAACAATCGGTTTTGTATTTCGGCAATCTGGGAAATTGCTGCAAGCCATAAATTTTCCGTAGCGACCCATTTTAAAAACCATAGGGTTTCCACAATTCTCACAGTCTTCACCAGCCGGTTCATCTTTGATTTCAACAGACTGCATCTCTTCTTCTGCTTTTTTTAAATGAATTTCAAAATCTTGATAAAACTCACCGATAATATTGACCCAAGGTACTTTTCCATCTTCGATATTATCTAAGCCCTGTTCCATTTTCGCTGTAAATTCGACATCTAGAATATCTGGAAAAAACTCTAAAATCAACTCATCGATAATTTCACCGAGCTCGGTTGGAACAAATCTTTTATTATCGAGTGCCACATAGCCCCGCTTTTGAATCGTGTCAAGGGTTGGTGCGTATGTAGATGGGCGACCAATACCAAGCTCCTCAAGTGTCTTAACAAGTCTTGCCTCCGTATACCTTGGCGGTGGTTGAGTGAAATGCTGCTTTGGCTCGATATCCTTTTTAAACACTTCATCCCCTTCTTTAAGGTCAGGAAGCATTCTGTCTTTTTCATCCACTTGGTCATCTGATCCCTCAACATAAAGCTTTATGAAACCAGGAAACTTAATTTTTGAACCATTTGCTCGGAAAAGGACATTACCATTTTGTAAATCTACGCTCATTGTATCCATGACGGCCTGAGCCATTTGACTAGCTAAAAACCGATCCCAGATTAATTTATATAATCGGTGTTGGTCTCTTGATAAAAATGTTTTTAAACTATTGGGATCCCTTAAAGTACTGGTTGGTCGAATCCCTTCATGTGCATCTTGGGCATTCGATTGTTTTTTCTCTTTTCTTTGTTCATCTTTTAAATAATCTTCACCATATTCTGAGCGGATGTAATTAGCCGCCTCTGTTTGAGCGACTTCAGAAATCCGTGTTGAATCCGTTCTCATATATGTAATGAGACCAACCGTACCCTCTTTGCCAAGCTCAATCCCTTCATAAAGCTGCTGTGCAAGCATCATCGTTTTCTTTGCTCGGAAGTTAAGTTTTCTGGCTGCTTCTTGTTGCAATGATGATGTAATGAAGGGAGGTGCCGGGTTCCTCTTTCTTTCCTTTTTGGTAACAGATACCACTTTGAATTTATTATCATCCATTTGTTTTAAAATGGTTTGGACATCTTGTTCAGATTTCAGTTCAAATTTTCCTTTGTCAGCTAAAGAAAAATATTGGGCACTAAAATGGTCTTTCCCCTTTAAAAATTCTCCATCAATCGTCCAATATTCTTCAGGGACAAAGGCTTTGATTTCCTTTTCCCTATCAATAATTAAATGGACGGCAACAGATTGTACCCGGCCTGCACTTAGACCTTTCTTTACCTTCTTCCAGAGCAACGGGCTGATATTATACCCAACCAGACGATCAAGAATCCTACGAGCCTGCTGAGCATCCACCAAATCCATATTAATTGGCCGAGGATGTTTAAACGACTCTTTTATCGCATCTTTTGTGATTTCATTAAAAACCACCCGGCAATCTGAATTAATATCGACAGATAAACTATGGGCTAAATGCCATGCAATTGCTTCCCCTTCGCGATCAGGGTCAGCTGCCAGATAGATTTTTTTTGCTTTTTTTGCCGCTGTTTTTAAGTCTTTTAAAACAGGACCTTTACCGCGGATTGTAATATATTTTGGTTCATAGCTATTTTCTACATTGACCCCCATTTGGCTCCGTGGCAAATCGCGAATATGTCCCATTGATGCTTTTACTTTATATTTATTCCCTAAATATCGTTCGATCGTTTTCGCTTTTGCTGGCGATTCAACGATTACAAGAAAATCTGCCATTTAAAAATCCTCCTTAAGAGGGAAAGTGTAGAAGCGCCCCGAATCTGGCAAATGCTGTTTCTAAGGTGCTAATCATTTGAGAAGCTTTCCTAAATTCCAGTTTTACCTAATTAGACCGGAGAAAATACTTTACAAAACTGCCCTATCCCAAGTTTTTCTTTATGTATTAATATGAATTTTATTTATTCCATTTCCAAATATTCTTTTTTTCGAACATCTGTTGGAAAATGTATAACAAATTAGAAAATAATGCAACCTTTTTTAGCTAAATTCTCCGTTTATTCATAAAAACCTTCAAAATTAACAATTTTTAAGCAAAATTTCTTTAGATAAGAGTCTTATCTAATTTCCTCTAAAATATCCTCTGCACCGGTTACAAGTTTAGCTCCTTGTTGAATTAATTCATTAGCCCCGATAGAATATGGATTAAAAATGCTTCCAGGCAAGGAAAATACATCTCTTCCTTCATTTACTGCAAAATTAGCCGTGATGAGTGATCCGCTTTTTCGTTTTGCTTCTATAATAAATGTCCCTTTTGACAAACCGCTAATAATTCGATTTCTAGATGGAAAATGCCATCTAAGCGGCTTAGTATCTGGAGGGTATTCCGAAAGAACTAGCTGGTTTTTCATCATTTCTAGGGCTAAGCTCGTATTTTCCTTTGGATAGATATGATAGAAACCACCAGCAATCACAGCTATTGTTTTTCCTCCATTTTTTATTGCATATTCATGTGCAAGGGCATCAATTCCCCGTGCTAAGCCACTAACAATTAGAACACCTTTGTCAATTAAACCTGGAAAAATCAACCGAATTGCATTTTTCCCATATTGAGTCGCTTGCCGTGAACCAACAACCGCAAGTTTGGGGTCTGTTTCAAGTAGCGAGAGATCACCCTTGGTAAACAATGCCCATGGCGGCTGATATATTTCTTTTAATAATGGTGGATATTCCTTATCTAAAATAGTAATGACTGTAATCTCATTTGTTTTGTATTGACGAATTTGATCACGAATAATGTCAGGATGAAGAGGTGCGCTAGAAGACTTTTCTGAAGGGTTATTGGTGGTAGTGGGTGGAAACAAGCATGTTTGCTGAGGGGATTGCTTTTGTAACTGATATAAGTTCTGCAGTGTCGGGTCTTTTTTTAGCATTTGTAAAACGGTGTTCCAGGAGATATTGGGGTAATGCAGCAAGGAAATTAGTTTTTCTTTGAATTCATCCATCTAAATATTTGCCTCCCTATAGATATAAAATTAGAATAAATAGCCCCTCGTTTTTGAGGGACTATCTGAAATTATCTAGTTGCACAATTATTAGTGGGTTTTACACTTTTCGTACAAACCTTGTTCTTTTAATACTTCAATTAATGTGTCACCCATCACAGATGGAGTGTCAGCTACCTTAATACCGCATTCGTTCATAACGCGGATTTTTTCATCTGCAGTACCTTTACCACCTGAAATAATCGCACCTGCGTGTCCCATACGTTTTCCTGGAGGCGCAGTACGTCCACCGATGAAGCCAACAACAGGCTTGGTCATGTTTGCTTTAACCCACTCAGCAGCTTCTTCTTCGGCAGTACCGCCGATTTCACCAATCATAATAACAGCATATGTTTCAGGATCTTCATTAAATGCTTTTAATACATCGATGAAGTTTGTTCCGTTTACAGGATCGCCGCCGATACCAACAGCAGTTGTTTGGCCTAATCCGGCTTGTGTTAATTGGTGAACCGCTTCGTATGTTAATGTTCCAGAGCGTGATACAACACCCACATGGCCTTTTGTATGGATATAACCAGGCATGATGCCGATTTTACACTCATCAGCTGTAATAACACCAGGACAGTTCGGACCGACTAAGCGCGTCTTTTTACCTTCCATATAACGCTTAACTTTAACCATATCCAATACCGGAATATGTTCAGTGATACAGATAGCAAGATCCAATTCTGCATCAACCGCTTCGATAATCGCATCTGCAGCAAATGGTGCCGGTACGTAAATAACGGATGCAGTTGCACCAGTTGCTTCAACAGCATCTTTAACCGTGTTAAAAACAGGCACACCTTCTACTTCCAACCCGCCTTTTCCTGGAGAGGTACCGCCAACAATCTGTGTACCATATTCAAGCATTTGCTTTGTATGAAACAGGGCTGTTGATCCTGTAATCCCTTGAACAATAACCTTTGTATCTTTATTAATAAAAACGCTCACGTTAATTCCCCTTTCTTCGATCCTATTTCACTAATGAAACGATTTTTTGTGCGCCGTCAGCCATGGATTCAGCAGCAATAATGTCTACACTTGACTCTGATAGGATTTTCTTACCTAAGTCAACATTTGTTCCCTCTAAGCGAACAACAAGTGGAACACTAAGTCCAACCTGCTTAGCTGCTTCTACTACACCCTCAGCAATAACATCACACTTCATGATTCCACCAAAGATATTGACGAAAATACCTTTTACGTTTGGATCAGAAAGGATAATTTTAAATGCCTCTGTAACCTTTTCAGCTGTCGCGCCGCCCCCAACATCAAGGAAGTTTGCGGGATCGCCGCCGTAATGTTTAATTATATCCATCGTTGACATGGCAAGTCCTGCGCCATTAACCATACAGCCAATGTTTCCATCTAAAGCAACATAGCTTAAATCATATTTAGATGCTTCAATTTCCTTTGCATCCTCTTCTTCAAGGTCACGGTACTCAAGTACATCTTTCTGACGATATAGGGCATTTGAGTCAAAGTTCAATTTTGCATCAAGTGCCATTACCTTACCGTCACCTGTAACAACGAGCGGGTTGATTTCCGCAATCGAGCAATCTTTCTCGATATAGGCACTATAAAGAGCCGTCATAAATTTTACAGCTTGATTAATTAATTCTTTTGGAATATTAATATTGAACGCAATTCGGCGAGCTTGGAATGGCTGTAATCCGACGACTGGATCAATTTCTTCTTTAAAAATTTTCTCTGGAGTCTTTTCAGCAACCTCTTCGATTTCCGTTCCGCCTTCTTCAGATGCCATTAGGACAACACGTGAAGTAGCGCGGTCTAATACTAAACCAACATAATATTCTTTTTTGATGTCACAGCCTTCTTCAATAAGCAGGCGCTTGACTTCTTTTCCTTCAGGACCTGTTTGGTGTGTTACAAGTGTTTTGCCGAGGATTTCGCTTGCATATGTACGAACCTCATCAAGGTTTTTCGCAACTTTAACACCACCGGCTTTCCCCCGTCCGCCAGCATGGATTTGTGCTTTTACCACACAAACCTGTGTGCCTAGTTCTTTTGCTGCTTCCACTGCTTCTTCTACAGTGAATGCTACTTTCCCATTCGGAACTGCTACCCCGTATTTTCTGAGGATCTCTTTCCCTTGATACTCATGGATATTCATTTCCCATCCTCCTATTCAAACTCTTCTAAAAACTGACTCCGTTTTCATTTTATATAATGACAGTTACCTTGTCTACCATTATGCTAAAAAATTATATACGTCTTTAAAAAAATTCAGAATAATCAATCATTTGTTTTGGATAAACCAAGGGAATCTACACCTTATTTGGTATAATTTGTTTTCTACAATAATAAAAAACAAGCAGTGCCTGCTTTTTATTATTGTGTTTTATAATTAAACAAAATCCTTTATTGGTGCGAAACTTTTTCTGTGATAAGAGGTTATTCCGTGTTTTTGGATGGCTTCGATATGTTCCTTTGTTCCGTAGCCCATGTTCTGTTGAAATCCATAGACTGGATAGGTCTGTGAAATTTCCTTCATCAAATCATCTCTTGCTACTTTCGCTATAATCGAAGCGGCGGCGATAGAGATACTTTTTGAATCACCCTTAATAATAGACTCAGAGGTAAAGGGGGTTTCCAGCTTCATTGCGTCAATTAGCAATAAATCCGGCTTTGGATCTAAGGATGAGATGGCAGCTTTCATCGCTTTTTTTGTAGCTTCATAAATATTAATTTCATCTATTTCCTTGGCATGGATCATTGCAATACTGAAGGCAATCGCTTCTTTTCTAATAATCGAATCGAATTCCAAGCGTTTTTTTTCAGAGAGCTTCTTAGAATCGTCTATCCCTGCTAAGTAAAAGTCTTTTGGCAAAATGACAGCTGCTGCAACCACCGGACCTGCAAGCGGCCCTCTACCCACTTCATCGATACCGGCAATCTTTTCATATCCTCTTTTGCGCCATTTATGCTCATAGACATTCATTTCAACAAACTTTTCTTTTAGTCGATGATTCTCCGCAAATTTCTTACTCCATCTATGTACCAGCTGTTGGACACCCTTCCGCTCATCTTGAAGAATACCCAACAAGAAAGGATCAGTTTCTACTGATATATTTTCCAATTGTCGTTCAATTTCTGCGATTGTTAATTGTTTCATTTTATCACCCGTTGTAATAATACCTTGTCAAATTTGTAAAAACAATAAAAATAACACCCAATATTCCAGATAAATTGGGTGCTGTTTCACTCTTTTCTTAGGCTAAAACAAAGTCTTTAAGTTTAAATGTTTTGTTCGTACCAAAAATTTCTTGTTCAAGTCTTCTTCCTGTCGGAGTTGCTGCAAGTCCACCCTCTGCAGTTTCCCTTAAGGAAGATGGCATGGATTGGCCAATTAAGAACATCGCATGAATGACCTCATCACAGGGTATTCTGCTTGTAATGCCAGCTAGTGCCATATCGGCTGCAGTAATGGCATTGGATGCGCCCATTGCATTTCGTTTCACACAAGGAACTTCAACAAGGCCTGCTACAGGGTCACATACCAATCCCAGCATATTCTTCAAAGTAATTGCCATCGCCTCTGCAGCCTGCTTTGGTGAACCGCCAGCAAGTTCTACAATTGCAGCGGCGGCCATTCCACTTGCTGAGCCTACCTCTGCTTGACACCCGCCAGCCGCACCAGAAATGGAGGCATTATTAGCGACAACGAAACCGAACGCTGCTGAGGTAAATAAAAACTCTATCATTTCTTCTCTTGTTGGATTTAACTTTTCTTTTACTGCAAATAATGTACCAGGTACAACGCCTGCTGAACCAGCAGTTGGCGTTGCACAGATTACGCCCATTGCGGCATTTACTTCATTGGTTGCCACCGCTTTACTGACGGCATCTAATAAAATGTTCCCGCCAAGTGCCTTGCCGCTTTTAATATAGTTTTGGAGCAGCACAGCGTCTCCACCGGTTAGGCCTGTATGGGAATGCACACCATTTAGACCTCTTTCCACTGCTTGTTCCATGATTGTTAAATTTTTATCCATTTTTCCGATTACTTCTTCTCTACTAAGACCTGAAACTTCTATTTCTTGACGAATCATTATTTCAGCTATTTTTACTTGATTGCTTTCTGCAAGTTGTACTAGTTCTGCTACATTTCGAAACATGAATATTCCTCCTGATGGGTGACAAATTTATCACTAAACAACCATGCGAATGATTTGTGTTACATTTGAAAGATTTTTTAATTCCTCAATAACTATATCCTCAATTCTCTGGTCGACTTCAATTACCATTAAAGCCATTTCACCTTTTTCTAACCTTGAAACCTCCATATGGCCGATATTAATTTCATAGGTTGATAAAACATTGGTTACTGCAGAAATGATACCAAATCGGTCTTGATGAACAACCAAAATGGCGGGATGTTCGCCCGACAGCTTTAACGGGAAAGAATTTAATTCTGTAATTTCAATGGTTCCGCCGCCAATAGAAATCCCCACCATTTCAAGCTCGTTTGCCTCATCATATAGATTAATTTTGACAGTATTGGGATGATCCACCACTGCCTCTTCAGTTTGAAATACTATTTCTAATCCAATTTCATTTGCTATTTCCAAAGATTTAGGCAATCGTTCATCACAAGTATCAAAATCTAATAGACCTGCGACAATTGCAAAGTCCGTTCCGTGTCCCTTATATGTTTTTGCAAATGAACCATACAATGAGATAATGGCTTTCTTTGGTAATTTTCCGAACAAGGTCCTTGCCACCCTGCCAATTCGTGCTGCACCTGCTGTATGAGAGCTTGACGGGCCAATCATAACCGGGCCGATAATATCAAACGCGGATCGATATTTCATTTAAAACGCTCCTTTTACCTCTAGTTGATAAATAGTAAAATTTACTATTTGGCTGCTTTTTTCTACAACATTTATTTCTTGTAATTCCTTAATTGTTTTAATTGGGTATTTTTTAAAAATAATCGAACCCTGGAGCTCCTATTACTTTGATGTGTATTACCGTTTTTCCCTTATTTTTAAAGTCTCATCAATTTGGTAATCATTGTGTGTTCGGATTTTTTGAAGATAATTGTAGATTGTAAACTTTGACACACCCAATACGCTAGCCAAGTACTCTGTCGAACCTTTTATCAAGAAAGCCCCTTTTTCTTCTAATCCACGAACACATTCAACCTTTTCGTCAAGGCTCAATAACCCTGGAGCTTTTTTAAATTCATGAATGACTTGATCCACCATATTCTGAATGACATCTTGGACAGTAGAATAAAAATTTTCAGATTTGGTATGTTCCAAATCATAGCTAATGAACTCTTCTAATTCCCCTCCAACTTGCATCAACAGAGAAATATCGTAATTCATACATAGGGCACCTATCACCTTTTGCTCATGGTCACGCAAAAAAACCGTTGAAGATTTCAAAATATTACCTTTACTTGATTGTGTTTTATAGTTGGGAATATCATGTACTTCAGAATAGGGCTTAGCTAGTTCTGTTAAGACTAAATCTGTTATAGGCGAGCCGATTTTTCTTCCTGTTACGTTACCCGCTAAATAAACTAATGACTTTTTCAAATCACTAAAATCATGAACCGCAACCTCACAGCGGCTGCCAAACATTTTCACTAGCATATCAGCCGTTCGAAAAGCTAAATTAAAAACAGGTTTATTACTGTCCTTCAATATTTTCCCCTCCCATAACTGAAAACGATTACAAAAGCATAAAATTAATTAGGTATGTCGTTTTTCAATTACATCAACAATCAAGATTGTATCATAGATTTCCTGACTTTAAAATAAAATTTTAATAGCTACAAAAAAATTGTAATAATTGAATTTTCATTAAAAATTGAAAATCAATAAGGATTGATGACAAAAAAATAGGCTCCCCAATTGGAGAGCTCGATTAAGACCTTATTCTTTATTCAACAATAAAATCTGCAGGTCGTTCAAATGTAATCCGACCAAACTTTTCTGACCTAATTTCCTTGATGACCAATTCTGAAACCTTATCATAATCAACGATACCACCAGCCATAAGACATCCACGCAGTACTCCTATTTTGTCAAACATCTCTACAACATCCTCAGGAAGGGTATCAAGATTGTACCGTTCTTTTAAACGATCTGGATATGCTCGTTCTAAATACTTTAGGGTATAGACAGTAAGATCCTGGAGATTTAATAACGTATCTTTGATTGCGCCTGTAACGGCAAGTTTTTTGCCGACTTCTTGGTCTTCAAATTTTGGCCATAATATCCCCGGGGTATCAAGCAGTTCCATTTCCTTCCCCACTTTAATCCATTGTTGGGCCTTTGTTACACCAGGCGTATTTCCTGTTTTAGCGATATTTTTCTTTGCCAATCGATTGATTAACGTCGATTTACCAGCGTTAGGAATTCCAACTATCATCGCTCGGATCGCTCTTGGATTGTTGACACCTCTAGCTCTTAAACGGTCAAACTTTTCCTTCAATATTTCCTTTGAAGCGTTGGCAATGTCTCTCATGCCTTCTCCCGCATGAGAATTTATTGCGAGTGCTTTAATACCTTTATTCGCAAAAAACTCAATCCATTCCCTTGTTGCTTCTTTATCCGCCATGTCAGCCTTATTTAATAAGACAAGCCTTGGCTTATGCTGAATGATTTCATCTATCATCGGATTTCTCGAGGAATAAGGAATCCTCGCATCCACTAATTCAAAAATAATATCTACTAATTTTAACTTTTCCGTGACCTCTCTGCGAGCCTTAGCCATATGGCCTGGAAACCATTGGATCGTCATAGCTGGCCACCTCCCAAACTCTATTTCACTGTTACGATATGTGCATCATTTAAAGGCCAGTAAACGAAACTGGTTTTACCGATAATTTTATCATAGGAAATGGTCCCAATATGCCGACTATCTTTACTGAAGCGGCGATTGTCACCCATAACAAACAATTCACCTTCCGGAACTGTTTTTCGTCCTATTTTTTCTTCCAAGGTAAATGGATCTGTTAACGGCCCATCCTCTACTTCTTTTTTATATTTATCCAAATATGGCTCTTTATACGCTTTTCCATTAACATATAATGTATCATCTTTATACTCAATTGTGTCGCCAGGCAATCCAATCACGCGCTTTATGTAATCCTTTTGTTCTGGTGCATGAAAGACAATGATATCAAATCGCTTTGGCTCACCAATATTATAACTAAACTTATTTACAATCATTCGATCCTGATCCTTCAATGTCGGCATCATCGATAAACCATCGACAACGATTGGAGCAAAAAGGAAGTACCGGATAACTGCAGCTAATATGACAGCAATCAAAAGGGCCTTTGTCCATTCCCAGAGTTCATTTTTCTTTTTTGTCATAACAATCCCCGCCATTCTACGTAAAAAAATGTTTTATAAATTTATTTTACATAACTTCAATAATTTTAACACGATGGGATCATATTTTTAATCAAACTTTAATAATTTGTTAAAAAATCAGCACCAATTTATAAACTCATAATTTAATATTACAAGGGCATCAAATTGATAATATAAAAAAAAGAGCCTGCTCCCGAGCAAGCTCTTTTTCTTTTCATATTATCGAATCTCTTTAATTCTTGCTTTTTTACCACGAAGGTTACGCAAGTAGTAAAGCTTAGCACGGCGAACTTTACCGCGACGAAGTACTTCTAGCTTCGCAATTTTTGGTGTGTGTACTGGGAAAGTACGCTCAACGCCTACTCCGTAAGAAATTTTACGAACGGTAAAAGTTTCGCTAATTCCACCACCACGACGCTTAATTACAACACCTTCAAATAACTGAATACGCTCACGAGTACCCTCGACAACTTTAACGTGTACACGTACAGTGTCACCAGGACGGAAAGCAGGAAGATCAGTACGAAGTTGTTCTTTTGTGATTTCTTCAATCAATTTTTGCATCGTTTTCAACTCCTTCCAACAGACGCTCATGCACATCAAACTCTTAATTATATTGCAGCGGAACATCGTTATAAGACCACAATCTGATTCGTATCAGCTCAAGTCACAAGTAGTATCATAACATAATTGCTAAACTCGCGCAATACTACTCGTATTCTTTTTTTACTTCTTTAAGCCATTTTTCCTGTTCATTAGTCAATTCTATTTTCTCAAGTAGGTCTGGACGTCTTAATATTGTTCGACGTAACGCTTCTTTATTACGCCATTCTTCTATTAATTTATGATTACCTGATAATAGAACTTCTGGAACCTTCAGTCCCCGGAAATCAGCAGGTCTTGTGTAGTGAGGATGCTCAAGCAGTCCTGTGCTGAAAGAGTCCTTCATATGAGATTCTTGATTTCCCAGCACTTCTGGTAAGAGTCGGACTACACTATCAACGATAACCATCGCACCAAGTTCACCGCCAGTTAAGACATAATCACCAATTGAGATTTCATCTGTTACTACATGTTCACGAATTCGTTCGTCATAACCCTCGTAATGCCCACAGATAAAAATCAAATGCTCTTCCTTTGCCAATTCCTCCGCTTTCCGCTGCTCATATCGTTCACCCTGCGGACAAAGAAGAATCACCCGTGGATTCGTACTTTTTGCTTTTTCCTTGAGGACTGTTACAGCATCAAAAATGGGCTGCGGTTTTAATACCATACCAGCTCCGCCGCCGTAAGGATAATCATCAACAGTTGAATGTTTATTATCAGCAAACCCGCGAAAATTGACGACGTTATAGTTGACCGCAGATTTCTCAGCAGCCTTTTGCAAAATCGATTGTCCCAGTACCCCGGTAAACATCTCCGGAAATAAGGTGAGAATATCTATTTGCATCATGAAAGTAACCCTTCGATTGGATCGATTAGTATGACTTTTTCTTTCACATCTACTTTCTTGACCACATCATGGATATAAGGGATTAGTATTTCTTTGCCGCCTTTACCTTTAACCACCCAAACGTCATTGGCACCAGGAGATAGAATTTCAGAAACTTTTCCAAGCTCCTCGCCTTTTGTTGTAGCAACAAGGCATCCAATAATCTCATGGTAATAAAATTCATCCTCATTTAATGTACCAAGCTGTGTTTCAGGTACTTTTAGAATTCCATCCCTAAATTTTTCTACTTCATTGATATTGTTATAACCTTCAAATGTTAGTAATTCAAAATTTTTATGGGTTCGGCGGCTTTTAACTGTTAGTTCAATCGGCGAACTAGAATTAGGCATAAACAAATATAATACATTTCCTGCCTTATAGCGTTTCTCAGGGAAGTCAGTCTTTGATATAACTCGGACTTCACCCTTTAGCCCCTGTGTGTTTACAATTTTTCCGACATTAAACCATTTTTCCATATCTTTACACCTCTAGCGAATATCTTCTATTATTCCGTCTTTTATGATAATTGTAGGTTGCCCAATCCGCCCGTCCCATATGTCACCTATCTTAATTTCAACGAGGGCTTGTACTTCCTTTTCCTTTAACTCACTGCCTAATGGCAGCATATGTAATTGTTCGATTTGAAACTCAATAAGCTTTTCTTTTTCCAAACGTTTATTGATTTCTTTTTCAAAATGATTCTTTAACGCTCCAGGGGAATATCCCTTGGTTTTTTCCAAACGCTTCAGCTCAAATTGAAGCTGACTAATCTCCCTTTGGTACTGCAGCTTTTGTGCCTCGTATTGGTCAAATAATCTTTTCTTACTATTTTCCGTTAGAATTTGTTTTACCACAACAGTTTGAATGATTTGCAAAGAAATGCCTCCCTCGTTCATTGAACTTTGAGAACTGTCTAGCTCCAGCGCCCAGCGGCTCCGCTTTTCTTATAGCAAAAAAGGGAGGAAATAATTCCTCCCTTTTATCTAGATGCAAAAAGCTATTCACCAATTTCTAGAAAAATTTTCTTTTGTTGTGATGATCCTGCTGCATAAACAACAGTTCTAATGGCCTTTGCAACGCGCCCCTGCTTACCGATAACTTTTCCCATATCTGTTTTATTAACAAATAACTGATAGGTTACACGGTTGTCGTCTTCCACGACATCCACACGAACGTCTTCTGGAAAATCAACTAGGGGCTTAACAATCGTTTCGACTAATTGCTTCATCGTCGTCCCTGAGTTACTTACTTAATTTTGCATTATGGAATTTTTCCATGATGCCTTGATTAGAGAAAAGGTTACGTACTGTATCAGATGGTTTAGCACCGTCTTGTAACCATTTAAGAGCTAATTCTTCGTTGATGTCAACTTTAGCTGGTTGCGCAACTGGATTGTAAGTTCCTACAACCTCAATGTAACGTCCATCACGTGGTGAACGAGAATCTGCTACTACGATACGATAGAAAGGAGTTTTGTTTGCTCCCATACGTTTTAAACGAATTTTTACTGCCATTTTAAATAAGCACCTCCGAATAGTTTCACACAAGATAGTATAATATCAATTCTTTTATAGTTTGTAAAGTGTTTTTTCTTTACATACAGTATTACCAATTTTCTACAGCTTAAAACGGCTTGAAAGGAAGTTTAAATCCACCTTTTTTCTTACCTTTTGCCTGCATTCCAGTCATTTGTTTCATCATTTTTTTCATATCTTCAAACTGTTTCAACAAACGGTTTACTTCAGTTACAGAACGACCGCTGCCTTTAGCAATTCGGTTTTTTCGTTTGGCGTTCAAGATTTCTGGATTATTTTTTTCAAGAGTCGTCATTGAACGGATGATTGCCTCAACATGAGCAATTTGCTTTTCATCAATTTGAAGATTATTTAACCCTTTAATCTTATTTGCACCAGGCATCATCTTTAATAGTTCATCAAGCGGTCCTAAATTACGAACCTGACCAAGCTGATCCAAAAAATCCTCAAGCGTAAACGTAGCTGTCCGCATTTTTTGTTCCAACTCTTTAGCCTTTTCTTCATCAACATTGGCTTGTGCCTTCTCAATCAAAGTCAGCACGTCACCCATACCAAGGATTCTAGATGCCATACGTTCAGGGTGAAAAGGTTCAAGTGCATCTAACTTCTCGCCTAGACCGACAAATTTAATTGGTGTTTGCGTTACTGCCCGGATTGAAAGTGCCGCCCCGCCTCTGGTATCACCATCCAGCTTTGTTAACACAACCCCAGTTAATCCGAGCTGTTCGTTAAAGCTTTGGGCCACATTGACTGCGTCTTGACCTGTCATGGCATCAACGACTAGGAAGATTTCATCAGGTTTAGTCAGTTCCTTAATGTCCTTTAACTCACCCATTAATGCTTCATCAACATGAAGTCGGCCGGCGGTATCAATAAGGACATAGTCATGATGCTCTTCTTTTGCTTTCGCAATGGCTTGCCTTGCAATTTCGACAGGGCTTACTTGATCACCAAGTGAGAAAACTGGCATGTCTAATTGCTTTCCTAGCGTTTCAAGTTGCTTGATCGCAGCAGGCCGATAAATATCTGCAGCAACAAGCAATGGCTTACGGTTATACTTTTTGCGAAGCAAGTTGGCAAGCTTTCCGGATGTTGTTGTTTTACCAGCACCCTGTAACCCGACCATCATAATGACCGTTGGCGGACGATTAGACACGGCGATTTTGCTTTGTTCTCCACCCATTAATTCCGTCAATTCTTCATTAACGATTTTAATAATTTGCTGTCCAGGTGTTAAGCTTTTCAGTACTTCCTGCCCAACGGCACGTTCACTGACCTTTTTCACAAAATCTTTAACAACCTTGAAGTTTACGTCTGCTTCTAGTAAAGCTAGACGTACTTCACGCATCATTTCTTTTACATCCGCTTCTGAAACTTTCCCTTTTCCGCGGATTTTTTGAATTGTATTTTGCAGTCGGTCGGCTAATCCTTCAAATGCCATTCATGCCGCCTCCTAATCTAAATTCTCCAACTCGGCAACAGCTTCTAACATTGCCTGCTTTGAAGGGTGATCCTCATTGAGCAATTCTTTTACATTTCTTAAAAGTTTGCTGCGCCCTTGAAATTTCTGAAATAATAGCAGCTTTTCCTCATACTCCTCGAGCATTGCCTCCGTCCGCTTGATATTATCATAAACGGCTTGGCGGCTTACATCATACTCTTCGGCTATTTCTCCTAAAGAGTAATCATCTAGATAATAGAGAGACATATAGCTTTGCTGCTTTGGGGTTAACAACGAATGGTAAAAGTCATAAAGATAGTTCATTCGTGTCGTCTTTTCAAGCATGCAATCCCCTCCAATGCGCATGTTAAGTGAAAAGCCTTTACATAAGTAGTTTACAAGGTCAGAGATTATCTGTCAAGATAATACCTTTACATACATTAATCTGCTTTTTCCACTTCATCTGCAAATAAACCATACACATATTTTTCCGCATCAAATTCTTGAAGGTCATCCATTTTTTCGCCAAGACCAACAAATTTCACAGGAATTTTTAATTCATTGCGGATGGCAAGGACGATTCCGCCTTTTGCCGTTCCGTCTAATTTTGAAAGAACAATTCCACTAACATTTGTCACTTCTTTAAAGGTTTTTGCCTGGATCAGGGCGTTTTGACCAGTTGTTGCGTCAAGGACTAAAATTACTTCATGAGGGGCCCCGGGAATTTCTTTTTCTATCACACGTTTTACCTTTTCAAGCTCCTTCATTAAATTTACTTTGTTTTGCAAGCGGCCAGCTGTATCACATAACAAAATATCTGTTTTCCGAGATTTAGCTGCCTGTATGGCATCGTACATAACCGCGGCAGGGTCCGACCCTTCCGATTGCTTAATAACATCGACGCCGACTCTTTCTCCCCAGACTTCAAGTTGTTCAATTGCACCAGCACGGAAAGTATCTCCTGCTGCTAATAGTACTTTCTTTCCTTCTTTCTTAAACTTGAACCCAAGCTTACCGATTGTTGTTGTTTTTCCAACCCCATTAACTCCAACAAATAGAATGACTGTCAGCCCGTCCTCTTGAATATTTAATTTTGAGGATTGTTCTTCACCCGCATTGTAGATATCAACCAACTTCTCGGATATTACACTTTGTACTTCCTGTGGGTCTTGGATGTTCCGGCGTTTAACTTCCATTTTCAACTCTTCAATCAGTTTCATCACTGTATCAAAGCCTACATCAGCCTGGATCATGATTTCTTCTAATTCTTCAAAAAAGTCTTCATCTACTTTACGGTACCTAGCAACAAGGTCGTTAACTTTTCCTGAGAAATTATCCCTTGTTTTTGTAAGACCTTCTTTAAACTTCTCTGTCACTGTATCCGTGGATTTTGTCATTTTTTCTTTTAATTTTTTAAAAAAACTCATTTTTTTCACTTCCTAATTTTAAGATTCAACAAGCTCTTTTGTTTCCTCTAAGCGAACAGATACAAGCTTTGAAACACCTGATTCTTGCATAGTTACCCCGTAAAGCACATCTGCTTCCTCCATTGTTCCTTTGCGGTGGGTAATTACAATAAATTGCGTCTCCTTACTATATCGTTTTAAATATTGGCTGAAGCGTTGGACATTGGCTTCATCCAATGCTGCTTCTACCTCATCAAGGATACAGAACGGAACAGGCCGTACCTTTAAAATAGAAAAAAGAAGCGCAATCGCAGTTAATGCACGTTCACCACCTGATAATAAACCTAAATTTTGCAGTTTTTTACCTGGTGGCTGAGCAACAATTTCGACACCTGTATTTAACAAATCACCTGGGACAGTTAGAACGAGGTCGGCTCTCCCACCACCAAAAAGGGTTCTAAAAACCGGCTCAAAATGTTCACGAATTCCATTAAAGGTCTGTTCAAAGCGTTTCTTCATTTCTTCATCCATTTCGTCAATAACCATATAAAGGGTTTCTTTAGCTTCCTGGAGATCGTTCTTCTGTTCATTAAGGAACTCATACCGTTCTGAGACACGCTCATACTCTTCAATCGCACCAATGTTGACATTACCAAGTTCTTCAATGGCCAGTTTGATAAGTTTGACCTTTTTTCTCGCTTCTTCAATCGATATCGTTAATGGATATTGTACCTTCGCACCTTCAAACGATAAAAGATATTCTTCTCTTAACCGTGCAAAACGGTTTTCAAGATCGACATCCAAGCGGTTGATTTTTACTTCCTCGTCTTTTAAAACAACAATCATTCCTCGGTGGAGTCTTTTTAGTTCTTTAACTTCCAATTCTAAGTCTTCTAAGGCCGACTTTAAGGACAATCGTTCTTCTCTTCTAACCGTAATTAACTGTAATGCTGCTTCTTTATCCTGTTGTTTTCTAATTGCAGCTGTTTCTAACTGTTCTTCACCTGATGAACTGTTTGTCATTTCCGAACTTAACAGATTAAGATCTTCTGTATAAAGAGCATTCTTTTGTTCACTCTCTTCTAAATCTGCTTGCAGAAGTGTCAACCGTTCTTTTGTGCTCATATACTGTTCATTTTTAGAAGCAAACGCTACTTTTAAATCATTTATTTCAATAGTTAGAGTCTCTTTCGAGGTCAAATCACTCGACTTTTGTTCGGTAAGCTTCGCTATTTGCGCCTCAAGCTTATCTATCGTTGTTTTGTATGTCTCCATTGCAATGGCTAATTCTTTTTTTCTATTTGTTAAGGTTGTTTTCTCATCAGAAAATTGCCCTTTTTCAAGGTCATAAATAGCTAAACGTTCATTGATATTTTTTTCTTCGAGCTCTGCTTGGCGAAGGTCACCCTTCAATGAAAGTTCATTTAATCTCAACTCTTCGCCATCTTTGCGCATTTCTTCAAGTTGTTTTTCTGTACGATGAACGTCTTCTTTTAATGACTTTACAAGTTGTTCTAGATAGGTGGTTTTGTCATCCATCACAACTAATTTCTCTTTTAATTCCTCAAGTTCTCCTTTACGAGTTAATAAGGATGAGTTTTTTTGTTTAATAGCACCACCTGTCATTGAACCGCCAGGATTAACGATATCACCATCAATCGTTACCATTCGGCAGCGGTATTGAAGAATTTTCGCTAATTCATTGGCGCCTTTTAAGTCTTTTGTAATGACAACATTCCCAAGCAGACTACTCATAACCTCCGAGTACTTTTGATCAAATTTAACTAGACTTACGGCTGTTCCAATAAAGGATGAATGATTTTGGATGGAAGCTATTTGCGCGAAAGACAACGGTCTTCCCTTAATGACACTTAATGGTAAGAAGGTTGCACGGCCAAAAGAATTCTGTTTCAAATATTGAATTGCTGTCCGCCCATTTTGTTCATTATCAACGACGATATGCTGCAAAGCCCCGCCAAAAGCTGTTTCTAAGGCAGTTTCATACTGTTTCGGAACAGTCACAAGCTCGGCAACGGCTCCCTCAATTCCCTTTAGGTTTTTCCCACGTGCTTTAAGGATTTCTTTTACTCCCTGAAAAAAGCCTGAATAATCTTCTTCCATTTCTTCGAGCATTTCTTTTCTGGACTTTGCCTGTTGGAGAATTTGGTAAGCCTGATAGAGTGTCTTTTCTTGTTTTTGATAATTATTTCTTGTGGTTTCAAGCTTATGCTGCTTTTCTCGAAAAGCTCCTACTTGATCTTCTATTTTTTGTTGTACTTCGTCTAATGCTGATTGGATAGTTGCTTTTTTATCCTTTGCAATTTGCCGTTCTTCAATAAACTTGTCATTCTCAACATCAAGTCGTGAACTTCTTCTGTCCTGCTGTTCCAGTTGCTGTTCAATGTATTTTATTTCATTTTTTGCGCCCGCTTGATCGTTTAGCCATTCGATATATTCACTTTTTAAACTCTCTATTTTATCTTCAATATTTTCGGTAAATAACTGCAGTTTCGCCTGTTTTCCCTTTAATTGAGCTTGTAATTGGGTAACCTGCTTACCAAGATCCTCGGCAGACATTGAAAGGATGTCGCGATTCATTTCTAGCTGGCTAATCTTTTCCGTTAGTTCCGAAATGTTCGTTTGAAGCTGTTCTTTATTTTGTGAAGCATTTTTCTTTCGTTCCTTTAAGACTTCTTTTCGGCCTTCCAGTTTTTCTAACTCCTCTGTAGCATGAAGAAGAACATTCTGTAGGTCGGTGATAGACTCATCAAATGCTGTCATTTGATCTCTTTTTTCAACTATTTTTGCTTCCTTTACTTGCAATTCAGAAGAGATTTTAAGTTCTTCCTCCTGATGTTCGTTCAACAGCTTGGAAAGGCCCTCCCATTTTTGATGAAGATCTTCAATTTCATACACTGTTAAGGCAACTTCAAATTTTTCAAGTTCCTCTTTCTTCTCCAGAAAATCTTTTGCCATTGAGGCCTGAATTTTTAATGGTTCTACTTGGCTTTCAAGTTCGTGTAAAATATCATTTACACGGTTTAAGTTGTCTTGTGTTTCAAACAGTTTTACTTCTGCTTTTTTCTTTCGATGTTTATACTTAAGTACTCCAGCTGCCTCATCAAATATGGTTCTTCGTTCTTCTGCTTTACTATTTAAGATTTCTTCCACTTTTCCTTGGCTGATAATCGAAAATGCTTCTCTTCCCAGCCCAGAATCCATGAATAAGTCGATAATATCTTTAAGTCGACACTGTTGCTTATTTATCAAGAATTCACTGTCACCTGAACGGGATACTCTCCTTGTGACACTTACTTCGTTATAATCAAGTGACACGCCTTGATCCTGATTATCCAAGGTTAAGGTTACTTCAGCAAAATTTAGGGGTTTTCTGGTATCGCTTCCCCCAAAAATAATATCTTCCATTTTACTGCCTCTAAGCGATTTGGCCGACTGTTCACCCAATACCCAACGAATAGCGTCGGTAATATTACTTTTCCCACTGCCATTTGGACCTACCACAGCCGTTACTCCTGGAACAAAATCAACTCCAATGCGATCAGCGAAGGACTTAAATCCAATAATGTCCAACCGTTTTAAAAACATTTCTTAATCCTCCCCATGCAGGCAAGCTGGACTACTTGCAAACATTTTGTCATTTCTAAGTTGTTTTTTCCCTTAATATGTCGAGAGCCATTTGGGCGGCATGTTGTTCGGCTTCCTTCTTTGATTTCCCCGTACCTACACCTAATTCCTTGCCATTCAACGAAACTTTCGATACAAATTCTTTATTATGGGCAGGCCCAATTTCTTGAAGGACGCGATATTCAATAGCGCCTGTCCCATCCCGTTGAATGAGTTCCTGTAGCTGGCTTTTATAATCCATCACATGAGAAAAAGCACCGGCATTAATTTTAGGAAAAACTATTTTCTCGAGAAATTTAATGACTGTTTCAATTCCTTGGTCTAAATAAAGAGCTCCAATGAACGCCTCAAAAACATCTGCTAGTAAGGCGGGACGCTCTCTTCCGCCTGTCATCTCTTCCCCTTTACCCAACAAAACTAATTTTCCGAAATTCAGTTCGTTGGCAAATGATACAAGAGATGGCTCGCAAACAATTGCAGCCCGAAGTTTCGTTAATTCTCCCTCTGTCATCGTAGGATATTTTTTGTATAGGAATTGTGAAACAGTTAACTCAAGAACGGCATCTCCTAAAAACTCAAGCCTCTCATTATCTTCAAAAGGCTTTCTTCGATGCTCATTCACATAAGATGAATGAGTAAAAGCTTGTTTTAATAATTTCTCGTTTTCAATCGTAATACCAATCGTATTTTGAAAACCCTTAAATAGATTTTCTTTTGCGCGATTATTTAAATCTTTTTCATTATTATTTCTGCGCATATAAAACGTCTCCACCTTGCATTAAATAATTTACACACCACTCAAGTATAAGTTTAAAAAAAGTATTTAGCAAAACGCAAAGAAACTTGGCATCACAGTTGGAAGCCAAGTTCTATTTTACAGAATAAAGCTCCGTTTGAAAACGGAGCTTTTGTGAATAAATCCAACGATTACTTTGTGCTTTGTATGTAATTAACAGCGTCACCAACTGTGCTAATTTTTTCAGCATCATCGTCAGAAATTTCCATATCGAACTCATCTTCTAATTCCATAACTAGTTCAACTACGTCAAGGGAATCAGCTCCAAGATCATCTTTAAATGAAGCTTCAAGTTTAACTTGAGATTCATCCACGCCTAAGCGGTCAACGATGATTTTTGTTACACGTTCTAATACCTCTGCCATGCCTGTTCACCTCCCCTCAAGCTATTATAGAGTATTTCAACAAAATAATACACTAAGTTTTTATTAAAATTGCTTTGAACTTTTATTACTGTCTAGCTCCAGCGCCCAACGGCTAGTGGTCTTCGCTCTCAACCCTACGATAAGTCAACATCGAATCTTGTGCAGCTCCGTGTTTCCTTTATCTCAGTTGGAGCGCTCCAGTCCATACGCCGCGCAAAGGAAGCGTGCTTTTCTGATTACATTACCATGCCGCCATCAATATGAAGCGTCTGCCCTGTCATATAGGCAGAATCATCAGAAGCAAGGAATGCGGTGATTTTGGCGATGTCTTTAGGCTCTCCTAATCTTGCTAAAGGAATCAGTTTTAACATTTCTGTTTTTACATCTTCAGGTAATTTATCGGTCATATCCGTTGTGATGAAGCCAGGTGCAATGGCATTTACGGTAATATTGCGAGATGCCAGCTCTTTAGCCGTTGTTTTTGTTAAACCAATGACCCCAGCTTTTGCCGCCACGTAGTTTGCCTGTCCCGGATTCCCACTTACACCAACAATCGATGCAATATTAATGATGCGTCCTACCCGTTGCTTCATCATTTGTCTTGTTACTGCTTTTGTACACAGGAAGACACCTTTAAGATTGATATTAATAACGTCGTCCCATTCTTCTTCTTTCATTCTCATTAATAAATTATCTCTGGTAATACCCGCATTATTGACGAGAATGTCAAGTTTCCCAAAGCGGTCTATCGTTCCCTTAACCATTTCTGCAACTTCTCCTGAGTTTGAAACATCACATTTTACAGCGAATGCCTCTCTCCCAAGTGCCTTTATTTCATCAACAACCTCATTTGCTTTGGCTTCACTGCCGGAAAAATTAACCGCCACATTTGCTCCTTGTCGTGCAAGTTCAAGAGCGATTTCTCTGCCAATACCTCTTGATGCACCTGTTACAAGGGCTGCTTTTCCTTCAAGATTCATAGTCTTTCCTCCTTTAACGCATCTATTACAGCTTGTGCGCTTTCCTCGTCCGATACAGAATACGTTGACACTGTTTTATCAATTTTTTTGATTAAGCCTGATAAAACTTTCCCAGAACCCACTTCAATGAAAGTATCGACACCCAAATCAATCATTTTTCTTACGGAGTCTTCCCATTGTACCGGGGAATAAAGTTGTTCAATTAACTTATCCTTAATTACTGAGGCAGAACTGATTGGTTCGGCAGAAACGTTTACCACGATTGGGATCCTAGCATCCCTCATTTCAATATCGTCCAATACTTCACGCAATTGAACTGCTGCTGGCTTCATTAACACGGAATGAAAAGGACCGCTTACATCTAATGGAAGCACTCTTTTTGCCCCTGCTTCTTTCGCTTTCACGGCTGCAAGTTCTACCCCTTTTTTCAAACCTGAAATTACAATCTGACCTGGGCAGTTTAAATTTGCTAAAGACACAGGAAAACCAGCATCACTGATTTCTGACGTCACATTTGATAGCGGAGCGCGATCAAGACCCAGCACAGCCGCCATCGATCCTTCCCCATTAGGGACAGCACTTTCCATAAACTCGCCTCGTTTTCTAACAGCATACACCCCTTCTTCGAAAGTAAAGGTGCCCGCTGCAACAAGGGCCGTATATTCACCTAAACTGTGACCAGCAACAAAATCAGCTTTAATCCCAGATTTTTGGAAGTATTCCAATATAGCAATACTTGTTGTTAAAAGGGCTGGCTGTGTATTATAGGTAATTGTCAATTCTTCTTTTGGTCCCTCAAATATAAGTTTACTCAATTGAGTGTTTAGCTTTTCATCTGCTCTCTTAAAATAATCCATTACCTCGGAGTGTTTCTCTGCTAACTCTTTCCCCATTCCTACGGCTTGTGACCCTTGACCTGGAAACACAAATGCTATTTTCTTCATTTCAATACTCCTTTACCGTTCTACTTTGGCAATACTCGCTTCTTCTGTTGAAATTTTAATTGATCCAACAACATCGTTACTTACCATTTCCCTCGTTTGCCGGATGGCGCTAAAAATAGCTTGCCCATTCGAAGATCCGTGAGCCTTAATTACAGGTGCATTTAAACCAAACAGTGCAGCACCGCCATATTCGGAATAATCCATTGTATTCTTTAAAGTTTTAAGATTCGGTTTTAACACAGCGGCAGCTAGTTTACTTGTAAAACTGCTCATTAAAGCCGTTTTTAACATTTTAAACATGGAGAGTGCCGTTCCTTCAATCGACTTTAGCACCATGTTACCCGTAAATCCATCGGTAACAACTACGTCAGCTGCACCATCAAGTAAATCTCTTGCTTCCACATTACCGACAAAATTGATATTAGCCGTTTTTAATAGTTCAAAGGCCTGCTTGGTAAGTTCATTCCCTTTCTTTTCCTCTGTGCCAATATTTAATAGACCCACTCTTGGTTGTGTAATTCCTCTTACTTTTGCACTATAAATGGAACCCATCAATGCATATTGCAATAGATGCTCTGGTTTGGCCTCTGCATTGGCCCCGACATCTAGTAAAAGGAAGCCTTCACCGCCAATGGTCGGAAGTGTTGGTGCTAAGGCCGGACGGTGTATCCCAGTTACCCTGCCAACCACAAAAAGGCCTGCCGCGACTAAGGCACCTGTATTTCCTGCAGAGATACACGCATCTGCCAAACCATCTGCTACCTGCTGGGCCGCTAGTACCATGGAAGCATTCTTTTTGCGGCGAACTGCTTTTACAGGCTCGTCTGTTCCGAGAATCACTTCGGTTGTATGTATAACAGAAATCCGTTCATGATCAGTTAACGTTTCTTTAATTTTATTTTCATCCCCGACAAGGGTAATATGTATATCAGAAAATGCTTGTACAGCTTTTAGTGCGCCTAAAACGATTTCCTTTGGAGCATTGTCGCCGCCCATTGCATCAATTGCTAGGTTCATTTTTTTCCTCATCCTTTACCGATTTTTCGAACGGTACATTTCAAATTCTCCGGTAAAAACAAGTTCATTATTTACAAAACTTGTCACTTCGACACTTGTTCTGCCTAAGTTCCCATCGATTTTTGTTACTCTTGCCTTGGCTATGACACGCTCATTTAATTTTACCAAACGCTTAAATTGAATATTCGCCTTTGCTGTCAACGCCAATTCATCGTTAATGACGGCTACTGCTAGGGAATTTGCCTGTGCGAAAACATGATGGCCACGGGCAATGTTATTACGAATAAACACATGTTCTTTTTTTACATCAAAAATCGAAATGGCATTTTGATCCAATTCTATATGAATAATTTCACCAATGACTTCTTCAAGCGGAAGGGAGCGAACCTCATCATCAAATCGTTTTTCAGCAACAGTCTTAATTCGTTCCCTTAATTCCGGGATTGATAACTCTAACCGATCAAGACGGATTGTTTGTACACTTACTTGGAATTTTTCTGCTAAATCTTCATCAGTAATAAATGGATTATCTTTTATTGTAGAGGTTAACAATTGCTGGCGCTCTTTTTTACTTTTTCTCATGAATTTTTACACCGTCCGAGATCTTATGACTAGGTACTAATAGTAGTATAAAATTTGAAATAGCAGATTGCAAGAGTTTGTTTTTTATACATAGCATCTGTTTTTTTATTCTGGAATTCATTTAATGGGAAAAAAACTTTATTAATCAAGCTTTTCCCCTTCTAATACACCTGATTCTTCAAGCATTTTTCTTAAAAATTGATATTCTTCCGCTGTCCAAAAGGTTTTTGATTGGATAAGCATCATCGCATCACTTCTCGCTGTTTCTAGTGCCCGATAATCATGAACCATATCTGCAACCTTAAATTCAGGAACACCGCTTTGTTTTCTGCCAAAAAAGTCTCCAGGACCTCTGAGTTCTAAATCCTTTTCACTTAGAACAAATCCATCGTTTGTTTCTGTCATGATCCGCATTCTTTCTTGGCCCACTTCTGATTTAGGACTAGCAAGCAAAATACAGTAGGATTGATCGCTGCCACGTCCAACACGTCCACGCAGCTGGTGAAGCTGAGACAGGCCAAATCTTTCAGCATCATAAATAACCATCATAGTCGCATTTGGTACATTAACACCGACCTCAACAACTGTAGTTGAGACAAGCACCTGTACTTCGTTGGTACTAAACGACTTCATTACGGAGTCTTTTTCTTCCGAACTTAAGCGCCCGTGCATAAGGCCCGCTTTATAACGGTTTTGAAAGTAGTGACTTAGAGTAGTAAATACATCAATAGCGTTTTGGACATCAAGCTTTTCGGATTCTTCAATAAGCGGGCAAATTACATAGGCTTGGTGTCCTTTTTGTAATTCTTTTTCAACAAAGGCAAGTACACGCTCAAGCATTTCCGGCTTTGCCCAGTAAGTTTCAATTGATTTTCGGCCAGCTGGCATCTCGTCAATAATGGAAACATCCATTTCACCAAACACAGTGATTGCAAGCGTTCGAGGAATCGGTGTCGCTGTCATAAACAAAACGTCAGGATTCTCGCCTTTTTCCCTGAGCACTCTTCGCTGCTCGACCCCAAATCGATGCTGTTCATCGGTAATAACAAAACCGAGTCTTTTGAAGGTGACCTCATCCTGTATGAGGGCGTGCGTACCAATTAATAGATCCACGTTCCCTTCTGCCAGTTCATGAAGGATTTCCTTTCTCCGTTTACCCTTAATAGAACTCGTTAAAAGCTCGCACCTGACATCAAATGGTTCTAGCATGCTTTTTAAGCTTTGTGCATGCTGCTCTGCTAAAATTTCTGTTGGTACCATTAGAGCACCTTGGTAACCTGCTGTTACACTGGCATATAAACCAATTGCAGCCACTACAGTTTTCCCCGAACCAACATCCCCTTGCAACAATCGATTCATACGCAGGGGTGATTTTAGTTCCGCTAACAATTCATTGACAACCCGTGTTTGAGCATTTGTTAACGGAAATGGAAGACTATTGATAAAACCCTCTACCTGAGTAACGTTATAGTTTTGGCAAATTCCTGGGGAATGTTCCCGTTCAAATTTCCTTAAGGCCTGCATTTTTAGTTGAAACATAAGAAATTCTTCATAAACAATGCGCCTTCGTGCCTGTTTCACATCCTCTTGGCTGCTCGGAAAGTGCATTGCTTCAATCGCACTCTGTCTATCAAGAAGGCGATACTTTTTTAAGAATGTTGCTGGCAGTGTTTCTTCAATAAAGTGTCCATATTGCTGGAAAGCAATGCTGATAAATTTTCGTATTCCCTTTGTCGTTAATTTCCCTCTTAATGAGTATACAGGCTCAAAATCCTTTGTCTTGGCGTTTGTGCCTGACTGCATTTCATTTGCAGTGATCGTTTGCCGATGGGCATCCCATTTCCCTGTGACCGTTATCGTTTCATTAATAATGATTTTATTTTTCAAATAGGGTTGGTTAAAAAAAACTACTTTGATTAAATGAGAACCAACGAAAAGTCGGATCATTAGTTTGGATTTCTTCCTTCCATAATAGACAAGAGAAGGCTCGCTATGAACCTTCCCTTCCACTGTTACTTTCTCATCATGCTGTACCTCTGTTATTTCACGAAGGCGATAATCTTCATAACGATAAGGAAAATATTCCAATAAATCTTGTATCGTAAAGATTTTCATTTCTGAAAAAATCTCAGCAGTCTCTTCACCAATTCCCTTAATGACAGTTATTGATTGATTAAGATGTGGATTCACTATTACACGACTCCCCCACTAAGCGCTGTTTTATCTATTAATATTGTTTTAATATACTTTTTCTAACTTCTTTTTTACAAAACAGGCTGTGTTATACATACCTGTTGATTTCCGCTCCAATCAACATTGCTACAAAAAAAAGAAGGGAACTCCCCTTCTATTTTAGCGGTTCATTATTCAATTGAAAAGATAAATGAATACAACGGTTGCCCGCCGTTATGGATTTCTACTTCTACATTTTCATAAGTCTCTTCCACAAACTGTGTCAGTTGATTTACTTCTTCTTCGCTAACGTCTTCCCCATAAATGATAGTCAAGATTTCTGAATCGTCCGCGAGCATTTGTGAAAGTAATTCTTCAGCTACTTTTCCTTTGTTCTTGTTCTTTACCACAATTTTCCCTTCAGCAATACCCATAAAATCATCTTTCTCGATTTCTAAACCATCAATCTGGGTATCTCGTACAGCGAAGGTTATTTGACCAGTCTTTACGTGTTTTAGGGCATCATTCATTGCAGACTCATTGGCGTGAAGTTCCGCTGACGGATTAAATGCTAAAAGAGCTGAAAGTCCTTGAGGGACAGTTTTGGATGGTATGACATAAATATCTTCTTCTGCCACATCGGCTGCCTGCTGGGCTGCCATAATAATGTTTTTATTATTAGGTAAAATAAATACCTTTTTAGCATTAACTTCCTTAACAGCCTTCACGATATCCTCTGTACTTGGATTCATCGTTTGCCCGCCTTCTATTACGGCATGGGCGCCAATACTTCTAAATAAATCTGCAATACCTGCTCCCATGGAAACCGCTACAATTCCGTATTCTTGCTGCTCTTTTGGCGGCTTCTGTTGTACAGCAACGGGTGCAATATGTGTTTCACCAACAATATTGGTATGTTGTTGACGCATGTTTTCAATCTTCATATTTATTAAATTTCCGTACTTTTGCCCGTAGCTTAGTACTTCGCCAGGCTGTTCGGAATGTATATGGACTTTTACAACGTCTTCATCCGCTATGACTAATAAAGAATCACCTAATTTGCTGAGGTCATTTCGGAAAACCCCTTCACTGAAAGGATGCTTGGCTGTCTTTTCCTGTTCAAAGCGAACCATAAATTCGGTGCAGTATCCAAATTCAATATCTGCCGTGTTAATATGTCCCTGGACATTTTTGTGGTGTTCAGTATTAACCAATTCATCCATAGAAAGAGATGCAGAAGGTGTATCGGGAAGTTTTTCGCCTTTTAGGACCGCAAGAAATCCTTCGTAAACAAACACAAGACCTTGTCCGCCACTATCGACAACACCGACTTCCTTTAACACCGGAAGCAGATCAGGAGTGCGCTTTAATGAAGCTTTTGCTTCTTGTAAAACTTCTTCCATAATTACAATAATATCATTTGAATTCTGGGCAGCTTGTACGCCCTTTTTAGCTGAATCCTTTGCAACAGTTAAAATGGTTCCTTCAACAGGTTTCATAACTGCTTTATACGCAGTTTCTACTCCAGCCTCGAGGGCATGGGCAAAATCATTCCCTGAAATTTGCGCTCTCATTTCTACTGCCTTAGAAAAACCACGGAACAACTGTGAAAGGATCACTCCTGAATTTCCGCGAGCCCCCATCAGCAATCCTTTAGAAAGGGCTACTCCAACTTTACCTATATGTTCTTGAACATTATTTTTTACTTCTTTCGCCCCTGATGTCATTGATAAATTCATGTTTGTTCCAGTATCACCATCGGGCACGGGAAAAACGTTTAGAGCATCAACCATTTTTGCATTTGCAGCCAAATGATTTGCACCTTGAATCACCATCTCGGCAAAACGTTTTCCATCTAAAGCTGTTATTGACACAAACTTTCCTCCTCTACTTGAGGTTCGTTACACGAACTTAAGGGTTCGTCACTCGAACTCCCTGAACGTAAATATTAACCGAGTCAACGGCAAGTCCAACAGTCTTATCGAGGGTGTATTTAACCTTTGATTGCACGTTGTGGGCAATTTCGGAAATTTTCGTTCCATAGCTAACAATAATGTACATATCAATATGTAATGCCTCATTTTCTTGGCGGACGATCACGCCGCGAGTGAAATTTTCTCTTCGTAGTATTTCCGTAATTCCGTCTTTAATTTGATTCTTTGAGGCCATACCGACAATTCCATAGCATTCGATTGCCGCTCCTCCAGCGATGGTCGCGATTACTTCGTTTGAAATATCAATTTGTCCGAACTTTGTTTTTAATTCAATGGACATGAATCGTTCCCCCTCTTGAAAAAATTGCTCCTTGACTACAGTCATTTTACTATAGTCAATGCAATATTGAAAGTTATTCCTGACTGTTTAATATAAGAGCATTTAAATAATAGGGATGTCAAGGTTTTTTTCTTGAAAGGTAACTATTGCAATCAAATAAGTTGTATGATAAATTATTAAGGTATCTCAAGTCTAGAAAATTTGTTCAAACAATTTTCTTTTTTCAGATGAGGATCTTAAAGATAGCTGTATAAAGCTTTTGGTAGTTAAGGAGGGAAATCATTATGCCACGTCAATGTGTTGTAACTGGAAAGAAAACAACAACTGGTAACGCACGTTCTCACGCTATGAACGCAAATAAGCGTACATGGGGTGCTAACCTACAAAAAGTACGTATTCTTGTTGATGGAAAGCCTAAACGTGTTTGGGTTTCTGCAAGAGCGTTAAAATCAGGTAAAGTAGAACGCGTTTAATATGGAAAAGGCATCCGATGAGGATGTCTTTTCTTTATATACAAAAAGTACAATTACTCTACAACCCTATTATTCCCTATTTAACCAAATAAAAAGCACCCAAATTAAAAGGGTGCCATTCGTTAATGAAAAGATTATCTAGATAAAAACCCATGCTATTCGTTCTTTTTAAACGCCCCAATCATCGCACGGACAAGTCCGCCTAAAAATTTCGGCAGTTTAATTGTATAGAATTTCATACTGTCCCTCCTCACAAATCTCCCCAGCTTATTCATCTCAACTTTTTTCGAACGCCCTACCATTTTATTCAAACGAACGAAATCAGTACCAAATTGTATTGCATATTAATCGTGACTTCTTATCACTATTAATATGCCTTCAGAAAATGAAAAAGTACCATATTCACTAATAAGTTCATTACTAATACATAGTGTTGACCCGATTGAAATATGACGATTTTCCAAAGGAAATTTAAAGCCCCTTAGGGTGAGATTGCTGACATTTAGCGTTAAAGGAACAAAGGAAATATATTTTTTTTTGTTTATTTTTTCAATTGTATAGTGCCCGGGTTCTTTAATAAAAATGATGTTATAGCGGTCAATCAAGCAGATATCAGCCGATTTTTTGGCTTTGAACTGATTCAGCAATAAGTGAACATTGGCAAATAAATGATCAAGCCTCCCCCCAGTTGCACCGAACATACAGATCATACTTGGATTCTGATCAAGTGCCCAATTGAGGGCTAACTCCATGTCTGTTTCATCTTTTTCCGGCTTATACTTCTTCAATTCTACTACCCGTTCTTCAATAAACATTAATTCCTCAGATGATACTGAATCGAAATCCCCAAAGGCAATGACCGGAGTTATATTTCTTTTTAACAAATGATAGACACCTCGGTCAACTCCGACCCAAATTGTATCCTTCTGTAGATACTCTGTTAAATCAGGTAATAGGCTTTCAGGTCCTCCGGCTAGAATATTAATTATCATAAAACTAACTCCTTTTCCATATGCAAAAAGCCAGCGCTAAAGCTGGCTCTTATCATTAACCTCTTATTTGCGAAATTGCCTTGGCATAATCTTCTTCATTATAAATAGCCGAGCCTGCAACAAGTACATTTGCACCGGCTTCCATGCATAGCTTTGCCGTTTCTGAATTAACACCGCCGTCAATTTCAATCTCAATGTCTAAGCCTTTTTGTTCTGCCATTTCTTTAACTTTTCTTATTTTCGGAAGTACCTCTGGTATAAATTTTTGCCCACCGAACCCTGGATTAACCGACATTAATAATACCATATCAATGTCTCCAATTATGTGCTGAATGGATTCCACGGGGGTTGCTGGATTTAAAACAACACCCGCCTTGATACCAAAGGATTTAATATTTTGGACTGTGCGGTGAAGATGGCGACATGCTTCCACATGTACGGTAATAAAATCGGCTCCAGCTTTGGCAAATGCCTCAATATATTGATCAGGGTTTTCAATCATTAAGTGTACATCAAGTGGCAGCTTCGTAATCGGACGAATGGCCTCAACAATGAGCGGACCAATCGTAATATTTGGTACAAAGTGACCATCCATGACATCGACATGAATATAGTCTGCTCCACCTTTTTCAACAGCAATAATCTCTTCACCTAATTTCGAAAAATCGGCGGAAAGAATCGAAGGTGCTATTTTTACCATCTTTAATACCTCGGCTTTCTATCTTTTATCTCTTGTAGGAAATCCAGATAATGTTCATATCGGTACCTAGGGATTTCACCTGATTCAACTGCATGTTTCACACCGCATTTCGGTTCGGTCCCATGCAAGCATCCTCGGAATTTACAATTCTCACTTGCTCTTTGCATTTCAGGAAAACATGAAGTCAAATCTTCGGCTTCAATATTGGTAAATTCTAATGAACTGAAGCCTGGTGTATCTGCTATTAATCCATTTCCAATCTTTATTAACTCCACATGTCTTGTCGTGTGTTTTCCACGGCCAAGATGCGACGAAATATCATTTGTTTTCAAATCAAGATCAGGTCTAAGTACATTTAGCAAAGATGATTTTCCTACACCTGACTGACCAGCAAAAACAGATATTTTATTATCAATGTGTGGACTTAACAGTTCAACCCCCGCTTCTGTTTCGGAAGAAGTTAGTATTACTTTATACCCTGCAGACGAATACTGCTCTGCATAAATCTTAATCTTCTTTTGCTGCTCTTCGTTTGTGAGGTCCATTTTAGTGATACAAATAAGCGGTTCAATCCGATTAAATTCAACTAGCACAAGGAAACGATCTAAAAGAACAGTACTGAAATCTGGTTCAACAGCCGAAAACACAAGAATCGCTTGATCTACATTCGCAATGGGTGGACGTATCAATTCGTTCTTTCGTGTCTTCACTTCCATAATGTAGCCTTCCAAGTCATTTTCTGCTTGAAAAACAACTTCGTCTCCAACAAGTGGGGTAATTTTATTCTTTCTAAATACCCCTCTACCACGGCATTGGATCAACTTGTCATCATCAAGAACATAATAGAATCCGCTTAATGCTTTAACAATTTTCCCTTCAGGCATAGCCACACTCCTTGTCATTCATTTCGAAAACATCAACTAATCATTCAAAATTCTGTTAACTGATTTGATAAAGAGCATATTAATATTAATTACTCTGTTTCTGGATAGTTAATTACATCCTCTGCTATCACCTTGCTGTCACGAATAATCTTATAGCCCGCTTTTCCGCCATATGGAATAGTGAGTTCTATTTGTTTTTTTGTCGTTTCAGTTATAAAAAATGATTCGGCAGGTTCCGTCATACTATGATTCATATCTTCGATGTAGATTAAAACCTCTTGTTTTTGTACAGGATCTCCTGGCACTGGCACTGGGACAGTCGGTTCATAATCAATTGTTATATCTTTAACTACCGTTTTTGGCGGTTTTTCTTCTTTTCCTTTTGAAATGATGACTGATACCTTATCGCCTTTTTTCAGTTCTGTTCCAGACTTTGGAGTTTGTGAAATCACCATGCCAGCAGGAATTTTTTCATCATATTTTTCTTCTGAGACATCTAAAGTCAGCCCTACTAATAAGGCATAATCCTCGGCCCCTTTTAAATTGTATTCGGTTAGGTCCCTTAGGACAATTATTTCAGGTCCTTTACTGACTTCAAATTCTAATGCAGTATCTTCAGGAATAATTTCTTCGCCTCCTGATGGGTTTTGGCTAATAATGGTTCCTGGTTCACTCTCATCGTATTTCTCAGTTTTCAGAATATCTTTAAAACCCCTGTCTTCTAATAAACGGAAAATATCATCATATATCCGGCCTACATAATTTGACAGCTCAATTTTTTCTTTTCCAGTACTAATATATAAATTAACCTTTGCGTTCTCCTTGACTGTACTGCCAATTTCGGGGTCGGTCTTGATAACCTTTCCTTCAGCCACCAGATCATCAGGAATTTCAACCTGTTTGTCAACCACTATTCCGCTGAGCTGAAGCTCAGAAATCGCATCATCAACATCCATTCCACTTACGTCAGGAATTTTGACGTCCTTAGCAGACAATAAATCAGGTAAAAATGTAACCGTTAATAGTCCGAGAATGGAAAGTATAAGGAAAGTCGAAATTAAGATCATCGGCCATTTTTTCCGCTTTTTCTTACTAGTTTTCTCCTTATTAGGTGTATCATTTTTGGCAGGCAATATTTTATCATTACTATGCACTAATGTTTCATCAAGGTTTTTATGTGGACGGTCATTTGTTATGATTGGAATGGCTTTTGTTGCCTCATCATCAATTAGAATAATAAACTTTGGTTCATCCATTCTTTCAGGATTTAGCGCCGTCCTTAAATCCTCCTCCATTTCATCGACACTGTTATAACGATGGAATGGATCCTTTGCCGTTGCTTTTAGGACGATATTCTCTACACTTTGCGGTATAGTTGAATTCCACCTTCTAACAGAAGGTGTTTCTGACTGGAGATGTTTCAATGCAATCGAAACGGCTGATTCCCCTGAGAATGGAAGCCTGCCTGTTAAAATTTCGAACATGACAATCCCAAGTGAATAAATATCAGATTTCCGATTAGCCATTCCCCCACGAGCTTGTTCCGGTGATAAATAGTGGACAGAACCTAACACAGAATTTGTTTGGGTAATGCTTGTCGCACTTAAGGCCATGGCTATCCCAAAATCAGTAATTTTCACACTGCCATTAGGATCAATTAGAATGTTATGCGGTTTTATATCACGATGAATAATATGATTTTGATGGGCATGGGAAATTGCAGATGTTAATTGCATCATTATGTCTAATGCCTTTTCTACACGGAGTGACGAATGCTGGTTTATGTATTGCTTTAATGTTTGCCCATTCACATATTCCATAACAATATAGTAAAGAGAATCCTCTTCACCCACATCATAAATACTAACGATATTTGGATGGGTAAGACTTGTGGCAGATTGTGCTTCTCTATGAAAGCGTCGAATAAATTCTTCATCATTGGCAAAGTCAAGGCGGAGCATTTTCACGGCAACTTCTCTGTCTAGTATCATATCATGTGCTAAATAGACATTGGCCATTCCGCCTCCGCCTATCATTTTAAGAATTTTATAGCGGCCGCTGATTCTTTTCCCAATAATCACTTCTCATCACCCAATTCAAAATCATTAGCATATTCTAATATGATCAGGGTAATATTGTCTTCTCCACCGTTATCATTTGCAATATTAATTAATGTGGAAGCCTTTTGTTCAAGTGATTCTTCATTTTGAAGAATTTTAACCATTTCTTGTTCGTTGACTTTATTTGACAACCCATCAGAGCATAAAAGGAGAAAATCTCCTTCTTCGAACATTATCGTTTTTAAATCGATTTTTACATCCTGTTCTGTTCCTAACGCTCTTAATATCCAATTTTTCCTGGGATGATGTTCTGCATCCTCTTTAGTGATTTGTCCAGTTCGGACTAACTCATTCACAAGTGTATGGTCCTCCGTTAGCTGCTTGAAGCCTGTATCATTTAAGATATAACAACGACTATCCCCCACATGTGCAATCGTTGTAAAATTTTCAGAAGCAATCACTGCCTCTATAGTAGTACCCATACCTTCACATTCCACGTGACTTCTTGAATGGTCAAACAATAATTGATTAACCTGGAGAACATGGGTTTTCAGCCATGCTTCAGCTTGATCTGCTGTACGAATTCCTTCAGATTTCTCCCACATTTCTTGAAGATGCGAAACGCTCATGCTACTAGCAACATCACCGGCAAGGTGACCGCCCATGCCATCTGCTACGATGGCAAGACGGTGTCCATCCCGATTAACAAAAGTACCACCACTATCCTCATTATTCTGGCGAACTCTACCCTGGTCCGTTTTAAAAACAGCCTTCACTTTTGTCACCTCGTCTCCTCTTTCCGCTCCTTTGCACGAAGTTGCCCACATGCTGCAGCGATATCTGAACCTTGCTCCCTGCGAATGGTTACATTAATACCTCGGTTTTTCAATGTTTTTTCAAAAGCAAAAATTTTGTCTCTTGGAGTCCGTACATAATCTCTTTCAGGAACATAGTTTACAGGAATTAGATTCACATGACATTTTAATCCTTTTAATAATATAGCTAACTCTTCAGCATGCTCGACTGAATCGTTTACACCGCCAAAAAGACCATATTCAAAGCTTATTCGACGACCTGTCTTATCGATATAATACCTTACTGATTCCATTAAGTCATCAAGTTTATAAGCCTTATTAATAGGCATTAGCCTTGAACGTAATTCCGTATTGGGAGCGTGGAGAGAAATAGCAAAATTAATTTGTGTATTTTCATCTGCAAATTGATAAATTTTCGGAACGATACCACTTGTTGATACGGTTATATGGCGTGCTCCGATATTAAGAGCCTTTTCATGATTGATTATTTTTAAAAATGATAACATGTTATCATAATTATCAAATGGCTCACCAATTCCCATGATAACAACTGAATTTACACGCTCATCTGTTTCATCAAGTGTTTGCTGAACTTTTACAACTTGTGCGACAATCTCTCCTGCCTCTAAGTGTCTTTTTAAGCCGCCTAATGTAGAGGCGCAAAAAGTACACCCTATTCGGCAGCCTACCTGTGTCGTAACACAAACGGAGTTTCCATAATCATGACGCATTAGCACCGTTTCAATCGAGTATCCATCTTGAAGTTCAAAAAGGAATTTTATGGTTCCATCAGATGATGTTTGTTGAATCGCCGTATTTAATGTTGTTAATTCAAAATGGCTAGCAAGCTTATCTCTTAATCCTTTTGATACATTACTCATATCCTCAAACGATGTAATTCGTTTTTTATAAAGCCATTCATAGATTTGTTCGGCACGGAATGCCTTTTCAGCATTTTCAGTTAGCCAATTCTTTAATTCGTTAAGCTGCAATGAATAAATTGATTTCTTCTTAATTTCCTTAGCTGTGTTTGTCTCAGTTGTATTTAATTGTTCCAACTGTTACACCTTCTTCCTTAAAACTGCAATATAGAACCCATCAGACCCAAGATCTTGTGGGAATATCTGTAAATCAAAACCTGTAATCAATGGTTGGATAGCTTCAGGCATCCTGTTTTTAAATGATAAATCTCCTTCGAATTCAGGGTTATTCTCTAGGAATGTCTTAACCGTGTATTCATTTTCCTCTTTATCTACAGTACAAGTACTATAGACAAGTATGCCATCCTTTTTCAATAAAGGGGATACGGACATTAATAAGTCTTGTTGAATCGTACTTAACCGTTCAATATCCTTCTCTGTTTTTGTGTATTTCATATCAGGTTTTCTCCGCATTACTCCAAGACCCGAGCACGGAGCATCCAGAAGGATACGATCAAATGATTCTTTGTTGAATTTTTCCTGTATTTGTCTGGAATCAGAAACGCTTGTTTTTATATTTTCTAACCCTAGTCGCTTGGCATTATCATTGATTAATCTGACTTTGTGCTGATGGAGATCAACCGATATGACTTCTCCCGTATTATCCATTTTTTCAGCGATATGTGTACTTTTACCACCTGGTGCTGCACAAGCATCAAGGATAAATTCGTTCTGCTTTGCCCCTAATGCATAGGCGGCGAGCATCGAGCTTTCATCTTGAATAGTAAACATTCCATATTTAAAAGCAATGGTAGACGCTAAATTCCCCTTTAACGATCTGATCGCCTCAGGAATAATTGGACTTTTTTCGATTTGAAAACCATCTTCTTCTAAAATCGCAACACATTCATCTCTTGAAATTTTCGTGAGATTAACTCTAGCTGTTTGCAATGGTGCTGTTAGGTTTACTTCACACATTTCTTTTGTTTTTTCATAACCAAATTGGTTAACCCATCGGGTAATTAGCCATTCAGGGTGGCTAGTTTCAAGTGATAGTCTTTTGGTTGGGTCCGAGACTTCCTCCATGGATGGGAGCCCTTCTCTTTGAATACTCCGCAATACTCCATTTACCAAACTTGCTATACCCTTATGACCACGACTTTTGGCAATTTCTACAGCTTCGTAGATCGCTGCTCTGTCCGGAATTCGATCGAGATAAATCATTTGATAAAGCGTTAGTCTAAGTAAATGATGAACCCAATTGGCTAATTTTTTATTATCTTTTACAAAAGGCTCTAAATAAAAGTCAAGTGCCATTCTTCTTTGTAAGGTTCCATACGTCAATTCCGTTAACAGTCCGACATCTTTAGGAGACAATTCGTGTTTTTCAATTGTATTATTAAGAAGTAAATTGCTGTAAGATTGGTTTTTCTCAATAGCAACTAAACTATCCATTGCGATTGCCCGTACATTATTTATTGTTGAAGTCATTTTATTCTCCCAGCTTGGTGCCTATTGAAATTTTTGAACCCCGTAAAAATTGTTCACTCATCATTTTTGTTTTTCCAGAGGGCTGAAGCTCAATGATTTTGATTGCCGTTCCATTACCGGTTGATACCGAAAAGCTATCCGATTCTATATTAATAATTGTTCCAGGTACTGCCACTTTCTGTCCAGATTCCTTTTCAGCCCGCCATATCTTTAAGACCTGACCATTCAAGGTTGTAAACGCAACTGGCCATGGATTTAGAGCACGGATATGATTAAAGATTTCTTCACCTGTTTTTGCCCAATTAATTTTTTCTTGTTCTCGCTTAATATTGGCAGCAAATGTGGCTTCTTCATTGTTTTGAGGCTTAGGCGTCAGACGGCCTTCCAATAGAAGCGGCAAAGTTTCTGCCAACAATTTAGCCCCGGCTGTACTTAATTTAATATGCAATGTACCAACATTGTCCTCTTCAGCAATTGGGACTTCAATCCTTGTTAAAATATCCCCAGCATCTAATTTTTCAACCATATACATGATGGTAACACCTGTTTTTTGTTTTCCTTGCATAATTGCATAATGAATAGGGGCACCACCACGAAGTTCTGGGAGCAGGGATGCATGAACATTTATACAACCGTATTTAGGCGCTTCTAACAGCTTATTGGGTAGGATTTGCCCAAAAGCAGCAGTAACAATTAAATCTGGATTCAAGGAAAGGATTTTTTCAAGTTCTTCTTCTTGACGGATTTTTTCTGGTTGAAAGACAGGAATAGAATGTTTCAAGGCTTCTACCTTAACCGGGGGAGGTGTTAAAATCTTTTTTCTTCCCACTGGTCGATCTGGTTGTGTAACTACTCCAATGACATCATATCCATCTTTAATCAGTTGTTGTAAGATTGGCACAGAAAAATCTGGAGTACCCATAAAAACAATTTTGGTCATTCAACTTCTACTCCTTTTAACTCATCTTCCTCGAGATATCTCGTCACTTTAGATGTAAATAAAATCCCGTCCAGATGATCGATTTCATGTTGAATCGCCCTTGCTAGGAATTCTTCTGCTTCTAATGTGTATTTTCTGCCTTTTCGGTCAAATGCCTCAATTTTAACAAAATTGGGCCTTGTCACTTCACCAAATAATCCAGGGAAACTTAAACAACCTTCTGGTCCAGTTTGTTCACCGGATGTTTCTAATATTACTGGGTTAATCATTTCGATTGTCCCTAATTCATCATCGATATCAACAATTGCGATGCGTACGTCCAATCCAATTTGCGGAGCAGCTAGTCCCACCCCATCATATTCAATCATCGTGTCATACATATTATCAAGTATTTTTGCAAGCTTTTTATCAAACTTAATCACTGGCTTGCAAGTCTGCTCAAGTATCTCAGCAGGGTAATTTATTACTTTGAGTATAGGCAAATTATTTCCCCCATTAATTCCATTCTTATATAGGCGTTTTAAATTTATTAATTGCTTACATTTTCACCAAAAATGCGAAATAATAACCTTTGATGACCAGGTTACATTTGGCTAACTTACATTAATATAAATGGATTTACATCTATTGATACCAATAAGCCGCTTTTAGTATCTTTCTGGTGTTGATCCAAGATGGTTTTTAACATTTTTGTCAAGTTCGGTTCCCGCTTGTATTTTATCAGACATTGATAGCGATATCTATTATTAATCCTAGGAATCGGCGAGGCTGCGGGTCCTAAAACGACGGCATCCTTTGAAACCTGCGAACGTACATAATTAACAATTTTCTCTGTCGCTGTAACGACAGTCATCAACTGCTCATGACTGACTGTTATGAGTGATAGATAATAGAAGGGTGGATAATGATGGGTTTTTCGAATCATCATTTCTCTTTGGTAAAAGAGATCATAATCCTGTGTTCCTGCAAGTTCGACACTATAGTGTTCAGGGGTGTAGGTCTGAATGATGACCTCCCCCGGCAATTGATGACGTCCCGCTCTTCCGCTTACCTGTGTTAATAATTGAAAGGTTTTTTCAGACGCACGGAAATCAGGTAAATGCAGCATCGTATCAGCCGAAAGGACACCAACTAAGGTGATATTTGGGAAATCCAGCCCTTTTGCAATCATTTGAGTCCCGAGGAGAATATCTGCTTTGCCGTTCTGAAAATCAGTTAATAATCGTTCGTGTGAGCCCTTTCGACCAGTTGTATCAACATCCATCCGAATAACCCTTGCTTCTGGGAGAATTTTACCAAGCTCGTCCTCGACCTTTTGAGTACCAGTCCCAAAATACCGAATATAATCACTGGAACACTCCGGGCATTGCTTTGGAACATGGCTTTCATACCCGCAATAATGGCATTTCATTTGTTCATTTACTCGGTGGTAGGTAAGCGATATGTCGCAGTTAGGGCAGTTCATCACATAACCGCAGTCCCGGCACATCACAAATGACGAATGACCCCGTTTATTTAAAAATAAAACAGATTGTTGTTTTTTTTCTATTCGGTCCTTAAGCATATCAAAAAGCTTACGTGAAAACATTGACCGATTTCCGTCACGAAGCTCCTCACGCATATCAATGATCTCTACTGAGGGCAGGGTTTGATTATTCATCCGGTTAGGGAGCGATAATAGATGATACACCTTCTTTTGAGCCCTGGCAAACGACTCGAGTGATGGGGTAGCGCTTCCGAGCACAACCGGACAGTTATACGTTTTAGCTCTTTCAACTGCAACATCCCTAGCATGATATCGAGGCATATCCTCCTGCTTATAACTTGTTTCGTGCTCTTCATCAATAATAATAATTCCTAAGTTCTCAAATGGGGCAAAAATCGCTGATCTTGCTCCTACAGCTACTTTTACTTCTTTACGTTGAATCTTCCGCCACTCATCATATTTTTCTCCAGCTGACAAACCGCTGTGCAAAACAGCCACTAAGTCCCCAAATCTTCCTTTAAAACGATTCACCATTTGGGGAGTGAGTGAAATTTCTGGTACAAGCACAATTGCTTCCTGTCCTCTTTCAATAACTTCTTGAATGGATTGGAGGTAAATTTCGGTTTTTCCGCTTCCTGTTACACCATAGAGCAAGAATACCTCATGTCGATTTGATTCAATCGCGTTTAGAATCGGCCCAATCACGGTCTGTTGAGAATTTGTTAATGGTAAGGGCTTTGTTCGTTTAAAGGTCCTATGTTCAAACGGATCGCGGTAAACCTCCATATCATACTCAGTAAGAAGTTTCTTTTCTACAAGTGCCTTAACAGTTGAGGATGTCGTATTTAATTCAGCTACAAGCTGCCTCAATTCGACTGGTTCGAAATGATTGATAAAATAGCTCAATACTAGTTTTTGCTTTTCAGCCTTTGCTGGAAATCGGACTACTTCATCTTTCAATTCAGCAAGCGATACAAGTGGGCGGACATACTTACGCTGTTTCTTTTTGACCTTCTCCTTAACGATGTAAAGGACTTCAAGTTTACCTTTTGCTGCTTCCTTTTGTAATAAGGGAACCACTCCATTATTCAAAGCTTCTTCCCAGTCTATCATTGGATTGTTTTCAAAAAGAGTTTGAAGGGGTTCGGATAAATCAGCAGCCTCCACCCCTGCAGTAATCTTCACTTTTTTTTCGTATTTAGCTTTTAACGCGGCTGGAAGCATAACCTGAAAAGCAAAGATTTTAAAACAAAGTGTATTCTCAGTTAGCCAGTCACCCAGGTCAAGTAAATCCTTGTTTAAGATTGGCTCAAGATCCATGGGCTCGATAATTTCTCTTAATTTTTTAAATTCAGATTGTGTTTTAAGCGAAGTGACAAATCCTTGGATTTTCCTCGGACCAAACGGAACGATTACCCTCATGCCCGGCTGGATTGTTCCCCACCACTGCTCTGGAATTAAATAATCGAACGCTCTATCCGTTTGTTTTGCCGGTACATCCACAATCACACTAGCTATTTCCATTTTCATCCATATCCTTCAATAGGGAAGTAATTTCTTCGATAATCCTTTTTGCTACATCACTTTTTGACATAATCGGTAAATCTATATTTGAGCCAGACCGTTTGAAAAGTGTGACAATATTTGTATCTGTCCCAAACCCTGCCCCTTCCGCTTTCACATTGTTTGCAACGATCATATCTGCATTTTTCGCCTTTAATTTTTTCCTTGCATATTCTTCAACATTTTCCGTTTCAGCTGCAAAGCCTACAAGCACTTGGTTCCTCTTTCTCTTACCCAACTCTAGCAGGATATCTTTCGTTCGTTCCAACTCTATACTCGAGTCACTGGCTTGTTTCTTTACCTTATGATCATATGCAGTTTTTGGACGGTAATCGGCAACGGCGGCTGTTTTAATGACTACATCCGCTGAGTCATAATACTTCAATACTGCATTATACATTTCTTCAGCGCTCTCGACCTTCACTACTTCCATACCTAATGGAGCTGGCAACCCCACCGGTCCCGAAACTAATACAACATGGGCACCTTGTTTTTTTGCCTCAACAGCAAGGGCATAACCCATTTTCCCTGTTGAATGATTGGAAATAAAACGAACAGGATCAATCTTTTCCCGTGTTGGCCCCGCTGTAACCACAACTGTTTTTCTACTTAAGGTTTGTTGGAATTGATCGGTAAAAAATTGTTGTACGAGCTGGACGATTTTTTCCGGCTCTTCCAATCGGCCCTTTCCTACATATCCACAGGCAAGATAACCTTCACTAGGTTCAATAAATTGATATCCGTACTCAGCCAATATTGAGAGGTTCTTCTTCACAGCAGGATGGTCGTACATATGCACATTCATCGCAGGGGCAATCCAGACTGGTGAGGTTGCTGCAAGCAGGACCGTTGTTATCATATTATCGGCTATTCCACCAGCTATTTTTCCAATCGTATTTGCTGTAGCAGGCGCAACAAGGATTAAATCTGCCCAATCAGCTAAATCAATATGAGCAATGACACGTGGATTTTTTTCGTCAAAGGTATCAACATATACTTCATTACGGGATAACGCCTGGAAAGTTAATGGGGTAACAAATTTCTGTGCAGATTCACTTAAAATGATTTTTACATGAGCACCAGCCTGAACAAGCTTACTTGTTAGTGCCGCTGCTTTATAGACGGCGATTCCGCCTGTAACACATAATAATATTTTTTTATCCTGTACCATTATTGGATTCCCCCGCTTCTCGTCATTTCACTCTTTCTTTATTATGCTAGAATGAATGCAATTTTTCACCTTTTTCCACTCGTAATTCGACAAATTCTACATAACGAGGATAACCAAAATAAAAAAGGCTGACATGTAAGGATTTCCCCTTTTGTCAGGCCTTCTCTCAGAAATTTACTGTCAATTAATACCTATTTAAGACTACTCAGCAGATGTGTCTGCTTTTTTAGAAATTCGGTAGGTTAGTTCACCACTATATATTTCCTCTAGTGCTTTTCCAACATGTTTATGGGAAACGTATTTTGGCAATCTTTCATCTCTTACCTGAGACATCACGCGAGCGCGCTTCGCAGCTACGGAAACAAGCGAGTATTTCGAATCAATTTTCTCAAGCAGCGAATCAATAGAAGGATATAACATTATAATTCAACCTCCAGCAATTTTTTATAGCGGTGTTCAACACGTTCTCTGCGGCAATGCTCCGCAGTAACGATGGATTTCACGCGTTCACAGGCGTGCTCCACTTGATCATTTTCAACAACATAATCATATAATTCCATCATTTCAATTTCTTCGCGAGCTGAAAGCAGGCGGTTTTGTATGATGTCATCTGTTTCCGTTCCTCTTGTTACAATCCGGTTTTTTAGTTCAGATAAACTTGGCGGCATAAGGAAAATAAATAAACCTTCAGGGAACTTTTCTCGTACCTGACGGGCACCCTTTACTTCAATCTCTAAGAAGACGTCTTTTCCAGCATCCAAAGTGGAACGTACATAGTCAACAGGGGTACCGTAATAATTCCCGACAAATTCGGCATACTCTAACAATTTGCCTTGTTCAATTAATTGTTCAAACTCTTCTCTTGACTTAAAGAAGTAATCCACTCCATCAATCTCCCCATCTCGTGGTGAGCGGGTTGTCATCGAAATGGAGTATTCAAAAGCTGTATCCGGATGGGAAAAAATTTCTTTCCGAACAGTTCCTTTTCCAACCCCGGAGGGCCCAGAAAGTACAATCAGCAATCCTTTTTCCTGCATTTTCAGAAATCCTACCCTTCATCAATTATTTCATCACGATCAGCTAAGCGGTGCGCTACCGTTTCAGGTTGTACAGCTGATAGAATAACATGATCACTATCCATAACAATCACCGCTCGTGTCCGCCTACCGTATGTGGCATCAATTAATGCTCCCCGGTCCCGGGCATCTTGAATAATTCTTTTTATTGGAGCAGATTCAGGGCTGACAATTGAAATAATTCGATTGGCAGAAACGATATTTCCAAATCCAATATTAATTAATTTTATCGACATGGGACTCATCCAATCATTAATAATATATTTTGACCGTCTCAAACAGTTTCTAAACAAGGATCACTCGATATTTTGAACCTGTTCTTTTAGCTTCTCAAGTAGACTTTTAATATCTACAACCTTTTTAGCAATGTTTGAATCGTTTGCTTTTGAACCAATGGTATTTGCTTCTCTGTTCATTTCCTGGACGATAAAATCCAATTTTCTTCCAATCGGTTCCATACTCTCAAGGGTTTGCAAGAATTGTTGAAAATGGCTTTTTAATCGTGTGACTTCTTCATTTATATCTGCTTTATCAGCAAAAACGGCTACTTCCGTCAAGATCCTCGTTTCGTCCAATTGCCCATTAACAAACTCTTCCATTCTTTTTGTTAATCGCTCTTTAAAGGATTGAACAACGAGAGGAGCAAATTTCTGGAGTTCAAAAACATGTGATTCTAATTGAGATAAAATGGCGAGCAAATCCTTTTTTAATTCTTCACCTTCTGCCATCCGCATTTGTGTTAAATACTTGGCAGCTTCTTCTGTTGCAGCCAGAACTAGATTATCAAGCTCTTCATTTCCAGCTTCACTTTCTTCAATATGTAAAAGTTCACTTCTACTTAGCAAATTCTGAAGTGTTAACGTTCCTTCAACATCATATTTTTCACGAGCCTGTTTGATAAATTGATAATACTCATCAAGCAGTTTCCAATCCACGTGGACTTTGCGGGTCACGACGCCTTCACCCTCTAAGCTAACATAAACTTCTACCCTTCCACGGCGGATATACTGATTAAGTTTCTTTTTCATTCTATCTTCTATTTTTAAAAGCTGCCTTGGCATGCGGATATTCATTTCACAGAAACGGTGGTTCACTGTTTTTACTTCCACATTGACAGAGAAGCAATCTGATTCTGTTTTAGCTCTTCCAAAGCCTGTCATACTTATAACCATTATGTGCACATCCAATCTTCTGAAAAATTGATCGGCTAGCTATATTTTTCAAAAAAGACAAAAGGTAATAGAGTGGAATCTATTACCTTTTGGATTATAACACACTTTATTTTGTTTTTCTTAACAAAAATGACCCGGCTAGTAAAAAAGTTGGTATCGATGATAATCCAACAATCAACAGCCAATCCTTAGCTTCTACCGGCAGTGTGTGAAAAATAGGCTGTAATGGCGTGTAATAAATAACGACAAACATCAATGCAAGTGAAGATAAAACTGCCCAAACAAGGTACTGATTTCCGAAAGGATTTCTCGAGAGCACTGATTTCTCACTGCGGCAATCAAACACATGAATCAGCTGAGCCATGACAAGTGTTGCAAAGGCAACGGTTTGTGCATATTGCAACTTGGCAGGATCGTTATTGTAAACAATCATAAAGGATAGTAATGTTACCAGCCCTATTAGGAAGCCACGTGACACAACCTTCCAGCCCAGCCCTCGCGAGAAAACACCTTCATTTGGACTGCGGGGTTTACGTTTCATTACATTTTCTTCAGGTCGATCGAGCCCAAGTGCCATAGCCGGCAACCCATCAGTAACCAAATTCACCCAAAGGATTTGGATAGGAATAAGCGGCAGTGGCAGCGCTAAAACCATTGCAAACAACATGACCAAAATTTCACCAACATTAGAAGCCAACAAGTATCGAACAAATTTACGAATATTTTCATAGATATTTCTGCCTTCTACTATCGCAGCCTTGATCGTGGCAAAGTTATCATCCAACAATATAAGAGAGGAAGCTTCTTTGGCGACATCTGTCCCGGTAATCCCCATTGCGACTCCAATATCAGCGGCTTTAATAGCTGGAGCATCGTTCACACCATCACCCGTCATTGCGACAATATGTCCGCGATTTTGTAATGCTTTGACAATTTTCAGTTTATGCTCTGGTGAAACCCTAGCAAAAACTGAAACATCATCGACTATTTCTTCAAGCTCTTCGACTGTCATTTCAGATAATGCATACCCATCAATGACCTTGCTTTTATTCGTTATAATTCCAAGTTGGGAGGCAATCGCTTTTGCAGTGATGACATGGTCACCGGTAATCATGACAGTTTTAATACCTGCTTCTTTACATTCCTTTACAGCCTTTTTCACTTCAGGTCTCGGCGGGTCAATCATTCCCTGAATACCAATAAGCGTTAAATTTTTCTCAGCTTCTCGTTCACTTAAAATAATCGTATTAGCCTGTATTGGTTTAAAGGCAATCGCGATCGTTCGAAGTGCCTTTGATGCGAGTCCATTTATTGCCTCCTGAACCTTCCCTTGTGTCTCTTTATTTAAAAATTGTGTCCTCTCGTCCCAAAGAACGGATTCACTAATATCTAAAATGACGTCCGGTGCCCCTTTTGTGACAATAAAATGCCGTCCCTGCTTGTCTTTAACGTGAACACTCATCATTTTTCTGGTTGAGTCAAATGGGAATTCATTTATGATCGTAAACTCGTCTAATAATTTGGGACGATCAAAACCTGCTTTCATTGCACTTACCAACAGCGCCCCTTCGGTTGGGTCTCCGTCAAGAATATAATCATCATCCTTAATGACTAAATCTGAATGATTACATAACATCCCAAAAATCAGCATTTGTTGCAACGCCTTTTCATCTTTAGGATTAATATTGCGTTCATTTCTATAGAAATTTCCTCGCGGCTGATACCCTACCCCATCAACTGTCCAAGTTTGACCCCCACTCCATAAATGGGTAACCGTCATTTTGTTTTGTGTCATTGTTCCCGTTTTATCTGAACATATGACCGAAGCACAGCCAAGTGTTTCTACTGCGGGCAATTTCCGGACAATGGCATTTTTCTTAATCATTTTTTGCACACCGAGGGATAATGCCACTGTCACGATAGCCGGCAGCCCTTCAGGTATGGCCGCAACTGCAAGAGAAACACCTGCTAAAAACATCTCATATATGTCGTGTCCTCGTAAAACTCCAACCACTACAACCAGAACAGTTAACAGTAAGGCTACTGTAATTAGTATTTTTCCCAGCTGCTCTAAGCGGCGTTGCAATGGAGTATCTTGCGCCTCTGCATTTTGAAGCAAATCTGCAATTTGTCCCATTGCTGTTTTCATACCTGTTGCAATGACGACTCCTATCCCGCTTCCCCTCGTAATCATCGTACCCATAAATGCGATATTCTCCATATCTCCTATGCCAGGGTTAGGGTTAGTCAGGATTTCTATATGCTTGGAAACAGGGACGGATTCTCCTGTAAGCGCTGATTCTTCAATTTCTAAACTTTTTGACTCAATCACACGGACGTCGGCACCGATGCGGTCCCCACTGACAAACTTCAAAATATCCCCTACCACAATTTCCTTCGAAGGAATTTTGATCCACTGACCATCCCGGAGCACAGAGACCTGTGGTGCAGATAATGCCTTTAATGCCTGAAGTGATTTCTCTGCCCGCCTTTCTTGAAAAAAACCAAGAAAGCCATTGATAATTACGATGGCAATAATAGCAATGGCATCAATATATTCGCCAAGCAATCCTGAGATTAAGGTGGCTGCGAGAAGAACTAAGACCATAAAATCCTTAAATTGACTAAAAAATAAGAGTAAAGCTGATTGCTTTTCTCCTTCGTCCAACTCATTTAGTCCGTGCAAATTAATTCTCTTTTTTACTTCTTCCTGTGATAATCCAGAAGAAAAGTCGGTTTCTAGAGACTTTTCTACTTGTTCTATCTGCATTTCATGGAATTTCATCCGACCATCTCACTTCCCCCTTTAAATACCTATAAATACCTGCTCTAAAGAAAGCTTATTCAGGGTCGTCCAAAAAAATGCTATGATATAGTGAAAGATAAATTAGATAATAAATGGAACCCTATTGATTGGAGCGGAAATCAACGGGCAAGTTTAACAGAGCAAAAATAAGACAGTATTTTTTTAGTAGGATATAATAAATTCAATGATTGTAGTAAAGGATGTTTTCCATGTCATTTGATGGTTTATTTACAAAAGCAATGGTCGATGAACTTGTTCGTTCCTTAAAGGGCGGACGGATCAATAAGGTTCATCAACCCTATAAAAATGAAGTAATTCTCACGATTCGTGCGAATGGAGTTAATCAAAAGCTGCTTTTATCAGCACACCCAAGCTACGCGCGGGTCCAATTCACGAATGAAGCTTACGATAATCCTAGTGAAGCCCCAATGTTCTGTATGCTGCTTAGGAAGCATATTGAGGGGTATATTTTAGAGGATATATATCAAGTAGAAACAGATCGGATGATAGTACTAGAAATAAAGGGCAGAAATGAAATTGGCGATATCAGCTATAAACAATTAATTATTGAAATTATGGGCAGACATAGCAATATCGTCCTGGTTGATAAAACACGAAATGTCATACTTGATAGTATCAAACATGTCTCCTTTGCCGTCAATAGCCACAGGGCCATTTTGCCAGGACAGCCTTATGTATTTCCGCCAGAACAGAATAAGCAAAATCCGTTTCATTCGAGCGAAGATGATCTATTAAGAAAAATTGATTACAATGCAGGAAAACTCGACCGCCAATTAGTTGAGCAATTTGCAGGGATCTCTCCCCTTTTTGCCAAGGAAGTTATATTCCAAAGTGGTCTTGCCAATCGTTCTACAATTCCAGGAACGTTTAATCGTATGATTAAAAAGGTGGAAACAGGTGAGATTTCTCCTTCGATTATATCGTCTGGCGGTAAGGACGCTTTTTACTTATTTCCCCTTGAGCATCTAAAAGGAGAAATAAAGACCTTCCACACACTAAGTGAAATGCTTGACCGTTTTTATTTTGGCAAAGCGGAAAGAGACCGGGTCAAGCAGCAAGGAAATGATATAGAACGATTTATTCAAAATGAAAAAGAAAAGAATGAAAAGAAAATTAACAAACTGAAGGCTACTCTGAAAGAAGCAGAAAAGGCTGATCAATATCAACGCTCTGGCGAGTTGTTAACTGCCAATTTATATGCTGCTAAGAAAGGGATGCGTGATATTGAAGTTCTCGATTATTATGATGAATCTGGTGGAACGATATTAATTCCGCTTGACCCCAGAAAGACACCATCTGAAAATGCCCAAAAGTATTTTTCAAAATACCAAAAGGCAAAAAATGCAGTTGAAATTGTCGTTGATCAAATTGAAAAGGCACAAGTCGAAGTAGCTTATTTTGATAATTTACTGCAGCAGGTACAAGCTGCCTCACCAAAGGATATTCATGAGATTCGTGAAGAATTAGTTGAGGGTGGCTATATCCGCGAACGGCAGAAAAAGAAATTGAAAAAGTCTCAGAATGCTAAACCAATTTTAGATCACTTCTTATCTACAGATGGGACGGATATCATCGTTGGAAAAAATAATAAACAAAATGACTATTTAACAAATAAGATGGCAGCAAGGGATGAGATTTGGCTCCATACGAAAGATATTCCCGGCTCACACGTGGTGATTCGCAGCAAGGAACCATCTGATGAGACGATTCGGGAGGCTGCCGTTTTAGCCTCTTATTTTAGTAAAGCGAGGAATTCAAGCTCTGTTCCTGTCGACTTTACGAAGGTCCGGTTTGTTAAAAAACCTAGCGGTGCAAAGCCTGGATTTGTGATTTACGACAATCAACAGACGGTTTATGTAACACCGGATGAAGAATTGGTGCTGAAATTGAAGAAATAGAAGGAAAAGAGGGCACCCGGTAGAACTTGGATGCCCTCTTTTTCTATTTATCAGCGGATATTACCTGTTTATCAGCGAATTTCACAATTCTCTGGGCGAATCTCAAATTGAAAGATATCCCACTTCCTTATTTTATTAAAGAGTAACCTCATCAAATTGTTTACTCCATTCAGAAGGTGCCTGACTCCACGATAATAAACTCTCTTGATCCGTTTCCATTATGTAGCCTTTTTCAATCGCTACCTTTACTAATGCAGGAAAGTTAGTCAGTGACAGACTCTTAATATCAGCTTGTTCAAATGCTTCCTTTCCCTTTTCCAGCCCATATGTAAAAATGGAGACAACTCCAAGCACTTCACAGCCTGCTTCCCGTAATGCTTGAACTGCCGTAATCACACTGCCCCCTGTTGAAATTAAATCCTCAACAACGACAACTTTTTGACCTGATTCAACCTTGCCTTCTATCTGATTTCCTTTGCCATGCCCCTTTGCCTTTGAACGAACATAGCACATTGGTAAATCCATTAGTTCACTCACCCATGCTGCATGCGGGATCCCTGCTGTCGCCGTACCAGCAATAACTTCAGCTTCTGAAAAATTCTCAAGGATGAGTTTTTGCAAGCCAGCAGCAATTTCTCTTCTAACAGCCGGGAATGAGAGAGTTAGCCGATTATCACAATAGATTGGTGACCGGAGCCCTGATGTCCAAGTAAATGGATCCTGTGGCTTTAAGGCAACCGCATTAATTTCTAATAATCTTTCAGCAATCACGTGTTTCATTGTCGTATCCCCTTCCATACTTCCATCCATTTTTCATAGCTTTTCACGGGGTCAACTGACCGAGTAATCGAACGCCCCACAACAATAGAACTTACCCCCGAATTTCTCGCAAAATCCGGTGTAGCCACTCTCTTTTGATCTCCAACCTGATCAGACTCCATGCGAATTCCTGGGCATACGGTCAAAAACGATTGCCCAGCTTTCTCCCTAATAAAAGCAGCTTCCCATGCAGAGCAGACGATACCGTCCAGGCCAGCTTCTTTTGTAAGTAACGCATAATGTAAAACGGATTCTTCCAATGAAACAGGAATGAGCTGTTCTTTATTCATTTGCTCTTCTGATGTACTCGTCAACTGTGTTACCGCGATGCAATCAGGTCGTTTACGTCCTGCAGAAGTCCCTGCCTCCAGTCCTTCAAGTGCAGCTGCCATCATCTCTTTTCCCCCAGCAGCATGAACATTAACTAAGTCACATTCCAATCGGGCAAGCCCCTTCATCGCACTTTTCACAGTGTTCGGAATATCATGAAGCTTTAAATCCAGAAAAATATGATGACCTTTTTCTTTTAATTGATGAACGATTGAAGGGCCTTCCTGATAAAATAACTCCATGCCGACTTTCACAAAAAGCTCTCTGCCTTCAAAACACTGCAAAAATCGATTCACTTCGCTGCCATTGGCAAAATCAAGCGCGATGATAAGCGAGTTGTCCATCTTCCTTCCAGCTCCTTCCTGTACATTCACTGATGTGTTCAAAGCCTAATTTTTCTAGTAAAGCTGGTAATTCCTCAATAATTGTTGGACATACGAAGGGATCCACAAAATTTGCAGTTCCAACTGCTACGGCACTTGCGCCTGCATAGAAATACTCAATCACATCGGCAGCCGACTCAATTCCACCCATGCCAATAATCGGAATGGATACAGCCTGACTGACCTCATAAATCATCCGAATGGCCACAGGTTTAATAGCTGGACCTGATAAGCCGCCTGTACGATTGGCTAAAATCGGTTTGCCCGTTTTTAAATCAAGCCTCATCCCAACAAGTGTATTTATCATGGTTAAACCATCGGCGCCCCCAGCTTCCACCGCTTTCGCCATTTCCACAATATTAGTGACATTCGGTGACAGTTTCACATACACTGGCACTTCAGAAACTTCCTTTACCTTCCGGGTTAATTGCTTAGCTACTTCAGGTATTGTACCAAATGCAATCCCTCCCGTTTTTACATTTGGACAAGAGATATTTAGTTCCAATGCATGCACATTTGGTGCTTTTGATATTCTTCGAGCAACCTCCACATAATCCTCTTCGAGTGACCCTGCAACATTTGCGATAATCGGGACATCGTACCGGGAGAGCCAAGGCAGCTCTGCGCCTAGTACTTTTTCAAGGCCTGGATTTTGCAATCCGATTGCATTTAACATCCCTGATGTTGTTTCTGCTACCCTTGGGGTTAGGTTTCCGAACCGCGGTTCTACTGTTGTGGCTTTAATCATAATCGCTCCCAATACACTCAAATCATAAAATTGGCTGTACTCCCGTCCAAATCCAAAACAACCCGAGGCAGGCATGATAGGATTTTTCAGTGTTAAACCCGGCAAATCGATGTTCAAACGGCTCATATCAATACCTCCCCGGCGCGAAAAACGGGCCCATCGCTGCATACCTTTTTATAGGAAACTCCGGTTGGGTCATCTTTACTTTTACACACGCAGGCAAAGCATGCCCCAATTCCGCAGCCCATTCGTTCTTCTAATGATAAAAACATTTTTTTATCTGAATAACTTTGTTCAATTGCCTTTAACATTGGTGTTGGTCCACATGTATAAATACAATCAAATCGTAATTCCTTCATGACATCTGTTACAAATCCTTTCCTTCCATAGGAACCGTCAACAGTAGTTACGTAGGTTTCACCATTTTCTAAAAATTCCTTTTCGTAAAAAACCGCCGCTTCCGTTTGAAAGCCTAGGACATGGATAACCTTTACACCTTTTTCGACTAATTGATTAGAAAGTTCATATAGTGGCGGAACACCGATTCCACCGCCAACAAGCAAGGCCGTCTCACCTCTGCTGACTTCATCGACAGGAAAGCCATTGCCGAGCGGCCCAAGGATGTCAATTTGCTTCCCTGGACCCAATTCTGCTAGCATTGTTGTTCCTCTTCCTTCCTTGCGATAGATCATGGTCATGCTTTTTTGTTTTTTATCGAAGGAAGAGATACTAATGGGCCTTCGTAAAAGCGGGTCCCACCCATTTGAGACCCTAATATGCACGAATTGACCCGGGGCACTAATTTGTCCGACCAATTCTCCTTTAACAGTAAGCTCATATATGTCTGCAGCAATTTCTTTTTGGCTGCTGATTTTGCATAACTCTTTTCTAATCAAGCAAAGACAGCCTCCTTTTTTACTGAATCCATCGCTTCAGCCGAGAAGTTCATCGACTCAATCACTTTAAGGATAGCATCTGCTGTGTCTAATGATGTTAAACACGGAACCCCATTTTCAACAGCTTCCCGGCGGATTCTAAACCCATCGCGTTGCGGTTGTTTTCCTTTAGTCAGTGTATTAATAATGAATTGCGCCTCTCCATGTTGAATGACATCCAAAAGCGTCTTTCCTTCCGAACCAATCTTTCCAACCTCTTTGACTCTTAGTCCAGCCGCCTCTAAGACAGCTGCTGTACCGCTCGTTGCCATTAAACGATAGCCGTTAGCGGAAAATCGCTTCGCCAGCTTTAACGCTTCCTGTTTATCTTTATCTGCTACAGTAAACAATACCGTACCAAACTTTTGGATGTTCATTCCTGATGCAACTAATCCTTTATAGAGAGCCTTTTCAAGCGTTACATCCTTACCCATTACTTCCCCTGTCGATTTCATTTCAGGTCCTAGGGTTATATCCACACTTTTGAGCTTAGCAAAGGAGAAAACAGGAACCTTTACGAAAACCCCTTCTTTTTCAGTAGCAAGACCAGGAATGTACCCTTGATCAACAATCGATACGCCTAAAATTGCTTTAGTGGCTATTTTCGCCATTGGAAGATTCGTTATTTTACTTAAGAATGGAACCGTACGGCTTGAACGCGGATTGACCTCAAGCACATAGATTTGATCCCCTGCCAGAACGTACTGGATATTTAATAATCCGATAATGTTTAAGCCCTTTGCTAATTTCTCTGTATACTCCACAAGTGTTTGTTTTACTGTCTCAGTAAGAGTTTGCGGCGGATACACAGCAATCGAATCACCAGAATGGACCCCCGCTCGCTCGATATGTTCCATAATTCCAGGTATGAGTACATTTTCTCCATCACAGATGGCATCTACTTCGATTTCTTTTCCTGTTAAATAGCGGTCAATCAACACTGGATGATCTGGATTAATTTTTACAGCATTTTTCATGTAGTGAAGTAATTCGTCTTCATGGTAGACAATTTCCATTGCCCTTCCCCCAAGAACATAGGATGGGCGGACTAGAACGGGATAGGCGATTTCGTTGGCAATTACCACCGCTTCTTCCACTGATAATGCTGTTTTCCCTAACGGCTGCGGAATATTTAATTGTTGAAGAGCATGTTCAAACTTATCTCTATTTTCAGCACGGTCTATATCTTCAAGGCTTGTTCCAAGTATTTTGACCCCATTTTCAGCAAGATCTGCGGCAAGGTTGATAGCTGTTTGCCCGCCAAATTGGACCACAACCCCAATTGGATTTTCTAACTCAATAATACTCATGACATCTTCGATCGTCAGCGGCTCGAAGTAAAGCTTATCAGAAATACTGAAATCGGTGGATACCGTTTCAGGGTTATTATTAATAATAATTGCTTCATATCCTGCTTCCTTAATAGCTTTAACCGAATGAACAGTAGCATAGTCAAACTCAATTCCTTGACCAATACGGATGGGTCCCGACCCGAGAACAATCACACTTTTTCTGTCCGTTACCACCGACTCGTTTTCCTCTTCGTACGTACCATAGTAATAAGGTGTTTCCGATTCAAATTCTGCTGCACAAGTATCAACCATTTTATAAACAGGGATAATCCCTAAGCTCTTGCGCAGGTTAAAAATCTCTTTTTCAGTACTATTCCAAAGTTCAGCGATTTTTTTATCAGTAAAACCTTTTTGCTTTGCTTCAAAAAGGATTTCGTTATCAAAAGGATTAGCAGCGATATTTGCTTCCAGACATATAATCCCTTCCATTTTCTTCAAGAAAAATAAATCAATTTTACTCCATTGATGCAAGGTTTCTATGGTTAGTCCTCGTTTTAACGCCTCTGCAATGTAGAAGAGACGCTCATCTCCTGCTTTTCTAATCCGCTTCTCGAGTAATTCATCATCAATTTCCTCCGCACCATTTAATTCAAAATGGAAGACGCCCGCCTCAAGGGAACGAATGGCTTTTAATAGGGATTCTTCAAACGTCCGGCCAATCGCCATAATTTCTCCGGTTGCTTTCATTTGCGTCCCTAGTGAACGATTCCCTGATTCAAATTTATCAAACGGCCATCTAGGGATTTTTGTTACAATATAATCGAGAGCTGGTTCAAAACTTGCGTACGTTTTCCCAGTAACCGGGTTCAACATTTCATCCAGCGTTAAGCCAACGGCAATTTTTGCAGCAAGCTTGGCAATTGGATAACCAGTGGCTTTTGATGCTAATGCCGAAGAACGGCTAACACGTGGATTAACTTCGATTATATAGTAATTGTAGCTATCTGGATCTAAGGCCAGCTGAACGTTACAGCCCCCTTCAATCCCTAAAGCACGAATGATTTTTAGTGATACATTCCTTAACAGTTGATATTCTCGATCACTTAGGGTCTGACTTGGTGCAACCACAATGGAGTCCCCAGTATGAACACCCACCGGATCAATATTTTCCATGTTACAAACGACAATTGCATTGTCGTTTCCATCGCGCATAACTTCGTATTCAATTTCTTTGAAACCGGCAATACTTTTTTCGAGCAAACATTGATTCACAGGACTATGCTTTAGTCCGCTAGCAATGATTTCCTCAAGTTCTTCTGTATTATGACAGATGCCGCCTCCCGTTCCACCTAGAGTATAGGCAGGACGGACAATCACAGGGAAACCAATCTGTTCAACAAAAGCCTTAGCTTCAGCTAATTCATGAATGATTGCACTATCAGGTACCGGTTCGTTTAACTCATTCATTAAGCTGCGGAATAGGTCCCGATCTTCTGCTTGTTTAATCGCGGAAAGTTTAGTACCAAGAATTTCAACCTCGCACTCAGCTAAAACTCCGGATTCAGACAACTCAACGGCCAGATTAAGACCTGTTTGTCCGCCGAGAGTAGCTAGAAGGGAGTCTGGACGTTCTTTACGAATAATTCTGCTGACAAACTCTACTGTTAATGGTTCGATATACACAGCATCAGCAATTTCTGTATCTGTCATGATGGTTGCAGGATTAGAGTTTACTAGAATAACACGATAGCCTTCTTCTTTTAGAGCGATACATGCTTGAGTACCAGCATAGTCGAATTCTGCAGCCTGCCCAATGACGATTGGACCCGAACCAATTACTAAAATGGAGTTGATATCTGTACGTTTAGGCATTTGCTGTAACCTCCTGTTTGTTCTCTTCCATTAGGGCAAGAAACTGATCAAATAAGCCGTTTGCATCTTCAGGTCCTGGAGATGCTTCCGGATGATACTGAACAGTAAATGCCGGATAATCTAGGTGTTTTAGTCCCTCAACCGTTCCATCATTTATGGCAATATGAGTAATTTGTAATCTTGTGCTTTTGATTGACTCTTCTTCAACTGTATATCCATGGTTTTGTGCGGTAATCGCAACTTTCCCTGTAGATAAGTCTTTGACAGGTTGATTGGAACCGCGATGACCAAACTTCATTTTTTCGGTGTTCGCCCCGCAGGCCAAGGCAAATAACTGATGGCCAAGACAAATTCCGAATAATGGGACTCTGCCTAATACTCCTTTTAACATATCGATTGCTTCTGGTACATCCTTTGGATCCCCAGGTCCATTTGACAGCATAATTCCGTCTGGACTTAATTGAATAATTTCTTCAGCAGTAGTGTGATATGGTACAACGATCACATCACAGCCGCGCTGATTTAATTCACGTAAAATTCCATGCTTCATTCCAAAATCAACAAGTACAACTCTTTTCCCACGTCCAGGACTAGGATAGGCATTTTTAGTTGATACTTGGCGTACCTGATCGATTGGAAGTGATGTTCCACGCAATTTTTGTAAAACCTCATTTGCATCTTTTTCAATACTGCAAATTGCTCCTTTTAGTGTTCCATATTGGCGGATAATTCTTGTCAATTTTCGTGTATCAATCCCAGCAATCCCAGGGATTTTTTTCATTTCAAAATATTCGTCTAACGTACATTCACTTCTCCAATTGGACGGAAATTCAGCCGCTTCTTTAACAACGAATCCCTTTACAGCCGGATTGATCGATTCGAAATCATCACGATTAATCCCATAGTTACCAATTAGCGGATAAGTTAGTGTAACAATTTGTCCACAATAGGATGGGTCAGAAAGGATTTCTTGATAGCCAGTCATACCTGTGTTAAACACCACTTCACCAATCGTTTCAGTATCACTGCCAAATCCTTTACCGATAAAAATTGTACCGTCTTCTAAGATAAGCTGTTTTTTCATGCTAGTACACATCCTTTTTCCCAAGCAATTTGCCCTCCAGCAATGGTCATATCAGGCCACCCTTTACATTTCCAACCGCCAAATGGAGTATTTTTTCCTTTTGATAAGAATTCTTCTGGTTTAATTTCATATTCATCATCGAGGTTCAAGATTACTAAATCTCCTGGTGCGCCTACTTCTATTCTTCCATATGGAAGCCCGAATGCTTCCGCTGGTTTTATTGTTAAAAATTCAATTAATTGGTTAAGCGTGATGATATTTTTTAATACAAAATGTGTATACAGCAGTGGGAACGCAGTTTCTAGTCCAACAATTCCGAATGGAGCGAGAACCATTCCTTCACTTTTTTCTTCTGCTGTATGCGGCGCATGATCGGTTGCAATAAAATCAATCGTTCCATCTAGAAGTCCTTCGATTAGGGCCGTTCTGTCATCTGCACCACGAAGCGGTGGATTCATCTTGAAATTCGTATCAAGCCCTGGAATATCATCTTCAGATAATAATAAATGATGCGGTGATACTTCTGCGGTTACATTAATGCCTGCTCGTTTTGCATCCTTTACCACCCGGACGGATTCCTTAGTACTAATATGGCAGACATGATAATGACAGCCTGTGGCTTCGGCTAAGAGGACATCTCTTGCAATCTGAACTGATTCACAGATGGAAGGAATACCATTCAAGCCATGTTTCTCTGAGAAAGAACCTTCATGGACACAGCCTTTATTAATTAGCGTGTTTTCTTCGCAGTGTGCAACGATTGCCATATTATTAGCAGCCGCTTTCCGCATCGCTGCTAGCATCCTCTCAGCCGACTGAACACCGACACCATCATCGGTAAAGGCAAATGCCCCCGCTTCTTTTAATGCCTCAAAATCTGTTAGTTCCTGGCCAAGCTGTCTTGTCGTAATCGATGCATATGGCAAAACCCTTACCTTTGCTGTTTCATTGATTCTGTTTTGCAACCATTCCATTTGTTCCTTGGTGTCAGGCACCGGTCTTGTATTTGGCATCGCTGCTATTGTTGTAAACCCGCCCCTAGCTGCGGCAAGTGTCCCTGTAGCGATGGTTTCCTTTTTTTCGCCGCCAGGCTCACGAAGATGAACATGTAGATCAATAAATCCTGGTGAAACTAACTTCCCAGCTGCATCCACTATCCGATCCACAATCGCATCAATGTTCGATTCAACCTTTGCGATAATACCATTTTCTACCAATATATCAGTTTGTTTTGTTTCCCCATTAGATGCTATGTAGCATGCGTTCTGAATAAGAATGTTCATAATTTTTTCCTCCTTCAAGACTTTCAATTGATCTCTTAATTGCTGCCATTCTTACATATACACCGTTTTCCATTTGCTTAAAAATTCTTGACCGCTTGCACTCCACAAGACTATCAGCTATTTCTACATTTCTATTTACTGGAGCAGGATGCATAATGATACTGCCCGGCTTCATCATTTTTTCTCTTTCTAAAGTGAGCCCAAATTGTTTATGGTACTCATTTGCTGTAAAACTGCTTTTATTATGGTGCCGTTCGTGTTGAACTCGCAGCAGCATTACTACATCTGCTTCTTGTACTGCCTGATCAATAGGCCTATACCTAGATATATCTACACTCCTAGTATCAAACCATTCTTCTGGTCCAGAAAAAACCACTTCCGCTCCCAGCCTGGTCAGAACATCTGCATTGGAACGCGCCACCCTGCTATGTCGGATGTCTCCAATAATGGCAATTTTTAATCCTGCAAATTGGCAAAATTCTTGTTGGATGGTCAATAAATCTAGAAGCGATTGTGTTGGATGATGTCCGCATCCATCACCGCCATTGATGATTGGGATGTTAATCTTCCCAACTAACTCATCAAAGTATCGATCCTGATCATGACGAATGACAATCGTATTTACGCCAATTGATTCTAAGGTCTTCACAGTATCATAAAGTGTCTCCCCTTTTTGAACACTTGAGGTTAGAACTTCAAAAGGGATAACTTCTAATCCTAATCTTCTTTGTGCAACTTCAAAGCTGCTCTTAGTTCTTGTGCTTGGTTCGAAAAATAGATTGGCAGTAAACATTTGCCCTTCAGGATGCCACTTCATTCCGTTTTTGAATCCATGAGCATCTGCTAAGATTTGATTAATCTCCTCCACCTTTAATTCATTTGTGGTTAGTAAGTGATTTATCATCAGTCTTTTTCCCGCCTCTCATTTTGATAAAAAAACACCCTGACCATTGGTTGGTTCAGAGTGTAAGAATTCACGACTTAATCCATGAGATTAAAATCATGGAATCAAGCTTACACCCTTATAAATCTCACTGGATTTATTTAAAAAGTTGAAACTTTATTATGCAGTTTTCCGCTTTTCTGAGGATTGATTCTCCTCAAGCATATTTTCATTAATTGGTTCTTTGCCAGGCAGGATGAGATTTAAGAGAACCCCGCAAATTGCTGCCAATGCCATACCTTGGATTTGCAATGATTCAGATACTTTTATCACAGCGCCACCGATTCCAATCACCAGGATGACAGAAGATATGACAAGGTTACGCTTGTTTCCAAAATCAATTTTGCTATCAACCAGCATTCGCAACCCTGAAGAAGCAATAATTCCGAAAAGCAGAATCGAAACTCCGCCCATAACTGGTGTTGGAATGGTCCCGATTAAGGTCGTTATTTTTCCAATAAAACCAAAGATGATAGCGAAGACTGCTGCACCAGCAATGACATACACACTGTATACTCGTGTAATGGCAAGGACACCAATGTTTTCACCATAAGTTGTTTTTGGGGGGCCGCCAACCAAGGCAGAAATAATTGTTGCTGTTCCATCACCAAGAATCGAGCGGTGCAAGCCGGGTTCTTTAATATAATCACGACCAACTACTTTACTTAGTACTAACTGGTGTCCGATATGTTCCGATAAAGTTACAATTGCAACTGGTACCATTAACAGGACTAAATCCCAAGTGAATTTTACTTTATAGCTTACAAATGGAAGGATAAATTCAGGCATTTCAAACCATTTAGCATCTAATACTGGTGTGAAATCGACGATCCCAACTAATAGTGCATAGATATATCCCACAATAATCCCTGCTAAGATAGGTATCATGCTTAACATTTTTTTGGCATATATCGAAAAAATAATTGTTGCTGCCAAGGTTACAAGTGCGACGGAGAAATGAAGCAAACTGTACTTTCCGCTTGCAGGATTATTCATCGCCATATTCACTGCAGTTCCGGATAGAGCTAATCCGATAACAATGATAACTGGGCCGACAACAATTGGCGGCAGCAGGTTCATGATCCAGCGATGCCCCACCTTGCTGATGACAAGTGCAACAACTCCGTAAACTAATCCTGCGAGAAAAGTACCGACCATCGCACCACCAGGGCCACCTGCTGCTTTGGCAGCAATGACAGGTGCGATAAAGGCAAAGGATGAACCCAGATAAGCTGGAACCTTGAATTTAGTTATTAATAAAAACGCCAATGTTCCAAGTCCACTTGAAATAAGTGCAATCGCTGGGCTTAAACCCACTAGGTAGGGAACAAGTATTGTTGCACCGAACATAGCAAACAAATGCTGTAAGCTTAATGTTATCCATTGAAAGGGTTTTGGAATCTCTTTTACGTCTAAGATAGGCTTATTGTTCATTTGGATTTCCCCCATTTAATCTACTGCTTTATTTTAGTATCTATTTTTTTCATAAAAAAAACCCTCTTTGCCGGTAAGGGTACAAAGAGGGTATGGAAATGCCTTAATGAAGTCTCATGTTGGCATATTCCCCTTTGTCAGCCTCACAGGACTAAATTTAAAAGGGTTGCTATTTATTTTTCAAATATACTTACTTGATCAACCTTATCCACTTCGGCTAACTCAACAACGATTTTTTCGTCACTTGAGGTTGGGATATTTTTCCCGACATAATCTGCCCGGATTGGAAGTTCACGATGTCCTCGGTCGACTAATACCGCAAGTTGGATAACTGATGGGCGTCCTATATCCATTAAGGCATCCAGTCCTGCTCTGACTGTTCTTCCCGTATATAAAACATCATCAACAAGAATTACTTTTTTATTATTTATACCAACCGGAATATCTGAGCCTTTAACAAGTGGTTCTTGACTTTCCGTCTTCTTAGTTAAATCGTCTCGATAAAGGGTAATATCTATCTCACCTATAGCAATCGACTTGCCCTCAATCTCTTCAATTTTTGCTGCAAGTCGATCCGCAAGATAGATGCCTCTCGTCCGGATACCAACCAGAATGCAGTCTTCTATACCTTTGTTTTTTTCAATAATTTGGTGGGCAATTCTAGTCAGCGCTCTACTGATTGCTTGTTCATCAAGGACAACAGCTTTTTGGTTCATATTACACCTTCTTCTTTAGTAAAAATAAAAAACCTCTCACCCAATTCTGGTGAGAGGATAACAAGTTAATTTATAGATATGGGCATAATTTGCCCATTATCTTAACCGTTTCCTTCTCAGCCTCTCGGGACTGTTTTAAAGGCTTATTAAGCTAAAATCATCTTACTTTAAATAAACGACTGTGTCAACGATTATTTCGAAGCTGAGTTAGCAACAATTCGATATCTTCTGGAAGTGGAGCTTCAAATTCTAAATATTCGTTAGTTCTCGGGTGGTTAAATCCGAGCACACCTGCATGCAAGGCTTGTCCTTCTATGTCCAGTGTTTTTTTCGGTCCATATTTTGGATCACCAGCGAGCGGATAGCCAATATATTTCATATGAACACGAATTTGGTGTGTTCGTCCAGTTTCTAATTGGCACTCTACAAAAGTAAAGTCTTTAAACCGTTCAATCACATGGAAATGAGTGACAGCATGTTTTCCGTGGTCAACAACTGTCATGCTTTGGCGATCTTTTGTATCCCTGCCTAGCGGAGCATCAACAGTTCCAAAGTCATGTGGAATGACACCATGGACAATCGCTTTATATTTACGAGTAACAGTTTTAGCCACCAATTGATTGACAAGGCTTTCGTGAGCCATATCATTTTTGGCCACCATCAACAGCCCAGTAGTATCTTTATCAATCCGGTGAACAATCCCGGGTCTTAATACACCATTAATACCCGATAAATCTTTACAGTGGAACATTAAACCATTGACTAATGTACCTGACAAATGCCCTGGTGCCGGATGAACAACCATCCCTCTTGGTTTATTTACAACCAATACATCTTTATCTTCATAAAAAATTTCTAAGTTTAGATCTTCAGGTAAAACATCTAGTTCTTCTGGGTCTGGTATTGTGATCTCAATTTGATCATTTGTGCTGCATTTATAATTGGTTTTAATCTGTTGTCCGTTCACAAGGACATTACCTTCTTTTATCCATTGCTGTACTTGTGTTCGGGACCATTCTTCATCAAAGCTTGAGATCACCTTATCAATCCGATCTCCTTTTTGCTCCTCAAGAATGGTGTGTTCCATTTTCTCCATATGATTTCTCCTTTGATTCTCTCTCTTCTAACAACACTTGTATCATTAACATGATGACACCGATCACTAAAGCTGAGTCCGCGATATTAAAGACTGGGAAATTATAGCCAAAAACATACGTATGAATGAAGTCGACAACTTCCTTACGAATCACACGGTCAATAAAATTGCCTATGGCGCCTCCGAGCATTAATGCTAACGATAACCCTAGCAGCCATTTTCCTTTTACTGCTTTGTAAAGATAATACATAATAGCAACTATTACAATGACAGTAATTACATAAAAAAGCCACATTTGACCTTGTAATATCCCCCATGCAGCTCCACGATTACGATGAGAAGTAATATAGAAAATTTTATCAATGATGGTAATACTTTCTCCTAGATACATGTTGCTTACAATTAACCATTTCGTAATTTGATCTAATAAAATAACAAAAAGAGCGATTAAGTAATAAAACACTAAGAAATACCTCCACATCAACCTAGAATTACGATTCTAGGTGCTTTCGCTTTTCATACTTCTTAAGCATTTTAGCATACTTTTTCGCTAAACGAAAATGGAACATTATTAATTAAGAATGGTAAATTGATTTTTTGAAGTAACTTTCCAAATACTCTGAGTCTCTTTGTGATTTTAATGTCGGAATCATGTTTAATAAATCAGCGGATAAAAATTCACCGGAAATTTCACATTGCCCAAAATTCCCATTTTCCAATTTTCGGATTGCTGTAATAGTATCTGACAATTCTTCTTCCAAAATGGTTGTAAACCAATTTTTTACTTGTTTATTTTTTAACGAATACTCGATTTCTTCTTTCGTTTGACGGAGTTCAAAGAACAGCTTTTCCTGCGTGGCATTCATAGTTGTTACCTCCGTTACTCATTTGTCTTATTATTTCCGTCAACTATTTCTTAACTCGGAAAAACATTTGACAACAACTACAACAATTAACGGAGAAGGAAAAAATTAAAAGCCCTGTGCATTTTGCACAGGGCTTCGTTTTATTTATGCTAAATGGGTATAGTTTTCTTTTACTACGTCGGCACAACGGTTGCAAAGTGTGGAATGTTCTGGATTTTGACCCACTTCTGGTGTAACAATCCAGCATCGATCACATGTTTCTCCCTCAGCTTTCGTAATAACAATGGCTGCAGTTTCTAATTTCACCGCATGATCAGGTGCTTCCTCATATGTTCCCGCCACTTCGAAGCCTGAGATAATAAACAACTGTTTCATATTTTCATCAATAGAATCTAATAGCTGTCTCGATTTTTCATTAACATAAAGGGTTACTTTTGCGGTTAACGATTTTCCAATCACCTTTTGATTACGGGCTTCTTCAAGTGCTTTTAACACATCATCACGCAGATTCATGAATTCAGTCCACTTTTCTTCCAAAGCATTTGCATTGCTCAACTCCTGGTATTCTGGAAGGTCAGTCAATTGAACACTTTCTTCTGTTACAGATGGAATGAATTTCCACACTTCATCAGCTGTATGGGACAGAATTGGCGAAACCAACTTAGTTAAAGCGAGAAGTGATTCATATAAAACTGTCTGGATCGCACGACGCTCATGATTATCTGTAGCCTCAATATAAAGGACATCTTTTGCAAAATCTAGATAGAATGAACTTAAATCAAGGGTACAGAAATTATTAATCGCATGATAAATACCTGCAAATTCATAGTTTTCATAAGCATTACGAACATTTTTAATCAGCTTATTTAATTTAACAAGCATGAATTGATCGACTTCCCGTAGATTTTCATAAGGAACTCTATCAGCAGGGGTAAAGTCTGCTAAATTCCCCAATAAGAACCGGAAAGTATTACGAATTTTACGATACACTTCAGCAACCTGTTTCAAAATAGCATCGGAAACACGAACATCTGCTTGATAATCAACGGAAGCAACCCAAAGGCGTAAGATATCTGCTCCTAATTGATTCATCACTTTTGCAGGGATCACTACATTTCCGATTGATTTACTCATCTTTCTACCTTCACCGTCAAGAGCAAAGCCGTGGCTTAATACTCCTTTATAAGGTGCTTCACCTGTCACAGCTACCGCAGTTGATAATGACGAGTTAAACCAGCCACGATACTGATCAGAGCCTTCAAGATAAAGGTCGGCAGGTCGAACTAAATCATCTCTTTCAAGTAACACTGCTTGATGTGATGAACCTGAATCAAACCACACGTCCATGATATCCGTTTCCTTTGTAAATGTTCCGTTTGGACTTCCTTGATGGGTAAAGCCCTCCGGAAGTAAATCTTTTGCCTCACGTTCAAACCAAATATTAGAACCAAACTCACGGAATAAATCTGAAACATGATTGATCGTTTCATCAGTGATGATTTCTTCCCCATTTTCTGCGTAAAAAACAGGAATTGGTACCCCCCAGACACGTTGACGGGAAATACACCAGTCCCCACGGTCACGCACCATATTAAATAACCGCGTTTCTCCCCAGGCAGGAATCCACTTAGTTTCCTTCACCGCATCGAGTAATTCATTGCGGAAATCCTTAATAGAAGCAAACCACTGGGCTGTAGCACGGAAGATAACCGGCTTCTTCGTTCTCCAGTCGTGCGGATAAGAGTGAGTTATAAACGAAAGCTTAAGTAGTGCACCTGCATCTTCTAACGCTTGTGTAATTGGTTTATTAGCTTTATCGTAAAATAATCCTTCAAAGCCCGGTGCTTCACTTGTCATCACGCCTTTATCATCTACAGGGCATAATACTTCTAAACCGTATTTTTGACCTACATAGAAGTCATCTTCCCCGTGGCCTGGTGCAGTATGAACGCATCCAGTACCGGCATCAGTTGTTACATGTTCACCTAACATGACCAATGAATCACGACCATATAGAGGATGGATGGCAAGAATATGCTCTAATTCATTTCCTTTTACCTTCTTAATAACTGTTACTTCTTCCCAGCCAATAAGCTTCGAAACTTCTTCCAGAAGAGCTTCAGCAACTAGGTATTTGTTTTCATTTGCAGATACCACCACATATGTTAAGTCAGGATGCACTGAAATTCCTAAGTTTGCAGGAATTGTCCATGGAGTAGTCGTCCAGATAATAATTTGGGTATCCGAGTCAAGAACGCCTTTTCCATCCTTAACCTTAAAGCCCACATAAATGGATGCAGACTTCTTGTCCTGATATTCAATCTCTGCTTCTGCAAGTGCTGATTCACTTGAAGGGGACCAATAGACAGGCTTAAGACCTTTATAAATATAACCTTTTTTGGCCATTTCACCGAAAACCTTAATTTGTTGTGCTTCATATGCTGGGTTAAGAGTAATATAAGGATTTTCCCAGTCGCCACGTACACCAAGACGTTTAAATTGTTCACGTTGATTATCAATTTGTTCAAGAGCATATTTTGTACAAAGTTGACGGAATTCTGCAACCGTCATTTCTTTGCGTTTCACTCCCTTATTGGTTAACGCCTGCTCAATAGGGAGTCCATGTGTATCCCAGCCAGGTACGTATGGTGCATGATAACCACTCATAGATTTATAACGGACAATTATATCTTTTAAAATTTTATTAAGGGCATGGCCCATATGGATATCACCATTAGCATACGGAGGCCCATCATGTAAAACAAACATAGGACGTTCTTTGGTCCGTTCCTGTACTTTTTTATAAATATTCATCTCTTCCCATTTTGCCTGAATCTCAGGTTCTCTTTGTGGAAGATTACCACGCATCGGAAATTCAGTTTGCGGCATTAATAACGTATTTTTATATTCCATCTTTTCTTCCTCCTGTAATCCTCTTCATATAACAAAGAATAGCCAATAGACAAACAAAAAAACCTTCTCATCCCAAAATAGGGACGAGAAGGTTTTTTTCCCGCGGTACCACCCTGATAAATAGTACGAAATAATCGTTCTATCCTCTTAAACATTCGTAACGTGAATAAAACGCCTAAGCCTACTTTCCTTAAAGAAGGAGGTTCGACCTGGAACTCGAGGGTGATTTTCCAATTTCCAACTTTACCGGGCTTCCACCACCCCCGACTCGCTTTTAAAAAGCCATAGAAAATTGTACTTTCCCTTTCATCGTCATTGACCATTCTTTATAACTGTTAAGAAATTATATGCTAAAAAAACGCATTTCGTCAAGCTAATGAATCTTCTTCTTGATGAATTTTTAGCTCTGTCGCATCTACCTCATACTCTAATAAATGATCCCAATCATCCGTGTTCAACATATCAAGCTGAGCTTCAATCAACATTTTAAAACGAGTTCGGAATACTTTTGATTGTTTTTTTAAATCCTCGATTTCAAGAGCAATTTTCCTTGCTTTTGAAAGTGATTCATTGACAATTCGATCCGCGTTTTTCTCTGCTTCCTTAATGATTAACTTCGCTTCCTTTTGGGCATTACGTTTTACATCTTCCCCAGCCTCTTGAGCAATGATGATTGATTTATTCAGAGTATCCTCAATAGTAACAAAATGACCAAGACGCTCATTCATATCGTTTAAGCGTTCTTCCATTTCTTTTTTCTCTCTGAGTACTAATTCATAATCTTTGATGACTTGATCGAGAAATTCGTTCACTTCATCTTCATCATATCCTCTAAAACCCTTATTAAACTCTTTATTATGAATATCCAACGGTGTTAACGGCATTGATGCCACCTCCATACATTCTCTAATTCTATATGTATAAGCATTTATTCGACAACATTCTTCGAATTTCCTTCTTTACTTATGTTGTTATTTTTGTTTACCGACATTTATTCGCCATTTTTCTTTTTTTGTTTTCCCTTCGATGGCAAGAATTTTTGCTCTGCCGTATCCTCTAACTGAAATCATATCACCAACATCGCATTCAAATGAAGGATTTTCGGTTAATGTCCAATTCACTTTCACGAGCCCTTGTTGAATAAAAAGTTGCGATTTTTGCCGTGATACATGGTAAATACCTGAAATAACAGTATCCAATCGTAGTGAAGATACTGTTAAATCACTATCGACCAATAATTCATTGATACGGATGGCATTCTCGATATCGGTTTCAGTTAGTTTAACGCCAGCCCTGCCAATTGTTTCAACATTAGTTTTTATATAGTCGCTTATTTCCTTTGCAGCGAAAAATTGGCATTTATCATCCTTATTAAGGATATCACCAAATTTCCCTCGCTTTAGCCCTAAAGACATTAACGTACCCAATACCTGTCGATGTTCGATCGTGACGAACTTGGTTGGATAATGGATTTCAAAAAGACTGATTTGAAATTCTTCTTCCGTGGCGGTTAGATAATCTGGAAAGATTAAGGCTCTTTTTCGTTCAACATCCGGGCTGCCGCCAAAAAGTTTATAATTTACTTGGCCATGTTCACCAATTAATATTTTTAGAATATGCTGTTCCCTTGGATCAAGAAAATCTGTTAACTTAGGAGTATATTGCGTCTCGACATAATCCTTCCAATTTAACACTTGGTCAATATATTCTCGTTCTTCTGGCCGGAAATGCTGGTAAATATTCATTTTTCAAAACACAACCTAGTTTCAGTATTCTTATGCAAGCCAGCGATATACACTGCCTAAACCACTGCTAGCGAAGTTTAAAACAAGAAATGCAACTATAGGTGATATATCCATCATACCAAGAGGTGGGATGATTTTTCTAAATGGCTCTAAATAAGGTTCACAAACTTTTGCTAAAAATTGACCAATAGAGGACTCTCTAGCATTTGGAAACCAAGACATTAAAATATAAATAATTAATGCCCACGAATAAACTTGAATTAACTGTTGTAATAAACTAAATACAAATGCCATTTAACATTACCACCTCATATTTTGATTATCAAAGTCAGGAATCAAATCGGATATATTTCCTGACACCTCAACATTATCAGGAGTACATAAAAATATACTTAAACCAATTTTTTGAATGTCACCACCGAGGGCATAGACAACTCCGCTTAGAAAATCAACAATTTGCCTGCCTTGTTCACTATCAATCCGCTGCAGGTTCACTACAACTGCCCGGCGATTTTTTAAATGGTCTGCAATATCAGTTGACTCAGAATATGTCCGTGGTTCAACTAATATTACCTTGGATGACTTTGATGAAGTGGTAGTTTTTTGGACGCTTTGCAAGCTAACAACATTTTGGTTTTTTACCACTGGCAGATGCTGTTGCTGTTGCTTTTGCTTTACGGGAGCCGGTTCAACTGTTTGTGCATAATCATCATTATTATCATCATATTCATCATCTAAAAAGAAAAATGTTTTTAATTTTGATTTAATCGTCATTATCTTCTCTCCTAACCATCTTCACCAACAAGCGCTGTGCCTATTCTTACCATTGTTGACCCTTCTTCAATAGCAATTACATAATCATTAGACATACCCATCGAAAGCTCTGTGCATGGGGCGTAATCCAAATTTAGGGCTTGAACTTGATCGCGAAGTTCTCTTAATTTGCGAAAACATTCTCGAATTTGGTCTTCATCATCCGTTAATGGGGCCATTGTCATTAAACCTTCCACGCTAATCCTCTCAAATTTGCGAAGCGATTCAATAAAAACTATCGCATCTTCAGGAGTTAAGCCGTGCTTAGATTCTTCCCCAGAGACGTTGACTTGAACCAGGCATTTTACCTTTTGTTCTGCTCGTTTATTGATTTCTTCTGCAAGAGAAATCCGGTCCAAAGAATGAATATATTCAACTATATTAATAATATTTTTTACTTTTCGCTTCTGAAGCGAACCGATGTAATGCCAATTAGGCTTGTCCTTAAGTACTTCCCACTTTTGAAGGAGCCCCTCATCACGATTTTCACCTAAATTTATTATGCCAGCTTGTAACGCTTCGATAGCTCTCTCCGTACTAACATATTTCGTAACGCCTATCACTTTCACTTCTTCAGGGTCCCGCTCTACTCGAAGGCATGTCTCAATAATTTGTTGTTTTATTTGTTCAAACTTTACTGCAACCCTCATAAACTTTTCATAATCTCCTTCCAGCCAATAAAACTTACCATTCTTCCTGTCCTACCTTGATCACGGCGGTGGGAAAAAAACTCTTTATCACAACTAGAACAAAAACCAGTCATCTGAATATTAGTATCAGGTACACCTGAATTGACAATAATTTGTCTATTTACTTCACGTAAATCTAAAGAGTATTGGCCATCATTAATTAAATTATAGGGTAATGTTTCGACATCTACTAGAGTATTTTCAACTAAATTTATAACTCGTTGATCAACAATATAACATTTTTCACAAATTGATGGGCCAATTGCCACAAAAATCTGTTGGGGATTAATTCCTTCTCTTCCCCATGCGTTTATCATTTCCTTGGCAATTTGACCCACGGTCCCTTTCCAGCCAGCATGGGCAATTCCAATCATCCTTGATTCAGGTGCAATAAAAAAAAGAGGGACGCAGTCGGCAAAGCAAAGCGATAAAAGAATACCCTCCTCATTCGTATAAAAACCATCAGTGTCTTTAAAAGAATCTTCATAGGAATTGGACCCTTTACCTCGATCTGCTTTTGAAATTTTCTTAAGATGAATACCATGTGTTTGTTCTGCCCCAACCCAGGTGTTTAGAGGAAACTTCAGAAGTTCAGAAACTTTTCCTCGGTTGATGCAAACATCTCTTCTGTCATCTCCAACATGAAAGCCAAGGTTTAGGGTTTTGTAATTCCCTTTACTCGCTCCTCCATTTTTGGTTGTCATACCCGCAGCCAAACCAGGAAATTGCCTTATCCAGCTTTCTATTGAAAAAAATGACTCATTCTTTAAAACAAAGGGTTCCATTTCCATACCTCTTTTGTTTTTTTCTATAGTTTACCATGAAACGAAAAAATGGTCACCGCAAAAACTATTGTCAATCCTCTGTTTCCGATGAAAATCTCTCTTCACTTCCTTTATACCTTACCAAAATTACGTCCTGACCAATTTTAATGATATTTTTCCACGGAATAACCACGTCATCATCTTTTCCAAAAAAGCCGAGGACTCTGCCGCTGCCACTAATCACGACGGCATCAATTTTACCTGTGGTTAAATTGATCTCTATATCACCTATATTACCAAGCCTTTTTCCGTCTGATACATTAACCACATCTTTTATTTGGAATTCGGAAATTTTCACCATCATCTCTCACTCCCAGTTTTATTACTATAGAAAATATATGATTGTTCATATCATTTTAGTAAAAAGAATAAAAATAAAGCTGCCCAAAGGACAGCTTAACTTTGAATATTTTTATTCATTTGCCTTATGGCCGCTTTCTCTAGTCGAGAAACCTGAGCTTGAGATATCCCGATTTCATCCGCGACTTCCATTTGTGTTTTTCCTTGAAAAAATCGTTTACGTAAAATTAATTTTTCACGATCGTTTAACCTTCGCATTCCTTCTTTTAAAGCAATTTCTTCAATCCAGTGGATATCTTTATTTTTCTCGTCGCTTAATTGGTCCATTACATAAATTGGGTCGCCGCCATCATTATAAATTGGCTCGAAAAGGGACACTGGGTCCTGTATGGCATCAAGAGCGAACACGATTTCTTCGTGTGGAACTTCTAAGACCTTTGCGATTTCTTCTGCAGTGGGTTCACGTGAAGTTTCGCTCATCAATCGCTCCCTTACTTGGAGGGCCTTATAAGCTATATCCCTCAAGGACCTTGAAACGCGAATTGGATTATTATCACGTAGATACCTTCGAATTTCTCCAATAATCATTGGTACGGCATAAGTCGAAAACTTTACGTTTTGACCTAAATCAAAGTTATCGATTGATTTCATCAGTCCAATACAGCCAACCTGAAACAAGTCGTCAACAAACTCACCTCGATTGTTAAATCGTTGAATGACACTTAATACGAGTCGTAAATTACCGTTGACGAGCTTTTCTCTGGCATAAATATCGCCCTCTTGCATTTGCTTGAAGAGTATTCTCATTTCTTCATTTTTTAATACAGGAAGTTTTGCTGTGTCCACACCGCAAATTTCAACTTTATTTCGAGTCAATCCTTTTCCCTCCTCACAGGAGTTGCTGTACAAAAAACAGTATTTCCTTGAGAAGGAAAAATATGCACTTATCCACGATGGTGGACAAGTGCATATTTGTCGAAAAATGTAATTAAGTCGCGCATTTCTTAGGTTTTTCGAATGAAAAAAATTTTCTTTTCTTTAAGTTCTGTAAGGGTGCATGTTGATTTCCGCTCCAGTCGCGTGCGGTTCGCGGGCGGTCCGGGGAGCCTCCTCGGCGCTAAGCGCCTGTGGGGTCTCCCCTGCCCCGTCCTCCCGCAGGAGTCTCACGCCTTCCGCTCCAATCAACATGGTGCCAAAATCAACAAAAGCCTTAAATATTGCTTTTCTTACACCATCTTATTAAATTCTTTCCGTAATCTTTTTATGATTCTTTTTTCTAATCGTGAAATATAGGATTGGGAAATTCCCAGCATGTCGGCTACGTCTTTTTGGGTTTTTTCTTCCCCGTTTGTCAGACCAAACCGAAGCTCCATTATTTGTTTTTCACGGTCTGTAAGCTGATGCAGTGCTTTTGTCAATAACTTTCGGTCCACATTGGCCTCTAGGTCTTTTGTGATAATATCATCATCTGTTCCTAATACATCAGATAATAAAAGCTCATTTCCATCCCAATCAATGTTCAAAGGTTCATCAAATGATACCTCTGATCTGATCTTATTATTACGTCGTAAGTACATGAGAATCTCATTCTCGATACATCTAGAGGCGTATGTAGCAAGTTTTATTTTTTTCTCCGGATTAAAGGTATTTACGGCCTTAATCAATCCAATGGTCCCGATACTAATTAAATCCTCGATATTAATACCTGTATTCTCAAATTTTCTAGCAATATAAACAACTAGACGGAGATTTCGTTCAATTAATATCGACCTTGCGGCTTTATCACCACCCGGTAGTTTTTTTAACAACAACTCTTCTTCATCTTTACTCAAAGGAGGCGGTAATGCTTCGCTGCCACCAATATAATAAACTTCATCTGTTTTTAAGCCCAATTTCATTAATAGTTTATACCAGTAGTAGGATAGGCGAAGCCTCCATTTTTTCATGCGTGTTCCTCCTTCTAAAATATGTTTTTCTGAGTATAGTAATATTAACTCACCTTAACAGTTTCAGTTTGCTGTTTATGCCCAGTTAGCATTTTTGGATGAACAATACATTGAAATGCATCCTCACTAGAGAGTTGCTTTATTGTGAAAGATACAAGGCCTTTTTCACATAAATACTGAGTGCCGTTATGTTCGATCAATATGCTTTCAGGTTTAACCGCTATAATAAGCTGATGCTCTTGTCCAATCACGCGAGTAGGGATGATCCTGAGCCTGCTTTGCCATTCATCTGGGATTTCTCCACTCCCTTTTAAAAGTATTTCTGGATCATCCGCAAGTTTCTGTATCGTTTCTGGGATTGTATCTAGTTGGTTTTTAATTGAGACGAACATAACAGGAAGCTTTGACAACGGATCATAAAGTTGGTTTCCACTATCCACTAATCCTTTAAAAGTAAGTGTTTCATTGTCAATTTCCACGGTTACTTTAACAATTTGATCAAATTGAATTTTGGTCATCTCCATACTTTCTACATTTTTTCTTGAGAAATGCCAGGCAACTGGAAAACCAATAAGAACGAATACCCAACTAATTGGGTCTCCAAAACCTTTTACACTGGTCATTAGGACCTTAGTTGTCAATTCAGAGTCATATTGAATAAAATAATGTGCCCCCATTAATGCCCCGCCAATTAAAAAAGTTGAAACATATAGCGTCATTAAGGCTTTAATGAAAAAAGTCATTCGCTTATACCCAAAGGTAGTTAACACCATCAAGATTGAAAACATGAATTTTGAAATTGGATGGCTTGTATAGACATTTAATGGTGTAAAGGATAATAAAATTATCATTGAACCAATAAAACCGCCAGCAAGTAGTCTCCCTAATTTAATTTCTCTTTTTAGAAAAATAGCTGTTAAATACAGAAGCAGGCTATCAAATAACAAATTTAGTGCCCAAATCACATCTAAATAAATAGTCAACCAGCTTCCTCCCTTTAAATTGTCAGCTTTTCCTTTCTGTTTACGAAAAAGTATAACGTACTTGCATGGCTGAAGTGTGTCACTTTCTGTAATCAAAAAAACAGAATTTTCCACTATTCACAACGGATTTTGTCAGATAGATTTTGTTGCAATAAATAAAAAAAGACATGACCCATAATTGGCCATGCCTTTCTTAGATGTTTCGTTATTTATCTTCTCCGATTTCGGTTACGTAAGAAGGTTGGAATATCCAAAGTTTCTTCTTGGGAAACTTGGGTGTGGCGAACGGGTTCTTGCTGAACCTCTTCGCGTTTTGGCTGCTCTCTCTTAACATTGCCAATTGTCGGCTTGGCTTGTCCAAAAGTCGGACGAGTAGCTTTTGGCTGCATTCCTTCTTCTTTAAAGCCGGTTGCGATGACAGTAACAATAATTTCATCTTTAAGCGTTTCATTGATAACAGAACCAAAAATCATGTTAACTTCCTGGTCTGATGCGGTTGCTACAATATCGGCAGCTTCTTGCACTTCGTAAAGGCTTAAGTTTGTGCCACCTGTAATGTTCATTAGTACTCCTTGTGCTCCATCAATAGAAGTTTCTAATAAAGGAGAACTTATTGCTTTCTTAGCGGCTTCTGCTGCACGATTTTCACCGGCAGATACACCGATACCCATTAATGCTGAACCCTTATTAGACATAATTGTTTTTACGTCTGCAAAGTCCAAGTTAATAAGACCAGGGACAGCAATTAAATCTGAAATACCTTGTACACCCTGCCTGAGTACATTGTCTGCTTCACGGAAAGCTTCAAGCATTGGCGTACTTTTGTCAACGATTTCTAGAAGACGATCATTAGGAATCACAATTAGTGTATCTACAGCTTCCTTCATCGCACCGATTCCGCCTGATGCTTGACCAGATCGTTTTTTACCTTCAAATGTAAACGGACGTGTGACAACACCCACCGTCAATGCACCTAAGTCACGAGCAATCTGAGCAATAACTGGTGCAGCACCAGTTCCTGTGCCTCCGCCCATTCCAGCTGTTACAAATACCATATCTGCTCCGCTTAATGCCGCTTCAAGCTGTTCTTTACTTTCTTCGGCTGCCTTCTTCCCCACATCAGGATTAGCACCTGCACCTAGTCCACGAGTAAGTTTTGCGCCAATCTGCATCTTAACTTCTGCTTTAGAAAGATTTAATGCTTGAGCATCAGTATTTACAGCGATAAATTCTACCCCTTGAACGCCATGTTCAATCATTCGGTTTACCGCGTTATTACCACCTCCGCCTACACCGATTACTTTTATTGTTGCAAGAGAATCTAAATTTGTATCAAATTCTAACATGACAATCCTCCTAATTCGTCGCTTCCTTTTTTGATTTTCCTATTCAAAAAAGTAACCAAGGAATTTTTTTACTTTTGATGACATCTTTTCTTCCGGATGTTTTTCTACTTTTGCTTTAGGTTGTTGTTGATGTTGTTGTTGTTTTGGTACTCTCTTTTCTACAGGTTCAGAAATGGTCGATGAACCGATGGTACCACCTGGTAATCTAGCATTCTTGTAGGCATATTTAATTAAACCGACAGCTGTAGTATATTGTGGTTCTCTCACACCAATATAGTCAGGGACGGCAATCCGAACTCGATTTTGTAAAATCACCTGGGCAAGTTCTAGAACACCTTGCATATTTGCCATGCCGCCAGTTAAAACATAACCGCCAGGAAGATCACTTAATCCTAGGCGTTTCATTTCATGTAAAACTAGTTCAAAAATTTCTTCCATTCTTGCTTCAATAATATCAGAAATCTCAAGCTGATTAAATTGTTGATGCTGATCACTGCCGATTATAGGAACACTGAATACTTCATCTTCTGAAGCCTCATCATAAAATGCGTGTCCATGTTTTACTTTGATTTTTTCTGCATCTTCTGTAGAAGTCCGTAACCCTACAGAAAGATCTTTCGTGATATAATCTCCGCCAACTGGAATGACACTCGTTTGGGTGATAAATCCTTCTTCGAAAACAGCAATCGTTGTAGATCCTCCACCAAGGTCAATAAGAGCTACCCCGAGGTTCTTCTCATCCTTTGACAATGCATAATCTCCAGCTGCCAAAGGCTGAAGGACAATGTCTACAATCTCAAGTCCAGCGCGTTCTACACAGCGAAGTGTATTAATGATGATCGATTTGGATCCGGTAATGAGTGTTCCATCCATTTCCAAGCGAACCCCAATCATACCGCGGGGATCATTGATTTCATCTTTACCATCCAGTATGAATTGTTTTCGAATAACGCCAATGTTCTCTCTCTCAGGCGGGATAGAACCAACGTGGGATGCTTCAATGACACGAATGACATCCTCATTCGTAATCTCTCGGTTTTGGCTTGAAACAGCTACAATACCATGACATTGTTGAAGCATAACATTGTTTCCAGAAATGCCAACCACCACATCTCTGATTTCCATCCCAATCATTCTTTCTGCTTGCTCAATTGCCCTTCTAATCGAATGAACGGTGTCGTCCATGTCCACGATCGACCCTTTGCGCAATCCTTCAGATAGCACATTTCCAACACCAATTATATTTAACGAGTCTTTACCCGAGTCATTGACCATTTCACCAATGATAACTTTCACACTGGATGTACCGATGTCAAGACTAACATATATTTCATTGCTGTTCATTCTTTGGCACCTCCTTTAGATTTCCTTAAGTTGAACAACAACTATTTTTTTTGTTCAATAAAAGTTTCCATAGTAATATTTAAATTATTCGTCACAACTAAATGATTCCCTTTAAAAAATTTCAATTTTTTTCTACTTTTTCTTTGTTTGTTGACCATTTCGTCAATATTATTCGCCTTATTACGGCAATATTCTGAAATAATCTGACACCAAACGCGAAAACTGCCGCTAAATACAAGTCTACACCAAGATGAACACCGAGAAAAGCTAAACTTGCAGCAAGCATTATATTAAAAAAGAATCCTGAAACAAACACCTTTTCATCATATATATTTTGCAGGTATGCCCTTATGCCGCCGAAAAGTGTGTCGAATGCTGCTAAGACAGCAATCGACAAATAATTGGAATATTCTTCAGGTATTCGAATCTCCGTTAACAAACCAAGTATGATTCCAATTATTAATCCAATGAATGGAAGCCACATTAAGAATCGCCTCCTTCTTTTGTCGGTTCCATGTAGCGGATACGAATGGAATTATCATAGGCAGGTACCGTGACGTTCGGATTTGGTTTTGAAATGGAAAGTCTGAGATTTTCAATAAAAAATTCTTCCGTAGATTTAGATACTTTCATCCGATTGTATAATTTTTCAGCTGTATTATTATCATCTACACCCACGATAACTTCTATCGGCAAACTATTAATTGTATGTCCATCGATTTTTGTTTCCCGATTGATGTCCCGAATGACAGTCGTATTAATAATTCTTCGTCCATCAATCGCTACATATTTTGCTTCGTACATATTCAATTCATTGAGTAATCTTTTTAAAAGTTCTGGTGAAACCACCCTATTAACTGGAGTACCCGGCTTTATTTCTTCGATTACTGGCTCAATATGTAAGGTAATTCCAGGAACAGTAATTTGGGATAATCCAGCTTCAATCTTTAATTCATCTAATGTATCCTTTAAAGCTTGTTCCTTACTTTGTTTTCGCTTAGATTCATAGGCTGCCAGCTTTTCTTCATTTGAACGAATTTCACTTAATAAATTGGATTGAAGTTCTTTTTCTTTAAGTAACGCTTCACGAAGCTGCCATATATCGCGTGTGTCACGTTCAGCAGGTTTTTTTACTGTTTGAAATTGGATCGCAATCATGAAACCGACCAAGATTGCTATCAATGTAAAACTTGCATTAATTTTTTGGTTGTCCACATTTTTTCACCTAACCTTTTATATAATCATCCCGTGGACACTACTTTAAAAATGGCTAACTTCCTAGAATTGGATTTAGGACAATTTCATCATTTTTTTCTAATGTAAAAACAATATTATCGTTAACTAGTTGATCCTTAACTCCTCCAACTAAGTTTATTGATGATGAAAGGACGTCAGGGTCTCCGATTGCTGTAATAATAAATGGTGCTGGATGTTCAATTCCATCTACAGTAATAACCGGTCCATTACAAATAATATAAGAATGACTTGTCAGCCTTTGCCCATTTATAGCAACAGCTGCTGCTCCTGATATATATAGTTCATTCACCACTTTAAATACATGGTGTTCATGAACAAGGTAATTATTAATATTGTCTTCTTTTGGGTCGTATGCACCGTCAGTGAGAGTAATCTTAACCCCTTTCCCCTGTACCTTCACCTTCCCCAAGAACATACGATATTTTTCGGCATCCTCAGCAAGATTAAGAAAGACCTGTGCTTCCTTTGAGAGGTCTTTTTCATTTTTAAGAACCAAATCTTGTTTTTGATGTAACTCCTTTTGCAGTTCTCGATTACTCTTTTCTTCTGCAATTAATTGATTTCTTAATGCAAGTGTCTTTTCCCACTGTTTACCCGATACATTTGGCTTCTCATTTTTATTTTCTATTTGCGTCAAATGATAAGAAAAGGCAATCATAAATCCTAATACAAGGCAGACGAGGGACAAGATAACATGTTTACCCTTCACCTTTATCTTGCTCAACTTCTTTTTCCTCCCCTTCTGTTTCAAAAGCCTTAAAGTAAGATCCTACTTCTAAGTCAATAATTCCCTTTTTGTTAGGATCTAATTGGGAGATAATTGAGGGATAATGCACCATTTTTTCTGAAAAACTTCTTAATGTCGCACTCACCTCGAATCCGTCATTCATAAATAAGGATATATGAAATGGATCTGTTTTCTTGGGAGTATAATGGATTTCAGAGATCGAGTTTGAAATTTCTCTAGGAAGTTTTTCTAACTCTTTAACCAATTGATTGAGGGCTGCCCCTTCTTTAAACTCAAATAAAATTGGAGAATTAACAGGAATTTTATTTGCTTCTCGATTTTTTAAAATTTCCCCATTATCCATAACTGGAAGGAAATTATTCCCTTGTTTTAGGTAGGCAATTCTTTTATATTCTTTTACTTGAATAATAACTGTACTAGGCCAGTGAATCTGAATATCAGCTTTTTTGATCTCGGATAATCGCTGTAATTTTACAATGGTTTCTTCCTTCTTTATTTTCCAAATATTCGTATTATTCGAAAGGCCGCTCTGACTGACTAATTCTTCAGCGGAATACACTCCATTGCCTTTTATTGTTATCGTCTTTACATGACTTAATGGTGATTGTGAGTAGGCGATAACTACTATCATTGTAAAAAACAGAATTAACAGGAGTACAAGGCGTCTATTCGCTTTTCGTCGTCTTTGCTCTTTAAGTTGAGGGATACGATCCTCGAGAGCAACGATTTTACCTTTTTCCATTTATTATTCCTCCAAATAAAAAGCAGCTGCCTCAGGAATAGCTAACTAAGCCTGTCCAAACATTCGATAGTTTACCTTGAAAAGAGAAACAACGGCACGAAAAATCATGCCGTCAGTTACTTTTCGAGGTTGCACCTATAATATTATCAGTAATTATAACACAATATTTGTCATTCGTACGATTATTTTCTTTCTTATTTCCGTCCGATTATTTCTACCTCTGTTTCCATTTTTACATTATAAAGGCTGTAAATGGTATCCTTTACATGTTGAATTAAGGCAAGCACATCTCCTGCAGTAGCATTTCCAGCATTTACTATAAAATTCCCATGCATTTCTGATATTTTTGCACCGCCAATACTATATCCCTTTAACCCAGCATCTTCTATTAATTTTCCTGCGTAATTCGGAAGCGGGTTCCTAAATATACTGCCAGCACAGGGAAAATTCCATGGTTGGGTATCTTTTCGATAATCCTTATTCTTGACCATTTTTGATACAATGACGGATTTATCACCTTCGACAAGTTGAAATGCAGCTTCTACAACAATGCCTGGTCTAATTTTCTGCAAGACAGATGTTCTATAAGAGAATTTCATTTCGTCATTCGAAAGCCACTCCATCGTCCCATCTTCAAATAAAATATGAGCCCTTGTCAGTATTTTGCTAATATCTGAGCCGTGTGCACCAGCATTCATATAAACAGCACCGCCAACAGATCCAGGGATTCCACTGGCAAATTCTAATCCGGCCATCCCTTTCTTGCTAATAAGTGTAGCCAAACTTATCAGGGAATGTCCGCCTCCCACTGTAATCTCTGTGCCATTAATTTTAAGTCCATCCACTCCAGAGCCAAGTTTAATTACCGCTCCTTCGATGCCTTTGTCAGAGACTAAAAGATTAGAACCTCTGCCAATCGCCCGCCAATTTATGCTGTGTTTTTTTACCAAACCCATCGCCTGTTTTAAATTTTCAACTGATGAAGGCTCAATAAAAAGATCAGCAGGACCGCCGATTTTGATTGTGGTGTGGTTGACAAGAGGTTCACTTATTTTCACTTTTCCTATATTTGAATTTTGCAATTCCGTTATTATTGCGTCCATATTTACCACCTATCTTTCGAAGATGCATTTATTTCAGTTTATGCTAAAAACAATTATGGGCTACCTTTGATTTGTATTTACAAGCTCTTGCATTAAGGAATACAGTCTAATAGCTGAATCAGGCACACCCATTTTTTTAGCTTTTAGCTTCATTTCCTTTAAATTTTCTTTATTTAAGAGAATACGATCGATGTGGTTCACAAGACTTTTATTATTTAAATCTTTTTCTAATAGTAATTCTGCCGCACCATGGTCACTTAAAGATTTAGCGTTTTTCTCTTGATGATTATTTGTAACATACGGGCTAGGAATAAGAATGCTTGGAATACCGAGCGAGGTAATCTCTGCTAGTGTCGTTGCTCCTGCTCTTGAAACGACTAGATCAATCCCCGCAAGGACCTCTGGCATATTATGAATAAATGGCTTAATTACTACATTTTTTGGGTTTCCAATTAGATCTACTTCTTTTTTAACATCCTCAAAATGAACGTCTCCTGTAATATAAAGAATTTGATATGGCTTTTCAGCCAATTCCCCAAATGCCTTTACAACAGCCTCATTAATTGGCCTGGCACCACGGCTGCCGCCAAAGATTAAAACTGCTGGTATTGTTGTACTAAGCCCAGCTGCAAGACGTCCTTGAATCCCATCCTTGCCAATTACTTCGGATGCACGAGGATTACCTGTGAAAACAGTCTTCTCTTTCGGAAAGAATTCTTTGGCTTCTTCAAAACAAATCGCAATTTTATTTACATAACGGCTTAAAAATTTATTGGTAAGTCCAGGAACACTATTTTGTTCGTGGATAATCGTTGGGATACCGAGCTTTGATGCAGCATAAACAACAGGTCCGCATACATATCCGCCTGTTCCAATGACAATATCAGGTTTGAACTCTTTTAACATTCTTTTACTGTCTTTTACCCCTTTTAGAAAACGTAGAACAGTTTTTATATTTTCAAAGGAAAGCTTTCTTTGAAAACCAGTAATATGAATTGCTTTAAAAGGAATATTCTCCATCGGAACAAGCTTACTTTCCAAACCATTTTTAGTCCCAATATATAAAAATTGTGCATCCTTATTCTGTTTTTGAATTTCTCTAATTAGTGCGAGAGCAGGATAGACATGTCCGCCAGTCCCTCCACCGCTAACAACTATTTTCATTTTTCCACCTCATTAACTATTTAACACCTGATTGCCATAACTATCTTACTATAAAAACGAACGAAATAATGCATATGAAAAAAGAATGTTATCTAATTGTAACCTTATGAACTAGATATCGCTTAAAAATAAAAAGAACCCTGCTGCTAAACAGGGGTAAGGTTCAAAATCGAGAATACCTGCTAATATTAAGAAGAACACCGACCGCCATCAACATCAAGGTCAATGAAGAACCCCCATAGCTCAAAAATGGCAAGGTAATGCCCGTAACGGGCATTAGCCCTGTGACAACTCCAATATTAATCATTACCTGAATAGCTACCATGGCGATGATCCCTACGGCTAAAAAACTGCCATATAAATCCGGTGCACCTAGGGCGATTCGAATACCTCTCCATAACAACAGTGCAAATAATAGTAATATAAATGAACCACCGATAAAACCTAATTCTTCAGATAGTATTGCAAAGATAAAGTCGGTCTGTGGTTCTGGTAAGTAAAAAAACTTTTGTCGGCTTTCGCCAAGTCCAAGTCCAAACAATCCGCCAGGTCCAATTGCAAAAAGCGATTGAATCATTTGAAAGCCACTTCCCTGCGGGTCGGACCATGGATCTAAAAAGGAAGTTATCCTTTTCATTCGATAAGGTGCGGAAGCAATTAAGCCGACAAACCCTGCTATACCCAACAGTCCAAGGAAAGAAAAATGGCTAATCCGTGCTCCAGCAATAAAAATCATGACGACACAGGTTCCCATCATAACTGTTCCCGTACCTAAATCAGGTTGGAGCATGATCATTGAAAAGGCTAAAAAGGCAAGCCCTAATGATGGAACAAGACCTTTTTTAAATGAAGTAATGAGCTTTTGCCGTTCGGACAGATATTTTGCCAAAAAAGCTATCATCGCCAGTTTCATAAATTCTGAAGGTTGAATCGAAAAAGCCCCTACACCAATCCAACTTCGAGAACCATTTCTTTCATTACCTATTCCCGGAATTAAAACAAGAATAAGTAGGACAAAACAAATAATGATAAAGGTTTTCGACCAAGTCCTCCACGTCCAATAGTTGATGTTCATAATAAAAAACATAGCAGCGACTCCTACCCCTGCAAAAAGAGTTTGTCTTTTCGCAAAGAAAAAGGAATCATTAAATTTATATTCGGCCCAGATAGCACTTGCGCTGTAAACCATGATAAGCCCTATTGCCAGAAGCGTGAATGTTACGATCATTAAAATAAAATCGGGAGTTGTTTTTTTTGTCGGCACTACAATACACCTCAACTGCTAGTTTTAGGGCTTTGCAGAACCACGAAGCTATCTGGCTCTAGCTCCCAGCGACTAGTGTACTTCGCACCCCTCCTACGATAAGTCAACATCGAATCACTTACGCTCTTCGTGTTTCCTTTATCTTATTCGAAGCGCTCCAGTCCTGTCGTGCGCTAAACGGGAACTTCCGCTTTTCGTTGGTACAAGCCCTTACTTAAGCTTATGCACCGCTTCGATAAAAATGTCTCCCCTGACCTCAAAAGTTTTATATTGATCCCAGCTCGCACAAGCAGGAGATAACAATATTACGTCACCTGATTCGGAGTATCGATAAGCTTCAGGCACTGCCTTGTCAACATTATCGACACGGATGATTGTTTTTATTCCAGCCAATGTCCCGATCCGTTCCATCTTAGGAGCGGTTTGCCCAAATGTAATCATTGCTTTTACATTTTTTAAATAAGGCAGGAGCTCATCAAACTCGTTACCGCGATCCAAACCGCCTGCTAGCAGAATAACTGGAGCTTCAAACGCAGCTAAAGCATTAATGGATGCCAGAATATTCGTCGCTTTAGAATCATTATAGAATTTTCTACCGTTCACTTCTGTAACGAATTGCAGGCGGTGCCTGACACCAGTAAATGTACGAAGAACCCTTTGAATCGCGCTATTTTCTACCCCTGAAAGCTTTGCCGCAGCCATAGCAGATAAAATATTTTCAAGATTGTGGTTGCCGGGTAGAGCTATTTTCTCAATTTCCATCACTTTTTCTCTATTAAATATAATCCAGCCATCAGAAATATAAGCACCTTCCGACAGTTTCTTCTTTGTAGAAAAAGGAATGATGCTGGCCTTAGAGTGACGAGCAACTTCTAAGGTTTCTTCTTGATCCGCATTGACAATTAGATATTCAAGTTCTGTTTGATTTTTTGTTATGTTTGCCTTTGCTGTAATATATTCTTTTTTTGTCCCATGATAATCCAAATGGGCATCATATAGGTTTGTAAGAATGGCAATTTTAGGATTAAAATTGACAATTCCCATTAATTGAAACGAAGATAATTCAATGACAATCGTATTGTCTGCTGTTGCTTCCTCCGCAACACCTGATGCCACAGTACCAATATTCCCTGCAATTAGTGGGTTCTTTTCATCCTCTTTCAACATTTCATAGACTAATGTTGTCGTTGTTGTTTTCCCGTTTGTTCCTGTAATAGCAATAAACGGGGCTTCCGAAACCTCATACGCAAGCTCTACCTCGGTGATTACCGGAATTCCTTTTTCAATAGCTCCAGCAATCATTGGGTTGTTATAAGGAATACCTGGATTCTTAACGATCAGCTCGAAGCCTTCATCAAGAAGTTCAATAGGATGTTCACCACAAATCACTTTAATCCCTTGTTCTAATAGCCCTTGTGCCTCAGGATTTTCCGAGAATGGCTTTTTATCATTAACCGTCACAAATGCTCCAAGCTTATGTAATAGAGCGGCTGCTGTTACCCCGCTTTTCGCCAAACCAAGGACAAGAATTTTTTTATGACTGAAAGTTTTAATCTGTTTCAATTTATAACCACACCTCTATATAGATTCCTAGTATCGCAAGGATTAATCCAACACTCCAAAAAGTGACGACAACACGCCATTCCGACCAACCTACTAATTCATAATGGTGATGCAATGGGCTCATACGGAAAATCCGTTTACCGGTTGTTTTGAAGGAGATAACCTGTAAAATAACGGATAATGTTTCAATGACAAATACTCCTCCGATAATGATCAGCAAAATTTCAAGTTTGGTAAGAATTGCGATAGTGGCAATTGCCCCTCCAAGAGCAAGTGAACCGGTATCTCCCATGAAAACCTTGGCTGGATGGGCGTTAAACACCAAGAACCCTAACACAGCTCCTACAACCGCCACAGAAAATATCGCAATTTCTATCTGTGATTGATTCCAAGCAAGTACTGCTAGTGCACCAAAAGCAATTGCTGCGGTACCTGACACCAGGCCATCAAGTCCATCGGTTAAGTTGACCGCATTTGAAAAGCCAACTAACCAGAATATGATGAAAAAGATGAAAAACCAGCCTAAATCAAATGTTGTATCAGTAAATGGGATACTAATTTCGGTCGAGAAACCTTGTTGTTTATAGATAAGATAAAAGATAATTGAAATAATGATTTGACCTGCTAGCTTTTGTTTAGAGGTTAATCCTAAATTCCGTTTTAACGCGACTTTGATAAAATCGTCTAAAAATCCAAGCAATCCAAATCCGAGCGTTACAAGAAGCAGCAAATATGTTTTAACGGTCGGTTCAGAAAATTTTCCAGTCATTACAAGTGTCGTAATAACGATCGAAAACAAGATCATCACACCGCCCATGGTAGGTGTACCAGATTTTTTCTGGTGGGATTTTGGCCCTTCTTCACGAATGCTTTGTCCAAATTTCAACCTTCTTAAGAAGGGAATAAATACAGGAGAAAGCAATACTGATATAAGAAATCCCATAATTATTGTGAAAAAAATAACTTGCTCGAGCATTTTATTCCCTCCTTTCAGGTTCGTTTTTATTAATTACCTCGTTTAATAACACAGATATATCATATGTTTCGTTATTTTTATTAAGAAGTTTTTTATTTGAAAATTTAAAGTTAGTTATCGCCATAATTTTGTCTGTTTCTCCATTTAATTTTTCAATATATCTTTTTAAAATCGTTACAATTGCATCAGCAGGATCGTTTGTAAAAAATACTGGAAAATGGTTCGGAGTATACCTTGGAAGATCGTGTTCTTGATTCCAAATAGCTGCAATTGCTCCATTTGCAATCGCTTCTGAAAGCTCACCATACATTCCGTTAAATGACACAAATAATCCTTTTGGCTGCGCTTCGTTTGCTTGGTCGCTAACCGAAGTAAACATAAAATCATCTTGGATTCCACGGCTAGAATCAAATAGACCTTCCAAGTCTTTCAAAGCTAAATACATAGCTATCTCCCCTCAATCGCTTCCCGTGCTACCAGCCTGTCATCAAAATCGTGAACGACATTGCCAATAATTTGATATGTTTCATGGCCCTTACCGGCTATTAAGATCACATCTCCTGTTGTTGCCTGTTGTATTGCTGTATGAATCGCTTCTTTACGGTCAGGTATGATCTTATATTTCTCACCCTCAACCCCCGCTTCCATTTCCTTCAATATTGCTAATGGGTCTTCACTTCTAGGGTTATCTGAAGTGAGGATAGGATCTGTGGCCAATTGACAGGCTATCTGAGCCATCAATGGCCGCTTCGTACGATCTCGATCTCCACCGCAGCCTACGATGACGAAGATTCTTTTTTTGGCAAAATGCTGAACCGTCTTTAATACATTTTCAAGGCTGTCAGGTGTATGGGCATAATCAACAATAACCGTGAAATCTTGTCCTGCATTTACAAGTTCAAACCTTCCTGATACACCTTCTACACTTTCAATGGACTTGATAATTTCATTAATTTCGACTCCGGACACAAGTGAAGCAGCAATACTTGCTAAAACATTATAAACACTGAATTTCCCAATTAATTGCATTTGGATCGGAAATTTTTCCGTTTCGACAAAGAGATTGAAATGAGTACCAGAGGAAGTCATTTGGATGTTTTTCGCTTGAATATCGGCCTTGTTGTCGATTCCATATGTAATTACATGTGCGGCAGTTGACCTGCTATACATATCAGAGGCAGGGTCGTCTGCATTTAAAACGGCAAATTTTGGTTTATGATGATCAAATGTATTACCGAGCTGGGCAAATAATAAGCTCTTCGCACGCTTATATTCATCCATTGTCTTATGATAATCCAGGTGGTCTTGCGTTAGATTTGTAAACACAGCCACATCATAATCGCAGCCATGGACCCTGCCAAGGTCTAAGGCATGCGAAGAAACCTCCATTACGGCAGTATTTACCCCTGCTTCAACCATTTGCTGAAAGGTTTTTTGAAGTGTCAAGCTTTCAGGTGTGGTGTTTTTGGTTTCAATCGTCTTTTCAGCTATTTTAGTGTACATCGTGCCAATCAAACCGGTTTTTTGACCAGCATCTACCATTATTTTTTCAATTAAATGACTGGTGGTTGTTTTTCCGTTTGTTCCTGTGATCCCAATTAAATGCAGCTTTTTAGTTGGCTGCCCATAAAGAGTATCAGCTAACACAGCCATTGCCCTTGTTGTATCTTTTACAAGAATAACAGGCACATCAAGTGATAACGGACGTTCCGCAAGTATGGCTGCTGCGCCGTTTTTTACAGCTGATTCTGCAAAATCATGACCATCAACTGTATAACCTTTAATACAAATAAATAAGCTCCCTTTTTGCACCTTCCGATTATCGTTTTCGATCGATGTAATTTCCAGATCTTCACCTTTAAAAGGAACTAAAAGATGCAAATTCTTAAGCAGCTTTTGTAGCTTCATTTCTCTCAAATCCTCTCATGACCGTACATACATATTACCAGTATTTACCTCAAAATTCTTCTTAACGAAAGTTCCATCTTATTTTACATTAAAATATTTTATTTTGCTATTTAGTTATATAAGCTTAAAGAAAAAATTAAGCGGCGGAAAACATTCCGACCGCCCTAACAATAAGAAGTTCAACTCGAGTTATTCTTCTTTACCAAAATAAAGCCTAATTTTTGACCCTTCCTTTACTTTGGTTCCGGCTACTGGAGATTGCCTAATAACCACATCTCCCTCCCCGCTGGCATCTACCTTTAAGTTAATAAGCTGATCCATTAACTCCATTTTTGTTAAACCGGTAAAATCAGGAAGTTTTATTAAAGGAGTATCTGGCCATTTTAGTTCTTTTTCAATTTGATCCTTTCTCGGCTCAACCCCCATTGCTTTCATGCTATCCTTCATAATATTACCTACAATTGGAGCGGTAATGGTTCCCCCAAATGCCGTTACTCCTTTTGGGTTATCAACAGCAACATAAACGACAATCTGTGGGTCATCAGCAGGGGCAAAGCCCATAAAAGAAACAATAAAGTTATTTTCTAAGTATCTGCCGTTTTGTGCTTTTTGTGCAGTCCCTGTTTTACCACCAACACGATAGCCTTCAACAAATGCCCTGCCACCTGTCCCTTGGGCCACTACACTTTCAAGTGCATGGCGGATTTCCTTTGAAGTCTTCTCGGAAATTACTCTTCTTTTTTCAACAGGAGAATTCCTCATTACAATCTCTTGGGTTACAGGATCAATTAACTCTTTCGCAATGAACGGCTTGTATAATATTCCACCATTGACCGCTGCTGACACTGCAGTTACCTGCTGAATCGGTGTTACAGATACTCCTTGTCCAAAGGCAGTTGTTGCCTGTTCAACAGGACCTACTCGGTTCAAATTAAATAAAATCCCTGTTCCTTCACCTTGTAAATCAATTCCAGTTTTCTGCCCAAATCCAAAATCCTTAACATATTTAAAAAGCTTTTCTTTTCCTAGTCGTTCGCCTAATTCAACAAATCCAGGGTTACACGAGTTTTCAACAACTTCTAAAAATGTTTGATCACCATGCCCGCCCCGCTTCCAGCATTTTAACCTTGCACCTGCTACTTGAACCGACCCAGAATCATGGAAATGTTCCTTTTCCAAGTTAACCTTTCCTTCATTCAATGCTGCAGCAAGAGTAATTATTTTAAAAGTTGAACCAGGTTCATAGGTTGACCAAACTGGCAGGTTCCGATTATAGACCTCTTGGGGTACATTCCGGAAATTAGCAGGATCAAAAGTTGGTCTGCTCGACATCGCTAAAATTTCACCACTATTTGGGTTCATTGCAATGGCGATTATACCATCTGGGTTGTATTTTGCCTCAGCAATATCTAGTTCTCTTTCGACAATGGTTTGTATCTTTGAATCAATTGTCAGCTTCAAATCGAGACCGTTGATCGGCTGCTCATAATCATCTGCCATATCGTTCATTCTTTCACCTTTAGCATTCGCATAGAACTTAACTGAGCCCCTTTCACCACTTAGCTCTTTATCATAATATTGCTCTAGTCCCATCAACCCCTGGTTGTCCACTCCTGCAAACCCAAGTACATGTGAGAGATAACTCCCCATGGGATAATGACGCTTGGAGTCTTCCCCAATATAGACCCCTTCAAGACCCAGGGATCTGATTTCCTTAGCCTTTTCATGAGAAATTTTTCTGCCTTCCTTAATACGAACAATTCTCTCCCTTAATGTGATATCCCGGTATGCCTTTTCTTTTGACATATTTAAAACGGAAGCCAGCTTTTCCGCGGTTGTTGCTGGGTCCTTTATTTGTCTTGGGACTACCCAAACAGTGGGGGTACTTATATTCGTTGCCAACGGCACCCCATTACGGTCTACAATTTCTCCTCGTTCAGGTTCGAAAGGGATATTACGACTCCAAGAGTCTTTTGCTCCTGCAGTCAACCAATCACCCAAAACAAATTGAACATACCCAAGCCGCACATCAATAATTAAGAAGGTTAGAATACCAACGAATAGAGCAATCATTAATCGTTTACGGACAGTTACATTTGAAACTCGCATATTTTGAACGACCCTCCTTTTTCTATCGTTCATTTATATGCTTGTACTTTTTTTATTAGAACGCAGACAACCGGTAATAAATAAGAGAAAATCCCGCTCTAGTAAGCGGGATTAACGTTTAATCTTGAACTATTTCTTCAATGTTTTCTTCTGATTGGTCTTGGCCATTTGAATTAGCCTGATTTTCTTGAGTCCACTGTTCTTCAGGGGTTTTTAAATCAACTATTAAGAAATCACCGTTTCGCATAATCGTTTTTGGTTTGATATTTTGCTGAGTTACGTAGCCTTGTCCCTTTGAATTTAGTTTTAAGCCAGCTATATTAGCTACTTTCATTACATCTCTAAGTGACCAGCCTGTCATATCTGGGGCTAGTTTATCTCCATTTGTTTGGATGATTACCTTTTCCCCCTCTAAAACAGTCGTACCTGACTCTGGTAGTTGTCTGACAACTTTTGTTCCTTTGCCTATTACAACCGTTTCAATGTCCTTTGCCTTAAGTTCTTTTTCTGTTGCCTCGACCGACTTCCCGATAAAATCTGATAGTTTATTTAATTGTGCTTTTTGACTCTTAGAAGGTTGGATATTTAAATATTGCAAGCTGTTTTTCATGACAGGATTAAAAATTGCCGAGACAGGAAGGGCACCTAAGCCGGTTCCATCAAGATCAGGCTGCTGAACAGCAACATATACAATCAACTTCGGATCATCCTTAGGTGCCATGCCTAGAAACGAAAACATATAGTTATCTGCCCCTTGTAAATATCCTCCGTTCGGTCCTGGGATATTAGCTGTCCCCGTTTTACCAGCGACACTGTAGCCATCAATTTTGTAACGGCCACCCGTTCCTTTAGGTGAGGTAACCACGGTTTCAAGGATATCACGAACCTGTTTGGCAGTCTCTTTTGATATAGGAGTTGAAACGACCTCAGGAGTGGTTGATTTAATCGTTTCTCCTGTGTCATGATTGACAATTTTTTTGACTACATGCGGCTTTATCATTTTCCCGTCATTAGCTATCGCTGTTGCCGCTTGAATTTGTTGAATCGGTGTAATTGCCGTTCCCTGTCCATATGCAGTTGTAATTTTTTCAATCGGATAAGTAAACTGAATCTTTCCTGAGGTTTCATCGGGAAGATCAATACCCGTAGGTTTATCAAAACCAAATTTTGTTAAATATTCTCTTAACTTTTCAAAACCCAACTTCTCCTTCGCAATCTTAGCAAATGCAACGTTTGATGAACGTTGAACACCTTCAAGATAGGTGATGGTTCCCCAGCCGGAGTAATTATGGTCATGAATTGCTTTATCCTTTTTGGTAACTTGATACGAACCAGATTGATAGGTTTCATTCGGATTAAAAACCTTTTCTTGCACCGCTGCTGCAAGTGTAAATATTTTCATTGTCGATCCAGGTTCAAATGAGGTTTCAATCGCTTCATTATGCCAGCCTTTATCAATTCCTTCTTTTGTTATTGGATGGAAGGACGGTCGTTGCCCCATCGCTAATATTTCTCCTGTTTTCGGATCGGCTACAATCGCAATAATTTTTTGAGGTTTATATTCCTTATCTACCTTGTTCATTGCATCTTCTAAAAAGGTTTGAATTTTTTGGTCAATGGTCAAATAGACATCATTACCATTTTGAGCAGGAGTAATTTTTTCCTTCTCGTCCGGAAGTATATAGCCCCACAAATCACTCTCAAAATTTAATTTACCATTTTTTCCTGTTAATTCATCATTTAGAATTTTCTCGATTCCCATTTTCCCAATTGATTTAATCGTTTTATCCTTTTGCTCAATCCGGTCTGCATAACCAACTAAATGTGAAGCAAAAACTCCGTTTGGGTAAAAGCGTTTGGACTCACGGAGAAAAGTTATTCCAGGCAACTTTAAATCTTCTATCTTTTTCTTTGTCTGATTAGTAATATCTTTGCCTTCCTTGCCAAACTCAACCTGAAATTTCTTATTTCTTATTCCTGTAGTTAAAATACTATAAATCTCTGACTCATCCATTTCTAAGTATTTAGCTAATTCCTTTGCTGTTTTGTCTGGGTTTTTTACGTGTTGCGGGTTTTTGGGATTCGTCGTCATCTTCTTATCCAAAATAGCGATTAATTTATAGGCATTCGTATCTTCAGCAATTACCCCGCCATTCCGGTCTAAGATATTGCCTCTTAATGCCGCCAAATTCCCTTCCCTGCTATATTTTTCTTGAGCTTTCGCAGCAAGAGGCTGCCCGTCTACTTCTCCCGAGATTTGAATCGAAAAATACCTGAAGAGTAATACAAAAAAGAGCAAGCCAAATAATCCAAATAAAATGGCTGCTCCTGCATTCATATATGGTTGTTTCTTGTTCATTTTAATGCACTACCTTGACATTATTTTCATTTTTAATAAGGCCCATTTCCTTGGCCTTTTCATAAATTCGATCGTAGGCACTTAATTCGCTTACCTGAACCTGTAAATCACTATTTACCTTCTGTTGTTCGGACACCTTTGCTTCGATAACCTGGATGTCCTTATTGACCTCGTAAATTTTAGATTGGTTCGAAATAATGTGAATGGCCCCAAAACATACAAATCCAGCAAAGGCTAATCCAATTATTTTTTCTCCTGGAGTAAGCCAGGATTTTTTGATAATTACTTGACCTTTTTTTTGGACTTTCTGCTCTGTTTGTTGCTGCTCTAGATACTTCCTGGCAAGATTACTCAAACGCTTCCCCTCCAGATTTTATTCATTTTCTACCACCAATGCCTAGGTGATGGTATTTTTTATAATTTTTCTGCAATACGGAGCTTTGCAGATCGGGCACGATTGTTTTGTTCTAATTCTTCTTCAGATGGAAGAATTGGTTTCCGTGAGATTAGCTTTAAGATCGGTTTATACTCATCTGGAATGATTGGTAAACCTGGAGGTAAATTAGGGGTTTCACTTGCTTTCTTAAGGGCTGCCTTGCAAATCCTGTCCTCTAGAGAATGAAAGGTAATAACACTTATTCTCCCCTCTGGGTTTAATAAGTCAATTGCCTGATTTATCGACTTTTCAAACACAGCTAATTCATCATTAACAGCAATTCTTACTGCTTGAAAAACTCGCTTGGCAGGATGTCCACCTTTTCTTCTAGCAGGTGCTGGAATAGCATCCTTAATCAATTCAACTAATTCTGCCGTTGTTTCAATTGGTTTTGCAAGTCTTGCCGCTTCAATTTTACGTGCTATTTGTTTAGAGAATTTTTCTTCGCCATAGCGGAAAAAGATGCGGACCAAGTCTTCATATGGCCAATGATTAATCACATCATAGGCAGAAACATCAGCATCATTATCCATCCTCATATCGAGTGGTGCATCATGATGATAGCTAAAACCTCTTTCTGGTGTATCCAATTGTGGTGAGGATACCCCAAGATCGTATAGGACTCCGTCAACTTTAGCAATTCCTCGATCATTAAGCTCTTCTTTTAAATATAAGAAATTGCTTTTTATTATCTCTAATCGGTCTCCATATTGTGCCAACTTCTCTTTAGCATGTGCAATAGCTGTTTCATCCTGGTCAAATGCAAATAGTTTACCGTGGGCTCCGAGTTTTGAAAGGATCAAGGAGCTGTGTCCCGCCCCACCCAAAGTACAATCAACATAAATACCATCTGACTTAATATTTAATCCATCAACAGCTTCCTTTAACAACACAGTTGTATGTTCAAACATGTAGTAACCACCTTTTCCAATCGAACGATATATAACAGAAAATATATTAACATAATTTATCCATTATATATCAAAGCCAATCATATTTTCTGCAATTTCCGCAAAAGATTCTTCAGACTGTGAAAAATAGTCTTCCCAAATCTGTTTACTCCAAATTTCAATTCGATTGGAAACACCCAAAATTACACATTCTTTTTCTAGCTTTGCATATTGCAATAGTGGTGCAGGGATATTAATTCTTCCTTGCTTATCAAGTTCACTCTCTGTTGCTCCAGAAAAGAAGAAGCGGGTAAAAGCACGGGCATCTTTTTTTGTCAGAGGTAAGCCTTTTAACTTTTCTTCAATAAGCTCCCACTCTGATATGGGGTAACCAAATAAACATTGATCCAATCCACGTGTGATAATAAACATTTCACCAAGCTCATCACGGAATTTGGAGGGCACAATCATGCGGCCTTTATTATCAATGCTGTGATGGTATTCACCCATGAACATCCCCATGACCCCCACTTTCTATTAAAAATGTACCACATTCCCCCACTTTCCACCACCTATTTTATAACTATTCGCTTTAATTCTTTATAATCCTGTTTCATTATGTTATTTTTTTACAAAAAAAAGAAAAACTCCACAATGTAAGTGAAGTTTTTCTATATTTTCATGACCTTGTGCCTTCCATCAAATTCGAATCTTCCAGTCATTAAGTCATTAATAAAATTCAATCCATATTGATTTAGATAATAAAATACATTCCAAACCCTCTCTTGCGGAAAACCATCAGGTCTTAAAGCAAGATCAACACGCGCATATTTTTTGATCATATTATCGTGCTTTAATCTTACTGCTTCATCAAGTTTCTTTTTCAAAAAATCGATTTCTTTTAATAAGTAACCTTCGTTTTTCTTAAATAATGGTAATAGGCCGCGGTCTAACTCAGCTGTTTTTGCTTCAATTTGTCTATATTGCTTTACTAATTGGTCTTTAGTAATTGAAAATAGTGACTCCACTTCTTTGTCTTTTATCGCTTCTAGAAATTGGTGTCTTCCTTTGTCCGTTCCAATGCTCAAAACCTCTGCTAAATTTAGATGCAATTCTGCAACATCTGTTTCCACCGATCGATCAAGGATGGTAATATTCAAACGGGGAACGATCGGCGGCATCTTCATATCAAAATGCTCAAAAACTAGTTTGAGTTCTGCCCAATATGATATTTCACCTGGCCCTGCAATGAAAGCAACAGTCGGAAAGAGCCATTCCTGCATTAACGGACGCGTCACCACATTATTGCTTAAATTTGCCGGACTCTCCTCAGCTAGCACCACTAATTGTTCTCTCGTAAATGCCAAGGTCCCATTTTTCCCCACAAAACGATCATTTCCTCGATCGTACTCAAGTAGAATCCGTTCACTCATTTTCTGATCATAGTAGAATAGGTTGGCATTTTCTTCACCTGCATCAAGCGTAATTGGAAAACCATTTTTTCCAATTTCCCTTTGTTGCTCCAATAATTTGTTTGTTATCGCTTCATGGTGAAGAATTTGACTTTTTAAAAATTCTTTCTGCAGCAAACGAAACTCTCTGTTACCTGAATCAACAATTAATAACCCATAATCCTTGAACAATTCCATAATAATATTTGCGAAGAAATCGACGAAGGTTGTTGATATGGATATTTGTTCTTTCGCAAATTCTAATAGTGTATTCGTATGCTCTGTCTCACCGAAATTCTCAATTAGATTATTAACCCATGCTAGACAGCTTTCTTTGTTTAACTGAATATCGGAGACCATTTTCTTATTAACCACTCTCTCCGGATAGGTCCATTTATCTACCTTTCGATTAACTGGCACAAACACATGATTAACTTCTTGGAAATCATGATCTTCGCCTGCAATCCAAAATACTGGAACGACTGGTACTCCAAGCTGCTCTTCCTTTTGCTCTGCTAATTTAATAATTGAAATGACTTTATGTATTGAATAAAGCGGCCCTGTGAGGATCCCTGCCTGCTGACCACCAATAACTACGAGGCTATTATTTGTTTTAAGTTTATCTACTGACTTGATAACAGCTTCAGACGATGGAAACTGCTTCATAAAGCTCTCAATGTGTTCAGCAACCTCTATGCGAGGAAATGACCGGTTACTTAGTTCAGAAACCCTTTTGGCATCATCGGTTAATTCATTAAACCTGTAATGAAAAAAAGGCTCGATTTCAGTAGACTGTTCCAAATAATTCGAAGCAAACCGATTTGTTGCTGGTAAAGAGAGATTTAAAATCTCCATTCATGTACTTCCTTTCTGATCACCCAAATTCATTCTTTTAAGAGTATACCACTACCAACCGGATTTGAAAAAAACTTTGGCTTGAAATCAGTTGGAAAAGGTAAATATTAATGCACGATGAATTAATCCATATAGCGTTAAGGTGATGTATGCAAGGAGAAAGAGGATAAAATTAAAACGCCAAAAACCCTTCATCACTTTTTTCAAAACAATTTCTTCTTTTACCTTCCAATGAACAAATACAAAAATCATCGCAATTAAAAGCATTATTAGTATTATTAACCAAAAAAGTGATTTACCCCAAATAGTAGCGATTAAAAAATGAACGGAAATAATAAATAATATCGTTGTATAATCAAGTGCCATGTGGACTGATTTTCGCGTATTGTTTGTCACCAGTTTTGTTATAAAAAAAATGATGAATAATCCTAAAAATGGTAAAGTGAAGAAAATAGTTATAATGGAGGATAGAAAAGTAATCAAGAGTTCGCCTCCTTTAACACTTCTTTCCCCTTTATTAAATAATAAAGGTTCTCAACCTGAGGTACGGTCATTTCCTTAAATTGTGCTTCTTCTAAAATATACCCTAAGATTGCATCTACTTCTGTCATTTTGTTCGCTTCAATATCCCTAAGCATGGAGGAGCGGTTTTCGGAGGTGTTTTTACATATATCAATAATTTGTAGTTGATGTACTTCAGCATTTTTCAAATTTAATACCGTAGCAATTTCGGAAAATAAATTTTTTAATACATGAAAATAGTATTGATTTTTTATTAATTCGCCATTTTTAACCTGAAGAATTGCCGTTAATGGATTAATGACTGCGTTGACAATTAATTTATTTTGCAGCATTTGAAAGTAATCCTCTTTGAGAACAAGTGGAAATTCGATTGGTGCTGAAAAAATAAATTCACTCAAAAGTGTTGGATCTCCCTTGAAAACAGCAACATTAGTTATACCTTCACCATTATGGGATACAGTATATGAATTTTCTTTAAGGGCTCCGTGCTCCACTGATCCCACATAAATATTAGTAAACGGGATTGTTTCAAGCTGTTTTATATGCCCCATGCCATTCTGTAAAAATAAAAGATTGTTAGGAATTACTGGTAATTGATTTATTTTCTCAATAATTGGATAAAGTTGATACTGTTTGACCGTGATAATTGTTATATCCTCTACTCCCTTCCACTCTGTAATGGGCAGGGCCTGTACAAAGGATATTGTTTGTTCTCCTTTTTTCTTTAGTACGATTCCATTTTTATTTATCTCAGATGTTTGCTCTGTTGATCTACAGTATATCGTAACCTCAAACACCCTACTAATATAAGCGGCAAATAATAAGCCAATTGATCCAGCACCTATAATTCCAACCCTCATAGTAACCCCTCTTTTTAGTCATCTTTACCCATATTTTATCAGATGCAGTCGATAGTTTGTTAGAAAGATTAGAAAAAACAAGCCCTATTCGACAACCGCCGAATAGGGTCTATTAAATTATACGGGGTAAACCGGATGCTTTCGCATACTGAAATTTAATTCTTTCGTTTCATAGTAAGAATAGCGTTGAATAAGTATATTTCGTAATTCAGACGGAGCGACGATTTCATCGATAATAAGCTCTGAAGCAAGTTTGTAAATGTCGATATGCTCTTTGTATTCATTCTGTTTTTCTTGGACAAAAGCAATTTTTTCTTTCGGGTCGGTTATTTCATTAATTTTGTTTGAATAGACCGCATTGACAGCGGCTTCTGGACCCATAACGGCAATTTGTGCGGTCGGAAACGCGATGCAGCAATCAGGTTCAAAAGCGGGACCTGCCATCGCATAAAGACCAGCACCATAAGCTTTCCTAACAATTACCGATATTTTTGGAACAGTGCTTGAGCTCATAGCAGCAATTAATTTTGCCCCATGACGGATAATTCCTGCACGTTCAACCTTTGTTCCAATCATGAAACCAGGTACATCTGCCAAAAATAATAGCGGAATATGAAAAGCATCGCAAAGCTGAATAAATTTTGCAGCTTTATCAGCGGAATCAACAAACAAAACGCCGCCTTTTACTTTTGGCTGATTAGCAATAATACCAATAGCTCTTCCATCGATTCTAGCTAATCCCGTTATCAATTCTGGGGCAAATAATTTTTTAATTTCATAAAAGCTATCTTGGTCCACAAGTTTATCAATACATTCATACATATCAAACGGTGCGTTTTGGTTTTCTGGAATGATCGCTTCTAGTTCCCGGCCTTGTTTCGCTGCTGTGCCTTCAGTCATCTTTGGTTTTTCTTTAAAACTGCTTGGAAAGAAACTAATATACTTTTTAGCTGATTCAATCGCATCTTCCTCACTATAAGTGAGAACATCTCCACAGCCGCTGACAGAACAATGCATCCTGGCGCCGCCCATTTCCTCAAGCGTTACCTTTTCGCCGATAACCTTTTCTGCCATACGAGGTGATCCCAAATACATCGAAGCATTTTGATCAACCATAATAACAATATCGCAAAATGCAGGGATATAAGCCCCACCAGCAGCGGACGGGCCAAACAGAATACATACTTGGGGAATCATCCCGGAAAGCTTCACTTGATTATAAAAAATTTTCCCCGCACCTCGTCGATTTGGAAACATTTCTAATTGATCTGTTATTCTTGCTCCTGCTGAATCGACCAGATAAAATAACGGAACTTTTAATTTTTCCGCTACTTCTTGAATACGGATTATTTTTTCAACCGTTCTTGCTCCCCATGACCCTGCTTTGATTGTTGAATCATTTGCCATGACACAGACAGTCTGACCTTTCATTTTACCAATTGCTGTTACGACACCATCTGCAGGAAGGTCACCTGCCTTAAAATTGGCGAATTTACCATCTTCTTCGTATTTTCCTTCATCAAACAATAATTGAAGACGCTCACGAACAAAGAGCTTTTTTTGTTGTTTAGCCTTCTCATGATATTTTGGTTGTCCGCCGGATTCAATTATTTTACGGTTCTCGTTCAATTGATTATTCAATAATTCTCCTCCTTAAAAAACGTCCGTTAATATGTTTCATCCTCATTTTCTAAATTTCCTGCAATCTTTGAAAACGCTATCTGAACTAATTTGAAGAATTTTTTAAGTTTTTGTTATATAATGAAGGTAATTCATTTGAATAATGCAAATTTAATTTCATATCATGTTATTCAGGAACAAATGAATATATACAATATTATGAGGTTTTCATATTTAGGAGGTCGACTATGGCAGTTAAAGTGGAAAGACTAAAAGTAAACTTTAAAACACTAGAAGAGTTTAAAAAGTTTAAAGAATATGGGATTCAAGAATTGTCAATGCTGGAAGATCTTGAAGCAAATATGGTTGATAACAATAGTGACTCACCATTCTACGGAATTTATTTCGGGGACAAACTAGTAGCACGAATGAGTTTATATCAAATTGATGCAAAATTTGACCGCTACTTCTATCCGCCGCAAAGTTATTTAGAAATATGGAAGCTCGAGGTATTGCCTGATTATCAAAGTAAGGGGTATGGCAAAGTGCTTGTAGAATTTGCAATGAGCTTTGGTCTCCCGATTAAGACGAACCCTAGAGTTCAATCAAGGAGTTTCTGGGAAAAAATGGACTTTGCCAATGTAGAATACGATATGGAGCGTGACCGTGGAGAAAATCCATTGGTTTGGTATCCTAAAGGCGTCGAACCACAACATAATAATTAAAAAAAATGAAAAAGCGGACATTAGGTCCGCTTTTTCTACTTTTCTACTCTTTCAAGGTTCCCGTTTTTATCCATTTGGAATTTAACCTTTTGTTGTCGGTCCTCATCCTGAAGGACGACCATTTTTCGAGCTCTTTCCATAATTTCAATTAATGATCGATAATCCTCTTCGATTGCCTTTAAATTTTTGGATAATCTTTCATTTTCTGCAGCTAAATAGAATGCCTTCTTTTCCAACTCTTTGATTTTTTCAAAAGATCTCTTCCTGTCTGCTTCAAAATCGGTTGAAACTTGCGCTTTTTGATGAAGACCCTCTAAAAATTGAATAACAGCCGAAAACGTAATTGTGCTGCTTGGCACATTTCCTTTTGGTGAAGGAACGCTTTCTACTTTAACTGCTTCCTGAATAGTCTCTACTTCAGTCGAGACTGGCTGCTTTTTCAACTCTTTACGCTGCTTTTTGGCAAGCTCTATTCCTGATTTATATTGTTTTCTAACAAATGAATTCCAGCGAAAGCCACAGGCTGCAGAGGTACGCGTAAGCTGCTTCCCTACTTCTTCAAACGCTTGCAGCTGTGTCCCGCCTTCACGGATGTGCCGTAACACAACTTCAGCAAGCAACAAGTCTTCATCTTGGGACCATGCATCTTGTCGAGTTGGTGACATTAAATCATCCCTCCTAGTGTTTTTATAATACATATGCATCTACTAGAAAAGATAGACTTAATCAAAAGCGGTGTTTTAATCTTTATTCATTGTTTTTGCCTATAAAAGTTTTTACATATTGATGATGGTCATCACTTTCCCACAGTAAGGAACAATTTCTTACCTCTTCTTCTATTCTTTCAAGCAGTTTAGTTTCCTCCCACTTTCTAATCCAAAGCATTTTATAGGATTTCAGCACGCTTCGATCATTTGTTAACATTTTCTCAAGGTATGCATCACAAGCCTTAAGAGAGTTACCCCTATATAAAGCATCGATAAAACCCATTTCGTTTAAATATGACGCTGTTTGCAGTTCAGCTTCCATTAAAAGCTTCATAGTAACTGAGACTGGGAACTTTTCTGATAAAATTGAACCTCCACCCCAGCCTGTTGTTATCGCTTGCTTGCCTTGTACAAACCCTGCCTTTATACCTTCTCGCGCAATACGAAAGTCGCAAGCAGCTGCAAGTTCGCACCCGCCGCCAATCGCTGTTCCATTTATGAGAGCCATGGTTGGAACTGCTAAGGTTAGCAGCGAATAAAGAATATTTGCCATTTTAGAAAGCATTGGATACGCTTCTTCCTTTGTGTGAAGCTTGTGAAAAACAGATAAATCTCCTCCCGAACAAAAAGCACGGTCGTCTTTTCCGGTAATCACAAGTGCCTTTATATCTGATTCAGAGGCTCTTCTTATCGCTTCAGCTAAGCCTTCCATCACGTCAAAATTAATAGCATTTCTTTTTTCAGTTCTATTAATCGTAAATAATAAATAACCCTTTTCCTGTTTTTCAATCGAATAAGACAATCTATCTCAACCTTTCATTACTTATTTAGAGTATGTATTTTTTTTAAAACGACAAAAGCACAAGGGCTTTAACACCCTTGTGCTTTCTATCTTACCTTAAAATTAGTCGTTCACTACGTCTTTTCCTTTGTATGTTCCGCAAGCTTTACATACGCGGTGTGAAAGTTTCATTTCACCACAGTTTGGGCAGCTTACCATACCAGGTACGTTTAATTTAAAATGAGTACGACGTTTTCTTTTTGCAGTTTTAGAAGTCCTTCTAAAAGGTACAGCCATTCTTCCCACCTCCTTAAAGAGTATTAAGAAAGTAATGAAGGCCAGGAATTCTGGTTCTTCACTTTGCTTCTTAGATTTGTCGATTATGATTCGGAAGAAGAATTGTTTTCGTCAAAAAACTTTGCGAGACCAGCAAGTCTCGGATCCATTTTTTTAGATCGATCTTCCTCATGAACAACTTCCCAATCCTTGCCAGACTGTGGAGCAGCGTCTTCATGATTAACATCGTCACAAAAAACTTGCATTGGAACTTCAAGTAAAAGAATCTCTCGAAGGATTGGCATTACATCAATCACATCACTATTTACTTGATATGCTTCCTCTTCAGTTTCATAAACTGAACCTTGCAAGAGGAACGTTTCAGTTGTTTCGACATTAATTGGAAGTTTTACATCCACTAAAGTACGAGAACAAGGAAGTATTAAGTAACCTTCGATTTTTAAATGGAATGTCACTTTTGTTGAATCGATATCTCCCCGACCAGTAATATGCATCGGAGAAACTTCTCGGATGGTTGGATCATCTTGTTTGATCTCATCCACACGAACCATCTCATCAATCATAAAATCCTTGTTTCGATATTTTTGTAATTGACTTAATGTCCATTTCAATTGAATCACCCCAAGGCAACAAAGGTAATTATAGCCTTCGATAAATTTTTTGTCAATGTTTTTTCTTTACACCCCGTCAGGTGATTAAAAGCAATCGCTCATATAGGTTTCCTATTCTAGTTTAACCAGATAAGCTATTTGCAAACATCTTTAATATCTTATCATATAATTTGATTGGTTTCCTTAAATTATTGATATAATGTTAGTAGTTTAAAAAAAAAGGGAGAAAATAAATGAAATCTGTTGGTTTAATAGTGGAATACAACCCTTTTCATAATGGACATGCCTTTCATTTACAAGCATCAAAGGAGGCTGCAGAGGCAGATGTTGTCATTGCAGTAATGAGCGGAAACTTTTTACAACGTGGAGAACCGGCACTTGTTTCCAAATGGCAGCGCACCAAGATGGCATTGTTAAATGGGGTAGATATTGTCTTTGAGCTTCCCTATCGCTTCGCTACTCAGAAAGCGGAAACGTTCGCAAACGGTGCTGTGTCAATTTTAGATGCTGTCGGCTGCAACTCTCTCTGTTTTGGCAGTGAAAGTGGAGATTTATCCTCCTTCATTCAAACTATCGATTACTTAAAAGAACAACAAAACTCATTTAATGAAAACATCAAATGGCACTTAGATACTGGTGTCAGCTATCCTAAAGCTCTTTCCTTAGCTTTTAAACAATTGCCTGATGCAAATAATTATTTGGATTTAGCAAAACCAAATAATATTCTTGGACTTGAATACATAAAAGCAATCCAACGACAAAAGAGTTCAGTCAGTCCGATGACAATCCCACGAAAAAACGCTGACTATCACGATGAACATTTTGCTTCTGCAACAATTGCAAGTGCGACGAGTATTCGTAAAGCCATTTTTACAGATAACGAAGGCCAAGCAGAAATTGATCAATATGTACCAGAGCAAACAAAACTTTTATTAAAAGAGTATGAACAACAATTTCAGAGATTTCACCAATGGGAAAATTATTGGAGCTACCTTCAATTTCGCTTGATTCATTCTAGCCCAAGTGATCTCAGGGAAATTTATGAGATGGAAGAGGGACTTGAGAATCGACTTCAAGGAGCAGCACTTGTATCTGATAACTTTCACAAATTTATGCAGCAAATTAAAACAAAAAGATATACATGGACAAGACTGCAAAGGTTATGTGTTCATATTTTAACGAACACAAAAAAGAGGAAATGACGAGACACTCGGAAAAAGCCTCTTATCTTAGACTTTTAGGAATGACCAGTATGGGCAGGGAATATTTAAATAAGAAGAAGTCGCACCTTGGTCTCCCACTTATTTCAAAACTAGCCTCATTTAAAGAAAAAGAAATAAACCTTGATATTAAGGCAGCTCGGATTTATTCTCTAGGGATTCCTAGTCATTTAAAAAACAAAATGCTTCGGCAGGAATTTGAGCAACCGCCTATTTATATACAGGAAAAATAAAAATGATGATGCATACGCACCATCATTTTTATTTTCCCTTTAGCTTTTCTAAATACCTAACTGCGTCGTCAAATGTATCAATTGGAACGATCTTCATTTTGGTTTTTATGTCCCTTGCAGTTTTTACTGCATCCCGGTAATTGGAATTCTTTATTCCTTTTTCATTAGGGGCTAAAAAGTACTCCGCCCCCGCCTTGTCAGCAGCTACGATTTTTTGTTCAATTCCTCCAATAGGTCCGACTGTTCCATCCACATCAATCGTCCCGGTACCAGCAATTTGATAGCCCTTAGTTAAGTCTCCTTCTGTTAACTGGTTATAGATTTCTAATGAAAACATGAACCCAGCAGATGGTCCCCCAATTTCATCTGTCTTTACTTTAACCTTTGGATTGACAACTATTTCTTTATCGTCCACTAGAGAAATCCCTATCCCCACCTTTTGAGGATTCTCTTTAAAAGGCTGAAGTTCTAATGTTACAGTCTTTGTACTTTTATTACGCAAGTAGGTTAATTTCACCTTATCCCCAGCTTGTTTTTTGCTTACGTAATCAATAAATTTTTCCGAAGAAGGCAATTGCTGCCCATCCACTTTAAAAATTCGGTCACCCGTGGAAAGCTTTCCATCCGCAGGCATTTCTGGAATCACCTGCATGACATAGATCCCCTTATATTTATAATTTACAGGCAATCCCGCCTTACGGTAGGCAACTTCTATTGCATTAAGTTTTGAGCCAGCCATCAGATGGAGCTGTCTTGCATTGTATTCTTCCTCTGTTTCTTTTTTATTTAAAATCATATCTAATGGATACAGTTCTTCATAATTTCGTATCTTTGCTTCTAAATAGGAGTAAATATTTGCTCTACCCATTCTAACTGTTGTAAGCATAAAATTACCTTTATCTTTATCGCCGCCATCAACCATAATGATTGGTCCAAGTTCTTTCGCCATTCCAGGTTTTGAAACATAATAAGGCAATGAATAGAACATTCCCCAGATAAAAAAAATGGCAACGATAAGTGCAGAACCTATATATAATTTTTTGCGCATCGCATTTTCTACCCCTTCCACTGTTCAATCACGGTTTTTATTTGCTTTAGATGTTTTTTCGCTTCTTCCTCACCAAGATTAATGATCTCATCAATATTTGTGAAGGCTCGTGAACTATAAATTTCAACAGGGGGTCGAATCATTACATTAGCAGCGATCTCTCTATTGTTAATTATTTCCGCTTGCATAATGTCTATACTCTGCATAATCACATCGTAAATAGAGGTAATTTCTGCGTTCCTTTTCACTCTGGAGACATCTACTGCGATAACTATATCCGCCCCCATCTCTTTAGCCACAGAAACAGGAATACGGTCAGATACACCACCATCTACAAGGATTCTCCCATTATATTTTTCTGGAACAAAAATCCCCGGGATGGAAATACTTGCTCTTACAGCATCAGCAACCGGCCCCGTTTGAAAAACAACCTTTTCTCCTGTCAATAAATCAGTTGCGACGATACCTATTGGAATAGACAAGTCCTCAATGTTTTTTCCATGAGTAAAAACCTTAATAAATTCCTTTACTTTTTTTCCTGAGATAAATCCCATTTTCGGAACAGTAAAATCCAAAAAGTATTTTCTTTTAAAAGCTGTGGATAATTTATATAACCGATCCATGTCAATTCCTGCCCCGTAAAAACTTGCAACCAGCGCCCCCATGCTGCTGCCTGCAATCAGATGAATCGGAATTTCAGCATCTTTCAATGCTTTTATGACTCCTAAATGAGCAAACCCGCGTGCACCACCCGAACCAAGCGCCAAGCCTATTTTAGGGTGCTCCATTACTAAAGACCTCCTATTTAAACCTATTAGATGTTTTTTCTACCGTAACAGACAGGACTTCCCGAAGCCAATCCACAGAAATAAGAAATCTCGTTCAATCTTATGGTCTAAATAAACGTTCTATGAGTATATTTGTTTTATATGAGGACAAGTCAGGATAAGAATATTTCTTATTTTACCATTCAATTAATTGATTGCACAGTTTCATCGATCCCTCTCGGAAGGAGGTTCCTTCATTGTTTCGTTCCAAACTAAAAACTATTTTTTTATCTATATCCGTCACTATTTTAGCTGCCTCCCTTATTTCTTTTCCTCAAGAGTCATTAGACGCTTCTATACGAGGACTAAATATGTGGTGGGAAATTGTCTTTCCATCCCTATTACCTTTTTTTATTGTTTCTGAAATGTTAATTGGCTTTGGGGTTGTCAAATTTATCGGCGTATTATTGGAACCATTAATGAGGCCTCTCTTTAAGGTACCTGGTGTTGGAGGGTTCGTTTGGGCGATGGGTATGGCTTCAGGATTCCCTGCTGGAGCAAAGTTTACCGCAAGATTACGTCAGGAAGGCCACTTAACACGAATTGAAGCAGAAAGACTTGTTTCTTTCACAAATTCTTCTAACCCTTTATTTATCTTTGGGGCAGTATCTGTAGGTTTTTTCTATAATCCTCATTTAGGTGTTATTCTTGCATTAGCCCACTATTTAGGAAATATTTGTGTTGGATTAATCATGCGTTTTTATGGGAATGAATCCCCTGACGAAATTAGTAAGAAAAATAAAAAGTTCAAAATCCGATTGGCTTTATCCGCTTTGCATCAAACAAGATTAAAAGATAATCGACCAATTGGTAAACTTCTTGGTGATGCAGTTAATTCTTCTATTCAAACTTTATTAATGGTTGGCGGGTTTATTATTTTATTTTCTGTGATTAACAAATTACTTTATCATTTACATATCACAGCGACACTTGCAAAATCAGTGGAGATCTTGTTATCCTCATTGTCTTTCCCTGAAATGTTAAGCATTCCTTTTATATCTGGTTTATTTGAAATCACATTAGGCAGCCAACTAACGAGTCTGGTTCAAGATGCTACTCTATTACAAAAAGCAATGATTACCAGCTTTATCCTGGCATTTAGTGGATTTAGTGTCCAAGCACAGGTTGCAAGCATCCTGGCACAAACAGATATCCGATTTAAACCATTTTTTATTGCAAGAATCCTTCAAGGTATATTTGCAAGCTTGTTTGCATTGATTTTGTGGAAGCCAGTTTACTTGCGTTTCAATAATCAAGAGCAACCTTCTAACGCATTACCTGTTGGTTTTTTTGAAGACGGTTCATGGGCAGATCATTTTTATCATAAAATGATGGAAGTTGGTCCGCTTATCACCATTTTCTCCCTTTTAGTGTATGTGCTAATTTTGTTTTCCCGCGTAAAAAAACAATAAAAAAGAGCTGACAAAGCTCTTTTTTATTGTTTTTTAAACTTCTTTTGTAATTCTTTTTCAACAATTGGTGGGACGAGCGTTGATATGTTCCCATTATATTTTGCCACTTCTTTTACAATACTGGAGCTTAAGAAGGAATATTGATTATTGGTCATAATAAAAAAGGTCTCGATATCTTCATTTAGCACTCTATTCATCGAAGTGATTTGCATTTCGTACTCAAAATCTGAAACTGCCCGTAATCCACGGATGATAGCATTAGCATTAACAGCCTTTGCATAATCAACAAGTAACCCAGAATGGACATCTACCTTAACATTAGGAAGATCTTTTGTTACAGCCTTGATTAGATTCATTCGCTCTTCAACACTGAATAATGGATTTTTAGATGAATTGTTTAAAACACTCACATAGACAGTATCAAATACTTTGGCACCTCTTCTAATAATATCTAAATGACCATATGTAATTGGATCAAAGCTTCCTGGACAAACGGCTATTCCTGTCAAATTGACTCCCCCTCACTCAATATTTGTTCGTAAATAAATAGTTACCGCGATCATTCCATACTTTTCATGTTTTATTTGGATAAACCGCCCAAATGATTTTGGTAATTCAACATCGAAGCTATGCTCACAGACAACGCATCCATCTATTTTTACTACATCCTGTTTATCCATTTTTTCCATTAAACTGACGAGTTGTTGTTTTTTATACGGCGGGTCTAAAAATATGAAATCAAAGCAGATTTCTCTTTTTATGAGAGCCTTTAATGCTCTATCGGCATCATTGCGATAGACTTCCGTTTGGTCCTCAAATTTACAAGCTTTAATATTTTCCTGGATCACTTGAATGGCCTTTAATTCTCTGTCAATAAAAATAACTTTATCCAATCCCCTACTAAGTGCCTCCAAACCTAATCCACCGCTTCCAGCAAATAGGTCCAATCCAATGCCGCCATCAAAATAAGGACCAATCATATTAAATAAAGCCTCTTTTACCTTATCAGTTGTCGGCCTCGTTGTATTACCTGGAACAGCTTTCAAAGGTCTACCTTTGCAAATCCCTGAAACCACTCTCACTACCATATCACCACATTTTTTCAGAAATAATTTTCTTAATCCATCCTACCATAATATACAAAAAGGAGACAATTAGTAAGTGAATATCTTTTCATTAGAGTAATGATTTACAGAATATGATTCTTTCATCAGGAAAATTTATTCGAAAGTACGTATAAGCTTTTAGGTTGTGGAAATAATGTAATTAACAACATCAATTCGAGGATGTTGTTGCCAACCGCGGAGAAGACTTACGTTTCCCCATAAGTTCTTCCTCCGGTTTCTCCTCTCCCTTTGCCTTCTATCCTTTATGAGGATATGGAAGGAACCTGCAGAATTTTCTGCAGGTTTTTTTTTACTTATTATTCAAAAGATCGGAAATTAGTGATAGAGTATTCTTGAAATAAGCCATTTTAAAGGAGAGTTTTCATTGATCCAGCGTTTTATTGAATTAGGAGAAGGATATTCAGATATATATGAACTGATTGAGCTTACAAATGCAAATCAACACCGTCTTCAACATATGCTCGCACTGCACACAAAGATTGATGATCAGGAACGAACCTCATTGGTTGTCGTATTAAAGCCAACAGACCCAGGAAAATTTCAAGCCCTATATATTTGTCGTGAGGGTATTCCAAACCCAAAATTTATATCAAATAAGAGGTATGATATATTTGCTTCTACTGCTGAAAAACATGGTAAGCAAATACATGAGCTATCTGTTAAGCCGTCAACCATTTTTTATGAAAAAGAGCTGTATTACCAGCACTTAATCGGCATTCTCCGTCTTAATCATTATTTACTTCCATTACAATAGGAAAAGCGCAAGCGCCCGTTTAGCGGCGTATGGACTCCTCGAAAAAGCTAACGCTTTTCCTTCGTGCGATGCTTATGCTGCCGAAGCGTTCCTTGTGGAGCGCTTTGACTGAGATAAAGGAAACACGGAGAGCGTTAGCGCATTCGTGCTTGACTTATCGTAGGGAAAAGTGCGAAGTACACTGGGCGCTGGAGCTAAACAATAGGAAAAGGTGAGGGAAACGCCCTCACCTTTTTAAATACCCATTTTATAATCATATTCCTTTGCTTTATCTGGCGCCGAATTCTCATACTCCATTCTTAAAAATGGTTTATATGAAGGTTCTACTTTCTTTACAAACGAAAAAGAATTTAACTTTTCCATTATTTCATTCAGCTCTTCTTGATTACAATACAGAACAACATACTTCAACTTTTTTGAAACGTAATGAACGTTTCCGAAACGCCGAAGCATTTTAGCTTGTTTTAACGAGTAAAGCCAAACAACCAATCCTTGTCTTTGAACAAACATACTTTTTTCCCCTTCAACAAACCATCATTTTACATAAGTCTAGCATATTAAAACGTTCCTTTTCAATTCAAACTTTGCTACTTATTCCAGATAAGTGCTTAAAATCTGAAAAAATTGACATTACAAAAAAAAATCAGCACAATTCGCTGATTTTTCAGCCGCACCCACAGCTTCCTCCACCGCCACAACCACTAACGTGGCTGGTTTTCGTTTCAAAAAACTGATTTCCTGTTGGAACTTTTATATGTTCAGAGACCGCACCGCCTACAATAATACTAATTGCATCTAGTAGGTCTTGCAAATCATTCTCAGCCAATTTGAATTCTGCTACCAGGGGATCCATATCCATTTCCCTTTTATTTTCGCGGATTTGTGTCATTACCTTTTTATAATCAGGATGGTATTTACCAAACCGCTGGACCTCGTCATATAACTCCTTTAGACGAACGAATTGATTTATTTTCCGCTGTGTTTCCTTGTTATTTTGCAATTTATATAAACATATTTGATATTGTTCGGCTATTTCAGATTCTAAAACCATCTTTGCCAATTGCTCAGCTTGTTCCAATAATTCGACTCTCTCTAACGTAGCAAGCATTTTACGCCCACCTCCAAAGATATTTTAACATGAAAGTGACAGTAATGTGAAAATTTCAGTTTATCTAGGGATATTTACCATAAATTCTTTCGCTAATCCATACGGTTCATTATTTGGATTGACAACTTCTAACTTTACCTTATGGGTTCCCGGTGAAAAACCTTTAATTATAAAAGCTGCCGCTTTAACCTCGCTATTTTTCTTTCCATCCACCCAAACAACAATCTTCCCGATTCTTCCTTTTGAAGGGTCTGCGTCACGGAAGCTGATTCCTGTAACAATACAATTAATTAAAACTGTATCACTTTTGATCTGGTGGTGGACATAAAGTGAAGGAATTTCAGTTCTAGGTAAGACATTATTAAATCCAGTAAGGATTCCAATCAAAAAGATCATTAGGACTAATTGCGGAACTAGCTTTTTCATTTAAATTCACTCCTTCTTTTGCTTGTATTGTTCGCCTCCTTTTCTTTTTTTAGTCTTACTCCGCTATGACAAATAAAAAAAGCCACAAAATAAATCCTGTGACTTTGTTTAATTTTGATTTTTCATCGCCTGAAACATGTTATACATCATCGAAGCCATTTGTACACTATTCGAAAATTTATTCACTTGGTCAGGAATTGTTTTCTTATAATAGTGTAAGGATTCAATTTCAAGCGATTGCAAATCATATGGATTTCTTGACAGCTTTCTATACCATATTGGTTGTTCGCGAATGAATTGTTTTAAGTCCTTTTGACTTTCAATATATTGCAGTAAATCTCTTCGCATAAGTTAAAGTTCCTTTCCATCAATCTTTTCTAAATAGAAATGGATGTTTAGGTCCTTCTGACGGCTTAACAGGACCTGTACCAGGGTTTTCTCCTTGAAATTGTGAAATTACACCTTGGATCGCCCCCAGAGCTTGACTTAGGTTATTCATGTGGTTTTGCATTTGATTCGGATCCATTTTCTTAACCATTCCCATAATATTAGAAAGCCAATCACCTTTAGACTCTGTGCTCGTTTCATCCACTGATCCAGTATCAGATCCCATCGATTCCCAGCGGCTATCTTCTTCACCTAATAAATACCAGTCTTCATATAGTTCCTGCCAAGTTGCCTGCCCTTTCCGTACTTCTTTAATTAGTTTTGGATTGTTTTTAACAAATTCTTTGAATTGTGACACGGAAGGGTGTAATTTTTTTTGTGTCATTTATCTCACCTCAGCCCAAATTAGTCCCAATAATACAATATGAAAGAATTTTACAAATGTGAAAGAACACCGCGATTAAAATATTTAATATTTGCCTTGTAAATGGTAAGATGTCAAAAGACAAAGAAATGAAAGAGGTAAGTATAATGAAAGATGAATTACGTCGATTATTAGAAACATGTATTGAAACTGGTTCAGAGGCTGATTTAAATTCTCTTGCCTACCTTTTATCGGGATTCCAAGTAAAAATTAAACAAAAGCGAAGTACATATATTGACGGAATTCTACAAATGGATAGAAAACTAAATGAGAAAACCTGCGAAATTACGATTCCTTTAGACCCAACTCTTAATAACAACCTAGATATTGTCCATGGCGGGATTACTGCGACGGTTCTTGATACAGCAATGGGGAGTCTGGCTAATTATCTTCAACCAGAAGGTTATGGAGCCGTAACAAATCAATTGAATATCCATTACACAGCACCAGCTATCGGAGAAACACTCTACTGTAAAGCGGAAATTGTTCATAGAGGCAGCAAAACAATGGTCATCTCAGGTGAAGCATATCGGAGTGACGGAAAAAAAATCGCCTATGCCACAGGAACATTCTTTATTATAAAAAAATAATAAGCGGAGGTGTGATCAATAATGGTCACCGCCATCGTAATCCCAATTATTTGCCTTTACTTTTTTTGGCTTACAAAAAAAGAGATGAAGGAGCACGATACAAAGTGGCTTGATACTTGCCAAGTACAGCAAGAAGCAATCATAACAGGTGAAATTAAAAGTATTGTCGAAGAAAAGCAACGGTTTTATTATCATCGCTACATTTATGTTCAGTCCTTAAAACTACAAACAGAAACAAAAATAGTCACCGCCCAAAAGATCACACCCATTACTAACAATTTCAATAAAGTGTCTTTTAATGTGGGGGATGTGATCCGATTATACGGGAAATGGGAGCAAAACAGATTTATATTTAATCAATATAAGATTGAAAAAAGGTGACATATTCGTCACCTTTTTCATTGTTCTGTTTTTGATATAAAGTTTTGGGTATAGTACTTTTGGAACACCCCTACACCAAGATGAGAGTATTCCTTGTTTAACAGTGACTCACGGTGTCCTTTACTATTTAGCCAACCCTCGACAACAGCTGGTCCATCTGTATAATTTGCCGCAATATTCTCGCCTGCAGCCTGGTAAACCACATGGGCCGTTTTTAATCGTTTGGTAAGATCTCCAAATTTTTTGGAAGTATGTGAAAAGTCGTTGTTTACTGACATATCCTTACTGTGCTCAAACGCGGCCTCTGCCGTATTCTCATCCCATTTTAATTCCTTTAAATTATGTCTTACTCTTAAGACATTCGTTAGGTCAAATATCTCTTGTTCTGTATCTTCTTCAATGGCACGCCGCATTTCTTCACTAGGTTCAGGTGCTTTGATTAAATATCCACTATAAACAAGTTCATATGGCCTTTGTTTAATTAGTGTTTCTGCATTAAGGAACCGAACACTTGAAAGATTGCCAGTAAATTTATCTATGTAGAGCTGGACAAAGACATCACCCAATTGCACCATTGGCCGTAGATTTAAATCAGCATCATTCAATTCAAAATGATACGAATTACCATTATAGTCAATCTTAATATTTGTATCAATATAATGCGTATTAAAGATTTCCTCAACCGGCTCTCCTATTTCAAAAGGTGCTACATCAAGATTTTGGCCTATCGCGAAAATCGTAACTACACGTTTATTTTCAACACCCACTTGGACATACTTTTTATCTTCTTGATTATAAATATACCACTGGTAACCATACATTGACTCATCGATCCGATCTGGTGAACCAAGCATTTTTTCTAATTCCCCTTCATTTTTCCCAATTAATAAAGCCAAACCTTCTTTCGGTTTTTCCGAGACTATTTTTTTACTTGGCTTATTATCAGGATTTTGTGAAATAGGTTGTTTCATTTCTGAAGTACGATCTTCTTTAATTAAAATATTACTATCGTTATTTTCGTTTATACTCACATAAAAACCGATAGTTAAGAAAACTGCTGAAAGAATAAGAATTCTAGTCAGTGTACGCAGAGGCATTCACCCTCTCTATTACTTTCATGTATCATTATATATATAGATAAAATTATTATATCATCAATATCTTGAATAGTAATAGTCATTATCAAAAATGTCAGACAAATGAACTGATGAAAAGAAAACAGGCACAATGAGTACCTGTTTTCTAAAGGTAAAACTATTTTTTTATATAATAATTTTTAATGTTGTGCTCCATTATAATTTTGCTCAGATATTTCCGTTAATGCCTCTTTTGCTTGGTCGTCAGTCAATTCGCGGATCGCAAAATCACCAAGGGAAACAATTCCTATTAACTTACCTTCCTCTACCACAGGTAAACGTCGGATTTGATGCTTTGCCATTAATTTTGCTGCATCTTTACTGGAAGAATCAGGAGTAACAGTAATAAGGTTATTACTCATGATATCTTCTACTTTTGTTGAACCAGGATGTTTTTCAGCAACACCTCGAACAACAATATCTCGGTCTGTAATCATTCCGACAAGCTTTTCCTGATCAATAATTGGTATAGCCCCAACATTTAATTGCTTCATCTTTAAGGCGACTTCATAAACATTATCTAGTAACGTACAGCATTCTACATCTTCAGTCATTATATCTCGGATTTTTTCCATTTTGCTGCCCCCAAAGTTTATTTAATTCCTCTTACCATTATTTTAGGGTTTCCAACCAAGATTGTTTTATTCGCTGAAGGTATTCATTGCAAGTTGAAACATTTTCAACTATTATTAAATTGAATTATTATTGCTTTCCTACTTAAATAGGAAACATAGGGGCAATGGTATTGTTTTTAGGAGGGATTCATTATGAAATTCGAGAATACTGAAATTGAAAAGTTAAGGGCTGACTTAAACCGTTTAGATGAAGTAATGCTAGATCACGGTTTAGTTCGCGAAGGACAATGGGACTACGAACGAGTTACATACGACCGCAAGTTTGAATTAAAAGAAGAGGTATTTTACTTGCGTGTACGTGGTCATGCGGTTGAGGGCGATATTGGCGCTGATAAAGCAACTATTCAATTAATGACACCGCTTTTAGGCAAACATTATTACCCGCATGGTGTAGAATATGGTGAAGGCGAAAGCTTCCCAACCTCTCTTGTGAATCAATGTAAAAAAATTCTCGATGAAGTTAAGGCAGAAGTAAGTAAGTTTGCATTATAATCGAAAAAAGACGCATGGTTCTCATGCGTCTTTTTATTATTAGGAAGCGATAAATTTTTACAGTCCAAGTATTGCTTTTAGCAAAGATGTTGTCTGCCCGCCTCGATAAAATACATAAAGCAATAAGTATACGGCAACACCCGTGATCGCAGTAAAAAACCAAATGAAACTAGTTATCGGGCCCAGCTTACGATGGATAGAAAGTTTGTTTTTGTATCCTGTCATGATAGAGACTATCCCGAATACAGCTCCAGTCGTCGCAAGTGTAATATGGAAGATTAAAAATATTGTATAATAAATTTTAATATTATCTGGCCCACCAAACGAAGTATTCCCAATAAAGAGGGTTCTAGAAGCATAGATAACAAAAAAGATTACAGCAAAAATAGCAGCCAAAAACATTGTCTTTTTGTGGGCCTCAATATGTCTTTGCTTAATTTGCCACCATCCAATAGCAACAGTTATAGCACTTAATACAATAAATGAGGTACTAATAGTAGGTAAAATCGGTAAGGAATTCATATAGGCGTCCTCTCTTTTCTTTTATTCTACAATAATAGTAGTTCAACGATCCTTATTTTTCAAACGATACCCAAGAAATTACGGCTTATCAGTAAAAAAATCTCCCAGGAGTATGGGAGATTATTTAATGAGCAACGGATTTAATGGTTGCTTCATTTCCTTTTCAGTGTCTGATTGATCTTTACGATACCATTCGAAGAAAACATGACCAAGAATGACACCATATATAATTTCTTGAATAATTTTCATTAAAACTCCACCAAGCTGCTGATCATGTATTAATGACATCGAACTAAAAAGTTGTGGACCACTCAAATTTAAGCTATCGAAGTTAGCTGGTCCAACACATAGGCTCATCACTTGTCCCCAAACATGGGGATCAGAATAGGTTGCATACATAGGTGTATCTGCAAAAATGATTAAGGCACAAGCTGGTGTTAACAGAATACCATCCGCAAAAATATAACCAACCTTTTTCAGTCCGCTTAAGGTCTGATGTTCTGGGAGCTGATTAAGTAAAGGCCACCACATAAAGGTTGCTACAACAAATAAAAGGATAGAGTATCCAGCATGCATCCACCCATTTTGCATAACATGATCGAAAATAATAGGTACATGATAAAAGGAAAATAATCCATTAAAGACTACCAATGCAATAAGTGGCTTTGTTAATAAAGTAAATACGGAATTAATTGCTCCGATACTAAAAAATTTTCTCCAAACCCAGTTAGGGATACTTATGATAAAAATAGGTGGAACGACTAAAACTAAAGCAGCCATTTGAATCATATGGACCCAAAACATTAGGTGTGCTAATAAATCAATAGGAGATCCTTTAATGGCATAAAGGAGAACCATCGATAAAATAAACAAAGCACTTTGTGTTTTCTTTAATGGTTCACTATCTGGAAACAAACTTCTGTATTTTGTGGTAAGGACAAAATACCCTACAGTTATGACTATCAAGATTAGTAAAAAATACGGGCTCCAAAGTGCTTTAAAACCGAATATATCTAATGCAAGCACCCAAATCACCTCATTAAGATTTAAAAGTATTATTGGCTAAATTATACCCTTGGCCAAAACGAAAAGCAAAGAAAATGGAAACAACCCTTAGATAGGTCAAAAAAGAAAATCGGCCATAAGCCGATTTTCTTTTTTGAACATATTACCACCAAATAATTGTAGTAAAGGCAAGGAGGGTTATTGCTCCTACCAATACTCCAGAGTAAAGAAATAATGATGGAGCTTCATGACCTTTATGACTCATATGCATGAAATAATATAGTTGGAATATTACTTGGACCACTGCTAAAAGGATGATAAATGGAACAGTAAACCATGCAGTAAACCCTTTAATAGCTACGGCCGCAAACGCAATGAGAGTTAAAAAAATCATCAATGCAAAAGAAACCAGTTGATATCTCATCTCTTCTGCATTTTTCTTGCGACGATATTCAATGTCAACTCTTGGGTTACCTGAATTTAGTTGTTGATTAGCCATCAGTTTATCCCACCATTCCCATTAAATATACTACTGTAAAGATAAATACCCAAACAACATCGATAAAATGCCAGTATAAACTAAATACATAGAATTTTGGAGCGTTGTAAAGGTCTAAGCCTCGTTTGGAATTTCTAAACATTAATGTTAAACACCAAAGTAAACCAAATGCAACGTGGCCTCCATGAAAACCAACTAGTGCGTAGAAGGCAGATCCGAAAGCACTGCTTGTAAATGTATGTCCTTCATGAACATAATGGGAAAACTCGTAAACCTCAAGTCCTAAGAAACCTGCACCTAATAGAGCAGTAAGACCGAGCCAGACCATCATTTTTTTGAAGGCAAAGTTCTTCATGTGGTACATTGCGTAAACACTTGTTAATGAACTCGTTAAAAGGAGCATTGTCGCTACAAATGTTAATGGTAATTCAAATAAATCCTTAGCTAGATGGTGACTTGAATCAGGAACTTTATCCTTCAATGCAAGGTAAGTGGCAAATAGGGAGGCAAAAAGAACCGTCTCTCCCCCTAAGAAAAACCAAAAACCTAAGAATTTATTTTTTGATTCAAGGGTTGATTTTTCCGGCGCAGCAGGCCATGTTTCATAAGTAAATTTTTCATCTGCGTGCATTATGCCTTAACCCCCTTATCATCCTCATCGATTAAATCCTCTTTATGAATATGGAATCCATGATCATCCTTCACTGAACGTAAGAACATGGAGCCAAAGGTTACTAATAATCCGATGATCAATACTGGTAAAGCCCAAGCCTTATCATTCACATGGTACATTGCACCAAAGGCTGCAATGAATAATCCTAGTGCCATCATAAACGGTAAAAATGATGAATTTGGCATATGAATATCACCAAGCGGCTCTGCCGGAGTCATCCCTTTTTTACCATCCATTTTTTCTAACCAGTAAGCATCTAAACCGCGAACGAGTGGAAGTTGCTTAAAATTATAAAACGGTGGTGGAGAAGGGATTGCCCATTCAAGTGTTCTTCCGTCTCCCCATGGATCATTTCCAACTTTGACATTTTTCACAGAAGTCATAATGATGTTATATAACATTACGATAACACCTAAGCCCATAAACGCAGCACCTATAGAACTAACCATGTTAGCAGTGTCAAATCCTTGACCAGGAAGGTATGTGAAAACGCGTCGCGGCATTCCCCATAAACCTAAGAAATGTTGGATAAAGAATGTTAAGTGGAACCCGATGAAGAACAACCAGAAAGTAATTTTACCTAAAACTTCATTCAACATTGTTCCAAACATTTTTGGCCAATATAGATGTGTACCTGCAAAGACTGCAAATACCACACCACCCACAATTACGTAATGGAAATGTGCAACAACGAAATAAGTATCATGATATTGATAGTCGGCTGCTGCGGAGGCAAGCATTACCCCTGTTACCCCACCAGCAAGAAATGATGGAATAAACGCCATTGCCCAATGCATCGGAGTAGTAAATTTTACACTTCCTCCCCACATTGTTAAAAGCCAGTTAAAAATTTTAATTCCGGTCGGTACACCAATCGCCATTGTAGCAACTGCGAAAATGGCATTTGCAACAGGACCTAAACCTGTTGTAAACATATGGTGAGCCCATACCATGAAGCCTAAGAAACCGATTAATACAGTTGCAAATACCATGGAAGAGTATCCAAATAAACGCTTTCTTGAGAAAATCGGAAAAATCTCTGAGAAAATCCCGAAAGCAGGAAGTATTAAAATATATACTTCTGGGTGACCGAAAATCCAGAAAAGATGTTCCCAAATAATTGTATTTCCACCCATAGTAGCATCAAAGAAATTCGCTCCAAACAAACGGTCAAACATCATTAAAACTAAACCAACTGTTAATGGAGGAAATGCAAACAAAATGAGTGCTGAAGTGACAAAAGTTGTCCAAGTAAACAACGGCATTCTCATATAGGTCATACCTGGTGCACGCATGTTAATGATAGTGACTAGGAAATTAATACCACCAATCAAGGTTCCAATACCAGATATCTGTAAACCTAAGATATAAAAGTCTACACCATGTCCTTGTGAATGAAGTGCAAGTGACGCGTAAGATGTCCATCCTGCATCAGGTGCTCCTCCTAAGAACCAAGAGAGGTTTAGGAATATTCCTCCAAAAAAGAACAACCAAAATCCTAATGCATTCACAAATGGAAACGCTACATCGCGTGCTCCAATCTGTAATGGCATTACTGCATTCATAAAAGCGAAAACCAGCGGCATCGCAGCTAAGAAAATCATTGTTGTTCCGTGCATTGTTATAATTTCATTAAATAATCCGGCACTCACAAAATCATTATTAGGCACTGCAAGTTGGATACGGATAAATACTGCTTCAAGTCCGCCCACTAAGAAGAAAAATCCACCTGCAATGAGATATAGGATGGCAATTTTTTTATGGTCAACAGTTGTTAAAAAGTCCCATAAAGTTGCGCCAAATCCCTTTTTTTGAGCATAGGTACTCACAATTTTACCTCCCTTTCAACCAATTCCCCATTTATTGCTGGGCCTTTAAGCCCATTAAATAGTCTGCTAAAGCATCTAGCTGTTTTTCAGACATTTCCGGGTATTTTCCTGTCATCATGTTACCTGGTTTGTATGTTTCTGGATTACGAATCCAATTTTTTAACTCTTCTTTATTATGATCCAAAACACCGGCTACACGAGATCGTTCACCAAAGTTTGATAAGTTTGGTGCTAGACGTGCTGTTTCAGGCATTTTGTTTGATGGTGTTACAGCATGACAGCCAATACAGCTTTTATTAAATAGTTCTTGCCCTTGTGCCGCAGAAGCTGTCTGGGCTTTTTGTGGTTTTTTAACATTCTGCATCGAAGTTACCCAAGCGTCAAATTTGTCCCGGCTAATAGCTTTTACTTTAAAATCCATTAAAGCATGGGATGGACCACAAAGTTCTGCACATTTTCCATAGAAAAGATTTCCTGCTTCGTTTGCTTTTTTATCGTCAAACTCTAACCAGAATTTATTAATATTCTCAGTATTAGTATCTAACTTTCCACCCACTGCTGGAATCCAAAATGAGTGTTTCACATCAGATGACTTCAAGTTAAAATATACCTTTTCATTTGTAGGAACAACAAGTTCCTGGCTTGTAACAATCTTTTTACCTGGATATTCAAAGTCCCACCAATATAAGTGTGACCGAACATTAATTACAAGTGCCTTTGTATTTTTCTTGTCCATTGGAGATACATCTGCAAGTTTAAATGTTGCGGCCACAGTCGGAACAGCAAGAATTAATAGTAAAAGAATCGGCACAACAGTCCAAATAATTTCTAATTTGTGACTTCCTTCTACTTGTTTTGGTATTCTGTCATCCCTTCTTTTAAAACGAACCAAAATCAAAACGAAAATAATCGCAACAATAACAATAACCCCAACCATGATTAAAGTACTTAACTTCATTAAATCATATTGCGTTTCCGCAACTTCACCGGCAGGACTTAACGTGGAAAGGAACGGTTCGCCACATCCGGAGAGTACAAGCGCTAAAATCGCAAATAACGAGATTAAACGCCACTTTGCAAGCCTTTTCATAGCTTAATCAAACCCCTCTTTCACTAATAAAATTATTTAAAACATTTGGTTGATCAAAGAAGTATGTAGTATGATTGCTTCCATTTAAGCAAGAAACAATCATATGCAAAACTAAATTAATGTAACTATAACCATTGCTACAAAAATAATAGTTAAATATTGCAAAGAGTAAACAAACATTAGTTTTGCCCACTTTATGTCATCTTTGATTCTATATCCATAAATCCCTAATGCAAGCCATCCGATATTTAGTACGATAGCAAGTATTAGAAATGGGATTCCTAATTTGGTAAGAAAAAATGGGATTGGCTGAAGTGCTGCAACCCAAAGGATGATGTGAATTTTTGTGGTTTTAAAACCTTTCACTACTGGTAACATTGGGATCCCAGCTGCTTTATATTCTTTAACCCTTCTCATCGCAAGCGCATAAAAATGCGGAGGCTGCCAAACAAACATTAGCACAAACAATGACCATGCCATAATATCGAGATTAGCATCTACTGCTGCCCATCCGATTAGTGGTGGAACTGCTCCTGATATGCTCCCAATAATAGTGTTGGACACCAATTGCCGCTTTGACCATAATGTGTACAGGAAAACATAGCTAAAAACTCCAAGCAGTCCAATTACTGTTGCAGTCATCGTAGTAAAGAATAAAGACAGTGTTCCCAGTCCAATAAGTAAAATACCTAATACGAGAACTTTTATCGGAACTACTTTCCCGGTTACAGTAGGTCTTTCTTTTGTTCTTTCCATTAAATGGTCAATGTCACGATCAACATAATTATTGATTGCACATGAGCCTGCAATGATCAGTGAAGATCCTGCTACTGTAAAAAACACGATATCTAAATTGTTTAGAAAGCTTTGTCCTGAAAAGTGAAGCGCAAGCCATAACCCCGTAAAGGTGGTAATAAGGTTGGAATTTACAATCCCAATTTTGATAAGAGCCATAAAGTCTTTCCATGCAGAGGTTTTTATATTGGCTTGCAAGCTCGCAGCGCCATTATCAATAGCAGCTTCTCCGAAGGCCTTAGAGTTCGACATTTGGTTTCTCCTCCTAAACCTAAATAACAAATATTCATCATTTAAGTAAGTGATAATTGATACTTAATTTATATATGCCCTCATTTGTAAAAAAAGGAACGATGATAGAAAAGTTATATTAATTTTTTTCGATTAATAAACAATCAACTTAAAAAGATAGTGATTATTAAAACACTTTCTCTGTATATTAAATCACACTTTTAGATATTTTTGTGAACTTTTTTTGAATAATTTTAGACTAAATTGTGACAAAGTTCATTTTATCGTTACTATCTTAGATTTTTATGGATGTATAGTTCCATTTATACAAATTATCCCCTAAATTTTAAAAAAATCCTTGTATTCACATGATTTAAAGTTAATTCCTCTTACACCTAAAAAGGTATAATTCTAATTAAACTAACACTAATATATTTCTAACAGACCATTTGCTAAGTTTCTGCGGTTTTCACTATAATAATAGTGAAAACTATTTATTATTCCGCATCTGTTTTTATTGATTTTAGTTATCTTAAAATCTATACTTAATTTCTGTTCTTTTTCAACTTTATTCGTTATGATTAATAGGGAATTTAATAATCAAATTACTTTCCAATCTATTATACTGTCAGGTTTATCCAATGACAAATTATTGAACTTTTTTAAGAGGTGAATTTTTTGCGACGATCTTTGAAATGGTTAGCTGTTGCTACTACCATCGGAATGATATTTATCTTAATTGGCGGAGCACTAGTCACAAAGACTGATTCTGGAATGGGATGCGGGAGATCTTGGCCGCTTTGTAACGGTAAATTTCTTCCGTTGGAAATTACTCCAGAATTAGTTATTGAGCTAGCCCACAGACTTGTTTCTGGTGTAGTAGGAATGATGGTTCTCGTTCTTTCTGTTTGGTCATGGAAGGCGGTAGGACATATTAGAGAAACGAAATTCCTTTCCTTCCTGTCCTTTTTCTTTTTACTTTTACAAGCATTAATCGGGGCTGCTGCAGTAAAATGGGGACAATCTGGTTTTGTACTAGCATTACATTTTGGTATTTCACTTGTATCTTTTTCTGCTGTGTTATTATTAACACTTCTAATATTTGAAATTGATAAGAGATTTGATGCAGAAAAACTATATATCGATAAGAGAATGGGGTTTCATATTGTCGGTGTTTCCATTTATAGTTATCTTGTCATCTACACTGGCGCACTCGTACGTCACACTAAGTCAAGTCTGGTTTGTCGAGACTGGCCGCTATGTTTAAATGACGCTCCTTCCTTGCCTTCCAATATGTACGAATGGGTGCAAATGGGACACAGAGCCGCTGCTGGATTAATCTTTATCTGGATTACTTACATTCTTTATTTAACTGTTCGCCATTACAAAAACCAAAAAGTTCTTTATTGGGGCTGGATTATTTCATTCATCCTTGTTTTATTACAAGTGATTGCAGGAGCTTTGATTATTTTTAGCAGCTTAAATCTGTATATCGCCCTGCTGCACGCCTTCTTTATAACTTGTTTGTTTGGTGTCCTAAGTTATTTCCTTTTGTTATATTCTAGATCTAAAAAAAATAATCTATAAAAAAGCTGCCAGGGATACCCACTCCCTGGCAGCTTTTTTTATTACGCTTTTGTTAATTCAATTAAAAGGTCACCGGTTAATATTGCCTCACCACTTGTGACATAGATATCCTTTACAACGCCTGAAAAAGGTGCTTGAACCGTAGTTTCCATTTTCATCGCTTCGGTAATTATTAAATGATCGCCACGTTCAACCTTTTCCCCTTTTTCAACGACAACTTTGACCACAGTTCCCGGCATCGAGGCTGCAAGGTGATTTTCGTCTTTTGGGTCTGCTTTCAGCCTAGATACCACCGTAGATTTTATATTCTCATCTTTAATGAGGACTTCACGCGGTTGACCATTTAACTCAAAATAAACGACCCTCGTGCCATCAGCTTGAGGATGACCCATAGAGACAAGTTTTACAATTAACGTTTTTCCCGTTTCTATTTCTACCTCTACTTCTTCACCCAATCGCATTCCATAAAGGAAAGTAGGAGTGTCTAGTACTGAAATATTTCCATACTGTTCATCCGTTTTAATGTAATCCATAAATACCTTTGGATATAAAGCATACGAAATGATCTCAAAAGCCGTTACCTGTCTGCCAAGTTCTTTATACAATTTTTCCTTCAATTTTTCAAAATCAACCGGTTCAAGCAATTCACCTGGACGAACTTCGAGTGGTTTTTTACCTTTTAATATTATTTTTTGAAGTTCCGCTGGAAAACCTCCATATGGCCTGCCAAGAAATCCTTCAAATAATTCAACGACAGAATCAGGGAAATCTAACATATGCCCCTTTAAAAGCACATCTTCCTCACTTAAATCATTTTGAACCATAAATAGAGCCATATCACCTACGACCTTTGATGAAGGCGTCACTTTTACAATATCACCGAACAGATTATTTACTCGTGAATACATTTCTTTAACTTCATCCCAACGCTCACCAAGGCTTACTGCTCTTGCCTGTTGTTGGAGATTGCTATATTGCCCACCCGGCATTTCATGTTGATATACTTCAGTGTGGGGGGAAATCATTCCGCTTTCAAAATCCTGATAATACTTACGGACATCCTCCCAATAATACGACAATTTTTCTAATGCTTGGATATTTACTTTTGGTTTCCGAGGATTCCCTTCAAGTGCATAAAATAACGAATTAGCACTAGGCTGAGAAGTTAAGGCTGCCATTGTACCCAATGCTGTATCAACAATATCCACTCCACCATCAATTGCACGAGCATAGGTATATAGGCCATTTCCACTTGTGTCATGAGTATGAAGATGTATAGGAATATTGACGGTTTCCTTTAACTCAGAAACCAATCTGTACGCTGCTTCAGGCTTCAATAAACCTGCCATATCCTTAATTCCTAGGATGTGGGCACCTTGTTGTTCCAGCTCTTTGGCTAAGCTTTTATAATAGTGAAGATTGTATTTCATCCTTGTCTCATCTAAAATGTCCCCTGTATAACATATCGATGCTTCGGCAATTTTACCGCTTTGACGCACCGCATCAATTGCAACTTCCATACCTTTTACCCAGTTTAAGCTATCGAAAATTCGAAAAACATCAATTCCAGCTGAAGCAGATTGGTCAACAAATTCACGAATCAAATTATCAGGATAATTTTTATATCCTACAGCATTGGCCCCACGTATTAACATTTGGAACAGTACATTTGGAATTTTCCTGCGTAGAGTTACCAATCTGTCCCAAGGATCTTCTTTTAAGAACCTGTAGGCAACATCAAAAGTTGCTCCGCCCCACATTTCAAAAGAGAATAAATCAGGTAAAAGTTTTGCAGAGGGCTCAGCTATATGAAGAATATCAGTCGTCCGCATACGGGTTGCTAATAGTGACTGATGAGCATCTCGAAATGTTGTATCCGTTAATAAGACCTGCTTTTGATTCTTGACCCATTCCACAAGTCCATTGGCACCATACTTGTCAAGAATTTGCTTCGTCCCCTCTTGATACGTTAAATCGTAGGGTAAATTAGGAATTCTTGGCTTCGGAAATACGGGTCTTTTCTTCTTTTCAATACCTGGAAACCCATTAACAGTGACCGTGCCGATGTATGACAGCATTTTAGTTCCGCGGTCCTTTCGGAATGGGAAAATGAACAGTTCCGGTGTTGTATCAATGAATGAAGTATCGTATTCGCCATTCCTAAACTTCTCATGCTTAACAACATTCTCTAAGAACGGGATATTTGTTTTAATCCCTCTAATCCTGAATTCCTGTAAATTTCGAACCATTTTTGATGCAGCTTGTTCAAAGGTTAAAGCCCATGTAGAAAGCTTTACTAATAAAGAGTCATAATACGGTGTAATAACAGCTCCTTGAAAGCCATTTCCAGCATCAAGACGCACCCCAAAGCCGCCCCCTGAGCGATAGGCCATAATTTTACCGGTATCAGGCATAAAATTATTAAGCGGGTCTTCTGTTGTTACCCTTGACTGTATAGCAAATCCATTCATTTGAATTTTTTCTTGCTGTGGTATACCGATAATTGGACCATGTAATTCGTGCCCTTCTGATACCAAAATTTGCGTCTGCACGATGTCGACTCCTGTTATCATCTCTGTTACAGTATGTTCCACTTGTACACGTGGATTTACTTCTATAAAATAAAAGTCATTTCCTGAAACCAGAAACTCTACCGTACCTGCATTTAGGTAATCAACATTTTTCATCAATTTTACGGCCGATGCACAAATCCTTTCTCGCAACTCATCAGAAATAGACACACTTGGAGCAACCTCCACTACTTTTTGATGGCGTCTTTGAACAGAACAATCGCGGTCAAAAAGATGAACAATATTCCCATGCCGATCACCAATGATTTGCACTTCGATATGCTTTGGACTTTCAATTAATTTTTCAAGATAAACTTCATCATTCCCAAAAGCGGCTTTCGCTTCCGACTTTGCTCGTTCAAATGATTCTCGGATTTCCTCTATGCGTTTAACAATTCTCATTCCGCGCCCGCCTCCGCCAAGAGCGGCCTTTATGATTATTGGTAACTTGTGTACTTTCACAAAGTCTTCAACATCACTTACCTCTGTTACGGGACCAGGACTACCAGGAATCACTGGTATTCCAGCAAGCTCTGCTTGATGCCTTGCTTTTACCTTATCTCCAAACATATCAAGTTGTGTAATGGACGGACCGATAAAAATAATCCCTTCTTCTTCACAGCGCTTAGCAAAATGAATATTTTCTGACATAAACCCATAACCTGGATGTATGGCATTTGCACCGCTTTTTTTGGCTATAGCAATGATGCCATCAATGTCTAAATAGGCATCAATTGGTTTTTTCCCTTCCCCAACCAAATAAGCCTCATCCGCCTTATAACGATGATAGGCCCCAGAATCCTCTTTCGAATAAATTGCAACCGTTCGAATATTCAGTTCAGTACACGCGCGAAAAACCCTTATCGCTATTTCTCCCCTATTGGCAACCAACACTTTATTTATCTGTCTTGTCATTTAAAGCACCTCATATTCTATGTATTTTTAAAAACGCGAAGAAGCAAATATTGTCCTTCGCGTTTTGATTAAATATAGAAAACCTTGCCATCTTGTGATTGATTCCTATTAGTGACTTGATCTTGTTTATTTTTATATTTTTTTTCATATTTCGTGAACATAGAAACATTTACAAGTATTCCTGTCGCTCCCGCAAGCATCAAGAGTGATGATCCTCCGTAACTAATATATGGCAGCGGTACACCAGTCAGTGGAATTAGCCCAGAAACTCCTGCTAAATTGATAAAGGTCTGAATCCCAATCATACTCGAAATACCAATAGCAAGCAGACTACCAAAAGGGTCCTTACATTGTAAGCCAATATAAATTCCCCTTAATACAATATAAAAAAGGAGAACGATAACGAATCCTACACCCCAAATCCCTAATTCTTCCGCAATTACAGCCATTATGAAATCCGTATGTGATTCCGGCAGATAACCAAGCTTTTGAATACTTTTCCCGAGACCCAACCCATTTACTCCACCAGAACCAATGGCGATATAGGAGTTTGCCAAGTGAAAACCTTCATTATTTACATATTTATCATTAAATGGATTATCTAATACAGCAAAACGACTTAGTTGTTCGTCTGAAAAAAACTTCCCCCAGGAAACTAAAATAAGCGGCAGAAGGACGATAAGCGCCAAAATAAGTAATTTACCGATACTTTTAAAATTCATCCCAGAGCATAAAACAATCATACAAGCTATGGCTATGATAATAGATGCTGTACCGAAGTCAGGTTGAAAAATGATAAGTGCACATATGATAAAAAGATATACTAAAGGCGGGAGAACACCTTTGTTGAATTGATTGATATAGGCTTGCTTTTTCGCATAAACGGCTGCTAAATAAATGATGGCTGCAAGCTTGACAAACTCCGATGGTTGGAATAAGAAAGTGCCAATTGAGTACCAGCTTTGCGCATTATTTTTTTCTACCCCAAATACAAATAATCCTAATAGAGATAAAATAGATGATAGCACTATCAATACCAGAACTTTTTTGAACATCATGATCTTATATGGAATAATTGCTGCGATAAGGAAGATCAGAGTAAAAATCATCAGCCATACTTTTTGTTTTTGGTAAAAATAATCAGGTGGATAACCATACCTTTGAACTGCGGAAGCCATGCTTGAGCTATAGATCATAACAAGTCCAAATGTACACAAAAGGATGGTGGCAATAATTAATGAATAATCATATGATTTCAATATTTTTTTCAGCATTTAAAAAGTCCTCATTTTCAATATTGATTTATATCACTCTATTATAATAGAAAATAAACAATTTTACTTGAGGAAAAGTTAATTTGTTACAACAATTTAATAAAGAATATTCTGAAATAAGGAAAGTGATGGAGCCCGTTTTTGTTTTCTTGAAATAATAAAAAACCCAAACAATAAACATGGATTGTTTGAGTTCCTTGCTACTATTTCCTTAACGATGAATCGTGAAGCGCTGATAATTCTCTTTCTAATGTATCGAGAATTGCCTTACCGTCTTTACTATCTATTAAGCCTAACCGAACAGCAAAATCTATTTCTCTTGATAAACCAAACATTTGTGTATCCAATACCTCTTCATAAAGAGGGCATTGAGGCATCGTGAGATTGTCCATTTGCACTTTGATTAGCTTTAATATTTTTTCAGCGTCAGCCTGAAGTAAGGCATATGCTTTTTCCTGGTGATTCACGATCATTTCAGACGCCAACATTGATCCCCCCATTTCAGAGCGATAATTCAACTTATCTATAAATTTTACCGTTTACAAAGGAAAATTGCAAGAACTATGAAGTGGATTGCACAAAGGAGTTTATTTAAAACGGCAGCTATTCAGACAGGTTCTATCTTCTTACGGAACCTCCTTTTACTATTATGACATTTTGCCCAAAAAAAGTTATACTAATTATGCAAGGGTTTAGGGGGAATGAAAAATGGAAAATATCATTATCATATCTGGAAAAGTGAAATATTCGATCACACTTGATCCAGGTGTGTGGATTTTCGACGACCGACGAGTTGATTTAACGACCTTTTTTTCAACAAAATTAGAGAGTACCAATTCATTAGATGAATATACTAAAGCTGTTTCTAAGCATTGGGACCGTGAAATTATGGAGGGTGCAATTTATCCTCCTACATTGAAATCTGAAAAGAAATTCGAGAAGGAAAAGGTGTTAACTGGTACCTTTGGTATTCCATTGAAGCCTTTTTTATTAAATTCGGAGCCTTCTCGTGATGCTCACACTTTTGTAATTCAGAGCACAGAGGGTGAATATGAGTACCCTCTTGAAACAGCCTATGATTTTATATTGGGTTTCTCCGATAAAGGTAAACCACTTACGTTAGATGGTCCCGTTCATGTCTATTTAGGTGATGGTTCAAATCAACAAAGTCCCATTAAAAATATTAAGAGTTTTATCATAAAATAAAACGGGTGCCTTGGGCACCCGTTTTACTTTTAAGGATTATTTACAGCAAATCAGCTGCCAATAGTGCCAATCCTGACCTTTCCCCTTTCATTAATTTAACATGTCCGGAAATGACTTGATCCTTGAACTTTTCTACTACATACGTTAAACCGTTGTTATAGGCATCAAGATATGGATGATCTATCTGTTCTGGGTCACCCATTAAAACAATTTTACTGCCTTCTCCGACACGGGTAAGGATGGTCTTTACTTCATGCTTCGTTAAGTTTTGTGCTTCATCAATAATGATAAACTGCTTTGGCAAACTTCTGCCTCGAATATACGTTAATGCCTCTACCTCAATCGAACCCATTCCTGCTAAAATCGCATCAAGTTCACCAGGCTTTTTAGTATTGAAAAGATATTCTAGATTATCAAAGATTGGCTGCATCCATGGTCTTAATTTCTCTTGTTTTTCTCCCGGTAAAAACCCTAAATCTTTTCCCACAGGTACAATTGGTCTAGCCACTAATAGTTTTTTATATTCCCTGAAATCTTCCGTTTGCATTAATCCTGAGGCTAATGCAAGAAGCGTTTTCCCTGTGCCTGCCTTCCCCGTTAATGTAACTAGATGAATATCCTTACGAAGTAATAATTCAATAGCCATTGTTTGTTGTACATTTCTTGAATGAATCCCCCAAACATGCTCTTGGTTTAATGCTAATTTTTTTACCTTCTTACTCGTTTTATCTACCATTCCTATCGCTGAAGCAGAACTACCAAGAGCATCTTTCATTACTAGAAATTGGTTTGGATAAAATGGGTGATTGGCGATCTCAGAAAGATTTAACTCCCCTTTTTCATAAAAACGACCTAGTAATTCTATTGGAAGAAATACTTCAAAAAAACCTGTGTAAATATGATCGATTTCTACAACACGGTCATTTAAAAAATCTTCAGCATCTAAACCTATGGCATCTGCTTTTACCCTAACTAGGGCATCCTTACTAACGAGAATGACTGGCTTTCCATTTTCCTTTGTTTGTTCTTCTAAAAATAAATTTTTTGCCACAGCAAGAATACGATTATCATTTGTTTTTTCAACAAATATATCCTGAAGCTCATGAAAGGTACGATGATTCAATTCAATTCTGATGGTTCCACCGTTTTCAAGCGGGATTTTCTCGTGGAGTTTTCCTGAGGCCCTCAGTCCATCAATTAATCTCGAAACATGTCTTGCATTTCTCCCAACTTCATCCATATATCTTTTCTTTGAGTCCACTTCTTCAAGAACCACTGCAGGAATAACAACTTCATTATCTTCAAAGGAGAAGAGGGAATACGGGTCTTGTAACAAAACATTTGTATCTAACACGTATATCTTACTCAAAGCAACGCCTCCTGCTTTCCTTGTTGTTAGGTTTGTTAAATTGCGGAACAACCCTTTTGCTAGATTGGACTTTGGTAAAATATATGTTTATTGGAATAAAGATAGAAGGAGTTCCGCACAATAAATGTTAGTGAGACCATTCAATAATTCGTATGAAGAGGTTTAATTTCAATTATTTATAAGTAATGCGGAGGTGGATAATAAATGAAGAAAACCTTAATTATTACTGCGTTATGTCTGATCCTAACCGGCTGCAGTACAAAAAGGGAACTAACAAACAATGAGAACGCATCATATGTTAAGGTAAAAAACAGCTACATTGAAAGTGTTGACCGAAAAACGGGGCAGGAAATCTCCAAACGATTAGTTAAGCTGGCGACAAGTATCCCAAATGTTAACGATGCAACTGCAGTGGTATTAGGAAGATATGCGATTGTCGGAATTGATGTAAATGCGAAAATTGATCGTTCCCAAGTGGGATCAATAAAATATTCTGTAGCAGAAAGCTTAAAAAAGGATCCTTACGGGGCAAAAGCAGTGGTGGTTGCTGATGCTGATACTACACAACGTTTAAAAGAAATACAAGTAGATATAAATAAAGACAGGCCTATTCAGGGCATTATGGAGGAACTAGCAGATGTAGCAGGTCGATTAATGCCTGAGATACCTGGAGATTTAATTACTCCAAGCCCTAAAAATGCCACCGAAAAATCTGATAAAAAGCTTCCTGAAAAGGATAAAAAGAAACTAGAAAAGGAACAAGAAGACCAATCTAATCACTATAAATAAAAATGAGAAAAGCTTAGGGATTCCTAAGCTTTTCTCATTGCTTCCATAACTTGATTGTCTAACTTTTGGGCAGCGTTTTTATCATATGTTTTATCATATTGAACTTCAGAGACTATTTTAGATCCATAAAACATAACATCCCTTACTGCAGTTATCGCTACTTGTATCAAAGCCAGCTTTAATGGTACATCTTTAAGTCTCTCTTCTATTATCTGGGCTGTCCCATGAATTGCGTATGTAGATTCATTAGCAATTATATTAATAACGACTTGATTGTTATTAATTAAATTTTCAAGAATTCTGGAACGATTATCTACTGCAAAATAAATGGTACTTTCATCTTTTGCTAATACCCAAGAAATAGAACTAATATTTGGGCCCCCTGTTTCATGATCTACGGTTGCCACTGTCACGAACCGTTCCTTTTGCAGTTCATCATATAAAGGCTTGATTAGCCTTGGTTCCACTTGGTTTGCCATTAAAACATCCCCTTTACTTATTCCTTCACCCTGTTAAAAACAGATATTCTCATATTACTACTATCCCATGCTTTCATCAAATTAAACCAATTGATTACATTCAAACTTTCTGCCATGATATACTAGAGGAAACAGTCGGTTATTAGAAATAGTTAAAGAGGTGTCTTAATGAGAGTTAAATGCGTAATTTGCGATAAAATTGAAGCGATTGAAGATGAATCGTTTGAGGCCAAGCGTCTACGGAATCGTCCCATCCATACATATATGTGTAAAGAATGTAAGACAAGAATAACTGAAAAAACAAATGCCAGATTTGAAACAGGCAATTTTCGATTATATCGTGCGAAATCTGAAGAAGATGATTGGTAAAACGAATAGCGGAAGCGTCCCTAGGCGCTGGTGCTGGACAAGCAAAAACCATCATGCTCATTCCAAAGTGGAATGAACATGATGGTTTTTTTAATCTTCAATTGGGTAATTCTCGTACTTTTCTGGCTCTTGATTGATTTGGTTTAGCATAACCTCAATTAATTCCTGAGGATAACGCGTTTTTTTTGTTTCTTCTCCTTGCTGATAGGAAACATAATACATGACATCATCTTTTGTTACCTCAATGTTTGAGAGCTGAAGATCAGCTATCATTTCTTCAAAAAGGTTTAGTGTATCTCGTGCTGCTGTGTCATCAGGCCTTGCGTCGCATACAACCTTAATAGTAAGCCAATTATATAGTGTATCCTGTACGGATTTCATTTAATTAAACCCCCGTTATTTCGCTTCAGCCTGATGCTTTTTCGTTTGATGTAAGCGTATTTTATAGATGATCAATAACACCGCCGCACCTGCAAGTCCTTCTGCAATTGGTAAGGCATAAGAAAAAATAAGCATTACAAAGCATCCAATTAAGAGGCAAATATAGATCACGATGTTTTTCAAAAGAGGCAGTTTTTTTGCAAAGCCTAACTTATATACAATTGCCGCTAAAATTACAATATATAAATACTGTAACCACACAGCAGTTTTTACATCTGTTAGTTCAATGAAAAATCTAAGACTAGGAGAGAATCCTTCCATCTTCTTGCACTCCTTTTACTTAACTCTGTTCAGCATATTTTTTCTTTTTAGCTGCTCTTTCACGTTCGTTTTTATCAAGAATTTTTTTACGAAGACGAATCGATTCTGGAGTAACCTCACAATATTCGTCATCATTTAAATATTCTAATGACTCTTCTAATGTCATGATACGTGGTTTTTTAATAACAGATGTTTGGTCTTTGTTAGCTGAACGAACATTTGTCGCCTGTTTCATTTTTGTAATATTAACGGTGATGTCATTTTCACGAGTGTTTTCGCCAACGATCATCCCCTCGTAAATTTCCGTACCTGGTTCAACGAAAATGGTTCCGCGGTCTTCTATTTGCATGATACCGTATGTTGATGCTTTCCCGGATTCCATTGACACAAGTACACCTTGGTGTCTTCCGCCTACTTGACCTGGCAACATTGGCTGATAGCTATCAAAGGTATGATTAATAATTCCATAACCTCGAGTCATTGTTAAAAACTCGGTTGTGTAACCAATTAACCCACGTGCTGGTACATTAAAGATTAAGCGAACTTGACCAGAACCATTGTTTATCATATCAATCATTTCACCTTTACGGGCACCGATTGATTCCATCACTGAACCAGTATGTTCTTCAGGCACATCAATTTGAACTCTTTCAACTGGTTCGCTGCGAACACCGTCAACAACCCTAACAATTACTTCAGGTTTTGAAACTTGAAGCTCATAGCCTTCACGGCGCATGTTTTCAATCAGAATTGATAAATGGAGTTCCCCACGGCCAGAAACGATCCATGCATCTGGTGAATCTGTATTTTCAACACGTAAGCTGACATCTGTTTGCAATTGGGCAAGAAGTCTTTCTTCTATTTTTCTTGAAGTTAGATACTTACCTTCTCTACCAGCAAATGGGCTATTGTTTACAACAAAAGTCATTTGTAGTGTCGGTTCGTCAATTCGTAAAATTGGTAGTGCTTCCTGATGTTCAACAGGACAAACTGTTTCACCAACATTAATGTCCTCCATGCCAGAGACAGCGATTAAGTCCCCAGCTACTGCTTCTTGTATTTCTTGGCGTTTTAATCCAAAGAAACCAAAAATTTTAGTTACACGGAATTGTTTAACCGTACCGTCTATTTTCATTAGTGCTACTTGTTGGCCAACTTGCATTGTCCCACGGAATACACGTCCAATTCCGATTCTGCCAACATAATCATTATAATCGAGAAGGGCAACCTGGAATTGCAACGGTTCTTCACGATTATCAACAGGGGCAGGGATATATTCAACAATTGCATCATACAAGGATTGCATGTTTTCGTCTTGCTTTTCCGGATCAGTACTTGCAGTACCATTAATCGCTGACGCGTAAATAACTGGGAACTCTAGCTGATCTTCATTTGCGCCAAGTTCGATAAACAAATCGATCACTTCATCGATTACCTCTGCAGGTCGAGCGAAGTCACGGTCAATTTTATTAACAACAACAATTGGAGTTAAATTCTGCTCTAACGCCTTTTTAAGAACAAAACGAGTTTGTGGCATACAGCCTTCATAGGCATCAACTACTAACAATACACCATCAACCATTTTCATAATCCGTTCAACTTCTCCGCCAAAATCAGCGTGTCCCGGTGTATCCAATATATTGATTCGTTTATCTTTGTATTGAATAGCTGTGTTTTTCGCCAAAATGGTGATTCCGCGTTCTCTTTCTAAATCATTGGAATCCATTGCACGTTCTTCTACATGTTCATTAGTACGAAATGTACCTGACTGTTTTAACAATTGGTCAACCAATGTTGTTTTACCGTGGTCAACGTGGGCAATAATTGCAATATTACGTATATCATCTCTTAATTTCAAACAATTCCACTCCTACCTATATTTTAAAAATAAAACTATTTATAGTTTCTCATTTATAACTAAAACATTATACCACAAATAAAGTGGAAACTCCTAACCATTTTATTGTAGAATAAAAATATACTTAAAACAGTGGGCCTTTAACTAGCTGTATTTCAATGAAAAAGGGGTATAAAATAATGAAAAACGTGAAGTGGCCTTTACTTGTGTATGCCATCCTTGCAGCCGCAAGTATAATGGGGATTGGAATCGCAATAAGCGAAAAAAGCGTAGTAGGAGCAATTGGTTGTTTCGTTGCAATTATTGTAATAATGGGAATGGGCTTTAAAACAAAAAGAAAAATGCGCGAGAACGGTGAGTTATAAAAAGAAGCCTCGATTGGCTTCTTTTTTACCATTTTCCCTCTTTTAAGTAATCCTTTAAGATTGATTGGTGTAGGCCAGGTTTAGCTGTTAGTAATGAATCCTGCGAAAGGAAATTCAGCTTATCTCCCTTTAAATTTGTCACTATACCACCTAGTTCTTCAATTATTACTGCACCAGCAGCAATATCCCATGGTGATAAACGCATGGAAATATAGGCATCCACTCTTCCTGTTGCCACAAAAACCATTTCGAGCGCAGCAGAACCATAAGACCTTGTTCCTCTCGCTGCTTTAACAAGTGGAATCATTAAATTGTGATCGATCCGATGATTTTCCATCACCCATGTGGCATTGAGTGCGATGATGGATTCCTTAACGGTTGTTTCCTTTAGTACATCTAGAGGCTTTTCATTTAAATAGGCCCCATTTCCTCTTTTAGCATGATACAATTCGTCATAAACCACATCATATATGAGTCCTATCTTTCCAACACCATTTTCATACACGCCAACGGAAATAGCAAAATTTCTTTGTTGATGGACGAAATTCATCGTCCCATCGATTGGATCAATCATCCAAACAATTCCCTCAAGACTATCAAGTGAATCACCAAATCCCTCTTCGCCCATTATTTTATGATCTGGATACACTTCTCTAATTTTACTAATAAAAAATTGTTCAATTTCTTTATCGATATTTGTCACAAGATCATTAGCGTTCGTTTTTGTTTCAATACTTAATGTTTCATTAAAAGATAACCTGATTTTAACCCCTGCCTCATTTACCCATTCCTTTGCATGAGCATATATTTGATCCCAATTCATAATTCTCCTCCAAATATCTTATTTCCTCATTTGATTTCATGTATGTAGTATGATGCTTGACAAATTAGATGATGTACCTTTAGCTTAATCAAATTGTTGTAACACAGCAACTTTTTGGCGTATTATAAGTTCCAATTATAGAAAAGGACAATAATAAACGAACCCCCCTCTTTTTTGCTGGAGTTCGTTTTAGATAAGTTCAGGATGTATTCTATTTCGATTCATTCTTATTTATTTCTCCTTGGATAAAAAAACCGTCTTATTTATCAAAGAGCTTTTAATCGTAATAATTCTTGGCGGATTTTTTCTAATTTTTGTTTGCAATCCTTCATTTTTTTCTCGTTCTTTTCCTCAATCGCTTCGAATAATGTAGCTAATTCATAATCCATTTCCAATCGCAAAACTGCAGTTCTTTCCTTTTCGCCTGCTTTTTTAAGTGAGGTATTCATAAGTTGTTTCACGTTTCTCCTCCCCTTCCTAAATTTAACTATTTTTTCAGATTATTTTTTTTACTGTATAATATGAGTCAGGGAGATATGTTGCAACAAATATGTGCTTTAACCTAGAAAGCATCTCACTACTCGTCTGTTAAGCGGTATGCTACAATTAAGTACAATTGTTTTGTTGGAGGTTTGGTATATGAGCTTTAAGGGATTTACAAATGAGGATTTTGATGTTTTTTTAATAGATGGTTTAGAGGCTAGAATGGCAGCTCTTAAAGAAATAATTCGTCCAAAATTAGAAGATTTGGGAGAATACTTTGCCCCTTCAATATCTTTATTATCAGATGATGAAATGTTTGTCCATGTCGCCAAACATGCAAGGCGCACTATTAATCCACCAAAGGATACTTGGGTCGCATTTTCAAATAGTCCTCGAGGTTATAAAATGCTTCCGCATTTTCAAATTGGCTTGTGGAATACCCATTTATTTATATGGTTTGCCGTTATTTATGAAGCACCCCAAAAAGATAAGATTGCTGCAAGATTTTCAAAAAAAATCACTAAAATTTTCAAAGATACACCAAAAGATTTTGTTTGGTCTATTGATCATACAAAACCAGAAACAATTGAACACCGTCAACTAACAAAGGATGATCTTCATTCGCTGTTTGATCGGCTGCAAAACGTAAAGAAAGCAGAATTGTTATGCGGCTATACAATCGATAGGGAGCAAGTCATCCAATTAGGTTCAGATGGGCTAATTCAACAAATTGAGGACGTTTTTAATAAAGTAGCCATACTCTATAAAATCTCTCTTAATAAAAAGTAATAAGAAGAAGCTCCCAGACCAAATAGTTCGGGAGCTTCTTCTTATTTCATTTTAATTTTATCCCCAGATGAAGCCTCTTTTGCTTTTTTTATGGTCCGATAAGACGAATAGCCACTCATATCTTCAAATTCACCACAAATAGTTTTTTCTTCCGCCTTGCTTGGGACGATTTCTTTAAAGCGACGATACGCCTTCATTACCGCATCACGTTCAATTCCGTTTTCATACGCCTTCTCAATGGTTTCAAAAAATGCAATTACATCAACAATTTCATCTGTGCTCCAATGATAATCAATGGGATATTGGTATTCCATTCTTTCACCTACTAACTATTTTAACTAAAATGAATCATACATTTAATTTCCCCACTTTGCACGAATTTGTTCAGCATCTTTCATCATTCGATCGAATAACTCATGAACCGAAGGGACATCTTTAATTAATCCCATCACTTGTCCTGCCCACGCAAAGCCTTCTTCAGGAACACCATCATATATGTAGCGTTGGTTAGCCATTCCACTAATAAAATCTTTTACCTGACCATAACCTCCATTGTTCTTTTCTAACTCGAGAATTTTTTCTGTCCAGCTGTTAGCAAGTGCTCTGGCGGGAGCTCCTAGAGTTCTCTTGATGACAACCGTTCCAGATTCATTTCCTTCCACTAAAGTCTTCTTATATATCTCGTTTGCATGAACACATTCCTTAGTCGCAATAAATCTCGTACCCATTTCAATCCCTTCAGCACCTAAGCTAAGGGCTGCCATGAGCCCTCTGCCATCACCTATTCCCCCAGATGCAATAACAGGTATAGAAACGGCATCTACCACTTGAGGAACTAAAACAATCGTACCGACATCATCGCGTCCCAGGTGGCCTCCCCCTTCTTGACCGACGACCATAACTGCATCTGCACCGAGTTCTTCTGCTTTAACAGCCTGTCTTCTTGCCGCTACAAGGACAAGCGTTTTAATCTGCGTGCCTTTTAATTGTTCAAATATGGGGGCAGGATTCCCTCCTGTCATTGAAACAACCGGGACCTTTTCATCAATAGCCACTTGGAGAAAATCAGCAAATGGCCTCCCATGCTGTCCAATCGCAAAATTAACCCCAAAAGGATTTTTCGTCAACTGCTTCACCTTTCGTATTTCGGCTCTAAGCAGTTCAGGTTCACCTAAAGACATAGCTGTGATTTGACCAAGACCTCCGGCATTAGATACCGCTGCTGCCAATTCAGAATAGGCTAGATAAGCTAGACCCCCTTGAATAATAGGAAATCGTATATTTAATAATTCAGTAACACGTGTTTTCCATTCCATTTTAAACCCTCCTAAAAACTTTCTATTTGTTATTTCGTCTCTTTAGGGTAATTTTCCTTTCTAAATGGGAAACTATCGTAAACCGACTAAGTAAAAACATTTATTTCTTTGCAATGAAAGGTATTAGTGCTATAATTCCTTTGTTTTTATGTTTTTGGATGACATTATTAGAGTATTTTTTATAAAGAGGTGTGGTTATAAATTGTCTCAAAATCAAACACCGCTATTTAGCGGTTTATTAGCACATGCGAAAAAGAACCCCATTCAATTTCATATTCCTGGTCATAAAAAAGGAGCTGGGATTGACCCTGAGTTTCGAAACTTTATCGGTGATAACGCCCTGTCTATTGACCTAATTAATATTGGTCCACTAGATGACCTTCATCAGCCAAAAGGAATCATTAAGCAGGCTCAGGATTTAGCAGCTGAGGCCTTCGGAGCTGATCGAACATTTTTTTCAGTACAAGGAACAAGCGGAGCAATCATTGCCATGATTATGGCTGTTTGTGGTCCAGATGATAAAATTATCGTTCCAAGAAATGTTCATAAGTCAATTATGTCTGCTATTGTCTTTTCTGGTGCCATCCCTGTATTTATCCAGCCTGAGATTGATAAGGAATTAGGAATTTCTCACGGAATAACACCCGATGCAGTAGGAAGGGCTCTAGAGCAACATCCAGACGCCAAAGCTGTTTTAGTAATCAACCCAACATATTTTGGCATCTCCGGAGATTTAAAAAAGATTGTTGAAATTTCTCATTCCTATCATATTCCTGTTCTAGTTGACGAAGCCCATGGTGTTCATATTCATTTCCATGATGACCTTCCACTTTCAGCTATGCAAGCCGGTGCAGATATGGCGGCTACTAGTGTCCACAAACTAGGTGGATCGATGACCCAAAGCTCGATTCTAAATGTGAAAGAAGGACTTGTGTCCGCAAAACATGTTCAGTCGATTCTAAGCATGCTTACTACTACCTCCACTTCGTATTTATTACTTGCATCACTTGATGTCGCACGGAAGCAATTGGCTACGAAAGGAAGGGATTTGATCGATAAAACCATCAATTTAGCGCAATCCATGCGGAAAAGAATTAATGAGATTGAAAATCTGCATTGTATCGGTGAGGAAATTCTAGGGTCAGAAGCTACCTTTGATTATGATCCAACCAAGCTTATCATTTCGGTTAAAGAACTAGGATTAACTGGATACGATGTTGAAAAATGGTTAAGAGAAAAACACAATATTGAAGTGGAACTTTCTGATCTTTATAACATTCTTTGTATCATCACGCTTGGAGACACAGAAGTGGAAGCCGACTTGTTAATTAATGCCTTAAAAGAATTGGCAGACGAGTGTGAACATCGCACCGAAAGAATTGAACCTGTTCAAGTTCTTCTTCCTGAAATTCCTGTCCTTGCCTTAACACCAAGAGATGCGTTTTATTCTGAAACAGAAGTTATTCCTTTTGAAGAATCTGAAGGAAGAATTATTGCAGAATTTATTATGGTATACCCACCCGGTATCCCAATTTTTATTCCTGGTGAGATTATTACTAAGGAAAACCTCCATTACATTCGAAAAAACCTTGAGGCAGGTTTACCTGTACAAGGTCCAGAAGATGATGAAATTAAGTCCATCCTTGTCATTAAAGAGTACAAGGCAATAAAATAAAACAACAAAAATAGAGGATTCCGATATCGGAATCCTGTTTTAATTTATGTTTAGTTATTATAAATCTTCCTCTGTACGATGATCCACGCAACAATTGCATTTAGAATAAAGCACCGTTACCTTTTCATCTTCAAAATGATCAATAGTAGAGTTACAAGTTTGACATACTAAAGTACCCATTTGTACAACCCCCTTTTCATTATTGAATAATCACAAAACGAAGTATTTATATATCATTAATGTAATAATAATATATCACATTAGAAACATCAAGCCTAAATTGTATGTCACATTAAAAATTTAGCTCATTTATACTTAGCTATGTTGATTTCCGCTCCAGGCGCTTCGCTCCAATCAACATAGCTACAAAATTATGAATGACGTTTATCACAGCCAAAAAATAATAAAAAAAAGACCCTATAGGGCCTTCTCTTTATAAATTATTCGTACTGAGTCTCAAACGGGATGGTTGGTAGTGTTTCGCTGAAAAACTCAGCTAAATCTGCTGCTTGCTGTTGATCAGGGATACGGAATACGGTTTGAAGGTAATCAATATCTTCGATGTCTTTTGGGTCGAGGAGAGTGGAACGGCCAGTCTGCATGCAGACAACTAGAGGTTTTCCGAAAAACATGCTGGTGTAAATTATGCCGAAATCATAACGGGTATGTTCCGTTGTAAATCCAATAAACCTTACCTTCGCATTTTCATGTTCATCATAGAGCTTATCAAATAATTCCATAAGGCTCCTCCTTTTTTCTGAGAATGTTTAGAATATTATTATAATTCATTTTTACTAAAGAAACAAGAATACTTCTACTTTTATTTAAAGCTATAGTTGTCATAAGATTTTATTAAATGCTAGAATAGAGGGGCATATATAATGGACTAATAGGGGGGAATGATGATGGCTGTTAATGCATATATTAAGCTAGTGCCTTCATCTGCTAAACAAACAGTAACAATTGAAGAAGTTAAAGAATTATTTCATGAGTATAAAAATAACACTACAAAAACTGGTAATCAAATAGGTTGGCAATATGGAGAGTCAGCTTTTCCCTATGTAATTAAAGAAACAGCAGAAGCGGACGGAAAATGGTTCTATTTACACTCAAACGATGACCGCTACTATGCCATTTTATTAGGTGTAGACCGGGAAACTATTCTAAATGAAGAAGGACAAGAACTAGAACAAACATACATACAAGTGACATTACCCGAACAATCTACCTATGGAGATAAGGGTAAAGCAAATGAATTTTGTAAATACCTTGCGAAAAAGCTGCAAGGGGAACTCCACCTTTTTAATGAGAGAATCATGTATTATTATCCTCGTAAATAAAAAAAAGCTCCTGTTGGGGATGCTCAGATTGTCGAGAAAGGTTCATTTTCTCGACAATTTTTCATTTTGTCTGATCCAAAATCCCGATTTTTATTAATTAATTATCCCTGCTAACTGCCCTGTTAATTGGAGCGGAAGGCGCGAAGACTCCTGCGGGAGTACGGGGCAGGGGTGACCCCGCAGGAGCGAAGCGACGAGGAGGCTCCCCGGCACGCCCGCGAACCGTACGCGCCTGGAGCGAAAATCAACAGACAAGTTGAAAATCCTATAAATCAATGTGATTTTAACAAATTAACGCGGTGTATTATTAAAGAAAGAGAATAAAATAAAAGGCTATCGAAATTTTTTCGACAGCAAGAAGAGCTCCTTCAGGGGCTTTTTTTAGTGAATAAACAATTCCATGGTATAGTGAATCGAAGTATATATAACAAGGCTTAAAGTAGTGATAAAAAGCGTTTTACGCACTGATTTTGTGACCTGGTTTCCTATTAAAAATGCTAAATAAAAGAACACAAAAAACATAATGACTTTATAAATTAGCTGGTCATGTTTTGATAACCATTCAATAAATGTATATCCGCTCCAAATGATAAATTGCAGTATCACCACAATATAGACCCTCATATTTATCACCACTCTTAATACATTCACTTCTTTTTAGAATGCTCGTTCTTAAGTATATGTTCTAAAAGCGAGAGATATATTTTGTTTTTAAGTTGACAAGGATTTTTTTGCTTTTATCTTTGTATAAATACAATTCGGTAAAAATAGTAAAAGTCCTTTCCGTTAGTTAACGAAAAGGACTATATATTTATGAATTATTTCATAATGTGGATTGGGCTTCCTAAGGCAACTTCCGCCGCTTCCATTGTGATTTCTCCAAGTGTTGGATGAGCATGAATAGTCATGGCAAGATCTTCAGCAGTCATTCCAGCTTCAATCGCAAGTCCCAATTCTGCAATCATATCTGATGCATTTGTTCCGGCAATCTGCGCCCCGATGACAAGTCCATCCTCTTTACGAGTAATTAATTTCATGAATCCATCACCACTGTCGAGTGATAATGCACGACCATTAGCTGCAAATGGGAATTTAGCCGCATTTACAACAATTCCTTCTTCTTTTGCTTGGGCTTCTGTATATCCAACTGAAGCTAATTCAGGATCAGAGAAGACAACAGCAGGAATACCTAAGTAATCAATTTCAGACGTGTGACCAGCAATTGCCTCTGCGGCAATTTTAGCTTCATATGAAGCTTTATGTGCCAATTGAGGGCCAGCAACAACATCACCAATAGCATAAATATTGCTAAGATTTGTGCGACATTGTTTATCGATTTCAATTAGTCCACGCTCAGTTAATTTAACACCAACTTGTTCTAAGCCCATTTCATCTGTGTTAGGACGTCGTCCGACCATTACAAAAACGTAATCAGCTTCGATTTTCTTTTCTTCGCTTTTTGTTTCGAACCTTACTACCACGCAATTTTCAGTTTCTTCAACGCCCTTGGCAAACGCCTTTGTAAAGAACTCTGCACCTTTTTTCTTCATGCTTCGTTTTACGAGAGCAGCCATTTGCTTATCAAAAACACCAAGACCTAATATTTCTTCTGCACCTTCTAAAATGGTAACCTGACTGCCAAAGTTTGCGTATGCACCGCCAAGCTCAATCCCGATTACTCCGCCGCCAATAACGACGATTTTTTCAGGAATTTCATTTAAGTTAAGTGCCCCAGTAGAATTCAAAACACGTTTTGAATATTTAAAGGCAGGCAACTCAATCGGACGGGATCCAGTAGCAATAATAGCATTTTTAAAGGTATAAGTTTGAGCTGAATTTTCATCCATTACACGCAGCGTATTGGCATCAACAAAATATGCTTCACCACGGACAATGTTTACTTTGTTTCCTTTTAATAATCCTTCAACGCCGCCAGTTAATTTATTTACAATTCCTGATTTAAACTCTTGAACTTTTGTGAAATCCACTTTTACATTTTCAGCAGTAATCCCGAAGGATTCAGAATGCATCGCTGTTTCATAGCGGTGACCTGCTGAAATTAGTGCTTTAGAAGGGATACATCCAACATTTAAACAAACGCCGCCAACATATTCTTTTTCAACAATTGTCACTTTTTGTCCCAACTGCGCTGCACGAATAGCTGCAACATATCCCCCTGGGCCTGCTCCGATGACTATAGTATCTGTTTCAATTGGGAAATCTCCAACGACCATTATATTACGCCTCCATTAACAATAGTTCTGGATCGTTCAATAAACGTTTAATATGATTTAATGCATTTTGTGCTGTTGCACCGTCAATCATGCGGTGGTCAAAACTTAATGAAAGTGCTAAAACCGGTGCAGCAACAATTTCACCGTTTCTAACGATTGGTTTTTCAGCAATCCGGCCAACGCCCAAAATTGCTACTTCAGGATGGTTAATAACTGGTGTAAACCATTGCCCGCCAGCTGAACCGATGTTTGAAATTGTACAAGATGCGCCCTTCATTTCGTTAGGTGCAAGTTTGCCGTCACGTGCTTTTACAGCTAATTCATTAATTTCATTTGAAATTGAGAATACTGACTTACGGTCTGCATCTTTTACTACAGGAACTAGCAAGCCTTTTTCTGTGTCTGCTGCAATTCCAATATTATAATAATGTTTATGAATGATTTCACTAGTAGCATCATCAAGTGAAGTGTTTAAAGCTGGGAATTCGCGTAATGCACTTGTTAATGCTTTAACGATGTATGGTAAGAAGGTAAGCTTAATGCCTTTAGCAGATGCCACTTCTTTGAATTTCTTCCGGTGTGTAACAAGTTTAGTTACATCGATTTCATCCATTAATGTAACGTGAGGAGCAGTGTGTTTGGAATTAACCATTGCTTTAGCAATTGCCTTCCTGATCCCACTCATTTTTTCGCGAGTTTCTGGATATTCACCTTGTGGAATAGCCACGGCTGTTGCTTGCGGTGCCTCCACTTTAGCTGTTTCAACTTCTACAGCTACATTTGTCGCAGCTTGTGGTGCAGGTGCTGCTCCACCGCTTACAAATAGATCGATATCACCCTTCAGTATCCGTCCATTATTTCCTGTTCCAGCTATTAAATTGATACTAATACCTTTTTCGCGAGCATATTTTCGAACAGATGGCATAGCAATAATCCGACGATTTGGATCAACATCTGCTTGTGGTGCCACTGCTACTGCTGCTGCTGGTTGTGGTGCTGCATCTTGTTTAACCTCAGGTGCTGGAGCTGATACTGCTGCTTTTTCTTCTTGTTTCGGTTCATCAGCATGTTCATCGCCTTTAAATTGTAGGTTTTCGTACCCTGGGGCATCAAAAGTGACTAAAACCTGTCCAACTGTAGCGACAGTTCCTTCTCCAACTAGTACTTCAAGAACTGTCCCTTCAACTGGGGACGGAATTTCTACCACTGCTTTATCATTTTGAATCTCGCAAAGTACATCATCTTCTTGAATTTTGTCGCCTGGCTTTACAAACCATTTAACAATTTCGCCTTCATGAATACCTTCACCGATGTCAGGCATTTTAAATTGAAATGACACTAGGATTCATCCTCCTAAATTACATGTATTTTTGAGCATCGAAATTATAGTAATTAGAGCGGCCAATTACATATTTAATTAAAATGTTAAAACTTTTTTAGCTGTTTCAATTACATCCTTATAATTCGGCAGCCATGAAGCTTCCGCTTGCGGGAATGCAAAAACGGTATCAGGTGCAGCCACACGCAATACAGGTGCTTCTAAGCTTAAAATTGCGCGGTCGTTAATTTCAGCAACAACGTTTGCAGCAATTCCTGCTTGTTTTTGAGCTTCTTGAACAACGATCGCACGACCTGTTTTTTCAACTGAAGCAATAATCGTTTCAATATCGATAGGACTTACTGTTCTTAAGTCAATAACTTCTGCAGAATGACCTTCTTTTTCTAGTTCCTCTGCGGCTTTTAATGACTCGTGAACCATTGCTCCATAAGTAACGATAGTAATATCAGTTCCTTCACGTTTTACTTCGGCTTTTCCTAGTGGAATTGTATATTCCCCTTCTGGAACTTCCTGACGGAACGAACGGTATAACTTCATATGCTCAAGGAAAATAACTGGGTCATTATCACGGATTGATGAAATGAGAAGTCCTTTAGCATCATATGGAGTTGATGGAATAACGACCTTTAAGCCAGGCTGTTGTGCCATAAGTCCTTCTAAACTGTCTGCGTGCATATCAGGTGTATGTACGCCGCCTCCAAATGGCGAACGAAATGTTACTGGAGCATTAAATTTGCCTCCAGTACGATAACGAAGACGAGCTGCCTGACCAGAAATTGAATCCATTACTTCATAAACGAAACCAAAGAATTGAATTTCTGGAACAGGACGGAAGCCTTGTAAACTAAGACCAACCGCTAATCCACCAATTCCAGATTCAGCAAGTGGCGTGTCAAAAACACGATCTTCGCCAAATTCATTTTGCAACCCTTCGGTTGCACGGAAAACACCACCGTTTACACCCACGTCTTCACCGAAAACTAATACATTCGGATCATTGCTTAATTCCACACGCAATGCATCTGTAATTGCTTGAATCATTGTCATTTGAGCCATGGCTTACTTCGACTCCTTTTCTTTATATATTTCATATTGCTCTTTTAAGTTTTGCGGCATTTCTTCATACATAATTGACATTAAATCAGTAACCTTTTGTTTAGGCGCTGCATCAGCTTTTTTAATTGCTTCTTTAATGTCTTCTTTTGCTTGTTCGATTACTTCATTTTCTTTTTCTTCCGTCCATAGACCCTTGTTTTCAAGGAATTTTCGGAAACGTACTAATGGATCTTTCTTTTCCCACTCATTGTCAAGGTCTGCTGTACGATAACGTGTTGGGTCATCACCAGCCATGGTATGAGGACCATATCTGTAAGTTAATGTTTCAATGAATGTTGGGCCTTCACCGTTAATTGCACGCTCACGTGCATCACGAGTTGCAGCATATACCGCTAAAGGATCCATACCGTCAACTTGAATACCAGGAATACCTGCTGCAACTGCTTTTTGAGCTAGAGTTTTGGCAGCTGTTTGCTTGTCAACAGGAGTTGAGATTGCGAAACGGTTATTTTGAGCAATAAAGATGGCTGGAGCTTTATATGCGCCTGCAAAATTCATTCCTTCATAGAAATCCCCTTGAGATGTACCACCGTCACCTGTATACGTAATTGCAACTGCTTTTACTCCACGCTTTTTCATTCCTAGTGCTACACCAGCTGTCTGAACATACTGTGCACCGATAATGATTTGCGGGATAGCTATATTAACGCCCTCAGGAATTTGTCCACCTTCAAAATGACCTCTGGACCATAAAAAGGCTTGGTATAAAGGTAATCCATGCCAGATAATTTGTGGAACATCACGATATCCCGGTAGGATAAAATCTTCTTTTTCTAATGCAAACTGTGAAGCTAATTGAGATGCCTCTTGTCCAGCAGTTGGAGCGTAGAATCCTAATCTTCCTTGGCGATTTAAAGAGATAGAGCGCTGGTCAAGAATTCGTGAATATACCATACGGCGCATTAATTCCTGAAGCTGTTCATCTGTAAGGTCTGGCATCGCAGCTTCGTTTACGACTTCACCAACTTCATTAAGAATTTGAAGTGTTTGAAATTGTTCCTCTACAACTTCTAGTGTTTTCTTCGCATCAAGCTTGGCGTTCTGAGTTTTAGAAACCATTTAGGTCACCTCTTCCTTTCAATTCAAAACTTAATTTTTTTAAATATTATCCACTAAGTTAGAATACCCAAAAACTTAAGAATAAAAGACAGATGGACAATGTCATCCATTTTTTCTTTATCATTTGGATAAACTCTTGATATTACACTCGATTTTGGTAAGCATAGTACATGAAACATACTTTCAAATAGTTTTTCACATAAACGAAAAGTTAAAACAAAATATCTTTCACCTTACCAACATCTTATTCTGTACCACTATTTTATGTAACATCATTGATACAATTAATTAACACTTTTTAAGTTTACATCATTAGTTTTTGCACGTCAAATACTATGTTTTAATATTTTTCACCACGCTCATATTGCTAATATTATAAACATTTTTTCTTCTGTATTACTTTTTTTTGATATCTGTTATATATAATACCTCATTTAATTTATTTGTTATAATATACAAAAAATCGGCCTATTCAGCCGATTATTTTGATGAGATAATATTTATTTGCTTGTTTTAAGCCCTGTTTGTTTATAAAATAACAACTTTTTATCATTGTATTGTTCTGTTAACATATTAAATTTTTCATTGGCATTATAGACTCTTTTATACGTTTCATTTAACTTATTTACCTGTGCTTCAAGGTCTTCAAGTGGAAGATTTTTATTTTTAAACATTTCATACAATTCTTTATCATTTTTCAGTGCTTCATTATACTCTAGGTATAACGCTTCATGCGCTTTATATCTTTCCATCATTATCTCATATAGTTCATTAGCCAATTTCGTTAAATCGCGATCTGCTAATTTATCCTTAATATCCCTGGCCTTTATGAATTCTTTCTGGGATTCTTTAATGCTGTTCGTTTCTTTCTCCATCAGCGCTTTTCTTTCATCAGCTAATAATATTGCTTCATCTGAAAGTTTTACGATTTGAGCATATTCTTTCATGCCAAGTTTGATAATCTGGTCATAAATTTCTTTTTCTTTTTTTTCATGTGTAACAAGGGGATTCTGTTGTTCCTCAAATTCTTTTTCGGCTGAAACGACTTTTTCTAACACATCATACATTTTTTCGACTGGAGACTTTTCTTTCGTACACCCAGCAAAAATAACAATCAAAACGGATAAACATAAAATCAAACCATACTTTTCTTTTAAAGACACATTATAAACCTCCTGCCTATTCCAATTCCTACTATATCGACACCTGGTTTGTTTGACAATACAATACCCCATAAAAAAAGGATGCAAATCAGTTACCTGAATCAAATATTAACTTTTTATCAATTGTCTGATAGACTATTTATTATTAATAATTTTAGTTTAAGCACAGGAGTGAGTGGAATCATGATTACGATGGAAGATATCATTCGAGATGGTCATCCTTCCCTTAGAAAAGTGGCTGCAGAAGTATCCATGCCGCCATCAGAAGAGGATAAACAAATATTATTTAGCTTATTAGAATATGTAATTAATAGTCAAAATCCTGAAAAGTCGGTACAATTTGGTTTACGCCCTGGAATAGGATTGGCTGCCCCGCAAATAAATATTCTAAAACGGATGATAGCCGTGCATCTTACTGATGACACAGGCACTCTTTATAGTTACGCATTATTTAATCCTAAAATTATCAGCCATTCTGTTGAAAAGTCGTATTTACAAGCTGGTGAAGGCTGCCTTTCAGTAGATAGTGCCATTCCAGGATACGTCCCTAGATATGCAAGGATTACTGTAAAGGGAACAAACCTTAACGGTGAAGAAGTGAAACTACGATTAAAGGGACTTCCTTCTATCTGCTTTCAACACGAAATCGATCATTTAAATGGTGTTATGTTTTATGATTATATCAATCATGAAGACCCGTTAAAACCAATCCAAGGTGCCATAGCTATCGAAAGGTAATCAAACAGGAGCTACATTGATTTTGGGCTACAGATGTATAAAGAACCGGCCCTTACTTGGGTCGGTTCACAATTTATATTAGCTGTAGTTCCTTTAACCCATTCCAGATACCATCTTCGGAAACATCGCTTGTAATAAGATCTGCAAGTTCTCTGGCTTCAGGGACACCATTTCCCATGGCAACGCCTGTTCCAACTGCCTTCAACATTTCTAAATCATTTAAACCATCTCCGAATGCATAAACATCCTTCAGCTCAAACCCCAAACGTTCGATCATTTTTTTTATTCCTTCTGCTTTTGAACCACCCTTTGGTAAAACATCGACAGAAAATGGATGCCATCTGATAAAATCAAATTGGGGATAGTCAGAGAAATATAAACTTTCATCTTTATTTTCACAAAAAAGGAGGCTTTGATACATTTTTCGATTGACATAAAAAGAATCATCTTCCTCAGGATGAGGAAAATTTAGGCTCCCCATGCTTTTTTCAACAAATGGATGATGCTTAACACTTGCCTTCATTGTTTTTTCATTCATAAACACTAATGGATGATTGTTTGACTTCGTATGGTTAAATAATTTATTTAGCTCATTTTCATTCAAAGGGTTCTCATATATAACTTCATTCTCAAAAACTACAAATTGACCGTTAAAGCTCACATAGGAGTCAATTCCAAGTACATTCCGCAGGCCTTCAAACATAAACGGAGCTCTGCCAGTGGCTATTGCGACAAATACATCATTCTTCTTAAGTAAATTGATGGCTTTTAACGTGCTTTCGGGTAGGTTTTTTTCATGATCGAGCAATGTGCCATCTATGTCAAAAAATACAATTTTCTTCATTTAATATGTACTCCTTTTTGTCGAATCCTCTAAACTGTGAAAATATACTCCCCGCAGTTCTTTATTCTTTAAAACACTAAACTTTATATTAAAAAAAGTCAATTTATAATTTGTCAATGTAATTCCATGTTTAACCATGATTGAATCACCAATTTCATCATATAATATAGTAAAAATACTCTTATTTTAAAAAAACTTCAATAATCTGCCATCGCTTACTTTACTTTGGACAAGGATTGTATAAAATAAGAGGTAAGGAGATGATCCACTATGTTAAAGAAGCTAAGGAAGAAGCTTTTAAAACAGTGGAAAGAATTACTGCGAAAGAAATCCATTGCCTAAATTTTTTTAGGGCCCTTCAAACTTGCGAAGGGCTCCTTCATTATTGTAAATTGTAAAAACAACGATTCTTTTTTACATACTTTTCATATAAGACTGATGGTTTCCAAAGAAAATAAATGAAAAAGATGAAAATGTTTTATATAATAGAAAAAGTTATGATTCAGTTAGGAGCGAAATTGTAATGATATTTAAAGTATATTATCAGGAAAACATCAAAGAAGTACCAGTCAGAGAGAATACAAAAACCCTATTTATTGAGGGAGAATCGGTAAGAGATGTCCGCTCAAAAATTGCCGACCGTGGGTTTAATGTTGAATTTGTTCAAGAAGTTAAAGGAGCTCATTTAAAATATGAACTTCAAAATGAAGACTATAAAGTATTGGAGAAATGATAATTTATGAAATTTGTTAAGAATGATCAAACTGCGGTTTTTGCCCTAGGTGGTTTAGGCGAAATTGGCAAAAACACGTATGCGGTTCAGTTTCAGGATGAAATAATATTAATTGATGCCGGAATAAAATTTCCTGAGGATGAGCTATTAGGTATTGATTATGTTATTCCTGATTATACCTATTTGGTAAAGAATCAAGATAAAATAAAAGGATTATTTGTTACACACGGACACGAAGATCACATTGGCGGTATTCCCTATTTATTACGCGAGATTAATGTTCCAATTTATGGTGGGAAACTCGCTCTTGGATTAATTAAAAATAAACTAGAAGAACACGGCTTATTAAGAAATGCTAAGTTGATAGACATTAAAGAAGACGATATCATCAAATTCCGCAAAACATCGGTTACTTTTTTCCGCACCACCCACAGTATTCCTGATTCTTATGGGATTGTAGTTAAAACTCCGCCAGGTCAAATTGTCCATACTGGAGATTTTAAATTTGATTTTACCCCTGTAGGTGAACCTGCCAATCTAACCAAAATGGCTGAAATAGGTAAAGAAGGCGTTTTATGTTTACTATCAGATAGTACAAATAGTGAAATACCTGAATTCACCATGTCAGAACGTAGGGTAGGCGACAGCATCAATGATATTTTCCGCAAAGTGGACGGGCGTATTATTTTTGCTACCTTTGCATCTAATATCCATAGATTGCAGCAAGTGGTAGAGGCAGCAGTAGTATACGGAAGAAAAGTAGCGGTTTTTGGCCGAAGCATGGAAGCAGCTATCAATATCGGACTTGAATTAGGGTATATTAATGCACCTAAAGAGACTTTTATTGAAGCGAATCAAATAAACCGTCTTCCTGCTGATAAAGTTACGATCCTTTGTACCGGAAGTCAGGGCGAAGCTATGGCTGCTCTTTCAAGAATTGCTAATGGCACACACAGACAAATTCAAATCATTCCTGGTGACACAGTGGTATTTTCATCTTCACCTATTCCAGGGAACACAATTAGTGTGAGTCGAACGATTAATATGCTCTATAGAGCCGGCGCGGAAGTTATTCACGGTAAACTAAGTAATATTCATACTTCTGGTCATGGTGGGCAGGAAGAACAAAAACTAATGCTGCGTTTAATTAGACCAAAGTTCTTTATGCCAATCCACGGTGAATATCGAATGCAAAGAATGCACGCTAAGATCGCGGTTGATTGCGGAGTACAAGAAGAAAATTGTTTTATCATGGACAATGGTGAAGTGTTAGCTCTTTCTGAGGATACTGCTCAAGTTGCTGGAAAGATTCCATCTGGTTCTGTTTATATCGACGGCAGTGGTGTTGGCGATATAGGAAATATTGTCTTACGTGACCGTAGAATTCTTTCTGAGGAAGGATTAGTTGTTGTGGTCGTAAGTATTAATATGAAAGAATTTAAAATTGCTTCAGGCCCTGACCTAATTTCTCGAGGATTTGTTTATATGAGAGAATCCGGTGATTTAATTAACGATGCTCAAAATCTAATCACCAAGCACTTAAATAAAGTGATGGAAAGAAAGACAAGCCAATGGTCTGAAATTAAAAATGAAATTACAGATACATTAGCGCCTTTCCTATACGAAAAAACAAAGCGCAGACCAATGATTTTACCGATCATAATGGAAGTGTAAGAATAAATAAAGCGGAAGCGCTTCGAGCGCTTCCGCTTTCCTTATTGACTAGCTCCAGCTCCTAGGGGCTCGGGGTCATAAGCCAATCAGTCATGAAGGTTAAAGAGCAACCTTCACGCCTGCTCGTCTTATGCCTGTCGCCCCTGTTCAAGGCGCTTCCGCTTTCCTTATTGTCTAGCTCCAGCGCCTAGGGGCTCGGGGTCATAAGCCAATCAGTCATGAAGGTTAAAGAGCAACCTTCACGCCTGCTCGTCTTATGCCTGTCGCCCCTGTTCAAGGCGCTTCCGCTTTCCTTATTGTCTAGCTCCAGGCCTAGGGGCTCGGGGTCATAAGCCAATCAGTCATGAAGGTTAAAGAGCAACCTTCACGCCTGCTCGTCTTATGCCTGTCGCCCCTGTTCAAGGCGCTTCCGCTTTCCTTATTCTAATACTTTTTTTTCAAATCGATTGATGTCTTGGTCGGTTCCAATCACGATTAAAACATCATTAACTTGAAAAGTTTCTTTGGCTTGGGGAGAAACAATAATTTCTTCTCCTCTTTTTATGGCGACAATATTCAAACCATATTTCTTGCGAATATCCAAATCCATAATCGTATGATCACTAAGTTTTCCATTCGCAACAATTTCAACGATACTGTGTTCATCTGATAGTTCAAGATAGTCGACAACATTACTCGAAGCCATATTGTTAGCAATCCGTTTTCCCATGTCTCTTTCTGGGTGAACAACACTATCTGCACCAATTTTCCTCAAAACTTTTTCATGGTAATCGTTTTGAGCCTTAGCTGTAATACGCACTACACCCAATTCCTTAAGAATTAGAGTTGTAAGTATACTTGATTGAATATCATCGCCAATAGCTACAATCACATGATCGAAGTTACGTATCCCAAGGCTTTTCAAAACTGCTTCGTCTGTTGTATCCCCTACAACCGCATGAGAAGCAATCATTGCATATTCATTTACTCGTTCTTCATTTTTATCGATAGCAAGAACTTCCATCCCCTCATCGGTAAGAGTTCGGCAAATACTTCCACCGAATCGACCAAGCCCAATGACTGCGAAACTTTTCTTCATAAATAACTCCCCCGGTAAAATTAAAATCATTATCTTATTATGATTTTAGCATCATTCGTCAGATTTAAATAGAGAGAGCTATCCCTTCTTATTCCTGCCTCTGTCTGGACTTCCTCTTTTTAAGATAGTAAAGAAGTAAAAATACTATAATAAATAATATGGCTAGAACTGGCAGGTTACCAACGGTAAAAACAACCAAGCCTGATAAACCAACTAATAACATATTGATGCTGTTCATGAATTGTTTTTTGGTTTTCTCCCAAGTATTTAATTTATCTTTATTAATAGTAGGTACAACTACGCTTTTTTCGTAAAGGGTTATGTTAACTGTCGAAAGGGAGGTTTGGTTTTCTAAAAACTTCATCTTTCCTTCAATGATTTCAATTTCCTCTTGTACTGATGCTAAATCAGCAGAAATTTTCAATAAATCTTCTGTTTTTACTGCACTTTTCATAAAAGTGAGTAACCGTTCTTCCACCACCTTTTTTGATTTTAATCTGGACTCAAGATCAACATATTCCTCGGTTACATCCTGCCCTGTTATACTTCTTTGCAAAACCTCTGCTGCTTGACTCTCAGCATCATGTAAAAAGGTCTGAAAGTGCTTTTGTGGTATTCTAATTTTAATGCTGCCACTTACCTGCTCGTTGCCCTCTTTTGACACATTGGACTCTGCTATATAGCCCCCATATTTTAATACTTTTTCTTCAAGGATACGGACAGTCTGATCAAATTTCTTTACTCGCAATTGTAGATCAGCTTGATAAATGACCATTTGGTTTTGAATTTTTATATTTTCAGCTGCGGAACTTTTTTCAGCCTTTTCTGTTTCACCCGAGTAAAAGTCTGCTTGCTCCCCGCTGTCAGATTCGGCTGTATCCATAGATACATCATTACTTTCACTCATTTTTGCACTTTTATCTTCGCTGTTGGAACTGCACCCAGTAATAAAAATTAATAGGATAATGAAAAAAATAGAAAACAAACGTTTTGGCTTTTTCAACTTTTGACACCCCTTTTTTCTCTAATGGTTAAAGCTAGGTATATATAAATACCGACGATTAAAAGGAGGCAAGGTTACAGGTAAAAAAAAATAAAAATGCTGCCCGTTGAATATAACGGACAGCACTTAGGTTGTTTTTTATTCTGTTTTTTCCAATTCATCCAACACTCGGTTTACACGCTTCTCGAGCATTTTCATGCCACTTCCGCCTGCTTGGAAATGGCGGAGCTTGCCTTCTTTGTCAAATACATAATAAGCTGGTACATATTGATTTTCAAGGGCTTCTGTCAACTTGTGATCACTGTCGACAAAAATCGGTTGATTGATTCCATGCTCAGCTGCCACTTGTTTAATTTCATCTAGGTTAAGGTCGTTTTCAGAACGCGGCATATGAACAGCAACCACATTTAACTTGTCCTTAAAATCATCCCGGAATTGATTTACCTGCGGCATCGCTTCCTTACAAAGATGGCAGCTTATCGACCAAAAATGAAGCAATGTTGGTTTTTCTCCGATTAGGTCTGCTCTTGTCACTTCACCGTTTAACCATTCAGTTGCCCCAGTTAACTCTGGCATAGGTTCACGTAATTTCATCGATAATCCCCCTATTAAAAAGACCTAACACTTTAAAAGGTTAGGTCTATCTGTTTTGTACAAATTATACATTCAATGTAGCTTGTCCAGGCTTCCAGTTTGCTGGGCAAAGACCGCCAGTTTGTAACGCTTGAAGAACACGTAAAGTTTCATCCACGTCTCGGCCGATATTGTTGTGATTTACAACAGAATACTTTAATTCACCCTCAGGATCGATAATGAATAAACCGCGAAGTGCGATACCTTCTTCTTCAATTAATACTCCATAATCACGAGCTACCACGTGGTTAGTATCTGCAGCAAGAGGATAGTTTAAATCGCCAAGACCATTTTCTTTGCGATCTGTTTTAATCCAAGCAAGATGAGTGTGGATTGTGTCAGTAGAAGCACCAACGATAACTGCATCTAAATCATCAAACTCTTCATAACGATCGGACATCGCTGTAATTTCAGTTGGACAAACAAATGTAAAGTCCATTGGATAAAAGAACAACACAGTCCATTTATCGTTTTTCATGTTTTCTTCTAAACTTACTTTTTTAAATTCTTTGTTTGGCATTACAGCATCCATTTCAAAGCGTGGTGCTTGTTTACCTACCATACGTTCTGGCATTCAAATCCCTCCAAATAATTAATAAATGAGTATTTATAGCATTTCTCATTTGCTATCCTTTTCACAATTCTAATTATAGGACACATCTTATTTTGAGTCAATATTAAATTATAATTAATTTAATTAAATACTTATTATTAATTATAACCTTATTTCCCCTTCATAAGTTTTCCCTAATTGTGTGATAATAATCGACGATATGTAACAATTTCCCTTATAATTCTCTTTAATTTTATCATGATTGCTAAACTGAACAAAATAAAACGCCTTCTTATTTAAGATTTAATCTATTCCCTAGATTAGAGATATAGCTTGTCATTACTTTAACAGCTACTTCAATCGCACCTTCTTGTGGATTTAATTTTGAATGGTGTAAACCATAGGGCGAATCCACACCCAGCCAAAACATAAGCCCAGGAATCTCTTTAAGCATATACCCAAAGTCTTCTCCCGTCATCGCTTCCTTGCACTCGATTACTTCAACATTTGTTTCGTTTTGAAGATATTTCATAAAATCTCTTGTAATAGATTCAGTATTATAGACTTGATGATACATCGAACCATAATCAATGACAGTTTCACATTCAAAACCTGCCTCGATTCCCTTCACAAGCGCCTCAATGCGATGTTTAACCTTTTTCATCGATTCAGCAGAAAGCGTCCTGATGGTTCCCTCAAGCCTTGCATTTTCAGCAATAATATTTTGAACGGTACCGCCAGTGATTTTTCCAATCGTTATAACCGCACTATCTAAGGGGTCGACATTCCTTGACACAATCGTTTGCAGCTGATTTACCAATGTACATGCTGCGACAACCATATCATTCGTTTCGTGAGGTCTAGCGGCATGCCCGCCCTTACCCTTTAGATCAATAAACAGTTCAGAAGTATTAGCAAATAGTAACCCTTCCTTAACCGCGATAGTTCCAACAGGATACTCTGGTGCAATATGTAAGGCAAAAATCAGGTCAGGCATCCATTCAAGCATTTCTTCTGATTTTAACATCGGTTCCGCTCCGCCAGGTCCTTCCTCTGCAGGTTGAAAAACAAACAAAAGGTCGTCTGCAATTGGGTTATTCGTAAAATAAGTTAGTACCCCAAGAGCGATGCTCATGTGGAAATCATGCCCACATGCATGCATCTTTCCATCGTGGGTCGATGCGAAAGGTAATCCTGTTTCTTCGCTAATTGGAAGTCCATCGATGTCTGTTCTATAACCAATCGTTTTTTGGGGATTTAAGCCATGAACCTTTACAAACAACCCTGTCTCCCATTTTTTTATCGTGATACGATCTTGTGGTAAAGACTCAAGGTAAGACAATAAATAGGCTTGTGTCTCAAACTCTTGAAATCCTATTTCTGGAATTTGATGAAGGTCACGGCGGATTTTAATCAATGGATTCATTTATTAACTCTCCTTTTAAAAAAGAAGCGTGGATATGCTCCACGCTTTTCTGCTTATACTTAGAGAACTATCTAGCTCCAGCGCCCAGCGGCTAGAGTACTTCGGGCAAAGGAAGCGGGCTTTTAAAGTTGACGAAGTTCCTGCATTATTTCAGTTTTTGACTTCGTTTTTTCATCAATATCTTTAATTTTTCTTGCCGGCATCCCTGCTACAACTGTATAAGGAGCAACATCTTGAGTGACTACTGCACCTGCAGCGACTACTGAACCTGTTCCAACTGTAACCCCTTCAAGAACAACGGCATTCGCTCCAATAAGAACATCATCCTCAATAATAACAGGCTTCGCAGATGGTGGTTCAATAACACCGGCCAAGACAGTTCCCGCCCCAATATGACAATTCTTCCCGACAGTAGCCCTTCCACCTAGAACAACACCCATATCAATCATCGATTTTTCACCAATAACGGCACCGATATTGATAACGGCTCCCATCATAATAACGGCATTATCACCGATTTCCACTTGGTCACGAATAGTAACACCTGGTTCAATTCGGGCATTAATATACTTATTATCTAACAATGGGATTGCAGAATTACGACGGTCATTTTCAACCACTTGATCTTCAATTTTTTCTTTATGTGCTTCTAACACTTCATTAATTTCAGACCATTCACCAAAAATGATACCCGTATTTCCATTAATAAAAGTTTTTGTATTGTTTCCAAAATCAATTCCTGCTAATTCACCTTTTAAATAAACCTTTACAGGTGTAGATTTTTTACTATTTTGAATAAAAGAAATAATTTCATTTGCATCCATCATCTTCATTATTTTACCCCCTATGTATTCGTACTAAAAAATACTTTAACAAACAAAAGAAACGAAAACAAGAAAAACTACCCTAATCTCCTGAAGATTCAGCGATATGCTCCTTAATTAATTCCACAAAGGCTGAAACTTGCTTTAATTGAAAGGCCGATTCATAGCCTAGTAGCCATGTATCACGCTTTAGAGGTTCATTATACTCATTTAAAAGCGGTATTTTGAAAATTTCCTTTTCTGCTTTAGTTAATGTTATGGCGGGCAGGATGGCGTAGCCAATGCCATTGAAAGCCATCTGCTTGCATGTCTCAATTTGATCAACCACAACGGTCCTCTTGGGTGAAGTCTTAAAATTGCGCATCCACCAATCTTGAATTTCTTGGAAATAATTAGAATCACTTTTAAATTGAATGAAGGGGCGGTCCGTATTTAAAACTTGTTCCGGACTAGTAATTTCCCTGTCAACTAAATATAGAGGATCGTTAAATAAATGAACCTTAATTCCTTTCCAATCGGGTGTACCACGGATAATCCCTATATGAACTTGATCATCATATAAGCATTTTAATATTTCGCTGCTCCATCCAGTTACTAATGAAATTTTGGCTTGAGGATATCGATCAATAAATTTCTTTAAAACCTGTGGGAGCCAGTTTTGGCCTACAATCGAAGCAACAGCAATCTTCAAAGTACCTGACACACCTGATTGAAGGGAATGAATGGTTTCACGCACCTTTTCTTGCTTAGTTAGTACTTCATTTGCAAATTGGATGACATGCTCACCTGAGGGGGTTAGAGCTAGACCTTTTTGCGAGCGAATAAATAATTTCGTTCCCCAATCTTTTTCGATAGTTTGCAATCGTTGCGAAAGGGCTGGCTGTGACACAAACAGCCGTTCCGATGCCTTCCGCATATTCATCTCCTGCGCTAAAACGGATAATAATTGAAATTCTGATAATGAGGACAAGATTGTTCCCCTCCTTAAAAAAGCTCTGTGAAGTTACACAGAGCTATCGTTCTTTTTCGGTATAAAAAATATTAACAGTAAACTTATGATTGCCAAGGCGAAGACAACATAATAAACAGAGTGAAGGGAAAAGGTTAGCCCATTCTGCAAGAAACTCCGGACTGATTCAGAGAGATTTTCTCGCTCAGCAGATTTTAAGAGTAGATTGACATCATCTATTGATAAGGAATGATCATTCTCGCTTAAATATTGACTCAACCTGTTATTAAGGATTCCCCCCAGTAATGCTGCACCAATTGTATTTCCAAGATTTCTCATAAACATATTAGATGCAGTTGCGATGCCTCTCTGTTCCCAACCTACCGTACTTTGAATCGAGACAATAAAGGCAGTGGATGTTAAGCCCATCCCTAATCCAACGAAAAAAGAACCCACTGCTGCCCATAAAGGCCCTGAGGAGGCTGACATCGTCAAGAAAGCAATGCTGCCAATGATTAACGAGACACCACCGATAATAGATGTTTTTCGATAACCCATCGTTATCAATAACCGTCCCGCAAGTGTGGATGCTATTGGCCAACCAATTGACATAGCTGTCAACGTAAAACCAGCAACAATGGGTGTTTGTTCCATAACACCTTGCACAAATGTAGGTAAAAAGCTCGATATTCCAATTAACATGATTCCCGTAGTAAGCGACGTAGTATTGGCAATTAGAATGGAGCGTTCCTTCCAAATTGAAAATGGCATAACCGGTTCACTAGCACGGGCTTCCTGAAATACAAACCCAAGTAATGTTACAGCGCTGAAAGCAAAAAAGCTTAGCGACTGCCAAGATCCCCATGCAAAGCGGCTCCCACCTTCTACAAGGATAAACATTAACGAAGAAATAGTCATCGTTAACAAAATAGCACCTAAATAATCTATTTGATGTTTTTTCCTTTGGACATTTTCATGTAGAAACAGCCATAGGCCTACTAAAGAAAGAATCCCCAGCGGAATGTTTATCCAGAATACATAATGCCAACTTACATATTGGACAAGTAAGCCGCCGACAGCAGGTCCAGTAATCGCGGAAATACCCCATACACTAGCTAGGTAACCCTGAATTTTAGCCCGTTCTTCTGCAGTATAGATATCGCCAATTATTGTTGTTGCAATCGGTGTGACAGCACCTGCTCCAAATCCTTGAATCAAACGAAAAATAATCAACATTTTCATTGATGTGGCGAATCCACAAAGAATGGATCCAAATAAAAAAATTAATATTCCAATCGTAAGAATTGGTTTTCGACCAAATAAGTCAGATAATTTACCATAAATAAGAACGGTTACAGAATTCATTAACAAGTACGCAGAGAATACCCAGCTATATAGTGTAAAACCGCCTAAATCAGCGACAATTGCCGGCATTGCGGTTGAAACAATCGTTGCTTCAATCGCCCCCATAAACATCGCTAACATTACGGCGGCTAGAACTAGTGGTTTTTTTGTTTGCCTGCTGTTGGACTTTCCTTTGGATATCTTCTCAGTAGAAGTACTCATATTTACACCTCAAACTTAAAAAAAATCAAGCCCCCTGCTTGGGGGCCTAAATACATCATTTTTCATTTTTTTTTATTATTTTATTTAATTGATTTAATAACGTACTTCTTGGCAAAATTCCTTCAAAGTATCCATCTTCAGTCTCCACACAAAGAAATGGTTGGTTAACAAGTAATTCAAGACATTTTTTTAAGGATGCAGTAATTTTAACTCGTGGAATAGAGCCTTTCATGACCTCTTCGACACGTTTTTTCTCAAGTTGTTCAAATTCAATTCTTTCTAGTCCTAGGATAGAATCCATAATAATCGGGGTGCTAATTAACCCATGAAGCTTGTAATGAGGGTCTAAGACCGGTATAGCCGTATACCCGCTTTTTGTTAAAACTAATAAGGCATGTTCGAGATTATTACCTATTTGGACATGCGCTACCCGTTCGGAAGGGATCATTAATTCTTTTATTGTTAATTTTAAAAATTCACCGTTGGGAAGACTGATCATCGCCGAAAACTCCTCAAAATTTGTTTTTCTACAGTTACATTCTACCATAGTATTCGGGAGTCTGTGCTAATTTTGGTAACGTATAATTAGAAACCTAAATACAACCTCCGTAGTCGTTGACACGAAAAATAAAGGAACCCTAAAGGTTCCTTATTGAATCAAATCAAAAATTTCAATTGTAATCATATCAACATTATCAAATTGATATCTTTTTGGTTTTTCCTTCTCATTATATACTTCTAATTCAAATGTCTCCGTTTTCGGATGAAATGTTACTTGACACTTTCTATCACCGTTTACCTCGAAATAGCGTTGTGCTGGCTCACCACTATTAGCTTGTTCCTGAAGATTTTTTAATCTTGTTAATATACCTTGAAGCTGTGACATATGCTCCGTCTCCTTTCAAACCCAAAAAAACATCTACAATTATGTTTCTCATTTGGCATTTTTCTATCCGAGTGGATTACTTTCATAATTTTCCAACCGCAATATTTTTATGCCAATATTAAAAGAATAAAATAACGCTGTCCATTTGTCCAAGTAAAAATAAAAAAATAAGGAATTTTTTAATACACTTCCCTAAAAAAGAAGATAAAAGCTAGCAATTTCTGTCTATTTTAAAGTAATTGATCATGTTGGAATAAATATTGATAGGATATATCGATAAACAAATAATCCTCCCCATTCATTGGGAATGAAAAAGTACGAATCGTTTCCCCAGTATCAATATCACAATATAAATCAGATAAGATTCCTTTTCGTTCATTTCTCATTTTGATAATATTTTCTAAAAAGTAAGGACGCCAACTCCAATTTTTTTGAATGTACTCGGATTGAATGCTCCAACCCTCTTTTCCTTTAAATATATTGGCAGATTTCTGGAAGCCGTCCTCATCACAAACATACATTCTAAAGGCAATCTGATCCAATTCTTTTATTAGTACTTGAAAAAGGTTTTGATAAGTGGCATTTCTGTTCTTAATAACAATTTCTTGAACTTTTGCTTGAAAAAATTCTGCAGTGGTATAAACTGCTTCTAATTTCTTTTTTTCATATGAGATAAAGTCATGAAACTTCTCTTTTAAGCGATCCTTTAGGAAATCACGTTGAATGAACTCTGCTGCTGGCGGGTGTAAATAATAACCTTGATAATATCGACCGCCATTTTTCCATGCAAACTGCAGTTGGTAGCTCATCTCTATATTTTCAAACAAGAGTGTAGCACCTATTTTCCTTGCCAAAAGAGACAAAGTAAACAAGACATCGTGATAATTTATACCTGTTGACGTCGATTTTAAGGCCTGTAGGTTAATTTTCAGTATATCTGGTTCAAGTTGTCCTATTCGTTCAAAATAGTTACTTTCACTGTCAATTCTTGCTATCGCTATTTTAATCCCATAAGTTCGATAATATTGCAATAAGTGATCAAATTGGTCTAAATCCCCTGTATAATTTCGATCTGAAATTTCCAGAACTATCCGATTTAACATCAAGCCCTTTTTTTCAAATGAGAGGAGCTCTTGTAAAAAGGGTTCACCATGTCCATACATTAATAAATCAGCATTCCGGTTCAGAAAAATACTTACATCCTCATCTAGATCTAATGCTTTTTCAAGTGCCATTTTGACTATTAACAAATCCACTTCATACTTATATTCATCTGGAATTTGATCATCCTGAAAAAAGTTCCCTAAACTAATAATATTCCCTTCAGATTCATATCTCCCCAATACCTCATAAGCAATTATGCGTTGTTCATCGGCACTAATAATCGGTTGAAAATAGGGAAATACATTTTCAAGATCCGATAGTATTTCCAATGCATCCATCCAAGTACCTCCAAAATTTTTTTCTCATTATACCATACGCAAAACGACGGATTCTCGTTCTTTTCCAAAAGGATACCATTATAGTCGCTTATAAACAATCATATCCTATACCTACGCTGTTATATAAGGAGGATAAGTATTGAAAAAACTTTGCTTATTAGCTTCGATCCTTCCCATGCTTGGATGCAGCCACTTTAATGCTGATACACATCCTAGCACAGAAAGTAAACAGCCTCTTTCCACGATATCCGTGAAAGAGAATACTCAATCCACATCATCCGTCGATTTTGAAAATAAACGATTTACAATAAAAGAACTTAATCAACAAGTGATTTATGGAAAAAATGAAGTCAATAAGAGTGATTCGGTTAGTACTACTCCCAAAAAGAATTCTGCTATGCTAAATGTGGTATTAATTAAGCAAAACCCTGAACTTAGATACGGCTGTGAAGTCACAAGCCTAGCAATGGTGCTAAATTTTGCAGGTGTTAAAACAAGTAAAATGGATTTATACCGGTCTATCCGAAAGGATGTAGACCCGCTCATTAGATCTCCAAAGGGAGATATAGTACGTTGGGGAAACCCAGCAGATGGTTTTGTTGGGGATATGACAGGCAGAAGAGCAGGGTATGCAGTCTTTGACCAACCGATGATTGCCCTAATCAACCAAAAGCTCCCTGGAAGAGCCATTAATTTAACAAACATGCCATTTGAACGGGTCTTAGAGCATGTTTCTGCCGGATATCCAGTGGTTGTATGGACAACCGGGGATTACCGTCTTCCAGACCGTTGGGAGGGCTGGTATCACGGGAAACAATACATTAAAACACCGCTTGATCTACATGCTGTCGTCTTAGTTGGTTATGACACGAATTATATCTATTTAAACGATCCACTTTCTGGAAAAAAACAAGTAAGAGTAGGTAAACAACAATTTATTTCTTCTTGGAAAGCATTAAAAAGCCGTGCCGTAAGTTATAAGTAGGAAAAGCAGCCACATTGTTGCCTGCTCAGATTGTCGAGAAAGGGTATTTTTCTCGGCAATTTTTTATTCTCAGCATTTAATTATTCATTGTACCTGCTAATGGGCCTTTTGATTTCCGCTCTAGGCACTTCGCTTTCCGCGGGCGTACCGGGGAGCCTCCTCGTCGCTGAAGCGCCTGCGGGGTCTCCCCTGCCCCGTACGCCCGTAGGAGTCTGCGTGCCTTCCGCGCAAATCAACAGACATGTTGCAAAGACTATATATTAATAACATTATAACGAACTAACGCAGTGAATTGTTAAAGTTATTGTAGAAAATATGAGGCTGTCGAAAGTTTCTCGACAGCCTGAGCAGCCACATTGTTGGCTGCTTTTTATGCATGTTTTATTTTTTATTGAATAAGAAATAACAATGGACCTTTTCACTTGCATTATCGAAAGTTTTTAATGAAAATACAAAGGGACCCTTCTTTTTTTGAAGGCGAATAAAAGATAGGTTGGTTGAAAAAATGGCTAAAAATCAGACGAGGAGAACCTTTCTAAAACGAACATTGGGTTCATTTCTTACCGTTCTCGGATTAAGTTCGGGAGGCTATCTTTATGCCAATCGAATTGAACCCTCATTACTCGATATTCAAGAACTTCAAATCAAACATCCACTAATCCCTAACAGCTTTGATGGAATAAAAATGATTCAATTTAGTGATACCCACCTTGGTTTTCAATATAATCTTCATCAATTTAATCAATTAGTTAAAAAAATTAATAGTCTTAAGCCAGACATTATTTTATTTACTGGAGATTTAATGGACGAGCCAAACCAATATACAGAAATTAATAAACTGATGCCTATTTTGAAGAAATTACAGGCTCCGCTTGGAAAATACTGCATTTTTGGTAATCATGATCATGGCGGCTATGGCTCTGATATTTACCGAAATATTATGGAAACAACTGATTTTTCCGTACTTTTGAATGATTCAGCACCAATTAAATTAAGTGATGGAAGCATAATCTATCTGCTTGGGATTGATGATGCGATGCTAGGGAATCCTAATTTACCTTTGACTTTAAAAAATGTGCCTAAAAATTCGTTTAAAATATTATTATCCCATGCACCCGATCTTGCAGAAACAGCTTCATTGTATCCAGTCCAATGGCAGCTAAGTGGTCATAGCCATGGAGGACAGATTAAAATCCCATTTTTAGGGGCTCTTGTGACTCCTCCCTTTGGCCAAATATATCCAGAGGGTCTTTATTCAATCGGTGAGCATAATCCCCTCTCACTATATGTAAATAGAGGAATTGGCACAACACGTCTCCCCTTTCGCTTTATGTCAAAACCTGAATTAACTGTCTTTACTCTAAAATCAGAAAAGTAGAAAACGAAAAAACCTTATCAGCAATAGATAAGGTTTTTTTATACAGCCTAGCATTCTATTCCATCGGTGCTTTCACAAAAAGAGCTTTCTTGAAAAGATCTTATAATTTACAAATAATGTTTTTACTTTCTTTTATTTCTATTTTACAATTAAATTTTCTGAAAGAAAGTAATTTATAGAAAATAAAGATTATTTCACGAAAATTTCTTTTAATTCTTTTTATAGTGTAGGATTAGGTTAACAGTCTAAACTTTCTTTTATTCGTAAGATTAGAAGAATTTTTATCATTTTCTTATCATAGTAGCCAAAAAGATGCACTGGATTATTCCTATTTCTTAAAAAAAGGGGTATAATATAGATGTTTTATATAACTGAAAGGAGAACATATTTTGAATTATGATCAGAAAGGCCCCCTAATAAATTTAAATCTAACCATCGAAAACCTCGCTCAAGCTATCTTTATTGTGAATCGCCATGCAAAAACGGCTACAAATCCCAAATTATTGTACAGATTGAAACAAGAAACGTTAAAAAAATTGATTGAAGAAGGCAAAGCAAAAAAAGTTGGTCTTCATTTTTCAGGAAATCCGCGAAATAGTCAGCAGCAGTCTGATGTCCTTGTTGAATGTGGAAGATACACATTTCATATTCCTCCAACTAAATCAGATTTTCTTGAACTACCTCATTTTGGAAAGTTAGATGAACGGGTGCGAAATCCAAAGGCAACACTCTCACTTAATTCATCAAAAGCCTTACTTCAACTATATACTGGCATCTCAGAACTCGATCAACCCCCAAGCAATCATAAAAAGAGCAAAACTTACCAAAAACCTATTTTTAAAAAATTAGGCGAAAGGTACTCTTAAAAAGCAAAAAAGCCATCCTTGGCTTTCAGATTGTCGAGAAAGGGTATTTTTCTCGGCAATCTTTTATTCTCAGCATTTAATTATTCATTGTACCTGCTAATGGGCCTGTTGATTTCCGCTCTAGGCACTTCGCTTTCCGAGGGCGTGCCGGGGAGGTAATCAACCTAAAGAATTGCAACACACTTTTTCTAGCCTTGCTAATTGTGTTGCAATCTTTTTCATATTTTGGCAGGCTACCGTAAGGAGAGCCTGTTCGCTTGCTTTCTTCAATCCCCGTAACCGGCAATAGCGAAGCCCGTTCCCTTTCCTATAACGGCTTTTTTCCGTGAGCTAATCTGTCCTCTTCTACGGCTTTATTCAATTCATCAAAATATTCACGAGTCTCTACTTCAATTTCTTGTTTTGTGAATTTATGTTTATTAGCGTTAGCCTTTAAATGAGTAGAATCCGAAAATAAGACACGACCACCTACCATCTTGTGATTCATTGCCAGGAGAACAATCTCATCAAATATTTCCTGAAAGATATCGGAACCTTTAAAACGATGTTGGCGATTCCAACTAATCGTTGAGTGATGTGGAACAGGATCCTTAAATTTCAGGCCTAAAAACCAGCGGTAGGCAACATTCATTTCAATTTCTCTTTGTAATTGTCGCTCGGATCGGAAGGGCGTCCGTTATCATCACTATAATAAGGACGCATCTTTTCAAGAAGAAATGAAAGATCAATATATTTATCGATTAAACGAAGAAGGTGATTGTCAGGAACCAATTCATCAAGAGAAACAAATTCATATTCACTTTGGGTAGATACTCTTGGTTTAAACATAGATTTCACCACTTAATTTTTTATTGATTGGTTGTGTTTAGAGCAGTGCATTATTGATTTTACAGCTCTGTTGATTTGCGCGGAGGGCACGTAGACTCCTGCGGGAGTACGGGGCAGGGGAGACCCCGCAGGCGCTTCAGCGCCGAGGAGGCTCCCCGGCACGCCCGCGGAAAGCGAAGTGCCTGGAGCGCAAATCAACAGACATGTTGCAAAGCCTATATATTAATAATATTATAACAAATTAACGCGGTGAATTGTTAAAGTTATTGTAGAAAATAAGAGGCTGCCGAAAGTTTCTCGACAGCCTGAAAGCCATCCTTGGCTTTTTTGATTTGTCTTATTTTTTCTCATGCTTCGTGATGATTTTGTGAACAACCTCACTAATATATAGACGGTAAATAAATGCGGATTTACAATATAGTTATAAGTCAAATAATCTTTAGTTGAATATACTTTTAAAAGAGGTGCTTGACCAATGAAAGGAACAGCGATTCTTTTTCAGGAACAAAACGTTACATTTATTGAAGATGTTGATCATTCTATTTATGAAGAAATTAAAGAGCAATGTGGCTGCGAGCATTGTACTTGTATGCTGGAAAGTAAAATAGTTAATTTTGGTTCTGTGTCACCCGTTTTTTTGCACGAGGACGAAGTTGACTGGGACTATGGTTATTAAAAAACTTTAATTTGAATGAAACTCCCTTTCCCCAAAAAGCGGTCTGATAAAAACTCAGATCGTTTTTTATTTCTACATAGTGGTAACTTTAGATAAAAATAGTCTATAATCATTATATTCATAACAGATAAAACCCTGTCGGAAGGATGGACAATATTGGAGCATTTAATTAATCAACGAGTAAAAGATATTGAAATCTCGGGAATTAGAAAGTTTTTTAATATGGTTGCGCATGTTGATGACCTGATTTCATTTACAATTGGACAACCTGATTTCCCGACCCCAGAACATGTAAAAAATGCAGGTATTGCAGCAATTGAACAAAACTTTACTTCCTATACCCATAATGCAGGGACGATTGAATTAAGGGAAGCGGCGTGCAATTTTGTAGAAAAAAAATATGGTTTGCATTATAAGCCTGAATCAGAAGTGATTGTTACTGCAGGGGCAAGTGAGGCAATTGATATTGCTTTTCGGTCTATTTTAATAGAAGGTTCCGAGGTCATATTACCTGGTCCAATTTATCCAGGCTATGAACCAATTATTCGAATGATGGGGGCAACTCCAGTGCATGTCGATATTCGCCGAAACCAGTTTCGCTTTACATTAGAAATGATCAAACCATTTATTACTGAGAAAACTCGCTGCATTGTACTCCCGTACCCTTCGAACCCGACTGGAGTCAGTCTCTCAGAGTCAGAGCTAAGAGAAATAGCAGAATATATTAAGAATAAAGATATCTTTATCCTTGCTGATGAAATATACAGCGAACTTACTTATGATCAGCCACATCAATCGATTGCTTCCTTTCTAAAAGAACAAACCATCGTAATAAATGGGTTATCCAAGTCCCACTCAATGACAGGATGGAGAATTGGCTTTTTATTTGCACCTGAAGGTATCACCAAACATATTTTAAAAGTCCATCAATATAACATTTCTTGTGCCACTTCGATTGCGCAAAAGGCAGCTTTGGCGGCCGTTACAACAGGTATTGATGATGCGATTGTGATGAAAAAGGAATATTTAAAAAGAAGGGATTATGTTTTCAAGCGATTATCTACTATGGGACTTGATGCCGTCAAACCGGACGGAGCGTTTTATTTCTTTGTGAAAATTCCTGATACCATCGCATTAAACAGCTTTGACTTTGCCCTTAATCTTGTTCAAGAAACAAAAGTGGCCGTCGTACCTGGCAGTGCTTTTTCTGAATATGGAGAAGGTTATTTCCGGTTATCGTTTGCTTGTTCTATGGAATTATTAGAACTTGGCCTAAATCGGCTGGAACAATATTTACGAAATTGGAATTAAACGAATTTTACCCTCACATTTAATGTGAGGGTATTAATTTTAAAAATTATTGGCCTTTATATTTCCCATTGTTTTTAGGAGCCTTTTCTTTTTTAGCTTTTTCTTTATGTGCTTGATTTGCTGCAGCTGATCCAAATTCATTGGCGAATTCTTCGTTCGCTACTGCAGAATCAAACCCCTTTTTGTTTTTTTGTTCCGCGTCGTTCTTTTTTGTCCGTTTAGCCATTAACAATTCCTCCTAATTCAAGGTTTCTCTTATAGTTTCAAGAAGATGGGAGGAATTTATTCAACTATTAGTTCTTCCAATATTTATAAAGCGCATGTGTGCCGCTATTTTCTTCTCCCATTTCGGATAATTGGTCGTATAAAGATTTAGCTAATGAGAGACCTGGTACTTCCATTCCCATTCGTTCAGCTTCATCTATCGCTATTTTCATATCCTTTATAAAATGCTTTATGTAAAAACCAGGTCCAAAATTTCCGGCTAACATTCTTGGTGCAAGATTGCTTAGAGACCAGCTTCCAGCAGCTCCAGTTGTTATACTTTTCAGGACATTTTCTGGATCCAGCCCAGCTTTTTCAGCATATATAATTGCTTCACAAACACCTATCATGTTAGAAGCAATTGCAATTTGATTGCACATTTTTGTATGCTGGCCAGCACCTGGTTTGCCTTGGTAAACCACGTTAGTTCCAAGCATCTCCAATATAGGACGAACCCCTTCAAATGCTTCACTTTCACCGCCAACCATGATGGAGAGTTTAGCTTCCTTTGCGCCTACATCTCCACCAGAAACAGGTGCATCAATCGCCTGAATTCCTTTCCTTTTAGCCTGTTCATAAATTTTAATGGCAAGTGACGGAGAAGAGGTTGTCATATCGATAAGATAGCTTCCAGATGTCCCATTGTGAATTAAGCCATTTTCGCCGAAATATATTTCCTCCACATCGGTTGGATAGCCGACCATTGTGAAAGTTACAGATGCTTTTTCAGCTACCTCTTTCGGCGTTGCGGCCCAGACTGCGCCATTATCCAATAGGTCTTGTGCTTTTTCCTTTGTCCTTGAATAAACAACTGCAGAGTAGCCCGCCTTTAATAAATGTCCTGCCATACTTTTTCCCATTACGCCTGTGCCAATAAATCCAATTACCGTATTTCTGGAGTAAGCAAATTAATCTTCCCTCTCTTTGGAATTTTCCTTATATATTTTAGCATTTAAATTTAGTTTGATAAAAAATTATGCATAAAAAAACCGGAACGTCCCAGTCGCTCCGGTTTTCGTGCTCCATCTCCAAAATTATGCACAAATATATTTTGCCCTTTCAACCGAGAACATAATCACTTTTTATAACTCTGAAGAAAAATTTGTTAAATAAGCTCGACCGAATACTTCTTGATTATTAAACACTTCAATCGAAACAGCATTATCCTTTTCAATCATGTTTTTAAGGTCAAGAATATGTAAATCTTCTCTTAGGGGCAACGGATCCATAAAAATATATTTCTCACCTTTTCCTTTTACTTCTAAATATTCACCGTTCAACACTTGATCTTCTCCGTATACTATTTCTCGTTTACCGATTGCGGCAGCTAATTTATCATCGTGAATCGTAACTTTCACTTTATATAATTGTTGCCCTGCTAATATTTCATTGTTAATTCGAAAACGGAATTGAAGTTCATTATTTTTTGTTAACAAGGCGTCGGCATAGCGGTTTACAATTAATTCATTGGAAAAAAGCAAACTACAGCCGCTTAGCAGAGAAGAACTGCATACTATTAAGATCAATACAGTAATGAATCGAATATTTTTCAGCATCTATAACACTCCCTTAATATTTTTACCATAGCCATAATACATCGGTAATAAACGTAAAGAAAGGTTAATATAGGAAAAAACAATTGGCTTATTATATCGCTTTGATCATCCCTCCATCTACTAAAAACGAACTGCCTGTCATATAGGAATTAGCATCAGATAATAGGAAAGCTGCAACATTTGCAAATTCCTCTGGTGTTCCGTATCTCTTTAATGGAATTCCCTCCTTTGCTTGCAATGCGATAGTTTCCCGATCGACTCCAAGTTTATCTGCATTTACTTGATCTAAATGATTGACACGGTCAGTTGCAATCCGGCCAGGAGCAATGGTATTAATAAGAATATTATATTGAGCCAGTTCTGAAGCAAGAGTTTTTGCTAGTCCAACTATTCCCGTCCGAAATGTATTCGAGAGTATTAAGCCTGGAATTGGTTCTTTAATCGAAGTAGAGGCGATGTTCAAAATTTTCCCGCCCTGCTCTTTTAAATAGGGCAATGAAGCCCGGATCATTCGAACATATGATAATAAATTCAATTCAAAGGACTTCTGCCATTCCTCATCTGATAACTCCTCAAACGCCCCTGCAGGAGGGCCTCCAGCATTATTAACTAGTAAATCAATTCTTTGAAACGATTCTGCTGTTACTTTTACCAGCTGATTAATATCATTTACATTAGTTATATCAGTTTTTTGGTAGGCTATCTTTCCCATACCAAGAGATTCAAGCTGACTTGCTTTTTGTTTCAGCGTTTCCTCTTCCCGGCCAGAAATCATAACATTTGCTCCCTCTCTTACTAATCGTTCAGCTATTGCAAACCCTAAGCCCTGGCTGGAAGCAACCACCAAAGCTGTTTTACCAGTTAAATTCAACTCCATTGTTTACAATTCCTCCTTCATAAATATATTCTTAGTATACAGGATAAATTGAGGAAATACTTGCCAAAAAATCATACAAAAAGAGACAGATTTAATCTGCCTCTGTACCTATACTGAGTTTTTAGAATGAATGTGCAAAATCCCTTGCACGTGCAATCGCATTTTCTTTTATTTCTTCAGCCTTGTCAGGCATTGCATTATGGCCTTCCACAAACAGCCCCTCCAGGGATGGAACTCCAAAGAAACTCATCATCACACTGATATATCGGTGTCCCATTTCCATCTGTGCTGCAGGCCCCTCTGAGTAAAATCCACCCCGGGCTTGAATATGCAATGCTTTTTTATCCGTTAAAAGTCCTATTGGGCCCTGTTCCGTATATTTAAATGTCTTGCCCGCAACTGATACAGAATCAAGATATGCCTTCATAATTGGCGGAAATGAGAAATTCCATAAAGGCGTGACAAACACATATTTATCCGCACTAACAAACTGCTCACTTAACTCGTTAAGCCGGCCAACCTTTTGCTTTTCTTCCGCTGTTAATTCATCAAAGCTTTGACCAGAACGAAGTTTTCCCCAGCCGCTAAAGACATCTGCATCAATGTGAGGTATATGTTCTTTATACAAATCTAGATGTATTACCTCATGGCTGGAATTGATTTGTTTATAGCTATCAATAAATTCCTTACCTACCGCCATACTATAGGACTGTGTTTCATTGTGAGGATGTGCCGTGATATACAAAACACGTACCATTTAAGCTCCACCTTTCCTTTGAATAAAGACAATAATATTATTAGTTAAAATAAGAGAAAATAATCAAAAAGGATTTGCCCGAAGACAAATCCTTTTCATGCATCATTTATTCATTTGTATCAAGAGAGTAAGGGTTGTGACCAATGTTAATTCTCATTTCATCAGTCAACTGGAATGGTTCATTTAACAATGCCTCATTGGTTGCTTGACCTAGTAGTGAACTTCCATCAAAATGTACAGGTTTTTGTTCCATACTTTCATTCACCTCCACCATTTCAAATTTACCATGTCCAATAAAATACTTGCCTATTCCTGTCCATCTATCATTCTAAAGTACTGGTCGAAAAATAGGTACTATGTATTAGTTATTATTATACTCAAAAATCCATAATAAAAAAGAAAATACTGTGAAAAATCAAAAAATAAATGAACGACAGAAAAAGACCGGCTAATCATCAGCCGGTCTTTTTTGAGTATTGTGTTTACTTTGTGGCACCATTTACTGCTTCAATAACCTGCGCAGTTGTTTGCATATTTAAAACTTGTTGAGCTAGCTTCTCCATATCAGATTTTTTCAAATTCCTGATTTGTGAGCGAGCTTTTAAAATTGAAGTTGCACTCATAGAAAATTCATCAAGTCCAAGACCTAAAAGAACCGGAATGGCCGTTTCATCTCCTGCCATTTCGCCACACATCCCTGTCCATTTTCCTTCTGCATGTGCTGCATCAATAACCATTTTTACTAATCGTAAAATGGATGGGCTATAGGGCTGATACAGATATGAAACACGTTGGTTCATGCGGTCGGCAGCCATCGTATATTGAATCAAATCATTAGTTCCAATACTAAAGAAGTCTACTTCTTTTGCAAATTGATCAGCTAAGATAGCAGTTGAAGGAATTTCAACCATTATTCCAAGTTCAATTTCATCGGAAACTTTTTGACCTTCAGCAAGAAGCTTTTGCTTTTCTTCTTCAAGAATCGTTTTTGCCGCACGGAATTCATCCAGTGTTGCAATCATCGGGAACATGATTTTTAAATTCCCAAAGGTACTTGCCCGTAACAAGGCTCTCAACTGGGTGCGGAATATATCCTGCTCTTCTAAGCATAATCGAATTGCCCGGAAGCCTAAGAATGGATTCATTTCCTTTGGTAAGTCCAAATATGGCAGTTCTTTATCCCCGCCAATATCTAAGGTACGAACTACAACAGGTTTTCCTTTTAATCCTTCTAAAACGGCTTTATAGGACTCAAACTGTTCTTCCTCAGTTGGAAGCTGGTCTCTTCCCATATATAGGAACTCGGTCCTGTAAAGACCAACACCTTCCCCGCCATTTTCAATTACTCCCTTTAAATCCTTGGGAGTACCAATATTGGCGACCAATTCTACATGATGATCATCATTCGTTACCGTTGGTTCGTTAACAAGCTTGGCCCATTCAGCTTTTTGTACCTCATACTCATCATGAACTTTACGGTATTGTTCAACAAGCTCTGGAGTAGGATTTATATGTACTTCACCTTTTAAACCGTCAACAATAACTAGATCCCCATTATTGATTTCCTCAGTAGCCGTTTTTGTTCCAACTACTGCTGGAATTTCCATAGAGCGAGCCATAATTGCTGAATGTGAGGTACGTCCACCAATATTTGTTGTAAATCCTAAGACATATTGTCTGTTTAATTGTGCTGTATCTGAAGGTGTTAAGTCCTCTGAAACAATGATAACTTCCTCAGCAATCATGCTTGGATTAACCAGTTGAACACTTAATAAATGGGCTAATACACGCTTCGTTACATCACGAATATCTGCTGCACGTTCTTTCATATATTCATTATCCATTTGTTCGAACATCATAATGAACATATCTGCCGTTTCCTTTAAAGCAGATTCAGCATTCACTTTATCAGACTGAATTTTTTCTTCAATAGGTGTATTTAATTCAGGATCACTTAGGACAAGTAAATGTGCTTCAAAAATTGCAGCTTTATCCGCACCCAAGTCAACTTTGGCACGGTCACGAATTGCTTCGAGTTCTGCTTTAGATTTTTCCATTGCCCGTCGAAAACGGTCAACCTCTGCAGCAGCATCGTCAATTGTTTTTTGTTCAAAAGATAAATCTGGTTCAACAAGACGGTAAGCTTTCGCAATTGCGATACCGTTTGATGCTGCGATCCCATGTAAAAAAGTCATTATTCAGCCAATCCTTCTTTTTTCAATGTCTCTTCAAGGCTATTTAAAGCATCGTTTGCATCGTTTCCTTCTGCTGAAATCGTAATATCTGCACCTTGGCCAACACCTAGAGACATAACACCCATAATTGATTTTAAATTAACTTTTTTACCTTTATATTCTAAATGAATCTCAGAATCAAATCGGCTAGCCGTTTGTACTAATAAAGTTGCTGGTCTTGCATGTATCCCTGTTTCTGCGATTACCTTAAATTGCTTTTCTGACATGATCATCAAACTCCTTTAATATATATAAAAATATAAACTTGCTTCATTAAAAATAAACATTTCTCATCATTTAGTCAACTAAATCTTTAATTGGCTAAAGAGTTAAATTCAAATCTTTTTCGCTTATTTTTTCCAAAAGGAAAACAAATATGTTATGAATTTACACCCTCATGATAATGTTTTTTGTTTATTCAATTGATAGAATAGCACTTTCCACTTTATCAAACAACTGAAAAATCAATTTTATATCATTTGTCACAATTCTGTCAAAAACATTCATAAACTATCATATCCCCCCCAAGAAAAACATTAAAATCTGTCACTTTCGACAGCTTTTGATTATTTCAACAATTCTAATGGAAAGATCTTGGAAAAAATTGCGATTAGCTTCTAGGTTCTTTTAGATAATGATACAAAACATCCCCGCCCCTCTGACCAATTCCGCGGAAATACTTAAAATCATTCCTTTTTACCAGGACCTGACGAAATTCCATGAAATCGTCATTTGTTACATAATACTCTGAAATTTCACCTGTCATTAGTCGATCCAAGATTTCAGTGATCATTTCTTCCTTCATTCTGTCGCACCACCTTTACCTGTTTATATTAACGTATATGACTTTTATTAAGCCAATTTTCGAAACTTACGATAACTTTTGAAAGCGTTACCGATTCTTTTATGGCCTATTTTCTCATATAATTAAAATGTTTATAAAGAATTAACATAATTGTCAAATAAAAGCCTTTACGAAATGAATAAAGTAGTGCAAACTGTTATTTAACTGGATTTTATTATAGTTTTTGAGGTAAAGGAGAGAGACTAAAATGAGAAAAGCAGAAGTAGGAAATATCATAGAATTCCGCGGTGGTCTAAAGGGGATTGTTGAAAAGGTAAATGAAAATTCTGTCATAGTCGACCTAACATTTATGGACAATTATCGTGATTTAGAATTGGATCAACGAACAGTTGTTAATCACAAAAACTATAAGGTTGTAAAAGAAAGCGCTTATTAATTAATAGAATTATAGAAAAGGCAGTCTAACCATGGCTGCCTTTTTTTTTAAACCGTTATTCGCCTTTTCCAGCTTCCTTTGATAACTGCTTTAAACTTTTGACTTTCCCATGAGGATTTTGATCTTGTTTCCTAACTGTCCATTCTCGTTCTTGTTCACTCTTTGATTTGCTCATCCCTTTCACTCCCTTCTTTATTATTTTTTTCTTTTCTTGGTGTTCTAACCTATAAAAATGGGGAAAGGGGTGATGTAATGATTTCCATTTGAAAAACTAATTTGATAAAATAAATTTTATTGTTTCGAAAAGGAGATCGCGATAATGAAAAAATTCTTCCTAGACCCTCGCATACTTATTGGTTTTATTATTGCTCACGTTCTTTTATTTTTTTCATTTCATGATAGAGCGATCTTTTGGTATATATTTTCAGGATCAGTTCTGGTACTCATCGCATACTCAACCTTTCAAGACGAGGTGGATGATGAAGTATCATTTATTCAATTTATCCTAATAGGATCAATATCCGGTTTCTTATTATATTTTGTCTTTCGGGCTGGTATATGGGGAATGGAAATACTTCAGCTGCCAATTGGTACAAGCATTAAAAATCTCTATTATTGGTATGCCCCATCCTTATTTTGGCAGTACCTTGCGCTTGTTTTAGTTGCGGCACCTGGCGAAGAACTTTTCTGGCGTGGATTTATCCAAAAAAGACTCTCGAAATACTTAAATCCGGTTGTAAGTATTTTGTCTGCATCAATTCTGTACGCTTCCGTCCATATTTATTCGGGCTCATTTTTATTAGTTCTTGCTGCCTTTATTTCTGGTTTTGTGTGGGGATATCTTTATTTTTTAAAAAAGAGTATGCCTTTGGTTATTGTTTCTCATATCATTTTTGACCTTTTGATTTTTATTATTTTGCCTTTTAATTAGAAAAGCAGTGTGTCTGGTGGACACCTGCTTTTCTATTTTCTTATACATGGTGTAAATGGTTTCATCCATAGTAAAATAAAAAAAATCATGCAGATGTAACCAAACAATGGATACAAATAGGATAGCAACGTACCGTAATTCACAAGACTAATCAGGTAGGAAACAATAAAAATAAGCGTAACCGACACCATTGTCGGAATGGGCAAATATTGCTTCAATTGTCGGTCCAGTCCAAAGACATTTCCAATCACAGAAGTAAAAATCTCTCCATAAATAACGAGAACAAAAATCCAATAAAAAAAAGGGGCTAAGTTTTTCATAACAATTGCCATTGGAATATTATACTGTTCCAAATTAGGAAGCATGATTAAAGTGAAATGACCAGCAATCAATATCACGGTTAAAGCAGCACCCCCAAGAATCCCTCCCCATTTGATCGTCCAATCATCCTTTACCTCTGTTGCAATCGGTACTAAAACGGCTTGTGATAGCCCCAGATTCAATGCCACATATGAAAATGGTGCTATCACACTTTTCCAGCCATCGTTGGAATGAGGAACAAATAATAATTGATTGAGAAAGTTGGGCATTTGAATGGAATAGAACATTAAAATTATGCTGAATGTGATCATTACCGGAACAACAAACGTGTTGACAGCAAAAAGACCTTTTGTTCCAACTAGCATGACTAAAAAGGATAAAAAAATTGTCAGGAAAACACCGACTGCTTTGGGCAGATTTAACTGTTCCTCAAAAATTGCCCCAGCCCCTGAAAGCATCACTGCACTAACACCAAGAAGCATAAATAGCATAAAGACGTTAATGACACGACCAGGCCATTTGCCAAACAAGTACTCATTAAACTCTTGATAAGATTTTGCATCTATAAGTGCAGCCATTCTCATTAATTTTGAACCCAATGAAATAAAGAGATATCCGCTCATCAATATACTTATTAAGCCAAAGAAACCAAACCGCGAAAAAAATTCAACGATTTCTTTTCCCGTGGCGAATCCAGCGCCTACTACAGTGCCTACATAGACCGCCGCAATCTGAAATGCTTGAGTCCAATCCCTTTTCACATCATCTCCTCCTTAACATCAATATATGATGATAAGGACAAACAAAGACGAGCTTTTTTCCTGAAATAGCAAGCATTACCAAAAACAAATTTCTTGAAAGTCAAAAAAGGTCAGAGTATACTATCGTCATAAGGTCAAATATAGTCAAAGTCAAAGTGAAAATATGAATCTTTACAAGGAGGTAATTTGCTTATGCTTTGTCAAAAATGTAATGAGAACCATGCAAACATTCAATTAAATATGATTATTAACGGACAACGTAAGGAAATCAAACTCTGTCACGAATGCTATACAAAAGAAAAGCAAACTTTAGGTGCAGGTTTTGGTCCAAAGATGAATTCTTATCCAAGCTTCCCATTTGAAAATCTGTTCATGAATAACGCTTCTCATGATAAGGATGATAGCATTCATCCTCCACAACAAACGGGAAGAAAAACCGGAAAAGGTGGCTTTATTGAGCAATTCGGACGTAATTTAACCCAAATGGCAAAAGCGGGGTTGATAGATCCTGTCATCGGCCGCGATGGAGAAGTAATGCGTGTCATTGAAATACTAAACAGACGAAATAAGAATAATCCGGTATTAATTGGTGAACCAGGGGTCGGGAAGACTGCAATTGCTGAAGGTCTTGCCCAGAAAATTTCTGAAGGAGATGTCCCAGGTAAGTTACGGGGGAAAGAGGTATATTTGCTTGACGTCGCTTCTCTTGTTGCCAATACAGGAATCCGTGGCCAATTTGAGGAAAGAATGAAGCAAATCATTTCCGAATTACAGGAGCGGAAAAATATTATCCTTTTCATCGATGAGATTCATCTGCTAGTAGGTGCTGGCTCTGCTGAAGGCTCTATGGATGCCGGCAACATTTTAAAGCCTGCCCTTGCTCGTGGAGAACTTCAGGTGGTTGGTGCAACCACATTAAAAGAATATCGCCAAATCGAAAAAGATTCTGCTCTGGAACGGCGCTTCCAACCAGTTCATGTACTTGAACCGACTGCCGAAGCTGCGATTGATATATTAAAAGGGATACAAAAGAAGTATGAGGATTATCATGAAGTCGTCTATTCTGATGAAGCAATCCTTTCCTGTGTTCAATTGTCTCAGCGCTATATTCAAGACCGCTTTTTACCTGACAAAGCCATCGATTTGCTTGATGAAGCTGGCTCGAAATTAAACCTAGTTTCGGATTATAAGAGCAATGAACAAATTGAAATACGTCTAAAAGAGATTGCTGCTGAGAAGGAAGAAGCACTTAAAAATGAGCAGTATGAAAAGGCAGCATCCCTTCGCGATGAAGAAACAAACCTTGAAAAGTCTTTACATTTAATATCAAGCTCTGAAAGACCCATCGTTGATGTAGGGCTTATACAAGAAATCATCGAACAAAAAACAGGGATACCTGTTGGAAAGCTGCAACAAGATGAGCAGCTAAAAATGAAGGCATTAGAAGTAAATCTTAACCAAAAGGTTATTGGCCAGGAAAAGGCTGTAAATAAAGTTGCTAAAGCGATTAGACGTAGTCGAGCCGGCTTAAAATCAAAGCATCGCCCAATTGGTTCCTTTTTATTTGTTGGACCAACCGGCGTCGGAAAAACAGAGTTGACCAAAACCCTTGCTGAGGAATTATTTGGATCTAAGGATTCGATGATCCGCCTTGATATGAGCGAATACATGGAAAAACACAGCGTCTCCAAATTAATCGGCTCACCTCCTGGCTATGTAGGTCATGAAGAGGCTGGACAGCTAACCGAAAAAGTGAGGAGAAATCCATATAGCATTATTTTATTAGATGAAATTGAAAAGGCACATCCAGATGTCCAGCATCTGTTCCTGCAAATTCTTGAAGATGGCCGACTCACAGACAGTCAAGGAAGAATTGTCAGCTTTAAGGATACTGTTATCATTATGACAAGCAATGCTGGTGTGGGCCACAAGACAGTTCATGTTGGATTTGGTACAACAGAGGCGATCGAAGAAGCAAGTATACTTGACTCGTTAGGCGGCTTCTTTAAGCCAGAATTCTTAAATCGTTTCGATAGTATCATTGAATTCAATTCACTCGGTAAAGAGCATATCCTCTATATTGTCGATTTAATGATTAGTGAATTACAAGTAACACTTACTGAGCAAAAGATTGAATTAACCATTACAACAGAAGCAAAAGAAAAGCTAGCTATGCTTGGGTACCACCCCGCATTTGGGGCACGCCCGCTCCGCCGCGTAATCCAAGAAGAACTTGAAGATAAAATTGCTGATTTTATCTTAGAGGAACCAGATACTAAAAAATTATCTGCCGTTGTTGAAGAAAATCAGCTCAAAGTAGTTTCTAAAGTAACTTCTCTTAAATAGGTCAAAAGCGAAGCCATTTCTTGAACGGCTTCGCTTTTTTCATTTAACTATAGATTTTTATCATCCACAGATTTTAACCAATCATCAATTACACCCACAACTGACTCTACACAACCAACTTCAAAAGGAGAGATTAGATTTGCTGCCTCGACTAACTTTGTGAATGACATACTCCCGCCTAGCTTACAAAGCTTCACATAATCTGCCCAAGCTTCATCTTGATTCTCTCTTGAACGCTTCCAGAATTGGAAAGCACAAATTTGGGCGAGCGTATAATCAATATAATAAAATGGCGAATTATAGATATGCCCTTGGCGCTGCCAGAAGCCGCCATTCTCTAGGTATTCATTTCCGTCATAATCTTTATGCGGCAAATATTTTTTCTCAATCTCACGCCACTGGAGCTTACGCTCTTTTGGAGTAGCTTCTGGGTTTTCATAGACCCAATGTTGAAATTCATCAACCGAAACCCCATATGGCAAGAATAATAGGGCATCACTTAAATGTGAAAACTTGTATTTATCGGTGTCTTCCTTAAAGAACAAGTCCATCCATGGCCATGTGAAAAATTCCATACTCATCGAATGAATTTCACATGCTTCATAGGTTGGCCATGCGTATTCGGGAATCTCAAAATGACGGCTTGAATACACTTGGAAAGCATGACCTGCCTCATGTGTCAGGACATCAATATCCCCGGACGTTCCGTTAAAATTAGAAAAAATGAAAGGTGCTTTATAATTTTCTATAAACGTACAGTAGCCTCCGCCGGCTTTACCCTTCTTGGCAACAAGATCCATCAAATGATTATCTTGCATATAGCGAAAAAATGCCCCCGTATCTTCTGAAAGATCTTCATACATTTTTTGCCCATTTTCTATGATCCATTCCGGAGTACCTTTTGGAGTGGCATTACCAGTTTGAAAATTAAAGCTTTCATCATAGTACTTTAATTTATCCAGTCCGATTCTTTCTTGTTGACGTACTTTTAATTTTGTCGCAATCGGAACAATGAAATCCTGCACTTGACTGCGGAAATTGGCGACCATCTCAGCATTATAATCTGTTCTCATCATTCTGTAATAACCAAGTTCAACAAAGTTATTAAATCCAAGTGATTCGGCAATTTCTGTCCTTACTTTCACCAGATCATCATAAATTCGATCAAACTCTGCTTCATGTTCAACCATAAAACCAAATTTCGCTTCATTGGCTCGTTTTCTCATTTTTCTGTCAGTCGACTGCGCGAATGGTTCTAATTGTGCTAATGTTCTCTCTTCCCCTTCAAATTCTATCTTTGCCGAAGCCATTAGCTTCGTATATTCCGTTGATAGGCGATTTTCCTTCTGAAGTAAGGGCACAATTTCAGGTTTAAATGTTTTAAGTTGTCCTTCAGCTAGGGCAAATAGCTGCTTTCCCCATTTCTCTTCTAATTCAGGACGGAACTTAGAATTTACAAGCACTTGATAATACTTAGTTACTAACCCTTCAACTTCAGGCTGGATTTCATCCATAAAATCCTGTTCATCCTTATAAAACTCATCATTTGTATCAATAGAATGACGAATATAACAAAGGTTGAACATAGTACCTAGATCATTTCTTAGCTTATTAATCTCATTCATTACCCTGCTTTGTTCTTCAACCGATTCAGCATTTTTTAGGCTCTCAAGTGCCAAATGAAATTTTTCAGTTACTTCATCTAAATCCGGTCGTGTGTATGTATAGTTCTCAAACCCCATTGAACCATCCCCTTTTTGTACTTTGCTAATATTTCCAATCTATTTTATTATATACTATCCACTAACATTCCTAACAACAAAAAAAATACGACCCAATGGCCGTATTAGAACTTTCCAGCAGGCAACCCTAGTTTTTTCAACAGGTCAATTGCTTCCAGTTTTTCAGTTTCAGTCAGTGATGACATGAGTTTATCAATTTGCTCAGCATGTTCAGGAAAAATATCCTGGATAAACTTTTTCCCATCTTCAGTTATTTGTGCATAAGTGACTCGTCGGTCCTTCGGACAGGCAATTCTTCTTAACATCCCTTTTTGTTCAAGTTTGTCGACCACGTAAGTAATGCTTCCGCTTGCAAGTAATATTTTCCCGCCTATTTGCTGCATTGGCTGATCACCTTTATGGTAAAGGAGCTCCAAAACTGCAAATTCAGTTGGATTTAAACCACTGGCCTGGATTACTTTATTTACATGCTCGTTAATTGCTTTATACGCTCTTGAAAGGACTATAAAAAGCTTTAATGAATTAGCAGTTGAATTATTTTCCATAAAAAACTCATCCTTTTAGGTTTATAAATTAGACTTACTTTGAGGTATCAATATGAATAAAATATCTTGATTTCAAGATTATTATAAAAAAATTTTTAAGAAATGTCAATTCACTCTAAAAAAATCAGGAATATTTCGTATCCAAGAGAAATAGATGCATGATAGGAATTTTTTAATTAGATGGCTTGTTAAAGGTCATTGTTGATTTTAAGACTACGTTGATCGGAGCCGAAATCAACGGCCAAGTTAGACAGAGCCTATAAAATAATTAAAATAAAATATTTCTTATTTTTATGGTTCGGTAGTAAGATATGGTTATAAAAACATTTAGTCTTTTAATAAAGAAGGGATTATTATGAGTTCACAAGCTGTTTTACCTGCAAAGGCTCCAAAGTCTTCTGAATCAACCATGTATAAAATTCTTTTTATTATTGGATTGTGCCATTTATTGAATGATGCAATTCAAGCTGTGGTGCCAGCCATGTTCCCTATTTTAGAAAAATCAATGGGGCTAAGTTTTACCCAGCTTGGTATTATTGCTTTTTCCCTAAATATGGTCTCATCTGTTTTGCAGCCAATGGTCGGCTACATAACTGACAAGAAACCCATGCCTTTCGCACTGCCGATCGGACTGACTTTCACTCTAGTCGGTATTCTTGGATTAGGGTTTGCTTCAAACTTTGGACTAATTGTCTTGTCAGTCCTTTTCATCGGTCTTGGTTCAGCAGTATTTCACCCGGAAGGTTCCCGGGTTGCGTATATGGCTGCAGGAAATCGACGCGGACTGGCACAGTCGATTTATCAGGTCGGTGGAAACACGGGTCAAGCATTGGCTCCACTAATAACTGCACTAATATTGGTTCCATTGGGGCAGATTGGTGCATCCTGGTTTACGATTGTCGCAGCACTAGCAGTGATTTTATTAATTTATATTGCAAATTGGTATAATCACAGGTTGATAGCTTCACCAAATATACTAAAGAAAAAGAGAACTAGCTTGTCTAACAATGTAGCAATAACTAAAGAGGTAAAAAATACCTTAGCATTGATTTTATTATTAATTTTTGCAAGGACTTGGTATTCTTCTGGAATTACCAACTTTTATACCTTTTATGCGATAAAAGAATATGCCCTTACGATTAAGCAATCCCAATTATTCCTGTTCGCTTTTTTAGTTTCCGGTGCCGTCGGTACTTTTTTTGGAGGTCCTCTTTCAGATCGGTTTGGTAAAAAAACAATCATTTCCTTTTCAATGTTAGCAACGATTCCTTTTTCAATTTTAATTCCACAGGTACCACCAACGTTGGCATTTATTTTCTTAATACTTACTGGGTTTATTTTAATGACTAGTTTTTCTGTAACGGTAGTATATGCACAGGAATTAGTCCCGGGGAAAATTGGGACGATGTCTGGGTTAACAGTAGGACTTGCGTTTGGAATGGGTGCAATTGGTTCTGTAGGACTCGGCTATATAGCAGACTGGATTGGATTACAGTCGATGATTACATGGCTCGGTGTACTTCCGATTCTAGGCTTAATTGCGTTTCTCCTTCCAACTGACCAAAAGGTTAAAGAATGGAATCAAAAGTAAAATAGGATGGGCCAGAGGCCCATCCTTTATTTTATGTCTTGGATTTTACGGTATAATTCTTCCTTTTCCTCTTCTGTAAGCATTCTTTCTGCCATTGGGAACAAAACATTTTCCTCTTTGGAGAAATGCTCTGTTAAAATAAAGTAGGCATTTTGAATTAGTTCAGCTGTTTTTTTAGTTTCTTCCGTAGACGCAAGACCACTTTCTGCTTTTCCAAGAAATTCTCCAATATTTGCTTTTGCCTGCTCATGTTCATATTCCATAACAGCTATTGGTCCAGATGTCGTCCCGATATATACACCCATCATAGGAAAAAGAACGCCTTCTTCTCTTCCTGAATGAGGGTCCAATGCTGCTTTAAATTCTTTTACTTTTGTAATTAATGCAGCAAAGTTAGTTTCTACATCTATTTCTTGATCAATTTTTTGTGTTAGGTCATACAATCCTTCTAATTGTCCTAATAACGGAGGATGTTCACTTTTTAATTGCTTAAGTCCTTTACTTAGTTCAGCTTGGGGCATTCCACCAAGAGCACTCATACAGCCACTCATCAACAATCACCTCTATCTCATTCTATTGCTTCAAGTATAAAATCAACCATAAATTTATGTAGTGACTTAGCTCACAATTACGATTAGGTTATGAATTTTTGTCAGTTTCATGAAAACTCGTTAATTTTTTTAAAATTTTAACATTTATCACACAAAAAAAGTTTAAATGTTTCATATAATAGAGATAGAACATAAAAGGGAGGGAAAAAAATATGAAAACCCCAAATTATCACGACTTTTATCAAAAGGCATTAATACCCATTGGTGTAAATGACCTAATTTCCTTACAGGAATCCGCAGCATACTACCCTAACTCACCTTCGACACATTGGCTTATTGCCGTAGAAGGGGTACAACTCCCACAGTCAAAAATATACTATCATTGGAAAGTAAGTATATATCCTGCCGATAGTGAAGGTGATTTCAATTGGAAAAAACCATATTATTGCTCACCGAGTATGGAGTTAATGGATCATGCGAACTCATTTGCATCTTCGCTTGTCACAGCCAGCAAAAACGATAAACTTTCCTCAGCTACCATACTAGAGAAAATAAGCTAACCCCCTAAAAACTTACCTTCTGCTTCACCTTCTTTTTACGTTCACTTGTGAAATAACCCACATATAGTATTATTAAAATATCTACATAAATTAAGGAGCTGTTTGCATAAAACGCAAACAGCTCCTTTTTTATTTCCAATTTACGCTAAGCGGAATACAATCCCATGTCCGCCTTTTGGATATTCCCATTTAATGTTCTGGTATGGGCAGCCGATCCGGCAGCTTCCACATTCATGGCATCCTTCGTAGCCTACCTGCATCCGTGTTCCTTCCCACTTATAAACCTCAGCAGGGCAAAATACTGTACAAATTTTATCGGGACATTTTGTCATGCATACATCATGATCCAGTACGGTCAAATGAGACTTTGTATCACACTTAAAACGGAGGAGATACTGTTTTTCCTCGATATTCTTCGTTGACATTATTTCACCGCCTTCCAAGCACGATAGATATCTTGCAATACTCTAATTGTTCCTCTTTCCGCAGTTACACTCTTCATTATTTGTTTTTGTTTTTCACGCTTAGGAGTCCCATCAACTGTAAAGAATTTGCTCATCGCTTTATTCATCATTGGAACATAGTCATTAAAGTATTGTGGGTATTTCTCAAACGTATGTGCAGCATCCTTGTACTTCTCTAAATCCTTCATTATGAAACTACTATTAAGCGCATCACGGTAGCTATTTAAGCTTGATTCACTGAAGTCCCCACTTTTATGTGCCTGAACTACGGCTTCAGCAGCCATCTTTCCTGATGACATCGCCATGTTCGAACCTTCCCGATGAATGGCATTTACTAGCTGTGCTGCATCACCGACGACAATAACTCCATTACCAGCTACTTTCGGTACCGAACGATAACCACCTTCAGGAATAAGATGAGCAAGATACTCAGCAGATTCCCCACCTGCAAGCATTGGCTTGACCATCGGGTGAGTTTTTAAGTAGTCTAGAAGCTCATATGGCTTGATTTTCGCTTTTATCATGCTCGATAGTGTTGTACCAACTCCGATATTCAAGCTCTCTTTATTCGTGTAAACAAAAGCGGTTCCAAGATTACCCTTTGTTGAATCACCAAAGATTTCAATTGTACAACCCTGGTTATCTTCCAAATTAAAACGGTCATTTATTTTTTCTTTTGGTAAATTAACAACTTCCATTACTGTTAAGGCTACTTCATCTGGACGAAATTCTTTATGAAAGCCTAACTGTTTTGAAAGAAGAGAGTTAACACCGTCGGCAAGCACCACGACATCCGCATATACCTCTCCATTCGGACGATCGGTACGAACCCCGACAACCTTGCCATTTTCAACGATACATTCAGTTACTACCGTTTCATTAATAAGTAATGCCCCAGCGTCTACTGCCTTTTTTGCAAACCATTGGTCAAACTGAGCCCGAAGGACTGTAAAGTTATTATATGGTTCCATACCCCATTCAAGACCTTTATAGCCGAATTGAACGACAGATTCCTTATCCATCATCCAAAAGCGCTGTTCAATGACAGGTCTCTCAAGTGGTGCTTCCTTCCAAAATTCAGGAACTAATTCTTCCATTTGTTTGCGGTACAATACCCCGCCCATTACGTTTTTTGCTCCTGGGTATTCTCCACGTTCAATAAGCAAAACGTTTAGTCCATTTTTGGCACACGTGAGGGCACATGCACTTCCTGCTGGACCTGCCCCAACGACAATCACATCAAATTTTTCATGCATAGCTTATTTCACCACCTTTTTCAGTTCTAAGCTGCTTAAATTCCTCGATAAGTTTTGGGAGAATTTCCATTGCATCTCCTACGATTCCATATGTTGCAACATCAAAAATTGGTGCATTTGGATCTTTGTTTATAGCGATAATTAAATCCGAATTTTTCATGCCGACAACGTGCTGAATTGCACCAGAAAGTGCAATAGCAAAATAAATTTTTGGTGTAACTGTTTCACCAGTTTGGCCAATTTGAAGATGGTGTGGCAGCCAGCCTGCTTCAACCACATCACGAGTACCTCCAACAGTCGCTCCAATCGTTTCCGCAAATTCATATAGGCGCTGGAAGTTTTGCACATCTCCCATTCCTTTTCCTCCACAGACGATAACATGTGCATCAGCTAAATTGGCCTTTTTTGTTACGTCATTCACAATTTGTAACACTTTTGTACGCATATCTTCTTCTTGCAGTGATATTTTTTCTTCAATAATTTTACCTGTTCTTCCTGATACCGGTTCTAGTGCCTTCATTACCTTTGGTCTAACGGTTGCCATTTGCGGGCGATGTTTTTTACATAGGATTGTCGCCATGATATTACCGCCAAAGGCAGGTCTGCTTGCTTCTAGTAATCTATTATCAACATCCACATCAAGCATTGTAGTATCCGCAGTTAATCCTGTGTTTAAATCTGTTGCTACGGCACTAGCTAAATCTTTACCGTTTGGTGTTGCGCCATAAAGGATAATTTCTGGCTTATATTTTTCAGCGAGGAGCATTACGCCCTTCATATATGATTCAGTACGGTAATTTTTCAATACAGGGTGGTCGACCATGTATACGATATCTGCACCATAAAAAATAATTTTATTTGCTAAAGGTTTAACTTCATTGCCTAGTAAAAAGCCCGCTAAAGGAACTTGTAATTTATCCGCTAGTTTCCTTCCAGCACCAAGTAATTCCATAGAAACGCCTTCTACTTTACCATCGTTTTGTTCGATGAATACCCAGACTCCCCGATAATCGTCTAGATTCATGTATATTCCCCCCCATGACAAAAGATAATCGTTATTATTTAGATGATTGGATTGTTAACAGGTCCTTTTTCTCCATCAACAGCGCCATTAGCTGGTTAACCTGTTCATCACTAGTACCCTCTAGTCTTTTCCCGCCTTCTGGACGTGGTGGCGTAAACATTTTTCCAACAATGGTTGGTGAACCTTTTAGTCCTAGTTGTGACCGTTCTACATTTTCAAAGTCACTTACTGCCCAAATAATTGGTTCGTACCTTGCCGCTTTAATCATGTTCGGCATTGGCGAATAGTCGATGTCATTAATTTCTTTTTCAACCGTCAATAAACATGGAAGATTGGATTGAATCAATTCATAGCCATTGGTTAATTTCCGTTTAATGAGAACGGTGTTTTCTTTCTGATTGACTTCAGACACTTCAATTACATTAGTTATTGGCGGGATATCCATTCTTCTTGCAATACCAGGTCCAACTTGTCCCGTATCACCATCAATCGCGTGCTTCCCACAAATAATCATGTCAACTGGGTGTTCCTTATTGATTTTTTCTAAAGCTTTCGAAAGCGCATAACTAGTTGCCAGTGTATCTGCCCCTGCAAAGGCACGGTCAGAAATTAAATATCCTTTATCAGCACCTATTTCCACACTCTTCTTGATAATATCAGTCGCTTGGGGCGGTCCCATTGATAAGACGGAAATGGTACCTCCTGTTTTTTCCCTAATTTTTACGGCCTCCTGAACTGCATGGGCATCGTAAGGGTTCAAGATGGCTGGTGCACTGCGACGGTCGAGTGTGTTGGTTTTAGGATTAATTTTAATAATTTTTGTATCTGGTACTTGTTTGACACATACGACAATATGCATGTAGGACTTTCCCTCCTCGATATGATCTGAGATTATTGAAAGCGTTTGCTTCCTATGGTTTAAAAATGCTTTTATTTACGATATATGAATCGCAACACAAGCATAGTACCAAACATTGTTAGTTTTCTTTTTTTCTTTCTCGATTTAACCTAAAACTAGTGATCATTTAACATTCTTAAAAATCTTATGCAGTAGCTAAGCAGTGGTTTGTAAAAGTTGAAGTTATTACAGTTTGTGGTAAGATATGAAGTTAATCGTGATGTGAATATTAGATAAAGTAGTACTAATATAACTATATGAAATATTAAGATATAAACAATGATAAAAATCACAGCTACTGTCTAATATTGTAGATATTTGATTTGGATTAATTGGACAAGAAAGGAGTTGGGTTGATCCCTGAGGCATTAAGAACAGGAGGCTTTGGTTCACTTTTTGTAGGAGTTTGTTTAGGAGTATGGGTGCTGACTACTTTGGAAAAAAATATCCCTCATATTGACTTACAGCATAACAAAAAGGGAATTCAATTTGATGAGAAGGCGTTGTTAATTATATCTGCAATTACCCTTCATAATATTCCTGAGGGATTGTCAGTTGGCGTAAGCTATGCATCCGAACAGGGGGATACTGGAAATTTAATTGCTTTAGCTATTGGGTTTCAAAATGCGCCGGAAGGCCTACTTGTCGCATTATTTTTAATCAATCAGCGAATTAGTAAACTGAAGGCCTTCATTATTGCAACCTTAACTGGAGCCATTGAAATCATTACTTCCTTATTAGGGTATTTTTTAACCTCATTTGTTCAAGGGCTAGTCCCCTATGGTCTATCATTTGCTGCTGGTGCCATGTTATTTATTATTTATAAAGAATTAATTCCTGAAAGCCATGGCGACGGAAATGAGCGCGTTTCCACCTATGCGTTTATCTTGGGGTTGCTTGTCATGGTGTACATAATTGATATTTTTTCATAAGAAATTTTTATCTTTAACTAAGCGGCTGAACAAATTTAAACTTATCACTCTCTTACTTAATTATCGTTAGACTAAAATCTTCGGCCAAACCATGATCATTTGTTTAAAGGCAAATTTAATTTCTTCATTTGGCCTAGAGATTTGGTCCATTACTTTTTGATACTCATTTATTAATTCATCTAGCTCCTGGCTATATCTTATTGTCATCTCATTGGTAAACCCCTGTGTATTCGCGCTATTTATCATTAATTCCCTTTTAGCCTTTATCTCTTCAATCATTTCAATCTGTGTATTACTATACTCGCACACGATTATCCCCCTACCTCTTACTCTATTACTGTAAACAACAAAAAATTAGACTACTTGATGAATTATGACAAGAATTATTATAAAAGTAAACACAATCGCAAAAGTAGACAAAACATCCTATTTCTTTCGTTATTCGACAAATCCCTCAAATAAATTCTTGTTTTTACGACAAAATCCTTCTAGTTTGCAAGCGTTTTATTCCATTTCACCATTCTTATAGACACAATAAAAAAACTGGCTTGCAATAATCTACAGCCAGTTTTAGTATCCGTTATTGATTTACTTCTTCTTTTTCGTAAATAGGTACCCATCCCTCGGTGGTAACAAAAATCCTTACAGCAACCACTTTCCGATCTTCTTCAAGGGTAAAATAGTGCCTTGTATTTTCAGGTACAGAAATCAAGTCTCCTGGATTGAGATGTACTTCAAAGAACTCACCATCTTTACCTTGGATGACAAAGACACCGTGGCCGCTGACTATGAAACGAACTTCATCATCTGTATGATGATGCTCATTTTTAAAGTTTGTCAGTAATACATCCAAATTTGGAGTATTTTCTGATAAAGAAATGACATCTTGAGCTTTGTAGCCACGTCTAGCAGAAATATCTGCGATTTCGCCTTCAAATGCAGCTAGAATTTCTACCTTTTCTTCATCGCTTAAAAGATACTTTTCTACGAGTTCAGCGGGAAGCTTACTAATATCCCAATTTTCATAAATAACTTCCTGCGACTCCAGAAAGCTTGCAACCTCTTCTAGTTCATGAATTTGCTCTTCTCTGGTTTGAAAAGTAATATAAGCCATTCTTCATCATCCTCTCATTTTTAATATTTTTTACACGACTTTAAATAATTGATATGGTTTATGCTCTAGTAAACGTAACTGGTAGCGGAATAAAAACTCTGAGGCTTCAAGGATTTTTTTAGCCTCAAAGGCATTTCTACCCCATACCGTTATTCCATGGTTGCGAATCAAGATAGCTCCAGTATCTCCTGAAACATGTTCAGAAAACTTATTAGCAAGTGTCGGGATATGGGCATAATTGTGAATAATTGGTATTGTTAAGACTGCGTCCTCTTCCCACTTATCAAAGGCCTTGATTAACTCTTGACCTTTAAATGTGACCTCACCATTATCACCATAAACTTCTGAGATCACATTATTATCAATCGTATGCACATGGAGACTGCAGCCAGCATTGGTTCGACGGTAAATTTCGACATGAAGAAGTGTCTCTGCTGAGGGCTTTAAATGTGTTTCTTCAACTGCACGGCCAAATTCATCAACGAGTAAAAAATCTTCATCTGTTCGCTTGCGTTTATCTTTTCCACTTGCTGTTACTAAAAATTGAAGCGGATGATTACTTACTTTAATCGCCAGGTTACCGCTCGTACCCATAAACCAATCACGCTCAGCTAACTCATCCTTTACATCGGCTAATTCGTTCCATCTTTCATTTAGCATGTTAGTTCATCCACCTCAATTCTTTTGTTAATTTCCTCGATACAGTCGAAAAAAGATGTAAATCCTTGATGATTGATTCCCCATTCCACACATTTTTCCTGAAGTAAATCTCTTGCTAACACAAAGTCCGCATGTTTTGCTGCCTCGAGATCAGTTACCGAATCTCCAATAACAATTTTGAAACGGTTTTCCTGAGTGTTTAATTTACGAATAATACTTGGTTTACAACATCCGCAATCATTGTTACATAATGAATCACATTCATTCGGCCATAGAATTTTTATTCTCTCGTCTGTAAAATCCGATTCATTGCAATAAACTCCATCAAATGGACCATATTTCTCCAAGATTGGATAAACAAAGAAGTCAATACCGCCACTAACAATATAAAATGGAATACCTTTTGCACGCGCAAATTCAACAAACTCTCCAAATCCTGGGCGAATCTTTGCATTTTCAATCGCAAACTCAGTCAGTTCATCCTTTAACTTACTTGGTAATAAGGAGAAAAGTTTCCCGACTCCTTCATTGATCGAAATCTCACGTGAGAGGATTTGATCTTTGATCCGTTCCCACCCTTGAGGAGCAAACTTTTCCATTATGCTAATGATGTTATCACTTTCAGTTACCGTTCCGTCAAAATCACAAAAAATCACTGGTTTTGTCATACGGTCACCTCTGCATTACCCCATAGTTTTAGTGCCATATGGAGCTCAGGATGCTGTTTTGCACCTTCGGCTAATAACTTTCCTTTAAGGTTGGTATCAATCGCTTGACGGAACGCAAGGCCCCCTCCGCGTGCACCATCTGGATGGCCATGGACCCCTCCGCCTGCATTAATGACAGAATCAATACCGAAGTCATGAATTAATAAAGGAACCAAGCCTGGATGAATTCCCGCTGATGGAACTGGGAATGACTTTTTAAAGACATCTTCTACGGTTAACTCACTTGCAATCGACAGTGCTTTCGTCTTCTCTAACGCCACGGTTCCATATGGGGATGGGAACAACGACAAATCAGCACCAGCATAACGAAGCAACTTTCCAAGCAATAATGAATGGGATAATCCATAAACTGGAGATGATGTAAAAGCACCACTAACTGCAGGGTGTGCCATAAGCGGTAAGGCAATTTCATCGTCTTCTCTTAATTCCTGCAGGACGTCTATGCCATAGGAAAACACATTAAACAGTAAGAGGTCCGCTCCAAGCTCTGCAGCCTTCCTTGCTTTTTCCTTCAGCTGCGATGTTCTACCCGTTAGGTTAACTGCATACAAAGTTCGATGTCCTGTTTGGTCAAATACTTCTTGCAATGCCTTTTTTCCTTCGACAATTCTTTTTTCAAATGGTGTTAGCTCATTTTCAAAAAGGATTTCATCATCCTTCACAAAATCTACACCACCAAGGGCTTGTTGCTTTAATTGCTCAACTAAAAATGCGAGATCTTTACCGAGCACTCCTTTAAAGATACTCATTAAAAGCGGTCTATTATAAACGTTTAATTTCTTCCGAAGACCTTCAATTCCAAACCTTGGGCCAGGGAACTGACTCTTTAATCCATCATCAAACTGTAAATCTAGTAATTTTATTTTTCCATCTAATGAAAGCTTACCGAAAACGGTTGTTAAAATAGCAGGCAGGTCATTAGAAAAATTAATCGCTGGATAGGATATGCGGATTAAAGATTGGTCACCTTTTTCTGCAGGAATCGTTTCAACTGATACCACACTGCCTTTATGCTTGCGTAATTGGCTTTGCTCTAGTTCAGGCAAGTTCGTCCATGAACCTACAGTTAATCCAAGTGCAATCGCTTCAGCCTTTTTGGTTGGCTTTTTTTCATCATGCAGTAAATATGTAGCAATTATTTTAGACATTCAAAAACACGTCCTTTCAAAAAACATAAAAAACCTCTTCAACAAAGAAGAGGTTAGCCGCAAACTAACATCTTCTCATCTATCAGCTTGTTGCTGCAAGAATTAGCACCGTGCCTAAAACTGGTTTAAGTCGGTTGCCGGGCTTCATCGGGCTTTTCCCTCCGCCTGCTCTTGATAAGAAAACGATTCGTATTTTATTAAATTTATAATGTTGTTTAACTTTAATTTGCATTATCGCAAGAAAAATAAAAAATGTCAATCGATTTAACAGAATATTTCCAAACGACTAATTCTTTCAACAGCTTCGGCTAATCGTTGTTCTGATGTTAATAACCCAACACGGACATATCCTTCTCCAAATTCTCCAAAGCCAATTCCCGGTGCAACCATGATATGTGCTTGTTCAAGTAAAATGTTAGCAAATTCCTCAGATGTTTTGCCCTCAGGAACTTTGAGCCACGCGAAAAAGGAACCCTTTGGCGCGGTGACATTCCATCCCAATGAACGAAGCCCATCAATCAATACATTACGTCTTCGCTCATAAAGATCGTTTAGTTCCCGTACACAATCCTGAGGGCCCATTAAAGCCTCAGCCGCTGCCTCTTGTACAGCCCCAAATAAACTAACATAAAGATGGTCCTGTAAAAGTTCGATGCTTGAAATCACACTCTCATTCCCAACAGCAAAACCAACACGCCAGCCTGCCATATTAAAGGTTTTTGATAAAGTATATATCTCTATCCCAACCTCTTTAGCCCCTTCAACCTGCATAAAACTTATTGGTTTTTCACCATCGAAACCAATAGCACCATAGGCAAAATCATGAACAACACAAATATCATGATCACTCGCTAGCTTAATAGTCTCATCAAAAAATTCATGAGTAGCTGTAGCTCCTGTTGGATTATTAGGATAATTGAGGAACATTAACTTTGCTTTTGATAAAACAGACTTATCCAGTTCGCAATAATCCGGCAGAAAGTTATTTTCCTCTCGTAACGGCATCGTAACCATTTCAGCTTTTGCAAGAGCAACCCCAGACCAATAATCCGGGTAACCGGGGTCAGGTACAAGGATGGTATCCCCCGGATTTAATAAGCATTGAGGGATTTCGACAAGTCCTGCTTTACCCCCAAACAAAATTGCCACTTCTTTATCCGGATCAATGGTCACTCCATATTCTCTTAAATAAAAATCAGCGGCAGCCTGTTTTAAATAACGATGTCCCTGAAAAGGAGAATATTTATGATTTAATGGATTCACTGCTGCATCTTGAAGTTTTTTAACAATATGAGAAGGCGTTGGCTGATCGGGGTTGCCTTGCCCTAAATTAATCACATCAAACCCTTGTGAAATATACTCCCCTACTTTTTTAACAAGTGAAGCAAAAAATTGCTTCGGAAGACTAGTTAATAGTTCTGATGGTGGAAATTGCTTCATTATTCTCACCTGCTTAATTATTTATAAGAATCATTATGAATTTCTAGTCACAAATGATATAACTTTTATAATGGCTTGTAAAGAAAAAATTCCGAAATTTCAAACGAGGTGAAGATTCGTGAAATTAAAAATTTCATGTCTGCAAATGGATATCGTCTTTGGCAATCCCAATAAAAACTACCAAACTGCCGAAAGACTCATTGAAAAAGCACTGATTGAACAACCCGATATCATTGTCCTTCCAGAACTATGGACAACGGGTTATGACTTGACCCGCCTTAATGAAATTGCAGACCCAAAAGCAGTACAAACGATTGAATTTCTGAGAAATGCAGCACAAAAAAATCAGGTTCATTTCGTTGGCGGCTCAGTTGCAAACCGAGAAGAAACAGGAGTAAAAAATACTCTCCTCATCATTAATAAAGATGGCACGCTTGTACACCAGTATAGTAAACTACATCTTTTTAAACTCATGAATGAGCATGTTTTCTTAGAGCCTGGCGCTGAGAAGGGACTTTTCCAACTTGATAATCACCAGTTTGCTGGGTCGATCTGTTATGATATCCGGTTTCCAGAGTGGATACGCGCTCACACATCAGAAGGTGCAGAAGCACTGTTTGTTGTGGCCGAATGGCCTGCACCCAGATTGTCCCACTGGAGGGCCCTTTTAATTGCAAGAGCAATTGAAAATCAATGTTATGTAATTGCCTGTAACCGTTCTGGAAATGACCCAAATAACCATTTTGCTGGTCACTCAATGATTATTGACCCGTGGGGTGAGGTCATTGCTGAGGCTGGAATGAAGGAAGAAATCCTATCGGCTGAAATTGAGATGGACTTAGTCAAGGAGGTCCGTAAGCAAATTCCTATTTTCACGGATAGAAAACCAGAATTCTATAAATAATAATTTTCAAAAAATATTGACACTTTCTCTTTGTTACTGATATGATTTTTACCAGTTAAATAGATTTTCTCTTATCACGAGCTGGCTGAGGGATTTGGCCCTTTGAAGCCCAGCAACCGACCGGAAACCCATTGAAATGGGGCGCTTTTTGCGCTGGGGATCCCCCCCTTTAAGGCACGGTGCTAATTCCAACAGAAGGATTATCTTTCTGAGAGATAAGAGGTGCGACAGACAATATTGTCTATCAGCCTCTTTCAGATGAGAAAGAGGCTTTTTTAGTGCCTGCGTGCATAACTAAGCCTCCCTAAAACGAGGAGGAACCATAATGAGTCTACTAAAACAAAAAACATACCAGCCTTTAACAAACGAGAGTGCAGTTGAACTGGCACTTGAATTGAAAATTTTTGACCAGCATGCAAAACTTTCCTGCAAGGAGATTGGCGATGGGAATCTCAATCTAGTCTTTCATATTGTTGATAAATTAGAAGGAAAAAGTGTTATTATCAAACAAGCTCTCCCTTATGCAAAGGTAGTTGGCGAAAGCTGGCCATTAACTTTGAAAAGAGCAAAGATTGAAGCGGATGCCTTAAAAATTTTCGGACAGATTGCTCCAGATTATGTGCCCCAAGTTTTTTTCACAGATGATGTCCTAGCTGTAACCGTAATGGAGGACCTTTCCCATCTTTCGATCGCAAGAACTGGCTTTATCAAAGGAGAAACCTATCCATTAATTTCAAAGCATCTAGGTGAATATCTTGCAAAAACACTATTTTACACTTCTGATTATGGATTAGGCCCTTCCTTAAAAAAGGAATATGTACAACAGTTTATCAATCCCGAGCTTTGCAAAATAACTGAAGATTTAATCTTTACCGATCCTTTTATTGATGCAGAAACCAACGATTTCGAGGAAGGACTGCGTCCTGGAGTCGAAGAGCTTTGGCAGGATGAAGAACTAAAATTTCATGTAAATATTTTGAAGAAACGCTTTTTAACAGAGGCTGAAGTTCTCCTCCATGGTGATCTTCATACCGGAAGTGTTTTTGCCGATAATTATGAAACAAAAGTAATCGATCCTGAATTTGCTTTTTACGGACCAGCTGGATTTGATATCGGCCAAGTATTTGCAAATCTTCTCTTTCAGGTAATAGCAAATGTTGAACAACGTGATCTTTTCCTCAATCATATTGAAACGGTATGGAATGTATTTGAGGATCAATTTACACAATTATGGAATACGGAGAATAAAGACGATTACGCTAAATCCACTACATATTTAAACTATAATTTAACTAAGTTTTTTGAGGACTCGATCGGCTTTGCAGGCTGCGAATTAATCAGAAGAACAATTGGTCTTGCTCATGTTGCTGATTTAGATGGGATCGAGGAAGATCAACCTAGAATTACTGCTAAGCAGAGAACATTAGATCTCGGTACAATCCTAATTAAACAGCGAAAAGAAATAAAGAACCTTTCTTCTTTCATAACGACTGTAAAAGAAGCATTATAATAGGAAAAGCAATCTGAACTTTCGGATTGCTTTTCTAGTCAAGTTTTGCCCACATTTCTTCTGGATTTAGTTCATAAATACCATTTTCGCGGAACATGTAATGATTTATGATAAACTCTCTGCGAATAGTTGCATAATCATCATGGAATTGTTTTATATACTCGTTTAATTGTTTTTCTTCGTACTTTTCACCTATTTTTAACTCACGTACCATGTGTTCGAACACGATTAATTTCTTCTTCCGTTGGGCAGGAATGTTCTTTAGTTTCCCATTTTTCATAAAGAAGTTCTCGATAATTTTTTGTCTCTCGATACTTGACTCGACCATTTCATCCAACTCCTTCCCCTTTTTTTCTAACAGCTCTGTAAACACCTTTGCCTGCTGGTTAATCAACGATTCATTTAGGTAAAAGTAAATCGTATTCTTGACTCTTCTGTCATACACCACATGGATCTCTCGTAATTTCTTTAAATGATGGGTAATCGTAGGTGCGGACAAGCCAAGCTTTCCTGCTATTGCCTGCCCATGGAGTGGACCTTTTGCTAATATAGCAACGATTCTAATCCGTGTGGGATCCCCCATCGTTTTATAAAACGCAACAACACGGTCTAATTGTATCAATGCACTACCTCCGCTTCATTCTAATTCGATATACATCTAATTAGATATATATCAAATTTAAAAAGCCCTGTCAATGACCAACAAAAAAACACATCCCAAAGGAAGTGTTTTTTGATTTGCTTTTTTTACAGCATAGGATTTTCATTCTTTGCTTTGAGTCTCTGCCATCTTTTCTCAACTTCTGCCTCAAATTCTTCTAGCATTGGCTTGTTTTCATCTTTAAGTAGGTGTTTTGTTTTCCCCATATATTTTAACCAATCAGAAAGTGGAATTCGCTTGTTCTTCTCTTCTGGATTGTAAGTTATGGTTGTAACACCTTGTTCTACCTCATAAAGCGGGAAGAAGCAAGAATCTACAGCAGCTTCGATAATCTTTGCACCAAAACGGTCATCAGATTTCCAGTTTAGTGGGCATGTGATGAGAAGTTTTCCATATACTGTTCCAACATTTTGTGCGTACCATTGTGCTTTTGCACCTTTTTTAACTAAGTCCTGTGGAAAGGCTTCCGAACCAGTAAACACATAAGGAATATTGGTAGCAGCCATAATTTGCGGAGTATCCTTATGGTGGAAAGCTTTTCCTCGCTGTGCTTTTCCAACTCCTGATGTACTTGTCATATGACCCAGTGGTGTTGAATAAGACATTTGTGAACCTGTATTCATGTAGCCCTCATTATCATATTCAAGCATAATCAGTTTATGTCCGCGAAGAGCAGTACCAATCGCTGAACCCATACCAATATCCATACCACCATCACCAGTAATCATAACAAATGTGGCGTCATCCGATACTTCAATTTCGCCGCGTCGTTTTAATTCCATGAATGCTTCAACAGTACCTGAAAGCGTAGCGGCACCGTTTTGGAACAAATTGTGCATCATCGTTTGCTTATGGGAGGTGCTAGGATAAGATGTTGTTGTTACATAAGCGCATCCCGTTTGGAATAGAGTAACAATGTCTCCCTCAATCCCTTTAAAGAATAACTCGAGTCCAGCAAAAATTCCGCACCCTGGACATGCCCCGTGACCGGAGGCAATCCGTTTCGGTTTACCAGTTAAAGCACGTAACGGCGGGACTTTCACCTTTAATTTTTTGGTTTCTTCATCCATTTTCACATCAATTAAACCTGTTTTAAAAACATCCCCGTGCTGTGGCAAAATAACAGGCTTAAGGATTTTTTCAGGATTACCTGGAATATGACCATAGTAATCAAATGGCTTTTCAGCATAGCCTTTTTCCTTTGCATCAAGTGCCATTTCAAAGAAAGCCTGCGCATCAGTTGCATAGAAATCCTTACCGCCGAGACCAAATACGCGGCTTAACACGATCGTCTGGTTGTCTTTGTCATCTTGAAGTGCAGATTTCACTTCATGTGTAAGGTTAGGACCATTTGCTCCGTAAGAATCCGCACGTTCCCCAACTAATAATGATTTTACATTCTTAAGGGCTTCACGAATTTCCTTTGCAGGGAATGGACGGATAATATTCGGGCTAATTACACCTGCATTAATTCCTTTTGCACGAAGCTGATCCACTACATCTTTAGCAGATTCTGCCGCAGAGTTTAATAGGAATAATGCTACATCTGCATCTTCCATTTTATATAAATCTAGAACTGGATATTCTCTTCCAGAAAGCTTAGCATATTCCGCAGCCACTTCCTTAAATACCTCACCAGCATTGTACATTGCTTCTGATTGTTGGTAGTGATTGTTAATGAAGTCATCACCACTCATATGAGCACCAATCGTTACTGGCTTCCTCAAGTCTCTAACAAAGTTGTAATCGGTTGGACATTCACCTACAAATTGCTGTACAACACTGCGGTCCTTAAAGAATTCCACTCGACGCTTTTGGTGGGATGTAAAGAAGCCATCATAAGCAACAATAACTGGTAAGCGAACCTTTGAATGTTCGGCAATTTTAAGCGCCATAATATTCATATCATATACAGCTTGCGGTGTTTTTGCTGTTAAGATTACCCAGCCTGTATTTAATGCATAATAGAGATCAGAGTGATCGCCACGAATATCAAGCGGACCACTGACGGCACGAGTAACTAGATTCATAACCATTGGAAAACGAGTCCCTGATTGGACAGGCATTTGTTCAAGCATATATAAGAATCCATTTGCACTGGTTGCATTGATAACACGTGCACCAGTTGCCGCAGCACCGTAGCAAATACCTGCTGAACCGTGCTCGCCATCTGCAGGAATCAGTTTAATATCATGCTCCCCGCGCGTTTTCATTTGATCTAAAAATTGAGCAACCTCTGTTGAAGGTGTAATTGGAAAATATCCCATAATATGATAATTGATTTGTGCTGCCGCCATAGCAGCCATTTCATTTCCAGATTCAAAAGTTGAAATTTGTTCTGCTACACCTTTTGTTGTTAATTTATCTTCTAAAATAGCCATTATTGGATTCCTCCTGCAATATAAGGAAAGTTTTGCTTTACGCGGTTATTATCTGCATACCCAAGCATTTCACGAAGATCACCGAGTGCGTCGGTTGGGCAAGCTTCCACGCATTTCAGGCAGCCTTTACAGTATTGGTAATCAATACCTTGAAGGAACATTTGTTTTCTTCCACGCTTATCTTCTCCTTCTTCCCAAACGAAGCAAAAGTCAGGACAAACGTTGTCACATGCAGCACAGTGAATACATTTGTCTTGTTGGAACTCCGGAAGGAATCCTTGGCGTGAACCACTTAAATCTTTAAAAATACTATTTGCTTGAGAAACCATGACACCACCGATATCCTGAGTCAAGTATCCAAGCTGTGGAAGTGGACGTGTGAAGGCTTTTCCTTCAGCCTCCTCTGGCACTTTATATGTTTTAAATTGAACCTCATTATAACCGTGGTCAAAAGTGCGGATATTTGGTTCAACAAGATGCGGGTATTTCTTCGTAAACGTTTTCCGAATCACGTCTCTCATGGATTCAGGATCTAAAAAATCACAAATACGATATAATGCTCCGAGCATTGCCGTATTTACTTTAGTTTTTTCCTCTACGGCTATCTGTAGGGCATCAACAATCGCTAGTGTACCGTAATCTAATTGTAAATCCGTTTTAACTTCATCAAAATCCCTTGCTGTATTTACTAAGACTATACTATCAGCATTCAAACCGCTAACAACATCAACCGTTCTATATAAGGCTTCATGGAAAACACCAACAATATGTGGTTGTTCAATTGGACTATGATCTCTAATTTCTACATCTGGTTCACAAAAGCGAATGAAACTCTTTACTGGAGACCCTTTTTTCTCAGAGCCGTAGGATGAAAAATTGGATCCTTTCAAGCCAAGACTTAAAACACCAGCCTCCGCTAACATTTTTCCAGCTAAGTTAGCTCCCAGCCCCCCAATTGATTCAAGACGGATTTCAAAAAATCCTAATTCATTTTTTTTCGGTAAAATAGACATAATGTCCCTCCCTAACTTCGTTCAATAAACTAACACGAAATAGACATAAAAATTTAACTTCCCAAAAACTATTGTAAGACAACTATTTTTATTACGCTGTGATAAAAGTCAAACATAATGATAATTATTTTGAAACAGATAAAATTTTTATTGAATAAGCGTTATCATATATGACTTTAAAGAGCTTTCATAATTATATAACAGGTATATTTATGTTATATAACAGATTAAAAAAAATGATCTGCATCCATTTCCGGATACAGACCATTTCATTTTGTTTAAAGATCGTTAATAATAATATAGGAAGCTTTTACTGGCCCATGGACACCAACAACTAGATTCAATTCGATATCCGCAGAGTTACTTGGTCCGGTAATAAAATTGATGCAGGAAGCAACATGCCCCGTTTCCTTGTGAATCTCCCTCATCTTTTGAGCAGCTTGCGTAATCCGTGGAACTAAAGTGCTTTTCGGTACAAGTGCAATATAGGTTGCTGGTAAAAAGCTAATCGTTCTTCCTTTATTCTCATTGCTAAACAAAACCACCGTTCCGGATTCTGCAAGTGTTATTTCACTTATGGTAATCCCGACATTAGCCTTTTCCGCTTTCGCGATATTTTCTTTCCCTTTGGTGTGATTCCATTCATATACTTCCATTTTCCGGCTAGGCCATTCTTGCTTAAAGAGAGGATCCAGCCCCCACTGAGAAAAGCGCTCATCTTTCCAGGTTACAATTGGACCGCCACCATAGCCTGAAACCACTTTGTTAAGAGTAGTTGCTAAATCTTTGCTGTCTGTTACATAGAGGTTTGTATGGATTTTCTTACATTGTTCTGTTAATACCTCTAACAAATCGTCCTGAGTAGCATCCTTTAACACCTCATATTGGGGCTGGAATTTCCAAGTCGGCCTTTCAACCGCAGAGGAAATTCGTGGGCGTTCAAGGCGGTCGGCAATTTGATTTAAAAATTTATCCCGATTTTGAATCGTCCCTACCATGATTATTTGCCTCCTTTTTCACGGTTTTTAAACCAATCTCTGAATCGCTCTTTATTTGGTGCCGGAAACTCACGAATATCTGTCCAAGCCTTTAATGGACCTGGCCCTTTTGATATTTTCTCTCCAACCGTAAACGGGTTCAATGCAGCTGGTGCCATTTTCGAACCAAGCTTATACAAGAGTGGTGATGCTGCCCCTAAACCAAAAGCCTTCATTGCCAGTTTCTCGGAAATAGGTGCTTTTCCTTCTTTTTCGACAATGATTTCACGGTGTTTGTGGAGAAGGTTATGTAACGGTATTTTTACCGGACATACCTCAGTGCAAGCACCACATAGAGTTGATGCGTAAGGCAATTCTTTGAATTCGTCATATCCACCTAATAAAGGAGACAGAACCGCACCTATTGGGCCAGAATAGATCGAGCCGTAGGAGTGTCCGCCCACATGACGATACACTGGGCATACATTAATACAAGCAGCACAACGGATACATTGCAATACCGACTGGAATTCCCCGCCAAGAATGTTGGATCTGCCATTATCGACAATGACAAGGTGGAATTCCTCCGGACCATCCGTATCCAACGCTTCTTTGGGTCCTGTTAGCACGGTAATATAACTGGTTAATTTTTGCCCTACGGCGCTTCTCGTTAATAAACTAACAAGAACTTCCATCTCTTCAAAGGTAGGGACAAGTCTTTCCATACCCATAACGGTAATTTGTGTTTTTGGTAACGCGGTAACTAAATCAGCATTTCCTTCATTCGTCACTAAACTAAAAGACCCGGTCTCTGCCACTGCAAAGTTACATCCGGTTATACCAATATCGGCTGATAGGTATTCCTTCCTAAGCATTTCACGTGCATGCCAGGCTAATTCTTCTGGTTTTGAAGTTTTTTTATAACCAAGTTTTTCAGTAAACACGTCGCGAATTTGCTCTTTATTTTTATGCAGGGCCGGCACGACAATATGAGATGGCGGATCATGATCATCAACTTGAAGAATGTATTCACCTAGATCCGTTTCAATTACCTCACAGCCTTCTTGTTCCAGCATTGCATTTAAGCTGATTTCTTCTGTTACCATTGATTTGGATTTAACAATTTTCTTTGCTTCTTTTTTCTTAACTATTTCACGAATATAATCATTAGCTTCTTCCTTAGTCTGAGCAAAAAATACATGCCCACCCCGCTTAGCTACATTCTCACTTAATTGCTCTAAGTAATAATCTAAGTGCTCTAACACATGTTGACGGATTTCTTCTCCATGTGAGCGCCATTCTTCCCAGTTTCCTAATTCTTCTGTTGCAACACGCCTTTTTACGCCCATACCGTCCTGTGCTCCTGCAACGGCACCCCGCATGAAGTCATCATGGATCCCTTTATCAACACGTTCTTTAAACTGATCCGTGCTAATCTTCATTGACATACGACCATTCCTCCACTCAAGTAAATTTTATTAAGCAAGTAAATAACTATCCACGACTATTTAATACCTCAGCAATATGCAGCACTTTGATTGGCTTTCCTACTCGATCTATCCGTCCACCGATATTCATTAAGCACGCTGCATCAGCACCGATAAGGTATTCAGTACCAGTTTCTTCAACATGGCGAACTTTTTCATCGACCATTTGCTCTGAGATTTGTGCCATTTTAACAGAAAAAGTTCCGCCGAAGCCACAGCATTGTTCCTTTCCAGGCAATTCAGTAAACTTAAGGCCTTTTACATTGCTTAATAGAATCATAGGAGCTTTTTTAACTCCTAACAATCTCGTCATGTGACAAGAGGTATGGTATGTTACACTTCCTTCAAAACGGGCACCAACATCTTCAATTTTCATGACATCTACAATAAATTGTGTAAGTTCAAATGACTTTTCCGCCAATTTTTTTGCTTTTGGTTCCCAAACAGGGTCGCCCTTAAATATATGTGGATATTCGTGGAACATTGTGATGCAGGAACCGGATGGAGATACTATGTACTCGGCATCTATAAAAGTATCAATCATACGCTTCATTGCTTCTTTTGATTCTTTAACATAACCACTATTATATGATGGCTGTCCACAGCATACTTGGGATTCTGGAAAATCTATCTCACATCCAAGCCTTTCAAGCAATTCCACTGTTGCTTTTCCTACATTACTTTGAAACATATCTACAATACATGTCGCAAAAAGTGTAACCTTCATGTTTGTCTTCCTCTCCTAAATATCTGTTTTTCGTCAAATCATACAGGTGAACTGGTCATCAGATGACTTGAATAAAAAATATATATTACTTAATCTCTACTTTACTACAATACAAAAAAACACGCTGTAAAGAAAGTGCTTTCAAAAAAAATTTTATTATTTAAAGGCTATTTTATACTTGGCTGTTGTTTTCCGCTTCAATCAACATAGTGCCAAAATCAACATTTAGCTTTAACAGCGCTATTAAAAAAACATGCGTTCCTAATAAATTGGAGCCACATGTTTTTAATAAATCACTTTGCCAAAATACTACCTAGATAAATTGGTGGATTGGAAATATTTTTGTAGTAGAGCCTCAACATTTTCTAAGTGAATAAGCATAAACTTGCTTGCCTTATCTACATCTTGCTCTTTTATTGCTTCATAAATAGCAATATGTTCATTATAAAGACGTTCTACCGTTGTTTGCTTAGAAAAAAGCCATACTCTTCTAGTTTCCTTCATTGTTTCTTCCATTAATCCAGAAACATGATTCATTAAGCTAAGCAGCAGTGGGTTCTGTGCTGCATCTGCCAAAGCAAGATGAAATTGTAAATCAGCTTTTTCACCGAGTTCCTCATCCCCATTTGCATGTTTCATTTCTTCCAATGCACTCTCCATAGTTATGAGCTGCTGATTGGTTCTCTTTTTAGCAGCTGCAGCTGCTGTACCTATTTCAATGATCTTACGAACCTCTAATAATTGAGCTATATCCTCTTTATTCATTAACATAGCTGTTGATAGTGGAAAGGTTATTTGATCTGTTTCAAACTCATTTACAAATGTACCTTCTCCTTGCTTCATTTCAATGAGGCCCATCGCTCTTAAAGAGGTTAATGCTTCGCGAATGGCAGACCTCCCCACTTGAAAATTTTCCGCCAGCTGTTGTACTGAATCCAGTTTTTCACCTGGTTTTACTTGACCCGTTCGAATCATTTCATAAATAGCTTCTGCTACTTCTTCATATATCTTCTTTGGTTTAATCTTTTTATAATTCACCCATCCAGCCCCTAACAACCATTTCGTAATTTGGACGCATCTTTATTATACATTTTTTTGATAGAACTGCATCTAACATCTACGCTATCTTAAATAATAAAGTTTTTTATCTTCTTTACCGTAAAAATAATAAAAAGTCATATTTTAAAAAAAAAAGATTGAATTTCTTCCAAATCGTCCATATAATTCATTTTAGCACCAAGAGACATCTAGTCATCAGATGACCATAAAGCTATTTGAAAGCGGTTGCTAAAATTAAGGAGGGTAGATACCATTTCTTGGGGGAAGAAAAAATCAAAAAAAGCTAATTTGGGGGGATTAAGCTATTATGACATTTACTCAAAATTTTACAGCAGTGGGAGATAATCTCGTGCTTTCCGCAGTTGTTGCACTAATTCCAATTCTATACTTCTTCTGGGCATTAGCAATTAAACGGATGAAAGGCTATCTTGCTGGATTATCAACTCTAGCCATTGCCTTAGTAATTGCAATTGTTGCCTATAAAATGCCAGCAGGGATGGCATTTATGTCTGCATCCCAAGGAGCTGTATATGGTATCCTACCAATTGGCTGGATTATCATTACTTCAGTATTCTTGTACAAACTTACTGTAAAGACAGGACAATTTGATATTATCAGAACTTCTGTTGTATCTATTACTGAGGATCGCCGTTTACAAGCACTATTGGTAGCGTTTTCCTTTGGTGCGTTCCTTGAAGGTGCAGCCGGTTTCGGAGCACCCGTCGCCATATCAGCGGCTCTTTTAGTCGGTTTAGGATTTAATCCTTTATATGCTGCTGGGCTTTGTCTAATTGCAAATACTGCGCCTGTCGCATTCGGAGCAATTGGTGCGCCAATCATTGCCATGGAAGGTCCAACTGGAGTTGCTGCTACTGAAATCTCCAAGATGGTGGGCCGCCAGTTGCCATTTCTATCTGTCTTTATCCCATTTTACTTAGTATTTATTATGGCAGGCTGGAAAAAAACAAAAGAAGTAATGCCAGCCATTCTTGTTTCGGGAGTTGCCTTTGCCGTGACACAGTTTTTTACTTCTAACTTTATGGGACCAGAGCTTCCAGATATCTTATCAGCACTTGTTTCATTATTCGCACTTGCCATCTTCTTAAAATTCTGGAAGCCAAAAACTATTTTCCATTTTTCTTCTGAACAAGAGCTTGCTGCTACATCAACCGCAAAGAAATTAAAAACCCAAGACGTAAAACATACGGGAGGGCAAATTTTCAAGGCATGGTCCCCTTTCTTATTGTTAACAGGAATCATAACTTTATGGGGCATGCCTACTATTAAACTAGCATTAACTGGTCATTATGAAGGTGCAAATGCTATCTTAAAAGCTATTAATTCCATCGGACATGCATTAACCTTTATTCCAAATGTACCATTAATCAATAATAAAATTATTAACAGTGCTGGTGCTCCAATTCCTGCCATTTATAAACTTGAGATTCTTGGTGCCGCAGGTACAGCAATTTTAATCGCTGCGTTCTTGACAAAATTCATTGTTGGTATCTCTTGGAAAAATTGGCTCGTTACATTTGGTGAAACCATTAATGAATTAAAGTATCCAGTTATTACAATTGCTGCTGTTGTTGGTTTTGCGTATGTCACGAATGCCTCTGGAATGAGCACTACTCTTGGAATGACTCTTGCCAAAACAGGTTCATTACTATTTCCGTTTTTCTCACCTTTCCTTGGCTGGCTTGGAGTGTTTATTACTGGTTCTGATACTTCTGCAAACTTATTATTCGGTAACCTGCAAAAAATCACAGCAACTTCCGTCGGAATGGACCCAGTACTTGCCCTTGCAGCTAACTCTTCAGGCGGGGTAACTGGAAAAATGATTTCACCACAATCTATTGCAGTTGCCTGTGCAGCTGTAGGATTAGCAGGAAAAGAATCCGAGTTATTCCGCTTCACTATTAAACATAGCTTTTTCCTTGTCATTATAGTAGGAATTCTTACCTTCCTACAAAACGGTGTATTATCTTGGATGATATCTTAACCTTTTCAACACATGAAAGCTCATGCCCAAGCGGCATGGGCTTTTTGATTGTTTGCTTCCTATCCTTTTGGTCTAAAATAAGTTATAATAATATATTGTTTTCATTTATGTAAAGGAGTTTTTTTATGAATGTTATTTGTTCTACTTTGAATGCTAAGTATATACATACTAACTTAGCGATTCGATATTTAAAGGCTTATGCAGCACCAGAATTCAATATACAGATTAAAGAATATACAATAAAGGACCCGGTCTTAAATATCGTAACAGATCTTTATCAACTGAATCCTGAAGTCATTGGATTTAGCTGTTATATATGGAACATCGAGGAAACCATTAAAGTTGTAAATTTGATAAAAAAAGTAGATCCATCGATAATTATTGTTCTAGGCGGCCCGGAAGTAACTTATGATACCCGTGAATGGATGGAGAAAATACCTGAGGTTGACTTTATTGTTATGGGTGAAGGAGAACAAACCTTTAAACAGCTTCTGGCTGAAATCCAAAAAAACCGTAACTATAAAAAAGTACCTGGTGTCGCCTTCCGTGATAATCAGCAAGTTGTCATTACTCCCCAAATGAATAAGCTAGACCTTAAGGAATTACCGTCACCCTATCGCTTCCCTGAAGATATCGCTCATTTAGGCAAAAGAGTCACCTATATTGAAACTAGTCGCGGTTGTCCATTTAGCTGCCAATTTTGTTTGTCGTCTATTGAAGTGGGTGTCCGTTATTTTGATCGTGAAAAAATTAAAGACGATATACTTTATTTAATGACTCATGGAGCAAAAACCATCAAATTTGTGGATCGAACATTTAATATTAGCAGGAGCTATGCTATGGAAATGTTCCGGTTCTTAATTGATGAACATCTTCCCGGTACCGTCTTTCAGTTTGAAATCACTGCAGATATTATGCGGCCTGAAGTAATTGAATTTCTCAACCAAGAAGCACCTAAGGGACTTTTCCGCTTTGAAATCGGAGTCCAATCAACTAATGACTTTACAAATGAACTTGTGATGCGCAAACAAAATTATTCAAAACTTTGTAGAACCGTCACAATGGTAAAGGAAGGTAAAAAAATTGATCAGCATCTTGATTTAATTGCTGGTTTACCAGAAGAAGATTACGCTTCTTTTCGAAAAACGTTTAATGATGTTTTTGAGTTACGTCCTGAAGAACTGCAGTTAGGTTTTTTAAAAATGCTTCGAGGAACAGGAGTCCGACTACGTGCTGCTGAACAAAAATATGTTTATATGGATCATTCTCCATATGAAATATTAAGTAATAACGTACTCTCATTTAATGATATCGTTAGAATCAAGCAAGTCGAGGATGTTTTGGAAAAGTATTGGAATGATCACCGGATGGATGAAACAGTTGAATTCTTAATAACAAATGTTTTTCCATCCCCTTTTGATTTCTTCCAACAGTTTGGTTCCTACTGGGAAAAACAAGGCTGGTCCAGAATTGGTCATCAGCTTGAGGATTTATTCCGCAGACTTCATGCGTTTTTGGGCCATCAAAAGGTTAATGACCTAGATGTAATAATAGGCCTGATGAAATATGATTACCTAAAGAACCATAAATATAAACCGAGAAAACCTTGGTGGGAAGCTAGCTTTGATAAGGAAAAGAGAACACAAATTTACAAACAAATTTCTGAACACCCTTCGATGTTAGGACCATCGTTTATTGATTTAGGCCTTGATGAAAAGGACTTATATAAACATACCATGTTGGAAGAAATATCCTTCGATATAGCATTGTATCAAACAACTGGTAAGATTAATAAACAGCCTTCCAGTGTATTAGCTTATTTTGACCCCATGAAGGGCCGAACACTAATATTTTCATTTCTTGAGAACTAACTAAAGCCGGCATTGCCGGCTTATTTCTTTTTATTGTTTTTCTTCTCTTTATGTGAGACCTGGAGAATATCATATAATTTTGTGCCGTTAACATCGCCAAATTCAATGCTGAATTCTTCAGTCGGAATACGGGGTGGAGTTTTACGGCGGCTTTTCATTAGCTTCTTCCCTTTTTTCCTAATTTTGAATTTCGATTTTGAAACCTTATAGCATTGTTATTATCGGTAAATTCCGCAGAAAATTCACTTTCCTGAACATTTTTATGTGGTGTTTTTGTATATTTTTCTACTGCATCAAATTCTGCTTTGCGCTTAGCCATGGAATAATCCTCCCTTAAAAATTAATCTTACTACCATAGTTTTGAACAAATATAGAGTTATCATTCCTTTCCTTATTTTTCATAAATAAAATCCCATGACTCGAAGAAAATAAGAAAAAACAGGAGTGATGCAAAAATGAAAAATGCGAAGAATACACAGTCTGCGGATCAGGTAAGCATGAATGAAACGATGCCACATCAAATTAATGCCCCAAGCTTTGAAGGTACTGGAATAAAGATGGAGCCTCCTTTTGTAAATAAACATGGTGTGACAATTGGTGATAGTATATACGCCTCTTCTAATTCACCATTAGAAACCTGGACAAAAGATACAGACCCCGCTATCATGGCTGGAGATGAATGGGTTCACCCTACAAACGATATCGGCTGGAACACAGCCGAAAATCGTGATTTATTAGAAAGTAAAAAGAAACCACAAGCTTACCCTTTTATGCATCCCACAAAAGATGTTAGTAAAGGAAGCGATTAATTTATAATTTGATCACACTCTGGGATATCCACCCAGAGTGTTTTTTTTAACATACACCTCAAAATAAACATTGATATAATAAAAGTGAGCATTTTTCGCGTTGCTATTACCTGAGTTAGCAGAAAAAATAGTTAAAGAAGTGAGAAAATTAATCGGTGAAGATATTATTGTTGTTAACACAGACGGGTATATCATTGCAAGTACAGACTTAGAACGTGTCAGGACCTTCCATGAAGGGGCATTGGTTACTGCACAAAAAAGCAAAAGCAGATTATTACAGAAGAAGATCAATTAAAGTTAACAGGTGTGAAAGCAGGGATTAATTTACCAATCTTCTTTCAACATGATGTAATTGGAGTTATTGGAATCACAGGTGAACCAGATAAAGTCACCCCTTTTGGTGAAGTGATCCGAAAAATGACGGAACTCCTCATAAGTGAAAATTATTATACTGAGCAGTTTGATTGGCACACGCGTGCTGTAGAATCATTCATTATGGATTGGGTTCAAGCTAAAGAATGGAACGACTCATTTTTAAGCAGAGCAAAGCTTTTATCTATCCAAGACGGCTTCTCCAGTCTATTAAAGGTGTAGAGTATGCAGAAAATGAAAGACGCCGACCGTTGCTGTGGTTCGGCAGGAATATATAATATTATTGAGTCAGAAATGTCGATGAAAATGCTTGATTACAAAATGGTACAAGCAAAAGACACACATCCATCAACTATTGTTACTGCCAACCCTGGCTGCTTATTGCAAATGAAAGTTGGGATTGAAAAAGAAGGACTCTCTGAGAAAATGAGAGGTGTACACATCGTTGACCTGCTATTAGAAGCAGTTAAAAAATAATGAAAGAGGAGCCGAAGGGCTCTTTTTTTATTCTTATCAAAATTTAAAATCCAAAACCGAAAAACATTACCACTTATAAATCACAAAAATAAATAAATAATACTTATACAGAGCTGAAATTATCTCTGTACCGAAAAGAAGGAGTTGAATAAAATGGCCAATAGCAGTAACAAGTTGTTAGTGCCTGGGATTGAACAATATTTAGACCAGGTAAAATACGAAATTGCCCAAGAATTCGGCGTTAATTTAGGTTCAGATACTGTTTCAAGAGCAAACGGGTCTGTAGGTGGCGAAATTACAAAACGCCTTGTTCAACAAGCCCAAGCACAAATTTCTGGACAATTCACTCAAAAATAATTTAATAAATATGGAAAAAAGTCCGGGATAATATATCCGGACTTTATTTATCCTTTTGATTGTGATTATATTTTTGGTAACTTTTCCCATTTTGTTTTTCGCTGTTTTTCTCTTTATACTTTTGGTTATATTCCCCTTGATGTTCTCCGATATTTCTGCCTTTCCATTTTTGACTGTCTTTCTCTTTTTGACTGTCTTTCCATTTTTGACTGTCTTTCTCTTTTTGACTGTCTTTCTCTTTTTGACTGTCTTTCTCTTTATTTATTTCGTTGCTTTTTGATTTTTGATTTCCAGATGATTTTTCCCTTTGATTATTTTGCTTTTTGGGTTGTTGTTGTTTCTGTTTTAGTTGATCATCTTCGATCTTTTTTAACTGCCCAGGTGGTATGAATTTGCCGTTTAACCATATTTTTTCAGTTTGCTTTTTATTTCCTGCAATCCCATTGTTTTCGATGGCCTTATTTTCTGTTTGTTTTTTGAATTGACCTAAGGGATTTGTGTTAGCCGAACTTAAGGGTATAGCTTTCCTATCAAGTTTTCCGCCCTTATCTTTTGTCTTCTCATTTTGATTAATAGAACCCTGAACTTTGTTTTTCTTGTATTTCCCAGTTGTGATACCAAGCTTATGAGCTTTTTTCCATTCACTTTTCGTAGCTTTTAAAACTGTAATTCCAAACTTTTGTTTGTTCAATGACGCCTTGATCTCATCAATATTCTCTTGAAGCTTTTTATCAATCTTAACTTCAGCCTCTTTTGTCCGGACCGTGGAAATAATAATGTTTTCCTTAGTATTCAAGTAGCCTTCTTTTTTCATTTCAGCCAAAATAGTTTGAGCTACTTTAGAAACATCCTCTTTTTCCCATTTATTCAATTGGGAAATAATCTCTTTTCCTTCTTTGTTATAACCAGTTACCTCTACAACCTGCATTTTTTTATTAATACTTAACTCAATACTTGGATTTACATCGATGGACATATAGGCATATGCCTTATTATTTTGATACATGGGAAAAAACGAACCGAGGAAGATAAATAATGCTGCCATTAGCACCCAAACTGGTTTTAATTTAAAAACATTTTTTAATGTATTAAAATGATTCGTAGTTTTAACACTTTCAATCGAAAAAAAATGGATTTCTTCTCCAATTACATATGGCTGATTTTGTCTCTTGGCATGCAAAAACTCACCTTCAGGGGTTAAAAGCGTTAGGAATGCATCATCTATTTCCATTACAACTCCCTTTTTCATGTTTCAAGCACCCCCTTTATGTAATCTTTCATAAAGATATAATCACCCGCTAAAATAAGTGCAATGGCAATAATATATTTCCTGTTCCGTTCAATTGTCTTTCTGCTGACATCTACCATTTTTTCTAATTGCTTAATGGGAAGACGCTTGTTCGTAAATAACAATTCTTTTAATCCCTGATTTTCTACTAACATTTTCGCTATTATAATGGCATTTTTTCGGGCGTCGAAGTGCTTAGGTGAATTCTCAACTAAGTCACTGAAACTTAAATCAAAGGTATTCAATAATTTTTGAAAGTGAAGGATTTCATCTTTCCTTAGTTGATCATCATTCTTTTTATTGTAGTCATCAAGTGAGAGCTCGTTAACAATGATTGTTCCTACTGACTCTTCGTCTTTGGTATCATTAGTTAAATCAAAACTTAGGTGTTGATTTTTTGACTGTTTACGGATATAGTCAATAACTCTTCTTTTGATTATGACTTCGGAAAAACTCAATAAAGAACTTCCGCGCTCAGTTGAGTATTTCTCAATCGCTTCGTTAAATGCGATGAGACCAATGCTAAATTCATCATCGGTTTCATAGATATATCGTCTACATACTGAAGACACTGTTTTTGCAATAAATGGCTTATAAGCACTGATAATTTCGTCAAGTAGGTATTGCTCACCTTGTTGAATTAAGAGAACGGTTTCTTCCAAAGTTCTTTTTTTCTTTTTGGCCATAAACAATAAACTTAGCATTTGCTCACCTCTATTCGACCAATTATAACATAATGCTGTTATATTTGACTTTATGGGTGTAAAGCATTTAGAAAAAGATAGCACCAAGAATGCCTATCATTTCCTGTTTATTGTTTAGAGGATTATTGCCTTTTTCTTTTTACTACATAGTTACGTTTCTTCTGAACCAGTTTGTGGGGGTTATAATAAAAAAAATTTTCCCAATAAAAAGCTTCAAACCAGATATATCCTGATTTGAAGCTTTTTATTCGATCATTTTTTTTCGAAGCTTTATAGACATTAAAAATTTTAATACAAAGCCAATTAGCAGCCCTGGAATTAAAAACAACATCGGTAAAAATATAGGGCCTGGGTGAACTTTTAGAATCGTGACTTTAGGTGACAGCATTAAACCCACAGTGACGAAGTACGCACCGAAGACAAATGGTAAAAATGTGTATTTTTCCTCTTTAGGCATGGCAGAACGATAACCATCCCACATGGAAAACATATAGACACATGGATAAAACATAAGCCATTGATAATTTAGAACCGCATGTGCCCTGTCAATTTCTCCTAAGAAGCTCAACATAATTCCCATATTAAAGTGACTTTTGGCATTGATCATTACTTCTAATGCAACGAACAATATTCCTTTGATATATTGACCCATTAACAATTGACTAAAACCAGGAAAAGCAATATTCCATAAAACAGCTTCGAGTTTGCTCATTTTTTTCATCGTACAATCCCGCTTCTCATGGCATATTTTTGTAAGCTAAAAAACACTTCAACTTAGCTTATCCAGATTATGTAAAAAAATAACAGAAAATCAATATTATTTCCCAACCTTAATTCTTTTTTAGGATGCGTAAGTAGTATTGGACAAATCTAACCCAATCTCAGCGAACTAGTCTGAATTTCCTGTTTTATCAATCTGTAAAAAAGGGAAGGTATCAAACCTGCCACTTTTCTTAAGTCTCCTGATCCATTGGATTATAGAGTTTAACTGTTGGATTTTTCTCTTGAAACCAACGGAGAGCAAAGTCATTTTCAAACAAAAATACATAATGGTCATATCTGTCTTTAACTAGAAGAGAACGGGAACTCGATAAATTTTCATCGACGGTTTCACCCTCAACCCAACGAGCTATTTTCGACCCCATCCGTTCCATTAATACTTCTGCATTATACTCATTTCTCATTCGATGCTCAAAAACCTCAAACTGCAATTGACCAACTGCACCTAATAAATAGTCATCCATTTTAATTGTTTTATAAAGCTGAATTGCTCCTTCTTGGACGAGCTGCTGAATTCCTTTATAAAATGATTTTTGCTTCATCACGTTTTTGGCAGAAACTCTGACATACAGTTCTGGTGTAAACTGAGGCAGTCTTTCATATTGAAAGTCATCCTTTCCAGAGGTCAGTGTGTCGCCAATTTGGTAAGTGCCTGTATCGTATAAGCCGATAATATCTCCACTAACTGCCTCATCTACCGTATTTCGTTCTTCCGCCATAAACGATGTCGATTGAGAAAGCTTTATTTGTTTATTCAAACGCGGAATATTCACTGTCATTCCTCGCTCAAATTTTCCAGAACACACTCGTACAAAAGCAATCCTGTCTCGGTGTGCCGGATTCATATTTGCTTGAATTTTAAAGACAAAACCTGAAAATTGGTTCCCTAATGGATCAATTTCCCCAATGGATGAATTACGCGCCTTTGGGGGCGGAGCAAACTCTAGGTAAGACTCAAGAAATGTTTGGACACCAAAGGCAGTTAGCGCACTACCAAAGAAAACAGGTGTCAGGTTACCAGCTGCTACTTTTTCCGCTGAAAATTCATTTCCAGCCTCATTAAGCAACATGATTTCATCAAGTGTTTGATCATAAAGTCCCGACGTTTTTAGCTGGTGGTCCCCGGCTATTTCCCCGTCTTCATTTAATGGAATAAATCGTTCTTCCTCATCGACACGGAACTGTTCAACCCTATTGTTAAATCGATCATAAATTCCAAGGAACTCTTTCCCCATCCCAATCGGCCAGTTCATCGGATATGATTCAATGCCGAGAACCTCTTCTAATTCAGCCAAAAGTTCAAGTGGCGGCTTGCCTTGGCGATCAAGTTTATTCATAAATGTAAAAATTGGAATACCACGCATCCGGCATACTTTAAAAAGCTTGAGTGTTTGTGCCTCAATCCCTTTTGCAGCATCGACGATCATCACAGCACTATCTACAGCCATCAAAGTACGGTACGTATCTTCACTGAAATCTTGGTGGCCAGGAGTATCCAAAATATTGACACGGAATCCATCATAGTCAAATTGCATTACACTGGAGGTTACCGATATTCCCCGCTGCTTTTCAATTTCCATCCAATCACTTGTAGCAAACTTTCCCGTTTTTTTCGCTTTTACAGTGCCCGCATCACGAATGGCACCGCCGAATAATAATAATTTTTCAGTTAGCGTGGTTTTACCGGCATCAGGGTGGGAAATAATCGCAAATGTCCGGCGTGACAATACATCTTCTTTAAAATTGTTACCCATTTCGTTTTCCTCTCTTTTGACAATAAAAATTTTTGTCCATAACCTCAATCTTATCTCTGAAACGCTAACTTTGCAATATTTCAATATGAATCAGCATCGATTATTTCTTTAATCCCGTGTTCAGAAAGAATATAATGAAGGTACGCGGAAATCATTGTATTAAGGACCGTTCATACATAATCACAACGGAGGTAACGGGAAATGAATATTATAAAAATTGATCAACAGACCATAAATTTATTGCATAAAGCCTTTGATATTGTTTTAAAGGAGAATAACATTTCTTATAAAAAAATTGGAATTGCTGAGGAAGGCGAACAGCTATTATTTTTGTATGAAGGAAAAGACAAAAAAGTTCATGTTTTTAAATGGAGTAAAGCATCGAGTATAGGTGCAAGCATTGGTGTGATTGCTCAGAGTGTATTGATGCCAATTATTCCACATCTACGTCTATTATCCTAATCTTTATTAAAGACACCACACTATTCAAAAAAGTGCTGGTGTTTTTTCATTACGACACAAGAGTTTCCCAACGATTCCCACATCCATTTTTCTGGAAATACCTTTATAATAGAGTAGTATTCTGTTGAAGGAGATGAAGGCATTGAATCAAAGTATACGAAAAGTTTCAAAGTTTATTCCGCTAATTGCAGCGTTTATATTAGTTATTGCAGGAACGATCTGGGTCGTCCAGACCACAAATAATGAAGTCGCTATTCCCTTCTCTTCTGTTGAGAAAACCATTCAAGATCAACAAGGAAAAGTAGTTAAACTAATTGAAAAACCTGATGGGAGCCTATATATTCAAACAAGGGAAGGCGAATTTATTTCCCATGTTCCTCCCAATAGTCAAATGTTAGACAAACTGGTTGGAAAATATAATATCGAATACTCATACTCCACTAGCAGTAAATATGGAAAGTGGATTTTGGGTGGTGTTATTCTTCTTCTGGCTGGAGCAGCATTGGCTCTTCAAAAAACAAAGGGCAGCCTCGGATTAAATAATTCAATGAAAGATAGTGTCGCCAATTCTCGCGCACTTCCTTCTATTAGCTTAAAAGATGTAGGTGGCCTCGGAGACGAAATGAAGGAAGAAATATTACAAACACTTACTACCCTAAAAGAACCGGAACGAGCAACAAAATTAGGAATTAAACCACCGAAAGGCATACTCTTGTACGGACCTCCTGGAACTGGTAAAACCTTACTTGCTCAAGCAATTGCTCGTGAACTAAATGCTTCATTTTTTACAGCCAGTGGATCAGCTTTTAATGAAATGTTCATTGGTGTAGGGGCCAGTCGGGTCCGTTCCTTGTTTAAAACTGCAAGAAAGCAAAGTCCAGCTGTTATTTTCATCGATGAAGTAGATGCTCTAGCTGCTAAAAGAAAGGCACATGGTGGCGAGGAAGCAGAAAAAACATTAACTGAATTACTTGTACAGCTTGATGGCGGACATTCAAATGATGGAATTCTATTTATTGCTGCAACCAATAGAAAAGACTTGCTTGATGAAGCCTTTCTGCGACCAGGAAGAATCGACTTCTCCTTTCATGTACCGCTGCCTGACACAAAAGGCAGAAGAGAAATCATTGGTATTCATGCTAAAGGTAAGTCTTTTGCTAAAGATGTACTTTCAAAATTAGATGAATTAGCAGAAAGCACCTCTGGTTTTTCAGGTGCAGAGCTTCAGTCCCTTTTTGAAACGGCAAGTAGGAGAGCCGTTCGAAATGGGCAGGATATGATTAAGAAGCATGATCTTGACTATGCCCTTGATAGAACCATCTTAGGGAGTACTTCCCGTTCATTGCAAGACCTTGAAACAAAGCGGAGGGTTGCCATACATGAAGCAGGTCATGCCATTGTGGCATCACTAACGAAGCCAGGTTCTGTTAGAAAAGCAACCATTATCCCTCGCGGTGAGGCGCTGGGTTATGTTGCACCCATTCCAAAGGAACTACACTTGTCGACAACCAGTGACTTACTAGAGCGTGTGGCAATGGTATTAGCCGGCGGAGTTGCCGAAAGAATGCATTTGGGTGAACACAGTATCGGAGTTGGTGGAGACGTGCAGCAGGCAAAACAAATCATTGAACAAATGGTGGATACCGGAATGCTTCAAGAAGGATTCCAGTTGACCTTCAATAAACAAGATAAAGAAGAAAAAATGCAAGAACTATTTGGCAAAGCATTAGAAAAAGCAGAAAACCTCATTAATAGTCATCATAATCAGTATCAGCAATTAGTCGAGGCTTTATTAAAGAAAGAAACCCTTGAAGGCTCTGAAATCGAAGATATTGTATGGGGAACGCAGACTAATTTAAATGAAAACATTGTTTAATATAGTAGTAGAAAACCAGGTGCTCATGCGCCTGGTTTTTGTTTTTTTTGTGATTTATTATCTCATGGTTTTTTTAATTTGGTGGAACACTAAGGATGGTCTTTTAAAAAAGGAAGTGGACAGGTTGTTAAGTAAAAAGAAGATTTTTGAAAAAGAGCAGCAAAAATATAATGTCAAAGCTAAAGATTTCCTCGGCGATCAGCAAAAAACACAAGGCTTACTAAACAAAGCAATAAAAATGGCAAATGAGAAAAAACAAAACTTAGAAGAAGTTTGGGAAAAATTGCAATTATTTTTTGATCTGGTTAAATCTTATTCGAAGGGTGAATATAAAAATGTCTCTCCCAGTACAATTCTTACCGTTGTCGGAACCCTGCTTTATTTTGTTTCACCACTTGATTTAGTACCAGATTTCATCATCGGGCTTGGCATATTGGATGACGCCGCCTTGATTGGCTTTACAGTAAAAAAAATTTCCAGCGAATTAGATGCATTTAGTAAATGGAAACGAGCCAATATATTTGCACAAGAAAACCCGCTTGATTAACCAAGCGGGTTCACCTATTTATATTCTTATCTAAAACAAGCTGCACCTACAATAATCAAGAGGATAAATAATACTACGATTAAAGCAAATCCGCCGCCGTAGCCACAGCCACCGCCGTAGCCACCGCCGTAGCCACAGCCACCACCATATCCACCATATCCAAACATTTTCATGACCTCCTTTTTATATTAATAGAAAACTTAGTAGCACCATGAAGCCCCAATAATGATTAACAAAATAAATAAAACGACTAGTAGGGCAAATCCGCCGCCGTAGCCACCTGCTGCACCAGACATTTACATTACCTCCTTTTCTGATTTCCATATATCCTATTCACATGGATAAAAATGTGCGATAGACACATATCCAAATTACCCAGTTTTGAAAAAAAAGAAGAAGCCCATTCTTAGCAACAAAAAGCAATTATCAAAATAGAAAAGTATGATCTAGCTGAATTCATTTTAATAAAATTCTCTTTGTTTAGTTGACAATTGCCACTGTTTTTCATAACATGTTCACAAATATATATATTTAGATTGGAGTCCCAAACTTGAGGAATGCCGCAACCCTTTTGTTTCTGATTTTCATGGTATCTTATCGATTGATGACACGGTTAAGCTTAAAGGATAAACAACACTCTCCCTTGAAAATTGGCCATAGAGGTGCAGCTGGATACTGCCCTGAGAATACATTTGCATCTTTTAAGAAAGCCGTAGACTTAGGTGTAGATTACCTTGAAATCGATGTCCAAATGACAAAAGACGGTGAATTGGTCGTGATTCATGATTCAACCGTTAACAGGACAACGAATGGGAAAGGGAAGGTAAAGGACCTCACCTTGAAAGAAATTCAAAACCTTGATGCAGGAAGTTGGTTCCATAGTAAATTTGCTGGTGAGAAGATCCCTTCCCTCGCTGAGTTTTTCGATGAGTTTGCAGGAAAAATTGGTATTTTACTTGAATTAAAAAAACCCTCACTTTACCCGCAAATTGTAGAAAAGACTGTCGAAGAACTAATCAAAAGAAATTTAACATCAGGAGAAAATCATATAATTATTCAATCATTTGATCGTGGTTCACTTAAACGTTTTCATGAACTGCTTCCTTCCATCCCGATTGGAGTTTTAGTAAAGAATTCGGGTGTAAATATTATTTCAAATAAAGATTTAAGGTCTTTTGCAAGTTATGTTTCTTATGTAAATCCTAAAATAACCATGGTTAATAAAAGGCTTATTAAAAGAATTCATCAACATGGATTAAAAACGATTATATGGACAGCGAAAAAAAAGAATGAGGTAAATACTTTAAAAAATCTACATGTCGAAGGTATTATTACTGACTTTCCAGATTTGTGTTAAGAAAATCGATTAGGGTCTGGGTCTATATTTTATTTCCTGATTAGACCCTAATCTGCTCATTTTATTAACATTTCGGTTCAACAATGGGAAGTTCCCGATTAACTAATCTCGGGGATAAAGGTTGAATACTGCAAAAACAAGATAGATCAACTAAAACACAGTTATTCGTTTTTATTAATGAAAATACTTCGTCACAAAGGTCTACTGGAAAACCATCTATATCTACAGGCAAAAGCAGCGATAGCTTTGCACAGCAATGCCATGAATCAAGTTTTTCTAATCTGAATACTTGAGTAGTAAAAAATAGACCACTCTTCGTTTTCCCCAATACCTCAAATGGACATTTACTATTAGAAAGGACAAAGGGAATGGTATCAAACCCAATTTCATCGCATACAAATTGAAAACCTTCAAAGGATAATCTTTGTTGTTCATCAAGCAACTGTTCCATTTCATTACATAAACAATGCTCCTCGCACCGTCCTTTTTCCATGTCTTTCCCTCCTTCCGTCCCGTTGAACAATCCACTTATTTTAAAATATTCTATTCAGCAATTGTGGTATAGGCAACTTTCTTACGGAAAACGGGTAAATGACTAATTATTTCTAGATAGGTTCTTACCCGTTTATGTTTATTTGGGTAAATAAACATAAAACTGGCTGCAAAGTTTGTAACAAAAAAAAAGCAGCTTACATTTTGTAAGCTGGCTAAAATTTAAAAGAAAATAATATAAAGAATTAATGCCAAAACAATGCGATAAATTGCAAACGGCAAAAGTTTAATTTTGTTAATTAGCTTTAAGAAAAAGCGGATGGATAATAACGCAAAAATAAAGGCACTAATAAATCCTGCAATAAAGAATGGCAAGGCATCAATCGTCATATATTCCCAGTTTTTTAATAAGGAGAGTAAACTTGCACCTGCCATAATTGGCACAGCCATGATAAAGGTAAAATCCGCTGCAGCACGGTGACTCATTCCCAGTAATACGCCACCTGAGATAGTTGATCCGGAACGAGAAAATCCAGGCCATAAGGATAAGCATTGAAATAAACCAACAGCCAAAGCTTGTCCATAGGAAATCTGATCAACTGTTTGTGTTTTCGGATGTTTTGGACCAATAATATCTGCAAGAATCATTAATATAGCACCAATTACTAAACCAATTAAAACCGTTGCGGTTGAAAATAAGTGGTCATCAATATAGTCATTGAAGAGAACGCCTAGAACACCTGCAGGAATTAATCCCACAATAACTTGTGTTAATTTAAGACGGCCTTGCTCGTTAACAACTTTCTTATTGAAGCGGCCTAGACCTAATAAATCGATGAAGCGGTCCTTAAAGGTGACGACAACCGCAAGAATCGAACCAAGTTGAATAACAATTTTAAACGTGTTGGCTCCATGCTGCGTCAAAAACTTTTCAGATTGCAACCACATATCATCAACGATAATCATGTGCCCTGTGGAGGAAACTGGTGCAAATTCTGTTAAACCTTCTACTAATCCAAGGATAATGGCTTTAATAAAAATTAGTAATTCCATGTTATGATTTACTCCTAACCTATTGCGACAGTATCGTAAGTCATGATGATTTACAACCTATTTATTCTACTCATTAACTAACTACTTTGCAATATTTTTTTTATTTTTACCTCTCGTTATTAATAACGACGTAATTCATGTAATAGTTTCATTTATTTACTTTTCTCCACAAACAAAAATGTGGCCCGCTAAATTACATGGCCACATCAGACAATTTCCTCTACAGCATTTAATTATTGTTTGCCGTTGATGATTCTCATGACATGTCCATTAAATTTCTTTTTATAGTAACCACTCGTTAAATCTGCAATCGCAATCCCCGTCGAGCTTTGTGAACCAATGAATTTACCTCCACCAAGATATATCCCCACATGTCCGTCTATTTTATAAGTATCAAAGAATACAAGGTCCCCAGGTCGTGCTTCACTCCTTGATACTCTGATTCCAGTATTTTTCAAAATATCGGTATGGGCACCAACTTTAATCCCTGCCTGTCTGAACGCCCATGCAACAAATCCAGAACAATCAAATCTTCCATTGGCAACATCATAAGAATTTCTTCCCCCGCCAAAAACATAAACAGAGTTCCCTATGTACTTATCACCTGCGTGGATGACAATATTAAGTGCTTCATTTGTGGTAGTTGGTATCGAAACATTAATATTAACAGGTTCGGTATTCTCATCCTTAGAGGTATCACTTTTTATTTGTGCTTCCTTTGATGCAAGCGTACCATCTTGCATTTGTAAATCTGCCATTACAGTAAGTTTTTCTTGCTTTTACACCCCTGCCTTCTTAATTCCAATAAAGCAAACCTGTATCATCCTATTTTCTCTTAAATAGAAGTATAACTTCTAAATTTGTCAACTAGGTAATAATAATATTACATTAACATTTCATCGGTAACTTTTGGAAAGGATTTAACAAAGTGTTCATTCTTAGCTAAACTCTAAAGTCCAACGAAAATAAAAGAACCACAATCTCTTGTTTCTTAATGAAAAGAGATTGTGGTTCTAATATAGAATAAAATTTACCTATGTGGATCCTCAAAGTTTATTATTCTCCTTAGAAGGTAAAAATAATTATTGCGGTTTAATGAATTCTTTAAAGCTGGATTTGCTTCTGTCAACAAGATTCAAATGAGAATCTTTTGCAAATTCAACATATTCCTTCCTTACTTGGAGCCATGCATTTCGGCGTTCACGTCCATAAGCTACACTAGATTCTGCACTTTTTTCAATATTATCTTCCATTTGTTCAACAACATGAAAGATAGACTTAATTGGTGTAAGAGCGAGGTTCTCTAATTGTCCTGAAACCTCTACAAATTGTTTCTTAAGTTCTTCAGTTTCGGGTATTGGTAACACCTCGTCCTTGACATCTTCTTTACCGAATGGTAATTGATGAATCAGTTCTGAGACTATTTCCTTGTTAGTTGTTTTCGACTGTTGATACAAATTTGAAACGGATTTCCTAAATTGCTTATTAAATTTGATGACTTCCTTTAATACATTAATATATGCATCCTCACCATTTTCCCGTAACTGTTCTGCACGTTCACGTGATAGCTCGAATTGATCCCAAAATGTGTTAACAAATGAACCTACGGCTACCGATTCCTCTACTGCTTGATTAATTGTTTCTACTGCAGATAGAACCGTTTCATTTTTCTTCTGTGCCATCGTCATTCCTCCTCTGTCTATTATTGACTTTCTCTATGGAATCCTTCTTATGAAATGAAGGCATATAGAGCTCAAAGAAACTGGAATACATTTTGAAAAATTGATCCAATAACGATTGGTAGGATTCTAGTTGATTGGCATATCCCTTTAAGTATTTAATCCCGGCATTAGTTATGGAGTACCTTCTTTTAGCAGGACCACTCCCGTTAGTATCCCATTCAGATGATAACAGCTCGTCCTTTTCAAGTTGTCTTAACAACCTGTATAAATTTCCCTGATCAAGTGTCTTAAACCCGAATGCCTCTAGCTTCTGGCTAAGCTCATATCCATGAAGAGAAACCTTACTAAGAAGTAATAAAATAAATGGTAGCACAAAATTTTTTGAAGCATTAATTGATTGATTGTCTTGATTCACCATATCTTAATCACCTCACTCTATATGTATTTTACACTTATGGGTAATATTTTGTCAACATAGTAAATAAATATGAATAAAAGTAAAATATCAAAGTTTACATTTACCTACTTTGGTAATAAACTAATAAAAATAGAAGGTGCTGTGAACTGGAAAAAGCAAAAATTAGTAAGTCGGGGGTCCCTTATTTACACTTGGGTAAGGGGGAACCATTGGTGTTGATCCATGGTTTAGGTGAAGTAAAAGAAGGTTGGGAAGACCAATATGAATTAGCAGATCAATTTGAGTTGATCATCCCTGATTTACGCGGTCATGGGGCGTGCAATAAATCGGATGGAATTTCGATTCGAAATTTTGGTTCAGACATAATTGGTTTACTGCAGGAGTTAGAAATTGAAACTGCACATATTCTTGGTCTATCAATGGGTGGTGCCGTTGCACAGGAAATTTACCGTCAAGCTCCCGACCGCTGTCGTACACTCCTATTAATAAGCTCATTCCACTATTTCCCCAAAAAACTAAAGGGTTTATTATTTGATTCACGAATAGGAAAACTTGAACGAATTACAACATCAGGTAAACACTCGGAATTTGCAGCACGCATGGCACTTTACTCTTGGAATAAAGAAACGCTTGAAAAATTCAATAAGTTTTTCCAACCTAAACAACATATTTTTATTGACTCCTTGGTAGCATGCTTTGAAGTCAATAATTTATCGTTATTACCGATGGTAAATGTTCCAACCCTTATTGTTGGGGGACAATATGACTCTATATTGCCGATTTGGATTCAAGCCTGGATGCACAAATTAATCCCGCATTCTGAATTTATTATTATGAGGAATACCGGTCATCTTGCCAAACTGGAAGCAAAAGAGCGATTTAATAACCTCCTGCGAAAATTCCTCGTTCAACAAAAAAGAGCTTCATAAATGATAAGCGGAAAGGATGGGGTTCTTCCCGCTTATCAATTATTCCTATACCCTATCAGTTTATGAGAGAAAATCCTAAATTTCTTGCGAACGAGAGGATAGCCACTTATCTGCGAAAATAGCAAATTTCCCAGTTAAGGCTAGTGAGACATGCCCGCCTTCAAAAACCTGGTAGGTTTTATCTTCACTATATACCATGTCAATAACAGGAAGGCTTTGCTTCTCTAATATCAGCGTATCTCTTGAAGTTGAGAAGACAAAGAAAGAGCAAGTGATATTTTTTAAATCTACTTTTCTACCGCCAATTTTAAGCTCTCCTTTAAGGAGTTTGTTATCTTTATATAAATCATTAAATAGCTGTTTGAACGCTGCACCCGAAAACGATGCCGAGTCTTTTGTCCATTTATCCATCCGCCGCCACTTTTCAACATAATCTGCATCATGCGCTCGGGAAATTAGGTTTATCATGGGACTCACATAGACTGGAGAGAGTCCTCTGAACAATCCATACATAATTTCTGATGGGATTACTCCATACACTTCAGAAAGACGATCAAAGTTAATTACCCCTTTTTGCAGCCCTTTTAACCACTTATCCGGAACAATGCCAATGCTAAAGTCAATTGGAACTGTAGCAAGGACTAAATTCTTAATCGGTAATTTCGTTAGAGAAGCAAAGATGGCGGCAACAGTCCCTCCTAAACAATAGCCAATCATCGATATTTCTTTTGCCACGGAATGTCGTAAGGCCCGTTTGACGCCATTTTCCAAATAATCAAGGATATAATCATCAAGGGTTATTTCACTATCTTCGTAACCTGGAGAACCCCAATCTAGAAAATAGACATCATATCCTCGTTCTGTTAGTCCGCCTACTACACTGCTCCCTTCGCCGATATCTAAAATATAAGGTTTATTAAGGAGTGAGTAGACTATAAACAATGGAACCTGATACTTTTTTTCTTTTGCCGGATGATAATATAAGGTTGATTTATTTTTTTTCCAAATAATCTCTCTTGGTGTAGAGACAATATCCGGCTTCGGTTCTGTTAAGACTTTATAGACTCTATTCCACCTTGCTGATTCTTTTCCAACATCCAGAAGTGGTATAAAATATGTAACTGATGCATTAGAACTCATCATTTTCAACCCCTTTCATCCTTCGTGCCAGCACCAGTAAGAGTCAGTTCTTTTTCCTTGTCTTTTGTCTTTCCTTTTTGCATAAGACTTTTCAATTTTGCTAGCTCCTTCTTAATATCCGATATCTCTGTTATTCCTTGTTTCAATTCCTGGAAATCCCCTTGAATTTTTACAGATTCAAATGTATCACTAATTCCTTTTAACTCCGCTTTGATTCCCTTAATGTCCTCTATTTCTTTGCGCAACTCCTGAAGATTAATTTGGATAATTTTTATATCTACAAGACCCTGCCGTAATTCTTGAAAATCTTCTTTAAGTTTTTGTGTTCCCGTTATTTCTTCGGCCATTTTTTGGAATTCATTCTTCATTTGTTTAACGATGCTCACCATCTCTTGAAACATAGCCGAATTTTCGTTATTTAACGAACCTAAACTATCCTGCAAATTCCAAATTTGTTCTTCTAAAATATCAATTTTTTCTTCCGTTTGAAGCGACAACTTTGCTACATTAGCAACATCTTTTTTCGTTGGAATATTCATTACCCCAGCCATGAGTTCTTGGTTTTTTCTTAACAGCTCCATGTACCGTGCATGGCTTTCCGTACCAACCTTTAACAAACGAACAAACTCATTATTATCAGTTATCTTGTATAACAGACCATTCAATTGGTTTTCCCACATTTCACTAATTCTTCTGAATCTTAGAAATGGATCATATACTTTTTCCTTAGACATTTATGATCGCTCCTTGTTATTATGATTTTGTATGTTCTTCTACTTTTTCCATGTATTTATTTAATGGGAACATTAGTGATTTGATTTGTCTCGCAAAAAGATTGACAAACCCCTTTTGATTTTCATAGATAAGGTTACCAGCTTGTTTAACGGTTTTTATATATTGCTTCCTGCTTTTTTTCCTTACAGCAATATATTGATCAATAATTTCAAGGTATTTATCCATAGCTTGATTGTGGGTAATCGTTTGAAAAGGTTTGTGTAGAATCAACATAGTTCTTTTTTGAATTTGATCAATCTGGACATTGATTTCTTCATACGACCTTAACGGGAAGAAATGCTGCAGAGTAGTGGTGGACATCAAAAATTCCTCCCTTGTAGTTCTTTCCCATTCGGCAAATTCCTTATTAAATTTTTCTGATATTGCTTTTATATTGCCTTGATTCCTTTTGATGCTGTCAGCAAAAAACATTGCCTCTTTCAGGAAAACCTCATCCCGGAAATCCCCTCGCTTGGCCCATTCGTCTAATTCATTAAATGCTTTGTGCCAGAGGATATCTAAGCTAGAAAGTTGTGCTTCACTGGCGTCTTTTTCTATTTCGTTTTTGTCAGTCATCATTACTCGCATCCTTTCAAGAAATATTAGTGAAATCCTACTATTAATTTAAAACAAATAAATATCTCCTTTTTAAACCTCCACTTTTTCATGTTCTTTTCGGAGCATTCTTCTAAGTAGCTTGCCTACTGATGATTTAGGGAGTTCGTCTAGAAATTCAATTTCTTTTGGCACTTTATATGGTGCAAGATTGATTTTTGCAAAAAATTGTTTTGTTAATGTCTGGTTTTTAAGTTTATATCCCACTAAATGCCTGATGGTATATCTCCGCAAGTTCGCTAATAAATGGTTGTTTTGGATTGGCAATTGTGTCTTGGTCGTCGAAGGCAAGTTCTGCGAGAGCTGTTACTTTGCTTTCAAATTCTGTTTTATTGACTCCGTTTGCTTCGATACTCATTGGAATTTCCAGGTCCTCAGCAAGCTTAATAATTTCCTGAATTAGGCTTTCAACACCTTCCTCCGTTGTACTTGCAGGCAGGCCAAGCATGTTGGCAATTTCAGCATAGCGCTCGTCTGCAATAAAACTTTCATATTTAGGGTAGGTCATGAATTTATTTGGTTTTGCTGCATTGTAACGGATTACATGCGGCAAAAGAATCGCATTGGCACGTCCGTGCGGGATATTAAATTCTGCACCTAATACATGGGCAAGGCTATGATTTATCCCTAGGAAAGAATTGGCGAAAGCCATCCCAGCAATTGTCGATGCATTGTGCATTTTTTCGCGAGCTAGTTCATCACTGCCGTCCCTATAAGCAAGTGGCAAATACTTAAAGACAAGCTGAATTGCTTTCAATGCAAGTCCATCTGTATAGTCATTCGCCAATACTGAGACATAGGACTCAATTGCATGTGTCAGGACATCCATCCCTGTATCAGCAGTAACCTGCTTTGGAACGGTCATGACAAACTGCGGGTCGATAATTGCAACATCAGGTGTCAATTGGAAATCTGCAAGTGGGTATTTAATATTTGCATTATTATCTGATATGACAGAAAAAGCTGTGACCTCTGAACCCGTCCCAGAAGTAGTCGGAATCGCAACAAATTTTGCTTTTCCACGAAGAGCTGGGAATTTTACAACTCTCTTACTTGGGTCAAAAAACTTTTGCGTTAAACTATGAAAATCAGTTTCTGGCTGTTCGTAGAATAACCACATTGCTTTCGCAGCATCCATTACTGAACCACCACCAAGGGCAATAATACAATCCGGCTGAAATTTTCTCATTCTTTCCGCACCAGTCATAACCGTATCAATGCCCGGTTCTGGTTCAATTTCGGAGAATGTTTCAAATTGGATTTTACTTGGATTCTTTTTAAGATAATAAAGAACCTTGTCGACATAGCCATTTTTCACAGGGCTTCCGCTGGTGACAATAAATGCCTTTGAGATTTCTGGGATTGAAGCAAGCGTTTGAATTGAATTTTTCTCAAAGAAAATCTGTGATGGCACTTTAAACCACTGGGTAAACGTTCTTCTTTTTGCAACCTTTTTAATATTTATCAGATTTTGTGCTCCAACATTTTGTGACACCGAGTTCCCCCCATAAGTTCCACATCCGATTGTTAATGACGGTAATGATGTGTTATAAATATCCCCAATTGCCCCATGGGTCGATGGTGTATTGACCATGATTCGGCCGGCTTTCATCCGTAGTGCGAAAATATCTACTAAATTTTGATCAGCTGTATGAATCGCAGCTGAGTGTCCAAGTCCACCGTATTCCAATGTTTCCTCAGCAATATGCATGCCTTCTGCAAAACTATTAACCTTATAACAGGCAAGAAGCGGGCTTAGTTTTTCACATGAAAGCGGATATTTCGGACCTACTCCCTTTAATTCAGCAATGAGGATCTTGGTATTTACCGGGACATTTACTCCTGCCAATTTAGCTATCATCGAGGCGGGCAATCCAACGATTAAATGATTGATAGAATTGGTTTTTTCAAAAACTGCAACCTTTTCCACCATTAATCGCTCTTCTTCATTAAGAAAATAACAATTATTTGCTATCATTTCTTGCTTTACTTCTTCATAAATTTCTTGATCGATTATAAGAGCTTGTTCAGAAGCACAGATCATGCCATTATCAAATGTTTTTGATAAGATAATGTCGTTAACTGCGCGTTTGATGTTAGCGGTTTTTTCAATATAACAAGGGACGTTTCCAGCGCCAACTCCAAGTGCAGGTTTGCCTGAACTGTAAGCCGCCTTTACTAAATTTGGTCCACCTGTTGCTAAGATGAGGGATATCTTCGGATGCTTCATTAAGGCCTGAAAAGCTTCGTGTGAGGGAACTTCAATCCATTGAATACAATTTTCTGGAGCCCCTGCCTTAATAGCGGCTTCCTTAAGTAATTTTGCTGTCTCAGTACAGCATTTTTGCCCAAATTGCGGAAAAGCAAAAATAATTGGATTCCTTGTTTTAAGCGAAATCAATGATTTAAAAATAACTGTGGACGTCGGATTTGTAATCGGAATGACCGCCGCAATGACACCAACTGGCTCGGCAATCTCTACCATTCCTTCATTTTCGTTTTCGTTAATGACACCAACAGTTTTCATACCTCGAATATTGTTGTAAATAAACTCTGTGGCAAACATGTTTTTGAATACTTTATCTTCATAAACACCTCTTCTAGTTTCACTAACGGCAGACTTTGCTAGATTCTTATGATTTTGAAGTGCGATGAGAGCCATTTGTTTGACGATTTCGTCGATTATTTCTTGATTGAAACAACGGAATTCACCGAGCGCCTTCGCACCGTTATTAGCTAATGTATCAATCATTGAAGTAATCATCTGTTTATCTACTGCCCTTTCTTCAACTGCCAACTAATATCTCCTCCAAATTCATTTCATTTCGGAAATTCGACTGAATATAGGTTTGTTTATAATTCAAATGCTATTAAGGCCACTCCCTTTTCTTTAACTGGCTAAAATATATCACGGTCGATAAATCGAAATTTGTCGAATTGCGCACAAAAATGAATGAATACCCATTCATTTTTAAAAAATTCACTAAATGTTCGAAATTTACGCAACATGATATTTCATCACCTTCGCTTTTGACAGGAAGAAATATATGAAAAAAGCCATAAACTCTTCTTTCGAGAGAGTTTATGGCTTGTACTTCAATATCAACCAGTATTTCGTAATCCTGCAGAGATCCCACTAATTGTCAGCAAAACTTCAATTAATAGTTCTTCATTAGGCTCTTCTTGATTTCTTAGTTCCTTTATTAATTCAACTTGTAAAAAGTTTAGCGGATCGACATATGGATTTCTTCTATATACCGATTCCTTTATATTTGGTGTATGATCTAACAATTCATTATCACCTGTTATTCTAAGGAGAACTTCTTTTGTTGTTTCGTATTCTTCAAGAATATTAGTAAAGATTCGTTCTGCAATGGTCTGGTCTTTCACAAGGGATAAGTATTCTCTTGCTGTCGTAATATCAGCTTTCATTAATGCCATTTGCAGGTTATCAATCGTTGATTGGAAGAACGGCCATTTTTCATACATTTGCTGAAGCATCTGCAAATTTTGTTCTCCATTAGCTACAAATCCTGCTAAACCAGTACCTGCTGCGTACCATGCTGGAAGCAATTGACGGCTTTGAGTCCAAGCAAACACCCATGGAATTGCCCTTAAATCTTCAAAGCGGCCCTGATTTTTTCTACTCATTGGCCTTGAACCGATGTTTAAGTCTCCGAGCTCTCTTAGTGGTGTCGCTTCCGTGAAGTAGGCAAGGAAATCTGGATCTCCAAATACAAGTGATTGATATTTGGTCAAAGCCAAGCTTGAAATTTCTTCAATCGACTCAACCCATATTGGATCACGTTGAAAACCTTGCTTCGCTTCTTTTGATATATGTGTTGCCGTTAAGAGCAGCGTGGAAGTAGCCTGTTCCAAACTCCGATAAGCAATATCCTCAAGTAAATAGCGTGAAGATAAAACCTCGCCTTGCTCCGTAATTTTAACCCCGTCGCCAATGGTTTCTGCCGGTTGAGACAGGATACTTTTATTTAATGGACCGCCGCCACGGCCTAGCGAACCACCACGGCCATGGAAGAACTTAAGTCCGATCTGGTACCTCTTTGCCATTTCATGAATTTCAATTTGAGCTTTATATAGTTTCCAGTTAGCTGTCAATGTACCACCATCTTTGCTTCCGTCCGAGTAACCAAGCATTATTTCCTGCTGATCCCCCATTATTTGCAAATGATTTCGATAGACAGGCATCTCAAATAGTGTTTCCATAATTTCAGGCCCAGCAGTTAAATCGTCAATTGTTTCTAGCAAAGGCGCCACATGTAAATGACTTTCTAAGGTCCCATCTGCGTGAAGTCGATAAATCCCAGCCTCTTTAGCAAGAACAAGTACCTCTAGTAAATCACTTGGGGATTTTGTCATGCTCACAAGATAAACGGAAATGGACCGCTTCCCAAATTCTTCGTGTGCCTTCTTGATCATTTGGAAGACTTTAATCATTTCCTGAGTTTCCGCCGAATAATCTTCATTTAATAATAGAAGCGGGCGAGGATCCAATAGGATATTTTGCAGTATTTTTAGTTTTTCATCTTCCGCAAGCCCCGCATAATTATCGGAGATACTGACTTTGCGCAATATTTCGGTCATGGCTGCTTCATGTTCACCACTATGATTCCGAATATCTAGTGTCGCTAAATGAAAACCAAACAATTGAACTTGTCGAATCAGCTTTTGAATAGTCATTAATTCATGTGCTGCTGGATGATGCTTTTTCAAACTTTTTTTAATAATAAATAAGTCTTCTAGTAGTTCATCGGAAGATTTATAGCCCAAGTCCGTTTTACCTACTTGTTTTACTCGTTCAATAATGATAGCAAATGCTCGACGGTACACTTCCGTTTGAATTGGCCATTTTTTTTCATCGGTTAAATATGTATCTTCTAGTTCAATCAACTTAAGAAGATCATTACTTACCTCCACTCTTGAAGTGGAATGACTGTATCGTTTCATTAAATCAACGAGAACATTTTTATATTTTTTTAAGACGAGTCTTCTCTGCCTATTTAGTGTCTCCCAAGTAACATCGTGTGTAACATTGGGATTCCCATCACGATCTCCACCAATCCATGATCCAAAACGGAGAAAATTTGGAACTTCCCATTGTGTTTGAGTGTAATTCTTCTCTAAACAATCTGCCACTTCCTGATGGATTTCAGGAAGAACCTCGAAAAGGGTCTGATCAAAATAATATAGTCCGTTTCTCACTTCGTCTAAAACCGTAGGCTTAGTTTGCCGTAATTCATCCGTTTGCCAAAGAATTGAAACTTCATTAAACAATCTCTCTTCAAGCTTTTTTCTTTCTCTACTTGTTAATAACGGATGATCGAGACTTTTTAGGATAACAGCAATCCGCTGCTGAATTTCAAGAATTGAACGCTTAGTTGCCTCTGTTGGATGGGCTGTAATAACCAGTTCAAGTGACAAAGTATTAAGGATATCTTGAATGACATCTTCCTTAATATTGTTCTCTTTAAGCGAAAGAATAGCACTCTCTATTGAAGCGGGTTGGACAATAGTTTCATCCTCTAGTTGGTACTGTCTCCGTCTACGAATACGATGATTCTGTTCTGCGGCATTAATTAAATGGAAATACATGGAGAATGCTCGAATAACTTGTTTCCTTAAAGGTGCGCTTAGACTAGCAATTTCTTCCTTTAATGCATCATAGATAGCTTGATCAAAATGTTCTCTTAATGTCTTACACATTAAACGTATTTTTTCCACTTTATCCAATAGTTCGGTACCACCGTGATTGAGCAGAATCTCTCCAAGCATTTTAGCCAGTAATTTCACGTCTTGTCGCAACGGAAGACTGCTGTCATTCAATTTCAATTCTATAGTCATACTGCCACCTTCCCTTAATCGAAAATTCGGTAAATTTTTTATTTATTAATATAACATAATTTTTTGCATCATGTTAAAAAATAAGTGCTGTTTTTTAAAAATAAAGTTTATTCTGATTCAAAAAAACCTGCCAAATGCAGGTTTCTTCAAGTAAAAAAAATATAAAAGTTCTTCATTTTAAGATTCTTTATCAAATACCAGCACATATGTTTTTCGATCATCTTCGTTTGTTACGACAATAGAAATAATCGTTTTCGAGTCGTCTTCTAGCTTAATTGTTTCCTTAGTACTGCCTTCAATCAAAATTTCTGAATTGCTGGATTTTGCAATCGGGTTAAGAGTTACCTCGTCTATATCACTTGACACGGTTACATGGTAGGTAAACTCATCACTCGTAAAGGTGCTATCCCAGGATCCTTCTGAAACTGACAATGAGGAAAGTAACGCTTTACTTGTTTTTTCTACGTTCAAAGAACTCGCCTGTTGTGATGTAGGTTGGGTAGAATTGGGCCGATTATTTGGTTGCGATGTTGATTGGGAAAGACCCGGTTTATTATTCTGATTTGAATTGGCATTGGTATTGGTTTTGGTATTGGTTTTGGTATTGGTTTTGGTTTTGGTATTGGTTTTGATATTGGTTTTGGTATTGGTTTTAATCTCAGCAGCTGCTCTTGTAATGTGTAAGGTATAAATTCTTTTCTCACCATTTTCAGCTGTTACAGCTATAATAATATCCGACTCTCCGACGGGAAGTTCTACTGCAGCGCCATCTTTTGTTACTAAAGTTTCATTTACCTTAATAGTTGATGTTGTTTCAACAGATGTAGGTTTAATGGTAATCACAGGAACGTCATTTGGAACAACTACCTTGTAGTCTGTACCAGTAGAAGAAAAGTTTGGTGATAACTGCCCTTTAGATAGGTTAATACTTTGCAAAAGATTATTATCATTTTCATCTCTCATTAAAGTCAGGTTATAGGTATTGGTTGAGTTACTGCCATTATCCACGGAAATAATAAATTTATTCTCACCTGTTTGAAGGGAATATGCACCGACAACTCCACTTATAACCGTCTGCCCATTTAATGTAATCGATGAATCTGGATTGCTGCTTTCTACTAATAACTTAATCGATTGAACCTCGTTTTTTACTGTGGCAGAATATTCCTTTGAATCTGCTGAAAACCGCTGGTCTAGCTTAATTCCTTCTATCTCTATTTTTGATAGTTTGCCTTCTTGTTGGTCCTCTTGGACTGGAGCCGTATTTGTTTCAGCATATGCTGTTGGTATGTAAGTTCCAACCCCCATCCATACCATTGAAATTACAAGCATTACATTTAGGGCTTTGCTTTGAATCGGTTCTTTCATATAGTCAATCCTCCTGTCTACTATCTTTGGGGATAGTGGAATTTGGACTAACTTTATCATTCATAGCTTAAGTTTATCTTAAGTTAAATTTTTATCTGCGATGAAATTCTTCTAGCTTTGAAGAGATTACTGATGCTACTTCTTCATCCGATTTTTGGAGCGCTTTTTTAAATAGCGAATTTGCTAAGGAGCCCATCGGCCCTGATGCATTGATTTCAAGAAAGCCTGTCACTCGAGTTTTATTTCTATTTATTGCTTTTGCTTCAAAGTAGCCTTCACCTAAATACTTTTCGTTTGACCTTTTTAATTCAAAACTTACCCTGGCAGGTTCATTCCACTCTTTAATATCAATCAATAAACTAACCTTCTTTTTCATAACGCCGAGGTCACTCTTAAATTCCCAGCAGATTTGACGTTCGTTTATTTTTTCATGTTGAATATAACCTGGTACAAGCGGTGCCCAATTATTTTCGTCTCGAATAAAGTCCCAAATCACTTCAATCGGGATATCTAATTCAAGATGTTGTAAATCGCTTAGCATTTGTATCCCTCTTTCGTCGTCAAAGTAAAAGACCTTCAAAGTGCAGAAGGTCCTTTTAAAAAATATATGTGGAATTTTTTGTTTATAGAAGAGGCAAGTATCAGTTCACCAGAAAAATCCTAACACTAAAGATGTTAGGATTCCAGACTGTCGACAAATCCGAAAAACTTGGGTTTGCCGGCAGTCTTTTTTATGTCTTTGTTAAATTGTTTGTTGATTTGCGCTCCAGGCGCTTCGCTTTCCGCGGGCGTAGCGGGGAGCCTCCTCGGCGCTTAAGCGCCTGCGGGGTCTCCCCTGCTCCGTACTCCCGCAGGAGTCTTCGCGCCTTCCGCTCCAATCAACAAGTTTTAAAATCAATAATGACCTTTAAATCAGTCCTTTGTATAATTAAGATACAGACATATAGATGAGGTGGATGAAATGCTAACTAAAAATACACAGATGAATCGTGATCAAATAGAAATGATAGCTTTAGAACAAGTTGTACCCGCGAACCACTTGGTTCGTAAGATAGAAGCTGCTATTGATTTTTCATTTATCTATTCACTTGTTCAAGATATGTACTCATCTGAACGGGGACGTCCGAGTATTGACCCTGTGGTATTGATAAAGATGGCTTTCATTCAATATACCTTCGGTATTCGCTCTATGCGTCAAACCATTGCAGAAATCGAAACGAATATGGCATATCGTTGGTTTCTCGGCTTTGGTTTTTATGATAAGGTACCTCACTTTTCAACGTTTGGTAAAAACTACGAGCGACGCTTTAAGGATACTGATTTATTTGAACAGATATTCTATCGTATTTTAAAGGAAGCCTCAGAAAAGAAATTGATTAGTAGCGAGCACGTATTTATTGATTCTACACATGTTAAAGCTAGTGCAAATAAGCGTAAATTTGAAAAGAAAGTAGTTCGAAAGGAATCGAAGGTTTATGAAACACGTCTACAAGAAGAGATTAATAAAGACCGGGATGATCACGGAAAAAAGCCATTTCCTCCAGATAAATTTGAAAAAGAAGAATTAAAGGAAATTAAAGAAAGTACCACTGACCCAGAAAGTGGTTATTACGTAAAGGATGAGCGAACGAAACAGTTCGCATATTCATTTCATGCGGCTTCGGATCGAAATGGTTTTGTTTTGGGTGCAATTGTAACCCCGGGGAATATCCATGATAGCGTCATTTTCGAGCCACTACTTGAGAAGGTCATTGAAAAACACGGGAAACCTGAAGCTGTTGCTGCTGATGCTGGATACAAAACACCTGCTATTGCTCAATTCGTAATTGAAAATGATATGACTCCTGCATTACCATATACACGACCTCGTACGAAGGACGGTTATATGAAAAAACATGAGTATATTTATGATGAATACTACGATTGTTATATCTGTCCGCAAGGACAAATACTGAAATATGCAACGACGACGAAGAATGGAAAGCGTCAATACTTCTCTAATCCGTTTGAGTGCCAAAATTGTCCTTTACTTTCAGAATGCACGCAGAGTAAAGAACATAAAAAATTGATTGAGCGACATGTTTGGGAACATTACATAGAAGAAGCCGATCATCTTCGTCACACACAAGAAAATAAAAGCATTTACGCAAGACGTAAAGAAACGATTGAACGGGTCTTTGCGGATGCTAAGGAAAAGCATGGTATGCGTTGGACAACCTTAAGAGGCTTAAAAAAATTGTCCATGCAAGCGATGCTTACTTTTGCTGCCATGAACTTGAAAAAGATGGCCAGCTGGACGTGGAAAGGTCCAGAATTGGCGTAATAATAGTCAAAGGTAGGTCTAAATTTTGCTCTTATGAGCAAAAATCCAATAAAAAGGCATCCGAATGGGCTCATTCGAATGCCTTTTGTCTACAATCTGAAATCCTAACACTAAAGATGTTAGGATTCATTAATTATTTTTTTAATGAGTATCCCATTAGGAATTCATGAATCCGTTCTGCCGCCAGTGAAAGGCGATCTGGAGGTTGTACCATGGCGATTCGGACATATCCTTCACCAAGATCTCCAAACGCATCCCCAGGAATCACTGCCACACCCGCTTGATCAATTAATTCAAAGGCAAACTCACGGGAATTCCATCCTGCAGGAATTCTTGCCCACACAAACATGGTGGCAGGAGACTTAGTTACTTGCCAGCCGCTTTTTTCAAGCCCAGAAATCAACGCATCGCGACGAATTTCATATTCATTCACCTGTGTTTGAAGGAATGAAAAATCTGAAGTTAATGCCATCACAGCTGCCATTTGGATTGGATAAAAAACTCCATAATCAATATGGGATTTAAAGGAAGCCAAGATATCGATAGCTTGCTCATTGCCAACAACATAGCCTATCCGGCAACCCGCCATATTAAAGGTCTTTGAAAGCGAATTGAATTCAATTCCAACCTCTTTTGCACCGGGAACCGACAAGAAACTTATTTGTGGATTCCCATCGAATACCAACTCAGAATAAGCAAAATCATGAACAACCAAAATATCATGAAGTTTAGCAAATTCAACTACCTTTTCAAAAAAAGCCTTATCCGCTAATGCTGTGACTGGATTCCCAGGATAACTGATAATCATCATTTTCGTTTTATGTAAAACTTCTAACGGGATTTCATCCAGCTCTGGTTGAAACTTGTTTTCTGCTAATAACGGCATTGGGTAGATAACACCACCCGCAATGTTTACGCTAGCCTCATAGATTGGATACCCTGGATCCGGCACCAGCACATAGTCACCTGGATTAATTAAGGCTGTAGCCAAATGGGCGAGACCATCCTGCGACCCCATCAACTGCAATACCTCACTACTGGGTTTAAGTTCAACAGCATATCTTTGCTTATAAAAAAAACTAACTGCCTCATTAAATTCAGGTATCCCTTTCAGTGTGTAGCCATACTTACTGGGGTCTTTAGCGTAGTCACTTAATGTTTCCACGACAAATGAAGGCGGTGGAAAATCTGGACTCCCTACACTTAAATCAATTACATCTTTACCATCTTTGATAGCCTCTTGTTTCCGATTAGCTATTTCTTGGAAAATACTTGCCGACATCCTTTTTACTTTTTCAGAAGCAACGAGATTCATAGATATCCCCTCAATCACAATTTTGATAAATAATAATTTCAACTATTCAAATATATTTCAAATTATATCAGTGTAATGATTACAATTCTATATTTCTAATTAACAATTGATTATTATTGATTCATCCTTTAGAATCTTATGATAGGTTTAAATATTCGAAAAACGATGAGTAAGCGGAGGTAACTGAAGATGAAATTCTTTCAGTATTTCTTATTTTTTGCAGGATTAACCTTTTTCGGCTTGGGAAATGCGATTGCCGTTAAGGTTAAATATGTTGGGTTACACCCATGGGAAGTACTAAATGTCGCCCTATATCAGCATTTTGGTTTAACTATTGGTACTTGGGGAGTGATTTGCGGGTTAATTCTGATCTTCATTTCCTTTTTTGTTGCACGGAGCTATATTAGCATAGGTACAATCCTAAATGCCCTATGTATTGGACCTATCATGGACTTTTTTCTCTGGTTGGATATTCTCCCAAAAGCAACTGGTACATGGTTGGATTACCTCATTCTCCTTAGTGGAATCATGATTACAGGGATTGGTGGCGGCATGTATGTAGCAGCAGGGATTGGCGCTGGTCCACGTGATGGCTTCATGCTTTCGATTTCTGATAAAACAAAGTTGTCAGTAAGTCAAGCACGCATCATAGTTGAAAGCATTGTATTAATGATCGGTTTATTATTAGGTGGTCCTGTGTTTATTGCTACTTTCCTTTATACATTCATTCAAAGTCCTATTTTCCATCATTCTCTTAAGCTATTTAAGTCATTAGTAGAAACTGTCAAAAGGAAAAACAGCAAAACGCAAGAAGGTATTGTTATTTAAAGTAACGGAAATTAAGCACTTGTTGGAAGTGGTGACTTAATTTCCGTTATTTCAGTTAAATAACTTCGACACTATCAGGAGTAAACTCTTTATAATATTTTCGATGGGAATCAGTGATGAAGGTCGACAATTTCCCTTCATAAATTAATTCTAAGGGTGCCGACTCCTTTATATCATGGGGAGTTACAAGGGATAGAGGCTTTTGACTTTTGATATCAATCCCGGATTCTTCCAAGATGGCTGCAACAAAATGGGAACAAAAGAAGGCATTTTTGCGGGTCATCTCCATATTCAGCATCACAGCAATTAACCCAATGAGATTGTACCTGTATTCTTCCTTATGGTCTTCCATATCCCTTAATTTACAGATCATTTTTTGAAATTGTTTTTCGGTAATCGTAATGCAATAAATAGCACAATCGGCATTCCTAAATAGACCACCACGTACGTTTTCTTCCACAAATCCTGCAAAGAAAGGATTTCTTGGATTTCTTCTCCCAAAACTATAAACCTTGTTGAATTGTTCATCAATCACAATTGAGGCATGATTAAGTGGTTTTTTTGTATAGAGCTTAATCATTTTCCCTAAAACTGTACCCGTGTCCGTTAGAAGAACATAAACTTTCCTGCTCATTTTTAAAACCCCCTATTCGATTGGGAGGAAAATATAGTAAATTCTAACCCTTATATTTTCTATAAGTTAATCATAATTAATTCAAATAAAAGGGAAAACAATCTGCAGATTTATTTTCTTCTAAGACCTAAGCCTTAGGAACAGTCTTTTTTTTGCAAAAGGATGCAAATAAATATCCAAAATACTCCTAATATGATAAGGACTGATAATATTATGATAGTTCATTCTTATTTAGAATTATAACAGTTCTAAGGGAAAATTTAGTATTTTTTACAAATAAAAGTATTAGCCATTACAAAATATTAATTACTTTATATAAGAAAAGCTTATAAAAAAACAGAAGATACACTTGGCATCTTCTGTGTTAAATATTTTTACGGATTGCCATAACCAAGGCTTCTAATGAAAGCAATGAAGCTATTCCTGATTAAATTAGTGATAAGTTTTTTATTGACTTCCCACTAAAACTTTGAAATCAGTGTCGATACTTTCTAACGACTTGGTTAGAACATGGACATGTACGTTCCAATGACCTGCCATGCTAAAATGCAAACCCTTCACTTCATACTTGCCATCAACCGTTTTTGTTAAACTAACAGTTTCTTTTCCCATGTCCATTTCAAGCATGGTAAAGGTTAAGTGAATTTGTTCAATTTCTTTAATTGGCTTCCCTTCTCGGTCTTTTAAGGTAATCTCAAATAAATTCACTCCAATAATATTAGGCGTTGCTTCTAAAGTCACTTGCTTGCCTTGGTTCACTATGTTAGTTTCCTTAAATTGTCCCGGAGATTGCATGGCTGTTGGTAAATTGGTTAAAACAACGGATAGGACTAAGATTAACAAACCAAGGGTAAGCTCACCCTTTAGAGATGCCTTCAGTCCCTTAGTGGTTCCCCTTTTTCCTTTAATAAAATTCACAGCTGCAAGGAGCAGCATCACCAAAAACAAAATAAGTTTCCACATTAAGGCTTTTCCATAGTTCGTTTGGACAAGTGCTGAAAGGTTTGGAATATATAAAAAACTGGCAAACAATCCAGTTAAAGTTAAAAAAAGAACAAGGATCATTCCCCATTTGGAGAAACTTTTTATCATTTCCAAATAATTTTGCTTTATCTCTGTTTTTTTACGTAATGAAAGCAATGAGACAAAACCAGTTAAACTTCCGATCCAAATCGATGCAGCAAGTAAATGCAGAAAATCCATTGCTATTGTTAATAACGGATTTGGTTGTGCTGCGGCATGACTGGTCAATGCCTTTGTCAATAACAAGGCTGCCCCAAGACAAAAGCAAGTCCACAAAATAGCTCGTTTCGTGCTCTCGGCCATGCCTATAAAAGAAGTGAGCAGGGCAAGAGTTATAAGGAGAGCTATTTGAATAACCCAAAATTGACCATAATTTGTGTTCATTAAGATATTTTTGATGATTGAGAAGTTAAACACTTCACTCCAAGGATAACCAGATTCAATCGTTGCCTGTAATGGCAGACTTAACAGAATACTAAGAAATAGAAGAATCAAACCTGTGCTTATTAGCTTACGGAACTTCTTATCGACTGAACCTATTTCCCGTAATTCCTTGGGCACAATAACCATATAAAAAAAGATGAGTCCGACATAGAACGCATTGCTCAGATATTGCAGCCAACGGATAATGATTAGATCCGCTTTAGGGGTGTACCCTTTCGTTTCATTATCTAAGGAGGTAGAGTCTTGACCTTTTTCACCAATTTGAAAAGGAATTACACCTTCAACAGGATGGCCGTCGCTTGAAACCACCTTCCACTTTATTCGATAGGATCCATTTGGAAGGTCCTTCTTTAATCCGCTCTTTAGGATAAAAGGTTGCTTGGGGTCAATCCGCCCATTTTTTTTATCGACTCGATTTCCTTCTGAATCAAAAACCTTAATTGAGTTAAAGGCAGGCTGGATAGTTTCATCAAATTTTATCGTTACTTCGGATAGGGCTTTTTCCACCGTCTCATTTTCTAATGGTGTAGATTTTTTTATATAGGCGTGTGCTGATGAAATAGACGGAAATAAAAGTACAAACAGGGACAGGATAACAAGAAATGTGCTGACTTTTTCTTTTATTTGCAATCCATCACTCCCCTTATTGTTAGAATCGTGTAGTAGTTGATATATATATCACATGCAATAAAGTTTTCACTGTCGATACTATAATAATGATAAATTAGAATATTAACAATATCTTTATAGGACCAACTTGTGAATAATTGTTGAACTTTTTACAGTAATATTTAAGCCCAAACCTCATCGAGGACTTCTCTGAATAAATCATCTAGAATTGGGGTCATATCCTCTTTGGGAGCTCTAAGGGTTTTGGTGTATTCCTCAAGCCGGTTGATCTCTTTCTCCAAAAAGTCATTAATGGAAGTAATCTTTGGTTCGAGGTTTAGTTCATCTCCGCTAATTTTCCTTTCTAACAAGGAAAGGATTTCCTGCTTAAGTGGCCCCTCAACAAGGAGTTCCTCTATCAATTTCTGAAATTCAATCGGCGGTACTGAATTATATCTTTCAATCCACATACAAGCTAAAACTGGACGGAGGACATAAAAGTACTTTTTAATTTTCACTTGATCGCTTCGGAGGTAATCACGAAAATTACCTTTTGCCATATTTAAGTAGTGATATAGTGCTGACTGTGGCAAAAACACTTGATTTTGAATTGCTTTCAATTTATCTACCAACGAAAAAGCCTGATAATAAACTATCCCCGAATGGAGCCACTCCATTAGCGGGGGATTTGATTTTCTAAAAAGTTGGAGAGCTTTACGCAATTCCCAGCCATTAATATCAAGGAGATCATTAATTGGCAGTTCAATCACATCTCGCTTTTGGTCAATGCTCAAATACCAGTCCTTTTTATGGACATAAATAAACCGGACATCGTAATCACTATCCTTGGATGGGAAGCCCCATGCTCTGCTTCCTGACTCTACAGCAAGACAGATTCTTACTCCATATTCTTCTTCAATTTTTTTGATTTCTGTTAGTATTTTTTCTTTCAAGGTTATTCACTCCCTAAACCATTCCTTGACCACAGACTTTGACAATAATGGCGATATTCGCGATGTAATTGTTGAACTACTTGTCCCTGATTACCTGGTAATTGATGATCCTCAAATGTAGTAATTGGGACGATTTCTTGTATAGAATTGGTCACAAACATCTCATCGGCCTCATGAATGTGTTTTAATAAGTACAATCCCTCTTTAACACAAAGATTAAGTTTCTTCGCTAATTCGATAACAAACTGCCGTGTAATCCCATTTAAAATACCTGTTTGTACTGAAGGAGTATATAAGACGTTACCTTTTACCCAAAAGATATTAGAGACGATCCCTTCAGCTAAGTATCCATCCTCAGTTTGGAAAATCCCTTCAATATCAGCAGCATTTCCAATCTCTCTTTTTGCCAGAATATTATTCATAAAATGATGTGACTTTACTCGTTCAATTCCTTCTGGACTGTTCCGTCTCAACTTCAATAAAACAGCCTTTTTTTCGGATAATTCTCCTGCCAGCGGTAACGGCTTAGGAAAAATAAGGATGTTCGGTTCCTTGTAAGGTTCCACCTGCAAACCAACATCACCTATTCCGGCTGAGACATTTAAGCGGATATAGGCATTAGATAAATTGTTTATTTTCAGTAAATCCTGCAAGATTCTATTCGTTTCTTCACGATGAAATTGGTAGGTAATGTTAAGCACCTCTAAACCTTGATTTAGACGTGCTAGATGATCATCTAATAAAAAGGGAAACCCTTCATACACTCGAAACGTTTCAAATAATCCCATTCCATATAAAAAACCATGATCCAACGGGGAAATCATCGCATCTTCTTTTTTTAAAAATTGTCCGTTTAAATAAATCACCATACGTAATGACCCTTTTGCATTACAATATTTTTATAATGATGGACGAAATTGCGCAAAAGATCTTTTCCCGAAGTAGTCAAAATAGATTCAGGGTGAAACTGAACTCCTTCAATTGGTAATTCCTTATGACGAATCGCCATAATTTCCCCGTCTTTTGTCCATGCAGAAATCTCAAAACAATCTGGAAGAGTCTCTCTTTTGACAATCAATGAGTGGTATCGTGTCGCTGGAAAAGGATTCGGTAAACCTTGAAAAATCGTCTTTCCATCATGATACATATCGGATGTTTTCCCGTGCATGAGTCTTTCTGCTCGAATAACCTCTCCATTAAAAGCTTGGGCAATTGCTTGCTGACCTAGACACACACCAAATATCGGGATTTTTCCTGCGAATGCTTTAATTGCATCCAAGCTTATTCCCGCTTCATTTGGACTACATGGCCCTGGAGAAACCATTAAGAATTCAGGCTGTAGTTCTGAAATCTCGGCAATTGACGTTTGATTATTTCGCTTGACCACTAATTCTTCTCCAAGTGCGCCTAAGTATTGCACTAAGTTAAAGGTAAAGGAATCATAATTATCTATCATAAAAATCATTTTTGCTTACTCCTCTGCCATTTCTTTTGCTTTCCATAATGCAGCAGCCTTTTTCATCGATTCTTTGTATTCATGCTTTGGATTAGAATCAATAACAATCCCGGCACCAGCTTGAACATGTGCCATTCCATCTTTAATGAGCATAGTTCGGATGATAATGTTTAATTCTAGATCACCACTAAAATCAATCCAACCGAGTGATCCCGTATAAATTCCCCGCTGGACAGGCTCAAGCTCTTCTATTATCTCCATTGTTCGTACTTTAGGCGCACCTGTAATGGTTCCACCGGGGAATACAGCATCAATAATATCAATGCTAGATTTGTCTTCCGCCAATTCCCCTCTTACATTGGAGACGATGTGCATCACATGTGAGTATTTTTCAATGACCATAAATTCATTGACCTCAACTGTTCCGTACTTACATACCCTTCCAAGATCATTCCGCTCTAAATCCACTAGCATTACATGTTCCGCTCGTTCCTTTTCGTTTTCAATTAATTCATTGGCCAGTTTGATATCTTCTTCGTGGTTCTTACCTCTTGAACGAGTGCCGGCGATGGGTCGGGTGCTTACTTCTTGTCCATTTTTTTTAACAAGCAGTTCTGGTGATCCACTTACAAGCTGAAATTCTGGTGTATGAAGATAGGCCATATATGGAGATGGATTTAAGGATCTTAATTGTTCATACACTTTAAGTGCCTCAACTTCAATCGGTTTTGATTGGCGGACTGCTAGGTTCACCTGGAACACATCGCCTTGTGAAATATAATGTTGGACTTTTGTTACTGCCTGTTTAAATTCATCTTCTGTCATCGAAACCTCTAATTGATCCATGTCAATCTTATCTGCTTTATGAGGTGGATTAGATGATGATTCATGAAGCCAGCGTTGTTCCCAAAATGCTAACCGTTTATCAATATCCTGATCGTTTTCAGCCACTATCAACAGCCATAATAGGTCTTGTTCATGGTCGTAAATAAACCATTCCTTTACTATGAAAAAGTAAATTTCCGGCATTTCTAAATCATCACTTGCTATCTCAGGCAGTTTTTCTATGTTACGAGCATGATCATAGCTGATGTAACCAATCGCACCGCCGAGGAAACTCGGTAGACCTTCTATTTTATCAACATGATACTGGCTCATCCATTCCTTCAATAAGAGAAGCGGATTTCCTTCCAACCTCTCGGAACCCTTATCATTGTGAATTTCAAGTATACGGTTCTTACCTTTGATAATCGTTTCAGGCTGGAACGCAGCAATACTGTAACGCCCGCCACGCCCACTTTCCAATAGCACATGATGGGTGCTATTCTCAGCAAGTACACGAAACTGACTGGAAAATCTTGAATAAGAATAAGGAATTTTTTTACTGTACAAATGAAGTTGATGCAAAGATTCCACCCCTAATTGTTTTTCTTTATATATCATACTTGAAATGGGTGTCAGGCACCACTGAAGAATTGTTAACTGACACCCATGGAGAGAGAACTTTTATTCAGTTATTAATGAAGGATTTTTTGAACTTTCTGTGGAATTTGGTAATAAATTAGTTGATTTATCTGGAGGCTTGCTTATGAAAAAGAATTCAATAATGGTGGTTGAAGACGAAGAAAAGATTGCAAGGTTATTGGAACTGGAACTAGAATACGAAGGTTATACTGTCACCAAAGTAATGGACGGACTGGAAGCTTTCCAGGTCTATAAGAATGTAAACTGGGATTTGATTTTGCTTGATGTTATGCTGCCCGGTATAAGTGGAATTGAACTGCTCCGCCGTATTCGTCTTCATGACAAGAATACACCGGTTCTTTTACTAACTGCCAAGGGCTCGGTAGAGGATAAAGTATCAGGTCTTGATTATGGAGCAAATGATTATATCACTAAGCCTTTTCAAATCGAAGAGGTTTTAGCTCGAATCCGCGCAGCTTTAAGGACAAAGGCAGTGGAACAAACGCAGGAAGACAGCAATTCTTTAACTCTCGCAGACTTAAAAATCAATCCAAAAACAAGAGAAGTATTTAGAGGAGAAGAACAAATTGAATTAACTCCTAGAGAGTTCGATTTGCTTGTTTATTTAATGACCAATAAGCGGCATGTGCTGAACAGAGATCAAATTTTAGAAGCTGTCTGGGGTTATGATTTTATTGGCGACACTAATGTGGTAGATGTCTATATACGCTACGTCAGAAGAAAAATGGAACAGCCGAATAAACCTGCATTAATTCATACCGTACGTGGCGTCGGTTATGTCTTGAAGGAAGCAAAATGAAGCTGAGTAATAAAATAAACTTGTATACAACTGTCTTATTTGCCACTCTTTTAATCTTAATGCTGTTTATTTTACCTTCAGCAAATTAATTCTAGATAGCGAGCTAAATACTTCCGCAAAGGAAATGGAAAAAACCACAAATGATATCGGTAAATCACTAGGTTCCGTTTCTGAAGCTGAACTTTTACGCTCTTACGCACCCATCAATGGAATGATTCAGTTTGTCACTTCCGATGACAGCCCATTATCTACAGTCACAAGCCCTACAGAGCAAAATTTAATTGAAAGAAAAGCACAGTTTAATCAAGGAGAAGTTAGTACTTTCATTGTTTTTCAAAAAAGGACCTATACCTTTGAATCAATGCCAATTATTTTACTAGATGGGAATGTTGCTAATCTTCAAGTCACAAAAAGTATTAAAACAGCAACTGATAATTTAAATATCCTTCGTCTTGTCTTAATTTTGGTAACATTTCTTGCGTTAATTCCTGTGGTTGTTTCTAGCCGAATTCTGAGTAAGTTGATTACCAATCCAGTTACATCAATGATTAAAACAATGAAAGAAATTAGACAAAGCGGCCGCTTTAAACGACTAACTTTTGAGGGAAAATCTAAGGATGAACTTTTTCAAATGGGCGAGACCTTTAACCATATGATTGATTTGCTGGAAACAAATTACGAAAAACAAAAACAGTTTGTTTCAAACGCATCCCATGAATTTAAAACACCTTTAACAATTATTGAAAGCTATGCAAGTCTTTTAAAACGGAGAGGTTTAACAGAACCAGAGCTTTTTTCCGAATCAATTGAAGCTATTCATTCAGAGGCAATCCACATGAAAGAAATGACCGAGCAGCTGTTACTCTTGGCAAAGCATCATGAGCAGTGGAATATTCAGATAGCAGTGCTTAATCTTGCCGAATTTTTGCAGGAAACAGTTAATGCTTTTCGAAGTGGATATCAAAGAGAAATTTATTTTCATGCGAAAAATAGTCCCCAGATATCTGTTGTTACAGATGAAAAAAAACTAAAGCAGTTGCTGTATATCTTTCTTGATAATGCAAGGAAATACAGTGATGAAGTTATTACAGTCACTACTGGAATATTGCACGATGAGGCTTTTATCAAAGTAGCTGACAAAGGAATTGGCATCGATAATGATGAGCTGACAAAGGTCTTTGATCGGTTTTATAGGGTTGATAAAGCTAGAAATAGAAAAAAAGGCGGTTCAGGGCTTGGCTTATCATTGGCAAAGGAAATTGCAGATGCCATTGGTATCAGGATTCATCTTGAAAGTGAAGAAGGGGTTGGAACCACGGCAACTCTTTTTTTAAAAACTGATAAAAATTAATCCATTTCTCAGTAATTTCTAATCTTTATATTAGAAAATAAATGTACTTATACGTGGTGAGGTGAAAAAATGAAGAAAAAAACATGGATCTGGATTTTGATAAGCTTTCTACTATTTATTTACCTACTTTTTTTTAGTTGGCAAAAATTTGGACCTAACAACGTCTCCGCTGAAATTTTATCAAAGCAGGAAGCAAAAAATCTTGTCCAAGATCGCTATCAGGGAACTGTTACACAAATAAAACTAGCTGACGGGCAATTTCATATAGAATTAGAAAAAGAAGAAAATCTTTATAGTATTAAACTCGATGCTATCAGTGGTAAAATCTTATCGTTTATCAAAAAAGGAACCAACTCTCCTCCTGCTAATCAACCTCCTGCTACACTTCTTTCTGAGGATGAAATTAAAAAAATCATCTTAGCTGTTGCAAATGGAACCATTACATCATTTGAAAAAATAGAAAGCGATAGCGGGACGATTTATAAGGCGCTTGTAAAAGAAGGAAATAAACAAACTACACTAACAGTACATGCCGTTACAGGTAAAATCCTTTCTTCGACCACTTCAACGATCAATGAATCCCCTAAAAGACTTACTGAGGCAGAGGCGCGGGAAATTGCTAAAAAGCAAGTGAATGGGACTGTTAATCATATTTGGCTTGAGACGAAAGGCGAACAAACCTACTACCTGGTAGAAATAGAAACTAAGGATGACAGAGAAGCAATCGTGCAAATTCATGCAATAACAGGCAATGTTATGTCTGTTACATGGGACGATGATAACAAAGATAATGATAATAATGATGACTCGAGAAATCGTAGCAAGGATGATAAAAAAGAAGACGATGACTAATTAATCAAACAGAGCAGTATATTTTCACTTACAATTATTCTCATTAATTTCTAATGTTTCTCCTCTATTTGCTCTAATCTTCACTGGATATTCTAGAAGTATAGAAACAAATACAAAGGAGGAATTATTAATGAAAAACAAACTTATTGTTGGTGCATTATCAGGGTTGCTTATTTTTGGTGGAGCAGTGGCTGTGGGAGCTTCAAAAAAGGATACTCGAGTGGATGACTCGATTCATCAGGATGACAAAAAGATAGGATCAAAGGTGAATGAGAAAAAGGTAGAAATTGAAACAGAACATGGTCAAACAGTGATAAAAGTAAAAGCTGATGATAATAGCAGTAGTGACATTACAACTGCCGATGACGGCGCTCATCAAAACAGACACAGCGGTGATGACGATAACAAGGCCGATGACGGTGCTCATCAAAACAGACACAGCGGTGATGACGATAACAAGGCCGATGACGGTGCTCATCAAAACAGACATAGCGGTGATGACGATAACAAGGCCGATGAGGATAATAGCTGAGCTGAAAACAGAAAGAAGCCCATCCAATGGTTGGATAGGGCTTCTTTTTTAATAGTAATAGGATTAGTTAGTAAATGATTTAAGAAATTTTCTTTAGCTCTTCTGTTAACCTTAGGAATAATTCTTTATCCCCATGTTCTAATGTTTGGTCGATTTCCTTGCGGATTTTCTCCCTCTTAAACTCTAGCAGGGCATTGTTTAGAAACATCTCAGCAACTACAGCATCTGTATTCTCATCCGAATGTTGTGGTGAATTAAGTAATTTCTTTTCCATGGAAATCAACTCCTTACGTTTTTTCTAATTATACAAGGAGTTTTCTAAAAATTCAAACACTTTATTTCAAAAATCTAAAAAAAATTTTTACCAAATGATCAAAAACACAAAAAGCTGGTGTCAGGCACCGCAAAAAGACACTTTCCTCATTTGTCCACGACGGATGGACGCACACCAAAAATATCCATTTTTATTAAGTATTATCAGATTTGTATAGGTTTTTTGTGCTAACTTTTTGGAAATTTTTATTTTAGAACTATGTTTGGGCTGTTTTGCTATCTGCAGATTTTTTTTGTGTATGTATCGATTTTTGGGGAACATTATACTCATCTATTTTATTGACGGAGCAGGTGAGGGATTTAGATGGAACAAACAGTCTTATCAGGTTATCGACCAGTTAATAACATTAATGTATATTATGAATTTTATCCAAATCATACATCGGAAAAAACGTTTGTATTATTACATGGGTTCCTTTCTTCAACCTTCACATTTCGCCATTTGATCTCATTATTGAAGAAAGACTACCAGGTACTATCCGTTGATCTTCCCCCATTTGGGAAAAGTGCGAAATGTAACCGTTATGTCTATTCCTACAAGAATTTAGCCCAAACTGTCATAAAACTTACGGAGTCTTTGGGGTTAAAAAAAATGACCTTTATTGGTCATTCCATGGGTGGGCAAATTGTATTAAATATCCTTCATATGATGCCAGAGCTAGCAGACACAGCCATTCTACTCTGCAGTTCAGCTTATCTTAAACGCTCTAAATTGCCCTTAATCTTGACTAGCTACCTTCCCTATTTCCATCTCTTCGTAAAATATTGGTTTGCACGGACTGGTGTAAAAAAGAATCTTCAAGACGCACTATTTAACCATGCCATTATCAACGAAGAAATGATAAATGGGTACTTACAGCCTTTTTTAGAAGATGAGATTTTCGTCGCGCTTACAAGAATGATTCGTGACCGTGAGGGGGACTTGCCCGTTGAGATCCTAAACCAAATCAAAACACCTTGTTTATTACTTTGGGGGGATCATGATAAATCGATGCCGCTTAATGTAGGAGAAAAGCTAAATCAAGACCTAACCAACTCTGAGTTGATTGTGTTAAAAGATACTGGCCATGCCCTTCCAGAAGAGCGCCCTTTGGAAGTATTTGAATATATTAAAGGCTTTATTGATAATTACAAAACGGCAGCTGAAGCGTAGCTGCCGTTTTTACAGTAGAATATGAAGCCGAAATTTACTTACCTTTGTAACCTCAATTTGTTTGGTTTCTGGTATGGACAAGAAACATGTATAAAAGGACCGCTCCCCCACCAGCAGAAGAGATGACAATTCCCATTGGTATCGCTGTATGTTCTCCTCCTAATCCCACAAGGGGAGCAACAATTCCTCCAAAGGAAAGCGACATGACTCCTAGAAGAGCAGATGCACTGCCTGCTGACTTACCTTGTTTTTGCATAGCAAGGGAAAATCCTGCCGTATTAACAACCCCGACACTGGTTACCACAAAGAATAGTGGCAGTAAGACAAATAGTAAGTCAGCATGTAAAATCAAAAGAAGCAGTAGTATAATTCCACCCAAAAAAGACATCCCGATTCCAAAAACGAACAGCTTTGACTCGTGTATTCGACCAGCCAATCTTCCTGTCGTTTGACTAGCAATCATGATTCCAATTCCATTTATAGCAAAGATCAGACTAAACATTTGCGCAGAGGCGCCATATATATTCTGCACCACAAAAGGTGAGCCTGAAATATAAGCAAACATAGCAGCAAAAACAAGTCCTTGTACTAATGCATATCCCATGAAACTTCGATCCAGAATGAGGTTTTTAAAGGTAATAAATGTATTTTTCAACCCTCCTGCAGCCCTTTTTTCTTCAGGATGTGTTTCTGGAAGCCAGAAAAATACAACAAAGGACATCAGCAATCCGATTATACTTAAGACGATAAATATACCTTGCCAAGGTACAATTTTTAAGAACTGTGCACCCACCACAGGTGCTAGAATCGGAGCGAGGCCATTAACCAATGCAAGCAACGCAAAGAATTTGGTTAATTCTGAACCTGAATATAAATCCCGAACAACCGCCCGTGAAATAACAATTCCAGCGGAACCTGCGAGCCCTTGAATTAATCGTAAAATAATAAATGTCCAAATCGAGGGACTAAACACACATAATAGTGAAACAACAAAATAAGTGATCAATCCAATAAGCAACGGCTTACGACGCCCATAAACATCACTGAGTGGACCAGAAAACAGCTGACCAAAAGCTAATCCCAGCAAGAAAAAGGTTAAACTAAATTGAACCAGTGACGGATTTGAGTGAAAATCTTTTGCTAACTCAGGTAGAGCAGGTAAATACATATCAATCGACAAGGGACCGAATGCTGCTAACGTACCGAGGATAACAGCCATCCATAACCGTTGGGAGCGGGGCATTACCTTGCTGCCATCTATCTCATCTTTTATTGATTCTCCCATCATAAAATCAATCCCTTTCTGTAATAAACTTCCTTTACTTACTTTCTATTATAGTAAACTACACTTTTCAAAAAAATAAAACTTATTTGCAACCTTAATAGAGGATTGTCACCTGATTATAATTCAAGAAAAATTTAATCATTTATTTAGGATTTACATTTCCCCAAGTTTCTGACCTACTTAGATAATGCGAAAAAAAAGAGTGTTTTAACGGTGCCTGACACCGTAAAAACACTCTTTATTTGAACCAGCCTTTTTCTTTAGATTGAGTAATTGCTTCGATTCTATTTTTAACTTCAAGTTTGTCGAGGATGATCGAGATGTAATTTCTAACAGTTCCTGTTTTGATGCTAAGTTCTTCCGCGATTTCTTTCGTGTTTTTTCCGTCAGCTACAAGCTCTAGCACCTCTTTTTCCCGGTCAGTTAACGGGTTTTCTTCTCCATATACATCGTCCATTAATTCTGGCGCATAAATTCGTTTTCCTGACATCACACTTCGGATGGAGTTAGCCAACTCTTCACTAGGACTATCCTTCAACAAATAGCCGCTCACACCTGCTTTTAATGCCCGTTGGAAGTAACCTGTCCGGGCAAAGGTGGTTAAAATGATAACTTTACAGCCAAGACCCTTCAACTCTTCAGCCGCCTCCAGTCCGCTCTTGCCAGGCATTTCAATATCCATAATACAGACATCAGGTTGAAACTTTTTCACCAGCGCAACGGCCTCTTCTCCGTTTGAGGCCTTTCCAACAACTTCCATGTCATCTTCTAAATTTAGTAATGAACCAAAGGCTCCTAAAAGCATTTGCTGGTCTTCAGCAATAACGATTTTAATCATTTTTTATCCTCCTTATCCAAGCCAGGTTTGACATCATTTGGTACACTTATGATTAATGTTGTTCCCTCTTTTGTCAAAATGTCTAGACTGCCATTAATAAATTCCAGCCGTTCTTTCATGCCTATCAGCCCATGACCTTCTGCTAACTTTTCCTTCTCTCCCTTAAAGATACCATCATCCTGAACTCTTATTACCAATTCCTTCAACGTTTGTTCCATCGATATGGAACATGACTTAGCTTCACTATGTTTAACGACATTATTTACGGCCTCTTTCAAACACATGCTTAAGATATTCTCCGTTAACAGCGAGACATTTGATGGTGTAAAATCCCCTACACGCACAAAATTTATTTGGGCAGCGTTTAGGATTTGTTCAACACGGAGGATTTCGTCCTTTAAGCGGATCCCACGCATCGAAGAAACCATTTTTCTAACTTCACTTAATGCCGTCCGAGCTGTTTGCTGAACATCCTTCAATTCATTCCGAGCCTGATCAGGATCTTTCGAGATTAACTTTCGTGCCAAATCTGACTTCAATCCAATGAGTGAAAGCTTTTGACCGAGTGTATCATGAAGGTCCCGGGCAATCCGCTGCCGCTCTTCTATTTTGACTAGTTCCGAAATCCGTTTATTCGCATCCACTAGCTTTTCTTCAAGCTGCCCTCTCTCCTTCCGGTTATGGATGCTAAACGGGAGAAGGATAACACTAATCCAGATAATGATTACAAAGGGCAATTGCTGTAGAAATAATTTTTCATGCATAACGATACTGAAGTTAATTGATACCGACGTACTAAACAAATGAATAAAATACAAGGTCAAAAAGGCTATCCTATCTTTAATATTGCCGATAAAGTATGCAAGAAAAAAAGCAAAATAAACATAATTGAAAAGGCTGTTCGCAGTGATCGAAATACCGATCAAGATCAACGTCCATAGATAAACAGGCCAGCCTTTTGAAATAAACGCAATTCGGTAAAAGATAAAGAATAGCAGCGTGAGTAAAATACCTACAACAATTTCAATTGTGGAAGGTGATTGAAAAATAAAGTAAAACGGCAATATACCAAGAATCGTCCAAATATACGGTGCAATACCATTATTTTTTTGAAATGTCATATACTTTTTTATCATGAGCGAAACCTCATTTTCACTTAAAATCCTCTTATCCATCTATCATAACTCAAAGCAGCCTAGTTTTTCTCCCTTACAGGATTCATTTTAGCTAAAAACTTTACTCCTTTAAACCTGACAACATTTTTTCATTTTAGTTACCATCTGCATTCCTTCCTCTTGTTTTCTCACTTTAAAGGATAAAAAGACTACGTGTACCTTTATATGTGTATTACACCCATATGTAATATTTTCCCACAAGCAATTATATAATAAAATAATCAGAAGTATTTATGTATACACCGTTCAAATATTGGGAACATAAGTTGTATAAAACAACTAGGAGGAATGTAGGTTGAGTAAAATATTCAATAGTTACTCCGAGATTCCTTATTTGCGTCTTGGCGCCGGTGAGCCGTTAGTCTTTATTCACGGTCTTGGTGAGGTGAAGGAGGGTTGGTCACATCAGTTTGAATTCGCTAACCAGTTCGACTTAATTATCCCTGATTTACGCGGACATGGAGAGTATATTTCACCTGGGGAGATATCGATAGAAAACTTTGCTCGTGATGTAATCAGTTTAGTGAAAGGGCTTGGATTTGAAAGCGCACACATTTGTGGATTGTCTATGGGTGGAGTGGTAGCGCAAGAAATATATCGTCAAGCACCTGAAATGTGCCGTTCCTTAATGCTTGTAAGCACTTTACATTATGCTCCAAGAGAACTAGGCAAACTTTTTATAAAATTCAGGAAATTACGTGCAGAAAATAAAGCTCTCGAGGCTATAACAGAAAGTTCAGCAAAGGTCTGCCTCTATTCTTGGTCAAAGGAAAATCTCGAAAACTTTTCAAAATTTTACAAGCCTAACAAAGAATTTTTCTTTAAAGCAATGGAGGCATGTCTAAAAGTAAATAATTTAACTTTACTCCCTAAGATAAAAGTTCCAACCTTAATTATTGGCGGGCAGTATGATTCCGTAACCCCTATATGGATTCAATGCATGATGCATAAACAAATTCGCCATTCAGAATTTGTTATTTTCAGGAATACTGGCCATATTGTAAAGTTAGAGGCGAAAGATGAATTTAACCAAGTTCTACGGACATTTTTGAACAAACATAAAACGGCAAGTTAGAGAGGAAGGATTCTCCTTCCTCTTCTACATTGCCTACACTTATTATATATTTCCTTGTACCAAACTTTATTACGCAATCATTTTGAAAGCGGATTTGAGCGACTGGATGCCCATTGATCAACAATTCCCGCAAATAAGCCAGATAATGCAAGTCCAACATGGCCTGATTCAACGCAAAGATACGTTTTATCCTTACTAGATACTAAATCCATAATTGGCTTACTTTGTTCTTCGAGAACTAAATTGTCTCTAGAGCCAGAGATTACAAATAGATTGGCATCAATATTACGTAAATCTGCCTTTTTATTTCCAACTACAAATTCCCCTTTAACCAGCTTGTTATCTTTAATCAGGTCATTTCCTAATTGTTTACAAGCCTCACCGGTAAAAGGAACCTGATCAAGAGTCCACTTATTCATTCGACGCCACTTATCCACATACCGCTGATCGTGGACTCGATTTAAAAGCATCGTATAGTTAGTAAAATAAATTGGTGATCCAACCGCTCTAAACATCATTTCAACATATTTTGGTGGAACAACCCCATAAACATCAAGGAAATGATCGATGTTAAAATCTCCCTCTTTGAGGCCCTCAGCCCATTTATCTGGCCCGATAAATGTAGAGAAATCAATTGGTACGGTTGCAACAATTAAATTTTTTATTGGTTCTTCCGCAATCGATGCATAGATTGCGGCAATCGTCCCGCCTAAACAGTAGCCAAATAATGTAATTTCTTCTACTCCTGAATGGCGTACAGCCCGTTTCACCGCTGTTTTTAAATATTTCTCGATATAGGTGTCAAGACCGATTTTTTTATCTTCATAGCCTGGTGTACCCCAATCCAATAAATACACATCATAGCCCATGTCGGTTAGGTTCTTAATAACACTTGTCTTTGGGTCTATATCTAAAATGTAGGGTTTATTAAATAACGAATACACGAAAAACAACGGAATCTCATACTTCTTCTGTTTTGCAGGATAATACCATAAAACTGATTTATTTTTTTTCCATACTTCAGTTCTTGGAGTCTGACCTGTCTTAGGCTCAGGTTCACTCAAAATCTTATAGACATTAGCCCAACGTTCCATTTCTTTCTGATAATCCAATTCGGGAATGAACCCCTTTAATGGTGTTTCAGTTGACAATGTCATACCTCCGTTTCATTTTTATTTGGATGAGCCTGATCCAGTTAACTCTTGTTCCGTACTTCTGTCTTTAAGAATAAGACCCTTTAAAGTCTCAAATTCTTCTTTAAAATTTGTTAATTTCATGATTTCAAACTTCATTTCTTGAAGTTCGGCGTGTAATTTTTTTGTGTCTGTCTGCTCTTTTTTCGTTTTTACTAATTCCGTTTTAAGCTGCTTAGTCAGTTTAATAATTTCTTTGGAAATTTCTACAACACTCTCAATCTCTTTGCTTTGCGTCTTCATGGAATCTTGCAGTTCCCAAATTTGTTCCTCAAGTGCTTCAATTTTCTCTTCCGCTTGGATCGTTAAAGTCGCAACATTAGAGACATCATTTTTAGTAGGCAAATTTAGTACACCAGCAAGTGCTTCTTGATTCTTTTTTAATTCCTCCAGAAAACGGGAATTAATTTCAGTCCCAAATTTGGACGTTTTCACGAAATCTTTGTTATCAGTCAACAGATAGATAAAATCATTAATCTGTTTTTCCCACAATAAACTTAACTTATGAAGGGATTCATATGGATCGTAAGGTTTTTTACCTGACATTACTTACACTCCTATATTGTTATTATTTAGGTTGCTCGGTTACGTCCTTCATATAATTTTGAAATGGCAGCATCGCTGTTTTGACTTGTTTAGTCAACATGTTCACAAATACTTTTTGATTTTCAAATAAAACATTGCTAGTTTTCTTTACACTCTCAATATATTTTTCTCTGCCATTTTTTCGATAAGCAATATATTGTTCAACTGTTTCCACATATTTATCTAGTGCTTCCAATTGACCAGTTATTAACGCTTGAGTAGGTGTTAATAATAGATTTGCAGTTTTATTTTGAATGTCATCTACTACTTGGTTAATTTCTTCATAGGATTTCACTGGAAAAAAGTTCTGTAGTGAAGTTGTGGTCACAAGTAATTCTTCGCGTGCTGCTTTCTCCCACTTTTTAAGTTCCATGCCAAATTGAGCAGCAATCGTGATTGCATTTTCCTGATTCTGTTTAAGCTTTTCCACATAGTTCTTTACAGTCTCTAAGAAAAGTTCATCCTGTTTGTTAAAGCGCTCTGCCCAGGCATCCAATTCATTAAAGCCAAGTTTCCATACAAGGTCTAGACTTGTTAAATCCTTTTCCCCATCTACCACAGTTTCTTGGTTTTCAACTTCTAGTACAGTTTCAATTTTTTTCGTCATTGTTATTCTCCTCCAAATTTAAATGATTTGTAAAAAAAAATTGTTTTAATTCTAAAAGCTCTGATTCTAGGCTTTTTATCTTGCAGTCGTGGATATCCTTTACTTCCTTTTCTAAAACGGATAGTAGGGCTTCACATGACTTCCGAACCATTCTTAACTGGGCATTATTCTTCAACTGGCTTTGTTTAATCTCGTAGATCGCATCATCAAAAAAATCTAATTTTTCCTCATAATCTACGATTCTTACAGAAATAGCACTTATTTCATCCTTATTCGGAAGGTCTAAATGCTTTAACCACCTAGTTGTTAACCTTTTGTGAATTCTTATCTGTTTCACATGTACTTCCAATGCCCTCCCAAAAGCCAAAGTAAAGCTGCGTTTGTTGGTATGGGCATGGATTTGTTCATTCCATTTTTTTTCAAGCTTTTTATAAAAAGCATCCATTTCTTGATGGGTGTACTTCATTTATACCCCTCTTAACTGCCTGTCAGTATCTACCTTTTACTGTACACTGGCAGTCGTGCCCCCGTCAACGACAAGTACATGACCATAAACATAGTTAGAAGCATCCGAAGCTAAGAAAAGTGCAGGTCCTTTCATATCATCATCAGAACCAAAACGGCCTGCTGGTGTTCTCTCAAGTATTTTTTCACCTGAATAGTCCAAAATGGTTTTAGCCATTTTAGTCGGGAAAAATCCAGGGGCAATTGCATTCACATGAACATTAAATGGTGCTAATTTAACGGCTAAATCTTTCGTTAATGTAATGACTGCGCCTTTGCTTGCAGCATAACCAATCGCATCCATTACTAATGGATCTTGACCGCCCATGCCAGCAATTGATGCAATGTTGATAATCTTACCAGCCTTTTGCTCCACCATTATTTTTCCAACGGCTTGGGAAAATAGGAACACCGCCTTAAGGTTAATATCCATTACCTTATCCCATTTATCGGCAGGCATCTCTAATGCAGGTGCTCCCCAGCTGCTACCACTGTTATTAACCAAAATATCAATCCGTCCAAATTCCTTCATGGTTTCGTCGACGACAGCTTGGATTTCGTTTGGATTGGATACATCACATTTTAATGCAAGCGTGCGAACCCCCTTTTCTTTGAGGGCTTCACTAAATTGCTGACAGGCTTCAAGATTACGCGAACAAATCACCACATTTGCTCCTGCTTCCGCATATGCGACCGCGATTTGCTGTCCTAAGCCTCTTCCGCCGCCAGTGATAATAGCCGTTTTCCCTTTTAAACTGAAAAGTTCTTGATTATTCATCGATTTTCTCCCTCTCTATTAAGCTTTAACCCCTGATTTCTCCTGGTCTCTTAATACTCTTCTAAGGAGTTTTCCGACAGATGATTTTGGAAGCTCCTCAAGTATTTCTACTAGTTTTGGTGCCTTATAAGGGGCAAGGTTTTCCTTACCAAATTGTTTGATATCCTCAGCGGAAATAGTATATCCCTCTTTCAATTTGACAAATGCCTTTACGGTTTCACCGCGGTATAAGTCTGGGACACCAATGACTAGCACCTCTTCGATAGCTTCTAGATGATGAAGCACTTCCTCGATTTCACTAGGATAAACATTGTATCCGCTTGCAATAATCATATCCTTCTTCCGGTCTACAATATAAAAATAGCCGTCTTCATCCATTTTTGCGATATCACCTGTAAACAGCCAGCCATCCTTTAATACTTTGGCTGTTTCTTCTGGGCGGTTCCAATAGCCTTTCATCACCTGCGGACCTTGGATAATTAATTCACCTTCTTCTCCAACTGGTGCCTCGACATATCCGTCATCCGTTTCAAGAACTATTCTTGCGACCGTACTTTGGACAGGAATTCCAACACTTCCATATTTTCTCGGGACGAATGGTGGACTAAAAATGGCGGTTGGAGCTGACTCGGAAAGACCATAGCCATTATAAAGCATTGCACCTGTTTTCTTCTCGAAGGCTTTTACAGTTTCAACGGGCAGCGGTGCTCCACCGAAGCTTATGTAGTATAAATCATTAAATCCGCTTTCTTCTAAACCTGATTGACTGTTTAATGCAGTAAACATGGTTGGAACAGCTGACATTTGAAATGGTTTTTCACGCATTACGGTTTCCATGATTTCTTTAGAATCAAAGCGAGGTAAAACGATTTGATTTGCCCCTTCCCTAATACCGCATAGCGCAATGCTAGAGAGTCCATAAACATGGAACATTGGCAGAACCGTAATCATCTTCAAATCATCCGGTAAATTTTTACATGGTCGATAGCTAAAATCACAAACTTGGGTGACATTGGATAAAATATTATAATGGGTAAGCATAACACCTTTAGAAACACCAGTCGTTCCTCCTGTGTATTGTAAAAGTGCTACGTCCTCATAATGATTAATCTCAACCTCTGGAATATTTACTTTCTTATGCAGGAATTCATCAAAATAATGATCGCCTTCAGCAAGGTCTATTCTATCTTCACCGAAACTGACAACGATTACCTCACTGTCCAAATGGTGAAATATGTAAAACCAAAACATAAAACCTACTACCCTCAAGACGTCCAAATGAACCTCAAAAATAAAAAGTAGTATTCTCCTATAATAATTCCACTTATATTTAGAATTTTCCTAGTGTGGTGTCAGGCACCAAATAAATACACCTGTCCACCAAGGGAGGACAGGTTAAAATAGTACATTTGTATTATTCTGAATTTTATAAAATTGTCACTTTACAAATAGTGGCAACCCCATTTATGATAAAAAGCAATAGGAGGGGTTAAATTTGAGTGAAGTGTCTATTAGTTGCTCTAAAATTCCTTACTTACGTTTTGGTGAAGGTGAACCTTTGGTCTTTATTCATGGTCTTGGGGAGGTAAAGGAGGGCTGGAACAATCAGTTTGAATTTGCGGATCAGTATGACTTGATTATTCCTGATTTACGTGGACATGGTGAGTACATTACTAATGAAAAAATATCTATCCCACACTTTGCTCGTGATATTGTCAACTTATTGAAGGAACTTCATATTGAAAGCGCTCATATCTGTGGCTTATCAATGGGAGGTATGGTTGCGCAAGAAATTTATCGTCAAGCACCTCAAATGTGTCGATCCTTAATGCTAGTGAGTACATTTCATTTTGTTCCAAAATCTGTGGCAAGGCTCATAGTAAACTATCGGAGAGTTCGTTCACTTTCAATGAATCCTAGTCTTCCAAAAGACATAGCTGCACGTATTTCACTTAATTCATGGAAAGGAAAAATTTATGAAGACTTTCAAAAATTTTACAAACCAAACCATGAGGTCTTTCTTAAATCAGTTAAAGCCTGTCTAGAAGTCAACAATTTAAATTTACTTCCTAAAATTAAAGTCCCTACGTTAATCATGGGGTCGCAATATGATTCAGTAATTCCTGTATGGATGCAACTTTTAATGCATAAAAAAATCCGACACTCTGAATTTGTCATTATAAGGAATACTGGTCATATTGCAAAGTTAGAGCAAAAGGATTCCTTTAACAGGATTCTTCGCAACTTTTTGAAAAAACACTCAAAAGTAAGTTAAGGGGAGGATGATTCCTCCCCTCTTCTATGTTCTTTACTATTGCACATTATCATATAATTTACCGTTATCTATGAAAAGGAGGAGTTTTTTAGAATGCCAATAACCAACGGGAATGGAATTAATCTTTATTATGAGATTCATGGTGAGGGTGAACCCTTACTATTAATTATGGGGTTGTCACTAAATTCAAAATCTTGGTTTAGAACTCTACCTGCTTTAAGCGAGCATTTTAAGGTAATTATTTTTGATAATCGCGGTACAGGTCACAGCGACAAACCAGATACTCCCTACTCCATCGAGAAAATGGCAGAAGATGCAAGGTGTGTCTTGGATGCTGCCGGTGTTGACTCAGCTCATGTATATGGCATATCCATGGGTGGGATGATTGCACAAAGATTAGCACTTATGTATCCCACACGGGTCCGTTCGCTTGTTCTAGGTTGTACAACCTCAGGCGGAGTAAATCATGTACAACCTAGTGCCGATGTCTCAATGTTAATGCTCTCAAGGGGCTCCTCTATTGCAACACCAGAAGAAATGGCATGGGCCTCGGCTCCAATCCTTTACAGTCAAGCATTTATCGAAAATCAGCGGGAATTAGTTGCAGAGGACATCCAAAAAAGAATAGAGATACCTGTTCTTCCCTATGCATATATACTTCAGCTCCAGGCCTGCTTAGCCCATGATACTTACAGCGAGATTGACCAAATCAAGGTTCCTACATTGGTGATCCATGGGGACGAAGATAAATTGGTCCCATACCAAAATGGGGTAACATTAGCAGAAAAAATTCCGAATGCTGAATTTTTGACTATACAAGGTGCAGGTCATATCTATGTAACCGATGCCAATGACTTAGTGAATGAAAGAGTGTTAGAATTTTTAAAGAAACAATAGCTCTCTAGTTACCTAAAAAATGCCCGATCACATAGGTGACCGGGCATTTTCGTATAGTAAGATAAGCTTTTCTTACTCTCAATTAAGCTTTTACCTTCGCAATCTCTTCATCTCTAAGCACTCTTCTTAGCAATTTACCTACTGAGAAAATCGAAATCGTCATTTATAACAAGTAAACACCAAGGAAAAACTTTAAACTTTTTAAATTAATGAGCCTGAATAGAAATATCAATAGTCTTATAGGCTATGAGAAAGGTTGCTAAAGAGTAAAATGCCTCTTTAGGACCAAATATGAAAATGGAACTTCCAAATATGAGTATATTAAATAACAGAATAATTTGCCCTATTGAAAAAGAGGAACGTTTACTAAACAGAATGGCCAACACCTCTGTCCCATCAAAACATCCGCCAAACCGAATGGTTATTCCAACTCCGAGTCCTAAACTAATACCTCCAAGGACAATCACCACGATCGGGCTATCAGTTATGACAGGAAACGGTTCTAATAAATAGGTTTCAATTGATAGGACAAGAATAGCAAATAGGCTTAGCATGAGAAATCTTCTACCCAGAAATCGATAGGCAATTAGGAAAAAAGGAGTATTTAATATCAACAAAAACAATCCTATTTCTTGACTTGTAATATGTGAAAGAAGGATGCTTATTCCAATAATCCCCCCGTCAATAATATGATTTTCTACCAAAAATAATTGCAAGGAAATAGCGACCAGAGATGCCCCCAAGAAAATAATAAAAACCCGCTGATAAAAAGGGAACCCACCTGCCCTGCTAAAATCAATATAGAATTTTATTTTTTTCCTATACATACTTGTCCCCTTTTGAATCCAAAGTACGGTCACATGTGTTCTAAAATTATATTCAATTTATAGAGAAAAATTCTTTATAGCTCAAATGAATAAAAAAAGAGCCGCTGCAACAAATTCACATTTGTTACTAGCGACTCTTTTTTAGGTCAATATTTTAATGCTGCTAAATTATTTTAACATCTTAAATACTTGCTCCACATCTTTATCGCCACGGCCTGATAAGTTAACAATCAGCACATCGTCGTTTGCCAACTCTTTTGCCAACTTAATGGCGTATGCTACAGCATGAGAACTTTCTAACGCAGGAATAATGCCTTCAGTCTTGCTTAATACTTGAAACGCCTCGAGTGCTTCTTGCCCGGTTACGGTTACATATTCGGCTCGCCCGCTGGTTTTCAAATGGCTATGCTCAGGACCGACACCAGGATAATCAAGTCCTGCTGCAATCGAATACGTTGGTTTAGGCTCGCCATTCTCATCAAGTAACGTTAAACATCTAAAGCCATGGATCACAGCTGGGACCCCTTCAGTCATCGTCGGTGCCTCAGCTGGTTCAACTCCAATTAAGCGCACATCATTTTCGTCAATATAATGGGCAAAGGCACCAATGGCATTGCTCCCGCCTCCTGCACAGGCAATTACAGCTGTTGGAAGCCTGCCTTCTTTTTCAAGGATCTGACGTTTCGATTCTTCGCTGATAATTGCTTGGAAGTGTTTGACCATTGTTGGATAAGGATGAGGACCCACGGCCGAACCTAATAGATAGAAGGTATTTTTATAGTTTTGCACCAAGTCGCCCAAGGCTTCATCGACGGCATCCTTTAAGCGGCCCTGCCCTTTATCAACAGGTACAACTTTGGCTCCTAATAATTCCATTCGAAAGACGTTGAGCGCTTGGCGTTCCGTATCCAATTTACCCATATAAATAATACATTCCATCCCAAACATGGCACATGCGGTTGCAGTTGCCACACCGTGCTGGCCTGCACCCGTTTCAGCAATAATTCGCTTTGCACCCATTCGTTTTGCTAAAAGAATCTGACCAATTGCATTATTAATTTTGTGTGCCCCTGTATGATTCAAATCTTCTCTTTTCAGATAAATTTTTGCCCCTTGATTTTGCTTGGTTAAATTTTCAGCGAATGTTAACGGATTCTCTCTACCTACATATTCTTTTAGGTAATATTTGAATTCCTCAATAAATTCCGGATCATCTTTATAACGGAAAAATTGCTCCTCTAATTCGTTCATTACTAGTTGTAAATCCTCTGGTACAAAACTTCCGCCGAACTCTCCAAAATAGCCTTTATTCTCTAAACTCACTTTCTCCATGCTCTGCTCGACTCCTTCTAATATATTATTCTAGCTCAGCCACAATTTAATTATATTAACTGAATATTCCTATAATTATTTTATCATACACTGCATTTTCTGCAAACATTTAACTATATAGCAATACATAGAAAAAGCCTACACAGCGTGTAGACTTTATTAACTAGATTACTTAAAATATACTTTACTCATATCTCAATGAGTCAATCGGGTCAAGTTTGGAAGCTTTATTTGCTGGAAGCAGTCCAAACACAACACCAATTACCATCGAAAACAACACGCCGCCTAACACTACTTGCCAAGACACCAAGGATGGCCAGCCAGCAAAGAAACTCACTATAGTTGACGTTCCCCAGCCTAGTAATATTCCAAGGATGCCGCCAATAAAGGTTAGTGTCATAGATTCTATTAAAAATTGGGTCAATACTTGGCCTCGAGTTGCACCTAATGCCATGCGGATTCCTATTTCCCTTGTTCTTTCTGTCACCGAAACAAGCATGATATTCATAACACCAATCCCGCCAACAAATAAAGAGATACCGGCAATACTCCCGATAATTAAGGTCATGATTTTTGTAATTTGCCCTACTCCTTGAGCGATTTCCTCCATATTGATAACCTGATAAGACTTTTCCGTATTATGCAGATTATTCAAAAGCTTAGCAGCCTTTTTACCTGCAACCTGCAATTGCTCAGCAGACTCTGCTTGAAGGGTTACTTGAGTAAAATCGCTGCTTCCGTATATAGTTTTCCATGTTTGGAAAGGTAGATAAACTTCCATTGAACCAAAGGAAAAAAGGCCGGTTGGTTTTTCTAAAACCCCAATGATTTCAATTGGTTGATTGGCTACCGTAACAATATCTCCGACGGGATTTTTCCCTTTAAATAATTCCTCCTGCAATTTGTTACTGACTAACCCCACACGGCGCCCGCCCAGAAAATCAGAAGCTGAAAAATTTCTTCCCTCTGCTACTTTCAACTCATTTAAATGGATATAAGCTTGATTTATACCGGTGGTAGTCACATCGCCTGTTTCCTTTTGAAATCGAAAAGTAGACAATTTTGTGCTTGATGCAACCACACGATTAATTTCCGGAATTTGTTCAAGCGCCCTGATATCATCCTGTTTGAAGGGAGCTTGCTGAAATACATTAGGGTTTGCGCGCATTTCTTCATCAGAAGGCTGATAAAATATCTCAATAGTATTCCCTGGACCAGTAATCTGTGATTTGAGCATCGCCTCTCCGCCCTGTCCGATTGCTACCACGATTATGACAGCACCCACACCAATAATAATTCCAAGCATCGTAAGAATGCTTCGCATCTTATGGGCTTTAAGTGAGCTTAAAGCCATAAAAAGATTTTCCATAAAACTCATAGGGCCGGCCCCCTAACACCCATAGAAGGCGATTGAATCATTCCATCTCTAACCATAATCGTTCGGTTCGCGTATTCCGCCACTTCTGATTCATGGGTAACGACGATAATGGTTACACCTTCCTCATTAAGTTCCTTAAATTGTTCCATAATGTCCTTGCTTGTCTTCGAATCAAGAGCACCCGTGGGCTCATCCGCTAAAATCAACTTTGGTGTATTGACAATTGCTCGCGCAATAGCTACACGTTGCTTTTGTCCCCCAGATAGGGAATTGGGAAGATGGTTCATTCGATCCGAAAGACCTACTTTTATTAGTGCCTCTTCAGCACGGGCCTGTCGCTCTTTTTTTGAGATTCCAGCATAAATCATTGGCAGTTCGACATTTTTTAAAGCTGATAAGCGCGGCAGCAAATGGAACTGTTGAAAGACAAAGCCAATCGATTGATTTCTAACTCTCGCCAATTCTTTGTCATTATAATGAGATACATTTTCCCCGCCAAGGTAATACTCTCCCTCAGTCGGTTTATCCAAACAGCCGATAATATTCATTAAGGTTGATTTCCCAGAACCTGATGGACCCATAATGGCAGCAAATTCACCTTTACGAATCGTGAGACTGATACCGTTTAAGACATGAACGCTCTCTTTTCCAAGCAAAAACGATCTTGTGATGGATTCTAGCCGGATCATTTGATTGTCACTTCCAACCCATCCTTAATATTGTCGGGTCCATTAACGATGACTTGGTCTCCTTTTGAAACACCTTCAAGGATTTCAATTTTCTTTCCTGATGTGATGCCAGTTTTGACATTCTGCTTATTAGCCTTGCCATCCTTTACAAGATACACATATGGCTTATCTCCATCATCAAATAATGCATCGAGCGGCAGGACCATCGCTGTCTTTTTGTCCGTTTCAATCTCCATAATGACTTGGAAACCTGGTTTTAACGTTTTGGTATCACCGGAAATTTTTACTGTTACGGGATACTGTACAGCCTGGGTGCCATTTTGCAAACTAGTTTGGTTCTGCTCTGGCAAAATAGCAGTCTTGGTAATTACACCCTGCCACTCTTTTCCAGGTACTGCATCTGATCGGATAATCACTTTTTGTCCACTACTAACTTTTAGTGTGTCGTATTCAGACAAAAGTCCCGATGCAGTCATTCCTTCTAACTTACCAATATGTATAATAGGATCGTTTGCTGCTTCGATCGAAGATGATACTGGCTTTTTTGATGCTAAAACGATTCCATCCATTGTACTCTTAATCTCTAAGTCACCCTGGCGTTTGCTAATCAGGTCTTTTTGAACCTCTGTTTGTTTTAGTTCTATATTCGCTAACTCTTTTTCCATCTCAAGTTGTTCAAATTCAGGGGCAAGCTGTTTTTTCGCTTCTTTTTTACCTACTCCAACCTGCTCACTCAACGTTTTTTCTTTCTCTTCTAACTGCTCTATTTTTTTATCTATTTGGCTTATTTTTAGGTTAGCTGATTGGATCGATAATTTATTTTGCTCGATTTCAAGCTCGAGCTGTGCGTTCTGCAATTTGGCCAAGACTGTTCCTTTCTTTACTGTTTGACCTTCTTTTACTAGCAGTTCCTTGATCTCCCCTTTATCAGGAGTTGCATACACAAGTTGTTCCTCTGGAAGTTTCACGGTACCGGGAATCATCAAAAGTGAGGAGATCTCCTCTTGGCTGATTTCTGCGGTTTTAACGGAAGGTCCTTTTGCAAAAACTTGCCGGTAGACACTGACAGAAATCATAATGATGACCAAACTAATTACACCTAGCGCGATCCAAGTTTTCTTTTTCATTATAACTTCGGCGCTCCTTGCAATAGAGTTCCTATCAAACCAAAGCCAATACTAATTAGGAAGAATATAATTGCAATCGTCCATGCAAGCCCTTTAGAAAATTGTGCTGTTTTATTCAGTCCAAGTGCAGTTAATACAACTGACCAAATCCCAAATACCTCGATAGAACCTAAGACACCTGCTTTTTCTTGATTCAACAGCCCTGCTAAACTAGTAATATATATTTCTGGGTTTCCACCGATTGCAAAGCTAATTGCCATATTTAAAATTAGACCTGCTGCACCGATTATCATGATATAAGTATTCATAGAAAATAATTGTTTAAAAGAAACCGTTGAACTAGCGATTCTTGCAATTGCTAATTGAATCGCACTGCTGATTAACACACCAAAAATAGGCGTAATGATACCTGTTACCATAACGGTTACTTTGGTAATGGTTAACACCAAATCTATCTGGTCTTTTGGCACTCCCTGTTCAATTAAAGTATCCGCATCCAAAGATAGCGCCATAAAGGCCATTCCGATCACATAGAGGAAACTAATTACAATAAGCGGTACCCATATCTTCGGGCTTTGCTTAATCCTCTCAAATTGCATACCTGGACTTGTAAACATTCCCAATAACTTCGGATTCTCATTCAAAGAATTCACTTCTTTTTGCAATTCCATGTTTAACACCCCTATTCCACTTATGTAAAATATTTCTATTAAGTATACGATAAAATGAGGCGAAAGTTTCATTTTTTTTCATGGTGCCTGACACCATGAAAAATTCTATAATTTGTCTTCTGTTCCATGTTTTTGATATAATTTTAGCTATATTAAAAGAAAAGTCTGTGTTAAAGGTCATTGTTGAATTTATAGCCAGGTTGATTGGAGCGGAAGGCGCGAAGACTCCTGTGGGAGGACGGGGAAGGGGAGACCCCGCAGGCGCTTAGCGCCGAGGAGGCTCCCGGGCCGCCCGCGGAAAGCGAAGCGCCTGGAGTGGAAATCAACAGCCAAGTTTAAAAGACCAAAGAAAAAGGGGTACATAATGTCAAAAAGAAAATTCCAGTACGGGTTAATCCAGATCCTACTAATTTTAACTATCATCTTTGTTTCAACAAAGATTTCATTTTTATTCATGCCGATTGGGATCTTTTTCTCTACTCTTTTTTTCCCAATTCTTATTACCGGATTTCTATTTTTCTTACTAAATCCAATCGTTAATTTTCTTCAGCGTCAAAAAGTGCCAAGAATTCTTGCCATCCTCATCATTTATATCGTGTTTATTGGCATTCTGGTATTAGCGATTGGCAGCTTGGTCCCTGCCATCACAGAGCAATTCACCGCCCTTGCGAATGCACTTCCTGATTATGCTAACAAGACCTTGCAGTATTTTGATAATCTATCACGCAGTTCTGAATTCAAATGGATCATGAAAGAGCAAAATGACCTTTTGGAAACAGGTAAACAAAAACTGATTGCCTACGCAAATACCTTACCGGATAGGGTTACCGGTGGCATTACAAATATACTCGGTGTGTTTGCTAATATTGCGGTCATTTTAGCCACCGTTCCTTTTTTATTATTTTACATGTTTAAGGATGGACATAAGTTCCCTAAGGCCCTCACTAAATTCCTCCCTGCAACATATAGAGATGCCGGGTTGATTATGTTGAAAGAGACTGGTGAAACACTTTCCTCCTATATTCAGGGACAAGTCATTGTAGCCCTGTCAGTAGGAACTCTTGCTTTTGTTGGATACTTGATTATTGATTTGCCATTTGCGCTAGTTATGGCCTTAATTGTAGCGTTTACCAACATAATTCCTTATGTCGGGCCAATTCTCGGCGGTGCCCCTGCTGTGATTGTAGCTCTTTTTGATTCACCTACCAAAGCCTTATTGGTTATCGTGATTATCGTTATTGCTCAGCAGGTTGAAGGCAATGTCTTATCTCCGCTCATACTTGGAAAATCATTGGATACCCATCCAGCTACAATTATTATTGTTTTACTCGCTGCAGGAAATTTAGCTGGGATCTTAGGGATGGTGTTGGCAGTACCGTTCTATGCCGTAGTAAAAACGATTGTTTTAAATGTAATAAAGTTCCTAAGGGCTCGAAAAATGGCAACGATAACTGACGAACCATAAGAATTTATTAATAAAAATTAATAGAATATAAAAAACTGTTAGGAGAAAGGCCTCCTAACAGTTTTTCGATTTTCTGGCAAGGGTATCACCATCCTCGGCCTGCACCACCGCCACCGGATGAACCTCCTCCGCCCCCTCTAGAACCACCACTACCACCGCCTCCTCTACCTCCACCTCTGGAGATTATAGATAAGAGAAGGTAGGTGAGCGTTCCTCCAAAAAACTTAAAATCTAAAAACACAACGCCAATAATAACAATGACCATTAACCAACCAGGAATACCCAATCCTTTTTCACCGGTTGCCTTAGTCTGTTTACTTACGTCTCCTTCATTGCCATACTCAGCGAGGACTTCTTTTGTTAGAGCTTTATAGGTTTCAACAATTGCTCGATTTGGCTGTTGATTTTTTAAAAATGGAATGGCATATCCATCAAGAATTCGACCTGCTTTTCCATCCGGAATTCTGCCTTCCAATCCATAGCCTACTTCGATCCTTACTTTGCGTTCTTGCATAGACAAGACGAGCAATACACCGTTGTTTTCCTGTTTATTTCCGATTCCATATTGCCGAAAAGCTTCATTTGCAAACTCTTCTATCGTTTGGTCTCCTATTGTTTCTACTGTCAAAACTGCAATTTGTGCCGTTGTTTGGTCTTCAATGTTCCTGCCTAAATTAATTAATTCTGCTCTTTCTGTTTCGTTTAATACATTGGCAAAATCCTGTACGTAAATGTCTCCAACAGGTGCCGGAATTTGGACATCCTCAGCTTGTGCATTTACAGCACAGAGAAAAAAAGTGATAAACACCAACAAAAGGCTGAAGATCCGTTTTGTTTTCATTATTGATCGTCCCCAAAGTCAACTTTTGGAGCCTCTTTGGCACTAGGGTCCGCTTTAAAATATTCTTTTTCATCAAACCCAGTTATACCTGCAATAATTGCCCCAGGAAATCTTTTTACTTTTTTATTGTACACCGCCACTTGATCATTATAATCTTTACGTGCGACAGCTATTCTGTTTTCTGTTCCTGCAAGTTCATCCATTAATTGGGTAAACTGCTGATTTGCTTTAAGATCGGGATAATTTTCTACGACTACAAGTAGACGGCTTAACGAACCTGAAAGTTCTGCGTTTGCTGTGGCTTGTGCCTGCGGCGTATTCGCACCGGCTAGTCTTGCACGTGCATCTGAGATTGATGCAATCACTTCTTTTTCATGCGAAGCAAAACCCTTCACTGTATTTACTAAGTTCGGAATTAAATCCAGCCTTCTTTGCAGTTGGTTTTCAATTTGAGAATAGGACTGGTCCACATTTTCCTCTAAATTGACAAAAGAGTTATAGCTGGAAATTAACATTGCACCAAAAATAACAATCACTGCTACAATTATTCCAATCACCATATAACCTTTTTTCAAAATCATCACGTCCCTTCCCTTATAGTATATTTCAATTTCAAAAATTTTTCCTTTTCCAACAGTTATCATTTATAAAAAGCACCAAAATTACATTCATATTTTAGCCTTTTCACAAAATAGAGCCTAATCCATATAGGCTTAGGCTCATCTGTATTTAATTATTCATATTTCGATGGATCAACAAAAGCGATATAAACCTTATAAATCACCATGCAGATTGCCGTCGTCAAAAATCCCCAACCAAGCGTGATTTGCTCGATTACAAGGTAGTTATTACATAATTGCACTGGCGAGTCAATGTACAACCAGCCCATTCCAAAAAACAAGATGGCAAAAAAGTAAAAAGTAATGTCCTTCCCAATTGGGCGAAGTTTTTTCCAGCTATCCCTTAGTGGTATACCAGCTAGTAATGGTAAACTGACAAATTTAAATAGTTCCATGCTTTGTTCATTCAATGCTTCATCCATTGAACGAGGCAGCGTCCAGTAAACAACTATGATAACAAACAACAAAATTCCTGGTACACCATTACCATTCCATTTTTCAAAAAAGTGAGGGAATCGCAGTTGAAAAAATCGTGCAATTAGAAATCCTGTAAAAATTAACAAAGGCATTTGCATATGCATGTGAATAACCATGACTGATTCCATTAAATTTGCAACAGGAGAAAGTATTAAGGCAAGAAGTAACAATAAGCCATAGATTGATTGCTTCAAGATTACTCCCCCGCTTCCTTCTTAAGAATACCTACAAGCTTATTAGCAGCTTCAGCAATCTTTTTATAGTCTAAGACATCAAGCAGACTGCCATTTTTATCCACTAAATAAAAAGCTGAATTATGTGCAAAACTTCCATTTCCGTCAGGAATAACAATAACACCAAATTCTTTTAACAACGAATCCAATTCAGCTTGATTTGGTATTCTTGCCATCCTCCATGTTTCTCCATCACTATTAAAATAGCCTCGGTATTTTTCTAATGTACCTGGATCATCCCTGACAGGATCAAAACTTATGCTTAAAAATTCAATATCTTTGCCCATATATTTGCTTGGTATCTTATCGTAAACCTTAGACATGTTCATTTCTAATTGCGGGCAAACTGTTGTACAAGACGTATAAAGAAAGGTAATAAATACATACTTGCCCTTAAACTCAGAAATAGAATAATTCCGCCCCTTACTATCCTCAAAGTTTACTTCTGGGAATTTGGGCTTATCGCCAATTAGTTTATTGACCCGTGCCGTTTCTGACGTAAATGCTCGGAATCCATCGGTTCCTATATAGAACAACGCACACCCAAATAAGATAACAAGCAAACACGCAAATGTATTATGCCGAGTTTTGATCACGAAGATCACTTCCCAAATTATTGATTTTGCAATTATATATGACTAAATTAAGAATAAAGAGATAGCCCAAACCAACGAGCTATCTCTTTTTTAATTAATAATATATTACCAAGTTTTGAATGGTGGTGATCCCGGAGGTGCATTAACGATAAATTCAGTTAATGGGATGACATAGGCCATTGCAACAACTAATAGCATTATCACAACACAAAGGCCCCAACGCTCTGTCCAATATGGAGTTTTAGTTGCATTATCTTCTTCCTCAGCAATAGGAAATTCTGTTTCTCCCTTTGGTGCAAAAAACATCATATTCATTACTGCATACACTTGAAGAATAACACCGATAATTAATAAGGTGCCGCCAACAGCTAAGCACATTAAATATGGGCTCCAGCTTAATGCTGTTGCATTGTCTCCATAAGTTGTAAAAGAAGTTCTACGCGGGGAACCAAGTAATCCAACCCAATGCATAGCACCTGACATAAAGATCATTCCTATTGTCCAAATCCAAGTTTGGATCACACCTAATTTATTTATTTGCGGTGTTAATACACGTTTTGAAATATATGGAACTAACCAATAACTAATGCCAAAGAACGTCATCACTACAGACATGCCAAGCGTTAAGTGAAAATGTCCAACAATCCACATCGTATTATGAACGACCTGATCCAATTGGTTAGTGCTTTGAGCAATTCCACCAGCACCAGCAGGTATAAAGGCAATCATCGCAATCATTGGAGCTAGGAAACGAACATCGCCCCATGGCATTTTTTTATACCATCCGATTAAGCCTTTTCCACCTTGTTTTCTTGCTGTACGTTCAAAAACGGCAAACATGGCGAATGCTGTCATTAAGGACGGGAATCCAATCGCCAAACTCATAAATACGTGCATAAATTTAACGGCTGGATCAATTCCTGGGTCAACAATTTGGTGATGGAATCCACCTGTAATATTCATAACTACTAAGCCAATAATAACAACACGGGTTAACGTATCACTCCAGCGTTTTCCACCAATAATTTTAGGTACAATGACATACCATGCGGAAACAGCAGTTAAATACCAAATATTAACTAACGTATGTCCAAAGGCCCAAAATAGTGTACGTGCCACCATAACATTGATTGTTTCGACCCAGCCAAATGACCAAGGAATAATCATAACTATTACTTCTATCGCTACAGGTATGGAACCGAAAAATAATAGGACAAATACTCCAGTAGCAAAATAAGCAAGGATTGGTACATGCTGTCCTTTGTTATTCTTTCTCCAATTCGCAACTTGGATAAAGGCACCGAAAGCACACATCCAAACACCAACCACAATTAATGCTAAACCAATATAAAACATTGGTGCAGCTGCCATTGGCGGATAGAAAGTATACATTACAGATGCATCACCCATAATGATTGGAATTACTGCTAAAACAAACCCGACAATCTTCAATCCAAAGCCAATCCAAGCGATCTTTCTTACTTTAGGAAGAATCCCCCCTAAAGTATGTGAAAGACTGGCATAAAAATAACCAATCGTAAAGAAAGCAGTTAATACAACAACTAATATTAAACCATGTGCTGTCAGAACTTGATAATAGTTTATCCATGATGGTAATTCCAGAATTCCGGCACGGTTCAGTCCCTGCACAAGGCCAAGAATTCCGCCAAGAAGTAATGCTATAAATGCTACAAATATATATGATTTCGTTAATAGGGCATCTTCCTTGCTGATTCCCATCACTCTACCTGCTTTATCTTTAAATGTCTGTGATTTTGCTGTTTGCATTTTGCTTCCCCCCTTTATTTAACCGTAATTGTTGTACTCATCATTTGGTGACCGGCACCGCAATATTCATTACATAACACTAAATACGTTCCCGCTTTATTAAATTTTTGAGTGATTTTTTGAATAAGTCCTGGCATGACCATTGCATTTAGGTTCGTACCTGCAACTTCAAATCCATGGACAACATCTTTTGAGGTTAATGTAAAATGCACTGTCGATCCAGCAGGGACTTTGATATTACCTGGATTAAAACTGAAAGCTTGTAATGTCATAACTACTTCATATTCATTTTCGCCAACCTTGGTAATACCCGGTTTATCGAATGGCGCTGTTTGGTCTACCTTTTGTGGATCAATTAGTTCATTATTACTCGGTGGTCCCATTTCCAAGGCAAATGCTTGATAGCCAGTAATAAGCATGAATATCATGATCATACCGAAACTCAAGGTAAGCCATATTTTTTCATCAAGATGCATTTTCATATCTGTCATCCCCTCCTATACTCTAGCCATATAAAGGCCATATAATATTAAATACGTAGCGAGAATTACGACCCCAACCAATCCTACATAAATCCATGTTCCTTTTAATGGAGCCTCGTGCCCTTCGCCATGCTTTTTTTTGTTGTTAACTTTTGTATCCCCCACTGAAAATCAACCCCCTTATATTTCATACCTTAATAATAGATGGGAATGATTATCATCGAAGTGAACTGTATCACATTTGCTTAGCTTTTTTCGTGAACACCCAAAAGGAACTGCCTTTTTTCAAACACAAAAAAGCTACTCCATTAGTTTGCAAATAACTTGCATACTTTCGGAACAGCTTTCACTTATCTATAGTTTGAGTTTCATTTGATCTCGACTAACTAAATACCGGCAATGTAACAATTACCATCAAGAGAAACAATATTGTTATATAATTAACGGAATATAGAAAATTCACATGTGCCCATTTTAAATCATCTTTAGTAAAAAATCCGCTGATACTCACAACCAACCATCCAACGTTAAGCAACGTAGCAACCACTATAAAAGTATTTCCAAGCATCGTTAAAAAAAATGGTAATGGAAATAAGCAAGCAATATAGATCACCATTTGCCGTTTAGTCACAGCCAATCCGCGAACAACGGGAAGCATGGCTACTCCAGCTGCTTTATATTCTTTATATTTCTTTACGGCAATCGCAAAGGTATGCGGCATTTGAAAAATAAACAAGATAAGAAACAAGATCAATGGGACTCTTTGAAAACCAGGTGCGATGGCTGTCCATCCTATTAAAGGTGTAACGGCACCAGAAACACTTCCAATTACTGTATTAATTGTATACCGCCGTTTTGACCACATGGTATATAAAATAACATAGGTAAACCATCCGACAAAGGAGTATATCGCCGCTTCAACGGTCGTAAAGAGTAAAAGGATTTGACCTAATATACTTAGAGCAATACCTATTGTTAAAACTGCGTTCAAAGAAATATTCCCCGTTACTGTTGGACGACCCTTTGTTCGATCCATTACAGTGTCAATATCAACATCGTACCAGTTATTGAGCACGAGTGCCCCAGCCATTACCATTGTACTTCCGAAAATTGTTAAGAAAAATAAATCCAGGTGGGCTGTAAATGAAGCATTGGTAAAATGTAAGGCTAACCAGAATCCTGCAAATACAGGCAAAACATTAGCGATTAATACATTTGCTTTAAAAAGTAACTTTAGATCATTCATTATGTTTGATGTATTTCGTTGATTCAATATCGTAACTTTTCCATCCTTCTGTAGAGAAGGTATCTCATTATTGGTCATCTAATATCCTCTCCTAAGAAGTCTTCCAAACAAACCAAAGTTAATTCTATCATACTACATTTCGATTATCTCACAAAATCCGGTGTCAGGCACCTAGAAATGGCTGTTGGATATTTCCATTTGGAACTTCTAGTATTATTCTTTTGTCCTTTCTACAAAAACTCCATACCCTATGTTTTAATCGTAGATTAATAAAACAGGCGTGGAGAATCCTTTGTTTAAGAAGATTCTTCACGCCTGTTTATTTAGTGAACTTCGGTTAAAACATCTTGATTAATTAATGAAAGCGGCTGTTTACCCTGCAATCCAAGGACTAGATTTTCCGCTGCAACTTTGGCCATTTTCAATCGAGTTTCGTAGGTAGCTGACCCAATATGCGGCAGGGTGACTACATTATCCATTGATAAAAGTGGGTGATCTGGACTTACTGGTTCCTGTGCGAAGACATCTAACCCTGCAGCTAAGATATCCCCATTTTGAAGGGCCTGAACCAAGGCATCTTCATCCACAGTTGCTCCACGCGAACCATTAACAAAAATGGCGGATTTCTTCATTAGTTTAAATTCCTTTTCTCCAATTAGCTTAACTGTCTTTGGTGTTAGTGGTGTCATTAAGCAAATGAAGTCTGCGTGCTGACAAATTTCTTCAAGGGAACAGTAGGTTGCTTGATAAGTTTGTTCGGCTTCTAAATTTCGTGAGCGATTGTGATACAAAATGGGCATATCAAAGCCAAAATGCGCACGTTTGGCAATGGCTGAGCCAATCTCTCCCATTCCGATAATTCCCAATGTCTTATGATGCACATCCACTCCATACAGATTCTCACCCACTTGCGATGTCCACTTCCCTGACTTTACAATCTGATTTAATTCCGGCATTCTTCTAGCGGTTGCTAGTAATAAACCAAAAATGGTATCGGCAACACTATCATTTAAAACCTCTGGAGTATTAGTAGCCATAATTTTTCGCTTAGTTATTTCAGGAATATCTAAATTATCGTAGCCAACTGAGATATTGCTGACAATTTTTAGTTGAGGCGCAAGCTCTAAAAACTTTTCATCCACTTTTAGTCCAGAGCCCAGAATCCCTTCAGCATCCTTTAATTCTTTATAAAAGCTAGGAAGTGACTCCGAATCTAATTTTTCAAAATAAATAACTTCACAAATTTCACGTACATATTCTATAACAGTAGAATCGACTTTTTTATAGACAATAACTTTTGGTTTCAACTAAGATTCCTCACATTCAGAATTAGATTCTCTATCATTCAGCGATTAACATTACTACATAATCAATATACACGTAATTGCATGAATAATAAAAAAATTTGAATGTAACAGCAAGATAAAAAAATATTTTTTTTACTTTTATGATAATAATAGAATATAGCAAAAGGAAGGGGTAGGAAAAATTGTCCAACACACTTGGGGAAGAAATTAACGAAGTTAATGAATATATTGTCATTCCATTGCCTGAAGCGTTTGATATGAAAGCAAACTTTGGATACCTGCAGCGGAATAAAAATGAATGTATGTATGAAATTGAAAATGATAACATTACAAGAGTCATCGCGATTGGCGAAATTCAAACACTTGTACAAATAAAAGTAAACGAGAAAAACCAAATGGTTGTTCACTTTTTAAAAGGTAAACCGCGCGATCCTAATAAGGTCGTCCATTATATTCGAGAATGGTTTGACCTCGATAACGATTTAACTCCCTTTTATGAAATTGCCAAAGCCGATCCCTTACTTAAAATGCCCGTAAAAGACTTTTATGGATTACGCCTTATCGGCATTCCCGATTTGTTTGAAGCTCTTTGCTGGGGGGTCTTAGGCCAGCAAATTAACTTAGGATTCGCTTACACATTAAAGAGACAATTCGTTGAAAAATTTGGTGAGTCCATTGAATGGGACGGCAAAAATTATTGGATATTTCCGTCCTATGAACGAATTGCACAACTCACACCAAAGGATCTCGCAGATATTAAAATGACCGTCAAAAAGAGTGAATATATTATTGGAATTGCCAAATTAATGGCGAGCGGCGAATTATCCAAAGAAAAATTAATGGAAGCCGGTCATTTTAAAGAGGTCGAAAAAAGCTTAATTAAAATACGCGGGATTGGCCCATGGACTGCCAATTATGTGCTGATGCGCTGCCTTCGTTTTCCGACTGCCTTCCCGATCGATGATGTCGGTCTAATTAATGCGATAAAAACGCTACTAAATATGGATAGAAAGCCGACCAAAGAAGAAATCCTTGCATTATCAATCCCCTGGGCAAATTGGGAATCCTATGCAACCTTCTATTTATGGCGAGTTCTCTACTAGTCAAAAAGCACTAGCTAGGTTTAGCTTGTGCTTTTTGGCAGGTGCCATAACTATTCTATTTTAATTCACCCTATAGAATTTATACCCTTCCTCTAAACCTTCTATTTTGATGACATCTCATCAAAAGAACATTCCTTTAGTGGAACGACCTTCGATTTATGAACGAGTTTATACCCGAGCCATAATGCCAAAAAGATCGGTAAACCAATATACGACACTGCTACTCCATACCAATCAATCTCACTTGCTAAAAAAGCTTGATAATTTTGGCCGAAAATGACAAAGACACACATTGCAAAAGCGAGAATCGGACCAAGCGGGAACAATTTCGCTTTAAATTTCAAATCATTCATGTCCCTGCCCTGGGCCAAATATGCTTTTCTAAAACGATAATGGCTGACTGCAATTCCTAGCCATGCAATAAATCCGGTTAAGCCTGACGCATTTAATAACCATGTATACACTTGATCTCCAAAAATGGACGTTAAAAAGGCAAAGCCTCCGATAATCGTCGTCATGACAAGGGCATTCATCGGAATTCCGCGATCATTTACATTTTGTAAAAATTTAGGAGCCTGGCCGTCTTTTGCCATGGACCAAAGCATGCGTGTCGATGCATATAAACCGGAACTACCTGCCGATAAAACCGATGTCAAAATGACCGCATTCATCACAGATGCTGCAAATGCAATGCCCACTTTCTTAAATACAAGGGTAAAAGGGCTGACAGCGATGCTATCGACATCCCTGCCTAACAGGTTTGGACTTGTATAAGGAATGATTAGGCCAATGACAGCAATAGCAACGATATAGAATAGAAGAATACGCCAAAATACTTGTCGAATCGCCTTTGGAACGTTTTTCTCCGGCTCTTCACTTTCTCCTGCAGCAATCCCCACGAGTTCCGTACCTTGAAAGGAAAAACCTGCAATGAAAAAAATACTTAAAATGGACAAAAGGCCGCCATGAACAGGAGCATCTCCTATAGTAAAATTTTTAAACCCGATAAACTGTCCGCCAAGAATACCGAAAATGGTAAGCAAACCGACTCCAATGAAAACGATGATTGTCACTACTTTTATTAAAGAGAACCAGTACTCGGATTCTCCGTAACTTTTAACCGACAAGGCATTCAATAAAAAGATTAGGCCTAAAAACAGTGAACTCCAGACGATGCTCGGTACATCCGGAAACCAGAACTTCATAATAATTGCTGATGCAGCTATTTCAACCGCCAGTGTAATAGCCCAGTTGAACCAATAATTCCAACCAAGCGCAAAACCAAATGCCGGATCGACAAAGCGACTGCCATATGTTGAAAATGATCCCGAAACCGGCATTAAGGTAGCCATTTCTCCGAGACTTGTCATTAAAAAGTAGACCATGATGCCGATAGCCCCATAAGCTATTAACGCTCCACCAGGTCCAGCTGTTTGAATGGACGCCCCTGTCGCTAGAAATAACCCTGTCCCGATTGACCCTCCAATAGCAATCATCGTCATGTGACGTGCCTTTAGATTGCGTTTAATATGCTCTTTACTTTCCTTATTATTCTGATGTTTCTGATTATTTTGGTCATTATTATAGTTGTTGATTGCTTCCATTCTTGTCCTCCTTAATTTTTCATCTATTAGCATCTATCTAACTTTTTAGAAAACATATGCCATCTCCCACTTAATATTGAAAAATGAGAGATGGCTCGCTAATTATTTCGAAAAATCAAAGTAGTTTCGCTTCAATAAGCGTGGAGCGGCCATAAGTGTTTCATACGTCATACTTTTTTCAAGCTTTGAGCAATCAATTAAAAATAGATGATCCTCAATTTCTTTCACCGTGTTATCTGTTTGATAGGTCATACCGCATTCCAAGCAATGAATGGATGGTGTATCCTTAATTTCGATCGCATTTGTTCCATCTGGAAGTTCCCAATACACTTTGTTGCTCGTTTCACGTGCTGTGTCAGATTCGCACCATTGACAAATCAAAATTATTCCTCCTTTGCTCCTACTGTTTCATATTTCTTCATTTGTGATTGGAATTTTTTCTCTTTTAACTCGTCACGTTTATCACGTTTATCTTTTAATGAACTATGCTCAGTATTTTCCTTATACGTTTTGCGGCGATCTAACCGTTTTAATCCTTCTGGTGTAAGGTTAAATTTCGTATCATCAATAATGGATAGAACACCATTACTTTCAAACTTTTCAAACACTTCAGGATAAACCTTTTTGTAGTAATCCTCTGCACTGCCTGACTGATAATTTGTTGGTTCTGGATAAGATGTAATGACACCTTCAAAGTTACGTAGTACGACTTTATTAGAACTTTGAGAAATGATATAGTTCGGCTGCAATGGAATTTTACCGCCTCCACCCGGGGCATCAACAATAAATGTCGGAACGGCATAACCCGATGTATGGCCGCGAAGTCCCTCCATAATTTCCAATCCTTTGCTGATTGGTGCACGGAAATGGCCAATCCCTTCTGATAAATCACATTGGTAAATATAATATGGACGAACGCGAATTTTAACAAGGTCATGCATAAGCTGTTTCATGATCGGCACACTGTCGTTAATGCCTGCTAAAATAACCGCTTGGTTACCAACAGGTACACCAACATTTGCAAGCATTTCACATGCACGCTTCGATTCTTCAGTAATTTCAATAGATGTATTGAAATGTGTATTCAACCAAACTGGATGATACTTTTTCAAGATATTGCAAAGATTTTCTGTAATTCGCTGTGGGAACACGACAGGTGCTCTTGTACCGATACGAATAATTTCTACATGCGGAATCTCACGTAAATTCTTTAAAATATATTCTAAAATATTGTCATTAATAAGGAGCCCGTCTCCTCCGGAAATTAACACATCTCGAATTTGTGGGTTAGATGCGATATAATTAATCGCTGTGTCTAACTGTTTCTTTGGTACGCCCATTCCGATTTGTCCGGAGAAGCGTCTTCTTGTGCAGTAACGGCAGTACATGGAGCATTGGTTTGTGACTAGGAACAACACGCGATCCGGATAACGATGTGTTAACCCAGGTACTGGTGAATCTTCATCTTCGTGAAGGGGATCTTCTAAATCATATCTTGTTTTATGCAATTCCGCAGAAATCGGAACAGACTGCATTCGAACCGGACATCTTGAATCATCAGGATCCATAAGCGATGCATAATATGGCGTGATGTTTAATGGGATTGTTTTTGTTGAGATTAAAACCCCTTCTTCTTCCTCTGGTGTTAAGTTAACTACTTTCTTTAAGTCTTCTAAATTTTTGATAGTATTCGTCAATTGCCAAACCCAATCATTCCATTGCTCATCCGTTACATCCTTCCAAAGCTCGATTTCTTTCCAATGTCTTTTCGGTTTGAATAAATTGTTCCTCATCATAAACTCCTCCTAAAATTAGCCTATATTTTATTGACCATTTTTGATGAATTTTCCTCTCATTACTATATTAAGAAATGAGGTATTCCATATAATAGCGATTTTCCCCTTCACCAAATTCATCGAATCTCGTCTCTTTTATGACAAACCCTAATTTTTCATATAACTTGACGGCTGCCTTGTTTTTAGTACTGACCGTTAAACAAACCTTACGAAAACCATCTTGTTTTAGAATCGGATAAATTTCCTGTAAAAATAATTTCCCGATTCCTTTCCCTTGCTGGTCGGAGCGGACATAAAACCCAAAAATATAGGCTTTATGAATATCATTGTAAGCTCTCATCACTTCGCAAATCGCAATCGGCCTTGGATCATTTTGCTGCCGGTATTGGATCAGTTTCCCGTAGCGTGTAAGCGGGACAAGGGCTTGTTCATCTACTGCTCCTAATCCCGGAAACGCATCTTCCTCAAGCTCCATCATCATTTTTAGCTGTTCTGGATTCAATGAAGCTGGTACTTCGACATAATAGGTTTTGTTCAATGTTTCCATTTTTCTGTCCCCCTCACTTCTACTTCATATTGGATATCATTCAGCGGCCAAATTGGCTTTGGTATGTGACGATACGTAAAAGTTGTTAAACGGTTGGATGCAACACCAGGTGCATCCACATAAATGATACGGCCAACAATCGGCTCAAACGCTGCCCGAAAATGATTTTTAGCCTTTAACCCAAGAATTCTCTTTGCCTGCGGCTCAAGACCAATATGACGAAACATTTCCGGATCATTCGCTGACATCGGCCTTCCAATGAGGAGGATATCCATCTCTCCAACGCGAATGTGAGCCGCCCCTTTTAAATCGACTTTTAAATGCTGATTGAACGGCCCAGAATTGTGAAATACACCGTCTGATAAGGCCACTACCGTTGCTTCGACCTGTACGGGCTCCCCAAATTCAGGCGATACTTTCCCTCCAAGAGACAACAATACCTTATTTCCAACTCCCTTCTTGCGGCAAGCCTCAATAGATTCTGGATCGTAGAGTCCTCCAAACAGCGTGTTAGGAATGTTCATCTTCACCATCTCCCGAAGCAGCTCTGTTGTATCCCCGCTCCCGCAGCTTAGAGGATTATCCGAGATGTCCGCCAGTACTACCGGCTTGTCATCTTCAATCAACATCGCCAAATCGAGCCCATCTTTCACACTGGGCAAATCCATGATAAATTCTTCTCTTACACTCCAGAACAAGGAAGCTATCTTTTGGGCAGTCTCTTTTCCTTTTTGTGGATCGAGCGAAACAACAAGTACGCTTGCACCGACCATGGGAATATCCGAGTAAGGAAAGCCACCAAATACAGACACATTATAAATGCCTTCTTCCTCTTCGGCTTGTTTCGCCCACTCTATCATTTTGTGCATCGGCCCTTCTGCAGTTCTCATATTGATAGAGGGAGGCATCATCGGCAATTTTTCAAAAGAAGCGTAGTAAGTCACACTTTCCTTTAATTGTTTTATCAAAGCGATTGCCCCATGAATGCCTTGTTCGTACATATCAATATGCGGATATGTTTTAAATCCAAAATGAAGCGGTGTGTAATCAATCATTTTTTCGCTTAAATTGGCGTGCATGTCCAGCGTCGTCGCGATTGGAACATTCAATCCGATAAGCCCGCGAATTTTTCCCAGTAAATGCTCTTCCGGATCAAGGAGGTGCTCCACGACCATCGCTCCATGCAGTGCAAGCAATAATCCGTCCAGCCTTCCAGCCTCCCGGATTGACTGGAGCATTTGCTCTTCGATGATTGAATACGCTTCTGTTGATACTACGCCCGATGGGACCGCTGCCGCACAAAGCAGCGGCACGATTTCTATATCCTCTTCCTGTTTCAATATATCTAAAAACCCGCCCACTTCCGTTTTCGTACCAATATAGGCATCATAAATTTCATCGCCGATAAAGTATCCTTCATTTCGAAACTGTTCGATTTCAGTTTTCATCGGGCTGAAACTGTGGGATTCATGGTAAAAGAATGCAATACCGATACGATGTTTTCTCATGTTCTCCCCCATCCCGTTCATTTAATAGTTCGTATAAATCGACTTCCACTCTGTCATGACATCGAATGCATGATGGGAAACTTCACGGTGCCCATTTCCGGACATTTTCATGCCTCCAAACGCCACTCCCATTTCGGCATTGGATGTTCCGTTATTAATATAGACAAGTCCGCTTACTGCTTCCTTTGCAGCACGGTTCGCATAATGAAGGCTCTCTGTATAAATAGAAGTTGATAGCCCATAAATTGTCCCATTATTTACCTCCATGGCCTCCTCATATGAATCTACTTCAATGATGGCAAGAACGGGACCAAATATTTCTTCCTGTGCAATGGTATCATTTGGTTTCACATTCTCAATGATTGTCGGCTCATAATAATAGCCGCCCAATTCTTTGACACGCTGCCCACCTGACACAATTTTCCCACCTTCTTCAATCGCTGTTTTTACATATTTTTCGACTATATGAAGCTGGTCTTCATTTACGAGAGGTCCCACTTGTTTCCCTTCTTCAAGTCCATTTCCTATTTTCATAGATTTTGTTATTTCGACTACTTTTTGTACGAGCAGTTCCTTTACTGGATGCTCGACGATTACTCGGCTTGCCGCTGTACAGCGCTGACCAGTTGTTGTAAACGCTGATTTTACGATTCCGTCTGCCGCCTTGTCCAAGTCCGCATCCTTCAGGACGATCACTGCATTTTTCCCACCCAATTCCAATGAAATACGTTTTAATGTTTTACTGCTCATTTCAGCCAGCTTTTGTCCGACCTCTGTTGAGCCCGTAAACGAAATGACTTTAACATCCGTATGCTCTGCGAGTGTTTGTCCGACTGTTCTTCCTGAACCGGTAATTAAGTTCACAACCCCTGCTGGAAATCCGGCTTCATCTAACACTTCCACAAATATCTTTGCCGATAGCGCAACCTCTGAAGCAGGCTTCCATACGACGGTATTACCAGCAATCAGAGCTGAAAAGATTTTGTAGGAAGCAAGCGCAACTGGGAAGTTCCATGGGGTAATGCACGCCGCAACTCCAAGAGGTTCACGAACCATTCTTACGTTCCGGTCTGGGAAGCCCGCAGGGACCGTTTCTCCAAAGAGGCGTCGTCCCTCGCCTGCCATATATTGAGCAGTCGCGATGACCACTCCGACTTCGCCTAAAGACTCTGGCAGCACTTTTCCCATCTCCATTGTCATAACGCTAGCAAGTTCCTCTTTTCGTATTTCAAACAATTGGGCTGCTTTCGTTAAATAAGCCGCTCGTTCTGGAATGGGAGTGTTCTTCCATTGTGAAAACGCTTCATTCGCTTTTGCAACAGCCTCATCCACTTGCTCTGTTGTGGCGGCCGCACATACGCCGACAAGTTCCCCCGTTGCCGGATTTAAGCTTTCAAAGTAGGACTGATCGGGGGCACTTACCCATTTTCCATTTATATAAAGATCTCCCTGAAGAATATCTGTTTTGATTTGACTAGACATAAACTTGACCTCCTTTTTCGTGGTATTCCGAGGAATCGAAAATTAGTTTCCGGATATAATTTCTGTTATCACATCTTCTAAAATCGTTAATCCTATATCTAGCACATCTTCTTGAATATTAAGAGGCAGCATTAATCGGATCGTTTGCCCGCTTACACCGCAGTTCATAATGAGCAATCCATTTTCCAGTGCTTTCGATTTAATTTTCGGTACAAAGAAAGCAGCAGACTCAGAATCGAATTCGATACCAATCATCATGCCGACTCCTCGGACTTCAACAATGCCCGGTAAACGTCCTACCGAGTTATGAAGTCGACCGACAATCTTGGCACCGAGTTTAGCACTGCGTTCTACTAACTTCTCTTCCTCAATGACCTCAATGTTTGCCAATGCTGCAGCACAAGAAACTGGATTTCCTCCAAATGTCGAACCATGACCTGCCGTCGGCCATTTTTCATGAAGCTCACGACTTGCTACAATGGCACCAAGAGGCATTCCGCCGGAAAGGGCTTTTGCCAGTACTAAAATATCAGGAGTCACATTCGCATGCTCTGCCGCGAACATTTTGCCTGTACGGCCAAATCCTGTTTGTACTTCGTCAAAGATAAGCAAAATGCCGTGTTCCTCTGTAATCTTTCTTAACTCCTGCAAAAAGCTTGGCGGTGCTGGATAATAGCCACCTTCACCCATTACCGGTTCAATGATGATAGCCGCTACACGTGAAGGATCCACGCGTAGATCGAACAATTTTTGAAGCTGATTCAAGCAATACTCTTCAGCTTCTTCTTCTCTAATGTTTTTCAGCTGGCTGGGATACGGATATGGAACGTGATACACCTCACCTAAAATCGGTTCATAATAACGGCGGTATTTAGAGCTTGATGCTGTTATGGCTGTTGCTCCTAATGTACGGCCATGAAACGATCCTTCAAAAGCAATGATGGCCGGTCTGCCTGTGGCCGCCTTTGCTAGTTTAAGCGCACCGTCAATGGCTTCAGCTCCCGAATTGGAGAAAAAGACAGTGTCTAGATTTCCTGGTGTGATTTGAGCAAGCTTTTCCGCCAAATTCGCAGCCGTTTCATAATAACCATAGTTCAATCCAAGATGAATCAAATTTTCAGCTTGCTTTTTAATGGCATCAACCATTTTATCGTTCGTATGCCCAACTGCATTGACTGCCACTCCTGAAACAAAATCAATATATTCCTTTCCGTCTGTCGTCCAAAACTTTGCGCCATGCGCTTTTTCAATGACAAGCTCCGTTACCCTTGTCATAACCGGTGATAAATGCTTTCGTGCTTTTTCTTGAATTACGTTTGTTTTACTTTGCAATTTCATATGCCTCATCCTTTCTAAATTGGCCCTCGAATATCGATAATGATTCATCTAGTATTCTCACAATTTCATCAATTTCTATTTTCGTTACATTTAAAGGTGGACTGATGATAAAGTGCTCCCCCATTGTGCCGTCAATTGAACCGGAACCGGGATAAAAAACCGCACCGAGTTCCATCGCAATTCCATTCAATCTTTCAGCAGCTTTTTCAGATGGATCGAACAATAGATCCTGCTCACGATCCTTCACAAGCTCCATACCGATTAAAAGCCCTCTGCCCCGGACATCGGATATACAGATATGTTTATGCTTAAGTTCCAAAAGCCTATCGAAAAGGTAAGAACTCTGCTCTTTCACGTTTTCCAGCACCTTGTCACGCTCATATACATCCAGGGCAGCAATGCCCGCTGCCACTGCCACAGGATGCCCGCTATAGGTATAGCCGTGAATAAATTTCCCATCACTATTTTGAATGAGCCCATCTATCAATCGTTCATGAACAATCATTCCGGCCAGCGGAGCATATCCTGCCGAAACCCCTTTTCCAAACGTGATGATATCAGGTTCGATTCCAATCTGTTCTGTCGCAAAGTTGGTACCAGTACGGCCGAATCCAGTCATCACTTCATCGATAATTAAGACAATTTCGTAACGGTCACAAAGCTCTCGAACTCTCTTAAAATACCCTGGCGGCGGTGGAACAGCTCCTTGCTGGCTTCCGACAATGGGTTCAGCGATAAATGCCGACACGTTCTCAGGACCAAGCTCTAAAATGGTTCTTTCAATATCCGTAACGCACGTCCAGTTTTGTATAGAGAGACAATCATCTTTTTGACGATCGTATGGACATCGGTGGCAGTAAGGAGAATAGACATGGGCATAGTTTAAAAGATTAGGAGTGTATGCATGCCTTCTTTTAACGTCTCCTCCTGCTGATAAAGAACCGATGGTGTTACCGTGATACGATTGCCATCGCCCGATCACCATGTGTTTTTGGGATCTGCCGGCGTCCCTATGATATTGCCTCGCAAGCTTCAAAGCACTTTCATTTGCTTCTGAGCCTCCGGTTGTAAAATACACTTTATTTAAATGGTCGGGGGCCATTTTTCCGATTGTTTCAGCCAGTTCATGCAACGCTTTCGTCTCGAAGCGCATTGTATGGACGAAAGCTGCTTTTTTTGCTTGTTCTGCCATGGCCTCTCCTATAGAACTAATCCCCTGGCCCAAGTTGGCTGCAACTGCTCCCGAGCAAGCATCCAAATATTTTTTCCCATTCTCATCTATGAGATAGACCCCTGCACCGTGGGTAATAATCGGGTACTCCTTTTTTAGATCACGATGAAACACGTAGTCTTTTTTTATTCCATCCATCTTTCCACCACCATTGCCATTCCTAATCCCCCCGCGACACAAATCGTCGCAAGGCCAAATTGCCGCTTTTGTTTTTCAAGCTCATGACATAATGTAGTGATGATTCTTGCACCGGAGCACCCAAGTGGATGACCTAAGGCAATCGCCCCTCCGTTTACATTCACATTGTCTCCTTTTATGCCCCATTCTTTTAAACAAGCAAGACTTTGAGCGGCGAATGCTTCATTTAATTCAATCAAATCGATATCTTCTAAACGAAGACCCGCTTTTTTCAATGCAATTTGGGAAGCAGGAACCGGACCGATTCCCATTTCTTTTGGTGATACACCCGCTGCAGCAAAGGAACGAATCGTTGCCATCGGCACCACTCCAAGTTGTTTCGCTTTTTCTTCCGACATCAACAGCAGCATCGAGGCTCCATCATTTCTTCCGGAAGAGTTTCCGGCAGTTACCGTACCATCGTTTTGAAACATAGAACTTAGTGTTCCTAACTTTTCAATGTCCGTCAATCTTGGGTACTCATCTATCGCAAAGTGTCTGATCCCCTTTTTTCCTTCCTTTACCGGAACAGGAATGATTTCTTCTTCAAAATGGCCCATTTCAATTGCACGTTTCGCTTTCTGCTGACTCGTGAAGGCAAATTCGTCTTGTTCACGGCGGCTAATGTTATATTTTTCAGCTAGCCACTCAGCTGTTTGCCCCATCGTGAAACGACCATATATCTCCTCCGGCTGCGATTTTGGCTGACTCTCCGTATTTGAATCATACAGCGTCAGATCTCCAATCTTAAGGTCGAATCGAGTGCCAACCGTATAATGAGGCGCTTGTGACATGCTTTCGACACCTCCTGCTAAAACGACGTCCGCCTGACCTGTCAAAATGGACATCGCTCCGTTAATGACGGCCTGCATACCCGAACCACACTGACGATGAACAGTATAAGCAGGAATCGATTCTGGAAAATGGGCCTGTAATGCGGCAACTCTTGCAATATTCGGAGCATGCGCACTCTGCTTTGTTTGGCCGACGATGACTTCATCGACAATATTGGCACTATAACCAGAAGACGAAAGATTATTTTTCATGATGAGAGATACGAGCTCTTCCGGGCGCGTATCCGCCAGTGATCCACCGATGCTTCCGATAGCAGTCCGAAATGCATTTACGATTACAACCACTACACAGTCACCTCTTTGCCTATATTGAAAGATTCAGCAATATGGAAGGGTGCATCCGTTTTCTGTTGAACTTCCTCAAGGGAAATTCCAGGGGACAGCTCAATAAGATGAAGTCCATCTTCCTTTACAGCGAACACCGCCAAATCGGTAATAATTAAATCCACTATTCGTTCCGATGTGATCGGATAGGTTAATTCCTTGACGATTTTTGAATCTCCCTGGTTAGACGTATGCAACGTTGTTACGATTACCTTTTTGGAGCCCTCCAATAAATCCATCGCCCCGCCTACACCAAGAACACTTTTTCCTGGTACGGCCCAGTTGGCAATCCGCCCAATTGCATCGATTTGCAGCACACCAAGAATCGAAACGCTTACATGTCCTCCGCGAATCATCGCAAAAGAGGAAGCGCTATCAAAATAGGATGACCCTTCCAATACTGTGACAGGAAGTTTCCCTGCATTGACAAGATTTTTGTCAATATGCTCTGGATCAGGGGTAGGACCTACTCCAAGGATGCCGTTTTCCGAGTGTAAAAAAACTTTAACATCTGATGGAATGTAATCAGCAACCAGCGTTGGAATCCCTATGCCCAAATTGACGATATCGCCATGCTTTAATTCCTTCGCCGCTCTTGCAGCAATGTATTGTTTTACGTTCAAGCTAGTTACCTCCCTTCACAACGATAAAATCAACGTATAAATGAGGGGTCACAATTTCTTCAGGAGAAATTTGGCCTACCTCCACAATCTCGTCCACCTCTGCAATAACCACATCCGCAGCTGTTGCCATCATCGGATTGAAGTTTCTTGCCGATTTGTTGTATATGAGATTTCCTAATTGATCCGCTTTTTTCGCTTTAATTAAAGCAAAATTGGCTTTAAGAGGCTCTTGGAACACATATTTTTTACCGTTAAGAGTACGCTCTTCTTTGTTTTCGGCGATTTTTGTTCCTACGCTGACCGGTGTATAAAACCCTCCTAGTCCCGCACCACCCGCTCGAATGGCTTCAGACATCGTTCCTTGCGGTAGCAGCTCCACTTCCATTTCCTTATCCTGATAAGACTTAACCACTTCCGGGTTGGATGTAAAATACGAACCTATCGCTTTTTTCACTTGCTTTTGCCGTACTAAAACTCCAAGACCTCTGCCTGGTTCACCAAGGTTATTACTAATAATCTCTAAGTCTTTCACTTTCGATTGAGCCAAAGCGGCTATTAAACTAAGCGGACTTCCTACAAGTCCAAATCCCCCTACCATAATTCGTGAGCCGCTTTTAACCTTTTTTACAGCTTCTTCGCATGTAATCAGCTTGCTCATCTTTTTTCCCTTCCTCTCCATCGACTTTTGTGGGTGTTAACAGTTCGGTAAAATAAAAAACCGAGCAAAACATAAATCTCTATAAAGAATGTCGTTCCAACGAACATTCCTTACAAAGAGTTCATGTTTGCCCGGTTTTAATAAGACCATGGGAAGAGGTCATCTTCCCACTTTATTATAACCAAACGTTATGTATTCATTTGCTTCACATTATCCCAGTAACGTTGAACTGCAGCTTGTAGAGCCACAATGATCGCTTGCTGGGATGGAGCAAAATAAAAACTTTGAATTCGTTTAATCAACTGCTCGACACCGTCTTCAAGACAGTAGCCTATCAGCAGTTTTTGAAAATAATTTTTAGTTAGTTCAGTTACGAATGTGAATTCAGCTCCGATAATCTTATGATCTTTCAGATTCACTTCGAGAACAATTCCCGCATGCTTATATATTTCATACATGGAAGTTCCCTGTGGAGCTTTTGCATATCCTGTAACAATCACCGTTTCCAGTGTTTGCATGCTATAATCCACCTTTCAAAAATCCACTGAACATGTTTCTAACACGAGTATACGGGTCAGAATAAACAATGTCAATGTGAATATTTTAAATTTTCAAAAATGTTAAAGCGCTTTCACTAATAAGAAAGAGCTTACGACTATTTTTTAGACCTATACACAATAAATAGATTATTCTCCCCTGTATGTTAAAATCCTTCTAGAAAGATTTTAAATTTTTACCAACCACGTTCCTGCATTCGCGCTTCAGGAGACAGAGTTGAAATCTCAATACCTTTCATTGCAATTCCAAGATTTTTTGAAATCTCTGCAATTAGTTTATAGTCCTTATAGTGGGTTGTTGCTTCCACGATAGCTCTAGCGAATTTTGCTGGGTTATCAGATTTGAAGATTCCAGAACCAACAAATACTCCATCAGCACCTAATTGCATCATAAGTGCAGCATCAGCAGGCGTTGCTACTCCACCAGCTGCAAAGTTTACTACAGGCAGTCGTCCATGACGCTTAATCTCTAGAAGAAGTTCATAGGGAGCTCCAAGTAGCTTAGCCTCTGTCATCAATTCATCTTCACTCATTGTAGCGACTTTACGTACTTGTGCATTTACCTTACGGATATGACGAACAGCTTCTACGATATTACCAGTTCCCGGCTCTCCTTTTGTACGCAGCATAGATGCACCTTCACCTATACGGCGTGCTGCTTCGCCAAGATCACGGCAACCACATACAAATGGAACTGTATAATCATTTTTATTTAAATGGTATTCTTCATCTGCAGGTGTTAAAACTTCACTCTCATCAATATAATCAACGCCCAATGATTCAAGAATTCGGGCTTCTACGATGTGTCCGATACGTGCTTTTGCCATAACTGGAATAGAAACCGCATTCATAACTTCTTCAGTAATTCGTGGATCTGCCATTCTTGCTACTCCGCCACTTGCACGGATATCAGAAGGAACGCGCTCCAATGCCATTACAGCTACCGCTCCTGCTTCCTCTGCTATTTTTGCTTGCTCAGCATTCACAACGTCCATAATGACGCCGCCCTTTTGCATTTCAGCCATGCCTCTTTTTACACGATCCGTACCTGTTTTCATTGTTAAGCCCCCTTAGATGATTATGGACATCAAAAAATGGATACCAATACATATTTATCCAAGATTTAATTTTCACTTATAAACTTGCAATTACCGTGCCAATATTAAAAACTCCTATTTGTTCACTATTTGTGGAAAGGATATGCAAAATTTATTGGCACTTTTCTTGTTTTTTTGCACTTAAACTGCAAAAAGAATATTTGAGGTACGGTGGACACATTTATTAGAAAAAATGGAGAGGCTCTAGTTCCATTAAAGGACCAAACGGAGCGATTTGAAATAAATTTTAACTTAAAATAAGAAACTAAAAGATATAAAAAAAATCCTAACATCATAAAGATGTTAGGATTTTAGTTGATGACCTGTGAGGGATTCGAACCCACGACCCCTTCCCTGTCAAGGAAGTAAAGTGAATCTGATTATAACAGTTTAGTTATGAAAACGTTGATTTAAAAGGATATTATTTCATCCATAAATGGTTTAATAAGGTGGAGTTGGTGGCAGTATGTTGGAGTTTGCCACCAACTTGCCACCATTGTTTCTACATACACTTGTGTCGTAAACTGGTCACTACTTCCATCGACCAGAAAAGGGTTAGAAAAACCGTAGTGCATAATAAGATGCTTGTTTTCCTTCAGCTCAATTTTATGAATAAGCTTATGAAGTAACTCCGGGGTTATATCATTTATATTTATAAGCTTCTTTAGTTCATTTTGGACTTTTCAACCATCTCTGTACTTTTTGTGTATCGTTTTAACATATCCTTCTTTTCAAGAATTTCTGATTGTAGCTTTTTTATTACATTTCTATTTTCATTAACCGCTTCATCATAATCAACTTTTTCGATTACTTCATTCGCTGACAATTTTAGAAATTTCTTATTTTCCTTTTTCAGCTCAGCAATTTTGTTTTCCCTGATTCCTATTTCTTGACTGTATCGCTACACTTTGAGTTTTGTAAGCTTCAAGCTCACTAATTTTATGTTTAATCCGTTCCAAACAAATCTGGGTGTTTGTTTCTTTGTTATAGGATGCCTCATCTACACTGGTTATCGATTCGGTGATGATAAACCCATTGGGCAGCTGGACCGCAACCATAGTGCATATTCCAAAAGCCTTAACAACTTTAACCTGAGATTTTTCGATCATTTCATTGATATCCGCTGGTACACTATGATTTATCATTAGTGCCTTTGCTTGTTGTTTCTCAATAGAGGAATAATCGGATGATGGTTCAAATGCCATTTCAAAGGCTCGCATTGTTGTTTCAATGACCTCATCATTGTTGATATCCCTAACCTTCACTTTCCCATTCTCTGTGATTTCCAACAATTCCATTACACTATCTGGCGACCCTTTCACTTGGTATATCTTCAAGCTCTTTCCCTCCACCATGCCTTTTTAAATAAGCTTCCATTAACCTAGTCTATTCAGCATGTAGAAAAGCTGTGAAACTTGAGAAAAAATTAGAACCGTTCATACGAAAAAAGCCAGGCCACATCGCAAGAAGGCCTGACACTAACTAGGAATCATCGCTCTTTTTCAAATACAATCATATCTAAAGCTCTTATCCCGTTTTCAAAGATCGGTGTTGGATAGGCTTTAAAAAAGTCTCTTTTATTTTCCGCCATTCTAAATCCGCAGCTTTTGATAGAAAGCAATGTTATCAATAATGGAATTCGCCGTGCCGACGATCATTTTTTGCAGTCCCGTTGATTGATATAATGTAAAAGCCTGTTTGAATGCTATCTTGCCTAGCCCCATCCCACGGTACTGTTCGGCTAAGGCGATGTTTTTAAGCTCTGTGTTGTTCGGATGGAAACAAAATAATACAACACCGGCAACCTTGTCCTCATAACCAATCGAGAACATCTCGCCATCATTTATGGACTGCTTGACGATTTCTTCGCTTTCATCGGCCATAAGTAGGTAATCTAAAAGCAAGATTCGTTCCTCTGTCTTGACTGGAACTAAAGATACTTTTTTCATGTTAATCCTTCCTCTATAAACTTTTTACAACTGGTTAATCTGTTGGGTGGCATCTACCCTCACAAAATATCTATTCCATATACTTCTGATAATTTAGTTTTAATAAACTTTTAAAATCTAGTTCAGCAATTAGAACACTTATTAATAAGAGTAATGCCCCTAAATAACCTCTAGATGTGAGAGTTTCACCCGTGAAAAAGAAAGCAAAAACAGAGGAAAAAACAGGTTCTAATGTAAAAATAAGACCTGCATGGGTTGGACTGGTATGTTGCTGGGCAATGATTTGAACAATGAAAGCGATTCCCGTACAAAATATACTTAATGCCAAGATTGCAAACCATGACTCATAATTGTCGGGAAGTTTTGGTTTTTCCATAAAAATAGAGAAAATAATACTAAACAGTCCAACAAAACCAAGTTGTAAAACTCCAAGGGAAATGGAATTTACATGCTTAGCCACTGCTCCTGTAATCATGATATGAACGGCATAGAATAAAGCACAAAGAATACAATACAGATCACCAAAACCTATCTTAAATTGGTTTTGTAAGGTTAATAGACCTATTCCTACTATTGATAAAACAATTCCGAAAACAACTTTTTTTTCAGGCGTTTGTTTTAAGAATACAGAAGATAATAATGGTATAAATATGACTGTGAGACTAAATAAAAAACCAGCATTCGAGACGGATGTATACTTCGTACCGAAAGTCGCAAACACATAAACAATAAACAAAATAAACGATAATATAAAAGCATATTTTACTGTTTTAAAATCAGTCTTAATTAAGTGCTTGTAAAATACAATCCCTGATAAAAGAAATGCAAGAGTGAAACGTAATGAGATTAAATTATATTCTTGCAGATAGTCGAGACCAATTTTTGTAAGTAAAATCGATCCACCCCAAAAAAATGTAATCATTAGCAGCATTAAATCAGCTCTAAGTTGTAATTTCATCTATTTTCCCCCGTTATATCTTGAGCTAAATGTCTGGTTTGGTTCAAACTTATATCTCAAAATAGAATTATTTTATTTTAGATATTCTATATACTTCTTCAATAAACCTGCTCCGGTAGTGGAACAACAAAAGAAGGCTGCCGAAGCAGCAGAATGGTTTCTAAGGTAACGCACCCGTTCAATAAGCACATACCCTATTCAAAAAAGGTAATAATAAATTAAATAGTTGAAAAGAGGTGTATTAAAAAGAATGAAAAAGATGCTAATCGCTTTTATACTATCCTTTCTTGCTATTACTTCTTTTCAAACAACAACCGCTTCCGCAGATAACCAACTCAAGATTCCGAAGAACTTCGTTTACAGGATATGCTTATGAATTTGCTTACTCCTTATATCAGAGAAGATTTGAATAAGTATTATTATCCGAAGATTTTAAAGGATTTTTCACCTCAAGTCTCTCCATGGTTAATTGAAGTGATTGAAACAAGAAGAGTAAATGGCTTCCGTGGCTTAATATTGGAGATTACATTTGAAATCGAGCTTGACGATGGCGGACACCATGTTCAAGTAGGGAAGGACCGAATGACATATCGGATTTCTTATGGACCTGAAGTGAAGTTAATAACTCACACGCACTTAAAGACATATAAATACCCTCCTCCTGACTTGCACTTGCAGGGATCGTTTGATTTTAATAAGCTGCCATATTTGTTTAAGTATGTTCTTAAGAAACCTTTTTAGGTTAATGTTACTGCCAATAAAAGATGCAAACTCGTCTATTCCTTCTTCAACTAAACTCCCGTTGCTGAACAAGAAAAGCGAATGTTCTTATTAAACAATCGCACCCGTTACTTTAAGTACAATATTTCACAAACTTAATATTCTTTTAATATGGTAATTAATCAAATTGTAACAACGATATTTTCCTTATAAAAGGCATCCCATATGAAATGCCTTTAAATATTAACTCGAATAAGATTCAATCAAGACTCTTGTTAAGTCAATTAATAGATTCAATCGAGTAGCAATATAAATCAAAATGCCAACAACAGCAAGCCTATAAACTATCGTCCAGTGTTTACTTTCCATATTAGATACCTCTTCTTAATTTTATATTAAAGCAGAATATAAATTTCTACATAATGGACATTTTTTCCTTCTTCTACTAATTCCTTGTTAAACTAAACTGCTTACGTTAGCTCAATAAGAAAAAAGATGCTGCTACTGCAACACCTTGTTAAACTCTTGCACCCGTTACTTTAAGTACAATCTTTCACAATCTGCTTCGTTAATCAAAACCAAAAAAGGTGATGCCTTGTTAAAGCATCGCACCCTTTAGTTTAACATGCATGCTATTCTAGTTTACAAACCTCTTGTAATAAACCAATAAAATAACAAGCAAGATAGGATTAATAATTGCTGAATATCCTAAATTCCACCATCCGTAATGAAAATATCCCCAAGGTTCGGGCAATAGGGTGATGGATTCATAGGTTAACAAACATACTTCCCAATAGATAAAATAACGTATTTGTTTAATTAAGGAACTTTTAAAAGGATACCAATTCAAAAACATCATATTTACAGGTGGAAGTAACATAGTATTGGCTGGTAATGCTGCCCAATCCACATTTTTAGTAAAATACCAGTATGCATGATATTTCAAATCTATGTAAGCATCTAAAGACATTTGAAATGCAGTTGTAAATGACCAGATATGAGCAATTTGTTTTGCCGATAAATTCTTATTAGTTTTGAAAGCAAGCACATTAAATATGATAATTGCGATAAAAAGTCCAATCATTATTATTTTTCCTTTTTCTTCTTACAATATCCTTATTAAGTAATTATCATACTCAAGGTCTTCTTCAACTAACCTGCTTACGTTAGTGGAACAACAGAAGAAAAGGCTCTACTCGTTATTGAAGTAAAGCACCCCTTTAGTTTAAGTACAATTTTTCACATTCTTATTTTTACAAAAAAAATGCCATAATAAATCCTTGCACTTGCACGCCTTCAGTTGAACAATACCTCAAAAAATCCCAAACATTTTATTTAATATTGCAACTTAATAATAAATCTCCCCAGGTTATTTCATGTTTATTATTTGGTTCCACATTCAAAACCTTCTCCATATTTGTAATAATAATAGGAGTGATTATGTCTTTGTTTTTACTTTTTAAATACTCTAAATTTACATTTGCCAAGGTGTCCCCTGTTTTAACATGTTGATTGCTGCTAACTAGTACCTCGAAACCTTCTCCATTCAATTCAACAGTTTCTAATCCAATATGGATAAGTATTTCAAGCCCCTTTTTAGACCGAATACCAATTGCGTGTTTTGTAGGAAAAACCTGAATAACTTCACCATTAACCGGTGAAACCACCTTTCCACTCTTTGGAATAATAGCAATCCCATCTCCTATCATCTTTTGGGCAAAAACAGGATCAGGCACTTCCGATAATGGAATAACATCACCAAATATAGGTGAAAGAACTTCCTCTATTTTAGAACTATTTTTCTTATTTAATAAACCTTTAAGCATGATTACACCCCAACCTCATTTATTCCAATCTACCGTATAATTCTTTGATTTTTACGATTCATAAATTCTTCAATCTCTTCTATGGAAAATTGGTTACAATCTCCATAAACTGTATGTTTCAATGCTGAAGCAGCAGTTGCGAATGATACAGTATAATCATAATCTTTTTTTGTGAGTAATCCATGTAAAACACCTGCTGAAAAGGCATCTCCCCCACCAACACGATCAATAATTGGTGAAATATAGTGTTTTTTCGAAGTATATAAAATACCTTTATTCCAAATTGTTCCTACCAAAGAATTGTCACTAGTTGATTTTATTTCTCTCAAAGTTGAATAAAACACCTCAATGTTAGGATAAAGCTCACTCATTTGTTCGTAATAATAAGAGGCATTATCTGTATTAATACTTTTTTCTTTAATCCCAAAAAGATGAATAGCGTCTAATTTTCCGGCAGAGCAATAATCCACCAAAGGGAGCAATGTTGATAACACCTTTTTTGCCTCGGTATAACTCCATAATCTTGCCCGATAATTAATATCAAAACTTATTTTCACATTACGTTTTTTTGCTTCTCTCATTAGTTTTTCGGTTAGCATTGCCCAGCTACTTGATAGTGCTGGAGTAATTCCTGAAACATGGAATAATTCCACATTGTCAAAGAGCTCATCCATCGACCATTCAAGCATATCCATTTCTGCAAAACTAGAATTAGCACGGTCATAAATGACGGAAGAAGCACGTTCTCCAACACCATCTTCTAAGAAATAACTCCCTAATCTATTCCCACCAAAAAGTAATAAATGGGTTGAAACTCCAAAATGCTGTAAGTGTTTTTTTACTGCTTGTCCCAATGAATTTTTTGGTACTCTACTTGCGAAAGATACAAAATGGTTATAATTAGCCAAACTAATAGCCACATTGGCTTCACCACCACCATAATGAACTTGGAATTGTTTTGATTCACTTAATCTAGTATCTTTACTAGTAGATAACCGAAGCATAATTTCACCTAAGGTCAAAATTTTACTCATTTATCTGTCTCCTCTAATTGCCTGTACTGAATTAATATATTGCTCTTGTTGGTTCAGTATAAACTGATCTATGGCATATGAGACCCCGTTTTCAGCATTAGAAAGTGTTACGGCTTTGCAAAGTTGTTTAACTACTGTATCTGCATTCCCCATGGCGATTGAGAATCCAGCTACTTTAAGCATTGGGATGTCATTAAAGTTGTCTCCAATTGCCACGGTATCCGCCATAGAAATACCATAATAGTCAGCAACGATTTTCAGGGCATTTCCCTTATTACCATATTTATCCATAACTTCGATGTTCATTGGTCCTGACGAAGTTGTGGCAACTCCGGAAATATTACTAAGGTAAGTAGTCAACTCTGATTTTCTCTGTTGATTTAAAGTAAGTATAAAGAATTTTTGAATTTTCAAGTCTACTCTATCAAACAATTCATTATAATCATGAAAATACTTAATTAAATTAGACTGCTGTGGTTGTTCTGTTATCCTTCTAAAGGTTTCATCGGAGAGACCTTCCACTTTTATGGTATCCCCTTGGAGGTCACGGTTCACTCGCTCCGACCAGTCTTCAGGTACAAATATTCCCTGATTGGCATAGATACGATAAGGAGCCCTCTCGTCATCTAATTTCTTTGCGATTTGTATGATATTTTCCCGACTCATTGAAACGATTCCTAATAATTTTCCTTCAGCTTGAACAACCGTTCCGTTGCTTCCTGCCAAGGGGCAAGAAAGCTCATATTTTTTAAGGATTTCTCGAATATCTTCAGGGGCACGTCCAGAGCATATCATCACGATATGCCCCTGGCTTTGTGCCTTTCGAATAGCCTGCACATTTTCCTGAGTAATGAGAGTATCTTGGGACAATAGGGTACCGTCCAAATCAATCGCAATTAGTTTCATATCCGTCACTCCTAATTGAAAAGTCCAAAAAATGATTATAACTAGCCAAACTAATCACCACCTTGGCTTCACGACCACTACTTGAAATGGTTTTGATTCACTAAGTATGGTATCGAGATACACGGCAGCACCATGCATCTAAAGTCAAAACTCAGCTTAAGATAATCTGTCTCCTCTGATCATCTTAAGCTTATCTATGTATTGCTTTGCAAGATAGGTTACTTTGTCAAAGTCTCCCGTTTTAGCTGGTGCGAATAAATTGCCACCCACTCCAACAGCAATACATCCATGTGCAAACCATTCTTCCATATTCTCCAAATTTACACCACCAGTAGGCATAATATTAACATGCGGCATAGGTCCTTTTATTGCACTGACAAATCCAGGACCAAATGCACTACCAGGGAATAGTTTTAAAATATCAACACCGGCTTTTAAAGCAGTGGAAATTTCAGTTATAGTCATACATCCAGGAAGATACGGGATCTGATATAAATTACAACATTCCGCTGTTTTCTGGTCAAAATAAGGACTAACGATATACTCAGCCCCTGCCATAATTGCAATTCTTGCTGTAGTAGCATCTAAAACTGTACCAGCTCCAACTACAATATCCTCATTGTTTGCATACTTGTCCTTTAATTCACGAATTAAATCTTCAGCTTGTGGTATTGTAAAGGTTACTTCCAATCCAGTAAATCCACCTTTAATAATTGCTTCTGTTACACTTAAAGCTTCACTATTCGAAGCTGCTCTTATAACTGCAATTACACCACTACTCACTAATTTATTTAATATTGAAATTTTTTTCATATGATCACCTTATAATTGTTTCTTATGGTTTTCGTAAAGATAATGCTTGACCACCTAAAAGCAGTCAAGCATCATTATAGCCTATAAAACGACTTGTTTATTTGTCTTGATTAACAAACATGATTCCATTTGGGACACATCTAATGGTTGCAAATCAATAATTAACTAGTTTTCTTCAAAACACTAACGTTTTGTGATTCGCTATTTACTGTTTTTTTTACAAGAATATAAGTAATTGCGAACGAATTACCTATTGCAATTGCGATTCCAATTAATGCATACGGAAAATATGGTCCAACATAAGCCACTAAACTCACAATACTTGAAAGGATATAACCATAAATTCTAACACCCATTGTAGCAAAAAATGTGGAAGCTACTGCACTACCAATCGTACATGCGATAAAGGCTTTCTTATTTTTAATTAGTACACCGAATAAAGCTGGTTCTGTAATCCCTAGAAGAGCAGAAACACTTGCCGAAAGAGCAATAGTTTTTTCCGTTTTGCTTTTAGCTTTGAAAAACATCGCAAAGGTTGCACCTGCAATCGCCATGTTTGTCATAAACATCATAGGCATTAGCATGTCAAATCCTTTATCGGCGAAGTTTTGAAGCGCAATTGGAGTTATTGCGTGGTGCACACCAAATACAATTTCAATTGGTCTTGTTGCACCCATCACAACACCTGCCAAGATAGGAGAAATATTAAATAATCCTTCAACCATGAAAGCGATTCCTTTTCCTACGTAACTACCCAATGGTCCAGATACGATTAACGCAAAAGGGATAGCAATAAATAAAGTTAATGTTGGTGTAAATACAGTTCTTAAAATGTTAGGCATAAACCTATCCACCCATTTGTGAATATAACTTAATGCCCAAACAGATAAAATGACTGGAATAACATTACCTGCATAATTAATGACTGGAATTGGTAAACCAAGAAAATGAAATTGACTGATCTCACCTAATTTAGCCGCATCATTTAAGGTTGGATACATAAATCCAGCTGCAATGGCAATGGCAAGATATTGGTTGGTTTTAAAAATTTTGCCTGCTGAAGCAGCTAGGAAAAATGGTAAGAAATAAAAGACGCTGCTTGCTACCAAGTCTAAAATTTTTACTGTTTCAGTATCCGCAGATAATATTTTTAATGCAATGAGACCAGCAATAACCCCTTTGAGCATCCCGGCACCAGCTATTGCGGGAACAATTGGACCGAATACACCTGACACAACATCAAATAATCGTCCGAAGAAACCTTTTTTCTTATCAATTTCTTGCTCGTTTTCTTGCTCTCCGTCCATCCCTAGTTCTTCTGTCAAAACTGCATAATATTTTTGTACATTTGTACCAACTATGATTTGATATTGATCGCTTTGTAGTTGTTCTCCGATAACTCCTTGCAATTGTTTAACTTTATCATGTTCTATTAAAGATTGATCATACAAATCAAAACGCAGCCTAGTCATGCAATGCCAAGCTTTCTTAATGTTCTCTTTACCACCGACATAATCGATGATTTTTAGTACAGTGTCTTTTTCTTTCACTGTTCGTTCATCCCCTTAAAATGAATTATTTAATAGACTTCCCAAAATAATGGCTGCAAAATTGCAATTCGAATTGACACGCCAATAATAGCATAATGAAAAGCACTTTGAAAACGGTTTAAAAAATCCAAAAAAATAAAGAAAACCCTATTATATCAAGGTTTCACCCTTATGCTTTTTAAAAATTGGTATGGTAAATTACTTAAATAAAACTACTTCCCGTACCAAATTGACGCTGGTGTTTTTACTATGTTTTAATTTAGGTATAAATTGCTTCGAGTTGACAAATGCAATTTAAAACGAGAGGAAGAATCACAGTTGGAACCTACACTTATAACAGATATTAAATCATTTGTGACTAATCCACATAGACATAATCTTATTGTTGTCAAAATAGAAACAAATAAAGGTGTTTACGGATATGGTTGTGCAACTTTTCAGCAACGCCCTTTAGCTGTTCAAACCATTATTGATGAATATTTAAAACCACTACTAATAAATCGTGATGCGAACCATATTGAAGATATATGGCATATGATGATGGTCAATTCTTATTGGAGAAATGGTCCAGTTATTAATAACGCTATTGCTGGTGTGGACATGGCTTTATGGGATATCAAAGCCAAATTAGCTGATATGCCTCTTTATCAATTATTTGGAGGAAAGTCAAAAAACGCTATTGCAGCTTATACGCATGCCGATGGATTAACACTCGAAGAACTTTTTTCCAATGTTGGTCTATTAATCAAGAAGGGATACCGCCATATTCGTTGTCAATTAGGTCTGTATGGCGGCAAAAATCACAATATGCACTTAACAAAAGGTTTAAGTGAGGGAGAATACTTTGATCAAGACATTTATATGAGAGATGTCCTGACTATGTTTAAGGCATTACGTGAAGAATACGGTTATGAAATTCATTTTCTTCATGATGTTCATGAAAGACTGTTTCCTAACCAAGCACTCCAATTGGCAAAAGATCTGGAACCATATAAGCTTTTCTTTCTAGAAGATATTTTACCTCCTGATCAAAATGAGTGGTTATCTCAATTACGAGCACAATGTACTACACCTATAGCAACAGGGGAATTATTTAATAATCCAGCTGAGTGGAGAAATCTCATTGTAAATCGTCAAATAGATTTCATTCGTTGCCATGTTTCTCAAATCGGAGGAATTACACCTGCACTAAAGCTAGCTGCACTTTGTGAGAATTTTGGTGTTCGGATTGCTTGGCATGGTCCGTCTGATATGACTCCTATTGGAGTCGCGGTCAATACACACTTAAATATTCATCTTCATAATGCAGCAATTCAAGAGATTCAAGAACCAGATGAAAATACGAAGAAAATGTTCCCTAACTCTGTTGAAGTAGTGGATGGATATATTTATCCTATTGAAAGAGTTGGTATTGGCGTGGAATTTAATGAAGATATGTCAAAAGAATATCCGGTCATTTATCGTAAACATGAATGGACCCAAGCACGTATTCCAAATGGCACTATTCACACACCATAAAGTACAGACTCTTCTTTTATTCAAGTGCCTCTAGAGTATTTACGCTTTAGAGGCATTTTTATTGTAAAAAAAATATTAAAAACTTTCCTGCAAGTAAAAAATATGAAAAGATAAATTAAAGGAAGTAAATCTTTTTTCTAGAGGTAAATGACTATGAACAAACGTGATTTCATTGCTGATGATATCCTGAGTAAGATTTATCAAAATAAATACAAAACTGGTGAAAAAATGCCTACAGAAAGGGATCTTGCTGACCAATATGATGTATCGCGATATACAATTCGAGAGGCATTGAAAAAATTAGTTAATATTGGATGTATTAAAGTTATTCAAGGATCAGGAATTTTCGTAAATGAAACAAGATATAAAAGTCCATTAATTTATAATTCATTAACCGAAAAAAAATTTAAAGATATTCAATCTAAAATTATTTATCTAAAAAAGATCAAACCCGATAATAACTTAGAAAAGATTTTTGATATAAACGGACATCACGCAAAATTATGGGAATATAAACGAGTTCGGATTGTTAATTACCACAAAATGCAAATTGAAACCACAAGATTACCTTATTCTTACTTTCCAGATTTAAATGAAGAAGAAATAAAAAAGTCTGTGCATGATTATGTGCAACAATGTGATTATCAAATATCTCACTTCATCACAACCTATACTCCTGTAAATGTTAGTAAAGAGGATGCTGCACTTCTTAACTGTAAAAAAGGAGTGGCTGCAATGAAAATAATAAATAGAGGAATTCTTCAAAACGGTAAAGTGTTCGAATATAGCGAAATGATAAACTTGGATTATTCGGTTTCTTACTTTACACCTTTTAACCCGCATAGTCATAAATACAGAAAAAAATAATGTTACTCTAGGTACATTTCTTCACAATATTTTGTGGAGTAAATATTTTGGGTATTATGTTTACTCGTACCAAAAGGGACCGTCAAATTACGGTCCCTTTCTTTCACTAAAGCACCCCTTAGCCATCCATGAAGCGCAAAAATCGGCGCTTCACCACAAAGAATGAAAATATATCGAATCCTAGATACTGTTCCTAAGGCTGGGAGAGGAAGGTCGATAAACTATGGTGCCTTAGAGCCCATCCGTTAGTCTGACTCCAACGACCACGGTGCACCACAAACTGTCGCTCCCTTACGGGAAGCACTCGTGGTAGATTAATCCTAGTTCTGATTGCTTGCACCAGCCTCCAATTTTCAAGCCTAGAAAGGAAGTTTTCAATGGATGTTATTATTGAAAGAGCATGTGGATTGGATGTCCATAAGGACAATATCACTGCTTGTATTATGACTTCACAAGGAAAGGAGATTCAAACGTTTTCTACTAAAACGGTTTTTCTATTAAAGTTATTGGACTGGATTAAGGAGAATAATTGTACTCACATTGCTATGGAAAGCACGAGTGTTTATTGGAAACCTATTGTTAACTTATTAGAGTCCGAAGGAATCGAGTTTTTAGTTGTAAATGCTCAACACATGAAGGCACTTCCGGGACGTAAAACGGATGTTAAAGATGCCGAATGGATAGCCCAACTTCTTCGTCATGGACTACTGAAAGCAAGTTTTATTCCTGATCGGAATCAACGAGAACTGCGGGAACTTGTACGCTATCGCCGAAGTATCATAGAAGAACGAGCCAGACAACATAATCGAATTCAAAAGGTTTTAGAAGGAGCTAATATCAAACTTGGTTCTGTTGTTTCTGATATTATGGGCGTTTCATCGAAGGATATGCTTCGAGCCATTGCGAATGGTGAAGACGATCCTGAAAAACTAGCAAACTTCGCTCGTCGTACAATGAAACGAAAAAAGGAAGAACTTGAATTAGCACTTCGGGGCTATGTTAACCCACACCAACGTTTAATGATAAAAACTATTTTAACGCACATTGATTTTCTTACAGAGCAAATTGAAATGTTGGATCAAGAAATAGCTCAAAGAGTGAGCTCGTATCAGGAAGATATTGAACGACTCGATTCCATTCCAGGGATTGCCACCAGAATGGCTGAACAAATCTTAGCTGAGATAGGAACGGATGTTGGGAACCAATTCCACCGCCGCTCATCTATGTTCTTGGGCTGCTTTAGTTCCTGGACATAATGAAAGCGCGGGTAAAAGGAAATCTAGTAGATCTAAAAAGGGAAATAAGTATTTAAGATCCGCATTAACAGAAGCAGCTCAATCAGTAAGAGGGTCAAAAAACTATCTCGGTGCACTATATAGACGTACAGCCGGACGAAAAGGAACGAAAAAGGCAGCAATTGTAGTCGCCCATGCGATGTTACGAATCGCATATTACCTTCTAACCCGAAAGGAAATGTATGTTGACTTAGGCGAAGATTATTTCGATAAACAAAAACAAGTATCTATTGTACGCCATTCAGTTCGAAGACTAGAAAACTTAGGTTATACGGTGACAATTACCGAAGCATCCTAATCCATTATTCGTTGTCCATAAACACCTTGATCAGGCGCACTGCTCTTTTAAAAAAAAAATGAATGAGCTGCGTCTACTTAAGTATTGCCATTTTTAGGATCTGGCAGAAGTTAATTTTCATGGTAGTTGAAGAAGAAGATACTAATTTTTATTATTCTTTGCTAATTCTTCACGTAGTTTTTTTATTTCTACTGTTTGGTCCAAGATATTATTATTCACTTTTCTTAAGGCGTCATATAACGCAAAAATACCCGCAAATATTAAAAAGCCGACTAGTAAATCCATTCTCAAACCTTCTTCATTCAATATATTAAATTAATAATAATCCGATTTGGATATTTTTGTAATACGAAATTAGTCTTAGTTAAACTAATCTGCTTCGTTAGTTGAAGAAAAAAAGCATTACTCCTTATTTAAGTAAAGCACCCGTTCGTATTATAAGTTCAGCCAGATATTTCTGGTTGAACATTTTTTATATAGTTTTATTATAACGGTAGCCGGGGTAGAACGTAAGCACCCGTGGGACTCGATCCCGTCAACTAAACAGTTCGCCCCCTACTTGTAGAAACATGATTGAGGCTGGTTGGGACTATGATCTCGTATAACAAGCGAAGCTATGATACTGCAAGAAGGAATTAGGGGTACCGGTAATTTTATTTTGGAGAAGGAGATTTAGAATGAATCCAGTCATTGGTCTGGATGTAGCAAAAGGTGAAAGTCAGGTACAAGCTTTCTTGGATAAGAAAAAACCTTACAAAAGTAGTTTTAAAGTAACACATACCCTTGAGGGATTAGATACGTTACATCAATATTTAAGAGAAATTGAGAACTTAACAGGGGTTAAACCTCCGATTGTTCTGGAAGCTACAGGACATTATCATACCCCGGTTGTCCAGTATATTGAGGACAGAGATTATTTAATAATTATAGTTAATCCTCTTGTCTCCTATCGTGCCAAGAGCTCGAGTTTACGGAAAGTAAAAACAGATATAATCGATGCAAATCATCTCTGTGAAATGTACTATAAAGAGGATTTGGAGCCTTATAAAAAACGTGGAATTCAACTCTTAAACCTTCGTAATCTAACAAGACAACACGAAAACTTAACAGGAATATTTGTACAAACCAAGCTACAGTTTCAAGCAGTTCTTGATCAAGTTTTTCCTGAGTATAGAGGTGTTTTTGGGGACTTATATTCAGTTGTTTCTTTACTAACTTTATTAGATTATCCTACATCTAACGATGTCTTAGAAGCTGGTGAAGAAACCATAGCAACTAGAATCAAGGATCATTGTAAAAGTCGTTCTCGAAGGTGGGCGGATGTAAAAGCAAAGAAACTTATAGATGCAGCAGCTCGGAATCCTTTTCAGGAAACCTTATATCAAAGCCACATTTTAACCTTAAAAATGTATATAAATATGCTTTTAGAATACCAAAAGCACCTATCTACGTTTGAAAATGAGATAGATGCTTTAGCAAAAGAACTTATAGAATATAAGATTATCCAATCAATCCCTGGTATCGGAGAAAAAATCGCGGCAACGATTATTTCAGAAATTGGTGAGATTGATCGGTTTACTCACCCTAAAAAACTCGTAGCATTTGCCGGAATTGACCCTAGTATCTTTGAATCTGGCAGGTTTAAAGGAAATGTAAACAAAATAACTAAGAGAGGTTCGAGTAGGCTAAGGCGTGCCTTATATTTGGCGGTTAAATGTGCCATTCGTGATTGTCGTAAAAAGAAAATGACCCAAGAAATCATCCCGCGTAACAAGAGGTTACGAGAGTTCTACGATAAGAAACGCGAAGAAGGAAAGCCTTATAAAGTAGCTGTAATAGCCTGTGCAAATAAACTCTTACAATGGATCTATGCTCTTTTAAGAAGCAACTCTACTTTCCAAGATATAGCTTAAATAATAAATAAAACTAAACAATACAAAACCTTCCAAAAGTTGAGATAAGGAAGGTTATTTGGCATGCACATTTTTAGTATACCATGAAATATTTTAAGTTTTTATTGAAAAATATTGACAAACTATTAGCTGGTTTAGTTTAAGCATAAAAGCCAAATCTTCCTCGAATAAATGGATAATAGTGTGCTATGTCTCCTTCGATATTTCAATAATGTTAGATTCCAGTTTTTTTCGAACTGGTTTTAATAAAGCTTTTCCTGCCCCCCAGTCAATATCCAAAATTCCATCTCCATTTCCTGCTGAGATACACTTTACAATTGTCACTCCTGTAAAATTATCGACAGTGACAGTTAACGAAGCTGTATTACCAGTACGGAGAAAAAATTGTTCAAATACTAATATTGAAATCTCTTTCTCAACATTCTCAGTAACTTTATAATCCTCAAATATTAAAGTTGACTTTATATCTTTGTCCTCCAAAATAAGTTGAACCGCTTGGAAGGGTTTCACATCCACAGTAAATTCAAGATAATGTCTCATTTGTTTTCCACTCCCCCAGTCCTTTTGACTTGGAATAATTCAAAAATACTAAGTTTTTTGGAATCTTTAAGCAAAGATGGGATGAGGTCGGATGGAAAAACAGGTCAATTATCATCGGCAACCATCCAGTTTTACCATCGTATCCTGAAAAATATTTTTAATAGAGCTGTTGAGTGGCGGGTCATTAAAGAAAACCCTGTCGAAAACATAAAAAAACCCTTTGATTACTTGTTTCAACAAAAACAACAGGAAAAAGCATAAAGAATTACTTCATAAATTAATCTGCCACCAATTCATCTGTACTAATAAAATAAGGACTCTGTAACAATAGAAAAAGCCTTGATAACTCAACGTTACCAAGGCATTGTTTGATGACCTGTGAGGGATTCGAACCCACGACCCCTTCCCTGTCAAGGAAGTGCTCTCCCACTGAGCTAACAAGTCGTATTTATTTAAACTACATAAATAATTATATAAAAATTTGTGATAATGTCAATAGTTTAATTATTATTCTTACATTTTTTTTGATGACATTGTTTATCATCCCAAATAAGGAACATTCGTTCTATTTTCATTGAATAAAGAACAAATGTTTGGATATAATAATAACATAAGAAAACGAAAGGGGTGATTCACATGGATGGGCTTTTCATCCGTTCAATCGAGGAAAATATTCCATTAGAAATGATTTATTTAGCCGACAACCAAGAACTCTCACAACGGAAGTTGATTGTGAAGGAAGTTCAGGACGAATACATTCGTGTTTGCTACGCAAACAAATGCGCACCTTTAAACGAGAAAATATATTATCGATTATGCCTGAATCTCGCACGAAACAACGCTACCTTCACTAATCCTCTTCCTACCTACATTCATATAACAATCTTCCCTCCGATCATTAAAAGCATTTCCTCTTTAGTTTTGTTATAATGCAGTGGTAAAGATCGAATTATTGGGGGAATAATTGCATGGAATTTCCAAAAGGCACAATCAAAGAACTTACCTTTCACAGCAGGGAGCTTGGAGAAGATTTACAGCTTCTCGTTTATCTGCCTGCAAATTTCTCACCATTATATAAGTATTCGCTGCTGATTGCCCAGGATGGCAGGGATTATTTCCAACTTGGCAGAATTGGCCGATTAGCAGACGAGTATCTTTTTGAAAGGGAAATTGAAAATTTAATTATTGTTGGGGTACCCTATAAGAATGTAGAAGAACGCCGCAGGAAATACCATCCTGAAGGCGAACAGAATCAGCAATACATTCGCTTTCTTGCCCATGAATTAGTTCCGTATTTAGATCAAGAGTTTCCAACTTATCAAATGGGCTTGACCAGAGCGCTTATTGGAGATTCTCTGGGCGCAACTGTTTCGTTAATGGCTGCCCTTCAATATCCTCATACATTTGGAAAAGTCCTTCTACAATCTCCATATGTGGATGAAAATGTATTGAATTCGGTCCAGAACTTCTCGGATGGACAGATTTTACAACTCTATCACGTGATAGGTGAACAAGAAACTGAAGTTCAGACAACAAATGGCAAAATTGAAGATTTCCTGACCCCTAACCGGAAGCTTTCAAAAATAATTTCAGAAAAACCCATTACATATTTTTATGAAGAATTTAAAGGGAATCATACTTGGACCTACTGGCAGCCAGATTTAAGACGGGCTCTTAAAATGCTATTTTAATCTTATTAGAATATACATCAAGATAAGTCGTTTAATATTTTTTGAAAATTTGCTATAATATCAGGAAGGTTAATTTTTTGTTTTAAAAAAAAAGGTCAGTTCATCAAAACGGAGGTATACGTATGAAATTTGGAGTTGTTATTTTTCCATCAAAAAAACTACAGGATTTAGCTAATTCCTATCGAAAACGTTATGACCCGCATTATGCTTTAATTACACCTCACCTAACATTGAAAACTGGATTTGAAGCGACTGAAGAAGAAGCGAAGGAATACGCTGAAAAGTTACGGAGAGTAGCTGCTAGCCATAATGCATTCACATTAAAGACTTCAAAAATCAGCTCTTTTCAGCCTGTAAATAATGTTATTTATTTCAAAGTAGACAAGACAGATGAACTTTCCGCCTTGCATAATGAAGTCAATCAAGAATTTACGGAGCAAAACTTAGAATATGCATTTGTTCCACATATCACGATTGGTCAAAAGCTATCCAATGATGAGCATTCTGATGTATTTGGATCACTGCGCATGACTAAGATTAATCATGAAGAAACGGTTGACCGTTTCCATCTACTTTATCAATTAGAAAATGGTTCCTGGACCGTTTTTGAAACATTTCGTCTTGGAAAGGAATAGTTTAAGTGACAGTCAAGATTGTAGAAAATCAAAAAGAACTTGAAGATGCCTATTCAGTTAGGAAAATCGTTTTCGTTGAAGAACAAAATGTACCTCTCGAAGAGGAAATCGACGCCTACGAGGGCGAGGCAGAACACTTTGTCATGTACGATGAAGGTTCTCCAATTGCTGCTGGTCGATTTCGTTTCGTTGATGGCTATGGAAAAGTTGAACGAATTTGTGTATTGAACAAGACAAGGAAAACTGGTGCAGGAAAAACGATTATGAATGCAATTGAGAACTATGCGCTTCAAAAAGATATTCATAAATTAAAGCTAAATGCTCAAACACATGCCATCCCCTTTTATGCAGGACTTGGTTATGAGATTGTTTCAGAGGAATTTATGGATGCTGGAATTCCTCATAAAACGATGGTAAAAGAAATATAAACGAAGGAGGCACTTGACGCTTTATGTGGCAAGTGCTTTTTGGTAATTCCAGCAATGTCGGTGAAACCCTTTTAGTTACCCTCAGGTTTTGATATGATAGAACATGTCTTGATTTTTGGATATAGAGGGTAAAAATTATGAAAACAGCAATTTATCAAAATCAGAATATTGTCCTTGAACAATTAAGCAGGGATCAATATCAAAAAATATTCCTTGCCGGAAAAAATGGTCAACTGAGCTGCCCTGCATGTAAAGAGAACGTTCGATTGTTTTTAGGTATTCAGAAGGATCCGCATTTTTACCATACACATTCACCTGAAATATATTGCCCAGAGCCTACAATAATAGCGGAAAAAGAAAAAGTAGATACACAACAATTTTCCGAAGTAAACGGATTTAGCATCCCAAAGGGTAGAACCATTACACAGACCCCGCAAAGCGTGGATCTTTTCAAAAAGTCCATAAATATTGAATATACGGTTGCGTTTAAACAGACAATTAGTGACAAACATGAGGAGCGCTCACCTTATTTACAGCAACTTGCAGACAGTGGAGTTGTTCTTGATGGAAGTCAGGCTGCTGCTGTCATGGAGACAGAAGGCTCCTTATTAGTCCTTGCTGGTGCAGGGAGTGGCAAAACTCGGGTGTTAACAGCACGAACAGCGTTTATGCTAGATGACAAACACATCGACCCAAGGACAATCATGCTCGTTACATTCACGTCAAAAGCAGCTGCTGAAATGAAAAACCGTCTGCTTTCCTATCCGCAAATGAAACGAGATAAAATCAATCAGCTTGTTACCGGAACCTTTCACAGTATTTTTTATCGTATTCTTATGTTCCATGATTCAATTAATTGGTCTTCAAATAAGCTGCTCAAAAAAGAATGGCAGCGAGACAAAATCCTGAAGGAAGCTGGCAAAGAACTCGACTTGTCTGAAAAAGAATTTGCCTATGATTTAGCTCTTCAGCAAATCGGATTATGGAAAAACTCTCTGCTGATGCCAGATGAAGTAAAGCCCACCACCGAATGGGAAGAAAAAGCAGTCTTTTTATATAAAAGATATGAAGCCTATAAGAAAAAAGAAGGTCTGTTTGATTTTGACGATATGCTAATTGGCTGCTATCAACTGTTTGCCACCACCCCTTCCCTGCTTGAACAATATCAAAATCGGTTTCATTATTTTTTAATTGACGAGTTTCAGGATATTAATAAGGTCCAGTATGAGCTGATCAAACTTTTATCCAGAAAACACAAAAATGTATGTGCCGTTGGCGACGATGATCAAGCGATCTATTCGTTTCGGGGTAGTGACCCAAGCTATTTGCTAGAATTTGAAAAAGATTTTCCCTATGCCAAAATGGTCACACTTGATCAAAATTATCGATCGTCTCATGAAATTGTCTCGGCTGCTAATCAAATGATTGCAGCTAATAATATAAGAAGAATAAAAAAAATGAAAGCACAGTTTTCATCAGAAAAACTCCCACAGTTATTTTTCCCCTATGATGAAGAGGAAGAAGCAACAATGATTGTTACCGATATACAGGAGAGGATTTCACTTGGTGCAAATCCTTCAGACTTTGCCATTCTTTATCGGACCAATGCAGGTTCTCGTGCAGTGTTTGAAAGACTGGCTGGCTCCAATCTTCCTTTTAAAATTGATTTGGATGCAGAGGCTTTTTACGAACGCTATATTGTGAGAAGCGTCCTGGCATTTCTAAAGGTGAGTTTAAATGAGGATGACACGCAAGCAATGTCAGACATTTTACCATTATTATTTTTAAAGCAGGCAGTCCTAAAAGAATTAAAAGCACAAAGTATCCTAAAAGACTGCAGTCTTCTTGAGGCACTCGCACATTTAACGACAGCCCATGCATTTCAGGAAAAGAAATTAAAAAAAGCTGTCACGATTATTCGAGGGTTAAAGCATTCTTCACCTCACACTGCGATTGAAAAGGTCGAGAAAGATATTGGCTTTCTTGATTTTCTGAAAAAACGCGGAAATGAATCGAATAAACTTGAAAAAGGATCGGACGATCTTAAGGATTTAAAGGTGGCTGCAAAAAGTTTCGACAAAATTGAAGCATTTCTAGCTCATTCCGAGCACATGTCGGCGATGAACAAAGAAATCAAAAATTTAAGTAAACATTTTCATGAAGCAATCAGCCTAAGTACAATCCACCGCTCAAAAGGCCTTGAATACAAAACCGTTTATATGATCGGCGCAGTCGATGGCAGCCTTCCGCATGATTTTGCCTTGGAAGCCTATCGAAATGGTGACTTTACTGCACTCGAAGAAGAAAGAAGACTATTTTACGTGGCGATGACTCGCGCAAAGGAGCAGCTATTTATTTCTATTCTGCAAAATAGACGAGGGAAAAAAGCAAATCGCTCAAGGTTCCTAATTCCTCTTACTAAAAAGAAGAAGACCGATTCCTAAAACTTAGGAAAGTGGTCTTCTTCTTTTACTTTTTATTGATCATATTCGAAATTGTATTAAGGTCAAGCTGCTTTCCATCGTTAACAATTGATTTTACAATTTGATCTTCCATTTCTTTACTTACCGGTTTATTGGCAATTTGAGAAACCCGACGAATCACATTACGGACTGTTTTTTCATCTTTAAAATTCGCATTTTGTAATGAATTGGCTAAATCTAAGATATCTTTCATATTAACTCCCGTTTTCTTTTCAATGTTTTTAAAAAATCCATTATCCATGGTAAAAGATCACGCTCCTTTATAAACTACTTTATTGTATGAAGGAAAGAGAAAATGGTGAATTAAATAGGAAAAGCGTACGCGCCCTTAGGCGCATACGCTAAACAAGTAAAGAAAGGGCTGGCCACTTTTTTGGCCAACCCCTTCCCCTTCCATTAATATAAGCTTACTGTTTATTAATAGAAGCTTGCACCAACAATGATTAAAAGGATGAATAATACTACGATTAACACAAAAGTTGAACCGTACCCGTATCCACCGCCGTATCCGTAGCCGCAGCCGCCATAACCAAAGCCCATAGAAATGTCACCTCACTTCTGTAATCTCATTAATAACATATGAAATTACTTTATACTGTGTGTAGGCGCGACATCCATTTCTGTAAATTGGATATTAATAATGAGTAATTTATCCTTTAGGTTTAAAGATTAGTGCACCAAGAAACCCGAATATTATAGCTGCAGAGATACCAGAACTTGTCACTTGGAACATACCGGTGAGTACTCCTATCAGCCCATGTTTCTCTGCATCCTGAAGTGCCCCATGGACTAATGAATTCCCAAAACTGGTAATTGGAATGGTAGCACCTGCCCCTGCAAAGTCAACTAGGGGCTCATACAGTCCAAAACCATCTAATATAGCTCCAATGACAACCAGCAAACTTAGTGTATGACCAGGTGTAAGCTTGGCAACATCAAATAAAAGCTGCCCTAGAACACAGATTAGCCCACCAATAACAAATGCCCAGAAAAACATTGCTAGCATAGGATCACCCCTTATCTCCATTCATTTCAATAGCAACAGCATGTGCAATACATGGGATCGATTCGTTTTGCTGAAAGCTGAGCGGGGATAACAGAGCCCCCGTCGCAACTACTAAGATTCGTTTATATGTACCTTTTTTCATTTGGTTCAGTAAATGCCCATATAAGGCTGTGGCTGAGCATCCCGCACCGCTTCCCCCCGATTGTACAGGCTGATCATCCTTATACATTAATAAACCACAATCCTGAAATTGTTTTCGTTCTAATTGAAGTCCACTCTTATTGATTACCTCAAAAGCTGTATCATGACCAACTCGGCCGAGGTCTCCAGTTACAATCAAGTCATAATATGAGGGGTCTAATTGAAGATCGCGGAAATGGGCCATAATTGTATCAGCTGCTGCTGGTGCCATCGCGCCGCCCATATTAAACGGATCGGTTAATCCCATATCGATGACTTTTCCAATCGTTGCCGAAGTTGTTACTGGGTGCATCTGTCCTGGTTCATTTGGTTGAACTAAAGCTACACCAGCACCTGTTACCGTCCATTGTGCAGTCGGAGGCTTTTGACCTCCATACTCTGTTGGGTATCGAAACTGTTTTTCGACTGCTGCATTATGACTTGATGCACCCGTAAGCACGTATTTTGCCCCCTGGTAATTTACCACAAAAGAGGCTAAGGCCAGCCCTTCCATGGACGTTGAGCAAGCCCCAAACAGACCAAAGTATGGAATCTGCATTGTCCTTGCTGCAAAACTGGTTGGTGTAATTTGATTAATTAAGTCTCCAGCAAATAAAAATTGAATCTGCTCTTTTTCAACATTCCCTTTTTGTAAAGCAGTTTTAATTGCTTCTTCTAATAGTAAACGGTGAGCTTTTTCATAAGACTCCTTTCCCATCCATAAGTCTTCATATAATAAATCGAAATCATTGGCTAAATTTCCATTGGCTTCAAATGGTCCACCAGTAACCCCGGTAGCAGTGATCATTGGCCGATTTGTAAATATCCAAGATTGGTGCCCTTTTAGCAATTACAAAACCCCCCAAATCACTAACAGCGTTTTAACAAGCGCAACAACAAAAGCTGAGAAAACACCGAAGAGCACTACCGATCCAGCTAGCTTGAACATATTTCCACCTACACCTAAAACAAAGCCTTCCGTTCGATGTTCGATACATGCCGAGATTACGGCATTACCAAAGCCCGTAACGGGCACAGCACTTCCTGCACCAGCAAATTGTCCGAGACGATCGTAAATTCCGAAGCCAGTGAGTAACATTGATAGAAAGACCATTGTTGCCACGGTCGGATTTCCTACACTCTGTTCGGTAAAATCAAAAAAGTAAATATAAAAGTAACTGATGGCTTGGCCGACAACACAAATAAGTCCACCAACAAAAAATGCCTTCATACAATTCTTCAAAACAGGCCTTTTAATTTCATGCTTCTGCTGAAGCTGTTGATAGTTGCGCTGCTGAGGCGTCATGTTCTTCTGCTTACTGGTTGCCATCTTCATTCTTCCTTTCTTACTTCATATCTTTCGTCATTTTAACGATTTCGTTAAAGCGCTTTTCAGCCCTTTGATGAGAAAATTTAGAGGAGGTTTTCATTCTCTCATCAAGTCTCACTGCTTCAAGGAAAATTTTGTAGTCACTTGAAATGGTAAAGTTATCATTGGGATATTTTTCTTCAAGCATTTTGTTGATGTTTTTTTCAATTTTTTTCATTCTAAACCGATGCAAATGCTTAACCTTATATACCACTAGTGTATCCTTTTTCCCTTTTATAACGGCCACATCATATAATTCTGGAAACGCGCTTACATCATGTTCAATTTCTTTTACATGATTTTTACTTATGCTTTTCCCGGTTACGATCGGATTAGGATTCGTTGTTTTCATAAGGGCTATTTGACTATCCTTAACCTGTGGATTTTGACTACAGGAGGAGAGTAATAATAAACAAGCGAATAATACCCAATGATGAATAGCTTTCATTTGATTCCCATCCCTTATTCCGTTTTTTAACCATCACTATAGGTAGTTTTTTCGATATTGTCTAAAATTATGACTAGTTACGAGTAATTTATCTATATTCCTTCGTAAAACAAAAAAACTGCCAGTCAATCTGGCAGTTCCCTTAAGCCTATTTAGAAGTTTTTTTTCCGCAGCCACAACCTGAACCTTTTTGCTTTATGGATTTTGACGGTTGATACATGTGAGTGGATTGTGTTGTTTCTATATCTTGTGTTGTTTCTGTACCTTGTGTTGTGTTTGTATATTGGTTTCTCCTTTTTTTCTGACTCATTAATTCTCTCTCCCTTGCTATCAATTCATTCCTACTTGTATTAGAATATGACCAAGATGTAGGTCTTGTCTCAGCAAACATCTTATTTATCGATAAAATACTGTACAATTAACTCCAATATTGATGCAATGCCAGCAACCGCTAAAATTAATATTATAGGGTAGGAAACGATTGGATATAGAAGTGATATACCGACAACTCCTACAGAAGTCCATATTCCTGTACACCAATAACAGCTAAGAAGTTCACCGAGGAACTTTTTGACCCCTTTTTCCTTTGGTACATAATAAACCTCGATTTCACCATAATCATCTACTTCTTTGATTTCATTGAAAAAAGGCTCCCTAATAAATTCGGTTATTTTATCAAAAACAAATAATCTTGTTAGCCTAAAAGACGCAAGTGATAGAATAACCAGGTTTAATAAAGTTATTTTCATGTTGTGTTTCCTTTCTTCCTTTCAGAGACATTTTTTCGCCTAATTTACTCAAACAAGGCTATTGTCCGTTACCCAAAAGTGCTCTGTGAAATATGTTAATAATGTAAGATATCTATCGGATTAAGGAGGAAAAATAAATGGGTTGTGGAAATAATGATCATGATTTTCATAAAGGTAATTGTGTTTGCGAAGTCGTTCGTGCAATTAAGGATATCCAAGATAATGCTATAGAAGAAGATGAATGTCCTGAATGTTCCAGTTGCTTCAATGAGCCACTGGGTACATTGGTATCACCAGCAAGGAGAGATCCAGTTGATACTCGTGTCTTTGTTTTAAGTACTGCGGATGGTTCACCATTCCACGCTTTCTTTAGTAACGAAAACAATGCATGTGTATCCATCTACTTCCGTGTCGAAGATGTTTTTGATAACTGCTGTGCTACACTTCGTGTATTAGTACCTGGTCGCCGTGAAGGTGGAACTTTCTGCCCAGTAAACTTAGTTTCAGGTGGAGATAAGTGTTGTATTAACCTCGATAAGGTTTGTCAAGTTGAACGTTTCCGCGCAAGTAACGATTGCATTACAGTTGACTTAAGATGCTTCTGCGCTGTTCAATGTATTGCGGATGTTAACTTAGGAATTTGCAACTAAAAATATTGCCAGTCGGTATAATCGGCTGGCTTTTTTGTTGTCTCTATTTTTTGAGTCCAATCAGGATAACCCCTTTAAGTGTTTGGACCGGCACTGTTTTAGTCGATTTATCATGAAAACGAATCGTTACTTCGTTTCCATCGTACTCTGTTAGGTATCCCTGATAATTTTTTTCTTCGGTAATAAAAACGCATGGTGGAGGCGGAAGGACTATTGGATAGTTGATTAAATAATCTAATCGTTCTTTAATATCCATTTCTTTAAAGGGTTTCACCCTGTTAAAGGGAGAATGCTTCCTTTCCTGAATCGATGTTGTTGATTTTGTTGCTGGATTATCTGATCTAGATGCTTCCGTTCCTATTAGCTCTTGAACTATTTCCATTTTTAAAAGAGAAATTTTCTTTTTGCTTTCAGCCTCTACCAGCTTTTCTTCCTCAACCAGCTCTTCATCTTCCTGTCTGCTCGTATAAATGTCCTGCATGTTAGTTGCAGGAGTCCTTGCAAACGGCTGGTGTATATAGAGTAATGGACCTTTACTTTTCTTTTCCGACATGCTCTGTACCTCCATTTACGTAATCCTACACATTATATTTATGCTAGAGGCCCATAGGCGTTCATAGGAAAATAAGAAATTTACTGCAAGCAAAAAGGCCCGCATCAAATGCGGGCCTTCATCATCATCCTTATAGAATATGATATCCGGAATCAACATGAATGTTTTCGCCGGTAATTCCTCGTGAAAGTTCACTGAAAAGGAATAGCGCTGTGTCGCCTACTTCTTCCGGTGTGGTAGCTCTCCGTAATGGTGCTCTTTCTTCCACTACTTTTGTAATTGCGTTAAAATCACCAACACCTTTAGCAGATAAAGTCCGAATCGGACCAGCTGAGATGGAATTAACACGAATGCCTTCTTTTCCTAGATCCGCTGCAAGGTAACGAACACTTGCATCAAGGGAAGCCTTGGCAACTCCCATGACATTATAATTTGGAAGGGCACGCTCACCGCCTAAGTAAGTCAATGTCACAATGCTTCCTCCGTCAGTCATTAATCCTCTTGCCTCTTTGGCAACAGCTGTCAATGAATATGAACTGATGTTATGAGCGAGCAAGAAGCCCTCTCTCGTTGTATTCAAATATTCACCTTTTAGTTCTTCTTTATTTGCAAAAGCAATACAATGTGCCACGCCTTGAATAGTCCCAACTGCTTCTTTAATTTCAGCAAAGCACTTCGCAACGTCTTCATCGCGTGTAACATCACACGGTAAAACAAGTGTCCCTTCAGCCTCTAAGGAATTAGCAAGTTCACGAACACTGCTTTCTAATCTTTCACCTGCATAGGTAAAAATTAATCTTGCTCCTGCATTGTGCAATGAGCGGGCAATTCCCCATGCAATACTGCGTTTATTGGCAACACCCATTACTACATAAGTTTTTCCAGATAAAGAAAGATTCATATTGAAAAAGTCCTCCTACTATTACATTAGTTATTAGTTATTAGTACTTGGTACTAATTTTACACTAATTTACGACAAATGAAAAGTTCAACACATCAAACAACATTTTTTCAAAAATACTTTAACAGGTTTCGCAGAATTCTAACTCTCTTTTTAGTTCATCCACATATTCCTTCGATCCAGTAACAATCAAGCGGTCATTCATTTGCAGCTCTGTATCTCCATGTGGGACGATGGAATCCTTGCCACGGAAAATTCGGACAAATATGATATCTCCTGTAAAAGGAAATCTCCGTAAAGACATCCCATCAAATTGCCTATTCAGCATAACAATTTCATAAAGTCCTGTCTCCTGATTTGTTAATATATTTAACAAGGTTGGCGATTCAATTAAGGCCCGAAGCAATACTTTGGTTGACATAAAGGCAGAAAACACTTCTATATTATGCTCCCGTAAGCTTTCCTCTAATTCAGGACTTTCTATTCGGGCAATGACCCTAGAAACTCCTTTTTCTTTCGAAGCTACAGAAAGTGTAGCATTTACTCTTTCATCACCTGTTGAAATCACTACAACTTCTGATTGAAAGACGTTTGTATTCTCCAACGTTTCAAGGGAATAATCGGGAATTTCAACTATGTCAAAAAGAGAATTAGCAATTTGCTTTTCTGATTTCTCCATTTGTGTATGATACAAGATTGGATCATACAAGCCTGATTTTAATTCTCGTGAGACGGGCAATGTGGTCTGATTGGCACCTAAGAATGCCACGTTTACCCTTTTATTAGCAACCACTTCTTTAGGGAATAACTTTTTAAAAACAATCGGTGTAAAAATAGACGTAATTACAGCAACCAATATTAATGTGCCGCTCATCTGCGGTGTTATGATTTCTAACCTTTCTCCTATTGTCGCTGCCGCAATGACCAGTGAAAGAGTAGAAGTGAGTAAAAAACCCGCTGCAATGACTGTTTTCAACTCATACCAAATTTTCAAAATATACACGGGGATTAGTTTTGATAAAAGCAGCCCCAGTAATAGCAACGGTATCAATAATAAGAGTTTTTTTTCATTAAAAAGGGACCAAATATCAAGTTTTACCCCCACCATTACAAAAAAGATGGGAATCAAAAATCCATACCCGAATGAGTCTAGCTTATGTACAAGCTCTTGGTTCGGAGATAACAACGAAACAAGGACACCTGCTAGAAACGCTCCTAAGATATTTTCTGCACCCACTGTTTCAGAAAGCCCTACTAATACGATGATCAGTGTAAACACTGCCCTCGTCCCTATTTGAACGGTTCCCGTTGAAAGTGTTTCTATAAAAGTTCGATTTTTAAATCTTTTGCCAAGAAAATAAAGAACGATACCTGCGGCAAATAAAATAAGTAACAGCCACGTATTTCCATGTCCTGATTCATATAGCGATACAAAGACAGCAAGCAATATCATCGTTACTAAATCGGCTATGACCGCAACCAATAAGATAATTTGTCCGATGACGGTTTTCATCAGATGTGCCTCTTTCAAAGTAGGCACAACAACACCCAATGATATGGTCGAAATGATCAGCGTCATTAAAAAGGCATTCTCAATAAAACCAGCTATCACAAACAAAAAGGATAAACCAAGTGAGAAAATAAAGATACCTGCAAAGATTAGCCCCGCAACTACAAATGAATTAGGCTCTTTTTTTCCATTTGGAAGCTTTTTACCCAATTTCCTCCCAGCAAAGGCCGTGAAGTCTATCTCAAGTCCGCTTAAAAACATGAGAAAAATAAACCCTAAGGTCGATAGGGTTGAGAGCCACATATCTTCGTGGACCACATCAAAACCGCTTTTACCGATGACCAATCCCATAATAATTTCAGCGACGACCACAGGGATATAATTCAATTTAAACCGATGTAAAAGAATCGGTGTTAAAAATGCAATCGTAACAACAATTAATAAAGAAATAACTGAAACCTGCTGCTCCATTCATGTAACTCCTCTCAAAAAAGTTTTAGATTAGAATCCTTTTTATAAAAACTAACTCTAAGGCAAAAAATATCGATATAAGGGAGTTGAATTTATGAAAATTGATATAATCGGTGATATTCATGGGTGTTTAACGGAATTAAAGGAACTGACCATTTCACTTGGTTATAAATGGGAGAACGGTATCCCGAGACATCCCAATAATAGAGTGCTGGGATTTCTCGGTGATTTAACAGACCGGGGACCTGCTTCACTTAACGTAATCGAAATTGTATGGCAGTTAGTCATTAAAGAAAAAACAGGCTATTACACACCAGGGAATCATTGTAATAAGTTATACCGTTTCTTCCTTGGCAACAAAGTTCAGATTGCCCACGGGTTAGAAACAACAGTTGCCGAATATGAATCATTATATAAAAAAGAGCAGCAATCCATTCGAAAAAAATTCACCGAACTTTATGAAAGGGCTCCATTATATTTAGTAATAGACAACAAAAAGCTTGTTATTGCCCATGCAGGGATTAAGGAGGAATTTATCGGACAATCGCATACTAAGGTCAAAGAATTTGTCCTTTACGGCGATATAACAGGTAAAAAACACCCTGACGGTTCACCGATTAGAAGAGATTGGGCCAAAGAGTATCACGGTGAAGCATGTATCGTTTACGGACATACTCCTGTGAATGAGCCAAGAATCATCAATAATACCTATAATATTGATACTGGGGCAGTCTTCGGAGGAAACCTAACCGCCTTAAGATATCCTGAAATGGAATTGGTTTCGATTAAATCTACTATGCCATATGTAGAGGAAAAGTTTAAGCAATTTGATTGAAATTGAAAAAGCGGGATCGCACGCAAGCTCAAATTAAAAAGGCTGCCTCCTATAAAAGCGAGTCAGCCTCTAAAATTTCACTCATATCCCTCGGTAATGGTGCAGTAAAAATCATTTCCTCTCCTGAAAACGGATGAATAAATTTTATTCTTTTACAATGAAGAGCCTGCCTAGCAATTAATGTTAGATCTCCCCCATACAAATCGTCACCTAGCAAAGGATGGTTTAAATAAGACATATGGACTCTAATTTGATGGGTTCGTCCGGTTTCAAGTGTGAGCTCCAAATAGGTAAATGCAATATGTTTCTCGATCACTTGATAATGAGTGCAGGCATATTGACCATCCGCACGAACTTCCCGCTCAATAATGCTGTCCTCTTTGCGGCCAATGGGCGCTGTAATCGTGCCACTATCTAGTGAAATCCAGCCTCCAGCAAAAGCTTCATATGTCCTTTTCACCTGCCCACCCCGTTGCATCAAACTGAACAAGTGATGGACATGGCGATGCTTAGCAATTAGAACAATCCCTGAAGTATCCCTGTCAAGCCGAGTTACTATGTGGGTTGTAGCCTGCAGCCCACTGCGCTGATAATAGCCTACAAGGGCATTTGCCAAGCTGTGTACGGGGTGTTCTCGAGACGGAATCGTATTCATTCCTGCGGGTTTATTGACAACCAACAAATACTTATCTTCATATAAAATCGTTAACGGGATTTCTTCGCCCTTTAGTCCCTCGCTAGGACTCTCCATGGGGAAAATAACCATTACTTCATCCCCAAATGCCAACCTGTATCGAACATTTACTTCTTCTCCATTTACTTGGATACTGCCGCCCTTGAACTTAATATCCGTTAAGGCCGTTCTGGAAATTTCTTCCTTCTTTAAAAATTCTCTTAAAAGTTTTCCACTATCGCTTTCACTAATTTTCCACTTCATTTGAAACGGGGAAGTCATTATAATGGCCCCTTCTCGTCAATCTGAAATAAAGGAATCATGAACTCTTTTCCAAAAAGGAAACGGCCGGAAACGGGCAAAGCGGATTTTTTCTTCTGGCACCCTAAATTGGATTGATTTTACATCCTTATGAAGCAAGGTCAGATGGTCGATGGTCACTTGAAAATCAGACCGATTCACTGGTTTAAGCATACATGTATGGTGTTCAGGGAGAATAAGCGGCGAGCCTATTGTTCTAAAGACTTTGTTATTTATCGATGCCATCTCAGCCACTTGGAGGGCAGAAATCGAAGGATGGATAATCGCCCCGCCAAGTGCCTTATTATAGGCGGTACTACCCGATGGTGTTGAAACGCATAAGCCGTCCCCACGGAACCGCTCGAAATGCTGTCCGCGGATTTCCACATCCATGACGAGTGTCCCCTCGACACTTTTTACAGTTGACTCATTTAAGGCAAGATACCTTGATTCCTTCCCTGCATGTGAGTAACGGATAATCACTTCTAACAATGGGTATTCCACGACTTGATAGGGTGTTTTAGCAATCGCAATCACTAACTTTTCAATTTCATCTGGGATCCAATCTGCATAAAAGCCGAGATGGCCTGTGTGAATTCCTACAAAGGCTGTTTTATCCAAACGGCTGCTATAGCGATGAAAGGCATAAAGGAGTGTCCCGTCACCACCAATGGAAACAACTATATCTGGTTGGTCCTCATCGTACACAAGATCAAAATCAAGTAAATAGGTCCTCATTTTGTGCATTAAAATATTTGATTTTTGATCTCCTTTTGATGTTATCGCAAATTTCATAGTATTTTTGCTCCTTGTGACTTGAATGGCTTTTCAAAAGACGGTTATGACAATTAATCCTTTTCTTCTTGTTTTAATTCTTTCTTTCTTGTAAAAAAGGCCTGAGCATCCTGAATTTCACCACGAATCAATGACATCTCCTCATCTAACCGAAATGCCGCTTCAGCTGCTCTTTGCAAACGCATTTGAATATCACTTGGAAAAACACCTTTATACTTATAGCTAAGCGTATGTTCAATTGTCGCCCAAAAATTCATTGCCAAAGTTCGTATTTGAATTTCCGCTAAGATTTTCTTTTCCCCATGTATCGTTTGAACGGGGTAGCTTATGACAACATGATAGGACCGGTACCCGCTTGACTTTTTATGGGAAATATAATCTCTATCCTCTACGATTTCAAAATCATTCCGGTTTCGCAATAAATCGACAACCGTATGAATGTCATCGACAAACTGACACATAATACGCATACCTGCAATATCCTGCATTTCTTCTTCCAATCTTTCTAGTGGTATTCCTTTCTGATTCGCTTTGTCAAGAATACTTGCGATTGGTTTAACTCTTCCCGTCACAAATTCAATCGGTGAATGAGTAGCATCGAGTTCAAATTGACCTCTCATCCCCTTTAATTTTACTTTTAATTCTGCAACAGCCTGTTTATATGGAGCTAAAAATTGGTCCCAATGCTTCATGATTTCACCTCAAAACAAATTATGTTAAGAAAATACACTCTACTTTTGTAACCAATTCTTTTCCATAATTACTATTACCTTTAATATTTGTTAAGAGATAATCAAATTCATCATGAAAATTTATTAGTTCTTTTTGCTCATCATTAAAGGTGACCCAGACAGGCAACTTTTTTTCCTGGGCATTTTTTAAAAGCGGCCAGATTTGTTCATGTAAAACGATATATGTATAATCATTTTTATCTTCCATTAAGTAAATGAAAGAGTATTGGGCAGAGTCTACAAGAATCTGTTCCCCAGGAACCAATTCCAGAATTGGCTCATTTGTTTCTAACAATAGTTTATCTTCATTTATGTATGCCTTTAGGATTGCAATATTTTTCTTCATCTCTTTACCTCCATTGTCTACCTACCTATTTTAGCATAATTCATCCATTTCTCCCAAGGATTGATGTTTAAGTTGGAAGTGAGATAATAAAGAAAACACTCAGTTGAAAGGAAGTTCGGCATGACGCAAAATATTGAAATCGAATTTAAAAATATGCTAACAAGAATAGAATATGAAAGCCTCCTTAAGTATTTCAAGATAGACAAAAACCAATTATTTTCACAAGAAAACCACTACTTTGATACACCTGATTTTGCTTTAAAAAGTAAAGACTCTGCACTAAGAATTCGTAAAAAGGGAGGGGCCTACGAAATGACCTTAAAACAGCCGGCATCTGTAGGGCTGCTAGAGACAAATCAGATAATAGGGGAAGAAGAAGCCTCTACCGCAATTCACCATGGGAGACTTCCAACAGGGATCATTCAGCGTCTTATCGAAGACTACCAAATTTCTTTTTCAACTATTGAATATTTTGGATCATTAATTACGGAGCGAGTAGAATTCAATTACAAACAAGGCTTACTGGTATTGGACCATAGTATTTATCTAAGTGAAGAGGATTATGAATTAGAATATGAGGTTGAAAACTATCAGGTTGGAGAAAAAAATTTTCTTGAATTTCTTAAACAATTTAAGATTCCTACACGAAAAACAGAAAATAAAATTCGCCGTTTCTATAACAAAAAATACGAACAAACAAAACGTGATTAAATTCTTTAAATTAGCTAAAGGGAAGTTTCAATTTGGAGTTTTTTCCAACATACTACTGCCTCATTCTCCTTTTAAGAATTGCTCACTTGGTACACATTAATAATGTGTTCAGAGTGACAAATTCACATTTTCAAAGCAATTAATTTGAGATATGAAATAGGCATTGTTAAAATAAATCTACATAATACTTTAAAGGAGTTGTCAACATGATTGAGAGAAAGCTTTCACCATTTGAATCCATTGGTGAAGATACATTACACCATCTTGTGGACACTTTTTATGGACTTGTTGCACAACATCCTGATCTTGCTCCAATATTCCCAAATCAATTTACAGAAATTGCTCGTAAACAAAAGCAATTCTTAACTCAATATTTAGGCGGCCCTGCTTTGTATACAGCAGAACATGGCCATCCAATGATGCGTGCTCGCCATTTGCCATTTCCAGTTACTCCAACACGTGCGAAAGCATGGTTATCTTGCATGACTCAAGCAATGGACAAAATTGGCTTAAATGGTCCAATAAGGGACGAATTTTATTCAAGACTTCATCTTACTGCCCAACACATGATTAACACGCCTGATGGTGAGGTATTAGGTGAAGATAGTGAATAGTTCAAGATCTTCTCGCTCCAAGCAACAATGTGGCGGAAATGAGAAAAAGCCAATTGAGATTTATATGTTTATTGACCCATTATGCCCGGAATGTTGGGCATTAGAGCCCATTTTAAAGAAGCTTCAAATCGAATATGGCCGTTATTTTTCAATTAAGCATATTTTGAGTGGTCGATTAGCTGATTTAAATTTGAGTAAGAAAAAGAAATTTGAGAATCTCGCTCAAGTTTGGGAAAAGACTGCTAGCAGGTCAGGAATGTCATGTGATGGAAGCCTATGGTTAGAGAATCCCGTCGATTCTCCTTTTACAGTTTCCATAGCTCTAAAAGCAGCTGAATTGCAAGGGAGACGTGCTGGTCTTCGTTTCCTGCGAAGAATACAAGAGGGCTTGTTTTTAGAAAAACTAAATGTTTCTAATCTTGAAGTGTTAAAGGATTGCGCTAAGAGTTTAGGTTTAGATGTGGAGGAATTCATGTATGATATCCATTCCGAAAGTGCTGCGAAAGCCTTCCAATGTGATTTGAAGATCACATCTGAAATGGATGTACAAGAAATTCCTACGTTAGTATTTTTCAATGAAAATGTAGAGGATGAAGGAATTAAGATAACTGGTTCTTATCCATATGAGGTATATGTCCAAATTTTAGAGGAAATGCTCTCTGAAAAGCCAGTGCAATCTCCCCCGCCTCCGTTAGAAACGTTTATGAAATTTTTTAAATTTGTTGCCTCAAAGGAAATTGCTGTTGTTTATAATATGTCTATTTCGCAAATTGAACGGGAGATGAAGAAACTACTATTAAAGCAAGTAGTCGAACAAATCCCCGCTAAATATGGAACCTTTTGGAGATATATCGAAGAATAGAAAATGTCGTTTGCAAACGGCATTTTTTAATTTAAGGCCATGTTAAAGGGTTATTGTTGGTTTTATAGGCTAAGTTGATTGGAGCTGAAATCAACAGCCTCGTTTAACAGATCCTATGAAAAAAACGAAAATGCCTTGCAGCTTTTATACTGCAAGGCATTTTTCTATTATACGAACAAAGGGGATGGGAGAAATTTTTCACGGTTCAAACAAAGGGGTATATGTTTGTTGTGATCAACTTCACGTATATAATATAGCATGGGGTAAAAGATATTGACAATAAGTTTGTGCTTTATTTCACATAATTGTCAAAAATCATAATTTCATGGAATGGACAATAGACATAATAGTACGAAGAATGAAAACTACTTTTTAAAAGGGTGGCCATGTTCGATGAGAAAATTCCCTTTCATTATTATGGTACTGTTTATTTTGTTTGGCTTTTTCCTCCAAATACTCGCATTATTAAAGATCTTCCCTCTATTGCTTAGTACACCAATATTGTTTGTATCCATTTTTATTTTCATTTTTTATCTTAATGACAGAAAACGATTTAGAGGATTTTAAAAGGGATGGATGCCAATAGGCACCATCCCCTTTATTTATGCTTTTGATAACAATTGTTCTAATTCATTCAATTTCTCTTCAAATACCTTACAAGCATTTTTGATTGGCTCTGCACTTGTCATATCTACACCGGCTTTTTTCAGCACTTCGATAGGATAATCTGAACTTCCCGAACTTAGAAAGTCAATGTATCTTTTGACTGCTGGCTCTCCCTCTTCTAAAATTTGCTTGCTTAATGCAGTGGCTGCACTAAAACCAGTTGCATACTGGTAAACATAATAATTGTAATAAAAATGAGGAATTCTCGCCCATTCTAATCCGATTTCCTCATCAATCACAATATCCTCATCACCGAAATATTTTTTATTCAATTCGTAATAGCTTTCCGTTAATGCATCCGCTGTTAATGCCTCGTTATTTTGTGCCTTTTGATGGATCATGTGTTCAAATTCCGCAAACATGGTTTGACGGAACACGGTGCCTCTAAAGCCTTCTAAATAATGATTGAGTAAGTATATTCGTTTTTGTTCATCATCAATTGTTTTTAATAAGTAGTCATTTAGAAGTGCTTCATTGCAGGTTGAAGCCACTTCAGCAACGAAAATAGAATAGTTACCGTAAGGATATGGTTGTGATTTCCGTGTATAGTAACTGTGAACAGAATGGCCAAATTCATGGGCAAGTGTAAATAAATTATTTACATTATCCTGCCAGTTCATCAGAATATACGGATGTGTACCGTATGCTCCTGAAGAATAAGCCCCACTCCGCTTTCCTTTATTTTCATGCACATCAACCCAGCGATTTTCAAAGCCCTCTGTTAATATTTTCGAATATTCCTCGCCTAATGGGGCTAACCCTTTAATGACTAAATCCTTAGCCTCATCGTATTTGATTTCCATTTTTACATCCTTCACAAGTGGAGTAAATAAATCGTACATATGAAGCTCATCAAGCCCAAGCACTTTTTTACGAAGCTTCACATAGCGACGTAATAAATGAAGATTATCGGTAACAGTATTTACAAGGTTATCATAAACACTCTCCGGTATATTGTTTGCGGAAAGGGCTGAGTGTCTAGCTGAATCATATTTTCTTACTCGTGCATTAAAATTATCTTTCTTCACATTTCCACTTAATGTACTTGAAAATGTATTTTTAAATTCACCATACGTTTTATATACGGCTTTAAACGCATCATGTCTTACCCTTGGATCTGAGCTTTCTAAAAAGCGAATATAACGGCCATGAGTAATTTCTACTTCTTCGCCATTTTCATCTTTGATAGATGGAAATTGAAGGTCCGCATTGTTTAACATTCCAAACGTATTGCTAGAAGCATCCATCACTTCACTCGCTTCAGCTAGCAATGCTTCCTGCTCCGCTGTTAGGACATGCGGTCTTTGCAAATTAATTTCAGCTAGAGCATGCTCATATAATTTTAGTTCTGATTTCTCATTTAAGAAGCTAGTTACTTTGCTCTCGTCTAGAGAGAGAACTTCTGGAACAATATAAGCCAACTGGCTGGATGCTTGTGAATACAGATTTTTCATTCTGTCATCCAAGCCCTGATAAAAAGAGTTCGTCGTGTCTTGGTCATAGCGCATATGTGAATATGTATAAAGCTTTCCAATTCGTTCTAACAGCTTGTCTTGGAACTGAAGAGCTTGATACAGTGTCTCTGCACTTTCCCCTAATTTTCCTTCGAATTCTTTAATCCCCGGGATTTGAGCTTTTACCTCTTGAAACTCTTTTTCCCATTCCTGGTCACTCGAAAAAATATCTTCTAATTTCCATGTATCTTGTTCAGAAATTTCACTTCGTGCTGGCAGCGATTTTACTGCAGTTTCATTTGCCATCCTTAATCCTCCATTCTTTTATTCGCCCTACGTAAAGAAATGATCATTACATTATATTCTCCTTATCTTTTCAAACTCCTTTTCACAATTGGCAGCTAGGAAACTATTTACACTTTTATATAGTATGCCCTTATACATATTTTCATTTATTTATTTAAAAGGATTCGCTGGTATTTTTGAAAAAATATCAGCTTCGCTTCCTCTCTTTCTCGATTGGACTTTGGAATCGATATCTTCCGTATCAATTGGTAACTAGTATCTCCTTTTCTTGATATCATACCCAATTGCTCTAACAGTAAAAGGTAATCGAAAATAGCTAAAAACGGATTAACTTTTTCAAGCAGTGATAAATTTCTTACAACGATTTCTTTTTTCTTAATTCTCTTATTTAAATTGCAGTTAATTTCATGTAGGGATATTAAATCATCGGGGCTTTTGTCGGCGATTATATCTATAAAAAAATACGTTTGCCAAATGATCGGTGGTGTTTGGAGAAGTAGTGAGTGATGGACGGGAAGACCAATTTCTGGCGGTAATAAGAAAAGATTAAGATGTTTGTTATATATTTCATGAAAAAATGATTTATGCTGATTCCCTGGATGAAGAGCCCAATTTAGATTAAATTTTTCATTTTCACTATTCCAGCTTGATAGATTAATCTGATTGCCCATCTTGGGTTCCAATAAATCACGTAAGTCTATTTTTTTTATAGGATAAAAGGAATGATTGGCGAAAGCATTTTTTGTGGAATAGGGAGTGATTGATTCAACCATATGAAATTGCTGTTTTTCGGGGCAATATGATGGAATATAGAACTTTCCAGAAGTAGTGGTCCGTAAAAATAAGTACTGAAAGTTTGACAATGCAACGATATTCCTCTTTTTAATGCGTATTTTGTTGCTAGAAAGAATCCATAGTGGTATGTACCCATTCTGAAGATATGAATTCGTCCGCTTAATAAAAATGCTCTCTGGAATGGTTGAGCATTGATACTCTAACGCGTATTTCTTTCCATTATAATTAAACATGATATCAGGTCGCTGTTGAATATCCCTATCATAGTACTCTAAAACGGAAGGAATCTTTTGTCTTATCAGCCACTGATAGAGTTGACGTTTTCCCTCCATGTGGTAATTCGATTCGCTCTCATAAAAATCACGGCAAGCTCCCCCCTGCTTATGGGCAAAATGAAAAATCCTCTGATCTCCTAACTTAAGCAAAACACTTTCCCCACAAATAGGGCAAAAAAATTCTTCTTTGCTACGGAGGGCCAAAAGAGTGTCTTTTTTGTAATCAAGCCCTAGACAGATTTTTTCACCAATTTTTGTTTGTGCTGTTAACAATTATTTCTCGCCTCCTTCATCTATCATAATTCGCTATAATTATCATTAATTCCTTTGAATAACAAAAAAAACTCGCCAATTGGCGAGTTTTTCATCAAGGTTTTTAGAGCAAGGGAGATAGTAACCGAGCTGTTGATTCAAGTACTCTTAAACCCAGATGTCTTTCATGAAAAATTGTTTTATCCAGCTGTTTAGAATATTCAAGGTCATTAATATATTCATCAACTAGCTTCTGGGTACTTTTAGTACGGAATAAGAATGCATTTACCTCAAAATTCAAATGGAAGCTTCTCATATCCATATTGGATGTTCCAATCGAGGCTAGTTCATGATCAACGATAACAATCTTACTGTGCATAAAGCCCCGTTGGTATTCATATACCTTAACGCCTGCTTCTAAAAGCTCTGGGAAATAAGATCTTGATGCATGAAAGACGATCCGTTTATCTGGTTTATTGGGTACAAGGAGCCGTACGTCTATACCACTTAAGGCTGCAACTTTTATTGCTGAAAAGATATCTTCATCTGGAATAAAATACGGTGAAGCAATCCAAACTGATTTTTCCGCACTTGCAATCATTGAGAAAAAGATATTTTTGATAACACTCCATTCGTTATCAGGCCCTCCTGCGATGAGTTGAACACCACCGTGATTTTCATTATCATTTTGGGGTGATAAGTATTCGGCTGTTAGGAAACTGTGATTAGTCATATAATACCAGTCTTGTAAAAAAATTAGCTGAAGTGTTCGAACAGCTTCCCCACGAAGCATTAAATGCGTGTCACGCCAAAAACCAATGTTCTTATCTCTTCCTAAATATTCATCCCCAATATTGAGCCCGCCAACAAATCCAATCGTCCCATCTATTATGATCATTTTACGATGATTACGGAAATTAAATTTATTATTTAAAAAAGGCAGTTTTACTGGCCCGAAAATCACCATTTCGATCCCGGCATTTCTTAGGTCGTTTATATAAGACTTGGACAACTGCCAAGAACCCACTGCGTCATATAAGAAACGAATCTTTACACCTTGATGGGCCTTTTCAATAAGAATATTTTTAATTTCTTGACCAATATGGTCGTGACGAACAATATAATATTCAAGATGGATATGATGCCTAGCTTTTTTTAGTTGTTCTAAGATATGGTGAAATGTTTCTTCTCCATTTGTTAAGATTTTTGTGGAGGTATCAAAGGAAATTGGACTATTCCCCAGTTTTTGAGCCAAATTGAATAATTTACCTTGGTGTTCCCCCATTAAGCTAAGCTTTTCATCACTTCTTGGATCATCCTCACCTTCAACTGTCAAAAACGCTTGTTTATCTAAGAAATATTTCTTCCTAAACATCTTCTCTTTCCGATAATTTCGGCCAAAAAGGAGGTAAAAAATAAAACCAACCAAAGGAAAGCTACCTAGAACTACTAACCAGGTGATCGTTTGAGTTGGGTGGCGGTTCTCAAGGAAAATAACAAAGCCAATAAAAATAACTGACAGTGTAACCAAAACACTTAGGAATCCAAAGATCCCACTTGCTAATTGATCCTTAAAGAAAAACAATAGTACGGATAATACCGCCAAAAATATAATAACCCTTACTGTGTTTTTCAGTGCCCTCACCTACCTGAGTTTTTTCAGGAAACAGTTAATGTTAAAAATACCGATTTCAATATTGAAATCGGTACATTAATTAGCGAAAATGTTTTCGTAATTCAGTAAAAACATTTCCAGAAATTATTTCTTTACCATATTCTTGAATACGATGAATGGTAAGTTGTGTTTCAAAACCGTACTCAAGCAAAATACTTAATATATCGTCAATTTCATCTTCTGCAAATAAGTCTTCAGGAAATTCAATATATAAATAGTATTTTCCTTCAAAATGATACAGCATTGTCACTAAATCATCCAATCCTGAACGATTAGATAAGCTAATAACATCCTCAAAGTCATTAAAGCCAATGAGGAATTCTAACGTTTCTTCCTCAAGAATTATATCTTCCTCATCTGAATGATTTCGATTAAAATGATGATCCAAAAGATCTTCAATCTTATCATCAGCAGGAAAATCTTTTATTTTTTCATTAGGAATGGGGAGTTCAAACTTTTCTCCATCTTTTGACAGCTGTGCTTTGGTTACCAGAACTTCTAATCCTTTATCAAGTGCTTGGACTTGAATCCAAAGAGGACCTTCAATAACAAATTCTTCCTCATCATGGACTTCATCCATCATTTCCCAAAAGAGTTCTTCACTACGTTCCCGATTGTACCAAATCTCTTCACGGTCAAAGCCTCTTTCCTCTATATCTCCATATGAAATGTAAAATTTCACTGTATATTCATTAATGCGTTCAATCTCCATTAAAAACCTCTCCCTTCCGTTTTCCAGATTGAAGGGACTAAATACCCCCAAGCAGATACTGCCTTAGCATTTACTTAATTTCAAAAAAATTATCATAGGGTGTAAAAAAGTAAATACTCGTGTACTTTTATTTTATGATAAAAGTACTAATAAGGGAAATAAAAAAGGCTGAAATCTAAAAAACAGTGTTAATACCTATTCAACTTTGTTAAGATTTTCATTATATTGTAGCAAAGTGGGATAGAAACCACAACGATATTATTTTTTATATACAAAAAAAGACCTCCAAAAGAAGGCCTATTTATTTAATTAACCATACGCTGTGCTTCGCGCAACTGAAACGTTCTGACTCTTCTTGGGAGGAATCGTCTGATTTCATCCTCATTATATCCAACTTGTAAACGTTTTTCATCGATTATAATCGGCCTGCGCAAAAGACCAGGATTCTCTTTTATTAATCCAAATAAATCCTGAAGCGGCATTGCATCTAAGTTAACGTCTAATTTTTGAAATGTCTTTGATCTTGTTGAAATAATTTCATCCGTACCATCTTCAGTCATTCGAAGTATTTCTTTTATCTCTTCCATGGTTAATGGTTCGGAGAAAATATTTCTCTCTGTGTATGGTATTTCATGTTCTTCTAACCATGATTTGGCTTTCCTACATGATGTACAACTTGGTGAAGTGTATAGTGTAACCATTCGATCTTCACACTCCTCTTTTATTTGCGTCTATTTATTGATATATCCCGTATATTGAATTATTAAACCAATTTATTATAATCAAGTTAAATCATCTTTCAATAATCATTATAAATAAGTAATTTATATCATTGATTATACACCACTGTTTCTTAAAAGGGTATCTTTTTTTCAAAAAATATTGTAAGAAGAAAAACAATTCAAAAATTATTTGTATCACTATATTAGACGAATAATTCTCCTAAAAGTTTCATATTTTTTTATTATTTCATCTTGAAATTTTTTAATAATCATTATTCATCTTCCTATAATGTTCGTCTATACTGTGTAATAAAGTGAGGATCACCAAGAAATAAATTGTTTTCACTACTTTTACATTTTATTTATCTACGGTAAAAAACGATAAATCAATATTCTATTCTCAATTAAAAATTTATAATGAAAACGCATTCATTTTTTTGAAAATCAAATCGAAAGTTATTTAAATTCCTCTTTAAATAAAAGGTAAGTTCTTTTACAATAAAGGAGGGATATTAATATCGCGCTACGAATTTTCAAAACAGCTGATAATGAAGGGGGTTAATACTATGGGAGCATACATATTGGATTTAACTATTGTTGCTTTACTAATTGTAGGAATTACTGCCCTAATGGGTGTTATTACAAACAGTTTTGGTGAAAAAGTGTTTGGTGGTAAAAATCGAAGTGAATTTGTCGACGAAAGTGCTAAATACCAGACTGGATGGAAAACTGTCGGGGGCAATAAGAAATAATGAACAAAAAAAAACGATCTCGCAGCGAGATCGTTTTTTTGTTTTATTTAGATTGTACTTTGTATTGTTTGAACTCTTTCTCCGAGCATAGAACAAAGTGACCAGGAGTCACCTCTCTAAATTCAACTGATTCATTAGGCTCGTAGTTATGACTAGCTGGATCATATGATTTCCGTTTCCGTGTCCGTTCACTGATTGGATCTGGAGCAGGAATCGCTGATAATAGTGATTGTGTGTACGGGTGTAGTGGATTTTTATAAAGTTCATCGGCAGGTGCAAGTTCTACCATTTTACCAAAATACATAACACCAATACGATCACTAATGTATTTTACCATTGAAAGATCATGGGCAATAAAGAGATAGGTTAAGTTTTTCTCTTTTTGAAGTTTTTTCATTAAGTTAACAACCTGCGCTTGGATAGAAACATCCAACGCTGAAATAGGTTCATCAGCAATGATAAATTCTGGTTGAACAGCAAGGGCACGTGCAATACCAATTCGCTGACGCTGACCACCACTAAATTCATGTGGATAGCGGTTCGCATGCTCTCTATTCAAGCCAACGGTTTCTAAGAGCTCATATACTTGCTCCATCCGATCTTTTTTTGAATTTGCCAAGCCATGGATATCAATTCCCTCGGCAATAACATCAGCTATTTTTAATCTCGGATTTAATGACGCATATGGATCTTGGAATATCATTTGCATTTTCCGATTAAAATCTTTTAATTGTTTTTTTGACTTTTTACCGTGAACGTTAACTCCATCGTATAATACTTCGCCGCCAGTAGCATCGTATAAACGGATTATGGTGCGCCCTGTTGTTGATTTACCACAACCAGACTCTCCTACTAATCCCATTACTTCACCTTTAAATATATCAAAAGAGACATTATCTACTGCTTTTACTTCGTTCACTTTACCTTCATTAAAATATTGCTTTAAATTTTTAATTTCAAGTAATTTTTCATTCTGAGCCATTTATTTTCCCTCCTTTTTTCCAGGGAATTGACCTTGATTCGTTTTCACTAGAGTAGCTACTGGAGCATTTCCTGCAAATTGATTTTGGCGTCTTTTTACAGCCTCAGGTGGGTTAACCTTTGGTGCATCAGGATGTAACAGCCATGTAGCTGCATAATGTGTGTCAGAAACTTTAAAGAAAGGCGGCTCTTGCTCTAAATCAATTTTCATAACAAATGGGTTACGCGGTGCAAACGCATCACCTTTTGGAGGATCTAATAAATCAGGTGGTGTTCCAGGAATCGAGAATAACTCCTCGTCATGTGTATCCATGTCAGGCATTGAACTGATTAAGCCCCATGTGTATGGATGTTGTGGATTATAGAAAATCTCATCGGCTGTCCCAATTTCAACAATTTTCCCACCATACATAACTGCTACACGATCCGCTACATTGGCAACAACCCCAAGGTCATGCGTAATGAAGATTATCGATGTATCAATTTTCTTTTGTAGATCCTTCATTAATTCAAGAATTTGTGCTTGAATTGTAACGTCTAGAGCTGTTGTCGGTTCATCGGCAATAAGAATTTTAGGATTACATGCCAAGGCAATAGCGATAACAACCCTTTGCCTCATCCCACCGGAGAACTGATGCGGGTATTGATCTACACGTATCTCTGCCTTTGGAATACCAACTAGTTTTAATAAATCAACTGCTCTTTCCTTTGCAGCGTGTCTGCTCATATTTTGGTGTTTAATAAGAGGCTCCATAATCTGGTTACCAATTTTCATTGTTGGATTTAATGAAGTCATCGGGTCCTGGAAAATCATTGAAATATCTTTTCCACGGATCTTTTGCATTTCTTTATCTTTAAGTTTTGTTAGGTCTTTTCCTTCGAAAAGAATTTCACCACTTTTAATTTCTGAATTGTGTTCAGGAAGTAACCGCATGATTGATTTTGTTGTAACTGATTTTCCAGAACCTGATTCACCAACGATCGCTAATGTTTCACCATTATATAAATCAAAGCTTACACCACGAATCGCTTGTACTTCTCCAGAAAATGTATGAAACGATATTTTTAAATCCTTTACTTCTAAAACTTTCTCCATTTACATACACCTGCCTTCTAATCACGCATTTTTGGATCCAACGCATCTCGTAATCCGTCCGCCACTAAGTTAAAGCAAACCATAATTATAGCTATCATAATGGAAGGAATAATCATTTGATAAGGAAATGCAATCATAGATTTAAATCCTGAATTGACTAATGTTCCTAAAGATGCATTCGGTTCTTGTAATCCCAACCCAATAAAGCTCAAAAATGCTTCAAAGAAAATAGCATTTGGGATTGAAAACATCGTATTTATAATAATGACACCAAACATGTTCGGAATCATATGTTTAAAAATAATTGAAGAATTGGAAGCACCTAGTGTCTTGGCAGCCAAAACAAATTCCTGACCTTTAAATTTCAACACTTGTGCTCGAACAACTCGGGCCATACTAGTCCAGCCGGTTATAGTTAAGGCGATTATGATTGGAATAATACCTGGCTTTAACACCAAAATCATTAATACAACAACAATCAGGTTGGGAATACCAACAATAACTTCTATAATACGTTGCATAACACCGTCAATTTTCCCGCCTAAATAACCAGATACAGCTCCATATGCAACTCCAATGGCCATATCAATTAATGCTGCCATGAAGGCAATAAATAACGATACTTGTGTACCTTTCCAAATTCGTGCAAACTGGTCTCGGCCTAAATTATCAGTTCCAAACCAGTAATAGGCATCAATTTTCCGAACTTCATATGCGTTATATACTGTGCCGTCTCTCCTGGATAAGGTTCCATCAAATGGAAGCCATTCTACATCCTCTAAACCTTGAATACGCGGCGGCAAGTTATTATGCTTAGTGTTTTGTGTATCGAAATCATACGGCGTAATCATCGGACCAACAAATGCCAAAATAAGCATGATTGCTAAGACCACTAAACTAACAACCGCACCTTTATTCTTCCGAACTCTTAGCCATGAATCCTGCCAAAAGTTCAGGCTCTTTTTGGAGATTTTTTCACTTTTTGATGGGTCAATATGGGCAGGAGCAAACATATCCTTTGAAATTGTAATGTCTTTGTTGCTCATTTAGTTTTCCCCCCCGATATACGAATACGTGGGTCGATGATTCCATATAGAATATCAACAATCAAGATAACAACAACAAATAATACAGCAAATAAAATATTGGTTCCCATAATGACAGGATAGTCATTCATATTAATTGATTTAACAAATTGTTCCCCTAGTCCTGGAATTCCAAAAATTTGTTCAATAACTAATGAACCCGTCATTAAGCTAACTGCTAAGGGTCCTAATACAGTCACAACAGGTATTAATGCATTTCTTAGTGCATGCTTTAGACTAATTTGCCAACGGCTTGCTCCCTTTGCTCTTGCCAAAGTAATATAATCAGATCCTAATACCTCTATCATTTCAGTACGCATAAACCGTGCCGCAATTGATATCGGAAACATTGCTAGTGCAATGGTAGGCAAAATGGTATATTCTGGTCCTTTCCATAACATAACAGGAAGCCAATGCAATTTAACAGAAATATAAAACTGAAGCAATCCAGCAAATATAAATGACGGTACTGATTTTCCAACTACAGCAATAAATGTAGACCCATAATCTATCCATGTATTTTGCTTTAAGGCAGCAATTACACCCAAGAATATGCCAATTATTGCACCAACTATCATAGCTTGCAACCCTAATTGTGCAGATGGCCCAATGCGGTTAGCAATAAGTTCTGTTACAGGGGTATTGTCAAATTGAAAGGATACTCCTAGGTCACCTTTTACCAAATTCCTCATATAATTAAAATATTGAACAGGCAGAGGTTCATTTAAACCATATTTATCTAGCAAAATGTCACGCTGAACTTCTGAGAGCTTTTCGAAGTTATTAAATGGGCTACCAGGAATTAGCTTCATGAGGAAAAATGTAAGTGATGTTACGATTAAAAGTGTAATTATCATATAGCCAGTTCGTTGTAAGATATATTTTGCCATGACTACACCTCCTAATATTTTTCTAAATATTCGACGTTTTTTGACAATTCCCATACAGGTAAAAAGAGAGTATATTTCTTCAATATACTCTCTCTCTATTTGATTAGTATAGCTACTATTTTGTGATTTTAATCCACTGGTAACTATAATCTGGACCGAATGCATGGTGCGCAAAGCCTTGAACCTTCGGATTGATAAGCAGGTTAACTGAACGTTGGTAAAGTGGTGCGATTGCCGCATCATCTTCTAACAAGATTTTTTCTGCATCTTGTAGAGCTTTCCAACGATCTTGTGGCTTAGCTACAAGTTCTTCACTAGCTGATTTAATTAACTTATCAAATTCTGGATTACCATAATCCATGTGGTTTTGTCCGCCGCCAGTAACCCATAGATCCATGTATGTCATAGGGTCAGCGTAGTCAGGTCCCCAACCACCCATTAATAGATCGTAATCTTGAGCGTCTTCACGAGCAATACGAATTTTGAATGGTACAGCCTCGACAGTAATTTTTAGTCCAGGTAAGTTTTTCTCTAATTGGTCCTTAACGAAAGCGTCAGTTAATTTTGAAGTTTCAGTATCTTGACCAACATAAGTAAATGCTACTTCTTTAAGGCCTGTTTCTTTAAGACCTTTTTCCCAAAGCTTTTTAGCTTCTTCTTTGTTAGTGCTTAGGTAAGTTCCAGCAGTATCACGGAAATCTTTACCATCTAAGAATGAGAAACCTTTTGGTACAAGGAAATCAGCAGGGATAGATCCGTTTGCTAATACATCTTCTGTTAAAGCTTTTTTGTCAACAGATAATGCAATTGCTTTACGGATGTTAACATTTTTCAATGCTTTATTCTTTTCGTTCATTTTTAACCACCAGATAGATGGCTCTTGGTAGCGTAGTAAATCTTTTTGTCCTTCAAATTGAGAAAGAATTGCAGCTTGTGCAAGCTTCCCTGTGATATCAGCTTCGCCTGCAGTATATGCGTTTGCAGAAGCTTGTGGATCTTTAGAAACGTTAAAGTTGATTTTCTCTAAAGTAACGTCTTTAGCATTAACGTAATCAGCATTCTTTTCTAATACCCATTCAGTTCCAGTTGGGCCATCCCACTTGGTCATTTTAAATGGACCATTGTAAAGTAGGTGAGTAGCATCTTTCGCATAGTTAGCGCCTTCTGCTTCAACAAACTTTTTGTTTTGTGGGTAGAACAATGGGAATGTTAGGTAAGATTCGATATATGGAAGCGCTCTCACTAAAGTGATTTCCACAGTATAATCATCTAATGCTTTAATACCTAAATCTTCCAGTTTTGCTTTACCAGCAACAATTTCAGATGCATTTTTGATTTTGCCTTCCATGAAGTATGCGCCATATGGAGCAGCAACTTTCGGATCAATTGCACGTTGCCATGCAAACACAAAATCATGCGCAGTAACTGGGTCACCGTTTGACCATTTTGTATCTTGTTTTAGTTTAATTGTAATAACAGTTTTGTCGTCATTGTAAGTTGGTGCACCCTCAGCAACGCCAGGGATAACTTTTTGGTCGGGATCTAAACGATATAAACCTTCGTTTGTAGCATTTAACATTGTGAAGCTTAATACGTCTTGAGACATTACGCTGTCCATAGATGGAATTTCTGCAGTTTCGAGAACATTAAGAACTTGTTCATCTGCTAAAGTTGTTTCCTTAGTGCCAGCATTATTATTGCCTTTATTCGTTTCTTTGCCTTCATTCTTGTCTCCGCCTGAACATGCTGCTAGAAACATGCTTAGAACTAGTGATAGAACTAAAAGTAGTGAAAGTTTTGATTTCTTCACTTGTAGACCTCCCTTTTCTATTATTCTGAAAAATTACTACATTCTCTATTATACATATTTTGAATTAATTGTACATTATTTTTTACAATTTTATTTACAGTATTGAAACATTCGTTACGTATTCGTTACAAATTCCTGTGTTATAATTTACACTTATAATAATTTTTTTGTATAATATTAAGTGTCTACCCTCATTAAATCTATGTTTTGGAGGTTATACTGTGAATTACGGATTAAGGAAAAGACTTTTAATATTGGCACTAACACAGTTGCTTATACTAATAATTTCTTCACTTTCAAAAAAAGGATTTTCTTTATTAAGTTATATCGATATATCGTTTTATGTTTCTTCTTTGCTCCTTCTTACTTTCTTACTTCTTTATACGATAAATTCTGGCTTTTACGATGGTATTGGTAAATCATTTAATTTGGCTTTTTCAAGAGGGCAAAAGAATAGAAAGTTCGAAGATATTCCTGCATTATCTGAGCTCATTACATTCAATCAATCCCCCCTTCTATTTCATGGATTAGCTAACTTTCTCCTAATGCTAATCTCCTGCTGCCTATATTATTTTTTACGGACTTGAAATTAAATATACAGTTCATTTATAATAAGAACAATTGTATAGTTGCTTAACAGGCTATGATAAAGAGTAGTACGTATTTTCCTTCGTTTCAGAGAGTTTGTGGCTGGTGTAAACAAACACGAATAAATACGGAATGGACTTTGGAGCCTCTGTCTGAACATATAAAAGTAGGATTTGACGTTTTCCTTGCGTTAAAAGGACTCCCGTTCGTCATTGTGGATGATTGTGGAATTGAGTGACTCTTTATTGAGTAATTTAGGGTGGTACCGCGGAACCATTCGTCCCTATTAGTTTTATGGGGATGAATGGTTTTTTTATATATTTTTAGGAGGAAATTAATCATGAAAACGATTTTTTCTGGTATTCAGCCGAGTGGAACAATAACACTTGGTAACTATATCGGAGCATTAAAACAGTTTGTTGAAATGCAAAACGAATACAATTGTTTCTTTTGTATCGTTGACCAGCATGCCGTTACGGTTCCACAGGATCCAATAACACTTCGCAAAAATATTCGAAGTTTAGCGGCATTGTATCTAGCAGTTGGAATTGATCCAGAAAAAGCTACTTTATTTATTCAATCAGAGGTCCCTGCTCACGCCCAGGCAGGATGGATTATGCAATGTGTTGCCTATATTGGAGAACTTGAAAGAATGACACAATTTAAGGATAAATCTACTGGTAAAGAGGCTGTGCAGGCAAGTCTTTTAACTTACCCGCCACTCATGGCTGCGGATATCCTCTTATATAACACGAATCTTGTACCTGTAGGTGAAGATCAAAAGCAACATTTAGAATTAACACGAGATTTAGCTGAAAGATTTAATAAAAAATACAGGGACATATTGACTATCCCTGAGATTAGTATTCCTAAAATTGGTGCTAGAATTATGTCATTGCAAGAACCAACAAAAAAAATGAGCAAATCAGATCCAAATAAAAAGGCAATTATCACACCATTGGATGACCCAAAACAGATTGAGAAGAAAATTAAGAGTGCTGTCACCGATTCAGAAGGAATTGTTAAATTCGATAAATTAAACAAACCTGGTATATCTAACTTATTATCGATTTATTCTATCCTAGGTGGTAAAACAATATCAGAAATTGAAGGAATGTATGAAGGGAAAGGATATGGTGATTTTAAAGGCGATTTAGCAGATGTCGTCGTAAATTTCTTTCAGCCTATTCAAGAAAAATACTATGATTTACTCGAATCATCAGAACTCGATCGGATTCTAGATGAAGGTGCACAAAAGGCAAATCTAGTGGCAGCTAAAACCCTTAAAAAAATGGAAAATGCTATGGGACTTGGTAGAAAAAAAAGATAACAACAAAAAGCCTGACCCACAAAAGATATGGAATACATATCTTTTGGGTCAGGCTTTTAATTTACTTTCGGACCGTGCTCCATTTCCCAAAGCTTTTCAAAAAACGGCTGTCCTTTTATTAAATTTTCACAAAATGTCTCGTGTCGCTTAGACCACCCATACTTTGTTTCCTCAAACAATTGTTCCCATGCAGCTTCAAAATTTAATTCTTGAATGGTTGAATAATGCTCTGGGCACCATTCGGTATACCAATATCTAACTTCTGCTTCATTACTAGATGAGAGCAATTGATCTAAAGCCATAAATAACAGTTGTTTTAATTGACGCTCTTTTCTTGTTAAACCTCTCATTAGTTCTGGTTCAGGTGAGAGAATATGATAGTCCTTCATTTTTTCATGTTCATAAAAATGATATTTAGTAGCCTCATGTTGAGCAATCATTTCGTACACCAATTGCTCTTGTCTAGGTATTAACCGACTTTTTCGAATCGGGATATTATAGCCAATTGTATCAATTGCTAAGATCCCAATTCCATCAGTTACCACGAAGCAATAGTCAAGCTGAACTCTTTCATGGTTTTTTCTTAAATAGGCTTTCTGATAAATATCATCTAGAAGTTGTTGAGGTAATTCCGACAAATCGTTTTCAATGTACTTAAACAAAACAGGCTCAACTTTTATCAGTGGTACCTGATCTAACAGTTCCACCCCGTCATCCTTACGCCATTCATGAAAGTGACATACATTATAACCGTTTTCTTCCCCTTCAAACCAATTTACCCATACATCATGAAGATACAACATTTTACAACCCCTCACTTCAAGAAACTGTTTGTAAATCAGTATGGGCAGACCTTAGTTAAATTATTCCTTTATATATATTTTGCTCCAATTTCAATGAATGATCTACTTTTTTAGAACCTGTCCTATTATATATCTTATGTATATGGGTAAATGATATTGGTTATTCCCGAATGAAAAGAATCACAAAAAAATCCACCACATGAATGGCAGATTTTATCTTTTTGATTTTGGATTGAAAGCATCCTTTAGTCCTTCTCCGATAAAGTTTATCGATAAAATAGTAATCGTTATAATTAATGCCGGCGGTACCCATATCCAAAGCTTAAATTGGAGAACATCCGGCTCGTTTGCCGAATTCAACATATTTCCCCAACTTGGAATTTCCTGAGGCACACCAAAGCCAAGAAAACTTAATCCTGTTTCAGCGACAATCATTGTCGCAAATGTAATTGTTGCTTGCACGATAATGGTAGATAAAATGTTTGGTAATAGATGTTTCATAATTACTTTGGCTGGTGAACAACCAATTGAAATAGCAGCCGTAATATATTCATTTTCTTTTTCGGCGAGGATTTTACTACGGACAATCCGGGCGATTCCCCCCCAGCTTAACAAGCTAATGGTGCCGATTAATACCCATAACCCATTTACTTTTCCAAAAAGAATGGCATTAAGGACTATTACAAATACTAGAAATGGAAAGTTTAAGATAAAATCAGTAAATCTCATTAATATACTATCTACTGTTCCACCAAAATAACCTGAAATAGAGCCGATCAATGTCCCAAGTATAATGACAAATAATGTACAACTCATTCCAACTAATAACGATATGCGGCCCCCATAGAGTAATCTTGTAAAAACATCCCGACCGGCTTTATCCGTTCCAAGCCAATGATCACCCGATGGTTCTAACGACATTTGACCAATATTAATTCTAGTAATATCTGCAGTTGTAATAAAAGGAGCTAGTATCGAAACAATAGTAACAATTAATAAAAAGATAAAGCTGACCATTGCTAATTTATTTTTTACAAATTTCTTTCTAGCAATGGCAAAAGGAGATAAACTTTTTTTCGGGGGTGTGACGGTAACATTTTTTTCGTATTGTGTTACAACTTTCATTTTTTCTCCCCCTAATCTAGCCTAATTCTCGGATCTACAACACCATATAATACATCTGCTACTAAATTGCCGATAAGTGTTAAGAAAGAGAAAAACATGGTCAATGTCATTAATACCGGATAATCTCTTGTCCCGACAGACTGCAGGAATAATTGTCCAAGACCTGGATATGTAAAAATTGTCTCGGTGATAATAGCACCACTAATAATGGCGACAATATCAAAGCCTAAAAAGGTTATAAGTGGGATAATTGAGTTTCTTAAAATATGAACATTGTAGATCTTACTTTCCGGAGTCCCTTTTGCACGAGCAGTACGAACATAATCTTTACGGCTATTTTCAATAATATCGTTACGTAAAAATTGCGTATAACTTGCTGTACTTAATAATCCAAGTACGATAGCAGGTAAAAAAACATGGTGAAAACGGCTTAGCCACCATTCTAATGTTCCATCTGTAACACCAATGTCTACTGAGCCATTAGATGGAAACCAGCCTAACTTAAATGAAAAGAAAAAGATGGCGAATACCCCTGCAATAAAGGATGGAATGGCCAAGCCTATGTAGTTTAATCCTCCTATTAGGTTATCCATTAAGGTATACGGCTTTCGACCTGCATATGAACCCATAAAAAATGCAAGGACGTAGGTTATTAAGATAGCTGAAAGGCCTAATAGTATGGTGTTAGGGAGACGTTCTCCAATAACCTCAGATACAGCAATTTTGAATCGTGTTGATTTCCCAAAATCCCCCTCCACGAAACCACTAATCCAACGGAAATACTGCTGAGGCATCGGATCATTGTATCCCAATTTCTCACGCATTTCTGCGATGTATTCTGGATTTGTATTTCTTGGATCAATCTCTCCACTAAGAGAATCCCCCGGCATTAATTTTGCCAAGGAAAACACTACTATGGAAGTAAGGAGTAACATTGGAATCATTCCCAATATTCTACGAAATGCATATTTCAACATGTGCATTCTCCTTGTCTATAAGCTTTGGTAACCACAAGCTGTATATCTCGTGTTCAAATGGGAGAAGCAAAGTCTTCTCCCATTTGAAGTTCAAAATTGAGTTGTCAGTATTAGTAAGCCTTTAAAACAAATTGTATTAACTTTTTAGAAAACTGTTCTATTGTTTTATCCACCATTCATTTGGACGGTTCATACCAGATACGTCAAATTTAACTTCCTGCACTCGCTTGCTAACAGCCATTGTTTCTTCTAGTTCAGCAATTGGTAATGCCGGAAGATCTTGCATGAATAGTTTTTGCCATTGTACATATAGATCCTTACGTTTTTCGTTATCTGTTCCAACAACACTGATATCAAGTGCTTGATCCAACAATTTATCACTATCCGCATTTACCCAGCGTGGATAGTTCCAAAGTGCTTTTGAGCCCCAAAGTGGAGTTGGATCTGGATCTGCACCAGTTGACCAGCCTCCGAAGAATACTTCCATTGATTTGTCCGCTTTTTCAAGCATTTCATAGTAAAGATTTACATCAGTCATCGTTAATTTAGTTTTCAATCCAACAGCTTCCCAATATTGAGTCATTGCTTTGGCACGAGATTCAAAAGTTGGGTTATCCGTTGCATAGTGGCTGAAGTTTACAACGAATTTCTTACCGTTTGGATCTTCACGGAATCCATCGCCATCAACGTCTTTGTAGCCTGCTTCATCTAATAGTGATTTAGCTTTTTCCGGATCATATTTGTATTGCTCTAAATCTTCATTAGGTGCTGCAATCCAATGGTTTGTCGGAATTGGACGGTTTACAGGCTTACCTACACCAAAGAAGAACGCCTTAACCCATTCCTCACGATTGATTGCATAATACATTGCTTCACGAAGCTTTTTCTCTTGGTATTTTGGTTCGTTCATGACGTTTTTCTTGCCATCCCAAGTACCTAATCTGAAACCAACATAGTAATAGCTTACGCCAGGATAAGTTACTGCGTTTACATTATCAAGCGCTTTAACTTGATCAATAATACTAGGATGGAAAGAAGTCATATCAAGCGTTCCATTTTTAAGTTCTCCTACGGAAAGAGATGGGTCGATCACTTTAACAACGACTTTTTCGATATGCGGTTTGCCTCCGAAGTAATCATCAAAGCGCTCCATTTCAACTGATTCACCGGGGATAATTTTAGAAACTTTAAATGGTCCTAAACCAACTGGCTTTGTACGAACCTGTTCAGACCCCATCATATCTTTTACAGCAATTCCTTTAAATGCAGTACGGTTCATAGGGTATGTCCAAAGATTATCCAAGTTGTTTACACGGGCCTTATCGAATGTAATTTGAATGTGGTAATCGTCGACTACTTTAATACCAGCGATTTCCTTTGTTTTACCATCATGATAATCTTGTGCACCCATAATGTTTCTTACGTTATCAAAGCGCGGACCTTCATAATCCTTGTCAGCAACAACTTTCAAAGCGAATTCCCAATCCTTAACTGATAATTCATCCCCGTTGTGCCATTTAACACCTTGTTTGATTTCGAAGTCAAACACTTTATTGTCTGCTGTTTTCCATGAGGCTATATGTGGTTGTGCCTTGAGGTTCTCATCATAATCAATTAAGTTTTCATCAAAGAAATCAATTACATATGCATCAGTTTGTGTACCATAAAAAGAGTAGTTAAATTTACCTTCAGGTGCCGAATCCAGTGCATATACAAGTGTGCCGCCATCCTGTGGCTTTTCGGATGTTTCGCCACTGTTACCTTCATTTTCATTTTTCTTAGTACCCGCTTTTTCACCGCCGCTGCAAGCTACTAAAAATGCGGAAAGAACCAGCATTAATGCTGCTAACATAAGCATACTTCTCTTCTTCATTTGTTTCCCCCCTAATTGTTTTATATTTTTCCTTTTGCTAATGACTAGCTCCAGCCCCTAAGCACTTTCACTTTTCTAGTAAAGGTGGCAAGCTACTCGATGAGAGGGCTTCACCTCCTTTAATACTGGCTTACTTTTAGAACATTCCTCCATTGCCATTGGGCAGCGAGGATGGAATGTGCATCCAGAAGGAGGATTGATAGGGCTTGGCACATCACCTTTTAATATGACCCGCTCCTTTTTCACCCTGGGATCTGGAGTTGGAATAGCTGAAATTAATGCCTGTGTATATGGATGGAGAGGTTCAGCGTATAGGTGGTCTTTATCCGAAACCTCAACCATATTCCCTAGGTACATAACACCTATTCGGTCACTCATGTGTTTAACAACACTTAAGTCATGCGCAATGAAAAGAAAAGTAAGATCAAATTCTTCCTGTAAGTCCTTTAACAGGTTTAATACCTGTGATTGGACTGATACGTCTAGTGCTGAAACCGGTTCATCGGCAATAATTAATTTGGGTTTTAATGCTAGAGCTCTTGCTATTCCAATTCTTTGGCGCTGTCCCCCAGAAAATTCATGGGCATACTTGTAATAGGCATCGGGCGGCAAGCCTACTTTATCTAACAAATCCATGACTTCCCGTTTTAACTCAGCTTTATCTTTTTTTGAAAAATTATAAATGGGCTCTGCAATTATATCTCCAACCATTTGCATGGGATTCAAGGAAGCATAGGGGTCCTGAAAGACCATCTGCATATCTTTTCGAATCTCTCGAAGTGATTTACCAGTTACTTTGGTAATGTCTTTTCCATTAAAGAGAATTTGTCCCCCCGTTGGTTTAAGTAAACGAAGAATGGTTCTCCCTGCCGTAGATTTTCCACATCCGGATTCACCTACTAGTCCAAGAGTTTCTCCTTTTTTTATCTCAAAAGAGATATTATCTACCGCTTTTACATTTCCAATAGTGCGCTTGAAGAACCCACCTTTGACTGGATAATAGGTTTTAAGATTTTTAATCTCTAATAGATTTTCAGATTGAGAGGAAGAATGGGGTTCCTTTTTATGTATATAAATGGTACTCATTTTTTCACCCCTTCTCTTGGCTTGCTAGTTTCAAAGAGCAAACAGGCAACCTCATGGCCTTGTTCAACATCTTCAAGCAAAGGGGTAATTTTAGTGCATTCAGGCATGGAGTTTGGACATCGATGGGCAAAACGGCAGCCAATTTTCGGCATATTTATAAGCGATGGGACGATACCTTTAATCGAACTTAACCGTTCTTCTTGTCCATCCATTTTCGGGATTGCCCCTAAGAGCAAACTTGTATATGGATGTTTAGGATTATGGAAAAGTGTATCCACATCGGTCCGTTCTACAATCCTTCCAGCATACATCACCATTACTTCGTCACACATTTCAGCAATTACACCCAAATCATGTGTAATCAAAATAACAGACATATCATTTACGGTTTGTATATCTTTTAAAAGTTCGAGAATTTGGGCTTGAACGGTAACATCGAGGGCAGTGGTTGGTTCATCAGCAATTAATAATCTGGGTTGACAAGCAATGGCAATGGCGATCATGACGCGTTGTCTCATCCCGCCTGATAATTGGTGCGGATACTCATCAACGAGTTTTTCTGGCCGAGAGATGCCAACACTTTTCAATAAGGCGATCGATTTTAACCGAGCCTCTTTTTTAGTAATCTTTGTATGGTTAAAAAGGACTTCTTGGAGTTGATATCCAATTGTAAAGACTGGATTTAATGAGGTCATTGGTTCTTGGAAAATCATGGAGACGTCTTTCCCGCGAATTTTATTGATTTGTGATTCGGACATTTTCTCAAGATTTAGTCCATCAAAAATGACTTCTCCTGATTTTATTTTTCCACTTCCTTTCGGTAGTAACTTCATAATGGAAAGGCTCAAAACAGACTTACCACAACCAGATTCTCCAACAATACCGATAATTTTCCCTGGCATTACATGGAAAGAAACATTTTCTACTGCATTATAATCAGTTCCGTCAATATCAAAAGCGGTCTGTAAATTTTTCACTTCAAGCAATGGTGCCTCTTTGTGCAGCGATTTTTTTGCGCTCATAGTACACCTTCCAACTTTTTTAATTATTCAGTTTATTCTATATATTCAATAAAATTCTATTACAGAATTGTTACAATTGCAAGATTTTTTTGCACAATTCCTAATATATGTTATTTCACCATTAAAAAAAGCCTTATTTTACTGGCTTTTTTCGAAGGTTTTATTATAGTATTCTAGATATTTTATTGCAGGGTTTATAAAAGATAGTTTTGTAGAATAATTATTGTTTTTGTAAAAATGTTCAACCAAATGATATCCTGCAGCATAACCTAATAGATTTGGCAGTCTTCCTCCACCATAAAGTAATTCATCGTGTTTCTTTTCAAATTTTTTTGTGTTTAGCTGTTCTTTCAAATATTTCTCCCAAAAATTTAATAACTCTTTTTCTTTATACATACGGCACCATGGAGCTAAATATTCCCGTCCACAATTTTTTAAAACTGCATATTCTGCCAGTCCTTCTATGATAATGGAATCAAGCAAAGTATAGTCTTCCAGCTTTTTATCTAACAACCTAAGCCGGCAGACGTGGTGGTATTCATGAATCATAAGTGCCTCTACTTCTTTTGGGTCATCATAGGTAGAGAGAAAAAGAAACATTTTATCTGGGAACGAAACACCAGCCTTGCTTTTAACTTCTCTGATAAAAAAACCTCCTGACTGTGCTACTGGAAAGAGAAAAATTGGTATGTCAGGGCCATTCCATTTATGTTTATATTTATTAAATAGACGCTCTACTTTATCCCATGCTTTTTGTTCCTTCATCTGAACAAGATTGTTCCTTGCGGCCCTAGACGGCCGATACATCCCAAAATCCATCAATTGATTATAAATTTCCTTTGCGGTTTGTTTTTTAAAATATGGCTCTAATCTTTCACAAATCTTAACTGGTCTGTCAATCTCCACCTCTAACCATTGCTCTGTTCGAATGATTCCCATTACTTCACCCCATTTAACTTCACTCACCCTCTGATCAGTTTATTAAATGTAACCAAAAGTGGTTCATGTAATTCTGAGGTATTATTTCTCAAAAAAAATTCGACCAGAAATCATCTCCGGCCGAATTTTTTTCTTATTCATATTTTTTGAAAACAATCGTTGCGTTGTGGCCGCCAAAGCCTAGCGAATTACTCATGGCTGCCTTAATTTCTTTCGAACGTGCTTTATTGACTACATAATCTAAGTCACATTCAGGGTCTGGTGTTTCATAATTCATAGTTGGCGGAAGGATGCTGTCTCTTATTGCTAAAACAGTGAAAATCGCTTCTACACCACCTGCTGCACCTAGAAGGTGTCCTGTCATAGATTTAGTTGAGCTGATTGCTAATTTATATGCATGTTCGCCAAATACTTCCTTAACCGCAAGGGTTTCAAACTTGTCATTATATTCAGTACTAGTCCCGTGCGCATTCACATAATCAATTTCCTCAGGTTTTAATCCGCCATCATTAATAGCCATTTTCATTGCACGGGCACCACCTTCACCACCAGGTGCTGGTGCAGTTATATGATAGGCATCACCAGTTGCCCCATAACCAATAATTTCGGCATAGATTTTAGCACCACGTGCTAAGGCATGATCAAGTTCCTCCAGAACAATGATCCCGGCACCTTCACCAATAACAAAGCCATCGCGGTTTTTATCGAATGGTCTGCTTGCTGTTTTCGGGTCTGGATTTGTCGAAAGAGCGGTATTCGCGCAGAAGCCTGCGACAGACATTTTTGTGATTGGTGCTTCCGCTCCACCGGTCACCATTGCATCTGCATCGCCGCGTTGAATTACTTTAAAGGCATCACCAATGGAATTAGTTCCTGTTGCACAGGCTGTTACTGTACAAGAATTGAAGCCTCTTGCGCCGAGTATAATTGAAACCTGTCCTGTTGCCATATCAGGAATCAACATTGGTACAAAGAATGGGCTTACACGCTTGTAACCTCTCTTCTGAAATATTTCGTATTGCTGTTCAAATGTTTCCATTCCGCCGATGCCAGAACCAATCCACACTCCAACACGATGGGAGTTATCTTCATTAATTGTTAAATTAGCATCTTTTACTGCCATTAATGCCGATGCAACTGCAAACTGTGTAAAACGGTCCATTTTGCGTGCATCTTTTCTATCCATAAAGGCTTCTGGGTCAAAATCAGTAGATTCTGCGGCAACTTTTGCAGGATATTCATCTGCATTAACTCTTGTCAATGGCCCAATCCCTGATTTACCTTCTAATATGTGCTTCCATGTTGTTTCAGCATCATTTCCTAGTGGCGTTACTGCACCTATGCCTGTTACAACGACCCTGCGTTTTTCCATGTTATCTATCTCCTTCATTTCGTATCTTGTTTCGTATGGTTATTTATCAAAAAAATTCTCTTTATTTTCCCCATCTAATGGCAATTGCTCCCCAAGTTAAGCCTCCGCCGAAGCCAACCATGACAATGAGGTCATCATCTTTAATTCTTCCCTCTTCTAAATCTTCCACAATCGAAATTGGAATCGATGCAGCAGAAGTATTACCATATTTATTAATCGTTTTGGACATTTTTTCGACTGGCAGATCTAATCTTTGTCTAGATGCTTCCATAATACGAATATTGGCTTGATGAGGAATAAGGAAATCAACATCATCCTTTGTTAAACCTGCTTTTTCGAGAACATTGATACAGCTTTCCCCCATTTGCCTTACAGCAAATTTGAACACTTCTCTACCATTCATAATAATATATTCATCCTGGTAAAGGTGTTTTGATCCAGTCCCATCTGCCCCAAGCTCAAAGGAAAGGATTCCGCGATTTTCTGAAACAGGTCCAATAATGGTGGCACCAGCGCCGTCCCCAAACAATACTGCCGTATTGCGGTCACTCCAGTCGGTAACTTTCGAAAGCTTTTCCACGCCAACGACTAAGACATATTTATAAACTTCGGTTTCAATGAATTGTTTCGCTGTCACAATTCCGTACATAAAGCCAGCACATGCTGCACTGACATCCATCGCTGCCGCCTTTTTTGCTCCCAGCCTTTCTTGAATTCTGCAGGCAACCGATGGAAAAGGAGTATCAGGTGTAACTGTAGCTACCAAAATTAAATCAATTTCTTCAGCGGTAATTCCAGCATCTTGAATGGCCTTTTTTGCTGCTTCAAATGCCATATCTGATGTATTTACATCATCGGTAGCAATTCTTCTTTCTTCGATACCTGTCATCGTACGAATCCATTCATCAGAGGTATCCATTATTTTTTCTAAATCCTTATTGGTGACAATTTTCTCTGGTAAATACCTGCCAATCCCAACAATACCTGCTTTCACAAGTTCCAACTCCTTTTTTTCGCAAGATTCTCTATATCCTAAAGTTTAATATCAATTATTATGACTTGGTACTAATTTTATCAAATAAAGCCTATTTTAAGCAACTGTTTCTTCTTATTTCACTCTCCGCAAAAGTATATTCCATTAAATAAAATGGCTCAATTAAACTTGGCAGTTGATTTACGCTTCAGGCGCTTCGCTCCAATCAACTTGGCTGTAAAATCAACAATAATCCTTAACATAGCAAAAAAAATAAATAAGCCCCCTATTACGAGAGCTTACTTCCTCTTTATAGTTCTTTTCGACCTTCAGCTAGACCGAGTTCATATGCTTCTTGCATGACCTTTGTAAAAAGATTCATGAATGGCTCGATTAATTCCATTGATAATTCCACACCAGCCGTGTCCAATTGTTCCTTTGCTTCTGGTAAGTATTTCATCGCGATCTGCATAAATTGAAATGTTTTATCTTGACTGTTCATATGTACTCCTTCAATTTTTCATTTTGGCAAGTTTCCTGTTTTTTTATAATCTTCAATTTGATTGTTTATCTTCTGAATGAATTCTTTGTTTACATAAGGACTAAATTTACCAAGTGAAATAACATTGTCTTGAAAATCATAGGAAAGGTTTCCTGTCTTTAGTTCCCCTTTATTGTATAGATCTGCAACCTTTTCATATAAAATGTCTACCTGCTGTATGGTACTTGTTAATACCGTAGATTCACCTAAATCAGATTGGTCCGAAACGTAACCGATTACATACATGCCGTGTTCCTTTACCGTTTCTATTACTGGCACATTAAACCCGTCACCAGCAGGATAAATCACATCAATTCCCTTTTCCATCATGTCATTTGCTAATTGAACGGCTTTTATTTCATCATCCCAATTTCCTACATATTCTATACTAACATTCGTGTTTTTATTTTCAGCCAAAGCCCCCTGATAGAAGCCCTCAATCTCTGGCTGCCATTCATATGCAGCTATAACACCGACATTTTGTGCTTTTGACATATGTGCAGCTACCATTCCTCCAAAAAAACCCATCGCGTGTGCTTTAAAATTCAGACTAGTTGTGTTTTTGTTTTTAGCATCACCATTAAAACTAATAAAATGAATATCAGGATAATCCTTAGAAAGATTATTAAAGTATTCAGCATATTCAGACCCATGGCCGAATATTAGATTTACTCCTTTTTGGTCAAACTCTTCTACTGCACGTTCGACAACTGCTTCTGAATTCATCCCTTCTTTATAAAACACATCCACATCAAATTTTGACTGTATCTTTAACAAACCTTTAAAGCCCTTCGTCCCCCATACTTGGTCATTGACCGTTTCGGGTACTAACAATCCAACCTTTTTTATTTTACCTGTAGGTTTTGTAGCTCCGCAGGCACCAAGCAAAAAAAGGCATAAAAGTATGATTCCGAAACGGTTTATCATTTCATGCATCTCCTTTGTACTGTTGCCATTTCTATAACACGTTTCCTTTACATTATTAATTTATAGAACAAAGGAAAATAATTCTATGACTGCTTTTTCCAATTTTATTCTAACCTTTCAACAAATAAATGAAAAGACAATTTTAACACCACAACACATCTGGATCTTTTTTTTATGGTCATATATTTCATGATTCTTTCAAACAGTATGCCAAGTGCCTTATAAACGATTATCATACAATCGCTTCACATGTTCCATTTGTGCCAGGATAGAAGCTGAAATTGGGGTAACCTTTCTTACTGTTACTTTTAATACTGGAAGATCATCTTGTATTGATGATAAGTTACTTAACCGAGCCTGACTTTCATCGATTTTTAGGTAAGAAGCACATCTGATCCATTGGTCATCACTTCCACTTTCAATCAAATAACTGCCAGGTTTTGCTTTCTCTATGATTTCTAAGATTGATTCTATGGCATCATCAACAAAAATGACATCGTTTGTCCATTCCCGTTCTTCATGAGTTATATCTGTCTTTTTAAATTTGGAAACAATAGCTTGTTGAAACAAAAAAGCTGACGGCTGCCATGGACCATAAATAGCAGGTAAATACAATATCTGTGTATTCTTTACTAATCCGTTTATCTTACTTAGGAATCCCTCAATTTCTTTTCCCCTAAATGTTCTGGTAAGCATTTGAATTGGAAGAATAAAAACGATATTCGCATTTTTGTTATTGTCCTCTATATACTGAATTATCGGCTTTGTTACCTCTTCATTTTGTAAAATTTGTTCCTTTTTAAGCATAAATAAATCATATATCGAAAATATAAGCCTTGTATTACTTATGTCTTCTCTAGGACTATTCTCCAAATCGAATAACGATTTTTCCAGAAAGTTTGCATTTCGACCAACTTCAAGTCTTTTTTCATCAAGAAAATCTAAATTATCAAACTCATCTATATGAACGCCAATGACCTCTATTCCCTTATTCAGCAGGTTTTTGCCAACATGAAAACCAACAAAGTCAAACATCCCAAATATAATTGCCTTGTCCATAAATTATTCCTCCCCATACTTACCTTAATGAATCCTATGCGTATCGCTAAGGAATTATTTCTTTTTGGGGAGGACCAGCCTAGCCTAGAGGATCGTTTCATGTTTGTTGAAAAACTTTAACATCATTTGGCCAAGCTGTTGTTTTTTTTCAGGAAGAATGAAAGTAGGGTTTATTTCTGAATTACTGATTATTTGAGGATACACTTTAGATTGGTTATACGATTTCCCCCCTGACAGGACATGAATAATTTTAACTGGACATCCAAATTGAAGATTTATTTTATCATCCATACTAAAAATATGGTTTTCGAGTACTTGTTGGTCCATTTGATGCGCTGCTACTAATTCCCTCATTAACTTTTTATAAAAGAATTTATGTTCCTTTTCTTGTTCAAGATAGTTTTTCAAGGAAATAATGGGATTGAGCAGAATAATTGACCGTATCCGCCCTTTCATTTTCTCCATTAAACTTATGGCAACCAGTGCCCCCATACCTTCGGCTAAGATATGGATTTTGTTATTAAGTATTTCACTTCTTATCACATGCTGGTATAACCTCTCGGCAAGCTCAACTGCATTATTGCTCCCCCAGTTTCGCCCATATAGATTTGAGGAAAAAATGGTATACCCTTTTTCTTTGAGCTGGTTAACAATGGCTAACCTTCCTTCATTTTGTGTCCAAAAGCATTTACTTTCATCGACAAAATGTCTTTCATCTCCAATTATTAAGATCCCAAATCCGGTAGGCTTTTCAGGGTAGTGAATAATATTCCATTGGGTATCCATCTGAAAATTACGATTCTCCATAGATAAATCTCCTTTTACATATTTCCTCACAGTATTGTATGCCGTCTTATTAAAGATGAAAGGGGGGTTAGCCTATTTTTATTAAGCTCATCTGGAAAATCAGTGGCCACCCATTTAAAAATGGAAAATGCTCGGAAAAGCCTGAATGGTATTACTTACCACTGGTGTAAGTTTCACTTTATCATTTCAGAATCATATGATAATATAAATTAAGATGTAAAATAGGTTAGAGGTGAAAAATAGTGCGATTTTTTTGGACCTTTTTCTGGTCATTTCTTTTAGTGCAAATGCTTACATATGTAGTAAGTGCAATGACTGCAGGTGCTAAATATGAATTTATGCCTGCTGCTATTGCTTCAGTTGGGGTAACGATTTTGATTTACATTGCTGCTGCAATAATTCCTAACGAGCCTGCGACAAAACATTAAGAAAAAGGTCATCCTATCAAATGGATGACCTTTTTTTCTATAGGAATTTAATAAACCGATAAAGTAATTTGACCGTCGTTAATATTTATTTCCACTCTTGACTGATCATGTAACTTGCCAGCGATTATTTCACGGGCTAGCTTGGTTTCAATGTTTCTTTGAATAAATCGTTTTAAAGGCCTTGCCCCATAAATTGGATCAAATCCATTTACGGCAATGAATTCTTTTGCTTCCTCATTAATGATTATATCAATTTGTTGATGCTTTAACCGATTTTGAAGTTCTTTCATCATTTTGACAACGATATTCTTAATTTCGTCCAATGATAGCGGCTTAAAGAGGATCGTTTCATCAATTCGATTTAAAAACTCAGGACGGAAATGTCCCCGTAATTGACTCATCACTTTCTCCCTTACCGCTTCAGAGATTTCAACCTCGGTTTCACTTCGTTCTAGTAAAAAATGTGAGCCAATATTAGAAGTCATAATAATAACTGTATTTTTAAAGTCAACGACACGCCCTTTTGAGTCAGTAATTCTTCCGTCATCAAGCGCTTGTAAGAGAATGTTAAATACCTCAGGATGAGCTTTTTCAATTTCATCCATTAAAACAACAGAGTATGGTCTTCTCCTTACTGCTTCCGTCAACTGTCCTCCTTCTTCATAGCCAATATAGCCTGGAGGGGCTCCAATTAGGCGGGAAACAGCATGCTTCTCCATATATTCAGACATATCGATACGTATAATATGTTCCTCACTGTCGAATAAAGACTCGGCCAATGCTTTCGCAAGCTCCGTTTTCCCAACACCTGTCGGGCCTAAAAATAAAAACGATCCAATTGGTCGCTTAGGATCCTTAATTCCAGCACGAGCCCTGAGTACTGCATCTGCCACCAAATTTACTGCCTCATTCTGACCGATGACTCTTTCGTGTAGGATGGATTCCAATTTTAACAGCTTTTCTCTCTCCCCTTCTACTAGTTTAGAAAGAGGTATTCCTGTCCATCTTGATACGATATTGGAGATTTCTTCTCCAGTCACTTCTTCACGAAGTATACGTTCGTCCTTAGCAGTTGCCCTTTCGAGTTCCTTTAGCTCTTTTTCTGCTAACGGAATTTGACCGTGGCGAAGCTCTGCCGCTCGGTTTAAATCGTATTTATCTTCAGCTTGTTGCAGCTCCCTGCGAAGTTTTTCCAGTTGTTCCCTTTTCTCCTGCAATTTCTGTATACTTTGTTTCTCTTGAAGCCATTTTGCCTTCATTTCATTGGCTGTTTCTTTTAAATCAGCTAGTTCTTTTAGGAGAGCCTCCAGCCTCAACTTGCTTCCGTCATCAACCTCTTTACTTAAGGCAGCTTCTTCAATTTCCAATTGCATTACCCTGCGTGTTACTTCATCTAATTCGGTAGGCATTGAATCTATTTCAGTACGTATTAAAGCACAAGCCTCATCGACTAGATCAATTGCTTTATCAGGCAAAAAACGATCGGTGATATAACGATCAGATAATGTGGCGGCAGCAACCAAGGCATGGTCATGAATTTTAACACCGTGATGCACTTCATATCGTTCTTTTAGCCCTCTTAAGATTGAAATGGTATCTTCAACGTTTGGTTCTTGGACCAGTACCTGCTGAAATCTACGTTCAAGCGCTGGATCCTTTTCGATATATTTTCGGTGCTCATCTAGAGTAGTTGCTCCAATACAATGAAGTTCACCACGGGCAAGCATTGGTTTTAACATATTGCCTGCATCCATCGCGCCTTCCGTCTTACCGGCTCCTACTATCGTGTGAATTTCATCAATAAATAACAATATTCGTCCTTCACTTTTTTTGATTTCATTTAGGACTGCTTTCAATCTTTCTTCAAACTCACCTCTAAATTTGGCTCCAGCAATTAACGCACTCATATCCAATGAGAAAATTGTTTTATCCTTAAGTCCTTCCGGTACATCCTTCCTAACTATCCTTTGTGCCAACCCTTCCACAATAGCGGTTTTCCCTACACCAGGTTCACCGATTAAAACAGGATTATTCTTTGTTTTCCTTGATAATATCCGAATTACATTGCGGATTTCAGAATCACGGCCAATAACTGGATCCATTTTTCCTTCTTTAACCTCAGCAACAAGATCCCGTCCATATTTTTTTAGTGCTTCGTATCCTGCTTCTGGATTTTGTGATGTCACTCTTTGGTTCCCCCTAATTTCTTTAATTGCTTGCAAAACTTTGTCTGGTTGAATTCCAACGTTTTGTAAAAGCCTTCTCATTTCTGAATCCTTCGCGTATACTGCAGCTAACAGAATATGTTCAACTGATAAATACTCATCAGAAAACTTTTTGGCAAACTCCTCGGCACTGACAAAAAGTTTTTGCAGCTTGGCTGTGATATAAAGTTTTCCTTGTTCAACCCCACTTCCTGTAACCTCTGGTTTTTTAGCAAGAGCCTCATTAAGGTTCTTTCTAATTTTTTCGGGAGGGATACCTGACTTTTCTAATATAGAAGAAATGAGACTATCTTCTTGGTCCATTAAACATAAAAACAAATGGGGTTCATCAATCTCTTGATGATTTTTTTTGATAGCCAGCGACTGAGCATCCATTAGCCCCTTTTGTAACCTTTCAGTCATTCGATTCATGTCCATTTTTTACCACACCCTCTTTGACCAATTCTGACCTTTTCTTTTATTATAAAACTTCCTATATAAAAAGTAAATTTTTGCAAAGAAGAATATCGGCAAAAATTGCCTACAGACGCCTAGGTTCAGGCAAAAGAAAAAGCCACCCCATGGATGACCTTTTTCTTATTTATTCATGGTTTCCGCTGATATGTCCAAACACGTTCATCATTTGAAGTCTCAGGAAATGCATCTCCTGCTTTTAGCCTTATTTTTTTGGGATTATTAACATTGCTTCCAGTATCTCCAACTTCAATATAAACACCATTATTTGGGGCTTTACTCCCTGACTTAAACTGACGATTTTGGCCCATTCTTTTCCCTCCTTTGCTTCACATTCCTTATTATTACCCTTTAACGGGTTGTCATTATTGGAATTTCTTGCAAATTATCTTATGAGTCGACATTATTTCCGAAGAAATACGTAAAGATTAAACAAATTTTTGACGATTGTATGAACTTATCGCACATTTGTTGCTAATTATTCTTTGTTAACAATATAATTATAGTATTATCTAGCAAATTTAACCTTGACTGTCATTTTTTAAAATCAAATGAGCATTGAATTCGTACCTTTAAAGGTGGTTATGAGTATGCAGTCAGTAAAAGAAATGCCGGTAACACTGTCCCATCTTTTAGATACCGTTCACCATATAAAAAAAGTTGAAAAAGGTACCTTTTTATTTCAAGAAGGATCTGTAGCCGATGAATTGTATATTGTTCAAAGTGGCATACTTCAAATCAGCAAGATCATCCCTGATGGAAGAGAACTTACGTTAAGAATGTGCTCGCATGGTGATTTTGTTGGTGAATTAAACTTATTTTCCCCTTCTTCAAGATATTTATTAAGTGCACGTGTTGTCGAGAGTGGTGAAGTAGCCGTTATTATGAAAGACACGCTTGAAGAAAAACTCTCACAAAATCTGGCACTCTCATTTGAATTCATAAAGTGGATGAGTCAGCAATATCGAAAAACACAAACCAAGTTTCGTGATTTGGTTCTTCATGGAAAAAAAGGGGCTCTTTATTCCACACTTATTCGAATTACCAATAGTTATGGAATTAAAACCAATAAAGGAATATTAATTGAATTACCACTAACCAATCAAGAGTTAGCCAATTTTTGTGGTACATCAAGAGAAGTAGTAAATCGCTTGTTGAGTGATTTACGTAAGGCTGGTATCCTGTCAATAGATAAAGGAACAATTACTATTCATGATTTAGAGTATTTAAAACGAGAAATTGATTGTGAAGATTGTCCAACCGAAATCTGTAAAGTTGATTAGAATTGCTGCTGGCAAACAACTTAAAATAAAGCAAAAAAAATCGGTCATATCGACCGATTTTTTTATTTTAATGGCTATGTTAAAGCTCATTGCTGATTTTGGCACATGTTGATTGGAGCGGAAATCAGCCAAGTGTAACATAGCTCTTATTTTAATAAGATTATTTGAATCACCATGATCGTAAAGAATATAGCTGAATTTATTATTTCGTAAATGCCAATTTGTTTTGGCGATAGTGGTTTCCCATAAAATATAATAGCTCTCAGAAGACTTGGGATAAATGCTATTGCAACGATCCAAAAGCCAACTCCGAACCACACTGCCACTAAAAGAAAATGGTAAATCCATGAAATCCATTTAAATTGGGTATTCTTCTTCTCCCTAATCATTGTTTTGACATAAAAAGTACAGCCCACAAAAAACAGGACCGAAGTTACAAAGGCGAAAACAAGTGTCTCTATGTTCATAACACCGTGTCCTAAATAACTGCTTGCTAATCCAGCAATTGAAAAGGCAAAAATAGCAGAGATGTCATTCATAGAAGCACGGTCTTGATTTTTGGAAGTAAAGTAAGCATTTATTATAAAAAACGGAATCATTAGTAGACCAAAATAAAAAATCGTTGGTCTTTCCAAAAGAGGAATAAGTAAAAGTAATAGGGATGGAATCATATATACAATTTAGTATAAAACTGAAGTTTTTTCTTTTTAAATAAAAGAAGCATCGGATAGGTCGCCAAGTATAATAGGAGCCATCCAAAGAAAAATGGGACATGCTTCCACATAAACCCTCCTTCAATGACACCAAGCCAAAAAGGGATGATTAGCATTGCCCATGCACCATGTTGTTTCGGTAAAAATAACTTCATCATTTTCACTCCTCTTCCTTGACTAACCTAAATATAAGCCAGCTAAGCGGAAAAATAAGTGAAACACATCACATAATTACAGTAAAAAAGAAGGACTCCGCCTTCTTTTTGTGACAAATTTGTTTAGGTTAAAATGGAAGTACATCAAATCTATATCATCTACTAGGTAACTTCAATCTTCTCTAGGTCGGTTATCTGATGAGTGATTGCTGTATTTCCATTAAAGACCCATAATTCTATTTTAACAAACATTATATCCCCTAATTTGTATTGTAGAGTATATCCATATTTCAAGCTGTGATAAAAGTAACAGATTTGACAATTTTATTAACTTTTTTGATCAATATTATGAACATACTCTTGAAGTACTTGCGCAGTCCAGATTAATGCACCTCCATCGTTGATATGAAAGGTGGGCACTTTGATTCTTGATGTGATTTGCTCCTGCATTTCTTCCTTCCAATATACAATAGCAGAAACATTACTTACGGTATCTAACAAAGAAAGGTCCCTTTCATCTCTTAATAGCAGTAACTTCGGGAAGGACTTTAACTTATAACCTTCGATTAATATTACATCTGGATGAAAGAATTTCATTAACTCGATCTGATCTTCTAGTGATGGATAGAAATTGTCAGCCTGTAACATTAAACTTCCATCTCCTTCAACAATCGAGGCAAGTGCACCTGCATTTAGATGTTTTTCTGTATCTTTCTGCGGCAGGGCTGCAAGCCTGCCTCCATGACCATGATGCTTAATCGTAACTGTTTTAAGTCCTTTTTTTACTAAGTCTTCGATTAGTTTGGCTGTTATCGTGGTTTTACCACTATTTTGATAACCAACCACCTGAAAGACGACAGGCTTTACCACGGCCACAAACTGCCAACCTGGTCTTCAAGCAGGAGGACGTCCACTTCACTTCCGGCTGTAAAGCCTCTAGTTCCGCCTGGAAGAATCATCAACGAATTTGCTCCAGAAAGGCTCATAATAATGTTAGACTTGTCAAGTCCACTCGGTGTTGCCTTTAGTCTTCCCGCATCTATAAACGTAGAACTTCGGACAAACCTTGTAAATGGATTGGCTTTAGGAAAATCGACTTCTAAAAGTGCTTGCTCTTTACGAAGGTGAGGTTTTTCTGAAAAAAGCATCCTACGGATAATTGGGCGGGCAAACAATTCAAAGCCTACATAACAAGCCGAAGGATTACCCGAAAGCCCAAAGAGAAGCTTCCCATTGTGCTGTGCAACCGTCGTCACACTTCCAGGCCGCATGGCAACTTTATTAAAGAAAACCTCTGCCCCAAGCTTTTCATAAATAGCAGGCAGATAATCAAAATCCCCAACTGAAACCCCACCGGTGGTAATTAATAAGTCTACTTCATTTATTGCTTTTTGGACTGCTTCAAAGCAAGTGTCAAATTCATCAGGAAGCTTTCCAAAATAGTGAACAATGCCTCCCGCTCTTTCAATTTGGGCTGCAATCATATGTGAATTACTATTACGAATTTTTCCTGGAACCAAGGCTTCATTTACTTCTAAAAGCTCTGTCCCTGTTGCAAACAAACCAACACGTGGCTTTTTCGCAACGGACACTCGTTCATATCCAAATGTTGCAAGCATGGCTTGAATTCCAGGATTTATCAATGTTCCTTTTTTCACCAAAACTTCACCCTGCTTGGCATCTTCACCACTGAACGAAACGTTATCACCCTTTTTAAAGCTGCGTTTAATGGACATATATGGGATTCCATTCTTTTCGTAGGCCTTAGCCACCTCAAACATAACGACAGCATCTGTTCCTACTGGCATCATTGCGCCAGTCATAATCCTAACAGCTTGGTGCTCTCCTATTACTTTAGTAGAAACCATTCCTGCGCCGATGTGATCGACCACTTCAAATTCAACTACATTGGATAGCGAAGCCTCACGTGTATCGATTGACCTAACAGCAAAGCCATCATACGGTGCACGGTCAAAATGGGGCACATCGCTAGTTGCGATCAAATCCTCCGATAAAAAGCGGCCAAAGCTTTCATTTATCGAAACTTGTTCGGTCACACCAAGTAATTGATATTCCATTATGCTTTTGACCGCTTCTCCAATTGGTATCGGTCTTCTTCTTTCGAACAAAATAATCAGCTCCTGCCTTAAACAAATATCTATCCATTGTGATATGTACTAATAGTCATCGACTAATCAACATTATAAGCTTATTAAAAACTAACTAACATATCAAATGTCACAATATAAAAGAATCTTGCCAAAAAATATAAAATCATAGGGAATGTGTGATTCAGGTCACCTAGTTTTTTTCTATTTTACATTATGATTAGGTTAGATTTAATCTTGGACTTTGGGAGGAAATTAAAGATGAGTTTCACAATTACACCTATTTCATTAGTTAAAGATATTGTTAACGAATTACCTAAAACAAGTGATGTTTTTAAAAAGAACCGAATCGATTTTTGCTGCGGTGGTAATACCTCATTAACAGAAGCAGTTGCTCAAAATAAGCTTAACCTTGATACTTTGTTAGATGAATTAAAAGAAGTTTTTGAAAAATACGAAAACACCGAGAAAGATGTTGAAGTTTGGACTAATTCTGATTCAACTACAATTATTGATCATGTTATTTCAAACTACCATCGTGTATCTGAAGAGGAACTAACTATGCTAAGTCCCTATGTAACGAAGGTTTCACGTGTCCATGGAGATAACCATCCAGAGTTACTAAAGGTTTACGAACTCTTCTATGAATTCAAAAAAGAATTGATGGATCATATGGCGAAAGAGGAAGCTGTTGTATTCCCATTAATTAAGCAGCTTGCAGATGGAACCGTGGAGAATCGTGAAGAAGCAATTGCAATGATTGTTGAATTAGAAAAAGAACATGACCATGCCGGTGAAATTTTAAGAGAGATCCGTGCAGTAACTACTGACTACACTCTACCTCTGGATGCATGCGGTACGTACCGATTAGTATATGCACGCTTGGAAGCGTTAGAAGGATTAACCTTTATGCATGTGCATCTTGAAAACAACATCCTATTTCCTAGGTATCTTTAATAAAATCAACAGTCCGCTTTTCTTAAAGCGGGCTGTTTCTTTATAGAACAAAAGGCGCAAGCGCCCGTTTAGCTTCGTATGGACTGGAGCGCTCCAACTGAGATAAAGGAAACACGGAGAGCGTTAGCGCATTCGTGCTTGACTTATCATAGGGCGGAGAGCGAAGTACACTAGCAGCTAGGCGCTGGAGCTGGATTCAGAGAACTATTTCAAGTTATCCACAATAAATAATTTTATAATTTTCTATCCAACAAAAAAACTCTCTTCATGGAAGAGAGTTTAACCACCAATATAGGACATTTCTATTTTTTTACGGTTTTTGTGCGTTTCGGCTGTTCGTTCGTCTGAATATCTGTCATCTCTTCCATTCCAAATGGCGCTCACCCGCTCACGGATTTCTTCATCAGAGGCACCGTTTCTCATAAAATTACGGATATCATGCCCATTCCCATTAAATAAACAAGTAAAAATCTGACCATTCGCTGAAAGTCGAGAACGAGTGCAACTTGAACAAAACGATTCCGAAACAGACGTGATAAATCCTACATTCACATCTTTATCTTTATAACGGTACACCTTCGCCACTTCTCCGTAGTAGGCTGGGTCAACAGGTTCAAGATCAAATTGTTCTTTTAACAAATAATAAATCTGTTTTTTTGTAATAACATCATCCATTTTCCAGCCGTTCGTGGAGCCAACATCCATGAATTCTATATAGCGAAGCTCCAGACTGTTCTCCTTGCAGTACTTTGCCATTGGAATAATTTCAGTATCATTCAAACCTTTTTTGACAACCATATTTATTTTGACCCCAAGACCTGCCTGTTTCGCTGCTTCAATGCCTTCCAAAACTGGCCCAGTTCCAACCCCACGCCCGTTAATTTGGCCAAACAATTCATCGTTTAAGGTATCAAGGCTGACATTTACTCTTTTGAGTCCTGCTTCCTTTAAATCTTTGGCAAATTTCGGCAGGAGCACACCATTCGTCGTTAATCCGATATCAAGTAAGCCCTCAATAGCTGACAGCTTCTTAACAAGAATGGGCATATCTCTTCGAAGAAGAGGTTCTCCTCCAGTTAGGCGAATTTTTTCCACACCCAAATTAACAAAAATTTTCGCTATTCGTTCGATCTCTTCATAGGATAGCAAAGCACTTTTAGGAAGAAACTCAAAATCAGGACCAAATTGATCTGCTGGCATACAGTATTGGCAACGGAAATTACATCGATCAATTACAGAAATTCTTAAGTCATGCAATGGTCTATTTAATTTATCTTTAATAATGGTTTTTTCCATTCCATATCAACTCCATTATTTTTGGAACCTAATGATATTCAGTGTACCAGTCTTTAGATAAAAAAACTGTTACTTTATTCACTATAACAATACTTTTTAATACAATTCTTATCTTAGCAGATGTTTTACAATCTATAAATAACTGTTTTGGAAAAAAATTTCCTCTACAGATTTTATTCATTTAAACGATAATTCAAAAAGAAAATAAATAAACATGATTAATTTCATATGAGTTTTCACTATATTGTCATTGTTTACTTCTTCTTATTGATTCCTCATGAGATAAAATGGTACTAACAAACTAAACATTGATCACTTTGGAAAATAGATGGTTGTTAATATGACACATTGAGGTGAAGCTGATGACAGCAATAATGAAACCAACTCATTCAATTGAAATAAAAGAATTGCTTAAATTTGCAGACCGGAAATTTAAAAGTGAAAAAGGAAGCTTTTTATTTCAAGAAGGAATGCTTGCGGAAGAACTTTACATTATCATTTCCGGCAAAATTCAAATCAGTAAAATTACTTCAGATGGCCGTGAACTTTCATTAAGAATTTGTGGAGAAAATGATATATGCGGGGAATTAACCCTATTTACTGATAACCCCAGATATTTATTAAGTGCAATGGTTCTTGAAGAAGGAGAAATAGTAGCAATAAAAAAGGATATAATCGAAAGTGAAATTTTCCAAAACAGTAAGCTTGCTTTTGAATTTATGAAATGGATGAGTGATCATCTCCGGAAAACACAAACAAAATTTCGCGACCTCGTTTTAAATGGAAAACGAGGTGCCCTTTTCTCAACTCTTATCCGTATGTCGAATAGTTATGGTATTCAAAAGGATAATGAAATCTTAATAGATCTGCCGTTAACCAACCAAGAACTTGCCAACTTCTGCGGTACATCACGTGAGAGTACAAACCGTATACTTAGTGAACTAAAGAAAGATAAAATCATTTCAGTTAAAAAAGGAAAGATCTCAATATTGGATTTACAATACTTAAAAAATGAAATCGACTGTGAAAATTGTTCTGCCGTTTATTGCAATATCGAATAGGATGGCCTTGACTTATTTGCAGTTATCTATATACGCAAGGCTGTCTCACTATAATGAGGCAGCCTTTTTTTTCAGTTTTAATTACTATACTTGCTTTTCTCTTAATAATTTAGGAATATAAACGCAGAATGGCTCGCTTTCTAGATAATCTCCAGTCATTGCATAAGCTCTAGACCTTGATCCCCCGCAAACATGACGGAATTCACAGACACCACATTTCCCTTTAAAAAGATCTGGATTTCTTAATGATTGGAAAATTGGTGATTCACGATAAATTTCAGCTAATGGCGTTTCCCGGATATTACCCGCTTTAACGGGTAATAGTCCGCTTGGATATACATCGCCAATATGGGAGATGAAAACAAAACCATTACCATCATTAACACCTTTTGGTGCTCGTCCTAAACCATCGATAGAGCCTGTTAATCCTTTTTCTGTTAATGCGCTTAAATACTCAATCTCATCTGTTGTTTCCTTCGCTTCGCGCATTTTTTGTTGAATCACAACACGTCTATAGTGCATGGCTTCTGTTGTTTTGATATCAAAAGACACGCGCTTACTTAAATCATATAGCCATCTGAATACTTTTTCATGTTGAACTGGAGAAATCATATCTGATTGTTGACCTCTTCCTGTTGGCACTAGGAAAAAGACACTCCATAACACACATTCTAAATCTTCAACCATTTTTGCCATTTCATCAAGGTAGTCAATATTGTAACGGGAAATCACCGTATTAATCTGAATGGGTAATCCAACTTCATGCAAATATTTTATTTTTTCCATGGTAAGGTCAAATGATCCAGCTGTTCCCCTAAAATGGTCATGAATCTCAGCCCTAGGACCATCAATACTAAATGCCCAGCGAGCAAGACCAACTTCTTTTGCTTTTTCAATTGCTTCTTTTGTTACATTTGGTGTCGCGCTTGGGGTCATTGATACCCGTACGCCTTTTTCAACTGCATATTTCGCAATATCAAAAACATCTTCTCTCATCAGCGGGTCTCCGCCAGTAAAAACAAGCATCGGATTGTTCATTTCATATATTTGATCAATTAGATTTTTTCCTTCTTCAAATGATAGTTCACGTGGATCCCTTTTATACTGTGCATCGGCACGGCAGTGCAGACACTTTAATTGACAAGCTCTAGTGAGTTCCCATATTACGATAAAAGGGTCTTTATTAAAATCTCGGCTAATAGCCATATGAAACGCCTCCTAATAACGGCTATTCAAATCCAACAGCCTTATTAATCTGTATTATAAAGGTGTTTATATTTGAAAAAAGTGAACTATCTCACATTCTGTATGCTAGATATGTCTGAAACGTGAAGAAAAATACAAAAACAGCAGAAAATCTGCTGTTTCTAAAAAATACGCTTATTTTACTGAGAGTTCAAAAGCCTCTAATTAAGCTTAGCGAATTCCTAATGCGATTTTCGCATAACGTGACATCATTTCTTTATTCCATGGAGGATTAAAAACAATATTTACTTCTACTTCTTTGATCTCCGGAATGTCGGCCAATGCCCGTTTAACCTGGTCAACAATTGTTCCAGCAAGTGGGCAGCCCATTGAAGTTAACGTCATGGTAATCGTTACGTTTCCTTCTTCATCCATTTCAGCATTATATACTAATCCTAAATTAACAATATCTACCCCTAGTTCAGGGTCAATTACTAGTTCTAAGGCACCCATGATATTTTCTTTTAGTTCTTCATTCATGTTTTATCCACTCCTTCATTATCTTGTCCCACACTATTATAGCAAATGATTAAGTATGCTAAGATTGAGACTTAGTTAAAAAAAGTATATAGTTTTTTTATATCTTTTGGTGTGAATTTTTTTACAGTTTAGATATAAAATTGTTAACATAGTAAATATAGGAATAAGAAATTCCACTAAGTATTAAATTCATAATTGCAGTGTAACATGTATATAAATTTTTTCCTAAAGCGACGCACTTTATTAGCGATGAAAATTATAATTAGAAGGAGTTATTATGACAGATAGACACTTAATTGCATTAGATTTAGATGGGACATTATTAAAAGATGATAAAACGATATCATTAAAAACACACGGAATTATTAAAAAAGCAAGAGAACAAGGTCATATCGTTATGATTGCAACAGGAAGGCCTTATCGTTCCAGTGAGATGTACTATCGGGAATTGGATTTAGACACACCGATTGTCAATTTCAATGGAGCATTTATGCATCACCCTCGAAAACCTGATTGGGGATTTTATCATGAACCTCTTGATATAAAGGTGGCAAAAGAAATTGTGGAAGCGTGCAGAAGTTTCCACTTCCATAATATAATTGCCGAAGTGATCGATGATGTTTACTTCCATTATCACGATGAAAAGCTGTTAGATATTTTCAACTTTGGCAATCCAAAAATCACTACGGGAGATCTGGCAAATTATTTAAATGATTCACCCACGAGTTTATTAATTCATACAGAGGAGGATCAATTAAAGATAATTCGCGAACACTTATCGGCCGTCCATGCAGAAGTTATCGATCATCGCAGTTGGGCCGCTCCATGGCATGTGGTTGAAATTATAAAGGTTGGCTTAAGTAAGGCTGTGGGGTTAAAAAAGGCTTCTGATTATTATGGTATTCCCGCTGAGAGAATTATTGCGTTTGGCGATGAAGACAACGACCTTGAAATGCTTGAATTTGCTGGGCATGGGATTGCCATGGGAAATGCAATCGACAAAGCGAAAAATATTGCTAATGACGTCACTTTAAGTAACGAAGAAGATGGTGTTGCTCAATATTTGGCAGATTTGTTAAATATAAAATATTAATACTCATTTCACCATTGTTTACCTAAATGAACCTCCCCCTTTTGGTACATACTATTTTTTGAGGCAGCGTTGCTGTTTCAATATGAGCTATGAGCATATTGGAGGGATTCGAATGGGTAAACGAAACAAATCAAAACGCTTTGTCCAGCAAGGAGTGGATACGGTCAGTAAGCATGCTGAACGTATTCCTTATCACATGACTTACGCTGAAGCGGAAGCTCAGAAGATGTCCAATGTGCAAGAATCCTCGCTTGGAGGAATTTAACATGGGAAACCAATTGTTCCAAGAAGCACGAAGATTTGTTGAGATGGCGAAGTCTGCCGACCCAGCTGATCTTGATTCTGCTGTCGCGAAAGCTAAAAATGCATTAAGTTCTGCTTATGCAAATTCGACTGTAGCAGAACAAGCGCAGCTCCAACAAATGCAACAAGAGCTTGAACAGATGACTTAAAAAGAAAAGCGGAGGCACCTACGGGCGCTTCCGCTTTTCTTTTTATTCCTTACGAAAAAATCCATAGATATTGGTTGTTTGAATGATATTTGTAAAGGCATTGGGATCCACATCCTTAAGGATCCTTTCCAAATCAAAGAGCTCATAGCGTGTAATAACAACCATCAACATTTCTCTTGCTTCGTTTGAGAACGCACCTTTTGCTGGTAGAATCGTGATTCCTCTTACAAGTTTTTCTTGTATTGCTTTTTTCATGACATCAGCCTTTTTGGTAATAATTATTGCAGTGAGTTTTGCATGTCTAGTATGAATGGCGTCAATCACTCTTGTCGAAGTATATAAAGTGACAAGTGTATAAAGGGCTTTCTCCCAGCCATACAAAAATCCTGCTGTTATAATAATCACTCCATTTATAACCAACATATAGGGTCCAATCGGCTTATCTTTCATTCTCGATAAAACCATTGCAATGATATCTACTCCGCCTGTTGAAGCTCCCCATTTTAACGTAATCCCGACGCCAACAGCTTGGATGACACCACCAAAAACAGCATTTAGAAGAATATCATTCGAAACTTGTTTAATAGGAATTAGTATTAAAAACAACGAGGACAGAGCAACACTTATAAAGCTATAGACGGTAAAGGATTTCCCTACCTTTTTCCAGCCTAAAATGGCCACAGGAATATTCAGCAATAATAATAAGAACCCTAGTGAAACATGGATAGGAGTATAGTCACTTAACACCTTTGAAAGTAGTTGTGCTATTCCAGTAAATCCACTTGAATAAATATTTGCCGGTACTAAAAATAAATTCATCGCTAACGCACCTAACAATGAGCCCGCTGCCACCACTGCCAGTTTTTGCGCCTGGAGCCATATCATTTCAATTTCCCCCTTTTTATGTGATTGTCAATCCATTAATACTTTTGTGGTGATTGCTAATTGTATTTTTATGGTGAAACCGATAAACTGAAACTATAAATTAGCCTGAAAGCAGGTGAGCTTCATGCAGGTAAGAATACTAGCTGATAGCGCATGCGATTTACCAAAAAGTTTTTATGAAGAGAATCATGTTACTTTATTTCCTTTAAAAGTCGAGATTAATGGCAAAGAATTTGAAGATGTAAAAACAATTGATCCAAACACCGTCTATGAGGCAATCCGTAATGGCGTTGTTCCAAAAACATCTCAAGTCTCCCCACTTCTGTTTGAGGAAGTATTTACCGAAATGGCAGAAAAAGATGAAGATGGGATATACATAGCTTTTTCTTCAGCATTATCTGGTACATATTCAACCGCTGTTATGATTCTTGACCAAGTGAAGGAAAAATATCCAAATTTTAAGTTAACAATTGTCGATACAAAATGTGCATCGCTTGGATTTGGTCTTGTGGTTAAAGAAGCAGCATTACTCGCCATGAAAGGTGTCGATAAAGAAACAATCTTAGAAGATGTTGTTTTTAGAAGCCAACACATGGAACATCTTTTTACTGTTGAAGATTTAGATTATTTAGCAAAGGGTGGCCGAGTATCAAAAGCATCTGCCTTCCTCGGCGGATTATTGAACATTAAGCCAATCTTAAATGTGGAAGCCGGAAAACTTGTTCCAATTGAAAAAATCCGTGGGAAGAAAAAAATGATGCGCCGTATCATCGAAATTATGAAGGAACGCGGGGCAAATATGAAAGACCAGGTGATTGGGATTAGCCAAGCCGATTGTGAAGAAACCACATTAGAAATGAAAGTAATGATTGAAGAAGAATTCCATCCAAAAGAGGTATTCATTTCTTCCATTGGCTCTGCCGTTGGGTCACATACAGGTGCAGGAACAATCGCCATTTTCTTCTTAAATCAATTACCATCTTAATAAAAAAATGAGTGAGGTGCGCACCTCACTCATTTTTCATTACTCTATTTATGGTCTGTCTGCTTGGAGTATTGATTTTTTCCAGCTTGACGATTTTTTTCGCGCATCATATTCTTTTCATGGCGAAGGGCATTGTTGTCTTTTGCTTTTTTATCGTTGTCTGATGTATGTGGCATATCCTTACCCCTTTCAAATAGATTCACTTTAGTTTCTGTCAATTTGAAAAGAGTATGTAAAAACACATTAATCTTTCTTTACATATGTCCAGTTGCCCTCTTGGTATACCCTGCCCTCTTTCATAAGCTTACCAAGGGCCCGCTTGAAGGCACCTTTGCTCAAATCGAAGCGATCTTTAATATCTTCAGGCATGCTTTTATCGTTATAGGGCATGGCTCCATTTCTGCTCATAAGATATTCATATATCCGTTCCGCATCTAGATCCTGCGATTCCTCTTTCCTTGCTAGTAAAGAAACATTAATTGTTCCATCTTCCTTAACGTCAATAATCCTTCCCTCAACCTTTTCACCTATACGGGGCTCTTCTGGTCTTTGTGATTCATGAATGAAACCTTTGAACCCTTCTATTGTAAAGATCCAGCTGCCTACTTTAGCTGTACGATAAATATGTCCCTGCACATTTTTATTGAAATTTTCTCTTGTTGCTTTTACGGAAATAGACTCAATTACTTGGTCACTGGCAAGCTTCGCGTAAAGAAGGTAATTGCTGCTTAGCTTTAAAGTTATGTAGACTAAATCTCCTGGCATTGGCCATACTGTCTTATGCACAGGCAAATCATCGATTCCTAACAAAATATCCTTTGGAAGTCCTATATTGATAAAGACGCCAATTCTGGGATTTATGTCCGTTACTTTAACCCAAGCATATCGTCCAATCGCAACCTCAGGAATAGTCGTTGATGCAGAGATTCGACCTTCTGAATCAACATAAAGAAACACTTCAACCTGATCCTCTTCTTCTAATTCTTGATTGGCTTGATTTATATGCAGCAAAACATCTTCATTACCGTCTGTTAAAAAATAGCCAAAGGATGCTTTACGGGCGACTGTTAATGTGGTTGTTTGACCAATAAGTTCATTTAAAGACATATATAACTCCTTCTTTCTTTTTCGGAGAATTTTCCTAAGCGGTTGTTACAACTGCTATATTTTACTATAATGTACCCATAAAGGGAAACTTTAGCAGGCTGGGTTTCACATATCGTTATAAAATGGAGGTTTTGTTATGTCAAAAGATAGCTCATTTGATATTGTATCTCAAGTAGACTTATCTGAAGTTTCAAATGCGATTGCCCAAACCATGAAGGAAATTGGCACTCGCTATGATTTTAAAGGCAGTAAAAGTGAAGTCTCACTTGATAAGGAAAAAGAAGAGCTTGTTCTTATTTCAGATGATGAATATAAAATGGACCAGCTTAAAGATGTTTTATTTAGCAAATTGATGAAACGAAGCGTTCCCGTTAGAAATCTTGACTATGGGAAAGTCGAAAAAGCATCAGGCGGAACTGTTCGCCAAAGAGCCAAGCTTGTTCAAGGTATTGATAAAGAAAATGCCAAAAAAATCAATACAATTATTAAAAATAGTGGCGTCAAGGTAAAAAGTCAGGTACAGGACGACCAAGTTCGTGTTAGCGGTAAAAACCGCGATGATTTACAAAAAATAATCTCCCTCGTGCGCGAAGCGGACTTAACTGTAGATGTCCAGTTTATTAATTATCGGTAAAACAAAACGGCGGAAGGATTTAAAATCCTTTCGCTTTTTATTATCTTTATTTTTCATAATTTAACCCATTTAACTAAAACTAATTGTGAGTAAACACTTGGAGGTTTTAGTAAATGAGCAACAATCAAAATAAACAAAAGAATATCTTTCCACCTCAGCATCAGAACCATCAACCTGGTATAGAAAGTGAAATGAATCCTCGGCCTATTTCAGTTGATCCTAATTATAAGCCTGGAGGAAAATTAGCAGGGAAGACAGCGATTATTACTGGAGGCGACAGTGGTATTGGGAAATCTGTTGCTATTTATTTTGCCAAAGAAGGGGCAGATATTGCTATTGTCTATTTAGAAGAGCATCAAGATGCAGAAGAAACTAAACAAATGATTGAAGCCGAGGGCCGAAGATGTCTTCTTTATTCGGGTGACATTGGCAATGAAGATTTTTGTAAGGAGATTGTCAATAAGATTCATTCTGAGTTTGGCCAATTAGATATACTCGTCAACAATGCAGCGGAACAACATCCGCAAAAAAGCTTATTGTCTATTACTTCGGATCAATTGGAAAAAACGTTCCGAACGAATATTTTCTCCTTTTTTTATATGACTAAAATGGTGCTGCCTTTTTTAAAACAAGGGGCATCCATCATTAATACTGCCTCGATTACTGCTTACAAGGGGAATGAACAATTATTGGACTATTCAGCTACAAAAGGTGCGGTTGTTTCCTTTACCCGCTCTTTAGCGATGTCTCTTGCACCTCAAGGGATTCGTGTTAATGGTGTGGCTCCAGGTCCCATTTGGACACCACTCATTCCATCGACTTTCCCTGCAGACCAGGTTGCAGCTTTCGGATCAACTACCCCAATGGGGAGAGCAGGACAACCATTTGAATTGGCCGCAAGCTATGTTTTCCTAGCTTCAGATGACTCCTCCTATGTAAGCGGGCAAATGATTCATGTAAATGGCGGAGAAATTATCAATGGATAGAAAAGCGGAGGCGCCCGTTTAGCGGCGTATGGACTGGAACGCTTTAACTGAGATAAAGGAAACACGGAGAGCGTAAGCGCATTCGTGCTTGACTTATCGTAGGGAAAAGAGCGAAGTCCACTAGACGCTGGGCGCCGGAGCTAGACAGTTATCTAAGTTCAAATACTTATACTTTTTTATCTTTTAAAAAAATGTCGGGGATTTCCCCGACATTTTATCTTCTTCGTTTCCTTATTTTATAAAGAAATAAGAAACACAACAGGTATACAACGACTACGCTAGCAATTAATGAGAATTTGATGCCACTTTTCTCAGCTAAAATATATACCTCAGAATTATCCCGATCAAGGATGATCATGTATTTATTATCTTCACTTTTAACTTTATCTCCTGCCAACAGGCCCCGCAGCTCTTTTCCACCTTCAATTTGCCTATTTGTTAAAGTAACACTTTGGGATTTACTCGAATTATTGATGGCAATTATTGACGTTTCACCTTTATAAACTCGTTTATAAACTGCCATTCCCTTTTGATCATAGAGCATTTCCATTGTCCCTCTTGTTAGCGACGGAAGCTGATTTCTTAATTCACTCACCTTGGTAATATAATCAATCAGTTCCTTTTCCGCTCGAAAGCTCATTTGCCCACGGTTATCCGGGATTTCTCCCCCATTTAAAGCAATTTCACTTCCATAATAAAAGAAGGGGATTCCAGGCGTCGTATAAAGATAAACCAATGCAGTTTTCCAGCGTGAGCCTGGGAATTGTTTCTTTGCCACAATATCACTCGTAAATCTTGACGTATATTCGTTATCCATAAAATTTGCCCTTAATAAGGCGTTCTGACCATTATCAGCATCCGAATAAAGTGTGCTGAAAGATTGATCCGTACCTGCAAACGTTTTTCTTAACTTTTCACTATACGAGTAATCAACTACACTATCTATTCCGGCACTTTCATACTCTTTCAGATTAGTTGAGGTATTTTTTGACATGACTCCCAACAGAAAGAAATCCTTTTTTTCTTTCTTAACTTCAGTTGAAAAATCTGTCCAAAAGCTTACTGGAACATAATTTACTTCTGGTAGACTAAGCCCATCAATATCTGTTTTATTAATCCACCATTTTGCTGCATCAATTAAGTATTTTTTTACTTCAGGGTTGTCCTGATTAAGGTCAGGCAGGCCATCCGACCAGTCCATTTCAAGCTCCTTCTGATTTTCATTTCCAGCTAGGGTATCCTTTTTTTTATGAAACCAGTCCTGCTTATTAGTATCACTTAACCATGGATGTTCCGCAGCTACATTATTCGTCACAAAATCCATGATAACCTTCATCTTTCGCTTATGCGCTTCTTTTACAAGCGTTTGGAAAGTCTTAATTGTGCCAAAATGCTCGTCCACTTTGTAAAAATCATTCACCCAAAAACCATGGTAGCCATTCTTCGCATTGTCAACTATCGGAGATAGTCGAATCGAAGTAAATCCCATATCATGGATGTAATCCAATTTATCAATAATACCTTGGATATCACCGCCGTTATATGCTAATGGGTCTTTGGCATTAACATCGATGTCATTTTTTCTATCCCCGTCGTTAAAACGATCTACCATGATAGAATAAACGGATTCATCCTGCCACAAACGTTCTTCCTTTTCAACAGCAGCATTTGCAGGAAATGATGAATTTAGTAATAATAGCATTAAAATCAGTGTAATTTTTTTCATAAAGTTATATCCTCCTCTAAAAAAAAGAAGAGGATATCCTCTTCCCTACACCATTTTAATCTAATCAAGTCCTTATTCCAAATATTAATTCTTCGTTTTATCGGAAATTCATTTTTAATTTACTATGTTAATATTGTAATCCTTAAACCATGTGTGGAGCTGCACAAGATATGCTAATAACTGTGGTCCTGTCATCAACTGCCCAAACCAAGGTTCTTGAAATGAATTACCACCAGACTTGACGATACTCTCAAGCTGTTCTTTATTAAAAAATTCATGCAATGCTGAGGATTTATCTTGTAATATATTTTCCACCAGTTTTTGAACGGCAATGGTATAGGCAGGATTATGTGTTTTTGGATAAGGGCTTTTTTTCCGGTACAATACTTCCTCTGGTAATATACCTTCAAAGGCTTTTCTAAGAATCCCTTTTTCCCTGCCTCGATACATTTTCATGTCCCATGGGATATTCCATACATATTCGACAAGACGGTGATCAGCGAAGGGAACTCTGACTTCCAGGCTTGCGCCCATGCTCATTCGGTCTTTTCGATCAAGTAATGTCGTCATAAAATTAATCATATTAATATAAAATAATTCTCTGCGCTTAGAATCTTCCCCGCTTTCACCCTCTAGCCTCGGGGTTTCGGCGACCGCTTGATAATACTTTTCCATTACGTAGTCATTTAATTTTAATTTTTCCTGCCAATGCGATTTCAACAAATTTTGTCTTTCTGATACAGATCTCATCCACGGAAATCCTGGACGTTCTAAGTCTTGTTTTCGATGGAACCAAGGATACCCCCCGAAAATTTCATCAGCACATTCCCCTGAAAGGCTGACAACAAAATCCTGTTTAATTTCTTTACAAAACCATAGTAACGATGAATCCACATCAGCCATCCCTGGAAGATCTCTGACATGTGTAGCTTCCACCAAATCATTGACTAATTGCTTTTGAGTAATAATTTTGTTATGGTGCTTTGTATTAAATTTATTCGTTATCATTTGAATAAATTTCCCATCAGCATCCGGCTGGAATTCATTTGAAGAAAAGAATTTATCATTACCTTCATAATCGATTGAATAGGTATGGAGCTGTCCTTTGTTCTGCTCTTGGAAACCCTTTGCGGCAATGGCCGTTATGATGCTAGAATCTAGTCCGCCAGACAAAAAGGTACTTAGAGGAACATCGGAAACAAGCTGCCTTGTTACGGCATCGGTGACTAAATAACGAACCTTTTCTGCTGTTTCTTCCACATTATCCTTGTGTTGACCACTTTTTACATTCCAATATCTCCAAATTTTTAAACCATTTTTTGAAAATGTTAATGCATGGGCTGGTCTTAGTTCTTTAATCCCTTTAAATACACCAGACCCCGGTGACCTGGAAGGGCCGATTCCAAAGATCTCAGCAAGCCCCTCTTGATCAATTTCTGTTTTCACTTCTGGATGGGCTAAAATAGCCTTGAGTTCAGAGGCAAATAAAAGCCCCTTCTTGTGTTCTCTGAAAAATAATGGTTTGACTCCTAAGCGGTCACGTCCAATAAAGAGTTGTTCCTTCTTACTATCCCAGATGGCAAATGCATAAATCCCATTCAAGTAATTGACACACTCTTCCGCCCATTCTATATAGGCAGATAATAGAACTTCTGTATCAGAATGACCTTTAAATGAATATCCTTTAGTATGGAGAACTTTGCGGATATCTTCTGTATTATATAGTTCTCCGTTGTAGCAAATGGTGTAATGGAACCCGTCTTTTTGTTTGGACATTGGCTGCCTTCCCCCTTCAGGGTCAACAACAATAAGTCTCTTATGGCCAAAAGCGACATGTGTCTCAGACCAGATATTAGTCTCATCAGGTCCTCTTTTTGCCAGTGTATTGGTCATTTTTGTAAGTGTACCCGCTTCGTTCTTAATTGATTTATCATAATCAATCCAGCCTGTAATACCACACATTTCCTATCACACTCCTCAATAACAGAACTACTGTACATGAATTCATGTTTTTATAGTATTCAGCCCATAGGAAATGGTTAATTGTCCATATAGAAAAGCGGAAGTGCAATGAAGCAACAAACAGTTAAATGATTTAAAAGATAATACTTTATCTTTCAGTTATAAAATTTCATGAAGATGTCTAAAAAGAATATGATAGCATCTGGCACGGAGGTTAATAATGAATCGACAACAACGAATGAGACTTTACGATTTTCAGGAAAGAGCATACACAGAAGGAACTGTTGAACAAATTAATGAACAATGGATTTTTTTTGATGAGGAAACAGAGGAAGCTGAAATGTTAGATGATTACCTTCAGCAAGAAATAGAAGTCTTCCGAATGAATCGTTGGAAGAAAGGTAAATTGTATGAAACAGGAAAGGTCCGAATTGGAAACGAATCAACGATGCTTCGTAACCATGATTTAGTAAGAATTAGGAAACATTTAATTTATTCGCTTGAGAGGCTTTTAGATGGGATCAATGATGATGCTTTTTTTCAATTTGTGACCACTTTAAACTCCTTAAACTTTTCTATTTACGATTGCATCTATTGTTACAACCATTTATCCTTCTTATCGGATGAAAACCGCAAGGATGGAGTTAATTTTCTGGTTTTCGATAATCAGGAGCAAATTTGTAATGTCCAGCACCACTTTTGTTACTTTGAAAAAGTTAATGATCGATTTGAATTTACATTAAATACCGGAAAACGATTAGTAATCGAAAAAATGATCTCATAAGAAAAAGGCATGGGCACCGCCCACGCCTTTTTCATTTGGAAACAATTTAGTTCCCGATGTATTTTGAATAAAGCAATTTTGCTTGGACCACATCATTTGTCCCATGGATCAATACACGTGCATCTTTAAACACGACAATAGAAATATCTTCTTCAGGTGTAAAACGGATTAAGTAGTCATTCCCTGATACTTTACCACTTTTCTTAAGATTCGCAGCCACCTTTTTTACATCTAGTTCGCGTTTATTTCTTGGATTGATTTGGATTGTATTACGCCCACAAAGTGTCGTATAGGCGACCTGGAGTTCCGAGGATCGATCTAAAAAATCAAATTGATGATTTACACATGTCGGGCAATTTGGATTTCTACCCTCTGAAATATCCATTTGCATGGTGGTATAATCCCAAATATCAATTTGTTCTAGATTAGGTGTAGTTTTTTCATCAACTAATATTTTCATTGCTTCCATGGCTTGAAAGGAACCGATAATATCCGTTAATGGTGACAATACTCCGACTGTATCACATGTTTCCCCCGTCCCAGATGGGACATGCGGAAAGAGACAGCGGTAGCAGGGTGTGATTCCGGGTTTTATCGTGGTAAACATGCCCCTTGAACTTACAGCAGCACCATGAACCCAAGGGATTCCGAACTTAACGGCCACATCATTGATTAAAAATCGTGTCATAAAATTATCAGTACCATCAACGATACAATTAAATTCCTTTAATAATTCTTCTGCATTATCTAGATTTAAATCGGCAATTACAGTGTCGACTGTAATAGTAGAATTAATTTTATTTAATCTTTTTTTTGCAGCAATTACCTTTGGGAGCTGTAATTTTGCATCCTCTTCATCAAAAAGTGTCTGCCGCTGCAAATTTGATAGTTCAACCAAATCCCTATCAATTAACCTTATATAGCCAACCCCTGAACGAACCAGATGGTTTGCGATTACCGTGCCAAGTGCACCAACCCCGACAATTGCCACTTTACTATTTTGCAATTTCATTTGTCCTGACTCGCCAATCTGTTGAAAAAGAATTTGTCTTGAATAGCGTCCTAAATCACTCATGATCCACCTCTTTCCTAAGATAAAATGTAACCATGCTCCGCAAAAGGAAAAGTTATATTACTATTATCTTACCAAATTATGCTCGATTGTCTTTTATAAATATTTAAATTTTAAAAATAATGGAAAAAAGATATAATTAATAATGGGTTTTAGTATAATTTGGGAGGAATCTCTAATAACAATATCTAATATTATAAGAGATTAGTATATATTTTTTTAATATGGGAATGAGGGGGAAAAACTTTGAATCTAGGCGGTTTTAAAAACAAAGAAGTATTAGTCGACTTAACAAATGGTGTGGTTGATTACAGAGGAATCAACCAAGATGATGCAGTTAAGTACATAGGTGGTCGTGGCCTAGGGGTTAAGTATGTTTTAGATAACGGCCCTGAAGTCGAGCCATTATCTGCAGAAAACATCATTTGTATTATGACAGGCCCTGTCACAGGCTCACGTTCTTCGATGAGCGGACGGCTTTGTGTTGTTACTAAATCTCCGCTGACTGGTACGGTAACGGATTCACACATCGGCGGGTGGACTGCAGCGCGGCTCAAATGGGCAGGTGTGGATAATATTATTTTTTCAGGAAAAAGTGACAAGCCTGTATACCTATTTATTGAAGAAGGTAAAGCAGAGCTTCGTGACGCTTCAAACCTTTGGGGAACAAGCACACGTGCCTTTATTCAAGCAATGAAAGACGAACACGGTGAAGAAGACCTAAGTGTTATGACGATTGGTCAAGCAGGTGAAAACACCGTCCGCTTTGCTGCATTTATTAATGAGCATGACCGTGCTGCAGGCCGTGGTGGTACAGCTGCTGTTGCGGGCTATAAAAAATTAAAAGCAATTGTTATCAAAGCTGCTCAAAAAGGCAATATGCCACAACCAAAATTAGATTCCGATTACAAAGATGCCAATAAAAAAGCTGTAAAGGCGATCCTTGATGGCGGCTTAACGGCACCTAATAAAGGCGGATTATCCGTATATGGAACAAATGTATTAACCAACTTGATCAATGAAGTGGGAGCGCTTCCAACAAAGAACTCCCAATTAACACACTGGGATGAAGCTGAGAAACACAGTGGTGAATATTACAACACTAATTTACGTGTTGCTAACAAGACATGCCATGCCTGCCCGGTTGGTTGTAAAATTGAGGTAGAAGTAAAAGATGGTAAATATAAAACACGTGTAGAGAGCATCGAATTCGAATCCGCTTGGTCACTTGGATCAAACTGTTTATTAAGTGATGCAGAAGCGATTTCATATATGATCGACCGCTGTAATGAATATGGTCTTGATACAATTGAACTTGGACATTGTTTCTCCGTTACTATGGAAGCTTTTGAAAAAGGGATTATTAATCAGGAATTAATCTGGGGCGACGCTGATTCTATGATTGAATTAACCAAAAAAATCGCTTACCGTGAAGGATTTGGCGGCGTACTTGCTGAAGGGCCTGCACGTGCAACAGCACTTTGGGGTGCACCTGAATTATCAATGTCTGTTAAAGGCCAATCCATCCCTGCCTATGATCCTCGCGGCATTCAAGGTATTGGACTTGGTTATGCTACAAGTAACCGCGGTGCATGTCACCTTCGTGGATACACTGTAGCCAGTGAAATTGCCGGTATTCCTGAACCAACTGACCGATTAAAGCCAGAAGGAAAAGGCGAATTACTAAAAGTATTCCAAGATATGCTTGCATTCTCAGATTCTATGAATATTTGTAAGTTCTCATCCTTCTCAGAAAACGCAGAGCATTATGCAGAGCAATATAGTTCAATGACTGGAGTTCAACTAACAGCTGAGGATGTTATGAAGGCTGGGGAAAGAATCTATAATCTTGAACGTTATTACAACAATCTTGCAGGCTTTAATAAACGTGAAGATGACTTCCTTCCAAAACGTTTTACAGAAGAACCAGCGTCTGGAAACAGTGCGGGCCATGTAAGCCGGATGGATATCATGCTAGAAGAATATTATCAAGTTCGCGGCTGGAAAGACGGCCTCGTTACAGATGAAAAGCTTCGTGAATTAGGAATTATCGATCCTGAAGTAAAACAAAGTGTCTAAGAATTAATTTAGAAAGCTTCTGCACAAGTGCAGAAGCTTTTTTTCAATGCGTAAGTTTTTGAACTTAGATAACTTGCTTGCGCAAGCTCCTAAACAGGCGCTAATGCTATTCTTAATTAACCGCCAATTCTTGTTGTTTTATAGCGGTAATTTTTGATTAACACATCTAGAGCATGATCGTCCTTTGCACAAAATCGAACTTGGACGGTATTCACCTTAAAACTTGAAGTAAAAGAAATTTCCTTTTCCGAAAGTATTTGTCCCTTCCAGTTATCCGCCTCATAGACGTATGGAAACATATCTGTTCTCTGTAAAGCTCCAAGTTCTTCAAAATACAGACCAAGATGTTCAATTCTAATACCACGAAACTCTAATTCTCTGATAACCATATCAGCCACCTGCAACAGGCGGAAAAAGAGCAAATTGATCCTTTTCTTCTACTTTTGTCTGAAGGTCATCAAGGTGGATGATATTTCTTCCGTTGACATAGACATGAACAAATGGAAGCAGTTCCTTTTCAGTTGTAAAGATTTCATCTTTTAATAGTGGAAACATTTCTATCATTTTATCAAGTACATCTATTACCCGTTCACCATCAGGCTGAACGTCTACCGTTACCCCACCACATATTTGCCGGAGATTAGCAAACACTTTTACGAGCATATGGATCCTCTCCTCTCTACTAATTTCAATATTAAGACCAAACTAAGCAGTTGTCACGATGTTTATCATTTTTGCAAATATAAAAAGACTGCCGAAATTCTCGGCAGCCTTTACTAGTTACATTAGGTTTTATGGGTGTAAAAATGACATTGGTAATTTTGCAAAGCCTAGGTATAATACAAGCACCCATGCAATGATAAACTGAATCCAGAATACAGAAGTTCTTCTGTCATTAGCCACACGGCCAAGGATCATTTCAAATAATCCGATTATCCATAGACCTACAACTGCTTTTAAAATATACCACACATCAATTCTGTAAACCGAAAACAGAAGTCCTACACCTGTTGCTATTATAACTAAGTATAATACTCGTAAGATCATTTGTAGAATTTTAAATCCTTTTGCTTTTCCACTTTTATGTAAGGAAAGTGCAATGAAAAATAAAATTAAAGCTAAAACCCATGCAGTGATATGACCGTGAATCAATATAGTACCTCCTAATGAATGAAATTCATTTATTTCGACCTTATCATACCATAAATCTTTGATAAAAACGAAAAAAGTAAGTCAATCTAGTAACAAACATGGATATGTTACCCTACTATTTTGAGGTGTTTAACGAGTGCCTATTGCTTAATGGTATTTTTAAGTGTTCCGATTTTTTCAATGGTGACTTCCATCTGATCGCCAGAGGATAAAAATTTAGGAGGCTTAAACCCTTTTCCCACCCCTGCTGGTGTACCGGTCGCAATAATATCGCCTGGTTCAAGTGTCATCCCGGCCGAAAGAACGGAGATAACCTCCTCAATCGGAAAAATAAAATTCTTTGTATTTGAACTCTGTCTTACTTCCCCATTTACAATTGTTTCTATATTTAAATGGTTGGGATTTTCTATCACGCTTTTATGGACAATCCAGGGTCCCATTGGACAGGTAGTATCCAAGCTTTTACCAATGAAAAATTGCTTGTGTCTTGATTGTAAGTCTCGTGCGGTCACATCATTCAGAATGGTATAACCAAAAATGTAGTCGAGAGCCTCTTCTTTTTTTATCGCCCTTCCCTTTTTACCGATGATGACAGCTAACTCACCTTCATAATCAAGTTGATTCGTTACATCTTGATGGTTTAGCACTGTTTCATTCGGTCCAATAACAGTTGTTGGGGCTTTCGTAAAGACCATTACATGTTCCGGGATATCTGCTTCACTACCCATTTCAATCGCATGCTCTGCATAATTTTTTCCTACACAGAAAATATTCTTGTTTGGTCTTGGAATAGGAGCAAGCAAGGTGACTTCATCCAATGAGACATATAAAGATGCAGCATGCGCACCACTAATTACCCAATCATGCAAACCTTGGACTTGTTCGATAAAACTTTCTCCTAAATCGATACATTCCTGCAATGAAGATGGGAAACTTCTCTTCCCTGTCCTTACTTCTTCAGCAGGATTTAGTAAAAGGACTTTTGATTCATCTGAGTCTACTAAACCAACAAACGTTTCATGATTATGTTTGACTGTTACAAATTTCATCGGTTTCACCTCAATTTATAGTAATTACACTTTATATATTAAAAGAAACAGATGAACCGAACAAATATAAAGAATCAAAAATGTTGATCCCTAATTAAAAGGGAATCAGCCCTTAACTATTTTTAAAAGTATCGATAAATTGGATGATTGCCAGTCCTAACAAAACGATAAATAAACTTGGAAATATGAAAAGAACTAACGGAAAGAGCATTTTGATTGGTGCTTTCATAGCCGTCTCTTCCGCCCGTTGCTTTCTCTGTTCTCTGACTTCATTGGATTGAACTCGGAGCACTCGAACCATGCCGATTCCTAATTTTTCAGCTTGTAAAACATTACTGATAAACGCTCTAACAATATCTACATCAAGCCTATCTCTAATACCTGCTAATGCTTCCCTTCTGGTTTTCCCAAGCCGAATTTCTTCCAAACAACGATGAAATTCGTAAGCGAGGACCCCCTCTTTTTTTGAGATAACCTTCGACACTGCGGCATCAAATCCAAGTCCTGCTTCAAGACTTACTGTTAAAAGGTCCAATATATCAGGAAATTCCCTTAAGGCATGACGACTTCTCGCCTTTGTTTTCTTCTTTAAATATTGGTGAGGTGCAATGAAACCAAGAAGAAACCCTGCCAATATAAAGAGGACAATGGCCCCAGTTCCAGCATTTAACAGTGCTCCATATCCTCCAAATATAAGCGGAAGAACAACTATTGATACGATCTGAACAATCCGAAAATCAACAGCAGTCATACCAAAAGGATTTCCAGCCAGTTGAAGCTTTTGATCTATTTTTGCTTCTTTTTCCCCTGGCATTCTCTTTTTAAAGCTTTTTTTAAAATCAAGAAATAAGGGTTTAATAAATCTTACAAAAAACGATTGTTGTTTTTCACTCTCTTCTACTTCCAAGGGATTGGATTGTTCATTTAGTAAGAAGAAATTTACTCTCTCTTTTACATTGTCCTTTTTTTCAAACCTAATCAAATAAATCCCATAAATGCTCAAGCCTCAGTTTCCAATTTATTTGGGCGAATCAATCACATTACCTGCGCCCATACATAGGATGTAGAAGATACTATGAAAAAAGGGTGTTGAAAATGCCAGCGATTGTTGGAGTTGCACAGGTCATTACACTTGGCAGCAGTTCTGTTTTCCATATTGGAGATGTTTATAAAATTATGCCATTTTCTACTGCAAAAACCTTTTCCGGTGCTGGTTCCTTTAACACAGGGGATAGCTTACAGCTCCATAATAATGTTAGTTCCACAAATACCCATGATTCAGATGTTTACGATCAAGGAATTGCACTTAATGCTTAATGAATGGGTGATTTTCAAATGAATTTTTATATCCAGCAGACCATTCAAATTAATTTCATTAAAATTGGCGGGATTACCAATTCCTCAGTCTTACAAATAGGCAGTGCTGGAATTATCAAACCTACATCTCATTTATATAATACCGGTGGCTTTACACAACCAGCACCACAAACGCTTCAACCTTCAGGCGCATCATTAGGGGCACCATCAGTACCATTACAAGCCGCCGTTAGAAAGCAGGATATGTCAGCCTCCCAAGCAAACGAAACTTGATAAACCATTGGTGAAATAATTGTGAGGTGATTACATGTATCAGGATTATTCCCAATATCTTCAATGGCTGCAGATGTGTATTCAAGCACAGGAGCAGAGAATCCTAGCTTTAGAGAACGCTCTCCAAAAAATGAAAGAAGATATGAAAAAATTAAATGATAAAAAGGCTATCCATGTTGACAAAATTGAATATAAATTTGATCAATTGAAAGTTGAGACGCTTGAAGGCACATTAAACATAGGGCTGAACCCATCCGAATTAGCAGGAATCGAAGACTTCGCAGTACAAAATCAATCCTTATCCACACCAATATCACCCAAACATCAAATGCAAAGATCAATGAAAATTGAGGAAGCTATTTACAGATATTTAGAAACGGATCTACCTCAATTAGTAGAAAATGCCCAAAGGGAATTAACCGTTCAACCGAATGATGAATATTTATCGTTCATAAAACAAGACATCATTAAACAACTTCCTGGCAGAATTGAACAACATTTAAACACCCATTCCGCTAGTAGCCGCTCCTTTGAAAATGCCCCTTCCGACGATTTAATTATTGAAGGATTAAAAAAGGAGATTCAAAATGGGGTAATGGTTTTTTTCAGCAATTTACCTGAAAATTTGAAAGGAATGAAAACAGAATGAACTTTGAGGTTTATAACCGAGAACTCTTTGTCGAAAATATAAAAATCACTGGGGTAGCAAGTTCATCGTTAGTCATGGTAGGAGATACGGAAACGATACAGTTGGCCTCAACTTTTGATACCCCTGCAGAATCGTTAATCATAGGTCCTTTTGTTCCCCTCTCACCGGAGTGACCAACATGTTGCAGAGAACCTCTTGTGTAGACACTATAAATATTAAAATTGTCTCTTTTGCCTCTACGGTACAGCTAGGGGATTCCTGTATCATCAATGGACTTTCAAGAGCACTCGCTGTCCAAAGGGAAACCGATGTATTTTATGGAAATGAAGGGAATTTATCCCCTTACCGAGTCTATTCTGAACCTATTCCTTTTCAACCTATCGATGAACCTTTTTCATACGCCCGCCAAAATCCCAACCCACTAATTAGGGTAGGTAAAATAGATATTATCGCGATATCTTCAGCTTCCATTTTACACGTTGGGAACAGCCGCCATGTTTCCATGGAGACTAGAATTAAGCATATTCGACAGTTACTTCCTATTCCTAGAAAAGAAGAAGAAGTAGAAGTACAGGGACAAAGATAAAAGCATAAGTTACGTTAAGGGAAAATGCCGGGAATATACTAAAAAAGGATGTTTGTCATGCCAGCGATTATAGGTCCAGTCCAAATCGTTAACGTAAGTGGAGGTATTGTGCAATTTGGCGATGCCGTGTATATCTCTCCAAAGAGCGCCTCTAAGACGAATGGGGGTTCCGGTGCATTTAATACCGGTGGATTTATAGTAAATAATTCCGGGTTAAGCGGGACCAATGTACTTGATACAAATGTAATTGACCAGCCAATTGCAGGGAATAATTAAAAAATGACATAAACCATCTAAATGGTCTATGTCATTTTTTGTTTACTTAATCCTTTTCAACCTTCAAAAGATGGGCCCCATCAAAGAAAAATAAATACCTTTCTGTGACCTTTCTTTTCCAAATTTGTTCAATTGCTCTTGTATATAAGTTAATTTGCATCTTGTAACGGTCTTCAAGTATGGACTTTGCTTGGTCAAACCCACCTTTATACCTGTCGGAAATTTGATCCGTTTTATAATCGACCAAAATAAGACCGTTTTCATCCTCAAAGACACAGTCAATGATCCCTTGCACAAAAACAGATTCTTCTTCATCCTTCCAGGTGGGGTACACATCACGAGCAGGCATGGAAAGGGTAAAGGGAACCTCTCTGTTGATTGCTTTTGCGTTAAAATATCTAATCCCTAAATCTGAATGAAAGAATTGAACAATTAAATTTTTGTCAATGACTTCTGCTTGGTCTGGGGTTAACAATTCGTTGTTTACCATCCATGTTAACTGTTCCTGGAGAGATTCTTGACTAACTGAATTGGTTAAATCTACGTGCTGCATAACCATATGCATGGCAGATCCCCGTTCAGCTGGACTTAATTGCTTTTCCTGCATAAATTTCGGGCGTTTAACTATCGACTTTTTATAGTGATTCACATGGTTCACAAGGTCCGTCCCACTTTGTTCATCTGCCATTTCTCTTTGGCGTTTCATTTCAGAAACGGATTGCTTGGAGCGATGGGCTGCGGCATTTGAGAAGGAATACTCCCAGTCTAAGCGTAACTTAATTTCTTCATCAAATGGCGACGTGGCTGGGACATGTTCCCCTTTTTGGACCATTTCAAGAAATTGGTCTTCATTCTTCCCGATTTCTAATTCCGTCTTCTTGATTTCTTCTGCACTTATTAGAGAAATTTTCCATGAAGAAGGATGACTTGTAATTTCCTCAGGAACAAGGGCATTTCCCGTACTACTAAGCCTTAGTTCATTGGCTTCCTGATGGCGAACAAGCGCTGGTCCAATCCAGTCAATATAGCTTGAAACTGCTGCCCGCTCATAATCCTTAAACAACCATTCTGTATGGGAGGAAACTTCATTCCATTGGTCGATTTTTTTTTGCGCATCTTTAAGCGTAGCCGTTAAATAAAGTTTTTCTTTCGCCCTTGTCATCGCCACATATAACACGCGCATTTCTTCCGCGAGCATCTCCATTTTCTTTTTTCGCTTAAAAGCAATTTGCGGTAAGGATGGGTAAGAAATCCTTTTTTCCGCATTTACATACTTAGATGCAAATCCGTATTCTTTATCGAGCATATATGGTTTCCGAACATCGGCCATATTAAAAGTCCGTGCCATTCCCGCCATGAATACAACGGGAAATTCAAGTCCTTTACTACTATGGATGGTCATAATCCGGACAACGTCTTCTTGCTCACCAAGTGCCCTTGCTGCACCAAGATCGTCCCCTCTTTCAATCATTCTCTCGATAAAACGAAGAAACCTGAACAGTCCACGGAACGATGTTTGTTCGTACTGTCTAGCTCTGTCATATAATGCCCGTAAATTAGCTTGGCGTTGTTTTCCCCCTGGTAAACCGCCGACAAAGTCATAAAACTGGGTATCACGGTAGAGCTGCCAAATTAACTCAGACAACGAACCCTGTCTTGCCACCTCGCGCCACTCTGCTAGAAAGTCATAAAAGCGGCGCAGCTTTTGGTAAAATTCGGCCGTATTTTTGGATTCTTTACTTTTGCAAAAAGCGGTAACAGCCTCCCAAAAGGAACCTCGCTTCTGATGAATGCGGATGATTGATAGTTCTTCTTCGTTCAACCCAACGATGGGTGAGCGTAAAACAGCTGCAAGCGGTATGTCTTGGAAGGGATTATCAATAACTCGTAGTAATGAAATCATAATTGCCACTTCGGTTGCATTAAAATACCCTGTTGAAAGATTAGCATAAATAGGAATCCCTTGTTGCTTAAACTCTTCGATAATTTGCGGAGCCCAAGTCATTGAACGGAGCAGGATGACCGTATCCCGATACATAAGTGGCCGATTGGATTTCGTTTTTGTAGTATATACGGGTGCTCCACTTGCAACTAGTTCTTTTATTTTAGAAGCAATTATCCTCGCTTCGAGTTGGGATTGTTCAAGACCGATAGCATCAAATTCTTCTAGTTCTGACACCTCTGTCTCGCCTTCCGTTACAGGCGACTCATTATCCTGTGCATTTTGATCAATAAGCAAAAGTTCTACCGGATAGGGCTCATCGTCTGGATACGGTGCGCCAGCACGCAATTCTGCCGCCTCATCGTATTCGATTTCACCAACTTTAATCCCCATAATTTGTTTAAATAAATAATTGGTTGCATCGAGCACTTCTTTTCGGCTTCGGAAATTTCTTGCTAGATCAATACGTAGTCCCGTAGTATCTCCATCGGCTTTAAAGCGATTATACTTGCCTAAGAAAAGGTTCGGCTCAGCCAAACGAAAGCGATAAATCGACTGCTTAACATCTCCGACCATAAACATATTACCATTTAACTCATCCTTTTTAGTTACAAGCTTTAGGATCGTTTCCTGGACCATATTTGTGTCTTGATATTCATCGCAATAGACCTCTTTAAAATGCCTTTGGTAAGCGAGTGCCGCCTCGGATGGAAGAAATTCTCCCTCTGCTGAGATTTCCTTTGTCAAAATTGCTAGGCAGTAATGCTCTAAATCTGCATAGTCTACAAGCCCTTTTTCTCTTTTTACCTTTTCAAACCGCAGAGAAAATTCTTTGACAATATGAACTAGCGTTTCTATTAACGGCCGTATCTCATCCATATCACGTAAAAAGCTTTCAGGCTTTCGCGTAAATAGCTCTTCTTTGATATCTTGGATTTTTTTCTTCGCTTTTTCTCGGAGTTTTTGGGCCTTTTCTGTCAGCTCTTTATCATAGTGGTCACCTTTCACTTGCTTTGCCCGTGAAAAAGACCAGGTCTGCATTGCTTGATATAGAGTTTCCCATGAGTCCTGCTTGGCAAGAAGAAGAGTATCAATCATCTTTAAATCATCTAAAAAGTTTTCAGCTCTCGGTGCCGGTCCGCCAGGGAGCTTTGTTACTTCTAATCCCCGCTTAATCATTTCTCTGGAAGCTTCTAGTTGCAACTCAATATCAAAAAGAAGTGCCTGAATAAAGGAGAGTTCGGCTAGATTATTAATAGCTGAAACATCATACATACGAATGATTGACTTTAAATATTGGTCCGGTAAGGGATTAGAGCGTGCAAAATCGTATATCGATCGAACAATATCCATTAATGCGGCATCACTTCGATCACTTGTGAATGAATCGACCAAGTTGAAGAATGCCTCATTATCTTTTTTCCCGTATTCTTCTTCAAACAACTCGTCCATCACTTCATCTCGGATTAATTGTGCCTCTGTTTCATCGGCAATTCGAAATCCGGGATCGACATCGATTAAGTAATAATACTTTCGAATCACTTCCATACAAAAGGAATGAAGTGTTGAAATCGATGCTTTATTTAATAAGCTCAGTTGCTTTCTTAAATGCCGCGACCACGGGTCTTCATCAATGGCTTTTTCTAACGCTTCCCCAATCCGATGGCGCATCTCTGCAGCTGATGCGTTCGTAAAGGTCACCACCAATAATTCATCGACATCCATCGGGTCTTCTTTTGCGAGAATTTTTTGGATCATTCTTTCCACTAGGACTGCTGTTTTTCCCGAACCTGCTGCTGCAGCAACTAGGATGTCTCGATCCTTTGCCATAATTGCTTTCCATTGGTCGTCTGTCCATGTCACGTCTTCTGGCTTAGGCGGTATGACGAAATTGTTCAAGATTGACGTACCTCCTTCCTAATTAGTTCTAAAACATCTTCCTTCGAGTGGGGTGTGAGAACCCGGAATTGATTCGTTTCAATTGATTCATCAAATTGACATACTGATTTATAAGAACAAAATGTACAAGGTGTTTTGTCCTTTAATTTATAAGGAGCAATGTCTATTTGACCATCAATAATGGCGTTACCTGTTCTCTGATATAAATTCCGGACATACGTTTTCAGATCGTCAAATTCCGATAAACTAGCAACCTTGGATTTTTTGGATAAATTTCCATCCTTTTTTATTCCTGCGGCAATAATATGTGAATCACCTGATTCAAGTGTTTGGTCCATAAGCCGGATCACATTTTGATCGCTTAACATTAATCCATTCATCTTAAACTTTTTCATCATTTCCTTTTCAATTTCATCAATCGTTAGCATTTTAGTTGTATTAATGAATGGATTATGAACGTGAAAATAGAGGACACCTGCAGGACTAGCTTTCATCTCAACCAATTCATTCGAATGGGTCATGACAATATCAAGGTAGGTTAACATTTGCAGAGCAAGTCCATAATATACTTCACTAAAATTGACATCCTTTTCACTTGATTTATAATCAATCACTCGTAAAAAGACGCTGTCGTCTTCTGCTTTTGCCTGATCGACTCTGTCAATTCTTCCGGCCAATTCCATTCTCTTTCCATTTTTCAGTGAAAATGTTAGTGGCGGCAGTTTTCCATTGGGTCCAAAGCCTAATTCCAAACCAATCGGTGAGAATCCACTTACTTTTGCATGCTCACTTAACACGACAGAAGCTCGTGTAATAATTTGCTCCAATTTCCGTTTAATATAATGATGGCGCTCTGAGCTTAACAATATTTCGTTTTGCAATTTAGGGGCTAATGACTTGACCGCTTCCTTAGAAAGGTTTTCACATTGTTTCCTCGACAGCTCGGCCCAAGAAAGATTTTGTTCATTAACAATATCTGCAATCTGCTTTAATGCCGCATGAAACAGCTCCCCAATATCCGGAGCCTCCAAACGAAACACTTGCCGGTCACGAAGCTTTAGTCCATGCTGAGCGAAATGAGAAAATGCGCAGGAGTTATATAATTCCATTCTAGAAACACTGGCTTGAATGGCCTCACCATATAATTCATCCGCTGAATCTTTAGAGAGCTGTACGGCTGAATTTGTATAAAAAAGGCTTGATAACACTTTCTGAGCTTTGCCCTTTCCCGAACTTCCAAGGTAATAGTTATATACATCCCACCATAAATTTGAAATGGGGTACCCTCGCTTTTTCCATTGAAGCTGCGCATTAAGGAAAGATAACGTCGTTGTAAAATTTGAAATAAAGCCTAGTTGACTGGGCTCCGAAACTTGTGATGGGTCTGTCAAATAAAATAGCTCATTAGCATCAGGAAACATATCTTTTATTCTCTTAATATACGAAGATGGAATTAACGCTTTTCCTTCATCATTCGCAAGTGGATAACTAACATAAAGGGCTTCTGATGGTGCTGTAAAAGCTTTATAAGCAAGAAAATTTTCATCCAGCAAACGTGTCCGGCTGCTTGGTGCGATTTTAACACCTGTTGCTAGGAGCATTTCCCTGTCTTCATCAGAGAGGATTCCTTCATCAGATATTTTTGCAGGCAAAATTCCTTCATTGACGCCAACTACGAATTCTACTTTGATTTCATTTAGCCTTGATTTTTCTAAATCCCCAATCAGTACCTGATCAAGTGCCGGCGGAATAAGTGAAAAATGTAAGGATTCGAATCCTGACTCTAAAACAGCAGTAAACGCCTTTAATGTGACTTGCTCTTCCCCTAGAATTTCAACATATTGGTCCAGGAGATCAATCACAGCATTCCATACTTGTTCATGCTCCCGCATTTTTACAAGATTACCTTTTTCTTCGGCAGCTGCTTTCCATTTTTCAAGCTTTGTTGGGACATCCAATTCCTCTAGCAGCAAATAGATGGCTTCACAAAACTTTCTGCCTGAATCCGCTTTTTTCAAACGTCTTGATAACCGTAAAATGGGTGCAGTTACCATAAGCTTTAATTCATTTAACTCTTGTTCCATTTCTTTTTCTAGATCTGTTTGCGAGTTTACCTCTAATTCCAGTCCTCGAATGCGTCGATAACTCCAACGCTCTTTTTTCGTCCATTTACTTCCGTTAATTCCGTAAGCTAAACAATAATTCTCTAGTTTATCCATTTTCTCACGCATTTTTGCCGGCTTTTCTTGTAGTGGATATAGCAATTCTGTCTTGATCACTCTGAACACCGGCTCATAGCGCCAGTAGGAATTAATGACTTCAAGGCTTGAGCGAATGAATTCGATCAATGGATGGTTCAGCATCGTTCTTTTTTGGTCAATAAAATAGGGAATCTGATAATCGTCGAAAACTGGCTCAACAATCTCATGATAGTCCCCGCCATTTCGAATTAATAAAGCGATATCCCGGTACCGGTATCCCTTTGTCCTGACTAATTGGCGAATCTCTCTTGCAATCCCTTCAATCTCAGCTCTACGGTTTACGGCTTGGCAAATATTAATTTTTGTCTCACCAACATATGATACTGCAGGCCGGGCATCAAATTTTTCTTCAAAATGACTTAAAGACGGCTCTGTCCATTTTCTTTGTTCTTTTAGAACAACAGACTGCTCGATTTCAATACCATTAGCTTTAGCTAAATCATAGAGAGAATAACTAGTCTCACCTGATAAGCGAAACAGATCAAGCTCGTCCGGTGGAGAATCAATCGAGAGGTGATCAGTCGTCAATGCAATTGAAACGTTTTTACAATGTTTCATCAATTCGATCATTACTTGATATTCCTGCGGTGAAAAACTATAAAAACCATCAATATATATTTCTGCATCTTTTAAATATGAAGAGAAGGATACTTTCTCGGATAGGAGTTGAAAGTAATCCTCCGAATCGATATATTTACCAAAAACTTCGTCCTCAAACTTTTTATAGATCATTTCTAAATCTTGTAGTTTATCATTTAACGCATTGGAATCTTCACCCGATAAGGATGAGCCTTGAATTAGCTCCTCTGGCGTAATACAGTAACGTTTAAATTCTGTTATCATTTGCTCAAGCTTCTGGATAAAACCATTCTTATCTGCAGCTCGCTGAAAAAGCTTTAGTTGTTCCTTTTGCTCATCGATGATTTTGCGTATTAACATACTTATCCCGACACTACTTAAATGTGTTCGGCTAATCCCGCCTGTTTCTTGCAAGATACGCCACGCCAAGCGGGAAAAACTATAAACTTGGGCACGAATCATTCCGCTAATTGCCGGGTCAGTTGCCAAGCGATATTCAGATAAAAACGTCATCTGTTCTGGAACGATATAAATGATCGGTGTCCCATCTGGGTTTTCCACAAGCCGCCCCTTTATTTCATCAAGGAACATAGCTGTTTTTCCGCTTCCTGACCGACCGATTACCATTCTTAATGACATGTAAAAACCTCGCTTTCCACAACCACTCATAAACTTTATATCTCTCATTCTACCATAAAACAAGCACAAACGTTTGTATTGCGATAACACAGATTAGAGGCAAAAATGGTAATTTTATGACAGAAAAAAAACACGATTTAATCATCGTGCTCCTCCCTTAATCTATTCATCTAAAAATGGACGTCCATTTCATTTATTGGCCAATAACGTAAATCAACTTTGCCGACAACTTGACTAGCTGAGATAAAACCGAATTGGCGGCTGTCCCAACTACCTAATCGATTATCACCAAGGACAAACAATTTTCCATCAGGAACTATATTTTCACCGGTTATTTCCTTTAAACTGAAATCTCCAGTAATCCTGATTCCAGGTGATTTTTGTTTATAAACATTTAAAAATGGCTCTTCGTACTTGTGCCCATTTATATACAGTAGATCATCACGATATTCAATTTTATCCCCTGGCAGCCCAATAATACGTTTGACAAAGTCCTCTTTTTCATTGGCATGAAAAACGATGACATCAAATCTGTTCAATTCCCCGACTTGATAACCAAGCTTGTTGACTACCAGTTTGTTACCATCCTGCAGCGTCGGCATCATCGATTCGCCTTCTACCACATAATTTGAAAAGAAAAATGTACGAATAAAAGCAAAAATAATGATACCAATCGCAAAAGCCTTTGCCCATTCCATGCCTTCCTTTTTCCATTCAATCTTCATTAAAGCTCCTCCGTTTCTCCTGCTTATAATTTCTATCTATTTCACCATTATGGTCAGTTTCCGTGCCCTTATTCATTCTGCCTTCAATTCTTTTACCAACATACCAAAGAATGAAAATAACAAGCAATACTACAACAGTCCGAAGAGGCTTCGTCAGTAATGACTGAATATCATAGCCAACAAAACTAATCGTGAAAATCATCACCATTTTCCCAATACACACGGACAGCATGTATTGGGAAAATCGAATTTTGGAAAGACCAGCGACAATGTTAACAACTGCCGAGGGTGTAAATGGAAAACAAAGCAGTAGAAAGAGTGGGCCAAACCCATGACGATCTACCCAGTCCATTAGCTTACGGACTTGAGGGTGCTTAGGTAAAAAGGATAATAACCTTTTTTGCCCATACCTTCTAATAAGCGAAAATACGAGCATTGCCCCGATACAGGCTCCAAGCCATGAATACAAAAATCCTAACCAAAGTCCAAAGGCACTGGCATTAGCCATTACAAATAAAAACAATGGGAGAAATGGCAAGAATGCTTCAATGACAATAAGCAATACGCCTGGTATGGGTCCAAGGGCTCGGTATTCTTGAATAAGACTCATAATATGTTCAAGCGTAAACCATGCTTTTAATGATTCAATATCCATCCGGTTTCTCCTCATTTTTTACTAATTAGCTGTGCCTATGATTACTTTGTAATAAATTGATGGAGTGCCTCTTTATTTTTTTCGACATTGATCTCTAATACGGCTCCCTCCCCTGAGACTCGAGCATCGGAATAGCTATTTTCAACAGGAATCCGTAACGTATCGATATTTCCTCGATCATTCGAAAAGAAATCTTTAGCCATAAATGTTATGTCGGAAGTGCTCATATTTGTATTCACATAAGGCGTGACAACACCAATTAGCTTCGGGAGTTTTGGAATCGTTTGGAGGCCCATCAATTGGTCCCCAATGGCCTTAACCGCTTTTTGTTGACGTTCTACCCTTCCAAAATCACCAATCGCATCATGACGGTAGCGGACATACCCGAGCATTTCTGCTCCATTTAATTTTTGCAGACCTGGTTCTAAAGTGACATCAATATTTTTTGACATTTTCTTTTCTACATCGATTTCTACACCATTGGGAAATGCTTCATCAATTAGTTGCACAAATCCTTGAAAGTCCACAATGACATAGTATTGGAGGTCAATATCAAAATTTTGCTTAATAGTTTGTCTCATTAATTCTGGACCACCGCGTGCGAATGCGGAGTTAACTTTATGCTTTCCATGCCCCGGAATCTCAAGGTAACTGTCCCTCATAATAGAAGTTAGTTTAAATGTTCCTTTGTCTTCATTATAATGAACAATCATGATTGTATCTGCCCGAGATTTTTCCTTTCCTCTAGCATCACTACCAAGAACGAGGATATTTGTCCCCCCATACTGATCCTTTTTTCCTTCGAAATCATAGACAACATTAGATGCTTTGTTATTCATTTTTTTTAATGATTGGTTAACGCCCTGCTTGTATTGATAATAAGCATAACCTGCCCCTGCACCTATTATCAGTAAGAAGACAAGTAAAACGGATGGCCATCTTCTCTTTTTCTTGGTTTGATATTTATCAGATCTCATTGTTTATCACCTATTCATCCAGGTTTTTTATTCTTCTAAATTTATAACTGTTTTTTCTTTTTCAGGGTTTCTTCATTTAATTCATTTTCCCCTATCAGATATCCTTCTATTAATAAAAACTTTCTCATATATCAACTAAACATTTCAATAAATAAAACTCGCCCAATGACGAGTTTTTGTAAATGGAAAGTCCTATTGCTTTTGACGGTTCTTTTTTGTAAAATAAAGAAGAACATTTGTTCGTTTAATATAGAAAGGTGTGACTGGAAAAATGACCAGAATCCCCGAGGATGATCGAGACATAATGGAAAAGGCTATGTATTTACCAATGGTTCTAATTATCTTAAACAGGGATTTAACTGTAGTTGCAAATAGCCCGTTTAAATTAAAACAACCATATTTGGATTTGATTGAGGAAACGATGAAGGAGATCCAAAGGGAACTTGCTGAGGTAAAACTATATATGAAAAAGAATAAGCTTCAGGTGATTGAAACAAAACGGGACGATGCTTTTACGTTGTACAGGTTTATTTATAAAGGCTATGAAGAAAATCATAATTACTTTAATCCAAGAATCCGCAACAAAGTCCAAGAATTAATGGAGGCCTATTTATTAAAAAAACATCTGTCCCGTTAAAGTTAAGAAAATTCAACCCTTTATTTCGGGTCTTTTGAATGGGAATCAGCATCATATTCACGGGATCTTTCTAAGGCATTTAACGATTGGGGCCCGTTAGGCTGATAAAATAACTTTCTCCCATTACTTTCTATTCTTTGCAAAAGTTTTGTTTTTAGTAATGAGGTTCTTAACATTTGCCCCTCAATTGTACCAATTGGAACTGGAAAAATGTGAGATTGCTTATTGCGGAAAATAATCATCGTTTTCTTAGAGGATACGCGACGATAACACTCCACATGCTCAAGTGAAATCCATATACACTCAGGAGTTAGCGGCGATACGGTAGGAAAAAAATAGATGTGGTTAATTGGTTCAATAACAATTGGGATTTTTCGAGTATAGCCAATTAGTTGTCTTGTTCCCTTTTTCCTGCTTTCGTAATCAACACCAAAATAAACGCAGCCTTTTTTGATGATATCCAATGGCTTAAAGGGTGACAAGAATTCATCTTCTAATTCTACTGCACGTGAATAAATTTTCCCTCCATATGTCACCGGTTCTACAAACATCGTCCACGTATTTATCTCATATTCTTCGATTTGAGGATGCTTCAACCCATTCAACTCCTTTTCATATTATCCACCATATCTTACCACTACTGGTTTTTAATTCCCTCACTTTTCTGAATTGTTCCTAATTTATTCACAAAATTCATGTCAAAGAAATATTTATCAGAAAATTATAAAAACTAATGATATTCTTCAAAAAAAACCATATAATTTTAAAAAGCAACAGAGGTGATTTTCATGAATGAAAAATCATACACGGAATTAATGAAACTAGGAGCCATGAAACGAAATCGTCTGAAAGAGAACTTCGTCCAAGATTTATACATCGAAATGCTGTTGTCCGAAATTCAACTAAAAGTAGAAAAAGAAAAATTATTACAGAAAATTGATGTGGCCATTGATTGTCAAGACAAAAAGTCATTCCTCCTTCTATCCGGACAGCTCAATGAAATCAACAAACGATTTGGAACGTAGAATTTTGTTAAAGCCGTCATAGATTGACGGCTTTTTCATTGTATATTTTTCTAACGCATAAATAGAAAATGTAAGTGGACGAAGGCTCGTAAATAACATATTTTTGTAAAAAAAAAGACTGTAGACATATCAAAATGTCTCAGCCTTCCATGGATTGTATTTATTTGTTCCTTTGTTTAACTTCATAATCTTCAAGCATCGAAATTCTATCAAGCATTGAAGGATGGGTATAGCGGAAAATTTTCACCAATAGCGGTGGATTTACTTGACTTAATCCAGAGCGGGTTAATTCCTGAAAAGAAGTAATCGCTGCTTCTGGATTTTTGGTCATCTCAATCGCATATTTGTCAGCGCGTGTTTCCTGATAACGAGAAGTAAAATTCGTCAGTGGACTTGCAGCAAATAGGAGCATCGAAAGAATCATAAAAAATAATGGAAGTGATCGGATATCTCTAACGTCTGAGATATTTAATTCCTTGCCCCAGCGTCTTGTTGCCCAATTCATAATCCGATACGTCAAATACAATCCGAGCAGCGAAATTAGCAAATATCCAGCAATTCCAAAGTAAATATGTTTCTCGACATAATGGCACATTTCATGAGCCATTATAAATAAAATTTGATCATCTGTTAATTTATTTAAGGTAGTATCCCACAGGACAATCCGAGCATTAGAGCCAATTCCTGTAACATAGGCATTTAAAGCATTCGTTTCCTCTGACTTATTCACTTCAAAAACATTTTGTGCTGGAATATCAGCCTTATCGGCCAAAGTCAGTATCTTCGTTTCCAATTCCTTATTTGTTAATGGATAAAAGTCATTGTATAACGGGTCAATAACAACTGGCTGGAGAAACATCATAAATAATGTAAATGGAATCGATAAAAGCCATCCATAAAGCCACCACCGCTTTTGACTTTTCTTCATGAGCCAGTATAATACGGGGACAATGATCAACCATGTCCCATAATTAAGCCAAAAGTCAATCAACTCATCCTTCATCCAGGAAGCGAAGGTTTGAGTTGAAATATGATATGTTTTTGATAAAGAAAAACTAATATAGCTGAGAGGAAATGTCGCCAAATAAGCGAATACCGATAACCAAATAAGATAAATGGCTGTTTGAAGGAGCTTATATTTTGATGAGTTTTCCGCCCAGCGCTTGAATGCCTTGGAAAAACCAAATAATAAAATTAAGAAATATAAAAGCCATTCAAACGGAGTAGATAGGAAAAATAATAAATTCCTTATTTTTGAATACTCCTCGCTCAGCATAAGTTCCCTGCCATTTAAAAAGGTTGTCGGGTCCGCCTTTGATCCTTCGAATTCAAATGGCAGGTTTGTATCGGCAAAATGGAATAAATACCAATAAAAAAATAATCCATATAGAATGTAGCCCATAACCGCATAGACTCCCATTTTTCTCGCCATATTTGTCCTCCTTTGTGTACAGACTCTCTATACTTAGTTTAGTTAAAAAAGGACAAATTAGAACTGTAAAAGTGACCTGCCCAACTATTTAAGAATTAGTTACTGACAGTTTTGGCTACTTGTGCCTTTAGTGCCCTCCTTAATATTTTCCCAGTTGTATTTTTTGGAAGTTCTTCGATAAATTCAATCGAAGATGGAAGTTTATATTTAGCCAAGTGTTCCCTGCAATAATCTAGTAATTGTTCTGCCGTTAGCCCTGGATTCTTACTTACAACATAGGCTTTAACAGCCTCACCAAGATTTGGGTCTGGAACGCCGAGGACAGCCACTTCTAGGACATCCGAATGGTTATAAATAACCTCCTCCACTTCTCGCGGGTAGACATTATAGCCTCCAACAAGGATTAGATCCTTTTTTCGGTCGACAATATAAAAATACCCATCTTCATCCATTCTGGCGAGGTCACCGGTATGAAGCCACCCATTCCGAATGGCCGCCGCCGTCTCATCTGGCATTTTATAATACCCCTTCATTACATTGGGACCACGAACAATAAGTTCACCCACCTCACCAACGGGTACTTCCTCACCAAGCTCATTAAGAATTTTATTTTCGACACGCAGGATAGATGTTCCAATTGAACCGGGCTTGCGCGGGCGGTCTAGCGGATTAAAGCAAGTAACAGGTGAAGCCTCCGATAAACCATAACCTTCAGATACTACAACATTAAACTTTTGTTCGAAATTCTTTAAGAGGGCAAGAGGCAATGAAGCTCCTCCTGAAATACATAAGCGTAAGGATTTTAGGTCATCAGGATTGCCATCAGGAAATTGGAAGAGGAAATTATACATGGTCGGGACACCAGCAAAAACAGTCGCCTGATTATCTTTGATAAGCTCAAAAATTTCCTTTGGACTAAATTTGGGTGCAATTAATAGTGTCGCCCCACTTAATAAAGGTGCATTTAAAGCAACTGTCAAGCAGAAAACATGGAACATCGGCAGAACCGTTACTATTCTATCATCGGGATTCATTTTCAAGTATTCGCTGACATCTTTAGCGTTACTATACAAATTCTTATGAGTTAACATAGCACCTTTTGGTTTGCCAGTTGTACCCGAGGTATAAAGAATAATGGCTGTATCATCGTCTCCGAGATTTGGTCCCTTAAAGTTTAATTCTCCAGAAGCCACGATCGCTGTAAACGATTTCATTTTTGCAGAGCCTGAGAGGTTATCAATTTTCGATTCTATTCTGCTATTTGGGGTCGTTTCACAAAAAATATAATGCTTAATTTTAGGTAGGAAAGTATGCACTTTTTCGACTAACGGAATCGCATAGTCATGAGCGATCACTACTTTGACATCGCCATTATTTAATATGTAGCTAATCTCATCTGCAGTATAAATAGGATTCACGGGAATAACAGTTACCCCTAACCGTAATGCCCCATATAAGCTGATTACAAAGTGAGGGGAGTTACCCAACAATAATGCGATATGATCCCCCTTTCCCACCCCTAATTTTTCGAGACCCGATGCAAATTTCGTAATTGCCCCATCCAATTCATCATAAGTACATATTTGGTCCATAAAATGATAGGCCGGTTTAGTGGAAAAGTTCTTCGCAGATTCTTCAAACTGTGATAAAAGATTCATATTTCTCCCCCTAAGTTGAATGAATACTCATTCATAAAATTGTTGCAATTTTCTAAATTTATTATATTAAAAGAAAGTAATCTATTCAAGTATAATACTAAAAATTCACACAAAAAGGAAAACACAGCGCAATAAACGCTGTGCCCTGATCTTAGTATAGTAAGTTTAAAAACTCATCTTTCGTAACACTTCCAAAGTAATGGGTTGTATCAATATCTGCAAGCGCCTTGTCAATTTCATTTTTTCCGTAGCGAGTGCCTGTTAACTTCTCCTCAATTTCACTTACCTCACCAACACCAAAAAAGTCACCGTAGATTTTACAATTTTCAATGACACCTTTATTAACTTCAAGGCGGACATCAATGGAGCCTACTGGGAAGCGGTGAGAGTGCTGTAGATTGAACTTAGGTGATTTCCCATAGTTCCATTCCCAGTTTTGATAGCGTTCTTTTGATAGCTGGTAAATCTTTTCCCAATCCTCGTCCGTCAAAACATATTCTGGTATTTCATCTTGCCCTTCAAAAATATTCTTTAACAATAAAGACCGGAATTCATCAATTTCCACCTTTTCAGTAAGAAACTCAGAAATATTGGCAACCCGGCTGCGGACTGATTTAATTCCTTTTGATTCGATTTTATCTTTTTTTACTTTTAAAGCTGATACTACATTTTCGATTTCTGAATTAAGCATCAATGTACCATGGCTAAACATTCTGCCCTTTGTTGAAAATTGGGCATTACCAGAGATTTTTCGACCTCCAATCTCTAAGTCATTTCTGCCGCTTAATTCCGCATTTACTCCTAATTTTTTCAATGCTGCCACGACCGGTTCTGTGAATTTACGGAAGTTGTGAAAACTTTCCCCGTCATCCTTGGTAATAAAACTAAAGTTTAAATTTCCAAGATCATGATAAACCGCTCCACCGCCTGAAAGCCTGCGGACCACTTTAATTCCATTTCCTTCCACATACTCCGTATTAATTTCTTCAATAGTATTTTGATTCTTTCCAATTATGATAGAAGGTTCATTTATGTAAAATAATAAATATGTTTCATTAATATCAAGATTCTTCAGTGCGTACTCTTCGATTGCCAAATTTATCTGCGGATCGGTGATCCCTTTATTATCGATGAAAAACATAGTTTACTTCCCCTTCTTATAGTGAAATAGATTGAAATTCTTCTGCAAGTATGATTATACCAGTAAATTCACTGGCAGCCTCGGTGATTAACTCAGTTATTGAGCCATAATGCGGCAAATGGGTAAGAATTAATTGCTTAACATCAGCTTTTTGAGCAAATTTTCCAGCGTCGATACTATTCATATGTCCTGCCGACTTACCGTTTTGATGTCCGTAAAAGTTGCACTCACACAATAATACATCCGCATTCCGACTAAACTCGATAAATTCTTCCTTAAAGGAGCTGTCAGCAGTGTAGACGATTGCTTTTCCATTTGCCTCTATTCTCATTGCATAACAAGGGACTGGATGGTCTGTTTTTAGAAATGAAACCTGAAATGGACCAACTGTGAGAATCTCACTAGGATTATAGGCTACTCCTTTTGTAATCTCTTTATAGGTTAATTTGCTAAATTCATATGGATCCATATCATGACCATATAGAGTTAGTGTTGGGGTCTTCTTTCCTAAAAACCCTTGGATTAATCTCGCATGCTGCAAAACACCAATATCTGCAATGTGATCGGGGTGATAATGCGAAAGTAAAACAGCATCCAGTTCTTCGGGCTGGATAATATTTTGGAGCTTAGAAAGTACCCCGCTTCCACAATCGATTAATAGACGAAATCCCTCATGTTCAAGTAAATAACCCGAACTAGCCGCATTCAGTTTCGGATATCCACCCCAAAAACCAATAACCGTAAGTTTCAAATTAAACTCCTCCAATTCAATGTTTATATTTCTAATATACTCAAAAAATGATTTCTTTTCAGTATAGTACAAAAAACCAGCCGCATTTTTTTCACGGCTGGTTTTTTATTAATTATTCATTCATTTGATGTTTATATTTGTGATTCAATCTTATTGTAAAGTAAGCAATGGTTCCTACAGAGAAAATAAGCATAAAGCCTATTAGAATCATGAAATTTTGCCACATGAAACTGTAATCGCCACTTGAAATAACAGCCTTAAAGCCTTGAACCGAATAGCTCATCGGCAGATAGGCATTGAAATGCTGTAAGAAGTTCGGGATTAACTCAAGCGGGAATGTTCCGGCGCTGGTAGTTAATTGTAAAATCAAGACAATAATCGCAATAAAGCGGCCAGCATCGGCAAATACCGAGACAAGGAGCTGAATTAACGCGATAAACGTTAAGCTTGTTATTATTGAAAAAAGAATAAATTTTGGTACGCTTTGTACATCTAGACCTAATCCTCCAAGGAGAATCACATCTGCCAATAAAGCTTGGAAAATTCCAATCCCAGCCATGATTGAAAACTTACTAGAAAACCAGTTAAATCCATTGGCCGGAGCAATCGCTGTATCACGAAGTGGAAAGACAATTGAGAGAAGAAGTGCACCTACAAACAAGCCTAGCGATAGGAAATATGGTGTAAATCCCGTTCCATAGTTTGGCACATGATTAATTTTCTCACTATCGAGCCTTACCGGATCTGCCATCATATTATAAGTCTTTTCATTTGAGTGAACCTTTGCAACTTCCTTTCCACCTTCTGATAGTTTATCTGCTAATTCCTTGGCCCCATTAGAAAGTTTCGATGTACCGTCTTTTAACTGCCCGGAACCATCTGCCAATTGTCCCGTTCCAGCTGTTAGGGCAGACGCACCCGCTGTTAATTGATTCATACCATTTGTAAGATCCGCGGCCCCTTTTTTCAGATTTCCCGACCCTGATGCTAATTGTCCGGTTCCTGTGGTAATTTTATCAGCACCATCTGCCAACTGACTCATTCCTTCAGAAAGATTGTTGGTGCCATCTGTTAATTTTGATGAACCTGCATATAAATCATGGATCCCTTTTTGCAATTCCTGCTGACCGCCATTAACTTTGCCAATGCCGGCAATTAATTGATCAAAATAAGGGGTTGTTTGAGCTTTAATTTTATCCTCTAAGCCCTTCGATGAACCTGCTAATTTTCCATCCACCCCTGTTTTGAATTGGTTAAAACCAGCCTCCATTTTAGGGTTAAGTTCTGATAAAATTTGCTGCTCTAGCTGTTCTTTCGTTGGTGCATTTTTTTTCTCATTAGCCATTATTCCTTGAACCAGTGCTGGATCCACTTTGTTCTCAATTAAGGTTTGGGCTAGTTTCTGCATTTTCTCTGTTTGTTGCGTTATTGTTTGATCCGCAATTTGGGATGCTAATGTGTTAGTTAACTGTGATTGAAATTGATCAATACCCGAATTAAGTTCTCCAACACTTCCAGTCAATTCTTTTTCAATTCCTGCAGCAATCCCTGCGGGAAGGTCACGTTTTAATTGTTCTGCACCTGCAGATACCTCCTTCGTTCCATCAATAAGCAACGGAAGATTGGCATCAGCTTTGGCTAGACCTTTTTTCAACTCAGTCGATCCTCTGGCTACTTGTTTAGAGCCGGAAGTTGCTGCCTTCACACCATTGTCGAATTCAATCGACTTTTTGGCTAAAGTAGAAAGTCCGTTATACAAATCCTTCGATCCAACTGCAAGCTTATTAGATCCGGCATCAGCAGCTTTCATTCCATCGTTAAATTCACTTGTTTTTTCAGCAAGGGTTGCTAGCCCATCATTTAAATCCATTGAGCCCTTTTCAAGGTCAACAGAACCATCACTTAACTGGACTGCACCATCGCTCGCCTTTACAACACCATCGGCAAGCTCACTGATTTTATCAAACATGGTTTCAGCATAAGTTTCAGTTACCTTTTCAGCAACAGCTGTTTTGATTTTTTCTGCAGCCGTGGCGCCGATTTGCGCAGATAAGAAGTTATAACTTTCATTAGGTGTATAAACCAATTCCAGCTTTTCCGGTTGCTCATCCAATAAAGTTGTCGCATTTTTTGAAAAATCCTTGGGGATTTCGATGACCATATAATATTTCTGTTCTTTTAAGTTATCGTAGCCCTCTTTTTTACCCACAAACTCAAACCCAAATTGTTTATTTTTCTTTAGCTTAGATACTAAATCATCACCAAGCTTCAAATGGGTCCCATCGAGCGTTGCACCCGCATCTTCGTTGACAACGGCAACTGGAAGTTCATCAAGTTTTGCGTATGGATCCCAGAATGCCCATAAAAACATTCCTGCATATAATACGGGGACAAACATGACAGCAATAATTGGGATTAACACTTTTTTATTTCTTACAATAGCAAGGAGCTCTTCCTTAAATAGCATGTTTTTCACTTATGACCCTCCTTTTAAATTTATGACTATTTTGTTCATTTAGTCATTTTTGTTTAAAAAATTAGGACTATCCCATAGACAACCCTAAAATTGACTATTAACCTACCTAATAAATTATGACCACTTGAACAATTCGGTCATTTAATACTTTTAGAGTATACAATGATTCCTGCCTGATTGCAAGCAGAAAAAAGGAGCTGTTATCAATGAACAGCTCCTTTTGAAAAATCTTTTCTTGTTAAAAACTCCAGGACGTCTTTGACAGCTGCCTCTCCTTGATCAATACAATCCGGAAGTCCAACACCACCATAAGAAGAACCTGCTAAAAATACACCAGGTAGATCCGTTTTCATATGCTTTAAAATGTCAGCTAAACGTTGTTTATGTCCCACTGTATATTGGGGCATTGAATTTTTCCAACGTGAAATGATTGCAAAATCCGGATTCATTGTGATGTCCATCGTTTTCTTCAAGTCATCTAGTACAATCTTAATAATTCTGTCATCAGAGAGGTCAACGATGGTTTCATCTCCAGACCTCCCAACATAGCAGCGGAGTAATACTTTCCCTTTCGGAGTTGAATGATCCCACTTTTTATGTGTCCAAGTACATGCAGTGATCGAATAATCACTATTTCTAGAAACAACAAAACCTGTTCCATCGATGTCATTTTTCACTGCCTCTTCCGGAAATGCTAAAGCTACTGTTGCTACTGAGGTAGAAGGGACTAATTTCAAAGGATCAAAAAAACTATACTCTGCAAACATCGCCTGTGTTATTTTATGAGGAGTCGCTGCAATGACGCTATCTGCCACCATTGTTTCCCCATTATTGAGATAAACTTCATACTTATTCTCAACTTTGGTGATTTTGTCTACACGATGTCCTTTTAAAATAGATATTGGATCCAATTTTGCTTCAATGGCTTCTGCAAAGGATTGAAGCCCCGTTTTAAATGTTAAGAAAGCGCCTTTAGCTTTTTCCTTACTTACAGGTTTGCTGGGTTGGGCAGGGGTAGATTTTTTCATGCCAATGATCAGGCTTCTATATTTCTGTTCTACCTCATAGAATTGCGGGAAAGTAGACATGAGGCTTAATTGATCTATATCACCGGCATAAATCCCAGATAATAATGGTTCAATTAAATTTTCGACAACCTCATCGCCTAGTCTTCTTCTGAAGAATTCGCCTAATGATTGGTCTCTTCCGCTTTCGGACCGAGGTAAAAGGAAATCTGCCGCAGCTCTTAGTTTACCAGGAATAGAAAAAAGACCTGTTGTGAGAAAAGGTCCTACTTCCGTTGGAATTCCCATGATCGAACCACCGGGCATTGAGTGAAGTTTCTCGTTAACTAAAACGAATGATTTTCCCGTGGAATTATGGACTAATTGATCATCCATCCCTACTTCCGCAGCTAACCTGGAAATACTTGTCTTTCGTGCTAAAAATGAATCCGGGCCTCTCTCAATCGTATAACCATCCCTGACAACGGTTTGCATTTTGCCACCGAGACGGTGTGATGCTTCGATGAGTTTAATTTCATACGGGAGATTATGTTCTTGAATTGCTTTTTGAAGATAAAAAGCTGATGTGAGCCCAGCAATTCCTCCCCCAATGATAATAATCTTTTGTTTTTCTTCTGCCACGGTACTCACCTTCTTCCACTAATCTGAATCTTATTCAGCTGTCATTTTAAGAACAACTGTCGACAATGCATCAATAAATTCTTCCTTTGCATTCGGCATTTCCGGTCGATAATAGCTTACACCTAATTCTTCCGTCACTTTTCTACATTCATAATCATTATCATAAAGCACTTCAAGGTGTTCAGATACAAACCCTACAGGTGCATAAACAAATGCCTTATAATGATGCTCTTTATATAAATCCCTTGTTAAATCCTGAACATCTGGACCCAGCCAAGGCTCAGGAGTTTGCCCAGCACTTTGCCACCCAACAACGTATTTTTTTACCCCAGCCTGTTCAGCAATTAAGTCAGCTGTTTCTTTCAGTTGACTCGGATATGGATCCCCAAACTGCAAAATTTTCTCTGGCAGACTATGCGCTGAAACGATGAGAACTGCATCAGCCTTTTCTTCTTCAGGCATTTGGTCAAAGATTTTTTTAATCTTTCCTGCCCAATAATCGATAAACTGTGGTTCCTGATACCAGCTTTCAATTGTTCTTATCTTTAGCCCGCCTAATTTTTCTGCTTCTTCTTGGGCTCTTCCATTATAGGATTTTATGCTAAAGGTTGAAAAATGCGGAGCAAGAACTATACTTACAGCCTCTTCGATCCCATCAGCATGCATTTGATGAACAGCATCTTCAATAAACGGCTGGATATGTTTTAGACCAAGATACATTTTGAATTCTATATTTTGTTGGATTTTATTTAGATGTTCTTCGAGTTTTTCTGCTTGCTCGAGTGTGATCTTTGCCAAAGGGGAGATCCCGCCAATCGCTTCATACCGACTGCGAAGCTCTTCAATCATTTCTGGAGTTGGCTTCCGGCCGTGGCGAATATGTGTATAGTACCTCTCTAAATCATCTAAGTTATATGGGGTACCATATGCCATTACCAGCAGACCCATTTTCTTTTTTGTCATGTCCGCACCTCATTTTAAAGTCTCTTCGCTTTTCCGTATTCAATGTTGGACGACTGATTAGGTTGGGGGCCAATAAAAGCTGGAGTGCTCTTAATGACCCAATATCAAGCAGCCCATATTATTGTGCCAAAAAATTGGACTGCTTACCAATTTAAAGACTTAAGATGGAAACTTAACGACTGAGTTTTGATGCTGAATACTCATGGACAAATGAAGTTAATTTTTTCAACGTTTCTGGGTTAACTGAAGGGAATACACCGTGACCCAAATTAAAGATGTAACCATCTTGTGCCATTCCTTGGTCTAATATTGCTTTCGCTCTTTCTTCGATTACTTCCCATGGAGCTAACAAAATAGCCGGGTCAAGATTGCCTTGAACGGTTTTATGAATGCCCATTTCCCTTGCCTCGTGAATTGGCAAGCGCCAATCTAAACCTACAACATCAAGTGGCAGGTCATTCCATTCTAATGCAAGATGGCTAGCACCAACGCCGAACATAATTAACGGAACATTTTCCTCTTTTAATGAAGTAAAGATACGATTCATGACAGGCTTAATGAAATAACGATAATCCTCTACATTGAGTGCTCCCACCCATGAATCAAAAATCTGGATGGCCCTTGCACCAGCTTTAATTTGGGACTTTACATATGTAATGATCATGTCCGCAAGTTTTTCCATAAGTGCAAACCATGCCTTTGGCTCGGTGTACATAAACGCTTTGGTCTTATTATAGTTTTTAGAAGGGCCGCCTTCGATCATATAACTTGCCAAAGTAAATGGTGCACCAGAAAAACCGATTAATGGCACGGATAATTGCTCTTGGGTTAATAATTTAATTGTGTCCAATACATAAGGAACATCTTCTTCTGGATTAATTTCGCCTAGTTTTTCAACATCTGCTAAAGAACGGATCGGATTGTCAATAACTGGTCCAATCCCACCTTTTATTTCTACCTCCATACCAATCGCTGGCAGGGGTGTCATTATATCTTTATATAAAATGGCCGCATCGACGTTATATTGTTCAACAGGCAAGCGCGTTACATACGCACAAAGCTCAGGCTGGTGAGTGATTTCAAATAAGGAATACTTTTCTTTAATCTCTCTGTACTCTGGTTGTGAACGACCAGCTTGGCGCATATACCATACAGGTACATGGTCAGTTTTCTCACCTCTGGCTGCTTTTAAAAATGTTTCATTAATCGGTCTTGTCATTAGGGTAGTCCACCTTTCAAAAACATGTCTGTTGTCCATTTTAATATATATAGCATGAATTTAAAACTTACTGATTCTTTCTAAACTGTATTTACTATATCTATTAATCCTATTTGTGTATAGATAACGCTATTAACTGTCAAAAAAAAGTCGTTTTTATGGTTTAAAATTCGTTAAATCTGCAGGCTTACTTCCCAATATTTTTTTCACTTTCAGCTCTCACCACTTGATGCAATTTTCATATTCTGTATTACATCCAACAGGGCTATAGCCCCCCTGGGTGAAAGAAAGGAGGAAATTGTATGATTGTCGAGCTTACTGCTCTTCATTGGATATATGTGACCTTTATTGTTCTTATTATTGGGTTTATGGTAATGAGAAGGGACACATCCATTGTTTGTATCGTAGGTATTTTCCTAATTGCTATCACAGCAACCGGTTCGTTAAGTCATTCGATAAGTAGTATTTTCAACAGTTTCAGTTATGCCATTACAGAATTATTATCTACTATTCTTGTTATTTCAATAATTGTAGCGATGAGCAATACATTAACGGTAACCGGAATTAATGATGTCATGATTTCACCTTTTCGAAAACTTATTCGTAACCCAACTCTCGCCTATTGGACAATAGGAATTCTAATGATGATTATTTCCTGGTTCTTCTGGCCTTCCCCTGCTGTTGCACTTTTAGGTGCCGTCCTTCTTCCAGTTGCAATTCGAGCAGGACTTCCTGCCCTTGGTGTTGCCATGGCAATGAACTTGTTTGGTCATGGAATAGCTTTATCGGGTGACTTTGTGATTCAGGCTGCCCCTAAGCTTACCTCTGATGCAGCAGGTATTCCAATTCAAGATGTCATTAATGCCAGCATTCCATTAGTATTTATTATGGGTCTTGTTACAACCGTTACGGCATTCTACTTCTTACGAAGGGATATGAAGCGTGGTGTTCTAACCACTACAACTTCTGTCAACTCGGATTCGCCTTCGAGCAGCACTGACCATCCTGCGCTTTTATCACTTGCTCAAAAACGCTTCTTTGCTATATTAGTACCATTATTATTTGCTGCAGATGTTGCCGCCATGTCAATCCTTGATTTAGCAGGTGGTGATGCCACAGCATTAATTGGTGGTACCTCCATTCTTATTCTTCTGTTAATCACTTTAACGAGCCATAAAAATAAAGGCTTAGAAAAAACAACCCAATATTTAATAGAAGGATTCCAATTTGGTTTTAAAGTTTTTGGTCCTGTTATTCCAATTGCCGCGTTCTTCTATTTGGGTGACGCCGGATTTGGGAAAATCATTGGTGACTTTTTACCGAAGGCTTCCCAAGGGATTGTCAATGATTTAGGCGTTGCTCTCGCGAATATCGTTCCGTTAAGCAAAGAAGTTGGGGCGATTACCCTAACTACTGTAGGTGCCATCACTGGTCTGGATGGTTCAGGCTTTTCAGGCATATCGCTTGCTGGATCCGTTGCCAGCCTATTTGCTGTGGCTATAGGTAAAGGTGCTGCCACATTGACTGCACTCGGGCAAATCGCTGCTATATGGGTAGGCGGCGGAACACTTGTACCATGGGCGTTAATCCCGGCTGCCGCTATCTGTAATGTTGATCCATTTGAACTAGCCAGAAGAAACCTCCTACCAGTTGTGATCGGTCTCGTCGTGACAACGATTGCAGCAATGTTTCTCATTTAATCCAAGTAAAGAGGCTGATCCAGTGATCAGCCTCTTTACTTATTTTATACGTTTTTTTAAATAGGTATATATTTGAATCCAAATCACTACCCAAAGATAACCTAAGGCATAGCCTCCAAGGACATCGGAAGGATAGTGAACATGTAAAATAATTCGGCTAGCACCTATTAATAATAGTAAGATGGTTGTAATTGCAGCAATGGTTATTTTTCCTGCCTTTGATTTTGTTCCCTCAATTAAAAGATACGCAATCATAAAATAAACAATCATCCCTACCATGGCATGACCGCTCGGAAAACTGTAGCTTTTCACATTGACAAGATGTTCAAGGTCTGGCCTAGGTCGCTCAAAAAGATCTTTTAAAAGCTTACTAATTTCATTACCTAATGCTATTGATAAAGCCAGAACGGCAGCACCAACATAGTTCCTTTTTTTTAGTAGTAACCAGGCTAACGCTAGCAAGGCCACAACCCCAATCCCTTTTTTATCTCCCATTTCTGTTAGTTGAATAAAAAATGGAATGATTGTCTCAGGTACATGTTACAGCAATAAACATAAAAATAAAAGAAGGATTCCACTTGTTTTGATTTTTCCCCATTCCCCAAACCCTTTCCTGCATCTATCTAGTAGAAATTCTAATAAAAGTATAATGAATAGGAATATAAAAATCTACTTTATAGGATAAAAGTGATAAAATAGTTTGAAAATACATTCTTTATTTCTGAAAAGTTAGGGGGAATCGATTTGTTAAACAAGCTGTTTGCTGCCTTAGAAGGGTCATATGAAGAAATGGTTGCCTTACGCCGTTATATGCACCAGCATCCAGAGTTATCTTTTAAGGAATATAATACAGCAAAATTCATTCAATCCTTTTATGAGAAGCTCCAAATTGAAGTAAGAGTTAACGTGGGTGGTAATGGTGTAGTTGCTAAGGTTTATGGAAAGAAGCCTGGTAAAACGGTTGCATTACGCGCTGATTTTGATGCATTACCCATTCAGGATGAAAAGGACGTTCCATACAGATCCTTAGTTCCAGGAGTGATGCATGCTTGTGGACATGATGGTCATACAGCTACTCTCCTCGTCCTTGCAAAAACAATCAACGATTTAAAAGAGGAATTGGAAGGCACATATGTTTTTATCCATCAACACGCTGAGGAGTATGCTCCTGGTGGTGCGATTTCAATGATTGAAGATGGATGTTTAGATGGTGTTGATGTGATTTTTGGTACTCATTTATGGGCAAGTGAACCGACGGGAACCATCCAATATCGAACCGGACCAATCATGGCGGCGGCTGACCGCTTTGAAATTGACATCCAGGGTAAAGGCGGTCATGGTGCCCAGCCACATAAAACGGTAGATGCCATCGTAATTGCTTCTCAGCTTGTTTTAAATCTACAGCAAATTGTCAGTCGCAGGATTAATCCGATTGATTCCGCTGTTGTCACCATTGGCTCTTTCACGGCACAGAATGCCTTCAACGTAATAGCTGACAAAGCGCATCTCATTGGCACTGTGCGGACCTTTAATGATAGCGTCCGTCAATTTATCGAGGATGAAATGGAAAGAATTATTGCTGGTACATGCTCTATGTCAGGCAGTTCGTATGAATTTAGGTTTGATCGGGGCTACCCTGCGGTGGTCAATCATGAGAAAGAAACCGCTTATTTGACTTCCTGTGCACAGAAGGTCGCAGAAGTAACCACTATCGAAGAAAGCGAGCCGCAAATGGGCGGTGAAGATTTCGCCTATTATTTGCAAAACGTGCCAGGTACATTCTTCTTCACTGGAGCAAAGCCGGTAGGCAGCGAAACTGGATACCCTCATCATCACCCCAAATTTGATATTGATGAAAAGGCAATGTTAATTGCAGCGAAAACATTGGGTGTGGCCGCAATAAGTATTCATGGTAATGATTAAGGAAAATCCCCTGCACTCAAATTGAGTCAGGGGATTTTTGCAGTAGTCTTAATCGATAGGCATTCATAGCTGTTTCTCCTAAATGCTTAAGGAGATTGTGATTGGCATAAGCACCGACAAAAGCTCCAATGCCCGGGACTAGTTGGAGCATTTTAGCTAAGTCGATATAATCCCGATACTCCTGCTGAAACTTGCGCCAATCCATTTCCACAAGAACCCGCTTTCGATTCTCCCAGTTTTCAATTTCATCTAGTGTACTCTTACGGATGTCCTCACTTGAAAATGCAAGCTGAAAAACATGAAGAATAAAAAGTCTTTCTGCATATTCCTTTGTACTAAACCCATAGATGGATGCTGCTTCAAATAGAAATTTCATCTTAATGGAAAGCAGTAACGGAAAGTCAGCTAGTCCAAGCAAAATACCACCAGCCCCAGTCCCCGCACCTTCAATCATCGCTGTCTTTTGAAAAGAAGCAATTTTTTTAACTGCTAACTCATCTCTTTCTGCAAGCGTTAAGCCACGTGCCTGATCTTTACTGGTTGTCACCTGCGAGCCGAATAACGTTGCTTTTACCATTGCTTTGATACTTTCTGTCATTACCTCATGAACCTTTTCAGGAATTAATTCATTTATTTTCCCTTGAGCTTTTTTCGATAATCGGTTCATCATCCCTGAACGTCTCGTTAATTTTCGTTTCCACTCTTCGACTTCCTCAAAAACCTTTAATTCATACTCGTTCATTGGCAACCCCTCCACAATAATAATATGCATACATTCGAAGTTCTCCGCCCAATAGTTTCACAAAAATCCCCTTTTATGATTTAAAAGGGGATTTCCGATTATGATTTCAATCGTTTACTAGCGTAAAAATAAACAAAAACATAGCTAAAAACAAGTCCAGCACCTAAAGATAGCAACGATATGAACAAATCACCTTTAAACAATATAAATAATGAAAAGATGACTGCTTGGATCACTAAAATGGTCATTAATAAAGAGTAAAATGCTCCTGTTTTATATTTTTGTTCCACAGGATATAAGTCTACCCATAGTTTATTTTGATGATGATTCCAAAGTGGAAGAAGCTGAAAACCCGTTAAATATAAGAATAAAATTCCAAGTAAAATTTGACCTAACCCAAAAGAAATAAAATAAATCGCAAGTGCACCAATTACTGTTAAGCGCGTAAAGAGTCCTAGATAATCAGATGACCGTAAAAAGGCTCTCGAAAACAAATAATGATAGGTCTTATCGCGGGAAAAGGCAATTCGGTTAATGAATATATCTAACCATTTTCTTCTTTTTACCGTATCCCTTAATTTTGGCACGTCTGTAAACATATTCGCCAGCCGGTAAAAGGACGCCATCCTTTTCTCTTCTTGATTAATTAATAAATCCCATTTAAGGCCCATTTTCTTAGTTTGAACATAAAAGTAAAAGTAATAAAAAATACAAACTACAACAATTAGCAATAGGATAAAAATACTCGCATGTTTAAATAACAAATATGTAAAAGTTGCATTTATTAAATAGCGAACAAAGATATCCCATCTATGGATAGAAGATTGTACGAAAAAGTCGATTCTCCAGCTAGTCGCTAAATTCCAAGCCTTTAAGGCCAAAAGTATAACTAGAAAGGGGATAAATGAACGGAAGCCATTACTACTTATTTGGGCATACATTGGCATCAATACTGCCAACAACATAAGGAGAAGATACCCTTGAAAAACAAGACTCGTTCCTCCTGAACGAAGAAAATACCCTTTTAATTTTTCCTCAAGCGGGAGTATAAACACCTGATCGGCTTCAAGCAGGAAATTGTAAACTGGACTATAGGTTAACAAGATACCTATCAATACAGCGATAATTATTTCTGCAGGAAAACCATCTGTAAGAGTTTCAATCCACTTTTGATAATAAAATGAGGCCGTTCCAATTAAAAACAATAAAACAACGACCAGATGCCCATTGAAAATATAGCGTAAATACCTGCCTAAATCTTTAATACGACCGCTAGCTCGGTCTTTCCAAAGCTTTTTTTCATCAAACATAATTTTCTTCCTTTGTTAATTGAATATACAAATCATCTAAAGAAGCAGCTGGCATGGAAAATTGCTCCCTCAACTCCTCAAGCGTCCCTTTTGCACGTATTTTTCCTTCATGCAAAATCACAAATCGATTACAATACTTTTCCGCAGTGGCCAAAATATGAGTGGACATTAAAATACCTGCACCGTTATCTTTCACTTTTTTCATTAAATCAAGTAGGGATTGAATACCCAGTGGATCAAGACCAACAAAAGGTTCATCAACAATATATAGAGACGGCTGAATTAAAAATGCACACATAATCATTACCTTTTGTTTCATGCCTTTAGAAAAATGGGCAGGAAACCACTTTAAACGCTTTTCCATACGAAATTCTGTCAGCAATGATGTAATACGCTCTTTATAAGTAGCCTCGTCAAGACCGTACGCCATTGCCGTAAGTTTCAAATGCTCCTCAAGGGTCAATTCTTCATATAAAACCGGGGTTTCTGGAACAAACGTAAACATTTTACGATAAGCTTCTTTATTTTCTGTAAAGGTTTGTCCATTTATTTTTACTGCACCACGGTGTGGTTCCATTAATCCAATAATGTGTTTTATGGTTGTACTTTTGCCCGCCCCATTTAATCCAATAAGGCCGACAATTTCTTTTTCCTTTACTTCAAAGGAAACATCTTTTAAGACAGGGTTTCGTGTATATCCCCCGACAAGATTTTCAATCATTAATAAAGACATTTGCAACGTCCTTCCTAAGCACGATTATTTTATTATTTTAACAAATTGTCCTTGATAAAAATAGAAATTCAAATTTTTATCTTTTTTTTGTATATTTCTTTTCACATCGGACATCATAATATTCGAAGGGGAAATAACTTACTTCGATGAAGCGATTCATCAAAACTTGAGATGAGGTGTCTGTCAAAGACAATTTACATTTCAAATAAGTGAGCTTCCAATTCGTTTCAGATAAGGGGATGGTTGTTTTGTACCATGTGCACAGTAACCATTTTGAGTTCTAGTAACACCAAGTAACTGTTTATCTTAAAAAAATAAACATTAAATGAGGTGTTTACCGCAGATCGCTACCTGTTTTTATAAGTTGGGAAAACATATAAAAACACTATAGGGGATGGTCAGCTTGAACAATAATGTCTCTTTATAAAAAACACTCTATGAAAAATGAGGTGTTTATCAAAGAACACTCCTATTGAACGTACCTTTTGAAGCAATTCCCCTTCGAGAGGGCAGGATTCCACGCGGATCCTGCCTTTTTCTTTTTGGAGTTTGTATGGTAAAATAATACAAACCAATTAGAAGGGATCGTGTATGTAATGAGCGATTGTATTTTTTGTAAAATTGTTAATGGAGAAATTCCATCCGCAAAAGTTTTTGAGAATGAGCATGTATTAGCCTTTTTGGATATTACACAGGTAACTAAAGGACATACATTAGTTATTCCGAAAATACATAAGGAAAACTTATTTGAACTAACTCCAGAAATTGCCAGAAACCTTTTTGAAGTGGTCCCTGCCATTGCGAATGCCTTAAAAAAAGAATTTGAACCGATTGGATTAAATACGCTAAATAATAATGGTGAACATGCCGGTCAATCCGTATTTCATTATCATATGCATTTACTTCCGCGTTATGGAAAAGGGGACGGATTTGGAGCTGTATGGAAAAGTAATCAAAGTGAATATACTTTCCCAATGTTAGAAGAAATGGCTGCAAATATTAATAATCAAGTGTAAAACTAAGTTATTTTTAATTGTCTGAAAATTATATCTTTATTATTATTATATAATTATGTTATAATGAGAGCAGGTTTTTCGCTGCAGGCGACTAGAGCACTGCAGGAGGAACAAATAGATTAGTATAGCAGAGGAGAGAAGAGAAATGAATACGAAGAACATTGTAATTTTAGCACTATTAGCGGGGATTGGGGTGGTCTTGCATACGGTAATGCCAAGTTTTCTTGGAATTAAACCTGACATGATGCTTGCTATGATGTTTTTGGGAATAATCCTTATTCCTGAGATAAAGAGTGTCTTGCTCTTGTCCATTGTGACTGGAGTATTGTCTGCATTAACAACTGGATTTCCAGGTGGACAAATTCCTAATATCATTGATAAGCCCATCACTGCTTTGGTCTTCCTCGGTTTATTTTTATCCTTAAAAAAATACCGAAACTCTATTGTAAGTGTTGCCGTCTTAACTGCGGTTGGAACTGCTGTTTCAGGGACAATCTTTTTAACATCAGCATTCTATCTTGTAGGATTACCTATGTCTTTTACCGCACTATTTGCAGCAGGTGTTTTGCCGGCCATTGCACTCAATACCGTTACAATGGTTATTTTGTATCCAGTAGCTCAATCAATTGTTAAGCGAACTAAATTAACAACACCTTCCGTCATTCAAAAATAATGAACGGGATCCTTTTTAAGAAAAGAACCCAGAGGGGTTCTTTTCTTAATATACTTTCTATAAAAAATAGGTGATCATTACAGCAATTACCAGACAAATCCCTCCACCTCCAGCTAATGCAAATGTTCTTTTCTTTAATATTTGTTTAGGTGGATATACACCGGGGCTTGTTAATCTTAAAAAATATTTAATTGCTCCTAATAAAAAGATCGCACCAAAAATTAAAAAAAGGGTTGCAGCAAGCTTCATCTATCTTATCCCCCTATTTAGTTTCAAAAATTCGACCATTTGTTGTAACTATTTATATGTTTAGGCGTCCATTCCTATGAACAGGGTCTAATAAGTTAATAAAGGGATGACTGGAAACTGTTCTTTAAACAAAATTTTAGAGTGAATTTTCTAAATGTTGCTATTTTTCGGTGGATCTAGTCAAAACATATGATTCTTTTCAAGAATATGCATATTTTTTTAAAATTCAATAGGATATTATTCTAATTTTTAAAAATTTTGTGAATTTATACTTTATTAATTTTTACTTTATTGGCATAATGAAAATAGAGAAATATAAAGTGGGTGAAAATGGGGATGACTGAAAAACAATATTCAATGAAGGAAGCGATGATTTTTACTCAGAGAGTTGCACAATTAAGTAAAGCCTTGTGGAAATCGATTGAGAAAGATTGGCAGCAATGGATAAAGCCTTTTGATTTAAATATTAATGAACATCATATTCTATGGATTGCTTACCATTTAAATGGGGCTTCTATATCGGATGTGGCCAAGTTCGGGGTTATGCATGTTTCAACAGCATTTAACTTTTCGAAAAAGTTAGAAGAACGAGGTTTGCTTCAATTTTCAAAAAAGGAAAATGACAAACGTAATACTTATATCCAGCTTACTGAAAAGGGTGACGAGATTTTACTTCAACTAATGGAAACCTATGAGCCAAATGGCAATGCTGTATTTTCTGGTGCTTTGCCGCTTCGTGACTTATACGGCAAGTTTCCAGAGATTGTTGAAATGATGGCGATCGTCCGAAACATTTATGGGGAAGATTTCATGGAAATCTTTGAACGTTCCTTTCATAATATTGAAAGTAGGTTTGTTGAAGAAGATGGTAAGCTAAGAAAATCAAAAAATACTGAACAAGAACTCGTTTAATATTGTTTTATAAGTACTTTACCATCTCTTGAAAAAGGGGTAAGTAAAGCTTTTGCGTTAAACACGCGTTAATTACTTCTCTTATATTTAGCGTAGATGGTAATGATACAGATAATTCATGAAAAAGCGGATGGAAGTACACATACCCCTCCGCTTTTTGTTCTTCCATTTTTAGGTTCATTTTGTCACATAAAGAATAAAACTTCTCTATTTCCTGTTCGGTAATCCCATTTTCAATTATTAGTTTATATAATTCAAGCTTTGGATCATTAAGCAACTTTAATAATAGCTTTTGATGATATTCAAGCAAGTTTATTCTTTCCAGTAATTCATATTCATTCATCCTATTGCCCTCTTTTCAGAACTTTAACATTTTTATATGTTTATTATTAACCTTTTAAAACATTGGGTAAACCATTTTTAATAATATCAGGTAAAATTTTTAATTAGGTGTTCCAGACAGAATATAAATGGTTAATGCATCCATTAAGAGCCTAACATTCTTCCATTCTTTTTGACTATCTTTTTTGGGTGATTTTTGATATTGTATTAATCATAACACGTACATCAGGGAGGGAATCATTGATGATCTCCATTTTTATTGTCTTCGCTATTTTTATCTTGTTTTATGTAAATAAAATGACCAATTCACTCTGTATCCAAAAAGAAATTCCTGAAGAAAACCAACATAAGGTGTTTCGTACCATAAATATCCTAATTACGATTCTTCTGATCTCTTCATATTTGGAAATTTTATATACATAATCCAATTAGAATGCTTAGCGAGCGAAGGGATTTGTATTCATTAAAAATAGAAGCGATGAGAGCATTTCTCATCGCTTTTAGTTTGGTACTTTTATTAATAAACCCAAGAAGCTCCGATGATAATTAATAAAATGAATAGGACAACCACTAAGGCAAATCCTCCACCGTAACCTGCTCCACCAGACATATATTTACCTCCATTCATAAATGTTTAATTTGGTCTTACCAAATCCAAGAAGCCCCTACAATAATTAATAGTATGAAAAGTACTACAATTAGAGCAAAGCCAGCTCCACTTCCATGGCTCATCGTAATACCTCCTTTTTCATTTACTACGATATACTATTCAAACCGTATTCATTTCGTTTAGGCACTTCCCACTTTTTTTGAAATGATTTTTAGGCTGCCTTTTTTATAAATTTCAAAAAATAAACATCGTTATTATTTTTGCAGTAGTTCCCATTTATGTTATAGTAGAGTTTGTGGACAAGAATTTACTGTTTAGGAGAGATTTCATCATGAAAAAATGGTTATTAGCCCTTTCATTGGCTGGTGGAGTACTTGCATTAACTGCATGTAATCAAAGCGGATCTGATACAGTGGCAGAGAGCAAAGTTGGTAACGTTACGCAAGAAGAACTATACAATACAATGAAGGATAAATACGGGGACCAAGCCCTTCAGCAGCTTGTATATGAAAAAGTTCTATCTAAGAAATACAAGGTTACTGATAAGGAATTAAATGCGAAAATCGACCAATTAAAAACAGATCTTGGTGCAAATTTTGAATCTACGCTTGCACAATATGGTTATAAAAGCGAAGATGACTTGAAGAAAACGATGAAGCTCGGTATGATGCAGGAAAAAGCTGCGATGAAAGGCGTTAAGGTAACTGAAAAGGAATTAAAGGATTACTACGCTACTTATCAACCTGAAATAAAGGCTCGTCATATCCTTGTTGCTGATGAAAAAACAGCAAATGAAGTGAAGAAAAAACTTGATGGTGGAGCAAAATTTGAAGATATGGCAAAACAGTATTCAACAGATGAAGGTTCTAAAGCAAACGGCGGGGACTTAGGCTGGTTTGGAACTGGAAAGATGGATCCTGACTTCGAAAAAGCTGCATATGCTTTAAAAGTCAATGAAATTAGTGCTCCAGTAAAATCACAATTTGGTTATCATATTATCCAATTAACAGATAAAAAAGAGAAAAAACCATACGCAGAAATGAAGGACGAAATTGAAACTCAAGTAAAATCTTCTAAATTAACTACAGAAGAAATTAATAAAGCTATGGAACGTGAACTTAAGGCTGCTGATGTAAAGGTTAGTGATAAAGACTTAAAAGACGCACTTAAACCACAAACAGGAGCAGCAACTGCTGCACAATAAGAAATGAAAAAAGCGGAACGCCTCCTATGGGCGCTTCCGCTTTTCTTATTCACCTGTTGCCTTAAGTTCTTCTTTTAGTTCTTCTTTAAGTTCTTCCTTCAATTCCTTTTCTCTCTCCAGGCGTTTCATATAGATCTCGCCTTCCTGCTCAATGTTTTCCATTTCCATTAGTCGCTCTTCTCTTCCTGTTTTCAGTGCCATTAGTGCACTCACTACAATACCAACCACAACAGCATATACCCAAATAGGAATAGTCAATTTTTCTTGCTCCTTTCTTAGTGGTTGTCCACCTTTACTAAATGATATTCCCTTAAAATGAAATTATTCATATTACCTTTTAAAGCAAAAAAAATAACCCAAATGAGGGTTATTTTATTTATGAAAAACTGGCTTATAAAAGGAACGATTATCCAAGGCGAAAATCCGCTCGGTAAATTCACCTGGCTTCACTCTTTCTAATGCACGGTCAAGCATATTCATTTTTGCATCAAGATTATCGATATAATGTAAAATCTCAGCTTCTTTAATCATTGGCGGTTTTGGACTGCCCCATTCTGCTTTTCCATGATGACTTAAAACAAGATGTTGGAGAATAAGGACTTCTTCCCCAGAAATACCGAGTTCTTCAGCTGCTTTGCCTATTTCATTAATCATAATCGTAATATGCCCAAGCAGATTCCCTTCAATCGTGTAGACCGTCGAAATGGGACCGGAAAGTTCCAATACTTTACCCATATCATGTAAAATAACCCCTGCATAGAGTAAATCCTTGTCAAGGCTTGGATAAAGCATGGCAATTGATTTGGCCAGATCAAGCATACTGACAACATGATATGCAAGTCCTGACACAAACTCATGATGATTTTTAGTTGCTGCTGGAAACTCTAAAAAAGCCGCCTGATGCTTCTTAATTAAATGTCGTGTAATTCTTTGGATATTAGGATTTTTCATTTCAAAAATATACTGAGTGAGTTTGCCTGACATTTCTTCTTGGCTTAGTGGAGCGGTCTCCAAGAAGTCATCCAATTTTACGCCATCTGACGGCCCAGTACGGCGAATTTGACGGATTTTAAGCTGACTTTTCCCTCGATAACTATGCACATCACCTTGTATTTTTACAATGCTTTGTGGTGCATAACTCTTTCCATCCTCTTCATTAACATCCCAAAGCTTTGCTTCTATTTCCCCGCTTTTATCTTGGAGAATTAGTGTTAAAAAAGGTTTGCCATTACTTGCAATTCCTTTAGTAGAACTTTTTATTAATAAAAAAAGTTCCACCTGTTCCCCTACTTCATGCTTTAATATTCCTTTACCCATAATTTCACGTCCTTTCCACTAGTAAGAGTATAACATATCCAATTATCACTCTATGAAATTATCTGAACAGCACCTTTTTCTAAAAAAAGAACATTTTCCCTTGGGAAATGTGGAAGTAAATGTTTATGACAAGTGAAAAATAATAGTTGATTTCGCTCCAGCCCTTTTAGTAGTTCTATCACTTTTTGTGTTCTATTTGCATCAAAATTTACAAAACTATCATCAATAATAATTGGGAGCAGATGTTTCTCATATAACGTAACTGCAAAGGCAAGTCGAATGGCTACGTATAATTGTTCCGTTGTAGCTTGGCTTAGTTCATTTGCTTCAAATATAGTACGATCCTTGCGCTCAACTAAAAAACCCGATCCTGTGTCCTGTAAGTGAATCCTATGATAGTTGCCATCAGTGAGAAACAATAAATATTCCTCTGCTTTGGAGAGCATCATTGGTAAATGAATATTTTTATACTTTTCAATCGTATCTGAGAGGATCTCTTGTGCTAAACAATAGACGGACCACTCTTTCGCTGCCTCTTCAAATTCAAATTTTTTCTGCTTGTAGTGATGGAGAATATCTGAATAAATGCCGCCCTCTTCTAGGACTTGAATTTCATACTTAATGGAAGCTTGTTCTTCCAGAATTTTTTTTAATTTTGCTTGTAATAATTGGACCTCCTGATTACATTCAGTCAGTAATTCATCACTAGGTCGCATTTGGAGGAAGTTTTCCCGTTCCTGTTCAGAGAGAATCGAATATTGTAGTTGGCTCTGCAGTGATTCTAATCTTTCAGTCAGCTTTACTTTCTTTTCTGCCTTTGCTCCAAGTTCATAAAATTGATGTTCCGTTTCCACCTGTGCAGAAGAGATAAGTTTTTTATATTCTGAATGCAGATGAGACAACTCCTGAGACTTTTGACTTAAATCAGCTTCAAGGTCGGTAAGCTTAGCTAGTCTCTCTTGACTCGTTATTAGCTTGCTATGTTCTTCTTTCAACTTGTTTCGCAATACATAGGCAGCATTATACAAATCTAAACCTTTTTCATTTAAATAAAGCTTCTCAAAATGATGGAGGCTCTTTATTATTTTTTCCTGCTGCTGATTTATTTGCTCAATTCTTGAATGTAATTGTTTTTTCTCTCTATAAATCAACTTATAGTGTTCAATTAGTTCAAATGCTTCAAGTAAAAAGGAATTTGCAATATATTCAGGAATCCTTAATTCATTGCTAATTGATAACAGCTTTTCTTTATTTTGAGCTGACTCCAATTCCCATTGTTCAAATTTTGCAATGACCTTTTCATATTGAGCTTGCTGCTGCTTTAACTTCATTTTTACTATTTGCAGTTCTTCTTTCCTCTGGTTATCAAGCTCTAACTGCTCCTCAAGATTTGTTATTTCTATATATTCAGCTGATTGGAGTATTTTCGTTAACTCTTTTTCCTTTTCTCGTAAACCGTTTAATGTTTGATTTAGGTCTACTTCCTTCGATTGCTTCTTCGTTTTAGTCATAAAAATGGCTATTAAAATACACCCTAGTAAACCTAAAGTAACTAAAAACCATTGCTTTGAAAGTATGCCATACAGTGTTACAGCAGCTAGAATAAACTCAAAAAGATAAAACTGAAGTTTCTTCTGCTTATCTTGCTTTGCTGAAGTAGCTTTATCTCGTTCATTTATCTGTTGATAGAATTCTATTTTGTCTTGTAAGGCCCCTAGTTCTCCTTCAATGCTCTTCTTATCATTTCCCGAAACTAACTTCTCTTCAAGCCGCAACCGTTCCTGTACAGTTAGAACATGTCTCTCTGCTAGTCGGACCTCTTTTTCTATTTCTTCTAAATTGCCTTTTTCTTCTTGATATTGATTTTCTAATTCTTCCTTTACTTCTTCTAGCCTTTGAACTTTCCGAGAAACTACATCAACTTGGTTTTTCATATAAATATTTGTATTAATAGAAAAGATATTTTCCTCATTTAAATTTAAATGAAGCTTTTCTTTAGTTATAGAAAGCTCTTCTTCAATAGTTAAAAGTTTCGTTTCGCATTTCAGTTTCTCCTGTTTTAATTGCTCAAAGAGCGGGACTTGGTCAAGCAGGGAAAGAAGAGCCGGCTCGTTTTTTAGAAAAGAATGGTCTGGCTGAATCATCGCTATTTCTTTTTTTAAAATTCCAATTCTTTCGGTCATACTGTTAATCTCAGCACGATAAGGATGGATGAGTTGATTTATGTTGTCGACCCGTTCAATACCACGTGCCGGAAACCCAATCTCTCCTAGTTCCTTTAGCTCCTTCGATGTCCACTTTTCGTCCTTGACGGTGGATTCGATCCTTTTCCATTCATTTAGTAATTCAATCATTGTCCCAAGCTCCTGTATAGACCCGTTTATTCCGGTTAGTTCTTCCTGGAGCATCTCTTTCTTTTCTATTAAATTTGAATAATTTTTATTTTTTGCTTCTGCTATTTTCAATTCTTCATTGATTTCATGAAGTGCTTGTAACTTTTCATTTAATAAAGGTTTCTTTCCTGAAGGCTTAAAGCGCGCATCTAACTCTTTTTGCAGGAAACCTTCTGTTTTTGACAACCTTTCAGTTCCTAATGTTCCAGCGGAAAATAGGAATTTCCCTATCTCTTCACTTTTCATTTGATGGATATTTTGCAAACCATGCAAATTAAAAGAAAAAATAGCTTGAAATAAGCTTTTATCAAAGTTTCCAGTTAATTCTTTAAGTAATTCCTCGCCGCCCATCCTACCATTGTCCAAAACGACCTTGACATCGCCGGCAGCTTTTCCTTTAACACGTTCAATCACAGCCCCGCCGTGACTTTCATGATAAATTCTAATTTTTCCGCCGTATTTGGTACTATGTTTTGGCTCATATCGGAGCACTAATGATTGTTGTTTTGTAGGAAAACCGAATAGGATGCCATGGATAAACGCCATAATTGTGGACTTACCAGCTTCATTTTCTCCATAGAAAACTTGAAAATCGTGAAAGTTGGTAATTTGGACATTCTCTAATTGGCCATACCCGTATATGTGTAGTTCGAGGATTTTCAAATCTTCCTCACACCTTCCCTAAGCTTGATAAAGTAATTGTATAAGCAACTTCTCTGCTTTTCCGACTAGTTCTTTTTGCTCTGCAGCAGTAAACTGAGCTAAATATTTTCTCCCTAAATGGTGTTCGTACAATGGAGCCAAAGCATGCTCCACATCGTCATATTGGTCAATGGTATCAAAGAGCTCTGCATAAAAATTAGCGTCCCTTTTCATTTGTTCTTTATCTATTTGCTGACTAACTGTGATGGTTAAGTCGACAATCCAAACAAATGATTCCTCATCTTTTTCATCCTCTAAGAGAAGCTCTAAAAGTTCGGCATCGACGCTTCTTTTTTCCCGTTCATCGTCTAATTGGATATTTTTCAAAACAAGAGATAATAGCGTCCCCTTCTGTTCCTTCCGTACACTATTGATTTGAGTTTGGCATAATTGTAATAGTTCATGAAAACTTCTGGCTGAAGATCCATCAACCACTGCCTCTTCCCAAATAATATCAGCCGTTTCTAAAAAGGTCATTTTCAAATCAAGTTCGGTTAACGAAACATAATAAATTCCCTTTACTCCTGTTTCTTTCTTATTTCTACCTTGGATATTGCCTGGATAAATGATCGGCGGTTTATCAGATAGGATCGTTCTTTTATGGATATGGCCCAATGCCCAATAATCAAAATCTTTTCGAAGCAAATCACTAACTGTAAAAGGAGCATAGTTATCATGCTCAACCCCAGAACTCTCATTTCCATGAAGAATTCCGATATGGAAGTCGGCTCCTTCTTTCTTTATATAATCATCTATTTTTCTATCAAAGACATGTCTCGTCGGATAACTAAAGCCATATAGATGGATGATTTCTCCGCTCTTTGTATGTAAAACTTTGGTTCCTACCTCATTATTAAAAACATGTACATTTGGTGGCATGTCGAGGTGAACCCAGGATCCGTTTAAATGATCATGATTACCATGGACGATATAAACAGGAATTTCTTTTTCTGCAAGCTTTTGCATCTCGGTCCGAAAGCGGGATTGTGCCCGCAAGCTGCGGTCCTCACCATCGAACAAATCGCCTGCTAATATAACGAAGTCAACCTGATGATAAATCGCAGCTGCCGTAACCTTTTTTAAGGCTGTAAACGTACTTTCTTTCACTCCTAAAAAGATGTTATGCGGCAAATACTTTAATCCAACCATTGGGCTGTCTAAGTGCAGATCAGCGGCATGAATAAACGATATCTTTTTCATAAAAAATTCCTTTCCTCATCTTTTCTCCATTGTAGCACCTCTGAAATACGAATGCACGTTCTTGTTAATCGTGGGATGAAAAAATAAAGAGCTTTTACCCTGGGGTAAAAGCACAAACTTTTAACCTTGGTAATAGCTCAAACTTTTAACCTTGGTAAAAGCTAAAGTTCACCTTTATTCTTTCTTAGTTAACTGTAATGCTTTTTTAATATCTTTAAAGGAGTTTGACTGTCCATACATTAAGACGCCGCCACGATATACGCGGGCTCCAAATAACGCTAAGAAAATAATAGTTGTTACAAGGATAGCTATTCCTAATAGAGCCTCCCAGACTGGAATTGTCAACATTCCAACACGCAGAAACATGATCATTGGTGTAAAGAACGGTATATATGATGTTATCGTGATGAACGGTGCATCAGGCTTTCCCAAGCCAAACATAGCAATCATAAATCCAGCAACAACGAGCATGGTCATTGGCGTAATCATTTGCTGAACATCTTCAATTCTGCTGACAAGTGACCCGAGAAATGCTGCAAGTGTTGCATAAAGAAAATAGCCTAGAATAAAGAAAATGACCGCGTACACGATCGTATCTCCAGGGATATCACCAAAACCATATACACCAAAAAAACCTCCTTTTAAGGATTCCATATTTTGTTTAAGCGAGAAATAGCCTACAGACAGGAAGACAGCAAGTTGTGTCAGGCTTAAAAGACCTATTCCGATTATTTTTGCAAACATTTGCTTAATCGGTGAGACACTTGATATTAAGATTTCCATTACCCTTGAAGATTTTTCTGTCGCAACTTCCATCGCAATCATATTTGCATACATAATAACTGAAAAATAAATGATAAATAGCAAGACGTAGACAAGACCCCTTGCTTGATCTAATTCCTCCTCTGTTTTTGCGTTCTTCTCAAGAGCAATTTTCTCAAAAGAAACGGGTTCATAAAGCTTTTGAAGCTGGACAGGTGTCAGATTGATATGAGAAGCTGCAAGCATTGTTTTTAATTGCTGGAGGCTCGTTTGAAGATCAGTAAACAAGGCTGAATCAGCAATACTCATGGCTTTAAATTGTGCTTCTGGCAGTTTTTCATCATTGAAACTGAGCAGAAGAATTCCTTGATAATCTCCCTTTTCTACCGCTTTTTCAGCTTCAGCTTCACTGCCCTCGTAAAGAGACAGTTTAATATTTTTATTAATTGATCTAACTTGTTTTTCCAATGGTTTGTATAATTGTCCTGTTTCATCTAAAACAACAACCATTTCTTTCCCATCATTTTTATCAAATAAATCAATGATATTTGATAAGTTAGTTAAGACTAAGACGATTACAACCGTTAAAAGGGTAGTGATGATAAAGGATTTTGTTTTTAATTTGTTTAAATAAGTATGGAACAAAATAATCCAGAAACTATTCATAAGAGTCACCTACTTTCTCAATAAAAATATCATTTAAAGAAGGCTCTTCAAGAGCAAATTTCCGAATAAACCCTTGATTTACTATCTCTTTAAGAATTTTTTCGGCTATGTACTCTCCTTCAATTTGTAGATGAATTCCTTCCATAGTAGGTTTTGACTTAACAACACCAGAATAACTTTTTAAGGAATCTAACGAAAAATCGGCATGGATAACCAAGTTCTTTTTACCAAACGACCGCTTTATTTCTTTTAATGAACCATGGACCACTGGACTTCCTTTGTGTAAAATGCAAAGATGCTCACACATTTCTTCTACATGTTCCATCCGGTGACTCGAAAACACGATGGTTACTCCACTTTCTTTTAAGGATAAAACTGATTCCTTCAGCATTTCCACATTTACCGGGTCAAGCCCGCTAAATGGCTCATCGAGAATTAATAATTTCGGTTTATGCACGACAGCAGCAATGAATTGAATTTTCTGTTGGTTCCCCTTGGAAAGTTCTTCGACTTTTTTATTCTCATACTCTTGAATTTTAAATCGCTCAAGCCATGACCTTAATTCTGCAAGTGCCTCCGTCTTTTGCATCCCTCTTAATCTTGCTAAATAGACAATTTGGTCACGGACTTTAAGTTTTGGATACAAGCCTCGCTCCTCCGGAAGATAACCGACTAAGTGACTCGAAGAATAATCAATCGGCTTCCCGTCCCATGTAATCTTTCCACCGCTAGAATCGAGTAGACCTAAGATCATACGGAATGTCGTTGTTTTTCCTGCTCCATTTGCCCCTAAAAAGCCAAACATTTCTTTCTCTGGTATTTCTAAAGATAAATCGTCAACAGCAACAAAATCTCCAAACCTTTTCGTGACATGTTCAAGTATCAGACCCATTTCACACACTCCTCTCCATTTAATTACGAATATTGCACAAAATGGTTTCACTTTCTTTTTGCGCTTTTTTTTTAATTATGTGAAAATATAAAGTAACATTAGTTTATTAAGGGGTTGGTGGAATGAAGACTTATAAATTAACAGCATTTGAAACCACTGGAGAAAAGATTTTAGATGAAGCTATTCAGGCTGAACATGATGAGGCTGCAAAAGAATTAGCCAAAAAGATGTTAGCTGAAAAAAACTTATTAGAACGTACACATCGCTGTACCTCGCCAAGTGGAAAGTTAGTACTGTTTCATTCTTAAAAAGGCTAAAAACAAAGAAGCCGGGTGGCTTCTTTGTTTACTTTCCTATAAATCTAGGTGGCCTTTTTTCAATAAATGCTTGAATCCCTTCTTGGTGGTCAATCGTTTCACGCATTTTTTGTTGGGAGAGTTTTTCTAATTCTAATATTTTTAGTAAATACGGACGATTCATGTCTGCTAATATTTTTTTTGTTTTTATCATTGCTTGAACCGGTTTGCTTAACCAATCTGCGATTCTAGCATCTAATGTCTCCTGAAGCGTCCCAGTCGCTACCTCTTCAATTAACCCCAACTCCAATGCCTCAACAGCATTCATCATTTTACCGTCCCAGATTACGTGTTTCGCTTTTGCTTCTCCTAATTTTTTCTCTAAAAAGAAATGGGCACCTCCATCAGGAATCAAACCAATTCCGATAAAATTCATTGCAAACTTACTAGTCTTTTCGGCAATGACATGGTCTGTAGCTAATGCTAGGCTGAATCCCAAGCCTGCTGCTGCCCCTGATACAGCGCTAATCGTTAATTTCGGCATACTATAAAGAGTAATAATAAGCTCACTAATGCTATCCATGACTGGATAAAATTCGTTTTCATTCATGCTTGAAATCATTGTTTTAATATCACCGCCGGCTGAAAAGGCTCGACCTTTTCCGGTTATTACAACAATATCAATTTCATCGGATTCACTGATTTCTTTAAGCTTGCAGACAAGCCCCCTAATCATATCTGGGTCCATTGCGTTTAAAGCTTCGGGTCTATTCATTTCTAATGTTGCAACACGGCCAGCAACCTTCACATTCACCTTATCAGTAATAAAATTAATCGACATGCCCAACCCTCCAATCCTCTTGTCAATTCCATTATATAGGGAATTGATGGGATAAATAAATAAAAGTTTTTTAAATATAGTGAATTTTCCACATTTTATTTTTTATTCTTATGCACAGCCAAAAGAACAAAGGAATATCCCTTGTCCTCCTTACTTATGCTTTTCGAATCCTATCTTTTTGCATTTGATCCCTTAAAGTCATCTTCAGGAATTTTCCAACCGATGTCTTAGGAATTTCATTTAGGAAGAGGATATCATCAGGAATCCACCATTTTGCAAATTGCGGCTTTAAAAAATCCAATAGTTCTTCTTTCGATGTTTTCCCCTTATATGCCTCTTTTATAACGACACAGCCTATTGGACGTTCTTGCCATTGCTCATGTGGTACAGCAACAACCGCCGCTTCAAAAACGGACTCATGTGCCATTAATGCATTTTCTAAATCAACCGAAGATATCCATTCGCCACCGCTCTTTATTAAGTCCTTTGTGCGGTCGACAATTTTGACAAAACCTTCTTCATCGATTGTGACAACATCCCCAGTATGAAGCCAGCCTTCACGGAAAGCATCCTTTGTCCGTTCATCTTTATAGTATTCAGAAGCAATCCATGGACCCTTGATACACAATTCGCCCATTTCTTTACCATCCCATTTGACCTCTCCAGCTTTGCCAACCACTTTTAAATCTAAGCCTGGGACAAGAATTCCCTGTTTGGCTCTTATTTCTAGCCTTTCCTCTGCATCTAACTCTTCTTGATAGCTTTTTAAATTTGAAACAACAACTAAGGGACTAGTCTCTGTCATCCCATAGGCATGCATGAATGGGATATTATGCCGTTGTTCATAGGATTTAATCATTCCTTTAGGTGCTGCAGACCCACCGCATAATACCCCTCTTAAACTGCTCATATCATAGGATCCTTCATCTAGTTCTTTTAATAATCCAAGCCAAATGGTTGGAACCCCAGCCGTTATTGTTACTCGTTCCTGTTCAATGAGTTCTGCAATCAATTTAGGTGTGCAATATGGGCCTGGCAAAACAAGCGATGTTCCAAACCAGACCGCTGCAAATGGCATCCCCCATGCATTGGCATGAAACATTGGGACCACTGGAAGTGCAATGTCCTTTTCACTTAAAGCTGCGCAGTCGGCAAGTCCAAGAGCCATACTATGTAGAAAGATGCCTCGATGCGAATATACCACTCCTTTTGGATTACCAGTAGTAGCCGATGTATAACACATTCCAGCCGGATCATTTTCATCAATATCAACAGGGTAATGGAAAGTAGGATCGGCTTCGGATAATAGACTTTCATAATGATAGACTGGGGAGAGTGTTGTTTTAGGTAGTTCTTTTTCATCGGTCATAATGATAAAAGCTTTAACGGTTTTCAATTCTGAGGCACATTTTTCGAGCAATGGAAGGATGTCCGAATCAACGAGGAGAATCTTATCTTCTGCATGATTAATAATATAGGAAATATGCTGTGGGGAAAGGCGAATGTTTATTGTATGTAAAACAGCCCCCATACACGGAATAGCAAAATAAGCTTCTAGGTGGCGGTGATGATTCCATGCCAGTGTTCCGATCCGTTCGCCTTTTGATACGCCTAACTTTACCAAGCTGCTTGCAAGCCTTCTTGTTCTTTCAGCAATTTGTTTGTAAGTAAATGTATGGATGCCACTTGCAGTCCTTGATACAACTTTTTTCTTTGGAAAATACTTTTCTGCCCTTTCCATCATTTGTGTCATCGTTAAAGCGGTTTGCATCATAGATATATCCCCTCCTAATATGAAAGCGTTTACCTAAATGAATACAAAAAATATGGTCAACTTTATAAATTATTCGTCATTACGATAGATTATTCCATTATAAGAAACGGGATTACACGAAAAATCCCATAAAATAAATTCATATAGTAGAAGTTATTCTGGATAAGTAATTCAAAACAAAAAAGATATCAACGGCAATACCACTGATATCTTTACAAGGGTTATTTTTTAATAATGTTCATCCTTCTTAAAAACTCAATTGGTTGCTGTTTTCTAAAATGTTCTTTGACCATATAAGCTACACCATGTTCATTCTCTGACCTGGTAACCCAATCGGATGCTCTCTTTACTTCGAAATCGGCATTCCACATTGATACTCCAAGACCTACGGCTTCAAGCAATGGAATATCATCTAGACCATCACCGATATAGACCATTTCTTTTCGATGGATTCCAAGTTGGCTCGCTAGGTAGGATAAACCTGATAACTTTGAAACACCCACGGGTACAATATCTAACCGTAACGAGTCAAGCTCAATCAATTCAATCTCCGTAAACATTTTTCTAAGCGCCTTTTTGGCATCTTGAAGGTCACTCTCTTCTTCAAAATATACTTCAATCTTAGGGGGGCTCACTGGTTGGTCATGTAAATATTCCGATAGTGATGAAACAAATTGCTGCGAATAGAAGACTGGATCTCCTGAGGTAAAAACGGTTTTAGCCAACAAATTATTATTTAATTTTAATTTATTTGCTAATGAAAATTGTTCGTGGACTAGACGTATTTGACATGGCAGGGCCTCTAAGAAGCTCACTGTATCATAGGTTATATCTTCATTTATCCTTTTCACATAAATTGGTTTGTCCTCTGAACTGGCAATAAAAGCGCCTTGATGAGTGATTAATGGTGATTTTATTTTTAAGGCCTTCGCTACTTTCCTTGTAGAAGGAAAACTCCTTGATGTTACGAGTGTGACATAGATCCCTTTTTGTTGAACATATTCGATTGCCTCTTTTGTTGATTTATGGATTTTCCCATTTGTTTGAAGAAGTGTGCCATCAATATTTAAAGCAAGCAAGCGATAAATCATTACGTTGCCCCCTGTTCTTGGTGAATTAGCCTTTATATCACTTTTATGATTTTTTAGGCATTTATAGAACAGAAAAGCGGAAGCTTTACCTTGCAGGCATATTGACCAAAGCATAGTCATGGTAGGGCTGAAATTATTAATTGATTGTCCCTGCTAACTGGCCTGTTGATTTCCGCTCCGGGCACTCTCTTTCCGCGGGGAGGTAAATTAACCTAAAGCATTGCAACATTCTTTTTCTAGCCCAACTAAATCTTCTGATAAAAGTACATCAATAGACACAAATTCATATTCACTTTGGCAAAACTCTTTTGGCTTAAACATTGATTTCACACTTATTCTTAATATTTTTTGGCTGTTTTAGAAGATAATGTTGTTATAAATTAATGATCAGATAATTAAAAAGGATATTTTGTGTAAAATTACACTTCAGCATTTGAACATTCATGATATATTAATCGTCTTTTTCCTTCAATGAGCGAATTTTAGAGTTTTATGAGCGAATATTGGGCTTCAATGAGCGAATAATGAGCTTTTATGAGCGAATCTCGTGTTTTATGAGAGAGTTTAAGAAGCAACATTCTTTTAGAAAAGAGCGTATTTTTTAGATGAGTTGAAGAGCTTAAATTGAATACTACACCGTTGATTGGAGCGGAAGGCGCGAAGACTCCTGCGGGAGTACGGGGCAGGGGAGACCCCGCAGGATCAAAGCGACGAGGAGGCTCCCCGGCACGCCCGCGAACCGCACGCGCCTGGAGCGCAAATCAACAGACTAGTTGAAAATCTATATATTATTATTATTACAAATTAACGCGGTGAATTATTAAAGAAAGGGAATAAAAGAAAAGGCTATCGAAAGTTTTTCGACAACCTGAGCCTTCGGTCACTTTTCCCAAGGCTTTTCTAACTGAGTTTACATTTTTCCATAAAGGTCTTCTAATGGTTTCATGATCACTTTGTTTAATTCCCCAATAACCATGCTCATCCGTTGTTCCGCTTGCATAAGTTGAGCAATTTTTCCATTTTGCTGAACGAGTCCAACAGTTGATTGTGCTTGTTGTACCTCTTGTTCTGATATATCCTGCCCCATCATTTGTTTCTGTTGCAGGTCCATTTGGATTTGACGGAACTTATCAAACATCTGTTTTGCTGCTGGATCAGCATTTACCTCTTTATAAGCTTGCTGTAGTTGGGTATATTCTTCACTTTGACGAATGGCTGTTTCTAACGCATAAGCGGAATCATATAAATTAACTGCCACTTGTACTCACTCCTTTTTAATGATGTCTAGCTCCAGCGCCGCTAAACGGGCGCTTCCGCTTTTCTATTCTGAATCAACTATAACAAACTATTCACTTAAATGCGAGAATGTTAATATCACCATCTAGATTAATGTTACATACATTACTATATCAACTAATGCCTATAAGCTCTAGGTAGAAATTGAGGAATGCTTATGTTTTTTCCAATAACTCCAATAACGATTAAACCAAGGAAACAAAAAAATAAAAATGACTGCTTTGTGCAAATGTCCAACCAATTGTTTACCAATTTACTAGTGAATCATAACCTTGACTTAAATATCAAATTAGGACACAAGACGATAAAAACAAAAGTCAAAACGATTGAAATGGACCCAAATATGATGCTTATACCCGAAAATATCTTAAAAGATTTTTGTCTCCCCATTCAGGAATATAAATTTCAGGCTATCTATCATCCTGATTTACTTACACTTGAGCTTGGGCCTGTGATTGGACTATTAACTGATTTCCCTTCAAATGAGGAAGAGGAACCCCATTTTCGTTCTATTCACGCTTTTTGCGAGGAGCTTCATCATGGAATTACCGAGATTGGCGGCTTTTTTTATGTTTTTTCCTATGATCAATTTTTAAATCGTGGGTATTACCTTATAAATGGGAAATGGAGTCCTTTTGAACATCCCTTGCCAGATGTAATTTACAATCGAATCCATTCCCGCAAACTTGAACACTCTGAGCCATTCAAGCATTTCCGTAATAAACTTGAAGCCTTGCTGATCCCACTTTTTAATGAACGCTTTCTTTCAAAATGGGAAGTATATAATCAAATATTTCATGAGAAACATCTTTTTCCGTTTTTACCAAAAACCAAAATTTATACAAAAGAACACTTATATGAACTTACTCAAGAATTTGAAACGGTATTTATCAAGCCAGTTCATGGCAGTCAAGGCAGAAATATTATGAAATTGAAAAAGGAAGAAGATAGCCAATTCTCTTTACAAACCTCTATCGCTGCTCTTAACGATAGATCTAGAAATAATTATCTTTTAGATGAAGTCCACCAACTTATAAAGCAAATACTTCATAATCGTTTTTATATAATTCAACAGGGGATAGAGTTAGTTACTTATGAATCCTGTGCCATGGACTTTAGAGTTTTGTGTCACAAAACTCTAAACAACCATTGGCAAGTTACCTCGATTGTGGCAAGGGTCGCAGCGGAAGATGAGTTCGTTTCTAACATCGCTAGGGGCGGGAGAATCCTCAAACCCTTAAATGTTCTACGTACCTGTTTCGACCAAAAAAAATCTGTAGAAGTGTTTGCACTTATGAAGAAATTAGCGCTTGAAACGGCTTCGACTATTAGTGGTTCTTCAACAGGGATAACCGGAGAATTAGGGATCGACATCGGGGTCGATCAAGAGGGACAGCTGTGGATAATAGAAGTAAACTCTAAACCTTCTAAAAACTTTGAGGATGGGTTAGGAAAAATTAGGCCGTCTGCTAAGGCGCTCATCCAATTTTGTACGTTGCTTGCATTTGAATCTACAATTGTAAAGGAGGATCATTAAATTGATTGCATTTGGAATAATGACAGTTAGCATGGAAAGTGAACAGTCCTATATAAACGAAATCGCGAACCTTGCAGAATCCTGTGGGATGGAATGCTACCGCTTCATCCCTTCAAAAATAGATCCGCTGACACTTCAAGTAAAAGGGGAAAAATTTAATTCAACTACAAAATCCTGGGTCGACAGTGAATTTCACATTCCAACGATTATTTATGACCGTTGTTTTTACGGTGATGATGAGCATTCCAAACAATGCATTCCGATTGTATCTTGGCTAAAGACCAGAACTGACATAACCTTTTTAGGATATGGGCTGCCAAATAAACTAGAACTCTATGAAGAATTAAGAAAAACAGTTTTATCGGCTTACTTACCTGTAACTCAATCTGTTTCCGATACTAACATCGTATTAAATGTATTAACAACAAAGAAAAGGATTATTTTAAAGCCCATTAACGGATCGCAAGGGAATGGCATTTACTATTTGAAAAAAAATGAAAAATCCTTTCATGTTAAAACTGAAAAACAAAAGAAGATTATTTCACGGATTTTCCCAAATGAAACGAAGCTAACCCAGTGGTTACAATCGCTCATTTGTAATCGTCAATACTTACTGCAACCTTATCTTGAATTATCAAATAATGAACTGCAGCCCTTCGACATTCGCGTCCTACTGCAAAAAAATATGGATGGGAAATGGAGCGAATTAGGAAGAGGGATTCGTAGAGGAAATACTGGCGGTATTTTATCAAATTTAAGTGCTGGTGGGACCGTCCTCCCCTTTGCCGATTGGTCACCTTCTCTCCCACCTGCTACTAGGGAATATATTAATCAAGAATTAACATACATTCTCACCAATCTTCCTCCACTTCTTGAAAATGCATTTTTACCATTATTTGAACTCGGAGTAGATATTGGCATCGCGAAAAATGGTTCAATCTGGATTTTGGATGTAAATTCGAAACCAGGGCGAAAAGTGCTCTTGCAAACTCAACCAGACCTTAAAGATTCTCTGAACCTAGCCCCATTGCTTTACGGGAAACACTTAACCCTGATAGATTCAAAAGAAAGGAAGAGCTATTATGAGAAAACATTATCTCATTGAAGTTGCTCAAAATGATCAATTAGTTGTTTTCTGTCCTCCATCATTTCTTAAAGATAAAGAGATCACAAGGATTGCCTTTGGTTCGAGATCCATAGAAGTTGATTTTATTCCTCATCCTGATAAGGATGACCGGGTTTCGATAAGCAGAAAAATTCAAAAAGCACTCCATTTTCCTAATTTCAACACTCCACTTCATGTCTTTTTCAATAACCATAGTCTTATTATCGGTCCACTTGTAGGTATTTTCACAGCGGGATTTACCTCACTGCCTTTGGAACCTATTGGTGAAAGAACATTGTTCTTTTCAAAACTTCTATCCGTTAATAAAATGGTGGGTGCTTTACCTTTTGTATTTGGAGAACAGCATATTGATTGGGACCAAGGAATCATAGAAGGGTACATTTTTCAAAATAATGCATGGGAGACGCTTGAAGTGCCTTTTCCTAATGTTATTTATGATCGGCTGCCCAATCGGAGAAGTGAAAATAACCCAAAATTAATTAAGGTGCGTGACCGCTTGCAAAAGGAATACCTTATTCCTTGGTATAATCCTGGATTTTTTAACAAGCTTGATATTCATGAAAGGCTTATTCAAGATGACATAGTTGCAAGCTTCCTACCAGAAACACTGCCATTTACATCCTTCTCCTCAATCGAGACTATGCTTTCTACCCATGGCCATGTTTTTATTAAACCTAAAAATGGCAGTCTTGGTTTAGGTGTTCACCAAATAATATATGACAAGCACACCGATGATTATTTTTGCCGCTACCAAGATGAAAGTGGTGTAAATCGTTTGCGGAGATTTTCAAGTTTAGAACGATTGATGGGTATCGTATTCGCAAATCAATCACTTGAAAAAATGTTGGTACAGCAGGGCATAAATTTACTCAGAAGCGAATCAAGACCAATTGATTTTCGCGTCCACACGAATAAAGATGATCTGGGAAATTGGCATGTATCAGCGATTGCAGCGAAAATTGCAGGCCCTGGCAGCGTAACCACTCATAAAAGAAGCGGTGGTGATGTTAAAACGCTCGAAGAAATATTCTCAGGGGATGAACGTACTTTGTATAAAGAAAGACTCTCTCATTCCGCCCTTCTTTTAAGCAGTTCTTTGGATAGGAATGTAGAAGGCATTATTGGTGAGATTGGTTTTGATTTAGGTATCGACCGAAATGGAGATGTTTGGCTCTTTGAAGCAAATTCCAAACCTGGAAGGACCATCTTTGCTCATCCCGAATTGAAAGATTTTGATTTGCTAACGCGTAAATTGTCCATTGCGTTTGCTGTCTTTCTTACCGAGCAATCATTATTACACCCAGAGGAGTTATTCACATGAAAGCCAATCAAGCAGGGCCACTGATTGGTATTATGTCAGCGAGAAAATCAAATGGTTCTATTGCGGGTAATGGCCCGCTTTTTATAGCATTACAAAAGAAGCTTATTTCACTTGATGGAATAAGCTTTGTCTTTACTCCGGAAGATGTAGATACAGATCATATTACTGGCTATACCTATTCACCTGATAAAAATCACTGGGTTAAGGAAATATTCCCCTATCCTAACCTGGTTTATAATCGGGTTCCTTTCAGAAAGTCAGAACAAAATCAGCAATACCAACGTTTTTTTTCGATTTTAAAGGAGAAAAATATCCCTTTTTTCAATCCATGTTTTATCGATAAATTTGAGTTATATGAATTACTTAAAACCCATCCGTTTTTGCAAACCTTTTTGCCGCAAACAATCCTCATCCAGCAAAAAAAGGACTTGATCACTTTTCTGCAGAAGCAAATAAGCATATATTTAAAACCTACGCAATCATCGAAAGGAAAAGGGATTTTCCGCTTAAAGTTGATGGGTTCTTCCAAGGTTCAATTAGAAGGAATCTATCTTCAGGAAATTTATAAATCCTTTAATCATTTTTGGGATATCTGGGGCAAGGAGCTACTTGAGAAAAACTACCTAGCCCAAGAGGAAATAACATCAGCTGAATACGAAGGTAATCGTTTCGACTTTCGTATCCTTGCCCACGCAGATGAAGGTAAGTACATTTTAACTGGGATTGGGATTAGGCAATCACAAGAACAAGGAATTACTACTCATATACCCTTCGGTGGGAGGCTCTTGCCCTATGAAATTTTGCATTCTGAAAAGCATGATCAATTTATCGAAACAATTATCCCTTATATTGGAAGGGCATTATCTGACCGATTTGGCTATTTCGGTGAATTTTCCATCGACGCTGGGGTAAGTAAAACGGGGCAGTACTATATTTACGAGGTAAATTCCAAACCCATGAGCTTTGACGAACACGAAATAGAAGAAAAGAAAATTGAGCAACTTTGCCGCTTATTCTTCCAACTCTCAAATTTTCAGATCTGATAAAAAAATTGACAGAAAATTCTATTTAAAAAATCTCCCAAACAAGTTAAGCTAATAGTAAGTAAATTAAAAGGGGGATTTCACGATGTTAATGCACTTTCAATTCAAGCCATTATTTGAAAATAAAAATATTCCGGGATGGAATTTTTCCTTTTATCATAAAAAGCAAAGAGTCACCGGAATTTATCATCAAACTGGGAATATAGAATGGACAACAAATGTGCCTGAACGAGATGAGATCGAGGCATTATCAAGCCAAATCCATGAACTGATGCTTTACCATGTTTATGAATAGTGTAATACCGGGATCTTAAAGCGTATGAAAACTCATCTTTTCCACAAACTAGAAATAGTTTACTGAAAGGGATGATGGTTATGGATAAAGGAAAAGACAAGGTAACGGATTTAGGTTCTGCTTATGAAGGAAGAGATAAGGTGTTCATGGATGTGGACCGTATGATTAACGAAGGCATGTCTGGTGGTTCTGTCCATTCACGCCATGATACAACTAATATCGAAGAAGCCCATGAGTTCCTTGAAGAACAACCACCCTATGAATGCGATTAATCTTTATTACCACCATATATGATAGGCTAGCCCGTATTAACAAAGGCTAGCCTTTATTATTTTTTTGCTTTTATCAACTACTGTATAATAAATGAATCAAGTAAATATTAAAAAACGGGGAAATCAACCATGTTAAAAAAATTATTGTCTATTTATGAGAATTCCATTTTGTTTCAAGATAAGCCAGTGAATCCCTCTGAACAATTTTATATCTTCTATAATGAGATTGAAAACGAATGGATCGCTATTCCTAAAGCTGTGGTAACTGAAAAGGAATTAACCCTTCTTAAAACAATTTACCAATTAGTTGAATATAAAAATCCTGCGAGCAATTCCGCTGCGAAGGGATGGGATACCTATTTATTATTGGATGGTCCTCTCCCGACTTGTAAACCTGAGACGTATCTTCGTTTCATTCAGTTTCAATTTAACAGCGATGATACGAATCAAAGCGAAATTGAGTCTGCCTTAAAAGGCTTTTTTTCTGAAGAAGTCATAGTTATCTGGGAAAACAGCAATCGAGGTATTGTCATTGAAGCAGGCAGCGCAATTGCTCTGACAGAAGAAGATTTGATTTCAATGACTGAAACATTAGAAAGCGATTTTTATGTAAAAATTTCTATTTTTTCCGGAAAGTTCCATCCTTTTTCCAATCAACTCCGCGCAAAATATCTTCAGGAGAAAGAATACTTCTCTTTTGGGATTGCGAATCTTGTGAACCACTTGAATATCTTTACATTTGAGCGTGTTTTCCCAGCCTATTTAGCTTATCACTTGCCGGCTGATTTAAAACAAATGGTCAATCAAGTAATCTTTGGGGTATTTAATGAAGACACAGAGATGTATTCAACAATAAAAGTCTTTCTTGAGAATAATTTAAATGCCAGCTTAACGGCAAAAAAATTGTATATTCATAGAAATACACTTCAATACAGGATCGATAAATTCATCGATAAATCTGGAATCCAATTAAAGGATTTTTACGGTGCCTTTACAGTGTTTTTAGCGTGTTTACTATTTGAGCAGAGTCTAGAAAAGTAACAACCTGCCCAAAAAAGCGCTTTCAATCTTTGTGCACTCTGTCCATACTGATTTTCGCCCTCTAATTGTACAATATTGTTAACAAGATAAAGGGAGGAATTACTAATGGCAGAGTTAAAATTAGATCACATTTATAAAATTTATGATAATAAAGTAACCGCTGTTCAAGACTTCAATTTACATATTGAGGATAAAGAATTTATCGTATTTGTTGGACCATCTGGGTGCGGAAAATCTACCACACTTCGAATGATTGCTGGTCTTGAAGATATTTCAAAAGGTGATTTTTACATTGATGGTAAAAGAGTGAATGACGTAGCACCGAAAGATCGTGATATCGCCATGGTTTTCCAAAACTACGCTCTTTATCCACACATGACGGTATATGATAACATGGCATTCGGTTTAAAACTGCGCAAGTTCCCTAAAGATGAAATTGATCGTCGTGTACAAGATGCTGCAAAAATTCTTGGTTTAGAGGCATACTTAACCCGTAAACCTAAAGCTCTATCTGGTGGACAGCGTCAGCGTGTAGCATTAGGACGTGCCATTGTCCGTGATGCAAAGGTATTCTTAATGGATGAACCTTTATCAAATCTAGACGCAAAGCTTCGTGTTCAAATGCGTGCTGAAATTGCAAAACTTCACCGCCGCTTAGATACAACTACTATCTATGTTACGCACGATCAAACTGAAGCAATGACAATGGCTACTCGACTAGTTGTTATGAAGGATGGTGTCATTCAACAAGTTGGTTCACCTAAAGAAGTGTATGAAAAGCCTGAGAATGTCTTTGTCGGTGGCTTTATCGGCTCTCCAGCAATGAACTTCTTTAACGGAAAACTAGAAGATGGAAAATTTGTGATTGGAAAAACATCTATAGCCGTTCCAGAAGGAAAAATGAAATATCTTCGTGAACAAGGCTATGTTGGAAAATCAATTATTCTTGGAACTCGCCCTGAAGATATTCATGATGAGCCAGTTTTCATTGATGCATCTGCAGGTACAAAAATTAATGCTAACGTTGATGTTGCAGAGTTAACTGGTGCAGAATTAATGATCTATTCAAGCATTGGCGGCCAAGATTTCGTAGCCCGAGTTGATTCCCGTGGAGATATTCATCCTGGCGATACATTAGAACTAGCTTTTGATATGAACAAAGCACACTTCTTTGATGTTGAAACAGAATCAAGAATCCGCCCATAATTAAGAACCGATAAGCCCCGTTCACGAAACGGGGCTTATTCTTTTATAAAGAATACTTCTTCTTTATTACAGGAAGGACATCGATACACATGGGGACACTTTTGACCTGAATTTGTATCAGGATACCCATCCTCCATCTTCATTAGATCTATTTCCATATATGGACTATAATCATCATAAAAATCCATGAGACGTCCACTCTCCATCATAGGTTCACCGCAACTTGTACATAATAAGTAAGCTTCCCGAAAACCATTACATATTGGGCATACAGACATACAAATCACCCTTTTGTTTAGTTGATATTCTTAGTTTGTGTTAACTTGCAAACCATATGTGATGGAATCAATTACCAATTAAATTCTCGAATAAGTCTTTCCGTTTTAATCATAATAAGTATTACAAAGCAAGCAACACCTACTTACAACGATGGATGAAACCAAAAAGGGTAATAGCCGGTGCAAGTCCGACTCATCCAACCAAACAAAAGACAATGAATGAATCTCCAATTTGTAGAAGCTTATCAAAGGTAACATTGATAACATGGGTTAGGCCAAGGCGGCAATGGTTTAATCTCCATTATGGTTCAATTCCATACTGACCCCAAACTTATTAAGAGGAGTGTTATTCAACTATGGCAAGTAACAACAACTCTAATCAACTTCTAGTCCCAGGCGTCGAGCAAGCTCTTAGTCAAATGAAGTATGAAATTGCTTCAGAATTTGGTGTAAATCTTGGTGCTGACACTACTTCACGTGCCAACGGATCTGTTGGAGGAGAAATTACAAAGCGTCTTGTAGCAATGGCTGAGTCTCAACTTGGCGGATTCCAACGCTAATTTTTAGAAAAACCCAGTAAATACAAATAAATATTATGGCTAAGCCCCCTCCTTTTGGAGGGGGCTTTCATTTTGTTTAAATCATATTTTCAGGCATGACCCATTTTGAAAACTGTTCTTCTGTAACATAACCTATTTTTATGGCCGCTTCCCTTAATGAGCAATTATCTTTATAAGCAAGTTTGGCAATTTCTGCTGCCTTTTCATAGCCAATATGAGGATTTAACGCTGTAACCAACATCAAAGATCGGTTTACATGCTCTTTGATCATTTCTTCATTGGCTTGGAGACCTAAGGCACAATTTTTATTAAATGAATTAATTCCATCCGAAAGGAGCCTGATTGATTGGATAAAATTATTAATTATAACTGGTTTAAACACATTTAACTCAAAATTCCCTTGGCTTGCCGCAAAACCGATGGCGGCGTCATTCCCAAAAATCTGGCACGCAATCATCGTCAACGCTTCACTCTGAGTAGGATTAACCTTCCCCGGCATAATTGAGCTCCCTGGCTCATTTGCGGGAATGCTAAGTTCACCGATTCCACTGCGCGGCCCACTAGCAAGCCAGCGGACATCATTAGCCATTTTCATTAAATCAGCTGCCAAAGCTTTTAGCGCCCCATGAACATGAACAATTTCATCGTGACTTGTTAATGCGTGAAATTTATTCCCAGAGGAACCGAATGGATAACCTGTAAGCATGGAAATCTGCTCGGCAGCCTTGTCCCCAAACTGTGAGGGAGCATTGATTCCTGTACCAACCGCTGTCCCTCCTATCGCCAAATCAAGCAGATACTGGGTTGCCTCTGTTATCATCCTTTCACATTTTTCAAGCATTACCCGCCATCCGCTGATCTCTTGTCCCAGCGTTAGTGGTGTTGCATCCTGCAAATGAGTTCTCCCTATTTTGATTATTTTTGAAAAATCCTTCTCTTTTACAAGTAGCGTGTTTTTTAATTCTGAAATAGCAGGAAGGAGATCCTCAACTATTTTTGTATAGGCAGCAATATGCATTGCTGTTGGAAAGGTGTCATTGGAGCTTTGTGACATATTGACATCATCATTCGGATGGATTTTTTCAAGATTGGCTTCTTGCTCTTTTAAATATTCATTCGCCCGATTGGCAATGACTTCATTGACGTTCATATTGGATTGAGTACCACTGCCTGTTTGCCAAACTACCAATGGAAAATGTTCATCTATCTCTCCGTTATGAATAGAATCACATACTTTTATGATTGCTTTCATTTTCCTTTCGCTGAGTTTTCCTAATTGAAAATTGACAATTGCGGCAGCTTTTTTAATAAAAACCAGACCATAAATTAATTCCAATGGCATCTTTTCGGTGCCAATTTTAAAATTTTCCTTACTTCGTTGTGTTTGCGCACCCCAATATTTATCTACTGGCACACGAACCTCACCAAGCGTATCTTTTTCGATTCGATAATTTTCCACGTGTCATCCACACCTCACAAATTCGTATACTTCAATATATATACCCATTCCTACCCATTTTATTAATCAAATTACAATTATTAAGGCCATGTTGATTGGAGCGGAAGGGGCGAGACTCCTGCGGGAGTACGGGACAGGGGAGACCCCGCAGGCGCTTAAGCGCCGAGGAGGCTCCCCGGACCCGCCCGCGGAAAGCGAAGCGCCTGGAGCGGAAATCAACAGACAAGTTAAAAAGAGTATAAAAAAACTGCAGACACTTGTCTGCAGTTAATAATTTAATGTTTAATGATTGTATATCCGATATAATAAGAAAGGATTAAAAAACTACCGATCAATAGTACTACTGAATACTCTGACATATACATCCCACCCCGATATTATTTAAATACTTAAACATTTTTAAAATATCACAAGCGGCGGGTTTGACAAGTGATGATTATTACACATTATTGACTAAGAGGTGAACATTTTGTGAACATTTGCCTTTTTGGTGCAACGGGCAGGGTAGGCACAATCATTTTAGAAAATGCTATGTCCCAGCAACATTCTGTAACTGCACTAGTGAGAGATATGAAAAAGCTAAACAATATTGGTGCAGGTCTTAAGGTTAAGACAGGTAATGTCCTAAATGAAACAGACATTACGAATAGCCTAACCGGTTCAGACGTGGTTATTAGTACATTAAATACAAATGGCACCACCACACTGTCTGAATCGATGCCATTAATCATTAAACATATGAAAGAGCAGGAAATAAAACGAATTATTACAATTGGTACAGCAGGAATTCTGCAGGCTCGTTCTGCCCCACATTTATATCGTTTTCAATCATCTGAGTCGAAACGGAAAAGCACTCGTGATGCGGAGGAACATTTAAAAGCCTATTTAATGCTAAAAGATTCTGGACTTGATTGGACGGTTGTATGTCCTACCTACTTGCCTGTAGGTGAAAGAAAAGGGTATTACAGGTACGAAAAAGACTTTCTACCAGATCATCCTTCTTCCATCTCGATTTATGATACGGCTGATTTCGCCTTTCAACAGCTTTTTAACAATCAATTTATTGGCTCGCGAGTGGGACTTACTTATTAAGAAAAGCGCAAGCGCCCGTTTAGCGGCGTATGGACTGGAGCACTTTGACTGAGATAAAGGAAACACGGAGAGCGCTAGCGCATTCGTGCTTGACTTATCGTAGGGAAAAGGGCGAAGTACACTAGCCGCTGGGCGCTGGAGCTAGACAGTTGTCTAGATTCAAAAACCTATACTTATCTTGTGGAAAAATGGCCCCTTAACAAATTTCGTTAAGAGGCCATTTTCCTATCCTGCTAGATCTGTGCTGCCCTGCTGAAGTTGATACATCTGATAATATTTCCCCTTATTCTCCATCAATTCATCATGTGACCCCTTTTCAACGATCGTCCCTCGATCCAATACAATTATTTGGTCCGCATTTCGAATCGTTGATAGCCTGTGGGCAATAATAAAGGTTGTTCTCCCTTTTTTCAGGACATCCATAGCCTCTTGAATCACTGCTTCTGTCTCTGTATCAATACTAGAAGTGGCTTCGTCAAGAATTAGAATCGCAGGATTAAAGCTAAGCGCGCGGGCAAAAGAAATTAACTGCCGCTGCCCGCTCGAAAGGGTACTTCCTTTCTCAAGAACAGGTTCATCATACCCATTTTCTAAATTTTTGAATACCTTTTCTGCTCCAACATCCTTTAATGCTTTCTCGATTTTTTCTTTTGTAATCGAAGGATCATTAAGACTTACATTGGAAGCAATCGTTCCTGTAAATAGATAGGGATCCTGTAAAACGATGCCCATATGGTTTCGGATCGTTTGACGTGGGATGGATTCAATATCCCTTCCATCAATCGTAATTTTCCCCTTTTGACAATCATAAAAGCGGAAAAGTAAATTCATGATCGAACTTTTTCCAGAACCTGTATGACCAACGAGGGCAACTGTTTCACCTTGCTTCGCTTCAAAATCAATATTCTTTAGCACGAATTCTCCTTCTTTGTATCCAAACGAAACATGATCAAATCTTACATTCCCTTTAAAACGAGCAATCCGCTCACCACTAACATTTTCCCCTGGCTCATCCATCAACTTGAATACTCGTTCACCGGCCACAAGTGCCTGCTCTAAATTAGCCAATTGATTGACAATCCCCTGAACAGGCTGGAAAAGGCGGTTGATGTAATCAACAAAGGCATATAGCATCCCAAGTGATAGGATAGTAGAAGTATTCAGTGCCTGGCCCCCGAAATACCAAATAAATGCCACAAAAATGAGATTTCTTAATATCCCAACCAGATTATGAGAGGTTAATGCATTTAAACTTAATAGCTTATTCTGGTACGTAAAATGTTCATGGTTAATTTTTTCAAAATCTGCTTTTGATTCTTTTTCACGATTGAATGCCTGAATAATACTCATTCCTTGGATGGATTCATTGATGGTTGCATTTATATCGCTATTCCTGGACCGGATGACTCGGTTATATTTAGAAGCATACTTCCGGTAAATTAACATCCATACATATAAAATTGGCAATAACAATAAACAAATCGCTGCAAGCTTTACGTTCAAAATAAACAAGGCAACATATATACCGGTAATATATATGGCACTAGTAAAAAAGGTAGCAAGAACTGTTACGTATAACTCACGGATTGCTTCAGTATCATTTGTGATTCTTGCTACCACTTTACCTGCAGGCAAATTATCAAAATAATGAATCGGCAGCCGTTGTATCTGACCATAGACATCTTCGCGCATTTTTTGAATAATGCGGTTGGCTGATTTTTGTAATAAAAAACGTTCACCGTATTGAAAAACGGCTGATATAACCAAGAGTCCAAAATAGATGGCCAATAGTTGAAAGATAGCTGGAATCTCTGGCTCGTAAAAGGACAATGTTTCAGACCCCTTTAGGGTTTTCGCCTGATACTCTGCCTTTCGCACACCATTTTTAATCTCCAAAATTCCTTCTTTTAAGCTTCTCTTCCCATCAAATTCAGGTTTTTGGTCAATGAAAACGAACTTGGAACCGACTTGCAAAATTTGAATTTGTTTTCCCTTTTGTTCTGATTTAGATAAATATTTTTCTCTTGTGTAAAATTTACCGTCATAATTCACTGCCCGATTGCCCCTTGCCGTTTCATACCAAACAGATTCAATCCCTAATATATGCTGATCAATAATATTTTTAGCAATAAACGGTCCTGCAAGGTCGGTTCCGACAGAAATGGTCAGCATAAGCAATGCCGCTATAATAATTTTTTTATAAGTAAAAGCGTACCTGGTTAATCGCTTCCCAGTTGTCATGCTGATACCCCCTCCTCAACCTTACCTGCAATCTGTTGGCGGATAAATTGTTCCTTATACCACCCATCTTGTTCGATGAGCTGTTCATGTGTCCCCTCTTCAACAATTTTGCCTTCATCAAGGACGATAATATGGTCTGCGTGCTGGATAGCAGACATTCGGTGAGTGGTAATAATGGTTGTTTTATCTGTTCTTACTAGGCGGATATTATCAATAATTTGTTTTTCTGTTTTCGCATCAACGGCTGATAAGGAATCATCGAGAATTAGGATTTCTGGATTTTTGATAAGCGCGCGGGCAATCGAGATCCGTTGTTTTTGTCCTCCTGATAAGGCCACACCCTTTTCTCCTACGAGCGTAGCTAATCCTTCTGGAAGCATTTCAAGATCCTTACGGAACGCCGCTAAATCTATGGCTGTTTCTAACTCTTCTTCGCTAGAATCTGTCCTGCCGAAAAGAATATTGTCTTTCACACTTCGAGAAAACAAGACATGATCTTGGGGCACATAACCAATCCAGTTGCGGACTTGATTCAAGGTTTGTTCCTCTAATGATACCCCTGAAATGGATACCTCACCGGTTCCAAGTGGATATTGCCTTAATAACTGCTTAATAAAGGTGGTCTTTCCTGAGCCCGTTTTACCTACAATTCCTAATGTTTGCCCCTGAAGAAGTTTAACATCCACATTTTTTAGATTGTCATTTTTAGAAGATGGATACCTGAAGGTTACCTTTTGATAATCAATACGATCCGCTGTAGCGATTGCAACAGGTTCGAGTGGATTGCCAACTTCTACCTTATAATTAAGTGTCTCATTCACACGGTCTAGTGAGGCATTCCCTCGTTGCATCACATTGATTAACTCACCAATAGCAAACATTGGCCATATCAGCATCCCTAAATACACATTAAAGGAAACCAGATTGCCTAATGTAATCGTTTGATGGAAAACCAAATAAGCACCATACCCGAGACCTATTAAATAGCTTATTCCTACAAGCACCTTTATCGTGGGATCAAATAAGGCATCAATTTTTGCAACCCTAATATTCTTATGGTAAACATCCTCCGTGAGTTGATGAAACCGATTACTATCGGCCACTTCTTGAACATAAGCACGGATGACCCTAACTCCTGCGACAGATTCAAGCACCCGGTCATTCAATTCACCAAAGGCATCCTGAGCGTCCATAAAGCGAGTATGAATTCTTTTTCCATAAATTTTCATTAAAATGGCCATAAATGGCAGCGGGATAATGGCCGCTAATGTTAACTTCCAGCTAATGAAAAGTCCCATTGTCAACAGCAAGGTTAACATCCAGACGCTAGAATCCACTAGAGTTAGGATCCCAAAACCTGCTGTAATGGAGATGGCTTTTAAATCATTTGTAGCACGTGCCATTAAGTCCCCTGTTCGATTTTTTTCATAAAATCCCGGGGTCATTGCTAATAAGTGCTTGACAAATTGAGACCTGAGTTTCCTTTCAACGAGGAAGGCCCCCCCAAATAAACGATACATCCATACATAGGTGACCGCATAGGATGACACCATGATTAATAAAAGGAAACCGAGGTACCTGAGAATTTTCTCTTTACTTATAATACCGACATGAATATCATCAATCGCCATTCCAATTAATTTTGGCGGCATCACATCCAATATACCGACTAAAATTAATAGCGTTATTGCGATCACATATCGTTGCCAATTTTCTCTAAAAAACCAACTTAATTTTTTTAATACCGCAAACATAACTGAATGCCCCCTTATGTTTTACTATCCGCCTTCTAGCGCCTCCGTTGTCTTTCCAATCCTGACTAATTCTAATTTCCCCATCAAATTTACCTCCCTTAAGCACTTTTATCTATAAAAAAAGACATACCGCAGTAGTGCAGTATGCCTCCTTTTAAAAAAAGGGACTAAAAAACACACATTACGTATCAAATAAAACGTAACCTGTGTTTTTGTCATTTATTAATTTTCGCGTCTAAAATTAACTGGAAAATTCTTCAGGACAGGTTACATTCAAATATTCAATTGGTAAAAAAGCTTGATTGAATTTAATCATTTTTGTAACCCTCCCTTTCCTATTTTTTCTTCCTTTGTTAGATTATCACCAGTTTATTTGAAAGTCAATTCCCATTTTTCAGAATTGTTTTATATATTGTCTATTACGATAAAAATATTAGTGACCCTTACTATTCCCTTTACTCTTCCACCTCTTCTTCCACTTTTCCTTTTGCTTATTCCACTTCTCTTCCCATTTCTGAACCTCATTATTAAAGTTCTCTTGAATATTCCCCCGTTTCTTCGCCTCTTTTTCCTGCCTTTTCTTCTCTATCAATGAAGCAATATGTGGGACATTAAAGCTTTCCGATGGCGTATTCTTTAGTGCCTCCGTCATCGCTTCACGAAAAACAACCGCAGAACCATTATTGCTAGTAGGAGTTATATAATGCTCGGCATCTGTTTTATCATAGCCAACCCAGATGGCTCCAACCAGCTGTGGTGTATAACCCACAAACCATTGGTCCTTTACACCATTGATTCCCTTGATTGGAACCTGAGTTGAACCTGTTTTCCCTGCCGTTTCTCGGCCAGGTATTTGTGCAGCACTTCCTGTTCCTTGTTCAACTACACCAAGGAGCATTGTTGTCATATTATCGGTAACAGCTTTTGTAGTGACTCGCTCCTTTTTTGTTTTCCACTCGGCGATTACATTCCCGTCTGCATCAACAATTTTCTTGATTGCATGGGTCTTCACTCTTACACCATGATTCGGAAAAACAGCAAAGGCTTCTGCCATGTTCAAAGGAGAAACACCTTTATGCAAGCCTCCTAGGGCAAGTGATAAATTACGGTCATTTTTGTCCAATGAAATTCCAAAACGTTTTACAGATTCTAACCCTTTTTCGATTCCCAATTCGTTTAATAACCATACTGCTGAAACATTTTTTGATTCTTTTACGGCTTCATACATCGGTACTTCTCCAGCATATTGATGATCGTAATTACTCGGTTGATAATCGCCAAAATCCATAGGTTCGTCCTTTAACATATCGGTGATTTTCCAGCCATTTTCCAGTGCAGGTGTATAAACAGCTAATGGCTTAAAGGAGGATCCTGGCTGTGCTTCTAATTGTGAAGCACGATTATAGCCCCTAAAGGTGTGTTTCCCTCGACCGCCAATAATGGCCCTGATCCCGCCTGTCTTTGGATCAACTAATACTCCGCCACTCTGTATAAGGAGATCCTTTCCTTCTGGAAATAATGTATCATTTTGATACGTCTTTTCCATTGCTGTTTGCATCACCGGTTCCAGCTCTGTATAAATTTGATAGCCGCCTGTTAGTAATTTATCCTGTGATAAGCCATATTGGTTGATTGCTTCATCTAATACCTGATCAACATAGTATGGGAATTTACCTCGGAACAGGTCCCCTCCCCTATCGTTCAAAACCACCTTTTCATGCTTCGCCTTCCCATATTGCTGACTCGAAATATACCCTTGTTTTCGCATTTGAGTTAATACTAGATTTCGCCTTTCAGTCGCTTTCTCCATATGTTCGTACGGATTTAAGGCAGATGGCGCTTTAATTAACCCTGCGAGTAAGGTAGATTCACTGATTGATAGGTCTTTCACTTCTTTGGCAAAATATTTGCTGGCGGCAGTTTTTATTCCCCATGCACCATTTCCAAAGTAGATTTGATTTAAATACATTTGGAGGATTTCGGGTTTCGAATACTCCCGTTCAATTTGCAGTGCTAAAAAAACTTCCTCCATCTTCCTGTTTAAAGTTTTTTGTGATGTAAGTAGAGTATTCTTTGTCAATTGTTGAGTAATGGTACTTCCGCCTTCGACCATTCCCCCTGCTTTTAAGTCACGGATGAGTGCCCTAGCGGTTCCAATTAAATCGACACCCTTATGTTGATAAAACCGACGATCCTCAATGGCAATGATGGCATTTTTCATTGAATCAGGGACCTGCTTGATTGAGACGCCTTCATTTTTATTGGCCGACACTTTACTTGCTACATCCTCATTTACATCATAAAACACTGTTGCTTGGGGCAGCTCGTTTTTAAGTCCAGAAATATCTGCATCCTTGGAAAAATAATAAAGAAGACCGAAAAAACTTAAGACGAGAACCAATACTGATAGCACTAATATTTGTAGTAAGTGCCACTTTTTCCAATTTGTAAAAATGGCACTAACTTTATCTTTAAATACCAAATGAAAAACATCCTTTAACTGTAATCTATAACAGGTATACTTTTTGATTATGGGGTTGATTTTATGATGGTTTTCTATGAAAGATAACTCCACCGATTAGTATTCCACAAAAAAGAAAAAAGATGGGCAGAATTCCCATCTTTTCAATGTCTTTTATTCATTTTTTGTCAATTCTTTAAAGCGTTGTCTTGAAAGCTTTTCATCAATACTGCTAAAGATGCGGTAATTTCTTTCATCTAAGATGCGAAAATGTTTACTTAGAATATTTTGTTGAAGAATATAACCGTTTTTCTTTGATAATACTCTCCACCAGATCCTGCCGCCAAACGTTTTTGATTTACGAATATCTATTCCTTCGCGGGCAACCGTTTCTAACACTTCGAGCGGTTCATTTCCAAATAAGAATTGGACTGTTTCCGTTTCACGAAAAAGAGCGCAAATCGAAACAGCGGTAGACCAGTTGGCAAGAACTCTGCCCTTCTCAATTTGAACAAGTGTTTTCTTTGAGACACCAATGATTTCTGCCATTTTATCCTGAGTATAACCTGCTTCGGTTCGTATGAGACGAAGTTTTTCAGAAACCTGCATCATAATTTCATCCCTGGTCACGTTCAGCCCTTCCTTCAATTGCAACTAGTGTAATTTTACACTAGATTGTCGTATCATTCAAATATTATCATTAAAAAACTGCTACCTCATGGATAGCAGTCTTTTAATAATTATTGTATTTTAGGAGGGATGCCGCACTTGCTAGAACATGAATCTTTCAAATCACATGCGCCGCATTTTCCCTTTTTCGATTTATGAATAAACCTGACTAAGGCCCAGCTCGCGTATCCAAAAATAGCTGCCCCTATCAAAATATTGGCAATCATTTGTTCCACCTCTTTTAAGAATTACACAAGTGCAAACAGTTTGCCACCTTGATAGATAATCAAAGAGAGGACATACGCGATAGCAAATGCATAGATCATTGAAAAAGCTGTCCATTTCTTTGAATTCGTTTCTTTATAGATTGTTGCAACCGTCGCTAAGCATGGAATATATAACAATATAAAAACCATAAAACTATAAGCTGCAAGCGGTGTATAATAATTTGCCAATAAACCTTGCAGACTTGCATCGTTCGGAACAAAATAGATGATATTCATGGTAGAAATAATTGCTTCTTTTGCCAAGAATCCAGTAATTAACGAAGCGGATGCCTGCCATGTTCCAAAACCAATCGGATCAAAAATTGGCGCAATAACATTTCCAATTGCCGCTAAATAACTATCATCCATGTCAACCTTTAAACCATTGGGACCCGCATATGATAGCAGCCAGATAAAGACAGAACCAGCAAAAATAAATGTTCCAGCCTTTCTTACAAATCCTTTCCCTTTATCCCATGTACTTCTCCAAAGTGATTGAAATTGGGGCAGTCGGTAGGGCGGCAGTTCAATAACAAATAATGAAGTTTCTGATTTAAGTACAGTAGAAGAAAAGACTTTTGCCAAGGTTAACGCAACAATGATGCCAAGTACATACAGGCTAAGGACAACCAATGCTTTATTTCCTGCAAAAAACGCTCCAACGAATAATGCATATACCGGTAATCGTGCCGAGCAAGACATTAACGGAGTTAGTAAAATGGTTAACAGCCTCTCCCTTGGTGTTTCAATTGTTCTTGCTGCCATTATTCCTGGTACATTGCAGCCAAAACCAATCATCATTGGGATAAATGCCTTTCCATTTAAGCCAACTGATTCCATAATCCGGTCCATTACTAATGCGACTCGAGCCATGTACCCTGAATCTTCTAATAAAGATATAAAAAAGAAGAGGATAAAAATTTGCGGTACAAAGACGAGAACCCCGCCTACCCCTGCAACTAAGCCTTCAATAATTAACGCATGAATAAAATCGGAGGCATGGATAGCAGTGAATACCTTCTCAAATCCTGCCGTAATCGGTCCAGTTAAAAATCCATCCAAAAGATCAGATAATGGTGTTCCGAGCCAATCAAAAGTCAACATAAACATAAAATACATGAGCAACAAGAAAATTGGCATTCCTAAAAATCGATTCGTAACGATACTGTCAATTTTTTCAGAAAGAGGAATATCTGAATTACTTTTCCTAGCAACTTCCGCGAAAATCTTCTCGATTACTTCTTTTCTTTTTTGATAAATATAGTTGGCTAAAGATTTTACATCATATTGTTTCTGTAATATTGATTCAAGATTTGCCGTAATAGTAGTTAGCTTAGTTACATCTACACTGCTATTTAAATAGTCTCTGACGTATTCATTTCCTTCAAAATATTGGATCGCTAAAAAGCGTGCAGAAAGTCCGGTTTTTCCATTTAACATACCGGTCAATGTCACAATCGCTTCTTCGACCTCTTTTCCGTAGTAAACGAGGTTCTTTTTGACAGGCTGGATTGATTTTGTTGAGATGACATCTACTAGTTTGTCACAGCCTTTACCGCTTCTTGCCACCACCGGAACGACTGGCACCCCGAGAAACTTTGAAAGCTTTCCTGCATCTATTTGAATCCCGCGCTTATTCGCCACATCAATCATATTAAGTCCAATAAGGGCAGGCTTTTCAAACTCTAGCAATTGCAAGGTCAAATGTAAATTACGTTCTAATTGTGAAGCATCTAATATATTTAGCAGGCGATCAACGGATTCATTCAAAAAGAAGGATGTAACCACTCCTTCATCCTTTGACAGCGGATTAAGTGTATACACACCTGGTAAATCAATTAAATGGCCAATATTATTTTTAAAAATACCAACTTTCTTTTCAACGGTTACGCCGCTCCAGTTACCAACATACTCATAGGATCCTGTTAGATTATTAAACAATGAAGTTTTCCCAGTATTGGGATTTCCAATTAGAGCGATTTCCATTATATTTTCTCCACTTCAATCTGAACTGCTTCCCTACGGCGGATACCGACACATTGTCCACATGATTCAATCATAACTGGCCCGCCAAATGGCATCACACACTTCACACACACTTCTGAGCCTTCTGTGATCCCTAAGTCAAGTAAACGTCTTTGCACTATGAGACCAACTTGAGAAAGATTAACGATTTTCCCTTTACCCCCTGCTTTTAACAATCCGAACATTTATATCACCCTATCTATGTTAATTGAGAATGATTATCTTTCTATATGCCATTTTAACACTTATTCGTAGGTAATAAGCATAATAAATTTGTCAAAAGTTCGAAATCTTTTGTGGCTTTTACAAGGAAAATATAAACTGAGTGATGCTAGATTTTTTTCTTATTTTCCCATATGATCCTTGTATTATGATTAAATGGGAAGTAACACTCTTTATGATAAAATAAAGAAGGATTTTTGCTTTAATCATCGAATTTACACTGTAAGCAGTTTTGTCAATAGCATAGGGGGAAAACGGCATGTTCACGGAAAGCCAAACGGATTTAATTGACTATTTTAATCAAAATAAACAGAAATTGATTCAAGAATGGGAAAATGCTATTGTTACCAATAAAGCAGACCCTTTTAAATTGAAGATTCATGAAAACGGAGCCGCCTTACTCGAAGCTTTGCTTAATATGCATAAAATGACTAAGCAAGAGCTTTTAAACATTATCGAAAAGCTAGCCATAGAAGTTTCGGAAGAAAGAGTATTGGCTGATATTAACCTTGGAGATTTTGTTTATAATGTAAATCTTGGGAGAACAGTTTTATACAGCTATTTAGGTAACACTGGGATCCCATGGTCAGATATGCAAGAAGCGTTAAACAGGATAAATTTTTGCTTTGATAAATTTTTATACTATGCTGTTTCACATTACTCTGAAGCAAAAAACAAAATCATCGAAGAAAAAACAATGCACATCGATTCTACCCATCAGGATCGATTAACACTACTCGGCCAGATGACATCAAGCTTTATTCATGAGTTTAGGAACCCACTAACATCTGTTCAAGGATTTATTCAATTGCTGAAAGCTGATTATCCGGATATGAAATATTTAGATATCATTTCTAGTGAATTGGATCAACTTAATTTTCGTATTTCGCAATTCTTACTTTTATCAAAAAAGGAATTAATTGGAAAAGAAAAGGATGACTTCAATTTAAATAAATTAATTGATGAAGTATTAAACTTTCTATATCCAAGCATTCTCGATGGAAAAGTAAAAATAAGAAAAGAATTAAGTGAAGATATTACTCTTAATGGGTATGCGGATGAAATTAGGCAGGTATTAATTAATATCATATTTAATGCGATTGATGTATTAAATCATGATGAGAATCCCACTCCAACAATTGAGATCAATAGCAGTCTCAAAAATCAGTCCATCAAAATCAATATTTCCAATAATGGTCCAGTGATCCCAGCTGAACTTAGAAAATCCATTTTCGAACCATTTTTCACGACAAAAAAACTGGGTACAGGTCTTGGTTTGTTTGTATGTAAAGAAATTATTGAAAAACATAAAGGGAATTTAGATTGTGATTCCACCCCTGATAAAACTACATTTTCGATTAGCTTACCAGTCACAGCCATCAATAGTGGCAATGAACATGGTCATTCATAGTCCTATTATCCAATCCCACTTTCATTAAAGCAGGGATTTTTTTATTTCTCTTCAATATATCTTCCGTTATAGACTCCTGTTGCATATGATGAACTAAAATTTTTATCAGGAGATTAGGCCCATGTTTACATTAAAGGTTGATAATGAAATTGAGCTTCAGTTGTTTCAGCAGCATCACGCCTTAATGCTGTATAAGATGGTTGAGGAGAATCGTGAACATTTACGTGAATGGATGCCCTGGGTGGATAGCATGAACTCCCTTTATCAATTTGAGTCGATTATTCCCGTATGGCTGTCCCAGTTCTCAGAAAATAGCGGATTAAACGTAGGGATACTCTATAAAGGTGAACTAGTGGGCTCAATTGGATTACATCAAATTGATTGGCATAACCGTATGACAAGTATCGGTTATTATCTTTCCAAAAATGCAGAAGGTCATGGGATCATGACTCGTTCCGTTCAATCCCTTATAAACTATGCCTTTTTCACATTAGGCTTAAACCGTGTTGAAATTCGCTGTGGTATAAAAAACAAAAAAAGCCGTGCGATTCCTGAGAGATTCGGTTTTGTAAAGGAAGGGATCATTAGAGACGGCGAACAATTGTATGGACAATTTCATGATCTTTTTGTTTATAGTATGCTTGCCCGCGACTGGAATAAAAGAATTGCCTATTAAAAAATGTCTAATTACAAATCGTTGCATGCTGCCCATTGGCAGCATTTTTTATAGGCCGATTTGCTAATAGAATTTTTTTTTGAAATAATGTATACAGTAAAACGTAAGTGAGGTGGCAAACCTTACCTTTTGTAAGGTGATAGATGATTTGGATGAATGTAATTATTATTGTTATCCTAATAGCCTTTACCGCACTTTTTGTCGCTTCTGAATTTGCGATGGTAAAGGTTAGAACAACAAGAATTGATCAATTACTGTTAGAAGGAAACCCAAAAGCAGAAGCAGCAAAGAAAGTCATTTCTAATTTGGATGGATATTTATCGGCTACTCAGGTTGGAATTACAATCATCTCCCTAATATTAGGATGGCTGGGTGAGCCCACTATTCGAAAACTGCTAGATCCCGTTTTTGAATGGATTCAATTACCTTTATCTTTAAAACACATTATCTCGTTTATCATTGCTTTTATTGCTATAACCTATTTCCATGTTGTAATTGGAGAATTATCACCAAAAACGATAGCGATTCAAAAAGCAGAAGAAATCCTCTTGTTTTTTGCTCGGCCGTTAATCCTATTTTATAAGCTGATGTATCCCTTTATTTGGATTCTTAATCGTTCCGCCAGATTTGTTACTGGACTGTTTGGGATACAACCGGCATCTGATCATGATATCGTCCTTTCGGAAGAAGAACTGCGTTTAATCCTTTCTCAAAGCTATGAGAGTGGGGAAATAAATCAATCTGAATACCGTTATATGAACCGAATTTTTGAATTTGATAACCGGATTGCGAAAGAAATTATGGTTCCGAGAACTGAGCTTGTAACTCTATCCAGGGATGCCTCAATGGAAGAAATTATTGAAATAGTCAAGGAAGAAAAATACACTAGATATCCCCTTATTGATGGTGACAAAGATAATATTTTAGGTGTTGTTAATATTAAAGAGGTCTTAACCGATTGTATTCAGCAAAAATGTACCGGCGAAAGACCGCTAATCCCGTATCTTAAGCCAGTCATTCATGTCATTGAAACAATTCCCATTCAGGAACTACTAGTCAAACTGCAAAAAAACCGATCACACATGGCCGTTTTATCTGATGAATATGGAGGGACAGCAGGAATTGTCACTGTCGAAGATATTCTTGAAGAAATTGTTGGTGAAATACGGGATGAATTTGACTTGGATGAACTCCCACTTGTTCAGAAAAAAGCAGATGGTCATTTTATTTTGGATGGAAAAGTACTGATAAGCGAAGTAAACGATCTACTGGGCACATCACTTGATGAGCAAGATGTAGACACGATTGGGGGTTGGTTTTTAACACAAAAGTTTGATGTACATAAAGGTGATTCCATCGAAAACGACGGATTTGTATTCCAAATTAATGAGATAGAAGGTCACCATATCTTATATATTGAAGTTTATAAAGCAAAAACAGAACCAAAAAAAGTAGAAGTGGCTCCTGAATAGGAGCCAGTATTATTTTATATAATTTTTGTAATATTTCGTCTTTACTGTTCATATTCACTATGTTTTCCCATAAAATATAGTTATCAACCAATATACTAACCAGAACGTTTGACTGTACGGTTCAAATTCTTTATAATTATTGTTAATTTACAAAATTGTCGAGGTGGTATAATGACCATTAGACGAGATTAGCAGAAAACTAGATATGAGTATATTGTGATACGAGTTAATTTTTTTTATTAAACTGGGAGGTGACTCCTTACCTGTCTAAAAACGGGATAAGGGAACTTATTTGGACATATTTAACTTGGTTATTATAGCCATTTTAATTGCTTTAACTGCTTTTTTTGTAGCTTCAGAATTTGCTATTATCAGAGTAAGAAGCTCAAGAATTGATCAGTTAATCGAAGAAGGAAATTCGAGTGCTGTGACTGCTAAACGAGTGATTTCGAACCTAGATGAATACCTTTCTGCCTGTCAGTTAGGAATTACCATTACTGCCCTTGGATTAGGTTGGCTTGGTGAATCGACATTTGAAAAGATCCTGCACCCTATTTTTAAAGGCCTGCATATTCCCGAAAGTTTTAACCAAATATTATCTGTAGGCTTTGCATTTGCAGCGATTACATTTTTACATGTCGTAATTGGTGAACTTGCACCTAAAACATTGGCGATCCAGAAAGCAGAATGGATTACCCTGATGATGTCACGTCCGCTCATCCTTTTTTATAAGGTGATGTTTCCTGTAATTTGGCTGCTTAATGGCTCTGCACGAATTACAACACGTTTTTTTGGGCTTAAGCCTGTTTCTGAAAACGAAATCGCCCATACAGAGGAAGAGCTTCGAATTATTCTATCTGAAAGCTACAAAAGTGGTGAAATTAACCAATCAGAGTTTAAGTATGTAAATAAAATTTTTGAATTTGATAACCGGATTGCCAAAGAAGTTATGGTCCCTAGAACGGAAATCGTTTCCTTATCTAAGGATGATACATTAGAGACATTTCTTCAGGTTTTACGTGAAGAAAAATTCACACGGTATCCCATCATTGATGGTGATAAGGATCATATAATTGGGCTTATTAATATAAAAGAAGTTATGACTGATTTAATTGGTAATGAAAAACTAGCTGAACGGACTCTAGAAAACTATACACGACCAATAATTAGAGTAATAGAAACGATTCCTATCCATGACTTATTAGTAAAAATGCAAAAAGACCGTGTTCATATGGCGATTTTAATGGACGAATATGGCGGTACTTCCGGGCTGGTTACTGTTGAGGATATCTTAGAAGAAATTGTTGGGGAAATTCGTGACGAATTCGATATGGATGAAATTCCAGAGATTCGCAAAATTAAGGAAAACCATTATATTATCGATTCTAAAGTATTAGTTAGTGAGGTCAATGATTTATTGGGAGTGGAGATTGACGATGAAGATGTCGATACGATTGGCGGTTGGATTCTAACCGAAAATTACGAAGCAAAAGAAGGAGACATCCTACTTCATGATACCTATTCCTTTAAAATTCTCGATATGGAAGAGCACCATATTAAATATATTGAGGTCACGAAAAATGCCAATAATGGTGAGGCAGTTAGCTCACAAGTATCAATATCCAATTCAGAAGTGCTATCTTAAAAAACTTCCTAAACCAGATCGTTTTCCGGTCTGGTTTTTTTGTGGAGAAAAAAAAGATCAGATTGTTTGTATCTGATCTTTTTATCTTATGAAAAAAAATTATTTTGTTTTAATAATTATCATATCCTCTTCAACTTTTGCGATTTTAACTAAATGTGAATCAAGACGTCGATTAATATGCTGTATATCGCTATTGTTTGATTCTTCAATCCGCTGAAGTGATTCTTTAATATCGGAAAGGTCAATTTGGTTTACTTCTACACGGTGTTCAATGCTATCCATCTTTTCAAGCCTTGATAGTCGTTTTTCAATATTATCTAGTGTTTCATTGAATGTTTGAATTAAGCTTTTAATGTCAGTAACATTCTCTGTTAACTTATCGAACTCCTTCACCATTGTAAAACCCCCTTTTTTCTTGCCTTAATCGTAACATTATTTTCACTATATATATGTTACAATATCAGCAACACTTGTACGGTAGATTAAATGGTCATAAAAAATTAACTTTTCCAAACTCTTAATACATATCCACCACATCCACACTGATCAATGAATTTAATCTTTACTTGATCAGGATACAACTCCTCTAGTAGAGGCTGTATATAATCGACAGGATTTCCAAATGTTTCAGCTGTCACTAGATTTACAAAGTGCCCCTTTTTCGTTTCTTCCACTGCCTGCAATGCATCTTTAATGATCAGATCAATATTAAATTCATATTCATCATGCTCTAAATCCTTCGTCCAATCTTTATCCATATAATCCTCCATAAAAGATATATTTATTAGTTATATTTAAACCTTTTATAAAAAATAAGTAGTGACTCTTCGCATACAAGTGAACATTTTAAGGAAAAAAAATGAACATTTTTAAAAATTATGATACCTGAAGAAAGTCCGTGAATAATATCACATGCAAAACTAAATAAAAGTTATACTCTTTCAATATAGGGAAATGGGAATCAATTTTTATCTAGGTTCTTTTTTTACATCCATTTCTTTCCTTATGAATCATTACCTAATAGGAAAAGGTTGGTGCATTTAGATGTTTATTTCTATCGATGAAAGAGCTGCCTCATGGTTCACAAGAGAATTCGAATTTCATAAACCATTTAGCATTCGGATGTTTCCTCAATATGCCGGTTTTGGAATGAAGCATAGAGGATTTAGCCTTGCTTTTTCAGCAGAAACACCTGCTAATGTTGGTTATACAATTGATGTAAATGGAATTACCTTCTTTGTTGAAGTCAATGATGTTTGGTTTTTTGGAGATACCGAAACTTGCTTAACGATTGATAATGACTCAGAGGAACTATTGGTCCAATATAATGAACTTGCAAGCTCAGCCGTATCTTAAAATCAAGATAATTACTAACTAATTAAAGTATAAAAAAACAAGCCAGCATCGTACATCTGGCTTGTTTTTTAGTTTCATTAGTTTACTTGCTTATCTAGGCTTGGCGGCAGTAATTTTTCACTTTCGAATACTTTCCCAAGTTTTTCTTCAGCTTGTGTTAAGCTTGCTGATGCTGCATCAAGATTAGGAACATCTTTTTTCAATTCATCAGCTTTTGTTTGGTAGGAAGCGGCATAATCTTTAATAGCTGAGTCAAGGTCTGCTTTTTTATCCTTTAATTCCGCAGGCACTTGATAATTATTTAATTCTGTTGCAACAGCCGCTGCTGCTTCACTCGCTTTAGCCCGGTCTTCAGCAGTTGGTAATTCCTCAGGCTTGGCATCTTCCTTAGTTGCCTTTGCGACATAAACATTTAAATCAGTATCTTTTGCGTTAATTTTATTTCCAAGATCCATATAAAATTTGACTAATTCCTTTTTTACATCCACTTTTGGTGCTGCTTCTTCCTTTTTTTCCTTCTTATCTGTTTTTGATTCATTATTGCTGGAACATGCAGTTAGACCAATTGCCATAGCTAGTGCAAATAATAATACAAAAAACTTTTTCATTTCTATTCCCCCTAATTCTCTATTTAATAAACCTTGTATATTTTACAACATAAATTTAGACGAGAAAAGTAAAAGGGTCACAAAATTTAATTTTAAAGTTCCATCAACAAACTTACATTTATTGCTGGCTCTATTAGCCAGTGCTATATCCCAAGGATTTGTCGTCGCAGCTCTTGATCTGTGCCAATATTACTCTGGCAGGCGTTCTGCATTTTTATGGTTGTCATTCATCTGTACTGTTTTTATAGAATTTTCTGCTTCTTTGCTCTTTTGAATTGATCCTTTAACACAAGGTTAATTATTTTCAGTTAAAGCAAGAGCATTTTCTTAAAGAAGAACCTAAAATACAATTTTATATTACCGATCTTGATGGACTGATTACACATATAAAACCTCAGAAGAAGAAAATGGAAAACACCTCTCACAGTTGAGAGGTGTCCAGACTGTCGACAAATCCGAAAAACTTGGGTTTGCCGGCAGTCTTTTTTATGTCTTTGTTAAATTGTTTGTTGATTTGCGCTCCAGGCGCTTCGCTTTCCGCGGGCGTAGCGGGGAGCCTCCTCGGCGCTTAAGCGCCTGCGGGGTCTCCCCTGCTCCGTACTCCCGCAGGAGTCTTCGCGCCTTCCGCTCCAATCAACAAGTTTTAAAATCAATAATGACCTTTAAATCAGTCCTTTGTATAATTAAGATACAGACATATAGATGAGGTGGATGAAATGCTAACTAAAAATACACAGATGAATCGTGATCAAATAGAAATGATAGCTTTAGAACAAGTTGTACCCGCGAACCACTTGGTTCGTAAGATAGAAGCTGCTATTGATTTTTCATTTATCTATTCACTTGTTCAAGATATGTACTCATCTGAACGGGGACGTCCGAGTATTGACCCTGTGGTATTGATAAAGATGGCTTTCATTCAATATACCTTCGGTATTCGCTCTATGCGTCAAACCATTGCAGAAATCGAAACGAATATGGCATATCGTTGGTTTCTCGGCTTTGGTTTTTATGATAAGGTACCTCACTTTTCAACGTTTGGTAAAAACTACGAGCGACGCTTTAAGGATACTGATTTATTTGAACAGATATTCTATCGTATTTTAAAGGAAGCCTCAGAAAAGAAATTGATTAGTAGCGAGCACGTATTTATTGATTCTACACATGTTAAAGCTAGTGCAAATAAGCGTAAATTTGAAAAGAAAGTAGTTCGAAAGGAATCGAAGGTTTATGAAACACGTCTACAAGAAGAGATTAATAAAGACCGGGATGATCACGGAAAAAAGCCATTTCCTCCAGATAAATTTGAAAAAGAAGAATTAAAGGAAATTAAAGAAAGTACCACTGACCCAGAAAGTGGTTATTACGTAAAGGATGAGCGAACGAAACAGTTCGCATATTCATTTCATGCGGCTTCGGATCGAAATGGTTTTGTTTTGGGTGCAATTGTAACCCCGGGGAATATCCATGATAGCGTCATTTTCGAGCCACTACTTGAGAAGGTCATTGAAAAACACGGGAAACCTGAAGCTGTTGCTGCTGATGCTGGATACAAAACACCTGCTATTGCTCAATTCGTAATTGAAAATGATATGACTCCTGCATTACCATATACACGACCTCGTACGAAGGACGGTTATATGAAAAAACATGAGTATATTTATGATGAATACTACGATTGTTATATCTGTCCGCAAGGACAAATACTGAAATATGCAACGACGACGAAGAATGGAAAGCGTCAATACTTCTCTAATCCGTTTGAGTGCCAAAATTGTCCTTTACTTTCAGAATGCACGCAGAGTAAAGAACATAAAAAATTGATTGAGCGACATGTTTGGGAACATTACATAGAAGAAGCCGATCATCTTCGTCACACACAAGAAAATAAAAGCATTTACGCAAGACGTAAAGAAACGATTGAACGGGTCTTTGCGGATGCTAAGGAAAAGCATGGTATGCGTTGGACAACCTTAAGAGGCTTAAAAAAATTGTCCATGCAAGCGATGCTTACTTTTGCTGCCATGAACTTGAAAAAGATGGCCAGCTGGACGTGGAAAGGTCCAGAATTGGCGTAATAATAGTCAAAGGTAGGTCTAAATTTTGCTCTTATGAGCAAAAATCCAATAAAAAGGCATCCGAATGGGCTCATTCGAATGCCTTTTGTCTACAATCTGAACACCTCTCACAGTTGAGAGGTGTCTTCATTTCTATTCGGTGCTTTAACAAATAAGTCTATAATAAGTAATTTTTTTTGCTTTTTTTTCTGTAAAATTGAGATAATAGCTTTAGACAATAATATACTCAAAAAACGAGGGGTTTAATAATGTTAAATCGTAAGAATAAAACACGGCATTTAGCGACAATTTTTCTTGCTGTGATGGGAATCGGCTTTTTAGCCACTATTCCGATACAGAATTCAATCTGGGGGAGCATCCTACAAGGGGGATTTGAAGCCGGTCTGGTAGGAGGACTGGCTGACTGGTTTGCGGTAACCGCATTATTCCGTCATCCACTAGGAATTCCTATTCCACATACTGCTCTCCTTCCCAAAAATCGTAACAGAATTATTGCTGGAATAATTTCAATGTTAGAAAATGATTGGCTAACAAAAGAGAGTATTCGAAAAAAAATAGACACCATCAATTTCACTAAAAAACTATTTGAGATCATCTATAATGAATTACCATCACAAGCCGTTCAAAAGTCTTTCCTAATGATTTCTAAACATTTAATTAAAATATTTGATATAAAAAAATTTGCTCCGCTTCTAGAAAAAGAACTAAAATTACGAATCAACGATTTGGATAGCAAGAATTATCTCCCCTTGCTTATCGACCAGATTAGTATTAGAAAATATGATGAAAAAGTACTAGATTATATTCTAAAAGAAATTGATGAATGGGCCAGGAAAGAAAGTACAAAATACAAACTTGGTGGGTTGGCTGTAGATGCGGTGGAAAATATTAAGGCAGATGGTTTTATGCAATTTGCCTTAAAGTCATTTAGCAACCTTGTTAATGAAGAAAAGCTAGGGAACATTATCCAAAGTCTTATTCTAAAAGGTGTAGCCAGCTATAGTGACCCCTTAAATCAAAATAGACATACCTTAATGATTCATATGAATAAAAAGCTGCAATCAATAAAAAGTGATGAAAAGATTTATGAAGAACTTAATAACTTTAAATCCCAGCTAGTAGATAAATGGGAGTTGCAAGAACAAATTACTGATTTATTAAGTCAGATCCAGCAAAAAGCTTATGACTTTGTCGAAAAACCTGCCTTTTATGATGATTATCTCCTCCCTTTAATTAAAAAGGGCTTAGAAGGTATCGAATTAAATCCAGAAAAAGTGAACGTTATTGAAGCTTGGATTAAAAATCATATTTTTAGTTTTGTTGATAAAAATCATTCAAAAATAGGAATGCTTGTTAAAGAAAATTTAGAAAAACTAGATGATAAAACACTTATCGATATGGTTGAAACTAACGTTGGAAAAGACCTTCAATGGATCCGTGTCAATGGTGCAGTATGTGGATTTTTAATAGGGATTGTTTTAGTAGGTATTAAAGCACTTTTTTAATGCTTTGCAAAAAAAGCTACCATTTATTGGTGGCTTTTTTTCGTCCATGAAATTCTTGCTTCGTCCTCTTGAAATCAAAGTTATTTTTCAGAGTATGTCAACATAATTAGTACTGTAGTCATATCTTTTAGGTTAAAAAGAGGAGGCGGGAAAATGGCAATTAGGTTGATTAAAATTTCTGTTGTGTATTTTGTCATTGGGGTTTGCATGGGTATGTATATGTCAATGACGGAAAGTTTCGACTTCACACCGGTCCACGCCCATATTAATTTATTAGGTTGGCTGACTATGGCTGTCGCTGGTCTCATCTATGTTGGTTTTCCAGGTGCTGCGGAAACAACACTGGCAAAGGTTCACTTTTGGCTTCATAATATTTCTCTTCCCATTATGATGATTGGACTCGCTTTTTTAGTAACCGGAACGGAAAGTGCCGCGCCTGCAGTAGCTACAGGTGGGACCTTGATGGTATTAGGTATCATTGTCTTTGCAATCAATATCCTTAAAAATGTAAGGAATTGAGTTGCTCCTGTTGTCTATGATATTATTTATTTTATTTCGTCCAGACAAAAGACGCCTTTTCTGGCGTCTTTTTTATTCTAACGGTACGTTTGCATGAATTTCTTTCTTAGTTTGGCTTTTTCTTCATCAGATTTCTTGTAATCATAATTATAAATTGCGCCTTCCCAATCACCATACATTGGGTTTGGAAACAGAATCAGCTTTTTACCGAATTCCTCTCGATATCTGTCCACTGCTTGATTTCTTTCTGAAACGGATAACACATCAAAACCACTAAAATCTCCAAGGTTATCGCCAAATAATAGAAGTATTTCATGTGTTCTCCCTACTTGCCTGCGGCGCGTTTCTTTCCCAATTTCACCAGGCTGCAGTAATAATACATGGTCTGAATCAGCTTGGGGTGCACCTACAATCTGTAAATTTTTAATAGCTGCAGTTTTTTGTGATTCATAACGGTTGGAAATGTAATAAATCTCTACACCTAAAGAATTTGCATAATGCAAAAACTCTATTGCCCCCGGAAGTGGTTTTGCTTTAGTTCGATTGAACCATTCATTCCAATTAAAAGGAATTTTTCTTCCGGCAATTACATACCTAGCTTGGTGTGGGCTGTTATTTAAAATGGTTTCATCGATATCAAGGACAATTGCTGGCTTTAAGTTATTTTTCCCCCTTTCTTTTTTCATGATTTCGTCCAATCTCATCCTTCCAATGTTATAGCCTTGATAATATAACCCTTTTGCTTCCCCGGCGCTTTGAAACCAAAGTACCGACATCGTATTTTGTTCAGCCAAGTTTGCCGTTGTTTCTGCATTTGCAACAACTTTATAAAATGAAAGTGTTAAAACAATGGCCATAATCAGGACAGTTATTCTCCTCAACAACAAAACCATTACCTCCTTTAATTGACAATGTTAGTATGTGGAATCGCAAAAATCTCCATCCATCTATCGGGTTATGTTCTTTAATTGTCACTTTACTTCATTCCACTTATCGGATATATTTTACTTATCAACCGATAAGTAAATTTACATGAAGGGAATTCATTTTATGGGTAAGAACAATAAACAAATAGGAGCTATGGATCACAAGGAAACATACCAAACGATTATTAATACTGCTCAGCGCTTATTCATGGAGTTAGGTTATCGGGCAGTATCTACCAGGAAAATTGCACAAATTTGTGGAGTCACACAGCCAGCTATTTATCATCATTTTAAAAATAAACAAACGCTTTATGTTGCTGTCATGCGGCAAACTCTTCACCATACAGAAGCGGACCTAAAAGCTATCTTAGCCGAATTCACCTCATTTCAAGAAAGGTTTACTCAAATTGCAATCTATATGATGATTCATTTTGAAATCGATATGGCACAAATGTTTCATGACATTTCTCATGAGTTAGGCCCTGATGACCAACAACTCATTCATCAATGGTGGATGGAAGGTTTTTTTATGCCTGTCGTAAAAATGATTAATGATGGAATCTTAGAGGAGGAAATTAAAAATCCAGCATTGCTTAATACAAATTCAACCGAGTTAGCCTATTTAATATTAAATATAATTAAATCGATTCTCCAGCCTGAAACTACTACAAAACTATCCAAAAAACAGCGGCTTACAATGGCTGAGGAAAAAGCCAAGTTAATGGTTGAAATTTTTATTAATGGAATTAGGGCATAATTTTTTTGCCGGCAACTTATCAATTGATAAGGAAATAGATTGGAGTGAAAGACATGGAGAAAAAATGGTTTAAAATGTATGGCAATGCTGTAAGCGGGAAAAAAGGAAGATGGATAGTTCTTATAACATGGCTGTTACTTGTAGCAGTATTGAATGTTACTCTCCCACAAGCAGATTCCCAAAAGAATGAAATGGCACAAAATTTAGAATCACATTCTCCATCTCAGCAAGCCAAAAAAGTCGCTGAGAAGGAATTCCCGGCTACTTCAGGTACTCCTGCCCTATTAACCTGGTATAAATCAGCTGGAATTACTGATGAAGACCTTTCACTCATTCAAAAATATTCCAAGGAATTAGATAAAAATCCAGTAAACTCACTGGATTCCGTCGTGCCCTTTTATCAATTCCCTCTCCCTGTTCTTAAGCAACAGCTCTCACAGGATGGCACAACGTTAATTTTGCAAATGCACGAGGAACGCGCGCTAAAGAAAAGGAGAACTGTAGCACCTCAAAAAAGTAAAGCGGGATTTGCTGCACGACTAGGGAATCTAATCGTGAAAAAACCACTCCACTTGATGGTAATCACATTATTATTTTTAGGTGTTTTTGCCTTTTTTTCAACCAAGATAATCTATACCTATGATACTTTGTCTTCTTTTCCAAAGGATATGCCATCAAGAGAAGGCTTCAAAATAATTTCAGAGCACTTTAATCCTGGTGACCTGGCCCCAGTCCAAGTAATTGTCCAAACAGATGGAAAAGCCAACACTGTAAAAGAGGATTTACAGAAAGTATCCTTTGTTGAACTTGTTTCTAAGGGAATAAAAGGCTCAAAAAATTCAAATATAATAAGCTATAATATAGAAATGAATGTCAATCCTTATTCAAATAAAGCAATGAGTCATATACCAGACCTTCGGAATAAGGTTGAAAGGAGCTTAAAAAGGGCTGGAATTACGCATGCTTCTGATAAAGTTTGGATTGGGGGTCTAACAGCTGAACAATACGATACCGAACAGACAACCAATCAGGATAGCCGCATCATCATTCCGATTGTCATTAGTATCATTGCTGTTTTGCTGCTTGCATATCTACGTTCACTCACTGCAACAGCCTATTTAATTGGAACTGTTCTTTTATCTTTCTTTAGTGTACTTGGACTTGGCTGGGTACTTCTGCACTATATTTTCGGTGTTGAAGCAATCCAAGGTTTTATTCCGCTTTATGCCTTTGTGTTTATTGTTGCATTAGGGGAAGATTATAATATCTTTATGATTTCGAGCATATGGAAAAAAAGCAAGCAGTTACCACTGCCTCAGGCTATTAAAGAAGGAGTCGCTGAATCCGGATCTGTTATTACTTCAGCTGGAATAATTCTAGCAGGAACCTTTGCCATATTAACAACCTTGCCTATTCAAGTACTTGTTCATTTTGGTACGATCACTGCTATCGGTGTTTTATTGGACACCTTCATCGTACGGCCATTACTTGTACCATCGATTACAGTCCTGCTCGGCAAATGGGCATTTTGGCCTTCAAAACAGCACATTGAAGCGGTAGAACGTAATACTGCACATGAATAATTCCAACAAATAAAGCAGTGGGTTGCCCCACTGCTTTTTCCTAATCCTATTTCAAATAGTTTATTAACTAACTCGTTCTTCAACATTATTTTTGATTGAATCTCGTTTATGAAATCCTTTTGCATAATAAACTGCAACCAAGAATACTAGGAATAATGGTCCAATTACTAATGCAATCCTCGTATCAGGATTATAAGCCATTAACCCAATGACAAAAGCTAAGAAGGCTAATGAAATATATGAAGTAAATGGGAAAAGTGGCATCTTATATTTTAAAGCTTTCGTCTCAGTCGGCTTTAAGGTCTTACGATAGCGAATTTGCGATAAAAGAATGACTCCCCACGTCCAGATCGCACCAAAGGTCGCAATACTAGTAACCCATGTAAAAACTTTTGCAGGAACAATATAATTTAAGACGACGCCAATCAATAACGCACCGGCAGAAGCAACTACTGCAATCCCTGGAACACCACTTTTTGTAACCTTCGCGAAATTCTGTGGTGCCTCACCATGCTGAGCAAGGTTAAATAACATCCGTGCCGTACTAAAAATCCCACTGTTACAGGACGAAAGTGCTGCTGTTAGTACGACGAAGTTAATAATACCTGCTGCTCCCGGTATCCCGATTTGTTCAAAGGTTAGTACAAATGGGCTTCCTTTTGTACCAATTTCCTCCCATGGATAGATAGACATAATAACAAATAAAGCACCCACGTAAAAAATTAGAATACGCCAGAAAACAGAATCGATTGCTCTTGCAAGAGATTTTTCAGGATTTTTAACCTCACCTGCAGTTACCCCAATCATTTCAATCCCTAAATAGGCAAACATAACCATTTGTAAAGATAATAATACGCCTTTAATCCCATTAGGGAATAACCCGCCATGATCCCATAAATTCTTAATTCCAGTAGCAATACCACCGTTGCCAATACCAAAGAAAATCATTCCTATACCAATGGCAATCATCGCAATAATCGTAACAATTTTAATTAGCGCAAACCAAAATTCTAATTCACCATACGCTTTTACCGCAAGGAAATTGACAGTCGCCATAACCACCAGTGCGGTTAGTGCCCAAATCCACCGTGGAACATCCGGATACCAATACTCCATGTAAATTCCTACAGCTGTAATCTCTGCCATACAGGTAACGACCCATAAAAACCAGTAATTCCAGCCTGTTATGTATCCAGCAAGTGGCCCTAAATAATCCCGTGCATATTTACTAAAAGAACCTGCAACCGGTTTTTGAATTGCCATTTCTCCCAGTGCCCGCATGATAAAAAACATAATCAGTCCTGCAACTGCGTATCCAACTAAAATACCTGGTCCGGCCATCTTAATGGCTGTTGCAGAACCAAGAAATAATCCCACCCCGATGGCTGCCCCTAAAGACATCAAGGTGATATGCCTTTCTTCTAACCCACGATGAAGCTCTTTCCCATGAGTGCTTTTACTCATATAAATCCCCCTTTATGAATAAACTTCAAAATTTCTCTCATCCCATGAAATAATTTTGTCACTTTATTAATATATCAATGTTAGCCTATACTTTTAAGCCTTTTTTTAATAATTCCTCCTTTTTTCCTAATGGTAACGCTTTCAAAAGAGTAATTATTAAAATTTTTACTCTTTTTGGATTACTTGAAATAATTTTAACATTATTTCATATTATTTATTTTGTTAAAATACATGAAATTATTTTATATTTTTTGTAAAATTAAACAAAGGCATTTTATGAACTGAACAAGACTACCATATGTCATTATATATTAATCCGGGGGTAATCATTTTGAATACTAGACTACACGATCCATTTAAGACTGCCTTTGATAGCTTAGATGAATTTGCCGACCTTATTAGTCAGGTACTAATGTGCCCTATTACAATTGAGGATGCAAACCACCGTCTACTTGCCTATAGTACACATGATGAACGTACGGATCCAGCAAGAATTTCTACCATCATAGGCCGGAGAGTACCGGAAAAAGTCATTAATCAATTATGGAAAGAAGGAACGATTCCTGCTTTACTTAAGACCCAAGAGCCCATCCGTGTGAAAAACATGAATGATATAGGGCTTAACCATAGAGTCGCAATCTCAATTTGGAAACAAGATGAAGTGATCGGATTTATTTGGGCGATAGAAATTGATAAATCATTAACGGCTGATGATTTCACCCTTTTAAAAAAAGCAGCAGATTCAGCAAAAAATAAACTATTACAGCTTCAGACGAGAAAGAACAAAAAAGAAGAACGTTCACAAGAATTCTTTTGGAAACTATTAACAGGTCATTTGAAAACAAAAGAGGAAATTTCCGAACACTTCCATTCCTTACAACTAACACCGCCGACCTCTTATGCGGTTCTTGTGTTTCAGTTCCAAGAGAATATCACGAACAAAGTAGAGCAATCCATCTCATATCTTTTGAAAACAAATCAACGGATAAAAATTACTCTTTATACAATAGACTGCAATCAACTAATTCTATTGGTATCAGTTACTAATATTGAAAACCCCTTCAATGAACTTGATCAATTTGCGAAATTCTTTGTCCTGCAAATGAGTGAAAGATATGGAATAAAGGCGATCAATCCAGGCTTTAGCAGTATTAAAGAGGATTATCAAAAAACAAACAAAGCATATAAGGAAACATTGGCGGTTTTATCAATTAAAGAAAAATTCCCAATTGAAACTAAGGACATTTTTAATTATCAAAAGCTTGGAATATATCAAATTTTTGATCTTATTTTAGAAAAAAGACAAACCGAAGAATATGAAAATTATTCCTTAAAACTGCTTCATGAATATGACCAAAAACACAACAGCAATTTAATTGAAACTTTAGAGGTTTTCTTAAATAAAGATAACAACATTAATGATGCAGCCAAGGAATTAAATGTCCATGCTAACACATTAAATTATCGGCTTAAACGAATCACCGAAATTGGTGATGTAAATTTCAAGGATCCCAACCAAAAAATGATCCTCTACCTAGATTTAAAACTGGAAAAATATCAGGGGATTTGAACTTTTTGTGAAAATCCCCAAAAAGAATGAAAATCTTTCTCTTTTCTAAACAAAGAAATTCTCTGGCAAACATTCTATACTTTAGCCATAGCAAAACACTTTAATGTAACTAGGGGAGGAAATAAGATTATGTTTATAGGTGTACCTAAAGAAATTAAAAATAATGAAAATCGTGTAGCACTAACTCCAGCAGGTGTTGTTTCATTCCTAAATGCCGGCCACACTGTGTTAATGGAAAAGGACGCTGGAATTGGAAGCGGTTTCACTAACGACGATTATGCTAAAGCTGGTGCTGAGATTATAGATAGCGCTGAACAGGTATGGACAAAAGCAGATATGATTATGAAAGTGAAAGAGCCTCTTTCAAGTGAATATAAGTACTTCCGCCAAGGTTTAATTTTATTTACTTACTTACACCTTGCAGCTGAGCCAGAGTTAGCAAAAGCTCTTAAAGAAAAAGGTGTTATCGCAGTTGCTTATGAAACAGTTTCTGTAAACAGGACTCTTCCACTGCTTACACCAATGAGTGAAGTAGCTGGACGCATGGCTGCTCAAATTGGCGCACAGTTCTTACAAAAAAATCATGGTGGTCTTGGAATTCTCCTTGCTGGTGTCCCAGGAGTTAACCGTGGAAAAGTTACCATTGTTGGTGGTGGGATTGTTGGAACCAATGCAGCTAAAATGGCCATCGGTTTAGGTGCTGACGTAACAATTATTGATCTAAGTGCTGACCGTCTTCGTCAGTTAGACGACATTTTTGGAAATCAAATCAAAACATTAATGTCTAATCCTCTCAATATTGCTGAAGCAGTGGCAGAAGCTGACCTTCTGATCGGAGCAGTATTAATCCCTGGTGCAAAGGCTCCTAAGCTGGTTACAGAAGAAATGGTTAAATCGATGAAGCCTGGTTCAGTGATTGTCGATGTTGCGATTGACCAAGGTGGAATTGTTGAAACAATTGACCATGTGACAACACATGACAATCCAACCTTTATCAAACATGGGGTTGTACACTATTCTGTTGCAAATATGCCTGGTGCAGTTCCAAGAACTTCAACAATAGCACTAACCAATGTTACAGTTCCATATGCATTGCAAATCGCAAATAAAGGGGTTTTCAAAGCCATTTCTGAAAATGCTGCATTATATCTTGGCGTTAACGTTGCCAACGGAGAAATCACTTATGAAGCAGTAGCAAAAGATCTAGGGTTTGACTATGTAACAGTTGAAAAAGCATTAGAAAAAGAACTAGCTACGATTTAATTGTTGTTATTCCCCTCAAGAAACTCTTGAGGGGATTTTTGATTAAAGGGGATGGTTTTCATGAATCAATTGAGTTACCGCGATACATGGGCTGAAATTTCACTAGACCATATTAAAAATAATTTTCTACAGTTTAGGCAGTTTGTTCACCCACATGCAAAAATCATGGCAGTGGTTAAAGCAGATGGATATGGACACGGGGCCATTGAAATTGCAAAAACAGCGATTGAAGCTGGTGCAGATTATTTAGCAGTTGCTCTTGTAGATGAGGCCATCAAACTTAGACTGTCTGGGATCACACAACCCATTCTCGTACTCGGGTATACTCCGACACGTTCGATTCGGGCTGCCATTTTAGAGAATATTACGCTAACAGTCTTTGACCATGAAGTATTGGATGAAGTCATTGTCCAAGCGGATAGCTTAAGCAAAACTGCTTCTATTCATTTGAAAATTGATACCGGTATGTCCAGGATTGGCGTTACTTCCAGTGATGATGCACTAATTCTTGCGAAGAAGGCCATGAAAGCAACAAATGTTTGTCTTGAAGGGGTATTTACTCATTTTGCTAATGCAGATAGTGAAAACAGTGACCTTACATATGCACAGTTTAATAAATTTCAATCAATAGTAGAATATTTGGAAAATAACTGTATTTATATACCCATAAAACATTGCTGCAACAGTGCTGCAACAATGAAATTCCCAGAAATGCATCTGGACATGGTTCGAATTGGAGTTTCCTTGTATGGGTTATATCCAGATGCTTCGTTAAAAAACCACTCCATCCAGCTAAAGCAGGCCATGACCTTCAAAACGAAAATTGCAGCAATAAAAAAAGTAGCAGCTTCACAAGCAATCAGCTACGGGTGGACTTGGAAGCCGGAAAGAGTAAGTCTTATCGCAACCCTTCCGCTTGGATATGCTGACGGACTTTCCCGTCTCCTATCAAACCGTGGGAAGGTTTTAATTCATGGGCAAAAATCTGCTATTGCAGGAAGGGTGTGCATGGATCAAACGATGATCGATATTACGGATATACAAAATTGTTCTGTTGGTGATGTAGTCACCATATTTGGAGAAAGCTGCTCTTCTTTTCAGTCCGTAGACGAAATTGCCCATTTAATGAGCACCATCAATTATGAGGTTGTTTGTTTAATTGGGAAAAGAGTCCCCCGAGTGTATGACAACTACAATGAACTATTCAAACCTGCAAAGAATGTACAAAGTAATTTATTATTTTAATAACAAAGGCAGCTATTTCGACTAGCTGCCTTTGTTTTGTAACACTGTGTTTATATCTCCAATTACATTAGGTCTGCCAATTGAATAATATTCAACTGGATATTTTTTTATAGATTCTAATTGAAAGCAATTTCTCCCGTCAAAGATAACGGGTTCTTTCATTAACTCATGGAAGAGATTTAATGGAACATTTTTAATTTCATCCCACTCAGTTACAATAAACGTAAGGTCAGCATTCATAAGAGCTCGCTCGACCGTATCTGCATAAGAAATTAGCTTTCCTAAAACCTTTTTCACATTTGGAATAGAGACGGGATCATAGGCAATAACTATCGCCCCTTCTTGAACTAGACGCTTGGCTAACTTAATCGAAACGGCTTCCCTGATATCGTCTGTATTAGGTTTAAATGAAAGCCCCAGTAATGCAACTTTTTTCCCACGTAAACTTTGAAATCGGTTCAGGGCCTTTTCCACTAGTTTAAGTTCCTGTCTTTTATTAACTTTAATAACCTCCTCAATGAGGTTAAAAGCTTCTCCCGCATCATTACCCATTTGAACTAGTGCGTGGGTATCTTTCGGCAGGCATGAGCCGCCAAAACCTACTCCAGCCTTAAGAAATGATGATCCGATCCTTGAATCCATCCCCATTCCAAATGATACGTCTTCAATATTTCCGCCAACATGTTCACAAATACTTGCGAGTGCATTTACGTAACTAATTTTTAAAGCTAAGAATGAATTTGATGCTATTTTTATTAATTCAGCACTATTCGTATCCGTTTTAAAAATGGGAATACCAAACGGCTGATATAATTCTTCCAACGAATGGAGGGCTTCCTCACTATCAGATCCAATAATTATCCGATCCCCGTGAAAAGTATCATAAATTGCCGACCCTTGGCTGATAAATTCAGGATTGGAAACGATTTGAAATTTAAGACTTGTTTGCATTTCGGATTGAATCCAATTTTTAATTTTTGCATTGGTTCCCACTGGTACCGTACTTTTTGTAACGACAATGACGTTATTTCGCTTTATTGACCTGCCAATTTCTTTAGAAATCTGTTCAATATATTGTAAATCAAGGGAGCCATTTTCATTTTGAGGAGTTCCTACTGTTATTATGATGATTTCAGCCAATTTAAAGCCAATAGCAGGGCTAGTTGTAAACCGTAACCGCCCCTCCTCCATATTTTTCAACATCAGTTCATTTAATCCTGGCTCATAAATTGGAGGATTCCCATTGTTTAATGTACTTACTTTATGATGGTCCTGGTCTACGCAAATCACATCATGGCCGATGTCTGCTAAACAAACCCCTGTAACTAGTCCAACGTATCCTGTTCCAGCAATGGCTATTTTTTTCAATGAAGATTTTCCTTTCCTTATTGAGTATTTCTTATTAATTACTACTCAGTTCATTGCTCCATCCATTTATATAAAATTATTTCATGATAAACTGGATCAAAAAGTCCGTTGGAATGAAAAGTTGCTATCTTTTTGATTTTCCCATCTATTGAAATACCTTGTGACCTAAATCCTTGAATCACTTTATCTGTAAGTAGGACGGTCCTGCCTTGGAAATATTTCGCATCATACCGGAAATATTGATAAGTTTCTATCCTTTTGTGTGTATATGGAACCTCTAAATACTGTAACACCCTCGTTTCTTCCCATGTGTAGAGTATAACAGGTTCATTCATTTTCTCAATAAATGCATTCATTTTATAAACAGCTGGAGGTTCTTTAGCTTCCGTCGCTAATAGGGTTACATTTTGATTTACCTGATGGCCAAGGACGAAAATGCTGAGTCCCACTACTAGAAAAGGGATTCTTTCTGAAAAAAGACGAATACAAAGGAAAAATATCAATAAGACCGCAAGCGGGAGCGCATGTCTTGCTTTTTCTACATTTTGAGCCAATAGTGCCCAACCAAAATAACTGCTAAACAATATAAAAAGAAGGTTCATAAATGGCCATCTTTTTTTTGTTTTTTTGAACGCCCTAATAAATATATAAATGAGAAGGAAAATATAAATGACAGCACTAAGCACAGATTCAGTTGCAATTCCTGTCCATAAGATGTTCTTTGAGGAAAAAATGATAAATCTATCAAAAAAACCAATATTAGCTGCCTCTACCGTTCCTCCCCAATCATTGAAATGACCGCTGGTAAACGCTAAAGAAAGCTTAATAAAACCGATGATACTCCCCTCAGAAATGACAAGACCAATTACCCATATTGCTTGAAAGATGACTCCCGAGATCAAGTAATATATGATCTCTTTCATTTTTAATCCATCTTTTTTTACTTTCCAATAAAACAGAAAGATTATACCGATTGCAAAGGGCAAGTAGGAAAGGCGAATTCCTAGCATAAGACTCAAAAAACCTAATGGTATTAAGATCGCTCTTGAATTTTTTTTGTTTAAAGCAAAAAGAAGGCTCCATAAATACCACCAAAATGCTGCCAGTGCCGCTCCTTCTGACATCGGCTGATTAACCATAATAACACTGTAGCTTGCTGAATAAATAAGTGCTGTAGATAAACTAGCAAATGATCTCTGTATGAATCTCCTGGACAACTTATAAATGGGAAAAACAGAACTAGCATAACAAAAGACATTAAAAATCGTTAATGCTTTTGATGGGTCCATCACAAACAGATGAATGAATTTCCCTCCTAAAATAAAAAAGGGATATCCAGGGAAGTGCGGCTGCATAGCCATTAAATCATAGCGCTTCACTGCCAGTGCAAAATCTACCTGATCCCACGAGGAGGTATATGGATTAATAAAATACAGTTGAGATATAAAAACAATAATTATAGCTGCAACACTTATCACTAATAAAAAGGGATCTTTTAAATTACTTTTTAACAATAAATATCCACCACCTGATCTAGAGAAAAAGTACAAGGCATCGGCCTTGTACTTTAAATGTTCAAAAATTCATTTCACTTGTGTCTCAAGAATTTTAGTTGTCTTTGAATTCGTTTTATTCGTTTTATTCGTTTTATTCGTTTGCTTGCTTCCTGCAGGTTTGGAAGAGGTAAGCAATAAAATTGCGACAAAGTATCCGATATAAGCCAATATTTCTTCAATAGAAGGCATGGAAGAATAGCCGAACAGCGCCTTTAGAAATATTCCAATATCCCCGGATAAAAGCGGAGCCGAACCAGTATCACGAAGGTAATGTGTGTAATCAATCGGATGCTCTGGCAGGAACCATGTTAGATCATATACATGTGGAAGAACACTGCCAATGATGTTAAGGTCCTGCATCATAGAAATCGCTTGAACTAGTAGTCCTGCAGAGATAAGAATAATAAAAGCACCGGTTATCTTGAAGAAGCTGCTTAACGGAATCCTCATCGTTCCTTTAAAGAACACATAAGAGACAATGGCGGCTATGGCCACTCCAGTAATTGCACCCCATCCTTGCATTGCAGCACCGATGTCTCCCCCTGTAATGGCAGCAAAAAAGAACACAGTTTCAACACCTTCACGAAGGACCACAAGAAAGGAGTGGATAACCATCCCCACTACATTACCAGTAGAAATAAACTTATTCATTTTTCCTTCCATGTTTCCTTTTAGATCACGGCTGTGACTAGCCATCCAGAATACCATTTGGGTTAATAATACGGTCGAAACTAGCATAATGCCTATTTTCAAGTACATTTCGCTTCCCATTGCGGCGAATCCAGTAAAGACAATTTGAAATAAGAGAGCTACCCCGACACTTGCTAAAACTGCAAGACCTGCTCCTAACCAAACATATTTCGTGTAATGCTTATGGTCCACTTTTTTAAGATAAGTAGTTATGATGCCGACAATCAACAAAGCTTCTAATACTTCACGGAATGTAATTAATAGAGCTTGAATCTCCACAGCCGTTTCCCCTCCCGATGGTGTTGTTTCAGTTTCTATTTTCTTCTTCTGCGGATAACAACTATCAGTACAGCTATTATTAATCCTGCGATTAATACTAGTGGTATCCAGTTTCGGATATTCGAAATATCCGTCCAGTCCTTTTTAGCAGTCCCAGCTTCTGTAGCACTTTCAGAAAAATGCCCAACTTCAAGGCTTTTTAAATTGAATTCAGTTTTTAATGAGTTTAGAATCTCGTCTTTATTTTCCTTAAATGCGTCTAAATTCGCCTCTTTTTTCCCTACACCAAACAATCCGGGATTACCCAATGCTTCAAGGGCCTGATCAAAATCCGTTCTGATTTTCTTATCATTCTCAGGTTTTTCAGCTTCCACTTTAGGAGACAACGCATCGTATGTAGCAAAGGCTTTAGCTAGGAGTCTTTTCGTTGTGTCATATTCAGCAAAGTCCTTTTCAATACTCTCTAAACGCCTCGCAATATTTAAAACCAGTAGTTTTTCCATATTGTCAATGGTAGCTTCCTTGTCCTTATCTTTAAGGTTACTCAGAATTAGCTTAGCAGGCTCTTGGCCCATATGCATATCAATCTCTTCTTTAACAGTTTCAAAGTTTTTTTTGGCGGAATTGTAATTGGGAGGATTCTCATCAAGCTTCACTACCATTTCTTTGTACACCTCAGCAACCTTCTCCTCATTCGGATCACCATAGGAATAGGCAAAAGCACTACTTAAAGGAATGCTGTAAAAAATAAATGCGAAAGTAAAAAATAATCCAAAAAATTTTTTCATTAAGAATTTCCCTCCTACATGGATAATGATAATGATTATCATCCTCGCTGTCAATGCAAGGATTTAGAATGTCACATATTTATCATATTTATCTTACTTATTAATCTCCCTTGCTTTCAACAGGTGTAATTCCCTGTCTCTTGCACCAGATGTTGTCCTATTATGGATCACCTTTTTCACTGGCCTCCTCATTTCTTTTAAAATGGCAGGTAAGACCGATGTCATATAACTACGAAACTTGATAAATGATTCCCCTGCTTTACGGACCTGATATCGAATTGGGACTTCTTTCATCCGAAAGCCTTTTCTAATGAGATTCAGCGTGACAACTTGTGCATAATTGTAATCATGAACAATTTCAGCTTCTTCCATAGCTTGTTTAGAAAAAGCTCTCATCCCAGACTGTCCATCATAAATCCATTTTCTTAGTAAAAGAGCTTGTAGAAACGTAAAACAATAATTCCCGATTCTCCTGTTCCACTGCATTCCTTCAATAGTTCCAAGGAAACGGGAACCCATTACATAATCAGCTGTTCCCATTAAGATGGGTTTGACAATATCAGGAATCTGATCTGCAGGGTATTCATTATCAGCATCAATCATGACACCAATATCTGCTCCATTTAAAACACAAAGCTCCAGCCCTTTACGAACAGCAGCACCTAATCCAAGGTTTTTAGCAAAGGTATGGACATAATCTGCCCCTGCTTTCCAGGACTGCTCGACCGTTCGATCATTAGAGCCATCATTTATCACTAAAACCTCTACTTTCACCTTTGGATCGAAATCTCTTGGTATTTTTTGAATGACTTGGGCAATCGACTCTTCCTCATTGAAAGCTGGAAGAAAGACAATTACTTTTTGCTGCTCCATTGATTAAACATCCTTCCTTACTGCCTCTATTAATACTGGTCCACGGCTGTGACTAGGATATGGTGCCCCCAACAAATAGGAAATCGTTGAAGCGAGGGAAACCAAGCTATGCTTTTCCTCCACACTTTTTCCTGTTTCAATAGACGGACCATACATAAAGAACGGTACGAATCTTTCACCTTCATCGAGGTGGCCATGTCCACCAATCCCATCAGCTTGACCATGGTCAGCACAAACAATAAACGTGTAATTTTCAAGCTTACCTTTCTCTTTTAACCACTCAAAATATTCTTTAACTAAGGCGTCAGCCTCTTCGATTTTTTGAATATATTCGTTATATAATACACCTCGGCTATGTCCAGTTTGGTCTGTACTTATTAATTGCACAATTTGCAAATCAGGATCTTGTTCTTCCATGATATTTTTCGCTCGATCAATAATTTTACGATCGACAACATTATTGTGCATTACGGCTGTGAATGTCTCTACATCCTTTCCAAAGGAATCAACGAGATGGGCTACCGCTAATAATGAACCCTTTTTCCCTACTTTTCTTAATGTGTCAAATACGCTCTCTACTTTAATACCCTGCTTCCAAACCATATTCGACTTGATTCCATGTTCAAATGGGTATGTCCCTGAAAACATCGATGAAAAACAAACGACAGTTCTTGCTGGGTAGACGGTTTCCATTCTAGTATAGTCTGTTCCATTTTTTCTCAAATAGTCGAGAAAGGGAGTGTTCGCTTCTTCAAAACGCTCTTTCCTCATTCCGTCAATGACCATAACAATAACTTTCTTATTAATGGCATCTGTCCGCTCATCAACATTAGAAGTAAAGGTAGGGATAATCTTCGGCTTCCAATCGAACAGATTTTTATGAAGAATCCAAGAAAACAATAGAATTCCTAAATAGAAGAATACGATGACTCCAATTTCACTTCCCGACCAGGTTTGCTTCTCAATAGTCAAATTCCAAAGTGATAATAACAAAAGAAACTTTGGCAGTTGTTCTTGGGCATTTCCACTTGTTGAATCACTATTTTTTAAAACGAGCTTCCAGAACCGGGTAAAATTCAGCCATGAGGTGCCGATGCGCAAATGATAATAAAATGTGCCCCAAAAAAAGACTGTAAAAAAGAAATATAAACCAATACCAGTAAAAAGCAGACTAAGATTCACATGATCCCAAATGATAAGAAAGGCTGTAAATGGGATCCATAAATAGTTTCTAAGAAATAATGGATAATCGTACAGGTAGTAAATAATTAATAGAGGTAAGATGGCTAATAACCCTAAGAATAGATCTAAACTGTAAGAAGGGGATCCCAACTTAGATAGGGAATAAATCAACATGGTACCGATTGTAAATATTGGAGTAAACGGCTTCCCTTCATTCAGAAGGTTCCAACACCTTGCCGCAACTTTTTCAAAAGAAGATGCTTTTTTCATTTTTGTCTTCCTCTCATTCTTAGAAACACTTTTATTTGTTTAAAATTTGATGCAGGTGAATGAATCAATAGCAGGAAACCAACGAAATAGGAAAAAATAAACTTATAACTATGGCTAATAAGAGCAACCATATATCCATCCTTTGTCGGAAACCCAAAACTTGTTAAAGCCGCGGTCATGACTGATTCGTATGTAGATATTCCCCCAGGTGTAATTTGAAATACCTGCCCACCGACAGTAATAGAATTGACCCAAATTGACTTATAAATAGAAAGACCATCACCTAACGAAGCTGTTACCCCCCACAAAACAGCGCCTTCCATAGCCCAGCTTAATCCAATTAAGAAAAAAATATAAACAAAATTCCAGCCCTTAAAGCTTGTTCTTAATAATAAGATATGCTTTTCCACAAAGAGTGGACAGTATTTAAAGACTATAAATCCTCCTATTAGAAAGCTTAAACCTAAAATAAGCAATACTCCTAATGACAAATGAAAGATAAACGCTTTGGAAAAAGCAATTAGTCCTATTATGGAAAATAACATTAGGAACAACATATCAAGCGATCTGAGCACAACTACAGAATGCGCAGAAATATCAGGACTTATGTTTTTTTCCTTCCAGGACAACACCCCTACCCTAACCGCATCCCCAACCTTTATTGGAGTGATATGATTTACGAAAAGACTTAAGAGAATGCCTTGTAAACAGCTTATAAACTTGGCTTTCTTTCCTAGATATAATCTCCACGCCTCAGCTCTGAGGATAAATGAGGATAGGTATCCCACGGTAACAACTATGATAATCAAAGGATTACCCAAGAAAAATTTTTTGGACCCATTTAAGAAGTTTTCAGCATGAAAATATCGCCAGGACAACAGGATAAAAATTCCTGCCAGAATGAATCCCATCACTTTAACCAAACGTTTAACTGATTTCCGAAACATGCTTTTTGGCCCATTCTATTGTTTTAGCAAGTCCCTCTGAAAAAGATATTGATGGAGTAAATCCAAGCTGTTGATGTGCCTTCGAAATATCCGCCCATGTGGAATTGACATCCCCTTGGCGAAAACCACCTTGTTTTACAGTTATATCAGGAAAATGCTGCTTTAAATACTCAACTAATTCCTCAATAAAAATCGGTTTACCAGACCCTATATTATAGGTACCGACCCTTTCAGTTTGGTTAAAAGCACTAATGATCCCTGTTATACAATCTTCTATATATGTATAGTCTCTAGCCGTTCTATTTCCAAACAATGTAATTTCCTGTTTATTCAGCAAATTTTTAATAAATCCTGTTATGGCCATATCTGGCCTACCCCAGGGTCCATAAACGGTAAAAAAGCGAAGGATAGAAATTTTATAGTCAAATATTGAAGAATAGGCATGGCAAAAGGATTCAGCCCCAAATTTAGCTGCTGCATAAGGAGATACCACCTTTCCCATCGCCATCTCTTCTTGAAGCGGAACGTTCTTTTGTTCTCCGTAAACCGATGAGGAAGAAGCAAAAATAAAATGTTTTACGTTTGATTGACCCGCAAATCGCAGTGCATTAATGGTGGCTTTAATATCATAGTCAACATACTCATTTGGGGCCGCTATTGAATGTGATACACCAGGAATGGCCGCTAGGTGTATTACCATTTCTGGCTTGTAGGAAAGAAAGATTTCCTTTACTTCCGCTTCGTCATTTATAAGACTTTTTTGAAAGAAAGCGAACTCTCCTGCTCCACGTGCAAATTCTAGCTGACGTTTTTTCCTAGCAACAGAATAGTAAGAATGCAGTTCATCGATAATTAAAACCTCATGGCCTTCTATTAACAATTTCCTTGTAAGATGGGAGCCAATAAACCCTGCTCCGCCAGTAACAATTACTTTCAATGTATAACACCTCTATACCTAGTTGGTCATCACGACTTATTATGTACATTATTCTCTCATATCAGAGAAAAAAGGAAAAACCTTGCGTAAGTTAACAAGGTTTTTCCTCTGCATTATTTCGCTTTTTCTACGATTGTATTCAGAGTGGAAATTAACTCGTTCAATTGTGCTTCACCAGCAGCTTTATCTTTAGCTTTTGCTGTTTCAACATATTTCTGTGCTTTTTCAGTTAATGTCTTATAAGCATCTTCACCAAGAAGGGTTTTGATATCTTCACCGATGATATCGATAAATAACGCACCCTCTAAACCAGTGATAACAGCTTTATCTTCGCCAAATAATTCTTTACTCTCACCGTATTCATCAATAGCAATTTTCGCAAAACCACGTACGAACGCTTTGTTAACAGCTGCTGGATCAACTGCTTTTACATCAGATTCAAGATTGAATTGTTTTTCAATGAAGGCAGTTTCATCAGCTGCATGCTTGCTCAAGTAACTGCTTAGAGATTGGTAAAATGCCCAGCCTTCTGCTTGCTCTACCTTAGCAAGTGCAGCGTCTTTCCCCGCTTCAGCTGCTGCCTTTGTTGCATATCCGTTTGGAAGTGCACCAGTTGCGAGATAGAAAGTCTTCATTAATGTTTTGTCAACCACTTGCTTACCTAAGTTAAAGCCCAGTTGATCATTATTTTTAACCGCTGTCTCGATTTCGCTGAATCCACCATCAATTACACTAACAAGGGTAGTACCATATGCAGCATCACGTTTTTCTACAGTTGTTTTAAGAATGGCATAATAATTTTTTGCTTCTTCTAGTTCTGCATTCACTTCTTCTGTGTTACCCCATTTTTCAGTTACTTCTGTAAAATCGTGTTTAATCGATGTATAAAATACCTTTTGCATTAATTTATCAAAGAGTTGTTTGACGACTACTTTGTCCATTGATCCGTCTTTACCTGCAGATAGAGCAGCAGTGATTTTTTCGTCGATCGTGTCTTCAAATTCTGCGTCACGTTGTTGAACTAGCTCTTTAAAATTCTTATTATATAAATCTGTTACTTTATCAAAATCAACTTCTTTTCCTTCTTTAGCTTTTTCAAGTTCCGTAGTAGCTTCAGTAAATACATCAGCATACGCTACTTTTTCTTTTACTTCTGTTTCTTTCTTCTCTGCTGATTTTTCTTTATTTTCTACTTTTGGTTTGCTAGCTGTTTCTTCCGCTTTCCCACAAGCTCCAAGAACTAATGAAAGGGCTGCCATAGCTGCTAGAAGTTTAAATTTGATCGACATTTTGTTTCCCCCGGTTTGTTTTTTTATTTTGTTGATAATGATTATCATTCACATTTATGATTATAAAGAGAATGATTATCAATGTCAATGATATTTAAAATTTTGTAACAAAAAAGACACTATTTAAAAAATAGTAAATAATAGAAAAGCTATCTTGCAATCACAAGATAGCCTTTATCTTCTATAAATTCTTACTAACTTTAATTATCTCCTCAAGATCGCTCCAATGTTTAATACGTGGTAAATCCAGATGCCGATTATAGGATTGATCCCTGAGAAAAATTTTAATTGATTCGTTTAATAATGTATTTAAAACCTCTGGTTTATCATCAAAATAATAATCGAGTTTTAACTTTTTAATGATTTCTACCTTTTCATGATCCTGCATTCCATAAAAAAACCTCTCCTCATGAACAGGAAAACCGTTTTCTATTAACCATTCTTTCGTTCTTTCCCCATGTTCTTTGGGTCTTGCCGTAATATAATAGATTTCATGCCCCTTCTTCTCTAGTTCTTGTAATGTTTCAACAGCATCTGGAAAAGCAGGACATGACGTATAATAAATTTCTTCTAAAGAATTGCGCCACATTTCTTTCCCTTGTTCATCTGTTAATCCAAAGGGTCCATGTATCTCCACTCGTTTTAAGTTATGAAAAACTTCGATCGGAACATTTTGATTCAATCTTTGATTGTATATGTTAAAGGCATACTCGCGTAGATTTATTAATGTATCATCGATATCAAAACCAAATCTCATCACAAATTTTCCTCTTTTGAATAATTCGGATAGCCAATAAATTTATAGTCTTTTCCAATTTTAATGATCGATGTATCTACTAAATCGACCGCATCTGCCATTTTCTCAATTCCTGATCCTTCCAGGAAAGTAGGTGCATGCCTTCCACCAATTAATTTGGGTGCAAAATAAAGAATTACTTTATCAATACATTTATTTTCAAGAAAAGAAGCATTTATGGTGCCCCCACCTTCAATTAATACAGATGAGATAAGGTGCTCACCTAATATCTCCATGACTTCCTTAGGATCTACTTTTTCCACCCCATTGGTAGGAAAGACTTTCATCCCTAAGGACTTTAATGTTTTTTCCTTATCCTGATCATATTTCTGACACGTAAATATCCAAGTTTCAGCAAGGTTATCTGTTACAACTTTTGAATCTAAAGGGATCTTTAAAGTAGAATCCAAAATAACACGAATTGGATTTCTTCCATTCGGAATTCGCGCCGTCAGTTCCGGGTTATCTTTTATTACTGTATTAACCCCTACAAGAATGGCCATATTTTCATTCCTCAGAAGATGGACATCATGTCTGGATTGTTCCGAAGTAATCCATTTACTGTTTGATGCATAAGTGGCTATTTTCCCATCTAAAGTAATCCCTGATTTTAAGGTGACAAATGGTTTTTTCTCCACAATGAATTTATTGAATACTTCATTCATCTTTTGGGATTCCTCTTGATGAACCCCGATTATTACTTCAATTCCTGCGTCTTTTAGAATTTTTACTCCATTCCCTGACACAACAGGATTTGGATCAAGTGTGGCAATAACGACTGTTTTAATACCGGCTTCTACTATTGCAACAGCACATGGGCCTGTCCTGCCATAGTGGGAACATGGTTCTAATGTAACATAAATGGTTCCGCCTTTTGCTGCTTCGCCAGCCATACGGAGAGCGTGAATCTCAGCATGAGGTTCGCCAGCTTTTAAATGGGCTCCGATTCCCACTACTCGGTTATCATTCACAATCACAGCCCCTACTAGTGGATTTGGGTCTGTTTGGCCTTTCATTGCACTAGCATTTTTTAGAGCTAACTCCATATAAAATTCATGGTTAGTCATTTGGACAAGTCCCCTTATCTCCTATATGACCTGACTTATTTACTTTTGTCTGCAGATATTTTTCGTTATACTCTGATACATCTCCCCACAAAGGCTTTCTGCCTGCTACCTCTAATCCAGCATTTTTTAATGCTTCCAATTTTTTTGGATTGTTAGTAATAAGTGTGACAGGTTTAGAGCGTAATGCTTTAAGGACTTGAATAGCATCCCCATAGTTTCTAGAATCATCAACAAAACCAAGGCCTTCATTCGCTTCAACTGTGTCATAGCCGTTTTCTTGAAGAACATAGGCCATTGCCTTACTGAATAAGCCAATTCCTCTTCCTTCGTGGTTAGCTAGATAAAATAATGCCCCTGTTCCATGTTCGGAGATCATTTTCATTGATTGTTTTAATTGAAATCCACAGTCACATCGCTTGCTTCCAAATATATCTCCCGTATGGCAGATGGAATGCATTCTAATAATGACATCATCTTCATATTCAAAGTCACCATAAACTAAAACGCTTGATTGTTGAAACTCTGCTAAATTTGCAGAAGATAACTTATCAATAATTCTTTCAAAATCCTCTGTTACTTCATCACAATTTAGCCAACAATACCATTTGAAGACAACTGTTTCTCCGTATAAATTAACAGGAAGCCGGATCGGCCCTACTAAATATATCGCACCTTTTTCTGTTTTTATTAATTGAATTTTGTCTTCTAAAACTGAAAGAACTTTAGAATTAAGAGCTTGTTTCATTTATTTATCCCCTTTTTAAGAATAGTTTTAACTACATTAACAAATACATTCATGAAATGATTTCCTCTCTCCTTTTACGAGTAAATAAAAAGAGGCTATCTTGATAGTACAAGATAGCCTTAAGAAATTACAAATATTTACGATGGACTCCTTTACCATCATAAGAAAATAACATTTTTCTATCTTCAATCATCGATTCGATATGAACAGGTCTGCCCCAAAGCTGTTGGATATATGGAAGAACTTTTTCTAGATATTTAACGTCGAGTTCTACCCCTTCATACCAGTGTTTTAGATATAGTTCCCCATTTTTTAAATAATCGCCATCATTGACAGTGATGTAAGGGAAACCTCCATTTACGCGCATATTTACAAGTTGATCACGAATCTGTTCCCATTGTTTATCAACAATTTTGTAGTCTCTTCCTTGTTTTTGGAAAAGATACATATCTTCTCGCATGACAAGGTCCTTATTTAAGTAATTGCGAAGAAAAGATATATCGGATTCTACTTCACGGACCTCAAACATTTTTTCCCGCCCTGATCCTGGAACCACGCCTCTTCGCTTCATCTCTTCCGTTGGATTGTTATAGCGTTCTTCAATATCCTCAAAAATCTTTATCCCCAGGTAATAAGGATTAATGCCCGTTTTTGATGGCTGTACAACTCCCGCATTCAATTTAGCAAACTCGATTGCCTCACCGCTCGTTAAATCCATTTCCCGTAAAATTCGTTGATGCCAATAGGAAGCCCAGCCTTCGTTCATAATTTTTGTTTCAAGCTGCGGCCAGAAGTAGAGCATTTCCTCCCGCATCATTGTTAAGATATCCCGCTGCCAATCCGCTAACTCTCTGCTATATGTTTCAATAAATAGCAACAGATCCTTTTCTGGCCTTGGAGGAAATTTCTTTTTCCGCGGTTGATTGGTCTCCTTTTTATCTTTTTCATCCAATCTCCACAGATCATCGTATGGAGTTGCTACTTGAAGCTCTAGGTCATCATCTTCCTCGTCGTCTCCAATGGACCAAGATAACTTAGGCCTCATAAGCGATGGGTCTATATGTTCATCAATAGCCAATACCGCATCTAAAAAGGTTTCCACCTCTTTTTTACCATATTGAACTTCATATTGATGAATTCTTTCTGCTGTGGCAGCCATACTTTCGACCATATCACGTTTTGTATTTTGAAAACGAACATTATTTTTAAAGAAGTCACAGTGTGCTAAAACATGGGCAACAATTAGTTTATTTTGAATAAGTGTATTGGAATCAAGCAAAAAAGCATAGCATGGGTTTGAATTGATAACTAATTCATAAATTTTACTCAGCCCTAAATCATAATGAAGTTTCATTTTGTGGAATTGCTTGCCGAAGCTCCAATGTGAAAATCGAGTTGGCATACCATAAGCCCCAAATGTATAAATAATTTCGGCAGGACAGATTTCATAACGCATTGGATAAAAATCTAAACCAAACCCGGTTGCTATTTCAGTGATTTCACTGATCGCATATTCGAGTGAATTACGACCTTCCACATTCATTTGGCCATTCCCCCTTTTCCTCTTACCACAATGTATGAAGTAAAAAGGGGAATGATGAAACAAGATAGAAAAAACAATAGGCAAGTATTGCTTTAATCAGGGATTTTTTTGGCTTCCTCAGCAAGTTTCAGGCCAACATATCGATTCCGTTTCCATTCCTTTTTAAAAATAGATAAGGGGGGATTTGTTTCGCCAACTAAATAACATATCTCAATTGTCATGGCAGGTCTGTGATAGGTTGTGATAAACCAATCCGTGAAACCGCCACCTACTGCGTCTTTTTCTGGCTTCGTTAATTTATAGCCAGTTATTTTCGATATCTGTTTAGCAACCAGTTTATCTCGTTTAAAATGCTTGCCATTTTTATAATTCCAAAAAATTTCTCTTCCCGCTGTATGATACGCGACTGCAATCGATGGGTTAATTTCGTTTATAAATTTCGTTAAGGAGAGTACTTCTTTCGATTCTAACGGTTTTTCTCCTTTATAAAATTTGTAGGAGGGTGATGCAGGATCTTGATTAAGACGATCCCACCCAGCTGGATATTGCCTATTTAAATCAATGCCCATTCCGTTTGCTTTCCATCGTTTAAAGTTATCTGATCCATCATTCATTTTCATCAAAAGTTTCTGATGTTTAGATGGAAAATTTTTAAGATTATTCTGTTGAATGGCCACTCCATCTGGATTTAACATTGGCACAAACCATAATGATACTTCATTAAGAATATGATTGGATTTAAATCCGAAAAGACCCTTCTCCTCATAGGAAGCTGTATAAGACTCAAGCATTTTCATTAACATTAAGCTTGTCAGCCACTCTCGCCCATGATGCGAACCAATCAAAACGACATTTTTCTTCCCTTTTCCCAGCTTAATTGCCCAAATATCCCGACCAAAGTGTGTTGTTCCGATCGATTTGATTTTTACTTTTTCTTGATACTTTTCGTTAATTTTTGAAAGGTCATTTTCTAACATTTCATAAGAATATGGCTTATTGGTCTTAACAATTTTAGCGTTTGCAACATTTTCCAGTTGAAGGGATAAAAAGAGCATGACGCAAATAATAATTTTTCCCATATGACCTCCACCTTGTTCAAAATGAAAATAATTTATACAGGTAAATGTTGAAAACCGCGTAAACAATGGGTGTCCAACATTTTCTGTGAAAGTTATCGTCAAAATATCATACAATAATCTCAACTCCTAATAAGGAGGAGATAAAACAAATGAATAAAATGGATTATGATCGAGCGTTATATTATACACATCGATCTGAGTGGGATAATTTGCTGATTTTAATGGTACGAACAAAAGACCAATTTTTATCGAAAAGAATTGAACAATTCCTGCATGCCTACAATTTCGAACGTGATTACAGTGTAATTGAAACCAAACTATATAACCTTCTTCGCTACATTGACCATGCGAATGAAACCGTAGAGCCTGACCCTAATGAGATACCGATGTATAGTCTTTCCTAAAATGATAAGTGAATACAATTTCTGACTGAGAAACTTTTTACAACCGGACCAAAGAATTCCACCAAAAAAAACACGGCCTCCTGAAATGGAAGCCGTGTTTTATTTTCATATTGATGTTCTTAGATCGTATAAAGATTGGACTAAATTTCTTGAACCATTTTCATTTTATCGTCAACTAAAGCCATAAAATCATTTTCAATCGATTTTAGTTTTATCTTGCTTTCTTCTAAACTTTTACTATTGACTCCAAAATAGAATTTCACCTTCGGCTCCGTTCCTGATGGTCTTAAACAAACCCATGAACCATCCTCGAAAGTATATTTTAAAACATTCGATTTTGGTAAATCAATTTCTTCTTCTCCATTATTCTTTACACGGATGCTTGTTAAGTAATCTTCAGTCGTGAAGGTGGTCAGGTTTCCAAGACTCGTAATTGGCTCAGATCGGAAGGAAGCCAATAATTGTTGGATTGTCTCCGCCCCTTCCTTTCCTTTTAAGGTTAAGGAACGTAGGCCTTCTTGGTAATAACCATACTTTTCAAATACTTCCATCATTCCTTGATAAAGGGTTTTTCCTTGTTTCTTATAAAAAGCACACACTTCGGTTGCTAGTAGAGCCGCTTGGACTGCATCCTTATCCCTGGCAAAGTCACCAATTAAATAGCCATAGGATTCCTCATATCCAAATAGAAATTTCAAATTGCCAGTGGTCTCATATTCATTAATTTTTTCAGCGATAAATTTAAATCCGGTTAAGACATCAACTGTTTCTAAATCATAAGCTGTAGCAATTTTCCTGCCAATTTCTGATGTAACAATAGTTTTTAAAACAACTCCATTTTCCGGGAGTGTTCCTTTTTCCTTTTTCTGTGTGATAATGTAATCAAGTAACAAAGCACCTGTTTGGTTTCCTGTAAGAACAATATATTCTCCTTCAGGATTGCGCACAGCAATACCTAATCGATCGGCATCGGGATCTGTAGCAATGAGAAGATCCGCTCCTACTTCTTTTCCATCACGAATGGCCAATTCAAAGGCTGCATGCTCTTCAGGGTTAGGACTTTTTACAGTCGAGAATTCCGGATCTGGAAGTTCTTGTTCTTTAACGATTGTTACATTTTTATAGCCCAATGCAGATAAAGCAGCACGGACAGGCTTATTAGCAGTTCCATGTAAAGGGGTAAAGACGATTTTAATATCAGTTTCTTCAGCAAGGTTTGGATTCTCTGAAATAGTTCTTAATTTCTCAATATAAGCATTATCAATTTCAGCACCGATCGTTTTAATTAATCCGGCAGCTCTTAAGTTTTCTTCACTATCAACCTCAATTAGTAATTCATTCTCGATCTCATTTACCTTGGCAATAACCTTGTCTGCTCCATCTGGCGGAAGTTGGCCGCCATCTGAACCATATACCTTAAATCCGTTATATTCAGGCGGATTATGGCTTGCAGTGATGACAATTCCTGAAAAGGCATTTAAATATCTTAGCGCAAATGATAATTCAGGGGTAGGCCTTAATTCTTCAAATACATATGTTTGGATTCCTTTTGAGGCTAACGTTTTAGCGGCCTCCATTGCAAATTCTGGTGACTTATGACGGGAATCATAAGCAATCACAACACCGCGTTGTTTCGCTTCTATACCTTGGTTTTCTATGTATCCTGCTAAACCAGCTGAGGCTTTGCGTACAGTATAAAGATTCATTCGGTTCGTACCGACACCGATTTCGCCTCTCATACCACCAGTTCCAAATTCTAAGTTCTTATAAAAAACCTCTTCTAGCTGCCCTTCATTCTTCTCTATTTCTGTTAATTGATTTCTTAATTCAGTATCTAATCCTTCAAACTCTATCCAACTTTTTGCTTTCTTCTTCCAATCCATAGGTGTCCCCTCCAGTTTCTGTCTACTCTATATTATTTCTAATTCCATGTTTGTTACTCCTTTAAAAATCTACTGAAATTAGCCGACAATTTTCGCAGGAATATATAATTGTTATTTTCTTTCCTTTTACTATATTACCTTAAAAATACTCATTACTAATAGAAAAAAATAAAAGCCTGCAAGTGGCAGACTTTTTTTTCATTATACTAGCAACTCATTATCAGCATTAGAATAAATACTTAGCATGTTTGCTCTGAAACATTTTGCCTCTTCAAAATGTTCATATTTAAATGGAAAAAATATTCCAAATTCCTGTAAGGTCTCAACATTCTTATTAAATAATAATGTATACTGAATATCAAGTTGAGAGGCCTCAAGAATAGAGATTAATGTTTGAATACTTGTCATTACCTGAAAGGCATCTTTTAATGTGTTAAAATCTTCAGATATATGCAAAACCTTTAACTGTTCAAATTGATTAATTTCCTCATCGGTATAGTAGAGAGGAAAAATATTGGAATAGATGTACCTCACCAGTTCATTAATTTCTTCTTCCTGACTTGGTGTGGAGGCAAAAACAATTTTCACTTTTAACCCACCTTTGCCATCGCTTATTTCTGTCTGATTGTATATCATAAGAATAACATAACAAAGCCTGTATTTACGGTGGTAATTATAACCTGAAGGAGAATTAAATGCTAAAAACAATGCGAATGGGTGAATGGTTTCAACTAACGGTTCCTTTGGAATGGAATGGAAGAACCATTGCTGATATTTTTCGAAACGTATGGGGAGCCCCCAAAAAATTAACTCATTCTTTTAGAATGGAAAATAAGGTTTTACTAAATGGAGACCAGGCTAACTGGAATATCCCTCTTAGTCATGGTTCGAAGCTGCAAGTTAAACTTTTTGAGGAAGAAGAATTACTAATCACACCAAACTATATAGATGTTAACATCCTTTATGAGGACGACCATGTATTGGTTCTTAACAAACCGCCTTTTATGAATACCCATCCGAATGACCCAAACGCCGATCTATATACTCTTGTTAATGCGGTGCAATATTATTTGCAATCAAATGGGGAAATAAGAAACATTCGGCAGGTTCATCGATTAGATCGCGATACATCAGGTGCCATCCTTTTTGCTAAACATGCTTTAGCTGGTGCTATTTTGGACAATATGCTCGAAAAACGGGAGATTAAAAGAACCTACATTGCTCTGGTTCATGGGATAGTTAAACAAAGAAGCGGAACAATTAAGGATCCAATCGGCCGTGACCGCCATCATGCAACAAAAAGAAGAGTTTCTCCAACAGGTCAAGAGGCACTTACCCATTACATGGTCTTAAAGGTAGACAAAGACAAACAACGATCCTATGTAAAATGTTGGCTCGATACTGGGAGAACCCATCAAATCAGAGTTCACTTAAGTCATCTCGGACATCCTTTAGTTGGAGATACTTTGTATGGCGGGAAAGCAATTATTAAAAGACAAGCACTCCATGCAGCAAAGCTTGAGTTGATTCACCCATTTACTCAGGATAAAATTGTATGTCATGCTCCATTTTTAGATCAACCTGCTATTTTTAACGAGATTGACATATATTCAATTTAGGTTATTGAACCACAAACCATTGAAAAAGCCTCCTGGTTTAGGAGGCTTTTTCAATGGTTATTTATCTGTTCTTCTAAAGGCTCGCAAAATGAAGCTTACCAGCAGAACCAATACAGCAGCGCCAATGATTGCAGGAACTATTGCAAAATCAGCCACATGCGGGCCCCAGTTACCTAAAATCGCTGTCCCAAGCCACGCCCCAACAAATCCAGCTATGATGTTACCAATGATGCCGCCCGGTATATCTCTTCCAACGATAAGGCCTGCTAACCATCCAATAATCCCACCAATAATTAATGCCCAAATGAAACTCATTTAGAACACTCCTTTTTAGTATTCAATTATTTGTCTCAGGCAGTATTGGAAAAGTAACTTAATTTTCATGCTACCTGTACCTATAAAGTACCCTATTTTCATTTTTATACTCAGAAAAGAAAAAATCTTACAACCTTCCTTTAATACATAAATCAATGAATTTAGGCAAAAGTAAAAAGGTCTCCATCTTAAAAATGAACTATTCGAAAAATTCCAATGTTAAGTTTTTGTAAAGTTACATAGAATTTGTTTCTTTTTTCGACATTTTTCAGATAAAATATTTAAGTTAGTCTACAAGACGTTTTAAATTAAAATGGGGGTAATTACATGGCATTTAAAAAAACTGATAAATTTATGGCATTACTTAGTAATATTTCTGCGAACCTTAAAGAAAGTGCAAATTTCTTCACTGACTATAAATTAAAAAATGTGAGTGATTTGAAAATTTTCTCAGAGAAAATGAAAGAACTGGAAACAAAAGGAGATACATTCGTTCACGAGGTAATCAAAGAATTGAATGATGCTTTCATCACTCCAATTGAACGTGAAGACATTCTCCATCTTGCGATGAGCATGGATGATGTTCTGGATGGCCTTGAAGGATGTGCTGCATTATTTGAAATGTATTCCATTACTAATGCAGATGACTATATGAAGAAATTTGTGGATGCTATACAAGCCAGTGTTCATGAAATTGACAAAGCGGTTGAACTGCTTTCAAATAAAAAGTTACAACAAATAAGAGAACATGCGATTAAAATAAAAGATTATGAATCCAACTGTGATAATATCTTACGCCAGTCGATTAAAAATTTATTTACGGTTGAAAAAGATCCAATCCGTATTATTCAATATAAAGAAATCTACGAAAATCTTGAAGATATCGCAGACTATTGCCAAACCGTTGCTAATACACTTGAAACCATTATCATGAAAAATGCTTAAGGAGCAAATATATGAGTGTTGTATTAATTCTAACGATTTTAATTGTAATAGGTGCCCTGGCATTTGACTTTATTAATGGATTCCATGATACTGCAAATGCAATCGCAACTTCTGTATCAACAAAAGCCCTAAAGCCACGCCAAGCAATTTTGCTGGCAGCCGTAATGAATTTTGTTGGTGCTTTGACATTCACAGGCGTAGCCAAAACCATATCTAAGGATATTGTTGATCCATTCTCACTAACTGGTGGTCATACCGGATCAATTGTTATTTTTGCGGCGCTGCTATCGGCTATTATTTGGAACTTACTCACATGGTATTACGGTATTCCAAGCAGCTCTTCCCATGCAATTATTGGTTCTATTGCTGGTGCGGCAATTGCTGCCAAAGGATTTGACGTAATAAAAGCAGAAGGTTTTAAAAAAATCCTCGAGGCATTAGTCCTATCACCGATCTTAGCTTTCACAGTTGGGTATATTGTTTACAGCATTTTTAAAGTCGTGTTTAAGAACTTCAATTTAACAAAGACAAACCGAAACTTTCGTTTTATCCAGATTGCTACTGCAGCATTACAATCCTATTCACACGGAACAAATGATGCACAAAAATCCATGGGTATTATCACCATGGCTCTGTTAGCTAATGGTTATCTACATACTGATGAGGTTCCTTTTTGGGTACAGCTCTCTTGTGCGATTGCAATGGGACTTGGTACCTCCATTGGTGGATGGAAGATCATTAAAACAGTGGGTGGGAAAATTATGAAGATCCGTCCGATTAATGGTGTCGCTGCAGATTTAACGGGTGCCGCCATCATTTTCGGGGCCACCTATATCCATTTACCAGTTAGTACAACCCATGTCATCTCTTCAGGGATACTAGGGGTAGGCTCTGCACATAGACTTAAAGGTGTAAAATGGGATACAGCTCAACGGATGTTAATTACCTGGGTCATTACATTACCAATAACTTCCTTATTAGCAGGTATCATTTATTTTATTTTGAATATCTTCTTTTAAAAAAACAACCAGGAATTTTTTCTCCTGGTTGTTTTTTTAATCATTTATTATAGTCATTTTTTTGGTGATATCACTTCTAAATGCCTCGAACTTTCATATTTTTATGTTAGAGGACAAGTTTTGAGGTGAGATTGTGAAGGAAAAAATTGCAGCTATGCTGCTTGGGAGTTTGCTATTGAGTCTTGGGGTAAATGGATTTCTAGTTCCCTATCACTTGCTAGACGGAGGGGTAATCGGCTTAGGGCTACTCATTCATTATTTTTACGGATGGCCGACTGGTCTAAGTATTATCCTTTTAAGTCTACCTTTATATGTCTTAGCCTGGTTTTTTGAGCGACGCTACTTCTACTTTAGCCTCCACGGACTTATCATTTCTTCGTTTTGTATTGATTTTCTTTCATTTATGAACGGTAAAATACAATTAGGTATATTACCCAGTACAATAATTGGTGGATTACTTGTCGGCATTGGCATCGGTCTTATGCTTCGTTATGAAACAAGTACGGGTGGGACTGATTTACTGGCTCAGATTCTAACCAAATTCACTTCAATAAATGTAGGTATCATTATTTTCTTAATCGATGGTCTAGTCATAACGAGCGGCATTCAAATAGTCGGTTTAGAAAAATTTTTTTATTCCCTTCTTACGATCATATGCGTCGGCTTTATGACGACCTTAACTGTTAGTGGTAATAATAATGAGCATTTTCCTTACTATTGAGAGATAAGAGATTTAAAAGAAACGCTGGCTCTTTGCCAGCGTTTTAATTTGTATTCTAACCATCCTTAATTTCCGTCGTTCGAAAGGCCTCTTTCATGATTTCATAGGATTTTTTCAACCGTTCATAAAAGGCTGGCTCCTCCCACTTTTTCCAACTGTAGAAAAATGAATCAGTTTGATGCAGCTGATTATTAGTTATTTTAGGAAATGTCTGCTGGACCTTTCCATTCTCAGTTGTCACAATAGCAACCCTAATTCCGCTTGTTTCAACGTTGCTTGATAAGCCACTTTCCCACACATTTCCCATTACTTCTCTTAAACTAGGGTCCTTCACATTTAATAGCTGCCATGGAATCCTTCCTTCGAAAACCTTCTTATCCTTACTAATACTTACATCGGTTAACGAGTCGAATTCTTTATTTTGGGGATTCGCATTCCCAAACTTCAGTTTTCCAGTTTCGTATCCCTCAAAAGGAATGATTGTCTTTGTTGTCGGTATCGTTAATTCCTTATTAAGGGCAAGTCTAATGGGATGAAACACTCCATTATTCTTCTTTCTTACATATGATTGTTCGTCAATCAACTTCAACAGATGAGCATACTGATAATAGTATGTATCATAATAACTATCAACCAATATTCTTGAATTATTAGTTCCTGTAAGTTTTATTAAAAAATCAATTCCATAGTCTGTTTTTATAAAACTCTTACCTGCTAATGGTATATTAGTTTGCCCTTGCTTATTGTTGGTATCAAGTAATAGGAAAGTTCCTTGGTTACCAAAATCAACGGGACGATTATATTTTAGAAGAAAATATAAATACCCATTATCCGAAGAAAACCGAACTTCCTTTAAAGTGTCTTTCTTATTTTTGGTAAGATAACTTTTCCTAACTCCAGCTAAGTCCCAATCCTTTGAGACACCGTCAACAATGATTTCTTGTTCCTTTTTTCCTGGTTCAAAACCTTTTAAACCAAAATGCTGTTCATTTGTTTGCATGTTATTCCAGTATGGCCTTCGATCTGGGTTATCAAAATCCATAGTGTTCCAAGTCCGTTTAAACCATTCATCCTGCCAGGCGAAGACAAGCCCACCCATATATCCTTCTGAAACAATCGATTGATATAGATACTTATTAATATTCCCTTGTTCCTCTTCCGAACGAAACCCTTGGTTCATCCCATAAGCGTTCTTATGGGTTAAGCCTCTAGAAGCCGGCACACCAAATTCAGCAACAAGTACTGGCATTTGATGGGCAGCACGCAGTTCATTCAGATAGCCGGCATAATTGTTTTTCTTCCCAGTCTTATCAACATAGTTAAGGTACGACTCTTCAAAGTTTAGAAAGTCAGGATAGTATGGGTATATATGGTAGGATGCAAATAAACCTGAAGAAAACAACTTGGATGCTTTAATATGATTGGGATTAACCGATACCATGTCCTCATTCTCAAGCGGTTCAGCAGGATGCTTTAACATATCTGTAGTTAACCAGTTAGTAAAACTCATCGAATGCTGCCACATGTATTTATCGGCTTCATACTCAGCAGCATAGTCCATTAAACCAGCCAGCCAGACTTCAAAGGGATTTGCCCTTTCCGTTTTAAAGTAATCCCCTTTAAATTGACCGATAGCTGAATGCTTTTCATTTGTGTTCATAACCATCGCAGGATCCCATTCTGTGCCGACAATTATTCCGAGGACATATTTTGAAATGTCATATTTATAAACACCAGAAGCATGACCAGACCGCTCAGGAAGCTTAGCCTTTCCATGGATAATATCAATCATATTTTTAATTTCCAGCTTCGCATCCTCTAGATTAACTTTGGCAAAGGCGTCTTGGGTTTGAATGAGATTTTCCTCATTAACCCAGGTACCATGAAATAGAAAGAGCGGCTTTTTAGCAATTTGGTTATATTCATAAAAGGCTTCATAAAATTGTGGCGGGTGAAGCGTATAAATTCTGATGGCATTGGCATTCATTGCGCCAATTTCTTTAAACCATCGGAAGTATTCTTCCTTGGTAATTGCCGTCTCCCCAGGAAAATATCCTGGCTTTCCAATCCCCATGTTCACGCCCTTTATTAACAGATTCTCCCATTTCCCATTCTTTTGAACCTGTATATAGGAATCTCCTGTTTGGCTATTTGACTTTATTCCATCACGGTCTGTCACTTCTACTTTTTCTTGATTCGCTATGTGGTGCAAGCCATTTTCTAAGATGTCCTTCATCATTGGAACGTATGTTTCCCAATAAAAAGACTCGTTTGCTCCAACATTCCTTTTCCATGTATCCAAGCCCTTTGTTTGGTAAATTTCAGGAACTTCGGATTCGTCTGCATAATCTCCTGAGAAATAATAGGAGGAATACTTAGCATTTTCGTGATAAATAACTGCAGGAAAATGGGATGGGATCCCATATTCTTTTAGCGTTTCCTTTGCTTGCTTTGATATTGGCAGCTGATAAGCTGCAAATATTTCATCCTTATCTTTAGCATCTATAATGTCGAACCAATAGGTATACTTCCCATGAATATCGCGTGTAAAATGTTTCTTTCCTGTATCTGTTAATTGAAAAAGAAGCCCCTCATCATGAACATCCTTTTTCCCTATTACAACTACATAATTATTTTTACTGACAAAAACGAATCCCTCACCAGTAAAGGACCATTTCTTATTTTGTTTCTCATAATTCTCCTTTACCCATTCAGGTACTTCCGTACTTTTAAGGTCCGAAAAAAATCGTCCAATCCAGCCAGACCATTCTACATTTAGTAAATTAGAAATCTCAGCTTTGGCGGTTTCTGATGTAGGGCTCGCAAAGGTATTAAATTCAGCTATTAATGTTTTTCCCTTTGACTGGATAAGTGCTTTTTCAATTAGATTGACTTCGCTTGATTTAAGTCCTCCGTATATTTTTTCGGATCTTTTTCCCGACAGATTCTGTCCGAAAAACTCTTCTTTATAAACCCCGTATTGGTCTGTTAAATAGATAACATCATATTTTTTTAAGTCCTTAGGCAGGGGGGCAATCGTATATTTCTGTCCTTCTTTTGGTTCAAACCCCTTATAGTCATTTATCACCGAATATGGTCTTTGTCCATTTTTATAATATTTAGCATTGTTTAATATCCAAACAAGCCCCTTATGTTCTCTGTAGGAAGGATTTGGCACAGTCTTGTCGATAATTAATACGTTTAATTTTTTTACAGGCTGAATTTGCCATAGCCAAAAGGGGCAAGTCAATATAATAAAAAAAAGTATTGTATAAATGATTAAATAGACTTGTTTTTTCATTCGGAAACACCTTTTCTCTTCATTTCTCCCCAACTTCTATCCCCAATTATCATTTGCCATATTCCCTCGCATCGCCAGAGCACAGTCATAGGCCTGTACCATATAGTTTCAGTTAAAGAGTATAAAAATAGCTTGATGATATCTGTTACTTTTGGATACCTTGTTAAGCTCCATTCTTCTAAAAGAACAGCGGTCATTGAAAAAATAGACCCATATAAACAGGAAAGAAGAAACAACAAAATAGAAAATTCAACATAGATCCCGCCCAAAAATAAACAAAGGATCATAAAAAGATATCCTAATAATTCAATAACAGGACCCAAAAATTCAACAATCCAGAAGTATGGAAAAGATATAAGACCAATCGATCCGTATTTTGGATTAAATGTTATCTTTCTATGAGTCCATAAACTTTCAAACAGTCCTCTATGCCAGCGTCTCCTCTGCCTGCGTAAAAATGTAATGTCTTCAGGAACCTCAGTCCAACAAACTGGGTCAGGAACATAAACAATCTTTTTCTTTGTTTTCTTTTCTTTTAAGAGTCTATGAATCCTCACGACTAATTCCATATCTTCCCCAACCGTATCTGTTTTATAACCACCTGCAGCAATCACCCAGTGCTTGGAAAAAACACCAAACGCCCCAGAAATGATTAATAAAAGATTGTGGCGACTTAAGCCAATTCTCCCCATCAAAAAAGCTCGTAAATATTCGATGATTTGCATTACGACCAATGGTTTATTGGATAACCCGATTTTTTGAATATGTCCGTTAATGATTTGGCAGCCATTCGCGATTCGAACACTCCCACCTGAAGCAACAACTTCTTCATTTGAATCTATTATAGGCTTCATCACTTTTAAAAAGGCATCTGGCTCAAGAACTGAGTCGCCATCTAAAGAGCAAAAATAAGGGTAATGGGAAAAGTTAAGACCGACATTAAGCGCATCCGCTTTTCCCCCGTTTTCCTTGTCAATAAGAAACAAATTTGATAAAATGTCTGACTGATAAATTTTGCCAATTGGTTTTGTTTCCACCTGTTTTCTAACCACTTTTTTTATTTCCTTCATACCATAGTGTTCAATCACTTTTTCAAGTGTATGGTCAGTTGACCCATCATTTACCACAACCACTTCAAATGTAGGATAATTAACACTTAATAATGAGCGTACACTCTGAACAATACCTGCTTCTTCATTATAAGCAGGTACGATAATTGAAACTGGTTTGGTATAAAATTCATCCGAGTAATCTTCATAAGCTTGAACTCTGTCTAGTTGGTATTCCTTCCGAAGCTGAAAAAAGGAAATAACCAAAATAACAGAGTAAAAAGAAATGACAACTACCATATAAACTGCTATAAACCAAGCAAAAACAGTTACAACATCTCCCCATTGCAAAATTATCATTATTTATACCCCTTTATGAAGCCATTCCCAGGCCATGTCCTTGGCAAATGCATCCTTTGATGTTTCAAATACTTCCCGCAAAATCTCGTGCCCATTTGGAAATTGACAGATTGATTGGCCGGCCTGCGATCGAACCCACCATGTTTGATCATGTAAAAGTTCAATCAATCTCGATATACCTTTTACTTCTTTTAATGAACCCACAAGTTTAGCGGCTACCATTCTTTCTTCCCACTTGGTGGAATATAGAAGTTCTAAATAGGGATCTGGATTTTTTACATAACCAATTTCCGATAATGCCTTTAAGGATCTCAGCTTGATTTCCCCTTTATAGTTGCAAAAAATATTTTCAAGAAAAGATAAATAATTAATCTCCTTTTTCATCGAAATTACATCAAGAATTGCTTTTTGTAATGGTGGGCTGCTTTTATGAAAATGTAGAATAAACTGTTCAAATTGTTGTTGCTCGAGGCGTATTAAGATATGACGATACTCGAATTCGGATAAAGAATTGTAGTGGATTGTCAGCATTTCAAATAAATTTTCATATTGGAATAAAGCTAGGATTCTCAAGGTATGAATAAGTTCTTCATGGGAAATTCGTTTTTTCTGGGATAGCTTATGTATATCATCGATAAGTAGGCTTAGTTTGAAATCCTCAATATGATAGAGGGTATTCATCCGTTGACTCCACTTTTTGCTTTTAAGCTGCTTATGATAATACTCTGCTAAATACATGGATGCTAATTCTGATAAACGTTTCTTTTCATCCTCACCCTCTAAAACTTTACTATACATGCTTAGAAGTTTTTCGGTGGCTTTCCGTTCAAGAACTGATTTAGGATTCATTCCCCTAGAATATCCTCCCTCCATAAGCATCGTAAAAAGGATGGATTGATAATTTTCTATATATTGTTCAATCGCCTTTCTGTTTTTAATATCTATTGCTTTTCTTATCGTTAAGTATATTAGTAAAACCATTAATAACCCTAAAATGGTTATAGTTAGAATTGTTAGGAAAAATAACTCATTTCTCAGCATTTTATTTCATCCCTTTGATTAACCGTTCTATCCTAGATTGAAGTTCTTTAATACTAAAAGGTTTGGTCATATAATCATCTGCTCCAAGCTTTAATGCACGTTCAATGTCTGTTTCACTTTTTCTCCCTGTCAACATAAGGACATGAATAATTCTTCTATTTTCTATTTTTTTTACTTTCTGGAGGATTTCGATTCCATCCATGACAGGCATGACACCATCTAGTATTAAAAAATGATCTCCTTTTTCCGCTAAGCGCTTAGATTCAAAAAATTGAAGACCATTTTCAAATGCCTCAAGGTTCAGTTCGTAATGATTAAAATCCATTACCTTAAGTATTCTCATTAGTATTGTTCGAATAATCGCATCGTCATCTATAACCGAAATGAACAAGGTTTTTTTTTTAATTTCATTAAATAAGCCCATAAACGCTCTACTCCCTGATTGAAAATCATTCACTTTTGATGAACAGACCTTCTCGGTATTTGATTCATTGCTTTTACTATTCCCTTTTTTTCTAACAGTTTGAATGTATCTAAAGTTTATTATTAATAAAACCGTGTGTCACGAGTAAAATACAGAAAGTGTCGAAAAATAATATTTTTTGTCGAATTTCCCTGATTTTGAAAGTAGAAAAAAGGGATCCATCAAATTGGATCCCTTGAGTGCTGCTTATATAAGATTTTTTACTTTATTTGTGCAGTTGTCCATTGCTGCCAATATCGATCCTCTAAATTGCTTTTCCTCAAGGGTAACAACTGCTTCAATCGTTGCACCGCCTGGGGTACATACATTATCCTTAAGTTCACCAGGATGTTTTCCAGTCTCAAGAACCATTTTTGCTGCACCCAGTACGGCTTGAGCAGCTAGTCGATAAGCCTGATCCCTAGGTATTCCCTGCCTTACTCCTCCATCTGCCATAGCTTCTATTAGCATATAAACATATGCTGGTGAGGAACCACTGATTGCAGGTACGGCATCCATTAGTTTTTCATCTAGACGTTCGGTTTTACTAAAGGTGTGGAACACACTCTCTATCTCATTTATCTCGTTTTCGGAGAGATATTCATTTGCACAAATTGCACTCATTCCTTCTCCGACCACAGAAGGAGTATTGGGCATTGTTCGAACAACCTTTACTTGGAATCCAAACGACTGTTCAATATCTATTAATGTAATTCCGGCTGCAATCGTTACAATGATTACAGACTGCTTTATATCATTTTTTATTTCTTTTATGACAGTGTCATAGAGATCAGGTTTAACTGCAAGTATGAGTATGTCTGCAAACCTAGCAACGTCCCTATTATTTAATGAAGTAATAATACCGTATGCTCGTTCAATTATTTCAATCGTTTTTTCTGTATTCGCACTAGCCATGATGTTTTCTTTTGGAATCATTTGTGAATTTACAATTCCCCCCATCATAGCCTGAGCCATTTTTCCAGCTCCAATAAAACCTATTTTTTTCTTCATGTTAACTCCCCACCTATTTATACATTTCATTCTCCAGTACGATTATATTTTCTGCGTACGTAGTTCTCCCTATTTCTTTTGTATTTTCAACCAACCTATATATATTATCACAACATTGTTTTGCACCAATAACTAATAACGGCACACCGATAAAATCAATTTTTAAACCTCTTGAGAAAAATCCCCCCATGGACATTGCAAAAGGTACCGTTGGTGAAGTATTGGAGAAGACAATTTTCTCATCAAATTTAAATTTCTCTTGCAGCAACAAACACATTTCTTTTAATGCAGGAACCACATATTTGTTCCTTTTCCGTCCGATAGTGTATACAGAATGTCCATCTTCATCGATCCCATGGAAAATAATTTTCCCAAAATCGGCTTTTGTTAATTTATTAAAATATTTCACATTTAATATTTCTTCTTTCGTAAGTTTCCGTTCAGATTGTGGTAAATGTTTTAAGTGATAAGCTGCAGCTAAAGAAGTTGTATGTGTCCCACCAAAATCATTATAGATATAAATCATGGTATCATCCTTTATTTTTACTATGTATATTATGCACAATTAAGCAACTGCCAATTCCTGTTACAGTCCAAAGCAAAAAAGAAGTTTACCACAAAGGATAAACTTCTTTTACTTATTTATTTAAATCTTTAGGTGAAAAAGCTCCTGGAAGTAAGTCTTTTACTTTGAGTTTTAAAATATCACCCTTTAAGTTTGTTAGCACTACTTCCATTTCTGCATCACAAAGTTCTGAAATCACCTGACGGCAAGCCCCACAAGGTGAAACTGGCCCTTCAGTATCCGCCACAACAACGAGCGAATCAAATTGTTTTACACCCTCAGAGTACGCCTTAAACAAAGCCGTTCGTTCAGCACAGTTCGTCATGCTGTATGATGCATTTTCAATGTTACAACCATGATAAACTTGACCATCCTTTGATAATAGGGCTGCACCAACTTTGAATTTTGAATATGGTACATAAGCAAACTCTCTCGCTTTTTTCGCTTCAACGATTAAGTCGTTTTTTTCCATCATGTTCACACTCCGCCAAGGAAATTTAATGCTGAACTATTTTTGTAATCCATTCAAGCAGGACGCCGCCAAAATACACCCCGAAAACACCAACGACAGCCGAAAATACTGGAGGTGCAGGTAACGGAAGCTTTAAAAATTTAAACAACATACCAACTATTAATCCGGCAATTAATGCCATTATTACGTCTCTCATCCAATAAACCTCACAATAGTTTTTTAGTAATTGCTTAAAGATTGCTCACCTTTACTGATTGAAACACCAGAACTTGCACCAATGCGAGTTGCTCCAGCTTCTACCATTGCAATTGCGTCTTCACGACTGCGAACCCCACCAGAAGCCTTTACGCCAATTTCAGGTCCGACTGTTTGGCGCATTAAGCGAATATCCTCGACTGTTGCACCGCCTGTAGAAAAACCAGTAGAAGTTTTTACATAGTCTGCCCCAGCTTTTACAGAAATTTCACATGCTCTTATTTTTTCTTCTTTTGTTAACAAGCAAGTTTCGATGATTACCTTTACCAATGCTTTTCCCTTTGCAGCCCCCACAACTGCAGCAATATCTCTTTCAACCAAATCATCTTGCTTATCTTTAAGCGCAGCGACGTTAATCACCATATCTATCTCGTTTGCACCGTTATCAATGGCATTTTTTGTTTCAAATGCTTTTGTTTCTGATGTAGTTGCCCCAAGCGGGAAACCAATGACTGTACATACTTTCACTTCTGGGGTATCTGCAAGCATTTTAGCTGCAAAATTTACCCAAGTAGGATTTACACACACCGATGCAAATAAATATTTTTTCGCTTCTTCAACTAATTTTCCAATTTCTTCTTTTGTTGCATCTGCTTTTAATAATGTATGATCAATCATCCTAACAACATTTTGAGTCATAACCAATCTTCCTCCCTGTTTCCTGTAAATTTATATAAAGATTTTAATGGCATTTATCACAATGTAACTATATCAAACGCATTGAACATTTGTAAATACATTTATGAACAAATGTAAAAATTAATTTTTTAATTCTTATCAAGCAAGAATTGTGCTGTATATTGATCCGTTACGAGCACATTGGCGTACCCGCCTTTTAATGCTCCGTAAATTCCCTCAATTTTATTCGGACCTCCGGCTACAAGAATGGAATGGTCCTTTTTCTTTAATTCATTAAGATTTACTCCCAGTGTCCTTTCATTTAGGCTCTCGTTGCATACTTCTCCAGATTCATCAAAAAAACGCGAGCAAATATCACCGACTGCCTTTCCATAAAGAGACTTCAAGTCACTTTCTGTAAAATAACCTAACTGAAATAGTAAAGAGTTGGTTTTAATTGGACCAATCGTAAAGAGAGCAATATTGGCCTGCCTTCCTAGCTCGAGGATTTTTCGAATATGGCGATCAGCCTCCATTGCCTGTTTTACAACGACATGATCGACAATTGCAGGAAGCGGTAGGTTATGGGGAGTTGTATGAAAGGCCTTGCCAAAAAGATATAAAATCTCCGATGCATAGGTATTTGTTTCAGCGTGGCTAACACCGCCCTTTAATTGAACAACCTTTACCCCTTTTACAAATTTCTGCTTGAGTTCAACCGCAACATGGTATAAAGTTGTTCCCCAAGTCACCCCAATTATGTCGTCATCCTTGACAATTTCATCAAGATAAACAGCAGCTTTTTCACCTAGATAATTCTTTATGATGTGATCTTCATATTGTGGAATCGAAGCGACAACCGCCTTTTTAAGATTGAACTTTTGTTCAAGCTTCATCGCAAGATTCTCAACATCTTCTGTAGGATCCAAAATATTGATTTGGACAATACCATCACTTTTCGCCTGCTGTAATAGACGGGATACAGTAGGGCGGGAAACTCCTAGCTTCTTGGCAATTTCGTTTTGATTATAATCCAATAGATAATATAACTTTGCTGCTTCAATGACTTTCGCTAATTTTTCACGATCCACTGCTATCACCCTATGTTTTAATATTTTCTTAATTGTAACAAAAAAAACAAATGATTTCATTTATATTTTACATTTGTAAACACCATCTTGAATTTAATTTCAAAATATTTAAAAGTGGGCTTTATTAGGACGGTGAATTTTCATCATCTAATATGGGGAACATTTATTAAGATATTTATCTGAGTTGTTGACAATACAAAAAGACATGAAAAAGTCATCCGCTAATCATCAGTTCTTCTGTATACTGAAATAAGGAAAATGATTCCTTTTGAGGAGGCGATACATTGCAGAAATTAGGAGGATATATATACCGTAAACGTAAATGGGTACTCGTATTTTGGATTTTTATGATCCTGTTATTAGGATTTTTTGCATTAAAATTACCTTCAGTTCTTAGTGGAAATGGTTTTGAGTATAAAGGCGAATACAATCATACACGTAAACTCCTCGAACAAGACTTTGGACATCCTAAATCCTCCATTATCCTTGTGTTTGAAAAAGATAAAACGGTTAGTGACGACAATTTCAGGAAGTTCATTCAGGATATATTTGAAAAAATAACGGCTATTCATGACAGTGAACAAATGATTCTTCCTTTCGATCAGGACGGGATGGTAAAGGATAATTATGCCTATGGACTTCTTACTTTTAAAAAGAAGGCGGAGAATCTTGGAAAAGAAATTAACCAATTAAAAGATGTACTTGAAAATAAAAAGGGCTTAAAGGTCACCATGACTGGTGAACCAATTATTGTTCAAGACCTAAATACTGCGAGTCAGGAAGATTTAGCAAAAGCGGAAATGATCGGTTTGCCGATTGCCTTAATCGTTCTTATCCTAGCGTTCGGAGGTCTTGTTGCTGCCTCGCTCCCGATTGTAATCGGTGTTGTTTCGATATTATGTACAATGGGAACCGTTTACTTTTTTAGTTATGGTGCTGATTTAACCATTTTTATATTAAATATTGTTCCAATGATCGGGTTGGCACTGAGTATTGATTTTGCTTTATTGTTTATCAATCGATATAAAGAAGAACTAAAAACCAACTCCATTCAGTCTGCACTTGAAATAACAGTTTCAACCGCGGGACGATCCATCATCTTTTCCGGCCTTTGTGTTTTTATTGGCTTATCGGCTCTTTGGTTTATCAAAATTGATATCTTTCAAAATGTTGCGCTAGGCGGGATGACCGTAGTGTTAATTTCTGCCGTTTGTGCATTAACCTTTCTTCCTGCATTGCTTGCCATATTGGGAACCAAGATCAACAAATTAAGTATACTGCCCTTGGCAGACGAGCAAACAAGTATATGGTACCGATTTGCTAAGATTGTGATGAGGCGCCCTATTCTTATGACAGTTGCAGCCCTTGTTATTCTTTTGGCAGGATTGATACCTCTTAAACAAATGGTTTTAGCAATTCCTGGTACTGAATCTCTGCCGCCAAATTACCCTTCACGAACCGCTTTGGAAGTATTTAAGGAACATTTCGTGGCAAAAGAAGAACGCGATGAGAAAAAAGTGACGATGGTCCTAGAAACAAAAGGCAGCATTCTTGAAAAAAACAATCTTGAAAAAGTAAGTGAAGTGATAAAAAAACTTGATAACGAGAGGCTCGTAAATTCTATAAACTCACCATTTTCAGCCACAGGATTACAGGATGTGGACCAACTTTATCAAGTCCTCACCATTGGGAAAAATGCCAAGATGGCTCCTATTTATGATTACTATATTAGAGATAATAAAATGCTTATCGAGGTGTATTTAAAAACAGGCGAACATTCTTCTAAAGCAAGACGATGGGTAACTGATTGGTCTAATAAAGATTTAGGCTTAAAAGCTTCGTTTGGCGGACCCATAAAATTTGAGCAAGAAATTTTTTCGGAAATATTCCAAAAAGCTCCCTACGGATTCTTATTGATTGTCATTTCTACGTTTGTAATATTAATGGCAGCTTTCCGCTCGATTCTAATTCCATTGAAAGCCATCCTAATGAATGTGTTAAGCCTGGGCTGCACCTTCGGAATTGTTGTCTGGATTTTCCAGAAAGGTCATTTAGGAATCACACCAGTTGATATTGCCTTAATTTTACCTGTGTTTGTTTTTACACTTGTGTTTGGTCTTTCAATGGATTACGAAGTATTTCTCATCTCGAGAATACAGGAATTCTATTTAAAAACAAGAGATAATAGTGAGGCTACAATTTCTGGTTTGACTTATACCAGTAAAATTATTACCTCAGCCGCTGCCATTATGATTGTCGTTACTGGTGCCTTTGCTTTTACTGGGGTTATGCCTGTTAAGCAATTAGGGGTGGGAATTGCCACTGCAATTTTCATTGATGCGACGATTGTGAGGATGGTCTTGGTGCCAGCCTTAATGAAGCTGCTTGGCGATTGGAACTGGTGGTTTTTTGGCAAAAAAAATAAAAGACTACATAGATCAAGTAAAAAGCCAGCGTAATTTGGCTGGCTTTTACGTTAATTAGCTTTTCATAGTTTATATGTTCTTAGAAAAAAGTTCATTTGGAATTTTGCTTAAAACCACATATAAGCTTACCGGTTCTTTTCCATTATTATTAAAAGACATTTCTTCTTCGCTATTGACATGAATCAAATCTGCCTTCTGTCTCTCGGTTAAGGCAAGATTAATAGCAATCTCCGTTTTCCCGCTTCCAAAATGACCGGATAGAATGGTTATCTTTATATTTGGGCTCAACTATAACGTCACTCCCTTTTTCTGAAAGTGTAAGCGTTTCTAATAAAACACTTTAGGAAAAGCCCCAAAAATAATTCTCTTTATATTATATGATAAATATAGCTCAAACCGCTTTGATCAAAGTCACATTTCACTGGAGTGTCAAAAAGAATCATAATTCTATTAGAAATATGAATACTAAGAATACCTTTTAAAGCCAGATTCTGAAGGAGGTATTCATTTTGCATAAAAAAACTTTTCTTATCCTTTTTCTTTTATGTCTTTCGCAAACTTCCTTTTTGTCGATTGCAGAAAGTACACCAAATCAACAAGGCGTAGTTGATTTACGTATCCTGGAAACAACCGATTTGCATGCGTCTTTAATCAATTATGATTATTATCAAACAAAAGCAGACAACCGAATTGGACTTGTAAAGACAGCAACACTTATCCGCACTGCAAGGAATGAAGTCCAAAATTCTTTATTGTTTGATGATGGAGACCACCTTAAAGGAAATCCCCTTGGAGAGTATTTGGCTAGAATTCGGGGAATTCATAAGGGAAAAATACATCCAGTTTATCGTGCCTTTAATTTTTTGGACTATGATGCAATTGCCATTGGTAATCACGAATTTAATTATGGACTAGATTTCTTAAATGCCGCCATAAAGGGTGCCAAGATGCCAGTCATCAATGCAAATGTTTTCTCTGTTAAAAAGAATAAACCCTATTTTACCCCCTATGTTATTTTAAAAAGGAATGTGGTTGACCAAACAGGAAGAAAACATGAACTAAAGATTGGGGTCATCTCATTTATGCCAACACAAATCATGAAATGGGATAAGGCGAATCTTGAAGGGAAGATTACTGCAAAACCGATTGTTGATACAGCGAAAGAATATATACCGATCATGAAGTCTAAAGGAGCGGATATCATTGTCGCCCTTGCCCATACAGGAATCAGCTACGAGCCATATAATGCTGAATCAGAAAATGCTGTCTATTATTTAACAAAAATCCCTGGAATTGATGCCGTGTTAGCTGGACATTCACATAGCGTCTTCCCAGGAGCTGTTTTTAAAAATTCTCCTCATACCAACATAAAAATGGGACAAATAAATGGAAAGCCTGTTGTAATGGCAGGGGCCTTTGGAAGCCGACTTGGGATTATTGATCTCAGACTCCAAAAAAGCAATGGTACGTGGAAGGTAGTAAAAGGGACATCTATAACTAGACCCGTTGCTGATGAGTCAGGAAACCCTCTTGTAAGGAAGGATAAAGGACTATATAAGTTAGTTAAACCTGAGCATCAGGAAACGGTAGATTTTATTAAAAAATTGGGGCTTTAATAAGCAAAAGATTTTCTTTACATCCAAAGTATAGTTTTATAAAATAATGTAGAATATATATTTGGTGTTTTTATTGGGGGAGTCTGTCAAACAGGCTCCTTTTTGTCATTTTTTCACTAATGTACTGGATAAAATACTGGGGAGAAGAGGTCGCTACATGTCAACACAAGCACTAATCGCAATTGGTGTATTTTTAATTACATATGCCTTTATTGTCACAGAAAAGATCCATCGCACGATCATTGCCATGACCGGCGGAATTATGATGGTATTACTAGGAATTGTTGGGCAGGAAAAGGCACTTCATCATATCGATTTTAATACACTCGGATTGCTAACCGGTATGATGATCATCGTTGCTATAACTTCTGAGACTGGTCTGTTCAAATACATAGCTATTTGGGCTGCTAAAAAAGTGAAAGGGGATCCTTTAAAAATCTTGCTGGCGCTCGGTACCATTACTGCATTGGGTTCAGCGTTTTTAGATAATGTGACAACGGTACTCTTAATGGTTCCAGTTACATTCAGTATCACAAGACAGCTTCGAGTAAATCCGATTCCCTTTTTAATTACCGAAATTATCGCATCCAATATTGGAGGAACATCCACACTGATTGGAGACCCTCCGAATATTATGCTAGGCAGCGCTGTGAAGGAACTTACCTTTATGGCATTTATTAATAATCTTACAGCCATATCATTCTTTATCCTATTCGTTAATATTGGAATATTAGCATTCATTTATCGGAAACAGCTTCGGACATCAGAAGAATTAAAAGCTAATCTTATGGACCTGGATGAAAAGGAAGAAATAACGGATAAAAAGTTATTAATCAAATCATTAATTGCCCTTTTGCTGACGATTTTGGGATTCTTCCTGCATCAACTGCTTCACATTGAATCAGCAACTGTCGCATTGGCCGGTGCCTTTCTGCTTCTTCTCTTAACAGGGGAAAAATATTTAGATAAAGCATTTTCAAAAGTAGAATGGACAACTATTTTCTTCTTTATTGGACTGTTCGTATTGGTATCAGGTTTGATAGAAACAGGGGTGATTTCGTTATTAGCAGATTACTCTGTACACCTTACCGGGGGTGATGTTACTTCTACATCGATATTAATTCTCTGGGTAAGTGCCATCGCATCTGCCTTTATTGATAATATCCCGTTTGTCGCTACAATGATTCCGATGATTAAAGATATGGGAGAATTAGGAGTAAATAATTTAGAACCACTTTGGTGGAGCCTTTCGTTAGGGGCATGTCTTGGTGGAAACGGTACATTAATTGGTGCCAGTGCCAATGTAATTGTTGCCGGGCTAGCAGCGAAGGAAGGGCATCCGATTACTTTTGGTAAATTCTTGTTAATTGCCTTCCCATTAATGATTTTATCGATCATAATCTGTACGGTTTACATTTATCTAAGATATTTAATTTAGGGGGAGTATGATGAAGGTAGATTATCGATATGATGAGCAGATTCTGGAATTAAAGGAAACAGCGAACGGCGATGATTTTGAATTTACCCTTACTTTTGTTGATAACAATTGGAAGAAAAAGGTCGGAAAAATTCGCGAGTATTTTGATGAAAATAATATCTTAACTGATATCCATTTCTATATTCACCCAAACAATAGGTTTCAAATAATCGTAAGAAAAGACTTTTATAATGAATTTTTAATACAGTTGTTTAGACAACAAATAGTAAAAGAGATTAAATGGATCTAAAAAATGGCTGCCATCAATCTGGCAGCCATTTCTATTATCGTTTAAAGTCTTAATTTTTAAGTTTCTTAAAGCATTTCACGACATTTTCAACTGTGAAACCATACTTCTCAAGTAATATACTTTCAGGCGCAGATGCCCCGAACTGATTGATGGCAATGACGCTGCCATTGTCCCCAATATATTCTCTCCATCCAATTGACGAACCCATTTCAATAGCAAGACGTGATTTAATATTTTTTGGAAGGATTGTTTCTTTATATTCAAGCGATTGTTTCTCAAAACGATCCCAGCTTGGCATACTTACAACTGATACAAAAATCCCTTCACTTTCAAGCTCTTTTTGAGCTGCCATCGCCAAGGACACTTCGGATCCTGTTGCAAGCAATAAACCGCTAGCATTGCCGTTTGCTTCTGAAACAACATATGCACCTTTTTTAACACCTTCATAAACCGTTTGTTGTGGAACCGCTAATGTCGGTAAGTCCTGACGTGTTAAAACAAGGGCTGTTGGCGTATCTGTGCTTTCCATTGCTAATCTCCAAGCGGCAACAGTCTCCTTCGCATCCGCGGGGCGAAGAATGGAAATTCCCGGCATTGCACGTAATGCTGCTAGCTGTTCAACTGGTTCATGTGTAGGTCCGTCTTCACCTACAGCGATGCTATCATGTGTAAACACATAAGTAACAGGAAGCTTCATTAAGGCAGCTAGACGAATTGCTGGACGTAAGTAATCAGAGAATACGAAGAAAGTAGAACCAAATACTTTAACGCCGCCATGAAGAGCCATCCCATTTAGTGCGGCACCCATTGCGAATTCACGCACTCCGAACCAAATATTGCGACCTGCATAGCTATCAATATAGTAATTTTTTTCTGATGTAATAAGTGTTTTGTTCGATCCTGCTAAATCAGCAGACCCCCCCATAAAATGTGGGACAACATTTGCTGCCGCATTCAGTGTTTTCCCCGATGATACGCGAGTTGCGATTTTTTCTCCTTCTATAAAAACTGGTAATGCATCATCCCAATTTGCCGGAAGCTCTCCAATGATCGCCGCTTCAAATTGCTTAGCGAGCTCTGGGTAGTTCTTCTTATAAATCGCATATAATTCATTCCATGCATTTTCTTTGAGTTGTCCATCTAGCGTAAATAACTTGAAATGTTCTTTTACTTCTTCGGGAACGAAAAATGGTTCTTCATTGTCCCAATTATATGCAGCTTTTGTTAACTTAATTTCTTCTTTTCCAAGTGGAGACCCATGGGAAGCAGACTTACCAGCTTTATTAGGAGAACCATAGCCGATCACGGTTTTAACCTCAATTAAAGTAGGGCGATTCAACTCTGCTTTTGCTTCTTGTAATGCTTTTTGAATAGCATCAGTATCATTTCCATCTTCTACACGAATCACTTGCCATCCATAGGCTTTAAATCTATCCTCCACACTTTCAGAGAAAGATAAATGCAAATCTCCGTCTAATGAAATGTCATTTGAATCATACATAACAATTAGTCTTCCAAGTTTAAGATGACCCGCCAGGGATGCTGCTTCAGCAGATACACCTTCCATTAAATCACCATCTCCACAAATACCATAAGTATAATGATTAACGATGTCATATCCCTCTTGATTGTATGTAGCTGCAAGATGTCTTTCCGCCATTGCCATCCCCACAGCCATAGCAACCCCTTGTCCTAATGGCCCTGTAGTTGCTTCTATCCCAGGAGTATGACCAAATTCAGGGTGGCCAGGAGTTCTGCTTCCCCATTGACGGAAGTTTTTCAAATCATCAATGGTTACGTCATAACCGAATAAATGTAATAAACTATATAGAAGCATTGATCCATGACCTGCTGATAAAACAAACCTGTCTCTGTTAAACCATTTAGGATTCACTGGGTTATGATTCATTTCTTTTGCCCAAAGCGTGTAAGCCATTGGGGCTGAACCCATTGGCATGCCGGGATGACCAGAGTTGGCCTTTTCGATCCCATCAATCGATAAAGTACGAATGGTATTTATTGCTAATTGATCAAGTTTTGTTCCATTAAGTAATGTTGTCATGTGCTATTACACTCCAAATCTATTAAAATTGTATACCAACCTTGTTATAGAGCAGTTTGAAAGGCTTAGTTTACATTACCCAAAGCCTTCCAAACCATTTCGTAAACCTTTTTCAAGGGAATGTTATGTAGTTGTGCAATGCTTTTGCATTCCTCAAACTCCGGAGCTCTTTGCACAACATGTCCTTCATAAATTCCTTCTTTTACTGTCACTTCACCCCACTCAGTTGTAACCTTCCTAAACATTCTTTCTAACCGGTGTACTGTTAACGGATAATAACGTATTCCTAGTGTGGTGGTTTCCTTAAAAAGGATTTCCTTCATTGTATTTATATGTTTCTGCGAGCAAAGTAATTGAAGTAATACGCCTGGTCTATTTTTTTTCATATAAATCGGAGTATAGAAGACATCATTAGCGCCAGCTTCAAACAGCAAGTCCATCACATAGCCAAGCCATTCTCCAGGAATATCATCGAGATTAACTTCCATTTTGACCATCTGATCATCAAGATGCTCATTACTGGGAGGAAGATGAGAGACCATTGAATCATTTCCTTTCTTTCATAAAAAGGATTTAAGAGCTATTTTTCTATTCCCCAATGATGACACGGAGCACATTGGGATGGTTTATAAAGGTCTTCGTTCCAGCACCATAACCAATGGATGTAACCTTCATGGATGGTATGGGGCAAAATTCTTCTGCCAGTACAGCGACAATCGCTGCCCCCGTTGGAGTAGTGAGCTCGAAACGAATGTCCGATTGTTCAATTGGTACACCTTTCAAAATTTCAAGAGTAGCCGGTGCAGGGACAGGATAAATACCATGGTCAATATGGATACGTCCAGTTCCTACTGGGATGGGTGATGACTTGATTACGTCTATTTCTAATTGATGAATTAAGATAGCAGCTCCTAAAATGTCAATAATCGAATCTACTGCCCCTACTTCATGAAAATGGACCTTTTCTAGTGGAATTCCATGGATATGTCCTTCTGCTTCACCGATTCTTTTAAAAATTTTTAAAGCCATTTCTTTCACTGGCTCAGCAAAACCAGCACTCTCAATTAATCCAACAATATCCTTATATGCACGGTGCTCATGATGATGGTGCACATGTTCGTGGCTATGACTGTGATGATGGTGATTATGATCATGGTCATGGTCATGATTGTGGTCATGATCGTGCTCATGACCGTGCTCATGGACATGTTCATGATGGTGTTCGTGATCATGGTCGTGTGTATGGTCCTGAACATTATTCAATAGCACCACGTCAAATTTGGTACTTGTAATCCCATTCTTAATTAGCTTTGTCCATTTCAACTTATATTCATCATCAATATGAAGTTTTTTTAATTCTTCTACTAACCGATTGGGATCTGCTCCGGCATCGATAAGGGCTCCAATGACCATATCTCCGCTGATACCTGAAAAACAATCAAAATAAAGTGTTTTCAATTTTTTCTGGCCCCTTTTTGTGCAAGTTGATCAATTAATACTGCGTTATATCCCCCTCCAAACCCATTATCAATATTCACGACACTAATCCCGGATGCACATGAATTTAACATGGTTAATAAGGCAGATAGTCCATTAAAATTTGCTCCATACCCAATACTTGTTGGGACTGCAATTACAGGATGTGATACAAGTCCGCCCACTACGCTTGGAAGTGCCCCTTCCATACCTGCAACTACAACGGAAACCGTGGCATTTTGAATTTCCTCAGCATGGCTTAACAGGCGATGAATTCCAGCAACACCCACATCATAGATACGATGGACCTTGCTTCCTAATACTTCAGCCGTCACTGCAGCTTCTTCTGCAACCCTTAAATCCGAGGTTCCTGCACAAATCACAGCAATATACCCTTGTGAATCCCCCTCACTCGCATAGTCCTCTTTCCAAAAAAGAATTTGTGCTTCTACTTTGTAGATAAAATCAGGGCAAGAACGTTGGACAATATCTGCCTTTTCTTTGGAAATTCGAGTGACGAGCACTTGGTTGTTTCGAGCTCGTAACACTTGAATAATTGAAACGATTTGTTCAGTCGTCTTCCCTTCACCGTACACGACCTCTGGGAAACCTTGACGTTTCTTACGATGATGGTCAACTTTAGCAAATCCCAAATTTTCAAATGTTGCTAATTGCTCTTTTGCTTCTTTAACACTTAGGGTACCTCTTTGAACCTGCTCTAAAATTTCTTCAAGCATTCGTTCTCCCCCTTAATATTCACTTCAAAAATGTTTTGTCATTCCACTTGCCAATTTTTCATAGTTCTCATATATAATTCTATATTTTTCACTATTTTCCTTAATAGGAACGATTGCTTTACCCATTGGAATATTCTTTTTAATCTCTTCAAATGAATTGACTTTACCAGTTGCCACTAAAGCTGTCCAAGCTGCTCCCCATGCTGCACTGTGATAGCTCTCCGGCACATAAATTTCCGCATCGAATACATCTGCCATCATTTGCAGCCACAATGGAGATCTGGATAAACCACCGTTAGCATATATCTTTTGATGTTTCCCAGCTAACCTCTCTAATGCTTTGCCAATTTGAAAGAGGTTAAAAGTGATTCCTTCTAGAACAGCTCGGATAAAATGTTCTCTTTTATGCGTTACAGATAATCCAAAGAAATTCCCTTTTGCCCGTTGATTCCAAATCGGCGCTCTTTCGCCATTTAAATAAGGGTGAAAGATGATTCCGTCTGCGCCAAGCGGAACCTTTTCTGCATCGGCAAGGAATTCGGAGAAGTCTCTTTGGTCGTTCAAAAGGTCTTTTAACCATTGTAAGGCAATCCCGCCATTATTTGTTGGACCTCCAATGATAGAAAAATCTTCAGTAAAGGAATAACAAAAGGTTTCTTGATTTTCACTTATCTTAACGCCTTTTGTGATTTGTCTGATGGCCCCGCTAGTTCCAACTGAAACGGCAACTTCACCAGGGAGAATCGCTCCAATTCCCAAGTTAGCCAATTGGCCATCGGCAGCACCAATCACAAAAGGAAGTTCCGGGTCAATTCCCATTTCTTCGGCAATTTGTGGATTAATCCCTGTTAATATCTCAGTTGGAGGGACAATTCTTGAAAGCTGACCATCATGAATATCCGTTAGAGATAATAATGTTTGATTCCAAGTATGTGTGGCAGGGTTAAATAAACCTGTCGCAGATGCCATCGAATAATCAATAACCCGCTGATTAAACCAGCATTGTAGTAAATACTCTTTAATCGACATAAAGTACTTTGCCTGGAGGTAGGGTTCATATTTTGTTTCTTTCATCCATAACAACTTAACGAATGGTGTCATTGGATGAACCGGTGTTCCTGTGTTTGAATAAACCTCGTTACCCATTGTTTCTATCACTGATTCTGCTTGTAGATAACTTCTTCCATCAGCCCAAATTAAGGCCGGAGATATTGGACAGCCATTCTCATCTACACAAATCAGGGAATGCATTGCAGCTGAAAACCCGATTGAAATTAATTCATTTTTCTCAATACCAGCTTTTTGGATCGCCTCTTTGATTGCTTTTACAGCTGATTGTTCAATCTCAATGGGGTCTTGTTCCACCCATCCTTGCTGTGGATAATTGAATGTGTTCATTCTCTCGGCTTCTGCGATTAATTTACCTTGTAAGTCAAATACGCATGCTTTAACACTTGTAGTTCCGATATCAAGTCCAATTACAACTTCTCTTGACATGCTTCCTCTTCCTTTTCACATAACAATAAGTAATATTGAAGTTTATAATGTTCCTTTATTGCTATTTATATTATGTTAAAATAAGAGGCTTTGGACGATCCAAAGCCATTTTTTTAATGTACATTCCTAAGACAAATAGCGGAGCAGTAAGCTATTCAGATAACACCTTATTCATGCTTCCACTCTGATATCCAATTAAATCTAAGGTGATATATTTGTAACCAAAACCTTGAAGTGCTTTCACGATCGAGTCATGATTTTCAAGAATCGCCTTCATATCATTAGGTTCTACTTCGATCCTTGCAATATCCTGATGTGTTCGGACCCGTACCTGATGGATATCAAATGATTTTAAATAAGCTTCGGCTTTTTCAACCTTCGTCAGCTTTTCTTTTGTAATATATTCACCGTAGGCAATTCTTGAAGAAAGACAAGCTAAAGATGGTTTATCCCATGTCGGCAAACTAAATTCCCGGGAAAGTTCTCTGATCTCCTGTTTAAACAGATTAGCTTCTAGGAGAGGACCGCGTATCCCCTTTTCTTTAGCGGCTTGCATACCTGGTCGAAATTCATTCATATCATCAGCAATGACTCCATAAACTACATTTTGAAATCCCTTTTCTTCCATAACTGGAATTATGTGATCAAATAAACTGCTTTTACAAAAATAGCATCGATTTTTATTGTTTTCCGCGTATCCTGGGATTGCGAGTTCAGATGTTTCAATCACTTGGTGCCTGACACCAATTTGATTTGCAAGTACTATTGCCTCTTCAAGCTCACTAGAAGGGTAGCTTTCAGAGTCTGCTGTAATGGCGAGAACATGTTCAGCACCTAATGCGTTCACAGCAGCCTTTAATAGAAATGTACTGTCCACTCCTCCTGAAAATGCTACAACCACGGATTCCATTTCTCGGAGAATAGACGTTAATTTTTCGTATTTCTCTGTTAGCATGGTCCTTTTCTCCCCCTATCCCTCATCTAATATAAAGTCAGCCATTGTTAATTTATTTATTGAGCTGTAGATTTATGTGTACCTTGGATTATATAGTCATGCTGCCAAAGCCGCCATCAACCCGGACGAGGGTTCCTGTTACGAAACTTGACGCTTTCTCAGAAGCAAGCCAAACAGTAGCACCTTGTAACTCTTCCGCCTCACCAAAACGATTCATTGGGGTATGTCGCATGATTGATTCAATGCGTTCTTTGTCTAAAATTTTTCGGTTTTGTTCTGCAGGGAAAAATCCTGGAATAATTGCATTGACACGAATCCCATTTGGAGCAAATTCACGTGCTAAAAACTGTGTAACGCTGTTAAGGCCTGCTTTTGATACGGAATAGGTAAACACTCTTGAAAGTGGTGTTGTTGAAGAAACGGATGAGATATTAATAATGCTTCCTTTTCTATCCTGCTCAATCATTTTCTTCGCAAAAATCTGGCAGGTTAACACAATTCCTTTTAAATTTATATCCATAATTTTGTCCCATTCGTCCATACCAAGTTCAAAAAATGGTGTAGCACTATTTGTACCTGGTGCATTTAAAAGAATGTCCCAGCCGCCGGACCATTGTTCAATTTCATTCGCAACGGTAATTAAAGAATCCTTTGAACTAACATCTGCAGAAAATGCCTTTGCTTCCCCGCCGTTCTCTTCAATTTCCTTGACAACTTCCTCTGCTTTTTCAAGATTACGTCCTACAATCGCAACTTTTGCCCCTTGAGAAGCCAAGCCTTTTGCCATCGCTGAACCCAATACACCATTTCCACCAATTGCGACTGCAACTTTTCCACTTAAATCAAATAAATTTGACATCATTCTTCTCCCCTTTGTTCTATTAAAATAAATTTCCATTTTCATTAAAAGGAATATCATAAAGATCTGAACTTAGTTCCATATTTGGATGCTGTTTTACATATTCAAGTAAAGGCTCAGACACTTCAATTTCACTTAACACTAATGTATTTTTAATGCGGACTAATTTGACATTTCTAAAATCTAAAATATTACATGTTTTAATAGCCGCTTGGATCGCTTGTTTATCGTTTGGTAATGTCGTAGCAATTTTTGTAGGTGCAACAACGGTTGAAGTTAAACCATTTGCATAAGTTCCTTCTTTGTCCATCTTGTCTATTAGCCGTTGTGTCGTAAAATCAGCCGTTCCTACGCCATTGGCATTACCCTCTGATTGATGTGTTACATCGAGCACCACCATTTTGTTAACCTCAGGTCCACCAGATGCATACGGTGTTGGATAACGTCCCGTAATATTCGGATCCATACCATCCCCACTAATATTTTTACCGATTTCATCAATTACAAGGACATCCAATTGATCAAAGAAAAGCTTTGGTAATAACTCTTTTGCTTGTTTTTGAAGTTCATGTTCTCTATTAATAATCTCTTCTGGAGTAAGTACATCAATAATTGCAACTTTATCAAATGCATTTTCAACTGTTGCAACTCCGAAAAGTATGGGGGTCTCTTCCATGATGATCTTTGCCATGGCTGGTACATTTTCTGCCATATATTTAAATCCCATTTGATGACAGGCTTCTGCCCCTTTTTGCTTTCCTAATCCAATGCTAATCATCTTCATAATTCCACTTTCCACTGGTCCACGAAAAGCTGTATGTGGTTTCACACGATTAATAACAACGATTCCGTCCGCTTCTGAAGCAAATTTATCCACATAAACTGGTAATCCATTCGGCAGCTCACTAATCTTTACTACATCCATTGAAGATCGAATCTCACAACCAACACTTTCTTCGTTTACACCAAGATGCGCTAAAACTTCGCGTTGACCCTCTGCAGTCGCCCCCCCGTGACTCCCCATACTTGGTACAATGAATGGTTTTGCTCCTAAATCTTTAAGAAACTTGACTGTTACTGCAGTAATTTCAACGAGGCGATCAAGTCCGCGGCTGCCAACAGCAACCGCAATTTCCATCCCAGGCTGGACTTTTTTCTGAATATGTACTTGCTGTAATTGTTCCTTCAGCGTAGTACCAAGGTCATCAATCTTTGTGTTATCAAAGTGAACTTTGACCTTTGCCATTTTAGGAACTGGAATATCTTTTAATAATTCTTGTAGGATACCCATGTTTGTATCACTCCTTTTTTTTACCTATTAAAGTTTTCCTCATTCTATTACATTCCATGTATTGATGAGGCTATAATGAAATCCCCCTGTAATCCCTTACAAAAGAAACTAAAAAAAAGTATTATTTATTAATTTGTTTACCAAACAAACTAATTACTTGTATAATATCATTATGGCTAAATTACGTCAATATTTATAAGTTATTTCCTTTTAAAAATAGCAAGGAGGTTCTTTATGCTCACAGGAGATGCAGCATTTATCAAAAAGATGAACATGTCTTTAATCTTAAGTAAAATTATTGAGCATAAATTGATATCTAGAGCGGAGCTTTCAAAAATTACAGGATTAAATAAAGCAACGATCTCTGTACAGGTATCAGATTTATTGGACAAAGAATTAATTATTGAGACACAACAGGAACACAAAAGTTTGGGGAGAAGGCCAATCATGCTCTCAGTTAACAGAGAGGCAGGTTTTGCTCTGGGAATCGACCTAGATAAAAATTCCATTACTTTTACCATATCGGATTTAATCGGTACTTCCGTTCAGACCGATATAATTGAACTTCAAGTATCTGATTATGATGTCATTCTTAAGTTATTAATAGAACAGATTACTTGTTATAAATTTAAATTTGCCCATACTCGTTACGGTCTTGTTGGAATTACCATTGGAATACATGGAATTGTGAATAAAGATGAAATGATTGATTTTGTCCCTCAACACGGTTGGCGAAACAAAACCTTAAAAAAAGACTTAGAAAATGAAATAGGAGTCAATGTTTATATCGAAAATAATGCCAACTTATGCTCCATTGCGGAAAAGGTGTATAAGCACCACCAAAGTAACAACTTATTATCTGTCAGTTTGTATTCCGGAATTGGTCTTGGATTTATTATCAATGGTGGATTATTCAAAGGATTCCACGGTTACGCTGGTGAGATTGGGCATATGATTGTCGTTCCAAATGGACTCCCCTGCCGATGCGGAAATTTGGGATGCTGGGAACAATACGCTTCCGAATTGAGTTTTATTACCCAATTTGCTGAAAATCAAAAAGAACTAGCTTTCAACCTTGAAGATTTTCAAAATCGGATCAATGAACATGACCCTGTTTTCCTCAAAGAGATAGATCGATTTATTATGTATCTATCTATTGGATTAAATAATTTAATTAACCTTTATAATCCTGAAATCTTAGTGGTAAATAGTGAAATCCTTCGTTTATATCCTAATGCAGCTGAAGAACTTAAAGCCCATCTCTCTTCTTCAATTAGCCATTATTCGGATTTGTTGATCTCAGAATTTGGCAAAAGGGCGTGTATCATGGGTGCCTGTGCTTTGACCATTCAAAACTTTTTAGAGGTTTCAGAGCTTTGTTTAACTTTGTGTGAGGAAAGCTTTCTCGATAAATAGAATAACCAAAAAGTAACTATAAGCCTTCATTCCAGAGGGCTTTTTCTTTTTCATTTGGAATGAATGAAATAGCGAGAAAATCGGCGTAATTATAAGAAATAGGTTGATGTGAACACTTTCATAATCAATGTTCCCGTTTTCATCGCGTTTGTTTCCGTTTTCAGTGAGATTGTTTAAATATTGATAATGAATGATAATAAGAGTATCAAATTACTAGGAGGAATTGTAATGAAATATTTAATTAATTTAGTAGTTAAACAAATTGAAAAAAATGGTGAATACATACCATTTCATCTATCTGAACCTGTCAGAACCAATTCACGAAAATAAAATGTGAATTGGTTTTTTTTTTGAAAAAAAGAAAGTGCCTGACACCATAGTGCCTGACACCCAATTTACTTCATATCTTTTTACGGTCGTTTTAATTTTAAAACCATTCGCCAAATCCTAGTTTTCTCAGGTGATTTGCTGAAATTTCTAGGCACACAAATGGGTCACGACCATACGTATTATCTTGTTCTACCAAGAAATATTGTGCCCCACTTTCAAGACCTGCCTCAGTAATCGCTTTGATATCAAGGTTTCCTTCCCCAAGTTCAGCAAATTCAATCGTATTCGTAAAGACTTGCATGAATTTAACCATATCCTTAAAGTCTACTTCACTTAAATCCATCTGTCCGATCCGATAATCTTTCAAGTGCAATAGAGAAATCCGACCAGCATATTTTTTAACAAACTCGATTGGATTTTCACCAGCTCTTTGAATCCAGTGAACATCTAACTCAAAACCAAGCTTAGAGGTATTATTTTTAATGATATCCAATAAATATTCACCATCATATTTTTGGAATTCAAGGTGGTGTGTATGATAATACAATTCAATTCCATACTCTGCCAATCTATGAGCCATCGCTTCAGCTTTTTCAATAAATTCCATAATTTTATCTTTATGACCCATACAAGTTAACGGCAGCATTCCAATTCGTAAAAAATTACAGTCCAATGTCTTACAATCATTAACAATTTTTTCAAAGTCATTCGTTAACGTCTCGCCAGGCGCACCAGGTAGCATGGGTTCTAAAGCAGCAGAAAGGGCAGCAATTTTGATATCAAAATCTTCACTTGCTCTTTTTAACTCCTCTACGTTTTCTGTAGTCATTGGAATTTGTGATACTTCTACAGCACCATATCCAAGCTCTCTTACTTTTCTCATTGTTTCATAGGCACCAAGTTCGTCCACTTTGCCTTTTAGCATCATCATTTGAACGCCAATTTTACCTTTTTTCATGGTTACCCCTCCATTTTTATTGTTTGTTTTGTCTCGGATGATTTTCGAATTGCATCAATCATTTGAATGGAAACTAATGCATCCTTTGCATGAACATATTCATGAGTATTTTGGGCGACGCAATTATAGAATTGGTTAATAGTTTTGAAATGGCTAGCCCCATAATAGAATTTGCTTCCAGGCAGTCTCGCATCCTCCACCAATTCTACCTTTTTACCCTCTTCTGTCACTCTCGTAAGAATGCTATCTTTGATGTTGAATTTTCCCTTTTCTAAGACTACCTCTAGCTCGACACTTGCATTTTCTGCATTGGCATTCGTAGAAAAGAATAACCCCTTTGCACCATTTTTAAACTGAATATGAGCCGACGCTGTATCTTCGACTTCAATTCCGTAGTCCAATAACTGGTCAATGGTTCCTCTTATTGCTTCAATTTCACCGCCGAGCAGCTGAAGTAAATCTAAGGTATGAAGAGCTTGGTTAATCATTACGCCGCCGCCGGCATATTCCATTTGACCCCGCCAGGGCTTAATATCATAATAAGCCTTTGGTCTAAACCAAGGTACCAAACCCTTTACTCCAGTGATCTTGCCGTATTCGCCGCTCTTAACCATTTCTTGAAGCATTTCAAAAGTTTCATTATATCGGTTTTGTAAACACACGCCGATTTTAACTTCACTGTGTTCTTCCTCAAGTTTTACAAGTGCCTGTCCCTCTTCAGTGTTCAAGCCAAGCGGCTTTTCTTGAAATACATGTACTTCCTTTTCTACACAAGCTTTTGTTACAGGGTAGTGTAAGTAGTGGGGCAGACAATTATGGACACAATCAAGGACTTCTTTTTCTAGCATCTCATGATAATCTGTATAAAAGTTTACCCCAGGTACGGTATCTTTTAATGATTCATTAATATCACAAACTGCCACTAACTCAGCATTTGGGTTAGCTTGTATAGCTGGAATATGAATTTTAGAAATATCTCCAAGTCCTATTACTGCTACTTTTAGCATCAGCCTATCCCCTTTGCAAACAAACTCATGGCATGAAGGCTATGAGTTCGTTTGAATGATAAATCTCTTAAATGTCTATGATTATTTTCTAACAGGATACTTATTTTCTTCTTCAATCTTTTTATTTAATTCTGCTAAATAGACCTCTTCATCAATCGGAAGCTCAACTTCTTTACCTAACCAGCTTGATAAGTGGATAGCATTTGCCAAGGCTACTCCATTGATCCCATCGCTTCCAGGCGCGATTAATGGTGTGCCATCTATAATATTTGCTGCGAAGTTCTCCAAGACAGCAATATGTTGGCCGCCCCAAACACTTTCGAATACAATCTCTTCTGTGCTATAAATATCTGAAGTGTCTCCACCCATGAAAATACTCATGACATCTTGCATGTTCATCGTAGCATTCATTTCTGGTTCAGGTTTGTTAAGTCGTTTGATGGTAATTTTCTTGCTGTCATCAACAACGATTTTTCCGTTGTCTCCTAAAATTTCAAAACGGTCCGTACCAATAATGTCATGTGTCGCTGTAATAAATACACCAGTAGCGCCATTACCGTAGTCAAACATAGCTGTTACTTCATCTTCAACTGCAATATTACGTTGGTAACCGTATTTCACATTCGAATAAACCTTTTTAGGCATCCCGCAAATCCACTGAAGTAAATCAATTTGGTGTGGTGCTTGGTTGACTAGAACACCGCCGCCTTCGCCGCCCCATGTTGCTCTCCATTCACTTTGATCGTAATAACCTTGTGGTCTCCACCATGTAGTAATAATCCAGTTTGTACGGCGGATTTTACCAATTACATCATTATCAATAAGCTCTTTCAGTTTTTGATAAAGTGGGTTCGTTCTTTGGTTAAACATGATCGCATAGGTTAACTCAGGCTTTGTAGCGGCAAATTCATTAAGTTCTTTCACCTGTTTTGTATAAACACCTGCAGGCTTTTCAACCAATGCATGGATGTTTCTCTTCAACGAATCAATCCCCATTTCAGGGTGCAGGTAATGAGGTACACATGTCACAACAGCGTCAACTTCACCGCTTTCAAGCATTTCAATATAGTTATCATAAAAAGGAACATCAGGATATTTTTCTGCTGCTACTGCCTTTTTAGCTGGGTCGTTATCACAAATTGCTCCAATCACCATGTTTTTAACTTTTCCTTCTGAAATAAATTGAGCGTACGCTCCACCTTGCGCTCCTAGTCCAACAATACCTAATCTTACAGTTTTCATAATTATTTCTCCTCGCTTTCTATTTTTTGAAGAATTTCTAAAAGTGCTTCATATTGAAGCTTATAGCCGCCTGCACCATCGAGACCTTTGTCATCCTTAATAATCTCTGCAGCATCCTCCAGTTCTAAATCCTTTAATGAATCAAATAAAACGAGATGTGGTTCAAGCGTTAAGAAGCCTTTGTAACCGCTTTGAATAAATTGTTTCAGGAGCTCAGGTATTTTCCCTTCTCCAGTCCCACAGACAACATTTTGACTGTCAGATGTTACAGCATCCTTTATGTGTATATAAACAATCTCATTCTTTAAGAGATCGTAACACTCCTGTGTGTCCTCACCGCACTGTACGAAATTAGCGAAGTCGAAAATCCCTTTGAAGTAAGGAGAACCAACCTCTGTTAATATCTCATGACAGCGTCTTCCTATATCACCAAAGATATCCTTTTCATTTTCATGCAGTAAAATAACATTGTATTTTTCAGCAATGGCTGCATATTCCTTAAGCTTACTAACGACTTCCTTACGATATTGGTCGGCATTGTCGCCCTTAGGAATATAAAAGCTAAATATACGGATATATTTACAATTTAATAAGTTGGAAATTTGACAAAGCGTGTCCAACATGACCTTTTGATGGGCAAATCCATCTTCATCGTTTATGAACACCTTGCCAATTGGCGACCCTATTGAAGAAACACCGATACCTGCCTTTTGAAGCCGTGGTTGTACATTATCTTTAATCTCATCAACGGTATAATCACCAATATTTTTCCCATCAATACCGCGTAAAGAAAGATAATGCATACCAAGATTTGAGACAACTTCAAGCTGGGTATCAAAATCAGAAGAGATTTCATCTGAAAAGCCTGAGATCATTAAGTCTTTATTCATTTAGGAATGTTCCCCCTTTTTCACAGTAATGTTGCTAGAAATTTTATTTTTACGATAACGTGACGGTGTGGTGCCCACCTTCTCTTTAAAATACCGACTAAAATGGGCAACACTCTCGAAGCCAGTTACCCGTGACACCTCTGTTAGCGTTCGATCAGGCTCCATTTCCAACAAATACTTCACCTGATTGAGCCGGCACCCCATTACATATTCCATCACCGTAAAGCCAGTGATTTCCTTAAACACATGCGAAGCATAATACTTACTCAGATTCAACTCTGCAGCCACTCTATCTAAACTTATTTTTTCGCTATAGTGTTCATTAATCCAAGACGCAATGGCCTCTGCATGATGTTCCTTTTCAGTCTTTTTACTTGTTACTTGAGATAATTCTTTTTGACTCATTTTAAAAATTCCTAACAATAATTGAACTAACTCAAGTTTCACTTCGGCTTCTAATAGTTCATTTTTCTTGCCGGTTCGTTGCATTTCTTCATTAATTTGTTCCAACGACGCGGCGATTTCCTTTATCCGTCCATCAACAAATTGTCCCGCTTCATCATATCGTGTTCGCAGCAAACAATTGTTAAGTTTCTTAAAAGGATCTAACAAATTTGGGATTCCAAGAGCTGTCAATAACTCTTGCAGCCACGTAGGTGAAAAATGAAGCATACTCCTTGTATACGTGCTGCCTGTCCTCGGGTTCGGTTTATGCAATGTCATACCATCCAAAAGAATGATATCACCAGGCTGTAATTCATAAATCCTATTATTAATTAAATACTTACAATCACCCGAATGAAAAAAATAGATCTCATATTCTTGATGTGAGTGAAAATTAAATATGTTGGACTCCATACCTTGTACTCGGTAGAATGCGTTTATCCATTCATCCATTATTTTCCTTCTGTTAGGAGATATATTCCACTCATCCATTACTCTCACACCCTTATAGGTAAGCGTTAACAAATTAATTTGTTAACTTAACATACTATTATTATATTGCACTTAGAAACTAAAATCATTCTCTAAAACTGCTTAAAAAATAGTTGATTTTTGACTCACATTGCTTTTTAATAATAAATTTAAGGCAACCGACTATAAAAAAAAAGAGACGAAACCAGCCCCTATTGAGCTAGTTTTGTCTCTTTTGAAAGTGGTTCAAATCAAACTGCTTATTCCATCCAGTGTGTATGGAATACTCCTTCTTTATCAACACGTTGATAGGTGTGAGCACCAAAGTAGTCACGTTGTGCTTGTAACAGATTAGCAGGTAAAGTTTCAGTCCGGTAGCTGTCATAATAGGCAATCGCGCTAGCGAATGAAGGTACAGGAATACCACGTTCAATTGCCACAGCAAGAACTTGACGTAATGGCTGTTGATAGTTTTCTACAATTTCTTTGAAGTATGGATCTAACAATAAGTTTCTTAATTCAGGGTCGCGATCATACGCATCTTTAATCTTTTGTAAGAATTGTGCACGAATGATACAGCCTCCGCGGAAAATCATCGCGATATCACCGTAACGAAGATTCCAATCGTATTCTTCAGAGGCAGCACGCATTTGTGCAAAACCTTGTGCATAAGAAACAATTTTACTCATATATAATGCTTTTCGAACTGCTTCGATTAATTCTTCTTTATTGCCTTCAAACGCCTTAACTTCTGGTCCATTAAGAACCTTACTTGCCTTAACACGCTCATCCTTCATTGCTGAAATAAAGCGGGCAAATACAGATTCAGTGATAATTGGAAGTGGAACACCTAAGTCTAAAGCATTTTGGCTTGTCCATTTACCAGTACCCTTTTGACCAGCTGTATCGAGGATTAAGTCAACCATTGGTTTACCAGTTTCTTCATCCACTTTTGTAAAGATATCAGCCGTAATTTCAATCAAATAGCTGTCTAATTCGCCTTTATTCCATTCAGCAAAGACCTCATGAAGCTCTTTTGCATCTAAACCAAGGACATTTTTCAAAATAAAATAAGCTTCACAGATTAACTGCATATCTCCATATTCAATTCCGTTATGAACCATTTTCACATAGTGACCCGCACCATTTGGACCAATATACGTACAGCAAGGATCGCCCTCTACTTTTGCAGAAATGGCTTCTAAGATTGGTTTAACAAGGTTATAAGCCTCTTCTTTACCGCCTGGCATGATAGAAGGACCTTTTAATGCGCCTTCTTCACCACCTGAAACGCCAGTTCCGATGAAATGGAATCCTGCTGTCTCTAGTTCCTTATTACGTCTGATTGTATCTTGGAAGAATGTATTCCCACCATCAATTAGGATATCGCCTTCTTCAAGAAATGGCTTTAAAGAGTCGATGGTTGCATCTGTTGCAGTACCAGCTTTAACCATTAATAAAATTTTGCGAGGCTTTTCTAAAGAATTAACGAATTCTTCAACAGAACGTGCACCTACAAAGTTTTTTCCCTCTGCTTCATTCTTTAAAAACTCTTCTGTTTTATCGTATGAACGATTAAATACAGCAACGGAATATCCACGGCTTTCAATATTTAGGGCAAGGTTTTTACCCATAACAGCTAAACCAACTACACCAATTTGTTGTTTAGACATACTATCCCTCTTTCATTATTAATACTATTTAGATAACCACATTTCTTTCATTAATACAATTAAAAAGTGCTTTTTTAGCGTCTTAAAAAATATTTTTCGGCATTATCATAACAAATATTCCTTACCATTTGCTCCATTTGCTTCATGTCATTCGGCGCTAACCCTTTTTCAACCCAATCACCAAGGAGGTTACACAGAATTCGGCGGAAGTAATCATGACGTGCATAAGATAGGAAGCTGCGAGAGTCTGTCAGCATACCGATAAAGTGACTGAGTAATCCGACATTTGCAAAATCCTTCATTTGTCTCTCCATACCATCGATATGGTCTAAAAACCACCAGCCAGAACCTAATTGAACTTTTCCTGGAATCCCTTCTTCATAGAAGTTACCCATCATTCCTGCTAGCATAACATTGTCTTTTTGGTTCAAGTTAAACAGTACTGTTCTCGGCAATGCATTTTCTTGGTCTAAGGAATCTAGGAAACGAGATAATCCTTCTGCCATATTAGTTTCTCCAACTGAGTCAAATCCAACGTCAGTTCCAAGAAGTTCTTTCATTCTTGTATTATTGTTTCTCATCGCTCCCATATGGAGTTGCATAACCCATTGTTTCTCGGCATACATCTTGCCAAGCTCTTTTAATAAGTAGTAACGGTAAGAAACTAATTCACTAGTTGAAAGCTCTAAGCCGCTTAATCTTTTATTGAAAATTTCTTCAATCTCTTGTTTTGTAGATTCCACGTATTCCATATTTTGAATGTCATGGTCCGATGCGCGACCTCCGTTTTCATGGAAGTAGGCAATTCGTTGCTTTAACGCTGCTAATAATGCGTCAAATGAATCCACGTTTACACCTGAAACTTGTGTTAATTTTTCAATCCAGCTAGCGAAAGTTGGACGTTCAATAAAAAGCGCACCATCTGGACGGAATGTTGGAGCAATAATTGTTTTAAAGGTCTCATCATTTTTCAATAATTGATGGAATTCTAATGTAGAGATTGGATCATCCGTCGTTCCGATAAACTTTACATTTGATCTCTCAATTAAAGCTCTTGCACTGAATTCAGGCGTCTGTAACTTTTCATTACATTCTTCCCAAATTTCACGAGCTGTCTCAGGACTTAATACTTTATCAATACCAAAGACCATTTTTAATTCTAAGTGCGTCCAATGGTATACTGGGTTTCCAATTAAATGTGGAACTGTCTCTGCCCATGCTGCGAATTTTTCCCAATCACCTGCATCTCCGGTAATGTATTCCTCTCCAATACCATTCATGCGCATTGTTCGCCATTTATAATGATCCCCACCAAGCCAGATTTGAGTAATATTTTCATATGACTTGTTTTCCCATACTTCCTTCGGATCTAAGTGACAGTGAAAATCAAAAATTGGTGAAGATACTGCGGCATTTTCATAAAGCTTAACTGCAGTTTCTGTATTTAACAAAAAGTGTTGATCCATAAATTTTTTCATCGAATACCTCTCCTTTAGATAGAAATTCATACGGTTAATGCACATCTGTAACCCCTTACAGAAATATATAAGTATTTGTTATCAGATAGTTCTCTTTTAATTTGTTTATTAAACAAATTAATTACATTCCTAATTTATCATGTTTAATATGTTTAGTCAATTAACTATTTAGGAATTAATAGAATAATAACGACCTTTTAATGAAAGAACTGATATAATAAGGATATAAACAAAGGAATGCACGAAATGGAGGATAAAAATGGTTACTGGTGATGCGGCATATATAAAAAAAATTAATCGCTCTTTAATCCTTAGAGAAATTGTTAAAGAAGGAATGATTTCGAGAGCAGATCTATCCAAAGCCACTAACTTAACAAGAGCAACCATCTCAGCACAAGTTGCAGACTTATTGGAAGAAGGGCTTATTATAGAGACACAGCTTGAGCATTTTTCGGTTGGAAGAAAGCCGATTATGCTCTCATTGAACGGACAAGTTGGCTATGCACTTGGTATTGACCTTGATTATGGTCAAATATCATTTACATTATCAGACCTTCTTGGCGGTCCTGTTTCATCTAATATTATCAAAATAAATACTGCAGATTATACAGAGATACTTCATCTTTTAATTCAACAAATCAAAAAGTTCAAAGCAGATTACACTACGAGCCGCTATGGTATTGTAGGAATTGTTATCGCCATCCATGGTCTAGTTACAAAAGACGAAGAAATCCACTATGTTCCACGGTTTAATTGGCATGACATTAATCTCAAGCGTGATTTAGAAAGAGAATTTGATTCGGCTATCTACCTTGAAAATAATGCAAATCTAAGTTCTTTTGCCGAAAGGGTCTTTGTGCACCATGAAACAGACAACTTGTTATGTGCGACCCTCTATTCTGGGATCGGCCTAGGTATGATGATGAACAATGAGTTTTTTCGAGGGAATGACGGATATGCTGGTGAAATAGGTCATATGATTGTTGTTCCACAAGGTAAACCATGCAATTGTGGAAATAAGGGATGCTGGGAAAAGTATGCTTCAGAATCGGCCATTTTTGAACATTTATCTAAAAAACGACAAATAAAGAATCTAACTTACGAACATATTCAAAAGTGGCTTAATGAAGGCGATGTGGAAGTGCACGAACTGATGGAACAATTCCTTTTTTATCTTTCCATTGGATTGAATAATATGATTAACATGTATAATCCAGACGTACTCGTGCTTGATAGTGAACTGTTGCGTATGTATCCGGACTCTCTAGATAAAATTAGTGGAAATCTAAATTCTTCAATTAGTCATTACCGGGAATTAATGATCTCTACTATCGGGAAAGAATCCTGTGTCCTTGGGGCATGTGCACTTGCTATCAAACATTTTCTTGATGTCCCGATGTTAAATTTACCCTATGAGATAAAATCCAACCGAATTGGAAGCGCACTCATTTAGAACATGATTACTTCTTCTTTCAAGGGAAAAACCCCTTTTAGCTAGTGCTAAAAGGGGTTTTTAACGATGTTTATTACGCACTTTTTAAACTATCATTCACCTTTTGTTTATCTTTAAGTTCATCAACAATCTTTTTATAAAGATCCTCTGTTAAATTATACAGAACAATTAAGATAACCGCTGCAATTAAGTTTAGTCCGGCTGGAACGAGGAACATAAGCCCTTTAATACCAAGGAGTGCGCCAGCAGTTTGTTCTGCATTTGGAACATAACCTATTAATCCAAGGGCAACGCCAGGAATAAAACCAGCTAACGCCTGTGCTAGTTTACGGAAGAAACTGTAACTTGAATATACAATCCCTTCTGTCCGTTGTCCTGTTTTCCATTCATGATAATCCACTGCATCCGCAACCATTACCCATGGTAAACCTAGTGCAAAGCTAAGACCTAAGCTTCCAATTGTAAGTAATATAAGGAAAGTCGGTACGTTAGCTGGTAGAACAAAGTTTGCAACATCCGCGGCAATTCCAATAAAAAGACCGATAATAAATGTTTTCTTTTTTCCAAGTCTTTTAACAAGTGCTGGAATAAAAAATGAACCAATGACAGCGATTCCAATACTAGTAAATGAAAGCAAAGACATAAGACCTGAATTTCCTAAATTATATTGTAAGTAATATAACTGAACAGCTGTGCGTAGGTTACTCCCAGCAACCATAAACAAACAAACGAAACAAAGAGCAATTAGCGGTCTATTACTTAGCAATAATTTGAAGAGTTTTGACATCGGAAGCTTTTCTTCTTCTTTTTTAGGCACCCTAATCACATTTTCATTTGTATTACGATAGCAAATATAATGGAATATGACCCCAATTAACGCCATCGAACCGATTCCCACAGTATATCCTAATTTTTGATCTGGAAAATATAAAACAATTGGGATAACAACCATCCCCGAAATAAGCATTGCAAATTGGCTGCCAATAGCTCTGAAGGATCCAAGAGATGCACGATCCACAGAATCTTGGGTCATGGAAGCTGCGAGTGATCCATAAGGAATGTTAACAATGGAATACGACAACCCAAAGGCCATATAGGTTATAAAAGCAAATACAATTTTTCCTGTATCTGAAAAGTCAGGTGCCATGAAAGAAATGATAGTCATAATAGCAAGCGGAATCGATCCAAATAAGATGAACGGCCGGAACTTACCTCGTTTACCTACCTTCCGTTTATCCACAAAAGCACCTACTGAGGAATCTGCAAATGCATCAAAAATCTTTGATACTAAAAATACGAGGCCGCCCCAATAAGCCGAAATTCCTAAAATATCTGTATAGAACTTTAGCAAATAAATTTGCCCCATATCAAACATAAAGCCGTTACCCACATCACCTAAACCGTAGGAGATTTTTTCTTTTAAGGTTAATTTTTTTTGGGCACTATTCTCCATCATGACTCCCTCTTCCTTCTATAATAATTAAATGTGTTTTAGCTGTAACCCTTTTCAAAACTACAAAGAATAAATGTTTAAATCTTTGAGCTTGAAAAAAGGTTTTTTAATTTGTTTAATAAACTAACAAATTAACTTCATTGATAGAATACCACCGTCGACAAATTTCGTCAATAATAATTTGTAAGCGTTTATCATCCTATTCATCCCATTTATTAACATTTATCCAGTAAAGATCAATAAGGGAGTTCATAGCATAACAGAAAAGGCTCCGATTCGCATGAAATCGGAGCCTTTATTTACCTATTTAATTTTAGCCTTTTCTCTTTTCAGCTAAATCAGCTGCAAGTTGTGCTGTACGCTTTTTGTTTAATGGATAACAGAATACAATAATTAGGAACACAACAGCAAGTGTGATTGCAGGTACTAGAGTTCCAAGTGTATGAATTCCTTGAAGCGTATCTGCTGACTGTGCTTTAAGAGTTGGATTATAACCGACTGCTGCGATTGCTGCACCGCCAACACCACCGGCAACTGCTTGACCAACTTTACGTGCCATAGAATAGATCGAGTAAACGGTTCCATCTTCACGTAAGCCAGTTAAATACTCATGATAATCAATAACGTCAGTAACGAAAGCCCAAATGACAAGGTTGAAAATACCATAACCAAACATTCCAACGGTTAAAATTCCGATAAATTGTGTTGCTGTTATGTTAGGAAGGAAATATAGAACTCCGTATACAATAGCAGCAAGTAATAAACCACCAGAAGCCACTTCTTTTTTACCAAATTTCGCAACTAATGGTTTAACAAATGGCATACCTACAAATACTGCAATAGCTTGAAGAAGACCAACCATACTTAGTGCTTTAGCATTTCCAAAGTAATCCTTAAATAAATAAACGTTTACTGCACCAATTAACATAAAGACAACCAGGAACAATAATGAAGCAATAAGGAACCAAATTAATGGTCTGTTTTTTACAAGACCTTTCATTGTTTGTCCTAAGTTCATCTGTGGTTTAGTTGTTTCATTCAATGTAATCCGTTCAACCGATAATTTATAACAAGCCATATAACAAGCAAGTGCAAGTCCACCGAAAATTAATGCAGCTAATATGAAGCGATTAGCATCTGGTCGGTTGTTAACAAACAAAATCATAGGACCAACCACGTTAATAATTAAACCGGCCAAGTTTCCACCTAATGTTCTCCAGCTTGATAGTGCTGTACGTTCAACAGGATCGCCTGTGATAACTGAAGCCATTGATCCGTAAGGAATATTAACTGTACTATATAGTGTTCCCCAAATAATATATGTTACGTAAGCATAAGCAAGATAAAATCCATCGGACATTCCTGGAATGTGAACAAACATTAAAATACCAGAAATAACAAGCGGGAAAGACATTCTAAAAATCCAAGGCTTGAATTTGCCATTTTTCCCTGCTTTTCTTGTATCAATAAAACGGCCCCATGAAACGTCTGCTACTGCATCCCACAAACGGGCAAGTAAGAATAAACCACCGACTGCAGCAGGATTAATATGAAAGACATCTGTATAGAAAACCATTAAGAATGCGGCAACTAGAATAAAGAAGAAATCGTTCCCCCAATCACCAAACATATAACCAAGTTTGTCTTTCATTCCAAACTTTCTAAATTCATTTGCAGAACCTTGTACCTCAGCCGATTTTTTTGCAAGTTGACTCATTTTTTACCCCTCCATTATGCATTTAATTTGTAATTCACCCCGAAAGCTATACGTTTAACTCCATGAAACTTTAGAACTCTCAATACTTTGAAACCCTTTTCAAAACAAATTATAAAAAAGACAATTAGTGCACTTCTTTTAATTAGTTTATTGAACTAATTAATTAGTATAGTTGTATCTTATCATCGACTATTTACTCAGTCAACAACTTTTTGTAAGCGTTTAATTAAAAAATATTCCAATTATTAAAATCCCTTCTCTTACGTGATCAAGTGCTTAAGATAGTTTGAAGTCAGAAGTAGTATATTGATGTAATTAAAAGAAAACGACACTTAATGTTCAAGGACGTCACCTGTTGTTCAATATTGAGCAAGTTATTTATTACCTTTAATACAGGAATCCTTTTTTAATCTAACTTTGTCATAAATATCTAATTCATAGTATAATTGGAAGATGCAAATAATTCATGAAATAATATTGCACAATAGCTCTAAGAACTTTATTCACTATTCCAGGAGAGTATTCATGTTAAAAGATTTTGTTTCAAATGGCGCACTATTAATTGCTTCCTTTTCTATTATGGGAGTGTTATTTAAAGATAAGCCAATAAATCCTTCCTCTCCGCTATCCTCAAAATTATATTGGGGACTTTGTTTTGGAGTTCTAGGGAATATTTTAATGACGTTTAGTATTCAAATTAACGCAACCACAATTGCTGATCTACGCCATTTGGCAATAGTGATCGCTGCAACTTTCGGTGGGTATATCCCAGCAATATTGGCTGCTGTCCTTATTGCAGCAGGAAGAATCCTTCTTTTTGGTATGAATGAATCTTCCTTACTGGGAGCAATCGGGGCTGTACTAACAGGCATCCTCTGTGGCGGAATCGCAACATTAAACTGTTCCAGAACTTTAAAGGCTTTCATAATGAATCTGATTGGTTTGTTAATTGTTTCAATCATTTTCATTATCAGAATTGACAACTTCCCAACACTCAAAAATGTTTTAACCATACATTATTTAATTTCTCTCATTGGTGGTTTTTTTGCTTATCATTTTTTTGTCTTCGTGGTGAAGTCATACGAAGTACAAAATCAGTTAAAGCATAATGTCATGAAATTGAAGGAAACAGAAGAACGTTTTCGCCTCATAGCTGAATATTCCAGTGACATGATTACAATGCACAACGAAAAAGCCGAATATATTTATATTTCACCCGCTGTAAAAGAAATTATTCATTTTGAGTACACTGAACTTCTCGGAAAAAAAATGGAGGTTTTTATTCATCCAGATGATGTTGCCCAAACAAAAGACATGTTTGAAAAAGCACTTCATGAGGGTGTGGCTGAATCAACTTACAGGTACCGTACGAGTAAAGGAGATTATGTTTGGATTGAATCTACTTTAAAGAGTGTTCACTTCGAAGAAGATGGAAGTAAGAAAGTCATTATTGTATCAAGAAATATTACTGATCGAAAACTTACGGAACAAAAACTACAAGAGGCAAATCAATTACTCAATCAACTATCCTACTTAGATGGACTAACAGGGATTGCCAACAGAAGATATTTTGATGAAACGCTTGAGAAAGCATGGGCTAATTCTTCTATAAGTCATACACCAATCACATTAATTATGTTTGATATTGATTACTTTAAAAAATACAACGATACATACGGCCATCTAACTGGAGATTTTTGCTTACAATCAATTGCACAAGCTATTAACAATCAAATAGCTGTTAAATCTCATTATACTTTTTGCCGTTATGGAGGGGAGGAATTTGCTCTCATCTCTCCTTCTACAACCATGGAGGAAGGGATGAAAATTGCTTATCAAATTCAGGGGACAATTAAGTTACTTAAAATTCCCCATATTAGTTCTGACATTGCTGATATTGTTACGCTAAGTATTGGATTTGCCACAATGGTCCAACAACTTTAGAAAAACCGCAGGCATTAATCCAAATGGCTGATTCGGCATTATATTTATCTAAGACAAAAGGTAGAAATACAATTTCATCCTCTCATTTAAGCATGGAAGGCTTGTAAATAATACAAGCCTTCCTTTTTTTATCAAATCCAAACATATTTTTCTAAATATTATGCAAATTTTGTTGTATAATGCGGAAAATACATGTAAAATTTTCCTATCAGCCCTTTTTGGATGGTGATGACAATGGAAATTACGAAACATCTTTTCTTTAACCTCTCAATATATATCGTTTTATTGTTTTTTGTTTAATTTTTTTCGATAATTATAAAAAATTCACCCTATCCAAACCCTCACTAACATTCTTTTTTATTGTCATGTTATGGTTATGTATTCAATTCTCATACAATCCAATTTCATATGCTCGATATGATTTAAGGATTATTCCTTTGGTTTTGGGGGCCCTTTATGTTGGAATTGGCCCGATTCTAATTGGGGCAATTATTATTATACGGGGTTTCTATGGCTTTGATTCAGGTTTTTATCAAACAATGTTGCTTTATGTACCTCTCACAGTAGTATTTTGGCGATTATATCCTTGGTTTTTAAAGCAAGTGCCAGCACGCCGCATTTTCGTGACAGTATGTTTGGGAATAATCCTCGGCATAGTGACAGTTATTGGGATGAGTTTCGCCCATCCCCATTACTATTGGCTGGATGCATGGACTGCGTTCTTATTCATTCCCTCTCTCGGAATTGGGATCATTTCATATGGGATTGAATTTGTTAGAAGAAATAATGAAATGCAGCAGCAGCTGATTAAAGCTGAAAAGTTAAAAGCAGTTGAACAAATGGGAGCTGCCATTTCCCATGAGATTCGAAATCCACTAACTGCAGCTAGCGGGTTTGTTCAGCTCCTGCAAGATGATTACCTTTCAAGGCATAAGCGGAAAGAATATTTATCTATCGTAAAAGAGGAATTAATTTCGGCTGAACGGGTTATACAAGATTATTTAACCTTTGCAAAACCATCGATAGAAGCGTTTGAGGAACTAAATGTAAAAAGTGAATTACGGCAAATAATTAATATTCTTCAGCCCTTAGCCAATCAAAATTCAGTCGAGATTAGCACAGACTTTTCAGTGATTGGGTTTATAAAAGGGGATGGGCAAAAGTTCCGTCAATGCTTTGTGAATGTCCTCAAAAATGCAATTGAAGCAATGCCTAATGGAGGTTATTTAACTGTTACAACTGAGTATAGTAAAAACAATGTAACCATTAGTGTGAAGGACACTGGTGTAGGAATGACCATAGATCAGCTAGAGCGATTAGGAGAACCATTTTATTCCACAAAAGGAAAAAATGGAACAGGCTTAGGTATGATGGTGGTTTACAGCATTGCACGTGCAATGGATGGTACGGTTTGGGCTGAAAGTGAAGTGGGAATGGGAACCACTTTTCATTTTAAATTTCCAACGATTTCGTCGATAATGAAAAAAGAAAATAATATCATTTAAAAAGCAAACCGACAGAAGACTAACTTTTGTCGGTTTGCTTTTTACTTTATTTGCCAATAAACATTTGGGTCCAGTGTTTGCCTGTCGCTTCAAATCCTACCCCAATATGAGTAAAATTTGAACTTAAGATATTTTTACGATGCCCTTCACTGTTCATCCAAGCAGTTACTACTTCTTGTGGCGTTCGTTGTCCTTGTGCGATATTTTCACCTGCAGATTTATAAGTCACGCCAAAGTCTCTCATCATGTCAAATGGTGATCCATAGGTTGGGCTTGTATGTGAAAAATAATTTTTTTGCTGCATATCCAACGATTTTTTCTGTGCAACACTGTTTAACTGTGTGTCAGCCTTTAAAGCAGGAAGTCCGTTTTTACTGCGTTGGGCATTTGTTAAGTCAATTACTTGTTGTACGTATTGACTAACTGTCCCAGTAGCCGGTGCATTATTTTGTGTAGTAGTTGGCTGTTTTGGTGCCGGTTGGGCTTGTGGTGGTGCTGGCCGTTGTTGCTTCGGTGCTGGCTGTTGTTGAATTGGTGCTGGTTGTTGAATTGGTGCTGGTTGTTGTTGGACTGGTGCTTGTACATTCGGTCTTTGCTGCTGAATATAAGGTTGGATCTGTTGGAGTGCCAAATTACCTAGACTAGGATCGAGACGAATAAACTGGTACTTTGCATCTTGGATTAATACCGCCCTTGTATGAGGGTATTGATTACTGTTCAAATTTGTTTGATATGCAGAAATCATATCATCATTGTTTTTGTAATATTTCTTGTTTTTTCGATTATTGTTATAAAAATTTACATCAGAATCAGATTCGCTGTTATTATTGTTCGTGTAATCCTCAGTCAAAGGACCATTGTGGTCGATCCCATCATCTCTCCCATTACGTACATCCATATAAGGGGTATTGATTCTGTTATTGGTGTTCATTCCTATACGATTTGACCCTTGATCATTTATTTCTTTATTATCATTGTTATTACAAGCAGCAAGGCCCATTGTTAAGACCGCTGTTAAAAGTAACCCAACTGGTTTTTTTATCAATCGAAATACCTCCTTCTGAAATTCATGTTGCCTTCATAGTGTTAATGTTTTTCAAAGAAAGTATTGATGGAAAATAAACGTATTTAATAATCGGGCATAATCACAATTTTCCACAAAAAAAACCAACTATTGAAACTGTCGGCTTGTTTTTAAGGGGTCATTTTTCCAGCATTGGAATCCGGCCTTTATATTTGTTAATAAGATCTCGATTATGTTCTTCGGCACCATCTGCATTGCCACTTTTAAAGATTGGCGGTTCAAAATTATTTTCAATCATTATGCGGATCGCTTCAACCATTATTCCGTTAACAATTGCTGTCCCTATAACCGTTGAACCAGAACCAAAGTTTACACCAAGTGACTCGTGCTCCATTAATGCATCACCCACTTTAATATGATTATCAATGGAAAGGTCCGCCGTATGATACAAATATTTACCACTTTTATGTCTTGACTTCACTGTTTTTGTATAAACATACGATGTGACGCTAATGACAAATGCACCTTTATCTTTAGCAATCTCGGCCACATCAATTGGCACAGGATTCCTGCCAGAGGTTGATGCGACAATGACAACATCTTGAGGTTGAATCTTCACATTTATCATGAATTGTTCTGCAAAATCATTTTCTTTTTCTAATTGAGAGGAGCGAACCGCCCCTTTATGCAGCATTAAATCTTCTATTAGGATTGGATTAATTGGAACCAGTCCACCAGCTCGGTAAAATAGTTCTTCCCCAAGCATATGGGAATGTCCGCAACCAAAAACATGAACAATCCCATCCTTTTGGATGCACTTGGCCACTTTCTCTGCAGCTATTTTGAGGTTTTCATTTTCATCTTTTTCGATTAAGCTTAATAATTCTTTAAGCTTAGAAAAATAAAGATTGAACAAGATAAATAATCTCCTTTGTTTTCAGCGTTTCATCTGAATCATAAACTTGTAACGATCCGCCCGATATACAGATTTAACAAATTCAACCGGGGTAGTATCTTTAAGAAAAGTATTTCTTTGGATTAACATGACTGGTGACCCTTTGCTGATCTTTAAATAATTTGCCTCACTTTGGCTGGCAATTGATGATTCAATAATCTGAGAAGCGCTATCAATTTTTAAGTCTAACTGTCCTTCAATATGTGCGTATAGGGATTCATTTACAATTTGTTCCGTAAGCCCTTTAACGAGATTTGCTGAAATATAATTTGTTTCTAAGGCCATTGGGACACTATCTGCCATACGAATCCGTTTGATTTCATATACGGGTCCATATTCAGAAATCAAAAGCTGACCTGCTATTTGTTTTGTCGCCGGAATAATTTCAAAGTGGATTAATTGGCTCCCTGGTTCCAATCCTCTTGCCTTCATATCTTCTGTGAAGCTTGTTAATCCCTGAAGGGGCTGTTCGATTTTTCTTTCTGCAACAAATGTTCCTTTTCCTTGCAAACGATATAAATAGCCCTCATTTACTAACTGTGTAAAGGCCTGTCTAACTGTCATCCGGCTAATTTGATATTTCTCCGCATATTCTCTCTCAGGAGGGAGAGAATCACCAGGTCGCAATTCGCCGTTTTCAATTAACTCTTTGATATATCCTTCAAGTTGATAATAAATTGGGATGGGAGAATTCTTATTAATCATTTTCCTCCAACTGCATCCTTTCCTTTACATTGGCACCTTTTCGCTATAGTGAACCTTTAGATCTGCTATTGCCGCTTTATCTGCAATAATTGTAACACAAGGATGATTTTTCAACACGGATGCAGGAAAACTTTCATTAATTTCGCCGTTCAAAAGTCTAAACAGTGCTTCTTTTTTCTTTTCACCTGAAACGAGAAGAAGAATTTCTTTGCTTTTCATAATGGTTGCAATCCCCATCGTAATCGCTTTTGTAGGAACCTCTTCAATTCGGTTAAAAAATCTTGCATTTGCTTGAATGGTCGAAGGTGCTAACTTTACAATATGCGTTTTGGAATCAAAGGAAGTCCCTGGTTCATTGAATCCAATATGCCCATTACTGCCAATTCCGAGAATTTGTAAATCAACGCCACCATGCTTAGCAATTAAATCTTCATAACGATCACATTCTTCTTGAAAATCAGCAGCAATTCCGCTTGGAATATTTGTTTTAGCTTTATTCATATCAATATAATTAAAAAGTTGGTTATTCATAAAATACCGGTAGCTGTTCTTATTATCACCTGATAGTCCCATGTACTCATCCAAATTAAAAGTGGTTACTTTCTGATAAGAGGTCCCATTCATTTTGTGATCCTCGATTAGCCTTTTATAGGTTCCGATTGGTGTCCCACCTGTTGCTAATCCAAGTTTAATACTTGGATTCTGAACTACCTTTTCAATGATAAATTCAGCCGCTCTGTTACTCATTTGTTGATAATCTTTTACTTCGATAATTCTCATTTTGAGTTTTCCTCCCTATTAAATGCAATTGCCCCATGGCAAAGTGTCATATAAACTTCCATTTCTTCATCAAGAATGACAATGTCTGCGTCTTTTCCAACAGCAATACTGCCTTTCCGATCATAAATATTCAACTGCTTTGCTGGATTCACGGAAGCCATTTCAATTGCGTCTTCAAGTGGACAGCCAGTGTAAGCAATAATATTTTTTACTGCATGCCCCAATTTTAAAATACTTCCTGCCAGGGTTCCGTCCTCAAGGATCGCTTTTCCATTTTTTACCGTTACCTCTTGACCACCAAGATCATATTTACCATTTTTCAAACATTTTGCACGCATGGAATCGGTTATTAAGATTAACCCTTCACTTTGTTTTTGTTTGAAAGCAAGTTTTACCATTTCCGGACGAACATGCACCCCATCCACGATAATTTCAGCCTTTAATTCGTCTCGTAAAAAAGCTGCACCCACGACACCGGGTTCACGATGATGCAGTCCCCTCATTTGATTAAAAAGATGGGTTACGTGATTTGCGCCAGCATCAATGGCTTCGTCAACCTCATCAAAGGTTGCATCGGTGTGACCAATTGATGCAATGATCCCATTTGACTTTAAATATCGAATCATTTCTAGTCCACCTGGACGCTCTGGGGCAAGTGTGACAAGTTTAATATTTCCATTTGTGAGATTTTGCCATTTTTGAAATAAAGCAAGGTCTGGGTCAATAATATGCTGAATCGGCTGAGCCCCTGCTCTTTTTGAGTTTACAAACGGACCTTCAAGATGGAGGCCAAGTATTTCGGCCTTTCCAATTGATTGCTGCTCTTCAATGTATTGCCCTGCATTTATTAAAGCATTTTCAATTTGTTTACCTTCTTGAGTCATTGTTGTAGCTAAAAAACTCGTGGTTCCTTCTTTCGGTAAAGCTGTAACCATTATGTCCAGTGCTTCCTTAGTGGCGTCCATCGTATCAGCACCATTGACCCCATGAATATGAACATCGATTAAACCGGGAATTGCTTTATAGTGCCCAGGAAGCTCAATAATTTCAAATTCATTTTCCTTTTCAAGTTCTTCCATTGATCCGATTTCCACTATTTTTCCGTTATTTATTTTAATAAATCCATTTTCAATTAATATATCTTCTGAATAAACTTGGACTCCCTTAAGCAAAATATGACTAATCTGTTGAATCATTGATATTACTTCCCTTCAGGTAATTCTACAACTATATTCTAGCATCACCTATTTCTAGTTGTCTATACCAATTTTATCTGATGAAAAAATTAAAATCCTCCACTTATACTAACCATATGATAGTAAAGGAATGTAACTATCTATTATAAAATTTTTAAAATTGGTATAGACATCTATAAACGTTTAGTGGTATATTTACTCATGGAAAAGCGCTTACACCAATCATCAATTATTTTGATGGAATACTTCATTTTATAGTTAATTTTTTTAAAACTTTAGTTAGGAGGTAATACGATGAAGAAATATTTACAAAGAATTGGTCGTTCATTGATGTTACCTGTAGCTGTTTTACCGGCTGCAGCCATTTTGATGGGTATTGGTTATTGGATCGACCCTACAGGTTGGGGGGCGGATAGTCCGCTAGCTGCTTTCTTAATTAAAGCTGGTTCATCAATTATTGATAATATCCCCATCCTATTTGCTGTTGGGGTAGCACTAGGGATGGCGAAAGAAAAAGATGGTTCATCTGCGTTAAGTGGTCTAGTAGCTTACCTGGTTGTAACAACCTTGCTTTCAACAGGATCAGTGGCATTGCTACAAGGAATTAAACCAGAAGAAGTGGATCCTGCGTTTGGAAAAATCGGAAATGCCTTCGTTGGTATTATTTCGGGGATAGTCGCATCAATGATGTACAATCGATTTAGTCATGTGAAGCTTCCGGATGCTTTAGCATTCTTTAGCGGGAAACGACTCGTTCCAATTATGACAGCGGTTTCGATGTTAGTCGTTTCTGCAGTATTATTCTTTATTTGGCCGCCAATTTTTACAGGATTAGTTTCTTTTGGTAAAGGGATAAGTGGATTAGGTGCAGTTGGCGCTGGGCTATTCGGATTCTTCAACCGACTACTAATTCCAACTGGCTTACATCATGCCTTAAACGCAGTGTTCTGGTTTAATGTTGCAGGAATCGATGATATTGGTAATTTTTGGTCTGGAAAGGGAGTAAAGGGAGTCACAGGAATGTATCAAGCCGGCTTCTTCCCGATCATGATGTTTGGTTTACCAGCAGCAGGGCTGGCAATGTATCATACAGCTAAAACGAAAAAGAAAAAGCAAGTAGCATCCTTAATGCTGGCAGCAGGTTTCGCTGCATTCTTTACTGGGGTAACAGAACCATTGGAATTTGCATTTATGTTTGTAGCACCAATGCTTTATTTGGTGCATGCGGTATTAACAGGTATTTCATTAGCGATCGCAGCTGCATTTCATTGGACAGCAGGATTTGGGTTTAGTGCCGGTCTAGTAGACTTTGTTTTAAGTTCAAGATTGCCGATGGCAAACCACCCTTATATGTTAATCCTTCAAGGTTTAGTGTTTGCGGTTATCTACTATTTCTTATTCAGATTCATCATTACGAAATTCAACTTAATGACTCCTGGACGTGAAGAAGATGATGAGGAGTCTTCTGATGTTGTAGTTGCAGCAGGTGAAAGTAAATTTGCCGCAATGGCCGCACAGATATATGAAGGATTAGGTGGAGACGCAAATGTTACTTCTGTAGACAATTGTGTAACGCGCTTAAGAATGGAAGTAAAAGACATGAATGCAGTCGACCAACAAAAAATTAAAGCGACTGGTGTACCTGGAATCAATATCGTTGGGAAGCAAAGCATTCAAGTGATTGTCGGAACCAATGTACAATTCGTAGCAGACGAAATTATAAAATATCGTAATGGGACCAATAAATTTGATAAGGCTGGAATTAATTCGGATTTAGCACAAAAAGTGGCGGCTCCTACTGAAACTAATGAACTCTCACCACTTTCTGAAAAAGATTTTGTTATGCCAATCGAAGGGGAAATTATCCCGATTACTGAAGTGCCAGACCAAGTTTTCTCACAAAAAATGATGGGTGAAGGCTTTGGAATTATTCCATCTAAAGGTACTGTCGTTTCACCAGTGGACGGCGAAATCATGAATATTTTCCCTACTAAGCATGCAATCGGAATTAAATCAAAGCAAGGCTATGAAATCCTTATTCATATTGGCTTGGATACCGTTAATTTAAAAGGTGAAGGCTTTAATGTACTTGTAAAAGAAGGACAGCAAATAACTAAAGGTCAGGAAATCCTGAACTTTGATCTAGAATTCATTAAGAAATCAGTACCATCAGCTGTTACACCAGTTATCTTTACAAACTTAAGAAAATTAAATGTAAAGAAACAAGGACACTCAGCCCAAGGTCAAGACGGAATCCTATCAATTGAATAACAACAACGGCAGGTGCCAGGCACCTGTCGTTTTTTGGATAAAATGACTGAATATCAACTCAGCGATATTCAAATACTTATCAACTTGTGTTTTCGGAGCCCGCAACTTAACAAAGCTCACCCACAATTTTTGTCCCGTGAACTTCACTAATATTTAACATACTTGCTATATTATTTAGGTTCTTGTTAGTAATTCCCCCGCCGGGAAGAATAATAATTTTGTCACCCGCAAAATCCACAAATTCCTTCAAACGGCTAAGGTTGTCTTCGATTGATTTAGTACTAGGTCCTCCGTGTGTTAAAATTCGATTCACTCGATGTTTCACAAGCCAATCAATAGCTTCAAACTGATATTCATTTTTTATCTGATCAAACGCCATGTGAAAGGTTACATCCAGCCCTTTCGCAGATTCTAGCAGTTTGAGCATGGCATCCTCATCAATCCAATCAGAATCATTTAAGCAGCCAATCACCACTCCATCTGTCCCTAACTGTTTGAAATGGGCAATATCAATTTGCATAATCTCAATTTCTTCTTTAGTATAAGTAAAGTTTCCGCCTCTGGGCCTAACCATGGTCATTACCTTCGTATTTTTGGAGTGACAATATGAAATGGTTTTTGCAGCTACCCCGTGACTAACAGTAGTGCCTCCGACAGATAGGTTGTCACAAAGCTCAATGCGATGTCCCCCCTTTTCAATAGCCACAGGAACCAAAGTAAAATTCTCTACACAAACTTCTTTTAGCATATACACCCACCTTTCATATACAACTCAAAGAATACTCCAGGAACACTAAGCAAATCAAATCTCATGTTTTCTTGCAGGTTCATCATGTTATCCTACAAGAAAAAACCATTCATGAACCTTCCTACTTTCCCCCTATCACCCTGTCATCTTTACCAATTCCACAAAGCTTAATGTAAAGTAAATTGTAGCAATAGAAAAAAACGACTGGTGCCTGACACCAGTCGTTTTTGTTAAGCGAATAATTTCTCTTCTTCTGCTTGGAAAAAGCTCTTCATTGCATGAAATACATCTGCTTTTTGCTTAAGAATATAGTAGCGGAATTGATCATCTTTAATGTTCTTATAAGCCGACATTAAGGTTGAATGGCGGTTGTATTGGTTTACCTCTCCATACCCGAACATGTTTGACACCTTCATTAATTCTTCAACTAGCTTCACGCAGCGGGCGTTATCCGATGTGAGATTATCACCGTCAGAGAAGTGGAATGGATAGATGTTGAACTTTCGTGGATTGTATTTGGCATCAATGATTTCTAAGGCTTTGCGGTATGCGGATGAACAAATCGTCCCACCGCTTTCTCCTTTAGAAAAGAAGTCCTCCTCAGTAACAACTTTAGCCTCAGTATGGTGAGCAATAAACTCAATTTCCACTGTTTCATATTTTGTTCTTAAAAAGCGTGTCATCCAGAAGAAAAAGCTGCGTGCCATATATTTCTCCCATATCCCCATACTTCCACTTGTATCCATCATTGCGATGACCACCGCTTTTGAATCCGGTTTAACTACTTCATTCCAAGTCTTAAATTTCAAATCATCCTTATAAATAGGGTGAAAAGCAGGCTTCCCGCTCATTGCATTCCTTTTAAATGCAGACATCATCGTTCGTTTCTTATCGATATTCCCCATTAAACCTGTTTTTCGTATATCGTTGAATTCAATATTTTCAACGAGATGCTCTTCCTGTTCTTTTCTCTTTAAATTTGGAAGCTCTAACTGTTTAAATAAAGCTTCCTCAAGCTCCATTAATGATACTTCTGCCTCAAAATAATCTTCGCCTGCTTGGTCTCCCGCGCCTTGGCCTTTGCCTGGTCCCTTTTGGCCGCTGGAACCGTCACGTGCTACGACATCACCTACTTGACTGTCACCATCACCTTGGCCCACGTGTTTGTTTTTGTCATAATTATAACGAATTTTATATTCGTCCAATGAACGAATCGGAATTTTTACGACATCTCGACCATTAGACATAATTATGCTCTCTTCTGTAATTAAGTCTGGAAGATTGTTGCGAATTGCCTCCTGGACTTTTTCTTGATGCCTTTGTTGATCATCGTGGCCTTTACGGTGGAGGGACCAATCTTCTCTTGAAATGACAAATTGATGGTTGTTAACTGACAATGTAAACCCCTCCTTATTAATTTATTAGTTTCCAAAATGCACAAATTTTTATCAAATACATATTATAACTCGAGTGAAAAAATTAAGATAAATATGGATTACTTTATCCTATGCAGAAAAATAGAATAATTTACAAATTATTTTGACAATTGTGCTTTTACCTACTAAATTGGACAAATTATCAATGTGGATGCACCGAGGTTTATCCTTACCTTAATAAGGAAAAAAATAGACTGACAGATTTCCTTCTGCCAGTCCTAGCTATTTTAATCCACTTATCTATTTAATAGACTTCCAACATAACGCAGCAATTCATTAGCTGATGTTGTATTATAGCCATGCTCATCAACTAACCTGGCAACCACGTTATTAATCTTTTTCAATTGCTGTTCATCAGGTGTTTTCGATGAAGTGGTAATTTTTACTACATCCTTTAAATCGGCAAACAATTTCTTTTGAATAGCTTCACGCAGGCGGTCATGAGAGTTATAGTCAAAACGTTTGCCTTTTCTTGCAAAAGCAGAAATTCTTATTAGTACTTCTTCCCTGAAAGCCTTTTTCGCATTTTCAGAGATGCCGATTTGTTCTTCAATGGAACGCATGAGCTTTTCATCTGGATTGATTTCTTCTCCAGTTAGTGGATCGCGAAGCTTTGATTTGTTGCAATAAGCTTCAACATTGTCAAGGTAATTATCCATTAACGTTTTAGCTGACTCTTCGTATGAATAAACAAATGCTTTTTGGACTTCCTTCTTGGCAATATTATCATACTCTTTACGGGCTAAAGAGATATAATTCATATAACGTTCACGTAACTCTGTAGTGATGGACGGGTGTTGATCCAGCCCATCTTTTAATGATCTTAATACATCAAGTGCATTAATTGAAGGTATTTCTTTACGAATGATCGTGGATGAAATCCGGTTAATCACGTACCGAGGATCAATACCACTCATACCTTCATCTGGATATTCCTTTTTAAGTTCATCTACATCCGCCGTATTAAATCCTTCCACACTTTCCCCATCATAAAGTCGCATTTTCTTAAGTAAATCAATATCGCCTTTTTTCGGTTCCTTTAAGCGGGTAAGAATAGTAAACATCGCTGCTACCTTTAACGTATGCGGTGCAATGTGAACATCAGAAACATCACTCTCATTAATCATCTTTTCATAAATTCTTTCTTCTTGTGACACCTTCAAGTTATAAGGAATAGGCATAACAATAATCCTTGAGTGGAGTGCTTCATTTTTCTTATTGGAGATAAAGGAACGATACTCCGTTTCGTTCGTGTGCGCTACGATTAGCTCATCAGCACTAATTAAGGCAAACCGGCCTGCTTTGAAATTCCCCTCTTGAGTTAGAGACAACAAGTGCCAAAGGAATTTCTCATCACACTTTAACATCTCCTGGAATTCCATCATTCCTCGGTTCGCCTTATTAAGCTCACCATCAAAGCGATAGGCACGTGGGTCTGATTCTGAACCGAATTCCGCAATGGTTGAAAAATCAATACTTCCTGTTAAATCGGCAATATCCTGTGATTTCGGATCGGACGGGCTAAATGTTCCGATTCCGGTACGTTTATCTTCGGAGAAGAAGATTCTTTCTACTAATACATCTTCGATTCGTCCACCATACTCCTGTTCCAGACGCATCATATTCAATGGAGAAAGATTACCTTCGATGCGAATTCCATACTCATCATGGAAATCCTTGCGTAAATGATGTGGAATTAAATGAAGTGGATCTTCATGCATTGGGCATCCTTTAATGGCAAACACAGAGCCTCTATCCGTCAGAGAGTAAGCTTCAAGTCCCCTTTTTAGCATGGTAACAAGAGTTGACTTCCCTCCACTTACAGGACCCATTAATAACAAAATACGCTTCCTTACATCCAGCCGTTTTGCTGCCGGATGGAAGTATTCTTCAACAAGCCGTTCCAGCGATTCCTCTAAACCAAATAATTGATTGCTAAAGAATTCGTACTTTTTCGTCCCTTTTTCTTCAGTAATTCCTGCATCTTTAAGCATATTATAAACTCGTGAATGTGCCGACTGTGCAACCCATGGCTTCTCTTTCAACAACTGTAAATAATCTGCGAATGACCCTTCCCACCGTAGCTTTTCTTCTTCTTCGCGATACATCTCGATTTTTTTTAGAATATCCATAAGGCCCTCCCCCTGTAGGTTAATCAGAGACGATTAATATACTCTATGCTGATAAGCTTTTGAACATGCCTACCATTGTAAGTAGCGTCTATCTTTTTTGTATTAATAAAAAGAATCTCCCTCTTTTCATTTTTATCAGATAGGCTATAATAAAACTATATGTGTGATAAAAATGAAAAATGTATGACGAAGGAGGATTACATAAATATGAACACTTTCATCGTTTGTTTAGTAATGGTCACGTTTTTAGCGGCAATCTTCACATCAGGTTATAACGACAAACCAGGTTCTTCAAAATAAAAAAACTGCCAAACGGCAGTTTTTTTATTTAAGATTAAGTTTATTTTTTTGAACAAACTCCTTCATATACATTCTACTCTTCCTATCAAGCATAATAGCCATTTGTTCAGACCAGCGGTCCTTTCTTTTCCCTTCGGTCCGCTCTTCATAGTAGGACGAAATCAATTCATCATATTTTTGCAGTTGAGTAAGATAAACTTCAGTGTTTTGTTCATATTCATCTTCATGGTAAACATGTTCATAAGGGAGCCTAGGTTTTTTGTCTGTCAATTTGGTTGGTACTCCAACAGCTAGTCCAAACAAAGGAATAACCCGCTCAGGTGTCTTTAAAAGCTTTTTAACTTCTTCTAGGTTATTGCGAATTCCACCTATGTAACATATTCCTAACCCAAGCGATTCCGCTGCAATAGCTGCATTTTGTGCAGCTAAAGAAGCATCTATTAGAGCAACCATGAACTTTTCAGTACTTTCGATAGATGGAGTAACATCTTTTTGTTCCTTCTCCCCAATAATGGTGTGACGATAAAGATCGGCGCAAAAAACAAAAAAGTGACCATTTTTTTCAACATATTCTTGGTTACCAGCAATCTCAGCTAATTTTTTCTTTTTCTCTTTGTCCTTAACGCCAATAATAGAGTAGGCTTGAATAAAACTTGATGTTGCCGCTGCTTGAGCACTAGTAACAATCGTTTTGATTTGTTCATCTGTTAATGGCTTGTCCTCAAAATGACGAAGGGAGCGATGATTAAGAATTGTTTGGATAACTTCATTCATGACAAACTTCCTTTCATTTCGTAAAAAGGAGGCCCGATAGGACCTCCTTTTATTATTTTAGATGAGCATAGTTTTGCTGACGAAGTGCTTCATAAATAAGAATGGCAGCTGTATTGGATAAATTTAAAGAACGAATATTTTCATTCATAGGGATCCGCAAACTGACGTCTTTGTTATTTTCAATAACGTCTTTCGGAAGTCCTGTCGTTTCCCGTCCAAAGATAAAATAGTAATCTTTGCTTGAATTACTATAATCAAAGCTGCTAAAAGGCTTTTGACCAAATTTTGTGATATAAAAAAAATCACCGCCAGCATTCTTTTCATAAAAGTCATCAAGTGAATCATAGTAGACAATATTAACGTGTTGCCAATAATCCAAACCTGCTCTTTTTAACATTTTGTCATCGGTCGAAAAACCTAATGGACGGATTAAATGTAAATTGGTATCTGTTCCGGCGCATGTTCTTGCTATATTTCCTGTATTAGAAGGGATCTGTGGCTGATATAATACTACATTTATTGACACGTTTCTCACCTCGAAAAAAAAACTCTACATGCCATTATACCACTATGATATATCCTTTCAATAATGATGCATTTTTAACCCAGAATCGTATAAAACTTATATTTTATTTTAGGTGTGTAGGCAGATGAATCTTCATATGCCCAATACCTCATTCGGCTATTATAAGTATGGGCGTTCACTAACGGCATTCCATGTGCATCCTTACCCGTAACAATTGTATTATGATTAAATCGTCCATCCCCTTCAAAATCGTAACAAATTACATCACCTAATAATAATTGATCAGGACTGCTGACTTCCCGTGCCCGTAAACCACTTTTAGAATGTGCAAAATAAAGCTTAAATGAGTGTGCCACCGCCCAGCTATAACTCCAATTCTTATTTTGGAGCCACCACCCTGTACCCCGATTTGGATAGCCTCTCATCGGGGCTTCGCCCGTATGGAGGCATTGTGAAATAAAATTGGTGCAATCATTCTCAAATTTTTTGTAGGCAGGATTGTAGGTATTCCACCAGCGTTCCGCATATTGTACAGCTTTTAAGCGGTTGTATTGAAAGCTTAACCGTTCATCACTATCCTCTAAGCTCTGTGTAATTGGTACTTGATAAGGCTCATGATGTTCATAAGGATTGATTTCCTCATCCATCACTAAAGCCTCTTTATAAAACTTGGCTAATCTTTCTTCGACTTCTTCCTCCATGTAAAGAATACCTTTTTGCTTAATTAAATATTGATAATGAGCATGATATTTTACTGTTTGAAATTCATCCTCTTCATTTCTTTCTATTATTCTGCCGGCTGCTTTTACTTTGACAATTTCTGCAGACCTTTTTGACATTGCACTTTGTTTTATTTCAGCCTTTGGAAAAAATACTTTATGTGTTCTTTTATCGGAGACAAATTGATTTACTCTTTTATCAAATAAATCTTGTATCAAATGAAGCATATTTCTCACCCCTTTCTCTCATACATATGAGAGAAGACAGGATTTCAATCAAAAAAAATGAGCGAACCCTTGAGTTCACTCATTTTTACCTATAATAACTTAAACCTTTTTCTATTTCATTTTGTACTTCCAGATCAGTTTCAAGCTCTTGAGCTTTTTTTAAGGCAGCAAAAGCAGTTTCACCGCCAATTTTCCCAAGGGCCCAGGCAGCTGTTCCTCTTGATACTGGGCTTCCCTCATTTTCTAATACATCCACTAATTGGGGAATTGCTGTAGTATCCTTAAAATGTGCAAGCGCGATAATCGCATTCCGTTGAATCGGCTTTTTCCCTCGCCATGATCCAGCAACGGAACCAAATTTAGATTTAAATTCCCGATTACTTAATTTTAAGATTGGCTTTAGTAACGGTTTGGCAATATCAGAATCTGCTTCAAGTTCCTGATGAAAATGAAAATTCTTCCCCTTGTTAACCGGACATGCTGTTTGGCAGGAATCACAGCCATAGACGCGGTTACCGATTTTGTCTCTAAACTCATCTGCGATAAATGTTTTTGTTTGTGTTAAGTAAGAAATACAGCGCTGTGCATTAATTTGTCCACCTTGTACAAGAGCCCCTGTTGGACAAGCATCCAAACACTTTGTGCATGACCCGCATTGATCTTCAATTGGTGTATCTGGTTCAAAAGGGATACTAGTAATCATTTCCCCCAGATAAACATATGATCCGAACTCCGGTGTAATAATGGAACAATTTTTTCCGCTCCAACCAATTCCAGCACGCTCGGCAACAGCGCGGTCTGAGAGTTCTCCAGTGTCAACCATCGATTTTATTCTAGCTTCTGGTATTCTTACTGAGATAAACTCCTCAAGTTTGTGTAGCCGGTCATTTAGAACATGATGATAGTCGAGACCCCAAGAGGCCCTGCTGAAAATCCCTCTTCTCTCACCCTTTTTACTCTCAACACGGTTATTCATTTTTGAAGGGTAAGCAATGGCAATGGAAATGATCGAACGAGGTTCCTCTAGTAATAATGAAGGGGTCACTCTTTTCTCTATATCTGGTTCTTCAAATCCTGATTGGTATTTGAGTTCCTGTTGCTTTATTAATCGGCTTTTCAATTCAGTGAACGTGTCTGCGGTTGTGAAACCAATTTTATCGATTCCAATTTCTTTACTATAGGCGATGAGTTCTTCCTTTAAGTTTAGGACATCCATTTGATCCCCTCCTTCCCTAGAAGTCATTTATTTAATAATTAGCTTGTTATATTATTAGATGCGCATCTATTTATGATAAACTATTTTCAAGAAATTTTGGAGGTGAAATGGTTGGAAATTCAACTCTCACAGGAATTATTTGAGCAAATACCTAACTTTAAACTGGGGATAATTGAATATAAAGATATTATGGTCGGGGAATCGCAGCAAATGATAAAAGGAAGACTACAGCTTTTCCAAGAATCTATTTATTTTGATTTAGAAAATAAAAATGTTACTGAACTCTCTGGCATACAGGAATGGCGTACTATTTTTAAAAAGATCGGTAAAGACCCGAACAGGTATCGACCCTCAGTAGAGGCGTTATACAGGAGAGTACAAAAACAAAATTACCTTACTTCTGTTCATAGTGCGATTGATATTAATAATTTTTTCTCTTTCCAATATCAAGTACCAATCGGAATATATGACCTAGATCTCATAAAGGGGCAGGTGAGCATTCGGTTGGGAACGGAGGGTGAGGAATATACTGGATTGAATGGGCGAATAAATTCTTTAAATCGTCTAATTGTATCTTGTGATGAACTGGGGCCATTTGGTAGTCCGTTCGTTGATTCTGATAGAACACCAGTAACTTTTGCTACTAAAAATGCCCTGCAAATTATTTATTTGAGACCTTCAACCGACGTTGAAAACGCGATGAAATTAACAGAATCTTTAATGAACATGTTTACAAAATTACATGGAGGAGAAGCTTCCTTCCAAATCCTTAGGTGTCCATAGGGCATCTTTTTCTTTGTATAGAAAAAAACGCAATGCATCGTTCTCTTATGTAACGATACACTGCGTTAGTTAATATGTATGGAGCGGGTGATGGGAATCGAACCCACTACATCAGCTTGGAAGGCTGAGGTTTTACCAGTAAACTACACCCGCATTAATAAGTGACAAATTTTTGAATCATCAACTGACCTTTTCTATATTACACACTATTTTTAGTATCGTCAAGGGAAAAACGCAAACTTTGTCGAATTTATTTTGTTACATAGAAAATGATCTAACACAGTATTTTCTATGACTAGCCATTTTCACCAGCGAGGGGCACGAATAGATTCTATTATCCTTTAACATAGCAAATAACTTAGCTGTGACTTTTTTAGTGTATTAGTGGTCAATAAAGCACCAAATTTTCGCAAAAAAAAACACTTCTCAAATTAATGAGAAATGTTCTTTTAAAACAAAATGATACCGGTGATCGGGGTCGAACCGATACTCCTCACGGAACACGATTTTGAGTCGTGCGCGTCTGCCAATTCCGCCACACCGGCGAGTATAAAATTGTTTTGATAAAGCAATGCCGAGGACCGGAATCGAACCGGTACGGTAGTCACCTACCGCAGGATTTTAAGTCCTGTGCGTCTGCCAGTTCCGCCACCCCGGCAAAATCTAATTACCTATTTTTATCCATACCTAGCAAATGTTTTATGGAGGCGGCAACCGGATTCGAACCGGTGGTAAAGGTTTTGCAGACCTCTGCCTTACCACTTGGCTATGCCGCCATATACATTGGAGCGGAAGACGGGATTCGAACCCGCGACCCCCACCTTGGCAAGGTGATGTTCTACCACTGAACTACTTCCGCAAATTGGCTGGGCTAGCTGGATTTGAACCAACGCATGTCGCAGTCAAAGTGCGATGCCTTACCGCTTGGCTATAGCCCAATGTTATTTTAATTATTTAATAATCATATTATGGGGCGACTGATGGGAATCGAACCCACGAATGCCTGAACCACAATCAGGTGCGTTAACCACTTCGCCACAATCGCCACAATATAATTGGCAGGGGTAGTAGGAATTGAACCCACACCAAAGGTTTTGGAGACCTTCGTTCTACCTTTAAACTATACCCCTATAAATGGTGGAGGGGGACGGATTCGAACCGCCGAACCCGGAGGGAGCGGATTTACAGTCCGCCGCGTTTAGCCACTTCGCTACCCCTCCACATATTATATTCACTGTGTAACTTCTGGTGCCGGCGAGAGGACTTGAACCCCCAACCTACTGATTACAAGTCAGTTGCTCTACCAATTGAGCTACCCCGGCGTTATTTTTAGTATAAATGGTGGCTCAGGACGGAATCGAACCGCCGACACAAGGATTTTCAGTCCTTTGCTCTACCGACTGAGCTACTGAGCCAACATTAATGGCGGTCTGGACGGGACTCGAACCCGCGACCTCCTGCGTGACAGGCAGGCATTCTAACCAACTGAACTACCAGACCAATTGCGGGGACAGGATTTGAACCTGCGACCTTCGGGTTATGAGCCCGACGAGCTACCGGACTGCTCCACCCCGCGACAATGAAATTAACTTATTATTATCATGCTCATAGTTGGCATGGACTGTATCAATCTCAGAAGGCCTATTCAAGCAGCAGTTCGATTGATACAACTCGCAGTTTATTCATTGAAGCAACGCTCGTTGCTTCACCCCGCGACAATAATAATTATATGGTGGAGGATGACGGGCTCGAACCGCCGACCCTCTGCTTGTAAGGCAGATGCTCTCCCAGCTGAGCTAATCCTCCACATTAATGAAAGTTATTTTTCGCTAGTGCGTAAAAAACTTTGGTGACCCCTACGGGACTCGAACCCGTGTTACCTCCGTGAAAGGGAGGTGTCTTAACCGCTTGACCAAGGGGCCATATCTTTTAAAGAAATTATGGCGGAGAGCAAGGGATTTGAACCCTTGAGACAGGGTTACCCGCCTACACGATTTCCAATCGTGCTCCTTCGGCCACTCGGACAGCTCTCCATAATGGCTCCGCAGGTAGGACTCGAACCTACGACCGATCGGTTAACAGCCGATAGCTCTACCACTGAGCTACTGCGGAATAATAATACTACAGCCTGGCAACGTCCTACTCTCACAGGGACGCGTGTCCCAACTACCATCGGCGCTGAGAAGCTTAACTTCCGTGTTCGGTATGGGAACGGGTGTGACCTTCTCGCCATTATTGCCAGACCATTTATTCGACACTATTTTATTATAATGTCTTTTTCATATTTTTCAAGAGGAATTTTTTTTTTTTTCATTCCCTCAAAACTAGATAATGCAGAAGAAGTTTGTAAAAACGAGCTGCCTTAAAAAATATGGTTAAGTCCTCGAACGATTAGTATCAGTCAGCTCCACATGTTACCACGCTTCCACCTCTGACCTATCAACCTGATCATCTTTCAGGGTTCTTACTAGCTTGCGCTATGGGAAATCTCATCTTGAGGGGGGCTTCATGCTTAGATGCTTTCAGCACTTATCCCGTCCGCACATAGCTACCCAGCGATGCCCTTGGCAGAACAACTGGTACACCAGCGGTGCGTCCATCCCGGTCCTCTCGTACTAAGGACAGCTCCTCTCAAATTTCCTGCGCCCACGACGGATAGGGACCGAACTGTCTCACGACGTTCTGAACCCAGCTCGCGTACCGCTTTAATGGGCGAACAGCCCAACCCTTGGGACCGACTACAGCCCCAGGATGCGATGAGCCGACATCGAGGTGCCAAACCTCCCCGTCGATGTGGACTCTTGGGGGAGATAAGCCTGTTATCCCCGGGGTAGCTTTTATCCGTTGAGCGATGGCCCTTCCATGCGGAACCACCGGATCACTAAGCCCGACTTTCGTCCCTGCTCGACTTGTAGGTCTCGCAGTCAAGCTCCCTTGTGCCTTTACACTCTGCGAATGATTTCCAACCATTCTGAGGGAACCTTTGGGCGCCTCCGTTACTCTTTAGGAGGCGACCGCCCCAGTCAAACTGCCCACCTGACACTGTCTCCCACCCCGATCAGGGGTGCGGGTTAGAATTTCAATACAGCCAGGGTAGTATCCCACCGACGCCTCCACCGAAGCTAGCGCTCCGGCTTCTCAGGCTCCTACCTATCCTGTACAAGCTGTACCAAAATTCAATATCAGGCTACAGTAAAGCTCCACGGGGTCTTTCCGTCCTGTCGCGGGTAACCTGCATCTTCACAGGTACTATAATTTCACCGAGTCTCTCGTTGAGACAGTGCCCAGATCGTTACGCCTTTCGTGCGGGTCGGAACTTACCCGACAAGGAATTTCGCTACCTTAGGACCGTTATAGTTACGGCCGCCGTTTACTGGGGCTTCGATTCAGAGCTTCGCGTGAGCTAACCCCTCCTCTTAACCTTCCAGCACCGGGCAGGCGTCAGCCCCTATACTTCGCCTTGCGGCTTCGCAGAGACCTGTGTTTTTGCTAAACAGTCGCCTGGGCCTATTCACTGCGGCTCTTCGAGGCTATTCACCTCAAAAAGCACCCCTTCTCCCGAAGTTACGGGGTCATTTTGCCGAGTTCCTTAACGAGAGTTCTCTCGCTCACCTTAGGATTCTCTCCTCGCCTACCTGTGTCGGTTTGCGGTACGGGCACCATTTATCTCGCTAGAGGCTTTTCTTGGCAGTGTGGAATCAGGAACTTCGGTACTAAATTTCCCTCGCTATCACAGCTCAGCCTTATGCGAGAAGCGGATTTGCCTACTTCCCAGCCTAACTGCTTAGACGCGCATATCCAACAGCGCGCTTACCCTATCCTCCTGCGTCCCCCCATTGCTCAAACGATAAAGAGGTGGTACAGGAATATCAACCTGTTGTCCATCGCCTACGCCTTTCGGCCTCGGCTTAGGTCCCGACTAACCCTGAGCGGACGAGCCTTCCTCAGGAAACCTTAGGCATTCGGTGGATGAGATTCTCACTCATCTTTCGCTACTCATACCGGCATTCTCACTTCTAAGCGCTCCACCAGTCCTTACGGTCTAGCTTCAACGCCCTTAGAACGCTCTCCTACCACTGACATCTACGATGTCAATCCACAGCTTCGGTGATACGTTTAGCCCCGGTACATTTTCGGCGCAGAGTCATTCGACCAGTGAGCTATTACGCACTCTTTAAATGGTGGCTGCTTCTAAGCCAACATCCTGGTTGTCTAAACAACTCCACATCCTTTTCCACTTAACGTATACTTTGGGACCTTAGCTGGTGGTCTGGGCTGTTTCCCTTTTGACTACGGATCTTATCACTCGCAGTCTGACTCCCACGGATAAGTCTTTGGCATTCGGAGTTTGTCTGAATTCGGTAACCCGATGAGGGCCCCTAGTCCAAACAGTGCTCTACCTCCAAGACTCTTACTACGTGAGGCTAGCCCTAAAGCTATTTCGGAGAGAACCAGCTATCTCCAAGTTCGATTGGAATTTCTCCGCTACCCACACCTCATCCCCGCACTTTTCAACGTGCGTGGGTTCGGGCCTCCATCCAGTGTTACCTGGACTTCACCCTGGACATGGGTAGATCACCTGGTTTCGGGTCTACGACCACATACTCATACGCCCTTTTCAGACTCGCTTTCGCTGCGGCTCCGTCTCTTCAACTTAACCTTGCATGGGATCGTAACTCGCCGGTTCATTCTACAAAAGGCACGCTATCACCCATTAACGGGCTCTAACTACTTGTAGGCACACGGTTTCAGGAACTATTTCACTCCCCTTCCGGGGTGCTTTTCACCTTTCCCTCACGGTACTGGTTCACTATCGGTCACTAGGGAGTATTTAGCCTTGGGAGATGGTCCTCCCTGCTTCCGACCGGATTTCTCGTGTCCGGCCGTACTCAGGATCCACTCAGGAGGGAACGAAGTTTCGACTACAGGGTTTTTACCTTCTATGACGGACCTTTCCAGATCGCTTCATCTACCCCGTTCCTTTGTAACTCCATGTTGAGTGTCCTACAACCCCAAGAGGCAAGCCTCTTGGTTTGGGCTATGTCCCGTTTCGCTCGCCGCTACTCAGGGAATCGCGTTTGCTTTCTCTTCCTCCGGGTACTTAGATGTTTCAGTTCCCCGGGTATGCCTTCAATACCCTATGTATTCAGGTAAAGATACTGTTCCATTACGAACAGTGGGTTCCCCCATTCGGAAATCTCCGGATCAAAGCTTACTTACAGCTCCCCGAAGCATATCGGTGTTAGTCCCGTCCTTCATCGGCTCCTAGTGCCAAGGCATTCACCGTGCGCCCTTTCTAACTTAACCTAAAAGATTATTCTCTTACTTACATAAGAGAGAAAACTAAAATGGCTTTGACTCGGTTCTTACATTGACTTCTTCATTACGATTATCTAGTTTTCAAAGAACGATTAAAAAAAGCTTTGAGAGAATTGTACTCTCAAAACTAAACAAACAAAGATCGTGTCACAAACTGTTTTGTCTGGCTCACAGGTCCAGCTTTATCCTTAGAAAGGAGGTGATCCAGCCGCACCTTCCGATACGGCTACCTTGTTACGACTTCACCCCAATCATCTGTCCCACCTTAGGCGGCTGGCTCCTTACGGTTACCCCACCGACTTCGGGTGTTACAAACTCTCGTGGTGTGACGGGCGGTGTGTACAAGGCCCGGGAACGTATTCACCGCGGCATGCTGATCCGCGATTACTAGCGATTCCGGCTTCATGCAGGCGAGTTGCAGCCTGCAATCCGAACTGAGAATGGTTTTATGGGATTGGCTAAACCTCGCGGTCTTGCAGCCCTTTGTACCATCCATTGTAGCACGTGTGTAGCCCAGGTCATAAGGGGCATGATGATTTGACGTCATCCCCACCTTCCTCCGGTTTGTCACCGGCAGTCACCTTAGAGTGCCCAACTGAATGCTGGCAACTAAGATCAAGGGTTGCGCTCGTTGCGGGACTTAACCCAACATCTCACGACACGAGCTGACGACAACCATGCACCACCTGTCACTCTGTCCCCCGAAGGGGAACGTCCTATCTCTAGGAGTGTCAGAGGATGTCAAGACCTGGTAAGGTTCTTCGCGTTGCTTCGAATTAAACCACATGCTCCACCGCTTGTGCGGGCCCCCGTCAATTCCTTTGAGTTTCAGCCTTGCGGCCGTACTCCCCAGGCGGAGTGCTTAATGCGTTAGCTGCAGCACTAAGGGGCGGAAACCCCCTAACACTTAGCACTCATCGTTTACGGCGTGGACTACCAGGGTATCTAATCCTGTTTGCTCCCCACGCTTTCGCGCCTCAGCGTCAGTTACAGACCAGAAAGCCGCCTTCGCCACTGGTGTTCCTCCACATCTCTACGCATTTCACCGCTACACGTGGAATTCCGCTTTCCTCTTCTGCACTCAAGTCCCCCAGTTTCCAATGACCCTCCACGGTTGAGCCGTGGGCTTTCACATCAGACTTAAAGGACCGCCTGCGCGCGCTTTACGCCCAATAATTCCGGACAACGCTTGCCACCTACGTATTACCGCGGCTGCTGGCACGTAGTTAGCCGTGGCTTTCTGGTTAGGTACCGTCAAGGTACCGGCAGTTACTCCGGTACTTGTTCTTCCCTAACAACAGAGCTTTACGACCCGAAGGCCTTCATCGCTCACGCGGCGTTGCTCCATCAGACTTTCGTCCATTGTGGAAGATTCCCTACTGCTGCCTCCCGTAGGAGTCTGGGCCGTGTCTCAGTCCCAGTGTGGCCGATCACCCTCTCAGGTCGGCTACGCATCGTCGCCTTGGTGAGCCGTTACCTCACCAACTAGCTAATGCGCCGCGGGCCCATCTGTAAGTGTCAGCCGAAACCGACTTTCAGCTTTTCCTCATGAGAGGAAAAGGATTATCCGGTATTAGCACCGGTTTCCCGGTGTTATCCCAGTCTTACAGGCAGGTTGCCCACGTGTTACTCACCCGTCCGCCGCTAATCAACAGGAGCAAGCTCCTATTGATTCGCTCGACTTGCATGTATTAGGCACGCCGCCAGCGTTCGTCCTGAGCCAGGATCAAACTCTCCAAGAAAGTTGATTAGCTCATTTGTTACGTTGGCTTAGTTTCTTAATTGAAACTAAAATTTTTATTTGTTTGCACGATTTTGTTTGTTTAGTTTTCAAAGATCAATTTCTCATTCGCTCGTAAGCGACTTTAATAATATAACACAAAGCATTTGAAAGTGTCAATAACTTTTTTTAAAAACCGCCACTTACGAAAACATCATTTAGTTTGTTTCGCAGCGACGGTTATTAATATACCAAGTAACAACGAAAAGGTCAATAGGTTTTATTGCTTTTTTACGATAATTTTTTATTGAGTCGATAACCTCTATGAAAAACACCTTGGCCCTTCGTTTCAATATTAACTACATCTATCAAATGTTTATCAATTAAATATTCAAGAAGCACTCCCAAATCGACTGAGTATGGGATCAACTCTTCTTCACTCATAATTTCATTAAACATCCAAATTTCCTTACGACTAAGAATATCTAACAAATGGACTGTCCCAATATTTGTTCTCGAATGGATCATGAACTCGCTCGCAAGGAACAGCAGCTCAAGTCTTTTCTCAAGCGTTTCTTCGCTATAGACAAGTTCTTCGTATAGTTTATAAATTTCTGGTTCAATCTGTTTTACTTGATTCCAAACAGTCAGTTCTGGATGGAGTCCATTTTCTAATATGGCTAACCTGGCAAGATGGTGCAGCGAATGGACAACATAGTTGTATGCATCTAAAAACTGATGACCTTCAAACAAAGCTTTTCCATCCACATATCGCCGAATCAATTTGGCAAATTCTAAACCCATTTTTATTTTGCGTCCGTTAAAAGGAAATTCTCGCAATTCCGTTTTTAAATTGGCTACGTATTCGTTTCGATCAAAAATAATTTTTGCCTCATGAAGCCATTCAAATATTTTCCGATTCGATCCTAATAATAACCACTCTTGCAACTGCGCTTCTGTGATGATATGCATTGCTGCCTTTTTATCGTAGTAAGTATAGTGCTTAATGAATAGCGGCTGATCCGCTTCTTTGACAAGAACTAAAAGAATTTCATCAAATGAATCTGTTATGTGGCTTAACTTTTGTTTTTTTTGTACCATTAATACTCCAAGAGTATTTAATTGGCTCGCCCTTTCTTGATAAATAGGCCGAAGGATGTCTTCCATCTTCATTCCTCCATTTTTTTCAGGTAGCAATATAAGTTCGACAAGGAAAACAAATCTCCTTCTTTATCCAAAGACAAATTTCGACATTCTTCTACCTAGATTTTTCTTTTCTATTTATAAATATGGTATAGTTTTCTCTAGGAGGGAGTTACATGGCAAAATATTCGAGTAAAATAAATAAAATTCGTACCTTTGCATTATCGTTAATTTTCATTGGTTTCATTGTTATGTATGGTGGTATCTTTTTTCGATCTTCACCACTTATTATGACCATTTTTATGATTTTGGGTCTTCTTTTTATTATTGCCAGTACTATTGTTTATTTTTGGATTGGAATGCTTTCTACAAAAACCATCCAAGTAAAATGTCCAAGCTGCGGTAAGCATACTAAAATGCTTGGTAGAGTGGATATGTGTATGTATTGTCGTGAGCCATTAACCCTTGACCCTAATTTAATAGGCAAGGAATTCGATGAGTCCTATAATAAAAAATCCTAAAAATAAAAAGAGGAAGAAGTAAACCAATCTGCAGAATAGCTGCCATGGATTACTTCTTCCTCTTTTATTTGCAGCAAAAGACTGATTTTTTAAAAATCAGCCGCCCTCCTATTTAATGCATCTCTTTACTTGCGCACTCTGGGCAAGAACCGTAAATTTCCATGCGATGATTCTCGACCTTAAAGCCGGTTACATGCGATGCTAAGTGCTCCACTTCATTTAAGCCCGGATAAAGAAAGTCAACAATTTTCCCACACTTCTCACATATCACATGATAATGATGGGATGTTACAAAATCAAAACGGCTGGAGGCATCTCCAAAAGTTAATTCCTTAACTAGACCCACTTCACGAAATACTCGTAAATTATTGTAAACTGTCGCCACACTCATATTAGGGAATTTTCCCTCTAGAGCTTTATAAATATCATCTGCGGTAGGATGTGACATCGAGTTTATTAAATATTCAAGTATCGCATGACGCTGCGGAGTAATCCGTACCCCTGTTTCTTTTAAGGTATCCAACGCTTCTTTTAAATGATTCATCGCCATGCACCTTCTTTCTAAAAAGTATTCTTAGATTATAATTGTTATAATTAATTTTACTAAGTAATTTGTACTTTTGTCAATATTGTTATCTCATTAACGGGAAATGTTTATGGTGTAGCAAGCTCCGCCACCACATAAAAAAGATTTGTTTGTATTTTATGATAAATATTATCAATTATTTCTTTCTCTTGAAAATTTTCATTATTAAATGACTCACCGCAAGTCCAAGCCTAGAACTTATTTCATGATAAATCCCATATATGCTTATTTAAATTGAAATTTAGAAATCCTTTTTATTTCCATAAAAAAAGGGGCCACTATGGACCCAAAGTTTATCTGAGGAGGTATGCCCTAATAAAATGATATTCAATCTAACGTTTCTTGCATTGGACAAATGCCTTTTCTGTACAAAATAGGCTTCAGTAAGCAGATCAGCTTAACTGTTCTCGTATGTAAGATAAAGCCTCTTCTACATGACCTTTAACTTTGACCTTTCTCCATTCTTTGACGAGTTTGCCTTCCTTATCAATAATAAAAGTAGATCTTTCTATACCCATGTATTCTTTCCCAAAGTTTTTCTTTAACTTCCAAACTCCAAATGCTTCCGCTAAAAGATGTTCCGTATCTGCAAGTAGCAAAAATGGTAAACCATATTTTTCTACAAATTTCTGATGGCGGTCAACCGGATCCGGACTGACTCCTAAAATCACGGCATTTACCTCAGTAAATTGTTGAATTTGATCCCGAAAATCACATGCTTCGGTTGTACAGCCTGGAGTCATGTCTTTTGGATAAAAATAAATAACAACATTTGTGCCCCGAAATTTTGAAAGATTTACTGTTTCTCCATTATTGGCTTCTAACTCAAAATTCGGTACTTTCATTCCGATTTCAACTGTCATCCCTACCACTCCTATTGTAAATTATTCCTTATCGTTAGCGTAGCAAAATCCTAACTGACAAAACAACTATCCTGCATCGCTAACTTACTTTTTCCCGATCAAAAACAACGCGGGCAACAAATGCAGCAGGTAGTGTATAACCGATCAACGCCTCTGTAACGGTAAGGATTCTTCCAATCCCATGTGGAATGACATCACCATTCCCAACTGAAAATAAGGTCATTGCACTAAAGTAAAAGCTTGTTTCAAAAATATTTTTGTTTTGATTATTTACCTCTATCAACAATGACATTCCGATTAACTCAAAAAGCAAATAAATAAGACCAAAACCAATAATGACAGTCAAATACACAGAACCTAAATACAAAAAATTATCAATTGATACCAATTTACCTTTTAAGGTATTTGGAATAAAAAGCGTCCGTAAACTCATAAAGATGCAAAAGATGACGATTGGAAGCAAGAAAAAAAACACCACAGACCACCTCTATTTTAACATCTGGTATTTAATTTCTATGCACGCTTGACCAATAAAATATCAAATTCTAGTTAATTGCCCGCACCTCTGTATTTTTTTACCCCTTGATTCCATAGCATTACGGAAAGTACGAAAAAAACAACTCCCATCACAGGTGTTAAAAACGAATACCATAACCATTCTTTTTTTCCAAGGAAAAAGGCAGCAGGATAAACACCAACAAAGGCAAATGGCATCACCCATGTTAGTACAAAACGAATTAGTTTATTATAGATATTAACTGGGTACCTGCCATAGTTGCTAATATTGTACATCATCGGCATAAGAGATGTACGCGCATCTGCCCAAAAGCTAATGCAGGCAATCATGATGAAAACTCCACCATAAACCAATGCCCCACCAAGGACAAAAACAATAAATAAGATTGGATCGAACCAATGGACTTCCAGTCCCAATCGACTCCCCGCATAAAACATAACAGCAAGTCCTGTTAATGCCCCTAACAATGATTCCAATTCAATTCGTTCAAGGATAATTTGAAAGAGACTGTGTATCGGCCTTGTTAAGATACGATCCAGCTCCCCCTTTACGATATAGCGCTCATTAAAATCCCAAATGTTAAAGAAGGCAGAAAAGACTGCGGAAGGTACTAGAAAAAATCCATAGATAAATATGATTTCATCCCTGTTCCAGCCATTTAACAAATTGGTATGTCCAAAGACGACCAAAATGAAAATAAGGTTTATTGCTTGTGATAGTAAATCAGAGAAAAACTCTACAAATATATCTGCTCGATATTGAAGTCTCGTTTTTAAATATTGAGATATATATTGAAAAAACATAGATATATAAAACAACTCTTACCCCCCTTGAATAATCAGTTGTTTCTTCGCCAAAATCCAAAGAATTTGGATTGGAAAAAATAATATGATTACCCAAACAAATTGTTGTGAAATTGCTTCAAGTGCCTGGGTATGGGAAAAACCTTTAGTAACAATCATACTGGGAAAATAACTGATTCCTTGAAAGGGAAGAAATTTCATCACATCCTGTGCCCAGCCTGGAAAAAAACTAATCGGCAGTAGCAGCCCTGAAAATAAATCAATAACGACACGTTTTGCCCGAATTAGCCCAGAGTTATTATATAAGAAGAAAGTAGTAATCCCAGCTAATAAATTCAGTTCCGTATTAATAAAAAAACTTAACAGGATGGAGAGCGCAAACAATCCCCAGACACTTGGATCCCAGGTAAATTTAATAGGAAAGACGAAGTAAACAATGATCATTCCCGGTGCAGAAAAAAAGAATAACCTGAAAATCCCTTCTCCCAGACCTTGCATCGTTTTCATACCAAGATAATTATAGGGCCTGATTAATTCAATAGCCACTTTACCTTCCATAATTTCTAATGCCATTTCACGATCAAGATTGTTGAAGTAAAATGCTCGAGCCATCCAGGAGACCGCTACATATGTGGTCATCTGAGTGACAGATAAACCAACAATATGTTCCTTAGAACCATAGATCGCCGACCATAAAAAATAATATGCCCCAATGTTAATGCTATAGATTAGAATTCCTGTGTAATAATTGGTACGGTATGCAAGCATCATTAAAAAGCGGATTCTAATCATTTCAAGGTATTTCTCCACTTATACTGCACCCTTTTCATAAATATTTCGAATGATTTCTTCTGTAGATGTTTCGTTTATTTTAATATCTTTAATTTTAAATGCAGCTACTACTTTGGCAATTACTTGTGAAATAAGTTCATCATTATCTTCAAGTGTGGCGGTAAAGATTTGCTCTTTTTCGTCAAGGTCCCACTTAACAGGCATTCCGCTGGTGAGATTTTGCACGGCAGAAATTCCAACCTTCTCAAGAAACTGAAACTGAAGTTCTTTCCCTTCGCCCCATTTCTCCTGGAGATTCTTAAGCGCACCATCATAAATAACCTTACCTTCATCGAGCATAATCACCCGCTCGCATAATGCCTCAATATCGGTTAAATCGTGTGTGGTTAAGAGGATTGTCGTCTGATATTTCTCATTGATTTCTTTTAAAAAATCACGAATCTTCAACTTAACGAGTACATCTAAGCCGATCGTCGGTTCATCCAAAAACAATAGTGGCGGATTATGAATCAATGCAGCCGCAAGCTCACACCGCATTCTTTGGCCAAGAGATAATTTGCGCACAGGCTTATCTAAGAGCGGCTCGATATCTAATGTTTGTATCACATGATTCATGTGGCTGTTATAATCTGCATCTGATACCTTATACACCTTTTTCAAAAGGCGAAAGGATTCTTGAACAGCAATATCCCACCATAATTGCGAACGCTGTCCGAAAACAACTCCAATGGTTTGAACAAATCGTTCCCGTTCTTTATGAGGATTCATTCCATTTACTGTGATCTCCCCTGAAGAGGGCGTTAAAATTCCTGTAAGCATTTTAATCGTAGTTGATTTCCCGGCACCGTTTTCACCGATATAACCGACCATTTCACCCTTTTTCACTGTAAAATTAATATCATTTACAGCCGGAACAACTTTATAATTTCTTGTTAGTAAGTCCCGAAACGCCCCTTTTAAACCTGTCCTGCTGGAATATGACTTAAACTCTTTTCGTAAATTTTTGACTTCAATCACATTTTTCATTTTTACCTCCCGAAACAATGCCCTAAAGAATTAGTTTAGCCAATTGAGGTTGATAAAACAACAATCAAGTACCCCATTAATTTTCGCAAAAGTGAAAACAGATTAAGTGAGTGAAGAAAAGTGATAAAATAGGTAAGAAGCAATTTAAGGAGGAAAAAAATGAAATTTATTAATTCAGAAAGATTACATAATGAAGCACTTGAACACATTGTTGGTGGAGTTAATAGCCCCTCACGTTCTTATAAAGCTGTTGGCGGAGGTGCTCCGGTTGTAATGGAGCGCGCACAAGGTGCTTACTTTTGGGATGTCGACGGCAATCAATATATCGATTATCTCGCAGCATATGGGCCCATTATTACTGGTCATGCCCACCCACATATCACAGAGGCAATCAAACGTGCAGCAGAAAGCGGCGTCCTTTATGGTACACCAACACCTCATGAAGTGAAATTTGCGAAAATGTTAAAAGAAGCAATTCCTTCTATGGAAAAAGTTCGTTTCGTAAACTCAGGAACCGAAGGCGTGATGACAACGATCCGAGTTGCTCGTGCCTACACTGGAAGAGATAAAATTATTAAATTTGCAGGCTGTTATCACGGTCATTCAGACCTCGTCCTTGTTGCAGCAGGCTCGGGGCCATCTACATTAGGCACTCCAGATTCTGCGGGAGTTCCGAAAAGTATTGCTCAAGAAGTGATAACTGTACCTTTCAATGATATCGAACCATTTAAAGAGGCAATCGCTAAGTGGGGCGACCAAATCGCAGCAGTATTAGTGGAACCCATTGTCGGTAACTTTGGGATTGTAGAACCAAAGCCAGGTTTCTTGCAGGAAGTGAATGATATTACTCATGCAGCAGGCGCTCTTGTGATTTATGATGAAGTCATCACGGCCTTCCGCTTTATGTACGGCGGTGCTCAAGATTTATTAGGCATCCAGCCAGATCTAACCGTGTTAGGTAAAATCATTGGTGGTGGTCTTCCCATTGGTGCCTACGGTGGCCGAAAAGAAATTATGGAAACCGTTGCACCGCTCGGACCCGCCTACCAGGCAGGGACAATGGCAGGAAATCCCGCTTCCATTCTTTCAGGTATCGCCTGTCTAGAGGTTTTAAAACAAGAAGGAATTTATGACTATTTAGACCGTTTAGGTGCGATGCTTGAAGCAGGAATTTTAGAGGCAGCAAAGGAAAATAATATTCAAATTACCATTAATCGTTTGAAGGGTGCGTTAACTGTTTATTTTACAAATGAAAAAATCGAAAACTATATACAAGCTGAAAACACAAACGGTGAAACATTTGCAAAGTTCTTTAAACATATGCTCCATCAAGGAATAAACCTTGCTCCATCCAAATATGAAGCATGGTTCTTGACAATTGCTCATACTGAAGAAGATGTTGAAGCAACACTACATGCGGTAAGAAATGCATTTTTCTCACTTACTAACGAATAAATATGCACATTTTATGCACAAAAGGGAGTGGGAATCACTTCCTTTTTTTTATAAAATCATCTTGAAAACGTTTACAATAAGATGTTCCCTCATTTATCCTACACCATTTAACCACTATTTTCTTATCCAAATTACTGCATATTTATTTGATTTCTGAAAATTCTTATGATACTATTATATTATTATTTTTAGATATACTTTTTAACTTTATACCTCGTTAAAGTAACAACCGAAATCTAACTACAAACACTATATTCTCAAACTTTAAGTTTCATAGGAGGTGAAAGAGGCCTTAGCAGATATCTGCTAAAGCCTAATAAGATGACACAAAAATGGACCCCTTCCCTTTTCAAAGATTTCCATAAACAAGAACACGATGCCTGCGGGATTGTCGCATGCCTTGAAAAAACTAAGAGCCCAACTAGAAAAAATATCTTTGATTGTATAGACGCTCTTGTGACAATGAATCATCGCGCAGGTTTTATTAACGGTGAAGGCGATGGCGTTGGCATTCATACCGATATCCCTGTCGAGCTTTGGAAGGAAAAATTGCTTCAGGCTGGCCAGGAACCATCACTAGCTGAAAAAGAAGAATTTGCTGTTGGTCATGTTTTCATTAGTCAAATGGTAAACTGGGAAACTACCAAACAAGAATTAATTAAGAAGGTGGAGAAATACGACTTTGATTTAATTTATGAAACTGATAAGGTTACGGACACTTCTGCACTTGGTCCCATTGCCATTCAGGAAAACCCTGTTTTTTGGCAATTTGCCTGTCTTTCCACAAAAAAAGGTCAGGAATTATCAAAAGCCCTTTTCGATGCATTAGTTGATTTAGAAACAAACGAGCATGTCCATGTGGCTTCACTAAGTCAGAACCATGTGGTTTATAAGGTAATGGGAGCTGGGGATATTCTTCCACGTTACTATTATGACCTTGCGAATCCACTTGTTGCTTCAACAATGACACTCGGACATAATCGCTATTCTACGAATACACTTTCAAGCTTTTTCCGGGTACAGCCGTTTAGTGTTCTCGGACATAATGGGGAGATTAATACCATTGCAAAGCTTCGTGATGAAGCAAAAATGATTGGTGTACCACTTGTCAAAGATGGCAGTGACTCCCAAGATTTAAGCCGTACAATGGAAACATTAATTTGCCGTGAAGGATTTTCATTATTTGAAGCAATGGATGTTTTATTCCCGCCAATTATCAATGAAATTAAGGCATACCCTGAAAATCTCCAAGATCTATATACCTATTTAAGGGAAGCATGGGGACACTTTGCCCAAGGACCTGCAGGTATTATTTCTAGATTTGGTGATGAAGCAGTATTTAGTGTGGATGCTCTTGGCCTTCGTCCGCTTTGGATGCTTGAAATTGATAGTTCTTATCTGTTTTCTTCAGAACCAGGAATCATTTCTTCAAGCGAATATACGAACGATCCGAAGCCTTTAGCACCAGGTGAAAAGGTTGGCTTTAAATGGAACGGTGAAACGTTAGAAGTATTTGAACAAGCTCGTTTTCAGAATGAGGTCTATACCCGTTTTTCTGAAAAGTTAAATTTCAGTGAGGTTAGGGTACGTTTGCTTCCTCCTTCTTTAGGAAAGACAGTTACGATGAATTATCCTGACAAAATCCATAATGGACAATATAAAGCTTTTGGCTGGGAAAGAGATCATATCCAATTAATCGAACAAATGGCAGAAAAAGGTGTGGAACCAATTCGTTCACTTGGCCACGATGCCCCACTTGCTGCGCTTAACCCAGAGCGTAAAAATATTGCCGATTATTTTAAAGAAAGTGTTGCCGTTGTAACGAATCCTGCTATTGATAGAGACCGTGAAACAGAACACTTTTCCACACGTGTAATTATTGGTAAGCGTCCAACCCTATTCAATAAAGAAAATAGTGAAACTGTAATCGAACTTACAACTCCTCTATTATTGGAAGGAAAAGCTGGCTACAGCCTATCCGAAAGTTTAGATCAGCCGAGTTTTGATCAAGTTGTCCACCATTTTCAGGAACAAAAGTTAGTAACCTTTATATCTACGACCTTTAAAAAAGAAGAGAAGTTAGAGCTTGCATTAGAAAGACTAGCAAATGAGGCAGTCCAAGCAGTTCAGGCTGGAAAAACATTACTTGTTCTTAATGATGCAAAAGCACACCAAGAAGATTCCTATTGGATTGACCCGCACTTAGTAACATCTGCGATTGATCAAGCACTAGTTAAGGCAGAAATAAGAAGGGATTGTTCTTTAGTTCTACGATCTGGAGCTATACGATCACTTCATGACATTATCACTGCTTTTGGATTAGGTGCCGATTTAATTAGTCCTTATTACATGTTCTTAACGGTTCTAGACGAGACAACTAAGCCTTTAACCAATCTATATAGTGCTTTGACAAAAGGATTGGAAAAAGTAATTTCAACAATAGGCATTCACGAACTGAGAGGTTACGGTCGCCTTTTCTCAAGTATCGGATTACATGAGGAAATCGCTAGCCTATTAAACATCGTTAACTTTTTTGGCTCGAAGGAACTTGAGACTGATTTTGAAGCGATGAAGATGGATGCTTTGTCTAGAGCAGAAGATTACCATAATGAAAAGGAAAGAGTCGGAAAGACTTTCCATCTCTTCCCACGTATTTGGAAGGCCATTGGTGAAGTGGCTGCTACTGGTGACTACAGTAGTTATCGTGATAAAATCTCAGAACAAGAAACAGAGAATCCAACAACGATTCGCCATTTAGTTCAACTTAAAAAGAGTCATAAATCTCTCTCACCTGATGAGGTTAATCTTCGTGTTGGGGACCATGATTTACCGTTTCTTATTTCTTCGATGTCATTTGGTTCTCAGAATGAAACAGCATTCAGAGCTTATGCTGAAGGAGCAGACCGGTTAAACATGATTAGCCTAAATGGTGAAGGCGGAGAAATAAAAGATATGCTTGGCAAATATCCAAAAACAAGAGGTCAGCAGATTGCCTCTGGAAGATTTGGCGTAAATGCTGAACTACTTAACTCTTCGAATCTATTAGAAATCAAAATTGGGCAAGGCGCTAAGCCTGGTGAAGGCGGTCACTTACCAGGTTCAAAGGTAACTGCGAAGGTTGCAGAAGCACGTAATGCAACACTTGGTTCTGATTTGATCTCACCATCAAACAACCATGATATCTACTCAATTGAAGATTTAGCACAAATGATTCTTGAATTAAAAACGGCAAACGATCAAGCAAAAATTGCTGTTAAAGTTCCAGTTGTACCGAATATCGGAACGATTGCTGTCGGTATTGCCAAAGCTGGTGCAGACATTATCACCTTGAGCGGCTTCGATGGCGGTACTGGTGCTGCCAGAATACATGCCCTTCAGCATGTTGGTTTACCTGTAGAAATTGGTGTAAAAGCTGCACATAATGCCCTACTTGAAAGCGGCCTTCGCCATAAAGTAGAAATCTGGGCTGATGGTGGTATGAAGAGTGCCATGGACGTTATGAAGATCATGCTCCTTGGTGCAAACCGAGTTGGTTTCGGTACGCTTTCAATGCTGGCAATTGGTTGTACGACTTGCCGTGGTTGCCATTTAGACACCTGTCATGTTGGTATCGCGACACAAATTGAATCAGAAGCACAAGCAAAAGAGCATGGCTTACGACGTTTTGTTCCACGCCAATTAGAATTAGCAGTGCAGGGAATTATGAATCTCTTCACAGCCTTTGGGACAGAGTTGAAGACAATTGCAGCATCGGTTGGTATTCGCAATTTACAGGATGCTGTTGGACGTTCTGATTTATTAGAGCAAATGAAAGGCCAAGGCCAACTTAGCCTCTCCTATTTGTTAAAGCCGCTAGAAATTAGCCAATTTGCAAAAACAGAAGCATCTAAATCAATTGAAGAAGTTCAAATGCAGGTTGCAGTGGGTGCAGAGTATCTTGATGGCAGTGTCGATCAGTTACACTCATCTCGCGAATTTGCAAGTGTCACTTCGGAACAACGTGTGCTAGGAAGCCGTGTTTCATGTCACCGTGTTCGTGGAAGACTTGATGGTTCATACAAGCAACTTCCATCCGTACAACTTAAATATAAGGGTGGTTCCATTCCTGGAAATGGTTTGGGTGCTTATAATAGTGAAGGAATTGACATCACTGTGAATGGCGGAGGTCAGGACGGTGTCGGAAAGACTTCTTTTGGCGGAAATATCTATATCCTAAAATCCAAAGGTAAAGATGGCAATTATTACAACGGTTCCGTCGGAAAAGGGTTTGGATATGGTGCTCAAAAAGGGCTTCTTGTTGCACAAGGAAATGCCGACGCACGCGCAGGGATTAGACTTTCAGGTGCTGACTTAATTATTGGCGGTGCTGTTAAGAAGCCACTTCCAGAAAAAGAAGCAGGTAACATTGGTTCAAATGCTAATATTAAAGGTTTTGCCTTTGAATACATGACTAATGGCCGCGGCCTTGTACTGGGAGACCCAGGACCATGGATTTGTGCAGGAATGACGGGCGGGGTTATCTATATTCGCCAGCAGCCTGAGATGGGATTAACGAAAGAAGCCATTCAAAAAAGGATTGCAAAAGGAGCTAAGGTTTCAGTTGTTGATCTAGACGAAAAAGGCAAACAGGATATTAACGAACTATTAACCAAATATACTGACTTGCTTGAACAGAATGGTCAGGCTGACGAAGCTAATCAACTTCGTGTACTTTTAACTGATCTTGAAAATCAATTTGTGCAGGTTCTTCCTGTCAAAGAACAAGCTGATCCAGCTGTATCAACAGAATGATCAAGAATACTAATAGTAACGTCCGCTGCTCTAGCGGGCGTTTTTTTATATGACATTTTCCTGTAACAAATGAAATATAAATTCATATAATTTCTCTTGATAATATATGATAATCAATGTATAGTAACTTATTGCTAATTGAAAAAGCGTCAGTTCTGTTTTCGATGTAAAACTGTTACTTGGGGCTGCCATAAACTATATATTTATTTTTGAAAGGAAACTATTTGGAATGAAGTTAGGTGCCCGCATCTTAAAAACGGGAATTGCTATTGTGTTATCCCTTTACTTAGGTCAGTTATTACATTCACCCTCACCGGTATTCGCCGGCATTGCTGCCATATTTGCGATACAACCGACCATTTATCGCTCCTATTTAACAATCATTGAACAAATTCAAGGAAATATCATTGGTGCTTTACTTGCAGTGGTTTTTGTACTTCTGTTAGGAAATCATATTATTGTCATTGGCTTGGCTGCTATTATGGTGATTGGCATTAATTTAAAGCTTAAACTCGAAAATACGATTGGTTTATCACTTGTTACGTTAATATCCATAATGGAAACACCAGGTGGCGATTTCATACCATTTGCCGGGATCCGTTTTTCTACCATCATGATTGGGGTCTTTTCTGCATTTTTAGTCAATCTAGTATTTATGCCGCCAAAGTATGAAAATAAACTTTATTTTAGAATGACGAGCACAACAGAAGAAATTATTAGATGGATCCGTTTAAGCACCCGGCATGACTTCGATCATAATCTTCTCAAAACAGATATTGATAAATTAAAAGAGAATATCATTCAAATGGGCCAGTTCTACAGTATGTACAAAGAAGAACGCAGTTATTTTAAGAAAAATAGTCTGGAAAAATCCCGTAAGCTTGTTATTTATCGGCAAATGAATTCTGCAGCAAAAAAGGCACTTGATACTTTAAAAAGACTTCATCGTTTTGAGAATGAATTATTACACCTTCCAGAAAAATTCCAACAATCGATACAGGAACAATTAGACTGCCTAATTTACCATCATGAACAGCTCATGCTTAGATTTATTGGTAAAATTCCAAACCCACCTGCCAATTCTGAAAATACGATCTGCTTAAATAAAAAGGAATTATTTGATTTATTTTTACTCCACCAGCAAGAAATTACCGACCATGATAATCCACTTCATTATCATACCATGCAAATTGTTGCTTCGATTATTGATTACGGTGAACAGGTAGAACATCTTGATACACTGATTACAAGCTTCCATTCGTATCATCATAATGAAGTCTCGATCGACGAAGAAAGTATATAAAAAACCGAAGCAAATTACTCTGCTTCGGTTTCTTTTTGTTCTAACTGCTGCACTTGAAAAAGTTTATAATAATTTCTTTTCTTCTCCATCAACTCGTCATGTGTTCCGACTTCTACAATTTGACCATGTTCAATCAGGACAATTCGATTTGCGTGAGTAATCGTTGACAATCGGTGTGCAACAATAAAGGTAGTCCTATCCTTGGCTAACTCCTTGAGTGATTCTTGTATAGCATGCTCACTCTCTAAATCTAGTGCAGAGGTTGCTTCGTCAAGAATTAAGATAGGTGGATTTTTCAAAAAGACACGGGCAATCGCAACTCGTTGTTTCTGTCCTCCAGAAAGCTTAACCCCACGTTCGCCTACCTTGGTGTTATACCCTTCTGACAGGTTTAAGATAAACTCATCGGCATTGGCCGCTTTTGCAGCCTTGTATACCTCTTCAGCAGAAGCACCTGGCTTTCCTAATAAAATATTATCCATAACCGATTCACTAAATAAAATATTATCCTGAAAAACCACACCAATTTTGTCTCTCAGAGTTTGAACCTTAAATTGACGGATGTCTACCCCGTCTAAAGTGATGCTTCCTTCGGTCACGTCGTAAAAACGGGGAATCAGACTAACAAGTGTGGATTTCCCGCCGCCGCTCATTCCTACGAGCGCTATCGTTTCTCCCCTTTTTACATCTAAAGTAATATTTGTCAAAACCATTTCCTCTTTTTTTTCATAAGAAAAATAAACATTCTCAAACGAAATGTCCCCGTGTACCTCGCTGCATTCTCTTGCATTAGGTTTATCCACGATATCATACTTCTCATCCAAAAATTCAAATACCCGATCCATAGATGCAAACGATTGAGTAATAGTGGTGGAAGAATTAACTAACCTTCTTAATGGATTGTAAAGTTTATCAATATAGGCAAAAAACGCAACCATTGTCCCAAGTGATAGTTGACCTTGAATGACGAGGTAAGCAGAATAGCCAATGACTATTAATGGGGCAATATCCGTAATCGTATTAACAGCCGAAAAGGCTTTCGCATTCCAGCTTGTATGCTGTAATGCCTTTTCTAAGAAGTTTTTATTCTGCTTATCAAATTGGCCTTGTTCATAGTCTTCGATCGCAAAGCTCTTGATTACGGGCATCCCTTGCACCCGCTCATGTAAATAGGCCTGGACTTCGGCTAGGGCCTGTGAGCGCGAACGTGTTAATTTCCGTAAATTCCCAAAGAAAAATCTAATCGAGAAGGCGTAGAGTGGAAACAGCAAAATCGAAACAAACGTCAGCTTAACATTCATAGAAAACATAAGAATAATTGCAATAATAATTGTGGCTATATCCAGCCAAAGGTTCATTAATCCTGAAATGACAAATGTTTTCGTTTGCTCAACATCATTGATGACTCGTGATATAATTTCTCCAGCACGGGTATTTGAAAAATACCTAAAGCTTAACTTTTGGATATGTGTGTACATCGTATCCCGAATATCATATAATATTTTACTGGACGTCCACTGGGCAAAATATTGCCGATAATATTCGATTGGCGGCCTCACGATGACAAAGATTACTATCATTACACCCATAATTAACATCAGTTTATCCATTTTTTCACCGTGGGATAGGGTAGGACTTCCAACAATGTCATCAACAACATATTTAATCAGCATCGGAATCATTAGTGGAATGGAAAATTTGATTACTCCAATGATAATTGTCCCAATTACTTGCAAACGGTATGGTTTTACAAATTGAAGATACCTGCGAATACTGCTCAAATTGGTCCTCCTTTCGGAATCTTCTTTAATAAGCAAATAAAAACCTGTTGATCAAATCAACAGGCGCATATATTTCTAATTGCCATCTAACGTCTGTATGTTAAATAACGTTCGTACCAGATATCGATAAAATCTGGTGCAAAAGGGCCATTCCGCTGCCGAATCCATTGAATCAACTTGTCAACATTCCTTTTTAGGATTTGATCGATAGGAGCTGGATAATTCATTTCCCGGCGATGACGTTCATACTCATCCTCGTCTAATAAATTAAAGGTCATATCAGGAAACACCTTTATATCAAGGTCATAATCAATATACTTTAGTGCTTCGCCATCAAAGATAAATGGTGAACTGATATTACAGTAATAATAGATACCATCCTCACGGATCATTCCAATCACATTGAACCAATATTGTGAATGAAAATAACAAATAGCTGGTTCTCTTGTTATCCAGGTCCTGCCATCTGATTCTGTCACAAGTGTTCGGTCATTGCCTCCAATCACCAAATTCTGTGTCCCTTTTAAAACGGTTGTTTCTTCCCAGACGCGATGGATGTGCCCATTGTGCTTATAACTATGTATTTGCATTGGTTCACCTTCGATGGGTACGCCCATGTTTCTCCCCTACCTTCATTCCTGAACGCTTTGTAACCTATTCTTAACTATATATAAATAAATAATGACAAAAGGCAACAAAGTACAATTCCTATTTTCTATTATTATAACGGTTGGGAACAGATTTTAAAACAAAAGAGCCATATTTCGATGGCTCTTTGTAAAAATTTGCGAATTTTTTTAGATATTCTTTGTTTTTTTACCTAAAAAGATGCTGTTAGGTTCATTTCCCGATAGGAATTAATTACCTCTTCTGTCTGCTTTTCAAAAATGGTCTGGATCTCTTTCAACTCTTTTTTCTTCAGTCGGATATCAGCTTGAACACTTTCAAGGTCTGTAGCATCCTGCAATGTTTGTAGTTCTTCTTTGATTTGTTGACAACGTTCAAGTTCTCCTTGAAGGTATAGCAATTTTTCCATCGTCACCATTTGATCGGAAACTAATCGGTTAAAATGATCCATTTCCCTCACCGCCTTATTAGTTGTATCTAATATGTATTCTCGAACAGGACCTATTCTCCTTTGACAACATATGTAACCTTAAGAGAAGTTTTGTCGAAACAGAAAGAAGACACTCTATACGAATCTAGAGTGCCTTCTGCATACTTTTATTAGCTTTGACCAAATTGGCCATTACCTTGGTTTTTACGAGCTTGAGATTGTTGGTTTTGTTGTCTTACTTCTTGAGCATCTGTTTGGCTTGCAAATTCAGTTCCGAATTGGCCTGAAGAGCCTTGGGAACCTTGTCCTGAAGCAGATTGAGACTTTTGAGCCGATTGTTGGTTTTGTTGTCTTACTTCAGCAGCATTTGTCTCACTAGCGAATTCAGTTCCGAATTGGCCTTGAGAACCTTGACCAGAAGCAGATTGAGCGTTTTGTTGTCTTACTTCCTGGATGTTAGTCCCAGCTGAAGTTTTGTTTGGCTGTTGATTGAAGTTTGCCATTGATATCACCTCCACGAATATAATGTAACCATGCTTCGTGGAGATTATCCGCAAAAAATATTATTTAAAAATAATTTAAACAAGTAATGAAATTCCACCATCAATAATAATAGTCTGTCCCCTTATCATGCTTGAATCATCAGATAAAAGGAACATTACACAGTTAACCATGTCATCAATTTCGACCATTCTTCCAGCAGGAGTCTTTTCTTTTGCTTCTTGTAAAAGTTCTTCACGGTTTGGAAAATGCTTTAATGCTTCAGTATCGACAGCGCCGCCTGAGACCGCATTTACAACAATATTTTTCGGAGCTAACTCAACTGCCAAATATCTTGTCAAAGCCTCAAGCGCTGCTTTAGAGACTCCTACGACAGTGTAATTTTCTAAATAGCGGATCGAACCGAGAGAGCTGATGCTGACAATTTTCCCCCCGCCATTTCTTTCCATCAATTTTGCTGCTTCCTGTGCACAGAATAACAAGGCTTTACTATTTATGTTTAAGGTCCAATCCCAGTGGGATTCTTCTAACTCCATTACTGGACGCTGAACTCCTGATGCTGCATTATTGACAAACACATCCAGGCGGCCAAATTCTGCCTCAATTTGCACGAACATTTCTTTAATTTTAGCAACATCGCCAACATTTGCTTTTACAATTAATGCCTTTCTCCCTAATGCCTCAATTTGCTCGGCAGTCTCTAGAGCACCCTTTTTACTTCTTGCATAATTGATAACAATATCATATCCTGCTTCTGCCAAACGTAATGCTGTTGCCTTACCGATTCCCCTGCTGCTTCCTGTAATGAGTGCTACTTTCTGAGTCATCTAACTATTCCCTTCTATATTCAAGTATTGTTATCATTTTAACTTTTCCAGGAATAGAAGACAATTATTATAAAACACTAAGGAATAAATAACCTATGAAAGGAAGTAGAAAATATGTATGTTGGACGGGATATGACAGAGCTTTCAATGATGGCTAAATCTGATTGGGAAAACAGTGAGCTTGCTTTTTTTCATCACTCATTTCAGCAAATTACTCCATATTTAAATAGCGAAGGACAAACGATTCACCGCGAGATTATTGAAGAAATTGAGAATCGCGGCGGAATCAATCGTCAAGAAGCAGATTATACACATGGAACAAAAACGGTATATGATTGAAAAATGAACGCCGCTTGAATAAGGCGTTCATTCCTTTTGGTGTTCGTGAAATATTTTGAGCATCTTCTGAGAGGATACAGGGAAAGCAAATTGTTTCATTTCTTCGAATGAAACAAGTTTCCATTCTTCACTTTCTTGAAAAACAGAATTTAACGTACCTGAATATACTTTAATATTCCAGACCAAGTGCGAAAAAGTGTGTTCAAGTTGCCCAATAATTCGCTCGAGTTTTATGTTTATCTCAAGTGAATGGTGAAATAGGTCCGCTACCTGCTCCCGTTCATTTTGTAAGGGGTGATGGATCTCAACATTAGGGAATTCCCATAAATTTGCGAGCAGTCCAGTTGCCGGCCTCTTGTGAATTAATACCTTCCCATTTCCATCCAAAAGGATAGCAGAAGCAAGTTGAACGTTTCGTGTCTTGGTTTTTTTAGTTTTTATCGGAAGTTCATTTTGAACTCCCTCATCAAAAGCTTGGCAATGTTCTCGAACTGGACATAATAAGCACGAAGGAGAAGTGGGTGTACAAATTAACGCTCCCAATTCCATTAATGCTTGGTTGAAAGAGGAAGGGTCTTCATGTGAAATTAACTGTCGCACTGCTTTTTCAAAAATCTTCCGTGAAGATGATTTGGCAATATCCTCCCAGATGGAAAGGACTCTTGAAATAACCCTCATCACGTTTCCATCCACAGCCGGCTCTGGAATTCCATAAGCAATACTTAAAATCGCACCAGCTGTATAAGGTCCCACCCCTTTTAGTTCAGCTATCTTTTCTGGAGTATTTGGCACTTCACCGCTATACTTCTCGCTTACTTCCTTAACAGCTGATTGCAAATTTCGAACCCTTGAATAATATCCCAGCCCTTCCCAGGCCTTTAGCACTTTATCCTCCTCTGCCTCGGCAAGGTCTTCAATCGTGGGAAACCATTCAATAAAGCGATTAAAATAGGGAATTACTGTATCAACTCTAGTTTGTTGGAGCATTATTTCTGAGACCCATATTTTGTATGGATCTAGGTCTTTTCGCCAAGGCAAGTCCCGTTGTTCTCGTTTAAACCAGGATATTAAATCATTTTGAAAAGCAGATATATTGATTTTTTCTATATTCTTTAGTTCAATTATCATAACTTTTGTTCCTCCAGATGTTGTTAACATGTATGAAAAAAGGCAATATAATAAGTAATGTATTTGTTTTACGATAATTCAATTTGTTTAGTTTTACAAGAACTATATTGAAGGAGGATTTCCTTTTGGATACAGGAACTCATGTTGTCATGGGTATTGCTCTTGGTGGTCTTGCTACACTCGATCCCGCAGTAATTAGCAGCCACGCGACCACGACGAGTGTTTTAATTGCAACAATTGCTGGGTCGCAAATACCTGATATAGATACCGTTTTGAAGCTAAGAAATAATGCCATATACATTCGAAATCATCGCGGGATTACCCACTCTATCCCCGCTGTAATATTGTGGCCGCTTGTACTGTTAGCCGTTATCTATCCGTTTTTTCCTGATGCCAATCTTTTTCATTTATGGGCTTGGACATTTGCAGCTGTTTTTATCCATGTATTTGTTGATATATTTAACGCATACGGCACACAGGCTCTAAGACCTTTCTCTACAAAATGGGTCGCTCTAGGGGTTATAAATACGTTTGACCCGATTATCTTTGGGATCCATATCCTTGGAATCGTTATTTGGGTATTAGGAGCAAATCCAGGTTATACCTTTTTGATAATGTATGCATTCATTATAGCTTACTATCTTGCTCGTTTTAGGGCGAAAAAAAGGGTATTGGTTGAGGTAAAAAGAATGATTCCCGATGCAACAGAAATAATTATTGCACCAACCATGAGATTTCATCAATGGAGAATTGCTGCCATGAACAAGAAACAATTTTTTGTGGGAAAAGCAGTAAATAAAAAAGTTGAAATCTTAGACCATTTTAATCGAATACCCGTTCCGAATACACCCGTAATCGAGGCAGCAAAAAAGGATAAAAACCTTTCAGCATTTTTATCATTTTCACCAGTCTATCGCTGGGAAGTCGATGAATTTATTGATTTTTACGAAGTTCGCTTCATTGATTTACGCTATCGGAGCAATGGACACTATCCATTTGTGGCCGTTGTTCAATTAGATTGTAACTTAGTTCCAATTAGCTCCTATACGGGGTGGGTGTTTAGTGAGAAGAAATTAAGAAAGAAATTAAGTATAATTCCTAGTTAAAAAGCGGTGACTTTTCCACTCCAGGCTGTCGAAAAACTTTCGATAGCCTTTTTATTAATCCACTTTCTTTAACAATCCACCGCATTAAATCGTTATAATATTATATAGTATATATTGGTTTTTCGACATGTCTGTTGATTGGCCTCCAGGTGGCACTTCGCTTTCCGCGGGCGTGCCGGGGAGCCTCCTCGTCGCTTCGCTCCTGCGGGGTCTCCCCTGCCCCGTACTCCCGCAGGAGTCTTCGTGCCTTCCATTCCAATCAACAGAGTGTAATATTCATTTAAGACCCTCAACTCATAATGAAATTAAGAATAAGCAATGAAGTCAATGTTTAAGCCAAAAGAGTCCAGGTCAATAAAAAGGGGTTATATAGCCTGTTCCCGTTAAAAAATCACTGGCGAGGTCAATAAGAAGGGGTTATAAAGCCCGTTTCCGTTAAAAAATCATTGGCGAGGTCGATAAGAAAGGGTTATAAAGCCTGTTTTCTTTAAAAAATCACTGGCGAGGTCGATAAGAAGGGGTTATAAAGCCTATTCTCGTTAAAAAATCACTGGCGAAGTCAATAAGAAGGGGTTATTCTGCGACCTGCCAAAATAAAAAAGATTTCAAAACAAGTACTCTAGGAGAAGTATGTTGCAATGCTTTAGGTTGATTTACCTCCTTGTTGATTGGAGCGGAGGGCACTCGACTCTTGCGGGATAGAGAGGTCACGGGAGACCCCGCAGGCGCCAAAGCGCCGAGGAGGCTCCCGGACCTCCCCGCGGAAAGCGAGTGCCCGGAGCGGAAATCAACAGACCATTTCAAAGACAATCAACTCATAAAAAATCAGTAATTTAGTTTAGACAAAATAAAAAATTGCCGAGAAAAATATCCTTTCTCAACAATCTGCGGTGACTTTGTCACTCGCTTTTTTAGTTTACGCTATTTTTATCCTGATTTAAATAATCCTTGTATTTTGGGTTTGTTGCTGCAAATTCATGCAGTTTATCACCGTAGTTTTCTATCCATTGCTTGACAATTCTTTCTGCTACTTCACTGCCCATATATTCCCTGCCTGCTTTTGCATAAGTGGTTTCAAAATCATCCCAAAGAAGTTCAACCCAGGTTCGTGCCTGATTATAGGAGAGTTGATCGTTTTTAGCTAAAAGTAGTTTTGTCAATCTTTCATGATAATCGTTCATTTATCCACCTCATTGCCAATTTCTTTTAACATAACCTATTTTAAAAAAGCAGATACTATCTTTACGTGGTAAGCATTGAGAATGCTTTGCTTTTCACGTGTTCTCATTCCCTTAATGGAGGTCCAGCATGAGAAATAAAGCAACGAATTTCCCAAATCAAAATAATAACAAGTTCGAGGGAGAGCCAAGAGCAAAAGCAGAATATGCTTCAAAAAGAGCAGATGGCACGATTAATACCCATCCACAAGAGCGGATGCGTGCTTCAGGTGAGCGCGATGATGAGTCGCCACAGGTTTATAAATAAACCTTCCGATCTGTAAAAACAAGACAAGCCAGAGGTCTTATTCTCTGGTTTGTCCAATTATTTTTTTGGCTGATTCAATAATGAGATTGGCAACGCTTCTTCTTTTCCCTCTCCTGCAAGTCGATAACCCCAAGCAAACACACCATTCATATAATCAATTTTAAAATATTGTCCTGGGTCCCCGTCTATTTCATAAATTTCTCCAGGTTTAAACGAATGAGGGTCAATCAGGTATGCTCTCGCCATTTGAACCTTTCGTTCGAGCACGGCAAACTCACTGACCATTCCCATTTGTTCTGCTTTTCTGGCTTGTTCTTGGAGCATGCCAATTTCTTGTCTTAATTCATGTTCTGACATGGTACTGTAGCGTTTCTCCTGTTGCATTTGAATTCACTCCCCTTATAACCTCATTTTAGTATATTATAATATAATAAATAAAGGATGAACTAATATACAAAGGAGATTTTAAAATGAAAACGATCATTATTACTGGGGCAGGCTCTGGTTTAGGAAAAGAATTAGCGCATCTCTTTTCGCAAAAAGGCTATCACCTTTTGTTAACAGGGCGGAACTTTGATAAATTAACAACTACAAAAGCAGAAATTGAAACAAATGGAGGAAGTGCTGATATCCTCCCTATTGATATTGGAAATGCGAAAGATGTTTCGAAAAAAGCTGAAGAAATTAGTCATACCTATAATATATACGGATTAGTTAATAATGCTGGAGTTGGGCATTTCGGTCCATTTGTGGAAATGAATGAACATCACATTACTGAAATGATCAACACAAATGTTTCAGGGACTATTTTAATGACCAAAGCAATTTTACCTCAACTGCTAAAGACTTCGGAAGGACGTATTTTGAATATTATTTCAACAGCAGGCTTGCGTGGAAAAGTGAATGAAGCGGTTTATGTGGCCAGTAAATTTGCAATTAGAGGCTTTACAGAGAGTCTGCAGAAAGAATACGAAGGGAGAGGGATTAAATTTAACGCGGTGTATATGGGCGGTATGGACACACCATTTTGGGATAATAGTGACCATGTCAAAGATACTTCCCGTTTCCGCTCACCAAGGGAAGTTGCCGAAATGATTATCGAACAAATGGATCAAGATTCCATTATTATCGAAAGTAAAAAATCATGATGCTTTTGTCATGATTTTTTACTTTCTGATAAGTATGTTTCGATGAGCTCGATCGGGAACCCTTTTCGATATAATGCTTGTTTCATCTTTTGTTCATATTCAAAGCCACTGTATTTACTAAATTTTCGATGGGCCTTCTCACCTTGGAATCTGATTGCCTCCATTTCCTCATCCATCTCGTTGTTCATCCCGACATCATTAACAGCAATATTAATGACTTCATATGGATAACCTTTTCTAAGGAGCAGGTTCTCAAGTTTCTGTTTTTGAATTTTTAATGATTCCTTTGTATTCTTTTCGTAAAACTTTGAGCTTATTTTGGTGGCTTTTTCAATCTGTCGCTCGAGAGGATATTCCTTCAGTGCATGGTTGAGAATTCCCTCTACTATTCCCTTTTCCTTTAATTCCATTTTAATTACATTAGGACCTTTATCAGTGGTATTCGCTTGGGTTCGTACATAGGCCAACGCGAATTCCTCGTCATTTATGTATTTCTGTGCAGTTAATCTATGAAGAATTTCATTGATGACAGGTTCATCTATTTCCTTTAATACAAGATAATCTTTTATTTCTTTTTCCGATCTCATTCTTCTAGCTAAGTAATGGATGGCTTTGTTGTATGCTTTGCGAATGTCATCTTGATACTGAATTTCCACAAAGGAAAAATCATCAAGCTCCATTCCTTTTTTTAATTGAAATTTGATTAGAACATCACTGTCGACACTAAAGGCAAATTCCTCACCCTTACCCTTACCGTAATCCATAAAAATATTGAATCGATCCTGAGTTTTCTGTTGTGTGGTGATCTTTGTTATAATGGCCACGTTATTCACCTCATCAATACTTTACCATATTCCTCATTATCTATTGTAAGATTAAACGTAAAAGGGGGCGGAAAACATGAAAATAACGATTGCAGGCGGAACAGGCTTTGTAGGCCAAGCACTTACCAAACACCTGTTGAAAAACAATCATGAGATAATTATTTTATCAAGAAAATCGATTGAGACAAATCGTACTGATGGAATTCGATACGTCGAGTGGCTAAGTGATAGTTCAAGCATTCATGAACTCCAAGATACTGATATTTTTATCAACCTTGCAGGCGAATCGATTAATAGTGGACGTTGGACGGTAAAAAGAAAAGAAAAGATCCTAAACAGTCGCTTAGAGTCTGTTCATGCACTGCTAGCCATTATAAATAAATTAGACACCAAACCAAAGGCACTGATCAATGCAAGTGCAATTGGGATTTATGGAACATCCTTGGATAAAATTTTTACTGAAAAAGATAACCATGGCTTTGGGAATGATTTCTTGGCCGATACAGTTAAGCAATGGGAAATCGAAGCTGGAAAAGCCAGCCAATTAGGGATACGTACTGTCTTTTGCAGGTTCGGAATCATCCTTGATAAACACCAAGGGGCTCTTCAAAAAATGGCAATCCCTTATCAATCATTTATCGGTGGACCCATTGGAAATGGACGTCAGTGGATGTCATGGATTCACATTGAGGATGTGGTCCAAGGGATATCCTTTATAATAGAAAATGAAAAAATGGATGGAGCCATCAATTTCACTGCACCGAAACCGGTAACGATGACTGAGTTTGGAAAAACACTTGCACGAGTATTAAACCGCCCCCACTGGCTTCCGGTCCCAAGTTTTGCACTACGTCTGCTGCTTGGTGAAATGAGTATATTGGTGGTTGATGGACAAAAGGTATTATCGAATAAGCTTTTAGAAAACGGCTATCAATTTAAGTATTCGGAATTACATTTGGCATTGAAAAATATATTTTCTTAAAAAACAGTATCATTCTTTTCTAATAAGGTAAAAATGGAAATAAGTACATAACGTGCTTTTATTTTTTACCACATAGCTTGATGACAATTAACTAAAAAATGTTGAAAGGAATGAGCAAAATGGCGGAAAAAAAGAAAAAAGATAAGGATCGAGGCAAATACTCATTAACCAGTATGCAGGAAGTATCTTATCAAAGGGAATTTAAAATGGCGGACCGTGCAGGCGGATACCACGACAAAAAAACCAGACTCTAGTTTGACCTCAGTTTCGACCATATAGCTCTGCTGAAGTATTTTCCATTCATGGTTACCTTTCTAATTGTAAATGATATTAAAGGGAGCAATTCGGCTCCTGAAAGTTAACAATGAAAGGGGTTTTTAGTAATGGGTCGTATGCATAATGGAACTGGTAATAGTAACAAAAGCTCACTTCCACAAACACCTAAGAACCTAAAAATAACTGATGGAAATGACGTTGAATATTCTGCAGAATTTGCAGACCATGCAGATCTTGAGGCACTCGCACGTGCCAATGCTGCTAATCAACGTGTAAAAACGAAAAGAAATAAATAAATGAAGAAAGAAACAAAAAAGAAGAAGCAGGACATCCTGCTTCTTTTATATATTAAAGGGGGAATACCTTTATCTCAGCCGATACTAGTGGTTGGAAATTTTCTGTATAGGCGATTGTTTCTCCCCATTCCATAAGATCCTTATCAGCAATCTTCCATGTATGTTTTTCGGTATCATGTCTGATGACTGCAAAATGAAAACGTTCAGTTGAATAGACATTAAAGCCCTTCTCTTTACATTGATCAATGAAAAAGTAATCCTCCGCTCGATTTACTTTTTCAAATTGAACTTGTTGGAACACGTCTTTTCTAAATATTAATGTCGCTCCAGCAACAGTGTCTGTGATTGAATTCTCACTACCTGATACATGGATCAGCGCCTTTTTATTTTTAAAATAAATATATAAAGAACTTTTTCCGATAATAGAAATATCTTTATTTTTAAAAGCATCCATCGAACTTTTAATGTAGTCAGGCCCGTAATAATCATCGTCATCAAATTTTGCAATAATATCATGACTTGCTTTCATAATCCCAAAATTTAAGCAGTCACCTAAGGTTGCTTTTTCGTGTAGCTGATAAATCTGGACATTACGATATTTCCTTGCCTTTTTGATCCATCTATCAATATTCATAGAATCCTTATTTAAGATAATAATGAGTTCTTTATCCTTCCAGGATTGCTGTTTATAATTTTTGAAAACATTTTTGATATTTTCTTCTCTTATTGTACATGTAATAATGGAAACCACACTTTCACTCCTTTACCTTGGAGAATTTTTTTAAGAGATCTTGATCTTTTCTAAAAGGGAAGTTAATTTTGTAAACTTGTTTAGACCTTTGATTGAATTAATATCTTCTTGAAGTTCTTTTCTGTCGTCAGAGCTAAAGCCTGCAGCTCCTAAGATATTTATGTGACGGATGTCGATTTGAAGTATAAGGAGGATTGTTTCAAGGATGCAAATGAATTTTTCTTGGAATTTTAGAAATCGCTCTGGATGGGATTGAACGAGTAACTTATATTCGCTTAATACCTTATTCATTGTTAATAAATCTGCTAGACCTGATATCTCTATTCCAAGAATTAGAACATCGATGTCATGATGCTTTTTCAAAAACAGTCCCAGATTGTTAATTGCCTCATTCCATTTACTTTCTCCAACAGGATGTTCTTGATGGTACGTGATCAAATCGTTTCTAACAATATATTTGGCGCCCATTTTATATAAACGATAACCTATTTCCCAATCTTCGTAACCGTACTTGACAAAGTCTTCATCGAACAATCCCGCCTCAATAATAAACTCTTTACGAATGGACACATTCCCTGTTAGAAAAGCCATCCATGGAAACGCAAACCCTTCTAAATCAGCAGGAAAATTGCGGGTTATCTGTTGGAACCATGGGTATACTTCAACACCTAAATTCTTAAATACTTTCTTTTCAATATCTTTTTTTTCTAACAACTGATACGGTTCTTTACTTGGATATTTAAAGTCTTTAATCCTCGAATAAATCTCCTGGTTATTTTTAGATATAGTTGAGATTTTGTTTATCTTCTTTTGAGTAAATTCAGGAAAGATACATGAGTGTATAACTCTTGAATGCATTGCACCTGATATAATAAGCTTACTATTTGATTGGTGGAGCTTATGATGTCTTTCAACAAAATCGGGTTCTGTTATCATTTCTGCATCTAGAAAAATAAGAATGCTGCCTCTTGCAGAACGAATGCCTAAATTTCGAACCTTAGCTCTTCCAAGATTCTTTTTATTACGTATAAATTTAAAATGATACGGAGGCTTATAGCCCTTTACCTTTTCTTCCGTTTGGTCTGTTGAAGCATCATCTATAAAGATAACTTCCATTTTTGAAGGATTGAATGTTTGGTATTCCAGTGAATAGAGAGTAAATAGATTGAGTGGATATTTATTGAGGGAAGGAATAATAATACTGACTTCAATATCTTCGTTCTTACTTACTAGGGGGATTTCATTTTGTCGCTCTTTAGCAGAAGGACGCTTTTTTATTTTGCGGGTTTTGGTTTTTGCATTTGCCTTTTTTGTTTCTAGTTCATTTACAGATGGAGTTGGCCAAACACCATATAGCTCTGTTTCACTTCCAGTGAGCTTTTTATTCAAATAATTATTAAGATTTTGTTCTGTCCGGCAGTGATTCCAAAGCCTAATCTCGTTGATATCTCCATTAAAGAAAAGACCAGGTTGCCCCCCAATCATCCCCGATGGGTATACAAATGATTTAGGGCTTCGTTCACCTTTTTTTACAAACTTCCCATTAATGAATAGCTGGGGCTCTCTATCATCATAGACAACAGCAACATGAATGAGCTGATTAATAATAGCTTCATAGACTAACACTGCATAGATATTTTTCTTAGTATGTTCATAGACCGTTATCCCATTTAATCCAACTGAAACACTAACCCCAGCATCATTATCGGACACTCCATGTCCAGGTCCTATGATATAATTTTTTCCATTTACATCTGCGGGCCTATCACGTGTTTGTTTATCGATACGATGAACGCTTTCAGGCATTACCCAAAACTCATAGGTGAATGTATTATTCAGATTCGTTAATAAACGTCCATTTAAGCTATTCCCTAACATGATGCACCTCTTCATTTTCTTTTTTTTAAAAAAATCCATTTGGTCAAGCTTTTACACAATATGAATACCATTTAATTTTGACTAAACTTATCCCCAGTTAAAGGATGTTTTGTTTAATATTTTTATAGATATTAATAAATACCATACACATAAGTGAGTAGTAATTCTTCATAAAAAAAAGAGCACCTAAATGCTCTTTCGGGAATAACCGCTTGCTCGCTACATTCCTTTAACTTAAAGGGCAGCTAAGGTTACCTCACTAATTTTGTTCTCTGTTTCATACTCACCTATTATTTGAAAGTAACACCTTGCCTGCTGGTCATTAATTAAACGTTCAATTTCTTCCTTTGTTGCCCGGATAATGGCTGTCTCATCAATAGCTTGAGTAATCCATGTAATCAAAGGGTTTTTATAATTTTTTGAGAGACCTTGAATTAACCATAAGCCTTCTACATCCTCTTTTTTCTCTCCATCACATAATGCAATTGTTTCTTTGAAATTCTTATTTGAAGGCCGATTTTGACAGACATAGACCAAATCTTCGATAACAGCACTAGCAGTTGGATACATCCCAGCTCCAGGTCCTTGCAAAGTAATACTACCAACGATATCAGAATGAATATTTACCGCATTTTCTACCCCTTCAACGGAATAAAAAGGATGCGACTTTCCAACAAGAACCGGTCTAACCGTTGCATTAATTTGATCACCTATCTTATTAATACTTGCAATATGTTTAAACCTTAACCCTAGCTTTTCAGTTGATTCGATTAATTCACTTGTGATCGAAGTAATTCCTTCCCGTTCAACATCCTGCCAATTTGGTTCTATACCAAAAGCTATTCTGCTTAGAATTATTGTTTTATAAAAAGCATCAAACCCTTCCACATCGTTGGTTGGGTCCGCTTCAGCATACCCCTTCCCTTGTGCTAAACTAAGCGCAGCAACAAAGGACTGTTTTTTCTCCCGCATTTCAGTAAGGATGAAATTTGATGTCCCGTTAAGAATGCCTTGTACGGTACGAACACGGTTAACATTTAATAACTGCCTAAGGGTTTGAATAACTGGAATTCCTCCCGCAACTGTTGCTTCGAAACCAACTGAAACTTTATGACTCTCTGCTAGCTTGAGCAGCTCATTACCGTGATGTGCAAACATCTCTTTATTTGCTGTGATTATGTGGCAACCACTTTGTATAGCTTGTTTTAAAAAAGTAAAGGGTTGTTCTTTGTCGACTATTGCTTCGACAACAACATCCAGTTGAGGTAGTTTAAGAATTTCGGCAAAGTCTGTAGTTATTAAAACGTCTTCACTTATGTCTCTTGTTTTTTGTTTATTTTTTATTAGCACTGCAGCTACTTCTACTTTTCTTCCTAAAACATTAGTTAGTTCATCAGCGTGGGATTGTATTGTTTTATATACCCCTTCACCCACTGTACCAAAGCCTAGAATTGCCACTTTAATGACAGACATGCTTTCCACCCCTTAAATAATATTAGACATGACTAATAGGTTGTTTCTTTTAATATCATATAAATAAGAAAAACCCTCTTCATAAGAAGAGGGTAGATTTCCTCCTCTTATCTGTCAGGTTAAAAATAACCTGCAGGAATTAGCACCTTTTCAAGAATTACCTTGATGGTTGCCGGGCTTCATCGGGCCTAGTCCCTCCGCCGCTCTGGATAAGAGTTTTATTTAGTTAGTTTTTCATTAAATTTCCAAGTTATAAAGAGAATTCTAGTTGATTCCAAGATAGTTGTCAATATTATTTGAAATTTCTTTTTATTAAAGTGGTAATAGGGAGACAAATTCCTTTTTCCCCAGTCGATCTATCATTTCGAGCCAATCCTTCGGCTTATTTGTAAGAATTGAATAGTATGTCGTCAGAAAATCCTTTACCAGGTTTGCTGGTAGTGAATTAAGTCCTTCATCTTGAATTGGCATGAAACATAAATCTAGACCTGCTACAGCTTCCCCATTGTTTTTCCAGGAAGGATGAACATATGAAAAATCAATGCGTTTATAACCCAAATGGGAGAGAACTTCACGTCGGACATATGGATCCATAACCTTTACTCCACCAAATTCGTGTTGTTCAACCCGGTACGGATCGTATATTTCTGCAAACATCCCGAATAGCTCGTTACCATTTTCTTTAGCTAATTGTTGTAAATCCGTTAAACGGTTATGCGCTAAAAAACGGCCAAGGCTTAAGCCTGGTTTACTGATGATTGTAAAATCTGTCATAGCAATATTCCAATCCGGATAATAACGATATTCAGTTGCTCCTGTGACTTCGTCTCCATCGACAGCAACAAACACGCGAATACTCGGATCTTCTAATGGCTCTTTCCATAGCTCATATTCTAATACTTCTTCTGGAGGAAAAATTTCTCCCATTAAGTTATGAAGCTTTTTAAAATTAGAGTCTTCTATACTGGTTATTCTAATATATTCCATTATGATTCATTCCTCTCACTTATCTAAAAGGGTTTTTCCATTCCATTAATGCAGCATAATTGCAGGATTCTTCATCCTCGAGATAATTTTCAATAATCCCTATTGGCACACGACCACAATGCAGCAAGAAAGTGATAACAGGATCTTGAACCTCCCCTTTAATTGTTGCATCTAAATATTGTCCTGGTGTCATGATATCAGCTTTTCTATGATATCCTGGCATTCTGCCCCCGCCAAGTAATCGATATAACTCTTTTTCTATCACAACATGGTACATAGACTGCATCATCAATTTACCAAGCCCTAGTTTGCGGTACTTCGGACGAACACTTATATCAACAATATACAAGGTATTCCCATTTGGATTATTGTTCCGTATATATCCATGGTCAGTGATTTCTTCCCACGAATGGTTTTTATCGCTAGGATCAAAGTCGATAGTTAAGCCGGTAATTGACCCAGCTAATTCACCATCTACTTCAACACACAATGCACCTTCTGGAAACATGTACACATGGTTTGTTAATTGCTCTTTATTCCACCATAATTCTGAAGGAAAAGGAGGTGGGAAGCACTCGGATTGAATCTTGATAAGATCGTCAAAATCCACATTTGAATAATTTCGAATGATAACTGACACAGGCCGCTCTTGGTCATAGACGTAAAATTCACTTCGATACATTCTATACCCACCCCTTCAGTTTATTTTTCCCAATCTGTGTAAAGATCCGTTCTTCGATCACGCCAGGTTGTAACGGAACCACGTTCTCTTACTTCATATAACAAGTTTATATCTAGGTCAGCCGTCACAATCATGTCATTATTGATTTCCCCTTCCACCAAGATTCCTTTTGGTGGAAATGGTATATCGTTAGGAGTAATGATTGCCGCCTGGCCAAAATTAGCGCGCATAAAATCAACAGTCGGCAGTGAACCGACAGTTCCCGTTAGGACCACATATACTTGGTTTTCAACTGCACGAGCATGGCTGGTATAACGAACACGATGAAAACCATGACGGTCATCTGTGCATGATGGACAGAAAATCACATCGGCACCTTTGGCCTTTGCCATACGTACAATTTCTGGAAATTCAATATCATAACAAGTAAGGAGGGCGATTTTCCCTTTTTCTGTTTCAAATATCTGAAATGAGTCCCCAGGTGCCATATTCCATTCATTTACTTCAGTCGGTGTAATATGGAGTTTGGCCTGCTCACCAATTCTTCCATCTGGATAAAATAAATGTGCTGTATTATACAGCTTGCCATCCCTTTCAATCACATGTGTTCCCGCAATAATATGTAAGTTCTTTTTTTGTGCAAAATTTGAAAATAGTTCTAGATATTGTTGGGTATAACTTGGCAGGTCATTAATTGTCAGGCTCTTGCCTTGACCATTACCTATTGAAAGTAATTGAGTTGTAAAGAACTCTGGAAATAAGACAAACTCTGCCCCAAATTCCTCAGCAGTTTTTATGTAGTGCTCACATTGTGAGGTAAATTCCTCGAAGGATTGAATGGTATGTAGTTGGTACTGGACGGCAGACACACGAATTTTCATCATTTTTTCCTCCTGTCATTAGTTAAAATTCCCATGGGTAAATTATCTAATATTTTACTATTTAATACAAATTTTAAAAACTAAAAGCCTACCAAATGGCAGGCTTTTAAAAAATTATTTTTATTGCTCTAGTTTTCCCTCAGCAAGCTTGATTTGCTTTTCCACTTGCTCTGGAGCTGTTCCCCCAAAGCTATTTCGGACACCAACAACATGCTCAGGAGCTAATACAACATAAATATCTTCCTCAAATAATGGACTAAAGCCCTGATATTCTTCGAAGCTCAAATCTAGCAAAAATTTGTTAGACTGAATAGCATATAAAACAATTTTTCCGATAACTTCATGCGCATCACGGAAAGGCAGACCTTTTCTTACTAAGTAATCAGCAATATCTGTGGCATTAGAAAAGTCATTGTTAATGGCCTTACGCATCACGTCTTTATTTACTGTCATCGTTTCAATCATCGGTGCTAATAACATTAAGGAACCTTCAAGCGTTTCAACCGTATCAAACATACCTTCCTTATCTTCCTGTAAATCCTTGTTATACGCGAGTGGCAGACCTTTAAGAACGGTGAGCAGTCCGATTAAATTACCATATGTCCGTCCGGTTTTTCCACGTAGCAGCTCAGGTACGTCTGGATTTTTCTTTTGCGGCATAATACTTGAACCTGTGCAAAATGAATCATCCAACTCGACGAACTGAAACTCCTGGCTCGACCAAATGACAAGCTCTTCGGATAATCTGGAAATATGGGTCATGATTATTGAACCAATCGATAAAAACTCAAGGATAAAGTCGCGATCACTGACAGCATCCATACTATTAGGATAAACCGTTTCAAACCCCAACAGTTCCGCGACACGTTCACGATTGATCGGAAACGTCGTTCCTGCCAATGCCCCTGAACCAAGAGGTAACCAATTGATACGCTTTAAACTATCAATCAATCTCTCTTTATCACGTTCAAACATCCAAAAATATGCCATTAAATGATGGGCAAAGGATACAGGCTGGGCACGCTGCAGGTGAGTATACCCAGGTATTAACGTTTGGACATTCTCTTTCGCCTGCTCAATTAATGCCTGTTGGACATCTTCTATTAATTTAATAAGCTCAGTTGTTTTCGTTCTTAAGTATAGATGCATGTCGGTGGCCACCTGATCATTACGGCTTCTCCCTGTATGGAGCTTTCCTCCCACCGGACCAATTTTTTCTATTAATAACTTTTCAATATTCATATGGATATCTTCATCTTCAACTAAAAACTCTACCGCGTTATCATCGACCATTTTCTTGATGGAGAGTAGTCCGTCCTTAATCTTTATAGCATCCTCCATTGGAATAATACCGCACTCACCCAGCATTTGCACATGGGCAAGACTTCCTGCAATATCCTCCTTAGCTAGCTTTTGATCAAATGTAATTGAGGCTGTAAATTCCTCAACTAGTTTATTCGTTTCTTTCGTAAAACGGCCGCCCCATAACTTAGACATTGATTGCTCCCCCTTAACCTAACAAGACAGCCCTCGAAAAAGGATTCGAGGGCAATCCGAATTATTTTAAAATTGATTCCTTTTTATTCACTTCTGAATAGACCTTTGTTGGCAGACCCCAAATCTTAATAAATCCTACTGCGGCATTATGATCAAACGCATCACCTTTTGAATACGTTGCTAGTTCCTCGTTATATAAGCTGTAAGGAGACTTTCTGCCCACAACCGTATGATTACCTTTATGAAGCTTGACACGAATTGTTCCAGAAACGTTCTTTTGAGTTTCATTAATAAATGCATCAAGTGCTGGTTTTATCGGAGAATACCAAAGTCCTTCATAAATGATCTTCGCCATTTGCTGTTCAACCTGTGTCTTAAATTGTGTAACCTCACGAGTTAGAGTTAAAAACTCTAATTCTTTATGGGCATTGATTAAAATTAGCGCAGCAGGATTTTCGTACACTTCACGAGATTTAATTCCTACTAATCTATTTTCAATATGATCAATACGGCCAACACCATGCTTGCCGCCAAGCTCATTTAAGGTTTCAATTAATTGAACAAGTGGGAGTTTCTCACCGTTAAGGGCAACAGGTACCCCCTGTTCAAATTCAATTTCAACATACTCCGCTGCATCTGGTGTAAGTTCTATTGGATTCGTCCAATCAAAGGCTGCTTCTGGCGCCTCAGCCCATGGATCCTCTAGAACTCCGGCCTCACAAGCACGTCCCCAGATATTGGCATCAATTGAAAATGGATTATCTAAATCGACTGGGATTGGAATTCCGTTCTCCTCAGCATATTTGATTTCTTCGTCACGTGTCATTCCCCATTCACGAACAGGGGCAACAACTTTTAAACTTGGGTTCAATGCTTGGATGGAAACTTCAAAACGTACTTGGTCATTTCCTTTACCTGTGCAGCCATGAGCAACAGCAGTAGCCCCTTCTTGTTCAGCTACCTCTACTAATAGTTTTGAAATAAGCGGTCTAGATAAAGCTGAAGATAATGGATATTTTCCTTCATATAAGCAATTAGCTTTTAATGCTGGTAAAATATATTCCTTTGCTAATAATTCTTTAGCATCGATCATATATGCTTTAATGGCTCCGACATTCAGTGCCTTATTTTTGATGGCTTCTAAGTCTTTTCCTTCACCGACATCTAGACCTAATGCAATTACATCGTAGCCATATTTTTCTTGAATCCATTTTACTGAAACTGATGTATCTAAACCGCCTGAGTAGGCTAAAATAATTTTTTCTTTTGTCATTGTTATTATTCTCCTCTTACCGTATGTGTATTTTTATTCAACCGATAGAATTATTATACAACAAATCTCATAGAAAAGGAAACTATTATGCTAGTAAAAGTTTTAAAATTGCTTTCTGGGCATGAAGACGGTTCTCCGCTTCATCAAAAACCACTGAATGAGGACCATCGATGACCTCTGCTGTTACTTCTTCGCCTCGATGAGCAGGCAAGCAATGCAAAAAGATATAGTCCTCCTTTGCATTCTTACAAAGTTCATTATTTACTTGAAATCCATGGAACGCCTCGAGTCTTTTTGAAGTTTCTTCTTCCTGCCCCATACTGGTCCAGACATCTGTTACGATGACATCTGCATCTTTAACAGCTTCTAGCGGATCATTTGTAATCACGAGCTTACATCCAGTTTGTTTTCCAACTTTAATTGCCTTCTCTGTTATTTTTCCATCAGGCAAATATCCTGGGGGACTGGCAATGCTAATATCCATTCCAACCTTCATCGCGCCTTCCATTAAAGAATGAGCCATATTGTTATTGCCGTCCCCAATATAGCACATCTTTAAGCCGGACAGTTTCCCTTTATACTCAAGAATCGTTAAAAGGTCTGCTAACACTTGGGTAGGGTGCTGCAGGTCAGTTAAACCATTAATAACTGGTACTGTTGCATGCTCAGCTAATTCTTCGACTGAATCGTGTGAAAACGTTCGAATCATTAATCCGTCCACATAGCGCGACAACACTTTTGCGGTATCAGAAATACTTTCTCCTCTTCCAAGCTGGATATCCTTTGAACTTAAGAATATTGCATGACCGCCTAACTGCAACATCCCTACCTCAAATGATACCCTTGTACGGGTGGATGATTTTTCAAAAATCATCCCTAAAACCTTCCCGCTTAAATACGGATGCGGTTTTCCTTGTTTTTGGAGCTTTTTCATCTCTATCGCCTCGTTTAGAAGATAGAAGATTTCATCTGTACTAAAATCGGAAAGCTGTAAAAAGCCCTTTCCTTTAAGTTTCGGCTTATTTATATTACTAATTTCATTTAATTTAATGGCCTCACCCATGAACGGCACCTCTCTCTTCCAACTTGTAATATTCATTCATAGATCGAACCTCAGAATCGGATTGAGATCCTTTTTCCAGGCCGATAATCGCTTCAATTGTATCTAAGTGTGTAAATACTGGTACCTTGTAGCGAACCGCATGTTCGCGAATCTGGAAACCAAATTTAATTTTATTTCGTCCTTGATTCGGTATATTAATGACAGCATTCATGGACTGATTTCGGAAAAGTTCAATGACTTCTGCATCTTCCTTAATCACTTTTTCAACATCAATTCCATGGTTTTGGAAATATGAAGCAGTCCCCTCTGTAGCAACAATCTTGTATTGTTTTATTACAAGTTCTTGAATGATAGGAAGAGATGCTTGCTTATCTCGATCAGAAATGGAACAGAAAATATAATTTTCATCTTGTTGCCCGCCAAGAGCAGGAATAGACTTTTCAAGTGCCTCTTGATAGGTTACTCCCATGCCAAGCGCTTCACCAGTTGATTTCATTTCTGGTCCTAGCACATGGTCAACACCTTTTAGCTTACTTGATGAAAAAACAGGAGTTTTTACTGAAAAATAGGATGGCTCATCCATTAGTCCCTTTGTTGAACATAGATCTGAGAGGGTCTCTCCTAATTGAACGCGTGTCGCCCATTCAATCATCGGAATTCCTGTGACCTTACTCATGATTGGCACTGTTCTAGAAGAACGCGGATTGACTTCAAGCACATTAACCTGGCCTTCATAGATAACAAATTGAATGTTCATGATTCCAATAACTGGTGCTGAATTTGCAATTTTTTCGGCATAATCAATTAACGTTTCTTTAATTTTCTCTGACAGTGATATCGGCGGGAACACTGAGATGCTATCCCCTGAATGGACCCCAGCTTTTTCTATATGTTCAAAGATACCTGGGACGAGGATATTTTCCCCATCACATATGACATCAATCTCGCACTCTAATCCAGGTAAGTATTTATCTACTAATAATGGCCACATCGTTGCCTGCGAATTTTTCTCCAGTTGCAGTATATACTGGCTCAATTCCGCTTCTGAAAAAATAGTAAACATTGATTGGCCGCCAATGACATAAGATGGGCGCACAAGGACTGGATAACCCAGTTTAGTGGCTGCTTCTATTAATTCGTCAGAATGCGAAACGGTTTGACCCTCTATATGCGGAATGTTTAAGTCTTCAAGCAACTGGTAAAATTCTTTACGATCTTCTAGGCGATCAACATTTTTCACCGTAGTACCTAAAATTTTGATCCCTTCTTCTTCTAAATCATGGGCTAAATTAATGGCTGTTTGCCCACCGAACTGAATCAATACACCTTCCACCTGTTCTTTTTCGATGACATGAAGTACATCCTCTGCTGCAAGTGGTTCAAAATAAAGGCAGTCTGCAATCGAATAATCGGTACTAACAGTCTCAGGGTTGTTATTGATAACAACCGCTTCGTAGCCCTTTTTCTTGATCGCTTTTGCCGCGTGTACCGAGCAGTAATCAAATTCAATCCCTTGGCCGATTCGAATTGGGCCAGAGCCAATGACAAGAATCTTTTTCTTGCTCGTCACTTCAACTTCATCAAACCCGTGCCAGGTTGAATAATAGTAAGGTGTAACAGCATCAAATTCTGCTGAACAGGTATCAACCATTTTATAACCAGGTTTCCAGTTGAGTTCTTTCCATTTACTTCTTACCTGCTTTTCAGGAATAGCAAATATTTGAGATAAGAGCTTATCGGAAATATTATTTCGCTTTGCTACCTTAAGCAAGGAAACTGGAACATCGCTCCAATTATAGGCAGCTAATTCCGTTTCTAACGTAACGATTGAGCTAATTTTGTGTAAAAACCATGGATCAATCTCGGTCAACTGTCGAACTTTTTGAAGTGAGATCCCTCTTCTAAGCGATTCTGCAATGATGAATAATCGCTGATCATTTGCCTGGTTAAGAAGTTCAAGCAAGTTCTTTTCATCAATTAATTTATTTCCTTCGAGGCAAAGTCCATAAACATTCATTTCCATCGAGCGAATGGCTTTGTTTAAGGCACCTTCAAATGTCCGATCAATCGCCATAACTTCCCCAGTTGCCTTCATTTGCGTTCCTAAGGTCCGGTCCGCTTCAGGGAATTTGTCAAAAGGAAAGCGAGGTAGTTTTACCACAATATAATCAATCGCTGGCTCAAATGATGCAAAGGTATTACCTGTTATCGGATTCACAATCTCATCCAAATGATACCCAATCGCACACTTCGCAGCCATCCTGGCAATTGGATAACCAGTCGCTTTAGATGCAAGCGCCGAAGAACGGCTCACCCTTGGATTTACTTCGATAATGTAATACTGATTCGATTCCGGATGAAGAGCAAACTGGATGTTACAACCACCGATAATCTTTAATTCTTTAATAACTTTTATAGAAGAATCACGAAGCATTTGATATTGGACATCTGTTAATGTTTGCGACGGAGCAACGACAATAGAATCCCCTGTATGAACACCGACTGGATCCATATTCTCCATATTACAAACGATGATGCACGTGTCATTGTCGTCTCTCATGACTTCATACTCAATTTCTTTCCAGCCTTTGATACTTCTTTCTACCAACACCTGCTGAATCGGACTTGCCGCTAGGCCTTTTTTCAGAACAGTTTCCAGTTCTTCATCATTATAAGCAAAGCCGCCTCCATCCCCTCCAAGTGTATACGCAGGGCGAATGATGACTGGAAATCCAATTTCCTTTACAAAGGACACGCCTTCCTCAAAGCTGTGAATAATCGCGGACTCTGGAATTGGTTCACCAATTTTAAGCATCAAGTTACGGAACTTCTCTCTGTCCTCACCATTTTTGATAGACTCAACAGATGTTCCTAATAATTCAACATTATATTTTTCTAAAATATTTTGTTCGTAAAGCTGCACAGTTAAATTCAGACCCGTTTGGCCGCCTAGTGTACCAATAATACCATCAGGTTTTTCTTTCTTGATGATTTTTTCAATGGTTTCAACGTTAAGCGGTTCAATATATACCTTATCGGCAACGGCTTCATCTGTCATGATGGTGGCCGGGTTATTATTAATTAAAACAACTTCAATTCCTTCTTCTTTCAAGGCTATACATGCCTGTGTACCTGCATAATCAAATTCTGCAGCCTGCCCAATAACAATTGGACCTGATCCAATCACTAGTACCTTTTTTAAACTTTTATTTAATGGCATAAACAGTCTCTCCCATAGAAGCTATCTGAGTTACGAAATTTTTTAAAATATATTCTGTATCACTTGGTCCTGGATGGGCTTCAGGATGAAATTGCACGGTTTGTATCTGATGGTTCTTATGCATTAGCCCCTCAATCGAACGGTCATTTACGTTTCGGTAGGTGACATCGAATTCCTTGTTGTCAATACTTTCGTCAACGACAACATAGCCATGATTTTGTGCTGTGATTTTCACTTTTCCAGTCGTAAGTTCCTTCACTGGATGATTACCACCGCGATGTCCATAGGCTAGTTTTTTTGTTTTAGCCCCATAGGCAAGGGCGATTAATTGATGCCCAAGACAAATGCCCAGTGTAGGATAGTTCTGACTTATTTTTTTTATTTCTGGAAACCATTTTTTTAATTCCATTGGGTCCCCAGGTCCATTACTGAACAGGACACCATCTGGGTTCAAGGCCTTTATTTTTTCATAAGGAGTATTGTATGGGACGATTGTTACCGCACAGTTTTCATCTAGCAGGGCGTTGAGAATCGACTTTTTAAATCCATAATCCATGAGCACCACATGCGGCCCTTGGTTTTTGAAATATTGTATTTTTTTAGTTGATACTTTCTCCACCCAAAATGAAGATTTTTCTGGTGCTGATATTTCGCCATTCTTGGACTGGCTTAAATACCCTTTTACCGTCCCACGGCTGCGAATGGTTTTTACTAAAAGACGCGTATCAATTCCTGCAATCCCAGGAACTCCTGCCTGCTTTAGTTTTTCAGAGAATTTATTTACGGATTGATAATGGCTCGGTGTTTCACATAAATCACCGATAATCACCCCTGATAATGCTGGTGTGATGCTCTCATCATCGATTGCGTTAACCCCATAATTACCGATAATGGGATAACAGAAGGTAATGATTTGTCCTGCGTATGATGGATCGGTGATAATCTCTTGATACCCAGTCATGCTTGTATTAAAAACCACTTCTCCTAGAGACTCTTTTTCGGCACCAATTAGTACCCCCTCAAATACTTCTCCCGTTTCCAAAGTAAGGTATCCATTCTGCAACATACTCACTCGCCTTTCTCAATACCTTGGAAAGTTATTTCCAATGCTTTAATAAATTCATTTATTTCTTCCTTTGTTACTGTTAACGGAGGTAAAATTCTCACTACATTTGGTCCAGCTGTTAAGATAAGAAGATGGTTTTCGATTGCCTTTTGAACAATTCCTAAAGCATTCGTTTCGACGACCATTCCCTTAAATAGGCCGAGGCCGCGGATATCTTTTATAAAAGAGTACTTTTCCTTCAGTTCTTGTAACTTTTTATCTAAGTACCCTGAAATTTCGTTGGCGTTATTTAATAAATTACTTTCAGTAATATGTGTAACAGTCGCGAGTCCTGCTGCTGTTGCTAATGGATTTCCTCCAAAAGTACTGCCGTGGCTTCCTGGGTCAAATCCTTTAGCGGCTTCTTCTTTTGCGATCATTGCTCCAATTGGAAAACCTGAACCAAGTCCCTTTGCAATGCTAATGACATCGGGCTCTATGCCGTATTGTTCATATGCAAACAGTGTGCCTGTTCTACCGATCCCTGTCTGGATTTCGTCCACCATTAGGAGGATTTCTCTTTCTTGGCAAATTTTCGCAAGTTTACTAACCCATTCTTGGTTCGCTGGGATGACTCCACCTTCTCCTTGAACAAGCTCAAGGAGAACGGCTGCAGGCTCGAGTGTATAGAGCAGTTCAAGTGCTTCTTCATCATTAAAAGGAAGATAATTAAACCCGGATACTAACGGCAAAAATCCTTGCTGAATTTTTTCTTGTCCTGTGGCCGATAAGGTGGCTAGCGTTCTACCATGAAAGGATTGCTGAAACGTTACTATTTCAGGTGATTCCTTTCCCTTCACTTTGTTGGCATACCTTCTAGCTAACTTGATCGCTGCCTCATTTGCTTCCGCCCCACTGTTACAAAAGAAAACTTGGTCACCGCAGCTATTGTCAGTAAGAATCGCTGCCAATTGCTGCTGATTCGGTATGTTATAGAGGTTTGAACAGTGCCAAAGATTCTGTAATTGCTCCTCAAGTGCTTCTTTTACGACATCAGGCACATGCCCTAGGTTACAGGTCGCTATACCAGAAGTGAAATCTAAATACTGAGTACCCTTTTCATCCCAAACATAGCTTCCCTTCCCTTTAACGACAGTAACAGGGAATCGACTGTATGTTGCCATCACTGGCGAGGCTAGGGAGATTGAATTATTGATTGACATTACGCGATCCCCTCTTCTAAGACAATTTTTGTGCCGACTTTTTTTCCATCCATATAATCTATCAAGCTATTTTTCTCAAATCCATTGATAATACCAACCTCAGGTATGTTATGAACAAGACCGTCAATAGCGGCTTTTACCTTCGGAAGCATCCCACCATAAATTGTTTTATTATTGATTAACGTTTCAATTATAGATTTGGAAGCTTTATCTAGTTTCGTCTTCATTCCATTTTCTTCAATTAAAATCCCTGGAATATCACTGATAAAACAAAGATTTGCTTCCAAAGCTTTGGCAATCGCACTTGCTGCTATATCTCCATTAATGTTGTATCGCTGTCCGCTAGCATCTATTCCGATGGGTGAAATGACTGGGATATATCCTTGTTTTACGATTGTATCTATTACATTGTGATTTACTTCGATTACGTCCCCTACAAAACCTAAATTCTTTGAATCAGATGTTGGCTCTGCTTTTAACAAACTGCCATCAACACCGCTCACACCTAGTGCTTCTCCGCCAACTTCCACAATATTTCTTACAACTTGTTTGTTGACTGAGCCGCTTAATACCATTTCGACGACATCTAACACCTCATGATTAGTCACTCTTAAACCATTCACAAATGTAGTTTCGACATTTAAGTTTTTTAATAACGAAGTGATAAGTGGCCCGCCACCGTGGACAATGATTGGTGTCCACTTACCAGCTTGATGCATTTTTACGACATCTTCATAAAAGGATCTTGGGAGATTATCTAACACACTTCCGCCGCACTTGATGACTATATATTTCATTTTCTTGTCCTCCCTTACGTGCGGTAAGATGCGTTGATTTTCACATAATCATAAGTTAAATCGCATCCCCAGGCTGTAGCGCTATATTTACCTTGATTTAATTCAACACTTAATTTAACATTTTCCGACTCTAAGTATTCCTTTACTTCTTCTTCTACAAACGTGCTTGGCAGACCATTTTCGAACACAGTGAAAGGTCCGATATTCACCTTAATTGCGTTTGGTTCAACCGGTACACCGCTGTAGCCAATTGCAGTAACAATTCTTCCCCAGTTTGGATCCGTTCCATAAATTGCAGTTTTAACTAGGTTTGATGAAATAATCGCTTTACCGACTGCACTTGCTGCGTTTTGACTGTAAGCACCATTTACTTGAACTTCTACTAGTTTTGTAGCACCTTCACCATCTCTTGCAATTTTTTTAGCAAGTGACTCACAAACGATTTTTAACCCTTGTTTAAAAATATTCCATTCAGGGTGATCTTTAGTTAGTGGTTTATTATCAGCCAAGCCATTTGCCATAACTAAAACCATATCGTTCGTACTGGTATCACCATCAACCGTAATCATATTGAAAGTTTGATTAGTTATATCTCTCAATGCTCCAAGCAGGTCTTCTTGGGCAATGTTTGCATCTGTTGTTACAAATCCAAGCATGGTAGCCATGTTAGGGTGAATCATTCCAGAACCCTTTGAGGTACCGCCAATGGAAACTGTTTTTCCATCGATTTTCATTTGCACTGCTATATGTTTGATACAAGTGTCAGTTGTTAGGATAGCATCCATAAAATTATTTTCATTTTCATTATCTTTATTTAGGATTTGTTTTATCCCTGCATTTACTTTATCCATCGGCAGTAGTTCCCCGATCACTCCCGTTGAAGTAACCGCTACGAGATGGTCTTGTATTCCCAGTTCGCTTGCAAAGCCCTTTTGCATAGCGAACGCATCAAGTAAACCTTGCTCTCCTGTACAGGCATTGGCATTCCCTGAGTTTACGATAATTGCTTGAATCATATTTTCTTTTGCGATACTTTCTTGGGTAACTAACAATGGAGCTGCTTGAAATATGTTGGTTGTATACACCCCTGCAGTTGTTGCAGGAACTTCTGAAACGATATATCCCAGATCAAGTCTCTTTCTTTTTATTCCACAGTGCATGCCGCCTGCTTTGTATCCTTTAGGTAAGGTCACACTACCTTCTTCTATAATTACGATTTCGTTTGTTGATGTAGCTTGTGTCAATTTAATTTCCCCCTTCAAATTTCCCTTCGTTCTATACATAAAAGGTAGTAGTTTTACTTATGGATACATTGGAATGTCTGTAAGCCCTGTTCGCTCATCCCAGCCATTCATCAAATTCACATTTTGGATGGCCTGCCCGGCAGCCCCTTTAACTAAATTATCGATAACTGAAATGATGGTCAGGCGGTTTGTTCTTTCGTCAACATGCAGCCCGATATCACAAAAATTACTTCCAGCAACCTCTTTTGTTGAAGGTATATTCCCTTCTGGACGTACCCTTATAAAATGAGAATCTTGATAAAATTGTTTATATAAATCTATAATTTTTTTTGATGAAATTTCTTCTGTTAGATTCACGTACATCGTGCACATGATTCCCCTTGTCATTGGAACAAGATGGGTTGTAAATGTAACCGTTATTGGACTTCCACTCTCATCTGAAAGTACTTGCTCAATTTCCGGAATATGCTGATGTGCTCCTAGTTTATAAGCTTTTAAGTTTTCATTGATTTCCGAGTAATGGGCTGTTAAGGAAAGTCCTCTTCCAGCTCCAGAAACACCAGATTTTGCATCAATGATAATCGACGTTTCATCAGCCAAATTTGTTTTTAATATTGGAATAAGACCGAGTGTAGTCGCAGTCGGATAGCAGCCCGGATTGGCTATTAAGTTAGCTGTTTTAATTTCTTCTGCATATATTTCACTTAATCCGTAGCTTGCTAGTTGTAGATATTTCTCATCGGCAGGTTTATGTTTATACCAAGATTCATATTCTTCAGTAGACCTTAATCGAAAATCACCGGATAAATCTATACATTTAACCCCGCTATTTAAAAGTGACGGAACAAGATTACTACTCACACTGGAGGGCGTCGCCAAAAACACAATATCATTATTTTCCCCTAAAGCATCTGCATCAAAGGATTCAAGAGGTTGATCAACAATGTCAGATAAGTGGGGATAAATATCACTAAACCTAGCGCCCGCTTGGGAGTTAGAAACAACAGAACCAATTTTCAAATGAGGATGCTTTTGAATTAAGCGAATAAGTTCAATCGAACCGTAACCAGTACCACCGATAATTGCAGCTTTCAATTTACCCAACTCCTAAGTGTCTTTCATAATGAATTATTATACATAGTTATATATAAATATTCAATAGATAGATACCTTAATTTTCAGTTTTATTTAGTTATTTCGCCTCCTTTTAATGAAAACGCTTACATTGTGTTGTGTGATATTATTCCATTTTTATGCAACTTTATGTATAAGAAAAACAGTGGACCTGCTATTAAAAAATAGAAGTCACTGGTAACGATTGGTGCTTATTCGTGCCCGTCTCCTTACAAAAATAGAAAAAGCACTCCTCTGAGTGCTTTTCGGATATTTATAGACTTTCATGCAACAAGTTTAATACACTTCGCAACTCTTTCACATTTACCTGTCCGGGTGCTGAGGCTTTTTTTGCTGCCCCAAAAGTAACAGCAGACCCAAATACTTCGCCAGCTAATCGACTTATGACCCCTTTACCTGCCATAGACATGGTAATGAACGGACTATCCGCAAACTGTTCGTTCATTGTATTTGTTGCATCTAAGAGGGTTAGCACATCGGCTGTACTATTTGGCATTACAGCAATTTTTGGTATATCGCCCCCAAACTCTTGTGCTTTCCGTAACCGCGAGATAATTTCCTCTTTTGTTGGCGTCTTATGAAAATCATGGTTAGAGACAATAACAAAAACATTTTTTGCATGTGCCTTTTCAATTATTGTTTTGACTTCATTTTCATCATTAAATAACTCAACATCAATGATATCCACCAGACCTGTTTCTGCGACCGTCTTGTTTAATTCAAAATAAAAAGAAGTGGTTATTTCCTTATTGCCGCCTTCTTTATGACTTCGAAAGGTAAAGATAAGTGGTGTAGTAGGCAGGATCGTGCGAATTTCAGCAAGAGCCTTTTTCACCTGCTCAAAATCTTCTACTTGGTCAAAAAAGTCAACCCGCCACTCCACTACATCTAAGTCAATTGTTTTTAAAAATTCGGCTTCTTCCTTTAATTGTACAAGTGTTTCTCCCACCAACGGGACACAAATTTTTGGCATTCCTTCCCCAATGACGAGACCTCTAACCGTTACTGTTTTAGTCATTTGTTCCCACTCCTTGTCCCATTCTACATAAGTTTTGATACCTATTTTACCCTAGATTGAATTTAATTCGTCAATAATTTGGTCAGCAATTTCTTTTGCATCCTTGCTATCAGTTGAAATCTTCAAATGATGGTTAACATAAATATCTTGTCTTTTGTAAAAAAGATCTTCCATTTCCTCAATTGACTTTCCTTTTAAAACAGGTCGGCTGTCTATAATCAGGCCTAATCTATCTTTCCAGCCCTCCAATGATAAATCTAGCAGAATAACAATACAAGATTCTAAACAGGTCTTTCTAATTTCTTCTTGTAGGAAGGCACCGCCGCCGACAGAAATAACCTTTTGTTGTTGCTGGGACGCTAGACTTGCAATTAAACTTTTTTCTCTTTCTCTAAAAATTTTCTCACCAAATTCAGAGAAAATTTGAGAAACTGGCATGTTATATTCTTTTTCAATTTGTTCATCCACATCAATAAAATCACGATTTAGTTTATTAGCAACCATCTTGCCGATAGTAGTTTTTCCAACCCCCATAAACCCAATAAAAACAATACTCTTATTTCTGTTCCCCATAATACCCCGAACCCCCAATTGGTAAAAACAAATTATTAAGAATAATTATAATGCTATATTGAGATTTTAGACAATTATTAATTAATCAAGTTAATGGTGCCTGACACCAAAAGAAAGAGACCCACACAGGAGTCTCTAAATCTATTGTTTCATTTTCGGATCTAGGATGTCCCTCAGCCCATCTCCCATTAAGTTAAATCCGAGCACGGTCAGCATTATAGCGACCCCTGGGAAGAATAACGTCCATGGTGCCTGAGTGATATAATTTTTTGAATCGGCAAGCATTTTCCCCCACTCTGGTGTCGGTGCTTGTGCACCCATTCCAAGGAAACCAAGGGCTGCTGCCTCAATAATTGCTGTGGCAATCGCTAATGTAGCTTGAACGATTACTGGTGATATACTATTAGGTAATATATGACGGAGAAGAATACGTGAATCTTTCATTCCGACGGCACGGGCAGCCATAATATATTCTTCCTGTTTAACACTTAATACTTTGGAGCGAACAAGTCGTCCAAAGTTCGGTATATTAATAACCGCAATCGCAATCAAAGCATTTTGCAGAGATGGCCCCAAAATAGAAACAACCGCAATCGCCAATAGAATACTTGGAAAAGCTAGCATAATATCAAAAATACGTGAGATAATCGCATCTACCCAGCGGCCGTAATATCCAGCGACAATTCCTAGTAATGTCCCTGCCACAACTGAGCCTAAAACTGAGAAAAAGCCAACCCACAATGATATTCTTGCACCATAAACAATACGAGAAAAAATATCTCGGCCAAAGTCGTCTGTCCCAAACCAATGCTCACTTGAAGGTGGGAGCATTCGATCTGCCAACACTTGATCTTTAAAGCTATATGGAGCAATAATAGGAGCGATTATAGCAATGCTAATAAAAAAGACAACAATTCCTAAACCAACAACTGCTAATCGGTTTTTATAAAATGAAATCCATGCTTCCTTCCAGGGAGGTGTCAGCTTTTCTTCAACAATTACCGTTGCCATATTTGCCGGTTTTTTTGCAAGTTCCGCCACTTTAAGATCCCCCTCCTCTACTTGGTATATTTAATTCGTGGATCAACAAAAACATATAATAGATCCACAATTAAATTAATGAGTACAAAAATTGCCGCAATAATTAATATCCCTGACTGGATAACAGGATAATCTCGATAGCCGATCGCATCATATAGATATCTCCCGATTCCTGGCCAGCCAAAGATCGTTTCCGTCAATATAGCTCCTCCAAGTAAAAGACCGGTTTGCAACCCGATGATAGTTAGAACAGGGATAACGGCATTTTTTAAGGAATGTTTATAAACGACCCAGAACATGCTCAGTCCCTTTGCTCTTGCGGTACGGACATAATCTGACTTCATCACTTCCAGCATGGTTGCGCGGGTCATTCGAGCAATAATCGCCATTGGAATCGTTGCGAGTGCAATGCTAGGTAACACCAAATGCTTAATGACCGTTATAAATTGATCAAATCTTCCTTGTAAGAGGGTATCTATTAAATAAAAATTAGTAATTGCTGCAACGGGATCTCTAACATTCTCTCTTCCTGTCGTTGGAAGCCAGCCCAATTCAATTGAAAATACCCATTGCTCCATTAAACCAAGCCAAAAAATCGGCAATGACACCCCAATCAGTGCAAGAACCATCGCAACATAATCAAACCATGATTTGGAGAACCAAGCACTGACAATTCCTGCATTTACCCCTACAATGATGGCAATTAACATTGCCACTACGGTTAGTTCAGCGGTTGCTGCTAAATAGGACCATATTTCTTCGTTAATTGGACCCCTTGTCCTGAGTGAAATGCCTAAATCCCCATGAAGTAAAGAATTAATATAATCGGCGTATTGTATGTACCAAGGTCTGTTCAACCCTAATTCCTTTGTTAACGTGGCAATTGATTCTGCAGTTGCTCTTTGCCCAAGAATTACCTGAGCGGGATTTCCTGGAATAGCATGGATGATGGCAAAAACCACTAGAGTCATCCCAATTAAAACAGGTATTAAAGAAAACACACGGCGGACTGTATAAGTAAACAAATTTTTCACCTCACTGAAAAGCGTAAGCGCCTGGTTAGATGCTTTAGCTAAACAATTTTTCTACAAAAATACTGAATGTGTTTAGTTAATAAAAGGGGAGGCTATGCTCCCTCCCCTTTCAGCCATTATTATTTGGGTCTGTTCAACTTGTCTGTTGATTTCTGCTCTAGGCGCGGGCGGTTCGGGGAGCCTCCTCGGCGCTAAGCGCCTGTGGGGTCTCCCCGGCCCAGTCCTCCCGCAGGAGTCTTCGCGCCTTCCGCTCCAATCAACTGTGCTAAAAAATCAAAGGTGACCTTAAACTCAGCCTATTATTTAAATTCAACTTTTGTTAGTGCTTCAGAACCAGTTGGGTGCGGTAAATAATTTGCCACATCTTTCCCTGCTGCTAACAAAGGTGTAGAATGTACAAGTGGAACCCAAGGGGCATCATCATGAATGATTACTTGTGCTTCCTCATAAAGTGCATTACGCTTTGCTTGATCAATTTCTGTTTGTGCCTTAATTAAGACGTCATGTAATTTGTCATTGCTGTACTGGGAATAGTTATTACTTCCAATACTGTCTTTATCAAGCAATGTGTACAAGAAGTTATCAGGGTCACCATTGTCGCCTGTCCAGCCAAGCATGAACATATCAAATTCACCTTTTGCTGCTTTATCTAAGTAAGTAGCCCAGTCCACAGATTGGATTTTGGCTTTGACATTGATTTTGCTTAAGCTCTCTTGAATAACTTCAGCAACTTTTTGTGCTTCAGGCATATATGGGCGAGCAACAGGCATTGCCCATAGGTCAATTTCAAATCCTTTTTCGTATCCAGCTTCTTTTAACAATTGCTTTGCTTTCTCTAAATCATATGGATACGGCTCAACTGCCTTATTATAACCTTCGATGGAAGGAGGCATTGGGTTGACCGCTGCAAGGGCTTTCCCACCATAAAACGCATCGATGATTGATTTTTTATCGACAGCGTAGTTAATCGCTTGACGAACGAGTTTATTATCAAATGGTTTACGAGTGGTTGTTAAACCAATATAGCCAACGTTCATTGATGGACGTTCAATCACTTGGAGATTGGCATTTGCTTTAACAGTCGCCTCATCTGAATTGTTTAGTCCATCCATCACATCAATCTCGCCATTTGCTAGAGCGTTCAAACGTGCAGTATTTTCAGGAATCACGCGGAAAATAACTTTGTTTAACTTAGGCAAACCTTTTTGCCAGTAGTCAGGGTTCTTTTCAAGTGTGATTGTATCGTTTTCTTTCCACTCTACGAATTTAAATGGACCTGTTCCTACCGGATTTTGTCTAAACTTATCACCGTATTTTTTAACAGCCGCAGGGCTTGCAATTCCAAACGGAGACATGGCTAGGTTCTTAAGAAACGGTGCCTGTGGTCTAAATAAGACAAATTGTACTGTATTTGGATCAACAGCTTTAACTTCTTTAATTACGTGTCCTTTTTCCCCTTTAAATCCACCAAACATGGTGTAATATGGGAAGCTATCAGCATTACCATTCATCCAGCGATCGAAGTTAAAAACGACCGCGTCTGCATTAAAATCAGTACCGTCATGGAATTTAACTCCCTGACGAAGCTTGAATGTGTAAGTTAAGCCATCTGGTGTCACTTTCCACGATTCAGCAAGTCCTGGATTAATAGTAGTATCTTGATCACCATATTGAATCAATGTTTCATAAATGTTTTCTGTTACTTTGAATGCTTCACCTTCAGTTGTTGTGATCGGATCTAGAGATGTAGAATCTCCACCACGACCATAAACTAGTGTATCTTTTTTCGATCCACTTCCAGTGGCAGGATCTTTCTTGCCTCCCGTTTCTTCATTGGTTTTGCTGTTACAGCCAACTAGAAACATACTGATGGCTAATAGAGAGATTAACAGCAGTTTAAAAGATCTCTTCTTCATAAGTTTTGTTGCCCCCTTATATTTTTGCTTTTTTATCATAAATGCTGCAAATCACTTGTTATATAAGTGACATGCGACAAAATGACCGTTTAGATTTTGTTCCGCAGGTCTAGTCTTTTTACAAATATCCATCACCTGAGAGCATCGTGTATGGAAGGCACAACCTGAGGGAGGATTCGCAGGACTTGGAAGTTCTCCTTCGATTAAAATCGTTTCCCTCTTTATATCTGGATCAGGTATTGGCACAGCCGATAGCAGCGCTTTTGTATATGGATGCCTCGGATTTTCATATAGATCTTCACTTTCAGCTAACTCTATTAATCTTCCTAAATACATAACGCCAACACGATCACTAATATGGCGTACAACTCCTAAATCATGAGCAATAAATATGTAAGTAAGCTGAAATTCCTTTTGTATGTCCTTCATCAGGTTAAGAACCTGAGCCTGAATGGATACGTCCAGTGCTGAAACAGGCTCATCGGCGATAATTAGTTTTGGTTTGGTCATTAACGCTTTTGCAATTCCAATTCTTTGACGCTGACCGCCGCTAAATTGGTGGGGATATCTTTTGGCGTGGTAACTGCTTAAGCCAACTACCTCAAGCATATCTCTCACTTGCTTTTTACGTTCTTCTTTTGTCCCTATTCCATGAACAATAAGCGGCTCTTCAAGAATCTGTTCGATCGAATGTCTTGGATTAAGCGATGCATAAGGGTCTTGGAATACCATTTGGATATCTCGTCGAGTTTTTCTTAATTCAGATTTTGACATACTAGTAATCTCTTGATCTTCAAAAACAATCCTACCCTCACTTGCTTCAATCAAACGCATGAGCAGACGGCCTGTGGTCGATTTACCGCAACCGCTTTCACCAACGATGCCCAATGTTTCTCCTTTTCTAACGTAAAAGGATACGTCATCAACCGCTTTGACTTCTCCTTGTTTGCTCCCAAAAAGGCCGCCTGTAATCGGAAAGTACTTTTTTAATCCATTTACTTCAAGAAGTAACTCTGACATAGTTGTCACTCCCCTTCTTCAATGTTTGTAGGAAACAGCGCACTTCATGTTCGTCTTTTTCCGTTTTATATAAATCTGGCGTTTCTTCCTGGCATTGACCGAATGCCTCTGAACATCTAGCCGCGAACCGACAGCCCTTTTGGATCGATCCTGGTGTAGGGACAGTGCCGGGAATACTATAAAGCCGCTCCTTTTTCCCTCTTAAATCAGGGACGGATTTTAATAGGCCCTTTGTATAAGGATGCTGAGGATTTTTGAGTATCGTTCTAACATCCCCCTGCTCCACGATTTGCCCAGAATACATGACAATTACGCGTTCACAAATTTCTGCAACGACACCTAAATCATGGGTAATCAGAATGATTGTTGTATTTGTCTTTTTATTTAAGTCCTTCATTAAGGCAAGGATCTGTGCTTGAATTGTTACGTCAAGTGCGGTTGTTGGTTCGTCTGCAATCAACACTCTAGGATTGCATGCCATGGCCATCGCAATCATTACCCGTTGCCGCATACCACCCGATAGTTGATGTGGATGCTCTTTAAGGATTCCTTCTGCTCTTGGAATACCAACCAGTTTTAATAATTCAATACTACGTACAATTGCTTCTCGCTTTGATAGGTCTGTATGTAATCGAATCGCTTCTATTAATTGATTGCCAATAGTAAACAGCGGATTTAATGATGTCATTGGCTCTTGAAATATCATTGAAATTTGATTACCGCGGATTTTTCTCCACTCTTTTTCGGAGATATTTTTCAGGTCTTTTCCTTCAAAAATGATCTCACCATTCTCGATTTTTCCTGGTGGAGAAGGAATCAAACCCATGGTCGCTAAAGAGGTGACACTTTTACCACTCCCTGATTCACCTACAATCCCTAAAATTTCTCCATCCTTTAATTCGAAACTGATGCCATCAACTGCCGGCACTAGTTTTTTCCCTGATTGAAAAGACACCTTTAAGTCTTTTATTCGAAGAATAGGATCCTTTTCCACATTTACACCTACCTGTACATTGATTGTTTTTATGTATTCTTTCTAATCAGAAATATAACAATATAATAAATTTTAAAATAATTATGACATATATTACTTTAGTGGTACTATCCATTTTTGTCAATTACGTGAAAAAAGTTCAAAATACCCCAGTAGCACATAGTCGCGTTAATGTACTAAGGCATTTTTTTATGTTATACACCAAATTTTTTCTTTAGATATTAAAATAATAAAAAAGGATAAAAAGTAATAAAAAAACCCTGTAAGACTATCGCTGTCTTACAGGGAATCTCAATACAGTTTTTAGTTTGTGCATTTCTGTCTTGCGCGGGTCAGATAGATAGATTTCACGGTGGGTTTTACACGTTCGAATATATCCACTTTCTTCGCAGAAGGACTCCATCTTGGCGAAACTTTCTTGTTCATTATTGTACGGACCGATATGCATGACTTGGCAGGAAAGTCCATCAGACATTTCGCCAAATAGCACTTTCTCAAGGTACGGATTAGGCTTCTTCTTTTTCGTTTGTTCCACGAACTTTGCAAATAGATTGCTGGTTAAAAAATCCGGCTGGCGAATCATAATCGTATATTTGTAATTACTCTTGTCTTGTACCGGCTTAGACTTATCGATCAAATCCCAAATACCTTCAAGCGGAAAAACAGTATACTCATAATATCCTTCCGGCACTTCCTTACTTTTGTAGGACATTTTTACTGCATAACTAAGACTGTATAATGCTTCGGTTTCTAAGGCAAATTCATCACCGTTTGGGTCACCTGTGCCGCTGATCATAAAAAAAGGCATCATTGGTACATCGATTATTACTGGTTTGGTTTTTGGAAGGTAAATATGCTTATATGTTTTTTTATACTCTACTTTTGCACCCATAGATTACTCTCCTGTTTCTATTGTAAAAAGTTATTTTTTCATACCCGTATAAATGTGAATGGCATCCCTTAAAAACTCGGCGGTCCCTGGCTGTTGTTTATCATAATAGGCGGTGAATCTTTCATCATCCACATACATTTGTGCCAGACCTGCATGGGCTTCCTTACTATATTCATTCCAATAGTAGCATAACCATTGCTTATGGAGGTCAGCGGCTGTTTGTGCCTTTTCTCCGGCTGGATCCCCTGTTTTAAAAGCATCTGCTAACGTTTGTGTCAATTTTTCAGCTAGTGCTGTTACCTCATCATGCTGTTCTTGTGTCATATTTTGAAGTTTGGTGTTTGACTTATTAATGGTTTCATCTCCATACTTTTCTCGAATTTCTTTCCCGTATTTCTTCTCATTTTCGTCAATCATTTTTTTCTTAAAACCCTCGAACTTTTCTTTATTTGACATTTTCATTCTCCCTTCTGTTACTGCGATCGTTTTATCTACATTCGCAATTAATATTTCCAACTGTTCCTTTTTCTCAAGGAGTTTATCACGATGTTCTTTAAGTGCTGCAGCGCCATCAAAGTTTGGAGCCGTTACAATTTCTTTTATACTTTCTAAACTGATCCCTAATTCCCTGTAAAATAAGATTTGTTGAAGACGGTCCACCTCCGCTTGACCATAGATGCGGTATCCTGACGAATTAATTCTAGCTGGCTTAAGAATTCCAATTTCATCATAATACCTAAGTGTTCTAGTACTAACACCAGCTAGACTTCCAAGCTTCTGCACTGTATACTCCATTCGTTCACCCCCTTATAAACTAACGATACACCTTTACGCAACGTCAATGTCAATCACTATTATGCCTAATTTTCGGAAAAAAGGTGCCTGACACCACAGATGGACAAATGTCCATCTGTGGTGTCAGGCACCCAATTAAGGTCTATTAGAGCGAAAAGTCCCTCTTATCTGAAATCATTTACTATTTTAAAAAAACTTTCTTTTCTCCCTTTATTAAACTGAAATTCAGTATTATCAATGTTTATAACCCTTTCATAACTTATTTTCCAAAAAAAGTTTTTGACAATTCAAAACAACAGAAAGTATTATAATATAATAAAAGGGAGGTTGTAACATGTCAAACATAAATAGACAGAAAATTGTGGATAGTGTGCCTCAAACAGGATTTTTCGGACATCCTAAAGGACTATCGACCCTTTTCTTCACTGAATTCTGGGAGCGTTTCTCTTACTATGGAATGAGAGCCATCCTTGTATTCTATATGTATTATGAAGTTTCTAAAGGTGGATTGGGCATTGATAAAAATCTCGCACTTTCTATCATGTCCATCTATGGATCACTTGTTTATATGTCTGGAATAATTGGCGGCTGGCTTGCTGACCGGGTCTTCGGTTCTTCAAAAGCCGTGTTTTACGGCGGAATCTTGATTATGTTTGGACATATAGCTCTAGCTATTCCTGGCAGTGTTTCTATGTTCTTTGTTTCCATGGTATTGATTGTCCTAGGTACTGGAATGCTTAAACCAAATGTTTCTTCCGCAGTAGGTGAATTGTACAGCGAAAAGGACGAACGTCGTGATGCAGGTTTCACTATTTACTATATGAGTATCAACTTGGGAGCATTTTTATCCCCATTAATCGTTGGATCGGTTGGTAACTTCCACTTAGGTTTTGGAATTGCCGCTGTTGGTATGTTCTTAGGATTAATCGTGTTCAGACTTACAAAGAAAAAAAATCTAGGTCTTGCAGGAACGATGATTGCCAATCCAATGTCACCTGCAGAAAAGAAAAAGGTCCTCACTTTTATTGGATTAGCTGTAATTATTCTTGCTGTTTTATGTGCAGTATTAATACCAAACGGACTTTTAACATTTGCTAGCTTTATAAATATTGTTACTTTTCTTGGTATTTTAATTCCAACGATTTATTTCGTTGTGATGTACCGTAGTCCAAAAACAACAGCTGTAGAACGTTCAAGGATTATTGCTTATATCCCGTTATTTATTGCAGCGGTTATGTTCTGGGCAATTCAAGAGCAAGGTTCAACCATCCTTGCAAGCTATGCTGATACTCGTACACAATTACATTTTGCTGGAATTGAAATTAAGCCAGCGTGGTTTCAATCTTTAAACCCGTTATTTATTATTATATTTGCTCCTGTATTTGCTTGGTTGTGGGTTAAATTAGGAAAGCGTCAGCCATCAGTACCTCAAAAGTTCTCATTATCATTATTATTTGCTGGTTTGTCATTCCTAGTTATTCTTATACCTGCTTATTTTGGCGGTACGGATTCATTGGTGAGTCCAATGTGGCTTGTTCTTAGTTATCTAATTGTTGTATTTGGAGAATTATGCATGTCACCTGTTGGTTTGTCAGCGACTACTAAATTAGCTCCTGCAGCCTTCTCTGCACAGACGATGAGCTTATGGTTCTTAGCAAGTGCTGCTGCACAAGCACTTAATGCACAAGTTGTTAAATTCTACACACCTGAAACTGAAATGACCTATTTTGGTGTGATTGGTGGAGCATCCATCGTACTAGGTATTATCCTATTAATGTTAGCTCCGAAAATTCAGGGCTACATGAAAGGTATCAGGTAATAAGAAAAGCGTAGGCGCCCGTTTAGCTGCGTATGGACTGGAGCACTTTGACTTATCGTAGGGAAAAGGGCGAAGTCCACTAGCCGCGGGGTGCTGAGCTAGTCAGTTATCTAAGTTCAAAGGTGTCTAGTCTTCTCATCCCTTGATGGTGAAGGCTGGGCACCTTTTTTATTTGTGATAAAATATAGTGTGAATGGAGGTATTCATATGGATCTTAAAGAAAAGGTAAAAAACCTTCCCTCTTCCCCTGGAGTGTATCTTATGAAGGACTCCAGAGCACAAATTATATATGTAGGAAAAGCAAAAAACCTTAAAAATCGTGTGCGGTCTTACTTCCAAAATTCAAAGGTCCATCCTAAAAAGATAATAAAGCTAAAAGCAAGCCTTAAGGATTTTGACTATGTCCTTACTGACACAGAATTTGAAGCGTTTATGTTGGAATGTAAATTAATCAGTGAAATAAAGCCCCTTTTTAATAGAATGATGAAAAATCCTCAATCCTATATCTATATTATGATTGAAATGGATGCCGGCTATCACAGAATCAATACTTGTAGCAGTCCTGATAATCCTAACAGTCTTTATTTTGGTCCGTATACAAGCAAGCATACTGTCGAAAAAGCGCTCCAAGGTATCAAGGAATTCTATAAGATCTGCTGTAGCAGCCCTTCAAACAAGAACACTCCCTGCTTAAATTATTCCTTAGGTTTATGCCTTGGTATGTGTTTAGGAGGAGATGCACTTGATCGATATAATGAAAACATAACTAAGATTATCGGCTTACTGCATGGCACCGATTTGAGCCTGCTTGAAGTTATGGAGAGAAGAATGACAGAGGCTTCTGAAGAATTTGATTTTGAAGTGGCTGCAAAGTATAGAGACACGTTGGATGCCATCCACTCCCTTCTTTATAAAGAAAAAGTGATTGAATTTATGGAAAGTAATAAAAATCTCGCAGTCGTTGAACCCTTAAATCAAAGTACTTTTAAACTATTCCTAATTAAGAAGAACAAAATACTCTTTAGTGAAAGATATTCATGGTCTGAGATTGAGTCATTGAGAGAAACAATCAAGTCCAATATATTAAGCATTTTTAAAACTACAGAAGTTAATTCATCAAAAAAAGTACGCAGAGATGAAATTGATGCCGCGCAGATTATCTATAGTTATTTAAAAGGAAGCAACAGCAGTTATATCGTCATTTCTGAACAATTGCTTGATACTAAAAACACAGCCGAATTAGACGATGAGCTAAACAGATTAATGCAAAGCTATACGATTAATTGATAAATTAAAAATCTCTCATTAGAATTATGTTCATAGAAGTAAGGCAACGTGATTTCTTTTTTCAATTCAAAAGAGGTATCGTTTTCTAAATAATAAATATAATCTTCTGATGGGTAATATAAAATCAATTCAATATTACGCTCGGATTTTTCCACCGATAGTAATATATTATTAATGGTTTTCATAAAAATTTGAATCGAAAACGGATTAAAAAAGTAAAATCGATTGTCAAAAGGGTCTATCTGGTATTCTTCCGCCAAACCGCAATAAAAATCAATATTGCTATTTCTCGTGTTGGTTTTCTTTAAATAACTAGTTCGATTTTCAATTGCTTCTTGATAGAAATCCTCGTTCATTTCAACGCCGACAACCATTGCATTAAATAGATAATGAATAAAAAAGTTTAACCGCCCTTTGCCACACCCAAAGTCAACTATTCGATCACGGCTAGTTAATTTATAGTTGTTAAATAATTCTTCGAGGGCGCTATATGGCGTTGGCTCATAACGATGGTAGTGAAAGGACTTATTAAATCCCTCTTGGTCCCCTCCCGTTTTTATCCCCATTAATTTATCATAATAATATTCTTTCATTGAAAACTCATAACTCCTATCCGAAAGAGTTCATCCCCCACTTTTCGTGAGGGATTCTTTTCAGGCTACTTTAATTGCTTTGCCAAAAGGAACCCTTGGCAAAATAGCTCCAGGTACAAGCCAAATCATTTCATAACTAACATTTTCTATGTCTTCTGAAATAAAGCCAGTTACATCGGTAATATAAAACAGTGTATCGATATTTTCTTCTTTTGCCCACTCAAGCACCAAAGTATATGAAGATTTCCCATGTGTATAGTATTTAATTGTATCACTTTTGATTGGTGTAGTACTTCTAATTTTAAAATCTGCTTGTACCAAAATGGTATCTGGTTTTAATTGTTCAAACAGTTTTACTATGTTATTGATTAATATGCTTGGGGCTTCATTCGTGGAAGTGTCTACAGCTAACGCAACCTTTTTATCTTGACGCTGTTGAATCATTGAAAGTATCGTTTTGTGCCATTTCAACACGACCAACTCCTTTGGAATGTATAAGTGAACTATATTATTTTGGTTTATAAAGAAAAGGTTTATGTTTGGATAATTGCGGTAATCAGAACAACAATAGAAACCTATGCAAGTAAAAAAGAAATGCTCATCTTGGTCTATTCACAGATGAGCACTACATTTTACTATTCCTTGATTTCATTGAGTTCATCAATCAGTTGTTTGGTTCGTTTCGCATTTCCTTCGGCAAAGTTTTCGAGGCGTTCCTTTAGTTCATCATCATCATGAATTCTTTCTGCAGTTATAAGATATGTCCGCATTAAATTTTCTTCCTTTTCGATTGAATCCTCAAGAACGTCATTAAGTATTTCCTTTTCTTCTCCATTTTTACCATTAAACAAATTTATACCCATTGGAAAACCCTCCTTTTCATCTTTATCTTTCTCTTTTCCATTCCAGATATCCATCTGTTAACAAATTCAGACTTGCAACACTCAATTAAATCGCGTAAGATTAAATCGTAAACGATTTAATCTAAAAAATTCCATAGTAATAACCAAGGGGGAGAATCAATTGACAACGATTTATGATTTTAGTGTAAAGATGACTAATGGTGAGGAAAAATCTTTAATTGATTATGAAGGCAAGCCATTACTTATTGTGAATACTGCTAGTAAATGTGGTTTAACACCTCAATTCAAAGGACTTCAAGAATTATATGAAAAGTTTAATGAGAGTGGTTTGGAGATTTTAGGTTTCCCATGTGATCAATTTAATAATCAAGAATTTGCTAATATTGAAGAAACAACTCAGTTCTGCCAATTAAACTACGGGGTAACCTTTCCAATATTCGCTAAAATAGATGTAAATGGCAATAATACTGATCCCCTATTCACTTATTTAAAGAACCAGAAGCCAGGTGCTCTTACAAAAAATATTAAATGGAATTTCACAAAATTTCTAGTCGATCCTAAAGGCAAGGTTATTGAACGGTATGCACCCACGACTGAACCAAGCAGAATTGAGAAGGATATAAAAAGATTATTTTCATAATTAATTAAAGTAAGGTGATCATCCTGGAAGACTTCATGTTATTAAAAAACCAACTATGCTTTGCCGTTTATGAAACAGCAAGTGAATTCAATAAGTTATATTCAAGTGCACTTCAACCTTATGGAATAACCTATCCTCAATATTTAGTTCTATTAGTATTATGGGAAAAAGATGGTATAACGGTTAAGGAAATAGGAGAAAAATTAAGTTTAGGTACTGGAACATTGACTCCCATGCTAACAAGAATGGAAGCAAATGGTTGGCTAAGAAAAGAACGTTCAAAGGCAGATGAGAGAAAAGTCTATATCCATTTACAAAAGAAAGCACTGGAAGAAAAACAAGCCATTACAAAAACAGTTGGAGAAGAAATACAATCCTGTAATATTGAACTCGAGGAATATAAACAATTAATGGTGCGATTGAATCAATTGCATAGTAAGTTGAAAGAACGGGAACATTAGACTTACAACAATCATATCATGTGGGATTTTATGAAGAGATTACGAGTTTCTTTATTTGAGGTGACTTAACAATAACCCGATTGCTCCATTTGCAATCGGGTTATTGCTTTCATACATATTCTAAATGGCTAGTCCAACTACAAGAAAGATTACCATCTGCATTCAATAATTGTAGTCTTAAACAAGACCTGTTACTAAATAAACGCCGATGATAAAGAAAGCAGCGATTGTTTTAATAATGGTAACAGCGAAAATGTCACGGTAGGACTGCTTATGTGTTAAGCCTGTGATCGCAAGCAACGTAATGACTGCTCCGTTATGTGGAAGTGTATCCATACCCCCTGAAGCCATGGAAATTACGCGGTGCATTACTTCAAGCGGGATACCGAATTGAGTTGCTAATTCAATATATTTATCTGCCATAATTCCAAGTGATATGGCGATACCAGCCGATGCGGAACCAGAAATAGCAGATAGAACATTCGTTGTAACTGCTCCATTTAATAGAGGATTCGTAAATAATTTAGCAATTCCATCTCTCGCCATCGTAAAACCAGGTAGGTTTGAAATTACCGCTCCAAAACCATATTCAGTTGCAGAGTTCATGATGGCTAATAATGCACCAGCAATACCAAGATTCATGCCATCCTTGAAATTCATAACAACGGGTTTACGATTATATAAAATGGTTGTAAGAATACCGACAATAAGAGCAATTTCAACTGACCAAATACCGACAACCTGGGAAGTTTCAATATTTGGAAAATTTAAGCCAATCTTAGAAAAATCAAAGCCGTTAGGATACCATTTTGGGATCCATGTGGTTAACACTTTATTTAAAACACCGACAAGGACTACTGGAACAAATGCCAAGATTTTACGGGCTATACTTTCATTTTGGTCTAAATCAATGTCGATCTGTTTTTCTTTGATTGTGCCGAAACTATAATAGCCTTCGCCCGCTTTTTCTGCCTTTTTACGACGGGAATTTAAATAGAGCATCCCAATTATGAAGATAAAGATGGCACCGATAATCCCAAGCGTTGGCGCGGCATAAAGATCTGTTTTGAAAAAAGTAGTTGGGATAACGTTTTGGACCTGAGGTGAACCAGGAAGCGCATCCATCGTAAAGGTAAATGAACCTAGCGCAATCGTACCAGGAATTAATCGCTTCGGAATATCTGACTGTCTAAATAAATTTGCTGCAAATGGATATACTGCAAAAGCAACAACGACTAAACTTATGCCACTGTATGTTAGAATCGCACACAATAAAACGATAACCAACATTGCACGTTTTCGTCCTACTAACTGAATAAGGGTAGATGCAATTGAACGAGCTAATCCTGACATTTCTACCACTTTACCGAAAATAGCCCCTAATAGGAAAATTGGAAAGTAGAGTTTAATATATTCAACCATTTTCCCCATAAATACATTGGAGAAAAACGGAAGAACCCAATCTGGGTCTGTTAAAAAGACGGCGAATAATGCACATAACGGTGCAAACATGATAACTGAAAATCCCCGGTATGCAATAAACATTAACATTCCGAGTGCTAATAATATAATAACTAATTCCATAAAACTTCTCCTCTATTCCTAGGATGTAAATTCCAACTAAGATGAAATTAAGACGGTTATCTATCTCTTCTTAAAGGTTAAAACGGTTACATAAGCAGTTAAAATAGAAAATAAATTAAATCATTCCGATATAAGCTAGTTGATGGAGGTGGATACATTTTAGTCCACTCTTCCATCAACTCTATTATTTTTAATGTTCTATAAATCTATTTGTAATGGGTTATAACTATTAGGCCAAAACAATCTTTGACTTGTTTTTAGCAATCTCTGCAGCCACTTCAACAATCATATCCTCTTGACCGCCAACTACTTTACGCTTTCCTAGTTCAATTAAAATATCACGTGAATCCACACCAAATTTTGCAGCTGCACGTTTTGCATGAAGAGCAAAGCTAGAATATACACCAGCATACCCGAGTGTTAGGCTGTCTTTCGTGATTTCTTGTGGTACTTGTAAAAGTGGTGCCACAATGTCCTCAGCTAAGTCCATCATTTTATATAAATCTACCCCAGTTTTAATACCCATCCGTTCGCAAACGGCTACAAGTACTTCTGTTTGTGTATTACCGGCACCAGCACCAAGGCAACGAACACTGCCATCAATACGAGTCGCACCTTCTTCGATTGCGGCAAGTGTATTGGCCATCGCTAAAGATAAATTGTTATGACCATGGAAACCAACATTAACGCCAATGGATTGTTTAAGAGCACGAATACGTTCGCGAACTTGGTCTGGAAGTAAGTAACCTGCAGAGTCAACAACGTATACTGAATCTGCTCCATAGCTTTCCATTAATTTAGCCTGTTCTACTAATTTAGCAACAGGTGCCATATGGTTCATCATTAAGAATCCAACTGTTTCCATCCCTAATTCTTTTGCGTAGGCAATGTGTTGTGGTGCCACGTCTGCTTCTGTTACATGTGTTGCAATACGAGCCATTTTTGCTCCTAAATTAGATGCTTCTTTTAATTCATGTAAAGTACCGATTCCCGGTAAAAGTAACACAGCAATTTTGGATTTGTCGGCAACAGAAACGGCTGCTTCGATTAATTCCATTTCATTTGTACGGGAAAGTCCATATTGTAAAGAAGATCCTGCTAAACCGTCTCCATGTGATACTTCGATATAAGGAACATTTGCGTCATTTAATGCCTTTGCAACCTTAAGTACTTGTTCAACTGTAAATTGATGATTGATCGCATGGCTTCCATCGCGTAATGCTACCTCTGTGATAAGAATATCTCTTTCATTTGTCATTATTTTTTACCCCTTTCTACAGTTCAAACTGTTTCTTTCGTTAATAATTTTTTAGCAAACGCTTCGGCAATTTTAACACCGGCAGATGTCATGATATCTAAGTTTCCTGCGTATTTAGGAAGGTAATCACCAGCCCCCTCTACTTCAAGGAAGATGGTTACTTTATTTCCTTCAAAAATTGGTTCTGTGCGGAGTCGATAGCCTGGAACATAGGATTGAACAACCTTTGTCATTTCCTCAATCGATTTCCTAATCGCTTGTTCATCCATTTTTCCATCTTCAACAAGGGTATAAACGGTATCACGCATCATAATTGGCGGTTCAGCAGGGTTTAGAATCATTATCGCTTTTCCTTTTTTAGCACCACCAACCTCAGCAATTGCACGTGAAGTTGTCTCTGTAAATTCATCGATATTTGCACGTGTTCCTGGGCCAGCACTTAAGCTCGCAATCGTTGCAACGATTTCTGCATATTCTACTGGAGCTACTCGGTGAACTGCATGAACCATTGGAATGGTTGCTTGACCACCACAGGTAATTAAATTGATATTATCTTTATCTAAATGTTCATCAATATTTACAGCAGCACATACATATGGGCCTACAGCCGCAGGAGTCATGTCAATTACTTTTATTCCTGCTTCTTTTAACACTTTTGCATTATAAAGATGAGCTTTGGCTGAAGTTGCATCAAAAACGATGTCTGCTTCTAGTGTTTTGTCTGCAAGAAAACCATCAATTCCTGTATCAACCCCAGCATAACCTAATTCTCTAGCACGGCGTAATCCGTCTGATTGCGGGTCAATCCCAATCACAGCTGTTAGCTCTAAATATTCAGAGCGTCCCAGTTTGATCATTAAATCTGTACCAATGTTCCCTGAGCCAAGAACGGCAACTTTTACTTTTGACAAAATAATTCTCCTCCTAAAAGTTAATGTGTTTTATTTTTTCTCTCTAGTTTTTCTATAAGATGTATTAAACTTTATAGCCTAAACAACTTGAAATCTCTGCTGCAGCACTTTTAATTCCTGCTATCACCTTAGGTAGCCGATTTTCATCCAGCCTCATTTTAGGTGCAGCACAACTTATTGAAGCGATTACATTTCCCTGATGATTAAATATTGGCGCAGCTATACATTTAAGCCCTAACTCAATTTCTTCATCATCGACCGCATAGCCTTGCTCACGGATGGAATGCAAATGTTCTTTAATTTCCTCAATATTTGTCATCGTGTGCTTAGTAAATGATTCCAAATTGATAGATGATAATATTCTGTTAACATCATTTTCATTAAGGTTGGCAAGTATTGCCTTTCCCACACCCGTACTATGAAAAGGAGCCCTTTTTCCAATATGCGAATAAATAGTAAGGGCACTTTGACCTTCTACTTTTTCAATGTAAATAATTTCATCTCGCTGTAACGAAACTAAGTGAACAGTTTCATTTAGTTCATCCACTAAATCTATAATAATGGGCCTTGCAATTTTCCCAATATCGAGATGTTTTCCGACAAAATTGCCAAGTTCAAAAAGCTTGATCCCTGGCTTATATTTCAAATCCTCAGGATTTTGTTGAAGAAACCCTCTATGTTCCAAAGTCTTGATAATACCGTGGACAGTACTTTTTGATAAATTTAAATTCTCACTAATCTCTTTGATACTTAGTTCTGGTTTAGTAACCAAAAATAATTCTAGGATATCAGCGGCTCTTTCAACAGACTGAATTAAACGTTCTGACACAACCATCCTCCTCTCATTCGACATTATCGAATGACGTTCGCATTTCTTTAAGGACAATCTAATAGTAACTCTCGTTCATTATTCTGTCAATATTTTAAATAATTTTACTGTTTTTTTAATTTACATTGAAAATAAAACAAAAGGCGCAAGCGCCCTGTTCAGCGGCGTATGGCCTGGAGCGCTCCAACTGAGATAAAGGAAACACGAAGAGCCGAAGGCGATTCGATGTTGACTTATCGTAGGGCGGAGAGCGAAGGACACTAGCCGCTAGGGCGCTGGAGCTGGATTCAGAGAACTATTTCAAGTTATCCACAATAAATTATTTTATTATTTCCTATCCAATAAAAAAAAGGAGCCTGATTTCATAGAAATCAGACTCCTTTTTAAATAATCTCAAATTGCTTAAAACCTGTTGTATCTGGGATAAAATCTAACGTTTTATTATTGAAATAATGGCACTCACCATTGTCAATAATGAAATGCAATTCATCCTTAGTAATTTCTGCATCATTTGGCTGAATCGTTTCTTCCAAGGTCAATTTCACTTTCATAAAACAACTTTTACGCATTTGCAGCCGGATAAATTGTTTTGAATCTGCTAGTTCCAACCTATTTTGTAGTTCTGTTTTGGCATTTTCAGTTAATAGAAACACGCGATCATCCTCACACCTTAATTTCCTAAAAAGAGATTTAATTAATGATTATCATGTACCACAAAAGGTTTGGTAAGGCTGGGTTGATTGCTCAGGAAGCGTGCAGTATTCCGCCTGTTCTGGGGAGTGCGCATATGGGCTTGAAAGTACATCAAGCAACCGCTCCATTACGCTGTAGTCTTCTTGATTCACGGCAGCGTCTAGTGCGGCCTCCACCCGGTGGTTACGAGGGATTACCGCAGGATTGCTATTACGCATCAACTGGTGTGAGGAGTCTTTTGATTCCTGCTGTCTGTTTAGACGCGCTTGCCATTGCTCATACCACTGCTTAAATTCTGAAGTCTCCACTAAGACTGTATCCTCCGGCTTATCAAAAGTTAATGCTCGGAAGGTATTGGTATAGTCCACCTTATACTTTTGCATCATAGTTAAAAGATTATCAACAAGAGATGCGTCCTGTTCTTCCTCGTTAAATATGCCGAGTTTAGCTCTCATTCCAGCCAGCCAATTAACCTGGAACAACTCCATAAAATGTGAAATCTCATCCTGAGCCAGTTGGACAGCCTGTTCTTGATTGTCATGTAAGAGCGGCAAAAGAGTTTCAGCCAATCGAGCGAGATTCCAACCGGCAATATACGGCTGATTGCCATAAGCATAACGTCCTTGCCTATCAATAGAACTAAATACTGTTGCAGGATCATAGGTATCCATAAAAGCACACGGACCATAATCAATCGTTTCTCCGCTAATGGTCATGTTGTCGGTGTTCATGACCCCGTGGATAAAGCCAACCAACTGCCATTTCGCTACTAGCGCTGCCTGACGTTTGATTACTTCCTGTAGCAGCGATAGATATCGTCTCTCATCAGTGTCAACGTGTGGATAATGGCGTTTTAGTGTATAGTCTGCTAGTACCTGGAGCTCCTCAACTGTGCCCCATTTTGCTACGTATTGAAAGGTACCAACGCGCAGATGGCTGGCTGCCACACGAGTCAGAATTGCTCCTGGCAGGGCGGTTTCGCGGAATACTGCCTCCCCGGTTGTCACAACGGCTAAACTTCGGGTGGTTGGTATCCCAAGCGCATCCATCGCTTCGCTGATGATGTATTCACGCAGCATCGGTCCAAGCCCCGCTCGACCATCGCCTCCGCGGGAGTACGGTGTTCTACCTGGACCCTTAAGTTGAATATCAAACCGTTCGCCTTTCGGGGTGATTTGTTCACCAAGCAAGATGGCCCGTCCATCCCCTAATTTCGTGAAATGCCCAAATTGATGCCCTGCATATGCTTGGGCAAGCGGCATGGCCCCATCAGGTATCCGGTTGCCAGCAAATACTGCTACGCCATTTACGCTCTCGAGCTCCTGTATATTCAAGCCAAGGGAGGTTGCCAGCCGGTTATTAAGAATAATCAACTTGGGTGAACGGACAGGCGTTGGGTCTGTCCTGGTAAAAAATGAGTCTGGCAGTCGGGCATAACTGTTATCTAAGTTCCAGCATAGTTCATTAATTTCTTTAGCCATCGTATCCCCTTTTCTTTTTTTGTCTTATTAAACTTACTTTACACAAAAATTATAGGAATTCTAAAAGACTGTGTGATTAAATTACCCTATATTTAAAAGCTAAACCTTTTAAGAAATTCCTAGCGTACTTATCACCGCACTCTTTATAATTCTTATGTCCTTCTTTTCTTAATAAAGCGCCGAGTTCTCCTTTTGTTACAGTTATTCCTGCATTTTCAAATATTTCCAGCATATCCTCAGTAGTTAAGGCCAGCGCTATTTTTACTTTCTTCAACAGGAGATTATTAACGTTTGCGCTTTTCTTTATTGACGGTTCCGGTGTTTCCGACTGTCCTGGTTTGGTCTCTTGTTTCCCTCTTTTAAAAATAATAAGTCCATTTAAAAATGAATCTAACATACTGTTATTACATTTTATTTGATCGTCATATTCAGCCTCATCATCAGTTTTTGTTAGAATCTTTATTACCTCAGGGACTGTTACTTCCACTCCGCCAAGTTTAAATATTTCTGCCATTTCTTTATTTTTTATTTCTAGTGCATATCTCATTCGAATTAATATATCATTATTATCCATCAGTAAGTCTCCCTTTAAAATTGATGTTCCACTTTTAGACTGTCATTTTCCAACTTGATAAAGCTAGCCAGTTCTCCATTTGCTCATACTCGGGGATTATTTTACCTACAAGGCGCCAAAAAGATCGATCATGATTCAGATGAACCATATGGCACATTTCATGAACAACTACATAATCAATTACCTTCAATGGTGCCATCGCGAGCTTCCAATTGAAGGTTAATTGCTCCCTGGAATCACAGGTTCCCCAGTTCCTGTTATTATCAGAAATACGGATAGACCTTGGTTTTATTTTGAAGTTGCTTTGATAGGAACGAATACTCCTCTCTACTAAGGTTTTACACTGCTGATAATAAAACCGTTTTAAGGCTTGTTTTATTTTCTCATCCTCAAGCTGTTTCACATATATATATAACTTATCCCCTTCTAACACTACATAGTCTTGCTTGATATTTATATCTTGAGAGACCTGGATAGGATAATCGTTTCCTAAATAAAGAAAGGTTTCACCATGATCATAGACCTTTACCTTTTGGCCAAGCCTTCTATCCTTCATTTCTGTTGATTTTTGCTGGATCCAATCCCATTTTTCCTCTAATAATTGCAGGATAAGTTCATCGGAGGTCCCTTTAGGAGCCTGGATTTCAACATTTCCATAAACATCTATATAAATGCCCATGGAAGTACGATTTTTATAATTTATCTCAAAACTAAGGGTCTGACCTAAATATTTATGTATCATTTAATCACCTTCATTTATGACAATGGGTAAAATAACAGCAAAAAAAATTAGAGTAAGTATAAATAACCTACTCTAACATGATTTTGCCTATGTTTATTTGAAAAAGCAATTAACTTTTTTTGCAAGGGTCTCACTATTTAAGGTTACATTTCAAAAAATTGTTACTTCTAACGCAATACTCTAGCAGCACTAGAAAATTTAGACGGATTATACGAAGCAATTTTCACAACATCGCCCGTTTGCGGAGCATGTATATATTGCCCGCCTCCAATATAAATGCCGACATGATAGGCAGGAGAACCCCTGAATACTAAATCTCCTGGCTGTACTTGACTCGGAGAAATTCTTGTTCCAACATTTTGCTGGTCTCGTGAAACTCTTGGCAGATTAATGCCAACTGAACGAAACACATAGGAAGTGAATCCCGAACAATCAAATCCGCTTGGCGTTGACCCGCCCCAAACGTAAGGAACGCCCAAAAATTGTTTAGCGTAAGCAATCATCGCACTTGCCGATCCAGAGTTAGTTGAAATGGCTGCAACTGACGGTGGTGCAGACTTAGAAGGTCTGCTGCTTACTGGTGCCTGCTGTTGAGTTTGTTGCTGGGCTTGTTGAGCAGGCTGTTCAGACTGTTGTTGGACTTGTTGAGCGCGTTGTTGGGCTTGTTGTTGTGCAGCAAGCTGACGGGCTTGTTCAGCCTTTTGTTGTGCCAGTTGAGCCTGTTGGTTTTGTAATGTGTTTTTCGCCTCAGCTATTCCTTTTTCAACTTCTTTTTTATCTTCTTCAATCTTTTTTTGTTCAGAAGCTAATTCAACCTGGCTGTTTTTTAATTGGTCAAACTCATTATGTAATTTTTCCTCTGCATTTTCTAACGCTTGTTCTTTATCATTTAAACCGTTCAGTAAGTCTGTGTCAGTTTCCATGATATGCGATATAGCAGTAAAACGAGTTAAAAACTCTGAAATGTTATCAGACGAAAGTAAAAGCTCTGCGTAAGTAGCGATTGATTGTTTGCCCTCTAACTGAATGCTTTTTAGACGATCAGAATAGACCTTTTTATGAGCATCTAAGGACTTTTTAGCGTTTTCAATTTCAGCCTCTGTTTTTTCAATTTTTCCTTGTTGTGTTTTAATCTGATCGTTTAGTTTTTGACTTTTCTCCATGGATAAGGAGATCCGGTTGTCTAATTGCTGGATCTTTGTTTCAAAGTCATTGATTTGTACTTGTGTAGAATTGATTTCTTCTTGTGTAACTGGTGAATCTACTGGACTTGCAAAAGTTGGTGTTGCTTGAATCATAGTGGCGAGGATGGCAGCCGATACTGTATATTTAAATAATTTTTTTATCATTTTAAAATCTCCTCTTGTTACCTATTGTTAATTCGATTTTTATATATTAATAGTTTATCTTCCTAACGGACTAATAACAATGAAACAGTCGATAATGTAATATAATTGTAATTTTATGTAGAATAATCTGATAAAGATTCGACACCTGCTCCCAACTTTTAGACAGATACCCACCACGGTATTCTAAATCATAAACTTAAACATGTATTGTTAAAAATAGAGCAAAAAAAAGAAACAGGATATTATCCCATTCCAAATTTGCAGCTTCTTAATAACAATTCTAAAAATTCCTTTGTATTTTCCAAATTCCTCAGTATAGGCTTTTCCTATCAGAGGATTTTTTAATAAATCATCTGTTTCTAAACAAGTTGAGAAATAAATTTTGTCAACTTTGGTCAAGACCTTAAGTCAGCACTGCATGCATAAAACCACTCCTATTTTTTTAATAACTTCGATTTAACCGGCAACATTCCCATTTATTCAAGTTATTAAATGAATTTATTCGTTTCAGCATTTTAACTGGAAGTTATTATAAGAAGGCATGAGAGTGGGTTTAAAATGATGAAAAATAAAGGGGAAGAAGATTGGAGATTTATTTAGACGAAATCCAAATTTCAAAAACTTTTATTATCTTTATTATCATTTTGACATTTTTCAACCTCCTTTTCGCTAAATTATATCACATTATATTTCATGATAATTTTTTCTCTACTTATGTTTTCTACAATTATGTGAACACACCGTTTTGACTAAATTCCGTACCCTTTAGCTCCACTTCAGAATAGTATAAAAACTCATTTGCAATTTATTATTGCAAATGAGTTTCAATAGCTGACATCTAGCTTTGATTTAAAATATGGTTTGTTTAAATCATTCTAATCTAATTATTTTGCTCGAGGCATTGATAAACCGCCATCATATCTCGTTTATTTAACTCACGAATACGATTGAAAATTGGAATATCGGCAACATCCTCAGTACATAAACTTTCATCAACAACATCACTTACTTTGCCAGTTAACCATGTTTCTACTGTTATGCCTTCGACCATTTCCTTGCGACCTTCATCATTGATGCCACTTGCACGACAACTCACACATGGTATCGTTAATTTAAACACGCCATCATGGAGATTCTCTTCTGTAATGACTTTCTTTCCTTTACAGAATGGACATGGATGACTTTTTATAATCTTATTAATTTGAGTGACAATTTTTTTGTAACCAAATGTTTCATAAACATATGTTAGTTTTTTGTATTTTCCATTAGTGAAATACTTATTAATGATGGTTTCTCTCGTCTCATTGATATTGGCAAAATCACAGATGGTAATCTCATTATTGATGCTGATGGATTCAATATTGTTTTTAATGCTGTCCCAGAATGGTAAGACATTTTGTAATACCATTTCATACCCAACAAAGCTTGCGAGTTCCAATTCAAACATTTTCAATGCGACTTGTGTTTCCCTAGGCAGCAGGGAGACATCTTCTGTCAAAGTCATATCGCCGCCAACAATAGATTTTAGCTTTACGAGTACAGGTAACTCTCCAACTATTTGTAACACTTGATCAAGTGGCTGATTGATCATCTCACGAATATCTGTGTCACCAAATGTAAGCTGTTTATGATGATTAAGTACAGTTCCATTACAAATCGGACAGGTAATCTTTTCTTTAGATGCTTTCATTTTCTCTTTAATCACCGATTTCGAAATGACCATATACCCACCAACGATGGTATTAAAGCCTACCCAGGTCCTCTGTGTCTTGCCTGCTTTATCATAGAATGTCTTTTCAAAATATCCGTACCAAAAAATATGCTTTTCTTCTTCTGACATCTCATTGTAGCTTTTCGTCAGATCGAACCCGAGCTCATTCTTAATTTCCTCAAATAGAAACTCTAATTTTGGATATTGATAATATTTTAATACTTCCATCACTTCAGGATAAAATAGGCCATCCCAGAATGGAACGGTTTTGTCCTGAATGACAAGATCTTTATCAAATATTTCAATCTTAAGGCGTCCTGAGCATGATGGACAATGATTGTCCTGTGAATAGAAATCGAAGCTTCTCGTATCTTTAATGGTCGGATGCGACGCGATAATATGGTTGATCACGCCACCCATTTCATAGAGAAAACTATATTGGCTATACAAATGTCTTTCAAGATCTATAGCAATGACAGGCGCAATGGTGTCAGATTCGTATTCGCCGTAAATTAAACGGGCCATTGATGATAAACTTTTTAAGATTCCACCCTTATAGACATTTTCTGCATTCTTAAAATAGTCGATATGATTTTCTTTTAAATATTTAATGCCATTTTGCGCTTTGAGTGTCGAAGAAATTTGCGATGGAAGCACAACATCTTCCTTATTTTTAAGCTCGTAATATTCGTTATGACTGACAACTTCAAGATGAGTGACAGGTTCAATCTTTCTTTTACCAAAATCAGCGATAAAATCAGAGCTTTCTAACATATAGGCATTATGTTCAATCATCATAACTGAGACAGATTCATCTTGCAGAATGACCCTGACGCTATCAATGAATTGATTTAGAATATTTTGTGATAAACCTTTTGAAGGTTCGTCAAAAATGAAAAGTGTATGAGGGTTTCTAGAATTCGCAAACAGTTCAGAAACTAAATGAACACATTGAAATTCACCAGTCGATAAGGTTTGTGTTTTTCTTTCTAATGTCAAATAACCTAGTCCAAGTTTGATCAGTAAACTCAAACGTTTATGTGCAATATCTTGATTTGGAAGTTCATCAATAATATCTTCAATCGAACGCTCAAAAATATCATCAATATCTTCACTATATTTTGTAAGTTTCTTTTTGATATCAAGAAAAGTCGCAACGGTTGACCGACTAGTAATCGATTGGTTTCGATCTTGCCCTACCATTACTAGTTTATCTTTTGGATAACGCTTCTGAAAATCTTTGGCGATACATTCATTGACTAGTGTAGACTTGCCACATCCAGATTCACCCGTAAAGGTTACAAGCCTATTTTTGGGTACCTGAATTTCAGCCATTTGAATATTACGGCAATGCAGTTCACGAAATTGATAGTAATCCGTTGGCATTTCTTGATTTTGTTCCCAATGGATGGGTTGTGGACGCGGTGATTCTTCCACAATTTTTCCGCCATATTTCCCACTGCCGGGTCCAAAGAACAATTGCTCATCCGTTGTATCTAGGACTGTGTCAGAATGATCAATGAACCAAATTTGGTTCTTATAGCCTAATTGTTTAATCTGTTCTAAAATCTTCAATAGTGTTTGGTGATCAAGACCAACGGAGATTTCATCAATAATAATCACGGTATTTTCACTGGCTGCCATGAATTCTGCCAAGTAAAGACGTGTTATTTCCCCTCCTGACAATGTACCCATGATCCGATTTAATGTTAAGTAACCAATATTCATATTGATAATATTTTTAAGAATATGCTGTTTCGCTTCACCAATATGTAAAACTTCTGCTAGTGATAGAATCGATTCAATGCTTAAATTGTTGATATCGGAAATACTATGTGGTTGATCAAATAATTCAATTTTATATTGTTCAACTTCTTGATTATAGCGCTTTCCCTTACACTTTTTACATTCGACATTTTTAGTAGTTCCACGACCCTTACACTCTGGACACCAGCCTAATGCATTATTAAAGGAAAACACTTCCGGAGAAAGATTATATTTTTCAGCAAGACTCACACGAATCTCTGTAAACACGCCAGTATGTGTGCCAATTGTTGAACGTGGATTGGAAGAAATGGATGATCTTCCTAGAAAAAGTACAAGTGGCATTTCTTCCATCTTGATAGCACTAAAATTGGTTTCCATTATGTTAGGAAATAAATACTGATATTCAGCCTTTGACAATAAGGAAACGAGACGTTTCTTGGATTCTTCACCAATGGTTTGACAAAAAGTTGTTTTTCCAGATCCCGACAAACCAGCAATTCCTAACGATTGATCTGCTGGAACTGCTGCATTTAATTTGTTAATATTGTTCGCAATTAATTGATTTATTTTCATAGCGTTCTCCTCTCTATTCTCTAAATCTAGTATTGCCATGTTAGCACAACTTCAAATGAATATGTTGTGTTATTTTTTGAAAAAACAAACAGCTCAGTCCTATACTGAGCCGTTTGCTTTTTCCTATTCGTTAGCTTAAAACTAAAAAACTCACTTCAGAGGTTTGGTCTTACATTTCCCCTAACACTTTTTTAAGATCTTCGCCCATTTTCGCCCAACCATATTTCGCACCATTGAACGCTTGATCTTCTTTTTCGAATCCTGCTTGTTCAAGATGTAAGTAGGTTGTGCCATCCTCTTCCTTCAATGTCCATGTGACAGTAGTGTTTATCGGACCACCTACCCATGTGTAAGATAACTTATTAGGCTCGTCCACTACTAATACTTCACAATCTACAATTAAATTCCACTGCGGATTTCGGAATTGACATTTATGTCCTACGATTGGTTTAAAATCATTTTCCATTATCCATTTTGCAAGAGTATCCGAATCGGTTAATGCGTTCCACACCTTATTGATTGAACTTGTAAACTGAAAATCTAATGATACATCTGCCATTTTTTATTCCTCCGCTAATAAATTTTTTAAAAGTAACACTCTTTCATTCCAAAATTTCTCGTAAAAGGATACCCAATCTTTAATTTCCCTTAAGGGGGCTGCATTTAGTCGATACCTTGTTTCTCTACCCACTTTACGGTCGGCAACTAGACCAGCTTCTTTAAGGATAGCCAAATGTTTAGATACAGCAGTACGCCCCATTTGAAATTGAGCAGTTAATTCGTGAAGAGGTAACTCTTCTGCCTCCGCCAACAAACCTAACAATTTACGTCTTGTTGGGTCAGCGATGGCTGCATAAACATCACGCTCTTGATTTTTCTCGCTCAAAATCCCCCCTCCTTTTAAATTGGACACCAATTGGTGTCTTTATTATAGGACACCAAACAGTGTCCAGTCAATTTTTATTTTTGACATAATCGCATTAATTCTATTCTCCTATCATCAAGTATATAGGTGCCCTCTTTAAGGAATTAACGCCTCAAGTCCTTCATTCTCTGGTTGAAAAGATCACTTGTAATAACTATGACACTGTCGATATTCATTACAGCTTTGATAATCCGCTTCAAGAAATGTAAAAAGGCAACACCCAAATTGGGTTAGTTGCCTCTTTGAAAAATGAGTTGCGAGATACATTCAACATCCAGAGTGTATGTGGCAACACATGGGTGTTGGTGAGTTACTTTGATAAATAATACTAAATAAAAAAACAAGCCAGCTAATATTACACTGGCACGTCCATTATACTTGCTTTTCTTATTGTCTCATATGGAAAATAACATTTGTGTCTACAGCAAAATTTTATTCTTATTGAATCCAATCACTACCATAATATACCCGTGAAATACTAATCAAAAAGTAATGTACCAATGCGAACAATCCAGGATGGATTTTCTACTAATTTGTCTTCTTCCTTTAACCCCTTAAGTATGGCAACCCATTTGCCTTCACTTTGACCAGTTTCTACCTTTTGTTTCTGAATCTTTCCTTTTTTATGTACATATACATAGGTCGATTTTCCAAAGCCCATGATGCTCGTTTCAGGAACTGCTAACAACTGCTTTGACTGTACTATTACATCAAGCGTGGTATTGTAGCCAGGATATAGGCCCTTTTGTGAATCTATACTTGCTTTAAAGGAATAGTATGGACTAGTTTCTTGTTGTGTATCTTTATCCTTTTTTGCAGTTGTTTTATATGTAGGATAATTACTAACCTCCGCAATTTTCCCTTTCCATTTCTTATTTGCTACTACTTTAGAAGTTACTGTAATAGATTGGCCTGATGAAATTTTTGCCTTTTCTGCTTCTGTGAGCTTTCCTTCAATTTGAAACGGATCATTAGAAGCGATTTGCATGATTGCTAGTTGCTGATTTTCTTTTGCTCGAAAACCTTGACCTACATTTTGGTTCAGGTTTGATATTACACCTGCAGTGTTGCTGATGACAGTTAATGTTTCGAGCTCAGCTTTTAGCTTTTCAGCCTGCAACGTATTTTTTTCTACATTGAGTTCTGCTGTACGGAGCTCAGCTTTTGCTTTATTTAGTTCAGCTTGAAGTGACTGGATCGTGATAGCTTTAGTAGCTATGTTAGCTGAATCAACTGTATCAGTTGTATCAGTTGTATCAGTTGTATCAGTTGTATCAGTTGTATCAGTTGTATCAGTTGTATCAGTTGTATTGGTTGTATCAGGTGTAGTGGTTGACTCAGCTTCTCGTATATCCTGCTCTAATGAAGTGATTTGCTCTTTCATCTGAGTAACACTTGTTTCTGCTAGCTTTTTATTTACTTCTGCTTGTCCTAGCTCAGCCGCGACTGTTGAGCCTTCATAAGAAAAGAGCTTTTGTCCCTTTGTAACTATTTCCCCTTCTTTTACAAAGATCTCCTGTATAGATCCTTTTGTTGCATTTACATAAATCGTTTCAGCATGACTTTGTACAACACGACCTGACACTGTTTTTGTTTTAGTAAATTTTTTTTCTGTTTGATTTATTAACACTAACGGCTTAGATTTACTTTTTTTAACTTCTATTACAGCTATGCTTAACATCACAGAAATGAATAAAAGAACAAGGATCCCAAGTAAAATCCATTTCTTTTGCCGCGAGGTACGTACTTGTTCATTTTCTATACCAATTCTTTTTGCTGTTTCCATAACCCTACCCCTTACTTAATAGATATATAGCGAAGTGTTTAATCGAACTACTAATATCTATTGTCCATTTTTAATAATAAAGTTACAAGGAGTAATTTTTAGAAAATTAAATATGTTATTCATACCTTAGCCCGAATACAGGGCTAAGGCTGCTTAATAAATAACATTTTCATTACTTTCTACTTGAAAGAAGTAGGTCTAAGGGTTAGTTGCCTTTCTTTAAAATAAGTTGCGACACGCACTCAACATGTGCCGTATGCGGGAACATGTCCACTGGCTGGATATATTTTACTTCATATTTCGCGCTTAAGTTCTGAATGTCCTTAGCCAAAGTTGAAGGATTACATGAGATGTATATCAACTTTTTTGGTTCTGCCTGAAGGATGGTTTGGATGAGCTGCCCCTCTAGGCCTGTTCTAGGTGGATCGACTACAATAACATCTGGCTTCCAACCCTTTTTGACCCATTTAGGAAGGACCTCTTCTGCCTTGCCAGGCACGTATTTAGTATTGGTAAATCCGTGGCGCTTTGCGTTTTTCTTCGCATCCTCAATCGATTCCGTGATGACGTCCATCCCACGGACTTCTCCCGCCTCGTCAGCGAGCCATAATCCAATGGTTCCCACTCCACAATAGGCATCCACTATTTTTTCTTCGCCAGTCAGTGCTGCTGCTTTTTTCACTTCATTATAAAGCTTTACAGTTTGCACAGGATTTAACTGGAAGAAGGTCCTTGCCGAAAGCTCGAATTGTAAGTCTCCCAATGTCTCTTGGATGAAATCTTCACCCGCTAACGGGAGTGTTTCCTCTCCAAAAATAAGGGAAGTTTTTTGCCCATTAATGTTCTGGACAATAGATTTCACATGGGGTAGACGTTTTTGGATTTCCTGAATAATAATATCCACTTTCGGCAATTCTTTTTGTGTAGTTATCAGAACTATTTGAAGCTCCCCTGTTTGGATGCCGACACGAGTGACAATGGTCCGGATAATACCTTTTCTAGATTTTTCATTATAAATGGGAATTTTTAATTCCTCTAAAATCCGCTTAACTTCAGATGTTGCTTCATTTGTTTGCGCATGCTGCACAGCACATTCGTCAATATTAATCAATTGATGGGAATTAAGGCCATAGAGTCCGGCTAATACCTTGCCGTCGATTGCCTTGACTTGAAAACTGCTCTTGTTTCTGTATCCCCACGGATCTTCCATCCCAATTGTTTCACGGATGTCGAGCTTGTTGATGTCGACTTTCGTATGGCGCTCAAGTGATTGAATGATAATATCACGTTTTTCCTTAAGCTGTTGATCGTATTTCAAGTGCTGTAGCTGACATCCTCCACATTGATCATACACTGGGCAAAGCGGCAGGACACGATGCGGGGATTTAATGCGGATTTTTTTGATTTTTGCCTCAGCAAACTTAGGGTTAATCTTCGTTGCCTCTACGACAACTTCTTCACCTGGAAGAGCTCCCGGTACAAAGACAACCTGCCTTTTAAAATAGCCCACACCTTCCCCATTAATGCCGAGCCTTTTAATGGTAAGCGGAAAGGTTTGATTTAGTTCTATTTTGATGTTTTGATCAGTTTTCATCTATTTCACTCCAAATTATTATATAAAATCAAAGAAGCTAAGTTACTGTACCTTCTTTACAGATAGTTTCATTTTAATTTTCCCCGTATTATAGCATGATTTACATAGAAAAACCGAATCTCCATGATTCGGCATTGATAACTATTGATAGCTTACACCTTTCCCAAGTAGCTTCGTGTGATATTTGGTAATTTTATTTGCCCATTATTACTATATTTTTCGAATAAGTTTGATAGGGCGGTTATAAAGAGGTCATACTCCACATCCGTCTTTTTCGGAGAATAGGAAGCGGACAAATATCTTCCCAGAAATCCTTCAAAATCTAATTCCAAGTCATTTCGAAAACTTTTAAAATCATAAATTCCATCTTTAAAAAATTGATGATAAACTTCCTGAGTTTCGTCCATCCCGCCGCTAAAACCTTTAAAATTCGGACAATACTTTTGGCAAATCTCTTCACTTTCCTTGTTTAAATCACTTGATGCATCTCGACTATTCCACACAAGCGCAGCCTTTGCATCTAGTTTCAATATCCGATTACATTCCAATTTGAATTTGTCTTTTTCGAACCAATGAAATGCTTGTGCCACCGTCACTAAATCAACACTTTTATCCTGCAAAGTGGTTTGTTCAGCCTCACCTTTTACCGAAATAAACCGGGTATTCTGTTTTAACAATTGTTCTGCTTTCTCTCTCATATCATCGTTTGGTTCCACACCAATAACAGTTACGTTTCTTTCAAGTAATTGCCTGCTGAATATACCGGTCCCAGATCCAATATCCGCTATGATCGAATTCTCATTTAACTTAGTTGCTTCGAGTAAATATTGTATATATTCATCCGGATAACCTGGGCGATATTTTGCATAGACTTCTGCCTTGTCCGTAAATTTTTCTGTTGATTTCACTATACCCCCTCCTCCTGGATAATATTGTATATTATAAAATGAATCATTAAAAGGCGAATTTTTGAATAAATTCGCCTTTACCTTTGATTATTTTTTCTCCGGAAACTTATCCAAGCTTTTGAACTTGTAGCCTTTTTTCTTTAAGTCCTGAATCGCCTTTTCAAGTGCATCGGCATTGTCTTTTGAAACAGTGTGTAATAGCAGTATACAACCGGGATGGATTTGTCTCATGATATTGTCGTAGGAATATTGCCAGCCTTTTTGCTGGTTCACATTCCAATCGACAAAGGCAAGGGACCAGAAAACATGTGTATAGCCCTCTTCTTTAGCAATTTGCATCGTTCTCTCGCTAAAGACTCCTTTTGGCGGGCGGAGATATTTCATTTCCTTTTGGCCCGTTAATTCTTTCGTTTTAACGCGGACCTTTTCCAGCTCTTCACGTATCCTTTCGTCACTTACAGCTGTGAGGTCTGGATGATGCCACGAATGGTTACCAACAATATGCCCTTCTTTTACCATCCTTTTAACTATATCCCCTGCTGAGAGCAAGTAATGTCCAGTTACAAAGAATGTTGCAGGGACCTTTGCCTTTTTTAAAATATCAAGAATCTGAGGGGTATAGCCTTGTTCATATCCGTTATCGAAGGTAAGGTAAAGCGTCTTTGAATTAGGGTTACTTTTATAAAAAGCCCCGTATTTTTCGATCAACTGATCAAGTTCAGCCCCTGCTTCTGCTGGCTGTTCATTAACACCCTTTATAAAGCCCCAATGAACCGGCTGATTGGAAACTGCCGCATATGTACTCTGAGGTATCAAAACGAGCAGCATACTAAGGATGCACAATAATCTTTTCATCCATGTTCCCCCTATTTTTGTTTATATTATTGTTTGCTTTTAGGTGGAAAAACATGATTGGTGAAAAAAGGAAATGTTGGTTGGTGGTAGATTCGACCTTTTTTTGTACCAGTTTGGGGAAGGTTTAGTTTTGGTAGAAATGATATGGTCGATCTCGAAGATGGCAAGAGAAGAAATTTCCGTATTTCAGGATTACTAAATGAGGAATTTATCAGCAAGAAATAATCGTTAATACCATAAATGGATGCTTCTTTTGAAAATAAGAGACATTCAGGGCATATCCATTTTGACCTTCTATAATCCATGGGGACGTATAAACATCTTGGGCATTGCACTCCTGTGATTAGTTCGTCTTCTGTAATTTGAAAAAAATTAAGAATATCAATTTTTTGTGGAGTGTGTTGTGTTTTTAAAAGGTTAATCACTTGATTAAGATGCTTTTGATTTAACTTTTTTTCAGTATACTTTTCCTCTAATTCATCTACTTTTTTTAATAAATCATATGCTCTGATGACTTTTTGCGCTGCTTCTTGATAGCCTGGATTGATTATGATTTCGGTAGAGGGTTTACAAACTGTTACAAGATTTTCGATGGGGATAGGAGGTATTTTAAATTTTTCAAATAAATATCTTAATAAAATTTTATGTCGATTTACTTGAGCAACTGGATTTTCATAAACATCTCTATTGTCTCCATATTCATGAATCAATTGATTTATTTCGAAGCGTAACGTTCCAGAATGGTTTTTAGCATCAAGGATTAATATTAATTTATTTGAAAGTAGAAGCGTGTCAATTTGGAAGAGAGTATTACCTATGGGGAGGCGGAGACCGTAAAAAATATAATATTTGTGTTCCGGAATTTGGTCCAGATAATATTTGATTGTTTTTTCTCCATTGTATCCGGATCTTAAAATTCTAATTTTGGCCTTTACATCCTGCATCTTTCTATGATTATCTGCTATCCGTCTTTCTAAAGCCTCAGCTTGTAGTAAAAAGGTGGGTGGGGTGAGTTCCATTTCAATCAAGATTTATTCCTCCTTTGTATTTAATAGTATATTTTCAATAGAAATCCTAATCCACCTCCGCTTTTTCAGTAGTTGATATGACATTTTTGTGTCTATTTTTGCTCCTTTGGAAATTCCCCATAAAATTTAGAATAATAACTGGGAATCAGCCAAAAAATCCGTATCTTTATTACATAATTTTGGGCACTTACTACATATTTTCAGGCTCTTACTACATCTTTTACGAAACTTACGACATTTCCTGGATATTTTTTGGTAATCCCCTCAAACTTCAGATACTTATTACATATTTTTTGGCACTTTCTACATATTTTCAGGCTCTTACTACATCTTTTACGAAGCTTACGACATTTTCTGGATTTTTATCCCATATACCTTTTTACAATCTACTTCTCCAGACATAAAAAAAGGATAGACGCAATACCTCACGTCTATCCTCACAACACTATATCCTTATTTAAAAACCGGTTCCTTAAACTGGGCTAATTTTTCTAAGGAAGATTTATCTACGTCGGCGTGCAAGCTGTTTCCGTGCGAGTCCATGGTTACTACGGCTGTGAAGCCCTCTACACGTAGATGCCACATCGCTTCTGGAATACCAAATTGCATTAAATCGACACCCTCCACAGATTTAATACAATCTGCATAATACTGGGCCGCACCGCCAATCGCATTCAGGTACACACCTCCGTGCTCTTCCAACGCCGCCAATGTTTTCGGGCCCATCCCGCCTTTACCGATGACAGCGCGGATTCCGAACTTCTTCATGATATCGCCTTGATAAGGCTCCTCCCGAATACTTGTTGTCGGGCCCGCAGCTTTAACATGCCACTCACCAGCGTCATCCTTCAACATTACCGGACCGCAATGATAAATAACTTGTCCATTTAAATCAACTGGTGCCTCGTGATCACTTAAATACTTATGAATTGCATCACGGCCTGTGTACATCATGCCGTTAATTTGAACGACATCTCCAACTTTAAGGGCACGGATCTGTTCTTCGGAAATTGGCGCCTCAAGCGTGATAACACCCTCAGATGTAGCTGCTGTTTCCTTCGCTGCTTCTCCCTCAGCAAAATCAATGAATTCCCCGTCTTGGTACATCCATTCGTTAATTTCGCCTGTTTCCGAGTTCACACTTACACCTAAACGGCGGAATGCCCAGCAATTGTAGGCAACAGACACATAAAAGCTTGCTGGAATACGATTCATCACACCGACTTTACAGCCTAAAAGAGTTGCCTCGCCGCCAAAGCCCATGGTGCCAATTCCTAATTTATTTGCATTTTCCATAACATACTCTTCTAACTTGCGAAGTTCTTCATTTGGATTCACATCTTCCACTGAGCGGAATAACTGCTCTTTGGCTAAATCATATCCGGAGGAACGGTCGCCGCCAATCCCAACGCCAATAAAGCCAGCACTGCAGCCTTGTCCTTGTGCTTGATATACGGAATGCATGACACACTTACGGATTCCATCAAGGTCCCGTCCAGCGCGTCCTAGACCATCTATTTCACATGGTAAGCTATATTGAATGTTTTTATTTTCACAACCGCCGCCTTTTAAAATAAGACGTACGTCGATATAGTCTTTTTCCCATTGGTCAAATTTGATAACCGGCACCCCTGCACCAAGATTATCACCACTATTTTCACCTGTGAGTGAATCAACCGAGTTCGGGCGCAATTTTCCTTCTTTTGTTGCTAAAACAATGGCATTGCGAATCGCTTCTTTAATTTCTAACTGGTTTACACCAACTGGCGTTTTGATTTTAAAGGTTGGTAAACCGGTATCCTGGCAGATCGGTGACACTTGATCGTCAGCCATTTTGATATTGTTTGTAATCGTCGCAAGGCTCATCGCCGCACTTGTTCCAGCGTTTTCTATTTCCTTCGCTCTTTTAACGGCCCGGCGTACATCCTTAGGAAGCTTTGTTGATGTTTCAACGACTAGCTTGTACATGCTTTCTTGAAATTTAGAAATATTCAATTCGAGTACCCCTCTCCCTATGTTCTCCAATAATCTTTTTCAATTTTCGACTTTTTGCACGTTTATATTATACTCCTATACCCTCTAGAATTAAAGGATTAGCTTGCAACCGTTGCCATGTTAATCGTGAAAAAACCATGTAAATATTGGATAAGAAAACTCCTCCAAGAAAAAAAAGAGCCTGTTGATTAAACAGACTCACTCACTTCGCGATTATTAAATTCTCTGCATTTTGATTCCATATCATCTAACATTGAAATTAAGCGGTCAATATCTTCAAGATCCGTATCTTCAGGATCAATGGCATCGAGCACGTCAATGAACATGTTTAAACGTTGTTTTAAAAAATTCACTTGTGTATTTTTATCTTCAATTGGATTACCCAAACTGATTCACTCCTTTTCGTTAACGTTCTCATCCTACCGAAAAATTTATACTTTGACAATCGATTATTATTATTTTGCCCTATTTTTTAAAAATAAGGCTGTGTTCCTTGGCTGTTGATTTCCGCTCCAGGCGCGTGCGGTTCGCGGCGGTCCGGGGAGCCTCCTCGGCCCCGTCCTCCCGCAGAAGTCTTCGCGCCTTCCGCTCCAATCAACGTAGGCTTTAAATCATCAATGAACTTAACCATAGCCAAAAATAAATAGACTCCTGCAAAGAGGAGTCTCTACAAATCATCTTGGTCTTTCAGATGCGGCAAATCCAAAGGAAACATAATCCTGTACTGGGATCCATGCACCAATTCCTTGGGACGTGACATTTTTAATTACAATAAACTTTTTGCTTCCTTTTAGCATTAAGTAGACTTCACCGTAGGTTACTTTTCCTTTTTCATTCACACCTGGTGCATAAGCGTATAAGTAGCCTAGGCGGTTAGGAGGGATGTTATAAATATGATCATTCTTTGTTCCTGCTCCAATAATCGTATCAAACGAAAGTGGAAGATTCGTTTTTTCCATCGCTTTTAATAGCATCATTTTTTTCACATCTTCGGCATTGGCGATTTTAGCCGTTAGGCCGCCTCTGATAATTTTTTGGGACTCCTGAACATACTTAATCTGATATGGCACCTTGCCGCCACGATTATCGAAATAATTGGTGTTAATTTTTTGGAACTCCCAATTAGGGGAGGTTTCCGTTGATTCATAATTTAGCGGCCACTGGCCTAAGTAGACAATGGCACGATAACCTATTGCAAACGGTGTGCTATTAATACTCGATTCATTCAGCATCCGGATTAAATCAGGATTTTCGATCTTGACCTTTGAAGAGTTGATTAATTTTTTTGTCAAATCACTCGGCTGTAATAATGGCAAGTTCTGTGTCGAATTCGGGTAAGTATTTTCCTTGGTAATATTCCGAACCGAAGCTGGTACTTGATATTTTACCAAGACTTTTTTCACTGGGCCCTTTTGCGCGTAGGCTGACGGAATAAAAGTTAACATTAATAGCAGTGTCATAAGAACAGAAATATTTTTCTTCACGAGTTAGACTCCCTTCACAAATAGCATTAATCAGTCTGCTAGTAGTTTTTTCGGAGTTGATAAATTTTATCCATCCAAGCAAGTAATTTCAATATTTCGCCTGAAGTCGGACCATTAATTTCTCAAAAAATGGAAAAAATAATTGAATGGCAGGACCTACGGTAAAAGTGATAATAATGGTCCCGTATGAAATAGGTCCATTTAGAAAAAATGCTGGAATTAAGGCTGTAATTTCACCAATCGTTTTCGCTACCATTAAATTAACACGGAAACGTTCCTTGATTGCCAACATAAAATTATCGATTGGACTTTGCGGGAATTTAGCTTGGATATAAATGGATGCACCAAATCCAATAATCAAGATGCCCATCAATAACATTCCGATTTTCCCCATAAGTTCGTTGACTTCAAATAATTCAAAAACAGTGCCTAGCCAAAAATCGACTAAGGAACCAATAATAATAATAGTTAGTAATGAAAGCAGATCCGGTCTTTTTTTTAATAAAAGAGAAACAACGATGACTAAAACCGCGCCATCAATCATCACCCATTTTCCCACTGATAACCCAACCTTTTCAGTTAGGATTACATTAAGTGCGTCCCATGCTCCTACACCTATATCGGCTACTTCAATGGTCATACATACTCCGAAAGTCATCATAGCCAAACCTAAAATAAAAAATAAAAACCTAATTAATAATTTCATTTGTGGCTCCTTTTAGGGGAAAAGTAACATAAATGTAATAATCAGAACATTTACAAAATTACAATTTCATTATATAATATACTTAATCTATCAAGTAAGGAGGGCTGTAATCAATCTGCTATCCATTTACCTAATTAATATTAAGGAGGTTGGGATTCCCGTCTTATATGAGATTCAACACTCGTGTTCATGTATCTAAATAAACATGAAGGTTGGTGATTGATGGCCCAAAGAAAAGCGATTGATACTTAACCCTACAAAAAAGTTATTTTATTATGATAGTCCAGGCAAGATGATTAACTCCGTACATGGAAGAATTTAAAAATAGTATATATTTCAAAGGAGACTCTAATCCATTAGGCTTAGAGTCTCTTTAATGTAAATTTAGAGTAAGTAAAAACCAATTCCCATAATCAAATAGGCTGCCAGTAAAGTTAACCCTTCAAACCAATTGGATTCTCCATCGTTGGAAATGACAACCATAAGGAGCACCGATGAAACCATCGCAATCAATTCCTGCCAGCTAAACAGAAGCGGCATCGTGGTATTAAACAAAAGAGAGATAAGAACAAGGACAGGTAAAACAAACATCGCCACTTGTAGGGTAGAACCGATCGCGATTTCCACCGCAATATCCATTTTGTTCTTAAATGCCATGACAATAGCAGAAGCGTGTTCTGCGGCATTACCAACAATTGCCACGATAATTACCCCGATAAATAATTCAGACCAACCAAGAGTATCCCCTACATATTCAAAGGTATGAACAAGACGCTCGGAAATGTATGCGACCGCCAATGTAGCGATGAAAAGAACGGCGATGGCCTTTCCTTTACCCCATTCTGGTACTTCTTCCTCATGAGCCACTTTTTCAGTACTGGGCTGATACACGCCTCGATGGGTAACCAACTTAAAAAATAAGGCTGCTAGATAAAGGACAATCAGAATGACCGATATGCCGACACTTAAGGAAAGTGTTTTTGTCTCATTCATATTCATCGAAAAAACCTCTGGAATAACAAAGGCGATTATAACAGCAAACATAAGTAGTCCCGAATTGTGACGTGCATCGTACACATTAAATGTCTGCCTCTTAAATTTTAATCCTCCAATAAAGAAAGATAGTCCTGCCACAAGTAGTAAATTGCCTAACACGGAACCCGTTAATGAGGCAAGAACAATACCAACAAGTCCTGCCTTCAACGAAAAGATAGAAATAATAAGCTCAACCGCATTTCCAAACGTGGCATTTAACAAACCGCCTATCCGTGGCCCCGCCACAATCGCAAGACTTTCTGTTGCCCTCCCCATAAAACTGGCTAATGCAACTATGGTTAAACAGTAAATAATAAATAAGATGATATTTGACCAGTGCATAAGCGAGCCAATAACTGAAAGTGGCACCCCAATAAGTGTCATAAGCATAAAAATCTTGTTCACCGTATTCCCTCCATATTCTCGGATTTCTAATATATATATTTTTTCCTTTTGTACCCTAATTTACCTAAACTAATCATAAAAGTCTAGGGAGTTTGTTCACTTGCAAATGGCGGATTTTCTCGTTACCATCATTTAGGAACTATTTAAAAATATTTGAATAAGGAAGTTCTATGAATATTAATAACCTTCGTTTTTGGATTCTTGTTAGTATTGTTGCCATATCTGGTTTTTCGCAAGGCATGCTGTTGCCACTCATCGCAGTAATTTTTGAAAAAAGTGGCGTTTCACCTTCTTTAAATGGCTTAAATGCTACAGCACTTTATATTGGAATTCTACTTGTGTCCCCTTTCATGGAAATGCCTCTCAGAAAATACGGTTATAAACCGGTTATTATCTATGGTGGCGGGCTCGTAATTGTTTCACTTGCTTTATTTCCATTATGGGAGACATTTTGGTTTTGGTTTGCACTCCGATTACTGATTGGCATTGGCGATCATTCCCTCCATTTTGCCACACAGACTTGGATTACTTCCTCCTCCCCAGCTGCAAAGAGGGGACGTAATATTTCTCTGTATGGTCTGTTCTTTGGGATTGGTTTTGCCTCCGGGCCATTAATGACACCATTAGTAAACGTAAATCAATCACTGCCCTTTATTGTTTCCTCGATTTTATGTTTTATTGGCTGGGTCTTTGTTTTTACTCTTAAAAATGAACTGCCTGAACAAGAAGTTGGGATCAATTCATTCCTAGCCACAATCAAGCAGTTTAGAAAGGCATTAAAATTTGGATGGGTTGCTTTCTTACCCCCATTCTCTTACGGCTTTTTAGAATCCTCCTTAAACGGAAGTTTTCCTGTCTACGCATTAAGAATGAATATAGATGTATCCAGTGTTTCAATGGTGTTATCTGCATTTGCAATCGGCAGTATTATTACCCAGCTTCCGTTAGGAATTATAAGTGATAAGTATGGGCGCAAAAATATCTTAATAACTATTCTTTTTCTTGGTTTTTTCAGTTTTACAGCTGCAAGTTTTTTTGAACATTCCTTTATTGGGCTGTTTGTAGCTTTCCTCATTTCTGGGATGATAGTCGGTTCGACCTTTTCGCTTGGCATTAGTTACATGACAGATTTAGTTCCAAAGAACTTGCTATCGACAGGAAATTTGTTATGCGGCATTTTTTTTAGTCTAGGCAGCCTAAGTGGTCCAATCATCGGGGGATTGTTCATTAAATTCACAGAAAATGTGAGTTTCTTCTATATCATTAGTACAATGCTTTTGATCTTATCAATTATCATTTTTGCTTTTGGAAAAAAGACTTACTTGGCTTTTGAACAACCAAATTCTTAATCCACGATTGTGGAGCAAATTCATATCTAATGCATAAAATATGTGGTAAGATGAAAGAAAATAAAGAAAAAATTAAGAATTGTTGCTGTCATCCCTTTGATGACAGCTTTCGTATTTTTTAAGGGGATTGATTTTGATTATTCTTATCAACTAGGAAATTGAGAGGGGGAGATCCTATGAATTCAGAAGCAAAGACTCTAACAAAGAGTATTCACAAAGTAGGTTTCTTAGAAAAAATCAAACCGCATGCAGAATTGATTGCTGCTGGATTAAGCGGTGGATTCATTGCTGCTGGCTGGTTATTGGATAAGTACGGAGATGGAGCAGATTCCATTATTGCTTACCTGCTGGCATTTGTAATTGGCGGGTTTGCCAAGGCTAAAGAAGGCATTGAAGCCACTTATGAAAATAAAGAATTAAATGTGGAAATGCTAATGATTTTTGCTGCCATAGGTTCAGCAATTATTGGTTACTGGACAGAGGGTGCCGTTCTAATTTTCATTTTTGCTGTAAGTGGAGCATTAGAAACCTATACCATGAATAAAAGCCACAAGGAAATTTCCTCTTTAATGAAGCTTCAGCCCGAGGAAGCCTTGCTCATCTCAAGTGGTTATGAAAAAAAGGTTCCTGTTTCAGTGCTTCGTGTCGGTGATTTTATTTTAATTAAGCCTGGGGAACGAGTTCCTTCTGATGGAATCATCATCAAAGGACAAACGAATATCGACGAAGCAGCTATTACTGGTGAATCCATGCCGGTTTCAAAAGGAACTGAGGAGGATGTTTTCGCGGGCACCGTTAACATGACTGGTTCAATTACTGTTAAAGTGACAAAAGCGAGTCATGATACCCTCTTCCACAAGATCATACAGCTTGTTCAATCAGCTCAAAGCGAGAAATCACCCTCACAGCTGTTTATTGAACGTTTTGAAGGAACCTATGTAAAAGTAGTCCTATCCGTTGTTTTATTAATGTTTTTCCTCCCACACTTTATGTTAGGCTGGAGTTGGCAAGAGGCCTTCTACAGAGCAATGATATTATTGGTGGTTGCATCCCCATGTGCCCTTGTTGCTTCTATTATGCCGGCCACTTTATCCGCCATATCAAATGGAGCGAGACATGGGATATTGGTTAAAGGTGGGGTTCATCTTGAAAATTTAAGCCATCTAGGGGCCATCGCATTTGATAAAACGGGAACACTTACCAAAGGGAAACCAGAAGTATCTGAAGTGATTGTTAAGGAAGGTCTTGATCGAGAGGACCTTATTTGGAAAGCTGCTTCAATTGAAAGCCATTCTAACCATCCGCTTGCAACCGCGATAGTGAATTATGTTAAATTGAGCATTAATAAGGACCTCCTTTATCCAGAAAGTCTTGAGGATGTTCCAGGCTGGGGTGTTAAAGCGACAATTAACGGTGAGAAGTGGAAAATTGGTAAAGCTGCCTTTATTGGCAATAATCATGTTGAAAAGTTTGCTGAAGGTAAGGCAAAGGATCTTGCAAGTCTTGGCAATACACTTGTATACATTGAAATAAATGGTGAACTGAGTGCGATCATTGCCATGAAGGATGTAGTTCGCAAGGAAACAAAACTTGCCATTGATCATTTAAAAAAGCAAGGTATTCATACGGTCATGCTTACTGGGGATAGTGAAAAAACAGCACGAGCGATTTCCTCTGAAAGCCATGTAGATGAATTTTTCGCCGAATGCTTACCTGAGGTAAAAGTAGAAAAACTTAAGGAATTGAAAGAAAAGTATAAAACTGTGGCAATGGTAGGTGACGGGATTAATGATGCACCTGCGCTAGCAATTGCCAATGTCGGTATTGCCATGGGCGGAGGAACTGATGTTGCCCTTGAGACTGCTGATATTGTCCTCATGAAAAATGATTTGCCGCGAATTGCCGAGGCCATCGATCTTTCCAAACGCATGAACAGAATCATTAAACAAAATGTGGTTTTCTCCATAACTGTAATCATGATCTTGATCGCATCGAATTTCTTTCAGATGCTCGATTTGCCATATGGAGTAATCGGTCATGAAGGCAGTACCATTTTAGTCATTCTAAATAGTCTTCGATTACTTAAATAGTGAAATACCGGATGAACATTCATCCGGTTTTTTTATTTTTATATGGGATTTAACTCATTAGTGATATCCATTCGAGCCGTTCGCAGACCCCGAAGTTTTATTTCCTTTACTACCTTTACCTTTTTGCTTTGTACCGCCATCTTTTTTGGTCTTCTTTGTCATAATAAGAACCTCCCTGAAGTTAGTTAGCCTTCTATCTTAGTTTGTACAGTTGGGCTATTTTCATGAAGGAAACTATTAGCAATTCTTACGATTCTTTTCACTATAAAAAGCATTAATTTCTCCACCTAATATAATAATAAATGCCGATATGTATAACCAAATCATTAAGACAATAATTGCCCCTATACTGCCATAGGTGAGCGAATAATTACTGATATTTCCAACATAAAATGTTAATCCAATCGAGGAAATAATCCAGCCCACGGTAGCAAAAGCTGCCCCTGGAAAGGCACTACGGCATTTTATTTTTACGTTCGGTGCAATCCAATACAATCCTGTAAAAATGAGAAACAAAATAATCGCACTAACCAGCCAGCTTAATGTATCCCATACCTTAATAAATTCTGTCGTGTAGCCCATTTGAGAAAATAAAAAAACACCTATTTCTCTGCCGAATACAGGAAGAACAATCGCCAGAATTAAAACAAAAATCATTCCAAAAGTTAAAAGAATAGCCATCCCTCTTGAAACAATAAACGAGCGACTTTCCTTTACATTATATGCCTTATTAAAAGCCTTCACAATCGCATTAATACCGTTCGATGACGACCAAATCGTACCGATAATCCCGAACGATAACAACCCGCCATTCCGATGATTCATTATGTCATGGACGTTTTTTTCAATTAGGTCCATGGCATCGACAGGCGCAAAATCCCTTATGACCCCAAGCATATCCTGATGGGGAATTGGAATATATGGAAGGAGTGTAAATAAAACAATCAGGAGCGGAAACAAGGACAGTAGAAAATAATATGCTAGCTGTGCACTTAATCCAGGTAAATCATCTTCATCGACCCGGTGCCAAAGTAATTTTAATAAAGATGAGCGAACATTCCCCACCTTTTCCATTTCCATCCTCCTTTTTATTGGATTTTTTCTTCTTCACCTAATACTTCATTTAAAAGGATTTCTTCGTCACTTTTTGTGAAGGTATCCTTCGTTTCTTTTAAAATGTCCGTTACTTGAGGAGTTATCTCCCGTAACTCTTCCACTTTATCTGTTAGATAAGATATATCCTCACTGACCTGCTTAACGGTTGTCTTTAATTTTTCTGCAGTTTCCTTCACCTTATCAGTAATCTCTCCTGGATTTTTCATGATATAGGTAACCTTAGTAGTAGTTTTTTGTACGTTTTCTTTCATCACTTCACGTGTTTGTTTATCTAAAAGGCTGATTGCTCCGCCAGCAAGTGCTCCAAGTAACACCCCGCGCCAAAATTGATTTTTCTTTGCCATGTTAACGTCTCCCTTAATCATAATTATTATTATCATTAATAATACCCGATGATAATAATACCAAAACCCTCTTTCATTTATTTTGCTTCATAGAGGATGGCCACGCAAGTCCAACTGATATTTTTATCCATTTTTTTTGGTTTACTAAATTGGGAGTCTTTCCTAGGAATTTTGTATTGACATATAATTTTCAACATGAAAAGATGGACATATTAACTCACGGAAAGGGTGACCCAAATGAATTTATCAGAAAAATCGATTGAGAATGTCGAATATATGATTGAACAAATTAAGGAAAAGCTAAAGGTCCTAAACCTTGGAGCCATAAAACCTTCGCATTTTGATGAAGAAATGTACGAGGAATTAAAAGAGATTTATGATATGGTACTTAGAAAAAATTCATTTAGTCCTAATGAAATGCAGGCCTTAGTAGAAGAGCTTGGAAGCCTCCGAAAAAAATAAGCTAAAAACCCGTTATTGCACATAACGGGTTTTTAGCTTATTCCTGTTCAGTTAAGATGACAGGTCCATCCTTTGTAATCGCAAGTGTATGTTCGTATTGTGCTGAATATTTCCCATCAATGGTCCTTGCTGTCCAGCCATTGTTGTCCATCTTCGTTTGGTATCTTCCTACATTAACCATGGGTTCAATTGTAAAGACCATACCTTCTTTAATTCTTGCGCCTTTTCCTGGCAGCCCGTAGTGTGGAACATCCGGCTTCTCATGTATCACTGCTCCAATCCCATGGCCAATAAAGTCTCGAACAACAGAAAAACCTTCGCTTTCAACATAGGTTTGAATTGCGTGTCCGATATCCCCAATTCGATTGCCGACAATCGCCTGTTCTATCCCTTTATAGAGTGCTTCCTTTGTAACATTTAATAGACGTTCGGTTTCCTCAGATACCTTTCCTACTGCATAAGACCAGGCGGAATCAGCCAAAGCACCATTGTAATTGACAACCATATCCACTGTCACAATGTCCCCATCTTTTAAAGGTTCCTTCCTTGGGAAACCATGGCATATTTCGTCATTTATGCTTGCACAGGTTGCATATTCATAACCCTTATAACCCTTTTGTTCTGGTCTCGCTCCATTTTTCTTAAGAAATTCTTCAACAAATACATCGATTTCCCAAGTGGTTATACCTGGTTTGATTAATTTTCCGATTTCTTTATGACAAGCTGCAAGTATTTCTCCTGCCTTTTTCATTGCTTCAATTTCACGTTGTGATTTAAGGACAATCATTTTAGGAGGGTCCCCTTCCTTTTTGTTTATTTTTATGTATAATATTCATAATTGTTATCCGTCTATACGCAAAAACTTTTAGTGAATTATACAATTAACCACTATTGGCAACACTATTAATATTAACCCTATCCTGTTAATTTTTCAAAAATACTTTATATGGTGAAACTTTTTCTCAAAGTTCATATTTTTGTTCATATTCCTTTGTTCTTAATATGGTACTTTTCTATTCCTTTTGATAGAATTAATGTAAAGTGAATAATAATTAGGTGTGTGAGAATTATGATCGGTGATCGCGTAAAAAAATTTCGCTTAGAAAAGAAAATGTCACTTTCCGAACTTGCTGCTCAAGCAGGAGTGGCAAAATCTTATTTAAGTAACCTTGAAAATAACAAACAAGAGAATCCTTCTATAAAGTTTCTTGAAAAAATTGCAGTTGTCTTAAATATTCCTGTTGATCATTTAATACATGAAGAAGTCAATAAAGCGGAATTAGACATTGATTGGATGAATCTTGTCAAAGATGCAATGAATTCTGGTGTTTCCAAAGAACAATTTCGTGATTTTCTTGAATTTAACAAGTGGCGTATTAATCAAAACGACGATAAATAATAACCTGCTTTTTAAAAGGTCTTTTTCAATTTGAAAAAAGAAAAGCATTCTACAAATACTCCCATTTGTAGAATGCTTTTTTATTTATGTATACTGTCGTTCCGTTTTTAACTCATTACTTCTTGTTGGCTAAGGAAGTCACGAACTGCTTTTATGGATAATCCCAAGTCTTTTGCTTCTAATATGAGGTCCATCCATTCTTGATCGATTACTTCTACTTCACTTTTTGTAATAATCATTTTTCTCACTCCTAAAATACATTGTGTATTCCAGGTAGCCCGGCCATCGTAACAAGTTAAACCTGCCTTAGATCCTCGGCTTTGCGTCCCTGCTTTTCAACAGGTTTGCCTTTTTCTGAACTAATACAACTTAAGTATGACTGTATTAGCCAATCGTTCTTTTGTGATAGGTCGATTTACTTAATCCTTATTGATATTATATCTAGTGCTATTTTAGTAGGGTGTTGTAATTTGTCGTATTATTTAAATTTTCACACATTTTTTTCTAACAAATTATGCCATATATCTACAAAAATATCCCAATTACTGCCTAACTCCTTTGATGTTCTATGTCTAAGGTCTTGAGCTTTAGACGAAATTCCTTGCCATTTCTTTATTTCCTCGTGGAAACTAAATTAATTTTACAATTGATATGACTTTAATATTTGTCTAAACTGTGACAATCAGCATATAATTAAACAACAAAATAATAAACTTAATATTGTTAATATTCAAATAATGGTGGTGAAGCATTGCGATGACCCTTATTCATGTATTAAACTTTTCCATTCCGATTGCGTTTATTGTGTTTGCTGGGTATGTATTAGACCGCATGTGTAAACCAGATCCCCCGAAAGATAAAGCTGGTGAAGAGTGAATCTATTTATTAGATTCCACTTTCAGACAGCTTTTTCTTTTTAAAAGGAATTATTTTCACTCCAATCAGGGAATGCTACTTTTGATGACGAAAGGAGTGTTGAATTTGGCACGTGGAGAACATTTTGAACATAAAAAGAAAAACCACCCAGGTAATTTTCCAAAAGACAGTTTAACGGAAAAGCATGCGAAACAAGCAATTGGGGACGAAGAATTTTTAGTGGTAAGGGAAGCCTTTAAAAATCGAGTGGAAGATGAGGATGAATATCGAGGAGATACTGCTCGTTTACTAAATGACCAGACAGAATAAAAGGCGTGAGCACTCACGCCTTTTTATATTTTATATCCTAGAATTTTCCTTTTTCCATACTTAAATTTCTAATAAAATGTGAAAATTCAATTGTTTTAAGCCAATTAGCTGCTTTTTCGATGTCCTTGGAAAACACCCTGTCTTGTTTAATCGAAGCTACCTGTTCGCGGCCTTTATCATAAAAAACCCTGGTATGAGATGCCATTTTTTCGATCCCGCGAATTTCAACCGCCTGCATGGCACAAATTAGTTCAATTGCGATAACTCTGCGTGCGTTCTGGATAATTTGATAAGCATGCCTAGAAGCAATTGTTCCCATACTTACATGATCCTCTTGATTTGCGGATGAGGGAATCGAGTCGACACTGGCAGGATGTGCGAGTGTTTTATTTTCTGAAACAAGCGCTGCTGCCGCATATTGCATAATCATTGCACCCGATTGCAAACCAGGTTCAGGACTTAGAAAAGCCGGTAAATCATTTAGCTGTGGATTGACTAATCTTTCAATTCGTCTTTCCGAGATATTTGCTAGTTCCGCTACGGCAATCTTCATAAAATCCATCGCAAAAGCTATGGGCTGTCCGTGGAAGTTCCCCCCAGATATCACCTTTTCTCCATCATCAAAAATTAATGGATTATCAGTTGCAGCATTCATTTCGATCTCTAATTTTTCTTTCACATAATCCAAGGCCTGCCAAGATGCCCCGTGAACTTGTGGAATGCAGCGGAGAGAATAAGCATCTTGAACTCGTAACTCGCCCTGCTGTGTTGTCAATAAACTATCGCTTAAATAACGACGAATTCTCGCTGCTGTGTCTATCTGCTGATTGTATCCCCTTGCGACATGAACTTCTTCTGCAAATGCATCGATAATTCCGTTTAACCCTTCCATTGTCATTGCAGCAATCAGCTCACTTTCATGTGCTAACTGTTCTGCCTCTAAGTAACCAATAACACCCATTGCTGTCATAGCTTGAGTACCATTAATTAGAGCTAGACCTTCTTTTGCTTCCAATGTTACTGGTAGAATTCCTTCTAACTGGAGCGCATCAAAAGCATCGATTTGCTTACCTTTGTAAAATACCTCTCCTTCCCCAATTAGAACTAAGGCAAGGTGAGAAAGCGGGGCTAAATCACCGCTCGCACCAAGGGAACCTTGCTGTGGGATGACAGGAATGATATCTTTATTCACTAACTCTAATAACTTTTCAATGACAATAGGTCTGACTCCAGAAAAGCCCTTTAGTAGTGCGTTAGCCCGAAGAAGGACCATGGCTTTAGAAACAATTTCCGGAAAAGGTTCACCTACCCCGCACGCATGGGAACGAATTAAATTAAGCTGCAGGTCTTGAACATGATTCTTATCGATAAGTACATCGCTGAATTTTCCAAATCCAGTCGTAATTCCATAAACTACCTTTGATTCTGAAACAATTCTTTCTACTGCTTCACGGCTCTTCTTGACAGCTTCCATACTCTTGTCTGAAGCATTAACCTTTTGCTTGCCATATAATACATCTTTCATCTGCTCTAACGTTAAGCTTCCACCTGTAAGTGTGATCATATTGTCTCTCTCCTCTACCACTGTAGTATAATAAAGAAAGAGGCTGGATTCCGAATCTATTTGATTTGGAGTCCAGCCTCTTCTATGATTAATTGATTGAATATTATTAGATGTCTCATGGGATCATTCCATTCTTTAACTATCTTATTGATAATTATTGTATGTGATGAAAAGCTTATCTGTCAATTAAATTTTCTGAATTTTAGCACGATAACACTTTAGTACGATAATAATGAAAAGCGGAATCGCCGGTTTAGCGGCGTATGAGCTACAACGATTTAAAATAAAGGAAAGTTCCGTTATACTATAAAAAGGTCAAATTGGATTTACCCGAAAGGAGTAATTATGAAATCTCTCGTACTTGCAGAAAAGCCAAGTGTGGCTCGTGAACTTGCTCGTGTCCTTGGCTGCAATCAAAAACATAAAAGCTATATGGAAGGCAATCAATATATTGTCACATGGGCCCTTGGACACTTAATCGAATTAAAAATGCCCGAGCATTATGACACGAAATATAAAACATGGAATTTGGAAGATTTACCGATCATTCCACAAAAAATGGGCTTGATGGTCATGAAGCAAACAAACCATCAATTCCGTGCCATTGAAGCGTTATCCAAACGAAAAGATATTAACGAATGTATCATTGCAACGGATGCAGGTCGGGAAGGCGAACTGGTTGCCCGCTGGATTCTTGAAAAGCTCCACTGGAAAAAACCTTTAAAAAGATTATGGATTTCTTCACAAACAGATAAGGCTATAAAGGATGGGTTCAAACAATTAAAACCAGGCAAACAGTTTGAGGACCTCTACCATTCAGCAGTTTGCCGAGCAGAGGCTGATTGGTTAATTGGTCTAAATGTGACAAGAGCATTGACCACCAAATACAAGGATCCTCTATCTGCGGGTCGGGTTCAAACCCCTACGCTTGCACTTGTTCTTGAGCGTGAGCAGCAGATTCAATCCTTTGTACCAAAGGAATATTGGACAATTCGGGCAGAAATCGGCCCGCTTTCAACTGATTGGGAACGAGACAATGAAAAGCGCATTTTCGATAATGTAAAAGCGGAAGCGATCCAATCGAAAATCAATGGAAAAAAAGCTGTGCTTGAAAAAATTGAGCGAAAGAAAAAATCAGAGCCGCAGCCTCTACCCTATGATTTAACAGAGCTACAGCGTGATGCCAATAAGCGATTTGGTTTTTCTGCAAAAAAGACTTCGACCGTCTTACAGCGTCTTTACGAGCAATACAAATTAGTTACTTATCCAAGAACCGATTCACGCTATTTAACAACAGATATGATGAACACAATGACAGACCGCCTGCAAGGAATGGCTTCTGGATATAGAGATGAAGTCCGCCCTCTTCTTGCAAATAAGGGTACTGTGCTTGCCAAACGCGTTTTTAACAATGACAAGGTATCGGATCACCATGCCATTATTCCTACGGAACAACGGCTGAATCTTAGTGAACTCGATTCAGATGAAAGAAAACTATACGATATCATTGCCAGACGTTTCTTAGCCTTGTTTTTACCTGCTTATGAATATGAAACCATTCAGGCTACCTTCAAGGTAGAAGGTGAGACATTTACAGCAAAAGAAACAAATGTAATCGATTTGGGCTTTAAGAAAGTCTTAGGAAAAGAAGATACTGAACATGCTGTAACTGGCCTGCAAAAATTAGCCCAAGGTCAGTCCTTTACGGTTAAAAATAGCTCCATCAACCAAAAATGGACCGAACCACCGCAGCGTTATTCTGAAGCGGATGTTCTAGCTCAAATGGAGAAATTCGGTTTAGGAACCCCAGCAACCAGAGCAGAAATTATTGAAAGACTTGTGGAAACAGAAGTTGTTGAACGGCAAAATGGGCGCTTCCATCCAACGAAAAAAGGCAAACAACTAATCGACCTTGTCAATGATGAATTAAAATCACCAGAATTGACGGCCAAATGGGAGCAGGAACTGGAACGAATCTCAAAAGGAAAGGCTGACCCAAAAGCCTTTTTACAAAAAATTCGACGTCAAACAGAGCAGCTGGTTTCCGAAATAAAAACGAGCGACAAAACGTACAGGGCTCACAATTTAACCGGCTCGAGATGTCCAGAATGTAACGAATTCTTAAAGGAAAGAAATACAAAGGATGGGAAAATTCTTGTTTGCTCAAGTCCTGAGTGTTCTTACCGGAAAAGAAAGGATCCGAAGCTTTCAAATCGACGCTGTCCACAGTGCCATAAAAAAATGGAGATTCATGACGGGAAAGCAGGCGCCTACTTCCAATGCCGCCGATGCAATGTAGTTGAAAAAGCAGAAGACAAGAAAAAAGCAGTCAATAAGAAAGAAGCACAAAAACTTGTCCAGAAATATACGCAAAAAGAGGATTTTGGAACAAGCTTAGGTGATTTACTGAAACAAGCCTTAAAAAATCAAGACTAACCATAATGGTAAGCACAATCCATGTGCTTACCATTTCTGCTGTATGTTCTTCCAGTTAGAAAGTATGATGGTACGGTCAAAAATTTAGAAACGAGGACAATGTATGAGGATTAGGGATTGGGATCCTAATTTAAAAGTTCGCCTGTTTAGCGAAGGGATGATGAACATTACCTTTTGGATGTTTTTTCCTTTCTTAACGATTTATTTTGCAGAAGAGTTCGGTAAAAGTAAAGCAGGATTATTACTAGTTTTTTCACAAATTTTTTCTGTATTGGCTAACCTTATGGGCGGATACTGTGCCGACCGGTTCGGGCGGAAACGAATGATGGTTTTGTCTGCTATCGGTCAGGGACTTTCGTTTATAGCCTTTGCCTTCGCAAGTTCCCCCTGGTTTCAATCCCCATGGATGGGGTTTGCAGCCTTTGCAGTCGCCGGTGTGTTCGGTTCTTTTTACTGGCCAGCCAGTCAAGCGATGGTCGCAGATGTTGTCGATGAAAAAGATCGAAGTAATGTGTTTGCTATTTTTTATTCATCTATTAATATTGCAGTTGTGATTGGCCCTATTCTAGGTGCTATTTTTTATGTTCATTACCGATTCCAACTCTTACTTGTAGCTGGGATAGTATGTATTTCCTTGGGACTTATATTAGCCAAATGGATTCGAGAAACGGTTCCGGTTAAAAATAACGCATTTTCGCCTGACGGGAAATGGTATTACTTTTTAAAAAATCAACTGAAGGATTATTCACTGATTGTTAAAGATAAAACCTTTCTGCTCTTTATTCTTGCTGGGGTATTAGCTGGGCAAACATTTATGCAATTGGACTTATTAATTCCAGTTTATATAAAGGATGTCTTCGAATCTCAAAGTCTTTTTTCATTAGGGAATTGGACGTTTTCGGTTAATGGTGAGCAGGCATTTGGATTGGTGCTCGCGGAAAATGGTTTCCTCGTTGCCTTGTTGACCGTTATCGTCACAAAGTGGATGAGTAAATATTATGAACGGAATGTATTTGTTCTCTCGTCTGTTGTTTACGCCATTTCCATTATTCTTTTTAGTCAAACCACGTGGATTTGGGGGTTAATGGTTGCCATGGCGGTTTTCACATTCGCTGAATTAATGGGGGCTGGGCTCCAGCAAAGCTTTGTGTCGAGACTTGCTCCTGAGCATATGCGAGGTCAATATTTCGCGGCTGCTAGCTTACGATTTACAATCAGCCGTACCATTGCACCGCTTGCCATTCCACTGACGGTTTTGCTTGGTTATGGTTGGACATTTTCCGTCATAGCGATTCTTGCTCTTTCAAGTGCTGGGATGTATTGGGTAATGTTTTATTCGTTTGAAAAGCAAAAAATAGGAACACAGATGTAAAAAAGGGTCAATAATTCATAAAAAATTGTACTAAAATGTTCACATTTGCCTAATTTGTATTATAATTAACTTACAAAAGTTAATATTATAAGGGCGGTGGAAACAATGGAATTATCCCAGTTCATGGCTCCAACTTCATTGTCAGGAATTATTACATTTTTAGTCCTATTTTCCGCAGGTGTTTATTTAAATATAAAAGTATACGGCAGTAAGTTACAGTAAAGATGAAAATCTTTACTATTTTTTTGTTTTTATCAGGTATCCTTTTGCGTAATGGCTTTCAGTTTCTTTTTCCAATTGGAAACGCTACAATAAAGGAAGATTCAGAAGAAAGGGAGACGTACATATGAGTGAATTTCAAAAAAACCTTGAAAAATATGCTGAACTAGCCGTTAAAGTGGGCGTAAATGTTCAGAAAGGTCAAACCTTAGTCGTAAACGCCACCTTAGATGCGGCCGAATTTGTTCGTCTGATTGTTAAAAAGGCATACGAAACTGGTGCACAAAATGTCATCGTTAACTGGAACGACGATACCGTTACGAGAACAAAATATGACTTAGCTCCCGAGGAGGCATTCCTTGAGTACCCTGTTTGGCGTGCCAAAGAAATGGAAGATCTAGCAGATCAAGGCGCTGCCTTTATGTCGGTTATTTCCACTAGCCCTGATTTGCTAAAAGGCGTGCATCCAGAACGGATTGCCAACTTCAATAAAGCTGCTGGAAAAGCACTGGCGAAGTACCGGAAGGCAGCACAATCAGATAAGGTAAGTTGGACTGTTATTGCAGCTGCCGCGCCGGCATGGGCAGCTAAAGTTTTCCCGGATGAGCCTGCTGAAAACCAAGTAAGCAAACTTTGGGATGCGATTTTCAAAGCCGTGCGTGCAGACGTTAAAAATCCAGTAGAAGCTTGGAAAAAACATGATGAAACCCTTCATGAAAAAGTTCATTATTTAAATGAAAAAAGATACCAAAAGCTCCATTACACAGCTCCTGGTACAGATTTAACAATTGAACTTCCTGAAAAACACATCTGGGTGGGCGCAGGCAGTGTAAATGAGAAAGGCTTCGAGTTTATGGCCAACATGCCGACAGAAGAAGTGTTCACTGTTCCTTATAAAACAGGTGTTAATGGAACAGTTGCTAGCACAAAGCCTTTAAGCTATGGTGGAAATATTATTGACCGCTTTTCGATTACGTTCGAAAATGGAAAAATTGTTGGGGTAAAAGCCGAAGAAGGCGAAGAAATCCTTAAGCGTCTTGTCGATACAGACGAAGGCTCACATTATCTTGGGGAGGTTGCACTTGTACCATATAACTCACCCATTTCCCAATCAAATGTCCTTTTCTTCAATACATTGTTTGATGAAAATGCCTCAAACCATTTAGCGATCGGCAGTGCCTATGCTTTTTGTGTTGAAGGCGGCAAGAAAATGTCTTCCGAAGAATTGAAAGAGAACGGTCTGAACGAAAGTATCACCCACGTTGATTTCATGATTGGTTCCACGGAGATGGACATCGATGGAATCACTGCTGATGGAAAAACAGAACCCGTATTTCGAGGCGGAAACTGGGCTTTTTAATTTAAGAACAAAAAGAGCAGGACTCCCTGCTCTTTTTTCTAACTAAAAAAAAAGAGTTTGGAGGATATTTTTTATGTGGAATGAATTTAAACAGTTTGCCATGAAGGGCAATGTTATTGATTTAGCAGTAGGTGTTATTATCGGCGGAGCATTTGGGAAAATAGTTTCTTCCCTCGTCGCTGATGTCATCATGCCATTGTTTGGATTATTTATTGGGGTAGGCACCTTTTCGAAACTGACATATGGAAGCATAAAATACGGACTGTTTATTCAAACAGTTGTTGATTTCTTAATCATTTCATTTTCCATTTTCCTATTTATAAAGTTTCTTAACCGTTTTAAAAAGAAAGAGGAACCAGCAGCGGTTGTTGCGAAAGTGGACCGAACGGAAGAGCTTTTAGCAGAAATTCGCGATTTATTAAAAGAAGATAAAGATTTTTTAAGAAAAAATGAAACATCTTGACCATATCATCGTATATGTTAGTAATAAATAATTTTTGAGGTGAAAAATTTGTATACTCAAACATCTACTGAATTTTTGCCATCTGTTTTACGAACATTTGCCCTTTCGCTTGCGATTGCTTTCTTGGGTACAATGGCAGGAGTATTTGTTCCATCTAGCCTATTTATGCCATTAGCTATTTTAGAATTTGTCATGCTCATGGTTGCCTTCTTTTTCAGACGCAAAAAGGCGATTTCTTATTCATTCTTATACATTTTTACATTTATATCTGGAATAACCCTTTATCCAATCGTAGCTTATTACTTAGCTACAGCAGGTGCAAACGTGGTGGTTATGGCATTCGCCAGTACAACGGTTGTTTTTACAGGTGTTGCTATTTATGCGACTAAATCAAAACAAAACTTTTCCTTTTTAGGAGGTTTCCTGCTTGCTGCCTTGCTTGCATTAGTGGCCATATCCATTTTTAATATCTTCTTTCCATTAGGCTCTACAGGGATGCTTGCTTACTCCTTTATCGGCGTATTAGTATTTAGTGGGTATGTCCTCTTTGATTTCAGCCGAATGAAGCATTACGGGGTAAGACCGGAAGAAGTCCCATTGATGGCATTGAACCTATACTTGGATTTTATTAACCTTTTCGTCAGCATCCTTCGTATTTTGGGGATTCTTTCAAGCAAGGATTAACTAGAAAAGCGGAAGCGTCCGTTTAGCGGCATATGAACTGGAACGCTCCAACTGAGATAAAGGAAACACGGTGAGCGGAGCGAGCCGATGTTGACCTATCGTAGGGCGGAGAGCGAAGTCCACTAGCCGTTGGGCGCTGGAGCTAGACAGAATGAGAAAGGAGCTTGGGTATCCAAGCTCCTTTTACGTTTAGCTATTATATAATAACGTGAATCCGCGCTGAATCACCTGCTTTATTGATTTTTCCCAGTTTTTTTTCAGTAACATTTCAGTTATACGCTTAACGTTGGGATGGCTGCCATTGTGCTTCTTATAGAGTTCTAGTATTTCAAGCCTCACTAACCACTCATTGGGGTACTGCTGATCTAAGGTTGATATTACTTTTTCCAAGCTGGACCAACTTTGTTCATTCCACACCGGACTCTCACGTAAACTGCGGATTTCCTCATATAGCTTTTCTAGTTGATTCCAATTCTGCTGCACTACTGTTTCCTCTACAACATTTGTTTTCTCTATTGCTGGCCAGTCAAAGTAACCGTCCGGGTCAGCCGCGCCTGCAAAAACAGAGGTTATTTCTGCTCCCACCGCCATATCATAGGTCCCCCAAGATGGTTCAAAAAGGACTTGATCCTTGAATTTTACTTGGCAATCCTTAAATGAGATTAAAATAGGCTTACTTGCTGACAACGAAATCGTTTTCACGATCCCCTTTACATTGACACCACTTTCAAATTTTAATACTGCTTCGCTTCCTTCAATAATGCCTAAATCCTTTAATTGATCAAGCGAGCTATTCTCAATTACCATCTTTCCTTCAAGTCTTCCTATGGGTGTCCCAAAGCCTTTATGATGTGTCTCTCTGCCATGGTCCTCTAATTGTTTCTGATCCAGCGATAGTGCTGTAGGACCCTTCGTTCTGATATAAACAGCTTCCCCTTTATCATCCTTCAAAATCGTTGTTAGTGTGCCGGTCACTTGCAACCTTGAAGAGAAGACAAAGGTTGCGAGATTATCAGATTGCAAAGCTTTTTCTAGGCTTTCCGTTCCACCTTTTTGAAATGCCATGGTAGAAGCAAATTGATCTATAGCCGCTGCCAGTTCATCAAAGTTCTTACAAACAAATAGTTGCGGCTGCGGCTTTGTGACATCATATGGTGTCTTAATACATTCTTCTACTGAGAATGGGATCTTTTTGACATCATCAGCAAGACAACTTTGACTCTCACCTACTGATGATAGTAGGCCTGCTCCATAAATTTTCGGATTGTTTAGGTCACCAACTAATCCATATTCTACCGTCCACCAAAAAAGCCTTGAAACTTGATCGGCCTCTGATAGACCTTTGACCTTCTTTCTAGCTTCTGCTACCAATTTTTCTGCCTCTTTAACCTGCTCTGGTGTAGAATTTGGATCTTCGGCAACAATCGTTAAATGACGAACTGCTTTAAATACCACTAGCTTCTCTTTACTTGAGAGTGCTTTTGCTCCCATTTCGCCGATTTTCTTAACAAATTCTCGATATGATTTATCTAATAAAATGGGCGCGTGTCCAGCTGCCTCATGGATCATATCCGGTGCAGGGGTATAGGCAATGTTTTGTATTTTTCTTATTTCCGTTGCAATTGGTAAAATACAATTTGCCAGAAAGCCATAAAACGCTGTGCCAGGAATTAACCCAGCAATCGTGACGGCCCCCCAGCCCACTTTTGCTAGACTGGTATTCATGTCATCTACTTTTGGAATCGATTCAGTTTTAATTCCTGAATCGTTTAGGCCATTCACATATGCGGGATGAGCGATATCTTTTAAAAAGTAATGATTTTGTTTCATGACAAAACGCCATACCGCATGATCGATAGGCGTATATCGGTTGTAATATTGCTTTGAAATATACGGAAGTAACTGTACCGGAGACCTTTTTGTTTCATTTCCTGTCATCTTCAACATTCTCCTTTGCAAAGAATATTCTTTGATGAAGCAATTATGCGAGTGATTGCATTTTTGGGCGAAGTCTCTCCTTCGCTCTTTTCATTCTGGTTTTTACTGTCGACATTGGCAGATTACTTTTCTTCGCGATTTCAATGAGTGAGAAATTTTGATAGTAATAAAGATATATAGGATAACGATAAATTTCCGGTAATAGGTTTACCTTTTCAGCCATCTGTTCAGCAGAAAATTTATGTAAGACTTCCTCTTCTGGAATGACGCTTGGTTCGAATGAGGCTGAATAGGAATAAACTCCTTCCTTCCAAAATTGCTTAGATTTATTTTCCTTCCGCCAATAATCACGGCATTTATTGATTGCAATCGTAAAAAACCATCCTTTGTATTTAGATTGCTCTTTAATTGAAGGATATGCTAAATAAGCTGAGAGTAATACCTCTTGATAGATGTCCTCTGCAAGTTCTTTATGCTTCACTAAAGACAAAATATATTTATAAATGGATCTTCCATGTTCCATTACCACTTCTTCAAATGATGGGACAATTCCAGCAAGCATGTTCTCCATCCTTTCCATCTTTAAAATGATCTACATTCTATTAGACGGAATTGACAGCATTCCCCCCTACAGTTATACAGAAAATTTCTCAGGAGTTTATCGCTCAGTAGTATTTTGAATGAAGCCTTTCATAAAAATACTGACGCCAATTTTCTTGCAGATCGTTAGATAATGCATGAGGGCTAACAAAACAGCGCCTGTATTCATCCCAATAATAACGCCATTCATTCTCCATTCAGGCATCGCTGCAAGCAATAGAATGATTGAAAAAGAGATGACCGTCGACCAAATGATATGAATGAAGGTCTCTTTAAGTAGATTAAGTCCAAACAAAAAGGCCTGCATCGGCATGATAAAAAAGTGAAATAAGAAAAATGGCCAAAGCAATTGTAAAAATAGGGCAGGTGTTTCTGATTTAAAAAATAGCGAGGTTAACTCTGGTGCAAAGAAGTAGAAAATAGCTACGGATGCGACCCCATATACAAAGGTTAGCTTCATCACCTGTTGAAGCATTTTTTGGAGCCTTTGGTAATCACCCTCTGCGTGTGTCTTGGACACAGCTGGGATTAGAACGACCATTAACGAGTGAGCAATAAAACCCGGAAAAAAGCCTATCGAAATGGCCACCCCCATCAGCATTCCAAATTGCTCTGTCGCTAATGTATCGCTCAAGCCAGAACGAACCAACGCTGCCTTAATGATAAAGGGCTGTATGGCACCAGTAAAAGCAGAAAACAAGCGAAGACCTGTTGTTGGAATCGAAACTGCCATTAGATTTTTCTGAACTACCTTGCGTTTCATATTAGAAAATGGTTGTCGCTTCAATTGCTGAAATTGGATAATAAACATGTATATTAAATAAAGGAACACAACTATCTCGCTTCCTATAAACGTACCAATCGCGATTAACACTGACTCAGCTGTGTCGAAAGCAAAGAAACGGAAAAGGAGGAACAGTCCTGAAAGTTGAATCGTTTTCCTTAAAAAATTTGAGACTGCTATTTTCCCCATTTGCTGCTTGCCCATAAAATATCCCCTCGCGACGGAGGTGAAGGAAATGATTGGTATTAAGATCAAAACAAGCCATCTTACGTATGGATGATATTTGTCAAACACAGGAATAAACGGAATGATTACAGTAGCTGCTAAAAAAAGGACAGCCGAGAACACAATCGTAATCGTAATCGCATGATGAAGGATATTTCGGTGATAACGGTCTTCCCTTTCAGCAATAAATTTTGAAATCGATACAGGCAACTCAAAGCTGGATAGTAACACAATTAAGAAGATCGATGGCAAAATGGACATATACAGACCTAGTCCGTGTGGTCCTAGCTCTCGAGCAAGAATCATATTTACTAAAACTTCAATACCTTCCCCCAAAAAAGCAGCTACAGCTAAAAAGAATATCCCCTTATAATAAATAGCCAATTTTTTCTCCTCCATACTCATCTCACTTTTATAAACTTATGAGACAAGTTCTTTGATTATTAGAGAAAAATTTTTAGGAGAACGAAAAAAAGGGCTCGCAGCCCTTTAAACGTTCACCATTACTGTTTTTTTTCTGATCATCCATGTTAATAAAATAATAGCCATGACTAATATTAACTGTGTAATCGTCGTTTCCCAGGTTGGATATAATCCGATCCAATCAATAAACGGAAACTGATGTACAGTGCTAGTCGGCAGCACATTCGAAATTTGCAAAGCATGGATACTAATACCAAGAATTTTAAAGGCTAAGGAAAGCCTCCGAAATTTATTTAATTAATGAATGCTTAAATGCATAAATGACCGCTTGTGTTCTATCTTGGACGTTCAACTTGCTCAAAATATTACTGACATGGGTTTTGACGGTTTTGAGGGCAATAAATAACTCATCAGCAATGTCTTGATTGGTTTTGCCTTCTGCCATTAATAATAATATTTCAATTTCACGGGTGGTAAGGTCTTCGTGTGGCATATGTGTATTTTTTTGGCGCATTTTCACCATCATTTTTCCGGTTACTTCCGGTTCAAGGACTGATTGTCCATGGTATGTAGCACGGACTGCATTGGCAATTTCACCCGCTTTAGAGGTCTTCAGCATGTAGCTGGTTGCCCCTGCTTCAAGTGCAGGATAAACTTTTTCATCGTCCAAAAAGCTTGTCACGATTATGACCTTTGCTTCCGGCCACTGTTCAATGATTTGCTTTGTCGCTTCAATCCCGTCCATTTCCTTCATCACTAAATCCATTAGAATGATATCAGGGCGAAGTTCGAGGGCAAGCTCCACACCTTTTTTTCCATCGTCAGCTTCTCCAACTACCTCAATGTCTGGCTGCGCTGATAAATAAGAAGAAACTCCGATTCTAACCATTTCATGATCATCAACAAATACGACTCTAATCATTGGCACCATCTCCATTAATCATCACCGGAACCTTCACTTCCAGCCTTGTTCCTTGATTTTTTACACTAACCACTTTTAACGTGCCTCCTACTTCTACTGCACGCTCATGCATATTTTGCATTCCATAGGAACCTGCTTTCATCTCGTTTACATTAAAACCTATTCCGTCATCAATAATCCTTAAGATGACAAGATCATCCCGTTTCACCATCAGAACTTCGAGTTTATTGGCTTTCGAATGTCTTAACGTATTTGAGATCGACTCTTGGAGGATACGGAAAAGATGATCCTCTACTCCTTTATCTAACGGAAAAACCTCTGTCTTCCATTTAATATCCATCTCAACCTTTTGTGATAATTCGATTAATAGCTCTTCAATTCCTTCTTGAAGTGTTTTATTTTTTAAGGCAACGGGCCGTAAATGTAAAAGCAGGGCACGCATTTCCAACTGTGATTGGTGAATCATTTCTTCGACTAATTTCAATTGTTTCGCTTCGCGGTCATTTTCTACTGGTGATTGCTGTTTAGTTTCGTTGATTGCTGACATCATCATCGAAGCAGCAAATAATTGCTGACTGACAGAATCATGCAGTTCACGGGCCAATCGGTTCCGTTCCTGTTCGATAATTTCTTGGATTCTTCCTTCAAGGTCTTCCACTTTTTCAGTGGCTAATCGCTGCGAAAGCTTCGCTTGTTCAGACATTTGTTTGCCTATTTTCTCAATTCGGTTTGCAATGAGCTGCATTTCTGAGATAGCAGGTTTCTCCTTAACTACTTCTATTTGTTTTCCTTCCTCTAATAGATGCAAGGAGTGTTCAATTGATAGAAACTGCCTTCTCCAAAACACCCCAGAGACTGCACCTAGGAGAATCCCAACGGCAATGCTAAAGGCAGGGATAAAGATTACAAACGGAACATTCATGAAATGTTTACTCCACAATTCCGCCCAACTGCTTAGTGGGAAAACGAAGATAAAAATGGCACTGACAATAATCGCAAGAAAAAAGGAAAAGCCAACACTCCAGAAAATTTTACGCTGGGTAGTGCTCATATCCGGCTCACCTCTAAATTTCCAACCATGAGCGAGGTGAAAATTTTCACTTTGTGCTCAGCTGTCTCATATCCTGGTGTTTTTAGGTGTAATACTCGATTGAAAAGTTTAGAGTCGTGGTGCTCGAAAACAGTCGTTGAACCCATGATGCATGAATGCTGGACACTAACATCAATATCATAAGGAACAAGGATTTGTATATTCCCTATCAGATTGCGAATAAAGATAACCGTTTCCCCTTTAGGCAGCATCGTAAAGCTCAGATCAATGATGGTATCACCGATCCCTGCCTGAATATTTACATCATTCCATTCGTAGGCACCCGGGGGTGTCTTTTGCTGACCAAGGACGATATTTTCAAACAGAGGTTCTGACTTTATCATTGTTTCTTCATCGGAGGTTGGTTCGATTTTCGTGATTTCAGGTGAGATTTTCTTAGGTTTCTTTTTGGCATTTAAAAATTGAATAAAAAAGTGCAGTAATATCGCGACTAGTAAAAACTTAAACGTCATCATATTTAAGAGACTAAGGACTAAGAAAATAATCCCGCCGATAAAAAGTATTTTCCCCTTCTTTTTCCCCGCTCGTTTGCGGCCGAGGTAAATCATGCCTCCAGAGATAAAAAGAGAGAAAATTAGCCCACTGTTAAAAAATAGTATTTCCATGACTAAAATGATCGCACCGATAATGACCAGCCAGCCTATATAATCATTTTTAGTATTTTTAAACATGGTCCACCCTCCCTTATTACCATCTGGATAACTCTTTTATAGTTTGTATTACTATTGTTTATGGCCAAAAGGCGCAGAAATCCTACGCCTTTCGTGTCTAGCTCCAGCGCCTAGAGGCGCTTCCGCTTTTTTATTTAGCATACCATGTTTTGGATTTAAATGGACTTGCTTTCTTCTAATTTCATTTCCTTTTCTAGTTGTGCAACTCGAGCATCGATCGTATTGCGATAGTATGAGCTATTCACTTGATGCTCTAAGCGGTCAAGATAATTTTCAATATCTTTAAACTTCGAGTAGGATTTATCTGAATAAGTATTAGAATCAAGCACCTGGTTGATTTGGAGGTTCGCTCGTGTTACATTTTCACGGCCCATTAATTCCATCCGTCTTAGGTGCATATCTTTTAGCTTGTGCTTCATTTCTTCATACTTTCTTTCTAATTCTACTAGTTGACTCTTTACTTGTTCAAGTGATGCACTCAAGCGGCTTGCACGGTCTGCATATTGCTGATGCTCTGCAGAGGCAAACTGATAAAGTTCTGATTCTCCTGCTTTAGAAGCAATTTCAGCTTGGTACTTTCTTTTTTCAGCTAACTGGGACGCTTGCTGATATTCTCTTGTAAATTCATCTTTAAGTGTGTATTGACGTTCTAATAGCTTTCTAACTTTCTCTGTTTCTTGCTCACACTGGCGTAGGTATTGATTTAATAAAGCAATTGGATTTTGTTTATCTTTTTGATCAAGTGCCTGGTGTAAATCTGCTGTAATCGTGTTTTTAATTCTTGTAAATAAGTTTGTCATGTTTATTCTCTCCTTTATTTCTTAATTATTTTTCAATTCATTCCACTGTTTTTCAAAATTAACAAATGGGTCATTTTCTTCCTTCACGGTTGTGTGCTTTTTCTCATTCCATTTTTTATAAACAAGGTATAACACATAAGCTGCCGCAATCCCTATAATTGCTGGAGCGTTATGAATGGATGCGATGAGGACAATGAATCCAATGATCCCAAGCCCAATTTTTCCTCCTGTCGATTCAGCTTTTAAGAACTGTTTGAATATGAAGTATAGGAGTACTAAGCTGACGAGTAACCCCACCATTGGACCAATTGTGGAAAGCAAGATTATCGCTGCAATTCCACCTGCTAACAGTAAACCAAATTTTTTCATTTTGTTTTGCTCCTTTCTTTATCTTGATTTCATCTTACCTCTTTTCATTGTTTATCATAATTGCGCTTGAGCTTGATTTTCATATCGGTCCTAAGACGTAGAAAGGGTCAGTCCCTAAGCGAAATGCTTAAGAAACTGACCCTTTTGTCTTACTTAGAAATAAACATCTGTACCCAATAGTGTCTTTGTGAGCCACCCTGTGCGTAGCCAACCCCAATGTAGGTAGATCTCGTGCTTAAAATATTTGCCCTGTGACCGGAGCTATTCATCCAAGCTTGAACGACTGAAGCCGGTGTCGTTTGCCCTGCTGCAATGTTTTCAGCAGCTGAACGGTAGGAAATCCCAAAGCTTTTCATCATAGCAAACGGACTGCCATACGTTGGACTGGTATGACTGAAATAGTTTTTATCTCTCATGTCATTGGCTTTATAACGAGCGACCCTTGAGAGCTCCCAATCAGGTGTTAATGCCTTCAAACCATTTTTTGCACGCTCCTGATTGGTTAACTGGATTACCTGGCTTTCTGTACTTTTTACAGCATCGAAACTTGGGATAGTAACCTTTTGACCTGGATAAATTAAATTTGGATTCGAAAATTGTTGGTTTGCCGAAATAATTTCGGAAATTCCAACTTGATACCTAACTGCGATTTTCCAAAGTGTGTCCCCCGGCTGAACGGTGTAAATTTGCTGGGCAAAAGACACACTTGGAATACAGAATAGTGATAATAAAAACAGAAAACTAAACCAAAAAGATTTTTTCATTTTTTCGCCTCCTCCGAATATATAATTTTGATTTCAGGCTCAAAATATACAGGGAAATGAAAAATAAAATGGAGCTGTCCATTAGGGAGAGACCAAGTGGATTTTGGAGGATTGAAGACGTGGAAGATATCTCATGGATGACCTATATCATGTTAATTCTAGCGAGCTACCGTTTAACTCATTTAATTGTCTTTGATAAAATTACTGAATTTATCCGTAGACCTTTTGTTAAGAAAGTAAAAGTAGAAACGGACGATGGAGTGGAAACCAAGGAAGTTCCAACATCTATGTTTGGTTATTTATTGAAATGTTATTGGTGTGCTGGTGTTTGGAGCGCTTTTTTACTTGGTGGAGCATATTTGCTCTTTCCGCGTATTACCTATGTGGTTATTTTAATTTTCTCGATTGCCGGCGGCCAGTCGATTATCGAAACCTTTGTCGGCGTTAATATCAAAAAAGTTGACTACTATGCCGCACTTAAGAAAAAAGACTAATATAAAATAGTATATTTCCATCAGTGATTCATAGGAAAAATCCTCCCCCCTTATGCATATATCTTTAGAAAAGCTTAAGAAATTAATGCTTAAGCTAGACAAAGGGGGAATACAATGTCTGCAATTTGGTGGGTCACAACGATTGGTTTTGTCTTTTTTCTCGGCTGCATTGGAGGAACATTTTTCCATTTCGTCAGAAGCGCCTTAAATACTGAAGACTCTACCCGTATTGATCCATTAAAAATTGATAAAGAGGAATGATTCTTTCTAATTCAGTCAAAGCGAAGATTAAGGTTTGTCATATGCTTCGGCATCTTGCTATGTTAATTCAGATTCTGTAGACCACGGGTTCATCATTTTTAAACCTCCTAATATATAACGGGAAGAACCATGCATAAAGCAAGGTTCTTTTTTTGCGACTAAGGAAATATTTCCATACCTACATTAATTTAATCACTTTTGGAAAAATTAAATTTGATGTCATTTTTTTAGGCTGGAGGAATATATATGAGTTCATCTGAAAAAATCCCAAAATTCCCAAAAACGTATTGGCGTGAAATAGAATTACCTGCTTTTATTTCATTAGAACAAGATCTTTCTGTGGATGTTGCCATTGTAGGTGCCGGGATATCTGGAATAACTGCTGCCTATTTGCTGTCAAAGGAAGGCTTAAAGGTAGCTCTCTTAGAAGCAGGCAATGTCTTGAATGGGACTACTGGCCACACAACTGCAAAATTAACGGCACAGCATAGCATTATTTATGATGAATTAATAAATCATTTTGGAGTAGAAAAAGCACGGCTTTATTATGAATCACATATGAATGCCATTCGATTTGTCGAAAGCTGCGTAGAGGAAAAGGGAATTGATTGTGATTTCAGTAAGCAAGACGCCTATGTTTATGCAACAACGGATGAGTATGTCGACAAGCTTAAAACGGAATGGGAAGCGTATAAAAGTCTAGAAATCGATGGGGCTTTAAAGGATACGATCCCCTTTAATATTCCTGCAAAAGGCGCTCTCATGATGCACAATCAAGCGCAATATCATCCACTTGAATTTCTAAAAGCACTTCTAGATGATGCGGTTAAGGCGGGCTGTTCTGTTTATGAGAATACAGTCGCTTCAGACATTGAGGACGATGATACGGAACCAAAGGTTGTTACTAAATCGGGGCATAGAGTTTCATGCAAGCATGTGATTATTGCCTCCCATTTCCCTTTTTATGATAAACCAGGGCTTTATTTTGCGAGAATGTATGCGAGCAGGTCTTACGCAATCGGGATAAAAACAGATAAGGACTACCCTGGTGGCATGTATATCAGCGCCGATAACCCACCTCGATCGATTCGTTATACACCGCTTAATGGGGAAAAAGAAAAGTTATTGATCATCGGTGGTGAAAATCATAAAACGGGACAAGGAATGGACACGCTGAAGCATTATGAAGCACTAGAAACGTTTGCTGAAGAGGTTTTTGGGATTAAGGAATACGATTATCGCTGGTCTGCCCAGGATATGGTTACACTAGACAAACTTCCCTATATTGGACATTACACTGAAGGTCGTGAGAATGTTTTAGTGGCCACGGGTTTTAAAAAATGGGGGATGACAACAGGGATTCTCGCGGGTCACTTGTTGACCGATTATGTCATGGAAAGGGACAACCCATATATGGATCTCTATACACCGTCCCGATTCCAAGCTGATCCCGACTTAAAGAGTGTCATCACAACCAATGCAGATGTAGCTAAACATCTAATTAAAGGCAAACTTGAATATACGGATAAGTCCGCAGATGATTTACAGGTGGGTGAAGGCTCCGTTGTCATGTATAACGGGAAAAGGGCTGGCGGCTATAAGGATGAAAACGGTAAACTTTATGTTGTCGACACCACCTGCACCCATCTTGGCTGTGAGTGTGAATGGAATCATGCCGAAAAATCTTGGGATTGCCCGTGCCATGGTTCACGTTATGCTTATTCAGGCGATGTTATTGAGGGCCCCGCTAAAAAAGCACTTAAATTACTTGCAGAAGAGTGATTTTCGTCGTGTTTAACAAGATATCTTATGTGATGATTTCCCATAAAAAAATGCGCCTCCCTATTCAAGAAGGAGGCGCACTTTGTTATTTACTATTTGGACGGTTATGTTTTAGTGCTTCTCCAGTTGTAAATTCAACCAGTTCTTCACTATCTCTCATTGGTTTTTTGCGATTATTATTACGCTGAGCATTTGCATTACCAAGCTTCTGTCTTCCCACACTACCATCTCCTTTTTCGAGAAATACATTGATAGTATGAGTGAAAATAATTAGTCTTATTCTTTTTCAAGGACTGGAGCTTTTTCTAAATTTAGTCATTTGCTCATAATACTAGTTCTTTGGATGTAAGTTCGCCATTTTCAAACTTTTCCTGAATCTCGATGATGGCAGCTTCTTCAAGCCACCATACATTATCTCCGTAATTTCTGGTCTCTTTGTCCTTCTTCAGCAATTAGACCTTTGTAAAATACTCTTTTATGCAACGGAACGTTTAACTCACGGCAATACTGTTTCAATTCTCTTTCTTCCCTTTCGGTAACAAGCGAAATTACAATCCCATTTGCACCCATTCTTCCTGTTCTTCCAGCCCTGTGCACATATTGCGATATATCCTTCGGAGAATCGATATTGACCACATGGGTAACCCCTTGAATATCAAGTCCTCTCGCCGCCACATCTGTAGCAATAAGCATGTTCATTTTGCCATCACGGAAAGACTTTAATGCGGCCTGCCGTTCGAGCTTTTTCATGTCGCTATGCAAGATTCCGATCGATAAATCTTTAAAATGTAATTTTTCCTTAAATACTTCAATTTCACCAATATCATTAATAAACGCAAGCGATTTACTATTTTCTAAGCGCGTGATTTTTTCGAGGAGCTTGATTTTATCTCTTGGATCACATGAAAAATAAATATGCTCGACTTCTCCAGACGAAGCAAGTTCATCCTTTTCGATGCGAAGAACTTCCGGGTCCTTTGTCATTTCTTTTGCCAATTTCTCTGTTGCCGGTTTCATTGTAGCAGAAAACAAAACAACTTGGCGGTCACTCATGGTTGATTTTACAATGTTTAGGACAGTATTAAGATGCTCGTGAATAAGTAATTGATCACCCTCATCGAGAACAACCAATTTTACTTCATGCATTTTCACCTTTTTCTGTTTGATCAGTTCAAATAAACGACCAGGTGTTGCAAAAATTACATGCGGGCGTTTCTTTAATTTTTCAAGCTGGCGTTTCATATTGGCTCCGCCAATAATCGAAGTGCCCCTTATTCCGCTGCCTTCCGACCATTTTTGAAATTCTTGATAGACCTGCATTACTAGCTCTTGCGAAGAAGCTAACACAACCGCTTGCAAAGATTGTAAACTTGGGTCCATTTTATCTAACAATGGCAGCAAATAAGCCAGCGTTTTACCAGTACCTGTCGGTGACTCGGCAATTAAATTCTTGCCTTCAAGAATCATTGGAATAGCGGCTTCTTGAATGGAAGTAGGTTGTTGAAATCCTGACTTTTCCCAGGCTTCCTGCAAGTATGGTTTTAAGGTATTAAACATATTGAACTCCTTTATATAAAAATCATTTTTCTTATTATTTGTCTTTCCATATCGTATTGATACTAACTGAATAACCTTGGAGTGTCTAGTTAGGAATAGAGGAAAAGTCATGATGCAGTATTAAAATAGAGGACAATCCACACCATATGATATACCAGGACGGAGAGATAAAGAACACAAGTGGAAACCAAAAGAGTCCGAATCCACCCTTTTAGTGGTCGTAAGTAGAACAAACCAAGCAACACGAGGGGCAGAAAGATTTTTATGATGTAAAAATAGGACCAGCTTTTTTCAATTACAAGCTTCATCATTGGATTTCCCTCTTCAACAATACCTGAAACAATTCCAAAATGGGTTAAAACAGCATCCAACAGTCCGGCAATCAACAGGAATAAACAAAGTCTCATTATTACCACCTCAAAAGAATTAGTTCAATTAGTTTTCATTATTTCTAGTGATGTCTATGCAGATACATAAAGATTTTTCTCCCGGTTAAAAACGAATATAAAAGTGATATAAAAGAGCTGCATGAGTCAGCAGCCCAAGTTTCTTCAGAAATTACTAATTCACATATTTCCCACTGTCAGGCCGGCCAATTTCAGCAAAATGCTCCACTAAATAATTTAGATTTTCTGCTAGGTCCTCCCCACTCATCGGAAGACCATGACCAGTCACTGCTACTTGCGGCTTGAGTGCCTCTAACTTTTTTACAGATTCAAAAGCAGCATCCCAGTGAGTAGTGTAATATTTTGGTGGACCACTAATCTCTTGTGTTTGCGTCATTACTTTATATAGGGATTCTTGTTTTACCGTAACAAATGCATCTCCGGCGATCAGTGCACGGTCTTGTTCACGGAATAAGGAAATATGTCCCGGCGTATGCCCTGGTGTATGTACCCATTTCCAATTAGGCAAATTTGGAACAGTTCCGTCGGCAGGAAGCGCATGAACATGGGCACTTATATCAATCCCATGGTTGGGGAACATCGGCGACATTTTTGCAACAAGTCCACTATCAACATTAGGGTCACCCGGCGGATAATCTAACTTTCCAGTCAAATAAGGGATTTCCAGCTCATGTGCATAAACCGGAATCTCCCATTCCTCCAACAATTCAGCCACTGATCCGACATGGTCAAAATGTCCATGCGTTAATACGATCGCTTTAGGAAGGGCACCCTCACCAAAACGTTCTTCAACCATTTCCTTTATCTCATCTGCTGACTTAGGCATGCCCGTGTCAATTAAAACAAAATCATCCGGCTCATTCGGGTTGCCTACAAGTACTAGGTTCACGATTTTGTCGGTGTAACAATAAATATCAGGCAAAACTGCTATACCAACTCCACTGCCGATTGAGGTCACTGGAAGAAAGGTTTCTTCAAATTTACTATCCTGATTGCGCTCCAAAAAAAAATCCCTCCCTTTTTGTTTATTATTAATCTGGAAGGGAAAATTATTACAACCTCTTATCCTTGGTTCTTTAATGTTAATATTATAACGAATTTTCCGTTCTTAATATAGTTTTTATTTTCAAAAAAAACTGCCCACAAGGAGCAGCCTTTAATCAAATGTTCGCAAAGTCATTTTATACAGATTACGATTAATTTCCTCCGAATGAATAATATTTTCATTGAAGCTTATTTTAATTTTTCCACTACCGGACATGATCTTTACTTTTTCAATCCCATTGGTTCTTTGCATCTCTCTTTTAATCTTCCCGATACATCCTGAGCACGCGACCTCATTCAATGCCAATTCCATGATACTCATTCGAATCAAATCACCTCTTCTTTTTCTTTTATTGTAATGCGAATAGTTCTCATTAACATTGACCTATATCAAGAAAAGCAGAATTGATATAAATCACTACAAGGATTGATCAAAACAGATACTATTAAGTTAATAGAAATGTGGAGGAGTGACGTAAGAATGTGTTGTAACCATTGCTGCTCTCAGGAATCATCGTGCATTACATCCGTACCTGTTTTTAAAGGAATGAAGGAAGCGGATCGTCAACCGCTGCAAAAGGTAACAAGAAGCAGAAGCTTTGTGAAAGGAGAATTTATTTTTCGAGAAGGAGAACATTCGGAAACATTATTCGTTGTCAATGAAGGACTGATCAAGTTAACAAAAATGTCCCCAGAAGGGAAAGAACAAATTGTTAGATTGCTGTTCCCTGGGGACTTCTTTGGATTATTTTCATTATTAAAAAATGAAAAACACTATATGAATGCAGAAGCCGTGGGATCTTCAACGGTTATTTGTTATATCGAAAAAAAGGACTTTCTTAAAACAATGGAAAATAACGCGGAGTTGTCCTACCAATTCTTACTAGCTGTAAATGACAGGCTATTTGAAGCAGATGAGTCGGTTGGTTTCCTAAGTTTACTAGAGGTTGAACAACGGCTTGCAAGAGCACTTATTCTCTTTCATGATAAAATGATCGCTAAGAACGGGACCTTTTCCTTGCCAATCACAAAAAAGGATTTAGCTAGTTATATTGGAACAACTCCAGAATCGGTAAGCAGAAAGTTGTTGTCGTTCATGTCGCAAAAGCTGATTAGCATGGACGGACGCCGCCAAATACAGATTCTAGAGTTGCACCGGCTTAAACAGATCGCAGGTATTAGTTAATTTCATCTAACTTTATTGCCATTAGTCTAAAATGCATGGCTTCAATTTCGTTGACAATTACATTCATTCCTAATGATTGCAAACTGCCAATAAGCGGTTCACCTCGATGTGGCAAATGAATTTCAAATAAGGTTCCTACAGGTGCAGCTTTCACAAAATTTATTATTTCTCGTCGCGGATGTTCCCCCTTTGCAATGCGCTCGCGGATATCCATGACTGCTTTTTTATCAACTATTTCAAACATAGTTCTCGCTCCCCTTTGTTAAGAGTTTAAGTTTATGCTTCAGTTTATCACCATTCTTCTTTAATGAAATTGATTTATATCAAGTTTGAGTTTGGAATAATTAAGATAAATATGGCTCAATACACTGTGTATTCCAATGGTTTGGCAGACATTTGGTTAGATTAATGAGTTTTAAATTCGAAAGCTTTGTGAACAATGCCTTCAATTTGATATCACCTTCAAGAATCGGTGATAGAATGAACAACAAGAAGATTTTCAATATAGTGGAGTTGAAAATGATGTTTAATAAGATTTCTCTTATCACATCAATGTTGTTTTTTCTATTGGGAACGAATGTCTTTGCCGATTCTAGATTAGAAGTCTCTTCTCCTCAAATTAATCGAGTATTAAGCCAAACAGTTCCGGTTATCCCCCTAACCACCGTTAATCATAAAATAGTATCAGCAAATAATAAGACCATGACACAAATGGAGCATGCCTCATCGACTCCTAAACAAGAGAAGGATGATGAGCCTACCGTTAATAATTATGTTATTCCTGTTTTGGTCGGTTTATTTTTTATCTTCGGACTGGGGAGTTACTGGCTAGTATTTCGTAGAAAACATAGGTAGAACTAAGAGACTCTGGAGGTTTTTTCCTTATAGATTGATGTGTTATTTCTTAAACCAAACAAATCTGATTGTGACTTTTAACAGAAAAAGCGTGAATCCTATTGAGATTCACGCTTCTTTTTTAATCCAAAATGGTGCCTGACACCATTTCATTTCTGACGCAGGACTGCTCGAACTGGACTCCCGTCTCCTTCGACTAATGGGAGCGGCAGGGCAATGAGTTCGTAATCTCCTGGCTCAATTTCATCGAGCATTAGTGACTCTAGGATGTGAATGCCATGTTCATTTAAGCTATGATGGGCAGGCAGCTCTTTACTGTCGATTGGATCAACAGATGGAATATCCAAGCCGATAAGCTGAATCCCTTTCCTTCCTAAGAAAGGAGCTAAGTTTGGCTCAATATGTGGGATTTTTTCAGGAAATTGATTGGGATTTTCCCACGCAAGGGTTCTGAACAACACCCGTTTGCACCCATCAAGATCAATCTCTCTTAAATCAGCTGCACCAATGCTTTCCTTTCCAATCATATCAATAACCTTCGCTGGACCGATGTATAGATTAAGGTCCAACTCAATGATTTTTTTTCCTGCGTTATCAAAATGAAACGGAGCATCCACATGTGTTCCCGTGTGGGTACTTAATTCGAGTCTGCCAACATTAACAGAGCCGCTTTCCTCCATTGGCCATGAGACCTCGTATTTAAAGGTGGTATCACCTGGCCAGACTGGCATCCCGTTTATTAGTTTTCTAGAAACATCAAAAATCTTCATTCCAATCCACTCCCCTAGACACTATTCTTGACTGCATCACCATTATTTCATTCTTTTTCATTAGAATCCATGAAAAAAAGACAGGTTTGATTCCTGCCTTTGTTAATGAAACGATTTCCAAAATTCGCTGTTAACATTAATGATATTCTTTAGGTCCTCAAAAGGGATGGTAAAGGTAGGAAAACCAGCTGCAAAAGCGGCGATTTCATATGGATTAAAGTAGATATTCAAGCCCGCCTCACTAATAAAAAATGACTGATCAGCTTGGATTCCATGGTACTCATCAGGAAATAAGTAAGATGAATATTCTTCTTTATTTTTTATTTGATCACCAATCAAATCACTGATAACTTTCACATACGGGCTGCCAGACTTAAAGAGGTCTTTTAATTGATAGATCGAGCCTGTTTTAAGGTTAATATGAGCATATTTTTCCACTGGCATTCCGTGAGCGGCACAAAACGGGTAGTCGTACCCTGTTATCTTAATGACCAGTAAATTTTTCTCGTAAAGGGTTACCTCAAAATCCCCCGTATAATTCGATTCCAACTGTGTGTGTGCCGGCATGGGTTTTACCCCCGCCAGCTCCTTTAATGCATGATTTACTTTTTCCTGATGAATTTTAATACCTTCAATCTGCGGGAAATAGACTAAATAATCCTTATTCGGCTTATATTTATGCTCGACAACTGAATAGTTATTATTTAGCGGGACAATCGTGGTTTGCTTCCAGAGTAACTCACCATTTCGATTAAAATAGTGCAGGCGCTCGTCAACATCACCTTTGATTAACGTTTTCTCAAAACTAAGCGAGCCGCTGCCCCTGACCATTGGCAGCTGTTCGATTCTCTTTCCAAGTTTGTCAATAAAGTAAGTATGCTGAGCATCGGAGACAGATGCATGGCCGTCCTGAAATTTCGTGATTCCATTAAAGATAAATCCTGTAAGGATATGACCACCCGAATCTGCTAAGGCGTAAATAGACCTCATACAGGGTAGGTTCGGATCCATCTCTTTCCCGATGGCAAAGCGTCCCTCATCTAGATATAAGATTTGGTCATAGTTTGGCTTAATCACATAATGGCCAGTTTGATCAATAACGCCATACTGTTCCCTATTAATATCTGACAAACTAACAATGGCACGTCCGACTATAAATGACTCTGCAGATGAAAATTTAGGCTCTATGACGATTTTTCCCTTTTCATCGATATATCCAATCTTCCCATCGTTGTTTTCCTTAAATGCAAGCAAACCTTGGCCATAATTACTGACATAAGCATAAGGGTACGATTGTAATATCTTTCCGGTAAGGTCGATTAATTGAAAACTGCCATCTTTTGTTTTTACAATTGCTTTCCCCTGATGAAAATCACTAGCGGCTTCAAAGGTTATCGGAATAACCACTTTCCCTCGTTTATTCAAATAACCGTATAAATACTGCCCATGCTCATCTTTTTCTACAGCACGTACGCGTCCCTCTTTATACTCTCCGACAATAATCGAATAAGCCCGATCCGTGATTTCTTTGCCACTTTCATCAATCACCTTGAATCCTTGAGGGTCATTGACAACGGCCCGGCCTTCTGAAAAAGGATTAATTGTATCGTATTTGGGCTGCACAATAAAATACCCTTGGGCATTAATAATTCCTGATTTGTCCATTAAACCAACAATAGCTAAACCATTCTCCTGAAAATCCTCGGCATGTTCATAGCTGTTAGGAAGAATCTGTTTCCCTTTCGCATCGATATAGCCCCACTTCTTTCCTCCAATTTCTTTCTTCACCACTGGGAAAAGGTAGACGGCTCTTGTATCTCGAAAAATTGAAAGCGCTCGGACTGCCTTTTTCTCCACCTCAGGAGGCATGGGATAATAATATATTAAATGACCAAAGTAATTTTTCAGAACAAATAAATAAGGCTTTCTGTTAAGACGATACACCCCAAATATTTCATATAGGCCATCCCCATCTATATCCATATATTGGAGCATCGCTTGTGAATCTCGATATTCTAATTCTGCTCCAGCTGGGAGGTATGGCACTATCCAAGTTATTAATTCTCTGGTAGATCCAAACATCATAACTCACCCATTTTAGTTTTCTATATTTATATGATCAAATGTGGGCTATGTGTTTAACACTTATACGGGAAAACACCGCTAATTATTTTATGTTTTTGGCCTCTGGGATTAGTTGTTTCCATTCTTCATAGGAGATGATTGAATCCCAGTGACCTGTTATTTTTGCAAAAGTAATAATAACGAAAAACAGCACGAAGAAGGTAACTGGTACAAACCACTTATTCACCTTTTTACGCGCAACCGTCATGTTGAGTGTGTCTTTTACGGGGCATGCCTCTACACAGGACATACATGCTGAACAATTAAAAGAATTTACAGTCTCCACCTTGTGTACCTTTAATCGTTGCGGACAAACCTTTGTACACATTTCGCAGTTTGTACAAGTATCTTCATTCCGCTCAATTTTTGTAATCCTAAAGATACTTCCAAGACCAATTAATGCACCATACGGACAGAGGAAGCGGCACCAAAAGTTTCTAAAGAATAATGACAAGATGAAGATCACAATAATAAACTTCAAGGCAAAGCCGCCAAGATTTGTGAATAAAAGAAGCATTTTCACATCAGAGACCTTATTATACGGCTCCTCGAGAAACCTTTTAGCCGTAAAAGTAGGCATTTGAATAACCATTAGGACAAAAAAGAGCATTAATAAGTATTTAATAGGTGTTAAAAGCCAAGTTACCCATCTTGGAATTTCAAAATTCCTTTTAAACATCTTTCTGCCAAACCAGCCAATCATTTCACTAAATGTTCCAACAGGACATATCCAACTGCAGAACGACTTACGAAATATAATTCCTGCATCCACAAAAAATGCTAGTAAAACCAGACCCGCAGGATGAATCACATCAAACTCTCCACTCGTCAGCCATACCTTTAAGGCGACCAAGCCGCTGATTGGTAAAAAAACTTCGACCGCAGATGGCCGTTCAACGAAAGGAGCTTTTCCGAGGGTTTCAAAATGCAGATAAAATTGATAAAACTGCAGACCAACATATAGTAAAAACAGCAGGAACAAGCCTTGAACAGTATATCTTGTCATTTGCACAGGCTTACGTTTCAACTGTTTCTTATACCATGCTTTTGATTTCATAAGGTTTTCCTCCAATCCTGTTACATCAACTATAAAGAACATACAATTCATGGAATGTGATAAAAGTCATTGAGAATATTGAATTCATAAAGAGTTCACATAACCATTATTAAAAATGTCAACTAAGTTCATTACCATTGAAGAAAACCCCATAAGAAAAGGCCAGAGGATGTATCCCCTGGCCTGTTTTTGTTATTTTTCTGAAGCAAATAAAATATTATTTTGTTTCCTTGCCTCTTCTGTGATTCTAAGGACAATTTCGCTCCAACTTTTTAATTGCTGATATTCTTGATCATTTTCGGTTGCAATAATCCTGGCAATATTTTTACATTCATAAACCATGTTTTGTTCTTCTAGTTCGACACTCAAGATTTCGCTCTCTATTCCACGGTTGTCAACGAAGGTTATTTTTGAAATCGGGGCCGCATCCTCGAGGACAAAGGTTCCCTTTTCTCCATGTATTTCACACGGTAATTCTGAATGAGATATTTTCGAACAAAGGATTGTACAAACAAAATCGTCATACGTTAACACAAGTGTTCCACTTCCATCCACACCGCTGCGGAGGAGGACCGGGTGATAGGTTACCTGCTTGGGCTCACCAAACAACCCGACGGCTAAATAGAGTGGATAAACACCTAAATCAACAAGTGCGCCGCCAGAATAGGTGGCAGAAAAAATATTTGGTTCCTCCCCTTGTAAAAATAAATCATAGCGGGAGGAATATTGCACGTATGGTAACATGGTACTTCGCAACTCCCCGACCATAGGGAGCCTGTCCTTTAATATTTTGAAATTAGGGGTATGCACATTTCGAATTGCTTCAAATAAATAAACCCCATTTTCCGCCGCTGTCTGGTATGCCTCCGCCAACTCTGCACTATTTGAAAATATTGGTTTTTCGCAGATCACGTGTTTCTTATTTTTCAAAAACATTAGTGTCTGGTCAAAATGGACTGAATTTGGCGATGCTATGTATACAGCTTCTATTTCAGAACTTGTCGCCATCTCCTCTAGATCTGTATAAAAATTAGGAACATTATATGTATCTGCAAATTGTTTCGCTTTATCCTCTGTTCTTGAATAGACACTAGTTAATTGCCATTGACCGCTAAGTTGTGCTGCTTGGATAAAGGATTCCGTAATCCACCCTGTCCCGACTGTACCAAAGTTAATCATTGTACTTCCCCTTCCTTTATATATCTTCAAGAAACCATTGTAGTCTTTTTCAACCACACTTGCCAATTCCGAATTTCAAAAAAATGGGCAAACATTTCATTTTATGTGTGTTTTTCACATGAATTGTAGGGAACAATGGAAAAATATCAGTATTTATGTTATTTATAAAGTAGTAGTTAAGAATGAAAGAGGTTGAAAAGGGTGGAAAATCATACATCAAATTTTATTAAAGATATTATGATAAAAGATTTGGAGTCCGGAAAGCACAACAAAATCGTCACTCGGTTCCCGCCAGAGCCAAACGGTTATTTACATATCGGACATGCAAAATCGATTGTAATCAATTTCGGTTTGGCAGATGAATTTAACGGGCTTACCAATTTACGCTTTGACGATACGAATCCGTTAAAGGAAGATATCGAATATGTAAATTCGATCAAAGAAGATGTAAAATGGTTAGGTTTTGAATGGGATAACTTATTATTTGCATCGAATTATTTTGAAGAAATGTTTAGGAGAGCGGTTCTTTTAATTAAAAAAGGATTAGCCTATGTTGATGACCTGTCAGCGGATGAAATTCGTGAATACCGTGGAACACTTACCGCGCCCGGCAAAAATAGCCCCTATCGCGATCGCTCCATAGAAGAAAACCTTGAATTATTTGAAAATATGCGAAATGGTATGTGCGACAACGGTCAAAAGGTCCTGCGGGCAAAGATTGATATGTCATCAGCAAATATTAATTTACGTGATCCTGTTATTTACCGTATTGCTCATGCGACACATCATAACACGGGCGATAAATGGTGCATTTATCCGATGTACGCATTTGCTCATCCACTCGAAGATGCGATTGAAGGGGTAACGCATTCGATCTGTACGATTGAGTTTGAGGATCAACGCCCCCTTTATAATTGGATTGTTGAAAACTGTGAAATGGAAAGCATCCCACAACAAATTGAATTTGGCCGCTTAAATGTAACCAATACTGTGATGAGTAAACGCAAGCTGAAGCAATTGGTTGACGAGGGATTTGTTGATGGCTGGGATGATCCGCGTATGCCGACGATTTCCGGGATGAGAAGAAAAGGATTTACCCCAGAATCGATTCGTGCTTTTGTCAGTGAAACTGGCGTTCATAAGGGTTCAGGTGCAGTTGATTCACAAATGCTTGAACATTTTGTCCGTGAAGATTTGAAATTAAAAGCACCTCGTACCATGGGCGTAATCAACCCATTAAAGGTAGTCATCACGAATTATCCAGAAGGACAAATTGAATTGCTTGATGCCGAAGTCAATTCAGAAAATCCTGAGATGGGATCAAGGAAAATTCCATTCTCTCGTGAAATCTATATTGAACAAGACGACTTCATGGAGGAACCACCTAAGAAGTATTTCCGTCTATTCCCAGGCAATGAGGTCCGCCTTAAAAACGCTTATTTCATTAAATGTGAAGAAGTTGTCAAAGATCCAAATGGTAAGGTCGTCGAACTGCGCTGTACCTATGACCCTGAAACAAAAAGTGGTACAGGTTTTACAGGCAGAAAAGTAAAAGGAACCATTCATTGGGTGGAAGCAGCTCATGCAGTTCCAGCTGAATTCCGACTTTATGAGCCGCTTATTTTGGATACAGCCGATGAAGCTGATGGGGCTGAAAAATCCTTTCTTGATAACGTTAATCCACATTCACTTGAGGTGTTACAAGGTTTTGTAGAACCAAACATGAAGGAAAGCAGACCGCAGGAAAAATTCCAATTCTTTAGACACGGTTACTTCAACGTCGATCCCAAAGAAACAACAGTCGATAAGTTAGTATTTAACAGGATTGTTTCCTTAAAAAGTTCTTTTAAAATATAACAGCAAAGAACCAGGCGCAAAACATTGCCTGGTTCTTTTTCTATTCTATAATAGAGATGGGTACTTCTAAGATAAGTTTGGTTCCCATCCCAGGGGAAGAACTAATAAATAGTTCTCCTCCGACAGAGCGAGCACGCTCATCCATACTAAACAAACCTACACCCACGGATTGATTTTTAATCTCAAAACCCTTTCCTTTGTCCTCAACCATCACCCGGACGATATCATCCAGCTCTCTAACAGTCACTGTTGCTTCGGTAACTTCTGCATATTTTCGGATATTTGTTAGCGCCTCCTGAATAATACGGTAAATCGTAAGTTCAATGCTGATGTTCAAGCGGCGATTTAACACGCATTCAAAATAAACATCAATATTATAGTGATCAGAGTAACGTGATAGAAATGAGCGAATGGCTGGTACTAAGCCTAGGTCATCTAAGACCGACGGTCGCAGCTCCCATGAAATTTCGCGGATTTCTTCGATTAACTGGGTTGCTTCTTTTTGCATCTGCAAAAGAAGCGGATGATCCATTTCGGCAAGAAGTCGATTGATCGTTATTAAATGACTATAAAGGTTTTGACCGATACCATCGTGTAAATTACGCGACAAGCGCTTACGTTCTTCTTCTTGAACATTGATGATGGTTGTCATCATGTTTTGGAGTTCTCGTTCGACTCGCTTTCGCTCGGTGATCTCATAACGAATCGCTAAGTATTGATAAGGCTTTCCTTTTTCATTTAAAAAAGGGACAATCGTGGTATCCATCCAATAATATGTACCATCTTTTGCTCTGTTACAAATTTCACCTTTCCAGACTTCGCCGGAACCAATTGTTCTCCACATTTTTTTAAAAAATTCTTTTGAATGGTACCTGGAATTCACAATTCGATGATCTTGACCCAGGAGTTCTTCTCTGGAATATTTCGAGATATGACAAAATTGATCATTTACATATGTAATTATCCCCCGAGAATCTGTGATGGCAACAATAGAAGATTCATCTAGCGCAAACTTTATATCTACCAATTCTTGCATCGATTTTTTTAATTCTATCTCAAGATCTGCGAAATTATTTGCAGGCTGGTCCATTTTCTTGTCCATTAGCATCCCCCTGCATCTTTCATAGTATCTGCTCCTTTAATATCTGTTCCAAGGCTTGAGCGGATTCTCTTACATACTGCTGATCTTCTTCAGTAAACGTTGTGGTTCTTCTATTACCAATGAGCAAAACCCCTTTTGGTACAGCATTAAAAAATAAAGGGACGGCATAGGAGGAAACAAGTTTTTCAGCAAGCATAATTGGATAATCTGTTACTTTTCCGATAACTCCATTCGGAAAATCTGTTATCATCATCGGACTGCCGCTTGAGATTATTTTTCCCGCGATCCCTTTACCGAAACGGACGGTTATTCTTTTGTATTTATCATTTATATTGGCGGATGCATAATGCCACCTAACATCCGGGCCCACTTCATTTTGCAACGCCAAGGCTACAAATTCGCAGCCTACCACAGCCATAAGACTGTCACAAACCTTGATAACCTCTTGCAGTTCCATAATCTCTTTCATCCCAAGTAACTCTCCTTAAATACCATAACCTAATAAACCTTTCCTAACTGCGTATTCCACTAACTCAGGTCTGGTTTTCATCTGGAGTTTCTCCATCAAGTTACCTTTATGGGTTTCGACCGTTTTTACACTGATTACCAGCTGTTCAGCAATTTCCTTATTGGAATACCCTTTAGCAATAAGTGTTAGAACTTCTTTCTCCCGCTCGGATAAAAGATTATACGTATCATTCCCATCTTGTTTTACGCTACTCAAATATTCTTCCATCAATCGCTTCTGTGCAGATGGATGTAAATAGGCATCCCCGACTGCAACTGATTCGATTGCTGACATTAGTTCATCATGTGGGGCGCTTTTTAAAATACAGCCTGAAGCTCCCCCTTGAATTGCTCGAAAAAGGTATTCTTCATCATCATGCATCGTGAGAATCAAAATATTTATTTCCGGCTTTAGCTTTTTTAATTCGGTCGTTGCCGATAAGCCGTCTTTTCCATGTGGCATACTTAAATCCATGACTACGACATCCGGTTTTAACTTCAAGGCTTTTTTGATTCCTTCATTACCTTCTGATGCTTCACCAATTACTTCCATTTCAGGATTTGTGTTCAAAAGCATTTTTAAACCCATTCTAACTACGGCATGATCATCAACCAATAGAATCTTTATCACTCTTAACTCCCCTTTAATCCCTATTTACTAACGGAAGGGCTAGCACTATGGATGTTCCTTCTCCTATTTTAGAAGAAATGGTACACTGTCCGCCAGTCAGAAGCATTCGTTCTTTCATGCCCGCAATACCTGATGAAGGATTAATGAAATTGTTTTCGTCCTGTTGAAACCCTCTGCCGAAATCATAAATGGAAATTTTCAGCTCTTGCTCTGACCAAATAAAATTCATTTTTACATTGGATGTATCTGCATACTTGGCAATATTGGCAAGTGCCTCCTGGCATACACGAAATACCGTGATCCTATTTTTTTCAGATATCCACTTTTCTTCATCCGTTGAATCTAAATCCACTTGGATCCCAAACGTGGATGTATATAACTTAATATAGCTCTTCATGGCTGGTAGTAAACCAAGAGTAGTTAGGGTAGGCGGATGCAATTCAACCGAAAGAAGCCTAATTTCTTGAATGGTCTTTTCAATCAACTGCGACATTTCGCGGACATAACTTTTCATATGCGGCTCTTTTGCACCTGATTCAATAAACTGCAAGCCTGTTAAAATACTATATAGATTTTGTCCAACACCTTCGTGCAGCTCTAAGGCAATCCGTTTTATTTCTTCCTCTTGGGAATGAATAATATAAGAGCTAATCTGCTGTTTTGAATTTAATACATCCATCCCGCACCTCCGGTTATAAAAAAAAGGCAGGTTCTTTTTTAAAAGACCTGTACCTTTTTTACAGTAAACGTTAAGCCGCTCTCCGAATCAAAAGCCGACCATTGTCCATCCATCTGACTTACTCGACAAGAAATCGGTACCGCAAGAAAATAAAAATCATCAAAATAAAAGCGGATATGGGTTCTATCAGGACAGAACTGCACCTTTTTTATGGTTTTCTTCACAGCTGGTGCCTGATCTCCACCATCCGCATCTTGAATCGCAATTGTTACCGGCACACCCACAAATATGTTCAAATCATCTAATTTAATGAGTTCCACAGCTGTTACATCCTCTCTTCGCAGGATAGATGAACATCTTAAAGCCCTGCAAATACTCCCAAAACTTCTCATCGGCATTTTCCTCGATGAATTGAATCGTTTCTTCTTCAGAACCCCAGTCACTCATTCCTTTTATTTCAGCAATAACCATCTCTGCCCCATCGAGTGTTTTTTCTTCAAGAAACCAATTTAGGCGTTTTTTCGAAAAAGTGGTCTTCAATAACTCATCAATTTCATGGCTAAAGCTGCCTGCTTCTGGCCGGACAAAACAAAAATCAATATAGGTTTCACTAGTCATTGATATTCACACCTTTTTTATAAATAAGGAATGCGACTGGAAATAAAATAACGTTAATGACTGCAGCAATTATTGTATTAGTATAGTTTTCATAGAAGTATTGATGAACCATATATTGTGTAAAGATAATGTTTAACATCAACACCACAAGTAGTAGGGCAACTGGCAAATAACTACGCTTCATAACGCTTCACCCCCACGGCATAAACCACTCCGTTTTCTACTTTTACATATATTTCAGGAAGTGGACGTCTCGGTGGACCAGCAATCGGCGCACCTGTTTCTACATCGAATTTCCCGTGATGGCAAGGGCAAAGCATTTCTCCTTCATCCTTTTTCCAAAACACAGGGCATCTTAAGTGGGTGCACGCATTTTGGTAGGCTACATATTTATTTTCGGAGAGTCTAATTAAAATAGCACTATCATGTTCACCAGGAAAAGCAAAGTCGACTGCATCTCCGATAGGCAGAGATTTAACATCGGTAATTTTTTGCTTTGGATATATTTTATCGCCCAATCCTGTTAATTCTTTTGCAGCCAAGGCTCCCCAAGGAAGTGAAGAAACAGCGAAAACACCTGCCGCACCAACTAGCGTTTTCATAAATCCACGTCGGTCGAGCTTTCTTTCATTATTGCGGTTTATATTATGTGTGTAATTATCTTCTTTGAACGGGATTTTATTATTTTTATCTGTCATGCGAATCCCTCCTAAAACAATTTAGTGACGCCCTGCAGAATACCAGGAAGATTCACTTTTACATTTGTTTCGCCTTCTAAATAAGGCATACTTGTTACCCATTTACCATTATCTAAGTTAAATTTCTTTTGTTTCGCTTCAATTTCTTCATCTGTTAGCCATTGTAATGTATTTGACGGGCAAACACTTGCACACATTGGCGGGATGCCATCCTTTGTACGGTCGATACAAAGATCGCACTTGTACATTAAATTTTGCTCTGTATCAAACTTTGGTATTCCATACGGGCAAGCAATTGTACAGTTTTGGCAGCCAATGCACTTTTCCACTAGAGCCGAAAGAACGGCTCCTGTTTCATGGATTTGGATCGCCTGGGCTGGACAGCTTCTTGCACAAGCTGGATTCACACAGTGAAGGCACATCAGAGGCATCGTTTGACGGTTAACAAGCGGATTCACATCGTAAACATAGTTACGGTTACGTTCCTCATGCCCTCCGCACTGCGTACAAGCCGCCAAACACGAGCGGCACCCTATACAGTTTTCAAGTTCGAGATATAGCCTCTTTTTCATTTACTGCACCTTCTTCATTTCTAGTTTTTCAATCTGAGCGGCACACGCTTTGAATTCCGGCATCCGTGACATAGGGTCAAGCGCTGCAATCGTTAATAGATTAATAGATTTATCGTGACCAAAATGGTAAGGAACAAATACAGTATCTTTTCGAATGGCTTCAGTGATTTTCACTTTATATTTCGCTTCACCTCTACGAGTAAAGAGGCGAACAAATTCTTCGTGTTCAATGTTATATTTAGCAGCAGTTTCTGGATGTACTTCTACATACGGTTCTGGGCACATATCGCGCAAGAATTGGATCCGGCGGGTTTGGTTTCCAGATAGATAATGGTAGACGACACGTCCTGTGGTTAAGCGTAATGGATATACTTCATCAGGCTCTTCAGCCGGTGGACGATAGGGCAGGGCACAGATTTTTGCCTTTCCATCTGGATGATAGAACTTTTTATCTAAGAACATGTGGGGTGTTCCTGGATCATTTTCGTCTTTACATGGCCAAAAAACACCATCTTGCTTTTCGATTTTATCCCATGTGATACCATAGTAGTCGGCATAGCCGCCTTTAGAAGCTAAACGGAATTCATCCCCAACATCGCTTGCTGTTTTTAAATGTGAGAAGTATTTTCCTCTGCCTAGACGCTCACATAATTCCACTTGGATTTGCCAATCTGGTTTCGATTCTCCCAGCGGTTCTTGTGCCTTGTTAATTTTAATACAACGTCCTTCAAGGTTGGTTACTGTTCCTTCGTCTTCAGACCAAGTTGTGGTTGGAAGAATGACATCCGCAAACTCAGCTGATTCCGATAAGTAAAAGTCTGCACACACCATAAAGTCTAGATTTTTCATTTGTTCACGTACATAATTTAGATTTGGAGCCGATACGGCTGGATTGGAGCAAAGCAGGTACAAACCTCTAATTGTTTTTTGCTCCATTAATTCGAACATTTCGTATGCAGATACACCCTCTTTTGGCATTTCTTCGGGTTCAATTCCCCACACTTTGGCAACTGCCTTCACGTGCTCTGGATTTGTGATTTTACGATAACCAGGAAGGGCATCTGCTTTTTGACCGTGCTCCCGGCCGCCTTGACCGTTCCCTTGACCAGTAAATGTAGCAACTCCTGCTTTCGGGCGGCCAATTTTCCCTGTGACTAAGGCCATGTTTGTGTATGCTGATACGTTATCAACACCTTTATGCTGTTGCTCAATTCCTCGGGCAAACATGACAATGGCATTTGGTGCTTTACCGTAGATTTCTGCTGCACGTATGATTTTTTCTGGTGCAACCCCAGTAAGCTCACTCGTATATTCAGGTGTAAATTCTTTTACCAATTCTTTTGTTTCTTCAAAGCCATTTGTATGGTTATTTACGAATTCTTCATCCGCATAGCCATTTTGAATAAGTAAGTTTAGAATTCCATTGGCAAGGGCTAAGTCTGTTCCAGGTCTTAAATCTAAGTGAACATCGGCTCTCCTGGCAATGGGGGTCTCACGCGGGTCTGCTACAATTAAGTAGCCTCCTCTTTCCTGGACTGCCCACACACGGAACATCGAAGTTGGGTGACATTCTGCTGTATTGCTTCCTGCAATAAACAAGCAATCCGTTTCATGAAGATCTGTCCAAGGCAGGGTTGATCCTCGGTCGACTCCAAAGGATCTCAGAAAGCCACCTGCGGCACTTGCCATACAGAATCGGCCGTTGTAATCAATGTAACGAGTCTGTAAGCCGACACGGGCAAACTTTCCTGATAAATAACATTTTTCGTTTGTCATCGATACACCGCTATAGACACTAAGCGAATCCTTACCATAACTTTTTTGAAGCTCTTGAAATTTTTTCACGATTAAATCATAGGCTTCATCCCAGGTTGCCTCACGAAAGCCATCTTTTGTTCCCTTTAGTGAGGCATCATCACGAATTAGTGGTTTTAAAATACGATCATCATGGTTGGTTTGCTGGTAAGCAGTAACCCCTTTGGGACACATTTTACCGACCGTTACTGGCCAGTCATATCGAGGCTCCACCCCAATTATTTTATTTGTTTTTGTATTTACCCGTAAATTCATCCCGCATTGCATCCCGCAATAACTGCAATGAGTTTTTACAAGCGTTTCATTCGGATGACGAACATTTTCGACTTCTTTGAAAAATTTATCTCTTGGGTTCCGAAAATTATCCTTTTGCATTCTGGTTTGCCTCCTTGACCTTTACTTGATGAGTTGCGAAGCCTGAGAATCTTGAAATTCTATATTTTCTGCGACATGGCAGGCATAGTTCAGCTAGATTAAAGCCATCTTGCATATTGAAGTCGATCTCGTTAGCGCCTAATACTTGAATAACATCACTAGATTGTTCCACTGATACAAAATGATCGCCGCACACCTTACATTTCTTCATTTGCTGCTCAGCATAATGTTCACGGTAATTTCTTGCGAATACACTCATTGGACGGAATGGAATATGCGCTAGCTTTCCAAACGGTAGATAAATTAACGTGACGATTACGGAAAATTGGTGAATCAGTGACATTTGCGGCTGCATCCAGCCATGCATGACAATGTTTTGAAAGGTTAGTAAAAGCCCGGTTACAGATATAAATAACAATAGATAAAGTGGTAAAAAATCATACATGAATTTTTGTTCTGCTCTCGCCTGCATGTTACCTAAGCGACGGTAGAGCGCCATGCACACACCCGCAGTCACCATGATAGCTGCGATATTCAGTGCATTATAGGAGAGCCATGCAATAATTCCTTCGGCTTTAACCTGCATGACGTTCATTCCAAAAAACACGATCGTATAGTACCCATTGTCTTCCATCGTAAAATACATCCAGCTGAATACGAGCGGAAAGGTCACCAAGCACGCAAGGACACAGCCCCAACCGATTAAAATATGCTGTACCCATCGGTAAATCCCGCGATTTCGGATAAAATCGTAAATGGCTAAATGATTAACAGCCGTTTTCGGAGTACTTTTTCGAAATAAAAGCTTTAAGCCTTTTTTAATAAAAATCTTGGTCGGTGGTCTCTCGCCCCAAGCAATAAAGCGGTAGAAAAATCCGCCGATAAAGACGATTGTTCCGACCATATACCCATAAAGATTCAAGTCAACGTGCGTAAACATTCTTGTGCCAATAAAAGTTAAAATAGCGAGTCCGGCAATAGTTAAAAACATTGATTTAGCAAAATGTGAAGCAAAGGCATCATTGACCGAGCTTCCTGTTTTTTTATTTGTAGCAATATTTGATTGCATCCTCTAGTCCCTCCTAAAAAAATAACACCACCGTTTTTCTTACTCTTATTGTAAGAAAAACGGTGGTGTTATAAATATCAGGGAGTTCCCCTATCATGGAAGGAAAAAACCCTTAGAAATATTATTTTAGACAAATGTTTGTCACATCTAGTATTAAGATCTATCTTTGAGTGTACTTTTTCCGCCAGGAATATAGAAGAAGCAATAAACCAATTAGTATTTGCAAGGTAAAAAGTATTGCATCCCAGAATGGAAGCGAGGACGGTCCTTGAGAAAAACCAGGAAGAATTCTTTTCCATGCAAATAATAATTGGGGGACATAAAAAAATGTATATATGATAACTGTCAGGATGACTCCGACAAAATAAAAGATTGAATATAAAAAAACTATCTTTTTTTCTCCCTCAAAAACAACCTCTTGTATTGATGGTGAGTTGAGAAATGAAAGCTTCTTCCTTATCGCTTGCTGGGCATTTTCCATTAAGTTATAGCAGCCCGATACATTTTCAATGAAGTAATATAAATCGGTTTTCATATAAATGAAGCCTTGGTAAACCATTCGAATAAATGTATCCAAGACCACTACATTCATAACACCAAGGAAAATCTCTGACCCATTTGCAAAAATTAGATGGCTAATTAATGCGCATGAAAGAATAAGTGTATCAAAGCAAAGGCCCGCCAGAAATAAAACATTCCGCTTATTAGAAGGAAGTTTCCAAACCGATGACATATCAGTCTCAAGGACAACAAGTATTAATCGATGCCCGACCTCCAGCTTAGTCGGAAGATTTTGAGCCCTCATCGCTAATATGTGGCCAAACTCATGAATAAAGACAAGGATAATCGTAATTCCCATCCAAGTCGGGATATTCAAAATCATTAAATCAAAAACAAACAAATCCTTATAGTGCGGAAATAAGCATGGATGGGATAGAAGGATAAACACATTAACTAGCAATAAAGTGAAATAAACAAGGTATGCAGCCTTATTAAAGAAAAACTCCCCGATCTTTGGTGAAATCCATAAAAGGCCTAAGTCTTTCTTTTTCTTTTCCTTCAATTCAACTTTTACACCATCAACTTCACCTATCAAGCCCATAATTAGTAATTGTTCGGCAAAATCGAGCATATCTACTTCATCAATAGGATATTTATCTTTAAGCACCCGTTCAATTTCCTCTATCGACCCACCGTTGTTGATTAAATGGATTGCATCAATACAAACCCTCGGCATCTCATAAAACTCGCCTAATACAATATCTTCAACGATATAATGTTTTTTATCCTTGCGAATATTGACTGGGACCAACAAAAGACGCGAATGAAGTGTTAGGTTCATATTAACACCCTTTATCTCATATTTTATCATTAAGAAAGGATGCTTAGCTTTTCGCTAGCATCCTTTTTTTTTTAACCTTTCCAACCAGGAACAAATTGACACCACCAGCAAGTTGTTTTTACCTTTTTCAGCTTTCGGATTTTCATAAATCCACCTCCTTAGGAAATTCCCATTCTTTTAACCATGGATATTTTTCATGAAATTTAATCCATGCTGGATATACCTTTTTGAATTCTTCCACTAAAATGGGATCAAATTGGGAACCTTTTCCGTCAATGATGCGTTGATAGGCTACTTCAACTGGCATTGCTGCTCGATAAGATCGAGAAGATGTCATTGCATCAAAAGCATCTGCAACTGCAGCCACTCTAGCAAGGAAGGGGATTTCTTCTCCTTTTAATTGATCAGGATACCCTTTACCATCCCAACGTTCATGATGCGAACGAATAACAGAAAGACTACCTTTAATCCCCTCGACATTATCAACTGCTTCAGCACCAACAACTGGATGTGATTTTATTATTTCAAATTCATCGTTTGTCAGCTTCCCTGGTTTCATTAGAATACGGTCAGGGATATGAACTTTTCCTATATCATGTAATAAACATGCATAATAAAATGATTTTTGCTCATCTTTAGAAAGCTTACCTATTTCCTTTGCTAACAACAAAGCATAACTGGCTACTCTTTCACTATGTCCCTTAGTATACGGATCCTTTAACTCCAGAGTAGCAATAACACCTTTTACAATTCCTTCTAATTGTTTGTCGTATGAAGTACTTATCGCTTTTACGTATCCCTGAAAACGAACTAATAAAAAAAATGCCATGATAGACAGTACAGCTATTAAAATAATCGGGATTATTACATAAGAAGTCTTTAATATAATACCAACGAATAAATATCTTGCTGTAACACCTAAACTTACTAGCCAAAAATATTTTCTACTAAGGAAAAGAGGTAGTGATAAAAGTAAAAACACTTCTATTAAATTCCCACTTTTGTAAGACGCTCCCCTTCCATAGAAGGATAAGATATCCACAATAAAAGTAACCAATAGATAGCTTGTAAAAAATACGTATTTTATTGAAGCTTGCTTATTCCGCTTATTTAAATAATATGCTATTGGAATTAATATTATTAAAAGGACATAAGTTAAATAAAAAAATTTATTAGGCGGGCCCACTTCTTCATGTTCTATGAAGGCTGGGAAAAGATAGTAATAAAAAAAATCATAACCTACAAGAATTATATAAAAAAATAAAAGAAACCATTTAACAGTTCTTATTTCTTCATTAGGTAACATAAACTCCTCCATGTATCTATCCCATTGTACTTTCCATAAAATCCTCATAGAAATGCTAATATAAAATATTTTTACTTTTTTCAATCTATACAAGAATATTACAAAATCTACTAATGTTCAGTATTCCTCTACATTATATATCATTGATAATACCCGTGAAACACTTTATTTTGATGAATTTTGTATAATTGTAGAACTATTTATCTATTTGTAATATCGGTAAAGTTACAATTACTCGTGTTCCTTTATCAATAATACTTTTTATTTTCATCGCACCCCTGTGATCCTTAATTATTTGATCTGTAACCATTAAGCCTAAGCCTGTTCCATCCGTTTTTGTAGTAAAAAATGGTTCTCCAAGATTTAGGATATTCTCATCAGCAATTCCACACCCCTCATCTTGAATTGAAACGGACAGTGTGTGTTTTTCTAATACTTTAACACGTATTTCTATCCTACCGCCCTCAGGCATTGCTTCGATCGCATTTTTTATCAAATTAATAAATACTTGTTTTAATTGTTTATCATCACAATCAAGAGGTGGTAAGGGGCCAGCCATTATTGTTTCAACAATTACTCCTTGTCTTTCGGCCTGTTGTTGCGTAATGGATAATGTATAAGCAATTATTTCTTCAATACTTGCCTTTTCAAATTTGATTACTCTTGGTTTTCCAATGTACATCAGATCATTAACAATGGAATTAATCCGGTCGATTTCCTGTATCATAATGGGATAATAATCGTTTGTGTTTGGGTACCGTTCCTGCTGCAGTTGTGTAAAGCCCTTTAATGATGATAGGGGATTCCGTATTTCATGGCCGATTGCCGCAGCCATTTGACCAATAACAGCCAGCTTTTCTTTTTGTCGTAGTTCTTCGTAAACGGTTGTCAAGGTTTGAATATAGGAATTAAAGCGTATCACTAAAATATAGGCTATCACTGATAAGATGACATAGATAACTGTTGGAATTAATACGTTTAAATCTTGTAAAATTAATCCTAACAATAATTCCTTCCCTATCATCCCCAACGAAACAACCCAGAAATATTTTTTATTTACAAAAATAGGACTAAATAGAACAAATAATACTTCCACGATATTTCCTGAAGCATAAGAAGCTGTCGTTCCTAAAATTTCTAATAGGGTGTCCAAAATATCAATACCGATATAGCTAATGATGTAGATATATTTAACAATGTAAGGATTTCCCTTTTTAATAAAGTAAATAGCAAACGGCAACAAAGCAAGGATTAATATATATAACCAAATTCCTAGACCAACTCTCTCTGTATCAAATTGACTTTCCTGGTCATTTAAGTGAGGTCTAATATAATTATAGAAAATATCAAACGAATAAAACATAAAGTAAAATAACCATAAAAACAGTGTTATTGCCTTTCTCTCTTCAAATAAAAGCTTCGTATTGTTGATGCCTTCTTTCATGTTTGTTTCTCCTCAATCTGATCATCTTGTATTAAATTAGATAAAAAACCTGCTCCTATTTTATCATCTTTCTTATGTTTAAATTACTTTATTTTTGTAAAAGCGATGAGTTTCGACATTTTTCGATAAAATCAAACAAACAAAAAAAGGACTTACCTAGAGTAAGCCCCTTTCTTGTTTGTTCCAATTAGCTAACTTTTTTCAACTGATCCACTGTTTTATTCAAGGTTGAATGTTTACGTCCATACCCGAAATAAACGAATAGTCCGATCACAAGCCAAACTCCGAAGCTAATCCAAGTCGTTTTTGGTAACTGAATAATTAAATACCCACAGAACACAAAAGCAAGAATTGGAATATAAGGTACAAATGGAACCCGGAAGCCTGTTTTAGGTGCTTGTTTATTTTTTCGAAGATATAAAATCCCCACTGCAACCGTCATAAAGGCAAAGAGTGTTCCGATATTTGTTAGTTCTGCAAGTTTGTTTAATGGAACTAAACCTGCAAAAATCGATACTAGCAAACAAATAATCCATGAATTCACCATTGGTGTCTGCTTGTTCTTATCTACTTTTGAAAATACTTTTGGCAATAGGCCATCACGGCTAATCGCATAAAATAAACGAGATTGTCCATAAAGTAAAACCAATAATACTGTTGTAATACCTGCAATCGCACCAAGCGAAATAAAACCAGCCACCCAATCCTGATGGATATAATTAAGTGCAAATGCAACCGGGTTTTTCACGCCTAACTCTTGGTAAGGAACGATTCCAGTAAGAATGGCAGAGACAATAATATATAACACCGTACATACTAGTAAAGATGCGATAATACCAATTGGCATATTCTTTTGTGGATTTTTCACTTCTTCAGCTGCAGTTGAGACGGCATCAAAGCCAATATAAGCAAAGAACACCGTTGCAGCTCCAGCAGTAATACCTGAAAATCCAAACGGCATAAATGGCGTCCAGTTTGAAGGCTTTACATACCAAGCGCCCACACCGATAAATAACAAAACAACGACTAACTTTATAATTACCATAATTGTGTTAAAGCGAGCAGATTTTTTAACACCTTGTGTTAATAGCAACGTGATGATTACTATAATAAGAATTGCCGGAACATCGATAAATGTGCCGTTTGCTGGATCATATGCACTTGTGATTGCTTTAGGAAAATGAATACCAAAGCCAGCTAGAAGCCCTTGTAAATACCCTGACCAACCACTAGCAACAGCAGATGATGCGAACCCGTATTCAAGGATTAAATCCCAGCCTAATATCCAAGCAATTATTTCACCAAAGGTAGCGTAGCTATACGTATACGCACTCCCTGAAACCGGTACAGTGGATGCAAATTCCGCATAACATAGGGCAGCAAATACGCACGCTAATCCAGATAAAACAAAAGATAAAATAAGTGCAGGTCCTGCATGTTCAGCTGCTGCAACACCAGTTAATACAAATATTCCAGTACCTATAATAGCTCCAATTCCAAGCATGGATAAATCAAAGGCACCTAAATCTTTCTTTAAATTTACATCTTTTTGCCCAGCTTCTTGTATAAGATCATTTATTGATTTTTTTCTAAATAAATTCATTGGTTTACCTCCACGAAATGATGGCGGAATGTTCTGAAAAAACAGTTCGCTAAAAATGTATATCGAAATAATATAATTATTTTAGCGAAAAAGCAATATTTTTTGAAAAATAAAACTATTTGAATATTATTCCATGGAAATTCATGTGATGGAAATGCCCTGCCTTAATCTTTTATTAATTAGTAGAAACCTTTTTTCAAAGGTTTCTACTATCCTGATATAATTATATATGATTTCCATTTTAATGAATATTCATTTCCTAAATAACAAAAAAACAGATTCCTCGAAGAAATTGACATCCGAGGTAATCTGTTTCGTTTTTTTAAGCTACATTTCTTTCAAGCTTAATCCGCGGTGAATTCCACATAGTGATCCATTTTCTAATAGCAGTCACCATAATAATCATACCAAGTGCTAACATAATAATAGATAAAACCCCATTTAAGACACTATAGCCTGCTGCTGCAGAATTTAGATAAACATTTTTCACCATCCAGTAGCCCGCATAGTTTACAGTTACAAAGAGATAAGCCAGCGGTACCAAGCATGTAAGCATATATCGACGTTTATCAGCAATGCTCAGTATTACTGTTGCACCGATAATTAGACCGATGGATGCCATTAGTTGATTAGAAACACCAAACAGCGCCCAGACGGAGCCAATATCACCCGAGAAGAGTAGGTAACCCCACATAAAACATGCTAATGCGCTGGCAAAAATAGAACCCGGAAGCCAATCTGTTTTCTTCAATGGCTTATAGAATTCACCGAAAAAGTCTTGGATTAAATAGCGAGCAACTCGTGTTCCAGAGTCAATGGCTGTTAAGATAAATACAGCTTCGAACATAATAACAAACTGGAAGAAGTAAGATGATAATTTTGCAAACCATGGAATGGCTGTGAAGATATAGGTCATACCTACTGCTAATGTCACCGCACCACCGGTTCTACCTTCAAGATTAATGCCAATTTCATTGGCAAGTTTCGGTAGCTCCTGCACTTGCATGCCAAGTGTTTTAAAGACTTCAGGTGTTGAGTTAATCGCAAAATAGTCTGCAGGCTGAAGGGCTGTTGCCGCAATCAATGCCATGATGCCAACCACACATTCTACAAGCATGGCGCCAAAACCTACCACTTTTATATCAGACCAACGATCAAGCATTTTAGGAGTCGTACCTGAACCTACGAAAGCATGGAAACCGGAGATCGCTCCACAGGCAATCGTAATTGAGATAAATGGCCATACAGGACCACCTAATACCGGTCCACCGCCTGATGTGAATTTTGTGAAAGCAGGCATCTCAATTGCGGGATTGATAATGAATACTCCAATGATAAGTGCAATAAATACGCCAATTTTCATAAAACTGCTCAAGTAATCACGTGGTGCAAGTAAAAGCCATACTGGCAACGCTGCTGCAAAGAAAGCGTAAATTGGTAGTATAATAGCTAATGTTTTTGTATCTAATGTCAGCCAATCACCTAATACCGTATTTTGAATGGACGGACCAACAAACACTCCGACCATAACGAGAATAAAACCTATAGTCGATGTTAATTTCAAGTTGCCGGTTTTTTTATAAGCGATCCCAATAAACATCGCAATTGGAATCGTGATTCCCACTGAGAAGGTTCCCCATGGATTGTGTTCAAGTGCATGAAGAACAACCATTGAAAGACCTGCCATTGTGATGGTAATAATGAACAACATGGCAAGACCCGTACAAAAACCTGCAACAGGTCCAAGTTCATCCTTCGCTACTTCTGATAAGGACTTTCCCTTTTTTCTCATCGATGCAAATAGTACCACCGCATCATGAACTGCTCCACCAATAACAGCCCCAATTAACAGCCAGAGTAGACCAGGCAAGTAACCAAATTGCGCTGCAAGGATTGGACCTACAAGCGGGCCTGCCGCAGCGATTGCTGCAAAGTGGTGACCAAATGTTACCCATTTATTGGTTGGAACATAGTCCTTACCATCGTTTAATTCATGTGCCGGTGTCTGCTTTGAATCATCTAATTTTAAAACCTTTGCTGCCATGAATGTTCCGTATAAACGATAAGCAATCATTAAAATACAGATCGAACCAATTACAACTGAAACCGCATTCATATTATTCTAGCCTCCTATATTCATACTTCACTTGTCTCTATTTTAACGAAAGAAAACGCCAACATTGGGTTTTCAAGCTAAAATGCAAGGATTAGACGATGAAAAACAAGAATAATAGAATGAAATGCAAAAAACAGCTTCTTAAAAACCAAGAAACTGTTTTAGCTCTTTTGTATAGGTTCTGCTTACTGGAACCTTTTCTCCATCCTTCATAATTAAGTTGTAGGTAGAATTAAACCAAGGCTCTATCTCAATAATGGCATCGACATTAACTAAATAAGCGCGGTGGACACGAATGATCGACGAATGCTGCAGCTTCCTTTCGAAAGTGATTAGCGTATCACTGACAGAGTACTTTGAGTTCCCTGTCGCAATAACTGTTTTCCCTTCATTTGTACCGATATAGAGTATGTCACTTATGTTTACGATAACAATTTTTTCATCAATTGTTATCGCAAGCTTTTCAGACCTTTCGTTAACAAAATTATTTTTCTGAATTGAAAAAGGAATAGCTTGTTTTTTATATTCGATAAGTTTATAAAGCTTCTCAATTGTTTGAAAGACTCTTTTTTCATCAAAAGGTTTTAAGATGTAATCAACAGCATTTAATTCAAAAGCCTTAAGGGCATATTCATCAAACGCTGTCGCAAATACAATTAATGGAGGGTGATCAAGTTTATTAACATGAGCTGCAATTTCAATTCCACTTTCATCAGCGAGCTGGATATCTAAAAAAATAACATCAAGTTCTAGATTGCTTATTTTTTCAAATGAGCCTTCTACACTATCAGATTCCCCTACTATTTCAATCTGTTTGCTTCGTTTAAGAAGATAGGTCAGCTCATCTCTAGCTAACGGCTCATCATCCACAATAAAAGCCTTTAACAACATCCTCACCCCACTTTTGTTGTGTTAACGGTAGTGTAATCGATACTTTCGTTCCTTCATTAAGGCTACTTTCAATTTGAAAAGAAGCATTTTGACCATAAATTTCTTCAATCCTTTTTTTGATATTCCAGAGCGCTGTTCCTGTCCCTCCAGATGAATCCACTGTTTGGTTTCCCAGTGTTCCAAGCAGCGCTGCTGAGATACCCTTTCCATCATCTTCAGTTAAAAGGACCATTTTCTCCCCTTCCTGGAAGGCACGGACTTTTACGGTTCCATGTTTCGCCTTCGGAAAAGCATAACGAATTGCATTTTCAACAAGCGGCTGCAATGTAAAAGGCGGAACTAGTACCCTTTCTAGCGGTGGTGAAATATCCAATTCAACATGATAACGGTTTGGAAAGCGTGCTTGCTCAATGGTTAGGTAAGCCTCAATATGTTCGAGTTCTTTTTCGAGCGGTATTAACATTTGCCTTGCTCCCTGTAGATTACTTCGGAAGAAGGTACTTAGTTTGATTAATAGACTCCTAGCTTTATCGGCATCTGTTCGAATAAGACTTGAAATCGTATTAATAGCATTGAATAAGAAATGTGGGTGGACTTGGGCTTGCAAAGCCTTTATCTCCGCATCTTTTAATAATCTTCTTTGCATTTCCAGCTCCGCCATTTCTAATTGGACCGAAAATAGGTTGCTTAAACCTTCTGCCAACTCTTGTTCAACCCGGTCTAGTTTACTAGTTTCAGTGAAATACAGCTTCAGTGTCCCCACTGTTTTTGCATGGACCTGTAAAGGTAATACAATGGCTGCTTTCAGAGGGCAGTTTGGGTTAAAACATTGAATTTCATGAACCGATTTTGCAATTGTGATCTTCCCTTGTTCCAGCACCTTTTTCGTTAATTCCGTCGCCATGTTTCCTGATGGAATATGATGGTCAGAACCTGTGCCTACATGGGCAAGAACATGGGATTGATCTGTAATCGAAATGGCATCCGCATTGGTCCAATGGAGAATAATCTCCGCTGCTTTTGTACAAGATTCCACATTTAAACCTTGGCGAAAAAAAGGGAGAGTCTGGTTGGCGATGTATAAGGCTTTATGTGTTTGAAGTGCTCTCATCCGCTCTTGTTCTTGCAGAATTTCCTGGATTATCAAAACAAAAAGAAGTGTTCCAAACCCATTAATCGTAATCATCGGGAAAGCAATTACCTCTACAAGATGCAGAGCCTCATTAAATGGTCTGGCTTGTAAAAGAATAATCCCCATCTGGGCACATTCCATTAATATCCCCATGAAAACAGCCTTCCAAGGCGAATTCCACTCTTGAATCTTAAATCGCTTACTTAAGATTCCTGTGACAACTCCAGCCATAATCGTTGACAGGGCACAAGCAGCAGCTGTAAAACCACCTAGGGTCAATCGGTGTATACCAGCAATTAAACCGACCCCAATTCCAACAACGGGTCCGCCAAGTAAACCACCTATCGTTACACCCATAATTCTAGTATTAGCGATCGCACTTTCACTGTCCATTTTTGTCAACCAGTCCTGGGAGGTAATTGTTCCATGTCCAATCTCTACACCAGTATAATTACTGATAACACCGAAAGTTCCGAAAATAGCAATCATAGCTACCTTAGCTCTAATGCCATGTTCGTTATGAATGATTTGACGGAAAGATTTCATCCTCGAGAGAAGAAACGCTACAATGATAAGAATACCGACACGTTCAAGCATGAGAGGCAATAATTCGAGCATGGTATCTCACCTTTCGTCATTACTTTTCCCTACTACTATACCAAAAAAACAAGCCAACCGTGTCCTAGGATCGGTGAGCCTTGTTTATTAAAAATTTACCAATGCTGTTTTTTGACTGCCAGGAAGGACCATCCTTACCTCCGTCCCAACTCCCGGCTTGCTCTTGTAAAAGACTTTTCCGTTCATTGTTTCAATAATTCTTAAGGAAACGGATGTACCTAGCCCTGTTCCCATATCTTTTGTTGTATAAAACAAGGTTCCAATCTGTGCTAATTGCTCTGGTGTCATTCCCTTACCAGTATCCATAATTAATATAGACGCTTTATTATTATCGGAATTGTTATGTATTGTTACTTTCCCACCATCAGGGGTTGCTTCAATTGCATTTTTAATTAGGTTAACCAGCGCCTGTTTTAATTGGTTTCGATCAGTGACGAGTGTGAACCCGGTTGAGTCAAGTTCGCTTTCAAGCCGCACTCCTTGTTTGGCAGCCAGTGGCTCCAAAAGCATGACAACTTCTGCTAAGACTTCTTTTAAAGGAAACTCTTCTATTTTTTCAAATTTCGGCTTTGCAAAATTTAAATAATCACTAATAATCGACTCTGCCCTACCTAATTCGCTCAAAACAAGTGAAAGATATTGATAATTTTTCCCCTTTTCATCCTGCTGCATCAATTGAAGGAATCCCTTCACCACAGTTAATGGATTTCGAACCTCATGAGCAATGGATGCCGCAATTTCCCCTAGTGTATTTAGCTTTTCAGCCCGCTGAATCTCTTTCTGCATTCGACTTCGTTCGATAATCCCCTCAACAAGCTTTGCCTCTAGGGCAATTGCCCCTGTTTGAATGAGGGCAACAAGGAGGAGGTCAGGAATATTAAAATCTAGTTTTAAGAAATTCCCCTCAAAATAGCGAAACGTGGTAAGCGAAATATAACAAAGGAGCAGGGACCATCCACATAATAAAGTTGTGAGAACTAACCTTTTATTTGGGGTATAACTAAAAAACCTTTTGTTTAAGAGGAACGGGACAAGAGCCGTTAAAAGAGTATTTACTAAGCCAAAAACAACTGTTTCGCCCCCCATTAAGATGCGTGCGCCAAGCAGGGTCGTTACAACCATCCCTCCCGCAACTGGACCTGCGTAAAGAAAGGCTAGTATAAGAGGAACATAGCGGAGGTCCCAATTTAATCCATAGTTCGAATACGAAAAAATCATACAAGTAAGTGCAGCAATGCTTTGAAGCAAACCACATAAGACTGGATAATTAATTTTGCGCTTATTTTCAATTAGTATGCTAAAAAGTAGGACAGGTGCTAATGAAATTAATACATTCAAAAGAAGTTTTTCTACAAGCATCGTTATTCCTCCAGGACAATACATCTATATCCCTAAAAATACGACAAAAATCGTCTTTTTCCTTTATAAAATCACAGGTTTTTTCTTTTTTAGTGTACTTTCCTTCCGTACCCTACTAGTAAAATAGCACACGTTATTGTGTGCTATTCACATCTATCGAGTTTTCCCAGTGAAACTCCCATAATAAACATAACATTTTCGGTCTTCGTCAATTTCCCTTGAATCAAGGGCGAATTCTAGAAACCTTCCGTCTCTCTGAATGTAAATAATATCGGAGTGAAGGACAACCAAAACTTCTTCATGATTCCAAACATCTTTTTTCTCGATCAGGTCGGACCTGTTTCTCTGAAGCTCTCTAACTTCAAAACCAATATGGGAATACTGTTCTTCAATTATGTCGTCATAGGATGGCTTTTCTTTTTTCACGTAAAGGACAGCCGTCCCGTCTGGATCTATGGCTGTGGCCGTTACCACATACGTTTCAGATTCTTTGACGAAGTATTCACATGTCATTCTTGCTACTGCCTCACTAACAGTTAAATCTAAATAGCTCCAAAGGGCAGGAAACTTTTGATATTCATCATCCAATCGATATTCCAACCTCAAATTTCATCCCTCTTTCATTTTTTCTTTTATTTTACCATTGTTTTCCTTAGGTTTACTTTTATAATTAATATATACATTCAATAAGGAGCGTGAAACAGTGAAGAAAACCCAATGGTTAGTGACTGGTGTTATCACTTCCCTCATAGCCGGAACACTTTCTGCCTGTTCAGACGACCGCCCCCCAAAGCCCGATGACAGCAGGTGCCGAGACTGGGACTGGGATGATGACCAAGGGGTATGGCAATGTGATGATACCCACTCGTCACATTATGGTCATTTTTTTTACGGGGGAAGCTATTATCGAAATAAATCATCACTTTTGAAATCCTCCTCTTACAAGTCATACAAATCCTCTTCAAGCTTTAAAGGAGGATTCGGCAGTGGTTCAAAGGGTGGATTTGGAGGTTAGAAATGTCGAATTATTCTACGAATCGAAAGGTGTTTTATTCGCAATTCCCAACCTTTTGGTCAGATTTATACGAGAGCGAATATAGTCTTTACCAAGTTTATTCGATAACGGAACATACATCCTGCCTTTTAAAAGAAGCAACAGAACGCATGGGTCACATTTTTTTCAAAACCGCCCGCCTGTTACGGAGTCTTACTGATGAACAACTCCTTGAACTTGGGTATCCACCTGTAAGTCTTCCATTTTTAAGGTTGAAAAACTTCTCCCCTGAAACCATTATCGCTCGGTTCGATTTTGTGTTAACCGAGGATGGATTCAAATTAATTGAATTCAATAGTGATACACCGACTTTTATTGTGGAATGTTTTCATATGAACGGAATGGTTTGTTCAGAGTTTGGTTATTTGGATCCAAATGAAGGAGGGGAACGCCTGCTTTCTTCCGGTATTACACGCGCAGTAATCGAAGCATCAAAAGGAAAAAGGAAGGCTAATATTGTGTTCACAGCCCACTCTGATCATATCGAAGACTGGAATACCATTAAATATTTAAGCAAGTTATGTCAGGTTAAAAATCGGATCGTTCCATTGTCCACTCTCCGGATTATAGACGGTACTCTTGTCGACGATGAGGGTATACCTATTGATGTGTTGTACCGCCAAACCTATCCTCTTGAACATTTGGTTGACGATCGGGATCCTATAACAGGTGACCCGGTTGGAATCGAATTATTGCAACTAGTCAAAGAAGGCCAACTCTCTATTTTAAATCCTGTCTCAGCCTTTTTGTTGCAGCCGAAATCCATTCAATGTTTAATTTGGGGATTAGCAGAACAGGGAGCATTTTATACAAAAGAAGAGCAAGGATGGATTATGAAATATATGCTGCCTACCTATCTTGAAGCAGATGCATTTAAGGGACAGCTTGACTATGTTCAAAAACCATCCTTCGGCAGAGAAGGAGATACGGTGACAATTTGGGATCAACACTCCAATATTACCGCTCAAAATTCCTTTCAAACCTATAAAGAGGAAGTTTCGGTATTTCAACAGTACGTCCCTCTCCCTACTGTTTCATTGGAAACAGAAAAGGGAATCGAGGTACTTTTATTAGTATTCGGATCTTTTCTCATTGCCGGAAAGGCCGGAGGTATCGGCATTCGGGCAGGTGGAAAAATCACTGGCAACGAATCTTATTTCTTACCAGTAGGTTTAAAAAACAAGGGGGAATGGAAATGACGAATTTCTTATTATATTTAGCAGTTTCACTTGGTCTTTTATTCGTAGGACTGTTTCTTATGGAAGTAACAACAAAGGTCAAAGAGTTCTCTTTAATGGCAAAAGGAAATAAGGCAGCAAGCTATGTCCTTGGGGGAAGGCTTCTAGGCCTTGCCATTGTTTTGTATTCTACTGCTGCCAATTCTATTTCTCTTACGGATATGGCCATATGGGGTGCAATCGGAATTGTGGCTCAAATTGTGGTTTTTTACCTGGCCGAATGGCTTACACCTCGTTTTAACGTCAGTCAAAGCATCGAGGAGGATAACCAGGCAGTCGGCCTTTTTCTAATGCTGCTTTCGGTTTCCATCGGCATCGTCATTGCTGGGTGTTTAACATATTAAAAAAAGCGCAAGCGCCTTGCACAGGGGCGACAGGCATAAGACGAGCCGGCGTGAAGGTTGCTTTTTAACCTTCAGGACGGATTGGCTTATGACCCCAAGCCCCTAGGCGCTGGAGCTAGATTGAAAAAAACGCATCTCGAGATGCGTTTTTTATAGTGATTTATATGTATTCTTATCGCATATCACGAACAATCGAGCCTCTTTCGATAGAGGTTCATTCCACTTTTTCAATATATTTAAATCACTCCGGTCCGCAATGAGCTGGGCCCCTTTTTGCTTTAGGTGCTCGTACGCATCTCCGTATGTTTTCCAGTCGGACTTAACTTCAACTTCCCATAAATCACTGCCCCCGTCTCCATCCTTTCGGCTTAATAACTGAGTAAAAAGATGACTTGCCCCTTTTGCCTGCGCCGATTTTGCCATCAGGTTGGACACCGATTCATGAGAAAGGATAAATTCATCAATTTTGACATGTTTAAAATTGCCGACATGCTTTTCATTTAGAATTTCTGCAATCGTATAAATATTTTTTTCCGTACCTTCATCATAGCGCTCGATGGAGGAAGCGGTTAAAAGCGTTTTACCATCCGCTAAATCTGGGTTGTCGATCCCATCTGGGGCAAAGAGCAAAACTGCTTTTGATCTTTCAATTTTTGCTCTTTTCAATGTTTCTTCATCTGTGGGGCTCCCCTGGATATATAAAAACCGCTCATGTTCATATGGTGTCTTCTCTAATTCATCAATTAGTACGATTTCTGTTTTATCATCTCCAATAAACAGCTCTTTTATCGTGTTTTTGCTTTTGGCAGTCCAGCCGATAATAACGTAATGATTTTCTCCTTTAAAAGACATTCTTCCTTCCTCCTTCATCCGTTTGTAGCGTGACACGGCATCGACGATCATCCCTATAACCGTACCAAAAAGCCCGATACCTGCAGTATAGACAATGACCATCGCCCAAACTCTCCCCAACAGTGTCGTCGGATACACGTCCCCGTAGCCAACCGTGGTCATCGTGGTAAGAATCCACCAAATAGCATGGAAAGTATTTTCAAATGTTTTAGGCTCTAGTATTCTCATAACCTCAGCGTTTATAAAAATATAAAATGTCGTAAATAACAGCACCGTACGATACCGATACTTAGCTGCCGTAAGAAACAACCTTCGAAAAAGTATCATGGATAAACCTCCATTCTCTCATTCCCCTTTATAAGAGTTTATAGAATTTATATTTCTGCTATATCTTTGGTTATTCCTCTAAAGAAAATAGTTTTATTATTATTGTTGACAAATAGGCACCAGTCCTGTAATATTAGTATTTGTGCTTCACATTTAATTGTAACTTGTAAAAGATAAGATAACGCAAAGTAAGAATTTTTCTGGCATTCTGCTTATGTTTTAAAATTAAAACTTATTCACACTGGATCGGCTTCGGAGCCGTTAGGATGTAAGAGAGGTAGGGCTTACGTCGTTTAGGTATAAAACCTTCAGGTGGAAAAATAACCGCGGCAAACTTGTTTTTATAAACAATGATTATTATATAAGTTTTTACCTTGCGATTGCTAACAAGAAGTACAACCAATCACAAGTTACGATACGTATTCATTAAATGAATAAAACTAAGAAGGCAGAGGGATATTTCATTCCTCTGCCTTCGCCCATTTTAGAACATATTTACTAACTTTACTTCCAAAAAGTCCAAAACAAAAGGCCTGAATCGGTATCAGGCCCTTTTCATTTTATTTTTCGATAACAATCGCTTGTTTACCCATCTGCTCCCAAGCTTTAATAAAACTGGCGCGATTTAATTTCTGATTCTTTTCACCGTAAGGATTGTTAATATAAATATAATTCTCATCGTAACCTGTAATCGCTACACTATGTTCACTAAAGGTAATTTTGATTTGTCCTTGCGGGGTGTTCCACGTTTGAAAAACAGAAACTGGAGCAAAACTGGACGTGGTAATGACCCAAACAGGAAGTCCTTGACCTACTTTTTCTAATACATCATCAAACGAATGATTTGTTAAATTAACTGCTTTATCACCGACATATTTTTGGGCAAGTTCTAATACGGGACCGTTATAAACTCCTAGTCCTGGTCCATGTGCCATATCGCCGACAAATCCGGCATTCGGATTACCCTTTTTACCGTTACTATAGTTTAACGGAACTGTTTTAATTTTTTCTGCTAACTCATTTTTAGTCACTTTTACACCGTGATAATTAAGAATCATCGCAAGGCTTGTTACCTCACAGCCGTTGTAAAGTATGGGTTGGTCCATTTGATTTATTAATGGTACATCTAGGATGATACTATCTGGAATACTCGGTGCCTCTTTTGCGAGAAGTGCCACTATCCGGGTTTTTAATGGAGCGGCTTCGGTGACTTGTATCGCTTCTTGACGATCAAACTTTACAGCTAAAATCGTTTTAGCACTAATAAATAATAGTAAGACAACTAGAATTGCAATTAGTATTTTTTTCATATATGAATGTACCATTCCTTGTAATAGACTTTGTTGACTGACAATTGGTAATAGTAATATACTACTATATCACCTTACTAAAAAACAATAATGGAAAGAATTTTCAAATTAATGATAATCTTTAAAGCTTAAGTTTTCCTTAAAAAAAGTCCCTTTAGTAGTTTGCACTAAAGGGAATAGGTTAAATTCGTACCTTATTATGGTTAATTTTTCGAATTATTTGATTGATTACTTCTGAAAAAACTAATCCAAAGGCGATGGATCCTGCCAGCATGAGGACTTTTGCCGCTAATGCTATCGCTGAATTATAATCGTTCTCAACAAAATTCCGCATCGCATCATATGCCAGGCCTCCAGGCACAAGCGGAATAATTCCAGCTACACTAAAAATAATCACTGGCGTTTTATAGAACTTTGCTAATTGTTGACTGATGACAGCAATAAAAATGGTCGCAGCTAATGTTGCTAAAATGGCGTTATTTGAGTAGTCTTCTAGCTGGAAATAAATTAACCAGCCACCCATTCCTATCAGTCCGCACTTCACTAAGGATTCTTTCGGTGCATTAAATAGAATTCCAAAGGCACCTGTTGCAATTAAGCTTGTTAATGCCTGAGCAAGAACAGCCACAATAAATACACCTCACTTCACATAAAAGATAATACAACCGCAATCCCTGCCCCAATCGCAAATGCGGTTAGAAAAGCTTCCGCCCCCTTTGATAACCCCGATACTAAGTGACCCGCCATTAAATCTCTAATCGCATTGGTCACTAAGAGCCCAGGAACTAAGGTCATCACCGAGCCAATAATAATTTTATCTAATTGCTGACCGACTCCAATTTTCACAAATAAAAATGAAAGCAATCCAATTACAAACGATGCTAAAAACTCCGAGAAAAACTTGATTGGGACAAAGCGATGAAAATGTACAAAGCTTAGATAACCCATTCCGCCTGAAATCATCGCTGGAATAAAATCATTCCAGCCTCCCTCAAACATAATCATAAAACAACCGCTGGCGAGTGACGCAGCGGCCACTTGGAACCTAAAGGGAAACGTTAAATTAAGGGAGTCAATTTCCTTTAGATTTTCCATAGCTTCTTTTAGATTGACTTCTCCACCTGTAATTTTCCTTGAAATGCTATTCACCATAGAGACTTTTTTCAAGTCTGTTGACCGCTCCGATATTCTAATAAGCTTGGTCTTCGTGGGCTCTGTTCCTTCTGCTGAAAAAATAATTCCGGTTGGAGTTACGTAGCTATGAGTACTTTCTATACCAAAGGCTGCAGCAATGCGCATCATCGTATCTTCTACCCGATAGGTCTCCCCGCCGCTTTGAAGCATGATTTTCCCCGCTAATAAGCAGACCTCCATAACCTCATATGTTTGTTCTACTGGTTTTTCCATTTATCTCACCACACACAATTCTCCATTTTTACTTAGTTTAAATTAAAACAAACGTTTAATCAAAGTTGACTTGCAGTTTGCAAGATTTCCTGTAAATGGAATAGGAAAAAATCCAATATTTTATAAATATGATAAATCTTATCAATAATTCCTATACAACACATGTATACTTGTTATATAATATTATATAATGACCTATTGTTTCGAAAGGAATTTTATCGATGAAATTAAACAATTCAATTTCAACACCTTTATATGACCAATTAAAACAAATACTGAAGGAGGCCATTGATCAAGGAGTTTATAAATCAGGGGAAAGACTTCCGAATGAAACGGAATTATGTGAGTTATATGGCGTTAGCCGAATAACTGTAAGAAGAGCGATTCAGGATTTAGCAGATGAGGGTTTTTTAGAACGAAAGCAAGGGAAGGGAACTTTTGTAACGCGAACCAAAATTGCCCGAGAATTGGTTTCTATTGATGGATTCTCAGATTTTAGTAAACAAATTGGCAAAAATCCTTCCAAGCGAATTCTTGCCTGTGAAGAAATGAAAGCTACTCCGGAAATTGCCGAAGCACTTCAAATCGCCATTGATTCACCTGTCTTAAAGTTGGTCCGGATCATGTCAATCGATCAACAGCCTTTTACTCTAGATATCGCCCATTACTCGTTAGAACGCTTTCCCGATTTGACTGCACGATTCACAGAACATGCATCAACCTATGAAGTTTTGAAAAACATTTACCACATCAATATCAATTCTGGAAAAAGCAAAAAAATAATTACAGTTACTCCTGCTTCAAAATTTGATGCGGAACATTTGGACTGCGAAATTGGTGAAACACTTTTTAATATTGATAAAACCGTTTACGATGAAACAGGCGTTCCGATTCATATTTCAAATTTCAAAACACAAACCCAATTAATTGCCCTTACCATAACAACTTAAGAAAAAAAGGAATGAATGGGTATCCATTTCATTCCTTTTGTTTTTAGAAAGTTAATTGTCTACCAAACCCAAATGCACCGTTCACTTCACAAGTTCTTGCAGCAATCTGTGCCGCTGCTTTCAAAGATTCCTCAATGGTAAACCCATTAAAGTGGTTGGTTAAAAAACCAGCAATGAAAGAATCCCCTGCACCTAAAGTATCAATCACATTCGCTTCTTCAATTCCCTGTTTGTATCGTTTGTTATGATGAGACATAATTACGCCCTTAGAACCTCTAGTGATAATGATAAACGGCGTTCCAAGTCCATGTATTTTACGGAAGAGCTCTTCTAGTTCAACTTCTGTAAAATCACTTCCTGAAATAAACGCAAACTGGATATGAGGGCAAACCTTTTCTAATTGTTCTGTTGTAAAATGATTAGAGAAATCATAGGAAACGGGTAAATGTTGTTTAAGCAATGGCAATTCTTCCTCTAAATGACTATATATACTGGTATGTACCACATCAAACGCTTTGATGTATTCATAGTCATCTACGGATAGATTAAGCTTGAGTTTAGCCTGAACACCGCCTTTATTTGATTTAATAAAGATTCGGTCCCCTTCCACATTTAGATCAACATATGCTTTTCCACTTTCCCCAACCGCTCTTCTAACATGACTAGTTTCTATTAAGTTCTTGTTTAAAGAATCTAAGATATGATCCCCTTCCACATCCGTTCCAACAATACCTATAAATGCCGCGGACTCCGCTCCATTTTGTTTAGCTAAAACAGCAACATTTAAAGCATTTCCACCTGGAAACATTTCATTACGATCCTGGTAAATATCAACAACATTATCGCCTATTCCAATAATTTTCATATTTCCCCACTCCTCCTTATCCTTTAACACTGCCTGATGATAAACCTCTAATAAAATACTTCTGCATAAACATAAATAAGAGAATGATCGGCAGGGCTGAAATCATTAAGCCAGCCATCAGAACTCCCCAATTCGTTTGAAGGGCATCCCGAAATTGCATCAATCCAGCAGGGATGGTTTTTAGCGCATCAGAATCAACAAAGATTAACGCAAACATAAACTCGTTCCAAGTAAAATATGCAGTTAACACTACCCCTGTTAGTAAAATCGGTTTATTTAAAGGAACAAAGATTTTTGTAAAAATGGTCCATGTATTACATCCGTCCAAAAAGGCAGACTCCTCTAATTCTTTCGGTACCTCTAGAAAAGCAGCTCTGATCAGTAGGATGGTGATTGGAATTCGGTAAGCAACATAGGGAAAGATCATTGCAAAATACGTATCATGAATTCCTAATAATTGAATGAGCTTGTATAGTGGGACTAAACTAACTTGAGGGGAGAGCATCATTCCTCCCATACAGAAAACTAATAGGATGTTCTTCCCTTTAAATTCAAACCTAGATAAACTGTAGGCTCCGAGTGCACTTATTAATACTGTTAGGAAGCAGGTAGTTGCTGTAACAATTAAACTATTAACAAAATATCCAGAAATCCCTGTGTTCCATGCCTCTGTATAATTTGAAAACAGCCATTCTTTTGGTAAAGCCCAGCTGCTGGAGAAAATCTCTGGAGTGGACTTAAATGAGTTAATTACCATCCAAAAAAGCGGATAAGCAATCACTACAAAATACAAGATTAGGATTGTAAAAATTGGCAGACTTTTAACAACATTCTTTTGCTTCCTATTTTTTTTTGTGATTGGGATCGAATGATGGTAGTCCATTACTTTGCTTGTCTCCACTCTAAACATCCTTTCCTGTTTTAAATAGTTTCAACTGAACCAAGGAAACAATTAAGGTGATGATTAAAATCACAGTGGCCACAGCCGAAGCATAACCCATTTGGTCTTTACCGAAAGCTGAATGGTAGAGTAATGTTCCTAATACTTCACTGGAATTACCCGGTCCGCCGCCTGTCAAAATATACGGTTCATTAAAGACGGTAAATGCACCGGTTAAGGTAATAAGTGTTGTAACGAAGAACATCTCTTTTACTTGTGGAACAGTGATTGAAAAGAATTTACGAATTTTCCCTGCCCCATCGATCTCTGCAGCCTCATACAATTCTTGGGGGATATTTTGAATCGAGACAATAAATAACATCATAATGTAACCAATACTTTGCCACTGTGACACAGCAATAACAGCGAAAATAGCTGTTTCAGATTCTCCCAGCCAAGCCCTAGTTAAATTTCCAAGCCCTAACCAATTTAATAGCCCATTTAAAATTCCGATATCCGGGTTATAAACAAACGTAAACAGTAAAGCAATGACAGTCATCGAAATGACAACTGGCAGGAAAAATACGGTACGGAACAATCCACTTATGATTCTTGTAAGCGGATCTTCAAGTATAGCCGCTAAAATAAGTCCGCCAAATACCTGAAAGATAATTGAGATGACTGCATACCAGAGATTATTTTTTAATGCTATATAAAAAACTTCATCTTTAAAAAGATTAAGGAAATTTTCAAAGCCAACAAATGTTTTTTCTACGGAAAAAGCAGAGAAATCATAGAAACTATAAAAAAAGTTTTCAACAATTGGATAGTAAACAAAAAGGGCCATAAAGATTAAGCAAGGTGCAATATATAAGTATGGTAACCACTTGTTTGTATTTTGCATAATAACTCCCCTTTTTTAACAGGCGTATCTTTGGAAAAAAGGTGGTCAACTTGCAACCACCTTTTCTGGCTTCCTATTTTTTTGCAGACGCCTTAACTTCTTTTGCTGCTGCTCTGACATCCTTCATTACATCTTCTGGACTTTTCTTGCCGTCCAACATTAGCTGTGTTCCATTTAAATAAGCATCGACTATTTTAATATCAACAGCTGTATCAAACCATAAGTATGTTTGTTCAGCCTTAACAATTAAATTGATGGCATCCTGTTGAAGCTTGGATGCATTTTCATCGGTTGTTGTTCCTTTAACCGCACTGTATTCACTTACCTCTTTTAACTGCTCTGTACCTTTTTCCTTCGAAGTTAAGAATTTGACAAATTCCATTGCTTCTTTTGGATGTTTTGTTTTCGAAGAAATCATGATTCCTTCTGGTGCTGCTGTGATGGAGTTGGCATTTCCTTCTCCACCTTCCACACCTGGTACATTAAACACACCTAAATCCTCTTTTAAAGATGGTTCAATAAGCCCGATTTCTGCAAGCTGGAAGAAGCCGATCGCTGCTTTTCCACTGTTAAATAACTCCCGTGAATATTCATGGTCTACAGAATTAACTCCCTTATTAAAGTACGGCTTCAGTTCCATGAATTTCTCTAATGCTTTAACATAACCTGGATGTGAGTAATCACCTTCAGGATTTTTGGGATCATAATCTTTATCAAGAACATCCTGTGGCACCATCAATTGATTCAATGTTCCAATATAATGGGAAATCGTCCACGGTGCTTTGCTTCCGAATGTAATTGGCGTAAGTCCTGCGGCCTTTACCTTTTTAGAGACATCAATTAGTTCGGACCAAGTGGTTGGAACCTCAAGATTTAAATCCTTGAAAATTTTCTTATTGTAAAAGAAGGCCTTTCCGTCAGTCGACCAAGGAATTCCGTAAATTTTACTGTCTAAAGTGAAGGCATTGAACTGGGAGGCAATGATTTGATCTGACCACGCTTTATCTTCATTAACAAAATTAGTTAAATCAAGTGATTGTCCCTGACGCGCGAAGTTATAAGCGAATTCTCCGCTCCAAGAAAAGAATACATCTGGAGGGGTGCTTGATCCTAAGACAACGCGAATCTTTTCTTTATAAGAGTCGTTTAAAACGGCTTCCGTTTTAATTTTAATATTGGGATGGGCCTTCTCAAACTCTTTGACTGCCTTTTCAAAATATTGCTTTTTAGGTTGATTCGGCCAGCGGTGGAAGAACTTTAGTTCAACTACATCTTTTCCATTCGTTGAACTAGAACTCTTAGAACAGCCAGCAAAAAAGGATAGAAAAAGGATAGAAATAATACTTAAAATCAACAACTTCTTCATTAAGCTTTCCCCTCCAGAAAGGAATCCGTTTCTATGATTAATGCATTGTATATTAGCTAGGTTTAGTATTCAACTGTCCACATATATCTTCTTTTTGATAGCGGATGATTTCGTGCATCTGCTAACTGATCCGCGTATTTTCTTAAAACATAATTTAACACTAATGGAGCGATGTATCCCTGTACTTCCTCTGCTACCCCAGTGAAATCAAAGTCCTTTGCATCAAGGACAACCAGTTTCTTTCCATAACGCTTAGAGAATTCTAGTGCTCTTTCTTCTAATGGTCTTGTTTCATCTAAACCAAGCAAGATAATGAATGGTGTTTCTTCATCAATAATTTCAAATGGTCCGTGGAAGTATTCTCCCGCGTGAATGGCATGGGAATGAACCCACTGCATTTCCATAAGGATACAAATTGCATAGGAGTAGGCAACACCATAGTTTACTCCGCTTGCCATTGTATAAATGATCTTCTCGTCTTTATAATCTTGTCCAAATGCTTCTGCTTTCGATTGATAAAGTGCAGCTGCTTTTTCGTAAACATTCTGTAAATTCTCAAGACTTTCTTCTACTATACTAGCTTTTTCGTTATTTTCAACAACTTTTAGTACACCAAATACTAGTTGATATAAAACCGAATAGTTCGTCGTGAAAGCGTTTACTTCTTCACCCCATTGATACTTCAGCACGACATCTGAAGCTAGCGCCAACGGTGACGCTTCCACATTAGTTAAAGAAACAGCCAAAGCCCCTTTTGCTCTAGCAAATTTTGCTGCTTCTACTGTTTCAGGTGTGGTTCCTGAGTGCGAGCACAGAATAACCAGGGAATTGCTTCCAAGTTTTGCATGATTGCGATGGATAAATTCATTTGCACTAAACAGGTGGGCATCAAGAACCTTTGCTTCACGGTCAATTACATACTTGCTTGGATACATAATGGCAGATGAGCCTCCACATGCTACAAAGAAAATATTGGAAATATTTCTTTTTTCTACCTCTGCTAATGCTTGTTGCACTTGATTTTTTACGTCAATTACTAATTCAGTCGTCATTTTGTTGCCTCCCTGATAAAATATTTTAGTCAATGAACACTAGTAAACTCTTTAAACAATATACAACTTTATATAACGTTATATGTTGTTATATATAAATTACTATACTTTCAAACTCTAGTCAATTGAATTTTCAGAAAAATGAAACGACATTTCTCGACAAAAAGCAAAATAGCCAGGGGCCTTCCCTGGCTGCTTGTTCTCGTTACTCCCCAATATTGTTTTCAAACCACTCTTGGAGCTCTTTCAATGAGTTAAACGTAAAAATCTCCTCGCCATTTTGCCCATTATCAAACCCAGTGTTACCTCTTAAGGTAATTTGCCCTTCATCCTCAGAAATTAAGATAGCATAGGGATGATTAACATTTATATACCTTGAATCTAAATCGGTATCTACCCAATTCTTACTTCTCAGAAATGCTTCATAATGTTCCATTAAGATCCCTCCTATCTCTAAATATTGTTCCTCAAAACTTACTTATATTTGTAGATTTTACTCTGGTTTTTCAAAAAAAATAAACCTATCCGCAAAATGGATAGGTTGATCATAGTTCAATTATTTTTGTTTATAATACGTAATTGCTAACGCAAAGGCCAAGACGGTCCCTTTAACAATATCCATCGCATAATACGGGACGGACATCATCACGAGTCCGTTTTGGAGAATCCCGATCAGGACGGCTCCAACAAATGTTCCAAACGCGTTGGCCTTTCCAGCCCCGAGCACTGAAAAGCCAATATAGGCAGCGGCAACTGAATCCATTAAATAGGGAGCACCAGAGTTAATTTCTGATGTCAAAACCCTTGAAGCGAGCACAATCCCGCCAAAGGAGGCAAACAGAGCCGAAAGCAAATACGCTGCCACCTTATATTTATTAACTGGGATACCTGATAGTCTCGCCGCTTCTTTGTTACCACCGATCACATACATATATCGACCATGCTTTGTATAGTTCAAAAAGATATGCACGAGGATCACGGTCACAGACATGATGATAATAATCCACGGCACTTCTCCGATTTTTGCAAAAAATGGACTGATCAGACCCGATGCCATCGAGCCATCAGACATAACCATGTTTTGTGAAACCGTGGCCCCTTTTGTATATGTCAGTGCGGTCCCTTGAATAATAAACATCGTAGCAAGTGTCATCAGCATATCTGGAATTCTTAATTTCACAATCATGAATGAGTTTATTGCTCCTACTACTAAGGAAGCACAAATTGCAGAAATGACCGCCACCAATGTGTTTTGTGAAAACCAAACAAACATCGAAATGACAATGGCGTTTGATAAGGAAGCGACCGATCCCACCGATAAATCAAAACCATCGACAGACAATGAAATCGTAATACCGATAGCGATAATCGTAACAATGGAGATCGAACGTAAGATATTGATGATATTACTGCCCTGAATAAAAGTAGGATTAGCCACTGAAAAAATAATAATAAGTGCAAGAATCGTAATAATCGTCCCATATTTATATAAAAAGCGAAATAACTCAAAGACTTTTTTTGCCGGGGCTACCTGATTCTTTGCTGCAATATTTGCCTCCATTTTACCTGCCCCCTGTTGAATAAAATAATAGTTCTTCTTCGTTCGTTTCTCTCGTATCAATTTCCTTTACGGACCTACCGTCATATAAAACATAGACCCGATCAGTAATCCCAATAATCTCCGAAAGCTCTGAAGAAGCATAAATAATTGCTTTACCCCGGTTTGCTAGTTCAGCTATTAACTCAAAGATATCCTTCTTTGCGCCAACATCGACGCCTTTGGTTGGTTCGTCAAAAATATATACATCTGCTTCAGCTACGAGCCACTTTCCGATTGCGACCTTTTGCTGATTCCCCCCGGAAAGATTCTGTACCTTGGTTTCTTCGGAAGGGGTTTTAATTCCGAGGCGACGGATCAACTGCTTTGCCGTTTCTTTTTCTTTTTTTCGATCTAAAAAGCTACACACCTTTGAAAATTCCCCTAAGTTTGCAGCTGTTAAATTGGTTTCTACCGATTCAAGAACCAGAATTCCTTCCTTTCTCCGTTCCTCTGGAACTAGAGCAATTCCCTTCTTAACCGCATGATAGGGGCTCTTTAATTTTAATTTATTGCCATGAAGAAAGATGTCTCCCCCAGTTAATTTCTCAGAGCCAAATAACGCCTTACACAATTCTGTTTTTCCAGCACCCACAAGTCCAGCAATTCCAAGGATTTCCCCTGATTTAACATGAATATGTAAATCTTTAATTTTCTCTCTATCTGAAAGTCCTCTTACCTCAAGGACCGTGTTTCCAATGGACGTATTCTTCACTGGGAACTGTTCTTCTAATTTTTGTCCCAGCATATGCTCCACCACTTTGTTGATGGTCGTATCAGTAACTCGCTCTTTTGCAACAAATTCACCGTTTCTCATTACGGTCACTTCATCGCAGACTTCAAAAATTTCTGGCAAGCGATGGGAAATAAAGATAACTCCTACATTTTGCTTTTTTAAATCACGGACGATCCGGAATAATTCCGTCGTTTCAGTATGACTCAATGGTGCAGTCGGCTCGTCTAAAATAAGAAACTTACACTGATTTGAAACAGCCCTAGCGATTAAGATCATTTGTTTTTCCGCTAACGTTAACTCACTTACCAGCTTCTTCGTCGGAAGCTTAATGTTCATACCCGCTAATATTTGCCCCGCCTTTTGATGAAGGTCCTTCCATTTCATCCATTGCTTTTTCCCCATGTTATGGACTGTATCATGGAGCATAATATTTTCTGCGACAGTTAAATATGGAATGAGAGCCGTATCTACTTCTTGATAAACGATTTGTATTCCTGTGTCCTGGGCATTTTTCGGAGAACGAATCTTCAGGTTTTTTCCATCTAACCTTATTTCACCGGTATAGTGGTCATAAGCACCCGCGAGAACCTTCATTAACGTTGATTTCCCTGCCCCATTTGCCCCAATCAAAGCTTGGATTTCTCCCGTTTCCATCGAAAAGTCGACCTGATTCAATGCCTTCACACCAGGAAACTCTATTGAGATGTTTTTCATCTCCAATGTTGATCTCATCAAAATCATCCCCCGTAAGCAAACACTCTCTTCATCTATTGAAAAAGAGAGTGTCTAGTTGTATACCGACTATTCTTTATAATGCTTCTTTAACGTCTTTATCCACTCTTCCTCAAATGCCGTCGATTGACCCCAGCCTGGGATAATTTTTGCGAGATCTACCATGTTTACAGGCTCTTTTGCTTTGAGAAGGTTTTCTTGTGAAACAAGTGAAGCATCTAAATCATAGGTCTGTGGTGTTTCTTCACCTGCAAGCTTTTTCGCAAGTATTCTCATATCAACAGCACCGATAAGTTTCGGATCGACAGCTGCTGTGTATTTCCAAGCACTGCCTTTTCTTTGAATTTCTTGCAGATCAGCATTGGAAACATCGATTCCATAAATCTTCACTTCTTCACGTCCCGCTTCTTTCAAAGCTCGTGCTGCTCCGATTGCAAAAGCATCCCAAGTAGCAAATATGGCATCCAGTTTGCCCTTTGGATATTTATTTAACATGGCTGCAACTGCGTTTTGTGTTTGTACACTTGTGTCTGCCGCTGCCACACCAAAGCGTTCCACTTCTTTAATTTCAGGATTTTTTGAAAGGACATCTTGATAAACCTTATTACGTCTAACCATTGCAGGGAAACCGTCGACCCATAGGTATGCAATATTTGCTTTTCCTTTTGTATTCTTTACGAGTTGATCAAGGGCCAAAGTTGCTAAGGCTTCATCATCCTGTGAAGTAAGCGTTACTCCATCAACCTTCGCAATATTTGGATTCGAGTCAAATGTAACTACACTTTTTCCTTTTTCAACTATCTTTTTTACATCATTAACAGTCGCATCATCGTCACCATGAGAAATGATAAATCCATCATAATCCTGGTCTAATGCCTGATTAATAGCATCATGGAACTTAGCTGTGTCACCATTTGCGGTAAACACGTCCACTTGAAAACCTAAGGCTTCTCCCTCTTCTTTTGCACCTGCTAAGAACTGGGCAGTATGATCGTCACCGCCAATTTTTCGGATAACCTTGATTTTTAACGGATCACCACTTGTAAACTTTTCAGATACACCTTCAAGTGAAACCTTTTTATGAGCGCTTGCTTGTTTTGTTTCTCCCTCAGAAGCACAGCCTGTGAGTAAGAGTGTTGCTGCTAATGCTGATACGAGTGTACTTTTAAAGATATTTCTTTTCATGATTAAAGCTCCCCCTTTTAGATTCTTATCAATACTCCATTACTCCGATTGGAAAGGTTTGTTTTTATATAAAAATAAAAAACCTCTCCAGAAAAGAGAGGTTTCATCACAAAATAAGGGACTACTCCTCTCTTATCTTTCAAAACAATAAATTGTTTTGCAGGATTTAGCACCAATTCCAAACGGAACGGTTGCTGGGCGTCATCGGGCCAGTCCCTCTGCCACTCTTGATAAGAGAACGTATTATTCATTTAAAGTAATAAATTAGATTTTAGTCTCCCATTAACAAGTTGTCAATAGTGTTTTGAATATTTGTAATACAGTTATTATTCCCAATCCGCCAAAACCTTTGAATAGTAGTAAACGTAATTTCCAATTTTATTTATAAGGGAAATCCCTTTAAAATTATCAGAAATTTCGGTATGATAATATTTAGTTAATCGAAATATATTTCAGAAAGAAGTGTTTTTTATAGTGTATCAGGAGAGAAGTGCAAAGCGTAATTTAATGATCATGTGGTTTGCGAACTTCTTTGTAGCAGGAAGTATGACAATGGTTATGCCGTTTATTTCATTGTACATTGAGACGTTTGGTAACTTCACGGAAAAATATGTTCAGCATTGGTCGGGAATCACCTTTGGGATCACATTTGTTTCTGCCTTCCTATTCTCACCAATTTGGGGTAGAATTGGCGACCGTTATGGGAGAAAAAGAATCCTTATCATTTCCGGATTAGGGATGGGCTTATCTATTTTTCTAATGGGCTATGTCCATTCTGTCTGGCAACTACTGTTGCTGCGCTTTTTCATGGGCTTTTTTTCGGGCTTTATTCCGATGTCACAGGCTTTTATCTCAACGCAAACACCGAAGGAGATTGCCGGACGTGTTCTTGGTACATTGCAAACAGGTAGTATTACAGGTTCATTGTTAGGACCGATGCTGGGTGGTGTTTTAGCTGATTCTCTTGGCTATTCCACTACCTTTAAATGGACGTCCATTTCGATTTTCATCTCTGCCCTGTTAGTGATTGCCACAAAGGAATTCTTGATACCTATTTCTAAGGGTGCAAAAACACATTACTCAAGCAAAGAAGTTTTTAAACATATTATTCGTAACCCTGTGTTATTAACAGTCCTACTAATTTCAGCCCTAGTTCAGATCGCTCACTTTAGCATTCAACCAATTTTATCATTATTTGTTAGTGATCTGCATGGCACAACTAATGTTGCCTTTTATTCAGGGATTGCTTTTTCCGCTGCGGGACTGGGGAATTTGTTAATGTCGAGAAATTGGGGGAAAATCGCTGATAAGTATGGGTATATCAAAATATTAGTTATTCTTCTTTTTCTAGCGGGGATTGTCTACTTGCCTGGGGCAGCGGTTTCTAGCCTTTGGCAACTGGTTATCATCCGCTTTGCACTGGGTGTTACGATTGGCGGAATTATTCCTGTACGGATTGCATATATCCGTCAAGAGGCACCGATTGCGATGCAAGGCGAAGTATTAGGCTATAATACCAGCTTGCGCTTCCTTGGGAATATTGTCGGCCCGATGCTGGGTGGATTCGTATCTGGTTACTACGGTTTTTCTGCCGTTTTTATCATTACAAGTTCATTATTAATTATTAGCGGATTTATTTTATTTGTTTCAATGCATCGTCACCCAAAGCTTGTAAAACACTCGATTTAATTACTTTAAGATTGGGCAAGGAATAAGTAAAAAAGCACTTTAAATTTAATGCATTTAAAGTGCTTTTGCTTTATTACTTTATTCTGCTTTTTCGTTTAGTAAAGTCCATTTCCTGATAATAACTGTTCTTAACTAATATATTTGGCCCGAGACATTTGACAGCTGGGCAATGACAGCTTAATTCCTTTGCTAAGGCAGATGACTGCCAGGTATCATATGCATGTAACAGATTTGTAGTCTGGATATTTCCAAGGGGTGGTGTATCACCGAAATCAGTAACAATAATATCTCCGTTAAAAATATTTACATTCAGTCGCGAACGTCCATCAGGGTCATTTCTGACGGTGACATTTTTACTTTTATATAAACGTTGTAAAAGAGCTAAATCCTCTTGATTATCGCTGCATGCATAAAATGGGAGCGTGCCAAACAGCATCCACACATTTTCATCTCTGACATCTAGTAAGTGATGGATTGCTTCTCTTATTTCATTAAGTGATAAGTTTTCGAGATTGCTAGCAAAATCACTTGGGTACATTGGATGTATTTCATGGCGCTGGCATAGCATTTCATCAACAATTTGGCGGTGAATTTTTTCTAAATACGGTAGTGTCCGCTTGTTTAGCATCGTTTCCGCCGATACCATCACCCCTGCTCTTACCAGTCCACGACTATTTTCTATCATTCTATTAAAATATTTTTCCCGTTGTTCATATTCAGGCTTCCGTTCCATTCTGGCAAAGCCACCCTCGACAAAATCATCGACGGTCCCCCAGTTATGCGAAATATGTAAAACATCTAAGTAAGGCACGATTAATCCATAACGATCTAGATCTAGGGTTAAATTGGAATTAATCTGCGTCCGTACACCGCGCTCATGGGCATATTTTAAAATCGGTACAACATAATTTTTTACCGAGGATAAGGATAACATCGGTTCTCCTCCGGTAATGCTTATCGAACGTAATGTTGGAATTTCCTCTAATCTTTTTAATAGCAAATCAAGTGGAATCGCCTGTGGATCCTTTGTTTGGAGTGTATAGCCTACCGCACAATGCTCACAGCGCATATTACAAAGTGTTGTTGTGGTGAACTCGATATTGGTTAACTGAGGCTTTCCATATTGCTCGATATCTAAATAGGCTTCCCATGGATCATACGAAGGGGTAATTTTTTTCAATGTCGACATAATGACTCCTTAAAATCAGTCTTCAAAAAACTCCTCTATTATAACTGAATTACGGATGTTATTGCTATTTTTAACCATTACAAAAGTTTATGTTTTATAAAATGTTATTATACTAAGCTTGTTTAATGAAAAATTTACCCACTAATACATAACTAAGCCCTTTTCGATTAAAAATAAACGGATAATATCTATTAGTGAATGGTGGTTATGACAAACATGGAAATGCAGCCTTTAGGTGAAGCCGAGAAACTCGCCCTAAAAAAGATGAAAATTTTCCGGCAAAGCATCCTCCGTTATATTTTACGGGCGGCGCTTGCTAGTATGTTTATCGGCTTTGGCGTCATTGTAGCGTTTAAAACGGGGAATTTCTTTTATGTTAAAGATAACCCGTTTGCCTATCCGATGGCGGCACTTACCTTCGGATCTGCTATCATATTAATCGCTTATGGCGGTGGCGATTTATTTACCGGAAATACGTTTTATTACACTTATGCAGCGCTGCGTAAGAAAATGACCTGGACAGAGGTTTTGAAGTTATGGGTTTGCAGTTATGCTGGAAATATTCTCGGGGCGGCGGTCTTTGCCTTTATTATTTTTACAACAGGGCTTTATGAAAGTTCAGAGGTTAACGGCTTTTTACTCCATGTTGTCGAGATCAAAATGCAGGTCCCAACAACCGAGCTATTTTTCCGAGCGATTCTATGTAATTGGCTCGTCTGTATGGCCTTTTTTCTTCCGATGGGTCTAAAAGGCGATGGACCGAAGATGTTTGCGATGATGCTGTTTGTTTTTTGTTTCTTTATTTCCGGATATGAACATAGTATCGCTAACATGTGTACGTTTGCCATTGCCTTAGTTTTAAACCATCCAGGGACGATTTCATGGGGTGGAGTGATTCACAATCTAGTGCCTGTAACGATTGGCAACCTGATTGGCGGCGCTGTTTTCATGGCGATGATGTACTATTATGCTAATCAGCCATTTTTAGATGAATATGATAAAGAACAGGGCAGCTAAGTTTACAAGCTGCCCTGTTCTTTTATTAGGTGATATCGACAAATTCCCGGGGAAATATCAACAAGATAACAGGGATATCGACAACAATTAAGAATATTCTAAAAATATTGATAATTGTATTATTTCTTTGATGTATGCCTTCTTTTTGCCAATCTATTTCTTTTTGCTAATAAAATAAACATAGGCTTTGATCATAAAATAGCTTACTTCCTCGGGAAGCAATTCCTTGATTGGTTTGAGGCGCTCCCGTCCAGCTTCTGCCAAGGCTTTTTCTAGAAGCGGCATGTATTCATCCGGAATATGTTTTGAAAAATCAACTTCTAACCCTTGTTGCGCACATTGAAGTAAGTGGGTTTCCACCGTGCTAACTGCTAAATTCCGCTGCTCAGCAATTTCCGCAATCGAAATATTCCCTTGATGTAATTTTAATGTCTCCAAATGAGAATCGGTTACCCCAGCTTTTTTAGCGGGCTTCTTTGGAGCTTTCTCTAAAGGTACCAACTCACTTTGATAGTCTACATTAGTTTCACAGAAGGTACGGATGGCTTGAATAAATTCTAGGCCATATTTTTTAAGTTTCAGTTCTCCCACTCCACTAACTTGTAAAAATTCTTCCGTAGACTTCGGCAGCTTTGCACACATATCCTTTAAGGCAGCATCAGAAAAAATGACAAATGGAGGTACTTTTTCTGATTCGGCAATCTGCTTCCGCACTTCTCTTAACACTTCAAACAATGGATCATCTTTGGCCACTTGTTTCACCTGTACAGTTTCACGGCGATGGACCTGTTCTTTACCTAACAGAATATCTTTTCCTTTTGGTGAAACGAATAGGGTTGGAAATTGCCCTTGCTCGATCGCGATCAATTCTTGTGATATCAAGAATTCAATAAAGTCGCTGACATCCTTCGAACTCCTATCCTTCATGATTCCATAGGTTGGAAGTCTGTCAAAACCCATTTCTGTTACTTTTTTATTTTTCGATCCTGTTAACACTTGGGCTGTGATCGTTTTACCAAAGCGCTGCCCCATCCGAATGACGCAGGACATCACCATTTGGGCTTCCTTCGTTACATCGATGCTTGTCCTCGTATCCAAGCAGTTGCCGCATCTGCCGCAAGGCTCTGTTTCGGTTTCACCAAAATATTTTAAGATAAATTCCTGCAGACAGTTTTCGGTATGGCAATAATCGACCATTTGCTGGAGTTTAGCTAATTCTTGTGTGATGCGGCTCCGATCACTGGATTGATCAATTAAAAAACGCTGAATTTGCACATCCTGTGAGGAATGAAGCATGATACATTCACTCTTCAAACCATCCCTGCCCGCACGGCCCGCTTCCTGATAATAACTCTCCATATTTTTGGGCTGCTGATAATGTACCACATAACGGATATTAGATTTATCTATTCCCATTCCGAAAGCAGAGGTGGCTACCATCACAGTCGCTTTATCTTCTAAGAATCGTTCCTGCTCACGATTTCGCTCCACATCGCCCATCCCCGCATGATAGCGGGCCGCCTTAATATTTGCTTTCAGTAATTTCTCATAAATTTGGTCGACATTCTTTCTTGTTGCTGCATAGATAATGCCTGCTTCTTTATCATTCTTTTTCAAATAGTCTTTAATAAACTTGTCCCGATCCTGGCCCTTGATAACCGTAAAGGACAGATTTTCCCGCTCGAATCCGGTAATAATCGTATTCTCTTCATCAATGTTTAATAAATCGCAAATATCCTCACGTACTTTTGGTGTGGCTGTAGCAGTAAGAGCTAATACAATTGGCCTTTGCGGCAGGCTATTAATTAGTTGTTGAATATGGCGATAGCTTGGCCTAAAATCATGTCCCCATTGCGAAATACAGTGGGCCTCATCCACGGCTACTAATGGAATGTCCATGCTGTAAAGATCTTCAAGAAATTCACGTGATTCCAAACGCTCAGGCGCTATGTACAGAAGCTTATATTTTCCTTCGGCCGCTTCTATCATTCGCCTATTTGCCTCGCCAAGACTTAACGAACTATTGATAAATGTTGCCGGAATACCGACTTGAATGAGGGCATCAACCTGGTCCTTCATTAAAGAAATCAGTGGGGAAATGACAATCGTGGTACCGGGAAGGACAAGTGCAGGAATTTGATAACAGATGGATTTCCCGCCACCCGTTGGCATAACAGTAATTGTGTTTTCACCTGATAAAACAGAACGGATTGCCTGCTCCTGGCCCGTCCTGAAGGAGCTATAACCGAAGTGGGATTCTAGTAATGGCAATGCTTTTTCAAACAACATTTTTCCTCCTTTCAAACCTTAAATAAACATATTAAATTCATGATAATCTCACTCTATTATACTGCTTGTCACTTGATTTTCAAAAAGCATTTATTCAAAAAATAGACTGCCAAATGATCCTCGGGCAGTCTAGATTCTCCTTTTATATCAAAATATTATTCAATATCTCGTCTTTATGCTCGTTTTTTTGAGGTGGAGGGACAATGGATTCCTGCTCAAAGTCACTATGCATTTTAACTTGATAGTCTCCCCAAGAAGAGGCAAAGATGAGCTCCTTCTCTTGAAAGTAAGGGTTCTCGTTTAATTCCCCTATCTCAAGGACAGGAGCCATACAGCAGTCTACCTTTTGGGCGAATTCAATCCACTCAAAGAAGGTTTTGCTCTTAAAAAGTGCTGAGATTTCTTGAAAAATTGGATTGGACTCCACCGATTGGGAAAAGTGCGACTGAATCCATTCTTCACGACCATGAGCCCTGCAAAAATTATCCCAAAACTTTGGTTCGAGAGCGCCAATGCTCATGTGACGTCCATCCATCGTTTCATATAAGGCGTATGAAACAATGCTTCCATTAAGAACATTAATGCCAGTTCCCGCCCCGGTTTCTTTCTCAACCATGACATGGTTCCCCAATAATGACACCAGTTGGTCAGTAATCGAAATAGAATGATAGCTCCCTTTTCCCGTTAATGCTCTCGAAACGAGTCCGGCCAATATCCGTTCATTAGCCGCAAAACCGCCTATATAATCGGCAAGCGTAATCGACGGATGGACAGGTTTGCCGGCCTTATCCTTGAATTGGGCTAAAACCCCACTTAAAGCCATATAATTGAGGTCATGGTTACCCAGTTTACATAGCGACCCCTTTTGTCCATATCCTGATATAGAGCAGTAGACGATATCAGGTTTTACCTGTTGAACCGCCTCATATCCTAACCCGAGCTTCTCCATGACACCTGGTCTAAAACTTTCGAGAACCACATCCGCGTTTGCAATTAATTTCCGGGCAGTGTCAATTCCTTCTTGCTCCTTCAAGTTAAGAGTGATGCTTTTTTTCTGACGGTTGTTAGCTAAAAAAACAAGCCCGTTTCCCTGCTTTGAAATCCCCGTATGCCTGGCAGGATCTCCTTCAGGAGGCTCCACCTTAATAATCTCCGCACCCAATTCGGCCAATCGTAGGGTTGCGAAAGGACCTGGCAAGTAGTTCGTGAAATCAATGACTTTTATACCTTTTAACATAGTAGGGACCCTCTTTTATGAATTTGTAGTACCTGGGGTAAATAACTCCCCAAGTTGTTTTCTCAAGACAAATTTCATGATTTTCCCACTGGCATTTCGAGGAAGCGCTTCACAGAAAATATATTTTCTCGGGCGTTTGTAATTGGCAAGCTGATTGCTGTTTTTGCAGTGTATATCCAGTTCTTCGTCAGTTACTTTCGGATCCTTTTTTACCACGAAGGCAGTTACAGTCTCACCCCACCGGTCATTTGGCTGGCCAACTACTGCCACGTCAAGGACACCTGGGTGGGCATGTAAGAGGTCTTCGACTTCCCTTGGATAGATATTTTCGCCGCCACTGATAATCATGTCATCGACACGGTCATTGACATAAAGGTACCCCTCATTATCGAGGTAACCAATGTCTCCGGAATGGTACCAACCTTTATACAATGCTTTTTCTGTCGCTTCTGCTCGGTTGAAATAGCCGGCCATCATACATGGTCCTTGAACAATTATCTCTCCGGTTTCACCGACTGGTACCACATCATCTGGATCTGAGGGGCCGTCTTCTCTAGTGCGAACAACCCTAATATCATGACTCAAGGCTGCTTGCCCTGCCGAACCCGCTTTCCTCAGTTGGTCCGTTTCTGATAGAAAAGTAATGGCTGGTCCCATTTCAGTCATTCCATAGGCTTGAATTAATGAGATTCCTAGGCTGTCATGGAGTGCATGAACGAGTGATGGGGCCATTGGCGCCGCACCATATAAACCAAGCTTCAGACTGGATAGATCATATTTACTTAGGTCCTCTTGTAGGAGCATGTTCCACATGGTTGGCGCAGCAAAGAATTTCGTGATTTTTTCTTTTTCGATCAATGGGAGGATCGCCTTTGGATTGAATTGATGCAAAATGACATTACTTGCTCCTGCATGAATCCTTGGCAGGAACGCACAATGGAGTTCGGCGCAATGAAACATTGGTGCTGTTACGAGACCAACATCTTCCGCTCTTAGTTTGCATGAAGCAATGCAGAATACACTTTGGTCTACCATATTGCGGTGGGTGTGCATAACTCCTTTCGGTCTTCCCGTTGTCCCGCTGGTATAGATAAACGCATATAGATCGGTTTCCTTTACGTCCGCCTGAACGCCCTCGGTTGATGAAGCGGCCAGTTTTTCCTGATAACTAACAGCATACGAGGGGGCTCCATCATCAATAAACCAGAAGGAGGCCTTGTCGAAGCGATTGGCGATCGCTGATATAGCAGGTTCCAATGCTTTTTCAAAAAGAACAACCTTTGGGGTGGCATCAGAAAGAATATAGGCAACTTCTTCTTGCATCAAGCGAAAATTAATCGGATTGAAAATCGCTCCGATTTTCGCACAGGCGAAAAAAGCTGTCCCTAATTCTTCGGTATTAAACATGAAGGTGGAAACACGATCGCCTTTTTGAACGCCTTCTTTTAAGAGGGCATTGGCGAGCCGGTTCACTTGTTCGCTCCATTCCTTATAAGTATACCGGACATTTTTTCTGACATCGTAAATCGCTTGTTTGTTCGGATACTTTTTCACCGTTAAGTCAAAGATTTTCCCGATTGTCGTGCTCATCGAATCGCCTCCAACTCTTAGTTTAAACGCTCAATAATCGTCGCATTTGCCATTCCGTGGCCTTCGCACATGGTTTGCAATCCGTAGCGCCCGCCTGTCCGCTCAAGTTCGTGCATCATTGTCACCATTAAACGCGCCCCGCTGCCGCCAAGCGGATGACCAAGGGCAATCGCTCCGCCATTTGGGTTTAGTTTCGCTGGGTCTGCTCCCGTCTCCTTCAGCCAAGCCAGCGGAACAGAGGCAAAGGCTTCATTGACTTCAAACACATCAATATCATCGATGGATAAGCCAGACTTTTCTAGTGCCTTTTCTGTAGCCGGAATTGGTCCTGTCAGCATCAAAGTTGGATCCGAACCAACCACCACGCGTGTGTGAACACGGAAGCGCGGTTTTAGACCAAGTTCTTCTGCTTTTTCGCGCGACATTAGTAATAAAGCAGCTGCCCCGTCGCTTATTTGGCTGGAGTTTCCGGCATGAATCACTCCATCTTCTTTAAAGGAAGTGCGGAGACCTGCCAATGCTTCTATAGATGTTCCTTTTCTCGGACCAGAATCATTCTTGATGACAGTTGTTGTACCGTCAGGAAACTTTACCTCGATTGGGTAAATTTCTCTTGAAAAATAACCTTCCTCCTGTGCCTTGAGTGCTTTTTGATGACTTTCAAGTGAAAATTGATCCAGCACTTCACGGGTAAAGCCATAGTTTTCCGCAATCCGCTCGGCCGACAATCCTTGATGAATCATTTCGTACTTTGACCTTAAATTCGGACTAAAAGGTTCCTCAGCCCCTTTGTAATTGGAGCCCATCGGAACACGGGACATGCTTTCAACACCGCCGGCGATCACAATGTCCATATCACCGGCAAGGATCGCTTGAGCAGCGAAATGCACAGCTTGTTGACTTGAGCCGCATTGGCGGTCAATTGTTGTCCCCGGGACTTCGATTGGGAAGCCGGCAATTAATGCAGCAACTCTTGCTATATCACCTGCTTGCTCACCGGCTTGGGTAACACAACCCCAAATAACGTCCTCCACAAGCGCTGGGTCGATCCCTGCTCGATTGACTAGTTCCTTTAATGTTAGGGCTGATAAGTCATCCGGACGGATATCTTTTAACACGCCATTTCTTCTTCCTACTGGTGTACGTACTCCTTCAACAATTACTACTTCACGCATAGTCATCTTCCTCTCTATAATCCTAGATTTTTCGCAATAATCGTTTTCATAATTTCGTTGGTTCCAGCGTAAATGCTGGAAACAGGAATATCACGGAATCGTCTCGCAATCTCGTATTCTTCCATATATCCATAGCCGCCATGGAGCTGCATACACTCTCCGGCAATCTTCTTGGCGATATCGGTTAGCTTAAATTTCGCCATTGAGACCTTCGTTACTACGTTTTTCCCTTCAATATGCTCGGCAATTAACTGATCCAAAAAAGCTCTGCCCATTTCAATATCGGTTGCCATTTCCACAATTTTAAACTGGGTGTTTTGAAACTGGCTGACTGGTTTTCCGAACGCTTCTCTGCTTTTTACATAGTCAATCGTCATTTTGAGCATGACTTCCGAGGCAGTTTGCGCCCCAATTGCGACAAGAAGCCGTTCTTGTTGTAGTTTTTCCATCAAATAAAGGAAACCATTACCTTCCTCCCCCAGCAGGTTTTCTTTCGGTACACGGCAATCTTCAAAGATTAATTCCGCTGTATCCTGGCAATGGAGCCCGACTTTGTTTAACTTTCTTCCACGTGAAAAACCAGGGGCATCTCTCTCGATGACGAGGAGGCTAACACCTTTATGCTTTGGTACCGCATTTAGGTCCGTTTTAACAGCAACAACGATGAGGTCGGATTGAATCCCATTGGTAATGAATGTCTTTTGTCCATTAACAATATAGTGGTCTCCATCCAATTTTGCCGTTGTTTTGATGTTTGCCAGGTCAGATCCTGTACCCGGTTCTGTCATGGCAATCCCTGTAATAATTTCACCGGTAACACATTTCGGAAGCCAGCGCTGCTTTTGCTCTTCTGTCCCATAAGCAGTGATGTAAGGGACGACAATGTCATTGTGGAGGCCAATCCCAATTAAGCCTGAGCCCACTCGTTCCAACTCTTCATTTATGACAACCGCGAATCCCCAATCGACCTCACTGCCGCCATATTTTTCATCTATATCAGGGGAAAGAAACCCCTGCTCCCCCATCTTTTTCCAGAAGGAACGCGGAATCATCCGGTCCTCCTCCCACTGCTCATAAAAGGGATATGCTTCTTTGTCCAAAAACTTTCTCAATGACTTGCGAAAAATTTCATGATCCTCATTTAAATATGGATGTTTCATGTTAAATTACCTCACTTTCGAGTGGAAGCGCTTTCTATTTGGGTTTTTTTTTTAATTCTTCTCCTTACTACATATTTTCGGATACTCACTACATATTATTGGGCACTTACTACCTATTTCACGATTTTTACGACATTTACTGGAAATCGATTACCAATTTTGATTTTCTTAGTCCAATTTACCGCTTCTCACCTCTCTCATTTTCTGACGAAGCTGGTACTTCAATACTTTCCCAGAAGCGTTCTTCGGCAGCTGCTCTTCTATAAAAATTCGCCTTGGAACTTTATAGCCTGCTAGTTTTTGACGACAGAAGTTCTTCAATTCCATCTCATCTATCACTGCACCTTCCTTTGGCACAATAATCGCACAGACTGCCTCTCCCCAAACCTCATCGGGCAAACCAATAATAGCCGCATCGAGGACGTCCGGATGTTCAAAAAGAATACCTTCAACCTCAACGGAGTAAACATTTTCTCCGCCTGATATAATCATGTCTTTTTTACGATCAACTAACGTGGTATAACCTTCTTCATCAATCGTTGCTAAGTCTCCGGTATAGAGCCAGCCATTTTTCAAGGTGCTCTTCGTTTCTTCCGGCTTTTTATAATATTCCTTCATCACCATGTCACTGCGAACAATAAATTCACCGATCACTCCAGGTAATACATCATTACCTTCTTCATTGACAACCCTTGTTTCCGTCAAGAAAATAGGTTTTCCCCCCTTTCCAAGGTGATGTTTATGTCCTTCTGGATCGAGGAGAATTCCTCCAGGCCCTGCTTCAGTCAGACCGCAAAGATTGTAAACCTGATCGGTTTTAAAGAGTTGAATGGTTTTTTTGACATGTTCCGGTGCCATTGGGGCTGCCCCGTATCCGACTCTTTTAATAGAAGATAAATCATAATCTGCTGCATTGGGAACTTGGAGTAGAAAGTTATACATAGCTGGAACCGCAAAAAGATGGGTAATTTTATGTTCTTGAATCGCTTGGAGTGTTTTAACTGGATGAAAGTCACGATGAATAATATGAGTAGCACCAAGTGCCACCCCGGAAATCAGGAATAAGTTTAATTGGGCTGAGTGGAACAGTGGTGCGAGGTGAAGAATTCGTTCATGCTGTCTAATCCCCATATTAATAACAACAGCAATCCCTACTTTAAAAATTTGACTATGATCAAACAGAGCTCCCTTCGGTCGGCCGGTTGTACCCGATGTGTAGAGAATTTCTAAATCATCCTGCTCGGAAACCTCAACATCCGGCTCATTTAGATTATTGGATAAAATCCTTTCATACGAATGGTATCCAGTTGTTACTGGGTCACCAACGGTAATGACCAACCGAGTTTCCGTTCCTTGTTTGACCGTTGCGATTATTTGTTCAAACTCCTTGTCACACACAACTAAAGACGTATCGGACTGGTCTAAAATGTAGTGAACCTCTGATGCAGTTAGACGAAAGTTAACAGGTACGGCAACCGCCCCAATTTTGGCAGCGGCAAAAAACGTAAAGACAAAGTGATCGGAATTCTTCATCATCAATGCCAGCTTGTCACCCTTATTTACCCCCTGGACCAATAAGCCGTTTGCAAGCCTATTTACTTCTTCATTAAATTGGCGATACGTATAGCTCCTGCCTTCACATTCGATGGCTAATAATTCGGGAAACTTGCGGGAATTTTGCGCTAAAAGGCTTCCGATATTCATATAAGGATCCTCCTTCAAAAAGACTTCCCTCAATATTCATGCAATTTTTGTGCCAGTATTCAAAAAAAACAATATATAGGCTATCAGCCCGAAAAGCAGCAGCCTTAAATGACGATATGTTTTTCAAGCAAACACAAAACACAAAAAGGTGTCCATTTTTTGGACACTCTTCTCCCTAGGTCGGCAGTTTGTATTTTTTGATTTTTTCATATAAACCGGATCGGCTGATTCCTAGTAATCTAGCCGCTTTTACTTTATTCCCTTGCACTTGAACTAATGCCTTTTTAATCGCTTCGAGTTCTGCGTTTTCGACAAGTGATACATTTAAAGAAGGCTCTACAACGGAAACCTGCTTCACTAAATAATCGGGAAGATCCTCCAATCTAATTTTCCCATTTTCCGCAAATGTCATGGCCCGTTCCATGACATTTCGCAGTTCACGGACATTTCCAGGCCAGGCGTAATCTAACATCGCTCCTCTTGCCCTATCTTCGATACCAGTAATGCTAGTGCCTAAAATTTGATTCAATTCAATCATGAACCGCCCAATCAAATGATTTGTATCATAAAGTCGATTGCGGAGTGGCGGGACATTTAATGAAATAACATTGAGACGATAATATAAATCCTCTCTAAAAAGACCCTCTTGGACCATTTCTTCAAGATTTCGATTGGTGGCAGCAATGATTCTGACATCAACCTGTATTCTTACCGTACCGCCAACCCGGTAGAACTCTCTTTCCTGAAGCACGCGCAGCAGCTTGGCTTGCAATGAGAGTGACATGTCCCCTACCTCATCAAGGAAGAGCGTTCCGCCATTAGCTAAATCAAACTTTCCAAGTTTGCCTTTTTGCCTGGCCCCCGTAAAGGCCCCTTCGTCATAGCCAAAAAACTCTGATTCTAGCAAATCCTCTGGTATCGCTGCACAATTCACCACAATAAACTTCCCTGTATTTCTTGCACTGCTATTATGAATAGCTTGAGCAAACAATTCTTTACCCGTACCACTTTCACCACGGATAAGAATAGTTGACCTTCCTTTTGCTGCTTTGGCCGCACTTTTTTTCAACTTATCCATATATGGATCAACTGTTAATAGGTGATCCCAGGTAAACCTGGCTGACTCTGACTTCTGAAATTGCTGATGATAAAAACTCGCTTTATTTTCCGCTTTCTGTAACTTTTTGAATAACTCGCTGACCTCATTTAATTGTCTGAACACGACCTTGCCAATGGCTCCAATGATTCTTCCATTCTCTTGAATAGGAATTCGGTGGACGATATATTTAATACCATTGATTTCTAGAAATTCGCTAACCTCAGCCGTTTCTGATTGATAAACATTGTCTAATTGTAGTTCCGGTAATACTTTCGCAACGGGATGGTATAGAACTGCTTCCAGTTGAAGATTAAATAATTCGAGTAGAGGAGGACTGACCATCTGGATGTTTTTCTTTTCATCCGTCATGACAATCCCGTCATAGGCATGGTCTAAAGCTGTTTCTAATGTCCTTTTTAAGGTTTTTACTGTTTTTAACTCTTGTGAGGTTTGCAGCAGTGACATGACCATATCCGTTTTCGTAAGGATTCCAACGACATGTTCCTGGTCATCAATGACCACACCGGTGCCAACCTGACTGTTTTTGACAATCAATTCAATTTTTTCATATGGGGTGTTAATGGGCAGTGTTTCAACCTGAGCTTTTATGTATTTTTTGATAGGAGTGGTTAGGGGGTTCTCATCCAAAACCATTTGAAACAAACTGCTTCGGGTAAAAACGCCAACTAGTTTTCTACCAATATCCGATACAGGAAGCAGGTTCCACTTCTTTTTGTTCATCAGATCGATGGCTTCAACTAGTGTCGTATTTTCGGTAACTATACAATCGACTGGCGTAATAAGCTCTTTAATTTGGAGCATTTCGTTACCCCCTTTTATTCATATCTTTATTGTAACAAAAAAGGGGGATATTTTTGAATATTTTAACAATACTTCTGATCATTCCATACAAACAAAAAGAGAAGTCTTGTGCCTTCCCCAACTTCACCTTTATTTCGGCTGCATTCTTATTGCTCCATCAAGCCTAATTGTTTCACCATTTAACATTGGATTTTCGATGATACTTTGAACGAGTTGTGCGTATTCACTTGGGAATCCCAGCCTTGAAGGGAACGGGACCATATTTCCTAGCGAATCTTTCGCCTCTTGTGGAAGGGTATCAAACATCGGTGTATGGAAAAGTCCAGGAGCAATGGTCATCACACGAATTCCGTAGCGAGCAAGCTCTCTTGCAATCGGCAGGGTCATTCCGACAATTCCACCTTTTGAGGCACTATAGGCAGCCTGGCCAATTTGTCCATCATAGGCCGCAACAGAAGCAGTATTAATAATCACACCTCTTTCACCCTGTTCATTCACTTTATTACTAGTCATCTTCTCAGCAGCAATCCGAATTACATTGAAAGTACCGATTAAATTCACCTGAATGACTTTTGAAAAAAGTGAAAGATTATGCACGCCATTCCTGCCGAGCACTTTCTCTGCAATCCCAATCCCTGCACAGTTCACTACACTATTCACTCCACCCATAAACGCAGCAGCTTTACTAACTGCTTCCTGAATGTCTTCATCTATAGTGACATCTGCTTTTAAAAATAAAACGGCTTCACCAAGTTCGTTTTGGAGACGTAAACCATTTTCTTCCGATTGGTCAAAAATAACCGCTTTTCCTCCGTTTTGAACAATGGTACGGATGGTTGCCTCTCCAAGCCCTGAGGCACCGCCGGTAACAATCGCACGACAAGTTTGAATTTGCATTGTTTATACCTCCTATTAGGATTTCCTATGATTCTCTTTTGCAAGTATTATGCCAAAGAGAAAAACTCTAGAATAATGGTCATTTACTGTTGACCTTTAATGAATGTGTTTTAGGTATGGACATCTATGCCCGAAAAGTAATCAATTACTGAACAGTTTTATAAAGTTGTAGATGAAATGGCTCCCAGGCTGGATTAAGACATAAAAAGGTCAGGACCTCATTTAATATGATGTCCTGACCTTTTCCTTTGCTACCACGTCTTCTTGTAATGACGCTCGTCTTCTTCTTTCCATTATTACAACTAAAACAATAGCTGCTATGAGAAAAAGACTAGCGATTCGAAAGATGGATGCCGTCCCAACAAACTGGGCGAGCAACCCAAAAATAAGACCGCTTAGCCCAATCCCCAAATCAATCGACGAAAAGATCATCCCGTTGGCCACACCTCGCCGATGTGCAGGTGTCATGAGTAAGGCCCAAGATTGCAGCGTTGGTATCAAGCAACCGAATCCGATACCGAATAATGCACCTGAAATGGCAATAAATAAGCTGGAATGTGCAAAAGAGAGTACCCATATGCCAACAAATGTAGCGAATGTACAGAACAATACAAGTCCTATTGGGCCCTTTTCATCAAACCATCTCCCTGCAAATGGTCTGCCCAATGTGGCCATCACCGCATTAAAAATATAAAATAAAAAGATCTGCTCAATGCCACGATCTTCACCAAAAATGACAATAAATGTGACCACCGATCCGTAACCTAAATTGATGATAATCGTGATAAATGCTGGAAACCAACTTGATGTTTCAACCAGTGAACCTAGATAGGAAAATTTCAATTCTTCTTTTCTAGTATTTATCACTGCTTTAGGAGTTTGATACTTTACAGCAGTAAGTAAAATGATCGAGATAACCCCTAATATCGCTGAAAAATAAATTAGATTCGTGAAAGAAGTAATATTGTAAACAAATATTCCTACACTAGGGGCAATAATGTATGCAATTGTCATCGAAAGTCCGAAATAGCCCATCCCTTCACCGAGCCGTGAATTTGGAATCACATCAACCGCCGCTGTGCCATTTACAGTTGTTGACCAGCCCCAGGCAAGACCATGGACAAAACGGAATAATAGAAAAATCACCACAACCTGTGAAACTGGATAAAGAATCGTGACCAGTAAAAGCATAATTGCTCCTATTAAAACTAGTGCCTTTCTAGGCCTATACTCAAGCATAAAGCCGATAAACGGCCGGCTAATGACAGCGCCAATCGAAAACAATGCCGTCACTAGGCCAATCTCCAGCCCCGAAGCCCCAATGGATTTTATATATGGCGGTAGTGTGGGAATAAGCATTTGAAATGACATAAACACAAACAGATTTCCCACCATGAGCATAATAAACGACTTCGTCCACAAACGCTCTTTCAAACAATCCGCTCCCTTCACTCCAATAAAAAAGAATCTTCACACTGAAGATCCGCTTACTTATATTTACTTCGTATTTCTAAATAATAGCACAGAAGATGGAAAAAGAATATTTTGATACCAGATAGTTTTATAAAATTTGCTGGTTTCTTCGGATTAGTGTCCGACTAGTAAACAAAAACCTTATCAATTTTTTTGATTTCCGTTATCATTAAATATAGTAAACATTGTTAAATTGGAGGAATCCCCACTTATGAAAAAAATGGTTATCACCCGTAATATTGATCAAGATTACATAACACAAATCAATGCGATGATTCCTGATTGGGAATTGATTGTAGGCAAGGATAAAAATATTTGGCAAGAGCATCTAAAGGACGCTGAAATCATCGCTGGCTGGCATAATGGGATAGAAGAATACTGCCTCGCTCCACATTCCAAGTTGAAGTGGCTCCAATCATGGAGTGCCGGTGTTGATTACCTGCCGCTTGAAGAGATGAATTCTAGAAACATTTACTTGACTAGTGCTAATGGCGTCCATGCCTATCCAATTTCTGAGACAATTTTTGCATTAATGCTTGGCTTAACACGGAAAATCCATACCTATGTTAAAAACCAACAGAAGAAAACTTGGCATCATGCCCATATGGGACTAGAAATACATGAAAAAACCATTGGCATTATCGGCGTCGGTACCATTGGGAAAGAAACAGCGAAAATCGCTAAAGCATTTGGCATGCACGTCCTTGGTGTCAGGCACTCTGGAAAGCCAGAGGACTATGTGGATGAAATGTATACTCCAGACCAATTAGATCAGCTGCTCCCAAAATGTGATTATGTTGTGGTTACATTACCGCTCACCAAGGAAACGAATCAAATGTTTGGCGCAGAACAATTTAAGCAAATGAAGACATCCGCATTCTTTATGAATATCGGCCGAGGGGAGATTGTCGTGGAAGCTGACCTTATCCAGGCATTAAAGGAAGGAACAATCGCGGGAGCAGGACTCGATGTGTTTGAAACAGAACCGTTGAGTCCGGAAAGTCCGTTATGGGAGATGGAAAATGTAATCGTCACCCCACACACATCTGGGTCAACCGATCACTATAATCAGCGGGTCATTGAAAACATATTGATCCCTAACTTAAAAGAATATCTTTCTAGTAATATCCCATCGATTAATCTTGTTAATTTTTCAAAAGGATATTAATACAGGAGTACAGAAATTATTGAAAAAAGAAAATAGAGAGACTATTATTACAGTCTCTCTCTCCCAAATCTATCATTTTTTAAATCTTCCAGGCGTGAACTTTTCACTGGCTTTAAAGTTATAAACCGGTTTAATGAAACCTGCAATCTCAACAGTTTCTTCTACCTTTTCTAAAATTTCATTCATTGACTTATAGGCCATTGGCGCTTCATCTAAGGTTTCTTCCGAAACAGACGTCGTCCACACGCCATCCATTGTTTTATGAAAATCGTCCATATTGAGAGTTTTCATTGCTTTCGTCCGGCTCAATACGCGACCCGCACCATGCGGAGCAGAATAATTCCATTCATCGTTCCCTTTACCGACTGCTAGAATCGACCCGTCTCTCATATTAATCGGAATAATAAGACGTTCGCCTTTTTGCGCGGACACGGCCCCTTTTCGTAAAATCAGGTTCTCCGTGTCGATATAATTGTGTACCGTATCGAAGCGGTCCTGCTCCTCTAGTCCTATATTTTCCGTGATCGCTCTTGCAATTTCTTCGCGGTTAGCTTTTGCAAATGCTTGAGCCAACTTCATATCATGCATATAGTTATGAAAATCCTCGCCTTCCAAATACGCTAAATCATTCGGAATAACGGGATTCTTTTCTTTATAGCTTTTAATCATTGCTTCGATTTCTTTTTGACGTCCTTCTGCCTTTAATTGGTCAATGATATCAGTTAAATCCTGCTGACGAAGTTTTGAGATTGCTACCATTTGATAGTAGCTGGCAATCTTCGCCCCAACATAGCGGCTGCCAGTGTGTATGGTTAAATAGTGATAGCCATCGGTATCCACAGAGACCTCAATAAAATGGTTCCCTCCACCTAATGTACCTAAGCTATAAAGGCTTCTATTTTCACTCAATATGTGTTCTGCTTTAAATTCTTGACTGGTGGGAAAACTCGTAGTAATAAACCCGACTGTCTCCTCTGTATGAAGCTCCTGCCCACTCGGGACATACGTACGGATCACTTGATCAAGTTTATTAAAATCAATTTTTTGATCCTGAAGTTTGACGGTTAACACGCCGCAGCCGACATCTACACCCACTAGATTGGGGACGACCTTATCCTTTAGCTGAATGGTTGTTCCAATCACACAACCTTTACCGGCGTGATAGTCTGGCATAATACTAATCTTTGTATCCTTTAAAAAAGCTTGATTGCATAGCTCTTGGATTTGCTCTAAGGCTGTTTCCTGAGGATAGTTCGAAAAAACACAAGCCTCTGTTTGTGCACCCGTTACTTTAATCACTCGTTTTCCCTCCTTCAAAACAGATTACCCATAGGCTACCATTTTTTTGACATTTGGGCAACGCAAATTCAGAACAAAAGGCGCAAGCGCCCGTTTATCTGCGTATGGACTGGAGCGCTCCAACTGAGATAAAGGAAACACGGAGAGCGTTAGCGATTCGATGTTGACTTATCGTAGGGCGGAGAGCGAAGGCCACTAGCAGCTGGGCGCTGGAGCTGGATTCAGAGAACTATTTCAAGTTATCCACAATAAATTATTTTATATTTCCTATCCAATAAAAAAGGAAGATGCCTCGGACACCTTCCTTTTTCAAATATTAATAGACGGTTTGCATACCTTTTCCTGCCACCGTCATCCACTCAAACTGACGCAATCTAACTTCAAACAATGTTAACGGATCGCGGAACATTTCTGGATTGGTATTCATATTCGTAAGCATTTCTTGGTTTGACTGAATTCCTAATCTTGCTTCCTCCACTGAACGATTTAACAGATTCAATGGACTCTTGAAAAATAGGGTAACATCTCGCTCCAGTGATTTTTCAAACAGCTCAAATTGCTGAAAAAACTGTTGCTTGACGGCAGAAATCGCTTCGATATACTCCTCATTTTCTACAAATGATTTGTATTTGTTAAAAAGCAGTGCTTTATTTTGTGTCATGGCACCAAACAGCTTACCAGCGCTTTTTAATAAAAATTGAGACGGGGTTCTGCGCAGCAGAATATTGACAGTTTCCAGCTGAAAGCGACTTGTCATCCGATCAGTATCACGGTGCCAATCATCGAGCACTTTAAAATCGCAATCAAGGCTGAGGCGTTCTTCCCCATACATGTGATTAAAGCCTTCACCTATTTCATTCAAGAACTCCTGACCTTGCACGAACTCCTCTTTGCTTCCCTCGATCCATTCCTGGAGCAAGCGGTAATATTTTGGCATGACCGTCTGATCTAGGTACACTTCCAGTCTCTTGTTCATCTCATCATTAAGTTCTAAGTGAATCTTGCTAAAATTACTGTCTTCTTTAATGAAAGAGGAACACTCTTGAAGCATCTTTGGAACAGACTCTGATATATCCTTTTCAATAGAATCTTTGATGGCACGGTAGGACTGCACCACTGCTTTTGTTTTTTGAGTCTCCGTATCCTTCAGTTGATTTACGGCCCCCGTTAACTTCTGCAGCATTTCTTCATTCCAACGTACGGATTCTACTAATTGATTTTCAACATCGATCCGTTTTTGCATAAGGCTGGCAATCGTGGTCCGAATATAGAACAACAGCTTTGCCAACCGCTTATCTTCAATGTTTCTCATGTTTTTAATGGATTGGATAAACTCTTTTAAGTCCTTAAGCTGCTGACTGCTTTCATATTGCGATGAAAAAGCAAACACGAAAGCATCCGGTAAATAGGATTGAATCCTCGCCCTAGTTTCATCGAAAACTCTTATCGCTTCCTGCTCATTTACAAGCGTATCGGTCTTACTCAATAGAAAATGAACTGGAATATCAGGAGCTAACTCTTGAATCTTTGCAAGCACTGATCTTTCTTTATCCGTAAACGGTGCATTTGCATCGAGCACAAAGAGGACGGTATCTGCCAATTGCAGATTCTTCAATACTTCATAGGAATCATTATAGTTTCCTTTTAGGCCAGGGGTATCAATTAAAGCGACCTTATTTTCCTGTAAAAAGGCGTTCGGACGCCTAAATTCAATCATAGATTCTAACGCATTACGGCGTCGGTCCATTCGTTCTTGAAAATCAGAAAAACCAGATAAACGAGTCATCTCTCGATCAGTAATTTCTATGATTTCTTCTTCCTTGGAATCCTTAAACATGACCACCGAAGAGGTTGGGCTGTCCTGTAAATCTTCTCCTAGAACCAAATTAACAAAGGTTGATTTACCACTTCCGCTCAACCCGGTAATTAGAAGATGCTGTGTGTCAAAATCGACTAATTGCTCGACAATCCATTTTACTCGATTATTCTCGCCCATCTCATTTGATTGTGCCCAATCCGTAATAGCATCAAATAGTGTCAGGCACTCCTCTAATTCGTCCATATCAGTTTCCGTAATGCTGATCAGTTTTTCAGCCTCACTAACGATAGACATACTTATGCTTGCTGGAAAAAGCTCATTCCATGAGAGCACGGCAGCTGCTGCAAGCACGGTATCTTTACGATCGGCAAGCCGTAACCAATTTGTCAGGAAGTCTGGAATAAAATCCTGCAGACTTTTAATGAAATACCTTCCATCAATTAAGTTGAAAAATGCTTCCTTATGGAGGCTTGAAAGTACAGATAAGTTACTATCCCGACTGATATCAAGGTTTAATAACAAATGGTTCATTTCTCTGATCCAAGTAAAATACGATTCCTCATTCTTATAGCTGTTCCAAATGGCGGAAATAAGCTTCTCGAATTTTTGTTTATTCAGGCTAAACACTTCAAGTAAAGCCTGTGAAAAATAACTCGGCGCATGACTTCTAGCCACACCATTTTCCACATAGGTAATGATCATATCGTACCAGTCTAATGATTCCGTCCGTTTTGCCTCGTTTACTGCTAGTTCAATCGCATGATTCCAATCCTGCTGCTCTTCAAAAAAAGAACGGGCGATTTCCGTTACGTTTGGATAATCCGGGTTTGCAGCAATTGTTTTTTTAATCACCGACAAGGCCAAGTCGAGCTTTCCTCGCTCTATATACAACGAAAATAACTGTAAGGCCACTTCCGTATTTAGGGTGAGATTATTGGTTTGAATTGCACAATAAAGGTCTTCAGCAGTCGATAATAAACCTAACTCATAATATGCATCCGCAGTATTTTTCTTTGCCCAGGGTTCAAGTTCATTGATTATATTCTCCCATTTAAAGATGGCAGCCTCATAATCTTTATGATGGAAGTACACTTCCCCCTGTGCAAAGCGAATAGATGATAAATCAGGCAGGTCCTTTAGCGCTTCCTCCTGAAACAGTTCACCAAGCACCTGGATCGGATGAATATTTTCATGTTCATTAATGAACATTTCATAATACGTTTTCTGTTTTAATTGCGTCTCTAATGTCATATCTTTCCCTCCAATTACACCACTCTCTGTCATTCATATGGAAAAGAGGCCTAATTATTCTATATACTATTCGACGGATTTTCTGATTATAAGTCCTAATTATACGATTCTACCAGAGCAATTTTTTAAAAGGATGTCATTTGTATTTCATTTTGGAGACAAAGAAACATAATTAATGACACTTACTACATATTTTACAGAACTTATTACATATTTTACGAAACTTACTACATATTTTCAGACTCTTATTACATGTTTTACGAAACTCACGACATTTTCTGGATATTAATGGATATATATTGATCAAATCAAACTATAAAAATAAGCCCACCATGAAATGGCAAGCTTCATAGAGTTCACTTATCTGACTGATAAAGGTTTTTCACTTTTCGAATTCAAAACAATTTCCGAAAAGTATTCGACTGTCCTCATTTCTTCATTGAACAAGTAAGAAGACTTCCATGTTTCCTCTAAAAAAACCTCCATTACCATGATGGCACGGCGGTCACCGCTTGCTGCCTGTTCAAGCGCGACAATACTCTCAAAAATTTTTACCATAAGTTCAGCAGCCTTTTTCGAGTGAAAGGTTTTATGGTCTGCAGATGCCGTACGTAATGATTTCGATAGGTTCTGCAATTGAATTAATTTATTTTCAACCAAATAAGTCCATTCGGATGGCAAAAGGGCAACTCCCCGTAAGCGTTGACTCATCTCTTCTAAAAACAGCTCTTCTGCCTTATACTTCTCGATTAAACGCAGAACCTCTAATCCGAGAATATTGGCCGTTCCTTCCCAAACAGTCAGTACCTGGGCATCCCGTAACAGTCTAGGGGTGACGAAGTCTTCGATATAACCATTTCCACCGTGCATTTCTATCGCTTCATGTGCATAATGAATCGCTTGTTCTGCCGTTTCTTTTTTCAAGAGGGCGATGTAGAGACGATTGAGAATGGCCTCTTTTTGACTTGCTTGATTATTCATGACCCGCTCAAATAAAGGAATATAAGTAAAAACGGTGCGGGTTTCAATTTCGAGCTTAACCGCAAGCCGTGTCAGCGTGTCCTTGACCATGGGATAGTTTGCGAGCTTACTTCCGAACGCATCCCTTTTTAAAGCATATTCCTTTGCTTCATAATAGGCTCTTCTCATAATTCCTAATGAGGCAACAGCATTGCAGACTCTTGATAGATTTAGAGCTTCCATCATATAGTAAAAACCTTTCGCTGGATCGCCCACAACAAATGCATCTGCGCCATCAAATTCCACCTCAGCAGAAGGGACTGCCCTGACACCGAGTTTATCTTTTAAACGGCGAATACGAATACCATTAAGTGTTCCGTCCTGGTTTCGCCATGGCACTGCAAATAGAGTCAGTCCCTTCGTTCCTGATGGTGCACCTTCTTTCCGCGCTAAAACCATAGCGACCCCGCACATACCGGCATTGGAGGCAAAGTACTTTTCTCCATAGAGTTTGAAATGATCCCCTTCTTCAACAGCCTTCGTCTCATTCGCACCGACATCGGAGCCTCCTTGACGCTCTGTTAAAAATGTCGCACCCTCATAATGTGTAACTTCACCTGTTGAGAGGACATGCGGCAAAAATCGCTCCTTAATATCTTTAAAAGCATATTGGTTTAGTAAATAAGCTGTAGCCATCGACAATGTGACTGGACAGTAAAATCCAGGCTCTGTTTGTGAGAGCAAATACCCTTGTGCATAAGAATAAATGTAATTTCCTTTTTCCCCGAGCGCTGGAATTTCTTTATGAACATAACCAACTATTCCGGTATTGTAAGTTTCTTCAACGGTTCTTCTGTAGCCTTCGTTCACCCATACTTCAGAAATATCTTCACCATAGGCATCATATTTGTTTAAGCGCGGCTGTCCTTCCCGGTCCGTAAACCTTGCCCGATCATCGACAGCAGTTGCACATTTCTCACCAAAGACAGTTAACTCCTTGTCTGCATATTCAAAAAAGGGTTGATCGAGTAACTCTTTAAGCAAGGATTGAAACTGAAAATCTTCTTTGTAAAAATTCATTAAATAACCTCCTGGTTTATTTTTCAGAATAATCAATAAATAAAGTATATCACTTTCTAATTCAGTTAAAAATAAGTTTAAGTTAAATTTGGACATTCTTTCTTTTTCATCCACTTTCAAAGTATAATTGGTTCAAATACATAAAGGGGAAATCTAAGTTGGAAAAGGAACAAGCCATATTTTTAGCTAACTGTATCGAATCCTCTAATTCATCGATCTATGAGATTAAAAAACTTGAAATTACTGGTGGCAGCCTCCAAAAATTTCATCAATGGACAAATGGGAAACCAACGTTAGCAGCATATGAAGTAACCAGGCCAGATAGCGATACGGGCTATTACTTTTTATTAATTGATTGGCATCGTAATGACAACTATTATTTAGTCATTTATGCACATGATCGGTCCACAACTTGCGCAGAGATACGACAAATCCAAGAAATTGATGGGGTCCCTCATATTGTTTGGGGATACAAACCATTTAAACGGGATGGAAAAAATGACCAAAGAAAAGCCTACTTTAAACAAATGTTTGGTTCAACAACCGTTCAAATCAAACTGCCTTCTACATTACTTGAGGTTGAAGTATTTTTGGGACAATTATTTAAACTGTGTCAAAACCGGCTAAAAGCAGACCGGATTGTTGATGTTTTTGACTTTGAATAAAGAATGGAGTGATAGAAATGACCACCTATAAAAGCTGTCAAAGCTGTGGAATGCCGTTAGCAAAAGATGAGCTTGGGGGCGGGACAGAAAAGGATGGAACGAAAAGCACCAAGTACTGCAGCCACTGCTATATGAACGGAGAATTCACTTTACCTCATATTACAGTTGCCGAAATGAAAGAAAGAGTAAAAGAAAAGATTGTTGAATTTGGGATGCCGAAGTTTATTGCGGGGATGTTTACAAGAAACATTCCGAAGCTGGAAAGATGGCATTCGAGGAAATAACAAAAAGGAGGCTTTGAGCCTCCCTTTTAGTTATAAAACCTTACTTAAAAACGCCTTTGTCCGTTCTTCCTTCGGATGATCAAATAATTCGTTCGGAACATTTTCTTCGACAATCAATCCGCCATCCATAAATATAACCCGATCGCCCACTTCTTTGGCAAAGCCCATTTCATGTGTCACAACCACCATCGTCATTCCTTCTTTAGCTAGCTCCTTCATAACCTCAAGTACCTCGCCAACCATTTCAGGGTCGAGTGCAGACGTTGGTTCATCAAAAAGCATGATTTTCGGCTCCATTGCTAGCGCCCTTGCAATCGCAACCCGCTGCTTTTGCCCGCCTGATAAAGAATCGGGATAGGCATCTGCCTTATCCTCTAATCCAACTTTCCGTAAAAGTTCCAAACCCTTAGCTCTCGCTTTTTCCTTTGGAATATTTCTTACTTTCATTGGTGCAAGCATTATATTTTCAATCACTTTTTTATGCGGAAAAAGATTGAATTGCTGAAAAACCATTCCCACTTCTGTACGTACTTTATTGATATCTGTTTTTTTGTCCGTCAAATCGATTCCTTCAATTAAGACATGACCACCGGTAATCGTTTCTAGCATATTTATGCAGCGAAGAAATGTTGATTTTCCGGAACCCGAAGGTCCAATTACAACGACTACTTCTTGATTCTTGACTGTAACATTGATGTCCTTGAGGACTTCGTTTTTGCCAAAGGATTTTTTTAAATTCTTCACCTGAATCATTCGGTTGCCAACCTCCTTTCAAGAAGATTTAACAGAAAGCTTAAGGAAAGTGTTAACACAAGATAAATAACTGCGGCCGCAAGATACGGTTCCCAGACTCGGAAATATTGTCCTTGCATGGCTCGTCCCCAATACATAAGCTCAGGGGCTGCAATTAAAGCCGCAAGCGATGACTCTTTTATTAAGACGATAAATTCATTTCCAAGCGGTGGAATCATTCGTTTAAAGGCTTGCGGAAGGATGATTTCCCGCATAGCCTGTACATGATTCATCCCTAGTGAACGAGCTGCCTCCATCTGCCCCCGATCAATTGATTGAATACCCGCGCGGAAGATTTCAGCGATATATGCCGCAGCGTTTAATGATAGAGTAAGAATTGCAGCTAAAATAGGACTTGTTTTTCCAAGAAAAAGAGGTACGACGGCAAAATGGATTAATAATATTTGAACGAGTAATGGTGTACCTCGAAAAAAGGTAATGTAAATGGTAAAAGGCCAGGCGAGGAGCTTATTTTTCATTATTTTCCCTAATCCGATGAATAAGCCAAGAATGGTACCAATCAAAATACTTGCGATTGAAAGTCCAATGGTTAGTAATGTCCCTTTAAGAAAAAAAGGAGCATATTCAACTAAAATATCCCAACGAAAATCCATACTTTAAATCCCCCTATTAAACAACAAGCTAATTATCGAATCTAACAACAAAAATTGCGTAACTGCTAAGTTAAGAGTTACGCAATTTAATAAGCAATATTACTGCTGATCCTTTAAGATCTGGGTATCCGGTTCTACTTTAAACCACTTCTTGTATACATCTGCATACGTTCCGTTATCAATAACCGCTTTTACAGCTTTATCAAAGTCTGCTTTAATCTTGCTTCCCTTTGGAAACATTAGTCCGTAAAATTCCTTAGCAAAAGCAGCTGAATCATCAATGACAACAAAATTATCTTTCGGGTTGTTTTTTGCATATTGCTCGATAACTGTGTTATCAGCAACTACAGCATCTGCTCCGCCGCTTTTTAGTTCTAAGATTGCTAGGTTATTATTTTCAAACTTTTTGATTTTATCGCTATTTTTGCCTAAAAGACCTTCAACTGCTTCTTGTCCAGTTGTTGCATTTTGAACAGCTACCGTTTTATTATTCTTTAAATCTGCTGCACTCTTAATATCACTATCTTTTGGAACTAAGATTTTATTGGTTGATAAAAAGTAAGGTACTGAAAAATCATAGGTTTGTTTTCTTTCATCGTTGATGGTGATGGCAGAAAGTCCAATGTCAGCGATTTTCTTATCTAATTCAACGAAAATCGGATCCCAGCCAACATGCACCACATTAATTTTATAACCAGCTTCTTTTGCTACTGCATTGATAAAATCGATATCAAAACCGACGACTTCCCCTTTATCCTGGTATTCAAAAGGTGCATAGGCGGCATCTGTTACCACACGCAATGTCTTCTTTTCCCCGTCTCCCCCAGTTGTTGTGCTTGTACTCTTACTCGTTCCACAAGCTGAAAGAACTAAGAGTAGTGCTACCATTAATACAGTTGAAAATAGTTTAAATTTTTTCATTTGTTCAGACCTCCAATGTTTTTTTATAAAAGTAATTATTATGAGTATTGATAATATTTTGAATATACATGATTATAACCTGTTTTGACTTTATATTCAATATTTTTAATATTTTACTATATTAATACTATAATAACCTGAAGTGTGTAGCATCGTAGAATAATGACTTATAACATTCCTCTGCACTACTCTTTAACATTCTGTTTTTACTTATGATATTACCTGTCACCTTCCTGTCATTGATTAGTTGGGAATGTATATTTATATTTAACTAATTGAGATGCATAGGGGGTTAAAAAATGAACGAACCATTTAAGGCATTAGTTATCGACAAGACGGAAAATGACTTTACTGTAAACGTAAAAAAAGTAACCATTCAAGACCTTCAAGCAGGTGACGTCCTAATCAAGGTCAGCTATTCAAGTGTGAACTACAAGGATGGATTGGCAAGTACCCCTGATGGGAAAATTGTAAGATCCTACCCTTTTATTCCAGGAATCGACTTAGCCGGTGTGGTGGTCAGTTCTAATGATTCACGCTTTAAAGCAGGCGATGAAGTGATTGCTACTAGTTATGAGATTGGAGTCGCTCATTATGGCGGCTATGGTGAATATGCTCAGATTCCTGCCGAATGGGTTGTACCATTGCCCGAAGGCTTGTCCTTAAAAGAAGCAATGGTATATGGCACGGCGGGGTTCACGGCCGCATTATCTGTCCAACGCTTAGAGGAAAACGGCTTAACACCTGAAAAGGGAAGTGTCCTAGTTACAGGTGCTACAGGCGGGGTTGGCAGTATCGCTGTAGCCATTCTTGCTAAACGAGGCTATCATGTCGTTGCCAGTACAGGTAAACAATCAGAACATGACTTCCTCATTGAAATTGGAGCGAGTGAGATTCTTTCGCGCGAGGACGTAACAGGCGAAAAAATCAGAGCGTTAGATAAACAACTTTGGGCGGCCGCTGTGGATCCTGTCGGCGGCAAAACGCTTGCCTCTATCCTTAGTAAAATTACTTACAACGGTTCTGTAGCAGTCAGCGGTCTTACTGGCGGCGGCGATGTACCTACTACGGTATTCCCTTTCATACTAAGAGGAGTCAATTTGCTTGGAATTGATTCAGTTTATTGTCCAATGGAAACCAGAATCGCCTTGTGGAAGCGAATGGCTACTGACTTTAAACCAGATAATTTATTAAATGTGATGAATAAAGAAGTATCACTCGAAGAATTACCCAATGATTTATCCTCGATCCTCAAAGGTGAGGCACGCGGAAGAACAATTGTAAAGCTGTAAATTCTTTTCCCCTGAGATGACTTTGGTCATCTCATTTTTAGTTTCATAGGTTGAAATATCCACGAAGTCAGAGAATGTCTATGGGCATTAGCCGTTACAGCTCCCATACACCCACATAATCTATAGGGTATTTACCACATAAGGAGAGATGCCCAATGAATCCGTATGGTTATTATCAAATGCCACAAATGCCGGTTGATTATAATGCCTATGTACAACCAGAACAAGTGAATTACTATGGTCAACCAGAACAATTTATTTCCTATGATATACAAGAGCAAATGAATCCCTATGTTCAGGAAGAACCATTTAATCCCTATCTTCAACCTGAACAATATGACCCAGCAAGGCAGCCACAGCAGGTTGAGCGCAGACTGAATCAACTGGAGAGAGCGAATGAACGTCAAGAAAGGGAGATCAATCAACTACAACGTCAAGTAGCCCAAATCGACCGAAGACTCCAACGCGTGAATCAACGCCTCCGTGCAGTTGAAAGAAGATTTAATTTCCCATTCACACCATTTGATGGAGAATACTAAGAGAAACTTTAAGGACCGGGCATGCCCGGTTCTTTTTATTCCCCAAGCATACATAGTCAGATTGTTTTACCCAATCTTGGATGGAGATTTAAAATTCCTGTCAGCTTATCTAACAAAACCACTGACAAGGAGTGAAAATTCAGTTAACTTTTCATTATAAACAAGGAAAGAAAGGAGGATTTCAAATGTATCGAAGAAATGATATTAAGCTAGCTGAAAGAATCCTTCAATTAGATAAGTTAAGAGATGAGTTATATGAAGAACTTATGAAAGCAATGGGATCTCAAGCAAATGAGCTTTTAAGAAGACTACAAAATTATTAAATTCAGTTTGAAGGGGTGATGAAAGTTGGCCACTCATTTGCGTAAAGGACTCGAACGCCTTAGGCAGTTTTATATTAAGAAGTTGTTAGACTCAGGCATGTCTAATTCTTCTGACCACGAGCTTTACTCTCTTACCTTCAATGAACTGGAAAGCCTATACAAAAAAATATTTCCCCCAACAAAATCATGACGAATGCACTCCATAGAAATTTCTTCTGAAAAACAAGTAAAATGGTTTGAATACCCAGTCCAATGTAAGAAAATCTAACATATTATAATATTAAATTAACAAATTGATTAATTATGCAAACAATAGGGTGTGGTGAGACGCAAAAATGGGAAAAGACATATCATATAAAGATAAAAAAGTGATTACAATCGGGATTGTTCGGGACCTCACCGGTCTCTCCGAACGACAAATACGGTATTATGAAGAACGAAAGCTTATTTTTCCTGAAAGGTCTGCTGGTGGAAGCCGCAAATTTTCATTTTCAGATGTTGAACTATTGATGGATATTGCCAATAAAATTGAAGATGGAATTCAAACACATGATATTAGGAAAGAAATGCTTCGTGAACAAAAGAAACACAACCAAGAAGATATACGCAGAAAGATGATTCAAGGGCAATTAAACGCCCAATTTGGTATAAGGAAAAAGTAAAGAGCTAACCTTCAATCCCATTCCTTCTATAGAGAATGGGATTTTTTATCGCACTTTTCTCCCTCCGTTCTGCCAACAACCGGGAGTTATGCCACTTTATTAAAAACCATGTTAGATTATCTTCCAAATTTATAGAAACTAATTCGGAATCATGTAAGAATACTAACATACCGAATGTTAAGAAAATTAACATCATTTAAAAGGGGGAGAAAAAATGGATACTTTATTCTTAATGAACAGTCTTTGGGTAATGCTAGGAGCGATACTTGTCATTTTAATGATCGGCGGGTTCATCCTGTTAGAAACAGGTTCCACCCGAATGAAAAATGCAGGACATATTGCTGGTAAAACCATTCTCACATTTAGTATTAGCTCGATTGTATTTTGGGCAGTTGGATTTGGACTAATTTTCGGAAAAGGAAATGCACTTATAGGATTTTCTGACTTCTTATACTCAGGCTATGATATCGATAGTTTATCACTTTCTGGTTCTGTTTTCTTTTTGTTCCAATTAGCTTTTGCAGGTATTTCCTTAACGATTGCATTTGGCGGGTTTGCTGAACGAGCAAAATTAGGCGTCTATCTCGTATTCGCGGTATTATTTTCTGTTATTGTTTATCCTCCAATTGCTCACTGGATTTGGGGCGGCGGCTGGTTAGCAGAGATTGGTCAACAAGATTTCGCTGGTTCAACCGTTGTTCACTTAACTGGTGCTATGGCGGCATTGGCAGCTACGATTCTATTAAAACCACGTATCGGAAAATTTAATAAAGATGGTTCCGCCAATAATCTAGCTGGTCATAACCAAGTATTTACAGCACTAAGTGTTTTACTCTTATGGGTTGGATGGTTCGGATTTAACGCGGGCAGTACATTATCCGTGGACAAAGGTTTCTTTGGCTTCGTCGCATTAAATACAAACCTTGGTGCTGCTGCTGGTACTGTTGCCGCAATGATTATCTCCTGGATCGTATTGGGTAAGGCAGATGTTCCAATGATGTTAAATGGTGCATTAGCAGGCCTCGTAGCGATTACTGCTTCTTGTGCATTTGTTGATACTTGGGCCGCTGTCCTGATTGGTTTTATCTCTGGTATTCTTGTATTTTATAGTATTCGCTTCTTTGAGAAAAAAGGAATTGATGATCCAATCGCAGCACTATCTGTACATGGTACTGCTGGTGTCTGGGGAACGTTATCGACTGGTTTCTTTGCCACAAAAGAATTAGCCACGGTCGGAAAACCTGGATTATTTTATGGCGGCGGCTTCCATCAGCTCGGGGTTCAAGCATTAGGCGTTATCGCCTCTGGTGCCTTCGCCTTGGTCGCATCCTTTATCTTGCTCGCCATTATTAAAAAAGCAATGAATGGCTTGCGTGTCACAGAAGAAGAAGAGATTATGGGCTTAGATATGAGCGAGCACGGTAGCTATGGATATCCCGAATTGCTTAAAGCGGAACAAACAAAGGCTTTTTAATTGTAATAATGAAGTGTGCAACTCCTATTTAGGGCTTGCACACTTTCTAGATTTTTTAAGTGGAGGTGATAAACATGAATGATAATACCTACTCAGCCATTGCAGAATATAGAAGATTTCACATGAAGCCCGTTGTACATGATCACTTTAAATTAAACGAACTTCATGACAACATGATTAAACAAGTATTGGAGATATCACTGAAAGAAGTTCTTGCTCGATATGGTCCGCCGCCGTCTACCTTTTCTTTCTTTGTGATGGGGAGTGCCGGACGTTTTGAACAATCTGTATGGAGTGACCAGGACCATGGAATTGTTTATCTCGATCCAACTACAGAAGCAAAAGCTTATTTTTTGTCATTAGGAAAGGAAATTTCAAAAGGTCTTTATCAAGTAGGCTATCCTTATTGCGATGGCGGTGTCATGTCAGGCAATCCGTTTTGGTGTAAGTCCCATTCCGAATGGGAGAAACAAATAAAGAACTGGGCCCTAGAGGCATCTTGGGAATCGTTACGGTATCTACTCATTTTTATTGATGGACGTTCTTTTTATGGAAAGCATCAACTCTTGGAACAACTAAAAACCTTTGTTTATCAAACAGTTCAAACGGAACAACTTCTGTCAAGAATGTCAAACAATACTCTACATTTCAAAAAGGGCATTGGCGTATTAGGTCAGCTTTTAGTGGAGACCCATGGGGTACATACTGGATCTCTAAATATAAAGGAGACTGCCCTCTTTCCATATGTGAATGCAGCTCGTCTATTGGCAGTTAAAGAAAATCTACAAGAGACCTCTACCCTATTAAGGCTAGACAAACTTCAGATACATGACAAGGATTTATATACAAATATGTTTTTAAAACTGTTAAACTATCGTCTTCTTTTTGCCAGTCACACAGACTATGATTCTGGTCACTATTTACCAGTCGACAACCTAACAAAAGAGCAAAAGAATGAAATGAAAGACATCATTAAAAATGGGGTAACTCTTCATCAAACTGTAAGAAAATTAATAGAAAAGGAGGGGTAACATGAGAATGAATGATTTAGCACAATACTTTAGGCTAATATCCGGCAAGCTTAGTTCTAATATTTATGCTGGGATTCAGGGACAAAGTAATCCTCAACAGCTCTCGTTCATCCGGCAGCTCCAGAAAGAAATGAAAGTAAAAAACAACTTAGATACCCCGCTTAACGAATTAGAAGTCGTTGTCTTTGATTTGGAAACCACTGGGTTTTATCCAGAAAAGGGAGATCGTGTCCTATCGATTGGAGCTGTAAAAATGATCGGTCCGCATATCGAGGATAATCATACTTTTTATTCCCTTGTTAAATCAGACCTTCCTCTTACCTCAGAAATTTCTACTTTAACAAATATTCATGAAGATCAATTGCGGGATGCACCAGATGCCAGGGATGTCTTAGTTCAATTTTTCAAGTATACACAAAGTCATATCCTTGTCGCACATCACTCTAAACATGAAAAGTCCTTTATGCAAAAAATGACATGGGATCTGTTAAAGACTCGATTTGAACATCGAATCATCGATACCTCCTTCTTAATTCGACTTTCAGATTCATCAATGAAATCATTACCACTAGAAGAAGTCTGCCATAAATGTGGGATTGTTATAAAAGATCGCCACCATGCACTTGGCGATGCAATCATGACAGCGCAAATTTGGTCCAGCTATTTAAAAATAGCTCAAAAAAACGGATATAGTAATTTACGAGAAGTATATGAACATCTTGCAAAGCTTTGAGCATATGAACACTATTTTAAACTAGTGTTTTTTTGTCCAGAATTAAAAATTTTAAGTTTGAAATATAATCCACTTTGCAACACCACCCTCTTACTTACCTCTGAATATTCCCTCGTTTCAATCCATTTCGAGGACAAAATAACCTAAAAATAAAAAAATTTCAAAAAAATTTTTTTCGCTGTTTTCCTTATCACAACAATAATGTAAACGCTATCAACTTTTTTGATTTATTTGAATTGTCAGATTTTTATATTGACCATGTTTTCGATTGGTTGTATGATTATCGAAAATAATCATCTATTCAATAACTGTCATAGCTCCTCACCATTTGGAGATGGGTATGGCAATTCTTTTAAAAAATTTGTTTAGTCATTTAAAGCGTTCTATCACAAAAGAGGAGTGGTTAGGTTGGGGAGTCAATGGATTTTCCTTGGCGGCGAGTTCGTCAAGAAAGAAGATGCTGTAGTTTCAGTTTTCGATCATGGTTTTTTATATGGTGATGGTGTGTTTGAAGGCATACGCGTTTATAGCGGAAACGTCTTTAGACTCGATGCTCACCTGAAAAGACTGTATGAATCAGCACAATCCATTATGCTGAATATTCCATACACACAGGAGGAAATGACTCAATTAATCGTCGAGACAATTAGAAAAAATCAGCTAGAAAGCGCCTATATTCGTGTCGTTGTTTCCCGTGGAAAAGGGAATCTCGGCCTAGACCCTTCTTCCTGCTCGAAGCCAAGCGTCATTATTATTGCTGAAGAACTTAGCATGTATCCTAAAGAGTATTACGAACGTGGAATTAAAATTGCATCTGTTGCGAGTCGAAGGAATCGCCCAGATGTCCTAAGTCCACAGATTAAATCACTTAACTATTTAAATAATATTCTAGTAAAATTAGAGGCTAATCAAGCTGGCGTTGAGGAAGCATTAATGCTTAATGATCAGGGTTATGTTACTGAAGGCTCAGCTGACAATATCTTTATTGTAAAAAATGGTGCCATCTATACCCCGCCTGTTTATTTAGGGGCATTAGAAGGAATTACCCGTAACGCTATCCTAGATATTGCAAGAGCCAAGGGCTTTGAAGTCCGTGAATCACCATTTACTAGACATGATGTCTATGTGGCTGATGAGGTGTTCTTAACCGGCACAGCTGTAGAAGTAATTGCAGTTATTGATGTGGATGGCCGTAAAATTAGTGATGGAACACCTGGTGAAGTTACTAAAGTTCTTTTAGAAGAATTCAGGAAAATTGTAACAACAGACGGAGTGGCTTGTTACCCAACAGGTTCAAACCATGCAATCGTCAGTTAGGAGCTAAATTAATATGCGTAGCGATATGATTAAAAAGGGAATTGATCGGGCACCCCACCGGAGCCTTTTATATGCAACAGGGGTTAAAACGAGTGATCTCGAAAAGCCGTTTATCGGCGTCTGTAACTCGTTTATTGAAATTATCCCAGGACACAAACACCTTAATCATTTCGGTGAGATTGTAAAAGAAGCCATCCGTGAGGCTGGCGGTATTCCATTCGAATTCAATACGATTGGTGTGGATGATGGCATTGCGATGGGACATATTGGAATGCGATATTCCCTTCCAAGTCGTGAACTTATCGCTGATAGTGCCGAAACAGTAATTAATGCTCATTGGTTCGATGGTGTTTTTTACATTCCAAACTGTGACAAGATTACACCTGGAATGTTAATGGCAGCAGCGAGAACAAACGTCCCTTCTGTATTTGTATCAGGTGGACCGATGGAAGCAGGTGTTTCGCCTTCAACTGGAAAGAACCTTTCCCTTACTTCTGTATTTGAAGGTGTTGGGGCTTACCATAACGGTACAATCAGCCAAAAGGAACTGCTTGACATTGAAAACAATGCCTGCCCTACTTGCGGGTCATGTTCAGGGATGTTTACAGCCAACTCAATGAACTGTCTAATGGAAGTATTAGGAATGACGGTTCCTGGCAACGGAACAATTGTTGCAACGTCAGATGAGAGGCATGAATTAATTCGTCAAGCAGCAAGGCATCTAATCGAATTAGTAAAAAAAGATATTAAACCACGTGACATTATTACTAGAGAGGCAATCGATAATGCCTTTGCCCTAGATATGGCCATGGGTGGTTCAACCAATACAGTGCTTCATACATTAGCCATTGCCCATGAAGCCGGGATTGAATACGATTTACGTGAGATAAACAAAATTGCTGAGAGAGTTCCTTATCTAGCTAAAATTATGCCAGCATCCGATTATTCAATGGAAGACATTCATCATGCAGGCGGTGTTAGTGCCATTATTAATGAACTTTATAAATTGGAAGGCGCCTTGCATGATAACTGTTTAACCATTACCGGAAAAACACTTTCTGAAAATGTGAAGGAAGCAACAATCACGAATGAAACCGTCATCCGGACAAAAGACAATCCATATAGCCCTGTTGGTGGACTATCCATCCTATATGGAAACATTGCTCCAGATGGTGGTGTAATCAAGGTGGGTGCAGTTGATCCATCGATAAAAACCTTCTTGGGTGAAGCAATCGTTTTTGAATCTCAGGATGATGCACAAGAAAATATTAATAATGGGACAGTTGAAGCCGGACACGTAGTCGTTATCCGCTATGAAGGTCCAAAAGGCGGTCCAGGAATGCCTGAGATGCTTGCTCCTACTTCCGCAATTATGGGTCGTGGATTAGGCAAAGAAGTTGCCCTAATTACAGATGGACGCTTCTCAGGAGCCAGCCGTGGTATCTCCATCGGTCATATCTCTCCTGAAGCAGCCGAAGGCGGACCAATCGCCCTTGTTGAAAATGGAGACAAAATCTTAATCGATCTTGAAGCACGCTCGATTGAACTTCTTGTAGATGATGAAGTGTTAGAAGAAAGACGTAAGGCATGGGTAAAACCAGAGCCAAAAATCAAAACAGGTTACCTTGCAAAATATGCAAAACTCGTTACATCTGCCAATACTGGCGGGATTATGAAATTTTAGAAATACCAATGGGAATTCGTAGTACCCCTCCCCTTCCTAAGGAAGTTAAGGTACTAAAAGCGTTAAATGAAGATCTTTTGACAAAAAAATAGCGAATAAATCGATGACGGGAATAAAGGAATAAGATTTAGTATTTTCAGAGAGCTGGGGTTGCTGGAAGCCCAGTAATACAACTTATTCCGACATCATCCCTGAGTGTTGAGCTGAACGGTCCTGACTTTAGTAGGCTCAATCGGGTGCATATACTTTTGAGCACCTGTTACAAAAAGAAGCGTTCTATGTTTTAGTGGATCGCTTCATAAGGCAGTATTCGTAAGGATACTGTAAAACCGGGTGGTACCGAGAAAATGAAAGGCCTTTTCTCCCCGATTATTCTGCTTATGTTTTCGTTTTTGCAGTTAATTCGTGGAGAATGGGCCTTTTTAACTATGCATAAAGATTTATTGTCAGATTCCGACGTTTTACCAACAAAATTTTCTGTTTATTTACAATTTCTATATTATAATACAAAAAAAACAAATCACTATTTTCCGACATCTACATTTAATTTTTACCCTTAAGGAGGGATTATGACGTGAAAGTAGAAGCAAAAAAGCTTGAGGTCCAAACTACAACAGAGCCGAGAACCGGTGCAGACCTTCTCATCGACTTACTGAAAAAAGAAGGTGTGGAAACGCTGTTTGGATATCCCGGGGGTGCCGTCCTTCCAATCTATGATGCCATTTACCGCGCCCAGGGTACAATCAAGCATATTCTCTTCCGACATGAACAAGGAATGATCCATGCAGCTGAAGGGTATGCCCGAGTTACAGGGAAACCTGGAGTCGTTCTTGCCACATCAGGACCTGGGGCGACCAACCTTGTGACAGGAATAACTGATGCGATGATGGATTCCCTGCCGCTTGTTATATTCACAGGTCAGGTTGCACGAAGTGTCATTGGAACTGACGCCTTCCAAGAGGCTGATGTTATGGCGATTACAACACCAATTACCAAACATAACTTTCAGGTTCAATCGATCGAGGACTTACCACGCATCGTCAAGGAAGCTTTTCATATTGCTTCTACCGGACGGCCTGGGCCAGTCTTAGTCGACGTCCCTAAAGATATTTCCGCCGGAGTATTAACGAATGAACCTGAAGAAGCGAGCATTAATTTACCTGGATACCAGCCAACAACAAAGCCAAATCCATTACAAATTAAAAAGCTTGCCGATTCGATTTCAAAGGCTATCAAGCCTGTAATTCTTTCAGGCGCGGGTGTTCTCCATGGGAAAGCATCTGCTGAACTAACGGCTTTGGCGGAAAAACACCAGATCCCGGTGGTCACAACTTTACTTGGACTTGGTACTTTTCCGGCAGATCATCCCCTCTCGTTAGGAATGGGTGGAATGCACGGAACATATGCAGCTAACACGGCCATTTACGAATGTGATCTGCTTATCAATTTTGGAGCCCGCTTCGATGACAGACTAACAGGAAATCTAAAACACTTCGCACCTTTTGCGAAGGTTGCCCATATTGACATCGATCCAGCCGAAATTGGTAAAAATGTTCCAACAAATCTCCCAATCGTTTCTGATACGAAAGAGGCACTTACTGAACTGCTTGATCAAGCGATTGAATCACCAAATTCTGCTGCATGGCTGGAAAAACTGAGCCAAAACAAGCAGGAATATCCGCTTTGGTATAAGCATGATCCAAACGGAATGTGTCCGCAATGGGTCATTGAAGCAGTCCATAAAGTAACGAACGGTGACGCCATCGTCGCAACCGATGTAGGGCAGCACCAAATGTGGGCAGCACAGTATTACACCTTTAAAGAGCCGCACCGCTGGATTACCTCTGGCGGACTTGGGACAATGGGCTTTGGCTTCCCTGCTGCGATTGGCGCACAAATTGCCGCACCGGATAGTACCGTTGTTGCAATTGTTGGAGATGGCGGTTTTCAAATGACACTTCAGGAATTATCGATTATTTATGAAAGAAACCTTCCTGTAAAAATCATTATTGTCAACAACGGCGCACTTGGAATGGTTCGCCAATGGCAGGAATTATTACACGGAAACCGTATTTCAGAATCGATCCTTCATACACAGCCTGATTTTGTCAAACTTGCAGACAGCTATTCGATTAAGGGCTATCGGGTTAATAATCAAGAAGAACTGATCACTGTTTTACCAGAAGTATTTGCTCATAATGGTCCGGTATTAGTTGATTGCCGTGTACTTCAACAAGAGAAAGTATTCCCAATGATTGCCCCTGGCAAAGGAATCCATGAAATGATTGGGGTGAAACCATGAAACGAATCATTACCGCAACCGTTCAGGATCGAGCCGGTGTACTCAACCGCGTTACTGGACTTTTGCAAAGACGGCAATTCAATATTGAAAGTATTTCCGTTGGTCCAACAGAAACGGAAGGTATTTCAAGAATGACCCTGGTTGTCGAGATTGAAGATGAACAGCGTCTCGAACAAGTGACAAAGCAACTCAATAAACAGATTGATGTTTTAAAAGTTTCTGATATTACTGATAAAGCAGTCGTTGTCCGCGAATTGGCCTTGATTAAAGTAGCCAGCAGCAGCCAGCTCCGCAGTGAGATTAACGGAATTATTGATCCGTTTCGTGCGATTGTTATTGACGTAAGTAAGGATAGCTTAGCCATTCAAATCACCGGCAAACCTGAAAAAATCGATGCATTACTAGAATTGCTTCGCCCTTATGGAATTAAAGAGATTGCCAGAACAGGGTTGACCGCCCTTTTACGCGGGCATCAACCGCAAGTAAACGAACTAACTCACCACACCCTACTAAAATAATAATTTACCTTGAAAGGATGATAGATCATGGCAAAAGTACTATATAACGGAGATATTCAAGAAGAGGTTTTACAAGGAAAGAAAATCGCAGTAATTGGATATGGTTCACAAGGTCATGCACATGCACTTAATTTAAAAGAGAGCGGTTTTGATGTGGTAGTTGGATTAAGAGGTGGAAAATCATGGGATAAAGCAGTTGAAGATGGCGTTGAAGTTACTTCAGTTGCAGAGGCAGCTGCAGCAGCTGACGTAATTATGGTTCTTCTTCCTGATGAAATGCAGCCAAAGGTTTACAAAGAAAGCATCGAACCACACCTTGAAGCAGGTAAAGCCCTTGTTTTTGCCCATGGTTTCAATGTTCACTTTAGCCAAATCGTTCCTCCTGCAGATGTAGACGTATTTTTAGTAGCACCAAAAGGCCCTGGTCATTTAGTACGCCGTACTTACACTGAAGGCGCTGGTGTACCAGCACTTTACGCAGTTTATCAAGACTACACTGGTCAAGCACGTGACCTTGCCCTTGCCTATGCAAAAGGTATTGGCTCAGCCCGTGCAGGTGTTTTAGAAACTACATTCCAAGAAGAAACAGAAACAGATCTTTTCGGAGAACAAGCTGTTCTTTGCGGCGGAACTACTGCCCTTATCAAAGCTGGATTTGAAACTCTTGTTGAAGCTGGTTATCAGCCTGAAGTTGCCTACTTTGAGTGTTTACATGAATTAAAATTAATCGTTGACCTTTTATATGAAGGTGGCTTTGAAAATATGCGTTATTCAATCTCCGATACTGCACAATGGGGAGATTTCGTTTCTGGACCACGTGTCGTAAATGCGGATACCAAAGCACGGATGAAAGACGTATTAACAGATATCCAAACTGGAGTGTTTGCAAAGGGCTGGATCCTTGAAAACCAAGCAAACCGTCCACAATTCAACGCAATTAATCGCGCTGAAAACAATCATCAAATTGAACAAGTTGGCCGTGAACTTCGTGCATTAATGCCGTTTATTAAAAACAAACCAGTAAATGCAAAGAAGGAAGTGGTGGTAAATGGTTCACGTTAACATCTTCGATACGACATTACGCGATGGCGAACAGTCCCCTGGTGTAAATTTAAACCAGCTTGAAAAATTGGAAATCGCAAGACAACTTGAACGGTTTGGTGTTGACATTATGGAGGCCGGCTTCCCGGCTTCCTCCCAAGGCGATTTTGAAGCAGTAAGAGCAATCGCCCGGAATATTAAAAATGTATCGGTCACAGGCCTGGCAAGAGCGACGAAATCGGACATTGACATTGCGTGGGATGCGTTAAAAGATGCTGCAGAACCAAGGTTGCATGTTTTCCTTGCCACCTCCCCTATCCATATGCAATATAAACTAATGAAAACACCAGAGGAAGTCACCCAAATAGCGGTAGACATGGTTTCATATGCGAAAAGGAACTTTCCTCATATTGAGTGGTCCGCTGAAGATGCATCTCGATCTGACCTTGATTTTCTTGTTCAAATAATTACAAAGGTTATCGATGCTGGTGCAACAGTCATCAACCTTCCGGATACAGTCGGGTATACCACACCTGAAGAATATGGACGCATGTTCCGCTACATCCGCGACAACGTTCCAAATATTCATAAAGCAGCATTATCTTGCCATTGTCATGATGACTTAGGGATGGCCGTTGCCAATTCCCTAGCTGCCATCGAAAACGGGGTTACACAAGTCGAGGGTACGATTAATGGAATTGGAGAACGTGCAGGTAATGCAGCTCTTGAGGAAATTGGAGTTGCCTTAAATATTCGTAAAGATAAGTATCCTTATACTACGAATCTCGTGTTAAAAGAAATAAAACGGACGAGTGACCTTGTCAGCCGCTTTACAGGGATGATTGTTCCTCCGAATAAAGCAGTTGTTGGAAAAAATGCCTTCGCACATGAATCAGGAATCCACCAGGATGGCGTCTTAAAAAATACGCTAACCTATGAGATTATTACACCTGAATTAGTAGGCGTTAAATCTAATGATTTAGTTCTTGGCAAACATTCCGGCCGCCATGCATTCAAAGATAAAATTGAGCAAATGGGCTTTGAACTCTCGGACGAAAAACTAGTCGAAGCGTTTACTGCTTTTAAACTATTAACCGATCGTAAGAAAGAAGTAACAGACGAAGATTTATTTGCAATTTTAACCGATATCCAAACAACAGCTGTTGATATTAAAAAATATGAACTGGTTGCCTTCCAAGTCCATTACGGTTCAGCAAACTTGCCAACCGCAACTGTGGCTCTAACCACTCCCGAAGGTATTCGCGTGGAAACGGCGCGCACAGGCTCAGGCAGTGTCGAAGCTTTAATGAATACCTTAGAAGCATTGATTAAAGAAGAAATCCATCTTACTGACTTTAGATTAAGCTCGATCGGTCAAGGACGGGATGCACTTGCTGAGGTTCATGTCAAAATGTCGGTGAACGGATCACCTGTAACCGGGCGCGGTTCAGCACAGGATGTACTGGAAGCTTCAGCAAAATCATTCTTAAACGCAGTTAATCGTGTATTTTTCAACCAAAATAGCGCAGTTAAAGAAACCGCTAATCTATAAAAAACAAACAAAAAATGAGGAGGTTGCTTCTAATGAAAAAACGAATTGTCTTACTTCCCGGTGATGGCATTGGTAAGGAAGTTATTAACTCTGCAAAAGACGTGTTAAATGCAATTGCTGAAGAATACAATCATACTTTTAGCTTTGAAAGCCATGAAATCGGAGGAGCAGCCATTGACCTTTACGGCACACCGCTTCCTGAAACAACCGTTAATGCTTGTAAACAGGCAGATGCGGTCTTGCTGGGTGCTGTTGGGGGGCCAAAATGGGATACCAATCCCTCCCATTTACGTCCTGAACGAGGCTTGCTTGGAATCCGAAAGGCACTTGATTTATATGCGAATTTAAGGCCGATCAAAGGATTTAAAAACCTTCTTCATGCATCACCCTTAAAGGAAGAAGTAGTCTCTGGGAGCGACCTCCTTATCGTTCGCGAATTAACTGGCGGCCTTTATTTCGGAACACCAAGTGAACGCCGCTACAACGGAAACTCCGTTGTAGACACGCTTGTTTATTCTCGTCAAGAGATTGAAAGAATTGTCGATAAGGGCTTTCAAGCAGCTCAGCAGCGCAGCGGTCATCTTACTTCGGTTGATAAAGCAAATGTACTTGAATCTAGTAAGCTATGGCGTGAAATTGTCGAAGAGAAAAAAGCTCAGTATCCAGATGTAGCCGTTGAACATGTTTTAGTAGATGCTGCTGCTATGAAATTAATCACTAACCCAACTCAGTTCGACGTAATTGTAACGGAGAATCTATTTGGGGACATTTTAAGCGATGAAGCCTCTGTTATCACAGGATCACTTGGTATGCTTCCTTCTGCTAGTTTAAATGAAAATGGGGTTGGTCTTTATGAGCCTGTTCATGGCTCTGCCCCAGACATCGCTGGTAAGGGTATTGCCAATCCAGTCGCAATGATTTTGTCTGCAGCACTGATGCTTCGCTATTCATTCCAATTGAATGACGAAGCAAAAGTGATTGAAGATGCTGTCCAATCGGTTTTAGATGCTGGCTTCCACACTGGTGATCTTCAAGTTGCAAATGGACGCCTTGTTGGGACAGCGGAAATGACAAAGCTTATTGCAGATTATATTAAATCGCAAAACGCTTCGAAATGTATCGCCAGCTGTTATTTTTAATGATTGATTGGGTGGGTAAATCGTCTTTGTTGCGATTTACCCCTAAATTTATCCAAAATATTTGTTAGTTAGTCACACAATAAAATTCATTAATGTGAGGAAGGACGCTATGCAAACACCAAAAAATATAATCCAAAAAATTTGGGAAAAGCATGTTGTACATCAAGAAGAAGGAAAGCCGGATTTATTATATATTGATTTACACCTTGTTCACGAAGTAACCTCTCCTCAGGCATTTGAGGGCTTGCGAATGAACGGGCGCAAGGTGCGACGACCGGACCTTACTTTCGCAACGATGGATCATAATGTTCCAACTCGCCAACGTCTTGTAATCAATGACCCTATTTCAAAAAAACAAATCGATACACTGCAAGAGAATTGCCAGGAATTCGGGATTACTCTCGCTGATATTCATCATCCGGATAATGGGATTGTCCATGTAATTGGACCTGAACTTGGTCTTACACAGCCTGGTAAAACAATTGTTTGCGGTGATAGTCATACCTCTACACATGGTGCATTTGGTGCACTTGCTTTTGGAATTGGTACAAGTGAGGTCGAGCATGTTCTTGCAACACAAACACTTTGGCAAGCACCGCCTAAAACGTTAAATGTCAAAGTGAACGGTAAGCTAGGTACTGGCGTAACTGCTAAAGACTTAATTCTTGCCATCATCGGTAAATTCGGTGTCCAATTTGGAACGGGTTATGTGATGGAATACACAGGGGAAGCTATCCGCTCTCTCTCCATGGAAGAGCGAATGACCGTTTGTAATATGTCCATTGAAGCGGGTGCTAGAGCCGGGCTTATTACTCCGGATGAAACCACTTTTGAATACTTAAGAGGAAGACGGCATGTCCCTAAAGGGGAAGCGTTTGAAGAAGCAGTTGCACAATGGAAGGCTCTTGCTACGGATGAAGGTGCTGCTTATGATCGGGTTGTTGAAATTGAAGCAACCGAAGTTGAACCACAGGTAACGTGGGGAACAAATCCGGGAATGTGTATTCCAATTACTGCCAATGTGCCAAACCCTGATGAAACTGAGAAGATAAGCGAAAAGGACGAGATTAACCGTGCGCTTGAATACATGGGCCTTGAAGCAGGTCAGCCTATTTCAAGTGTAAAAATTGACCATGTTTTCATCGGTTCTTGCACTAATTCGCGCATAAGCGACTTACGAAGTGCAGCTGAGGTTATACGGGGCTTAAAGGTCAGCCCATCTGTTACCGCCATCGTCGTTCCAGGTTCATTTAGCGTTAAGCTTGCGGCAGAAAAAGAAGGACTTGATAAAGTCTTTACAGATGCAGGCTTTGAATGGCGCGAAGCAGGCTGCAGTATGTGCTTGGCGATGAATGATGATATTGTTCCACCTGGGGAACGCTGCGCCTCTACTTCTAACCGAAATTTTGAAGGCCGTCAAGGTAACGGGGCCAGAACCCACCTTGTCAGTCCTGAAATGGCAGCCGCTGCCGCTGTTGCAGGCCACTTCGTTGATGTCCGACAATTCTCTGCAGCACAGGAGGTTAGATAATATATGGAACCGTTAAAAATACATCAAGGCCTTGTTTATCCATTAAACCGGTCAAACGTTGATACTGACCAAATTATCCCTAAGCAGTTTTTAAAGCGGATTGAACGCAGCGGCTTTGGACAATTCCTGTTTTATCATTGGCGTTTTGATGACAATGGAAATCTTCGACCTGATTTTTCATTGAATGATCCAAAATATAATGGTGCATCAATTTTGGTTGCCGGTGAAAACTTTGGCTGCGGCTCCTCACGTGAGCACGCTCCATGGGCTGTTCAAGATTTTGGCTTTAAAATTGTCATTGCCCCAAGTTATGCAGATATTTTTAAAAACAATTGTGTAAAAAATGGGATTCTCCCTATCCAGGTTAGTGACGAACAAGTTCAGTACATTATTAAAAAAGCTGAATCCGTGGAATACCAATTAACCGTAGACCTTGAGAATCAAGTGGTTTATGATAACGAAGGCTTTAAGGTTACATTCGAAATTGCCCCGTATCCTAAAGTCATGCTGCTGAATGGCTGGGATGAAATTGGTGTTACCTTGACATATGAGGATAAAATTTCACAATACGAACTAAGTAAATAATAAAAAATGAGCTTGGATACCCAGGCTCATTTTTTTATTATTTATTTAGAGAAAGCATGGGTGTTACAACTCGTTTAATATATTTTTATTCTCAGATTCTTCGTTAAAGGTTAAAGCCTCATCCACCGGCTCGTAGGATTTACCATAAAAGTGGTGATCTTTATAGGTGTGAATTGTATCATATGTTTGTTTAATTGCTTCAAAAATCATTTCTTCGGATTCATTATTTGGTGCCCAATAGAGAATTTCCATCCTATTTACCTCATTAGTCGCCAATGATTTCCTCTCATATCCAATGGACACGGCGTGCTCGAATTTTTCTCGTTTATAAAAATGGAGACGTTTTTCAGTATCGCTATCCTCATAATTGACTGGTTCCACTTCAAGAATGATCGGCTTCCCTTTTTGTTTTAACTTTTCCAATAGTTTATGACCTAGTCCCTCACCACGGGCATTTTTTGAAACAAATAAATAATCAATAAATACAAACTTATCTAGTTCTGCATACATTAAAACATGATTCGGTCCCTCATCCTTATGATAGATGTTTGATCGCTCTTTCAGTAAGGTTTCCATATGTGCTCTTGATTTCATTTCTTCAACAGGAAAATACTGATTCAACTTTTCATACCAATGCATGGACACACTCCTTAAAAACCAGGTAATTGATCCAGATTATTTTCTTTAATTCCGTCTGGCTCACTGCGGATGATGTCACGACCATATTTGTGAAAGACATCCACATGAGCGATCTTGCCAGCTTTCGCCTCATTCAAAGCCGTGATATAATCCAACTCGCGTCCAGCGCTTGTTTTAAAAGCGATAATATCTCCATCATCGTTCTTCCTGACGGAAACGAATACTTCTTTGCCATCTGGATTACTATCACCTGCTTCAATTTGGGCTTGCTGCTGACTCTCCTGCTTGTATTCTTCATAAATTTGTTCAAAATCTTTCTGTTCCATTGATTCCACCTCCGAACATTTGTTAGTATTTTTCTTTTTTTGTTAATTATCCCCCGCCAGACACCTCATTTACGTTTTTCATAATTAAAAACATGAGATAAATGACAACGAGCAAAAAAAAGCTTGTAGACAGGTCAAATTCTGTCCACAAGCTAATCTTTCCTTTTGTTAAAACTTCTGTGGGAACTGTTTGATGATTCCATCTGATAAGACGTCAGCAACTTTTATTAGGTGAATTTCCCCTTCATCAAACGCACGAATGTCTCCGTTCCAATCCTTTTTAAGTCTTGCAAGTACACTATTTGTAACCATCCTTAAGTCCGCATGTAACAACTGCTTCAATGCAGTGTTATTCCAATTTGGATTTGCACTGCTGAGGAATGCTGCAATATCATCCGCATTTTTGTACCATGCAGTATTATATTTTTTCAAATCAGCTTGGTTTTTGGTTTTGGCAGCTTCGAGGACCTTTCCGGCAAGCAGAATGTGTTCTCGTAACAATTGGGCAAGCTTGGTGCCTGCTGCTTCACCGTAAAAAGGTTTGATTGCATTTCCGATTTCATCTTGGTTTTTCAAAAGTCTAGCCAAAACCATTTGTTGGTCTTTAAGGTTTGCTTCTGCGCTAACAATATAACGGCTCGTCCAAATAGCATGCTCGATCCAAAGTCTTCTGAAGTTAAACTTTAGTTGGTGAGCAGACTCGCTCATGGTCTGCTTCTGGCTAACTGGTGGTGGGGGCGGGGCTGCCTTCACGCTAATGGCAGGTAGAATTAGGGCGATAGACAATAGCAATACGGTAAATTTTTTAGTTAATTTTTTCAAATGATAATCTCCTTCTAGTAATGTTAATTCAAAAAGATTTTTCCCCAAAATGAAAATTTTATTTATCGCCGAATAATGACATAATAATTTTAATTAGAATGTCCTTTGGAGTGAGAAACAATTGCTTTATTTAGAGAAAAACCATGATCCAAGAAAGAATGCTGCAATTCTAGCCCAATTTACAAACCAATTGGACCTAAAAAAGGCCATTCAAGAAACCGAGCAGCTTTTCAATCGAACACGAGGGAATGAAGCCTCTCCTCGTCAGAAGGAAATTCGACATTTAACCGGATCACTTCCTCAAAAAATGACAGCAGCTTTGTTCCGCCTTTTATCGACGACCGCCACTTCTGATGATCAAGTAAAGGTTAAGGTAGATCCTGAAGGAAATGTGTTTCCGGATTGGAAAGGTATGTTGGATGAAGAATACTTGAATTTACATCAGAATATGGTGAAAGAGGTCCATGTTGAAGATTTTGGAGCAATTGGCGATGGGAAGACGGATAACACCCTTGCATTTAAAAAAGCGATTGGCAACGGCAAAGTGAAAGTGATTGTACCAGCTGGGGTATTTATAACAAAGGGAATCCAACTGCCCTCTTGGACCATGTTTGTTGGTGCAGGAAAAGGTGTGACGACGATTAAACTCCATGATGTTGCCGATAAAGGTACTCGGCTCATTACTAACAAGAATCACTGGAAAGGGAATCATCATCTTTACGTCGGCTCCCTAAGTTTGGACTGGAATGTCGAAAGGCTTGGCAACGTGGCGAAAACAAGTACTTGGGGCAATCACTCAAGTTGCTTAACCTATGCAAATGTTACTTATGGCTGGATAAGGGATGTTGAAGGGATTAATCCAGGACTGCATTGCTTTGATGTTTCATCAACTCTGTACAATTATGCGGGTGACGGCTTTCGCGCCCGCAATGGCAGTAAGTATGTCTGGCTCGATAACTTGAATGGCTATGGCTTCGGTGATGATGGTATCACCACCCATCACAGTGATTATGTCTTCATCTCCCGCTGCCATCTGTGTGACCCAAGCGGTCGTGCCCACAAGAAAGGCTTTTCTAACTCTAACGGAATTGAGGTCGATGATGGTTCGAGGAATGTGTTGCTTGTAAATAATTCTTCTGCCCGATGCTTTGGCGGGGTGGAAATAAAAGCGCACGAAAATTCTTCAGCCGCTTCAAACGTACAAATTATCGGACATATTTCGGTCCACGATAACCGCTCGTTTAATTTCCGGCATATTGGACATCACAAAAGCACGGAGACTGAATCTCAAACTGCCTACAATATTAGTGCTACCAATCTTGTATCCATTGCGCCGATTTTTACTGAGTTATATAAAGACTCAACGCCGCGCGGAATGGTTGTCTCAGCTTATAAAAATGTAATCATTAACCATTTTACTTTGGTTGGTGACCCCGATTATGACTACAAAGGCCACCCGGTAATTGCCGTTCAGTATCGGGCAAGAAATGTGATATTAAAACATATATCTGTTAAAGATTTTAAAAAAGCGGGGAGCGATATTAAAGTATTCGGCGGCGAAAATCGAGCGGATTCAATTCAAATTTATGATTTGATGAGCCGAAATTCCGCACCAAAAGCGATCGAAGTCGGATTAGGGGTCAAAGATATTACCATTGAAAATGCAGAAAGCGTCGACAATTATTTGTGACGCTTTGCTTCTTTTTTTACTGTTATGTCATCGACTAGTTTTTCGGCCACTTTCCGATATAAATTACTCATATGAACGAGAGATGAAATCATTAATACCTGCTCAAGATACGGCGAGTTTCCTTTTTCATCCTCGGTGATTTCTTCTCTAACATCCTTTACTCTTTCCTCAATGTCTACTTTGAAATCCTCAACATTTTGGCGTGTTAAATTCAGATAACTCGTATAAAAAGAATCTAACTCCATCTCCTCTTTGATAATTTTTTGATTGATCCCTTGAAGGGTAACTTTAATATCATTAATGGATAAGGCCCCTTTTAGCTGGTAAATTAAGCTCATGAGGATCAGGTGTTCTTTTGAATATTTTTTATTATGGATTGGAAAAATGAGCTTTCCTTTTGCATAGTTATTGATCATAGTTTTGGTGAGGACTTTGTCGTCATCATTTCGTTTGGTATTCGTGAATTTATTTTCAAATAATTGAATCACCTGGTCCATATATAAATCGATCTGTGGTATCTCATCTAAAGCTAAGCTGGCTTCTAAGCCGAGTTGCTCAATAATTTGATTGATATTTTCCATTCATCTATCTCCGATCATGGTCTTTATTTTTTTATTATACCTAAAGATATATGCATTGACTAGATGTTGATATATCGTTATTATAATAAGTAGTTATTAAAACTACATGATGTGCTGGGAGGCATATAAAATGAATAATTACATTCGCGAACCTATCAACGGATTAACCCATTTAGCTGGAGCAGTTTTAGCCTTCGTCGGGCTCCTTGCGATGGTTATCAAAGCGGCTGCGACGACAAGTTCACCGTCTGCAATTACTGCTGTCATTATTTTCGGCGTTAGTATGATTCTGCTTTACTCGGCTTCGGCCACCTATCATATGGTAATTGCTCGCGATAAAGTCATTGCCTTTTTACGACGGCTGGATCATTCAATGATCTTCATATTAATCGCAGGTACGTATACTCCTTTTTGCTTTATCAGTTTGAACGGAAAAATAGGAGCGATTCTATTTTCAATTATTGCAGGAATTGCAATTAGCGGGGTTGTTTTTAAAATGGTCTGGTTTAATTGCCCTCGCTGGATTTCTACCTCCTTGTATCTAGCGATGGGTTGGATGATTGTGTTTGTATTCTCACCGCTAACTGGAAGCTTAAACCCGATTGGTTTATTTTTGCTCATCCTCGGGGGAATTTTTTATACGATTGGCGGGGTGATCTACGGTGCCAAACCTAAGTTCTTGCAGTCAAAATACATGGGCTTCCATGAGATTTTCCATATTTTCATTTTGCTAGGAAGTCTGGCGCATTTTTTAACCGTGTTCCTATATGTCATTTAATTTTTGGTGCATTTGAAACGCCTTCTTTTGATGGCGTTTTTTGTTTTTTGAAATAAACTTTTTAAAAATAGCACAAAATAATAGGAGGACTATTAATAAAGCACCACAAAAAGATAGAGGTGTTCATGTTGTTTCGATTGATTTCTCAACTGATTGTGATTGGGCTTTGTTCGATGTTATTTGGATTTGCCTTTAATACGTTTCTTATTCCACATAAACTAACTTCCGGTGGTGTAACAGGCATCGCCTTTTTTATTCACCATTTTTTACATATCAATACTGGCTGGATTATTTTGCTGATCAATATTCCCCTATTTTTAGTAGGATTAAAATATTTAGGAAAAAAATTCATTTTGCTCACTGGTTATTCCGTTATTGTTTTATCATTCAGTATGAAATTTATTCCAATTCATCCAATTAGCAATGATATTCTTCTTTCTTCCATCATTGGAGGGGCCCTTTATGGAATTGCGGTAGGAATAATCATTCGGATTGGAGGCTCGACTGGAGGAACGGATATTGTTAGTCTCACTCTTGCGAAAAAAAGGAACTTACAGGTTGGCTTTTTAAATATTTGTATGAATTTTTTAGTGGTGGGGATTTCCGGGCTGATTTTTGGATGGGGCATCACACTTTATACGATTATCGCCATTTATGTGTCTGGTCGTGCCGTTGATATGGTATACACTAATCAGAATAAATTAACCCTAACGATTGTGACGGATAAGTATGAAGAGCTTACGGATGCCCTCATTCATTTGCATGCACGAGGGGTCACGGTTACGGATGCAGAAGGGGCATTCACCCATAAGCCCAAAAAGGTGTTAACCACTGTGATTACCAAATACGAATTAAATGAAACAAAACACACGATTAGAACGGTGGATCAAAAGGCCTTTGTGAACATCATGCAAACGATGGAGGTAATGGGGCGATTCCGACGAGATTAAAGAGGGCCGATGCTCATGGAGATTAAGATTTTTCGGTTGAAGGGATTAGTCGTATTACTAGTTACCGCTGGGCTGATTTTTCATCCTTCAAGGCATCATACGCGACCTATGGTTACCATTGGACCGATTCTTCATCCTTCACGGGCATCATACGCTTGAAAGTCCTCCTACTTCATCGTTCCATTCCAATTAATCTACCAAGTTCCTCCATCAATACCAAGGCGTGATTATGGACCTTTTCCTTTGCTCCATAGAGGAGTGTTACTGGACCCTCAGCTTCCATTTCAATGATTTGCCGGATATATTCCCGCTTTTGTTCGTCCGTGCGAAGCTCATCAAGGTATCTTCTACTAAATTCCTCAAACAACTCAGGCTTATGACAAAACCACTTCCGCAGCTCACTGCTTGGAGCTAGATCTTTAAACCAAAACGAAAGCTTCGCCGCATCCTTCGAAATTCCCCTCGGCCATAAACGGTCAATTAAAATTCTACAGCCATCCATTTCCTCATAGGGCTCATAGATCCTTTTCATAAAAAGATTAGACATAATAATTCACCTCATTCTTATATTAGTTTTTGTGTCCACCCCGTATGTACAAACCCATAGATTTGTCCACGAATGGTGTCAGGCACCAACATTGAAATGGTATCAAATGCGACCCAGTTAATCTTCGTCTTTTACGTCGATACTTTCTGGAATGGGTTCGTTCAGGATTTCTTCGATTAGTTGTTTGTATTTTTCCATTTGTTTTAGGTGGGTGCTGAATTGTTCTTTGTAGATTAGGTACTCTTCCCCGTCAAATAGGGCGCGGATTTTCTTTTGTTGGATGAGGCTTTTGACAGTTGCCTCAGGAACCGATAAATATTCTGCTGTCTCTTTTATAGTAATGTACAATATGATTACTCCTCTTTTAATAAATTGATTTGTCGGACAACCCGGCCAGCTTTTCCCATTGTATTTCCCGCCTGTGACAATGAATTGAGTATCGCTTCCTCTGTTGCTTCAGCCGTCGCTGTAAAAAGTTGATTCATCATCGGATGATCCTCACGGAGCTGGCTGCGGGTTTCAATCTTCTCATCTGAGTAATGAGGAATTTTATGTGCCGTGGAAAAAGCGATGACTATATCCCCACTGCCATGACTAAAATGACTGCCGGTTCGACCGAGACCAATGCCGCAGCGTTTCGCCAAGCGCTGCAATTGCCGATCACTTAACGGGGCATCGATTGCTAAGACAATGATAATCGAGCCATCCGAAGTTTCAGATAAACCTTCGCTCTCTGAATAGCGATATCTCTGCAGTTCTTCCTTTTTACCAAAATTGCAGAGGACAAGGCAGCCAACTGTGTAGTCCTCAACCATACGTGAAGAGGAACCAATTCCCCCTTTATAACCGAAACAAATCATTCCCTTGCCTGCCCCGACTGCCCCTTCAACCGCCCGGCAATCCGATGCATTCTTGATTGCCTCAACTGCATGCTCAGGTTTAACAGGAAATAAACGAATAGAATTTAAGTAGCTATCATTGCATTCCCCCACTACTACGTTAACAGTTCCTGTCGTGTCACCAATTTCTTGATTCTCCTCTAACATGTATTCCAGCACTCCTTGTGTGACAGCTGGTACCGCGAATGTATTCGTTAGCATGATGGGCGATTCAATAACTCCAAGCTCATTTAACTGAACAAGACCAGTGGTTTTTCCAAAGCCATTAATGACATAACTCGCTGCGGTTACTTTTTCTTTAAACAAATTGCCCTTATGTGGCAGTATCGCCGTTACACCTGTACAGGCATACTCTTCCCCAGACTCATTAAGAGGGTAGTCAAGTGTTACATGTCCCACCATCACATCTGCAACATCCGTTATACAGTTTTTCTTGCCAGTTGGCAGCTTGCCAACGATGATCCCTTTTTCTCTAACTTTCATGGTCTAAATCCTGGCCGATGGTCAAGAAAGTTTTGATAGGCAAATCCGCGGACCACTTCTTCACTATAATATTTTAATAGTTCATTAATAAGATTTTGGCTCTTAGAGGCGTCTTCCAAATTAGTAATAAATGTTGAAATCCCATCAAAATCCGAGCCGAATCCAATTTGTTTTACCCCACCCAATGAGCAAAAGTGATCGATATGTTTAACAAGGTCTGGAATCGTCACTTCGCCAAATTCTCTTACAAAAGGTGGATGGTAAACAACATGAATCAACCCGCCTTTAGCAAACATCGCCTGCGCCTGCTCATCTGTTAAATTACGTAAATGGTTGCAAAGTGCTCGAGCATTCGAGTGGCTCGCAATCGGATACTTGGCTAATTCAATGACTTCCCAAATCCCCTTGTCGCTTAGGTGAGAAACATCGGTCAAGATTTGATGCTCGTTATTAAACTCGACAATTTCTTTTCCGAACAGCGTCAGCCCCGCGCCTCGCGGTTCACCAGCGCCATCAGCGGCAAGATTGGCTTGGTTCCATGTCAAACCAACGGAACGAACACCTAGTTGATAGAGAATATGGAGCCTCGATAAATCGTTCCCAATTGGATCCACGCCTTCAAGTGTTAACATTGCGCCAATCTGACCGATCTTTAAGCGATCAAAATCCGACCATTCTTTGATATGGACCATGTCTGGATTTTTTCCAAGCACTTCCTTGTAAAAATAATCGATTTGCTCAAGGACAACCTGAAATTTCTGGTCCCCCTTTATTTCGGGTTCAATAAATATGGCAAAGCATTGGACTTTGATTTGGCCTTGCTGTAATCGTGTTTTATTGGTTTGTAACTCCGGCGCATCAGCAAATCGTAACGTACCATGCGCTTCTTGGAGTTTCATTAGGGCATCACAATGTAAGTCAATGATATTCATTTAGCAAATCTCCTTTTTATAAAAATTTTAACACAACAAAATGGGCTAGGTTGATACAAACCCAGCCCAACACAAATTTAATGATTTATTATAAATTAATTAGTTTGATTCCGCCATCATTTTTATACTTGGGAGCACCTTGTCCCAAATTTCTGCACTTAAATCGCGGAATTTTTTCCCTTCAGGCATCACAGAAAAATCCCCTTGTAAAATATGTAGAGTAGTCTTTCCATTGTCCTCAGACAAATGGAAGGTGATCCCGTCTTCTTCCGTGACAAGTGCCTTTTCCTCACTCCGAACATCAAATACAGTAAACCGAAGGAGTTTATTCTTCTCGAGAGCCGTTACATTTCCTTCAACAATGACGGTCCCATCCTCCCCTTTCCATAGGACAGGACTTCCGAGCTCCCAAGTGGAATCGAGATGAAACTGTGGTCCGCCGCTTGAAAATTCCGTCGCCCAACGGTTATTATACTCACTGACCGTAAGAACATCCCATACCTTTGACGCTGGAGCATTGATTTCAATCGTTTGGTCAACAAAAAGCTTACTCATTTCATTCCTCCTCAAATATAGGCATTATAGATATTCTCATTATACTTCACTGAAAATCCTAACTACAATAATTCCAGTAAAGACAAGAAAAAATCGGCGATGGTTGATACACCAGCCGATTAATATTTTCTTAGAAAAACAGGTTCTTTTTCCAATACTTTGATCCTAATGATTTCATGGCAGACATGTAAGACTTTTTCTATATTCTGTGTGGTATTCGCCAATGCCCTTAGCGCGAACCCTGATACGGCCAGTATCGAAATACCAATTCTAACATCAAGGAAAGTATCGAGAATTTCTTGCAACTCTTCTACTAAAGCAGGATTGATACGATAATCAATAACAATCATCGTCCCAAAATGAGAAAATCCTTCCATCATGCCAATCCCTTTAAGATCATTGTCAGGTTGAAGTTTTACATGATCAAATAAAATAAGTTTGTCTTCCATATAAATTTCCATTTTTGCTTGGAGTAAGTCATATTTAAAAAGTGTCCCATCAGGAGCCCAGCCTGGAGTAAAAATATCTTTGCATATAAGGGAAGAGTTTTGTTCCATTCGAATGACCGTACGCTGCTTGAAACAAGCATGCTGGTAAGCAATGACTGGATCTGGCAGATATTCTAAAACACTTCCGCTTTTCAAATGAATGTCCATTTCCTGAAAAGCCGGAGAGGTTCGTGTTTTATATATTTTAGTAGAAGATTGGGTGGTAACAACCACCTCAGCATCCTCTTCCAAAAGGATGACCGTTTGGTAGGAATCACCATCAATGTATCCCCCACCCGGATTCATCACATAAATATAGGCTTCGCCGCCTCCTGTTAGGTAAACAGGTCTAGTAATTTTTAATGCACCCTCTGAGTAGGATTCTTTTAAAATCGTTTTCTTACCTTTTCTTGCACCTGTTAGCCGCAAATATCCGGTCCGCTGTTCCACCTACCCTAATCCTTCCAATAGCGCATTTAACTTGAGCCACTCAATAACCTCGTTCACACCAACATCCTCTTTTAAGTTTGTAAAGATATATGGCTTCTTGCCTCTTGCCAGCTTTGTATCTGCCTCCATGACTTCTAAGCTTGCTCCTACATATGGAGCTAAATCAATTTTGTTGATAATAAACAGATCAGATTTAATCATCCCTTGGCCGCCTTTACGCGGAATTTTTTCACCTTGGGCTACATCAATAATATAAATAGAAAAGTCTACGAGTTCGGGACTAAAGGTGGCAGCTAGGTTATCGCCGCCGCTCTCGACAAAAATAAGTGATAGATTCGGATGTTTCTCCTTTAGCTCATCAATTGCAGCAAAATTCATGGATGCGTCTTCCCGGATCGCCGTATGCGGGCATCCTCCTGTTTCCACACCAATAATTCGATCCTCTGAAAGTACACTATTTTTTATTAAAAATTGTGCATCTTCCTTGGTGTAAATGTCATTGGTTACGACCGCCATGTTATATTCATCTTTGAGGTATCTCGTTAATCGCTCCACAAGCAACGTCTTCCCTGCTCCAACTGGTCCGCCAACTCCTATACGTATCGGTTCCATCGTTACCCCTTCTTTCATCATTTTTTAGGACATAAACAAACGGGTATGTAATCTCTCGTGACGCATTTGTGAAATTTCAATTCCAGGGGCCACAGCTCCAAAGTCATCTGCATCCATTTCTTCAATTATCTCTGTAGTCTTTTGTAAATAGGGGTGTAATTCTAAAAGAATACGTTGACCGGCTGTTTGCCCAAGTGGTATCCCTCTTACACCATTCTGAATAAGGGTCACCATACTTGAATATAGGAAAGTCAGTATTCCTTGTCTTTTCTCGATTCCTAAGTACTGGTAGATAATCGAAAAAGCAATTCCAGGATGACCATACGCCTCCTTGGCACGTATCTTTTTTAGGTATTCTTCTAATAATGGTATCGAATATAAATCAATTCCCATTCGAATCAATCTTTCTCCAATCCTTCGGTTTGCCTCTCGTGCTTCTTTAGGGATATTCTGGACAAACAATTTTTGATCGAGCACCCATAGCTCTGGCCTATCATTTTTTTGTAAGGCGTCAAAGGTCAATCTGCAGGCAAGTCCGTCCGTATAGGCGATTTGTTTTTCCAAGTAAATTCGAATCCATTCAAAAAAGGTTTCCTTACTATCGACGATTTCTTCCTGGATGTAGGTTTCCAATCCAAATGAATGAGAAAAAGCTCCCGACGGAAAATTGGAATCCCCTATTTGCAATAAGGACAAGAGTTGATTATCCATGGGAGTGACCGATATGCCGGAATGCCTTTTTCACTTTTCTATCTTCCCTTGCGTATGGAATCTCTAATTGTTTCAGCAGTTCTTCCACAAGGTAATCATATTGGACGAGCATCACCTTGCCTTCAAATTGTGCAGGCAAGTGGCGGTTACCCAACTGATGCGCAATTTCCCCCATTTGCTTAAAGCTTGTCGGATGAATTACCAGCAAGTCGTCATTCGTGACAGTGACAACGATCATATTTCGGTCATCCATGAATAATACATCGCCATCAATCAGGTCTTTTGGTTCCTTCAGCCGGATGCCAATCTCTTTACCGTGGTCCGTTGTCACCCGCTGAATTCGCTTCACTAAGTCATCGCTTGATATATATACTCTTTCAATGTGGCGGCCAGAGGCTGTGATTTCATCTACATTTCCTACGATTTGTTCAATGATCATGATTTTCCTCCTAAAATAAGAAATAACGCTGTGCCATCGGTAATACTTCTGCTGGATCACAGGTCACAAGTTCACCATCCACAATGACTTCATAGGTTTGTGGGTCCACTTCAATTGTTGGCATCTCCGCATTGAGCATCATATCTGTTTTTGATAGCTGGCGAATTCCCTTTACTGGTTTGATTTGTTTTTTTAGTCCAAGCTTTTCAGGTACACCAAGTTCAATGGCTGCTTTTGACATGAAAGTAATTGAGGTGCTGTACTTGGCTTTTCCGAAGGAAGCAAACATTGGACGGTACAGAACTGGCTGCGGAGTAGGTATGGAGGCATTCGGATCTCCCATTAAACTGTGGGCAATCATTCCACCTTTAATGACGATCTCTGGTTTAACGCCAAAGAATGCAGGTTCCCAAATGACGAGATCCGCCAATTTCCCCACTTCCACCGAACCAACCTCCTCAGCAATACCGTGCGTAATTGCCGGATTAATCGTATATTTGGCAATGTATCGCTTTACACGAGAGTTATCTCCTACTCCTGTGTCTTCAGGCAACTTGCCTCGTTGCTTTCGCATCTTATCAGCGGTTTGCCAGGTTCGAGTAATCACTTCGCCGACTCTTCCCATCGCTTGTGAATCTGAACTTATCATGCTGAATACGCCCATGTCGTGGAGAATATCTTCCGCTGCAATCGTTTCTTTTCTGATGCGTGAATCAGCAAAGGCAATGTCCTCAGGTACGTCCGGGTCTAAGTGATGACAAACCATTAGCATATCTAAGTGTTCATCTAAGGTATTTTTTGTATAAGGCCGTGTTGGATTGGTGGATGACGGCAGGATATACGGAAAGCTTGCGACCTTAATAATATCGGGAGCATGACCGCCGCCGGCTCCTTCTGTATGATAGGTATGGATAACTCGGCCATTAATGGCTGCCAAAGTATCTTCTACAAAACCGCCTTCATTTAATGTATCGGTGTGAATGGCTACTTGGACATCATACTTGTCCGCAACCCTGAGGCAATGGTCAATGGCTGAGGCGGTCGTCCCCCAGTCTTCATGCAGTTTAAGTCCAATCACGCCGGCATTGATTTGTTCAATTAACGGTTCTTCAGCGGACGAATTCCCCTTTCCTAAGAATCCAAGATTCATTGGGAATTCTTCGGCAGCCTCTAACATTCGGTGAATATTCCATTCACCCGGTGTACAAGTGGTTGCATTTGTTCCGGTTGCCGGACCAGTGCCGCCGCCAATCATCGTTGTAATCCCAGATGAAAGGGCGGTTTCGATTTGCTGCGGGCTTATAAAATGGATATGGGCATCAATGCCGCCAGCCGTTACAATCATGCCTTCTCCAGCAATGACTTCCGTTGAAGCCCCAATGATCATATCTACCCCTTCCATTAAAAGAGGATTTCCACTTTTTCCAATCCCAGCGATTCGGCCATCACGAATTCCAATGTCCGCCTTATAAATCCCACTATAATCTAGAATAATCGCATTGGTTATGACAGCATCAAGTGCCCCATCTACTCGTGTAGCAAGCGGATGCTGTCCCATCCCATCACGGATAACTTTTCCGCCGCCAAATTTGACCTCATCTCCATAAACGGTAAAATCCTTTTCTATTTCGATAAATAAATCGGTGTCCGCTAGCCGGATGGCATCGCCTGTTGTAGGACCAAACATGTCTGCATATTGCTTTCTCGACATTCGAAAGCTCATAACGGGTTCCCCTCTCCTTGGTCCAATGGGCCATCGGTTTTATTATTTAACCCATAGACTTCTCGCTGACCGGCGAAGGGAACGAGTTCTACTTCTTTCGCATCTCCTGGTTCAAACCGAACAGCGGTACCAGCAGGGATATTTAGGTGCCTGCCAAATGCTTGGTCTCGTTCAAATCTTAAAGCGCCATTTACTTCGTAAAAATGAAAATGGGACCCGATTTGAATTGGCCGGTCGCCTTGATTGAGCACCATAACTTTAGAAGCCTTCCTACCCTGGTTGCAGATAATCGGCTCTTGTCTTAATCGATATTCTCCTGGTATCAACATCGCACCCCCTTATCTATAAAAATATCAATCTAGCGAATTGGCTCATGTACGGTAACAAGCTTGGTTCCATCTGGAAATGTTGCCTCTACTTGGATATCGCGAATCATTTCCGGTATCCCTTCCATCACATCTTCGCTTGATAATATCTTTGTTCCCTCACTCATTAATTCAGCCACCGATTTCCCATCTCTTGCCCCCTCCATAATTTCGTAGGTGATGAGGGCAATCGCTTCGGGATAATTTAATTTTAGTCCCCGGTCCTTTCTGCGCCTTGCCAAGTCTGCTGCGATGACAATCATTAATTTTTCCTGCTCCCGCTGGGTTAATTTCATCCCCTTACCTCCCCCTAGTAAATCATAAAGTGTACAGGCAATAATCTTGGTGGCATCCACCAGATCATCTACACGGATATTTTCATCAGCCCGGTGCCCATTAGCCTCTTCCAGCAATTTGGGCCCAACACCAAACATGATCGTTGGGATGCCTTTTTCATAAAAATGACGGGCATCTGCATAGATCGGTACTCCGTTTATCGCTAAATCACCTTTCCCTTTCATAATGGACTGCCAGTTCGCGGATAATGCTGAAATCAGTGGTGAATCTTCCGGAACAGGCCCGAAGCTTTCTGCATGAAGTATTTTTCGAATTTCTAGTTTTATTCCTTGGGTCGTCTTAACCGCTTCTTCCACAACTTTTCTAAATTCCACTTCCGCTTGAACCCCGTCTTCACCTGGAATCAATCTTCGGTCAACCCTTATTGTACATTCGTCAGGTACAACATTTGTGTTAATTCCTCCAGAAATGAGACCGACTACCAAGGTTGGGTGGTCAATCCCAGGCACAGAAGATTTATTGGCCGCGAGAGTTTGCCGATATTCGTATAAACCATTTAAAATCTTTGTCGTCGCCTCAAGTGCATCAATTCCTGTATGTGGGAGGGCGGCATGGGCAGACTTCCCTGTTGTTTTCACTTCAAAATGTAAACAGCCGTTATGGGCATTAACTGCCGAATAGGTAAAGCCAGCTGAAATCGCCTGGTCAGGACTGATATTCCCTTGATCTAGCAGCCTTTTGGGTCCTAATTCTCCGCCTGTTTCTTCATCAAAAGTAAAAGCAAGGTCGACTTTCCCTTGCAGAGGGTGACTGATTTTGACTTTTTTTAAGGCTAAAACGGCGTATGAATAGGCAGCAATATCGGATTTTGAAACTGCCACGCCCCGTCCATACATCTTTCCATTAATGATCTCCCCTCCGTATGGATCAACACTCCAGCCTAACCCAGGGGGCACCACATCACCATGTGCATTTAAGACAATATTTGTTCCTGCCCCGTTCCCAAACTCGGTGCTGCTAAGGACATTGGCCAAACTAATCATTCCAGCGGCTTTGACTTCCTCTTCATCTACCTCTAATAGAGATATATCCACAAAGCCAAGTTCTTGAAGCTCGTGGTGTAAGAAGGCAGCAATAGGGTAACAATCACCAGCAGGGTTATCTGAAGGAACTTGCACTATTTTTTTTAAGAAATCAATCATTTCTGCTTGGTGCTCCTCAATCCACTGGACCAAACTTTTCTTATCCTGATTCATAAAGCTCCTCCTTTTGGTTGCGTGTCCACTTACAGGCAAACACCAAATTTCTCCTGGATCACCCCGGATTGTTCATCATAAATGACCTTTCCTCTTAAAATCGTTTTCTTCACCTTAAGTAAAAACTCTCTATTTTCATAAGGTGAATAGGCATTTCGAAAAGCCAATGATTGTTTATCAGCAATCGTTGTTTCATCTAAACGTATCAAAATAAGGTCAGCATCTAAGCCGGGACGAATTCGCCCTTTTCGGTCTGCTATTCCAAACCGTTCAGCCACATTCGCCGTCCCTAATGGTAAAATTTGTTTAAGGTTAATTCTCCGTTTAAGGGCCTCATCAAGCAAGGCCAGCCAGGTAAATTGAACCCCTTGAATCCCTCCCCATGCATCCCAGATGGAATCCGTTGCTTTCATCGAATAAAGACACGGGGAATGATCAGATCCAATCGTGTCAATCCAGCCTCTCTGAATGCAGTCCCATAGCCCCTCTACCTCTTCGCGCGATCTTAGCGGCGGCGCACATTTGAGGATGGCACCACTTTTAATAAAATCCTCTTCATCAAAAAGTAAATAATGCGGGCAGGTTTCAACTGTAACGTCTACTCCGCTTTTTTTGGCTTGATCGATAATTCCGATTACCTTCGCCGAACTAATATGAACAAGATGAAGGGCTGTTCCGTATTTGGCAGCAAGCTCTAAGGCATAACGAACTGCTTTCTCTTCTGCTGATACGGGCCTGCTCGCGAGAAAGGCCTTTCGTTCATTCATCCCATCCCTATGTTTATAGAAAGCTGTAAATTTATTAATCTCCTCTTCCCATTCCGCATGGAGAGCGAGAATCTTCTTATGCTCCTTTGCAGCCTGCATGGCTTGTTTCAATCCATCAGGTGGAACAAAGCGGAAATCCTCAATCCCACTCTCACTCATAAATGCTTTCCAGGCAATAATCCCCTTACTCATTTGAGTGAGTTCTCGCCGGTTAGCGAGGTTCGTATCTGTCATTCCACCCCAGAGAGCATAATCGACATGAGACATAGAGGTTAAATACTCTTTTTTATCAAGTAAATTCTTAACAGTAGTAACAGAAGGTGCACAATTTAGCGGCATATCAAAAATGGTAGTGGTTCCGCCGATAGCTGCAGCTCGGCTTCCTGTCTCGATTCCTTCCCAATCCGTTCTTCCTGGATCATTGAAATGGACATGGGCATCAATAAAGCCAGGAACAACTAGACAGCCGCTTGCATCAATAATCGTATCCGTTTCCTCTTTCAATGGTTCTCCTTCACTTTTTACAAGGGAGTCAATCCGTTCATCAAGGACTCGAATGTCTACCTCTCGAAAACCGTCCGCGGTAAAAACGAGCCCATTCTTCACCCATAGTTCTTTCATCTTTTACCCTCCTCAACTCCCCCGATAGGTACTATACCCACCAGGTGAAATCAACAATGGGACATGATAGTGGGAGGTGGGTTCAGAAATGCCAAAGCGAACGGGAACACAATCTAGGAACGAAGGATCTCCGAGTAAAGGGCCGCGATTCCGAAAATAATTTCCAACATGAAAACGAATTTCATAGATTCCCTTTTTCATACTGTCCCCTTCGAGGAGAGGTTGATTTACTCGGCCATCTTCATTGGTTTGGCTGAATTGAATAAATTCGTATGTGTTGTCTGGACCTACCTGCCATAATTCCACTACCACTCCACTTGCCGGTTTTCCCAAACTTAAATCAAGGACATGTGTGGTTACCTTTCCAGTCATTTCGGTGATTCCCCTGGATTTTCTAAATCTTCACGTGTCATGGAAAAACATTGAAACCCATACGGAGGACGCGGTTCGGTAAAAACTTTCCCTTCTTGTGAGGCAGGAATTTCGTCTAAAACGGTTTCCCAGGTCCGGTTATTGGATTCAAAGCGAACCTCCACTAACTGTAGAAAACGCTCTAATATACGAAGACCAATGCGGTAGATAAGATTTTGAATGGAGGGAGATTTCTCTTCATGAAAAACCGTATAGGCAATATCTCTAACTTGCTCTGCTGCGACATACCCATCTGTCGTACTGCCCTTTGCAGCATCGAAATCGTTATAGCGCCACCCAATATTCAAAAAGATAAATAGCGGCCGGTCATAAGACTCTGGCAGTGTCGTATATTCATCCTTCACAAATCCATAAAAGGAGCTGCCACGTACCTTTAAAAGCTTTAGTCCCTTCAAACTGCTGAGATGATCGGCTGTGATAATCTTTTCTCCAGAGCGTTTCACTTCAACTTGAGCCAACGATTGTTCATTTAATGAATAGCGGAATACGAATGGACTCGGTTCAAAACTATCTTTCGTTGGTACTGGGAGCTCGTCAAATGGGATTTGTTCGCTAGAGATATCGACAGCACTCATATGAGGATACGTTTCAAGGAAACGGCGGGCGACAAATTCTAGGAATCCTTCTTGTGTTGAACCTTCATAATCGCCAGCATGTTTTAGAATGAAATTTTTCATCGAATCCGTTGCCACAACTAGTGTATTATCCCCGTCTTTAAAAGACGATAAGAAGGCTTCGCCTTCTACTGCCACCTTAACATTCATTCCAAACAGAATATTGCTGCGGCCCGTAAAGGCTGATTCAGGAATGGTACGGACTCCTGTTAATGGGGCTGCGTAGGTGCGATAAACCCAAACATCTGCTTTACCATAGCGCATCGTTCTTTGCATATCATCATCCCCCTTTATTGAATAACATCATTTAAGCGGAACCCTGCAATTTTATAGACCTCATCCAAGGCTGTCGGGAATTCCTGTTCATAGGTATTGCCCACACGTTCTTTCATCGCTGCAAGAATTGTTTCCTTGCTTTGGCCCTTCACTGCCATAATAAAAGGAAAATCAAATTGCTCGACATACCTCTGATTGAGGGAAACAAACTCACTATGTTCATTCTTCGAGAGCCGATCAAGACCTACTCCCGCTTGCTCCTTTTGAGAAACCTCTGATATTTTTAATCTAGTACCAAGATCCGGATGGGCACGGAGCAGGGCCAATTGAAAGCCTGCCTCTGCATTTTTTACAACTGTCACCATTATTTGTAAGAGTTCCTCACGAGATTTAAAGGGTATACTCTCCCATGCCTTCTCAGCCACCCACGGGGAGTGCTCAAACACCCAGCCTACTGTACTCACAAATTCCTCTTTGTTCATTTGATTTATTTCCTCTATGGAGCCTTGATTATTTTCCTTTACATCCATGGTTTCATCTCTCCCAAACCAACTGATTTCAGCAGGATTTCAGGAGAAACAGACAACATGCCTCTCCTCACCACTCGTGCCTCCACCCTTTCAGCCGGTCATATTCTTCTTTGGTATCGACGTCAAAAAAGTCCCAACCGTTCTCATAATTAACTAGTATGCCAGTTAATTTTTCCTTTTTAAAAAGCTGTCGTGCTCCTTCATCCCCCTCAAGTTTCAGTAAATCAGGAACCACCTTTGGCGAAAAAATAATGGGCGGCCTCGGAATCCCCTGAAAACTAGCTGCTATAAACGGAACATTTTTATTTTCCTGATATTCCTTCAGGTATCGTTTAACCAAATCATTGATGATTTCTACTGGTAAGAGCGGTTGATCAGCAAGAAGAATCATGATTCCTTTCGGTTCCATTTCCATGGCTGCAAGCAATCCACATTGCAAGGAATGTGCCTGCCCTTTATCCGCATCACGGTATCTCAAAGCTTTCCAGCGTTCTCTGAGGGGACTCCCGAAAAGGGTGCCGTCAATCCATTTGAGCGTATCCTCTTCCCTTGTCACAACAAACGTAAAGTCCAGTTTGGAATTCACTGCCTTTTCTAAGGCTGAATTACCAACTGTTTTCTGCCCCCAAGGGAGTTCAAGCTTGTTAACTCCCATCCGGCGGCTCTTACCCGCCGCAAGATAGACTGCGATGACTCCGTCGTTATCCATCAAGAAAAACCACCATCATGACCCCCCATTCTTTCCTTGCTATCTAACACTATATATATTGATAGACCTCCCAAAATACACCCATGTTCTTTTTCAATTTTCTGATGATGGGTAGATTTTCAGTAGATAGACGAACATTACTAACAAAGCATATGTCATCTTTTTTCACCATAATATCCAAAAGGGGAAATAGTATCTACACTAATGTCATATAATCTAACATGGAAAAATTGTTGATTGGAGCGGAAATCAACAGGCAAGTAACCAGAGCTATTTTATAAAAAAATATGTTAGATATACCTACAACAATTGAGCAATTGTAAGCATCATGTAGAATAATGTATTTTAAATTAATTAACTGGAATGGAGAGGTTGTATGACAGATTCTCACTTTATGGAAAAGGCAATTGAACTAGCGCTAAATAATGTTTTGACGAAGCAAGGGGGACCATTTGGAGCGGTCGTCGTCAAGGACGGAAAGGTCATTGGAATCGGCCGAAATGAAGTAACCGGGACAAACGATCCCACTGCACATGCCGAGGTGCAAGCCATTCGAGATGCCTGCCGGAATTTAAACGACTTCCAGCTGAACGATTGTGAAATCTATACCAGCTGTGAACCTTGTCCGATGTGCATCGGCGCCATTTATTGGGCGCGCCCCAAGGCTGTTTATTATGCTTGCACCAAACAAGATGCAGCGAAAATAGGGTTTGATGATCAATTTATTTATGATCAACTCTCCCTCCCCATCGAATATCGAAAAATACCGATGAAAAAGATTTTTCCACCAGATGGAGATATTCCGTTTAGAACATGGGAGAATTCACAAGATAAAGTAGAGTATTAATATGACAGAAAAGGATGTTGTCCTATGGAGGCAAATCAGTTAAAGAGAAGAATCTCTGTAGCATCTAAAAGAGAGCCAGCGGATACGGTCATTAAAAATGGGAAAATTATCGATGTCTTTAATGGAGAAATTATCGAAGGAGACCTTGCGATTGTTGATGGATACTTTGCCGGTATAGGTGATTATGAGGGGAATAGGGTGATCGATGCAAATGGCCGTTATATATCCCCTGCTTTTATCGATGGTCATGTTCATATTGAGTCCTCGATGATCACTCCAAATGAATTTGCAAAGGTTCTTCTTCCGCACGGGGTAACTACCATCATTGCAGACCCACATGAAATTGCCAACGTATTAGGCACTGAGGGGATACAATACATGCTTGATTCCTCTGAAGATCTACCGTTTGACTTTTTCTTTATGCTTCCTTCATGTGTTCCTGCGACCGAATTTGAAAATTCCGGCGCTACTCTTAATGCAAAAGATCTAAAACCCTTTTATCAGCAGCCACGAGTTTTAGGTTTAGCTGAAGTCATGAATTTCCCAGCAGTTTATAAGGCTGAGGACGACATGCTTGAAAAAATATTAACGGCAAAACAATCTGGCAAAAAAATTGACGGCCATGCGGCGGGGTTATCGGCCAATGATTTGAATGTGTATCTGGCAGCAGGTATTCGAACAGATCATGAAAGTACAACAGCTGAAGAAGCAAAGGAACGTCTCAGAAGAGGAATGTACCTAATGATTCGCGAAGGTACGGTGGCAAAAGACTTACAACAATTGATTCCCATCGTCAATGAGCGAAATGCAAGAAGATGTTTATTTGTAACGGATGATAAGCATTTAGACGACCTCATCCATGATGGCAGCATCGATCACAACGTAAGGCTGGCTATCGCCTCAGGTATATCTTCCATAACAGCGATTCAAATGGCAACCATTAATGCAGCAGAATGCTTTGGGCTGGAGGCTAAGGGTGCGATTGCACCTGGATACAAAGCGGATTTCTTCCTGTTTGATGACCTTGAGAACATTACTATTACAACCGTTTATAAAGATGGGATTGCCGCTGTCGAGAATGGACGGCTTATTATTGAATCACAGGACCATTCCTTGGTTGAAACAGACCGGTTAAAAAATTCTGTTCGTTTCCATGAATTAACAGAAAATCATTTTCAAATTCCATTAAAAACAAACAAAGCAAATATAATTGAAATTATCCCCAATAGTCTTGTAACGCGTCATATTATTGAAAAAGTTAATGCTAATGATTCAGGGATATTTCAACCCTCTATCATAAAAGACCAATTAAAGCTGGCCGTGATTGAGCGCCATCATATGAAAAATCAAATTGGATTAGGGATTGTCAAAGGTTTAGGTTTAAAATCCGGTGCGATTGCTACCACCATTGCTCACGATTCCCATAATCTTATTATTGCCGGAACAACCGATTTGGATATGGTAGTTGCTTCCAAAGCGATCAAAGATATCCAAGGGGGGCTCGTTGTTGTCAATCAAGGCGAAGTGATTGCCTCATTGCGACTTTCCATCGCAGGGTTAATGTCAGATCGCCCGTATCAAGAGGTTTATTCAAGTTTAAATGAGATAAATCTTGCCCTCAAAAAACTAGGTGCACACGACCACTTCAACCCATTTTTAACGATTTCGTTTTTATCACTTCCTGTCATACCGGAACTAAAGCTAACTGATAAGGGTTTGTTCCAGATTAGTAAGTTTGAGCATATAGATCTCGACGCTTAGGAAATAATAAAATATCTAGCAAAGGTGCTGGATAGAAGAAAACACCCTGGTTTGAAAGGATGGGAAAATGAAGAAAAGTATATTTAATGAGGGTGATGAAGTAAATATTCGTTCTTCGGGTGAATCAGTAACAATCAATAAATCTCAATATGTAAAAAACATGAAAAGGTACTCTTACATTGTCAATGAACATCCAAATACCTTTTTCTTTGAAGAAGAACTAACGAAAGAATAATTTCCATACCATTGAAAAAGAAGCTTTTTACTGCTGAAATCCTTGTAAATAGAGATAATTGTTTTAATTCAAAGGAGAACGTCCACTTCATGTCGAAGTTAAGGTAAAGGGGTTGTCCAATGAATAAAGCTGAATTATTAAAAAATCTACACTATGCCAGTCGGAGTAATTTATTTTCAATTGAGATTCCAAAGACTGTAAAAGAAGATGAAAAACTTATTGAAGGATTGGTTAGAGAATTAGTACAAGATGGAAAAATAAAAATGAGAGAAGTTGTGCAACGAGACTGCTCCGTTTATTTATCTGGAATAATCAAGTATGCAACAAAGTAATCGGCTCTTTTGAGGGAATTCCCTCATAAAAACATCCCCTCGCAAATAATTCCGAGGGGATTTCTTTTTTTAAACATCCTTTTACATTGCAATCGATTCTTGCTTTTCCACATTTTTATTATAGTAACGATTAAGAAAATGTCCATTTAACGAGGCGAGTATTTGCTGAAATAACATCCCAACCACTACTGGTACCGCAACTGCAGCTGGGAAGTAAGTAATAGCTATAACTGCCCCAGCACTGATATTTCTCATCCCGCCAGTGAATGTCAGCGAAATGACGATGTCTCGTCCACCATTAAAAAATCGACCAATTAAAAATGAAAACAAGTAACCAGTCAGCGCAATCAAGAAGACCGTTAAGGTAATACTTACAAGTTTAAAATTAGGATTTCTTAAATAGGGCGCGACCACTGCACCATTAAGCATGACTACAAATCCAAGGCTAATTTTCGAAAAAGGAGCAAGACGTGTCCCTAATTGGTCTTTAATTTTCCCCTTTGTAACTTGGTTTAAGTACATCCCAATCAAGGAAGGAATGACCACCATTCCCAATAGACCCTTCATTATACTGATAAAGTCCATTTCAATTTTTTCACCTATAAATAATGATAGCGAATATGGAACAATGATTGGTGAAAGCAAGGTATCAATTAAAATGATCGACAAGACCAATGGAATGTTTCCTTTGTAAATGGCCACCCACATGAAGCTTGTCACTCCTGTTGGAATGACCATTCCTAAAACAAGTCCGGTAATCGTGTAAACATCACCAGAAAAGGCGACATGACCTACGCCCCAGGCCCAAATTGGCATGAGGACATGAAGGATTGCCATTGCAATAAAAATTGGAAACGGATGAACGATCACCTCTTTTAATGAATGGAAATTGGAACTTAAACTCCCAGCGAAGGTCATAAAAGCAAAAATCCAAGGAATTAAATATGAATAATCCTTTAGATGGACACTGAACAATACTCCAGTCAATACACCAACCGGGGTAATTAATGGCATGATTCTTTCTAGTTGTTTATTTATCTTTTGCAGCATGTAGAGTGTCTCCCTATTCGTCTCGTAGCGAACTTATATATGCCTTCCAAGCAGTAATTCCTCCCTCTAAAACCGTCACTTGATAATTATGAGCGTCCAGAATCTGTGCACATTTCGTTGCCGAATTCCCCGTAGTGCAAGTCACGATCATTTCTTGGCCCTTGGGTAAGGACTGCAGTGTGATTTCACCAGACTCTTTAAGGCCAAAAATCACTGATTTCGGTACGTTACAACTTTCTTCTATATGAAATTGATTGTATTTTTCTTTATCCCGAACATCAAGAAGAACTAATTTTTCTTCACCTTGAAGCCTTTCATGGAGCTCTTTTGGCGTTATTTTATTAATTGTCATTGAATGCACCCCCATTACAAAGAATACCACACTTTCTTTTCATTTTAATCAATGTTCCCAAAAATTCCTTCGAAAACCGAAAAATATACATGTCAAAAGATCAATGAAGTTGTATAATAATTGCAATCTATTTACTTTGTATATGAAACAGAAAGAAGTGAAGCTGTTGGCTAAAGCTCAAAAATATCAGATATACATGCTATTAGTGTTTGTAATGGCAGCATGGGGACTTAATGTCATTGCGACTAAAATTATCGTTACGACCTTCCTGCCTGTGACGATTACAGCACTAAGAGTTTTCACAGCGGGTATAAGCGTATTTATCATCATTGGTTTTTTAAAGAAAGTCAGGCTTCCAACCAGAAAAGAGATTCGTTATATTTTTTTGGCAGGCTTTTTTAACGTGGTTTGTCACCATTTCTTTCTATCGCTAGGATTGTCAAAAACATCTGCATCTAACGGGGGTCTTATTTTAGGCCTTGGTCCATTACTAACAACTATTGTCGCCTTTTTCTTATTAGGAACTAAGATCACTTTCATACGTTTGTTAGGAATTATTATGGGTTTTACAGGTGTTACCTTTATTGTTGTTTTAGGAAGTGGCGGGGTAAGTGGCGTCTCCATAGGGGATTTTTATGTTTTCCTCGCAATTTTCACGCAAGCATTCAGTTTTATAATAATAAAAAAAGTTTCCAAGACGCTGGACCCACACTTGATGACTGGCTATATGCTAGTCATCGGTTCCGTCATTTTATTTATCATTAGTCTATTTAAAGAACCTAACGGATTAAAAGGACTTGTTCACGGGACTTTTGAAGTTTGGATGATTTTCCTTGCCTCAGCAGTTATCGCTACGGCACTTGGACATATGATTTATAACTCTGCACTAGGTAAAGTTGGCGTAGCAGAATCAGCCATTTTCATCAACCTAAATCCCTTCTTCTCGCTAATCGGTGCCGTTATTTTTCTCGACGAACAAATTACTTCATCACAAATCTTTGGTTTTATCTTCATACTCTTTGGTGTTTTATTTGGCTCAGGTACTCTAGAGGAATTCCTTTATCAATCAAAACTTAAAAAGAAATTAATTTTTTTAAATAAGACAAAAGACTTCAATTAATGTGACTCAAATCTGGGTCACATTTTTTGTTTTTATATCCATTATTACCGAAAAGCGCAAGGATTTCTAATCCAAACGCGTTTTCATTTCTAGGTAACAAAAACCGTGAAAATATCATATCCTATTCTGGCTTGTGTTTTAACTATGGAAGGAGAGTAACAATGTATTATTACCCATATCAATATCAAATCTATCCTCCATTGCCCGTTTACCCACCTCAAATGGGGTATCAATTCCCACCAATTACAAGGAGTTATCCACCAGTAGATGTAAAAATATTTGAAAACTCAGTCAAGTCATTTCGACTATTAATGGCTCAAGGAAGTATTTTGCTAGATCGCTTAGGGGATTTAGGTTTCGCTCGAAAAATGATGAGTGCTGCCCAGCAAGGAAAAAAAGCGGATGTTGATCATTTAATCGGTACCGTCGGATTAAAAGTCCCTGTGATAACTACATTTACGCCAAGTGGCGTCATCTTCGAACTCACCACTCAACCAAACCAAAATAATCCTGCCAGCTGCTGCACTTTAAAGGTGTTCATGAAATGGGGAATTTAATGATTGGAAAGAGACCTATACATTCCACCTGGAAAAAACTAATCTCCCCAAAAAAAGTGGTATCCCAAACAAATGGGGATACCACTACTCTTTTCATTTCTAGCTAAACCAGCTTCATATTGAAAACGATTACATAGATTTATATCTAGAGTAACAAACATGAATAAAGACGCTTCGGCACCGAATCGTCTTTTTCGTATTATTTAGCATTTGCACTATATTTAATTTTTAAAGTTAATATTGTTACAGCTAAAATTAACGTTACAGCGTTTGCAACAATTATTGGAATATCGTTTACAAATAGTCCATACAACAGCCACATTAAAACCCCGCTAGTGAACAAGCTGTACATGACTAATGATATTCCTTCTGTATTTTTCTCTTTGATGGTTTTAATTGCCTGTGGCAGGAATGAAAGGGTGGTTAAAATAGCTGCAACATAGCCAAAAAGTGGAACGAGCTCCTGCATTCTTTTGTCTCCTTATCTCCATATATCGTTTAAAGTCCATTAATCTAATTTTATTAAATTGGCTACTCCACCCTCACTAAATAATTCTACAGAAGTACTTAACGGGTCAGGATATATACGTGTTGTCATTACTGTTTCTCTATCATTGACAAACAACTCTAACGATGACCTGTCAATAAATAGGTGGAGTTTAATAGAATCATGATTTCCATGCACCACACTTGTTCTAATTCCACCTTCTCCTTTGCCCGAGTAATTTCGGTCCACATAAATTTTACCATCTTTGACATCATAAATTACAGAAGTTTTTTCTTGCCCATCCAATGAACAGCGAACGTGGATGCCAAACTTTTCAGCAGAACGTTCGTTTAAAGAAAACTCTGCAATAATTTCCAGACATTCCCCCTGGATATGTTCCAAAGTTATTTTTTCTGAAATGTTCGTTTGCGGTACAAAAATGTATTCATTCCGTAACTTCTGCAACTCTTCAACAGGGGCCATAGATAAGTTGCCATGTTGACAAACGTTGTTGATGATTCTGTTCCATGAATATCCCTCACTTTTTTATCTACAAAAAAGAAAAACGATGAAGCCATTTAACACATTGGTTTTCATCGTTCCCTTATAACTATTTATGGACTTTAACTATCAAAAACTATAGTTCTTTCAAATGCCAAACAAAACTTTGAAAGTCTCCCTTTATTTCCACCGGAATAGCGAGTCCAACATAAGAGAGTTCATCCCCGCCAAATACTTGATCAGTACCGTCAACTCGATATTGTTTTGAATGATCAATTCCCTTTAGCCTTAACACTGCAGTTGGTGCAGCTGGTTCTGCCAAAACCCGGAAATAATAGACGATTGCTTCTGTCTTGTCCTTAGTAGTGAAAAGCCAAGATGTCTCATTTCCTTCAAATGGACTTTGCAATCGATAAAAATCACCAAACTGGATTAATTGACGAATTTCCTTATAGTGAGAAACTTGCTCTTTGACAATTTCTTTTTCATCCTCTGATAGATTCGATAAATCAAGTTCATAGCCTAAATTCCCAGACATCGCTACATCGCCACGCATCTGTATAGACGGACTTCGATGAACCTGATGATTCGGAACAGCAGATACGTGTGAACCCATGGTAACAATCGGGTAAACAAGACTTGTGCCATATTGAATTTTTAACCGTGAGACAGCATCCGTATTGTCACTTGTCCATGTCTGCGGCATGTAATAGAGCATTCCCGGATCAAATCTTCCTCCTCCGCCCGAGCAGCTTTCAAATAGAACATGCGGGAAGGAAGATGTGATAGATTCCATCACCTTATATAATCCAAGCATATAACGGTGCGCTGTCTCTCTTTGTCTTTCAGGAGGAAGAGCAGCCGAACCGATTTCGGTCATATGGCGGTTCATATCCCATTTCACATATGAGATTGGGACACTTGCTAAAATATTACAAACTCTCTTTGTAATTTCATAGCAGACATCCTCCCTTGAGAAATCGAGTATTAATTGATTACGACTCTCCGAACGATTGCGCCCTGGAACATGTAGGCACCAATCTGGATGTTCACGGTATAGATCACTGTCAACAGAAACCATTTCCGGTTCAAACCATAGTCCAAAATCCAGTCCCAACTCCTTGACACGAAGAGCGAGATGATTCAAACCTTTGGGAAGTTTCTGGCGATCAACGAACCAATCTCCCAATGAAGATCTATCATCATTTCTCTTACCAAACCACCCATCATCTAAGACAAACAATTCGATTCCTAACTCACGTCCTGTTTCTGCAATATCCAAAATCTTGTCCGCATTAAAATCAAAATAAGTTGCTTCCCAGTTGTTCACTAAAATTGGGCGTTCTCTATCCCGGTAATTGCCTCTCACTAAGCGCATACGATACAACTCATGAAACGTCCTTGACATACTGCCTACACCTTCTGATGAATATACCATAACAACTTCTGGTGTTTGGAAGGCTTCATTAGGTTCAAGCGTCCAGTTAAAATCAAAGGGATTGATCCCCATAGTGACTCTCGTGTTCCTAAATTGGTCCACTTCCGCCTGCGCTAGGAAATTACCACTGTATACAAAGTTAAAGGCATATACTTCTCCTGAATCTTCTGTTGTGCCTTTCCTTAACAATGCAATAAAAGGATTATGCTGATGACTGCTGGCACCTCTTGTGCTTTCAACTGACTGGATTCCATGACGGAGCGGCAATCGTTCAATATGTCGTTCCTTTACATGGGCACCATGAAGATGTAAAAACTCAAAATCTGCATCCCTGAAATCAACACAGAGACTGTGCGCACTTACCAACTTTAGTGACTGACTCCCCTCATTTATAAATCGTACGGAACGTGTAATGACATTAAACTGCTCGAAAACGGTATAACTTAGGATCACTTTCAGGCCGATTAAAGAATCTTCCATTGTAATTTCAAGCGTTTCCGCCTCGTTGTCACACTCTGTATACGTTGCAGGCAGCCCCTCCAAAGGAGCTTTCCCCTTAAAAATCGAATGGGTTTGGTATCTTAGGTCAGTAATGGTTGAACCGTTTTCGAGCTGGATTTGATAAGCAGGCTTCCTAAAATCTGTATTCCCATACTGTGGATACTCTTGCGGAAGTGTATCCAAGGAGAAAGTCCTGTCATCTTTATGCTGATAAGGGTTTCCTGAGAAACCGCGATCTAAAAACTGCAGAAAATTAGAATGACGATAGGTGTTGATTTTTCGGCCCCAATAAAGGTGCACCAAATATCCTTCATGGAGAATTTCCATGACATAACTTGTATCCTTGGCCTGTAAATGAAACGTTTTATTTTTTGAATCAAATTGGATTCCCACGAAAAACTTCAACTCCTTAACTGCTATTTAATAGCTCCCTTTACCACACCGCCGATAATCCATTTCTGTGCTAAGATGTAGACTATGACCATTGGTGATAAAGCTAATAGGTATGATGCAAATGCTAAATTAAAGTCCGTACCAAACTCAGACTGGAAAATATATTGAACCAAAGGAAGAGTCGCATCTGCTGGATCATTTAAGATGATCAATGGCAGCATAAAGTCGTTCCAAGCCCATAAGCATGTTAGAATTCCAACAGTTGCATTAATCGGGGTTAACAAGGGGAAAATCACTTTCCAAAACACTCCCCAAGTACTGCAGCCGTCTACGATGGCCGCTTCCTCCAGTTCCTTTGGAATCGAACGAATGTATCCTGTGTAAATAAAGATATTTAATGCAGCTCCATAAACAATGTATAAAAAGATCAGTCCACCTTGGTTATCCATACCAAAAGCTGCTGTCTGTTTTACCAGTGGTAGCATAATAATCGGAAATGGGATAAACAGGGCACTGACAAAATAGTAATATAGACCTTTGAAAAATTTGTGATGCAAATTTCTGGCGATGGCATAAGCAACCAATGAGTTTGTTAAAATCGTAAAAACAACTGTAATTACTGTAATAAATGCACTATTTTTTAATGCTGCAAAAAAGTTAGTAGATTCAATCGCCTTTTTAAAGTTATCGAAATGAAAACCTAAAGGAAGAGAAAGTACAGATTGCGCGAGCTCATCAGGTGTTTTTAACGCAATTGAAACTGCAATATATAATGGGAAAAGTATAAATAATGATCCTAATGCAATTAGAATCGTAACTGTCCAATTCGTCTTTTGTTTCAACATTACATATCCATCTCCCTTCTTTGGAGAACCTTGATTTGAAATACAGAGACGATAACAATTACAATAAAATAGATAACGGAGTTGGCTGATTGGTAAGCAAATTCTCCGCCTTGGAAGCCACCTTTATAAATGAGAAGTGAAATGGACTCCGTGGCACGGCCTGGTCCGCCACCTGTTAAGGCAACTACCTGATCAAAAACCATTAAGAAGCTTTTCATAGAAAGCACCATATTGATTGTGAAGAAAGGAGCAATCATTGGAAATGTTATCTTCCAAAATTCCTGCCATTTATTAGCTCCATCGAGACTTGATGCTTCGTATAGTTCTGTTGGAACTGTCTGCAAACCTGATAAATAGAGAATGACATTGAAGGCACATGCTTGCCATACAGCTACAATGACGATTCCTATCCATGCAGTGTTTTCACTCCCTAGAATATTAGTCGATAAAAATCCAAGATCCAGTTTATCGCCTATTTGTGGGATTACATTAGAAAATATAAAATTGAAGATAAAACCAACAATTAACACGCCAAGGACATTTGGTAAAAAGTATGCAGCGCGAAAAAAATTCTTTCCTTTAATTTTTGCATTTAGTCCCATGGCTATCATTAGACTCAAAACGTTAACGAGTGTCGTTGAAATAATAGCAAACTTAAAGGTAAATAAATAAGAATTTAATATGTTAAAGTCCTTAAATAAATTAAAATAATTTTTGAATCCTACAAAGTCGTAAGTGAAACTTAAGCCGTCCCAGTTTGTAAATGAATAATAAATGCCTTGAATAGCTGGAAATGTATGAAAAATAGCGAAAAGGAGAAGTGCAGGCACTGTCATTAAATAAAACGGTACGTTTTTGAGTTTCATAGTTTTCTTCTTTTCTTTTATCCTAGCAGAAGGAATACTCCCATTTTTTAACGCCAAATCTTCCTTACTCACTTCTTTCACTCCTTTATAAAGATGGAGAAATTAGGATTCCCCCCATTTCTCCATGATTGAATTATTATTTACGGTTAGCTACCTTTTCCCATTCAGTATCTAGAGTTTTCAAGTATTGATTAACATCTTTTTTCTGTGTTAGTACTTGCAATTGTTTTTCAAGGGCTACAGCAGTTGGTACATAGTGGTCAGGGAAGTCAACAACAGCACCTTTTTCAAAGCTTGCTTTTAATCCTTCTAACTCAGGTGCTTCCTGTACGATACCTGTTTTAGCTGAAAAGGCGTTTTGCTGTGTAAGATATTCTTTCATATTTTCATCACTCAAAAGAAATTCAATAAACTTTTTAGCTTCTTTCGGATGCTCAGTCGTCGCAGATTGAGCAAGTAATAAATCTACACCTGATACAACTTTTGAGTCTCCAATTGGGTAAGGGAATACGCCCACCTCAATGTTTGGATTTGCTTTTTTAATTTCTGGAATCGCCCAAATACCTTGAAGATACATAGCAGACTCACCCTTTGCAAAGGCTACGTTTCCATCATTATACGCTTTACCATTCTGATCTTTATGGCCAAATTCGAGCAGGGTTAATAGCTTTTCAGCTGCTTCCTTGTGCCCTTCTGCAAATTTCGTATCTCCCTTATCTAACTTTTTAAAGAAGTCATCTCCCTGTGTGTTTGCTGCGAGAACATTGTAAGCAGGTAAGGCTGTCCAAGCATCTTTAAAGGTAAAGTAAAATGGAATTTTCCCTGCAGCTTTAGCTTTTTCCGCTGCCGCGATAAATTCTTCCCATGTTGTTGGTACTTCAATGCCTAATTCTTTGAAAATAGTTTTGTTATATATTACTGCATTGGCATTTGCTGCATAGGGAATTCCATATACTTTGTCCTGTTTTGAAATATCCTTTAACATGTCAATATACGCTGGCTGAATGTCATTTAATGCGCTGTCTTTCGAAACATCTTTCAAAGCTCCTGCCTTTGAAATCTCTGCATAGGATACATCCCCGCCCATCCCAATAACATCAGGAAGATCACGTTTGGCTACCCGCGTTTTTAATACGGTTACAGAATCCGGTGGATTGGTAACAATAACATCAATATTGGGGTTTTCTTTTTCAAATTTTTTGGCTAATTCACTAAATGTACCTTTTGCTTCAGATTTGTACTCTAAAAATTCAATTTTCACCTTTCCATTTGAACCACCTGAAGCTTCCTTACTGCCACACCCTGCAAGAACAGAAAGCGCGATCATACCAGTTGCAACTAACGAGATTGATTTTTTCATCGAGAATCCCCCATATTTTGATAGATTTTCATTTTATGAAAACTTTATTTAATGAAAGGATCGGCAGCGATTACAGAATTTGCTGATAATCACTCCCATCTCCCTCCTTGAACCCGTTTTATTGTTTTTTTGCGCTGACACTATCACGTAAAACTAATTCTGTTGGTAGCGTAACCTTCAGTGGTAGGGTTCTCCCCTTTAAACGATCATATAGAAGCTTCACAGCGGTTTTCCCCATTTCATCGCCATGTACTTTCACAGTAGAAAGGCGCGGATTCATATAGGCGGCAGCTTCGATATCATCAAAGCTAAAAACCGAAACTTCTTCGGGAACCTTGACCCCTTCTTCATGCAAGGCACGAAGGACACCCAATGCCATTGGATCACTTCCAACAACAATTGCACTTGGCATCTGCCCACTTTCTACTAATTGCTTCGTTAATAAGTGACCACTGGATGGGCCCCAATCTGCTTCAAATACTTTAGCCGGGTTATAGTAGCCCTTCTCTTTCATTATTTTTTCGAATGCACTTTTCCTTGTATCCTCTTTTTCAAGTGTTATATTACTATTCACACCATAGACCATTCCTCTTCCGCCTAAATAGGCAATATCAGTATGACCAAGACCAATTAAATGCTCCAAAACTTGATGGGTAGCGCCTTCAAAATCTGAAATTACAACATCCACATTCAAATCTTGCGGAAGATAGTCTACTGCAACGATATTATTATTTTCATAGTAAATTTCTTTTAAATCTTTAATATCAACGTCCCCCATAACAATAAGACCATCCAAACCACTTAAGCTCTCTGCTGTTATGTTGCTTTTACCAACCATAAATGTCGAGGCGATATTAAAGGAATATTGATTACAGGTGTTTTCCACTCCCAGCCGTATTGACTGAAAGTACGGGTCAATAGTTTCATCGTTCAACATGATCAGGCCAATATTAAATGTTTCTATTGGTTTATCCGCTTTTCCACTTTTTTTTCTTAATGGTTTATAATTTAGCTCATTGACGATTTCGATGACCCTTTTCCTCGTATCCTCGGATACAGAAAGAGTAGGGTCATTGTTTAGTATTCTAGATACGGTTGCCGTTGAAACACTGGCATGCTCCGCAATATCTCTAATCGTTGCCATATACTCACCTACAACTTTATTTTGTTTAGTTAAGTTAACTAAATTTATATTAATAATATACCATGTTATGCGCTTTCAATCAATTTATATTTTAAAAAAATCAATTTTTTCTAAAAATAATCAATTTTTCTTTAGTTAACGTAACTTAATAATAACCTTATGTTTACTAAAATAGAAAAAAGGTAAAATGACTAGTTCATTTTACCTTTAAAAAATACATAATATTAATTTGTTCTTTGTTTAATTATTTATTCATCATTCATTAAATCCCAATATTTATAGGTCTCTCAAAAATGAGAAAAGGGGCAAATGCCCCCAAGTTTTACTTCAGTATATATACCCTTGTTTCATAAGGTTTTAATGTGAAATTTTTCGGTAATTTCTTACCCACAACTTCATAATTGTTAAGGATAAGGTCAGAAGTGGAATAAGATAAACTACCTGGGACACGAAACCTGGTTGTTTTTTCACTAAAATTATTAATAACAAGTACCTTTTGCTTACCTAAGCTGCGAATATATACAAACAGTTTCGGATGATTCGCAGCTATTAAGCTGTAAGTACCATAAACAAACACGGGATTCTCTTTTCTTAAGCGAATCAATTTTTTATAAAAAGATAAAATCGAGTCAGGATCGTTTAATTGTGACTCTACATTAATCTCCGTAAAATTTGGATTTACACCCAGCCATGTTTGATCGCCATTAGTGAATCCTCCCATGTTAGATGAGTCCCATTGCATCGGCGTCCGAGCATTATCCCGGCCCTTTTCCCAAATAACTTTCATAATTTCTTCATGGGAACGGCCTTTGGCGGTTTCAACATGATAATAGTTAATCATGCCAACATCGTTGTAATCATGAATAGACGGGAATTGGACGTTCGTCATCCCAATTTCCTGACCCTGGTAAATAAATGGAGTCCCTTTCATTAGGAAATATAGCGCTCCTAGCATCTTGGCGCTTTCTTTCCAATACACCCTATCGTTTCCCCAGCTAGAAACCCGTCGTGGCTGGTCATGGTTTTCGATAAATAAGGCATTCCATCCTCTGCCTTCCAATCCTGTCTGCCATTTGGTTAAAACCTTTTTCAACTTACGAACGTCAATAGATCCTTCTACATCCTTATCCCACAGATCTAAAAATTCGAATTGAAATATCATATTAAAATAGCCGTTTTCTTCGCCTACCCATTTATCAGCTTCATTTAGACCGACACCATTAGCTTCCCCAACTGTCATGATGTCATAGTTCTTAATGGTTTTTTGAGAAAATTCTGTGAGAAACTCATCAATTCCATCCACATTCATCATTTTAGGAAAGCAAGGAACGAAATCTAATTCATCTGAATTAGGCATATCAGGGAATCCTGGTTCCTTTTTGATATGGGAAATGGCATCCACACGGAAACCATCTATCCCTTTTTCCAGCCACCAGTTCACCATATCGTATAAAGCATCCCTTACCTCAGGGTTTTCCCAATTCAAATCGGGCTGGCGTGCAGAGAAAATGTGCATGAAATACTGTTCTGTTTCTTTATCATATCTCCAAGCAGGCCCACTGAAAATCGACTCCCAATTGTTCGGCGCTTTTCCATCTTGGCCATCTCCCCAAATGTACCAGTCACGCTTCGGGTTGTCCTTAGAGGAGCGTGACTCAATAAACCAAGGGTGTTCATCGCTCGTATGATTGATGACCAAATCCAGGATTATTTTCATTCCACGCTGATGAACTCCGTCAAGCAACTCATCAAAGTCTGCCATCGTTCCGAATTCTTCCATAATATCCTGGTAATCTGAAATATCATAACCATTGTCGTCATTAGGTGATTTATACATCGGCGACAGCCAAATCACATCAATTCCTAGCTCTTTTAGGTAATCTAATTTAGCTGTTACACCTTTTAAATCACCAATCCCGTCCCCATTGCTGTCCATGAAACTTCGAGGATAGACTTGATAGGCAACACTTTCTTTCCACCACTTTTTGTTCACTTGTGCACCTCAGTTCGATCAACTTTCTATACCACATTTCATTTATTTGTTCACAAGATGGGGCAGCTTCGATTTCAAGTAATTGATGCTGATTTCAATACTTTCAAACGGCGTACGGCGGCTCATATCCTGTTCGACCACCCACCACTCTACACCAGCTTCTTCTCCGGTATTAAGTACTGCTTCAAGATCAACGCCACCTGTTCCAAGTTCGGCAAAAAATTGTTCTTCATCCGTGGTCATGTCTTTTAAATGAATGAGCGGTGTTCTATTTTTATAACGATTGATCCATTCAACCGGTTTTTCACCGGCTTTAGTCAACCAATAGATATCAAGTTCAGCTTTTACCTGGTCTATGCTTGTATCATCAAAAATGGCTTCTAATGCCATTCTTCCATCCGACAAGCGCTCTAGTTCAAAATCATGATTGTGATAACAAAGGATAATACCTTCTTTTCGGCATATTTCACCCGCCTGATTTAATAAAGAAATAAGCGCTTGATAATCCTGTTCGCTTCGACGATCTGGCATCAAGTAAGGGCAGACAATATACTTACTTCCTAATATTTTCATATCCTCAATGACTTGAGACAAATTGGTTTCCAATTGTTCAAGCGGGACGTGGCTTGCTGCAGCGCGAAGGCCAAGCTCATCTAATAACGTTTTAACTTCTTTCGCTGTTAATCCACCATAACCAGCGAATTCCACTCCATCAAAACCAAGCTCTGCTACTTTTTTCAATGTTCCCGCAAAATCTTTTTCACTCTCTTCCCGTAAGGTATACATTTGGACGGCAACTGGTATCTTCTTCATCATTACACCCACCACATTTGGGAAACTGGTTCCTCAATTAAGATCGATTTTAAATTGGTTACTGCCCGATTGAACCCTTCGTTAATAGACATAATTGGATCTTCATGTTCGATGCTTACCACATAATCATAGCCATAGGTTCTTAGTGCGCTCATCATGTCGGACCATTCTTTGAGGCTATGTCCACAGCCAACCGAACGGAAGGACCAAGCCCTCGTTTTCACTTCTCCATATGGCTGCATATCCATTAATCCATACATATTCACGTTTTCCTGATCAATGTATGTGTCTTTCGCATGAAAATGATGAATCGCATTTTCTTTTGCTAAAATTTTAATCGCTGCAACTGGATCAATTCCCTGCCACCATAGGTGACTTGGGTCTAAGTTAGCGCCAATGGCATCACAAGTTTCCTCACGCAGCTTTAAGAGTGTATATGGTGTGTGGACTAAAAAACCTCCATGTAGTTCCAGTCCTATTTTCACGTTGTGCTCCTTAGCAAATTGGCCAACTTCCTTCCAATAAGGAATCAGTTTTTCTTCCCATTGCCACTTTAACACGTCGCCATATTCATTAGGCCAAGGTGTTACAGGCCAATTTGGATATTTCGCTCCTTCATGATCTCCTGCTGTTCCTGAAAAACAGTTAACAACTGGCACTTCGAGAAGCGAAGCAAGTTTAATCGTTTTTAAGAGTGTTTCATGTGAGTTGTTAGCAAATTCTTTTTCAGGAGAAATCGGGTTTCCATGACAGCTGAATGCACTGATTACCAGTCCGCGTTCCTCTACCTTTTGGATATACTCACGTCTAGCCTCTTCACTTTCCAATAACCCATCTAAATCACAGTGGTTGTTTCCAGGATAGCATCCCGTTCCGATTTCAACTGCATGTAGTCCGGCTTCTTTAACTGTATCAAGCATTTCCTCGAATGATTTTTCAGCAAATAATACGGTAAAAACTCCAAGTCTCATAATGAATTCCCCTCTCTATAACTGCTCGCACTTTATACGATTGATCCGTGATAGGTAACTAGTAGACATCAATAGAGAGATGGCGGCCCAGTATGGTCCACCACCCTTTTTATCTACCGCAAAATTATGATAGCTCGCTCACTTTAACAATTTGTTTTGTTTCACTTGATTGAAGGGCTGCTAAAATCACCTCTAGAGATTTTTTTCCTTCTTCACCAGGAACAGGTGTCTCTTGATTATGAATAACTGCATCTACAAAATGGTTAATTACATGTGTAGTACGTTGGCCGCCCGAATCATTCGACTGAATTTTTCCAAGCTGATAATTTACGACTTCACCGTTGGCATATTGAACGACAAGTGAATTAGTTGGATCATCCTCTAACCGTAGAATGGCTTTTTCACCATAAATAATGGTTGAATTATCTTCCTTACTGACATAAGCCCAACTTGCCGCAAGTGTTCCGATAATCCCGCTTTCTGTTTTTAATACACAAACAGCATTGTCATCGACATCAGCAAATTCTTTGGCACTTGTTTCAACGAAAGAACCAACCTCGGTAATTTCTTCACCCAGTACATATCTCAGTAAATCAGTCTTATGGACACCTAAATCGCCCATTGCACCAACGAAGGCTTTTTCTTTTTCAAAAAACCAGCTTTCTTTCCCATCTACACTCCATCCCTCTGGACCGCCATGACCGAAGGCTGTGCGGAAACTATAAATTTTGCCGATTTCCCCGCTTGCAATCAGCTGACGTGCTCTTTGATGGGAAGGGACAAAACGCTGATTATGAGCAATCATTAACTTCTTGCCACTTTCTTTGGCCGCGGCAATCATTGCTTCTGCTTCCTGTTTTGAGGTTGCCATTGGTTTTTCACAAAGAACATGAAGACCTGCATTTAAGGCAGCAATCGAAATTGGGGCATGAAGATAGTTTGGTGTACAAACGCTGACTGCATCAACCGTTCCGCTGCTTAATAACTCTTCATAGTTTGTGTAAGCAGTGACTTCATATTTCTCTGCTATTTCTTTAACTCGGCTTTCATTGATATCACAAACTGCCACTAGCTCCACATTTTGATTCACTTTATATTCAGGTAAATGGCGATGCTGGGCAATACTGCCACATCCGATTACTCCAATTTTTAACTTTTTCATTATTTTTGTCCCCCTTTGATTTGTTCTAGTGGTTTCGCATTTCCATAAATGGGACGTTCCCTTTTGACAGGTGCCGCCCATTTTACCGCATTAATAATTACACGTTGAATTTGTTCGTTATGGTAGGTTGGATATGTTTCGTGGCCCGGTCTGAAATAAAATACTTTCCCATTTCCACGTTTGTATGTACAGCCGCTGCGGAATACCTCGCCGCCTTCAAACCAGCTCGTAAAAATAAGCTCATCCGGCTGAGGGATATCAAAATGCTCCCCATACATTTCTTCTTTTTCTAATTCAATATATTCAGAGATTCCTTCTGTTATCGGATGACTTGGACTCACAACCCAAAGTCGTTCTTTTTCATCTGCTTCCCGCCATTTTAAATCACAACTGGTGCCCATTAATGTTTTAAAGATTTTTGAAAAGTGGCCGGAGTGGAGAACAATCAGCCCCATACCATCTAGTACACGCTGTTGAACTTTTTGAACGACTTCATCTTTCACATCTCCATGTGCTAGATGTCCCCACCAAACTAATACATCAGTAGCAGCTAGCACCTCATCGGTTAAGCCATGTTCCGGCTCATCAAGAGTAGCTGTTCCTGCTGTGATTCCTTCTGCCTGAAGGAATTGGGTGATCGTGCCATGGATCCCAGTTGGATAGATATCTCTAACGACCGGATTTTTTTGTTCATGACGATTTTCATTCCATACCGTTACTTTCAACATGATGAACAACTCCTTATAGTTGAATACTTTACAGTTAATTTTAGAGATTAATAGAATTTATGAAACGGCTTACATTGACAGATAGGGTGGAAAATATTGAACCTAATAATTCTTTGACGTTAAATTAAAAACAATTTAGGTGAGAAAAACCCAGAATAATTAATAGTCCATTTATAATTGGTTTGTGATAGATTCCAAAAGAGCTCAAACTCTATCACAAATATTAACAACAATCTCGCTTATATATCTTTATATCAGCCATTGCAACAACATCAGGCCAACTTAGTTTCAATCGTCGGCAAATTGTCGTACTTAAAACTTGCATCCCCCACTTTCTTGGAACATTACTTATTTGATTACATCTTATATTGTATATCTACAAATAAACATAGATGATATAATTAAAACATCTACTATTTTGCTATTTTTCTATTTTGTTAGAATAGAGGGAGCTTATGACGACGAACATATTTTTTTGCGGCTATTCCTTTCACACAAATGGATATCATTCTCAACATAAATCCGGATACCCTTCGTATCTTTTCAGACTGCAAACAGAAGGTCTCTGCGAAGTAGTCGTGAAGGGGAGAAAAATGGAACTCGCGCAAGGAGACCTACTGCTCATTAAACCTGGGGATCACTATGAACTGCTTGTCAAAGAGGGGCAAAACAGCGGGGATTATCACTTAGTTTGTGAAGGCGCGTGGATGGACGAATGGTGGAGCCGTTCTGAAAAGCCGGATGTTTCCCGAATCGAATTGGATGAAAAGTTGTTGACCTTATGGCGCCAAATCATGATTGAAAAACGCCGTCCATCATCCAGCCAAAACGAAGAGCTCTCCGGCTATTTGCTGCGAGCGCTCTGTTTATCTCTGGAACGGGCTATCAGCGAAACCGGCCGATCCTTCAGTCACCCGTATACGGTGACACGGATGATGCGTTACATTGAGGAGCATGCCACGATCGCCTTTAAAGTGGAGGATGTGGCGAAGCATGCTGGGCTCAGCGTCTCAAGGTCCGTTCATCTATTCAAAAGCAGCGTTGGGAAAACGATGATGGAATACGCGCAGGCAATCCGCTTATCCTCGGCCATTGAGCGGATGAAATACACTACACTGACACTTGAACAGATTGCTGAAGACTGCGGCTTCGGAACCTATCCTTACTTTCATAAGGTATTTAAAAAGAAATACGGCGTTGCTCCTGGTGCGTACAGGCGGATAGAATACTAGATTAAATGTTTTCCTATACATGTAATGTTTTAATAAAATTAGAAAAGCTAGAAATCACTGAGTTTCCCACTTCACATCAGTATTTCTAGCTTTTCTATTATTTGATACAATCCTATTTTATATATCTAAAATAGGATTTTCCCGTCCATTACCCTATCAAAGTCTTTGACGACTTCGTTTGTCTCTGCTGATTTAAAAATCGTTTCCATCAATTGTAAAACACGCAAAACTTCCTCATTTTTGATGATTGGTTCTGCTTTTCCTTCAACTACAGAAATCACATTGTCATAAAAGCTTTCCATCGTCTTATCTACTTTCGGTAAATCCGATGTACAGACAGCTTTTTCAGACGGAGGTGCCATCGTTTTCGTCAACCCTTGCCCGGCTTTAATCGGTTTCGGGGCTTCTACCTCCACTCCCCGATTTTGCGTCACGATTTTACCGTTAATATCCCAATCATGGATGACTGCCGTTCCTGTTGTTCCTTTTGCGTACCACCGCGGCAGTTGAATGAAGTTTGTTGTTCCCACTTCCACTAAAGAGGTGATGCCGTTCTCAAACGTGATAAACACTTGAAAACCATCGTCTACTTCGTTCCCTAAAATATAACTTAAATTGGCATAAACACTCGTAATCTTACTGTCGATCATAAATAGCAGTTGATCTAGTAAATGGACACCCCAGTCCAGCAGCATCCCCCCGCCATAAGCCTTCTGATGGCGCCAGTCTCCCGGAATCCCGTTTGCTCCTTGTACCCGTGATTCAATATGAAAGACATCTCCGATAATCAGTTCATCGTATACTTTTTTTATCGTTAGAAAGTCTTCATCCCATCTGCGGTTTTGGTGCACAATAAACGCTCTGTCATTCATTTTTGCAGCCTGCATAATTTCGATTAACTCTTCACTGTATATAGTGACCGGCTTTTCACAAATTACATGCTTTTTGGCGTTTAAGGCTGCGACTGCGATTTCTTTATGCACATCGTTAGGAGTGGCGATAAGAACAAAATCAACAGAATCGTCGGTTAAAACAGCAGTTAAACTTTCATATACCTTGTATCCATCAGCCAAGGAAGCGGCTCTTCTTTCCTCCAGAATATCATAGGTTCCAACGACATTTATGTTTTGGTTTTCTTTGAGCAGCTTTCCATGATAGCTTCCCATACCACCGTAACCAACTATAACTAAATGATAGTTTCTATTCGTCATTTTTATATCTCCTTTTTTTGCCATCATTTTCTCTATAGGTTTTCTTTAATTCTCTCTTCTGCTTGTTCAAAACATTACTTATTTGATTACATCTTATATCTTGGATATGCAAATAAACATAGATAATATAATTGAAATATCTATTATTTTGCTATTTTTCATTCTTCCTTCAAAGTTCAATTAACGTGTTATATGACCTTTCGCCCATTTTTCGCAAGAATAAAGAAAAGCACTCGGTGCAAATCACATCGAATGCTTCGAATCGCTTATAGGAATTTGGTGACTGCATGATTGACGTTCAACCAAATGATGAGGAATGATAATCCGCTTGGTTGGTTCTGTCCGATCTTCGATTAGTTGAATCAAACTCCTCGATGCTTGATATCCAAGCTCAAAAATATGAATATCCACTGAAGTTAAGGGTGGTTTGGACATTTCTGCTAAGAGGACGTTATTAAAACTAACCACTGAGATTTCTTTCGGAACCCTGATTCCCAGCTCATCTAATGTACTAAGTACACCTAGTGCCATTAAGTCATCAACTACTACGAGTGAAGTTGGGCGTTGCTCAAGTGCCATTAACTCACTCACCGCCTCTTGACCGCCTTCCCTTAGGAATTCCTCATGAAGGATATATTCATTTTTTATAGGAATGTTTGCCTTTTTTAAAGCCTGCCTATACCCATTCAAACGGTCAACCGTAACCATTAGTTCTGGGTTCCCTCCAATAAAAGCAATTTTCCGATGGCCATGGTCTATTAAGTATTCAGTAGCTTCGCTCATGGCACGAACATTATCATTATCAACATGTGTGATTTCTTCTGCATCTTTAGAAGGTTTTCCAATAACAACAAAAGGAAAATCCCTTTTTCTTAAGTACGAAATGACTTTATCCTCCACCTTGGAGTTAAGAAGAATCATGCCATCTACTCTTTTCCCTTGTACCATATTAATAACTGCTTCAAGTGTTTCCTTTTCTAATTTCCCTGTTGTCATTTGCAAAGCATATTTTTTTTCACGGGCCCCCTCACTTATTCCCTGTAAAATAGAAGGGAAAAACGGATTCTGAAAAACGACATCTCCAGAACTCGGCATGACAAGCCCTATTGTTTGGGTTGATTGACTGGCAAGACTTCTGGCATTTTGGTTAGGATGATACCCTAGCTGTTCCATTGCTTTTTTAACTTTTCGTTTCGTTGCTTCACTAATTCGTGAATTATTGGCAATTACTCTTGAAACAGTTGATGGCGCGACATCTGCAAGCTTTGCCACATCCTTGATGGTAACAGCCATTTCTTCTCCCCTCTCATTCGAAGTTAATTGATTCTACTACTAATTTTAATATAATAGAAACGGTCATTTTTGCATATTCCATCGTCTTTACAGCACTTACATTAACGAAATCGGTTGCACAATCCACCCTTTATTATAAAGTGTTTACAACTAGTTATACAGCTAAAAAATAATGACTTCCCGATTTTGGTAATGATGTATCAGAAAATTTAGATTTTTTTCTGGTTTTCTATTGAATTGTGCTGAGAAAAAGATATAATAAATTTTGAAAGTGATTGCGCAAACGTTTGCACACTAATACAGTCCTCTAAGTATCTTACATACGGCATTTTTGTGCAACTACATGCAAACGCTTTCCTAGATTAATAGAGTTAGGGAAAGGAGATTTTTCATGAAGAGAAATCAGAGATCACTTCTGTCGCTTGTTACCGTAGTTGGACTAATTCTTCAGTTATTTTCTGGACTTGTGACAAGTCAAACAGCCAAAGCGGCAGAAACAACACCAAAGCAGGTTGTACTTGTTGGCAGTCTGCAGGCAGTATTAGGAAATTCAGGAGATTGGGATCCATCTTCTGTTAAAACGCAAATGGATTACCAAGGAAATGGTTTGTATAGCCTTACTGGCACACTGCCGTCAGGGACATATGAATACAAAATCGCCATTGGAGGAGGCTGGTCCGAAAATTACGGAGACGGCGGCGCGCCTGGTGGAAACAACATTAAACTAACTCTGACCGAACAAAAAGAAGTCACCTTCTATTACAATGACAATACCCATGCCATTGCTGATAGTACCCATTACACACTTTTAAATGAGGACAAAAAGCCCCGCTTAGTAGGAACCATTCAACCTGCCATTCACGCAGGGACTGCATGGAGTCCGGCAGACTCAACAGCATTAATGGAGGACACCCATTTTGATAACGTCTATTCCTTTACTGCAAAGGTACCTAGAGGCAGCTACGAATACAAGATTGTATTGGGCAAGGACTGGACGGAATCCTATCCTGGTTCAAATGAGAAGCTGAATGTACTCTCTGATACGACAATCACATTTTTCTATAACAACCAAACAAAAGAAGTTTATTCAGATTATAAACCTATTGGATCTGATGGCATGATAGATAAGAATGCTCTTTATCATGATTCATGGGACCAAGTATACCGAACGCCGTTTGGGGCAGTTCCAGCAGGGAAACCTGTCACCTTCCGAGTATCGGCTAAAAAGGGGGACCTGACCAGAGCCAGTCTGTATGTGAAAAACTATAATACAGGCACAACAAAGGTTCTTTCAATGAAGAATACAGGCTGGTCAGACACAAAAGACAAAGGTGCCATTGAGTTCTGGGAAACCACCTTTACACCGTCTGACAAAGGAGTTCACGGCTATAAATTCATTGCCGGGGATCAGGATACAACAGTGGAATACGGAGAAGACACACAGGAAGGGCATACCGGTAAAGCGGAGGATAAAAATGCAGGACTCTTCCAATTGACCGTTTTCGACCCGGGCTATCAAACACCGGATTGGATGAAGGAAGCTGTTGTTTATCAAATATATCCGGACCGTTTTTATAACGGCAACAAAGCAAATGACCATGTAAAGGATCAGATTGGAGCCCGAGGCAGCCAGCCAATAGAACATCCCGACTCCTGGTCATCCTTGCCGGATAATCCATATGAACAAGGCACTGGCTCCTACACAGGGGACGGAGAATTTACAAACGACTTCTTTGGCGGCGACATTGCTGGTATTAAGGCGAAGCTTGATTACCTTCAATCACTTGGCGTCAATACCCTATATTTAAACCCAATTGCACTTGCACCGTCCAACCATAAATATGATGCAGCAGACTATAAACAGGTGGATCCGATGTTTGGCTCGGAAAAAGAATTCGAGGATTTCGCCAAGGAATTGTCTAAACGGAACATGCACCTGATTTTGGACGGGGTATTTAATCATGTGGCTGATGATTCCATCTATTTTGACCGCTATCACAAATATAAAACAGTGGGTGCTTATGAATACTGGTCTCGTATTTACGATTTAATGAATAACGAAAAATTGTCTGAAACTGCTGCTAAGGATAAGGCCAAACAGCAACTCCTGGCTGAAGGACAAACCTTTAGCCCATACGGCTTTGAAAACTGGTTCCATATTGAAAATGTTAAAGTTCCAAATGAAAAAGTCAACGGTGTTTCGACGGGTGAGCATTATAAGTATGAAGGCTGGTGGGGATACGACAGTCTTCCTGTATTCGAATCCGTTAACGGCACAAAGGTTGACCATCCAAGTGAACTTAACAACACAGCATTGGCAAATTATATTTTTTATGACAAGGACTCAGTAGGAAAAACTTGGATTAATCGAGGTTCATCTGGCTGGCGCCTGGATGTAGCTAATGAAGTGGACAGTTCCTTCTGGCAGGAATTCCGCAAGCAAATGAAGTCCAAGACTATGATAGGAGCCGGAAAAACACTTCAAAAAGAAGAAGAGCCACTTATTCTAGGTGAAATTTGGGATGATGCATCCAAGTACTTCTTAGGGGATCAATATGACTCAGTCATGAACTATCGTTTCCGCGGAGCCATTTTGGATTACTTAAAGAACGGTAATGCCGCTAATGCACAAAACACCCTTCTCGCTATACAGGAGGACTATCCAAAGGAAGCTTTTTATGCCCTCATGAACCTGATGGGATCCCATGATACAGCTCGGGCAATCTTCCTGTTAGGCAATGGAACGGATACGTATTTCAGAGCGGAACAAGATCCGAACTACAAATACGATGAAGGTGTGAAGCGATTGAAGCTGGCTTCTATCCTGCAAATGGGTTACCCTGGCGCACCAACCATTTATTACGGAGATGAAGCGGGTCAAACAGGATCCAAAGACCCAGATGACCGACGCACATATCCGTGGGGGAACGAAAACAAAGACCTCATTGCACACTATCAAAAGATTGGTCAAATCCGCAAGGAAAATGCTGACCTATTCGCTCATGGCGATCTGCACCATTTATACGCAAAGGGTGATGTGTTAGCCTATGTCCGGACAACAGAAACAAAATCTGGCCTTGTCATTATTAACAGAGGGAAAACCACACAAACGGTTGATATCGATACAAAAGTGCTGCTCGCGAATGGTCTTCGTTTTGTGGACCAATTGGACCCTAAATATCTGACTACAACGAAGGATGGCAAGCTGTCATTAACAGTTCCAGCAGAGTCCGGAAGAATGTTAATAACGGTTAATGATGTTAAACAACCACAGCCTGTTAAAGAAGTTACCGGCACAGCTGGTTCTAAGGGGGTTACTTTACGCTGGACAGGAACAGGTACAGGTACAAAATACAATGTCTATCAATCTACAGTTTCAGGTGGATTATGGACAAAAGTGAAGGAAACTACAGGTACATCTGTGAACATTTCCGATTCAAATAATGGTCGTACCTACTATTTTACTGTGACGGCCTTGAATGAAAGTGGTAATGAATCTGTACCTGCTGCCTCATCCGGCCTTGTGCCTCATTACGATGCTGAAAAGGCTAGTATTAAGGACCTGACTACTTTAGACAACGGGGAACTGAATCTGGCACAGACCTCCAATGTTAAAGCAGCTTTTTACCTGCCAGGTGCGACAGAAACTGGTGCAGCAGAAGGAATCACGGCCGATCTCCAAGTAAGAATGAAAGGCCAAACCGCTTGGACATCTTACCAAGCCTTGTATAATGGCCAGGCTCAGGGAGACCAGGCAAATGAGTTTCAGGGAAGCTTTACAGCGTATGAGGCGGGCAAATATGAATACCGAATGGCCTTTACGCCGGATTTAGGGAATACATGGGTTTACTCAATTACTGGTGAAGTGACCTTTTCAAACAGCACGTCTGATACTACCCCGCCTGCTAATGATGTTACTTTGGACACTCCGATTAAGGAATCCGGTCAGGTCAACTTGAACTGGAAACTCACGCAGCCGGATCAGCCATTTAAAACGGTCATTTACCGTGACGGCCAAATTCTTTCAACATTGGACGGCAGCGCCGCCACCTTCCGTGATTATCAGGTGGCAAATGGAACTGCCTACCAATATCAAGTGCGTGTCTATGACCGGGCTGGAAACCATGTAGAATCCAACAAGGTAAGTGTAACCCCTGAAATTGTTATGGTACAAGTAACCTTTAAGGTTCATGCACCGGATTATACACCTTTAGCAGCGCAGGTCAATATACCAGGCAGCTTGAATGGTTGGAATACTAGTGCCTGGACTATGAGCCGTAATGGAGCTGTGACGCCTGATTGGGAATACACAGTGGAGCTTGAAGAAGGAACTGAGCTTACGTATAAATATACGAGGGACAATACTTGGGATCATGAAGGGTTAGCAGATCATACGCCATCCGATCATTCGGATGACGATATCAGTAACTACGGCTATGGTGCCGCAGGAACCGATATGAAAATTGTGGTCACCAACCAAGGGAACAACAAAATGGTTGTACAGGATACCATTCTGCGCTGGATTGATATGCCGCTGGCAGTCAGCCCAATCGATGTCAATGGATCAACTATGACTATAAAGGGGAATGCAATTAAGGGAGCTGACCTCACTATCAATGGGGAAAAAGTGACAGTCGGAAATGATATGAATTTTACTCAATCCTTTACCCTTCAAGCAGGTCAGACACAAGTACCTGTTCACATTGAACCAAATGATACAACCAAGTCCAACATCTTTAAAGGGGACGGCGGTTCCATCAACAAGAATACAAAGAATTATGTAATCGATGTCATTACAAAAACGATTAGCGAGACCAAATAAGTTGAAATTGAAAAGGTTTGCCGGGATCATGGCAGACCTTTTTTCCAATTATATTTTTCTAAATACATTTCAAACAAAACCGAAAATATTGAAGTATTTTGGCTGCAGTCTTTTTGAAAATACCGAGTGTAAGTATACACTTCACATACTAGAGGTTTGAATTGACGGCTCATTTTGGTAAAAATATAATCAATCATCTTTTGAAATTATGGGTCTATTCCTAAATTTAGACTTTGAAAGGACGCATTCTTCTATAGAACGCTCCGGTGTTAAGATTGGTTCAAAACTAATGCAGTGATTCCATCTCTTCAAGAACAGTATCTTCATAAGCATGTTTTTTTCCATTAAGTATGTCTTGAACTTTAACCGGCTGGCCGATATCAGCAGATTCAAGTGCAGCAAATACAACTCCTAATGCTTCCAGGCCTCTTTCCGCACTCGAAATAGGTGTCTTCTTTTCAGCAATTGCTTCCCATAATTCCACATAGGAATGGGCAAATGGATTTTTAACAATATTCGGGGCAAAACGTTCAATCAGTTCCGGCATCAGAATTTTTTGCCCATCTTGAAGAGTGACATGCTGCCCAGGGCGAAGGCATCCTTTACTTCCATAAATCCACACACCACCGGTCCCTTCACCATGTGCCGATGTTGCACACATCCAATGCCCGAGTCCGCCATTTGTAAACTTGAAGACCGTAACGGCCGTATCTTCTCCGGTAGGTTTGATCGTCACATTCCCATTACTTAATTCTTTTTCAAAAATTTCCGTATAGGCAAAAACCTCATCAATCGAACCATTGATTTCAGTAAAAGAGTGAGTTCTATGAACACCATGATCATTGATCCAGCCCGCTCCAGCTTGACCTTTCATATGCCGCCAAGGTGTACCGGCGAAAAATCCGCGATGCAATGTAACAGTTGCATAATCGATAATGAAAGATACACGACCGATCAGACCTTCTTTTACTGCCTTCGCAATCGCAACATTTTCTGCCCCTAGTACACTTGGTTCAGATAGTGTTAATACTCGATTATACTTCTTAGCATCAGCGATCATTTTTCGGCCAAAGGAAGGAGAAATCGAAAGCGGCTTTTGCATTTGCACATGAACCCCAGCTGCAAAGCAATCTTCCGCTACTGTATGATGCAAATCATGATTAATTAAGACAGATACTGCATCTAATTGTCTTTTCTCTAACAACAAACGATAATCCGTAAATACTGCAGGACGTTTACCTAATCGTTTTTCCACCTCTGAAGCAAGATTTTCTGCTCTTTCCTGTTCGATATCACAAACCGCTGTCAATTCAAATGTTTCTAGCCCTTTTCTCTTTAACTCTTCTAGGCCTACAACATGTGCAATGGCAATAACACCACACCCGATAAAACCTAGTTTCATAGAATTCACTCCCCTTTTAATGATTTATAAATTTTTCATAGACATCGGACGAATTTAATAACTATTTATCAACTTATCCTTAAAACCGATTACTTCCTCATGGGTCGGTATGGCAGAAATGGCGCCTACTTTCGTACAAACCATTGCTCCCACTTTATTACTAAAGAAAATGATTTGTTTCAGTTGTTCGAAGTCTTTTAAAACTCTCTTTGGTTCTGTTGCTCTAGCCAACTGGTAAAGTGTTGCGCCTACGAATGCATCACCCGCACCGGTAGAATCGATAGAATCTACTTTTATACTTGGAACCATCTCCATATTTTGCCCATTAGAAATCATCGTTCCTTCTTTTCCTAAAGTAACCGCAACGACCGATGCTCCAAGTTGATGTAGAACTTCGATTCCATCACTTAAATCGCTCATGCCAGAGATAATTTTTAATTCCTCATCGCTTACTTTTACAAAATCAGCGATAGCGATTCCCTTTTGCGCTAACTCTACAAATTGGTCGCTTCTCCCTTTCCAAAGGTCAATTCGATAGTTAGGGTCAAATGAGATAAATTTACCTTCGTCCTTTGCTTCCTGCATGACATGTAAATAAGTCGATTGAAAGGGATCATTTAATAAAGCGGTCGCTGAACCAAAGTGTAGAATACTCGATTCTATTATTTTTTCTTTATCAAGCTCGTCTTCAGTTAAAAAAGCATCTGCCCCGCGATTAAATACGAAGTCTCTTTCTCCATTTGCTTTCAATGAAACAAAAGCTAGAGTTGTAGGATGCTCATTATCTAGTACAAGCATAGAGGTATCGACATTCACTTCTTCTAATATATTTTTTAAAAAATGACCAAACGGATCATTTCCCACTTTTCCACTGAATAGAGCACTTCCCCCTAATTTCACAATCGCAGCACAAACATTAGCAGGAGCTCCCCCTGCCTGTTTTTCAAATTTTTGACCTTCGACTAAATCAATATCCACATCTGTACAGAAAAAATCGATTAATAATTCTCCAATACAAATGACTGTTGAATTGTTTTTCATTTTAGCTCAACCGTCCTTTCAAATTGTTTCGTTTAAAAATCATATTCCTGCAAAAGCAAAGCTCTAACCTTTGATTAGAGCTCTGCCGAAAAATAAAATTACTTATCACTGGAAGTTAACGATAATTTGCGTTTTTTTTACTTCTTTATTTTATATCAGACGAAAGTGTCCACTGCTGACGCTCTAGATTCAGATTCAAATCATTAAGTGTCAAAATTCCCTCTCCCGATATTTCGAGTGCCTTGCCATTATGAACAGAAGTGATTCTTGCAGTTCCATTATCATTTTTGGTAATTATCCAGCGCTGATTATTATAGCCAAGATAGTTGTACAGCTGAATTTTATTTTGCCCTGTATCCAGATCTATAGCTTTGCCGGCCTCTGTACGTATGGAATAAGAACCATAATCATCACCTGTCGGAATCAAAGTCCAGTTTATAGCGTTGTCTGCATCAGCTACGGTCACAGGCTCACCGTTTTGAGAATTAGCAGTATAAATCGCTTTGCCTGTTGCCATATTCGTAAAACTTGTTACGGTTAAGTTTGATTCTGACATATTGCTGACATTGACATTCTGATAGTAAGCTTGACCTCCAAAGACATTTAAACCAAAATGGCCTTCAGCAAAGGTTCCATCCTGTAAATCCATGATTTTTTGACCATCCACATAAATCTGAATGTGAGGACCCTTTGCTTCGATTTCCACCTTATATGTCTTTCCTGGTTGAATAAAGGCAGGCACTTTCGCAATGACCATACGGTCCACGAATAGACCGTCAATCTTGTAAAAAAGGCGAAAAGCCTTCATGGTCGGATCAAGATTGAAGTAATAGCCGCTTCTACCGTCTTCACTTGCCCGGAACAGAATGGAACCTGCTCCTCCCGATTGTCCCAGTATCATATCTGCTTCATAAGTAAAGTCTCCTGCCGTTTCCTTGGCCATATAGTTTGCATCACTTGTATACGTACCACGGATTCCATTTTCTGTGATGGTCCATTGGGAGGCAGAAAGATCTGCTTTCCATCCAGTGAGATTAGTATAGATTTCACCATCATACACTCTAACAACTACACTTGCTGAAGCCTTTCCATTTGCTGCAGAAGCTGTAATAATTGCTTCTCCTTTGCTTCCTGCTTTAAGTACTGCATTGGAGTTAGTGAAGGTGTCAACCCTCACTACATTCGAATCACTAGATGTCCATTTAATTGGCTGAGTTCCCTTTCCCTTTCGGTTCTCCGCGGAAGCAAGCAACGTTAGAGCATCGCCAATATTCATCTCTCTTTGATTTGTATCCATTACAATTCTTGTATCCTCATCTGCATTTTGATTCCAAGTATTTGCTAGCGAATGTACCTTTAATGATACAACATTTACATCTCCCCCCTTGGTGTAGAAGTTCATACTGCGACTTGAAGGATCCGGGAAAATAACATCAGAAAAAACAACTTTCCCATCATTAGCAAATACTTCAATGGACGAATCGTCTACAAATATATTCATTTTGATACGTTTATTATCCGGTTTTAAAGAAGCTTCATGTAAAGTGGAAAAAAGGCTGGAGAAATCCTTCTCTCCTGACTCAGCACGATCTACAAATATTTGATTATCTGCTGTTTTGTAGCCCACGACTGTTTTTTGGTCAGCCCCTTCACGAACATGAAAACCAAATTCGGTTAATTTGCTGGTAGAAGGAATTTCAATCTCCGCTTCTATTTCAAATGCTCCTGAAGAGATTCCCTTCAACAAGTTGGAAGCATTAGTCGGATTGACTACCTTGTTCTGTGTCTGGAAAATGGTACTGCGAATCGACTGTAGTTCCTTAATAGGAGCTTGTGCAAGTCTTATCCCTTCATCTGTTTTCACCAATCTTAATTCTCTCGGAATAGTCAGTTCTCCCTTCCAGCCCATAGTTGGAAAAGCGAATGCATAATCCCAGTTGGTCATCCATGCCATTATCACACGGCGGTTATCCGGCATATTGGCGAAGGACATAGATGCGTAGAACTCCTTCCCGTAATCCGTTTTCAGTACTTTACCTGCTGTATTGTCATTGACGAATTTACCATCAGCTGTCAAATACCCTACAAAATACTCCGCATCGGATCCCTGCGTCTTTGGATTTGCACCTGTACTAATCATCAAAACCCATTTTTTCTCTTCCGTACCGTCTACCTGAAGTTCGAAGAGATCGGGGCATTCCCATACACCGCCACGAACATAATTTCCATAACCAAAATTATCAGTAAGCTTCCAATCAATTAGGTTAGTAGAAGTAAAGAAGCGAATGTGATCTCCTCCAGATACAACCATGACCCATCGATTGTTTGCCTCATCTCGGACAACTTTAGGATCACGGAAGTCCCAGCCGCCTGGATCTTCTCCATTCTTGCCCGGATTCTCAATGACAATTGGGTGCTCCGTTGAATATTCCCAAGTACGTCCCTGATCAGTACTGTAGGCAAGTCCAATCCGCTGATTACCATTTGTTCCATCCGGATTAAAGGAAGTGTAGTAGGCAATAAGCCCTTTACCACCAGAATTGGTGAATAAACCGGAAGCATTTTTTAGATCTGCTACAGCTGAACCAGACCAAACATGCCCGTAATCATTCCATGGCAAAGCAATAGGGAGACGGTTCCAATTCACCATATCCTTACTTACTGCATGAGCCCAAGTCCCCCCATCTTGGTGAAATAAATGATACTCGCCTTCAAAGTAGACGAGCCCATTCGGATCACTTACAGAGCCTCGAGCTGGAGTATAATGATAATCTGGTCGATATTTTTCTTTGTAATAGCTGGATGTTGGAACAAGATAAATATCCTGGAAATAAGCAGAACCTGATGTTACAGAAAATCCGGAAAATCCAGTACTGTAATTCATATCCGCCACTTTTACAGCTGCCTCAGAATATCCATCAACATAAAGTTCGATTTGATTGCCGTTTGTTATAATTTCAAGATGGTGTTTGGCACCTTTTTCGGTTAAATAGGTGCGGTCAGATGTTTTGAGCACAGTACCGTCCGCCTTCTCCAAATGTGCTTTGACAGTACTTCCTTCTTTGATAAGCACGGCCTGGTAACCAGTTGTTCCTTGTTCATTGGTACGAAATGAAAGTGCTGCTTCCGATGGATCTTGATCAAAAGAAATATTTCCTTCAAGCACAAAGTTGCTTGCACTCTTATTGTAGATTTCCTTGGCTTTCACACCATCAACAGCAATTCCCTTCAGACCTTTGATTGCTGGTTCCCAGCTTCCTTCCTTATATAGGGATCGGCCTAGATTTGTAGAAAGTTCGCTAACTTTTACATTTTGAAACAACGCTGCTCCATCCCATACATTAAGGCCAAGAAAACCCTTATGATATGTAGCATTATGGACATCAATAATAGGAGCATACTGATTCCCCCAATAAACTTTGATATGATCTCCAACCACCTTCACCTTCAGATGATAGATTCCTCCCTCTTGCAGGTTAACTTGGAATTCCTCTTTTAATTTCTTCTCGTCACGAGCATCACGAAGACGAATGATTCCCGCATTTGGAACGATTTGCAGCATGTAAGAGTCCCAGCCATCTTCATTAGAACGGAATACTAGGGTGGCGTCCGCATTCATGTCTATTATTTTTACATCCGCTTCATAAATAAAATCTTCAGAATTAACACTTGATATAGCCATTACATTCTCTTTAGGTTCTGAAGTAAGCAAAAGTCCCTGTTCAGTGTCTTCTAACGTGCCTTTCCCTTTAATTTGCCAGTCTGTCAGATTAGTAATTGCTTTGGATACACTTTCAATAATTGTCGCACCCTCCCGCGTTTCTTTACTTCCCGTTTCATTCGATTCGGTTGCCCAGCCTGTTGTAGGATCAACAAGAATCGTTCCCATGGAGGCAGCGATAAGTACGATGGACAAAAATACTGAAGTCCATTTTATCAAAGTTGGTTTCATCCTTTGCCCTCTCTTCCAAAAACAAGGCTCTAACCCAATTTATTCGATTAGAGCTTTGCCTAATAAAGTTACTTCCCCCAAATGGAATCTAGTTCTGTTAGTTTTAATGAAGACACTCGGATATTTCCTTCGTTTGAAAATAAAACAATTTTCTCATATGGTTGGTTTGGAAAGATTAAGCTAGTAAATACTACCTTGCCATCATTTGCAAATACTTCTATGGAAGAAGCATCAATAAAGATTTGAAGTTTGATTCTGTCATTTTTCGTCTTCAGCGAAGCATTTTGTACCGCTGGGAAAGATTCTGAAAAACTATTATCTCCAGCATTAGTTCTGTCAACTGATATTAGTTCCTTTTCCACATCATAACGAATCACTGTCTTTTCATCTTCAGAACTTTGTAAAACGATACCAAAGGAATTAGAAGTTTGTTTTTCAAACTCCATATTCACTTCCATTAATGGACTGAACATGTTAAAAGATGTGGGTTGGTTTGATTCAATCGTTAGATTTTGATAACCTTGTGAACCTTTTCGAATCGAATTAATTTCTGGTACTACTTTCTGGACCAAGCGAACTCCATCCTCACTAGAAGTTAACGATAATTCTCTTGGCAAGGTCATCGCACTCCGCCAATCTTCAGATGGTACTTGATTTGCATAACGCCAATTACTCATCCAGCCAATATAAATTCTTCTTCCATCTTCAGCTGGGATATCAGACCAACTTACGCCTGCATAATTATCCCTGCCATGATCAATCCAAAGAATTGTTTCATCAGTATTTTCATTTACAAAGGTTGTTCCGTCAAAATCACCTATAAAATATTGTGTTCTTGAACCTTCTTTGAAATCATGATTATCACCAATGCTGACAAACAGGACCCATTTTTGGATGTTTTCATCACCATCTACTGGCAATTGAAACAGGTCAGGGCATTCCCAAACGCCGTCATGTGACCCAGCATTATTTCCAAATTCACTTGCAAACTCCCAATCTTTTAGGTTTGGAGAGGTGTAAATGGTGATGGATTGTCCAGTCGCTAGCACCATTACCCATTTATTTGTTTCTTCATGCCAAAAAACCTTTGGATCACGATAATCGGTAATGTTTACATCAGAAAGTACGGGATTTCCTTCGTATTTGGTCCATGTTCTTCCATTGTCGGTACTATAAGCAAGACTTTGACGCTGACGCGGCCGCTCGGAATCTGGATAGTTATCCGCACTCGTATAAATGGCTACCAACCCAGGTCCATTCTGGAAAAATCCTGATGTGTTATTCCAATCCACTACTGCACTTCCAGAGAAAATTGCACCATGCTCATCTGGATATAGCGCGATCGGCAGTTGTTCCCAGTGAATTAGATCTTTACTAACCGCATGTCCCCAGTGCATTGGTCCCCATGTGGTACCAAATGGATGGTATTGATAAAAAAGGTGATACTCATTATTAAAAAAGACCATTCCATTCGGGTCGTTCATCCATTTTTCTTCAGGTGAAAAATGAAACTGCTGACGATATTTTTCTTTATATAGTTGTGTCATTATGTGTCACTCCTTTGTTTTCTCTTAATATCTTTTATTTCGATTATGATGGACAGATCTCACTGGCTTTCAATTAGATTTGTCTTTCATCCACCCTATGATGGACAGATCTCACTAGCTTTCCGTTGGATTTGTCTTTCATCGCCATTTTTTATGAATTTCTATCATTCTAAATTGGAACAAGGCTGTACGTATGCTTGCACAGTACAACCTCAGCCCTATTACTTAAAATCGATTATTTTGTGTTCCTGTCGTATCCTGCTTGTTTAATCTTTAACCACTCTTGTAATCCTAAGCGGTCTAATTCTTTCAAATATCCATCCCATTCTTTTTCCACTTTGCCATTTTGAATCCATTCGGCCCGTTTTCTCATAACGAAAGCAAACATATCCGTTTCAATTGTTGTAAGTTTATCGCTATCTTCTAATGAGAAGAATACTCTTGGATAAATATTTTCTGCAGTCATATGAGGAGTCATAACATCCTTCATTAATCCTAATCTCCATGCAGCATCATCTGGTTTTGTGGTAACTTTTCCATAATACTCATCTAAAATCGCTAATGGTCCGCCGATATTTGTTTTTTGTCTTAATTCCACTGGTGCTGTACCTGATAAAGGTAAATGTTTTAGCATTCCTGCTGCTTCATCTAATTCAAAGATATTTTGTTTAGTTTTATCACCATACGTACCCCAGTTATCTTGAACAGATTGTTTTGGTTCATATAATTGATCAATCCATTTTGCAGTCAGTTCAATGTTCTTATCCGCACTTGTGATAACCATTCTTCCTCTATCAAATCCCATTCCATTGGTTCTTGCAACATTCACATGGCCATCAGGACCAGCTAGCGGCTTCATTAGGTCATATTTGTCATTCATACCAGTAATATTAGCTTTATCCCAAGTGAAATATAAACCATAACGATTATCTTTGCCTTTTGCTAGATACGTGTTCCAATCTTGTTCAAACGCTTCAACATCGATTAGACCTTCTTTATATAACTCATTGAGAAATTTCATTCCCTCTTTGTAACCTTTATCTGATGCAGTAAACGTAACTTTTCCATCATTGCTTACAACCGTATGATCCCAGTTTTCACCAAGGCCAAACGAGCCAAATAAGAATGCTAGGTCTTCCCCGCCTGCTTGCTTTCCAATAAACGACATCGGGATTTCATCCGCTTTTCCGTTCCCATTTGGATCTTTTGTTTTAAAGGCAATCAATACTTGCTTTAATTCATCTGTCGTTGTCGGCATTTTTAACCCTAATTTATTTAACCATTCCACATTGATCCATGGGAAATCATCAACCGAGTGAATACTTTCTTTTCCTGAACCTAACTCCTCAATCCATGGGAAAGAGTAAATATGTCCATCAGGAGCAGTCATCATTGCTTTATATTCAGGTGCTGCTTCCAAAACCTTTTGTAGGTTAGGCATGTACTTCTCTATTAAATCTTCCACCGGAACAATCGCACCATCTTTTGCAAGTTTTAATAGGTCATGGTCATTAAAACCTGCATCGAGGATGGCATCCGGCAGATCGCCGCTTGCCATTGCCAGATTTCTTTTTTCAATAAAAGCATCAGAGGTATAGTTTTTCCACTTAATATGAACACCCGACTGGTCTTCCAAACGCTTATAAATTAATTTTTTATTAGGATCAGCCGGCGCTAATGGGGAGCTTTGGGTCATAAAATTCAATGTCACTTTTTCTTTTAAAGGAAATGTTACATCCTTTAGTTTATACTCTTTTGATGATGCTGTTTCACTTTTGCTGCTGTTACTGCAGCCTGAAACTAGTAATATCGTAGCAAGTGATGCAGCCATAACTTTTTTTACATTTTTCATATCATTACCCTCCTAAATATTGTGTGTAAGCATTTACAATAAAATCTATTAAATTGGCTCATTATTTCAATGAACCCACCATGACACCTTTTTCAAAGTACTTTTGGAAAAACGGATACATGATAATAAGCGGAAGACTAGAAATAACAATCGATGAGTATTTGATCATTTCTGAGAGCTTTTTAAGTTCAGCCATTGCCTGCTGATCACTAATCATTCCTGGGCCTGTTTGATTTTGAATCAATATTGACCTCAAAACTAATTGTAATGGGTGCAATTTCGGATCCTCGAGATAAATCATCGCATCAAAATAAGAGTTCCATTGACCAACAAATGCATACATTGCTAGGACGAAAATGATAGGTTTGGAAAGTGGCATAACGATTTTAAAAAAGATTAGTAGATCGGATGCTCCATCCACTTTTGCTGCTTCATGTAATTCATAAGGAATACTTTTAAAATAAGTCCTTGCTAGGATAATATTCCAAACATTCACGGCGCCCGGAATTAAAATCGCCCATGGGGTGTTTAACATTCCGAGGTCTTTTACTACTAGGTAGGTTGGGATAAGTCCACCGCCAAAGAAGATGGTTATGATAAACAGTGTCATGAAGAAATTTTTCCCGACAAAGCCATTTACCGATAATGGATAGGCAGCAAAAATACAAACCACAACGGTTATAACGGCAAATCCTACTGAATAAAGAATAGAATTGATAAAGCCATGGACCATCGCATCATTGGATAAAATCAACTGATATCCTTTAAAACTCCAATCTGAAAAATTGAACGAAATCCCTTTATTTAATAACACTGTTGGATCCATGAATGACGCAAGAACGACATATACCAAGGGAACCAACACGATTAATACGGCTAAGCACAGAAAGATATTATTAAAGCCTAATATGATTCGGTCTATGCGGGTGTGCTTTATATTCATATCAAGACTCCTTTCTCGTTAATATAAACCTTCACCTTCGTTTAACTTCTTAACGATTTTATTAACTACGATTAACAAGATTACATTAATGACTGAATTAAACAGACCAACAGCTGTTGAATAAGCATAGTCGCCGGACTGCAAACCTACTTTATACACATAAGTTGGCAGAATTTCGGAAGAAGGCAAATTCATTGCGGTTTGCATTAAATATGCTTTTTCAAATCCAATCGACATAATCCCTCCAGCAGCCAGTATAAATGTTACTGCCATTAATGGTTTCAATGTCGGTAAATCGATGTGAATCATTCTTTGAAGAATATTTGCTCCATCAATCGTTGCTGCATTGTGTAATTCAGGGTCAACATTCGATAAAGCCGCCACGTAGATAATCGATGACCAGCCTGCCGCCTGCCAAATACCAGAGATAATATAGATTGATCGGAAATAATCTGGATTTGACATGAACATAAGCGGCTTTCCAGTGATGAAGCTAACCAATTGATTGATAGGGCCTGTTGGTGATAAGAAAATAAACACCATACCAACAATTACAACCACAGAAATAAAATTTGGTGCATAGAGCACGAGTTGAATATTTTTTTTAATGGCCGCCCTTCGTAGTTGATTAAGCATCAATGAAAGGATGATAGGGACAGGGAACCCAACGATTAAGCCAAAAAAACTGAGTTTAAGCGTATTCATAAAAATGTCAGTAAAGTTAGGTGAAGATAAGAATTTGGTGAAATTATCAAATCCGACCCAATCGCTTCCTAAAATCCCTTTGATCGTACTAAAATCTTTAAAGGCAATAATGGCTCCATACATGGGGATATATTTAAAAATGATTGTTAGAATAACAGCTGGAGCAATCAGCAAATAAAGATGATAGTTTTTCTTGATATATTCCAATTTGCCTGTCAGTTTCGAAGCTGCTTTCTTTTCCGCTTGGATCTGTACAACTGGTTCTTTTTGAACATTTACTAACTCTTGCAAGCTCTTAACCTCCTATCTAATAGCTTTTTTCTTTATCTGGTTTTACTTTAACAAATTTGTAAAAAGGGGGAGTTTAATATCTTTGGAAAAGGAGGTTTAATATTTTCGGCAGTTGGAAACGGTTCCAGTTCCCTTCGGAATAATTAACAAAGGATTCACGCATTTCTTTTGTTTTTTTATTTATGATTAAGGTGGATTGTTAAAACATATGAGAGGAAGTGGGAGATGCCTTTTAAAGCACGTACCAACAAAAAAAAACTCCCCTAGTTCCTTAACTAGAAGAGGTGCTCTCAAAGAATATTATTCTATTGCCAAACGGGTCATGAATGCATAGTTCTTTGGTTTTCCATGGAGTTTCTTCTATGCCAGGACGGGCGTACTTATAATCCTTTGAAAGAAGCTGTGAATGAAATGACTCGATGTTCCCCACTTCAATCCTCACCGCTGCACCTGGACAGCAATCACCATGATGCTCAGAAAGATGAATGATACAATTTTTATAGGATATTTGCATATACAACGGCATATTTTCCTCAAATCGATGCTCCCAATCCAGCACAAATCCCAGAAAACTCAAGTAAAACTCTCTGGCTTTAGACTCATCAAATATACGAAGGATTGGTGTGAGACTTTTCATGGTTATTTCAGGTTTATTCATTTAATCCCTGCCCCCAATTTATTGAATTTCTTTAAGCCCTGCATTGATTTTTTCTACAGCTTCCTTCGCCGAAGCATTTACATCCTTCCCGCCGATTCCAACATCCTCAAATAATTTCCTTATTGCATCACTAACAACCGGATACGCAGGAGTAACCGGGCGGTTCCTTGAATATTTTTGCGTTTGCTGTAAGAAAATGTTCTTAGGATATTCGTTCAGCTCTGGAAAATCTTTTGCTACTGAGTATCTTGCAGGAACATCACCTGTTATAGTTACATACTTTTTCATTCCTTCATAACTTGTCACATATTTAATAAACTTCCATGCTTCTTGTGGATGTTTTGATTTAGAGGTGATTCCGAGCGCCCATCCTCCATTTGGAACAAACTGATACTTATCCTTTGGCAGTGGCGTTACTCCAAAATCTTCTCCCAGCTTGAATTCAGGGTGATTTTTTTCCAGATCTGCAAGTGTCCAAGAACCAAGCACAGTCATCGCAAGTTTGCCTGACTCAAACGCAGCTGGGGGTAATTCAAATGAGGCAACAGCATTTTTATGATATAAATCTTGATAAAATTGAAGGGCATCTAACGCTTCTTTTGAATCTAAATATCCACTTGCCGTAGTTCCATCGGGACTTAAAATATTAGCACCAAACTGCCAAAGGAGCGGTGTTTTAAAATAAGCAGGAGATTCTCCATCATTAAAACTCTGTGCCGGGTCAATACCGACCACATCTTTTGCAGGATTATTTACTTTTTTAGCAATCTCTAATACCTCATCCCATGTTAATGGGTTTTTGGGATCTTCAGATGGATAAGGGATACCGGCATCTTTAAATAAATGTCTATTGTAATATAAAGCAATACTTGACTCGACAATCGGTGCAAGGTAAATTTGACCCTTATAACTTAATCCTCGCAAGGTAGATGCAGGAATATCATCAATCTGCCCCTCCTTTCTCATAAATGGATCAATTGATAATAACGATCCGGTATTTGCATACAGAGCAAGCGTAGGACTGTCAATCGTCAAAATATCCGGAGGGTTTCCTGCAGCAAGTTCTGTCCGCAGTCTTATTTCATAATCACCGTATGGAATAGACTTCATATTCACCGAGATATCGGGGTTTGCCTTTTCAAAAACAGAAACTAATTCTTCAAATGCTTTATTTTCAGCCGTATTTCCACTATTTCGCCAAAACGTCAACTCAGTTCGTTCGGAACTCTTTGGTTTTTCCGCTTTCTCTTTTTGGGTGCTACCAGAGAATGTATCAAAAAAGGACAACGCATACACTAAAATACCCAAAAGTATAATTGCAAAAATAGTGAACCATTTTTTCATCAACATTCCCTTTCTTTCTTGAAAACTTAAACATCTAAGGCATTACGGAATTCAACAGGGGTTTGTCCAAAGTGTTTTTTAAAAACAGTACTGAAATATCCAGAGTTAGAAAAGCCAACTAAGTTTGCTACATCAATGATTTTTAGTTGCTTATCTCTTAAAAACTCCCGGGCTTTGTCCATTCGTAAATTCACCAGATAATCACTAAAATTCTGCCCGACATAATTTTTAAATGTTTCCGATAAATGAGCACTATTGATATGAAATAGTTCAGATAAAAGAGTAAGTGAAATTTCACTAGCATAATGCTGATCTAGATAATGCCGAACACTATCAACGATTAATTTCCCGTTCGAAAACCGCGCCATACGTACCTTTTCAATGATTAACTGAGCTAATTGAAAGAGGTTTTCAAGCACTTTACTTTGCGAATTAAGTTCCCAGATACTTTGTTGGCAATTCCAAATCATTTTTTGAATATCTTTCGTTTCGATATCATATTTTTTTGCCAGAGACCCTAACAAAAATAACACTCGATTGGCAGCATAAGAAAAGGATAAAATCGATTGGTTTCCATTCCCTCTCAATATGGTTTGAATATTTCCTTTAAACGCCTCGAAATTAACATTTTCAATTGCATTTGTTAACTTTCTTTCAAAATCAGGTGAAAACTCAAATGCATCCTCTTTCGTTATCGCCGCATCAATCACTTGTGATTGGCAGCCTAGTTGACTTTGACTCCAAGCTAGCAAACTGGAAATATAACCTGTCTTAAAGCTAGCTAGACCCTTGACAACATTTCCGATTCCAATCACCGTTTCTAAACTCAACAACCTTTTCACATTCTGTTGTACCCTTTCAACCAAACTAGAAGGACTATTTATATCTATTCGTATTAGAAAATGAACCATATTAGCATAACTTGGGTCGTAAAACGAATAAGTTCCTGTATTCTCTTTTGAGATCTCTTTGCATAACATTTGGAAAGGAAGCCAGAGCTCCTTTAATCGATTAGGATTGCCAAAGCCCTCTCTAATTTCCACGCTGACAAATTGGACAATGGCGTCCTCATTTACAAGTTCCTCGAGTTGTAGCTGGCGCAGTCTTTCAATAACCAGATTAAGCTGTAACCATTCCTCTTTAACTAAATAGAGCAAGTATTGTTCCTGTACTTCTTGAAGCTGGGTAAGAACAAGCTGACGCATCTGAGCCGTTTCAAATTGTTTTCGCCGCTCTTCCTCAATTTCTTTACGAATTTTTCGTAATGCTTCTACTAATTCATCTGGGGCTACCGGTTTTAACAGATAGTCTCTAACCCCTTCCTTCATGGAACCACGTACCAATTCAAAATCGGAATAACCCGATAATACGATCACTTTTACTCTTGGAAATTCCTGCTGACATCGTTTAGCTAATTCAAGGCCATCCATAATGGGCATCCTCATATCTGTAATGACCAAATCAATATCCATGGTCCTAAGCAATTCAAGTGTATCTTTCCCGTTGGAAGCTTCGCCAACAATTTCAAATCCTTCTTCTTCCCAGTTCACTTTCATTCGTAAGCCTTTACGAATTTGAATTTCATCATCCGTGATTATGACCTTCATCATGTATATCACCTCTATCAAAATTTATACATAATGTAATCCTCGTGCCTACATTCTTTTCAGATTCAATCTGATAGGAAAAGCGCTCTCCGTAGTAAAGCTTTAATCGGCCAAGGACATTCTTTAGACCAATGCTGTTTCCTTTGCTCGCTAGGACACTAATGGTTTCATTCTTTGTTTCTTCACTCACTAAGTCTGATATCACTTCTTCCGACATGCCAATTCCCTTATCTTCTAAAACTATCTTTATTTGATTATTCGCTTTTTTCGTTTTAATAAAAATTTCAGCCGTGGTCTTTTCTATAAAACTATATTTGACGGCATTTTCTACGAGCGGTTGGAGGATGAATTTAATAATAGAGAGATTTCTTGTCTCCGGATCCTCCACAATATCAATCGTGAGGGCGTCCTCATATCTCACCTTTAAAATGTCGGTGTAGCTGCGAATATAGCTGATTTCTTCACCTAATCTCACGACGTCATTTTGTGTATTCAATGAATACCTCATCATCCGGCCTAAGTAGATGCTTACATTCATGACCTCTTTATTCTTGCCCTGAACAGCTAATCCCCCAATGATTTCAAGGGTATTGTTCAAAAAGTGAGGATTGATTTGTAGTAATAAGGCCTTGTATTCTGCATCTTTTCGACGTATGTTGGCTTCATATTCTGTTTCAATTAAATGCTTCAATTGATCGACGGTATGGTCGAATACTTTAATCACATAACCAACTTCATCATTAGACGATTTAATGGTTGGCATAAAGCGTTTTGCACCTAAAAAATCCCCATGCTCGATAAATTTCATCGCTTTTGCTAGTTTTCCTAAAGGGCTTACGATATTGGAAGAGAGCATGAACGACGCAAAGATTGTTATTAAAAACACAATCGCACTAGTAATAAGTAAGTTTCGCTGTAGAATATTAACTTTTGAGAATAAGTCAGACCTGGTCACTTCACTGACAAGAATCCAATCACCAACTGATAACTTTTGAAAAAAAACAAAGTATTTGTCTCCCTGATAATCAGTTTCTAATAAACCTTTTTGTTTTGTATTATTCTTTATTTTAGTTAAACTATTTTTTAATACCCTTTTTGGGGTATCGATCTTCCCCTCTAATACATTTGCTCCCTGCTGATCTAATAAATAAGCATGTCCATTTTTTCCGATCGTGATTTTTCGTAAGGCTGTTTCTAGCAAAGATGAAGGGAAATTAACCTTTATTAATCCGTATGAAACAACCGTATTCAAATCAACGAGGGGCAAAATATAACTATTACTATTTCCTTGTGCTGGCATATATGGATCAATATGTGATTTTACAAATCGTTGTTCATTGATCGTAAAGTCTTTAAACCAATCTAGGTTGTGTAAGTTGGGGTTATTGCCCCATGCCCCCTCACCATTATTCAGAACGACTGAGATAGACATACCATTTGAATTGTTCACCATCATTGATGATAGCATTATTTTCAGTTGATTTTTCTGTAACAAGCTCTGTTCTTTCGGTATATTTGCATCCCTTTTTTCTAACTTTAACCACTGCTGTGTCGTTTGATTGACAAGGACCTGTTTTCCTAAATCCTCCGCCTGCGTTGTAATTGAGTCAATATAGAGTGAGTACTGATCCATTGCTTCTATTGTTAACTCCTGGGTCTGATCTTCAATAATGGATGTAAACCAGCTCGGGATGATCATCGACAAAATGATTAATGGAATTGTTAACAAACAAGTAAAAATAATAAATAGGCGATTGCGTAAGGAAAAAAACATAGTATCCCCCCAAACAAAAAAGAAAACCCTTACATTCAAAGGCTCAATCAATAAGTTTTGACTATTAGTATCTATTCAATTTAACATATCCCCTATCAACTTACCACGGGTTATTTCATACCATAAAAATGAGCAGAAGCCGGATTCCGGCTCTGCTCATTTTTGATTCATATAGGCTTCACGATATTCATTCGGTGTAATGCCCTCAACCTTTTTAAATACTTTGCGAAAATATTTGTCGTCTTGATACCCTATCATAGTAGCAATTTCATAAATTTTTAACTGGCTGTTTTTTAATAATGTTTTGGCCTTCTTCATTCGAAACTTCACAATATAATCTGATATATTGACGTTAAATTCTTGTTTGAATTTTCTCGAGATATATTCTCGACTGATATAAAAATGCTCGGAGATCTCTTGCAGTTTTACATCCCGATCGAAGTTCGCTTGCAAATACTTTTCAATATCATAAATGATGTTACTATGTTTCTGAAGGGTTCCTTTCTTAACTTTTTTCAAAAAGATAGCAATCTCTCGTTTCTTTCTCTGTTTGTATTCTTCAAGCATAAAGTGACCATTTACATCAAAAAATAAATCAATTCGTTTTTCGATGTCTTCTGCTGCTTTCACAGGTAGATTATAATGCTTAAACCATCTATTGCTGATCACCAAATATTCATTTTCTAAATGGAATAGCTGTTTTAATGATAGAAAGTAGTTTTCTGTAAAATCAGACTCGATTTGGTTGATTACTTCAACAAAGGCCCCAATCTCCCCAGCTTGTACAGCCATTTCTATACTAGCAGAGTAGTCCATAAGGTTCCTTAATCCATGACTTGGAAGGTCCTCGATCACATGGACGCGAGTTTCTCTATCATCCAAAATATTACGATTAAAAAATAATTGCTTAGCATGACGATAGGAATCAATTAAGCTGGAACTCTCATTAACCAGTTTACCTAAAACAATCGGACAAGAGATATTCATTGTACCTCTTAGCATCTTAAAGATTTGTTTTAAAAGTTCCCCTATTTGCTCAAATTTGTTCCAAAAGATAATCACAATTTCGCCTTTATTGGATAAGTAACGAAATCCAATTCCACATTCATTTTCCATCATAATTTCGTTAATGACGTTCAAAATCGTAAAGTAGGCTAAATCTCGATCTCCTTGAAATACCTCGATTGTTTTTCCATTAATCCGAACAAGGGCTACTTGATAATTGTGAGACGGAAGAATTCCAAAATCCTTAAACAAATCTCCCTTCAGATTATCGCTATTTACTAGCTGGGTAAGCTTGCGGTCTCGATAAACCGGCTTCATTTCATTGATTAATTGAGTGCTGCTTTCTTTTCTCTCCCTGTCCAAAGCTTCTTTTTTCCATTCATCCACAGCTGTTTCCAACGTATGATTTAAGATTTCAGGATCAATCGGCTTTAAGAGATAATCTGAACTTCCGAAATGAATGGCTTTGCGCATGTAGTGGTAATCATCATAACCTGTCACAACAATAGTTTTGCTGGTGGGCTGATTTTCTTTAATCCATTCTAACAGGTTGACGCCATCCATTTTTGGCATTTTCATATCTGAAAAAATAATCTCTGGCTTATACTTTTGAATTAAATGTATCGCTTCTTCTCCATTACCGGCTTCATAAATTTCATCAATTCCGTTTTGTTCCCAATCACCCAGGATCTTAATTCCTTCGCGAACGTGCTTTTCATCATCGACGATTAATGCTTTCATGAATGCTCCACCTCTTTTTGCATAACCTTTGGAAACTGAACGGTCACAGAAAATCCAGTTTCTTCATTACTGTTAATAGTCATGTGTGCTTGATTAGCGTAATAAATCTGTAATCGGTCATATATATTTTTTAAGCCAATCGTTTCTCTATGCTTCTCTTCTTTTGACACACCATGATATAATTCCTGCCTGATATTTTTCAACTGTTCTTCATTTGCGCCTATTCCATTATCTTTTACAGTAAGGCAAACCAACCCGTCGTCCTGAACACTCGCCTCAATTTGAATAAATGCTTTTCCTACCTGCTGATCAAAGCCATGCTTAAAACAATTTTCCACAATTGGCTGTAAAATCATTTTCGGTATTAGTATTTCTTGAACTTCTTTTGGGACATTTAATTCAAATTCAAACTGCTCGTCAAAGCGTTGTTTTTGTAACAATAAATAGGATTTAACATGCATCAGCTCTGAAATAAAAGGGACAATGTCTTCCTTCATATTCATACTGTATCTCATGATTTTCGATAATGAAGTGAGTAAGGAATAGACAGGAACGGCTTTCGATTTTAACGCCAAAGTACCAATCGATTGAAGGGCGTTATATAAAAAATGCGGGTTAATTTGTGACCGCAATACGCGCAGCTGTGATTCTTTATTTTCTATATCTAATTTATATTCTCGCTCAATTAAATCATTGATTTTCGCAATCATTACTTTGAAATGCCTTCCCAACATCCCAATTTCATCATTTCCTAAGGAATCAAAATCTGCCTCAAATTCACCTTTTTCTACTTTTTTCATGTTATCAATTAATACTTTTATCGGTGCGGTTATCTTAAATGAAACAAACATGGTTGCGATTAGCACAAAAATGAGAGTCACGATACCGATCAAAATATTGATCAATGCCGTTTCTCTAGCCCCTTGATAGAGTACATTGTAAGGAATTCGTTTCACGATATACCAATTCTTGTAGGGAGCGGGGAACTTATCGTGAACAATCACACCTGAGAATTGTTTATCCTTCCATTCCGTACTTTTACTGGAGGCAGACTCCTTTTTTACTTTCCCAAACCACTTTTCTTTATTTTCTTTGCCGATCATTGATTCATTGGAGGAGTATGTTATAACTCCTTTTTCATCCATAATGTACAAGTCTTCCATGTCCTTTGTATATAAGCGGCCGGCAATCGCACCTATTTTGGAAAGATTAATATCAATAGACAAAAAGCCTAATAGCTTGTCTGACGGTACGTCACGAAGGATGTTATGAAAGCTTAGGACATTTTTCTTTTCTGAGTTTGGGATAACCGATATATTGTTATAACTATACATTTCATGGGGCGGTTCAATAACAGAAAAAAGGCTGTTATATCGATTTAAACGTGCATAATAAGGATGCGAAAAGATACTCTCATACTTTGCTCTGCCGCTAATTCTAGAATGATAATTGGTATAGGAATCCTTCCCTTTATCAATGTAAATGTGCATTTGTTCAATCTCAGGTCGTGTATTAAATAAATAAGCAAGAGCTCGTCGAACTTCTTCCTGATTAGTATTTAAATTCTGTGATAGCCCATCCCTCATCACATTCATAAAGGGCGTATATCGGTAAAGTACGGACGACATCTGGGCCACATCTTCCAAATAAACAGTTAGTTCGTCTTCACCTTTGACAATTAGGTCATGATTGGTTGATACAAAGCGATTATTAAGAGACTTTGTTGTTTGGTAATAAGTAATCGCGATCGAACTTCCAAAAGGCAGAACCGTTACTAGTATTAAAAATATAATAAGCTTTTTACGAATTCCCCACTGCATATCATCTTGGTTAGTTATATGAAAGAAATAGAACTAACCTTCCTCCAATTAATGAATTTTCTCCATTGTAACAACTATCTGTATCCATTCCTAGGGCATATATTGACTTGTCAATAGTAATGACTGTTCAATATATTCCACCCTACTGGTCAATGTAAGCCGTTTCATAATTTTTATTATTCTCTAAAATGAAATTATGGAGGTGCAGGTAATGAATAGTCAAAGTAAGGTGGAAAAAGTTGAATCCTCAGTATTAGTAAATCCAAAAAACGTAGCAGTATCGAAGTCAGTATCCTTAAATAAAAATAAGAAACTGAAAGATGCAGGATTATTTGCTCTATTTGTAGGACCCGTTTTTTTAGCTTTTATGCTCATTGTTCTGATTCCTTTCATTACAGGAATTTATTATGCCTTTACAGACTGGAACGGAATCACAGGGGAAGTCAAATGGGTTGGCTTGGACAATTTCAAGTATATCTTCACCGAGGACAAGCAATTCCTAGCTTCCTTCAAACTTACAACGAAATATACGGTCGTTGCCATTATCTTAACAAATGCAATTGGGTTTGGATTAGCGATACTTGTCACCCAAATGTTGAAAACGAGAAATATTTTACGGACAGTGTTCTTCATGCCTAACTTGATCGGTGGTCTTTTATTAGGATTTATCTGGCAGTTTATTTTTGTCAAAGGCTTTGCCTCCATCGGTGCGCTTACAGGTATCCCTCTTTTTGAGTTAGCTTGGTTAGGCGATAAAAATACCGCCTTCTGGGGAATTGTGATTGTCAGTGTATGGCAAGGTGCAGGCTACATTATGATTATCTATATCGCAGCATTACAGAACGTTCCTCAAGAATTAATTGAAGCAGCGAAAATTGACGGTGCAAATAGGTGGCAAATTCTACGTCACATTACTATGCCACTCGTGGCACCAGCCGTAACCATTTGTTTATTTTTAACAACGGCATCATCCTTTAAGGTCTTTGATGCTAACCTTTCCTTGACGAATGGTGGTCCATTCAAGTCAACAGAAATGTTAGCGCTTAACATTTATACAGAAGCATTTGTTAATAACCGCTACGGTATTGGTGGAGCAAAGGCATTAATCTTATTCCTTGTCGTTGCAGCTATTTCGGTCATTCAAGTGACGTATTCGAAGAAAAAGGAGGTTGAGTCTTAATGGGAAACAGGTACACAGGAAAGACATTTATTGTTGAAATCCTTGCCATTCTACTCGGTCTAGCCTTTTTAGTTCCTTTCTATTATGTTATTGCAAACTCCTTAAAGCCTTTTGCTGAGATTTTATCTAACACATCGGCCCTGCCGTCCGTGCTGCAGTTTGAGAACTATGTGAGCGCCTTCGAAAAACTGAACTATCTAAAGGTATTTTCAAACTCTTTAATCGTTACAATTGCGAGTAATGTTGTTCTGGTTATCTTTTGTTCGATGGCGGCGTACATGCTGGTCCGAACAAAAAAGAAGATCAGTAACGTGATTTTCATGATTTTCGTTGCAGCGATGATTATTCCGTTTCAATCCATTATGATCCCACTCATTAAAACAGCCAGTACCTTTGGACTTTTAAACAGCGTATGGGGCCTTGTCATTATGTACTTAGGCTTTGGGTCGGGGATGACTATATTCTTGTATCACGGGTTTATCAAAGGAATTCCGGTCGAACTTGAGGAGGCAGCAATTATCGATGGCTGTTCAAGGTTTGGCGTATTTTGGAGAATCGTTTTTCCACTATTAAAACCGATTACGGTTACGATCGTCATTTTAAACAGCTTATGGATTTGGAATGACTTCTTATTACCATCACTTGTTCTTCAGGATCCGGAATTAAAAACGATTCCATTAGCAACGTTCTCCTTCTTTGGACAATATACAAAGCAATGGGACTTAGCACTTGCAGCATTGGTCATGGGCATCATTCCGTTGTTAATCTTCTTCTTTGCGATGCAAAAACACATTATTAAAGGGATTACCAGCGGTTCAATAAAGTGAAATATACGTGGGGAACAACCTCTGCTATCTGTTTGACAGTTAGCAGAGACTAATATAAAAATAGATTTTACTAACAGGAGGGAATTTTAATGGGGATCAAAAAATATTCTTTACTTGCAGGTGTACTATCCGCTTCACTTCTATTAGCAACAGCTTGTTCTAGCGACAGTGCATCTAGTGATAAAAAAAGCAGCGGTGGCAAAGATGGGAAAGTAGTTGTTGATCTTTTTAATGGGAAAGTTGAAATCGCTGACCAATTAAAGGCATTAACAGACCAATATACAAAAGAACATCCAGAAGTTACCTTTAATATCGAAACAGTGGGCGGTGGCGCAGATGGTTCTGCAGCCTTAAAAGCAAAGTTTGCTTCTAACAAAGCTCCTGATATCTTTGGTAATGGCGGTTATCAAGAGGCACAAACATGGAAAGATAAATTTGAAGATTTATCCGATCAGCCTTGGGTAAAAGATGCCTATGAGAGCGCATTACTACCTATGACAATCGATGGAAAAATTTATGGTCAACCTGTTAATATGGAAGGCTATGGTTTTGCTTACAATAAAAAGTTATTTGCAAAAGCCGGTATTACCGAAATACCAAAAACATTCACAGAGTTAGAAGCTGCATCGAAAAAACTGAAAGCTGCCGGGATTACACCTTTCTCAGTTGGCTATGCTGAATGGTGGGTTTTAGCAAACCATGGTCTTAACGTTCCGTTCGCTTACCAACAAGCGGATGACGAAAACTTCATTAAAGGTCTAAACGAAGGTACAGCAAAAATTGAAGGCAACAAATACTTCAATGACTACTTTAAGCTTGTAGACCTAACGATTAAATATGGTAATAAAAATCCATTAACAACTGACTACAATACAGAAGTAACACAATTTGCCAACGGCGAAACAGCAATGATTCAGCAAGGTAACTGGATCCAGCCGATGCTGGATAAATTAAATCCTGGCATGGAAGTTGGTTTCATTCCATTGGCACTTACTGATGATGCAGCACAAGCAGATAAATTAATGGTTGACGTACCAACAAACTGGGTAGTTCATAACAAAGCTCCTGAAGCAGATAAAAAAGCGGCAAAAGATTTCTTAAACTGGATGGTTTCATCTGAAGAAGGTAAAACAGCATTAGTTAAGGAATTCAAATACATCCCTGCTTTTAAAACAATTGAAGCAAAAGCAGAAGATATTGGACCACTAGGTGCAGAACTTCAGAAATACTCTCAAGAAGGCAAAACCTACTCTTGGCAGTTCATGAAATATCCTGATGGTGCAGGTCAAGAATTCGGCGCTTCTCTTCAAGCCTATGTTGGCGGCCAAAAATCTAAAGCAGAAACAGAAAAAGCTCTAGATGCAACTTGGGCTAAGCTAAAGAAATAGTATTTAAGTCAAAGGCTCCTCTCAATATGAGAAGAGCCTTTTATCATTTAACTAGTTCTTCTTCATGGTCCGGGCTATTGACCATAATTCCAGCCACTTGCGTTAACCGGTCATAAAAGGCCTGCCCTGCTGGTTCTTTATCAAGTCCAATTTCTTCAAATGCTTCCTTCATACAGCGAAGCCAGCATGCGGCTCTTCTCGGTGTTACTTCAAATGGCAGATGACGCCCTCTCATTGCTGGCGGACCAAATTCCTGGCTATAAAGGGCTGGACCCCCTAAAAACTGTGGGAGAAACATCCTCTGCTTGCGCTTAATTTCTTCCATATCCCCTTCAAATAATGGTCTTAACTCTGGGTCAGCATATACTCGTGGATAAAAGGTATTGACCAGTTTATCAATTGTTTCCTGCCCGCCTATTTCCTCATATATTGATTTAAATTTGTATTCCAATTTCGTCACCATCCACTTTTATTTTTTTCCCTATTTTTGATTATTATAAAGTTAAAGCGGAAAGATTTTTGTGATTGATATCACAATAAATATAAAAATACATAAATTCCCACGCGTTGAAAAGGTGTTTAAAACAACTTTCTAAAAAATTGTGGTATCCTAATATAATATGCTGGTTTCATATTAGTATTTAATCGGACCATTTTGGTTTATAGTACAAGCGGTCTTTCAAGAGGTGTAATGAATGAATAAGGCCTGGATTTACGTTGGTTTAACCTGTTTGTTTGAATTAATTTGGGTATACGGATTTAATGAGGCACAAACGTGGTGGCAGTGGGCGATCGTCGTTGGAGTTATTTTTTTAGACTACCATATTCTACCTATGGCATGCGAGACTCTCCCCACAGGTACTGTTTATGCGATATTTGCCGGTATAGGGACAATTGGAACGGTGTTAATGGATATATACCTTTTTGGGGAAAGCTTTAGTCCTGGGAAAGCTTTTTTTATCTTGACCATTGTCATTGGCGTCATCGGATTAAACCTCTCGGACAAGGAAGATGAAAAAGCAGCCGTAAAGGGAGTTGCCTAGTATGGGCTGGGTTTTTGTCTTTTTAGCAGCTGCAAGTGAGGTCGCCGGTGCTGCTGGACTCAAATTATACAGCCAGCAAAAAACGCTCCGAAATGGTGTTCTATATATTGGCGGGTTCGGCGCATCACTGGCTTTTTTATATGTGTCATTTCAGTTTCTTCAACTAAGCATTGCCTATGCCGTTTGGGTCGGAATCGGAACGGCCGGTGCTGTCTTTATTAATATGTTTCTTTTTGGTGAATCAAAAAACCTTGGGCGCATCATTAGCGTCATTTTAATTATTATAGGCGTTGTCGGCTTAAAGGCACTATCATAATACTTAAAAGGGTCAGCTCTCAGGTAAGTTAACGCGTAACTTATCGGGGACTGACCTCTGCTTTTACGGTGCAACTAATTCCACTTTGATTCGATCAGGATCTTCGAAAAAAACAGCGTAATGAGATCCCCCGCCAGCAAATGGATGTTTATCTGGATATAGAATATTAACGCCTTTTTCCTTCAATTGTAATGTCATTTGATTAACCTGCTCTCTTGATACTGCCTGAAAAGCTAAATGGTTCAGGCCGACTCTAGAACGATGATACGGAATATCTAGAAAACGGTCATCCGCCTGAACAAAAACAATATAGGTCTCTCCATGTTTCCAGCTGAAACCAGACTCCCATTTTTGGAAAGGCTCATATCCTATTTCAGTTAAAAACCACCCCCAAAACTCACTTGATCTACTAAGGTTGGAAACATAGATTTCTAAATGATGCAGCATAGCTTTGATCTCCTATCGGCTTACCTAATTTTCCCAATCTCTTCTATAAACGCTGGTCGGCGTTTATATTTTTCTCTTAATTCTCCAATTAGCTTATGTGAATGGATTGTTCCACAGGCTTTTTTGTAGGTTTTTATGATGGAACAAACCGTTCGATATTTTTTTCGATCGGTAGCCTCCTCAGCTGAGTACTCAATAAACTTAATAAAAAGCTTATTTACTTCTTCTAAATAATCTTTAATAATATAGGGATACAGATCAATAATAGACCGAATATTACTCTGGCAATAGGTTAAAAGCTCTGCAGTTAAATTTTCCTCTTTTAAAATTGACAGGTACACAGGGAGCTTGTTCTTCATCTTTTTAAAATCATCTACAATCTTATTCAAAGCATCATCCCATTCGTTTGCGGGATATAATTCTTTTAGTTTTAAGAAATAGGTAAATTCATTTGTGAATAACAATTCTCTTGCTAATTGCTTTTGTTGTTCAATATCTCCAAGCAATTCATAGGCTTGATATCGGTATTCTCGCCACTTATGGACAAGGCCTCGATATTCTGCGTCTGCTTTTTCACCATCCAAACAAAGTTGAATCACTTTCTTGAATTCACCTTTTCCTAGTTCATTAGCGATTGCCTTTTCACGAAATTCGCTATGTTGGATATTTTCATATATAAATATCTCAGTAGCATCTACACCATCACAACGTTCAATGATTTCGAACTGTAGCAATTTTATTTGTGTTTTTTCAAATCTATCACTCCAAGATGATTCTGTCTTCTCAAAGAGGGATTTTAGCTGTTTTTCTAACTTTTTTCTCAAATCTTTAATAGGAGAATAATAGGTACAAATTTTTAAAAGAGCATAGCGCCAATCACTCCAGCCATTATAATGTTCTTTTAAAGCTTCTTTCACGATCGCGTCAAAAAGCCCCTTCTTCTCTTTTTCATTAAAATTGGGCAGACTGGCAATTACTGCATCGTCAATCGTTCTTATCGCCCAATTCATAACGTCACCGATTGAGCCATTTGAGTCATCAGAAAAATTGAGCATTTTTACAACAGGTGACAATACAACTAGTGATAATAAAATTGCACTCTCCCATTCACCTTTATCTACTTTTTCTTGTGCTTTTTGGAGAGTCAGATCTGCACCTTGTAATGCTGGGGCCACGTGACGCCAATCGATGAAACCTTTCCTTTTTGCACGATTAATAGATTCAGTAATAAGCTTTTTCGCTGATGAAATTTCGTCTTTATGAGGAGTGTATTTAAAAAGAAGCTGTTTTTCAATTTCGGGGAAATCATCTGACAGGTCAAGAATAATCCTCATTAATTCTTCTTTATTTTGATTGGTAAGGATAGTTTTTAAATCGATTTCACTTGATCGTGAGGTATTGTTTGGATTAGACGGATTCATGCTTTTCACCTCGTGTGGATTATATATATTAATTGTATCATGTTAAAATTAAGAGCGGCCGAAAATTGGAAGCACAGATTCGCCCATAAAAACACTAAATACGCCCATAGAAGTCCAATATTCGCTCATTGAAACCAAAGATTCGCTCATAGAACTCAAAAATTCGCCCATGGATGGGGAATGCATTTAAATAAATTATAAAGGTCCTAATATCGTAGTGTAATTTTACAAAAATATGATTTCTATTATGCTTCTCCTTGAGTTATAACAGAAACTCTTGTAATTATTAAAGGGATTTAATAATTCATAATAAAAACACCACAAGTTATCCGATAACTTGTGGTGACTCTATTTACGAAAATATTTTTTGAAGAAGGGATTTAGGTTTTTTCCTCAACTTATCCACTGAGTTCTGAATCCCATACATGATCACTGATTTACTCTTGACTTCGCCCCAGGGAAAAAGCGCTGGATTGTTCGTTTCCCTATGAACGGCATCGACAACTAAGGTATTATCATCATTACGAGCAAAATCATTTTATTCTTTCGCATCTATATGCCATTCCTTTTTTCTTTTTAGAATGCACAAATTGGAAGAATTTATTTAATATTTATACAAAAAAAGGTATTTCTTCCACCCAATTTTAATTTAAAAAATGGATAATTAAAAATGAGTGACTATTTTTTTGTATAATAAGCAAGTCCAAACAATAGCAGAGGCAGCAGACCAGCGAATCTAAACCATCCCTCCGCACCGCCAACATAGAGCGAGATGGTTGGTATCGCAAGGGCAATCCCACTCCACAAAAAGGCTTTCCATGATTTTTTCCAAAGACCCCTAACAAAAAGCAGCACGGATGCTCCGATCAATAGCCAATAGACGATTCCTACCAAGAAAAAATCCATTAAATCTCCCCCTGTAAAAATATTCTTTATCCATTTATAATATGTCTTATTCACTAAATGGTCCTTTTACTATAGGAAATGTGCTTTACTCGGCTTATTATTTAAAATGCCGGTCATGTAGTTATGAATATTATGATAGGATTATTTTATGCTAGTCCACCTTATGGGTTTTCTTTAAAAAAAACGAATAATATCTTTGCTGTCCCTCATACCATTAGGATGAGGAGAGACTGATGTCATGCGATTAGAAGGGAGAAAATGAAATGCTGCAACGTCCTTTAGCAAGTGAGTACCCAGAATACTATAAACCTTATGTGAATCTAGTTCCTGAGGGTAATCTATTAACACTTTTGAAAGAGAATTTGGTAAAAACGATTGAGCTTTTTGAGTCGCTTTCGGAAGAAGATGTCCACTTTCGCTATGCCGAAAATAAATGGAGCATCAAAGAAGTACTTGGCCATATGGCAGACACTGAAAGAATTATGAGCTACCGGCTTCTCCGTGTTGGACGGGGAGACCAGACTGCTTTGGCAGGTTTTAACGAGAATGATTATGTCCAAGGTTCGCAAATTAATAAATTACCAATAAAAAATATTCTCGAAGACTTTATTGCCATTAGAAAAGCTACCCTTTCCTTAATTCAAAACATGCCGGAAGTGGCTTGGGCAAACATTGGCTTTGCCAATAACACAGAAGTCACAGCCCGTGCCATCGGCTACATCATTGCTGGCCACGCACTCCACCATTATAAAATCATCAGTGAAAGATACCTTTCTTTATTGAAATAAACCATGTCATCGAAGTGAAAATGGTGTCAGGCACCACGATTAAAAACCCGTGAGTTTAGTTTTAGCTCATGGGTTTTTATTGTTTTTGGTAAAAATTCACTTGCGAACATTAGTTCCCTGTTTTATAATCAAAATATCGGTAATAATATGAAGTCAGCATCTCTTAGGAGATTGGCTAGCTTATTTCCTATCGAGGATAGCAAAAAAAATACTTTTAAACCGAGGAGAGATTTATTATGACATTACGTTTGATTCCCTATTTAGTGATGGATGGAAATGCGAAGGAAGCGATTCAATTTTACGAAAAGGCTCTGGATGCACAGGTTCTCTTTTCTCAATCTTTCGGTGAAATGCCAGAAAACCCAGAATTTCCATTACCTGCCGATGCCAAAGATCGTATTGGTCATGCGACAATAAAAGTAGGCGAAACGGAAGTTATGTTTTCAGATACGTGGCCAGGGCAACCCCATCAAAGCGGAAATCAAGTGACCATCTGTATTTCAACGAACGATGCTGATCAAGCGCATAGATTTTTTGAAGCCTTACAACAAGGTGGTCAAGTAGCCATGCCGCTTCAGGAAACGTTTTTCAGCCCAGCTTATGGTAGTCTAACAGATAAGTTCGGTGTGAACTTTCAAATCTTCACTGAGGGTCGACAATAGATATTTACATACGAAATGCACGCAAAGAAGCCCGGTCCATATGCGACCGGGCTTCTTTGCGTGCAACTGTACTTCCATTAAAATTATAGAGGAAGATTAAGCTGCCATGATACGCCGAATTTATCAACGACCCAACCAAACTTTTTGCTAAAACCATAATTATCTAACGGCATTAATAGGTCGCCACCACTAGACAAATTTTCATATAGTCGATTTATTTCCTCTTCAGTATCACAGGTGATATAAATAGAGAATGATGGTGTAAATGTAAATTCATGTTTTATATTACTATCAATGCACATGAATTCCTGACCTTTGAGTGTAAAGGCTGCATGCATAACACTTCCCTCTTCCCCCGGTCCGTTTGCCCCATAACGAGTAATTCTGATTATTTCTGAATCCTCAATCAAAGATATGTAGTAATTCATTGCTTCTTCTGCGTTTCCTTGAAACATTAAGAATGGTGTAACTTTTGCCATAGTAATACTCCTTCTTTTTTATAAATTATTGTTTAGGATTAATTTTTATTTCAATTGGCAACTCGTAACATTATTGACAAATTAGCAAAAAAACTAATCAAAAAGTTTGATTAGTTCTTTTAACCCATTTTAGTACGCGAAACAGCAGGCTGATATTTTCTCATGGGGGCCTTTTCTAGCACCTCTTGCAGATAGAGGTTTCCATTCGGACTTGTCTTCTTGAGCAACTCTAACAAGTATGTAATATCATCTAGTGCTCTATGTGTTTGGTAATTTGTAATGTTGTGTGCTTGTAATAGGGTTAATAGTTTCCCATTTGGAAAGCCGTAATTTTTCCAAGGGATGTTTCTCATTGTGCAATACCACTTCAGGTCGTTGACTTCCGGATACATGTGATAAAGAAAGCTTCGGTCAAAAGAAGCATTGTGGGCAAAAACCGAATCGGCACGATGAAAATAGGTTTTTATTTTTACATCATAAAAGCTTTTCCCTTGAACTAACTCATAAGGGATTCCGTGAACTCGATAGGCTGTGTCATAATTATTTCTTGCTGAACGGGAAAGCGGCTCACGCAAAAAGGAGTCTTCATCGATAATATCGATAACCTCACCTGTATCTGCTCGATAGGAAAATAACTTTAATGCGAGCTCGATTACTTCATCCTTGGTTGGACCTAAACCGGTTGTCTCCACATCTAATACTAAACCCAATTTTTCTGACCTCATCTAAATGATCATCCCTTAATACTAAACTTTATCCCATTATACCAAAGCTTGCCATAGGACTCTATCTCCAAAATGTACCTTAATGAGAATATTACAGGGGAGGAACCTTAGAGAGTGACCGTGACCAATATCTTTCGATGAGTACGGGCACTGTCGTCCACTCAGAGTGACCGTGACCGATACTTTTCGATGAGTACGGGCACTGTGGTCCACTCTTAATTACTGCCCTCGGCTTTTTTCCTCCAACATGGGCACTACAGACCCTGCCATCTATTAGTCCTCCAGCCCAATTCCCGCAAGAAATGCCTTAATAATTATCATAAGACTTTCATTCAAATCCAACGACATCTTGAACCCGCCTTTTTGCTCTAGAGCAGAAAATCCATGTAAAATGCTACGTAAACCCCGGACAGCATGCAAAGCACGCTCCCCTTCTAAATGATATGCCTGCAAAACGTGGACGGAAAGGTCAACGATTTTCGCCCCTGCTTGTTGCACATCCACGTCTTCCGGGTCCGGGGCAAGTAAGGTCGCCTCATAAATCCCTGGGTGCTTTCGGGAAAAACCCACATAGGCCTGGCTAACCGCCAGCACAGCTTCGGTGCCTGACACCCCACTTGCTGCATCTGCCATCACTTCATAAAGCTTATCGATTCCGTAAATCGCCAATTTCTTTCTTAATCCAGTGAGTCCATCAAAATGATTATATAAAGAAGGAGAACGTATCCCCAGCTTCTTTGCTAAGTTGGCCAAGGTAACTTCCTGCACACCATGTTGGTCGGCAATCTCTCCTGCTGCTTCGATAATAAAAGATATTTCGAGAGCGATTTTTGGTCTTGGTGACATAATAATTACTCCCTATCCTATTTTTCGTTCCAGATTTTTGATTGCATGCTCCATTGAGTTTACAGGATTTATCACGATCTCTCCGTGGCCGACTGCAAGCAATTCAGGCCGATAACTCACTAATTTCCGGGCACTTGACAAGGCGGTTTCCTTACTCCACGTACCAAAAGCCGGGAATGGAAACCAAGCTCTAATATCCCCTGCAACAGCCATACCACCTCGTGTTTGAAAGGAATCACCTGCAATCAACGCCTTTGTCCGCAAATCTAAAAATGACATGGAGCCTGGTGTATGCCCTGGCGTTTCGATCGCTGTTAACGAACCAATCATGTCCCCTTCCTTCAATAATAGATTGGCCCGGGTTTTTAATTTTTTCGGTACACCGCCTTTAATCGGGGTTTGTGCCTCTTGAGGATCAAGCGATCGATCGCCATTCATAAGTCTGTGGTCTCGTATCGAAATATATACAGGTACATCTGGCAGCATTTCTTTTATTGCATCCAACGCCCCGACATGGTCTTCATGCGCATGCGTCAACACAATTTTGGTAATCGGCTTTCCAATCGAATCAGCCGCCTTCATAATGCCCTTGGCACAAAAGCCAAGCGCTGCATCAATTAACGTTAACCCGTCCTCTTCCTCCACCAAATAGCAGTTGACCGGAAAAACATTCGCCATGAATGTAACTTGATACAAGTACCCATTTTTGATCATCCTCATAGTCACACATCCCCTTTAACTATTATCATTAGTTTTATATTAACTAATACCATTAGTTTTATCAAGTTCCTTTTTGGAAAAAATTACAATCCTTTTATGAATTCATATATTCATCTTTTTTGCCAAAAGATACTAATATGACTAGCACCTAATTAAGTTGACACTTAATTAAGTGTACGCTAAAATAACGATATGATTGAAAAAGTCCTTCATGCATTAGCAGAACCTAGACGTCGAGATATACTCTATCTCGTTCGTGATGGAGAAATGACCTCCAGCGCGATTGCCTCACATTTTGACATTTCAGCTCCAGCGGTTTCTCAGCATCTCAAAGCTCTCGAACAATCCGGCCTAGTTATGGTTCGGAGAGACGGAACGAAACGGTACTACGGTATTAGAAGGGACGGTTTTTCTGAATTAAAGCAGTATATTGACCGTTTTTGGGATGATAGTTTACTTCGTTTGAAAGAAGCTGCCGAAGAGGAAGAAAGGAGAAAAAATGAATCAGACCAATAATGAAATCATCACAAAAGAAATATTTATTGAAGCCCGCCCGGAAACATTATTTTCGTTTTTTACTGATGCGGACAAAATGGTTCGCTGGATGGGGAGACATATCCTGCTCGAACCAAAAATCGGTGGTAAATATCGAATTGATGTGAATGGCAGCGATATTGCCATGGGCGAATATATAGAAATTGTTCCTTATGAAAAAATCGTCATGTCTTGGGGTTGGGAAAAATCAAAGCTCGTGCCTCCTGGTTCAAGTAAGATCGAATTCAAACTGACTCCGAAAGAAAATGGCACAAATTTAGTTTTAACTCATTTTGACTTGCCAGTTGAAGAAATCCCATCTCACCAACAAGGATGGTCACATTACATGCCGCGCATTAAAGATTTTGCAGAAGGCAACGATCCTGGTATTGACCCTTGGTCCGAAATGGCCATGCATTAATTTTTTATAAAAAATAAATAACCTTTTCTACGGAATAATATTTTGGAGGAATAAAAAATGACTAAAACAATTCATCAAGAAGTAATTTTCAATGCCAGCCCTGGACTTATATATGAAGCACTCACAGATTCGAAACAATTCAGCGAAATGACGGGAGGTGCACCTACAGAAATCAGTCCCGAAGCTGGTGGTACTTTTTCGTGTTTTGGCGGTATGATTCTTGGAAGAAACATTGAACTTGTTCCAGGTGTGCGAATTGTACAAGCTTGGCGAGTAGCGAACTGGGCAGAGGGAGTTTATTCTATTGCTAAGTTTGAGCTAAAAGAACAAGACTCAAAAACCCTTTTGGTTTTCGACCACATTGGTTTTCCTGAGGCTGAAGGAGAACATCTTGCGGCAGGATGGGGAGCGAATTACTGGAACCCATTAGAAAAACATTTAGGATAAGTTTCATATACTCATATTTACAATTTACGTTAAAATGCTTGGAGCGTCTCCAAGCATTTTTTTATATCATTATTTAAAAACATTCCTTACTTTATTGCCAAGATTTTTATAATTAAATCTCGATTACGATTTTCTCTGATTTAGCCCGTGATACACAGGTTAAAATGGCGTTTAGGGCATTTTTCTGTTCCTCACTTAGGAAAGAATCATAATGTTCAATCTCGCCTTCTAACACATTAAGTTCACATGTGCCGCATCGCCCTACTCGGCAGGAATAGGGTACCTTAACACCTGCTTCAAGCAATGCCCCAACAACGTTTTTTGTTTCGGTACATTCATGGTTAAACCTTCTGATGATTGCACTTGCACTTGAAAAGATGCAGCCGCTTGGACTTTGGGTGGTGTAAACCTTTCATAATGAACGCTAGTACGTGGATAACCTATCTGATACGCAGCATTCGTAAAGCTAGTAATAAAAGATTCTGTTCCACAAAAATAAACATGAGTGCCAATTGGTTGATTTAGCAGTGAAGAATAGTCTAACTTTTTATTTTCTTTCTTGTGAAAAATAAAAATGGCTTTGTTTGGGGTATTTATTTTTCAAAAAATCATAGAAAGCGCATGAAGCTTTTGTTTTAGCAGCATAATGTAACTCGAAAAATCCTTCTCGACCTGCTAACTCTACCATCATTGATAGGAATGGAGTAATGCCGATTCCCGCTGCATAAAACACGTGATGCCTCGCTTTAAAGCTTAGTGTAAAGTGATTCTTCGGGTAACTAACTTATAATCGATCTCCACTTTTACCTGATGATGCCAGTAATGAGAGCCGCCTCTCGATGTCTTACTTAATAGAATAGTAATTTGGTAGCACTCTGTATCTTCCGGTTGATTGATTAAAGAATAGTGTCTTTCGATGGTGGTGTTTCTATCTTTTATATATGTAGTAATATGCGAACCACCACTAAACCCAGGCAGTTCACTTCAACTTGTTCCGTGTTTTCAGTATCGATTGTAGTGATTCCATGAAAACGGCCGCAAAACACATTTTTCTCCTTCTCACCATAGCCAATGTATTGCGCTTCTTCCTCGGAAAAACCAATCTCTTCAGCTAATTGTTTGATCGCCTTCAATTGATTCCAATGGGCAGCAATATAAAGGTAACTCCCCATCCTCTGTTCACTTAACCATGCAACCAAATCTGTAAATTGAACTTTGCCGATAAAAACCATTTCAAAAGAGAGATTTTTATCTACCACTTGGTCGATAATCGATTGTAAAATCGCCCCCCCCTTCTCGTCAGTACAAAATAAATATTTTCGCTTTCCAGGTACAAAAGTTGCACTATCCATTAGCTAACACCCCTGTTTGTTAACTGTTCTTTTAAGTAATCGATGACAGCATCCTTGAAAAGAGATAGCCCTTTATAATCGACAATATGGGGTGGCAACTCACGAATGATCTGATAGAATTGCTCAGCCCATTCAGATTTTAAGGTTAATTTTTCTAATGAAAGCAAGTGGGTATGGATCGTAAACAGAATTCCTCCTGACCGAGGCAATCGGAATAACTTTTGCACTTCCACTCGTAAATGAACAAACTCACCAGCATTTTCCTTTGTTACCTCTTTCCTGCCTTTCCCCCAGACATCAAAGGTTTCAAGCGATGTATCCAAGCAATTCCCAGCCATTAAGGACCAATTTTTTCTCCACCAAGGGTAACCTGCCTCCAACTGCAACAGAAATTGGAGAATTCGCCCGTCCAACCCTCCCTCCTTAAATCCAGGGATAGGCTTATGAATTTCTCTAAAACTCACCAACCATTAGATTTTATCGGGCGGCATGTACAAGAGGACATCATCTTCATGATGCAGCGGGACGGAGATTTATACTTGGATGCTGGGCAGTTATGTTTTCCAGCTAATTGGTCATTGGCTTTTGATCTAGGGCTTTATTTCCTCTTTATAATGAGGGGTAATTTCCACACTGTTAGAAAGATCTAATGGTGTCGAGTTATTTGAGTAACGATACACTACTTCTTTAAATGGGTATGGAAAGGATTCTAGTTCGGACGCCAGATGCATAATATCCTCCTTTACTGAAAATTCGTTATATTCGTTGTAATAAAAAGGAAGGTAGAATGTGAATACCTATTTTAAGTGGGATCACTTAAATGATACTTGGTCTGAAGGACAAAACTCAGTTGGAAAACTGGAGATCTGTCCTTCATAATGCCGATGATGGACAAAACTCAGTTGGAAAACTGGAGATCTGTCCTTCATAAAGCCAATAATGGACAAAACTCTCAAGGTATTATGGATAAAAGATCATTTCGTTTGAAATTTGTTCACAACTTTTTTACGAATATGTGAAATAGTGAACAATTTACCCTTATTTCAAAATAAGTTTGGTATAGTAACAATGTAGTTAACGAACAAACAAACAAATAAAAATAAATTAACAAGGAGTGTTTCACATGGTAGTAAATTGGTTAAGAGAAAACAAAGTTGCCGCTGGAATTTTAACAGTTCTTCGCTTATATATGGGGTATTCTTGGATAACAGCTGGGTTCCACAAATTATCAGGCGGTTTTGATGCTTCTGGCTTTCTAAAAGGGGCAACCGCTAATCCAGTGAAAGGTCCTGACGACGCGATGGTTTATGGCTGGTATGTTGATTTCTTAAAGCATTTCGCCTTACCAAACGTTGATATTTTTAACACCATCGTCCCACTAGGTGAATTCTTAATCGGACTTGGACTTATCCTTGGATGTTTAACAACTGCTGCTATGTTCTTTGGACTTGTAATGAACTTTTCATTTTTCTTAGCAGGAACCGTATCACATATTCCAACAGATCTTTTCCTAGGAGCGATCATCCTATTCTCTGGCTACAATGCTGGCCGCATCGGTCTTGACCGTTGGGTTATCCCATTCATTCGTAACACAGCATTTAAAGGGAATAAAACAGTGAAACATAACGTTTAATACAAGTAAGCATGGGGAATGTCTTTCATAAACTCCCTTATATACAACACTCTCCAATTGTCTGGTGAAGAATCTTGTGTGTTTGAAATTTGTTCATAACTTTTTTACAAATATGTGAAATAGTGAACAATTTACCCTAATTTCAAAATAAGTCTAGTATAGTAAAAATGTAGTTAACGAACAAACAAATAAAAATAAATTAATAAGGAGTGTTTCACATGGTAGTAAATTGGTTAAGAGAAAACAAAGTTGCCGCTGGAATTTTAACAGTTCTTCGCTTATATATGGGGTATTCTTGGATAACAGCTGGGTTCCACAAATTATCAGGCGGTTTTGACGCTTCTGGCTATCTAAAAGGGGCAATCGCTAATCCAGTGAAAGGTCCAGACGGTGCGATGGTTTATGGCTGGTATGTTGATTTCTTAAAGCATTTCGCCTTACCAAACGTTGATATTTTTAACACGATCGTCCCACTAGGAGAATTCTTGATCGGACTTGGTCTTATTCTTGGATGCTTAACAACTGCTGCTATGTTCTTTGGACTTGTAATGAACTTTTCATTTTTCTTAGCAGGAACCGTATCACATATTCCAACAGATCTTTTCCTAGGAGCGATTATCCTATTCTCTGGCTACAATGCGGGCCGCATCGGTCTTGACCGTTGGGTTATCCCATTCATTCGTAACACAGTATTTAAAGGGAATAAAGCTGTAAAACATAATGTTTAATCCAAACAAAAAGCGACGCAGTCTTGGTCATCCTACCAGATTGCGCCGCTTTTTTTTAATACTAAAAGCTATTATCTTCTTTTAAACTTTCTTTGTTCATATACCAATTGGTTACCTGTGTAAGGATGGTAAACATGAAAAAGAAATTCATAGCCCAGACATTAATGAACGGAGCCAACCCGCCAAATTCAATCGTTTCAAGACCTTTTAGCTTCATCACAATCATCGACTCGATAAAAATAAGCACAAAACCAACAACACCAGCAATAGCCGCTCTAATCATATCGTTTCCCCCAGAAATGATTTTTTTTATTTATGTAAGTTAAGGAAGTAGCATTTTTGACAATTTCGTGAACATCTTCCCTCTATTATATTGCAAAAATGGGATTTACAACACCCTGGAAAATAAAAAAAGGCCCTCCCCCACATTTCATTTCATGTGGGTGTCAGGCACCATTCTTATCTTATTTTTTTAATAAATACTACCTTCAAGTAGTCCCCTTCTGGAAATTCTTTGACGGTTTTGAAATCGACGGGAAGTGAAAATTCTTCCAATTGTTTGTAGCGGCTGCCAGATTCTTTAAAGGCAGCATCGATAAAGCTCTTGAATTTATCCATCCCAAAAGCGCTGCTGTTTGTGGATGCAACAATGGTTCCGTTGTCCGCAGTTATGGCAATCGCTTCGATTAGAAGATTCTTGTAGTCCTTTTCCGCACTAAAGACAAATTTCTTTGACCGGGCAAAGCTCGGCGGATCAAGTATGACCATATCAAACTTCAACTGTTTCTTGACTGCATATTTAAAGTACTTGAATACATCCTCAACAATAATTGCTTGTGTTTCATGGTCCACACCATTTACACTAAACTGCTCAATCGTTTTACTCTTACTCCGATTGGCCAGGTCTACACTTGTTGTTTTCGTTGCTCCCCCTAGAGCTGCAAACACGGAAAAAGCCCCCGTATAAGAGAAAGTATTTAAAACTGTCTTACCGTTTGCATACACATCTCGGATTGTGCGCCTTACATCCCGCTGGTCTAAAAACACCCCGACCATGGCGCTTTCATTTAAATATATCGCAAAGTTGACGCCATTTTCTTTGACAATAAGCGGGAACTGACCTCTTTCACCTGCGACAAAGTCATCTTCCTCGATGTATTGCCCTTTTTCATCAAAACGTTTTTTCTGATAAATCCCCTGGAATTCAACCAGTCCCTTTAAAGCTTGAATGATATAGTCTCGAAAATGATAGATACCCTTGCTGTACCAGGTTAACAAATAATAGCCAGCAAAGTAATCAATCGTCAAACCACCGATTCCATCACCTTCACCATTAAACACTCGAAACGCGGTAGTTTCTGAACTTTGATAAAATGATTCTCTTTCCTTTATAGCTTCTTTTAGCATTTTCTCAAAAAAACGTTGATCAAAAGAATCATTTTCTTTTCTGCTCAACACCCAGCCAAGGCCCTTATTTTGCTTACCATAATAGCCTTTGGCAATAAATATATTTCTTTCGTCGACCAATTTAACAATGGCCCCCTCTTCTACGAGGTCGTTCACATTTATGATGGCTTCCTTAGAAATAAGTGGATAGCCGCTTTTAAATTTATTTTCAAACTTTGGTTTCACCTTTAAACTGACTTCTTTAATCATCTTTTCATCCCATCATTTATAATAATCCTACTCGTATTGTAGACAAATTCTCACCTTACAAATCAGCAGGAAAGCAATAACGTTATCATAACATTAATTCTGCTTGTTCTAAAACAAAACCCGCCACTAATCTAGTAGCAGCTGTGATCATTATTTCTATTAATCCTTAAATGGGCATAGCCCTTTATCAAATACACTGGTCAATTGAAATCTTCACAACTTCCACACAACTTCACTATAAGTTCTACATATCTTTTTCTTATGATAAAGACAAGTTAATATGGAAATGGTTCAAAGAACTCATTTCTTAAAACTTCCCATAATTTTGATTGGTGCTGACACCAATCTATTTTTTTTGCCCATAAAAATGTAAGCCATCACATTATGTGACGGCTTACATTGGAAATAGTTAATGGTCTAGTTTACTCCTACTTGTGTCCAAGCAGATTTAACGGCATTGTACTGTGTGCTGCTTGAGCCATACAAATCAGATGCAGCTGCAAGAAGAGCCGCGCGTGCGTCACTAAAATCACTTTGTGGAGCTAAATAAACTGTGAGTGCTCGATAGTAGATTTTTTCAGCGACAGCTGTACCCAGACTTGAAATCGTTAAATAGGCTGCTTTGTTCGGAATACCACTGTTCGTGTGAACTCCTCCATTATCCGAAGTAGTATTCACGTAACCGCTCATATTCTCCGGTTGTCCATAAAGGCCAGGGTTTGAAAGACTGCGAAGAGCATCGCCAGCTTTATTTGGCGTGTACACATCCTCACCCATTAAGTAATCCCCTTTATCAAGGAATACTCCGAACGTATCAGAAATGGACTCATTTAATGCACCTGACTGATACTGATACTCTAACCCAGCTGTTCTTTCTGTTACTGCATGTGTTAATTCATGGGCAACGACATCAAGGGCACCTGACAATGAACGGAAGGTTGTTCCATCCCCATCTCCATACACCATTTGCGCCCCATTCCAGAACGCGTTGTTGTAATTTCTGCCATAGTGGACGGTTGAGCGAAGAGTCGCTCCCTTATTATCAAAACTGTTTCTATTAAACGTATTTTTATAATAATCATAGACGACACCCGCATAGTAGTGGGCATCTACATCGGCTCGTTGTGACGTTGCATTAAAATTATTATCGGGGTCAACAGAATAATTTCCGGGTAACCGGGATCTATTTACCGCTGTTAATGTTTCAATAACTCCTGTCATCGGTTTGGTAGTATCATATAAATAGTAAGTACCGCTCGAATAATAGGTGTTAAGCGTTTTCGTATCCCCTAGAACACCGACCCCTGTTCCATCAGCTACCGCATTATAAGAATTTAAGATATTACCATTTACGGCATCCACATAGACCACCCAGTTTGCAGGATATGGCTGAATAAATTGCAGATTTGTTTTGTAAGCCAGATTAAATTCATTACCATTTTTATAAACAACTAGTTCCGCCTTTTCAACGGTATCTTCTATTTTTTTGCCAGTAGGACCTGCTTCAGCATTCGTGATGGTTTCCTCTTTGGTTACTTTTATAGATTTCCAAGACTTATCAAGGGCAGTGTCCTTGGATAGTTGTGCTTTCAGGGCCCCTTTGAAATAAGATGATGCTTCTGGGAACACATCACCATTGACTGCCGTTACGATTCCATTTTTATCGGTATGGACCTTAAACTTCGCCCCATCCACCGGAATCCCCTGAATCGATTGAATAAAATTATAGTGCGTGCTGCCTAGCCCGTCCGTCTCAACATCGAGTAATGTTAAATCTTTAGCTGTATCTAACTGATAAAGTGCTTTATTTTCTTTTAAAAATTGCTTAATCCCATCTATGTCTTTATAAACTTTGTTCGATAGTTTCCCATGGACAAAAGATGGTACAGTTTGTCCTTTCTTCCAGTTAACCTTTGCATCCTTACCGAACTGCGCCGCGTCTTTCGTAATGGTAACATTGTACGGAATAGTTTTTGCTGCAGCAGTAATCGGTAGCACAGACCCCATCGTTAATCCCAAAGCTAGTACAAGTGAAGTTCTCTTTTTCATCTTCAACCGCCTCCTAATGATCATTCTGTAAGAATTTTCAAAATAATCATAACACGATGAATCTTTTAGGATAATTGGGAAAAAGTGTGGGCCATGGTGTCAGGCACCAGCGAAAATATCATCTATTCTATTAAAAATCCCAACGCTAAGTTCATTTTTGCGTTGGGAAAATTTATTTGATTTAATTTTTTGGAGGAATAAACGGTGAAATCCTGATGGTCCAAAAGTTTCAAATTTTTTATTTTAGTAACTTCGGTAGTATCAAGCTGTATCTTTATATGCGGTTTAAGTAAAATAAGAAAAAAACCGACATTTAAAAAATGACGGTTTTCGAAAAAATAGTTGAATATAGTAACTTAAACTTTGTCTCCTAGCCCTGAATGATTTCATCCCGATCATCTGCTTGAGGAGGTTCCTCCATCCACCCATGCTTGATCATAATCTTCGCTCCTGCTTCCGCATACAGAGAGATTTCCGGAATCAATGAAGCATACTTTAGCGCAATATCCCTTCTCGGACTTGCAGCGATGGCCATCCCGTAATTTCCAATCCCTGCTGCAATCATTGATGAAACATTAAACATAATTAATTTATCTGAAAACACAGGTATGATTGAGTCGGTAACAGCTGAATCCCAACTCATAGGAGCGGGAAGATCCTCTTTTATTAAAATCTCACTAAATAGCTCTGCATGTTGTTGCGCAATTTGCATTCCTCTTACCAAAAATCCTTTCACTTCTTGATCCTGTGCAATCTGTGCATACCCTGTTATTAGTGCCTTTCCAATCATATTTGTTTGGATATTTAAAAACAAATGCGTGACTTCCACTGAAGTAATCGCCCTTTTATGACCGAAAAAGCCAGCTAAAAAATGATCCCGTTTCACAAAATCAACCTTGTCAGGTATTGAAATGTAGGGAGGTCTGATATATGTACCTTGTTCCAACATGAGATCCCTTGTCAGATCCTGCAACTTAACCGCACAATTTAATATACGTTTATGAAAATCAACGATATCTGCCCGTGTCACCAATCCTAATGCTGCACTACTTGCAGCCATTGCAAGAATAGACATATTTCGAAAAAACATTAAAACAAAAGTGTCTGAAAATAGTTTTGGGGCTTTTGGATTTACATCTTGATCCGTAAAGCCAATCGGGACAGGGAAATTCTCCTTTTTAAACAGTTCCTGCATAATCGTTATGTTGCCTTTAGCTACATCCAGTGTAAATTCAATGATGGGACGTACTTCCTCGTCTTCCACCTTCTCTATAAAATAACTAGACACACAAACCGCAAGTGTGTCACTCAAATATTGGCTCCATAATGTTGACATTTCGGCAGCCGTTAATCGCATTTTTATTTTATCTTCCATAGAATCGCCTCTGTTCTTTTATATAAATTCGGATTATAAATACCATTTGGTATTAGAATCCACATAAAGAGAACATTTATGATAAATATACAGGATTTAACAGAATTTTTATCCCTTATTCCTTCATTTGCAGTTTCTTAAACTATTGGCTAGGTTAAAGCTCATTGTTGATTTGGCACATGTTGATTGGAGCGGAAGGCGCGAAGACTCCTGCGGGAGGACGGGGCAGGGGAGACCCCGCAGGCGCTTAGCGCCGAGGAGGCTCCCCGGACCGCTCGCGAACCGCACGCGCCTGGAGCGGAAATCAACAGCCAAGTATAACAGATCCAAACTATCAACGATTCAACACTTACATGAATATAATTTACTCATTTAATCACAAAATAATGGGTAGGGTATACTTCAGCGCATAAAAAAATAGTAGAATAATGATAAACAAATTTTGAGGAGTAGATTCCACTTGGTTGTCATTCGAAGTTTTACATCGATCCTGAAGAATAAATTTCTATTATATCTACTTCTCACATTGATCCCAACTGTAGCAATCAGTACGGTCTTAGCACAGCACCAAGTTAAATTTTTGGAAGATCAAAATCAATACAAAGCACAAGAATATGCCAACCTTCACACACAGAACATTGAAAATTTACTTGGAGAAACGGTTGGCAGATTAGAAATGCTCGCTACTTCTATTAAATATCAGAAAAATAACCTAAATGATGTGGAAAATTTACTTCGGGAAACAATGGGTAAAGATCTTCGCCTTTCAGGTTTTTTTTGGACAAATGCAAATGGAGACTTATTAATTAGCACGAATACAAATTCAAAAAATATCAATGTAAGCGATCAACCTTATTTTCAGCAAGCAATCAAAACAGAGAAAACAAGTTTTTCAGAAGTACATATAGGCAGGGTTACAGGAAGGCAAATCATTTCCATTGCTACTCCCATTATCAACCATGGCCAATTACAGGGAGTTCTCGTTGCCAGTTTGCGTATAGACGAAATAAAAGCAGCCATTAAAAACCATGTTAAAGATGAGATGGTCATCGTCACAGATGGTTCTGATCATATTTTACTTACAGCAGGATCCGTTCCTGAAGAGAGTTCTATAAAATCCAGTATGAAGATAGCGAAAATACCTTTAACAATATCAGTCTTAGTTAGGTCTGAAAATGACCTCGCTTTTTGGAAACCCTTTTTAAAATACCTAATCATCTTTCTTACAATTTCAAATATCATATTTTTATCGGCCCAATATTTTCTTTTAAAAAGGAAGATAAAAAAAGAAAATGAACAAACTGAACTTCATAAATTAGAATTAATCGGAAAACTCGCGGCTAGTACGGCCCATGAAATACGGAATCCATTAACCGGAATAAAAGGGTTAGTAAAACTTTTAAGTGAGGAATATCAAGATAAGAAAACTCAATCCTATTTCGAAGTGATTCAAATGGAGATCGATCGAATCAATGTGATTGTTAGTGAATTGCTTGTTCTCGGAAAACCGACTGCCCACACACTTAAAACTTATAATGCTAATTCCATAGTAGCTGAGATTGAGCCGATTATTCATTCGGAAGCCAATTATATGAATGTGGTATTAACCGTTGATTATCATTCAGAAGAACTGCTTGTTTCTTGTGTCAAGGATCAGTTAAAGCAAGTCATTCTTAATTTAACAAAAAACTCCCTACAAGCAATGCCTTATGGAGGAAAATTTTCTATTACGCTTCATAAACAATTAGATAATTGTTTGATTACAGTGACTGATAATGGAGTTGGGATGCAGAAAGATCAAATTAGCCAAGCATTTAACCCATTCTTCACATTAAAGAAAGATGGATCTGGACTAGGTTTAACAGTATGCAAACGAATTATCGACTCCTATGGCGGGAAAATTTCTATAAAGAGTAATCCAAATGAGGGAACTCAAGTAGTAATTACACTTCCATTAGTAATCGACGAAAATAGTGACTAAAAAATCGTAGGCTTCCACTACGTTTTTTTTTGTGGAAGAAAGAGCAGATGGCACTGGCGATTTTTTTGCGTAAAAAAGCTGCTCTAAAAACAGAGCAGCTGTAAAACTTATACTTCCTCACTCTTTTTCAACATACTAACCGAACGCTTGAAGAGTGGAATGAGGATAATTACACCCACTATAAAGAGTAGGGCTGACGCTTCGTACATCGCGACAAGCGAAGTTGTTTTCTTCAACCATCCGCTCGCACTCATGGTAATGACCATAGTTCCCATAAACATCGGGTTTAAAATGCCATTGACTCGACCAATAAAAGCTTCATCTGTATTTTTCAAAATCATCGTATTAATTCCAATGTGAATACAGGGCATAAACAAGCCGCTAATAAATTGCGCAGTCAATGTCAGCCATAACTGCTCTGATAGCCCCATTACAAAAAATCCAAGAGCACTGGCGCTCATTCCAATTGCAAGCAAGATTTGCGGAGGAGTCTTTTTCGCTAACCCCATCGTGAGACCTCCACCTAAAATCATCCCTGCTCCAAACGCTGCCATCAACCATTGCAGCATCTCTTTAGGTAAACCAAGTTGTTCCGTAATGAGGAAAACGGAAAGTGGCTGCGTTAGCCCCAGTCCTAAACCTGCTGCTGCAAAACAGCCACCCAGCAAAGTCAGTGCCCGGCTGTTCCAAACATAACGGAAACCTTCCTTCATTTCTTCCATAAGTGTGGTTTTTACAGCATTTTCTTCGCTTTCCCGGTCAGGTGGAAGCATAAATAGAATCGCTGCCGATAGCATAAAGGCAATCCCCATAATGGCAATCGCTGCACTAATGCCGTAATGCTGGTAAACAAACGTACCGATAATCGGCCCTAAAATCATAAACAAAGCAAACACTGTTTGGTACATCGACATACCCATTTGAATAAGTTCTTCCTGTACATGAAGCTTGAACAGTTTCATTCCAGAAGGCTGTGAAAACTGTGAAAGAATCGATGATACAAGTGTGGCGAAAAAAATAACTTTCCAGCCCCCAAATACTAGTGTTAACAATACAATAAAGATAGACAGCGCGCTAAGGAAGTCACACCATATCATTGTCCGTTTCGGACGCCATCTGTCTGCAAAGGTGCCTCCAATAAAGGAAAATAGAAAAATAGGCGCGAATTCTGCAACAGAAATAAGCGATACCGCAACCGGATCTTCATTTGTCTGCTCAATAACAAATAACAATATTGAGTAGTTACGTACCCAAATACCGATTTGTAAAAATAATGTCGAGAGCAAGATGGTACGTATCACTCGATTTCTAAATAAGTCCCCCATGGTAATGTTTGATTTTGCTTCTTCCATAAAAAAACCTCCTTATCCATTTATCTGGACAGGAGGTACTTTACAACAAAAGGGCACAGTACACCAAGTACCTTCAACTCCCTTTTGTCTATAAAAGCCCGCACTAACCCTATCCAGAAATATGTTCGTATGATGATCCGAATTTTTTTCTTTTAATAGGTTTAGTGAATCATTGGCTTTAAGGTCACCCTTTCGAATATCGTAGTTTCCATACTACTTTATTCTACTCTAAGAATCAAGAGCGAAGTTTGTCATAAAATGTATATCAATGAAATTAACCTAAAGCTTAAAAATCTTTACTAATGCTTTCATGGACTCGGGACCGCATAACTGCTCAAAATGGTTTTTCAGCTCATGTTTTGCTTCGTCCGTTTCTATTTTTCTTTGATCCACGTGGTTATTTTTTGACCAAAAGGCAAGGGTTTCGAAGGATGTACTGCTCCAGCCGTTTTTCTCTCCCGAAACATTCGTTTTCTCCTTTGTCCCTGAAACAATAATATCCATAGACCCCTGTAATTCCAACAATGCGTTATCAAACACCTTTTTCTTTTCTTTGTCTTTCATGCCTGCTTTGGCCCTTAATACTCTTGTGTCTATGCCTTCTTCCTCACTAATCAAAGTAAATAATTCTAAGGCTTCTCTAGAAACAAGACCGTCATTATAACGTTTAGCCACTGAATACTGTGACCCCAATATCGCACTTACTAATGGAAGGAACTCGCGGGAAATTAAAACTGATTTCTTCTTAACAAACTTTCCGTAGGCTGCCACACCATCAACAGGGAACTGCGCCCTCCATAACCATGGGTCAAATTCTGAACCCGAATACCAATGTTCTTTGGATGTAATGCTATCAAGTGAAGGATAGTGAGGAATGAGCGGCGACAATGGAAGTAAACCAACTTCCTTAACGACCTGGACTGCTTCCTCATATGTACTAATTTTATAATCTATCAAACACACCAATCTCCCTCTAATCCGATTTTCTCTTTACTTCCCTATTAGTTTAGGTAAATCCTCCACATTCTAAACTCATAGGGGCCATAAAAAAATGATATAATACTAACCATTAATTATATCGTGCAAATAGTATTATCGGAGGTTTGCTAGGAATGTCAACAACAAATAGTTTTTTAGGAAAAAGAGCACTTGTTATCGGCGGAAGTATTGCTGGTTTATTGGCTGCGCGCATCCTGTCCGACTTTTTTGAAGAAGTGTTAATTATAGAAAAGGACCAAAAGCGCGAAAAACATTTGACTAGAACCGGAGTGCCACAAGGGACACACGGCCACGCTCTTTTGAAAAGTGGTGAGGAGATTCTCACTGAACTTTTTCCAGGGATTGTCGATGAACTAATCGCAGATGGCTCAGTAAAATCAGATTTCACCAGTGAGCTTGCTTGGAATCATCATGGGAGCTGGAAGGTGAAATATCATGCCGGGATATCAATTATCCAGCAAAGCAGACCCTTCCTTGAATGGCATATCCAGCGCAGGCTCGAGATGATTCCAAATATAAGCTTTTTATATGGTGCCAAAGCGAAAAGGATGGTGATAAATAGTGATTCTACCAGTATCATAGGAGTAGAAATTCAAAAGGATGGAGAAGCAGCCGTTCCACTTAACGCTAATTTGGTTGTGGATGCTACAGGGGCTGGGTCAAATTCAACTAATTGGCTCAGACAATTAGGTTTCGATGCCCCCCAAAAAACCGAAGTAAAAGTAAACCTTTTCTATGCCAGTCGCATCTACAGCTCGCTTTCCTCCAAAAATAAAGACTGGGGTAATTTATTGGTTTACCCTAATCCGCCTAGACAGAATCGTGGAGGGAGTATTTCCCCAATTGAAAATCAGCGCTGGATGGTGACATTACTTGGCTATGGCGTGGAATCACCCCCTAGCACGTTAGAGGAATTTATAAACTATGCCAAAAGCCTTGAACAACCTGATGTATATGAAGCAATTAAAAATGGAACACCTGAGACGGATGTCAGTGTTTATCGGTTTCCAGCCTTACGCCGCTTTCATTATGAGAACTTACAACGCTTCCCAAATGGACTAATTGTTAGTGGGGATGCCTTTTGCCGTATTGATCCTGTTTTTGGTCAGGGGATGAGCATCGCTGCACTTGAGGCGATTGCTCTGAAAAAGGAACTTCAAAAAGCGTTAAAAAAAAATAAGCTTTCACAAATTTCGAAAAATACTCATCGAAGCTTCAGTAAAATCATAGATGTCCCATGGTTAATTGCTTTAACTGAAGACTTTCGCTTCACCCATACCGACGGTGCAAAACCGTTTGGCCTGCCATTACTGAAGTGGTATGTAAAACGAGTGATTTTAGCCTGTGAAAGCAATCAAAAGATATACGGAAAGCTTATCAATGTACTTCAACTGAAAGCCCATCCGATTAGCTTATTCTCATCTTCCACGTTAAAAGCAGTACTATTCCAAGCTAAGAGGTAAACTTAAACGACATAAATAAAAAGGTGTCAGGCACCGTTCGTGGACATTTGTCTACGAGTGGTGCCTGACACCTTTTTAGAATGGCTTGAAAATCATCAGGGCGATGATGATGAGAAAGATCACATTTTCTAGGTTTTCAAATCGAAATAGAATTTTTGATAAACTCCAATATTCTTCGGGAATTTCTTCTCCTTTGTGCGATGCTAAAAGGGCTTTAACTGGTTTTGACCTAGGTGATAAAACGAGTGGTCCAATTGCTAGTGCAGCCAAAAAGAGAAAGAGACTGGTGACATACCATCCCATCCGAAACAGGCTCGGATTGATGAATCCCATGCTCAACCCTGTGATTAATAAAAGCGTGCCGCCAACCATTACAAATATATGTAACTTATGTCTAATCCTATATGAATGTCTTAATTCGGTCATGTTTTTCCCAGATTTGACCACTGTCGTTAATATGAAACCTGGACCCATCCCCAAGATGGCTGAAAAAATATGTATACATACAAGGATTTTATAGAAAGTAATCAATTGCTGCCAACCTCCATTCGCTCCCATCCCCATTTTATCATATTCTTATTTAATATATTAAAGTGAAATATAGTAGTTTTTGTGGCTACCATTGAATAAACATATTTTTAAAGTTAACCCTATTTACATACAATAAAGATACAAAGGAGCATAACCGTGAAACCATATGAAATATTTAATATGATTATTGATGAGGAAGCTTATGACCAAGAAGAAGTGACAGCTGATTTTACATACGAAGATCAAGATTATAGTATTACCTTTAAAAAAGGAGACCTTGAACTAGTAAATGCTTGGGTTTTTAAGAATGGGACATCCTTGCCTGCGAATTTATCCGAGAATATTATCGAACGAATAAGAGAGGATGTTAAAAACAGAATTTAGTTTTTATGATTAAAGGTATAGTAACCACAAAAGGTCATCAGAAGTCTACTCTGATGACCTTAGCTTATGCGACTAGTTAAGCGGATGATGGTGGGTCATCCAGTTTCTTGATTACTTTTTAATTGAGCGAAAATTTTTTGATAGGCTGAAGCCTCTTTTACCATCCCTTTAGATTGATACATTTTGCTGATTTTTCGTACGGGAGAAGGATTTTGCGGCTGCAGCTCCATTTCCCAGAAGAAGCAATCGATCGCTTGATCGAATTGTTTAAACTCCGCATAATAATCACCCAATTCCATCATTCGATCGGGATCCTCTAATAAATTTACCATTTCACTAATTTTTCTAATTACATCTAAATCCGGGATTACCTTTTGAATAGGGATAAGTTTTTCATGAACAGTTTTAAGATCATGCTCTTTAAGAAGGATTTCAGCAAATTGAAACACCTTTTGTTCAAATTGCCTGGTCTTTTCAGCATGTGGCAGGTGCTGCAACAATTTAATAAATTCGTCTAAATGTTCTATGACAAAGCTCGGGTCAGAATTTTCCCATATTAAAAGGAGTATGGCATCGTAGGAGGCGGGCATGTCATCGATAAAATCTAATATGCATAAGGCAGCTTTCTCATAATTACCATCTTTAAGCATTTTTTTGATAATAGATTTTGAATCAGGCAGTACATGAAACGGATTGATGTTGAGTTGAGCCAATATCAGCATCCATTCTTCCATCGTCACAAAGCGTAACGCAATACTCGTATACTTTTCAATCGATTTAGCCTCTTTGGATTTCCCTGCATTTTCTAACCATAGTAATAACTCAACTAAATCGTCTTGTTTACTCACTATTTCTTCTAATAATATTCGTTCATCTGGATTGGTTCGATTTTTGAAGCAATATAATTCAACATATAGAGGGTCCTTCATTTGGATTACAGGTAAACTCGAGGAATGGTAAAAATGGTTGTATGAACTAAATTCGAGAGAGGCCAAACGTTCTTGTGCAGATTTTAATGTCGGTGCAAAATCAGCTAACATTTGAATGATTTGAAAGGATTTCATAAATTTCCCGTTTCTTCTAAAGTGGTAGAATACTTTGTCGATGATCTTAATCACCTCTTCTTTTTGAAAAAACGAGTCAAGTGTTGTCAGAATGTGGACCATTTCCTGAAGTGAATAATGGATTTGTAATTGAGAAAAAAGGTTATTTTTATTCGGAATAGTGACGTTTACGAGGGGAATTAATGCACTTAAGAGCGGATGCGGGGATTCAATAATAATACCTTCATGAAATGCTTTATCTATAAATGTTCCTTCTTCAATTCGATCAAGCTTCTCCCCATATATTAGGGAATTTTTATAATAAATAAGATAATATCTTTCCTGGTCAGCGGTCATAACCTCGATTACTTTGCTTCGTGTAAATACAGCTGCCCTTATTATATTACCCTTTACATTATGTTTTTTATCTTTTATCGACATTTCAGTTGGCATAATTAGTTTATTATCCATTCACCTTTGCCCCCTATCATAATATACACTTATTAAAGTAATTTACTTTTGTGACTTTATTATAACATAATCGAAAAAAAGAGTTCCTTTACCAAGGTCCTCTCCTTCCGATTCGAGTCTTATCGACATTATTTTTTAAAAAGCAGATTTACTTCAACTTCTAATTCCTTTAGTAATGGGAATGATGACTGGTGACGGAGACTGTCAACAATATTTGTGTAGTACCACGCTTGCTGTTCTTTGCCGGCGTTAAATATGTTCCACACAGCATCCCCCTGCTGCTCATAATCCTTTATTAGGGAGCGAATGTTATGTAATTTATCGGCACAGGCAACAACACGAATTTCCTCTGATGCTGTCTTTAAAAACTCAATTGTATGTTCCTTCCGTTCCTTCCAGGGGAGGGATTTATTGGGTTCAGAACATCCTTCCACAATCCTAGCAATTCTTGGTCCAAATTCCCGCTCAATATCTTTTAAAGTAAGTTCTGTATCTTCAACCGTATCATGCAATATTCCCGCTGCGATGATGTCATCATCGTACCCTGCTTTCATTAACATCATCCCGACGGTAACCGGGTGCGTGATATAAGGGATGTCGGTATTCTTTCTGCATTGGTTCCGATGACTTTTACTCGCTATCTGCAGCGCTTTTTCAACTATATTCATTTTTGGGACCTTCCTTTTCACGGAAATAATATTAGTCATTCGGATTAATAATCGCCAAAACTTGATGGTCTTCCCATTTTCCGTTGATCTTTACATTTTTCAAAGCGATTCCTTCTTTATGAAATCCGGACTTTTCTAACACTCGAATGGAACCAATATTATGAGGCATGACTCCGGCTTCTATACGGTGTAATTTCAATTTATTGAATGCATATTTCACCAGTAGTTTAGCCGCTTCAGTTGTGAAGCCCTTCCCAGTGTGCTTTTCATCTAAAAAATAACCGATGAACGCACTTTGAAGCGAGCCTCTTAGTACTTGAAATAGATTAATAGTACCAATTAAGAGACCATCATTTTTAAAAATTCCAAACGTATAGGTCTGATCATTTTTACTATCTTCTTCATATATATTTATCCGGTTCAATTGAGATTCGACCGTATAAAAATCGTCATTTCGTTCCATCGAAAACTGTTCGAAAAAACTACGGTTTACAGTTTGCAATGTAAGGAGTGCTTGTGCATCTTCTGTGGAAAATGGTCTAATATAGATATTTTCACCTTTAAGGCTCGAATCCCTCTTCCCTGATTTCAAATGCAGAACCATATGTTCATCATTATAATGAATTCCGTTCACTTTAAGGGCATTTTCTTCAAATCCATACACTTTAAAACCTAATTGGGTATAAAGATTTTTCGCCCTTTCATTGCTTGCCATCACGGATAAATTAATTTTTTCAATCTCTTCCATCGTTTTAGCTTTATTGATCGCCTCTACCATTAATGCCTTACCTACGCCTAGTCCTTGTTTCTTGGGCGTGACATACATCGCAAAAATATTTGCTCGATGCCGTATTTTCTCGGCACTTTCTTGAAGTAAGGTGACTACTCCGATTAGTTCTTCATCATCAAATGCACCAAACGTAAAGTTTCCTTCTGTGGTAAAGTTATGGGCAACTTGGTCAATGGGATTTTCTCTTTTTATGGCATCCTCATAACTTGTTAAAAATGCTTCAGGATTTTGTTTTAGTGCTTCTAGTCTTAACTTCCAATATCTCTCTGCATCAGATGCATCCAGTAATTTAATTTTCAAAATAATCCCCTCTCTTTAATCCATTTTGGTTTTTTTTCAATTACCTTCATTCATAACTCCTCTGAGGTTTGAATGGCATCATTTTTTGTGTTGATAGTTAACAAACACAATGATTTACAAAAACCCACATAAGTTTTTGCTCGAAATGAAATGCTATAAGCAAAAACAAAGAGGGTAATTACGTGAAAAATATCCTGATTAGTTTATATATAAGCTTACTTTTTATCTCAGAAAGTGTATATCCACTGACCTCAATTCATACAGCAAATGCACAACATAAACCGATTCCCCCCTATGCTAAGTGGGGTACATTAGCCCTACAAAAAACACATGAAAAGTATCCGCATGCAAAAATAATTGATTATCTACACGTTGGAAGAACGAGTGAACCACAAACCTCCACCGAAAGGTTCAAGCTTTGGTTAAAAGAAAACAATAGGGAATTCGGTGTTTATATCAATATAGAATTTAATAAGGAGACCGAAAAGGTCCTTAAGGTAACTTTTGAGGAGACATCAAGGTAATTCTTTTTGCAGATCTTAAAAGGTTCCCATTCTTTATCGAATAGCACCTGTTTAAATCTTGTGTCCACCTAAAAATTCCTGGATACCTTCCATTAAACCGCTAGGGGACCCTCTCCATAGTGGTTTTTTACGTAATGGTAGGAATTGCATAATTTTCATTATTAGGAACAAACTATCTAAATCCAGCTATTATCGGAGTGAATAATATGCATAATTCATATTGGTATTATGCTTTACTGGTTTTCAGCACTAGTTTATTTTGTTTTATACTATTCAAAAAAAGAAATACGCAAACTCTATTCCTATTATTAACCATGATTGGTATGGGATTTATTATTGAGACCATCATCTTTAATTTCTTAGGATGCTATAAATACAACCCTAATTTTATCCAGCATAATACTTTCTATGACAACAATTTGGGGGCATTTGTCTCAAATGCCTTTTCTTTACCCATCGTTGCCACCTTAATAGCAACGTTTCATTTAGGTTGGATTTGGATGGTTTTATTTTCTGGATTATTTGTCGGGATTGAATGGTTATTTTTAAAGCTCCATATCTATTCTCATAATTGGTGGAGGTTAGCGTATACGGGACTGGGGCTCCCTTTTTATTTTGCTACAGCTAAGATTTATTTTAAATGGATTTTACGACCCTCCAAAGGGTTCAAGCATAATTGGATGCTTTATTTAATTATTGGCACCATATCTTGCAGTGCCCATATACTTCCGATCATCTTTTTCTCGAATCGAATATACACCCCTGGGTGGTTTGAAGATTCTGGACGGGATTCGATTGCTTTAGCAGCTATTTTCTATTTATGTGATAGTCTGTTTTATTGTCTAATGAGTAAACTTAACTGGAAAATGAAGTGGAGCAAATATATCTTAGCAGGATTACTTATGTATGCGGTGAACCAAGTTCTGATCGAATTTGGAATCCTTCATAGTTTGGTATGGTGGGACCAGCCGTACTATGTAGGTTTAGCTTTATTGCTGACCATGCTTACGGGGATTGTTGATAAAAGATTGTCTAGGGTCCCCTCTAAAGATCACATATAAAAAAGCTGTAAAATTATATATTACAGCTTTTTTGAAAGGAAGGATAATTAGCAATTATTCATTTGGTCCAAACACCCTATTTCTGATATCCGGTGTTTCCCTCATTTCTATTCGTTTCTCTAGCGTGGTTCTCATCCCTGGTGCAAGCAATTCACATTGGGAAAGTTCACGCATTTCCTCCATTTTTTGTTTCTTAGCATGGATAATTTGATTGCACTTTTGAATGGTCCATTGTGGATATGGTCGGTCAACCAAAGTAAACGTCTGCCCCTCTTCAACAAAACCCTCTGTTAACACTCGAAAGTACCAGCCGGTTCTGCCCGTATTTTGTAATAACAGCGCCAAGTTTTTAACTTTAAAACGGCGGGCTGGTTTCCAGCATGGCTGCCTTGGCTGCGATACCTGTACGACTGCCCCGCCAATCTGGAAAGTATCACCAATAGAAATCTCCTCCTCATTTATTTGTTCCATGACGAGGTTCTCCCCCATTGCACCGGATGTGATCTCAGATATCCCTAGTTCCTTTTGCCAATGGGTGTAATTTTCAAATCCATAAGCAAATACAGCTTTTTCCGGCCCGCCATGATGTTCCAAATCCCATTGTCCATCACCAGCTAAACCCGTTTTTCCGACCCAGACAGGTGCTTCAATCGACTCTTTAAAAATGGCGCTTGTCCATTCTCGATCCATAGGATTCTTTGCCTCTTTATTTCCAACCGTTTTCGGTAAACCAACAAAAACTTGTTTAAGAAAAATACTCATCTTAATTTCCTCCTAAAAAAACTGCCAATATTTTCAACATATGTATTCATTTATACATCAGTAATATTGCCTCTTCTTCAAGTGTCCTATATATAATGGGCCTTTTTTAGATTATTTTTATCAAATTCGCTAAGAATAATGAATACACCTTCCTGCGTTGTCATGACTTTATTAAAAAAAGCGCTTGCATTTTTTAATATGTATCCTATAATACTTGTATACAAGTATACTCGTATAACAAGAGGGTGAATCAATGACAGAATCAAAGGAATTCTTATATCCCGCAAAATGGCTTTTAAAAGCTTCTGCTGGTGAACGTGTTACCTGTGAACTTAGAATGCGAATAATTTCTGGCCTTATTGAAAGCGGTACCACCCTTTCAGAAAATAAATTAGCTGCCGACTTTGAAGTGAGCCGTTCCCCTATTCGGGAAGCATTAAAAACTCTTTCGTCAGAAAATTTGATCCGTTTAGAAAGAATGGGTGCCGTTGTAATTGGTTTCACAATTAAAGAAATAGTAGAAATTTATGATGTCCGATTAATGATAGAAACATTTGTATATGAACGGCTTGTAAAATTAGACACTAAAGAGTTAGTTAAGGAACTGAGTAAAATACTTGAGATGATGAAAATTGCCATCAAATATCATGATGCCGATGAGTTTTCATATCAAGATGTTTTATTCCATGAAACAATTATTCGAGCGATTAATCATTCCTACATCACGATGATCTGGAATAATGCAAAACCTGTAATGGAATCTTTAATCCTTTTAGCGATGAGGTCCCGCTTCGAGGAAAAATACGATGACTTTCCACGCATTGTGGATAATCATCAACTTTATATTGATGCGATCAATGCGAAAAATAGAGACCTGATGATTCTTTCATTGCATCAAAACTTTGATGATGTTCAAGGAAAAGTAGAAGACCTTTGGAGGTCTCAACTAATGCTTAATAAAGGAGTTGTGCAAGAATAATGACAAGCTATATGTTAGGGTTAGACATCGGTACAACAAGCACAAAAGCTGTTTTATTTAGCGAAAAAGGCGAAGTCATCCAACAAGAAAATATCGGTTACCCACTCTATACTCCTGATATTTCGACAGCCGAACAAGACCCAGAAGAGATCTTTATGGCTGTGGTACAAGCCATTTCGAGGATTATGAAACAACATCCTCAAAAAGAGATTTCATTCATCTCATTTAGCAGTGCGATGCATAGCCTCATTGCCATGGATGAAAATGACCAACCGCTGACACCTTGTATTACTTGGGCAGATAACCGCAGTGAAGCCTGGGCACATAAAATAAAAAATGAATTAAACGGGCATGAAGTATACAGACGAACAGGAACGCCTATTCACCCGATGTCACCATTAAGCAAAATTACTTGGATTGTGAATGAACGCCCAGAGATAGCCGAAAAAGCAAAAAAATATATCGGAATAAAGGAATATATATTTAAAAAGTTCTTTGACCAGTATGTTGTCGATTATTCTCTTGCATCTGCCATGTGCATGATGAATCTCAAAGAATTAGATTGGGATAAGGAAGCAATAGAAATCGCTGGTATATCACGTGAGCAATTATCTAAGCTCGTGCCAACCACCGAGATTTTTACTAACTGTAATCCAGGATTAGCAAAACAAATGGGCATTGATCCTCTAACTCCTTTTGTAATTGGTGCAAGTGATGGCGTGCTTTCCAATCTTGGTGTAAATGCGATTCGAAAAGGTGAGATTGCCGTAACCATTGGGACAAGCGGGGCAATTCGTACCATCATTGACCAGCCGCAAACCGATGAAAAAGGAAGAATCTTTTGCTACGCATTAACGGAAAAACATTGGGTCATTGGCGGACCTGTAAACAATGGCGGGATGGTCTTTCGCTGGATTAAGGATGAGTTTGCAGCTTCAGAGGTAGAAACCGCGAAAAGACTAGGAATTGATCCATATGAAGTATTAACCAAAATTGCAGAAGGTGTAAAACCGGGGTCCGATGGATTGTTATTCCATCCATATCTTGCTGGTGAACGTGCTCCCTTATGGAATCCAGACGTGCGTGGATCCTTTTTCGGCTTAACGATGGCACATAAGAAGGAACATATGATTCGATCTGCGCTCGAAGGTGTTATTTACAATTTATACACCGTATTTTTAGCATTAGTTGAATGTATGGAAGGACCAGTGACTCGAATCCAAGCAACTGGTGGCTTCGCAAGGTCAGAAGTTTGGCGTCAAATGATGTCTGATATTTTTGACCTGGATGTAGTCGTTCCAGAAAGCTACGAAAGTTCTTGTCTCGGTGCTTGTATCTTAGGTCTATATGCTACTGGGAAAATCGAATCCTTTGAAGTCGTTTCTGAAATGATTGGCAGTACCTATAAACATACACCTAAAGAAGAGGCTGCAAGAGAGTATAGACAATTATTGCCGATCTTTATTAATTTATCGAGAGTATTAGAAGAAGACTATACACGAATTGCCAACTATCAACGAAGTATTATTAGAAAAACGTAAGTCTCCATTTAGCGGCTGCCACAAGCCGCTTGGCTGCTTACTTGCACTTATTTTAAAAAAATATCACGAATTTTTTGGAGGAATTATTATGCCGTTGGTCATTGTAGCCATTGGAATTATCGCATTACTTATTTTAATCATGGGCTTAAAATTAAACACTTTTGTCTCACTCATCATTGTCTCGTTCGGTGTAGCTTTAGCACTTGGAATGAAACTAGATGATGTTGTCACAACCATTGAAGCTGGATTAGGTGGAACACTTGGTCATTTAGCATTAATCTTCGGACTCGGAGCGATGCTAGGTAGGTTAATTGCAGATTCTGGGGGCGCACAACGAATTGCGATGACCCTTGTCAACAAATTTGGAGAAAAAAATATTCAGTGGGCTGTTGTCGTATCCTCATTCATCATTGGTATTGCTTTATTCTTTGAAGTAGGACTCGTGTTATTAATTCCAATCGTATTTGCCATTTCAAGACAATTAAAAGTTTCCATTTTATATCTTGGGATTCCGATGGCAACAGCATTATCCGTAACACACGGCTTCTTGCCACCACACCCGGGACCAACTGTCATCGCTGGGGAATATGGTGCCAATCTTGGTGAGGTATTACTCTATGGAATTATTATTTCTATTCCAACTGCCATTATCGCTGGACCTCTTTTTACAAAGCTTGCTAAAAAATTGGTGCCTGCTTCATTCACAAAAACTGGTAACATTGCCTCTCTAGGCGAACAAAAAACATTTAAACTTGAAGACACACCTAGTTTTGGTATCAGCGTATTTACCGCAATGCTTCCTGTTATTTTAATGTCAATCGCTACAATTATTACTTTGCTTCAAAAAACAATGGGCTTTGAAGATAATACTTTACTCGCAATTATCCGTTTTATTGGCGGTGCCTCTACTGCTATGTTGATCTCTTTATTAGTTGCCATCTATACCATGGGATTGGCAAGAAAAATTCCGATCAAAGAAGTAATGGATTCTTGTTCAACAGCGATTTTACACATTGGTATGATGCTCTTAATCATTGGAGGCGGCGGTGCCTTCAAACAAGTTTTAATTAATGGCGGTGTAGGTGACTATGTAGCCGAGTTATTCAAAGGAACTTCCCTATCACCGATTTTACTTGCATGGATTATAGCTGCCATTTTACGGATTGCCTTAGGGTCTGCAACGGTTGCCGCATTAACCACTGCTGGTTTAGTTATCCCAATGTTGGGTCAATCAGACGTTAACCTTGCACTAGTTGTTCTTGCAACAGGAGCAGGCAGCTTAATTGCATCACACGTTAATGATGCAGGTTTCTGGATGTTCAAAGAATATTTTGGTTTAAGCATGAAAGAAACATTCGCAACATGGACACTACTTGAGACAATTATTTCCGTATGCGGATTAGCATTTATTCTATTACTAAGTTTATTCGTTTAATAATCGTGACCAGCAGCAGAAACTTTATTCATCTGCTGCTGCTTAGTTATCTAAAGGGCAGAATCCCCCCTCTTATACTTAGAATCCACTAAGTATTAAAGCGGCGGATTTACTGCCTTTTATTTTTATAAAAAGTCTGTATTAAGGTCATTGTTGATTTTATATTATAGCCCAAGTTGATTGGAGCGAAGCGCCTGGAGTGGAAATCAACAGCCAAGTTTAACAAAGCCTATAAAAAAGGAGAAGGAAGTTAATGAACAATACAATTGGAGTTATTGGTTTAGGTGTAATGGGCAGCAACATCGCCTTAAACATGGCGAACAAAGGGGAAAAAGTAGCGGTCTATAATTACACCAGAGATTTAACAGATAAACTTTTACATAGAATTGAAAATCAATCGATCAATCCGTACTATGACGTGCAAAGTTTTGTTCAGTCCTTAGCAACCCCAAGAAAGATCTTTCTTATGGTCACAGCTGGTGCAGCGATAGATTCTGTGATTTCTTCGTTAGTTCCTTTTCTTGAGCAAGGTGATTTGATCATGGACGGCGGCAACTCCCATTACGAAGATACTGCCCAAAGATATGATGATTTGAAAATTAAAGGTATCGATTATTTAGGGATTGGTATTTCCGGAGGTGAAGTAGGCGCATTAAATGGCCCGTCCATCATGCCCGGCGGAGATAAAGAAGCTTATGCAAAAGTTGCTCCCATTCTTACAAAAATAGCAGCTCAAGTCGATGGGACCCCATGTTGCACATATATTGGTCCAAAAGGTGCAGGACATTATGTAAAAATGGTCCATAACGGAATTGAGTATGCAGATATGCAATTGATCGCCGAAGCCTATACCTTTTTAAGGGATAGGTTACAGTTATCTGTGAATGAAATTGCTGATATCTTTGGAACTTGGAATCAGGGTGAACTGAAAAGTTACCTAATCGAAATCACGGCGGAAATTTTAATGAAAAAAGATGAAAAAACCGGCTTACCATTGATTGATGTCATCCTTGATAAAGTAGGGCAAAAAGGAACAGGTAAATGGACCAGCATGCAAGCGATAGATAACGGCATCCCCCTTTCAATCATTACCGAGTCATTGTTCGCCCGGTATGTATCTTCATTAAAAGAGGAACGGGGCATCGCAGAAGGTATATTAGCAGGACCCGGAGTGGATCAGCAGGCTTTAGATAAGAGTTTATGGATTGAGTACGTTAGACAAGCATTATATATGGGGAAAGTTTGTGCCTATGCCCAAGGTTTTACACAATATAAAATGGCTTCTGATCTCTATGACTGGAATTTACCATTAGAAGAGATTGCACTTATTTTCCGGGGCGGCTGTATTATTCGTGCCGAGTTTTTAAACGTAATCAGTGAAGCCTATCAGAGTCAAGTAAATCTGAAAAATTTATTAATCGCACCATTTTTCGCTGAAAAAACAAAAGAGTATCAATCAGGACTGAGGAAAATGGTATGCGAGGGTATAAATTCTGGTATCGCCTTTCCATGTTTAAGTACCTCCCTTTCTTATTTCGATAGTTACCGAAACGGCCGTTCAAATGCCAGCCTTTTACAGGCACAACGTGATTATTTCGGTGCCCATACGTATGAGCGAACTGATATGGAAGGAGTCTTTCATACGGACTGGAATTAAAATTTTTTAGATGATCTGAACGAACAAAGGTCTATACTCGAAAATGAGTATAGACCTTTGGTTTTCTTTTTTAAATGGAATAATCCGCAGGAATAAAAACCTTTAATTGTTTTGGTTTTACATACACTTCTTCACCTGTTTTTAGATCAAGGCTTCGAAATTGCTCTTTTCTTAATTCCACTTCTAGGTACTCGCCATTATCTTTTCGAATTAGTTCAAGTTGGACGGTGGCTCCGACTAAATGAATATAATTAATTTTTGCAGTAACTGAATCCAGGCTAGCCTCTCTTTCGATACTTATATCATGCGGTCGAACGTAACCGACTGCCTCGGTATTCTCTGTTGCGGAGAATTCGGGTGCATCGACTTCAAAATTACCGTGTCGTAATTTCCCTTTATGGAGGCGCCCTTTAAATAAATTAACATTTCCTAAAAAGTGATAAACAAAAGGACTGTTTGGATTTTCATATACTTCCTCTGGCGTACCGATTTGCTCAATCTTCCCTTCATTCATCACGACAACTCGGTCGGCAACATCCAGCGCTTCCTCTTGGTCGTGCGTCACAAAAATGCTCGTAATCTGGTAATCATCATGGAGCTTTCTTAGCCATCTGCGAAGATCTTTCCGGACCTTGGCATCTAATGCACCAAATGGTTCATCTAACAAGAGAACCTTAGGCTCAACCGCTAATGCTCTGGCTAGTGCAACCCGCTGCCGCTGACCGCCTGACAAATGGGAAGGATACCGTTCGGCAAAGGCTTCTAATTTTACTAGCTTTAGTAATTCCATAACCTTTTCTTTTATTTCGGTTTTGGAAGGACGCGTTTTCCTTGGCCGGACTTTTAATCCATAGGCCACATTTTCAAAAACAGTCATATGACGAAACAAGGCATAATGCTGGAAGACAAATCCTACTTTCCGTTCCTTTGTACTGATATGGGTCATGTCTTCTTCCCCGAACAAAATGGCTCCCTGATTCGCACCTTCTAAGCCTGCGATGATTCTTAGCAGTGATGTTTTCCCAGAACCAGACGGACCAAGAAGAGCGACGAGCTCCCCTGTTTGAATATCAAGATTAATTTGATCAAGGGCTTGAAAGTTTCCAAATGATTTTGAGATATTTTGAATTTGAATGCTCATCTTAGTGAACTCCTTCTCCAGGTTCAAATGATTTTTTTGCTTTCCATTCAATGACATTTTTTACAACCAAGGTGATGATGGCGAAAAATGACATTAAGGAAGCAACCGCAAATGCCGCGGAAAATTGATATTCATTGTATAAAATTTCAATATGGAGCGGCATCGTATTTGTCATTCCTCGGATATGTCCTGAAACGACTGAAACAGCTCCAAACTCCCCAATTGCTCGAGCACTACAGAGAATAATCCCATATAATAATCCCCATTTAATATTCGGCAGAGTTACCAAAAGGAATGTCTTCCAGCCGCTCGCCCCCAGTGTCAAGGATGCTTCCTCATCGGCCGTTCCCTGCGTTTGCATTAATGGAATGAGTTCCCGGGCGACAAAGGGCAGCGTCACTAAAAGTGTGGCCACTGCGATTCCGGGTACTGCGAAAATAATTTTGATATTATGGTCGATTAACCATTGTCCAAATAAGCCATGCGCACTAAATAATAGAACAAACACCAATCCGGCGATGACTGGTGAGATGGCAAATGGCAGATCAATAATCGTAATCAAAAGACTTTTTCCTTTAAAATTGAACTTGGTTACGGCCCAGGCGGCAGCCACGCCAAAGATGGCATTAAGTGGCACGGTAATCAAGGTAATGATCAACGTTAACTTGATTGCAGATAACGCATCTGGATTGCTAACGGCCTCTAGGAAAACGGCTATACCCTTATCAAAGGCTTTTATAAAAATGGCAACCAACGGTAATACCAAAAACAAACCTAAAAATGCTAATGCAAGTGTGATTAGTAACCAGCGTACGAGTCGCGGTTCTGAATTGCGGGTTGTAGTTTGAAGCGGTGTACTGGAATATTGGATTGGAACATTTCCTGCCATGGGTACCTCCTTCTGGGTCAAAAAATCGATCCTTTTTTGTTTGCTAAAATTTGATTCGCTGATATATGACTTAGTTTCGCTGATAAAATCTCATTTTCGCTGATATATGACTTAGTTTCGCTGATAAAAGGTCATTTTCCGCTGATAAATTTTATAAGCTACCTGATAAGGTGTAATTTTACACTAGAAAGAACAACAATCCTGATGCAAACAGCCAATTTTTCAAATATTTCGCTTTGTTACAGATGTTTGTTTGCGGAAATACCAAGTTTGTTTGCGAAGCCAGGTGGTTTGTTTTGGAAACAGATAAAACCTCCTCTAAAACTAGTAATCTCTAAATAAATTTCCTATTCGTCCACCACTGCAATACGTTAATAATAAGTAGAATCGTGAAGGAAAAAATCAACATAACAGCTGCTATCGCCGTAGCACCGGCGTAATCATATTGTTCTAACTTGGTCATGATTAGCAGCGGAGTAATTTCTGTCTTCATCGGCATATTCCCTGCAATAAAGACGACCGAGCCATATTCCCCAAGCGCCCGGGCAAAGGCAAGCGCGAACCCCGTTAGAGCAGCTGGCAGGATTTCTGGAAAAATAACTTTAACAAATGTTTGCGAACGGTTTGCACCTAAACTAGCTGATGCTTCTTCGATTTCTTTTTCCAAGCTTTGCAGGACGGGCTGAACGGTGCGCACCACAAAGGGCAGCCCGATAAATGTTAATGCTAATGTAATACCGAGCGGAGTAAATGCCACTTTAAAACTTAAAAACTGCCCAACCCAGCCAACTTCCGTATACAAAGTCGTTAAGGCAATCCCGGCAATCGCTGTTGGTAAGGCAAACGGCAAATCAACTAGCCCATCAATGATTCTTCTACCAAGAAACTGATAACGTACCAGCACCCATGCGATTAGTACGCCAAAAATAACATTAATAAAAGCGGCGAAAAAGGCGGCACCAAAACTCAGTTTATAGGAGGCAACCACCCTCGGATCAGAAATCGTCCCCCAAATTTTCGACCACTCGACGGTCATCGAATTAATAAATATCATGGATAATGGCAGAATGACAAGGATGCTTATATAAAACATCGTAAATCCGAGTGAAAGGCCGAATCCCGGCAGTACACTATTTCTTTTCATTTTTAAACTTGCTAATCGTGCCATGAGGTTGACCCCTTCCGGATAAGATACATGTAGGGCATCCCAAATCGTAACGATTTAGGACACCCATCTAACTGAACTACTTACTATGGCTGGTAAATCTGATCAAACGTCCCGCCATCATTAAAGTGCGTCTCTTGTGCTTTTTTCCATCCACCAAAATCTTTGTCAATTGTGACTAAATTAATTTTTGGAAAGACATCTGCATACTTGTCAAGAATCTCTTGATTACGCGGGCGATAATAATTCTTAGCGATAATTTCCTGTCCTACATCACTGTATAAATAATTCAAATAGGCCTCAGCTACCTCTTTAGTTCCCTTTTTCTCGACGTTCTTATCGACCACGGCAACTGGCGGTTCGGCAAGAATACTTATGGATGGGACGATAATCTCAAACTTGTCTTTTCCTAATTCATTAAGTGTTAAGAAGGCTTCATTCTCCCATGCTATTAAAACATCACCAATGCCTCGTTCAACGAAAGTGGTGGTTGCTCCGCGTGCACCAGAATCTAAAACTTCGACATTTTTATACAGTTGGCTCATAAACTTCTTAATTTTCGTTTCATCCCCATTAAATTTATCTTTTGCGTATGCCCATGCCGCTAAGTAATTCCATCTGGCTCCGCCTGAAGTCTTCGGATTCGGGGTAATGACGGAAGTGCCCTTTTTCGTTAGATCGTCCCAATCCTTAATCCCTTTTGGGTTGCCCTTTTTAACTAGAAACACAATCGTTGACGTATACGGGGTCGAGTTATCCTTCAGGTTCTTTTGCCAATCCTTCGAAAGTAAGCCGCCTAAGTTTGCAATCTCATCAATGTCATAGGCCAATGCCAGCGTAACAACATCTGCCTCAAGTCCATCGATGACAGCACGTCCTTGCTTCCCAGAGCCACCATGTGACTGTTGAATGGTTACCTTCTGACCTTTTTCCTTTTCCCAATACTTAGCGAATTCTCCGTTAAACTCTTCATAAAGTTCTCGGGTTGGGTCATATGAAACATTTAATAATTGGACAGGTTCTTTTGGTTTCGCGGCCTCTTGTTTGGTTCCCTCATCTTTTTTCTCAGTGCTTTGATTACTAGACTGACTGCTGCACCCTGCTAGAATAAGTGCGATAAGAATAAGTACGGTTGTGAATTTGTAAGCTAGTTTCATTTTGATTTCCTCCTTTTTTTTAACAAAAAAGGCTACCTATTTTTAGGACTATCGCTTAAAGGTCGGTTGTTTTCGGAGTTAAGATAAGTCCGATGAACAACAATCATCTTTCGCATGGGTCTAGAAAATAAGTAGCCTTCAGTAGACTGATCGGCTATATTTTTTTTAAAAAATAAATCCAATAATAAGTGTGGTCACTTTTTGCAATGCATCATTGTTATTTAGATGTTTTCTTATTTTGTGCAAATCGTGTTTTCTCTGTCTTATCAATTTGAGTGATCGTACCGTCATGAACGGTTATGACCACAGAACCATACTCCATCCCCTTTAGTGTCGATAAAATATAGTTTGCTTTTGCTTGATCCACAATTGCCATATTGTCATCCTCCCTTAAACTCCTAATATCACATAAGAATACTTGGTTTTATGGTCTAAAAAAAGAACCTTTGATTCTATTCATCTACATAAACCTGAATAAATACAAAATGACTGACAACAATGTGGACTGCACTTACTAATCGGATAGATCATGATTAGTCCCCCTTCGAATAAAAAAAGACTTATACCCCTAAATAAGAGTATAAGCCTTTGGTTTTCCAATCAGCTTAATATTAAATTAATCGTTCTCTGAATCTATTTGAATTATTTACATTTTATTCTGACTTTTCCTACCTGTCAAGTGGGTTTTACAAAATAATTTCTAGTACCAGCTTTTGAAAACAATAATGTACTATTCAAAAGTAAGTCGATACGCTTTCACAATGATGCCGTCATCCGCAGGTTCAAAATCGAATTGCGGTAACCTTTCAAAACCAAGGCGCCCGTATAGTCCCATCGCACTTTTCATAAAATCTGCGGTATGCAGGCCGATTGAATGAAAGCCTTGCACTTTCGCTCGTCGAATACATTCTGAAATCAGTGCCTTTGCCACCCCATTGCCTCGAGCTTGCGGTGTCACTGCGAGCATTCGTATTTCAGGATATTCCAACTCATCTACCAATCCTTCGTAGGCATCGGTTTTTGCAGGAAACAAGGCAATACTGCCTACTATTTTTCCATCAATTTCAGCAACAATTCGTTCCACATCCTCCTGCGCATCAGCATCGGACGAGATTGCGTGTTTAAGAGCCTTCCAATGATCTTCAGGAATGTTTTGGGCATGTTCTTCATATGAGTTTACTCTTTGTTCTCGAATGAATGATAATTCTTCCGCTGCAGCATTACGAATAATCATTTAACCACCTGCTTCTAGTCAGTTTTTCTCAGTGTATTAATTGAGTATTTCTTACGGTTTTATCCATTTTAGTATGTAAAACTTTTATAAGTCAATAATATTACCTGACTTTATTTAAGATTCAGAATCATTAACCCAATGAAAAGGACATCTCCCATTTTAGAAGATGTCCTGTATTCCCTATTTTACGCTGCCTTACGTTCTTGATAATTTTTAAGCTCATGGCCTTCCCATTTTGTAATTACAATAGCAGCCAAAGAGTTTCCGACAATGTTTACACAAGTACGTGCCATGTCAAGAATCCGGTCAATTCCGGCAATAAAAGCTAGTCCTTCTACAGGAATACCTACGCTTCCCAAAGTGGCAAGAAGAACAACAAACGATACACCTGGTACCCCGGCAATTCCTTTAGAAGTTAACATCAATACAAGAACTAATGTAATTTGATGTCCAATACTCATATGAATTCCATACATTTGCGCAATAAACAGTGCGGCAATCGCTTGGTAAAGCGTGGAGCCATCTAGATTAAAGGAATATCCTGTTGGAATCACGAAAGATGTAATCGATTTAGGACAGCCTAATTTCTCCATTTTTTCCATAATTTTTGGAAGAACGGTTTCTGAACTTGCTGTCGTGTAACCTAAAATTAATTCGTCTTTTAAATATTTAATGAGGTGGATAATATTGAATCCTGCAATTTTTGCAACTAATCCAAGGATGACAAGAATGAAGAAAAACATGGATCCGTATACAACCAGGACCAGTTTTCCCAGTGGAATTAATGAGGTAATTCCAAATTTCGAAACAGTAACACCAATTAATGCAAACACACCGAAGGGTGCGAGCTTCATGATTTGGTTTGTGACATAGAACATCGCATCGGCCGTTCCTCGGAAGAAATTAATAATTGGTATCCCTTTCTCTCCAATCGCAGCCACTCCAAGTCCAAACATAACAGAGAAGAAAATAATCGGTAACATTTCTCCGTTAGCTAATGATTGAATGATGTTCGTCGGAACAATATTTACAACGGTGTCAATCATAGAATGGGACTCAGTTTTTTCGGCTGTACTTACATAGCTGTTAATGTCCGTTTTAGTAAGTTTCGATTTATCAACGCCATCTCCTGGCTGAAACACGTTCGCAGCAAGAAGTCCAACAATGATCGCAATCGTGGTAATGATTTCAAAATAAAGCAGGGTTTTCCCGCCCAGTTTTCCTAAAGACTTCATATCACCAACACCAGCAACACCAACAATAAGGCTGGAGATAACAATTGGGACAACAATCATCTTAATTAAGCGAATAAATATATCTCCAATTGGCTGAAGGTAGCTTGCCACATGTGGATTACCGTAAAAAACCGCACCGACAATAATACCAAGTGTCAGACCAATGAAAATCTGCCATGCTAAACTAATCTTCTTCATATGCATTTCCCCTTTTTTATAATATTAAAAAATTGATTACATAGAGGTATCAACTAAGAAGTACAATCTTTCAAATTTTTTTATAAAATGATAATTTCTATCTACTAAACAGTCTATCTTTATTTATTTTAATAATAATTCTTCTATTAAACAACATATATTTAAGTGGGAATTACTCTCATTTATGATATTGATATAGTAAAAACCATAGATACCAAGGCTTCGCGCCTATTAATTGATTAGTTATTACTTTCAGAAAACCCGCAATCAAATTGACATATATACCATTTTTACATTCGAATCAGTTAAAAAGTTGGTAACAAAGCTTACACAAAAAGTCATTAGAAGTTATTCTAAAAATAAAAAAGAGAGAGGTATGATCCCTCTCTCTTTTGGCATTTTATTGGAAAATTCCCTATTAAAAGATATTGATTCCAGTCAAAAAAATAGAGCAGGAATATCGAATCCCTACTCCATCTTATTGACTATCTCAAAAACTCGAGTACCTTTTTAACTGCCGTCTCCCCCTGGTCGATACAGTCTGGAATACCAACACCTTCATAGGAACCTCCAGCTAGAAATACTCCGGGTAATTCCTTAGTCAGTGATTCCTTCACACTCTTCATCCGTTCAATATGACCAACATTGTATTGCGGCATCGCCTTTTTCCATCTTGTGATGATATGGAACAATGGTTTATCGGTAATGTTCATGGTCTTATTTAAATCCCGTAATGCAATATTAATAATCTCTTCATCTGATAAATCAACTGCCGCTTGATCATTTGGTTTTCCAACATAACAGCGTAATAAGGCCATATCCTTTGGTGTCGTACCAGGCCACTTTTTATGCGTCCATGTGCAGGCAGTTATTCTAAAGTCACTGTTTCTCGACACTAAAAAGCCCGTCCCCTCGATGTCCTGTTTAATTGCCGACTTTGGAAATGCCATGGCAACGTTGGCCACAGAATAGGATGGCATATCATCAAACGTGTGCATGAACGGATAATCAGAAAGCATTTTTTGTGCATGGAAATGTTCTGTCGCAATGACCACGCTGTCCGCCTGTTCAACCGTTCCATTGGCGAAGGTAATCGAATAGTGGTTCTGATTTCTTACAATTTTTTCAACAGGGACTCCTTTGCTAACAGCCCCCTCATCCATCCGCTTGACGACTTCGTCAATTAACGATTCCAGACCGGTTGATAAGGAGATAAACATTCCTTTTTTGGAAGGTTCTTTTTTCGCTGTTTTAGGTGGGGCTGGCATTGTCTTTTTCAAGCCAAGCACAAGGCTTCGATGTTTTTGCTCCATATGATAGAACATCGGAAACAATGACATTAAGCTTAAGCGGTCGATATCGCCTGCGTAAATCCCTGACAGTAGAGGGTCGATTAAGTTATCCACTATTTCATCCCCAAACCTTCTTCTGAAAAACTCACCGAGGGATTGATCTGCCTTTTCCAATCCCTTTGGTAAAATAAAATCACCTGCTGCCCGTAGTTTTCCTAGTGGGGAAAAGAGTCCTGAAAGCGCAAATGGTGTAACCTGGGTTGGGATCCCCATGAATGCTCCCTCAGACATCGAATGGATCCTTCCTCTAGCGTATATAAAAGATTTCCCGGCTGTATTCGCGACCACTTTGTCTTCTAAGTCGACTTCTTTAATTAATTTAAGCGCACTGGCTTTTCGAGCCAGAATGGAATCGGGACCTTTTTCAATCATAAAGCCATCCCTCTTCACCGTGTGAATCACACCGCCAAAACGGTCACTAGCTTCATATAGCTTGACTTCAAGCGGCAGTGCTCTCTCCTTGATCTCCTTTTGCAAGTAGAATGCTGTTGCTAAACCTGTGATTCCTCCACCTATTATGATGACCTTCTTTTTCTCCATATCAAAAACCAGCTCCAGATAATTATTTTTAGAAAAAAATTCTATGTTGTATGAAAGTTAGTTTGCTCACATTTTCACATATATATATTTTTTTATAAAGGAGAGTGCGATCCATTCTCCTACATTTATCATTTTAAACTATTAAATAAAATAAAAAGTAGAAATTTACAACTTGTACCCAAATGTTCACGAATGTATTAGCCTAGCTATCCATGAATAGCTTATTGATAAAAGGACTTTTCCATACCTTTTTCAAAGGAGGGATAAAAAATGGGTTATTACGTTAAAGTGGCGCCTGAAGTTAATATATATGTTGAAGATGTAAATCGCAAAAGTAGTAAAACCATCCTCTTTGTCCATGGCTGGCCAGCCAATCATAAATTATTTGAGTATCAGTTTAATGTCCTTCCTGCGATGGGATATCGGTGTATTGGGATTGATCTAAGAGGATTTGGCAAGTCAGATAAACCTTGGGAAGGGTACTCGTACAATAGACTTGCTGATGATATTCGGGAAATTGTTAAAGGACTTCGTTTACAGAGTTTCACGCTTGCAGGTCATTCTGTAGGTGGAGCGATTGTTATCAGGTATATGGAACGCCATAAGGGTTTTGGGGTATCGAAATTAGCCCTTTTTGGTGCGGCTGCCCCTAGTTTTATAAAGCGGCCAGGCTTTCCTTTTGGATTAGAGGCGAAGGATGTCAATTTACTACTGGGGCAGATTTATAACGATCGGCCGAAAATGCTCTCTGATTTCACGAACATGTTCTTCCATCAGGCGCTCACTAAACCTTTCTCAGACTGGTTCTTTCAATTAGGACTTGAAGCAGCAGGGCATTCCACTGCAGGCTTACTAAACTCCTTAAGAGATGAAACCTTATTTACAGATATCAAGAGAATTCAGGTGCCTACATTGATTCTTCATGGTCAACATGATCAAATTTGTTTGCCACCGCTGGCCTCCATCCTTCGTCAAGGAATAACTAACTCTAAACTAGTCTGGTTTGAACATAGTGGTCATGGATTGTTCTGGGAAGAGCAGAAAAAGTTTACACAGGAATTGGCTAATTTTATAGGGTAAAGTGAAATTCTCTTTGCTAGAGAATGACCTCATCATAAAGACAGTGCTTCCCACTACTAATAGCTGGAAGCGCTTATTATTTCTGCTGTTAGTAATCGATTAATAGAGTTAATAATTGATATTCGGATATTTTTTTTGCAAAAATTGAACCGATTTGGTTATTAGCTCTTTTAATACATCGATATCAATATCAGCGACCTTATTGATGTATACACACCCTTTTCCAGTTGTATGTTTCCCAAAGTCCTTTAGCAATTCCTCACGCTTTGTTGTTTCTCCCGGTGCAAAATACAAACTAATTTTTGCTTTTCGAGGTGAAAAGCCAACTAATGGGGCATCCCCTTCATGACCTGATTCATATTTATAATGATAGGAACCGAAACCAATAATACTCGGCCCCCACATCTTTGCCTCAAAACCTGTTGTTTCAGTAAATATATCTATTAATTTGTACGCATCCTCACGTTTTTTTGGATTCTCAACATTTTCAATAAACTCAATCACACTGTTATCCGTTTCTTTTGTTTTTTGCTGATAGCTCATTCTATCTACTCCCATTCTTTATTTTGTTTACATTATTGGTAAAAAGAACAGATGACAGACACCTGTATTAATTTATACTCTTTATTTCTGCTTTTCCTGCTTTAACGCCAATAATAAAAAACATAAAGCCCAAATAGAAGCATTTATTAAAACAAAATTATAGAAAAAAAGAGAGTATCACTACTCTCCTTCGTTTACAACAACCTTATAACCGTTTTGCTGCAACCCATCCTCAAATACATCCCTTGTGACTATGTAATAGTTTTCTCCAGTTTGGTCTGTGATGACCATTTCACTCGGACTCTTGTCCACTGCTGCTGCTTCTAAACTAAAGTATGGTAACCCCAGTTTTGAGTTATCAAACGACATTGTTATCCCCCATTTCTATCTTTTAACATGTACATTACCCATGAAAAGTATAACAAATTTCAGACATCCATGTGACCTGATCGTTTCTTTTTTATTTAATCTTATGGTACTCTCTTTAAAGGTAAAATCAAAATGTTTCTGAAAAGAGGGATATTTATTAACATACTATGGGATTTCGACGGCACTCTTTTTGATACCTATCCAGCACTTGTCTCTGGATTCATCAAATTAAGCCAGCAAGACCTTGATCGCGATGAGGTGCTAAGGTGGCTAAAAATTGATTCCAAAACGGCCTTTAAACATTATGGAATAGATGAAAAGCAGAGACTTGAGTATCAAACCTTACATAACTATTATTCAAAAACGGAAAGTAAGCCATTTGAACACCTGGATGAAGCCTTATCTTCTGTTGATCACAATATTATTGTTACGCATCGCGATAAGGAATCGACCATCTTTCTGCTTAAAAAATATCATTTAGACAAATACTTTAAAGAGATTGTTTCTGTTGAGGAACAAGGTTTTACAAGAAAACCTCACAGCTCCTCCTACGAATATGTACTAAAAAGTCACCATATTGATTTGGTCGTCGGTGACCGTGACTTAGATTTAATTCCCGCTCGAGAATTAAATATTAAAACGTGTGCTTTTCAAAATCGGAACATTGAAGCAGATTTTCATATCGACAGCTATGCCGATTTTATCGCAGTAGTTCTTAACCCTCTTCAACAGAAATAGGTTGGAAGTTCCTTATTAATATTTTGAAACTTTATTGGACCTCAATCGTATATGTATACATAAGTAATGTTTGTACGATTAAAAAATTATTATAGAATGGAAGATCTATATTGGGCTCGAATATTTTACTGATTGGACAGTATGCTTTTGAGATTTATTATTGGTTAATCTTAATATCTATTTTCAGTTCCTGGTTTCCTCAGTTTCAAGCAACAAAGATTGGTATCTGGATTGCCAAGCTTGTCGAACCATATTTAGGATTGTTCAGAAGGTTTATCCCACCTCTTGGTCCGATTGACTTTTCACCGATCATCGCATTATTTGCCTTTAGATTTATCAGGCAATTTGCTTTAGAAGGTCTCCGTCAATCATTGAATGTCATTGGGGCATAAAAGCTATTAAAAAAGGAGTTGCGCTGCAGCTCCTTTTTTCTATATCATCAATATCTCCCTGATATCCTCTTCAGTAAGAGTTGACATGACTTTCTCATCAGAATCGATTATTTCTTCGATGAGATGTCGCTTTTTATCTTGCAGTTCATTCATTTTTTCCTCGATTGTCCCTCGGGCGACCAACTTGATGACCTGGACGATATTTTTCTGGCCCATCCGGTGGGCACGATCGGCCGCTTGTTCCTCGACAGCCGGGTTCCACCACGTGTCATATAAAATGACGGTATCCGCACTCATCAAATTAAGACCTGTTCCTCCTGCTTTCAAAGAAATGAGGAACAAATCCCGTTCACCGCGATTAAAGCGCTCGCAGATTTCAACTCGTTCTTCAGATGGAGTCTTTCCATCCAGGTAAAAATAAGGCATTCCTTTCGAAGTTAACGCTCGACCGATAAGATCAAGCATTTTCGTAAACTGTGAAAAAATTAATACTCTTCTTCCAGAAAGCTTTGATTCGTCAACAATCTGCAAGAGTTGTTCGAATTTCGCAGAGTTCCCTTGATACCCATCGACAAACAAGCCTGGATGACAGCAAATCTGCCGCAAACGAGTCAAACCCGCTAGGATTTTGATTCTATTTTTTCGAATCGTATCCTTGTCCAAATGCTTTAATGTGTCATGCCTAAGTTTTGCCAAATAGGCTGCATACAGCTTCTTTTGCTCAGGAAACAGTTCAACAGATTCCATCGATTCCATTTTTCCAGGAAGTTCGGCAAGGACATCCTCCTTCAACCTGCGCAGTAAAAAAGGACGGATTCTTCGTGCAATGTTTTTCCTAGAAAGCTTGCTATATTCCTTTAGCCCAAGGAACAGTTCAGGAAAGACGACGTGAAAAATCGACCACAACTCTTCTAATGAATTTTCTACGGGTGTCCCAGTAAGTGCAAAGCGATGATTGGCCTGCAATATCTTTGCTGCACGGGCTGTTTGCGTTAACGGATTTTTAAAGGCTTGCGCTTCATCAAAAAACACCGTATGAAAGGATTGCTTCTCAAACCAGCTGATCTCGCGGCGCAGTAAAGGGTAGGAGATGATCATTACATCGACATCCTTCCCTTTCTTCAGAAGCTTGGTTCGCTCTGCTTTTGTTCCATCAATGACAGCAGCCTTTACCTGGGGAGCAAATTTCCTGATTTCACTTAGCCAGTTATACGTCAAGGATGACGGACAAACAACGAGGGCTGGCTGGTTATTTTTACGGATATCGGACTGAACTGACATAATAAAAGCGATGCTTTGAATCGTTTTTCCAAGTCCCATATCATCGGCCAGTATCCCGCCGAAGCCGTAGTATGCCAGAGTCTTCATCCATTTAAACCCATGCTTTTGATAATCTTTAAGGATGGGCTCTAAACTCGTTGGCACCTCGAACTCCAACCGGCCTGGATTGTGAAGGTGATCCAGGAACTGCCGAAAGGATTCCTCTAACTTAAACGCATCACTAACCTCAACCGTATCAAGAAGTTGAAGACTCTGCTCAATTGGTAAATCCAAACCACTGGCGAGATCCTTATTCTTGGCAAGTGGTGAGTAAAGAAAACGCTGGATTTCATCGAATTCTCTCGTCTGAAGTGAGAGCAGCGACCCATTAGGCATACGATAATATTTCCGTTTTTCCTCTAGTGCCGACAAAACCTCACGTATTTGTCTTTCAGGAATGCCATCCATTTCAAATTTAAATTCAAGCCAATTGGTTCGTTCCTTTTTGATCCTTACCCTAACCTGCGGACGAAATTCCCCTCTGGAAATTCGATTTCTTACAGCCGTCGTTGCATAAATTCGGACGAGCTTTTGGAGCTTTGGGACGACATAGGTCAGAAAGTCATACTCTAGCTCTTCATTATGAAGAAAATATCCACCATCTGTCTTGGCAAATGAGCTATCCTCAAAGAGCTGGAGGATTTCATCTTCCTTTTCTACATCACGGATTACTAAAGAGCCAGATGGGAGATCTCTACTTTCTAATGGATTAATGATCCAATTTTCGTAATGAAATTCGAGTCCAGCTAGCAAGCGGTTTTTGACACGATCCAAGTAGAGTTTGGCCACGAGTGGTGTGTTCATCAATTGCTTCGTGATCGTTTCTGCAATCGTAACCTGCCCTAATTTTTTTAACCCTGGCGCCACTTTTTCCAGAAAAAAGCGGATTTGCTCTTGCGGAATGGGAATTTGATTGGTTCCTGAGGCATCCAACATCTTTTTCAGATCCGAAAGACGTTTATAGTCCTGATCTTCTAGTTGTTTTACTTTCCCTTCGTATAAAACGGAATGATAGGCACTTAAGAAAATCATCCGATGCAAGTTTTTGACCTTCAGTTGATAACCGTTTCCTTCCGCTTTTGTAAAATCAAACTGTAATGGCAGCGATGCGGCTGATAAGTGCAGACCTTGAAAGGTATGTCCCTCAGATTCCACCTTCACATAGGGAATTTTTATGAGCAACGGTAGCAGCCGTTCCCAAGAGGATGATGGAATGAACAGCATCTGATGTTGATTGGTGTCAGGCACCACATCCACATAAACCTTTTCATCCCGTAGTACTTGGATGAGCTGCTCAAGAATGGCATTGGTTTCTTTTTGAAAGCAATGGAGATTTGGATCGTATTTGAATGAGCTCGAAAGTGAGTAAGTCTTTCCCGTACTTACCCGCTCCAAAAACATTCGGATATTTTCCACCTCAGTTGATACGACGGTCATTTCGATAGCGAATAGGTATCTTCCTTTGCCAACCTCCATGGGTTTACAGGTAAACTCGATATCAAGTACATTTCTTTTTTCAAAATGGAGTTGATGACCGCTTGAGCGGACAGGCTGATCCGTAAAAAGTGTCAGTAACCCTTTAGTAAGATCCTGATTATTTGAACTGGAAACCATCGGGATGGTTCCTTTCTGTTGATGCTCGTAAACCGCTAATAAAACGGCCGCAATATGCTGACAATCCTTTGTAAACGAGGCAAGCTTTGGGCAGCTGCATTCCGTTAAAATATCATCGTTGACACCCGCTTCGATTGTCACATGGAAGTCTTCCTCACCTGTTACCGTAGCTTGACAACGGTCAGGTCGATATTGTTCAAATGTCACTTTATTCGTTTGATAAAAATAATCTCCTCGTTTGAAGGAGACAGTGCCACACATTTCTTTGATGAGTTTTTGATTTAATGGGATGTTCACGTGTCCTGCTCCTTCCTGAGTTTATGCCCAATTAAGATATAGACATTATAGCATACGTACTATTTTTTATAATTCACTTCAACATAGTAAAAGGAATGAATGATAAGATAGTAGGAGTAAAAAAAGCGTCTGCCATTCATTTCTGAATGGTAGACGCTTGAAATATTAAAAGCCTACGCTCATCGTATCTGGATGGGAGCCAGCACGGCTATCTTGATTCAATCCATCAATTTTGTCCATATCCTCAGTGGATAATTCAAAATCAAAAATATCCGCATTTTCAATAATGCGATGTTCTTTGATTGATTTTGGAATCGTAACCACTCCATGCTGTAAATCCCAGCGCAAGATCACTTGAGCAACAGATTTATTATATTTATGCGCAAGATCTTCAAGGACCGGTTCATTTAGAAGCTTCCCTTGTTTTAAAGGTGACCATGCTTCCAGTTGAATACCTTCATTTTTACAAAAGGCAAGAAGCTCTTTTTGGGTTAAGTGCGGATGGAACTCCACCTGATTTACCATCGGTTTAATCTCTGCAGAACTGATTAAATCTTCTAAATGGTGAACTTGGAAGTTACTAACGCCAATCGCACGCACACGCCCCTCTTTGTAAAGCTTTTCAAACGCCTTCCATGTCTCTTTATATTTATCTTTTCCTGGCCAGTGAATTAAATAAAGATCTAAGTAATCAAGTCCAAGCTTAGTAAGACTTGTTTCAAACGCCTTTAACGTTGATTCATATCCCTGTTCGGAATTCCAAAGCTTTGTTGTAATAAACAAATCCTCACGGGGAACGCCTGAATCCTTAATGGCTTGGCCTACACCTTCTTCATTACCATAAATAGCGGCTGTATCAATGCTTATGTATCCGTTTTGGATAGCAGCTTTTACAGACTGAATAACCTCTTCCCCTTCGGTTACTTTAAAAACTCCTAATCCCACCCATGGCATCTTTACTCCATTGCTTAATGTAGTCGTGTCTTTCAAATTTGTTGGCATCATTTATTCCTCCTTTATATAATTCATTGTATCAAAAAACTGGTATTATTTTCATTTTTTAAAATATGGCTCTGTTATACTTGGCTGTTGATTTCCGCTCCAATCAACATGTACCAAAATCAACAATAAGCTTTAACATAGCCTAAAATATAGAAAAACAAAGTTATAATCCTCTTGCCGCTTGAACTTTTTCGATATACTGTTTTGCATAGTCGGTGATCTTGTCAAATTCCCCTGTTTTAGCAGGTTCCACTAGATTACCGCCTACTCCAACAGCCACACAGCCATTTTTGATCCATTGGTCCACGTTATCTAAATTGACACCGCCAGTTGGCATAATGTTTACTTGTGGAAGCGGAGCTTTTACTGCTTTGACAAACTCTGGACCAAATGCACTTCCAGGGAATAGTTTCACGATATCTACGCCAGCTTCTAATGCACGTTTCATTTCAGTGATCGTCATACAGCCAGGCATATAAGGTACTTGATAGAGATTACAAAGGGTTGCTGTTTCCTGATCAAATGCAGGACTCACAACAAACTGTGCCCCCGCCAAAATCGCAATCCGTGCTGTTGCCGCATCAAGGACCGTTCCTGCACCAATCACTACATCTTTATTATGTTGATAAAGGGTTGCTAATTCTTTAATTACTTCATCTGCGCCTTGTACGGTAAAAGTAACCTCAATCCCTTGAATACCGCCTTCTACACAAGCTTCGGAAATATTAACTGCCTCTTCCTTTGAATCTGCCCTTACCACGGCTACTACGCCACATTCTGCAATTTTCGTTAAAATATTTATTTTTTTCATCATGTCAATCACTTCTCTCTTTTGTTTTTTTGAATGGTTATTTTCCAATAGTTTTAATTAAATTTACAAAAGATTCTCTATACCGTATCATATAATAGAACAGTGTTTTAAAATTGTGAAATGAATATCACTGAAAAAGAGGTAGAAAGAGATGTCTAATGTTCAATCACTTGAAAGAGCTCTAACTATATTAAACAAGCTATCTGAATATCCAGATGGTATCCAGATTACACGACTATCGGAGCAGATTGGACTAACAAAAAGCACCATTCATAGACTGTTAGCTACGTTATCGAGTATGAATTATGTCGTGAAAGATGAAGAAACAGACAAATATAAACTTGGATTACAAGTCCTCTTTCTTTCTAGAAATCTTTTAAATAACTCAGATATTGTAACTGTTTCGAAACCGTTTCTAGAAAAATTATCACAAGAAGTCAACGAAACCGTTCATTTATGCATCGAAGACCGCGGTGAAGTTGTCTATATTGATAAAATTGAAAGTACACAAACGATTCGCATGTATTCCCGGATTGGAAGCCGTGCTCCCATGTATTGTACCGGCGTTGGAAAAATATTACTTTCAGACAAGAACCAGGACGAATTTAACGAACTCATTTCAAATATAAATTTCATTCCCAAGACACCTTCTACAATAACCTCTAAGGAAGAATTTATAGAAGAAATCGAAAAGGTTAAAAGCCAAGGCTATGCATTAGATAATGCCGAGAATGAAGTAGTCTTAAGATGTATTGCTGCTCCAATCTTTGATCACAAAGGAAAGATTATTGCGAGTTTTAGTATTTCTGGTCCAAGTAATCGAGTAACAATGGATCTGATCAACGATACATTAATTGAAAAAATGAAACAGTATAGTATCGCTATCTCAAGAAATCTTGGTTATACGGGGAAGCACTAAAATACAAAAGTAAAGGAAACCATAAAATCGGTTTTCTTTACTTTTTTTAATACAATTAATAGTAACGCTTGACCAGCGAGTCTCCCATAAATGCTTCCAATTTGTCTCTATCAGGTAAACCATCGTTATCTCCTGGAGACATAACTGCAAGTGCACCGATAGCTGCCCCGCGTTTTACCGCTTCCATGATGGGCAGACCTTCCAATATCCCGCTGACCACCCCAACAGCAAACCCGTCACCAGCACCTACCGTGTCAACAACTCTCTCTACATGGAAACCATTAGTGTAGAATTGCTCACCGTCTGAGCTTGTGAATGCACCTTTTGCCCCGAGCTTAATAACAACTGTTTTTACACCGGTTGCGTGATAATAATCAGCAATTTCTTGAACGTCTTGTTTACCCGTTAACAGCTTTCCTTCTTCGATGCCGGGAAGAACAATGTCTGCATGACACGCCAGGTCGTTAATCACTTGAGCCATTTCTTGCTTGTCAGGCCAAAGACCTGGACGTAAGTTAGGATCAAATGAGATTTGGATGCCTCTTGCTCGTGCCTCTTTCATTAGTTCATATACCATCTCTCGGCAACCGGCGGACAATGCAGGGGGAATCCCTGTCAAATGAATATGGTCAAAGCCATCCCAGTTCAAATGATCGATCGTTTCTAGATTCATATGTGAAGCAGCGGAATTCTTTCTAGCGGAAAACACTTCTGGATCGCCGCTTACTACCTTTTCCTTCCACTGCATACCTGTTAAATAATTCGCATCATATGTCACATACGTGGTATCAATCGCATTCTGCTGCAAAAACTTTTCAATATTTTTGCCAAACGGGTCCATTCCCAATTGGGTAATATAGGTAACTGTATGCCCTAATCGTGACATACCAATGGAGAAGTTGACCTCAGCACCTGCAACAAAACGTTCAAAACGCTCTGTGTTCTCCAATGAACCTTCTTTCTCCGCTACAAAGAGTGCCATAGGTTCTCCTACAGTAATAATTCTACTCATACGGGTCAATCCTCCTATTAATTGAAAGAGAGACATACAATGAATATGTCTCTCTTGATTTGATTATCAAGCAGTAGCTTTGTTTCCTCCATGTACACTTGGTCCATTGTTTTTCTTTTTCATATGTTGGGACCAATAGGCCGTAAGGATAGGTACTAATATAGATGTTACAATGACCGATGCTGCACACAAAGCAGTGGCTGATTGCGCAATAGGAAGAAACTCCGGCTTCATTGTGGCAATGATCATCGGATTGGCAACCGCAGCTCCAGCTGTACTTGAAGCCGCAAGTCCTGCTGTACCGTTTCCTCCTCCAATAAATTTATCAGCTAACATTAATGGAACACCTGTAACAATGATGACGAGAATACCTAATAAAATTCCAGCAAGACCAGTCTTCGCTATTACTGTCAGGTCAATCGAGTTACCAAGGGCAAAACCAAAGAATGGAATCATTGTATGTGTAGCCTTACTGAAAAATTCACGGAAATCTTTATCCAAGTTACCAAGAAGAAACCCTACTAAGAAAGGTAAGACAGCGCCTACAAAAGCTTGCGGTTGGAATGCTGCTAACCCTGTTGAACCAAGAATCAACATTGTTACTAGTGGACCTGATTCAAGTGACATAAGGACAAACGCACCAGCCTCTTCTTTGGAACCGTACTGCTGCATAATTGAAGCATATAGACCGCCATTGGTCATATCCATACATGCAATTAAAGCAAGAACTGAGAATCCAGCAAAAAAGCCTGTTTGAATTCCACCATCCGGGATAAACATGGATGCAACGATCGCAACTACCCATGCAACCGCTATCTTTGTTACGACAAGTGTTCCTGACTTTCTTAATACCGTACCTGTCGCTTTAATATTAATACCTGCACCCATACAGAAGAACCATACTGCTAGAATTGGTACAGTACCGGTCATTAAACCATTAGTAAATGAACCAAAATACTCACCAGATTTTGGAGCTAGTGTGTGTATCATAGCTCCTAAAAATAATGGAACCAGCATTAGACCACCAGGAATCTTTTCAATCGTCTTCATAATTTTCATAATTGCATACCTTACCTTTCGGTTTATGATGGGTAATTTTTAAGCAAAAAAATTGAGACATGCTGTGGTATGTTCCTGAATCAAATAAAGCAAAGGAGGCTTTGATTTACAATATATCTTGAACCGCCTTTAGCTTATGTAATAACCCTGATTAACGGGCTAACCAACCACCATCGACTGCTAGAATATGTCCATTCATATAATCGGAGGCTCGACTAGATAAGAAGACAACTACCCCCATAAGGTCTGATGGATCTGCCCATCTTCCTGCAGGAATACGAGAAAGAATTTCCGCGTTCCGTTCTTCATCCTTACGAATCGGTGCAGTATTAGCGGTAGCAATATACCCTGGTGCAATCGCATTAATTTGGATATTGTAATGTCCTAATTCGTTTGCAAATGCTTTTGTAAGACCCGCCACCCCATGCTTACTTGCTGTGTATGGCGGAATAAATTTACCACCTTGGAAAGACAGCATCGATCCGATATTGATGATTTTTCCGCATTCTTGCTTAGCCATTACTCTTGCAACCTCTTGACTTAGAAAATAGACTGCGTTCAGGTTAATATCCATGACCGCATCCCAATCCTCTTGTTTGTATTCTAGTAATGGCGTGCGACGAATCGTTCCCGCATTATTCACGAGGATATCTATTTTTCCATAAACATTCAGACACTCAGAGACAATATTCTTAATATTTTCCCTTACCGTTAAGTCGGCCTGATGAAAGTGGACTTTGCTTCCTGTCTCTTCAATAAGAGCTCTGGTTTCTTCCCAATTGGTATCGTGGGAAACAATAAATAAATCTGCTCCGGCTTTAGCTAATGCGATCGCATATCCCTGGCCTAGACCCGTATTTCCTCCTGTAACAATGGCCACCTTATCTGTTAACTTAAAAAAATCTAGTGAAAAATCTCTTAAACTCATTTATTAAGCACCTCTTCCTTTATGTCTTCTAATCAAGCAGTCTTTAAGTTATCTCAACTGGTCCATCGTTACTTGATCCATGTCATTATAGGTTTTATTCTCTCCAGCCATGGCCCAGATAAAAGTATAATTGCTGGTTGCTCCACCACAATGAATGGACCACGGCGGTGAAATAACCGCTTGTTCGTTCTTCATCACCAGATGACGTGTTTCAGTCGGCTCACCCATCATATGGAACATTCTTGCATTTTCATCTAAATCAATGTAGAGGTAGACTTCCATTCTGCGGTCATGTGTATGAGTTGGCATTGAATTCCAGACGCTTCCAGTATTTAATTGCGTCATTCCCATAACCACTTGGCAGCTTTGGATTCCCTCGTTATGGATCATGCGGCGAATCACTCGGTCATTTGCATTCTCAAGGGATCCTAAGCGATCTCCTTCAATATCCTTAAATGCTACGTGTTGAACGGGATACTCTTTATGAGCTGGTGCAGAGAATAAATAAAACTTGGCTGGACTTACGGTTGATTCACTAGTGAAGAGTAACTCTTTTTTCCCTAAACCAACATACAAGCAATCTTTGTTGTCCATTTCATAAGTCTCACCATCAACGGTGATTTTCCCGCTTCCACCAACATTGAAAATCCCAACTTCTCTTCGCTCTAAGAAGTAATCAGCCTTAATTTCATCATAGCCCTTTAATGAAACTACCTCTCCCATAGGTGTGATGCCACCTACAATGGCACGGTCTTCCATTGTATAAACTAGCTTAATTTCACCTGGGATGAATAACTCTTCTATCAGATAGTGTTTGCGAAGTTCTTCTGTTGTAAATGTTTTTGCATGATCTGGGTGTGTTGAGTATCTTGTTTCCACAATCTACATCTCCTTAAATTTAACTTCTTTTTATCGCGTTCCACATCGTGGTACGTTGTTTCATAATTTAATTATAGCGTTTTCATTTCCAAATGGCTAGAGTTAATTTGACAAAAAGATGAATTTTAATTTATTGTTAAATTTTTTCCAAAAAATCCGAAAACGTGTTGTAATTATTTTTGAGTCATAGATTAATATGTAGCCCCCCTTCTCACATTTTGATAAAATCATCTAAAAGTGTTAGGGGAATATCGATGATTACCTTTCCGCATTTAAAAACCGAAGCAACCATCGGAATGGAACAAAGAGGATTCAAGGTAAACTGTGGGGAAACAGCTTGGACTCAAAACAAGGCAAAATCAGCCCCAGCGCTAAAACGTGCGGCTGATTTTAATGCCATGATGTGTGACAATGAAATTGACATCCTTATTCGCCGTGGGGCGGGGAATTTATGGATGAAACGACAGCCATTTGGCAGTCGGTCTTGTCGACCAACAAAGGAGAATCTGTGATTCAACATTCCTCAGAAAAGTATCAAAAGGAATGGCAGCATACAAATCCTTCTCCCTGTGTTTTTCATTTAACCGAACATACTGCCTGGAATACTGTCGGGAACCGACCAGTTAGGATACATGGTCGATTACTCGGCGGATGTATAGACATTATCAGACATCTTATTGGGACGCCCTTCGGTGATGTAGAAAAGTTTAGAAAAAAACATATCAACGGCGAGCCCGTCATTTGGTATTTAGAGAATTGTCAAATGAATACCCCTGATTTGCGAAGATCCTTGGTTCAAATGAGGTTAGCTGGGTGGATTGAAAACTGTTCAGGCCTGATGTTTGGCCGGAGTGAAGCGAATAGGTCTGTGGAAAACTATACTGTGGAGGATGTCTATCAAGACCTTGCCGATGAGCTTGATATTCCAATTATTTATGATATTGATTGCGGGCACCTCCCACCACAAATCACCTTCATCAATGGTGCTTATGCGGAGGTGGAAGTCTCAGAAGGTAAGGGAACGGTTTTTCAATTTTTTCGTTCATGATTATTTGGACGGAAACAACCAGGACTTATTAAATCAAATTTGATTAGTAATGGGTTTTATTCATATTATAAGTACAAACACAAATTAGGAGGATCATATGTTTTTATCCTATCCCATTTTAGCCGCCCTTTTAGGAATGTTTATTGCCCAATTTGTAAAAATTCCGATACACTATTTTGCTTCAGGAGAATTAAGATGGAACTTGATGTTTAGCACTGGGGGAATGCCTAGTTCTCATACAGCTACAATTATTTCATTAACTACTGCTATCGGTTTAACTTCTGGACTTCATTCTAATGAATTTGCAATTTCTGTGATCGTATCACTAATTGTCATGCATGATGCTACCGGGGTTCGAAGACATGCAGGCTATCATGCAGAGGTTTTAAATACATTGTTAGTTGATTTCAATCTTTTAATTGATACCTTAAAAAACCCGAAGTTAAAGAAAACAGAGTCTAGAGAAAAGCTGAAAGAATTATTAGGTCATCAACCGGCAGAAGTATTTTTTGGATTGGTCACAGGAATCATTGTTGGTGTGCTAACCTATCAGTTTTATCCGTTTAACTAGTCGTTTTGGATCGTGGTCTAGCCTATCCATCGGCTGCCGCAATGGCAGCCGATTTTTAATAAGCGTAGTTAGTTTCCCTCGACTTTATCCACCTAAAAGCATGGATAGTATATAATCACTGCCTGTTACGATCAGGACGCTTTGCCCAAATCCACTCATTATACCTGTGGTAACTCTCAAGATATTATTACTCATCCGATATTTCCTTTTCTGTGTCCAACCATCAATAACCATTGGGACATTTAAAAGGAGCCCGAGCCATAATGACAAATGTATACCCGCTATCAACAAAAACGGGAAAAATAAATAGCCTGCCAAGATTCCGGTACATCTTGCACATAAGGGAAGAGTATACCCCTTAATGGTTATACTCCGAGACTTCATCCGATGACATGGAACGATATTTAGCAATCTCATTAGATTAATTACAATCCGGTCCACAATCACAATCTGGCCCACAATCCCCATCAAAATCCGGAATACAATCACAGTCTGGAGTCCAATCGTATTTCTTTTTTCGATGTTTCTTTTTTCCATAATAAATCAAAATAACCAGCAACAGTATTATTCCTGCACCAATGGTAATGGCCCCGACTGTTACTGTACCTTTTACCAATAAAGTAGTACCCACGACAAAACAAATAATCATCGCAGTTAAAAATAGAAAAAACATCCCCATCACCTTTGTCATTTAGACTTAACTTTTATCATTTATGCTACAGGACCTCACTTCTTACCATTTTTATGTTAATGTCTTTTTCTAAAATATTCCCTGACACCTGACCGATCCTTACACTATAAAGAATACTATCATTCTATTTCGCCTTTGAAGAGTTTCTTTCCTTCTTCCATTTACCCTCACATTGCTCATGAGAAAAACCGCCAAAGCCATGTTTTGAGCCTGACGGTTTTTTGATGTTAAGTTTCTCTGGGGCTTAATGCCCTTGTTTCAACTTTTCTAAAAATGGTTCTTTTTTCTTTATTAATTCATAGTAAAGGGCTGTGCTTGTCTGAACCACTAAAAAAACAATCAATGAATACTTTATACTATAACCATGCTGATAATGTGTTAGTCCCATATAGCCGGAGACTTTTTCCATTATTAAGCCTACAAAGCACCAACCAAGTATATAAAATATAAATGCCTTTTTGCCGATTTTAAATCGTTCGTAAAAGTAGACGAAAAAATAGCTGAATGGGGCAAACAAAAAATAAGAGAGTAAATCAAACAGCTCATATTTGTTAGAATCATTGACCTTATAAAAATCAAGCAATCCACCGCCGATGGTGAAATCAAACAAAGTAGAGCTTGCGAATCCCCAAACTAAAAATAAAATCGTAATCGATGTAGATAATCTTTTCGGAAATAGAAAAAATGCTGTATAAGAAACAATCAGCATAATTATGATATAAATCTCATTTTTATCAAAATTTTCCCATAATATCATTAATAACTCACCACATTCCGAGAGACCCTCGCAAATAATTTATAAGAAAAAATCGCAATACCATTTAGAATGAAAAAATATATTCCATCATACCAATAATGCCAATGTTTATATTCTATAATGTCATAAAAGTTAGAGAGACTACTTACACCCGTCAATAGAAAAACACCAAAAACCATTAGTATTATTTTCATCATCATCGTTTTACTCCGTAGAAGAAGATTTACCTGAATAAGGATTAGAAATGGTGTAATTACACTACGATTGAGTAGATAGGCCATATATTCCAAACTTTCTTGAGTACGTTTTATTAGCTTTAGTTCCTCAATGACAATCCAAGAAAAGTTAATACTAACAATTAAAATAACTAAAAAAATCAATGTATTCTCGGCAAACGATAGTTTCTTCTTTATAACTGCAAAAAGGGATACAACCAGCCATGCCAGGAAGAAAAAAACTACTAAGCCCATAAATAGCCTCCCAAAGATTTTAATATTAGTTTAGCTATTTTATTAATATTCATACTAAAAAAAGACAGGCCTCATTTTTTGATATAAATTATTGAATTCAGTGATTTCTTTCTTTTAAAATATCCTGAATGATTTCCATATGAAATGCAGCCCATGCCTTTTCTCGAAAATGAAGGATGACACTTAAAGTTAAAACCATCAAATATGCAACCCCAAATATTGCCCAAAGTATGCTTCCATCCTTGAAAAGGAAGTCCATCAATGGTTTGGAAAATAGAAACAAAAGCCATGGGACAGAAGAAACAAAAATCGGTATGATCCCAGATCCATTCTTTTCCTTGATCATTCGATAATTAATTAATTGCAACATGCTGCTATCAAGTGATTGATACAGTCTTTGAACCTCTTCAATTTCTATGTATTCCCTCATATGTTTGGTGGATTCACCGTTGTTTATGGCTTTGTTAAGCCGAAGGTAAACTTTATGCGCATCGCCTCGAAATGAAAACATATCTTCTTACCTTCCCTGCTATTTTTTATATTATTTTTCGCGACTGACAGGATAGTATGTAAAATATAGAGAAATAGAAAAATGAATTATTTTTGCTTGTAACAAATTGGTTGTTAAAAAGACTTATAATTACAAATAGATGTAAGGAGGATGAATTAGATGAATTACAAAATTATTGAAAGAGACAGTTTCCAAGTTATCGGGATCAAGCGGGAGTTATCATGTGTTAATGGTGAAAACTTAATTGAGATCCCCAAAATGTGGGCTGATGTTCATGCAGATGGAACCAACGATTTATTACTCCAATTGAATAATGGGGAAATTAATGGGGTGCTTGGGGTATGTGTCGATAAAAGAGACACGCAGCAGCAATTAATGGATTACTGGATTGCAACGGAACATAACGGTGACACGCCAGAAGGTTTATTGAATCTCGAGATTCCACCTTCAATGTGGGGCGTATTTGAAGTTCACGGCCCAATGCCCGAGGCAATCCAGAAAGTATGGAAACAAATTTACTCTGAATGGTTTCCGTCAAGTCATTACAAGCATGCAGGCACACCTGATTTAGAAGTCTATTTCGCCGGTAATCCTTGGGGCACCGATTACTACTCAGAAATCTGGATTCCCTTAAAATAACAAATTTTTATTGTTAATCTTTTAATCAAACGTTTGGTTAGATCTTCCAAGCCACGTCTATCAAGAAGTTATGCGTTCTAATCAAACGTTTGAATAGTTTTTTCAGACCATATAAACCTATATAAAAATTAACTATTGATTAACATCTAGTTCATATTTTATTAATAATTTAGCGTTATATTACATATTAGAGGGGATAGCACGCGTGGCTATCATGGTATTTGGCGTAGGCGGAGCCGGTACCTTAGGAAGAGCACTAGTTAAACAGTAGCTCCCTTAAATATGTAAATCTTTAACTCACTTGTTTGATACATATGAAAACCCAACAGGAGTGCACCTCTTTAAGAAGGAGGTGTACTGTTTTTTATTGCCTGTTTCCGTAACTAACGTTGGTATAACTCATTAAAAATGATATTTTGTATAAAATTACACTTACGTATTTGTATATTTTTGATTATTTAACGACTTTTCGCGTCAATGGGCGAATTTCTGAGTTTAATGAGCGAATCTTGGGGTTTAATGAGCGAATTTTGGGCTTTTATGGGCGAATCTAATGTTTCTATGGGCGAATTCAAGAATCAACAATCTTGCATCATTGCATTTCTGAACATAGGCTGGTTTATAATGCCCGTTTTGTGCGTTATATTTGGTTTAAACCTTGTATCGATCCTTAAAAAAATTAAAAATGAAGAGAAAACAGCTACTAAGGCTCACCACTTCATTTATATTTATCATCTGAAGTATTGCTATGATAGCTGCAGATGGTGTTAACTAAACAAATGGTTAATGATGCTTCAATATAATTCATTTTGAACATAGAGGGATGTATAATGAGCAACAAATTAATTATTAGACAAGCAACAATTGAAGATCTTCCTAAAATAGTTCCTATATTTGATTCCTATCGTGAGTTTTTTAAGCACCCAAAGGACCCATCAAAAGTAGAAAGTTTTCTTTATGAAAAATTTGAACACTTAGAATCTGTCATATTTATCGCAGCGCAAGAAAATGAGGTTATTGGCTTTGCACAGCTTTATCCTATTTTTTCGTCTTTAAGTTTACAGCGTGTCTGGTTATTAAATGACTTTTATATAGCTGAAGAGTTTCGTAATAGAGGAATTGGGAAAATGCTTTTTGCCAAAGTAAAGGAGTTTACATTATTAACGAAATCTAAAGGTATTGAACTTTCAGTGGAGCATGCCAATAAAAAGGCGTGGAACTTTTGGGAAAAACAAGGATTTAAAATAGATGACGAGTTTCGATATTACTTTTATAAGTTGTGAATGACACAAAAAGCTCGGGGACATATTGTCCCCGAGCTTTCATTATTTACCGATAAATTCCTGTGTCCAGTAATTACCTTGTGATACATAACCAACACCGATATAGTTGTAGTTCGGGCTAAGGATATTCTTACGGTGACCTTCACTATTCATCCAAGCCTTGACTACTTCTTCAGGAGTTCGCTGTCCCATCGCAATGTTTTCACCTGCATATCGATAGGTGATGCCGTATTTTTTCATCATATCAAACGGTGAACCGTATGTCGGGCTTGTATGGCTGAAGTAGCCATTTGCAGACATATCACGGGATTTTTCATGGGCCATTTTGCTAAGTGTTACATCCACTTTAAGTGCGGGTAAACCATTTTTTGCCCGTTCTTGATTGGTCAGATCAACTACTTTTTGCTCATAAGCACTTAACGAACTTGTAGTTGGTGTTGAACTTGGTGGTGTCGCAGTTACCGGTTGTTGCTGCACAGGCTGTGGTGTCGCCGTTTGAGCAGGCTCCTGTGTTGGTACGGTTTGATTTGGTTGAGTCTGAACAGGCTGCTTTACAGTATTTTGTGAAAATGTAAATCCTAAACTAGCAAGATATTTTTCGACTACACTATTAATCTCATCCATATTTGTCCCTTGGTATACATATACTTTTTCTTGCACGGAAGGGCTAGTAGTGGCAGCATGGGCTTTATTTAATACCGGGTTTGACATCATTAACGCTGCCGCAGCTGCTACAGTTAGAATTGCTTTTTTCTTCATCATCGTTTCTTCCTCCTGTTTTGGCAATTTGCCGATCTTTCGCAAATTCATCGTAACATATGATTTTTGTCATATTTGAGGAAGAATTTTACAGAAATAAAATACAATTGGTTCTTTCGATAGCTTCAAATCTATTAATCTACTGATACTCCGAGTCTCTCGAGTCCATTATAAAAATTGAATTTTCTTCTCATTATTAACTAAATATCGGAAAAATTACCAATAATTATATGACGAAATTGAGTTGACAACTCTTTAAACAACCACCTTTTTTAACAAATATTTCAGACAAGTATCGTACTTTACATTTATTATTTATGGCTAATCACAGGCGTAATTGCTTCATTACCAGTTAATACACTCACCATATTATCGGCAGCTAAATGAGCCATCCTCATTCTTGTTTTCACACTGGCACTTCCAATGTGAGGCAGTGTAACCACATTCGGCAGGGATAATAATGGATGGTCAATTGGAACTGGCTCCTGTTCGAACACGTCCAGCCCAGCAGCCCAAATCTCCCCATTCTTCAATGATTGAAATAAAGCATCCTCATCGATAAGACCACCTCTAGCCGTATTGATCAAGATGGCATTTCTTTTCATTAGGGACAATTCATCTTTTCCAATTAGGTGGTGTACCTCGGCGCTATAAGGTAACAAAAGGCAGACAAAATCAGATTGCTGCAACAAATCCTTCATTTCCCTGTAATGAATCCCCAGCTTTTCTTCTGTTTCCGACTTCCGTGTCCGGTTATAATAGAGAACATTCATATCAAAGCCCTTTGCCCGCTTGACGAGTGCTTCTCCAATTCTTCCTAATCCAATAATCCCTAAGCTTGCACCATAAATATCTTGTCCAGTCATCTGCATAAGGGACCATGCTCCCCATTCACCACTGCGCAGGAAATCAGATGACTCCACGACTCTACGTGCAGCCGCCATTAATAGGGCAAAGGTTAAATCAGCTGTCGTTTCAGTTAACACGCCAGGAGTGTTGGTTACGACGATTCCCTTCTTAGCAGCAAAGTCAATATCGATATTATTATAGCCTACCGCTATGTTACTAATGACCTTTAACTGTTTGGCTTTACTTAGGACCTCTTCATCTATCTTTTCTGTTAGAAGACAAATAAGCCCATCCACATTTTCTATTTCTTTTAGTAAAACATCCCTTGGAACAGGGACATGTTCCTCGTGCCACATTCTCACCTGAAAATGATTTGAAAGTTTATCGATCATATCATCGGTGAGCTTTCTTGTAATATATACTGTTCTTTTCAAATCGTCCTCCACCTTTCCACCTGGCGAAATAGCCATACAATTTTACGATGTAAACTTTTCTAAGAAATGTTCAATAGCAATCGAGGACGTCCCTAATGCGGGAGCATTTTTTCCTAAGGAAGACAGTAATAACTCATGACTGTTATTAAGTTTGTCATTACTTCTTGATAAAATAGAATTTCGAATCGAATTCAACACCATTGGGAGAGCTTCAACAATGTCGTTTCGGATAATGACCGCTTGCGGATTAAATGTATTTAAGATACTTGTTAATCCAATCCCAAGGTAGAAACCGAAATTTTGTAATGCCATTAATATATCAGGATCATTTTGGTTAGCTAGATTAATCAATTCCTGATAGGAAGTGATGGTATCGTTATTCTGAAAAGTATGTAGTAATGCTTTTTCAGAGGCGTATAATTCCCAGCACCCTCGGTTTCCACAACTGCATTTGAGCCCATTAAAATCAATAGTCAGATGGCCCATTTCTCCAGCAAAACCATTGACGCCTCGATATAAATCATTATTAATAACAATTCCGATCCCGATTCCAGTACCCACGCTAACGTAGATTATGTTTTCATAATTTTTAGCTGCCCCAAATACTTTTTCTCCATATGCGCCTGCATTGGCTTCATTTTCAATAAAAACTGGTACCTGAAATTCCTGTTCAATGAGCGATTTTAAGTCAAGTTCATAATTCCAGACGATATTTGGAGTGAAAATAACCTTTTGCTCGGTATTGACAAGGCCTGGTACACATAAACCAATGCCGATTAACCCGTAAGGAGAATCTGGGATTTGATTAGTAAGGTCTTTAATCATCGAAAATAAAACATCCTTGTTCGTATCAAGCGAAGGTTTCTCTAGATGATGATATTGATTTAGAACAATATTTCCTTTTAAATCCGTTAATATCCCATTTATAGAATCAACACCTATATCAATTCCGATAGAATATCCGGCATTTTTATTAAAAACTAACATGACAGGCTTTCTACCGCCGCTGGACTGCCCTTGTCCTATTTCAAAAATAAGGTTCTTTTCAATTAACGTATTGACTTGAGAAGAAACAGTGGATTTATTTAATCCGGTTATTTCAGATAACCTTGCCCTTGAAACAGGGGAATTGGAAACAATTTCATTTAACAGTACCTTTTGATTCATTTTTTTCACTAACACTTGATCGGCAATAATCACAAATTTGCACCCCGTTTGTATAATGCGTAAATTAAGTCTCGATGGTTTATAGTTATATAATCCTATTATAAATCAACATTTATCGGAAATATACATAAAATATTCAAAAAAAACTATTGATTAAAGTGATTTAATTTTATAAGATGTAATCAGATTAAAGTTAGTTTATCCAAACAACAAACTAACAAGACTATACATCCACTAGAGCTACATAGTTTTAAATAACAATTTATTTCAGGAGGGAAAAAACATGGTTCAAACAAAAATGAATACCTATTTTGGAAGCGTAAACAAGGTGGCTTATGAAGGTAAGGATTCTAAAAATCCATTAGCGTTTAAATATTACAATCCTGAGGAAGTTATTGGCGGGAAAACAATGAAAGACATTTTACGTTTTTCAGTGGCATACTGGCATACCTTTACTGCAGATGGATCCGATCCATTTGGCGCCGCTACAATGGAAAGACCTTGGAACCAATTCACTGGAATGGATTTGGCTAAAGCTAGAGTAGAAGCTTCATTTGAACTTTATGAAAAGCTTGGTGTACCATTCTTTGCTTTCCATGATCGTGATGTTGCGCCTGAAGGCAGAACATTAAGCGAAACAAATAAAAATTTAGATATCATTGTCGAAATGATTAAAGATTACATGAAAACAAGTAACACGAAACTATTATGGAACACAGCTAATATGTTTACAAATCCTCGCTTCGTCCATGGTGCAGCTACTTCTTGCAATGCTGATGTATTTGCCTATGCAGCAGCACAAGTGAAAAAAGGTTTAGAAACAGCCAAACTGCTTGAAGCAGAAAACTATGTATTCTGGGGCGGCCGTGAAGGTTATGAAACATTATTAAATACGGATTTAAAACTTGAACTGGATAACTTAGCAAGATTTATGCATATGGCAGTTGATTATGCGAAGGAAATCGGCTATACAGGTCAATTCCTAATAGAGCCAAAACCAAAAGAGCCTACCACCCACCAATATGATACAGATGCAGCAACAACGATTGCCTTCTTAAGACAATACGGGTTAGAAGATTACTTTAAATTAAACCTGGAAGCAAACCACGCTACACTTGCTGGACATACATTCGAGCATGAATTGCGTGTCGCAAGAACAAGCGGCCTTCTTGGTTCCGTTGATGCAAACCAAGGAAATCCTTTACTTGGCTGGGATACGGATGAATTCCCAACCGACTTATATTCTACAACCCTGGCAATGTATGAAATTCTACAAAACGGTGGTCTTGGCCGCGGCGGCTTAAACTTTGATGCCAAGGTAAGAAGAACTTCCTTTGAAGCAGAGGATCTAGTACATGCGCATGTAGCTGGAATGGATGCCTTTGCAAGAGGCTTGAAAGTAGCACATAAATTAATCGAAGACCGCGCTTTTGAAAATGTGATTGCCGAGCGTTACAGCAGCTTTACGGAAGGAATTGGACTTGATATTGTTCAAGGAAGAGCCAACTTCCACACACTTGAGACATATGCACTCAACAATGACACAATTAAAAATGTATCTGGGAAAACCGAACGCTTGAAAGCATTGTTAAACCAATACTTATTAGAAGTTTAAACAATTTTTCTACCTAATGGACCTTCTAACTGAAGAGGCCAATTCATTGGATGAAATGGAATAACTTCGGACGAAAACAGCTTAAATGATTAAAACGCTATCCTTTGAAACAAACATGAAGGATAGCGTTTATTTATAACCGAATGAAAAAAGTTAGTTTAGAATCTGACTTGTGGTTGAAGACAGCTTTGATATCAAGTAATGAAGCTTTGTCCATCATCAGGGTTATTGGAGACACTTTTGGTGAATTTTCAGGCATTTTTGTCCTCAAGAGGATTTTTCCAATCATAAAAGTAAGTTACATAACATAACAAAAGTTCAATACAACTCTATGAAAAGTGAGGAGATCCATATGAAATATGTAATTGGTGTAGATTTAGGGACTAGCTCTGTGAAAGTCCTTCTCGTTGACCAAGAAGGCACCGTCAATTATTCGGTTTCAAAAGACTATCCGTTAATCCAGCAGCAGCCAGGATATAGTGAACAAAATCCCGAAGATTGGGTAGAACAAACAATTGCAGCATTACAGCAGTTAGTTACTGAATCAAACATTCACCCCGACGATATTGAGGGTCTTAGTTTTTCCGGACAAATGCATGGGTTAGTCTTGCTGGACGAAAAGCATCAAGTAATCAGAAACGCCATTTTATGGAACGATACTCGAACCACCCCGCAATGCAAGAAAATTGATCAGCAGCTAGGCGGTAAACTGCTTGAAATAACAAAAAACCCTGCTTTAGAGGGCTTTACCTTTCCAAAGATTCTTTGGGTAAAAGAGAATGAACCCGAAAGCCTAGAAAAAACAAACGTATTTTTACTTCCAAAAGATTACCTCCGCTATCGTTTAACAGGAAAAATACATATGGATTACTCAGATGCTGCAGGTACGCTGATGTTAGACGTTGTCAACAAATCATGGAGTGCCGATATTCTTTGTACATTTGAAATCTCTGCTGCCATTTGTCCTCCATTAGTGGAAACTGAAGACTTCGTCGGAACGATCTTGCCAGAGATTGCGGAGCTCACTGGTTTATCTTCATCGACTAAGGTGTTCGCAGGTGGAGCAGACAATGCTTGTGGAGCAATCGGAGCAGGGATTTTATCCGAGGGAACGGCCCTTTGCAGTATCGGAACATCCGGTGTGTTCCTTTCATATGAGAACGATAAAAACAAAAATTATGGCGGTAAAGTTCATCTTTTCAATCATGGACAAAAAGATTCCTACTATACCATGGGTGTCACGCTTGCAGCTGGCTATAGTTTGACATGGTTTAAGGAAACCTTTGCAAAGGATCAATCCTTTGACAGTCTATTAGATGAAGCTGCCGGTTCGACCATCGGTGCAAACGGTCTTGTCTTTACTCCATTCCTAGTAGGTGAACGCACACCCTATGCGGATGCAAAAATAAGAGGAACATTTACTGGAATTGACGGCTCCCACAACAAAGGTGACTTTACTCGAGCGGTCATCGAAGGGATTGTTTTCTCGATTAATGAGAGTGTCGAAATCTTCCGCAATTATGGCAAGACCATTGATACCGTTATTTCTATAGGCGGCGGTGCTAAGAGTGAATTATGGCTGCAAATACAAGCTGATATCTTTAACGCAAGAGTCGTGAAGCTACAAAACGAACAAGGCCCAGGTATGGGGGCCGCGATGATCGCTGCAGCTGGATTGAATTGGTTCTCCTCTCTTCAAGAATGTGCAGAGGTCTTCATTAAAGCCGATAAGGTATATGAACCAAAACCAGAAAACGTTCAGCGCTATAAGGAATTCTATCAAGTGTACAAAGATATATATCCGCATACTGTTGCGATTAACCATCAATTATTTGATCTTCGAAAAGGGAATTAAAGAGGGATTATGATGAAGCTAACTGAAACTGTTTTTGGTACATTGCATGGAAGAAAGGTAAAATCTTATACCATTACAAATGCGAATGGGATGGAATTAACCTGTATTGACTATGGATGTATTATTACGGAAATTAATGTTCCAGATAGTCAAGGAAATTTAGAGAATGTTGTGTTAGGTTTTGACACTTTGCAAGAGTATATCGATCACTCCCCTTATTTCGGTTGTGTGATTGGCAGGAATGCCGGCCGGATGAAAAATACGTCCTTCGAAATAGATGGAGAGTGCTATAACTTGTCCAAAAATGATGGAGAAAACAATCTTCATGGCGGACCGAATGGCTTTCATAACGTTATTTGGGATTCTACTGTTGAGAACAAAGAATATGAAGTGAATATCATCTTTTCCTATACAAGCCCTGATATGGAAGAAGGCTTTCCAGGCAATCTTCATGTTACCGTCATCTATACGTTCAACGAGGATAATGAGTTATTGATTACCTACAAAGCTGTTTCTGATAAGAAAACAATTGTCAATTTAACTAATCATTCTTATTTTAATTTAAGCGGTAATTTAAAAAGAACTATTCTTGATCATGAGTTAAAGTTAAAAAGTGATGCATTCTTAGAACTAGATGCATCTCTTCTTCCAACTGGCAAGGTTATCCCTGTGGATGGGACAGTATTTGATTTTAGAGAAGGTCATAAGGTAGCTCGAGGAATTGAATCTGACCATCCGCAAACGGAAATAGTTGGTGGCGGGTTTGACCACCCCTTCCTCCTTAGTGCTCAGAATCATAAGCAAATCAGTTTATATGATCGGGAAAGCGGTCGGAAACTAGAAATGGAGACAGAAGAGCCCGCTGTTGTCTTTTATACTGGAAATATGTTAGGAAATGATTTTTCGATCAGAGGAAAACAAGCGGAAAAGCATTTAGGCTTATGTCTTGAAACACAGAAACCACCTGGTGACCATAATTTCCCTTCCTTAATAGTAGAAAAAGATCAAGTTTACACATCCATGACAAAATACATTTTTCATTAGGAACACGGCGGTGCCAGCCCCAACCGCCAATTAAAATGCGAACAGTGCCTGACACTGTTCGCATTTTATAATATCGTGAAGAAAGGCAGGATGATCATACAAATGGTGAGAAAAAAAACGGCCACTGCACTCATCTTTTGTTTTCCCTTCCATAGTGATACAGCAAATCCAATAGTATATATAGAAATACTAAAAAGACTAACGTAAATAAATAGGCTCATCCTTATTCCCTACCTTTTCGTTCGTTTTGCTTGTTTCCCATAATCAATAATGTCAATACTCGGGTGCACCCTTATATCCGCATTTAGGTACGATTTTCGCCAATTGAATGTTTTAAATTCCTGAATGGTCCCAAAATACCTTCGAGCATACATGGATAAGGGAAATGGTGAACCTTTAAATTTAGTTTGGGTTTTTTTTAATAACCTTTCATTTACTTTTTTGAAATGATGTGCTATTTGTTTTTTGATTATTTGCTGGTTTTTTTTCTCGGTATAGTTGACCATTGATGGGTTTGACATAATTTCAATCTTTAATGGTATCATTATATCAATCTTTAGCCTAACGCCCTTCACGTTCATTTTTACTTTATTACTTTTTGTTTTTAAGACTCTTGCTGCGAACTGTTTATGATTATTTGAAAAAGGATCTGGTATATCCATCAATATATCTTTAATATTCGTTGTGTCATCAAGAATATTAATCGTGCGTGTTTCTTGACCGTTTAATTTCCCTATCATCACTCCATTCCTGAAGACTGCGGACCCAATAAATTGTGTATCATCAAGCTCGCCTGTTGCATTCAATTGCCCTGCGATGTATTCATCTTCGCTTTTTATTTTAGGATTCTTTGCCCTTTCAGCTGTTGTGTACATCGCCAAAAAGAGGTCAGTCTCTCTTTCCAATGAGGTAAAAAAGCGGAATAGAGTAGAATCTGGAATGAAACCATTTTCAATCCCGTGATTGACCATAAATTGAAAGTACTTATGTGGCCTTGTTTCCATTTTTGGACGATTATTTACAAAATACTCACTTGCCTTTTCTTTCGATATGGCTAAATAACTATTCATACGAATTTCTTTGTCCATTACGACGTCGGAAAAAGTCGAAATAAAATTTTTGTCTTTTGCATATTCCTCCGAAATAATAAGGATCTTTAATAATTCATAACTAATATTACGTGAGATAATCGCATTGGCCGTCCCTTTCGCTGCTATGAAATCATTAGCAACAAAGGTGATGATTTCTCTAGGCTTTTCTGTTGAACCACCGCCACCTTGCACACTCCCTACTTCAGGATTAGCAAGTAACATCGTCACTTTTATTTTCCCTTTATGATTTGAACGATCAATTCCCAGCCCAATCACATAGGCTTTATCTTCAAGTTCCTCATGATCCCAACAGCCTGTTAATGTGCTAACAATGACTAGAAGCAATAATAATTTACATACTGTTCCTGTTTTTTGCATGCTTAAATTCTCCTTTTACCAATGCGACCAACCATAAAATGATTGGAATGGTGATAAACGCAGGTCCAGAAGCATATGAAATAATCGGTTTAATACCTAGAATGACATCAATAGGTGATTCCGGAAAGGATCCAATCAATAAATAAAGCGTCGCAAGTGATGGAATCAGGAATTCAAAGTCTTTAATTTTAAATAGATGACCAAACATAAGGGCATTGATATACAAAAATGCTGTGAAACGAATAAATGCCGCCAGTAACCATATGACGAAAAAGATGATTTCGATATTCGGAATAAAAGTTCCCAGTGAAATAAAACGAATGGCTGTGTGGAATGGATAACCAATTCCTTGTAAGGATGTATCAAACAAACAGATGTAAACCATAATAGCAACACTCAATTGGAAGCTGACATAAACTAAGGCAATCCATGTTCCTTTGTGAAATTCTTTGCTTGATTTGATGTAAGGTGTAATCATGGCAAACAGGAGAAGTTCAGAAAAAAGGGATAGATTAAGTGTGCCTTGCTTCAAAATTTCCAGTTTTCCAGGACCCCAAATTGGGAGAAGGGATGGAATACTGCTTTCTTGAGTACTTAAAAATAAGGCAAGATACAAGGTAATGACTGCATAAAAAATGATAAGATAGGCAACCGAACCGATATGCTGAATTCCTTTTTTCGCCCCATAGGTACAAACGGCCATTAACAGGGCATAGATAATTACATTAGGTGTTGTTGGAAAATAAAACGTCTTAATGATATTTGTATATGTTCTTGAATCGAACGAAATCACAAATGAGTTGATGACAAATATCAGAAGGCAAACAAAAAAACCAATATATCGTCCGAGTAATTTTTGAATAACCGAAAACAGATTTTTGTCTTGAAACAATGACATAGTCTTTATTAATAAAAAGAGCGGGATAAAAGAGATTCCAGCTGATATGATTGGGATCATCCATGCTGCGTTTTGGACCTGATTATACAGTTTAGAAGGTGTGTCTTCATTTGCTTTCAAACCCATCATTAAAATAGCGATGGACACATATTCACGAATACCAAGTTTTTCAGGTTGCTGCTTCATATGATTTTTTATCCCTTTCTTTGTTTGACCATATCCTTTGGTTTTACATACCCTGGGCGAAACCTTTCTTTAAAGGGAACATGACGGATAAGTAAGTCCTTTGACGAGGAGGAATGTGGCGTCATGGGTGCAAAGTAAGGAGTGCCAAATGATTTTAATGAAACTAAATAAAAGAGTCCAAGGATAAATAAAGAAGTGGCACCATAAATACCGAGAAAGCCAGCTGCAAAGATAAACAAAAAGCGAGTGATCCGGATAGCAAAATTCATGCTCACATCACTGATAATAAAAGAGCTTAAGCCACTTAAGGCAATAACTATGATAACAATTGGACTAATAATATTGGCTTGAACAGCGGCTTGGCCTAAAATTAATGCACCGACAATCCCAATCGTTGGGCCAATTGGGGATGGCACCCGTAATCCGGCTTCTCGAATAAGCTCAAAAGCAATTTCCATCATTAAGATTTCAATAATAGATGGAAAAGGGACTCGTTCCCTAGTTCCAGCAATGGCCATTAATAAATCAGGCGGGATCATCCCTACATGATAATTTGTAATCGCAATATAAATAGGAGAGGCAAAAACGGCGACAAATAAAGCTTGAAATCGCAAAATCCTGATAAAGTTACCATATGGTGTACGTAGGTAATGATCTTCCGGTGAATGGAACAATGCCCAAAAGGTACAAGGCAGTACAAGACAGCTTGGTGAATTTGACATTAACAAAATAATGTGCCCTTCTTCAATGAATGAAGCTGCCCGGTCAGGACGTTCTGTATATAATATTGTTGGAAATAGGGACCTAGGTCGTTCTTCTAAGTATTGCTCCAAGATACTTAAATCGAGAATCCTATCGGTATCGAGCGAAGTTAACTTATCTTTTATTGTTTGAAGTAGTTCATCATTTGCTAGATCCTTTTGATAGACAAGAAACACATCGTTTCTTGATCGTTTTGTAATAATCTGAGTCTCCACGATAAGATTTTCATTTTTAATCTTTTTACGGATTAAGGCAATATTGTCAACTACCTTTTCGTTAAAAGCTTCTTTTGCCCCTTTTACAATCACTTCATTATCTGATTTTTCAATAGAACGGCCATGGGTTTTCGTGGTTTCAAATAAATAGCATTGAGAATCGCCTTCCACAAAGAGTGCAGTGATTCCACCACAGATGAATTCAGTAATTTCTCCAATATTGGAGGACGTCCTTGCCATTGGGTATGAAACAATATCTTGAATCTTTGCTGAAGGTTGCTCGTTTCCCAATAATTTTTCCAATATGCTTTCTTTAATATGCTCTAAGTCGACCATTGTACTTATGAAAATAATAAAGGCACGGCAATTTAGGGCACGGATGGTAAACTCGCGAACTTTGATATCCGTATTTTTAGGAACACTGAAAATGGACTTAAATGTCTCTAAATTTTGATCATAATTGCTATTAATATCTTGTTTTTTTAATTCAATATCCTGTGCATTGGACTGTTCATGAAATTGTGGTTCCGTATTGAGCTTCTTAAAAAGCGGCTTTAAGATCCTTTTCTTCAACTTGAACCACCCCCAATTTTTATATAGTTTTCCAGTTCTAGGGGTCTTTATGTACGAAGTATAAAAACAAACTTACTTTATTTTCACAGTTGTTCAGAAGGTAAAATAGGAGGGTCTAGTTTGATTTTTCGATTTAGAGATATTTTTGAAATGACCGAAGAGAATTCTGCCAACCTTTTAATTTCATTTGCGGGTAATTCCATAGAAACACCGTTAAAGGCAGTTTTATATTTGTGTCTTACGGTATAGGGGACTTGGTTCTTATCTAATAACTCGTGAAGTTCCTTTTGAAACGTTTGATGACTTTCTTCTACCTTCTCCTTCGCTTCCTCTATTGCTAATGGAATCCCCTTTGCTTCAGCTTCAATAACAGCTACTTTCGCTGGTTTTGTTTTAAATTCAATGATAATCGAGGTGGTTTGTTCGCTTGAGAGGTCAATTTCAGGATCTACATGAATTGAAGGGATCATCGTTTCCTCCACCATCTTTCCTTTATCTATAGTGTGATTGTTCTCAAAACTACTTTCCTGACATCCACTCATGATAGTAAGGATGATGCCTGCTGTCAAAATGGCTCCACTATAACACTTCTTCATCATCATTGCGTCTCCTTTTACTGAAGGGAAGTTTTTTTACATTTTATCAGTATTATATGCTTTAGTATTCACCTTTAAGGTCGAAAAAGATAACTGCCTGTCTCTAAAAAATAAGAAACAGGCAGCAGTCGTTTAATAATATTTATGTTTACTGAATCCCTAAGGTCAGCCTCCTGGAAAATCAGTATAGATACGTAACTGTTGAAAACTTACGTAGTTTTCTGCCGACTATCATCCATCTGGTGATTTACAGAGAGTTTGATTTTTTTCTCATTGGATAATAGTAAAGGACGAAAGGAGCAACTAAACCCATAATCAAGCAATATCTGTCCCATCCAACGCTTTAGAAACAGGACCCACATACATGGTTGTATTCACAAATGGAATTTCAAGAATAAACGAAACCAGGTAAGTCATAATGGCAACCCAATTAAATTTTCCATACTGCCCATTTACATCAAAAACATCCCAAACATTGTATTCCCCTCGACGGAGAAGATAATAGTCAATTAAGTTAATAGCAGTCCATGGAACCATAAAATAGGAAAGTAATAAAATAAAACTCTCAAAATTACTTAATTTGTTGGCAGGTACTTTCAACGCTACTCCGTTGAATACGGTCTTATATTCACGTTTCACCTTATAAGAACCAGCTGTGAAGAGGATGAAGAAATTGATGTAAAAGAAATGATACAAGAGAAATCTCTTTTTGAAGCTTTTGGTAATAGGGCTTTAGATGGCGGGAAGGTTGCTCTAATTGTTGGAGCTATGCTGATTACCTATATTGGGTTGCTATCAATGATTAACTACATCTTTGATGGAATTTTCGGGATGAACTACCAAGAAATATTAGGGTATGTGCTCGCACCGATCGCTTTCATAATGGGTATTCCAACAGATGAAATTGTTAGAGCAGGATCAGTAATGGGTTCCAAAGTACCCGCTAATGAGTTTGTCGCTATGCTTGACTTTAAAAAAATGAACCCTCATTTGTCAGTAAAGACTGTAGCAATCGTATCTTGTTTCTTAGTATCGTTTGCTAACTTCTCATCCATCAGTATCATCCTTGGTACTGTCCAAGCTATTAATGGTGAGAAGGCAAGTATGTTAGCTAAAGTCGGTTTAAAAATATTGTTAGTAGCTACTTTAGGCTCTGTTTTGACTGGAACGATTGTTGGCTTGTTCGTCAAGATCAGGAGCGCCTTTAGGGCGCTCTTTGGTTTTTGAAAACATTTTGATTATTTACTTGTTCTTACCGCAAAGTTAAATATAGGATCTACTAACTCAAATTCATAGGTTATTCCATCAACTTTTCCTACTACTTTATTACTATCATATAGATCAAGAAGAAATCCTGCCATTTGCTTTGAGGTGTGAAACTTTGGTACAGCACCTTCATATTGAAATTCATCTATATCTAAAGATCGTTTTGCGAACTCTGTTTCAGTTGCAGCAGGAGCCAAAACTTTCACCTGCATCTTCTCACCTTTTAACTTAAGTTCGTGTGCAAGACCTTCTGTAAATGCACTTACGTAAAATTTAGTAGCACAGTAGGTAATAGAATTTGCAATAATTGTATAACCGCCGCCTGATGAAACATTAATAAGCTGAGTCCCTTCGACATTTGCATAATCACGAACATAAAGAGATGTGAGTATGGTTAATGACTCTATATTCAAGTGTAGCATAGCCTCAATCTTGTTTAGATTTTGTTCAGCAACTGAAGCAAAGTTGCCAAATCCTGCATTGTTAATCCACGTTTCAATTTTGAAATCACGAAGACTTTCGTATAGCTTATACGCATTCTCAGTGACTGATAAATCAGTTGCTCGAATAACAACATCTAGGTTTGGATTGATATCCATGATCTCTGACTTTAATTTTTCCAAATTATCTTTCCTGCGTGCTACAACGATTAAGTTTTTTCCCCGAGATGCAAAAGCTAATGCAGCTTCATAACCAATACCTGAGCTTGCACCAGTTATCACAGTATATTTCATATAAATTCCTCCTGAAAATTTTTTTAGAAATTTGTAATCTTTGCTTGATTTGTTCATTATATTCGTTAGAGTTTACTCTAAGGCAAGCACTTTTTTATCTCTTAAGGCTTATTCTTCAAATTAATGAAAGGAGATTTTTATGTACCAAATTAGCGAGATTGCAAAGTTGTTGGGGATCACTCCTCATACGTTACGATATTATGAAAAAGAAAAGATTATTTTTCCTAATCGAAATGAGAACGGAGAAAGAGTGTATGATGAGACGGATCTACTATGGATGAAATTTGTTATGAAATTAAAGCAGACACAAATGCCGATTGCACAAATAAGAGAATATACTGAATTAGTAAGACAAGGAGAAACTACCACTCAAGCAAGGCTTAAACTACTTGAAGAACATAGAAGTTCCATTAAAAATCAGATAAATAACTTATTATCCACAGAAAAGATGCTTGAAAATAAAATTATTGGTTATAAAGATTACATTAAAACTCACAAACCAATCCCGACCAACAGTCCTTATTGATTTATTAAGAGTGCCCTCTTAGTTTTTTGTATATTCAATAAAGAAGGTGTCCCAAGTATTTAGGGGCACCTAGGGGTAGAAATTAGATTGAAATCTTATTGTACTCTGCTACAATACGTTTCCAAGTTGCTGGACCAATAATCCCATCAGCGAACAAACCAAATTGTTTTTGAAAGGCGATCACAGCACTTTTGGTTCTTCTACCAAAAATACCATCAGCTGCAAGCTTTGGAATTGCTGGATAAACCTTTGAAACAACATTTAGATATTGTTGCATGATCAAAACACTCTCACCCCTAGAGCCTACACGGAGAAGCATTCCAGGATAAGGTGGACCCGTTTCAGGTGGTGGTTCGACTGGTGGCGGCGGTTCAGTTGGTGGAACAGTCCCGGGAAGGGGCTTAGGAATTACCACATTATTTTCAATCCCCTTATAAACCTTATAAAGCATATCCCAATTGGCACGACCAACAACTCCATCAGCTGGCAAATTAAATGTTTTTTGAAACTCGATAACTGCTTTTTTTGTTGTAGCTCGAAACATTGCATCTCGTATGACAGAAGGTACAGTAGGGTAAAACCATGAAATCGTATTTAGAATAAATTGCAGTTGAGCGACAGGCGCACCTTTTGAGCCTTCTATTAAAACGACAGTTGGCGGAACCTCGCCTATATCGATCCATTCGCCTTCACTTTCAAGTTCTCCAAGTTTCTTAACCGCTACATACAAATAAGATATTTTATACCATGTTTCTTTACCGATTACCCCATCGGGCGTTAGTCCAAAAATACTTTGAAATGTTTTTACTGCTTCAGTCGTATCGCTTCCGAACATTCCATTCGGATTTGCGATTTGTGGAATAAGTGGATAGTTGACTCGTATTCTGTTCAAATACCTTTGCATGATCTCAACACTAGGACTCTGACTTCCCTCCCTTAAAGCTACACCGGGATAGGACTCAACTACGCTAATCGTATTGTTCGTTTCTACTATCTCAATGTCATCAGGGTAGTAATGGTCAAGTATTTGAAAAGGATTCATCCCTTGTTCTGCAAGGTCAACTGTACCCCACTGTGATAGTCCCCCTGGGCATGTTGATGTTGTTCCATTGCAGAACATGGTAAAGAACGGTTCTTTATGCCCCTGTCTTCGAACGTACTGGTTAAATATTTTGTCAACAATCACACTTATGTTTTCAAATATTTCTCCACCATCTACAAAAGCTTGGTCAACACTTGTGGAATTTGATATATCAAAATCGTAACCTCTCGACCTATACCATTCTGTGTACACTCTGTTTAAGGCAAAAGTGATTTGAGCATAGATGTTGGCTTCAAGAGAAGCCTGTGGCCAAGTTGGATAGATCTCGCTTGATGCTACGTTTTTGATATAATCAATAAATTTGACGCGAACATTTCTTGCCCATGAGTCAGGGTGAGCAAGATGTACTGTAATGTATTCAGGAATAGCTACATCATGAAGTACTTGAGGTTGTACTTTAGGCCCTTGTTGTTTCCGACCTACTTGAGTTAGAAGTCCGTGTGACGGAATATTTACTTCCCTTTCCAAATTGCTTTGTTCAAACGTTCTCAGGACAGGCGCCATACTCACAGGTAATGTGGATGTTACAGTGTCAAATACCTGCACGCCACGAATTATATTCGAGATAAATCTATCGTGACGAATCTCCACATCATATGTTGAATAATATGGACCTGGATTGTTAGTTCTTAACGTACTAGCTTTATCTGGAGTGTTCAATGGTACCGCTACAGTATTTCCGCTCTCATCGGCTTTCAGTTGGTTAAGAATTTTTCCACTGGAGTCTCTAATAATAATATTTGCACCACTTACCGGTAAAGCGCCACCACCGGTACGCATTTCTATTTTTAAATATCCTACCCCCATTATTAGCCTCCCAGATATTAGTTTTTATTTAATTTTCGCCCTCATTATTCATTATATTTTACGAATCAGATTATATTATTTGATATTCTTTAAAACTTGCTTATTGTGAAATTTGCCAAATAAAAAACCTGAGTTCATATGAATATCGAACTCAGGCTACTGCTTTATATTACTTTTTTACTGTCTACTTGACAGGGTTCACTATATTATCAATGTTACTCAACCACTGCTTTGGTTTTTGGTTGTGTTAAAGTGATATTTTTTGTCATCAAACTCACAACTACCACGACTAGTGTATTAACAAATAGTGCAATGATTCCTACATTCAGATCTTTAATAACTTGAGGAATGAAAGGAAATAGCTGTCCAATCGTAATATTTCCTAAAGACATGGTAGAAACTAACAATCCTCCGGAAATGATTCCGGCAAAAGCGCCATATTTTGTAACAAAATTCCTCTTCAGCAAACTAAAGAAAAACGCAGGAGCAAGTTGTGTAATGAAGTTATATGCGATTAAAGCGATTCCAAAAAGTGTATTTCCACCTTTAAATGTAAAATAAAGTCCTACAAGAGAAAGAACCGGAACTAAGTATTTTACTAATTTTGCAATCTGACCTTCTGTTGTCGAAGGGACGAATACTTGAAAGATATTTTTAACTAGTAAAGTTGATATAACCATTAATAGCATAGCACTTGGTACTAATGCGGCTAATACACCTGTTCCTCCAATTAATCCGACAAACCAAGGATCAAATGTCTCTTTTGAAAGACGAAGCAAAATAAGGTCACTGTCACTCCCTTTTAATCCTGGAATCTGTAAGATAGCTGCAAATCCGACAAAAAAGGCAAACAATAAAATTAATTGATACAATGGCATAAGAATCGCATTTTTACGTAAGGCTTTCTCATTTTTGGCTGCAAAGACATTAGGAAACGTATGCGGCCACATATAAAATCCAATACCACTTAAAATTACGGTAGATATATACCATGTTGTGTTCATGCCTTGATTAGGTAGTATAGAAAAGTTTGATTTTGCATGTTCAATAGCCTCATACATTGGCTGAATCCCGCCATAAAAGTGAATCGGAAAATAGATACCTAAAAATACGACAATCCCAAGAATAAGAATATCTTTCAAAACAGAAGTCCAAGCAGCACCGTGAATACCTGACAACATAACAAAAACAGTTACACCAATAGCTCCGATCCAAATTGCTAGTTTGGAAGAGATGACCCCATAGGAAGTTGCCTCGACGATATACCCCAATCCTTTAAATTGTAATACCAAATAACAGGTACAAGCTACAATACCTACAACAGCAACAAGTACTCCAAGATAAGGACTTTGATATTTTTTTACAAAGAAATCTGATTGGGAAATTAATTTATGTTCCTTTGCATATTTCCAAATAGCAGGAAATGACCAGTAAGAGATGACAGTAGCTAGACAACCGTATGAAACAATACTAAAAATGGCACCTCCATCACTATATGCCGAGCCACTTGCACCTAAAAAAGTAAATGTAGTATACATTTCACCTGCAGCTAAGAGAAAGACAAATAGCGTTCCCATTCCACGTCCTCCAACGGACCACTGCTCTAAGTTCATCTCTTTCCCTTTTTGGGAATATAAACCAATAGCGATAGAAACAACGAAAAAAAACAAGATAAAAAACAAGGAAATATTCATTAAAAATCCTCCTTTTGATTCGCAGGATCAAGTTTATAAATAATCCCCAAGATTCCCGTTGTAAGAAAAGACCAGAGAACAACCCAAAAGTGAAAAAACGGCATTCCAAGAACATAAGGAGTCACTCTATTTGAAAATAACGCTCCTATTACAAAACCAAGAACCGGAATAATTCCAAGCCAATAGACCTTTTTCATACTCTTCCCCCTCGTAGTCTAATTCACTATTTTAAATGTTCCATGAACGAATAACTTTACACCGTCTTGTAATGCCTGCTCATCAAAATCAAATTTTGGGTGATGGTGAGGATACATAATCCCTCTTTCTTCATTACGAGCTCCTATGAAAATATAAGATCCCGGTACTACTTTTTGATAGGCAGAGAAGTCTTCACTTCCCATAATCGGCTTCATAATCTCTCGCCTTTCTTCACCAAATACTTCACAAACCGCTTCGTCAATCAATCGTGTTATTTCTTCATCATTAATGGTCGGAGCATAACCGAACTGATAATTGAATTCATAAGTGGCTCCGTGCGCTTCTGTAATTCCTTTTACTATGCGTTCGATAAAAGTTGGAATCTTTCCCCTCAGCTCCGGATTGAAGCTTCGAACGGATCCTCCAATGCTTACGCTACTTGGAATAACATTAATCGCACTTCCCGCTTGGAACTTTGTCACTGAAATTACAAGAGTTTCCTGAGCATCTCGATACCTTGAAACAATGTGCTGGAGATTTGTGACAACCTGTGTTCCAATTGCAATGGGATCAATAGTTAGTTCAGGCTGTGAAGCGTGCCCCCCCTTACCAACCACGGTAATGTTAAAAGTATCAGCTCCTGCCATCATCGGACCGTAGCTCAAACCTATTTTCCCTAAAGGGAGAGTCGACATTAGATGGGTGCCAATAATCATATCTACTCCATCCAGCACACCAGCTTTCACCATCTCTTGTGCGCCACCGGGCGGCAGTTCCTCAGCATGTTGAAATAAAAAGCGCACTTCCCCTTTAATATGATCCTTTAACTGTGTAAGAATCTTTGCTGCACCAAGCAGCATCGCCGTATGCCCGTCATGTCCGCAAGCATGCATCGCACCTGGATTTTGTGACACAAAGTCCAAATCATTCTCTTCTTCAATTGGAAGCGCATCCATATCTGCCCGCAGTGCTATAACCTTCCCGGGTTGTTGACCAATCAAACGAGCCATAACACTTGTTTTTGTCGGACGCGAAATTTCCAAATCACCAAACGTTTGCAGCGTTTCATAGACAAATTGTGCTGTTTTTTCTTCTTGAAAAGACAGCTCAGGATACATATGTAAATATCTTCGCCATCCAATCACTTCGTCTTTAACATCCTCGATTAAATCTTGAATGAATATCGTTTGAGACACACATTTCAACTCCTTTTTTTATTCTACTTACGAAACATTATCTACTTTAGGGTAATTTAAGGAAAAAATTCCTTAAATGAAGTATAGTGTTTTTATACTTAAATTTCAATAATTTTTAGAAATTTCTAAATAGAAATTAAACAATACACTAAAAATAAAGCTGAAAAATATTCCTTTAAATCTTTTAACATGCTAAATCAAGGGACAAAATAAATAAGCACCCAAAATCATGGGTGCTTATAATAATCGATAAATTTTACTTGGCCTTCCCCGTGTAGCTTGAGCCTCTTCGCCAACGCATTGAGCCAAATCTACTATGCACATATCCGTGACAATACGCCGTACATTGCGCTCTGTCATCTCAAGCTGTGTCGCTAAGTCCTTAGTTGTAAATTCGCGCCATCCCAATCTATGAACAAGAGCTGAGATCTTCTTATACGCTTTTACACTGATATTCCCTTTGTTTAACTTTTCGATAAGGAATTTATCGTGGGTACGACGGGCATATTGCAGCTCCTTTTTTGTGCCTGGTGATTCGACAATCTTGCCATCATCTTGGACAATCACAATTTCGCGATTTTTCATCTCCTTAGAATGTTGAATAGCACGAAAAGCATTGATTTCCGCCGAATACGCGGTCTCGCCAAAGCCAATTCCAACAGCAACGGTAGTATCTGCTTCAAAAGCTAATTTTTGAACGGTATCTTCGAGCGTGATAATTTCTCGTTCAATGGCGCCGCGGGAACTAAAAATCATGTATCTTCCGTTTCCTTTTTCTGAAAAAGAACCATTTATTTTTTCACCCAGTTGAATCAACATTTCTTTTAGCCTGAGCTCCAAATACTGTAAATGATAAGGAGTTTTCATTTCCTCTGCCACTCTGCTAAAAAATTCAACTTCTATGATTTCAACTCCGATTTGTGTGTCTTTAAAGTAGGAAGCCTTTACTTTTTCAGAAAGAATCCGAAGCGTTTGTCGTATTTCCATCTTACTCATCGACATCCGGTAGGCTGGAATTCCATTTTCCCTTAAAGCATGACACACGGATGGAAAACAAGTTATTGCGCCTTCTGTCTTTCCCTTATTCCATAAATCTAAATGAAACTGCAACAATTCATTTGTATCAACATCTAACTCAAACACTTTCGTATAAATCTTTGGAATTTTTATATTTAACTGTGACAAAGCCTCTTCACTAATATTGTTTAAGGACATCGTATCAATACTTAGCTGCTCAATAATTTTTCCTTTTTCATAGATCATCTCTAAAAAAGATTTATAAAAACCTGATTCCGTCGCAGGAACATGGACCATAATTTTATCTGTACCCAGCGTTTTTTTCGCAATTTCATAGGGAAGTGGACCAGAAAAAAGCCATGCATGAACGTGAGAGTTATGTTCTTTTACAATACTCTCTACCTCTTCGGTTTTTACATAGGGGAGAGAGATGAATTCCAACTCATATTTATATTCTTCTGCCGAGTCTAAAATCTGTTCCAGAGAAGTTTTTAGACCGACTAATCCGATTTTATACATTATGTATTTGACTTCCTTTATCAATAAAATCTCGGTAAACGTGAGCAGATGGTAGAAGGTTTTCCTTAAACCATGATATTATTTCCTCCAACCTTTAACAAATCCTTGTCAAGTTGACATCAACAAAAAACGACTTATACTACTTTACTAAGTATAGATGGACATGGAGGTTAACTGTCAAGTGTCTATATGTTTTCAATGTCCCGAAACTGTACTCTAAGTCCACTTGAACTAGCGATTCAAAAGATGAGGGAGTTTCTAGATGGGAAAGTGGGAGCAAATGAGGACATCGTATGTCTATTTAGTAGTTGAACGAAAAGTAGACTTCTCAAAATGAGAAGTCTTCACTTTTTTTGTAAAAATCTGTATATAGACTTACATGTACTTCATTCTCTAATTCCATTCAAAATACAGGGTGTAGTGAATCTTTTCCACAGCCTTCAAAAAGAATCGCACTATTCCGTTTAAATATAGCCCGCCTTCTTAAAAAAGGGCCAATCGCCGCCATTGAGGATACGAAATTCCCACCACCAAGACCACAAAGAGCAGCGAGGGTTGCCATCGTCATGTAGGGCGTATTAGGATTTTGCAAGGCAATCCCCAAGCCGATTACTGGAACAAGAAGAATAAGGGTCGATAAGATCGTCCATGTCTTCCCTCCAGTATAAGTAACTCCTATCGAATAAAGAATTCGAACGACCGCTCCTGTTAAGGCTGGAATTGCAGTGAGAGTAACCACTTGGTCTGTCGTATAATTAAATCCTACATCAATTAACTTTAGTGAAAGAATCGACCAAATTTGCCATACACAGAAGGCAATTAATAAATTGGGGATGGAAATCCACAATTTGCGACTGGCCACTCTTTTCCCTTTAGTCTCCCAAAATTTTGGATCCTCGGATTCCAATAGTTCAAATCCTTCATTTCAATTCCTCATTTCTGTCACTGCAATATGAAGATCGACCCACATAACCTTACTTGGGTGGGTGTTTTTGATCATAAGGAAGGTGTGGCACTTTTTTAGGAGTATAGTTAATGACATCTGAAGAATATATCTCGATGGTTAACTTGTTTCCTACCGTTTTTGATTGTATTAGAATTGGTTGATTGTATTTATTTTTAAAAACAAAATCTGGTCCATTCCAACTAACGGTGGCATCCCGCCCAGGTGGAATGTATGTTACCTTTCTGCTGTGTGAGGAACGCTGAGTAACTTCTAATCCGGCATTATCTACTGCATTAAATAGGGTAGATGATACCTGACAGATTCCACCGCCAATATCTTTTGCTAATTCTCCTCTTAGGATCACTGGTGCAGGCAAGTATCCTTTTCCTGCTGTTCTTTTTCCAACAACTTTATTAAAGGAAAATATTTCACCTGGGAAAAGAACAAAATTATTAATAGCCTCGGTTGCAAGATAAATATTATTGGTTCGTCCTTTGTTAGATATATTGAAGGATGTTACATATCTTCCAATTTTTTCATTTTGGATATTTCCAAGTAATTCACTGTCAACTTTAGGATAAATTTCAAGTAAGGGGACCTCTATTTTAGATGAACCATTGTTAAAATAATAAGAATAAACTTTTTCTGTGAACCTCTGACGATATAAGCGATAACCAACATGTTCGGGTATAATTTTTCCGGACTCATCTTTCATTGCATTTTTAGGCATTTTAGAAACATGTTTGTCAATTTGATCCATACATTTTGTTAACTTTTCTGTGTTAATAATAGGAACTCCAGGTAAGTTCATCGATAAATCAGTACAATTAACAACCGATAAAGGGTGCCCGTTGTTAGTGATTAATAAACTGTCTGGCATATTCACTTGTTGAGATAAAAATAATAGCCCAAATAACCATGTAAAATTCATTTCCAGGATGCCTCCTTTCATTTAATATGAATTGAAATCATCCATTTCATACAATTATATTTGTACTTTGAAAAGGATCTTTTCTGGAATGATATTTGGATGAAAAAAAATCCAGCACAAAGGCTGGGACTTGCACCCTATAGATTGCACCCATGCTGGGCGCACTAAAAAAACATATGGCTGCTGCCATATGTTTTTAGTATATACACTTTAAGGTTTACCCTATAGCATTTTCTCAATAACAGCTTTGGCTGTGTATTCTTTATTGATAGCAGATTCCTTGTACGTCCTTTTAAAATATTCAGCATACAAAAGGTCTAGCAAGTATAACTGGGAGATCTTTGCAGATAAACTACCACCTTGAAGAGGGCCTTCATTAGCCCCGCAGAGTAATGTGATATCGGAATAATAAGTTAGTGGTGATTTAGCAAACCGTGTAATTGCAATAACCTTTGCCCCACTTTCTTTGGCAACCTTCGCCACTTCAATTGTATCCTTAGTTGATCCTGAATAGGAAATAATTACAGCTACATCTTTAGTAGACATCAATGAGGCTGACATGATCTGCAGATGTGAATCTAACGAGCATTCCGTTTTATTGCTAATCCTCATGAATTTATTCTTTGCTTCCATTGCGGTCATTAACGATGCGCCTACTCCAAAAAAATGAATCCTTTCGCTTTTAATCATACTGTCGATTGCATTCGAAATGTGAGTCTCGTTTATTAAATTAAAGGTTTCAGTAAGAGCACTTACGTTTGTTGATAAAATCTTGGAGGATAATTCTTTAATCGTATCCTGCAGCGTGATTTCACCTGACATCTGTGGTGTATCATCCTCTTGGGAAAGACTGTGTGCTAATGCAATTTTAAACTCCTGATAACCTTTTAAGTTCATTGTTTTACAAAATCTAAACACACTTGACTCCCCAACATTACACTCATCAGCAAGGTCTGTAATCGACATATAGATCACATCCTTTATATTATCCAGGATATAATCTGCTACTTTTTTTTCTGATTTTGTAAGTGCATTGTAATTTGAACGAATTAGTGAAAATATATCTACTTTTGACATAAATTACTCCTTTTAGCTCCCGCTTTTTAAATGAAGCGAAACTGCTCCTAGAATTCCAGCTCTATTTCCAAGAGAAGCCTTTAAGACCTTTACATCCGCAAAGCTTTCCATGATAAACTCTTTCACTTGAGCATAAACCATTTCTACAAGTATTTCCTGTTCCATCACGCCTCCGCCAACAATAATGGCTTGGGGGTTAAAGATATGAATTAAGGAGGTCAGACCTAATGCTACTTCAAATACCCAATCATCAAGTACACTTTTGATCCTGGCATCCCCTTGATCGATTTTTTCAAAAATAACCTTCCCATTTACACAACTTGCATCAACCACTTTTGCCATTCTTACCAATGCGGTCGTAGATGCATACTGTTCATAACAGCCTTCCCCGCCGCAGTTACAGTGAGTTCCTAAAGGATGGGTAACAATATGTCCAAATTCTGCAGCTACCCCATTAAAACCCTTATAAATTTTAGAATCCAGAATAATTGCACCACCTATGCCCGTTCCATAGGTCAAACATAGAAAATCCTTGAAATCACGACCAACACCAAAATATTGTTCACCTAATGCGGCCGCATTGACATCATTTTCAATTTTAACAGGGACCTTAAATTTCTCCTCTAAGAGATCCTTTAATCTAGTTCCCGTATAGTTTGGAATATTTTCATTGGCATAAATAATGGTACCTTTATCACTATCAACCTGCCCCGCAGTGCTTATACCTATAGCTTCATAACCATCGTATTCTGATATTATATGAAGTAGCTTTTCAACTAAATGTTTTCCGCCTTTTTTACTTTCAGTATCATATTCTCTAAAACCTTCAATATTTCCTCTTTCATCAGAGATACACATCTTAATAGCTGTACCTCCAATATCGGCAGCTAATATTTTCACGTCACTCACCCTTTATAAAGTCCTTAGAAGGTAAAATCCCGCGAGAAATCTCGAGGGATTTAGTTGCTATTCTAGCTAATTACTTTAACAAATTTTTTTGTTATTTCCATCGGTCTGGTAATGGCGGTCCCCACAACTGCACAATGGACTCCTCGATTGAAAACAGCAATTAGATCTTCAGGTGACCAAATTCCACCCTCAGCAATAATAGGAATATTTATATCTTTTACCAGCCGTTCGATTAGATCGACATCAGGTAGTATCTTGCCACGTGTGTACTCAGTATATCCGCTCAATGTTGTACCAATACAATCAAAACCTAATCGATATGCTTCTTGTGCCTCTTCGTAGGTCGAGCAATCTGCCATAAAGATTTGATCTTTATACTTCTCTTTTATATTCGGAAATACTTCACTGATGGACTTTCCATCAGGTCGAGTTCTGTTAGTCGCATCTAAAGCAATAATATCAACACCTTCTTGGTAGAGCGGATCAATTTCTTCTATGGTTGGAGTGATAAATACATCCGAACCTTCATATTCACGTTTAATAATACCAATAATCGGTAATGTAACAGTTTTTTTAATTTCGCGAATATCTTCAACGCTATTTGCTCTAATCCCACTTGCCCCCCCAAGCATGGCTGCATATGCCATTCTTCCCATTATACAAGGGCTATGAAGCGGTTCTTCCGGAAGGGCTTGACAGGAAACTATTAATTTCCCTTTAATTTGTTTAAATAGACTTTCCTTGTTTATCATAATAACATCTCCATTTATTCTTTCACTGCTCCACCAGCTAATCCCTTAGTAAAGTACTTTTGGAAACAGATAAAAATAAGTAACATAGGAACCGCTGCAACAGTAGCTCCTGCCATCTTATACGCAAAATTTGGATTTAGATCCTGCATTAAGGTTGCGATCCCAACCATTAATGTTTTTGAATTTTCGTCCTGACCGACGATTAACTGCCAGAGGTAATCATTCCAGACTTGAACAAAGTTAAGGATAAATAATGCCCCGATACCTGGTTTAACGATCGGCAGGATAATTTTATAGAAGGTATAAAATTCCCCCGCACCATCAATCTTGGCTGCTTCCCTTAACGAGTCCGGGATGGTATCAAAGAATCCCTTAAGCAAAAATACTCCAAAGGCCGTCGCCACGTTTGGCCAAATCATTCCGTTAAGCGTGTTAACCATGCCTAATTCCTGAATAATTCTGAATAATGGAACGATCATTACCTCTTTTGGAATCATTAAACTTGAAATAAAAATAATATAAATGAAATTTTTCCCTTTGAATTGCAGCTTTGAAAATGCATAGGCTGCAAGGGAGCTCACGATAATAACAGCAACCGTGGAACCTAGTGAAACAACAATACTATTAAACGTCCATTTTAACGCAGGCTGGTTTTGGAAAACTTCGGCATAGTTACTAAAAGTTAGCGACTTAGGAATCCAGTCCGGAGGCATTTTTAATACATCCGAGCTGTTCTTTAATGAACTAGTGAAAAGCCAGTAAAGAGGAAATAGATTTAACACTGCAAAGAAGATGATAATCACATTCGCTACAACGTCGACAGTTTCTCTTTTTTTCTTGTATTGTTTTTTTAACATCCTCTATCACCTCTAATCCTTCTTAAACATCGCTCTTAATTGTGGAACCGATAAAAGCAATGTAATTAAGAACATTATGACACCTACTGCAGATGCAACACCAAGCTGATTATATTTAAAGGCGTTATTGTATAAGAAATACATGAGGGTTGTAGATCCATTGTTTGGTCCTCCGCCCGTTAATAGCTGAATGACAACGAAAATCTTTAATACGGCAATAATGTTCATGATGATAAGGTAATAGGTGGTAGGCTTTACCATTGGAATCAAAATTTTAAAGATAATGGTCATTCTACTTGCACCATCCACCTCTGCTGCTTCAAACAGATCCTTCGGAACACCAATCATCGAAGCAATATAAAGAATAATCGCCTGACCAACATTCGTTGCAAAGGTAACGAAAATAATTACTGGTAAAACGGTGTTTGGATTACCTAAAAAATTCACATTTGAAAAATCTAATTGTTTTGCTACGTATGGAATCAAACCGTTTGCCGGATTTAACAAGAAACTCCAGACCATACTCATAACAACCATCGAAACCATAACCGGAATATAATAACTTCCTCTAATAAAGGAAACATATTTTGCATTTTTATCAAAAACAGCTGAGGCTACAAATAAGGCAAAAATGATGGTTAATGCAACGATAAATACAACAAAAATGACGGTATTAAGAGTGGATTTTAAGAACACAGGATCTTGAAATAGCGTTTTATAGTTATCGAACCCAACAAAGATCTGGTTGGTATAATTAATTCTAAATAAGCTTAATCTTATTCCTTCTATAATGGGATATACGAGAAAGACTAAAAAGAGAATAAGCTGAGGAGCAATAAATAGATATCCTGTCATATTCGCTTTTAAAGAATGCTGGTTTATTTTCATAAGTATCCATTACCTTTCTAAAACTTAAGCCCCAAACATAAGGGGCTTAAGTTTTTAAAGTCTTTAACGTACATGGTTATTGTTTAATGACAGAGTTTGCTCTTGAATCTTTAATCACTTTATTACCATTTGTTTGATAATCTTTCATAGCTTGTGCAGGTGTTTTTTGACCAGTATAGATAGCTTGAAGCTCTGGGTACAGAACTTGTCTTAACTGGCTGTAGCCTGGAACACTTCCTGTAAAGTTAAACAAATATTGCGCGTTTTTATCATAAGCAGCAAATAATGGGTTTTGTGACTTGAGTTCGTTCGCCACAGAAGTTCTTACCGGAACACCATTTTTTGAAGCTTTTACGAGCTCAGGGTCAGTTGAGAAGAATTTAACAAAATCCTTACTTACTTTGATTCTTGTTTTGTCTTTTGTGTTAAATACAGCAGCACCAGATACATATGTGAATGTTAATGGATCGCCGCTTTCTGATGGAATATTCGCAAGCCTGATATCGAATTTAGGCGCTTTGCCTGCATCCATGTCAGCTTTTGCATTGTTAATTAAAACAGAGTTGGTGAAGCTGATGGCAAGCTTTTGGTTTTGGAACATGGCGTTTACATCGTTAGAAGAAACGGATTCTGCACCTGGATTTGTTAAACCAGCATCATAGGTTTTCTTTAACCATTTTGCTGCTTCAACCCCATTTTTATCATCAATCACGAGATTTCCTTTCTTATCAAAGAACTTATTGCCAAACATTCTTAAATAAGCAAGATTCCAAGTATCCCCTTGATTATTAAGAGCGAATAAGCCCATTGGATAAGCATTTGGATATTTGTCCTTTGGTAAGTCCTTCTTAAGCGCATTTAGAATCGTTTCATAATCTTTTAACGTCCAAGTCTTGATTTCATTCTCGCCGCCAATATATTGATCAAGCCCTGCTGCTTTAAACATATCAGCATTGTAAGCTAACGTTCCAGGCAAATGGGAGAATGGATAGAAGTATATATCCTTGCCAAATGTCACACTATCCAAGTACTTTTGATCAATGTCTTTTTTCGCAGCGTCATCCACAATGTCGTTTAATGGAACTAATGCTCCGCGATGTGCATAATCACCCATGGCAAAGGTATTTTCAAAGAAGATATCCGGAGGAGTGCCGCCGTTTAGCTTAACATTCAGCAGCTCATCACGTTGATCACTGGCAATGACTTCAACCTTGACCTTAACATCATAGTCTTTATACTGTTTCGAGAACTTATCAGCAGCTGCTTTAAAGAAGCTGTCATAATCTGCTCCTTTTTCAGAAGGATCCATAACACCCTTCCATTGCGGTGTTAACATCAGCGATAATTCTACTGTCTTTTTGCCATTTGTCCCCTCAACCGGTTTGCTTGTTTCTTTATTTGCACAACCGGCTAAGGCTGATAGTACAAGTACACCTGACAAAGCAGTGGCCAGGAAGCGTTTTTTTAACATTTGTTTTTCCCCCTTTATAGCATGTTTTTTATTTTATTAAAGACAAGCTTTGCTAAAAGCTGGTGTCCTTCTTCATTAAGATGCATAAAATCAATGTTGTTCATTGCGACTAAACCCTTTGTATCAAGGAACTCAGTTCCTTGAATCTGCAATAGTTCCTTCAAATACATCGGCAGATCCTCTGATTTACGATTACAATTCTTCCCCATTGACTTTCCTACTTCTGAATCGTAGTACTCTTCCCCAATTGAAGGAGGAGCAATTACCAGTACTTTAGGAAAATTGCCATTTTTGCCGGCGGGTGTGTTTTTTGCTTTGAATGAAAGTCTTGCAATTCCTTGGGCGATATTATAAGCGGTCAGATTAAACCTTTCCTTCGTATCATTCGTACCAAGCATGATGATGACAAGCTCAAGTGGTGAATGACTCATTAAACAAGGGTGGATATAGGTGAAAGCATTTAATCCTTCAAATAAAGGATCATCTACTACTGCTGTCCTGCCCGAAAGTCCTTCCTCCACTACTTGAAACTCTTCACCTAATAGTACGGCTAGTCGGCTTGTCCACCTAACTCCCTCTGGGAATCTTTCCATTGTACTTGCATCATAACCCCAGGTATTTGAATCTCCAAAGCAGACAACTCTTCTCTTCATTTCATTACCTGCCATATTTAAGGATTGTGTTGTCAATTAACTCTTTAATTCCTGCAATTTTGCTTAAATCTTCACCGTGTACCGGCTCTAATGGTCCGCGGACACTTCCCACATTTACTCCTCTTAATTTAAGAATCTCTTTAATCGTCGAGTACATTGAGCCATTCAGTGAACATAAGGCAATGATGATGTCGTTAATATCTCGTTGAATGCTTCTTGCTTGTTCAAAGTTTCCTGTAGCTACAAACTCTTCTGCTTTTAAAAGCAGTTCTGGCATCGCTGCATACGTACCGCCGATTCCGCTGTCAGCACCGATGACTCTGCCCGCAACATACTGCTCATCAGGACCATTAAATACGATAAAGTTTTCTCCCGCCGCAGCCTTAAAGCGTTCGATATCCATAGCTGGCATCGATGAATTTTTAACGCCAATGACCTTTTTATTTTCAATCAGCTTCTTAAAGAGATTCATTGAAAGATTGTATCCAGTGGTTTGCGGAATGTTGTAAATAATAAATGGCAGCTCTGCTGAATCCATGATTTCCGTCCAATATTTATAAATAGCACTTTCAGGAAGGCTAAAGTAGATCGGCGGAATCGCGGATAAGGCATCATAACCCAGCTCTTCAGCATATTTGGCTAAAATTACGCTATCCCTTGTGGATGGAGCGCCAACATGAGCGATTAATGTAAGCTTTCCTTTTACCGCTTCGGCCACATATTTTAATGTTGCTTTTCGTTCCTCAAGATTTTGGTAAATACATTCACCTGAACTGCCGCCTACATAAAGACCTTTCACGCCTTTTTCATATAGATAGTTACATAAATCCCTTGTTCGGTTTTCTGATACTTCTCCTGCCTCATCATAACAAGCATAAAAAGCAGGAATAATCCCTTTAAATTTTTCTAATGTCATTTGTCTTCCCCACCTGAAATCTATTTAGTGTTAGCGTTTACATGATTAATATATCACATACTATGAATTCTGTAAATAATTTTCTTCATAATTTATATTTTTGAAAAAAATATCCAACATTTCTAATCAAAAAAATATCATGACTGAAATTTAAGCTTCACCTCATGATCCTTTAAAGAAATCAACAATCTACGATTATAATTTTCATTTTCATAGGGGTAATCTTCTCGATAATGGGCGCCCCTGCTTTCTCGTCTTTCCAGCATGGCCTTCAAGAGCAGGTCTGAAAGGATGAGAAAATTCCTCGCTTTAAACGCACTTTTACGTTCTGTTTTATGATTGACAAAAAGACTTAAATCAAAGGACGACTTCAATTCTTCTATTTTATGGATGCTTGATTGGAGATTTTTTTCATCTCTAATGACATTTCCGTTAAACCACATGATTTCGCGAATCTTATCCATCACATCATTTGGCGTGAAGATGCCAGGTTTTGCCGAAAAGGATTGAATTTTTTGGTTAAATTGTCTGACCGCTTCCTGGGTATTGAATGGGGAATTTTCTTGACGATTTATATAATCAAGACAATTCTCGGCTGCTCTTTTTCCAAATACCATACAAGACCCCGTCGAATTTCCGCCAAGTCGGTTGGCTCCTTCAATTCCTCCGGCCAGCTCACCGATCGCATAAAGTCCTTCAACCTGTGTCCTGCCAAAGCTGTCTACCTTCACACCACCGTTACTCGCATGGGCGAATGGAGCGATTTTAACTCGGTCGGTCACAAGATTGACGCCACGCTCTTGCAGCCAATCTAAATAAATTGTATAAAAATCACGTTGATCCTCATAAATTGCCTGATCATAAATAAGCTCAAATCCAGCTTCACTTTTTGTTCTGATAATTTCTGTCATCATGGCAATATCAAAATATTTAGATGGTAAAGAGTTCGTAAACGGCCCATGTGTGCTGCGTTTATCGAGACATTCCTCCTTCGACAGTCCTTCTGGGAGCACTGCGTCTAAGATGCTTTTTCCATTCTCATCCACAAAATCCTCACAATAATTCAGGGTGTGTTCACCCCATAAGGTTTTGTACTTTGGAGTTGTAAAACCCGGAATAAATTGAATGAATTCCATATTTACAAGACTTGCACCTGCTTCAAGTGCGAGAATATGCCCAGACCCATCGACGTCATTCGGATTCAAGTTATGCTTATAAATATTACCGAATCCTCCTGTAGCGAGAACCACAGCTTTACACTGTATCAACATCAAATTATTATGCTTGTCCAACAGGAAAGCACCAGTAATCTTCCCGTCCTTTTTTATTAACGAGATAACGGAAGATCTTTCCATAAGAGAAATATTTGAGTAGTTCTTGAATATTCCCTTAACATTTTCACGAATTTTATCCCAGTCTCTTAACATATAGATCGTTCTGTCATGTTCCGCAAAACATGCCTTTCGGCTTTCAGGAAGTTTATATGGCTCAATCCCGATTTCCGCAAACTCCTCAACGCGGTCGCGAATCTCTTTCACATAGATTTGCGCCATTTCCTTATCATGCATATGATGACTAACAGATTCGATATCCTGTAAAAAAACTTCTCTATCCGAATCATCTTTCGTTACCTGTGTTCCCAAAGAGGCTTTCAAAGGATAGAAGCTTGAGCCTGAACATAACTGCGTTTTTGTCGACATTATCACGGTTTTACCTGCTTTGGCCAGCTCGATACTGACCTTTAATCCTGCGATACCACTGCCCACAACAAGTACATCTGTAGTTATATTTTCTTTCATCATCAAGGGTATCACTCCCTATAGTTTTACTTTAAAGACAACTTTTCTAACCTTTTCAGGACTATCTACCATAATTCCAGTCATATGAACATCTTGAGGATTGCAAATTAGAAATTCCCCCTGCTCAAGTTTTACCTTTGACTGCAGGCTGCCTTCTAATAGAAAATAATCATCCTCCTCATTATAATCCTCTTTTATCTTCATTCGTTCAAATAGCTCATGACCGATGTATTCCTTCCCTTCTAATATATAATGAATATCGATATATTTTTTGTGCGATTCCCAGAAACGTTCATTTGCATTTTTGGTATTATATTCAATTAAATTGAAGAAAAGATTGTCTCCATCCACTCTATGCATACCTGTCTGCATAATTTCGAAATCTGTGTTTAGAATATAGGCAATTGCTTGACCAACCTTTTCATTTACCCCTTTGTAAACATTGTAATTACTGATGTGATCCATAATCATCATTCATTCACCCCTTTTAACGAATTCGTTTTCAAATTAAACATAGCAGACAAAAATAGTTTCGAAAATAATTTCCTCCTTATTGAATATAATAGAAGAAAATTTCCTCCGAAACGAGGAAGGAGGAGTTTAATTCTTGTTGGGACCTCAGGCCATGCTCACTTTGTAAGACAAATTCTATTTTCATACCGATACTCCTTATTACTCAGTGCGGCTTCATCTGCCACAATGACAACATTAGGATGCCTCTGTAAAATTGATGCTGGAAAATCCTCTAAGACGTCCCCGTCCAACAGCCTAGCCAATGGCACGGCTTTCTTTTCTCCAGAAACAAGCAACAAGATTAATTTGCTTTCCATAATCGTTTCAATCCCCATCGTAATTGCTTTGGTTGGAACCTCATTTAGGCTTGAAAAGAATCGGGCATTGGCCCGACGAGTTGATTCCTCTAAATTAACTAAATGTGTTCGGCTGGAAAAAGTTGTTCCTGGCTCATTAAACCCGATATGTCCGTTTAATCCGAGGCCTAACACTTGGATATCAATTTGGCCAGCTGCACGGATTCGCTTTTCATATTCTTCGCATGCCTTCTGCAAATCGGCAGCACTCCCGTAAGGTACATGAGCGTTTTCAGGTAAAAGATCAATATGCCTAAATAGTTTGTCCTTCATATAGAAGTGATAGCTATTTGGATTCTTGGAGTCAATCCCCACATATTCATCGAGATTAAAAGTTGTCGCATGTTTAAAGGATGCTTCTCTCTTACGATATGTTTCAATTAAATGTTTATAAAGCCCTTCTGGCGTTGATCCGGTCGCCATACCTAGCACTATATGTTCATGTTGTTTCATTCTTTCTACAATAAATGAACAAGCCTTTTTGCTCATCTCTTCATAATCTTTTACTTTAATAATTTGCAAATCTATCACCCTTTGTATGCAATTACACCACGGCAAATGGTGTATTCGATATTCATTTCATTGTTCACCAATAAAACATCCGCATCTTTTCCGATGGAAATGCTTCCTTTTCGATTAAAAATCCCTATTTGTTTTGCTGGATTCATGGAAGCCATTTCAATAATATCAGGAATCGCTACCCCCTGGAGATTCAGCATCCGCTTGGCACCTTCATTCATTTTAAGAATACTCCCAGCTAATGTTCCATCCGCTAAAATCGCACGATCCTCGGAAACTGTCACAGGCTGTCCACCAAGTTCATAATTACCTGGAGATAGACCCTTCGCACGCATCGAATCGGTAATCATTATCAATCGTTTACTTCCCATATGATGGAAAATCAACTGCATCATCTCTTGGGAAACGTGAATTCCGTCTGAGATCAGTTCGCCTCTTAATGCGGGTAATTGAAATGCAGCACCCACGACGCCAATATCCCGATGATGAATACCTGACATTGCATTGCACAAATGTGTAACTTGACGAACCCCATGGCAAACAGCATTTTTCATTCCAGCAAAATTCGCATCTGTATGTCCAGCTGATACATTAACTCCGAATGCCGCTAATTCTTTTATAAAGTCCCCATCTGGATCATGCTCGGGTGCCATCGTAATTGTTTTAATCTGATTGCCTGACAAAGACTGCCATTTTTTAAATAAATCGAGATCAGGCTCGATAATATATTGCTGTGGCTGGGCACCTGCCCGCTGCTTTTCTACAAATGGTCCTTCAAGGTGAACACCGATCATTTCCGCCTGTCCCGGTTTATTTTGATATGCTGCAAGATTATCTAAAGCTTTCTCTATGTTTCCTTGCGCTTGCGTGATTGTCGTAGCTAAGAAACTGGTGGTCCCTTCCCTCGGTAAAAAAGATGCCATCGTCTCTATCGCTTCCTCTGTTGCGTCCATGACATCCGCTCCATTTGCACCATGGATGTGACCATCGATAAAGCCAGGTACAGCAAGTAAGTTTGTCCCATCTATTACCGTTATATATTCAGGCAACTCCTCAGGTTCATATGTAAAAATACCGGCGATACTCCCCTCATTTATCAACAAGTATCCTTTTTCAATAATTTCTTCCTCGGTATAAATAGCAGCATTTTTTATTAAAATTGAATTCAATTGGATTCATCCTTTCATTCCAAATGAGGATAGGATTAATAGAGCTTGCTTGCAATATTTTCGGTGATTTCCATTTTTACTTTTTTCGCTTCCGGATAGTTTTTCATCGTAAGTCCAGTACAAATTAAATCAATTAGAAAAAGCTGGGTAATTTTCGATACCAAAGACCCACTATCTAATGGGTTTTCTTTAGCAGCAGAAAGTAAAATAAAGTCAGCATATTTTGTTAAAGGTGATTTTACATAGTTTGTCAATGCTATAACAGTTGCCATCTTTTCCTTTGCGATTTTAACAGCATCAACAATGTCTTTAGTGCTCCCAGTCAGACTAATAGCAACAACAACCGATTTTTCGTTTAGTGAGGAGGCTCGCATCACTTGGAAGTGGGGGTCGGTAATAACACTGACATTTTTGCCAATCCGTATTAACCGGTTTTGCATATCAAAACCCGCAATCCCGGATGAACCAATCCCAAAAATAACTACATCTTGGGATCGGTCGATGGCATCGATACATCCTTCGAGCGCTTGGGCATCTAAAATATCATACGTATCATCAATCGCCTGAAACATATTGGAACGAATCCTTTCCATATAAGTTTCCTCATGCTGCTGATGTGATTCAGCGGCCACTTCTTGGGCAAACAAAAATTTAAAATCTTGGAAGCCTTTATATCCTAATTTCCGGAAAAAACGCAGCACGGTAGCTTCTGCCACCCCGCTTGCTTCCGAAAATTCCGTTAATGATTGATATAGGACCATTTTAGAGTTTGCTAGAATATACTCGTAAATTTTGTTCTCCGACTTCGTAAAATTATGTTTGTTTTGTTCCATTAAGATTGAAGGTTTTGGTCCATTGATTGGCCGCGTTTCCATGTTTGCCCCCGCTACTCTTGTTTAGTTTTTTTATAGGCTATTATTTGAATTTAAATTTTCATGTCAATCAAAATATAGCATTATGAAAGTTCATTGTCAAATTAGTGATTAAAAATGACAGTATACTGTCACACGGAAAACCGTGTAGAAATTAAACAAAAAAGGCGCCTAACCATTGTGAATTAATTTACAAGGGTCAGACACCTATCCTCCAATTGAAGCTCTATTTTGAGGCAAAAATGATTGACATTCTTTTTCAATTGTTTTAAAGTAACAAAGTCAAATTAAATAACAAAATTCATTTGTTTGTGGACTTTTCTAGAGATATCTCTATTTTCGCCACACAGCTTTCATATGAGAGCTGTGTGGCTTTTTTTATGGAATGAAAGGAGTAGGAAAAATGAAAACTTGGCAATATGCACTAATTGTTTTTTTAGGAGGCTGCTGTTACGGAGTATTATCGACCTTTGTAAAGCTTGCTTACTCGGCTGGTTTCACCGTGACACAGGTAACAGGAAGTCAATACTTACTTGGGACCTTGCTAATCTGGGGGGTCGCTCTTTTTTCGAAAAAGAAAAAACTTACTCTACCTAAAATAGGTAAATTACTTTTATCAGGAATTCCAGTTGGTTTAACAGGTGTATTTTATTATCAGTCATTGCAAACCCTGGATGCTTCACTTGCGATCATCTTTTTATTTCAATTTGTATGGATTGGCACTTTTATTGAGTGGATGGTTTATAAAAAAACACCAAGCAACGGGAAAATGGTTTCGATTGGTATTTTAATCATTGGCTCCATTCTAGCTGCTGGTATTATTGCAGAAGGCGGCGTTGAAATATCATGGCAAGGGACAGTTTGGGGTCTGCTTTCCGCATTAACGTATACCGCTCTCATCTTTCTTAGCGGCTCCGTGGAAAAAGATACACCACCTGTGCAGAAAAGTGCTCTACTTTCCACTGGCGGATTGATCACTGTTTTTTTATTTTTTACGCCAACGGATTTATTCCATTTACCAGTTTTAATGGGAGTAGCACCGTATGGATTGTTCCTTGGGCTATTTGGCGTAGCCTTGCCACCGCTCTTATTTTCTATTGGAATGAAGCATATCGGCCCAGGACTTGGAACGATATTAACAGCCTCAGAACTTCCGGTTGCGGTTATCTTGTCATCGCTCGTCTTAGCTGAAAACGTAAGCTTGTCACAATGGCTAGGAGTTATCCTTATTTTAGGCGGAATTGTGGCGGGCAATGTTAAAATGCCCACAACAAAAGTGGAATCTGTCTCTTTAGAAAGTGAATCTTTGTCATAGAATTGTCGGGTGGGATTCTCCGCCCGAAGAATTCAAAATAAAACTGGCGAACAGTGCCAAGCACTGTTCGCCATAATTATTGCCTACTATTCTTTCAATGGGCGAATTTTTGAGATATATGGGTGAATTCCGGGTTTTTATGGGCGGATTTTGAACCTTAATGGGCGAATATGGTGTTTCAATGAGCGAATCCTTGATCTTTATTTTATTTCATATTTTCCAATATGTTTCGTATTTTATCAGTATAGACCTTAGCTAAGCCTTTCTTACTGTATTCATTGTTTCGGGATACCCATGTTTACTAATTGAATATCTAGTTTTTCAATGACAAAACGCTCATCTTCATCATTTTTTACTCCACCCACTTGAGTCAAATCAATCTTTGTACCATCATTTAGTTCAATTATGTAAAAGAAATCACCCTTTGAGTGTTTAAACAGAGAAGGACGCCTCTTACCGTACACTCCTGTATTAATCTTAACAATCTCCACAAGGCTATATTCCCTGCCTTGTGGAGCTAGAAATGAATAATCGATAATCTTGTCGTGGGTTATTACAGTAACAGCTGAAATAACCGTATATATCAAAACAACTTTGAAGGTTATAGTCGAGAGCCCCACCCTTTGGATTTGTCATAAAAGGCTTGTACTATTTATAACCTTTTAAAAAGAAGGTAATAATTTTTAGCTGGATATAAAGGAGCGGAACTATGATTCTCTCTAAATTTGTAGATGAACTCCCTATTCCCCCGATTTTAAAACCTCGATGGAAAGATCATTTATATACTTATTATGAAGTGAATATGACCGAATTTAAGCAATCACTCCATCGCGAGTTAAATGATACAACTGTTTGGGGGTACGAAGGCAGCTATCCAGGACCTACGATTGAAGTTGAAAGCGGAGAAAAAGCGTATATCAAATGGATCAACAATCTTCCAGATAAGCATCTCTTACCTGTTGACCATACGGTGCACGGGGCCCATTTGGATGTACCGGAAGTACGAACGGTGGTACACGTTCACGGTGCTTGTGTGGAATGGGAAAGTGATGGCTACCCGGAGGCTTGGTTTACAAACGGATTCAAACAGGTCGGTCCCTATTTTAGTAAACAAGTCTATCGATATGATAATTGCGAACAAGCATGCACCCTCTGGTATCATGACCATGCCCTTGGTATCACGAGGCTTAATGTCTATGCTGGATTGGCCGGATTTTTTCTCATTAGAGATCAACGCGAACGGTTATTGAATTTACCGAGTGGGAAATATGATATTCCTCTTATTATACAAGACAAGACTTTTCATAAAGATGGTTCACTTTATTACCCGAAACAGCCAGAAAAACCCGTCCCCGAATTAGAAACATCGATCGTTCCAGAATTTTTTGGGGATACCGTCTTGGTGAATGGCAAAGTATATCCCTATTTAAAAGTGGAACCGCGTAAATACAGATTGAGGCTGCTAAACGCAGCCAACTCTCGTTTCTTTAGGATTAAGCTTGATTCAGGACAGCTGATGTATCAAATTGCGACTGATGGAGGACTTATGCAGCACCCGATAGGTGTAAAAGAAATCATGTTAGCACCTGCAGAACGAGCAGATGTCATCATTGATTTTACCAATCTTGAGGGTAAAAATATTATCATGAAAAACGATGCTCCTGCTCCTTTTCCAACCGGAAATCCACCGGATGATAATACAGGCACAGTGATGCAGTTTCGAGTGACTCTTCCCTTGGCCAGTGTTGATACTAGTGTTATACCGGCGTATATGATGCATATTCCCAAAATGAATGAACAATCAGCTTCCAATTCACGATACTTAACTTTAAATGACAATATGGACCCGTTTGGTCGGGAATGGATGCTGTTGGATAATAAACAGTGGGATGCCCCAATCACTGAAAATCCAAAATTGGGCTCCACTGAAATATGGTATATTATTAGCTTAACGAAGGATTCCCACCCAATTCATCTACACTTAGTTGATTTTCAAATCTTAGACCGTAGAGATTTTGATGTAGAAAAGTATAAAAAGGAGAAAATCATCGATTATATGGGTCCGGCGATCCCTCCCGAACCACAAGAACGAGGCTGGAAGGATACCGTTCAAGCTAATCCTAACCAAGTCACTCGAATTATCATGAAGTTTGGCCCTTTTACAGGGTTGTATGTTTGGCACTGTCATATCTTGGAGCACGAGGATTATGAGATGATGAGACCGTTTATTGTGATCCGATGATAGACGGTGTTCTGTCAAAAATACATTTTATATCAAAAAAGCTGGTTTTTCCTAGTTATAAAGGATACCAGCTTATTATTTATTCTTCCATTCTCTTGATCATATACTGAATCAAGTCAATATTGTTATCAATGAAGTTCAATCTTTCTCGGGCAGTAGTGGACCATTCTGAACTATGATTCATAGATGCGGTAATATGCCGATAGCTAAATGTATATCTCGAATAAAGTTCAGAAATCACAAAGCTTATTCTGAGTTTGGTTTTCTCCTTTTTTGCTATACTTTCAAGGTCATCATTTAACCAAGTAGGAGCATTCTCAATCGCTTTATTTACTAAATTTAATTCATAATCTTCGTTTGTCATCGATGTATCTCCTTTTAAAAATAGGTTTATAAAGTTCTAAATTATTCTAACAAATCACGCACTTTCATTTCAATGTCTAGTTACTACCTATCGTTAGCACATTTCGTATGTTTGGATTCAGTATCTGCGTGTGATACAACCGTATCCTTAGAAGGTATACGTTTAAGTTTCCTTTGGTGCCTGCAAATATGCAGAGATTATTGAAAAAAAATAGCCATTTCCTAGGCTGTGGAATGCTTAGCAAATAACTGGCTTTGTTTCACATACAAACAACAAATTTTATTAAAAGTAAGTAAATAGGCGAACAGTGAATGTCACTGTTCGCCCTAAGTTTATATTTTATTTTTCCATTGAATCGAGCCTGTATCACTATGAGGATGACAATTCGACTTTAATCTTTTGTATTCATTTTCTAAATCGGTTAAAGGTAACTTCAAAAGCTGTTCCTCACTATCAAAGATTTTAAAGGTAAGCAGAATGTTAATTAATGTTTTCCTTCTTTGTTCCACAGCATTCCGAAGTATATTTTCCATGAAATCCTCTCCTTTATTTGCTTTAGAGAAAAGTTTACTTAGCAATCCAATCATTCAAATTAAAATCTTTTTTACCAAATGATTTTTCCACTTTCGTAAGTTCCAGCTTTCATCTGACTCACTAATTGTCTCCATAGAATCAGCTCCTTTAATTTAGATAAAAAAAGAGACTTCTCAGGGGTGCGAGAGGTCTCTATCCGAATAGTCGACTAGTGTATGAATTTTTATAAACAAAAAGAAGACACTTGAATTTGTGTCTCCAGTTGACTGGCTAACTATGTTTATTTTATTAACAAGTGCAAATGCATTTCGATCCACCATTTTTAATTCCGACAATACTCATCTGATTACTTAATACGATATTAACATCCTTGGATTTACCCTGTCAATCAATAATTGGAAAATTTACAATTTTTTTCAGGTCTATTTTTCTCGTAATTTTACAATATAATGCCGCATCGATCTTGGTATCCCATCCCTTTTATCTCAAGGAATCCGCTATAAATCAAATAATTTCCTCTCCCTGCTACCTTTATAATCCTTATCTTTAAGAGAACTTGGACAAAAGTAATTGAACGGAATCAAGTACACTCTTTTCTAACTAAAAAAGACTTATCCCAAGTCAGGAATGATCCTAACAAACAGGGATAAGTCTCTTTTATATCCTTGGGGGAGAGGGGCTAGTAAACTATTTTTAAGATACTTTTGATGATAGAACCGGGTATCCTAATTTTTTCATGGTTTCTTTGATTTGATCTGCTTTCACGTGCACCTCATCAAATTCTACTTTTACCTTACTTGTATTAAATAGCACTTTAGTAGATTCTACTCCATTCATTTTGTTGAGCGTTGTTTCTATCTTTTTAATACATGATGGGCAAGTTAACGGTTCTAATTGAAAAACTGCTTTAGACATTTTCTTATTCCTCCTTGATTTCGTATGACTTCATCTTACTTCATACTCTTTTATAAAAAATTGATAAGAAACAAGATTTTGCTGTGTATTTTATTGAGATTTATGATTTTTTTCCGATTTTTCTCTTCAAGATAGGTGATTAAAGAAAGGTGTCAGGCACCATGTGAATTTTTCACATGGTGCCTGACACCTTTACTCCTCTACGCCTTTACGAAGGATTGACCACTCAACGACAATGAAATTGATGATCAATCCGACCCATATATTTACATTCAGAACTTCTTCAATCATTTTCTCTCTTCCTCCGGGAAGGGAGAAGTTATTTAAGGTGTAATATGTTAATAGCAAAAATGGCACCACTATTCGGCCGCTTACTGCCACTAACGTGACACCAAAGCTTCGAATCATCCATTTGCGATGATCTGCAAATTGTTTTCTTACTGCAGTACGATATCCTTTCCAACAGGTAAAAAGCCAGATAAGTGACAATACAAGAAAAGAAGTGGCTTTCGAAAAATTTTCAATATACGAAACATATACTAGACCAAGCCCACCGCTTATTAAGACACTGCCTACATACACTCTGCCAAGAAAGCGATGGACTTTTGGTGTTTTGATTCGAAAATGTTCTACGAATTGGAAAAAACCGGATAGTAGTGCCAAACATGCCGTTACAATATGTGCAATTAATAATGGAAATTGCATGCCAGCCGATGTGATAGATATTCGGCTATTGGCGGGATTTAGTGTTAAATAAGGAACCACAAAAGGAATGATGACTCCTAATGAGATAATAAATAAAATCCACCAACTTTTTTTAGGTTTCACTTCTTACACACTCCAGACTCTTCAACCGAATCTCTTCTGCTGTTCCCTTTTTTTTCCTAATTCCTTATTCATGTCTCTTCTCCCCTTCATCTTCAAGCAAGGTACGATGCTTTTTTCTGTTTTCGCTGTCCCCATGGTTTAAACACAGAAATCACGAACATCGCACCAAGCGAAATAATCTGAAGGATAATTCCGATCCATAGCTGCCATTTGTTTACTGTGAACGATGGATCCGTAAGTGCGTTTAGCCCTCCACTAGTTGTCAACGTTACCGCTTTTAGCGTTAAGGTATACATTGCGAAAGGACCCAATAAAATTGAGAGGACTGTCAAACCTTCTTTGACGATAATCCAGTAAAATTTGAACAAGCCCCATTGCGTCAATACAGATAGTAAAATCCCCGTTACCACCGTACCAATCGTGGATGCACGAACCGATGTCTGGGCTAGCATATGCATACTTATATAACACGCCTTGAGCACACCAGCATCGGTCGTGTTAGCCGCAGTTATACTCAGAAATAAAAAAACAATGGCCACCCCGAACATGATTGCTGCAAATAATAAGTGTAAGATAATCAGCCATCTTCTCTGGGTAAGATTCAATTTCCTCATACCTTTCCCCCCTTGTTATACATTAAACCGATACCCGACACCCCAAATCGTCTCAATATATTGTGGCTTTGACGGGTTCGTTTCAATTTTTTCACGTAATTTTCCAATAAAAACAGTCACCGTGGCATTGTCCCCGATGGAATCCAATCCCCAGATCTTTTCAAACAGCTCGTCTTTGCTGAACACCTGATTAGGATGGATGGCCAAAAATAGTAATAAATCAAACTCTTTTGAGGTAAAGGGAATTTCGGTTTCATTCACGAACACTTTTCGAGATAACTTATCAATACGAATTCCTCGAATCGTTATTTCGTCTTTTTGTCTCGCGAAGTTATCTGTCATTAACCGGTCATAACGTGCCAGATGTGCCTTGACCCTTGCCACCAGCTCGCCGACACTGAAGGGCTTGGTCACATAATCATCTGCCCCGAGGCCAAGCCCGCGTATTTTATCAATTTCTTCCCTCTTGGCGGAAACCATTAAAATTGGGATGTTTTTCGCTTGTCGGACGTGCCTGCAGATTTCAAATCCATTTATATTGGGAAGCATGAGGTCGAGAATGATCAAATCATATTCCTCCTCCAAGGCCTTTTTCAGACCCACCTCTCCGCTAATGGCGATTTCTACCTCATAGCCGCTTGCTTCTAAATAATCTTTTTCCACTTCCACAATAACCTGATCGTCCTCGATGATTAAAATTCGTTTCACTCGTCCTCACCCTTATGATTGATCTTTGGTAATGTAAAATAAATGCTGGTCCCTTCCCCTAATTGACTTTCAGCCAAAACGGTTCCACCTTGTCCTTCGACCATCTGTTTGACAATAGCGAGACCAAGGCCTGTGCCTCCCGATTCTGTATTTCTCGAAGGTTCTGCCCGGTAAAAACGTTTGAAAATATGGAGTAGTTCCTCGCTGTCAATTCCCGGTCCGTTATCCCGGATGTGTACTGTTGCTTTTGCTTCGTCGTCGAACAATTCCACCCTGATTTCCTTTTGCTCGCTGTTCATATATTTTAAGCTGTTGTCGATTATATTCATCATTACCCTACTCAGCTTTTCATGGTCTCCCATAACGAGAAACGGTCTGTCGCTGACGGAAGAGAACGTAATCTTAATATTCTCCATTCGCGGGTCGAGACGTAATTCTTCTATATAATTCCGCAAATACCCACGAATGTCCAGAGGTTTCAAAGCAAATGGCAGTCGTTTTAGATCAAGCTTAGAATACAACATCAATTCGTCTATCAATTGATCCATATCGTCCGCTTTTTTCGCGATCATATTTATATATTTATCCCTCTTCGGAACCGTATCTGCGATTCCATCTTGAATGCCTTGAACGCACGCTTTAATTCCGGTAATCGGCGTTTTCAGATCATGTGAAATGTTTGAAATTAGTTCTTTCCGGTTCTCTTCATACTGTAGCTGAAGATGGATCGATTCGTTCAAGCGGGCGCGCATTTCATCAAAGGAAGCCCCCAATTCTCCGAATTCATCTCTGCGGTCCAACTTCACCTCATAAGCAAGGATCCCTTTTTTAATTTGTTCCGCAGCATGTTTTAGCTTGTACAAAGGTTTGATAAAACTTCGGGAAACTAAATAGGTAAGAATACCATTCGTAAGGCCAATAACAAGTAGCAGCGACAATACCAGCAGCGGGAAAAACTTTCTTGCTTCCTTGAAAAAAGGATATAAATCAGAAAATATATATACCGTACCTGTAGTGTCATCGCTAAGAGTGATATCGTACTTTTCCACTGAAAAACGACTTTTTCCCCATCGGCCATGAGTCTGTCCCCTTTGCGTCTCCTTAATCTCAGTAATATTTAGATCAAGGCGGTTCACGAAAGGGGAAGTGAAGCTAGTTCGATTATTTTCCATTATCACGAGTCCTGAATGAACACGATTCAATTGTTCGTCCGTGCTTTTCAGGAACTCTTTGTCGTTGAAGCGGTCAGGGTCTGTTTGTGTCATAAACTTCACGCCTGCAATCAGGGCTCGGCGTTGATTGGCCGTTTCCCAAAAGGCCGGCATTCCCTTTCCATCCCCAGTTCCTGCCATATCTTTATAAAAAGCTGAAACAAGCGTAGTTGCAATTAAGGCGAACAACACGATAGGAATAAAGGTCATGGCCATATAGGATAGCAGTAGTCTCGTCTTAATAGACATGAGCAAATCTCCTTAACGCTGTTTTTTTTCGAACAGAAATTACCTGTCTTCTGTTATTTATCATAACCGCGAATTATAAACCCCTTCTAAACCAATTCTAAAAAAAGTATAAAAATTATTTAAACAGTGTAGTTGATTCCAAAAAGGGCTATCATTGAATTAGCTCAATGTATAAGACCAATTGAAACCGATAACCTTATCTTTGCATTGAGTGAACATTTAAGCTAATTACTGTTTGTTTTCGAGGAGGACAATGATATGGAAAATGTATTTGATTATGAAGATATCCAATTGATTCCGGCAAAAAGTGTAGTAAATAGCCGCTCTGAGTGTGATACCACAGTATCCTTAGGCGGGCATACATTCAAGCTGCCAGTGGTGCCAGCAAATATGCAGACGATTATCGATGAAAAAATAGCTATCTACTTAGCGGAAAATAGTTACTTTTATATCATGCATCGTTTTGAACCAGGTAAGCGATTATCTTTTATCAAAGATATGAAATCTCGAGATTTATTGGCATCTATTAGTGTTGGAGTGAAAGAGGAGGAGTACCGGTTCATCCAACAATTAGCTGAGGAACAGATTTCACCAGAATTCATTACGATTGATATCGCACATGGTCATTCCAATGCGGTAATTAAAATGATTCAGCATATTAAGAAGTACATACCTAACAGCTTTGTCATAGCTGGAAATGTCGGAACTCCAGAAGCAGTCAGAGAATTAGAGCATGCTGGTGCGGATGCGACTAAAGTTGGGATTGGACCTGGAAAGGTATGTATCACCAAGATTAAGACTGGATTTGGGACTGGGGGCTGGCAGTTAGCTGCACTGCGTTGGTGTGCAAAGGCAGCAAGTAAGCCGATTATTGCTGATGGCGGGATCCGGACACATGGCGATATCGCCAAATCCATTAGATTCGGAGCAACCATGGTGATGATTGGCTCCTTATTTGCTGGGCATGAAGAATCCCCAGGTGAAACGATCGAGAAAGATGGTAAGTGTTATAAAGAATACTTTGGATCAGCATCGGAATTTCAAAAAGGGGAAAAGAAAAATGTAGAAGGCAAAAAAATGTTTGTCGAGTACAAAGGCTCGTTAAAAGAAACGTTGATAGAAATGGAGCAAGACCTTCAATCCTCTATTTCTTACGCAGGAGGAAATAAGTTAGCCGCCATCCGTAATGTCGATTATGTCGTCGTTAAGAATTCCATCTTTAACGGGGATAAAGTTTATTAACAAAAAAAGCAGAATGATGAACTAGTCATTCTGCTTTTTTTGATTCATACGAGAGCAGGAGAGATTTCTTTTTCGCAAACAAACTTAAAATGTTTCGCAGCGCTCAGTAGGACTCACTACGTCAGGCGAAAAAAAGAACCGCTCCTATTCTCCTGAAACGATTCCCCGGTAAATTGAAAACTACTTTTGAAATTCGGAAACTTTATTCCCCTTTGCAAATGGCCAAGTAAACACTTTCTGACCCTCACCGCTCCCGCCAAATTTAAAGACGACAATTCCACCGACAATAACCAACACACCGATCAACTGATTGACAGTAAACGGAACCTTATTCAACCCTAGCCAGCCTAATGTGTCCCCTAATAGAGCAACCACGAGCTGTGATGTCAGTGCGATAGCGATGGCATAGGTTGGTCCGAGCCGCTTGATCCCTTGAACGAGACAAACAACCACTCCTACTCCGATCAGACCGCTGAACCAGTACCAAGTCTGCATATTTTGCAAGTGAAATAACTTTCCCCCTTCAAAGAGGAGCCCAAACGTCAATGAAGCAAGGAATCCCATCCCTAATACTAAGGTAGTCGTTGCCCAAGATCCCGCCCGTTCATTAACTTTACTGTTAAAAATATTTTGCAAAGCTACCAGCGCACCGGCAATAATCGCAAACAATAATCCTAGAATCATCCGATTTCTCTCCCTTGTGTTGATATTTTTTAAGGCTATTCGTAAATATTACCCCCGGCGAGATCCCTTAATCCATTCCTGTCCTTAACTAAAATGGACCCTCGATTACGCTCAATTAGACCATCTTCACAAAATTGTGTGATGACCCGATTTAAATGACGATAGCTCGTTCCAATTAAATTAGCTGCATCCTTGATACTGATGCTAAGTTGGTTTTTATTAAGTGAATCGGATTCATCAAAGGAAACAGACAATAGATAACTAGCCAAACGCACCTCTACGGGATACATGATATTGAAGCTCATCGAGTTGTTTTTTAGATGGAATTTCTTCGTAATGATATCCAATAAAAATTGCAGGAGAGGTGCATGGTCACTTCCATATTTCTTTAACCAGCGATGGTGAATACCAATCATCCAAACAGGGGATACCGCCTCAACTGTGTTAATAATGTCAATGCCCTGTACATACTCAATATCGCCGATCACTTCAAGCGGTTTCTTAAAAGAAAGAATGAGTGTATTACCTTCTGGCGAGCTGGTGTAGATTTTAACCTTCCCCTTCACTAGTACATACAAATACTGTGATGCTTCCCCTTGAGAACAGATGAGCTCCCCTTGCTCAAAGCAGTACAGCGACAAATGGGGAATGAATGGTTCATGAAAGATCGTTTCTAGTTGATATGTCTGGATATAAGCGTCCAATTGCTCCTGATCATTCAGTTCTTTCACTCTTATTCACCTCTGCCTTTCACCTTCTACATTCCAAAAGACACTTTTTATGACCTTAGTATCACCACACCAACGATCATCATCCCGATGCCGATAATCTGTGGCAGCTTCATCTTCCGCTTCTCCAGGCCAAACCATCCTTTACTGTCTATGATAAATGTCAGCGTAAGCTGGGCTATCAGGATCGCTGATATACTTAGGGTCACACCGATTCTCTGAATAGAGGTGACATTACTGAAAATGACAATCGCTGCAAAGGCGCCCCCCATCAAATATAACGGCTTCACTTGTTTGAAGCCTTGCCCTTTACCGTCTCTAACGAACATTAAAATAATGAGAGCCATTATAAAACCAGTAAACTGGGTAATAGTTGCTGCTTGCCACGTGCCAATGTCTTCACTAATCCGTGTATTGGCAATCCCTTGCAGGGTAATAAAGGCCCCGCCTAATAATGCAAAGATAATCCCCTTCATTGTTTTCTCCCCTAATTTAGATTTCTCTACTATATTAAAGGATATTTCCAAGTAGTTTGGATAGGACATATGTCCTCAACTCATTTTCATTTTTTTATTAATGGATGTACCCTTTTCTAAGCCGTGGAAAAAAGTGTATCTGATAAACTAAATTAATAGTGGTACACTTGAGGGAACGTTCTATTAAAAAAGGAGCTTAGAAATTACTAATTATATCTAAATAAGTTTATAATAATTAAAAAATATTTATGAGGTGAATAGACATTGGATTTTCATTCAAATTCGAATCAACAATTAGAAAAAGTTGATGATGAAGAATATAAAGAAAGAGATTACGCTACTAGACATAAAGCAGAAGAGGAAGAGGAACAAGAAGAAAGAGGATTTAAACAATGGATTATGGGATGGAAAAAGAAAAAAGTAGATGAAGATGGCGAAGCGAGAGTAAATTCGCTATCCAGATCCAGATCCTCAAATAAGAAAAAGAACGGGGGCATGTTCTCATTAAAACTAGTCTTTAAGATATTTGTAGTAGCAGCTGTTTGTTACAACTTCAATTTCATTTGGAATTTTATGAAAGATCCTATTGGTAATTTTACGTTTTATCATACATTATATGTACTAGGAATATGTGCAGGTATTAATTTAATTGCCGTTTGGATTCTGTTTTATAAAAGTTCGTTTATGAGATTTTATCTTTCCTTATTAGCAATTTTAGGATCGTTTGGGTATTACTTTTACGTAAATTACACTAATCACTCCTTTATGGGGAATAATATCAAAACTTCGTTGCTTGTTATGATATCAGTTTTGATCGTCATTAATCCTAAAGTAAATTATTACCTGAAAAGCATCGTACTTCTGTTGATACCTAGTATAGGTATCTATTTAAGTGGTAATAAATTCGCACTTGTATGGGCTTTAATGTTGAGTGCGGGATTTGTACTATTATTTAGAGTGTCAAAATCAAGAGGAAAATCAAAATCAAATAAAAAGGAAAGTCGAGCAAGAAGAAACCAAAAGCAATCCGCATAATATTTATTATTGGTAATTAAAAAATGCAGGTTATGGCGGTATATTTATTGAATGAATATAAGCCGAAAATGTACAAGTGGTGAATAAAAACTTGTATTTTTTCGGCTTTTTAAATTTTAAAAATGGAAGAAAAGTATTGTTAGCTTAATTAGAAACTAACCATAGCAAATATGAGCTTCATCAAGGAAATCCAGTGGCAATTATAAAAAAATGATTAATATACATTTCTTATTTGAAATAACCCGAAATCAAAATGTAAATATTCTGTCACTGTAATACAGTTGATGTTAGGCATTTGAAAGGATAAACTTTACTTACTATTTGAGGAGTGATTAAAGTGAAAACAGTAACCGTGGATAAGCTAACATTCAAGAAAAATTTATCGATGATTGAGCAATTTGCAATCAAAGATTTCCTGTTTAAATGGGTTGGTCGACCAACAGAAGGATTAGATGATTTTCTACCACTTGAGTACACAGAAAATGTCTTTGCCAAGATGGAGGCAAAACAGGTAAATGCTTTTCTCATTAATGGGGATAAACATTTCAGGTATGCCACAATAACAGAAGACAATCAAATTGTAATAGGAGTTTTAGATTCGAATGAAGAGTTACATCATAGAGTCATTTCTCTGGATGAGGTTTTAATAGGTAAGGACTTGTAAAGTGCTTGCCTATTAACTTTTCTCTTGCTTTCTTCTCGGACAATGACTTGAATTCCATCGTGTGAAACCTTCCTTCCTTCCTTCTTTTCTTCTTCAAGAGAACAAATGTTCTGTTTATATTTCCATTATACCCATGAATTTCATAGAATATATAGTAAAATTAATGCATTATCCTAAAAAATCGAACAAAAAAGCAGCGTAAAACCCCATATCTAAATCTAGGGGTTTTACGCTGCTTTTTGATAAACAAAGAAGGTTATTGTAAAGTTTTGTAAAATTTAATAAATTTTCAAATTTGTGATGAAACACTTCAATTGTGATGGTATAATTTTCCTGGTTTAACAATTTCATAACATTTGGAGGTTATTTATGACATGGTTTACCAAATGGGCATTGCGGAATAGACCTGCTCTCGTTTTTTCCGTAATTGCCTCGATTATCTTCGGAGTTTTTAGTTATACCAGTATCCCAATGGAGCTCATGCCATCAGCAGACCAGCCGTATATTACGATTTCGGCAGTAGGTAACGGCATGGACGCCGTCAGTATGGACGAACAGGTCACACAGCCCATTGAACAGGCATTAACCGGCATCAAAGGGAAACGAAATGTGGTGGCTGAAACGGGCAATAACTTTTCTCAGATGACGGTGACGTTTGAATCCGACACTAATCTGAAAGAAGCCAAGCAGCAGATTCAAGACAGCATCTCGATGGTCAATCTGCCAAATGGAGTCATGAAACCGTATGTTGTACTACTCAATACATCGCAGATTCCGGTTGTCTACTTAGGGCTAACGTTCGATAAAGAAATTGGAAATAAAGAACTGAACCTCTTCGACAACGACATCCTTCCTCTGTTCAAGGATATTAAAGGGGTCGGAAATGTCATCACCTACGGAGGAAAAAATCAGCAACTTTCGATCAAAGTGGATGAGGTAAAACTGGCAGCTGCCCATTATCCTCTCGAAAAGCTGTATACCGTCCTAAAAGGAAAAAATGCATCGGTTGCCGTAGGCGAACAAACCCTGAATGATCAAGAAACCAGCATCATCGTGACAGGGAAATTAGAAAATCTTGAAGACATTCAGAACCTACAGTTAAACAAGACCACCAAACTGAAAGATGTTGCTGACGTGGCGATAGAGAAAGATACTACTAGTATTACACATATGAATGGAAAGAATTTTATTGAAATAGTGGTACAGAAAGATTCAACGAGCAATGCTGTCACCCTCGGTAAGCAAGTGGCAGATGTAGCAAAGGACATTAACCATGACTATAAAGGAACATTAACCGCAACGGTATTTATTAACTTAGCCGATACGGTTCTCGATTCGATTAATTCGATGACAAGAGAAGTGCTGACAGGAGCCTTATTTGCCACTTTGATTATCTGGCTATTCCTGAAAAGCTTCCGCATGACCTTAATTACGATCATCAGCATTCCGCTATCTCTTTGTATTACAATGATTTTATTATCCTTCTTTGGTGTCACTTTAAATATTCTGACACTAGGCGGGATAGCCGTATCCGTTGGACGACTCGTAGACGACAGTATCGTAGTGGTGGAAAACATCTTCCGAAGAAAACAAGGAAAGGAACTTACACCATCATTCATCGTGGAAGCGGTAAAAGAAGTGGCAGCTGCCATTACCTCGTCTACTCTTACGACCGTAGCAGTGTTTCTTCCGATGACACTTGCTTCTGGTAGTTTAAGAGATTTAATCGCCCCGTTTGCGATTACCATTACCTGTTCGCTGTTGTCTTCACTCCTTGTGGCATTAACCGTAGTGCCTGCACTCAGCGGCCGATTGATGAAAAATGTCAGAACAAAAGAACACAAATCAGGAACCTTTTATCCTTCTGTTCTTCGTTGGTCTTTGAATCATAAATGGCTTCCGATTGTCCTATCGGTTGTTGTGGTCATCGGTGCCGTCGGATTATTCACCATGATTCCAAAAGGCTCGGTAGACCAAAAAGACAGTGCGTATCTTTCCGTTCTTTTAAAGTATGAAAACGGGGCGAAATTTGAAGACATTCAAAATGGTCTTTCCAAGATGGAAACCATTCTTTCAAATGAAAAGGGTGTGAAAAATAACATTGTTCAAGTCGGCAATAATGCCGATGCGGCACAGTTTGGGGAACTTCAGGACGGGAATCAAATCCAGTTCATGGTGTTTTTGAAAGAAGGCGCCGATTCTGCGAAGATTGCACAAAATTTGCGAAAAACAAAAGATCAATTCCCTAAAGCTGAGTTAACAGCTAATACAGCTGGTCTAATGGGTGAAAACAAAACCACCGTCTCCGTGGATGTGTTAGGTAAAAACGATTTGGAAATTAAAAAAGCAGCCGATATCATCATAAAAAAATTAAACACCATCAAAGGTGTTCAAAAAGTGGAAAGTAATGATGAGAACCAAAAACCAACGGTGACCATTACAGTGGATCCGAAAATCGCCAACGCTGAGGAAATTTCTGGTTCTCTTCATGCGATGCTGAAGCCGGCTGTCATCGGAAGCATGAAGATCGACGGACGTACCACTATGGTGAAACTCGGTGCGTTAAAGGAAGTCCATACATCGAAAGACTTGGAAAACTTAGAAATTATGACACAAGACGGTCCGGTATTGTTATCAAAAGTGGCAAAAATCGAACAGATCAAACAACCGGGCACCCTTTATTCCAAAGACGGACATCACTATCTTCAGGTGAGCGCCACGGTCGATCCGAAGAAAATGGTCAACGTTGCCGGAGAAATCAAGAAACAATTACTGACATGGGAAAAAGACAATGCGTTTGGGAATGAAACAAGCGCTGAACTCACAGGATCTTCTATGCAGTCATCTGATGATTTGAAGGAACTTGGAAAGCTTGCCTTGTTCTCGATCGGAATTGTATTCATGATTCTTTTGATCACCCTGAAATCATTCCGTGCCAGCTTTGCTATCTTGCTTTCCCTTCCGCTTGCCGCCATCGGTTCTCTATTAGGACTCGTTGTATCAAAATCAAGCATTGATATCTCATCTGGAATTGGCATGCTGATGCTTGTGGGTATCGTCGTGACGAACGCCATTGTCTTAGTCGACCGAATCCGCCATAACGAAGAAAGTATGGCCATTCGGGAAGCAATTATAGAAGCAGGAACCGTGCGTCTTCGTCCAATCTTGATGACGGCACTCGCCACCGTATTTGCCATGGTTCCGCTACTCTTTGCGCACGAATCCGCCATGAGCATGAATCTTGTTTCCAAAGGGCTTGCTGTCGTGGTGATTTTTGGACTGATTGTGTCTACATTACTTACACTGATTGTCATTCCAACGTTCTACGAACTGTTCCATTTCCGAAAAGCCAAAAGACAGAACCAAAATGGGGTAAAGAAAAGGACTGCAGAAAATCCGAACGGGTTTTCTTTATAAGAGAAAAAAATAAAATAAACATTTAAATGACATTAAAAACAGCAAATCCTGGTTTGCTGTTTTTTCTTGTTTTATCAACATTAATTAAATACAACATTTTTAGCACAGATTGTATAATTGGGGTCCTTCTTCTGAAAAATATGGAAGTAGCTCTGTTACATTTAACTCCTTCTCTGTTCACTATGGTATACTTTAGAAAGTTTGTTTTAAGAGTGGGAGGTTCTAATAGTGGAGTTACTAAAATCATATACTCAAACGAAATCGACCTATATATTTTGGCTTGTTACGGGGATTATACTGGTAGCATTTAATTTGCGCCCAGCCATCACATCATTAGGGCCGTTAGTTGGAATGATACAGAAAGATGTTGGACTAGCACATTGGAGTACAGGTTTATTAATGAGTTTGCCATTACTTGTTTTTTCCATCATGTCACCCATCGTACCAAAGCTCGCCAATCGGTTAACAAATGAGGTGACTTTGCTTATAGGTTTGTTCACTCTATTAATCGGTATAGGTCTAAGATCCATCCCAATGACGTTTTTCCTTTTTACTGGGACTCTTTTTATTGGAGTGGGTATAGCCGTTGGAAATGTTCTTTTACCAGCCATTGCAAAGGACAAATTCCCACAGCACTTCGGTCTTATGACAAGTGTTTATTCTACATCTATGGGATTGTTTGCCTCATTAGCGTCAGGAGTTAGTGTTCCTTTAGCAGACGGCATGCACCTGGGCTGGCAGGGAGCTTTAATTGTTTGGGGAATTCCGGTCGTAATAGCCATCTTAGTATGGGCCTTTCTTTTCAAATATAATCATGGAAGTCAAACAGATATAAAAAGGCTTAGTTCTAAATCTAATCAAACCTGGCGTTCACCACTTGCTTGGCAAATTGCCATATTTATGGGGTTTCAGTCTTTTTTATTTTATGTAACAATTTCTTGGTTACCAGAAATCCTGCATAGTCAAGGAATGAGTATGGAGAAAGCAGGGTGGCTGCTTTCAATCGCTCAAATAGTCGGACTACCTTTCAGTTTCTTCATTCCTGTCATTGCAGGACGTTTCCAATCACAAAAATGGATCGCATTCCTGTTAAGCCTATGCTCTATTATTGGTTATGGAGGTTTACTGTTGGGCTCATCCTATCCCGTTTTAATTGTTAGCATTATTTTCATTGGGATGGCTTTGGGAGGAATCTTTCCATTATCACTAACCTATATCGGACTTCGCACCAAGAATGCCAGCCAGGCTGCAGAGTTATCTGGAATGGCACAATCAACTGGGTATATCCTTGCAGCAGCGGGCCCCTTTTTTATTGGATATTTATTTGATCAGACCCATTTATGGACAGTTCCACTTAGCGCACTCATCCTTATTTCTTTAGTCGTTATGGTATTTGGGATGTTAGCGGGTCGCAATCGACACGTATAAAAAGCGAACAGTGCCAGGCACTGTTCGCTTTTTGTGTATTTTACTATATTTTACTATATTTTACATGACATTTGATGTATTTACATCTGATAGGTCTGAATTTTCAATCTCTTTAGGACGGACGGCCAGCCAAACTAGTCCACCGAAAACAAGAAGGATTAGCCCGCATAATTGGAACGCATACTGGAAGCCAGCGGCTGGACTTGCTGAGTGTTCAATGAAATACCCTGTTACATAGGGGCCGACAATCCCACCCAATGAAGTAAGCGCCATAAACCACCCCTGAATTTTACCTTGATGTTTAGGTGCAACCAAATCTACTAGAATCGCTGGTCCCATGACCAAGGTAATACATCCAAATGTTAACCCAAGTGATAATAATACAATGGCAAGAAGATTAGAGCTGACCATTGCTCCGAAAAAGTAGCTGACGGCTCCCGCTAACATTACTGGTCCAAGGACAAAAATCCGTCCCTTTACCATACTTTTCGTCTTATGATACAGTCGGTCAGAAATGGTTGAAAAGGTAATTTGCGAAAGGGTAATCAAAATCCAAGGCAATGCTACGACAATTTTTAAAGTACCTTCGCTGAGGTGGCGGACATTTTCCAAATAATTAGGAAGCCAGTTCAGCCCAATCGTAAAGGACCAATAAGTGGCAAAACCACATAAGGCAACGAAGATGAAATTTTTCGAAAACAAGGCAGAGGTGAAATTTGTTTCGTTTTGGATAGTGGATAACGGGGTACTGCCTTTTGTTGCAACCAACTCAGTATCTGTAACCGCTTTCTCTTTTGCGATCCATAACCACACGATAATCCAAATAAAGCCTACTACTCCAGTTGAGATAAACGCCGAGCGCCATCCATAGCTCATGATGAGATGCATTAAGACCGGTGCTGAAATGGCAACACCAAGCGGTCCGCCCACTGAAACCAATGTTAAACCAATCCCCAATTTTTCCTTTGGAAGATACTTTGAGGCAGCTGTCATCGCTAAAGCGTAGGAAGGTCCTTCCCCAGCTCCTAAAATGATTCTGGTTACCAATAAATAAGTAAAGCTGCTGACAAAGATCGTTGAAAATTGAACGATGGACCAAATTGCGACCATACCAGCAATGACTTTTTTCGCTCCAATTTTATCCGCAAGACTGCCGCCTAAAACAGCTGAAAGCGAATATAGTAAGAAGAAAACACTCCCGACAACTCCCCATTGCTCTGGCGATAATCCCAATTCCTTGATAATTGATACTGAGGCAAACCCAATAATCGCCTTATCCGCATTACTAATGACCGTTAATAAAAATAACAGGAAGATGATCACCCATGTTTTTTTTGAAACTGCACTTTTCTTTTGCTCCATATAAGGCCCTCCTTGAAATTTCTCCCTTTTCCCCTCGTTCGTTTTCATAGAATGATACCACTTTGACTTCAAGACCTTTCCACCCCATCAATGAAAAAGTCCTTTTAGGTCATTACTTAAATGTAACTTCCACCTTACCAATATGTGAAAATCCAGCAGTGAACCGATCCCCTTTTTCGGCCACTACTGCTGCAGATAATGCCCCTGATAAAATCACTTCTCCCGCTTTCAAAACAACCTGGTATTCGGATAACTTATTTGCCAGCCAGGCCACACATTTGGCAGGATGGCCTAGCACATCTGAACCATATCCTGTATTAATCAGTACACCATTTTTAAACAAATTCATTTCAATCGATGGTAAGTCGATATCCGTTAACGAGAATCGCTCCTCACCAATGACAAACAATCCGCTTGATGCATTATCGGCAATCGTGTCTGCTAAGGTAATCTTCCAGTCGGTTATCCGGCTATCGACGATTTCTAAGGCTGGGGCTATATACTCTGTCGCATCAAGGACATCCTCGATGGTCACAGATGGACCTTTCAAATCCTTGCTGAGAACAAAGGCAATCTCGCCTTCAACCTTTGGCTGAAACATGGCATCTAAGCTGATGACCCCGTCATTACTTACTTCCATGGAATCCAATAGATGACCGTAATCTGGTTGATCCACACCTAACAGCTGCTGCATGGCAACAGAGGTTAACCCAATTTTTTTCCCAACAATACGCTGGCCATCTCCAACCTTCTCATTAATTGCGAGAAGTTGGACTTGATACGCCTCATCAACGGATAATTCTTGATACAAATCAGTAAGTGGTGTAATGGATTGCTTAGCGGCTTCTGCCTGCTGCAAAAGCTCATATACATGTTGAACACGATGAATGACTTGATTGCTCATAGTTAAAACTCCTTTTGTAAAAAAATAAAGCACTATTTCATAGATTCAATAACCTGTTAACCTATGAATCAATCAATAGCGCTCTCAAAGTGTCGTCTTATTATTTTGTTACCAAAGATGCGTCGTTTTGATTAGCAGCTTCTTTTCCATTTTTCAATAAGAAGTCTATTAATACTGTGTTAAACTCTTCAGGTTTCTCCCACTGCGGCCAGTGTCCGGCATCTTTGATGACAACCAACTCACTAGCTGGAATCATATCCTGAATCGGTTTGGCTTCTTCAACGGTTGAAGTTGGATCATGGTCTGTCCATGCTAACAATGTCGGAACATTGATTTTACCGCACCATGATGGATCCCAGCTGTACAGCTTTCTAACTTCAATATCCTGCAGGCAGACGATATGATGAACGGCCTCTTGATATGATGGCTGTGTATAGATCTTGTAACGAGATTCAATTAGTTCATCGTTTACTTGGCTCTTATCATACATTAACCACTGAAGTCTGGTTTTTACATTTTCATAGTTGGCTTCAAGAACTGCTTTTAACGTGGAGTCTTTCAGTTTTTGCATAACTTCAGGTTTGTTATTAACGTTCCCTGGCGTATTTAACACCATTGCTTTCACATACTCTGGATGTTCAGCCGCAAACCAGGCAGCAACCCAGCCTCCTAATGATTCACCTGAAAGATAAACCTTTGATAACTCTAATGCTTGGATAACACCCAATAAATGCTCGCTATAATAATCAATTCCGTATGGGCGATCTGGTTTAGCTGTGTAGCCATGTCCTACCATATCGATGCAAATCACACGAAAATGTTCACTTAAGCCTCGGATGTTTCGGGCATAAGCCTCAATATGGCCACCCGTACCATGAAGCAAAATCAAGGGCTCTCCTGTTCCTGCTTCTAATACTCTCGTTTTAATATCGTTTGCATTAACATAATAGAGTTTATATTCCAAATCAGCTAAGTCTGTCCAGATTGTCATTTAAATCTCCCCTTTTTAAAAAATAATAGTTACATAGTGGTGTTTTACCTTGTCCACCACTGATGTTGTTGAGCCTTTCATTTTCGAGAGTGGTTCCCGCTGCTAACCTTAAATGCTTACTTTGTTTTCAGATGCTTGTTCAGGATGAATTTGGTCAACCGGCTGACTAAACTGAACAATCGCCATACCTGTTACCCATTCCGGGATTGGCTCATAGCATGCGACACTTGCATCCAAGCTTTGCAATGCACCAAGCAGGACAAGCCAGTTATGAATTTCCTGACCGCCATTACCTAGATGCTCCTCAATATAATCGGCACTCCAGTTTCTTAATGCAGTAAATTCCTTCTCGGTAACCAATCGTAAAAATTCACGGTCCATTTGTTCATTAACGGGCCCTGATTTAATTCTTGTTACATTTGTTTCCCGTAACTTTAAATATTCATCAAGCTGGTCTATTTCCTGACGGCCATTTTTTAATACTTGTATCAAGGATTGGTCTTCTGGTTTTTCACTCTCAATCTTTGGAATCGGCACCCAGTGAGATAAACCACCCGAAGCGACAATTGCAACCTTAAGATCTTTATCCCATGACTCAATCGCTTTACGAATTACTTCGCCGACTTGGAAACAGCGGTCCATCGTTGGCAGCGGCGGCGCCGACGTATTCACAGCTATTGGAACCACTGGAATTTTCAAATCTGGATTTAAGAAGTAAATTCCTTGTGTATGGCCGTGATCGACTTTCATTTTTAACGTAAAGGCAAAATCAACATTGCTGTCTAAACCGGTGTGAAGGATATGCTTCGCTAAGTCTTCTTGCACAGGGATATGGTATTTCGGCAGCTGCCAGTCTCCCCAGCCTTCACATTCGCCTATCCCAATGGTAAATGCAGGCATTTGGTCGTAGAAATAACTATTGAAATGATCATCCGATATCAATACAATCACGTCTGCTCCTGAATCCTCTAGTACCTTCTTCATTTCAGACGCAGTATGGAGGAAGTGCTGTCCTTTATCTCCGCCTCCCGCCTCATTTGTCATGATCATCGGACTATGAGACATTGCGACGCCTGCAATAATTTTAGCCATTTGATCCTCTCCTTTTTTAAGATATCCTTAATTTCCTAGACTCAGCTATTCCTTTATGCCAAATAATGGATAGTTTCCCCTTTAAATATAAAGGCATAACATCGATACATTTGAGCGTTGTACCATCAATCATTACGGCTACTTTTGTTTGAAAAGAACCTCTTTCATTTTTTAAGGTAACCTCATAGCTTCCTGGACCTGGAAGAGTATAGTATGGGTAGAGTGTGAATGATTTTTCATCCCATTCGCCTGGTGTTTCATAGAATCGACCGAGTAAATCGTGCAGTTCCGCAACCTTCCCGTTTAACAGCCGATCACGAATACAGGTGGAACTTATTTTCTCGCCCCGGAGCTCTACTTTTGCTACCTTCGTGACATCAATTCGTCCGCCTGAGTCCTGTTTTAACCGTTCCAAATTACCAGCACCACGAGAGCCATATGAAAAATCAAATCCTGCGACTGCATGAACAACACCAAGACCATTCAAGTATTGCGCAGCAAACTGTTCTGGCGATAATCCGGCAAACTCTTTATCAAATTCAACAATATAAAACGTATCGACTCCCATGTTCCGAAGCTTCGCCTCTTTTTCCGCTAGCGGCATTAAATAATGGACGTGAATTTTCCCATTGGAGATAACGGTTTTCGGATGTGGGAAGAAACTCATGACAGCTAAAGGCACTTGTTTTTCGCTTGCCTTTTGATAAGCGGTGTTGATGACTGCACAATGTCCATGATGGAGACCGTCGAAACATCCAAGGGCCATCACATTTGGCCTCGCCTTTTCCTGCCATTCTGCCAAATTACTCCGGTTTACATGAATTGTTTCCATAACAGTCTCCTCTCATCATCCTTAGATTGTCACAGGCAATACTTCTACTAATGAACGGTACTTTCCATTATAAAATATCAGTGGCTCTGTATCTTCAAGGTGAATATCCGTTACTTTGCCAATAAACAAGGTGTGGTCCCCTTCAACATGTTCAGCTGATACTTCACATGCAACTTGTGCAACGGCACCAGATAATACCGGCTTTCCATCAAGGCGGTCAAAGACCACTTCTTTGTGCTCCTTCAATTGTCCAGCGAAAATCATCGAAAGCTCTTGCTGGTCAGCGGCTAAGATATTCACAGTGAAAATCTTGCTTTCTTTTATTTTGTTTAAGATTTTTGCCTTTTCCCCGATAGAAATAACGATAAGTTTTGGGTCAAGCGACACAGACATGAACGCATTCGCTGTCATTCCGTGGACGTCTCCCTCTACCTCTGTGGCAATAACGGTTACCCCTGTGGCAAACTTACCCATTGCACTGCGAAACTGACGATCATCCATTTTAAAAATCCTCCTGTGATAAAAATTTCTATAAAGCTTGTTATCTATGATTCGTACTCTTCGAATTTAACCCCTAACTCCACTGTTAAAACCAAATAACTCCTGACCATAGGCAGCAACCGAATCTTCGTATAAAGAAGTCTTATGTGTGGCAACAGCGATGATATCCCTTAAGAACAATTCCATTGGTCCACCTTTATAAAGAGCTCCTCCACCAAGAGTTAACAGAGATCTTACGGCAATATCCGTGCAAATCTTAATCGCTTTTGTGCGGATCGCAAAGAATTCAGATGGAGGAGTTTTACAGCCATCTGTTTCATAGTTTTCTAGCAGATTAATATATTTTTCTAGCAAAGCTTCCGCCACGTGGAAATCTGTTGTCATTTCGGCTAATACCCGCTGACTTCTTGGTGACTCACTTTCCCTTACTCCATCCATTAAGCGCACACGTTTTTCAGTTAGCACTTTAAATTCCTTAAGTATCCGTTCTGCCCCGCCCAGGGCCATGTAACCGAATCCCAAATAGAAGGAAGGAAAGAATGGGACATGATAAAAAGGATAATCTGTGTCATATTCTTCTAGCGGTGGTCTTCTTGTAAGCTCTGCTTGATCTAAACGTAAAATCCGCTCCATTGGGACATACACTTGATCGGCAATAATTTGGTTACTGCCTGATCCTCTTAAGCCAAATGTATCCCAGTTATGGACCACTTCCACCTCGGATGTTTTTAGCATTGGCAAACAATATACAGGTTGTTCGCTGTCAGGGAACTGAATCATAACCCCAACACCAACCCAATCACTATAATTGACACCACTGACAAAACTCCACTTGCCACTGATACGATAACCATCGCCATCCCGTTCTGCTTTTCCTAATGCAGCAAAGATATCGCAAATTAATCCGCCCTGATGAATGATTTCGTCTGCACCATTTTCAGGAAGAAAAGCTGGAAGCATATTGTGAAGCGGATAAAGATAGGTAAGCCAAGCTGCTGAAATATTGTAATTCGCCACCTTACGAACAACCTTAGCAAACGTTTTCAAATCTGCCTGTGGTCCGCCATATTTTTTTGGAAGCATCATCCGTGAAATTTGCGTTTCTTTGATGAGGTTCACCACATTTTGTGATATCGTCGCATTTTTCTCTGCTTCTAGTGCTTCTTGCTCTGCCAATTTTCCGATTCGTTCCGCTCCGGCTAGTAAATCTTCAACTATGACATCTTCCCCTTTTAATACAAAACTTGCCATCGTTCTACACCCCTTCTGTTTGATTAGATATAATGGTTGAGAAAAATAATAGGTTATGGACTACCGTCCGTTGGTCAATTTAGCTGGCACCGCTTACATTTGAAATTGAACTAGGTTTACACTATTTGAACCTTGTAAATAAAGTTTATATAATTTGGAATTTTCATACTAGGGCAAAAAGTGTCTATGTTTTTTAATTTACTAGACAAAATTTGTTCATCACAGAGAAATAAACGGTGGAAAAAGGCAGAAGAAAAACCACCCAGCTTAATCCGGATGGCTCTAATCTAATGTGAGTTCCCCTATGGCAATCAACGATTTTAAAATCAGTAGTAATTGATGCATTTCATCTGAATCGCGAAGGTCTTTTTCTAATAAGCTTTCGATCCGGCTGATCCTATGCCGGAGCCCGCTCATCGATAAAGACAAATCACTCATCGTTTGCTCCAGTTTCCCGCCATTCAATAAAAAACTATACAAAGTTTTTAGAAGTTCCAGGATTTTTGGATCTGTCATGTTATATAGAGGTCCTAATTCTTGCTCAGCAATCAGTTTAATCCCACTGATATTTTTCGCGTTAATCAGTACCCCCACGATTCCTAATGATTGAAACGGGACGATATGCTTCTTGACTGCTAATCGTAAAGCAATGGTTGCTTCCTCGTAACATCTGGATGCTTGGCAAATATCATCCACTAAATGGCTGATACCACATTTAAAATGACCTTGTGGATATTTTTTTAACATATAATCGAGGTATTCTTTTATCACATCATAGATCGTTTTCTTTTGAATGGTTTCATTGGTAATCAATAAAACCATGTTGCCATCACGGTGTCCAACCAAGATATTATGCTTTTTCTCATTGAAATAATGAAAGGTCGTTTCAAAAATCTGTTCCTGCAGAAGAAACTCATCTTCAATCGAACTTTGAATTTTTTTATATTCAACTACCGATAGATAATATTTCTGCTCAAGATCTACACCAGTATATTTCCCACGATTGATGATCTCATTTGTAGACAGCCGGCCCTCTACTATTTGTTCAAGAAAATTCCCCTTCATTCTCTCAAACGTTTCTACCTTTGTTTTCTCATTTAAGAGAATAAGTGAGGCCGCATTGGCAAATCGGTCTAAAAACAAATAATCCTCTTCGTGATGATGATTTTTCATTTCATCATAAAGCAAAGTACAATAACCGATTACTTCTTTTTGTAAAAGGATTGGGGTGATGAGACGTTCCTGAATCGAAGTTTGGATTACTTTTTTTCTAAAGGGTAAAAGTGACTTCGTGCCTAATCGATTTTCTTGAAGATAACTTTCCATATCGTCTCGATAATCCAAATATTTTTCCTTCGATAGCCCTGAATAGGTAATCGTTCGATGTAACGTATCCTCAACGATAATGGGGATTTGCATCATTTTATATACCATATCAGCTAGGGTTTGCAAATCACTGCCATTAATAATCTCTTCGGTTAATTTGTTTTGAAAATTGGCCAAGCGAGTGACGACATTTTTTTGATCCAATAATTGGTCATAGGTTAACTCAAGTTCTTTTACAATCGGTGTTTCATTATAATAATCGAGTTCATGCTCATCTAGAAGTTCCTTTTCCCATTCCTTTTTGGGCTTCATCACCCATCGGCACTCCGAATCGCCCTTCCCCACACAAGTGATTTCTCTCGACAGAAGCGATTCTCCAAATATCGTTGTCATATAACCGCTCGCAAATCCGCTCAATGTGTGACAAACCGGACCATTAGAAACTCCGAGATGCTTTATATGTTCCTCAGCCTCATAAGAATCAATCCATGTTCCGGATGAATAGAAATAATGGATCCGGCGTTGTTCATCTAACTCATAAGAGCAATCATGTTTAATCCCTCTTATATGCCCATTTTGAATGTGGAGAATCGGCCCATGTTTGATGAGATTTTCTAGTGAGGACTCGGTCTGCACCACTTCATTGGCAATTTTAACACCCATTTCCCAGCCATAATGAAATAAAAATCCCTTTATCCTCTTAATGCCAATATTCTTTGCCAGTTGCTGCCTGAGAATCCCGAAAACGGATGCGGATGTAACAATCTTACGGTCACCTGCAACTACCTCGTGGCTATAACTCTCCTCCGAAACTTTGACGTTCATGCTAAACACATCCTGGTTTCATGATAGATAGCATACGTCCTTCTAGTTGAAAATAAATCTTTTCGTATGCCTTAAATTTCAGTTAATTTAATCATAAAGCTTTTCAAATAGACCATCAATCAAATTCCACCATTTTTCCACGAAGAGCACCTTAACCTAGAGGATCTTCTCCAAATCGTTCCCATAGATTTGGAAACATCTCTTCTAGATCATCTTCGTCTTCCCAATCAAATTCAATTTCAGTAGGATCGACCCATCCTTTTTGAGATAGCAACTCTAGCATCTCATCATACAAATCTTCATCCCATACTTCTGGGTCGCCACCCTTTTTCAGTGTGTAGGCATCAAAACCTACTTTTAGAAAATCCTCGTATTCCGGAACACCAAATTTTCATCAGTTATATAATTCGCCAAAAATTCGGGGTCCTTCAGTGTTTTCTCGTATACCTCTTGTCCTTGTGAAATCAGCCATCCTCTAAAATAATCAAAAGAATCATCCGAGCAGCCACCCATGATTAGATAGGCAGCCCCCCATAGGTGAGATTGATAGCTTTCCTTCATGTAACTTTCGAAAATAAACTCAAAATCCACGATCTCATCTATCGACTTCTTACTAAGTACAAATGATATATAAAATTGTAAGGGTACAATAGCCAGTTTATCCCCACAAATTCTATTACATTTCCGCATACAAATTAGCAGAATTTAACAAAATAAGAAATAGGAAAATAAAAGCTTGTGAAAGAATGTACTTAAACTAACGTAAGCAGTATAGTTGAAAAAGGAATTTAAATTTATATCTCGAATATCTAATTTAATCGGATAGCTAAAAATTTGATGACAGACAGGAGTTAGATAAGATGATAAAAGGTTTCGGAGGAATATTTTGGAGAACTAAGAATCTTGAAGTTATAAAAAAATGGTACAGTGAAGTGTTGAAGATTGATGAAATAGAAAATTGGAATGGGACTGTGATAAAACCCCAATTAGGAAATGAGACTATCTTTTCTTTCTTTACCGAGAATGACAGTTATTTTCCAACAGAACAACAAGTGATGTTAAATTTCCAAGTACATAATCTAAACGAGACTATTAAGCATCTTGAACATATTGGTGTACCTCTTGCAAAGAAAAAAGAGATTAGTGAATTTGGAAAGTTTATTTGGATTGAAGATCCTGAAGGTCGACTGGTCGAGCTTTGGGAGAAATAACGAGTTGTAATTCATTTGCTATTGAGCTAACGGGTGCAAGAGTTAAATAAGGGACCGCTGCGGCGATCCCTTTTTCTTGTTGTGCTCCCTCAGTAAGATACAATTATCTCTCGAATACTCACTAATTCGCAGGATTTCAAAACACTTGAAAGGACTATAAGGGTTTGATTGAATGAGATTTAGACACGAAGGCTGATTGAAGGCGTACTTAAATAAAGGATTCAGTAATAAATCCAATGTTTTCCATATAATGTACGTATTCTCCACGCTACCCCTGGAGGTTTTCACTCCCATGTCTCAACGGGTCAAATGCCCTATCATTCCTTCGTTACACCTATCCAAGTGGTAGAGGCCGGTCTTTCTAACGGAACGGGTCTGAGCCCTTTTGCACAATAAATCCAGTACTCGTACTTTCTTTGAAATCCTACGAATAAGCCAATATTCGAAAACTCAGCCATCCGTGTAGCGATGCCGGGAATTGAATCTAATCGTTCTATATCTTCTTGATAGGAACTTACTCTTTGGGCGACCTCTTGATCTAACATTTCGATTTGTTCACTTAGGAAATCAATGTGCGTTAAAATAGTTTTTAACATTAATCGTTGATGAGGGTTTACATACCCTTTAAGTGCGATCTCAAGTTCATCTTTTTTTCGTTTCAATGACCGTTGAGCGAAGTTTGCTAGTTTCTCAGGATCATCTTCACCATCTGCAATTGCACGAAGCATATTTTTCGAAGAAACTCCCATAATATCAGAAACAACCGATCCCAGTTTGATATTCGCTCCTTCTAATACTTTTTGAATACGATTGTGCTGTCTCGCACGTTCTTCAATAATACTCCTACGATAGCGAACAAGTTCTCGTAACTCACGTTGATTTCGATCTGGTATGAAACTAGCTTTGAGTAATCCATGACGTAGAAGTTGGGCAATCCATTCCGCATCTTTGACGTCTGTTTTACGACCTGGGAGTGCTTTCATATGTTGGGCATTTACGACTAAAAACTCAATTCCTTCGGACTCAAGTAAATTAACAACTGGTTTCCAGTAAACACTTGTACTCTCCATTGCAACGTGGGTACACCCGTACTCCTTAATCCAATCAATTAATTTTAATAAAAAAACAGTTTTAGTTGAAAACGTTTGGATCTCCTTTCCTTCTGGGGTCATAATACAGGCAGTAATATTGTCCTTATGGACATCCATACCACATGCTCGTTCAATGATTACATCCATTGAAAATTTCCTTTCCACGACTACTATTTTTAGAGGCTGGTGCAACAACCAGAATAGGATTAATCTACTATGAGTGCTTCCAGTAAGGGAGCGACAGTCTGTGATGCACCGAGGTCGTTGGAGTCAGACTAACGGATGGGCTCTAACGCACCATAGTGTATCGACCTTCCTCTCCCAGCCGTAGAATTATTATTGACGGTTTTAAACAATTTTCATTCTCTGTGGTGCAGCGCTTGCGCTGCATGGGTGGCTAACGGGTGCGAAGTTGAAGAATGGGGTTGCTGCGGCGATCCTTTTTGTTATTGAGCTAACGAAGCGGGTTTGTTGAAAAACAATAATAAAAACCAACCCAATATAGGATGGTTTTCAGTGAAATTTTATCAATTAGATAATTCTCTACGATCAACCGAATGCGGTGGTTTCTCGAACCATTCATTAGCAATCATGATTTCCGCACAGTCTTCCGCGAGTTTGACATCATTTTTAATTGCAGAAGCATATTTGAGTCCTAGATCGCGCCGCATGGAACCGGACAAGGCAGTTCCATAATATGCCATGGCAGATTGAATAAGAAAGGCACAATGGAAAATCATCAATTTATCGGAAAAAGGTGCTGTCTCGGAATCGGTGATATGGGTATCCCAGGAAATCGACGAACTGATAAAGTCCTCATGCAGGATTGAACGAAAAATCGAAAGATGCTCTTTTGTCTGTTCCACCACCCGTTGGAAAAAAGTCCGAATTTCTTTCGACTCAGCAGTTTGGGTAAAACCTAAGATTAAATCTTTTGCGAGTGTACTCTTCTGTAAATTAAAATAAAGACTGCTGATTTCAATAACGTTCAAGGGTCGATGGTCCCCTAACCAACCGGCAAGAAAACTTTGTTTTTTAGCAAATTCCACTTCTTCTGGCAAGGAGATGGTAGGAACCCGATCCGATAGTCCCTTAGATTTTAACATGTCTAAGGTCGTATCATATATCTCAGAAGCGCCTTTGAATGCTTCTAAATAAAATCTTCGTACGTCCAGCCTGTGAGATATGGTCATTCCGAGTGAATAAGCGGTTAATCCATGGGTAGTCATTCCGTGAAGATAAAACAGCCAAAATTCATCAGAAAATAAGCGAGGAGCATCAAGATGGACATCTTTCTCCGTAAATCCATGCGGAATCGGAAACTGTTCTTTTTGAAAAATCTCAGTGATCATTTGAAGGAAATGATTGGACAGTTGTTGTGCTTTTTCAAAAATGGAATAGATGTCGGAATCCATAATGGTTTTTAAAGCATAGGAATTGACGCACCGTGCCATCGTGTTGGTGAGATAGGGGGTCCAAAGATTCGATACATCCAGTTCTATTATAAGGACCATATAATGTACTAACCAATAGACCGCCCAATACTCCACCCAGTAATCCTGCTAGAAAGGGGGTTCCAAGATAGGGTCTCCAAAAAAATGGAGGTCTCCAGAAAATAGGAGGTCTCCAAAAAAAAGGTCTTAGAAAAGGCGGTCTAATGAAAATTGGTCTCCTTATAATTCGTTCATCTGTATTTGTTATATCTATTTGTTGTGGCATAACCTGTACTTCTGAATTCATAAAAACAGTCCTCATTTCTTTTTGCTATTAAGAATATGCGTTTACCTATCCCGTTTCTTGTGCTTTTATCATTGTATTTTATAATTCCAACCATTAATGCCAAGCCAAGTTTTCAATAAAACAAAGGACCACGCGTTACTTTTATTGAGGTATTTGGAAACCCTTCAATATCAAAAAAGAGAAAAACATGGGTACCAATTGTTTTCGTTAATCCCAGGGTTATATGTTATAAACTTGTTACTATTTGCACATTTTAAAAGGTAAAAGAGGGTGCTTATTTTGGGATGGATTTTTGGACTTTATTTATTAAATACTGTTTTTATGATAATTATGGCGATTCGAGAGGTACGGCGACCAGCAGTGGCTTTAAATTGGATAACCATTAGTTTTATATTCCCTGTAATTGGATTTGGGCTTTATTTAATTACATCAAATCCCATACGTAAGAAGCACCGTAAAAAGCCGACTTCTACTTCTAACGAATCAGACACGCTGCCTGATTCCCTTGGCGGTTCAGCTCAGGTGATCGCACAAGCATTGAAACATTTGACCGTGGATGGATTGAGGACTGGTCATGTACAGGTGCTCATAAATGGGATTAAAACCTATGATATACTAATGGAATCTATACAGAACGCAAAAAAAACGATTGACCTGGAATATTACATATATAAAGACGACCAAATTGGAAGGCGTATTACGGACTTACTGATTGAACGGTCAATGGACGGTGTGAATATCCGTTTTATAAGAGACGGTTGGGGGAGCAGAAAATTATCTAAAACTCAGATTTTTCGGATGATGGATGCAGGAATAGAATGTCGGACTATTTTTCCTTTACGTCCCCCTTGGATTTTTTCAACTTTGAATAACCGGGATCATTGTAAGATTGTTCTAATCGACGGTAGGGAAGCTTTTACCGGTGGGATTAATATTGGGGATGAATATACCGGATTAAAGCCAAATGTAGGACACTGGCGTGACACTCATGTAAGAGTAGTGGGTGAAGCTTCATCTGATTTGAAAATGATCTTCGAAGACCATTGGAATATTGCTTCACCAGAACAAATAAATACAAAATCTAGAATGAAAACAAAAACTGGAAAAGATGGTTCCCCCATCACTCCTACAACCAGCTTATCAAACCCATTTACCATGTTGACAGAATGGAGCACCGAGTTGGGGACTATTGAAGAAACAAACGCGAATGAAGTTCCGACCAATGGGATGCACCAAGCCTATGTACAGACAGTGGAAGGCAATCCTGGTATTCCTACGCCAGTTATTAGGCAGGCTTACTTTATCGGGATAACACAAGCCACAAAGACCGTTGATATCACCACACCCTACTTTGTACCAGATCAAGATATTATTATGGGACTTAAGACAGCAGTTGAACGTGGAGTACGTGTAAGACTGCTGGTTCCTCGTCAAGGGGATCAAAAAATCGTAGAACATGCAAGTTTTACTTATTACGGAGAGTTGTTGGAAGCAGGGGTTCATATCTACCTATATAACAAAGGCATGCTGCACGCGAAGTCGATGGTTATCGATGGGGAAGTAGCGGAAGTAGGAGCAGCAAACTATGATATGAGAAGTTTTCGCTTAAATTACGAAGTTTGTGAATTTTTTTACAGTAAAGACGCGGCAAAAGACCTTACAGAACAATTTGAGCGGGACCTACATGATTCTGTCTCTTTACAAATGGAGGATATATGTCAGCGCTCTCCTTTACAGAGGTTAATGCAGCAGGGTGCCCGTCTCCTTTTTCCGTTGTTGTAGCCATTAACATAGTATCAAATTTGGGAATACAGAATTGGAAGAGAGATTACTGGTTTATTTTTAAGTTGTTATATAATAATTGTGAAAGGTTTCACTTAAACTAACGGGTGCGTTCGTATTATAGGGTTAACCAGTTTTTAAACTGTACCCGTTGTAAAGGACATTTTTAAAAAGGTTATGCTACATTTAGAAGATGATTTCTGTATTCAACAGGAGTCATCTTCTTTAAATTCCATTGATATCTAAAATTATTATAGTAGGTCATATAACTCCTTATTTCTCTTTTAAGTTCCTCTAAGGAATTACATGGTTTTATATATGCTTCATCCTTAAAATGACCAAAAAAAGACTCTTGTGGAGCGCTATCCCAACAATTTCCTCTTCTTGACATAGATTGTCCTAGCCCAAATTTTTTTACATGCTTCTGAAAAGTAGGACTAGTATAGTGTACTCCTTGATCTGAGTGAATAAAGGCTCCTTCCGCAAACTTTACTTTTCTATTATTCTTTAACTTTACCAATGTATCCGTTGCTAAATCCAATGTAAGTCGATCTGAAAGATTATAGGCCAATATTTCATTCGTGGAACTATCCTTAATAGTGGACAAATAAGCTTTTTGTCCCTTCCCGTAATATAAATAAGTAATATCAGTGAGTAATACTTTACCTGGGATTTCTTGTTTGAATTCTCGGTTTAGTAAATTCGGTAGTACGGAGTGTTCTTGGGTAGCTTTCAACATCTTCTTATATGGATTAGGTCTTCTAACTGGGCATACAATCTTATATTTCTTCATAATCCTTCGGATTCGTTTAATATTATATTTAATATCAAACTGCCCTTTTAAAGTCATCTTAATTTGGCGAGCACCTTTATGACGTCGTTTAAAATGAAACGCCTTTAAAATATTCTCTTTTAAAATTAAGTCCTCTTTTTCACGGCGTTCTCTATTTTCCTGAGATTTCGGAGAAAAATAATTATAATAACCTGAACGAGAAACTCCAGATATTTCGCATAAGAAACTAACCATATGTTTAAGATCATACTTTTCAATTACTGTACGAATTAAAAGGAACTTCTGTTCCGCAGTTACTTTTACTCGTTTCTCTCTAGCCCCCTTTCCATCATATCTAACTTTTTTAGCAATTCATTTTGGCGTAGCTTTCGGTCGGCCAAGAGCTCAGGTAACAGAAGAGTTTAAAGAAGTATACCACCGATGGAAAGCAAGAGAGATGACAGCTGTTAAGGCCATGGAGGAAGTTGGTTTAAAAAAGACGACCTTTTATACACTTGTCAGGGACTATGAAGAGTTAACACAAAAATAAACATATATAATAGGAAGAAACTCGTCAAAAAAGAATCACCTGCGGGATGTAGGTGCTATTCAATTAAAAAAGGAATACATTTTATATCTTTTTTAGTTTTCTAGATTTATGTACCGCCTCTTTATAATAAAGCAGGAATTTCCCTTTCATTTATCTAATCTTATTAAGTGACAAACGTGTAAAACATATGTTATGTTTTTATGCCTACATAAATTTTAAAAATAAAAAGAAGTGTGCTTTACTAGAGCAAACCTTTTATCGAGTTTGCTCTTTTTTCAATTCCCGATAATTGTAGCAGCTACCCCAGTAGCTTCCTTAATTTCTTTTTCAGCCATTCTTTGGAATGGTACAAGACGATATCTTGGTTAAGTTTTTTGTTGATTAACCTTTGGTTTTCCATCTTTACGACTCTAGCTCTGGCTGCCTTTAGGCCAGCCGTGGTCCGTTCACGAATGATGTCCCGTTCAAATTCCACCAATACTGATAACATCCCAATCAAAGCTTTACCTGCAGCAGTACTTTTATAAAACTTTTTTTGAATACTTACAAGTTCTACTTCTTTTTTAAGAGGAATTAATATAAAAAATGAGGATGCCTCGGACTTGGGACAAATTTATGGTCTACAAACTAGATGTCTGGCCAGGTCTTCAGAACGATTAATTGAAATTGCTAAACCTTGCGTGGTGCCGTATCCGATGAACTTGTCAATTTGTAGTTCTAAATCCTCATCTTTAGTAGCTATCAAGGATAACTAATTATTTCCTATTCTAATGCCTTCTCTCTTTATTTTCTAAAAGCAATAACTTCAGCACAAACTGTAATGGACTAACATTCAGACACCACAAAGTTTAGTTGATCCACTAGACACTGGCCAGTGGGAGGTCAATGTTGTTTCAACTAAGAATTTGGACAGCCATTTTCCTAAACAAAAAACGGTTTCTTTGTCCTCCCTTAAAAAGATTGCTTGGCCAGTTTTGTATAAAGAAATAAAAAATGCAATCGGCAATTTAGAGTAAATAAAAATATCCTGTTTTTATCCGATTTGTCAAAACTAATAGTAACAATAATAGTCAAAAGACAGCTTTTTTCTGGTATAGTAAAGATGGACTATTTTACATATTTTCGGTAATGAAATAGCTAAGTATTTTGGAGGTTTTGTCTGAGATTAATGGTGGATTTATATTTCGACCCCAAAAATCATTATTATTATTTATAGAGCTTAAAGGGACCTCTCCTAAGATCTATTTTTACGCTATTCTGGACTTTTCTATGTCCACCTAGCCATCTTCTTCAAATTCATGGAAGCTAGTCCTATTTTGTTACACCCTTCTCAGAAATCAACACATGTATTTTTACATTGATCTTTACATTTGGATATTGTTTTAACCACTTTTGATCATTAAAGTTTCTAGTCCGGCTTCTTACTTCGTCGCCTATGCCAATTGGATCAATCTTATACTTTTGAAACGATCGAATCATGGTTGTAGCTTGTTTTTCTAATTGTTCAGTCATTTTTTTTTCTATTTTGATTTTTTCTCTTTGATCTAATTTATCCCCTGTAAATTCTTTGATATTCCCTTTTACATTCAGACGTATAGCGATTTTAGGTAATTCTTTTATGTTGTGAATATTGAATTTATGTTTTGTGTAAACGCTCTCTATAAAAACATTATCCCTTTTGTTAAGCCTTACCTTGTAAGAACCTAAAGTGATATTTTCAATAAGCGCCTTAAAAATAAAAAAATTATTTTGGCCAAGAGTTTCAATATACCGGTCACCCTTAAACAATGCGATTCCATTTATATTCACTTCATCATCCTTTTTTTGTATTAATGGCAAAAAGGGGTCACTGATTTTAGAAAAATAAGCGGATAAAAAATAATGAAGATTAGTGGTTGGCATTAAACCGGTATCCATATTATGTTCGATAAGCTCTGATAAATATAAGCCATTATCTACTTCACCAAATTGTTTATTTAAAAGTGTTTTTGCTTGACCATCTACCACAGTTAAATAAATTTTTTCACTGATCGTCGGATCTCGGTAAAGGGTATCAAGCAGGTTACCAATCCCATGCCTGGCGATTTTTTTACTATAAACAGCGACTTCTAATTTGCCATTTTCTATTCGCCGGGATGATTTTCTTCTGAGTGTGCCCAACGTCTCTTTGCTTAATTCGCCCTTTGCAGATAAGGTTTTATTCTCTATACTTTTATCCGGCTTGTAGATAGGGAGAACAGCCGTAGTTTGGATCATATCTTTATCTATGTAGTCATATCCTACCGCGGCAGGCATTTCAATATCATCCACAATCAGTTTTGGCTGCCTGCCATAAAATAATATAACAGTTATGATTATAATAACTAACACGATTTTGGTCTTCATGTTCTATCCCTAAGTCGAAGTCGGATATGATAAACAATAAATAGAAATGGTATATAAATATAGAAAGCATAAACTGCGAAAGATAGAATTCTGGTAGCGAATAGAATGCTTTCCCTATCTTTCAACAGAGAGCAAATCATCAAACCAACCAGTAAAAAAATCGCGACTGCTCTCTTTTGATTCATCTTAAACAATTGCTTTGCGATACGGCTCGCCCCCCATACTTCAAGGCAAATAATTGGTAAAATGATAAGCGACCAAGAGGTAATTCCGATAAATTCAAATCGCTCTACAAATGGTAATTCGATGATTTTCCATAGGGTTAAAGTCGGCCAAGTCGTTTTTAACAAATGGTCCTGCTTAAAATAAACAAGCGTCACTATCAGAATAAACAAATAAATAGCCATCGAAAAAAGATTGCCATAATGAGCCCATTTCTGTGATGTTTCAGGCTTTTGTATAAAGGGATAATACAAAAACAATAGCTGGAACCCAGAAAATCCAAACATCGAATCAAGTGCGGAAAGAGTTACATTTTTCACAGAAGTATCCCATACAGGCAATAGATTGCGAAATTGAGAAAATTCAAGCGGTACAAAAAAAGTAAAAAATAAATAAAAAGGAAGGACCACTCCTAAAAAGCAAACCCCTGTAACGGTACGAAAACCATTTGATACGACATAGTAAACACCAAGTAAAAAAACTAAAGCAAAGGGCCATGTTTTCATTAAAGGAAACATCCAAACTTGAATAACTTCGTTATACGTACGGAGGACTATTGCACTGTCAGCAAGAAAAAAAAGAAGAAAACCTATACTCAACAGCCCACCTGCCCATTTCCCAAACGTTTGTTGGTGAATCACGATAAGGTCGCCCTTTTCCTTATCTAATATCTTATAAATCATCGAAATTAAAATATGGACAATAATTCCACTGATAATGACTGCCATCCATGAGTCGTGACCAGAAGATTCAGACAGCGTTCGCTGAAAACTTAAAACTCCAATGCCAAACTGCATTGTATGTATTAGAAAAAAGACAAGGAAAGGTTTTACACAGAATTGGTTTTTTATAGTCGTTTTTATGCTTCCACCATGCATCCTAATCATTTTAAACCTCTCATTCATCCATATCTTTCTTTTCTTTCGCCTTTTCCTCATTAAAACGTCGGTTATCCTCCGTTTGTAAAAGAAAAGGTCTTTTGGATTGCCATGAAAATGGAAGGCGAACAAAGGCATCTTTAAAGTCATTTAGCCTTGGAGGATAGATCGGTTCCAAGTATGGCCTTCCTAAAGATGTTAACCGTAATAAATGAGTAATTAAAAAAATAGAGGCAACTGCAATTCCTAACAGTCCCCACAGTTCCGCTAAGAAAAGAAAAGGAAAACGAATTAAGCGAATCGCATTTCCCATCCGGTAGACAGGCGTTGTAAACGAAGCAAGGGCGGCAAGAGCCACAATGATGAGCAGTACATTACTCGTTAATCCAGCTTCAACCGCCGCTGTCCCTATTACGATACCGCCTACGATACCGATCGTCTGTCCAACTTTTGTCGGTAATCTTGCTCCCGCTTCCCGAAGCAGCTCAATCGTTAATTCTAAAATGATTGCTTCAAGAAAGGGCGACAGTGGAATCGCTCTTCTTGAAGAAACTAATGTAACCATTAAGTCTTTTGGTATTAATTCATAATGATAGGATAAGACCGCAACATAAATAGGTGTAACCATTATAGAAAAACTGACAGCAAGTAAACGAATAATTCTAAGAGCAGAGGACAATTGCCAATGGATAAAGTAATCATCAAACGCACCGAAAAATGCGATTAACGACGTCGGGCCAATAAGGGCATGTGGTGAGCCATCTACTAAGATAACAACACTTCCTTCGGCAAGTGAAGCTGCTGCACGGTCTGGACGCTCTGTATCTATTAACTGAGGAAACACAGAATTTGAGTTATCGGCGATCAATTGCGCTATATATGAACTATCGAGAATTTGATAATATTGCAGATCATGGAGACGTTGCATAACCGTATTAATATTTTCTTCATTTACAATCCCGTCGATATATAAAACGGCAACTTTTGTATTTGAAAGAGTTCCTATTACCGTTTCTTTGACTTGTAATTGTGAAATGGGTAATCGTTTTCGAATTAAATTTAAATTCGTCGATAACGATTCCACAAATGATTCTTTTGGCCCGACCACACTATACTCTTCTTCTGGAATCGTGACCTCACGCGCCTTCTTTATTTCGGCAGGAACCAGTACCCCTGTAAAATCCTTTTCATCAAAATGAATGAACACTGATCCTTTTAATAATTCATTTTGAATTTTTTCTAAAACATTTGTAATTACAATATTTTCAAGTGGCAATACGGCCTGTAACTCTTCCAATGAGGTCAAGGATGTTTTTTTTAGATTTGGCAGTATATCCCGGTGTAAAATCTCCACATCAATTAAGGAACTAAAATAGGAAATCCAAAAGGGTTTAGGGGATTGCGGGTTATAAAAATGAACAAAATCACCTGATTGTTTGAATTGATTAATTAATGTTAAAATATCAGATTCTTGATGATTTTTTATGAAACCACTTTTTCATAGGTTTATCCTTTCATTCTGTAACCTGGAATTAACTCCATTTCGATTGACCTATAAGATACTTTCTCTAACGAAATTTAAATGAAAAATATTCTACATATTAGGATTCCCAAATAACCGTTTCCTTATGAGGGGGTAGCGTCAGGAAACTTTAATTATCTATACTTAGAAGTAAAAAACCTTGATGTGATAAGGATTTTACATTGAAGATATGTACACAATGTATTCGTCTAGATAACAAAACTCGTAACAAATCCCTTGGGTTCCAAGGGGTTTCAACATGTCTAAATTTATCGTATGCATGATTTTATACATCGTTGATGAATCAACGTTTCAGGCTTCTGAAGAATCCGGGCAGCTGCATAAAAAGTAGAGTTTTATACAACTTTCTTATTCAATTAACGAGCACTTTTGTTGAATAGGGATAGAGGTGATATGGATTTATCACCTAATACCTATTTAAACATTTCAAAATGATTCGCAACCCATTTTTTATGATTGAGAGCCACATATACTCTATTTGAATGAGTCTATTTACAAGCTCTTCTTTTGAAAACTTCATATACTTTGGTCTTAAGTTTGAAAGATTGCGTTTAGGTGATATTTTTCTAATTGCTGATTCGTCAAATGTTGTGTTCGATAAAGGATTTTTCTTCACTTGGCTTACTTTAAAAGTCTTACTGTGTTTTTGTAATGGGAGTATAGTTCCTTACCCATGTTATGATGGATAAAATAATAGACAGCGAAATAAGGAATATGTAAAATACCCAAGGATAATCATTGATTACTTTGGACTGCCAAGGCCAAAGTAATTTTTCCATTGTCAGATTCAGCTCCTTTTCATTCTAAAATCCACTTTTTTTCATTTGGTTGATGGAAATTTTTTTGCGAATGACTGCCACGATCAATAGCAGACTTGGGAGTATCATATAAGCTGTTATTGACTTATATCTAATGTTTTTTGCAGAATACCAATGTTCTGAAGTGTTCCTTGATAGAGTTATTCCTAAAAAGAGGACAACAACCACTATAGGAAGAACGAGTACCCTGCTGTCACGAAGGTACAACAATTGCTGTATTCCTCGAATGGCTCCATATTTGTATCGTCACTTTAAAAAAGGCGGTGCCAATAAAATACAAAATTCCCAGTGCATCAAGATTTTCAAGAAAGTCCGCAACAGAGATCACTTTCACTAACCTGTATAAGGGATACCTATTCGTTGAAAAAATTCCTTCACCAAAGGTAAGAATGGTCAGTATATCGAAACTGGAAAGGAGAATTCCGTATAATATGGTTGCTATGATAGTCGTTTTTATAATGCGTTTCGGATGTAAAGTTAATGTCCAGATCATCGCAAACTAAATGGTCTCCCAAAATGATTGTAGGATGCCAATCGGCCATACAGCTTTCCAAACACGCCCCCATCCTTCTCCCAAAACCGGCTGTAAACGCTCGATATGAATTGTATTTGAGGCAAATATTAAAATGATCTCAATCAAAAACAAAATGACAGGTAAAATGATTTCTCCGAGCCGGGCTAGAACTTCAATTCCACTAAACAACGCATAGGTGATGGCAATCATAAATACGCAAAGTATGATCCAATTAGGAGTACCCAATGAGATGAGATCCTTTATATCACCCAGTGTACGACTCGCGGTATATAAAAAATGAAGGCTATAGAACCACGCAATGGGGGTTGTCTTGTTATCGTACTCTACAATTTTTCCATTAGGGTATTCTTTAACAAGTCCATTTTCTGTTTCATAAACAATATATGTGTCATTGGCTTTTGCATCAATTTTATTCCACCCTGTCTTAAATAGGATTCTTTAATCATGTTTCTCTTGGATATCCCCCTGGCTTCATAAACGGGGCCGAGCGGCAGTCGAAGCTCATGTAGATCCGATGTATCTTAACTGCGCACACCTTGGCTTATATGTCCGTTCAAGAAACAGGGAAGCTATACCGTGGTCGGACAAAATTATCCGCATGATTTTACAGTTATTGTTAGTACGATACTAATGACGGGATAGGTATGTCCTTTTATAGTGTTATTTACAAAAAAAGTAAAAAACAAACCAATGGTTTGACCGAATTATCTATCACCCCCTACTTTATTTTTTAAATTATTTCATTTCGATTTTATTTTGTCCTGTTTAACCGTTATTGCATGGTTTAGCTTATGTGTCTCGTTTCATCTATTAACAACAAAATTTTAAAGTGGACCCTCTTACTTGTCGTTAGTCTAGCCTTTCTTTCAGTCCTTTCCATTCTACACTTATGGGTCCTGTCACTCACAGTTTCATAAAAAAAGCCCTTCGCTCAATGGTAGTAAAGGGCTGGAAATTTTAGTATCTACAAACTAAATTACTTTTTTATTTCCATTAGTCGAGGTATTCTTCCTTCCATTCACTTCTTTCGCTGATTTAGGCAAAAGCATAATCGACACGATGGCCATTAATCCTGTTCCTATCAAGAAGAAGGCAGGCATTAATTTATTGCCTGTAGATGTCTGCAATGAAGTGATGATGAAAGGTGCACCGCCACCAAAAATGGCCGTCGATACATTATAAGAAATACCATAGGCACTATTTCTTACCCGATTTGGAAACAGCATTGGAAGTGTAGAAGGGAAAACACCAATAAAGAGTGCAACGATAATACTTAAAGCAAAATAACCGACCAATGGACCTGCTGGCGATCCACTTGAGATGAAAGCGATGATAGGGATGGCAGTGAATATAGCCAATAAGGCTGATAAAAGCAGAAACCTCTTTCTACCATAGCGATCGGCCAGAGTCCCAAAAATCGGAAAGAGGATCATCATGAACACCATCCCGCATGTCGTGACCACTAGTGATTGGAGAGTCGTTAACCCAACTTGTGTCTCGAAATAAGAAGGAAGAAAGGTCAATAACGTGTAATAAGCGCCATTTGCGAACGCCACACTTAAAAATGAAATAACAAGCGGCTTCCGGGCAGTTGAGAACATCTCTTTCAAAGGATTGTTTGACAAAGTGTTTTCATTCTTCATTTTAATAAAAGTTGGTGTATCATCAATTTTCGTTCTGACATACATTCCGACTAACGCTAAAGGCAGTGAACAAATAAACGGGATACGCCATCCCCATGCTGCCATATCGTCTGTGCTGAGTATCGAATTAAGCACAGTAACAAAAATAGAACCAATAATGTAGCCTAGCAGTGATCCTGATTCAAGTAAACTAGTGAATAGTCCGCGTCGGGAATTAGGGGCAGACTCATTCATAAATACTGACGCACCAGTATATTCCCCGCCAGCGGCTAATCCCTGTGTCATCCGCATCAAAATTAATAACAGCGGAGCAATAAAACCGATTGACACATAATTAGGAATTAGACCAATGATTGCAGTAGAAGAAGACATCATCAGAATCGTGACGACTAATATCTTCTTTCGCCCCAACCTGTCACCGATTGAGCCAAAAATCAATCCGCCTAGCGGCCTAAAGAAAAACGAAATGGCAAACACCGCAAAACCGTAAAGCAAAGCTACCGAACTACTCTCTTCTGGAAAAAACTGCGCTCCGATAATTGCTGCAGTATAACTATAGATACCGTATTCATACCATTCGACTAGATTCCCTATTGCAGTAGCCATTATAGCTTTCTTCATTCATGCACCATCCCCTTTGTTTGAAAACTCATCCCTTGTTCAGAGATGAAGGATCTCACTATACAAATTCTTTCAAAGTCAAGTTTCTTAGCAGCTGGGCAAAGTTTCGCATCCCGTTTCAGTGATTCTGATTGACTCGCTCGTAATGATCCAACCATATCCCGGAATAAGGTGGAAGATCATATTAGGCTGCAAAATAGATTTGTCGCTTTTTCGAATACTTACGGTGTGCTCGCCCCAATCTGGAGGGTAATTCAGTCCCATTGAATATCCAAGACGCGATTCTTTCACAAAGCCCTTTTCTCAATCGTTTTTCTCCATGTTTCTTCAATTTCTTCACAAGCAATGCCTGACAAATCATATCTAAACATGCATTTATACCTTCTACCGCAATCTATGAAAGGGTTTGCATTTAGTCCTTTGGTCTTCCAATCTGAACGGTTCGGGCTAGTGGCGAATGATACCTCTTATAGCCAGCCTGCTAATTCCAAAATTACGGCGTCTTCGTCTTTATAACCGGTCATCCGTCCAGGTTAAATGTGGAGTAGAAGTTTTTTCGCCTGACGGCAATAGTGGAACGATTGCCGGATAATCAGACCTTTTTTAAGTTGTTCATAGCTTTAATGTATCTATTTCTACACCAACAGAGCGGTTATCTTAGTCAATAATGAGAACTAACATCTGATACATATAAATCGACCAGCCATCGTAGCCAGATAGGTAATTAATTTTAGCCGGATCGGTGATAAGCAGAACATCGATTCCTTTTTGCATCATTCGTTCTTTTGTTTTACGAGTTCTCTCTTTATACTCATAGGTTGTAAATGACTTGAGCAAATTTCCTTCTTCATCTGGAATCAATTTTCTAAATTGTTTTATCTTTACCGATCTAATTTAACTTAAAGCACACTACTTTTGGTTCGGTCATTTCTTGGAGGGCAAACTTAATGCCTTCTCTGCCTAAACCAGATTTTTTTACTCCGCCGAACGGCATAGCATCAATCCGATAGTCGCTGCTGTCATTGATCATAATGCCGCCAACATCCAATTGAGCAATGGCCTTGTGCGCTTTTTCAAGGTTTTTCGTGAAAATACCAGCCTGCAAACCATAATCAACGTTGTTTGATTTTTCAATGGCTTCTTCCAAATCCGCTACCGGGTAAAGAAGAACCACTGGACCAAAAATTTCTTCCTTAGCAATTTTACAATTCTCAGGAACATTTGTTAAAACAGTCGGAGAGTAAAATGCTCCGTTCCGCTGTCCGCCAGTAAGTAGAAGGGCGCCTTTTTCAATCGCTTCCTGAACCAATTTTTCAACACGGATTGCTTCTTTTTCCGTAATCAGCGGCCCCATATCTGTTAGGTTAGATTGCTTATCCCCTACACAGTATTGCTCCGTTCGCGAAATAAACGCTTTTTGGAATGTCTCATAAATGCTTTCTTGAATATAAATACGCTGTACACCGAGACAATTCTGACCGGCTGCCCAAAATGCTCCTGATACAGACGATTCAACGGCATCCTCAAGATCTGCATCTTCCAAAACAATAACCGGAGAATTCGATCCAAGCTCCATACTAATTTTTTTCAAGCCAGCTTTACGAACAATATCTTCTCCTGCTTTCAATCCCCCTGTGAAGCTAATCATTCGAATAGCAGGATGGATGACAAGAATATCGCCGATCTCACGTCCATGCCCTGTAATAACAGATAAAACTTTAGGCGGGAGTCCCGCGTATGAGAATGCTTCAGCAAGCAATAGAGCACTTAACGGTGTTACAGTTGCTGGTTTCACGATAATCGCATTACCAGATGCAATGGCTGGTCCAACTTTGTGAGCAACAAGGTTTAATGGATCATTAAATGGTGTAATAGCTGCGATAATCCCAATTGGGAAACGGTAATAATAGCCAACCCGATTCTCACTGCCAGGCATTTGATCAAAGGGAATCGTTTCACCATTAATTCGTCTGGCTTCTTCGGCACTAATTCTTAGTGTCTGAATACATCTTGCTGCCTCTTTTTGTGCTTCCCGAATCGTTTTGCTTCCTTCCTTACTGATGATGAAAGCATATTTTTCTTTATTTTCTTCTATATAATCTGCAGCAGCATTGATGATTCTGATTCTTTCGTGAACAGGCATTGAGGCAGCGATTTTCGCACCTTCTTTTGCCTCCTCGATACATTGAAGCATATCTTCTGTACTAGCAGCTGGAACGGTATCAATTAGACTATTATCTTGAGGGTCACGAACTTCAATAATCTCGTCGCTTCCTACCCATTTGCCGCCAATCAACATTTTCTGTCCTCTAATTTGATCTATCATCACTTTCCCACCCTTCTCTTTCTTTTTAAACAGTTACCGGTTTACGTTCACGGTTGATCGTAATCAAGTCTATTAAAAGAGAAAATCCTGTTTCTGTTTTACCAGCTCCCACCCCGCTTAATGTGACAGGACCAAGTAAATCACATTCATAGGTGATCGCATTAACAGCGCCGCCGATGGAAGCCAAAGAATCCGTAATTTCGACTTTTTCCGGTGCAACCTGTGCCACTACATTACCGTTTTCCTTTTTGACTTTCGCAAGCAGTTTCCATCGTTTTCCTTCAGCCTTTGCTTCTTCTATGTCTTTTAACGAAATATCGGAAATTCCTTTGCAGGAAACGTCTTCTACTTTTAACGGTACGCCCATGATATAATTTGCCAGAATGACAATCTTATATCGTGCATCGTAGCCCTCTACATCACTAGTAGGATCTGCTTCTGCATAGCCAAGATCCTGTGCTTCTTTTAAGGCTGCTTCATAGGAAACGCCTTCCTGTTCCATTTTCGTTAAAATATAATTGGTTGTACCATTCAATATTCCACGAATTTCCTTTATCTCATTTCCTGCTAACGTAACAATTGGCATTCTTAATGATGGAGTACCACTCATGACGGTACCTTCAAAGCCCCAAGAGACATCATGCTTTTCAGCAATTTCGGATAGCTCCTTATAGGCAAGGGCAACTGGACCTTTATTGGTCATCACCACATTTTTTCCGCTCTTAAACGCTGCTTTGCAGTGGTCGATCGCAGGCTGCCCTGTTTTTACATCTGTATAGGACACCTCAATAATCGTATCGGCATTTGTCTGGGTGATGGTTTTAAAACTGTCCTATCCTGTGATTAATCCAGGTGTTTGCGGATAATTTTCTATATTTCCTGTTTCACGTAAAGTCTTTAAAACCACTTCTAAATCAAGGCCGTTCGGGTTATAGATGGAGCCTTTTATAAAATCAGAGATTGCAACAATAGTTGCTTCAAATCCTTCTTTTTGCTTTAATTCTTCTTTTTTCTCCAGCAATATTTCGGCTAAACCCTGACCCACAACACCGAATCCGATAAAAGCTAATTTATGAGACATGTACCTAAACCTCCGTTTTTTTGTTAATTGGTAAATGGGATTTTTTTTGCAAAAAGTTCACAGCTGTCTGAGTAAGGATTGCTGCGCCTTTTGTCAAGCTGCTCTCATCAAAATCAAAGATAGGGGTGTGCAAATCCCTTTGAATTCCATCTTTTGTTCCACTTCCTAGGAAAAATAAAGCACCTGGCAGTTTTTGCGTCACATAGCCAAAGTCTTCTCCGCCCATGCCAAACGGACGCTTGACAATCTGTAAATCCGGATACATTTCTTCCATCGACTTTAAAAATAAACGGTTTATATGAGCGTCATTGTTTAAAGCCGGTTCTCCTCTTTCAACATCGAGCGAATAGCTGCCGCCCATTGGTTCAACGATGGACAGTGCCTTTTTTAACTCTGAACTCAATAAATCACGAGCTTCAGGTGTATAGCTGCGGATGGTACCTGTAATCACGATTTCATTAGGAATAATATTACTTGCGGTACCAGCATGGATTTGCCCAATACTAATCACCCCAGCCTCTAAAGCCGACAGTTTTCGGGCAACAATCCCATGCAATGCCTGCATCACTACTCCAAGCATCCAAATTGGATCTGTTCCCATCTCTGGATAAGCGCCATGGCCGCCCGTTCCAAAAATTTTAGCCGTAAATACATCAACATTGGCCATGCTGTATCCATTGTTCACTTGTGCTGCACCATCAGGAAGCCAAGGGCACATATGAAGGGCAATAGCAGCATCTACATTGTCATAGGCACCTGCTTGAACCATGTATGGCGAGCCCGAAAGTCCGTTTTCATCTGTTGCCTCTTCTGCAGGCTGGAAAATAAATTTGATGGTTCCTTTCAGTCCTTCTTTTTCAAATTTAGCTGCCAGAAGATGGGCTGCTCCAAGTAAGATCGCCGTATGGGCATCATGTCCGCAAGCATGCATGACCCCTTCATTTTTCGATTTATAGTCGAACGTGTTTTCTTCCTTAATCGGAAGCGCGTCCATATCAGCACGGATCGCAATCACTGGTCCTTCTCCAGAAGTTAACGTAGCGACTACACTTGTTTCTACTCCAATACCAGTTTCAACATGTATACCCTTTATATTTTTCAGTGTTTCCGCAACAAAATTAGAGGTCCCGAACTCTTGAAAACTGAGTTCGGGATGTTGATGAAACTGACGCCTCCATTCGATCAGCTTAGCTGATAACTCGTTTGCCTGAACCACTGTAGGATGATCGGTATGTTCTGCCATCTGCTACTTGCCTCCTGCCATTCGAATGGAAGATTACTTCACTTTTAAAATACTATCAACGTGGTTGAATGCTTGCTCAAAATCAGCAATGATATCATCAATTTCTTCAATTCCACAAGAAATACGGATAAGCCCTTCAGGAATTCCCATAGCCGCGCGTTCTTCTGGTGTACATTCTACATGGCTTGTTGTACGAGCTGGTCCAACAGTTGTTTCTACTGCACCTAAGTTAGCAGCGCGGTTAGCATACTGTAATTTAGGAAGAAGATCTCGAACTGTATCCACACCGCCCTTAACTGCAAAGCTAAGCATGCCGCCAAAGTCTTTCATTTGTTTTTTCGCAACATCATGGTGCGGATGTGTTTCAAGACCTGGATAATAAACAGCTTCTACGATTTCTTTTGTTTGCAAATATTTTGCTAGAGCCAAAGCATTTGCACATTGCTGACGAACACGTAAATGAAGGGTTTTCATCCCGCGTAAAATTAAATATGCTGCCATTGGATCCATTGTGGCTCCGTTAATTTCACGGAAATGATAAATCTTTTCAACTAATTCTTCAGATCCGCATACCACACCGCCTAAGGCATCTGCGTGTCCTCCTAAAAACTTAGTTGCACTATGGATCACTAAATCAGCACCCAAGGAAAGCGGATTTTGATTCATTGGTGTACCAAATGTATTATCTACAACGACTAGTGCCCCAGCAGCTTTACCTGCCTTTGCCATCCGTTCAATATCGGTAATTTTTACAGTTGGGTTTGTTGGTGTTTCTAAATATAAAATTTTGCAGCCTTTTTCAACTTCCCGTTCAATTTGCTCGTGATTTCCAGTTTCACATAATGCTACTTCGATTTGCTGACGAGGTAAGAACTCAGTAAAGATTTTATTTGTACCACCATACGTATCTTTAATGGAAACAATGCGGTCCCCAGGTACTAAGAAAGTGGATAGTGTATTGCTGATTGCTGCCATCCCTGTTGAAAAGCTTGTGGCTGCTTCTGCTCCTTCAAGAATTTTGATTTTATCTTCAAAAGCCTGAACAGTTGGGTTTGTATTACGTCCATATATATGGCCTTTCTTTTTCCCAATTGCTACGTCATACCATTCATCCATATCGTCATATCCGTAAGCTACACTTAATACAACTGGTACTTGTGTTGCTCCATGTACTAAATAATCCTTTTCTCCTGCCCATACTGCTTTCGTTCCCATTTTTGTATTTGTGTTTGTCATTAAAACCACTCCTCTTTAGTTTTTTAATAAATTTTTGTTATCTCCGATTTTTAACCCTTTATTTCTTTTGATCATTTCTTGATAGGCAAACAGGGCAATAGCTGTATCTTGTACACCCGTTCCTGTTAAATCACAAACGGTAATTTGTTCATTATTTTCACGACCGGCCACCTTCAAGGATGTCAGGTCACCTAATTCCACAACCTGTGACTCCTCGGTAAGTACACCCGCTGTAAGAGCATGATGAAGTTCCCCTAAGCGAGCGCATTGAGCTTTTGTATCACAGACAAGAATGTCTGCTTTTGCCAATACTTCCGGCTCTAATTCTTGCTTATGTTCAGCATCCGATCCCATAGCTGTAATATGAAGACCTGGATGCAGCCATTCTGCTTTTATCATCGGCTCTTTTGCCGGGGTCGTAGTAATTACAGTATCACTGTTTCTGACCACCGCTTCAGCACTTTCAGCCGCAACGACTTCTACCCCTAATTCAGCTGTCATTTCTTCAGCAAATTTTTGGGAGCGTTCCAATGACCGAGCATATACGAGAACTTTAGTAAACTTCCTCACTATGTTTAGCGCTCTAAGCTGATATCTTGCCTGGCTTCCTGCCCCGATGACACCGACAGTTTCAATTGTATTTTTGGAAAGATGGGCAGCCGCAACCGCACCTGCAGCAGCCGTACGAACATCTGTTAAGTATCCATTGTCTAGCAATATCGCTTCCGGAACTCCGGTTTGCGTGTTAATTAAGATCATCATTCCATTTCCAGTCGGCAGCCCTAGCTGATAATTATTGAAAAACCCGGAAGATATCTTAATCGCAAACATCTCTTTTCCCTTGATATAAGCAGTTTTGACATCCACTTCACCATTTTGATCCACAATGTCCACTCTCATAATGGGCGGCATCACAGCCTCATTATTTGATAGTTTGGTAAATGCATCTTGGACTAATTTCACTGCCTCGAGATTTAGTTGAACATATTGCTTTAGTTCTTGTTCTGTAAAAATAAGCACCGGTCTTTACACCTCCATTTTAGTTTTACTTTGAAAACTGATGACCTTTTAAAGTCAAGTCCCTTGGGAGATTGGCAAACGTTTCACAGCCGTTTTCCGTAATTCGGATTGACTCACTCACTTCAAATCCATAATCATCTAGCCACAATCCCGGAATGAGATGGATTGTCATATTAGGCTGCAGGATCGTTTTATCGCCTTTTCGTATGCTTACGGTGTGCTCGCCCCAATCCGGTGGATAATTACATCCCATTGAGTAGCCCAACCGGGATTCTTTCACAAATCCACTTTTCTCAATTGTTTTTCTCCATGTTTCTTCAATCTCTTCGCAGGCAATGCCTGGGCGAATCATATCCAAGCAGGCGTTAATGCCTTCTACCGCTACACTTGAAAGGGTTTTCATTTCATCCTTTGGTCTGCCAATCTGAACTGTTCTTGCAAGCGGTGAATGATAACGTTTATAACATCCAGCCACCTCTAAAATAACGGCGTCCCCATCTTTATAGCGGTCATCCGTCCAGGTTAAATGTGGTGTAGAAGTTTTTTCTCCGGATGGCAGCAGTGGAACGATGGATGGATAATCTCCGCCAAATTCTTCAGTTCCTGTAATCTGCGTGTAAAAAATCTTTGCTGCAACATCACATTCCCTGACGCCTGCTTCAATTAAATCGATTCCTGCCTGCATTGCCTTTTCTACAATCCTTGCCGCTCGTTTCATGTATTCAATTTCAACATCCGACTTTATCAAACGTACCCAATTGACTAGTAAAGTAGCATCTTGGAAAGAGGAATTCGGAAGTCCTTTCTTTAACTGTTCATAACACTTGGCTGTGAAATAATAGTTTTCCATTTCAACTCCAATGGAGCAGTTTCCTTTGCCAAATTCTTTTAATCGATCCGCTACAAAATCCATCGGATGCTTGATTTCAGAATGTACATAATCATCAGGATAAGAAATAATATTTTCATGAGAGAGCCATGTCGTTGCTTTTGCTCCGTTGGCATCCTGCCCCCGTCCAATCCATTTTGGCTGTTCTTCATCAATCATTAAGACCAGCATTTGATGCACATAAAACGACCATCCATCATACCCAGAAAGATAATTAAGGTTAGCTGGATCTGTAATAAGCAAAACATCGATTCCTTTTTGCATCATCCGTTCTTTTGTTTGACGGATTCTTTCTTTGTATTCTGTCATTGAAAATGACATATATTCTATCACTCCTACTTGTAAAATGACTTTGTTTAATTTTTGGGAATATTTCTATTTGATTGTATTATACAAAGTCATAAAAAGCTTTTTCACCTGATATTGTGTATGAAAGATTTTGACGATTTCTAGTCAAAATTATCAAATGAATGAACACTGTCAGTTATTAGCTTAATGACCAAGGCATTCATGCATTTCTATTGTTAGGATTATCTACTTTTAAATTATTCAAAATGTCCCAATTGAACTGTATATTATTCCGACAATCTGTAGGATGACAGTTCATTTCTAGTTCAGTATGATAGATAAGAAAAGCGGAAGCGCCCGTTTAGCGAGTATGGACTGGAGCGCTCTGACTGAGATAAAGGAAACACAGAGAGCGGGGAGATTCGATGTTGACTTATGAGGAGAGCGAAGTACACTAGTCGCTGGGCGCTGGACAATTCTCAAAGTTAAAATGATATAAATTCTAGTGTTAAAAACAATGAAGGAGAAATGCGAAAATGCTGCCATTTGAAAAAGTGGAATACCAAGAGCGAGTACGTAAAGTAAAAACTAGTATGGAAGAACAAGGAATAGAAGTATTATTGATTACAGACCCGGCGAATATGAATTATGTTTCGGGATATGATGCAATGTCCTATTACGTACCTCAATGCATTATCCTAGCAACAGATTTAGAAGAGCCAGTATGTATTGTAAGATTGCAAGATCTGTACTGTGCAACTGAAACAACCTGGATGTCAGAAGAAAATGTAATCGCGTATCCTGATAAATATTTGTGGGAGCCTAAAGTTCTCCATGTAATGGATTTTATTGGTGATTTTTTAAAAGAAAAAGGACTTCATACTAAAAAAACAGGTCTCGAATTCGATGCTTATTATTTTACTGCTCATTGGTATAAAAGGTTAGAAAGAAGTTTACCGGATGCAGAATTTATAGATACGACATCCCTTGTAAACTGGGTAAGAGGGCAAAAATCCGTAAAAGAATTAGAATACATGCAAATCGCTGCAAGAATCGTAGAAAAGACCATGTATAATGCAATCGAAAAGATTAATGTAGGCGTTAGAGAATCCCATGTTGCAGCAGGAGTATACAGCGACTTAGTGGAAGGAACAGGCGTGTACGGCGGTGAATATCCAGCACTGGCACCGGTCATGCCGGCGGGAGAAAGAACAGCTGGAGCCCACTTCTCATGGACAACAGAAGGAAAATATCAAGATGATCAATTAGTCTACATGGAATTATCAGGAAGTTATAAACGATATCATGCTCCCTTGACAAGGACCATCTTTATCGGAGAACCGCCTGTGAAAGTAAAAGATACAGCCAAGATTGTTATAGAGGGACTAAACACCGCACTAGCGGCCGTAAAGCCTGGGGTAACATGTGAAGAGGTAGAAAAAGCGTGGCAAACAACCATCAATAAATACGGTTTGGAAAAAGAATCAAGAATGGGCTATACCGTGGGCATTGGCTATCCGCCTGTGTGGATGGAAAATTCAGCATTTTTCAAACCGGGAGATAAGACAGTCTTAAAGCCGAATATGACGTTCCATATGATGCCTGGTATGTGGCTTGACGGCTATGGTGTGGCCATAACTGAAACTATTCGGGTTACGGATAATGGCTGTGAAACCATCACGAGATTCCCAAGAGAGTTGTTTGTAAAATAAAACAAAAACCAGATATCTGCTAAACCAATGGGTCCCTTGAAATAGCGGTACTTCTAAGGTTCGTAGTATCTGGTTTTTCAATTATTATAAACCTGTTTCTTCAATGAAAAACCGCCATAAAATCCTCTTTTAACGGATTATTATGACGGCCATTTACTTTAGATTACCAGCCGCGCTCCTGCATACGCTGTTCAGGATTTAAGCTGGATATTTCAATTCCCTTCATCGGTGTTCCTAGATTTTTTGAAAGATGGGCAATAAGTTCATAATCTTGGTAATGGGTTGTTGCTTCTACAATGGCTTTAGCAAATTTTTCTGGGTTTGCTGATTTAAAGATTCCAGATCCCACAAATACACCGTCAGACCCCAGCTCCATCATCAAGGCTGCATCAGCTGGAGTTGCGACTCCGCCAGCTGCAAAGTTTACGACAGGCAGACGTCCTGTTTCTCTTATTTGCAGTAAAAGTTCAAATGGCGCCTGCAAATCTTTCGCTTTAGTCATTAACTCATCGTGATTCATATTGGCCACTTGGCGAATTTGAGCTTGAATAAGGCGCATATGGCGAACAGCTTCGACAACATTACCTGTTCCAGGCTCTCCTTTTGTTCGAATCATTGATGCTCCTTCACCAACTCTTCTTAATGCTTCTCCAAGATTTCGGGCACCGCATACAAATGGCACCACGAATTTTCGTTTATCAAGATGATATTCTTCATCAGCAGGTGTTAAGACTTCACTTTCGTCAATATAGTCGACTCCAAGTGCTTCCAATACACGCGCCTCAACAATATGTCCAATTCTTGCTTTTGCCATAACCGGAATGGATACAGCATTCATGACTTGTTCCACTATCGTTGGCTCCGCCATACGTGCAACTCCGCCAGCTGCCCGGATATCTGATGGTACCCGTTCAAGTGCCATGACTGCTACTGCACCCGCTTCTTCTGCGATTTTTGCTTGTTCAGCATTGACAACGTCCATAATCACGCCGCCTTTTTGCATTTCCGCCATCCCTCTTTTTACTACATCTGAACCTGTTTCCATTATTCATGTCTCCCTTGCTGGTTTATGGTTGTTCATTGTTTCTGTAACTCTTTTTTATACAAAACTACTAAAAATCAGGAGTAGTTAAACTTCTCCTTTTCTTCAATCTCTATCAAGAAGAGAGGCACCAGCTATTCCTGGTTCGGTCATTTCATAAGGGTTTAAAATCAGATCTAATTCTTCCTCTGTTAACACATCGTATAGAAGGCATAGTTCACGAACTGATTTGCCTTTTACGATTGCTTCCCTTGCAATCCGTGCTGCCTCTTCATACCCAATATGCGGATTGACGGCTGTAATCATTCCTACACTTTTTTCTACATATTTCTTTTTTCATGGATGTACCGGCTCCGCCTTGAAATGGGGGCAACAGCTGTCGGAACGGGACTCAATGCGGACCCTCGCTATATTAAACAAGTGGTCGGCCATCTGGCTGATATTAGCGGTCTCCCGCTTACAGGGGCAGAACATCAGGGTCAACGATAAAAAATTCATGCCATTTTCCTTCAATGATTTCGTCTGCTGCTTTTACGATTGTTTCCCCAAGTCCTTCATATAAACTTTTCACGTCCATATTCGCGAGTGCTGCAGCCTTTTTTACCATCGCTAGAGCTTTAATTAAATCTTCATGAATTCGATAGCCTGTAATAGGGAAGTTCTCTACGGCTCGTAATGTTTGAATACCATAATAGACTTCCTTTGGTCCAAGGAAATCGCTTTCAATCCTTACATTACTAATACCGATACCATTTGACATAATTTTCACCCTCTGTTTTCAAACGTGTAATTTTGAATTAACGTAAGCAGTACGGAAAGGTCAACATTCTGTCCGCTGATAATAACAGCAATATCACCCTCTTGATGCGGGATTTTGCTCCCTAAAACGGCTGCAATCCCAGTCGCTGCGGCCCCCTCCATAATCATTCGGTGTTTGTCCATCATAAAGGCCATACTATAAGCAATTTCTTTTTCAGGAATGAGTACCACATCATCCATATATTGCTGTACCATTTGAAAGGTGTATTGATTATCAAGTCCAATTCCGCCTAGTAAACTATCAGCTAGAGTCTCGCTTTCCTCTAGCATGACTGGTTTGCCAGCTTTTAAACTTTCATACATGACGGCGGATTTTTCCATTGAAACCCCGGTTACTCTTATATCACAATCATTGGATTTCAATGCCAAACCAATTCCAGAAAGTAGTCCGCCGCCTGAAAGCGGAACAATCACATCTATTAATTGTGGAAGATCCTCTAGAAATTCCAACCCGATGGTTCCTTGTCCGGCAATAACATGGGGATCATCAAATGGCTCGATCACGGTTAATCCCTTCTCTTTTTCAAGCTCATAACAGCGCACACCAGCGGCATCCTGGCTATCACCGACGATCTCAATTTGAGCCCCAAGCCTTTTTAATGAGTCCACCTTTGCTTTTGGCACCCGATTTGAAATACATACAACTGCATCAATTCCAAGCTTTTTGGCAACATACGCAACCGCCATACCATGATTTCCCGTTGAGTATGTTGCAACTCCTCGTTTTCTTTCTTCTTCACTCAAGCTTAAGATTTTATTGGCCGCTCCCCTTACTTTAAATGCTCCAACCTCATGGACATTTTCTAGTTTTAAATAGACATTACGGCCAATTTTCTCTGATAAAATAGTAGATTGAATAACTGGCGTCCGATTGATGATCGGACTAATCCGTTTTCTTGCTTTCCAAACGTCACGGATGTTCATTTCTTTTGTCAGTTTTGTAGAAGTCATCGAATTCTCCCCTCCTCGTGTTACTTTTATGTATTTATAAAATAAATACTAAGTCCTTCTAAAAGTGATATCAATTGTCAAAACTGACTATAATTCTAGTTACTTTTCATACAATTTTATGGTTGAATATCTCTATCCATTCTAGTTGAAAACTAGCAAAGCCCTAGAGCTAAACAGTTTCTAAAATATAGCTGGCTTAATAAAAAAGCCAACTATGAGAAGAACTGCACCTCTTTAGCTGGCTACTTTCTATTTTAAAAATAGGTTTTCTTTTCTATCTGATAACTTAAATTATTAGCTATTAAATCCCATTTTCCAAGTTTTAATACTTAAATCTAATAAAAACAAATCATCCGGATCAACAAGTGAAAGCCCGGTTACTTCTTCAATTTTTCTTAAGCGGTAAAGTAAGGATTGCCGATGCAAGAATAAAGCTTTAGCTGTCTTACTTACATTACCTTGATAATGAGTATACGTACTAATCGTACCGATTAAATCGAGGTTCCGCTGTTTATTATATTCTACTAATGGTTCAACTGTTGACGTAATGATTTCTTTCATTTCTTGGTTTTGGAAGAGATTTAAAAGCAAGCGGTCAATGCGCGTATTTTCATACATGACCCGATTCCCAATCCCTTTTTTATTTCTGCTGATATTTAAAGCAATGTTTGCATTTTGATAGCTTTCCTTAAAGCCTAAAACATCTTCATTATAATTGCCAATCCCCCAAGAAATGACGACATTCGGAAGTAAACTCCGCAGTCGGCGGTCGACAAGGTCTAAGAAGTTTGTTACGCTTTCTTTCTTATTTTCTAGGGAAACTTCTAGAAAAACTAGAAATTTTTCTTCCTGATAAGTAATCATGACTTCTTTTTTTAATGATTGTGCTGCATAGTAAATTTCTTCTTTTATATAATGAATCATGCTTTCAGACCATAGCTGATAAGATGCTTCATCTAATTTTCTTTGTTTAAAAAGCTTTTTTAAATTTTCTGGTGACCCAACGATACAAATATAAGGCAGTTTAAGATTATAGCCAACAATTTCAGCTCTTGAATTGGCCAAATCCCAAGATTTAAATTCTCCACTAATAATTTCTTTAATAAAAGAATCGTGGAGGATAGATTTTTCTTCTTCAACGGCATTTTTCCTTGAAAACCATAGAGCGATTGTTGTCACAGCATGCTCTAATACATTAACTGTATACTGGGTTAGAAACTTATCCAGCGCGATATCAGAGGGAAGGATGACAAATAAAAAATCTTGTGTATTTCCTGAGACTTGAATAACAGGAAGCTGCAATATGCAGTAATCTTCAATTTCAATCGTTTGTATTTTTTGAATCATCGGGTCATGTGAAGATGGTGACACCGGTTTTCGTGCTGGTATGATTCCTTTCACAGCATATTCTCGCCAATTATCAAGAAAATTAGGGATCTCTTTACTTTGAGCTTGAATGGTTCCAATCTGGTCGGTAATAATAACGGGGTATCCGACATGCTGATATAAATAATTCGCTATACAAGTAAGCTCTGTTTCTTTAAGAATTAAATTTAAAAGCTCCTGCTGGACTTTTTCGGATCTCCTGCTTTCTTTATAATTGACATCATTTATTTCTAACATTACCTCTTCAATGATTTCTGAAAAACGTAATTCCCACGGAATTTCAATAAGAATAAGTTTATTATTATTCGCCTTTTCGATAACTTCTGTTGGAATATAGCAAATGTATCGCCCTAAAGCCACGGCCAAAGCTGATGCCTCTGAATCAATGACATCCTGAACAAATTTTTCAAATTCCTTAAGGTTATGGCCGCAGCCAATCGCGGTAGTTAAAACAAATTCATTCTTGCGGACAAAGCTTTCTACCGGCATTTCCATTGCTGAAACCCATTGAACTTCTTTTTCCTTAATTAAATTTTCCCCAGCGACCACCTTCGCGTCCCTCATAATCTCTAATTGTAAGATGTCATATACCTGTAAACTCATAGAAACCTCCTAACTACTCAAACCAATTACCAGTAAAATTGCAGCGATGTTACTTATTGATTAGATTTTCCAGATGTATCTGTTAAAAAGGAGGACTGAAAGCCTGTGAAAGTTGAATGTGATACTTCCCAGGCTTTTTAAAAAATTTCAAGGTTCTTCTCCCATTATGGTAGTCAGTATTTATAAAAAACACCAGTGTATTGTCTAATGGGTCCATTAAAAGAGGTGAAAGCCTTTACATATTATATACCAAAATAATATTATTTAGTAAATTGGGTAAAAGAATTAGAACCTGGGTAACGGAGTGTATATTCTGGTTGTTAATCCACAAGTATGCATAGGACACGAGGAAACCAAAGACAGCTCCTAACCGTAATGCAACGCCTTTGCCTGTCCCAAGCCAGGTTGTCACAAGAAGGACTAGAATACCCCAGGGCACCGCATTCAGCAAAAGTGTTCCATAATTAAGTCGACCAAAAATAAAAGCAGTAACCAGAGCGAGAAGTATCGTGGACCAGTAACGAGTCGGCAGTTTAGTCAAAGTGTGTTTCATCATATAACCTCTCTTAATGAAAAATGTTTTTTTTAACGAAGTTACGCTTGTGTTAACTGGTCAATTCCTTTGATTGTTCCACGTTTAAGTCCCATCGAAGCAAAGATTGTACCTAGTGACATTAAAATGATTCTAGTGATAAACATTGAGCTACTTACATCTTGTGTGATAAATAATTGTGGTGCATGAACAGTAATCCTGACGATTAAGATGGTTGACAGCACTACTGATACTACCATTCCAAACAAAATGATGATTTCAGGGATATATACGAATTTTAGTTCAGATAATTGAAACTCAGGTTAAACCGAAAAAGTGCCCACAACTAGTAGGAGACCCGAAAGTATAAGATACCCAATCAAAATGGCATAAATATGAGCGTGCGGATGCCAAATCACAAGGATTGTTGTAGAAAGAGCAAATAAAAGTAGGCATGAAAGAGCTACCCAAAATGGACGTAACACATCTTGCTTTCCATTTCTGAATGCTCGTCTAACTATATGGTGTCGGTTGGAGTTTGCTTCAACGGCTCAATGACCCAATTCCTAATTTTCAAGTGATAGACAAAATTCATCCTGAGTTTGGAATTCTTTATAATGCCATTTTTATTGTTGGATTTATCTCATTTTTAGCAATTTTAATAGGTGGTTTTCCTATTTTCTTTATTTCACAAATATAGCGTATCCATGTTTCGGTCCATTTGCTAGACTCGAAAGGATAAGAAATGATGCATCAGAAAAACGCCCTAATTCATTATGTCTCATAAAAAATTTCCTCCACTTTTTATTACGTTTAACTTAATAAGTTTAACTGAATAAAAAAATACCCTTTAATTGTTGTCAAGATTTTATTGGCGATTTAAACAAGTTATTTATAAGTTTATATTAAATCCCCTTATTTGAGGAAATTTTTCATTGTGATAAAAGGTTTGATAATTAAAAAACGAGCCCTCTTCTTTCGTGAAGAGGACCCACTTCTACTTCTCAACGGAACCCGTTACAAAAAGTCAGTTATCCTACTTTTTGGACAGCCCCTTTTTTATATTAATCTTCCATCGTTGAAAGGTCGCCTGTCGGCAGGTCAAGTTCCCAAGCCTTTAAGACACGTCTCATAATTTTGCCGCTTCGGGTTTTTGGCAGCTTGTCCCGGAATTCGATTTCCCTAGGTGCGGCATGGGCGGCGAGGCCTTTTTTCACGAACAGCCTGATTTCTTCTTTCAGTTCCTCTGATGGCACGAACCCGTCTTTTAAGGCGATGAATGCTTTAATTATTTCACCGCGGACCGGATCTGGTTTTCCGATTACACCTGCTTCCGCAACTGCCGGATGCTCAACAAGCTTGCTTTCCACCTCAAATGGTCCTACACGTTCGCCGGATGTATTAATAACATCATCAACGCGTCCCTGGAACCAGAAATAGCCGTCTTCATCCATGTAAGCTGAGTCCCCGGAAACATACCAGTCCCCCGGGAGAAAATAGGATTCATATTTCTCCGGATTATTCCAAATTGTATGCATCATGGAAGGCCAGCCCTTTTTAATCGCCAGGTTGCCCATCCGGTATGGAGGAAGCTCATTTCCCTGGTTATCGACAATCGCCGCGACAATACCCGGAATTGGTTTACCCATCGAACCAGGCTTAATCTCCATGCAAGGATAGTTGCTGATTAACTGGGCGCCGGTTTCCGTCATCCACCAGTTATCATGAATGCGGCTGTTAAATACTTTTGCCCCCCATTTTACAACTTCCGGATTCAGAGGCTCACCAACGCTTAAAATATGCCGCAGGCTGCTTAAATTGAATTTCTTAACCAGCTCATCACCGGCCCCCATTAACATACGGAAAGCTGTTGGAGCGCTGTACCATACAGTAACACCGAAGTCTTCAATCGTTTTATACCACGCTTCAGGAGTAAACCGTCCGCCGACAATCACATTGGACGTTCCCGTTAACCATGGGCCAAAAATGCCATACGTTGTACCTGTAACCCAGCCGGGATCTGCTGTACACCAGTAGATATCGGCTTCTTTTAAATCCAGTACCCATTTGGCAGTCTGGTAATGTTGAAGCATTGCATTATGCACATGCAAGACCCCTTTAGGTTTTCCAGTAGAACCGGATGTATAGTGAAGGATTAAGCCATCTCTCCGATCTACCCATTCAATTTCAAGTTCTTTGCTGGCGCCGGCCAATTTCCCCAAAAAGTCAATGTATGGACCATCTTCCACAATATTTTTCCCGACCAAGAAAATATGCTTCAATGCAGGCAGATCCTGAACCGGCACCCGATTTAACAATTCCGGCGTTGTAACAAGCACTTTCGCTTCACTGTCCTGCAGGCGGTCCCTGACGGCTCCTTCCATAAAAGCTTCGAATAAAGGACCGACAATCGCACCTAACTTAATGGCTCCCAAAACAGAAAAGTAAAGCTCTGGAGAACGCGGCATAAAGATAAAGACGCGGTCGCCTTTTTCAACATCCCCGTAATTTTTTAAAACATTTCCTGCCTTATTGGAAAGCTCCTTCAATTCCTTAAAGGTATACTTTTCATTTCTAGTATCATCACGATAATAGAGAGCGATTTTATTTTTCCGATAGGTTTCCACATGGCGGTCAATCGCCTCGTAGGCCATATTCACACGGCCAGTAAGACTCCACGTAAATTCTTTTCCAGTTTCTTTCCATTCAAAATTTTTATAGGTTTCTTCATAATTACGGAGGTTATGCTCCCCTTTCACAACTGGTAAAGCTTCCACTTTCATTTAATCTCCCCCTCTGCCTAATTTAACTGATATTCCACAAAACAATTTCACGTTTGTACGGATCGTCAGCTACTATCCTACGCCTCATTAGCTGTCCAACGGACTAGTCCCTATACGGTTCCTTCAATAATATTTAGTTCCTCAATGAACCACTTCGCCTTATCATTGAAATTGAACAATCTACAGCTTCATATATATACTAAAATTATTAAAGGAGTCAGCCGTGAAATATTTTATTAAAACATAGGGAAGGATTATTATGGCGGTCTATCACTTTAGATTACCATCCCCGCTCCTGCATCCGTTGTGTAGCATCTAAGGTAGAGATTTCAATCCCCTTCATTGGTGTTCCAAGTCCTTTTGAAAGATGAGCAATAAGTTCATAATCCTGGTAATGAGTAGTTGCTTCCACGATTGCTTTCGCAAATTTTTCAGGGTTTGCTGATTTAAAGATTCCAGATCCAACAAACACACCGTCAGAACCCAGCTCCATCATCAAGGCTGCATCAGCTGGAGTTGCGACTCCGCCAGCTGCAAAGTTTACGACAGGCAGACGTCCTGTTTCTCTTATTTGCAGTAAAAGTTCAAATGGCGCCTGCAAATCTTTCGCTTTAGTCATTAACTCATCGTGATTCATATTGGCCACTTGGCGAATTTGAGCTTGAATAAGGCGCATATGGCGAACAGCTTCGACAACATTTCCTGTTCCAGGCTCCCCTTTTGTTCGAATCATTGATGCTCCTTCACCAACTCTTCTTAATGCTTCTCCAAGATTTCGGGCACCGCATACAAATGGCACCACGAATTTTCGTTTATCAAGATGATATTCTTCATCAGCAGGTGTTAAGACTTCACTTTCGTCAATATAGTCGACTCCAAGTGCTTCCAATACACGCGCCTCAACAATATGTCCAATTCTTGCTTTTGCCATAACCGGAATGGATACAGCATTCATGACTTGTTCCACTATCGTTGGCTCCGCCATACGTGCAACTCCGCCAGCTGCCCGGATATCTGATGGTACCCGTTCAAGTGCCATGACTGCTACTGCACCCGCTTCTTCTGCGATTTTTGCTTGTTCAGCATTGACAACGTCCATAATCACGCCGCCTTTTTGCATTTCCGCCATCCCTCTTTTTACTACATCTGAACCTGTTTCCATTATTCATGTCTCCCTTGCTGGTTTATGGTTGTTCATTGTTTCTGTAACTCTTTTTTATACAAAACTACTAAAAATCAGGAGTAGTTAAACTTCTCCTTTTCTTCAATCTCTATCAAGAAGAGAGGCACCAGCTATTCCTGGTTCGGTCATTTCATAAGGGTTTAAAATCAGATCTAATTCTTCCTCTGTTAACACATCGTATAGAAGGCATAGTTCACGAACTGATTTGCCTTTTACGATTGCTTCCCTTGCAATCCGTGCTGCCTCTTCATACCCAATATGCGGATTGACGGCTGTAATCATTCCTACACTTTTTTCTACATATTTCTTCAACCGTTCTTCATTTGCTTCAATCCCTGCCAGGCAGTAATTTGTAAAAACCTGAAAGGCATTGTTCATGATGCTAATTGATTGAAGCAGGTTAAATACAAGAACAGGTTCCATTACATTCAATTCAAGCTGGCCGGCTTCAGAGGCTAAGCAAATGGTATGATCATTTCCAATTACTTGAAAGGCAACTTGATTAATCAGTTCAGGCATAACAGGATTTACTTTACCTGGCATGATTGAAGAGCCAGGCTGCCGTGCTGGCAAAATAAGCTCACCCAGACCTGCTCTCGGCCCTGATGCCATAATCCGAATATCATTTGCTATTTTCGACATGTTCATCATGCATACTTTCAGTGCAGCTGAAACTTCAGTATAAGCATCTGTATTTTGCGTAGCATCCACTAGATGTTCTGCCCCTGTAAGCGGGAGACCGCTAATATCAGCCAGATGGCCGACCACTTGTTTAATATAGCGAGGGTCCGCATTGAGTCCCGTTCCGACAGCTGTTGCCCCCATATTCACTTCGTATAAATGCTGCCGTGAATGTTGAATTCTCTTCATATCACGTTCAACTACTCGGCTATAGGCTTCAAATTCTTGACCAAGTCGAATCGGAACGGCATCTTGAAGATGGGTTCTTCCCATTTTTATCACATGATCGAACTGCTGCGCTTTTTTCTTAAAGACAGCATGCATATGCTGCATTGTCTGTACTAATTTTTCCAGCAGGCTGAGGGTTGCAAGATGGATCGCAGTTGGAAAAACATCGTTGGTTGATTGTGACATATTGACATGGCTATTAGGACTAAGTTGTTTATAGTCCCCTTTTTCTTTGCCAAGTAGTTCAAGAGCCCGATTGGCAATGACCTCATTTACATTCATATTCATGGATGTACCGGCTCCGCCTTGAATAGGGTCAACGATAAAAAATTCATGCCATTTTCCTTCAATGATTTCGTCTGCTGCTTTTACGATTGGATCCCCAAGTCCTTCATATAAACTTTTCACGTCCATATTCGCGAGTGCTGCAGCCTTTTTTACCATCGCTAGAGCTTTAATTAAATCTTCATGAATTCGATAGCCTGTAATAGGGAAGTTCTCTACGGCCCGTAATGTTTGAATACCATAATAGGCTTCCTTTGGGACTTCCTTTGGTCCAAGGAAATCGCTTTCAATCCTTACATTGCTAATACCGATACCATTTGACATAATTTTCACCCTCTGTTTTCAAACGTGTAATTTTGAATTAACGTAAGCAGTACGGAAAGGTCAACATTCTGTCCGCTGATAATAACAGCAATATCACCCTCTTGATGCGGGATTTTGCTCCCTAAAACGGCTGCAATCCCAGTCGCTGCAGCCCCCTCCATAATCATTCGGTGTTTGTCCATCATAAAGGCCATACTATAAGCAATTTCTTTTTCAGGAATGAGTACCACATCATCCATATATTTCTGTACCATTTGAAAGGTGTATTGATTATCAAGTCCAATTCCGCCTAGTAAACTATCAGCTAGAGTCTCGCTTTCCTCTAGCATGACTGGTTTACCAGCTTTTATACTTTCATACATGACCGCTGAGTTTTCCATAGAAACCCCAGTTATTTTTAAATCACGATCATTGGATTTCAATGCCAAACCGATTCCAGAAAGCAGTCCCCCGCCTGAAAGTGGAACAACCACATCTGTTAAATGAGGAAGATCCTCCAGCAATTCCAATCCAATCGTTCCTTGTCCGGCAATAATATGGGGATCATCAAATGGCTCAATCACTGTTAATCCTTTCTCTTTTTCAAGCTCATAACAGCGCACGCCTGCGGCATCCTGGCTATCACCGACGATCTCAATTTGAGCCCCAAGCCTTTTCAATGAATCCACTTTTGCTTTTGGAACCCGATTTGAAATACATACAACCGCGTCAATTCCAAGTTTTTTCGCTACATAGGCGACTGCCATGCCATGATTTCCCGTTGAGTACGTTGCGACTCCTCGTTTTCTTTCTTCTTCACTCAAGCTTAAGATTTTATTGGCCGCTCCCCTTACTTTAAATGCTCCAACCTCATGGACATTTTCTAGTTTTAAATAGACATTACGGCCGATTTTTTCTGATAAAATAGAAGATTGAATGACTGGCGTCCGATTGATGATTGGACTAATCCGTTTTCTCCCTTCCCATACGTCACGGAGTTTCATCTCTTTTGTAAGTTTTGTAAAAGTCATGGAATTCTCCCCTCCTCATCTGTTACTTTATTTTTTTATAGTATAAATATTAAGCCCTTCTATCAGGGATATCAATTGTCAAAACTGATGATAAGCAGCGTCTCTTTTCATACAATTTTATATATATTATATTTTTTATTTATTGTAATGGATGTTAAAACCAGATTATTAGGTAAAAAAAGATGACTCCAGCCAAAAACCGAAGCCAACTTAAACTCTGTCGCCTATATATTAAATACTCTAAAACTTATTTTGTGACCGCTTGATTTTCAGCAATTATTTTCTTAAATTCTTCCATTAATAATGGAACTACCTCAAATAAATCCCCGACATTGCCATAATCTGCAATGTGAAAGATATTCGCTTCTGGATCTTTATTGATTGCTACGCTTACCTTAGAGCTGGACATTCATGCTAAATGCTGAATGGCTATAAATCCGGTGTTACAACTTTCCCAGTTTGCCAAATTTGAAAAGAGTAATCACAATATTCTGCATCACAAGCAGCACGTGATGCTTCGCGAAGCTTTTTTCACAACCTCTCTAACCACTGTGCGCAAATCTTTGATCTCTGGCAGAAGTTTAATTGTTTCACCAGATGCTTGATTTTCTACAGCTTCGATATTATAACGATTCGTTGCTTTTTCCCATCTTTGAAGGTAAGGTAATGCTTTGTTCCGTCCCACTCTGAAAAAGCTTGAAAATGGTCTAAAAATCCCTCAATTTCAGATTTTTTCTTGATAACCATGCTTTCACTACTTTCAGCTTTTCATTTTTAAATTCGATTTAATGAGGGTAGGTTCTTGCTTTTTGGGTGTAACTTTGACCTTTAACGTTTGTAAAAAATCACTAAAAGACGGTGCTTGCATCACTCTGAAGGGATATGATTCATCGACGGCATAAAGCTGATCTGATAGGATGAGAACGTGCGGGAATACTTTTTTATCTACTGGTTGCCAAGGTTCATTTTCGATAATCCTGCTATTGAATAAGTCTAAATATCGGTCCATTTTATCCTTCATTTGCTTTTCAGAATAAATACTCTTCTGCACCTCGACAAAGAATGGTGTTCTCCTATAGATACAAAACACATCAGGCTCAGCGGTGCCTTTGTCCCCGTACTTTGGCTCTACTAGAAACGTATCCAGTTCACCTAAGCGTTTCATCTCCTTGTAAACTTCTAAGATGGCTAGAAAATGACCGATTTTGGCACTTTTTTTCTTCATACTCACTTCTGGTCCAAAATAAACATATGGCACGAATGCGGTAGAACGTTGAATATATCCTTCCCGATGCAGCCTTAGTAAGATATTATTTGCTACGTATTTAGGATTCTTTAAGGCTTTAAAATGCAATTCGGCTATAGAATCACGGTCCATCACACGAAACTTGTTTAAATCCTCCATAATAGCCTTATCTCTTGCAGTTAACATCACTTTAACACCTCGTTAAAAACATCTTCTTCCCTTAAATCTTTTTTCTCATCGTTACAAGGTTCAGAACAGCCTATAAAGAGATTTTTCCATTCGGCAGACTTATACCCCACTAATAGTTTTTCAGCTTCCTTATCGGTTAAATACGGGGCTTGAACCTCCATTATCTTATCTCTTTTCAAGAAAATCCTTCCGGGAGTTTCTATACTTATCTTTTCGCTCCGTGGAGTACCTATAATTTTGGCGTTTGCTAGATCGACAGTACGGAAACCCATTCTCACAGTTAGCAAAGACCGGACTTTTGTATCAAGTATGTCGTGAGAGGGACGTTGTAAGGATAAAATGTTATAGATTCCAAGAGCTCTACCTAACGAATCGATTTGTACTAACATCTTTTTAATATCCTTGTCTTCCATCACCATTACAATCTCATCGATGGCCAGCAGAATATAAGGAACTTTCTTATTCTTTGGCAGCTGGTCAACATGCATAACGCCTGTAGTGTTCAATAAACGGCTCCGTTTCAGCATTTCTTTATAAACGTGTATCAGCATTTTTTTTAATTCATCAGGGAATATAGCCACTCCTTTAACGTGTTGGACGCCTTTAAACAAGTGAAACTCTGACATTTTTAAGTCTCCAAGGTAAAAATGTAGGTCTTCAGGAGATTTATATTTTATAAGCGTGGTTATGATAGACCGTAGCTGTGTAGATTTCCCACTTCCCGGTTCTCCACTAATTAAAGCATTAGGCTCCGTGATAGCATCATAAATAATCCAACCGTCATGTGGGAGATAAATGGTGGTTGAATTCCATTTCCGACGCGTAAATGTGGGGGCAAAATAGCATAAAACGCCATTAAGGCGTTTTATTTACCCAATTTCTTTAGAAGTCATTTTTTCAACTTCTCTCCAATGTCGACCATACATTTGCGCATGCCGTTTTGTCAGGAATGAATTATCATACGGCTGATAACGGTCCGTTGTTGGTGGGAGCATTCGAACAAGAAAAGCATGTTGCCTTCTTCCTCCAAAATTTAAAATATTAATCGCATGAAAGGCTGGGATATTTATAGATTCTTCTACAGTAAAGTTAGGATCGAGCTCTGCTCTTTTCATTTCAAATACCTTTTTGTAATCATTTGAAAATAAGAACCAATTTACGCCTCCTGCCTGCAAATCTTCGACTAAATTATCTGGTAGTAGTCCAATGTGATGAAAGGCAAATAGGCTTCCTAGGCGCTCTTTCCGTCCCTCCAGGGCGATTCTCTTCATCAGCTTCTCTAAACCCTTAGTCATGTACTGATGAGGCTCATTAAAGACAATAAACGTACCTGCTCCTCGACTTTCCTTTTCCATTAGCTGGCAGGTCATGAATGTCTTCAGTGTGATCCAGTGCATCAACGTCTTGACGGCAATCTCGGATAATTTTCTGTTTGGAACCCGGATAATCACAACCTTTCCTTCTTCCATCCATTTTTCAAAATTCAATTCCGGTATCGGAGGCTGACCGAAAATATCAAACAGATTGTCGTCGCCAAAAAATTCATCCAGCCGGTTGAGAACGCTCAGCCCGCAACAATTGAATTTGAGCTTCTAATTTTGCATTCGTTTCTTCTAAACTAAGCTCTCTTTTAGTCGGTCTCCCAGAATGATCTTTACGTGTATCTCGAAGTCCCAATACTCCCGATTCATTATAAGCTACACGCCATCTATAAGCTGCTCTTTGTACCCTAACGATACCAATGATATCAACATCAAAACCATTCTCCTCAAAAATCTGCCGTGGTAATTTTCCATTCACACTTTCAGATATAAAAATCCTTTTAAATTCATCAGTGTAGGTAATTCCTTTTGTACTTACAGATTTGACATAAGGATTATTAGAAAGGATCTTTTTTTCTTTATCAGTGAAGAGTTTTTTTGACATAGGATTATTCTCCGATTCTTACATTTTTTATTCATTATACATAAAAGTACCCGATAGGGCAGACCTTTTTTAAGTGTCTACTCTATCAGGTACAGTTTATTTTACTGGTTGACCTTTTTTATATAGGACATATTATTTCAGTAGCCAGGGTAGAACGTACGGGTGCTTGGGAGATTGATCTCGTCAACTAAACTGTTCGCCCCCTACTTGTAGAATGATGTTTGAGGCTGGTTGGGACATTTGATCTCGTATAACAAGCGAAGCTATGGAACTACAAGAAGGAATAGGGGTTACTGGTGACTACAATTGAGGGAGAGATAAATAATGAATCCAGTCGTTGGCCTGGATGTAGCCAAAGGGGAAAGTGAAGCTCAAGCCTTTTTAGACAAAGATAAACCGTTTGGAAAGAGTTTTAGTGTTAGTCATACAAAGGAAGGATTAGATTCTTTCATTTCATTTCTAAAAGAATTAAAGAGGAAATCTGGGATAAAACCAGCAGTCATTCTTGAGTCCACTGGACACTACCATACTCCGATTATTCAATGCTTGGAGGAAAATCAGTATTTATATATCCTAGTTAATCCAATAATTTCATATCAGGCTAAAAAAACTAGCCTTAGAAAGGTAAAGACTGATGCAGTCGATGCCCATCACCTTTGTATTCTTTATTACAAGGTAGAATTTGAACCGTACAAGAAAAGAGGGGAAAGATTCTTAAACCTGCGAACATTATCCAGACAATACGAAACAGTAACGAATCTTTATGTTCAGACAAAACTTCAGTTCCACACTATACTTGATCAGGTATTTCCTGAATATAGAGGAGTATTTGGAGATTTATTTTCGAAGGTTTCTCTAAAACTATTAAAGGAATTTCCAACATCGGAAGATGTACTTTTAACAGGGATTGCTGAGATTATAGATCGAATGGAGGAAATGAATACTAAACGATCTCGAAGTTGGATAAGGGAAAAAGCAGTTAAATTGTTAGAGTCGGCAGAGCGGAATCCCTTCCATCAAGGCGTGTATGAAAGCCAATTGTTTAGTTTGGATATGTATATTACTATGCTGCTTCAATACCAGGACCACCTATCCAACTTGGAGACGCAGATAGATGACCTGGCTGAAGAAATTGAAGAATGTAAGATTATCCAATCAATTCCCGGAATAGGAGAAAAAATCGCTGCAACGATTATTTCCGAAATCGGTGAAATTGATCGGTTTAATCACCTTAAAAAACTTGTGGCATATGCTGGAATAGATCCAAGTGTCCATTCATCAGGTAAATTTACCGCAACAATTAATCATATTACCATACGAGGTTCAAGCCGCTTAAGACACGCTTTGTATATGGCTGTTCTTTGTGGAATTAGAAGCTCAAGAAACAAAAAGCTGAAAGAGTATTATGACCGAAAAAGAAATGAAGGAAAGCCTTCAAAAGTGGCTATGATAGCTGGTTTAAATAAACTATTACACTGGATTTATGCAATACTAAAAAGTAATGAGCAATTCCTAGATTTGGCTTAATCCACAAGAAAACACAGCTAAAGAAAAACCTTCCAAATAATAGATGGAGGGTTATTTGGCGTGTCGTTTTATAGTATATCACGACGGATTCTTATTTTTAATAAAAAACTATTGACTCCTATTAGCTGGTTTAGTTGAAGAAGCTATCGAAAATGGATAGGAGAAATAGCTCAGTATTGAACTGAGCCATTTTATTTTCATTACAAACACAGATACAAAAAGCGGTACAAATTTAATTACATTTTTAATTGCATTTTCGGGTTTTGCGATAGGAAACTGAACCCGGTTAGCTTTATGAACCTCTCTTATCGACCGAGGACCCTCTTTTCTCCTGTGGACAGGCTTTATGAACCTCTCTTATCGACCGGCGACCCTCTTTTTTTCGGTGGACGGGCTTTATAAATTAAATTTTCCCTTTAGAGGAACATCCGCTACCACAGCTTGAACCGCTAGCATGATCGCTTCCATGCCCACAATCGCTTACTACGTGTTAAAATTAAGAAAAGTTTCATTACTTATCAAACAATAACAAGCGTTACGTTAACTAATAAATTTTTCCTCCAGTTTTTAATAGCATTAGTTAAAAAAAATTATCTGTTCTGCAACTTTATTTAACTTTCTCCCAAACTACTTTCCTCTCCAATTTCTTAATATCCTTCTTTCATTAACCTGCAACCTTTAATAGAATAAGAAAAAGGCTGTCGCAACAGCCTTTTTCTTTGATATACAAGCGCACCGATTTCAAAAAGTATATAACTTATCAGTCCCCTTTTTCTGTTAAACACTCTTCTTCGGGCATCATTTTTATCTGTTTCCACTTTTCAATGCCCACTTTGCGAAATTGAGCAATTTCGATGTCAGTTCCATTTGCTAATGTAATAAACATTAAACAATGATCAGCACCATCCTTACCGTGAAAACAAATATTTTTAACATATCCACTTTTTATAGTTGGGTATATTACCTGAATTAACTTGCACCAATTTCCATATTTCACATCTATTACTGATTCCCCATCATGACTCCATCCATGATATGGTGCGCATAGAAAGTCCTCCGGATGCTGTTGCAAATCTGATATTCGATAACCTCCTTCTTCGTGAATAAGCTGGATAAATCCATATGAATAGCCAAAATACTCAGCCCTCTTGCCCCCAAACCCCTCTATCGTTTCGATTTCATAAAAAAACCTTATTCCCCGTTTTCCATCTGGCACTTGACAAAGCTTTATCAAATTCGTATGACCTACCCCAGCAAATAAATTTAAATAATCTTCATAGCTTAATTTTATTTGATAATTCTTAGACAAAAAATTGTATGCAAGCGGAAATGGAATACGTGCTTTACCAATCGAACCGCAACTTCGCCCTCCCATATTTTCTGCTTCACGCAAAACGCTAAAATAATTAAGTAGGGTATCTTCTGGGGTTCTAGTTAATTCTTTTGGTACTTGAATTTGGTCATGAGTTTTTTCATAATATGGTAAGAAAAAATCCCCATTATTAAATCTCAAATTTAAAGTTGGTAAACATGATGGACGAAAATACTTTTGTTGATAAGAAGTGGTGTCCATTTGATTTCGTAATAACACATTCATCACCCCATATTTAGTTTATGGGTGAACGAAAGATACGTGTAACCTGGATTTCTCCCTGTTTTCCATATAATTCTAATTTCATCAACTTAAGTTCTTTATTAAACCAATAAGGCCTAGTTTATTATTCTATTTGTTTAATTACTTTTGCGGGATTACCGCCTACTACTACATTATTTGGTACATATCATCTTGTTATAGTCCTTCATATTTTAGGTTTTGTTTTTAGGTTCCACAGTTATGACGACATTTCCTTTTTTGTGTCCTTTTTCGACATATTTATGAGCCTCAATGATCTCTTCAAACGCATAGGATCTGTCAATGACCACTTTTAACTTCCCCGTCTCAACAAGTTCTTTAAGAAAATCTAGAGCTTCTGAAGTTTCAGGTGAGTTTTGACTCAATATTAGTTTTTTGCTGCTTGTCAATTTAGTCCATAGCATTCGAACACCTGGTAACGGTACAGTGACATTTATATAGGTTCCGTCCTTCTTTAGCGATTTCATACAATCCGAAAACGAACTCTTGTCAACCGCTTCAAAGATCACATCATAAGTCTCGCCTTTACTCGAAAAATCCTCTGCAGTGTAATCAATTACCTGATCCGCTCCAAGAGATTTTACCAATTCTATATTTGTGGTACTGCATACCCCTGTAACATTTGCTCTAAGATACTTGGCAATCTGAACTGCATAACTTCCTACGCTTCCTGAAGCACCATAAACTAGAACCCTTTGACCGCTCTGAATATTAGCTTTTCTAAGAAAATACAATGCAGTGCGTGCTCCAATCGGAATGGCAGCTGCTTCCTCATATGTTAAATTGGAGGGCTTAATAGATACTGGTCCATCTTCAGGCAGACACTTATACTCGGCATAAGCACCAAAACCCAATAGAGAAGCAGCAAAAACCTGATCACCTTCTTTAAACCTTTTGACACCTTTCCCTACTGACTCAATTTCCCCAGCTAACTCCATCCCCAATGTAGTTTTTTTGGGTTGTCTAAAACCAAGTGTTATTCGGGCAGGCAGCCAAAAAGCGGGAGGAACTGTAAAACTCCGTGCCCGAATATCTGCTACTGTTACGGTTGTCGCTTTTATTTTTACCAGGATTTCATTTTCCTTAGGAGAAGGTTTTTCTATCTCTTTCAGTTGAAGAACGTCGGGGGGGCCGTATTTTGTGTACTCAATTCCGCGCATTTATTCTCCTCCAATTCGTTATATTCATTAATATCTACGAAGGGCTACCAATAAATAGAACGAGGGTTTACTCCTTAAACTATCGGGCAGTTAAATATAGTATCAACAACAAAACCTACGAATGGTGCACCTTTTATCTTTGTTAATATGTATCCATAGATTAGCGTTTTAGGTCTTGTCTTGGAGCCTCTGGGTGTATTTGGAAATTAAAAAATGCTGTATGTGGGAGAATGTTTTTTGAATGTAAAAAAAGTTAAAATATGCAAGTTGTGCATAAAAACTTGGATATTTTATGCTTATTAATTTTATTCATTACTGTGTTAGTCGAGTAGAAGGGAGCCTTTCTACCTTGCGGTAAATTGTACTCCACCCCTCCGGGTAGAAAAGTTGCCCAATTGGCGACTCAAACCCCCACAGAACCCGGCGTGCGGATTTCCCGCACCGGGCTCTTCAGAAATTGCTTCACAGTTTCGCGTACATTTTTAATTCCGAAAATGGAATTGAAAGTTTAGGACGCTTTAGAGGAAAAAACGACTTAATCTTATTGAACTTTTCCCACGTTATATAGCTCTTTTGGCTTCTACTACTTAACATTCTTCTCCAATAACGTTCCGTAATTTTATAGATTTTTGTTATTGACCGAAGATTGCCAGCCATACCATAGTAATTGTAATGACCTCTAAGAATTTGATTTATCTTCTCAACTTGGTCTTTTATAGACCAATGTCTGATAGTACGAAGTACTTCTTGGATTTTATTTACACTTCGCTTAAATCTGGTCTTCTCGGTTTTCCTACCTACCATGAAATTACCCTTACGGTTTTTTGTACAATAATGTGTAAAACCTAGGAAATAGATCGTTTCTAATTTCTTTCCTTTTTGCAGGGCATGTTTACTGGCAAACCGTCCAAACTCTACTAACCTAGTCTTATTAGGTTCAAGCTCTAATGAGAATTTCCTTAATCTTTTCACAAGGACTTTCCCAAACCTTATTGCATCTGAACGATATTGAAAACACACTACAAAATCATCGATATATCTTATTAGATATGACTCTCCTTTGAGTCTTGGTTTTATTGCTTTCTCAAACCACAAATCCAATACATAGTGAAGATAAATGTTACTTAATAGTACACTAATTGAACCACCTTGCGGTGTTCCAGTTTCACTGGCATAAATATCCTTACCTTCCATTACACCTGCTTTTAACCATCTTTTAATCAGACTAATAATTCTAGGATCACCAATCCTATGTTGCACGAATTTAATTATCCAATCATGGTCTAAGGTTCCAAAGAAGTTCTTCAGGTCGGCTTCCAGCACCCAGCTAACTTTCTTCCCTGAAATAATCTCATTAAGGGTAGCTAAGGCATTATGTGCTCCCCTATTTGGCCTACCACCGTATGAACAATTTAGAAAGTCTTGTTCATAAATTGATGAAAGTACCGTTGCTGTACTTCTTTGTAAAGCTCTATCTGCCACCGAAGGTACTCCGATCGGTCGTTTTTCTACTTTCCCAGGTTTAGGTATCCAGACCCTTCTTACTGCTGGAGGTTTATAGCTATGTCTGTAGATTGAATTCATCATATCTCCAACCCAATTTTCAAACTCAATTATAGCCATATCCCTTGAGGTACCATCAATGCCAGGTGAAGTGTTCTTTGGCATATGGTTTAAACTAGTCCAAATCAACTCTTTTGTAATGTGATGTGCTAATGATGTAAATTGTAGTTTTTCATCTTGTTGAGCTTTTACTGCTATTCTCTCTAATCCTGTTGTCATGATTGGTTTCTCCTTACTTTGAATTAAGGACCGAAATCTTCCATTGAATGAAGCTCATGTTTCCTTAGATTGATTCAATTTCCGCTAACCGCTTCCCCATGTAATAGGCTCTCCCTATCTCAGAGTACTATCAGTTAGTAAGACTTCCAATAAACCATCGAATTCTCCTTGCTTTGTGGGCTTGTTGAATTCTTATCTATATGTTATAGAAGTTTATTGGATCTCCCTTGTTCCCAAAGGAATCCATTGATGACATGCCGTAGGTACGAATCCCGGGAGTAACGATAATACCCTTGCCTATAGCGGTTATTTCATTGTTGCCTTCCCCATTGAGAGAAAAGGTCGGCTACTCCACATCACGTTTAATTTCGGGACTAATTATCCTTTTCACTTTATTCCGGCCTGCCATCTTCCTGTCTACGCTTCGCAGTACACGTTACCGTGTACCACGCAAGACTCGGTACAAGACTGCTGGCTAAGCATTATCTAGACGACTATCTCAAGTCGTATGTATTCCTTGAGCTTTCAAGGCGCAACCCTCACAGAACCGTGCTTGCACTATTAATGCACACGGCTCCTCCTAGTTATCATTTACAGAATGTAGCTAATCTCTTTTTTTAAATCATATATATTCACTTTTATCCTTGGTGATGGGAGTGGATACTTCTTAAGAAATAGATTGAATTTATCCCATGTAAAGGATTTCCTTTGGCTTCCTCTATTGAGCCATTTAAATAATAACTCTTCGATTTTGTCTTTAAAGTTGTAAACATTTTGGGTATTATCAGTGATGCAATAATAGTTGTAATAACCTATTAGTGAGCGTTTAAATCTATCCATAATCATATGAATATCTTTACTTCTATTGCTCTTCAGCCATTCTTTCGTTTCTTTTAGTTTACCTTGGACTTTCTTCCTGCTTGTTTTCCGTTTTACTCGAAATTTCCCTTGTTTACTTTTACCGCAAAAGTGTGTAAACCCAAGGAAATCAAAAGTTGCTGGTTTATTTCTTCCCTGTTGATTTGCATTTTGCTCCGCAAACCGCCCGAAAGGAATAATTTTGGTTTTATCCTCGGCTATTTCTAGATTAAATTTCTTTAATCTAAACTTTAATGAATGGAAGAATTGCTGGGCTTCACTTTTATATTGAAAACAACAAACAAGGCAAGTAGGCCACTGGAACCTCCCCAGTAGCCCCTCTCAGAACCGGACGTGAACCTCTCAGCTCATCCGGCTCCCATTATTCAGCCGTAGGCTTGATACCTATTTCCCAATGTTTAAATAGTTTTGGAATCTGTTTTGCAATTCTACCTAATAAGTATTCAGCTCTTTTCTTGTGACGAGCTAACCTTTTGTATTTCTTCCTTGCCCACATTATTAAGGCTTTATTGATGTGTCTTAATGTTGAGTACATTTCAGATTTGTAGAACTTGCCATAGTAATTAATCCACCCTATAATCTGTGAGTTAAACATATTTGATAGGTCCGTAAGGTCCTTTTCGGCTTTTAACTGTAGCTTCCAGTCCCTTACTTTTTGCCGAATTGATTTCTTAGATTTATTACTAATCGCTGGTGTAAAGTTAATAAAATGTTTTCCCCATCTGTTTTTGGAACGTCTTGGTCTGAACGTATATCCAAGAAAATCGAACGAAATATTTTCGTGATTTTCTTTCCTATCTGCATCTTTACAATACACAATTCGTGTTTTGGTTGGATGTAGTTCCAGTTTACATTCCTTCATCCTTTTGTTAAGTGATATCAGCAATTCTGTTGCCTCAGCTTCCGATTCACAGTGGATAACTGCGTCATCTGCATATCTCGCAAAAGGATTATTTGTATGGTTTATAGTCATCCACTTATCAAATGTGTAATGAAGAAATAGATTTGCTAGAACTGGACTTATAACTCCACCTTGCGGTGTACCAAAAGTCCGTTCTACTACCCCTTCTTTTGTTTGAAAAGGTGCCTTTAGCCATCTATTAATATAGAGTTTTACCCATTTATTACTTGTGTGCTTTTCCACTGCTTTCATTAGTAAACCGTGGTCAATGTTGTCGAATAGTCCTTTTATATCGAATTCTAGAACCCAGTTGTACTTCCAGCACCTTTTACGGGTTATCTCTAATGCTTGAATTGCACTTTTATTTGGTCTATAACCGTACGAATCCTTGTGAAAGAAAGGTTCCACCGAGGGTTCAAAGTACAACTTCACGACCATTTGTGCAATTCTATCTTCAACAGTTGGGATCCCTAGTGTCCTAGTACCGCCACCTTTCTTCGGTATTTCTACAGCTTTTACTGCTGGAGGAAAGTAGCTTCCTGAGGACATTCTGTTCCATAGTTTGTAGAGATTATCTTTTAGATTCATTTCGAATTCTTCAATCGACTCTTCATCAATACCGGCTGACCCTTTATTTGCTTTTACTCTTAGAAAGGCTTCATAAACTACCTTTTTGGATATCGCAAACGACTTTGTTTTATTCATAAGTTCCTCCCATTTAAATGGTTGACTTGGTCATAAAACTGAATAACATAACCCCTTTGCTCCTCCTCCGTTAGGAGGTTTCATTACTACTACGGGTTATTCCGCCCCTAGACATGGCATTGGTACTCTGATTCTTGTGGTGCATCCACTTGAATTTCTCCCTTGGCATCCATGTCGTAGGTTCCCACGTTCCATACTCAAGCCTGTATTAAGTTCACGCCGCCTTTATACCGGTCACCGAACGGACAGTAAACAGGTTCCCTCCGAACTAATCCTGAGTTAACGACTCCCCCTCAGTTTTGATGACATCACTACGCTTTCGATACTTCCTCAGCGGTTCAATGGTTTTCGTCTCCTTAATACGTACCTGACAAAGTCTTGCTCTGCCTTTTCCTTAACGCTCAATACCATAGCTTTTGACTAAAGCACCTTAAGGTGGTTTGCAACCTCTACCTGTATAGCGATTGCGAGAGACCTGCTCTCATCTTGAGTGCAGCACAACTAGTTGATTGTGCCTTTCAGGCACACCTCGCCAGTTTTCGTGGCACACAATCATCTGCATATCTCACTATGTATGCTTGTCCCTTGCACTGTTTCCTTACCCTTTTCTCAAACCATAGGTCGAGGACATAATGGAGGTATACATTGGCTAATATCGGAGATATTACTCCACCTTGCGGTGTGCCATTGTCTGTTTTATATTTCTTACCTTCCTCCATGTATCCACCTTTAAGAAACCTACCAATTATCCTTAGTAGGTTAGGGTCAGCGATTCGCAGTTTTAAGAACTCCATCATCCAAGTGTGGTCAACGTTGTCGAAGAAACCTTTGATATCTACATCTACTACATAATTTACTGCCCTCTTTTCAATATAGTGGTTCAGTATTTTCAACGCATCATGGCAGTTGCGATTTGGACGGAATCCAAAGGAACAATCTAGAAAATCATTTTCATAAATGGTATTTAGTATCTTTGTAATACCTTTTTGAACAATTTTATCTTCATGTTCTGGTATTCCCAATGGTCTTTTCTTGTTTGAATTGAGTTTTGGAATATACATTCTCCTTACTGGAACAGGACGATAACTTTTGCTTTTGAGCCTACTTACTAAATCCTCTATGTTTTCTTCTAAACTCTCACCGTACTGCTCTTTGGTTGTACCGTTAATCCCAGCTGCCTTCTTATTGGGTAGTTCAAGATGGCATTTAACTAATGCTTTCTTATTTAATAAATGTACAAGAGATGTAAATTTCATTTTAGGATCAGATTTTGCTAATTCTGCTATCCTTATTAGTTTTGTTTCCATTTATTATACCTACCTCTGTGTGTAGTAAATGTGTCCCTAGTAAGGGTGATAACTGGTAGCTAGCCTTTCCTCCATCGGCATTACCCAACTTCATTGGTACTACGCTGCTATCCGACTCCCTACACGGCATTTGGTTTCCTCGCTTTTTATCACTTGTAGACCATACTCTTCTATTAAAATAAGAAAAGACCGGTAGGGTCTCCCGAGTTGCCGTATCATATCAATGTATAACGTGCCAAGGTCACTGACTCCAGAGAGGTTTTATCCTTCTTGCCTTTAACGAATGATAAAATGTAGCTTTCTGCAGTGCTTAAAGCATCAGCCCTCTCGGTTTACTAACATTATGGAGCTCAATCCCTTCAACCATTTGGCTTTCGGCCCGTCACCTAACTGTCTACGCTTAAAGACTAAAGTTACCTATAGCCCTCCAAGACTCGCTACGAGCGAATGGCTAGTTCTTACTCGACGGGAATCCCACCCGCTATATGATACGACCTAGGCTCGGCCGCACAAGCACCCATTACTTTAAGTACATTCCTTCACAAATTAGTACAAACGGGCACGTAAGCTTTTTATATTCAAAAAGAAGGAAAAGTATATTCATTTGAAGCAAAAGATAAAGAAAATCTTTTTTTCATAAAACCTTACCATTACTAATATTATAAACAGTATTCTAATTTAAAAGGGGGTTCCATTTTATGAGTAAAGTTCAAAGGGGAAGAGAAAATTATGAAAGAAATAAATCTCAAAATGAAGAGCAGCCTAACAAAAAAACAAATTCTGAAGAATCTGCACAAACACATGTTCATGAATTTTTGGCAAGTACCAAATTAGCTGAAGAAGGAGAGGACAGACATAATCATCGTTTTGCAGGGGTTACAGGTGAAGTAATTCCAAAGGGTGATAGTCATGTACATGTAATATTAACTAATACCGACTTTTTAGATCATCATCATGAGGTAGGAATACAAACAGGTCCTGCTATCCCAGTTGGCAATGGTAAGCATGTACACTTTGTCAAAGGAATCACTACCCTAGATGATGGACATGTCCATCAGCTTGAATTTGCTACTTTAATTGAAAAGCCTCTTGTATAAGGGGAAAAGGTTACCTTTAAGGAGGACAAGGGTGAGCACCTACTAGTGTTTCACCTTTTCTATTCCTCTACAATTGTGTTTCAGTAATTAAATTTTGGGATTTTGAGGTAACCACTCTTAATGGTAACCTAGTTTAATAGATAGAACCTGATCATTCACGGCTACCGCTTACCATATCCAATCTTTCCTTCGTAGTACCCGTTACATAACTTATGACTCCTATTATGACTACAACGATAGAATTAGAAACCTCTATCTGGGACAACAGTAAACCTAAACAAATAGCTAATAAAAGAAGAATAATTACATTAAGGGCAGCCTATTAATTTTACTAAAAAGGCTTTATTGCCCTACAATTTTTATTTGTTCGTTTTGCCATACTCCTTCACTCATTTCTGTAATTATCCGAATTGCTTGGCATTAATCTATATTTTATTACTAAAAATAATTATTTATCCATTTATTAATGCTGGTCTACCGCATAATGTTTAACCAATTATGCTCCAATTTATTGAACAAACCTGCTTCGTTAGCTTAACAAAAAATAAGCCGCCCAAATGGCAGCTGAATCTTCAACTCTTGCACCCGTTACTTTAAGTACAATTCTTCACAAGATTATCTAGTAGAGCTATCCATTTTCCACATTGTTTTAAATAAATTTTGAGAATATTTGTACAAAATGTACATTTCTTCACAAACTTAACTTCTTCCCTTTAGCTATCTTAATCCCAAAGGCCAATTCGTATCAATTATGGTAAGTGCAGTAATTTATTTCTAAGAAGAACCTAAAAAAGCCCTTTCTTGAAGGGCTTTTTTTTGATTGAGGCTATTCCTGATTTAAGGTCTATGTCTATGCTTTAATATGGTCTATAGCGGCTACTTTCTAGATTATGCATCTGTTTATATGAAGAACCACGGTAGTTAAGCCTTTTTATTTTTTATTTTTTAATTTAACTAAGCACTTTTAGAGTTAAGGAGTCTTTTTTTCGCTACATAATGCAGTTTCTTGTAATGAATAGAAGAGATTGGGCTTTTGTATTTCGCAAGAGCCCTGACACCTTTTGGATTTAATCATATTTTGTATTGAATAGATGTAAAGGAGGTTATTAAATGGATGGTGTAGGAGCTGGTGGAGGGTTCGCATTAGTAGTTGTATTGTTTATCCTTCTTATTATTATTGGAGCATCTTTTGTTGGCGGCGGTTACGGTGGCTGTGGCGGAGGATTCGGAGGCTTTTATTAATCTTTAAAAGGAGGGGATATTTATGTTCGGATATGGAGGTTTCGGCGGTTGTGGTGGCTACGGTTACGGTGGCGGCTTTGGTTATGGCGGAGGTTTTGCCTTAATCGTTGTCTTGTTTATTTTATTAATTATCATTGGAGCAACTGTCTTTTATTAATTAAAAGCATCCAACCTAATTTTTTACAAATAAAAAAAGCCCTTGTTTTTTTAGGGCTTTTTTATCTGGCTTTAATGCACCGAACGCATAATAAAGCACTGAGGAAGTTAAAAGTATGGCGGTATAGCTGATGCTCACTACTAGCTTATGCATCAGTTTATATAAAGTATCATCAGATTAAGCTCTTATTTTATTTCATAATTTCTATACCTAATACCACAAGGGCATTCGACTGTTAACTAGCGTTTGTAGTTTCCTTTTTATATAAATTCTTTAGTGTAGTGGAAAATCCTTGTTCAACCTGCTTCGTTCAATAAGAAAAGCCGCCAAAATTTCAGCTTGATCTTAAACTCTTGCACTCCGTTACTTTAAGTACAATTCTTCACAAACTCAAATTGCTCCACAAAACTGAATCCCCCGCAGAACAAGGAAAAGTTGATTCTTTTTAAATTATCACACCCATAAATATACAGAAACCCACTAAATTAATTTCTATTTGAATTATTTATTGGAATAAGAGGAAAGACCCCGACCAATAAGATTTGCAGAAACAGGCTTTTTTCCGATTTCCCTTGCCCAAATTGATAATTGACCTATATGGTGAATTTCATGAGCAATGGTATGTCGCATGATTTCCCCCCAAGTATCCGTCACAATTTTTCCATCAGGTAAGGTATCGTAAAATAAACGATCTTCCATACTAGCATCCCAGTTGTTCACAAAGTTTTCCACTTCTAAATGAAATTCAGCGTCTAATTTTCGAACCTTATTCAAGTTTTTATAACCATCAAAACTCTCCTGAAAGTCAGTTTTACCTTGTAAAAGACGTATCCAGCTCCATTCGACATCAACTATATGGAAAAGTGTATGCAATATACTTCCCATTCCACCCGTTCGGTTTTGCAGAAGTTCTTCTTCACTTAACTTTTCACACCAAGGATACCAGTCTTCTCTTACCATCCAGTTATATCTAAAAAAATTTGCAAAAAAGCCCCTCCCCATTTTAGAAAATTATTGAACTGTAAAAATACTATAAGAGCAATACTAAATATTGTTAGATATTACTATTTCTACAAATATAAGTCGAAATCCTTCTTCAACTATCCTGCTTCTTTAGTTCAATAAGAAAAGCTAAGAATTTACAATTAAATACAATAATAAAATAAATGTATATGTTAAAATGTGGTAAAGGGGTGGTTGTATGAAAGAAGAAAATAAACCATTTAATGATGTAATAGACCACATTAACAGGATAGAAGGAAATGCTGCAAATGTTAGCAAGGATGCAGTAAAAAAGTTGCCAAAGCCATTAAAATATTTTGGGTATTTTTTTGCTGGCTTCTTATCAATATCCATCTTGTTAATGATTATATTAAATTTATTAAACTACTAACTGACACTTGATTGGTACTCCTTCTAACCGCAAAAATGCTGTGAGCTGCTCTAAAATGGGTTAGGAGTTAGAATTAACATTAATAACTTCCATACCATTTTGGAATTATATTCAAAAAAGTAAATTACCCATATATGTGAATTGTTTTTTCGTTCTTAAATTAATCTGCTCCGTTACTTCAATAAGAAAAAGCCGCCAAATGGCAGCTGAATCTTCAACTCTTGCACCCGTTAGTGCAATAAAGTCGGTGTCTAACATTTACCGTTCAATGGGGATTGGGATTTCCCCATTCCTCATTTTTTTTATTTTGAAATTTGTGGTCAGCAAAATCCTTCGGTTTGCTATTGTCCGGATTAAAACGGTTCAATGGCTTTCTCGTTTTTACCTGTTTGCGGCTGATTTTCAATTCTTCTTTCTTCGGCTTCCTTGGGAATTTTTTTCAGTTGTTTATTTATTTCTTCTACTTGATTAGTAGTTATCATTTCATCCATTTTTCAAAGAGCTCAATTCATTAAAATATTTTTATAAATATAATATGCCGCAGTAACGGAAATTTTATGCCCGCTAAATTAGACAAAAGCACCCTTTAGTTGAATAACACTCTAAACAACATTTTTTATTTATTTTTATTAAGCCAAGTGATAGCAATTAAGAACATGACTATGGGTTGATTTCATTATGATAATTTAGTAAATTAAAGATGAATCAAAAATTTATAAAGAAGTTAATAATTAAGAATAAAATTGTCTGAGAAAGACGTAAGCTAATTTTATCATTAATGAACAATGCTTCTTAAAAACCCCCAAAATCCAATTGGAGTGTGTCGGAAAATTAATTCCGTTACTAATTATCGTTGAATTGTCAATGAAAACTGTATAAGAGTAGATCGTTCCCGTCTCTTTACTTTAAGAGGCGGGATTTTTTTATTAAAAAGAAAAGGAGAAATAACATATGAAAATGACAAAATCAATTGCAAACGTGCTACTATTGATAACTGCTACACTTTGGGGTTCTGGGTTTGTTTTAACAAAAATAGCTCTAGATGCAAATGCGTCTGCGGGATTCATAAATTTTTTCCGAGGCTTTCTCTTTGTTGTTTTGGTACTTATGTTTTTTTATAAAAAGATATTCAAAATGACCCTTAAGGACTTTAAAATTGGGCTAATTGCGGGATTGCTTAATTTTGGCGGATATATTACACAGACTATTGGTGTTCAGTACACGACTCCATCTAATAACGCCTTTATTTCAGCAACATATGTGGTAATTATACCTTTCTTGGCTTGGGCTATATATCAAAAGAAACTCCCAGTAAAAAGCTTTGTTTCCATTGCCTTTTGTTTACTTGGAATGACTATTTTAACTGGAATATTAAACAAAACACTAACCATAAATATTGGTGACGTATATTCTTTTATTTGTGCGTTGTTTTATGCAGCATCTATTGTATATCTCAGCTATGGAGCAAGAGCAACTGATGTCAGCATTGTAGCTTTTATGCTTGCGGTTGTACAAGCATTAGGTGGGTTGTTTTTTTTCTTCTTCGTAGAGGAAGGACAGCTTACTAATATCAATTGGTCTGTTGCAATATTGCCATTGTTATATATGGGAATAATATGTTCGTTTGTTGGTCAAACTGTTCAGGTTTTAGCTCAAAAGCATACTTCCGCAACATCTGCTGGATTAATTATGATGCTTGAAGGAGTTTTTGGAAGTATTTTTTCAGTAGCGTTTGGTTTTGAATCATTTACAGTACAGTTAGTTGTTGGAGGAATGCTTATTATGCTATCGATTATTCTTATGGAAGTGAACTTTAAGCAGATATTGGTCAGAAACAAGCAACAGCTTAGTAAGCAATAATTTTAGCAATTTATAAATGAAAACAAACGACAAAATGGGTCTGCATTGTAATTCGAATGCAGACCTTTTTTGATTGCTCAAAATATAGTTCTAGGTGTATGACTGGAACTGTTCAAATACAACATCTGAATAGTCGAAAACCTAGTATACCCTTATAACCTTTTGTGAAGTGCAAGTGCTTTTCAAGAATTTCAAAGAATTTATCATCAATATTCTCCGAAAGTGAGAAATCAGTAACATTTTGCACATCATTTTCATCAAACTCAAGATTGAACTTCTCTACACTAACTTGTTTAAAACTGGCTCTTTTGAAGAAGTTGTACCATTCATTTTCAGTTAGTAATTGAGAAACTCCATAAAAATTAACGATAGCTTTCAATTCATCTTCAGAAAGTGATTTTTCAAGTACCATTTCAATTGCAAGCAAAACACCATTTGGCTTTAATACTCTTTTAAATTCAGGAATTGTTAAGGATACATCTGTAAAGGATATGACTGATTCTGAAAGAATCATATCAAATAAATCCTCATCGAAAGGAAGATTTTCAGTGCTCCCTTGCTTTACATCAATTGGCAAATGTAAGGATGAAAATCTTTGCCTAGCCTTATCCAACATGATTTTATTACAATCTAAGGAAGTAACATGACATTGGTACTGTTCTCCAATATAGGCAGAGGTTTGCCCTGTTCCACACCCAGCATCAAGAATCGACTTTGTTTCATCTATTTTTTCCCTTGATAAAATCTCTTTTGTTAGTTGAAGGCCTCCAGGATGGGCACCTCCAACTCCAAATATTGCTAAACAATCAAGATAAGTGTAATTCAAATTCAGTCTCATCCTTTTTTAGAAATTTTACATTATTTTATGAGAATGAAATAAATTTGTTGCCGATACTTTTATAAACATTACTCAACTTTTAAAGGCCTATGAAGGGGGAAAATAGGAACCTTTTAAGGATGCTAAGAAGGTAATGAAAAAGGTTTCGGAACGATTATATGATAAGCGCATAATGTATTTTAAACAAAATGTGTAGTAGGGGTGCTGATATGGGCGTGATTAGAACAGATAAGTGGTTGCACGATTCATTTCATAAACCAATTGAAATATGTGAAAAGTTAACAGTTCACTTTGAGGGTGCTCTAGCTTCCGAAATCTACGATTACTTAACTCTACATGGAATGTATCATCCTTTTGGGAACGGAAACGAGGTAGTGAAAAAATTACAAAAAAATAAAGTATGGGAAATTGTACAAGAAGAAAGTCTACAACTTCAAAAAGTGTGGGAAGGGCCAAATATCCCTATCTTTGTTTTTCCATCAGATAAGGACAATCGAAAATTAACACAGGACTTTAACGGAAAATCAGGTTTGGCCTTTAAGGATAAACTACTTTTATTTATTTCAGAGGATAACACGGAAAAGGAAATAAGGGCATTGTTTACACATGAGTATAACCATATTTGTCGGTTATCCAAGTTTCAAAAAAACGAAGAGGATTACGTATTGCTGGACACAATCATTTTAGAAGGATTAGCTGAAAATGCAGTACGTGAAAGATTGGGTGAAGAATTCTTAGCTACTTGGACATCGTATTATACCAATGAAGAGTTAAAGAAAATGTGGAAAAACTTAGTGCTCCCAAATAAAGATGTTCCAAAAAATGACCTTAAACATCAAAACATATTGTATGGATCACGTTTTTATCCGAAAATGTTAGGGTACTGTGTTGGGCATTACTTGGTTATGAATTATATTGAAGCAACTAACAAGACAAGTAAGGATCTACTTAATATCAAAACAGATCATATTGCTCAAATAAAGTGAAAGTGTTTGATAAAACGGAAAAAAACAGACGAAAGAAATTCTCGTCCGTTTTTATTTTTATAACTACCAAAAGAATAGAGAAAGTACAGCTAATGAAGCAATAAATCCTAGCCCAATTCCAGCGCCCCAACCCCAGCCCCAACCTCCATAACCAAAACCGCCTAGGTTTCTAGGTCGTTCAATTGGTTGAAGAAAAACTCTGTTGTCGGTAACACGATGAATGATTCCCCTATGAATTCTCCCGTCGTGGGTTCTGATTTCAACAGCTCTACCTATATGTCTGTGACACAGTCCATGAAAATGTTCAACTGACATTTTTTCACCCCCATTTACTTATGACCATACGACATTATATGTATTGAAATAACTTTCGTAATGGACAAGTGTAATAGGGTTTTAGCGGAAACTTAAAATCTCCGAATTAATTTTCCGACATGCCTAAGATAGATAAAAATGATGGACATTAGGGTGAAAACATAAGATAAACCCGCTCCAGCCCAATACCATAACAGCGTCGTAGGTATTCTTCATTTTCACCAGCCCAAAATGCCATATCCTGAAATATTGCACTAAAATCCAAAAACCGTCATAACCAATGAAGAAAAAGTCCACTAAGGATTGTTTTGTCCATTCTCTATTTAATTTACTTATATCAGCACTTGTCCCATTCAGTTTTATTCTGAGTGCATATGTTATAACTACCACCGTAAGAAACATCTGCATATAGAAATACCTCCGAAGAGGCGTTTGCATGGATTGCAGACGCTTTTTTATTTTTAGAAATTGTTTAAGCAAATCGCTGATTTTGTCCTAACACCATGATGCTTGACCAAGCAACCCTTGTCTTAAGGAATATATATACATAGTAGGAGTGCTTCTCCTTCTAATAATCCAATAAATAGGTGGTGAAAAGATATGAGTGGATCATATGGATACGGCGGCGGTTACGGCGGTGGTTATGGCGGCAATACTTTTGTTTTAATCGTGGTATTGTTCATTCTGTTAATCATCGTACTGTCCAGCTGGTGCTAATGTTTAAAAAACCAAACGGTATGATTTTGGATGAGTAATATCCTATTTTAAGCAAGTATTGGAGGTGTTATAAATGGAAGAACATAGACACGGTATGGCGTTCGTCGTGGTATTGTTTATTCTCCTTATCATTGTAGGAGCTTCTTTTATGAGTGGCTACTAAATTGTCTGGAACAAAGGGCAGGTTAAGTTAATCTGTCCCTTTGTCATATAGATTCTGAAATGAATGTAGGACTTTGAATTTGAAAGAAGAAGAAAACGCAGATTCTATTAAGCAAATGATTTAAACATTGTTTCAAAGAGCCTATGGGCTCTTTTTTTTATCTGCTGTAAAAAAAAAAATCCACATTTCATTTTTTGCAAATGGTTTATTTACGAATCTCCCTCTTTATCCGCTGCAATAATAATGCCATCTGCTTCGTTAGTTAAAGAAGAATTATTATAAAAAGAGAAGCACATTTTTCGAGCGTAAGTCCTTATTTGCGATAACTGAGGAGCTTTATCATTTAATTAAACAATGTGGCAGATGTTCATATAATGACAGAAATGGCGTAAGAGGTGGGGAAATTGAAATTTAAGATAATACCATCAAAGCATGCGGAAGCAAACGAATTGTTAAAGATTCAAAAAGAAGCGTTTCATTCAGATTTAATCAAATATAAGGATTATCATACAAGTCCTGCAACTGAATCATTGGATTACTTTTTTTTTAGAATGCAAAATTCTTTGCACTATTCTATTTTCGTTGATGGCAGGCTTGCAGGCGGAATCTGTCTTGTAAAGCAAGCAAAAGATCATAATTATTTGTATCGAATTTTCCTTGGCTCTGAATTTCAAAATAAAGGATTAGGATCAAAAATTTTACAGGAGTTGGAAAGGCAATTCCCTAAAGTTAAAAAGTGGTCACTTGATACACCTAACGACAACCGTAGAAATCGCCATTTTTATGAAAAATTTGGCTATAAAAAAACAGGGGAGCAACAAGTTAACGAATACTTAACTCTTATTAATTATGAAAAGATTCTTTAACCTTTTTTAAGGCACCTTTTATAAAGATTGATATTCTCAAAAATAACAGTTTTCTCATTCACACCTCTTTGATGGATGCGGGGGTTTTTATTTGTCGTAATAATTTCGTAGTATGCATCATTTCTAAATCATTTCTATTTATAAAATGGGTATCTAAATTAGTCCCTACAAACAAAGGCTCACATAGACTAATGATGTAACAAGACAAATTCATATGGAGGTCATTTAATGATGAGAAGAAATATTGGATACGGTGGTTTTCCATCAAATATTCCACCAAATATTCCACCAAATATAATGCCTAAACAGATAGCTCCTATACAACCATTACCAGCTCAATACTGTCCGCCACAACCATGTCCACAATACTGCCCACCTCAAGTGTTTCCAGCTCAGTATGATCCACCACTTGTTTCACCAGGGCAACAATATGTTAAGACAAATTTATTTAATAAGGTAGTAACTCATGTCCATCCTTCTCACACGACAACAGTCAACAAGCATATGATTAATAATCAACACTTTTTCCCTCACACAGAATCATTTGTAAATGAATGTTGTGAAACACATACAATGTGCGGTGTACCACATAATCCTTGTTGTCCGCCAAGACCATTTGGATTCTAGTTCATTTAACCCCCCGTTTAGGGGGGTATTTTTGTTAGCATATAATAAACAATTGCATATACTTATAAACGTTCTGAGATACAAGTTTTCCTTGGGTGCCCTTTGGGTACCTTTTTTATTGAAAATAAGTCGTTCTTACATCGCAATATTGGTCAAATGCGACATAAAGGCGTCATTTCCTTCTTCAACAATCCTGCTTCGTTAGTACAGTAAGAACAGCTTCAGAAATTTGTATAAATATTAGCATCCATACATTTTCTCCTAATTAATGCCTAAGATCAATTAACATACTGCCAAAAAATACTTCAATTAATTGCCCAGAAACACTGTGGGTAAGATTTGTCTTGAAAGGGCTGAAGCAGTTGTTTCAGAGGCAGCAAAGTCATCATACCCACCCCTCCAAGTTAAGTTTATGTTTGTTAAGGTTAAAAACTATAAATACTTACTGTAGATAATGCTTCTACAAAGATAGAAAACTGACATTTTTCGTATCTGTGCATACGTTTAATACGGTGGAAAATCATACTGTATATAAGGGCAGTTAATTAATTAAGCCTATATAAGTATTTTCCCATAATCTTACTAAAAACATGCTAAAAGCAGTGTGCCTCCATTGAGAAACACACTGCTTGGCTTTTTCCTATGCGGGTTTACTGGAGTTCAAATTTGTATTCTGGTTAGATCCTTTCGGCGATATACGCTTAAGACAATCCCAATTAATATTGCATTGAGCAGCGTGGGCATTAATCCATAACTTATAAAGGGCAAGGATATGGAAATTAACGGGAAAAGACCTAGTGTCATTCCGATATTAGTCGCTAACTGTATCGTATAAAGTGCAACTGCACCGATGAGAAGAAGTTTTCCATACGAATCTTTTACTCTACTTGTGATGACAATGATTCTTACACCAAATAGGAATAGGATTAAAACAAGCATAATGGCAAAAAGCCAACCGTAATAGTAGGTTAAACTTACAAACACTAAATTAGTATGGGCCTCAGGAATAAATTCTTTGTTCATGGCGTTACCAAACCAGCCTGCTTTTAACAGCAGTTCTTTCACACGCAGGATCATAAATCCTGGTCCATCTGAATATTTTTCCGGGTTTAGATAGGCCAACAATCGATCTTTCTGATAATAGTTTAAAAACCTCCAAGAAATGAAACTCACGAACAAGAAACAACTAACTGATCCTCCCCAGATCAAAAGAACAATTTTTCGACTAAACTTGCTCCACCAAAGCATCGAAAATACTATGATGGTGTAAATGTAGGTAGTTGAAATACTTGGTACCGTAAATAGTAAAAGGAATGGCAGGAAGAACAATAGAATAAACTGCCAGAACTTCAACCTCTCATTACTAAAAAATGTTGCCCACGCCATGAAGAAGAAGGGTAGAGACATGATACTTACAATGGTTAACGGTCCAATCCTAAGAAGTGGAAGTCCATTAATCGTCGTGTTTGAAAATAGTCTTAACACCAATAGAAAGATTACTCCAATAGAATAAAATAACCATCCTTGTCTCTTTAACTTCCTATAATCCATTAGCATTATCCCTAATGTAAACGCACTGCCGATTAGAGTAATAACAACTTTATAAACTAATAAATATTCTCCCATAATGCCGATTGAAAACATCGGTAAAAAGCCGAGACCAAAGATAGTTATTAATAGAACTACGAGGATCCAATCTACTTTTGGCCGATGGAGTTTATTCAGCTGCTGGCCTAATTTAATCGGGCTTCCCATTTGCTCTACCGCTTTTTCCTCAGCCTCTGATCCTGTTAACCCCTTCTCTATCCATACATTCTTCGCTTCCTTTAAGTGATAACTCAATTCATCCGCAACATATTTCTTTGCTTCCTTCGATTTGATTTGAGCGATGACTTCATTTAAAAAGACGTATTTTTTGTTCACAACTGCATCACCTCTCAAATAATTCTTTCAATACCACTTGTTTTTTGTTTTGTTTTTTCTCTATCTTTCTCAACACTTTTCGGCCTATGTCCGTTAATTGATAATACTTCGCCTCATCTTCCGTCCAGCTTGATTGTATAGATCCGGACTGTTCTAATCGATGTAAAAAAGTGTATAAAAAACCTTCGTTGTCTTCAAATTTTCGGATACCTCTTCCCCGCAACAGCTTCGTTAATTCAAAGCCTGTTTTTTCATGAACAAGTAGCAGCATAACCGCTAGCAGAATATCTTCGTCATTTTCGGTTTGTTGATTAATTTTTTCACGGATGTTTCTTCGATGCTTCTCTGTAAAGTTCAATTGAGAAAACGCCCGTTGATCCATCGCCTTTTTTAAGTTCTTTAAACGGTCCTCCATCACTATTCCTCCAATCGTTCTTTCAGAAGTTCTTTGCACGTCTGAGCCTGGTTTTCACTGTGTTATCTCCCACTTCCGTTAATAACGCAATTTCTTTAATGGGCAGTTCCTCATAATAAAAGAGATATACCACTTCTCGATACTTAATTGGCAGCATCATGATCGCTGAAATCAATTGATCATCCTCTTGTTTTTGGATGACAGCCTGCTCAACCATTTCCTTTTTTGTCGTGTTGTTTAGCGGTTCAAACTCTGTTATGACCACGTTCTTGTTATACCAGCTTTTTAGAAAATCCTTACAATGATTGATAGCAATCCTCCACAACCATGTTCTTAACTTCGATTTGCCTCTATATGTATGAAGTCCTTTATAGCACTTAACAAATATATCCTGAGTTAGGTCTTCTGCTATGGTACGATTATTTACATATGAAAAAACAAGCTGGAGGACTTCCTGTCCATACCTATTCATAATTTCGTCTATAAGTACTTCTTTGTCTTCTGTATCTAATACTTCCAAAGTCATTTCTTCCACGTCCATCCCTCCTTCATAAACAATAGACGATGTACTCTTAGATAAGTTTTTAAAAACAGTTTTTTTTCGTAAAGGAACAACGATAGGCCCATCTCATTTAAATCGCACGGCTTTTCGTATTTTATTAGGAAAAATATGTTAATATTATTCTACTAAGTATAATCAATTAAAGGAAGCAGGTTCTTTAATCTGAGCTGGCTATTTTATAGGAGGGGATATAAATGAAAAAAACGATGATTAGTGTGCTATCTATCCTTGTTTTAAGTTTTTTACTTTGTAATGTCATTGCTGAGGCAAAAACACGAACAGGCGGGACGAGGGGGACGAGTCCTAGCTATACCAATCCGTCTACGACGACTCCGAAGACTTCGCCGTCAAAACCGAGCTCAAGCAGTACAACGAACACAACGACAAGACCGACATCTTATTCTTCACTTACGACAAAATATCCAAAATCTACACGTTATTTTTCTGGCGATGTTTTATCAAAAACGCTTGTTTTTGGAACGATTTTATTAATGTTAAACAATACAAACGATGTTGAACCTACATATGCTGATGAAGAAGGGAACGTTTATACGCTTGCTGATTTAGAAGGAATGGATGTACAAATACCAGAAGATGAACCAGTAGAAAATGATTTATATTCTGAAACGGTTAGTTTTGATGAAAATGAATCGGACATGGTAGTGCCTGAAGAAATAGAAACAGCATCTTCTTATGAAAATTTTGAAAACGAAACATACTCCGAAGAAGAAAATCACTCATTTAATTGGCTCTGGCTTATCCTCCCTGTAACTGTCGTAGTGATTGGACTATCTTTTTTACGGAGAACTAAAAAATCATAAGGGAATGAAGATGAATATTTATGTGTTGCACGCAAGTATGAATGGAACAACCGAAATATATTTGGACGTAGGATGAAAGGTGATTTTATTTGAAAAAAGTCTACATCAATATAGGCTTTTTTTCATACTATATTTTTGGGGTGAAAAAATGCCAAGAGTAAATTACCGAAGTTCAGACGTTGACTTAATGGCAAGGATGATGAGAGCAGAAGCTGAAGGTGAAGGACAACAGGGAATGTTATATGTTGGAAATGTAATTGTGAATCGTCTTGTAGCAAATTGTTTAGACTTTAAAGATATAAGATTAATTCGCCAGGTTATTTTTCAAGTACAAGGAGGAAATTATTCCTTTGAAGCTGTTCAAAAAGGGAATGTATTTTATCAAAGATCAAGAACTTCTGAAAGAAGATTAGCAAAACAGAATTTGGATTATTGGAGAGACCACCCAGCGAAATTTGCTCTTTGGTATTTTAATCCACATGCTCCATGCCCGCCAACATGGTACGGTCAACCTAAATCTGGTCAATTTAAAGAACATTGTTTTTATGAACCAAAACCTGGAACATGTGATAGTGTTTATAGTGGTTAAGCTTACTCTTTGAGTAAGCTTTTCACCTTTTCAGCACAATATCCGTTTTCGGTTGTTAAATAGGACAAGGATATTGTCCATCAGTCCAACTGGAATTTTTAAGAGTAACTTTTTTATTTTCATTTAGAGTAAATGTAGTAATATAGGTTTTATATGATTTTGAGTAAAGAAGGAGAATAAATTGACTGTAGAGAACAATAAGTACCAGGATCAATCATTGTTTAGTATCACATGGCCTCTTTTTATCGAAATATCGCTTCATATGAGTATGGGAATTGTTGCTACATTAATTTTAAGCGGATATTCAGACAACGCTGTTGCAGGAGTTGGAGTAGCCAATCAGATTCTTAATATTTTTATTTTAGTATTTAACATCACAGCCATCGGAGCGACCATCCTTATCGGTCAAAATTTAGGAGCAAACCGATTGGATCGGGCACGACGCCTTGCAAGATCTTCCTTTGGGGTGAATTTCTGGTTTGGAGTTGTGATGACCATCATTGTGGTTGCTTTTGGCGGTTTGTTTTTAAAATTTTACGGACTTAGCGGGGAAGTTTACGATTTTGCTTTCACCTTCCTTACCATCATAGGTCTATCACTTTTCCTTGAAGCCATCTCTTTAGCTTTAAGTGCTGTTTTGCGCAGCTACGGACATACAAAAGAAACCATGGTTGTTACGGTCATCATGAATGTGATTAGTATGATCGGTTCCTTTATTGCTATTAAAGGATGGTTCGGCCTTCCTGTAACAGGTGTTGCTGGGGTGGCCTATTCCATGTTTGTTGCCCGAATTTTTATCATTGTAGCACTGTTTTACTTTGTTTATAAACAACTAGCTTTAAAGTTTCATATAAAAGATATCTTTCAAATTAATAAAACCGATGTAAAGGAGCTTCTGTCCATCGGTATTCCATCTGCTGGAGAAAACCTTTCCTATCAATTTTCACAAGTGGTGATTACTAGCTTTGTCGCACTTACCGGGGATGCAGCATTAGCCGCACGGGTGTATATTTTGAATATATCGATGATTTGCTTCCTGTTTACAGTCGCAATTGCCCAAGGGACACAACTTTTGATTGCCCGCTATATTGGAGCTAAGCAATACGACAGAGCCCTGAAGAGGGGTCTTAAGACATTAAAAATTGCAGTCATTGTTTCAGCTGCAGTTTCTCTTGCTGTTGCTTTCATTGGTAAGCCCATCTTAACTATATTTACAACCGATACTAACATTATTGCTATAGCTCTTCCAGTATTGTGGGCGATTGTATTTATTGAACCTGGCCGTGCCATGAATATCGTTCTTATGGGTTCTTTAAAATCAGTAGGTGATGTACGGTTCCCAGTTGTCATCGGTGTGATCTGCATGTGGGGCATTGCCGTAGTATTTAGTTACTTTTTCGGAATTACACTTGGTTTAGGGCTACTAGGAATTTGGCTGGCCCAAGGAATCGATGAATGTATCCGAGGATTTTTCGCCTTGAACCGGTGGGTCTCCAAACCTTGGTTAAAGAAAAAAATTGCCGACCAGAAAGTATCGCCAAGCGTGTCTTAGATTACAAGGTTACTTCGCTAACCATGCTGCCAAAATGGCGGCTTTTTTTATACGAATGGGACAGGTAGTCGGGTAATCATCATCATATCTGTATATAAATTCTTCTCAATGATAATCGGCTTGCATCAAGGGATGGGATACTTTTGAAAAACACACCATATCTTAATTAATATCAAAAGGTTTCTTGAAAAGGAGTAATACGCATGCTGCGGATTAAATTTATGATTAAACAATTCCTAAATGAGCCCATCCTGGCGATCTATTTGCGAAGAGTCTATTCGACTCATCCTTACCATTCCCTCTAGTTACAAGTGGATGGTATATTTTCAATTGAATTGGATGGTTAACAATTGACCCAGGTGAGATATTATTATATAAACTAATAACAAATTAAAGCTTTAACGGAGATGATGGAAAATGACCTGGGCTGTAATTTCGATAATTCTTTTAAGTATTGTAAAAATATTAATGACCTGTCTTCCAACTGGTCCTGTGGAATGGCTTATTAGGAAATTTGAAATTCATTCAAAACTTAGTGAACCGAATGTATCCGTAACAATTGACGGAAAACTCTTAGAAGGTAAAGACAAAATTCAAGTTATTCATTCCTTTAACGAAGCAACATTTTTAAAGCAGCATTATATATTTCCAGGGACCGAGGAATTATATTTGCATCCAGAGAACAGTGAGACTCCATTAGTCATTGATACAAAAAGAGGCAAAAAAGATGTTAGGTTATTTGTTTTTAGCTATAACGATCGCATTGATGTAGTCAAACAGTACAAGAAGAAAGTAGTTGCGTATAGTCTTCTTTCAGATCACCTCCAAAAAAGTTCTTTGGCCGTACAGGGGATTTAGTTTAATAGATCAGAATAAAGACGGTTTCAACTATTCGTGAAAAGTTGTACTTAAACTATCGTAGTGCGATTGTTAACTAGAAAACACCTATACCTATCCCCAGCTTTTCTAAAAATTGAATAATAATTTTACTCTGAAATGAAAATGAACACGGGAGCCTTATGCCTGTGTTCATTTTTGTTTCTCTCTTAGGTCATCAAGGTCAAGAACCTCTTTTCTCTAACTCTCCTTCACCATTTAAAATATAGAGTAATAAAAAGAACCCTGATGAACGATATCAGGGTCTCTTGAAAAGTATTTAATCAAACGTTTGGTTAGTTTCTCAGCCCATGTATACCAAGGGTTGTCCGATTTAATTAACCGTTTAGTTGGTTTTTTCTCCACTCTTTATATGATCATGCCAATCTTTGACTTACAATCCTATATTTCTCTTAAAAACTATCGAGTGAATCTATTCACTAGCAACCTTGGTTTCTACATCCAAAGATCTAACTAAAGACCAACTCTTTTTCCAGCTCTTTTTCGCTTAGACCAAGCGTCTTTGCTGTTGATGTATGAATTTCGTGCAGAAGCTCGGGGTTTTCCATTAGCGACTTGCCATAAGAAGGAATCATTTCTTTGATTTTTGGTTCCAACTTATTCATATGTTGCGGGAAGCATTTTTTGATTACTTCGAGCATAACGTGCACGGCAGTAGAAGCACCAGGTGAAGCGCCTAGTAATGCTGCGATCGAGCCATCAGCAGCAGTAATCACTTCCGTACCAAATTGAAGCGTTCCTTTGCCGCCAGCTTCAGTATCCTTGATCACTTGCACACGTTGGCCCGCTACTACTAAATCCCAATCCTCGCTTTTGGCGTTCGGGATAAACTCACGTAACTCCTCCATGCGTTGTTCTTTCGATAACATAACTTGCTGAATCAAGTATTTTGTCAATGACATCTCTTTTACGCCTGCCGCCAACATAGTTAAGATATTATCTGAATTTACAGAAGTTACCAAATCAAACATTGAACCAGTTTTTAAGAACTTTGGTGAAAAGCCGGCAAATGGTCCAAATAGCAACGATTTTTTATTATCGATAAATCTTGTGTCAAGATGCGGAACAGACATTGGCGGAGCACCAACCTTAGCTTTGCCGTATATCTTTGCATGATTCTGCTCTACAACATTCGGATTATTGCACACCATAAATATTCCGCTTACCGGGAATCCTCCAATATGTTTTCCTTCAGGAATACCGGATTTTTGCAGTAAATGCAGACTTCCTCCCCCGCCTCCAATAAAGACGAATTTTGCCGTATGGCGTTCGACTGTACCGCTTTCGAGATTCTGCACTTTCAATTCCCACAAGCCGTCGCTCGTACGTTTAATATTATTAACACTATGTTTGTAGTTTATATTGACATTTTTACTCTCTAAGTGATCAAACAACATCCGTGTTAAGGCACCAAAGTTGACATCCGTTCCAGCGTCCATTTTAGTTGCCGCAATCGGTTCATTCACTTTACGGCCTTCCATGATAAGCGGAATCCATTCCGTCAGTTTATCATGGTCATCCGAAAATTCCATCCCTTGGAATAGGGGATTGTTTGACATAGCTTCAAAACGTTTCTTTAAAAACGTAACATTTTGTTCCCCTTGAACTAAACTCATATGAGTCAGTTGTCTGATAAAATCCTGTGGATTTTGCATCAGCTTGCTGTTTACAAGATAAGACCAAAACTGCATGGAAACCTGAAACTGTTCATTAATTTTTATTGCTTTACTAATATCTAAAGATCCATCCGGTTTTTCGACTGTGTAGTTAAGTTCACATAGTGCCGCATGCCCCGTACCCGCATTATTCCACTCGTTAGAACTTTCCTCTCCTGCGTTAGCGAGCTTCTCAAACACAGTAATGTCACATTCCGGTACTAATTCTTTTAAGAGTGTCCCTAAAGTCGCACTCATGATTCCGGCGCCAATTAAAATGACGTCTGTTTTAGTTTCTATGTTGTTCATTTTCATCAACCTTTTCCCCTAAAATTTGGCTAGACGTCACACTAACCTAAGCGCGACCTAGTCACACACCTTTTCTATCTTAATTATACCTATTTATAGTATAAAAATGTTGTTTATAGATTTATACACTTATATTATATGATAATTTCAAATTATTTTAAAGCAGGTAAAAAGTGAGAAATCCTTTTATAAACAAAATAGACCAAAGTTGCAATGGTCTACTCTTTGTATTAGTTATTAAATTTTTCCAGTAGCTGGATTGGGTGAAAGATGTTCGATTTCCTTTTATATCCAAAGTAACTAGTATTCTCTTAAATAGTTCTAATAGGGGGGAGGGAATCGTAGAATTGAGGTAAAGGATTAGGGAGGGGCTTGGTTGGAAGTCCTAGTTCACAAGAAACTGAATAGGTCCTTTACACGTCTGTTGAATTTAGTTCCTCACCCCTTATATTCCAAATTAATTCGTTACCTTTTCAAAAATTAGCTTATCCAGGTCTCGTTCGACTTTTTCATTTGCCAATTACCATCTTTGTAGTGGACAGTACCTTCTACACCAATTGCACCTAATCCTGCATCTTAAATAGTTAATTATTTATATCTTTATTTTGCAAAAGCAAGATTATCTGTTTGTTTTGCTCAACTTGAATTTCACTATTTTTTTTAATTTGGTAAACCCATCTAACAACAAATGCTAGGACAATTAGTGGCAAAAAGGTTATTAAAGGAATTAAGGTATTCATCATAAAAGAATCCTCCACTTTTTTACTTTTTTACTATTTTACTAATTTACTATCTATTAGATTCAACTACTCTTTTTTATTCATATGTATCAAGGAATCAAGAATTTAATCAAACGTTTAGTTAGTTTTTCCAGACCATATGTACCAAGGGTACATGGAATGAGCAGAACAATCCATACGTACCGTCTATATTCTACAAATGATAACTCATGATGATAAGTTCCCCTTTTCTCCCCATCCTTCGTTCACCTTCATCAATAAATCCACATTTTTTATATAAGCCTTGTGCGACAGTATTTTGAAGGTTAACTGCTAGGACAATTTCTTTCGTTTCCCTAAAGTGTTCCTTTACAAAGGAAGGTAATTGCAAAAGGACATTCTTGGCATACCCCTTACCTTGATGACGGAAATCTGTCGAAAACGCTCTTAGTAAAATGGATCGATCATTATTAGAAAATGGTTTTACTCCTTCATTTTTATGCAGATTGAAAAAGGTGACCAAATTTTCTTGATCCATCGCTAAAATTGAATAACGATCTGGATCTTCATTTGAAAGTTTGATACATTCTGTTGGTGTACCAGTAAATCGAAGTTGTTCCTCCGATAATTGATACTGTTCGATGAGATTTTTATATCTCTCATCATAAAAATATAGTTGCATAATAAGATCCCCCATCGACAGGAATGTTCGTTCATTTTTCTTAAAATTTGACTCACTTTACTATACTCATACTCTCTGTTTAGATGCCTCAGCTATCAATGCAAAAATATAAAAAAGATTAATTGGCTAAATTGCTGACGCTAATACCATCATCATTTAAGACCGCTTGAAATGTCTTTTGCTCTTTTAATAAAGGGATTTCTATCGTTTTACCATTTTTTAAAAATCTATCTTTAATTCTTTCAATTACATTTATTTTTTCCAAAAATATCACTCCATTAAACCGATTCGTTACATTATCTTAATGATAGATTATTAGGGTTATTTTTCCAACAAAACTTTCACAATAAAAAGAAAAATCCCCTTAAAGAATATTTCCATCAAAAGTGATATATTATGACTAGTAAATCAATCATCAAGGAGGATTACATTGAAAAAGCTCGTAAAAGTAGTCGCAGCAATAATTGAAAATGAAAAGAATGAGATTCTTTGTGCTCTTAGATCCCCAGAAATGTCTATTCCAAATATGTGGGAGTTTCCAGGAGGAAAAGTGGAAGCAAATGAGGATATCTACTCAGCCCTCGTAAGGGAAATTGATGAAGAATTGGGCTGTAAAATTGAGACAATAAATGAAGTATTTAACGATAATACCCATGAATATGAAACATTTATTATTAATTTAAAATCGATTAAATGTAGAGTTGTCGATGGAATGCCAACTCCAAGCGAACATTCCAAGCTAATTTGGCTAAAAAGAAAAAACCTTGATTCACTAAAGTGGGCACCAGCTGATATTCCGGCAGTTGAACAATTAATAAACGAAAAATAGTCTTCTCGAATGAGAAGACTACACTTTTTTCGTAAACTCTGTATATAGTGTTGCAGGGATTTCGTGCTCTAATTTAATCTTTACCGTGATAGGTTTTTCACCTTCATATTGGACCGAATCTCCTTTGCCAATATAAATGAAAGGCTCGTTCTTTCCATCTATTTCTCTGTACTTCCTCACAAATAAATGAAGATTAACACCACGTTGTTTATTAAAAATAATATTCTGCCCTCTTTCAGAATGTTGGGCAGTACTATTTTGTGATTGCCATTGAAAGTATCGCTCATTTATAAATTTATCTTTGTAGTTAATACTTTCCTTTACATCCTCTTCTTTATGCAAATCAATAAATAGGAAATATTCTTTTCCGTTAGCAAGCAACCCTGAACCCCTAAAGGAACTATGAATTTTTCGATAGTTAGAAAGTAATGCGGCATCCATCATTTGATATTGCTCGTATAGTTTAAAGTGTGGAACACCGTAGTATTCCGCCTTAAACTCTTTTTCATAACGGAAAATCCCGTAAGTAATGGTGTCTTCAATAAACTTTCGGTAATCCTTATTTCTTAATAGATCACTAAAAAGTTGAGTCTTCGCCAACTTTCCACTGCTATAATGAACCAATTTAGGCTTATTCTTAATTTGAACGCTATCATAGTAGTTTTGATTTAAGCACTCAAAAGCATGAAGTATGCTATCATCATCTACATCTGTTAATAACTTTAAGATTTGATTCTTTGCGATTTCTAGATTTATTTCCTCGTGCTCTAACAAATACCGGATGATAACAAATTCATAAATTCGCTTAAGTGGTAACTTGCTTGATAATTCTTTTAATGCTCCTTCGAATGCCTCGTTCTGTAAAAGCTCACATAAATAGTCATCCTTCTCTACCTTTTTCACGAATGATATATAAGTCTTTTCACGATCGATAAATTTCACAGGGTCCGGCGCACCATCATATTTCAGATAATCCAATAATAAATAAGGAATTCGACCTTGATTAAGCTTTTTAAATTCAAAGTACTCTTCCTTTAGGTATTTCATCGAGTTAAAGTTTTCATTGTCAATCTGTGCCAATATTCTTTCTTGTGATATCTTATCCATTTGGATATGAGTACAGCCGGGAATATTAGCAAACCCAGTCGCAATCGCTACCTTTAAACTTTCTTTATCGTAGTATCGACTTCCGTTAAGTGCGAGTGCAATGAGAAATGTTTTATTATGGTTTCCGATAAAATCAAGGACTGTTAAGAAGCTTTTATCCGCATGTTTTCGTAAACCTCTTCCTAGCTGTTGAATAAAAACAATTGGAGAATTAGTTGGCCTCAGCATTAGTACCGTGTTGATAGAAGGGATATCCACTCCTTCATTAAAAATATCAACGGTAAATATGAATTCTAACTCGTCATGATCACTTTCTAATCGATTAATAAATCGCTCCCGTGTTTCAGGTGAATCAGCACCGTATAGACAAACACTTTTATAGCCTCTTTTATTAAATTCACTAGCCATATACTGAGCATGTTCGATACTGGCACAGAAACCAAGCCCTTTTCTTTTCTCGCCGTCATGGCCATAGAAGTCCATTTTTCTAATAATAAAATCTACCCGTTCATTAACCTTTAACCGCTTGGTTATTTCAGCAATATCGTCAATATTAACTTCACTTAAGTCAATGCCTTCAATATCAGTAATCCCAAAGTAATGAAAAGGAATAACTAACTCGTCCTCTAAAGCCTCATGTAACCGCACTTCTAAAGCCACATTATTATCAAAAAGATCAAAAACCTTATAACCATCACTACGTTCAGGGGTTGCCGTCATCCCTAATGTGAACTTAGGCTCAAAGTAGTTTAAAACAGTTTGATAGGTCGGGCTTGTCGCATGATGAGCTTCATCAATAATTAGATAATCAAATTCATCCTTTTTGTATTCATGAAAACATTTAGAGATTGTTTGGATGGTGGCAAAAACATAATCCACATTCTTTTGCTTATGATTACCTGTCAGTAGTCCAAAAGAAAGACCCTCATTAGGTAAGAGCATTTCAAAAGTATCCTTGGCTTTTTTCAAAATTTCTTCCCTATGCACAATGAAAAGGAGTTTCTTTGGTTTCAAACTCTTCACATCAAACGCTGACATATAGGTTTTACCCGTACCGGTTGCGGCAATTACAAGCGCTTTATTCTCTCCAAAACTTCTCAATCTTTCTAAATTTTCAGTTGCTCTCTTTTGCATTCTATTTGGGACAATATATTGTTTGTTTTCATAAATCAACTGATGTTTTTTTTGTGTATTCTTAAAGCTATTTAAGAATTCCTCATATCTACTAATAAAATCCTGATCGGCATCTTCACTCATACTCCAGAGATAATCATATTCCTTTAAAACATCCTGTATAAATCGGGCATCCTCTTTCGTAATGATTTCTACATTCCACTCAATATTACTTTTCAGGGCACTTTGGGTGATATTCGAGGAACCAATAATCACTTTGTAGCTATCTTTGTACTCAAATATGTATGCTTTCGTATGGAAACCAATCTCTTTATCCGTAACAAAAACTTTTAACTCGACGTTATTAAACTCTCTGATTTTTTCTAGTGCTTTTGCATCTGTGAAATTGAGATACGTGGAAGTAATGATTTTCCCTTTGGTTCCCTTTTTCTCGGCTTCCTGTAAGGGATCAAGCAGAAGCTGCAGCCCGCTGAAGTTAATAAAAGCAACACTAAAAAAAAACCTTTCACACTCGCTCATCGATTTTACTAACTCTCTTAATAAATTCCCCTTTTCGGAATTCACAATCAACTTCTTTTCGACTGCTTCCATTGGTTTGCTCCTGACTATATATTAACTATCTATACCTATATTGTTATTTATTGGATATGTGAAAATTGTACTATATTTGGGGATAAATAAAAAGATCCACTATTCAAGATGAATTTGTGGATCCCTTTTCTCTCTAAATGGATCTTGCTCGCTTAAAAGTATAATTAGTAACTTATGGTACGGTTCACCGTGGTGTAACTAGTCACCATGGAAGTGCTGATTATTTTAATCTTCGGATCGTGGTTCATTTGGGACCGCCGCTTCAGAGCAAAACATGGTCAGCAAGTACCTAAAGGCTTCGACCGAACCAATGAGGTATCAATCGATCCAACCACAAATAAAAGATTAGTCGTTTATTTCAACCCGGAAACCGGAGAGCGCTTTGATAAAGAAGAATAATGCAATTTATATAATTAAATTTAAAAGGAGCCACCGGCATTTATTTTTACAAACCGGGGCTCCTTTTCCTTTTGTTTTCTTATTAATAAAAACAGGCCTCTATTTATGTTACGGTTCTGCTTACTTTAATAGAAGGTAAACTAGAGGCAGAAGAAAACCATAAGGTTATCTCTTAAACATCCTTCCTGTTTTCCTCCATCTGTACTTCTTTTATTAAAGACCTAATGAGAAATTGTAGGAGTTCGCTAAATAGAGAGCTTCCGACACCCTCACAAGTCGAGTCATTTGATTCGATCAATCACTCTTAACAATTTATGCCCCACCACTTAGTGATTTATTTCTCGTGCCTGTCACGCCGCGAAGTTTATTAGATTTTGTCGAAATGCAAACAGTGCAATTGCACTGTTCGTATTTCGACAAAGTTAACCTTAAACAAATACATCTAAAATTAAAACTAGAATAAAGGCGACAAAAGAAAGGAGCGTTTCCATGACTGTCCAGGTCTTGAATGTTTCTTTAACCGTTAATCCCATATATTCTTTTACCAACCAAAAGCCGGCATCATTTACATGTGAAAGCATTAATGAACCTGCACCAGTGGCAATAACTAATAATTCTAGGTTAACACCTGACATATGCTCCACTACTGGAGAAACAATTCCGGCTGCGGTTGTTAGCGCAACAGTTGCTGAACCGGTAGCGACTCGGATTAATCCCGCAACTAGGAAGGCTAGGACAATCGGTGATAAGGACATTTGCTCGGACATTGCTGCAATCGCTGTCCCTACACCGCTTTCAATTAGAATTTGCTTGAATGCTCCGCCTGCCCCAATTATGAGAATAATCGAAGCTAATGGCAATAAACATTCTTCCGTTAATTTTTTAATTAACGTCCTGTCCATACCCTGGCGGAAGCCCAAGAAGAAATAGGCTGCAAAACATGAAATTAGTAAAGCAATAACCGGACTGCCAATAAGCAATAGAAATTTTTCAATAGCACCTGGCAGTGAAAGATATGGGGCAATTACCGTTAACATAATTAATATAACAGGCAGCAAGATAATGAAAAACGAAATCGCTGTACTTGGTAACCCGCTTGACTTTGTCACCACGCGGATTAATTCCGGTTCTCCAACAGGAGTTACCCGTTTTTGAATCCATTTTGAAAATAAAGGTCCGGCAATGACGGCCGTTGGAAAAGCAATAATTAATGAATAAAGCATTACATGTCCTAAGTTTGCATTATAAATGCCAATTGCTGTCATCGCACCAGGATGCGGAGGAACTAATCCGTGCACAATCGACAATCCGGCAAGCACCGGGATACCAATTAATAGAATGTTTTGTTTAGTAGATTTGCGAATCGAGATAACTAAAGGCAGCAAGATTACTAGACCAACCTCAAAAAACACAGGAATCCCAATAATAAAACCAGAAAGAAGCATCGCCCATGGCAGATATTTAACACCGAATTTTTTGATAAAGAAATCGGCTACTTGCATGCCCGCACCTGAGTCAGACATCATTTTACCTAAGATGGTTCCCAACGCTAAAATTCCAATCAGATGTCCAAGGACAGCGCCCACTCCCGTTTCATAGGCTGTGACAATCTTGTCCATTGGTACGCCAGAAAAAACAGCTAGAAACAGGCCGGCGACAGTTAAACTGATAAATGCATGCCATTTCCACCACGATACTCCTAAAATAACGATCACTATGGCTGCTAACGTAATACCTATTAAATATAAACTCATATTTTCTCACTCTCCCCTAAGAAATCGCTTACATACTATTCAAAAAAATGGGTTACTGAATGGAATCATTATAATTAACAATATAATTTTGTTTACCTGTATTATAGTAACCCGCGCTATATTCCAATACATTTCCTTCATCATCACAGGAACGACGAATTCTTTTTAACACCACTGTGTCTTTTTCTACGTTTAATTTTTCACTAACATGACTAGGTGCAATCGAAACGGCAAACTCATCTCGGAATGATTCCAGTCTAATGTTTTGCTCTTCTAAAAAGCGGTACAAAGATCCGATATTGACATCCTCTAATTCTTCCTCACTTATGTCTAATAAGATGTAATGAGTGAAATGAATATAGGGCTCGTTGTCCAATAAGTAGAGTCGTTCAATTTGGACACAATGGCTTCCAAATAAAGAATAAAGTTCCGAGTCTGGAGACAATTCAGCCTTTTTAATATTTAACACCTTTTTGGTGATGTGGTGGCCTTCTTCTACTAATAGTTCCGTAAAGCGTTTCCCTTTTGAAAGCTTCGCAGACGATACATTCGCGATGACCTTTGTTCCTTTACCACTTTTCTTCTCCAGATATCCTTCTTGAACCAGTTCTTTAATGGCATTCCGTATAGTAATTTTGCTTACATTAAATTCTTCTTCTAATTGAGGCTCGGAGGGAATGTTCGTGTGAATTGCATAAACACCATGTAAAATACGATCCTTCAATATTTCTTTTATTTGTAAGTACATAGGTCCCTTTTTTCGATTCACATTCATTCCCTACTCGCTCCTTCATCTCTTTATATCATCAATGGTTCCGGCCATGGCGGACAAGATCTCAGCTTCCGTCGACATCGGGGTATCGCCAACAATGGTGCAGGCCAGCATTCCTGCTGCAGCCGCAAACCGGACTGTTTTCTCAGGTGAAAATCCAGCCAGCTCGCCATGCAAAATCCCGCTAGTAAAAGCATCTCCGGCTCCAATTCGATCATATACGGAAAAAGAAATCTTTTCTGAGAAGTGAAACTGCCCATCTTTATACAAATATCCCCGTATAGAATGGGTATTATCACTATTAATCCCTCGGTGTGTTCCCGCAATCGTTTGAAGATCGAAGTGTTTTGCTACCTTAGGAATGAGGTCTTTCAGCTGTTCCACCCGGGAGATTTCTGCTGTCTCCATTCCTAAAATATACATTGCATCTTTTTCATTCATCATGACGATATCAGCCAAAGCCAGCATGTCTTCATAATGAGGTTTCGCCTCACTGTACCCTCCCTCCCATAAGGAAGGGCGGTAATTACAATCGAAACAAACCAATCCACCTTTTTCTTTCACCTTTTTAGCCTGCTCTTTCATACTAGCACGGACACCATCGGTCATGGCAAGCGTAATACCGCAAAAGTGAATGATATCTGTTTGTTCGGCAATCAAATCCAGATCATAATCCGAAACATGGGCGGTATTAAAGCTGCTTTCCAGGCGATTGGTATAGGTAACCCGGCTAGCCCGCTGTCCAAAACCATTTTCTAAAAAATACAACCCAAGATATTTTCCGCCTCTACAAACAAATTTCCGATTGATACCCAATCGCTGTAAGAAAGAAAGGGCTGCATCACCTAAAGAATTCTCTGGTAATTTCGTCACAAGATAGCCATCATAGCCTAGCTTGGTCATCGCAGAAGCAACGTTAACTCCCGTGCCTGAAAAAGAGTATTGTAATGTGTTAGCCTGAGTCAGTAATTCATATCCCGGCACCTGCAAACGCATCATTACTTCACCGAATGCAACAATTTGTTTAGGCATATTTTTCAACCAATTTTTTTGTAATGGCGAGTAGTGTCCTCACATCATCCGGATTTGTTTTTCCAGTTTCCTTATTAATAATAGAAGAATAAACGTGAGGAATAATTTTAGGCACTTTTGCTTCCAATGCAATTTCTAAAATGGTCTCAAAATTATCTAAATCAATGCCTCCAGTTGGTTCTAAGGCAAACCCTTCTTCACCGCAAGCTTGTGCAACAGCACGGAACTCTTCCTCATGCTTTAAGCCTTTCATCGGGAAGTATTTCAAGGCATTTCCTCCCATATCCCGCACTAAGGCAATCGCCGCTTTGATTGGAACAATGGCTGTTTCACCAACTGCCGCACTTACAGGACCTGTAGAAATATTTACGTACCCTACTTTTCCGGTTGGTGATACAAGAGAATTGATCCAGCTCTCTTTCTCCCCTAAATTGGCACGTGTTGCCCCGACAGCAGGAAACACTTGATTGATATGACTACCCGGATAAAATTTAGCGATTTCCGCTACCACTGCTGCTTGTTTATTATCCCCAGCGCCAAGGCCAATAGATACGGCTTCATCAATCGCTGCCCCATATTCCTTCATCGCTGTCACAGCAGCCTCTACCGAAGGATAATCCTTGGAAAGGACTCCAACTAATACATGACCTACCGCCGCTTCAAAAACTTCGATGGCATTTTCAATACTATTAGCCAGCACATTCAATGCGACTCGGTTGTGATAAAAACGTTTTTCGATGTTTGTCATTGTTCGCTTCCTCCTAAAATGGCTCTTAATTGGGCTTCAATTACGTAAATGTCGTCACCCTGTAATGGTCGTGGATCAAGATCGAAAAAGCCCTGTCGAATTCCGTAATCACGGGTATAAATCGCAATTTCACCATTTCTTAACTGGTCATTTACTTCCTTCGCCGTTGTTTTCGTCACAGCCGGATCAATCTGAATCCGAGCTCTAAAAATGGCACGTCCCGCTTCATCCTGTACAATCGTTACTTTTACACCGTCAATGGATTCAAGTGATTTGAGAACAGCCAGACTGGCTTTTTCCTTTTCGCTATTGTCGATCTTGACAAAATACTCATCCAATGCCTGCAAAAGTCCAAAGGTTGTTTCTTTGCCGACCTTCATGCTTCTGCCAATGCAGTGCAGTTGAACCTTAAGCCAATCGATATAGTTTTGTTTTCCGGCAACGATACCAGACGTTGGACCTTCAATCGCCTTCGAGCCGCTATAAATCGCTAAATCGGACACTTGTACATATTTCTTCAAATCTTCCTCCGCAGCTGCATCGACAATCAATGGAACATGATTCGCTTGCGCCACTTCCCATGCTTCTTCAACCAAAATCATATTTTTTTGAACAGCGTGGTGGGATTTAACGAAAAGAATCGCCGCCGTATTTTCAGTAATGGCATCGGCAATGTGCTCCGCTTTGCCCTCATTGGCATAACCGACTTCCACTAATTTTCCGCCGCCGAGGAAAACCATCGTTTCCACCGGAGCCCCGTATTGAACGTTGTGGCCCTTCAGCATGATGATTTCATTTTTTTGAATCGTTTCTTGATGAAGTCTTTCGCTTCTTCGTCTGTTTCCTTCAGTCACGATTGCTGCTACCGAAAGAGCGATTCCACTCGATGCTGAGTTCACGACAACCGCTGCCTCTGATTGAAGCAGCCCAGCGATATGCTGTCCTGCTTTTTCGACTAAATCAGCGATTTCAACATAATTTTGCCCGCCTATTTTCATGGCCTCCATTACGGTGTCTGTGGGAGCTGAAACACCTAAAATACTCATCCGCCCGCTTGCATTGATAACCCTTTTCAAACCATATTTAGCATTCAATGTATTCTCCATTGATTACCACTCCTTTTACGACAATATTCTGCTCTGCTGTTCGTTCTTCTCCTTCAGAATCCATCAACTGGGTCACTTCATCCTCTATAGAAAATAATGTGAGGTTAGCTAAATCTCCGACTGAAATTCTTCCGAGTGCCGGCTTATTCAACCAGTCTGCCGCTTTAACTGTAACGGCATCAATGACCTCTTTTAAGGGATAGCCTAAATACAAAAATTTAGATAGTACACTGGCCATACTATAAACTGGGCCGTGCAAGCGATTTTTTCGATAGATATCCGTGCTGATCGTATCGAAGTGAATACCATACTCTTTCGCCTGCTCTGCCGTTTGGAAAGAGAAGCTAGCATTTCCATGGCCAACATCCAAATGTACTCCCCGTTTAATGGCATCCAGCAGCTTCGGAAGAGGTTTCCCAGCTTCATCAAATAAATTATTGGCTTTCCCATTTAAGTAATGGGTGATAATGTCTTTTTTCTCAAGTAAATCGAGGACATCATTAATATCCGGTGGCCCTGAACCAATATGGACCATCAGCGGCAACTCAGTGTCCTTAGAAAATTTCCGGGCCATTTTTAATGGTTCTACTCCATTTGGGCCTACGACGCTTTTACTAATCCTCGCTTTCAGTCCAACAATAAAATCTTTGTGGTCGGCTATGGCCTCTTTTAACGCATCTTCATCGAGCCACGAAAGGTCGGATAGCTCATCGATTCGCTTAAGGCCAATTCGTGAAATATTTAAAAAGGCAAAAACATTCGTTTTCGACTTTTTACAGCTGTAAACTAAGTCAGGCAAACGATCAGCGCCCGTACTGCCGGCATCTACAATCGTTGTTACCCCTGATTTATAGCCAATCTCATCCACATCATCACCATATGGATCAAATTCTGGAAAGGCATGGACATGCATATCAATCCATCCGCTGGAAACCATCACTTGATGTTTGAAGTTCGTTACATTACCGCCATTTCCAGTACCTGCCGGAACAATGTTTTGGATTTTCTTATTTTCTACGATGATGTCTACAGAATTTCCATTGACAAGTTTTACATTCTGCAATACAAAACAATCTTTCATTTCCCTCATCCTTTTCGGTAAACCTAATAAGTGGGTACTTGTATACGGTTACATCTACCTCTTTTGTTTTTCTTTACAGGATTAGGTTACCACGTATTTTTACTCCAGTCAATATAACGTTATAATGTTTAGAACTTATATTGTAACTTCTAAATAAATCTTTTCTAATTTATTTTTCCTTGAGAAAAGCAAATGCAAGCACAAAAATGCCCCAAAAGTTTCTTTTGGGACATTTTTTATTGGCAAATATTAAACATTATTTATCTCTTTTCCACAATTACGGAATGATAGCTGTTAAACAATTTCAATGATAAATTCTTGGTGAATTCTTGTGCCTCATGAATAAATGCTGTTATCGCAGGGCTTGTATACTCTGTTGAACGGACCTCAAGCCCTAAATTTTGGTACACTTGCGGGTTTAAATAGGAAGCTGTGATTTTGGACAAGGTGGAAGGGATGGCCAACTCAGGAAGAATCGTATTTCCAACTCCCTCTTGAACCATTGCGATGATAGTAGCGATATCGCTGACTTCAAATTGAATATTAGGTGAGAAACCATGTTCCTTAAAGATCGCCCGGATGACATGACCACATTCTTTTGGCATGATGAAAGGTTCACTGGCGATATCCTTTATATCGATCGATGATTGATGACTCAGTGGATGTGTTTCTGGTACAAAAACGACCATTTTATCCTGCAGTAAAGGAAAAAATTCGAACTCATGCTTTTCTTCCGGGACCACGGTTACTTCCACGACTGACAACTTAAGCCAATTTCTCACCTCTTCATAATTCCCCTCATAAAGCACTACTTCTATACCGGGAAACCGTTTTTTAAAAGAGCTGATCATTCCTGGCAGTAGTTTGGCTGACATGCCCGAAATGCTTCCAATTTTAACCGTCCCTGTTTCAAGTCCCGTGATTCCAGTAGCCTCATTGATGATCCTTGTTTTTATCATGATTAAATCTCTAACTAGGCTCGCGATCCGTTCGCCGATCTTCGTCAAACTGACTCCAGTCCTATGCCGGTTCAATAATTTTATATTTAGCGCTGATTCCAATGCGGCTACTGCTTGACTGACTGCCGATTGTGAGAGGCCGATTTGCTCACCAGCTTTTGTAAAGCTTTTTGTTTCCACTACCTTTAAGAAAACCTCTAATTGAAATAGAGTCATAAGATTCCTCATTTCCGTACATTAGATTTTACTTATATATAACATTCAAAGTATTAATTTTACTTATATCATAACTCATCATATACTACAATCAACGACGAACAGAAAGGGGAGATCGTTCATGAGCGTTTTACAAGCAGAGGGTCAGGAAATTCTTAAGGAAATCGAAACAAGCAAGTCGGTGCTAATCGATTGCTGGGCACCATGGTGCCCGCCTTGCAGGTTGATTGGAGCCGTTTTAGAGGAAATTGATCTAGAGTTTGATTTAAAAATTGTCAAAGTGAATGCGGATGATAATCCGGATTTTATCAGCGAGTTTCAGGTAATGGGAATCCCTACATTATTGCTTTTTCAAGATGGCCAGCTTGTTGGGAGGATCACTGGTTTTCAACCTAAAGTTCAGTTAATCGAATCCTTAAAAAAGTATGGATTGATAGAATAAGGATTGCTTTTGTTCCACGAGGCAGCTGATGTGCTGCCTTATGGTTTCCTACCTATCAAAGTTATTATTCTCATTATTGCATCGGATTGGCAAAATCATTAACCCAAATTTGAATTTGGTCATTTTCGTGAATTTCCCCAGGCCTTTCTACTGCACAGACGATCCCCCGCCGCTTATAACCTGCTCGCACAAAACGGAAAAGACAACTTCTCATGGTTTTCGTAATGCTTTTGGATTTCATCCCCAGGTAGCAAGGGCTTCTTCGTTAATTTGTTTTATGTTATGATGATTAGATTGTTTACCTATCCTATTACACATTTTCATTCATCTAAGAAAAGAGGTATTTATGCAAGGCACTATATTATCAAAGCAACATTGGTTTCTCATCTTAACACTTACGTTATTAACATTTGTTCTCGGGACAAGCGAGTTTGTTATTGTCGGGATCTTAACTGATATTTCCTCGAATCTTCATATAACAAATGCAAAAGCAGGTACCCTTGTTTCTGCATTTGCCATTACTTTTGCCATTACCACACCACTCGTTATGTCAGCAACAAGCCATTTTCCAAAGCGCAAATGGATGCTGTTTTTGATAGGAACGTTCATCATCCTGAATGCTTTGTGCGTGATATCGACTAGCTACTTCATGCTCCTTTCCCTTCGGATGATAACCGCAATTGTAACAGGGGTCTTAATCTCACTTGCGATGATTGTTGCAAGTGAAACGATACCAATCACAAAACGTGGAATTGCTATATCATGCGTTTTTGGTGGGTTTACTCTTGCAAACGTGATTGGAGTACCCATTGGAACGGTCATCGCTAGATGGTATGACTGGCATGCAACCTTCCTGTTAACAACTTTTCTGGGTGGAGTTGCATTTTTGGCATCTATCTTGAATTTGCCTAATAAGCTCAGTCAATACCGTAGTTCGATGCGTGATCAATTTTCTTTGTTGACCCACCCACGAATCTTAATGGCTTTTTTCATTCCATCTCTTGGATTTGGAGCAACTTATGCCGTTTTTACTTATCTGGTTCCCATCCTAAAAAAAATGGATGCACCAAGTAGTTCAATCAGTTTAATCTTGTTTGGCTACGGATTTATTTCGATTTTTAGCAACATACTCGCTGGAAAAATTGCCAGCCAAAATGCGATCGGACGCCTTCGGTTTGTTTTCCTTGTGCAAGCATTTGTTCTGATCTGTTTATATTGGACAACCAATCACTTTATCTTTGGATTGATTAACATTGGCATGATGTCATTAATGGCCATTCTTTTAACAACATCGACCCAGCTTTATTTGATAGACCTTGCTAGTATTTATCAACCAAAAGCAACAGGACTCGCAGCTTCATTGATGCCAGTCGCCAGTAATGTGGGTATCGCCTTTGGCTCCGCTTTAGGAGGCATTGTTTACCATCAAGGACCTTTGATGAATGTGACACTTGTCGGTGGGTTAATTGCTTTCTTTGCAAGTCTTCTAACTTTCCTAAGTCATCGATTAGACCGACAACAAATGAAACTAGTATAATAGTAGGAAGAGACCGGATTCAAGCAGAATCCGGTCTCTTGTCATTTCGACATACTTCGGATGGTGACAGTGTCACGCCCCGGTTTTTCTTGTTTCACATCGATGTTCCACGCAGTAAAAGTGATACCTGACCCCCAGCGTGTTAAAGCTTTAACGAATCGGGGGTCAGGCACACTAGCCTTTGTTGACAGTTTTTTAATATGTAATTCGAATCTTGAAAAAATAAATTACCAGACCTTGAATAGTTTATTAAGATCACTTTCAACGGACCCTAAAGCATTACTGGACGCATCTGGCACAAAAGGAACCGCTCTACCTTCCTTTAGTAGAGTTCGGTCAAATAATCTTCTTGGAGCGCTTTGTTTAATTCCTTTTCGGTCATATCGGGAATTTTCGTATGGTCTATTAGGATTTTTGCTGCATTTGGCAGTGAATCCTTTTCACTCCAAGTTTCTGGTTCCCAAAGGCCTGAACGTTTCATAGCTTTCGCACAATGAATAAAGCATTCTTCGACTTCAATGCAGATTCCAACCAAGGGTTTCTTTCCATGATGGGCCATTCGTTCAAGGAGAATGTCATCTTTCACCAAGTATGCTTTTCCATTCACTCTTAATGTTTCCCCCAGTCCAGGAATCAGAAAAAGAAGACCTGCCTTTGGATTGGATAAAATATTCCGCATTGTATCTATTCTTTTATTCCCTGGCCGTTCTGGAATAATGATATGCTTTTCATCAAGTACAAGAGCAAACCCAGGCGTGTCTCCACGAGGTGAAACATCGCAACAGCCAGAAGCATCAGATGTAGAGATCACTAGAAAAGGAGAGCGGGAAATAAAATCCTTACAATGATCGTCTACATAGGAAATCACCTTTTTTCTAACTAGTTCACTCGGTTCCCCTATAATAGAACGTAATTCATCCTCTGTTTCAATTTTATCTTTACATGTAGGCTTAGGTACCGACATTACTACACTCCCCTTCCTTATCCTAGCAATTATAACAAGGTTCCTCAGTGTTTATTTTTATCGATTTTCACGAATATAATTAGCCACTAGCAGTCCACTCTCTACTTGAATACGCACAAGCTTTTGAATCGGAATCGCCGTATAATCAAGCTCACATTCAAGGTTTTCACAATATTCTTTTAAGAACTGTTCACCTTTCTCACAGGTTTCCATGAGTTTGCTCATTGCGATCTCTTCTTTATTTTTTTGCTGCCTAAGCCGTTCGATTTCATATTCACAAGTACGAACTGTTAAACCTAAGTACAAGCCATTGTAGAACTTTGCAGCTTGTAAATTATCAAAAATCTCTGCCATGGAAGCATTTTTTTCAAATTCAGGATTACTTTCAGCCCAATTGATTTTGGCTTCACTGCCTTCTCTAATATACTGAATCACTTCTTCTACCAGTTTTACAAATGGGTTCTCTTCACAGATATAAGGGCGGACTTCTGTTAGCAGCTTATCTAGGCGGGCAAAATGAGCTTGTGATTGTTTTACCCCCTGTAAAATGGCTTCTTTCCGTGTGATTTCCCCCTCATTCAAATCCTCAATTCGAGAATCAAAAAAATAAGGCAGCTCAGTAAGAAGAGTTACACAGTCTGCTACGCTCGATGCATAGTCTGAACTTGAAGTTCCATTTTTTATATTTGGCTTCTCACCGCTAAATTTTTCTATGAAATCATAAGCTTCAGCAATTGTCATATTTTTAAAGATAGCTGGAGAAAATTTCGTTATGAAAGGTTCTTCGGGCTCTCCTAAATTTAAGGGGATACCTTGTTTAATAGCTGAATCCCTCAAACTTTCATACAGCTCTGGCAGATCATGTGTTATGTACCAATAAGCTCCCCCAAACCCTGCATTATGGAGGGAATACATAAACTCTGGTTTGATCTCTTGTACTAATGTCATTATAGCTTGGGTTTCAGGTAGCGGGTTGTGAAAATGAAGCTCTTTGTAATCAATCGGAAAAGTCCATTCCACCTGTTCATAGCCGATTGGCCGAAAATAATTTTTCGTGTAGGTATAAACATTAAACGGCCCTTTGAACCAGTTTTCATTTAGACGAACACCGTCAGGGTCGATACATTTAATCATGTACCATGTAAAGCCTAATCCTTCTCGTAAATCATCATTCTCAGCCAAAGCACGAGAAAAGTACTCGAGTGTCATGGCACCAATAGGTTCATTAGGGTGAGGACAGGCAAAGCATAAGGCATTCTTTGGACCCTCTCCAATTTTCATACATAAAATCGAATGTCCCTTTCGAGATTTTCCAGCCTCAAATACGGTAACGAGATCGGGAAACTCATTAGCAAGCTTCCTGCAGCTCTCATCCATTTCATCTACAGTCAGAAAAGTTTTATAATCAGGAACATTAGCAACAACAGATTGGAAATTCATGTAATAGTTTCCTATCATTTCATCTAAGTATTTCATGGCTTCATGAGTATCCCCATAGCTGAAGCTAGGGGTTTTACGCTGCTTTATGATAAAGAAGGGGCCACCCCATATATAGCTAATGGCCCCAATTCCTGTGCTAATTATAACCCCATCCCATTCAACAAATCCCTTAACGACTTTAGCTCTTCAACCGTCAATGTAACACCTTTTCCCATTTTCTCATGGTCCGGTGCCCATTCACGTAAATCATATTTGGGCTCTTTTCCATTCCAACTAATCAGATTTAGTTCTTTGCTCCAGCCTTTTGGGGACTGTGAAATTGCCCCAATAGTCTCTTTTATTTCAAATTTAATTTCAGCCATCATCCTTGGCCTCCAATCCATCATTATTTCTTTAGTCATTCTGTTCATCAATGCTCAAATATTTCATTTTTAAATTTTCTTTGCTCTGGACCCGAGCTCCCCCAATTAGGCAGTACACCACAATAGTTGCCTAATCCCTCCAGCGAAAAATTTATTTTTTAAAAGAGTGGTTTCAAAGTAAGGTATGTACTCTAATAGTTTTTAATAGTCTCCCTTCCGTTCCCCCATTGCTAATTATTGCATCGGATTTTTATAATCATTAACCAAAACCTGGACTTCATCATTTTCGTAAATGATTCCAGGCCTTTCTACTGCACATACGATCCCCCGCCGCTTATAACCTGCACGTACAAAACGGAGGGATAACTTCTCATGATCATCATAATGCCTTTGGATTTCATCACCAGGTAAGGTACAAGGCTGGTTTTCTCCCATACATATTAATCCTGCTCCACTTGGAAAAAGGATACGTGAACCCATGGTAAGTTTTGTTAATTCCGGAAATCCCTTTACCAATACATTAGCCCCTAACCACTCAGGCAGAACAGATTCAACACCTAATTCTTCTGCAACCCTGTCTAATTCTTCCACAGACACAATCGTTATTTGGCGGCGGTTTAGAATCTCTGTTCCTCTTGGATACATCGGCTGCCTTGAATCAGCCTTACTGGTAATTCCAAAGTGGCGATCCCCACGAATCCCCCCAAACTCAAGATTTGCTTCTGTTATTCTTCTAGTTACAAATGTCTTTGGATTATCTGCAATTAATACCGCATTTATGTTTGCCCAGACTTTTTTCAAAAGAAAACTCCTTTTCGTACAAACAATTCCTAAAAATAATACCTCACAACCTAGATTGGACTGGAAATGCTTGGTTTATTTATTTACAAACTACTCGAAAGGTGTGGTAAAATTTATTTTATCAATCAATTAATTCCAATACAAAGCAGGTGTTTACGCGTGTCCTCTGAAAAAGAAGTGAAGCTTTATTTTGTTCGGCATGGTGAGACCCATTTTAATGTAGAGAAGCGATTACAGGGATTTTGTGATTCACCACTTACAGATAAAGGAATTGAACAGGCTAAATCTGTAGGAATCGGTTTATCTGATATAGAATTTAAAGCAGTATACGCAAGTGAAAGCCAGAGAGTAGTAGATACGGCTAGGTATGCCATTGGACATCGAAACATCCCCATCATTACTGATCCACGTCTAAAGGAAATGAACTTTGGTGTTTTGGAATCCCTATTACAAACGGAAATTCTAGCTCAATATGGGAATATCCAAGAGACATTATTTAGTCTTAACGATTTAAATATGTCAGCACCTGAAGGGGAATCCTATTTACAGCTATTTTCACGAACAAGCTCTGCTATCGATGAAATCATTCATAAGCATAAAAATGAGGGTGGAAATGTCCTAGTATTTTCACATGGGGTAACGATCGGCAACTACTTAATGCAATTAGCAAAAATGAGCGGTTATACTCACCATGATAATTGCAGTGTCTCTGTAATCAAATATTTGAACGGTGAATTTTATGTAGACAGGATTGCTGACACTTCTTTTCGAGATAAATACTAACTAAAATAAAGGGCAGCCCACTCCTCAAGCTGCCCCTTGTATCTGTATCCATTATGTCTTATTTCTAGTTATAGTAAACTAAGTGATAATCAGATAATAGTCTTATTGGTTCAATAGATTAATAAACTCTTTCATGAACCCCGGAAGATCTGGCCATGCATGCCCCGAAACGAGATTGCCTTGAACATGAAGAGGATTTGTAATATAGGTTGCCCCTGCTGCTTCTACATCCGGCTTACAGGCGATATAGGCGGTCAATTCTCGACCTTCCAAATATTGACGAACAGTTGTTAATACCTGACCTGCATGGCAAATGGCCCCCACAGGTTTATTTGCTTCAAAAAAATGAGCGACAATTCTTGGGACATTTTCATTTAAGCGAATGTATTCCGGAGCCCGCCCTCCTGGAATAATGAGCCCATCGAATTCGCCCGGATTTACATCTTCAAAAGCTAACTGTGCTTCAATTAAGTATCCTTTGCTTTCCGTATAAGTATCCCAGCCGATAAAGTCATGGACAACTGTTTGCAGCTTCTTCTTTGATGGTGCTGCTATTTGTACATTAAGACCTTCTTCAAGACAACGAAAATACGGATAATAAATTTCCAATGCCTCTACAGCATCTCCAGCTAGGATTAATACTTTTTTTGACACGTAAAAAACTCCCCCTTTTAAAAAATTTGGCTATTGCCTTTATTTATATATTCATGATGGTTCTAATAATTCCCTTATATTCGAAAAAGCTTCATATCCAGCAAACACAATACCGCCGTTACTAATAGCAAGATATTACCGTTTTCGTTTAGAAAACTCTTTCTAATTTAAAATAAACAAGCCTGATCCTGAGATTCCGTGCCTGTCACGAATCGGATTTTCTTGTTTCACAACGATGTTCCACACGACCCTTTATTTTGAATAAAGCAAAAAAAAGTCGAACAGTACAAGTCACTGTATGTCTTAACCATGTGACTTCATTGGAACATATTCTTTGTATTCGATAATCCATCCGTCGTCTTTTTTTGCATAGATTTAATGCATTTCTGCTGCATCAAAAATCCACCTTTATCAAGTAGTTAAAAAGTTCCAATCAAAGTAAATATTCTACAATATCTTCCATTATTCCTTTAACTACGATTTTTATAGATTATGAACCTATACAAAAACACATACGGCTACACTCACTCTCTATTAATATTATCAATTGTCCCTCTAAAACGTTTCATATTTAACCATTATTATAGTAGAAGGATAAAACGGAATTTTTCACCTATTTCTATATTAAAAAAAGACCAGATTCAAGTACAATCCGGTCTAAGGTCATTTCATCATACTTCTGGGATCGCAACGCACAGGCACCATTCTTTGGCGATTGCCACTCTGCACCAGAATCGTCCCTAAAATAACCGTTAAAGCACCTATACCTGATTCCCAAGGAAGATATTCCCGATAAAACAAAACACCTAGTACCATCGCAATGAGAGGAGAAATAAAAAGCCAGGTAGACGGAAAAACAGGATTGGTCCTCGAGACTAGCCAGTAAAAAAGAGTATGACCTATCATTGAGCCAAAAACTATTAAATAAAGAAACGAGCCTATGGATGCTGTACTAGTCAAGCTAGTAAACTGTATATCCTCTGTAAAAAGAGACAAAAGAATGAGTAAGATTCCCCCATGCATCATTTGGGCTGCATTTAATGCAATGGGTGAAGCTGATTCAAATTTTTCCATCACATGTTTTGAATAAATGGCCCCTGAAGCATAAAATACCTCGCCAATGACAATCAAGAGACACCCCATTAACCAGTACCGTTCCCCCTGAAGAGTAAAGCTTGGCAAAATGAGAAGAGCAACTCCCACAACACCTACAAGGCATCCAATAAAAGAAATTTGATTCACTTTCTTCTTCAATATGGTCGTTTGGATCAATAAAATTATCATCGGACCGGTAGCCGATAGCACAGCGGCTGCACCAGACGTCACATATTGTTCTGCCCAATATAAAGTTGCAAACGTCCCAAAGGTTAAACCGATCCCTGTAATCAGCATTTCCTTACGAAATAACAAACCTATCGTGGTTTTTCTTCGCAAGACCATGAACCCAAAAAGAATAAAACCTGCAATAAAAAACCGAAGTCCAGCAGAGAAAAAGGGTGGAATACCTGCATCTATCCCTATTTTTATTGCTAAAAAGGTCGTACCAAAAATCAAACACATGAACAAATAACCAATCATCACCATTAACAATTCCTCCTTTTTTATCCATTATAGGAGGTTGGGGATAGAACAGATTATCATCAATAGAACAGTTCAATAAGGAATCGTGGTACAATCAAGGAGAAATGGGGGAAGGACATGACCAATGGTGATTATCTATTTAAACAAGTTTATGATTATGTTTTACACCGGATTGAATGCAATGAGTGGCAGGAAGAGGATAAGCTTCCCTCTGTAAGAAAATTAGCTGAGGAAATGAATGTTCATCGATTAACGGTTTTAAAAGCCTATCAGTTGCTTAAACAACAAAATAAAGTTTATGTCAAAGATAAATCGGGATATTATGTTCAATTAAGTGGAAGAGCGAAATTTGAAAATCTAGAGAATCCTCTTATTTCAGCATACGCACAAAAAAATCACTTATCCGAGATTCATCAAGTTCCGGTTTCCTATAATTTTTCACAGGCGTTAATTGACCCCAGCCTCTTGCCTAATCTCTTTTTATCCGATTACGTAAAAAAAGTGTTTGATCTCTATCCCAAAGTGCTGGCAACCTACTCAACCGTTCAAGGAGACGAGGAGCTGCGGGAAGCACTGTGCGAATATTTTATTGACCAGTATAAAACGATTACGACAGCGGATAACCTGTTAATCACGACTGGTTCTCAGCAAGCGATTTACCTCATTGCTCAAGCTTTTGTTAAATCAAGAGACACCATTTTAATGGAACAGCCAAGCTATAGTGCCGCAATTGATACTTTTAGAGCACAAGGAGCAAATATTGTAACCGTGGACATCCAACCTGACGGATACGATTTAGAGCATGTTGAATTTATGATAAAAAAATACAAGCCACGACTCTTTTATATGAATCCAACCTTCCATAATCCAACTGGATACACGGTCCCAGCCGCACAAAGAAAGCAATTAGTCCAATTAGCTGAGCAATATCGCTGTCTCTTAATCGAAGATAACGCCTATCACGACATCTATTTTGACCAAGAGCCGCCTCCTCCCTTTTACACTTATGACACATCTGGAATCGTGATTTATGTAAGGAGCTTTTGCAAATATATCTCACCCGGACTACGAATTGCGGTAGTAAATGCACAATCATCCATTATGAAACCACTCCTAGGGGTGAAATCACTAGCTGATAACGGATCTCCACTCCTGAATCAAAAGATTTTCCTTCATTACTTTTCATCACCCAGACTGCAACAACATATTGAAAAACTACGAATTGCCTTACAAATAAGAAAGGAAATCATGGAGGAAGAACTAGCGGGAACAGATTGGCACTGGACCAGCCCAGATGGTGGCTTGAACTTATGGGTACGGCTTCCCAACCACCAATCTACAGATGAATTATTAGTTAAATGCCTTCAACACTCAATCTCCATTGTTCCTGGTCGTGTTTGTGATCCATTAAATCGGCCATCCTCATGGGTGCGCTTAAGCTATTCCTATGCTAATGAAGAACAAATCCGTAAAGGAATAAGGAAATTTATCAATTTAGTAGATGGAAACCCTGGGGACCGCTCTGGTGATCTACACTACCCTAATTAAGAAGCCACGAGAACAGTCCCCGTGGAATTCCCGTACATCAGGGTGATCACGTCTTAAATATTTATTTTGAAAATCGTCCTACTAACGCCCAATACAGGATTAAGCTGAAAACAGTAATGAGTGAAAGAACCAATAAAATATTACTATATAAGGAAGCGTCCGGACTATTTAGATATTCTAAGATATTTCCTTTCATTGATGAGTTATCCATCATTGCTGCTGTATAGGCTATTCCAATGGAAGCAGCTACATTAAGAATCAAATTATAAAATCCGACCGCTGTTCCCGAGTTTTCTTTCGCAATAGTGCTAACGCATGAATCAATCATCGGGGCATACATGGATTCCTTGCCTGTCACGCCCCGAAGTTTGTCGAGTATGATAGAGTCTTAGAGTTTAAGAAGATTCAATTATGGTTCCAGACAACAATACATTTCCCCTTTTTTGTTGAGTTTATCTCCAAACCGATGTTTTAACGATTTTTTAGTTTCGCTCCGTACAAGACACTATTCACATTTTGTTAATTCCTATCTTTTACACGTTTAATTACAAGAATGAAGATTATTAGACTTAACCCCAAAGAAATTCATTGTCTAATGACATAGCACCCGCCTTATTTATTTCACTGTTACAACTATAAATAATACCTCACGACCTTCGTCGAACTTGCCCCGCTTGGTGTATCTTGAATAATCTCAAACCGATAAACACCTAGAGAAACCATCGCACAGGTGGCATTCGATTCTCTAACTTAGGCTTTTATGGTTATCACCCTACTTTAGGTCAATTGTAAGCCCGAATTATAAAATAAAACGCACCTTGCCGGTGCGCATTTCAAATAGCCGTATACCCTGATTTTTTTTAATCAAATATACGGCTTTCTTCATTTATTTACTACATTCTAACTGGATCATTTTTGACCAGGGCATGTATTGATCTAAAATTTCAGGGTTTTGATGGATGCCGAGATTCGGAAGGTCCGTCAAAAGTTTCTTTATGTATTCGTAGAAATCGACGCCTTTACTTTTGGCTGTTTCTGCAATGCTAAAACAAATGGCGTTGGCTTTTGCACCGGCTTCACTAACACTAAAGAGCCAATTTTTCCTTCCTATAACGTTGGGACGGATGGCATTTTCGGCTGGGTTATTATCGATTTCAATGCGCCCATCATTCAAGAATGCTCTGAGTCCATTTGCCCTGTTCAATGTGTATTCAGCTGCCTTCGCGAGGGCGTTTTTTCCGTAGAATGGTGATTTTTCAACCCATTCAAGGAATTTGTCTACAATTGGCCTCGAGTATTTTTGGCGTTTTTTTCTACGCTTACTCGGAGACAGATGTTTAAATTTTCTTTCGAGTCGATATAAATCGTCACAAAAATTCACACCAATTCGGCCATTTTTGCTGTCCGCCTTCAGCCAATAACGACGAACATGCGCCCAACAATTTGCGAAGGTAACGCCTGCCAACTTACCATATGCAGAATAACCATCACAAATGATCGTTCCAGAGTAGCCTTCTATGAAACTTTCAAGAACAGATCGAGCCCGTGATAATGAGCTTTGAAAGAGAGTCATTGTTGGTCCTTGGCTTGGCACACTTCGATACACCCAATTATAGGCATTGGTTTGGCCTGGTTTCCCGTCGGACCGGTTGATGATTTGTCCATAAGTTTCATCGACATGTAAAATCGATTTAGCCATCATCAACTTCTTCATATAGTCATATACAGGCAATAGCCAATCATGAGATGCACGTATGACCCAATTTGATAGGTTCTTATCATTGGTATTCAGACCAAAACGGTCCCATTCCTTTACCTGACGGTAAAGAGGCAAGTACTGTGAAAATTTATCATACATAACTTTGGCAAGTACGCTAGGACTTGCGATGCTACGTTGAATAGGAGGTTGTGGTGCTTTACCACGTTTAATTTGTGCTTGATGAAGTGCATCGCTTTTACAATTTTTACATTCATAAGCATGTTCAATGTGTTGAACTTTCTTCATTCTAGCAGGAATAAATTCTGCTTCTTCTCGAACGATTGTACTGCCAATTTCAATCATTTGCCCTTGGCAACAGTCACAGATCTTATTTTCCGGATGATGGTGAACAGATTCTACTTCAATACCTTCATGCAATGAATCATTTCGTCTCTTCTTTTGAATAGTTCGAACAACAGTATAAGAAATGGTCTGTTGGCTTTGTTCTTCTGTGTGCTCAGATTCGTTAAAAGACGGGTCATCATCAAATAATGACGCTTGCCCTTCTGGGCTATTATATCTTGATTTTTCTGTTTTAGAGCCATATAAGAGTTTTGTTAAGTGCCGAAGTTGTTGGGTTAACGCCTCGTTCTGTTTCAACGATTGATCCAATTTTTTTGATAGTTCTTGGTTTTGTTGATTCGAATGAACCAATTGTTCTTCAAGTAATTGAATTAATCTCTCAAATTGATTTTCACTCGCAGAAGAAACGTTTGCCACACCATTCACCACTCTTCGTTCAGATTCACTCCTCTTATTATAACGAGTTCGAACAGTGGAATAAAGAAAAAATGAAGGGCTTTAACGAATTTAGAAGACACCTTTTGATGATGGCTGAATTGCCTTTGGCTGCTGGATCGATAATCCTTCAAGGAGCCAGCGAAGTTCCTGTTGCGAGAGATTACGTACTTCATTTTCATCTTTGGGCCATTGGAGTTTGCCGTTATCCAATCGTTTATAAAGCATGGCGAATCCATCACCGTCGAAATATAAACATTTATAACGATCTTTACTCCACCCTGAAAATAAGAAAATGGAATCGCCATATGGATCAAGTTCGAAAGAATCTTGAATCAGTGTTGCTAGTCCATCAATGCCTTTTCGCATATCAGTTTTTCCACAAATGATGTAAATATTTTTCACACTTGTATAGTCGTATTTCACAGATGTTTCAGCTCCCTCATAACCGTTTGGATGATGTGCTCATCCACGCCGTTGGAGAAAGAGATTTCTACGTTTGCCATTTTAACCGTGCAAACATTATTGGCAGAGGTTGATGATGAAGTGGATGTATATGAAACTTTGTTTTCGGGATGTAATGTAACGGGGACAATTGTTAGTTTTTGTTGCGGCAATTGAAAAGCACCTCCCTTTAATTGATACATTCATAGTACCAGGAGGTGCTGTGGGTTTATATGCGTTGTTTGATTGGGGGCTTACGGTCAATTGAAGCAATTCCCTTTTCTTTGGCTTGTTTTAATCTCTCAATGATATAGTCTCGAATTCTATCCGTTAATCCCCGATTTTTAATAGATTTGGGCATAATTAATCCTCCAATATTGCATTTTCTAATTCTGGTGTTAGAAAATGTAAAGGCAAAATCCTTTATCTTTACCAGTTCACTGTTTCTTTCATCAACAGTATCCATCAAAAAGCCAACCTGCCAAAAATACATATCGATTAGCTTCATTGGTTTATAGTAATTCCCATCTTCAATGAATAATTGGTGGCATTTTTCGAATTCATCGCGATAGAGATTGTAAAAGTCGACCAATTCAAAAAGATTCAATACACTGTCACGCCCCGGATTTTCTTGTTTCACAACGATGTTCCACGTGCATATTTAATTGTTCAAACCTATAAAAGGAGAACAGTATCGTCACTGTTCACCTTTTTAATGTTATTTCAAGGTTCGAGGCTCTTAACTCTTTTCGGGTAATTTGCTTGTTTCGTGTTATTCAGCAGGATGGACTGTTAAAGGTAATAATTTTTCGAAAGGCATCTTCTAAAAAGCCCTCTGTAAAGATTTAACCTAAAAAAATCGGTTTCCTAAATAAGGAACCGATCTTTTTTAAGTGAATATTAAGTAAGATTGCTCAATTGAAAAATAACCCTTAATCATTTTTAAATTAATCTCTATCAGTGTCATAAGAATCGTTCGTTTTGTCGGCTGGACCCCGTAAAGGAAATCCAAGAAGCTACCGGCATTTCGGCAGCAACATTGTATCGATCTTTAAAAGAAGATCAAACGCATTAAAAGGTTTTCTCTCAATTTATACTTCATGAAAAGTAAGAACAACTGTTTTGCTAAAGCACTATGCCGGAACACCTGCATGGGCATCAATAATACCTATCGCTACAGCAACCCCTGGTAAAAGATGTAAACGATCGGTCACTTCTTTCGTTAATGCTTCTGCTTTATCGCCAATCGAAAGAACATGACCACACATTTTCGTTTCTAAAATATTCTTAGTCGTTCATCCAATGCTTTAAAAAATTGAGGTTCCGGGTACCTTTATAGCCACATATATTGCTGCTGCGAATCAGATTGTTAGTCAGCTTATTTGTAAATCCAATTCAGGCTTCCATAAAGATATCTGTTGCATCGAAAACATCTGGTGCTTCTCTCAATATTTGTAATACTTTTGGGAACATCCATCCAGATGAAATTTTCCCACCATTTCGGCTAAAAGGCTTTTCTTTCTTCTGCAAGACGTGTAATCTCATCTGCTAGTTTTGTGCTGCATGATGTTTCCACAATTTCACCAAACTATGAGATTTATCTTTCCAAAGGCAAAATCGTACATGATGTAAAATCAATTCCAATTCCTATGACATCTTCCGGGTTGATTTCAGCCTTTTGAATAGCCTCAGGAACAGCTTCATAAAGCACTTCTAAGTAATCACCAGGATGTTGTAAGACTCAGTCCGATTTAAGGCGTCTACCATTAGTCAGAGCTTGATCCAGAACTACGTTTTTATAAGGAATGACATCATTCGCTATTTCACTACCTGTCGCAACATCAACGAGTAAGAACCTTCCTGATTCTGTACCAAAATCGACTCCGGTAATTTCATCCCTTTCTAGATACGATTAGTCAATATGACGAAATCTTTACTTTACTCTAATAAACCAACCATTCTGAGACCGTGCAAAATGCCATCTTGATCAACAGGCTTCGTTATGTATTTAGCAGCCTTTTTAGCCAATTCATGTCCATTTCCCATCGCAACACTAGTTTCTATAGCTGTAAGCATTTCAATGTCGTTTAGCCCATCGCCGAAAGCAATAACATTCTCTTTTTCAATCCCTAACTTTTCTTTTATTTTCTCAATCCCTTTTGCCTTGGAACCCCCAGATGGCACAACATCCACGGATACCGAATGCCACCGTACAAAATCAAATGCTTTAAATTCGTTTTGATAGACGAGCTCTTCCCTCTTTTGACAGAATAGGAGGCACTGATAAATCTCTCTATTTTTAAAATATTCGGGGTCATGTGTAGGGAATTTTTCAATCTTTAATGAATTAATACTGTTCACTATATACTTATGGTGGGGAACATTCGCTTTCATATCTTCATGGTCCATAAAGACAATCGGATGATTATTTAAATCCGCAGTATCAATTAATGAGTGTAAATCTTGTTTATTTATTGGATTTGTATAGATCGCTTCACCATTTGAAACAACATATTGACCGTTAATACTAACAAAGGTTTGAATGTCTAATTCTTTACGCAGTTCTTCAAACATAAATGGAGCACGACCAGTCGCTATCGCTACTTCATGGCCTTTCTCTTTTAACGCTTGGATTGCTTGTTTTGTAGATTTAGGCAGTCGCTTATCATAATCAAAGAGTGTTCCGTCTATATCAAAAAAGATTAATTTTTGTGTCATTCTACCACCTCAATTTAGTCTAGTAATCCGTTTGGTTACGTATCCTTAATAACAATCCATTTTAGAGGATGATAATAACTAGAAAGAGTTAGAGCTACTGAAGCCATAACTCTAGTTCATGAATTTTATTTAATCGTATTTCCGCCATCAACGACAATATTTTCACCTGTCATTAAGTTTGTTGCATCGCTGGCTAAGAATAAGGCAATCGCAGCAACCTCTTCTGGGTATCCAAAACGTCCAAGCGGAATTTCTTTTTTTGCTTTCTCGCCCTTTTCTCCAGCCCATGCTTTTTTACCTAGTTCAGTTAAAATAACAGTAGGTGAGATCGCGTTTACTTTAATGTCATACTGAGCCCATTCATAAGCAAGTACTTTCGTTACCCCAAGAATCCCAGCTTTACTTGCAGCATAAGCGACATGATTATCTAATGCAATAAGTGCCGCCTGCGATGCTAAGTTGATAATATTTCCACCATGTCCTTGCTCGATCATTACCTTTCCGACTTTTTGACACATTTTAAATGATCCAGTCAGGTTAAGATCAATTGTTTTGTCCCAGTATGCATCAGAAATATTCTCTGCATCGTCAAGTAAAGCTATGCCAGCACAGTTTACAAGAATATCAATCTTGCCGAAATGTTTTTTCACGATCTGGATAGCAAGATCCATACTTTCATTATTTGTTACATCACATTTAACACCTATCGCGTTTTCGGCATTTAATTCCTTAGCTATATCTTCCACATGATCTACAAGGTCGAGAATAGATACTTTTGCTCCTTTTTCTAAGTATAATTCGGCTACAGCTTTCCCAATTCCACTTGCCCCACCTGTTACAATAGCTACCTTATCAGTAATGTTAAAGTTCTTATCAAATCCCTTAAAACTCATAAAATTCCCTTCCTTTCTTTTACAAGCTAAAATTACATAAAACTTCTAAACTATCCTTCAAAGCAAAATTTATACTTGCAATATTTGTTCGAAACATATGTTGCTCCAGCTTGAGCAGCTAAAAGCGCTTGATTCACAGTAAAGATAAGGGTTATGTTTTCGTACAACAGCACGAATGGCAGAATTCCAACCTGGTGATCCTACTACACTTAACAATCTATCTTTATCGTCATTTAACTTTTTACTTTACTACCTTTGAAATCATTAGAAATGCAAAACCTCAAAGAAGGTTTTTAAATTTAGCAATGACGTTCTCTACTGTAAAACCGTATTCTTCTATAAGTTTCTCTCCAGGTGCTGAAGCCCCATATTGATCAATAGCTAGAATAGCTCCGTTATCTCCAACATACTTACTCCAACCAAGTGACACACCCATTTCAATACCAAGACGTGCATTCACATGTTTTGGAATAACACTTTCTTTATAAGATTGTGGTTGCTTTTCAAAGCGATCCCAACTCGGCATACTAATAACTGAAACGTAAATACCTTCTTCTTCCAATGCCTTTTGTGCTTCAACTGCTAATGACACTTCCGATCCAGAAGCTAATAGAAGGCCTCTGACCTCTCCTTTTGCTTCAGAAATAACATATGCTCCTTTTTTCACACCATTATAGGCCTTTTCAGAATCAACAAGAGTTAGTAAATCTTGTCGTGTTAAAACAAGAGCAGTCGGTTCCTCTTTACTTTCTAAAGCAAGTTTCCAAGCAGCTGCTGTCTCATTTCCATCTGCTGGTCTAATTATAGATAAGCCCGGCATCGAACGTAATGATGCTAGTTGTTCTACTGGTTCATGGGTTGGCCCATCTTCACCGACTGCAATACTATCATGTGTAAACACATAAGTAACAGGCAATTTCATTAAAGCTGATAGACGAATAGCTGGACGTAAGTAGTCTGAGAAGACAAAGAATGTTGCACCAAAAACTTTTACCCCACCATGTAACGCCATTCCATTGACTGCTGCTCCCATCCCAAATTCACGAACACCAAACCAAATGTTACGGCCGCTATAATTCGCACTACTGAAATCTCCCTCTCCTTTTAACAAGGTTTTATTTGAAGATGCAAGGTCTGCTGATCCGCCTAAAAGTTGGGGAGTATGTTTAGCAAGTGCATTCAAAACTTCTCCACTTGAAGCACGAGTAGCTAGCTTATCTTCTCCAATCTTGTAAGAAGGTACATCCACATCCCATCCTTCTGAAAGCTCTCCATTGATGGCTGTCTTTAATTCCTGCGCAAGACTTGGATATGCTTTTTCATATAATGAAAATAATTCATCCCACGATTTCTCTTTTTCATCAGAAGCTTCCTTAAGCTTAGAAAAATATAATTTCACTTCTTCTGGCACATAAAACTCTTCACTATAATTCCATTTGTAATGTTCTTTTACTAGTTGGATTTCATCTTTTCCAAGTGGAGAACCGTGTGAGGCTGATTTCCCACCTTTGTTAGGAGAACCGTATCCAATAACTGTCTTAACTTCAATCAATGTCGGCTGTTCTGTGTTTGCTTTTGCCTCTGTTAGTGCTTTTGTGATTGCCCCTAAATCATTACCATCCTCTACACGGATCACTTGCCAGTTATATGCATTAAATCGGTCTTCAACATTTTCACTAAATGACATATTAAGATCACCATCAAGTGAAATATCATTTGAATCATACATAACAATTAATTTTCCAAGTTTAAGATGCCCCGCTAATGAAGCTGCTTCTGCAGATACACCTTCCATTAAGTCACCATCTCCGCAAATGCTATACGTGAAGTGATCAATCACATTAAAACCTTCACGGTTATATGTTGAAGCTAAATGTCTTTCAGCCATAGCCATTCCTACTGCCATTGCAATACCTTGCCCTAATGGACCTGTTGTCGCATCGACACCTGGTGTATGACCAAATTCAGGATGCCCTGGCGTTTTACTGCCCCATTGACGGAAATTTTTCAAGTCATCTAAAGAAAGGTTATATCCAGTTAAATGTAGCAGACTATACAATAACATCGAGCCATGACCTGCAGATAAAATAAATCGATCACGATTAAACCAATTGGGATTACTTGGATTATAATTCATAAACTTTGTCCAAAGTGTATAAGCCATCGGCGCAGCCCCCATTGGCATACCAGGATGACCTGAACCTACATTTTCAATGCCATCAATGGATAGTATTCTAATGGTTTGAATAGATAACTGATCAATATTCACTTTTTCTGTGATCATAATAATTCCTCCTAATAAAAAATCTTTAAAAACTTGCTTCTTTAATGTAAAAATTTAACATCATCAGCACCACTTAATGCAATAAGTACCTTGTATGTACCTCGGTTAGGATATGTAAATAACATTATCTATGAACATCTTATTTCTTAGTCAGTAAGTACTTTGAAAAACCTTAAACTTTTCATAAGACATTCAATAATAGAAGGTTAACATCTATAACCTTCTATTATTGAGTGGCTTATAAACTTAAAGTGAATGATACTTGCTAGTTATAGTGGTTTAATTCATCTATTTCCGTTATCTATTATTAATTATGATGAGTTTCAATAAATTGGTAGTTTTTGTACTCTCCACCTATAGCAATAAATGAGTGGGTCCGCATGATGCCATTTTCTATTTTGCTTACTCCATTTAATAACGTACCATCTGTAATACCTGAAGCTACAAAGAAGCAATTCTCGGTTTTAACGATATCATCGATTGTTAAGATTTTCGTCGGGTTAGTAATCCCCATTTCTAGACAACGAGTAAACTCTTCCTCATTTTGTGGAACAAGTTGTGCTTGAAAATCTCCGCCTAAACATTTTAAGGCTGTTGCTGCCAACACTCCCTCAGGAGCACCGCCAGTTCCTACTAAAATATCAACATCGATATTTTCAATTGCAGTCGCTATTGCACCAGTAATATCTACATCTGAAAATAACTTGACACTTGCTCCAAGTTCAAATACCTCATCGATTAGTCCCTTATGTCGTTCACGATCTTGGATCATCACTTTTAAATTACTAACATCCTTACCTAACGCTCTTGCCACGGATATCATATTTTCTGTAAAAGAAAGATTTAAATTGATTGCCCCTTTTGCTTTCGGTCCTACTGCAATCTTTTTCATATACATATCAGGTGCATGTAATAAGCTTCCTCTACTAGCAACAGCAATAACAGCTAATGAATTATCCTGCCCTTTTGCCATTAAAGTTGTCCCTTCGATAGGGTCAACAGCTATATCAACTTGAAGTCCATAACCAGTCCCAAGTTTCTCCCCTATATAAAGCATCGGAGCTTCATCCATCTCACCTTCACCAATGACAATGACTCCATCCATGTCAATTGTATTCAGTCGATTACGCATCGCTTCAGTCCCAATACCATCAGCCTCTAGTTTATTTCCTTTCCCAATCCAAGAGTATGATGCAATAGCTGCTTGTTGAGTAACCGAAAGGAAGTCCGTAGCTAAAACATTTACTTTCTCTTTACGATCCATATTCGTTTTAGGGAACATATCATATCCTCCTATAATGTTAAATAATTAATACTATGTTATATAACGCATAAATATAAATTAAATTTTATAAAAATACATTTTATTCATTGATGAATATCTAACCTATACACTCAAATGTATAAATATTTGAAAAACAAAGATCAAACGCCTCTCTAATCAAAACAATACTTTTATTCCATGTATAAATATACTTTTAAGAAAAATGAAGATTCACCTATATTTTAAACCCTTGAATTGTATGAATAGGTGAATCTTCCTTCACATCATCTTATACGGTTTGAGCCGAATTAACTGTCGTTAAGAATGTTTCAAGAATTAAATAAGATGATGTAGCACCCGGATCTTGGTTACCTATTGATCTCTCACCTAAACGACTAGATCTTCCTCGTTTAGATAATAAGTCTTTTGTAGATTCCATTCCTTGATGTGCAGCAGCTACTGATTCTGTAAACGCGCTTTGAAAATCTTGTTCTTTATCAAAATTAGCCTTTAAGCTCTCTAAAGCAGGATAAAGTGTATCAATCATTGTTTTATCACCAACCTCTGCTCCGCCGCGTTCTTTTACACCTTCAATAAAGGCTACCCAGAAATCTTTTAAGTCTTCACCAGTTAATTCTGTTTTATTTTGAATCATCTTTGCTCCTCTTAAAAATCCAGTGGCATATAATGGGCCAACAGAAGATCCGACAGCACTTAAGAATGTGCGTCCTGCCAAAATGCAGATTTTCCCACAATCTTCTTCACTAAGAAGCTCATTATTTAATTTTTCATCAATTGCTTGCCAGCCAATTGACATTGTCACACCGTGATCTCCATCGCCAAGCTTGCGATCTAACTCAGATAAATACTCTTTATTCTCTTCTATTACATTAACGACGTTTTTTAAAAATGTTTTTAAGTCACTAGCTGTAAATTTCATGCCCTAATCCCCCTATTTATTATTTTTGTACGTACATTGGACAATCAGCAGGATGATCTACTAATTCCTTTAATTCATCATCTAGTTTTGTAATAGTGACCGAACATCCACCCATTTCTAAAGAAGTACTATAACTTCCAACATATGAGCGATGGATGTTGATTCCTTTTTCACTTAGGATCTGTTCAACTCTTCTAAACATGATGTAAAGTTCCATTTGTGTTGTTGAACCTAAACCGTTTACAAGAACAGCTACATCTTCACCTTTGTCTAACGGCATATCATCTAAAATTTCTTGCACTAAACGATCAGCTACTTGGTCAGCTGGTTGGAGCTCACCCTTCTCAATTCCTGGTTCACCATGATGGCCTAAGCCGATTTCCATTTCATTTTCTTCAAGCTCAAAGCTAGGCTTTCCAGTCTGTGGTAAAGAGCAAGGAGTTAATCCAACACCCATTGAACGTGTATAATCATTTGTTTTTTTCGCAACTTTTACAACGTCCTCTAAACTATAACCTTTCTCTGTAGCAGCTCCAGCCGCTTTTGTAACAAAAAATTCCCCTGCAATACCTCTTCTTTTTTCCTTCTCTGCTTTCGGAGCTGATGCCACATCATCTGTTACTAATACTGCCCCAACATTGATCCCGTATTCTAAGTCAGCTAACTCAGCAGCCATCCCAAAATTCATAACATCTCCAGCATAGTTACCGTAAACGTATACAACACCAGCGCCTTTATCAATTTCTTTCGTTACTTCTAAGATTGGATCTGGAGGAGGAGATGCAAAGATATTTCCAACAGCAACTCCATCAGCCATACCGTCACCAACATACCCCATAAAAGCAGGCTCATGACCAGAACCGCCTCCGATTAAAACACCAACTTTTCCTTCACGAGTTTTTTTTGAAGTTACAATTGATCGTTTATTTTCTGGTAATAGTTTGACGTGATTAGGAAAAGCCTTTACATAACCTTCTATCATTTCATCTACAACATAGTTAGGATTATTGATTAATTTTTTCATATTAAACTACCTGCTCCTTTCAAAAACTCTTGTTCTTTATCAATAATTTGCTGAACTTTTCTCCCGGAGTTACCTCCCGAGAATGATGAGTCTAAGTAAGCCTTTACAATTTGCTTAGCAATTTCAAGTCCAATTACTTGTGCTCCCATTGTTAGTACTTGTGCATTGTTACTCTTTTGAGCACGTTCTGCTGAATACGTATCATGACATAATGCTGCTCGAATACCAGGAACTTTACCAGCCGCAATCGCAACGCCAATCCCAGTACCACAAACTAAAATCCCTCTATCGATTCTATTTTCGTTTATATCATTAGCAACCTCAAAAGCTACTTTAGGATAATCTACTTCTATACAAGAATCTTCACAACCATAATCATACACGTCATGACCTAATTCTTCTATGTACTTCTTTAAACCGTCTTTTAAATCAAATGCATTATGATCAGAACCTAACCCAATTTTCATTATATATCTCCCTCTCCTAATTGTCTTTCCCTTTTCATATCTTTTTGTTTATGAGTCTATTTTTTCACTTTAAGTTGCATTTGTCAATTATTTATTTTCTTTTATTATCGTTTATTTTCAATTTGTCCTATTTTTTTGTGTGTTTCAACACCTAATAATAAGAACGTCCTAATTTGGACGTTCTAATCTGGTCATCTTTTATTTTTTATCAGATTGTTAAAACGAAAGTTTTCGAACCTACTGTGCAGGTTTAAGATCTTGAAGGTCTTCAGACTGATCTTTTCCTTCAGCTTTAGGAAGAGTTACGAATTTCATCAGGAATGCACTAAACAAATATAATCCAGTAAAGATCCAAATAACTCCTACTGTATTAACGCTTCCTATGAAAGCGCCAACAATTGCTGGCCCAACAAATGTACTTAATCCAGCACCAAGATTTAAAATAGACATTGCTGCTCCTTTGTTTTCTGGAGCTAACGAAGGGATTAACGCAGATAATGGAACGAATGCTGCTAAGCAAGCCCCAAAACCGGCAGCAACAGCTGTTATAACCCAATAATTTGTTCCTACTGTTAGCGGAACATAATAAAATGCTGCTGTGAAGACCGCACATCCTACACCACCAAACCACATAACTGTATTACGCCATCCTAGTTTATCTCCTACAATTCCAAAAATTAAATTAAAAATAATATTACTAGTCCAAAGAGAACCATAGATTTGGAGCCATTCTGTTCTTGTGAATCCAATATCCAAAAAGAAAGCCGGCATAAAAACAACAAAACCATAAGCTGCTGATGTATTTATCGTTCTAACAATACCACCTAATCCGATTTTTGGTCGCTCAAATGCGATCGTGATCCCTTTTGTCAAATATTTTACTGCTTCATTTTTCGATTGAAATTTATTTTTGTGCTTTTCACCTTTATTAAGTAATATAGCGATAACCCCACCTACAATAACAAAGACCAATGCACTCCATAATGTTAACCTCTCGCCTAAAATCGGAAGTGCAAAACTAGAGTAATAGGCACCTAACACATTTAATCCACCACTATATGCAAACCAAAACCAACCTACTGCCGTTCCAAGCTTGTCGCTCGGTGCATAATACGTTAGCCAAACTAGGAAAGAATAAGCAAATAATGGGTATCCCAATCCTCTTAAAGAATATGTAGGAAGCATGATCGCAATATTCATTGTTGGTAATCCTACCGTTAAAAACACTAAAGAACCGATGATAAACATAGCTAAACCAATAATCATTGCATTTCGAGGTCCTAAGATTTCAGAAAGTACCCCTGAAAGCCAAGCTGAAAAAGCTGCAGCTAGACCGTAAGCACTAAATAAGAGTGCTGCCTGCTGAACTGTCAAACCATTATCTGTTAGATAGGTAGACAACCAAGCTAACTCAAGTCCATCCCCCATCATAAAGACGATAAGACCTAAATATCCTAAACCCATTTTAGAATCCATACCCAATTTTCCTAATAACCCTTTATTCATCCCTAGGTTGTTCATATTCATTTACCCCCTTGTCTTTTAAAGGAAATCACTCAAATTTAGTAATAGGTCCCATAAAATTGGGACCTATTACTAAATTTACTAAACTAAAATTCTTATAAATTAGGATTAAGAACAACTTTCAGTGATTCCGCACCATTTTTAACTAGTTGGAAGCCTTTTTCAAACTCTTCTAATGGTAATTGATGCGTTACTACTCCTTCAGTCGGAAGATCACCATTAGCAATCCCCTCAATAACATGCGGATAGCAATATGGTCCTAAGTGAGAACCTAATACATCAAGTTCTTTACGATCACTAATAATACTCCAGTCCACTGTTACAGGTTCTTTAAATACGCTAAATTCTACAAAAGTACCAAGCTTGCGAATCATCGTTAATCCTTGTTCAACTGACTTTTGAGCACCAGTTGCTTCTATATAAATGTCGCATCCATATCCGTCAGTTAATTCTTTTACGATTGAAATGGCATCTTCTTTCATTGGATTGATAACCATATCTGCACCAAACTTTTTTGCTAGTTCTAGACGATCATCAAATAAATCTAAAACAATTAATTTTCCCGCCCCTGACTTTTTAATCGCACCGATCATCCCAAGACCTAGCGTTCCTGATCCTGCAAGCACGACAACATCTCCAAGTTGAATGTTAGCACGTTGAACTGCATGGAAAGAACATGCATATGGTTCTATTAAAATAGCTTTTTCAATTGGTAGATCTTCAGGAACTTTGTAATTGATCGCTTCTTTAGTAAATTTCATGTACTCAGCCATTGCACCGTTTACATTGTTTTGGAAACCGTAAAGGTCATGCTTTTCACACATCCAATATTGACCGCGGTTACAAAAACGGCAATCCCAGCAAGGAACGATTTGCTCGGAAATCACACGGTCTCCAACCGCATATCCTTCTACACCTTCACCTAAAGCAACAACATGACCGATAAACTCATGTCCTGGAATCATCGGAGCTTTTATGTACGCAGGTTGCTTTTCATCTCCCCAGAAACTAGGAGCTCCATCAAACGCTTTCAAATCTCCTGCACAAATACCACACGCCTCAACTTTTACTAACATTTCGCCCGGGCCAATCCCAGGTACTGCTACTTCTTCAAAACGATAATCCCCTGGTGCATAAGCTACTACTGCTTTCATAGTTTTAGGAATGCTAACTTTTTTTTGATCTTGAGTTGTAATCGTAGTACACATAAAATATCTCTCCCTAATAAACTTTATTTTTTAAAAGCTTTCATTTGTTACTAAATCAAGTGATAACATGGTTTCTTCGCTTATGGTAGACTATAATCATGTCGTAACATACTAGATACCGCTTTCATTATACCTATAATAAAAAATCCCCTCCTTTGGAAGTTTTAGAACACCACAAATTTTCATTTTCTTCTATAAACTCTTGATTGTTTTCATTATATTATTAATTTTATCGATAAGTCAATTATATTTTTTCGTTTATTTTTATTTCAACTTTCGTTTTCTTTCTTATTACTTTATAATTTACTTTAGGATGAAACAATGTTGTAATATTACTATGTGAAATAACAATTCAATTCTTTCTTTTTGTTAATTTTGACTATCGATTACTTTCGAAACGTTAATTTAAATAGAGAAAAATATCATAAAATATGCATACGTGGGTGATGAGATGAAGAAAGTGTTTGCACCAGAGAGAAGAAAACTAATCATGGAAAAGTTACATGAACAACAACGTGTAACAGTAAAGGAGCTTTCAGAGGAAATTAATGTATCAGAAGCTACTTTAAGAACAGATCTTTCGAAAATGGAAGAAGATGGACTCCTTAAAAGAACTCATGGAGGGGCAATCTTAATAGATATTATTGAAAGCGAAAATAATTTTTATAATAGAGAACGAAAAAATAAGGATGAAAAATCTGCAATCGCTAGAAAAGCTGTAGAATTAATTTCTAATGGGCAATGTATTATGTTAGATGCAAGCTCAACCGCTCTTGAACTTGCGCGTAACCTAAAAGACATGCAAATTCGATTAACTGTCGTAACAAGTGGAATTAATACTGCTCTTGAATTAAATGACCACCCTGATATAACGGTTATTTTATTAGGGGGGATTGTTAAAAGAGGTTCATATTCCCTAGAAGGTAGTTTAGGAATAAATATTTTGAATCAAATTAATATTGATATGATGTTTACATCCGCTAATGGATTTTCTCACGAATTAGGTTTATCAGATTTCAGTGTTTATGAAGTACAATTGAAAAAGGCTATGGTCAATGCTTCTAACAAAGTAGTTGCTTTACTTGACCACACCAAAATTGATAAAAATTCAATTGCTTCGTTTGCCTCAATAGATCAAATCAGTACGATTATAACCGATTGTTCTCTATCAGATAGTTATATTAGAAAATTAGAAGAACACAACATAGAAGTAATAATTGTTTCAGCTGAAGAAAAGGATCATTAATAACAGAAAATCCCTGAATAATTGACACTAAGGAAGAAAAAGTGCTGGATTTATTTATTTATTTACTCAAACTTCGCAGAGTGAAATCCCCAAAAAGCCTTAATATAGATTCAGTGTCACGCCCCAGATTTTCTTGTTTCACCTCGATGTTCCACGTGCATATTTACTTGCATAAACCTATAAAAGGAGAACAGTATCGTCACTGTTCTCCTTTTTAAGGTTATTTCAAGGTTCGAGGTTCTTAACACTGTTCGGGTAATTTGCTTGTTTCGTGTTATTCAGCAGGATGGTCTGTTAAAGGTAATAATTTTTCAAAAGGCTTCTTCTAAAAAGCCCACTTTAAAGTTCTCTAATAAGCTCAAGGACTCCTCCTCCGCGATATTAATGCTTTTTCTAATGTATTTGGTTGAAAAGATGTTACGCGTATTCCTATCAATAAAAGAGATTCGGCGTTGGTGTTTCAAAACTACGCCCTGTTCCCTCATATGACCATATTTGATAATGTCGCCTTTGGATTAAAAATGCGGAAACTTTCAAAGGATGAACCATGTTCGCCTTTTTTTCATTTTCATCCTAGAATAGTTGTAATCTTCCTGTACATTCGCCCCTGCTTAACTCGATGACTGTCATAGCCCAGAAAGTTTTATCGTTTTTGTCGAAGGATATGACAGACAACGATAAACCAAAAACACCCTCTCCTACCAGAAAGGGTGTTTTGTTTAGATTCAATACACTGTCACGCCCCGGATTTTCTTATTTCACAACGATGTTCCACGTGCATATTTAATTGTTCAAACCTATAAAAGGAGAACAGTATCGTCTAATATGGTACCTATAGATAGGACACTTGAAAAAGAGTGTTTTATCTGTAGGTATTTTTTTATATACTTGAATCTTAAAGATATGGGGATTAGGGGACGACTATGAGCAAAACAACATTTTCAGATAAAGAAATAAAAATACTGCAAAAAAATCCAAATGTGCAGCGTGTCAGCAGTTTAGCTATTACATATTCGGATGATTTTTTTAAAAATAAATTTATGAATGAATATCTGGTAGGTAAACTCCCACGGCAGATCTTTGAGGAGAATGGCTTGACATAGACATTATTGGTATGAAGAGGATAGAGACTTCTGCATATAGGTGGAAAAGAGCATATGAAAAAGATGGGTTAATTGGGCTTTCAGACACACGGAAGACAGCTTCCGGCAGGCCCTTAGAGCGAAAACTTTCTCAAGCTGAAATTATTGAGAGGCAGGATGCAAGAATTAAGCTGCTGGAAGGTCAGGTAGAGTTGTTAAAAAAGCTAGAAATGACAGAAAGGAGGCTGCTAAACGCCGGTCAAAACCTAGAAACGAGTAAAGTATTTCAGTTAATTTATGAAACCATAGAACAAAATCAGTTTAAACAAATGACAAAGTATTTTTGTAAGCGTTTGGGGGTATCTCGTTCTGGATATTACAGCTTCCTCAAAGCAACCGACAGCCGATTTGAAAGAGAACAAAGGGATTTAGAAACGAAAGAGATAATACTGAAAGCGTTTAACCGACGTGGATATAAGAAAGGCTCACGTTCCATCAAAATGATATTGAAAAATGAATTCGACATTAATCTTAGCAGAAAAAAGATACAAAGAATTATGAACAAGTATAAGATCGTTTGCCCACATAGGAAGTCAAACCCTTATAAAAAAATAGCTAAGGCAACAAAAGAACATCAGGTCGTTTCAAACAAATTAAATAGAGAATTTAAGCAAGGAGTCCCAGGGAAGGTATTATTAACGGATATTACATATTTGCCATATAACGGAAAGCATATGGCTTATTTGTCAGCCATAAAAGATGCCTCCACCAATGAGCTTTTGGCTTACCATGTTTCAGATCGAATTACTTTAGATATCGCCACAAAAACCATCGATAAATTAATGAAAAATAAGAAAACTAGTTTAGATTCGAAAGCATTTATTCATTCGGACCAAGGTAGTCATTATACAAGCCAACGATATCAAAAATTGTTGAAAAAACACGGTTTAGGCCAGTCTATGTCTAGGCGAGGAAATTGTTGGGATAATGCCCCAATGGAGTCCTTTTTTGGTCATTTAAAAGATGAGGTAGACTATCAATCCTGTAAAACATTAGAAGAACTAAAGGTGAAAATAAATCATTATATGGTTTACTATAACAATTACCGTTATCAATGGAATTTAGAAAAGATGACCCCTATTCAATATAGGAATCATCTTTTAGCTTCTTAACTCTTTTTTTTATATGTCCTTGACATGGGTGCCAGTTTAGTCACTGTTCACCTTTTTAATGTTATTTCAAGGTTCGAGGCTCTTAATACTGTTCGTGAAAACCCATGGGGGCGGTTCTTGTGGTCAGCTATAACCTCATTAAAAACCATAAGAACCTTACTTTCACAAAGTGACTTCTTGCTTGTTCCAACGAACGCTGGATTTCCCCCTGGATAATCGGCATTGAATCCATCAAAGAAGAAGTCAGCGAACTTCAACATTCCTGAAATATTGATTTCAAGCTGTGCTGTATCTTGGACATCCAATAATTCTTTTTGGAAATTACTCTTAAGGACGCCTTTTAGTCATAAACCAATGTAAGTACCAGGAACTGTTCGCCTTAAAAAAGGATCCTAAATAGTTACTTTTAAGAAACAGCTTCAAAAGGAAGGATTGTTAGAAGGCTTCATTTAAAAAGGAACCACGGCATATCATGCCACGATTCCTTTCTTTACTGAATATAAATGTCACTGCTTTAAGAATGACTTCTATCTTATTCTTGTAATCAGACTCTTTAAACTTACTGCATGAGTAAAAATGACTAAATTTTTAATATATCCTCTTCGTTTGGTAAGGAAGATATCGCTCCTACCCTTGTACATACAAGTGCCCCTACTTTATTTGCAAATAGAATGATCTCTTTCAGTTTACTAAAATCATTAAGAATTGTATTAATGGACTCCAAGTTTGCAAACTGATATAAAGCAGCACCGACAAATGCATCACCAGCACCGGTAGAGTCAATTGAATTTATTTCTATACTGTTTATTACACCCACATCATTTCTATTTGAAAGAAGAGTTCCTTCACTTCCAAGAGTCACAGCTACAATTTTCGCTCCCAAATGATGGAGCTTCTCTATACCTTCATACTTATCCATTTTTCCTGTGATAAGTTCAAGCTCCTCTTCACTGACTTTTACAAAATCAGCCATGGATATACCTTTTCTAGCTAAACTAATAAATTCTTCTATTCTATTTTTCCATAAATCCTTACGGAAATTAGGGTCAAATGATAGGAATATTCCACTATTTTTCGCAAACTCCATTGCATTAAAATAGGTTGTTTTAAATGGGTTATCAAGTAACGCTGTTGCGGATCCAAAGTGTATTATTTTTGCTCTACTTAGTCTATCTAAATTTAAGTTTTCGTCTGTTAGATGTTGATCTGCTCCTCTATTGAATACAAAATCCCTTTCACCGTCTGCTTGGAGAGAAACAAATGCTAAGGTTGTTGGTGCTAAATCATCGGTAACAACCATCGATGTATCTACACCCGCCTCGTTTAAAGTTTCTATCAAGAATGATCCAAATGGGTCATTTCCTACTTTCCCAATAAGACTCGCCACCCCACCTAGCTTTGAAATGGCAGCTGCTACATTTGCCGGGGCACCTCCAGCCTTCTTTAGGAAATGATCACCTTCTTTTAAATTAACATCAATATCTGTACAGAAAAAATCGATTAACAGCTCTCCAACGCACATAACTGAGCGGGATGTTTTATTCATTTATTTTCCACTCTCCATTCTTATCGCTTCTATTAATTTAGAATACAAAGTATCTAGATCTATATCATAAACAGTTCCCTATTTTGTATATAGAGAGATTTAAATAGCTCATATTGCTCATTATATACATATCCATTCTTTTCATTTGGCTCTACTAGCCTATCACTCTTTTTTACCATTTCACTTACTGCTTCTTCCATTGAATTGAAGACTTTTGTACCTACAGCTGCCATAATTGCTGCTCCTTTACAGGCATGTTCCTTCGTCAAGGTAGTACATATACTTTTTTGAAAAACGTCTGCTACAATTTGCATCCATAAATCACTTTGGATAAATCCACCTGAAGCGATAACCTGCTCAACAGGTATTTGTAGTTCATTAAAAATCTCTAATGAATCACGCAATGAAAAAGCGACACCTTCCATCACCGCTCTCAACATGTGGTAACGATTGTGCTTTAATTGAAGTCCAAAAAACATCCCTTTAGCATTAGCATCCATATGGGGTGTTCTGTCTCCATTTAAATATGGTAGGAAGAGTAACTTTTCACTACCTGATGGAATCTTACTAGTTTCTTTATTTAACTTAGTAAAGTCTGCGATATATAAAATATTTTCCATTAACCATTTTAATGATAGTCCTGCACTTAAATTAGCACCTAATATGTACCAGTTTTTCACATGACAGAATGTATTTGTACGATATAGTCTGTCATGAACTGGTTGATTTACAGGTGAAAATAACTGTCCTCCTGTTCCAATCGTACAGGAAATTGTCCCCGAAGAAAGGATGCCATTCCCAACAGCCTGCATCGGCTGATCCCCTCCACCATATACGACAGGGGTTGCTAATTTCAATCCAGTTTCATTGGCTGCAATTCGTGTTACGTAACCAGCGATCTCGTATGGCTCACGGCATAGTGGAAAAAGGTTCCTATTTATCCCTAACTTTTTAATTAGATCTTCAGCCCATTCTCTTCTTTCTATATTAAATATTAATGTTCCACAAGCATCTGTTGAATCTGTACCAATCTCACCAGTTATTCTGTAACGAATATAATCTTTAGGTAAAACCACTTTATCTATTTTTTCATAATTAAAAGGTTCATGGTCTTTTATCCACATTAAAGAAGGCAGTAAAAAACCAGGAGAAAGTGCATTCAGTGTTTGCCTTCCTACTTCTTCCTTTTGTATTTTATTATGTATGGAGTGGATTTGCTGCTGACTTCTTTGATCACACCAAATGATCGCTGGTCTTATTACTTGTTTGTCTTTATCAAGTATTACTAAACCATGCATTTGCCCAGAAAAACTAATTCCAGTAATTTCAACCTCATATCCCCCCACTTTTTGTAAACAATGCTGTATGGTCTTCTTTGTAGCTCTCCACCATTCTTCAGGATCTTGTTCCGCCCAATTTCTTGCAGGAGTATTTATGCTATATACCTCACTATCTGAAAAACACTCTGTTCCAGTATAGTCAATCAGGCATGTCTTCACACTAGATGTTCCAAGATCTATTCCAAGCAAGTACTTCATCAAATACCCCCTTTTTGATCGCAAAATTGCATGAAGAATGAAGGCTGTCGATCATTCGACAGCATTTAAAATGTCTTACTTCCAATGAAAAAATCCACTTATTGGAAGTAAGACATTTTATCTTTTTTTACCTTTATTACTCTTGTTCTCTACATTGTTAAATACATCTGTTGAATTCCATTAAGCTGCACTATTTCCACGTAAGCGATCTAATAATACCGCGGCAACAATTACTCCACCTTTGACTACAAGCTGCCAATAATAGTTAACGTCCATTAGAGTTAAGCCATTACTAATAACGCCCATAATTAATACCCCAATAATCGTTGCTTGTATCTTTCCTTTACCACCTGTTAGACTAGTTCCACCCAAAATAACCGCGGCAATTGCATCTAACTCATACATTTGTCCTGCAGTTGGTTGACCAGAATACAACCTGCCAGCTAAAACGACCCCACCTAAACCTGCTAATAATCCACTGATGGAATAAACATTAATTAATGACTTCTCAACCTTAATCCCTGTTAATCGTGCTGCTTCTTCATTTCCACCAATGGCATAAATATGGCGGCCAAACATAGTATACTTTAAAACATAAAACATAACCATATAAACAAAAACCATGATATAGATAGGAGCTGGTATTCCAAAAATAGCTCCGCCTCCAATGAATTTGAACGTTTCATTTTGCAAAACAATCGGATAACCACCACTAATGACATAAGCAAGACCTCGAACATAGGTGAAACTACCTAATGTAACAATAAATGCTGGTAATTTGGTTTTAGCAGTGAAAAATCCATTTATTAGTCCTACTGCATACCCTACAGCCACACCTGATATCATAGCAATGACGGGGTTAACTCCTGCTGAAGAGACCATAACTGAAATAACGCCGGATAAAGCAACTGTTGACCCGACCGACAAATCAATTCCACCAGTTAATATCACAATTGTCATTCCAGCAGCTAGCACAGCAATGATGGAAACCTGCTTTAATACATTTAACATATTGGCCGTTTCTAAGAAATTAGGCGCGGTAAAAGAAAGGACAACACATAATAAGATTAAAATCATGATCATACCCAATCGATTCCATAATCCGTGAAGGACCTTCCCAACATGAAGGCTTTCTCTTTGTGATATTGTTTGAGTATTTCCCCTCATTTTCTTACTCCCCCCTAGTAGCTAAGTACATAATTTTTTCCTGTGTGGCTTCTTCTCTCGAAAGTTCTCCTGTTAATCTTCCTTCGCACATGACGAGGATTCGATCACTTACGCCTAAGACTTCCGGAAGCTCAGATGAAATCATTAAAACTGCCAAGCCATTTTCGGCAAGCTTTGAAACAATTTTATGTATTTCAGTCTTTGCCCCAATATCCACACCTCTCGTGGGTTCATCAAGCAGTAATACTTTAGGTGCGATGGACAGCCATCTTGCGATCACAACTTTTTGTTGATTACCACCACTTAAGTTCGATACCTGCTGTTCCGGTGAGGCAATTTTTATGTTTAGTTCTTTTATATAACGATTAGCGGTAGCATTCACTTCTTTCCAACTAACAATTCCTGCCTTCGTATGCTTTTTCAACTCTGCCATTAAAATATTCTCTTTTACGGACATAGATAAAAATAAACCTTGCTCTTTCCTGCTTTCAGGTACATGAGCAATCCCATTAGCCATTGCGTCTATGGGGGATTGTATTTTAACAGACTTTCCGTCTACAAATATTTCGCCACTTTTCAACTCAGATACACCAAATAGAGCCCTAACTAACTCTGTTCTCCCCGCACCTACAAGCCCTGCTAAACCAATAATTTCACCTGGATAAATTTTAAACGAAACGTTTTTAACAATGGTGTTATCTGAAACATTTCTCAGTTCTAGAACAGGGGAACTGCTTTTTGAAAGTTTTTTAGGATCAGAAGACTTCTCTCGATTAAACAAATCTTTTAAATCACGACCTACCATAAGCTTCACAAGGTGATCGGGGTTGGTCTCTTCAATGGGGCCACTTGCAATCCACTCACCGTCACGTAAGACAGTAAATCTATCAGCAATCGTAAAAATTTCTTCCATTCTATGAGAAATATAAACGATGGCAACACCCTGTTTTTTTAAATCCTCAATAATATCAAATAGTTTCATAATCTCTTTATCTGTTAAAGAGGCTGTTGGTTCATCCATGATAAGAACCTCTGCCTTAAAGGATAATGCTCGGGCGATCTCCACCATTTGTTGTTGAGCAACGCTTAGGGTTGAAACCAATTGGCGTGGGTCAAGATTAGAGCCCATTGAATCTAACACCTTTTGTGCACTTTTATGCACCTCGCCCCACTTAACCATCCCTAACCGATTTCTCGGAAAGGTTGAACCCATTAAGATATTTTCACTAATCGACAAATTGGGAGAAAGGCTTAATTCCTGATGAATAACATTTATTCCTTTGTTCCTTGCATCAACAGGATCCTTCCACAAAGTCGGCTGACCTTTAAAATAGATCTTTCCACCATTATTATCAGGTGTATAGATCCCTGCTAATATTTTCATAAAAGTTGACTTTCCGGCTCCATTCTCACCCATTAATGCATGTACTTCACCTGGATAAAGTTCAATTTTCACATTGTTTAATACGGTTACACTTGAGAATGTTTTACTAATCCCTTCCATATTCAACACTGGATTTTTATGACCATGTTGAACCTTCACTACCCGTTCTGTAACTGCCATATTATTATCTCACCCCTTTTTTTAATTTGAAAAAGGCTGAATAAGGTTCTTTCCTTATCAGCCCTTTTTATGGAGGAGGCTTACCACCCTTGGTAAGAATCTAATTTATCTTGAGTAACAAGTTTAACCGGAACTTTAATAAGGTCTTCTACGTCTTCGCCATTTTTCACTTTCATTCCAATTTCAACAGCCTTTTTCACCATTTCGCTTGGTGATTGTGCTGAAGTTGCCTTAATAGTACTTCCCTTTTTGGCCATCGCTTCTGTCACTTCAGGAGCACCATCTACGCCTACAATGAAAAATTCATCTTTACGATCTGCTTGCTCTTGAGCAATTTCAACACCGATTGCTTCAGGGTCATTGATGGCAAATACGGCGTCAATAGAGCCTGATGGATTAGCTTGTAAAATACTTTCCATAACGGTTAATGCCTTTTCACGATTTCCTTCGCCGTTTTGCTTCGCTACTATTTTAATTTTAGAATCTTTAATAGCATCCTCAAACCCTTTAATACGGTCTGTTACGGCTGAAACAGGAGGTCCATCAATGATAGCAATGTTTCCTTTTCCACCTAATTGTTCAATGACATATTCTCCAGCTAGTTTACCAGCTTGATAGTTATCCGATGTAACAGTAGCATCAACACCGCCTTCAGCATTCGTATCTACAGCGATTACAGGAATACCAGCGTCTTTTGCCTGTTGAACAGCTGCTGCAATTCCTTTAGTATCAACAGCATTTAATAAAATTACATCTACGTTTTTTGTAATGAAGTTTTCAATTTGAGAAGTTTGCTTTGCGAGATCATATTCAGCACTTTCAACAAAAACCTCTGCACCTAATTCTTTCCCTGCTTCTTCAACCCCTTTTGACATGGCAACAAAGAAAGGATTGGCCAAAGTACCCACAGTTAATCCAATTGTTAACTTTTTGTCACCTTTTTGCTCTTTGTTATCTTTCGTAGATTCACTTGATGATTCACTAGCACTAGTACACGCAGTCATCACAACCATTACAAACATTAAAACTAGTATTAATAGCATTTTTACATTTATTCTCATTATGATCCCCCTAATTTTTATAGACTTAAAAGATTACTTAAAGGAAGTTAGATATTGTTATCGCTTTCAGTTTTAATGACATCACCTCCTTAAAAACATTTTTAGGTTGTACAAATAGATCTATAAATCCTTTCTACTAGATTATTAGGTATAAACCCCTCTGTTACCGTTTTCATCTCTTTGAAAAAAAATCATTTCAATGATTATTTTTGGAGCTTTATTTGAACGTTATTGACCATTTGTGCTCGTTTTTGACCGTTTTAAGTTAATTCAGATTATATTATGGCTGTTTTTAATTGTCAACAATTACATATTTAGACAAAAATATATTAATATAGCTAAATATGAACTATTCAAATAGAAGTTCTCACAGATCGTAGCATATATTTCAATGATGTTTGACAATCTTTTCTATAAAGAAAGGAACCTAATTTTTATGCTTATTTATTATATTGGTAAAATGCAACAAAAATATAAAATAGATTCAGCGCCTGTCACGCTCCAGAAAGTTTTATCGTTTTTGTCGAAGGATATGACAGACAACGATAAACCAAAAACACCCTCTCCTATTAGAAAGGGTGTTTTGATTTATTTCTTTTGGGTTCGCAACGCACAGGCACCGTTCTCATAAAAAAACCTGTATAGATTAAATCTACACAGGTTTTTGAAGCATATCTTTTAATCATATCACTTGGATTTCTTGTCCACTACTCTCTTTTTTATATGAAAATTTCATTTTGAAAAGACTTACAACAAAATAGACAATCGCTAGAATTAAAACGAGGGTCCAGATTTGAGAGACAAATCGTGTATTCCAGACACCTAAGAAATACAGCAAAGCTGGAATGGTCAGCGTTACCCATGACTGTACGAAAGCAACAATCCCGATGTACGTATCTATTTTCTTTTTAAGCGCATTTGATAAAAAGAACAGAAACCATAATAGTGCCCACATACCCCATGTTAATGCATTGACAACATCGTGAAAGTGAATAATCGATGTTAACGTATAGACGACTGCAATAATAGCGACCCATAAACTAAACCAACCGAGACCGCTGCCATCAAGCCCTTTCAATACGGTTACCCCAACATATAAATAGGTTAAGCCAAATAGAAAAATAGATGCAACATTATAAAGTTCCCAATTATTTTGACCAGATACAAACATTAAGTAAGATGGGATGATTATTTGAATAATTCCAATGAATATATTAAAAATACCTACACTTTTTGCTTCTGCCTTCCCCAATAGCATAAGACTGTTTAAAAATAATACTGCACCTGAGAGAAATAAACCAACAAAACTCATATTAATAGTTGTGAAAAACTATTTTCACAACCTTCCCCTCCTTTTAGAAAGCAATCCCCTCTCAACTAAGAAAAGAAATTGCTTTTTCAACATCATTTATTGCTCTTTTCGTAAACTTTGTTTATGCCACGATACCTTTATTAATACGGTTTAGAAATTGATTCGAAAAACCACGATCTTTACGAAAACAACCTTATTTATAAAACGATACTTACGATCACGGATGATAATACACTAACTAATGTTGCTCCAAATAAAAGTTTTAGACCAAATCGTGCGACAGTGTTTCCCTTTTTTTCATTTAAGCTTTTTACGGCTCCTGCAACAATTCCTATCGAGGAGAAGTTTGCAAAGGAGACAAGGAAGACAGAAATAATTCCTAATGTACGCGGGCTAAAGCTCTCCTGTATTTTTGCTAAATCCATCATCGCTACAAATTCATTTGTGACAAGCTTCGTTGCCATAATTCCCCCAGCTTGGACAGCTTCTGAAAATGGAACTCCCATGATAAAGGCAAATGGTGAAAAAATATATCCTAAAATTTCCTGGAATGAAATTCCGAAAACCATATCAAAAACATTATTGATACCAGCCATTAAAGCAACAAATCCAATCAACATAGCACCGACAATGACGGCTACTTTAAATCCATCCATAATATATTCGCCTAACATTTCAAAGAAGCTTTGCTTTTCCTCATCTTGAATGATGAGGATATCTTCGTCTTCTGGCACAGTATATGGATTAATAATTGATGAAATAATAAATCCGCCAAATAGGTTTATTACAAGTGCTGTCACAACATATCTTGGTTCAATCATTGTCATATACGCACCGACAATGGACATCGAAACGGTTGACATTGCGGAAGCACATAATGTATATAAGCGATGGGCAGGCAGCAGGCCGAGCTGCTTTTTAACCGTAATAAATACCTCTGATTGACCAACGATAGCGGAAGCTACGGCATTGTATGACTCTAATTTACCCATACCATTTACTTTACTTAACAATAACCCTATTGCTTTCATAATGATAGGGAGTATTTTAAAATGCTGGAATATACCAATTAATACTGAAATGAACACGATTGGAAGTAATACATTAAGGAAGAACGACATTTCACCTTTATTCTCAAGCCCGCCAAACACAAAGGAAATACCGCTGGCTGCGTATTCTAATAATTTACTAAAAACGTCAGCAAATCCTTTAACTAAGACTAAACCGAATTTTGTATTTAATAATAATGCCGCTAATATTACTTGAATGATGACCATTAGGATAATCGGTTTGATTTTAATATTTTTCTTATTATTACTCGCAACAAAAGCAAGTCCAAAAACAACAAGTAATCCAATGATGGCTATGATGTATTTCATGATTTCCTCCACAATGATGTATTTTATTCTTAGATGTAAATGATTCCGAGCTTGATTACAGGCCTATCCCAAACAGATTACTTCTTTAATCCTTTGAAGAAAAAGATACCTGGTTATTCTTTGTTAATACAGCTGCACCGACTTGAAAGTTTGAATATAGTGTATAGGCTTGTTTCCGAGCCACGATCGCTTGATCAATTAATTTATAATTTATTATTCTCCATTCATGATTTTTCTATAAGAAAATAAAAAGCATGAGACTGACCAACAAGAAAGCCTCGTCAGGGATTAATGGATTTCTGTATAAATAAGTGTTGGTTGAGCTACTTTTTCTTCAACTAGTTTGTAGGCTGCGTAAATTTTCTCGATGACTTCTTGAACATTCTCACGATTACTGTGGATCGTCACAAGTGCGTCACCCTGTTGGACAAAATCGCCTACTTTTTTGTGGAGAACAACGCCTACTGCCAAATCAATGACTGATTCTTTAGTGATGCGTCCAGCTCCTAACATCATTGCGGCAATCCCAATCATCTCAGCAGTGATTTCAGCAACACATCCTGTTTTTAGGGCTGGTACTTCGATCGTATATTTAGCTGTAGGAAGTTTTGTAGGATCATCAACAACAGAAGCGTCTCCACCTTGTGCAGCAAGGAATGTTTTAAAGAATTGTAATGCTTTTCCGTTTCGCATCGACTCTTCCAACATTTCACGCGCTTGTTGCAAATCGGCTGCTTTTTCTGCTAGGACGACCATATGGCTGCCAAGTGTTAAACATAATTCATGTAAATCCTCTGGACCTTGTCCACGAAGGGTATCAATTGCTTCTTTCACTTCTAAAGCATTTCCTACGGCAAACCCGAGCGGTTGGCTCATATCAGAAATGATCGCTTTTGTCTTCCGTCCCACACCATTTCCAATGTCCACCATTGTCTGTGCCAATTCTTTCGCATCGTCGAGATTCTTCATGAAAGCCCCACTGCCTGTTTTCACATCAAGAACAATCGCATCTGCTCCTGCGGCAATTTTTTTACTCATAATTGAGCTTGCAATAAGCGGAATCGAATCGACTGTAGCGGTTACATCCCTTAAGGCATAAAGCTTTTTATCTGCAGGTGTTAAATTGGCACTTTGGCCGATTACAGCAATTTTATTTTTGTTCACTAAATGAATAAACTCGTCATTTGTAATTTCAACATGAAAACCTTTTACTGATTCTAATTTATCAATCGTGCCGCCGGTGTGCCCAAGACCTCTGCCGGACATTTTGGCAATAGGTACCCCAACAGAGGCGACTAATGGTGCTAACACAAGTGTAGTTGTATCACCAACACCACCAGTACTATGCTTATCTACTTTAATTCCTTCAATTCCGGATAAATCGATTTGATCCCCAGAGTTAACCATCGCTTCCGTCAAATAGACGCGTTCTTTTATGGACATTCCTTGGAAAAATACCGCCATTGAAAATGCAGACATTTGATAGTCAGGAATACTTCCGTTGGTAAATCCATTTATTAAAAACTGAATTTCTCCGTTTGTTAATTCAAGACCATTACGTTTTTTCTCAATAATATCAACCATTCTCATATCGTTTTCCCCCTAAATTTAGGTTAAAGTCTGTTTTTAATATTTTATAGAAAGTTTAAGATCATTAAAGTTACAAACTGTTCAGCTGCTAAATACTCGTAGAAATCTGACTAATAACTTCTTGAAAGCTAGGTTAGAGTTTCCCAAAGCGAACGCTTTCATCTATACATTTATTATTTCAAAATAACTATAGCATAGATTGTGAACAAATGTTAAGTGATATTTGAACAAAATTTTAATTTTTTTATCACATTCGCCATCTTCGTCCTAAATCACATTCATATCAGCAAACATGCACTTTATTTGAGAATTTACTGAACTTTTGTAAAATGACATTAGAAAAATTGTAAAGATTGGTAATTTACAATGACCCTTGCCATTTCATCTACTAATTCAACTGGGTTTGCAAAACAATTGGAGTTAAAAGTGGGAAATGGATGATCTACCGATATATCCGATCGTGGAAAGATGGAGATAGATAAGAAATGAGGTGACATGGGTGTTTTACCTGTAGATAGGAAGAAAGATCACTTCTCTTTTTTTAAAAAGCTTTGTTAATTAACTTTGTTGCCATTTTTACATTTACTTAAAAGGGAGCTTCCGCGGTGCATGAAAGAACGTTCCATTGACCGTTTGAGGAAAAACAGAGTAGTCCCTCGGGAATTGAAACATCGTTAGAGTGACCGTTCGATGAAAAAAAGCTCTCACTCGGGCACTGTAACACCGGAGGTTGAATCAGTGGTGTGCCTAAACGGACCATGGGGACGGTTGTTGCGGTCGGCACTAACCTAATTAAAAACCATGAGAACCGTCACCATGGAGTCTGATCAGACCCATTTATGGACAGTTCCACATAGCACACTCATCATTATTTCTGTAGTCGATATGGAATTTGGTATGATTTCGGGCCGCAATCGGTATGTATAAATGGCGAACAGTGACTGTCACTGTTTGCCAGGTAACTCGATGTCTTTGGAGATGGTGTTCGGTTGAAGATCCCCCTTTATACTTTTAATAACCTTCAACTGTAAAATCTAAGAGAGACGAGCTTTATGAACCTCTCTTTATGACCGGTGACCCTCTTTTTTCATGTGGACGGGCTTTATAAACCTCTCTTATCGACCGGTAACTATCCATTTTTCGGTGGACAGGCTTTATGAACTAAAGCTTACCCTAAGAGGAACATCCGCTACCACAACTAGAACAACTTGAGCAACTTGAACCTCCATCATGACCGCCTCCATGACCTCCGTCCCCATGACTAGAACCATCCGAAGCAGTCCCGCAAAAGATGGCAGTTGAGCAGCCGCTAGTGTAATTGGCCGCGTTGGCATACGTATACGCACTCGCATACTTCCAATAATCATCAAAATAAAAGTAAGAGAAAAACACCATTACAAGAGACAGGTTGGTCATTTCACCGTACCTTCTCTGCTTAGCAAACTGACCTTTTTCGTCCACTTGATACATAACTTCCGCATCACTTACCTGCTGCTTCATTTTTCTAACGAGATACTCAACTGTATTCCTATTATCTTCATTAACTTTAAAATATCTATTAATCAGCCATTCATTACTTTCTTCCTTGAATTCTTGTAAGACCCTCTTATCAATTGGATATTTAAAAAAACTTCCCCAAGATTTCCAACTAAATTCAGTGATCGTAAACAACTGTGAAAACACCCAATCAAAAAAAGCTCGTTCCTGTGGTGCAGGAGTTGGACTAGTATTAGGCGTATGATGCAGCATTTTCCCAACAAATCGCTCCGAAAAAGTTTGATATTTTTGCGTAAAAAGCAGCATCGTATGCCAAATCTCATCCACTTCTTCACTGAACATAGGCGTTTCCTTTAACATAGCTGCAAGCAATAAATAACGCTTTAATTCAAAAAGCCGCCATTCAAATTCATCTTCCGTCCGTTTCGGATTATCTTGAAGAAAACGCTGCTTCACTTGTTCAACATAGTCTGAATTCAAGGCGGAATCTAATTTTTCAAGCAATGGTGTTACAGGAACAGGGGTAAGCACTCCCAAATGCTCAGGTATATTTTCTTTCGCTAATTTAGGTCGGTTCCTTGCCGCTAGTACCACTACTCCTGTAACCACTCCTGCTAGCAATAAAGCCGCAGTTACAATTCCTGCAACCAAATGAATCACCGTCCCTACTTTATAATAGTTTAATACGTGTTAAATTTGCGAACAAGAACTGTCACTGTTCGCCATTGTGGAGTCCTAAAAATAACCCAAAATTAAACCTATTGAGGCTTAATCTTGGGTTTTGATTTTATTCGGCCCATACGTACCAAGGATTCCAGCGATCCAATCAAACGTTTGATTAGTTTTTTTAGACCTTATGTACCAATGACAAACAATGCAGTCACTATTTACCAATCAAAATCTACCACTTAATCTTACTAGTCCCTCCAATAGAGAGCGACTTAACCTAGAGGATCTTCTCCAAATCGTTCCCATAGATTTGGAAACATCTCTTCTAGATCATCTTCGTCTTCCCAATCAAATTCAATTTCAGTAGGATCGACCCATCCCTTTTGAGACAGCAACTCTAGCATCTCATCATACAAATCTTCATCCCATACTTCTGGGTCGCCACCCTTTTTCAGTGTGTAGGCATTAAAACCTACTTTTAGAAAATCCTCGTATTCCGGAACACCTTCATCTCCCAAATTTTCATCAGTTATATAATTCGCCAAAAATTCGGGGTCCTTCAGTGTTTTCTCGTATACCTCTTGTCCTTGTGAAATCAGCCATCCTCTAAAATAATCAAAAGAATCATCCGAGCAGCCACCCATGATTAGATAGGCAGCCCCCCATAGGTGAGATTGATAGCTTTCCTTCATGTAACTTTCGAAAATAAACTCAAAATCCACGATCTCATCTATCAACTTCTTACTAAGTTCTTCTGTTAACCATTCAACCTGGTCTTCTTTGAAAGACTTGGACTGCTCTATTAAATTCCAGTATTCCGTTTTATACACTCTATGCCCCCTCCAGTTACTCAATAACCGTTTTTTCTTTTACCAAAAATACTTATTAATTCCTATTTTATCAAGTATCACAATTTATTTACAATCAAAAAAACTGCGATACCGTTGAGGAATATCGCTGTTCTAAGAGTTCTACTCCTTTTTAATAATTTGCTATTATACTAAGTATGCCCCTAAGGCCACCATCGCTTTCTTTAATGCTTGTTCATAGGCCTTATCCTTACCAACTACAGTACGAAAATCTGCGACGTCCCGAACTGTCGAACGTCCTTCAATTTCATACCCATTATTAAAAATAAGTAGACATATCGTTGATTTATCACTCATACGATGGAATTTTTTCTCTACGAGCATTTCTTCTAATTTAATCCGTTTTTCATCCTTAATCGAATGGGTTCGAGAATACGAGATGACAATATGGTCATACATATGGTGATTCTTACAAGTTACGATAAGAATTTTTTCCCCTTTATGTTCCACTTGATTGATCTCTCCGCATTTTGGACAAATACTATCTATGAACATACTTACCATTTACCGCACTTCCTTTAAATTATTTGGTTAATAGGATGAAAACATCTTAGAACAAAGGTTGTGTTACTTTATATATTTCATTTCCGAAAAAAAAATACCTTCTAATATTGAAGGTACTTAATTTTTCTTACATTGGATTTAGCCTTACAAAAGCAGAACTACTTTCCAATATTGGTTTAAAAACCATATCTAACTAAATACAACAAAACACTCCAATTAGGGTTTAACGGAAGGTTATTTGGCATAAACATTTTAGTATATCACGAGGTTATTAATCTTTTTTTGAAAAATGTTGATAAACTATTAGCTGGTTTAGTTAAAGAAGGGGTCCTGATGGCAAAACGCGAATTTCGTATGAAATCCGCATTTGTTGGTGAGGATAGCTAACTATATGTCAAGGTTGACCTTTGTTGATCTAGTCGTTCTGCTTGCCGTGATCTCTCTGAGCTCCCCTATAGCTTCCAATTAAATTTTGATAACCAGGAAGTTGACTAGAGAGTAAAGCGCCAAAACCTTCAACATCGTTTCGCCAATCGCGTTGTAATTCGCACGCAACGCTAAACCAGTTCATAAGCTGTACTCCACCATGGGCCATACGCATTAATGACGCGTTCGCTACTTGTTTGCTAAACGTTCCGGAAGCATCAGTGACAACAAATACTTCGTAACCAGCATTTACAGCAGATAGTGCCGGGAACGCAACACAAACATCAGTAACAACTCCTGCTATAATTAGTTGTTTTTTACCTGTTTCTTCAATGGCTTTAACAAAATCTTCATTGTCCCATGCGTTAATTTGTCCAGGCCGAGCTATCTTTGGCGCATCAGGAAAGAGTTCAACCAATTCTTGCATTAGTGGTCCGTTAGGTCCGTTTTCAAAGCTTGTTGTTAGAATCACTGGTAAATCAAAAAACTTAGCGGTGTTAGCAAGAGCCAAAACATTGTTCTTGAATTCATCAACACCATAGTCACGGACTAGGCCGGAAATAAGGCCGGTTTGATGATCCACTAGAAGAACGGCAGCATCCTCTTTGGAAAGACGAGAATAGAGATCAGACATTTTATAATCCTCCTTATATTAACGAATATTAGAAAGTACCATATATCGGTAAATCCACCTTAAACTCCCCCGTCTGTTATAATTAGTTTAATAGTAAATTGATTGTTGTCATGGTTATCTATAAACCTATTAAGTGTCAACAGCATTTTTTAATAATACAAGATCATCATAAAAAATTACTTGATGATGTTTTGATTTCTTTGGTTAATTTAAAACAGAAGTCTGATCAATCCAATGAATAAATTGTTGTAAATAACGCTCAAGATATCGTTTTGTTTTTTCGTCAGTAAGCACTTTCTGATCGGAGTCAATCTTTTCATGTACTTGCGAAATCAGCACTTTTTGAAATGGAAGAACCTGGGCTTGTATTGCTTCTAATATTTGTCTGATTTGCATTTGAGCAAAGGCAGTCCCTAATCCCCCAGGAGTTGCTCCGATTAAGCCAACCGGTTTTCTACTAAGAACGGAGGACTTCGGAGTTCTTGACGCCCAGTCTAATGCATTTTTTAGCACGCCCGGAATTCCAGAATTGTACTCTGGACTTACGATAATGATACCGTCAACGTCCTGAATAGCGGACTTAAATGATGTTACTGTTTCTGGATCACCGCCAATTTCTAAATCTTCGTTAAACAAAGGAAGATCGTTGATTTCGATCCAGCGAAATTGAGCGGCATCACTCATATCTATCAATGATTGAGCAACGATTCGGTTATAAGAATTTTTTCGTAAACTTCCACAAATAAGGCCAATGGTTTTGGGCATAGAGATTCCCTCCTTGTTTGAAATCAACTTTAATAATACCATATCTTATCATTTATAGGAGGTATTACCAGCGATGGTAGAAAAAAAGGTGACTTGGTTAGAACTTTTTTATGACTTGCTATTTGTGGCAGCAGTTGCAACTACTACTCATGTTTTACTTCATGTTGAAAAAGGTTATATTTATCCAGAATATTTATTAAAATTTGCTCTAATGTTTATCCCGATATGGTGGTCTTGGACTGGACAAACAATGTTTATTAATCGCTTTGGACAAGATTTTTTGCATCAACGTATCTTTATAATTCTTCAAATGTTATTTGTCCTTGTTATGACATCCAGCTTATCGGAAGATTTTGATCAATACTATTTCCCTTTTCTTATTGGCTATATTGGAGTAAGGGCACTAACGGCAATTCAATATCTTGTTGTTCAGAATTTAGAAGAAGGGGATAGAAAAACAGCTGCTCGGTTTTTAGGAACATGTTTTGGGATTGGAGTCCTCATCTCATTTCTCTCTATCTTTTTTGATTCATGGATTCGATACGCTGTGTTATATGCAGGAATTATTGTCGATGTTATTGTGCCTGTTTTCGGACGCAAGTATTTGGTAAAAGCCCTGACCAATACGGCTCATTTATTAGAACGTTTTGCTTTATTGACATTAATCCTTTTTGGAGAATCGGTCGTCAGCACCCTATTTGTACTACAGCCCCAAAAGGGTGATTGGAATTCGATCTCATTTTCGATTATTTCATTTATCCTTATTATTTCGATGTGGTGGCAATATTTTGATAATGTAGAAAAGAAGGTAGATAAGTCGATTCATGGGGCAGGACAAACTATTATTTACGGACATCTGTTTATTCTAATGTCTTTGAGCATGATTGCAGCATCTATCAAACTGATGTTTTTATATGAGGTCCATTATTCATTTATCTTATATTTTGTATTTAGTTCTGTATTGCTCTATTTCATTTCAACTACCATAGTTTTTCATCAATACAGGTATGAACAACACCGTCTAAAAATTTATCATTTAGGTTTGTTTTTAGGGATTTTAGCTGCCTTTTTTATTATTAATTTAATCATGGTAGTTCCAAACATTGTCATAATGGGAGAATTAACTCTATTTTTTATCATCTATGCTAAATTTACAACCACTTAATAAAATACGGAAAATTTAATAATGGGGGTCCTGAAGCATACCTATCAAGCTAATTCGAATACATGTCCCCCATGTAAGGAAAATACGCTATCCTTTTAGTTCCTATTTAAAACATAGAAGTCCCTCTCCCTTTACTATTCCCTAAACAATATCGATCCAAAATTTTTAATCAATAGGTAATTCTTTTCGGTAATTTGCTTGTGGTAGTTTTTCAATCCAACCATTGTTTATGGCAACTCCTCCTAATTTATTTAGTTGTTTTTATCCTCCTTTAATGGCTGCCTAAAAATGACTTATTAAATCAATCCTTTTTTATTCCTCCATAAATTCTTATCAACTATCCAAATCATTTTTTCTAGTAGATATTTTGTCCATTTGACGTAGTTCAATAATAATTTCTTAAAAAACTAACCTAATTTCTTTTTAAATGGGCAAAATTAAAATATCATATGTACGCGGATTTTGTAGGAGGAACATAATGATACCAAAGCTAACGTTATATTTTCCTTGGATACTTTCAGTAATGCTCCTAATATCAGCTTTGATATTTGCTATTTGGAAAAACCTAAAGATATATTATCCTACAATCATTTTTGCTATTAGTGTAGACTTCTTTATCTCTATAATTACTTATGAACACTCTTTATGGTACTTCCATAAAGCTTTTTTAGTTCCAAATCATACCATAGCTGATTTATTTATAGCTTTTACAAACTTACCTCTAATAATATTAGTTTACCTCTCACGGTATCCATACAAAGCACCATTTTATAAACAACTAGTCTATATTTCTTTTTGGTCCATTTTATTTACGTTCATTGAGACGATATTTTTATTTTTAAAACTCTTGTCTTATCACAATGGATGGAATTTTTGGTGGTCAATGGTTGTTTGGTTTTTTATATTCTTTGGTATTACACTTCATAATAAAAAACCATTATTTGCATGGCTTCTCTGTTTTTCGTGCACGTTGTTCCTTATTTTTTATCTTCAAATACCAGTTTTAAAAATGAAATAATTATTAAAGGTGAGGATTTCCGTTAGTTGAAAAAGCCTATATTAATGAATTTGGCATAATCATTCTATTAACGTGCTAAAAAGCAGTGTGATTTCATATGAAAAACACACCGATTTTATATTTGTTTTATAAATCATGACCTATCTCGAGCTCAAATTTGTTTTCCAGTAAGCTCTTTTCGGCGATATACACTTAAGACAATACCAATTAAGATACATTTAGCAGCGTTGGCATTAATCCATAGCTGATAAATGGCAAAGATATCGAAATTAATGGGAAAATACCTAGTGTCATTCGTAAAGGCGCATGGTTACTTGGAATTTTTTCTATAGCAGTTTTTTCTTAGAAATTAAATATCCAAAACCAATAACAAAAACTGTAATAGCCGTCGGAACCAATAAATGTAGACCGCGAGTGAGAATAGGTTCAAATTTTGGTTCTCCGACGATCATTTCACCTGCAGTCCAAGATAAGATTCCCGCACCTAAATAAGTGATAATAGGGTAATTTTCCATTATTTTTAATATTAACTGGCTTCCAAAACCAACGATAGGAATACTAACAATAACTCCGATAATAATGCCAACTATATTTCCTTCAACTGCACCAGCGATAGCTAGGACATTATCAAGCGACATTACTGCATCCGCAATCATGATTGTTTTCACAGCGGAAAATAAGCTTGATCCTCCTTCTTTAAGATTTTCCTCATCATCGCCAATTAGTAGTTTAATGGCAATATACACTAGAAGAAGCCCACCTATAAAAGTTACGAAAGGTACATCTAGTAGGTAAATAATTGCTACTGCAAATATTAAACGTAAAATAATGGCTCCAAATGTTCCCCAAAAGATCGCTTTCTTTTGTTGTTTCTTTGGAACATTACGTGATGCCATTGCGATAACGACTGCGTTATCTCCACTTAAGACAATATTGATTAAAATTATTTTCAAGAGTACCGCAAATGATAAACCAAAAATCTCCAAAATATTCACCTCTAGAAAAAGTTAACTTTGTCATTATATTAATTTGATATAAAAAAAAGACCTTTTCTTATACGTATAAATGGATGAAAGACATGCATTGCGACGGAAGCGGTGAAGCTTATAAGGTTCGAAAGACTTTTGATGACGGATGTTTTCATTCTAGAATTAGGGTGTGATTCGCAGATTCAGTGCCTGTCACGCCTTGAAAAAAAAAGCATTCAACTGGGCACTGTAACACCGTTAGAGTGACCGTTCCTTTTATAAAAGCATTCACTCTGGCACTGTAACACCGGAGGTTGAATCAGTGGTGTACCTTTATGGGGCATAACTCTTTTTTGGCAGGTTTCTCATTCTGATAATCGATTGCTACCTCATTCCAAACGGCAAATTTAAAACTAGTCGGGCTGCTATCCCTTTCGGAAAAGATCGTATATAAAGGGAAGAACATTTGGCTGTCAATTTTGTCGATAGCCCTTAAAATTGAAACCGTTTTAATTAGTTGGGGAAAATTCTAGTTATGGAATGATCGATAATAATATCTTGATTTTTCATAAAATTAAAAATAGTATATAACTACATCGTAGATTATTCTCTAATCAAGTTTTATTAAAACAAAACCTAAAAAAGTGAGAGGATGGTTTGTATGTTAAAGGTAACAAGGGATTTTACTTATGTTTTATACCTTATCCCTAAGATTCTCCAAATATTTTTGAATATTTCCCTCATTTTTTTAGCGATTATTCTTTCGATTTTACTAGTTAAGGAATTAATCATTTTCAGTCATATTTTGATAGAAAGTGGCAGCGACGACTATAAACTTTTTTTGGATAATATACTAATCTTCTTTTTATATTTTGAGTTTATTACGATGATTGTTAAATACTTTAAAGAAGAATACCATTTCCCTATTAGATATTTTATATATATAGGCATCACGGCGATGGTACGAATAATTATTGTTGACCACGAACAGCCTGTAAATACATTGCTTTATTCACTGGTCATCTTAATCCTGATTATTGGGTATTTCATTATAAATTTAACTCCTCGTGAAAGACCTGATAGTAAATGGTTCTTTAAAAAAAATCAAGGTTGAGGCCTCCACAGTGACGGATCTCATGGTTTTTAATGCGTTAGTGCTGACCACAGGAACCGTCCCCATGGTCCATTCCAGCTATTAGCATCACTCTTCACCTGCCGTAAGGTCAAGTACATATCCACTCGGAATAGCTCTTCCGGCAGGAAACGATTCGGCTGATGGCCTATGCTTGGGTACGGATTTTTGGTTCTCATGATAGGAATCAATTTCTTTTACGGTTAGTAAAGATTCATTTTTCCAGTTTTTCAGAATCCCAACCACATAGCTCAGCTTTCGCTTGTTATTGGCACACGCAATATTCATCGCTTTTAAAATCACATCTTTCGGCTGTAAAAAGCTAGAATCATCTAACCAAGTTAACAGCTGTTCCTTCCCATTCATGTTCGAAAAACCAAATCCATTGACGTCCCAAAACTCAATAATTTCTTTTACATCTACTACTTTTTGATTATTTTCTGTGTCTGGATTTTTCTCTATTTTTGGATTAAAAGCTTCTTGTTGTTGTTTTTTATTTTCTTTTTTATTATTATTTTCTTTTTCTTTTTGTCCCCGTATCGTGTATCTATGCATGAACGTATCGTCTAACTCTTCACATTCAGTATCGATATATGTATCATTTTCATTTTCTTCACTAACATCATTGCAGTTAAACATCTCTTCTTTTCCACAAAAGGATTCAAATAAGCTGCGAATTTCCTGTTTTTGAATGCCGTCCAAAACATATTGAATCAGCGATAGATCCTCGACATCCTTTAACTCGGAATATATACAATCCATCACCGGTTTCCCGCCCTTATGCAGGTTATACTTCCCCCAGTATTTAATCGCCAATTCTCTCGTTTCAGGATTATAACGAATCAGCTTGTGATGCTCTATGAATCGTTCCATTAACGAATGAACACTCTCAATCGAATAGCCCAAATCAAAAGCCATTTGCTTTTTGGTAATTTTATAGATGCCAATTTGAGTTGTATGTGGATTGGTAAGAAGATAGAGGTAAAAAACATCAAAAAAACGCCTTCAAAAATGACTGTTGAAGGCGTTTTTTGCAATTTAAGGTATTTTCAGCTTATTTTTGTGTGAAGGCGTTTATCTTTCTTAGATTATATAAAAAGAACTGGGACCATGGTGACGGTTCTTGTGGTTGGTACTAACCTCATTATAAAACCATATTAACCTCCCCTCTGGATTCAGGAATTTTTTGATGGAAAGCGAATAGTAACGGTAGTTCCTTCACCTTTAGTACTTTGGAAGTTAATGGTTCCTTTATATTTTGCTGCAATATTATAGCAAACCATCATACCTAATCCGGTCCCTTTACTTTTTAAAGAATAAAAAGGAGTACCAAGGGACTTAACTTCTGCTACTGACATCCCCTGTCCATAATCAACTACCTTAATCTCGACGAAATCTTTCTCCCTACTAGCTGATACAAAAACAGAATCACCAAATTTTGAAGCCTCAATGGCATTTTTTATAATATTTATTAATAATTGTTTAAATTCTATGTTGTTAGCAGCGATATAGCAATCTTCAACCCTAATTAATTCAATCTTATTATCATGTAAAAGCCCATACGAATGAAGTAGATCGGTTACACTCTTAAGAACAATCTTCAAATTGACTGTTTCTACTTCTGTTTCCTTATTTGGCTTCGCTATAGATAAAAATTGAGTAATTACCTGTTCAGCAATATTTAATTCATCAATCATCAAAGTAAAATTTCCTTTTATATCATCACTAAATCCAGCGTCTTTTTGGTATAACTGTAAAAAACCTTTTACAACGGTCAAAGGATTTCTAATTTCATGTGCAACAGCAGCTGCTAGCTGTCCAGTTGTCTTCAAACGCTCTGAATGCTGAATTTGTTCATAGTATAATTGCTGTTTCTTTATTCTTCCTTGCGATAAATAAAAAATAAAATAGATAATCACTTGACTCCCGATAAAGTTGATTACATTTCCTATTAAATCCTGCTTGATATAGGGATATCCTTGATCAATAAGCATAATATAACTAAATGTAAACATGATGAACACACTGTTTAATAGTAAAGAAAAATAAAAGAGCTTTGAATCAAAAAACAGAATCGCTATTGCTGGAATAAAACATAGAAAAATAAAGGTGGACCAAGTATCGGGATATAAAAAGAACAGCGCATAAAAGTAAACGGACGCTACTGTTATGACAATTAGTCTAAAAACATGAGTGATATACTTAGGATAGAGCAATAAACAGGCAGATAGGATGACAATAAGTCCAACATGGAGAAAATAACCATAATCAAACTTACCAAAACGTGGATTACCCATTAACAAACCCATTATCATAATGGCTATTACGATTAATACCGTAAAATAATATATTTTTTTATTTATATGAGTATAAAATTCCTTCATACCTACTCCTTTTATTTGATTTCAATACTACTTTAAAAAACAATAATATGGTGCTAATGTACCTATTTTTATATTATCATATTATTATTTATAAATAAAAAAGACCATGGTAGAGACCATGGGGACGGTTGGACGGTTCTTGCGGTCGGCACTAACCTCATTAAAACCATGAGAACCGTCACCGTGGCGTTCTTCTTCAATAGTTATTCCATATTAGAATTCGAAATATCGGCCTCAATCCTGCTCATGAACTCTTCTGCTGCGCTGTATCCTTGCTGCCTTAAATACCAATTATTAGCTGCAGCTTCAATTAACCCCGCCACATCACGTCCGGGCTGGAGTTGAATTTCGATAGATGGAATCTTAACACCCATATATTCTATAAATTGAAGTTCCTGGTCCAGTTCATTATTCAAGTCATCTTTTTGCCATTTCGTTAAATTAATATCAAGCACAATTCGTGATTCATCTTGGAAAGCTTTGCGACCGTATAAGCGAACCACATTCAACAACCCAATACTACGAAGCGCCAAAAATTCCTTGGTTTTTTCATCATGTGTACCGAGAATGGTTTGCGGGCCAAGCTTTTTCAGTACAACAATATCATCAGCAACCAGACGGTGCCCTCGACGAATTAACGTATGAGCTGTTTCGCTTTTCCCTACCCCTGAATTACCGCGAAGTAAGATCCCAATGCCAGATACATTCATACAAACTCCATGAACCGTCATTTCTGGTGCTAATTCCTTCACCAAATAGGTATCCAATTTGGTTATAAACTCTGAAGTTGTCTCAGGCTTGTTTGTTAGTAACAAGGGGATACCCTGTTCAACACAATGGTGAGTTAAATAGGTAAGTCCTTCGTCACCAGCCGTAACAATAAAACATGGCGGGTGATAGTGAACGATATTTCCGATTCGTATTTTACGTTCCTCTTTACTTAACTTATGTAAATAGGTAATTTCCTTTTTTCCTAGAATTTGAACTCGTTCCATCGGAAAAAAATCAAAATGGCCAACAAATTCCAAGCCAGGGCGATGCACACGTGATTGCGTAATCATTTTCTGCAGTTGATTTTCCCCAGCTACTACTTTCAATGAAAACTTCCGAACTAAGTTTTCGACTGTTATTTTTTTCACCTTATACTCACCGTCCTAATAGCCTATCTATAGTTAAATTATACTTAAGAAAAGTGGAGCCGTCATCCATTTACGAAATGATTCCATTATGGGATGAAGCAGTAAGAATCTCTTATCCTGAATAGGTTAAGGAAAATGCTATGATTCATGTGAGAATACTATAACCATAACTCTAAGCTTATTAAGTAATGAGGTTTGATTGACCGATTTAAAGGTGTTGCAACAAAATATCTTGATAATTATTTAGTATGGTTTCAACTCCTCGAAATGAAGGGCTTTGACGCAACAACGTCGAATATTAAAGAGGTGTTTGTTAATACTAGTCTACGTGAACACCAATTAGCAAACCAACAAATCCGCCAGTCAAAATTTGTATCGTCAAAAGAAACAACTTGAAGAATGGCTTAGTTTTTAGTGAAATGTGGATTCCTGTTGTTCGGAAATAAAGAGAGAAAAGGAAGGTTGGAAATGTCCTATATCGTTGATTTTAAAAATGTGTCTACAGTTGGTTTAGAGTCTTCACCTGTAGTAGAAGCGCTTGCTGGTTTACGTGCTAATGAAGCCCGTTACTTTATGAACAAATACAAGCATGAATTTACGGTTGTACCAGCTAGCGAAAGTCAGGAGACCCTTGATTATGTGAACCGAATTTTGAAAGAAGATCGTGATATTGAGTTTGCTGCCAAACCTTTAGAAACGTCGCGTTTTCAAGTGGAAAATATCAAAATGGCCTACGTCTTTTATGAGGATGGTCTTGAGGTCAACGTCATGTATACGGTTGATGGCCCTAAGCCGAAGCGGGCCGTTGGTTTTAAGCTTTCTGAGGGGATGGAGGTACCAAAGGAGTTAGAAGGGAAGTTTAAGTTTGCTAGGCAGAAATCTAAACTAGCTGGAACAATTCGGGGCTCGTTTTTTGTAATTAAAGGAGAATATTAAAGTAAGCAAAAGCGCAAGTGGAGGAATCCAGCCATTGCTGTCTGTGTCATCTAAGCAGGAATCAGGCATATATGGATGCGTGGATGAAGAAACAATATTGACTAAGAAAACAAGTGCCTGACCCCCAATGCGTTAATGTGTTCATGCAGCGGGTGTCAGGCACCTTTTCTCTTATTCCAATGAAATTTTAACCACTTTATCGTAAAATGAAGTGACGGTATAGCCTTCTATTTCTATCCCAACTGGTACATACTGCTCTTGTTTATTCTCACGTGACAACTCGATATGATGCTCAGTAGAGAAGAATCGTGGATGATCAAGCTCATTTACACGATAAAAATTTTCATTTAGTTTGTATTTATCACCCTTTTTATCGATGTAATATCCATCGACATTCGCCCCGCTTGATCCGTAACCGTCTTTTTTCATAAAAACGATAATCGAGCATTTCGTAGGCCCTCTTCGGGTCCAGCTCTTCCGTCATGACAATTTTCGTCGGATTACCGACTTCCATTTGCTTTATCATTATTTGATTCCCTAAATACTCGAAAGACTGTGGCAATGATTTTGAACTATCAATCGCAAACTTCGCCTGCTTGATGACAGAAAATGCAGCACTACCTATGTGAATCTTGACATCTGTAGGTTTTTCGAATTGACTTCGCCCCATGGATAAATCCAGGGGATTCTTTTTTAAAATGGATTATCGGACAGCACCATGCTCATATTATTCCGAGAGGCTTGCCGGGAGAAGGTAATCTCCTCGTATTTGATAATGGCGGCTGGGGTGGTTATGGTCTTCCGAACCCTGCATCTCCTTATGGTTCGAAAAACGCTGTTCGTGATCACTCGAGAATCTTAGAAATAAATCCGGTCACGCTTGAAATTGAATGGCAATATACCCCGACTGAGGCTGGATTTCAAAGACCATGATGTTGACGCTAAACTAGCGAATTTTGCAATGGGTGTAGATACTATTAATGCAGTTTTAACAGAACAAGCCGATACTGGGATTGCAGCCGATTACGTTGCCATTAATTCTTTGGCAAAGGGGAACTTGGTGATAGTTGCTACCCTTACTAGAGGAAATGAAAAAACTTCAAAGGCCAATCAGCTTCTAGCTCAAGGCAGCATTAAGAAAGCAGCTGATTTAAAAGGGAAAAAATTAGGAGTTAATAAAGGAACCGTCAATGAATACGTTTGGGCGCAGTATCTTAAAGTCAATGGTATAAGTGAAAAAGATATCATCTATGTTCCTTACAGCACACCAGATGAGGCCATTGTAGGTGTGAAAAAAGGAGATATCGACGCTGTATGGGTGGGTGGTGCCCTTTTAGAAAAATTTAAAGGTATCGATGGCGTCCATCAAATTGATGATTTACTTGGGGCCGGAGTAACCATTGACAGCTATCTTCTTGCAAAAAAATCATTGGTTGAAGATAACCCTAAAGTGGTAGAAAATACTTTAAAAGCTCTTAATGAAGGGATACACTATGTCCAAAATAATAGAGAGGAAACCGCAAAGCTGGCATTTGAACAATTGAAACTGCCAGAGGATGGCGTTTTAAAAGATCTTGAAAGAAATAATTATGTCCTAGGCTTTACGAAGGAAGATGCGAACCATCTCGAGGAAATGAAAAAATGGATGGAGGAAAAAGGGATATTAAGTAATTCATTCAATCTAGATGAGAAATTAAGTTTAGATCCACTTAAAAAGGCATTACCTGAGTCTGTTACTTATTAATCCAAGGGAGGGAACTTTTATGAACTCAAGCCTTAAAGAACTCGAAAAATCCTCACTGATTTCGATTTCTAGCTTATCCCAATCATTTAATGGGAATTCTACTTTTGTTCTAGAAGATGTCGATTTAACAATTCAAGACGGTGAATTTTTTATCCTGCTTGGGCCCAGCGGTTGTGGGAAGTCCACTCTTCTTAGCATCATTGCCGGCTTTATCAAAAATACGGCGGGCGAAGTCTTAGTAGATAACGAAAAAGTAAATAAGCCTGGTAGAAATCGAGGCGTTGTCTTCCAACAAGCTGATTCTGCTCTATTTCCGTGGTTAACAGTTAAGGAAAACGTTGAATTCGGTTTAAAAATGCAAAATATCCCCAAAATAGTTCGTGAGGAAAAGTCCTCCTATTATATTGAACTTGTTGGTTTAAAGGGGCACGAAGGGAAATTTCCAAAGGAACTTTCAGGAGGAATGAAGCAGCGTGTGCAATTAGCACGGGTCTTAGCAAATGACCCTGACATTTTATTAATGGATGAACCCTTTGGCGCCTTGGATGCCATGACCCGCCGAACGATGCAGCAAGAATTGGTGAGAATATGGAAAGAAATGAATAAAACGATTATCTTTGTCACCCATGATATTCAAGAAGCACTTTTACTTGGTCAAAAAGTAGGTGTGATGTCTGTGGGTCCATCATCCAATATCTCTACTATCTATGAAGTTCCGTTAGCCTATCCAAGAGATTTTACAGACAAAGAATTCCATCTTATTTATCAAAAGATACAATCACATTTTGATTAAAAGGGGGAACAGGTATGTATGTACAAAAAAATGAATTAAAAAGAAATCAGGCTTCATTGCCAAAAATTAAATTACATTTTCCCCTTGTGAAATTGGTTATTAAAAGTGGGGTCATCGGCTGGATATTAGTTCTTTCGATATGGAGCATTGCCGCGGCTTTTTCTGACCCCCAGTTTTTGCCCAGCCCATTAGTTGTATGGCAAGGAGCGATTGACCTTAGCAAGGATGGCTCCTTATTTAAATACATGGGGGCCAGCTTTGTGAGAGTGATTATTGGTTGGACGCTGGGGAATTTGGTTGCCATCCCGATTGGTTTATTGATAGGTCGCTTTTCAACTTTGAGAGTGGTGCTGGATCCGATTATTAATTTTATTCGTTTCATTCCTCCCCTTGCGTTTATTACGTTATTCATGCTTTGGTTCGGAATAGGCGAGCAGTCCAAAATCTTTTTAATTATGTATGCAACCTTCTTTATCGTCATTATCAATACCATTACTGGTGTCCTTTTTGTCGAAGAAGATAAAATACGTTCTGCTAGAAGCATGGGAGCGTCAGAAGTACAAATTATGTTCCATGTCATCATCCCAGCTTCCCTTCCTTTTATATTTACGGGAGCTAAACTGGCTATGGGGTCCTCCTTTATGGCAATTGTCGGGGCTGAAATGGTTGCAGCGAATGAAGGGATTGGCTACATGATTTGGAATTCAAGATTGTACTTTAAAACAGATTGGATTTTTGTTGGTCTCGTCACACTTGGATTAATGGGATTTTTAATGGATCGTATCCTGACTCAATTTGGGAAAATCGTGTTAAAACGATATAACGTGGTTAAAAAATAATAATCTTTCACTATTAAAAAGGGAAACTACTTTATTTGGTAGTTTCCTTTTATTTAAATAGAATTTAAACCCATCCATTTTAACTTGAATAACATTCTTCATTTTTAGCATCATTTGATAATGAGAAAGAGCGGAACAAAAATAGCAACAAGAGCCTATGGAGTTTGTTTTTAATTTAACGCTTTATAAAATAAAGTTTGCAAAAATATATAAAATGACAATACTAATTAAAATCGTAATATTTGATATAGTAGCGATTAAACGGGTGCTGCTGGTGCTGTATTTAAATTCAACGGCAAATGTTAAGGCGGATGCTGCAACAGGTAGTAACAAACCGATCAAGATTGTAAATCGATACATCTGATTGTACGGAAGGATAAAGTATAAACCAAATCCAAAAAGTAGACCTAAACCATATCGGAAGGTTAAATATTTCAGCATAGGTTTAATCAATTGTTTGTCAAATTTAAAATTCAAATAGAGACCTAATAATAATAATAATAATAATAATGATAACGGCATATTGGCACCAGAGATTGAACTTGCAACATGAATGATCGTATCAGGTAAATGGAGGTGGCTAAAATTCAAAAGACTAGCCAAAAGATACGTCATTAACGGAATAGACTTGGCAAGTTTTTTTAGAATTTCTAATGGTTTAAGCCAGAGTCCTTCTGCTGAAAAATAACTTCCTAAAATATAGGAAATTCCAAAAACGACAAATGATGTTCCAACATCAAACATACTAAAATAGGTTAATCCATTCATACCCCATATTGCATAAACTAAAGGAAATGCAAATAAGCCAACATTAAATCCGGAAGAAAGCATCAGAAAAGAGCCTTTCAGTTCTCTTTCCTCATTTTTAAAAACGAAGAAACCTAGACTTGCTGCTATGATTCCTTGACTTCGCCCCATGGATAAATCCAGGTGATTCTTTTTTAAACCTTCATCAAAGTCTCCTTTCGGCCGGGGCTTCCGGGTCTTACTACTTCTCCAGTTCATTACGACATGTAGTAAAAACCACATACCGCAGCCCAATCATAGGCACTACGCCACTGCCCTTTTAGCCTCATTGTGCGAGACAATGGGGGCTAAAAGGACTCGGCGATACTTTGTATCTTCTATTTTAGGTAGTTCCCGATTTTTCGTTAGCTGATTATTGACAGACTTGTCCAAAATATTCATGGCACCTACTACATCCCGATGTCCTTCCGCGCCACAATGACAGTCGAAGTTTCGAATATTACGCTCTATCCACACAACGTTGGCCAATGGGGTATTGATGTGAAGGTTGTGTTTGTTCAAAATCGTAATAAGAAAAGTCAATGGCTTGCGATTCTCAGCACGGATTGTACGCTTTCTGAACAAGAAATTGATCGAATCTACGGAATGCGTTGGGATATTGAGGTCTTCTTTAAGACAACCAAATCCCTATTACGCCTACAAAAAGAGTTCCAAGGCATATCATATGATTTACTTATTAGTCATACAACTATTGTGTTTTCTAGATACATTGTTTTGTCCTGGCAGAACCGCTGCAACTCGGACCAACGTACACTAGGTGGTCTTTTTTATGAACTTTGCGATGAAGTGAATGAACTTGATTGGGCTGTAGCTTTACAACAATTAATCGAGCTTCTTGAAGACACCCTAAAAAAGACAAACAAGAAAATACAAAAACTAATTAAAAGTCAACTTCAGCAGTGGATCATCAGCCTTCCTAACTATATCAAGGCATATTTGTCAATTTCACTCTGCGAAGTTTGAGTAAGTAATATACAGCGCCTTATTTCTTTTATTTAAAATTCTAATAATCAGTCATACATATATTGAACAAAAAATAAATTGGGTTAGCTCATAGCTTTTCTATCTTCACACGTTGGACAAGCTAGAAAAGATGCTCCAAAATCTTTAAAACGATAAAAGACTAGTATGCTAACACAACAAGAGTATTAGCATACTAGTCTTTTTACTAAACTTTATTTTTGTAACCCATTAATAATCGTATCTGTATTCCACTTCATCATTTCCGAGTAAGTATCCCCATCTTCACCCGGTTTCCCCAGTGAATCAGTGAAGATTGTTCTAGCAATCGGTACACCTGTTTCTTTTGATACTGTTTCCATACTACGTTTGTCTACACTTGTTTCTACAAACAATGCAGTAACTTTATTGGATTGAATTAAATGAATAACAGTCCTAATTTGCTCTGGCGTTCCTTGGTTTTCTGAGTTGATTTCCTATATATATCCTGTTTTAATTTCATATGCTTTGCCAAAATATTTAAATGCGCCTTCACTCGATATTAAAAAGCGTTTCTCTTCAGGAATTTGATGGATTCTATTGATGGTATCCTTATGAAGTTTCTGAAGTTCCTCTGTGTATCTCTTTGCGTTTTCAGTATAAAATTCTTTATTTTTAGGATCAACTCCAATTAAACAGCAACGGAATCCGATACAGGCCTCGTTGCTGTTTTCCATATTTTATGCATGTATTGTCTGCTTTGCTTCATACCTTTCACGTCAAGAACAGACGATGTATACAATCATCTAATTCCTAACTAAATTGAACTCATCAATAATTTCTGCTATTTCTTCATCACTAATATTGATGACTTCTCCAACATTTTTCGAATAAATTAATGCTTTCGCACTATATTCCGCTACTTCCAGCATATCAAATGCACTTAATATATTGTTATTTATGAAAACTGCATAACCATTCTCAACTAGTAAAACAGGATTATCTTTCGCTAGTTTAGCAGCAATCATTTCGTAATACTCCTCACCAATACCGAATGGAACCTTATGAATATCGCGAAGTACGATATAAGCTTCTGGAATAATGTGAGTATTATATTCAAGATCTGTGACCGCAAATGCCATTAAATAACGCGGATTTGCTATAATGATGGATGTCATAACCGGATGCTTCTCATAAATTCTTTTATGTAAGACATACAGCTCACATGGCAGCTTACCCGTTTCTCGACAGTCATCTTTTATCAATACTAGGTCATCTGCGCCAATGTATTTTCGATCCAGTTGATGGGGTGTAATCAAAATAGAACCATCGCTTAAACGTGTTGAGAAACTACCTGCTGTACTTATGAAAAGCTGACGATCATATAGACGTTGTATTAAATTACATATTCCTGTTCTTGCTGCATCTTCTTCTTCTGTACGCTGCATGAAAGTATACTCTTTTAATTCCTTTTGTTGATAAACATCAATCTTTTGCAAATCTTGCTTCGACAATTCACGCGGTTGCCCTAATGCTCTTGCATTGATTTCAAGATAGGATACATCCTCTAATGTTTCGAAAAGAGCAAACGCGTCAAAAATATTACTTTTCCCAACAACAATGCCGTGGTTTTCAAGTATAACTGCGTCACCGCTTTTTGCAAATTCTTTTGCAATATTCTCTTTTAATCTTTGACTACCAGGAACAGCATAAGCAGCTATTTCAACCTTCCCAGATACACTTGTATACGCACTTGAAATTAATTTGTAATTAGGTCTTCTTCGAGCCATACTGAAGGCTACTAATGCTGGCGGATGTGCATGAACAATTGCTTTAATATCTGAACGCACCTCATAAATACCTTGATGAAACGGCAGTTCAACGGACGGTTTATGAATCCCTTCAATCGTACCGTCTTTTCTTACACATATAATATCGTTTCTCGTTAAAGTACCTTTGTCTATGCCTGACGGAGTGATCCATAGATCACCATTGTCATCTAAAATCGAGAGGTTCCCCCCTGAAATGGTTGTCATATTATGCTTATAAATACGATCCATTATCATAACAATTTGATCAGCCGGGTGAAGGAATTCATACTTCATATAGCCCTATTCTCCTTCCTTATTTAAACTTCTCATCTGTTTCAAAGCATACATGATTTGGGATCTTTCACGTCCAAAATAATCGTAAAGTTCTAAATACAGTCTATAAAGCTGATCATACAGTTCCACATGTTCCGGAATAGGAACAAAGGTTTCTTCCTTCACTCTCGACATATGTGTGGATGCTTCCAATATCGTATCGTAGCCTCCGTTTTGTTTTCCTGCTGCAACCGTGGCATACATGGCTGCACCTAGAGCGATCGTTTGGTCCGAATCAGCAATTTTAATTTCTCGATTTGTCACATCCGCATAGATTTGCATCAGCAATTTATTTCGCTGCGGAAGACCTCCAGAAGCAAAAATTTCATTGACCTCCACACCTGCTTCGGTAAAGTTTTCAATAATTTTTCTTGTTCCAAATGCTGTAGATTCCAATAAAGCCCTATATATTTCCTCTGGTTTAGTCGCTAATGAAAGCCCTACAATTAAGCCGGACAAATTGGAGTCGACTAAGACAGAACGACATCCATTCCACCAATCCAACGCAACGAGCCCAGATTGTCCCGGCTTATAAGCAGCCGCTTTTTCTTCTAACAACTGATGCACACTTATGCCTGCATCCTTCGCTTGTTGTTTTACATAGCTTGGCACTGCCTGTTCGATATACCAGGCAAAGGAGTCTCCCACTGCCACCTGTCCGGTCTCATAGCTGAAGTATCCAGGGATAATACCGTCTTCTACCAATCCGCATACACCTTCAATGGCTTCCTCTTTATCAGAAATAAGCATATGACAAGTAGAAGTTCCCATTGTCATGACTAGCTGCCCTGGCCGAACGGCACCAACAGCTGGTACACCCGCATGGGCATCAATGATTCCGACCGCTACCGCAATTCCTGGCAAAAGCTCTAAACGTTGGGCCATTTCTGCTGTTAATTCCCCTGCTTTTCCCCCAATCGGCAGAACCGAGCCTCTCATTTTTGTTTCTAAAATATTCTCCAATCGATCCTCCAACGCCGTGAAAAATGAGGCATCTGGATAGCCTTCTCCTTTATTCCAAAATGCTTTATAGCCACATGTATTGCTGCTGCGAACAAGTTGATTGGTTAAGCGGTATGTCAGCCAATCGCAAGCCTCCATGAAAAGATCGGTCTCCTCGAAAATTTCTGGAGCTTCTCTCAAAATTTGCATAATTTTTGGAAACATCCATTCTGAAGAAATCTTGCCGCCATACCGATTTAAAAATGTCTCATTTCTTTCTTCCGCCATACGTGTAATATCATCAGCTTCCTCTTGCGCTGCATGATGCTTCCACAATTTCACCCAACTATGAGGATTATTCTCCCATTTCCTATCAAAGCATAGCGGGTTGCCATTTTTATCTAAAGGTAAAATTGTAGAAGATGTGAAATCAATGCCGATTCCAATAACGTCTTTTGGGTTTATTCCAGCCATCTGGACCACTGCTGGAACCGATTGGTACAGCACTTCTAAGTAATCCCCTGGATGCTGTAAGGCCCAGTCCATTTCCAGACGCCTTCCGTTAGGCAAAGCTTCGTCTAGGACCCCATTTTTGTAAGGGGTGACGTTGGTAGCGATTTCTTCACCTGTCGCTACATCCACGAGTAGTACCCTTCCGGATTCTGTTCCATAATCTACTCCAATTACATATTTTTCTTTCATACAACCGCCTCCTTTTTCTTATCCTCCAACATCATCCTTCAGTAAAAAAGGAAATATCCCTCCTAGTTTGTATACAAATTAGGAGGGAGTATTGAACCGATTTTGATTTTACTTTTTAGAAATCATAGTTCTCGGCATTTTCTGCAGTAAAGTCGGTTGGAGGGCCCATAATAACCGTTTTTCCATTATCACGAACTTCAATCTTGCCAACATGTTCAACTGTTTGTCCATTTTGCAGCTTTTTACCTTCAACTAATTCTTTGGCAAGAGCCACTGTTAAATAGCCTAATTTATCTGGCTCCCATAAAATCGCTACATCTAATGAACCATCTTTTAAGTACGGTTTGGAATCTTTCGGTAATGCAGTACCAACAACGGCAATTTTATCTTGCAGTCCTTTTTCTTGGATCGCTTGAGCAGCACCTAATGGGGCTGGTGTGGAGAAGGCCATAATCCCTTTTAGGTTTGGATTTGATTTAATTAAATCCAGTGTCTTTTGATAAGCAACCTGTTGTTTTTCATCTGTTGCAATTTTGTCTGTTACTAGCTTGATTCCTGGATAATGCTCCTTAAGCTCTTTCTTCGCCGCGTCAATCCATGTATTTAAGTTTGCTGCAGAAAGTCCGCCGGTAAGAATTGCGATATCACCTTTCTCGGTACCCATTTTTTCCACTAATGTTTTGGCAATATGGCGGCCATACGCTTCATCATCGATTTGGTGAACAGATGCTTCTACAAGTGATTGATCTGCCGGTGTATCCCAGTCCATAACGATAATGCCCTGTTCTTTTGCTTTCTTTAGTACAGGCGTTAAGGAAGCTGCATCGTTTGGCGCAACAGCAAGAGCATCCACGCCTTTGCTGATTAAATCTTCAATTACCTTTACTTGCTGCGCTGCATCCGCTTCAGTTGGACCAGTATAAATCGTCTCTACCCCTAAATTTTTTCCTGCTTGTAACGCTCCTTTTTCGGAAGCATTGAAATATGGAATACCAATCAATTTTGGTACAATAGCAATTGTTACTTTATCATCTCCGCTTGCTTCTTGTTTCTGGCCTGAATTACTTTTAGCAGTTCCGCTTCCAGAGGCACTTTCTTGCGATACACAACCAGTAAGAAGACCTCCTACTAACAGCATAGATGCGGCAGTTCCTAAAAATTTTTTCATAAATATCCCCCTCATTTTTACTTAATAGTTATATAGCTATCTGATAGAAAACCAGAGCAAACCCAAATTCTTTGTTAAGCAGCTGAAGATTCTTGAAGTTTCTTTTGTTTTTTTTCATCTACTTTCACTTTCACGAAGTTTAAAACTAAAACAAATATGAGGATAACTCCCATCATGACACTAACGATAGAGCGCGGTACACCTAGTAAATTCAATCCATTTGATAGCATTTGAAAGATAATTACAGCATACACAGTTCCCATTACCTTTCCGTATCCCCCCTGGATTTCAGTACCGCCAAGTACAGCTGCTGCTACACTTTGAAGGAGGTAAGAAGATCCAAGGTCTACTTTTGCCGAGTTATATCGAGATGTCATAATAATCGCTGCTATAGTAGCAAGCAATGCTGAGTACAAATACACCTTCATTAAAATCCTGCTATTATTAACACCTGAAAACAATGAAGCAATAGGGTTGCTTCCAACCATGTAAACACTTCTACCCCAATTTGTTTTTGTTAATAAAACACCCGTCAGGATTGCAAAGATGATAAAGATCATAATTGAAAGTGGAACAAGCCCTAAATAATAGCCATTACCTATTAAGCTGTATGCTTCACTTAAACCAGAAATGGAATTACCTTTTGTGATGCTGAGAATCAACCCTTCAAAAAGAATCATTGTTCCTAATGTCACAAGAATGGGTGAAACACCAATTTTTGAAATGATAAAACCATTTATGGCTCCGCAAGTTAATCCGACCACAATCCCGACTGCAATAGCTGTTACTATCGGATAGCCATGGCTTTGCATCAAGGCGATTGATACGCCGGATAATGCAGCCGTGTATGTCATAGAAAGATCAATTCCGCCCGTTATAATAACAACCATCATCGCCAAAGCAATTAACCCGAATTCTGGAAGTTGAAACATCATGTTATTTAAGTTGTTGGATGAGAAAAACCCCGGCACAGATATACCCATAAGAATAAATAGGCCTAAAGCAATAAGTCCTAAAATATTCTCCTTCGATAACGATAACGCTTTCATTTTATTCACCTCTTTCTAAGCCTCTACTTCAATCTTGGCAAGCTTATCTTTTGCCCGCTTATATTGCATATGATCATAGGATACAGCTAATAAAATAATCAATCCGGTGAATACCTTTTGCCAAAATGTATCTATTTTTGCTAAAATAAGACCATTTTGTACAACTCCTAATAACAGTACTCCTAAAAATGTTCCAAATATCGTTCCACGACCTCCCATGATGTTTGCCCCGCCCAGCACAACAGCCGCAATAACCATTAGTTCTAAGCCAAGCATGCCATTAGGGTCCACAGCTTTCGTATAAGCGGTTTGGGCAATGGCAGCAATTCCCGCTAAAAAGCCCATGTATGAAAATACAAAAATCTGAACTTTATCAAAATTTATCCCTACTCTGATTGCGGAATCTTTATTCCCCCCGATCGCTAATACTTCACGTCCGATCAGAGTATATTTGAGAATGTACCAAGTTAAAATAGCGATTGCGATAAATAATAGAATAATAATTGAAATGCCAAATACCTCAAAGGTTGCAAAGCTAATAAATACTTTTGGGAAACTTGTACTATTTAAATACTGTCCGTTTGTAATATATAAAACAAGACCATTAATAATACTCATCATACCCAAAGTCACAACAATGGCTGGTATTTGAATTTTTGAAACAAGAAAACCATTAATAGCGCCTAACAAGACCCCAAGCAAAGGTGCAATTAGAAATAATAATAGAATGGAGATTGGACTATCAGGCATAATTAATAATAGTTTTCCGCTAATGATACAAACAGCACTAGTAACCGCTGCAACTGAGACATCAATGCCGCCTGTTATGATAACTAATGTCATTCCTACGGCCAAAATTCCGATGACCGCATTTCCTTTTAAAATATCAAGAATATTATCTGCTGTTAAAAACACCGGGCTTACAAAAGTTAAAGTTACAGAGAGTAATAGAACAATCGCTGCAATGCTCATTTCCTTTGATTTTAAGATAGCGTTCATGCCTGCACCTCCTTGCTGACTATCAGTGGTTCATGTTGCTTTTTTACGGAATACTTTGGACCAAGCAGTGCATAATTCATGATATTTTCTTGTGTAGCTTCCTCAATACCTAATTCTCCTGCTATTCTCCCATGCCTCATCACTAAAATGCGATCGCTGACCGCCAGCACCTCTGGCAACTCCGATGAAATCACAATGATTCCCATTCCTTCTGATGCAAGTTTCCGAAGAAGCTTATGAATCTCTGTTTTAGCTCCGATATCAATCCCATTTGTTGGCTCATCAATAATTAAAATATTTGGTTTTGTCGAGAGCCACTTTCCGATTACAACCTTTTGTTGATTTCCTCCCGACAGTTGTCCTGCAGCCATATGCGGAAGAGCTGGTCTAACATCGAGAGTTTCCACATAATAGTTTGCTAATTCAAGTTCCTTTTTCCGTCTAATTAAGCCCATTCTATTTCGAAGCTGCTTTAAAACAGGCAAAGAAATGTTATTAATAATCGATTGACGCAATATAAGTCCTTGTGTTTTTCTGCTCTCAGGTATATACGCAATTCCTTTTTTCACAGCATCTTCTGAAGATTTGATCTGAACGCTAGTCCCATTCAATTTAAGTTCACCTTCAAAAGGCCTGTTAATGCCAAATATCGCCTGAGCAAGCTCTGTCCTGCCGGAACCGACAAGTCCAGTAATCCCCAATACTTCCCCTGTTTTTAGTTCAAAGGAGATATCCTTAAAGTTCCCTTCCTTAGATAAACCTTTCACCTCTAAAATCGTATTCCCAGCCTTGCCAGCTCCTTGATTTTTCTCATATTGGACTTTTCTGCCGACCATTAATGTGATTAGCCTTTCTTCATTAAGCTCCTCTTTATCATAGGTCCCAACATATTTACCATCACGTAATACAGTGAACCGATCAGAAACCGTGAATAATTCTTTGAGTTTATGGCTGACAAATATAATTGCTATTCCTCTCTGTTTTAGATTGGCAATGACTTTATATAATTTCTCTACTTCGCCGGCAGACAAAGATGAGGTTGGCTCATCCATGACAATGAGCTTTGAATCGAACGCCAATGCTCTTGCAATTTCAATTAGCTGCTGCTGGGCAATACTTAATTTCTCAACAGGAAGGTGCACATCAACGTCAAAATCAAGCTCCTTTAACGCCTTTTTAGCAACCGCTTCCATTTCACTCCAGCTAATTTTCTTCCATGGCCTTTTCGTGCTATCTCTGCCGATATATATATTCTCAGCTACTGAAAGGTTTGGGAATAAGCTTAAATCTTGATAAATAATTGAAATTCCCTTTAACGTTGCATCAATCGGTTTACGAATATCAGCTTCCTTTCCTTCAAAGAAAAACTTTGCATCAGCATCGGGCTGATGAATCCCTGCAAGTATTTTAATTAAAGTTGATTTTCCTGCTCCGTTTTCACCAATTAAAGCATGCACTTCCCCTGGCTTCACTTCAAGCTTTACATCCTCAAGTGCCTTAACACCAGGAAATGTTTTACTAATCTGGGTCATCTGCAGCAAATAACCTGACATATTGCTCACCCTTTCAATTCTTGAAATTTAAGCATGTGATGATTTTCTTTCTCCAATCTGGTAATATATTACATCCCATTCCTCACAAAACTTGTCTACTTCTTCTATTGTAGGAAGTCCAGCCTGCGCCCCTAATCTTGTTACTTTCAGCGCCCCTACAATGGAAGCGAATCTAGCAGCTGACACGAGATTTTCACCATCAGCGATTGCACAAGCCAATGCGCCAGCATATGAATCTCCAGCTCCTACTGTATCCAAAGCTTTAACTGTGATCGGCTCTATAAATTCAATTTTCCCCTCTTGATAAACTAAAGAGCCTTTTTCAGCCATTTTAATAATGCTGTTTTTCACACCTATTAGCTCGAAATACTTAGCCGCCTTAAAAGCATCATCAACCGAAACAACATCAATACCCGTTAGTTGTTTTGTTTCTTGCCGATTCGGAACGATTAAATCGGCATAGCCCAATGCTCTTTCCGTAACACCCTCGGCCGGGGCTGGATCAAGGATGACATACATCCCTTTCTTTTTAGCTTCAATCATTGCCTCAATTACAGCTTCTTCCGGTATTTCCATTTGTACAAGCAGCACTTTACTATCACTAATCTGAGAAAAGGCATGACGAATATCCTCTTTTGTTAAGGCATCATTTGCCCCTCTCAACACAAGCATCGTATTTTCTGCCGTAGGATCGATTGTAATAATCGCGCAACCCGTGGAATAATCTTTTACCCGCTTTACAAAAGCTGTATTTACACCATTGGTTTGAAAGGAATCATAGAGTATATCTCCGTGTGAATCTTGACCGATAGAACCAACCATATATACTGATTTTCCTAAACGGGCACAAGCCGTTGCCTGGTTCGCTCCTTTTCCCCCCGCTAAAAGCTCCATCCGTTCCCCAAAAATCGTTTCCCCATGCTGAGGATAGTGGTTAGTTAGAGCTACTATATCCATATTGATACTGCCTACAACCGTTACATCAGCCATTTTCTACCCCTCCATTCTTTATACATTTTTTTCAAGCTGATGTTCTTCAATAAATCCGCGAAGCTTTACTACCGCATCTTCTAACGTGATATCGGGTCTAAACAAACAGGATGTTCCACACACTAACATGCTTGCCCCATTATGAAGCACATCGGGTATAGTTTGATAGCCAATATTCCCATCCACTTGAATTTCGATATCATAGCCCTCTTCCTGTATCAAATCACTTAGTTTCTTTATCTTTTTATTCATTAACGGCACAAATTTTTGTCCTGCAAATCCTGGGTTAACAGTCATAACCGTCACATAGTCTACAACATCCAACACAAATTCGATATCAGCAAATGGTGTTGCAGGATTTAAAGCTACGCCTGCTTTAATCCCTTTATCCTTCAATTTTTGTAAGGATCTTTGTAAATGATCTGTCGCTTCTGTATGAATGGAAATCATATCTGCTCCTGATTCAATAAACAGATCTACATAATCTTCAGGCTTTTCAACCATTAAATGAACATCAAATGGTTTTGTAGTAAATTCTCTTAATCTTCGTATCATATCAGGTCCCATTGTAAAATTTGGAACAAACTTCCCATCCATAATATCAAGATGGAAAAAGTCTACTCCCGCCTGGTCTAGCCGAACTACTGATTCCTGAAGGTTTCCCATATCAGCACACATTAGTGATGGCCCAATTAACGCCATACATACACCCCTTTTACATGTTTATATCTTCTTAAGGAGAGCCAGTTGATCATGATAGCGATTTCATTAATGAGTAAAGATTCTCTATGTCACATTTTGATAGAAGTAAAGCTGGTTCTTAGCTGTTGCGCCTTGCCTTGTTAGTTACAACTATACAGGGTCTCATATACAGTTTGTAGGAGACAAATATCGGATAGGGGGGGGAATATTCAGAATGTTAAGCAAATATTATGAAAAGGTTTTCAAAAAGAGGTTGGATGGAGAGTAAAGCTTTTGCGGGTAAACATTGGATGTAGGGCAAAGCCCAGAGTTGAATTGAATCTACTTCTGTGCAAAAAAACAAACGAGATCATATATGATCTCGTTATATCAACTAATAGAATATGTTTTAAAGTAATGTTCTCTATATTGAGATGGGGATTGTCCCATCCACTGCTTGAACAAACGGCTAAAATATTTTGTATCTTGATAGCCGATTTGACAAGAAATATCATAAATTTTTAAATCTGTCGTTCCCAACAATTCCTTCGCTTTTTCAAGCCGGCTTCTTGTCACATAGTCTAACACTGTTTCGCCAGTTTGATTTTTAAAGTATTCGCAAAAATAATTTGGATTCATATAAACATAATTGGCGATTTTCTTAATTGTAATGCTCTCGCCAAGGTTATTCTGTATCCATTCCTTTGCCTGCTGAACCGGACTGGACTGATCATATGTTAACGCTCGCATGTTCTTCATTACATTCAATACCCAATGCTTTACACTGTCCTTCAGTTGTGTAAAATTAGCTGCATGCTTTGTAAGCTGCATAGCTTCTGTCAATACATAGGGATCTTCTCCGAACCCATCATGCTCCATCCATCTATTAACGATGCGAATAGACAAATACTGCACCGCCTCTTCAATTAAAACTGGTGACGATAAAGCCGCTATTTCAGAAAAGAACTCTTGTAGCGACTTTACGATTTCTTCCTCCGCCCCTCTTTCTAAAGCATGAATGGTCTGCTCTACATGCTTATAGACAGACGATGTTATTCCTTTCGGATTTTCGTCCGAAATGGTTTTAATCAGGTCTAGCTGAAAAACTTTATTTCCACCTTGAATCATTCGAAACTGTATTAATGATAACAATTGATCCCTATAGCTTAGCAACAGTGATAGCTCTTCAAATTCACCCCCAAGCGCAATGGAAACGGTAAATGGTGTATGGCGTTGAATAGCGTTTCTTAATTGTCCAACAAAATGTTCGGTTATAGATTCAAAAGAAGTCTCCCTCTCTTGTTCTTCGTTTAGAAGAAGTAGCCAAAAATTCAACTTGCCGCTTCGCCACCACCAATTCTGTACACCAGGCACATGAAAATCATTAATTATTAATTCTGACATAATATTTTCAACAGCAAAATTCCAAGTTTCCCATTCCTCAGTGTTAAATCCTTTTGTTTTAGATAAAATTTGATCAACACTAATATAGACGAGTTGATAGTTTCCTTTCGGGAATAGACGTGTCCAATCGAGCAAAGACAAATCAGTATCGGCATTCCATGTTACTTCACTTAATAATTGAACCTGTTTTGTATATGTTAACTGTAATGCTGTCTCCTGTACCTTCTCCCATTCACGCAGCTCATTTCTCTTATTCATAATTTTCTCTTTTACTTCCTGCATTTGCACTCGAAATTGCTCTCTTTCAACTGGCTTTAAGATGTAATTGACTGCCCCCTCACGTAAGGCAGTCTGCAAATATTTGAAATCATCAAAACCACTAATAATAAGAGCAAAGAAAGAATGGGATTTCTTCAGCTCCTTTACCAAAGTTAATCCGTCCATTTCGGGCATTTGAACATCTGTAATGACAAGGTCAACCACTTCATCACAGGTAGTCATTGCTTCGTATGCTTCCTGTCCATCTGAAAATGTGCCGATGACCTCCCACTCCTCTCCGCAAGAACGGACTAACCTCTCAATCCCCCTGCGAATTCGTGCTTCATCATCAACAATAATGGTTTTAATCGTTGTCATTGTCTAGTATGTGCTCCTTTCCGTTTGCATACTGCGCTACTTGGTTTTCACCTATCATTGGGATTCGAATAACCACCTCTGTTCCTTCTTCTATTACACTATGAATTCTCAGTCCATAATCATTTCCGAACATCATGGCTACCCTTGCATGAACATTGATAATACCAAACCCGGAATCACGTTTTACCATTGGATCTGATTGCAGTAATAGATTTAATTTTTCTAGTGTCTCTTTATGGATACCAGGACCGTTATCTCGAATCACAAGCAATATATCTTCCTGTCCCGCTTCATTACGCTCTTTTATAACATCAATGTGGATTTCAATACCCTTGCGTTTTTCTAACCCATATCTAATGGCATTCTCGACAATTGGCTGTAAAACAAATTTCGGTGTATAATAGTAATCATCATCGACAATTTCTGGAATATGGAAAGAAAGTCTCTCTTCAAACCTAAAGCTTTGGATAGCCAAATAATCACGAATATGCTGGACCTCTTTTGAAATTGGGACTAATCGGTCTTTATTGCTAAGAGAAAAACGAAGCATTCTTCCAAGCAAGGTTACCATATCAACTACCATTTCCGATTCGCCTTCTTCTACCGCCATTCCAATCGTTTCTAATGTATTGTACATAAAGTGAGGATTGATCTGTGATTGCAGCGCATAGAGCTCTGCATTTTTTTGCCTGAGCTCAATATGATAATTTTTTTGAATGAGCTCCCGTATCTTTGTAATCATAGAATGAAAGCTGCGAGCGAGCATCCCTACTTCATCCTTTGAATGAATCGGAATATCTACCTGAAAATTCCCCTTCTCTACCTCTTTCATCAATCGACCTAATGTATTGATTGGTCTTGTAACAGTCCAGGCAAGAATAATGGAAATAACTGTTGTAATAACGGCGAAGATAATGAATATAAGCATAGTCACATTTCGCACAATGTCAGCTCGTTCAGTTAAATATTTCAATGGAATGCTATGGACAAGCACCCAGTCCAAATTTTTTGTTTCACTCACGCTGATCAATGTCGGTTTCCCATTCACATTAGTACGGAAGCTGCCATTTAACAACGGGTATTCGTTGATTTCCTTAAACATCGTACCGATTTTAGAAGAATCGGTATGGTATATAACTTGTCCATGTTTATTCATCATCCACATTGTCGCGTTCGCTTCATGGTCCAAATCTTTAAGTATCTTCTCAATAAACGTTACCTTAACAGCTAAAAATAAGGTTCCAAGATTTTTTCGATTATCAAAATCTATAATTTGTTTCACTAATAAAAGATAAGGAGGGTTCCCTTGAAACGTTAAGTTGATTTGGTTAGGAAGCAAAATCTGCATATTTCCCCCTAAATCAAAATCTTCCCCGTATGGGAGTGAAGCATTTTTAAAATCCAACCCTTTATATGTAGTGCGTGAACTAGCAAATAAACGGTTTTTAGACAACACAAAGGCTCCTAAAATCTCTGAATGATTGCTATTTAGATATGTTCCTGATAAAAAATTTTTTACAATGAACTGATCCTGAAGTAATGCGGACTGACTTTTATATGTATCACCTCTTAATACAGCCATCACATCATTCGAACTATAAACTAACTCCGGCAAGTTCTCCAAATCGTTAATTTCATTTTCAATATTTTCATTAGCCTGCATTAAAAGTCTTGGGACATATTCTCCGACTTGTTCTTCAATCGATTTTGTATTTTGATAATAAGCGATATAACCTAATAGAGCCATGGGAATCACAGTTAATAGAATGTAAGTAATGATTAATTTGGTCGTCAATCGAAAGTCTTTAAATTTTATAGCTTCCTGTAACTTAGAAATCATATTGATCGATATTTTCCTTCGTAAAATCAATTGGCTGTCCCATAATCACCGTATCTCCATTAACTCTTACATTTCCAATATTTGAAATTCTTTGCCCATCAAATGGCCTATTGTTTTCTAATAGATTGTTAGCTAAGCTTACTGTTAAATACCCCAGTTTTTGCGGACTCCAAAGGGTTACAACTTGTGCTGTTTCCTCCTCTAAATATGGTCTCATTAAGTTGGGAGTCGATGATCCGACTACAATAACCTTTCCTGTTTTCCTGGTATCTTTAACAGCTTGAGCCGCGGCTGGAGGATTGACAGTTGAAATAGCGATAATCCCTCTTAATTCCGGGTCATTTTTTAATAACTTTGTCGCAACCATATAAGCTTTGGAGGAATCCTCATCTGTTGCAACAATATCAATAAGTTCCATTTTCGGATAATATTCCTTCTGTTGAATTTTAACCCATTTTATCCATTCATTTAAATTGGCTGCCGTAGAAGAGCCGGTCATAATGGCATACCTTCCTTCTTCATGTATTCTCGATGCTAATGTATCCATAATATGACGTCCCAATATTTCAGAATCAACCATATTAATAAAAAGCTCCCTAAATTCACGATCCGTATCCGAGTCCCAAGTAATCACTTTTATCCCTTGGTTCTGTGCCTTCTGTAAAACAGGACCTAGCTTATGAGGATCATTAGCGGCAACCGCAATTACATTAACATGCTTTTGAATTAGACCTTCTATTATTTTTTCCTGCTGCTCCCAATCCGCAATTGGCGGTCCTATATAAAGAACATTTACTCCTAAATCTTTTCCTGCTTCCATTGCCCCTTCTTTGACGGCATTAAAATATGGAATTCCTCTAACCTTAGGAACGATCGCAATCGTGTAAGAAGCATTTTTATCGCTTTTATTATCTTGTTCCTGCTGCTTTGACCCCCCATTGTAGATAACCTCATATGACGCTGAATGAATTGAACCAAAAGAGCAACCGCTTACAAAAAACAGCAACAAAATTCCAATTGGCAGCCTGTACAGCACGTTGTTCCCTCCCACATAAATATTATGATACAAATAAATACTATTGGATGGCATAAGCATACATTCTATATTACTATCATAAAGCCCGATGCTTAAGATATCAACTGCCCTAATAGGGTTATTAAATAACTAATATTTCCAAAAAACACCGAACACAGTGTTGGGATATTGAGGTCTTCTTTAAGACGACCAAATCCCTATTACGCCTTTTGCCTTGAACGGGTGTGGCAAAAGAATAGAGTTCTTTTAAAGACAATCTACAACCATTAACTAGATATGCTGATTGGTTGCCTTAACCATTCCAATTACATCCAAGCCAATTTCAACAATGGATTGGATGAGAGGTTGTTGTGTGAACCATGTGTCCATTAACACATAATCAGCTGGTACGCCAGCTGTAAGTGCTCTTTCAATCATGTCCGGAATAATCGAAGAAGCTGCTTCTAACGCTTCTAACCGACGTTTATAGCCGGAGCTGCGTTTGTCGATATCATCAGATATTCCGTTTATTTGTGAGTTCTTCGAACTTAACAATGTGAAATCTAGCGGTATGAAAGTAAAACCGTCAGACCAACCCAAAGTGAGCATCTTGAACCCTTTATAAAAGCGTTTTGTTAGGGAGGAATGATCCATACAGCGAGCTAAAAGCTCCACTTTTTTACTTCTGTTTCGGTCAAACATGGAATCATCAATAATCAATGCCTTTGGACGATCTGGATCCGTAAGGATACTGATTTTTTGAATGGTACTCGCACTAAAGAAGGTTAAGAAGCGACGCCATGCAATTTTTGAATGGTTCATGAATCGATAGACTGAATCTTTAGCTGGAAACTGATCTCTCTTCTTTGATTGAAGAAGACTGAACCAACTTTTGCGTTGGAAAATCAAACAAAATACAAGTTGAAACAAATAGAAAGCTGAAAATCCAAATTTTTTCTTACATCCAGCATTTCGGAGATGTTTAGAAATCTCTAATTCGCGGAAAACAGAATTTAATTCTTTTGGTAGTTGATTGTTTTGATCATTATGCTCTATCATATAGGAGACACCTCTTCTGTGTGGTAGTGATTTCTCGACAATCTCACTATACCAAAGAATGAGGTGTTTTTTGTATTTTTAGAGCTTTTGTCAAGGACCAAAACTAATGTATGAGTTAACAAACTGGCTCAAGACTTCAGCCTCATTTTTCAGGTGCGAAGTTTGAGTAATTGATAGTAAAAAGAAAAAAATATGGCTTATATCCCCATTTCTGAAGAAAGGGGTTTTACGCCACTATTTGATAAATTCATCCAGTCATTTCATCAAGATGAGTCTTTGTTTAATAATGAATAGAAGAGTGTTGGCTGAGTCAACACTCTAATTAATAATAACTTGTTTAAAAAGCCTCCTAAATTGATCCCGATCTTCTGCTGTAAAAGGCTTGGGTCCCTTTGTTCGTTTTCCGCTTTTTCGAGCCATTGCACTTAAATAGCGTGTTTGTAATAATTGATCAATGTTTTCATTTGTATAGGTAAACCCTTTATGGTGAAGGACTATACATCCTTTTGCTAAACCTAGCGATGCAAGTCCATAATCTTGCGTAACAATAATATCCCCTGCTCCGGCTAACTTCATAATCCGATAATCGGCAGCATCTGCTCCTGAATCAACATAAATGATTTCCACTCCTGAAGGTTGTTCCGCATTAGAGTAATGAGAAAAGCTCGTCACAAGAATAATAGGAATTTCTGCATTTCTTCCTTCCGAAATAATAATATCTTTTACCGGACAAGCATCAGCATCCACATAAATTTTCATCTTTATCTCCCCTGTAAAAAAGTTCGAATTAATAGTGATACTATTGCTAAATTGAGCTTTTGTCAAACTATGTAAGCACAGGGAAGGTTCTGTTGCAAAGTGCCTGACCCCCAGTATGTTAACGTATTACCGCTACGCGGGCAGGCACCAAATGTCATAATATAATTCAAAAACCTTCGTCCTATATAGAACGAAGGTTTTTGAATTATTTACTTAACACCTTTTAATACACATCACGTTGATAACACCCTTGCTTCTGCATATCTTTTAGATACGCTTCTGCTGCATCGCGACTCATCGCACCTTCTTTTTCAATAATGCTGATAAGCGTTTCATGGACGTCTTTCGCCATGTATTCCTTATCTCCACAAACGTAGAAATAAGCACCTTTTTGAAGCCATTCGTACAGTTCTTTACTATGTTCAAGCATTTTATGTTGAACATAGACTTTTTGTGCTGTGTCGCGGGAGAAGGCAGAATCTAGTTTTGTCAGTACCCCATCTTGTTGATATTTTGCCAATTCATCTTGATAAAGGAAATCAGAAGCAGCATGCTGGTCTCCAAAAAATAGCCATGATCGCCCTTTTCCTTTATTCACTGTACGTTCCTGTATAAAAGAACGGAATGGCGCAATACCTGTCCCAGGTCCAACCATTATAATATCAGTATCCTGAGACTCTGGCAGATGAAAATGTTTATTTGCTTGAACAAAGATTGGGAGGGTATCTCCTTCATATACACGTTCAGCACATAAAACAGAACAAACCCCATTACGCTCGCGTCCATGAGAAGTGTAGCGCACAGCACCGATGGTTAAATGAACTTCCTCTGGATTCGCTGCAATACTGCTAGCAATCGAATAGAGGCGCGGCGTCATTTTTCTTAAGAAGGAGACGATTTCCTGAGCACTAGCTTTCCATGGACCGAATTCACGTAACATATCAAGCAAATCACGTCCATAGCAATATTCTTTCAATTGGGCTGTATTTTCAACCAAGAGAAGCTTTTGTAACGCTTCGTTTTCTGTAAATGCAGCTGCCTGCTGTAAAACCTTTTTTGAAAGTAAGGTTATTTCAAAATAGTTGTTAAGCGCTTCCTTCAATGGCAATGTCTCACCTTGCTTATTGATCGTTACAAGCGCTTCTTCGTCCCAGTGCATCTCCTCAAGAAGCGAAGCCACAAGCTCTGGATCATTTGAAGGGATAATGCCAAGGGCATCACCTGGCACATAAGATAGGCCTGATCCTTCTAGTGATAACTCAATATGCCTTGTTTCTTTACTAGAGCCTGCCCCATTGATATTAATATTTTTAAGAATTTTTGCTCGAAACGGATTTGTTCGTGAAAATGTTGTTTGAACCAGTTTGTCTTTTTGGGCATTTTGAGTGTTATCCAAAGTAATTTGCATGGTTCTTAACCTCCAAAAGTAATATAGACAATTATACATTAATTTTGGAAATCAGATGTGTATTTTTTCACAATTTTCTTACCAATTCCGAGTGAATTTACCAATAAACATTTTATAAAAACCTTTGTAGAGAAAAGCACTACGTCAAACCTCGACTTATTTTTGATCGGCATTAACCTTATGAAATCGTTAACCATTACAGATTAAGATGATAAAAAAATTACAAAAAAATCTAAAAATTCCACAAGTTAAAAAATCCGAGTATTCCGTATAATTGAGTTGTCTTAAAATGTTAACGCTTACACTTAGGGATGAGGAGGTAGAAGGTAAGTTCGATCGGTCATTTAAAAGGAGGTAGAAAATGTCTAAATCAGCTAAAAGTTTTAGAAAACTTATTTGGTCTTCACTTGTATCAAGTATTGCTGCCGTTTCCATTGTCGGCGGGGCATTCGCCGCGTCACCGAGTCCGTCTACCAATGCTGTTCCGTCAGATAACTCGTCACTGTTACCCTGGATGGATACGTCACTTGCTCCTGAGGCACGTTCGGAACTCCTACTCGACGCAATGAAACTGGACCAGAAGATCCAACAGCTTGCCGGGGCTCGCGGAGTAATTCCTGAGCTTCCGCAATGTGGTAGCCCTAGTCGGCACATCCCCGGCATTCCTGAGCTAGAGATCCCGACGTTCCGGATCACGAATGGTCCCGTCGGTCTTGGCGGCGGTGACTGCAGCCCGCAGGATAAGGCCACTGCTCTGCCAGTTGCGCTTGGGCTTGCGGCAAGTTTTGATCCTAGCCTCGCATATGACTTTGGTAACTTGATGGGTGGCGAGGCGCGCACGCTAGGCCTGCACGAGCTCGAAGCACCAGGTATCAATCTCGCACGTTTGGGCGAGAACGGTCGTAATTTCGAGTACATGGGTGAGGACCCTTACCTCGCGGGTGTTCTAGCTTCGAAAGAAATTCAGGGGATTCAAGACAACGACATCATCGCGATGTCGAAGCATTACGTGCTTAATGATCAGGAACAGAACAGAGGAACTGTTAATGTAAACATCGCCGAGAATGTACTACACGAACTCTACCTGTTGCCGTTTGAGATGTCAGTCAAAGATGGCAACGTTGGCTCAATCATGTGCTCGTACAACCGGGTGGCTGGTACCTACTCATGCGAAAATGAGTATTTGCTGAACACGGTCCTACGTGATCAGTGGGGCTTCAAGGGCTACGTCCAGTCTGACTTTGGCGCTACACATTCAACTGCACCTGCGTTAAACGCCGGCTTGGATTTAGAAATGCAAAACGCCAGGTTCTTCACAAACGTAGACATCAAGGCTGCACTTGACAACAAGAGCCTAACAATGGAAACAATCGATCAAGCACTTAATCGTCGATACGTACAAATGTTCAAATATGGCATATTCGACCGTCCCATCGTTCGAGGTATCATCGACGCTGAGACCAACGGTTCTAAATCCCGCGAAATTGCCGAGCAGACAGCCGTCTTGCTAAAGAACGAGGGTAACCTGTTGCCACTAAACTCTTCCGTACATTCAATCGCCTTAATTGGCAAGACGACATACGTCGACGCAGCCGTCGCCGGTGGTGGAGGAAGCTCACGGGTAAGTCCGCTTTACACGGTTTCACCGCTTCAGGGTTTGCAGAACACTTTAACAAAACTAGGTTCAGATGCAACCATTACCAAAGTGACTGTTGCTAATGACAATAGTAACCTCGACGCGGCTGTTGCTGCAGCGAAGGATGCCGACGTTGTCATCCTTATGGCTGGTGTCGTAACCTCAGAGGGTCGAGATCGCCCAAGTCTGTCTCTACCCGACAACCAGGATGAATTGATATCAGCCGTAACCGCAGCAAACAAGAAAACCGCACTCGTGCTCAAAGATGGCGATCCCGTTCTCATGCCTTGGGTTAACGAAGTTCCAGCAATACTTGAAGCATGGAATCCAGGCCAGGAGGACGGCAACGTTGTTGCCAATTTGTTATTCGGTCTCGTAAACCCATCCGGTAAGCTTCCGGTAACCTATCCAGTAGCAAAAGCGGACACGCCAACTAGCACCGCCGACCGCTACCCTGGAGTTAATCAGGGAGTGTTAGATAGTACTGGCAAGGAGATTCCTCAAGTGTACTATTCAGAGGGTCTAGAAATGGGTTACCGCTGGTACGACGCCAAAGGTATCAAACCTCTTTTTGCATTTGGTCATGGTTTGTCATACACCAACTTCGAGATTTCTAAGCTCGTTGTCACACCGAAGACTTCTGATGGTACCAAGCCTATTAAGGTATCGTTCTTCGTGAAGAACGCCGGAGACGTTGCCGGCGCTGAAGTGCCTCAGGTATACTTAGGTCTGCCTGAAAATGCGAACCAGCCACCTAAACGCTTAGTTGGTTTTGAGAAAATCTGGCTAGAACCAGGTGAGAAGAAGCATGTCACAATTACCATCGACCCGTTAGCGTCTAACCACCCATTGTCCATTTGGGATGCCGATGCTGACGCGTGGAAAACTCTTGAGGGTACGTACGAGGTGAAAGTCGGTAACTCTTCTGACAAGGCCACGCTGACTGATTCCATTACGGTACGTACGCCAGCGGGACATAACAAGTGAGGCTTCCATTACAATAGAGTAAAATGAAAAAGCTGTTACTCTATCTTTCGATAACTGTGATGAAATCCACAAATCATTTGATTTTTCATGAAGTGCTATGGCGATTCATTTTGGCGAAAACTATTTTTAAATAAAAGAGGGAGTTACCAAGTTATTTGGAAACTCCCTCTTTTATAATGTTGTTATTAATAGCCATTTTTTATTATATCGTTTCTAGTATGGACTCTTTAAGAATAAAAAAGAAGGATTCATAATCAAATGGGGGATATTACAAACCTCCACAAGATTGGCTCGTCCCTTTTGCTTGTTGTTTGGTTTGTTCCGCTCCTGTTTCTGTTGTAACAGACTCATATCCATAACCTGTAGAACTAATTTCCAAGCTGTCTTCTTGATTCTTGTTTGTAAGATTTTTATCATTATTGTTTGTTTCCATTGTCGCCCTCCTTCCATATGTATAAATTATCTGCAATAATTCGTTTTTTATTTAAATATTTCAACATACCTTTTGATAGCTAGATATTTAATTACTAACCCTCCATTGAAAAATAAACTCTAGTTTATCACTAGAGTTTAACGTGATCGAGCCATAACACCATGCACCAAAATATGGATCATGATTTCAATGTCTTAATCGTTTTTTCACATCATCAAATGACGGCATTCCTTGTTGTGCACCAAGCTTCTCTACAGAGAGTGAAGCTGCAGCATTGGCAAATTGAATGGCCTCTTTTAATTCGTACCCTTCACTGATTGCAAAGCCCAAAGCGCCATTAAAAGTATCACCGGCACCGGTTGTATCCACTACAGTTGTCTGATAGCCATTGACATGAACAATTTCTGAACCATTGTAGTAGGCTGCACCAGCTTCCCCTAGTGTAACGATTAATTTATTGGGATATTTCTTTAAAATTTCATGCGAATATCCCCCAAATAGTTCCACACATTCTGTTTCGTTAGGTGTAATAAAGGATGCCATATCTATCATTTCCTTCGTGCAATTAGATGCTGGCGCTGGATTTAAGAGAACAGGAACATTTTGTTGCTGACAAAGCTCAAGTACTTTCTCCACTGTTTCTGGTAGAATTTCTAACTGAACGATGACAATTGCACTTTTTGCTAAAAATTCTTTCACCTTTTCGATATCCGAAGGAAATAAACTAAAATTAGCACCTGGAACGACAATAATACGATTATCATTTTCAGATAATATGATATTTGCTACACCTGTGGATTGATCTTTTACTATATTAATATGTTCAATGCTAATACCCTCTCTAGTTAAATTCTCTTGGAGTTCTTTCCCAAATATATCCTTACCGATATTCCCAACAAAATTCACACAGCTGCCTAACCTAGCAGCTGCGACGGCTTGATTCGATCCTTTACCACCTGGAAAGGTTGAAAAGGACTTCCCTAAAAGTGTTTCTCCCTGTGTTGGATTTTTTTCACTTTCAACTACCAAGTCCATATTGATACTACCAACCACGGTAATCATTTCATCGCCACCAGTTTGATTATTTTAGTACTGTATTCATGACAATTCCTAAGAACTTTTCATAATCAGCTTCATATGCAATTTCAACCTCAGGTAAAGTATTCCATGTATGGTGATGTCTTGTATCTAATACTGTCATACCAAGTGTAAGTTCACCTTTTGTTTCAATGCCTACTTTTCCTCTCATGGTTTTAATGATGGATTCATCAATAAGAGCTCCAATCGCCATTGAATCAATTAAGACGCAATATGATTCAAAACCTCTCTTGTTAACAAACCCAATCATATTCAAGAGAAAATCTGTTTCTTGCGTTTTCGCTTCCTCTAATAACTGTAAATGCCGTTCGGTAAAATTAACGTCAAAGTGGGTGGCCACATCTAATCCAATCGCGGTTAATGACACGCCTGATTTAAATACGATATCAGCAGCTTCAGGATCTACATATACATTCCATTCACTTTGGGGATTGTCTCCCGTTGCATTCGCTGTTGAATATTTGTTCAGGCCGTACGCTCCTGCAATGGCGTAGATCCCTTTTATCATCGGGATGATTTCAGGACTTTTTAAGAAGGCCATAGCTATATTATCTTAGTCCCGTCCTAATAACTTCAAGTGTTTGTGAGCCAATATCGCATATAAATGAATTTCTAAAAATCTCAAAGGAAGAAAAATTAGTCTATTTTAAACGATTATTTTTATATAATAATAAACCTATTGGATTAAATCGCTCTTGGCTTGCTTACTCAATGGTTCCTGGAATTGTAGACAGCCCTTTAATTGGTAACCATCTCAGTAAGACACTCTTACAAAACTATAATCTATCACCCGTGTATTTAGAGAATTCATTACAATCCATTATTCCAAACGCAGCCGACATGAAGCTATTGAATGTTCAATATACCGTTCCTGCAACTTTGCTAAAGAGTGTTTCTTTCTTAATGGATCGTACTCCTCTCGAATATTCTGAAACTATCTGGTTAGGAGACAGTGTGAAATTTACCTTCAATACCAACACTATTTCAAATTAATTTGTCAAATCCATATGCGGAGTAAAGAAAAAACACTGCATTAGAATGAATCTTCTAATGCAGTGTTTTATTGTTTTCTATTGCTACTTTTCAAATACACTACGTTTTTATGGCAACACTCGCAATAGTGAAGAGTAAAAAGGCTGAGAACAAATTATATTAATGTACCATTTTTCATAATCAATTGGTTATCAATGTAGAAATCGGTTTTTTTGACGACACCATCAATATGTACCCCAGCAGAGATGGTTCCACCAAATGTGTTATTACTTCCAAACGCAACATGAATGGTTCCGAACACTTTTTCATCTTCTAAAACAACACCTGTAATTCTTGCTTTATCGTTTGTCCCGATACCAAATTCCCCTAGCAGCCTGCCGTCGCCATCTCCTAATATTTCTAATAGCTTTTCAGCCCCATTACCTTCTGCTTGGACAATCCTTCCTTCTTCAATTGTTAACAGCACTGGAGTTTCTAGTCTGCCTATACCTGCGAATGATCCATCAACAAGGATTTGACCATTTGCTGTTCCTTCGACTGGGGCAATATAGGCTTCCCCTGAAGGAAGGTTTCCAGATTCACCTGGGTTTAAATACATTCCCGTGCTCGGGATCCCATCTCGTTCTGCGATCGAGAAAGAGAGTGTGTACCCATCTTTTTCAATTCGAACTAATTCCCCGTTTGTAAGAAGTTCTGTTACACTTTCTGTTAATGCCTTAACCTTTGAGTAATCAGCTGAAATGGCACCTTCTAAAAACATATCTTCTGTAATCCCTGGCATAGTCGCAATTCTTGTTCCTGATGCGGCTGCATTCTTTCTTGCCTGGGTATGTGTTAATGAATGTTCAGTGATGCATACAACGACATCGGATTGAACCATTGCAGCTGCAATTGATGCTGGCGGCTCTTCTCCGGACTTTTTCCTTTCCTTCATAACGACAAGCATCGCTTCGGCACCTAGTAATTTACCTGCTTCGTATAAAGATTCTCCAAGCTCTTTCTTCACATCATCAGTAACAACAAGAAATAATTCATTTTCCTGTAATCCTAAACATTCCTGTAATACATTTTTACTAATCTCAACTAACTGTTCTTTCATTTTTCATCATCCTTAATTTAGATCATTTCCGATACTAATTTTGCCATAATAGCATTCGAAAGTATAACTGGAAGCCCGGTAGTATTTGCCACTAATTCTCTCGCTTCCTCGGTATACCCCATGCAATCTAGCAAAATGATATCCACACTGTTCTTAAGTACATTTGCTGCCGCTTCATAGCTGGCCATATCATTTTTGTAAGGGGACGCTACAGCAAATAATGGATCCATTCCAAAGGGTGAATATTTCGGCTTTAGATTTTCTTTTTGTTCAACTAACGGCACAATCACGCCAAAGCGGCGGTTTGCAACTAAGGCTTTTACCGTTGGAGGAATCATGTGATCAGGTTCGATTAAAAAGGATGTCTTTGTCGTTAGACCTGGGAAAACTCCCGTACAAAGGAGTAAAATCTGTTGGATTCCAATCTCCTCTAAATAATCTATTTTTTCTTGTAAAATCGGTTTAATTTTTTCACGAGACATGATAACTGATTCATTTGTCACCAGACGAGAGGTCAACACATAATCATCCGCTTCTGGATATAAATTTTGGTCAATATACTCTTTAGTCATCCCATCTAAGACACCGACCTGAACAAGTTCCGCTCGGCCATCCAAATATTTCTCAATGATTGGCGCAACATCTGTCCTTGGAGCTTGGCCAATTGTAATCATTCCTAGTTTCTCCATCACTTCACCTCAAATTTTCAAAATGAATAAAGGAGGGCAACAGCCCTCCTTCTCTACCTATTGTTGAGAAGCTTTTTGCCCCATCGTCTGTAACCTTTTCATAGAACCGTAGAGCTCTTCAATTTTTGTAAATTCGTCCTCACTATAAAGCTGACATGTCCCATTAGTTGTTTCTTTGGCTACTTCAACAGCGAAGCGAACGGCATCAGCAATATCTGTTTCATGGCTCGCACCTGTCCCACATCCTGGAACAACTGATTGTGCTGTAATGGCAACTCCAACAACAGGTGCTTCTGTTGCTACTGCCGGCTGTAGAATGGAATTAATATGATATAAGTCATTTCCATATGGTGTAATATCTTGGGTCGTTATTGGGAATGTAACAGCCAATTGACCTGTAGTCATTTCCATAATCCGCAATAAATCATCACTGACACGAAGGATATAACCTTCCTTTACAGTTGGTGAAATGGCAATTCCTTTATGGTTGATGACTCGATTGCCCTTTGTCGTATCAATCGAAATAACAGCTTCCATTTCAGGTACCACTTCATACTTATTCATTGTCAAAATATCCACTGGTGAATCCATAAAGTCAACAGGTTCATGTGGCCGTGTTGGAGCATCTGGACAAATATGCGTCGTTACAATTACATCGCCTAAAAGGGTATCACCTTTTATTTGCATTTCCGCCAATTTTAGAGCTGAAGCGACTGCCGCAATGGCACCATCAGCATCAGAAACCAATCCAATTCGGCTTGGACGAGCGCCAATTCCTCCTAGACGGCCAATGATTCCAAAGGTAGCAGCGTCCCCGCCCTGGCTTTTACCATTTGACCCCGGAATAACAATTTTAACAAAGTCTGTACTGCCCTTTTCACCAGTAACTGTTTGTACGGTAACCGTTATGTTTGAAAATTGGCTGAATAGTTCCTTTACATTTTCCCCTGTCACATAAGCACTATCTAAGGTTTCTAGCACAGTTAGTGTTTGCTTAAGTACCATTTTCCTTTTCCTCCCAATCTATTAAAAGCAATATTGTAGAATCGACTTCTTAATGACTTCTTCTACTGGTTTCATTAATTTTTCATTTCTCATCGTGCTGCTCAAGATTAAATTTTCTTTAGGAACCGAAATAACCGTAATGTATTTCCCTTTTTCCATTGCAGCTGTAACAATTGGTTCGGCGGTTTTTGCATCAAGAGTCATGATTAAATCTGGGAATGTCGCGAACCGTTCACCATTTTTTTCAATCGTCATATATTCATTCCAGAATGTTAATTCATAAGCATCATTTATGATTACTGTTCCAACATCAAAGCCGCCAGATGTTTCGAGCGTAAAATCTGTTACAATCCCTTCTGTTACGACTTTACCTCCTAATTTTCTCACCACTGCATCAATGGCTGATTCCCCGATATTACTTAACAAGGCTTCCCCAACCTCTATTGCCTGTTGAATGGCGCCTGCTGCCCCATTTGCCTTCGCATAGGCAACCGTTACAGGGTTCCTCGCAACAGCTAATAATCCCCCGGCCTCAACAGACGCTTTGCGAATCATTGTAGAAGCTTTATCAAGCGAACTGGAAATCGTTAACTCCATATAGTTAGCCCCTTTCCCGCCAACCGCCGCTTGGTGGGAAAGGTAATTGGCCTGCTCAGATAAATTCATTGATCCCATTGAACCTGTTGGATGCGCCCTGCCATTACAAGGAATATCTATAATTGGAATCCCCGTTACAGCTGATTGAAACCAGCCATTCACCGTAGTTCCTGCTCCATTTTCATTCGTGATAATCCCCTGAATGGGCTTTCCGATCTTTTGCGAAAGGAGATCTAAAGCCCTAGTATAATGAATAGGTTTTACAAATTTATCTTTTGCTGCCGGTGCACCTACCAATGACACCGTAACAAGTAAATCTTCATCTTGAAGTTCATCAACTGTATAAAGTTCTGGCTGGGCAACATCGAGTGCAAGATTGCCAATTTGAAGGCCGTCATCAATCCAGCCGCCTCCACCGCCGCCAAGAACAGCACCACCATATACGGCGTATTCCACCATTTTTTTATCTAAACTAATTTTTGCCAATCTATCTCGCCTCACTTACCTATTTTAAATACAGAGTTGAAGAAGCTGAATAATGCATCACCAGCAATAAATCCGGCAGCTAATATACTCATTGAAGTTTCCGCTTCTTTTCCCTTTGCTTTAAGCCAAATCATTCGGATCAAGATACCTGATAAAACGGCCCAACATGCATAAGGTGTTAAAATTAATAAACCTGTCGCAAATAATACCCCTAACTGACGGTTAGGACCACCGATGAATTGAATAATTGCTCCTGGAATGGCCCACATTAATAGTTTCATGGCAACATCGCCTGATGCACCCGCTTTAATTGTTGAAACATAAACCGTATCAATCGGTGGGACAAGATGTTGTGCAAAATATCCTTTATAGGTAACGATTACTGTTAATAGAGCAACGCCAAATGCAATCATTGCAGTAACATATTGTTGTTTTCTTCCAGCAATTTCAAACTCCTTATCTTGCCCATTTCCACGGAGTATATGACCTGTTTTTAAGTCATACCCCATATCAGCAAATGCAGGACCGGTTGCTGCACTAAAGCCAGCAAGTAAAGCAAGCGCTACAGGTGGAAAACCAACCATCATCCCAATAAGAAGAGTAATAAATGCCACAGCAAACGCTGGGAACCATCCAGAGTGCATCGCGGCAATCCCGACAATCAACTCATGAACGAAAGCAGCAAAGGCTGCAAAAAACAAGAATCCAATAAACATACCAGGAGACATGTCAGTCAAAAGTCCTCCCGTAATAGCAATGATTAGCGCAATCACTAAATAAAGAACAAAACCAATTCCTAACGCTTTTTTTGCCTCATTAATTGGGCGTGTTAATAACGAATCATCATCTACCGCCTCTAAAGTGGCAGCCACTTCGGATTTACTAGATTTCGCTGATTTTTTTTGCTTCCCAAAAATCAACATAGAAACCTGAATTAACGCCACGATTCCTGCACCAATCATGATTCCATGGGCAATATAAAGCTGGTTAACGTCGAATCCGAACCATGGGACAGAGTACTGACGAATCATTAATCCAATTCCGAACATAGTAAGTGCCCAAATATTACCGATAAAGGCGACACCAAATGCCGACATTGGAATATGAAGGAATGAACCTACTATACCGATGGTTGTCCCAATTCCAAGGAGTCCTGCACGCTTTCCACCCTTATCACCGGCCAGGATGGATTGAGCAGTTGCTACACCAGGCGCCCACGTTCCAGATGCTGGAAACAACTTTGAATCAAATAGCTTGTAAAGAATCCGTGCATCTACAAACATCGCTAATGCGGCACCAAGTAACATCGGAAGAATTAATTCCGTTTTTCCCATAAGATAAGGTATCCCAATTGGAATTAATAAACTATTTGCAGCACCAAATGTTGCGGATGAAATGGCTGTTTGCACTAGGTTTTGGCGATGAACCGATTTGTATTTTTTGAAAATATTGAGTGGAATTCTAGCAATCAACATGGCAATAAGAGCACCAATAATAGCTGTATTAGGTGTTACCCCAAGAGTGGTAACGATTTGCATACCGATAATGGCACCGAAAACACTTGTAACAACGGTCAGGATCAGAGCAAATGGTTCAAAAATTCGCGGATGTTTTTTTACGTCTTGTTCATTTTTCACAAAAATACCCCCTGTCTATATATTTTGTAGTTTTTCTGAAACTTCCTTGTACGCAATAATCTTTAGAAAAGTGCAAAACTCTCATTATGATTACAGTTTTTTTACCATTCCATTTCCCTCTGTGATTTGTTTCTCCCGTGTGCCAATTCTCTTTTTAAGAATAAAACCTATATGCACAGTGCTTAGGAGAATTCCTGTAAAAACGAGTCCAGCACCAAATATTTTTTTTACAGTAAGGGGATTTTGGTAAATCAAAAAATCTAATAACATTGTCATAATTGGTTGTAGGTTTAGCACAATAGATGACCTTGAAGCACCCAGATTATTCATAGCCTTATTCCACATCATTGTCGTTATACCTTGGCCAATCAACACTGACATGACAGCGAATACCCAAATTGAAATGGAATGATTCCAATCAATATCATTTCCTATTAAGATGAATGGATCAAAAATAATTGCACTAATGAAAAAGCTATAGGACGTAATAATGAATGGTGATAGACGCTTTGAGAGCAAACGGACAAAAATAAGGTTGAAGGAAAATGTTGTGGTGGCACCAAGTAATAATAAATCCCCCATACCGAAGACAAATTGTCCTTTGACAGATAATACAAAATATAATCCAATAATTGCAATGACACTTCCAAAAATCATTTGCCGAGTAATCTTCTCTTTAAGGATTACACCCGCAAGAGCTGCAGTAATCAATGGAGACATGCTGAAAATTAACGAAGCATTGGTCGCTGTTGAATATTTTAAGCCTGTAAATAAGAATATTTGATTGGCAACCAGACCAATTAAACCAGCACAACAGAAAAGCATGAATTCCTTCCGTCGCAGTCGAACAAAGGATTTAGTGATTAACCCCATCAAACAAAAGAAAATCGATATAACAGTCAAGCTAAAAGCGGATAGGAAAAAAGGAGAAAATTCTTTTAGCAGGAATTGCCTTGCAAGATAGTTCCCTGCCCAAATAAGAACACAAGTTAAAAGAATGAGATAGGATTTGGCCAAAAAATAACCTTCTTTCAAAGCAAAAACCTTATTTTAAGCATTTCGCATGGTTAAATGTGGCCGAAGCCATGATTGTCATGCATTTGAAGCCTGTTGCTTGTAAAGGGTGGATGCAATCAATCCTTCTGCTTCCACTGCATCAATGATAGGAACATCTAATTCTTGCCGCAAAAGGTCTGCTAGCCCAATAGTTGAAAAACCGGTGCAGGCAAACACAATCACTTTAGCACCTTGATCGATTAGTTTATTTACTGCTTCGACACCCCGCTCCTTGCCAGTCGGAGTTAGTAAGTCAGTAGTATTTGTTACCCCTTCTGGCTGTTGATAGCCTACAATTAAATTTCCTAATAAGTTATTTATTACAGATGGTGCGGTTTCCGTAATCCCAAGTATCCCCACTGGCTGACCAATCGCTAAAGCTGTATGTGCGGCTGCACTTCCTGCTCCAATGACCGGGATAGCTACTTCCTTCCTAAGCTCCTCGATTGCCGGATCAGCAGCACAGCTAATTGTTATAACCTTGCATCCCTCTTGCTCCAACCTTTTACCTAACTCTACAATTTTAGGGATTGCTATTTTTTCTGTTTCATCATTAAAGATTCCAAGTGGCTGATTAGGGATACATTTATTGACTGTTGAGATTCCGTAACATTCGGAAATTACTTTTCCATGCTGTTCAAGAATTTCTTCTTCCTCCGTAGTAAAAACCCTTATGACACCAATCATTTATTGATCTCCTTTCTAAAATACCCTTTTTCATTATTCAGAAAAAATTGAAAGTAATGAATGTTAAAAGTTTAATGTACATTTAACAAGATGAACACGTCCCCTGAAACCAAAAATAAAAAGGGTATGTTGTGCTCCCAGCACAACATACCCTTTTTATTCATTATTTTTGAATATGTGGTAAGAAATACAAAAGAAATAAACCATTCTTTCTTGGCTATTTTCCATGTGGATGTCAAATAACTCCCGAATTTTATCCATTCGGTATTTAACTGAATTTCTGTGTAAAAACAAATGTTTTGCTGTTTCTAATAAACTGCCGCGTGTATAAATATAATAATATAATGTTTTTACAAAGTCTGTTCCATTCTCCTGATCATATTGATTAAGCTTTCCTATCTTTTTTTCTACAAATTTGTCTATTTCCACTGATTCGGAAACTGCCATTAATAAATCAAACATTTCTATTTCTTGAAAGGTAAAAATCTTTTTTTGATTATCTAACCTCATACCAAAAATGACTGCTTTTTTAGCTTCTATATAACTTTGCTGTACTTCCCATAATGGAACTTTGTCCCCAAATCCAATTCGAATCCCACTCCAATCATGAATAAAGGGTATCAATTTTTCTCTCCAATTAAAGGTGTCTATCTTCGGGGTCTCAGCTGGTATTTCTTGGCTTGGTGATCCAAGCAATAAAACTAATCTTTCACCTATCCAATGGATAAGTGATTTAATATGATGCTTTTGAGATTCTTCGGCTATTAAATGATTTAATTTATCGATCTGTCGGGACATCTCCTCATCATCACCTTCTATAATGGCGACTTCCCAAACTGCCTCTGGTTTTAATCCTAATTGACTCCCTTTATTCAAAATCTCCTGTTTCGATAGTGGCAATCCGGATAACAGCTCATCAACAAAATTGCCGCGCAGTTTTTTTTCCGTATCCACTGCTGTCTTTCTCCTCATTAATTCTAACGAAAACACGAGCCGTGCCTGTTCAATACAAACCTGGTCTAACTCATCTAAATTCTCCTTGTCAACAATCAGCTTTCCTACCATCTCCTTGTCCACCCTTATCTCCCAATAGCGCGGATTTGGTGAAGAATGATAATGGGCATTGGACGGTGAGGCGACGATTGTTTCCCCCGTCTTATCTATAAGCCAAATGGGTGATTTTAATAATAGAGAAACATTATCGGCCACAGCTTGAATACCGCTATTCTCAAGAACTAAAGTGGTCAATTTCTTATATATTTCTTCGGATTTTCTGAGTAAGGAGGATTGCTTATTGATTATTTGTTCCATAATTGAATGGGTAATATCAATGTATGGTATTCCTTTAGGCAGCTGTATTATGGGTAAATCAAAGGTATTACTCATTTGAATCATTGCTTTAGGCATTTCATGTAGAAATCTTTCTGGTTTAATCGCTAATGCCGCAGCATTGGCCTCTGCCAATTGTTTCACTAATTTTGGAAGTAAGGCCGGCTCGTGACGAATGGAATAAGCTGTCGTAAGGAGTAACTCTCCTTCCCTCAACCAGCCAGTAACGTCCGGCACTTCCATTATATCTATGTATCGGACTACTCGATCTAGTCCCTTTTCTCCACTAATTACCTTGGCATCTTTTAACACTGGAAGGTCAAGTAACTCACGTAATGTAATCCCAGCTGGATTCATCTTATTCACCTATTCCATTATTTAATTTACATAGTCATTAAAAAATATTCTATATGACCTTCTTATGACTGTACATTATAATTTCTAAAGTAGACAAAATTTCAGTTATCCCAGAATTTTTAATAGATTTTGTCGAAAAAGGCAAACAGTACCATTCACAGTGTGCCAAAAAAATAGCCCTTTATTCCAAGGGCTCACTTGCATTCATATCCAGATTTTTTCATGAGGTAAAACCTTCCAATTTTATTTGAATTCTTTCATTATTGATAGAGGCATTATTTTTTAACTTTAATAGTTTACCAATGAATGAGTTTGCTAATCAGAATATACGACAATTTTTTTTCATTTTTCTTATTGCTATTTATTTTAGATGCTGATAATATAAAAAGTGCGTAATTTGGAAAGCGAATATTCAATATGTCTGGATCTTTCCAAGCAGATAACTTTTGACCACTTCCTCAAAGAAGTTAAGGCCATACGGACAGCCGGGTCAAATGCCGAATGGCAACTTTAGTTGCCTTATTGATTGAGTTAAAAGCTCAAATTTTATAAGTTGGTTACTTTACAACCAGTGCATATGCACACAACTTGTGAAACGGTCAATAAGAGTGGTAAAAGTGATTATTTGCTATATAGACTCTGATCCTATTATGATATATTTTGAATATTATAGAGCTTCCTTACAAATGTCCTCGGACCTTTTTGGTAAAAGTATACATATGATTTTCATTACGGTATACTTATGCTTTTTTAATATTGATGATTATATCGAAAGCAAGTGTTGTGCGCGATTATGCGCTTTGCACTTGCTTTTTTTGTTGCGTTTCGACAGTTTTTTAGGGGTTATGACAATAATTATTATCGTTCAGACCATAGATATATTGTTATAGAACTCCTCTTTGCACGGTCAAAAGTCTATTAAGTTAGGAGATAAGAAAATGGGAAAAGCGCTTATTATTGGTTGTGGTGGAGTGGCATCAGTAGCCATCCATAAATGTGTTCAAAACAGTGAGGTATTCGAAGAGATTTGTATCGCAAGTCGGACAAAATCAAAATGTGATGACTTAAAAGCCAAACTAGATGGCGGCAAAACGAAAATTACAACTGCACAGGTTGATGCAAACAATGTTGATGAGTTGATTGCTTTAATTGAAGAAGTAAAACCAGATATCGTGATGAACTTAGCATTACCGTATCAGGATTTAACGATCATGGATGCTTGTCTGGCAACAAAAACAAACTATATGGATACAGCAAATTATGAGCCAGAAGATACGGCGAAATTTGAATACAAATGGCAATGGGACTATCGCGAACGTTTTGAAAAGGCTGGTATTACGGCTCTTTTAGGAAGCGGCTTTGACCCTGGTGTAACAGGGGTATTCTCTGCCCATGCGCTTAAACATCACTTTGATGAAATTGAATACATCGACATCCTTGACTGTAATGGCGGGGATCATGGCTATCCTTTCGCGACTAATTTCAATCCTGAAATCAATATCCGTGAGGTTTCTGCAAACGGAAGATATTGGGAAAACGGTGAGTGGATCGAAACCGAGCCAATGGAAATCAAACGCGTTTATAACTTCCCTGAAGTTGGCGAGAAAGATATGTACTTGCTTTACCATGAAGAACTTGAATCTCTTGCTGTAAACATCCCAGGCATTAAGCGGATCCGCTTCTTCATGACATTTGGCCAAAGCTACATTACTCACCTAAAATGTCTTGAGAATGTAGGCATGACTTCCATTGAGCCAATTGAATACGAAGGAAAACAAATCATTCCACTTCAATTCTTAAAGGCTATGTTACCAGATCCAGCTTCACTTGGACCTCGTACAGTTGGCAAAACAAATATCGGCTGTATCTTTAGAGGTAAAAAGGATGGAAAAGAGAAATCTTATTACGTTTACAATGTTTGTGATCACCAAGAATGCTATAAAGAAGTCGGTTCTCAAGCAATTTCTTATACAACAGGTGTTCCTGCGATGATCGGTGCGATGATGTTAATGACTGGAAAATGGAATAAACCAGGCGTATTCAATATCGAAGAATTTGATCCAGATCCATTTATGGATGCATTGAACACGTGGGGACTTCCATGGCAAGAAGACTTATATCCAGAGCTAGTAGATTCTGAGCCTCTTAAGGTAAAAGAGCCGGAGCTTGTTCGTTAAGATGCGGTTTGAGGAATTACCAACACCCTGTTATGTAGTCGATGAAGGTCTTGTCGAGAAAAATCTAAAAATCCTGAACGGAGTCATGGAACGGACAGGAGCTAAGATTGTTTTGGCGCAAAAAGCATTTTCTATGACAGCCATGTATCCCCTCATTGGAAAGTATTTAAGTGGTACAACAGCCAGCGGCTTGTACGAGGCTCGTCTAGGTTACGAAGAAATGGGCAAAGAGAATCATGTCTTTGCCCCTGCCTATCGTGAAGATGAAATCGATGAAATTGTATCCATTTCCGACCATATTATCTTTAATTCCTTCTCACAGCTGGAAAAATTTAAAGATAAAGCCCTTCAAGCTGGTTGTAAAGTAGGATTGCGCATCAATCCTGAATGCTCTACACAAATTGGACACGCCATCTATGACCCATGTTCACCGGGTTCTAGGTTTGGTGTAACAAAAAAGCATTTTCGTCCTGATTTGCTTGATGGCGTTTCAGGGCTGCATTTTCACACACTTTGTCAGCAAAACTCGGACGACTTAGAAACCACTCTTCATGCAGTGGAAGAAAAGTTTGGTGAATGGCTCCCGCAAATGGAATGGATCAACTTTGGCGGCGGTCATCATATTACTAGAGAAGATTATGATATTCCGAGACTAGAAGCGTGTATTAAGAGAATGCAAGATAACTACGGTTTAGAAGTCTATCTTGAGCCGGGAGAAGCGATTGCTCTCAATGCAGGTTACTTGATAACGTCTGTTCTTGATCTCCATCAAAACGGATTGGAGATTGCGATTCTTGACACTTCTGCCACCTGCCATATGCCTGATGTATTGGAAATGCCTTATCGTCCCCCGCTTTTTGAATCTGGGGAAGCTGGCGAGAAGCCATTTACTTATCGACTTGGCGGGCAAACCTGCCTGACAGGCGATGTTATCGGAGATTATTCTTTTGATCAGCCATTAAAGAGCGGTGACCGCTTAGTTTTCGGTGATATGGCGATCTATACGATGGTCAAAAATACCACTTTTAACGGCATGCCATTACCGGCCATCGCTATTCATGATAAAGATGGAGATTGTCGTGTCGTGCGTGAATTTGGCTATCAAGATTTTAAGATGCGACTAGCTTAAAAGACTATTATCTATGAAGAGTAGCACGAGTACGAAGTTGTAGCTGCTACTCCTTCCTGAATATCTATTGAAAAACCAGATTCTGAAAGATGAGTCTGGTTTTTATCAAAAAGTCTGAATTATTTTTAAACATTTAATATTTAGATATTAAAAGGATAATAGGTTATAATCGAAAGAAACTCGTAAAAAGAAGATGATATTTTGTTATGTAAGAGCCTGGAGTTCAAAAATGTATTAGGACAGAAGATTAAAGTTATTGAAATTCCTGTGTTAGAAACAAATAATTATTATTATTTTATGATACAAATTCGTTTACAAATATATATTTCATTTCTTTATCATCAACCTCACGAAAAAAGCTGCTATTCTTTTCGAGAGTATTTGAAACGAAAAATGAGTTGGCCTGATTTCAAGAAATTATATAGTATGAAACAGTTTAAAAGTAACGCTTAATTTTCTTAAGAAACCTTACAAATGATTCTCCTGCATTTTTTTATATCATCTATAAAGAAGTAGTAATGAACTTATATTATTATCTAAACAGGAAAAATCCAGCAGCTAGGTGCTGCTGGATTTTTCCTGTTTCTTAGTTGCTTAAGATACATTTATTACATTGATCTAAAATAAACCTATACCGTTTCTACTACCGCTTCGAGCATTGTTCCATTTTTAGCATAATTCGTATGCCAGGAGAAAGCTTTTTCTAAAACATGAGGAGTTTGCCCCCCCCTTGTTTGTGCTTCCTGGTAATAAGCTCTCAGTTGATCACGATACATCGGATGCGCACAATTTTCAATAATCAGTTCCACTCTTTCCCTCGGCGCCAGTCCTCGTAGGTCAGCATATCCTTGTTCAGTGACGATCACATCTACATCGTGTTCGGTATGGTCTACATGAGAGACGAAAGGAACAATGCTTGAAATGTTACCCGCTTTCGCAATCGATTTCGTGACAAAGATAGCTAGGCGTGCATTTCTTGCAAAATCGCCGGAGCCACCAATACCATTCATCATTCTTGCACCTAACACATGTGTGGAATTTACATTTCCGTATATATCTAATTCTAAAGCAGTATTAATCGAGATTAATCCAAGGCGGCGGATGATTTCAGGATGATTAGAAATCTCCTGCGGACGCATCATTAATTTATTACGATATAATTCAAAATTGGAAAATACCTGATGATGTTTTGCTTCGGACAGCGTGATCGAGCAACAGGAAGCAAAACGTACTTTTCCCGCATCCATTAGATCAAACACCGCATCCTGTAACACCTCAGAATAAACTTCCAAATTTTGAAACTCTGAATCTAACATTCCATGCAAAACGGCATTGGCCACCGAACCAATCCCCGATTGTAATGGCGCCAAACTTTCCGTTAATCGGCCACTTTTTACTTCTTTTTGAAGAAACTCTATCAAATGCTGAGCCATGATAACCGTTTCTTCATCTGGAGGAACAATCGTCGATGGCGAATCAAGTTGGTTAGTAAACACAATCCCCTTTACTTTCTCAACATCAATCGGAATGCCGATTGTTCCAATTCGATCATCCGGTTTAACGAGCGGAATAGGAAGCCGTGACCCCTGTTTTCCAGGTTCATATAAATCATGCAACCCCTCTAGCTGTGTGGATTGGGCCATATTAATTTCAATAATAATAGACTTAGCATTTAAGGCAAACGATAAGGAATTTCCAATTGAAGTTGTAGGAATGACCATTCCGTCCTCCGTTATTGCAACCGCTTCCAAAATAGCAACATCTATATTCAACACTTCAGATCGGATGAGCTCCGCTGTGTGAGACAAATGCTGATCAACAAATAAAAAGTCTCCTTGATTGATTCCTTTTCGCATAGTCGCATCAGCCTGGAAAGGCAACCTCTTTCCTAAAATCCCTGCTTCAGCAAATAGTCGATCCACATCCGAACCTAAGGAAGCCCCTGTATAGACATTGACTTTAAACCATTCATCATCCTTAACTCGGTTCACCAATGCAACTGGTACCGCTTTCACATCACCTGCACGTGTAAAGCCACTTAATCCTAACGTCATTCCGTTTTGAATCCAGGAAGCTGCTTGTTCAGGGGTAACCACACGGTCTCTTAGACGAAGATCCCTAATTCGCTCCAAATTTTTCTCCATAAAGCAATCCCTCTTTTCATAAATAGTTATTATCCTCATTTTACCTATTTACATCATCAGGATAGGAATTATGGAATATGATACAAAATATTCTGATAAAACAGCGAATTTAGGCTCTAAAGCAGGAAAATCTAGAATCCTAGAATCTTTCGAAAATAACTAGAGTATGATTGGCTAACAGGTACCCGCTCCCCATTATCCATCGAAAGCAAAAAGGTGGAATGAGTGTCAGGATAAATCTCTTTAATATGATTAACATTAACAATAAATGACCGATGGCATCTAATAAAGGAATCCTTCGGAAGCAAATATTCAAATTCATTTAGAGAGTATTTATGCGTGCCTGAAACCCCTTCTGAATACACACTCGTCTTCTTATCTTTAGCCTCTAAATAAACGACCTTTGAAAAAGGAATGGGAACCCAGCCATCCAATGTTTTCACGGTAACCACCGATTTCCCATCCGTTAAAGCAGGATAAATCGCTGTTACACAGCCCTCTAGCTGTCCATTATGTAAAAATGGTACGGCCATCCCGTGATAAGGAACACCAAAAACATCCCGGTTAATAAACTCAGAGACCTTTTGCTTCGTCACCAATGCATTATGGGCAATCGTCCCTTCCTTGACAGGGTCCCCAGCGCTTATTTTTAAATCAATTCGTTTACTTGGCCGATAGTAGATATATTCTTTTGTATTAGAAACAGCAATTGAAATTTCATCTGAAAATAATTCACCAATCACATCTAGCAGTGATCCTAAAGTTATATCTTCCATACTATTAACACCTCATTGACTATTATACTACTATTATTAAAACTAAACTGACCGATTCAGATGGAAAAAATTAAAAAGCCCCTATATCAGGCGCTTTTTGATAAATTAATCTCTGCCATCGAAGGAGTAAAATCCGCCATTATGTTAAGCTATGATGGCAATTTACTGCTTAATTCCTCATCCATGTCGAAGCTGATTATATTTAATCAGCTTCTTTCCTTTTTCCTCAATTTCCTGATCGAAAGATTATGATTCAATGCTTTTTGATAATAACACCAAAAAAATGGATAAAGATATTCATTGACATCTGTTTCTACCATTCATTATACTAAAGTTAAAAAAAAACGATACAGCTGTACCACAATGTGGTTAATTATTTTATCATCAATACTATATAAAGAACATTTTCAAATAAATCCTCGGATTTTCATATTAAAAAAAGAATCTAATAGTAGATGAGGAATAGAGATGGGTTTAGTTAAGGTTGGAGTGATTGGAATAGGAAATATGGGCAGTTCCCATGTACAAATGCTGGATCAAGGACAAATCATAGGAGCAACTTTAACGGCGATTTGCAGTAGTAATGCAAGTCGAACCGAATGGGTGAAAAATAATACGCAAGGTAATGTGCAAATTTTCCAGGACGTAGAGACCTTTTTTAATGAATCGGAAATTGATGCCGTCCTTATTGCCACACCACATTACAGTCATCCGGAACTCGCCAAAAAGGCCTTTGCGAAAGGAATACATGTCCTCATTGAAAAACCGGCAGGCGTCTATACAAAAGATGTATTGGAAATGAATGAGGCAGCGAAGTCTAGTGGAAAAGTATTTGGCATCATGTATAACCAAAGGGCCAACCCACTTTTTCAAAAATTACGAGACCTTATTCAATCAGGTGAACTTGGCGCAATAAAACGGATCAATTGGATTATTACGGATATTTACCGTTCACAAAGCTATTACGATTCAAGTAAATGGAGAGCCACATGGCAGGGTGAAGGAGGCGGTGTTCTATTAAACCAGGCACTACACCATTTAGATATTTGCCAATGGACAACAGGATTTCTGCCAAAGAGCATTCGTGCCATGTGCAGTATAGGAAAGTATCATGATATTGAAGTGGAAGATGATGTAACCGCATTTTTGGAATATGAAAATGGAGCGACAGGTGTGTTTATCGCTTCAACAGGAGAAGCTCCGGGATCGGATCGCTTTGAGGTTGTTGGCGATCGAGGGAAAATCATTGTTGAAAATGAAGAACTTACTTTTCACCGATTAACACAATCTGAACGTGAATTTAATGCTTCGTATACTGGAGGTTTCGGCTTGCCTGAATGGCAGAAAGTCGTAATTCCTGTAAAGTCTGAAAATGCAAATCACTCCATGATTGTTCAAAATTGGATTGATTCGATTGTTACAGGGTCATCATTATTGGCACCGGGTACAGAAGGCATAAAGGCGTTGGAAATTTCAAATGCCATTTACTTGTCTTCTTGGCTAAACGAAATAGTAGAATTACCTATCGACCCGGACCTCTATTATGAAAAATTACAAGAAAAAATCAACACTTCCACATATAGGAAAAAACATGTAAGAAATATTACATTAGATGTCCAGGGGACGCATTAAATGTGCCAAGGGGACGGTACTCATGGCTCAATTATGGTTAACTCCGGCCAATAAAAAGCCATCAGAACCGTCCCGATGGTTCCAATGGTCCCCGTTATTTTCCTTTGTTATTAAAGTGATGGTTAATTGTTTGAAAAGTATTACGAAGGGAAGCCGTATGCTTCTCTTCCCTGCCATAAAAACGAGTAGATGGGAGCGGATTCGAAATCGCCCTTAAGTTCCCCATTTGATCAGAAATAACTGCGCCCACCGCACAAATTCCTTGTATGTGTTCTTCCTTGGCAAAAGCACCCCCCTCGTCAATCCAGACTGATTCTTTTAAGCAGCCCATCACCACTCTGTCTGTTCCCTATGGTTAATCCAATAAATCTATAGTTTATCCAATATATTCATGATCAAGTACCTGATAGTATAAATGAAAGGGCTTACTTTTGTATGGACTCATAGCATGGAATTATGTTGCCGCGAAATTTTGCTGTTGATTCTAAATAGCCTTCAACATGGCAAATTCCATATGTAATCCTAAAAGTTGCCACTTAACATTACTGTAAGCTAGTACAATTCATAATCCCATTACAGGTGAACAAAACAGACCACTAATTTCCTCCCAGAAGTAAGCCTGCAAACTATAAAACTCCTAATGATAAATCAATTCATTTTTTGATTGGTAAGCATATTCTTCCATCTACTAAGCTAAGTACTTCTTTGACTAATTGGAATGATGTGTTGTCAATAGATAAAATGTTTTCACTTCAGCAAGACTTAGCTCAATGACTAATTCTGAAGTGGAAATATACTTTTCCCAAAGGTCAAATAAAGTAAAGGTGGTGAAGGATATTTAACTTTATAAATTCAAGATATTGTTACCTCTAATAGAAAAAAGGCAAAAACATCTAAAAATTAGAAAGTGGTGTACGAATATCGTGAGAAAAAAATGTGTACATAAACAAATGAAAAGGACACTTGCATGGTTTGTAATCGTCCTAATGTTTGGTCAAGTTTTAACTAATACAGGATTTATGGGTGCAGGGACTGTATCAGCTGATACTTGGCCATATACAGGTGATGCTGCAGTCGGAGAAAATCAGCCGCGTATGGTGGGGCAACGTATGTATGATATGGAGAAATGGTCTTCTGAAACAGATCCATATGCGGATTTAATGCGTGCAAATATTCCACTTCAGAAGCGAATTGAACCATTTACAGCCACACAAGCAAATCCAAAACTAAAATCAGAGGCAGAAATCTTAGTCATGGGCGGTGACTACGGGAACTCTTTCTTTGAAGGAGTACCATATAACAATGATTTCAGCCAATATCAATTTAACTTTTGGCAATACACGGACTATTATGCCTCATGGCATGGAGTAGTGACAAAAGATGTACCTAAAAGTCTCTATGATCCCGAAGGTCCTTGGCAAACGCGATTCTTTGAATTCGGTATTATCAATGTACCTAACCCTTCATATACCAATGCGGCACATAAAAATGGGGTTAAATCTCTTGGGTGTATATTCTTGCCTCGTGCTGGACAAGCCCCAAAACAGATGATTGTTCAGGATAAGAATGGAGACTTTCCAATCGGAAAGAAACTGGTTGAGTTTGCCAAATACTACGGCTTTGACGGTTTCTTCATTAATTTAGAAGAGACGGTTCCGACTGCTGATGTCCCTATCTATAAGCAGTTAACCAAATACCTAATGGAGAACGGGCTTTACATTCAATCGTATGACTCTATTTTGCCAGATGGGAAACTTCAATATCAAAATCAACTAAATGAAAAGAACAGCCATTGGATTAAAGATGATACTTATGGTACAGTAAACAATTCTCTTTTTGTCAATTATGATTGGTTCAGATCTAACCGAATTGAAACTTCGCTAGAGCATGCTTCAAAGAGGGGAATTGATCCCTTCAAGCAAGTTTTCTTTGGAGTTGAAGCCGCCCAAGGAAAGTTAAGTGGTTCACATGGATCTGCAAGTGACGTTGAAAAATTACTTGATGCAACGGGCAATCTAAGAGGAAGCGTTGCTTTGTTCACCCCTAGTGACTTTATCCAGTTACATCTAGATCGAAAAGCAGAAAAAGCTGAAAATCAATGGATGATTTCAGAACGGGAAAGAATGTACTATTCAGGGGTTTTAATGGATCCGACAGATACTGGCAAAAAACCTGGATATTCTAGACCTGATGTTGAAGCCGCGGATGCAAGTGGGTGGGTCGGAGTATCTCATTTCGCTAGCGAACGGTCTGTTGTTAACGGATCAACATTCGTTACAAACTTTAATACAGGACACGGGATGGAGTATTATCAGAATGGTAAAGTGGTAAATGATCAGCAATGGTCGAATATTAACCTGCAAGATATTCTCCCAACTTGGCAATGGTGGATTGATACAACGAGTAAGAACAAGCTGAAAGTAGACTTTGATTATGGTCAAAAATATAATACACAAGCATACGACTATACGAAAGTAGGCGCATATAATGGCGGAAGTTCCCTTGTAGTATCAGGGAAGCTTGATGCTGATAACTTCTTACATTTATATAAAACGAATTTAGATGTAGCCGCAAACAGCAAATTATCTTTGACGTACAATAAACCTTCCGAAACAGATGATTCTAAAGTGAAACTGGGGTTAATATTCAAGGACGAACCAAATAAAATTGAATATATCAGCGTACCGGATGCTAATAAGAAATCAGAATCCTGGGTCACTATAGATTTTGACTTGAGCAAATTTAAAGGTAAAGAAGTTTCAGCAATCGGATTATCATTTGGAACAGAAGAAGATTCTGTAATAGAAAAATACCAACTAAACATTGGGGAAATTAAACTTACGAATGGCTCAAATGTAACACCTGATACACCAACAGGATTTAAAGTAAAAAAAGCGTTTGATACGAATGAAATGATTGTATCATGGGATCTTGAAGACTACAGTAAAGTAAAACAATATAACTTGTACGCAAACCTGTCTAATGGTAAAAGGGTTTACCTTGGCGGGACATATGGTGATACATTCTATATCAAATCATTATATGGCGAAAAAAACATCGTAAACTTAGAGCTAAGGGCCGTTGGTGCAGACAAAACAGAGAGCTCTCCTGCAACAACAAGTTATGACTTTTCGACAAAAGTGAGTAATCTAACTGTAGAGGAAGCTTTATCTAAAAGCGGCAACCTTTTGCAATCTACAAATGCCGGTACATTGGATATAAGCTGGAAAAATCCTGATATAGATTATTCTGGCATCAATATAGAGGTTTCATTTAATAACAGTACCAATAAAGAGACTTTTAAAAAGACTGTTAATAAAGGAACTACCTCAACTCAGCTTATTGCTCCTGTAGCAGATGGTTCGGAATATACGCTGGCTCTATCCGTAGTCGGAACGGATAACAAACAAGGTGAACCGATTCTTTATACGGGCAAACTCAAGGATGTATATATTGAACCATATAATGGTGAAATCAATGTTACCAAGAGTGGTACATCTTCCTATATGAGCCTTGACGCTCCTAGACAAGAAGATTGGTGGCGAATATATGCATATGTAGATGGAAGGCCATTAACCTTCCAAAATGAATATACAACACCTACTACATTCGGAATTAGAGGAAAAAGTTATTTGAATTCAAGTACAGCATCAAAAAATATTAAGCTGCCATCTGCATCAGGCGTGGTCACACTCGTTCTAGAAGACTATAGTGGTAATAAGTCTGAGCCTGCAGCATACCTTTACGGTGATTCTATAAAAATAGATTCAACCATGATCCCGGATGCAGCACTGCTTGCCGCTGTACAGGAACAAGTTGGAACAACGACAAAAGAATTATTTAATTTTACTGGGAAATTAGACTTATCCAATTCAAATGTTAGTGATCTAACTGGTATTTCTTTGCTTTCAAATATATCCAGTATAGACCTTACGAATTGTAAAAGTTTAACAACCATCAAAAATGGTACATTTTCGGGTAATTTGAAATTGAAAGAGGTTATTATTACAGATTTAACGAATCTTCAAGCTGCATCGTTCAGTAATACTGCCATTGAAAAGTTAACTTACAACGATTTATCATCGTTTTCAAAACTTACATCTCTTGATCTATCAAATGCAAAATTTGATATGACTGAAGGGACTCCAGAACGGGCATTAGCCGACCTAATTGGGCAAGGTGCTGATTATAGTAATCAACGACCTAGTGTTTATATCGGGAAATTTGAAAACGACAAGAAGAGATTAGAAGTTAATTGTAACAATGGTGAGTTTGACCCATTAAGCTTGCTGCCTATTATAACCGTTCGGGGAACTGATTATTTGAGCCTGATTGATAAAAGCTTTATTGCAGACGATTATGATCTAAACAAACAAGTGTCGGATTTAGGTTTGTTTGTTCAAGTGACGAATCCATCCAATGTGAAGTCTAAAACGGTAGATACAACAATAATTGGTACACATCAGGTTTCCTATACATCCTTGACAAAAAACAAGGAAGTAGGAACATTAAACATTTTCGTGTATGCAAAAGTTAGCACGATTAAAGATATAGTGGAACAAGCTAAAATCGAACCAAAAGGAATTCGCAATGCTTTACTTGTTCAATTGGAAAATGCCGAGAAACATTTTAACAAGGCTGAGGCATATACGCAGAATGGAAAAGAAAAACAAGCCGAGGAATCCCGAAAAAATGGCTATAAAACGCTTGAGAGTTTAATAGATTGGGTTGCAAATCAATCTGGCAAACATATTGACAAGGATGACGCAAAACAAATAACATCCTTGCTGGAACATATTGTTACAAACGAAACGATGACACCTTAATTGTATCTATGCGCAAACACACCAATTTGATATAGGAGTGTTAACAAAGAATTCAAAATGAATGAAAAACACAACGAGAACTGAATTAAAAGGCGAAAAAGCTGAATGGAATTCCATTCAGCTTTTTTAATCATCAAACTGCACAATCTCCTTTAAAATTTAAAGGACTTTTGACTCCCATTAAGCTTTTGGAAGTCATGTGTTGGTAGGCTAATGTAGCTTGAAGATTCTTATGCCCAAGCATCTGTGGGATAAACACAGGACCGATTCCGTCTTCTAAGGAATGAGTAGAAAAACAATGTCTTAATGTATGGGCAGAAATTCTAGAATCAAGTTTCATGTTTTCTCTAAGCCTTAGAATAGAATCTCACGTTTCTAAAATTCCATTTCCTATTCATATGATTTGATCGTCGGAGGTAAATAGTCTAAAAATTTATCGAGTAATGCGTCTGGGGTTTCTTCAATAATTGCCATCGAACGGAATTTCTCTTGGAGGAATCTTTGTTCGATCATATGGTCAAACAGGCTAATTAATGGGTCATAATAATGATTAATATTTAGAAGACCACAAGGCTTTTGGTGCAAACCAATTTGACCCCAAGTGAACATTTCAAAAAACTCTTCAAGTGTACCGGTTCCACCAGGCAAGACCACATATCCATCTGCCAAATCAGCCATTTTTGCTTTTCTCTCGTGCATGGTTTCAACGGTAATCAATTCGGTTAATCCTTTATGAGAAATTTCACGTTCCTCCAACACTCTTGGTATCACACCAATCGCATAACCACCTTCAGTCAATACCGTATCTGCGACCACACCCATCAAGCCGTTACTCGAACCGCCGTATACTAGTGTAATGTTTCGTTTTGCCAACTCTCTTCCTAATTGAATTGCACCTTCTCGATAAGCCTCAGAAGCACCGAAACTTGAACCGCAATAAACTGCCAATCGTTTCATGATCTCGCCTCCCTATTTTTCTATCTATTATTAAATATATATGATTCCCATTGGAACTAGAATACAGATATACCGACGATTACTGACTTCATATCTGTGAAACGAAGGACTTATAACAGGAGAGCCAAACTTTGCTTACTAGATTCCTCTAAATAATTGACAGTCTCTAAATTGTAAGAGACACCCATTTATTATCCCCCTGTGTGTCTTCTTGTATAATTCATAAGCAAAAAACCAGCAATGACTTTCCCTTGTGTGTTAATGATTTGCCTGAATTTTTTTGCGTAAGCTTCCAACAAACCATAGTAAAAGTGGGATTCCCACCATATTAACAGGTAGGGCAAAATAGATCCAATACGTTTTCAAATAGATGAAGGTGTATGTAGGGTTTGGAAAGAAGACGGCTAAAACGAAAAAGAACGCCCCTGTAACCCAGGTTAATTTCTGCCAGTTTTTTATATGGAACAATTGTGCTGTTCCATAAGTGGCTAAAAAGAAGTAAAGCGATAACTTAATAAAAATACTAAGGATCCAGACTAGAACCGCCAGGATTTCTAAGTTTTGAATAAAATCCATGACGGTAACATAGCTGACGGTGTCAAAAGCAGGGTGACGCAGCTTTGATGCAATCTCGGGACCCAAAATCAGCAATACCGAAATAGCGACGGTACTAACTACACAGGAGGCTGCGGCAATTCCCCAAACCGCTCTTTTTGGACCCTTGTTCGGGTGATCCATAAATGAGAGCAGCATCAACATCATCACAGACTCCCCCAAAAAGGACAGCGGATATAGGGTCCCTTTAAGAATCGGCACGAAGCCGGTATCTGAAAAAACAGGAAGAAAATTCTTGTAATTGAAAATTGACACGGATAAAATCAACAAAATAAACACGGATAGAAGGATGATGGGACCAAACACTTCGCTGCATCGACCAATTCCTTCAATTCCACCGCTGTAAGTTATATAAATCAGTAACAACAGCATTGTTAAAACCAATACCCACAATGGTGTGGTGGGAAGAAGGATGGTAATCGTAAATTCGGCAAAATCTCTTAAGATATCCCCGATTACGGAATACCATTGAATAAGATAGACAATCACAATGAGCATTCCGAGCCACTTTCCCAAAATTTGCTTACTGTATTCAATAAGTGTCTTACCGGGATACAGCAGGGCTGCCTTTGATGAAACATAAACAATCAGCATCCCCGAAATGCCGGCAAGGCCATAGGAAATCCAAGCATCTTGTTTAGCCTCTTGAAAGGTTGGGGAAAGAGTAAGCAGGATCATATTTCCCGTTTCGAAAGTGAACATCAACCAAAATATTTGCAGCCCTGAAAGTTTCATTTTTTTATCTCACTTTCTTTAAACAATAATGAGGGTCCATCCATTCCAAGCTCCTTGATCTTTATATCTGTCTTGACTATAATGTCCGCCTCTGAAAATTTCTTGTCCCAATCATACTTCAGGGATTTCCACTGGTTTGGTTTCTTTCGGTGGATCACTTCACCCAATCCAAAGATATCAAGGCCGTATTTCTTTTGGACTTTTGTAACCGTTTGTTGAACTTGTTTTTGAGAAATTTTTTCAAATTCCTTTTCTAGCCGTTTAAGATTATTTAGGTACTGAACGTCCAAACCTGAATTATTTTCCTTCAGGGATCCTTCACCTTTTAAGGTGACAGTGAATGTAATCTGCTGATTTTTACTTATATGTGGTTCGATTTTACTGCTGAGTTTGTTTAAGGTAAGGCTGGCATTGATATCCTTTTTATTAACAGCAATTGTCAAATTTTTTAGGATTCCCATTACCCAAAGCATATGTCTGTTTTCTTCCATATTCAAAATTCCTTGCATTTTAAGGTTTTTATCAAATATAGCAACACCAGCGATCCGAAGTAGCGGAGGATTAGCTGAATCTGATTTCCCTTTTTTTCCCCCATCTTGAGAACTGCTAAATTCAAGAACAGGAATAGAAGGGCGTAAACCGTCACTGGTAGCGGCTATGAGGAGATCTAAATAAGCCGTGTTCCCTCTGCCGCCACTTAGTTCATGTTCACCTAATGTGGCAGTAATAGGTGGTTTTTCTAATGGATTGGATACTGAAAGAGCTTTCTTTGCTGTCGCCCCTTTGATCACAAAGACATCCGTCCGCAAACTAACCTCAGCACGCCGTTGTGTGTTGTCGAGTTCTCTCTTAAGTCCCCGTCTAGCAAATTGTTCCCCAAATATAATAACGCGCCGCTGTCCAGAAAACGCCTCCCTGGGTAGTTTTGTCTGTATGTTTTGCAAGGCGTCGCTTAGATTTTTTCCGCTCGCGGATATTGTAAAAAAGCCCTTTTGCATCGTTCCTCCACCGCCGCCTTGGGTCTGAATGTTGGAGGGAATAACAATTTGTCCGCTGAATTCTACGCCGTCATTATTGGCAACATCCCAACCTGAACCAATCCAAATGGCCAGTTCATTTAATTCCTTGCGATCCCAGCAACCAGAGATAAAAAGGACAGACAAACATACTCCTAAACGAAGAATGATCTTCTTCAATCGTCTCTTCCTCCTTTTTGGGGATCTGGCTTTTGTCCTGGAGGTACCCGCTGTTTATCCTTGCCAAAAGTAAAGATTGGCCCAGTCTGTAAAGCCCATCTTGGTGACCGAACTAATACATCCTTTAAATCGCGGGGAATCTGCGGAGCTACCGGAGTAAAATACGGAACCCCAAAAGAACGCAGATTGACAAGATGGATCGTCAGCGTAATAAAACCTAGGGTAATACCGTAAAAACCAAAGATTCCCGCTAATATCAGCATGGCGAACCTTATAAGCCGGAGTGCAGTTCCCAGATTGTAACGCGGAATCGCAAACGAGGCAATTCCAGTTGTGGCCACCACAATGACCGTCGGAGCAGAAACGATGCCTGCTTGTACAGCAGCCTGGCCGACGACAAGTGCCCCGACAATACTGACGGCTGAACCGACCGCTTTGGGCAGTCTAATTCCTGCTTCCCTTAGTCCTTCAAACACAAATTCCATGATAAATGCTTCAATGATAGTAGGAAACGGGACACCTTCCCTGGCGGCCGCTACACTAATAAGAAGTTTAGTTGGAATAAGTTTTGGATGATAGGTTGTCAGGGCGACATAGATAGATGGTAAAAAGAGGGCCATATTAAACAAAACATAACGAACAAGTCGAATGAAGCTGGTATAGATAGGCCGTTCATAGTAATCTTCAACCGCCTGCATTCCATCCCAAAATGTCATTGGGACTATGAGGGCAAAGGGAGTGTTATCGACGATCATCGCCACCTTTCCTTCCAGCAGGTTGGCAATGACAATATCGGGCCTTTCGGTATTTTGAATTTGCGGGAACGGGGAATACGGCATGTCCTCAATAAACTCTTCGATATATTCTGATTCTAGTATAGCGTCAATTTGGATGCGACCTAACCGCTTACGAACCTCTACCAAAAGAGAATCAAGAGCAATTCCCTCTATATAAGCAATCACAACATCGGTTTGAGAAAGCTCACCAATCGAGAGTGGCTCGAATTTCAGTCTTGTGCTGCGGATTCTTCTGCGTAGAAGGGTGGTATTTGTCCGTATTGATTCGGTAAACCCATCTCTCGGACCGCGTATGGTGATTTCTGCCGTGGGCTCTTCCACATTCCGCTTTTCAAATCCAGCCAAACTGGCAAGTAAAGCGTCTGTCTGCCCTTCAATTAAAATACCGACATCCGCCTTTAAGACCCCATTAACCAATTCGTTTATCTGTGAAACAGTTTTAATTGGTGTGATTGCAATCAGCTGCTCCTCGATTACTTGCCCAATCGTACGAATTTCACCTAGCCCGCTCGGTAGTCCCTCAAACAACATCGGTTTTAATAGGACATTTTCAAGTGTTTTTGTGTCCGTTAACCCATCTAAATAAATTAGAAGTATTTTAGGTTTTCCAGTTATATAAATAGGGCGAATAACAAAATCAGAGCAATTTTGAAACATTTCTTTTAAAATTTGCTCGTTTTTTGAAAGATCCGAACTGACCGGTTCGATATTTTCATCTTCAGAAGGCAGTGAGGTCATCTTTTTCAATTCGTGTAACTTAATTCGTTTGCGGAACCGAACCATCATCAGGACCCCCTTTATTTAACTATGTATATTTTTCCAATTATAGGAGTTAATATGCACATTGGCCGAACCTAAGATGGAATATTATTTTATTATATCTAGAAAATTTTCACTAAATTTGAATCCGCTAATTAAGTGGTTCACTATTTAAATCCGTTTTTTATAACGGTAGAACTGTTCAAGCATGTTTTTGAGTATAATAGAATAAAATCGAAAGAAGGACAAGGACAATTCACTGGAAAGGTGATCAAAGTGAAAGAAATTACCTTTAAAGCATTTGCCATTACCCATGAAATTGACTTGAATAAAATTGCCATCCATTGCGGTATTCCCAAGAAATTCACTTGGGAACAGCCACTAATCCTGAAAGGCGATATTCTAGAATCGATCCTCCATCAAAATGTAGATGATTCGCAAATGGTACTGGTTTTTTCGTTTGGCAGCATTGTCTTCACTAATCACACTCACGAAGATGAAATAAAGGGATTATTGCATTTCATCCATTCCTTCGAGCCAGACTTCGAAATTGAACATGCCGACAGATATAGCGACGATTACTGCCTTCATATCTGTGAAACGGAGAATATTGAATTGACTGACGAATATGTGGTCGTGCCAGAATATGAGGATTTTTATCCTGAATTGATTTCTACAGTAATCGCCAAATCAGTGGCACTCGAGAAAACAGAGGAACAACTCGGGAAAATCCACGACAAACTCGAAACTATGATCGACAGGCTAGAGAAAGGAAAACTGAGAATCGGCAACAAGGAACTGGCGAGGACCACTGCAAAAATCGTCCGTCATGAGTATAATACGCTTGCCTATATCATGATTTTGGATAAGCCTGATATTACATGGACAAGCAGCACGGCCAGCGAATTTTATGACAAAATGGTCGAGTTTTTTGAGTTGAATGATCGCTATAAAATTTTGAAAAGCAAAACGGACATTTTATATAACATCATGGATGGTTTTTCCACCATCAGCCATTCGATTCGTGGACTATTCGTGGAATGGATCATCGTAACTCTTATTGTTGTTGAGATTGGTCTGTCGATCTTAGAAATTGGCGGATGGTTATAAAGGATGCACTTAAAACAGAAAAGAGACACCTAATGACTTCGGTCTGGGTGTCTCTTGCTTTGATTTGCTATTACAATAAATCCTCTAGCTAAGGCTAGCTTTCATTTCTTCTACGGATTCTACTTCAAATCCTAAATCAAGTAACATTTTGTGATCTTCCGTTTCAGCTTGTCCAGCAGTTGTTAAGTAATCACCGACAAAGATGGAATTGGCTGCATATAAACCCAATGCTTGGAGTGAACGAAGGTTGACTTCTCGTCCACCTGATATTCGAATTTCCTTTGTTGGATTGATAAAACGAAATAACGCCAAAACCTTTAAACAATAAAGTGGGTTCAATTCTTTTACTCCTTCTAACGGAGTACCATCAATCGCATGTAAGAAATTAACGGGAATTGAATCCGCATCAAGAGCTTTTAAGCTGTGAGCCATATCGACTACATCCTGCTTGGTCTCTTTCATCCCTACAATAACACCTGAACATGGGGACATTCCGTATTCTTTTACCGTTTCCACCGTAGTGATTCGATCATCGTATGTATGTGAAGTTGTGATGTTTGCATGATTGCTCGCAGATGTATTGATATTGTGATTGTAACGATCTACCCCGGCTTCTTTCAGTCGCTTTGCTTGCTCAGGTTTTAACAGCCCTAGACAGGCACAAACTTTCAATCCATATGTTGTCTTTATTTCTTTAACTGCGTCCACCACGTGATCTACATCTTTATTAGATGGCCCTCTACCACTAGCCACAATACAGTACGTCCCTATATTTAAATCATGTGCACGTTTTGCTCCTTCAAGTATAGTATCCTTATCTACCATTCTGTAAGAATTAATCGGTGCTGTCGAAATCGAAGATTGAGAGCAATAGCCACAATTTTCCGGACAGAGTCCAGATTTCGCATTCATGATCATATTAAGCTTTACTTTTTTCCCATAATAGCGCTTTCTAATTTGAAAAGCAGCATGCATTAGTAAAAGTACGTCATCATCAGGACAATCTAAAATAGAAAGGGCCTCCTGATTTGTTACTTCCACCCCATCTAACACACGATCTGCAAGTTCCATCCATTTACTCATCTTTATCCCTCCATTTTATTTCATTTACCGTATCCAACCGATAAATACCCACTATCCATAGTTCCAACCTATGTCACCTTAATTGTAAACTAAAATCACAAAAAGGTTAACAATTAATTCGTAGAATCGATAAATTATTCTGTTAATAAGGTTTGGAATATTTTTTAATGTCCAAATGAAAGACTATTTCTAGACAAATAAAGCCCAGTCCTCCGACTGGGCTCATTAACGATTTAATAATATCAAAAACTCAGCAAAATACACAGTCGACTTTCCCATACCCACTAGGCAAATTCGCCAGAGGATGTATGCCCAAACAAGCCTGCAAAAGGTGATAAGCAGGCTGCGTATGATAGTTATTGTTATGTTGAAAATTGGCTTGCACTTGATGTACTTTATGCTGAGATAAAGGAGAAAAGAGCAAAAATTGTCATCGATCCTTGGATTGACCATGATTCAGGACCATGGAAAGAGTTTGCGATTGTAGATCCAGATAACTACTGTATCATCATACGCTTCCTATGGTTACCGTTGAACCTTTTTTCCGACCTCACGGGCATCATACCCTTCCTATGGTTACCTTCTTCGGACCTTTTTTTCCAGCCTCACGGGCACCAAACTCTTCCTATGGTTACCATCGAACCCTTTTTTCCAGCCTCACGGGCATCATACGCTTGCTATGGTTACCGTCGAAACCTTTTTTCCAGCCTCACAGGCATCATACACTTCCTATGGTTACCTTCGGACCTTTTTTTCCAGCCTCAAGGGCATCATACGCTTCCTATGGTTACCGTCGAAACCTTTTTTCCAGCCTCACGGGCACTATGCACTTCCTTTGCTTGCCACTGGACCGATTATGTTTTCATATACGAAAAATACCACAGCATTATGTACTGTAGTAAGAAAAAATTTTATACTATCTTATTTTAAAATAAAGTCCAGCTCCTCATAAAATAGCGGGAAATGGACTTTAAATGATCTCTTTATAAAGCACCTTTTGTTTGTTATCCATCTGTTTGTCTAACCAGCCAACCAAATCTCCTAAAAACTTCTCTCTTCCCACTCCATCAAAGGGGCGATGCTTGACTAAAGAGTACTCATATAGCTGTTTATCCTTTGAAGCAACTTGTTGAAAAAATTGGCTCAGCTTTGCTGGTGGTGTAATTCTATCGTCAAGTCCGTATTGCAATAAAAACGGAAGACTAATCGACGTTGCTTTATTTACGACGCGTGAAGACGCTTGGATTAAGCTATGTCCCAGACCAGGTGTAACGATATTGTGACGTAAACGGTCTGAATAATATTTAGCACGCACGGCTGAATTTTTCCTCAGCAATCGAAAATTTCGAGATTTATTGATACTATAGTCTGGTTTAACCTTCCCCATTAAGCTAATGCCTAACTGCTCTATCAGTGTCACTTCGTAAGAGATGGCAGGAGAAATCGCAATAATGCCTGAGATACCTGCGCTATGATCTAAGCAATAGTCGAGAGTAATCAGGCCGCCAATGCTATGTCCGACAATATACAATGGCAATTCGGGCTGATCTAGAGAAACGAGCTTTCGAAACTCGTGTAAATCCCCTCTAAATTCATCCCAAGACCGGATAAATCCCCTTTTACCAGTGCTTTTTCCATGACCGCGCAAATCAAAGGCATAAACAATATATTCTTTTTCAACCAAGCTTCCACTTAGATTCTGGAGCCCTCCGCTATGGTCGCCATGTCCGTGAACTAAAATAACTGCCGCTTTTGGAGCCGTTAATGGTTCGATCACTTGAAAAAATAGTTCTGTTCCATCGACTCCATTAAATGTCCCTTCTGTTGTCATTCCAAGTAATCCTCCTGTTGCAAACCTTATTAAATCAAGTCATTGAAGTTTAGAAAGCATTTTAAGTTCCTTTTATTATAAAACAATGCAAAAATAACCGCAAAAAAACTTGGCCTTTGGAAACCACAGCTATATCCTCCGGCACCTTCAATATGTTTGTCTAAAAAATCGCTTACAAATCTTAATACTTTGAATATTATAAAGTATATATACAAACCTAAGAAATTGTATTATTATTTCAATAATATAAAAATTAAAGAAATTTCGACAAAAATATAAACAGCAATTTGATAGGAAAAAATGTCTATAAAAATTCGACAGCATGTACGGGAGGTGAGTAAGATTGGAAATCCTTGAAAATAAGCGGTATTCAACAAAGGGTATATGTACGGTAGAGGGATGCGATGAACAAATAAAAGCACGACAGTTATGTAATAAGCATTATGTAAGAATGAGAAGGTCCGGAAAAATAGACACTATTAGGGTAGAAGCTTGCTCAATTGACCATTGTCTGGCTGTAGACTGTTCCAAACCTTATTTTGCAAATGGATACTGTGAACATCATAACTACATTTACAATAAATTAGGCTACCCGCATATGCCAAAAGTAATAAAATTATGTGGAGTTAAAAATTGTTCAAATTACCACTTTCTTAGAGGGCTATGTGAAGGCCACTACAACGAGTGGGTATCAAATCTAAAAAAATTACCAGCCTTTGCTGCGAATGAGAAAATGTAATTATTGTTGCATTTAAGATCCCATTAACCAAAGCATACTATGACTTCAAAACAGACAATCTTTTTATTAAAATAGACCTTTAAATTAAAAGGTCTATTTTAGCATATCTGGATATTGTTGAATCATCTTCCTGACTAACGGACTGGTTTGTTCCGGTAACTCGTTTAACGGAAAAAATCCAGCATCAATCGACTCTTTCCCATCAATTGTGATCGTATGATTTTTAATATCTTTTGATACATAGGCTATCGTGACTGGATAGAATTCATCGCCATTTGGCAGCTTTCGAAAATACTGCTTACCTGAAAATATCTCTACTAACTGAAGTTGGCCGATTTCAACTCCGGTTTCTTCAAACACTTCCCTTCTTCCAGCCTCCTCTACAGACTCCCCTAATTCTAATAGCCCGCCTGGAAGTCCCCAAATGCCTTCAGGTCTTTTTTGTAAAAGAATTTTTCCCTGATCATTAATTACGCACACCATAGCACCTACTAAAATAAGTGGCCGGTTCCCGACTATTTTTCGTAAATCTTCAATATAGCCCATCTGCACCCTCCAAAACATTTTTTCATAATAATTATCTCTAAATTAATATATACTCGTGCAACAGAACTTGTCACTGTTCGTAAAGAAAGTAGAATCATAGGGTGTCAGGCACTACCGGTTGGCTTTCCTTCTAATTACATGACTAATTATAAAAATCCTACAGATTCAAGATATTCAGGTCCAAAAAACAACAAAACCACCCTACGTCCGAAGCAAAAAGGTGGTTCACATTGCACATCCTATTTTATAAAAGTCGGTATACTCTAGCCTCATATGGTCTCATAATCATTTTTTCATTTAAATCTGTTTGATTCTTATAATTCGCAATCAAAAGTTCCTTTTTCGAAGCAGTTAGGAATTCCTGCAAATCCGGCTGTATCAGCTGTTCAGAGATATTTAATATCACCAGCCACTTCTCATTATCTAATTCACGAATGAAAGAATAGATTTGCTCGTGATCTTCCAATATTTCTTGAAAATTACCATATACCATTACTTCATTTTCTTTTCTAAGCTGGATCAGCTGTTTATAAAAATAATAAACAGAGTCAGGATCAGCAAGTGCTTGAGCCACGTTTATTTCCTTATAATTCGGGTTTACTTTGATCCATGGTGACCCCTCAGTAAATCCGGCATTTAACGAGTCATCCCATTGGACAGGTGTACGTGAATTATCACGTGAGAGATGAAGCAAACTCTCAAACACTTCCTGAGGGTCCCGCCCTTTTCCCACTTCTTCTGTATACTTATTTTTCATGCAAATGTCATCATAATCCTCAATGGAATTAAATCTGACCCCAGTCATGCCAATTTCTTCGCCTTGGTAAATGTACGGCATTCCCGGCAGCATGTGTAATAAGATAGCAAAGCACTTGGCTGACTCTACTCTATAGGTTTTGTCATTACCAAACCGTGTCACCAAGCGAGTATGATCATGGTTATTTAAAAATTGCGAGTTCCATCCTTTGTCCCACATTCCATTATACCAACGTCTTTGTATTTCTTTAAATCGCTGCATATCCCAACGAACCATATAATCACAGACTTCAAAATGGAATAAAGTGTGAAGTTCACGACGCTCTTCACCTACATACAAAAGCCCATCCTCAGGGGTGACAAATGGTATTTCCCCAACGGTAAAAACATCATAATGCTGTAACACTTCCTCATGCATCTCCTGAAGATATTCATGGATGCCAGGGTTATTACCTAAATAAGAAATATCTTCCGGGTTTTCTGCATTAGGGAACCCTATTTGTTTTGCAAGGAGGTTAATAACATCCATTCTGAATCCGTCAATACCTTTATCCAGCCAAAACTTCATCGACGAATACACTTCTTGACGTACTATTGGGTTCTCCCAATTCAAATCCGGCTGTTGAACTGCAAAGGAGTGAAAATAATACTCTCCTGTCTTTTCGTCAAACTCCCATGTTGACGGAGTAAAGTAAGAACGCCAATTATTTGGCTCCTTTCGCCAAATATAGTAATCTCTTTTTGGATTATCTATGGACGACCGTGATTCTTTAAACCATGGATGTTGATCTGACGTATGGTTCACGACTAAATCCATAATTAATTTCATCCCTCTGTTATGCACTTCCTGAAGAAGTTGGTCAAAGGTTTCCATCGTCCCTGCTTTCGGCATCACCGACTGGTAATCAGATATATCATAACCGTTATCAACATCAGGGGAATCATAGCAAGGATTTAGCCATATCACGTCTACACCCAGATTTTGAATGTAGTCCAGCTTTTGGATTACACCTTCCAAATCCCCATAACCGTCCCCATCCGTATCATAAAAACTTCTCCAATATACCTGATACACCACAGATTCTTTCCACCAGGTTTTTTTCATTTCATCTCATTCCTTTCCTTTTTTATAAATACAGCCATTTTTTCTTAAACCTGTGTGAGGTATTGGTTCTTAGAATGATTCACTGCAAGACCGGTCGTATTTTCAAGAATGTCTAAGGTAAACTGATCCTTTTCCTCTTTACTGCGGACTACTTTTAAGGAGAGATAGCCAGCTCCAATACGTATATTTTCAGCTACCAGTTCATCTAGAAGATCTGGTAACACTGGAGCCAAAGTAATTTCCTTTTCTAAAGCATTTGGGGTAATCCCAAGCATTGCTTGTACAAAAACCATCGATGTTCCTGCTGCCCATGCTTGCGGCGAACATGTAGAAGGATATGGAACAGGGTATCCCAGTTCGGATTGATACCCGCAAAACAATTCCGGTAACCGTTGATATTCAAATCCCTTGGAAGCCTCTAATAAGCCGGTGACAACCGCACTGGATTCAGCCTGATAGCCTAAGCGGCTTAATCCAAGCAGAATCATTGCATTATCATGCGGCCAAATGCTTCCGTTATGGTAACTCATTGGATAATACCCCGTTGCTTCTGTGCTCATTGTGCGGATACCGTAACCGCTGAACATATCGCTGGAAAGTAATCGCTCTGCAATTTTATCTGATCGAATCGAACTTGGAAGACCAGAAAACAGGAGATGCCCCGGATTAGACGTCACGGATTGTACCTGATTTTGATCTCGGTCTAATGCAATGGCATAATACTGCTCTTTTTCCATCCAGAAGGCATTCTCAAAAGCATTTTTTAATTCCTCTGCTTCTTGTGCTAATTTTTCGGCCATTCTTTCGTCACCCAATAAACTAAAAATAGGTGAAAAACTTTTTTTCGCTTGATATGCGTAGCCCTGGACCTCTGCTAAGGCAATTGGTGACTTCGCATATTCACCCGTTTGATGAACAACAGAATTACTAGAATCCTTCCACCCCTGATTAGGAAACCCCTTCTCCGCCTCTTGATGGTACGTTAAAAATCCAGACTCTTTAGTCACTTCATCCATCCACGCCAATGCTAGTAAAATGTTTGGTATTAATTCTTTAATAAGAGACAAATCGCCAGTCCAACGGAAATATTCTCCCGCCAGTACAAGGAATAATGGTGTTGCATCTACCGACCCATAATAAGGTGAAAATGGTGACTGATTGGTATTCACGAGCTCACCGAATCTTATCTCATGCATGATCTTTCCAGGCTGCTCATCCCTCCAAAGGTCTGTGTTGGATCCTTGATAGGCTGCAAGTGTTCTCAAAGTACCTTTTACTTTTTCCGGATTTAGCGGAAGCATAAATAACGAAGTAATGAGACTGTCTCGACCAAACGGAACGGCAAACCATGGAAGTCCCGCTACCGGTATTTCTCCATAACCAACATCCGTCATCAGCATCCGTAAATCCTGGCTTCCACGCTGGTATAACTCATTGAAAACACGAGAATTCGTCGTTACCTTTGTCGTTTCCTCGTACCATTTTTGATATGAACTTTCAATCTGTTGATAGGCATCCTCATAGGACAGCACTGTGCCCGATGTTCCATCGATCATCGGAACGATGAAAAAGCAGATACTTTCTTTTTCTTTTGGCGCCAAGGTGAGCGAAAAATGGATATTTCCATCGCTATCAATCTGTGCACCTTTTTTATTCCAATGAATTTTCGTCTCTCTTTGTACCTCGTCGGATCCTTGATATTGAACAGACCAAGCTTGATCATCTACTTCTTTACTAATAATTTGACCTACATCACCCGTACGGTACTTTCGAACAATAAACATATCTTGGAAGTCCGCATCAAAAACCATAGTGAAATCAAAGGTTTTCGTACGTGGGAAGAAATTCGTAAAGGATAGCTTCTCATAATGTACACCATCATAAATCAGACGATCTCTTACAATCTCAATCGCACCATCATCATTTTTGACCTTCATTAATCTGAAGTTTGCGACATAGCTTTTATCTGCTGTTGACGAGAGCAGCGAAGGCTTTTCTCCATCAATAAAAATTTCCATACGGCTTAAAAAGCGGGTATCTTTTGTATATAAACCGTGGCCATTGTCATCGCTTCCTGTAATGTCGCCGTTTTTATCGGTTAAGATGAACAAATCGCCTTCCTTAATTACTTGATAATCCATATTTTCTCAACCTACTTTTTTATAAATTTTTTCAAAAAGTGAAAAGTTTAATTCTTCAAAATTAACCTTTAATCCCTGAGTTTGATATACCTTCAATATATTGTCTCTGGAAGATAAAGAAAAAGATGAGAATTGGTAAAGTAGATAATACTACACCAGCCATAATTAATGGTGTGTTTTCAAAAACCATATCTTTCACACTATTTAAACCTACGACTAAAACATATTTTTCAGGGACATTCGCTAATGTACTTGGGATAAGATAACTATTCCAAGTGCCCGCAAACGAAAGGATTGACATGGTAATAAGCGATGGTTTTGCTAATGGATAGACAATTTTCCAAAATGCCCCCATTTTCGTTAATCCATCAATTCTAGCTGCCTCAATTAACTCGTTGGGCACGCTTCTAAAAAATTGTTTAAGCATAAAGATATACAGGCTCTGATATAGAAATGGAACGGTTAACGCTAAAAAAGTGTTTAACCAGCCGATTTTCGCCATATTTACATAAACAGGTATTAAAATCATATGATAAGGAATCATCATCGTGGCGACGACAATCCACTCAATTAGCTTTTTCCCTTTGAAATTTAGTTTCGCCAGTGCAAAAGCTGCCATTGGGTTAATAATCAAATTACCAATGATGACAACACCTGTCATGATTACTGTATTAAACAGCCACTTTGGCACATTATAAGCATCGTTTGTAAAAAAGGTCTTGTAATTATCGAGTGTCCAGTGGCTGACTCCAACCACTTTATTAACGTCTTCCATCCCCAAGAAAGAAGTGTAAACAGTATATAGGAATGGCAAAATAAAAAAGATTCCTAGAATGATAATGATCGTGTAATTACTCAGTTTAAAGAATCTAGCTTTTGTCTCCAATGATGTCACTCCTTTTCATCCAGGAATTTTTTTTGTAGGAACGTAACAAACATAATAATAAAGAAGAATAAGATGACAGCAGCGGAGCCGTATCCAATATTCATATAGCGAATACCGTGCTGATAAAAGTAGGTTACAACCGTACTAGTTGCTCCTGCCGGGGAACCTAATGCTCCATACCTAGATATAGCTGCAATTTGGTCGTAAATCTGGAATCCCAGAATAGTAGAAACCGATACAACAAAAAAGGTAATAGGCTTTAATGACGGTACGGTAATGAAACGGAATTGATTCCATTTAGAAGCTCCGTCCATTTCACTTGCTTCATATAATTCTTTCGAAACTTCCTGAAGGGCCGATAAATAAACAATCATACTAAATCCAGCCTGTTGGAAAATAAATAATATACACACAAATAACAGTGCATAATGGGTATCAGCGAACCAGGTCGTATTACCAAATCCGAAGATAGAGAAAAATTTCGTTACAAATGTGCCTTCCTTAAAGAGCATCATAAACACTGTTGTAATTGCAATTTGTGAAGTAATATATGGGATAAAGAAAACAGTCCTGAAAAGACCTTTTCCTTTAATTTTCTGATTCACAAGTAAGGCCATTATTAGTCCAAGAATGGTTTGAATTGGAACGGCTATTATCACAATCTTCAATGAATTTAAAACAGCTCGATAAAATTGCGGATCCTTCAATATCTTAATATAATTTCCAAAGCCGATAAATTTCGCCTCATTAAGTGCTGCAAAATTTACATCCTGAAAACTTCTGATAAAGGACTCAATAAACGGGTAGAAAAACCACCATCCCCATAGCACTAAAAACGGCAGGGTGAACACCCAGCCAACAAATTGATCCGAATCAGCTGCAGTGCGGAACCATGACTTCTTTATCTTTTCTTTGCTATGAATCTGTCGAATGGTGTTTACTCCTACACTACTATTTGTATTGTTAGCCATCTTAATCCTCCTTTAACTTTCAGTAACATCCTCTTGTATGAATGATAAAAAGTATTCCCGATGCCAATTGGAATCGGGAACTTAATATGACTAAAATTGTTTTTGGATACTATCAAGTATTTCTTTAGCAGATTTATTTTTACCGCCTAAAATAACATCCTCAAGCTGCTTTATCAATTCGTCATTGAATTTCTTAGTTTCCTTTGGATAACCGAAGTCTGTGCTATACTCAAGCGCTTCCTGAACTTCCTTAAATTCTGGATTTTCTTCAAAGTATTTAGCAGACAAGCTCGGAATAGATGGGTTAACACCAGTCTTCATAAAATCCTTCTGAACGTTTTCATTTGTTAAATAGTAAGCCGCCTGGAGCGCTTCTTTTTTATGCTTTGTATCCTTTAATACCACATATGCATCTGAAATCATGGTACTTGCATTTACAGTCCCTTTAGGAACAGGAATAACTGCATATTTCAATTTAGGGTTTGCATCTTTTAAGTAACCTTTATACCAATTACCACCAGTTGTCATCGCAGCTTTTCCGTTTGCGAATACTTCTCCATCCCAGCCATAACCAAGTGTTTTTGGCGTTACCGCTAAACCACTTTTGTATAAATCCAACACTTTTTGTAAACCTTTAACATTTTCAGGGGAGTTAATCGTTTTCCCATTCCCCCAGTCACCGCCGTAACTTTTGATTACATTCGTAATATGTAACGGATGAAGATTCAAGCCAATTCCGTAAACATCTTTCGTTTTAAGCTTCTTTGCAACAGTCTCAACTTCATCCCAAGTTGTTGGATACTCACCAAGTCCTGCTTTCTTCCACATATCTGTATTGATAAAGAACATAGCTGGCATTTGATTAAATGGAAGACCGTATTGCTTTCCTTCCACTTTCCAAATATCGGCTCCAGCCGGGTTGTAGCGCTTCATGTCTACTTTCGCTGATGCAGTTAAATCATCCAGTGGAGTAAATAAACCTTTGTTAATGTACTCAAAAGCACCTTCATTAGAAATTTTTATAAAATCTGGTGCTACTCCCGCAGCAATTTCACCAGGAAGGTTGTTCCAAAACTGTTCACTGCTTGGATACTGTTTTACTTTCAGTTCAATATTGGGATATTCTTTCGAAATTTCCTTCGCAGCTTTTGTATATACTTTTAAGTCCTCTGCTGCACCCCAAAACCCAAATGTTATCGTAGTTTTCCCGCCGGATTTATCTCCGCTGCCGGAAGCGGATTCACTTTTTCCACAGCCTACTAAAGAGATAACTAACGTCAAAATAACTAATAGTGTTACTGCAAACCTTTTCATTTATATCCTCCTAAATGCTCATTGTTTATTTGATATTATAATAATAACGCTTTCATTCTTAAAAAAAAATTAACCATATTATGATTAATTTAAGAAAAAAACACTTTCATTCTATTTTTTATCCTCAATAATCATAGACTTTAAGGAAATGTACTTTTCTTTATTCAAATCACACTTTCTCTTTTCTAAAATCTTTTGGGGACATCCCTTCATACTTTTGAAAGACAATTGCAAAATGAACCTGGCTTTTAAAACCAACCCTTTCAGCAATTTCATAGATTTTTAATTTATAGTCTTTTAAAAGAGATTTTGCTTTTTGAATACGAATTTCATTTAGATAATCAAATAGACCTTTTTCAACCTCCTTCTTAAATAATCTGCTTATATAATTGGGACTAACAAGGAATTCCTCTCCCAAACTCTTTAATGAAATAGATTTATCATAATTGATTTCAAGATAATCCAAAATACTTTTTATGATAGGGCTATATCCCTTATTTTTATTAGTTCCCCGCACCGAGAATATTGCCTCGAAAAGCTGATGGTAAAAAACCGAAAGCTCTTCAAATGTTTCTATATGCTCCAGTTTGTCACTATATCCTAAATATTCATATGTTTCTTCAACCATAAACAAAAGACCTTCATATATTTTCGCAACTTCATCCTTCCCGTGTTTCTGCTTACTTTGAAGGAACTGTTCCCATGCTGTTAAAGTGTTTAGGAATTTTTCATAGTTTTCTTCTCTTAATTCTTTTTTCATTATCTTAATGAAGGTTTCTTCCTGCTCATTGGCACTCACGTCTTCGAATTTTTGAAAATAAAAGATAGGATGGTTCGCATCATAGAATCCATGGCCTAGTGCATGTTTCGCCTGCTGAAAGGCATTTTTTATATCTCTTAACCTATCAGTCGGTTCACTGATTCCATATACTGTTTCAATATTTAAAAATCTCTTTAATGCTTGGTTGATGTTATTTGCTTTTTCATAAATAAATGTATAGGTGCCTTGCTTACTCTTTATTTCACTATTACTGAAAATCAGCGAAAACAAGTTATCCTCTAGTTGTAAAAACTCCACTTCCTTGTGTTTAGCTAACAGCTCCGTTAACAAATTCAAGATCGAATTTTGCAATAGGTCGACTTTATTATCGCGATATCTTTCAAGGATTTTTTTATAATTCTTCACCTTAAATAACACAACAGAAATGTTATTCCTCTTCAAGTGCAACTGCTCCACTGCATCTATTTTTCCTAATAGTAAATTCTTAACAAGGACTTCCTTTGGTTTTGACCCATGGGAATATGTAATTTCTTTCTCCGTTTGTTCGATCGACAAATCTTTTTGGATTTTGGAAACCACCTTTAAAATTTCCTGATCATTCATATTTGGTTTATGGAAATAATCATCTGCCCCTAATTTCATTGCCCTTTTTACCGTTTCGAGGTCATCGAAGCTGCTTAAAATGATCACTTTGGAATCGATTCCTCGTTCTTTCATTTCTAATAAAACTTCCAATCCGTCCTTTTTAGGCATTTTAATATCTAGCAAAACAAGATCTGGATTTCGCTCCAGCATGAGCTGAATAGCTTCCTCCCCATCTCCTGCTTCTCCAACGATATTCATATCATACGACTGCCAATCAATTGACGACTTTATTCCGATCCGTACTAACGGTTCATCATCTACAATTAGGATTCTCATAAAAATCACCTTTTTCTAATCACTATTAAACGGTCACTTTATTACTGGAATAATTAATTTGGCCAATGTGCCGCCAGCCTCCTGGGAGGTTATCCACAATCCGTAGTTGTCTCCAAAATTCAACTGAATTCTTTTTCTAATGTTGCTTATCCCGATTGAATTCAACTGGTCACTACCTTCTTTATTCGACTGTTCACTATCGTAATTAGTATCTGCTATCCCCCTGCCGTTGTCAGAAACCTTCATGACAAGGTCTTGGGAATCTTCAAAAATCTGAATAGCTATTTTTCCTTTATAATCAATATCATCAAAAGCATGAAAAACAGCATTCTCAACTAATGGTTGAAGAAGAAACTTGATAGTTTTATATTCCAATACAGAAGGTTCAATCTCGAATGAAACTTCAAACTTATTAAAATATCGGAATTCCAATATCTTTGTATAATTTTTAATAAATTCTACTTCCTCTTTGATTGTCACCTGTTCATTTACCGTTTTAGCTGTCAGCCTAATAACAGACGAAAAAGCACTTAAAGCCTCTTCAATACCGCTGGCACCTTGAATTTTGGCCATCCACTTTATGACATTGATGGTATTATACATAAAATGAGGTCTAATTTGCGATTGAAGTGCCATTAGTTCCAACTTCCTTTTTTCTTCCTCTTCATTATAGATCCTTTCAATTAACCTTCTAATATCGGATAACATGATATCGATTGTTTTGCTTATTTTACCGATTTCACCATGCTCTATGTCCATTTTTACATTCATATTCCCATCAGAAACCTGTCTCATTTTTCCCTCTAAAATGGATAATGGCTTTGTAATGCTTGTCGCAATGTAAAATGACATCAAAACGGCTAGTAATAGAAAGACAACACTTGTAATGATGATGATTTTTAAAAAGGTGGAAAGATAATCAAACAATTCTTTTTTTGGAATAATGGTTACTGATTTCCATTTTGAAGTGTTGGAAGTAGCCGTAATTAAATAAGAGTCCTTATTTTCTTTTGTTTCCTTTCTAAATCCATCTATATAATTAAAATTCTCTCCTAATATCGTAGCTGCTTTGGTTCCAATTTCTTTTTTATTTTTGCTATAAATAATCTTTTTTTTGTCATCAACAAGATAAAATTTTGTATGTTTCGTGAAGTGAATATCACTCCATAAAGTTTTTAGTTTTTCAATCGATATGTTTATCAAAATAAAACCTAACTGATCTTGCGTATAGGGGTTTACGATTCCCCTTCCTATTGAAACAACTGGCTTATCTTTGTAGGAAAAGAGTTTCTCCTGATGAACACCAACAGGGACGTAGGTACCGCCACTTTTCAAAATTTCTTGTATGTACGGTTCTAAGTAAAAATCATCTCTAAAATAAGCATGGTCCATGTACTCTAGATTGCTTCGTCCAACAATTAAATTATTCTTCCCCTGGTAAATAAGGACCGAGTCAATGATTGTACTAAATAAAAAAAAGTTGTTCTCAATTTTGCTATTAACCGTATTAAAATCACGCTGTCTTTCTAAAAGGGGATACTTGTAGGTTGAATAATCCTTTTCCATAATCTGATAGATTTGTTTATCCTGATAGGGGTACATCGACAAGGAAAGTAAAGGATGCAGTGCAGTATCAATGTTTTTGACAATTTGTCGGTTGTTCGCAACAGCCGCATCCAATAACATATCACGATTGGAATTGACAAATAACCAGGACAAACTTCCACCAATAATCGTAAAAGATAAAACAATAAAACAGGAGAATGAGATTATAAGCTTAAATCTCAACTTCAAATGTGAAAACCATTTCTTTATACTTTTCATTTTAAAATCCACTCTTTAACCTAAATTTTGCTACATTAACTATAGTTAGCTATGTAAATATTCATTATATTATAACATGTATATACAACTTAAATTAACTTTGGTGTCAGGCACTACCTGTTGGTGCCTGACACCCATATTGACACCCAATTAAAGGAAATTTTTAAAAATGCGTCTTTTCTTGGTATAATAGATTATGTTTTTCAGATAAACTTGAGGTGAAGTTGAAATAAATAAATTAACGTATGATAACGATTTGGATATGACTCTCCAAAAAGGTACGACCTTTATATATACTTACGCCTATGCTGAGGATGAACGCTCTTTGTGTGCTTTGGAAATGCGCTCATTATTCGGTGAGGTGTCTCAATCTAATGTCTTGGAAAGTTTCGTAAAAATCGATCCAAGTCGAAGCCCGTTTATTAAAGAAAGAATTACGGTGTTATATGAGGTGGAAAGCCTTGAGGATCTTTTTATACAGGTAGAAACTTTACAACTAAGCGGAGCAACGTTTAAAGTCACCTATGTGAAAAATAGTGGTCAGGCAAAAAGTGAACAAGAAGGATTCGAAAACCGACGTGCCATTGAACGAGAGCTTGGCATACACATCAATGGTCAAGCAGATCTTCGTCATCCTGATCGATTGTTTGGCGTCATGAATATAGACGGAAGTTGGGTCTTCGGTGAGTATGTAAAAAGTGAGTCGGTTTGGTTTCGGCATCAAAAGAAGCCAAACGGTTATTCCACAGCGCTCAACACACGTGTGGCTAGAGCAGTGGTAAATATCGCCATCCCCAATCCAAACGGAATTAAGGCCATCGATCCTTGCTGTGGAATTGGAACCGTCCTTGTTGAAGCTAGGTCGATGGGAATTGATATTGTCGGAAGTGACCGCAATCGACTTATCCTTCCTGGAGCACGAGAAAATATGATACACTTTGGTCTTAGCGGAGAAATAAACTTAGCTGATATTCGCGAAATCACCAATCATTATGATGTAGCCATCATAGATTTGCCTTATAATTTGTGTTCGGTAATAACCCCTGACGAGCAGTTGGAAATGCTCCAAAGTGCACGTAGGATTGCTGACAAAGTGGTCGTCGTTACAGTTGAATCTGTCGATGAAATCCTTATAAAAGCAGGTTTTTCGATTATTGATCGTGCTGTTGCTAAAAAAGGGTTATTTATACGAGAAGTGATAGTATGTAATTGATAAGGCTCCATCTTTGCCTATTCATTAATAATATAACGTAAGCTTTATTAAGTTTTATCGTAACGAAAAGAGGGGAATGTATGAATAAACAGTCCATATACGGATTAACTATAGATCAATTGGCTACTTGGCTTATCGAGCACGGTGAGAAGAAGTCGAGAGCACAAAAAGTATGGGAATATCTTTATCGAAAGCGTGTAACAGCTTTCTCGGAAATGACAGAAGTAAATCAAGCATGTCTTCAATTACTGTCAGACAACTTCGAAATCCAAACCTTACAGGAGCATATTAAACAAGAATCAGCTGATGGAACGATTAAATTCTTGTTTAAACTTCAGGATGGCAATTTGATTGAAACGGTTTTAATGCGTCAGAAATATGGCCTTTCTGTTTGTGTGACAACTCAAGTAGGCTGTAACATTGGCTGCAGTTTTTGTGCGAGTGGTTTATTAGCAAAAAGCCGGGATTTATCGAGCGGGGAAATTGTCGAGCAGATTATGAACGTTCAACTGCACCTAGACAAAAAAGGGCAAGGTGAAACGGTCAGTCACGTAGTCGTTATGGGGATTGGTGAACCATTTGATAATTTTATAAACCTAATAGACTTTATCAGGGTGATTAAAGATGATAAAGGGCTTGCGATTGCGGCTAGACGGATCACCGTGTCGACCAGCGGTCTCGCGGACAAGCTTATTGAGTTCACGGATATGGGGCTGCAGGTAAATCTTGCTGTTTCCTTGCATGCGCCAAATAATGAGCTTCGTACGCGTATTATGAAAATAAACCGTGCGATTCCGATTGAAAGATTAATGCAGGCGATGGAGTATTACGTAGAAAAGACTAACCGTCGGATTACGATTGAATATATTTTGCTGCGAGATGTAAATGATCATAAGCAAGAAGCTGAGCAACTGGCCGAACTTCTTCGCCCTCTCGGACAGCAAGTCTATGTAAACTTAATTCCATATAATCCGGTCGATGAACATAGTCAATATCAAAGAAGTGAACAAGAATCAGTCCTAGCGTTTTATGATTCGTTGAAAAAGGGCGGTATTAATTGTAAAATCCGCCAAGAACACGGAACAGATATTGATGCCGCGTGTGGACAATTACGAAGCAAACAAATCAAAAAAGCTGAAGCAAAATAATTTCAGTCCAAAAAGGTTATGTTAAACAAGGTATTTTGTTTAATATGACCTTTTTTGTTTATTCGTTTTTTATGTCGGTGCGGATTTCGACATTGTTTTCTCCATTTCCCGGGAAAAAATCCTGTTGATAAAAGGATTTATATAGAATCTAATCAAACGTTTGGTTAGTAAGGAATTATCGGGAAACCTGTCGATGGATGATTTATTACCGATGAAAGTCCTATTATCGACTTGTTTTTTATTTTAATAGCGGAAAAATATAACTGGGGCTGTTTATTTTTATATACGCTGATAAAATTTGAAAAAACATAAAAAAAGGTATCTAAATGATATTTAGACACCTTCGTTTTAGTTACTTGTTATCTTTATTCAGTAAACTTTTTAAAAATCAATGTGGCATTATGACCGCCAAATCCTAATGAGTTGGATAGCACTACTTGAACATCCTTCTCCTTTGCCACATTGGGGACATAATCTAAATCAAGTTGTTCATCAGGTGTTTCATAGTTAATGGTTGGAGGAATGATACCTTCCTTGATGGCTAATAGAGAAAAAATGGCCTCAATAGCCCCTGTTGCTCCCAACAAGTGCCCCGTCATCGATTTCGTGGAACTGACAGATAAACTATAGGCATGTTCCTTGAAAACCTCTTTAATGGCTAATGTTTCATACAAATCATTATAATAAGTCGACGTTCCATGTGCATTGATATAGTCGACTTGTTCAGGGGAAATCCCAGCATCATCTAATGCTAATTTCATTGCTCTCCCAGGTCCATCTCCGTCTGGTGCAGGTGTAGTAATATGATGGGCATCACCCGTAGCTCCATATCCTATCAATTCCCCATATATATTCGCACCACGCGCTAAAGCATGCTCTAATTCTTCTAGGACCACAATTCCTGCGCCTTCCCCGATGACAAATCCATCACGATTCTTATCAAAAGGCCGGCTTGCTGTGTTCGGATCTGGATTTTTTGAAAGGGCTGTCATATTAGAAAATCCCGCAACGGTCATCTCTGTAATCGTTGCTTCTGTTCCGCCAGCAATTATCATATCCACATTCCCCTTTTGAATAACGCGGAATGCATCACCGATTGAATTGGCGCCTGACGCACATGCTGTAACCGAACAATTGTTGATTCCTTTTGCTCCAAGTGCAATCGAAACTTGTCCAGCCGCCATGTCCGGTATAAACATGGGAATAATAAACGGGTTGACTCTTCTTTGACCTTTTTCAATAAACTTCCGGTGTTGTTCCTCGAATTCAGCTAGCCCGCCAATCCCTGATCCAATCCAAACGCCCACTCGCTCAGGTTGAACATTCTCACCGATTTGGATTCCTGCATCATTGACAGCCATTTGACTTGCAGCCACAGCAAACTGGCTATAACGCCCCATTCTTCTCGCTTCTTTTCTATCCATAAATTCTTCTGGTGCAAAGCCCTTTACTTCCGCTGCGATTTTGATATCCACTTTTTCCACGTCAAATATGGTGGCTGGACCAACACCTGATATACCCCTTTTAATCTGTTCCCATGTTGAATGAGCATCATTCCCCAAAGGAGTGACTGCTCCAATACCTGTAATCACTACTCTTTTATTCATATAATGCTCTCTCCCACTCATTCTTCAAAGTAATTTACCGACGAATTATCATCCTTTATAGTTTAACTAATTTAGAGTGGTTGGACAAATTGATATCGAACTATCTTTAGATATAAGTTTATTTTGTGTAAGCAAATGGATGTCGCTTAAGCATATCAAAGTTTAACTTCACATCACCTATTTGGGACAGGTGAATGTTGTTTTCAGTTTCATAAATCCGTACATTAGGCGGGCATTTCTACCTTTTTGCGTATGAGGATTTATTTTTGATTCAAGGCATTTCATAAATTGCTTATCACAGTAACACGGGGAATTCCCTCGGCTCAGACAACGATCATGCTGGTAGCAGCAGCCATCTACATCATTAATTGGACTACCCGGCCCGCTGCATCCTGGCCCACACCATCGATAACCTGGAAAAATACAAAGAGGCAGCAGGCTCTTTTTACTACGTTTCAATCATTTACACCTCCTAGAAGTTTATTACTATATTAATATGGAAAAATATAAAACCTGATTAGACATGCTATCTAAAAAGATTACCTGACCCCAGTACCTATCTGATTTTAAAAGTGGAACTCACGATTGATTTTGTTTTCGCTATGAAGTTTCAAGGTTCTCTAACAAGCTATCGTGGAATACATTAAGCATAATAGGTTTTTACGGCTTATAGGTTTAATCAAAAATTTTTACTTGAAGGGGGAATCTATACCTATGGATGTTTGCATTTCTTGTGGGGAGGAATTGTCCAGATTTGAACGGAATAGAAGTGAATGTTGGGAGTGTATGGATACAACCACTGAGTCCTATGGAGAAGAGGAATAATTTATTTTAAATACTGACTATAACCACTTTATTTTTAAAATACAAGAAAAGCGATACGACCCATGTATCGCTTATTTTTATGTACTTAAGTATTTTCCAGTCCTTAAAGTCTACCACAGATGGACAAACTGATGATTTGTCCATCTGCGGTGCCTGACACCATTTCTTATTCCTTCATTAAACATGTTAATCCCATTCCCATAAATGTGCAGAAAAACTACAAGATTAGCACACCTTAATCTTTCTAATGAATATATTAATTTGAAAATCCTTATTGAAGGAGGAAGCAAAATGGGAAGTAGTAAAAACAAAAGTAGTAAAAACAAAAGTAATAAAAAGAAAAGCAATTGTAAAGGTAAGAAAAATTGCAGTTGCAAGAAAGATTGTTTATGTCGCATTCTAAAGAAGTTTAAGCATAGCGAAGTGACTATTAGAACTAAGTCTGGCGATTTCTTTACCGGGGAATTAAAATGTGTAACAAACGACTGCTGCGTCAAAATCATTGAGCCAGGTATGGTGTCACCTTTTGTTACTGAGCGGTTGACAGTTATCCGTTGTAAGGACATCGAAAGCTTTTCCGTCGATTTACTCAGCTCAGGAAGCTCAGGAAGCTCATGCAGCTCAGGAAGTCACGGTAGCTCAGGAAGCTCATGCAGCTCAGGAAGTCACGGTAGCTCAGGAAGCTCATGCAGCTCAGGAAGTCACGGTAGCTCAGGAAGCTAACCAAATCAAGGCAGTAGTACGACACTACTGCCTTACTTTTTTGTATTAACGTATTTTTCAATCGAAGCGGTGTGGACGATGAAACGACTTTCCCTTCTTAAAAGCGATTCCCTTGCATCTGAATGATGGTGCAGAGGGTCAGTATAGCGCAAATACGTATAGTGTTCCTTCGATAACGAATACATTTTCAGCCCACTTTCAAAGCAAAGTCGCTGAAAACCACTATCCTCGCCAACATCCACATTGGGAAAGCTAACTTTATCGAGGATTTTTTTCTTGAAGGCGAGCGTGGCCCCGCTTAGAAAATACGCGCTTTTATAAGGAACATTGTTCACAACCCACCGATTTTCACGATTAGGATTATACAAGCGTAATTCATTATTTTTTTTGAAGTAAATATAAAAGCTGCTCTTACCCACCACGTCTGCGTCTGTTTGAACAAGGGCCTCATACACTTCCTTTAAATATTCGGGACCGTAATAGTCATCATCATCCATTTTTGTCACAAAATCATATTTCGCTAAACGAACCCCTTTATTTAAGCACGCTCCCAAACTGACTTCCTCTGGAATTTTGAGAATTTGATATCCAACGCTATCCACTTCCATTACCGTAGAATTAACAATGATAATAAGCTCTTTTTTCACTAAAGTTTGTCTGTGAAAATTCTCGAAAATCTTCGGTAGATAGGCTTGGCGATTCGTGCAGGCAACGACGGAAATCATTAGCACCTGCCCCCTTCCCACACATACTCCTCAAACGAGTCCGTCACCACAATCCGTTTGCAATGTTTTTGGAAGGTCTCATCAAGAACCAGCCAGGAATGCTGATGATTCTCTTGATAGCGGATCAGTACATAATCATCTAGGCTCCCTGAATATAATGTTAACTTCTGATTTAGGCAATCCTTTTGAAATTGCACATCCTCGCCGCTATTTAACGCCTGAAACTGAACCTTGACGAGCACATCCTTTTTAAAAACTAACGTCCCTCCGGCCAGAAACACCCGGTTATTTTTCAAAAAGAGAGAATGCATCCGCGGACGAAAGGTCGTTAACAACTTATCTTTTTTAAAATAAACATAGATCCCTGCTTTCCCAACGACATTTGCACCTGTTTCCTTTAGGATTTGGAGGGCATGATCCAAATAGTCTGGTGAGTAATAATCATCGTCATCAAATTTAGCTACAATCTCATATCTGGCCTGCTCAAAGCCGAAGTTTAAACACTCCCCCAAGGTTTTTTCTTCATCTAATTGAAAAACGCTTATATTCGGCAAAGCAGCTAAATTTTCTCGTTTCATCCCATTCTTATTCAAGATAATAATGAGTTCTTTTTCCTGGACGTTTTGCCTCGTGAAGTTCTCGATGACACGTTTCAACATGTACTCCCTGTTCGTACTTGTGACAACAGTTACCAAGTAGACCCACCTCCTACCCATACCAATCTTTATCTATTTCATAGTATGTAAGAGACTGCAAAAATAGAGGTGAATCATGGATAAGAAAGTGTTAATTACGGGAGTGGCGGGATTCCTTGGGTCACAGCTGGCAAAGGATTTACTTGCAGCCGGATGCGTTGTCGTTGGAGTCGATAATTTATCATCAGGAAAAATAACCAACATAAAGGGCCTCCCAGAAGACCGGTTTATTTTTAAGGAGATGGACGCCTGTTCACGGAAATTACTTACTGGCTCTGACTTTAAAAACGTCAAGGAAATTTACCATCTTGCCTCCGCTGCCTCTCCAAAATATTATCAAGCAAGCCCTTTTGAAACGATTAATGTTAATACGATAGGAACGAAAAATATGCTCGAACTGGCTAAGAGGAATCAAGCGAAAATTGTTTATACCAGTACAAGTGAGGCCTATGGCGACCCGGAAGTTCATCCGCAGCCAGAAGCCTATAGAGGCAATGTCAATACATGGGGCCCCCGTGCCTGTTATGATGAAGCGAAGCGATTAGGTGAAGTCCTTTGCTATTTGTACTTTACGGAATATCAAACAAAGGTAAAGGTTGCACGGATTTTTAATACGTATTCGGCTGGATTGGCAAACGATGATGGCCGGGTGATCTCTAACTTTGTCACGCAAGCACTAAAAGGCGAAGATATTACCGTTTATGGTGATGGAACACAAACACGGTCGTTTTGCTATGTCACCGATACGCTTAACGGACTAAAGCTTTTAATGGAAAAAGACGAGGCAAATGGCGAAATCATCAATATTGGTAATCCAATCGAATATCCGATAATTGATTTAGCACATTTGGTAAAAGCATTGACAAACTCAGAAAGTAACATCACTTTTCACCCACTGCCGGAAGACGACCCGAAAGTCAGGCGGCCTGTCATAGAAAAAGCAAAGGAATTACTAGGATGGGAACCTTTAATAACATTGAATTCGGGACTTGAAGAAACGATTAAAGAGTATAGAAGAAAGATATTGTAAATCAAATAAAAGACCCATTCAATTATGAATAGGTCTTTTATTGCATTTAGTTATCACTGTTGAAATTGTCAGTTGACTTACTTAAGGCCTCAAGGTATCCAAATCATAAAAAAGTTTTTTCTGTATGACAAACCTTTTCTTCTATAAAAACGTAAAATCTCAGCAATTTGTTGATTTGCAACAAGAATAATTCCATCAATTTCATTTGATTGGTATAAAGAATAGGCTTTTTTAATATTTTTAAGGTCTTGTTCAAGAAAACTCATCATTAAATAATGATTTTTATGTTCCAGATTATCCTTATAGAATTCAATATTGTTTTTTGTACCTAGTATTAACAGTTTTGGTTTCCTCTTTAAATGTTGAAACCGAAGCTCCGAAATACTTTTAAAGGTGCTGAGTAAAATCTCGTTCATTGTATCAATTTTATTACTATGTGCAAGAGAATTCCCATGAATTCTATATTTATATAGTACTTCCGGCACCCTGGAAATTTCACCTTCTTCAAACATTCTCGTCCAAAGATCATAATCATAAGCAATTTTAAATGTTGGATCATATCCTCCAATATTTTCATAGGCTTTCTTAGAGAAAAAGCCAGTGCCATGGCACATGGGTGTACTGTAGAATTGTTCATTTCTGAAATGTTCTTTGCTGTTAAAAAAAACCTCTTCCCATTCAAGAGCACTTTGCTCAACCCGATCATTTCCAGGGATACATTTAATGAATGAACCAACAGCTACAAGCCTAGAGTCAGACTTTATATATTCTAACTGCCTTTGCAATCGATGCTCACTGCTAACATCATCGGCATCTTGAAGGGCAATCCATTGACCTTTTGCTTCATTAATTCCAATATTTAAGGCATTGGCTGCCCCGCCATTCTTCACTAAATGAATTACCTTCACTCTTGGATCTGTTATATTATCTAAAATCTCTTTTGTTTTATCATTGGAGCCATCATTCACAATAATATATTCAAAATGTGGAAATGTTTGTTTAAGAATACTTTCAATCGATTCCTCAAGGTACTCTTCACCATTATACACTGCTGTTACCACTGATATTTCCATAGTTACTACACGACACCCCCGATAAACAATTTGATTTATCATATGCATGATAAAAAAATCTGGAATCCGTCTACACGAAAAGAAATCGAGTGAATAAACTAAAAGGACCATTGAATGAATGAAGGTGAAGGAGATTGATATGAGAAAGGTATATTGTGTAGGCATGATAAAAAATGAGGCAGATATTATTGAATCATATATTCGATACCATCTTAATATTTTCGATGGTATTGTCCTCTTAGATAATGGGAGTACGGATCGTACTCTAGATATTATCCAGCAATTACAATCAGAAGGTCTCCCAATTTATTTGCGACATGACGATACACTGGAGTATGTTCAGGGAGAAAAAACTACGGAGTTAATCAACTATACTTTCGACCAATTTGATCCTGATTTTATTTTCCCATTAGACGTGGATGAGTTTTTAACGGCTCCAAACTATTCTGGAAACCCGCGAAAATTGGTGAACAAATTATCAACTAGTAAAGTTTATTACCTTGAAAGAGAATATACTTATTTCCCTATCCACCTCAATGAAAACGAGTTGTTTATACCGAAAAGAATTACGTATGCAAGTCCTATCAAAGATTATTGGCCCAAAGTAGTCGTTTCAAAAAAAATTTGGAAAACCTACTCCCCTTCTATTTCAGGTGGAAACCATGATTTACTATTTGATAAAAGAAATGTCAAAGTTGAGATTTCACAAAACCTAAAATTAGGGCATTTCCCATATCGATCTTTGGAACATCTAAAATCAAAAATAACTGTGGGGTGGATTAACACGCTTGCTTCTTATAACTATAGTGAAGGCCATAATTATCACTGGCATACGCTCTTTGAGGAACTTAAAAAGAATAACTTTAATCTAAGTGTAGATGCCATTCTAGAGCATAACGAAACATATGTTCCAATGGACTTTTCCTTTTGCCATTCATTGGATTTAAAATACACATATCACAATGAAGTAAGTGCAATAGGCAACCTATTAAATTATTGTGAGTCCTTAGCAATTCACTATAGAGAAATGGATAAACTACGACGTGGAGGTTGATCAATGAAACCGATTTCGATAGTTGCACTTAGTAACGATAATTACGCAGTTCATTTAGCAACCATGCTATTATCCTTATTTGAAAATAAATTGACTGAAACCAATTATCAAATCTATATTATCGATGGAAATTTATCCATCGATAATAAATCGAAAATCAATAGCCTCCTCCAAAATTATAACACCTCCCCTATCTATTTAAATGTGGACCCGAGTATTTATAAACATTTCAAGGGATGGGGCCATGTAAGTCGAGAAGCATTTTATCGGATATCTATACCTGATCTTTTAGATAAGAGAATAAAAAAGGCAATCTATCTAGATAGTGATTTGATTATCAAAGGGGACCTCCGAGAATTATGGGAGAATGAGCAATTGGAGAATCATTTCTTAGGGGCTGTAGAGGACCCTGTTGATTTTTCTGGAATAAGACTGCCGAATGGCTATAAATATTTTAATTCGGGTGTCCTGTTAATGAATCTTAAAAAGTGGAGAAAATATAAAATTTCAAACAAGGTCCTTAATTTTATTAATAAAAATCCTAAAAAAATCATTTGGTGGGATCAGGATGCCCTCAATGCGATATTATACAATAAATGGTTTCCACTCGATTACAAGTGGAATTATCAAGTCTTTAGGATGGGGCATTTGAACATTAGCCCAATAATTATTCATTTCAATACAGATGTAAAACCTTGGAATGGTGAGACCTATCTTAAAGAAGAATATTATTATTACAGGGATCGACTAGACTGGTAGATAAATAGTACTAAACAAAGAAAATCCCGTCATTTACAAGTGTACGGGATTTTCCTTTTTTCACCTGAATATTTATAGGCGCATTCTTTTTAAGTGAGTTTTAAATTTTGGAAGGTTTATGATGATGTCATCTCCTCCTGTCCACCTATTTTCACTCTGAGAAACATGCCTGACTAATTGACCAATAAAATAGTCATACTTCAAATTGCCCAATGAACTTATCGCCCAATAATGGGGGATAATATAGGTTGGAGTAAAAATTTCAAGGACCTTAGTCCCAGGCTGACAGAAGGTTAAATTTGTTAAGGCTGCTCCGTGTGCAGCAATGATGACTTCAGCGGAAGAAAAAAGCTGAACCTGATCAGCCACTGAGAGAGATTCCAAATCAACTTTAACAAAACCATATTTGGTTAGTACCTTCATTACTTGTTCTTCATTCGTGATTTTTCGCGACCATTTTCTGCTGATGAAGATTCTTTTTCTATCAGAGGATGTTAACATAGTGTCTCTTAAAAATGCTTTTCGTAAAAAATCATATCCCCATTTTGTCGGGAAAGCTGGTTGAGAAGGAATAATTAAATTTTCAGCCTGACCATGAAAACCACTGTGTGTCTTTATTAATTGATCATCCGCTATTCCAAGTTGATGTAAGGTTTCAGGTTGGTAAGGTTGTTCCGATTCAGTATTCACGATAAACCGATCGACTGTTAGACCACTCTGCTGAAGCAAATCAATCCGGGGAATTACCTCATACATCCAATGATAATAATTCCCGCTGTAAACATGTGTTAGGTTTGCCGCTTTTTTAATGTAAGCAGCCTCTGGCAATGCTTTCTCTTGAAAAATGGAATGATTCTCGGGAATAATATGCACACGCTCAACAGATACGTCCCAAATTAGATGATTATCAGGAGTAATGATTGCTCCATTCGCACCCCATACACGCGCATTCGGAATAACTGCGACATCACCACCCGCAAATTCACCAGGATACCATGAAGGAGGACAAGGAGGACGACGGTCAATACTACTTGAAACAGGAGTTTCAGGGTAAATTTTCTTCATATCAACTCCGTTTGAAAAGGATCCATCCTTTGCAGCAATCCAATCTTTTATAGAATGAAAGATTCCAATCGGCGGCAGTATATGATTCAAAAAAAACACTCCTATTCTTATTTGTTTTTCTTCTGTCATGGCATTAACGTAGGACTACTCCTTAATATTATTTATTCTTTATTGTTATTTAAGGTGTATAAAGGTTTAAAAAATTTAAGTAACATAAACCTTTAAACAGGAATAGTAATATAGAATGTATTCTTCTTTCATGATCCAATAAAGGTAACATTTTCTTAAAAAATTGGAGGCGATTTTTTTGGCTCACATACTGCCGCCTATTGGTATCCATAATATCGTAAAGGATTGGATTGAAGCGAACGTCGAATCAGATTCTCAGGGAGCAGTTTTTAAAGAAATTTACCCTGAAACTTCTTTTTCAAGACGTATGAAACGTCCTCCAACTCGCTATCCAACTAAATTAGAAGGTGGATCTGTCGGAGTGATTCCGAATGGACGCGTATGGGGACTAAATGGAGCGATTGTAACCTCAGATAATCATCTAATCTGGGATGCATCTTTAGAATTTGTCCATCCACGCTCCAATCATTCCATTTTTAAAGAGGAAACCTTACCCCCTATTTCACATCACTACGGACAAATAGCGGACCTCACACATGTAGTGGGCAGAAACTATTATCATTGGATGTATGAAGTGATTCCCCGTATTCATTTGCTGCAGCAAAGTGGCATAAATGTTGAGCGTTTTATTATAAAATCAGAACCTGACCATTTACCTTTTCAATCTGAAGCCTTACACCAACTTGGAATAACGGATGATCAATTAATAAAGACATACGATGGATTCCATATTCAAGCTGATCATTTAGTTGTTCCATCCCAGCCCTCCTTTGCAACAAAGTGGGGCTATGATTTCTTAAGAAAAACTTTTTTAAAAGAAGATAACATGAACTCCACTGAAAAAAAGCGAATCTACATTAGTAGAAAATGGTCTCGAATCATCACGAATGAGTCTGACTTATGGGATCTATTAAAGCAATATGGCTTTATCAAAGTTGAGCTTGAAACCCTTTCAGTCATTGAACAAGCCCAGCTTTTTTCAACTGCCGAAGTCATTGTTGGCGCACATGGAGCAGGATTTGCAAATTTGACCTTTTGCAGGCCAGATACAAAAGTGATTGAAATTTTCACTCCTACCTATATAACTCCCCTTTATTGGGTAATCAGTTCATTTGGAAAATTGAATCATAATTATTTTATTGGTCATTACGGAGGACTCAATCGTACTCAGGAAAATCGAGGATGGACTGGATTAGATAACATAACCATTAACCCCCACAGGTTTGCCGCTTTCATAAGAAGTATGAAACTTTAAAAACTATCCACTTTTCACAGTGGATAGTTTTTTAGTTATACCCGTTAGGATGCTTCTGGTGCCAGTTCCATGCAGTTTCAATGGTCGATTTGATATCGTATCTTGGTGCCCAGCCTAGTACACCGCGTATTTTTTGAGATGATGCCACTAACTGTGACGGATCTCCTTTTCGCCGCGGCTGAATTTTTACATTGGCCTTGGCGCCGGCAACCTGCTCACAGAGGTTAATCATTTCTAAAACAGATACGCCACGTTCATTCCCCAAATTGAAGATTTCCGCCGTTTTTTGCCCCTGATTTTTCAATAAATATTCCAATGCTAGAATATGACCCGCGGACAAATCGGTTACGTGAATATAATCGCGAATGCACGTGCCATCTGGAGTCGCGTAATCATTCCCAAAAATTTCTATATAGGGTGACTTCCCCTGTAAATGTCTTAAAATATTGGGAATTAAATGTGTTTCTGGATCATGATCTTCTCCTATTTCACCAGAATGATATGCTCCGGCCACATTAAAATAACGGAGGGCGATATAATTGAAGTCATCGCTATCTGAAATACTATTTAACATGGTTTCAACCATTAGTTTAGACTTTCCATAGGGGTTAATCGGGTTAGTTGGCAGCTTTTCATGGATGGTTGATTGATTCGGTATCCCATATGTTGCACATGTCGAGGAAAAGATAAAATGCTTAATATGGTATTCATTCATTTTTTGAAGTAAGCGAACGGTTTCCACAACATTATTTTGATAGTATTTAAGGGGATTAACAACAGATTCACCTACAAGACAGCTTGCCGCAAAGTGCATAACCGCCTGGATGGAATACGTTTTAAAAATACGTTCGAGTAGTTTTGGATCTCCCACATCCCCCTGAATAAAAATGGCCCGTTTATCTACTGCCTCGATATGCCCGGTTGTTAGATTATCTATAACTAAAAGGGAATAGCCCCTATCCGCAAGATCCCTGACGACATGGCTGCCGATATAACCGGCTCCACCTGTAACCAAAATCATCGATTATTCACTTCCTCTTTTTTTAAGTCAAGGCTGTGTTAAACTTGTCTGTTGATTTCCGCTCCATGCGCGTGCGGTTCGCGGGCGTTCCGCTCCAATCAACAGAGTGTGTAAAATCAACATTTAGCTTTAACACAGCCTAAGTCAAAGTAAAAAGAGCATGCAGAAATGCTCTTTTTTAATGATTAGAAACTCCAAAGTAATAGAACCCTAGTTTCTCCACTTTCTCCTTATCAATCATATTTCTCCCATCAAAAATATAGAGTTGCTTCATTAACGGCTTAAGGCTCTTCCAATTTAGATTTTTATAATCATCCCAATCCGTGCAGATGACGAGCGCATCTGCACCAGCAACGGTTTCTTCAATCGTCGGAAATTGGTGGGGTGCTCCCATTTTCACAATCGGATCATGTGTCCTAATCGTTGCTTGTTCTTCTAATAATCTATTAATCAAAATGAAACTAGGTGACTCCCTTGTATCATCAGTATTCGCTTTAAAGGATAACCCGAGCACGGCAATGGTCTTATTCTTCAAATCGCTGCCGAGGGCCTGTTTTACTTTTTCAATAAAATAAACAGGCTGATCCGCGTTGACTTTGACTACTGCTTCAAGAATGGATATAGGATTTCCCTGTTCCTTAGCTGTTTGGATTAACGCATTGACATCCTTTGGAAAACAGGAGCCGCCGTAACCCAATCCTGCTTTTAAGAAATGCGGATTAATCCGGTGGTCGAGCCCGATTCCGTTCGAGACATCCTTCACATTTATGGCGAGGTTGTCACAAACTCTTGCTAACTCATTGATATAGGAAATTTTCAAAGCGAGGAAAGAATTGGCTGCATACTTAATCATTTCAGAGGCTTTTGGGTGCGTTTCGACGATTGGGCAGTCGAAGTCTTTATATAATTCTCTCATGATTGTTCTGGCTGTTTCACTCGTTGTGCCGATGACGATTCGATCAGGATTCATTGCATCCTGAAGAGCGGAACCCTCGCGTAGAAACTCGGGATTAGAGACAACATCGAATGGAATCGGGGCTGTTTGATTTTCCTCTATTACCTTCGTGATTAGCGTTGCGGTCCCAACCGGAACGGTGCTTTTTGTAACGATGACCTTGTATTGGTTGATGTTCTGACCGATCGATGCAGCGACATTTTTCACAAAGATCAGATCCGCACTGCCGTTAGGTCCCTGCGGGGTACCGACGCAAATGAATATCAGATCATTCTCTTTTATTGCCGTTTCTGTATCTTTTGTAAAAGTAATATTATGAGAATCGATATGCTTTTTTAACAGGGCCTCAAGTCCTGGTTCATAGAAATGGAGTTTACCAGTCTGCAAAGCTTGGATTTTTTGCTCATCAAGGTCAAGGCCGGTTACCTTGTGACCCAGTTCGCAAAATATTAGTCCTGTAGTGGTTCCCACATATCCATTTCCAATTATTAAGATTTTCATTGGTTCTTACCTCTCCTTTGAATCCCAAATATAATTAATGAGGTCGACATACTCGGACATTTTAGCTATGTCAAAGCACTTGCCTTCTACCTCCAACCCAAAGCTTGTATATTCTTTCGCCATTGCTTTAATCGCATCGGTTAATTGAATCTCACCACCTACACCCGGTTTCACGTTTTCAAGATAGGAGAATATGGTTGGATTAAAAATATACCTGCCAATCACAGCTAAATCCGATGGAGGTGATTCTTGCGGCTTTTCGACAATATCTGTAATTTTATATTGTGTGTTTTTGAATAGTTCTGGTTGAATCACTCCATAATTCTTTAACTGGGACGGATCCATTTTTTTAACCCCGACGATATTTCCCTTAACTTCGGTGAACATATCAATTAATTGTCTTAACGGTTCCTTTTCGTTGGAAAGAATAATTTCATCAGGAAGCATGACGGCAAAAGGTTCATTTCCTACAAATTGCTTGCCAAGAAGGATGGCCTCCCCTAATCCACGCGCATAGGTCTGCCTAACATATTGAAAATGCACATTTGGAAGACTGATTTCCTTTAATAAATGCGTCTTATTTCTTTCTTCTAAATACGTCTCTAATTCTACCGACCGATCGTAATAATCAAGGATCATATTTTTTGATCTTGATACCACAATTAGAATTTGCTCGATTCCTGAATTAATCGCTTCCTCCACTATAAAATCAATCGCCGGCCTTCCACATATCGGCAGCATCTCCTTCGGCAAAACTTTCGTGATCGGCAAGGTTCTTGTTCCATACCCCGCTGCAGGAATGATTGCTTTCCTTACCATGTCTCTTCCCTCCTAGCGTACTAGTATTAATTTATTCCAAAAGGGAAGGGGAGGAAGGTTGTCCACATAGAAAGGGCAGTAAAATGGGAAGGTGTCCAAGTGTGGCAGAAGAAAAAAAATCCGGCCCCATTTTGAATGGGAACCGGATTACTAATGGATTCTACTTTTCTAAAAAGATAAGTCCGTGTATGGCAGACATATGTCCGCTAATGGTGCCTGACACCATCTAAAGTGAGTCTTAAAAGTGGACAAGTAAAACCATTAATCTCCACTACCATTACTTTCCGCTCTTTTACCAAACAAATAATCCAACAATCATCGCACTTAATAAAGATACTCCCACTCCACTGACCAACAGCTTCCAGACATTTTTTCCGATGATACTTGATTTTTCCTCACTAAGGATCGAATTAAACGTTCCATAAATCATCCCGACTGTACTAAAGTTTGCAAAGGAAGTTAAGAACGTGACGGCCACAGCGACTGTATGCGGAGCAAGTCCACTGATCTTGCCTTTTAGGTCCAACATCGCAACAAACTCATTGGTCGCTAGCTTTATTCCCATTAGTTGCGCCACATACATCGCATCATCCCCAGCTAAACCAAGCAAGAACGCGAATGGGCTAAAGATAACTGAGAAGATTTTTTGGATGGTCAACCCTTTCACAACGAATCCTAAAATTCCATTTATACCTGCGGTTAAGGCAACATAACCAATTACCATTGCCATGATGACAATGACCATTTTGACACCAACAAGCATACTATTTGAGATAGTTGAAAAGAAATCTTTTCGCTCCTCTTTTGAAGGGACATAAACAATATCTTCCTCTTTACTCACCTCAACAGGGTTCAGCATGTTGGCAATCAAAAGTGCGTTCAAGCAATTCAACGGAATTGCCACAAATACATATGTCGCTGGAACCATTGTTAAGTAAGCCCCAATAATCGAACCGCTGATGCTGCTCATACTCATGATTCCAAACGTTAGCAAGCGATGTTCCTTTAATACGGTCAACTGCTGACGAATAACGGCCAGGGCTTCTGTATTTCCAAGAAACATCATCTGGATTGAAAAGAAACTCTCTAGCTTTGGCAATCCAGATACTTTTGAAATGAGCCAGCCCACTTTATCAATGATCCACGTTAAGATTCCGAAATACGTTAAAATATCAAAGAACGTAATAATGAAAATAATCGGCATTAACGCACTAAAAAAGAAATCCACATGCTCGTTCGCCATCACGGATGGGAATACAAATGAAGTCCCTTCGTTCGCACAAGCAATTAACCAGTTAAAAAACGATGCTATTTTATTAATAATCCATGATCCGATTTTGGTCGATAACATAAACCAGGTGATCGCTAATTCAACAACCAATAACGTCAAAATGGATTTCCACTTAACGTTTCTTTTATTAGGCGAGCAAAAATAAATAAGAACGAGCATTACTAATACTCCAAGTACATTAAACAAAAAATACAAGTTATCAACTCCTCTGGTTTATTATTCCCTAAATGTTTTTTTGTATAGCAAAAAGTCCTCATCTTTTCATACCTTCCGCCACAGGACAGAAAGCATGAAAAAGCAAGGACTGCTTTATTTACAAAAAAATATATTTATTATTAAAAATGCTCCCTGATTGGTGAGCGCCCAGTAGCTTATTTACGATAGGGGTCACATCCCTATCGTTTTCTTCCTATATATTACTCAAAAAGCCCCTTTGTCTAAAGGAGTTTTTTGAGGTCGGTTATTATTTACATCCATGGAGAGACAGTAACTAATAACCTAGAAGAGTCAATCTCTCCCGCTGCGGTTCTTAAAGCTAGGTCAGTCTCACTTAATTTATAATTATGGGAATTCATGATAGCGAGAGGAAATTTTCCTGAAGAAACGAATTCTACCGCCATTTGTACCGACTTATGACTATGTCCACGAACTCCTTTAATAGTTAACGATTTGTTGTAAATTATATCGAGATCAAATTCATTGAAACGTTGGTTTTTCAAAGCTCCTAATAAAACTGTACCTCCTGTTTTTACCACTTCTAATGATGAGATGACAGGGTCAGTCCCTCCACTAGTTACATCAATAACCAAATCAGCCATCTTTCCACTGGTTATTGCATAAACCTTTTCAATCAAATCCTCTGAACTCACATTAACCGTATAATCAGCACCTAGTTCCAGGGCCAACTTCAACCGCTCAGCACTACTATTTCTTCCAGTAATAATTACCGTTTCAGCTCCTGCTGCTTTTGCTGCTAAAGCGCATGCAAGTCCTTGCTGGCCTGGACCTTGAATAACAACGACATCCCCGGGTCCGACCTGACCTATGATTCTCATCCATTCAAAACCGTTCGATAAAGGCAATGTTAATGCAGCCTCAATGGCCAAAACATGAGAAGGAATTTTGTGGATTACGGCATTAGGATGTAAGTACATATATTGACTGAAACCACCATAAAGCGATGGTTCCTTAGCAATTGGAGTAGCACCATATCTTATTCCATTAACTTTTGGATTTGTGTTGGAACATAAACGATATAAACCGGTCCGACAAAGTTCACATTGACCACATGGGATATACTCCTCCATGACAATTCGGTCGCCTTCTTTAACTCCCCAGCGCTTTGAGGCTAATTCACCAATTTTGTGTATATGACCAACTACATGGTGACCTAAAATCATGGGTTCTTTTAAATTATTGTAATAAGAAACATCCGTTCCACAAACTCCTACAATTTCTACCTTTAAAATTCCTGTATCTTCCCCGATATCTGGTAAATTAACTTCTTTGATTTCTGTATGATTTGTATTGGTTGCTACCGCAGCTAATGCTTTTTCTCCCATTGAAAACCCTCCTGAATTAAAAAGTAATTTTTGGCATAGCACTTATTACATCACGACACAAGCATGTCGCGTGAAGTAACTTAATTTAAATCCCCTTGCTTAATTTTAGTACCTATACAAACTAATTTTTCTAAAACATGTTAAAAAAAACGCATAAACCTCTGAAGACATTAAGTTCTTCAACTATTAAACAGCCTCAAAGTCCTTTTCTCTTAATTCAAAAGCTTCCTTTGCACCTTCTTGAAATGGCATACCCTTTGGAAGTAAAACAGAAGCAGAACGAATTCTATGGCTAATAGGATCCAGAGCCGGTAACTTTTCTCCATTTTCTAAAGCTCTTACTGCTTTTAACAAACATTGTCTTGCTTTAATAATAGCTGTATCACTAGTTCCTAACTTTTCTTGAGATCGATCAACGATAGATCCCGCACTTACTTGAACGGCATGATCTTCCATTCCTACCCCAAATATTCCCGCAAACGATTCGCCTCGTTTTTGCATATCTCGATCAATAAGATAATCATTTTCTTTGTTCGCTTGTGTACGGAATGTACCAGGGATCAATAATGGGTGAATTCCAGCTCCAGACTTCATTTGCTCAATTTCCTCTTCTGTCAAATCACGATCAGGTGTCCAACTCCAGCTCCATACCCAACAGTTTTCGTCATCAATAGGCACCCAGGCATGCCCTCCTCGTGGAGCTCCCCCAAACGGAGGGATCATTGTATAGAATGGCATTAGAAACTGTGTAATCCTCCAATAAAAGTGGTCCTCATCCGCTTCTCTTCTTGCACCGATTAATAATCCATAATCTGTATCCGCTACTTCAAAGCGTGGAGCAGAATCCTTCGCTAAGAGTGATGTGCTGTTACTTTTTTTAGAAACTCCTAAACCACCCACGGAACCAGAGTGAAGAATAGATACATGACTAGAATCAATTCCACCCTCCAACGCCTGGAAAAAATTACATTCTTGCTTTTTTCTAGAAAGATAGCGTTGACTATCAGAAACTAGCATCCACTCTTGTTCTGGTAATCCCGGTTTAGATTCAGGTGGTCCCATATATGTCCAAATAACTCCACCACGTTCTTCAGCAGGATAGGACTTAATTTTAACTTTATCCTTAAACTTACTTTCTGGTGGTTCAGAAGGCAAGTCTACACAATTTCCGTTAGTGTCGAACTTCCACCCATGGTATGCGCATCTAAGTCCACATTCTTCGTTGCGGCCGAAAAAGAGAGACACTTTACGGTGTGGGCAGAATTCATCCACGATTCCTAGTTTTCCATTTGTATCACGAAACGCGATTAATTCCTCACCTAAAAGCTTAACTCGTACCGGCGGACAATCCGGGTGAGGAAGCTCCTCTGCTAAAAGTGCTGGGATCCAGTATTGTCTAAGCAAATTCCCCATCGATGTTTCAGGTCCAGTTCTTGTTAATAACTCATTATCTTTAGTAGATAACATATGATGCCCCTCCTAGGTTTCATTTATATTTTATATTTTCATATATAAATAAAGCGTTTTCAAATTGATTCTTTTTATCTAGAACATTGAAAACATTAATAGCTTATCTGAATTAACTTATTAATATTTTTAATAACTGATAATCTTTTAACTTTTCAATGGTTATTTGAGGAGTGTTTTTATTCCACTACTCTCACATAAGGTTTGGAGGGATGAGGAAAAAGCCAAGGCTTTTTTTAGAGCACTTGGCTGCTTAAGTACTTCTAGGTTTACTAAGACTAAGACCAATCGTATTACCTTCTGAAGCAATATCCTCCTACATTTATCTATATCGACCAGGTATTCAACTTACATTCCAGCACATTGACCCCAATTTTTATTTCGCCTCTACAGTATGAGATGGAGTCTGATGATTAAGTTTTGACTTTAGAGGCTCAAAAGTCATAAGTACGTTTCCACTCCCTGAAGATTGACCATAGCCATAATAATTACTTTTCTTACTCTCTTCCAGCACACCCAGCAGTGCAGCCAGATGACGGCCACCTGATTCTACACCAGCATTTTTCGCATACTGAGGCAGCATTTTCCACGCAGAGGAAAGGTCATTGTTGTGTAAATAGTCTAGAAATTGGCGGTCAAGAGCCTGCTCGGACAGGGAGGGCATCATTTCGGGTCCCCTTACAAGGTTATGTGACAGAGCACCGCTACTTATAAACATGATACGTTTATCGCTTTCCCGTAAAACTTTTCCTATTTGTTGACCCCAAGCATAGGTTTCCTCTAAACTAGCTGCCCATGTTACTGAAAGGTCAATCACTGGTATATCCTCATTTGGAATTAGATAGCGAAGAGGGACGATTGTACCGTAATCCCATACGTATGTTGGATCGTCTATCGCTATAACAGGAAGACCCGCCTCTCTCCCTGCAGCTACTAATTGATTTGCCAGCTCTGTATCTCCGGGATAACAGTATGAAACATCAGAAATAAGTTCAGGACACTCGAATGCGGTTAAAATCCCTTTATGTTCAGGCGTTGTATCCACAAAATGTTTAAAACTGGATAACCAATGGCAAGAAATTATCACAATCGTATCAGGCTTTACTTTTTCAATAACCTTTTCAACTTGATGCATTCCCTCCACTATCTCGTTCAGGAATTCCGGAGCTTGATCCTCATGACACATGCGAGGTGTATGAGGTGAAAGAATCCCCAATTCAATCGTCATATCAATTCCTCCCCTTGTTAATGACTATCTATCTGTTCGATCGGAGACAGCGATTCCGCCGATACCCCAGTGTGTTTTAGGTACTTCTGATACAAGAACTCGAACATTTTGTTTCGGTGCATCAAGCGTAGAGCTCACGACTTCTGTTACATTGTGAATGAGTTCCTTCACTTTCGCTTCAGGTCTTCCTTCCATTATCTGAATGTTTACAATCGGCATATCCTGATAACCCCCTCTACATTAAAAAATTTCCTATTCTACCATCTTAAAGGATACTTCTCCTAAACCGTCCAGCTTAGCCGAAACCGTATCTCCAACAGACAACATAACAGCACCTGTTACACCCCCGGTTAAGATCACATCACCTGCTTTTAATTTTTCTCCCTTTCTTGCCAGCATATTGGCTAACATTGCCACTGAATTTGCTGGATGACCAAGAACTGCTGCTCCCGCTCCCAAATCTTTAATTTCTCCATTAATAGAGAGCGTGACACCAACTAAATCAAGCTCTAAGGGACCGGGGTTAGTTAAACGATTCCCAAACACTACTCTCGATGAAGAAGCGTTATCTGCAATCACATCAGGTAACGTAAATCTGAAGTTTTCATAACGGCTATCAATGATTTCCAATGCTGGCACGACATATTCTGTCGCCGCAAGCACTTGAGCACCCGTAATACCAGGACCCTCGATGTCCTTTCCTAAAACAAAGGCGATTTCTGCCTCTACTTTAGGGTGGATTAACTCTTGCATCGAGATAGATGAACCGTCAGGTACCATCATATAATCGAAAATGTAACCATAGATAGGCTCTTCTACATTCATCTGTTTCATTTTAGCCAGGCTTGTTAACCCCATTTTAGGGCCGATAATTCGGTGTCCTTGTTCTAATTTAATAGAAACTAATTGTTCTTGAACTTTGTAAGCATCCTCAACAGTCATGTCTGGATGGTCTACTGTAACTCGAAGAACCTCACGCTTTTCTGTTTCAGCTCGATGTAAAAACTCAGCTGTTGATTGAAAATTGACAGTACTCATTCGTTTTTCCTCCTTATCGAAGAACTATTTCCTGTTCGCCATTGCCGATGATAAATTTTATGGGTCTAACGATTATTAGAAAATCTTACATTTACTTCTCCCAAGTGTGCAAAACGCGCTTGAAAGTGATCGCCTGGCTCTCCATTAATCGCAGCGGAAAGAGCACCCGAAAGAATAACTTCTCCCGCTTTGAGCGTAATGCCATATTCAAATAACTTATTTGCTAACCAAGCTACACAAGTAGCAGGGTGGCCTAAAGCCGCTGCCCCAACTCCAGTGTTCATGATTTCTCCATTTTTATAAAGGACCATTCCGATTTGAGCAAGATCGACTTGATTAATTAATATTGGTTTTCCTCCCAATACATAAAGGCCAGAAGATGCATTATCAGCAACCGTATCTTGTAATTTAATCTTCCACTCCGCTATACGGCTATCTACAATTTCAAGGGCAGGAACCACATAATCGGTAGCTTGTATTACATCCATCACAGTAACTTTTGGTCCTATCAAATCTTTTTTCAATACAAAGGCAATCTCTGCTTCTACTTTCGGCTGAAGTACTTTATTAGAAGAGATTTCTCCTCCATTCTCAATTACCATTCCATCCAGAAGGTGACCATAATCCGGTTGGTCTACCCCCAAAAGCTGCTGCATCGCAACAGAGGTCAAACCAATCTTCTTTCCAACCACTTTCTGACCGGCTGCTATTTTCTTTTCAATAGTGTGTAATTGAACTCGATACGCCTCTTCGATTGTGATAGCCGGCTCAAGTTCAGTGAGGGGAGATACCCCTCGCCCCTGAATCTCTGCTTGAGCCAGATGCTCAGCAAATGTTTCCGTTTTTACAACTTTTGTTTGGCTCAAAATGATTACCTCCTATAACTTGATACAGATATTTGTTAATTCACTATAGAAATCGAAACTGTGCATACCACCCTCACGACCAATTCCGCTCTGCTTCATGCCTCCAAACGGCGTCCGCAGGTCACGTAAAAACCATGTATTTACCCAAACGATACCAGCTTCAATTTCTCCTGCGACACGGTGTGCACGTCGTAAATCATTCGTCCAAATAGAAGCGCTTAAACCGTAATGTGTGTCATTTGCCTGTGCTATCACTTCTTCTTCCTCGTCAAAAGGAATAACTGTTACTACAGGTCCGAAAATCTCTTCGCGAACAACACGGCAATTGCGATCTAAGCCCGTAATAATGGTTGGCTCAAGATAATAACCTTTCTCTAGACCTTCTGGACGTTTACCGCCAGTTAAAATATGCCCGCCTTCTTCCAGGGCCAATTGAATATAATTGGTTACACGCTCATAATGTTCTTGTCCAATGAGGGATCCTACTTTTGTTGCTGGATCGAATGGGTCACCGACAACAAGCTCTTTCGTCTTTGTCACAAACTTTTGTAAAAATTCTTCGTAAACAGGACGTTCTACATAGATGCGTGAACCGCAAAGGCATACTTCACCTTGGTTAATAAAACTGGATTTCAAAGTCGTTTCGATCACTTCATCTAAATCAGAATCAGAGAAGATAATATTTGGGTTTTTGCCGCCAAGTTCATAGGAAAGCTTTTTCAATGATTTTGCAGCTGCTGACATGATTACTTTTCCTGTCGTAGTTTCTCCAGTAAAAGAAATTGCGTCCACATCAGGGTGTTCCGTTAAAGCGGAACCAGCAGAATCCGGACCAAATCCATGTACAATATTTACTACTCCGTCAGGAACACCAGCATCGCGACATATCTCACCGAGCAAAGTAGCCGTCATTGGAGTTAATTCAGCCGGTTTAATAACAGCAGTACTTCCTGCTGCCAAGCATGGGGCAAGCTTCCAAGTTAATAGTAAAAGAGGTAAATTCCATGGATTAATTAGCCCAACAACACCTACAGGGCGACGGATTGAATAATTAATCGCTACATCATCTGTTTGATACGCCTCATTGCCTAAGCCTCTTAAGTAATCTGCAAAGAAGTGAAAATTATAAGCAGCACGTGGAATATCGATTGTACTAGAAAGCCAGTAGGGTTTTCCCGTATCTAAAGACTCCAACTTTGCCAATTCGTCTTTTCTTTCTAAAATGATATCTCCAATACGACGAATAACAGAAATTCTGTCATTCGTGGTCATTTTCTTCCATGGCCCATTTAAAGCTCTTTTTGCTGCTCCCACAGCCAGGTCAATTTCTTCCTTTCCTCCCTCAAAGACTTTACCTAGAACTTCCTGTGTGGCCGGGTTAATATTGTCAAATGTCGTTCCAGTTTTTGAAACAAAATACTGTCCGTTAATAAAATGCTTGCAATCAAATGGCTTTACATTGTTTTCTACTATTGTTCTTGTCTGCATTATTGAAAACCTCCCAATATTCTAAAAAAGTATAAAAAATTCAAACTGTTTTGAACTTCTTGGTATTTATAGTAACGAGATGGAGTTCATTATACAACACCGCTGTTCTTCTATATGCAACAAATAAATAAAAATTTAAAATTTTTTTGAATATTGCACCTATAATATAAATTAAGTTACAATAAATTGTATTCCATATAAGACTTAAGTTCTTTTATATGCAACAAGTACAAAGGAGAATGTAAATGGGGACTATCAATAATCAAGATTATCTACTTTCTTCAGTAAAGAATGCTCTTCGTCTATTACGGAGCTTCTCACTAGATGAGCCAGAGAAAAAGGTAACTGACTTGGCTTCTTCATTGGGGCTGGGAAAAAGCACTGTTAGCCGTTTATTGGCCACTCTCGCAAGTGAAGGGTTTGTGACTAAGGACCCTGAGACACAAAAATATCGTTTAGGTCTCACCATTCTTAATTTAAATACCATCGTCACTTCAAACCTTGAAATTAGTCGTGAATCACAACCTGTTCTCCGAAAGCTGGTTGATGAGGTTGGAGAAACTGCCCAAATTGCTGTTTTAGAAAATATGGATGTTGTTTATATAAATAGGGCAGAGTGCAAACATCCCGTACAAATATTTACCCATATCGGAAGAAGAAACCCTCTTCATTGTACGAGTTCGGGAAAAGTAATCCTTGCCCACCAGAACGAGGAAACAATTGAACAATTTATCGAAAATGGACTTGAAAAATATACGATGAATACATTAGCAAATCCTGATGATCTTCGTAACAGACTAAGAACTATAAAGGAAAACGGATATTCCGCGAGTGTTGAAGAACTTCTCGAAGGGGTTGCATCAGTTGCTGCACCAATAAGGGACTATACTGGAAAAGTCATGTACGCTGTAAGTGTTGCCGGACCGGTCCACCGCATGAATCCTCACAACCTTACGCTTATTAATAAAGTAAAAAATGCTGCTAATGAAATATCTGAGAGACTAGGGTATTGGAAACATTAAATTATTCAAAAACTAATAGGGAGCGTGATTATTTTGTTTGATATGCATACTCACTTCATTCCACCCGAGGTATTGCTTTGGCTTAAGGATAACAAAGATTTAGTTCAAGCAAGATGGGAGAAAAAATCGCCAGATCAAGCTGATTTTCTTACGGTAAATAACAAATGGGGATTTGAGCTGAAAGAGTCATTTATCAATCCTAAATTATATCTGCAGGAACAAGAAAATGCTGGCGTGTCTCATTCCCTTATCTCACCTATTCCCCAGCTTTTTATGTATGATTTTCCTGAATATATTACAAGTGAACTTTCAACAGTCTATAATCGTTCACTAGCCGATTTGATTCATGACAACAGTAAGCGATTATCGGCATTAGCTACCATTCCATTGAACAACCCTGTTAATGCAGCAAACGAATTAAAACATGCGATGAATTTAGGATTAAATGGAGCCATTATTGGACCGGGGCTTTCAAATGTTATGTTAACTGATGATCTTTTTACTCCTTTTTGGGAAGAAGCCAATTATCAAAAAGCCATTATTTTTATTCATCCTCTGCTTTGTGAAGATCCGCGGCTGCAGAAAAGGATGATGCCTAATCTAATCGGGGTACCGTGGGAAACAACCATTTGTGCAGCTGACTTATTGTTAAGTGGTTTTCTAGACAAATATCCAAGTGTGAAAATTTTACTAGCTCATGGTGGTGGCTTTCTTCCCTACCAGATTGGTCGTTTAAATAAAGGATATGAAAAGTGGACAGGTGTCTCTAATTCATTGCAGGCTCCTCCAGAAGATTACTTACGTCGTTTTTGGTTTGATAACGTACTTTGGAACAATTCAAGTTTGAATTTTTTAATAGAAACGGTAGGATATGACAGGGTAGTTCCTGGATCGGACTTTCCTTTCGATCTATGCACATGGCCTCCTATAACAAATAATGAGAGTGGTGTTAAATCTCTCCTATCTATCTAAAAAATTCAGCCTGATAATATTTCCTATTCTGAATTTTATTTATATAATAAAAAGTGGATTAATTATATATGAACTGGTTTTGACAAGGGTTTTGACACTTGTATGGGATGTTATTATATTTTTACCTGGGAGTGAAATTGACAACAATGGAATTAAAGAATATTGAAGCATTCCTAATGGTAATAGAAAAAGGTAGTTTTTCTGCTGCAGCTGATGCCCTGTATATTACCCAACCATCTATCAGCGTTCGGATTCAACAACTTGAAAAAGAATTAAATAGTATTTTATTTAAAAGAGAAAATGGGAGGAAAACAACAGAGTTAACCTATTCTGGCAGGGAAATTTATCCCTGTTTTCATGAGGCCTTTCAACTTATCGAGAAGGGAAAAAATATACTTGTAGATAAACCAGTAACTCCCAAGCAAATAAAAATATCTTGTACCCATCATATGGGTGTAGAGATCATGCCAGAAATATTGAAAATCTTATATGAATGCTTTCCCGGGATTGAATTCCCTATAGAAATTAGATCGACAGAACAAATAATTGAGGATATTAAAACTGGTGAAATTGATATTGGATTTGCTAACCTAGATCCGAAAGAGAATCATCCTGATCTTTCAGTAATTAAGATGGCCGAGGTGCAAAATATTCTTGTTTGTGCACCTGATCATCCTCTTACAAAACTAGATAAAATTCTACCGTCTGATTTGGAGAACCAACGTATTATTGTGTACAATCGAGAATTTGTTACCTCAAAGATTTTAGGTGAATTTCTAGAGAAAAATCATTTAAGAGAATATAAAGAAGTGGAGATTAGTAATGTAGGCTGGTTAAAAATGATGGTTCGTAAGGGATTGGGGATTGCATTCTTACAAGAGATTATAGTAAAAGAAGAACTAAAGAATGGAAAACTTAAAAAAGTTTCTCTTCGTAAATCTCTTCCATCAACCTCTATTTACTTTTTTTCACATTCTAAAGTACCTCAAAATATCATAGAATCGATTATACAAACTTCGAACAGAATTTTTTAATAACATTGATATTTTGCAAACGAATTCAGTAGTCAAAAAATGTTGCCAAGTTCACACTTTCAGGATCGACCTGTAAACAAGCTTCACAATGCTAAAGGCGGACTAATTTTGTTGCTTGGCAACGATTATGAAAACTTAGATGCACCCATATTTAGCATAGAGTGTATATGATCAACCTAGGCCAGATATATCCTTCACTTGTTCCTCAAAATATCGACCACAACCATTATTTATTGTGTGTACCCCGTACTCATCCTCGATTCTGACACCATAAAAAACCTCTAATTCCGTTAGATATTTCATAACATTATATAGGTGGACCTGTTATAGAAGATTTATATAAAGTATATAAATAAATTCAATTTGAAAATCAAAAATATTATCCATATACTGATTGAGAATTATCAAAGTATTATTACATTTATGAGGACAAAGGATAGTGAGTAAATCATGTATATGGTAAAGTTACTGCGACTTTCAAGAGCATTTATTTTCAATCTACTATTTTTGGTTTATATTATTCAACTATTTATATCTTTTAAACAATCAGGATTAATTTTGAGTATTTGCAGTTTGTTTGCATTTTTATTCTCTTTATCAGGTCTTCAAGTTTTTTATCAATTAATCATATGTTTATCTTTTTCAATTTCTCTAATCGTGATGTATTTAAATGATATGTTTACATGGCAAGCTTTAACTTATTTTTCTGGGATGACAAATATTCTTGTCCTACTAACGTACTCCTCATTTTTTGCCATTCCAGTAATATTAGGTGAGTATCCGCAAAAAATATATAGTTTTTTTAAAACAAAACTAACTTCATTTAAAGGTTTGTATACAACATTTTCAGTCGTTACTTTTATTATATGTTCCGTGATGGCAGCTTCGGCTATTCCTACTATACAGACATCATTATCTAATTTCTTAAAAAAACTCCCTCCTTCATTTGTTAATAAATTTCAATCTATTACTTTTGTTAGACCATTTATTATGACATTATTTTGGACTCCTATTGCTGCTGCCCCGACAATTGCTATTTCCGGAACAGGAGCTAAGGCATCAGTTGTATTACCAATTACTTTTTCTTTGGCGATTCTACTTTTATTATTAGATATTTCAACTAGTTATTTTCGATTAAGAGGCGAGGTTAATAAAGAGTTTTCAGTTGATGAGAGTGATCGAGAGCACTTAATTACAAAGAAGGAAAAAACAAGTTTATTATACTTTCTTTTAAATTTTTTGATTTTTATTGGATTGATTTTATTTATAAGCCATTGGTTTTCTTATTCCATACTTGATTCGGTGATTATGATAATTATCCCTTATTCCTTTATTTGGTCGTTGACATTAAAAAAAGGGGCACAATATTTCAGAAATCTAAAGATTCGATTACTAGTAAATGTTCCTCAAGTTTATCCACAGGTAGCACTTTTTATCGCAATTTCTGTCTTAATCAATATTATTGATCATTCGGATGTAAGTCATATGATTAATAATATTGTACAAATAATATGCCTATCGATTGGACCATTTTTTTTATTATTTATTAGTTTCATTGTATTTATTTTGACTTGGACTGGTATTATCCCTCAATTAGTCGTTGTTTTAGTAACACAGACATTGAATTTACACTTTATGAATGTTTCACCGGAATGGTTAGCGTTAGCGATACTTGGTGGTGCTTTAGCGGGGTCAGCTTCAAGTCCGTTTACAATGAATGCAAACATAGTAGCAGTAACAATAAATGAAAGTCCGATGAATGTAGTAAGGCATAATTTGATATTTGCTTTACTTATATTCTTTGTAACTTCCTTTTTGGCTGTTTTTTTACAAATATATTTCGGATAATTATTAATAGAGTGAGGAATTTTTAGATAAAGTTAAAATCCAAAAACGTTAACAATGAATGCAATACGGGGAGTATTATCCTTAAAAATAAAAATGCATGTAGAGGAAAAATATCATTTCTCTACATGCAGTGTTGAGTAACAAAAATTGACCTTAAAGTTATTTTGTAATATCCAACCTTACCAGACTTGAGCTACCTGGGCCAATTCCGCTGCCTCCCAAACCGGTAAAACAGTGAAACCATCTTGTTTTGCCAACTCCCAATTTTCATCACCAAGTCGAAGACCAATAACTACATCAATTCCATGACTTCTAAGGAAATTTGCTCGTTGCTGTCCCCCATTTTCTTGATAACCAAGAATCGCAACTGTTTTGTTGCTATAACATTTTAAAATTAATTGTTCATGTTCTTTATTATTCATATACTTTAACCTTCCTTCCTAAATATTTTTAAAAATAAAATGACAAATTAACATTTTTGAATTTTCTTTTAATTATATAGTTGAAACTACCAGTAGACAAATTGATGATTTTAATTCAACCTATAAAGAATATTAATAAGTTAATACTATTAGTAAGCTATTAATGTTTTCTATGTTTCAGATAAAAAGAATCAATTTGAAAACGCTTTATTTATATATGAAAATATAAAATATAAATGAAACCTAGGAGGGGCATCATATGTTATCTACTAAAGATAATGAGTTATTAACAAGAACTGGACCTGAAACATCGATGGGGAATTTGCTTAGACAATACTGGATCCCAGCACTTTTAGCAGAGGAGCTTCCTCACCCGGATTGTCCGCCGGTACGAGTTAAGCTTTTAGGTGAGGAATTAATCGCGTTTCGTGATACAAATGGAAAACTAGGAATCGTGGATGAATTCTGCCCACACCGTAAAGTGTCTCTCTTTTTTGGCCGCAACGAAGAATGTGGACTTAGATGCGCATACCATGGGTGGAAGTTCGACACTAACGGAAATTGTGTAGACTTGCCTTCTGAACCACCAGAAAGTAAGTTTAAGGATAAAGTTAAAATTAAGTCCTATCCTTCTGAAGAACGTGGTGGAGTTATTTGGACATATATGGGACCACCTGAATCTAAACCGGGATTACCAGAACAAGAGTGGATGCTAGTTTCTGATAGTCAACGCTATCTTTCTAGAAAAAAGCAAGAATGTAATTTTTTCCAGGCGTTGGAGGGTGGAATTGATTCTAGTCATGTATCTATTCTTCACTCTGGTTCCGTGGGTGGTTTAGGAGTTTCTAAAAAAAGTAACAGCACATCACTCTTAGCGAAGGATTCTGCTCCACGCTTTGAAGTAGCGGATACAGATTATGGATTATTAATCGGTGCAAGAAGAGAAGCGGATGAGGACCACTTTTATTGGAGGATTACACAGTTTCTAATGCCATTCTATACAATGATCCCTCCGTTTGGGGGAGCTCCACGAGGAGGGCATGCCTGGGTGCCTATTGATGACGAAAACTGTTGGGTATGGAGCTGGAGTTGGACACCTGATCGTGATTTGACAGAAGAGGAAATTGAGCAAATGAAGTCTGGAGCTGGAATTCACCCATTATTGATCCCTGGTACATTCCGTACACAAGCGAACAAAGAAAATGATTACCTTATTGATCGAGAAATGCAAAAAAGGGGCGAATCGTTTGCGGGAATATTTGGGGTAGGAATGGAAGATCATGCCGTTCAAGTAAGTGCGGGATCTATCGTTGATCGATCTCAAGAAAAGTTAGGTACTAGTGATACAGCTATTATTAAAGCAAGACAATGTTTGTTAAAAGCAGTAAGGGCTTTAGAAAATGGAGAAAAGTTACCGGCTCTGGATCCTATTAGCCATAGAATTCGTTCTGCTTCTGTTTTACTTCCAAAGGGTATGCCATTTCAAGAAGGTGCAAAGGAAGCTTTTGAATTAAGAGAAAAGGACTTTGAGGCTGTATAACAGGAAACGTAACAATCAATATTTACAATTCTAAAAAATTTTGAGTAGAAAAATTCCATTTGAATCAAGTTTTTGATAAATATTATTTTATATAAAATAATAGGAGGAATAAGAAAAGATGAATCCAAAGTTGAAAACAGCTTTTATCGCCTTATCGATTGCATGGTTGGCATATTTACTTTCATATGTAAGTAGAGTGTCGTGGTCTCCGATTATTCCTCTAGCGTCTGGTGACTTGGGTATAAACGCTGCTCAAGCGGGAAGTTACATGACAGCTTTTTATATCGGATATGTTGTTACACAAATTCCTGGTGGTTTTTTAATTGACCGATTTGGTTATCGGAAAGTTTTATTAGGATGCTTTTCTATACTTGGCGTGTCTACACTTCTAACAGGAGCTGCACCTAGTTACGAAATGGGAATGGTAACTAGGATAATTTCAGGGATTGGTTCAGGGGCTATTTTTTCTGCTGGAATTGTTGTAATAAATGATTGGTTTCCTGAGAAGAGACGTGGACTTGCTAATGGGATATTTATGACATCTACTTCTTTTGCTGTTTCATTGGTAAACTTGTATGTCCCTGCCATTTCTAGTGGATTTGGGTGGAGATCTGCATTTTATGTTTCAGGTATTCTTCCTTTGATAGGACTAGTGGTCGCATTCTTTTATTTAAAGGAATTCACTCCCGCTTCTCAAAAGGTAAAAGAAGGTAATAGGGATAAGGCATCCGGTCGTGAGATTTTGTCACTATTGAAAAATAAGAATCTCATTTTAACAGGCCTAGCTGGTTTTGGCGGGCAATGGGCCACTACCGCAACTTTCACATGGGCAAATTCGTATTTAAATAAATCATTGCATCTTTCTCTTGTACAAGCTGGTCTATTTATGTCTATCTTTGGATTTGCAGCATTACTATCTAAACCAGTTACAGGAATTTTGTCGGACTATCTTGATCGTAAAATTCTCACATGTTGGATTCTAATATTATTAGGCCCAGTGTTACTATGGTTTGGACTTAATGAAAATGTATCGTTGTTATATTTGATCATTCCAATGATGGGGATTTTAGGCTACGCATTTTATCCTGTTTTGAATACCGTAATTGGACAATCGGTAGAAAAAAGACTATTGGGAACAGCATCAGGATTAGTAAATGCAATTTGGCAATTAGGTGCTATGCTATCACCATTAGCTGTTGGTGCTGTAATTGATACGACGGGTAATTACTTTTATTGTTTTGCTACAATGGCTATTGGTCCATTTTTAGGAGGTTTAGTATTCTTATTTGTTAAATTAGAGAAAAAGACTGTTAGGATTAAGAAAAATACTGTAGAAGAAGTTCCAATGGTCAATGCAAAATAAAACAATCGCTGGTAGATTAATGAGGGTGATCCTGTTGTCATGAGGAGTATATCCCTTTTGCCAATGTGTACTTTGTGGGAACGCTTTATACTGTTCTTTGGGTCTAGTGATGGACTTTCTTACAGTCTCACAACAAGCAGCGATTGCCGCTTATCCTTGGATCGGTAAGGGATATAAAATCGTGGCTGATGGGGCTGGCACGATTGCGATGCGTGACCGCATGAACCTTATTGATATGCAAGGAATAATTGTCATCGGTGAAGGCGAAATGGATGAAGCTCCAATGCTGTACATTAATGAAGAGCTCGGAACCGGAATGGGCCCGGCGGTTGATATCGCTGTCGCCCCTGTTGAAGGAACTACACTAATGTCAAAGGGTCAAGAAAATTCACTTGCAGTTATCGCTGTTGCCGAGCGAGGAAGTCTATTACATGCCCCAGATATGTACATGAAAAAGATTGCTGTCGGCCCGAAAGCAAAAGGGCGTATCGATATTGAGTTATCGTTAACGGAAAACATGAAAGCTGTAGCGAGCGCACTTGGTAAGGATATAAATGATTTAACCGTCATGATTCAGGACCGGCCGCGTCATGAAGGGTTAATGAATGAGGTAATGGCAGCTGGTGCCCGTTTGAAGTTGTTTTCGGATGTCGATATTACAGGTGCTATTGGAACCGCTATTGATGAAATTGATGTTGATATATTAGTAGGAACAGGTGGTGCACAAGAAGGAGTCATTGCTGCCACAGCCTTAAAATGCCTTAATAGCCATAATTGTTTTATCTGTCACTTCCCATATTGCTCCTAAACTTTTTGTTGAAACGTGAAATGGATCCTTTTTGTCAGCCAAACCATTCTAGGGATCTTTATTGTCGACAAATTAATGATGACGAATATGGCAATCTTGGAGACCGAAAAAGCTAGGGCATTAGTTAATCCAGAATTTATCCAAAACCAAACCATTCGGCAATATGCAATTATGATTCAAGTAGCCATAACGATTTTCATTTTCTGCATCTCAGTATTCAAGCCTTGGAAAAAGAAGAAACTTGTAGTGAAGCGCTCTAGTTAAGGTAAGTAGGCAACCTCTAAAAAGATTTACTCCAGTTAACTAGAGATATAAACAAGGGATACTGTTATTTCGACAGTACCCCTTGTTTTATAACATCCATCTTCCCTTTTGTTTTCTACTGGAACCTATCCAAGTTCTTAAAAACAATGTTTACAGTTGTCCAAATACAACTTTTCCTTTAAAAATAACTGCTTCGCGCTCTGGTGTTCTAGCAACTGCTTCAGCAGAACATGATGCTTTTACAAGAACAAAATTTGCTTCATCGCCTACCAGAGGCCAGGTCACTTCACCGTCTTTCGTTAATGGGGTAGGTCCCCCAGTAGCATACTTTAGTGTCTGAGCTAATGCACGTTCGTCACTTTTCCGGTACAGCTCACTATATCGGGTTACCTTTTCTAAAACATCTCCTGTTCCATATGGCCCCCAAGAGTCATAGAACCCATCACACCCTAAATACACGTTTACTCCCCTTCGATCTAATAAATCAATTGGAGGCAGAGTTTTTGTAATTGGAATTGTAGACATAACCGAAATTCCTAACTTGCTCAATTTATCGGCGATTTCTTCCTGTTGTGGAACTGGTACTTCTCCTAGACTAAATGCATGGCTTACAGCCACGCGATTGTGCCATTTCGCTTCTTCTACCATTTCTGTCAATTTATCTATCGTATAAAAACCAACATGGCCGCTGTCATGCAAATGGATATCTACATCTGCATCAAATTCTGTTGCTAGATTCATCACTTCATAGAGTGATTTTTCGATATTGCGGTCAATTCCAGCTGGGTCTAACCCACCAACTAATTGGGCACCTGATCTCATTGCCTCTTTCATAAGTGGAATGACATTTTCAGTTAATAATCCATGCTGCGGGAAAGCAACAATCTCGTAGGTTAGCTTATCAGTGTAATCCTCCAACGCTGCTTTTACGCCTTCTAAATTTTTCAGACCAATATAAGGGTCAATATTTACATGGGTGCGGATGTGTGTGGATCCTTGTGAAAGCAGTAAGTCAATCATGGTACTAGCACGCTGTTTTGTTGTTGGCGCCAATTCCTCAAGTTCCATTGCCTCCATACGTAATCGGTCCTTCAAATTTTTTGCAGGTATAGGAGCCTTCCAATCAAGTGAAAGATAGGTTTTATCCAAATGGTTGTGCATTTCTTTAAAGGTAGGTAACGCCAAACAACATTTTCCGTCCACAGTATACTCGCCCGATGGAATGTTATAACGCAGCTTTTGCTTTTCAGCAATTTTCCCACCCTGAATTTTCAAATGGAAAAGCTCTGTCTTTGTTTCATAGACTCCTTTTTCATCTTGTACATAGCCTGTCTCTAACCGAACATTTGTCAACCAATATGAGGTAGTCATTCTTTCTCCTCCTTTATAAGTTTAAACACTCACTAGGTCTGTGTCTTCTAGTTTACTTTCAACCTTTTTTCCTTTAAAAAACAAAGCTTCTACCGGTGCTCTTCTTGCGACTGCTTCTGCTGAACAAGTTGCCTTTACTAGCATCATCGTTGCATCATCGCCAACCTTTGGCCAGACACGCTCACCTTTTTCATTCAGTGGTGTTACACCGCCAGTGCCGTATTTTAGGGCAGCTGATAATGAATATTCGTCACTCATGCGGAATCTTTCAGCAAGAACCCCTAGCTTTTGGATCGAGTTTCCAGTTCCAAATGGAGACCAGTGGTCTGTAATACTGTCATGTCCAACAGATACTTGAATCCCTAATTTATCAAGAGTTGGTATCGGAATTGTCGCCCGATTTATAGGAACAGTGGTGGTAACATCCATCTCTTGTTCTTTTAGAATAGCAGTGATTTCATTAAGTTCCTCACCATCCAGGTCACCTAATGCAATCCCATGGCTAATCGTGGCTCTACCTTTAAGTCCAGATTCCTTCGTATAATAAGCCATGCGTTCAAATGTAAATGCTCCTAATGTATTCGGATCATGTAAATGAATATCTACGCCCTTATTGTTTTCAACAGCAATATCAAAAATAGTGCTTAAAGATTTTTCAATGTTCCGATCCACAGTCGCAGGGTCGACGCCTCCAACTAATGTCGCGCCATTCTTCATCGCATCACGAATGAGCTGAACTGAGTCACTTTTTAATAAACCGTGCTGTGGAAAGGCAACAATCTCATAGGTAAGAACATCCTCATATTTTTTCAATGCATTGACGGTTACCTCAAGATTTTTAAGTCCAATCACTGGGTCAACATTACAATGGGTGCGAATATGGGTATGGCCGTTTTTAATAAATAGTTCAATCATTTTCTCTGCACGCTCTTGGGCTGTCGGCAGGAGCTTTGGCAGCAGTTCTTTTTCTTCTTCTAATCTGGTAAAAATGCCTTTTGTGATGGGCGTACATGCTTTCCATGGTCCACCATAATAGGTTTTATCGATATGAATATGCATATCCCTTAAGGATGGCAGCAATAGCTGACAATAAGCATCATGCTGCTTAACCTTTGTATTAGGAATTTCATTTGTAATTTCAGTAATTTTACCGCCTTCAATTTTCAAGTGGCAAATTTCTGTCTTGGTTGCGACAATTCGATCATTTTCATAAATGAAACCTTTTTCTAAGCAGACATTCGTTAACCAAAAAATTGTCATTCCTATTCCCTCCTAAGTTATAGAACTAGGAAAAGTACTTTTTTCACAAAAGTACTTTTCCTCCTTGAACACTATTCATTTCTTCATAAAATCACTTATTTAATTACTACATCATCAATCATTAGATAGTTGGCAGCATTTAACCAAAAACCACTTACATTTTTACTATAGGCAGCCAAATGTTCATAATTTCGGATTGGAACATAAACCGCATCGTCAATCTCTTTCTGCATTACATCTTCATATAGCTTTAATCGTTTTTGCTCATCTGTTTCTTTTCGTGCTGATTCAATCATTTTGTCTACATCTGGATTACTATAGTAGAAATGGTTCCCTGCAGCTCCCTGTGATGCTGAATGGAATAAGTTATACTGGTTGTAATCTCCGTCGCCGGTTGCATTTCCCCATCCACCAATAGCCATATCGTGCTCACCTTTTTCAATCATGTCGATATAAGCACCATATTCCATTACCTGGATTTTCACATTTACTCCAATCCCTTTTAATTGCGATTGCATCACTTCAGCCATGTTAATACGTTCTTTTCGGTCACTTGTTAATAAGGTGACATTTAATCCTTTTTCATAGCCAGCTTCCTTTAACAATTTCTTTGCTTCGTTCAAATCATAGTCATATGCTTTAACCTTATCACTGTATCCAAGCACCTTAGGGCTCATTGCTACATTGGCAAGGGTACCAACGTTATTATAAACGCCTTTAATAATTGCTTCTCTTTCAATGCCGTGGCTGATTGCCTTACGAACTCTTACATCATCAAACGGTTTTTTCTTTGTGTTAAATCCAAGATATTCAACAGCTAGTCCTTCTGTACGATAGAGTCCCATTTTGTCAGAAGCTTCAATGCGCTCAATCTCGGTTACAGGCACTTGGTCATTAATATGCGCCTCACCTGTTTCAATCATAGCTAGGCGGGTTGCATCTTCAGGAACGACTTTGAATACTACTCTATCAATATTAGGTTTCTTCCCCCAATAGTTTTCATTTCTCTTTAATGAAATTTCTTGTCCAGTCTTCCATGATTCAAACACAAATGGACCTGTACCAACTGGGTGCTGTGATAATGTATCCGGGTTTTCTGTAAGTGCTTTGGGACTAATAATACTACCTTCTTGGCTGGCCAAAATAGATAGCAGTGGAGCATAAGGATATTCAAGTAATAATTGAACTGTATAATCATCCACAACTTTTACTTCCTTAATCATGGAGAACTTCTCGCGTTGCGGTGATTCTGTTTTCGGATCTAACATACGATCAAATGTTGTTTTAACAGCTTCAGCATTGAATGGTGCTCCATCATGGAATTTAACGCCCTCTTGTAATTTAAATTCCCAAGTTGTGTCATTTACGACTTTCCATTCTTTCGCTAACAGTGGTTGAATTTTGAAGTCTTTATCTGGTGCAATTAGTGTTTGATAAACTTTTTGATAAATGATATTCGCAGAAGGAATATCTGTGATAAAATGCGGATCAAGTTTTGTAGCATCTGAAAGTCTTACAACTGTTAATGTACCGCCTTGTTTGGATGCTTCCTTTTTGCTTGCCGTATCAGTTGAAGAAGTTGATTTTGTAGAACAAGCTTGAGCAAAAATCATCATTAAGCCGATTAGAACAAATAGTAGTCCCCTATTAATACTGCGTCCTTTTTTCTCCATTTTTTTATGCTCCCTTATTTTGTTATTTTGTAAATTCTGACCTTTCATTCGTGTATCCACCTTCCCTCCGCTAGTACATATCTGCATTATAAAAGACAATCGACAATAATATTTACAGAATATTTACTTAAATTTTAACTATATTGACATATTATTTAAAAAATATTTACTTTTCACCTAATTTTGATAATTTGTACTTAACCCAATAAAAAGTCTGAAGGTTTAGAAGGGGGTCCACAGCAACGATAAATTACACCTTATCTTTCAAAAAAATTAAAATAAGGAGGGTTTTACATGTCAGTTGAAGTAAACACTGAAAAACCAATTGTAATCACACAAACAATTAATCTACCGAAACAATCTAAATTAAAAGACTTCCTTTCTATTTTAATGGTTAATAAAGCAGCGATGGTCGGTGCAATTATTATCCTCTTTTACATTTTTATCGGATTATTTGCACCGCTCTTAGCCCCATACAATCCATATGAAATTATATTAGAAGATAAATTACTGCCTCCATCGAGTGATCACTGGATGGGAACCGATGATAAAGGGAGAGATATATTAAGTCGTATTCTGTATGGCTCGAGACTTTCGATGGGTGTCGGTTTTGCTGCTGTAGCCTTTGGCTCATTCTTCGGAATCATTTTTGGACTAGTTGCTGGCTATTATGGAAAATGGGTTGACTCGTTCATTATGCGATTGATGGACGTCATGCTCGCCTTTCCTGGAATCTTACTAGCATTAGCCATCATAAGTGCTCTAGGACCAGGTCTGATTAATGTTACGATTGCGGTTGGAGCATTTTCAGTTCCTTTATTTGCACGAATTGTCCGCGGTTCTACATTGGAAGTGAAACGTCTCGAGTATATCGACGCCATTCGGTCGCTTGGCGCAAATGATTTTACAATTATTTTCAAACATATTTTACCGAATATTCTTTCTCCAATTATTGTCCAAGGGACATTACGTCTTGCGACGGCGATTTTATCAGCTGCTGGCTTATCGTTTCTTGGTCTTGGCGCACAGCCTCCTTCTCCGGAATGGGGAACGATGCTAAGTAATGGAAGGGATTTCTTATTCTCTGCGCCATACATTGCGATTTTTCCAGGTTTAGCGATTTCTATCCTCGTTTTAGGTTTTAATATCTTTGGTGATGGATTACGCGATGCTTTTGATCCAAGAATGAAAAAGTAAAATTTAAGGAGGTTAGCAGATGTTGATGTTTATTTTACGCCGTTTAATACAAACGATCCCAGTAGTAATTGGGGTAACTTTTGTCGTATTTTTTATCATGCAACTAGTTCCCGGTGATCCTGCTGTTTTGCTTGCAGGTGAAGGAGCATCAAAAGAAACAGTTAATGCCCTTCGCGAGCAATTGGGGTTAAACCGGCCATTACTGGTTCAATATTTTGACTACCTTTTGAATGTTTTTCAAGGAGACTTTGGTAATTCACTTAAGAATAGCCAGCCAGTACTTGATGAAATAATGGTTAGACTACCGATCACAATGGAGTTAGCATTTTTTAGTATCATTATCACAATCGTTTTAGGTATGGCAGCGGGAATTATTTCAGCGGTTAAACCTTATTCACTTACAGACACAAGTGTTATGTTAGTTGCCTTACTTGGAATTTCCTTACCGAGCTTTTGGTTTGGTTTAATGATGATGTATTTCTTCTCCGTAAAACTGCAAATTCTTCCGGTTGCAGGATGGGATAGTATCCTTCACGTCATCCTTCCTGCTCTAACATTAGGAGCAGGAGGTGCAGCAATTGTTGCCCGGATGACTCGTTCCAGTATGCTTGAAGTCATCAGGCAAGATTATATCCGTACAGCGCGAGCAAAAGGACTGCGTGAACATGTCATTATTTATAAGCACGCATTACGGAATGCCTTAATTCCAGTAATAACGGTTGTTGGTTTACAGTTTGGTGCTCTGCTTGGCGGAACTGTATTAGTTGAATCCATCTTTGCGATTAACGGACTTGGCAGAATGATAGTTGATGCTATCCGAATGCGGGATTTACCAGTGGTTCAAGGGGGAGTTTTAGCTGCCTCGCTAATCTTTGTTATCGTGAACTTATTTGTGGACGTATTCTATCGGTTCTTTAATAAACGAATTGAACTAAATTAACGGGTGGTGAATAATGGTGAGAGAGAAAAACAATCCAATTTTAGAAGTAAAAGGATTAAAAACACATTTCTTTACAAAACATGGTGTAAGTAAAGCCGTCGACGGTATTGATTTTACCCTTCGAAAGGGAGAGACTTTAGGTATTGTCGGAGAATCAGGCTGTGGAAAAAGTATGACATCTCTTTCCATATTACGACTAATCCCCTCCCCTCCAGGGAAAATTGCCGGCGGGCAGGTGCTTTATAAAGGGAAAGATTTAGTAACACTCTCAGAGGATGAAATGAGGAAAATCCGAGGAAACGAAATCTCGATGATTTTCCAAGAACCGATGACATCATTAAATCCGGTAATTCCTGTCGGAGAACAAATTGCTGAAGCATTAAGATTGCATCAAGGTATGAGAAAAAAGGAAGCGTGGATTAAGGCCGTTGAAATGCTTAAGCTTGTGGGAATACCATCTCCTGAAAAAAGGGCAAAACAAGAACCATTCCAATTAAGTGGCGGTATGCGCCAGCGTGTAATGATTGCGATGGCACTTGCCTGTACTCCAGAAGTGTTAATTGCCGATGAACCAACAACAGCCTTAGATGTAACCATTCAAGCACAAATATTAGAGCTGATTAAAGATTTACAAAAAAAGATAGGTATGGGCGTTATTATGATTACACATGATTTAGGAGTTGTTTCTGAAACATGTGATAAAGTTGCAGTTATGTATGCTGGCAATATAATTGAACATGCGCCTACTGAAAAGATTTTTACAAATCCAAGGCACCCCTATACACAAGGATTGTTAAATTCTTTACCGAAGATCCATGAGGACCAAGAAGAATTGCAAACGATCGAAGGGAGTGTACCAAGTCCGTATAATTTGCCGACAGGCTGCCGTTTTGCTTCAAGGTGCCCCTATCAGAAACCTTTGTGTCACTTGCAGAAGCCTGATTTAATTGAACAAAATGATGGTGTTAAAGTACGTTGTTGGATGTACACGGACGAATGGACGAGACCTGTGGAAAAAGTGGGGGCTGTTAAATAATGGTGACTGCTACAGAGAAAAAAGTATTATTAAAAGTGGACCATTTGAAACAATATTTCCCTGTTAAATCAGAATCCATTTTTAAACCTAAGGCATTTGTAAAAGCAGTTGACGACATTTCTTTTCACCTATACGAAGGAGAAACACTAAGTATTGTTGGTGAATCTGGCTGCGGTAAATCAACTACAGGACGAGCGATTTTACGGCTCGATGAACCAACAGACGGGAATGTATACTACTCTGGTAAAGACATTTTAAGCCTTAATAATAAAGAGATGAGAAAGCTTAGAGGAGACTTGCAAGTAATTTTCCAAGATCCTTTTGCCTCACTTAACCCCCGTCAAACGGTAAAGCATATTCTAAATGAAGCAATGGCCATTCAAAATGTCGTTGAAAAACCGAAAAGGATGGAAAGAATGTTAGAATTACTGGGGTATGTCGGACTACCCCAAGAAGCACTTGATCGCTATCCCCATGAATTTAGTGGAGGGCAGCGTCAGCGAATTGGGATTGCCCGTGCACTTGCAGTCGATCCTAAATTAATTATTTGTGACGAAGCAGTATCTGCTTTGGATGTTTCCATCCAAGCCCAAATCCTAAATCTATTAAAAAAACTACAAAATCAGTTTCAGCTTACCTTTTTATTCATCTCACACGATTTGAGTGTAGTAAGGCATATCTCTGACCGGGTAATGGTTATGTATTTAGGAAAGATCGTTGAGATTGCTGACAAAAAGGAGCTATTCGATTCACCGCTTCATCCATATACAAAGGCATTGTTATCATCAATTCCGGTACCTAATCCAGTCCTAAAAAGGGAACGTGTTATTTTAAAAGGAGATGTCCCTTCCCCTATTGACCCTCCCAGCGGATGCCGTTTCCATACACGCTGTCCATTTGCGACGGAGAAGTGTAAATTAGAGGAACCTGCCTTAAGAGAATTAGCTGAGAATCATTTTGTCAGCTGCCATTTTGCAGAGCAACTTTCGCAATAAAGTTATATTAGAAATAAAAAACTTTATAAAATATCATATTAATAAAGGGAGTATTTATAGACTCCCTTTTTCTACATCTAAAGGAGAATCTCGTTTAATGCTTAATATTGAAGCTTTCTCCATCTACATTATGCTATGTGTCTTAGCCCCTTTACTAGGTGCATTTACTTTGCTGTTTTTATTTATATTTGAAAAACGAATTGATCTTTTAGAAAAGCAAACACGGGAAATTGCTCTCGAGAAAGAACTGCAAACAGCCCTTTATAATCAATTAAATCAGGAAATCCAACCACATTTCCTCTTTAATACATTAAATTCCATTTTAAGCCTTGCAAGATTAGAGAGAAAAACAGAATTAATTCACTCGATTGAAACCCTTTCAAGATTGCTTAAGTTTAAATATAAGACAAATACACCTTTAATAACAATTAATGAGGAATTATCCTATATAAATTATTATTTGGAAATACAAAAAATAAGGTTCCGAGACAGACTTCATTACGAAATATCCATAGATTCAACAGTAGGACAGGCTGTTATCATCCCTTTTTTAATTCAAACTCTTGTCGAGAACGCCTTTAAGCATTCATTTGACAGACATATTGGTGAGGCTTTTTTAAAAATAATCATTGAAAAGAACGAGAAGGAAGTTTATGTAACTGTCTGGAACAATGCCTTAGAAGGGCAGGTGGTCCAATCTCATAAAGATGGACTTGGTTTAGATAATATTGCAAAAAGGCTTGATCTTCTCTTTCAAGGGGATCGGACTTCAGTAAACTTAATACCTTCAGAAGATGGTACCAGTGTTTTAGCTGTTTTCCCATTTGTACTAGGATAGGAGGTGCATCCAAATGAATATTCTTTTAGTAGATGATGAACCACTTGAATTAGAACTGCTCGAATATTTAATTCAAAAAAAGTTTCCAAACTGGAAGTTTTTTAAGGCTCTAGATGCTTCACAAGCCATTCAAATCATCAAACAACATGAAATCTTTCTAGCATTTCTTGATATCCAACTCCCAGGTAAATCAGGTTTGGAATTAGCGATGGAACTCACACGCTCTTATTCAATGGATATTATCATGGTTACTGCTTTTCAGAATTTTGAATATGCTCAAATCTCGATAAGAATTGGGGTTGTTGATTATATTACGAAGCCTGTCATTGAAGAAGAGCTTTTGAACGTATTAAGCAGGTATGAGCGATTGGGACGATATACGGAGCAAATCGTAAACGCCTTACAAATTATACATCAGGAATATAGTGAAAAATTAACATTAAATTATTTAGCTTCAAAGATTCACATAAACCCTGCATATTTAAGCAGAAAATTTCACGAAGAAGTAGGGATGGGCTTCTCTGAATATTTAAATGATTATCGTTTAAAGGAAGCTCAAAAAATGTTAATTAATAATCCTGATTTAAGCATTAGCACGATTTCAGAAAGATGTGGATTCAATAGCCAGCATTACTTTAGTCAAATCTTTCGGAAATTGACTGGACAATCACCGAGTGACTATCGATTAAAGGAGACATACCGTTGAATAGAAGTTCTTATCAATTATATATAAGCGGTGCGATAAAATTGGGGGTAAGCTTTGGGGTTGTTAGTCTATTAGCGAGGTGGATAACTGGCAATACGATCCTCTCTTCTCCAGAAACATTAATTAAATACGGATTAACTGGTGGAATTGGCTATTCTTTAATGGGGGCTTTAGCGCTCATATTGTTTGGATTTTTAGCCAAAGTCATTAGAGAAAAATTTCCCGATGAGCAAACGATTGGAGATGTACTGAGAAAAAAATTATCACCAAGCGGCTACTGGTATGTCATTACAATTCTTCTCATTACCAGCCTGCATTCCTTATTTATCCAAGCAATGGGAGCGGGAATCCTCATTCATATCCTGTTCCCTATGCCTGTTTTTATAGGAATGCTATTGTTTTTAGGCTTTTGTTTTTTTGTAGGCGGTGTTGGTGGAATGCAGCGGCTGCACCAGTTATCAGGTGTTAATGTCTCATTGATCTTCGGCGCTGTTTTAGTCATTCCTGTCTATTTTTATATTCAGGAAGGTGTCCACCCTGTTTATGAAGGAATTAAACTTTTTCATCCTTATATTTTATTCTATAAAAATACAGATTCGATTTGGTTTATTTTCACAGCGATTTTGATTGGCTTTGGACAGGTCATAATTGATCGAGCAACATGGCAGAGATTATTTATCATCAAAAAGGAAAAAGTTCAAATGACCTTTACTCTAGCAGGAGTAATATGGGCCACAATCCCATTAGCTCTAACCTCCCTGCTAATGATTATTATGTTTGGCAGAAGCTATAAAGATATTTATTCGTTACTGTTTGAACTTGTTGATAAAATACAATCAACCATGCTAATTGTTTTATTTGTTTTATTTTGCTTTAGTGCGATTTCGTCAGCAATTAGTGCAGAACTACATGCGACGACTACCTTGGTTGTAAAAAATATTATTGAATTATTTCGTCCTTTATCTGACCATGAAAGATGGAAATTCACTTATATTTTTTCAGGAAGTATTTGTATATGTTTACTAATAATCGTGAGTATTTTTAAACCTACTCCGCTGCAATTATTGTTTTTCTCTGGGAATATTTACGCTGCCATCATTGTTCCGATGTTATTTATTATTCTAAGTAACAAATCGATTCCAGCAATCATCCCCTTTTCCTCTTTGATTGGCGCCTTGGGGGGCTTTATATTTATTCCGATGAATAATAACTTAACGATCATCTGGATAAGCTTCATAATTTCTGGTGTTGTTTGTCTATTGGTTTTTATTTTCCAAACAGTATCCACTAGGATAACGCATTAATAGAAGATTGGAGGGAAGCAACATTGGGAGAAAAGCAAGTCATCCTTGATGATTCATTCTCGGATAACACAGATTTATTACCAACAAAACTGGAAGCTAGAACATGGAAGTTTAGCCATTACTTCTCCATTTGGATAGGTTCGGTTCATAATGTGCCATCCTATGTTACCATTGGCGGTTTCTTTGCGTTAGGATTATCCATATGGCAGGTATTTTTCATCATTATGATTTCATCGATAATACTCGCCGGAATGATGGCATTGAATGGTCATGCAGGGGGGAAATATGGAATCCCTTTCTCAATCCTACTCCGTACCAGTTTTGGTCGCAAAGGAGCAATTATTCCAGGGGTATTAAGGGGGATAATCGCAGCCATTATGTGGTTCGGTCTGCAAACGTATGCTGGAAGCCTTGCCGTAACTATTTTAATTGCAGAATTTTGGGAGCCCTATCCAACGTTAGGAGCAGATTGGAGTTTTTTAGGATTATCTTTAGCCAACCTTATATCCCTTCTCCTCTTTTGGATGATTAATGTCTTTTTTATTTTTGCAGGGGTAGATGCCTTAGGAAAGTTAACTAAGCTACTCTCTCCATTGGTATTTGTCGTTTTTGGCGGAATGTCCATTTGGGCCATTAATTTAGCCGGTGGAATCATCCCAATCTTAAACTTTAGCGAGAAAGGTGTAGAAGGAAATAGTATTTTGATTATCCTAAGCTGTATTTCAGCAATATTAGCAACATGGGTGGCACAAATACTAAGCGTTTCTGATGTTACAAGGTATTCTCGCACCAATAAAGGCCAGTCATGCGGACAAATTGTTGGACTTCTAATTACCTATTTATTGTTTGCTGTTGCAAGTATTACCATCATCGTTGGGTCTGAAATTGCTTTCGGAGTTCCAATCTGGAATGTACTTGAAGTGATTAATCGATTTGATAGCAAATTTGCCATTATCCTTTCTCTACTTACCATTTGTTTAACGACATTATCTGTAAACATTGTAGGTAACATTATCCCTGCAGGGTATCAGCTGGCCTCCTTATCCCCGAAAAGATTAAACTTTAAATCTGGTGCCTTCATTGGTACCATTATTGGATTACTGATTATGCCCTGGAAGCTGATGGAGAGCCCTACAAGCATTTTTACTTTTTTAAATATGATTGGTGGAATGTTAAGCCCTGTAATTGGTGTGATGCTTGCGGATTATTTTATTATCAAGAAAAGAGAAATCAATTTACAAGAATTATATTTTCCAAATAGTAAGGGCCGTTTCTCAAACGGAGTAAACTGGCCTGCGCTGCTTACCACTCTATTCGCTGGGTGTATTAGCATGATTGGTAGATTTATTGATATCCTTGAGCCGATTTATAATATTTCGTGGTTTACTGGGATAATCGTTTCAGTCGTCCTGTATTTACTATTTATTTATTTGAGCAAACTGTTACACATCGGTAGAACAGATAAGGATTTGGCAAGTATATCAAAAGGGGGATGATATTTTCATCCCCCTTTTCTATTAATATCTAGCTAATGGAACCTGAAACCAAGTTACCTTGATAAAAGACTGCCTTACGGTTTGAACGTCTGGCAACTACTTCGGCAGAACAACTTGCTTCTACTAAAATCATATTGGCCGGATCCCCTTCTTTTGGCCATTGCTTTCTGCCATCTTTGTCTAAAGGTGTCAAACCACCAGTAATATATTTTAATGCTTGAGAGAGAGAAACTTCATCTGTCCATCGACACCGTTCAATTAGTCGGCCAACCCTTTCAAGAACGTCTCCATTTCCAGTCGGCCACCACGAATCAAAAATATTATCGTTTCCTACGGCCACATTAACACCACATTCTGATAGCAGGCTTACTGGAGGTATGTTTCTACCAATTGGGAGGCTCGTAACAATCGAAATACCTGCCTCCCTTAATAACTCTGCCATTTCTATGGCCTCTTCCCTTGATACATCTCCAAGCCCAAAGGCATGACTGATTGCTACTCTTCCTTCCCAGCCTGCTTGCTTCGTTAAATAGGCAAGACGTTTCATTGTAAAAGTACCTAAGTGACCAGGATCATGTAAATGCAAATCAATATCGGCATCACCTTCAACTGCTAAATCCATTAACTGTACCAATGATGCTTCAATATTATTGTCGACCGTTGCTGGATCGACAGCTCCGACAATCCCTGCTCCATTTCTCAAGGCTTCCCTTACAAGCTCTACTGTTCCTGGACGGAGCAAGCCATGCTGGGCAAACGCAACAATTTCAGAGCTTATTTTATTGGAATAAGATTCTAGAGCGTGCTGAACACCTTCTAAATTCTGCAATTTCACCTCAGGATATATATCAACATGCGTTCTGACATGGGTGGATCCGTATGATAGTAATACTTCAAGCAAGGCTTCAGCACGTTTTTGTGTGCTAGATGAGATAGAAGCTAGGATATTCTTTTCAATATCACAGCGTTCAATTACGCCTGAAGCAGGGATACAAGCCCGCCATTTATCACCCATATAGGTTTTATCGAGGTGAACATGCTTTTCGATGAAAGAAGGAAGCAAAAGCATTCCTTTTGCATCTATTACAGGTAACCCAAATTCAAATGGCTCAGAAGGTTTTATTATTTTTGAAATTTTCCCATCCTCTATTAATAAATGACACATCTCAGTCATAGTTCCTACAACTCTTCCATTTTCTTCATTGTACCCTGTTTCTATATGTGCATTCTTTAACCAATACTTGTTATTCATTTCAATTCATCCTTTCATTGTTAACTACCACGATAAAAGAGGTTACCCAAAATGGATATCCCTCTTGTAAGCTGTATCTTATTGGATTGACACATCATTTATTTCTAAATAGCCTGATGGACTAATAGAAAAACCTTTTACGTCTTTTCCAACAGCCGCTAAATTTTCAATAACTCGAACAGGAATATAAACTGCCTCTTTCATTTCTATTTCTTGTGACTGCGCATATAGTTCTTTTCGTTTTTCTTGGTCTTTTTCACTGCGTGCATCTTCTATTAAACTATCGACCTCTTTATTACTATAAAAGAAGGTATTCCCCGCTCCACCCTGCGAGCTTGTATGGAAAAGGTTATACTGATTATAATCAGCATCACCGGTAGCATTTCTCCAGCTAAGGATAAACATCTCAGAGTCACCCTTATTTACTTGGTCAACAAACGTACCGTACTCCAACACCTGTATTTTTATTTTGACACCAATACCTTTTAACTGTGATTGCAGTACTTCAGCCATGTTCACTCTTTCTTTGCTATCCATCGTTTTAAGTGTAACTTCAAAACCATTTGGATAACCTGCTTCAGCCAGTAATCTCTTTGCTTCATTTAGGTTATATTTATACGATTCCATATTAGGATGGTAACCGAAAACCTTTGAGCCTAATAAGGAATTAGCCCTTTTTCCCACATTATTATAGACACCTTTCATAATGGAATCCATTTCAACCGCATGAGCGATGGCCTTTCGAACCTTTTCATCATTAAATGGTTTCTTTTGAACATTAAAGCCAATATACTCTGTTCCATATCCTTCACTACGGTAAACATCGATTGCTTGGGAAGCCTTTACGGTATCCATCATTGGTACAGAAAGGGGTTCAGCTATTTGAGCTTCACCTGTTTCTAGCATGGAGATTCTAGTTGTTTCCTCAGGTACAACCTTAAATACGACTTTATCGACCTTCGCCTTATCTCCCCAATAACTATTGTTGTTTGTTAATACAATTTCTTGTCCAGGTGTCCATGATTTGAAAACAAATGGACCTGTCCCATTTGGTTCTTTAATAATGCTTTTCCCGTATTTCTCGATCGTTTTTGAACTAATAATCCCGCCTTCATGACTAGCCAAAATAGAGAGTAATGGAGCAAACGGCTCTGTTAAAATAAAATGAACGGTGTAGTCATCAATTACCTTTACTTCTTTTACCATTTTAAAAACAATAGCTCTAGGAGATGCCACCTTTGGATCTAAAAGTCGATCAAAGGTAGCTTTTACAGCATTGGCATTAAAAGCTGACCCATCATGAAATTTAACACCTTTTCGTAATTTAAACTCCCATGTCGTATCATCCAGTTGTTCCCACTTTTCCGCCAGCAATGGCTGGATTTCAGCATTATGATCACGACCAACTAACCCTTCATAGATTTTGCGATGGGTCACACTTGCGGCATTGATGGTTGACATAAACTGTTGGTCTAAGTTTTCAGCATCTGACAATCGGGCAATCACTAATGTACCCCCATCCTTAGACTCTGTGTTTTTACCATTGCTTTTTGTGCTGACATCTTTACTTGTCGAACAGCCGGTAATGACAAACACCATCAATATTACTAAAAATAATCGTCCAAGCCCCTGCCTAGCTTTCATAATCACTACCCCCTGAATATTTTTATTATTTTACATCTGTTTGTCTAATTATAAAAAATATTCAGATAATTTTATTTCGAAAATTTTTACTTTATTTTTCAATATCTTTACTACTTTTGTTGATTTCAGATAGAATCCACTATTTTGAAGGACGGAGGAAATAATTCTCTTTCTGTCAATTGCTGATAATCTCTTTCTAAATATCCTTTTCTCATTTTGTTAAAATATTGTTGTCCCTTGGTTTTCATTTCTTCTAAATCAAAATTAGGTATTTTTTGATCCTTCATTACAACCCTTCCATTAATAATGGATAGTTTCACGTCTCTTCCTGTTCCGCTCACAATCATAGTTCGGATTGGATCGTCGAGAACTCCCAGATGATATCCACTTAAGTCAATTGCAATAATATCTGCTTTCGCTCCAACAGCTAAACGGCCGAGGTCATTTCTCCCTAGGAACGTAGCTGCCCCAAGTGTCGCCGCCCGGAAGAAATCGGCGTATGTTGAACCCTCTACTTTTTTTTCAATGAATCGGGAAAACATGCTGCCTGTTCGAATGTTTTGAAATATGTCTGGAGGATAGGTATCTGTTCCTAACGCTAAATTAATACCTGCCCGTTTATATTTAGCAAATGATTCTAATGCCGAAGCATGCCTGCCAATGATTAAAGGACAATGAATGACCGTTGTATTTGTTTCTTTCAGAAGTGCTATATCATCACCTTTACCTGAATGTGCTTCACTATATCCAGCAATAAAGTGAGCATGCGGAATTCCTGTTTTTGACCCTAAAAAACCAAGGTCATATAAATAGCGAATAGGAGTTACACCGTGCTTTTCAACAATAGTATGATATTCATAGGTTCCTTGTGCTGCATGAAGTTTAATTGGCACTCCTAATTTATCACTATAGTATTTTGTTTGTATCAAACTTTCTGACGTTTGACACTCAATTCGTTCGGGTGCCAGCATCCCCCTAACTAATCCATCATAAGCTCCGTCAAATTCTTCTACAAACCTTACAGCATCATTTAATCCAGCTTTTCCTGCTTCTTCATCCCAGTACAGCTGGATAGTACCATCAGGTTTTACCACCCTGATTCCAGATTGGTAGCTTGGCCCAAGATAGATTCTTAATCCCAAACTTCCAGCATGGTTTACTGCAGCAGCAAGCTCCTCATACGTTTCTGCCCATTCTTTATAAAGTACCGAAGTAATTGGCATCGCAGTAGTAACACCATGGAGAATCAGTTGTGAGTAGGCATAAAGGGATTTGAAATTTTCTTCTTTAGCTGTCATTACTTCATGATGTCCGTTTTTTATATATTGTTCAGACCAAAGCAGGTTATTCTGTCTGTTTGTCCTTGCCTCTAAATGTAAAATATCATGGTCAATATCACCTAATGCATTTAAATCGATAAACCCTGGACTAATGACGGAGTTCCCCATATCGATTACCTTATTCACTGTGCCAAGGTAATTTTTGCCGACAAAGATTATCTTATCATTTTCAAAAACAACTTCCGCGTTTTCAATTAAGACGTGGTCTTCTCCATCGTAACCAATAACGTACCTTCCCTTTAATTTGGTTTTCAATTCAATTAACTCCTTTCATTATTCAGAAGTAAGCTTATTTAGACTCCCATAAGTATCATTATAAAAAAAATTACTATTTTATATATTCGAAATCATTACCCTTTTTTATAATATTTCTACTTCTTAGTGATTAAATAAAGATAGTAAGCTACAATTTTTTTTATAAACTTCGTCTTGCAATCTCCATTTTAATTTATTTTCACTGACAAAAAAATTTCGTCCACCGCATACGTAGACGAAACTTTTGGGGTATCGTGTAAATTTAGCTATTTCTAATCAACAAAATTAGGCTGATTCTTCAATAGTTGTGGTGTTTTTGTCCTCTTTTGCTTTAGCCTTATAATCCATCATATATTTTATGATAAATAATCCTCCTACCATGAGATAAGAATAGAAGAACGGCATTAATGCAGGCTGAGCGAATCCGACTGCCCCTGAATGGATAATTCCAAATAGAGACAATAGAGCCGCAATTCCAGCAGCAATGGCAGCACGGATTGGTTGATCTTTAATGGAAAATATCGCTAAACATCCCCACAACAAACTACTTATTGGAGCACCGTTACCTAAGTGAATCATACCGTTATAATACACACCGTGGTGAGACATAGCTTCAGCGGTAACTTTAGCTCCTGTAGTTCCTGCGGAAGTTAAAACATTATTTGCAAGGGATAATGCCCAGTTTCCGATCCATGGGAACAAACAAACAAATATTACTGGGACTTCGAGTTTAGGTGTTTCACGAACAACTTGGTTTGCTGTTACGATACCAACATATACCAATATTGGTACAATTGCAGCGACAGGAATGATAGCTAATAAGAATGAGCCTAATCCAAAGAGAGAAATAATTAACATTGATAAACCAGTGGCGATAGAGTAACCAAGTCCTGCTCCCATTGACTTCCAGCCTGCATGTCCAATATATACAGTTACTGGATATGGATTACCAAAACAAGCTCCAATCGAAGAGGAAATACCATTTGCTAACATTACTTGACGAGTTTTATATGGGTCCCCCGCCGCGTGAGCACTTTCAATATTTTCTAAATCAAAAATATAGTTTGCTAGTCCAAGTGGGACAGCAGATGCTAAATAAGGAAGCGCATGTGGAATGCCAGAAATCCAACTATCAATATGCAAGGTAGGAGGATTAAATCCTAAACCGTGCAATGATGCGGTAATCGCTTCAGGACTTTGTAATCCAAAGACCCAGGCCAAAATTGTACCAGCAGCTAATAAAAGAAAACCGGTAGGGATTTTTGCGAATATTGGCGATTTACCAAACCAGTTAATAAAAATGATAATAAGTACAACAAAAGCTACCAACGGAGTTTCAAAAGATTGTAACATCGGGTTCATGGCAAGCAATAATAAACCAAGACCAGATAAACACGATAAAAGTACCGTTCTTGGAATAATTCTTCGAAGTGTATCGCCTAAAAACGCGCCAATAATTAAGATCATTGCTTCAAATAAGCACCAAACAAGTGCAAGTGAGAAGGCAAATTCCGCATTCTGTGTTTCCGTAAATACTGGAAGGATTACTAAAAAAGTAACCGTAAAGATGGAAGGCGCACTAGGGCCTGACGGCAAAGCAGTTATGTCATTTCTACCTGTCTTTTTAGCTAAAAAATATCCAAAGACAAAGTAACAACAGCTTGCTAAGAAGATGCCAAGACCAAAACCTGGAACGATTCTTCCGTATACAATTTCTTCAGGAAAACCAACTACAAAAAGTAATAATGATATCATTGTTAAAAGATTTGTTAAATTGTTAGCAAGTAAACCAAAGTATGCAGCCCAGTCACCCTTATACCATAATTTTAGACTTTGATCCATTTCGTTTCACCTCTTATTTTTTGTAATAGACTGTTGGCTATAATATTTATCGATTACCTCACAATATGAGTTCCTGCGCCTTCATTGATTGCTTCTTTTAAGCTTTCTGGGTTTGTGATAATGACCCTCGAACCATTTTTTTCTAAAAAGCTTAAGCTAGCCTCAATTTTAGGAAGCATGCTTCCTGGAGGAAAGTGGTTTTCAAGTACATATTGTTTGGTTTCTTCAACCGTAATCTTTTCAAGTGCCTTTTGATTTGGCTTGCCAAAGTTAATACAAACTCTTGAAACACCCGTGGTAATGATCAATGTTTCCGCTTGAACCTGTTCTGCGAGTAGACTCGTTGCAAAATCCTTATCAATGACAGCGTCAATTCCCTCAAACGCATTGTTATTGTTCCTTACTACAGGTATCCCGCCGCCTCCAACAGCGATGACCACAAACCCAGCTTCGATTAATGTTTTAATCGCATCTTTTTCAACAATGTTAATTGGTTTTGGTGAAGGGACCACTCTTCGATAGCCGCGGCCTGAATCTTCTATGAAACTCCAGTCTGGATGTTCTTTTTTCATTTCTTCAGCCTGTTCTAGTGTAAAAAATGCCCCTACAGGTTTTGTCGGATTTTTGAAATTGGGGTCATCAATACTCACTTCTACCTGTGTAATAACCGTAGCGACCTTTTTGTTAATACCCCTTCTGGCAAATTCATTGGTTAAGGCCTGTTGAATTTGATAGCCAATCCCACCTTGCGTATCTGCTCCACAATTGACCAGCGGTATCACCGGCATACCGGCTACTTCGTTGGCAATTTCCGATCTTCTTAGGCCAAAGCCTACCTGTGGTCCATTGCCGTGTGTGACTACAACATTGAAACCTTCTGCTACCATATCTGCAATATTAACTGCGGTTTCACATACTGCTTCATATTGGTCATTGACAGAGTCAAGACCATTTTCTCGGACTAATGAGTTTCCTCCAATTGCAACAATCACTAATTTTTTCATCATTTTTTCCCCTTGGTTTAATTTGCTTATTTCTTTAGCAATTCAAGAGATTGGTCCTTATGCAAATGATATAACGGGTTAGCTGGATCATTTGCAATCGCATTCTCTATTGCTTCAATTGCTTCTTGATGTTTACCAAGCGACCTAAGGCTATTTGCCTTATGAAATGAAAAATCGTAGCGATTTGGCTTTAGTGCCAGCAATTTATCCATTTCAATAACTGCTTCTTCGTGTCTGCCTAGTTCTCTTAAGTAATTTGATTTATGATAACGATAAAAAGTCTCAACAGGGTTTAATTCACAGGCTTTATCGTATTCTGATAGAGCCTCATCTGGTTTCCTCATTGCTCTTAAACAGTTGGCTGTATAGAAATAGAAGTCTAGATCAATAGGGTCTTGTGATAATGCTTTGTAGTACTCCTCTAGCGCTTCCTCGTATCTCTTTTGTTCTTGTAAGAAATAGCCTTTGTAGTAAATCAAATCAAGGTTATGATTATCATCTTCTAGACCTTTTTCTATTTCTGAGATGGCCTCTTCATACTTATCAACTCTGGCAAGTTTTTTTGCCTTTTTGATAGATTCACTTTTTACGATATATTCTTTATTCAAGATGTTTACAATCTTTTGGTGCCCCATTTCTTGAGCATGCTCCAGCGCTGACTTCCCGTCCCTATCTGGAAGATTTACATCTGCTCCTGCTTCCACGAGCTCTTGAATAATATCAGAATAAAGCCTGCCGCCATTACCTAATATCACAGACTCTAGAAGGGCGGACCAGCCTAAATTGTTCACATGATTTACTGGAACCCCAGCATCTAAGCAGACTTGGACCGTCTTTAAATAGCCTTTTTCACTAGAAGGTAACAATGCCGTACCCCCAAATCGATTAACACTGTTTAGGTCTGCACCAAACTTAAGCATCATACTTAAAATTTCATGAAATCCGTTCGCACCAGAACATATAAATGGAGTTAATTGGGTAATATCTCTCGTATTGACTTCGCTTCCAGCCTCTAGTAACAATTTCACTACAACAATTTGGTTTTTTTGTACAGCCGCCATTAAGGCTGTCCGGCCGGCCGCATCCTTATAATCAATGCTGGCTCCTTCATGTAAGAGCTTTTCTACAGCAACATAATCCCCCTGCTCACTTGCATGAATAAGTTCTCTGTCCATGGTATTACTTTCCAAGTTCATTCTCTCCTTTAGCTGTATTTAAACAGGAAGTTATTAAAATACTAAAGTATCAGTTCTGGTCCCAAACAAATTAGGACCAGAATTAATTATTGAATGTTTTGACTTAAAGTAAGCAGTGCCTTTTCAAAAGCTTCAACTGGAGGATTAGTGATTCCTGCTCCAATCATTCCAATTCCAGCTTCCTTATGGGCTATTGCTGTATTAATGATTGGCATGATTCCAGTTTGAACAACCTTCCGAACATCGATTCCAGTCGGAATACCCATGAAATTTAGCAATGGAATCGTTACGTTTGGATTTTCTGCTGTTGTAATTTCTTTCATCTTTTTAGAGTAGCCTATTGCATCATCTATTGTTCCGCCTACAAGGGCAACAATTGCAGGAGCTGTAGCCATTGCAAATCCACCAATGCCATATGTTTCTGTGATTGCGCTATCCCCAATATCCAATCCAGAATCTTCAGGTTTATACCCGGCAAACATTGGACCAATTACTTTTTGCGCCGGACCTGTAAACCATGTATTCCCTGGAATTCCACTTACACGGATACCGAATTCAGTACCATTACGTGCCATAGTTGTCACAATCGTACTATTTTCAATGCCATGTGCTGCGTCAAGAGCACATTTTGCAAGGGCCATCCAAGTTGGACCAGAGAAATAATCACTGCTCGCAACAAACTCAAAAACTTCTCGCTTTTGTTCAAGTGTAAAATCTGTTTGAATAATAAAAGGTGTTAACGCTTGGATTAAAAGCGTTGTTCCGGCAACGTTACGGTTATGACACTCATCACCCATATGAAGGGCTTGTGCCAGCATTAAACGCAAGTCAATTCCATTCGGATTTAACTTCATCGCTGCGCTTAGGATTGGACCGAAAACATCACGCATCCAAACTAAACGGTCAATAACACTTTGGTCATTAGCACCCATTCGAAGGATTTTTGACAGCTGCTCACTTAAGTTTGTGTAGGCAATATTGCCATAGGTTTTATTCTCTACAATGTGCATGTACATCGAAGCAGATGTTACACCAGCCATAGAGCCGACACAGTTGTGCTCATGACACGGGGAGAAGGTAATTTCGCCAGATGCAGCAAGCTCAGCAGCTTCTTCTAAATCCCTTGCAAGGCCTTCAAACAAGATTGCCCCAGTCACAGCCCCCCTCATTGGACCATTCATTTTATCCCAAGTTATTGGAGGTCCTGCATGAAGAATCGTTGTTTTCGTCATACCTGGTACACAATCAATTGCTTTTTCAAAACCAATTAATACTGGTTGTGATTTAATAATTCTTTCGACAGCTACCTTATTTGCCACTTCAATCTTTTCAAGAATTGTTGGATCCTCAAGCATGTCTAATGCTGCAATAAGTTCTGTGTTCCCTCTGCCTGGCGGAGTCCACTCTAGATGAGTTACTTCTGTATTTTGCTTTACTAAATCACCCTTAAAGGACTCGATTCCCACATTAATAACATTAAGTTTTTGATTAAAAAGCTCATTTATTTTACTCATTGATTATTCTCCCTTCACGACAAATTCTCTTGCCAAAAGACCTGCATTCTGACTGCTGCTGGCATGTGTTGCACCTGCAGCTAACAGCTTTTCTACCTGTTCATCAAGGTTTTGAGGATCCAGTTCAGTTCCAAGAACGTATCCGATAATTTCAAGATGTCTTCCTTCTTGTTCGGCATTTTGCTTTGCTTCTATTATTGCAGGAAGCATTGCCCCAACTGGATCTTCGTGTGCACCATACCCTAAAACAAAGTCCATGACGATTACACCAACGGATGGATCTTTCGCTTCTTGGATAAATCTCGAAATTCTTGTGGACGGATCAATCATTGGATGTGGCTTCCCTTGTGTGAACTCATCATCACCAAAATCAATAAATGTGTGTTCTTGGCTTATATTTTTATCTTTTAAGCGATAGTTAGGGTCTCTTTGGATATTGCTATAGACATTATCGAACTTCTCCATTGCGGCATGCATAGCCTCATCACAAAGGGTACCGCCGCTGAATAGTCCGCGAATATATTTTTGTTCTGGTGTTAATTTGGTGCGAACCTCTTCAATTAGTGGAATGTTTAATGCCCGTTTATTAATTTTGCTTTCATCGGCACCAGCCAATAATACCGCTTTAAGTGCAGCCTCTTTAGACATTTTCGCAAAATGGCCGCCAGCTTGTCTGACCTTCCCTTCATCTCCGCCAACAAACCAAACAACTACAGGTTTCTTGCATTGTTTGATTTGCGCTAATACTTTCTCTTCAACACTTGCAGCAGGTGGCTTAGAAATAAGGACTATCACTTTAGTTGCCTCATCGTCTTCCAGAGCCTTGATTCCATCAAGCATCATGATTCCGCCAATTTCCTCTTTTAGATCTCTGCCGCCAGTTCCAATCATCTGTGTGATTCCGCCGCCGAATTCATGAATGCGGACACTTACCTCTTGACTCCCGGTTCCAGATGCACCCACAATACCAATGCTGCCTTTTCTTACAGCATTGGCAAAGCATAAAGCAACATTGCCAATAATCGCTGTCCCGCAATCCGGACCCATCATTAATAAGCCTTTTTCATGGGCCAATTTCTTTAATTCGATTTCATCTTCTATGCTTACATTGTCGCTAAATAGCATGACATGGAGATTGTTTTCAAGAGCTTTTCTCGCTTCTCTAGGTGCATACGCTCCGTTTACGGCAATCACCGCTAGGTTAGCTTCAGGAATACCTTGGGCAGCTGAAGCAATCGTTGAATACTTGACTTCACCTTTCTCAGTGGAGGTATCCTTTTTTGTCAATAATTCATCAATACCAATGAACGCGCTTTCACATATCTCAAGATTAGCAGCATTAACAACAATGATTAAATCACTTGAGTTTGCCTCTTCCACTTCTGGTGTTATTAATCCAACATTTTTCATTACCTCTTTATTCATTTCTGTACCCATTGTGATAATGGCCTGTTCAACGCCCTCTATTTGGTTCGCTTTTGTTGATAGTGACATCAAAGATACAGAATCGAAATAGGTGTTCTCTTTTACAATAGCTTTTACAGTCATAATTGACCTCCTACTTTAAGATTGGCTTTCACCCCAGAGACAAGACCTAAGGCTATATCTGTTCCTGATGAAGAGCCGATATTTAGTACTTTATTTAAAGAGAGATATAAGTCGTCTTCTTCTCCATTAAGTATGGAATGAACTAAGTGAATGATTGACTCTCTTACTTGACCAATGGATGCCTTTTTTAATGCCATATAGCTTATTTCATTCGTTAAGGTTTTTGCTTTCTGCAGCACTTCTCCACAAAATGATTGATGTGAATAGAAAGGGCTATTCCTCAAATTAATGATCGTAAATAATCCAACTAGGTAGTCATCTCCAGAGGGAGTTAGTCCTGGACCAAGACCTATTAACGAAACAGCATGATGCAAGGCACTGGTCATTCGATTACTTAATAATTCGTTTAATAATAACTTGGTTCGTTCTTCGAGCATTCTAGACATTTCTATGTCAAAAAGACTTGGGGCATCTACTTTCTTTTTCATTCCCCCAGCTTTTCCGTGGATATCGATGTATTCTATCATTCTTTTTAAATTTCGAGAGATGTTTTCGGTGTTTGCAGGGTACTCCGGTAAAATACCTGCCCATTTCTCAGCTTGATTCGTAGATATGGCAAGTTTATTTGAAATGTGCAGCATTTTACTTTTTACATACACCACATCATTGACATCGATATTTAATTCCTCAAGGCTGGCAGAATTAATCAAAAGCGTATTAGGTCCATTATCAATTTGGCTGCTGGCAATCGTAAATAATTCGCCATTTTCATTACAATGAATATTAATTGTATTTTTAAATGTGCTATGAACAAAACCAGTTAGGACAGAATTATTAATTCTTTCAATAAGCTCAAGATCACCAGAAATTGCATTCCTCAATTGTGATACATCATTGATCTGGAACGTCTGTACATGCAGCCCCTTTCAAAGGATAAATTTGTAAGGTACAGTATAAATAAAGCACCAACTTCTGTTCATTTCTGTGAAAGGAAAAATTCGTTTAACCCTTATTTTAGTTTGACAAGATATGACCTTACATGTTTATTTTAGATAAATTGCATAAAAGCATCATCGTTTAAGCAAACCAAAAAAAATAGATATCATTTGTGCATGTTATACAATTAAATGTGTAGATTTTTTGACAAAGGAGTGATAATCTTGCTGACCGTTAAGGATTTATTTGAAATACAAGCGATTGATGGATTAAAGATTGTTGCTGGGGAAAAAGGAATTGATAATGAAATCTCAATAGTCAATATCATCGAAAATCCCGAGGCATTTGACTGGCTTTCACCTAATGAACTCCTATTATCAACGGGTTATATTTTTAAAGATAACGAGGATTTGCAAATTAGAATACTTAACGAACTTTCAGCTATTAATTGTGCAGGACTAGTTGTCAAAATGAAACGATACTTTGAAAAACTCCCACAGAAAATGATTGATCATGCAAATGAATTGGGTTTTCCACTGATTGAGTTACCCTTTGAATATACCCTATCAAAGGTCATTTCTATTATTAATGAGAAAGCATCTGGCCGTTATGATTTATTAAATAGAAAGACCTTAGACATGCATAATTTATTTTTTCGAATTACACTTGAAGGCGGCGGGATTGAAAGGATTTCTTCCATGTTATCGGGATCTATTAATAATCCAATTATTTTCGTTGACCAGGATTGGAAGCTGCTTCACTTTACAGAACACCTAAATAATAAGGTACCACTTTCATACTGCTTTACTCTGGTTAAAAATCGACCTATTTTCAATAAAGAGTTTATTAATTCTGTCCCTAAAGAAATAAATGAAATGAAAAAGAGTATTCAACGCATTTATTACTTAGAAGGAATGGAAATAAAATGCCGCATCCTTCCTGTCGCAGTTGCAAATAATATTTATGGATATATTGTTGTATGGCAGACTGTCCAAGATTTAACGGAGTTTGACTTACTTATTTTAGAGCAGGCGTCAACTAATATGGCACTGGAACGTATAAAAGCAAAGGACATCGAGGAGGTAAAATTAAAAATCAAACAGGATTTCTTTGATGATTTGCTGACTGGAAAAATAACATCCGTCGATACAATTCACACCTTTAGTGAATTGCATGGATTAAATCCAAGTTACAGTTACTACTGTATAGTCATTAATTTAGAATCGGAGGAAGATGACGGTTATGATGATATGGTAGCAAGGAGGGTTCGACTGGAGAACAAAACCAGAAAATGTGTGGACTTAGTCTATAATCTTTCGAACTATTCAAACGCTGAGGTCACATGCTTTCATAGAAACAATCGTATAATTATAATGATTGGTCAAAATGACAATAAACCTTCTCTATCGGTAAATGAGGTAAAACAATACGGAAATACAATTTACAATGCATTTGAAAAGGAAATAAATAACACAACCTTCTTAATTGGAATTGGCCGTCAGTACGAAACCATTCATTCCCTTCACAAAAGCTTTTCTGAAGCAAATGAATCTATTCGACTCATGGATAAATTTAATATCCGAGGGGGAGTATCTCACTATGAAGATCATTCCATCTATCACTTTTTAGACAGTAATATCAAAGACATAGAATTAGAAGAGTTTTTCATGAAAAGCCTTGGGAAAATCTATGAGCATGACCATTTGCATGGGACGAGTTATATCATTACTTTAGAGAACTATTTTATTAATAACCTTAATATTAGTGAAACAGCAAAAGCGATGTTTTTACACAGAAATACGCTTATTTATCGAATCGATAAAATCAAGGAAATCTTAAATACTGATTTAAAAAACTCGGAGGAATTGCTGCAAATCCAATTAGCTTTAAAGATATTTAGACTCTTAAATAAAAAACTTCCAATCAATTCTTAAATCAGATGGGTCCCGTTCTCTATGAAACCTCGGGACCCGTCTATTTTATGTGAAAAGAAATCGATAAGCCCTTATTCCGTTAAATGATATTGAAGGAATTCAATCACTTGTTTCAATGCATTTTGGATAACTGGATTATCAAAATCCTTATCAAACACATGCTCTCCATTTGGAATTGTGATTAACCTGGTTTCAACCTTTTCTTTTATCAATGCACCTCTCATAAATACTGATTGTTCATAGGGAACATCCTCATCCTTTGTCCCGTGTAACAGTAAGGTTGGTGGATAATCGCTAGTGATATTTTGCTTTGGGCAAAACTTTAAGAGTGCATCCTTATGCATTATTGGATTTATCCCCGTAATCTCTTGGATCCATACCCCTTGCTGTCTAGCATAAACATAATAAAGAAACCGCTGATCAATCGATGCCTCTGTAATCACTTGGTCGGAGATAAGCCTTCTAGCAAGTTCTTTAGGGACATTGTCCTTTTGTAAATAGAAACTGCTTGGATTTGTTGCCCATTTACCAATGATATCTCCATATCCGTAAAAAGAGACAATTGCACGTGGCTTATTAGTAAATGAACCCGTACAAAGCGCCAAAAAACCACCTGCAGAACTACCTACAACAGCTATTCTTTTTGGATCAATGGAAAATTCCTGTGGCCCTTCTGATTTTAACCACTGAAGTGCGTCTTGAACATCCTCTAGGATCTCTGGCAATTTTGTCTCGGGTGCTAGCCTATAGTCAATTGAAAAAACTGCAAATCCATTATCATTATAGAGTTTTATCATCTCTTCACTTATTTCTTCTCTTGTTCCCCAAACAAGCCCACCACCATGAATATAAACTATAACAGGTGCATTATGATTGCTATTTCCATAAAAATCAGCCTTTATGGAAAAACAATCATTATTCTTATAAATAACTGTTTTCTTCATTTGTACTCTGCACGTCCTTCATGAAATTAAATTCGAATTGTTAGTTTGTAGATAAAGTTATTGTTTTTTAGTCTAACAAAACCCAAAGGGTAAACCATTAACTTGAACGAGATATTCCCTACTCTAATTTACGACATATTTTGCGCATATTGAATTGTACAACATGCCTAATTAATACCCTATATCTTTGGTATTGGTAAACAATAAAGTTATTAGAGTTTCCTACAAAGTAATAATATGGAAATTATAAAGGTGCACCATAATGAGAAATAGAACCTAAGACTTAGAGTAAATTACATCTGCGGATGATATTTAATAACCTATTATCTTGATAAACTATAAAAGCGGGATATTCCAAAACAACCCCAAGATAATAGGAGGTACATCAGTGAAAAAGCTAGGTCCAGTTGGGATGAAGTGGTTAAAGATCATTCATATTATATTAGTTGCTCTATTTTTTGGCGGAATCATGAGCTCCTTAGCCTTAAATTTCGGGGTTAAGCTAGCGACCTATGATGAAACGTTTGAAACATATAAAAGGATCATTATTATTAGTGATCAAATCATTAGAATCGGCGCTGTCGGAACGTTACTCGTTGGGTTTTTATATGGAATGTTTACCAATTGGAGGTTTTTTAAGCATCGATGGGTTACGGTGAAATGGATTCTTTTTGTCGGCCAAACCATTCTAGGGATCTTTATTGTCGACAAATTAATGATGGCGAATATGGCAATCTTGGAGACCGAAAAAGCTAGGGCATTAGTTAATCCAGAATTTATCCAAAACCAAACCATACGGCAATATGCAATTATTATTCAAGTAGCCATAACGATTTTCATATTCTGCATCTCAGTATTTAAGCCTTGGAAAAAGAAGAAACTTGTTGCGAAGCACTCTAGTTAAGGCAAGTATGCTACCCTTAGTATAATTTTGTATAAACACTTGAAATTTTCCAACTATTTGTTTACCCTTTTGAAGAGTAAGGGGGAATTCGATATGATTAGAAAGCTTACAGACCAAGATCATGATCAGGTATTCGCTTTTTTAAGTGAGGAACCTTCTATTAATCTATTTATCATAGGGGATATAGAGGCCTTTGGATACACTTCGGAGTCTCAGGAAATTTGGGCCGAATTTGATGAACACAACACGATTAAAGCCGTTCTCCTAAGGTTTCATCAATCCTTTATTCCTTATGCAAAGGGAGAATTCGATACAAGCGGTTTTGTATCGATTATGAAACACTACAGACAGCCCATTCTTCTATCCGGTAAATCCGATATTGTAGCAAAATTCGAAGCTTATGATGACCTGCATCTTGGTAAAAAGCAAGTTACTTACTTTGCTGAATGTAACACGGATGAATTCCTGTCTCCGGATGATGTCGTATATAAAAAGGCTAGTCTGGAAGATATAGATCAAATTTTACAACTCCGCCAAACCATTGAGGAATTTCATGTCAGAAGTGATGCCAGGGACGTATTAATACAGTCAATGGAATCCAATACATCTAGAACCTATTTTACTGAGGAAAATGGTATCATTACTTCTTGTGTTTCAACCGCAGCGGAAAATTCTATTTCAGCGATGATTGTTGGGGTTTGCACAAGGAAGGAATATCGCAGTAAAGGCCTGGCAACTTCCATCATGCAAAATCTTTTTCAGGATGTCCTAAACGAAGGGAAAACTCTCTGTCTTTTTTATGATAACCCTGAAGCTGGACGAATTTATAAGCGCCTTGGCTTTAAAAATATAGGAATGTGGACCATGCATCGCTGATGGTCCACAGGCGTTGGACTACTAAATTATATTGAAGAATGCATAAAAGGGCATTCCCAAAGGCGAACAGTAACAGTTGCTGTTCGCCATTTTAAAATAATGGCGATCCGGAGTTACCCTTTCGATCAATGCTCATCCCGCCGGTTGAATGATCAGCTGTCGCAACCACAATCGTATCCTCTCTATTGAAGGCGAATTGAATTGCATCTTTAAATGCGATTTCAAAGTCTTTAATCTCACTCATTGCCCTACAATATCATTGTCATGTCATGTCATGCCCTGCCCTGCCCAATCAGCGTTTTTTTTACTATACAGAATCTTTACATTTTATTAACAGAATCTTAAGAAGATTGGTTTCCTTTATTTAATACAATAAAGGGGAGTTTATAATTTGGAGGGAGTAGATGAGAGTGACGTTTAAGTATCTAAAGTATCCCCAATACGGTAGTTCAATATTGGTCAGAGAGGAAAGGTTATGAGGATCGCCATTTTCACTGATACCTATGACCCGGATATCAATGGAGTTGCTCGGACGCTTAAATATTTCATTCACTACTTGGATAATAAAAAAATCTCTTACAAAGTCTTTGCACCTGATTCACTTTCAAACGAATATGTTTCTTCAAACGTTCGCCGCATTAAAAGTCTCTCTTTTTTCTTATATCCTGAGTGTCGCCTGGCTTTTCCCAATCTTTCTCGTATTAAATCAGAATTAGAAGAATTTTCCCCGGATATCATCCATGTCGCTACACCATTTAACATGGGACTTTGTGGTGTCTATCTTGCAAAAAAACTAACTATTCCACTTGTCGGCTCCTATCACACTGATTTTGACCATTATTTGAAATTTTATGATCTTAGATTTTTTTCAAAAATCCTTTGGAAATATATGAATTGGTTTCATAAACCCTTTAAAAAATTATTTGTCCCTTCTAATGAAACGTTAACTCAACTCAAATGCCAGGGATTTGTTTAATTTAGAAGTTTGGCCCGGTGGAGTTGACTGTCAGCTTTTTCACCCTTATTACGAAAAACAAGCTATTCGTGAGCAATGGGGGATTTCAAAAAAGTACCTCTTAACCTATGTAGGCAGGTTAGCCCCAGAAAAAGATGTAAAGACACTCTTAGCTGTAGCAAAAGCACTGCCGGCTGAGATCAATGAAGAAGTTCAATGGTTTGTTATCGGGGACGGTCCCCAAAGGGAAGAACTTCAAATAGAAGCGCCTGCGAACATGACATTAACAGGATACTTAACTGGCGAACAATTAGCGGAAATCTACTCTGCATCAGACTTATTCGTTTTTCCCTCTCCTACTGAAACGTTTGGAAATGTTGTGATTGAAGCACTTGCAAGTGGTACACCCGCAATTACCGCCAATTCCGGAGGCGTAAAAAATATTATTAAGGCAGGAGTAACAGGTTATTTGTGTGAAACCGGCAATGTAATGGAGTTTACGAACGCCATCTTGAAGTTATTAGAAAATGATGACCTGAGAAAGCAATTGGGGATAGAAGGGAGAAATTATGCGCTAACACAAAGCTGGGATAAAATCTTTTCCAATTTACTTTGGCATTATCGAGCCGTTATCGATGAACCAAAGATACAAAAATATGCATGATTTGTTGTACGATTTTTCCCCAATATATTAATAAAGTAGAGGAGTGATAGAGTGGATACTTTTTCGCATATTGTTATAGGGTTTGGCATTGGTGCTCTTGCTCAAATCGACCCTGCCGTATCATCTAATCAGACCCTATCACAGGCGGTCATGTTAGGGGTGGTAATAGGTTCAATTGCTCCTGATTTTGATATCATTTACAGATTAAAAGGAAAAGGTAGCTATTTCAGGAATCACAGAGGCCTGTCACATTCCCTTCCAGCTCTTCCTTTATGGGGATTACTGGTTTCAGGCTTACTTTACCCACTCTTCCCCGTTTCAGAATTTCTTCCTCTCTTTTTATGGACGTTCTTAGCAGTAATTCTTCATGTCTTTTTTGATTTATTCAATGTCCATGGAACGCAAATCCTTCTGCCTTTTTCCCAAAAATGGATTGCCTTTGACGCTATCCCATTATTGGACCCTTACATTTTAACACTCCATTTTCTAGGGTTTGGATTACTCTTTTTCTACCAGGCAGGGATTATCTTTTTAATCATTTATGTATTCATATTTTTATACCTTGCTGTTCGAACTCTGTCAGCATTATTAACCAAAAGGCACCTACAGCAACATTTTATTAGAGCTGACCGTATAAAACTAATCCCGCGCATCACCCTATTTAAATGGGATATTTTTATCGAGACGAGGGAGGACTTTTTATTTGGAGTTTATTCAGATAATACACTCGACATAGAACATACTCTTGCCAAAAATAATGACTTTCCAGTATTGGTTTCTGAGAGTACAAATGACGAGTCCGTGTCAGACTTTCTTGCCAGTACATCGTTCGCTTATCCTTTTGTTGCTGTTAGAAAAAACGGCTACTTTGTTTATTGGAAGGACCTTCGTTTTCGTACCAAAAAATTCTTCCCGTCCCTTGCCATCCTGTTTATTTCCTCTGATTTCAAAAGAAAGAATAGCTATATAGGCAAGGTAAGCTCTTTAAAACAATACAAAAAAGTGCTTCGCAGCTTAACGAATTCCTCGTCATCAATCAAATAAAAGTTTATAAAAAATGACCACGGTTCAAATACCGTGGTCATCTTTTAATATAAGGGGACGCATTTATTTCTTAGTTGCATCTTACCTGAACGATTCGGAGGTCAACGAAACAATAACGTTTGCATAAAATAAGGATCCCTCCGTGAAGGGATTCCAAGCTAACTACATTACTTCCTTCTCTTTCCTAATGGTAGGAGAAGCAACGGTGATCCCTGTTGTCTCTTCAAAATTAAATAGGCTAGTTGGGATATCGGTAAAACGCTCTAATTCATTGTAAGCAGGAATACCGTGATAAGACATATCTAAGCCCTCGTCCTCTTCCCGTTCTGTTGCTCGGAAACCAACTGTCTTTGTGCATACCTTCGCAATAAAAGTTCCAGCAATTAACCCCCAGACAATGACCACCACCGCACCCAGTAGCTGCACCTTTAGAAGCGAGAAATCACCAGTCGTTAAAAAGCCTTGGGACCGATCAAACAATCCAACAGCAATCGTTCCAAACACTCCGCCGAATCCATGAACAGCCACAGCGCCTACAGGATCATCCACCTTTAAATAATCGACTAACAGAGTAGCATAAATAACGAGCAAGCCACTTAAAGCTCCAATCAGGATTGCGCTCCATTCAGAAACATAAGCACAGCCTGCCGTTATTGCTACCAAACCAGCTAATACACCATTTATCGTCATACTCGGATCGGCTTTTCCGAACTTTCGCATCGTCAAAAAGAGAGCTGCCGACCCACCGCTTGCTCCAGCCAACATTGTATTAATAGCAATAGGCGCTAGCGCTGAGCTAGAAGCATCTAATGTACTTCCTGCATTAAAAGCAAACCAACCGAACCACAATATAAATGCTCCTGCTGATGCTAAAGGAATGTTACTTGGGGCAAAAACATTAACGCTGCCATCCGAATTAAACCTTCCTTTTCTCGGTCCCAATAGCTTTGCCATAGCCAAAGCAGTAAACCCACCAAGTGCATGAATTGCGGCTGAACCCGCAAAATCCTTCATTCCTAACTTTGCTAACCATCCTTCGCTGTTCCAAATCCAATGTCCAGAAAGAGGATAGATAATCATACAAATGAGCGCCGCAGTGACTACATAGGCTTTAAAATTCATCCGTTCTGCTACTGCACCCGAAATAATCGAGACACATGCCACAGCAAACCCCATTTGAAAAAGAACAAAAGCAACACTTGGCAATTCAAGAGAAAGTACAATTTTCTCTGGACTTCCAAGAAGGCTGGTCCCAATGAACCCAAAGGCATCTTTTCCAAACATTACCCCAAATCCGATAATCCAAAACGCCAAAGCTCCAATCGTTAAGTCCACAAAAATTTTCATTGTAACATTAACCGCATTTTTCGTTCGGACAAATCCAGCTTCCAGTAAACTAAATCCACCTTCCATAAACAAAACCATAGCTGCAGCAAGGACAACCCATACAGTATTTATATACATTAGCTCCATAAGATCACCCCTTATCATTCGCTAGATCATCAATATCATAGTCAATTGTCCCGGTCCGAATATTATAAGCTTCCAGAATTGGATAAATATATATTTTGCCATCTCCATCTTCACCGGTCTGGGCAGAATGAACGATGGTCTGGATCGTAGACTCTACCAAATAGTCCGAAAGAACAATCTCCATTTTTACTTTTGGATGGAGTGTCACTTGATAATTTTTTCCGCGATACACACCTTGCGTATCTTTTTGTTTCCCTCTTCCAACCACCTGTGAAACAGTAAAACCCGTAATTCCTAATTTTTTCAAACCCTTAATCGTATCTGTGAGCCTCTCCGGTCGAATGATTGCCTCAATCTTTTTCAAAGAATCAGCTCCTCGTGTCATATTTCCTAACATCAATATGTTAAAATATATAACAGCTAGGTATTCTCCGTCAATATTAATTTTTGGAAATCGGAAAATTCTAAAAAGATTCGGATTTATAAAAAAAGAAGGAGGCGGTTACATAACCGGCATCCTTCTTTTTCTAGACTTATAATTTTAATTTAGCCTGAGCCATTTTACGTTTTTTATTTCATTTCCCTCTTAGATTCCGTTAATTCCTTTATCTTAACAATCCAATCCTTGAAACTCCCATATTCACTTGAATCGAAGCCAAAGTACGACTTTATGAATTGGATGGTTTCGCTTTCTTGATCATGAAAAACTCCGTCTGAATAGATGAGTTGAAGGAGTTCGGTTAAGACGATGTTTTTTGAGCGTTCATTCTTAAATACTTTAAGGATTTCCCCAATTTCGAGACCCTTTATTTTATAATCCTCAAGTCCCATTTCCTTTTGGTACCTGATAAGTACGGAATTCTCAAATATAGATATTTTTCCATCAATTTTGGCAATCAGAGCAGCAAGTTCAAGAAACGCCTTCCTCTCCTCTGGCTGAAGTTCTGCTAGGAACATTCCTTCACATCTCCTTTAAGGGTTTGTTCTAAGTATACGAAAAAAGTAGGAGAAAGTTTCAAATTGTTGTTTCTCCATTGAATAATTACATCCATACTACATATACTACTCTTTGTGTTTAGGAGGTGAAGATCATGCCAAATCAACAAAACGACCAGCAAAAAGGGAAATCCAATCCTAATCAACAAGGTTCAGGGTCACAGTATCACAAAGAGCATGCGAGCAATGTTCCAGATTACGGAGCAAACACGGTCGACCCTAATGCATTTACTAATACCACTGAAAACAATGAACAGTAATTATGAATTTTTTAGACGCCCTATTGTGGCGTTTTTCTTTTTTACCACCCTTTAATTCACTTTTTTAGTGATTCAAGGATCTCCTTAATCTTTTTTAAATCTTTCATGTTTGCTCGCTTCATCATTGGAGCCATAAACGGTGCAAATACTTTTGAAAAACCGGTTGGATTTCCTTTGTTCCTTAAGGTCATTCGTGTTTGATTGCCTTCTAACGCTTCCCAAGTATAGGTCGTTTCCATTGGAAAAGGTCCCTGTGCGGTCTTCATAACCAGCTTTTTTTCTGGAATAAACTCTGTAATTTCATAGATATAGGCAAGTTCTCTCCCGAGGAATTGTGCTTTAAAGGCCACTCTTGAACCCAAGGTTAATGGTTTTTCGGTTTGCCATTCGGCTGATTGAATATTAACATACCATTCTGGGGCGTTGTCAGGATTGGCTGCATATTTTGAGACCTGCACAACTGGGCGTTCGATAATTATTTCTGTAAAAACATCAACCACATGTTTGACCTCCGTAACCTTCAACTTTTAGGATCTATTTTTTTCTTCTTTTTTTGAGCAACGTACCAAGCAAGTAATTCCATCTCTCGGTAGGGGGTAGTTAATTCTCCTCCAGTTTACATTTAGTTAAATATTACCACAATCATTTTTCCTTTAGTCGTGCCCATTTTAAATAGGTTCCATTACCCAAGATTTTGTTCATCTTAATCTTAGAGGATGGAAGTTTGTACTACTTAAGTGGTATAGTTAGATAATACAGTTAATTTCAATTCGGCTTCCCCATTTGGAAAACTTTGCTTTCAAAAGTTCAAAATAGCCTACTTTTCAACAATGTAAAGTAGAGAATCGACTAGAGGTGTAACCATGAAACAAGAAATTGGATTTGTTCAAAGAGAAGTTTTAAAAGAAAAGCCTGATTTTGCTTCACTTGGTTTTGGTAAGTATTTTAGCGATTATATGTTTGTTATGGATTATCAACATGAAATCGGATGGTATGACCCGAGAATTACTCCATACGAGCCATTAACACTCGATCCTTCTGCGATGGTTTTTCACTATGGACAAGCAATCTTTGAGGGGATGAAAGCCTATAAGGCAGCAGATGGAACGATCCAGCTCTTCCGCCCTGAAAAAAACATGAGGCGATTAAATGATTCATGCGAAAGACTGTGCATTCCCCAAATTGATGAGGATTTCTTATTGAATGCCATTAAACAATTGATTTTAACAGAAAAGGATTGGATTCCTGATGGAGAAGGGACTTCTCTATACATTCGTCCGTTTATTTTCTCAACCGAACCTTATCTTGGTGTTCGTCCTGCGAAACAATATAAATTGCTAGTCATTCTCTCTCCATCGGGTGCATATTATGGTGACCAATTAAGTCCTGTGAAGATTTATGTGGAAGAACAGTATGTTCGGGCGGTTATTGGCGGAGTGGGCCATGTGAAAACTGCTGGAAATTATGCGGCTAGTCTTAAGGCACAGGAAAAAGCCGATGAAAATGGATTTGCTCAAATCCTCTGGCTTGATGCAAAAGAGAAGAAATATGTCGAAGAAGTTGGCAGCATGAATATCTTCTTCAAGATCAATGGCGAAGTGGTAACACCAAGATTAAACGGAAGCATTTTACCAGGTGTTACCCGTGATTCGGTTATTGAATTACTAAAATATTGGAATATTCCTGTACGCGAAGAGAAAATTTCAATTGAAGAGGTTTTTGCAGCACATGCGCGCGGTGAGCTTGAAGAAGTTTTTGGTGCAGGAACAGCTGCTGTTATCTCCCCTGTTGGCGAATTAACTTGGAATGACCAAGCGATTACAATAAATGACCATCAAATTGGTGAACTCTCTCAGCGCCTCTATGATGAAATGACCGGAATCCAACTTGGAAAAAAAGAAGATCCATTTAACTGGACAGTGAAAGTTGCCCAGGTGGAAGTTTAAGAATAAAAACCGGGCACAGCCCGGTTCTTTTTTGTCTACTGAATTTACCTCTTCACGGACATCAGTCAATTCCTCTAGTTACCACCAAACTGTTTTTTCCCTCTTCAAGAGCACTATACGCTTCCTATGATTACCGCTGAACCTTTTTTCCACTGTCTCGGGCTCTATACGCTTCCTATGATTACCGCCAAACCGTTTTTTCACCTTCTCGGGCTCTATACACTTCCTACGATTACCGCCAAACCGTTTTTTTCACCTTATCGGGCACTATACGCTTCCTATGGTTACCGCCAAACCGTTTTTTTCACCTTCTCGGGCACCATACGCTTCCTATGGTTACCGCCAAACCGTTTTTTCCACCTTCTCGAGCACTATACGCTTCCTATGGTTACCGCCAAACCGTTTTTTTCACCTTCTCGGGCACCATACGCTTCCTATGATTACCGCTGAAACGTTTTTTCCACCTTCTCGGGCACCATACGCTTCCTGTCCTTACTACCGAACCAATTTTGGCGGACAGTGCCATTCACTGTTCGCTTATTTTTTTAAAAAAAGTGAAATTACTCTCTTTAAAGTGTTGAAAAATATCTTTGTTACACAAAATACTTAGGAGAGGAGACATGAAATGGAATTTTTTCTACTTACACTTTTATTACTCGCTGTTATCGGCTTATCTAGTTTCATCCATCATTTTATGCCATACATACCAGTGCCGCTGGTTCAAATTGCACTAGGGGTTTTACTTGCGGCACTCCCAATAGGAATTCATATCCCGATGGAGCCGGAATTGTTCTTCGTTCTATTTATCGCTCCCCTGCTTTTTCATGATGGAAAAAATGTTTCACGACACGCATTATGGAAATTACGAAAACCAATCCTATTGCTAGCTCTTGGGCTTGTGTTTGTCACCGTATTCGCAATTGGATACTTAATCTATTGGCTCATCCCGTCGATTCCATTGCCTGCTGCTTTTGCGTTAGCGGCCATCCTTTCTCCTACTGATGTCGTTGCAGTGAGTGCCATTTCAAGCAGGGTAAAGATACCGCAAACAATTATGCATGTCCTTGAAGGAGAAGGACTCATGAATGATGCCTCCGGTTTAGTAGCGTTTAAATTTGCCGTAGCCGCCACTGTGACGGGCGTTTTTTCATTGGCTGAGGCAAGCTGGAGCTTTTTAGTTATTTCCATTGGAGGTTTAGTAGGTGGTGCCATTCTTGCCGTCCTTATTATCCAATTGAAAATCTTTATTCGACGGCTGGGAATGGAGGATGTAACGATTCACATGCTCATCCAACTCCTCACCCCTTTTGTGATTTTTTACCTGGTTGAGCACTTCCATCTCTCTGGCATTTTATCTGTCGTAGCCGCAGGCATTGTTCATACCATCTATCGCGATCGTGACCAATCCCCTGCAATGCAATTGCAAGTGGTTTCTCAAAGTACCTGGACCGTACTTATCTATATTCTAAACGGATTGGTATTTGTGCTGTTGGGCTTACAAATACCAAGTGTCATTAGTGAAATTTTTCAAGACCCATTGTTTAATAATTGGGAAGTGAGTAAGTATATTTTCATCATTTCTGTTTCACTTTTCGTCCTTCGCTTCTTGTGGATCGGGGCTGCCTGGCATTGGGGCTGGCTGAAAAAGCAAATCCAAATGCCTTCGATGAGAGCGATTGGCATCATTACGATTTCAGGTGTACGAGGGGCTGTTACACTAGCCGGTGCATTTACGATTCCCTATGTACTGGCGGATGGAAGTCCCTTTCCTCAGCGCTCGTTATTTATCTTTATTGCTGCCGGGGTGATACTTGTAACACTAGTAGCAGCGAGCATTTTCTTGCCGATTCTCGCCAAGCCGGATAAAGGAAATACGGATAAACTTAAGGAGGAAATGGAACAGGTTGCTATGCTCCGGACAATTGACTCCGCGATTCGTTCGATTCGAGAATTGATGAATGATGAAAATCGTGGAGCAGCTGTCTCCGTTATTTCAGCATACACTCAAATTCGGAATCGCCTTACTAATCTAAGTGATGAAAACTCCGAGCGACTAAAATTAGTAGAAAATGAAATTCGGATGAAGGCCCTTGATGCCGAAGCCAACTACATCGAAAAATTGAAAAAAGAGGGACAAATTGACCGTGAAATGACTTATATGTCTGAAGAACATATCCATCGGATGAGGCTCGCGGTTACAAACCGAATCCACTACCGTAGGTTATTTATTTGGACCTTGGTTAAAAGAAGTTTGTACCAGGTTGTTCATCTTTTTCTGCCAAATAACAAAGAACGGCTTAAACATCGCCAAGCACAAATAAAAAAGATCATCCGACTAAAAGTAAACATGGCGAAAGCAGCTATTCAGTATTTGAAGAATCAAATGACTTCTGAAAATGCCAATATTTATTTAGTCATTATCGGAGAATATAGCGAATTGATCATGAAATTAAAACTAGCCAAAAAAGGCGCAGATTCTACTCACTACACACAATTACAAAGAGAATTACGAGTGAAAGCATTTCAAGCAGAAAGAGATGAAATTCAGAACTTGTACGAAGAAGGTGAAATCACTATTGATGTCACCCGGAAAATTCGTAAGCAGATCAATATACGGGAAGCTTATTGGATAGAAGAAAGTAGTTTGCATTCTCATTAACGGTACAGAACATATGCTAAGGCGGCAGGAACCATATCCCTGCCGCCTCTTTCTTTGGAAAACAAAAATTATCCACCTAATCCGGAGTAATAATCTCCAGCTTACCTTCCTCATCGGTTACCACGATCAACTTTTCTGCATAGAGATAAGGAGTATCAAACCTGTCGTACTTTTTGAAATCAACATAGCTATTATTGGCAGTCGATACCGGGAAGAATGCGAACAGTTTCAGTCACTATTCGCCGATCTACCACATTTCCCTTTTTTGGTATTTTTCTCCAAAAATGACTTCTTCTTGAGGAAAACAACACCTAAGGTAAAAAAGTGACAGGCACCACGTATGGACAAATGTCCTTTTGTGGTGCCTGTCACTTCTTTGTGTGGATAAGTATATTATGTGAAATAACAAGTAAACTGGCTTGATGCCTATTCTTTATCAATGGGTGAAATAATATGGTCCTTGTATGTATCAACATAAATATTACCATTAGCAGCCAGAACAGCATAAACTACCTCTTTTTTGCTTAATTTACGTTTATCTAATTCTAATTGCAACCATTTATGTGAAAGATTATTTTGTTTTAGATTTTGCTCCATCACTTCTCCATCCATTATTAGTTCAATAGCTAGCCTTTGTTCTTGCATTTCCGGAATCATTAAATCTTGTCTTGTAACGTACCGATATTGTGGTTTCTTTAATACGGTTAATGTTCCATTTGTCTCTATAATTGCATATAGAACCTCTTCAATATTAAATATATCTTTTTCTCTTAATTGTTGGTTTAAATAATCTAAAGTATAGCGCATCTTCCTCATGTTATTTTCTAATATTTTTCCATTTTGTAAAACGATCGTTGGATCTCCTGCAAAAAATTTTCTACCTCGTTTACTTTTTAGCGAAATAACCGCAGTCAAGAATACCACAGCAACAAATATGCTAAATGAAAGGAGAGTAAGATGAAATGTTATAGAAGTATTAAAGGCTAAGTTTGCTGCAATTGCTCCCATTGTAATGGAAGCAATAAAATCAAACATGGTCATTTTTGAGATAGTTTGTTTGCCTAATATCCGCGCACCGATAAGTAAAAGACCAAAGGAAGTGATTGACCTAAGAATTACTTCATATTGTTCAGGCATATTCACACCCCTTTCAAACCTGTTTTTATTATTTTTATCTTTTACTTGTTAGCTTTAGAAAATTCTTTTTTAGAGTGAATGAATATTTATAGAACCGCAATTAATTCGTTATATGAGATGATGTTGAGTTTACGTCTAATCGCTAAATAATACGAAATAAAGTTACTTCAATTTGTAAGAAAACATCAAAAGAAGCCTTTGCAATTGATAAATTTTGTATATAGGATGGCTTAATACCACACCCCATCATGCCTTATTTTGAATAACTGATTTAATAAATTGTCTAACTCTTGACTACATTGAATGGTTTTGGAATGAAGAAATCCATACCACTTATTAATATCAAATAATTCATTTCTCTATTCCTCTATCTCTTTTGTTACCTGTTTTAATAAAGTAGCCATCCCTTTACCTCTCCATTCGAATAACTCTCCAGTAAGAATTCTATCTTGATGTGACTGCCGAAATTAGCGGCCCTAACCACCTTTGTATGCATCCTTTAAATCAGGGTGATTATAGTCAATCCCAGTATCAAGAACAGCTACTTTTACGCCTTCTCCGGTAATGCTTTCCTTATGTAACTTTTCAATCTTAAAATAAGGAATACTCTCAACAGAAGTTGTGATTTCTCTATCAACATCTGTTGGAAGATCTTGCTTAATAGGATCAACAATAGGATCAACCTTACTTTTCTTAAAATTCTGAATTTACAACCCTGACCATGCCTCTTTTTTAGAGTAATATTATCAGTATGTCCAAGAGTTAGAGATTCATTGCAATTGCTCTAAAGTTATTGCACCAGAACCTGTTCCACCTGTCATAACGTTACCTCCCCACTAATAACGGTGTAATATCACTACTAAAAGAATATCGTTCGGCTTTGTTACTCCATAGTAGAAATGCTATTCCAAATTTTTTGGATTACATTAATAAAAGATTGAATTGTTACTACGTTTTCTTTTTCCTTCAACGTAATGATAGAGGTTTTTACTTTTACCTTGTTCTCAGTAACTAGGATCGGGACTAAATCACCATTGCTAATTTCTTTTTTTATGCAGCACTGATTCCCAACCCTACCCCGATTTTATTCAATACGGCCTTTTTGATACCATCTAAACTTCCAAATTCTATTACGTTTTGTGATGAGAGATTCGTTTGCCTCAAATATTTACTCATCATCGTTTCAAAATATCCGTCAGCTTGATATTTAATTAAAGGAAATTTCGTCAGTAATTGGTCTTCCGGGTATCTAGCATATAAATCTTTAGAAACCACTAGAACCATGTCGTCCTCTGCAATCACGATGTTTGTCATTCCATTTTTACTTAGCTCGCCCGAAATAATCCCTATATCGTATTTGTTTGATTCTATCCCTTTTATAATTTCATCCCTTTTGCAGGAAATCAACTTAATCTGTACATGGGGATATAGCTTCAGGTACTCAGATATGACATAAGGAAAATAATTCGCACAATAGCTTTCACCAGCTGCAATCGTTACATTGCCATACGAATTTGAAAATTCGGTGAATGATGATTCAATCTCCTCTACTATGGAAAAAAGCTGATCCGTATATGTTTTAAGGATTTCACCTGCAGGTGTCAAAAAGTTCTTCTTTCCAATCCGTATAAATAGCTCCTGATTCAATTCTTGTTCGAGCGTCTGAATTTGTACAGTTACAGCAGGTTGAGTAAAGTTTAACTTTTGCGCAGCCTTTGTAAAATTTAAGTACTCTGCTGCGAATTTGAAAGTTTTCAGATGTCTTAATTCCATAATAGTTGCTCTCCATACTATCAAATTTTTTTGGACTGGTGCATATTAGTATAGTGCTGAATATCAATAAAATAATGTTATGGTTACCATAATGTCTTTTGATTTTACATTAAAATCCCCTTCATTAGTATTTTGGGAATGTTATTACAATCTTGTACTGTTTGTATCACTTTTGGCGGTTTGTAATATTTAGTTAATAATAGAGTTACAACAAGACCAACGCCTCCGATATTATAAAACATAACGCGCCAGCCCCAAGTATCTGCTTTTAAACCAGTAAAGTATAAAGTGAGAGCCGACCCTATTAACTGAGCAACAAATAAAATTGACTTCGCTCTTGCATGAACTTCTCTTTTGAAAATTTCTGTAATAGCTACACCAAAAAAAGGGTGTTTAAATTGACAATCCTCAATTTTAACACCCTCCATTTGAGTGGCTTTTTATAATAATTAATTGTTAAATTCGATAACTGCTCTTCCTACATTTACACAATTGCAGTCATGGAAAGAATCAAATGCTTGATTAATATTTTCTAATGCAATCCGATCCAACACGAGATCATCCAATTTGAATTTTCCATCTAAATACATTTGAGCAATGATTGGGAAGTCACGGAATGGTTTTGCATTACCGTAAAAGCTTCCTTTCAATACTTTTCCGACTCGATGGAATCCTCCCGCTGGAATATTTAACGTTTTTTCAGGATTGAACGCTCCAACCACAACGACAGTTCCACCTTTTCTAGTACTCTTCCATGCACTTTCTGTCGCAACGGTATGACCTGAACAATCGATTGCAAAATGAACTCCAACGCCATTTGTCAGTTCTTTTAGTGCTGCTTCTACATCAACTTCAGAGGAATTGATTGTATGGGTTGCGCCAAACTGTTTGGCAATGTCCAAATTAGCAGGTTTTACGTCACAAGCAATAATTTTAGAAGCACCAGCAATACGCGCTCCTTGAATCGCATTTACGCCCACTCCGCCAATGCCGAAGATCGCGACGGTAGAGCCAGGTGTCACACCTGCCGCATTCACTGCTGCCCCATAGCCTGTTGCAACGCCGCATCCAATCAAGGAAGCTTGTGCCAAAGGCATTTCATCCGGCAGCTTTATACATGACATTTCCGGAACAACTGAATACTCTGCAAAAGTGGATAATAAAGAATTGTGATAGACTCTTTCTCCATTTTGGCTCAATCTGGTAGTACCATCTAACAGCGTTCCTTCAAACATTGGACCAAATGCAGATTCGCATAAGTGAACTTCCCCGGTCACACAAAACTCACATGTCCCGCAATATGGAACCCAGCTTAAAGCTACTTTATCGCCTACTTTGACGTTGGTGACATTAGCCCCAACGGCTTCAACAATTCCCGCTCCCTCATGTCCAAGAATCGTTGGTGTCGGCGTAGTCGGATCATTTAAAGAGTTTAAATCACTGTGGCACACACCCGTTGCTTTAATTTTCACTAGAACTTCATTCGCTTTTGGTTCACTAAGTTCCACTTGTTGAATGGATAAAGGTTCGCCGATTTCAGTCATTACTGCTGCGTTCATTTTCATTGTCTTTTCCCTCTTTCTGGTGAATTTTTAATATGCAAACCAAATGGCTTTTGATTTTGTAAATGCTTGTAATGAATGAATCGCATACTCTTTGCCCCAGCCGCTTTGCTTTAATCCTCCAAATGGACTGGCAAAATCATAGCATCCATATCGATTGACGAAGACCATGCCCGCTTCAAGCTGATTGGCTACACGATGAGCACGGGAAGTATCTCCGGTCCACAGCCCTGCTCCAAGACCATAAATCGTATCGTTGGCCATCTTGATTACTTCTTCTTCTGTATCGAATGGAATGATGGATAGAACAGGCCCAAAAATCTCTTCCTGTGCAATTTTCATGTTATTATCCACATCGGCAAAAATCGTCGGTTCGACAAAATAGCCTTTCGCATTGTCACCCGTTGTGTCCCGTTTTCCACCGGCGACGATACGTGCACCTTGATTTTTACCGCTCTCAATGTAATTTAATATGGATTCCATATGCTGCTTGGATACCTGCGCCCCTTGATCACTGGCAGGATCAAACGGATCACCGCACTTATAATTTTTCGCGTACTCCGCTATTTTCTCGACCACTTCATCATAGATTTCACGTTGCGCAAATAACCGGGTCGGTGCTGAACATTTTTCACCCTTATGGGTAAATAATCCGTAAAAAGAACGCTCAATAGCGGCATCTAAATTTGGGAAATCACTAAAAATAATGTTCGGCGACTTACCGCCCAGTTCTAATGTGACTGGTTTTAAATTGCTATCAGCTGAGTCTCGGATTAATTGTTTTCCGACATGTGTACTGCCTGTGAATGATAGTTTATCAATGTCCATATGACGGCTAATATAAGAACCAACCGTACCATCACCTAAGACCAGGTTAATAACACCCTTTGGTAATACTCCAGCTTCGTCAATGATTTCGAATAATCGAATCGCGGAAAAAGAAGTTTTATCAGCTGGCTTTAAGATGACCGTGTTCCCCATCGCTAAGGCAGGTGCTAGTTTTAAAACAGCCATTTGAATCGGGAAGTTAAATGGCACAATTTGCCCGCATACACCGATAGGGTCCCTTGTTGTGACACTTAAGAAATTGCCTTCTACTGGATTGTTTTCGCCGTAATATTTATCTGTCCAGCCTGCGTAATATTCGAATAAGTCTGCTGCTTCTTGCACATCATCGTTGTACGCTTCTTTATATAATTTTCCGTTATCAAGAGCCTCTAATGTGGCAAGCTCCGCATGATGTTCATGGATAAGTGCGCTAATTTTCCGTAAAGCCTTTCCTCTATCCTTGCGGCTCATCTCTTTCCATGGACCCTGTGTGAAAGCAATCCTTGCTGCTTGGATGGCCGCATCTACATCTTGCTCTTCCGCACAATGGAAATTCCCGATAGCTCCTCCATTCGCTGGATTGATAGAATCGATTACTTTATCTCCAGAACTGTCTACCCATTCGCCATTGATATAGAGATTTTTCGTAGTTTTAAGCCATTCATGGGCCCACTGTAATTTGGGCTGTTCAATGCCCTCAAAATGCTTGGTTTCTAAGGTCACGATCCATACCTCCATTATTCTAGTAAGTTTTTGATAGATTCACGATCATGTTCTTTCATTAATTTTGAAACGGCCGAATACCCCATTCGCTCCTTCAATTCCACGACAACCGGAATCAAGGTATTTGAGAGTGATTCACATCTTTCTTCATTCGGCGTGATATCCTTAAGGCATCTTTCTGTAAAGGAATGAGCAGAGTTCGCCAGCATATGTAATCCGTTTAAGATATTGGCACCTGCTAAACCTTCAAAGACATTTAAGTCAAGCTCACCATGTTCTAGTGCTGCTTGAACAGCGCGGTCACACCCGAGGACTTGAAAACAGCTTTGTATCATGGTTTCAGGGATAACTGGATTCACTTTTCCTGGAAAAAAGGAAGAACCAGCCTGAACAGATGGCAAAGTAATTTCAGAAAATCCTGCTTCGGGTCCGGATGAAAGCAATCTTAAATCCTTCGCCACTTTGATGAGTGATGTTGCTAATAAGCTGATTTCCTTTGACACATGTGCTAAGTCATCGATGTTTTGTGCAGCATCAAATAAATTGTTACGTAAGGTCACATTCATTTGCGATACTTCACGGAGCTTCTCCATGATTACCGCTCTATATTTTTCAGGTGCTCCAACGCCGTTTCCAATAACGGTCCCGCCTAGGTTAACGTTAAGTAATGACAGGACTGCTTCCTTTAATGAACGGTGGCGCCTTTTCAGTAAAGCTGCATATCCACTGAAGACTTCTCCAAGCTGTACTCTCATTGCATCCTGTAAACACGTTCTGGAGATTGTCGTTATGCCCATAAACTCTTGAGATTTTTTCTCAAGGATGTTAGCCATTTTTATCAACTCTTGATCTAATTGATCAAAACAACGGACAATCGCGAGACGAATAGCTGTATGGCATACATCCGAAGTCGATTGAGAAGCATTTACATGGTCTACGGGATGAACTGACATGTAGGTGCCTAGAGAACCTCCTAAAGTTTGATTAGCTAAATTTGCTAACACTTCATTTACATTCATATTTGTACCGATACCACCGCCGCCATGCAGAATATCGACAATGAACTGGTCCTGGTAATTCCCTTGTATTAATTGACCACAAGCATTTAAAATAGCGTTTCCAATAGAGTCATCGAAAACATTGGCTTCAAGATTCGCCAGCGCTGCCGCTTTTTTCACCAGCGCTAAAGCCATGATATATTCGGGATAATTTTTTAATGGCTGGCCCGAAAAGGAAAGATTTTGTACCGTTCGAACGGTTTGAATTCCGTATAAAGCAAATTGAGGAATCGTAATTTTACCGAAGTTGTCTACTTCTGTCCGTGTTCCAACCTGGTTTTCCTGGCTAATTGAAATCCCTCCTACCATACTTATAAAAGCAAAATGCATCATCATCTCCATAGCCTCTATTCCATGAAGATTGCGATCATTAATTTGTTCACATTACGAACGTAATGTTCACATAAAGAACTTACAGTTATTATACGACCGAAAAAAATAGGAATCAATACAATTTTCAAAATTTTTTCGGAAAGGGTGAATTGACATTTAATGATTTGATTACGATATAATAAAAACATGGAAAATAATAATCAAATCACATCAAAACAATCGATAAATAAAGATAGTTCTTCTGTACAAGCCGTTGACCGTGCGTTGATGCTCCTAAAGCTGATTGGGGAAAGTGCGACACCCATTTCGGTGGGCGATCTGGCCAAACAAGCGGATTTGAACCGTACCACAGCTTGGCGTTTGATCGGAAGTCTCGAAAATCAAGGATTTGTTGAAAAAGACCCTGTATCAAAGGGGTATCAACTCGGATATGCCATTCATATTTTGAGTACGCAAACTGGTGATCCATACGGGTCACTCAAACGAAGGGCCTACCGGACATTGGAAGAACTAAAAGGTGAAATCGGTGAAACTGTCCTGCTTAGTGTTCCGAAGTATGACGGAACACTTACGATTGATCAAATAGACACCGATCATAGTGTAAGATTAAGAGACTATTCCAATACGATTTCACCTTTACATTGCACATCTAACGGAAAAATATGGTTAAGCTTGCTGTCCGAGAAGGAGTTGGATATTTTTTTAGAGCAGCCGCTTAAATCGTATTCCAAGTATACAATTACAGATCCCGAAGAACTGCGTAAGGAACTGCTTAATATCCGTGTTCAAAAGGTGGGAACAGCGATTGGCGAACTAGATGAAAGTGAAAATGCGATTTCAGCTCCTATCTTCGATAAGAAGAAGAATTTAGTCGCATTTGTTACGGTCGGCGGCCCAAGTTTCCGCCTGCCAGAGGAAGCCACTTTGGCATTACGTAATCGAATGCTGGAAGCAGCAAAAAAGATCGAAGAACAGTTAGACTAATCTAAAAAAACATTTGGATAAAAAAAAAGAGGATAACATTTTACGATGCTATCCTCTTTTTTTGTGTGTAATCGATTCTACAACAAATTAAAAAAATGGTTTGACAATAACTAAAATAATAGATAATAATTAAATAACATTCACATAATGGACAATAAGTTCACAATAAGAACAATCCTTGTTTCACCCAAAATGAAATCGCTTTCCTCTATAAGCAGTTTCATACATGTAGATTAGGCTATAAGTATCCTTAAGGCGGAACAAATTATGGAGGAGGTTTTACTTTGGAAAATTTAAAGATGGTAAGTACCAATAATAGAAATACAATTAAGTTAGATGACGCTCCCTTAAACAAATTTCATATCAAAATTGCGGGTCTGACATTCGGTGCTCATTTCACTGACGGATATATTTTAGGTATTATCGGATTTGCCCTTTCATTGCTGACACCGCAAATGCACTTATCCCCTTTCTGGGTCGGGCTCATTGGAAGCTCTGCTCTCATTGGTCTTTTCCTAGGCAGCCTCGTTTTAGGATGGGTATCTGATTATGTAGGCAGGCAGAAGATCTTTGTATTCAGTTTTATCGTCATAACGGCTGCATCTGTTTTACAGTTTTTTGTTACCAGCCCTTTAGAACTTGCCTTATGCAGAATTTTGCTTGGCATTGGGCTTGGCGGCGATTACAGCGTTGGGCATACGATGCTGGCTGAATTTTCGCCTCGTAAACATCGCGGAGTATTATTAGGGTCATTTAGCGTCATCTGGACGTTTGGTTATGTAGCAGCAAACTTGATTGGAATATTATTCACTGATTCTTCTCCTGATGCTTGGCGATGGATGTTAGCCTCATCAGCTATTCCAGCTGTCATTATATTATTCGCGCGAATGGGTACACCTGAGTCACCTAGATGGCTCATTAATAAAGGTCGAAAAGAAGAGGCACTTGCCATTGTCCAAAAACATGTCGGTCCAAATATCGTTCTTGATGATGAAGCACCAAAGCAAGTAAAAAACAGTTTTGCCACATTATTTAGTAAGGAATTAAGAAAACGCACTGCATTCAATTGTATATTCTTTGTTTGTCTCGTTATCCCTTATTTCGCTATTTACACGTTCCTGCCTGATATTTTGAAAGCAATCGGATTAAGCGAAGGGTTTGGAACAGATTTACTATTAAATGGACTTCTTATTGTTGGTGCACTTCTTGGCATTTGGTTCACGATTAAATTTTCTCGAAGGGGATTTTTGATCAATTCTTTTATCGTATTGATCATTACACTCGCTCTTCTCAGCTTTTTACCTAGCGGTGCCAAAGTACCGATGATTCTTTCTTTTGCGGTCTTTACTTTGATTATGTCTGCTGTTAGTAATCTAGTTGGTGTGTTTCCTGCTGAAAGTTTCCCGACCGAAATTCGTTCTTCTGGAGTTGGACTTGCTACGGCTGTAAGTCGATTTGGTTCGGCGATTGGTACATTCTTACTTCCAATAGGGATTGCCAATATAGGGGTACAATCTACTATGCTTTTAATCACCGTCGTACTTGTTATCGGAGCTGTCGTATCCTACGCCTGGGCTCCAGAAACGAAGTCACTATCGCTTAGTGAAGCAAGTCATACTAAAAATAAGAAATAAAAGATCTTTCGTTAAGTAAAAGGTTTATTAACGAAATGAATCAAGAGATAAAAAGAAGCCAAGCTCAAAAGCCTGGCTTCTTTTCATGTTTATAATTCTCGTATTCTAAGAGTAGACAAGAATTCAGCTTATCCTGTAGCGGTTGCTTTTTAAAAAACCACCCCTGAAGTACTTTGGTTCGTAACTGACAATAAAAGCTTGCGGGTCTGCTAATAATATATCTTGATATAACCGGGATTGCAGCTTTCTGGCGATTATAATAGTAAGTATGAACCTCTCACCTTCCAACCCCTCAGCCAGCCAGCCTGTTACACCGTAGCCTTTTTGACGAAGCCCTGCAGCCATATCTGCATTATTTCCATTTGTAGTAACCTGAACAGTGACGAATCCAAGTGCCAGCCATTCTTCGATTTTTATTCCTATAAGGATACCGATTCCATAACTTAAACAATAAACTAAAAGGTTTATGGGTTTATCCAGGTTATCAAGGACAAGCTTAAGTCCAATCACATAAATCATTATATCGATACAACTTACAACCGCAGCAACATATCGGTAGCCCTTTACTGTCAGGATCATGCGAATGGTTATTAACGAGACATAACAAATCTGCAGTAAAAAGATTGTGCATATTGTCAATAACATATTTTCCACCCGATATTTTCTGTTATAGGATAAGAATCTCCCCGCAAATTCAGATTTTACCTGTATTCACTGGAAGATTCCTTGTTTCTAGATTATTCACCTATTAAACGATGACGGTCGAACTTTCACCAACATAAAAATGATTAATTTCATATTTTTTCAATGCCTCTTCATCTAATTCAATACCTAGCCCAGGTTTTTCAGGAGCAACTAAATAACCTTCAGAATCGATCATTAAGTGTTCTTTTTGGATATAGTCACGACGGTCGGTGGACCATGCCGGCGGGTCATACGGGAACTCCAAGTACGGACAATGACTAACGGCTGCTGCAAGATGCAGGTTTGCAAGTAACCCGATTCCGTTTGACCAGGTATGCGGACTAAACCATGCGCCGCTTCCCTGTACAAGCTCAGCAATTTTCTTCACTTGTGTAATTCCCCCTGACAGGGCAACATCTGGTTGGTATACGTCAAGAGCATTCACTTTATTCATTTCTCTAAAATCGTACCAGTTACGATTCATTTCTCCACCTGCAATGCGGATTCCAGCCATGTCACGCAATTTTGCCATTAATTCAAATTGGTGTGATGGGAGGGGCTCCTCAAGCCAGAAAACATTTAACTGTTCCAGCTCTTTCGCTACTTGAAACGCCATTTTCAAATCCCATGTACATTCAACGTCCCATGGCATCTTCCATCCCTGGTTAGCATCGACCATAATCTCAAGTTTATCGCCAACGGCTTTTCTTACAGCTTCAACGACTTTTATATCATCCTTTACATCTTCGTGATGAAAACGAATTTTCATCGCCTTAAATCCTTGATCCACAAATCGTAGTGCACGCTCAGCTCGTTCTTCAGGAGTTACGATTTCACCAGTTGATGCGTAAGCAAGAATTTTATTCGATTTGCCACCTAGTAATTTATACACAGGCTGCCCTGTCGCTTTCCCCATTAAATCCCAAAGGGCTAAATCAAGTGGCCAGCAGCGGCCATAATGGAAGTTGATATTGTCTATAACCTGTGCATGTCGTTCAATAGCAAACGGATCATGCCCAATAAATAAATTCTCATGACCTTCTAATCCCATTAACAAATCGCCCGAGCCAACTCCTGTGATGCCTTCATCTGTATGAACGTAAACGACAGTTGAAGCAAAGTTCTTCCTTGGCTGAGGGTCCCATGCCGCTTTGAATGGCGGCTCCAGTGGTTTTAAATACTGTTTAATTTCAATGGAAGTAATCTTCATTTTTATGTGCTCCTCACCTTAATTTATTTGTTAATCAAACCTGTTTTTTCTAGGAATTCCTTGGCTACATCAGCCGTATTTTTCTTATCCTCATCTACTTTGGCATTTAATTCCGCCATCGTTTTATCATCAAGCTTCCCTGAAAGTTGGTTTAGGAAGTCAGCTATTTCTGGGTGTTTCTTCACAAGATCTTTCGAAACAATTGGAGCAGCAAAATACGGAGGGAAATATCCCTTATCATCTTTTAAAGGAACTAAATGAAGGGCAGGTATATTTCCAGCTGTAATATACGTTACATAAACATCAATATTTCCTTCAGCAACTGCGGAAAAGCCTAATGCGATATCCATTTCTTTATGATCTTTAAACTCAAATCCGTACACTTTTGCTAATGGTTTATATCCGTCTACACGATCATAGAAGGCTGGGTCCATCCCAATAACAAGTTTATCTGCATGGGGGACCAAATCTGAGTATGTTTTGATGTTAAGCTTTTTTGCCATATCTTCTTTCATAACTAAAGTAAACGTATTGTTGAATCCGAAAGGCTTAAGCCATGTAAGTCCTAATTCTTTTTCATACCCTTTTTTCGTCTTCTCATAAACTGATTCAGGCGTATCATTTGGTTGTAATGTGTTTTTCAGTACATTCATATACCCTGTTCCTGTATAATCAGCTGCTACTTGTAAATCCCCATCTTTTAAGCCTTGATTTAGTATAGCGGAGGTTGCAAAGCCTCCTTCTTTAATGGTAATGTTGTGATCCGTTTTATTCTGAAGTAGTTGACCCATAATTTGGGCAAGCAGATACTGCTCTGTGAAGTTTTTGCTTGCTACCACTAAATCGAGTTTTTCTTTTGAACCACCAGAGGTTTGTGATGAGTTACTCGAGCATGCAGCTAAAAGCACGATAAATATTGAAATACTTATCAACCAAATTTTCTTCATCTTATATTCTCCTTTTATATAATTTTTGTTTATGCAACTTTGTCTTTTTTATTGGAATCATTCTGTTTCACTTTCTTCGTATGGCTCTTCTGGTTAAAAGGAGTAACTTTTCTTTCCAGTTTCTTTAATAAGAATTCTGTTAGGATTGCTAAAAATGCTGCCGGAATAGCTCCCGCTAACACTAATTCAGGACGCATCAAAGCTACACCACGGAATATGATTTCCCCTAATCCTCCAGCTCCAATAAATGCCGCAATCGTAGTAATACCAATGGTCCATACAGTTGCAGTTCGGATTCCGGCCATAATAACCGGAAGAGCAAGTGGGATCTCAATAATCCATAAAATTTGCCAGCTAGTCATCCCCATGCCACGACCTGCATCGACGACAGATTGATTCACTTCCACAATTCCCGTATATACATTTCGGATGATGGGGGCTAATGCATAGAGAACCAAGGCTATCACTGTAGGTTTCACTCCAATCCCTACAAACGGCATTAGAAAACCGAATAGGGCAATACTAGGTATCGTTTGAAATACACCTGCAAACCCTATGATGCTATCAGCCAATTTCTTATTTCTACTGAGGTAAATTCCCAAAGGAATAGAGATGAATAAGGCAATGATGATCGAGAGGAGTGAGATGTAGATGTGTTGCCCTAAACTCACTAAAATCATATCCCAGCGATCCGTATAGATTTCTAATAAACTAGTAAATAAATTTGATTGTTGAGTCACATGAATACCTCCTTTAATCGCGATTTAAAGCGCTCTCATTACGAACAAACCCTGTCTCTTTGTTAAAAACAAATCGGCCGGCCAAGCTTTGCAAAACTAGCAGAATTACAATTTTGCAAAAAGTGACATTCCTGCATTTAATCGCTTTTCTCCAATAAACCCTTTAACAAAAGAATTGGCTGGCTTTTCAATGATTGCTGTTGGAGTATCGTATTGAATAATTCTTCCTTCGTTCATGATGACAATTCGATCAGAAATCTTTAACGCCTCATCAATATCATGAGTTACAAAAACGATTGTTTTATTGATCTCCTTCTGCAACCGAACTAGTTCTTCTTGTAGTTGTTCACGAGAAATTGGATCCAATGCACTGAATGGTTCATCCATTAAAATAATAGGAGGCTCTGCAGCCAATGCCCTTATTACCCCTACACGTTGTTGCTGTCCACCACTTAATTCGAATGGGTACCGATTCCGAAAAATCTTAGGTTCCAATCCAACCATGCGCAGCAATTCGTCAATCCTATTGGAGTATTCCTCTAACTTCTGTCCCTTTAATTTTGGAACTAATCCGATATTTTTTCCAATGGTCATGTGTGGCAACAAACCAACTTGTTGAATGACATAGCCAATATTTCGCCGTAGTTCGACCGGGTCTGTTTTAGAAATATCCTGACCATCAATCAATATCTTTCCAGAATTAGGATCAATAAGGCGATTAATCATCCGCAACGTAGTTGTTTTCCCACATCCACTTGGTCCAATAAGAGCTACTAACTCTCCTTTTTGAACCTCAAAGTTAAGATTGTATAGCGTTTGTACATCCCCATACACCTTGTTTACATTTTCAAAACGGATCATATCTATACCCCCTCTTTTGATGATTTGTTTTACTAAGTAATATTGCAAGAACCATGCCAACCGTAATAGCGGGATAAAAAGGTTGAATATTAGCAGTTTTGCTAATCTTTTCAGGGCGAAACTGTACAAAAATTCTCTAATTTGGTAGAGAATTTTTGTACAGTTTCTTAAAAAGCCTCAAAAAAAAGAACATCTAAAAGATGCTCTTTCTTTTCAATTCCTTCTTATTTACTCTTAATCAATCCAGTGTCAATCAAAAATTCCTGTGCTACAACAGAAACATCTTTATGTTCCATTTCGACTTGATCTATCATTTCCATAATATTCTTCTCATTTATCTTTTCAACTAGGCGATTGAGCAGCTTTGATATTTTCGGATAACGTTCTAATGTTTCTTCATCTACCACCGGCGTAGGATTATATGGGGGAAAAACATGCTTATCATCCTCCAATATAGTTAAATTGTATTCTTTTATATAGCTATCCGATGCGACCCCTACGGCAGCATCTACTCTGGAGTCCTTTACCGCTTGGGGCAGGAGCATAGACTCGACGGAAATAATATTTTTTTTATTAATTGCAAAATGATAGATTTGTTGTACATGTTCCAAACCATCTTTTCGAACCAAAAATTCCTCATTAGTGGCCAATTTAATATCGTGTTTGTTAGCATATTGGACGAAATCACTAATCGTCTTTATTCTGTTTTGCTTTGCCAGTTCACTTTTTATAAGAATTGCCCACGTACTATTTAGGTCTAGACTTTTAAGCCATTTCACACCCTTTTTTTCATCCTCTTTAGAAGCACTTTGAAGAGCTAATTTTGAATCATATATCGGTGGCTGATGATGATAAAACACCCTTGCCGTATTAGGGTACTCCCAATATTGATCGATGATTCCTTCTTCGAGGGCAGCACGAATGTTTAAGCTTCCTCTAAAGCTAATCTCATTGACAGAAAATCCATTTTCACTTAATAGTAAAGATGTCATTTTCATAAGCAGCCGCTGCTCGGTTGGAGATTTAGAACCAATGGTTATTTCTGGCTTGGCTGAGGATTCCGGTGAACTACGTGTTATTTCTTTCTCCTCCTTTTCACATGAAGCCAGAATAAAAATGAACTGGAAAAGGACCAGGAATATAACCGTTCTGCTCATAGAGATACCTGCCCTCACTTCTCTGTCCCCATTTGTATTTTCTTGATTTTATAAACAAGTGTATGCCTAGCGATTCCAAGCATATCCGCAGCCTTAGAACGGTTTCCTTTCGTTGCTTCCAACGCTTTCTTAATTAATTGCTCTTCCACATTTTCTAAAGCTTTTTTTAAATTGACCTCTGACAGGCTAAACAGGGGGTCATCTTTTTGATCTAGGTTTTCACTGAAATAAAATAACTCTCGGTTTAAGTCCGATTCTTCAATTTTTCCATTCATTTTCAATATATGTAACCGTTCTATGACATTCAACATCTCACGGATGTTCCCAGGCCATTCATAAGAGGAAAGTAATTGGATCATATCTTCGGAAATACTTACATCTTTAGTATATTTCGAATTTAACGATTCAATAGATTGTTTAATGATAATCGGAATATCTTCCTTTCGTTCTCGTAAAGGGGGGATTTCAACCTCGACTAAGTTTAATCGATAATATAGATCTTTGCGAAACTTCCCTTCATTAACTAACTGTTTGATATCCTTATTGGTGGCTGAAATAATCCGTACATCAACTTTACGGTAAGTATTACTCCCCAGTCTCATAAAGCTTTTCTCCTCAATAACATGGAGAAGCTTAGCTTGCATCGATAAAGAGATTTCTCCAATTTCATCTAGAAATATCGTACCCTTATCTGCCGATTCAAATTTACCCACTCTTGTTTCGGTTGCACCTGTAAATGCTCCTTTTTTATAGCCAAATAATTCACTTTCTAACAGATTCTCAGGTATTGCAGCACAATTGATGGATACAAACGGCTTCTCACTTCTTTTGCCTCTCTTATGAATCCACTTCGCCATTGCTGTTTTTCCCACACCACTCTCACCAAGAAGCAGTATACTTGCATCAGTGTCTACTACTTTTTCAAGGAAATCGAAGATAGATTTCATTTTCTTATTTTCATAAATCAGTTCTTCCTGTGAACAGTTTTGTCTAGCTTGATATTTTAACAACTGATTTTCTTGTTTTACTCGCTTGTTTTCGCAAATCTTTGCGACAATCTCCTTTAAAATAGCCAATTCAACTGGTTTATTCAGATAGTCTGCAGCCCCTAATTTCATAGAGTTTACAGCGCTCTCCACATTCCCGTAAGCAGTCAACATAATAACCGATATGTTTGAAGACTCTTCTTTTACCTTCTTTAACACATCTAGTCCAGTCATATCTGATAACATATAATCCAGAATCATAACATCGATCGGCTCCCTCTTAAGCAAATCGATGGCATCTTGTCCTGTATGGGCTTGATGAGTGATAAAGCCTTCACTTTTAAGCCACAAGCTTATATTCCTACATAATTTCACTTCATCATCTACAACTAATACAGAATAGCTCATAATTAGTTCCCCCTATATTCCTATTTTTGTAGTGATTGGAAACTTGCATTGAATAGATGTTCCTGCATGAATCGTGCTTTGGATCTCCATCTCCCCGTTATGTTCATTAACGATATCCTTGGCTATTGTTAATCCAAGCCCAGAGCCATTTGGCTTGGTCGAAAAAAATGGATTAAATAGCCAGTCAAGATCCTGTCTAGAGATTCCCTGACCGCTATCTTTTATTTCCACTACCAGCCATTCCTGGCCCCCTGAGTTTTTTTCATAAATATGTATTTGCAATATTCCCCCTGCAGGCATCGCTTCAATACTATTTAAAATTAAATTAAGGAACACTTGCATTAGTTTTTCGGGCTTAACTTTGATTTTTCTACTATTAACTTGGTATTCTTTTAAAACCTCTACTTTTGCTTCATTTAATTTAATTCGAAGAAGATGAAGAACTTTATCAACTAATTTGTTCATTTCTGTCCATTTTTCTTCTTCATTTTTCATTCGTGTAAAGGATAAAAATTCACTTACAATTCCACTCATGCGTTTTACTTCATCATATATATCGTTAGACAACATATCTACCAGTTCATGGTTAGCAGGTTCTTGTAACACCTTTTTTAACAATTCAGCAGAACTTGACAGGATTGCAAGCGGATTTTTCAATTCATGAGCAATACCTGTTGTAACTTGTCCGATTGAGGCAAGTTTTTCACTCTGTCTAATCTGCTCCTCGAACAACTTTAGTTGTGAGATATCTTGGAGAACAGAAATATAACCAATACTTTCTTTTTTTTCATTATAAAATTTAGAAGTAACCACCTTAACAATCCTTTTTCGACAATCGGCATCAATAATGTAGGTTTCCATTTCTTCAATGGGATTGTCTATATGTAAACGATTTAATGATAGAAAATCAGCTTGCCCGTATTTAAGCGGTAATGAAGACATATGTTTTCCCTTAAGTTCTTCACGAGATATCCCTGTTAATCTTTCAAAATTGATATTAGGATGGGTAATGATGCCGTCATTATCTAGTGTGAGTATGGCATATGGAATACCTTCAATGACATCATATAAATACCTTTCCTTTTCCTCGAGTATCTTCTTTTTCTCAATGTTGCTAATCCCTAAATCAATCATCTTTTTCATCAATATTCCCAATTCATCCTGAGAGTCAACTTTTACCCACTTCAATTCTTCAATTGACTGTTTTTCATAGAAGTGACTAGCTAATTGTGTTAATCGGACAATCGGAGTAAGAAGTTTTTTCGTACCTAAAACGATTAAAAATATAGATAGGGCAAGAATTCCGATAAAACTTATCGTTAAAGCAATAGAAAGTTTGGAAATGGGCAGGAATGCGATCTTTTCTGGAACCCCTAACACTAATCCCCATTGATCCCAAAGTGCTTTATAAGAGAGGATGCTTGTTTCTCCCGAGATTTCCTCTTTTATATATCCTGAAAGACCCTTGGATAATCTTAATGCAGCAGGATGAACTGAAAAATTCTTGCCTATATCTCGTACATTTGCTGAGGAGATAACATATCCATTTTTGTCTAGAATAAAGCTAAATCCACTTCGTGTGGTACTTATGCCCTTGATAATAGACGAAAGATATTCTCTACTTATTTCTGCCACCAATACGCCTTTTAACCCCTTTTCCCCATCAATAACTGGAACGGAGACGGTTACAACTTTCTTTCCTTGAAAATTTGTAGCCATATTGGAAACCACATAGTTATTGCTAACACGTGCCTGATTAAATTCGGGATAAAAATAATATTGCGATTTAAGATTTGGCGAAAAGGGAGCTTCAAAAAGGACCTGGTGGCTTTTGTCGATAAAATAAATCGATTGTACAATAGCGCTTCTAGAAATGATTCGTTCTGCACGATTGTACATTTTGGAGTTGCTTATTTCGGATTCTTCATCATTTCCCGCAATTAACTGCAGCTGTAAGACGACATCCGATAATTCAGAATTAATACGTTCAGCCAACGCATTGGTACTTAGCATATTCTTTTTCAAAATATCTTCTTCAATGAGCTTATTTGCGTAACCAACAATGATTTGAAAAATGATGAGGATAGGGATAATAAGAATAATAGAAAACCAGATAAGATATTTTTTGGTGATACTTTTAGAAATAGAATGTCGTATTCCACGGATAAAAAGTAAAAACTTCATCTGACCTCCAACTTTTTGAATAGCATGATTACAATATCTCCTCCTATTATACTAATATTCAAATTATTTTAATTAAAAAAATATTCACCTTTTTTATTTAAAAACACTAATCAAACGTTTGATTAGATCAAGTTGCTCCCCTCTAATAAAAAAGAGTGACTCAAAAATCGTTTGATGTCACGATCTTTGAGCACCCTTATCACAATAATCTATTATGCGTTTTTTGCAATGAATTCTTCTGCTTTAATGGATTTTCTAGCTTCCTTATTCACTGACATTCTAAAGATTAACGTCATGAAGATTGCGAGGATAGCCGCGCAGGCACAAAATATGAAGTACCCATTATAACCACCGTTCGGTCCGAATGTTTTAAACAACTCAATATTGACGAGAGGCATTAAAATATCTGGTAAATAGCCAATAAAGGATACCACTCCGATTGCCAGACCGAGTATCTTTTCATCGATCTTACAATCTCCGAGAAGCGACCAGTAAAGACCCCTAACGGTATAAATCATTAAGCCAATCAGTACGACTTGGATTTTAAAGTACATGTGAGGCATCGTAATCGGTAAGGTTGATATCGCAATTAAAAAAGTGGCAGCTAACCCTAAGGCGATCATTAGGATCCTGCTCTTTCCAAACTTATCCCCTAAAAATCCGCCTAACAGCCCGCCAATCGGCCGCATCCAAAGCATTAATACCGTTACTTTACCTACAGTTGCCGCATCAATTTTAATGTTTGTTTGTAAAAAGCCGCCTTGATAATATACGGCCCAGGTTACAATATAGGACATAAAGATGATGCCGCCTAACAGCCAAATAAACTTATTACTAAAGATTTGTTTGAAAGCTTGCGCATTTAATTTTTTACTGGTTCCTGCCGCTTTAGCAGAAGATTCTTCTTTAATAGAAGCTTTGTCTTCTTTAACAAAAAGTAAAATAAGTACGGACACCAATATAAGCGAACCGGAGTACATGTAAACAACAAATTGTAAGGCTTCTTTCTTATGAGCCAATGCTGTACTGTCTCCCAATACGTTTGTAAAAATAAATAATGCGATACTTGCTAAGATTGCCTCTACTAACCCACGGCCGCCATCTAAAGCACCGAAAAATCGTCCTTCTTCTTCCTTTTTAGCAATTAACTTTACAAGCTTTAAATGAGCTGCCCAAAAGGTGAAGACAGAGAAAAAGCCCCAAATCCCAAATATCACCAAAACCATTGAATAGCTAGGAACTTGAGCAAACCATAGTCCGGTCAGTCCACAAACCAAGAGTGAAATGAATAAAAGTTTTTTTGCGGAAAATCGATCAGCAAGCCAGCCACTTGGAGAATATCCTATGAGATAGGCCACACCCAAAACGGAAAATATGCCATTTAACTGTTTAAGAGTTATTCCGTAAACTTCCAAAATCGTTTCTTGATAATTTGTTTTTAAATAGATAAGTGGAAATATCGATCCTGCTGCTAAAATAATGAGGAAAAATTGAAAATACCTTTTATAATTTTTCTCTGCCACAAAATCACTCTTTTCTTAACTAAAAATAGGATAAGATAGTTTTAATATTTCATCAGTGTGAACTCTCACATTTTTAACAACAGTATCGTTAATGGTAATGTAGAGTACGTGATTTTTTTGGTTCGGTATAAACGTTTGTTGCGTTTTAACCATTTTACTTGCAGCCTCATAAAAATCTTTGTAAATCGATAGATGTTGGCAGACACATATAGCAGCTCCTAAACACGCACTACTGCTGCCTGCACGTCTGTGAACTGGCAATCCAAAAAGATCGGCAATCATTTGCATTATCACATCGCTCTTGGAGCCCCCGCCTATTACGACTAATTCTTTTAACTTTACATCAATTTCCGCTAACATATCATCGATATTGTTCTTAATATTAAAAGCAATCGCTTCCAAAATTGAGCGGTAAATATGGAATTTTGTATGGCGCTGATCAAAACCGATCATGATCCCTTTTCGATACGGTAGAGATGCTGTCGATAACCAGTCAAGGATGGTTATCAGGCCGTCACTGCCGACTGGAACATCCTGCGCTTTCCTATTCAAGTATTCCTCTTCCGATACCCCCAGCTTTGCAGCCTCTGTGACAAGTTCTTCACCGATCAGTTTTTTAAACCAGCTTACTGTCCACATACCACGTCGTATTCCATTTGATTCATACACATATTTAAAGGGAATACATGCAAGCGTTGGAAAGAAATTAACAGCATTTTCCTTATATTCATTTCTTAACAGCATGGACGAAATGAATGTTCCAAGAGAAATCATGATGGTCCCTTCATCCTTCATTCCGGAGCCCAACGCCTCTACAGCTTTATCATTGGCTGTTGCAACTACTGGTATATCTTGCTTCAAACCAAACTCATCAGCAAGTTCCGGTCTCAGTGTCCCCAGCTTTTCGCCCGGTTTGACAAGATCAAAGACCATCTCTCTTTTCAGTCCATGAGCTTTAAATACTTCCACGTCCTTGGACCAATCTAACGTTTCGCGGTCCAATGGCCAGTGAACTTCATAATTGGAGGCAGTGTCCTTGAATTCCCCTGTCAACCGAAATCCTAGATAACCGGAAGTAGTCGTTATATATTTTACTTGATCATCAGAATGGACATATGGTTTGTCCAGTCTGGAATCCATCCAGCTTATCACGGGATAAGCTAGATGGCCATCTTCCTTTAATAAAACACGACAACATCTAATGGTGCAAAGTCCAATTCCAGCAATGTCTTTAGGATTGCCCGAAAAATTGGCTAGACAATTTTTAATGGCTCCATACACACTGGCCCATAAATCATCATCGGGATGGATGACAACCCCTGGCTCAGGTGATAACGTTTCTTTTAATTGAAAGGATCCGAAAGCCACTTCATTTCCTTCAACATCATAAATGGCTACTTTTGTACTCTGCGAGCCATTATCAATCCCCATTACATACCTGCTCATATGATCACCTTATATTACCCTTTAATATATTTTAGGCCTTCTTCTTGAGGGAAGATTGTACCAAAATTCATGATCCCATTAGGGTCAAAAGCTTCTTTTAATTTTTCGAGCATATAGTAAGCAGAGCCATGCTCTTCCTCTGTCCACTCGGTACGATATTTTCCAATACCATGGTGATGACACATAGAACCGCCAAGCTTCAATGTTTCTTCAATAATAATAGAATGGATTGGGTGATGATAAATTCTCATTTCATCTTCTGGTGCACAATTAATAGTATAGTTATATACAAAGTACATATTTGTTCCATTTAGATAGCTATGAGATGAGTGTCCGCCAAGCATCGTGATATCTTCGATTCTGTCGAACTCTTCTTTAACCCTTTTGATTACATTGTGATAAATCTTTGTAATGTTTTCCCAGTCAGCTGATACTTCTGTTGTAAAACCATCATGCTTAGAGTGGTCAACCATTGTTTGGAATTCACGATCAAGATGTCCTTGCGTCCAATTCAGGTTATTAAACCAATTTTCGATTAGTTGGTCTTCTACTTTTTCAACAATTCCTTCTTGGAATTTAGCAACCGCTTCTTCAATCGCTTCATTCGTCGCTTTAACAATGCCTGCAGGTCCTTCTGCCATAAAAATCAACACACATTTGTCTTTATAGAAATGAGAGAAATGCTGTCTTGCATCTTCTTCCGAATAGACACGGGCTACGGATGGTCTAAAGCCGTTCGTAATCACTTCTCTTAAAACCTTAATACCTGTATCAACATCTTTTAGTAAATAACCATGGAAAACATTGTTTTCAGGATAGTATTTAAAAATTTTAATCGTCACTTCGGTGATGTAACATAGTGTTCCTTCATTACCGATGACAATGTGTCTGATATCCGGTCCACCGGCTCTTCTCGGAACATTTTTTATTCTAGAGATATGTCCGTTCGGAAATACACATTCTAATCCAACAACCATGTCTTCAATCGCACCGTATAAAGTGGAGAATTGTCCAATACTTCTTGTTGCCAATAATCCACCATACTGTGCAACCGGTTTTGACTGTGGAGAGTGGCCTGTAGTGTAGCCGATTTTACGCAGCTCATCTTCTAGTGTTTGCAGTTTAACGCCTGCTTGGACTGTAGCTTGCATATTATATGGATCGATTTTAATAATTTGATTCATTCTTGACCCATCGATAACCATAGCAATTTCCTTCCAGTTTTCAAGACCGCCTTCAGTAGCTGTTTTTCCACTTCTAGGAATCACATTGATCTTGTGTTTGTTACAGAACTGCAGAAGTGACTGGACTTCTTCCGTAGAGTGCGGGTATACAATCGCCATTGGCATTGGAACGTCAAGGACCTTTTTCGCCTTAGCATATTTTTTATAACGATCTGCTGATGCATCATATAGTGCTTCAAGCTCGGTATTGATTTGTTCTACTGAAATAATTGTCTGTAATTCTTTTAATAACTGTTCTTTCACCATCGTAGTTTCTTCTTTTAATAATTGTTCATTCGTCATCGCAGCATTTCTCCTTTTATCGGTTTCTATATTCCGTTATCGTACTAAGTATCCACCGTCAACATTTACGAGAGTTCCATTTACATAATTTGAAGCGTTTGAAGCTAAAAAGACAACAGTACCCATTAAATCTGTGATATTGCCCCATCTATTGGCAGGAATATGATCTAAAATTCGTTGATTCGCTGCAGGATTCGCTCTTGTCTCTGCTGTAACCGCAGTAGCAAAATAGCCAGGTGCAATACCGTTAACTTGAATATTGAATTGGGCTAATTCATCACAATATGCTTTTGTAAAACCTGCTAAGCCGTGTTTTGTTGCCGCATATGCGGGTGACCATTGACCTCCAAGGTATGAAAACAAGGAACAAGTATTAATGATTTTCCCGCTTTTTTGTGGAATCATATACTTCGCCACTTCATGTGATAATTCAAAAGCAGCCGTTAAATTGATTGAGACCATTTTATCCCATTGAAGTCGAGTAAACTTCGTCACATCAGGTTCATTGATGCAAATACCCGCGTTATTCATGAGGATATCTATTTTTCCAAATGTATCGATACATTCTTCTGCAATTTTTTGGCAAGCGCCTTCTTGCGTAACGTCTGTAACCATTAGATGGTAGCGAACACCTTCTGCTTCAATCATGTTTTTCGTTTCGCCATTGTCATCAGCGATGCTGACTGCAAAAATGTCCGCCCCTGCTTTTGCAAGTGCTAAGGCAAACCCTTGCCCTAATCCTGAATTTCCTCCAGTGATAATGGCTACTTTTCCTTTTAAGCTAAAAAAATTCATTGAGAAATCTTTTATATCGTTTTTATGAGTAGTCATGTTAACCCTCCTCTTAAATGTTTTTTATTATTTACAACGTTAATTTACTATAAATATCTCCAAATGTAAACGGATTCTTAAGAAAATTTTCTATTTTTTTTAAAAAAAAATTATATTGTGGAAAATTTTCCACTATGGTATACTTTCATTAAGCACTAAAATGAGAAGAGAGGGAAAGACCATAAATATTAATTTAAATAAATTAAATGAGCTGGAGCTTTCGGTTCATAATAAACTTTCTGAAATTATTAAAGAAAAGGATCATTTAAAAATATTAGAGGCCGCTGAGTATTGTAATGTGTCTTCTTCAAAAGTATCCAAACTTGTAAGAAAACTTGGGTTTGAAAGTTTTAAACAATATAAACAATTTTTTGGCGGTCAGCCAATCATTCAGGAAGACAAAAAAACTTCAAGTGAGCTTGAACGATTAAAACACTTTATAGATAATTTTGACCCTACATTAGTGGATGAGTTTTTAACTCTTTATAAGAAGTACAACAGAATTGTGCTATTTGGATTGGGTCCATCCTTTATTTGTGTAGAATACTTTGCTTATAAGCTTGCTCTTGTTTCTGGAAAACATATTTTAGTGAGCCAGGGAGAAGATCATGCGAAGCATTTAGTGGATGAGGACACGCTTTTAATTGTTTTTTCCGTAACCGGCAAATTCGCCTCTTTTGAAAACCTTTTCAACGGAGCAAAGTCTAAAGGGGCTGAAATATTGTTGATTTTGGAGGAATATGACAATTCTCAAACTTTACAAGTAGATAATATATTTTACTTAACCAAATCTGCTCAAAATGGAAAATTGTTACCTTATGAAAAAACTCGAACTGTATTCTTTATTTTTATTGAAGAAATTATTGTAAAATTAATGGCAGAACGAGATGCATTAAAAAAGGATGAATAAAAGAACAGACCGTCTGGCAATGAGACGGTCTGTTTTCTTATTTTATATAGTTAATAGACTGTCAGACGTATCTGCTAGTTCCTTTTGTTCTTGTGATGAAAACTCAACCACTGTTCTGCCAACGTTGATGCAATTGCAGTCATGGAAGCTGTCGAATGCTTTATTAATGTCATTTAGCTGGATACGATCAAGGACGAGTCAGGCTTCGATGAAAAGTGCAAATCTGTAAGTTTATGGTAAAAGTAGTACATACACAACTCTAAGATGATCATTTTCGCTCGTGGAATCCGGTCTTTGAAACTGCACATGTGCTGAGTGTGGAATCAAATTCTCTAATTGCAATCACCAAAAATTTCAACCCAAAAACCTCATTTACTTATGGCACGGTTCACCCTATCATAGAAAGAAAATTTTAGTAGGGACTCCAACATGGATAAAATAAAGAAAAGAATGAGCTAAAGAATACACTCACTCTCAACGATATTTATCAGCTGCTTCAATTGTTTTACACTTTGATTTAAAGAAAGTGAATAATAGCGCTGTGTACCTTTTTGTTCAATTTCCACAAGATGATTGTCGCGCATAATTTTTAAATGATGGGAAATTGCCGGGCGCGACAGGTTAGACTGTTCGGCAATTTCATTAACACTTAACCGCTCATGCTCTGCCAGCAAAAGGATAATATCCTGCCTTGCTGGATCACTAAGTGCGGTAAATAACGGTATACATGCTCTAAATACATCAATAGCTTGCTGTGCCATAAAAAGATTATCTCCTTTTTCAAAACCTAGTAATTACTTATCCCCTGCGACATACTTGGCTATTTTAGCTGCAATGTTTCTTGGCATAAATTTAGCTCCAAGTGCACCTGCCTTATTTAATCCTCCCGTAATAATTACACGTTTCCCCCTCATCAATGCTTCATAACCGCTTTTTGCTACTAGATCTGAAGCCATTGCCTTGCTGAACATTTTCGTGCCCTCGACACTTGCAACAGAACCAAAATTAGTTTTCGTTGCACCTGGACAAAGAGTTGTTACAGTAATGGAGCTGCCGGATAGCTCTTCAACAAGTGCTTCTGAAAACGAGAGGACAAAAGCCTTCGTTGCATAATACACAGCCATTAGTGGACCAGGTTGGAATGCCGCAGTACTAGCAACATTTAAAATTTTGCCGCTGTTCCTTTGTTTCATTTTTTGTAAACAGTAATAAGTTAATTCAGTCAGTGCGGATATGTTTAATTGAATCATATTTAATTCTTTTTGGATATCCAGTTCATCAAACTTACCCATTAGTCCGAAACCGGCATTATTAACCAGCACATCTATGGTTATTCCTAGATTTTCAAGTTTTTCAAATACCTCTTTAGGAGCACCAAGGACACTCAAATCCTTAGGGATGACAGTAACTTCTATATTCGTAAAAGTTCGCTTGATTTCCTCCAGTTTTTTTCCGTTCCTAGCAACTAGGACAAGATTGTAACCATCATTTGCGAACAGTTTTACAAACTCATATCCTAAACCGCTTGTTGCCCCTGTAATCAATGCCGTCTTCATCACTTATGTTCCTCCAATATTTTTTTCTATTTAAGTGTTTTCTAATTTTTATGTTTAAATAATTAAACGTTTAAATGTTTAAATGCTTAAACATATAATAATTAAAAATGCAACCAATGTCAACAGATGTAACAGAATGAACCGTAGTCGTTAAGCACTTTGTGAAATTGGACATAGTTTACTTTTCCCGGTACATCCTAAGTAAAAGACCATGTGTATGTAGGAGGAGTAACTTTGAACATCGATGATATCATCATTGCACGGGATAAAATGAAGGAAATTGTCCATATGACACCCCTTGATTATTCCAAAACTTTTAGTCATCTCGCTCACAATGAAGTTTATTTAAAGCTTGAAAATCTTCAAAAAACAGGCTCCTTTAAAGTAAGGGGCTCTTACAATAGGCTCAATTCGCTCTCAAAGGAAGAACTGACAAAGGGAGTAATCGCTGCCTCTGCTGGAAACCATGCTCAAGGAGTAGCGTATTCGAGTCAAATGCTAGGTGTACCATGCAAAATTGTGATGCCTAAAGGCGCTCCACTTAGTAAAATCCTAGCCACAAAACAATATGGGGCTGAAGTAATTTTAGAGGGGGCCACATTCGATGATGCTCTCTCCTATGCATTAAAACTGAAAGAGGAACTCGATGCGACCTTTATTCATGCTTTTGACGATGAGGCTATCATGACAGGACAAGGTACGGTCGGATTAGAAATCCTCGACCAGCTTCCAGATGTTGAGGCGGTTATTTGCCCAATTGGCGGTGGCGGACTCATTGCTGGTGTTGCTATGGCAGTAAAGGAAAAAAATCCTCATATTTCTGTTTACGGCGTTCAAGCCCTTGCCTGCCCAAGTATGAAGCAGTCCTTGTTTGAAAATAAACCTGTAATGGTTGACTCCACACCTACAATGGCTGATGGAATTGCCGTTAAAAAACCAGGGTTGAGGCCCTTTGAAATCGTTCAAAAATACGTGGATGATGTTTTTTGCGTCGATGAAATGGAAATTGCCAGGACCATGCTAATGGTTTTGGAGAGGAATAAGCTTTTAGTTGAGGGGTCGGGCGCCGTCTCACTTGCTTCCTTACTATATGAAAAATTGAATATTAAGGAGAAAAAAGTGGTTGCTGTGTTAAGCGGCGGAAACGTCGATATGAATTTTATTTCAAGAATAATTGAACGGGGCTTGGTTGAGTCTGGAAGATATGCCAATTTTACGATTACCTTAAAAGACAAACCTGGTGAACTGCAACGAGTATTGAGTTCGATAACCGAATTAGACGCCAACGTTCAATCCGTTAATCTCCACCGGATTGGCAAAGATATTTATCCCGGCTATGCCCAAATTGAAATTTCAGTCGAAACAAAAAATCACGATCATATTGACCAGCTGCATAAAGCTCTTAACGAGAAAAACTATCAAGTGGAAATGGGGAATTTCTAAAGTCATCTAGCAAGTAAGGAAACAGAGCTTGGAATAACCCAAGCTCTTTAACATTTTTTATAAAACCAAGTAATCAATAATACCCTTGTTCGTACCTTGCAAAGAAACTGGGAGATCCTCGCGATTTGAAGTTAATTGAAAATAATAAGTGACGTCTTTTTCCTGATATGATTGATAGCGTAATATGCTCTGATCACCTTCAAGTTTACTAATGACCTGTTCAAAAAATTGTCCCTGCGCCATGCTATCCTTCGTACCTAAGTGAATGATCCCTTTTAGATTATGTTCAATAATGGATCGTAGTTGTTTTGCTAACTGAACATCCAAAAGATTGTTACATACCAAATTGCTATAGACATCTATCACTTTATTATTTTTTATGCTTTCTCTAATTAAATTCAATCTTGGGGAATTCTTCCCCCAAATCGCTGGGATTCGGATCATCATCACCCGATCATCCAAAACTTCTTTTAGCATATTTTCACATGCAATTTTGAATTTCCCATAATCTGATTCAGCAATAGGCAGATCTGTTTCTGTGTGAGGTCTTGAAAAGTCCCCATCAAATACATTTGTCGTAGAAAAGTAATAGACCCGGCTGCTAGTATGTTGTAATTCCAGGGCCAATTCTTTATGAAACTTCAACTGCGGATCAAAATCTCCTCTTAGGCAAGAAATCACAATGTCTGGCTTAATTGATCTTATAATTTCCTTCAACTTATCGATTTGCTGAACTTCCAATTGGAACTGCTTCTCATTAGGAAGACTGGTTAACGAAGAAGAATATGTCCCGTAAAGGTCAAATCGATCTTTAAATTCATCGAGTAAAGCTCTTCCTACAAGTCCGCTTGCACCAAGAATAAGTACCTTTTCCATCACTATTTCCCCTTTGGATTGGTTTTCATCTCTAAACGAAATCAGTAGCTACTTTTCTCTATGAAAACAGCTAGGCTTTATACCTAGCTGTTTTCATTATTAGCCACTATAACTTCTTAACAAATTCAGATTTTAAACTCATCGCGCCAAAACCATCAATTTTACAATCAATATTATGATCTCCATCAACTAAACGGATATTTTTTACCTTTGTACCTGCTTTCAAGACTGATGAACTTCCTTTTACTTTCAGGTCCTTGATGACTGTGATAGAGTCCCCATCGGTTAAAACATTTCCATTTGAATCTTTAACAATATTTTGGTCTTCATTCTCTGTATCTGATTCTACATTCCATTCATGAGCACATTCTGGGCAAACAAAAAGACTTCCATCCTCGTACGTGTATCCGGAATTACATTTAGGGCAATTTGGCAAATTAGACATATGTTTGTTTCCTCCATTCATCCCTGTTATTCTAATACATACGTGGGTTTCTAGTCTAGGCGGTTATAATTGGTTTTAAAACACTTTCAAAAAAAGAGTGCCTGACACCAATTCGGGGATGACCGAATTGGTGTCAGGCACCATCCATTTTTCCTATTCTAAATTGCTATGTCGGCCGAAAGCTAGGGTGTGATCCACTTCGTTTAGCTTGCTGAAAAGCAGGCATAAGGTATCAAATAGTATATGAGCGCATTGATCGAATAAAGATCCAAGCGGTTGGATCGTTTTTAACTCATTCTCGCGCCGATATTTTGTCGCTGCGGGTACATGAAGAATCTGCGTTGCCGCCATAGCTAATGGAGACTCTGGGTTTGTGGTTACCGCTATTACCGAACAGCCAAGTGAATGCGTTTTTTCAGCCGTCCAAACCACATTTTTCGTTGCACCTGAACCTGAAATCGCCACTAAAAGGTCACCTTCAGCAATGGACGGAGTGATCGTTTCTCCTACAACAAAGACCGTTGCTCCCAAATGCATTAAACGCATCGCAAATGATTTTGCCATTAACCCGGACCGGCCTTCCCCAATGACAAAAATCCGCTTTGCTTTTTGCAATTGAATCGCTAACTCTTGAAGCTGCTCCTCTTCCACTTGGCTAAGGACCGTTTCCACCTCTTTTAATATAGTAGGAATGACTAACATGTTTTATTTCCCCTCCGTTTGTAAAATAAGTTGTTTAAACTGTGCTGCTGCCGCCGACGGATTATCCGCTTTCGTAATCGCTGAGCCAATAATCACAACCGATGGGTTTAAAGACCGTACGAGGTCTTCCATCGAATCTAGGGTAATCCCACCAGCTGCCGCTACCTGAAATTCTGAAAAATCACTTTGCTTTGTGCCATGATTTTGACTGCCTAATTCTTCTTGTTGGTCCTTACTCACGTGCTCGCAAAATATGGCGTCCTTGTATTTCCGTAATTCTCTTTTTTGTTGATCAGACGTATTTAACAGATCAATCATGACCTTTTTTTGATAACGATGGGCTACTTCCAGACAGGTATCAATTGTTACAAGGGGAGAGACTCCCATGACGGTAGCAACATCTGCCCCAGCATCAAAACACAGTTCAAATTCATAACGGGCATTATCAATCGTTTTTATATCAGCTACTATTTGTTTATTTGGAAATGCTTGTTTCATCTCTTTTATGCTAGCCACACCGAATTCTTTGATTAGAGAAGTACCAACCTCAATCCAATCAATGGAATCCTCTACTTTCTTTGTTAACTCGATGGCTTCAGCTATTTCCATCCGATCCAAAGCAAGTTGTATTTTCATAATCAAACTCCTTTACATGGGGTTTAGATAAATCGGTTTACTAAATCGGTTTATGAATTAATTATACTTCATTTGTAAGCGTTTTTCAATGAACAAAGTGTGCCCGAACCAGTTTTGGTGTCAGGCACTAATGAATCGTTTCTACACCAACTTGCTTGGAAAAACAAACACTCCCGGAGAAGTGTTTTCTTTATTAATCTGTTCAAATAACAGCTCTGCAGCCTTGTGTCCCATTTCTGATGCCGGCTGACTAATGAAGGAAATGGGGTCCTCTAGTAAATGAGCAAATGGAATATTATCAAATACTATCAACTCAAGCTCTTTCCCTAGCTTAATTCCCTTTTCCTTAATAAATTCTGCAACCGCGAGAAAAACACGATCATTTGCTGCAAAGATTGCTGTTGGTTTAACCTCTAATGAAAAAAGCTTTTCTAATTTGCTTTTCATCTCCGTAATACTAGCTTCTATAATGAAATCTGGATTAACCTTTATACCGGCATCCGTTAATGCCCTTTTATAGCCCTCCAGTCTATCTATTCGGGGACTAACTGTAAGTGGCTGTACCGCAAAGGCAATATTTTGATGGCCCCTCTCAATGAAACTTTGCACGGCCATGGAAGTGGAATGAGTATTATCCGTAATTACTGAAAACACATCAAGATTCTCGACTCTTCTATCTACAAACACAACAGGATAGCCTTGACGCACCATGGTTTTATATAAATCATTATTTTGTCCAGTAGGAAAAATGATCAGACCATCGACCTGCTTTGCTCTCAACATTTCAATATATTTCTTCTCTTTTTCGGGATCATCATCCGCGTTACAGACGATGGCATGCAAATCATGTTGATGACAAAAATCCTCAATGGCACGGCTGATTTCAGTTGAAAAAAAATGCGTAATATTGGCAACAATGATTCCAACCATAGAGGTCCGCTTTTGCTTTAGACTTCTTGCGATAAAATTGGGTTGGTAGCCAAGTTCTTCAATCGCTGCTTCAATTTTAAGCTTGGTTTTTTCCCCCATATATTCAAACCGTTTATTTAAGTATTGAGAAACGGTACTTTTTGACACGCCTGCCGCTTTTGCTACATCGGCCATTGTTACTTTTTCCATGCCTATCTTCCTCTTTCCTCTTGGTTCACTGACTTCATTTTAGCGGCAAATCTACTAATTATCCAGTAATGATCGATTCAAAGTCGCCCACATGTAAACGAAAGGAGGATGACCCCCTAAATGACAAAGCACTTGTTTATAACCAAGTACTCGCCACTTATGGTCATCCTCCCATTCTGCTTACCGCGCTGACTGGACTTCTTCCATTAACTTCCTTGCATTCTCGGTTATCAACCTTAGATACTCATCGGTTAATGCTTTTTTCGAATCAACCAACGAACTTCCGACACCCACAGCAACCGCTCCAGCACGGATATAATCCTTGGCATTTTCCATATCAATCCCGCCTGTCGGCATTAACGGAATATGCGGCAGCGGACCCGCTAGATTTTTAAAGTAACCAGGTCCTACACTTCCTGCAGGGAATACTTTAATTACATCGGCACCATACTCATAGGCAGTTAGAATTTCGGTTGCGGTAAATGCACCTGGGACACTAATGACCCCATACCGTTTCGTCATCTCGATCGTTTCCTTCCGTACAGTCGGTGAAAAAACAAACTTTGCTCCCGACAAAATGGCTGCACGGGCAGTCTCAGCGTCCAAAACCGTTCCGGCCCCTACAAAAATCTCATCACCAAACACATCGGCCGCTTTTTCAATAATCGCTAATGCTTTTGGGGTTTCCATCGTAATTTCAAGCGCTGTGACTCCGCCATCTTTAAGGGCATGAGCCATTGGAATGATGGTTTCCATATTAGCCCCCCGAATGACCGCAACAACCGCCCGTTTTTTAATTTCTTCTACTCCCATTTTAAAAACTCCTCTTCTCTCTATTTTATTTAAATTAGTAACAGCCTTGGAGAAATCCCAAAGCTGTTGACAGTTTTTTATGCACTTATTTTTGCATCAGCTGGTTTCTTACTTTCCTTTTTTGCCGCTTTTACCGCCCAAATGGTTAAAATAGCGGAAAGGAATAAAGATCCTGCCATGAAGATGTAAGAAGCACCGAATCCACCAGTCGAATCATTCAAATACCCTACGATATAAGAGCCAACAAACGATCCTAATGCACCCATGCTGTTAATAAGGGCCATTGCGCCGCCAGCCACGTTACGAGGGAGGATTTCAGGAATGATCGCAAAGAATGGACCATATGGAGCATACATCGCACCACCGGCAATGACTAATAAGACAAATGAAATCCAGAAATGGTCCGTTCCAATGGCATAAGAGGCATAAAATGCGATTGCACCAATTAATAGGAATGGCCAAACAAAGGCGTTTCTGTTCAATGTTTTATCAGAGAAATAAGAAGCTACTAACATAAGAATAATGGCTAAAATATAAGGTACAGATGACAACCAGCCTGTTTTTACAATATCCATATTTGGCGCGGCTTTAATAATAGAAGGAAGCCACATTACAAACCCATACACACCAATGCTCCAAAGGAAATATTGAGCGCTTAACAAAATAACTGGTTTCGATTTAAAAGCTTCGCCGTAATTTTTTACTGGCTTGATCCCTTCTTGTTCTTTTGCTAATTGTTGTTCAAAATCATTCTTTTCCTGTTCAGTTAACCATTTTGCATCTCTTGGTTTGTCATTTACAACTTTCCACCAAATAAATGCCCAAATAACGGCAGGAAGACCTTCGGCAATAAACATCCATCTCCAGCCCACAGAGTTAACTAAATAACCAGAAACAATTGACATCCATAACACGGTTGCAGGGTTTCCTAAGATTAAGAACGTATTCGCACGAGAACGCTCTGCTTTCGTAAACCAGTTACTTAAGAGTACAAGCATAGACGGCATTACCGCACTTTCCACTACCCCGAGTGCAAAGCGTATCACAAATAATAATTTAATATTGGTGATCATCCCTGTGAAAGAAGCTAATAACCCCCAAGCAATCAATGACCAGAAAATAAGGACTTTTGCACTCTTTTTCTCGGCAAAAGCAGCACCAGGCACTTGGAAAAAGAAATAACCTAAGAAGAATAGCGAACCAAGTAAGGAAGAAGTACCCGCTGTAATGTGAAGGTCCTCAGCTAATCCTGAGGCTGCACCGAACCCATAGTTAGCACGGTCAAGGTAGGCAAGACTGTAAGTGATAAAAGCAATTGGAATCAGACGTAACCATCGTTGTTTGGCAATCGTTTGTTTCATGTTATTTCACTCCCTGTAAGTTTTTTTCTATATATTTTGCTAACTCTTCTTTGGTTGGATAGCCATCGTTATCACCGGGTGATTGAACTGCTAACGAACCAATTGCATTTCCCCTTGAAACCGCATCAAGAACGTGGAGACCTTCGAGTAATCCACTGATTACCCCAACTGCAAAGCCATCGCCCGCACCAACGGTATCAACAACCTTTTCGACATGGAAACCGCGAACGGTTCCTTCTTCTGTTGCTGTTTTATAAAATGCTCCCTCTGCACCAAGCTTAATGACGACAAGCTCTACACCCTTTTCCAAGTAAAAGGAAGCGATTTCACGCGGCTCCTTGAAACCGGTTAAGATTTCACCCTCAGCGATTCCCGGTAACACGTAATCAGCTAGGAACGCCGCTTCATTAATTTCCTTCACCATTTCTTCTTGTGATTTCCAAAGAGTCGGCCTTAAATTCGGGTCAAAGGAAATCTTTTTCCCATTCTTTTTCATAAATGATAGAGCGTGTCTTGCAAAGGCTCTTGCACTTTCCGAGAGGGCTAAAGGTATCCCTGTCATATGCAAGTGCCTTGCCGCTTGAAAATACTCTTCATTAAAATCTTCGCTAGTTAGATGGCTCGCTGCCGAACCCTTGCGGAAATATTGGACCTCTGGGTCGCCTTCTACTACCATTGACTTCAATTGAAATCCAGTCGGATATTTTTTGTCGATCAACACATGGTCAATGTCAACGTTTTCATTTTTGAGCCTTTCGATAATAAATTTTCCAAAGGCATCATTTCCGACTTTACTTGCCCAACCCGAGCGAAGGCCCAGCCTGGCAAGCCCAATTGCCACATTGGTTTCTGCACCGGCAAGCTCCCGGGTAAATTGGTCAACTTCGTGTAAGGAACCCGGATGATTAGCCATAAACATTGCCATCGCTTCTCCAAATGTAATCACATCTAACTGTTGCATGATAAAGCCTCACTTTCTGTTATCATCTGAATAAACTCTTTTGTTTTCTCCTTTGGCTCGATAGGAAACTCAAGCGCCTTTGCGATTTCAGATGGCAAACTATTCATAACCTTCTCCCAGCTGTGACTCCCATCATTTTGAAGAGGCACCGTGATGAACTCGCCATGATCATCTTCTACTTGTTTCAAATGCAGATAATGGACATATGGTGAAAGCTTACTTAATGCTTCGTCCACATCCTGACCGGAATAATACCAGTTCCCTGCGTCAAATGTCATTTTTACTGGTGTGTCCTGCTCGGAGGCGCTTTCAAAAAAGGACGTTAATTGATTGATATTCCCGCCATGAAGCGTCTGGTCATTTTCAACTAGCAATTGAATTCCTTGGTGCTGGTTCAAAAAAGCATCGAGCTCCCTGATATTTGATTGACCTTTGTGAAAATGCCCTAGTGATACTTTTATCCATTTAGCTCCAAGTGCTATTCCCTCATGAAAGATCTCGTTTAATTTCTTTTCATTTAAACCGTGATCCTTTTTCCATAGCTCAATCGGAGCCGAGTACACGGTAAAAAGTTGATATTGTTCAATTTCTTTTCTCATACTATCCAGTGGAGGATCCTGCTCCGACAATAATTCACGGCGAATCTCAATTCCAAAAGCACCGGACTCGGCAATGAGTCTAATGAATGAAGTTTGCCCCTTCTTCAACACTTCAAATCTATCAAAAGCATTTATCGGGACAATTACATTTTGCATAACGAAGACTCCTTTTTAAAAAGTATTTCTGATAAACCGTTTTAGTAAATCGGTTTAGTAAATCGATTTATTCATATTATAAACCCAATGAAAGCGCTTTTGCAAGAAAAACTTTTTTCTTTAATTGATAATCCATTGTGGTGCCTGACACCATAAAAAATAGATAATCTACTCTGGTGCCTAACACCATAAAAAATAGGTAATCTACTCTGGTGCCTGACACCATAAAATGGATTCAAATTACTTTGAGGAAAATGTAGAAAAGGTAAAAGGTATGGAACCCATAAGTATAGAATCCAAAAAAAAGACCCCATATAGGAGTTAGAGACCGAAGCTTTTCAACTTCGACTTGTCGATAGATTTTTCTAGTTTCATTTCTACCTTTTCATATTCTTTACGAATGAATCCGACACCCTGTTCCATATCTCGTTGGATCAGGCGTTTGATATATGTCGCAAAGTGAATGTACTGGTTACAATGTTCTAGAAGCTCTCTTTCATAAGGGTCATCGAGGTTGAAAGGGACGGACTTGATCTTTCGATTCAGTTCATTCATCAACAAAGACCACTTTCCCCATAGAATAAAATCCGAAAGCATTGGCATATTGCGGACTGTATGCTTTGTGTCCGTTTGTCCGGTAGAGGACGGGTCTGATTAGCTTGATATTACTAAAATGCTCCTTAATATATGGCAGAAGATATTCAGCAATTCCTCCGCAAAGATAGGTCGGTTCGTATAAGTTCCACTTGCCCCGAAGTTCCGCCAGGATGGCTACTGCCATTTGTTTTTCTGTCATTTCCATGTCTGTTTCAGCACCGAAAGCAAGGGTCCCGCTTTTCCTGTCAATAAAGTAGCCATCTTCCACTCTTAAATAGTTGAAGGTACCACTTCCAGCGTCGATGATGTTCGCAATGTCCTCCGGCCTGTCTTCCATGCTGAAGTATGCCCCAGACCCTTCAGGAGCGACTTTTACTTCCTCGATGTTAAACGTCTTCCTAACATTGTTTACCGTGATCGTGTGTTCCCCTTTCAGCATGGTCTCCATACTTTCCCTGTCTTTATTCACCATTCCACGGATCGGCTGCCCAATCACTACACAGTTCCCTTCCGTTTTACCATACTGATGAACTGCCACCAGTACCCTGATCTTTGTTTCTTCGTGCGCCTTCGAAATATCTCTCGGCTCTCTTATTGCATGACATTCCCGCCATGCGATATTCCCCACAAACAGCTTCTCGTCCCCGTACTCGACGATGTAGTCGCCGGCTTCCATTTGGCTGCTATCTGCATTCACCAAATGAAGATGGCGGTAAGGTCCAATTGTTGACCTAAACTTAAACACATCGTCCCTTGTTCTTCCTTTCACCTCGTATGCGCCGGCATCAATCGCTAATATCCATTTGTGATTCATTTTTTCTACCCCTTTTAACAATATTTTGAAAGTGCACATATGTCATACAACTAATCTTTTTTCAAACTTAGTATATGAGTGAAGGCCCAAATGTGACACACACAAGTCATACAATACTGTTAATTGGAAAAAGAAAAAACAATAAAGCAGGATATCCCTCAATCATGAAAGGCTTAGATTCTTACAGCTTTGAAATACCGAAAAGGAATCTTAAAACTTAAAATTTTAACATAATCTTCCTATATAACGCGCAAAAAACAGTGTGATTCATCTGAGAAACACACTGCTTTTATAGTTGTTTTTATATTCGTCTTTTCCTATGTGGGTACCTCAAAAGATTACAGCTTACCCACAATTGTAGAGGCTCTCGTTTGAGGTGCTTCTGATTAAATTACATTAGAAATTGCAGGTAAAGGAAATCATTGTACTCCTTATGGTTACCGTTACCGTCCTTTTTCACGGTTGACGGGCATCATAGTGCTCCTATGGTTACCGTTCCAACCATTTTTCGCTGCTGGCGGGCATCATAGTGCTCCTATGGTTACAGTTACAGCCCTTTTTCATGATTGACGGGCATCATAGTGCTCCTATGGTTACCGTTACAGCCCTTTTTCATGATTGACGGGCATCATAGTGCTCCTTTTGGCGCCAGTTCCGATTGCGGAAGCCAGTTTGGTGCACAAGAACAACACCTTCTCTTTATGGAATTAATAAAATTTTCCCCATGCTCTTACGGCCTTCTAGATAGCGGTGTGCTTCTTGGCCATCCTGCAACGGGAAGACTGTTGGTTCTGAAACTACTAATTTTCCTGCCTCCACCCACCGAAACAGCTCATTTGAACGAGCTATTCGTTCTTCTCGGGACGTCAGCACATTCCATAGGTCCCCGCCTGCGAGGGTTTTTGATGTATCCATTAACATTCTCGGGTCAACCAATGCTGGGTCGCCCCCTGCCATTCCGTAAAATACGACCGTTCCACCGGTGCGAGTAACCTCAAAGCTATCCTGAAGAGTAGAACCTACTGATTCGTAGACCACATCTACGCCCTTGCCATTCGTCTCCTCGAGTACTTGTTCCTTCCAATTATCCTTATATAAAAAGACTTGGTCCGCACCCGCCTTTACTGCAGCAGCTCTTTTTTCAAAGGAAGAAGTTAAGCCAATTGCCGTGCCTCCAAGTAATTTTACAATTTGAACAAGAAGCTGCCCCACACCGCCTGCTGCAGCATGCACCAACACGGTATCATTCTTTTTCACCGCATAGCTATCCTTCGTTAAATAATGAGCCGTTAATCCTTGAAGCAATACGGATGCCGCATCTGCAAATGAAATGGTGTCAGGCACTGGTATAGCTTTTTCAACTGGAACGGCTACTTGCTCGGCGTTTGCATAAGGTACATCGGCAAATGCCATCCGGTCACCAATGCTGATACCATGGACATTGGATCCCGTCTTTGCTACGATTCCAGCCCCTTCATACCCTAAGATATAGGGTGGCTCTCCGGCTAGATGATAGTTTCCTTTTCTTCTATATATATCGGCAAAATTCAGACCAATTGCTTTCATGCTTAGCAGTATTTCGTCCGGACCAATCACAGGTTCCGCAATATCACCATATTCGAGGACTTCCGGGCCGCCAAATGTTTTAAACATAAGTGCTTTCAAATGAATTACCTCATTCTTATTTAAATTTTTATGACTCGCTTTTATTAAATAAGATAGTGAAGGGTAATGCAAATAATCGTTACCGTTATTTCTAATTTTCCGCGCTCAGGAGCACAATTACTCCCTAATTTTTACCGCTGACCCTATTTTTCCGCACTCAAGGGCACAATTACTCCCTAATTGTTACCGCTGACCTTATTTTTCCGCACTCAAGGGCACAATTACTTCCCAATCGAGTGCTTGGTTTATTATAGTTGAAAATAAACTTCAAGGGGTTCGATGTCTTCAATAACAAAAAGATTACATTAATATGTTGACATTCAAGGGATAAAGATAATAAATGAAATAGGAAAGCGTTAGGTAGAATCCACATCCACTTGTCGTAGAAAAGGAGACATTATCCATGAATAGAAACAAATTTTCAGCTATTGCCCATCGTAATCATGCATTTAGTAATCCAATCAGCGAGGCAAAAATTATGAAGATGCTCGGAATTGTATCGCCTAAAGCATCAGATAAGGTGATTGATATTGGGGCTGGTAAATGCGAATTGTTAATTCGGTTGGTGGAAAACTACCAGGTTACCTCCACTGCAATAGAATTGTATGACGGGTCCATTGAGGAAGCGAAGCGGAATGCAAGCACTAGAATTCCTGAAGGCAGTATTGAGTTTATCGTGGAAGATGCCAGCACGGCGGTTGAGAGATGTGATCCAGACGGGTATGATTTTGGGATTTGTATCGGATCTACCCATGCCTTGGGCGGACTGGAACCTACACTAAAAACACTAAAACGTCTTGTAAAGAAAAATGGCCACATTTTAATAGGTGAAGGCTATTGGAAGCAGACTCCCAGTCCTGAATATTTAGAGGCGCTTGGCGGTGCAGACGAGTCGGAATGTAAAAGCCATGCGGATACCGTTAAGGCTGGTGAAGAATTAGGTTTAATCCCACTTTGGTCTTATGTTGCTAATGCAGATGACTGGGATGATTACGAATGGCTTTATTCGATGTCAGTCGAGAATTATTGTCTTGAAAATCCAGATGACCCCGATTGTGAAGCGATGCTGCAGCGAATTCGCACATGGCGCCGGACCTATTTGACATGGGGCAGAGATACCTTAGGATTTGGTCTGTATTTGTATCGAAATAACTAATAGGAAAAAATAGAGCAATACCAAGGCTTCATCCACATTTAATCAAACGTTTGATTAGTTTTTTTTCATAAAAAATTACCCACCTCATAAAAACCTTATACACCAAGGACTCAGGCCCTTTTAATCAATCGTTTGATTATATTATCCAGAAAAAGTCTTTACCCCAAAAATCCATATACACCAAGGCCTCATCCCGTCCCAATCAAACGTTTGATTAGTATCACCCCACCTCTAACATTAGACATTTTATTATCATTTCTGTTATACTATAATAGTTACCCAAGGTAATTATTACTCTAACTAACCATTTAACAAGGGGTGTTTCAAATAAATACTTCTCAAAAATTTTTCCACCAATTACTGATGTTGTACCGTCCGTTCGAGAATAAACTTAATATTCATCTCGCCGAGCATCATCTCCATAGAGCGCAATGGTCGATTTTTTACTACTTATTCAATAATGGCTCAGCAACGCTAGTGGAACTCTCTCATTATTTATATGTAGAGAAGCCCACTGTCACCCGGACCATGAACCGCTTGGAAGAATTGGGCTATGTCGAGCAGGTTCCGAGCAATGATAAACGTGAAAAGAGAACACAGCTGACAGAGCTTGGGAGAAAAGTATATACGGAAGTCCGTGTGACGATTGATCAGTATGAAACGGACATTTTAAAAGGCATCTCAGAGCATGAACAGCTCGAGGCCATCCGCATTATGGGGGAAATTCGTAAAAATATTATTAAATAAGGGGTTTTAATAAGTGACTCAACCTAGAGCTAAACTGTGGACAAAGGATTTCACCATTGTTTCCACGGTCAATTTTTTCGTAACTTTAGTCTTTTATTTATTAATCGTAATCATCGGTGTTTATGCAGTCGATGAATTTGGTGCTTCTACAAGTCAAGCAGGGCTTGTAACAGGAATATTTATTGTCGGGTCTTTAATTGGCCGGTTGGTGATTGGCCGGTTTATTGAGTCAATTGGCCGAAAGAAAACGTTATTCATTGGTATCATTTTATTTATTTTGACGCTTCTTTTGTATTTTGTGAACTTCGGGATTACCTTCCTGCTTATTACCCGCTTACTCCACGGGATTGCAGGGGGAATGGTGGGGACTGCTACAGGTACGATTGTGGCCCAGATTATCCCGGCTGCTCGAAAAGCGGAAGGGATCGGCTACTTCAGCATGAGTGCGACACTCGCTACTGCTATCGGGCCATTCATCGGACTCTATATGACCCAACATACAGATTTCCAAATGATTTTTATATTCTCCCTTGCTTTAGGGGTAATTAGTTTAATCACAGCATTCTTTGTTGATGTGCCTCCATTAGTTGTATCTGTAAAAATAGCTGAAGTAAAAGGATTTAAGCTTTCCAACTATATTGAGCCAAAGGCACTGCCCATCGCTGTCATTACACTGGTAGTAGCTTTTTGTTATTCCAGCGTTCTATCTTTTATTAACTTCTATGCTATCGAAATTGACTTAGTTAGTACGGCGAGTTTCTTCTTCCTAGTCTATTCTATCGCAGTATTGATATCACGCCCGATCACAGGCCGCTTAATGGACCTGAAGGGTGCAAACTTTATTATGTATCCGGGCTTTGTCCTCTTAGCAGTCGGCTTGTTTCTGTTAAGTTCAGCTAGTATCAGCATCACTTTATTGCTAGCAGGTGTTCTAATTGGCCTTGGTTTCGGTAACATGCAGTCAAGCACCCAAGCAGTGGCCGTTAAAGTAACGCCTCCCCATCGGATGGGTTTGGCGACATCGACTTTCTTTATCTTTCTTGATGCAGGACTTGGATTCGGTCCATATATCCTTGGATTTATTATTCCATTAACCGGCTTTAGCAACCTGTATGTCATCTTAGGTATTGTCGCTCTGGCAACCTCAATTCTTTACTATTTTTTACACGGCAAGAAAGAACGTTCAGGAAGGACGATTATGACTGGACCAACCCCCGACCCTAATTGACTTCAGGTAACCGGCCAATCGAAGGCACGCATAAAACCGGTTTATAGCAAATATGATAAACATAAGAATCCTAATTAAAGGGGTCGGTAGACATGATAATTTTTAATAAAATTGCATTATCATTTGTTGTCTTTTTTTCCTTCAGTATTATCATAAATACTTATTTGGGAGAAAAGGAACGGGTCCAATCTAATGTTATTTATTTTGTTATGAACGGGTTTGCTTATATTGTATCTGCCTTAGAAGTTGAAAAGGATAAACTGAGTTTAGAAACGGCAGAAATATAGTGTGAATTTTAAAATAAAGTTCCAATTGCCCTTGAACCAAAGGGAATATTCTGATATATTTACTATCAATTATATATTTTCTTACTTCACGTTTTTTGAAGTGAGGATAGAGGCGCAAAGACCATGAGTACACAATAGGAGGATAATGAGGTCCAATGATGATTGTGAAAAGGGGAATTTGCCGAAGCTTCAATGAATCTCATTGGTCTTGAAGCTGGTTCTGCTATTGAAAAAATACAGAACTGTCATATAGGAAACTATATGGAGGGCTATCTTACGCACGGGAACTTATTTTTTTTATGTTTCTACTGCAACAGCGAACCCTCGTTGTTGCTTTTTTGCGTTAAATTATGAATGGCCTTACCCACCTCTAAATTTTAAAAAAAATTTTAATTAAAGGGTGAGAAATGATGAATTTTGGCCAAGTTTTAACCGCTATGGTTACACCATTTGATCAAAATGGTGAAATAGATTTTAACGCGACTAGAACACTTGTTGATTATTTAATTGAAAATGGTACCGATGGAATCGTAGTTGCTGGTACAACCGGAGAATCTCCTACATTAACAACGGAAGAAAAAGTCGCTTTATTTAAATTTGTTGTCGACGCTGTCAATGGAAGAGTTCCGGTTATCGCTGGAACTGGCTCCAATAACACGAGAGCTTCCATCAGCTTAACAAAGCTGGCTGAAGAAACAGGAGTCGATGGGATTATGCTTGTTGCTCCTTATTACAACAAACCATCCCAAGAGGGCATGTATCAGCACTTCAAAGCGATTGCTGAATCTACACCATTACCGATTATGCTTTATAATATCCCCGGCCGAAGTGTGGTCAACCTGTCGGTAGAGACCATTGTTCGACTTTCACAGATTCCAAATATTGTCGCCTTAAAAGAAGCAAGCGGTAACTTAGATGCTATGGCTGAAATTATTAGCCAAGCACCAAGTGATTTTACCCTTTATAGTGGTGATGATGGCTTAGCATTGCCGGTTTTAGCCATTGGTGGAGCTGGAGTGGTTTCCGTTGCTTCCCATGTCATTGGTAATGAAATACAAGAAATGATTAATCATTTTAAAAATGGGAATGTCCAAGATGCAGCTAGTGCCCATCGCCGTCTTCTCCCGATTATGAAAGCATTATTTGCGGCACCAAACCCAGCACCGGTAAAAGCCGCATTGAATATGAATGGAGTGAACGTTGGAGGTCTTCGCCTGCCATTGCTCCCATTAACCACCGAAGAGCAAAGAGCACTACAAGGTGTTCTACCAGCGAGCAATGTTAAAGTATTAATATAATTAATCCACCGATAAAAACAAGCTGCCACAAACCTCAATAAAACAGGGTTTGTGGCAGTTTTTTTTGATGGTCGACAAAAGTTTTACCTCTCTCCTTCCGATAAAGTAAATCCAAAGGGGCATACTATTCTTATTTACTTGGGTTAAGGAGGATTTTACTTTGCGAACGAATGATAGTACATTATCCATTTTCTCTTTAGGCGGCATAAATGAAATCGGTAAAAATATGTATGTGGTTCAATACGCTGAAGATATCTTTATAGTTGACTGCGGCGGTAAATTTCCAGATGAAAGTTTGTTAGGCATTGATTTGATTATCCCCGATATTACTTACTTGGAAGAAAATCAGGAGAAGATCCGTGCTCTAATTGTGACCCATGGGCACGAAGATCATATTGGCGGTATTCCTTATATCTTAAGAAAATTGAATATCCCTATCTACGCTACCCATTTTACACTTGGGCTAATTGAATTAAAAATTGACGAGCATCGACTTCACGGAAACACGAAGCTCATGACGATTGATTCTAATTCAAAACTTGAGTTTGGAGAAACCACTGTATCCTTTTTCAGGGTAAGCCATAGTATTCCTGATTGTCTCGGTATTGTCTTTCATACACCTGAAGGTAATGTCGTTCATACCGGTGACTTCAAATTTGACTTAACACCTGTGAATAATCAACATTCAGATATTCATAAAATGGCCGATATTGGTCAGCAAGGTGTGTTAGTTTTATTATCTGAAAGTACCAATGCTGAGCGTAAGGGACTAACACCGTCTGAGCAAATGATTGGTGACAATTTGGATGAGGCCTTTATGAAAGCTGACGGGAAAATCTTTATCTCCACTTTTGCATCGAATGTGAATCGTGTTCAACAAGTGGTTGCCGCGGCGATAAAGGCCAATAGAAAGATCGCGCTCCTTGGCCGGAGTATGGTAAATGTGGTCTCAGTTGCGATTGAGCGTGGTTATTTAACCATTCCTGATGGGATGATCATTGAACCACGCGAAGTTGATCGACTTTCTCCTGAAAAGGTGGTCATCCTTTGTACGGGTAGTCAAGGGGAGCAAATGGCTGCCCTTGCTCGTCTCGCTAGCGGAAATTTCCGCGATGTATCCGTTTATCCTGGAGACACGGTTATTTTAGCAGCATCTCCAATACCGGGAAATGAAAAGGACGTTTCTCGGATCATTGACAATTTATTTCAACTGGGCGCCAAAGTTATCTATGGATCCGGAAGTTCAACGGGTATGCATGTGTCCGGTCATGGCTATCAGGAAGATTTAAAACTGATGCTTACCTTAATGAAGCCGACCTATTTCATTCCGATTCACGGTGAATATCGAATGCTGCATCACCACCGGTTGTTAGCCGAGTCCGTTGGAGTTGAGAAGGGAAATACCTTCATTATCAAAAATGGTGATGTCGTCGATGTTGAAAACCAGGTGGCCCGTCAGACTCGGTCGATTCCAGCAGGAGATACCTATGTGGACGGGATGGGCGTTGGCGATGTCGGGGACATTGTGCTACGAGACCGTAAACAGCTTTCTGAGGATGGCATGCTCGTAATTGTAATAACCATTAATAAAGGTGACCGAAGGATTATATCCGGACCTGACACCATTACACGTGGTTTCGTGTACGCAAGAAATTCGGATGAACTCCTAAAAGAGATTAACCGCCTTGCTAAGAAAACCATAAATGACCTGCAAAGTGAGAATATCCGGCAATGGAATGTAATCAAACAAAACATAAAAAAATCAGTCGGACAATATGTATTCACCCAAACAAAGAGAAAGCCAATGATCCTCCCTATTATTATTGAAATTTAAAACAAAAAAATGGTGTCAGGCACCATGTGAAGATTTCACATGGTGCCTGACACCTTATTTTTTAACCTGTTGGTAATTTTATTCTATCTAGGATGGTTGTCAGGTAATTTCTGACTGTGCTAATTTTTGTCTTTCTCTCGGCTAGCGGTTGGAACTCTTCGATGTTCTGTTCGTTTTGGTTTGAGTCTTCATCGATTAGTTCGGGGCAGTATATTCGCTGTCCATTGATGATGCTGCGAATCGATCCTGCTAATTCCTCACTCGGGCTATCCTTCAATAAATACCCGCTTACATCCGCTTGTAAGGCCCTTCCATAATACCCACTCCTGGCAAAGGTTGTTAGGATTATAACCTTACAACCAAATGCCTTTAAAGACTCAGCTGCCTCAAGACCGCTCATTTCAGGCATCTCAATATCCATGATACAAACATCCGGCTGCAACCGGTGCACTAGTGCAAGGGCCTCTTCCCCATTGCTCGCCTGCCCGACTACTTCCATATCCTCTTCCAAATTGAGGAGAGAACCAATTGCCCCTAGCAGCATTTCCTGATCCTCAGCAATCACAATTCGAATCATATAAGTTCCCTCCTTATCTGTCAGCTTTTATGTAAGTAACAACTCCCCTTAAATTAAGGGGAGCAAGCCTTTATTGATCTAGTTAGATTTCAGGTTTAACTTGTACGGAAAACCTCTTTTTAGCTAAAGCTTTGACTTCTCTAAAGCTCACAAAATTCTTTCTTTCCTCATCCCACAAACGGAAACGTAGTGACTTTAAGCTTGTAGCAAGAGAAATGGTTGGTACGTTTTGTAACGGAGGCGTATTATTATGTGCTTCCTCCAATTTATAGTTAGGCACCCGTGGGCTTAAATGATGAACATGGTGGAAACCAATATTCCCAGTGAGCCATTGCAAAACTTTTGGAAGCTTATAGAAAGAGCTACCCTCTACTGCCGCTTTTACATATTCCCACTCTTTGTCCTCTTCAAAATAAGAATCTTCAAAAGTGTGCTGTACGTAAAACAACCAAATACCAGCAGCTCCGGAAATCATAAAAATTGAACCTTGTACTAGTAGAAACGCCTGCCATCCGATTGCCCAACAAAGCAAGGCAATCAAAGCAACGATTAGAACATTCGTTAAATAAGTGTTGTTACGTTCCTTCTGTTTTGCACCTTTCCGGTTAAATCGATTTTTAAGAAGGAACACATATATCGGACCTAATCCAAGCATTACCAGTGGATTACGATAAAAACGATAGGCTAGACGAAGTCTAAGTGGTGCAGCTAAATATTCATCTACTGTAAGGGTCCAAATATCACCTGTTCCGCGTTTATCCAAGTTTCCACTTGTCGCATGATGGACAGAATGCTCATGTCCCCATTGATCAAATGGGAAGACCGTTAACACACCCATGGCAGTCCCGACGATTCGATTAGCACGACGGCTTTTAAAGAATGAATGATGGGTACAATCATGAAATATGATGAAAATCCTCGTTAAAAATCCTGCGGCTATCACAATGGGAACTAATGCTAACCAATAGGAAACGGATAGGCTTAAATAGGCTAGGTACCACAAGCCAATAAATGGCACGACAGTATTTATTATCTGCCATACACTTTCTTTTGAAGTTGATTGTTCAAAGGGAGCAACTTGTTTTTTTAGAGTTTTCGTATTTTGTGTGGTCATTTTATTGAATTCCCTTCCTTCGTTTCATTAATAACCAAAGTATAACTGAAGGAATTTGTCCTTGTTAGTAGCAGGTGTCATGTACAGGGTATGACAAATGTCACATTTCATGTTATTTTTTTAAAATGCAATTTGCGTTACTGATTTTTGTCTGCTATAAAAGATGGTGGCTTTGTGATAATATAATCTATTTCAAGAAACTTTATAGATATATCCATCCTAAAAATCAATTACAAGCAGGTGTACATATTGGATATCAAACATTTACAATATTTTATTGAAGTGTCGAATTTCAACAGTTTTTCCCGAGCAGCTGATCATTTATTTATTACCCAACCAACCATTAGTAAAATGATTAAAAACCTTGAGTCGGAGTTGGGCGTTGCTCTTTTTGATCGTTCCCGTAAGCAATTAGCCTTGACCGATGCAGGTCTAATCATATTGGAACAAGCAAAGTTAATTGACAAAGCATTTAAAAATTTAGAAACGGAATTGGACAACCTTACAGGATTAAAAAAGGGGCATATTCGTATTGGATTGCCTCCCATATTTAATGCGCACGATTTCCTCAAAATTGTTGGCAGCTTCCACGAAAAGTACCCTGGGATTACTTTTCAATTAGTAGAAGATGGTTCAAAGAAAATAGAAGAAGATGTGGGCAAAAATCTTCTGGATGTTGGAATCATTGTTCTTCCGACTAAGAACGAACTCTTCAACCATTTCTCTTTTATGGAAGAAGACCTAAAGCTCATCCTTCACCCATCACACCCACTAGCAGAAAGAGAGGAAGTCCAGTTAGCTGAATTGGCTAACGAATCCTTTATTTTGTTTAATAAGGACTTTGTCTTAAACGATCGAATTATTCATTCTTGTAACAATGTGGGCTTTAATCCACACATTATATCTGAAAGTTCACAGCAGTCTTTTATTGAAGAAATGGTTTCGTTCAAACTTGGAATTTCCCTTTTGCCGGAGAGTATTTGCAATAATCTAAATAAAAATATAAAGTCAGTTAAAGTAGTAAACCCGTCCATCAGTTGGAACCTAGCCATTATTTGGAGCAAAGATCAATACTTCTCCTTTGCTGCAAAAGAATGGCTGAAGTTCACTAAAGAACAGCTTACAAAGGGATTTCAAGATTAATTTTATATGCCCTATACTAGTCAGACGGTTCATAATAATGGAACCGTCTTTTATTATCTAAAAATTCACTATTTATATAATGCATAATTGAAAGCATTTACATAGATAAAAGCTATGCTATAGATAAAATATAACCATTTTACTAACTCAACAATGCGGCGTACACTTGTTTCAGGCAAGAAAACACCTTTTAACAACGTGGATATAGTATTAAATAGCTAGAATCCAATCATGAAAGGAAGCAACTTAATGAAAGCAAAAAAAGCGAAAGAAAGCCGCATTATTAATACAGCTCAAGTATTATCATGTGATTTAAATAATTACAATACATTGTTTGGCGGCGTTTTGATGAAAAAACTGGATGATGCCGCAACGTTATCAGCCCGCAGGCATTCTCGAGTTAAAGAATGCGTAACTGCATCTACTGACCATATCGACTTCTTATGCCCTATCCATCAAACTGATTCAGTCTGTGTCGAATCGTTTGTAACATATACAGGTAGAACTTCTATGGAAGTTTTTTGTAAAGTTATTGCTGAAGATATGATGAATGGCGAGCGCCGCATTGCAGCTACGGCATTTTTGACTTTTGTAGCTTTAGATGAAAATAAGCGGCCTGTTGAAGTTCCAAGTATTATCCCTGAAACCGAGGAAGAAGAATTCCTCTACACAACAGGCAAAGAAAGAGCAGAAATTCGTAAATTAAAAAGACAAAAAAGTAAAGAATTAGCTGAGTTTATTTCACTAGAAAAACCTTGGGACAATTAAGAGGAGGAAGAATTTATGATGATAACATTATCTAGCATTGATGAATTAAAAGCTGCCAACGAAGCCCTTGAGAAATTTCAAAAAGACTATCCAAATCTTTTTAAAAAACTGTTGGATATTGTGAATCTTACCCGAGCATTCCAATTTAAATATCAATACATGGGATGTTTAATTATGGATGAGGATCCTGGTCAAAATACCCCTAATTTTGTGTACGGATCTGTTCTGCGTTTGTATAAAAAGGAATTACAAAAATTAAAAGATGACCAAAATTCCCAAGTATTGAAACAAACTTTTTCTGAAATCAAAAATATCGGTTACGCAAAAATCAGCCTTTTAGTATCCGGTATGACACCAGAATCATTAGTAGGAGCTTCTAGTATTAAGTAGATTAGTCGATAGCCTTTCAACTGCCATTAATAACCTAATATTAGAAGTTACTATATATTGTCACTAACGTCTCCCCCATTACGCCACTTTTACAGAAGAAGCAGAAATCATTTTCATGGTTCCTGCTTCTTCTTTTTGCATTAATGGTGCGAACAGTGCTAGTCACTGTTCGTTTTTTACATTATATCAAGTATAATGGAGCATATTCAGATTATGCATACGATATTTCTTTGCGAGAAATCCTATAGATAAGCCGGATAATACAAAAAAACGAGGTTAATACATGAGCGAAAAAAGTTTTACGGATTATAATTTAAGTGAAGAAATCACCAGAGCACTTTCCATTTTAAAATACGACACTCCTACCGAGGTTCAAACGGAAGTCATTCCATTAGCTTTGAATAATCAGGACCTAGTCGTGAAGTCGCAAACAGGCAGCGGCAAGACCGCCTCCTTTGCGATACCTATTTGTGACATGATGGAATGGGAAGAAAGAAAGCCACAGGCCTTAATTCTTACCCCAACTAGAGAGCTTGCAGTACAAGTTCGTGAAGATGTAACCAACATCGGCCGGTTTAAGCGAATTAAAGCGATGGCCGTTTATGGAAAAGAACCCTTTTCGAAGCAAAAAGAAGAATTGCAGCAAAAAACGCATGTCGTGGTTGGTACACCAGGACGTGTCATGGATCATATCGACAGAGAAACTCTCGTTCTAGACGAAATAAAGTATCTTATTATTGATGAAGCGGATGAGATGCTGAATATGGGTTTTATCGACGAAGTGGAAGCCATCATAAAAGAACTTCCTTCAGACAGAGTCACGATGGTATTCTCGGCTACCTTACCAAAGGATGTTGAAAACCTATGCCATAAATATATGAACAATCCTGTGAATGTCGAGATTGCCTCTACTGGAGTCACGACAGATACGATTGAGCATCTGTTAATTGAAGGAAAAGAAGAAGACAAGCTATCGCTTCTCAAAGATGTGACGATCGTTGAAAATCCAGACAGCTGTCTTATTTTTTGCCGAACAAAAGAACATGTCGATACCGTGTATTCGGAATTGGAAAGCTCCAATTATTCTTGTGAACGACTCCATGGTGGATTGGAACAGCAAGATCGATTTGCGGTTATGGATGGCTTCAAAATGGGGAATTTTCGCTACCTCATCGCAACGGATGTTGCCGCACGAGGAATTGATATAGATAATGTAACCCTGGTCATCAATTATGACGTCCCTATGGAAAAAGAAAGCTATGTGCACCGAACAGGAAGAACCGGCCGTGCGGGTAATGAAGGAAAAGCGATTACGTTCGCCACACCGTATGAAGGAAAATTTGTCCGAGCAATTGAAAGATATATTGGCTTTGAGATTCCTAAAATGGAGGCTCCAAAACCGGCTGAAGTGGCTAGAGCAAAAGAAGCCTTCGAGGAAAAAATCAGCGGCAGACGTGTTGTGAGAAATAATAAAACGGCCCGGATTAACCAAGGCATCACGAAACTCCATTTCAACGGTGGAAAAAGGAAGAAGATGCGCGCGGTTGACTTTGTTGGAACGATCGCAAAAATCCCAGGAGTCACAGCCGATGATATTGGCATTATCACCATCCAGGATCAAATGACCTATGTCGATATTCTTAATGGCAAGGGTTCACTCGTATTACAGGCGATGGAGAATGCAACGATTAAAGGAAAAAAGCTAAAGGTTAGCAAGGCGCTTAAATAATGATGATTAAAACACAGGACGATTATAGTTATCATAATCGTCCTGTGTTTTATATTTGACCAATTGTACCCCTTTTTTTAGTAGGCATTGTTATGTTTTCATTTACCGCGACGGAACTTTTTTTCTCTTATCGGTAAATGAGGCACTCGTTCATTTAATAGACCCCTGGAAAGGCCTTGTGTCTCCAGACTTCAAGTCAATTCAATCAAACGTTTGATTAGTTTTTTATCGAATCAGCCATTCAGGAGATTATACACAGAATTTCTTCAAATGCGGAGGAAGAAAATAGACATCGAGAAACAGTAAAGATGAACTTGAAAAATGCATCACTAAAATAAAGGAAAAAATGATAAAAGGAATAATTATGTTAACTTCTCCAGCAAATGAAGACTTTTTCAAACAATTAGATGTTTTTAACATTCCAATTGTAGTGATCGGAAAAGTAGACGGGGAATATACCAATATTTTGTGGATACGAATAACTACCAAGATAGTTATAATTTAACTAAATTTTTAATTGAGCAAGGACATAGAGATAATGCTTGTCTTCACTCACCACTTGATTACCATATTTCAATCGATCGATTAGAAGGATATAAAGACTGTATAAAGGAATATTGACTACCATTAAGAGAAGAATGGATCATTTAATAGTGGCTACACAGTAAATACTGCATACGAATCAGCTACGAGCCTGCTTCTTTCTCCTAACCGACCCTCTGCTGTTTTTGCGACAGACGATTTAAAGGTATTGAGTCTTTATAAATCGTCGTCAGATCATGGTATTTCTATTCCAAACGACATATCCATTGTTGGATACAGTAATTCTAACATTTCAGCATTTCTGTCACCATCGTTAACAAGGATAGAAATCCCAGTAAAAAAATTAGGTGATGCTGGTACTAAACTTCTTTTTGATAAAATTAAAGAAAACAAAGCCATAAATAGTCCAATAATAGTGCACTCGAAATGATCATTCAGAACTCCGCAGCAAATGTTATCGAGTCTAATAAATAGTGAAATGGGATACCGTTATCAGACGGTATCCTTTTTTTACAGGTCACAATTAGTTACTTTCCTATTTTGTAAACCACAATTTCATCTCTAAATACTACCAGTAACACATACAGGTAAAGGTACACATCGAAAACCCTGTCCATTATAAACATAAAAAAATTATAGGGTCTATTGAAGTGAGTAAATATTAAAGAGTAGATATTGGAAGAATATATGGTAAAGGAATAAAAAGTTAGGAGGTTAGGTATGCAGAGAAGATCTTTCTTCAAATCACCCTTGATTGTAATGTTTCTATTTGTTGTGCTTATAACCACTAGCGAACAAAGTAAAGACGTACAAGCATTCACAAGCCAAGTGTTGCAAAGAGGTTCCACTGGCGATGACGTGATTGAGTTGCAGTCACGGCTCAAATATAACGGTTTTTATACGAGTCAGGTAGACGGTGTATTTGGCTGGAATACATACTGGGCCGTACGCAATTTTCAAGATCAATTCGGTCTGCCTGTTGATGGTGTTGTCGGGGCAAAAACAAAAGCAGCTATTGTTAAAGCGACTAAGTATGAGCCAGGATCATCAGGTAATAATAACAATTCCGCTAATGTACCTAACGGTTATTCTCAAAATGATATTCAATTGATGTCAAACGCTGTATACGGGGAATCACGCGGAGAGGAATACATGGGGCAAGTCGCTGTTGCAGCTGTTATTTTAAACCGAGTCAGCCACACATCGTTCCCAGATACGGTTGCAGGTGTCATCTATCAACCGGGGGCCTTTACTGCGGTTGCGGATGGACAGATTAATTTAACTCCAAATGCAACTGCGAAAAAAGCGGTCCTAGATGCCATTAACGGCTGGGATCCTAGCGGTGAAGCCATTTACTATTTTAATCCTGATACCGCGACAAGTAGTTGGATCTGGAGCCGGCCACAGATCAAAAGAATTGGTAAACATATCTTTTGTAAATAGTTGTTTTATCTATAACAAAAAAAGACTTGAAAGCTATTTAAAGCTTTCAAGTCTTTTTTTATGGATGTATTTGTGATGGGCCTAAATGGACTCGAACCATCGACCTCACGCTTATCAGGCGTGCGCTCTAACCAGCTGAGCTATAGGCCCAAAATGAATTGAATTGGAGCGGGTGAAGAGAATCGAACTCTCATCATCAGCTTGGAAGGCTGAGGTTTTACCACTAAACTACACCCGCGTTGAAAAAAATAAACAAAATGGCTGGGCTAGCTGGATTTGAACCAACGCATGTCGCAGTCAAAGTGCGATGCCTTACCGCTTGGCTATAGCCCAATATTAAAAATAAATGGGGCGACTGATGGGAATCGAACCCACGAATGCCTGAACCACAATCAGGTGCGTTAACCACTTCGCCACAATCGCCAAAATCTATAAATTAATAGCAGGTACTCTACTAGAAAAAAATGGCGGTCCGGACGGGACTCGAACCCGCGACCTCCTGCGTGACAGGCAGGCATTCTAACCAACTGAACTACCGGACCATATTGCGGGGACAGGATTTGAACCTGCGACCTTCGGGTTATGAGCCCGACGAGCTACCGGACTGCTCCACCCCGCGACAATAGAAATAATATAGTTTTGTCCATGCTCAATGTTCCATGGACTGTATCAATCTCAGTAAGCATATACAAGCAGCAGCTCGATTGATACAACTCGCAGATTATTCATGAAGCAATGCTCGTTGCTCCACCCCGCGACAATAGAAATAAAGTAATACTATGGAGGAGGAAGAGGGATTCGAACCCCCGCGCGGTATGACCCGCCTGTCGGTTTTCAAGACCGATCCCTTCAGCCAAACTTGGGTATTCCTCCAGATAAAAATTAGCAAAAACATTTGGTAGCGGCGAAGGGAGTCGAACCCCCGACCTTTCGGGTATGAACCGAACGCTCTAGCCAGCTGAGCTACACCGCCAAAAAACAAATATTATAATGGTGGAGGATGACGGGCTCGAACCGCCGACCCTCTGCTTGTAAGGCAGATGCTCTCCCAGCTGAGCTAATCCTCCACTATATTGAAAGTATTGAAAGTTATTTTACGCAAACTCGTAAAAAACTTTGGTGACCCCTACGGGACTCGAACCCGTGTTACCTCCGTGAAAGGGAGGTGTCTTAACCGCTTGACCAAGGGGCCATCTATTAATATTAAGCAAAAATAATAGCCCCAATTGGGGCTAGCCCGGCAACGTCCTACTCTCACAGGGACGCGTGTCCCAACTACCATCGGCGCTGAGAAGCTTAACTTCCGTGTTCGGTATGGGAACGGGTGTGACCTTCTCGCCATTGCTGCCAGACTATATGAGGGTTTCATTCCCTCAAAACTAGATAACTGACAATCATCATATAAAATTTTGGTTAAGTCCTCGAACGATTAGTATCAGTCAGCTCCACATGTTACCACGCTTCCACCTCTGACCTATCAACCTGATCATCTTTCAGGGTTCTTACTAGCTTGCGCTATGGGAAATCTCATCTTGAGGGGGGCTTCATGCTTAGATGCTTTCAGCACTTATCCCGTCCGCACATAGCTACCCAGCGATGCCCTTGGCAGAACAACTGGTACACCAGCGGTGCGTCCATCCCGGTCCTCTCGTACTAAGGACAGCTCCTCTCAAATTTCCTGCGCCCACGACGGATAGGGACCGAACTGTCTCACGACGTTCTGAACCCAGCTCGCGTACCGCTTTAATGGGCGAACAGCCCAACCCTTGGGACCGACTACAGCCCCAGGATGCGATGAGCCGACATCGAGGTGCCAAACCTCCCCGTCGATGTGGACTCTTGGGGGAGATAAGCCTGTTATCCCCGGGGTAGCTTTTATCCGTTGAGCGATGGCCCTTCCATGCGGAACCACCGGATCACTAAGCCCGACTTTCGTCCCTGCTCGACTTGTAGGTCTCGCAGTCAAGCTCCCTTGTGCCTTTACACTCTGCGAATGATTTCCAACCATTCTGAGGGAACCTTTGGGCGCCTCCGTTACTCTTTAGGAGGCGACCGCCCCAGTCAAACTGCCCACCTGACACTGTCTCCCACCCCGATCAGGGGTGCGGGTTAGAATTTCAATACAGCCAGGGTAGTATCCCACCGACGCCTCCACCGAAGCTAGCGCTCCGGCTTCTCAGGCTCCTACCTATCCTGTACAAGCTGTACCAAAATTCAATATCAGGCTACAGTAAAGCTCCACGGGGTCTTTCCGTCCTGTCGCGGGTAACCTGCATCTTCACAGGTACTATAATTTCACCGAGTCTCTCGTTGAGACAGTGCCCAGATCGTTACGCCTTTCGTGCGGGTCGGAACTTACCCGACAAGGAATTTCGCTACCTTAGGACCGTTATAGTTACGGCCGCCGTTTACTGGGGCTTCGATTCAGAGCTTCGCTTGCGCTAACCCCTCCTCTTAACCTTCCAGCACCGGGCAGGCGTCAGCCCCTATACTTCGCCTTGCGGCTTCGCAGAGACCTGTGTTTTTGCTAAACAGTCGCCTGGGCCTATTCACTGCGGCTCTTCGAGGCTATTCACCTCAAAAAGCACCCCTTCTCCCGAAGTTACGGGGTCATTTTGCCGAGTTCCTTAACGAGAGTTCTCTCGCTCACCTTAGGATTCTCTCCTCGCCTACCTGTGTCGGTTTGCGGTACGGGCACCTTTTATCTCGCTAGAGGCTTTTCTTGGCAGTGTGGAATCAGGAACTTCGGTACTAAATTTCCCTCGCTATCACAGCTCAGCCTTCGCGAGAAGCGGATTTGCCTACTTCTCAGCCTAACTGCTTAGACGCGCATATCCAACAGCGCGCTTACCCTATCCTCCTGCGTCCCCCCATTGCTCAAACGATAAAGAGGTGGTACAGGAATATCAACCTGTTGTCCATCGCCTACGCCTTTCGGCCTCGGCTTAGGTCCCGACTAACCCTGAGCGGACGAGCCTTCCTCAGGAAACCTTAGGCATTCGGTGGATGAGATTCTCACTCATCTTTCGCTACTCATACCGGCATTCTCACTTCTAAGCGCTCCACCAGTCCTTACGGTCTAGCTTCAACGCCCTTAGAACGCTCTCCTACCACTGACATCTACGATGTCAATCCACAGCTTCGGTGATACGTTTAGCCCCGGTACATTTTCGGCGCAGAGTCATTCGACCAGTGAGCTATTACGCACTCTTTAAATGGTGGCTGCTTCTAAGCCAACATCCTGGTTGTCTAAACAACTCCACATCCTTTTCCACTTAACGTATACTTTGGGACCTTAGCTGGTGGTCTGGGCTGTTTCCCTTTTGACTACGGATCTTATCACTCGCAGTCTGACTCCCACGGATAAGTCTTTGGCATTCGGAGTTTGTCTGAATTCGGTAACCCGATGAGGGCCCCTAGTCCAAACAGTGCTCTACCTCCAAGACTCTTACTACGTGAGGCTAGCCCTAAAGCTATTTCGGAGAGAACCAGCTATCTCCAAGTTCGATTGGAATTTCTCCGCTACCCACACCTCATCCCCGCACTTTTCAACGTGCGTGGGTTCGGGCCTCCATCCAGTGTTACCTGGACTTCACCCTGGACATGGGTAGATCACCTGGTTTCGGGTCTACGACCACATACTCATACGCCCTATTCAGACTCGCTTTCGCTGCGGCTCCGTCTCTTCAACTTAACCTTGCATGGGATCGTAACTCGCCGGTTCATTCTACAAAAGGCACGCTATCACCCATTAACGGGCTCTAACTACTTGTAGGCACACGGTTTCAGGAACTATTTCACTCCCCTTCCGGGGTGCTTTTCACCTTTCCCTCACGGTACTGGTTCACTATCGGTCACTAGGGAGTATTTAGCCTTGGGAGATGGTCCTCCCTGCTTCCGACCGGATTTCTCGTGTCCGGCCGTACTCAGGATCCACTCAGGAGGGAACGAAGTTTCGACTACAGGGTTTTTACCTTCTATGACGGACCTTTCCAGATCGCTTCATCTACCCCGTTCCTTTGTAACTCCATGTTGAGTGTCCTACAACCCCAAGAGGCAAGCCTCTTGGTTTGGGCTATGTCCCGTTTCGCTCGCCGCTACTCAGGGAATCGCGTTTGCTTTCTCTTCCTCCGGGTACTTAGATGTTTCAGTTCCCCGGGTATGCCTTCCATACCCTATGTATTCAGGTAAAGATACTGTTCCATTACGAACAGTGGGTTCCCCCATTCGGAAATCTCCGGATCAAAGCTTACTTACAGCTCCCCGAAGCATATCGGTGTTAGTCCCGTCCTTCATCGGCTCCTAGTGCCAAGGCATTCACCGTGCGCCCTTTCTAACTTAACCGAAGTTAATTAGTAAAAGAACTTACTTGTTTATATGATGTCTTGTCAATTGCTATCTAGTTTTCAAGGAACAAGTTTCGAGAGATAATTCTCTCAAAACTAAACAAATACAGAAACGTCATTTTAATGAAGTATCTAGTACCTCATATTATCCTTAGAAAGGAGGTGATCCAGCCGCACCTTCCGATACGGCTACCTTGTTACGACTTCACCCCAATCATCTGTCCCACCTTAGGCGGCTGGCTCCTTACGGTTACCCCACCGACTTCGGGTGTTACAAACTCTCGTGGTGTGACGGGCGGTGTGTACAAGGCCCGGGAACGTATTCACCGCGGCATGCTGATCCGCGATTACTAGCGATTCCGGCTTCATGCAGGCGAGTTGCAGCCTGCAATCCGAACTGAGAATGGTTTTATGGGATTGGCTAAACCTCGCGGTCTTGCAGCCCTTTGTACCATCCATTGTAGCACGTGTGTAGCCCAGGTCATAAGGGGCATGATGATTTGACGTCATCCCCACCTTCCTCCGGTTTGTCACCGGCAGTCACCTTAGAGTGCCCAACTGAATGCTGGCAACTAAGATCAAGGGTTGCGCTCGTTGCGGGACTTAACCCAACATCTCACGACACGAGCTGACGACAACCATGCACCACCTGTCACTCTGTCCCCCGAAGGGGAACGTCCTATCTCTAGGAGTGTCAGAGGATGTCAAGACCTGGTAAGGTTCTTCGCGTTGCTTCGAATTAAACCACATGCTCCACCGCTTGTGCGGGCCCCCGTCAATTCCTTTGAGTTTCAGCCTTGCGGCCGTACTCCCCAGGCGGAGTGCTTAATGCGTTAGCTGCAGCACTAAGGGGCGGAAACCCCCTAACACTTAGCACTCATCGTTTACGGCGTGGACTACCAGGGTATCTAATCCTGTTTGCTCCCCACGCTTTCGCGCCTCAGCGTCAGTTACAGACCAGAAAGCCGCCTTCGCCACTGGTGTTCCTCCACATCTCTACGCATTTCACCGCTACACGTGGAATTCCGCTTTCCTCTTCTGCACTCAAGTCCCCCAGTTTCCAATGACCCTCCACGGTTGAGCCGTGGGCTTTCACATCAGACTTAAAGGACCGCCTGCGCGCGCTTTACGCCCAATAATTCCGGACAACGCTTGCCACCTACGTATTACCGCGGCTGCTGGCACGTAGTTAGCCGTGGCTTTCTGGTTAGGTACCGTCAAGGTACCGGCAGTTACTCCGGTACTTGTTCTTCCCTAACAACAGAGCTTTACGACCCGAAGGCCTTCATCGCTCACGCGGCGTTGCTCCATCAGACTTTCGTCCATTGTGGAAGATTCCCTACTGCTGCCTCCCGTAGGAGTCTGGGCCGTGTCTCAGTCCCAGTGTGGCCGATCACCCTCTCAGGTCGGCTACGCATCGTCGCCTTGGTGAGCCGTTACCTCACCAACTAGCTAATGCGCCGCGGGCCCATCTGTAAGTGCCAGCCGAAACCGACTTTCAGCTTTTCCTCATGAGAGGAAAAGGATTATCCGGTATTAGCACCGGTTTCCCGGTGTTATCCCAGTCTTACAGGCAGGTTGCCCACGTGTTACTCACCCGTCCGCCGCTAACCAACAGGAGCAAGCTCCTATTGATTCGCTCGACTTGCATGTATTAGGCACGCCGCCAGCGTTCGTCCTGAGCCAGGATCAAACTCTCCAAGAAAGTTGATTAGCTCATTTTGTTACGTTGGCTTAGCTTCACTTTCTGACGAAAGATTCACTAATAAAAAATTTGTTGACGTTTCTGCTTTGTTTAGTTTTCAAAGAACTATTTCGTGACAGAATAACATTGTATCATCTCGCTTCGATAAAGTCAAATATTATTTTGAAATAATTTTATTTGAATCAGCGAGGTTTTTATCATATCAATCTATATCATTTTTGTCAACTGGTGAAGGATTATTTTTTAAGAAGATCATATCCTCTTTCGCAATGCCCTCATCAGATTTACTATATTACTATCGTATCCTTCCAAAGTCAACTACTATTCTACTAAAAATCTAATTAATTATTTAGATCATGAAAATACCACCTCCCTGTTACTTAGTCGATTAGCATTTGGCTAATCAGGTGTCAGGTACCTTTCGTTATTATAGTGATTCCATCAATGCACTTGTTGTCGTCCACTGATACTACAAAACATCCTGGTTATATTATACAATTATGCAAAGATTAACTGAAAAACGCGGGATTGCAATGGTGTCAGGCACCGCTAAGGAAGGTACTTGTATGACAAACATTAAAGATGTGGCGAAGATGGCAGGCGTATCTGTAACAACTGTTTCTCGAGTGTTAAATAATCATCCTTATGTAAGTGAAGAAAAACGGGGTGCAGTTTTAGAAGCGATTAAACAGAGTAACTACCAACAAAATATTAATGCCGTCCATTTAAGTATGGGGAAAACCTTTCTTGTTGGTGTGGTTGTTCCTTTTATCGATCACCCTTATTTTGCACTATTAATTAAAGGGATAGCGAATGAAGCGTTACAAAACAACTACAAGTTGGTTTTATTTCAGACCAATTACGTGGAGACCAGGGAATTAGAAGCCCTTCAAATGCTCAAACAAAAGCAGATTGATGCGTTAATTATTTGTTCGAGAATATGTACTTGGTCAACAATCGAAGCGTATTTGCCTTTTGGGCCCATTGTTTTATGCGAAGATACTAGAGGGAAAAACGTATCCTCCATATTTGTGGATCACTATAAAAGTTTCCATTTCGCCTTAGATTACTTGCATCAAAAAGGTCATCATAAAATCGGTTATTGCATCGGACGGAAATCAGGAACAAATAGTAGAAACAGGGAATTAGCGTATATGCATTTTATCAAGAACTATCATTTGCCTTTTGACCCTTCCTATATTTTCGAGGATTGTCTTCACTTTGAGGATGGAGAAAAGGTAATAAATCGGATTAAACAAATGTCTAATCCTCCGACAGCATTGCTAGTGACGAGCGATGAGGTCGCGGCAGGGATTGTAACCTGTGCGCAAAATTTAGATGTTAGGATACCAGACGACCTCGCACTAATTGGTTTCAATAATCAGCCCATTGCTAAAATGATGAATATCACGACAATTGAAATCCCCCTTGAGGATATCGGCAGGAAATTATTTTTACAAGGAATCATCAAAAATGAAGAGATTGCACAAAATGAAATTCCTGTGAAATTAATTGAGCGAAAAACGGTGTAATCTCAAGTATCAATTGTCCTCTCCCTTCGAATTCTTACATTAAAGGAACTGCTAAAACAGAATTTTTTTTACAAACCACTTGACCTGAAACGCGTTTCATAAAATATTCTGTTTTTGCAGGAACTCACAACACGATGTCGGCGTGATCGGAATCCTCTGAGCGTAACGACCGTGTTGTGTTTTAACGGAGGGGTAGAAAATGACAAAGCCTATTGTTTTTTTTGATATTGATGGTATGCTGCTTGACGAGGATAAAGTGATTCCGGATTCTACAAAGAAGGCCGTTCGTTTACTTCAGGAAAAAGGAGTTCACACAGTTATCGCCACTGGTCGTGTACCGAAAATGTTTTATTGGATTCAAAAAGAATTAAATATCGACTCTTTTATTTCCATGAATGGACAATATGTCGTGTTTGAAGGGCAAGAAATATACGCGAATCCAATCAATGATGAGCTGCTTCAATCCATCACCACTATGACAGCAAGTAAAGGGCATGCCCTTGCTTACTGCAGCCACGATGATTATAGGGTCAGCGAAGGAAACCATCCACTAATTGAATCTAGTTTTGATTCATTGATGATGTCCTATCCTAAAGTTGATGAAGGATTTTATAAAAATAGGCCTATATATCAAGGACATCTTTACTGTAATAGCGGGGACGAGGATCTATATATCGACCGTTTCCCTGATTTCCACTTCGTCAAATGGCATGATCATGCTTATGATTTCCTTCCAAAAGGCGCCTCAAAAGCGGTCGGTATTCACAAACTGCAAGAGTACTTAGATATCAATAATGAGAATTGTTTTGCGTTTGGAGATGGTTTGAATGACTTGGAGATGTTAACAATGATTGGAACGGGGATTGCTATGTGTAATGGGGTTCCTGAAGCAAAGGCTGCAGCCGATTTAATCACGACGAATTCTTCTAATCACGGGATTCTCAATGGTCTTATCCAGGTGGGTCTTTTAGAAAAAGAGGCAGCCGATGAGTATGAAAACAAAGGATAGCAGCCGTTGAAATTGGTAGTTTTTTAGAAAGTTAGAAGTCATTCAAATATCTTATGAGGGACAGTGTCAAGCACTGTCCCCCATAAATCTATTCTTTATATACTAGTGGGATATGAATCATAAATGTACTTCCTTTGCCAAGTTCACTCGAAACTTTAATGGTTCCTTTATGTGTGTCAACGATCCACTTGGCGATGGAAAGCCCCAAACCATGCCCTCCCATTTGCCGGGAACGAGATTTATCGGACCTGTAAAAACGTTCGAAAATACGCTGATAATCCTCTGGCCTAATTCCGATTCCTGTGTCCTGAACAGAGATACAAAGCTGTTGTCCTACTATTGATAATGAGAGCTTAACTTCACCGCCCTGCGGGGTGTATTTTATCGCATTGTCTAAAAGTATATATAATAGCTGTGATAGTCTTTGCGGATCGCCGACTGTAATCAGCGAACCAAGTGTATTCAAGTGGAGCTTGATTTGCTTGGAAACTGCCAGCGGACGAACGGACTCAATTGCAGTTTCTGCCTGAGGACGGAAGTCAAAGGTCTCTAGACTAAGTTGGATTGTATTTGAGTCGGAACGGGCTAAGGTTAATAGATCGCTCACCAAATGTGTCATCCGCCTCACTTCTTGCCTCATATTCGAAAGTATTTTCTCTACCATGTCTCTCTGTTGAGGTTCGATTGTCATTTCCACCGCATCGATCGATGAGAGCAAGACACTTAATGGTGTTCGTAATTCATGTGAGGCATCTGCCACGAATTCGCGCTGCCTTGTAAATGCGCCGCTAATCGGAATCATCGCTCTTTTTGACATTACCACACTCATATAGATGGCAATACCCAAAAACAAGATGCCTATTGCTATCAGAATCAGCAATAGAGAACGGAATAGCTGATAAGTAAATGTAATGTCTTTTCCCACATACAACTGCCCAATAAATTGACCTTTGTCGTAAATGGCTCGACTTGTAATTATTAGCCGAATATCTTTAGGTGCCTCACGCGGATGAAAGCCCCCCTTCATTCCCCTTCCGTTTGAATTTCCTTCATCATGCAGTGTTTCCTTTCGAATTTCTCTTTCGCTTTGAAATCTTCCATTTATTAGCTGCAGTAAATCAGAGCGCAAGCGGGGATCCGATTCATTCCCCATGATGATTTCTCCCTTAGAATTAACCACATAATAAAAGAACTGATTGACTCCAGCAAACACCAACTCCTGGTCATCCATTCCTTGGAGATCATTCTGTTCATCTTTTAATAAATAACTCTCAATGAAGTTTGCTTCCTGATTCACTAATGATTGAAGTTCTCGTTCCTGATTGTTTAGGATAACAACGTGTAGGACGATATAAACGATCGCAATAAAAAAGACAAGAAAGAGCATGAGCAGTCCACTATACATGCGTGTTAATCGGCCTTGTGTGCTCTTAAAAATATCTTTTTCACCTAGGTTCGTGAATGTCTGTATGAATGAGCTGAATTTAGTTACCAAACTTATACCCTACCCCTCTGATGCTTTGAAGCAAATTTTGTTTTCCGAAAGATTGGAGTTTCTTTCGGATTAATTTGACTGTCGCATCTATGGTTTTAGGGGCTACCTCTGAATCAAAGCCCCAGATTCGCTCAAGAATTACCTCACGCGGCAGGACCTGTCCCTTATTTTTCACCATTAAATCTAATAACTGAAATTCACGAGGGCTCATTTGAATTTCCTCTCGATCCAAACGTACAATATGGCTCTTCCGATTCAGAACCAATCCATGAATTTGGATCTCGTCCTCCAAAATTGGTGCATAATTCCGTCGGGAAAGTGCACGCAGCCGAGCTAAAAGTTCGTCAATTTCGAAAGGTTTGACAAGGTAATCATCCGCACCAGAATCTAATCCCTCGATTCGGTCACCAACGGTATCTTTGGCGGTTAACATCAGAATCGCCCCCGAATAACCCTGTTTCCGCAATCGGCTGCAAATTTCTACACCTGTCCCATTTGGCATCATCCAGTCCATGATTACTACATCGTAGTGAGCAGAGGTGGCGTAATAGTAGGCATCTTCCCCGTCTACTACCCACTCAACCTGGTATCCGCCCTTCTTTTTTAGCATATAAACAATCAGCTCTCCGAGACGTATATCATCTTCTGCTAATAATATATTCATGGTATGAACCCCTTTTGAGATTGATTTTTAGATGAATCTATTCATCTCTAGTAACACAAATCTAGCATCGTAATCTTAAAGTTTGCTTAAGAAAAGATAATGATATAAAAAAAGAAGCACCATAAATAAATGGGTGCTCCTTTCTCGTCCTATTTTACGATTTCTTCTAATTGCATTACTTTTTCATTTTTTAGCTTTTCAAGTTCCTTATTCAATTCTTCTTCGTTTACAAAGTTGCTGTACGCCGCATCATTCTGAGCTAACGGTGCGGAAAACTGCTGACAAGCATGTACCTCTGCTTCTATCATTAAAATCCGTTCTTCCGCACGGGCCACACCTCTTGTAATGTTGTCAGTTTGGAAGGACACTGTTGCATTTTGAATCTGCTTCATCGACTGCGCCACATTCGCACGGGATGCTAAAAGGATTTTCTTATGCTGCATTTGGTTATAGGTCTCTTTCAGCTCATTTAATTTTTCGATAAGAATTTGAGTTTGAGCTTTAACCGCTTCATATTGTTGCTTGTAAAGCTCTAGCTGCTTTTCATGGACTAGTTTCTCTTGCACCGCTAACTTCGCGATTCCATCCTCACCCTGTTCAATCGCTAGTTTCGCTTGACGCGTACGCTTTGCTACCAATCCTTCGGTTTCCAAAATGATAGCAGCTTGTTTATTCTCCACAAAAATTTGACGAGACAAGGCTTTCTGGCCTTTTAGAATTTCTTGCTCCATTTCTCGTGAATATTCATTTAACATTGCAATTGGATCCTCGATTCCATCTAGTAACCCATTGATTTCTGCCATCGTTATCGTCTTCACTCTTTTAAAAATACCCATTTTACACATTCTCCTTTTTATTGGTTAAATTTTTTTCCCATGTATCTAAAATACTTGTATTTTGATTTATTACCGGTATATGTGAACCCACTGGTGTGTTAATAAATTGTTTCATCGATGAGGCCTTTGCCTTCTTTCTAAACCATCTTACTAAGAGAACCACAACAGCTAGTCCAATGAGAAGACCGAGCCAAGGAAATCCTCCGCCGTGGTGCGGTCTGTTCATAACCTGGTGAGAACCAAAACCACCTTGTTGCCCCACAGCGCTTCCTGGGCCATGGCCATGGCCATGCTGTCCGGCTGCATAACTACTATGACCTCCAAATAAATAGTGGAGTACATTGACCACCAAGATCATGACGGCGATTGTCGCGCCCCAGAAAATACCTTTTTTCACTTTCGTATTCATCTCTCTTTCCTCCTTTCTACTTGATACCTGAAGTCTAATAGAGAATAGTGAAAACTTGGTGAAAGCCTGTCCTGTTATTTAAAATTTCTCAAAAAAATAGAAAAGGTGTCAGGCACCATGTGAATTTTTCACATGGTGCCTGACACCTTTCATTCTACTTTTTTATCAGGGCATAAATTTTTTTAGCATTTCCTTTGTTTCGGAATCGGCAAAGCTTGCTTCGACACTATTAAGGTAAATTTGCTTATAGTCATTTTCATTAATATTAAATTCTTTAAATACGATGTTACATTCATTCGCCATTGTAGTATCTGAAACGGTTCGGTTGTCCGTATTAACTGTTACCTTGATTCCATCCTTATGAAACTGGTAGATTGGATGTTCACTAAACTGGTCCACTGCTTTTGTTTGTACATTACTGGTTGGGCACATTTCAAGGACGACATGTTTTTCCTTCACAATGTTGTATGCTTCAGCACAATCCTTTATGAATACGCCGTGTCCAATTCTCTCTGCACCTAAAAGCTCAACTGCCTCTAATACGTTTTTCCCTATGCCTGTTTCACCCGCATGGATCGTTACTCTATAACCATATTCTCTAGCTAAGGCGATCGGTTCTACGAATCTTCCACAAAATCCTTCCTCTTCCGATGCGCATAAATCGATGGCCACTACACCTACTCCAAGGAATTTCTTCCCCTTCTCAACGACCTCAAAAGCACGGTCAGCAGGCATCGTTCTCATACAAGAAAGAATCAAATTTCCCTTTATCTCATATTGCTTTTCGGCATCCTTCATTCCAGATAAGACGCTTTGAATGATTTCTTCAACGTCTAATCCCCCTGCTGTATGAAGGAGTGGCGCAAATCTTACTTCCATGTATTTTACATTTTCCCGGGCTGCATCCTCAAAAAGTTCAAAGGTAATTCTTCTTAGATTTTCCTCTGACTGCATAACTAAATTAGGAATAGAAAATTTCTCTAAATATTCATCCAGGGATTTGCAATCTAATGGAGCAATCAGCTCCCTTTTAATCTCGTCTATTTTCATAGAGGGTAAACTGATACTCTCTCTCTTTGCGATATCAATGATTGTTTCAGGTCTTAGACTCCCATCTAAATGGCAGTGAAGTTCAATTTTGGGTAAGGTTGCGAAATTCATGTTGGATCTTTCCCTCCTAATTTTTGTTTGGTAAAAAAGTGAAAAAAAAAATTCCTGATTACGAAGAAAATACACATCCATGTATCTTCTTCGTAATCAGGAATTATTGGTTCCTGGTAGAGACCTCCAAACCATATCATTGGAGTTATACGAAATTTTTATTAAGTTACTATTGCTCAAGAATAATAAATCCTATTTTTATTGTCAAGAGTTTAAGTTTCGATTAAACCGGCAATATTCCCCTTTTTATTTGGAAGTACCTTATTTATTTTTATAAAAACGATCTCTTACTCTTTTCAACCGGGCGTGATAATTTAGAATGTCCAGTCTAGCTTTTTCTGCTTCTGGTGCAATCGGTCTTAATTTTTCCAATTCCCAATAATCAACAATCACATCTAGAACTTGATCAAAATATTCCAATGGGCCGTAGTTTGCCTCTTTTGCAATAATGGCCATGCGATCTTCAAAATCAGGCATTACTGTACCAGGCATTTGAAAATTCTTAATGACATGTCCTAAATGATAACAGTAATTGGGTTCCAATTGGAGATGAAATTTAATCACATCTCGATAAAAGGCATAATGCAACGTTTCATCCTTTGCCAGACGGCGAAGCAGACTAGCTAAATCCTTATCATGCGAACCAGCTACTTTGGCAACATTATTATAAAAAACCATGGTTGCGAGTTCTTGTAACGAGGTATAAACCATGGTTTCAAAAGGCGTATGGTAATCAGGATTCCAGCCATTCTCAACCGTTTGTTTGTGTAATTGGTGGAGTCGCTTCGGATCTACATTGCGTGTAATTAATAAATACGTTTCAATCAGGTTTGAATGCTGATCTTCTTCCGCAGTCCAAGTATGGACAAAATCTTTAATAACCGTTAAAGAACCTTTAAACGTTTGATCGAGATGAGAGGTAAACCATGGCAGGTTTACTTCGGTTAAAAGAGCCGTTTCAACCGCAGTAATAATGGATGGAGGCAGTGCGACCTGGCTTTCATCCCAGGGAACACGTCGAAAATCCATTGCCTTATCCCATGGTAAGAAATCATGGTAACCCCAATCTATTTTTTCAGACCGTTTTTTATGTTCTTCGTATAAATCAATAAGTTTAGGCTCTAACCTAAAGTCCAAATCATTTGTTAACATCATAATCCCCCGTTGTTGTAAAAGTTTGTTTAGGTTTCCTGACAAGCGCTCATTCCAAATTCGAAAAATAGGACCACTTATAAATCACTTATAAAATCTGGAAAAACAGTTATTTTAATATCTGATATTAGTACCTACTACCAACCAAATTATAGCACACTATTCTGAATTTATCTAATGAAGGGATTTTTAATATTCTCAGGTGTCAGGCACTCTATTCATGATGAAGATGCTGAATCTTACAATTTCTTTACATTCTTTTAACACCAGCTTAAGAAAAAATTCTCTATTCCCTTATACAATAAAGTAAATAATATCAATTGGAGGGATTGGATGAAGATTACCGTTGCTGGAGCAGGATATGCAGGGCTGGTCACAAGTGCTTGCTTAGCAGAATTAGGGCATATGGTGACATGTATAGACATTAAGAAAGAGAAAATTGACATGCTCCAAAATGGTCGTTCTCCAATTTTTGAGCCTGGTCTTGAGTCTCTTTTAGAAAAAAATCTCCATAACGGTCAACTGAAATTTACAGTGAGCCATCATCAAGCCTATTCAGAGGCTGAAGTCATTTTTATCGCGGTCGGAGCACCAAAAAAACATGATGGGTCACGGGATCTAAAATACATCCATGTAGTTTCACACACGATTGCTCACTATATCGAAAATGATGTAACCATTTGTACAATAAGCAAAGTCCCAGTCGGCACAAACGATCTTATCCAACAAATTATTAATAGAAGCAAGCCCCCTAACCTACTCGCAAACGTTGTCACCAATTCCGGGTTTCTTCGGGAAGGTTCTGCAATCCAAGATTTTTTCCACGGTGACCTAATCGTAATTGGAACCAATCATCCTGAAGCAGCAACAATAATCGAAAAAATTTATCAACCATTGAAAATCCCAATAATAATAACGGACATCCGAAGTGCTGAAATAATTATATAAGCATCGAATGCAAAGGGGAATAGACAATGATAAAAATGCTACATGTATTTTATGGTTTTGAATGCAGGGTCCTGCAAAAGGTAAACAGCCATTTTGATAAAAAGCTATTAAATCTTTTTTTCCGCACGGTTACACACCTTGGTGGAGCTAGAATAACTATTGCGGCCACACTTTTTCTCTTAATCTTCTCGCCAAGGGAAATCAGATTGATTGCCATTGCTAGCGCACTTGCTTTATCAGCCAGTCATATACCTGTGCATTTTGTAAAGTTGCTATTTCCTCGTAAAAGACCCTATTTAATGATTGAAAAAACAAAGTTTCCTGCTAACCCATTACAAGATCATTCTTTTCCTTCAGGGCATACGACGGCAATATTTTCTCTTGTGACGCCATATGTCTTATTCATACCTCTACTTTCTTATGTCCTAATCCCTTTAGGGCTATGTGTAGGCATATCTAGAATTTACTTAGGTCTTCACTATCCTTCCGATGTGATTGCGGGAGGAATTCTAGGGACCCTATCCGGGAGCCTATTCTTTTATTTATTGTGGGTTTGAGAGTTCAATTAGGAGGGATTATATGAAAATTGCTATTTTCACAGATACCTTTTATCCAGACACCAACGGGGTTGCTGGGACCCTTAAACGATTGACTACCTATTTTGAAGATCAGAATATTGATTTTAAAATTTTTGCACCCGATTCAAATTCTAACGACTATAGTTCTACGAATATTCATCTTTTTAAAAGCCGTTCCTTTTTCTTATACCCAGAATGCCGCTTAGCTTTTCCAAACCTTCTTCAAATCAAGTCAGAGTTACAACATTTCTCTCCTGATTTAATTCATGTTGCAACCCCTTTTAATATCGGCCTTTGTGGTATTTATTTTTCTAAGAAATTAAACATTCCCCTTGTTGGTTCCTATCACACCAATTTTGATCATTATTTACACTATTATGACCTTCATTTTCTTTCAAAAATCCACTGGAAATACATGCTCTGGTTCCATCGAACATGCAGCAAACTTTTTGTCCCCTCAACTGAAACATTCCTACAGCTTAAGCACCATGGATTTTCAAACTTAGAACTATGGCCTAGAGGTGTGGACTGCCAGCTTTATCACCCCTATTATGATAAAAACGCTGTTCAAAGACATTACAGCACACAAGGAAAATACCTGCTTACCTATGTTGGCAGATTGGCACCAGAGAAAGATATCAAAACACTATTTGCCGTCGCAAAATCAATCCCAGCTGAAATAAATGAAAAATTACATTGGTTAATCGTCGGTGATGGCCCATTACGCGAGGAACTGCAAGCCCAAGCAGGAGCTAATATGACCTTTACAGGATACTTATATGGAAAAAGCTTAGCCGAAGTCTATTCAGCATCTGATCTATTAGTTTTTCCCTCACCAACTGAGACCTTTGGAAATGTTGTTCTAGAGTCCCTTGCGAGTGGAACACCTGTCATTGGTGCAAAGTCTGGAGGTGTTAAGAATATAATTAAAGCAGGGATTACAGGTGAATTATGTAAACCAGGTAATGTTCAGGAATTTAGAGATGCCATTATTCAGATTTTAACGGATGATGGATTGCGAGAACAGATGGGAAACGCCGGAAGAGATTACGCCTTAACACAGAGATGGGATCGGATTTTTGAAAATCTGACTTGGCATTATACGAATGTAATCGAAGAACAAAACGGGCAAAAGTATGCATGATTAAGAAAAATAAAAAAAGTGAAATGGAAGGCCCGTCCTTCCATTTCACTTTTCGCAATTTTATGGATTAACTTTAGTGTTAAACACTTGCTTACCGTCTTTATATTCTAAAACAGTTGCTGATTTAATTGGATTGTGGTCTTTATCGATAGTGATCTTACCTGTAATCCTAGACAAATCTTTTGTTTTCTCTAATGCTTCTTTAATTTTTGTAGTATCCGTACCGCCAGCACGCTCAATCGCATCAGCTAATAGATAAACAGTGTCATAGCCAAGTGCATTAAATGCATTAGGTGATTCACCATTGAACTTTTCTTTGTAAGTCGTTACGAATTTTTGAATATTTTTATCTGGATCTTCAGATGTGTAATGGTTCGTGATAAATGTATTGTTTAATGCGTCCGCTCCAGCCAATTCCACTAACTTCGGTGAATCCCAGCCGTCTGCACCCATTAATGGAACAGTGATACCCATTTCACGAGCTTGTTTCACGATTAAACCAACTTCTTCATAGTATCCAGGAATAAAAATGAATTCTGGATTTTTGGCTTTAATTCGAGTTAAGGTTGCACGGAAATCAGTATCTTTCGCAACATATGCCTCTTCGGCAACCACTTTACCGCCAGCCTTTTCATATGTCTCTTTGAATGAAGCTGCTAAACCTTTCGCATAATCACTAGCACTATCTGCAAAAATAGCTGCATTTTTTAAATTTAATTCCTTCGTAGCGAAATTCGCTGCAACGATCCCTTGGAATGGATCAATAAAGGAAGTACGGAAGACGAATTCGTTCAATTTTCCATTATCGCCCACGGTTACGTTTGGACTTGTTCCCGAAGGAGTTAAAAGAATTGTTTTTGTATCATTCGCGATTTGAGCCTGTGCCACCGTATCACCACTTGTAGCTGCACCAATAATGGCTGTTACTTTGTCTTGACTTGTTAATTTAATGGCACCGTTTGTAGCTTCTGCTGCTTCGGATTTGTTATCCACTTTAATAATCTCTAGCTTTTTACCCTTTACTCCACCAGCTTTATTAATCTCATCAACTGCAATATCGATACCGTTTTCGAGTGACTCCCCGTAAGAAGCAACCCCACCGGATAACTCTAAGTTAACTCCAACTTTAATCGTTTTACTGTCACTGCCTGAACTCTTTGGTGCTCCTGAACAACCTGCAAGTATTCCAGCTAATAAAGTGGAAGCCATAAACATTTTTGCCCATTTTTTCTTCATTATAATGACCTCTTTCTTTTTTTCTGATTTTTCTGACATAACAAAGCGTAGATTGATAGCCTTTTATGATTCAAAATACTTTTGTTTACTGTCTTAACTAATTGATAAATATTATTTTAAAACAATTTTCTCGATTCGTCTAGTATATTATTCGATTTATTTAAATATTTCTGATTTTTTTGATTAATATTGTTTTTGGTATCGCTTTCTTTTGCGTATCACCAATAAATGCTATTCAAATCATGTTTTTTGGTTCACAAAACATTATACTTAAATTTTATCGACGTATGAATAATCCGATTATGGTTCTTATTATTCATTCGAAAAAATAATATGGTATATGAGGTCTCATTCTAAAGGTTATGGGGGTGCTTGCTCTGAAAATATTACGGCTTGGCCATGCCATGTACGTTCTAAAAAGTAAGGTTGGGAAAAAGTATCTTATTGATCCGTTCTTTGATTTAAATCCTGGCTTTCCTCCGCAATTAAATACTGCTGATTTCTACCAATCTATTGATTGTGTATTTTTAACCCATGGCCATTTTGATCATACAAGCGGTCTTACGAAGTTGGTTGAACATAAACCTGATATTATGATTGTGGCACAATACGAGCTGGCACTCATCCTTTTGCAGCAAGGAATTAAAAATGTCCTTCCCATTAATTTAGGAGGTTCTGTTTCCTTTGAGGATGTAAATGTAACCATGGTCCAGGCAAAACATACATCTTCTTACGGTGAAACCCAAGGCCAACCAGTATATGCCGGTGAGTCAGCAGGTTATATTTTTGACTTTAAAGATGATTATACCCTTTACCACTCTGGTGATACGGCATTAATGTCAGATATAAAGTTGATTCAAGATGTATATGAGCCGGAAATTGCAATCCTTTCTTCAAGCGGCCATTTTACAATGGGACCAAAAGAAGCCGCCTATGCTGTAAAAAATTTATTAAAAGTTAAATATGTGATTCCCAGTCATACCTTTCCGACACATGAAACAGCTGCCTCTCCTGAATCATTAACCCAATTATTAAAGGCCTTCCCTGTTGTTGATTTTATGATTGATAAAGATAACGAGTTAAAGGAATTATTAAAGGATTATCCAAAGACAGCCGTGATTACACTCTCTTATGGAGAAGAAACAGAGTTCGATAAAAACCTTTGGTCAGAAGCTTTAGTTAATAAGGAATTCTCATGATGAGACGGGGCACCCTTTGAGAGGGTGCCTCCTTTTTAAATAAAAGAGTGTCAGGCACCGTTCGTGGACAAATGTCCACGGGTGGTGCCTGACACCTTTAGCTCTGTTCTCTTCCAAGCACTACAGCTGTGGTATTTTTAGTATTGAAGGAAGAAATCCGAAATGAAAGGGTAAAGTCTTCGAATTTACAGCGATATTTTTCGAGCTGGTCTTGGCCGCAGGAGTTGCTGCCGAGACCATTTTGTTTGTAGTCTATATTCAAGACTACGTAGTCACGCGGCTTTAAATCGACCGTATGCTTGGCAAGTTCTAGGTCACTAACTTCATAGTGTGAAGCACTGAAGTCAAATTGGTCATCAGCGATGAAAATGAGGCCATTAGACTGACGATCTGTTATGCTTACCCAGTCACAATCAGAACGGTTGCCGTTTTCTTGCGGTTTCACGTAGTTTGTGAACAACTCATCAACTGTTTGACGGTAAACACCTAAGTGATTTGCTTGCTTCGAATCCACATAACTTTCACCAGGTCCTCGGCCGCGCCACTGACTATTGGTAAACTCCTTATTCAAGCGCATATTCACACCGAGACGCGGAATCATGACCGGTGCATTTTCTTTCATACCGGATGCAATTCCATTTATGCTGCAAAGAATATCACCATCCGGATAGATTCTATATTGATAGTTTAATTGATAGTACCAAGAACTGTTTGTTGTACCGTACAGTGCATCTGTATCCCATTCGAATACTCCGTTTTTCAACTCATAGCGGATATCCTCAACAATTTCATGTCCGAGATGCATAAAGTATTTTGTTCGATAATCATTTAGCAAGTACATATCATTGTCAATCGGTGCACGCCAGAAGTTGAACTTCGGACCCTTTTCAATCTGGATTTTCCCATTTCGGGTAACTTGTTTTAGTGTTCCTTTGACGCAATCGAACGTGATGGTAAAATCAGTGCCACTAACGTTTAGTAGCGCTCCCTCTTTTTTAATGAGGAGCTCGCCATCACCGTGAGCTTTTGGTGATTTTGACTTTCCTGGGAGCACAAAGGAAGCGATCGCTAATTCATGTCCTTTCGGTGCCCAAGGTGTATCCTGATTTAATTTATATGAAAATACAAAATAGTAATGGGCTCCACTAACTTTTTCTATGTCCTGTCCAACTGGCAAATGAATCTCTGCTGTTTCACGCCCAGCTAGTTTTGGAAGCTCTACATCAAAGGAATCAACCAATCGATCATCCTCAAATAACGAACATGTTAAATCCAAATGAGCTAATGATAAGAAATCATATCGATTCATCAGACGGAAAAGGCCCTTCTCGATATCAATACATTCTGTTTGAACTGGTTCAATCACTTTTTTATACTCATATAGACTTGGGGAAAGTGAACCATCCGGCATGATTAACCCATCGATACAGAAGTTTCCATTCGTCGGGTCATCACCAAAATCACCGCCATACTGATAGTAAACTGTACCATCCTCTGCTACAGCTTCAATTCCGTGGTCAAACCATTCCCAAACAAATCCGCCTTGGAGTTTATCATACTTATAAAATAAGTCTTGATATTCTTTGAGATTTCCAGGCCCGTTCCCCATAGCATGGGCATATTCACAAAGAATATGTGGTTTTTTAGACTTTTCAATAACCTGATCCATTGTCCTTCTTTCCTTATGTTCAAGCCATGTATACATCGTGCTGTATACATCGGTCACCTCTGCTTCAAAATCTCCCTCATAATGAACAAGGCGCGTTGGATCCATTTCCTTTGCTCGCTTGGCCATAGCTCGGAAATTATCACCAAATCCAGACTCATTCCCTAGCGACCACATGATAATACAAGGATGGTTTTTATCACGCTTAATCATCCGCTCAATCCTCGAAACATATGCCGTTTCCCAGTCTGAATCATTACTGATCCAATCATACCTTCCTGTCAATTCAAACCCGTGACATTCTAAATCCGTTTCATCAATCACATACAGCCCGTATTGATCACAAAGATCATAAAGGTATGGGGCATTCGGATAATGAGCCGTACGTATGGCGTTGATATTGTTTTGCTTCATTATCTTGATGTCGCGCTCAATTTCCTCTCTCGTCACCACTCGGCCTGTCCTCGGGTTGTAGTCATGACGATTCACGCCCTTGAACTTAATGGCCACATCATTTACGAGGAATGTATCCTCTGCCATGACTATCGAGCGGAATCCTACATGCTGATGTACCACCTCAATAATTTTTCCATCTTCCATTACTGTCATATAGAGGTTGTATAAATAGGGCTGCTCTGCACTCCATTTTAAAGGTGACACTATATACCTGCTTAAAGGCTCGTTTGCCTTTTTTTCCTCGATAAAAACTGGCTTACCTTCTGGATCAATTAATTCATAAGTAATGATTTGGTTGCGCTGTTCCGTCAGTTCAGCCAAAACAGTTAAGGTCGCATTCTTCCATTCTCTATCAAACTCTGTCGTTACGGTAAAGTCATATACGCCAGAAACCGGCCGGGTATATAGTTCAACATCACGGAAGATCCCGCTCAGCCACCACATATCCTGGTCTTCAAGATAGGACCCATCTGACCACTGGACGACGCGGACAGTCATGGTGTTTGCACCTTGTCTGCATAGTTTCGTAATATCAAATTCTGATTGAATCCGAGCCCCCTTACTATAACCAGCAAATTCTCCATTTACATACAATTCGAAAGCAGAATCGACACCATTAAAACGAAGGATTAATTGTTCTTCATCCAAATTCCGATCGAACTCAAACTCTCGACGATAAATGCCCGTTGGGTTTTCGGTTAGGACACGGGGCGGAATAATCGGAAAATTGTACCACAGATCAGAATAATGCATCTTCCCGTAGCCTTGCATTTGCCAGTTGCCAGGAACAGCAATTTCGTCCCAAACTTTCGTATCCAAATCATCATCATAAAAGCCATCCGGCCAATATTCGGGAGCTTCGAGGAATACAAATTTCCATATTCCGTTAAGGTTTTGATAGTAGTGACTATTGGCCACATCATGTGTTTCAGCCGCACTAAGTGAAGGATAGCTGATAAAATGAGCACGGGCACTTAAACGGTTTATGCCATCTGTATGGATGTTTTCCCATCTTTTTAGTTTTTTCATCATTTAACCTCTCAATCGTTAATATGTTTTTATTACAAAACGCTGTGCTTTGAGATGTAGTCGACTTACCTTCTCTTTATTCCTTTATTGAATCCTCTTGACTAAGATGTTGTCCAAGAATAAGGAATACGCTCGAGGTCCATGTAAATGCCGGATCACGAAGTCCAGATCCAGTTAGAGCGTCATAGTTTTCCGCCATGCCTGACTTGGTTGCCATTGAACAGAATTTCTCTGCCACCTCGAGAGCTAGTTTCTTTTCACCGGATGAGACCAAACCATCTACTAGAAGCATAGTTGTTGGTGCCCAGATTGGGCCGCGCCAATAACCATCTTCCCTGTAAAATGGACTGTTTGGCAGCTCGGTTGCCAATCCATATTCTGTTAAAAACCCCTTGGTCTTTATATCTTCTACCAATTTCTTTAAGATTTCCGGCGGAAGCCTATCTCCAAGAATCAGAGGAACATACAAAACTAGACTGTCAGATTCGATGATTTCATGTGTGCCTGACCGTTTTGCTACAAATCGTTGCCCGTTCCAAAAATGTTCAATCATTCTATTTAACAATGCTTGCGACTCATCCATCCATTTTCTAGCTTCCTCATTTTTTCCAAGCTTACAGGCTATTTCCGACAAAACTTCCATTTGCAGCACTAGAAAGGATGAAAGGTCGGGACTTTCAACCGGAGTCCCTTTGTGGAAAATTGTACTATTATCCCAACCACTGTCATTTCCGTGATTGTATTGCGGAATCCCGTCTTTGTCACTGTCCTGGAAAGTCAGCCACCACTCCGTCCATTTAACAAGCGGCTGATAAACTTCTAGCAGTTTCTCCGCTGAAACAAAATCGTTTTGTTCCCACATACGCCTTAGTGTCCAGCCATGGATAGGCGGTTTTGTGAAATTCCACAACGCAGACCTGTTATTGACAAAGTCTGGAAGCATTCCGGATTTATCCTGCAAATCAAAAAAGATCATAAGCTGGTCCCAGGCGAGGTCGGGGTTATTTTTTGCTAACGCCAGGGCATTAAAGCAGTGATCCCAGCTCCAAATATTTGTCATCCAGTTCTTCGACATGTACATCGCAGGCCTAGTCAGCATTCCTTCAGGCGCCACCACGCATGACCAGGTAACATAGGCCGCCATTTCTTTCCCTCGGACATACTTTTCAGGTATCTCAAGGGTATTATCGACCCATGATTCATATTCCTTTAAAACGTTATCGTGCCCTTCTGTAAAAGCCGAGTAGGAACGGGCTGTGTAAACCGTCATAAACTCCTCAATCACACCTTCCATTTCCCCCATGTCCGACTCTGGAAGAAAGTCGACAATAATTTTTTCACAACGCTGTTCAATAAAAGGTGCATCTACGACGAGGCGTCCTTTTATCGAAGTAAGCATATACCGCATTTCCTGACGGGAGTGATTAACTTCCCAACGATCATCTTCCACAGGAACCGCATAATCATAAGCTCCGGTAATTCCTGTCAGTCTGACCCCCACGCTATGACTTCTTATCTGTAAAACTCGGGCTTCTGTTATACAAAATTCTGCATAACCTTCCGCATTTTCGAGCCGGAGCATGCTCGGACTTAGTACTGCCTTATATGGCACGAGGTTCCCCTCATGAATAAGATCAATACGGAATACCTCGCCAAACTCATTGTCCCCATTTCGGATATTACGGAGGTAGAGGGGGCTGTCACCCTCCTCTTGGTGATTTCGCGAAATTGTAATAAATGAACCATAACGGCTGAAGGGAATTTTTTTTATATCAAACATAAGCTTCACTCTCTTTCAACATTCATTTGTTATCCCTTCCTGGGTGTTCTTCTGAAATTCTTGATCTGCTTCAAAGAATTTCGGTCTGATAATATAAGTAAAGTACGCATATCCGAGCAAGAGAAGCAGTCCTGCCAAAATAAATGGAAGTGTATAGTTCTTTCCAGCTAGGATGGTTCCGACTAGAAATGCGGCTAAAGCGGATCCAATGCTACGGAATACGGCTCTCATTCCCGCATACAAATCACGTTCCTCATCTTTAAATGATGACATCGATAGACTGTCAACCAGATTGGTCAGCATGGTAAAAACACCACCCCTTACTAATAAAAGTGTCGAAAAGAAATAAGGATGGATGTTTAAAAATAAAATAAAACAAAGAAGGATATTCACCATGTAAATATAAAGAAATGTCTTTTTCACCCCGAAGCGGTCAATCAATGAAGGTGAGAAAATAGAACCTATAAACAATGCCAGACCATTTAGAGCCAGCAGCATCGACACAGCCTCATTCGAGAAATCGAAACGGAACTTAATAAATAAATTCAGGTAAGGCTGGAGGCAAGATACTGCACCGCCAGTAATCAGTGCGAAGACAGCAAATAACAGCAATTTTTGCTGAAAATCACTCGAATGCTTACCTTGCCTTTGAAGGAAAGCATTCGGTTCAGAACCTGTTTCCCTTCGCTGGTTTAAATCCTCCCGTGTAACTTTTTTCCTTCGCTGCTCTGCAGGAAGCAGGCCTCCTCTTACACAGGCTAATAATAGAAACAATATTGAGGTAGTAATTAATGTATTTTGGTAGCCCTTCTCTGAAAGTTCAATCCAATTAGGCAAAAAACCGCCAATTAGTGTTCCCGCTCCCGAAAACGCAGTAAAGACTGCGAATAAAAAGCTATAGGCTTGGGTTTCTTCCCTTTTTGAACGGCTATAATGGAACAACAACTGTATTTCCGTCGTTTCCACAAGTGTTAGGCCAATGGAAACCACAAATTGAGCCAAAAAAAAGAATCCAAAGCCTTCTGCAAAAGCAAAAATGCTGCATCCAATGGCAATACTTGTTATCCCTGTAACGAGCAGCTTTTTCCGACCTGCTTTTTTAGCCAAGATGCTCACAGGAATTGCAAAGATTCCCATTACTAAGATCCCCATCGATGTGATGAGTCCAATTTGCTTTTCTGTAATACCCATTTCAATTAAATGAAGATTCAAGATCAAGGTAAACATTCCAATGCTCAGCCCGTACAGTGATTCAGTGGCCAAGAAACGTTTCACACCAGACGGCATAGTAAGAAATCTTAATGACTGTATCATAGAGTGTTTCAACCTTTCATTTTCAAAAAAATTTCTGAGGAATCTCCCCTTCAATAAACTAATCAGAAGGTGCTTATCCCTTCTGATTAGTTCCTGTTTTGCGAAACAAATAAATACTTGTTATCCCTTTACCCCTGACTTAGAAACATCCTCCACTATATAGCGCTGTGCCGCGAAGAAGAGAACAAGCGGTGGTATGCTGATTAGGAAGGTTATTGCCATGATTCCTTCCATATCAACGCCAAACATTCCTTTGAACTGCGCAAGTCCAAGCGTTAGTGTATATTTGCTCTGATCATTCAAAAACACAAGCGGTCCTAGGTAATCGTTCCAGCAATTCAACATGCTGAACACCCCAACTAAAATTAATACCGGTTTCATGAGCGGAAGGTAAATTTTATAAAAAATTTGAAAAGAGTTGGCACCATCTATTCTTGCTGCTTCATCCAGTTCTTTTGGTATGCCCATGATAAACTGGCGCATCAAGAAGATATAAAATGGGGCACCAAACCAGGCAGGAACAATCAACGGTTTCAACGTGTTAATCCAGCCAAGGAAGTTAAATTCCATATATAAAGGAATCATCGTTACTTCCCATGGAATCATCATTGTGGCAAGTAGCACCATAAATAAGAAATCTCTTCCCTTAAAAGTAAATCTTGCAAATCCATAGGCCACCAGCGATGATGAAACAATTTGGCCAAGAGTTGCCAAGATTGTTACCGTTAGTGAATTCATCAGGAATTGCGTAAATGGCTGAGAAATCCATGCTTCCTTAAAATTCTCAAAGTGAAGACTGGAAGGAATCCACTTTGGCGGGAACAGATAGAGCTCTTCTGGTGATTTTAACGATGTCGTCACCATCCAAAATAATGGTGCCAAAAATAATAGCGAGAAAAAGATTAAGAGACCGTATATAAAGGTTTTTTCAACCCTGCTTTTCATTTTCATTGTAAACCCCCAGTATCAATAGATTGGCTGCAGTTTTATTTCTTCTTCACTTCTCCTTCGTAGTACACCCAGGCAGACGAGGATTTAAACACAAGCATTGTTAAACCTAAAACAATCAAGAACATAAACCACGCATTTGCAGAAGAATAGCCCATTTTAAAATATTTAAAGGCATTTTCATAAACATACATTGCGTAAAAATAAGTTGAATTGAGCGGCCCTCCGCCCGTTAATAACAGGGCTAACGTCAATTGTTGAAAGGCAGCAATAATCGTTGTGATGACATTAAATAGAATGGTTGGCGTCAAGAGCGGTAAGGTTATTTTGAAAAACTGAGTTATTTTATTAGCTCCATCGATGGATGCAGCTTCATAAAGTTCACCCGAAATGCCTTTTAAACCTGCCAGGAAGATTAACATCATCGTACCCTGACCCCAAAGGCTTGCTATCACCATCGCGATAAGTGCCCAGCCCGTCTCATTGAGCCAGTTAGGACCTGTGATATCAACCAAGGAAAGAAAGTAATTTAGAATACCGTATTCACCGTTGAAAACCCAAGCCCAAATCATCGCAAGGGCTACGCCGGAAATGACGGATGGAAGGTAGAAAAAGGTTCGGAAAAAGGAGTGGCCTTTTACGTTTTGATTCAACAAAATAGCTAAAACTAGGGCTACAATGATATTTAAAGGGACGAACAATGCGGCGAATTTCACCGTTACCCCTAGTGATTTCCAAAACAGGGGATCATCCATAAACATGGTCTTATAGTTATCAAGTCCGATAAATGTCGCCTCACCGACAACCGGCCAATCATAAAAACTGATAAATAGTGAATATAATAAAGGTCCTAGCGTGAAGGCAAGAAACCCGATTACCCATGGGGAGATAAATAGAAGTGGGACAATCTTGTCCCACTTTATTTTCTTTTTCTTATTTATTTCCACATAGGGTGTGGGAGAAGCAGGTAAAGAATTCAACATGAACACCCCATTTATTTAGTCTACTTCTTCATGTATTTCTCAGAATCGTGAACAGCTTTATTTAGTAGTTTATCAGCATCTTGCCCAAGCATCACCGCATTTACGGCTGCAGACAGGTTACGGTTGATTTCATTCCAATTCTTATTCAAAAGAAATGCTGGTGTATCGTCAGATCGTTCAAGCATTTTATAGAACGGACTGATCAATGAGTCCTGCTCCATATTCATTTCTTTTACAACACTGATTCGAACTGGCAAATCGGCTGTACGCATTTTAATTGCTTCTGTAGAGGAATAAAACTTTACAAATTCATAAGCAAGATCTTTATGTTTAGAATCCTTCGCTACCGAAACAGCTGATGAAGCAATAACCCCTTTTGCAGGCTTGTCGCCAAATGACGGAACTTCGACCGTTCCGAAATTAATCTTAGCTTCTTTAAAGCCTTCTAATGGCCAAATCCCGCTTTCCCACATGGCGATTTTTCCAGCTTTGAAAATATCATCGCCGCTTTGCTGATTTTTCCCGCCAACAAGAACAGCGCTTTTCTCTTTAAGAAGATTACTTAAAATTTGAATGGATTCAATTGTTTCAGGGCTGTTCATATAGCCCTTAACTTCTTTCCCGTCATTACTTATGAAGCTCCCGCCATTGCTCCATACCAGCCCTTGTAGATCATAGGTATCTGGTTCTGGTACAATTCCAACACCGTATTGCTTTTTGCTTGGATCAGATAGTTTTTTGGAAATTTCTTTAAAATCATCCCATGACCAGCCATCCTTTGGATAAGGGATGTTTGCTGCATCAAATAAATCTTTGTTATAATACACAACTCGTGTTGTAAATCCAGCAGGCATTCCATAAATTTTTCCATTCATGCTCGAATAATTAAATAAACCTTGGTAAAAATCATCCATATCCATTTCTGGATCGCCTTCGATATACTGATCAAGCGGCTCGAGCGACTCATAATATGCTGGGAAATTCCACATATACATCATATCCGGTGGATTTTTCGCCCCAAAGGAGGCAGCCAACTTCTGATCAAAGCCATCACCGTAAGCTTCCACTTGAACCTTAACACCTGGATTCTTTTCCTCGAACTTTTTGGCAATATCCTGTTGAATTTTCAAGGCCTCTCCAGAGTCCCAGGTAGCAAAGCGAAGTGTAATATTGTCTTTTCCGTCCTTCTCTTCTCCAGTTCCTCCAGAAGTATTTTCCCCTGAACTGCTGTTGGAACAAGCTGCCAAGGCGAAGACGCTAACTAATAATAAAATCATTGCTAAGATACTGATTTTCTTCATTCTGAATTTCCCCCTCTGTAGAAAAAAATTAACCGCCTTCATTGTACTTCTAATGAAAGCGGTCTCATACTGAAATTCATCTTAAATTGTTCGTGATAATGTTTTAATTTTCTGTGAAGTTTATGGAATAGGGGTAAAATCGTCCGGGTGGATTCTCCTTTTTGTTTGACGATAATCAGATGGTGTTTGTCCGGTACATTTTTTAAACCATTTACTAAAATATTTACCGTCATGTACTCCGACTTTCTCCCCTATTTCCTGTAAGGTGAGAGAAGTGGTTTCAAGCAATTCGCTAGCAGCATGGAGCTTTAATTTTTCTGTAAATGTATAGAAACTTTCACCAACTGACTTACTAAAAAGGGTGCTAAAGTGGCTTCTACTAAGGCCGACCTCATAGGCAATATCAACTGAAGAGTGGGATTGTGATAAGTCTCTCGTAATCAGTTGAACGGCTTTTTGAATCGGTTCCGGCCATTTTTCATTAACCTCATTTATTACGGCTTCAGCTAGACTAGAGTCTTGTTCTTTACGTTGTGATTTTTCTATTTCATCAGAGAATTGCTTTAGGTATTCTTCAAATTCATCATCTTGAAAGGCCGTTTTTAAAATATAACCTGAAGCACCCAACCTAATGCCTTCCTGGGCATATTCGAAATCCCGGTGGCAGCTTAATAGCAGGATTTTTGTGTCAGGGGCTGCTTGTTTAATTTTCCGGGCCAGTTCTATGCCATTTTGTTCTGGCATGACAATGTCTGTAATGACTACCTCAGGGGAATGCTCTAGAAACACTTCCCAGCCTTTCTGACCATTGGAGGCATCCGCAACTACTTCCATATTGTATTTCTTCCAATTCACCGTTGCCATTAACCCTTTACGGACGATATATTCATCATCAACTACCATGACTTTGATCACTGCTCAACCTCCTTTTTGGCCAGCGTATTTTAAAAGTTGTTCCACTCTTCGGTTTTGATTCTATTGTAAGACCATATTCACTTCCAAAATGAAGCTTTAGGCGTTGATCAACATTAAACACGCCTATTCCACGGACTTTATCCTTAGGCGACTGTTCATTAAGTAAGTTTAAGGCCGTTTGTTCACTCATTCCTTTACCATTATCACTCAAGGTAAGTTCAAGTAAGTCTGATTTATCCTCAATAGTTAATTCAATTATTCCCTGTCCGTCTTCAAAGGCATGGAAAAAAATATTTTCAAATAATGGCTGCAGAGACAACCTGGGAATTAAATAATCGGAGCATTCTGGGCTGACCTTTTCATTGTAATCAAACATATGTCCATAACGGATTTCCTGCACCTTCAAATAGTGGCTTATCGTAGCCAGCTCTTTTTTTAACGGAATCAATTCATCAGAAAAATTAAGGTTTTCATGAAGAACCTCCGTCAGATGGTAAATCATTTGCTGAACTTCCTTGGCATTACTTAACCTTGCCTTCCACTGAATGGAGTTTAGTGTATTAAACAACAAATGGGGATTTATTTGGTAATGAAACGCCCTTAACTCTGCTTTCCTTTTTAACCGTTCCGTCTCACCGATTTCATCAATTAATTCATTAATTTGCTGGACCATCTGATTAAAGCTGATTGTTAATTTCCCAATTTCGTCATGTTCTTTAACAGGAATCTGAGTCTGCAGTTCGCCCACACTTACCAGTTCCATCGATTCCTTCAGCTTTCTGATTCGTTTTGCCAACGGTGCTGAAAAGACCAAAGCTAGTAGGATTGCGAGAATAATTAAAAAGAAAATGCCTAACATAGTATAGTTAAAAATAACCTCAGAGGATTGGTAAAATAGTTTTTCAGGGACTCGGATTTCAATGTTCCAGCCATAGGCTTCAATATTTTTCACCCTAACAATATCACTTGAAAGCCTCTCCACTTTTGCTTTTGTTCGGTAAAGGACTTTATTCTTTTCATTATGAATGGTTACAAAGGCGTGGACGTCTTTTTCAAGGTAGTTAATATATGAAAAAAGCTCCTCGGCATTTGTCTCAATTAACAACTTGCTTCCTTTTAAAATCCCATATTGGCTCTGGATCGGCAATACTAGACCAATCATTGGTTCAGGCGGTTTGCTGTTATCATGATGATCAGCTTTATAAAATCCGATCCATCGCTCCCCTTGTTTGATTTTACTTGCTTCCTTCCAAAACGGCATTTGAAACAGTTTTTGTGAATTAAGATGGTTTCCCCCGTAATAATAGCCAGAACTCGTTATTAGGTAGATTCCTTTTGTATTAAAAGTTCTATGGGCTTCAAGGAATCTTTCAAAGTTCTTTTTCTCTATGAATCCTTCATAGGTTCTTGGAATCTCTTCTTGAATAACAATTAAGGTAGGGTCGGATAAATATTGATGAATATCGTTTGAGACGACAAACATCTGATTAATCGTATTTTCTAATTGCTTTTCAAGCTGTGATACAGCAAAGTTTTCATAATCATTAAATTGCTTATTCACAATCGTGGATGACTTTTGATAGGAGAGATAGCCAAATAGTAGGAGAGGTATCAGTGCCACCACGATGAAAAACAGCATCAACTTGGTACGAAAGCTTCCATACAATTGATTCTTAAGATTTAAGGTAATATTTTTAATAACTTCGATCATCCTATCCCTCTTCAAGACTAGTGGTTTTCGTATGTTATCACTTTGTGCTTAACTGCAAGTCTTTTCCTTTTTATTCGTAATCGTTTTCATAAATCTCCCTAATCATAAACCAGAGTTGTTCCAATTTCCATAGACATCTCCGGAGTTTTTAGATGGTAGTTACGACCACTTTTATGAAAATAAAGGCTCTTTTAAACTTGCCTGTTGATTTCCGCTCCAGGCGCTTCGCTTTCCGCGGGCGGTCCGGGGAGCCTCCTCGTCGCTGCGCTCCTGCGGGGTCTCCCCTGCCCCGTCCTCCCGCAGGAGTCTTCGCGCCTTCCACTCCAAACAACAGGGTGCCAAAATAAAAAATGAAGCATCAAAGAGAGAAAACTTCCCTTGATCCTTCATTTAGATTCAAAAAGTTTCTATAATTCAATCCTATATTGCTGATCACTTATGCCATCCTTAGTGAAGACTCTCTCCACGTATTGAATTTCTTTATCTGACATCAACATGACGGTCGAGCTCCTCGTCCCGTAGTTTCCGCTTTTGATAAACAATGGCGAAAGCATCCTTTCCCATTCTAAAGAAACGCCTGTGTGCGGAAGAAGTTCGTCTGGAGCTTGATCTGCATTTTGAAGGACACTCAAAAGGCATTCTACAAGTTCTACCTGTTCCCCGTTAATGATTTTGGACATGCCTTCCTTGCCTTTTTGCACCTTGGGCCATTCAGTATTTAATAAATGGTTGCTGACTCCATAAATTCCTGGCTCCACCTTCAAAAGCTCCTGCCCTTTATTTGAATAATAATATAGTTCCGTTCCATCCCCTGCTAGTAAGTTATAGCCAGGATACAGATCCTTTTTCTTTACAAGACTTTGCATATAATCCTTTATATTTCCTTTATGTTTCAAGGCATCGGCCACCAACTCACCTCTCGAACGCTTTCCTTCCGTTACTTCCTTTGGGTCGCGATAATTGGTCAAAGCCGCAAAACGTCCAGATGTGGTAACTCCCATCCAAGTGCCCATTTTTTCTAAATCTCTACCGGCAAGGATGTCAGGTCTTTCTTCCCAATAATGAGCAGGAGTAGTAGGCCGCCCGTAAAATTCATCTCGGTTTGCCGCTACAAGGAGCTTGTAGACCGGATGGACTCTGTAGGCAAAAACGATTAAACACATATACAATCACAGCCTTAAAAATAATTTAACCGGGGGTTTTTTATTGGATTAATGTCGTTCATCATCGAAACTAATTTACTAACCTCCAGGCCCAAACCGTCTTTTTGATCTATTAGTTATAATGTATCCAAATTCACTCCACAACCTCCATATGGAAAAATAAACCACAAGGTATTATTCGCCATGTCTCTAGAAAATCCTTTTAACATAGTGGAATCCCGAAGCGTTTTGTATCTTTTAAGTGCTAAAATGCATAAGGAAAATAAATCTAATCCTGATTTTAATCGCAAGGTTGGAAATAATAATAGCTACGACCTAATTTAATTTTGGAGGTGTGTTTCCATGTCAGAATTAGAGCCTTTAGAATACGAAACAGGGACTGCTATCCGCGAATATGACATTATTGATATTACCCAAACAGCCAACGGGTATGAAGTAGTGCTTGATATAGAATTAGACAGCGGCTATTCCTTAGCAAGAACCAAATTAGAAGTTACCAATGAGGACTTATTAGGGTATGAAACAAATGAAATTGAGGAAGGGATTAAATTTGCGTTAGGGTTTTTCAATCATTAACAACAAACTAATATTTTTGAGGGCAAATCACCATGAACTGTGGTAAACTAACCAACGACGTTAGAAGAACGTACATTAATAGTGGAGTGGTTAAATGAGTAGTGCGAAAGGGAAAGGCGGAACAGGCAGAGGAACCGGCAAGAAGGGCTGGACTCGTTGGCAAGCAGGTGTCAAAAAAGCGAAAAGCGCCAAACCATATGTCAGTAAAGGTGTTAAAAAAGCAAATGACGGAAACAACACCAGCAATAATAAAGGTGACACATCCGAAAAATAATAATAATAATAATAATACAAAGACTCAGGGGCCCCCATCCCCCGAGTCTTTTTTCCCAGCAAACGACCTTTTCAAAAAAAATGGTAGTCCACCACAGGAGGACAAATGTCCACGAGTGGTGCCTGACACCTTATAGCATCTTTATCCCTTCCTATTTGCTGGTTTCCCTCCGAACGACTGGTGCTACTTCTGTTGCTAATCGCTCGATGCTTTCGGCGACTTGTTTAAAGGGCATTCCGCCGATGTCCATTTGGGCGATAAATCGCTGGTGTCCGTAAAGCTCGTATTGTTGGAGGATTTTTTCAATGATCTGCTGGGAACTGCCAACAAATAAAGCCGTTTCTGGTCCGGCCATCTGTTCAAAATCTGCTCTGGACATTCTTGTATTCATCCCACGCTGGCGATTAAAGTATCCCCAATAATTAGAATGATACGGATAGAACTCATCCTTTGCCTTTTGGGTTGTTTCCGAAATAAATGCATGACCAGTCACTGCAACCTTCATCGACTCAGGATCATGGCCAGCTTGACTGGCGGCCTGGCGGTATATATCTACAAGCGGCTTAAACCGAATATGTTCGCCTCCAAGTATCGCTATTGCTAAGTTAGTCCCTAATCTTCCTGCTCGTGCTGCGCTTGACGGAGTGCCCCCAACACCTACCCACAATGGAATATTTTCCTGTAAAGGTCGTGGAGCAATTTCCGCATCCTGCAACGGAGAACGAAATTGACCATTCCAGGTCACTCGATCCTGTGCATTCAGCTGCTGAAAGAGCTTGATATTCTCTTCAAAAAGCTGGTCATAATCGTCTAACTCATATCCGAACAGCGGGAAAGATTCTATAAATGCTCCGCGCCCCGCAATAATTTCTGCCCGTCCGTTTGACAGGAGATCAAGTGTCGCAAAATCCTCAAAAAGACGAACGGGATCGACGGTGCTTAAGACAGTTGTAGCACTTGCCAGTTTAATTCGCTTTGTAACTTGTGAAATGGCGGACAAGACAACGGGCGGTGCTGACACCGCATAGTCGAGGCGGTGATGCTCACCAACGCCCACTACATCTAATCCTGCCTCATCAGCCATTTTCGCTGCTTCAATAATTTCTTCAAGTCGTTGTCTTGCGCTGATTGTCTTCCCTGTTCCCCAATCCGGAACTAAATCCCCCAATGTATAGATCCCTATTTCCATACCTGAATGTTCGTCTTTGGAATCTGGCTTCATCTTCATATCCTCCCTCAATCATTATAAAACTAATCGAATTTGATTTCCTGAAGGATCTTCCGTTACAAAGAAATCAGCTTCTTCCGATATCTGCGCACCTAATTGCTTTAGCTGTTTCATCACATTCTCTCTTGCTGCTTCATCAGGGAAAACGAGCGAGTACCAATTTAAGCCGACACTATTTTTCGGTGGCGTCGCTGCCCCTTCACCTTGCCAAGTGTTGATAGCAATATGATGATGATAACGGCCCGTGGAAAGGAAGGCCGCTTGTGGATAGTAACTAACAATTTCAAAACCAAGCCCTTTTGTGTAAAATTCTTCTGCTTTTTTCAAATTAGATACGTGAAGGTGAATGTGGCCCATAACTGTGCCCGCCGGGAGACCGCTCAATTCCGCATCACTCTCCGCGATAATTCCATTTCCATCAAGCTCTTCTGTTGCCATTTCTACTAAACCGTTGTTCCATCTCCATTCTGAAGAAGGGCGATCTCGGTACACTTCAATCCCATTTCCGTCTGGATCGTTAAGGTATAACGCCTCACTTACATAATGATCTGCAGCACCGAGTGGATATCCCGTTTGAATCATATGCCGTAAAAAGACAGATAAATCAGCCCGTGATGGGAGCAAGATCGCAAAATGATACAAACCTGAACTACGTCCTGTTTTCGCAACCACATCTTTCGGCTGCTCTAGCGTTAATAATGGGTTTTTTCCGTCTGTCGTTAAGACTGCTTTACGATCTGATTTCTCCAATATTTGAAAGCCCATTATATTTTGATAAAACGTGAGCGCATAATCTAGGTTTTTTACTTTTATATTGACCTCACCGACATATATATTTGGTGCGTGATGAAATTTATCCATTTTCTCCTCATCCCTTCATTATTCATTTGTAAACGAATGTTATAAAAATTAATCTTTTTATTAATATGGTTATTTTACATTCCATTAAACCGATTACTATTTCCTATGCTTACAGTGTACCTCTAATTTATCTTGAATTCAAGCATTTTAAATTCATAGTATATGGAAGACCAGCCTATTTTTTACCCTTGCAACAGAAAAAGGACTCTTCCGCTAAGCGAAAAAGCCCTTGAACCTTGCTCCTCGTTTTTTATGCTTCGACGATATTAGGCTGCTCGTAAACCTCGTTTTCAAACTCGCCTGTTACTTTACTAGTAAGTATGCCTGATGTCATCGCTCCGCTGACATTTAGGGCTGTACGTCCCATGTCAATGAGAGGCTCAACTGAAATAAGCAGACCAACAATCGCAATTGGGAGATTCATCACTGATAAAACGATTAAGGCTGCGAAGGTTGCACCGCCACCTACACCAGCAACACCAAACGAACTAATCGCAACCACAAGAATGAGCGTTAGAATAAAGGATATACTTGTTGGATCCACACCTGCCGCTGGAGCTACCATCACAGCTAACATCGCAGGATAAACGCCTGCACATCCGTTTTGACCGATTGTTAGCCCAAACGAACCCGCGAAGTTGGCGATCCCTTCGGATACACCAAAGTCCTTTGTTTGTGTTTTAATGGTCATTGGCAAGGTTCCTGCACTTGTCCGGGAGGTGAAAGCAAAGGTTAAGGTTGGCAGCCCTTTTTTTACATAATTTATAGGACTTAGTTTCGCAAATGATAAAAGAAGAAGATGGACAATAAACACAATAATGAGCGCCACATACGATGCAATCACAAATTTACCTAGTTTTGCTATCGCGGCATAGTCACTCGTTGCTGTCACCCTGGCTATGATTGCTAAAATACCATATGGCGTTAAACGAAGAATCAGTGTGACGACCCTCATGACAACAGAGTAGAAGGTATCAATGATCTTTGCAAAAAATTCACCATGCTCTGGGTCCTTCCGCTTCACTCCAAGATAAGCAATACCGATAAATACGGCAAAAATAACAACCGCAATCGTCGATGTTGCGCGGGCCCCTGTTAAATCCTGAAACGGATTGCTTGGGATTAACTCAATGATTTGCTGTGGGAGTGTCATATTTTCGATCCCTGCAGCTCTTTCCTCTAACTGGGCATTCCGGGCTGCTTCTGCATCTCCTTCAGTTAGCTGAACCCCGTCAAGACCAAATCCTAAAGCTGAGCCAATGCCAACCGCGGCAGAAACGGCCGTCGTTGCAAGAAGGATGCCGATGACAAGAAAACTGATTTTCCCTATATTTTTCGTTAATTTTAGTTTTGTAAAGGCCCCGACAATCGAAACAAAAATGAGTGGCATAACGACCATTTGTAATAGCTTTACATAGCCATTCCCGACTATGTTAAACCAATCAATCGAACCTGTCGTTACTTCATGTGTCGTACCATAAATGAGATGAATAATAAAACCAAATAAAATTCCTAAACCCAACGCACTAAAAACACGCTTGGAAAAAGAAACATGCTTTTTTTGCATCGTAAATAAACCAAACATGAGTAATAGAAGCACCGCGACATTTACAATGATAAGAAAGGTATTCATGGAATTCCTCCTCTTTATTTTTCGGAAAAATTGAAAACCAAATATTCCAATGCATTAAGTCGGAATTAAATTTGTCTTCGTCTTCATCGTCATCGGTAATTTCTGTACCTTTATACTTTAAAACAATCAAACGTTTGATATGGTAAATAATATGACATGGCGACCCTATATATTCCAAGCCCATAAATTATTCAATCAAACGTTTGATTAGTTTTTCAATCTTCCAAAATGTTACGGGTACTATTAGGACTGCAAGTCAGATAAATTCATATCATTTCATTCGGAATCGGATGGATAGCATCCTTTAGTGCGGTTTCTAATTCGACTTTGAAAGCGGCCTTCTCCTCCAATGTCCATCCAAGAGCATCTTCCATAAAGCCAATGATTGGTTCCTTCCACTCAAGTACCCATTGAATATCAAAAAATAAAGCTCCCGTTCGACGGATAAAAAAGTCCACTGGTTTTACTGCCATTTCTTCCTCTAGGGAATAAACGATTTGAACATACACCTCCAGCGGCAAGGCAAATTTGTTATTTGGGTCATACGTTTTTGCAATTTCAAAAATACGATCAATATTGGAACCATAGCGATGGACTAATTTTCGGAATTGGTCCTTTGAAAATCCACTTAACTTGCCTTCCTTTTCCTTTTTTTCTATAAATGAAGCAAAGTTACGAGACCCATCAATATGACCTCCTGAAATAGGTAAATGTTTTGTTCGGCAAGATCCAAAATGGCGTGCTTCGCCGCACTGTTTCGCGATCAAGTCTACCACCGTTTCTGCCATTTTTCTGTATCCGGTCAGTTTCCCGCCCGCGATTGTAATCATGCCAGAATTTGATACCCAAATTTCATCTTTTCGCGAAATTTCAGAGGGATCCTTGTCTTCCTCATAAATAAGTGGTCTTACCCCTGCCCAGCTTGATTCAATCTCCTCCGCCTTAATAGCAACGGTTGGAAACATATAATGAATTGCATTAATAATATAATCTCGGTCAGCTGCCGTCATTTTCGGATGAATCGGATCGTTGCCATAATAGGTGTCTGTTGTCCCCACATACGTTTTCCCATCCCTTGGAATCGCAAATACCATGCGGCCATCAGGTGTATCAAAATACACCGCCTGTTTAAGGGGAAATCTCGACTGATCCATAACCAAATGGACCCCTTTGGTAAGCCGCAGTTTTTTTCCAGATAACGACTGATCTTTGTCTCGGAGCGAATCGACCCAAGGGCCAGTGGCATTAATGATGTGTTTTGCGTAAATATCATAAACGGTACCAGTTAATAGATCCTCAACTTTAGCACCAATCACCTTACCATCATGATAAAGAAGCTCAATCATTTTTGAATAGTTTACAGCTTTGACACCATGAGCGACTGCTTCTTTTATAACTTCGATGGTTAACCGGGCATCATCGGTCCGATATTCCACATAATATCCGCCGCCTTTTAATCCCTCTCTTTTAATCAGCGGCTCTTTCTGAATGGTATCATCCGGAGAAAGCATTTTTCTTCGTTCACTTTTTTTTACGCCTGCTAAAAAGTCATAGACTCGTAGTCCAATTGATGTACCGAATTTCCCAAACGTTCCACCTTTATGCATTGGCAGGAGCATCCATTCTGGTGTAGTTACATGCGGGCCATTTTCATAAACAATCGACCGTTCCTTCCCTACTTCCGCGACCATCTTCACTTCAAATTGTTTTAAATACCTGAGACCACCGTGAACAAGCTTCGTTGATCGGCTTGATGTCCCAGCAGCAAAATCTTGCATTTCGACTAATGCCGTTTTCATTCCCCTTGTTACGGCATCTAATGCGATTCCAGCTCCTGTAATTCCCCCACCGATGACAAGTACATCAAATTCTTCTGCGGCCATTTCCTTTAGGATTGTGTTTCTATTTGAACTCGAGAATTTTAACATTTCCACTATGGTTACCTCCATTGGGGATAAAAAGAGAGTACAATTATTTAAAAGCCCTTGCTGCGTTTACAGCCTTTTTCCAACCTGAATATAAATTGTCTCTATCCTCTTCAGCCATATTTGGTGTAAATGCTTGATCCATATTCCATTGAGTCGCGATTTCTTCTTGGCTTTCCCAATAACCTACCGCTAATCCTGCTAAATAAGCAGCTCCTAATGCTGTCGTTTCTTTTATTTCTGAACGTTCCACTGGAACAGCTAACATATCGCTTTGGAATTGCATTAAGAAGTTATTAGCAACAGCGCCGCCGTCTACACGCAAGGCTTTAAGCGAAATACCTGAATCCGCTTCCATAGACGTTAAGACATCCTTTGTTTGATATGCTAGCGATTCTAACGTTGCGCGAACAAAGTGTTCTTTCGTAGTACCACGTGTTAAGCCAAAGACCGAACCGCGTACATCACTATCCCAATAAGGTGTTCCTAAGCCGACGAATGCTGGAACGACATAAACACCGTCTGTAGATGTTACACTAGTAGCAAATTTCTCGCTCTCTTCAGCGCTTCTAAACATACGGAGCCCATCACGAAGCCATTGGATTGCAGACCCTGCAACAAAGATACTTCCTTCTAATGCATATTCCACTTTTCCGTTAATACCCCATGCAATTGTTGTTAACAAACCGTGCTCTGATTTTACTGCTTGTTCTCCCGTATTCATTAACATAAAGCAGCCAGTTCCATAAGTATTTTTCGCCATCCCTTTTTCATAACACGCCTGACCGAATAATGCTGCTTGCTGGTCACCTGCAACTCCGGCAATTGGCACATTATAGCCAAAGAAATGGGAATCAACTGTTTCTGCGTATACTTGTGATGATGGGCGTACTTCTGGAAGCATCGAAGCAGGAACTGAAAGAATTTCTAATAACTCTTCATCCCATTTAAGGTCATGAATATTGTACATCAATGTTCTCGATGCATTGGAGTAATCTGTTACATGGGCTTTTCCACCAGATAGTTTCCAAATAAGCCATGTATCAATTGTTCCAAAAAGCAGTTCTCCACGGTCTGCTTTTTCTCTCGCGCCTTCTACATTATCTAAAATCCATTTCACTTTTGTTCCAGAGAAATATGCATCAATTAAAAGGCCTGTTTTATCCCTAAATAATTGATCATGTCCTTTTGCTTTTAATTCTTCACAAATCGCTGCTGTTTGACGGGATTGCCAAACAATCGCATGATATATCGGTTGGCCTGTTTCCTTATCCCATACAACGGCTGTTTCCCGTTGGTTTGTAATACCGATTCCGGCCACTTGTTCTGGTATTACGTTAGCCCCTGCCAAACAGGAAGCCATTACCGCTAGGATCGAACCCCAAATTTCATTTGCATTATGTTCTACCCAACCTGGTTGAGGGAAGAATTGTTGAAATTCCTGCTGAGCGACTTGGACAATCTTTCCTTCTTTATTAAAAAGAATGGCACGTGAACTTGTTGTACCTTGATCTAAGGATAAAATGTATTTTTCCATATATGAACTCTCCCTTTAATTAAAATTATGCACTGATTTTTCTACCCGGACCATTTTCCTGAGGTTTCTTTCTAATTACGGAAGTTATTGCAAGAACAACTACTATTGCCCCTATTATAAACTAAAGACTCGTTTCTGTTTCACCTAGGAAGGCAGCTTTATAAAACAAGGCTCAAACCGATACTCACAATCAGGACGCCTACAACAAGTGGATATAGTCTATCTGTAAATTTATTTGTACCAATCGCTATTATTCCTACAACAAGAATAATTTTCGCAAAAAAAAACCATAAAAACGCATAGGAATAGTAATAATCATTCCCAAGGGTTTTTATGGCTTTCTCCAAGTCTCTAAGCCTGCTATTATATTTTCTACATAAGCATATGCCAAAAATATTTCTTTGCAGAGAAATGGCATGTCAAAATTGAGAATTTTATTGAGGTATCTGAGGTAAAAGCTCGTATTTTTTATTTGATTACTTTTCTAATGCTTGGATGTGGTAAATACTCGAGGTGAAATCTCTTTTTATCAGTGGCAGCATTAATCCAATTTTCATTAGCTCATCGCCCACATATTCCTGTTCTCCTCTATTTACTCTATATATCTCATCCGACTTTAGCCCACGCAACTTCAGCCGGAAAAACGGTGGATTTGGTGTTGCCAACGTTTTAAAGTAAAAAATAGCAGCCCTTTCCTGATTCGGTGAAACATACATCCACGCCGAATCCATTCCATCAAACGGACTTAACAGCCTGAATAAGTCACCAAAACAGACGATATCCTTGATTTGATGATATCGTTTGATTTGCTCCATTACCACCTCCTTATCATCACTACTCAGCTTGTCGATATTTAATTCAAACCCCAAATTTGCAGCCATCGCCACATGGCATCTCATTAAAAGCGGTGTGGTTCTACCGACCTGGTGATTCGGCACATCTGATACATGTGCTCCCATTGTAATGGCAGGATAAATGAGACTTGTTCCGTATTGAATTTTAAGCCGTTCAACAGCATCAGTATCATCACTCGTCCAGGTTTGCGGCATATAATAGAGCATTCCAGGATCAAAGCGACCGCCTCCTCCGGAACAGCTTTCAAATAAAATCTTAGGAAATCGTTCGGTCAGTTTTTCTAGAATTCGGTACAAGCCAAGCATATAACGGTGCGCGGTTTCTTTTTGCCTGCGAGGTGAAAGCGCAGCCGAACCCACCTCCGTCATATTTCGATTCATATCCCATTTCACATAGGAGATCTTAGCACTTCTAAAGACTTCGGTCAGCGTTTCGATTAAAAAATTACATACGTCTTCCCGGCTTAAATCAAGAATTAATTGATTTCTGGACTGTGTTCGGTTCCGTCCCGGCACATGGATACACCAATCGGGATGCTTCCGATACAAATTACTGTCAGGAGAAACCATTTCCGGCTCGACCCATAACCCAAATTGCATCCCCTTTTTTTGGATATAATCAGCCAATCCGTTTAAACCATTCGGAAGTTTTTTCTTAAAAACAAACCAATCACCCAACGAACTTTTATCATTGTCACGATGCCCAAACCAGCCATCATCCAATACAAACAGTTCGATACCCAACTCTTTTGCTGCATCCGCAAGGTCGATAAGTTTTTTTTCATTAAAATGAAAATAGGTGGCTTCCCAATTATTAATGAGAATTGGGCGTGTTTTGTCACGGTATACCCCACGACAAATCCTTTCCCTCAGAAATTTATGATAAGTCCTGGACATTCCTCCAAGCCCGTCCGAGGAATAAACCATTAAAGCCTCAGGAGTTTGAAACGTTTCCCCCGGCTTCAGCACCCATGTAAAATCAAAGGGGTTTATGCCGATGCTAAGTCTGGAAGTTTGATAAGGGTCCACTTCGATGGAAGCTTGAAAATTCCCACTGTAGACCAAACTGATGCCAAATACATCCCCATATTCTTCGTTGGTGTCTTTTGAAAGCAGCGCAACAAAAGGATTATGTTGATGGCTGCTTGAACCCCGAGCTGATGAAATCGTTTGAGTCCCGTGGTTGAGTGGCTGCCTTTCGATGTGACGCTCACGCCCCCATGTTCCATAAAGGTGCAGCCAATCCCAATCTGATTGATGAATGTCGACTGACATACTCATACACTTATGTATTTCCACATCATGGCTGCCAAGGTGCTCAAAGGAGACCGATCTCGTTATCACATCAAAATCACGATAAATTGTATAATGTAGATTCATCCCGATCCCAAGCATGGAATCTACCAGTGTTAGCACTAATGTTTCAGCATCAGAATTATCCTCGACATAAGCAGACGGTAATCCCTCAAGCGTATGTTTTCCTTGAAAAATTTCATGAGAATCAAAGACAAAGTCCGTTACCGTATTTCCGTCAGCAGAACGGATTTGATAAGCCGGCGAACGAAAGTCCCCGTTCCCAAAAGCAGGATATTCCTGTGGTAGCGTATCAAGTGAAAATTGCGGAAGAGAAGGTTGGGTAGTCGGCGAAAAAGCCCTGCCTTTAAACGCCAGAATGGAAGAAGGATGCAGCGTCTTAACCATCTTGCCCCAATACAAATGAGCAGGATATTTACCATGGACAATTTGAATCAAATAACTAATCTTGCCATTGTATAAATGAAAAATCCTATCCTTTCCATCCCAATCAATTGGCACGAGCGCTCATTCCTCCATTGTTAGATAACTTAAATTACTTACTTATCTTTCTATAAATATGATTTTCCCTATGTATATCAGAACAATAAATTTAAAAAGGGTGTCAGGCACCGTTCGTGGACAGTTGTCCACGAGCGGTGCCTGACACCCAAAACAACACAAAAATGGCTTTTATAGTGTAATGGTGAAGGTGGTCCCCTTCCCTTCTTCGCTGTCAACACAGATGGTTCCTTCGTGCATTTCGATGATTTTTTTTACGATGGATAGTCCTAAACCGCTGCCGCCTTTTGACCGGTCCCTTGCCTTATCTGCTTTGTAGAATCGTTCAAATACATGGACCTGGTCTTTTTTCGAGATGCCAATCCCCGTATCGGAAATTTTCACGATCGTTTTGTCATCGACCTGCTGGAGATGGACACGAATCCTTCCGCGCTTTTCAGTAAATTTAATACTATTGTGAATCAGATTGGTCCATACCTGGCTCATCAAATCTTCATCCGCAATGATAATGACCTTCTCTAGGGACACATCCAGTTCCAGTTCCTTTTCTATCCAATGCGGTTCACAGGCCAAAATAATCGTTCGTAATTGTTGGTCTAACCGATAGCTATGTCGCTCAAAGGGATGATGCTTGGATTCTAGGGAGGTTAGTTTTAAAAGATTATCACTTAATTTCGATAATCTTTTGCTTTCTGTTTCAATAATACTGAGATAATGACTTCTTTCATCGCTCGAAAGCTGGCCATATTGAAGTGCTCTTGCAAAACCCATGATCGACGTCAGCGGCGACTGAATTTCATGTGAGACGTTAGAAATAAACTCCTGCCGCATCTCTTCCAATTGCTTTAATTGCTTAGCCATATGATTAATATGGTCAATCAGACTTGTGAATTGATTTCTTTTACCAGCCTTTAAATCGAGGTATACATTAAAATCACCTTTAGAAATCCTACTTAACGCATCCAGTACTTCATGAAAGAGATTGCGTCGCCTTGAACGAGTGAATAAAGATATAAGAAAACCAACTAAGCTCATCGTCAATAAACCAGTAATTACCGATGCCATATGACGAAGGTAATCGGATGTATGAAAATCGAAAAATCGATAAGTTCCGGAGACAATGAAATAACCTGCTGAAAAACCAAAAGAGACAAATACAAAGAAAAAGACAATCCCAAATAGATGTTGGAAAAAGTGCTTGATTTTCATGATTTTACCTCAAAGCGGTAGCCTAATCCCCATATCGTCTGAATCCGGAACGGGAATTCTCCTTCTGGAAAACGCTCTCTTAACCTTTTAATATGAACATCGACCGTTCGTTCGTCTCCTTCATAGTCATAGCCCCAAATGTCTTCAATGAGTACCTCTCGTGAAAACGTTTTTCCAGGATAGCTGGCCAGTTTAAACAACAGCTCGAATTCTTTCAACGGAATCGTATATTCCTTATTTTTAAAAGAAATTTCATGTGTTTTTCGATTCAACTTAAATTCATTAATCGTAATCGTTTGTGAAACCGTTATATTATACCGTTTTAATAATGCTTTAACTCGAGCGGTTAACTCCATTGGGTCAAAGGGTTTAACTAGATAATCGTCCGCTCCCAACTCGAATCCTTTCAGCTTTTGTGAGGTTTCCCCTTTGGCGGTCAGCATTAAGATGGGAATATCACTAAACTCCCGCAGCTCTTTGCATAATTCCCAGCCATCCATATTTGGCATCATAATATCAATGATCGCTAAATCCATCTTTACTTTTTCCATCAGTTGTAATGCCATTACACCATCTGATGCATCATAAAGTTCGAATCCTTCTTTTTTTAAAAAAAGTTGGATTAGTTCGCGAATATTGGCATCATCATCGACCATTAGAACTTTTGTCATTCATCCTCATTCCTTTCCTTCTATCTAAGCAGGTTCGTTGATCCGTAATTGCTGCTCGGCAAATTCACGATACAAGGAGTGAGTTCTTAAAAGTTGTTCATGTGTACCGCTTCCGGTAATTTTCCCTTTATCCAAAAAGATAATTTGATCAGAATCGATCACCGTTGACAGACGATGCGCAATTACGAGGGTGGTTCTTCCCTTCATTAAATTTTGCAATGCCTGTTGAACAACACGTTCTGATTTGCTATCAAGACTGGAAGTTGCTTCATCTAACATTAATATTTTGGGATCCCTTAAAAAGGCACGAGCAATCGCAATCCGCTGACGCTGCCCACCCGATAACTTTATTCCTCTTTCACCAACTTCTGTATCATACCCGTTTGGCAGCTCCGCAATAAATTGGTCCGCATAGGCCATTTTTGCCACCCTTTCGATATCTGCTTGCTCAATTTTTTTATCCATTCCGTAACAAATATTATCACGAATCGTTCCCACAACAATCGGGCTTTCCTGTGATACATAGCCAATTTGACTTCTCCAGGAAAACAGGGAGAATTGATTAATCGGTTCTTGCCCCAGACGAATAGCGCCTTGTTGCGGTTGATAATAACGCTCCAATAAAGAAAATAGGGTCGTTTTTCCGCTCCCGCTTGGACCGACAATCGCAGTCACCTTGCCTGCTTCAGCGGAAAAGCTAATATTCTTAAGTACGTCTTCCCCATTTTTATAAGAATAGTTCAGATCCTCTACAGTGATCGATTGATTCACATTATGAATATCCTGATTTGAATGGTCTTCTTCCTCGTTCATATCCATGATGGCGATAATTCGTTCTGTGGCACCGGTTGCTTTTTGAAATTGGGTAAAGAAGGCGGCTAATTGCCCCATTGGCATGACGATTTGAAACAGATACATAATAAATGCAACTAAATCACCCGCCATTAATGCACCTGATGATACCCTCATTCCACCGTAACCTAGAATGACGACTAGTAATACCATGATCACTAAACCAATCAGGGGAGTGATTAATGCTTGAATCTTTGCCTCTTTGAACCCATATTGAAACAATTGGGTGATCCCGTTTTTACCATTCTTATACTCGATAGCCTCGGCGTTGGAAGCTTTGACTAATCGTATTTCTGATAAAACTTGCTGGAGAACTGAGGTAAAACGTGCTGTTTCGGTTTGCATCCCTTTTGACACCTGATGCATCTTTCTTCCAAGTGTCATTAATATTACTGCTGCAAGCGGCAGTGCTATAAACATGAGCAAAGCCATTTTCCAATCCAATAGCAGCAAAACAACAATCGAACCAATGATGGAAATCGTTCCTGATAAGAAATTGGCGAGATGATCGGTAATTAATCCTTTGACCACGGCTGTATCATTGGTCATTCTACTGACGGTTTCGCCGGTTTGATTTTCATCATAAAACGGTACCGGTAAGACGAGCAGCTTTTTCCATAAACGGTCTCGAATCCCGGCCACAACTGATTGGCCGAGATGATTTAATAAATAGATGGATATTCCGCTAGCCACTGCTTGTAGTAAAAGCGCAGTAACAAGAAGAATAATCCTACCCGTACTTAAAGAACTAATCGAAAAATCATTAATAAGATTTTTTGTAAACAGCGGGACCAATAGCCCCACTAATGTGGTACCTACACTTAATAAAAGGGCGAAACCAAGGAGCAATTTAGATGGATTGGTATGTTGGACCAATCGAATAAATTGGCGCCAACCCTTTTGACTCTTTACTTCAGACATTTATATTTACATCCCTTCTATAGGTCACGTTAATTTCAAGTCTACATTCTCGATTACAAACTCGATTATATAAAGAATATATGAATTGAATATGAACTATCGAAAAGCGGAAACGCATAAAAAGGTGTCAGGCACCGCTCGTGGACAAATGTCCACGGGTGGTGCCTGACACCCAAATAATCATACTCAACTTGCAGATGGTAATTTTATTTCGACCATAGTACCTTTTATGCCATTACTTATAAAAGTAAGACTTCCTTGGTGTTGTTTGATAATTTTATGACTAATCATAAGTCCGAGGCCTGTTCCCTTTTCTTTCAATGTATAAAACGGCTCTCCTAATCGAGGCAGGAGTTCTTCTGGAATCCCGCAGCCTTGGTCCTGAACAGTTATTATACACTCATCTTCTGGCCCTTTTCGAAGTTGGATTTGAATTTCTCCCCCTTCTTTCATAGCCTCCATGGCATTCTTTAGGATATTAAGGAAGACTTGCTTTAATTGATTTTTCTCACATGTAATAAAGTAAGAGCATTCTTCAAACTTGAGTTTAAATTGGATATTACTCATCATCCCCTCAGGGGCTAAAAGCACAAGTGTCTCTTCAATCAATTCTAAGACATTCGTCCGGTTTAACTCCACTGCTTGTGGTTTTCCCAGCGTAAGCAGTTGGCTTGTAATGGTTTCAATGCGATCCAGTTCACTTAGAAGCAATTCATCAATCGAACTATCGTCTCTTTTATAAAGCTGCATGAAGCCTTTTATGGTTGTTAGAGGATTTCGTATTTCATGAGCCACACCTGCTGCTAATTCCCCGACAACCGATAACTTCTCAGAGCGCAAAAGAATGTCTTCCGCCTTTTTCCGTTCAGAGACATCCCTGCTAATAATAACAATATTCTTAATAGAATCGTGTTCTCCTTTAACAGGCATACAGCGTGACTCAAATTCAATCCAATGCTCTTCTTTGTGTTTTAAGCGGAATTCCATCGATTGTGATTCTTTATTTTCATACATCATTTGGATTTTACTTCTGAACATATTCACATCGTCCGGATGTACTAGCGAGTCTAATTCGAAACTTTCAAGCTCACAGCTTTTGTACCCTAAAACAAGCTCGTGTGAAGGGGAGAAGTAACTGATCGCCTGCTTTTTATCGATAACCAGGATGAGGTCTGAAGTATTCTCAGCAATGAGGCGGTATTTTGATTCACTTGCCTCTACCATCTTATACATATCTGTTAAACGATTATTCAATCTATGGAGATTTACATAAGACTCAATAAGTAATCCTCCTATGAATACTCCTATCATTACAAACACTATATATTGAAAATGAAAGATAGGTTCATTCATAAATATTTTGAACGTGAGAACAGTGATCCCATAAATCACCATATAGGCAGCAAATAAAATAAAACTTCTTTTTAAAGCTGTGAGACGTTTAATATAGAAGTGGATTACTGAAAAACCAATCATCAAACTTACCCACCCGATAATGGCCGGGTACCAATGACCACTTGTCATCAGTCTTGCGAGTAATGAAATCAGCCCAGTAATGAATCCTGCGAGTGGTCCAAGATAGGCAAAAACAAGAATAACAGGGGCATACCTAATATCGTATGAATACCCCTGTTGTTGAAATGACAGCATAACGAGGAGAAAGGAAACCACTCCCGCATACACGGATCCCCAAAGGCGAACTTGCTTAAATGGTTTATGCTTGATGAACGAGAAGATGACTAAAGGTGTACTTACCAGCAGTGAAAAAATTGCGAGATTAACAATATAGTCTAACAGGATCAAGTTACTTCCACCCATTCTAAACAGTTTTCTTAATATTCTATCTTATCATAAACTAGTGTTATGCCTATTACCATAGTAATAATTTTCATTTTAAAATAGGAATTTTAAATAGTTTTATATAGATAATTTTTACTATTTAATTGAATACAATTTACATTTCTCATAGAAGCTAGTTTTCCCAATTTCCAGTAGTTTAGCGGCCTCCTGCTTATTGCCATTTGTCACCTCTAATGCATTTAAAATGGCTTTCTTCTCGGCATGAGCAAGTGTTTCTTTTAATGAGAATATCGGTAATAGCGGTTTTGGCGTCGTCTCAAGATTCTGGGTATTAGCTCCCTTAACAAAGTTAGTCTCCGGTTCCATGTCACGTAAGTATAATGGCAGGTGGACCATTTCAATCGTTTTCCCATCCAGAATATTGATGGATCGTTCCAAGACATTCTCAAGTTCCCGGATGTTTCCCGGCCATGAATGCTCCATTAGTCTCTCTTCTACCACAGTAGATAGCTCAATTCCTTTGCGGTAAAATTTCCCCTCTAATTTTTTCAATAAGCTTTGAGAGATTAGCGGAATATCCTCTTTTCGTTCTCTAAGAGGGGGAATTTCTATTTTGATGACATTTAATCGATAATACAAATCCTGACGAAACTTTCCTTCTTCCACCAGCTTCTCTAAATCCCGGTGTGTTGCTGCAATGATTCGCACATCTACTGCAATAGACTTTTGACCTCCGATTCGCTGAATCTCTTTTTCCTGCAACACCCTCAAAAGCTTACTTTGCATCGAAAGTGGCATGTCGCCTATTTCATCTAGAAAAATTGAACCATTATTGGCAATTTCGAACTGCCCCTTCTTTCCGCCTTTCTTTGCTCCTGTAAACGCACCGTCATCATAACCAAACAGTTCCGATTCTAGTAAATGTTCAGGTATTGAAGCACAATTTATCGCAACAAAGGGTAAGGAGGCACGCATGCTGCTATTATGAATGGCATGAGCGAATAATTCCTTACCCGTGCCAGAATCCCCGATCAGTAAAACGGATGAGTTGCTTCCTGATATTCTTTCTGCTAGTTTTTTGGTTGCTAGAAAAGTAGAGCTTTTTCCAATTAAATCCTTGAATTGGTACTTACTTTTCAGTTCTTTTTCCAGTTTGGTTTTATAGTACTTTAATTCTTCTACTAGACCCTGTATTTTTGTTCTATACATTCGCCATTCCTCAGGGGAACGAAACATGACTGTTCCCACCGCTCCGACGATTTTACCATCCTCAATTATCGGGAAACGGTTTGCTATCATTTCACTTCCATTAATCGGATGAAGAGCAGCAAGCTCTTTTTGTCCTGTTTTGGCAACGATGTGCATGCGGGTATTTTCGATGACATCCTGTACAGGCCGGTTGATCGCATCTTTAATCGTCGTTCCTAAAAACTGGCAATACGCCTCATTTATATAAAGAATAATACCATTATCATCGACGACTATGATTCGTTCCGCTAATAGATGAATCATTTGTTCATGCCAATTTTGGGGGATCTTCTCAAATCCTTGGTACATTCTTTTCCCACCTTTGCACATTAGATATTCAAATTATACCAAATTTAGACGTTTGTTTGAGCGACTGGGAGCATTTTCATACAATAATAAAATCCTATTCGATCAATCGAATAGGATTCTCTTTGGAATTATTGTGCAGTGTAGCCGCCATCTAGAATAACTGCTTGACCTGTAACGCCTCTTCCTTTATCACTTGCTAAAAAAACCGCATAATCCGCAATTTCTGTTACGGATAATAGCCTTCTTTGTGGAACCAGCGGGAAGAGTACTTCTTCAATTACACTGTCTAAGCTGACATTCCTTGTTTTAGCCAAATCTCCCAATTGGTTTCTTACGAGCGGGGTATCAACGTAGCCAGGACATAAAGCATTAACGGTGATTCCGTCGGCGGCGCCTTCCAATGCCGCAACCTTTGTCAAACCAATGACGCCGTGTTTGGCACTATTGTAGGCAGCCTTGCCAGCAAATCCGATTACCCCATTAATGGAAGCCATATTGATTACTCTTCCAAAGCCTTGTTTCTTCATGATTGGAAATACATGTTTAATCCCGATAAATGGTGCGGTTAACATGATTTTTACCAGCAATTCAAATTTCTCTGTCGGAAACTCCTCAATTGGTGATACAAACTGCATACCTGCATTATTGACTAAAATATCAATACTGCCAAACGCTTTATAAGCTGACTGAAGACTATTTTTAAATGCTTCCTCGTCGGTCACATCACATGGCGCCGATAATGCTTCAAATCCTTGCTCCCTTAATTCAGCAGCCACTTCTTCGCTTTTACTAGCATTTAGATCTGAGATCACCACTTTTGCGCCTTCCTGCGCAAAGGTCTTCGCGATTTCTAATCCAATCCCACTTGCAGACCCTGTAATAAATGCTGTTTTTCCTTCTAATGACTTGCTCATACGAGCATCCTCCTTAATAATTAGAAACCTATTTTTCTATATTTATACGCAACGATTTTAGATAATCCCAAATAAGGTGTAGATACCAATGATGACGAAAACGGCTAATGTTTTAATAACTGTAATAGCAAAAATGTCACGGTATGATTGTTTGTGCGTTAAACCTGTGACTGCAAGCAAGGTAATGACGGCTCCGTTATGTGGAAGTGTATCCATACCACCTGATGCCATCGCGACGACACGGTGCATTACTTCTGGTGGAATATTCGCTGCTGCAATCGCCTGATTGTATTTATCAGCCATCGCTCCTAGCGCAATCCCCATACCACCTGAGGCGGACCCAGTAATACCTGCAAGGGAACTAGTTGTAACCGCACCATTTACAAGTGGATTCGTAAAGGTACTAGAAATTCCATCGCTGATTTTTGCAAAACCCGGAAGTGAGGAAATAACTCCGCCAAATCCGTATTCGGCCCCTGTATTCATCGTTGCAAGCAAGGCTCCGGCAATACTTAGGTTTAATCCTTCTTTAAAGTTTACCGTTACTCGCTTCCAATCAAAGGCAAGTGATGTGATAATTCCAACGACTAGCGCCATTTCAATTGCCCAAATCGCTGCAACAACCGGTACATCTACTGTATATGCTTTTAAGCCAATCGCAGAAAAATCAAATCCATTCGGATACCATTTTGGTATATAAGTAATGAAGAGTTTATTCGTAACCGCTACCAATACAAGCGGCACAAACGCCATAATTTGTTTTAAAACAGATTGATTAGTTGTTAAATCTGGAACAGCTGCGTCCTTTTGATTTGATTCGGCCAGGTCTAAAGCAGCGGCAGTTTCGGCTTCAAACCCATAATAACCTTCACCTGCTTTTGCTGCCTTCTTCCTTCTCATCTCTAAATAAAGCAAGCCTAGCGTTAAGACGAAAATAGCCCCGATAATTCCAAGAGTTGGAGCCGCATAAATATCTGTTTTAAAGAACGGAATTGGAATAACGTTTTGAATTTGCGGTGTTCCCGGTAAAGCATCCATTGTGAACGTGAATGCACCAAGGGCAATCGTTCCTGGAATAAGGCGTTTTGGGATATTTGCTTCTCTAAACATTTGAGCTGCAAATGGGTAAATAGCAAATACAGCTACGAATAAGCTTACGCCGCTATAAGTTAAAATGGCGCCCAATAGGATGATGGTTAGCATCGCACGTTTCGCACCGAGCAGACGGACGATCGTTTTCGCAATCGATTCTGCAATCCCTGACATTTCAACCACTTTTCCAAAAATGGCTCCTAATAAGAAAACTGGGAAGTATGATTTAATAAATCCGACCATTTTTTCCATGAACACGCCGGAAAAGAACGGTAATACATGGCTCGGGTCTGTTAGTAAAACAGCTAAAAGAGCACAGAGTGGAGCAAATAAGATAACAGAAAAACCACGGTAGGCAACAAACATTAACAGGCCAAGCGACAAAAGAATAATTAATAATTGCATTTAAATCCCCCTTTTTATTTTTTGTATGAGCTTCAGCATCCCCCTTAGTAAGCGTTTACAGGCTGAAGTTCACTTAATAAAAATGCAAGTTCCGTGCCAAAATCGGTTATTAATTTCTCAAAAATGTAAATTTCCTTTATTATCATACAAGTATTATACTAAATTAAAAGTTTATAACTATACCTTGCCAAAAACCACCTTTTATTCTCTCGTTTATGATTCCGTAAATTCGGAAAATTCAGTGCGATCAGATTCCGAGTATCCGGAATTTTCCGTTTTTTCGGAATCGGTTTATTTAAAACACTAGCTTTAACAGCATTTGATAAATGCCTAATCCCTCGGAATCTATGAAACTCGATTTACTTTTCATTTTCTATCATCAGAACTAGGGCAGCCGCGCCATCGAAGAAACTTCAATAGGCAAACCCGCTTTGATGGAAGCTTGACGGGCAGGACCTTGACCAAGACCAGCTTGAAGCACGTTTCCCATGGTGACTTCATCCACTTGTTCACCGGTTACACCTGCACGATTTAAGGCTTCTTTGATCACAATTGCACCTAATTCTGGGGCGGGGTGTTACTTAATGCCCCCATAAAACTACCAATCGCTGTACGAACAGCACTTACAATTACAACATCACGCATAAACCTTTCCATCCTGAACTAATAAGTTGTAGGTTGCTTTATTTGCAAAAAATCGAATACTTTTCCGCATTAATTAACCGTTTTTTGCTTTTAAGATAGCTGGATTGATCGTAAACGCAGCTTCTGTTTTTTCCTTAACGGTATCAAGTTTGACACCATCTTGAAGTTCTTCAAGCACCAATCCCTCAGCTGTTACACGAAAGACCGCTAGTTCCGTCACAATCAGGTCCACTACGCCCTTTCCAGTCAAAGGCAATCGACATTGTTCTAATATTTTGGATGATCCGTTTTTGGCCATATGTTCCATTGCTACAATAACTTTCTTGGCTCCAGTAACTAAATCCATTGCTCCACCCATACCAGGCACCATTTTTCCAGGAACCATCCAGTTAGCAAGGTTGCCTTTCGCATCAACCTCTAGTCCTCCTAGAACCGTTACATCCACATGTCCTCCACGGATCAATTCGAATGAAAAAAGGCTATCGAAGAATGCACCTCCTGGATTAATACCCGAAGGCTGCCCACCCGCATTAACCAAATCCGGATCAATATCTCCGTCTACAGGCCCGAGTCCAATATATCCATTTTCAGATTGGAGAATGACGTTAACATTTTCAGGCAGGTAGTTTGGGACCATAGTCGGCAGTCCAATCCCCAGGTTAACTACATCTCCATCTTGCAATTCCCTCGCAACACGAGCAGCGATCACTTGTTTTGGATTCACGAGTGTATTAATCATTATCGACTACCTCCCTGAACGAAAATTTTATCAACCAAGATTCCGGGTGTCATTACTTCATCCGGGTCAATTTCTCCAACTTCAACGATTTGTTCTACTTGAACAATCACGAGATCTGCTGCTAGGGCCATCAATGGGTTAAAATTCCGGGCCGAACGATGATAAATCAAATTGCCTGCTTTATCTGCTTTAAATGCTTTAAGAAGGGCAACTTCAGCGCGAAGCGGTTTTTCGAGTAAATATTCTCGGCCATCGACGATGATTTTTTCTTTACCTTCTTCGACAACAGTTCCAACACCGGTGGGAGTCAACACTCCGCCAAGGCCAGACCCTCCGGCACGAACACGTTCAGCAAGTGTTCCCTGGGGAACTAGTTCCACTTCCAGTTCACCTGCAATCATTTGTTTGCCGGTTTCAGGGTTTGTGCCAATATGTGATGCAATTACTTTCTTTACTCGTTTGTTTACAATTAATGGTCCTACACCCGTTTCGACGAAAGCGGTATCATTTGCGATTAGCGTTAAATCCTTCACATCTGCTTCAAGCATGGCAGTTACCAGTTCTTGTGGTGTACCTACCCCCATAAACCCACCTGCCATAATGGTCATTCCATCTGTCAGAATGGAGGAAATTTCCTCTATTGAAATAATTTTATTCACTTTGATGCACCTCCTGAAAGAATTAAATGAAATTAGTGTTAGTTACACTCATTTAATATGCAAGAAGTGTGCCAAAATTAGAGTCCTAAGGCGATATCCGAAGTTTTTTGAAAATCAAAATTACGAGGAGCAAAATAAAAAGCGAAGTGCATCCAAGTGCCCCTCACTTTTTGTCCAAACTGTAATATTATTCCTATAAATTAACGATAAGTGTCCACACAGGGTGGATAAATCGAGGAAGTGTCCACGGACGGTGCCTGACACCCTATTTTAATACCCTATTCCTTCCCAACTTTAATATAGCCAATCTCTTCAACGAGCTCCTGCCCTTGTGGCCCCTGCATCCATTTCAGGAACGGTTGGATTGTTCGCATTTTTTTGTTGTCCTTCACTGTGATTGCGTAAAGGGAGGCGGTGAATGGGTATTTACCGCTCGCGATGTTTTCAGGAGTTGGTTCAATCCCATTAATAGCAAGTAGTTTAATGTCAGTGTTCGCCTTCATTCCGGTTGCAAAGAAGCGAAATGAAAAACCAATCGAGTTGTCGTAGTTTCGGTAATCAGCAACCTGTTCAATAATCCCGCCCATCCCTTCAGGTACATCTTCTTTCAGGGGCTTCATAATTGGCGTATCGCCCATTATTTTCTCCAACAGGGTTTGGCTTCCTGAATTTTCGGGGCGTTGAAAGGCAATAATTTTTTCGTTCTTGCCGCCGAATTTTGACCAGTTTTTTATTTTTCCCGAGTAGATGTCTTTAATCTCTGAAACAGCTAAGCTATCAATCTTATTGTAGTGATTAACAAAGAAGACAAACGCTTCCTTACCAATCGGGGTCATAACCAGTTCTTTTCCTGCCTCTTTCGCCATTTGCTGCTGTTGTTTCGATGGCTCTGCTCCAAAGTATATATCGACATCTCCTGTTATAAGCCGTTCATAAGCATAAATCGTATTGGTGAAGGTGACGACCTCCCCGTATTCTTGATAAACCTTTTCGATATTTTCATAGGCTGCATTGGCAAAGGCAGAATAAACCGGGAACGCCGCTTCCGCTCCATCTAAAATAGGCATTTCACTCGGGTTTTTGATTGTAAAGGTTGAGGCAGTTTTCAGCTTTGGCAGGATATTATCTGGGTTGTTAACATCATAAGGATAGAGATCCGTACTAGAATATCCCCCTCCATATTTAAAACCATACGATGGCAGGACCGTTTGACTACGGTGCCATTGAACAGCCGCACCCGTACCCATTGCAAGCACAAACACCAACACTACAGACAGAAGTTGCTTTTTATTAAAGGCTGGGCGCGTCCTCCTTTTCAACACGGCAAACAATACTCCTAAAACAAAGGAAAATTCATAGGCTAACGGTGCCCACAGAAATAATCTTCCTTCCCCCAAAAGGATGGCCATAAAATAGATTGGTGCGAAGGCCAGATGAAAAACACTATAGTACAACCAAGCATCACCTCCGTAAAACCCGCTGCTTATCAGCATAAATACAGCCCACAATACTGCTGTATAGGCAAGAGGAACAAGGACAAGGATCAGATAGTCTTTCAAGTTGGCCTGCTTAAGGAGTTTTTTACTAGCTAGAAACCCAGCAAGGCATCCGAAGATAATCAAGACAGGCAATGATGCTAAAAGGATATGATCAAACTCCATCAGTATTGCTAATTCTCCAAATGAAACTACAAGCGGCACAATCCCAAAATACAACAATATGAACTTTACTTTTTTCCCCATATCAACGCTCCTTTTTACCAACAAAGTAGTTACACCGTTAATATATAATAGTGTAATTTTACACTTTACTGGCAAATTTTACAATACAGAACTTTTTTAAAAAAAGATCACCAAAAAAAAAAGAGACCCTTCCGCATCACGAAAAGGTCCCTTTAAAGCTAGCTTATTTAATTAAAAACTATTTTGCTAACATCGTTAAAACCGTATCTAATAAAACATTGATCCCTTTTTCGCAATCTTCCCAAGTGGTTAACTCTTCTTCACAATGGCTTTTGCCGTTAATACTAGGGACAAATAGCATAGCCGTTGGAACAAAGCTAGCAATGAATTGTGCATCATGGCCGGCACCACTTACCATTCTTCTATTAGAGTAGCCGAGCGACCGTGCCGATTCTTCTAAAAGTTGGCAGACTTCTGGTTCGAACCAAACCGTGTCCCGATCCCATAATTTTGTTGTTTTTACCTCACAGCCTTCAATTAACGACTTTAAATTCGGAAGTGCTTCGATGATGTTTTTAACCGTGCGGACAATTTCCATGTCCTTGTGGCGTGCTTCAAGAGTAAAGACCACCTTGTTCGGAATGACCGTATGGATGCTTGGGTACACGTTTACTCTGCCAATCGTGAAGACTAAATCTTCATCTAAAACTCCTAACCGCCTGCGGATTTCATTGATTAAGTTATTAGTGGCAAACAAGGCATCTTTTCTCATATTCATTGGAGTTGTGCCAGCATGGTCAGATTCCCCTGTTACTTCAATCTCATAGCAAGCCATTCCCACTACACATTCGACGACACCGATTGTGAGTGCTTCCTTTTCAAGGATTGGGCCTTGCTCAATGTGGAGCTCTAAAAGGGCCGATGCCTCTTTCAATCGATTCTCCACATCGCCTTCGTACCCGCTCGACTTTAAAGCCTCCCCAAAAGTAACTCCCTCTGAATCTACCTTTTTTAACATAACTGACTTCTCAAATTTACCAGAGAGTACACCAGAAGCCATCATTGAAGGCTCAAACCGCGCACCTTCTTCATTCGTAAAGTTAACAATCGTGACTGGAATTTGTGGTTTAATTTGATTCTCGACCAACGTTCGAACCACTTCTAAACCTGCCACAACCCCTAAGACGCCATCGAAACGGCCGCCTTTTTTCACCGAATCCAAATGGGATCCAATAAGAATTGGAGGCTTATCTTCTGTTCCAGCCAGTGTCGCATACATGCAGCCCATATCATCAACCTTGACAGTTAACCCTAATTCCTCGCAGCAGGAACGGAAGTAATCTCTTACCCGAATATCTTCCTTTGATAAAGACAACCTTGTGACCCCATTGTTTTCTGTCCGGCCAAAGTTTGCAAATTGTTCCAATGTCGTCTTCAGTCTTTCTCCATTAATCACTAATTTTTGTCGTTGCATGATTAAACACTCCCTTTTTTATCTGAGATTAAGTGCATAATTCATTGTTAAAAATCTCGTGGAGGATAAAAACAGAAATTTGCGGACTTTTGATTTTTAAGCTGTTCTGGGGTCCAAAGTAAGCTTATTGCTAAATTTATGTAAATATTCAGTCAATAACCTAATTATACACCACTGCCTAGACCTGTCATTAGACAAAACATCAAATCTTACACACAAAATGTTTTATAGTTTGTATGTATTGGTAACATCACAAAATATAAAAAGGTGTCAGGCACCGTTCGTGGACATTTGTCCACGAACGGTGCCTGACACCAAATTTTTAATACTAATCTACTTATTTTTTCTTTGCGTGTTTGCGCATGTCGAAGGCTACTGCGACGATGATGATTAAGCCTTTTACGATGAATTGAATGTATGGGCTTACGCCAAGGAAGGCTAAACCGTAGTTGATGACTTGGAAAATCAGTACCCCTGTGATAACACCAGGGACGGTTCCAATTCCACCTGATAGTGATACACCGCCGACTACGCAGGCTGCGATTGCATCTAGTTCATACATGTTACCTGTGTTGTTTGTTGCACTACCTACACGTCCAGCTTCCAGCGTACCTGTTAAGCCGTATAGAAGACCTGCGATCGTGTAGATGATAATCAGGTTTCTTGCTACGTTTACACCCGAAACCTTAGCAGCTTCTGGGTTTCCACCAATGGCATACATATTTTTTCCTAGCTGTGTTTTATTCCAAATCACCCAAATGATAAGTGATACTACAATGGCATAAATAATGAGATATGGAAATTCATATTGGCCAATTTTTATTCCGCGTTGCGCAAAAGTTGTAAAAGCTTGGCTTAATCCGCCAATTGGCTGCGCACCATATGGCGGGCGGTCAAAATAAATCGAAGTTAGTCCGTAAACACCAATCATCATACCTAAGGTAGCAATGAATGGAGGAACGTGAAATTTTGCTACAATGACACCGTTTAATGCTGAAATGAGACCTGTTGCTACCATCGCAATGACAATCGGAACAATTAACGGTAATTCCGGCAGGTTTGGATACATTCGATAAGCATAATCCCCTGCTTGCAGCATCGAGGCTGATATGACGGCTGCAAGTCCAACCATCCGGCCCGCTGAAAGGTCAGTACCTGCAGTAATTAAGATACCAGCTACCCCAAGTGCGATAATAATACGTGAGGATGATTGACTTAAGATATTAATTAAGTTCGTCATCGATAAAAAGTCCGGAGAAGCAGCGACAATCCCGACGACAAGAAGGATTAAAACTACATAAATTACGTTATCAACAAGCCATTTTGATACGCTTGATTTTTTTGAAGCTTGAGTATTCATATCCATTCCTCCTAATACAAAGCTGCTAATTGCATAATTTCTTCCTGAGATGTTGCGTGAGTCTCAACAATTCCAGCTGCTTTTCCATTACTCATGACTAAAATTCGGTCGGTTACACCCAAAAGCTCAGGCATTTCGGAAGAAATCATGATAATTCCTTTTCCTTCCGCAGCTAATTGGTTAATGAGTTGATAAATTTCAAACTTTGCCCCGACATCAATTCCCCTAGTTGGTTCATCAAGCAATAAAATATCTGGTTTTGTTAGCAGCCATCGGCCAATAATTACCTTTTGTTGGTTACCACCTGATAGACTTCCAATCGATGTCTTTTGAGAAGGTGTCTTTACCTTCATGGAGTCAATTACCCACTGGGTATCATCGGCGACTTTGCGGTCAGATAAGAATCCGCTTTTTGTTTTATATTGCTTCATGTTAGAAATGATTGAGTTAAAGCTAATGCTTAGTTCTGGGAAAATACCGGTTGATCTTCTTTCTTCCGTCACAAGGGCAAATCCATTTTTGATGGCTTGCTGCGGTGAATGGTTTTTAACTACCTTGCCATTTAATTCAATCGTTCCTGATGTTAGCGCCCTCATCCCGAATAATGCTTCAACCACCTCGGTACGTTTCGAGCCAACCAATCCGGCAATACCTAAGATTTCGCCTTTTCTTAACTCGAAGCCGACATTAGAAAAAGAAGGCTGTGTTTCTGCAGTCAAATCAGATACTTTCAATATTAATTCCCCTGGTTTGTTTATTTTTTCAGGGAACCGTTGTGAAAGGTCACGTCCTACCATCAATTTAATAATTTCATCGGTTGTTAGGTCCTTCGAACTTTTTGTTCCTATATACTGACCATCACGCATGATTGTTACTTCGTCAGAAATCTTTAAGATTTCCTCCATTTTGTGTGAAATATAGATAATCGCAACGTTCTCACTTTGAAGCCTTTTGATGATTCTGAACAGATGATTTACTTCCGTCTCTGTTAGAGAGGAGGTTGGTTCGTCCATTACTATAATTTTAGAATGATAGGAAACAGCTTTTGCAATTTCCACCATCTGCATTTCGGAAACAGAAAGCGTGCTCACCTTACTACGTGGATTAATACTGATATCAAGACTTTTAAAAATAGCTGCAGTATCTTCGTACATTTTCTTCTCATCGATGAAAATGCCCTTTTTCGGATAACGCCCCAGCCAAATATTGTCCATAACATTCTGTTGACGTACCTGATTTAGTTCTTGGTGCACCATGGAAACTCCGTTTTCGAGGGCTTGCTTCGAATTGGCAAAGGAAACTTCTTTCCCACCAAAGAGAATTTTTCCTTCATCCATCGAATAAATGCCGAATAAGCATTTCATTAACGTCGATTTTCCTGCACCGTTTTCGCCCATTAAGGCATGTACCGATCCAGGCTTTACTTTTAGGGAAACATTGTCTAAAGCGAGTACCCCTGGGAACCTTTTTGTTATATTCAGCATTTCTAGTAAATTCGTTGTACTTGATTCTGACATGAGCGAACCTCCTCTGAAACCATTTAAAAAAGGATGAGAGCTCCATGGGATGCTTCTCAAACTTTTAAAGAGAGTAATAATTATTTTACGGTATCCAGCTCCAAATATTTGGAGTCTTACCCCGAACGAAGGAAAAGCGTCCGCTTTTCCTTTGTTCGAAGAGCGCCTAAGGGCTGATTCCAGCCCCTGGACAAGGCGCTTCTGCTTTTCTTACTGTCTAGCTCCAGCGCCTAGGGGCTCGGGGTCATATGCCAATCCGTCAAGAAGGGCAAAGAGCAACCTTCTCGCCGGCTCGTCTTATGCCTGTCGCCCCTGGACAGGCGCTTCTGCTTTTCTTACTTATAAGCGTCTCTACCAACTTGGATATTATCTTTTGTTACTTCGATGTAAGGAACACGAACTGCTTTATTATCGTCTAGCTTCCACTCAGTTCCGTCTAGTACATCTTTGCCATTTGCTGCATTTGCTGCTAGCTCGATCGTTGCGCTACCTTGGTTTTTCGCATCATTTAAGATGGAACCAACCATTTTACCATTTTCAATCATTTCAAGTGCTTCTGGAATCGCGTCAACACCTACAACAGGCATGAACTTGTCGCCGGAGAAGTAGCCTGCTTTTTCAAGAGATGCAATTGCACCTAATGCCATACCATCGTTGTTGGCAATAACAAATTCGATTTTGTCATTGTATTTTGCAAGCCAAGCATCCATTTTTTCAGTTGCTTTCATTGCATCCCACATCGCCGTATCCATAGCTAATTCTTCCACTTGAATTCCTTTTTCTTTGACAGTATCCACTGCAAATTTTGTACGAGCTTCTGCATCTGGGTGTCCTGGTTCACCTTTTAGTAAAACGTATTGAAGCTTGCCATCTTTGTTTTTGTCATATTTATCTTTGTTAGCTTCCCAAGCTTTTGCAATCAGTTCACCTTGAAGTACACCTGATTCTGAAGATGTTGTTCCAACATAATAAGCTTTATCATAGCCTTTTAATACACTTGCATCAGGCTCTTTATTAAAGAAGATAACAGGAAGATCTTTTGCTTTTGCTTTGTCCACAATGGTTTGCGCTGCTTTTGGATCAACCAGGTTAATTGCTAGAGATTTTGCTCCTTTAGCAATTAGGGTATCAACTTGTTCAATCTGTTTTGCTTGGTCGTTTTGGGAGTCATTTAGCATGAGCTTTACTTTATCTTTTGCTGAAGTCTCCATTGCACGGCGAACATAGGACATGAAGTTGTCATCAAATTTGTAAATAGTTGCGCCAACTGCTGGAAGACTGTTGTCCTTGCTCTTTCCAGAATCTGTACCGCTTGTTGAATCACTGCATCCTGTTGCTAATAGAATACTAGATGCAACTGTTAAAGATAGAATTAGACCTTTTTTCTTTTTAAACATGTTGTCATTCTCCTTTTACTATTTAGTAAAGACTCTGGTAAGGCAGCAGAACCGCTCCACTTAACCTTGGTGTAAGCCCTTACACTTATGTTAGCATGGGGGGATTCGCTTCAATAGGTCAAAAGTCTAGCATTAATTTGTGATTACCTAGACTTTTTTGCAAACGCTTTATTTTTTATAAAAAAAATGAGAACAATCCACTACGACGGATTGATCCCATTAGAGAAATAATATTAACCTACTGTTACTTTACGAAATTCTGTTGGCGATAAGCCTGTATGCTTTTTAAACACGCGGCTAAAATAGTTTGGATCCTTGTAGCCAATCGAATAGCATATTTCCTTCAAGCTTTTTCCTGGGTCAACCATTTCAGCTTTGGCATGCTTGATTCTTATTTCCGTCACATAATCAATAAAGGTCATCCCAAAACGATCTTTAAATAATTTGCTAAAATAATAGGGACTAAGCTCCACATATTCTGCCACTAATTCCAATGTAATCGAAGCTGCATAATGGTTTTCGATATATTCCTTTGCCTTATGGAGCATGCCCTTAGCGTGATTGTTTCGCCACACCTGGACATGTTGAACGACGGCTAATAAATGGGCCTTTCCTTTTTCAAAAATCGCCATAATATCCTCAGACTCATCCACTGCAGGTGTTCGTTCATAGCTTATACCTAAATCATGGAGCATTCGGGAAATAAGAATAAACAATTCATCAAATGACTTTTTAACTAGTGACCCTTTTATTTTCTTATCATCTGCCAGCATCGTTGCAAACGATTCAAAGATGAATAAGACCTGATTGACATCTCCCTGCCGGACAGCTTCTAATAGTTTCTTCTCAATCTCTAACACCCCTGATTGAGAAGGGAGTTCAGTAGACCCTTGTTTAACTGCAAATAAATATTTTCGATTTGGAGTTTTTACAAGGTGCTGCAGGGCCATTAGCGCTTCATGATAAGATTTATTTAGTTCATGTGCATGGTTATAAGGAAGACCGACCCCAATCCTTAGGTCCGCAGCCAAGTATTTCTTTTCAAAAAGACTGTTCAGACCATCGATGACCGCCTGCGCATTGGTTTTAAATTGGACCTTTTCCGTCGCTTTTTTACAGAGGAACAAAACAGGTACCTGTGCGTCAGTTAACGGCCCAACCATCATTTCCTGTTTCTTCACGACAGAATTAAGGGTATCCTTAAGCCATAAATACCAGTTCTGTTTTTCAACTGCTGAAAATTCCGGCATGCCTCGAGGCCGCAGTGAGAAAAGCATGATATACCCTGAAGTAATTTCAACCCCAAGCAGCTGCCCCCATTCATCAAAGGTAATATCCTGGACTTGATTAACTAATACCGATGATACCCATTCTTTTTGCGCGATCGATACGGCACGGTCCAGGTTTTGGCGCAAATTTTGCTGCTCTTCCCGCTGTTTACTCTCCTCTAGGATTTCACTAGAAACGCGCTCTAATGCGGCAAGAATATCTTGTTTTCTGCTGGGTTTTAAGATGTATTCCTTAACCCCCTGCTGCATTACTTCCTTTGCATATTCAAACGTATTAAAGGCGGAGACCATAATAAACCGAATTCCAGGGTCGATTTTTTTTATCGCTTTGACAGCTTGAACGCCATCTATTCCCGGCATTTTTATATCCATAAAAATGATATCAGGCCGACGTTCCATGGCCATTTCAATTGCCTTTCTCCCATTAGGGGCTTCTCCAATGACGATTACGTCCATGGATGAACGGTTAATGATCTTCGTTAATGCCGTCCGCTCCAAGACTTCATCATCCACAATAAGAATTTTCAACAAGGCCTTTTCCCCCTTTGGTAACGTCAGGAATCGTAAGTCTAAAATTGGTTCCATGGTCCACTTCTGATTCAATTTCAACAATGTCATTTCTTTGATAAAAGAGCTGCAGCCTTCTGATCACATTTTTCACACCAATACCCGTTGACTGACCTTTTGATTTTTCAGCTTCGTATCGTTCTTCTGGTTCGATACACTCTACATATTTGAGCAATCTATTCTTGGTGATATCGTCCATTCCCGTACCGTTATCAATGACTTCGACGTAAATCTGATGATTATGCCTGTATATATGAAGACGGATGATCCCATTTTCTTCGTAGGATTCTACCCCATGCATGAAAGCGTTTTCGATTAACGGCTGAAGAATTAAACTAGGAATTTCAATATCTAAACAATCATCCTCGATGTCGGTCACAAATTGAATCCGTTCCCCAAAACGTGTTTGTTGGATATAAAAATACTCTTGAACAATTCTCACTTCTTCTCTTAGCGTTGAGGCCTTGTCGAAATCACTCAAGTTATACCTTAGTATGGCAGCAACAGCTTCTATTAATCTTGTAGTCTGCTCCGCTTCTTCCAAATAGGCCATTTTTGAAACTGTATTCAATGTATTGAATAGGAAATGAGGATTGATTTGATTTTGGAGACTCTTTAACTCCAATTCTTTTAAGAGCTTATCTAATTCCGACTTTTGTTTAATTTCTGTAACGAGCTGCCGTAAGTTTGTACGCATTTGGTTGAAAGTTTCCGTTAAAGGCTTTAACTCATCTTTTGTCGTGATTTTAATATCTTCTCCAGTTAAATTCCCTTTCGAAATTTGCTTTGCCGCTTCTGATAACAGGCTAATTGGTTTAGTAATCCCGCCCGAAATCCACAAAGCGATTAGCGTACTAAGAAAAAATGCTGCTGCAAATAGAGAGATGGACAATAACTTATAGTAATGATTTTGCGTTTCCATTTGTTCATAGAAATTTTGATAATCAGTCAGTTTATTATTTAACAGTGCTAGGGTACTTTCTTGTAGGAAGGCAGCGATTTTCAAGACTCCATTAAAATGATTGGAATAGCTGTTAATATCGTCCTTTTGGAATGCCCCTACGGTTGCATCGCACTCGTCTAAGAAGCTGTCAATCATATTTTTATAATTCGTAAGTGTGATATCATTGCTGTTCAATTCTTCATTAAGTCGCTTTTGGTCATTAATTAACTTAAGCTTTTGTTTTTTATAATCTTTTAGATAGGAAGTTTCCTTATCTAAGAGATAGCCACGAAGATTTTCTGTAACTAAATTGGTCCTCTTTGAAATATCATTCAGCAGCAGAAATCGTTCAAAGCTATCCTCATATTCAGTGACTAGCTTTTCACTGCTGTTATAGAAAAAGAATCCAACCGATGTTAACAAAACAACCAGGACGATAAAATAAAGGAGTAGTTTCGATTTAATTCTAAATAATATCAATTACTCTCCTCCATTCTGTACAGATGGCTTACGGGTAAATCCCCGATCCTCATAATTCTGGTGTTCGTGTGGACGATGGGTTCGACAGGTTTCCCTTGGATGAGGTTTATCATCATTTTTACCGCACGATACCCCATTTCATAGGGCTCCTGAACCACTGTAGCCTGGATGGTTCCCTTCCGAATGTACTCAAGTGATTCCGGTAATGTATCAAATCCAACAATATAAATCTTTCCTGGTTTAACAAATCTATCGACCACTTGGGCAATGCCAATTCCGTCTAACGCACTTGTCCCGTAAAAGGCATTAACCTCTGGATGATCCTTTATGATCTGGTAGGCCTTTTCTGCTGCTCGGACTCTACTAATTTCGGATTCTACAATATCGATAATATGGATTCCTTTTTCACCTTTAACCGCATCCTGAAATCCCTTTACCCGCTGCTGCTGATGGTTTGCATAAAAACTACCAGTAATGATCGCCACATTGGCTTGTCCCTTTGTATCTTGAATCAATGCCTTACCTGCTAAAAATCCAGAATAATAATTATCCGTTCCAATATAGGCCATCCGTTTACTATTCGCAGCATCGGTATCGACGGTAATCACTGGAATCCCACTCGCTACGACACGATCAATTAATGGTGTAAATTGTTCATCACTCAATCCCTGTGTCAGGATTCCATCGACTTTGGACGCCGCTGACATTTCAATAGTCTTTAAATGATCATCAATATTTGCTTGCTTAGGACCGGCATATTCTAACATCACACCATAGTCCTTGGCAGCTGCCTTTGCCCCTTGCTCTACAAGTCGCCAATATTCATTATCGAGTTCTTCTGGGACTAGAACAAAATGATAATCATACTTTTCAACTGGCTTATTTTCTACAGGCAAATCATGAGTAAGGACCTTATATCCGTAAAATACTGCAAAAGAGCAACTTACAAGAAAAAAGACAGCACCAAAAATATACGCCATAACCGATAACCTGCTCATAAAACCGCTCCAATCCCTACAACACACTAGATAAGGATATTATACGAAACATCCCATTATTCGACAATGGGATATGGTGTCAATGGTGTCAGGCACCACAAAAATACACTTCCGTCATTTTGTCTACTCCAGGCGTACACACGCCGAAAAAACTCACCAAATTTTTTTGGTGAGTTTGCTTTAAAAACTACTATTTCTTATCACTAACTCTGTTGCAATGAATATTTTTTTGGCTGTTTTTCTGCCTGCGATTCTCTCCAAAAGGGTGTCAACGGCGGTTTCTCCCATGATTTCGGTATACACCTTAACCGTGCTTAACGCTGGATAGACATATTTGGAGATACTGATGTCATTCACACCGATGATGTTAACCCGTTCTGGAACAGAAATTCCTGCCTCCAGTAAAGCCCGCAATGCCCCAACTGCAATCGAATCATTACCTGCAAAAAAGGCGGTTGGCAGGTTGTCCCCATGTTCATCAATCGCCTTTTTCATCATGGCATGACCATCATCGGCTGAGAAGGTTCCTACGTACATAAAAGTTTCATAGGGCATCCCTTTACCTGTTAAATAGCGCTTGAACGCCAATTCCCTTGGGTCTTCTATGATGGAAGTTTTATCTTTAAACACTTCTCTTCCGCCGATATAGCCGATTTTCTTATGACCCTTCTTCATAAAATGATCAAGTACCTTTATTGTTGCCCTTTCAAAGTCAATGACGATCGAATCAAACCGATCTTCGTCTGGTGAGGTGTCCACAAAGACAATATTTTTGGTTATCTTAAGCAGCTCATTCACTTGCTTCTTGCTAAATTTCCCAATCGCAATCAGCCCTTGAATATCGTCTTCCTTCAAATCCTCATAGTTGTCTTGAAAATATTTGGCCACTTGAATCCCTTGCTGTCGGCATTGGTTTTCAACCCCAAGCCGGATCGACATGTAATACAAATCTTCCAGTTCTTCTTTTTCGGTATACCATTGCAGGAGAGCAATTTTCCCCGACTCCTGCTTGCGGGCTGGTTTCTTTTTATACGATAATTCCTCTGCCACTTCGAAAATTCTTTTTTTGGTTTCATCGCTGACAGAAAGTGTCGTATCATAATTCAAAACACGGGATACAGTGGCGATCGATACCCCTGCCATTTGTGCAATATCTTTGATGGTAGCCATAAATCAATCTCCTAATGTATTAGCAAAAAACCGATATACTGTTTTGGAATAGTATACTTCCTCCGGGTTTAAAATGACAGAGGGGAACGCCGGATGATGGATAGCATCAGGAAATCCTTGCGTTTCGAGACAGACACCCAAATAGTTTCTTGACCTGACACCTGCTATAGAATAGGGACCTTCTAATTGGTTCCCTGTATAAAGGACGACGCATGGCTGGTCTGTCGAAACAAGCAGCGAACGGCCGCTTTCCTCATCGCTAAGCATGATGGTATTTTCTCCCTTTTTGGTAAAAACAAGTGGGTGGTCATACCCATTACCAACAAGCACATTTTGTGGATGAGTCGAAACCATCCCAGAGCGTAACCTTCTGCCATGCTTAAAATCAAATGGGGTATTTTTGGTATCTATCATTTTACCAGAAGGGATAAAACCTTGGCCCAGTTCTAAAAACTGATCACTTTCTAATTGGAGAATGTGTTCAGAACAATCTCTTTTTACATTTCCACTCAAGTTAAAATACGAGTGATTCGTTAAGTTGACAACTGTTTTTTGATCCGTTTTTCCTTCAAAAGTAATATCGAGTTCATTTTTATTGTTTAGAATATAGGTCACAGTGGTGTCTAAATTACCAGGATAGCCTTCGTCTCCGTCTGGACTATGATAAAAAAACTTCAAACCGACTGAATTTTCTTCCTCTATTATTTCGGTTTTCCAAATCACAGAGTTAAAGCCCTTCTTGCCCCCGTGTATATGATTGGGATAATCATTGTCTGCAAGATGGTATTCTTTTCCGTCCAACTCAAAGCTGGCACCATTAATTCTTCCGGCTACTCGTCCCACAACTGCGCCAAAGTACGGGGACCATTCTGTGTAATCTTCGAAGTTTTCAAATCCAAGCACTACATTTTCAAAGTTTCCATGACGGTCAGGGACGATGATTTTAGTAATCACACAACCATAATTAAGGCAAGAGATCATCATGCCGTAATCATTGACTAAGGTATACTCAGTAACGGACTCGCCCTCGTAACTGCCAAATATTCTATCTACTATTTTCATCGATTTATCACTCCATATTTTTCAGAAGGTATCTAATTTATTTCTTTTTAAAAAGCTCGGGCAATCAACAAAGTTCTCGGCCTATTATGTTTTTATAACGTACTGATAAACCGCTGGAACCCAGCTGCACCCACTTCATTCCGCTTAAACACTCCTGCATCTTCCAAGCACCTTAAAAACTTCTTTCCTACTTCTTCTCTTACCAGACCATGCACATTCGCTTCATTGGCAATAGCTTGATAGCGTGTTTTTAACGCTTCCGCCCAGTCTAAATGATAGTCTGCCACTGCCGATGATCGACCTAGGATGAAATTTTCCACTTCTCCTAGTTCATCCTTTAACCGTGCTGGTAAAACCGCCAGCCCCATCACTTCAATCAGGCCAATATTTTCCTTCTTAATATGATGTACATCGGCGTGAGGATGGAAAATGCCAAGCGGATGCTCATCACTCGTCCGGTTGTTACGCAGTACCAAATCTAGTTCATATACATCCCCATTTTTGCGTGCAATGGGTGTAATTGTATTGTGCGGGGTTTCGCCAGTCCTCGCCTCAATTCCTAAATCTTCATCACTGTACTTTTTCCAATTGTCTAAAATATGTGAACCGGCTTCAACGAGCGTACTAATTTGATCGGAACGCAGGCGAATAACGGACATAGGCCATTTAACAACCGCACACTCTACATCCGGATATCCAGCCATTTTAAATGCCCAGTCATCCCCTGCCTTCGCCATCGCAAATTGATAATTCCCGCCTTGATAATGATCATGGGATAAAATTGAGCCCCCTACAATCGGCAGGTCCGCATTAGAGCCGACAAAATAATGTGGAAATTGCTCAACAAAGCTTAACAGCCGTAAGAAAGTCGTTGGACTAATAACCATATCGGTATGTTTTTCTGCTAACACGATACAATGCTCGTTGTAATAGACATATGGTGAATACTGCAAGTACCATGTGTTTTCTAATAGATTTACACGAATCATGCGGTGATTGGAGCGGGCAGGGTGCCCGATTCTTCCCGCATATCCTTCATTCTCCACACAGAGCAAGCATTTCGGGTAGTCCGTTTGCTTCACCGATCGCTCGAGTTCAATACTTTTGGGATCTTTTTCTGGTTTGGATAGATTAATGGTAATATCAAGTTCACCATATTCTGTGGCGGTTTTATATTCAATGTTATTGCGAATGCGTTTCATCTGAATGTAGTTGCTATTTTTACATAACTCATAAAAATACTGTGTTGCTGCTTTTGGATCCTGTTTATATTTTCCATAAAAAACTTGATTAACAGCTGATGGCCGGGCGATGAAACAGTTCATAATTTTACTTGAAAAAATCTCTTTTTCATCAAATAATTCTTCAATAATCCCTTGATTGCAGGCATAATCTACAATTAAATCGAGTAAATCAGGGATATCAAAGTTACTTTCCCCTGCTGCGTCCACTTCCTTAAACTCCGTTAGATGGAGAAGTGACAATATTTGATTGCGTGCATAGATTTCATCTTCCCGCTCAATTAATTGAGTGGCTATTGCTTGATTGATTAATTGTTGTATTAGTTGATAAATCATCATGTTCACCTCTATTTTTGATATCCATTCGGGTGGTGCTGATGCCAGTTCCAGGCATTGCTAATCATTTGATGAATCGATGTTCTCGTTGGATTCCATCCCAATATCTTTTTTGCTTTTTCCGAAGAAGCAATTAATGTACTTGGGTCTCCAGCTCGTCGTTCACCGATTTTTACCGGGATATCAATTCCTGTAACCTCTTTAGCTGTCTCAACAATTTCTTTTACTGAGAATCCTTGACTTGAGCCAAGATTGAAATGATTACTCTCCCCGCCATTTTGTAGATAACGGAGGGCTAATATATGGGCATCAATTAAGTCTTCTACATGAATATAATCACGAACACAAGTACCATCTGCTGTATCATAATCTTCCCCAAATATCGTAACGGCAGGCCTTTTGCCTAATGCTGCTTCTAATACAACAGGGATGAGATGCGTTTCTGGGTTATGGTCCTCGCCAATTTGTCCGTCGCTTCTTGCCGAAGCTACGTTAAAATAGCGAAGGGAAACATAGTGAAGATCAAAGGCTTTTTCGCACCAAGCCATCATTTTTTCCATTGCTAGCTTGGTCTCGCCATAGGTATTCGTTGGAATTGTTGCCGCATCCTCTGTAATCGGTACAACCTTCTGCTCCCCATAAACAGCTGCTGTCGAAGAAAAAACGATGTGCTTGACGCTAAATTCCTTCATCATTTCAAGGACAACTTGTGTCCCATAAACGTTGTTATCAAAGTATTTTAACGGTTCAACCATTGATTCCCCGACAAGGGAATTGGCGGCAAAATGCAAGATTGCTTCAATGTTTTCTTTTTCAAAAACAGAGCGCATAAACTCACGACTGCGGATATCCCCTTCATAAAAACTTGCCTTTGGATGAATTGCAGCGCTATGGCCTGTTTGCAAATTATCAATCACAACCACCGTAAACCCCTGATCAATCAACTGGTAAACAGCGTGCGAACCGACATAGCCCGCTCCACCTAATACAAGGATACTCATTTAGATCGCCGCCTCCATTTGAATTTCTTTTGCCCCGTCACCAATGCTCGCTGCATAAAATTCTGCCTTGTAGCCAATTTTCTCGAGATAGGCTGACCCAACATTTGCAATAAAGTTTTCAACCTCGTCATTTTCTACGATTGCAATAGCACAGCCGCCGAATCCTGCACCAGTCATCCGCGCCCCTAGAACTCCCGGTTGTTTCCATGCAGCCTCTACTAAACTGTCAAGTTCCACTCCAGTCACTTCATAATCATCCCGTAAAGATACGTGTGATTGGTTAATCAATTGTCCAAATGCCTCTAAATTTCCTGCCTTCAGCTCTTTTAGAGCCTTAATTGTTCGCACGTTTTCATAGACAGCGTGCTTTGCACGTTTGCGGACCGTTTCATTGGTAATTAGGTATTGATTTTCATCAAACTCCGCTTCAGATAACTGACCTAGAGCCTCAATCGGAAGTTTTTGTTGCAGTTCCGCTAGCGCCTCTTCGCATTCTCCTCTTCGCTCATTGTATTTCGAATCAGCTAATTCCCTGCGCTTGTTCGTATTCATGATTAAAATTTTGTAATTATCAAGATGTATGGGTGCGTATTCATAGCTTAGAGTCTGGCAATCTAGTAAAATTCCAGCATCTTTCTTCCCCATGCCAATCGCAAACTGGTCCATGATGCCGCTGTTCACACCAATAAATTCATTCTCTACCTTCTTACCAAGCTTGATGAGATCAAGCCGAGGAATTTCTAATTCAAATAGGCCGTTTACTAGCACTCCGGTTAACAGCTCAATGGAGGCTGACGAAGAAAGTCCTGCACCATTCGGTATATTGCCTTGAATAGCACAATCAAATCCCGATGGAATTTCATATCCCGCCTCGATAATGTAACGAATCATCCCTTTCGGATAATTGGCCCAATTGTGTTCTTTCTCATAATTTAGCTGGTTTAAATCTAATTCAATGATTCCTTTTTCAGGGAAGTTCGTTGAGTACAGGCGAATAACTTGGTCTTCCCGCTTCCTTGCTACAGCATAGGTACCGTATGTGATTGCACATGGAAAGACATGACCGCCATTATAATCGGTATGCTCGCCAATTAAATTAATCCTTCCAGGAGCAAAAAAGGCTTTTCTAGGTAAAATATGAAACATATCTAAAAATACTTTATTAAGTGTGGTAACGTTCATTTTAATTCCTCCAGAAATTCTGTTTCTTGTAAGTAAATTATTAATTTCAACTTAATTTTATAACGGTTAGTAAAAATATTCAACTATTTTTACTAAAAGTTTACTTAAAAATATTAAGAAAAGCGCATGAGATTTTCATGCGCTTTCACAGCTCCCTTTCTTTCATCGAGAGAAGCCTTATTTTTTCGAATTATCATGCTTTACAATAATCCGATTGGATTGGATAACCGAAATTCCGGCATGATCCCATGCCTCATAGGTTACAGTATAAACCCTGTCACCGCTGCCACTTCTCTCTGCTCTTAGCAGAAAATCAGTATCAAAGGTTTCAAAGTCTGCTCTCTGTATATCATCGACTGTGTTCCCATCAGCTTTTCCATTTTCGGGTTGATTACTTTCGATTGATATTAGTTCTACTCTATTAATCCCTGAAAGGGTGTCTTCACCATCAACCGCAGCTTTAATTGGAATGAGGGCATGGTTACGATCGATTAGGACGCTCGAGTTAAACGAAACATTCAAGGTCGGAGCCGTTTTATCAATTTTTATTGAAACAGATTTTGCCTCCTCAATGTTCCCTACGTGGTCTATACTTCTGTACTGAACCACATTTTCCCCTTCAGCCGTTACATCAAATGGCCCTTGATAGGTTTGCCAACTACCGTCAATAACTTTATATTCTGTTTTTGCTACACCCGATTTACTCTCCAACTGAGATAAAGGAACCACGGAGAGCGTAAGCGCATTCGTGCTTGACACTTATCGTAGGGCGGAGAGCGAAGTACACTAGCCGCTGGGCGCTGGAGCTGGATTCAAAGAACTATTTCAAAGTTATCCACAATTAATTATTTTATAATTTCCTAATCGATAAAAAAAGGTATACTACCTTCCAATTAGGAGAGGTACTATACCTTTTTCTCTAGTGGACTTCTTCAATGACTAATCGTTTCCCGTCCTGATTTTATTCTATTAACCTTCGGTCTTTTGCAAATAAAAAACCTGGGACTGGAAGTCGCCGCCACGCTCGGCGCTCCCGCCATTGACACCGTTAAACTCCGTTGGAAGCGGCAGCCCCACGTTCATGAGCTCGTCGCCATAATACGTTCGTTCGCTTCCAGCCACTTTATACATATTCGATTCAGCTAGTCCACTGAGACGAAGCGTTTGCTTCTTCTTAGGATTCGGCGTCGCCAATACCTTATACCAGCCAATTAAGGCTTCTGATTGGTCTTGGCTCACGACCATCCACGCCGTTTCATTATTCGAAAACGGGCTTAAGCAGCGATAAAAGTGACCATCACGAATCAACGCGCGATGTTGTTTATAAAAAACTACCTGCTCTTTAATTTCTGCGCGCTCTTCTTCGGTTAATTTCAGTGGATCTAATTCATAGCCAAATGTCCCAAAATAAGCAGTATTCGCCCTGGTTTGTAATGGTGTAGTCCGCAATGTTTGGTGATTCGGAACTGCCGATACATGAGATCCCATGCTATAGACTGGATATGCAAAGGATGTGCCGTATTGAATTTTTAACCTCTCAATCGCATCCGTATCATCACTTGTCCATGCTTGCGGTGCATAATACATCATCCCTGGGTCGAATCTTCCCCCGCCTCCTGCACATGATTCAAACAACACATGCGGGAATTCACCTGTTAACCGTTCATAGAGATCATAGACCCCTAAAATATAGCGATGGAAGAACTCTCCTTGCTGATGAACGGCTAGTTTTTGTGAGAATGCTTCGGTAATGTTCCGATTCATATCCCATTTAATATAAGCAAGGTTTGTTTTTTTAATAATTGCGGACATTTTTTCATAAAGATAATCAACAATTTCTGGTCTTGAAAAATCAAGAACCAGCTGATTGCGTCCCAATGTATAGTGCTGACCTGGAACACCAACGGCCCAATCTGGGTGTTCGCTAAATAATTCACTGTTCGGACTGATCATCTCCGGCTCAAACCAAAGCCCAAATTTCATTCCAGTTGCAGATATTTTCTGGGCTAAGCTTTCTAAGCCACCCGGAAGTTTATCTAAGTCTACATGCCAATCTCCAAGGGAGGAGGTATCATCATTCCGTTTTCCAAACCAGCCATCATCAAGGACCAGCAGTTCGATTCCTAATTCACTTGCTGATTTCGCAATATTGACGAGTTTCTCCTCATTAAAATCAAAGTAAGTAGCTTCCCAGTTGTTTATCAAAATTGGGCGCACGGCCTGCTTCCATTGCGCTTGAATCAGGTGCTCGCGATAAAGACTATGAAAGGCCTGACTCATCCCATTTAAGCCTTGGTCGGAATACACCATCACCACTTCCGGGGTTTGAAATGCAGCTTGCGGCTTTAAATTCCACTTGAAACCAAACGGATGAATACCAACCGTAAGTCTTGCCGTGTCGTAATGATCCACTTCTATTTGCATCAAAAAATTACTGCTATATATAAAATTAAAGCCATATACTTCACCTGTATGTTCCGTTACATCAGGACGCTTTAGTGCCAAGAACGGATTATGGTGGTGCGAACTGGCACCGCGCAGACTGGAAATCGACTGAATACCCGTTTCTAGTATTCTCTCTTTCACATGACGCTCTCGTGACCATGCACCGGCTAAATGGGTAAATACAAAATCTTTATCTGGCAGGTCAAGCGATGCTCCCATTAATCGATCAACAACCAATTCCTCTGACCCCTCATTTATTAAAGATGCACTTCTCGTTATGACGGGTTTGTCACGGAAAATCGTATAAGTTAACAGCAATTTTGCTTGGAGGAATTCATCTTTTAAGATGATTTGAAGAGTACTAGCTTCATGCTTTTCTTCTACATAAGTTGCCGGCAGACCTTCAAGACGAGGCTTTCCGTCTACCAGTTGATACGAATCGTATTTGAAATTAGGAACATGATTAGCCGTCGTTTTACTCACACTGATTGCCGGTTCGCGAAAATCAGAATTTCCGTAGGCAGGGTATTCTTGACGGAGCGTTTCCAAACCAAAAGCAGGATCATCTGCATACACGTGTGTAGTAGCCCCTGTTGGCACATCATACGTCTGTAAGTGAGAAAAATCTTCTCTGTGGTGCAATGCCTTTCCATAATAAAGATGGCCTAATTGTCCATTTTTCATCACGTGAAAAATATAACTAACTTGGCCATTTGTTAAATGAAACTGTCTGTCCTCTTGATTAACATGAATAAGCATAACCTTCAGCTCCTTAAGTTTGTCATGTAAAGGAAAGAGCCTGTCTATTTCAGGCTCTTTTCTTGTAAACGCTAAATTTCAAGCTTAGATTCGATCAATGATAAACTCGAATTCCATGTCTCGATTGGCAGGAATGAGGTGTTCATCATGCACCGGAGCACCCCAGCTGTCGTCTCCGCCGACGCCCATCTGCTTGCCTGCGATCGTCACAACGGTGTAATGGACATTTGGAAGCTCGTAATGATGCTGGGCATTCTCGAGTTCAAAAGCCGTATAAGGAGAAAAATTGCACTCTAATGGTTTAGTCGCAGCTGAAATTTTTATTCCTTGTCCTTCCTTGTTGGTCAGAATAACTCGGCGCACTCCCGTCCGGTTGCCCGATTCTTGCGGCATGACATATCCGGATAAATTCTCAATTACTTGATTTTTAAATATTCCAAGTCTTGCTCCTTGCGCCCGGTCTGAGTAATTTTCTTCAGGACCCATCGCATACCATTCCAGTTGGTCATAATCGGCAGGCAATTTGAAGGATACTGCAAAAATCGGCAGCTGCGGGAGATTTTCCGCCCCCTGATAGACCGACTTCACACGAACACTACCATTGGCAAGAACGGTATAATTTACTTTCACCACTACTTTTTCACTAATCGATAATTTATAAGTAAAAGCAATGCTCACCTGGCCATTTGCCTGTTCGACATCCATCCCAATGCATTGGCGCGCAAGACTGGCTGCATACCAAAGACCCGAATGATAGCCTTGAGAATAGCCTCGGTCATTATCCGTCGTCGCCCGCCAGAATAACGGTGCCGGCGGAAGAGCAATCATCTCTTTCCCTGCATAGTTAAGTGAAACCAGGCTGCCCGCCTGTTTCGAGAACAAGATGGTGAAGTCAGGGCCGTGGACACCAACATTGACATCGCCAGTGACAACCCGTAATTCCCCGTGAGCTGCCGACTGCTCGACAAACGCCTCCGTCCTGAACACATATTGTCCGAATGCGATCTCGTAGCCAGCGTCCGCCCAGAGATTACTTTCCTTCAGCTTAAAAGAAGTTTGTATACAATATTCGCCAGAAACGCTGGTGATTTCAGCAGGCAATTTAAATTCGATGCGCCCTTCACTCTGCGGTGCCACCACCACATCGAGCTGATTCCGATACAACTCTTTACCTTCAAGGTAGAGAGTGTACTCCAAATCATAATCGGACGTATCTACGAAAAGACTTTCATTCTGAATTATTACCCCCGTACGATCCGGACTCAGTTTGATATTTTGATATAAATACTTTACTTCCTGCATCTTAGGCGACAACTCTCGATTGGCATACACAATCCCATTTGTACAGAAGCCATAATCCGTTGGGCGATCGTCAAAATCACCGCCGTAGGCCAAAAACTCCTTGCCATAACGGTCTTTTTTAATAATTGACTGATCAATATAATCCCAAATAAATCCACCTTGATACATCGGATATTTCCGCTCTAAATCTGTATATTTATTCATACCGCCAAGGGAATTCCCCATGGCGTGCATATACTCACAGCTAATGTATGGCTTTGACGGGTTATCGTTCAAATAGTTCTCAATGTCTGCTGGCTTCGCATACATCCGGCTTTCCATATCACTCGTATCATTGTAATCACGGGCATGGAAAACACCTTCATAATGAACCAGGCGACTTGAATCAACACGCTTAAAATACTTAGAAACATTCAGAATCACTTCACCCGCATAGGATTCATTGCCACATGACCAAATGAGGATCGACGGGTGATTTTTGTCCCGTTCAAACATGGATACCGCTCTGTCCATAACGATGTTCTCCCATTCCGGCTTATTCCCGGGGATGTTCCATGACGGCTCGACTGCCCCCATCTTTTGCCATGAACCGTGCGTTTCAAGGTTCATTTCATCGATGACATAGACGCCGTATTCGTCACACAACTCGTACCAATAACTCTGATTCGGATAATGGGACGTCCGGACAGCGTTAATGTTGTTGCCTTTCAATGTTTTTATATCCCAAAGCATGTCTTCCTTTGTAATCGCGCGGCCAGTACGGCAATTAAATTCATGGCGATTGACACCTTTGAATACAATTCGTTCACCATTAAGGCGCATGATTTTATCGGCCATTTCAAATCTTCTGAAGCCGACTTTCTGCGGAATAACCTCTACCAAATGACCTAACTCGTTATATACCTGAATATAAAACTGATATAAATAAGGATTTTCCGCACTCCATAGCTTTGGATTATTGACCATCATTAAAACTGTCCAATTTCCGTCTGTGAAATCACCGTTTTGTGCCGCTACTAAGTGCCCCTCGGCATCGTACAATTCAGCAACTATTTTTGCTGGAGAAACCACATCAGATAAAAGCTTTAGGTCTGCTTGAAGCGTCCCTTTCGTAAAAGTCGGATCCAGCTCTGCGCGAATACCGGCGTCATAAACATGAATTTCCGGTACTGTGTAGAGGTAAACATCACGGAAAATACCAGAAAAACGCCAGAAATCCTGGTCCTCGAGCCAGCTGCCCGTGCTCCGTTGGTAAACCGCGACGGCAAGCTTATTCTCACCTTCTGTAAGAAATGGGGTAAGCTCAAATTCTGCAGGAGTAAACGAGTCTTCACTATAGCCGACGAACTCCCCGTTTAACCACACATAAAAGGCCGACTCCACACCTTGAAAGGATATATACAGCGGCTTGTTTTCCATTTGAGGGGGAACGGTAAACATCTTCACATAGCTTCCAACCGGATTATGGTCGAGTGGAATTTCTGGCGGACGGATCTCGTTAAGCCCGTCCCATGGGTACATCGTATTCACATATTGTGGTTTCCCGTAGCCTTGAAGCTGAATGTGACCTGGGACGGTGATGTCCCCCCAGCCCATGCAATTAAAATCCAACCGGTGAAAATTCTCCGGACGATTGTCTGGATTCACGCTATAGTTAAATTTCCAGTTACCGTTTAATTCATGGCGCATTGCCATTGGGCCTGCCATTTTTGCCTGCTCCAGTGTTTCATAATATCGGTGGTCTGAATGTGCTGGAAGTCGATTAACGGCAAACACATCTAAGTCGGTAAGCCATTCTATTTTTGGAATGGTTGTCATCACTATCACTCTTCCTATCTACATTTTTCCAAAATTTTATTATTTAACTGAACCCATCATCCCTGCAACGAAATGCTTTTGCATAATGAAGAAAATAAGTGCTGCCGGCAGGGTGGCAATCACAATCGCTGTCATAATCATTCCAAAGTCGGGTGAGTAGCTTGAACCGAGGTTTGAGATTAACAGCGGAATGGTCTGGTTCTCGGGTGACTGCAACACAACCAGCGGCCATAAATAACTGTTCCAGCTAGCCATGAAGGTAATGATGGCAGCTGCTGCATAGGTCGTCTTCATTGTAGGAACATATATCCGGAAGAAACATCCCAATTCGGACAGACCATCAATTCTTCCCGCTTCAAGAATCTCCTTCGGGAACATCTTTGTGCTTTGTCTAAAGAAAAAGATAAGATAAGCAGTTGTAACTGTTGGTAAGATGACGGCTGTAAGCGTATCGATTCCGATCATTGGAAGGGCTTGAGAAATGGTGGCAAACATTCTAAAGAGCGGTACCATTAAAGCCGCAAAAGGAATCATCATAGAAACCAGTAAAATATTAAACACAAAGTCCTTCGACTTACTTTTGTAAATTTCAAATCCATATCCTGCCAAGGAGGCGATAAGCATGGCAAGTACTGTTGTGAGAATCGAGATTTTCACTGAATTCATTAATGCTGGTACAAGCTCAACTGTGTCTAATAGATTGTGAAGGTTTTCTATAAAGTGACTGCCAGGCAGCATCCTTCCTTGCGTCACATCTACAGACTTGTTTGTTGAGCTCACAATCATCCATAGAAACGGAAACATAGAAACAATGGAAGCGATGATAAGGACTGTATAGCTGAATGAGCGTTTAAGGTTATTCATTTTTATCACCTGCCACTTTGAACTGAATAATAGAGAAGATGACGATCATAATGACGATGGCATAAGAGACAGTAGCCGCATATCCGAAGTCAGGGGTATACTTAAATGATAAATTGTAAATGTACTGAGAAATTGTCATGGTCGCATTTCCCGGTCCACCCTTGGTAATATTCATAACCTCATCAAACAACTGAAGCGTACCAATCGTTGAGGTAATCGATGTAAATAGGATAATCGGTTTCAACATTGGAATGGTTATTTTGAAAAATTGTTGAACTGCCGAAGCACCATCTATTCTTGCCGCTTCATAGATCGATTCATCAACATTTTGAAGAGCGGATAAATAGAATATCATGTTATAGCCAGTCCAACGCCATGTGATGGCTACAATAATCGCTATTTTTGCCCAGAAGGGATCAGTAAGCCATTGAATCGGTTCCGAAATTAGTGAAACTTTCATTAGCATGATATTAATCATGCCATCTTGACCAAACAAATATTTGAAGATGACGGAATAGGCAACAAGAGAAGTTACACAGGGTAAGAAGATGGCTGTCCGAAAAAATCCCTTTAGCTTCAACGTCTTATTATTTAATAAAACGGAAAGAAACAAAGCCAGTAAAATCATCACTGGTACTTGAATGATTAGATAAATCACTGTATTTTTTACTGTTGTAAGGAACGTTGGATCCTTAAACAATCGTGTATAATTATCGATGCCAGTAAACGTTAGATTTGCACCGACTCCTGATTGAAAGGACAAAATAAGTGCCTGAACCATTGGGTAGAAATAAAAGGAAAAGATCAATACAGCTGCGACAATAACGAAGGACCAGCCAATGACAGCATTTTTCGCCCGAATTTTCCGGCCTGATTTTACTGAACTCAGGGTCTGATTGTGATTTACTTTAGAGGTTATCAACTTGAGTCAACTCCTTACACTTTTAATTAAAAAGATAGCCTCTGAACTTCGCCTGACACATCAGATACCTCCGTTTAACCTTAATGGAGAAGCCGGCGAAATACCGAGGCTTAATTTCTTATAGATTTGTTACTTTTCAACTTGTTTTTTTATTTAATTTGTTCTTCAGCTTGCTTTTGAGCATCTTCTAATACTTTATCTAGATCTTTACCCTTAAGGTAGTCCTGCATTCCAACAGCTAAAATGTCCTCAATTGCATACGTATGCATACCATAGTTTACTTGAGGAATTTTCTCTGTCCAGGCAGCAAAGTCACTAACGACCTTTTGACCTCCGAAGAAATCGTCCGCAGCCTTATACGCTTCGCCTTCAGCAGCTGGCTTGTAAGTACCGATCGCTCCCATTTCCTTATTCAAAGTCTGATAAAAATCAGCATTAGAACCAAAAGTTTTTGCTAAGAAGTCAGCAGCCTTTTCTTTACCAGGAATGTTAAGCACGTACCAAGAGCTTCCGCCTAAGTTAGAGGCGTTCACGGAACCTGAAATTCCAGCTTGTTTTGGCATCGGAACAACTGCCCACTTACCTGCTTGTGAGCTTTCCGCTTTGATGGATGGAGTAATCCAGTTACCCGTAGGAACCGTAGCAACATCACCACTGTTAAATCCTGCTACAAATTGGCCCCAATCAGAGACAGGTTTCACTAAATCCGCATCTAAAAGCTCTTTATATGTTTGGAATGCTTCCTTTAAAGAAGCGTTGTCCGCTATGTCAGGTGTAACCCCGTCATTCTTTAAATACCATGAACCGCTCGTTTGAATCATCATACGAATTAGACCTAGATCTTTTGGATCCTGTGTAAGCATTGATTTACCTGTTGCTTCTTTAACCTTTTTACCTACTTCAATGTACTTGTTCCAGTCGATATCTTTTAAATCCTCAACTTTGTATCCAGCTTTTTCCAAGTAATCCGTTCTAACATATAGTCCTGTAACACCAGTATCGAATGGAAGACCGTAGTTTTTGCCATCCAAGCTGGTAGGAGCAATTTTATACTGAGCGAAATCATCCGCTTTAAAAGAGCCAGTTAACTCTTGGAACATATCTGGATACGCTTTAAGGAAGCTTTGTGCCCGATAATCTTCAATTAAAACAATATTCGGAAGTCCTTTTGTAGTTCCAGAACTTAAGCTCGTATTAAGCTTTTGAATAATGTCATCTTGAGCATGTTCAATAACTTTAATGTTTACATCTGCGTTTTCAGATTTATAAGCTTCTTTTGCTAAATTCATTGCTTTAATGTTAAAATTCGGGTCCCATGCCCATACTGTTACTTCATTTGTATCTTTGCCGCTGTCGGAAGTCTCTTTATTTGATCCCGAAGAACAGGCAGTTAGCATCAATATACTAACTAAAAAGAGTGCTAGTACTTTTTTCATTGATATTCCCCCAACATTCTATTTTTGTAAGCGTTATCTAACTTACAAATACAATGTTATCACCTGTTAAGAAGTAACCGTTAGGACGATATTTTTAATGGTTGGTAATATTTTTATAACATGAACACGCTTCCAATTGATTTATTTGGATTATTTTTAGATTTTATGACTATTTTCACTTAGTTGAAACTGGAAGTGTCATCCGGACCTTTGTCCCTTCACCCAACTCGCTAGAAATTGTCACCCCATACTGTTCCCCGTAAATCAGTTGGATACGCTCATGGACATTCCGCACACCAATCCCAGAAAACATCTGTTGCTTACGCTTTGTAGTCGGGAGTTTATTCTCTGAAGAGACTTCCATTCCATCTCCGTTATCCACGACTTCACAAATCAACGTATTCTCCTCTTTCCAGACAAGTACATTAATATAGCCACCAGTCTTACGATTGAAGCCATGAAAGAATGAATTTTCCATAAAAGGCTGCAGGATTAGCTTTGGTACGTGATATTCCAAACAATCTGGCGCGATAAAATAGTTAACATTAATCCGGTTACCGTACCGCTTTTGATTAATAAGGACGTAATTTTTTAAATTATCCACTTCTTGGACAATGGTATTCGTCTCGCTGACATTGCCAATTGTATTCTGAAGCAAGGATATTAAAGAATTAATTGTTGCTTCGGTTTCTTCTTTTCCACCTTGCTGCACCATGAATTTTATTGAAGTTAACGTGTTGTATAAAAAATGAGGATTAATTTGCTGCTGAAGCGCAGCCAATTCCGCATTGCGCTTTTGCTTTTGTGATTCCACAAGCTGTTCAACATACAAGTGGAGCTCATCGAGCATGGAATTAAAGGCATTGCCGATTTTCATGGTTTCATATGTGCCGGTTGCAGTAACATATTGGTGGAATTCATGTTTTGACGCATCTTCTATCTGCTTAACAAGACTCGATAACGAATTTGTCAATCTCCTCGTCGCTAGTAAGACAATGATTAACGCCACAAAGACGATACCCATTGAGATGAGCACGATATCTTTCTTATCAATTAGGTCTCCAACTGCTTTTTGCTTATCAATTATATTAAATAGGTACATGTCAAACGATGGAAGGTATTCCATCGAGATAATCTGATCCTTTCCCATAAAATTATCAATGATATAATGGTCTGAACTCTTTTCAATTTTTCCTACATAGCTAAGCAAGCCTTTTGGTGCTTGACCTATGAGCTTTGATTGGTTGCTAGAAACAATAACTCCCTGCTTGTCTACGACAAACACATTATTACCAGGTCCTGTATAGCTTGTGAAGAACTGTCTAAATTGACTTTCATCAAACGCAAAGAACATCGATCCATAAACAGTACCGTTGATCCGTTCCATTAGTACCTTTGATGCCACAATGAACTGGCGATTCGTTCCATCATTTCGCTTGTCCAATTGGTACACCAGTTTCTTTGGTTCCTTAAACGTATTACTAGTAAGTCTGCTAGCCCTTAATTCCTCATCCGTAATTGGCCAGTACGTCCGATCCGTTGCAAAACTGAATCCATTTCTACCCATGACTAGAATGCTTTCTTCATATGCATCTAAATTAGTTTCAATTCGCTTTAACTGTTGGCCCGCATTAAAATAGGCATTAAGTTTCTCTTTATTGCTATATTGCTCCTTCGTAAGAATTTTTTTAAACGTATTGCTTTGAAGGAGATTGTTAGATGCTAGGACGACCGAATAGTTAAAGGATTCGAAACTTTCCTTTACCTGACTCATTACTTTGGAGTTCGTAATGCTAAACTTTTTAATAAAAAATTGCTCCGACATCCGAATCGTTGTCCATGTAATAGTGATCGAAACTGTGATAATCATCATAACCGTAATGAAAAACATAACGATAAAGAATCCGTTATATTTAAAACGTTCGGGAATAAATCTCATAATTCACCATCTCTTATCTTAGTTTTTGCTTTCTTTTGTATTGGCTTGGAGACAATCCCTTTATTTTCTTAAAAACTTTACAGAAATAACTGTGGTCCGAATAACCGACCATTCCACTAATTTCTGAGATAGATTCCATTCCCTCCATGAGCAGTTTCGTCGCTTCTTCGATCCGCATTCTATTGAGATATTCGATGAATCCTTCCTTATTATGCGTTGAAAAATAGCTTGAAAGATAAGATGGATTAAAATGAAAGTGCTTTGCGACCCCAGTAAGGGTAAGCGGTTCGGCATAATGTTCTCTTATATATTCCATCAGTTTTTTCATATTTATATCTTCTGGCTCACTCTGCACCAAAAATATGCATTTTTCCGCTTCTTCAATAAAGCGATTCATTAGTTCAACCGTGGCCTCCGCCGAAGGTGCTTCATCAATCGACCTAAAATATGAATACTTGGCTTCTTCCAATTCTGTTACGTCAAACTTCATATTACTTAGGAGAATGGTAATGTTAAAAATAATGTTGCCAAAAAAAGCTTTATATTCAAAGACATCCATCGTATAACAAGAAGACATTACCTTTACATGGTCTTGTAGATATTTGAAAGCGGAATCAAAATGTTTTCTCTTTAATTCTTCTGTAAACCAATCCAAATTAAAATTTTCGGGTTTGGGCGGCACTTTTGGAAGATTCACTTTCATTAAAAACGGTTGATTTGGAAAATAAAAGCGATAATCTAACAATTTTACGAGACTTTCTTTGTAGTTGCTTTCTAGTTGAGAAAGGTCTGAAAACTCATCCGTCAAAGCAATACTTATTCCTGGTATAGACTCTGCAAGTTTGCTGGTCAATTTAATAAACTCTTTATCATTCTGCTTGTTTATATTAATTAAGTATCCAATGATATTCTCTTCAACGCTTAAGGGCTCGTAAACAACTTGATTTATGATATGTTGCAATGCCTCTTCGATTTTCGCCTTGATACTTGTTTGAAATTCTGCACTATTTCTAGACTGGTGATTCCTTAAATCAGCTCCAATTAAACAATAAATGCTGTATGGCAAAGCTTTGGATACTAACTCCGAATCATACTTCACTTCATATCCTGAAATCAGTTTATTGATAATCCGCCCAATTGGGAGATTGCCTGTTAATCTTTGATCCACTTTCTGAAAGGAAGGAATTCTGCTTGCGGCATTTTTCAGCGCCTTTAAGAGACCGTCTGCATTGAGCTTCGGCTTTAAGATATAATCAACGACACCACTTTGGAAGGTGGAGCGAACATAATCGAATTCTCCAAAACTACTTAAAATAATGATTTCAATTTGAGGATATCTATCCTTCACAATTCTTGTTAATTCTTCTCCATCCATGATTGGCATCACGATATCTGTAATAATGATGTGTGGTTTGGTTGCTTCGATTAACTCCAGGGCTTCTTGACCGTTCGAAGCCTCACCAACAATCATAAACCCCTCTTGCTCCCAATTGATATAATGCTTAATCCCTTGTCTGATTAACATTTCATCGTCTACAATAAGTGTTCGGCATAGTTCCCCGACTGTCAACGCGATCCCTCCAGAATACGACCTGCACAATTAGAAATTTCAGTATTTTTATTATACTATATCCATAATGAATACCCTCTCATAAAAATTGTACCAATATGTTGCACAACCTCGGAACACAAATAGGGCCCTATCCCAATCATGGGTAGGGCCCTGATGTCCTTCCGTTTCTTCCAGAGAGGTACAATTACTCAAGGTCTTTATATATTCGTAAAAATTTCAAACTGGCCAAAGGGTGTCAGGCACCGCTCGTGGACAAATGTCCACGAGTGGTGCCTGACACCTTTTTATTCTCCATTAAAAATCAAGTTGGATTTTTTGTGCTTCCTCCAGCCTTTCGTGTTTATCATTAAACACGTCACTGGTAAGAAGACTAATCCATTCCGTTTTTTTGCTGCCAGCTTGGTCAACTATAAAGCCTAGACTCCCCCGTTTGATTTGATTTCCTTCGATTTCTCCATTCAAATGTTCAAGATACATATCCTGTTTCCAATCCATTTTCACACCTGTATTCGTTTCAAAAAGGGCGACTGGAGCAAAATTCCGTTTTTCTTTGGATTGATTTTTTATATCCACACTTAATTTAATAAAATCAAATTCCTCAGCTTCCGTTAACGGATGGAAATAGTCAATTAAACTATAATCAGGTCGGTAGTGAAGTAGTTTCATTTCTTTGATCGTGTACTCAATGTCTCCGAAATGATATACCTTATTTATATGTTTGATCGCTTTTAAAGTGGCCTCCCCTTTTTCATCCGTAACAGACTGGCCGGGTTTTTGTAAGGTTGAATCATCCGTAACCTGAGGGCTATTATAATAAGCGTCATGATCATCTTTCGAGATCTTTTTGATAGCTGTGGAAGTATTCTCTATTTTTGCATCAGTTTTCTCATTAGTTGGCTGAATTGAAACAAATGAACAGCCCGTAAGTAGAAAAACAAATAAAATAGTTATCATTGCCTGTTTCACATCGATTCCTCCCATCAAGTAAAACTCCTTTTTAGAAAGATATCCCGCTGCTGCAAAGGCAACGGGATATCTTATTTTCCAATCCTAATCTACTAAATTTTTGAAACTTACTTGTCTTCGATGACTATTTTTTTGCTACCTTTTTCAAGAATATCAAAGATGATTTTGGCATTGTCTGTATTATCAATTTGACCGGCAAAACGGTCGCTAGCGGGACCAAATGCATATACGTTTACATCTTCACCCGTATGCCCGCCAGTCGTCCACCCAGTGAATGAACGGATATCAATAATTTGTTCGATCGCATTATCGATATCCACTACTTTCTTCGTAGCAGCAGCATCTTTAACAGACTGAATCTCTTTATCTGTTAAAGGGAGATTAATATATTTAGACAAAGTTTCTTTCACATCTGCCCCATTAGCAATTTGCTCTGCCATAAAATCAGGGGTGCGTTTTGTTGCATTGATTGGTGCACTAAACCAGTTGTACTCTCCGCGGGCACCGATCGAGTAACCGCCAGTTGAATGGTCAGCTGTTGCCACTACTAATGTATGTCCATCCTTTTTGGCAAAATCAATCGCTGCTTTGAACGCTATTTCGAAATCTTCCATTTCACTCATCGCCCCAACAATATCATTATCATGACCTGCCCAGTCGATCTGGCTTCCTTCCACCATCAAAAAGAACCCTTTTTTATTTTGATTTAAGCGCTCAATAGCAGAAGTCGTCATATCTGCTAGGGAAGGCATCTCTGCCGTCCGGTCAATCATTTTTGGCATGCCTCGTTTCGCAAATAAACCGAGTACCTGGTCATTTTTGTCTTTTTTCAATTCTTGAAGATTTGAAACATAACTGTATCCGTCTTTTTTGAATTCATCTGTAAGGTTACGGTCTTGACGGATAAATAAATCCGAGCCGCCTCCCAAAAGAACGTCAATTTTGTGTTTTCCGTTCACCATCTCATTATAATAATCATCCGCAATGGCATTCATGTTATTACGGTTTACATCATGAGAACCAAACGATGCAGGTGTGGCATGTGTGATTTCTGACGTAGCAACCAGTCCGGTTGATTTCCCCTTCTCTTTCGCTGCTTCAAGGACTGTTTTGACTTCAGATTTGTCATTGTCAACCGCGATGGCAGCATTATAGGTTTTGACTCCCGCAGCCATGGCCGTTGCTGCAGATGCTGAATCCGTTACATTTTGCTTCGCATCCTCTGGATATGTAGTCTGTTGTCCAACTAGAAATTTATCAAACTCAGTTGGCTCTACTCTTTTAGTAGACGGGTTGTCTTTTAAATAACGGTAGGCCGACGTATATGAAACACCCATTCCATCCCCGATTAGAAAAATGACATTTTTAATTTCCTCATTGTTTTTAGTTGTATTTTCTGATTCTGCGTTAGCGGTGCCTGTTCCAACAAGACTGCTAAAAGCTATGGTTGAAAGGACAGCAACTGGAAGAACCTTTTTCATAAGTTTTTTCTTAAACAATTCGATTTCCCCCTCAAATAAACTTGAATGTGTTGTTTTACGATTTTCATTATAGAGGGGGTTTATTAAGCAAATGTAAACAAATGTAAAGGCTAATAAATCGGAAGTGCTAAAATATAGGTAATTCGTATGAGAACAAATTACTTTTGAACAGAAAAGCTACATTTTCCAATATATTCCGGACCCATTTTTCCTAAAAAAGGCCTATTTTTCTTTATATTTTCTTAACAAAAATTGAACATTAATGTAAGAGCGGATCCTCCAGATAAACAAGATGCCATTAGTTCACTAGTGGTGCCTGACACTGTTTTCTGATAGTATTTTGAATAGAATTATATTTTCATATGGATATGAATAGAGGATTGAGGACACAGTTTATGTTTAGGAACAAGAATGTTTGGATTTTGTTAACAGGGGAATTTATTGCCGGTCTAGGTTTGTGGCTCGGCATTATTGGTAATTTAGAATTCATGCAAGAGAAGCTGCCTTCGGACTTTTTAAAATCGCTCCTTCTAGCAGCGGGACTGCTCGCTGGGATTGCGGTTGGGCCCTATGCTGGCAAACTTACCGATCAAGCAAGTAAGAAAACAGTTATGCTGTTGGCTGGATTTGTAAGGGCTATCAGTGTTGTCTTTATGTTAATAGCGATTGCAACAGGATCCATCTGGTGGATGGTTGTATTTTTAGTTCTGCTGCAGATTTCAGCTGCTTTTTACTTTCCTGCTCTTCAAGCAGCACTGCCGCTGATTGTCGCAGATAAGGATTTGCTCCAATTGAACGGTGTTCATATGAACGTATCGACCTTGTCGCGCATTGTTGGAACAGCCGTGGCTGGAATTTTGTTGGTTGTCCTGCCCTTAGCGATGCTTTATGTCGGTTCACTGGTAGCGTATATCGGAATATTTATTCTCACTTTTTTCTTGAATATAGATGAATCAAAGGATCATCAGACCGCAAAGAAAGGCCCATCAGAAGAAACAAGTTTTAAAGACGTTTTTCCGATTATTAAAGGTCTGCCGATTGTCTTTATGACGCTGATCATGACATTGGTCCCCGTCCTGTTTCTGGGCGGCTTTAACCTTGTCGTCATTAACATTAGTGAACTCCAGGATAGTTCAGCCATAAAAGGCTGGATCTACACGTCAGAGGGTATTTCCTTTATGATTGGCGCTTTTTTCATTAAATTAATTAGTGACCGCACTTCACCTTACATCATCTTGTTTGCCTGTTCCTTTTTGATTGGTGGATCTCAGCTGCTTCTTTATTTAGCTGATATACCGCTGCTGACCATCGTTGCTTTTGCATTATTTGGATTTTCTGTTGGCTGCTTTTTCCCAACGGCCGCCACTATTTTCCAAACAAAGGTACCGAAAGATTTTCACGGACGATTCTTTTCTTTCCGGAATATGCTGGACCGGATTACCTATCAGATTGTCCTGCTCATTAGCGGCTTCTTCCTCGACCTAATCGGCCTGCAACTGATGTGCGTCCTATTCGGAGGTTTATCAATCATCATGACAACGGTCTTCTATTCAAGACACAGATACCTTCAAACCCGGACCCGAACAGCAAAACAAGATACCTAATCACAAAAAGGCACGGACAGGTGTCCACGAGTGGTGCCTGACACCACTTTTTGACTTCCTCTATAAAATGACACCAGCTCAAAAGTGGGTCGTCGAGTAAATCGGCTTTAGTTCTTTTTCGGGTTCTATGTAGGCTTTGGCGCTGTTTACTGCAGTGGGTCCTTCTGAGAATCCGCCTGCGATTAGGTGTAATTTATTTGGGTAGTTTGCGACGTCGCCAGCGGCAAAAATTCCTTCGATGTTGGTTTGCATCCTGTTGTCTACTTTGATGTTTCCATATTCGAATTCTAAACCCCATCCCTTGATCGGACCTAGATCAATACAGAAGCCATGATTGACAAGAACTTCGTCTACTTCAATCACTTGAGTCTCGTTAGTTTCGATGTTTTTGACGCAAACACTCTCGATTCGATCATTCTCCCCATGTAAGGCGTCTAAAACATGCGGGGTTAGGATGGTCGCAGCAGATTTACGTAAATTACTGATATTTCGCTCCAGTCCTGAAAATTCATGTCTGCGATGCACCACTGTAATATGTTTGGCAATCGGCAGCAGCTCGTTGGCCCAATCAACGGCCGAATTGCCGCCACCGGAAATGAGCACATGTTTATCTTTATAGTCACTCAGCCTTTCAACCCCATAACGCAGGTTCCGTCCTTCATATTTCTCAGCATTTTCTACGTCAAGCTTTGCACTTTTCAACGTCCCAAAACCGGTTGCTAGAATAATGGTACGTGTATGATGCTTCTCACCGTTATGACTTGTTAAAAGAAAAGTCCCATCCTCTAATCTTTCCAATCCGACAACCTGTTGATTCAAAGCAATCGTCGGGTTAAAGGTTAGTGCCTGATCCGCCAACTGTTTGATTAGATTTTCTCCTGAAATAGCCGGAATCCCGCCAATATCTCGGATGACTTTTTCGGGATAGAAGTAGGAAACCTTTCCGCCTAAGTATGGAAGAAATTCTATTACTTTCGTTTCCATCTCTCTCATCCCACAATAAAATGCGGTGAATAAGCCAATTGGACCCCCGCCGATAATGGTTACATCATAAATTTTCATATCATTCCACACCCAATCCCGCTTCTAACTAGAAATTCATGACTTTTCGTTTGTCGAAACTATGATCTTTCTGGATTAAATCATAGCAAAGACATACCGGCTTTTTCGTCCGTGGATCTTTTACAATTTCTGCGTCGATTTGAAAAACAGTTTTTAAAACTTCCGGGGTCATCACTTCTTCTGCCGTTCCCTCTTTGACCTTTTTACCAGCACGGAGGGCAACCATGTGATGGGAAAAACGCGACGCATGATTTAAATCGTGAATGACCATAACAATTGTCCGGCTTTGTTCCTTATTCAATTTTTCAAGCAGCTGTAAAATCTCCAGCTGATGTGCCATATCGAGGTACGTTGTTGGCTCATCTAGCAGCAATAGGTCCGTTTCTTGTGCGATTGCCATTGCAATCCATGCCCGCTGGCGTTGTCCACCAGATAGTGCATCGACAGGATGGTCAGCGAATAAAGTAAGCCCGGTAACCTCTAAAGCCCAATCAATCATTTTGCGATCATTATCCGACAGCCTGCCGAATCCGCTTTGATGCGGGGAACGACCAAAGGAAATCAATTCATAGACGGTTAATCCGTTCGGTGCCTCAGGACTTTGCGGAAGGACGGCCATTTTCTTTGCAATTTCCTTTGTTGGGACTTTGTGAATCATCTTTCCATCTAAATAGATAATTCCAGATTTAGCTGCATGGACACGGGCTAATGTTTTTAAAATGGTAGATTTCCCGCAGCCATTGGCGCCGATAATAGTGGTAATTTCCCCTTTGTTTATCTGTAAATTCAAGTTTTCAACGATCGTCTTGTCTCCATAGCCTATTTGAAGATTCTCGGTAGAAAGTGAAACCACAATCCGTTCCCCCTTATTTTGCTTTCATTAGTAAAAAGATAAAATATGGTGCACTAAATATTGCTACAACAATTCCAACCGGTATTTGTGTAGGCGCGAGAAGGTTTCTGCCAATCGTGTCTGCCAATAAAAGCAGGAACGACCCTAACACTGCTGTTATTGGCAGAAATAGTTGGTGCTTTGGACCAATTAATCTTTTGGCAATATGAGGTGCTACTAATCCCAGAAAAGCAATTCCTCCCCCGGCGGCCACACTAAACCCTGCGAGTGCTACTGCTGCTAAAAGCAATAGCCGTCTTTCTTTCTCTACCCGGATGCCGAGACCCGTCGCGACTTGATCACCTAAATTCAAGATATTTAAGGTGTGTGCTTTATATAAGACAAAAGGAAGCAGAAGCAGGATTAAGGGTGCAAGAATGGAAACAAACTTCCAATTAGCTCCCCATATATCACCTGATAGCCATACAGCCGCCTGCATAAAGTCCTGCGGATTCATTTTTAACTGAAAAATAACAATCGCAGCGCCAAAGCCAGCATTCACACCAATTCCTACTAAAATTAACCGGACTGGGTCAATTCCTTTTTTCCATGCCAATACGTAAATCAGGAATGCCGCAATTACTGCTCCTACTAAGGCGAATAGCGGCATTAAAAAGATGCCTAACGTACTCACACTGTTCATAGAGCCTTGAAAGAAGTAGATAAATAGGATGACCATGAACCCTGCCCCTGTGTTAATTCCTAAAATCCCAGGGTCCGCTAAATCATTTTTCGTCACACCTTGCAAAATGGCCCCAGAGACCGCTAATCCTGCACCAATCAATAATGACAGAATCATTCTCGGCAGCCTAAAGTCAACTAAAACGAGTTGATCCCGGGCTGTTCCCATCCCAACTAATGTCTTAAACACATCCAGTGGGGCAATCCGGACCACACCAAGGTTTAAGCTTATGATAAAAGTGATAATCGTTAGGATAAATAATAGACTAATTACGAAGATAAATTTTTTCTGTTTTACTTTCCTTTGAGTCATCACAGCCCTCTCCTTTCCCCACGAGCTAGGTATAAGAAAAAGGGAACACCGATGATGGCCGTTATGGCTCCGACCGGAGTTTCAAACGGGGCATTCACCATTCTTGCTGCAATATCGGCGAGCACCAGTAACAGCCCGCCTAATATAGCAGAAATTGGTATAATCCAGCGGTAATCGGACCCAATGATAAAACGAGTAATATGTGGAATCACCAGTCCAATAAAACCAATGGCGCCAGCAACGGATACTGCGGCACCAGTTAGCACCAATACAACAATCACGCCAAGTGATTTTACTAAAAGTGTATTTTGACCGAGCCCCTTTGAAACTTCTTCGCCTAAGCTAAGAATGGTGATTGACTTTGAGATGTACAGGGCGAGCAATAGCCCAAGTCCACCAGAGATGAGTAAAATCTTAACGGACCCCCAAGAAGTTGTCGTTAATCCACCTGCATACCAGAAACTCATGTCCTTTGCGACTTGTGTATGAAGCGCAATGGCGCTTGAGAATGCACTGAGCATTGAGCCAACAGCCACTCCGGCAAGTGCAAGCTTTACTGGTGTCAATCCTCCCTTTGAAAATGCCCCGATTGTAAAAACAAGGATAACACCTAATCCTGCTCCTATAAAGGATGAAAAGGTTAAACCCAACATGGTCGCTGTCGGAAAAAAAGCAAGGGTAATGACTAACGCAAACGCAGCCCCATCGGTCACTCCCATGATGGATGGAGATGCGAGCGGATTCCGTGTCAAACCTTGCATCACGGCACCTGAAACGGCAAGTAATGCTCCGACTAAAACGGCTCCAATCGCCCTCGGCATGCGGATTTCTTGGATGATTTGATGGGAAGTAAGTTCAGGGTTAAAATGTGACACAGCCTCCCACACCGTTGCCAGCTTTATATCCGCTGCACCGTAGGCAATGGATAAACCCATCGAGATTAAGATTAGTATCAATCCCACAATTAATACCAAAGTTGCTTTAATGGTTGTTTTTAATCTGTTTTTATGAAGTACTAAAGAGTCTCCGTCTTGTTGCTTTGCATTTCCTTTCAAATCTTACACCTCTTCTAGATAAAAAAAGAACATTTGGGTATATTACTAAATTGACAAGTATAATTGAATCGCTAAAAAAAGAATGATAATCATTATCATTAAGTATAGATATTTACCCTTGATTTTTCAATATAATAGTAGGATAAAAAGTGTTTCCATAAATATCCTTCAAATTCCCTTCACAAATTAGCACCAATCCACTTGTTTTGTTTATTGACATCATAAATGAAAATGATTATCATTACCATTATAATAGGTATTCACTATCTTAGGAGGTTTATATATGCTTAAAAAGCGCTTTTATTTATCTTTTACTTTATTGCTGATGTTATTTTTAGTAAGTGCTTGCAGTAATTCCGATAATTCAGATACGGACAAGAAAACAGAGAATAAAAATACCGAGGTGAAATTAACTGATGCGATGGTTGAAGTGGTTATACCCGCTAATCCGAAACGAATCATCGCTCCTTATTTAGAGGATTCATTGGTAGCATTAGGTGTAAGACCAGCAGCTCAATGGTCAATTGGTGACACAGTTTTAGATTATTTGCAGCCCGAGTTAAAAGACGTTCCCAAAATCGGCTGGGACCTTCCACTTGAACAGGCAATCAGTAACAACCCTGATCTAATCATATTCAGCTCTCAATCTTCCATCCAAAAAGGACAATATGAGGAGTATAAAAAAATTGCTCCTACCTATGTCTATAAGGACGAGGTAAGTGCCGATTGGCGTAAACAACTGACTCAAATGGGCGAGATCCTAAATAAACAGAAAGAAGCCAAAGAAGCCCTAGCGAATTACGATACCAAAGTAGCTGATGCAAAAGCAAAAGTCCACGATTCAATTGGCGATGAATCTGCCGCAATCCTTTGGGTAATGGCCGATAAGTTTTACTTGATGGAAAACAACCGTTTCAGCGCAAACGTTCTTTACGGCGATCTAGGCATTAAGCAGCCTGCTTTCGTTGAAGGTCTTGGCGGAGCTGCCGTTCAATGGGATCCAATTGCTCTTGAGAAATTGCCAGAAATCAAAGCAGATCATATCTTCCTTGTCAGCAAAAAAGGCGAAGCGGGCTTAGACCTTTTGGCGAAGAGTTCCATCTGGAATGGTCTTGATGCAGTAAAAAATGGCCACGTATATGAAATGAACGACCCAAGCAACTGGACAATCAACGGTTTAATCGCCAGTGAAAAAACAATTGACGAAGTGGTAAAATCCCTTAAAAAATAATAGCTAAAATTTCAAAAGGCGTCATCCTATTTTTAGGATGACGCCTTTTCATCAATATAGCTTATGATACGGCAGGAGATGTCCTTTTGAAGGTCATTAACGTTGTACAAGACAAACTAAGTTGGTGTGTTATTAGGTTTATTACTGCCACTAGGATTTAATCAAACGTTTGATTAGTATTTCCCCCTTTCTTAAAAAGCCAGATGTATCATAGCTTCAATTCAATTTAATCAAACGTTCGATTACTTTTACACTTTGCTTTAATACTCAAATGAACTTCTGTTGCCTGATCCTGTTTATAATCAATCGTTTAATTAGTTTTCCTACTTTGCTTAAAAAGCCAGATGTATCATGGCCTCGACACGATTAATCAATCGTTTGATTAGTTTTTCCACTTTGCTAAATAACAAGATCTATCATGTCTTTAATTCGATTTAATCAAACGTTTAATTAGTTTTTCCATTTCCCTAAAAAAATTAAATCTATCATGGCCTCAAATTCATTTAATCAAACGCTTGATTAGTTTTTTCATTTTCATTAAAAAGACCAGATCTGCCATGGTTTCAGTCCCATTTAATCAAACGTTTGATTAGTTTTTTGCCAAGTGTAAAAATCAATTTCTTAACTTTATTATAAGTTAAGAGATTATGTTAAAGAGGTTGCTAATGTGGAGATAATATAAAATAAAAGAGGGTGTCAGGCACCGCTCGTGGACAAATGTCCACGAGTGGTGCCTGACACCTTTTTTGATATCAACAACAAACTTAAATGTAAAATAGTATCAATTGTTGTTTTTGTAACTAAAGTAGTCAAAATCTGCATGCAGGTTTTGGCCTGATGTGTCTTGGCATTGCATGCCCACAAATGCGCCGGTGAAGAAGCCGCCGCCTTGAATATAATCGTCCGACAACTTGTAGGAGTGGAATGTTACTGGAATCACTGACCAGTTCTCACCATCGAAAGAGTAGGAGTATTGATATACATCCGTCTTCACATCCACACGAAGATACACATATTCAACATCCTCTGGAATGACAATTTCTTGACCTTGAAGCGGTTGGTCAAAGGTAAAATTTTCACAGGTCATGAGTTCAAGGATTCTCCCTTTGTCCTCGTTCCAGGTGACCTGGCATGATGTCCAGTTCTGTGTATTATAGTAATTCACCAAGCCTGCAGATTGCTGGAAGGTGTTCGGGTTAAAGGCAACTTTTGTCTCCACGCTAAAGGTAAAATGCTGCCAACGTCTTGCCACAAATGCTTGTGTGAATTTAGAAGTTAACGATTCTTTCCCGTACAGGCGCAAGTGACCAGGGTTATCTTTCAATGAAACGATTTTCTCCCCTAATGGGATCCGTAAGCTCTGAAAATGAGGGTTCAACATTTCTGTATCAAATTCGTCTTTCTCAGGGAAGTCCCTGTCCCACTTCACTTCCTCCACCCTTGGCCCTTCTATCTCAACAGATGGCTGGTTTCCTCCGACAACATATGGCCAATCATTTTTCCACTCTAGTCTCTGGATCGCAGTTTCCCTTCCAAGTGGACAGTAGCCACGGGGATCTAACAAAGGCTGTCCTTCTCTGGACAATGGTCTTCCAGTTAAATGAACAAGGAACCACTCACCTGTATGGGTATGTACAATAGAAGCATGACCCGCTTTTTGAAGAGGAATCCTCGGGGCATGGAACGACGTGATCAGCGGGTTCTCCGGATGCACTTCGTATGGACCCCTCAGTTGTTTAGAGCGCGCAATGGTTGCTTGGTGATCAAATTTCGTGCCGCCTTCAGCCGTTAATAGAAAGTAATAGTCACCAATTTTATATAAATGCGGCGCCTCCGTTAGTTTAATATCTGTTCCTTTAAAAATAATTTCAGCCTTACCAACTAGCTTTTGTTCTACCGGACTGTATTCCTGAAGTGAAATCCCGTAAAAATTGTGATGACCCATACGATGATCCCAATTCATGTTGAACAAATATTTTTTACCATCTTCATCATGAAATAATGAGGGATCAAAGCCTGAGCTATTCAAATAAATTGGGTCTGACCACTCGCCATCAATCGTTTCACAGGTAGCAAGGTAATTATGGCAATCCTTCCATTGACCTTCAACCACCTTTACATCCGTATAAATCAGCCAGAACTGACCATCACGGTAGGTTAGTGCCGGTGCCCATATTCCTCCCGAATCCGGATTCCCCATCATATTCAACTGGCTTAACCGGTTTAGCGGCCTCGCTGCTAAACGCCAGTTTTTTAGATCCTTGGAATGGTAAATCCTCACCCCTGGAAACCATTCAAATGTCGACACCGCAATATAATAATCTTCGCCAACCCGGCAAATACACGGATCTGGATTGAAACCCGTTAAAATGGGATTTTGAATTGTAGCCATTTTTTTAACACTCCTGTTCATCAACTAATATTCATGCTCGTTTTAGCACTTACCATATCTGCCAGCACTACTTACCTTCTTTTGTCTTGCCCCCACCCGGTTAAAGCAATAATTCCCTCCAAACATCAGTATCCAAGCAATCGTTGCAGCACTAAAAAATGGGATGAAGCTTGTTTGGTACAAATTCAAGAAAATGATCGCTCCTGAAGCTACCAGCATCAATATGGTCATGTGCAAATTAAGTACGCTTAAGAAAAAGGCATTTTTTATATAATCCAAAGTTTTTAATTCAAAATGGACATAGACTGGAAAAATATAAGCAAGGGTAAGTACGTAAAATCCTGTGATAATCAGTAATGGGATGAACAAGGTAAATTGGAGCGCTCCCCCTACTGTTCTCAAGTAAAGAAAGTCAAAAATGATAAATACCCCACTCAATCCGATACATATACCCAATCCATTTGATTTTTTGAATTCTTGTTTGTAAACGGAAAGAAACGTTTTCCAAATGGGGAGGTCGGTTTCTTTTAACTGCCATTTTCGGACGATCGTAAAAAGAGCCACCGTTGCCGGCATGATTCCCAGCAGAACCAATCCTGCTAGGGAAAAGAGAAACCATAACAGATTGACGTATGCAAGCCTCATGATCCACTCACAAAAAGTGAACAGTTTCCCCATCGTTTTTCCAAATTGCACGGTTTTTCACCTCTAATCCCAAGTTTCCCTCAATACCTTCCATCCTATTTTCATAGGTTGCTAGATTATAATAAATCAGCCTTTAACTGAACCCGAAGCAATTCCTTCGACAATTCGGTTGCTCAAGATTAAGAATGCAATCAGAATTGGCAGGATACTAATAACAAGTGTTGCACCAATTGCACCCCAGTCCGTTGTATATTGACCGATAAAGTTCTGAATTCCAACTGTCAGCGTTTTAAAGCTGTCTGAACTAATAAATGTGTTGACGAAAACAAATTCATTCCAGTTGTAAATCATGTTAATAATCGCTGCTGTTGCAATAACTGGTGCAGTCATTGGCAGGGTAATCCGGAAAAATATATGATTAATCGAAGCTCCGTCCATAACAGCAGCCTCTTCTACCTCTCTTGGCAGTGCCTCATAAAATCCAAGCAATATCATAATTGTGATTGGCAGATTAAAGGCAGTATAGGCGAAGATGACAGAAAGCGGATTATCAATCAGGTTTATTTTTGTAAAAGTATTAAATAAAGGAATCAGTGTGGAATGGACCGGAATCATTAGTCCTACCATGAATAAGCCCAACACCAATTTACTGCCCTTCCAGTTCATTCTCGTAAGAGCGAATGTTACCATACTTGCTAAAATAACAGTCAATACAACCGCTACTACCGTGTAGGTGATACTGTTGAAAAAGTATTGGCTAATGTTCCCCTCTGTCCAAACCTTTTGGTAATTTTCCCACTTTGGCTGTGCTGGCAAGGAAAATGGAGACATATTAAAAACTTCTTGGTTATTTTTCAATGAGAAAAGAAATAACCAGATGATCGGAAAGATTTGAAAAATTGCTACGATAATAAGGAATAGGTACATAATTCCATAGGCTGCGCGATTAAGGAATGGGCTCTTCGCTAGATTCGATTTTTCCTTATTTATGATTACCGGAGATCCAGTCGTTTTCACCGTATTCACCTAAATCCCCCCTCTTTTAATAAATATCGTCATTCTGTGTGGTAAGTTTCCTTATGATATACGTAACAACTAAACAGATGATTAATAAGAAAAAACCAATAGCACTTCCGTACCCAAAGTCAAAGCCCTTAAATGCTTTATGGTACATATATGAAGCCATAACCTCACTGGAATTGTTTGGACCTCCATCAGTCATAACATAAATCAAGTCGAAATATTTCAATGATCCGACAACTGCAAGAACAATCGTTACCTTGATTACATTCATGATTAATGGAATTTTTATTTTTAATGCAATTTGAAGTGGCGTAGCTCCATCAATTTTCGCAGCTTCTTCAAGGGAATCCGGGATGTTTTTCAATGCTGCATAATAGATCAAAATATAAAAGCCTGCATATTGCCAGATAATCGGGACGATAATCGCGTATAGCGCGATGCCTGGTTCTGCTAGCCATGCGGGTGGATTTTCAACTCCAAGTGAAACCAGAACACTATTTAGAATTCCATTTGTAGGGTGGTAAATTTTCAGCCAGAGTTGCGCAATGGCAACAGATGCAAGCAGCATGGGAATCAGATAGATTTTTCTAAGCAAATCTGCTCCTTTTATTTTGCCTGCCAATATCATCGAGATGAATAAATAACCAATCAAGCTAAGTGTTGAAAAAACTGCCAGTATTAAGGAGTGGTAGGCACTCTTCCAAAACAAGGAATCCTGTATCAGATGGGCATAATTTTTTAAGCCAATGAATTCCATCTTTCCGATTCCATTCCATTTCATTAAGCCGAAATATCCGGTTTGCACAATTGGGACATAAATCAAGGCAAGGATAAGAAAAAGCGCTGGTGCGATATACAGAGCAACTATCTTTTTATTGGACATAACTCTATTCATTACGGTTCAACTCCTTTGCAAACAGGATAAAATGAAGGGGCACATACCAAAAGTAAAGATATATGCCCCTTTTTTCTAAGTTGCGATTATTTGCCTTCGTCAGCCTTTAACGCATCTTCGTGTTGTTTAGCAAAATCTTTTGGATTCACTTCGTTCCCGAACAGTGATTGAATTAGATTCAAATGTGTTTCAGCAACAGATGCACTCATTTGAACATCTGCGAATAATGTTAGATTGCTAGCTTTATTCAATTCGTTTAATACATCAATATAAAGTTGTGGCAATTTAACTTTGGCAGTATCAACTTTAGTAGCTGGAATTACACCTGCTTTTTCAACAGATTGCTCTCCCCATTTTTCAACAAAGAATTTAACAAATTCTTTTGCTTCAGGCTTAACCTTTGAGTTTTCAGATACGAACAAGCCAACCCCAGGACCGCCAACCCAACTGTCGATGTTCCCTTTACCGCCTTCAACTGTTGGGAATTTAAAGAATCCAACATTGTCACGGAATGCTTGTGGAATTTCTTCATTTGTCGTGAAGTTCGGAAGTTCCCATGTCCCCATTAGGTACATAGCAGCTTTTCCATTTAAGAATTCTGATTTTCCTTCATCATTTGACAAACCATTAAATCCTTTATTGAATGCATTTTCTTTTACAAGTTTTTGAATTTCATCTGCAGCTGTTACTAAGGCAGGATCTTCAAATGAACCAGTACGATCGATTGCTTTGTTTAAAACCTCAGAACCACCTAAACGGTCTGCAAGGTACATATACCATAGAGATCCAGTCCAACGATCTTTATTTCCAAGTGCAATTGGTGCTACACCTTTACTAGCAAGTGTTTTCACAACATTTGTGAATTCACTGTAAGTTTGTGGTACTTCGAGATTAAATTTTTTGAAAATTTCTTTATTGTAATAAATAGGAGCGATGTTTAATTCTAGTGGAAGACCATAAGTTTTGCCGTCTAACGCATATGCTTCTGTTGTTCCACTAATGAAAGAATCTTTCAAACCGCCAGATAATACATCATCAAGTGGTGAAAAAAGCTTTCCTTTAACGAAAGGAGTCATATATCCAGCTGCCCATGTAAAACCTACATCTGGAAGCTCGTTAGATGCGGAAAGAACTTTCATTTTGTTCTTGTATTGTTCATTTTCAAGTACTTCAACCTCAATTTTTACATCCTTATGATTTGCCTCGTATTGCTTGATAATATCTGACACGATCAAATTTTGTTGTTTGGAGCTTCCGGCAGGCCAAAGATGCATGAATTTAATCGTTTTCTTGGAACTGCTCTCATTGCTAGCCTTGTCAGAACCACTGCAGCCCGCAAGACCAGCTGTAAGAAGCAGTGCAAGTACTAGTAACAATGTATACGCTTTCTTAAACATTTCAAAACCCCCAATAAATTGTTTTCGCTTACATACTGAATTTTAGCACTAATAAAAAATCACGGTAAGGTAACCGCGATTGGGGGAAATTCCACTATTTTTGGATAGGTGCTTCGTCAAGGACAGCCACTTTTCTGTATTTGCTTGGTGTAATTCCCTCATAATCCTTAAAGATTTTAATGAAATACTTAGCTGTCTGATAGCCTGCCTGCTGGGCGATATCTTCGACATGTGCATCCGTGGTTAATAAAAGGTTTTTGGCCATTTGCAGCCTTTTTCTCGTCAAGTATTCACTAAATGTCAAACGGGTTTGCTCTTTAAACAAAACACTGAAATAACTGGCATTTAAATGGACAGTATCAGCCACTTCCTTTAAGCTGACCTGCCTATTTAAATTTTTATTTATGAATGTAATTGCATCTTTTATTAGAGAATTCAAGAGGTCTTTCCGAGCATCCACATTCAGTAGCTTTTGATCGGCAACTTTTTCTAGATGGTCTGCCCTTTCGATGTTAGCTTCTGTTTCCAATGCCTGCTCAACTGCTTCAATTAGTTTTTGTTTACTTAACGGCTTCAGGAGATAATTAATTACTCCCAAACGAATTGCTTCCTGAGCATATTCAAAATCAGGATGTCCAGAAATAATCATCACAACGGGCTTATATCCTCTATCCTTAATGTTTTTCAACAGTTTCAAACCATCCATCTCAGGCATGCAAACATCTGTGATTAGAAGATGAATTTTATGTTTGCCAAATAGCTCATATGCCTCAGGTCCATCAGTAGCACTTATTATTTCATATTTTCCCGCGGACCATATTTCCAGTGTTTTTTTCAAGCCTTGTCTTGTTGTTTGCTCATCATCGACGATTAAGATAGTCTTGGTATCCATCTGTTATTTACCTCCTCAGCTCTGGAATTTCAAATGTAACCTTTGTTCCCTCGCCTTGTTCACTATCTAGGTATAGATGCTTCAAATTGTATTGATCATAATAAAGTCGAATTCTTTTATTCACATTGGTAAGAGCCATCCCCATTCCTTTAATGGAAGACTCACCATCCATTTCTATCGCGTGATTAATTTGTGAAAGCATTTCCGCCTCCATTCCTGAACCATTGTCCTTTACGGTTATCGTGATATTTGAGGAGTCGTCCACTTTTTCAACATGGATAAAGACGGTACCTTGCTTTCTCTTTTTCTCAATTCCATGGATTATTGCATTTTCAACTAAAGGCTGAATGATAAGCTTTGGTATTTTTATATCTATGAATTCTGGCCGCACCGATATAGACCATATCAATCGGTCCCCCAGCCTCATTTTCATCAGCTGTAAATAGCGTTCAATATGTTCAAGTTCATCGTGAATGGTTACCCATTCGCCACTATTTTTGTTTCCAATTGTATAGCGAAAAAGCTCTGACATCGCAATGACTGTCCCTGCCAAATCCTCTTCTCCCTTTTCTTCTAATGACCAGTAAAGGGCATTTAATGTATTGTAAAGAAAATGGGGATCAATTTGGGATTGAAGCGCTTTCAATTCAGTTCTACTCCGCAACAGTTCCTTTTCATACACCTCTTGTATTAGGTGATTCGTGTTTTCGACCATTTGGTTGTACGTATTATTAAGTTCAATAATTTCCAACGACGCGGAACTTCCAGGATTTATCTTTAATTCATCCATTTTAGCTTTCTTCATTGTATTGGTTAGTCGCTTAATAGGCCTCGTGATCATCGTCGCCAAAAAAATAGAAGAGACAAAGAAAATGATATATCCGATTACACCCGATAGTAAAATAAAGGGACGTACCGCTGAGACACGTTCTGAAAGGAAACTCGTCGGCTTTAAGATAACCAATGTCCAGCCCGTCAGTTTGGACGATTCCTTTACTATCATGAACTCTTTTTTATTAATAGTAACGGCTTTTTGTCCTTCTAAAAGCATATTCTGAATATCAATTCCATAATTATCAGTAATTGGAGCTAAGTCTCGATCAAGGAGCATCATATACCCCTTTTCTCCATGTTCCTCTATGTTCTCTTTTACTTGAAAATAGCTGTTAGAGATCCGAACGACCAAATATCCCCCGTTTGAAAACCAACGGTCTATTAAACTCACTCTTCTAATGGCATAAGAATAATTGGTATTGGCCGGGTCTTTTCCTACCCATACTAATCGTCCTTTTTCTTTATCCGCTACCTCTATCCATCTCGGTTGAATGCGGTTAGATAATTACTTATTATCAAAAGGATAAATTCTTTTCCCCTTAGATGTAAATAGTTCAAAGCTGGAAATCCCATCCGAGTAGGCGTAGAAATTATTGATGACTTTGATTAACGATTGCTGCTTGGCGAAATCCATGATATCCCCGTCAACGATCCCTAACAGTAGCTGCTGGACGGTACCATTCGTCGCCAATTGGTTCGACAGTGTGTCCACTTGTCTATATAATGTTTCCATTCTTCCATTTGCTTCAACTGCTGTTTGCTGAATTTGTTCCTCTGCATTGTCCTTCATTAAAGTTCCGACCTGGTTGTATACCATAATGGAAACAATCGCAAGAACAATCATCATAACAAACAAAAAAACAGCTAGAATCTGATTACGCAGGGTATTTAAGCTTCTCAATCGTGACCTGATGATTGTAATCACCCATTCTGTAATAACTTCTATCAATATATAAATCCATTATTCCTGAATTATATCAAAATGCCCTTGTAAATTATATGTGTTACATCCGAATAATCTAAAAATTTCGTATCAAGCAATTACTTCGAAAAAAGGTCACAAAAAGGGTGTCAGGCACCGCTAAAAGACAAATGTCCACGAGCGGTGCCTGACACCCTTAGTTTGTTTATAACTTGATGCCCTTAAGAAACACGCTTTAAATGTTTAAATTGTCCTTTTGAAAGGACGGTTTTTTCTAGTCGGTGGGCCATGATTCCGGCAAGGACGGCTAAGATTATGTCTTTTGGCAGCGGAACAACCATCCATAACCAGGCCATTTTATAAGTGAATCCTTCTGGTGCAGCAGCCCAAAGCTTATAGGCAAAATACATCCAATTAGTACCGAAGAAGTAGTTTACAGCCATTCCGATTAAGGAGGCGATGATAAAGGCTGCGACAGTTTTCTTCTTCTCAACGATTTTTCCAATGATAAACGCTGTAAAAATATACGATATAATAAAGCCGAAGGTAGGACTAAAAATTGTGGATGGACCTGCCCCAAATTTAGCAAAAACAGGAACGCCCACAAAGCCAACTAGCATATAAACCGTCATCGCTATGGATCCTAACCGGCTCCCCAAAATAGCTCCTGCCAGGATAGCGAAAAAGGTTTGGAGTGTAATTGGAACTCCTCCCACCACCATAAAAGGTACAAAGGAGGTTATATTTGCCCCAATCGCCATTAATGCTACAAACATCCCCACTAGTGTTATATCCAAAGCTCTTAATTTCTTCATCATTCTCCCACCCCAATAATTAATTGTTATAATATTAAAATATATGGTTGAACACTGTATTGTCAACCTAATTTTAATTTAAGTTAACATTAGGAATGAAAGAAGGTGTCAGGTACCGAGAAAGACCACTGTTCTCTCCACGTGGACAAAAGGCAATTTTGTCCACGTGCGGTGCCTGACACCAACTTTTTGACACCAACTTTTACTTGGTTGTGATATCGGTCAGGACGGCATAGCCGTTGTTTACTTTTAGTTTGGCTAGTATTTCTCCTTTAGCAGAGGCTTTTTCCCATTCTGCCCCGGTGTTGTCCTCAAGGAAGTATTTATCCAGATTGTACTCAATGAAGGCAATTTCTTGTCCTTGGTTGTCTTTATCAATATAGTTTATTGTTCCTTTTAGGAATATTCCTTTATCGGGTTTTTCAAGGCTGACTTTAATGGGGGTGTGGACTCCGTCCTTTTTCTCCATAAGAACGAATACATCAAACTGTCCCCCCTGGTCCTGCAATCGTGAGACCACAGCCTTATCCACCAAACTTATCGGGACTTCTTCAGCTTCATATTGAAGGGTCACATAATCACCTCGAAATAGGTCGGATGGGTCCAACGGTTTGGATTGGATAATCATATCCACCCCCGTTAACATGGTATAGAGGGGCGCGAAGCACATACCTAACAAAATCAGCACCGGTACGGAACAGGCCAAAACCAACTGCTTTGCTCGCTTATTCATGCACACTCACCCCTTTTTTCCTTTGTTTTTCAAAATAAAAACCGAAACCTAGGAGCAGGAATCCTCCAATAATAAATACGAACGATTTCGGCAAAAACTCAAAGGATAAATCCAAGTAAAAACGGAAGATCATCACGCATAGAATAATGATACTGAGCAAACTTCCTTTTTTAATTAAATACAATACATAGAGCACATAGATGACCGAAAAGGGAATATACATCCAATCCATTGGCCAGGTATCTTCAAAAGATAACAATAGCGCTGAGGCACCATGAACGAGGTATCCCAAGACAACATAAATGTCTCTAATTCTCCCTCTTGAGAGGACTAGAGCCACTCCTAAGACCAAATAGATTAATCCATACACGTAAGGAAAATCAGTATATTCATAGCGGTTGACAAAAAAGCTAATGACCGTCCCGATAAATGCTAGCGATAATAAGCCAGCGACAAATCCAGTTACTTTTGAAAACCCTATTTTTTCATTAAGTAAATAAATGGCAGCAATCCAAAGCAGTGTCCAATACGGGATATTTACCCCTTCGAGATATTGTCCATCCAGCATGTATTTGAGGACAAAAAAGGAAGATGCTAATAGGATCCATTTATCCCGTAATACCCATGCTAATGGCAAAATGCCAAGCGACCACCATAAAAAAGCATTTTGTGAATTTGTTCCGAGATGAAACATTTGCTCCACAAGAAAAATCCCCGCCCCGAACACAAGAACACCTACATAATAAAGGCTTTTAGATGTCTTTGGATAGTTCCTTTCCATTTTAAATCCTGCCAGATTACTGGCAACGAACAGCGCGATGATTAACAGGAGCTTCGCTGTTTTTCCAATCTCATCCCAATTACTCGCGATAAAACTGAGTACCCCCGCGCCAATCAAAATAGAACCCACATACAAAAGTGTTTTTGTGAAAGAAAGTCTCTGTACCTCGTAAATCTCATCTATCTCATTGGCCTTTCCTGCAGGAAGAATCTCTGAATCTTCTAAGAACCTAAGCTCCCGCTTCAAAAAATTTAATTCATGCTGCTTCACAATCCGCTTCGCCATCCATCTCACCCCTTTAACATCTATTTATTTGGGACTACACTCTCACAACCACTTTAGGCTAATTGCACTACAGTTAAGTTTATTCGACAATTAGTGTTAATATCCTTTTAAAAAATGAGTGTATGATCCCCGTTGCCTGATATCACCAAAAAAAGAAAAAGGTGTCAGGCACCGCAAAAGGACAAATGTCCACGAGCGGTGCCTGACACCATTGTTTATTTATCCTGGCAGTTTTTGCAAACTTTGATGGTTTGGTTTGTTTCTGTTGTATGCGGATATAGTAGCTTGATTCTTGTCCTTTCACACAGCAGGCATGTTCCCCGGCCATTTGAAGGCAGGTAGCTGATTGTTTTCCCTCGGTTTCTCTTTGCCATTTCCATCCATCCCTATCTAGATAAAATCTCGTTTCTTTATCTAATGATGGACTGGCACAAATATTGTTAGGCAAATAATTGTTTTTAGAAAAAAGGTTGTTCCAAGGCTATTAATTTCTATATAGGGTTAGCAGATTCCATTTTCCGTTGTTAATTGAGCATAATTCAAAACCGAATCAATACTGAGCAGTCTTCGAACTGTCCTCCCAGGAAGGACAAATGAAGCGTTTGTCCACGGACAGTGCCTGACACCCTAAGGTGTCACACCCATGCATTTTTGCTCACCTATCTACATACATTTCAATAAAGATCAAATACTTTCAATGGCTGCACGACAATAAATCACTTTCCATAAGATAGGAGTAAGAGTCGAGACTAAATTTTTTAGTTGGAAAGGAAAGATGTGGTGCTTCAAGATGAAAAAAAACGGGGCTTATCACGATTTGTTTCAAAATCTTCAGGAGAATGGAATGTCGTTCGAACAGGTTTTTGAACGGATTGTAGCATTCATGAAGTTAGATCCAAGTGGGAACTATCGACTAATGGTTGGCACAGATTCTCAAGTCCATAGATCCACAACTGTTTTTATCACAGGAATTGTGATTCAAAATAAAGGAAAAGGAGTATGGGCGTGCATAAGGAAAGTCATTATTCCTAGAAAAATGACTCACTTACATGAACGGATTTCCCTTGAATTATCCTTAACTGAGGAAATTGTATCGCTGTTTAACGAAGAAAGGAAAAATGAGTTGATCAATCTTGTCCTCCCCTATATATATAAAGGAGCAACCTTCACAATGGAGGGGCACATTGATATCGGTGCTGGTAAACGAAACAAGACGAGTGAGTTTGTAAAGGAAATGGTAACGAGAATCGAATCGATGGGGGTTGAACCGAAAATCAAACCAAATGCCTTTGTTGCTTCTAGCTATGCAAATCGTTACACCAAATAAGGGTGTCAGGCACCACGTGGGACAATTGTCCCTTAATGATGCCTGACACCCTTTTTTACATCCTTATTAAAAGCATTCCAGTTCAACTTTTACAGTGGTGCCTTTCCCAGGTTGACTGTCGATTTTCATAGTACCATTATGTTCCTGGATGATTTTGTTGCTGACGGTTAGGCCAAGTCCGATTCCTTTATCCTTGGTTGTATAGAAGGGAGTTCCCAAATAGCGCATAAGTTCGCCGTCAATGCCCATCCCTTCATCCGAAAAGCTAATCTGCACTCGTTTGCCTTCTATCCTTTGCACATGAATATTCACATTTCCACCAAACGGCATCGATTCAATTGCATTTTTCAAAAAATTAACAAAAACCTGTTTCAACTGATTGGGATTACAAAGCAAATCAATATTATCCTTTTGATAATGGCTGATTATATGCACATTATGTAATAAAGCTTGTGGATGAAGTATATTAACCGTGCTTTCTAAGATTGAATTTAGATTTTCTTGATCAAATTGAATGGCTTGAGGTTTCGCCAACGACATAAATTCATTCACAATCATATCAATACGATCTAATTCGTTCATGATGATTGATAAATAATCACTTTGTTTTTCTTGGTTCCTAGTATCTTTCAAAAGCTTTGAAAACCCTTTCAACGAAGTCAACGGGTTTCGTATTTCATGAGCAACTCCCGCAGCCAATTGGCCAATAATCGAAAGCCGGTCTAAATTTCGGAGGGCATCATCATTTTTTACCCGGTCTGTAATATCCCTTCCCACCGTCACATAGGAATCAATTTCTCCTTGTTCATTAAAAATAGGAGAAAAAGTGGTCTCCGAGTATATTACTTCCTTATCAGCTGCTTGTAACTTTGTTTGCAGCAGTTGTGGTTCCTTTGTTTCTATTAACCTTTGATAAACTCTTTCAAAATGGTCTATTTCCTCAGGTATGATAAGATCGTATACGGTTTTACCTATTAACTGGTCAGGAGTATATCCAATTCCGTTTTCATGAGAAGGAGATGCATAGACTATCTTTTTATCTAACGAATAGACCTTAATCATATCCGATGTATTTTCAGTTATAAGCTTGTACAGTTCACGTGTCTTTTTTAATTCTCTTTCAATATTTATATGCTCTGTTATATCGCGAAAGATTGCAATAACAGCAATAATTTCCCCACATGAATTTCGAAAGGGAGAATAGGAAACAGCAATATCAAGTATGCTTCCGTCTTTATGGTATCTTTGGGTAACCATATCAGGATATGCTTCACCACTTTTGACTGATTCAATAATATCATGCACTATGTCAGGAGTGGAAAATTCCTCAACTCTTTTTCCGATGACATCGTCCTCTGTATAGCCAAATATCTTCGTATACACATGGTTCACTCGAATAAATCGATTCTCCATATCGACCATACAAATCGCGTCTGCGGTACAGTCAAGAAATAAGTCAATTAAATCATCTGGATTATAAACCACAGATTCATTCTCTTTCGTAAAAATCGGGAAACTCTTCGACATAGAGATCTCTCCAAACACATCAATTATACTCTTAATCTCCATTTTACAGAGTTTTTCGATAAAGAAAAGAAGTATTTTACAAAATGGTGTCAGGCACCACCGAAAGACACTTGCTAGAATTTGTCCACCTCACATGGACAATTTAGGATTGGATAAGTATTTTATTTACGCATTGGCGGGAATTCGAAATAGGTCAGCGCGCGCCACACCCATTCTAATGGGCCGAAGCTAAAGTGGCGCAGCCAAATCGCACTGAACGTTAGTTGAATGACATAAATAGCTAAACAAAAATAAAGTGAATGTAAATAAGTTATATGATCAAATAAATCCAGCATCTTCCCCGCAACTAGGATTAAGATTGTTTGTGAAACATAGTTTGTCAGCGCCATCCGTCCGTAGCTCTTTAAAGGTGACAGGACCTGCCGGACAACAGGAAAATTCAGAAGCAAAATCATCAGCCCGATATAAAAAGCAGAGACAATTGGACCAATCGTGATTCCAATCCGTAAGAATTGCTGCGTTTCTATGGACTCACCACCTGATCCAAAATCAAACGGGGCATGCTTATATTGATAAATAAGACCTGCCACACTTAAAACAAACATCCCCCCTGTGAAAACAGCTGTCACTTTCCATCGATCTGATATTCCTTCAAATAGCCGGTACTGCCCGGCGGCAATTCCTAACAACATCAATGGAACCACCATAAACATTTTCTGAGCATACAAACTTAGGACGAGCAGCATGACTATTCCAAAAACAAGATTTACAACCTTGTTCGCTTTATAAAAAGGTAAAATAATCAGACCACAAATAGCGTAAACCGTTAATGCTTCCCCTGGATGAAATTGCACATGAACTAATCCAAAGATAAACAACACGAGGATTCGCCGCAAAAACAAAACATATCCATTTTTCCCCTTCTCATTTGCCCTGGAGATAAATATATAAAACCCCACACCAAACAAAAAGGTAAAGATCGTATAAAAGCGGCCTTCTACAAATAAATATAAAAACCTCAAGTACGATGCATCAGTTGTATGGGGTATTGGTAACTTAATCGACAATAACGGAATGATGTTAACCAGGATAATCCCCATTAGTGCAAATCCCCGTAAATAATCAAGAACATCGATCCGTGTGGATATCTCCTTCGCATTCATCCTAATCAACTCCACTATCATTATAACCGTTAACAAGATATTCAACTATTTTGCAATTCTAAAAAGGCTGACAGCGTGCTTTCTGTCAGCCTTTAATATTTTTAGCTTTGCCACAATCGTTCTATCCTTATATCATTGTTCTTTAATTTTAAAAGAAACAACCATAAAAAGTCAGAGCCCTGTTTCATAGGCATCAAGTAATCGGTGCAGGGTTAAATAAGCATAAATCATTATGCAAGCCCCATTTTTCCGCATAGGTTTGCTTGCGACCACTCGCCACATCTAAAATCAGGTGAAAAATTTCCCATCCTACATTTTCAATCGTTGCCTCACCTGTTGCAATTGTTCCAGCGTTAACATCAATCAGGTCATTCCATTGCTCGGTTAAGGCATTGCGAGTTGAAACCTTAATCACAGGAGCCATAGCTAAACCATAAGGCGTTCCCCGACCCGTTGTGAAAACTTGCAAATGCATTCCGGCGGCTAATTGCAGTGTCCCACAGACAAAATCACCTGCAGGGGTAGCAGCGAAAAGTAAGCCTTTTTTCGTTGCCTTCGCACCTGGCGGAACTACTTCAACAAGGGGACTGTTGCCCGATTTCGTTACCGAACCCAACGATTTTTCCACAACATTTGATAAGCCGCCTTTTTTATTCCCAGGCGTCGGATTGGCATCCCGGTCAACTTGACCGCCTTGCAAATAGTTGTCATACCATTTCATTTCCCTTTTTAAATCGTTGCCTACTTTCTCATCAACAACTCTGGACATTAATAAGTGGACAGAATCCCTTATCTCAGACACTTCGGAAAACATAACCGTTCCACCTGCCCGAACAATGAGGTCGGCAGCATAGCCAACAGCTGGATTGGCTGTTACACCGGAGAAAGCATCACTACCGCCACATTGTACGCCAATAACAAGATCCGAAAGAGGACATGTTTCCCGCTTCCGCTCATTTAACCTTTTTAGAAATGTCTCGGCCATTTCCAAAATCTTTTCGACCATATTTATAAAGCCTGTCTGTTCTTGTAATAAGATAACATTGGAGGTATCTCCATCTGGTAATAATCGGTCAGGAACTAATTTTTCACACCCCAAGCCAACCGCCAAAACTCGGATGGGCGGCTAAATTTTGGAGGGTTCGAATCGGGATGATTGCATCGGGGGAATTAATCGCCACGCCACAGCCATAGCTATGATTGAGAGCGACGACATCGTCTACATTTGGATATTTTGGTAAAAGTTCATTATTAATCCGCTTAACTGCAAATTCCACCACTCCTACGACACATTGTACACTTGTTGAAATTCCAAGAATGTTCTTGATACCTACCGTGCCGTTCGAATTCCGATACCCTTCAAATGTATATCCCTCTAGCGGCGGCAAAGGCTGTGGCGCTTGCTCAGGTGCTAATAGTTCGTCCAGCTCGGGTGCACTTGGCAAATCAACCATGGTTTCATTGACCCAGCTTCCTTTTTTCACAGGATTTTTAACATAACCGATGATGTGGCCATAACGAATAATCGCATCCCCACACTTTAAATCATAAGTGTTACTTTATGACCTTGAGGTACTCGCTCATTCAGTTTTAGTCCATCTGTAAAAATTGCCCCCTCAGGCAATCCCCCAGTGTTGACAATGATCGCTACATTATCATCAGGGTGCACTTTAATATATAAGGGCTTTTCAATCTCAGTTACGTTCAAAGACATGATCCAGGCTCCTTACTAATAGATTAGCTTTACTCATAGCTTTTGAATAACTATTCGTTATCACCTATATTGTAAACCTGTTAGAAAAATTAACCATTAGTCAATTAAATAATTATTATGATAATTTTTTTGGACAATTGCACAACTAACATCTTGGTAAGCCCCTTACAAAAATAAGTTCACTAAGCCAGGTTAGTCTCAACACTAACTTGGTTTTTTTCCGCTATCAACAGACATCTACCTAATTGACCCATACCAAACACCTCCCTTTTTCATACCTTAATAAAAAAACTGCAACTGAGATGTATATAAAATGGAGGTAAACAGAACTATGTTGGAGGTAAGGCAATCTCAATACGGGAGAGGAATCTTTGCTACACGGGATATTAAGAAGGATGAGCTTTTAGAGGTGTCACCCGTCATTATCTTCCCTAAAGAAGAGTTTAAGTATTTGGAAAAAACAACCTTGATCGATTATGTATTCTGGTGGGGAAAAGATTTCGATGAATGTGCGTTAGCCTTAGGAATTGGGTCGCTCTTTAATCATTCCCGCACACCTAATGCCATTTTCAAAAGGAAATTAAAAAAAGGTACAATCAATTTTTATGCTTATACCGACATTAAAGAAGGAGAGGAAATCCAGATCAATTACAATGGTGACCCAGATGACAAAACAAGATTATGGTTTGAGAAATAAAGACAAATGAAACTCGAAATATGAGCCCAGTCGTTAGAATGGGCTCGCATATTTGTTGACTATTCCAATCATCATTTCTTGTTTTACTTTAAGCCATTTGTTTTTTCATGATTAATAATCTCGATAAAAAATATAATTTTCGGTTATTATTTTGGGGTACTTTGAGTAGTAGCCGCCGTACGCAGGTTAGCATTTTTTAGAGTCAAACCAAAACCTTCTGTAATCTGAATTAATTTATCACGTGCTTCATACACATTCATATTTCCGACAAAATCTGTAAGCCTGATAACTGGATAGTAGTTCCCAATTAACCAAAGAGCCTTTCCAAAAATGGAAAAGGCCCTTAATTTAATTGTTAAGATTAGATTTAAACAGTTTGTTGTTGCTGTTGGCGTAGGTTTCGTGCGGCTGACACCATATTTTTTAGCGATGCAATGGTTTCTTCTTCATGACGTGTTTTTAAACCACAATCTGGATTCACCCAGAACTGTTCTTTTGAAATAATTTCTAAACTATCGTTTAAAATCGCATTGATTTCTTCTAGACTTGGTACACGTGGACTATGAATATCATACACTCCTAAACCAATACCAAGTTCATATGGATTTTTTTTAAGAGATTGAATCAACTCCCCATGACTTCTAGACGTTTCGATTGAAATCACATCTGCGTCAAGGGCACGAATCGGCTCAATAAAGTTATTAAACTCGCAATAGCACATATGTGTATGGATTTGTGTTTCATTCTTCACACTAGAAGTTGCTAACTTAAAGGCATTTACCCCCCATGCTAAATAATCAGCCCATTTTTCTTTGCGTAATGGCAGTCCTTCACGTAATGCCGGTTCATCCACTTGAATAATGGCAATGCCTGCATCTTCTAACGCTGCAATCTCTTCTCTTAGTGCTAAGGCCAGTTGGTTGGCTACTTGTTCACGTGAAATATCATCGCGGACAAAAGACCAATTTAAGATTGTGATAGGACCTGTTAACATCCCTTTCACATACTTAGACGTTAATTGCTGTGCCGCTTCTACTTCCTTCACGGTCATTGGGGCTGTCCACTCGACGTCACCATAAATAATTGGTGGTTTTACACAACGTGAACCATAGGATACAACCCACGCTTTTTCTGTAAAGGCAAAACCTTCTAGCTTTTCTCCAAAGTACTCAACCATATCCGTCCGCTCAAATTCACCATGCACTAAAACATCCAATCCTATTTCTTCTTGAATTTGAATCCAACGAGCTGTTTCATTTTTTAGAAACGCTGCATACTCAGCGTCTGTAATTTCCTTTTTACGCCATGCTGTACGTGTCCGTTTTACTTGATCTGACTGAGGGAAGCTGCCAATGGTTGTGGTTGGATAATCTGGTAAATCTAATGCTTTTTTCTGCAAAGGCTGACGTTCTTTAAACGTCATTGAACGAGCAAAATCCTCTTGTGTTACTTGTAATACTAGCTCTTTCACACGTGCATTTTTCCTTGCCTTATGCTGTGCTAATGCTTCAGTTGCTATCATACTTTGTGAAACGCTCTTATTTCCTGTCCAAGCCTCGTCACGTACGTAAGATGCGATATGTGATAACTCAATTATTTTCTCATCGGCAAATGACAAAGCATTTGTCAGTATGGCATCCAGCTTTGTTTCTGCCTTCGTCGTCACAGGTACATGCTGTAAACTACATGAAGACTGAATCCAAGCTTCTTTTACACCGCTTAATAATAAAACAGCTTTTGTATTGAATGCTTTTTCAGCCAAATTTGCCCGCCAAATATCCCGTCCATTTACGATACCAATTCCTAATACTTTGTCTTGTGGGAACCCGTTTTTTCGAAGTGAAGCCATATTCTCTTCGGAACCATGAATGAAATCAAGACCAATCCCTGCAACAGGTAATTGAGACAGCTCTTCATACGCTGATAGTCCTTCAAAATAGGTTTGCAACATGATTTGTGCAGCCGGTACTTCTTCTGCTAACTGTTTGTAAATTTCTTGCACTAGTTTTACATCATCTGCTGTTAGTGAAAGGGTTAGTGCTGGTTCTTCCACTTGAATCCACTTTGCCCCAGCATCTACAAGTTGCTGCAATACTTGAGCATATAACGGTAAGAGTTTTAAAATAAACAATGCTTTCGATTTAGCATCGTATCCTTTCGCTAAGCTAACAAAAGTAAAAGGACCGATCATTGTAGGCTTTGTAATAAGACCTAATTCCTCTTTGGCTTCTACAAAATAATCTAAAATGTAGTTCTTCGTTAATTGTAATGACTTGCCTTCATACTCGGGCACGATGTAGTGATAGTTGGTGTTAAACCACTTTGTCATCTCACAAGCCACAACATGGCTTGCCCCACGGGCCATTTCGTAATAAGTGGTTAGATCGACTTCATCACCTGTCCACTTATAACGATTTGGAACCATACCGAACATTGCCGCATGGTCAAGCATACGGTCATAAAGGGTAAAATCCCCAACTGTTAGTAACTCTAAGTCTAATGATTGCTGGCGCTTCAAATTATTCAAACGATTCGTTTTCATCTCGAAAATAAATTGCTCCTCTGATATCGCACCCTTCCAAAAAGATTCTATACAACGTTTCCACTCCCGATTATCACCAATGTACGGGTAACCAATGGCAGTACTAACTAAATTCATATTTCATTCCTCCTTATTTAAATTTACATATTCCCAAGTAGAACAAAGGCGCAAGCGCCCGTTTAGCTGCGTATGGACTGGAGCGCCCCAACTGAGATAAAGGAAACACGGAGAGCGTAGCGCATTCGTGCTTGACCTATCGTAGGGCGGAGAGCGAAGTCCACTAGCAGTTGGGCGCTGGAGCTGGATTCAGAGAACTAGTTCACGTTATCCAAAATAAATGATTTGATAATCTCCTATACAACAAAAAAGCCATCTCCACAAAATGGAAATGGCTCTACAATCAAGTTTAAGTTTTGCTAAAAAAATATGCATAAACATAGCTACTCATAACTCGTTTGTCGTACAAAAGAATGTCACCACCTATTTCCACGTAGGTATTTGGTGTGTACTGGAAATTGGCAGGTCTCCTGGCTTATCATCATGGCTCCTCACACCTTCCCATCCTAAGACAGTGGTATTTGTGATTCACTCCGATTTACAGTTGCGGGACAGCGACGGAATTACACCGTTCTTCCCTTTTAAGCCAAGCCTTAGCTTGGCACCAATTCTTACACGATATGTAATTTTCACTAACTATAGCATATTAATAATATGAAGTACATAATTTTCTGAAAAGTAGTCAGTATGATGAGAGTTCTCTCACTCACCTTAGGATTCTATTTTGCATTCGCATCGGGTTGATGAATTCCGAATATATTGCCTTCGGTATCAATATAGTATCCCTGCCACGCCATTCCAGGCAGGGCATATTTGGCCATTGCGACTTTGCCGCCATTCTCAATAATTTTAGCTTCCGTTACATCGTAATTTTCCACTCCCATTGTACAAGCAAATGCATTCAAAGCTTGGTTTGCTTCCGGTGGAGCACTTTGCCGCTGCATCAAAGCACCATTGATCCCAAGTTCATTCTCATCGCCAGTCACTGCTCCAAAGTAAGGCATTCCTGCATACTCACTCCAATCTTGAAATGACCATCCGAATACCTCTCCATAAAACTTCTTTGCCCGTTCCATGTCATTGACATGAATTTCGAAATGAACTAATCTTCCCATGATTGCCTCCTAATTAAAAAAGTAATTATATTCGCTTCTAGCAAGTTAGTACTTATGTATATCTTGGGGTTATGATGCATTATCTTATGTTAGCAAAACTAAGGATGAAGCCAACTTTTGAATTTGAGCCAAAGCCTAATATATTTCCTCTTTATTATAGGATAATTGTTGGAATATATTCAATTTTTATAAAGATTAAATATTTTTACTTATTGTAAAAAAATATTTATTATGGCTAGACACCTTAGAATGGTTAGATGGAATGCAAATTGTTACATATGAAGGTAATTACTACTATAGAGTTATATGGATACGGAGCGAAATTGAAGAATTTAGCAAACAGTCTTAAAACATTAGCCAAAATACACTCTTACACTCCCTTCTATTTTTGCTGTTGCTAAACAATTCTGTATAAAATTCAGGATTTGTTTTTGATCCCAAGTTAAGAAATCACTTTCTGACAGAGAATCACCATTTTTATAAAATTGCTTGTAGGCATTCATAGCCTTTTCAATTTGTTGTATCGAGAAGGTAGAACTGTCGCCTGATCCACTAACTCCTGCATAGTAATTATTTGCATCAAGTAAATTATACAGTATGGTAGCATTATAATTCCCCATGCTAAAACGAGCATAAGCAATTTCTTTTCCTGCTTTATTGTGTCCTGATATATCGTGACCCATTAATTATCCTCCTTCAGATATAAATTTACTTACCAGAAATAATTAGTCTTAGGAAACTTTTAATGATAATATGCTTACATGGTTTACCTATCCTTTCAGGTCTATTTTTTTATTAAACAATTTTTCTTGAAATAACATGGAAGAAATGGGTGTTAAAGTAGAAAAATGTGAAGATTCAATAAGGAGGTTGTTCATAAACGTTTGCATAATTTCAAAGTTGGATTTATTCTTCAAGGTTTTCATAAAATCATTGTTTTGATGGGGAAAATGATGGTGGACAGAAACGCCAAAAATTGAAAAAGTAATTATTTTATTGTCATGCTTCCATTTTGCTACCTCCTCAGATAAAATAATATCACATTAGAATTCATATAAATTTAGTCTTTTCAAAAGCTTTTCTACAATTATGTGAACATATTAGTAAATCATTAAAGACCTTTAAAAGGCAACATCCAAAGTGTACTGCACCCCAAAAGTTAGAGTGAAATCTAATTTTCGGGGTGTTTTTTAGTGGCTAAATATAGTGAAGGATTTAAGTTAATGCTAGTAAAAGAGTATCTAGAAGGTAAATTGGGATATAGATTATTAGCACAGAAGTATGATATGAAAGACTTTACACGCATTTTTAGATGGGTAAAAGTTTACGAAAAATTTGGGGAGAAAGGGTTAATGAGAAAGAAGAACAAGGAAACTTATTCTGTTCAATTTAAGCTAGATGTTTTAAGCTTTATGAAAAGAACAGGTTCTTCAGAGGCAGATACCGCCATTCAATTTGGACTAACCAACCCTTCTATGATAGCTTCATGGAAGAAAGCTTTTTTGGAGGGTGGTCCTGAGGCCCTGGATAGACCGAAAGGACGGCCATCCATGTCTGATAATAATAAGAACAAAAGAAATAAAAAAATTGCAGAAGAAAAAGAAATGACGTACGAACAAAAATTGGAGAGAGAAAACGAACTTTTGCGTTTAGAAGTAGAATACCTAAAAAAGTTGCGAGCTTTTCAGATGGATCCGGAAGGCTACCTCGAAAAGCACAAGCAGCGCTATCATTCGAACTCAAAGAAACCTTCAAACTAAAAGATGTTTTAGAGAGAGTTGGTATTCCTGAATCTTCGTACCATTATCATATAAAAGGGATGAAGAAGGAAAATCCAGATCACGAACTTGAAGAATGTATTCAATCCATTTTTGATGAAAATAACGGAAATTATGGATATCGTCGTATCCAACTGGAATTGAAAAACCGTGGTAATGAAGTGAATCATAAAAAGGTGCGACGCATCATGAATAATCTCGGAATTAAAGTGGAGAAGTTTAGTAGAAAATCACGTAAATACAGTTCTTACAAAGGAACTACAGGAACAGTTGTCAAGAACCGTATAAATCGTCGTTTCCACACAAAGGTGTGTCATCAAAAATTAACAACAGATATCACAGAATTTAAGTGTTCAGACGGTGTAAAACTGTATCTGAGTCCTATTATGGATATGTTCAACGGTGAAATTCTTTCGTATGGGATAGGTATGCGCCCAACCATAGAATTAGCGCTCAGCCCTCTGAAGGAAGCTCTTGAAATAGTAAAGGATTCTAAGTTTAGGACCACTGTACATTCTGATCAAGGCTGGCATTATCAACATAATAAATGGGTAAAAACACTAAAGAAAAACAAGGTGTGCCAGAGTATGTCGCGGAAAGGAAACTGTTTAGATAATTCACCTATGGAGAACTTTTTTGGGTTACTGAAACAGGAAATGTATTACGGAGAAGCACTGTGCCCATTTGAGGAATTAAAAAAGAGAATCGAAGAATATATCAATTATTATAATAACAAGCGTATAAAGCAAAAATTGGCAGGCATGAGTCCGGTTCAATACCGTATCCACACCAGCCAAATAGCTGCTTAATATAAGACTCTAACTTTTGGGGGTCACATCAAAAGGTTAGTTGCCTTCTTTTAAGATGAGTTGCGCCACACACTCCACATGCGTGGTCATCGGAAACATATCAACCGGCTGCACTTCCACCGTTTTGTATCCACCGTCCTCCAATATCCGTAAATCTCTTGCGAGGGTGGCTGGATTACATGATACATAAACGACTTTTTTCGGTTTCATCTCAATAATCGTCTGCAGCAAGGCCTCGTCACAGCCTTTGCGCGGCGGGTCAACAACCAAGACATCGGCCACATTACCTTCCTTATACCATTTCGGTATAACAACCTCCGCTTCCCCTGCAGCAAACTCTGTATTCGTCATCTCATTTAACGCCGCATTCCGCTTAGCATCCTCTATTGCCGCTGGAACAACTTCCACACCGAATACTTTCCGGGCTTTTTGTGCTAAAAATAGAGAAATCGTTCCGATTCCACAGTAAGCATCAATGACACTTTCTTCACCGCTAAGGTCCGCATATTCTAGCGCCTTATCATATAACACCTTTGTTTGAACAGGGTTTACTTGGTAAAAGGACAGCGCGGAAATGGCAAATTTCACATCCCCGATATAGTCATAGATGACTTCATTCCCCCACCAAACGGTCGTTTTTTCCCCCATGATGACGTTTGTGCGCTTCGAATTGACATTATGGACGATTGACTTTACCTTCGGGAGCCGCGCAACAATTTGCTCAACCAGCTGATCTTGCTGAGGGAGATCCGCCGTCCTCGTGATAATTACTACCATGAGCTCTCCCGTCTGCTGACCATAACGAGCCATAATGTGTCTGAGTACACCTTTATGAGATTCCTCGTGATACGCACGAATCCTTAGCTCGCTGCATATTTCCTTTACCGTCTGGACCGCTTCATTAATTTCAGGCAATTGAATGACACTTTCATTCGTATCAACAATTTCATGGCTCCTCGGTTTAAAGAAGCCAACAATCAATTTGCCATCCTTCTCCCCAACAGGTACCTGTGCTTTGTTGCGGTAATGCAAGGGATGGTCCATCCCCAGAATCGGATGAACAACAACATCCTCCAGTTTACCGATCCGTGTAAGCACCTGACGGACCTGGTTTTCCTTATATTTGAGCTGACCTTCATAGCTGATGTGCTCGAGCTGGCAGCCGCCATATTTATGGATATCACCGCTCTCAATATCGACTCGGAACGGGCTTTTTTCATAAAGTTCGACCAATCGCCCAAAGCCGTACCCTTTGCCTGTCTTAATCACCTTCACTTTTGCCTTTTCGCCAGGCAGTCCGTTCGGGACAAATAACGGGTACCCATCCACCTTGGCCACACCCGCTCCGTCATGGGTTAAATCTTCAAAAACTACATCTATGTAATCATTTTTATTAACCGGTATTATTCTGCTCATTCGTTTCTTCCTTTGCTTGTTTTGACTAGCTAAGATTGTAACACAAAGCATGACTGTTTGTGAAACTTGCAAAGGACAAGAGCCTTTTTTCAAAAATAACCAAGAAAATTGTCAGAATTTTTTTATTTCCAAATATAATAAAAGTGTATATGATTAAAACAATCTCATTACTGGAAGGAGTGGATAATAATCAAGCTGATAAAAAACCTGTCCATTCCGTTACTCTTTGCCTTCCTTTCTTTCACCTTTAGCCACTTTTCAAATACACTTTCACACTCTCATACTGATTTCAAAGCAATCATCAACGTAGATGATGGCAAGGTGAAAGATCAATGGGGTGATAACAAAAAGCTGCCCGTTGTTATACAAACTCTCTTTATCCTTACGACCATCCTTACTGCAGCACTAACTCCACTCGTTTATTTGTTCATAAGTTTTCACAAAAGCTTTATTTTTCTCATTCCCATCTTTCATCAATCAAACTATGTGATCCACCCTCCCGAATCATAAGCTATCACCATAATAAGGGAGGAAATTAATATGTGGATCCGCTTTGTAATCATTGGCTTCTTTTCAATATCAGCCGCAAGTATGCTTACCTATCAGGGTATTGAAATTTTCCATGCCTTTGTCGATTTCTTTAAACAAAAATAACGAAGGGCAGACTCAAAAGGGAAATAACCCCCTCTTAAGTCTGCCCTTTTTTATCAAAAGAACGCCTGATCGTTACCTTTTCATTGCCTCTACCTTGTCTTTAACCTCTTCAATATTTCTCATCTTGTTATCCCAGCATTTTTGACTCAGGTCAACTGGATAATCTTCTGGATTCGTAATCCGCTGATACTCGCCCCAAAGTGCATCGAGGTTTTGCTTCAAATAATCACGGGATTCTTCCAAGCAAGGCATTTCATAAACAAGCTCGCCTTTAGAAAAGATTTCTTCATGTAATTCTTTAGCCGTAAAGTTGGTAACCACCTTATTCATGTACGTATGGGTTGGATGGAACATTCGCAGCCGCTTTTCAGGCATCTTTTCGTCTGCTAACGCAATATAATCTCCTTCGGCATGGTGGTTTGTATTATTGATGATTCGATAAACCCTCTTCAATCCTGGAGTTGTAACTTTTTCCGGATTGGATGAGATCTTGATCGTATCTTCCATTTTTCCGGTTTCATCCTCAATAGACACAATTTTATAAACCGCACCCAGTGCAGCTTGGTCGTAAGCTGTAATCAGCTTTGTGCCAACTCCCCAGCTGTCGATTTTGGCGCCTTGTGATTTCAAGCTCATTATCGTATATTCATCTAAATCACTTGAGGCAACTATCTTTGCATTGGTGAATCCTGCCTCATCGAGCATTTTGCGCGCTTCCTTTGAAAGGTAAGCAAGGTCGCCGCTATCAAGTCGAATTCCGATAAAATTAATTTTATCGCCTAACTCTTTCGCCACTTTGATCGCATTAGGAACACCGAGGCGGAGTGTATCATATGTATCAACCAAAAAGACACAATCCTTGTGTGATTCTGCATATTTAATGAAAGCCGTATATTCGTCTTTATATGCTTGGACCATCGAATGGGCATGTGTTCCAGATACAGGAATGCCAAACAGCTTACCCGCTCTTACATTGCTTGTTGATTCAAAACCGGCAAGATAGGCTGCTCTTGTTCCCCAAATCGCCGCATCCATTTCCTGGGCCCGTCTTGTCCCAAATTCCATCGCCACTTCATCACCCACAACTTGCTTAATGCGGGATGCCTTCGTAGCAATTAATGTTTGATAGTTCACAATGTTAAGCAGCGCCGTTTCAATCAATTGGGCTTCACAAAGCGGAGCCTCCACACGTAAGATCGGTTCATTGCCAAAAACAAGCTCGCCTTCTTTCATCGCACAGATTGTTCCCGTGAACCGGATATCTTTAAGATATGTGATAAAATCTTCTTTGTAACCTACTTCATTTTGCAAATACTCGAGGTCTTCCTCACTAAAGCGGAAGCCTTGAATAAACTGGATTACTTTCTCCAATCCAGCGAATACTGCATAGCCGTTCCCGAACGGAAGCTTGCGGAAAAATAGTTCGAAGACCGCGCGTTTATTATGTATCCCATCTCTCCAATACGTTTCTACCATATTAATCTGATATAGATCGGTATGCAGAGTTAAACTATCATCGTGATAAAAGTGTTTCATAATCAGACCTCCGAAATACTATTTCAGCTTTTCCTCATTATAACCAATATTACCCTCGAAAGTCTATTTAACTATCGCTCCTAGGGATTGTTCAAAATGTCCGAGGGCCCATTCATGACCCGCCTGATTAAAAGAGGCCACGGCATCCTTATATACCACAATCTTAAATCCTTTATTGTAAGCATCTACTGCTGTATGAAGAACACATATATCGGTGCAGACGCCGACCAAATGAACTTCTGTAATTCCGCGCTCTCGTAATTTGATTTCAAGGTCTGTTCCCGCGAAAGCAGAGTATCTTGTTTTATCCATAAAGGTAACATTCTCACGTTGTTCATTCATTTCAAACACTTCCTTCAGCGCACCAAACAAGACTCTTCCTGACGTCCCGCGAAGGTTATGCGGCGGAAACAATTTCGTTTCTGGATGGTATTGGTCACCCTGATCATGGACATCAATGGCGAATACAACGTAATCACCCTTCGTAATAAACTCTTTTGTCAGTTCAACCATCCTTCCTTCGATTTTTTGTCCTGATTCACCGCAGGTTAACGCCCCATCCACCGCCACAAAATCATAGGTATAATCGATATTTATTAACGCCTTCATTTCACAACGCCCCTTCTCATTTCATTACAGACATTATTCTAGGATTATTACACAATTCCCTTTTTCACCTGTAAAAAAAAGCCCGCTCCGATTGGAACGAACTTTTCACTTAGCTATATCTTTTCCCCGATTCCCAATCAGTCGGGCGATCATTCGGGCGAATATCTTCAAGAGGAACAAACACCTCTAAATGACGGTACAAGTTTTCAAACTCGGCTGGAAGCAAGCCGCCAAACTCCCCATCCAAATTCAACTGGACTTTATCTACTGCCTGGACTTTAATCCGGTTGGCCTGAGTGTAGATGATATTCGGATCATTTACATGCTCACCGCGTAGAGCCAACGTCGCAATCCGGATAAATTCAGCAAGATTCGTCTTTTTCAATATTAATAATGAAAAGAGTCCATCGTTAATAGAAGAATCCGGTGCCAGCTTTTCAAAGCCGCCAATTGAGTTTGTCAGCCCGACAAGAAAGAGCATCGCTTCACCCTCAAACAGTTTCCCATCATACTCAATCGAAACTTCTGAAGGTTTAATAGAAGGCAGCATTTCCATCCCTTTTAAGTAGTAGGCTAGTTGGCCGAGCATCGTTTTCAATTTGCTTGGAACTTCATATGTAAGCTCGGTTATTCTTCCGCCGCCCGCAATATTAATAAAATATCGATCATTGATACGTCCAATATCGACGGGAATCAAATCACCTTTAGTGATAATATCTACAGCTGGTCCAATATCTCTGGGGATATGGAGGGCTCGGGCAAAGTCATTCGTGGTTCCTGCTGGAATGATCCCTAATTTAGGACGGTAATCTTGTTCCGCCAGTCCATTGACCACTTCATGAATCGTACCATCTCCACCCGCTGCAATAACGATATCATACTGACGCTCAACAGCTAAGCGTGCTGCTTCGGTCGCATCCCCTGCCCCAGTGGTTGCGTGACAAGAAGCTTCATACCCAGCAATCTCAAGCTTTTGAAGAATCTCTGGAAGATTCCGCTTTAGAATTTCACGTCCTGAGGTAGGATTATAAATCAGTCTTGCTCTTTTCATCGTTTTCATCATCCTATTTTTGAAATCAACAATCGGCATTCGTTATCTGCTCAATTCAATATTCTACCAATTATTATCCTAGCTTACAAACTTATAACCAAGCCTATAAACTATTTTCTTCAAACATCCAACTCCTATCATAACGTTTTTTTATTTTTTTGCAAAAAACTAGACAAGTGGATTTAGCCATGTATGCCTATATCACTTGTCTATATATTTATTCATTCGTAGTAAGACTGACATCAAAGGCATTGGCAATATTGATATGGTATTTTCCTTCACCAGATTGAAAAACCGCATTTTTCCTGCCATTATCGATACCATTGAGATCCTTTTCCGTTGACACCTTCCAGTCGCCATCTTTCCCTCTTACCTCTTGGGCACCTACTGCAGCAACCTTCAAATTGCTAGCCGCGGCCACATCGACAACGACCGATGCGACACTTTCAATACTCCAGTCGTTCGCTATCGAGCGTGGCTTTAAGGTTAACGCATTATCACTGCCAATTACCTCAAGCTTCACATGATTTGGAACCAAAAGCGTCGCCGCAACCTCTCCACTTGCATTAAACGGACTCATTTCGTTTGGCAGTGACTTCATGTTTAAATAGAGTGTATCACCCTTTTGGTTTGCTGAAATCACATCATCCGCACTTTGGAGTAACTTCTCCTTTTTGGCTGTTTGCACCCGGTATGTACCGAACAACGATACCTCCTTTTCCTCCGTTGACTCCACTGTCATCTGATGGCCCACCGTCCTGACCACCACCCGTTTGATGCTGTCATCCACTTGGTAGGAAAAAGCAGGCAGTTCAAACGAGCGCTCTTCCCTCGCCATCACTTCTTCCACCTTACCCATAACCCCCGTTGTGCTTAAAATTGCAAACGCAATCCCGGCAGTTCCAATCACACCTACAAAGAAAATACTAAGAAAATCATATTTTAAGACCGGCTTTTCCTGTCGTGACAAAAACAAATAAAGGAGAATTTCAATTCCGAGAACAACCAATAAAAGCGGCCACCAAGCCGTCATAACTTGTACAAGGTCTAACCCTAAAAACGTTGAAAAAAAGAGGAAGAGGCCAAGGAAAACGAGTGAGGCCCCCATCGAAAACGTCCCAACACGCCAAGTTCTCATGCTTCTTCTCCTACCTTTCTTTTTCTAAAAAGGAACCCAATCCCGAATCCGATTATTGCTGCCCCTGCAATAGTTTTTCCCCACTTACTCATGCTTCTCAGCCCCCTGCTTTTGTTTGCTTCCAGATAGAAGTTTAATTCCCCCGCCAATCAACAGCAGACAAACAAGTCCCGTTTGAAAATAACCTTGAACCCAATACATCACATCGATATCAATTAACCTGCTTAACATCGGTGAAAAAGCTGGAAGCAGGACGTTCATCACTAGATAGTAGAGTCCCATCAAAACAAGTCCAATGCCGACCCATTTCTGATGATTAAGGAAATAAGCAATAATCGGAACATCCTCCACCGTTTCTTCCCCGTACTTTGAAACCTTTTGCATCGCATCGAAAAAGCTGTAAAACCAAATGATCGGGATTAAGAACAAGAAGATACCAAGCCGTAAGATATCTAAAATATAGATAGAAAAGAGAAAGGCTGCCATTAACTGAATGCCCCGGCGCTGTAAGCCTAAATAGAGGTGGCCTGCCCCTGGGAAGATTGAAAGAAAGGTCGCAATCGACTTACTCTTTTTCCCGTCCTCGCGGCGCATTTCAAAGTCTTCAAAAATCGTTCTGTCGACAAGCTCCTCACCGCGCTGCTTTTTATTTACCTGTTGAACCGCATCAAAGAATCCGTAGACCCAGATAATCGGCAGGGCTGCCATAAAGACCATAAATTCGCCGCGATTGGAAAGCGCAGTTACAAATGTAACCATAACCCCCAGCCCCAAAAAAGTTGCCAAAAGTGTTAAGCCCCTGTTCATCAGTCCAATTTGGAAATGCCCTAGGCCAGGAATAAATGACAAAACGATTGTATAGAAGCGTTCTGAATCTTGGGAAGCCTGTAGCTGCGGTTCATCCGGGTTCGCTGTCTTCTGCGCTTTTTTATGTTTAGAAACCTGCACACCCATGTCGATAAAACTAATTAGGTAAATGAATAGTCCTAACATAAAGGTAACAATGCCAACTTCCTCATTATTCGTTACTAACCCAATGACAGTGACGAACGCCAACCCCATTACGGTCAGTAGATATAGTACTCCGCGAAACATGTTGCCGAAATATATATGACCAAGACCTGGAAATAAGGATAAGGTCAATGCTTTTGTCGGATTTTTCATTTCTTAACTGCCTCCTTTTTTTCTAGTGAATCAATCCATGCAAAAGTTTTATTAATAACACCCTCTGTGACCGAATGCTTCTTTTTCTGAACTTGCGGTTGCGGGCTTTCTAACGCATTCGCATACGTAGCGAGCGACTGAAAAGCACCCGTGAAAGTCAACAGAATCGTCGCCGCTGCAGCCAGCAGATAATGGAATGCCGCTTGCTGATAAAAAGGTTTTTTCTCCATTTTGGTTTTGGCGTCATTTTTGATGTCATTTTTGGTGTCAGGCACCGAAGGAACTATCAACATAGTGTTTAGGTTTCTAACGGTGTCAGGCACCACGATTTTTTGTTTCGAAACCTCTGCCATGACCAAATCGGTAAACTCGCTCATGTCGGAGAGAATTGGAAGCGATGATTCATTTGCTTCCATCGCCATTAAGTAATTGTTGAGACATTGGTCGCACGAGTATAAATGGCCTTCTAATTCCTGCCTTGAATTCTCATTGATTTCGTCATTAACGTATTGCAACCACTCATCATAAGTGTAATGCTTCATGAAAAATCGTCCTCCTTCCAATTCTTTTTCATCCAATGGCGAGCCCGGTATAGCTTTGTTTCAATCGTTTTCACTTGTACATTTTGTTCGTCTGCCAATTGCTGATAGCTTTTTTCCGCTATGTAAAATCCGTAGATCACATCACGGTAATTTTCGGGCAGTTCATCAAGCTTCCTCCTGACGAGCGTTCTCCGGTCGGTATCCATTATCTCTTTTTCAATACTATCTTTCGGTGTCCCTACTAACTGCAACTCGAGGTCTTCCGCCACTTCCTCTTTTCTTCTCACTTGTTTTCTTTTGATATCTATCGCATGATTAACGGCAATTCGCGTCATCCACGTTTTGAAACCTTGATTTTGATATTGGGGGAGAGAGGTATAGATTTTCATAAAAACTTCCTGTGCCGCGTCTTCTGCTTCCTTTTGGTCGCGAAGAACAGCAAAGATGGTCCGGAACACATCATTGCGGTACTTCTCTACCAAAAGGCGAAAGGCGTGATCATTGCCTTCCAACACATTTTCTATTAAGGCTGCATCGCTAATTGCTCTCTCCCCCTTTCTTTGTTGTATCTCACTTTAATAGACGACAGGTTATTGAAAAAACCCTACACTAATTTAAAAAATATTTTTTCGATTCTTTTTTATCATACCATGCTAATTTTCATGGCAGAAAAATCCCACAAGAAAAAACCGTGCGACGGCGGCCGCACGGTTTTAGCAGATATATAGTAGATTATTCTTTAATTTCCAAACCTAATAGCCTCGCAAATCCTAGCGCCTGGTCTGCAGAAACCGTGCACCCTGCAACACTATCAAGTGAGAGATTTAAGCGGTTAAAGTTACAGGTGCTGAGGTCCACTCCTTTAAGAGTGGTTCCCGTAAAATTCGCATCATCAAGATCACAATTTTTAAATTCAATTTTTTTAAACTTGGCATCATAGTAATCAGCATTGCGAAGGGAACAATTTTCAAATTTCATTTCCTTCAAATCGGCATATCCAAACGAGCCCATATTCAGATTACAGCTTTCAAACAAGACATTACGAAGTGTAGCATCTGCAAGATTTAATCCTAATAGTTTAGAATCGCGAAACTCGACACGGTGGATAATTCCATCGGTAAAATCCACATTGGATAGATCGCATCGATCAAAAATGACATCGGTTAATTGAATAAACCGAAATGATCCATCGAGAAAGGTTACATTTTTAAATACAACCTCCTCAAAAATTAGCTTTTCAATTTCCTCTTGTGATATCGAGCAGTCGCTGATGATTGCCATGTTAATGTAAGAATCTTCTCTATCGTTAAAGTCTAATGGTGTTAAACTTGATGGAATTTTTGGCTGTTGAATTTTAAGCTTCTGACTCAAATTGATCATCCTTTTCATAAGGCGATGTTGTTTCATCATGTGATGAGTTTATCTTTTAAGTTATTATAACGTAAATAGTAGAAGGTCTACTCTCCAATTCTTAAAATACAAACATTACATTCATGTGGAATGACAAAGGATTCTTGATCTGGTATTGAACTGGCTAACTCCTCCAATGCCGCTTTTCGAACATTTACATCTATTCCTGCCAGCCATGAAATCGACTCCATTCGCTCGATCCATTCCTGCTTTGTAAAGTTGACCGTGTAATTTAACTTATAAAAATCTCTCAGTTCGAAACCATTTGTCTGCCATTCAGCAAACCACTCGACGGGAAATCCGTTCATCCGCATCTGGGACTCTGCCTTCGAACCTGCTGGCAATAAGCCGCCTTCAACGTATTTAGCTAGAACTGCAAAGGTTTTTTCAACGGCAGGCGTGCCTGATAGAAAACCAGAATCAATAACAATTAACGTCCCTTTTGCTTTTAATATCCTTTTCATTTCTTGGATTGCCTTAGGACGATCAAACCAATGCCATGCCCTTATTACTGTGACAATATCAAACTGTGAATCTTTTAGACCTGTATCTTCTGCACTGCCCAATTGATACGGAATGGTAAAATTCTTCGTAAGATTGAAAGCCTTTGCCTGTTCTAGCATTTCCTTTGATGGCTCAATGCCAATAACATCCGCTTTTCGTAAGGCCACTTTTCTTGTTAACACACCAGTTCCCGAGCCGATATCAGCGACTTTTTTTCCTTCAAAAAAAATATTGCGGAGATAGAGGCTATCCATTAAGGTTACGGGAATATCTTCTCTTGCGCATGCATAGCTATTAGCAACTTGACCAAAATCAATTTGTCTCATGTTGAGCGCTCCCTTTTCTTACTAATAGTGAGAATTCAACAAAATAATACCACTGAAGTGTGATAGAATCTATAAATAAAACGAATTTAATAAAATAATAGATGGGGGAAGGGTGCTTATGTTCTGGCTGTTGCTTCTAGCTTCCTACTTAATTGGAAGCGTTCCCACCGCCTTAATTGTAGGCAGGTTGGTCTTTGGTGTAGACATCCGGGATCATGGCAGCAAAAATCCTGGTGCAACCAACACATTGAGGGTTCTTGGTAAAAAGTCAGCTATTTTCGTCCTGCTTATTGATCTTGCGAAGGGCGCTTTGGCAGCCTACATGCCAATTTACTTCAATCTTGAGGCGGAACCCCTTTACTTTGGATTCGCTGCTGTTGTTGGACATTGCTTTCCAATTTTTGCAGGCTTTAGAGGGGGAAAGGCGATTGCTACAACTGCCGGAGCACTGTTGATTGCCAATTTTCCTTTATTAGTGATTGCCTATATTACCTTCTTTTTGGTTATTTTTTTAACAAAGTATGTATTCTTCGGCTCCATCACCGTTGGTCTAAGTATGCTCGTATATTCCTTGGTTTCTCCTAATTTTGAGTTAGAACTTATCTCTTTTTTATTTACTTTTTTCTTAATTTATTTGCACAGGTCGAACATCCGTAATTTCATTCTTGGAATTGAGCCAAAAATCAGTGATAAAAATTTGCAGAACGACCGTATCCCTCCAAAGAACAGCAGTATTTAATATGGGCGAGAAAAGGATCCCCTTGTAGTTAAAACTACTTGGGGATCCTCTTTGTTATTTTAACAGTGTCGATAGGATACTATTGGCTACGGTTTGCCAAATGACCGCATCTGTTTGATAGGTTTCTTTAAAGTTCTTAAACATTGCCATTTGTTTCTCCTGGAAATCCTCAGCGTCTTTATCTGGCAAGGCAGCACGCTTTTCCATTACAAATGCCTGTATTTCAGGTGCTCTTGGTCCCCATACGCCTGCTTCATTGCCTGCTTCATTGATAAAAATAAAAATTGGAATGGCTCTCGACGTGCCATTGGTTAAATATTGGTCCATTAACTCCAGATTTGAATCGCGGAGCACGAAACGGACTTCCATCTCGGCGGCCTCAGCTATTCGCAGCAAAATTGGGTTATTCAGCATCGCATCTCCACACCAATCCTCTGAGAGGACAATCGCTCGTAATTTTTGCGGTCTTAATGCCTCGAGTTTATTTCTGTCTTCATCCCTTAAGGTAAATTGCTTATAGATTGTGAGCATTTCATCTTTATTGGTGGTCATCGCGTTGATGTACCCATCGACAGTTAATCCTTTTTGAAACCATTGGTTTAAATCCATTTATACAGCACCCTTTCCATTTGCTTCTATAATAGTCGTTTCAATTACACGTTACAATCGAACTGCTTAAGCAGATTCGCCAATGTTATACTACAAGTATTTTTCCCTATTTTATAAAAACATATTTTTACACTAGTAATAGGAATTTAAAGTTGATAGAATATTTTTTATATAGAAAATATTATTAAAAGTGTTTTCTACAATAACAAACAGAGGAGGAAATATATGTCTAACGAATCACTACAACTACTCTCGATTGGAATCTATATTGCCGCTATGCTCTTTATCGGTTGGTATTCATATCGAAAGACTAGCAATCTTACGGATTACATGCTTGGTGGAAGGTCTTTAGGACCTGCTGTAACCGCCTTAAGTGCCGGGGCTGCTGATATGAGCGGCTGGCTCTTAATGGGCTTACCTGGGGGGATTTATGTAACCGGTTTGGCAGATGCGTGGATCGCGGTTGGTTTAACGATTGGAGCCTATCTTAACTGGCTGCTAGTTGCACCTCGCTTACGTTCTTATACTCAAGTTGCCAATGATTCCATCACGATTCCTAGCTATCTTGAAAACCGTTTTAAAGACAACAGCAAACTACTCCGTATTGTTTCAGGTATTGTTATTCTTATATTCTTTACTTTCTATGTTTCTTCCGGAATGGTTTCTGGAGCTGTCTTTTTTGAGAGCTCGTTTGGCACGAGTTACCATACTGGGCTTTTGATTGTTGGCGGCGTTACGGTTGCCTACACCCTATTTGGTGGATTCTTAGCTGTAAGTTATACAGACTTTATTCAAGGATTAATGATGCTGATTGCCCTAGCACTTGTTCCCGCTATTGGCATCTTTCACACGGGTGGCCCCGCTGAAACGTTTGAAACGATTCGAGCGATTGATCCTACTAAAATGGACTTATTAAAAGGGACAACCTTTTTAGGAATAGTTTCGGCAATGGCATGGGGCCTAGGCTATTTTGGCCAGCCGCATATTATTGTAAGATTTATGGCAATCAAAACGATCAAAGAAACAAAAAGCGCCCGCCGAATTGGTATGGGCTGGATGATTATCTCGCTTATCGGTACAATCTTAACAGGATTTATTGGGATTGCATTTTTCCATAATAATCCAGATCATGTATTAAAGAATCCAGAAGCGGTATTTATTGAATTAAGCCAGATTTTATTCCACCCTCTATTCGCTGGATTTGCTTTGGCTGCCATTCTTGCAGCGATTATGAGTACGATTTCTTCCCAATTAATCGTAACTTCTAGTGCGCTTGTTGAAGATTTATACAAAATGGTGATGAACAAGAACGCTAAAGATAAACAACTTGTCTTCTTAGGAAGAATGGCGGTTCTTCTTGTGTCCGTTGTTGCTGCTGCACTTGCTTTCAAGCAAAATAGCACCATTTTAGATCTTGTTGCCTATGCATGGGCAGGCTTCGGAGCTTCTTTCGGACCTGTTATCCTGCTAAGTTTATTCTGGAAAAAGATTACGAATTGGGGAGCCCTTTTCGGGATGATCGTCGGTGCTGTTACCGTTATCGTTTGGAAAAATGTTGGACTTGGTGACACGCTTTATGAAATAGTTCCAGGCTTTGTCTTCAATCTAATTGTAGCAGTCGTTGTCAGCTTGATCACTTATAAGAAAAATGATGCCATTGAAAAGGAATTTAATGAGAGCGTTCGTTTATTAAAAAATGAATAAATTGACAAACGCTCGGATCCAATCGATCCGAGCGTTATTTATTTATCAAATCTTCTACCATGGTCGATAGTTTGATGACAGTCTTCCAGTTACGTACTGTCACCGGAACACCTAGTTTCGGCAGCTGTGCTGCTAGTTTTGAATCTAGGATGCTCTGCCGTAAAAAGAGGTAGACTTCTTTCCCTTTTATAAAACATTCGTCGGGCTCGCTTTGGTAGTTGCGTAAAAGGTCCGTTTTTACTTGGGAGGGTTCCTCCGCCAAAAAGGCTAGTTGGATACTCTCGCCTTCCTTAAGAAAATCGATAGAATAGGGACAATCACGGATAATCTGTTCGTATTCCTCAGCTGTTCTTAAAATAACAGGGACCGGAAAACCAAATGTCTTACTTATCTCATCCTCTAATCGTTGGCTAAGTTGCTCTGCCTCGTCCTTTGCTTCGAATAAAACATTTCCACTTTGAATATATGTTTTCACCTTGGTTAGGCCCATTGTTTCTAATAGACTTTTTAAATCTGCCATTTTGATCCGGTTATGCTTGCCAACATTGATTCCTCGTAACAGCGCAATATAAATTGTCATCCGTGTACCTCGCTTTATTTATAAAATCATTTTGTTTAAATCTTACCATTTATTTGCCGAATTAAACTACGAATAGTCCTAAAATCTACTTTCCGCAAGTTGATGGCGGTTATCCGCAAGTTAGCTCACTCTATCCGCAAGTCAGGGAGGAGAATACTAATTTTTGGAAAAGAGTACCACATAATAATTTTTATGGAGGGATTTATATACAAAGGGGGTATCTAAGAAAGCTTTGGACGAAAAAACTAGTTTCATATACTAATAAAGATCGCCTCTCATTTTTAATCAGCGGATTTGAGAGTTTTATCAGCGAATCTAGCCCATTTATCAGCGAATTCACACAGTTTATCAGCGATAAATCAGATTTTATCAGCGTATCAGAAAATAGCCATTTAAATATTTAGCCTAAGTTCTTTTACATACCTTGACTATTTTCCCAAAAATATAGAACTAACCAAACGTTTGATTAAAACTAGTATCAGCCCCGGTAAATCAATGTTTTTCTCCGAAATCATATAAAAAGTTTGTCGGGAACTGGGGCAGCTAAGCCTTCCATTAACCTTATTTCCCTTTAAATTTACACCCCTCGACCAACTGCAAACTAATCAAACGTTTAATTAAATAGGCGGAATAGCCCTCCCTCTCAACCTTTTACTCCTAAACCTGGAAAAAAGATTGTTGAATTTACACTACTCCAAAAAACTAACCAAACGTTTGATTAGTTAGCCACGAGGCCATATAAATAAAGTGTTTCAGCCACTTATTGTGAAAATCCTTTGTCGACCCGAGCGATAATTTACCTCTAATAAAATAAAAAACAAGTCGATATTAGGACTTTCTTAGGGAAACTCCTATGCTTCGACACGTTTCCTGATCATTCCTTACTAACCAAACGTTTGATTAGTTGCGGGATAAACCCTTTTAAGAAAAGAATTTTTTCCCGGGAAATGGCGAAAAGAATGTCGAAATCCGCAAACCATAAAAAAACTGGCAGAATAGACTCTGCCAGCTTCGTTTAACGTTTTTGTAATTCTTGCTGCAATAACTGATTGACCATCTGCGGATTGGCCTGACCCTTAGTTGCCTTCATTAATTGCCCCACTAAGAAGCCAACCGCTTTATTTTTCCCATTCTTAAAATCTTCAATCGATTGCGGATTCGCATCCAGCACCTCAGAAATAATTTTAAGAAGTGTTCCCTCATCGGAAATCTGGACAAGCCCCTTGTCCTTCACAATTTTCTCGGCATCGCCGCCGTTTTCAATTAACTCTTTAAAAACGGTTTTCGCGATTTTCGAAGAAATCGTTCCGTTTTCGATTAGCTTAATCATGCTTGCTAGACCTTCCGGTGTTAAGGCTACTTGATGAAGCTCTTTTTGCTCAGCATTCAAGTAGGCTGAGACATCCCCCATGATCCAGTTCGAGGCAAGCTTCGCATCCGCACCACCATTAACTGTCTCCTCGAAGAAATCAGCCATTTCTTTCGTTACAGTTAACACTTTTGCGTCGTAAACGGGTAAGCCAAGCTCTTCTACATAACGCTTTTGACGCTGGTCTGGCAGTTCAGGGATTTCGGCACGAACTCTTGCTTTCCAGTCCTCATCAATGTACAAGTCCATTAAATCCGGCTCTGGGAAGTAACGATAATCATCGGAACCTTCTTTGACCCTCATCAGCAAGGTTGCCCCAGTGGCTTCATCAAAGCGGCGAGTTTCTTGATCAATCGTTCCACCGGCCGACACCACTTCGCGTTGACGCTTCTCTTCGTATTCAAGCCCTTTGCGGACAAAATTGAATGAGTTCAGGTTTTTCAATTCTGTTTTCGTTCCGAATTCTTCTTGACCAACGGGACGAATCGAAATATTTGCGTCACAACGAAGTGAGCCCTCTTCCATTTTACAATCGGAAACGCCTGTATATTGGATAATGGATTTTAATTTTTCAAGATAGGCATAAGCTTCATCAGGAGTGCGAATATCCGGTTCAGAAACGATTTCAACAAGCGGAGTGCCCTGACGATTGTAATCGCATAATGAATACCCTTTGCCATGGTTCAGCTTTCCTGCATCTTCTTCCAAATGAATTCTCGTAATTCCAATCCGCTTCGTATAGCCATTTACCTCAATATCAATCCAGCCATGTTCCCCAATTGGCTTATCAAACTGGGAAATCTGATAGGCCTTGGGATTATCCGGGTAAAAGTAGTTTTTGCGGTCAAACTTTGTATGGGTAGCAACCTCGCAATTAATGGCCATGGCAGCTTTTATCCCAAATTCTACCGCTTTTTTATTAAGGACAGGTAAAACTCCTGGGTAGCCCAGGTCAATCACACTTGTATTTGTATTCGGTTCAGCTCCAAAATGATTGGGGCTCGCTGAGAAAATTTTTGAATCTGTTTTTAACTCAACATGGACCTCAAGTCCAATCACTGTTTCAAATTCCACGGTCTTCACCCCCTATAATCCAGGTTTCTGTTTATGATAGTCTGTTGCCTGTTCAAATGCATGTGCTGTCCGATAAATTGTTGCTTCATCAAAATACTTGCCGATGATTTGTAAGCCTAACGGCAACCCGCCATCAAAGCCACACGGAATCGAAATTCCTGGTAAGCCTGCAAGGTTCAATGGAATCGTTAAAATATCATTGACATACATCGTTAACGGATCCTCGATTTTTTCACCAATTTTAAAAGCCGGCGTTGGTGTAGTCGGGCCGATAATCACATCATACTTTGCAAAAACATTCTCATAGTCTTGCTTGATTAATGTCCGAACCTGCTGCGCCTTTTTGTAATAGGCATCATAGTAACCTGAACTTAGTGCAAACGTTCCAAGCATAATCCGGCGCTTTACTTCATCACCGAAGCCTTCTGCTCGTGTTTTTTTATATAAATCAATTAACGTTTCCGCATCCTTTGTACGATAGCCGTAACGGACTCCGTCGAAACGGGCGAGGTTCGCTGAGGCTTCTGATGACGAAAGCAAATAGTAAGCGGCAAGTGCATACTTCGAGTGCGGCAGGGAAACTTCTTCCCAAACGGCGCCAAGACCCTCAAGCACCTTTAATGCATTTAAGACGGATTGTCGGACGGTTTCGCTGACACCTTCACCAAGATACTCTTTTGGTACTGCGATTCTAAGACCCTTTACGTCACCAGTTAAGGCACTAGCAAAGTCGGGAACGTCCACATTTGCTGAGGTTGAATCCATTGGATCCAGGCCGGATATCGCTTGAAGCAGGTAGGCATTATCCTCAACGGTTCTTGTAATCGGTCCAATTTGATCAAGTGATGACGCAAAGGCTACAAGGCCAAAGCGGGAAACACGACCATAGGTTGGCTTTAATCCGACGACACCACAAAAAGAAGCTGGTTGACGGATCGAACCGCCCGTATCAGAACCAAGGGAAAATAGGACTTCACCTGCCGCAACAGATGCTGCTGAACCGCCTGATGAACCACCTGGAACCGTCTCAAGATTCCATGGATTCCGTGTCGTTTGATAATGGGAATTTTCGTTTGAAGACCCCATTGCAAATTCATCCATATTTAACTTCCCAATCGTTACCGTTTCTGCCTGCTGCAGTTTCTGAACGACGGTGGCATCATAAATTGGATCAAAGTTTTCGAGAATTTTACTCGCACAGGTTGTCCGCAGTCCTTTTGTAACCATGTTATCTTTTAAGCCAATCGGCATCCCGAATAGCAAACCTTTTGCCGCATCCGTGTTAAGTTTCTCATCTAATGCTTTTGCTGATTGACGGGCGCGCTCTTCATCCAATGTTAAAAATGCCTGAACTTTGTCCTCGACTTGTCCGATTCTCTTGTATGATTCTTCAACAAGATCGGACACATTTAGTTCCTTTTTATGTAGCAGCTCATGTAAGTCTGCAACTTTATAGTCAAATAAACTCACGTTTTAATCCTCCTTCCCCATAATCGATGGTACTTTAATCTGTCCATCCTGATGTTCAGGCGCATTTTTTAGTACCTCTTCAAGCGCTAATCCTTGTTTGGATTTATCTTCACGTAAAACATTTTTCATATCCAGCACATGGTATGTAGGTTCCACATTTTCCGTGTCCAATTCATTTAACTGCTCAGCAAAGGTAATAATCGCATCCAGCTGCTTTGTAAACTTTTCTGTTTCTTCTTCGGTTATAGCCAAGCGTGCCAGGTTAGCTACATGCTTAACCTGCTCATTTGAAATACGTGACATATCATAACCCCCAATCCCATTTGTCTTATCATATCAATACTAATGATGATACCAAACTTTTCCGCATTACCGCAATGATTCAACTATCAGTATTGGCAAGCAAATCAATTTTTGTTCAAACTTTTAAAAATTTAATTCTATTTTTCTCTTAATAATGCAAATATTTTTTCTAATAAGTTCATCACAGACATTCTTGGCATCTTCCCTTATAATGGTCAGGGATGGGAGGGCTTCTGAATGAAAAAACGAAGACGGAAGAAATTCAAACTCTTTTTGATGCTGTTTATGCTTTTTTGTGGATTGGCCATGTTCCAAAATTATTTTCAACAACCAGGTTCCCTTCAACTTGAAAAATCTGATCCATTTGCTGATGTAAAAAAATATAGTCCCTTAATACACGATGAATTAGCGAAATATAATCTCGAAACTCATACGACAGTACTAGTAGCCTTAATGCAGCAAGAAAGCCGCGGCAAAGGCGGGGATCCTATGCAGTCGTCGGAATCGGCTGGTTTGGCAAGAAATACAATTACAGATCCCCAAAAAAGCATTCAGGTTGGGGTTAAACATTTTCAGCGAGTACTCACTTATGGGAATCAGAAAAAGGTAGATTTCCAGACCATTATCCAGTCTTACAACATGGGAATTGGCTACATTGACTATGTCGCACAGCACGGCGGTAAACATAGTGAGGCATTGGCGAAAGAATTCTCCCTCCAGCGGGTAAAAGAAAAGCCAGCTATATATACTTGTGGCGGCAATAAAGATAATTTCCGCTACCCTTATTGCTATGGTGATTTTACCTATAGCACAAAGGTAACCAAAAATATTCAATTGTTAGCAGATACAGTACCAGTTACTGGGACTGAAAAAACCACCAGTGGATCTTTTTAAAGATTCATCGGTGGTTTTTGTTTATCCTAATCTATTCTATTAACCTTCTTATTAAACCAATGGATATACCCACAACGGTGACAGGTTAATGTGATTGCAGAGCGGTTGGCAAAGTCAAAATTTAAAAAAGTGGCCAATGCTGTATTTAACTGGGCATGACTAGACTCAAACCGATCATGTTGGCAATGAACACAGGTAACTTGAATTCCATTTGCCTGATATTGCCCCGCCCCCATTGATTTCTTAATGTTTTTTGAAAAGAGTGTAAAGAATCCTTTTGCCATCCGACTGCCTCCTAAAATTGCGTTGTTTTTATGATTTTCTTTTTCAAATGGGCGATCAGAAAAACGAGCTTAATAGGCAGGTAACCAAGAATTCCACCAGCCGTATTTAAAATTAAGTCGTCCACATCAAAGCTGCCAAATTCAAATACGAGCTGCAACAGTTCGAACGTTAGACTTAAGCAAAAGGTAGCAAAGGTGACAGTGCTGATTTTTTGAAACTTTTTTGCAAGCAATGGTAAGATAAATCCGAACGGCATAAAACCGATGACATTCCCTGCTAAGTTCTCAATCCGAATACTTAGATTGATATCTGCTAAAAACAAATAAAATTTAATGGTTTTAAAGGGGACGAAATTATTCGACCGCCAGTGGTATTCATCATAGGTAAAGTTAAAATGATTAATAATCTCAGATAACGGGATATATTTAAACAAAATTAATTTCGAAAGAATCGCTAAATATAAACAAAGAATTAGGAAAAGGGTAATTTTAAAAATAATTTTCATAATCACTGCTCCATTTTTTACGTATCAAATTAACCATACCATATTTTCCAAATAACGTGGGAGCAAAACTAAAATTGGAGGAATTTAGAATGGCCGAACATATTTTTCACTTAAAGGCGAACTGGCCGGGATTACGGAATGATGTCGGAGAGATTGAAGCCGGGAATCTAAAAACAAAGATTTCCATCCCACCAGGAATGGATGGGCCGGGTGTCGGCACTAATCCAGATGAGATGCTGCTAGGGGCTGCCGCGACCTGCTATATTATCACACTTGCAGCGATGATGGAACGTAGTCATTTGCTGAAGGAGACTCTAATGATGGAGTCTGAAGGAATTGTGGATGTCACCAATGGGGTTTTTACATATAAAAAAATTATCCACCGACCACATGTAGTCTTGAAACCAGGTGCATCCGAAAAAGAAGTGGCGATGGCTAAGAGACTCGCCAAAAAAGCGGAGACTTCTTGCATGATCAGTCGAGCCATTCAGGGAAATGTTGAAATGGAGCTTCAGGCAACGGTGGAAGTGGCAGCTGGATGAAAACAGAGGAGTGTATAGTGTCATAAAGACAGTTGGAGGTTGTGCATGAGGTATTTTGTCCTTATGAACTCCTCATAAGGACAGTTGGGGCTCTGGCTTGATGCTTTTTGTCCTTATGAACCTCTCATAAGGACAGTTTGGGCTCTGGCTTGATGCTTTCCTCTGTTAAGGGCGTATGTTCTCTGAAATCTCATCTGCTTATTTTTTAAAGATTTTTGAAAAAAAGCCCTTGCTCTTTTTAACTTCCTGCAGCTGGGCAGGTACCTTCTTGGTTATATAGATATCTTCCTTATCAATTGCATGATCCATAGCTAACACCAAGCCGATTTCCGTGTCGTGCTCTTTATTGGTCACAATAGTATGTTCAATCTTATATTTTGTGGCCAGCTTTACATATTTGGAAAGGGCCTCGTAATTCATGTTTCCATTTAAGAAAAGATGGGACTGGGGCTTTTCCTTCATATGCTGCTCCACTTGGGGATATACTTCTTTTTCTCCCAATTGGCTTTTCTTAAGGGCAATAACAATCCGCTCTCTCAAAGTTCCTAAGAATTTTCGCCGCTCATCTGGTTTTGTTTCAAGTGGTCCATAGATACCTTGCTGTAAGATTTCATCAACGGTTGTCTTTTTCAACTCAATCAACTCCATATAAAGGCTATTATTATCTATGATGATACATTAAAAAACGTTCCGTTCCAAAAAGTGGGTTCAATAGCTTGTAAATTTAACTATAAGCAAGTTGGATCTCCTCATACGCAAGTTGGACCATCCCATCCGCAAGTTGGTTCCCAATTCCTCTATTTAAATATAAACTAATCAAAAAATCCCTCCCTCCAATAGGAGAGAAGGATTCGCGGTCTGCTGAGACCTAGTTTTTTCCTGTAAATTGTTCTGCCTCAGTCGAACCTTTTAATGCGGTTGTTGATGATGTTCCACCGGTAATGACCATAGATACTTGGTCAAAGTAACCTGTACCAACCTCACGCTGGTGACGTGTGGCCGTGTAGCCGTATTGCTCGCTATCGAATTCCGCTTGCTGCAATTCGGAGTAAGCTGCCATGCCGCGCTCTTTATAGCCGCGAGCAAGTTCGAACATGCCATGGTTTAGAGCGTGGAAGCCAGCAAGAGTAACGAATTGGAACTTGTAGCCCATTTTTCCAAGTTCGACTTGGAATTTCGCAATCGTTTCTTGATCCAATTTCTTTTTCCAGTTGAAAGATGGCGAGCAGTTGTATGCGAGCAGCTTGCCTGGGAATTTCTCATGGATCGCTTCTGCAAATTGTCTTGCTTCCTCGAGATTTGGCTCAGAAGTTTCGCACCAAACAAGATCCGCATATGGTGCATATGCTAGACCGCGAGCAATCGCCTGGTCAATCCCCGCCCTCACTCGATAGAATCCTTCTCCCGTGCGTTCACCAGTAATAAATGGTGCATCATTCATATCAATATCACTTGTAATTAAATCAGCCGCGTTGGCATCGGTACGAGCAACTAGTATCGTAGGAACACCCATAACGTCAGCAGCTAAACGAGCAGCGATCAAGTTACGAACCGCCGTTTGGGTTGGCAGCAATACTTTACCCCCTAAATGGCCACACTTTTTCTCGGAAGAAAGCTGATCTTCAAAGTGGACACCTGAAGCACCGGCTTCAATCATGCCTTTCATTAGTTCAAAACAGTTTAATTGGCCGCCAAAACCGGCTTCTGCATCAGCGATAATTGGAGCAAACCAATCGATTGAGTTGTCACCCTCTGAATGGGTAATCTGGTCTGCACGCTGCAAGGCCTGATTAATCTTTTTAACGACATTCGGTACACTATTTGCTGGGTATAAGCTTTGGTCAGGGTACATGTGTCCGGACAGGTTTGCATCGGCTGCTACCTGCCAACCGCTTAGGTAGATAGCTTTTAGCCCTGCTTTAACTTGCTGGACTGCCTGATTTCCTGTTAATGCACCAAGGGCATTTACATAGTCTTCTTCATTTAAAAGCTTCCAAAGCTTTTCAGACCCTTTCCGAGCCAACGTATGCTCAATATCAATGGATCCGCGTAGCTTGATAACATCCTCGGCAGTGTATGGTCTTGTAATCCCATTCCAACGGCTATCCATTTCCCAGCTTTCTTGTAATTGTGCTACTCTTGAATTTGTCATTTTATATTCCTCCTATTAATCTATTAAGTATTTTTTAATTTAATAAACTAAATCAACTCATACCCTGGCAGGGTTAAAAATTCAGCAAAATCATCATTTAAAATCAATCGGTCAAACAATTCAACAGCTTCATCGAATCGGCCGTTTTCAAATGTCTGCACTCCAATTTCCTGTTTGACTTTTTCCAATTCCTCCACCTTATATTGCTGGTACATTTCCGCGGTGACCTTCCGTCCGTCGTTCAGAATCCCTTTGGGGTGGCGAATCCACTGCCACAGCTGGGCGCGTGAAATTTCTGCAGTTGCAGCATCCTCCATCAAGTTGTGAATAGGGGCTGCTCCATTACCTCTTAGCCAGGAAGCCACATATTGAATGCCCACATTTATGTTCAAACGAACGCCCTCTTCTGTAATCGTTCCACCTGGTGATTCAAGCAAATCTTGGGCAGTCACACTGATTTTCTGTTGCTTAAGTGTATGAATTTGGTTTGCAATCGGCATTTCACGGTTGAAAACTTCCAGGGCTACCGGAACAAGACCTGGGTGTGCCACCCATGTTCCATCATGACCATCACGGGCTTCACGCTCTTTATCGGCACGAACCTTGGCAAAAGCCTCCTCATTGGCAGCCGGATTATTACGAATGGGAATTTGGGCTGCCATCCCTCCGATTGCCGGTGCCTTGCGGCGGTGACAGGTTTGAATCGTTAGTAACGAATACGAACGCATGAATGGTACTGTCATCGTTACCTGAGATCGATCCGGTAAAATGACATCCTTGTGGTTACGCAGCTTTTTTAAGTAACTGAAGATATAATCCCATCTTCCACAATTCAATCCTGCAGAGTGTTCCTTTAGCTCAAATAAAATCTCATTCATTTCAAATGCGCCCATGATGGTTTCTAGTAAGACAGTCGCTTTAATGGTTCCATTCGGAATCCCAAGCTTCTCTTGCGCAAATACAAATACATCATTCCAAAGCCTTGCCTCCAGGTGACTTTCCAATTTCGGCAGATAAAAATATGGTCCTGTGCCCCTCTCAAGTAACTGTTTCACATTATGGAAAAAGTACATCCCAAAGTCGAATAAACTTCCTGAAATAGGTTTGCCATCTAGTAAAATATGTTTTTCTTCTAAATGCAGGCCGCGTGGTCTAACAAACAGAACAGCTGTTTTTTCATGTAGTTCATATTTTTTACCGTTAGGATTTTCAAAGGAAATCGTCCGATTTACTGCATCTCTTAAGTTGATTTGTCCTTCGATGATGTTTTCCCATGTCGGCGAAGTGGCGTCTTCACAATCAGCCATAAAAACCTTTGCACCAGAGTTTAAAGCGTTGATGACCATTTTTCGATCGGTCGGGCCTGTAATTTCTACCCTGCGATCTTGCAGGTCATCTGGCAGCGGAGCAATGGTCCAATCATCATTCCGAATATGTTTTGTCTCAGGAAGAAAGTCTGGCAATTTCCCATCATTAATTTCGGCTTGTCGTTTTTGTCTGTACTGTAACAGTTCAATTCTTCTTTCGCCAAATTTTCGTTCTAGCGCTTCAATAAAATTTAATGCCTCTGGTGTTAAAATCTCATCGTACTGGGCTCTCATTGCCCCAACCACTTCAATACCTGTCGTTTGCGTCGACATGAACTACATCACCTCTTTGTTATAATACAGTTACTATCTACGTTTTGTATTATATAACACCGATTTTAAAAATGGAACTATTTTTCTGAAAATTTTATAAAAATAGGTAAAAACTCCTAAACCTCTGATTTTTCAAAAGGAAAAATCCATAAAAAAAAGGACGTCATCGGCATCCTGTTTTACAGTCATTATTCGCTCGTTTCGTTAAGAAGCGTTTCATATAATCTAATAAAATCATCTTCTCGATTATCACTAGTTAAGAACTCCGAACTTACAATGGTTTTTAATAGTTTCCTCTTCAAAGAAGCATTTTCCACTTCCTTCAGAATCCATTTTCGTTTTGAAAAAAGAAACTCAAGATAGCCCTCGTAGGAATCATCAAACTGCTCCTCGAGCTGCTCCCGAATTTTGCTGGCGAGAGATGGACTCGCACCTCCTGTTGAAACGGCAATGCTCAACAGTCCACGTTGAAAATGGGCTGGGACATGGAAATTGGATTCACCTGGATCGTCTGCAATCGTTACAAGCTGATGGGGTGCTGCTGAATTTCTAATCAACTGATTTATTTCTCGAATATTCGTCGCAGCAAAAATCATGAATGCATCCTTTATGTCGCTCGAAAAAAAAGACTTTTGCTTCCACACAATTTTCCCCTCACGATGAAGCCTTTGGATTTCATCCGTTGCCTCCGGGCTGACGATTACGATTTCTGCACCCGTACCAAGCAGTCCCGTTACTTTTCGCTCGGCAACTTTCCCGCCCCCAACAATGACGACTGTTTTTCCTTCTAACCTTAGGATTACAGGATAGCCTGAATTCATCTTCTACACTTCCTCGACAGGACGGGCAGCTAAATATTCAACCAAGGCTTCTTTCGTTGCGCTGGCAGGCATTCCATGCGACATAAAGCCGGCTTTTCCAACGGCAGCTGCTGTTTGTTTTCCCATGCTGACCACATGCAACCCTTGCAACAGTTCAACCGCATTCAAGTCACATTCACGTAACGCTTGTACAAACGGTTCAATGGACGCACTGCTTGGGAATACCATGGTATTCACGTCAGCCTCATCTAACATTCTTTTAAAAAGAGGCAGAAACTGATGATCTATTTCTTTTCTGCTAGTCACCATGATGTCTTCCTGATCATACTCTTTTTTCAAGATGCTATCGTCCCCAACAATGAGCAAGGCTCCGGTCTCGTGCATTTCATCAACCTGTACAGCAATAAATCCACGATTATTTAATGCTTTGATTGATTTCATCGAAGCGCCAAAGAAATCGGCACGGATTTTTCGAATATCCATTCCACTTTCCATCACCGCTGTGAAAAATTCATCTACACTTTCAGGTGAGGTAAAAAATATTTTTTCATAGGAAGTTACTTTTGGCAGATCAACAGGCAGTGCCGTCTTTTTCCACTTTGGAAATTCAATCACATCGGCACCTTGATCCATTAATTCCTTTGCTAATTCACTTTGACCCTCACTCGTACGGGCAAGCAGGATTTGCCGTCCATACAATGGCATTTTCTCGAACCAGCTGATTTTTTCACGCAGAGAAATGACATCCCCAACTAAAATAATCGATGGGTTGCTAAACTTTGCCTCCAAGACCTTCTCGGAAATATTAGCAAGTGTCCCTTGCAATGTTTTTTGGCGGCCAAATGTACCCCATTGAATCAAAATAACCGGGGTCGACGCTGGTTTACCGTAGTTAAGGAGATTTTCGCAAATAAACGGTAAATTGCCGACTCCCATGTAAAAGGCAATGGTATCAACACCGCGAGCCAGTCCTTCCCAATCAAGTACTGGTTTGCCCTCTTGTGATTTGTCATGGGCAGTAACGACTGCAAATGACTCTGCATACTCACGGTGGGTAACAGGAATTCCTGCATAAAGGGGGGCTGCAATCCCCGATGAAATGCCAGGAACGATTTCAAATGGAATTTGATATTCGGCCAGGGATGCCGCTTCTTCGCCAACTCTGCCAAACACGCCTGGGTCTCCGCCTTTTAAACGAACAACCCGCTTGCCTTCAAGAGCCTTCTCAACCAAAAGCTCGTTGATATTCCCTTGGCGTAATATATGGCGGTTCGGTAGTTTTCCGCAATAAATTAGTTCACAATCCGCTGGAGCAAACTCTAACAGTTTGGGATTGGCAAGCCGGTCATATAAAATCACTTCGGCTTGCTTTATAGCCTCCAGTCCTTTTACGGTGATTAAACGAACGTCCCCGGGTCCTGCTCCTACTAAAAATACTTTCCCATTTTTCATTCTGCAGCCATCCTTCCCATTTCGCTCTTATCTGACAATAAAAACGATATCTTCCTCTAATTCAACCTTAAATGTCCGTACTTGACCTACATCCGGTGACTGTACTTTACCATCTTTTAAGGATATTTTCCAATCATAGACGGGGCAATATACATACTCGCCACTGACAAGGCCTTCTGAAAGGACGCCTCCTTTTGGATGGGGACTGCGGTTTTCAATCGCATAAACCTCTCCATTTGTTAATTTAAATAGGGCAATTTCTGTATCATCGATTTTAATCGTATACCCAGATCGAACTCTTAAATTAGAATAGTTTGCCACTGGAATTCTTGTTATTGTTTGAAGCATATTGAATCACTCCCCAGCCTTAATAGTGTGTTTTGCATAAAATTTATCTTGAATTTCTTCACTTTGAACCGCTTCATTCCAAGGTTCGATATATTTATTTAATGTTTTATCCATGCGCTCGTTTAAGGCTTTCCGTGTGGCCTCATTGGCAAGTACTTCTCTCACATGATCCAAGCCGACACGTTCTACCCATTTTGAAGTACGCTCTAGGTAATTGGCTGTTTCGCGATAATATTGAAGATAAGCACCCGTGATTTCCATTACTTCCGCTTGCGTTTTCACTGTATATAGGAGGTCCCCCGCACGGAGGTCGACACCCCCGTTACCAGCGACATAAATCTCCCAGCCTCCATCAATTCCAACAAAGCCAATGTCTTTGATTCCTGCTTCGGAACAGTTCCGCGGGCAGGCCGATACGCCCATTTTTACTTTATGAGGGGTATCGAGGCGTTCAAATTTCTTTTCAAGTTCAATGCCAAGTGCCATCGAATCCTGTGTTCCATAGCGGCAGAACTGAGCGCCGACACAAGTTTTTACGGTACGAAGCGTTTTTCCATAAGCATAACCAGAAGGCATATCGAGCTCTTCCCACATACTTGGCAGGTCTTCTTTTTTCACTCCGAATAAACCAATCCGCTGTCCGCCTGTTAATTTTACGAGCGGTACCTCATACTTTTCAGCGACCTCGGCGATTTTTTTCAAATCAGCGGCTGTCGTTACCCCGCCATACATTCTTGGTACAACCGAGTAGGTTCCGTCCTTTTGAATATTGGCATGCATTTTTTCATTGACGAGTCGGGAATCACGATCATCTTTGTATTCATCCATATGAATCATCCCTAGATAGTAGTTGATGGCCGGACGGCATTTGGTACAGCCTTCCTCATTATTCCACTCAAGGACATTCATAACTTCTTTTACACTTGTTAAGCCTTTTTCTTTAATTTCGGCCACAACTTCATCACGGCTTAGGGTTGTACAACCGCACAGGCTTGTCTTTTGTGCTGCAGCTTCATCAAATTGGTCACCTAGTGTATAGGCAAGAATATTGCTTACCATCGGTTTACAGCGTCCGCAAGAACGGCCCGCGTTCGTACAATGACTCACTTGGTCCAGTGTGGTTAACCCTTGAGTTTTGATTGCTTCAACGATGGCGCCTTTAGTGACTCCGTTACAACCGCAAATTAATTCATCATTCGGCATCGATGCTACATCATCATTGCCGCCTTCTGCACTGAATTCAGATTGCAGCACCGATATGCTAGTCATTCCGCTGATATCCTCTTTTTTCGTCAGCATTCGGTATAGCTTGGTGCTATCCTTGGTATCTCCATATAGCACGACACCAACAATCGTGTTATTTCTCGTTAAGATCTTTTTATAGACACCATCATATTCATTGTAGACCATGATCGATTTTGTTGAACCATCTTCAAAAATTTCTCCAGCAGAGAAAAGATCCACGCCGGCTACTTTTAATTGTGTTCCTGTTACAGAGCCTTCATATGGTTCGCTTAAATTTCCACAAATACGGTTGGCCAGCACTTTTCCTTGTTCATATAATGGGGCCACCAAGCCATAGACAATCTCTCGATGTTCCGCACATTCCCCCACGGCGTAAACATGAGGGACACTTGTTTCCATGAAGTCATTGACCACTATCCCGCGATTGACATAGATTCCGCTGTTTCTTGCCACTTCGGTGTTAGACTTAATCCCGATTGCCATAACCACCAGGTCCGCTTCCACCTCTGAACCATCTTTAAAGCGAAGACCTGTTACTCGTTCGTTGCCAAGGATTTCAACGGTTTCTTTTTCCATTAAGAAGTTCATGCCCTGTCTTTCTAGTTCTGCCTTCAGTAAGGATGAAGCAACCGAATCCAGCTGTCGCTCCATTAGATGCGGCATTAAGTGAACAACATCCATCTTCATTCCCAGGTTTAACAGTCCTCTTGCTGCCTCAAGACCTAGAAGTCCTCCGCCGATGACCACGGCTTTCTTAAATTGCTGTGCTGACTTGATCATCATTTCACAATCATTGATATCACGAAATCCAGTCACACCGATTTTGTCTGCACCTGGAATTGGGAGGATGAAAGAATTCGAGCCAGTGGCAATAATTAATTCATCATATTCGACTTCCCTGCCTAAATTACTAACCACACATTTTCCGTCCACATCAATGTTTACAATCGCTTCACCTGTAAACAATTTAATATTATTTTCCTTATACCAATCGAGCGGGTTGATGATGATATCTTCAAAGTTTGTATCCCCTTGAAGTATATTTGATAGTTTAATCCGATTATAGTTTGGGTACGGTTCTTGTCCAAAAATAGTAATTTCAAATGGTTCAGTGGATACTTTGAGGATTTCATCTATCGTTCTGACGCCTGCCATACCATTTCCGATCATTACTAGTTTTTTCATTTATCAATCACTCCTCATATGTTAAATAAATATTTTTAAGGTTAGTAAGGTTTTCTTTATAGTTAAATTGTAAATGCTAGCGTCGATAAAATTTGTGAAGTACGTCACTTTTTAATCAATATATGTGAATGATTTCACATTATTGTCAAACATAGTATAAAAAGAAAAAATAGCACACGATTGTATGCTATTTTCACTACACTACCTTTTTTTCAGTTTTCCTTATTTGAAAGAGTTTTACCATTGAATGAATCATCGGAACAAGCACACCAATTACTAAAACAGGGGCAAGCTCCCATAATACTAAGGGTGGAGTGATGAGAATACCTGTTTTATGGATTGCAAACAAGGCAAGAAAATAAGCTAGGCTGCCAGCCAGTCCAGCTAACCGAGGGGTTTTTCTAAACAATAAATAGCATAAAGGAATGAATAAAAGCGTTATCGGTACATAAGAGGTTGGATAACCAACTGCAGCAAAAATAGCTTTGCCTACAAACCTTAACAGGATATAAAGTGCCGTCGCCATCACAGGTATGGTATAATTGCGGCAATATCGGATGATTAGAATTGTTAGGAGAGTGACCATTAGAATTGTATAGATGGGATAGACCCATTCCGGAATGCCGCCAAAAATCTGTGAGGCAGGATCTGAGATAAGTTCAAGGATTTCCTTTGAGGCAATCGATTTTCCATGAATGTATTGATCATATGAAATGGCCCCGTTTTCCTGTTGCATATTCGGAAACATCAAGCATTCAAGGAGATACATGGCAAACCAGGTATGAAGTGACCACCATGACGGTTGAATATCTCTCGTATATAGAAAGTAACCACGCCAGACCCCAAAAATCATAATTGCTGTACCAATATAATAAATAAAATGGGTTGGACTCCATGTGGTTAAATCAATTCCATACGCAATATGATAAGTGAAATCTAGTGGGATCCCAATTAGGAATATGACGTAGCCTATTGTAATCAGGTTTCTAGAAAATCGGTCCATATAATTTAAACGTCGCCACTCTTGAATTAACAAACATGCGCCTAAAGCAAAACCGATGGTATTAACAATATGGGGAATGGAGTATTCCTCAAATAAATATTTAAAATGATAAGAAGCATCCCATGCAGAACCAATAAATTTTAATAGAAAGGCAAGTACCCATAAACGATAATATTTCAACGATATCAGCTCCTCTCTAGCGCTTATCCAAGTAAATCAAATATATCCCCAAAGATGGCAATAAGAATATAATTCACAGCTAACGCAATCGCAAACGTGATTCCCGCGCCCCGAACATTTTTCTGTCGAAATAATTTATACATAAACGTAATTCCTGCTGTGACAACAAAAATATTACAGATTAAAAATGTCAAAAGTAAATTTTCACTATGTTGGACTGATGTGACGTGAAATAGATATAATGGAATCAATTTTACAATCCCCCACACTTTTAGTTCCTTACTGCCTTTTCTCTATATTATCATTATTTTTACTATAGGTAACTTTATAAATTACATAAAATTCTTGCATTGGTTGAATTAGGTAATGTATTTTTTAAAAAAGTAAGTATCATTGAATGGAGGAATTCCCACTGAAAAAATCTATCCTATTTATGATCCTTTTTTATACCTTGTTTTTATCGGCTTGTAATCCGGTTAGGGTCCAAAAGTCGAGTATGGACCCTAATATGAGTGCCACTCCAACTGGTGTCATCCCTACAAAGTCTGATTGGAAGATCCAGGATCATCCGAATGCAAATGAGAAAATACCCATTTCACTGCTAATAATGGATCAGTCCAATAAACCGATTCAATCATTCGATACTGTTCATGAGAAAAAAATGCATTTATTTATTGTTAGTAAGGATTTAGCTTATTTTTCTCACATCCATCCAGAATATAAGGGAAATGGCGAATTTGATTTTACCACTAGTTTCCCCGCCGGCGGAGATTATAAGCTCATCTCTGAATTTACTCCGAAGGGTGGAGGGGACCCTAGTGTAGAAAATCATTGGGTCCAGATTGAAGGGGATGCCGCAGAAGGAAAACCTCTCGTCCCTGATCAGAAGCTAACCAAAGTCGTTGATGGCAAACAAGTGAAGCTCTCTTTTGACCAAATGATGGCTGGAATGACGGTCCATATGAATTTCACCATTAGTGATGCAAAAAACCATCAACCCATTAAAAATCTGCAGCCTTATTTAGGGGCAATGGGGCATGCGGTCGCCATGAGTAGTGATGCGGAAAAGTATTTACACATCCATCCGATGACAACAGAAGGAAATGGTCCAACGATAACCTTTATGACTATTTTTCCTGAAAAAGGCATTTATAAGATATGGGGCCAATTTCAGCACGATGGCAAAGTATTTACGGTTCCATTTGTGATAAACGTTCTAAAATAAAAGGCTATGTTAAAGGTCATTGTGGTTTTATAGCCAAGTTGATTGGAGCGGAAGGCGCGAAGACTCCTGCGGGAGGACGGGGCAGGGAATAATGATAAAGTATTCCCTATTTTAATAGCCTTTGCTCTCGTTGAGCAAAGGCTATTTTTTTACGAGTTCCTACTATAATAGTAGATTTCAGTCATACAAAAGGGACACCATTTATCATAGTCACATCATCCCCTTTCACCCAGCGTTTTCGAATTGCACTCCACCCCTGTATAATATCTTCTCAATTCCACCGAATCCTTCCCCTAAAGTTTTTCAACATAATGTCAACTATGTTGAATTCCCTTGGTGTCGCTCATGGGAGTTCATAAGAAAAGCGGCCTGGATCGATTTTAATTACTGATATAAATATAAATTGAAAATTAAAGAACAATACCATCGTTTCCCCAAATGTTACGACATCCATATTCTAAACCCCTATCCCTTTTCTATTAGTATAGCTATGGCATTTTCCATTCCTGACTCCACAATCGTAGAAAGGTAACGACATACGGTTTCAGGTAAATCATCAATTTCAGTTAAATCTCTTTCCCATAAGGATTGAGTCGATAAGATCGTCTTTACCATGTTTTCTAAACGTGCGTTTCCATTGTTCAGTTGACTCCAGCCATGCATGAACAATTCAATCACTTCTGGTTGATCACGGATGACCTGACTGCTGCCCTGTAATCGTTCTGGCTGGTAATAGGCGAATAGAGCCGCAAGCGAGAACGATACGATTTCAGGCAGTTTATTCTTTTGATTCGTCCAATCCTCCAGTGTAGGAAAAAGTCTGCTCTTATATTTAAATATCGCATTTAAACCGATATCACTGAGAAAATGCTGATTAAACGGGTTGGAGAAACGCTCGATAACCGAATCCGCAAACGCTTTTGTTTGAAACTCGTTCATCTTGATTACTGGAAGAATTTCCGAATAAATCCCACGTCCGACGTATTCTCGCAACAGTTCATCCTCCATTGTCTCGAGCACCGTCTTTTTTCCAGAAAGATATCCTGCCGCAAACATCATCGTATGTGCGCCATTTAAGATCCTAACCTTGATATCACGGAAAGGCCTTACATCTGACCAGAACACATTCAATCCAGCCTTGTGAAAAGGTATGTCATCAGCCGTCTCTTCATCGGCTTCAATTGCAAACAAATGATAAGGCTCACCTACCGTAATCAATTCATCTTCATATCCTAATCTAGTTCGATATTCATCAATATCATTTTTGGGATAACCTGTAACGATGCGATCGACAAGTGTATTACAAAATTTATTACTTGCTTGAACCCAATCAATGAATGAATCTGGCAGCTTCCAATCGTTCGCTATGCGCAGGACAATTTCTCTTAATAGATTCCCATTATCTTCTAGTAATTCACAAGGTAATATCACAAGTCCTGCCTCTGCTGCACCATTCATCACCTGGTAACGATGGTAGAGAAAAGCTGTCAATTTTCCTGGAAACGAAAGCGGTGATTCCTCTGAATTGTATTCCTCTGCGGAATAGCTTAAGCCTGCTTCGGTGGTATTGGAAAAAACGAAACGGATATCCTTATTTTCAGCTACCTTCAATACTTCCTGCCAATCGTTATAAGGGTTGATCCCTCTACTAATAGAAGAAACTACTTCAACTTTATCGATAATTTCTCCGTTTTCCATTCCCCTAAGTGCTACCGTATACAGACCATCTTGATCATTCAGCTTCGGAACCACTTTCCCGTGTGGAGTTGGTTGAATGGCAACTATTTTCCCGTTAAACAAACCTTGTTTGTTCATTTCGTGGACCATCCAGTCGATAAAACCACGCAAGAAATTCCCTTCCCCAAACTGAATGATACGTTCTGGTAATTGATCCATGTGTTTATGTTCAGTAAACCATTGTTTACTTAGTCTTTTCATGAGAAAACACTCTCCCCCGAATCTTTTAACTTAGAGAATGACACCATCTTTGAAGATGGCAATTTCCTTAAACCCATACTGCTCATTTTTGGTTCGGGTATCACCAGAAGCCAGCTTAACGATATATTCAAAGAAATCATGTTTCAGGCTATCCATATCCGTGCCCTCAATAAGCTGCCCAGCATTATAGTCAATCCAATTTTTCTTTTTCTCGAAAAGTGCAGTATTGGTAGAAATTTTTACAGTTGGGACCGGACCGCCAAAGGGAGTCCCTCTGCCCGTAGTAAACAATACGATATGGGCCCCAGATGCTGCTAATGCCGTAACAGATACCAAATCATTCCCAGGTCCTTCCACCAGATTCAATCCTGTTTTGGTAACCCGTTCTCCATAAGGTAAAACATCCACTACTTCACTAAATCCGCCTTTTTGAACACAGCCTAGCGATTTTTCCTCCAAGGTTGTAATACCGCCTGCTTTATTTCCTGGAGATGGGTTCTCGTAAATCACCTGGTCATGGCGGATGAAATATTCCTTAAAGTCATTAACTAAATCCACTGTTTTCAAAAATACATCTTCATTCGTAGCCCGGTACATGAGTATGGTTTCTGCCCCAAACATCTCAGGAACTTCCGTCATGATCGTCGTTCCCCCTCGTTCCACTAACAGATCAGAAAAAGCCCCGACAAGCGGATTACCGGTTATCCCTGAAAAACCGTCTGATCCTCCGCACTTTAGACCTACCTTAAGCTTAGAAACTGGAACCGGCTGGCGTTTAAATCCTTCCGCATAATCGACCAATTCACTAATAAGAGTCAGTCCTTCTTCCAATTCGTCGTCCGCTTTTTGGACTTCTAAAAATTTTACACGTTCACTCTCATATTCACCAATGGACTGTTTAAATAGGTCCACATAATTGTTTTCACATCCAAGGCCTAATACGAGAATTCCCGCAGCATTCGGATGATTTACAAGATTGGCCAGTATTTTTTGTGTATTGACCAAGTCATCTCCAAGCTGGGAACAGCCGAACGGATGAGGAAAATGAAACACTCCGTCAATGTCACGGTCTTTATGGGTTTCAGTACCCATTTTCGCGAGAAGCTCAGCTGTTTTGTTAATGCAGCCTACTGTATTGATTATCCAAATTTCATTGCGAATGCCTACCTCGCCGTTATTTCGCACATATCCCTTAAAGGTGCAGTCTGAAGCCAGCACTTTGACTTCTTCGCTTGATCTCTGATTGTATTGATAATCTAATTTCTCGCCTAAATTGGTTTGAACATTATGGGTATGAACCCATTCTCCTTCCTCAATATCTGATTTGGCCGAGCCAATGGGGTATCCAAACTTTAGGATGTTTTCCGTAATTGAAATTTTTTTGATGGCAATCTTATGACCAAAAGAAACATCTGTTTTCAGGGTAATTTTTTTACTATTGATTAAAATTTCTTCACCTACAGGTAAATCGCGCAAAGCGACACACACTGAATCATCTGGATGAATAAGTAGATAAGTAGCTTTATCTTTCATGATTACACCCTTTTCGATAGAATTTGGACAAACAATAGACATAGCCGGATAAGTCTAGCTATGTCTATTGTCTAATTTCCTAAATATTTAATTTAGAGAATGAACCCACTTGTGATCTGGGTCATCATATGGCTTCAAGGTTCTTCCTTCTTCTCCAGCCATGAACCACAAATAGTAAACCTGGTAACCTCCCGCAGCATTTACTGGGTGATACCCCTTATCGATCGCGAAGCTGTCGCCATTACGAATGATATAAGCGTCATCAATGCTGCCATCTTTTGTATAATGAAGCTGCACACCGAATCCTTGCTCTGGATTCGCTTGATAATGATAGATTTCCTCTAAGTTTGGCTCTTCAGGATAATGCTCGCCATCATGCTTGTGAGGTGGATAACTGGACCATTCTCCTGCATAATTAAATGTTTCGCCTAAGATCATTCGCTGGACTCTGCCATTCGCATTGTCAGCGATAATGTCGTGAACTTCGCGTTTCCAATTGTTTTTTCCACGCTGATGAATAACGACATCGTCTGGTCTGACGACAAAAGGCTCGAATTTTTCTTCTGCCTTAACTTTACAAACAGCAACATCCAAATCTGTTTCTCCCTTGATTACATACTCTGAATGACAAGGGATATAGGCCGTTGTTGCTTTTCCGCTGAAAACATTCTCGCGTCCGCCTAACTGATTCCATGTCTGGCCCTCACAAGCTATGGTGGCAGTCCCCTTTAAAAGAACAAGAGCGGTTTCAAAACCGTTAGTTTCGCTTGTGTATTCCTGACCCGCTTTTAACGAAATTTTCCCAAAGGCTAAATATTTTAAGAGCGGACTTTCTTCCTGGAAGATATCTTGATAGCCTTCAAATTCCTTCGTTTTAAAAAAACGTTCCATTAAATTAGTCTCCTTCCGCTGACAGAACCCTCTTGGAAACTTTAGAAGAATTAACCGATTTGGTTGAATTCCCTTCTTTTAAGATGGGATATACCATTGTGAGTCTTTCAAAGGGTTCATTTTCGTTTCCATTTCCTTTAATAATTTTCACCAAAGTACTAGCAATTGTCTCGCCCATTTCAAAAAGCGGTAATGACATTGTTGTTAAAGTTGGATTCGTAAACTTCGACATAGCTATTCCATCAAAACCGATTACTGATATATCTTCAGGTACTTTCAAATTTAAATCTGTACATGCCTGAATGACATGTGCTGCTGCTAAATCGTTATAGGTTGTTATCGAAGTAACACTTTGGTTTATCAATTGCTCAGTCATTTTATGGACGCCTTTGTTATCAACTTCTACTTGCTTGATCAAATCTTTATCTAAAGGAATACCAAAGTCCTGCAAAGCCTTTTTATATCCTTCCAATCTTTGAACACTACTGTAAGCACGCGGAGGACCTACAATGATTCCAATTTTGGAATGTCCTTGTTCAATTAAGTATTTGGTTGCGACATAACCGCCATGAGTCGCATCAACAACGATACTAGCAGCTCCATCTACTTCAAGATCACGATTTAGCAAAACAACGGGTGATATTTCAGGTATCAATTTCCGTAGGTTCGCATCGTCAAGTCTTGGACTGCATAAGATCATTCCATCCACATTGTAATTCTTTGATAGTTGAATAAACGAATTTTCTAGTTCGACATCCTCTTCAGTCGTCATGAGAAAGACATTTAGGCTATTTTCTCGAAGAGTACGCTCAATCCCACGTACAATTTCCGCAAAGAACGGATTTGCAATATCAGGTAGTAATAAAGCAATCATATTGGTTTTTCTTGTAACCATACTTCTTGCTTGAAGACTCGGTTGGAATCCATGTTTCTCAATAATTCGCTGTACTTGTTTTCGGGTGGCTTCATTCACCTCTGGTTTATTATTTAAAACCCTGGAAATTGTCTGGCGTGATACACCAGCCATTTTTGCAATATCCATAATCGTTAGCTTTTTTCCCATTTGTATCATATCCTTCTTTTGTGAACGCTCACAACTTCTACACAATTAAGTTAACAGTTACTCTATCAAGCTGTCAATACAGTTTTTGAAAAAAATATATTTTTAAAAATTATCTGAAAACTATATTGACTAAACCTTACTACATAACATATTGTTTAATTGTGAACGTTCACAATGATCACAAAAACGAATGGGGGAACTCGAAATGTCAGTAGAAGTAGTAGCAACGGAATTTGAACGTAGATTAGCCCGTACGAGAGAAAAAATGAAGGAAGCAGGTATAGATGTTCTTTTCGTTTATAGTGATGAATATCATCCTGGGTATTCATTCTATTATACAAACTTTCGTACGATCAACTGTATTGAAGAATCCGCACACGCTCTTTTTATCCCATTAGAAGGCGAAATCCAAGCGTTTTTAGGAAACCTAAATCGTTTCGCTGCGAAGCGTTTCTCTTGGATAAAAAACGTGAATAACATTTATGAGATGAGAGATTTATTACCAAAATATGTTAGCGAACTTTCTTATCCAGTTAAAACAGTTGGTGTTGTTGGTGAGGAATTGTTCCCAATATCTTTGTATCGAGAAATGGAGAAGGCATTTGTAAAAGACGGCATTAACATTGTAGATGCCGGTGAAATTGTGGTACAGGAACGCCTCTATAAAAGTAAGACTGAATTAGATTTAATCCGAGTAGCAGGTAAATTAGCCGATGACAGTATTTTGGCTGCGCTTGAACAACTGCAAGTCGGAAAAACAGAAATTGAACTATCAGCCATCGGTGAGTATGTAACGCGTTCCCGCGGCGGTGAAATTGGATCCGCTTACTTAGTAGTTTCCGGTCCTGATCACACCAATCTTCCAACATGGAGACCAATGGAACGTAGAATTGAACGGGGCGAATATGTGTGGTTCGATTTTAACCCTATGGTTCAAGGCTACTGTTCTGATACCGGCATTACAGTTGCCATGGAAGGGGCCACTGAAGAACAAATCAGAATCATGGATTTCGCCTATGATACAAATCAGCGTATGGTGGAAATTATCAAGCCGGGTATGACAGGTAAACAGTTGTTCCAAGAAACACTACGCATTTGTGAAAATGCCGGTTTAGCTGACTATTTCCTCCCATATACAAAAGGAATGAGAGCAATTGGACATGGAGTTGGCTTAGAAGTAGTCGAAACACCGGATTTAGGACCTAACAGTGAATTTGTTTTTGAGCCAAATATGGTTTTTGGAATTAAATTTGACCTACATGGATTCCCATTTGGTGGGGTACGTGTAGAACCAACCGTAATCATCACTGAAAATGGTGCGGAGCCAGTGAACGATCTTCGTGGACTAAGACGTAAATACGAATCGAATTTTAAATAAGGACATCCATCGATAATGCTCCAACTCCAGCACCGGAAAGTTAAATTTCCGGTGCCCATAAGAAAGTTTTTGTAAGCGCAACCAGGTTCTCTTAGCAATGGTATTTATTTATTATCGCTCGCTTGTTCCGTATTTGAGGTAAAATTTTAGTAACTTTATTAACAGTAATAACCACAGAGAAGGTTGTGATAAATTTGATCAAATCAAAATGGATAAGAATTGCCCTCCCGTTTATGATTGGATTGTTTATAGCTTACCTGGATAGATCTAATTTATCTGTAGGGATAGAGGGAATGTCAAAAGAACTTGGTTTCTCCGGATCTGACTTTTCAGTTACATCCAGCTGGGCATTAAGTGCTTTTTTAATTGGTTATGGCTTGGCAAATTTTTTTGGCGGTATTTTAACCTATAGAATGAATCCTAAAACCGTTGTTATCTTCGTGTATGCATTATGGTCAATTGCTACACTTTTAACCGGTTGGGTTAATTCAGTAGGGCTTTTAATCTTCTTCCGCCTTATTCTCGGAATTGGTGAGGGTATTTATTGGCCTCAACAATCTCGATTTGTGCAAGCGTGGTTTACAAAAAAAGAACTAACTGTAGCTAATACGGTCATTCAGCATTATGGTCAATTTTTATCCCTTGGTTTAGGGTTTTTGATACTTATACCTATAAATGCAAATTTGGGTTGGAAACCACTTTTTATTATTCTAGGAACCGCAGGTTTGGTTATTGTAGTGCCTCTTTATTTATGGCTGCTTAAAAAAGAACCTGACGGAGTGGAAACCAAGCCCAAAGAGGAACAAAGTTCCCAAGAAAAGTTGACCTTTCGTTCTTTAGGTGGTTCGCGCTTTCTATTGTTGATAGGTGCTCACTTAGGCCAAAATATGCTTTTTTGGGGAATTACTCTTTGGATTCCACTCGCTGTCAAATCCCTTGGTTTTACTGGACTGACACAAGGACTCCTCAGTGGATTGCCTTACTTGGCTGCGGTGATTTTAACGATTCCGATGTCCATCATCAGTGATCGAACAGGAAAACGTGTCTTAATTGCAACTGTTGGTTTAGTATTCGCAGGTATCTTATTAGTTTTCCTTCCGGTGGTTGATAGCTCTGTTGGAAAAATAGCTCTCATTACGCTCTCCTTAGGAACACTCATTAGCACTTACACAGCAAATTTTTGGGCGATCATTCAATCGAGTGTGTCTCCAAGCTCTGTTGGTCCAGCTATCGGAATTGTTAACGGGATAGGAGTAGGACTCGGGGGAACGATTTCGAGTTTTATCGTCGGTTTGTTGTTGAAGCAGACTGGTTCTTACATTCCTGGTTTTACAGTTATTAGCTTCATAGCAATTCTTGGCGGGCTTATACTGTACCTTTATGGTCGAACTCTTAGTCCAAAAAATTCACGGATTAAAGCTGACAAGCAGATTGTATCGTAAACCAAAGATCTTAAAGTACCCTGTGTAACAGTTTTAGGACTTGTGGTTTCAGACTAATGACAAACCCCTGTTCAAAAATACGTTTTGAATTGGGGCTATCTGTTTTTTAAATATAAATAAAGTCCCATCCAATTTTTAGGTTGGTCGAGACCCCGCAGGCGCTTAGCGCCGAGGAGGCTCCCCTGACCGCCCGCGGAAAGCGAAGCGCCTGGAGAGGAAATCAACAGCCAAGTTTAATAGAGCCAAATAAAAAACCCCTTCTCGCATTGAGAAGGGGTTTAACTATTTTATGACTAATTAGTACATTTCAGACGTTGTTTTTGCCTGCATATGAAGCAGCAAGTAATCAGGACCGCCTGCTTTGGAGTCAGTTCCGGACATATTGAAGCCGCCAAATGGCTGATAACCAACGATGGCTCCAGTACAAGATCGGTTAAAATACAGGTTTCCAACATGGAAGTCTTCACGAGCTTGTTCCATGTGGGCACGATTTGTAGTAATAACTGCACCAGTTAAGCCGTACTCCGTGTTGTTAGCAATTTCAAGCGCTTCATCGAAGTTCTTTGCCTTTGTGAAACCAACAACAGGTCCGAAAATTTCTTCTTGCATAATACGTGCTTTAGGAGCAAGATCCGCAATAACCGTTGGTTTAATGAAATAACCTTTGGAATTATCCCCTTCGCCGCCAGCCATTAACTTACCTTCTTGCTTGCCGATTTCAATGTATTCCATGATTTTTTTGAAAGCGTTATTGTCGTTAACAGGGCCCATGAACGTAGCTTGTTCAGTTGGATCTCCAACCGTTAACTCATTCGTTAACTCAACGACGCGATTCAAAACTTGATCATAAACACTTTCTACGATTATCGCACGTGAACATGCAGAACATTTTTGACCTGAGAAGCCAAATGCGCCTGCAACAATTGATTGAGCAGCAAGCTCTAGATCTGCTTCACTATCAACCACGATGGTATCTTTACCGCCCATTTCAGCAATCAAACGTTTCATCCATACTTGTCCTGGGTTCACTTTCGAAGAACGCTCGAAAATTCGAAGTCCAACATCACGGGAACCAGTAAAGCTGATAAAGCGAGTATCTTTATGGTCCACTAAATAGTCGCCCACTTCAGCACCGCTTCCTGGTACGAAATTAAGAACACCTTTAGGCAGACCTGCTTCTTCCATGACTTCAACAAACTTCGCTGCAATCACAGGAGTAGTTGAAGCGGGTTTTAATAGAACTGGGTTACCAGAAACGATAGCTGCTACTGTAGTTCCTGCCATGATCGCAAATGGGAAATTCCATGGCGAGATAATAACACCAACACCAAGTGGGATATAGGAATAACGATTAAATTCATTCGGACGGCTTTGAACGGGTACGCCATCTTTAAGTGCTAGCATTTGGCGTGCATAGTACTCAAGGAAATCAATTCCTTCAGCGGTATCTGCATCCGCTTCTCTCCATGGCTTACCAGCTTCTTTCGTCATAAGAGCAGAAAATTCGTGTTTGCGGCGGCGAATAATGGCTGCTGCTTTAAATAATACATCCGCGCGGACTTCAGGTTTAACTTTTTTCCAAGTTTTAAATGCTTCGACTGCTGCTTGCATTGCTTTTTCAGCTAGGTCTTGGCTAGCTTTTGAAACGCGGCCAATTACTTCTTCCTTATTGGAAGGATTATAAGAAACAATTTTATCTTCTGTTGCAATTCTTTCTCCATCAATAACTAAGTCGTAATCCTGACCTAAGTAACCTTCAACTGTTTTTAACGCCTTTAGATAGGCCTGACGGTTCTCTTCAATCGTAAAATCTGTAAATGGTTCGTGCTTGTAAGGTTGTACCATTTGTTAAAACCTCCTATGTATTAAAAACGTTTACACTCCACTGTTCATTCTAACATGTTTCATTTAAACGCCGCAAACAAAGATAATTCAAAAAAAGAGACCCGGCAATATGCCAAGTCTTATTGGTAAATATGGACAAAAGGTTCCTCTTCATTAGCCTTTCGGACGATCAGTGCTTCAGGACCATCCACAGATGTAACACTTACCGAGACAGACAAATACTTAGGAAAATGTTCCATGACAAGGCCGGTTACATACTGCGTAAAACCAATTCCTTCTGTTTTTCCATAAAATTGAATTGGAATATTAATATTTAAATCCTGCAATTGGTCTCCCATGTAAAAGGCTCTGCCAATCACACCATTATAGTTAGGAAAATACTCCTCCACATCCTGCTTAAAATTTAAAAACGCAGTGACATCATCACGATGTTCTTCCTGTGCATCTGCGGAAGGGAAAAGAAAGTACTTTTCATTTACATTTTCCCAGCCATTTAAAGTAGTGCTGCCATTGTCGACAGTGGAATAGGTAATAAAGTTACCAGGAACGACGGAAGATTTACTTGCTTGCTCAAACAAGGCAATCGAAATTGGAACGTCCTTTAAAGACTTTATGCTCCTCATACGCTTTACCACTTCTGCAGCTATTTTCTTCCCTTCACTGACCATTTCTGAATGCGGGACTTTTTCCTCAAGGGTATCGCCGTCTGATGTCTGTTTATAGTAGTAAACTGAATTTAAGGCAAGGCCAATCGTAACACCGCCGAGTGTTACATTCCCCTTTTCATTTTTTATTAAGTAGTCGTGTTCTAAAATATGAGCTAAATAGATTGGCGAACTCGGTTCACCCTTACTCCCAGTATTCACAGGATTTAGCCCAATATTATCAGCATCTTTTAGTGTTTTATCCTCTTTTTTCATTTCATTGAACTGCTCTTTTGTGTATTTACGTTTTAACCAAAGTCTTATTGTCTCTTCTTTGATTTCCCGTCCTTCACGAAACAAATATTTTTCTGTATCAAAAGAATTTTGGGCAATTCTCATTAAGCCCATTTCAAACTCGTTTAAGTCATATCTTGTATTGATATTATTGACAACCAATCCGCGTGCTTCCCCTGGTTCAAATGGCAAAATTGTCCGGTAATAGCTGTCCGAAATATTATACTTTGGAATAATTGCCTTCCCTTTCACTTTCTCCTTCGTTTGCACAACCTCATTTTGCTTCTCAAAGTTTGGTGCACAGGCACTCAGCAAAAAGACAAGGGAGAGAGCGAGCAATGAGAACTTTCTCACGTCGATACACCTCTTATTTATTTAATTCAACTAGGAGTTTCTCCTCGTCCCACACTTCAATTCCTAGTTCTTGTGCTTTGGTAAGTTTTGAACCCGCCTCTACACCAGCAATGACAAGGTGTGTTTTTTTGCTGACACTGCCAGCCACATTCCCGCCCAGCGCTTCGATTTTATCCTTTGCTTCATTCCTGGATAAACGTTCCAGCTTTCCTGTAAGAACAACGGTCTTTCCTGCAAAGATGGAATCGGAATTTTCTGCAGAAACTGGTCTGGAACCCTTATATTCCATATTAACACCAGCAGCAATTAATTCGTTGATTAACTCCACAGCCTCTTCTTTTTCAAAAAAGGCGACGATAGAATCCGCCATTTTATCACCAATTTCATTAACCGCGATTAAATCTTCCTTCGTGGCCGCTGCGAGTTTGTCCATCGTACCAAATTGTTGGGCTAACGTTTTTGCGGCTTTGGCACCAACATGACGGATCCCTAGTCCAAATAAAAGCTTTTCAAGTGAATTATCTTTCGATATCTCAATGGCTTTAATAAGATTAGTAGCTGATTTCTCACCCATTCTTTCAAGGGCTAGAAGCTGTTCACGAGTAAGCTTATAAATATCGGCAACATCTGCAATTAATTTTTCAGCAAAAAGCTGGCTGATGACCTTTTCCCCAAGACCCTCGATGTTCATCGCGACCCTTGAAACAAAATGAATTAAGCCTTCCCGGAGCTGTGCAGGACATTTAGGGTTAATACAGCGTAAAGCCACTTCACCTTCAAAACGCACGAGCTCACTTTCACACTCGGGACAATGAGTCGGCATGTGGAATTCCACTTCTTCCCCTGTCCGTTGGTCAGCCAAAACATTGACCACCTCTGGAATAATATCCCCTGCCTTTTTGATAACGACTTTGTCACCAAGCTTGATATCCTTTTCCCGGATTAAATCCTCATTGTGCAAGGAGGCACGCTGTACAGTTGTTCCTGCTACTTTGACTGGCTCAAGAATGGCCGTAGGGGTAATCACACCTGTTCTACCAACACTTAACTCAATATCTAAAAGAGTTGTGACCACTTCTTCTGCAGGGAACTTGTAAGCAATGGCCCAGCGCGGACTTTTTGCTGTCGTTCCGAGTGCAGCCTGGTGGGCATAGGAATCTACTTTAATGACGATTCCATCAATCTCATAGGGAAGGTGCGGGCGCTTTTCGACCCAGCTATTGACATATTCGATCACTTCGTCAACCGATGCACACTTGTTCCGCTCATGATTTGTTTTAAAGCCGAGTCGATCCAAGTAATCAAGGCCTTCACTATGTGACTCTATCTCACTGCTTTCACTGATATTTCCAATTCCATATAAAAAGACATCCAGCCTTCTAGAAGCAGCAATTTTCGGATCAAGCTGTCTTAGCGATCCTGCTGCTGCATTTCTAGGGTTGGCAAATAGCTCCTCGCCGCGTTCTTCCCTTGTTTGATTCAAGGCCTCAAACGAGCGCTTGGGCATATAAGCTTCGCCGCGAACCTCCAAGGAAACATTTTCGCGGAGACGGAGCGGGACGGATTTGATGGTTTTTATATTAGCGGTAATATCTTCACCAATGGTCCCATCTCCACGGGTAGCGCCTTGTGCAAATAGACCATCCTCATATCGTAACGATACAGCCAGGCCGTCAATTTTCAACTCACATACATAAGAAATATCGTCCCCGACAGCTTGACGGATGCGACGGTCAAAATCCCTTAAATCTTGCTCGTTAAAAGCATTGCCAAGACTAAGCATCGGTGAACGATGCTCTACCTTTTCAAACAGATCGAGCACGGTGCCGCCAACCCTCAGTGACGGCGAATCTGCTGTTTTTAATTGCGGAAATTTCTCCTCAAGTTCCAACAGTTCATGCATTAATTTGTCATATTCAGCATCTGGTACAGATGGTTTGTCTAAAACATAGTATTCATAGCCATAATGATTTAGCAGGCTGCTTATTTCAGTAATTCTCTTTTCTGCACTTTGAAGGTCCATATATTCAGTCCTTTCCTTAAGGCTTTCTTAAACTTGTCTGTTGATTTCCGCTCCATGCACTTCGCTTTCCGCGGGCGGTCCGGGGAGCCTCCTCGGCGCTAAGCGCCTGTGGGGTCTCCCCTGCCCCGTCCTCCCGCAGGAGTCTCGCGCATTCCGCTCCAATCAACAGAGTGTGTAAAATCAAAATAAGGTTTAACTTAGCCTATCTAATTAGGCTTTATTAATCGGAGCAAATTTGGCTAACAGGCGTTTGATTCCAACCGGACTTGGAAAAGCAATATCTAACTCCGTTCCTTCCCCTTGGCCTTTTACACTTACAACGGTTCCGATACCCCATTTACCATGTTGGGCTTTATCGCCAACCTTCCAGCCAGCCTCATCGCCAGAAGGAGCAGAAACTGGGCGCATGACTGGTTTTCTGGCTGCAGCCGGTGTACCAAATGACGTCTTCGGTGATCCGAACGATGTGCTGCGTCCTGAGCCAAATGATTTTCCAGTCGATCCAAATGGTGAATTCACTTTTTTCTCCGCTGGTTCGACTCCTTCGATCAGGTCTTCAGGGATTTCTTTTATAAAGCGAGAAGGTGGATTCATATTGGTTCTCCCAAACAATGTTCTCATTTGGGCGTTTGACAGGAACAGCGTTTGCTCCGCTCTAGTAATTCCTACATAGGCTAGCCGGCGCTCTTCTTCCATTTCTACTTCTTCCATCAATGATCGGCTATGAGGGAATACACCTTCTTCCATACCAATCAAGAAGACAACCGGGAATTCCAGCCCTTTAGCCGAGTGCAAGGTCATAAGCGTAATTGAATCTGCCTTTTCACCATCGTCATCAAGCGAATCAATATCAGCCACCAGGGCCAAATCGGTTAAAAAGGCAACAAGACTCTTATCTTCACTTGAATCTTCGAAGCTTTTCGTCACAGATAATAATTCCTCAAGGTTTTCGAGGCGGCTTTGGGCTTCCAGCGATTTTTCCGCTTTGAGCATTTCACGGTACCCGGATTTTTCCAGTACTTCTTCAACTAGTTCTGTAACAGACAGAAACTCTTGCATATTGGTATAATTACCGATTAAATCGCGAAATTCTCTTGCCGCTTTGGTGATTTTCGGACTTAACCCTAATAATTCTACGGACTCAAGTGCTTGGAAAAGGGATAAATCATGCATATCGGCAAAATCAGCAATTTTATCAACGGAGCTTGAACCAATCCCACGCTTTGGAACATTAATAACACGGCGTAAGCTAATATCATCATCAGGATTGGAAATTAGGCGTAAATAAGCCAGCATATCCTTAATTTCCTTCCTGTCATAGAACTTTGTTCCGCCGACGATTGAGTACTCGATATTCGATTTTAGAAGCACTTCCTCCATGACACGGGACTGAGCGTTCGTGCGATAAAGGATGGCAATGTCGGTTAATTTGTTCTGATGATTACGGGTTAATTCTTTAATTTTTCCAGCAACGAATTGTGCTTCCCCCTGCTCACTATCCGCACGGTAATAAACAAGTTTGTTGCCTTCCGGGTTTTCGGTCCATAGGTTCTTCGCTTTACGGTTTAGATTGTTTTGGATGACCTTATTGGCAGCTAGAAGAATCCTTTTTGTTGAACGGTAGTTTTGCTCTAGTAAAATAACCGTTGCGTTCGGATAGTCTTTTTCAAACGAAAGGATATTTGCGATATCCGCTCCGCGCCATCGATAAATGGATTGGTCAGAATCCCCTACTACGCATAAATTCTTGAAACGACTTGCAAGTAACTTTACTAACAGATACTGTGCTTTGTTCGTATCCTGATACTCATCGACATGAATATATTGAAACTTGCGCTGATAATACTCGAGGACATCAGGAATTCGTCTAAATAATTGAATCGTCAGCATAATGAGATCATCAAAGTCCAGCGCTTGATTCTTTCTTAATCGCTTCTGGTACTCTTCGTACGCATTACCTACAACATCTTCAAAATAGCCTCCACCTGTTTTCTTATATTCCTCAGGTTCGATTAACTCATTTTTCGCTGAGCTGATCGCTCCTAAAATGGCACGTGGATCAAATTTCTTTGGATCAATATTTTTTTCCTTAAGAATTCCTTTGACCACGGATAGCTGATCAGTTGAATCAAGAATCGTAAAATTACGATTAAAGCCGATTCGGTCAATATCTCGGCGTAAGATCCTTACACACATCGAGTGAAAGGTGGAAATCCAAATTTCTTCGGCAGCCCCGCCCATCATTTTTCCGATTCGATCTCTCATCTCTCGTGCGGCTTTATTTGTAAACGTAATCGCTAAAATATTATAAGGATTTACTCTTTTTTCTACAATCAAATAGCCAATTCGATGTGTCAGAACTCTTGTCTTACCACTTCCGGCACCAGCCATTAGTAACAGCGGTCCATCGGTTGCCTTAACGGCACTTTGCTGCTCTGGATTCAGTCCGTTTAATAGCTTATCAGTTAAATATTGCATTTAATATCCACCACCATTACAAACATTTGTTCTTATTTTTATCTTAACTCTATTTTTCTACTTTAGCAATGATCGGTCAATCTTTACTGTTTCCAAGGCTAGGTCAAAATTTTCATAAATGGCGTTCCCGACCACAATGACATCAGCATGCTTGGCCATTTCTGCGGCATGTTCAATGGTTGATACTCCTCCACCATAAAAAAGGATAGTATTTTCAAGCGACTTTTTTACGTTCGCAACCAGTTCAATATCACCATATTTACCGCTATATTCTACATAAAATATCGGCAGCTGAAACATTTTTTCAGCCATTACTGCGTAAGCAATTACCTCTTCATTGGTTATGTTTGTTTTCGCATTTGTCAGTTTCGCAGCTTTGCAGTCCTCGTTTAAAATGCAATAGCCTTCCATGACAATTTCTTCCCAATCCATGATTTCACCAAATTCCTTAACCGCTTGATGGTGAAGTCCCGTAATCCATTTGGTATCGCTGCTATTTAAAATGGTTGGAATAAAATAAAGATCGAATCCTGGTGTAACCGTCTCAATCGTTGATACTTCAAGGACACATGGGACCGAAAACCTGCGAATTCTTGCCATCAAATCGAGGACATTTTCTAATGTAATCCCATCTGTCCCACCTACGATAATGGCATCGGTTCCTGATTCACAGATTTTTTCTAAACGGTCTTCCGCTATTTCTTTATTTGGGTCGAGTTTAAACACATGCCGCCACTCGCGAAAATCATACATCAAAAAGATCCTCCCATATCATTAATTCCATTTCACCATTATAGCACTAGCCGATTCGATAAAAAAAGAAAACACTAAATCTAAATATAGAAATCATAACCATTTTTAAAGTGAAAAAGAAAAACCGAAGAACAATTTCTCCGGTTTGTTTATTCTTGTTCAGTTGCAGTCGTTTCGCCCTTAACTCGTTCAAGAACCATTTCATACGTATCGTTTCCATAGTTCAAGCAGCGTTTCACCCGTGAAATGGTGGCTGTGCTCGCTCCGGTTTCCGTTTCAATTTTGTGATACGTATTCCCTTCGCGTAGCATTCTTGCTACATCAAGACGCTGTGCTAATGACTGAATCTCATTAATTGTGCATAAATCGTCAAAAAAGCGATAGCACTCTTCAAGATCATTTAAGGAAAGAACGGCTTGAAACAATTGATCAAGCTCCTTACCCCGTAATTTATTAATTTGCATATTGTTTACCCCTTTAAAATGTCCATTTAGTTTACATCAAACGCGGCAATATTCTGAAGACCAGGTTTGGTTGGAACAACATTGACCCATGTTTTTCCTTGTACGAGTGGAACCTCTTCACCATTTTTGACTGGAACAATTTCACCGTTCTTATTCATCCACTCCACTTGGTTGACCTTACCCTTTTGAAGCAAATAGGCTTTTCCGCCAGACTTAAAATCGATATCTCGGCGCCCATAGGAATCGATAAACTGATGCTCAGCTTCGATAATAAAAATATTATCCAACAAAACAGGCTCTTTTGTATCTAAATCAATGGTTTGCTCGTTGCCTGAAAAACGAATATATTTACCGATCGTATCGTCAAATTTAAAGACAGAATTGGAAATTCCACTCTTAGAATAAGTAATCTTAACAGATTTAGCATCCTTACCCGTAATATTTTTACTTTCTTCTTCTGTGAAAAATTTAAATGGTGCGGGACTTTTTCCCATTGAGTATTTCTTCTGCTTAGCACCTTTTAAAATGTTTTCATACGTAATATAGGAGTTATGGGGTGCTTTTCGGGTTTTAGAGCGTTTAAATAGTGTACCATCATAGACCATCCCATTTAAATTATCAATATAGTTACCATTTAGGAGTTTCTTTGCTTCCGGGCTATAGCCATGGGCAATGTAAAGGGCATTAAGTCCTTTTGCCAAGTAAATATAATAGTCCCTTGCACTCCTTACCGGACCAATATTTGCCGGCTTTTCACTTTGAAATACTGCCAGGAAGCGAGTGATATCACCCTCTGCTAGAATTTCATAGACGATATCTGCCTTGTTCAGGCCCGATTGGGGTCTTGCTTTTGGGTGATTATTAATCATTACAGCTACCGCTCTTCCATCTGTGCTGATTTCAGAGCCAATCCCTGTTAATGGATAAGAATACGGGTCAACTTGTTTCTCTTCTGGTTTATTCTCTGTTTGAGTTACAGGTTTTTCCTTCTTTACTGTTTCCTTAACCTTTTCCTTATCACTACACCCAGAAAGTAGTAACAGGAAAGCTATCACGAAAACAACCCATTTTTTCATCTTCATGAACACACCCCTTCATGAACACACCCCTATTTACTTTCAATAAAGAAAAACACTTTCACGCTTTAAAACTTTACTCACTTACAGTTTAACGCATTATTGACGGAAAGAGTACTGTTTTATTCATTACATCGTACATTCCCTGTGGAGTAATCCGAATGTAAGGCAAATGTGTTGCAGAAAAGAAGGCAAGACTGTATATAGGATCTGAAAATGAATATCCTCGTTCTCTTAACTCGGTAAGCAGCTTTTTTTCTTGACTGATTAATTCTTCGATTGGAAGGTTTGACATGATTCCACCTAAAGTTAATGGCATCTCGCACACGACCTGATTGTCCTCAACCATCACAATGCCGCCGCCTAATTCTTTCATTCTATTAAAAGCCTGGAGCATATCTTGTTTATTTTTTCCTATTAAAATAATATCTCCGGTACTTGAATACGAACTGGCCAATGCTGATAATGTAGTCGCAAATCCCTTTAATAACGTATTAATTCTCCATTTCCCATTGCGGTCAATCAATGTAAAAAAGCATTCATCATGATGTGATGGCAGTTCATCTCCTGAAGCATCAATAGAAATGGAATATGGCTTGGTGATGACGGCATTTTCCATCTTGATTCCAAACGGCATGGAAAACTGCATATCATCTACTGACAAATCCCAATCCAACTCCATCGGCTTTAGTCCATATTCGTCCCAAGTAATTGGAGGGTAGGCATCGGCCACTTGTTGTCCATCCCGTTTGACCCATTTTCCTTTCGCTAAAACGGAAACAGGTGTTGGATTTTCAATACTGGATAAGAAGTTTATATTGGCTACCCGGCCAGTTGCAATATTACCATGGAGATGATCAATATTGTAATAGCGGGCAATGTTTACTGTTGCCATATTATAAGCATCAATAGTCGGAACACCTTTTTCAATGGCAATGCGAATCATCGCATCAGTGACTCCTTGCTCGTAAAAGGTTGAGGATGAGCCATCAGTATTAAATATTAATCTATCATATGCCTCTATGCCTAGTCGCTTCATATCATCCAATATGTTTGGCAAATCAGGTCGAATTGATGAATACCTTAAAGACACCATATACCCTTGCATTAATCGGTTATATACTTCTTCACCTGTCATCGCTTCATGGTCAGAGTCCGCACCAAGCAGCATCATTTTTGCCAATGTTTTTTCTGAAGCTCCTGGGAAGTGGCCTTCAATTTGCTTGCGCATCCGTTTTGCTTCTTGAATCCAATGGAGCATCATATCATCGCCATCAAGCAGTTTGGGCCATCCTGTCAATTCCCCGCCCTGAAGAACCGCATCGTGCTCAAGCCATGATTTAACATTACTATGTGAAAAAATTTCTTCTTCATGCAGAATTTCTGTTTGTGAATCAAAACGGCTCCACCAAAACATTGTTGTCGGAATCGAGCGAAGATCCTTTAATAATGTAAACGCTTCCCTTTTTTCCAAATGTAAAACAAGGGCCATATTGTCATTTATTAATGTCGTTGTCCCGAACTGGGATGCATACGCAGCCAGTGTTTGGGGATTATATAATTGAAACGGATGGGCATGTGGTTCAATGTATCCCGGAACAAGAATCTCATTGGTGCAATCAATGATTTCACAGTTATCAAGATGTGTTGGCAAGTTCTCACCCACATAAACAATCCGATCTTCACAAATCCAAATATTTGCTCTTAACCACTTTTGAAACGTCTGATTTAAATACAAGGCGTTTTTCAATAAAATGGTTGGAGACGTTTTTCCATCCAAAACGGATACATGCATGCGTAAGTGTTTATTTTTCCAGCGGTAGCGTTGCTCTAGCATACGTCTTCCCTCCCCTTTTTAAAAAAACTATCTATACAATAATAAGTTGATTTAACAGTAAAGAAAGCCCTTACAAAAAATTCTTTAGATACAATATTATCATATTTTACTGTTTAACGCATTAAAGAATTGATAATATTTGTAAACAATTTGTGAAGGAGTGAACAAAATGAATGTTAAACCAAATATTAGTATCTTAAATGCATTAATTCGGATTACGATTGGCTTAACGATTCTTTCCTGGGCTACCTCTAAACTGGTCAAACACCCTTGGAGAGATTCTTATTTGTTTGTTGCCTTGTGTGGGGCAATGAAGGTAGCAGAGGGAATTGTCCGCTATTGTCCGCTTACTGCTTTATTTGAAAAATGTCAGTGCATGATCGAGGATCACGATCGGGCGATGGATTCAATGGATAGAATGGAAGGAATTAATGGGGATGGGGATCAATTGGTACCCTATAATCCAACTTAAATCGGGGAATTGTAGAATCAATCGAATCTCATTTTTTTAAGCTAAAAAAGAGCTGACCCTAAAGCGGTCAGCCCTTGATTGGAGTTGATTGTTTATGTTTTGGGAGTATCTAACGGATATGTCGTTTGTTCTAACTGCCATTATCGGCAGCATTGTCGCACTTCTTTATGTGTTTATTCGTCGAACTGGAAAGAGGCGAGCCCGTTAGCGCGTAGCAGGTTGGATCGCTTTTGCACCGATATCTTTTCGATAAAACACACCATCACATGTTAACTTTTCCAGTTCACGATACACTTTTTCTTGCGCTTCTACTATACTTTCGGCTTTGGCTCCTACAAGAAGGACCCTGCCTCCAGCAGTAACAAACTCACCTGCATCATTTTTCACTGTTCCTGCATGAAAAGTGAAAACCTCTTGATCATTTAAGTCTGCTAACCCTGTTAACACTGCACCCTTTTCATATGCCTCAGGGTACCCTTTCGCAGCCACTACAGCACCGATCATAGCCTGTTCATCCCATTCAAGAGTGGGACATCCTCCATTTAAGAGCTCCAACAAGACTTGAACTAAATCCGATTTCAATCTAGGCAGCACTACTTGTGTCTCTGGATCACCAAAACGGGCATTAAATTCAATCACCTTTGGACCATCAGGTGTTTTTATCAAACCCGCATATAACACGCCGCAAAAACTTCTGCCTTCTTGTACCATTGCTTTTGCCGCCGGAATAAGGACAGTATCAACAGCCGTTTGAACGGTCTCCGCACCGATCTGAGGAACAGGTGAGTAAGCACCCATTCCGCCTGTATTTGGACCAAGGTCACCATCATAGGCGCGTTTATGATCTTGAGCGATTTCTAATGGTACGACGACCTCACCATTCACCAATGCCATTAACGAAAATTCCTCACCCGCTAAAAACTCTTCAATGACTACACGAGATGACGCTGCACCGAATTTTGCATCAATAAGCATTTCTTCCACGCTAGCGAGGGCCTCTTCTTTCGTGAGCGCTACGGTGACACCTTTTCCTGCTGCTAATCCGTCCGCTTTAATGACAATCGGCGCACCTTTTTCCTCAATATAGTTACGGGCATCCTCATATTTAGTGAAAACAGCATAATCAGCCGTAGGAATTTGATATTTCTTCATTAATTCCTTTGCGAATGACTTGCTTCCTTCGATCTCGGCTGCCGCTTGGCGGGGACCGAATACCGCCAAACCAGCAGCTTCAAATTTGTCAGCAAGTCCCTCTAGCAAGGGTACCTCTGGACCAATAATTGTTAAGCCCACTCCATTGGCCTTAGCGAACTGAAGGAGCTGTTCATGCTCGGACTCTGCAATCGAGACAAGTTCCGCTACATCTGCCATTCCGGGATTACCAGGAGCAACAAATACTTTTTCTAATCCTGCGCTTTCACTTACTTTTCGGCAAATTGCATGTTCTCTACCACCACGGCCGATAATCAGTACGTTCATCGAATGCCCTCCATCGGTTTAATGTTTGAAATGTCTAACTCCTGTAAACACCATTGCAATTCCATATTCATCAGCCTTTTTAATAGAATCCTCATCACGGATGGATCCGCCCGGCTGAATAATTGCGGTAATTCCGGCTTTCGCCGCTGCTTCAACGGTATCGTCCATTGGGAAAAAGGCGTCTGATGCAAGAGCCGCTCCCTCAGCCTTTGTACCAGCTTGCTTCAGCGCAATTTCAGCTGCACCTACTCGGTTCATCTGTCCAGCACCAATACCAATTGTCATATCCTCATTAGTAACCACAATCGCATTTGATTTCACATGCTTGACAACTTTCCAGCCAAGCTTTAATGCTTCCCATTCTGCATCTGTCGGTTGTCTTTTCGTGGCAACCGTGACGTTCGCATCTTCTAATGTATAACGGTCTTGCTCCTGAACTAACAATCCGCCTTCAATCGTTGTCATTTTTAACTCTGGTTTTTTAACATCATTAAATGGAATGGTTAGCAGGCGAAGATTCTTTTTCCCAGTTAAAATTGCTAATGCTTCCTCTGAGTAGGAAGGTGCAATGATAATCTCTAAGAAAATTTCATGAAGTTTGCTTGCTGTTTGGGCATCTACTTCACGGTTAAAAGCAATGATTCCGCCAAAAATGGACACAGGATCCGCCGCAAATGCTTTTGTAAACGCATCATACCCTGTTTCACCTGTTCCAACACCGCATGGATTCATATGCTTTACGGCTACAGCCGCTGGTCCTGCAAACTCTTTAACAATCTGCAGGGCTGCATCCGCATCGTTGATATTGTTATAAGATAGCTCTTTTCCATGAAGCTGGACGGCATTAGCAATCGAGAATGTCGAACCAAGTGGCTTTTTATAAAAAGCTGCTTGTTGATGTGGATTTTCCCCATAACGAAGAGACTGCTTTAATTCATATGTTACTGTTAATGTCTCTGGGTTTTTTTCTTCAGCCAAATGGGTCATATACTCCGCAATTAAGGCATCATAGGCTGCCGTGTGGCGGAACACCTTTGCTGCAAGCTTTCTTCTTGTTTCAAACTTCGTTTCACCATCTGCTTTTAATTCAGCAATTACGGTCTCATAGTCAGTTGGATCAACCACAACAGTGACATATTGATGGTTTTTAGCAGAAGCACGAAGCATCGTTGGACCGCCAATATCAATATTTTCAATCGCATCGGCAACTGTAACATCTGGTTTTTCGATTGTTTGCTGGAAAGGATAAAGATTGACGCAAACCAGTTGAATTGCTTGTATTCCATGCTCGTCTAGCTGTTGTTGATGCTTTACATCATCCTGTTTTGCAAGCAAGCCGCCATGGATCAATGGATTTAATGTTTTCACACGACCTTCTAAAATTTCCGGAAAATTAGTTACATCACTAACGCTAAGAACAGGTATACCCTGCTCTTGAAGAGCCTTTTTCGTGCCTCCTGTGGAAATAAGTTCATATCCTAGGCTGACTAATTCCCTTGCAAATTCAGTTATTCCATTTTTGTCAGAAACACTAATTAGCGCGCGCTTTTGTGTCATTGATTACATCTCCTTGTGTCAATAGCATTTGCAGTACGGATGGATAAAGTTTATGTTCGCTTTTCTGGATTTTCTGCTGTAGGCTTTCTCTTGTCTCATTTTCGTCGAGTCGAACCCGCTCCTGAATAATGATTGGGCCCGTATCCATTCCCTCATCAACAAAATGGATGGTGACACCGCTCCACTTCGCTTGAGCAGCCAACGCCTGCCCAATCGCATCTTTGCCAGGAAAAGCTGGAAGCAGTGACGGGTGGATATTGACGATTCTTCCTTTATACTCAGCTAACAATTTCGAACCAATCAAGCGCATGTACCCGGCAAGGACAATGAATTCTACACCCGAGGTCTTTAATTGAGCTAAAATTTCTTCCTCATAATGTTCCTTACTAGTATAGTCCTTTGCGGTAAAAACAAAACTCGGGATCTTTGCTGCTCTTGCTCTTTCAATCGCAAAAGCACCCGGTTTGTCGCAAACTAAAAGAGAAATATTTGCATCAAGATGGCCTGCTTGAACTACATCAATAATGGCCTGGAAATTGCTTCCGCTCCCTGATGCAAACACAGCTATCTTTTTCATAGGCGTCCACCTTGAGCCTTGATATTAATTCCTTCATTCCCAGTTACCACACCAATTTCATACGCAGTTTCTCCAGATTGGTTAAAATGTTCTAACAGGTCAGCTGCATTTTCCGGATCCACAGCGATCACCATGCCGATCCCCATGTTAAAAATATTATACATCTCTTGGTAATCAATTTGTCCATGAGAAGATAGTAGTTTAAAAACAGGTGGGATATCCCAGCTTTTTTCATACAACTCTGCACCTAGACCCGCTGGCAGCATGCGCGGAATATTTTCAATAAATCCGCCGCCTGTTATATGAGCCATCCCTTTTAATTGGAACTTTTTCAACGCGGACAAAATCGGTTTCACATAAATTTTTGTAGGCTTGAGCAACTCTTCTCCTAATGTACACCCGAGTTCATCAACAAAATCAAGTAACGACCAGTCATTAAATACTTTTCTTACAAGTGAATAACCATTGCTGTGAATCCCGCTCGATGCTAAGCCAATCAGCACATCACCCGCTTGAATCGTTTCGCCCGTGATGAGCTGCGATTTTTCACAGGCACCAACCGTAAATCCGGCTAAATCATACTCCGTTTCACTATACAATCCAGGCATTTCAGCTGTTTCTCCGCCAACTAGCGCACAGCCAGCCTGCTCACAACCGTTGGCAATTCCTTTGACAATTGCCTCTATTTTTTCAGGCTCCGCTTTTCCACACGCAATGTAATCTAAAAAGAACAAGGGCTCTGCACCCTGTACAACAATATCATTAACACACATCGCGACTGCATCGATTCCAATCGTATCATGCTTATCCATCCAAAAGGCAATCATCAGTTTCGTGCCCACCCCATCGGTGCCTGACACCAAAACTGGTTCTTTTAATTGTAGTGCTGATAAATCAAACATGCCGCCAAATCCACCCAAACCGCCAAGGACGCCAGCCCGGGATGTTTTTTGAACATGCTTTTTCATTCTCTCTACTGCTTCATAGCCTGCTTCAATATTAACTCCTGCTTGCTTATACGCATTTGCCACGCTGCTCGCCCCTTTCTACTTTTGGTAATAATATTGGAGTGTGTCAGGGTAAATTTCGGTTGGGTAATTTCCGTTAAAACAGCCAAGGCAATAACCGCTTGTGCCGTCCCCATCTTTTCTACCAATCGCTTCGATCATTCCCTCCACGCTAATAAACGTTAGCGTGTCCGCACCAATCAGTTCTCTCATTTCTTCGATCGATTTATCAGAGGCAATCAATTCTTCCTTCGTAGACGTATCAATACCATAGAAGCACGGATTTTTAATCGGAGGAGATGTAATCACCACGTGAACCTCTGTTGCACCTGCCTCTTTTAGCATCGTGACAATCCGCCTGCTTGTTGTTCCTCGAACAATCGAATCGTCCACCATCACGACTCTCTTTCCTTCTACTACGCCACGTACAGGGGAAAGCTTCATTTTTACCCCCTGCTCTCGTAACGATTGAGAAGGCTGGATGAACGTCCTTCCGACATAGCGGTTTTTGACTAATCCCATTTCATAGGGAATTCCCGTTGCTTCCGCATAACCAATCGCAGCTGAAATACTAGAATCCGGTACACCTGTGACGACATCCGCCTCAAACGGGGCTTCTACTGCCATTCTTTTCCCGAGGTTTTTACGGGCGGTATGGACGTTGATTCCTTGAATGTTACTGTCCGGTCTTGAAAAATAAATATATTCCATCGTACAAATAGCTTTTGTTGTACTTACAGCGAATTGTTCAGAAGTTATCCCGTTATCATTGATAATTAATAGTTCCCCCGGGCGAATATCGCGAATATATTCCGCACCCACCACATCAAAAGCACAGGTTTCTGATGCAACAACATAGGCATCACCAAGGCATCCAAGCGAAAGAGGTCTTAAGCCGTGTGGATCAAGAGCCACCATTAATTCGTTTTCTGTCATGATAAGGTAGGCATACGCCCCTTTTAACATCGAGAGCGCGTTTTTGGCACGGTCCCTTGAATCAGAATAACCGCTTCTTTTCATAAGGTGAGCTAATACCTCGGTATCAGAGCTGGTTTGAAAAATACTCCCTTGAGCCTCAAGCTGATGTTTTAATGAGTTCACATTAACTAGGTTTCCATTATGTGCAAGCGCAAGACTTCCTGTTTGTGAATGAAACAAGAGTGGCTGAACATTTTCGTACCCGCCGCCGCCTGCTGTTGCATACCGGACGTGTCCAATCGCTGCAGTACCTGTCAATTCCTTCATGGCACTGGCCGTAAAGATTTCGGACACGAGCCCTTCACCCTTTACGCCTTTTAACTTACTTCCATCAGATACAACAATGCCTGTTCCTTCCTGGCCGCGATGCTGCAGGCTGTGAAGTCCGTAATAAGTAAGCTGTGCTGCGTCAACATGTCCCCAAACTCCAAAAATTCCACACTCTTCATTTAATCCCTTGATTTCAGGTAACATGGGATCGCCCCTTTCCAGGCATCTTTTAATTCTTCAATTGAAGCTTCAAGTACGGTTGACTCACCCATTGAGATTTGCAATTTAGCTGTATCATTCACTAAACCGATTTGTACTGCGTCTACTAAACTTTCAAACTCAAGCTTATCTTCTTCTTTTACTGACAAAAGGAAACGAGATTGTGTTTCACTGAATAAGGCAGAAACTAGGTTCCCCGCTATTTCTACTTCCGCTCCAAGCTTTTCATTCGCAAAAAGACATTCAGCTAACCCAACGGCTAAACCGCCTTCTGATAGGTCATGAGCTGATTGAACCAATCCTGCACGAATCGCAGCTAGAACCTGATTCTGTCTTTCTTTTTCAATCGTTATATTTAATTCAGGGGCTTTACCGAACACCTTTCCGTTCAGAAGCTTTTGCAGTTCACTGCCGCCGAATTCATCCTTTGTCTCCCCGACTAAATAAATAAGGTTGCCGCTATTTTTAAAGTGCTGTGTCGTAATATGATCAATATCGGTTACTAAACCAACCATCCCGACGACTGGTGTTGGATAGATCGCTGTTCCACTTGTTTCGTTATATAAAGAGACGTTTCCACCAATTACCGGTGTCTCAAGAACACGGCAGGCTTCGCTCATGCCATCCGCAGCTTTTTCAATCTGCCAGAACACTTCTGGTTTTTCCGGGTTTCCGAAATTTAGGTTGTCAGTAATCGCTAATGGTTCCGCACCAGAACAAACAATATTGCGGGCTGCTTCAGCCACGGCGATCTTCCCACCCATTTCTGGATCTAAATAGACATAGCGGGAATTACAATCCGTTGTCATCGCTAATGCTTTCCTTGTTCCGCGAATTCTAACAACGGCAGCATCTGATCCTGGGGAAACGACTGTATTGGTACGCACCATGTAATCGTACTGCTCATACACCCATTCCTTACTTGCAACAGTTGGCTGACGTAAAATTTGTAAAAGCGTTTCTTTCACATCATCAACCTGTGGAATTTCGTTCTCCATCGCTTGGAATTCCTTAAAATAGCTTGGTTCTTTTGACGGTTTTTGGTAAACCGGTGCATCTTCCGCTAACGCATCAGCCGGAACGTCCGCAACGATTTCCCCGTTATGAATGAGACGAAGCTGTTTATCGCTTGTGACTGTCCCGATACCAACTGCTTCAAGTCCGTATTTTTCAAAAAGCTCGACGATTTCTTGTTCTCTACCTTTTTTCACGACGATGAGCATCCGTTCTTGTGATTCAGACAGCATCATTTCGTAAGCAGACATCCCTGTTTCCCGCTGTGGAACTAAGTCTAAATTCATTTCAATTCCCATTCCTGCTTTACTGGCCATTTCCGCAGATGAGCTGACAAGTCCCGCTGCACCCATGTCCTGAATGCCAACAAGTGCATCAAAATGAATTAATTCTAAGCAGGCTTCAAGCAGTAATTTTTCCATAAATGGGTCGCCTACTTGAACTGCAGGACGATCCTCATTGGATTGTTCCGTTAATTCCTCGGAAGCAAAGGTTGCACCATGAATTCCGTCTCGGCCAGTTTTAGCCCCAACATACATGACAGTATTGCCTTCACCATGCGCTTGCCCTTTTTTGATGTCCTTATGGTCAATTAGTCCAACACACATGGCATTGACTAACGGATTTCCTTCATAGCAAGGGTCGAATTGGATTTCGCCGCCAACTGTTGGAATTCCAATACAGTTGCCATAGCCGGCAATCCCTGCGACGACCTCTTTAAATAAATAACGTACCCGGGCGGAATCAAGTTCACCAAAGCGAAGTGAGTTTAACATGGCGATTGGTCTTGCTCCCATCGAGAACACATCGCGGATAATACCGCCTACGCCGGTTGCCGCTCCTTGATATGGTTCAATAGCTGATGGGTGATTATGACTTTCTATTTTAAAAACAACAGCCTGTTCATCGCCGATATCGACAATACCCGCACCTTCACCAGGTCCTTGTAAAACTCGTTCCCCTGTAATCGGGAACTTTCTTAGAATCGGCTTTGAATTTTTGTAGCTGCAATGTTCCGACCACATGACGGAAAAAAGGCCAGTTTCGGTATAATTCGGTGTACGTCCAAGAATGTTTTCAACCATTGCAAATTCTTCGTCGGACAAACCCATTTGCTGATATATTTTTTCTGCTTTGATCTGGTTAGGATTTGGTTCAAGCGTTGACAACATATGCTTCCCTCCAAGTTTTCACAATCGATTGGAACATTTTCAGTCCATCGGCGCCGCCTAATAGTTCATCTACTGCTCTTTCCGGGTGAGGCATCATCCCAAGAACGTTTCCTTTTTCATTGGTAATTCCAGCGATATCAGCAAGACTACCGTTCGGATTTTGATTATAGGTAAAAACAATTTGATTATTTTCTTTCAGCTTCGCAAGTGTTTCCTCGTCACAATAGTAATTTCCTTCACCGTGCGCAACAGGGACAACGATTGATTCCCCTTTGCTGTATTCAGAGGTAAACATTGTCTGATTGTTTTCGACTTTTAACTCAACAGGCTTACAAATAAATGAGAGGCTTTCGTTTCGTCTCATAGCGCCTGGAAGTAACCCTGCTTCGAGCAGAATTTGAAATCCGTTACATACTCCAAGAACCGGCTTTCCTGCTTCTGCCGCTTTGATAACTTCCTTCATGACATTACTGAACCTAGCGATAGCTCCAGTGCGCAAATAGTCCCCATATGAAAAGCCGCCTGGAAGCAGAATTCCATCAAATTCTTCTAAGCTTTCAGAATCATGCCAAACATATTCCACTTGCTCTCCAAGTTCATCTTGAATGGCATGGAACATATCAACGTCACAATTTGATCCCGGGAAGACAATCACCGCAAATTTCACAGAGTAACACACTCCTCTACTTCGTATCGGTAATCTTCAATGACCGGATTTGCTAAAAGGTTAGTACAGATTTCATTGATCACTTCATTAATATTCCGCTCTGATTTTTCAATCGTTAACTCCATATATTTACCGATTCGGACATCGGCTACTTCCTTATAGTTTAGAGAATGTAAAGAGTTGGTAACTGCTTTCCCCTGTGGGTCTAATACACTTTCTCTTAACGTGACAAATACCTTTACTTTATACATGCTGACGTCCTCCCAATCTCGCTAAAATATTTTCGTAAGCATCTGTTAAACTTCCTAAATCACGGCGGAATACATCCTTATCGAGCTTTTCATTGGTTTCTTTATCCCATAGCCTGCAGGTGTCGGGCGAAATTTCATCGGCAAGCAATATTTGACCGTCCTTGTCTTTTCCAAACTCTAGTTTAAAATCGATGAGACGTATGCCAAGATCATTGAAGAAGCTTGATAAAACTGTATTAATTTGAAGTGCTTTTTCTCGTAAAATTGCTGCATCCTCTTCAGTTGCAACTTGCAGTTCAAGGATGTGATCTAATGTTACAAGCGGATCTCCAAGTTCATCGTTTTTCAGGTAAAACTCAACAATCGGCGTTGATAACTCGCGGCCCTCTTCGATTCCCAATCTATTTGCAAGGCTTCCTGCCGCAATATTTCGAACAACTACTTCAAGCGGAATAATGGTTACTTTTTTCACCAATTGTTCTATTTCAGATATACGCTCGATAAAGTGGGATTCAATTCCCTGTTCTTTAAGTTTTAAAAATAATAAACTAGTAATCTCGTTATTTAAACGGCCTTTTCCTGTGATGTCAGCCTTCTTTTGTCCGTTATAGGCAGTTGCTGAATCCTTATACTCAACCAAAACAATCTGTTCGTCGTCAGTTGCATAAATTCGTTTCGCTTTTCCTTCGTATAAAGGTTTTTTCATTGTAGAAACGCCTCCTGTTTTGCAATATTGGGAATCTTCTTACTAGGCGAGGGGCATGAGTGCCCCAGTTCTCGCCTTTTTTATGTTTTAGTCACATGTCCCTTTACTCATTCAACCCTAAGCGGTCAAAAATTGTATCTACATGTTGCAGATGATAGCTATAATCAAAACAATCGGCAATTTCAGCACTGGATAGCAGCGAAGTAATTTTATCCTCTGCTTCAATTAAGCTGCGGAAAGGAACTTGTTTCTCCCAGGCTTCCATCGCCTTTGGCTGTACTGTGTCATAAGCTTCTTCGCGTGATAGCCCCTTATCAATCAGTGCAAGCAGTACACGTTGGGAATAAATCAACCCTAGGGTACGATCCATGTTGCGCTTCATATTCTCCGGATAAACGGTTAGGTTCTTCACAATGTTACCAAAGCGGTTCAACATATAATTCAAAGCAATCGTGGCATCCGGCAAAATGATCCGTTCCGCAGATGAATGGGAGATATCACGTTCATGCCAAAGCGGTACATTTTCGTAAGCCGTCATCATATAGCCGCGAATCACGCGGGCCAAACCAGTCATATTTTCTGAACCAATTGGATTTCGTTTATGAGGCATTGCCGAAGATCCCTTTTGTCCCTTTGCAAAAAACTCTTCCACTTCACGAGTTTCACTCTTTTGCAGCCCGCGAACCTCAACAGCGAATTTCTCAATAGAAGTTGCAATCAAAGCAAGCGTCGACATGTAGTGGGCATGGCGGTCGCGCTGCAAGGTTTGCGTCGAAATCGGCGCCCGTTGCAACCCTAATTTTTCACAAACATACTGTTCTACAAACGGATTAATATTCGCGTATGTCCCCACCGCACCTGAAATCTTTCCGAACTCGATACCCTCTGCCGCTTGTCTAAAGCGCTCCAGGTTCCGTTTCATTTCTTCATACCAGAGTGCAAGCTTTAAACCAAATGTGGTCGGCTCCGCATGAACTCCGTGCGTCCGTCCCATCATTACCGTTAATTTATGTTCCTTGGCTTTATTTTTTAGTATCTCAACAAAGTTTTCTAAGTCTTTTTGTAAAATCGCATTGGCCTGCTTTAATAAATAAGAAAGGGCCGTATCAACCACATCTGTTGACGTTAGGCCGTAATGGACCCATTTCCGCTCTTCCCCTAATGTTTCGGAAACAGCGCGGGTGAATGCAACCACGTCGTGCCGTGTTTCCTCTTCAATCTCTTTAATGCGGTCAATATTAAAAGAGGCATTTTCACGAAGTTTCTTAACATCTTCCTTTGGAATATCCCCAAGTTCCGCCCATGCCTCACAAGCAAGTATTTCTACCTCAAGCCAAGCATTAAAGCGGTTTTCCTCCGTCCAAATAGCTCCCATTTCCGGTCTAGTATAACGATCAATCATGTTTTATCCCCCGATCTTTTCTTTTGTTTTTTTCCAGATGCTGCTTTCATTAATTTCCGCAAGAGCCGCTTCGACACTCTCTCGCAAAATCGTCACATGGCCCATTTTCCGTTTGATTTTTGCTTCCTTTTTTCCATATAAATGAATCTTCCAGTCATTCACAGTCGGAATTTCCTCATAAAGGTTTTCAAGATGCTCTCCTAATAGGTTGACCATAACTGCCGGTTTTAATAGCCCCGTATTTCCTAGCGGCCAATTACAGATTGCACGGATATGCTGCTCGAACTGTGACGTTTCACAAGCTTCAATTGTGAAATGGCCAGAATTATGCGGCCGTGGCGCCAGTTCATTTATATAAATGGTTCCATCACTAGTCAAAAACATTTCGACAGCAAGCGTCCCGACTAATTGTAACGAATCGGCCAGCTTCTTTGCCAGTTGAATAGCTTCTCTTTGTAAAACTTGTGAAATTCGTGCAGGAACAATCGTCGTATCTAAAATATTTTCTTCATGAATGTTTTCAGCGACTGGAAAAAATGTCGTTTCACCATCAAGCTTTCGTGTCACAATCACCGATATCTCTTTTTCGAAGGGAATCCATTTTTCAACTACACAGGCACCATGTTTTAGAAGGGGGTCCCCCTTCGATAAATCCTGAGGTTCCCTAATCACCAGCTGGCCTTTTCCGTCATAACCGCCTCTTGCCGTTTTCAGGACAGCCGGGTAACCGATGGTGTTAATTTTTAAAAATAAATCCTCCATGCTGTTAACTACTTCATATGGTGCAACATCTACCCCAGCTTGTTGGATGGCTGCTTTCTCCTTAATCCTGTCCTGCGTGACCGTTAACAGCCGCGGCCCTTGCGGCACATAAGCTTGATCACATAACCAGTCTAATGTATCCGCATCAATGTTTTCAAATTCATATGTGATGACATCACTAACTTCTGCTAATTTACCGATGGCTTTGCGATCATCATAAGCCCCAATGACTTCAATATCTGCGACTTGTCCGCACGGAGAATCTTCCGTCGGTTCTAATACCGCAATTCGAAAGCCTTGAGCCTTTGCCGCTAGCGCCATCATACGACCAAGTTGGCCGCCGCCGATAATTCCTATCGTTGCTCCTGGTAAAATCGTTTTGTTAGACAAGTTGATCACTACTTTCCAGTACCTCTTGTTTAGTTGCTTCTCTTCTTGCTTCTAATTTTCCAGCTAATTCAGCGTCTCCCGTTGCTAAAATTTGTGCAGCTAGTAAACCTGCATTCACTGCACCCGCTTTGCCAATCGCGACTGTTGCTACAGGTACACCACCCGGCATTTGGACGATAGACAACAAAGAATCCAATCCCTTTAATGCCTGTGTTTGTACGGGAACACCGATGACCGGCAAGATGGTTTGTGAAGCTACCATTCCGGGAAGGTGGGCCGCACCGCCGGCTCCGGCAATAATCACCTTTAAACCTCTATCTCTGGCTTCCTTTGCATATGTAAACATCAAATCAGGTGTCCGATGGGCTGATACCACTTTTTTTTCATAAGCAATTTCTAACTGGTCGAGAACCTCACAAGTATATTTCATTGATTCCCAATCCGATTTACTCCCCATGATAACTCCAACAAGAATGGACATCGCTAATCCTCCTTTTTTACCTAAATAAAAAGCCCGAACAAATAGCTTCTCATTAAAGAGAAAGCCATTTGTTCGGGCATAACAATAGAAAGGGGCCAGCCCTTAATCTACCGAACATATTGACTTTCCCTCATAGTCCAATAATTTACGGTTATTGGGTAGAAACTTATGGGCCATATCCCCATGGATATACGAGGGTAAAGATAAATTGTTTAATTCACTCCTATATATTACAATCAACTCAGGAAGGTGTCAACAAATAAATCGAACGTTATTTTGAAATCGAACTATAATGTTCGTGTTTTACTCTGTTAATATGCCTTCAAAGATGATTTGGCGTGCTACAGGTTCATAAATAGTTTCGCTGCCTTTTTTGATTTCTTGAAAAATTGGCTTCTCCGTTCGGCGTACGGGCGTATATCCCAACTTTTTCATTCTATTCAAGCAGTCCTCAATACTTTCATTTTCCTGTACCTCAAATTGCATTTTCTTTTTACCCATTGACACTAATTACCTCTCTTTCCACCTTTAATGTCTCTCTCTAAGTAAGGCATTTTCTACCTCTCTTAATAACATAGTATCTTCTGCCAATTTTATTTCGTAATCAAACAGGGTTTGAGCAATAATCCTTCTTGCTCCTTTTGCCGCATCCCAGTAATAGACATCATCCACAAGACCCGTTACCGTGTATTCTATCCCTCGATAACCCGAATTGATTGTAGTCATCCCATATACTTTGAACGGCTCTATCGCACAATTGGAGTGGTCTAACTTTAAACATGGTTTGTGTACTTCATTCATTTTTTCACAGGCAATCTCAAGAATTTCAAATACCCTTTCAGGATTTTCTCGATAGCTTACCACTACTCTTTCAATCACCCTCATTTGATCGATATTAAAGTTGTGAATCTGTTTTACTTCTCCATTGCTTATCGTTAAAACCTTTCCACTCCATTCCCTAATCTTTAAGAACCTTAATCCTATATCCACAACCGTTCCATTAAAGGTATTATTTATTGTGATAAAATCGCCTTTATGCAGCTGCTTTTCATAAATTAAGAAAATACCTGAGAGAATATCTTTGATTAAGCTCTGCGCCCCAAACCCAACGATTACCCCGACAACCCCTGCCCCAGCAAGAATTCTTCCAAAATTACTTACATATTGGGATATCGCAAAAAAAATGAAACTAATCGTAACTGTGTATTTTGTTAAAGAGCGGATCATGCTTTCAATCGTTTGCTCTTTTCTTTCCTCAATGAAATGGGTTTTTAGAAAGAAATTATGAACCGTTTTATTTATGATAAAAACAATGACCCTTGCAATAACAGCAGCTATTAGAATACTTATCAGTTTATAGTGATGCAGCAATTCCATCCAATCCATCATATCACCCACTTGTCTTCCAATCATACTTAGTGTTTGCAATGTTTGATGATACAAACAATTGATGGAAAAAATATTTTTACGATAGACTTTTTTCCTGCTCACTTGTGAGATTTTGTCCTTCGAAACCCTCAGAGTGACCGTTCGGTCCTTTTTTCTTTGTGCACGGGCACTGTGAGCTCCTCAGAGTGACCGTTCGCCCCTTTTTTCTTCGTGTCCAGGCACTGTGAACTCCTCAGAGTGACCGTTCGCCCCTTTTTTCCTCGTGCACCGGCACTGTGAGCCTTAAGATCGGACACTTATCACTTACTACCTGGTTTACAGCACCATAAATTCCTAATCACCTAAAAACAAATTATTTTCTCCACATAACAAAAAGACAACCATTACTGGTTGTCTCAGATTGTAGACAAAAGGCATTCGAATGAGCCCATTCGGATGCCTTTTTATTGGATTTTTGCTCATAAGAGCAAAATTTAGACCTACCTTTGACTATTATTACGCCAATTCTGGACCTTTCCACGTCCAGCTGGCCATCTTTTTCAAGTTCATGGCAGCAAAAGTAAGCATCGCTTGCATGGACAATTTTTTTTAAGCCTCTTAAGGTTGTCCAACGCATACCATGCTTTTCCTTAGCATCCGCAAAGACCCGTTCAATCGTTTCTTTACGTCTTGCGTAAATGCTTTTATTTTCTTGTGTGTGACGAAGATGATCGGCTTCTTCTATGTAATGTTCCCAAACATGTCGCTCAATCAATTTTTTATGTTCTTTACTCTGCGTGCATTCTGAAAGTAAAGGACAATTTTGGCACTCAAACGGATTAGAGAAGTATTGACGCTTTCCATTCTTCGTCGTCGTTGCATATTTCAGTATTTGTCCTTGCGGACAGATATAACAATCGTAGTATTCATCATAAATATACTCATGTTTTTTCATATAACCGTCCTTCGTACGAGGTCGTGTATATGGTAATGCAGGAGTCATATCATTTTCAATTACGAATTGAGCAATAGCAGGTGTTTTGTATCCAGCATCAGCAGCAACAGCTTCAGGTTTCCCGTGTTTTTCAATGACCTTCTCAAGTAGTGGCTCGAAAATGACGCTATCATGGATATTCCCCGGGGTTACAATTGCACCCAAAACAAAACCATTTCGATCCGAAGCCGCATGAAATGAATATGCGAACTGTTTCGTTCGCTCATCCTTTACGTAATAACCACTTTCTGGGTCAGTGGTACTTTCTTTAATTTCCTTTAATTCTTCTTTTTCAAATTTATCTGGAGGAAATGGCTTTTTTCCGTGATCATCCCGGTCTTTATTAATCTCTTCTTGTAGACGTGTTTCATAAACCTTCGATTCCTTTCGAACTACTTTCTTTTCAAATTTACGCTTATTTGCACTAGCTTTAACATGTGTAGAATCAATAAATACGTGCTCGCTACTAATCAATTTCTTTTCTGAGGCTTCCTTTAAAATACGATAGAATATCTGTTCAAATAAATCAGTATCCTTAAAGCGTCGCTCGTAGTTTTTACCAAACGTTGAAAAGTGAGGTACCTTATCATAAAAACCAAAGCCGAGAAACCAACGATATGCCATATTCGTTTCGATTTCTGCAATGGTTTGACGCATAGAGCGAATACCGAAGGTATATTGAATGAAAGCCATCTTTATCAATACCACAGGGTCAATACTCGGACGTCCCCGTTCAGATGAGTACATATCTTGAACAAGTGAATAGATAAATGAAAAATCAATAGCAGCTTCTATCTTACGAACCAAGTGGTTCGCGGGTACAACTTGTTCTAAAGCTATCATTTCTATTTGATCACGATTCATCTGTGTATTTTTAGTTA